>NZ_MSZX01000009.1 GCF_002021565.1 Paenibacillus selenitireducens | reverse complement strand
TAAACCAGCTAATCAAAGTCAAGATTCAACAGATTTAAGATTTCAGAACTCCAAAGAATGCAGACTCAAATAAGCCTACTGCAAGAAGCGAGTTAATGGTAAAATATAACTATTAATATCCGTTATTTGCTCTGAAAGGGCGCGTCGTTACTCAAAATTCCGTAAATCATGCGCAAAAGCTTGTTTGAAGTCGCCACAATGGCAACTTTGGCAGGTTTGCCTTCAAGTCGTTTTTGCTGGTAATATTGCCATAGAATCGGATTTCGAGGGCCGTGGATTTGCTTTGAGATACCCCCAACTGTTGCTTGGTAGAGCGCTGTACGGAGATATGCAGAGCCCCGTTTTGAGATACGATTCTGGTTTGCTTTAAAGGTTCCTGACTCGTAAACAGATGAATCCAGCCCTGCAAAAGCGGTCAACTGTTTCACGGAAGGGAACCTTTTTATGTCCCCAATTTCAGCGTGAATCATTGCCGCAGTAATCGGCCCCACCCCAGGGATCGATCGTAGTAGGTGGTAGGCAGAAGATTCTTGAACTAAGGATTCCATTTGTTTTTCGAGTGCTGTAATTCCTTCTTGGTAAGCCTTGAATAACCCTATGAAATTCTGCATTGCAAATATATGCGCCTGAGATCCACACGGATCAGGAAGGCTACTCCGCGCAATTCCCAGAAGCTGCGCGTATTTATCTTCATTCCAAGTACGACCTCTTCGATTCAGCATAAGAATGGTTAATACGTCCTCTTTGTCCGCAGTCAGTAAAGCTGAGGGGGAAGGGAATTTAGTGAGAAGCTGAATGGATGAAGGGTTGAAAATGTTCTGAAAAGCCTTGTCATAGCCCGGAAAAGCCAAATCCAGAATGGAACGGAATTGCAGCTGAACTTCACCAAGAAGAGCTTTCCATTGGGCATGTTGGCGACAGAGAAACCGTAGTTCAGTGACCTTTTCATCCATTGGCATGATTGGCGTACCTTCCCCTAAATAGAATGCATTAGCAATTCGAATTGCATCAATAGGATCGGTCTTTACCTTACGAGTAGAGCGCTTTTTGAGCTCATGAGTCGTTAAGGGGTTTAACAAGAAAACGGGATACCCGTGCGAGAAAAAGAAAGAAGCAATAGGCTTCGAATAATTACCAGTCGCCTCCATAACGACAGTTGGTCGCAGCGTTGTAGATTCTTCAAGCTGAACAAGAACTGAAAGCAATGACGAAACATGATCAGGTGAATGGGAGAAAGAGAAGGGCTTTTTCACTTGTACGCCATAGGAAGTGAAGGCAGCGGCAACGCTCTTCCCCTTCGCAATATCGATACTTAAAACAGGTTGATTCATATGACCTCCTTGGATGACACTAGGACCCAAAACAAATGCTCTCCACAGGTTGGCACGGTGATACGGGCTCTAGGCCCAACCAGCTAAATCGGGGTATGAACATTGCTAGGGCTGAAACACTTTATGTGACGAGATCTAAGTCCCAACACCACATTCGTTCTTAACCCAGTGCTAATCTTTTAAGTATAAAAGAAAAGCTCATCCCCGATGAACTGGGATGAGCTTAATATACCAACACCTTATCTACGATGCGGGTTACGCCCTTGGTTCGTGAAAAGTGGTAGAAAGGGAAGTTGAATCAGCGAACAACCCTGCGAGGCTAAGTCCGTTGAGCCGGCGCGATGCGCCTTAAACCTCTCGGGTTCGTAGAAGTGAGGAGGCAAAGATTTGACAGTGAGTGAACGAATGGGAACAAAAGCAAATAAGCGACTTGACAGTGTTCGTGTACTTGTTCAAGAAATGATCGTGTCAATGGTTAGCGTACTCCAGAGGCAGGAAGCGTGTGTTCATCTGAACGGAGTGTCCACCTTTGCCTCAATGCTTGCAAAGAAAAGAGGTCAAAATCAGGAATTGGCAGCAATCATAGGATTACTTCACGATTATTATTTCTATAAAACTGGAATAAATGAATTTCCTGGTCCGAACAGTGCTGATACCTTAAGACCTCTATTAAGAGAAATGAATATATTTACCAAAGAAGAGCTGACCACAATTCTAAAAGCAATCTTCCATCAAGAGGACAGAAGTAGGGTCCATGGTCCATATGAAGAAATCGTCAAGGATGCTTATGTGCTGCAGTTGTACTTTCAGAATACGCGCCGTATCTTTTCGCAGCAGGATGCCAGTAGACTCCGGAATGTGTTTCGTGAATTGGCAATTCCAGAAGATTTTTCGGACGAGATGGATTACAGTGACAAAAGAGGGATTCTCGAAAACCCAGACAGACGCAGCAAGTTGGCTGATATTGCCGAAGCACTCGGGAGTGAGAACATCATTGGCATACCGGGAGATGAACGATATCGAGAAATCTGTAAATATTGGCCTGATCAAGGTATCTATAAAGTATTACAGAGCAATTGGTGCGCTGCATTCGTGTATCACTGTTGTATGCAAGCTGGATTTCAAATGCCGATTCGATACCCGAATGGTAATTATCGCTTAGCTGGTGTAGGGGCTTGGTTAGAGTGGGCGCAGTTACCTGAAACCGGATTTCTTTGTTTTGATGGGCAGAAGGGGTTTATTCCTCAACGCGGTGATATCGTGATCTACGAAAAATTGCTGACGGATGACTCACACGATCATATAGGCATTGTTTTAGCATGTGACGATAAAGAAATACAAGTTGCAGAGGGGAATAGAGATAATCAGAATTACTCCAGTGTTTTCTACAGGGATAGGTGGCGTTGCATTCTTGGCTATATCCGTATCGCCAATGACTACCAATTTCATTTTAACGGCGATTACAATCCAATTACTTAACACCGTATCTACGCTGCAGGGGTTACGCCCCTTGGTCTGCCCGAAGATAATTCGGGGGAGCGAATTCAGGTAGACAACCCTGCACTGGCTAAGTCCGTCGGACACGTAGCTGGCGTCCCTTAAGCCAATCACTGGTCGGGAATATAACAACGTTATTGGAAATCAGCAAAATTAAGGGAGAGGATTTTCATGAAAGATATCATTGATTACTACGAAAGGTATGACGAAGACGGGAGACTAATGAAGGACAATTATCATCGGACTGAATTTTTATTAACGTTAAGGTTTTTGGATCCTTATATGATTCCAGGAAGTAGTATTCTGGACGCTGGCGCTGGAACAGGACGATATTCATTTCATCTTGCAGAGAAGGGACATATGTTAACGGCATTAGATTTAACGCCTAAGCATGTGAAACTAATCCAAGAAAAAGCGAATGATTTAAATCTTGAGTCTCGGATAACCGCTTATTTAGGAAACGTAATGGCAATGGAAGGTTTTGAGGATCATTCATTTGATGTTGTGCTTTGCATGGGACCGCTTTATCACCTAAGCAATTTGGAAGAATGGAAGACTTGTATGAAGGAATGCCTAAGAGTGCTAAAACCTGGAGGAACGATTGCCGTAGCATATGTTAATCGCGCTGGGGCTTATCTTTATAAAATCAAGCGGAATCCTGAAGTACTTATACAACAAGCACCGATTACTGTATTAGGTACGGATGGATACTTAGATGATGGATGTTTTTTTGCTCAACCCCAACTGAAATGGAAAGTTTTATGAGTCAGTTTTCACTGAATAAGATCGAACATGTTGCAACAGATGGTATAAGTGCGATTATGCAAGAGTCTGTAAACCAAATGAATTCGAATCAATTTGATTGTTGGCAGGAGTATTTATATTTGACGAATGGAAAACCGGAACATTTAGGCACAAGTTTGCACAATCTTTTTATTGCAAAAAAATGAACGCATATGTGGATATATCCAAGAGTATTGGGGTTAGTGAACAAGGAATACCGTTTTGGGACGATCTTTATTTAGATGTAGTCGTTTTTCCTAATGGGGATTTCAATATAAAGGATGAAGATGAGCTCGAAGAGGCTTTAAATAATAATCATATTAAAGAAGATGACTATAGACTGGCAAAAAGCGTAATGAATGATTTAATTAAAGAAATCAACGCAAAAGAAAACGCTATTATTAAGAACAGTCTGAAACATTTTGAAATCATTTTGATGGCTTCTCAAGGAACGTATTAACATCCAATTACACCGTATCTACACTGGAGGCAAGCCCCCTTAGTCTACCCAAAGTAACATACTTCAGAAAAATATATACTAGCCAATAATTCATAGATACTTTTCAGCCAACGAAGTAGGATTACGAATTAATACTCTGTATTATTAGGGAGGGATTTAATGGGGATTGCAATTGGATTTATATGTATAATTCTCTGGTTTTCTCATTTAATTTTGAGAATATGGATTATTGGAAGTGAAAAAGAAGAACTTACTGAGGAGGGAAAGGAAGTTAGTTTCTCGGGTAAGATTATATTTGCCCTCATTGGAATTATTACTGTCATTGTTATTATTGTTACAGATAACTCACAAAGTGATGTTATGAAGTGGTTTTGGATGTTATATATAATCACGGCACTGGGCTTTCAGTCATTTATAGATTGGAATTATCGAAAGGGTTCAAAACAATATGTTGTTTCACTTATAGTACTAGTCCTTGGTGTAACATTAGTGTATTTTCTTTTCTAGTACTTAGAATATTTCAAGCTGATGGGCATGACTTAATGGTATCGTGAAGAAATGCACTTAAGCTAAAGGAACACAATAGTTAAAGATAACTAAAATTGAGATTCTTACAAAGAAGACACTGACATCGTATAACAGCGTTTTTCTGCTTCGTTGCACTCGCTACAAAATCCAGAAGAGAGTAGGAAGACTATGGATAAGTTAATTGCAATTCTGGTGAATCACCAAGTTGATTATGAAATCATAAATCATAGTAAACAAATTAATACGGCTCAAGAAGGCGCAGAGTATTTTGGTATTTAAATTGGACAAACTGCCCCGACTTTGATTTTAAAGACAGAAAAAGGCTATTACTCACTGATCATTTCAGGTGACTATGGGCGTGTAGGATTGGAATCATTAAAAAAGCTATTAGAGGTACAAGAGATTAAATTGGCCAAACCACAAGAAGTTGAACAAGTTACTGGGAGTAAGATTGGAAGCGTATCATTAATTAATCTAGGCTTACCTACAATTATTGATAGAGAATTATATCGATTTCCATATGTTTATGGGGGCACAGGTGTACCACAGACGACATTAAAGATTTCTCCAAAGGATATAGAAAATTTAAATGAAGTAATTGGATACATACGTTAAGTAAAATGTTTGCTGAAGTACATGAATAGATATTAAAAAATCTAAAAACTCTAAGAGGTATGATTAGGATGAAATTAGAATTAGTAGCATTGAAAATTCCATCTGGTTGGAAAGTTGACTTTAATACGTTTTGTAGGGTTGATCTCGATGATATTAGGAAAGAAAGTGACTTGCTATGGGAATTAAATGAAGACATATTACAAATGTCGAATTTGCATTATAACGTAATTTTAGATTTGGGTTGGTATCCTGCACACAATATTGATGGCAAATATACATTAACGCTTGTCAAGCAATCAGAGGATATGGATACACTAACAAATAACTGGGGAAAGCCAATTTTACTTTTTAAAACTAGAAATATAGATGAAGTAATTGAAAAGATCAATTCACTATTAATAAGAGTAGCAGAAGGACAAATAAAGATCTCATAAAATGTTTTGATTGAGAATCAGGTACATCAGCTAACTCCGCATTCACGCATATCGCTGTCGCTCTCTAGGTCCCCCGAGGAGTATGAAGCAGAGAAGAAGATCCAGGGGACAACCCATCATTACCTAACCACGTCGCAACCGGACAATATATTTTTTGGGGGGATTCAGGAAGTGGGGAGAAAACTATTTTTTATTTTCATTGTCATCTTATGCTTAATAACCATCGTAAGTTGTAGTAATAATAAAGAAGTTACTTCTGAGGATATTGCCAACATAAGATTGGAATTAAAAGAGCAGAAAGAAGAACTTAACGGAATACTGTATACGTTAAGATTACAGAACAAATCTAGACAAATTATAGTACAGAATAATGTATATTTAAGTTTTCCTATTAAAGTTGTAAACGAGACTAGAGGAAATGATTTTAAAATCGAAGCTAAAAATAATAAACTAAATATTAAACCAGGAGAAGAATTACTTCTTACAGTATTTACTCCTAAGGAAATGTATAAAGGAAATAATAATATTGATATAACAGAACCTGATATCGTAAGGGATATATAAGTGAAGTAACTGAAATAAATCAATTCCATAAAGGTGGAGGGTATCGAGCTATGGTTGGTTTTTAAGGGGAAAGACTACGATGTGTCCTGTATCATATAACACCGTATCTACGCTGCGGGCTTTGCCCTTGGTTCGTCGAAGTGGTAAGCAGAGGAGGAACAACCTTGCGAAGCAAAGTCCGTTGGACCCGGTCGCTGATGCTCCCTTATACTTCCCTGATTCGTGATACAAGAACGTTAGATGAAAGTAAGCAAGGACAAATGAGTAATTAAAATCCCCATTAATCATGCACTCTCCATTTTCTCCATAATTGGAAACAAAAAGCGATTTAGATCGTATAAACATCAAATACTTTTCTGGAGGTATGACATGGATAATAAATATAACCCATTTGAAGATAAAACCATTCATACAACTCAGCCTGGTAATATTCCTGATGATTCTGATCGACAAGGAAAGATTTTCTCGGAGAATCAGGTACATTCAAAACCTATGTGTAAATACCTCGAAGAAGGCGTAAACACCCAATAACACCATATTAACGTTGCTTCGATATCGCTAGGGGGAATTTCGGAGAAGTTGAAGAAGGCGGACAACCACGCGAACCTACCGCGCAGCGGTCAGCACTACGTGCCTTAAGGTTCTTGGGTTCCTGAATGCAAGAAAAGGTTATAAGAAGTCACAGCTATTTATTATTTGAGTGTATTCCACGGAGGTTTTTATGAAAACTTATATTTACATGGTGAGGCATGGCGAATCACCAAAAACAGAAGGAAATGAGAGAACACGAGGGCTTACTGACAAAGGAAGGTCGGATGCCAACAAAGTAACTGAATTATTGATAGATGAGGGAATAGATACGTACGTTTCAAGTCCATATCGTAGAGCTATCCTAACAATTGAGGAATTAGCTCAGTCATTTGATAAAGAGATATTAGTTTTTGAAGAACTAAGAGAAATGATTTTTTTAAGTGATGACAAGGTTATGGCTGATAAGGAATTGTATCCAACTGTAAAGAAGATGTTTTCTGACTCGAATTTCTTATTACCTGGAGGGGAATCTAGTACGATTTGTCAGAATCGTTCTGTAGCAGCTTTGAAAGAAATTCTAAAGAAGTATAAAGGACAGAAAGTCGTAATAGGAACTCATGGCATGGTAATGACATTGATGATGGGATACTTTGACAGTAAATACGATTTTGATTTTTTAATACAGACTTCGAAACCCGATATATATAGGATGGAATTCGATGATGAAGATTTAATAGAAACAAAGAGATTATGGAAAGACTGATTTAAATGTAAATCGAAGAAGGGTGTGACTTCATATAACACCGTGTTCCCGCAGTGTCTAGGTCTGTCCGAGGCATTTTAAGCCATCGGTTCAGGAACACAACAAATATGAAAGTGATGCAGAATATAATAATCATAAAAAACAAATTCAAATCTATGAGAACACTTGTGCGCAGATGGGAAGAAAGGTAAAATATAGATAACAATTGAATCTTGGGTGGGTATGGTTTCCCTTCGAAAGGAGGTGAAGCCATGGAAGTAAAAGATGCAATAACGATGATGTTCCTATTTGGAATGTTCATCCTTGCACTTTTAACCTACATTAATAATAACAACAAGAAAAAGTAAAATCCCACCCAATGGTTGACCGCCGAAGGTGGGATTTTATTCCTCTAAGACTTAGAAGGGATTAGTCCATCCAAGCCAATTGTACTGACCAAGTGTTTGTCGCACTTGGTCTTTAATAAATATATAATAACACACTTGAAAACATGTATCAAAACAGAAACTGAATAAAAGTTAAATAATAATAAAGAGCGCTGTTTAACGATACTCGAAGAAGGTATCTCATCATATAACACCGTTATCCTACTGCGTTGCGTCTGCTTCTTGGTCTGCTCAAGGTTTTTCAATGAAGGGGAATCTGGTAGACAACCCGGCGAGGCTAAGTCCGTCGGACCCAGTCGCTGCGCTCCTTTGAGCCTTTCGGGTTCGGGAACACAACTACGTTATGTGAAATCTCAATAAGGGGACCTAAATGAAGATAATAAAATACTTAATTACTTTATCTATTTTGTTTGTTATTACATCCTGTATGAATAATTCTGAACCCTTAACTAAAAATTATGAACATTTTAATGAACAGTCAGTTAAGTTTATCGAATCTAAACTAATTTTTGTTCCGGAGAATCCGACTTATATCCCTATTAATATAACAAATGAAACGGCGTCATTAGAATCATATGATAGTAAAGATGGGAAGTTTAAGGAAGTAGTATTTCATTATAGAAATACAGAAAAGAACCAACTCTATAATTTAATTATTACATTTGAAGAAACTCGCAAGATTTATAATGAAGATAATATTGCATTGGGTAAAGAAAGTCTAAATTTGAACAATAATATTAAAGGATATTATGAAGAAGATGGTACTGCCCAAACTCTATGGTGGATAAAGAATGATTTAACATACAGATTTGTATATTTCCTTTATCAAGGGCAGTCAAAGATAGATAAACAAGAACTGATAGCCTCAGCAAATTCAATGAAGAATTGAGACGTCACATATCACCGTTTTCACGCTGAGCGGCATCGTCGGTTGGTCCGACCGAAGCTGAAGAAGAGGATGTATTTGAAGTTTATCAGTAGGGATGCCTTATCAGTCAGCCACATCCATTCCCCTAAGATAAGAGCTTTCAAAGGGAAACGAACTTCGTCAAGTAAAAAACGTTAAACGAAACCGTCCAAAATCAAACAAAAGGAGATGAAAATCATTTACTCCTATAGAACCTTATCGAATGAAGACTTAGAAGCAATCTGTATGTTTCCACAATCAGTAGAAGAATTACTTTACGTAAGTCCAAAATTTAAATTCCCTCTATCTCCAAACCAAATAATAGAACTACTTGAGAATCGTGTTGAACCGACAGTTATAGTTCAGGAATACACGGGCGATTTAATTGCCTATGCTAATTTATATGGCATTGAAGAGGATACTTGTTGGTTGGGGAATGTAATTGTATCACCAAAGTATAGAGGTTGTGGCACGGCAGAAGTCCTGTTGAACGTAATGATAAATAAAGCTAAAGAAAAGTATGGTATTAAGAAATTGCTGTTATCTTGTCACAATACTAATTCAAGAGGATTAGCATTTTATTATAAAAATGGATTTAAACCATGCGACATAAGAATAACAAAACTAGAAGACGACAAAAAAAAAATTGCAATACAAATGGAATTAATGATTTCCTGATTGTAATTCGAAGAAGTGAGTGGCAGGGAAGTGTAGCCAGCATACAATCCTACGAAGCTAAGTCCGTCGGATCCAGTCGCTTGAGCTCCTTTAATCTTATCCGGGTTCATAGATACAACAACGTTATACGACATGGGCATAGAGATATAAAAACATTATTAAAAAGGGGAAGGTATACTCATGAAGATTACTAGCACTCTCGAGCATTATGAAATGCTGATTGATGAGGGCAATGATCCATTACAAGACCCTCCATTATTACAAGCTTATATGAATAGATGGGATGGTCCAATTTTTTTTGATGCACTAAAAGCTGACAATAAAATCGTATTAGAGGTTGGGGTTGGAACAGGTAGGTTAGCTAACTCGGTTTTAAATGCAGGTTGTCAGTTTCTTGTTGGTATTGATATCTCAAAAAAGACTCTGGATAGAGCTAGGTCTAATTTAAGTGCATTTTCAAACATAGAGCTAGTAATGGCAGATATTAATGATTTTATTCGCCCCGGTACTTTTGATCTAGCGTATAGTGTATTGACATTTTTGCACATAGAAGATAAAGAGAAAACGATGCTTAATATTTACAATTCGCTTAAGGATAACGGATTATTTGTTTTATCGGTAAGTAAAGATGATGAGTGGTTTGATTATGGTAGTAGGAAGATAAAGCTTTACCCGATTGAATTGGATGAATATGTTCGTCTTTTTCTATCAACTGGTTTTCAAATTCAATCGATTCAGGAGACTGATAGTAAATATGCAACAATTATTATTGGCAAGAAATAATGGAGGTATCTCGAAAAAAATGCGAGAGGGTGATTCCTGTGAAAGTAGTCGAACTCAATGAAATGAAGTTAGTTGGTTTAAGAGTGGTGTGTCCTGGTGACCAATATGTCAATGAAATCCCTAAGGCTTCTCTTGTGCTTAAAGAAAGGTTGAACGAGATTAATGACGTTGTAAGGCCAATAAGACTTATTGGGGCATTTTTTGTTGGGGATTTCTCAGAAGAGGAAGATGGTTACTGGGTTTGTGTTGAAGTAAATACAAGTATACAGATTCCAGAGGGCATGGTTTCAGTAGTAGTCCCTAAACAAAAATATGCTGTCATAAGACATAACGGGTCATATTCTGATATTAGAAACACATATGAAAAACTACATCATTGGATCGAAGAAAATAAACTCGAAAGATTGCAGAAATCCTGGCATCTGGAGATTTCAGATGAGTGGGGACATAAGGAAATAAACAATATTGAGGTAGATCTGTATGACACAATTAAATAGATTCTGGGAGTTGTTTAGACAAGTCACTGATTAACGCAAATAATAATAAACGAATTGAAAGTGGTGTGTGATGAAAGAATATATTAAATCGGGGCTTCCATTAGCCTATTCAGATGCCGTGATAATCGACAAAACTATCTTTGTTGCAGGCCAAGGACCAGACAATTTAGATGTTGCTTTTGAAGATCAAATTGGACAAACCATAAAAAATCTTGAAAAGGTATTATTGAAAGTCGAGGCAAGCCTTAAAGATGTAGTTAAAGTAACGGTTATTTTGAATTACGAAAAGATAACCCCGCAGATGTTGGAAGAGGTTTATAAAGACTATTTTACAGAACCATATCCAGCTAGAACAGTATTCAATAGTGATATTGGATTCAACATTCAAATTGATGCTATTGCTGTGAAGAGTTAGATGGAAAACTAATATGAATCACTGATGAAGGATCAATGGAAATGAATCAACTAGTAAGACTTGATGAAAATAAATAAAAGAAAAATATGAAATCAGCTTAATAAATATAATGATTAAATTCTATGTAAATTATTTAATTTATTTCAAATCTTTAGGAGGGCGTTTCGTGTGCAACGTAGAAATAAGGCGACCGAGACTTGACGATGCTGAGGAATTACATCAATTTTTTAGGAACGTTATTGTAGATACATTTGCTAAAGAGAATTTATCAGATTTACTAGATGATATAGAAATGGAAATTGAGGCTAAAAAAAGTCTCTCGATATAGATTTTGAAAGTAATGGAGCGGACAAGTTTTTTTACTTGCAGTCACGAATGACCAAGTTATCGGAACCATTGAGTATGGTCCATCCAGTAACCTAATTAACGAATGCACGCATGGCACATTGAAAAAGTTGGTCGAGGTAGGAACTGTATTTGTACTTCCCGATTATCAGAAACAAGGAATAGGAAGATTGCTATTTAATGTAATGCTTCTGACCTTAAGAAATAGAGGAATAGAAGAATTTTGCCTTGATAGTGGATACGGTAACGCGCAGAAGATTTGGAAAAAGAAATTTGGAGAGCCTGATTATTTGTTTGAGAATTTTTGGGGTGAAAGAAATCATCACATGATCTGGAGAAAAAGGACAAGTGACATACCGATCGTCTTTAAATTATAATGGCGTAATTATTCAGGACTGGGCAAATACCATGGTTGCAATACTCTGAAAATCACGGAAAGCAATGAGAGCATTACCATGTTTATTGGAAGTGGACAACCCTACTAACCTAACCACGTTGTGGCCGGTTCCTCCGGAGCCTTAAGTTTCTCGGATTCGTGAATACGTAATACGTTATGTGAAACCTCGGTAACCATGAATACAATAATAACTTTGTAGAATTTCTAACAAAATGGAGAAGATATGATGAAATTTAATGGGATTTGCTTGATAACTGAAGATGTAACTTATCTAGCGGGATTTTACAAAGAGATTCTGCAAGCAGAGGCTGTAGGAGATGAAATTAATGCAAGAATTTTATTAGAAGGTAGTCATATCGATATATTTTCAAAACTAGGAATGGAGAACATGGCTCCAGGAAGTACTCTGAATGCTGGGTATGGTAGCTGCACGATTGAAATCGAAGTAGATGATGTTGATAAAGAATTTAACCGGCTAAGCAACGCAAATGTAATATTCGTAAAACTACCTGAGACCTATCCATGGGGAAGACGCTCTTTTTGGTTTAGAGACCCCGATGGAAACATTATAAATTTCTATCAAAATATTAATCCATGAGTGAGGCGTAGTCCATGGCATATAATTCAGTAATAACAAATATAGAGATGAATAAATTACTCAAGTACCTGGAGTTTTTTCAGAACCCCAATAGTATTTTTTACAATGAAATAGATGGATATAAATGTGAAACCCAAGAAGTTATGAGCTTTCGCGATTTAATGGTTTTTGATTGGAGTCAATGGATAAATGACAATAAGGTTTATAAAGACGTAGGAAACCGTATAGATGACAACTTAATGAATGTAGACTTAGAAACACTTAGGAAATTGATGACGAGCTATATTCGAGGAGATAGATTTAGTGAGGGATTATTTATAGATGTTATTTTAAATGGGACGATAGCGAAGATATTATTAAGGTTGAAAGAATTAAAAGATTGATAGTACTACTTCTCCTAAAATCTGTAGAAACATAAAAGGAGCAATGATGACAAAGCCATTATTGAGAGCAGAAGGAATCATATATGATAAAGATTTCAGAAGATTTTTAGTACAATGTGACAGAGAAGAGTCGTTTTATAGATTTCCAGGTGGAGCCGTGAAATTCGGAGAGACAGCAGGTGAAGCAATATCTAGGGAACTTATTGAAGAGTTTGATTTATCTATTATAGTTGAAACTTTAGCTGTAGTCAGTTAATGAAAGTGTTGTTGAGTATGACGGAAAACAAAGACATGATTGTACATTACTCCATTGGTGCAGATTACAGGATGATAAGGATATGCTAGATTTTAAATGGCATAAAGAACATGAAGGAATTCAATTAATATGGAAATCAATAGATGAATTAGCATCGAAACCATTATACCCTGAAGGTATTTTAGAAATCATAGAAAAAAAGAATCTTGATGAACAAAGTCGTATGATTATTAGAAAAACATATTAAATAGTCTAACGAAGCGACGATATCCGATAACACCATTTTCGTAAATAAGGTGGTTCATTTCAATGAAAAATAATAAAACACCAAAACTAGATTTGACTATATCTGAGAGATCGGCTTTAAGAAAATGCAAAATAAAAACGAGTGAGATAAAAGAATATTCAATACATCAGTTGAGCTCGTTATTAAGTATTTCAGTTCATAGAGCAAGGGATCTAAAAGCGTTAACAGAATTTCAGAGTATACCGTCTATTGGCCCAAAGTTTGCACAGGATCTAATGCAATTAGGTTTTTACGCCTTAGATGATTTAGTTGGAAAAGACGGGGCGTTTCTAATTGAAGAACTTGAACAATTACATGGAATCAGGATTGACCCGTGTGTGGAAGATCAATTTAGATTAGTCGTACATTATGCAAGTAATCGTGATAGTAATAAACAATGGTGGGATTTTACGGAAGAAAGAAAACAATATAGAGAACAATACGGATATCCAGTAGATAGACCTTAAAATGATATATAGCTAATTCTTGGAACTTAAATGACACCTGGCAACACGATATTCATGTTTCGATCTAATCTCCTCAGTCAGATCTATGTATTTCTAGGAAGTGGAATCGGGCAGACAACTCTACGAGGAGCGGCGTCGCTAATGCTCTAAAGTAAATGAAGATTCGCAAATTGATTAACGTTATCTTAAATTCTTAGAAAAACAACAGAAAGGAAAATAGGTGATTCATATGAGTTCATATTCTATCGTTAGCAGCACTAAAACAGAGATTGACTTTATTGAAGAGAAGATTGTTGAATATAACGAATCAAACGTATCTTTTAAACCCAAAGTTCCATTTGCTGAAATTAATAAGCATATTAAAGATGAAGATGGGAATATAATCGCTGGAATCAATTGTTTTGATTACGCATGGAAATGTTTATTCATTGACGCCCTGTGGGTGAAGCAAGAATTCAGAAAGAGTGGATTAGGATCACAGCTATTAACCGATGTGGAAACGATTGCTAGGAAATATGAAGTAGAATTAATTCATTTAGAGACATTTGATTTTCAAGCATTAGATTTCTATTTGAAGCATGGCTATGAGATCTATGGTGTACTGGATGATTGCCCCAAAAATCATAAACGATATTATCTGAAAAAAGTCTTAGAGTAAGGTGAAAGAATGAGCATAACGGATGAGCACAAAAAAAGAGTCATCGATGTAGTTACTGAGAAGCAATTAAGTTCAATCATGAATAATACGAAGTGGGAACGGCTTCAGAGCGCTGTATTAAATACATTGTCTTTTCCTCCTCCATATCAGGCAAAGTATGTATTGAATGAGGTACCCTCACCTGAACATTTTGAGAATGACGTTTGGTATCATGGTGATTGGATAGAGGGACTTATACCTTTTTACGCTGTTGAGTGGATAAGAGTCAGACCAAGATATTTAAGGCATCAGGGAAAGCTGCTAAAACCTGAAGTAATTGATATATCTAAAGAATTCCTCTCCATATTAAGAGATCTTAGAATTCCTTACAGATTAGACAATGACTCATATTTCATATATGGATATATTGCTGATCCCGGACAACTCATTTTAGGGAATTCCCCCTCGAATTCGTGAATGCTTTACGTTATCTGAATACGACAAGATCTAAATAATTGGAGGCTAATCCTTTGAAACCATTGAATTACAGCAATATTATTAGTTCCATAATTTTAGGAATTGCAATTATTATAGGTTGCCTCTTAATTAATAGCGATCTTCAAAAGGAGAAAATAAGTAATTCCCACGAAATTGTAAATCACGATAAACCTTTAATGACTATTCAAGAAACAGCTGAATACTTAAACATAACTGAATCACAGGTTAAAACTATTATTTCTACTGAAGAATCCATGTTAAAAGCAACGGGTTCTTTTACAGGAATGATGTTTCCAATAATTAAGATAGGTAACGAAGTATTTGTAAATACAAATGGTTTAAATGACTGGTTAAAAGAATCGACACAACAAAGAAAAGAATATTAAAAATTTTGAGAATTACTTAAAGAAGTAGAGTACTTCATAGAATATTGTAATTATTTGATGCGATAATCGCTAGGGGGTAACTGAATTGTTTCATTTTATGAGCTTAATTATCCCTATTGCCGTTTTTTTGCCCAATCTATTATTCTTTGTGTTGCCGCCTAGGAATGTCCCGATCCATGTCCTCAATAAAAGTAAATTCATCTACCATGCAGCTGAAGGGATGGGGAGAGTGGGTGTGATGGTACTCCCTATTTTCACAAGAATGCACCTCGATAAACAACATGAATGGATATCTTTCAGTGGAATGGTAGTTTTTCTGCTGTTGTATTATTCTGGATGGTTACGATATTTTAAAAGAAATAGAGATTATCAATTGCTCTTTGCACCCATGTTCGGAATTCCAGTCCCCTTGGCGATTAGCCCGATTCTATATTTTTTATGTGCTGCGGTGATTTTACACTCCTCTATATTATTTCTCAGTAGTTTAATATTGGCAGTTGGACATATTCCGATCAGTCTAAAAACGTACCATCAAATTCATCATGTAGATAAATAAGAAATCCTCGCGAAAGGAAGAGAAGCTATGACGGATCCGATGAGAGAGATTAACTGGTTGGCAAAATGCGACGAAATTGATTCCCTGATTGAACAAGGTAGTTCTTCCTTAACCTACATCCCCTTGGATTCTGGCCTTGAAGCAGAAGTGACAAAAATTTGCACTGATGAAACAAGCTTTGTATTAAAGGTTTGGAATAAGACTTCAAAGCCGGATGTTAAGCTGCAGTATAAGTTGTTAGAAGTTCTATATGACCAAGGGTTATCCGTTTCACAGCCTTTTGGATGGGGTGTGGATAAGAACAATAATCAGGTGTTATTAACCAGTTTTGATGGAACACCTATTCATAAATTGAACTCGTCCAAGCTTACGCAACTTGCAAAAATATTAATGAATATACATAAAGTTTCTTTAGAAGATTTGAATGGAGCGCTTCCAAAACATGATTTTATTCGCTATTTTTATCCTGGAATTGAAGAACATCTAGACATTAAGAATCTGCTTGTTCAGCTTGTTGAAAGTACGGTTATGAAGCAAGAATGTATTATTCATGGTGATTTTAATTTGGGTAATATATTGGAGGCAGAGGGGAAGTACACAATCATAGATTGGACGAACGGACAACTTGGTGATCCGAGGTATGATATAGCTTGGTCGATTGTTTTAATTCGGATTTATGTTGGGGAAAAACAGGGTTCCATTTATCGTTCTGCATATCTATCTGAAAATGTATATACAAAAGAAGAGCTAGAATTATTTGAGGCAATAGCTTGTCTGCGTTGGATAATACTACATAGAAATGGCTACCTACCTAAAACGGATAGCTCAACTCGCAGAGTAAAAAGCATATTGAAGAGCAGTGTTCACTTAAATGAAAACTTACTATAAAAGCGACTCCATGAAGGCGATCTTGTCCGTGACCTGGAGAGTATTAGTCCCATGCAAAGGAGCCTACTTATGAATCAAATGACACGCAATAAAGCCCTACAATATGCCAAGTATCGACTGCCTTATTCAGTAGAAGCCAGTACATTTGTCATTGAAAAAGCGGATGTAAGTCATGGTGTAGTCGCAGATATTGGTGCAGGAACGGGACTTCTCACGCAGCATTTTGTTGGCAATGTAGAGAAAGTGTTTGCTATAGAACCCGAATTTGAAATGCGTAAGATCTCTCATGAATTAATTGGGGAGAGACAAGATATCGAATACATAGCTGGAGTAGCTGAGGACACAAGGCTTCTTGACCAGTCGATAGATTTAATTGTTGCCGCTAATGCATATCATCGATTTAAACCAGAAGATACAATGAAAGAATTTAAAAGAATACTTAAACCGACTGGAATGTTAGCTATCTTCTCCTATGATGATAACAGTAATTTTTTGCGGGACACAATGCGTGTATGTAACATGGATCAATACAATAAACGATTAAATGCGACGAGGCATCAAGAGCCAGTCCAATATTTCTATGGAGATTCAACACCAAGTAGATATCTGTTTAAACAAGAGCATATCGAGACATGGGATGAATATTGGGGAGCAGTGATCTCCGGTATGGAATCACCAGATGAAAGTGAAGATTGGTTCGAAGCATTTCAGAAAGCACATGCGCAGCGATTTCATCAGCTGGAGACGAATGGCGTCATCACCGTGAGGTATAGTACAGAAGTATGGATAGGTCAACCGAAATATAGATAAGTACGTTTGTAAAAATGAAGGTGGGTAGCACAGAAACGTTTTCGGAAATCCGGGTAAATCGTAAATAAAGGAGTCTATATGAAGAAAATTGGTATAATCGCAGCGTGGGAGCCGGAACTTGAATATTTGTTAAATCAATACAAACCCATTAAAACGGAGTCAATTGCTGCTTGGACATTTCATACGCATCAATTCGCAAATTTACAGATAATTTCGGTCGTATCTGGCGTTGGAAAGGTGAAGACGGCAAGTTGTACGCAGCTTTTGATAACAAATTATAATCCAGACGAAATATATATGACGGGAATTTGCGGAGGGCTATCAGAAGTTGTTAGCGGTGGAGATATTATTGTTGCAGATAAATCCATACAACATGATGTAACAGACGCCGGGATCTCCAATGACCCGCTTGATGCCTACCTGGGAAGAAGCAGCATGATATATTCAACGAAAGAGATCATTTCTACGTTTAAAGAATTTACAAAAACGATGACTAATCGAGTATATTTTGGAACATTTGTATCTGGTGATCAACGAATACGCGATGATGAGTTAAGTTACAAGCTGATGGCAGACTTTGCAGCAATTGCAGTAGATCAAGAAATGGCAGCCTTCGCTCATGTTTGTTACCTGAACCAAATAGATTTTATGGGTCTAAAATCCGTATCAGATAAAGCAAATACAAATACGATAAATGATCAAAATCGATTTAAACAAATGGCTTGTACAAACGCATGCAAATTATTAATCGATTTTTTAGACTATAGGCAGGAAATAAAATGTCTTTGAGAGTGGTTTTCTTTTTGCGATAATTATCTGTGAAGAGAGAATATCGAAGCAATGATTTTTCCAGCAGTATCGAAAACACATATGAGGGTCATTCATTGAACACAGAGGAGACAAAAAATGATTAAATATAATTTATGCTTTATTAAGCAAGGGACTAAAATTTTATTGCTCAATCGAGAGTTTCCATCATGGATGGGCTGTTGGAATGGAGTAGGTGGAAAACTAGAGAAAAATGAACATCCTAGGTTATCTGTATTGCGTGAAATCTATGAGGAAACACAAATCGATTCCCCAAACATACAATTCAAGGGACTGCTAACGTGGACGATTTTGGAAAAGAATGAATGCGGTGGGTTGTATTTATATTTAGCTGAGTTACCTGAAGAGGCAGTCTATCAAACGCCGAAAAAAACGGACGAAGGGATTCTGGACTGGAAAGAGATAAGTTGGATATTACATCCAGAGAACTTCGGTGTTGCTGCCAATATTCCTAGCTGTATAGATAAAATGCTGAAAGATAAGCGATGTTTCCATCATCATTGTATATTTGAAGCGGGCAAAATGATCCAGCAAATTGCATTGGTGATAGATTCGGTGATTGAAGATGATGAAGCTCTGCGAACAGATTACTTGAGTACGTACATCATCGAAGAAGCCTGTGGTATCAGATAGACCCTTACAAGAATTTTAATCTTGCCATCCCATTTTAATATGCTATAATAAATTCGAATGATGATCATTCAAGTCATACGACAATACAAAAGTTTTAGACAATGGAAGTTTGGTGCAAATCCAACGCGGTCCCGCCACTGTAATAGACTGTAGGATCAGTCTTAAGTCAGGTCGTTTGTCTAGAAACTTTGAGAAAACTAACCATTTCGAGGCGAAAGTGGCTGGTTTACAAGTCTAGTGTGACGATTCTCGCCTTCTAGGCTTTTTTTGTGTGATCAGGTAATTCCGGCGAATGTCGGAAGGACCAGGCGATGGCGCCGAACAAGTACAATGTTGTACATGAGGTAACAGGAAAGTTCTTCAATGCCGAAGAATAGGATACACAATGATGTGTATCTTCTCTATATAAAATACAGTTGACGAGTATCCGGATAAAGGTGTACAGTGAGGGTAGTCAACTGCATAATAATAATAAGTTACACAATGCCGTGTACATATAACAAGCAAAGAGGCTTTTAAAGGAATTTATTCTTTTAAAAGTCTCTTTTTTTGTTGCCAATTACGACTTGGAGGTGCCATACATGGACAAAATTTCTTTTAAAACCGACATTTATTTGGGGCAAGGAGCACTGGATCGCTTACTAGAATGGCGAAACAAGCGGATCTTCATCGTTACGGATCCGTTCATGATGAAATCAGGGATGATCAATCTGTTGTTCGAAAGGCTGCATGAAAGCAATGAACAGTACGTTTTTAGTAACATCGTACCGGATCCTCCGGTTGAAGTTGTAACCGAAGGTGTCGAGGCGCTTGGAACGTTTCAGACCGACCTGATCATTGCTATCGGCGGAGGCTCCGCGATCGATGCGGCCAAGGCGATGAAGATTTTCGCGAAGAAAATCCTGAATCAGCAAGATATTCCGTTCGTAGCGATTCCAACAACCAGCGGGACCGGTTCTGAAGTAACGTCTTTCTCGGTCATCAGCGACAAAGCGAAAAACATCAAATATCCGCTTGTATCCGATGATATGCTGCCGGAGGAAGCGATTCTAGATCCTGAACTGGTGAAGAGTGTTCCGGATTTCATTACCGCCGATACAGGGATGGACGTGTTAACGCATGCGATTGAAGCGTTTGTGTCAACCAAAGCGAACGATATTTCCGATGCCTTGGCGGAGAAGGCGATAAAATTGGTGTTTGCTTATTTACCAAGAGCCTATAAGAACGGGGCCGATCTTGAAGCGCGCGAAAAAATGCATAATGCTTCGTGCATGGCAGGAATGGCGTTCAACATCACTTCGCTCGGGCTTAACCATGGCATTGCGCATGTGGCAGGAGCCAAATTTAAGATTGCCCATGGGCGTATGAACTCGCTGCTATTGCCGCATGTGATCGAATTTAATGCGGATTATAAGCCGGGATATGGTAAAGAGGAGTATAATGCAACGGCTGCAAGATATGCTGATATTGCGAAGATCCTAGGTCTGCCGGCTTCAAATGCGCGGAGTGGTGTACGCAGCCTGGTGCAGGCAATTAAGCAGCTTCAGAAACAATTGAACATGCCGGAAACGCTGCGGGACTGCGGCGTAGATAAGAACATCTTAGAAGAGATGAGAGCGGCAATTGCCGAGGGAGCGCTGCGTGATGGTTGTACCGCTACCAATCCGCGTGTTCCAACCGAAGCGGATGTTATCGAAATATTGAACAAAATGTTTCAATTAGGTTAACTGTATTGACGAATCATGTAGATATAAATATAATGAAGCTAACACAACGGCGTGTTGATGAATAGTTAAAGCGAAGAGGCTTCTTAAAAATTCCACGTGAACTTTTAAGGGGTCTTTATATTTTTTTTCAGCTATTTTACGTTTTTTTCATAAGATGGGATGATGTTTTATGGACCAACAATACGAAAAACAACGCGTCATTCAAGAGTATGTACCTGGGAAGCAGGTAACGCTAGCGCACATTATTGCGAACCCCAATCAGGATATTTACAAGAAGTTGGGACTGGGCGCTGATGCAAAAGATGCTATTGGCATTATGACCATTACGCCAAGCGAAGCTTCCATTATTGGGGCAGACATCGCGACAAAAGCGGCGGGTGTACAGATTGGTTTTGTAGATCGCTTCAGCGGCTCCCTTGTCGTTACGGGGGATGTATCTTCTGTAGAATCCGCCATTAGCGAAGTACTGCTTGGCTTGCAGAACATTCTCGGATTTTCGGCAGCGAAGATTACGAGAACATAGGGGAAAGATACTATGAAAAAAATAATATTTGCCGGCAGTACCGGCTCAGGCAAGACTACGTTGTGCCAAAGGTTGCACGGTCAGGAAATTGCCTACAAAAAGACGCAAGCCATCGAGAATTTCGATCAAGCCATTGATACGCCGGGAGAATGCATCGAGAACCGTTATTTGTACAAGATGCTGATGGTCACGAGCGTTGATGCAGATGTGATCGGGCTTGTGCAAGATTGCACGAAGGAAGAAAGTTATTTTCCTCCAGCTTTCGCGACGATGTTCGCCAAACCAGTCATTGGGATTGTAACCAAGGTGGAACTCGCCCAAGTCGATGAAAACATCACGCGAGCGAGAGAGTATTTACAAGCAGCTGGTGTAGAACGCATTTTTGAGGTTTCTTCCATGGAAAATGTAGGACTAACAGAGCTGCAGGGCTATTTGGAAGGTTAGATATACGTGATTTGGTAGAGTTTTCACAAGATACATGCAAAAATCGCAGACAATGAGGTGCATGACACATGAATGGAAAAATTGTAATAGTCGATGACGAACCTATTACAAGAATGGATATTCGTGAGATGCTTGAAGAAGCGGACTACAAAGTAGTAGGTGAAGCTTCAGATGGTTTTGAGGCCATCGAGTTATGTAAGAAGCACCTGCCTGACTTGGTTATCATGGATATTCAAATGCCTATCTTGGATGGGTTGAAGGCGGGTAAACGAATCATTTCAGAGCAACTGGCTGGCGGAGTTATTCTTTTAACCGCTTTCAGTGACAAACAGACGATTGAAAAAGCATCCTCTATTGGTGCGATTGGTTATCTGGTGAAACCGCTCGACGAAAAATCGTTGATACCTATGGTGGAAGTAACGATTGCCAAAGGCAAGGAAATACGTAAGTTGGAACAAAACTTTTCGAAGCTGACTCAAAAGATGGAAGAACGAAAAGCGGTTGAGAAAGCGAAAGGGATCTTGATGAAGGAAAACGGCTGCACCGAAGAGGAGGCCTATCAGACCCTACGCAAACTTAGTATGGATCGACGGTGTCCGATGATGGAAATCGCAACAACAATCGTCGTGTCCTATGATTAATTACAAAGGCAAGATTGCACGTTTGTGCAAACAGCATACGACGTTGGCTGAAGCGGATATCGTGCGGCTGACCGAAATTGCCGAATCCTTTGAAATGTCTAAAGGCCAGGATGATGTGTTCATCGATGTGCTATCCAGTGTGGTTAATGAGGCTGTCGTGGTGTATCATTACCGTCCGAGCTCGGACAAATCGCTTTATCGGCGGTCGGTCTGCGGAGAGCGGGCTCTGCGCGAGAACGAACCCGGCGTGCTAAGAACGCTGGAGACGGGAATCATGTCACAGGGGCTTGTCGCCAAAACGCAAGAAAACCATCTCGTCCGACAAACCGTGTATCCGATCAAAAATCAAGAGGGTATCATTGCGGTAATCATCTATGAAAAAGATGTAAGCGCCAATATTCAAGCTCACTTCGATGTGACCAGCACAGAATATGAAGATGGCGAGATATCTTCAACGTTGACCGCTATGCTGCGATTCAATGATACCATTATTAATCAGCTGGAGGATGCAGTCCTTATCTTCGACAAGTACGGATTCGTAAGGCTGAAGAACAAGAAGGCAGATGCTTATTACAGGCAGCTTGGTTATTTGGAAGATATTCAGGGGCTGCACTATGACAACCTGTCGCTGGATCAGACGACTTTCTCGGGCGTGATCAAGGAGTACTCTACGTCCCCTTCCTGTTCCTTGAGGACAGATGTGAAGGTAGCCGGCTACTATTATCAGGTCAAACGGTTGTTTATTCAGGAGCGGGATTTTCGCGTAGGCGTCATCTTGCATGATGTGACGGAAATCAAAGACAAGGAAGCAGAAATTGTCTCCAAGTCGGTGGCCATCCGCGAAATCCATCACCGGGTGAAAAATAATTTGCAGACGGTGGCGTCGCTGCTTCGTATCCAGGGTAGGCAGAGTGAAAGCCCGGAAGCCAAAAAATGCTTGAACGAAAGCGTGAGCCGGGTGCTCGCCATCGCGGCTACGCATGAGTTGCTGTCTACGGAGATCGAAGCTCATGTGGATTTACTGGATGTCATTCGATTGATTGCTTCTAATATTCAACGATGTTTTGTCGATTGCAAAAGTATTAATATAGAAATCAAAGCAGCACAAAGCATTTATCTCGATAGCGATCGCACGGTAGCAATTGCGCTGATTGTGAATGAACTCTTGCAAAATTGTTATGAGCATGCCTTCGGTGACTGCTCCGACGGCAATATTACGGTACATGCGCTTCTTGAAGGCGGATTGGTTACCGTGGAAGTGACGGATGACGGGATCGGGTTTCCTGTAGAAGAATGTTCGCGCAACAGCTTGGGATTATCTATAGTTCGCAGCTATGTGAAGGACAAGCTCAAAGGGAAGCTTGCAATATCATCCAATCCGAGCGGGACAACCGTTACGTTTACCTTCAAAAAATAAATAATCGGGCTACAAAGAAGTAGTCATGTAAGCAATGAGGCTTAAGGTTATAAATTCCTGTAAATCGGGAGTTTACATAACTTTAAGCCTTTTTGTTTACATGAAAGTATTCATGGAGTGGAGGTGTGTGAAATGAACGAAGAACTACTTAGTGTTGGCATCGATATGGGGACATCTACGACCCAACTCGTGCTGTCCAAGTTGCATATTCAGAATATGGCTTCCTCTTTTTCGGTGCCGCGTCTCGTCATAACAGATAAAGAAGTGGTCTATCGAAGTGATATTTGCTTCACGCCCGTACTTGAGGATAACCGGATTGATGTTGGGGAAATCCAGACATTCGTGCAAGAGCAGTACCGCAAAGCCGGCATTCGCAAAGAAGAGATTCAAACAGGTGCCGTTATTATTACGGGTGAGACGGCTCGAAAAGATAACGCCAATGAAGTTCTGCTGTCGTTAAGCGGATTTGCCGGAGATTTTGTGGTTGCGACAGCCGGTCCAGACCTGGAAAGCATCATTGCTGCCAAAGGTGCCGGAGCCCATACGTACTCCAAGGAACATTCGACTTCCATTGTGAACATCGACATTGGAGGCGGTACGAGCAATTTGGCATTGTTCTCTAGCGGCGAATTACTGGATACAGGATGTCTCGACATTGGAGGTCGTCTGATTAGGGTAGATCAGGTGACACGAGAGATTACCTATATCGCACCTAAAATCAAACAGCTCATTGCGCGCAGAGATATTCCGTTGACACTCGGGCAGAAGGTAACACCGACCGATCTTGAGCCTATCCTTCAGGAAATGGTTGCGCTGCTCGAAGAGAGCGTCGGACTCCGACCGCCAGGCGACTTCTATGACATCATCGTCACGAACAAAGGGCTGAAGCTGGATCGCGCCATTCCGTGCATTTCCTTCTCCGGAGGGGTCGCTGACTACATTTACCAAGATTCAGTGGACGATGTTTTCCAGTTTGGAGATATCGGGATTTTGTTAGGAAGAGCCATTGCTTCGTCTTCCATGACGCAGCTCATGACGGTGGCAACAGCGGTGGAAACGATTCGAGCTACCGTCGTGGGTGCCGGTTCCCATACGACAGAGATCAGCGGGAGCACGATAACCTATACGGAGAAGAGCTTTCCGATCAAGAATATTCCGATTCTGAAGCTCTCAATGGCGGACGAATCGGGAAGCGCTGAGGTGCTAGCAAGCGCTATTTCTGACAAATTGAACTGGTTTAAGCTGAATAATGATTTGCAGAAAGTGGCGATTGCACTGGAAGGGAAAAAGAATCCCAGCTTCCAGGAGGTGCAGAAGTATGCCAATGGGCTACACAAAGGAATGGCAGAGTTGCTTGAAAAAGAGTATCCGCTCATCGTGATCGTTCGTCACGATATGGCCAAGGTGCTAGGACAGACGTTGTATGCACGGCTTGACTATAAGAAAGATGTTGTCTGCATCGATAGTGTGCACGTAGACAACGGCGACTATATTGACATCGGCAAGCCGATCGCGGGCGGTAAGGTATTGCCCGTCGTCATTAAAACGCTTGTATTTAACTAATAAAGTGGTGCTCGAAAGGAGGAGCTTTTGTGATTTTAAAAACCAAATTGTTTGGTCGAACCTATCAATTTCAGACGCTGATGGAAGTCATGGCAAAAGCAAATGAAGAAAAATCGGGGGACAAGCTTGCCGGACTGGCAGCTGAATCGTCTGAAGAGCGCGTAGCCGCTAAGGTGGTCCTGTCTCAGATTAAACTGTCAGATTTACGCAACAATCCAGCGGTTCCTTATGAACAGGATGAAGTTACTCGCATTATTCAAGATCAGGTCAATGAACTTATCTATAGTGAGATCAAAAACTGGACTGTTGAAGAGTTGCGCGAGTGGATTTTGGATGATAACACGACCGAATCGGACATCAAGCGCGTGTCCCGTGGACTTACCGCCGAGATGGTTGCGGCCGTGGCCAAGCTTATGTCCAATCTCGATCTGATGTATGGGGCAAGTAAGATCAGTATTACGGCAACTGCCAACACGACGATCGGTCGACGAGGTACATTATCGGCTCGTCTACAGCCGAATCACCCGACAGATGATCCTGATGGCATCATGGCTTCTCTGATGGAAGGCTTGACCTTTGGTATCGGGGATGCGGTACTCGGACTCAACCCGGTGGATGATTCCGTGGAAAGTGTCACGCGTGTCCTGAAACGGTTCGAAGAGTTCAGACAAAAATGGGAGATTCCAACACAAACTTGTGTCCTGGCGCATGTCACGACACAGATGGAAGCTGTGAAGCGGGGAGCGCCAACAGGCTTGATTTTCCAATCGATCGCAGGCTCACAGAAGGGGAATGAAGCCTTTGGATTCAATGCTGCCACGATCGCGGAAGCTCAGCAGCTCGTGCTGCAATACGGACAGGTAGCAGGTCCTGATGTCATGTATTTCGAGACGGGTCAAGGCTCCGAATTGTCTTCCGAAGCCCATCACGGGATCGACCAAGTAACGATGGAAGCACGTTGCTACGGATTTGCTAAGAAATATAACCCGTTCCTCGTGAATACCGTGGTTGGTTTCATCGGTCCTGAGTATCTGTATGATGCGAAGCAAGTGGTTCGTGCCGGATTGGAAGATCATTTCATGGGTAAATTATCGGGCATTTCCATGGGATGCGACGCTTGTTACACCAATCATATGAAAGCTGACCAGAACGATCTGGAAAATCTGGCGGTATTGCTGTCCACAGCAGGATGCAACTTCTTCATGGGTATTCCACATGGCGACGATGTCATGTTGAATTATCAAACGACTGGATATCACGAGACTGCAACGCTGCGTGAATTGTTGGGTCTTCGTCCGATTCGGGAGTTCGAACAATGGATGGAGAAAATGGGATTCATTGAAAATGGCAAGTTGACTAAAAAAGCCGGAGACGCATCTGTGTTTCTCAAGTAAGGAAGGGAGGAAGCTCATATGGAAGAGAAAGACCTGAAATCGATGATTGAATCCATTCTCATGGAGATGGTAGGAAACAAATCAGAGGAAGCAACGGAGTCGGTTCTTACCGAGCCTGCCCAGACGAATCGGCCTACGGAACCAGAAGTAGTAGAGGATAGCGGCGAATGTCTGGATGACATTACGGAGGTTGATCTTCGCAAGCTGTTGCTAGTTCCGGATCCCGAGGATCGCGAAGGTTATCTGAAAATGAAAGAAAAGACACCGGCTCGGCTTGGGGTGTGGCGTGCAGGACCGCGCTATAAAACATTTACGTCACTGCGTTTCCGTGCTGACCATGCTGCTGCGCAGGATGCCGTGTTCTCTTACGTGTCCGAGGATTTTGTAAAAGAAATGAATTTGGTGGCGGTAGAGACGATGTGCCGTGACAAGGATGAATACATTACACGCCCAGACCTGGGTCGTCAATTCTCCTCTGACACGATCGAATATATGAAGAAGCATACCACCAATAAGGCTAAGGTGCAGATCATGGTCGGAGATGGATTAAGCTCCGCCGCCATTGAAGCCAATCTACGCGATATCGTGCCGGCCATTGCACAAGGACTTAAGATGTACGGCATTGAGGTTGGAAATATTTTGTTCGTCAAGCATTGCCGCGTTCCTTCCATGGATATGGTCGGAGAAGCAACAGAAGCAGATGTTGTCTGTCTATTGGTAGGAGAACGGCCGGGTCTTGTCACGGCTGAATCGATGAGTGCTTATATCGCTTACAAGCCTACTGTAGGGATGCCGGAAGCGAGACGGACGGTTATTTCCAACATTCACTCCGGCGGAACGCCAGCGGTTGAAGCGGGAGCACATATCGCTGAGTTGATTAAGACGATGATTGACCGAAAAGCATCGGGTATTGATTTGAAACTATAGGAACGCAAGGAGGCCCGTATGAGAAACGAACCGATTCATGCAAACGTATTGGGCGTAAAGCTCATTTCCAATGTAAGTCCGGATATGGCGGCGAAGCTGGATCTAAAACCGCACCATAAAAGCTTGGGAATCATTACTGCTGACTGTGATGATGTCACCTATACAGCTCTGGACGAAGCTACCAAAATGGTTGACGTGGATGTTGTGTACGCAAGAAGTATGTATGCCGGAGCAGGCAATGCTTCCACAAAATTGGCGGGTGAAGTTATCGGGATTTTGGCCGGGCCAAACCCCGCGGATGTACGCAGCGGACTAAATGCAGCTGTGGATTACATCGAGAACGGAGCGCATTTTGTAAGTGCCAATGAAGATAACAGCATCACTTATTTTGCTCATTGTGTCTCTCGTTCAGGCAGTTATTTGTCTCAGACGGCAGGCATCAGAGAAGGAGAAGCGCTTGCCTATCTCATTGCCCCGCCACTTGAAGCGATGTATGCGCTGGATTCTGCATTAAAGGCTGCCGATGTTACCGTTGCCGCGTTCTTTGGCCCACCATCTGAAACGAACTTTGCCGGCGCCTTATTGACGGGCAGCCAGTCTGCTTGCCAGGCTGCATGTGATGCATTTGCCGATGCCGTACAATTCGTCGCAGATAACCCGACGAGTTATTAAGGTAGATGGCTATGAAAAATAAAGCGTTAGGCCTTGTTGAAGTTAAAGGGTATCTGGGGGCAATTGCCGCAGCAGATGCTGCCTTGAAGACGGCAAGTGTTACATGTGTTGGCCTGGAAATCATTAACGGCGGATTAGTCACCGTCAAAATAACAGGCGATGTTGGCGCGGTGCAGGCTGCTGTGGAGGCGGGTGCAGAAACAGCAGCACAGATGAACGTTCTGTGGGCTCGTCACGTGATTGCCAGAGTGCACGAGGAGACGGCGTCTATCGTGAACAATTCGATGAACGATGACGTTGAAGCAGAAGCAGAAGAAACCGCAGAAGAAACAGCAGAAGCAGCAGAAGTGGCGGTACCAAAAGACTCCTATGGCGCGAATGCAGATAGCGTTGATGTGAAAGACGATGCTATAGAAGTGGAAGCTGATTCTGTAGAAGAGAAAGCTGACGCTGTATGCAAAGAAAAAGATACAGCGAAGTCCGATGTTGGAGAAATCAGCGTCGATCAGCCTGTGGCTGACGTATCCGAGATGCCTGTGCAAGCCGTTAACAAAAGCACCAGTCAAATCATAGCCTTTGATTTGCCGAAGGAGCAGGCCCAGGAACAGGCAGGATCGCCGAATGCAACATCTGGCATGAAAAGCAGGAAACCTGTTGCCAAACCAACAAATCGCACCTCGAATACCAAAAAAGCACGTATGTAAAAACATAATGGAGAGAAGGAGTATAGATGGAAGCATTGGATAAAGACCTAAGATCCATTCAAGAAGTCCGTAACCTGATTAAAAATGCAAAAGAGGCACAAGCCAAACTAGCAGAGATGTCGCAGGAACAAATCGATAAGATTGTCAAAGCGATTGCCGATGCGGGTTACGAACATCGCGAAAAGCTAGCGAAAATGGCCAATGAAGAAACGGGATTTGGTCGCTGGCAGGATAAAATCATCAAAAATGCATTTGCTTCAAAGCAAGTATATGAATCAATGAAGGATATGAAAACTGTTGGCGTCCTAAAGGAAGACAAAGTCAACAAAATTATGGAAGTAGCTGTTCCAGTCGGTGTCGTTGCTGGATTGATTCCATCGACGAACCCGACATCAACCGTTATCTATAAAACGTTGATTGCGCTCAAGACAGGGAACAGCATCGTATTTTCCCCGCATCCGAATGCTTTGAAAAGCATCTTGGAGACGGTGAAGGTCATCAATGAAGCAGCAAAACAAGCAGGATGCCCGGATGGAGCTATTGCTGTGATGACCGTTCCGACCATTCAAGGAACCGACCAATTAATGAAGCATAAAGATGTGGCTTTGATCCTAGCAACTGGCGGAACGGCAATGGTTAAAGCTGCGTATTCATCCGGTACACCAGCAATTGGTGTAGGCCCCGGTAATGGTCCGGCCTTCATTGAGAAGAGTGCTAATATTCCATTGTCGGTCAAACGGATCATGGATTCCAAAACATTCGACAATGGCACCATCTGCGCTTCAGAACAATCGGTTGTCGTAGAAGCGTGCAGCAAGGACGCGGTCGTTGCTGAGTTCAAAAAACAAGGCGGATATTTCTTGTCTACGGAAGAAGCTGCACAACTAGGCAAATTCATCATGCGGGCTAACGGCACGATGAATCCGCAAATTGTGGGAAAAAGCGTGGATCACATTGCAAAGCTGGCTAATCTCCAAATTCCAGCGGGCACGCGCGTATTATTGGCCGAAGAGACTCGTGTTGGTCATAACGTACCTTATTCTCGTGAGAAACTAGCCCCTATCTTAGCGTTCTATACCGAAGATAGCTGGGAAGCGGCTTGTGAACGGTGTATCGAGATTCTGAATGGTGAAGGCGCAGGGCATACCATGGTCATTCACTCTGAAAATGAAGAAATCGTTCGTCAGTTCGCATTGAAGAAGCCGGTATCCCGTCTGTTGGTGAACACATCCGGCACATTGGGTGGCATCGGCGCAACAACTGCGCTGGTTCCTGCATTGACGCTTGGTTGTGGCGCAGTAGGTGGCAGCTCGACATCCGACAACATTAGCCCGCTCAATTTGATGAATATCAGAAGAGTGGCTTATGGCTTGAAGGAACTGGAAGATTTAGTAGAACAAGCACCGCAAACAAAAGAAGAAGTGATCGATCCTGCCAATGCAGAGCAATTGATCAACATGATTGTCAAAAGAATTTTAGCAGAAATGTAAAAAACGTTTACCCCCAAAAATTAACATATACCTAGGAGGAATTTTACAATGGCAAACGCAAACGCATTAGGAATGGTAGAAACAAAAGGTTTAGTTGGAGCAATCGAAGCAGCAGACGCAATGGTGAAAGCAGCAAACGTTACATTAATCGGCAAGGAGCAAATCGGTGCTGGTCTTGTAACAGTTATGGTTCGCGGCGACGTAGGTGCTGTAAAAGCGGCAACAGACGCAGGTGCGGCAGCGGCAGAGCGCGTGGGTGAATTGCTATCTGTGCATGTGATCCCAAGACCACATTCAGAAGTAGATGCAATTCTTCCTAAGACAAAATCAGCTGAATAATAACATTCAGGGCAGAGATTAAGGACAAGATGGATGCGGCGTGTACCGCATCCATCTCACTGTCCGTCGATTAGGTGCATGTTGCAGAGAGGCTCGGATCATTCCCGAGGGTAGAAGGATGTGAAAACATGGCTGTAATCACTGAAAACGAATTACGCAAACAGTTCAGAAATCAAGAACTGAAAGATATAAAGGTATACGAAGTTCCTAAAGGAGTGATTCTGACTCCGTCGGCCAAAAGCTTCTTGAACGATCATAAGATTGAGCTTCGTTATCTGGTAGCACCTGATGCTCCGACACCTGAAAAGGAAGTTAAGCTTCAAATTACCAAAAATTTGGACAGTGAGCAGGAACCCGTAGAAGGAAAAAAACGTTATCGCACGATGTACGGCGGTTTTTTAGAGAACAAGCCAGAGCACATGACCCATTTATATGGCAACATGCTTGTTTTTAAAGATCATCCACGAATTATTTTTCGTGGCAAGTTGGATTCGTTGGAAACGAAAATTTTGGAGGCGCAGATTAGCTGCTCCAAGCTGAATATGGCCAAGTTGGTCGATGATTTGGAAGAGATCTTATTGTTTGTTCGGAAAATCGTACGCTGTGAAGTACTCAGTGAAAGCATAGACGATTTTCATTTGCTAGGGATGTCGCCTAAGGAATTGCGCGAACAATCCCATTTTCCCAAGAAGTATTTTGGATTGGAACATTTTCAACCCAGCTATGATATGGGCGAAGCGGTTGTTGTCATAAATGCGTTGCGCACATCGACGAGAGAAACGGAATTATTAGCTTACCAAGCCTTTAAAAAGGAACATGGCAGCGTGGAGCGTGAAGATATCATCCAGACGCTCAACCGTCTCTCATCGTTATTCTGGATCATCATGTTTCGAATTCGTGTAGGACACTACAACTCATGAGGTGAAGAAATTGGATAATCAACTACTAGAAAACATCGTGAATGAAGTGATAAAACGCGTGCAAGAAGAGACGTACATTGAAATCGAAGCGTCAGGCAAGCATGTTCACTTGAATCGTGAAGCCATTGATGCCTTGTTCGGAACAGGGTACCAATTAACGAAAGCACGCGATCTATCCCAGCCAGGACAATACGCATGTAAGGAGCGCGTCACGCTGATCGGCCCTAAAGGCTCATTGCACAATGTCGTTATACTCGGACCGGAACGCAAGGAATCGCAGGTTGAAGTTTCGCATTCGGATGCCGTCGTACTAGGTGTACCCGTGCCGGTGAGAGAAAGCGGGAAAGTGGATGGAACCCCAGGTATCGTGATCGCATCCGGTTCCCATATGATTCGATTGGATCAAGGTCTGATCGCGGCACAACGCCATATCCACGTGAAGACAGAAGACGCGGAGAAATATGGTCTGGTGAATGGCGAAATCGTACAAGTCAAGGTCATGAGTAATCGGTCGCTAATCTTTGACGACGTAATGGTACGGGTCAGCCCGAACTACGAAACGTATATGCATATCGATTATGACGAAGCCAATGCTTGCGGATTTGTGAAAGGTACGAAGGGTAAAATTTTGAAAAAGAGTATCTAGGTCTAGGAGTGTGAAAAAATGAACATGGAAGGTCTAGATAAGGAAGCATTCATTCAGATGATGACGGAGGAAATCTATAAGCGATTGCAGCAGCGTCAGGCAGCTCAAACGACGCCCACTGTCAAACAGCAAGCGATTCTTCTATCAGCGGAGCCCATGCCTGAACTGGCGAATATCCTGAACGAACATTATGACGTGCAGTATTACGATGAGAGCATCAGAGACTGCGAGCTCATTGTTGTTCCGAAGATATGCATTCAGCTGTTAGCCAATCTGGCCAACGGCATAAGTGCGGGCCATCGGGAACGTTTCCTTTTGACGATGCTTCTAAAAGGTAAAAAGGTTGTCGTTTTGGAGGAAGGTTTGGTCTTCAAGAAATATAAGTCTACAGCGCCTGTCATGCTGTACAAGCAGTATGAAGGATATGTGGACAAACTCCGCAGCTTCGGCATTCGATTGGTCTCAACCATGGATCTACTTCTAGCTTGTCTGGACAAGGAAGAGGCGGCAGATGTTCATGTGGAATCCACACCGGCTGCCGCTGGATTAGAAGTTCTGTCTCAGAAAGTGATTACGGAAGCCGAGATGAAAAAATACCACTTCCGCAACATCAGAGAGATTGTGGTTAATCGGAACAGTATTATTACTCCGCTTGCACAGGATTATATAAGAATGCAGCAGATGCATGTACACAGAAGATAATGAGGTGAGCTTATGATCGTAGGAGAAGTTGTGGGTAGCTTATGGGCGACCCGTAAAGACAAGAAGCTAAACGGACTTACCTTTCTGGTCGTGAAACCGTTCTCATATGATAACCAAAATCAACGAGAATACTTTGTTGCCGTGGATAATGCGGGAGCAGGGATTGGCGACACCGTTCTCGTCACGAAGGGGAGCGCTGCAAGAATATCGCTAGCAAATGCAGACGCGCCTGTTGACGCTGTTATCGTGGGCATCGTTGACTCGCTCGAGATCGATCATGAATAGCGCGATCGGTGTCGTCGAACTACGGAGCATCAGCAAAGGATATGAAACCGCCGATCGTATGCTGAAAATCTCATCTGTGCAGGTGCATCATCTGAAGCCCATTTGTCCAGGGAAGTTTTTGATTATCATCAGCGGGAATACCGCGGACGTTCAGGAAGCGATGGACTTCGTGAAGACAGAAGCGAACGAGTTCAGAATCAGTGATTTTGTACTGCATGGTGTTCATTCGGAGATCGTTGATGCGTTGAAAAAGCGCTATTCCTTACAGCCTGTAGAAGCAATTGGAATACTGGAAACATCTACGGTATCTTCTGGTATTTTTGCATTAAACAACGCCTTGAAACAAAGCGATATCCATGTCAAAAGAATGAACCTCGGCATGGCGATTGGCGGGAAATTCCTCGCCGTGTTTACAGGGACAGTCAGCGACGTGGAGCATGGGATGAAGGTGATTTTATCTTCCATGGATGATAAACGAATTGTTCATTATTCCGTGATACCATCCCCAGCTGAAGAAATAATAAACCACTTCAAATGAGAATGGAGTTGCATCACATATGGAAATCAATGAAATTATCATTTACATCATGGTTATTTTCATGGTTTTGGGTGCCATCGATAAATGCATTGGGTATAAATTTGGATTAGGTCATCAATTTGATGAAGGGATTATGGCCATGGGGTCGCTAACACTGGCGATGGTAGGGATTATTTCGCTATCCCCTGTATTGGCCAAGCTGTTAAGTCCCGTTGTCGTCCCATTATATACCGCGTTAGGAGCGGACCCGGCGATGTTTGCGACGACGCTGTTAGCGAACGATATGGGTGGATTTTCACTTGCACAAGAGTTAGCTAATAGTCCAGATGCAGGTATGTTTGCCGGAGTTATCCTAGGCGCTATGTTGGGTCCGACTATCGTGTTTATCATTCCGGTTGCACTCGGCATCATCAAGAAAGAAGATCATAAATTTATGGCGACAGGCGTGCTTGCTGGTATCGTCACGATTCCGATTGGATGCTTGGTAGGGGGATTGGTTGCTGGTTACTCGATCACCATGATTTTGTCTAACCTCGTGCCGATCATCCTATTTGCTGCTCTAATCGTGCTTGGTTTATGGCGGTTTCCACAAGGCATGATCAAGGGCTTTACCATCTTCGGAAAGTTCATTGTTATGGTGGCAACGTTGGGACTCGCGGCTAGTATTGTACAGCAGCTTACAGACATCACGATCATTCCTGGCCTTGCTCCAATTGATGAAGGAATCAAGATTGTTGGAGATATTTCGATTGTGTTGGCTGGCGCCTTTGCGATGGTCTTCGTGATTACAAAAGTGTTCAACAAACCGTTGATGAAAATGGGTAAAATGCTAGGCATGAATGAGGTCGCAGCAGCGGGATTAGTAGCCACGCTAGCCAATGTTATTCCGATGTTCGGAATGATGAAAGATATGGATAGTCGTGGTAAAGTGATTAACGTCGCGTTTGCGGTATCTGCCGCATTTGTATTCGGGGATCACCTTGGATTTACAGCAGGGGTTGCCAAAGAAATGATTTTCCCGATGATTGTGGGGAAATTGGTTGGCGGCGTCACAGCAATATTCGTTGCTATATATCTGTCCAAAAAAATGATGGCAGAACCAAAGCAGGAAGCGCAGCAGAAGCAGAGCGCGTAAGAACAATTCGTAGTATATACTTTTAATGAAATCTCTATTTTTATCTCTCTCACAACTTCCATTAGGTCGGTCTCTTCGGAGACTGACCTCTTTTTTTTATATCTGAAATTAAGATACATTTCATACACCTATAAAGACCTTGGAAGGTATATTGGATTGGAAAGAATACAAAATAGTTAATGGCTGCTTTAAATAAAGTGAATAACCGAATAATAATATTTAGTATAATTGATTTCAAATCATGGTTAGTTGGAGGTTTTCACAGTGAGCCACATCAGAGGGATTATTCTAGAAGGGTATTCAAATGCTGGAAAAACGTCTGTTTTAAAAGCTCTAAAGCTACTTCAAGCACAAGACGAAACATCGGAGCGCAGTATCATTGTTCTTAGTGAACATTATTCCCAAGTATTAAACAATGTTCATGGCGAGTTTAAACGTTTGAATCGTAATGAACATCTTCAGTTATTGAAAGAACGGGTTAGCATGTTGCGTCAATTAAACGAATGGGCAACATATCTCGGTCCAGATGCATCTCGGGCATCGAGAGGATTATTTTTTATACTGGAAAGATTTCATTTGAATCACAGAGTGGCATTTCCCACAGAATCTTCCTATGAAATCGAATCTCTAGAAAATGAAATGCTAAACCTTGGGGCTAAATGTGTATTATTAACGGTATCTTCAGAGAACGTAGAGCAAAGAATGCAAAGTCGAACACCTCACGAATGGACGAACAAAACAGAAGAAGAAATCAGAAAGTCAGCAGATGAATTTATACATACCCAATCAGAACTACGTAAACAATCTAGTTTTTCTGTCCTTCCAACCATAGAAATAAGTACTGATAGTAAGAATTGGAGTGCCTATGCAAACGAAATAATGGATTTATTAGGCTAATCTCACGTGCATGTAGAATAGGAATGGACATGTAAGGATCGATCTGAAAGAACTTCAATTATTAAAGAGATTTAAAAATGAATCATGAAAAAATAGTATTGTTTGGGAATAGGGAGGATCGGATAAACCGTTTTTACCCTCCATTACTGAGTTGCAATTCGGATGAATGTCATTCGCGCTGCAGCTTTTTTGTTTTGTGAATAAAGTTAAAGCAGAAATGGAGGGACTGGGTTATAATACCATTTAAGAAACTTATTTGGAGAGGGAGTGTCCAAGCAAATTGGCAATAAGTATCCTTCTTCAGAATGAACACTCAAAAACAAAAGGATGAATTTTATATGAACTATTTTCCAGAAATAGAGACCCAAAGATTATTCCTTAGAGAACTGAATTTATCGGACTGTGAGTCGGTCTTTAGACACTTTTCTGACCCTGAAGTAACGCAGTTTATGGATATAGAGCCTTGCAAAGATATGAAAGAAGCAGAGGAAATCATTCAATTTCATATGGATGATTCGGGTTGTAGGTATGGCCTTTTCCATAGGACAAATGGTGAATTCGTTGGTACCTGTGGATTTCATTGTTGGGTGAAGGGGATCGATGCAAGAGCAGAAATTGGTTTTGATTTATCTCGTAGATACTGGGGACTCGGATTGATGCAAGAGGCTTTAACGGAGATGATTAAAATTGGTTTTGATGTGATGGAAATTAATCTCGTAGAAGCGACAGTTGAACAAGATAACGTCCGATCGCAACAGCTGCTCAATAAGATGGGTTTTTCACGTGAAGAAGAATTAAGAGACAATCTAGTCTATTACACCTTAAGAAGAAAGTAGTAGTGAAATAGAGTAACGATCAAGAATCAGGACATAATCCACAATTCAGCTAACCATCGTTTACAAAGGGAGGACAAACCTATGTCTAATTATCCAGTACTTGAAACAGAAAGATTGATACTCCGTCAATTACGAATCGAAGATACCGATGATCTTTATCATTACTTTTCAAAAGATGAGGTAACAAAGTTTTATGATTTACAGAGTTTCACAGATCCGAAACAAGCAGAAGCTCTAATTCATAATTGGAATGAAAAATTTGAAACACAACGTGGGATAAGATGGGGAATCACGTTTAAACCCTCCGACCGGATTATTGGGACATGTGGATTTCATAATTGGTCAAAGAAACATTTCAAAGCTGAGATTGGATATGAATTAACACCTGAATATTGGCGTGAGGGAATCATGACCGAGGTGTTACATTCTGTAATTAAATATGGGTTTCAAGAGCTTGGATTAAACCGAATTGAGGCACTCATTGATTCGGATAACATTAGTTCACGCAAGGTGTTGGAAAAATCGAGATTTAATTATGAAGGGTTATTAAAAGATTATTTTTATGAGAAGGAAAGTTTTGTAGATGCTGCTATTTTTTCGATCATAAAGACCGATTATTTGAAGTTCGATTAATTTTTGGGAGGTATGGATATGGAGGTATATGAAGACTTAGAATTCCAACCCATCTTTGAAGAAGATATCGAGCAATTAACGGAGATCATGACACGTGCCTTTGATCAAGATACGAAACAATTTCTTGGCTTGGAAAAAGGAGGACCTGAAGGATACGATACAGGGGAATTCCTTCGAAAATGGGCATTAGATTCACAAGCGCAATCCTATAAAGTCTTGCTAAATGGTAAGTTAATGGGTTCCGTCATTGTATGGATCAACGAAAATAACGAGAATTTCCTTGGGAATTTATATGTGGATCCCATCGAACATAATCAAGGGATAGGCCTGAAAATATGGAGATTTATCGAGCTGAAGTACCCGAATACAAAAAAATGGATCACTGAAACCCCAGGGTATTCCAAAAGAAATCATCATTTTTATGTCAATAAATGTGGATTTAAAATTGTTAAGATCCGAGACCCTAGGAATTTGCAAAATGAATGTTACGTTTTAGAAAAAGAAATGTAAGCATGAAAAATGATTTCTGTAGAATTGGAGGTTTGGGATGAAAGTTAAACGTATCGTCACGAACATCGAAACTCCTGAAGTTATGGCAGCGAAGAGATTCTACCATGATGTGCTCGGTCTTGAGTTACTAATGGATCAAGGTTGGATTGCAACATATGGATCACATGAAGAAATGAGCATACAAATAAGCTTTGCGTCACAAGGGGGCTCAGATACGCCAACACCTGATATATCCATTGAAGTCGACAATGTCGATGAAGCGTTGGAACGAATGAAGAGTGCTGGTATTCCGATCGAATATGGGCCGGTAAATGAGGCGTGGGGAGTTCGTAGGTTTTATGTACGTGATCCTTTTGGGAAGCTAATCAATATCCTAGCGCACGTCTAATAAGACAGCTTATCAATCATGAGTTCATGTTAGATGAAATTACGGGGTTTTAGATAAGAAATGGAGACCCCAAGTGAGGTGAATAGGGCATGTTTTTGATCGTGATATTACTCGGATTTTTCTTTGTTATCGGATATTTAAGGGCGATTTGGATTGTACTCGTGAAAATTCTCGATGAGCTGAAAAAGAAGGGCATAAGTTGATTCTTGCGGAGGTAAAGAGTAATTTCGAATCGAAAACTAGGGTTGATGAGGCAGAATGCTGAGGATCCATATCAAGGAGGATATTTGAATGACATTATATCAAGTGCTAGATAAAGGGTATGTAAGACTTGTAAACCATATGGGATCGGATTTGAGCGTCGTCAATGCCGCACGCGTTTCTTATGCCAAGGAATCCAATGAGCTTTCCGATAAAGATATTCGCCTTATTAAGTTCCTCGCTAGAGAGGGTCATACCTCACCTTTTAGACATGTCATGTTACAGTATGAAATCTACGCTCCGCTCATGGTAGCTCGACAATGGTGGAAGTATGTCATTGGTTCTGCGCATGCGGAAGGAACGGGAGATAGTCTTGAGGCATGGAATGAATCGAGTCGCAGATATATTACAGAGGAACCGACATTCTACATACCAAATTCAGACGAGTGGAGAAGCAAGCCAGAGAATTCGAAGCAAGGCAGCGGTGAAGTATTAGGAAATGAAGTGGGGACCCAACTGACTCAAGAATTGATAGAGTACATCGAGTTAGGGGTTCAAAAGTATGAATCGGCAATAGAAGCGGGATTGTGCGCGGAACAAGCAAGGCTCTTTTTACCTTCCTACGGCATGTATGTCAGATGGTATTGGACGGCATCATTGCAATCCGTATGCCATTTTCTAAATCAAAGACTAGAACATGATGCCCAGAAAGAAATACAAGATTATGCCAAAGCCATATTAGAATTAAGTAAACCATTGTATCCAGCCTCAATCCAAGAATTATTAGTGAAGCGGGATTAATTCACATAGAGGAATCGGGGTTCGTTAGTGCATGTAACACCTTCTATATAGGCGGAGGTTACGTCGAACCTGATATTATGACGCAGACAGATTATCGGCAACGAGGATTGGCTTTCTCACGAATTAATCGCCTATAAGAACCGGAACGTTTGCCTATCATAACCTGTAAATCAGGAGGAGTAGAATGGATACTAACGGGATTAAGACGCAGATCACCTCAAACTCAATGCACTTTAAAACCTTACAGAAACAGCTGAAATATCAATCGGCATACGACCAGAGTCTTTCGTTATGGCCAGTTCCCTATACGACTGAATATGTTCCCACTCGTTTTGGAGCAACTCATGTCGTGACATGTGGGCCTGAGGATGGAGAACCGATGGTTTTGTTACATGCGATGGGATTTAGTTCTACGGTCTGGCACCCCAATATTCAACCGCTAGCCCAGAAGTATAAAGTCTATGCCATTGATTTTATCGGAGACTTGAATAAAAGCGCACCCAGCATCTTGCCTGCGAATCGGGAAGCGTGCGCGGAATGGTTAGATGAAGTAACAAATGCGTTAGGAGTCTCATCTGCAGTCCTCGGCGGGATTTCTTATGGAGGATTTCTGGCCGTCAATTACGCAATTCATGCGCCACATAAAGTAAATAAGCTGTTTCTGCTTAGTCCTGCGTCCACGTTTGTGCCATTATACAATACATTCATTTATCGAATTATTGCGATGTCAGCGATCCCAATCAAGTGGCATGTCCTCCTATTTATCAAATGGTTATCCAAACATCAACTGAACAAGGCATTGGTAAACCAATTTCATGCTGCCTTCAAATATGGTACTCTTTCATTGAGAGTACCGCCTGGCGTTTACGGTGACGATGAATTCCACAAGCTAACGATGCCCATCCTTCTGCTCCTCGGGGATCAGGAAGTGATTAGTGACTACAATGCGGCATTTCAGCGCGCGACGCAATTAGGCATCGATTTGAAGGCGGAAGTGATTCCAGGAACAGGTCATCTGCTTAACCTAGAAAACCCAGACATTGTGAACATGAAAATTCAACAATTTTTGTGTGAAGAGCCCTTCTAATCACGATGGATTTTCGTTTAGACTTAAGTTTTGATATGCTATATGCAAGCCGAATTCTACGCGATGTGAAGGATTCATCAGAAAGGAGGAAGCCTATGAATTTAGCGAATAAAATCACGATCGTTCGTATATTATTCATTCCTCTTTTTATCATGCTGTTTCCGATCTATCCGGATTGGCTCATTGAGAAATCTACACTTGTTCAGCATCTACAATCTTACGGCATATATTATGCCTCGATTGTGTTTATACTCGCGTCAATCACGGATAAATTAGATGGTTATATTGCAAGGAAATATAATCAGATCACGAATCTTGGGAAGCTATTGGATCCATTAGCAGATAAATTATTGGTTACTTCAGCGCTAATCTTACTGGTCAATCAGCATTTCATCTATGCCTGGATCGCGTTCGTTATGATCGGTAGAGAAGTTGTGATCACGTACATTCGGGTTGTGGCCTCTTCACACAAGATTGCTTTACAAGCCGATCGATTCGGTAAAATTAAAATGGTGCTTCAAGTCGTTGCGATTGCAGCCGTCATGTTAAAGAATCGTCCCTTCAGTTACTTTACGCAGGTGCCTATCGATCAAATTCTGATGTACGCAGCTGTCATTGTGACGTTGTATTCAGGTTATAACTACATCAAAAACAATTATCGCATACTCAAATTTGATTCTTAATCCAGTGTATGGTGTTCAATATGATGAACGCCGCATGATGCTTGAACTTCCATTGAGGTTCCAGCCATCATGCGGCGTTTCATATTTTTTTAAAAAAATGATAGGCATGTGATACAAAACGAGAAGATCGTCCGTCTTACTTATAGCTGCAGCCGAAAGGAGGCTTTACCAAGTGAAAATTCCGGAATCCAACCCATTTCGAAGTATATTTTATGAACACTATCCCATCGTAAGGCGAAAATTAGTTGCGCTTGTTCGCGATGATGCAGCCGCAGATGATTTGGCACAGGATGTATTCCTTAAACTGTACCGTAATCCGCCTGATGATCCCGCTGCCGTTGGGGCATGGTTACACCGTGTACTTACACGCGTTGGATATGACTATATGGATAAGTTAGCAAGAGAACGCCGACTTCAGAATAAGCAGGAGCTCTATTTTGAAGGTGATGTGTTACTACAGTCGGGCGAGGAAGCTTTACTACGCAAGATGGATCAAGAAGAGGTTAGAGAATGGCTGGATACGTTGCCCGAAAGGGATCGGCAGGTGCTGTTACTCCGGTATTCCGGGTACAGTTATGCGGAAATTGCTCACGAGCTTAACGTGAGACCACCGGTGGTGGGGACATTGATTAGCCGAGCCACAGAGAAACTTAGACAAAGCGCGGTGAAGACGATGAGTCCATCCGAGATAAAATCATGAAGTAGGGGGATGAAGCTGATGACGAACAATCCATTGCATCCTAAAGATGACAAGCATCAGACGGATGAAGCTTGGAACAGATTTCAAGCAAAGTTAGCAGAAGAGCCAATCAATCCAACGTGGGCGACATGGACGGCAGCTCATAACGATAATAATCAGAATTTGAATACGGAGTTGGATCAACAAGGAACATTTGAAGCGGGAGCGGATCATTCAGAAAACCATGCAATATCGACAATCAAACCGAAGTATGTGCGTGACAAAAAAAGGAAGCCCATGACGCGGGGACGCAAATGGGCAGGGTTTGCTGCAGCTTGCTGCATCGTGGGAGCTGTCATAGCTACGCCTGTTGGCAATAAAGCTCTTGCCGCGATTTTCAATCAATTTAAAGTGCAGAATGTCGCGGCCGTGAATGAAAGTGATATCCGTAACATTTTTAATCAAATATCGGAGAATGGTGAAATCAGCGAGAGCATCAATTTGTTTGGTGATTTCAAGCATACTAATGGTACATTGCAAGGCGAATTCACGCCGGAAGCAGCAGGGGAACGTCTCGGATATCCGCTGTTACCCATTGTCAAAGACAATCAAATTACGAAGGCTTATATTTCGCCATCCCAATCGATGACATTTAGCCTGCATGTGGATGAGGTTAACAAAGCGTTGCGAAAGTTAGGCGCATCCAAGCTCTTGCCGACATCCGTGGATGGGAAGCCGATTACGCTGGAAATTCCGGAACAAGTCAATTATAATTTGTCGGAAGGCGAGCAGTGGGCGAATTTAAGTCAGTTGAACGTACCGAAAGTGACGGTAGACCCTTCCATTTCCGTAGAGGAAGCATTGGATGCCGTACTCAATTTCCCATTATTACCCGACTATCTAAAAGAAAGCCTGCAGCAAAGCCGTATCTTATCGGGTGACATCCCGATGCCGATTATTACGGGCGATAAAACAACCAAGACGACGATTCAAGGGACAGAAGTGATTGTACAAGATGAGACCTCCGGTGACTATACGAATTTCAGAGGCACATGGGTGAAGGACGGTCAGTTGTATATGTTTAACGGCGGAAATATGTTTGCAACCCATGAAGCCTTTATGGATAAACTCAAGGAGCTGATCGGTTCATGAGCAGTATCGCCATCGCAACGGATGGGCTAACGAAAGAGTTTCATAACGGCCGAGGTTGCCGAGATGTGTCCATACAAGTGGGGAAAGGGGAAGCCTTCGGCTTCCTCGGCCCTAACGGCGCAGGAAAGAGCACGTTCGTCAAAATGCTCGTGGGCTTGATAGCGCCGACGGATGGACAAGGATTTATACTCGGTGAACCGATTGGTTCCATTGAAGCCAAAAGGAGTATCGGTTATCTGCCCGAGCTTTACCGATATCAAGAGTGGTTGACGGGGGAAGAGGTCGTTCGGCTGCATGCGCAATTATGCGGGATGGACCGACAAGTGATGAAGCAGCGCGTGCCTCAAGTGCTTGAAGAGGTAGGCATCGGATTGAGGGGTAAGGATCGGGTGAAGCATTATTCTAAAGGAATGCAGCAGCGTTTAGGAATCGCTTGTGCGCTGATCAATGATCCGGATATTGTGTTTTTGGACGAGCCTTCATCCGCTTTAGATCCGATTGGCCGCCAAGAAGTGAGATCCCTTCTTGCGAAATTGAAAGCGGAAGGGAAGACGATATTTCTGAATTCGCATCTCCTGGAAGATGTTGAAGTGATATGCGACCGCATTGCATTATTGAATGATGGACAAATTTTGCGCTCCGGGCATGTATCGGACGTATTACAGACGAAAATTTGCTGGCAATTAAAAGTCGGCGGATTCTCGCCTTTTTTGCTTTCTTGGCTTCGTGATACGAGTGGGTTCCAAGTAACATTGATGTCGCAAGAAGCAGATGGCACCGCATGGTTGGAGGTAGTGATGGAGCATGAAGAGCAAGTCGGATGGTTCAATACGCTAATCATCGGACAAGGGATGACACTTTATGAAGTGTCGCGCAAAAAAGAACGCTTAGAGAAATGGTTCATGAGTGCTGTTTCCGGGCTGAGTCACAGAGGTGAGCGGTAATGATGATTATTATGGGCATGACATGGAAAGAAATGATGCGCAAACGGGTCATGCTGCTCACGTTAATCATGACGGTGATATTCCTCATCGCGTTCTGGTTCATAGCTAAGACCATTGGCGGGATACACCTGACGAGTCGATTTGACCCAAATAGCACGGAGGTGCTTATTGATCGGTTTATGCGCGGTTCTTTTATCCTCATGTTAGGATTCTTTTTTGGCGCCTTTGTTGTAGCGTTTCTGTCTATTTTTAGTTCCTTTGCTGTAATCAGCGGCGAAGCAGAGCAAGGTGTCATGCAATCGTTATTGCCACGACCTCTTCCTCGATGGAAATGGTATCTGGGCAGATGGCTAGGGTATGTAACGCTCGGTATGCTGTATGCACTTATCTTGTTTATAGCTATCCTGCTAATCACGAATGCCCAAGCAACCATTCCAAAAGATCCAGCTTCGTTAATCAAATCATTCCTGCTGTTCGCATCCGTTGTCCCATTGCTCATTACGGCATCGATGTGGGGCTCAGGGTTCTTCTCCGCTGTTGGCAACGGGGTCTTCATGACCATGCTATATGGAGCAGGGTGGCTTGGCGGGATGATTGAGAAAGTGAGCAGTACCATACGACTTGATGCTGCGTTGGCCCAACCGCTTAACAATATATCGGGTATCATGTCGCTTCTCATGCCAGCGGATGCATTGCAACGCAAAATGTTAGCTGAATTGTTCAGCTTCAAGGATCTAGGGGGACTTATGTCGTCTCAGAACAGCCCTTTAGGCATGTTTGACATGGGGCAAATCCCTTCCTCCACGTTTATTATGTATACGGTCATCTACACGCTGGTTTTATTCGTATGGGGGATGCGAAGATTTGGCAAAAAAGATTTTTAAGCATGAAAAATGATGTTGAAGCGCTCTCATAATCTGGTAAACTGAGGTGGACAGAGGTATGGGAGGAATATGAAGATGGAAACTTCGGATCGATTATATTGGGTTGAGACCATGTGTCAAATTGCAAATCCTGTATTACATGCACTGAAAAATAGGGAATTGAAACAGATCATGCCTGCCGGTCATGAAGATCGTTCCTTGTATGCTCCGCTAGAAGCTTTGGGACGGACGCTGACAGGAATCGCGCCTTGGTTAGAGTCAGGTGAGTCCGTCGGGCGGGAAGGTGAACTCAGGGAAGCCTATGCCGAGTTAGCGCGGCAGTCGATTGAAGCTGGAACAGATCCGGAATCCCCGGATTATATGGTGTTTTCATATGATTACCAACCGATTGTAGACGCGGCTTTTCTGGCTCATGCCATTCTGCGAGCGCCGAACGAATTATGGTTCAAGTTAAAACCTCAGGTGCAACAACATGTCATCGAAGCACTACGTTCCACGCGAACAAGAAAGCCTGGATATAATAACTGGCTCTTGTTCTCAGCGATGATTGAATGTGCTTTATACAAAATGGGTTCGGATTGGGATCCGATGCGTATCGATTATGCCTTAAGACAACATGAACAATGGTACAAAGGTGATGGCGTATACGGGGATGGTCCGAATTTCCACTGGGATTATTATAATAGCTTCGTTATTCAACCCATGCTTGTCGACATCCTAGAGGCGGTAGGAGATCAGCATGCCGATTGGAACAGTCTGCGAGAACCTGTGCTGCAGCGTGCAGTGCGCTATGCCGGTGTCCTGGAACGCATGATTTCTCCTGAAGGAACATTCCCGGCCATCGGGCGCTCTCTCGTCTATCGATTTGGAGCTTTTCAACATTTATCTCATATGGCGTTAAGAGAAGAGCTACCGGATGAAATCACCCCAGCGCAGGTCCGCTGCGCATTAACAGCCGTCATTCAACGTATGATCGATATGCCTGGAACCTTCGATCAGGAAGGGTGGCTAACGATGGGCTTCTGTGGTTATCAGCCGGAGCTCAGCGAGAGTTATATTAGTACGGGCAGCTTATACCTGTGCTCGACCGTATTCCTTCCGCTTGGGCTACCGGCGCAAGCGCCTTTCTGGCATGATGAGCCAAAAGCATGGACATCGCGAGAGGTGTGGTCAGGCGGTCAAATTGCAATTGATCATGCGATCAAATAATACAACAAATTAGCGATCACGGTCATGGCGTGACCGCTTTTTTTATGTGCTGAGGACATATTTTGGTAGACTAAAGATGTTTTAAGAGAACCGAGTGGGAATATATGTTAAAATGTTCAATGTAGACCTTGTAGAAAGGAATGTTGACATGTTGAATGCGGAACAGCCGGTATTATCGATACGGAATCTGAGCATGAATTATGGGGATAAACCCGTGTTAAAAAATATTGATATGGAGGTTTATCCAGGTCAGATTATTGGTTACATTGGCCCAAACGGTGCAGGGAAGAGTACGACGGTTAAAATCATGCTGGGGCTAGTGGAAGGCTACACGGGAGACATAAGTCTTTTTGGGAAGCGTATTTCAGACGGAGATTGGGAATACAAACGAAACATTGGTTATGTACCGGAAGTCATAGATATCTATGACAATCTGACGGCAAGCGAATACTTGACGTTCGTAGGCGAATTATACGGTTTATCGTGGTCTACGGCGAATATGAAAGCGAAAAGATTAATGCATATCCTAGGGCTTGGGGAAGAGGTCTATGATAAGGCGATCTCATCGTATTCCAAAGGCATGAAGCAAAAGGTCATGCTCATTTCCAGTTTGCTGCATAACCCGGATTTATTATTTTTAGATGAGCCTTTAAGCGGGCTGGATGCGAATAGTGTCATGATTGTGAAAGAATTAATGTCTCAATTGGCTGCACAAGGCAAAACTATTTTTTACTCTTCTCATATCATGGATGTCGTGGAGAAGATCAGTAATCGAATCGTGCTCCTGCACGAAGGAAGAATCGTAGCGGATGGAACGTTCGAGTCTCTGAAGCATCACAGCCAAGAAGGGACGTTAGAACAGATTTTTACGCAGATGACCGGCTTTCATGAGCATGCAGCGATTGCTGAGGAATTCGTATCCATCGTGCAAGAGGTGTAAGGATGAGAGAAATTAGATCATTGCTTGTATTGGACCGATTCCGAAGCCTATTCGACAAATTAGGGATAGATTATGCTGTGATGCGCAAGATTTTGCAAGTCAAACTGTTGATGGATCGTCGACGTGTACCCACGGTGATCGGGGAACGGTCCAAGATACATGAAGAAGAATTTCTGGAAAGCAACAATTTTATGAAGTCGCTGTGGATCTATGGGATTTACGGGGCGATAATGATCCCGATTATCGTGATGGGAGATAATTATTTCATTCAGATGAGCCTCGTATTTGGCATGAGTATGTTCATCATGATGACGACGATGATTTCGGATTTTTCCTCCGTCATGCTGGATGTCCGAGATATATCGACCCTAAGTACGAAGCCCGTTGATCCCAAGACGATCCGCATGGCAAAGACGATGCATATCAGCATCTATATGTTCATACTTACTTTCGTATTAATGGCTCCAGGATGGGTAGCCTCTATCATTCGGCACGGAATCGGATTCGGTCTAATATATCTGCTTGAGACCATCCTGATGGATATGTTCATCCTTGTTATGACATCGATCGTCTATTTGGTTGTCCTCAAATTATATGATGGAGAACGGCTGAAGGATATTATTAACTACGTCCAAATTGGACTTTCTATTGGGGTTGCTGTCGGGTATCAACTTGTGATTCGATCCTTCGATCTCGTTCAATCGGCATTAGCCTGGACACCAACTTGGTGGAATTTCTTCATTCCGCCGTTATGGTTTGCTGCTCCCTTTGAATTATTGAAAGGAAACAGGAATGGCTACTACATTGCATTCACAGTGCTAGCCTTATGCGTTCCGATTTGTTTGTTCTTGACATATACGAAATTCATGCCCGCATTCGAACAAAATTTAATCAAGCTGATGCATAGTCAGAGTATGCGAAGTGCAAAGTCTTCACACGGTGTGATTCAGCGTTTATCCAAATGGATATGTCGGAGCACGGAGGAACAGGCTTTTTTCCGTTTTGCCTTACGGATGTTAGGGAGCGAACGCGAGTTTAAATTAAAGGTATATCCTTCAGTAGCGCTCATGGCGGTACTGCCATTTATTTTTATTTTTAGTGGATTGCGATCGAAAAGTTGGGCGGAATTAGCAGACAGCAAGCTGTACTTCACGATCTATTTGAGCTTAATGATGATTCCAACCGTCGTGAATATGCTAAAATACTCAGGGAGATATAAAGGTTCTTGGATCTATACGGTGGCACCGATTCAGAACATAGCGCTCCTTCATCGTGGAACGATAAAAGCCGTGATGGTTCGATTGTTTCTTCCGATTTATCTGATTCTTTGTATGGTGCTTATCGGTGTCTTTGGCATAACGATCATTCCGCACCTCATGATTATCATGTTCAGCGCCAACTTGTATCTGCTTCTTTGTTATCAATGGATTGGAAAATCACTTCCTTTCTCCGTCTCCTTTGCAGGTGCGCAGCAAGAATCACAATGGACGATATTCCCTCTTGTCCTGCTGCTTCTTCCATTTGCTGCTGTACATTTTGGAATAAGCAATAATTCTTATGCTGTATATGGTTATATGGTTATACTTGTTCTGGTCAATGCTGTGATGTGGAAATTCATGTTCCGAGGTACAAGGCCACACGATTCATCTAAGAACCTATCGATACATAAATAAATGAGAAGCATCGAGGGTCTGTCATCTTCGATGCTTCTCCGATGTTTAAGCTTAGAAGCAAGTAAAAGAGCTGATCTGATTCAAATCGATACCAAAATACATCCAATTTCTACCTGTCCAGCGGAATCCGGCAACCGATGTACGTCCTACAAAAATAGGGTAGAACCAGAAACGATTCCCATTCGTAAGCCAAATAAATGTATTGCGGAATAAACAACCAGCTATAGCGCCAGGATCCACGGCAAATGCAGAGACTTGTGGTTGTTGGGGTTCAAATGGAGGCGGCGGTGCGGTGGGCGCTTGCCCCATAGTCCCCTGCGGTCCTTGAGGGCCGATCGGGAATTGTTGTCCAGGCATAAAAGGTCCCTGTGGGGGATTGAATGGAGATGGAAAAAATCCCATATATAGTTCACTCCTTCGAGTATTAGGCTAACATAATGTATGCAGGAGTGGAGATGGTGGGTTGGACGAATACCTATGCGTATGGAGTAATTAATTGAGAACCAAGGATCGAGACGGTTAATCGGGCAGAACGGAAATGATCTTGCTCCCATGTCAGCAGGTTCTCGACATATCCTAACGTATCTGCATTGATCGTTCCAATGATTCGTTGCAGCACATAAAGATCATAGTTCATGTCATTCCGCTGAACGACGATCGGATATAGTTCTCCTAGAGCCAGAACCTCGCCTTGTGTAGGTTTTTTCAGCTTGCCGTCTTCTTGATAGAACTGGGATAAATATTCAGGCCCCTTCGTGGTTAAATCAAGCAAGAAAAGCACATTTAAGGAAGGGCTGCTTACGCTTGCTTTATACATATTTTCATAATGCATATGGAAGGAATATTCTTTGTTATACGAATCACTATTGAATAGCTCCTTCAACATGTTGTTTCTGAAAGAGTAGAGGTAGGCATAGAGGTAGCCGCCGCTTCCGCCTGCATCAATGCGAACGAGGATGTCTGCTACATGATCGTGATTGAAATCCCCTAAGAATAGCGTCGCGTTGTAACCTGCATTGTTCCGTAATTCCACGGTAGTCATGTGCTGGGAGTATCCATCTATAATGATCAAGGTAATGTGTTCTTCGAAAATACCTGATGAACCATCCGGCTTCTCGCCAACGAGATACACCTTATCCGGGATGCCGTCTCCATTCACATCCCCTTGTTTCCTGTCTAATACATAGGTGTTATGAGGTAATACGAGGTTATTGGCATGCGGCAACCTCCAAATCGGTGGTGCTAGATAACGCATGAGGTCATGCTCCTTTCCACAAAAACGGGCATCAATATGATCGTTCGATGATGTTAGAATATGCGTTAGCCTATCTTGGGGTGAGGGGTTTCCATCATGACTTTCAAAAGCAATACATGAAGTTATTCGATATATGGTACGATGAATCTAGCTATGAAATGGAGGGTGAGCGCGTGATTCAACATAAAGGATTACATCATGTGAGTATCATCGTTACAGATTTGGAGCGATCTAAAGCGTTCTATCAGAAGATTCTAGGACTACGTGAAATCGAACGGCCGGCATTTGATTTTCCGGGTGCATGGTTAGAAGTTGGCGATTCGGGACAGCAGTTGCACCTGATCATTCATGAAGGTGAAACACTTCGTACCGGTGGGATTGACACGCGTGACGGTCATTTTGCGATCCGTATTGCGAATTATGAAGCTGCGGTTGCATGGCTCCAGCAGAATGAGGTAGAGTTCCGGTCCAAACCCGATAGTATTACTGGATTTGCTCAAATTTTCCTGCTCGATCCAGACCGCAATATTATTGAGCTCAATGCTGAGATGATAAAATAGCACATTGACTTTTATCTATCAAGTGTGTATCATAATTTCCAAGTTCATATGTGGCCTTGATCAGAGACATGATTTCCTACGCGGACTGTTCAGAGAGAGAAGAGATTTGGTGCAATCTTCTTCAGAACCGGTTGTGTGATTACCCCTCTGTAGCCGTGACGTTGAACACGCAAATGTTCTTGCGTAAGTAAGCGACACCGACTTATCCTCGTTACTGGATACGAATAAGGACCTTACTTCTGCTTTCTTGGGCGAACATCCCAGGAACGTCATGAATAGGTTGAATTTGGGTGGAACCACGAGCTGAACGCACTCGTCCCTTGCCGGGAGAGATGCGTTTTTTTGCGTTCACAAAAGGGAAATGAATAGGTGAGAAATGGAGGCTACAATCATGGAGATCGAAGTTGAATTACCAGATGGAACAATTAGGAGGTATGTGCAAGGCACCACCGTTATAGAAATTGCAGAATCGATAAGCGTCGGCTTGAAGAAACAGGCAATCGCAGGCAAAGTAGATGGAAGGCTGGTTGATTTGACCCAACCGATCGAGCTTGATAGCCTCGTTGAAGTCATAACACTCGACTCTGCAGAGGGTCTGAACATATATCGACATAGTACAGCTCATGTGATGGCACAAGCGATCAAGCGACTCTATGGAAGCCATGCGGTTAAATTAGGGATTGGGCCCGTTATTGAAGATGGATTCTATTATGACATGGATATAGAACATCCGTTATCAATCGAGGATCTCAAGGCGATCGAACAAGAGATGCAGCGAATCATACAAGAAAACCTCCCTTTTGTTCGGCGGGAAGTTAGCCGGGACGAGGCAACGAAGATGTTCCAAGCATTAGAGGAACCCCTCAAGCTAGAGTTGATTCGTGATCTTCCTGATGATGTAACGATCAGTCTTTATGAACAAGGAGAGTTTACGGATTTATGCCGTGGTCCGCATCTTCCGTCGACAGGTTGGATCAAAGCGGTGAAGCTGTTGAGTGTGGCAGGAGCGTATTGGCGGGGCGATTCAAACAATAAGATGCTGCAGCGTATCTATGGAACTTCTTTTCCGAAGAAAAGCCAACTGGACGATCATCTGCACATGTTGGATGAAGCGAAGAAGCGGGATCACCGCAGATTAGGGAAGGAACTTGAGTTATTCATGTTCTCCGAAGAGGCGCCAGGCATGCCGTTCTTCTTGCCGAACGGGATGATCATTCGTAACGAGCTGGAACAACTCGCAAGAGAGCTACAGATACAGCGTAATTATAACGAAGTGCGTACTCCGCTCATGATGAACACTCGACTGTGGGAGCAATCCGGCCACTGGGATCATTACAAGGAAAATATGTATTTTACAAATGTCGATGAACATTCTTTCGCGCTGAAACCGATGAACTGCCCAGGTCATATGTTAATCTACAAAAATAAGCTTCGCTCGTACCGTGAACTTCCGATTCGCATCGCGGAGTTCGGCCAAGTGCATCGGCATGAATTCTCAGGAGCCTTGGGCGGCATGATGCGGGTTCGTACATTCTGCCAAGATGATGCGCATCTCTTCGTACGGCCAGATCAAATCGTCGACGAAATCGATCGCGTCATCGCGCTGATTGATCACATGTATCAAATTTTCGGATTTGAATACAAGATTGAGTTATCGACGCGTCCCGACGATTCCATGGGATCGGATGAGCTGTGGGAGCAGGCAGAATCTTCGTTACGACAAGTGCTGGATCAACGAGGCATTGCTTATCGGCTAAATGAAGGTGACGGAGCATTTTACGGTCCAAAGATTGATTTTCATATTTTGGATGCGCTCAAACGAAGCTGGCAGTGCGGAACGATTCAACTTGATTTCCAAATGCCTGAGAAATTCGATCTCTCTTATGTTGGAGAAGACGCGTTGAAGCATCGGCCCGTTGTGATCCATCGTGCCGTATATGGTTCGATCGACCGATTTATTGGGATCTTGACTGAGCATTATGCAGGTGCATTCCCACTATGGCTCGCGCCTGTACAAGTGAAAATATTACCGGTATCCTCACATACGTATGATTATGCGGAAGAGGTAAAGCAGGCCCTCGAAACGAACGGTATTCGCGTCGAAGTGGATTTGCGGGATGAGAAATTGGGTTACAAGATCCGTGAAGCACAAATGCAGAAAGTTCCGTATATGTTGGTGTTAGGCGAAAATGAGAAAAGCTCAGGTACGGTAGCGGTTCGAAATCGGGGCGAAGGCGACATGGGAAGTTTCCAAATTTCAGATATGATCATCAAGCTTCAAGAGGAAATTCGAGCGAAGACATGTTAAGGTTTCCTCTTTAAGTTAAATTTAGATTTATTTACTTTTTTTAGCGAAAAGATTACTCTGTTAAGGAGTAGTCTTTTTTGTATATGATGCTGATGTTAGGAGGGCGAATCATTGGAGCAGGCTATAGCCATTCACCTGGATAACGTACGTAAGCAGTACGGTACCAAGTTGGCCGTTGACGGAATCTCTTTACAAGTGAGTAAAGGGGAAATCTTCGGGATTGTGGGTCCGAACGGTGCTGGGAAGACCACATTAATTGAAATGATGGAAGGGCTTCGTCCAGCAGACGGGGGCCATATCACTGTATTAGGTCAGGATATTCGGAAGCAGCGCGAACAGATTCAACAGCGGATTGGCGTATTATTTCAATCGACCTCGATCCCGGGAAAGACGAAAGTACGAGAGGTTTTGAGTCTATTTGCATCCTTTTATGATCGAAAGGCCAATGTCGATGAGATTATCCGTTTCCTGGGATTGCATGATAAGCTTCATGCCATGTACAAATCATTATCTGGGGGTTGGAAGCAACGAGTTTCGTTAGCGCTCGCATTAATTAATGATCCGGATATCATCTTTCTGGATGAGCCGAGTATGGGGTTAGACCCGAATGCACGCAGCGATATGTGGGACATGATTCTTCATTTGCGACAAGAAGGACGCACGATTATCGTGACGACCCACTACATGGAAGAAGCTGAAGCACTATGTGATCGCGTAGCGATGATTCATAGCGGTAAGCTCATCGCCATGGATACACCCCAGAACCTGATCTCCCAGCTCGGAAAGACCCAACGAGTTACATTCAAAAAAGTCGAGCAATGCAACCCAGCCTCCTTAGAAGCTCTCCCACATGTCGTGAACATCGAATCAACACCCACATCAGTTGTACTACACACGGGCAATGCCGATGAAACCGTTCAATACCTCTACCAACTTGCAGCAGAAGAACAATGGAAGATTCAAGAGTTAAAGATTGACTCGGCTACCATGAGTGATGTCTTTATCGAATTAACGGTACAAGGGGGGATGAAGTAACGATGAATGCTTATTTCCGTCTCATGATATTTGATCTCCGTCTCTATATGAGGGATTGGTTAACGATATTCTGGACCCTCGTATACCCTATTCTGATGCTCCTCATTTTTGGACTCATTTTCGGTGATAACCCAGGAATTAAAGAGGGGACGCGCTATATCGATTATTACGTCCCGGCCTTGTGCGCCATGAATGTCATGTCCGTGGCTGTCTTTACGCTGAATATTAATATGGTGACTTACCGAGACAGCGGGATTCTGAGAAGGTTCCGTGTGACCCCGATTCGGAAATCTGCTGTGCTAGCATCGCAATCGGTGCAAGGATTATTACTCATTCTTCTTGGAGCTATTGAAATTATCGGGGTAGCTAAGCTCGTGTGGAATATTCATATTTCACCGATGTCTTTGATCCTGCTGATTGTGAGTCTACTATTTGGATGTATCGGATTCTTCAGCTTAGGGTTCGCCTTGTCAGGATTATCGAATACGCCGGGCGCGGCGAGCGGGATAGCCATGGCTATATTTTTTCCATTTTTATTTCTTTCGGGCATTGCCATGCCGCTTGAAATTTTTCCTAATTTCTTGCAGCGCATTAGCGAGTGGATCCCCATGACTTATTTTGTTCAGGCAGTACAAAGTGTATGGATGGGTGAATCGATTCAGACGTTAGGGCTCGAAGCGATGGTACTTGCTATTTTTGCCGTCGTGTGCGGCGTCCTCGCCTTTGTGTTATTTAAGTGGGAGCATTGAAAATTTATACTTAAATCACCAAAGGAGCATCCTCCACATTGAACATTCATTGGAGCATGCTTCTTTTTACTTGACAACATTTGATGTATAATGTAATGATGCAAGTTTACGAACGATTTGGAGGCAGCTCGATTGACATCATACCCATTTACTTTTGATCCCGCAGAGCCGTTTATACAGCAAGCAAGCGACTGGATTGCGGATGTATTCTATGAAATTTTACCGGAAGTTGGCTTTGAAGTTCGTGATGAGCAGATTTACATGGCTTTTCAGTTAGAGCGAGCCTATAGCGAGAAGCAGACGATTTTTGCCGAAGCAGGGGTAGGTACGGGGAAAACACTCGTGTATCTTCTTTATGCGATAACGTACGCGCGTTATACGCGTAAACCTGCCATCATTGCCTGTGCCGATGAGTCATTAATTGAGCAGCTCGTCAAACCCGAGGGGGATATTGCGAAGTTAGCTAAACATCTGAACTTGACCATTGATGCTAGACTTAGCAAATCGCCTGACCAGTACGTATGTCTCAATAAGCTGGATGAAACAAGATTTAGAGAAGATGATTCAGAAATTTATCATGACATGTACCGTGGTTTGCCTGATTTTGTTCATTTTCCGGATACGCTGCAAGCCTTCCACCCTTATGGGAACCGTAAGGAATATCCGGATATGACGGACGAGCAGTGGGAGCGCGTCGGCTGGGACGTATTCCAAGATTGCTTGGTCTGCAGTCAGCGTCATCGTTGTGGTCAGACGATTTCACGTGAACATTATCGTAAATCAACAGATCTCATCATCTGCTCGCATGATTTCTATATGGAACATGTCTGGACCTATGAATCGAGAAAACGTGAAGGCCAGCTTCCATTGCTGCCTGATCATAGCTCCATTATTTTTGATGAAGGACATCTCTTGGAGACGGCAGGACAGAATGCGTTGACTTATAAATTGAAGCAAACGTTGTTCGAAAGTATTGTGGTCCGACTCTTGCAAGGAGAAATCCGCGAATCATTAGCTGTCGCTGTCGAAGACGCGATATCGCAGAGTGAGATCCTGTTCGATCTACTAGATCGAAGCAGCGTCAAAGTACCTGCGTCGAATCGGAAGGAAATCGTGTTGAACGAGGAGCTTCTCCGTGAAGTGATCCGGTTCCGCGATCTGCTCGCTACCATTGAAGAAGAATTGGTCTTCGAGAGTGGTGTTTACTCCTTAGATGAATATCAGTTGAAAATTGTGGAAGAGCATCTGGAAATGATCCAGCATGCATTAAGTCTTTTCCGTCAACCGGATGAATTAATATCATGGGTAACAGAGGACCCGGACGGTGTCACACTGATCATTATGCCGAAGAAAGTGAAGGAAGTGCTGAAGGAACGCGTATTCTCGCAAAAGAAACCGATTGTCTTCTCCTCAGCTACCTTATCGGTGGATGGGAACTTCGATTATACGGCACAAGGTCTAGGGATTGAGAAATATTTGTCGTTCTCCGTGCCATCGCCATATGATTACAAAGCTCAAATGCGGGCGAACCTATATCCTGATCACACCGTCACAGACAAAGTGAAGCAAGTGATCCATTTGCTTCAGGAATCAGAGGGAAGAGCGTTAATTCTATTCCCATCCCAGGAAGAACTGCAGCAATTCAAGCGTGATCTAGCCGGATACGATGAGCACCAAGCCTTCCGTTTCTTGTATGAAGGTTCAGCCGAAATCAGTCACTTGATTTCTGCCTTTCAGAATGACGAGCATAGTGTTCTCTGCGCGGTAACCTTGTGGGAAGGTCTGGATATTCCTGGTCCATCCCTATCGCATGTGATCGTATGGGAATTACCGTTCCCGCCGAATGATCCCGTGTTTACTGCGAAAAGGAAGGATACCCTTCAGCCTTTCCAAGACGTGGACATGCCATATATGCTGTTACGGTTAAAACAAGGGATCGGCCGACTTATTCGGACAAGAGACGATCAAGGGATTATTTCCATCTTTGGTAAAGAGCTTCAACAATCCGAGGTCTGGGAACAAGTGAATCGGTTCTTGCCTCACGAAATAGAAAGGACAAATCCATGATTAACATTACATCCTATACCGTTGAACGGGTCAAAGATCCGTTCGGCATTCTGTCGGGAACACGCTACGAATTTCTATTGGATATTGAAGTCGAAGAAGATGATGAGCTGTATTCCGAAAATGGCTTGTACATTCGCGTGATCTTCAGTGTCGAAGAGACACAATCCCGGATTGCTAAATATGAAATCTATGAGAAATCCACGCAACGGTATGTTGATTTTGACTTAGAAGACGATGAAGTTGCTGTTGTAGAAGCTTTCTGCCAAGCGCACTTTACGGATTCTGACGAAACGTAGATGCGTAAAAAACTGCCCCCGGGCAGTTTTTTTGTATTTGAAGAAACGTTCTCGTATACTTAAATACAATTCCTAAGAAAGAGGGGTACGTTGATGATGATCTTGATGATTGTAGCAGGGATTATTCTCTGCTGTATCTTGCTGTTGTATGTGTACCCTGCCTTCGGCGCTAGGCAGACGAAGGAGAAGCGAATGGAATATGGAAGGTCCAGTCAATTTCAACGTAAGAAATTCGTGAATTTGAATCCAACACCGTCGATGGCGTATAACGGGAAGAATATCATGAGTTTGATTCGTGATTATATGAAGCCGAATCCCAATCGGAGACCAAGAAGCAAGATACCCATGATGAAGGGTAACGTACAGCTAGATCCGGTCGACAGGGAAACTACAGTGACCTGGTTCGGTCATTCCGCGTCGATGGTACAGATCGAAGGCAAAACGTTGTTGCTTGATCCGATGTTCGGTGATGCTCCATCTCCATTTCCTGCAATCGGCGGGAAGCGATACAGCGGTCATTTGCCTATTGAGATCCATGACTTGCCTGTGATTGATGCCGTACTCTTCTCACATGATCATTACGATCATTTGGATTATGGCACGGTCAAGCAAATCAAAGATAAGGTAAAACAGTTCTATGTTCCGCTTGGGGTAGGAAGTCATTTGATCCGATGGGGTGTCCATCCAGATCTCATTCATGAGTTAGATTGGTGGGAGGAGACAGAACTGAATGGTCTGCGGCTCGTATGTACGCCGGCAAGACACTTCTCGGGTAGAAGCATAACAGATAGTAATGCGACGTTGTGGTGTTCGTGGGTGATCCAGGGACAAGAGAGCAAGATCTTTTTCAGCGGAGACAGCGGGTATGATACACATTTTAAAACAATCGGTCATCAGTACGGTCCGTTCGATCTCACCTTGATGGAGTGCGGTCAATACGATGAACGATGGCATGCGATTCATATGATGCCAGAACAGACGGTACAAGCTCATCAAGATGTAAAGGGTGGCACGATGATCCCGATCCACTGGGGCGCATTTACATTGGCTTTACATGATTGGACAGATTCGATAGAACGTGTTACGTCCTATGGACAAGAAATGGGCGTTAGCATCGCGACGCCGCAGATGGGGGAACCTGTCATCGTAGGCAGTTCGAAAATTCCGAATCAGGCGTGGTGGAAACTCTGATCACATCGTTCCTATATTCATGAATGATAATCATGAAATTTTATAGGTCATATGAACTACTAGGTTTCGAACGCTTATGCATGAAGAGAAACAGCACTGCTCCCTCAGCAGTGCTATTTCTCGTTCATTTGTATATGACAAATCTTGCATATTTTGAAATGATAGTGATACAATATTTGATAGTTCATAGGATAAATTTACTATGAATTTGTATATTTCGACAATTTCCTACTATTTCAAGTCAAACGAGGGTATGAACATGGAACAAGCTTCAAGAAACAAGAGAGGATTCAAACTATCAGCCATTATCTCCTTTGTCGTGCTGATATCCGTTCTTGTTACAATTGTGATCACAACAATCGTTAGTTATCAAGCCGAGAAGAAATCTCTCTACACCAACACGATAGAACTCAATAATATTAATGCGAAGGATATGAGTAAAGCAACGCAATCCTTAGTTCTATCCATGAAGAAAAGTATCAAGGTTACGGCAGAATACTTCTCCGATGAAACGTTAACGGATGAAAATGTGCTCTCCCAATTAGATTTTTTCATGAATACGAACCATTATTTTAATTCGATCGTCATTGTCAATGTGGACGGTACGGTGGTCTCGACATCGCCGAACAATTTGGGACTCATCGGGGAGAAGTTGAACTCGAATGCCGCACAGAAGGCCTTAGAGCTCAAGGCACCGCTCATCTCAGAACCGTATCAAGCAGTAACGAAACGTCTCATCGTGCTTGTTAGTCATCCGATTTTTGATTCTGAGGGGAACTACAAAGGCTTTGTAGCAGGATCGATCTATTTGCAGCAACCTAATATTTTTCAAGAAATTTTAGGAACTCAGAATAAGAACAATAATGGTTCCTATTTCTATGTGGTAGATTCGTCTGGTACCCTAATTTATCATCCGGATACGAATCGCATCGCGCAGAAAGTCAACGAGAATCCCGTTGTCAAGCAATTAATGAAAGGGGTTAGCGGGCAACAGCATGTCATCAATTCCCTTGGGATTAGCTACTTAGCGGGATATGCGATTGTGAAAGAAGTCGGGTGGGGGATTGTATCTCAGACACCTGAGAGCTACATTAACTCTACAACACAGAAGCTGATCGAGAAGACGGTCTACTTTTCCATGCCTTATCTTTTTATTCTTCTTATTATGACCCTATGGTTATCACGCAAGCTGACCTATCCGTTGAATCGATTAGCTAATTATGCATCACGACTGTCACAAGGGGATCATCAACTCGAATCCATCCCGGTTTACACGTATTGGAATTACGAGACGAATGAGTTAACCAAGACGATTGCCCTTGCATTCGATCGCATGAAAAAGAAGACGGACGAGCTTTCGCAAGAAGCTCAGACCGATGCATTAACTGGATTAGCCAACCGACGTACCATGCAAGCGATCACGTCATTGTGGAAGGAGCAGGAGATTCCCTTTTCCATTATTATGGTCGATCTGGATCGATTCAAATTAGTGAATGATACCTACGGGCATCAGAAGGGTGATGAAGTGCTGAAATTTCTAGCCCAAATGATGATGGATGAGAAGCGCGATCAAGATTTTTGCTGTCGGTATGGGGGGGAAGAATTTACGATCCTGCTTCCGGAAACATCCGAGAAAGAAGCTTACCTCATAGCGGAACGCTTACGCATGAAGATGGCAACATTAATAAGTCCGATTGGTCGGTCTGTGACGTTGTCCCTCGGAATTTCCGCGAATAGTCATGCTGGAGAAGATCTGGACACCTTGCTGCAATACGCGGATGAAGCATTGTATGCAGCGAAGGAACAAGGTCGGAATCAGACCGTCATGTACAGTAAGATGTACCGTAAGGAAGTGGAAACGGTAAAATAATATACGTATTGAATCCGTATTAAGCCGTATTAAGACCTATTGAAGAACCATCAAATTTTTGGTGGTTCTTTTTGGCGTATACAGATCGCAACTTTCATGGTAAAAATAAACAAATGGAAAAAGTTAACGTCTACATAATATCGAAATTTATTGGGATGGTGATCGCGACATGGAACATACAGTACGATTCGGGAAACTGGAAGATCTAGCTGTAATTACAGCCCTTGACGATATTCAAGGGAGAATGATGGAATGGAAATTACAGAATCAAGAGTATGTATTAGCTGAAGTAGATGGATATTGTGCTGGGTTTATTCGGTTAGAGTATCTATGGTCGAAATACCCGTACATTGGCATGATTCGTGTAGAACGTCCATACCAACGACAAGGGCTTGGTATTAAAATGCTGCTTTTTGTGGAAGAAGCTCTCAGACAGCAGGGGGTAACTGAGCTCTATAGCTCATCGCAAGCCGATGAAGCAGATCCCCAAGCTTGGCACCGGTATATGGGCTTCCGGGAATGCGGGATTATCAGTGGGATTAACGAAGGAGAGATTGGTGAGATTTTTTTCGTGAAATCGATGGGGAACTAGTTGGATAGGAAGGATGAGTTGCATTTGAAGGATCTCGCCAATTCGATACCTCCACATCGACGCATGTTCATCTCATTGCTGATCGGGTTATTCCTACTTACGTTGATGTTGTTGGGTCTCATAGACTTATGGACATTTCGACTGAAACCGGGAGGTCATTTATCAGGGAATGGCAACCCCGCATTACTGTTCGTGTTCCTATTCCTGCCGCTGTATATCCTATTCTTAACTTGTATCGCCGCGATAGCTCAATGGTACATTCATCTGGAGATCAAGCAGGGGACGTATCATTGGGGAATTTTGACCTTTATGATCGTGATAACTTTGCTCATCATTGGTTGTGAAATGCTGTATTTTCGCCAAATATTTTATTCCCTGGGTGGCTTTCCGAATTCTGCGTATTCTGCTATTTATCGCTGGTCCACGTTCAATCAGTACACGAATACGGCATATATCAATGTTTTCACGTATATACTTGGCGTATTAGCTGCGCTGTTCATTGGATACATGATTGCTGTGGTGAGGAGTATTGGGAGGCGTAAGGACTAAAAATAATCACGATCTAGTAGGGAAAGGAAGAGATTCCATATGACCTTGAAAAAAATCGTGGTAAGTGCCTCTCTTCTTCTTCTCTTGATAGGGATTGTATTGTATCACATTCCTCAACATGTCCAGAAAAGCTACATAGCCGTAGGATATAAGAATCAATGGAATGATGAGATAAAGACGAACTTGGATCTCGATGTAACGATTAAGAAACGGTTATTCTCGAAGCATATCATCGATGGAACCCTATCGATTGGGGGGCAAGCGTCAAGAGATTTTCAAGACATTTATGTATCTGTGAACGATAAGCAGCAAGTGGGCACCAACTATGTTGGTCCAGCATCTAATATGCAAGAAGTTAGGGACGTATCACATCGATTATTCGGTGAGATAAACCAGACAAACCCTAACAAATAGAGCCGATTTTCATTCCATGTGCGGAAGACGGCTCTATTTGATTAATGATCAACGAGTTTTGTATAGACGATGAGTCTTTCTTCATGTTCATGTTTTTTGCGATTATATTTACCAGTACATGTTATCAAATTTAATCGGGGTTCGGGGCTTGGACCAAATATTTTTTCGATGGAAGCTTTGTGCGGTTCGACGATTTCTGTCGCTTCCACAACGAAGATGAGCTGTCGCCCTTTTACGTCTTTTAATATGACTTGATCGTTAGGTTTTAGCTTTTTTAAATGAAAAAATACGGCAGGTCCGTATAAATTATCTACATGACCGTCAATGACGGCATTCCCTAACTCACCGGGGAGAAATCCTGGATGCAGTAAACCTGTTTTCTCTGTATCTTGAGGGACAGCCATTTGACCATTATCCAGTACGCCGACAGTCTCTACAATAGCTTTTACATGTAGGGAAGGAATTATGATTTTTACTGGCTTTAATGGGGTTACAGGTTTACGTACGTTTTTGATTTTAGGCGGACTTTGTACTTGCTCAGGTATGTTGGGAAGTGCTTTGGGTTGAATCTCTTGTTGCTGCATGCCATCGGTATTGGACTCAGGGGATCGTTGTTGATGCGAACAACTGCCTGCAAATAGCGCGAAACCCAGGAGAATATATACAATTTTTCGATGTATGTTCATAAATAATGAAAAAAGAGGGGAGAGCCCCTCTTTTTAATTGGTCGACTCGCTAGCGCCGCCAAGACCTGTTTTAGGTAGAGCTTTGGCTTTGAAGGATTTCGCTTTAATTTTTTTGCCATGCATGCTTTTCGCGTGTAATTTCTTTGCATGATGAGCACTTTTTGCTGTAACACCGTGTTTCTTCACATGGTGGTGTTTAGCATGAGGTTTTGCGTGGTGCTCCTTGGTTGCTGGAGCAGCACCCGCAGCTGTTGCAAGGGATAAGAACAAGCATGTAGACAGAGCAAGTGTTGTGATTTTCTTCATCATTGTGTTTCTTACCTCCAAATATTTTTTTTGGACTACAGACTTTAAGATATCCGCAATGGTGAATTTATAGTAAAGGAAATTTGATCCTAACTTGGTTATAAAACACGAAATACACTTGTATGAACACCCGAAGCATTGACCCTATGCCTTCGATTGACTATACTGAGTTCAGATCAAAATCAAGTCAGAATGTAGTAGGTGATTCAAATGAGTCTTGGTATTATCGTTGTCGAAGTATGTGAGCGAAATGCCTTAGCACTTCGTTCCTTAGAAGATCTGGAAGAAGAATATATCGAAGTCGCAGTCATGCGAACCGATTGTCTGAATATGTGCAATTTATGCCGGGCAAGACCCTATGCCATGGTGAATAATAAGCGGATATATGCAGATACACCGGAGGAATGTTATCAGAAGGTTGAGGAAGCCGTACAAGAAGAGATTAAGCTTTTTTATGAAGCTTAAATCTTGACCATAAACTAAAACGGAGACTTCATGCTTAGCATGAGATCTCCGTTTTTTTTATTCAATTTGCTTGCGAATGTGATACGAACATTTACGATCCCCTTTGGCAAGGCATTCAGTTCGACGTACATCAGCACCTAGTAAGGTCTGAAATAAGCTTAATTCACATGTGCATGCATGTTGATATTGATTTGCGATTTGAGAAATGGGACAGTTGAATTCATTTAGAATGTATTCGTCTTCACTTTGCTGCACCAAATCTGCCATATAGCCATTTTCATTCTGGATTTCGGTAAGCACCGCGACCTTTTCTTCGAATGTCATGGATTGCATGCGTTGCTCATATTTTTTGGCCAGGGATTCTTTACGTCGATCAAATAACCGATCTACGGATGCTTGACCCGATTCATCAGCTAGTTCACCGAGTAGATCAAGTGCGACAGCATGATATTTTTTAGGGAAAAAATGTTCTGCTTCTTCAGACAGACGATATACGGAAGTGGGTCTGCCCATCGGCTGACGAATTAATGTCGAGCTGATGAAGTTATCCTTCTCCAAAGTGGAGATATGCCTCCGAACGGCCATCGTGGTTATTCCGAGTTGTTCTGTAAGATCTTTGGCACTTAAATCGCCTTGTGTCTTCAGCATGTGCAGTATCGTTTCCCTCGTAGACAAGTCCATTGGATCACTCATTTAGCCCACCGCCTGTTGTCTATTATACGTGAGTACGTGCAATATCGTTCTCTTCACAAGCTGGCGAACAATAGCCGTGATGCGTTTCCTCGCACTTTTCACACACGATATGCTGACGATGGCATAAGTCATCCCCGCAATTAATGTACGTATCTGCCGGTTCATTGCAGTGGTAGCATTTACCGACGATAACATCTTCGTCCGTATGATTAATCTTCACAGATATGCGTTCGTCAAAGACGTAGCATTTACCATCGAATAATCTGCCCTGTACATCAGCATCTTTACCATACGTCACAATGCCGCCGTCAAGCTGATAGACATTATTGAAGCCTTGATCCATCATGACACCCGTCAACTTCTCGCAGCGAATTCCTCCTGTACAGTAAGTAAGGATAGGTCTGTCTTTAAATTCGCTCATATGTTCTTCAATCCATTCCGGAAATTCTTTGAATGAATCAATATTCGGACGAATGGCATTGCGGAAATGTCCCAAATCATATTCATAATCCGTACGCCCATCAAGCACGATGACATCGTCTCTCTGCAAATATTCATGAAAATCTTTTGGAGATAAATGTTGGCCAGTTTGCGTATTGGGATCGAGCGGTTGATCATAACGTAATGTTACAAGTTCTTGTTTATGTCGAACGAACATTTTGGTAAATGCATGTCCTTCAGCGGGATCAATTTTAAATACGATGTCCGAGAACAGTGGGTTCGCGCGTAAATCACGCATGTATTGTTCTGTTTGTTCTACCGTACCGGATACGGTACCATTAATTCCTTCACTTGCGATTAAGATCCGACCCTTTAAACCTAATCTTTTACAATAATCGAGATGATCTGCTGTAAATTGCTCGGGATCCGGGATCGCCACAAATTTATAATAGAGCAAAATTTGAAAATCATTCATGTTAGACATTCTCCAATATCCTTTCTATGTGTGCAAAATTGAAGCGGCAGAGAGGAAATCCTCTCCACCGCATGGGGGTATTAATACACTATAACTATAGCCAGTGTATATAACTAAAGTCACATTGTCAACATTTAAGTATAAAAAGTTAGACGATTCCTTTCAGGTACGAATATGATATGATAGATTCATCTCCTAGTTAATGGAAATATAAGAATGAGAGGTCATTAATCCATGCGCCAGAAACCATTTGAAGAAATCGTGCAAACCGAAGAAGAATTAAGAGATCTTTTAGGATACCCAAGTGAACTCGTAACTCGAAAATCGATAACCCATATTGACGATCATGTGCGTCATTTCATTGGCTTGTCACCGATGGCATTCCTGGCCACTTCTGATCAAATGGGATATTGTGATGTATCTCCACGCGGAGATGCTGCGGGATTCGTACATATCATCGACGATAAGCATCTCGTCGTCCCAGAACGGCCTGGGAATCGTCGTCTCGACTCGATCCGCAACATTCTAACCAACCCGAACATTGGCATCATTTTTATCATTCCAGGTTTAGAAGAAACGTTGCGCGTCAATGGCAAAGCCTGCATTACGAGAGATGAACATCTCATGGAGCAGATGATTGCCCATGGGAAAAGACCGCTCCTGGGAATAGGTGTCGAGGTAGAAGAGTGTTACATCCATTGTGCGAAAGCGTTCAAACGCTCTGGTTTGTGGGATACCAATCAATGGCTCGAATCGGCATCGCTTCCTAAAGTATCGAAGATCTTAGCGGATCATGCGAATATGAAAGGGATCGGCGAGGAAGATGTCGCGAAATCGTTGCGTGAAACTTATGAGAAGCGGCTTTATTAACATGATATTTTTCGACTTATTTATGCCATGGAGCAAATTAAATGAGGCAGAATGAGAAAATAAAGAGTATGATGGATATATCAGTTGTGAAGTCCGTATAACGCAATCGAGATGATTAGGAAGTAAAGGTTTTCATGATGAAATCATGGCCCAGAGGCTTAGCCTCTGGTTTTTCTTCGTCGAAAAAGACAGCGAAGAATCTCATAGCTTGAACAAAGAGATTTATTATTGAATGGAATAGAACGACCTGAATCATGGCAAAATTAAGGAGTGGAGCAGGAGAGGTTTACTGTACGACAGATACCTACGAAGACGAACCGCCAACAGGCCGGCATTACACTAACCATGTTGTAACATAAGGAGCTTGGGGATGGACGTAAACATTTGGGTATTAGGCTTAGTTATTGTATTAGCACTTTCATTTGATTTTATTAATGGTTTTCATGATACAGCGAATGCCATTGCAACTTCGATCTCGACAAGAGCACTGACGCCGAAAGTAGCCATTATATTAGCGGCATGTATGAATTTTATCGGGGCCGTCATGTTCTCGGGGGTGGCCAAGACGATCGGCGGAAGTGTCGCTGATCCAGCCAAGCTAGACAATGGTATACAGATTGTGATCGCAACGTTGATAGCCGCAATTATTTGGAACTTAGTCACGTGGTGGTTCGGCATTCCTTCATCATCATCCCATGCGTTAATTGGTGCATTAGCAGGTGCCGTTTTTGTAGGTGCCGGATCCGAGATGGTTAATTGGACAGGATTTATTGATATTGTAAAAGCGCTAATCTTCTCGCCATTGATAGGTTTTGGTATTGGTTATGTGCTGATGCAATTATTGAAGTGGATATTTGCCAGTCGCAGCCCGCATGCGGTGAATCGGGGGTTCCGTACTTTGCAAATTTTTACCGCGGCATTGCAATCTTTCACCCATGGTACAAATGATGCGCAAAAGGTGATGGGGATCATTACATTCGCCCTTGTATCGGCCGGTGTTCAAGATACCGTTGACGTTCCGCTGTGGGTTAAAATTTCAGCAGCAACAGCGATGGCCGTTGGTTCATCCGTCGGAGGCTGGAAGATCATTAAGACGATGGGCACCAAGATATTCAAAATTGAACCGATAAATGGATTTGCAGCAGATTTGACGGGGGCAAGTGTTATTTTCACTGCGACATTGTTGCATCTACCTGTAAGTACAACGCATGTCATTACGTCAGCCATACTTGGTGTTGGATCCGCAAAGCGATTCTCCTCGGTAAAATGGTCATTGGCGGGTCGTATCGTCATCACATGGTTCATTACGATACCTATTGCAGCCTGCTTAGCAGGTGTTATTTACAAAATTATCTTCTAAGATCGGTGGTGTAAAGTCCGGGTGTCGCAACAGCAGCATAACGCAGGGATTCAAGCCGTTTGGTTGAGTCTAATTAGTAACATTGTATTGACTGCTCTGAAAATCGTCGTTGGACTTATGGTAGGCAGCCAAGTATTAATTGCAGACGGCATACATAATGCCGGTGATGTGATTGCCACATTCGCCGCGCTCATATCTACCATGGTATCGAAGAAACCTGCAGATGAAGATCATCCGTTCGGACACGGCAAAGCTGAAGTTATTGCTTCAGGTATCGTGGCAATCATCTTGGTGATGGCAGCCCTGCTGATGGTCTACAAATCGATTGAAGCCTTGTTCGTGCCTGCTACAGAAGCCAGCTACTGGGCTTTACTCGCGGCCGTGATCTCTCTCATATGGAAGCAAGCTTTATATGTATATTGCATACGAATAGGGAATCAGCAGCATAGTAAAAGCTTGATCGCGACGGCCAAAGATCATCTTGCTGATGTGTATGCCTCCATTGCAGCGGTGCTTGGGATCGGTATTGCACTGGTAGGAGATCGGTTCCACATCCCTTATACAGAGTATGGAGACCCCTTGGCTGGGATTATTGTATCTTATTTCGTCATGAAATTAGCTTATGAGATGGGGCGAGAGTCCATCGATATTCTAATGGAGAAGAATCTTTCACCACAGCAGATGGAACAACTGATGACGATCGTTCGCTCGAATCCGCATGTGAAGCGCATTGATCGCATACGAGCTCGAGAACATGGGCACTACATTATCATTGATCTGCGTGTCAGCATTCCTAATCATTTAACGATCCAGGAAGGACATGATATTAGCCGTGAGATCAAATTTTCCATCATGAATCATCATAAGAATGTGGAAGAAGTCATGATTCATATTAATCCATGGACGCCTGAAGACAGGAAGTAAAAAAAGCATGTGTGCGATCGTATCGCCTACATGCTTTTTGTTGTTTCTAGACGGCGTTATTCCACACGTTCTTTATATTTACCTGAGTTCAGCAGGGTAACGATGACCCGAACATCTTTAAGCGAGTCTTCATTTAATACAAATCCACTGCTGCGATGTACTTCATGCCACTTCTTGGGGTATTTTCGATATAGATGCTCTTCCAGTTTCAGAACATCAATTTCCATAGGGAGACCTTTTTTATAGCTCATACGAATTTCATTTTCAACGACTTCCGAAGCCATTTTTTCCATCTCGTGATTAGGAGTTTTTTTCACGATTTCGTCGAGATACGCTTGCATATGCAGCATAATATTGTATCGAACACGGTTACCTTCCAAGATCGGAGTGACCTTATATTTGGGCTTAATCATGATCAATGCTGCGACAGGCTTTCCCTTGTATGGAATGTTAATCGGGGAACGCTGCAGTTGCTTCTGCATCCATCGAGCACCTTTTAGATCATCTTCTGAGAGCCATCCGCTAAGATTTTGATAATGAAAGTAGTATGCGCCATCAATTTGAAACATGGGATGTTCTTTCTGATCTTCAAACCATTTATCGCGTTTGATCGCAAGGGAAGGGATCATGGCAGGGGAACCGCTCTCATTCAATTGGGAGATGACTTTAAAGCCGTATACTGGAAGAATAAAAGAACGTTGTGAGTATACTTGGCTAGGTTGGTTCATGACCGTATCGAGCGGTGACAGATTAAACATGGATTTTTGAACAAGAATGTCTTTCAAGGGTTCTTTTGTGCCGTAAATCAGGATATTATATCGGACTTCTCGATAACGGTTCAACATATCGTAAACTTCTTGCAAACCGTGCTTCATTAATGCTTCCGTACAGATCATGGCTTTGACGTGGCCCCAGAATATTCTCATTTGCGATGTCGAATAAATGGTTGTCAACGATTCTGTAACAGTTCTCCCTTCGCCCCGACCAATCCAAACAGGTACAGGTTTGCCAGTACTGGCGGTTTCCGTCTTGGCAATATTAGCAAAATTGAGGATTTGCGCGTAAGTGATGTATTTGTTATCGACGTAATCAATGCCGAGTGCCGTAACATACGCCATATTCTGAAGATCCTTGGAGTTCCAACATCCGGGCAGCAGGGTGCAGAGCAATAGGCTAATGACTAATTTAGACCACGTTCTCATGCTGTATCTTCTCCTTGATGGTCATTATCAATTGTATTATATCGTGCAGGTCGTCGAATCATTAATTTCCACGGTAATCGAATGAGGGACTTTAATACGTCAGCTATAGGCCGATTGGACAGCGGCTCGACGAATGTATTTCCGAAGGAGCGGAGTCGTGAGACGTAGATGGCCAGTAAAATAAAACCTAGGATTAACCCATACATTCCAAGAAATGATGCGGCGAAAAATAATAAGAATCGAATGACACTTAACGCAGAACTTAGACTTTGATTGACCAAGGTTGCGCCGGATACGGCCGTAATTGCGCCGACAACGACAACGGAAGGAGATACAAGTCCCGCTCGGATCGCGGCATCTCCGATGATCAGACCCCCAATAACGGTCAACGTTTGTCCAATAGAACTCGGCAGCCTCAGGCCCGCCTCCCTAAATATTTCTAAGAGTAGGAGAAGGACGAACAATTCCATCTGCGGAGAGAAGGGAAGACCTTGTCGCGACACACCAATTGTAGCTAGTAAACGAAAAGGAACTTGGTCTTGATGAAACGCAGATAACGCAACCCAGAGCCCAGGGAGGAGGATAGACAAGAATAAGCTAATGACACGAATGATCCGTACGAACGAAATATATAGAAAGTTGAAATGGATATCTTCCGGCGATTTCATAAGTAAGCTTAACGTTGCAGGTCCGACCAGCACCATGGGATTCCCATCGACGACAATGATGAAGCGTCCGTTCAACAAGGCATTGATGACATAATCGGGACGGCCCGTGAAATCGATTAAGGGGAAGATGGAGTATTTCGAATCCACGATCATTTCCTCTAATTGTCCGATGCTATAGATCCCATCAATATCAATGTCTTTCAGTCGTTTGCGAACTTCTTGTATCATGCTAGGCTGGATTAGATCGTTAATATATAGAACGCCAATTTTGGTCTTGGTTCGTCGACCTAAGACAAGTGTCTCATGGCAGAGGGAGTTGCTGCGAATTCTTTTGCGTATCAGAGCGACATTGATGACGATATCTTCGACAAATCCGTCACGGGGGCCCTTGATCGAAATCTCAGTCTTCGATTCACCTGGCGTTCGCTTTGGCGTATTCGCAATACTTAACTTATAGAAAGCATTGGTTTTCGGAATAAAAAGAACTAAGTCACCTTCAAAGACCGATTCTGCGAATTGGCCGGCGATATGACTTGTCTCAATGGGGAGTAAAGGGAGCGTACTCATCATATTGCTATGTTGTCCGCCGTTGAATTGCGTTTCGTTATATAGCCTTTTTAAGGCTGGCAGAACTGTTTTTCCGATTTCTACGGTGTCACACAGACCGATCGCAAAGGTAAGAACGATTTGGGAAGCCGGTGCGTATTCTTGGATTTGATACGATTCAATGATGACATCAGAAGAACCAGAGAAATAATCCTGAATGCGCTGTAGCGACCAAAGTTCTTCGTTCGCTTGAACGGAATCACTCATGTCGTGCCCTCCTTCGGTGTTTTGGTGAATATGGATATACCTAGCCAGGCCATGGATAGTAGAAAGAGTATCGATAACGAAATTGGAAGGTAATACCCATACATCCAAGCGTAAAAAGCTTCCTGACTAATAGGCAGCATGGACACCAGGATATAACTTATGGTGATGCCCAGCATAAATCGGGTTCTTGATTCAGGAGTCTGAAAGGGAAACATGTCTGCAAGTAAAAACAAGGACAAACTAATACGTATACTCGCACCAGACAGCCACTGAAATACCGAGAAGAAATCTACATGTTCGAAATAGTCTCCGATTTTGACGAGTCTCCATTGTTCATAAGGGGATTCAAGCTGCTTCGCTGCTTCCTTAGGTCCAAACTCCGTAATTGCACCGATTACTGGGCCAAGCATGATGTACACCATCATGAGAGCGAAGATAAGCAGATGCCAGGTCTTGATCTTGAATTTCAAATGATGCTGCATCGTAAGCAGAATGATAAGCTCAATGAGTCCGCTTCCTGCGTAAACCATGCCAGAGATTGCAGGTCGGACTCCATGTTCAAGGATTGGACGAAGCAAGCCGAAATCTTTGATCGGCATATTCGAAATAGATACGAAGTAACCCAGAAAAATGACAAAAGGCAATAAAATGCCTGAGCATATCGCAATGGTACGGATGCCTAAACGGGCGGCATAGAAACAAATAAACGAGATCGTAATCGTAAGAACAAGCTTGGGTGAAGCGGGCAAATAGTTCGTTATTGTCCATGTTGCTGTATGGAAAACCGTCATTCCACCAATGAAATAGATTTGAATAGCCATAGGAATGATCAATATCCAGGAAAAGAAGGGACTTGTCTTTTCTGCAAGCCAAGGTTGAAGTTTCTGTTGGCCGGACTTCTTCATAATAAATACAATCAACATGCACCATGCCAAGAAGGGAACACTTGTAAATATGACGGACAACCATGAATCACGGCCAGCCGCATCCAGGATCATTGGATTTACGATGACATGATTCAGCAATCCGTTCATTAACATTAAAATTAAGGAAGCTTGGAAGAAGCTGATTTTGCTGTTCATTGCCACCATGATCTATTTCACCTCGGATAGGGTAATGGAATTGCTTGTTTATTTTGGATGTTTTGGCATGATTTTATACGAACATGAGGAAGAGCCACTCATGGCATGAGGGGCTGTAGGTCTGAATATTCGCGAATCTCCTATACGGATGTTAATCTCTACCTGCTTCATAGATCAATTCTGCTAACATCTTGGGATGATTATAGGCGGTTGACATATGATCACCGGGACCTTTAATGAGACGGAACAAGCCTAGGCGACTCGATAAGTGGGGATGCCATCCCACATCGTCGGTCTGAGGTATTACATTATCCTCCGTCAAATAAACATAACTCCGTGGTGTAGCCAAGGAGTAGAATTTCTTGAGATCGAGTCGTTCAAACAAAGGGGCTGCAGGTTCAGGCGAAATATGATTATACAAGTTATTAGCTTAATGAATGTCGGCTAAATTGACAAAGGATTCGCGAAATACAGGAAATGGCAGCATCATGGTATCGTCTTTTGAGTTTTTTCTTAATTGTTGGAATAGCCCATGATCCATGAACAAGAACGAAGGTGAGTGGTTGTGCGTTATAATGAACATATGGCATCATATCAAAGCTCCTTGCAGATTAAGATCGATCAGCATATGCCCATATCAAGAGAGGGGTTCCTAACATATATGAATAGGACTGTCGAGTGAATCGACAGTCCTTAGAGCTTAGATGGATGTAATTACTTTATCGATAATCCCATATTCCAAGGCTTCTTGAGCGGACATAAAGGTATCCCGGTCCATATCCTTTTCTATTCGTTCCAAGGGTTGCCCCGTTCGTTCTGCCGTAATTTGATTCAGTGTTTCACGCGTCTTGAGTATGCGTTTCGCTGAGATCGCAATATCACTGGCCTGACCTTGGGCGCCGCCATGTGGCTGATGGATCATGATCTCGCTATTGGGTAGAGCAAATCGATACCCTTTGGTCCCGGCGAGTAACAAGATGGCGGCGAAGGATGCCGCGAGTCCTGTACATATGGTATGAACTGGCGGTTTCACAAATTGCATTGTATCATAGATCGCAAAGCCAGCCGATGTTGATCCGCCGGGGCTGTTTATATACATGAAAATATCTTTCTCCGGATCTTCGGCTGTAAGAAATAGAAGTTGAGCGGTAATGCTGTTCGCTAATGCATCATCTATGGCGGATCCCACAAAAATAATCCGATCCTTTAACAATCGGGAATAAATATCGTAGGACCTTTCGCCTCGGCTGGTTTGTTCAACGACATAAGGAATATACATATTCATCTAATCTCCTCCAATAAACAATTATTTATCTTGTATACGATTGGAGGATCGCGAAAGATACGGGCAATGAGGCGAACGACGCTTTATTTTATTTTTTTGAAAAGTGCGTATCTTATGAAAGGGTTGAATCGTTTTACCATAAGGAGAAGTATGGCCTGCGAGTACACGATAGGAATAAGGGAGGTACGTACCTATGAATATAGAACAATGGAGATTCACTTTACAACGTTATTGTCTTTCGTTAACCCAATCTCGTTGGGATGCGGAAGATTTGGCACAAGATACTTGGGTAAAGGCATTTCACCCGTTACACGCCATGGATCATCCCCATATGGAAGCAAGGTTGAAACGTATCGCGAAGAATACTTGGATTGATCAATGTCGTAGGAAAAAATTGTTCCAACAGATTCAAGCGATGAGTGAACTGAACACCGTGATGCCGGATTACGGATTATTAAATATAGAATTGGCGCTGCAAGCTCTCATGAAGCACTTGTCGCCACTCCAACGGACTGTATTTCTGCTTCGTGATGTCTTTGAATATACCATCGAGGAGACGGCGCGATATTTGAAGACAACGGAGGGAGCCGTAAAAGCAGCTCTGCATCGTGCACGTCAATCCATGCGTACAGTTCGCGATGATATGCAGCAAGATTCTGTTCGTTTACCGGAAGATGAAGGAATGAGGGAGTACTTGCATGTGATGGCCGTTGCCTATCAGATGGGAGATATGGCGACCTTAGTGGAAATGGCAAGAAGAGGGGATGTAGAGCCTGCTGCGGTGATGGGAATCATCCACAACAAGCTGTACCACAAATCTCAAGCAAGTAAGATGTACTCAGAAAAATCGAACATATCGAACATGTCGGCTTCCATGCTTGCAGCGTAACCTATCATCCATACTCAGAAAATGAACCGCAGAACCATGACGGAAAGGATGCCAACAATGACCGTGAGCAACAAGCTGCGTGTCTTGATGGCGACCCAAAACGTAGGAAGAGCCGCGATCAGCTCGATATATTGCGTAATGGAAGATGCCTTTCCGTCGTGAACTAATAATTCTTGACCTATTAAAGCAGCCATGACAGCGATAGGTACGTAATGCAGCCATCTCATTCCCCATTCAGGTAACTTTGTCCGACTGAGCACCATAAGCGGCAAAACTCTCGGAATAAACGTAACGAACGCCGCCCCTAAAATAACAAGAAACACATTCCATCTTATGTCCATTTTTCGATCACCATCCCTACAGTAGAGGCTACAATCGTAGCAGCAATGACAGCTATGCTTGGAGAAGTAAACGTACTTACTCCAATGGCGATTAGCACCGAACATATGGCAACGATAATATCCGTAACGAGCTTATTCCGATTCAGAATCGCAAGTACAAGCAGACCGATGAACATAGCAGGCAGGGCGAAATCTAATCCCCACTGTTCAGGATTGGAAATCCATTGACCGAGCAATGCTCCAGCGATGTTGGCAGCGAACCAGTTGAGGTAAGCAGTAAGGTTCAGTCCATGCATCCATTTATCACTGAGTCTTGATTTGTTCGCAGATTCATTCATCGCCACACCAAAGGTTTCATCGGTCAACAAAGATCCGATAAGCATGTTCTTCAACGGTGTCAAATGCCGAAAATAGGGGGATAACGCTGCACTTAAGAGTAAATGGCGTAAGTTCACGAAGAAAATGGTGAAAATGATCGAGAAGATCGAACTACCCGATGCCAACATGCCTGCAGCAATAAACTGCGCAGATCCAGCATATAGCAGAAGACACATCAGGGCGATTTCAGGGATGGACATGCCAGCCGCGTATTCGACAACGCCCGAAGCAAACCCAATACTGAGGTATCCTAACAAGGTAGGTACACAATCTTTAACTCCTCGGATAAAAGAATCTTCGCCAAGTGGAGCCTTCAGGGTCTCCACTTGCGGACCGTTTAGGCTCATAAATTACACTCCTTGCCATTCAAATGAAACCAAATATGGGGTTTACTATATAACCTGAAGTCATATCTGTCAATTCATATTGGAAATGATCATAGATGTTGTAAAACGCAACTTTTTGTCAGTTAAAAGAGTATATAATGTCGAAGGGTATTGAGATTTATTGGCAAGTACGATAAAAGGAGTGCATCATGACATGAAAAAATGGATGACGATCTTGGGGTTGTGTTCATTAATATTCTTTTCGGCAGTGAGCACATTTGCTACAGAAGCTTCCGCAGCATCCAAAGTGGTATATTTTGAGCCGAATTCACTTGTCAAATCCGACGGTACGTTCTGGATTTGGGGAGGCAATCAATCGGTACCAACGCAAATTCCAGAGTTAGATCAAGTTGAACATTCATTCCTAGATCTGTTTGTTGAAAAGAAAGACAAAACCGTATGGTACTGGGAACAATCTTCTTCAAGTACTGTACAGATGAAACAAATCAAAGGATTAAAAGATCTCGTTGACCTGTACCCAGGTTCCTCAGAAGCAGTTGCCGTCGATCGTGAAGGTAAAGTTTACGTGCTTCCGACGAAATCAGGTACATATATTCCACAATTCGATGATGTTGTACCGATCGCGGGCCTTGACGATGTGATTCAAGTAACGAATTATTGGGAGCAGGAATCCAATGTCCTCCGCTGGCTGTTCTTGAAAAAAGACGGAAGTGTATGGACGAACACTGGAACGACGCTAGATATGTTCCAACCGATTCCATCCCTGGTACGCATCACAGCCATAGACCAGAACATGGCGCTCCATCAAAACGGTTCCGTCTGGCTATTGCCCCGGGATTCATTCGGATCCGCTGTTCAGACGCAAGGATTACCATCGATACAACGAATCGCCTCTAACGGAAACACGTATCTGGCTATTGATGAACAGTCCAATCTGTGGTTCTGGGGTGTTAGCATTACAGGGTTTTCGGATGGAACGACCTACCATGAACAGGCTGTTCCTGTTCTACTCACAACGATGAAAGAGGTAAAAGAGGCGCGTATCGTGGAGCGATCGATTGTGGCGTTAACAAAGAATGGACAAGTCTGGACGACTTCGATCGATCGAGAGACCATGCCTAGCAATCCAACTTTTACCCAAATCGCATCAGGGATCGCCCAAATCAAAACAAGCAATCGCCACATGATCATGCAAAAAAATGACGGCACGCTCTGGGGATGGGGAATCAACAAGAATGCTCAATTAGGCAGCGGCGACTATGAATTCCAACATGATAAACCTGTTGCCGTGCAGAAGCCGATCACAGTCGGATTGAATGGGGAAGCTATTCCTTTAACAAGTGGGGTCATTCTTCGGAATGGTCAAGCCTTTATTCCTCTCCGTTCCGTATTTGGAAAAATGGGAGCCGACGTGGTATGGGATGAGGCAAGCAAGACCGTAACCGTAAGTCAGAGTAAGGATCGCAATACGCTGGTTAAGATCCAGATTCAGTATAAAACAGGCCAAGCTACGCTGAACGGACAACCTGTTAAACTTCCGAATACCCCTTTTATCATCTCAGGCACGGGCTATTTGCCATTACGGTTTATCAGTGAAAACTTGGGGGCCAAAGTGGAGTGGAAAGCGAATGATGATCATATTGCAATCACGATGAAGGAATAGGTAATTCGTGGAAAGCAGCATGGTGTTTAAACAGAGATCATTACAGGATCATAAAACCTCGTATCTTTAGGGATACGGGGTTTTTGTTGTGTTTGGCGATGTATGTATAAAGCGTGGACCGGAGCACAAAATGAAGAAGACCTGCTTGTTAATCGTAAACTTTACTAATAAAGTGTGATTTGAGTCATATTTTATTCGGGTTGTCATCGTTAGACTTAAATTAAGCAAGTAAGTACTTGATTATTTTATGGAAGAGAGGAGTTATCTTATGAAAAACGTGACAAAAGAAAAAATCATGCATGCAGCCTTGGAAAATATGTCTCTACATGGATTTAAAGGGACAACAACGAAATGTCTGGCACAACTCGCAGGTGTGAATGAAGCGACGATCTTTAAGCATTTCAAAGGCAAAGATGAGTTAATCCATGAAGCCTTGGAATTAGAAGCCAATAAAATCAAGTCCGAGATTGATATGTTTTTTCATACGACGCATGACAATATACGTGATTTACTTCTAGCCAAGTTTGAATTCATACATGGGATTTATGAGAAATATAAACCGTTCTTCATGATTACCGCAAAAGAAATGGGCAGTAAAGAGTTGAATTTTTTACAGCCGACTATTTTTGAATACATTACCCAAGAATTAGAGAAAGAAATTGCAAACCTAACGGAACCTAAGATCCCTGATGAGGAAATAAGCGCAATCTCGTTGATTGCGAACAGTGTGACGTATATTAAATTACTTGAAAGGGTGAAAGACGATCTGTATGGCAGGCCAACGAAACAGCACATGGACAATGAGAAGATGGTGAATATGCTAATTAGGCTATGGGAAAAATAAAGATAAAAAGAGGTGCATTGGATGAAATGGATGGAGAAGAAGCTAGAAAGTATTTTTCAAACGCTGCATACGGACAAAGAGAAAGGGTTAACGAAGCAGCAAGCTGAGGATGCCCTGCAGCAGGCAGGACCGAACGAGTTCGAAGAGGAGAAGAAAGAAACGCTAGGTGATAAGCTCCTTCACCAATTAAAAGATGTCACGACAATCATTCTAATCGTAGCCGCTGCGATTTCAACGTATTTAGCCATTACGAAGGGGCATGATTTCGCAGAACCGATTGTCATTATAGCTATCGTCGTGATTAACGCCGTATTAGGGATTCGCCAGGAACGCAGTGCGGAAAAAGCGTTGGATGCTTTGAAAAATATGAATACCCAGCTTGCTATGGTGATTCGTGACGGCGTGATTCAGCCGATTAATGCGAAGGAGCTGGTTCCTGGAGATATCATTGTCATCGAAGCCGGAGACATGATTCCAGCGGATGCGAGATTAATTGAGAGCACGGGACTTCTAGTAGAAGAGTCTGCTCTGACGGGAGAGAGTCTGCCTTCGGAGAAGGACGAGCATGCGCAAGTATCGGATTCCGATCCATTAGGTGATCGCCTTAATATGCTATTCTCTGGTTGCTTGGTTACGAATGGCCGGGGGAAAGCTGTCGTCGTTGAGACCGGAATGAATACGGAGATGGGTAAAATTGCAGGTCTCCTCAACAGCACGAAAAAAACCAAAACACCATTGCAAAAGAGACTTCATGAGTTGGGTAAAAAACTAAGTATCATCGCGATTGCGTCTGGACTTGTCGTATTCCTGATTGGGCTGTACCATGGTGAAACGGCGATGGAAATGTTAATGACCGCCGTATCTCTTGCCGTCGCTGCGGTTCCGGAGACATTGCCTGTTATTGTAACGATCACGCTTGCTTTTGGTGTTCAGAACATGGTGAAGAAGAACGCGATCATCCGCAGAATACCCGCTGTTGAAGCACTTGGAAGTGCGTCTGTCATTTGTTCTGACAAGACAGGCACATTAACACAGAACCGGATGTCCATTCAACAATTGTGGGCTGTTGAACATGATCCTGTAGAAGCAACTGCAGCATTCACGGATGCAGAGAATGAATTGTTGACGATGTTAAGCTTGGCGAATAATGCATCGATTGAGACGAATGATGGGGAAGAACGGATTATTGGTGACCCAACAGAGTCCGCGATCATTCGATTGCTTCAAGATAAGCATATGAAGAGGTCCGATTTAGAAGTGATGTATCCAAGAGTATTCGAAATTCCATTTGACTCGGATCGTAAGCTGATGACGACGGTTCATCGTACGGAAAATGGATTTATCTCCATCACGAAAGGCGCCTTCGATCGGATTCCGATTGATCAGGATTCAGATTACAGCACGAAATATGCGGACAAGGCGAAAAGAATTCATGATCAGTTCGCTGAAAAAGCGTTACGCGTGATTGCAGTGGCTTCTAAATTCTATAAAGAGTTGCCTGAGACATTGGATGCAGATGAATTAGAGCATGGGCTTACGTTCGCAGGTTTGATTGGAATGATCGATCCGCCTCGTCCAGAGAGCAAAGAAGCCGTAAGATTGGCGAAAGAAGCAGGTATTAAGACGGTCATGATCACGGGGGACCATATTGTTACAGCGTCTGCGATTGCCCGTGAGATTGGCATCCTAACAGATGGTGACCGTTCAATTACCGGCGCGCAATTGGAGAAGATGTCAGAAGCAGAATTGGTACAGAGTGTTCAAGACATTGCGGTATATGCACGCGTGTCTCCTGAGGATAAGATTCGAATCGTCAAAGCATGGCAAGCGAATGGAGCTGTCGTCGCAATGACAGGGGATGGTGTGAATGACGCACCAGCGTTGAAAGCAGCCGATGTAGGGGCAGCTATGGGGATTACCGGGACGGATGTCGCCAAAAATGCGGCTGACATGGTGTTAACGGATGATAACTTTGCAACCATTGTGGATTCCGTTGGTGAAGGAAGACGTGTGTATGAGAACATCCGCAAGACGATTTACTTCTTGTTAAGCTGTAATATCTCCGAAATCTTCATTATGATTATCGCAATTCTGCTTGGCTGGGGAGCCCCGGTCATTGCCATTCAGTTATTGCTCATTAACGTGGTTGCTGACGGTATTCCAGGTTTCTGTCTAAGCAAAGAGGATATGGAAGAAGATACGATGCAGCGGAAGCCGATTGGTAAAAATGAAGGTATTTTTGCTAATGGCTTAGGGAAGAAAATCGGGATTCAAGCGACCGTATTTACCATCATTACCCTGATTGGATACTATGTAGGTAACTTTGTAACGATTTCTGACACGGTAGCTCCTTCTTATGAAGTTGGACAGACGATGGCATTTGTTATTCTCGGATGGTCTTCCGTCGTTCATATCTTCAATGTTCGCAGCAACATGAAATCCATCTTCACGATTGGCTTTTACTCGAATAAACCTTTATTCTGGTGTTCGATGTTATCTATAGGCATTATACTTGCGGTATCGGTCGTACCTGTATTAGCAGATATTTTCCAACTTGTATCTTTGAGTGGTGCACATTGGGCATTGATTATCGTCTTATCCATCATTCCTTTGATCGTGGTTGAGCTAATCAAACTTGTAGGCCGTTCTCGTCGTAGAGCGTAACACTTACGAAAGACTGTTTCTCAAGGAATGAGAGACAGTCTTTTTCGTTTCCAGATGATTCAATTTGGATTATACTAGATTCAAAGATTAGATAATTCTGGAAATTGTGAGTAGAGGGGATCAAACGTTGAGAAAAGAGAAATTGATGACGCGTATGGTCATAAGAATGCTATTATGTTTGGTTATAATCTCGTTGTACATAAGCGGATGTAGTGCATCGGAAGAAGGTGACTCACTGGATCCGGACTCGATTACAACGTTCACCGTCACGAACAAGGGTCAAAAACAGACCTTTCATATCATTATGATGGATGGTCTCATTCGGGAATATATTGCGCGAGCGAAGGACAATAAGATGAAAGACCTAGAACGGATCTATGAAGAGACGGTATTGGCTCCCGTCAGCAGCAGGTGTTATGCGAATGGGGTAGCAGAGTGGCTTGTGAATACATACAAGAGTAATCCACCTACGGATTTAATCAGTTTAGAAAAAGCTTTGGACAATGAACAGGTCAATAGGATGATTGGAGCAGCTAAAGAATCTTTGACTAAATCTGCTGAACAATTTCCTGGACCGATAACGAATATATGTATTTTGCCTGATCAATCTAATCTTAAGACGACAATAGGAATTACACCTGGTGCGGGGAAGATTATCATCAAGTACATTCCAGATTCGAATATCAGTATTTTCAATAGTTTTATAGCTCATGAATATCACCATAGTGTATGGATGTACAAATACTATGACTCAAATCGAAAAGTTGACCTATTAGAAAATATTGTGATGGAGGGGAAGGCAGTCTATTTTCAGACCATCCTTTATCCTAACGTCGTGGAGTTTCCATTCGATGATAATAAAGAGTTAGATGAGGAATTCATTAAAAATCTCCATTCTACAGATCCAGGAATGATACACCAAATCATTTTGGGCGGAGGCATCTTCCCACCCAATTACGGCTATTCCAAAGGTTACGAAATCCTATTAACCTACCTCAGTAGCCATCCCAACATGACCATTGACGAATGGTCACAGAAGTCTGCGGAAGAGATCTACGAAGGCAGTTTATAACCGAATGTCAGAACAATTGGACACTTGTTCAGTTGTTCTTTTTTTGCCGAGTATGTAGTGTGGCATTCTGCCAACAAACTTTTTCTGAACGTTTTCCGTCCTGCCTATAGAAGACACAAAGAGACGCATAATAAGGAGGAAATAAAATGTTTTGACTAGCGTAAAACTTTTTGGACGGGGTAGAACGTCATAGCTACATCAAGCAATTACGTACAAAATGTGGAGGCAAGAATACCATGCTTAGCAATAAAAAATTAGAGAACTCACTTGTTCAGTGCATCACTGATCATAAGGAGAGCATTTACCGGCTTGCATATAGCTATGTTCGAAATTCAGAAGATGCATTGGATATTGTACAGGAATCTATACATAAAGCTTTCTCTTCTGCCGCGTCATTAAAAAATCCCGATGCGATGAAAAGCTGGTTCTATCGCATTGTCGTGAATACGTCCTTGGACTTCTTGAGAAAGCAGAAACGAATTCAATTGATGGACGAAGAAACACTTGAATCCTACAGTCAAGGTATGCCGGATGTATACCAGAATATTGATCTGGAAAAAGCCTTAGAGGAATTGCCTGTGAAGTACCGAAGTGTCGTGGTTCTGCGATATTTTGAGGATTTGAAGATCGAAGAAATTGCTGAAGTGTTGGATGAGAACATCAATACCGTGAAAACAAGGTTGTATCAAGCGCTCCGTGTCCTTCGTGTCAAACTGAATGATGATTCCTATGTGGAGGTATAAATCGTAATGGATAAAAACTTAGAGCACTTAAAAAATAATTATCAAGAGATCCCCATTCCTGCAGAATTGGACTTTGTTGTGAAGAAAGCCATTCGTAAGCATCGCACAAAACGAACAAATTTGAGATGGATCATGGGGACGGCAGCAGCCGTGATTGTGTTTGTATCCGGCGTGAATAGCAGTCCAACGTTCGCGAATGCGTTTTCGGACATCCCGGTGCTGAATAACATCGTAAAGGTCATCACATTCCGAGAATATAAAGTGGATGAAGACACGTATAATGCTGATCTTAAAGTACCTGCGGTAACGAACTTGGAGAATAAAAAACTCGAAGAGATGCTGAACAAGCAATATCTTGAAGAGAATAAACAATTGTACGAAGATTTCAAGAAGGATATGGAAGCTATGAAGCAGGAAGGCAGTGGCGGTCACTTAGGCATTGACAGCGGCTATGAAGTAAAAACGGATAATGAACAGATTTTATCCATCGGCAGATACGTCGTGAACACAGTAGGTTCTTCATCAACAACGATAAAATATGACACGATCGATAAAAAGAATCAAGTATTGATCACGCTTCCTAGTTTGTTCAAAGACGATACCTATGTGACCACCATTAGTCAAATCATCAAAGAACAAATGAACGCTCAAATGAAATCAGATCCGGATAAGTTCTATTGGGTGGAAGGAGCGCCGGATATGGATTCGATGGAAACCTTTACGACCATCCAAAAGGATCAAAGCTTCTATATTAATACTGAAGGAAAGCTTGTGATTTCATTTGATAAGTATGTAGTAGCGCCGGGATATATGGGCGTCGTAGAATTCGTTATTCCTACAGAAAAGATTGCAGCCGATTTAGTGAGCAGTGCGTATATTAAATAATGGAACCCTTCATACCAAGCAGCAATTACAGAGGTACCTCTGTGGTTGCTGTTTTTTTTAATGATTTTGTAACTATTTTTTAATCTTTTTTTTACCATGTCGAAAAAGAACGTCTGCAATTTTCCGTGAAGTGGACAACCTTGTTAACCTTCGTCCCTTGAAAGATTGAGGTATTGTTGCATAGGCATTTGTCCCACTTTACCGAACGAACGTTCCTAATAGATGATATCCTGTAGCTTTTTGGGGTGCTAAGATCATTCTATTCTGTCCGACAAAGAAACAAGAATTCCTCGCAGACCGTTTGACATGCTTCTCAGATATGAATGTGTACAATCTAACCTATATCCTAGCAAGTACGAGTATACTTCATCACACAAAGGAAGAGGTGTCGTCATGCGTAGAATATTCAATCAACAACTGTTCGTATATGCGTTATGCGCAACTTTGCTGCTGACGTTAGGTATGGAGTTTAAGGCTCCTGCTCAGGCAGCCGAAAGATCCGTGGCTACGATTCAACCCTTGAATAGAAATGAAATTAACTCCGAAATATCCCGGTGGCACAAAGTCATGTACCAAGTGATATCTAAACTTCATTCTTCGACCACGAAATCCAATTCATCGAGTCCCGCAGTCCCCGAGCAATTACAGAAATCCGTTGCCAAGCCAGTTCCAGTAGCCGAGAAGCCGAGTACAACATCATACGAAGTTACAGCTGATTATTTGAACGTTCGTACAGGGCCTACGGTTGCCTCGAAGAGAGTGAAAGTGGTGGAGCAGGGAACCATTCTGGATGTCGTGCAAACGACGAAGGAAGGTTGGTTGCAGCTGAAAGCTGGTGGTTATGTCCATGGAGGATATGCCAAAATCATACATATTGATATTGCGGATCAAAGCTCACTGGAAAAAGAATTGGTGAAACGCCCTCCTGTTCTGAAGCCCAATTTAACACCCAAACCAAAACCAAAGCTAATACAGCATGAACCTAGTAAACCTACATCCACAGTGAAGTCAGATTCTGGATTGACGGAAGCGCATATTGCGCAGATTTTTAAAGGCACGGCATTAGCGGGTCATGATTTAGAGAGCGCGATCCTTGAGGTCGAAGAAGAATATGGAATCAATGCGTACTTTACCATTGCGGTGATGAAGCTTGAGAGCGGAAATGGGAAAAGTTCATTAGCTAAAAATAAAAATAATCTCTTCGGTTTAAATGCGACCGGAGGTAACAATAAAAACGCCAACAGCTTCAAAACGAAAGGAGCGAGCGTCCAGCGATTTGGCCAGCTTCTATCGAAGAACTATGTGAAAAAAGGATACACCTCCGTGGAAAAAGTCGCGACCAAGTATTGTCCGGCAAATCCAAAATGGGCGAGTCTGGTCAAAAATATTATGAAACGCGACTATAATAAGCTCTAGCATGGTTGATGAGTCATGGAATGTATAAGAATGCACAAATCATGCCATCTTATGGTTGACATCTGTTTGTCCAACGATAAGAAACGACGAGGAGTTCATAGGATGAGCCAAGAACATCAATCTACAGCGAATACTAAAATTTTGGAAGAAGCTCTCCAAAGCGCACAACAATCTTTTCAAGAGCAAGAGAAGTACTTAGATGAGCATGCCACCGAAATCTCTACGGAGGATGCAAGACGCCTTCGCGAGAAGAATATTCATTTGAAGCACAGTATTCATGGCTTAGAAGAAGAAATCGAGAGTGAGTCCAATACGTAATGTTGTACGAAGTAACCGCGAGCTTGCGGTTACTTTTTTTTATGGGAACAAGATAAGCTCCGACGAAACCAAACGTAATATTTAAGCGTACTAATGGCATAATAGCTTTCCGTATAATGGATGGAGATGAAGAACATGGTGGCTGATCACGAAGGACAAAATACAACGTTTCCGAAGGAATCGAAAGATGAATTAACGCTTGCACTTGCCGAAGTGAATAAGTGGGAGAAAGAGCAGAAGGATTTATGGATTTGGGAGCGTTTCTCTCGACTTCCCTTCAAAATATTAGATCGACTTACACCAAAATTCATCCATGATAAGTTGGGGAAAGCGCTTGATGAGCTGGGAAGCTATATTCAGCATGGAGGACGTTATCTCGTATCAGATGAGTCCATTTATCGGCTTTTACAAGAGAAAGCACAACGTACTGAAAATTTACCAAAGGATACATTTCCGCTTCCCGTGATGGATGCCGTGTCCGAAGACTTGGCCAGCAGTCGCAGTAAATTTGCGACGGTACAAGGGGCGACAACAGGGTTTGGCGGGATTTTCACACTTGCTGTAGATATCCCTGCGGTTCTAGGGTTAGCACTGAAGGTCATTCAGGAAATTGGATTATGTTATGGATATGACCCGAATTTGAAAGAGGAACGCGTATTTACCGTGAAAGTAATGCAATTCGCCTCATCGGATATTGTGGGTAAACGCGCGATTCTTGATGAGCTGAATACGTATGTCATGGCAGGCCAAGCGTCAGGGCAAGGAGAGGATACCACAGTATCTCGCATCCAAGGTTGGCATGAGGTAATCACCTTGTATCGTGATAATTGGGGATGGAAGAAGCTCTTCCAGATGGTACCCATCGCAGGGATGATCTTCGGTGCTTATATCAATCGAGGGATGTTGTTGGATGTGGCGGAGGCTGCACGGATGCTCTATCGCAAGAGAAGAATATTAACTCGTTTGGCGGAATTGGAGAAGGGATCGATTTCGGGTTGACTAGGAATTTGAAGACGCGGTTGTAAAGGAGAATCCGGATATGTTTCAGGTTAGACCTATCGGTGAAGAAGATATCCCCTTTTTGTGGGAAATGTTATATGAGTCACTCTACGTACCTGAGGGAGGATGCCCTTTTCCAAGAGATGTAATTCATGAGCCATCCCTTTCTAAATACGTGGAGGGTTGGGGCAGGATCGGTGACTATGGATATATAGCTATTGATGCGCAAGGGGAACGCGTAGGCTCGGTGATCATGCGTTTTTTTAAAGAAAGCAATCAAGGGTATGGATATGTAAATGAGGAGACGCCGGAACTAAATATTGCAATTATAGATGCCTACAGAGGGAAGGGGATCGGCACGTTGCTGCTTGAGTCCATCCTAGAATATGGGAAGGCGAAGCAGCTTCCAGCGATATCCCTTAGTGTCGATCCCAATAACTATGCTGTGAAGCTCTATGAAAGGTACGGATTTCATGAGATCGGGATGGTGGATACATCAATAACGATGATTCTTGAATTAACGAATGAACAAAGAGGATGAAAGAACAGATTCGATCGATGATCAGGGGCGAATGGATCAAAGATTGTATCAGGCCGTCCTGATGGCAATAAGTTGTAGTGCGATATTATCGGGGTGGAGACTGATGAGAAGAACGGGTGTGCAGCAGTAACCAAGAAGGAGACGTTATGGATGGTGTACTCTAGGCGTCATTTGAAGAAACGTATTTTTTTTACGACGAGCCTTTTTCTTATATTGATAACAGGTTTTTTCATGACTTATTGGATTGGACTTAATTCAAACTATAGTCAAACCCCAATGGAAGCCATCGAAAAGGCGAGAGGAGACAATTTCCTCGAACATATCGTTCAACAGCAGCCCGTATCCGATGGCGAAGTCGTCTTTTACTTGCGACCGATCAATAATGATCAGGTGGTTGTCTCTGCCGATTACGTTCGTAAAACGTGGAGAGGTTGGAAATGGGTCACCGGAGGTGGGCATTCGGGCTCTGGTATATCTTTAGTTAAGCCGGATATGTCCCTCGGAGAGCCGCTATCCTATCAGCTGATCATCACGCGAGCAGAGGCGGATTTTCGAGTCCTGTTCGGTGTGATCCTAGATCCTGATATCACGCGTGTAGTCGTGAAGGGGGATAGGAGTCGGATTCAAACGCCAGTGAACATGATCGAACTCAGGGATCATTTAAGATTTTATGATGTCGTGCTGCCGTATAACTTGGAGGAATCGATCGAGCTCGAAGCGTTTGACTCTCAAGGAAGAAGCAGATTTACAACAATGATCGATAATCAATCGTCAGGATTAAAAAATGCCACTGTCCTTCGTTAAGAAGGTCACGAGGCATTTTTTTATTTCATATTTGTTGATCCAACTTACTTCTCGGATTTCTCCGTCTTCGCCTGATAGGCCACCAATACAATGTTTGATCCCGTTGAATCGCATAGCGCTTCTTCAAATGACTGCAGCTTATGAAGGGTAGACTCATCTAATTCCGCGGGTTTAGCTTCTTGCTTATCCATTCTGTTACCTCCTATAGCTTGTCCTCAAGATTATTCTATTCAAAAAACCAGTTTTTATTTCTTTTCCGGAAGGGGCTGATATTTCATTCGTCATTTGTATTCTCTGTATAACCTCGCCAAGAAAAGCAAATAATGGGAGGTGTGATGGGACCATGCTTATTGTCGCTTCGATTAAGAACAAAAAGAAAATAAATGTATGAAATGTGTCGCTTGATCATCCCTAGTTCTATGGAATTGGGGCATTTTTGTTTATGACGTCAATTTTCGAAAATACTATCTTAATAAGCGGACATCAGGGGATCATGCATGCTTGAGTTGACATTACACAAAAGGAGACAGACAACATGAAGGATTTTTTTAACCGTACTATCGCATTAGGATTTGGTATTGCAGCGGAAAGCAAAGAACAGATTGAAAAAGTAGTAGATGAACTGGTCAAGAAAGGGGAAGTAACCCGCCAAGAGTCGTCTGAGATGATTGATGAACTTGTAAAGAAGGGTGAAGAAACACGTCAGAAATTCGAGACTGTGGTTCAAGAGCGTGTCCAAGCTGTCGTGGGAGAGCGGAATTGGGTGCCACGATCAGAATACGATGCGTTGGTGCAACGCGTAGAGAAGCTGGAACAGCAGATGAATAACCATTCATAATCCTGTGCTTCGCTTTGATATAACCGGTACCAGGGAGGACGCCTATGAACGTAAAAAAAAGCATACGACATCTCGAACGGTATCGGAAAATTGCGATGGCCTTGGTTCGTAATGGCTTTGGCTATCTTGTACATGAGTTAGGGTTACCTGATCCTGTATCTTACTTCAGGAGTAGTGAAGACCAGGAAATCCATGTGAAAACAATAGGTGAACGTGTTCGAAGATTGCTTGAGGAGTTGGGTCCAACATTTGTCAAGTTAGGGCAAATCGCAAGTACAAGACCGGATCTGCTCCCCCCGGATGTGATCCGAGAGCTTGAACATCTCCAAGATCACGTTCCACCCTTTTCCTATCATGAAGCTGCACATATCGTGGAGGATGAATTAGGCGAACGCATAACAGACTTGTTCCTTGAATTTGAAAAGATACCCATGGCGTCAGCCTCAATCGGGCAAGTACACCAAGCCAAGCTGAAGGATGGCACCATCGTCGCGGTGAAAGTGCAACGACCTCGCATCGCAGCACTGATCGAGACCGACCTCGATATGCTGGCTGAATTCGCGAAATTAGCCGAGAAACGTCTCGAGTGGGCGAGGAATTATCGATTATCCGAAGTCATTTCTGAATTAGCTAGGTCTCTTCAAGCAGAACTTGACTATACCGCTGAGGCTCGCAATGGTTATAAATTTGCGATCCAGTGTGATCGTATGAAGGATATTAAGGTTCCTGCATTATATGATGAGTACTGTACGCGCCGCGTATTAACCATGGAGTTTATCGCAGGGATCAAATTATCGGAGCACCAACGCCTTGAAGAGAGGGGATTTGACCGCACGGCATTAGCCAATCGCTTCGCATCGGTTATTTTTCATCAGATCCTGATTGAAGGTTTCTTTCATGGTGATCCACATCCGGGGAATGTGCTTGTGCTTTCAGACGGAAGTTTGGCACTGCTTGATTTCGGAATGGTGGGACGGTTAACGACAGAGATGAAGCAGCATTTTGCTATGCTTGTGATCGCTTTAAGGAATCAAAGTTCCAAGGGTGTTCTGCGTGCGATTGGCAAAATGGGGATTGTTCCAGAGGATGTTGACGAGAGCAAATTAAGAGCCGATGTGGATGATTTGAGAGATAAATACTATCAAGTGCCACTAAGCAAAGTGAGTATGGGGGATGCCGTGAATGATCTTTTCACAGTTGCTTTTCGTCATCGAATTTGGATTCCCTCCGAACTGACATTGTTAGGTAAGACATTATTAACGATGGAGGGGGTTGTCACCGCGCTGGATCCTTCATTTAGTATTTTTGATGTTGCGGAACCTTATGGGCGCAGTCTGTTTATGGACCAGTTTAACCCGAAGAAAGTCATAAAAAAATGGATCGAGGATATCCCAGACTATCTGGATTTAGTTACGGAAATTCCATTGAACCTGAAAAATCTCAGTACACTCCTTCAAAAAGGAAAGGTTCGTGTAGAGGTCACAGCACCCGAGCTTAGTGAATTTCTAAGCAAGATGGATCGAATTAGTAATAAGATGTCTTTCAGCATTGTTCTCCTGTCTCTCAGTATTATTATGGTTGGGCTCATTATCGGTTCTTCCATGGGGCATCAGGCCACGATGTTGTGGGATTTCCCTGTCATTGAGATTGGGTTAGGCATTGCAACTGTCCTCGTCTTATGGTTGATTTATGCTATTTTTAAATCGGGAAGATTCTGAGCAGGAGCAATTTTCGGAAGTTTCGAAAAGTACACACGTTGGACACAAGAGCATTCTATAATCAGGTTTGTTACAAAATAACGGAGGTTATCAGAATGAGAAAACAAACAAAAATAGTCTTAAGCATGATGATTGTATCAATGATGTTAACGGGGCAGGTCTCAGCGTATGCGAACCATTCATCCGTTGAAGCAGGGACCAACATTTCAATGCAGCGTGTGAAAAATACCCCTAAAGCTGCGGTCAATCCCTATGAAGTTGCTGGAATTGATGACCCTGCGGCTTTACACAAATATATCGGTAAACTTCAGCAGGCAGTCGCAAAGAATAACCGTAAAGCGGTAGCCGCGCTGATGTCTTATCCATTGCAAGTTAATAAACAAGGCAAATCGAAGCTGATCCAATCGAAAAAACAATTTATGAAGAATTACGATCATATCATGACCTCTCAGGTGAAGAAAAAGCTGCTCGCCCAACAGCTGGATCAATTGTTCGTCAATAGTGAAGGCGTCATGATTGGTGACGGTGAAATGTGGATCAGCCAATTCGGCAAGACCATTGCTGTCTACGCCATGAATGTGTAGCGGTCGGATGAATCGAAAAATATTGCTCGTCGAAGACGATGTGCTGATGCGAGAGTTTATGACAGACTATTTCAAAAAAGAGCAATGGCATGTGGTGGAGGCAGACAATGGCATGGAGGCATTGGAACTATTCGAACAGACTTCCTTCGATCTAGTTGTCTTGGATATTATGATGCCAAAGGTAGATGGTTGGGCGGTGTGCAGGCGTATCCGTCAGCATTCGGATGTTCCTATTATTATCATTACAGCACGTTCGGATGAAGATGATCAAATGATAGGATTCGAGCTCGGCGCCGATGAATATGTGACCAAACCCTTTAGTCCCAAAGTGCTGGTTGCACGAGCGATTACACTGTTAAAGCGGACAGAGGGAACGCTAGGACGAGAAGGAGATCAATTAAGCTATGGAGCATTGTTGATTAACAAACGATCGCATACGGTCACCCTAGCAGGTGCGGAGATAAGCTTGACGCCCAAAGAGTATGAATTACTAATTCTTTTCACGAAATATGAAGGGACCGTGTTACCCCGAGATTTTATGCTCAACGCCGTATGGGGGTTCGATTATGAAGGTGATCTTCGTACCGTCGATACGCATGTCAAAAGGTTAAGGTCAAAACTTGGCGCGGAGGGGCGCTTGATTCGCACAGTTATTCGTTACGGCTATAAGTTCGAGATGGATCTATGAAGAAAAATAGTGTGGTGTTCAAATTATTTCTAGTTACCTCTGCATTCATACTGATGATCTTCGCACTCGTCATGTTAGCCCAAGGACTATTCTTTGATCGGTTTTACATGGACTCAAAGCAGCGTGAACTTCAAAGACATATCATGGAATTTAGCCAGCAGTATGGCAAGATAGCACGGGACGGACGTGAAGAAGCTTCACGGTTGCTTGGTCAGTTCATGAACACGAATAATGCCAGCATGGTGATATTGGATGAATCGTTCCAGCGATTAAGTATGGAACCCTATTATATTGATGTGGAACAGAAAGGGAAAACTGTTACGATTCGGATTCCTTCCGAAGGCATGCAAGCGACAGATTTACCCCAAGGACTTCATATTGGCGATTTTCTTGTGGTTGATGGCTATTTCGTTGATGAAGCCGATCGCATCATGAAGCCCGTTCAAATCCAACGAGAACGATCGGATGTGCAAGAAGGGTTAACGCGATTTGAAGGGAACATTCGTGACATGCTCCTGCCAGAGCAGCGTTCATTCAACCCTCTGTATCAAGACAGTCTCATCGATGATGTACTGAAGGACAAGATTCTAAGTGATGCTCATGCCGCAGAACGATTCAATCGCGAGACTTCATCACATTTTCAATGGAGGGATCCTTGGAGCGGTGTGAACTATGCGGTTGTCATGCAACGACTTACTTCGGATGCTCGGGATGGAAGCTTTTTGTTCGCGATGACCTCGCTTCAACCCGTGGGCGAAGCGGTAAGTATGCTGAAGAAATACTATCTATATTTGGCCCCAGCGCTATTATTCTTTATTGTTTTGTTGTCTTTGATATTTTCCAGAATGATCTCCAGACCGTTGATCAAGCTAAGTCGTTCCGCAATAAACATGGCGGAGTTAGATTTTACGGTACGAACAACGATCCATACGAAGGATGAATTCGGTGCGCTCGCGCAGAGTTTGAACACATTAGCAGAAAGATTACATCGGACATTGAATGAACTTATGCTAGCTAATGAACAATTGCGGTCAGATATGGATGAGAAGCAACGATTAGAAAATCTTCGGAAAGAGTTAATCGCAAATCTGTCTCACGAATTAAAGACACCTTTAGGGATCGTGAAGGGCTTCGCGGAAGGACTCCAAGACGATGTGGCTGTAGAGAAGCGGGAACGATATCTAGGATTTATCCTTCAAGAGGCTGATCGTATGAATGCGCTCATCATCGATATGTTAGAACTATCCAAATTTGAGGCAAGAGTCATACAAATCCACCTTGTTGCATTTCCAATCATGGATGTAGTACAGCGAGTCGTTGATACATTCACACAACAGTTGGATCGGAAAAAACTTCAAATGGTTATGATAGATGAGACCGACGCTCCATGTAACGTATCCGCAGACCCGCGGAAGATCGAGCAGGTTTTGTTGAACTTACTAAGTAATGCCATAAGGCACGCGAAGGAACAAAGTGAAATTCGTGTACGAATGTATCGATTACATCCGCGTCAGCTTATTATTCGAATCGATAACGTAGGCTCCCCTATAGCTGTTGAGGATATAACCCGGATATGGGAACCTTTCTATAGGGCCGAACGTTCAAGGGATCGTAAGTCTGGCGGTACGGGCTTAGGTTTAGCCATCGTACAACATATTTTGAATCTTCATCAGAGTGAATACGGCGTGCAGAACACGGAACAAGGCGTAAGTTTTTATTTCACATTACAAGAGATAGACAGAAATGAGATGGATGAACATGAAGATTATATATAGTGTTATGATCATAGTTGTACTAGCATTCACAAGTGCTTGCAGCATACTAGATCATTCGAAAGTGGGTGAGCCTGCGAGTCATGAATCTACTGTGAAAGATACCGAGAAACAGGGATCAACTGAATCAGTAACCCCGATCTTGATCGTTGTGGATCAGACAGAACAACCTGGAATGAACGGGAATGCTTTCACATTCCAGGTCGAACAATTACCTAAGGGGTACGCCCTAGCAAGCATGGCTTGGCATTCTAAGAAAACGCAGATGAACACGACATTGGTGGAGGCTGCGAATAACGGAGCAACAGGAGATGACGGATTCTACATCAGTGGGGATGGTCAATTCTCAGGCTTTATTTATCCGGATGCGATGAAGGGAGAGGAAGGGAAAGTCTTGTTCGTGTTCAAGAATGAGACGGGGAATGAATTAACGTGGCAGAAGGAATTGACTTTGAAATAAATGTAACCCATGAATCGAATATCTGATCGATCAGGACAGACTGTACGTTGTACTGATATGCGTGTTAATTGGAGTGCAATCCCAAAGGATACTCACATTTACGAAGCAAAAAGGCTTTGAGTGTACATCACGTACACTCAAAGCCTTTTTTACTTGGAATTATGGGGTCTTGGGTTCGAACAAACGAGAAGCATTACATGGGAAGAGATGCCTGATATTCGATATATTTTTTGGGGGTAAACGAACAGAACGCTTTAAATTCTTTAATAAAGTGGTTTTGATCATAGTACCCCAACTCCATAATTTCCTCTAGAATTCCTTCGTAATTGCCCTTTAATAGTGCATCCAATACATGTTGAAATCTTACAATACGGCTAAATAGCTTAGGCGACATCCCAACATATTCATTGAAGAGCTTCGAGATGTAGCGCGAAGAATATCCAATATCTTGAGACAAATCAACCATACTGATTGCACCGTTACTGGTCGTGATCTGTTCAGTGATGTATTTCACCAGGAGCGGAATTTCATAGTCTTGACGTGAAACCTGATTGTAGAACCCTTCGAAAATGGTCATCCGACGCTGCATACTCGTCTCATTTGAAATATGCGTTAACAACTGTTCAGCATTTGGGATTACATCTTGAAGAGGGATTTCCTGGTCGGTGAAATGTGAAGCTGAATGTTTAAGGAAACGGTCAGCATACCCAGGTAGAAACCGAATCGAAAATACGTCACATCCCGCGTTGGAGAATATCCCTTCTCGTTCCTTCGTAATCGAACCGCAAATATTAGCTGTTGGATTGTCTTTGTTACAGCAAATAATGAGGTCAATGCACCCATCCGGAAATATCATCATCTGATCACGATGAGGAGCATCTAGATAAAAAGAGTAGTAGAGAGCTCCCATGTTATGCCGACTATAAGATGACCAGCATTCCGTATAATTGTTAAGTATGCTTTCGAATGAAGGTTGATGTGGATAATAGCCGGTGTGAGTAGCGTTTCTTTGCAAGAATATCACCGTCCTAAAGCCATGATTTTAAAACAATAATACTTATCGGATTAGTGGTATTTTATGGTTATAAGCATGTGATGTCAATCACTTTCTGTAAAATAGACTGATTCTACGCGCAGTTCCGTTTTTTACTATAATTCAAAAACAAATTCAATTATGATGTTATACAATAAACCGATAAGATTACTAGGTATTGTGGGGAGAGGGAGTATCAGATATGAAGAGTAAAAGGTATGCGGCTTCTATTTTACTGGCATTGACATTAGCTGGAATAAGCTTGCTAGCGGGTTGTGGTGAAAAAACGGACAGCAGCAGTGTAAATGCATCCGGATCAGTGAAGGTGCAGAAACTCCTGGTTGGCACAAGTGGAGGTCCAAAACCTTATGTGTATCAAGACGAGAAGAATAACTTAGACGGGTACGATATTGCCGTATTGAAGGAAATAGATAAGCTTCTACCTCAATATGAGATTCAATTCGAAGTCACCGAATTTCCGAGTATTTTTGCCGGAATTGATTCTGGACGGTATCAGATCGGTGCGAACAATATTACCAAGAAGCCTGAACGTGAAGAGAAGTATTTGTTCGGAAATGAATATTACTATTTCAATAAAACCGTTGTCGTCGTGAAGAAAGGCAGAACGGATATCAAATCGCTTGCGGATCTTGGGGGTAAGACGATTCCCATCAGTCCGGGCGGAGGGTTTGAACAATTGTTTGTCGAGGAATTTAATAAAGAACATCCTGACGATAAGATCAAAGTGAAATATACGGATCAAGACCTTGCGAAGACCTATCAAGACATTGATGCAGGAACGGTAGACTTTACTTTTGCCGAGAAAGTAATGCTGAGAGATGTACAGAAGGATTTTAACCTCGAACTGGGATTCGTAGATCTTCCGAAAGAGGAGATCCAAAAAGTTCAGGACCCGAAAGCTTACTTCGTATTTAGTAAAACAGGGGACGGCCCGGCAATTCGTGATGCATTTGATGGAGCACTTCGCACGTTACTTGATAACGGTAGATTAAAAGAAATATCTAATCAATATTTGGATGGAGACTACACAAGATAATCGTATCAACGAGAGCTTAAAAATATGACGATGGAAGAGATGTGCGATGCCAAAATTATTTGACTTTGAACTGGTATTCAGTCAAATTCCAGAAATACTCCGCTACTTACCGATAACATTGGAAATTGCATTCATTTCCATGATTCTTAGCTTACTCATTGGTCTTGCAACTGCACTCATCAAAATCAAGCAAATTCCAGTGCTTCGCAGAATATCGGCATTTTATGTATCCTTTATGCGAGGAACGCCAATTATTGTTCAATTGTATCTTACATTCTACGCCGTACCGATGGTGCTGCAGTATATCAATTATTATTACGGGACGAATTATAATACCAACAGCATACCACCTATCTTGTTCGTGCTTCTTACTTTTGCCTTAAATGAGGGAGCATACAACTCGGAAAGTATCCGTGCAGCGATTCAATCCGTTGATCGTGGCGGTATTGAAGCGGGTCATGCGATGGGGATGACGACCTTCCAGACGTTGCGTCGCATCATTCTACCTGAAGCACTTATTGTCGCTCTTCCGACGCTGGGCAATTCCCTGATTGGGCTTATTAAAGGTACATCGCTAGCATTTGTGTGCTCGGTTGTTGAAATGACAGCAGCTGGGAAACTGTTGGCTTCGCGGAACTTTCGATTTTTCGAAATGTATGTGTCCTTAGCCATCATTTACTGGGTAGTTACGATTGTATTAGAACGATTGATGGCGCATTGGGAGAAGCGGCTGAAGGTGAATGAAAGGAGATTACCGGTCGATGATCCAAATCAAAGGCTTGCACAAGAAATTCGGTAAACATCACGTGGTAAAAGACGTAAATCTTACTGTAGAAGACGGACAGGTCATTGCAATTATCGGACCATCCGGTTCAGGTAAATCTACCCTATTGCGTTGCATAGACTTTCTAGAGACGCCCCAATCAGGTGTGATCGCGCTGGATGATTTCACCGTCGATGTAACCAAAGCATCGAAGCGAGATATTCTATACCTGCGTCGAAATACAGCCATGGTCTTTCAACAGTTCAATTTGCTTAAGTATAAGACAGCTGTTGAGAATGTAATGGAGGGACTCGTCACGGTACAGAAGATGAATGAGAAAGAAGCTCGTGTGACGGCGAATACCTATCTGGATCATGTTGGTCTCCATGATCGTAAGGATTATTATCCTCGTGAACTCTCGGGCGGACAGCAGCAACGCGTAGGGATTGCACGTGCGCTTGCGCTAAATCCGAAAGTGATTCTTTTCGATGAACCCACCTCAGCACTCGATCCGGAAATGGTAGGTGAGGTATTAGCCGTCATCCGGGCCGCAGCCAAAGAAGGTCGCACCATGATTATCGTCTCTCATGAAATGAGTTTTGTGAGGGAAATTGCAGATCGGGTCGTCTTCTTCGAAGAAGGTTCTATTGTTGAGGAAGGGACTCCTGAAGAGGTTTTTAGGCAGCCCAAAAACGAGCGCACCAAGCAATTTCTCGCTCGTGTAAATCTGCCTTTCAATTATGAAATATAAATATGGAAAGGGTGTTCGTATGTCTAAATCACCAGTATTATTTCTTGCGCACGGCTCACCGCTCATTGCAATCCAAGAGAATGAGTACACACAGTTCCTGAGAGAGTTCGCCGATAAGCTGCCCGCGAAACCAAAAGCTTTTGTCGTATTTACAGCTCATTGGGAAGTAGATGGAAATACGCGAATTACGTTCACGGATGGGCCTCATGATACCGTCCATGATTTTGGCCCATGGTGGATGGATGAATTGTTTGAGGTAGAGTATCCCGCAAAAGGAAACAAAGAACTTGCAGCGAGAATTTCGCATCTTCTTCAAGAACAAGGGATCGCGAGCGACTTAGATCCCGTCCGTGGTTTAGACCATGGAACATGGTCATTGTTGAAACAATTTGATTCTGAAGCGTCAACGCCTGTCGTTCAGCTCTCTGTGAATCCGAATCTTTCAGCCAGAGATCAATATAAGATTGGTCAAGCCATTCGCGAATTACAGGACGAAGGCATTCTCATTATCGGCAGCGGGGTAACCGTTCATAATTTGAGTTTGCACAGTGAAGTGACAGAAGCGTGGGCATTGGAGTTTGATGATTGGATTATTGATAAAATTGAAAACAAAGATTATGAAACCTTGTTCAATTATGCGGAAGAAGCACCCCATGCTGCCCTTGCGGTGCCTACCCCTGAGCATTTTGTACCTTTATTGATTGCATTAGGAAGTGCAGACCCTAATCATGCTTCCAAGGTTATTTACAGGGATTACACAGGATTGCTTAGTTATTTGTCATTGCAATTATAAGAGTTCTATTATTCTTTCATGAAAGAGGTGTAGTCTATGGCTAACTGGTCAAAAGTATTGAAATTTGCACCTGAATCTGCCGAGTTGATTCCGAGTGAAGAGGGTTTATTCGTATTCTTAAGCAAGCAGCAGGAGAATCGGATGTATAAAGTGCTCTATGTGGAGCAGACGACCAATTTAAAAGATCGTTACCTTGATTTTCTGAATGGGGAAGCACCGTATCTCCTTGAACACGCGATCAACTATCGATATGTGGTTGAGCTGAACCCAGATGTGCGTGATGAGGAAGAAAAATTAGTGCTCACCGAAGGAAATCCAGTCTACAATTTGATCAAAAACAATGCAACTCCTACCATCTAAATTCATATGATGATCAGAACCAATCTGATGGCGTAATCAAACGCTGTTGGGTTGGTTTTTTTATATTGAAAGAAATAGAAGGGTTGGCTTGTTGTAGATAGATCAATCCCGTTAAAAACGGTATAATATCTCTATGACATGATGAAATGAGGTAAATGACATATGGTTCGTTTTGGAGTTATAGGAACAAATTGGATTACAGAGCAATTTCTCGAAGGTGCAATGGGTGCTGAGGGATTTGAGCTTGCCGCAGTATTCTCTCGTACGAGTGAGCGTGCTGCCGAATTTGCAGGTAATTATGGTGTGAGCAAGATTTTCACTGACTTAGAAGAAATGGCATTAAGCCAAGATATTGACGCTGTATATATTGCGACACCTAACACCTATCATGCGGAGCAAGCCATTCAATTTTTAGCGCATGGTAAGCATGTTTTGTGCGAGAAACCTCTTGCGGCGAATGCAAGTGAAGTGAAACGAATGATTGCCGCTGCTAACCAACATCAAGTTGTGCTGATGGAGGCCATGAAACCCACATTGCTGCCGAATTTCAAGAAGATTCAAGACCATTTACATAAAATTGGGACAATCCGGAAGTATTTCGCAAGTTATTGTCAATACTCATCACGTTATGATAAGTACAAAGAAGGCATTATCTTGAACGCGTTCAATCCGAAGTTCGCCAATGGCGCATTAATGGATTTAGGGGTGTATTGCATCTATCCGCTGATTACCCTCATCGGAGAACCTAACCAAGTAGAAGCGACAAGTGTGATGCTTGAATCCGGGGTAGATGGAGAAGGCAGTGTCATCATGCGCTATGAAGATAAAGAAGCTGTCGTCATGTATTCCAAAATCTCAAATTCGTATCTGCCTTGTGAAATCCAAGGGGAATTAGGCAGCATCATCATCGATAAAATCCATACACCGGAAAAGGTGGAAATTCGCTATAAAGACGGTAGAAGCGAAGTGATATCCGTCGATCAACCGCATCCGCCGATGTATTATGAAGTGGTAGAATTTATGGGATTAATTCAACAAGGAAAGCTTGAATCTGACTTGAACTCTCACCAAAATTCGTATTCAACCATGCTCGTGATGGATCAAGTGCGTGGGAAAATCGGACTTGTCTATCCAAACGATAAATAATTAAGCAGACTGTTCGTTCATCCCTTGGTATCGTCATTTCAAAAAAAGGTAGAAGAAATGAATTGTTGAAAGCTTATTCCAACTTGCATGATGAGGAGGAGTGAGCTTTTTTGCGTGCATAAAATTCAGGGGATATTTGTATACATCAGTTGAACCATTTCAGTTGGTAAATCGTACTATATGATAGATTCATAATAAGGAGGTATTTTAATGAATAAAAGATTATCATGGATGTTAACTGTCACGCTCGCGCTGATGCTGCTTATTCCGACAGCGGCAATGGCATCCACTAGCAGCAATGCTGCTATCTCAAACCAAGGACTGGAGAAGATTGCTTCAGAGAAGGCGACGCTGCTTACTAAAAATTATGGTACGACAAGCGTCCAGTATGCGCTGATTGACAACGGCAAGATAACATTGTCGGGTCATGCTGGCCAGAATGATATGGAAGGGAAAAAGCCGCTGACCAAAGATACGATGTATGGCATCGGATCAACGAGTAAAGTGTTTACGACCGCTGCTGTCATGAAATTGGTAGACGATGGGAAGATCAACCTGGATACTCCCTTAGTTCAGTACATAACTGATTTCAAAATGAAAGATGAACGATACAAGCAAATTACCCCACGTATGTTGTTAAACCACTCTTCCGGGTTGCAAGGGTCCAGCCTTGGAGGTGCTTTTTTATTCGAGGATAATGACACGCATGCGCATGATACGCTGCTGCAACAATTGTCCACCCAGAGCTTGAAGGCGGACCCGGGGGCATTCTCCGTCTATTGCAACGATGGATTTACGCTGGCTGAAATTCTTGTAGAGAGAGTAAGCGGTTTGGATTTTACCGCATTCATTCATCAATATATTACTAAACCATTAGAAATGAACGATACGAAGACATCGCAAGATGTACTGGAAGCTGACAAGATGGCTGCTCTTTATTTTCCTACTTATCAAGGACAGCTTCCGAACGAGACGGTCAACGTGATTGGAACGGGAGGAATCTATTCCACGGCTGAGGATCTAGTGCGATTCTCGCAAATTTTTACGAGACAAGTAGATGGTATCCTCTCTGACAATTCGGTTCGTGCCATGGAGCAGGAGGAATACAAAAAGGGCTTGTGGCCTAAAGAAGCGGACAATTCGTTTGATTACGGGCTTGGCTGGGATAGTGTGCGGCTGTTTCCGTTCAATGATTACGGAATGAAGGCCCTGGTCAAAGGAGGGGACACCATTTTGTATCATGCTTCCCTCGTTGTGCTTCCGGAGCAGGACATGGCTGCAGCTGTGCTGTCCTCAGGCGGTTCCAGCTCAACGAATGAGCTGCTTGCGAGCGAGTTGCTGCTTCAAACGATGAAAGAGAAGGGTACAATCAAAGAGATCAAAGCGGAAAAGTCGTTCGGTAAGCCAGTCAAGGCTGCCATGCCTGAAGACGTCATGAAATACGCTGGCTATTATGGTACTACGAATCAACAGCTTCAGGTTGCGGTCAATAAGAATGGAGAACTGTCCTTATCTAATCCGCTCGTACCAATCACTCCAGAACAGAAGTTTGTGTATACTTCAGACGGAACCTTTGTCAGCGAGAATGGCAGCTCAAAAATCAGCTTCGTGACGGAGAAGAATGGACGCACCTACTTATGGGATAGAGAATATTTGACCGTTCCGGGTCTTGGACAAATGGCTATGTCACACTATGCGGCCGAGAAGTTGGAAGACCATAAGTTATCTCAAGAGACCGCAGACGCTTGGGTGAAGCGGGAAGGTAAAACGTATTATCCTGTGAACTGAGACCTACAATGCAGATTGACCGCACGGACGATATCCCGGGTTATCTGCTCGATAAGAAAATTACAAGCCCTAATACGGCAGAGAGCCAACTTCAAATTCCAGCGATGGGAGGGCGGGATTTGTTGGGATTCCGTTTCTACACGAAGGATGGTATCGAGTACCTTGAAACTGCTGGAAGCTTGTTTGTAAGTGAGGAACAAGTCAAGCCGCTATATAAGGGGAAACAGTCTACGGTCACCTTGAAAGGTGATGGACTTGCTAAATGGTATACCGTTCCTGCAGCGGCTGCCGGCAAGACGATGAGCATTGAGATGCCGGCAAAGGGTGCCTTTGTTGTATACGATGAGCAGGGAGCATGTGTGAACTACACTGTCATCAGTGGCAAAAACGAAGTGAAGCTGCCTAAGAATGGAACGATTGTATTTGCTGGTGAGGCAGGATCAACTTTCGGCATTACCTTGATGTAGTCCGAAGTAAAAGCCTATTTATAAATGAATTAAGGATCGAGATGGAGAAGATCTCCAATGTACAGTCTGATGTGGTAAAAAAAAGCACCCTCTTTTTGAAGGGTGCTTTTGCCATGCAGTAGAACCGTTTATTGCTTTTGGATTTTAGAAGGATTGTTGATTTTGTAAGGAACAGGATGCTTGGTCAATTTCTTCGCTACAATTTTGGCTTCGAACGTAATCGTGTCTCCGATCTCCAGTTCCAGCTTCTTCATCGTCGCGCTATGGCTGGACCAAGCATCGCCTATCTCTAATGCAGGTTCTTCTATGGATACCGCTTCATATATAATGACTTCGTCATCATTATCTGAGAAGTTATTCGGTACGGTCGTGAATTCTTTGACCGTTGCCGTCATTTTGACTTTTTCCTCAGGGAGCTCAAGCTTGGGTGCTTTTTCTTTCTTCGCTTTCCCTTTTTTCGGCTGCTCGAGGATAGGTGTCTCGACGATTGGATCTTCTGCAATGATCTCTACGATTAAGGGCAAGGCTTCATTCATTGGTTCTTGCGCGGATTCTGTTGGTTTCAGATCCGTCACTGTCGGCTCTGCATCCACCTGCACATCGGATACTGCAGAAGTCTTCTGTCCAAAGGTCGATGCTTGCATTTCCTTGAGATAAGAAGGATGGATGCAGTGTAATTGTTGATTCTCTAATTTAATGACCGCTGACTGGTTATCCACGAATCCAACAATTCGGCAAGGAACATCTAATCCGTTCCCTCTGTAGTAAAATGCCTTCAACTTGGTCGCCTTTTCTGATATCAGACCCCACTGTTTGCATTGTTCTATGATTTCATCCTCATGATTGAAGCTTTGATATGTGGATGGGTGAATGATGAATGAATACTGCATTGTTGTCCCGCCTTTCAATAATCTATACGAACATATTCTATCATTAATTGTTGCTTACGTGGATTCTTTTATTCATTAATCGCTGTATTCCTTGGCGTTTATTATCGAAATCTTGCTATTTCATTCGAATAAAGATACAGGTGGCTGATGTCGAGGGTATACTGGGTGATAGTTATTATTTGATTACTCGATAGGAGTGAGATGACATGTCGAATACCCTGATGAAGAAAATCAAGTCTTTGGATTGGGAGCGCATGCAACAGTCATTGGATGAGCAGGGGTACGTAACGTTCCCGTCGATTCTTGATCAAGACCAATGCCAAGATATCATGGCGATGTATGAGGAAGAAAGGCACTTTCGCAGTACCATTGATATGTCAAGGTATCGGTTCGGAGTTGGAGAGTACAAATACTTCCAAGCGCCGCTGCCGGAAATTCTGCAACAGCTTCGCGAAGGGTTCTATCCACCGCTTGCTATGACTGCGAATCGATGGTTGAATCAATCCGGGCGGGATGCGATCTATCCTGAAACACTACAGCAATTTCTCCATACATGTCACCTTCAAGGCCAGACAAGATCTACACCGTTGATTCTTAAATATGTTGAAGGAGGGTATAATTGTCTCCATCAGGATCTCTATGGTGAGGTATACTTTCCGTTCCAAGTTGTGTTCGCGTTAAATTGGAAAGAGATCGATTATACGGGCGGCGAGTTTATGCTTGTAGAGCAGCGACCAAGAGCGCAAAGCCGTGGCCATGTGTTAACATTGGAGCAAGGTGCTGGATTAATCTTTCCTACGAATCATCGTCCAGTATTGGGCACGAGAGGATACTATCGAACAACGCTCAGACACGGCGTAAGTACAATTACATCTGGAATACGTTATAGTCTGGGGATCATTTTTCATGATGCAAAATAAAACACGGCAAGAAGGGAGAACGGTCCAGATGAATATCATCACGAAGAATCCAAAAACATTATTAAATAAGGGCTCTGGATTTCTCTCCGATTACAGTCATTCCTTGAACCCCTATACGGGGTGTTCCTTTGGCTGTTCCTATTGTTATGTACGTCAAATGCCAGTCTCATTGTTCCGAGGACAAGAGTGGGGGACGTGGGTTGATATTAAAAATGGCGCATCCGATATTCTTCGTAAAGAGCTTCGACGCTCGAAGGCGAAAGGTAAGGTAACGATTTTCATGTCATCCAGCACAGATCCTTATCAGCCTATTGAGTATCAGGCTAAGGTAACGAGATCTCTGTTAGAGGTGATGGTAGAAGATCCGCCTGATTTCTTACTCGTACAGACACGCAGCCCCCTCGTTCGCAGAGACATCGATATCTTACAGCAATTAGGGAATAAGGTTCGCGTAAGCATGACGGTGGAGACGGATTTAGATGAGGTGAGGAAGCATTTCTCTCCTTATGCGCCTCCCATCCAAGCAAGATTGAGAACGCTACAAGACTTAGCTCATGCGAATATCCCTACTCAAGCTGCTATTGCACCTCTATTACCGTCCAGCAGCGACTTTGCCAGAAAGCTGAAACCATTGGTGAACCGTGTCTGTGTGGATGATTATTTCATGGGTGACGGGAGTGGGGGAAAAAGAACGCGCAACCTGAATATTTCGTCCTTATACAAGCAATTGGATCTAGAAGCATGGTATCATCCTGAAGCCTATCGCATGGTATATGACAGGTTCGTATCGGAATTTCAAGAGAATCAAGTGTACGTGAGCCAAGCCGGTTTTGCACCATAGAACGCCCTTTTTATAATCACATCGGACGATTGCCCTGCAACAAATGTCATCTGATTCATAATATGAACAGAAAAAATAGAGGATTTGAGGGACAGCGGGTGTACGATGAAAAATAAATGGAAACGTACGACTTCAAAAACAAGGAAAACCTTACGCTTCGTGAAAAAGAAACGTTCCAAAGGAATGTCCAAAAAACAAAAGTCTCCGGTTATGCAAGATCAACGTATACAAGTCCACCCTCCGGCTGAGGCCCCTGTGACAGTAGAAGCGCAACCGCGACATATTCTGGTTCCTGTATTACAACACATCTACGTAGACGATAAACATCGAAGAAAGTTGATGGATCGTAAAAAGCTGCGGATTTTGGTCGTAACCCCATTCACGAATACGATGGATATGCAAATGGAACCTTTGATCACGGAACCACTGAGGATTCTAGTCCAAGAGGTTGTTGTCCTGAAAACGTATGAGCAGGTGCCAACCGTCTTATCTCAAATGAACCCGGATTTACTATTAATCATATGTCAAGAAGAACCCATGTCAGATGAACTATTGATAACGATACAACAAACATCTGTAAAAACGGCATTATGGAATGTAGGTGATCATTTTGTCGTGGATTCGATCCGCCACATGGTGCCATATTTTGATGTTGTGTTTACCCAAAATATTATGAATATTCCGATCTATCAGCATCTGGGGTGTAAAAACGCCGTGTACCTTCCCTTAACTGCAGATCGAACGATGTACTCCCCAAAGATAACGAATAAGCCATTTCAATCGGATCTCCTTCTCATCGGTGACTATTATCCATACCGTCAAGAACATCTTGATACTATTCAACAAATCAGCGAGCTAAAAAAAATATTCGTCCTCGGTGAAGATTGGGAAGCGAACGAACGAATCATTTTGATAGAGAAGGATCAAGATTTACAAGCGTATTATAACGGCGCCAACATCATTGTGAATTGGAAATCCATACAGCAGCAAGTATTTGAGGCGGCCGCATGCGGCGCATTCCAACTGGTCGAAGAAAACCCCAATCTAAGTGCATTTATGCTTCCTGGTGAAGATGTAGTCACGTTCCGAACTCCACAGGAGATGCGGGACCAGTTGCGACTCTATTTAGACCAACCGGAATTGAAGCGAAAAGTGGCGTCAAAAGCGCTTTGGAGAAGCCATTATGATTACTCCAGCCTTCACATGGCCATGCGGCTTCTAGATGGCATGTTTGGTATATAGAACGATGGAAGCCCTCACTGGGTTACGTCTCAATCTCAAGTTGTCATCCTTCGGATCACCGTATCCATTATGAATCAACAGTCCATGTCGAAGGAGGTATGCTGCTTGAAGCTCATTGCTTTTTTATTGCCTCAATTCCACCGTATTCCCGAAAATGATCTATGGTGGGGAGATGGTTTTACGGAATGGACGAATACGCAGAAAAACAAACCATTGTACGCAGGACATCAGCAGCCTAAAGAACCTCTAGGCAATTATTATTATGATTTAACGGATGCTGCTGCAAGGAGATGGCAGGCCAAGTTAGCCAAATCGCATGGGATCTATGGGTTTTGTTATTATCATTATTGGTTCAAAGGAAAAAGATTGCTGGAGAAGCCATTTCAATCCGTATTAGAGCTTGGGGAGCCCGATTTTCCGTTTTGTCTGTCGTGGGCTAATGAACCTTGGACTCGTAGATGGGATGGAGGAGACCAGTATGTTCTCATGCCTCAAGATTACGGGGACGAGCATGATTGGGAAGTTCATTTTAATGAGGTATTGGTTGCATTTCTGGATTATCGATACATTCGGATCAACAACAAGCCGGTATTTCTGATTTATCGGCCCGGGAGTATTCCTCGTTGCGAAGATATGATTCGATTCTGGAATGAACTCGCAAGAAAAAATGGGTTAGAAGGGATCTACTTTGTGCGTACGCTAGGTGGATTCGCGATTCCTAATCAAGCGGGATTTGATGCGAGCGTTGAATATGAACCGCACTATACGTTTGCACATAGTGATACGACAGGATTGTGGAATGTGATTCATACAAGAGAAGATATGCATCATGTGCTTGATTATGATGTTATATGGCACACCATACTGAACCGATCCCCCCATCGAAATGGAGAACAAATCATCCCAGGAGCCTACGTGAACTGGGATAATACGCCGCGCCTAGGTAGTCGCGGACAAAGCACGATCGGTGTAAGCCCAGACAAGTTCCGGCGGTATCTAACACGACAAATGGAACGAGCTATTCAGGTATATGATAGTGAGTTCGTCTTTATCAATGCCTGGAATGAATGGGCTGAAGGCACATACCTTGAACCTGACAAACAGAACGGATACCGCTATCTTGAATCCGTGAAGCGTGCATTGGAGGATCATCTTGCCGACACAACCTTACGGCATTCACGTTCAGAAGCGATGTTTTTGCCATCATGGAAATATCGAAGTAACAACAACGAATTACGGATGAAATGACGAAGCGGCTGCTTATCTCATGTGAAGGCAGCCGCTTTGTCATGTATGCATGTTCATGATTTTGGGGTCAACAGAATACGTGCGATTTCCTCATACTGACGAACCACATACTGTGGAGTGTGATGACTCTCAGGTTCGGCTTGGCGATGATTGAACCATAGGACATGCCATCCGGCACCTAGCGCGCCGATGACGTCGTTTCGCCAGGAATCCCCGACATAATAGGAATTCTTCGCTAATACATGCGTCTGCTGGTTAATATGTTCAAAAATCCGTACGTTGGGTTTATCCCAGCCGACCGCACCGGTAATGAAGATTTGCTCTGCGGGAATTAGCTTGTCTAGTGCCAGGGCTTGAATCTTCTTGCGTTGATGCTCTTCGGCGCCGTTCGTTAATATCCCTACCATTCGACCTTGCTGCTGTAATTGCCGTATTACATCCTCAGCACCTTCAAAGAGGGAGATATCATACTGCCTTCCCATATAATCCTCTTGAAGCAGATGACCTTGTTCCAATGTAATCTCAATATCGAATTCTTGAAGCATCAGTACATATCGTTTCGTTCGAATGTAGACTTGCGCATCCTTGTTGTTGGCGGCGAAGGGGTTCGTCTGTTGGGCAGAGAGCATGTCGCTATAATAGCGGAAGCGCTGATAGGCTTGATCATAGGGGAAGTCATGACCGAGCCCTAGGATATGTTGAAGCGTGTCTCGCAACGGGGTTAAGTGATCATACAATGTGTCATCTAAGTCAAAAAAAACGCCGGTTTCTTGTGTGTAGTCCATTCAAATCCCTCTTTTTCTCTCCATTATGGATCTCGTTTCTCTATGGACTACACTACATGATTTGATCGTCTGCATGCAAGACCCGGCAGTTTGTAAAAGAGAGGGTCGTGAGAAAAGCCGAGCAATACAGGCGATTTGCCCGTTTTAACTCGGCTTTTCGTATTATTACACTGTCTTCACAAATAGATAAAGTGTATAATCTGTCTGCACGCCTGGATGTCCTAATTGACGTAACATGGCTGTAATATTCCCACGGTGATAGGTGCCGTGATTCACGACATGTTGAATCAATTCCCTCCGTCGGGCTTCAAAGGCACCGTAAGCACATATTGTATCAAGATCCTCATGTTCCAAGAAGGTTCGGAATCGATCCGACAACCGGGTGAACATGATTTGGATCTCTTCAATATTGTTGCCATGCATGTCTTGAATGTATTGCTCCGTTGTTCTCTGAAGTTGATCAATCTGCTCGGCAGTCATCTCGGAGAAGCCCTTGCTAATTAAGATATCTAACCATCCGCAATCAATGACATATAGATGGACAAGGACATCGTGGATGTTCGGGAATACGCTCTGGATCGTTGTACGACAGATTTCTTCCGGAAGTGTTTGAAGGTGGGCGAGTATTTGATCGTTGGCCCATGCGTGATAATTGTACAGATTTAATACTTCATTGTTCAAATGATATGCTCCTCTTTGGTATCCGAGGGAACACGCAGTTTACGGGGTGTGATGCGCTTAACCTCTTATAATATCCCCGAGGTGCTTCATTGTTTTCATCTTAAACGCCTCCTATAGTTACTTCTTACAGTATATAGAATAAGGGGATAGATCGTAAACAATTTTCCTTATACATCCATAATAATCGGAAGGATCATCGGTCTTCGCTTCGTTTTTGCATATAAGAATTGGCCAATGGATTCTTTCATCCCTTGTTTCAAGCGATTCCATTGATTGACATGTTCCTCCTGAAGTTTATGTAGCGCTGCGGTTGCAGCAAGAGCAGCTTCTTCCAGGAGCCCATCGGAATTTGTGGCATAATTAAATCCCCGTGAAATCAGATCCGGTCCGGAGAGGATTTTCCCATCGATTTTGCTGCGGGTAACGACGACAACAAGTATGCCATCCTCGGAGAGATGTTTCCGATCGCGAAGCAGTACAGATCCCACGCCGATGCCCAATCCATCTACAAGCGTGCTTCCCGCAGGTATTTTTCGCTCAACCCTGGCCGTTCCGTCTTGAATATCCACGACGTCGCCGTTATTGATAATATGGATATGACGATGCTCTACGCCAACGGATTCTGCTAACATACGATGCTGAAATAACATACGGTATTCTCCGTGAATCGGAATAAAATATTTCGGCTTCATGAGCGTGAGCATCAATTTGAGCTCTTCTTGACTGCCGTGTCCAGAGACGTGTAATCCTGTAACTGAACCTGAACCATAGATGACTCGGGCACCCAATATAAAAAGATTGTCCACGATGCGTGCAACATTCCGTTCATTGCCTGGAATGGGTGTAGCAGACAGAATAACGGTATCACCGGGCAATACTTTAAGCTGTCGTAAATTCGAAGTGGATAGTCGAGATAACGCGGCATAGGGTTCGCCTTGGCTGCCGGTACATAATACAGCCACTTGTTCGGGTGCCAATTGATTGGCTACCTCGGTCTCCACTAACATGCCTTCCGGGATATGCAAATACCCCTGTTGCGCCGCGATATTCACGACATTGATCATGCTGCGCCCTAGGAGGGTAAGCTTTCGATTCGTTATTTCAGCTGCATCAATAACTTGCTGCAAGCGATAAACATTTGAGGCAAACGTAGAGACGATGACCTTCTGCTTTGCTTTGTTGAACGCCTCAATGAGGTGCTCTCCGACATGTTTTTCGGACGGGGTGAACCCGGGACGCTCTGCATTGGTACTTTCGGATAACAAAGCAAGAACTCCTTTTTGTCCAATTTCAGCCATACGATGAATATCCGGAGATTGTTGATTGACAGGAGTTAAATCGAATTTAAAATCTCCCGTCTGTACCACGGTTCCTTCAGGCGTGTCGAACACAACACCTAAGCAATCCGGAATGCTGTGATTGGTTCGAAAAAAACTAACAGATATCGTGCCTAATGTGATTTGTGATTTCGAATCGATTTCGATGCGGTGTGTTGACTGAATTAATCCGTGCTCCTTTAATTTTACATCGATGAGTCCCAATGTAAGTCTAGTACCATAAATAGGCATTTGCAGCTGTCTGAGGAGGTAGGGAATCCCGCCGATATGATCTTCATGACCATGCGTCACGATAAGCCCACGAACTTTATCGCTGTTGTCTAACAAATAGGTAATATCGGGAATGATTAAGTCAATCCCTAACAAGCTCTCATCAGGAAACTTGGAGCCGCAATCAATGAGAACAATATCATCTGCATATTGAATTCCATACATATTTTTGCCAATTTCATAAACACCACCTAAAGCAAAGATTGATAATACAGGACATTGACTGTTCAAGCGTCATACCTCCCACAAGATTTGTGGTTAATGTTGCCGTTAAAGGTCCTGTTTATGTATCGTCCTGGTCGTTTTCCTGCTGTATGACAGCGTACGTAGATATTCAATCTTCGTATAATCGATTAAAATATACGGTATATGAAAAGATTATCGTAACTAGGGAGGGTCATTATGGTTCGGTATATGATTGGACAATACGGGGGTTTTGATGTTGCCAAATATCGTCGGGACTTTAAAGAAGGGTTCCATGGTATTGAGGCTTGTCTATTTTCTACGGAGGAAGATATTGTATTGCTGCGGGAAGAATCCAAGCGGAGAGGTTACCACATAGGCGTTCATTTCCCTTTTCGTGCAGGACAATCGAGATTTCGAGATGCCTTATCCTTGTCACAGGATGATGAAATTCGCTCGCATGCATATCAGTTAATGGAGAACGAACTCGCCTATTTAGCCCAAGTGGAACCAGATTATGTCTTATTCCATTATCCCAAACCTGTCATATTGGATGACCGTGTCGATTGGAAAAGTTGGAGGTTCGATGATCCAATCGAATATCGATATGAGAGCCAAATAACGTTCGAAGAGTTAAGCGAAAAGAGTGAGTATCTCTTTCAATGGCTTACGGATCGCAGCGATACCTATCATTTTATTCCTATATTAGAATTCGATGCCTTGAACAGGTATATCTACGATACAGATCTGGTAGTGAATCTCTTACATCGGTATCCCAAAATCAAATTATGTCTGGATACCGCAAGATTACATCTTCAGGCGATGATAGATCCCAACTTTGATGCAAAGTTCATTCTTAAGAAATATGCGAAATATGCAGAACTGATCCATCTATCGAATGCGCAAGTATTAGATGGTACTGTTCAGCAAAGACATTATCCTGTCCTACCGGAACTAAACCCAGCAGAGGGGTGGGCGCCCATTCAGGATTACTTGCAGCTTATTTTTGAGGAAAATAAGCAGGTTCGTATTTTATTCGAGCATAGATCTGACCTGATCGGTGATGAGGAGTTATTGCGATGTTATGCTTGGGTGGATGAATTATTCACCAAACACGCCCTTTAAGTGATTTAATACCGATAGTAATGTAAAATGGTCTACCACGACGGTAGAGCACAATAAATGACCGCGGAAGGCGTTTGCCTTCGCGTTTAATTCAATTTAAGCTAGTAATATTAGTACCTAGTATTAGCACATAATGATATAATGACAACAATAACGAGGTACATTTACTTGCATAGGAGACGGTATAAGATGGACTACAAGGATTGGATTGCACCTGAGATGTATAACTTAACTTCAGAGATGGAGCGGCATGATCCCGCGAAGCTTGCCCTGAAGTGGTTGAATGATAAAGGGGATTACCAGGAAATTACATATGGAGCATTGTTGAGTCAGGCAAATCAACTAGCTAATGGTTTGAAAGCTCTTGGACTTCGGAAAGGCGATAAAGTCCTTGTCATGGTACCCCGTCGTATTATTGCCTATGTCATTTACTTAGCTTGTATGAAGTCCGGGATTGCGGTCATTCCATCTTCCGAGATGCTAAGAGCCAAAGATTTATCCTATCGGCTTCGCCATGCGGAAGCACGGGCTGTGATTGCTTGCTCTGGTGGGATCCATGAAGTAGATAATATTACGGATTACATGCCTTCCTTGGATTTCCGTATTGCAGCTACTGCAGCAGATAACACGTCGGATCGAGCGTGGCTTGTTCTTGATGATATCATGACAGGGCAGCCTGACACCTTTACCGCCGCGCTAACACATCGCGACGACATGGCGATTCTTGCCTATACCTCTGGCACAACAGGAAATCCCAAAGGGGTTGTTCACCGCCATGGATGGGGATATGCGCATCTGCGGATTACGGCGTCATGGCTCGATATTCAAGGATCGGATACGGTCTGGGCAACAGCTGCGCCAGGATGGCAGAAGTGGATCTGGAGTCCATTCTTATCCGTGCTGGGACACGGGGCAACAGGCTTTGTGTACGATGGTGCATTTCAACCGAAGCGTTACCTAGAGCTTATGCAATCTTATCGTATTCAAGTATTATGCTGTACGCCTACAGAATATAGATTAATGGCCAAAACGGTCGGATTGGATCAATATGACCTTTCATCTCTACGCAGCGCAGTATCTGCGGGTGAGCCGTTGAACCAAGAAGTTATCCTGACCTTCCAGAATCAATGCGACCTTACGATTCGAGACGGTTATGGTCAGACCGAAAGCACCTTGTTAATTGGCGCGCTGAAAGATGCCCCGATCCGCGTAGGGTCAATGGGAAGAGCTATGGCCGACGGTCTGGTCGAAGTTGTCGATGGAGATGGTAATATCATGCCTGCCGGACAAGTAGGGGATATTGCTGTGCATTTGGACATGCCTGCGCTATTCGAGACTTATTTCAAAGATCCTGAGAAGAAACAGGCTAGCGTGCGTGGGAACTATTTCATCACAGGGGACCGCGCTTCCAAGGATGAAGATGGTTACTTCTGGTTCGAAGGACGCGGCGATGATATCATCATCAGTTCAGGTTATACCATCGGGCCGTTTGAAGTGGAAGAAGCATTGATGAAGCACAGTGCTGTGAAAGAATGTGCGGCAGTTGCGAGTCCGGATGAAATCCGCGGGCATGTCGTGAAAGCATTTATCGTGTTAAAAGAAGATGTGTCTGCGTCGCATGAGCTGGTTAAAGAACTGCAAAATCATGTGAAACAAATGACGGCACCTTACAAATACCCTCGGAAAATCGAGTTCGTTCAAGATCTGCCAAAAACCAACTCCGGGAAAATACGGAGAATTGAATTACGTGAGCAAGAACATCGCAATGCATGATGATGTTTATCTCAGTCTAATGTAGACGTTAAAAACGGTGGAGACTTCGGTCTACCACCGTTTTTTGTTATACATTCATATTCAAATCATCCAAATGTACGCTGAAGCGGGAATATAATTGCCACGTGAGTTCTCTTCGACTAGTAACTCCAGTCTTAAGGAAAATTGACTTCAGATGGTCTTGTACCGTGTAGGCCGAAATATACATCGTCTCCGCAATTTCTTTGGTCGAAAACCCTCTCACAATCCGCTCAAGAACTTGCTTCTCACGTTCAGATAAGCCATACGCTTCAGAAATCATAGGGAAAATATCGGAAGGTTTCGCGAGCTCAATCCATACGGCAAACTGTTTCGTAGCTACAGAACCTTGGAGCACGGTTGCCCGAATCATAAGATAAGGGCCTTCCGGAATACGGATACATGTTTTCGCAGATGATTTGAGTTCGATGTTCTTGTCCATTTCTGCAAGCGCGCGTGAGCAGACTGCACGGATAGGTCTTGGTATCGTGTTATCGTCAATCCCTTCCCATGTTCTGAACAAGGATAGCCAGTGGTCTGCCTGCAGATTAGATGAGCTTCGGGATAGGTGGTCCGTGAGAATGAGAATGCCCGGTTCCTGTTCAAGCCATGCGACTTCTTGTTCTGGTATTGCAAGGGCCAGTTTGCGAAGGTGGCGAGCAATCGATGGGATTAGTGATGCTACGAATTGTCTTTCATCTTCTTGGAACAAGGGGGAATTCACCTTGCGGAATAATGTCAGAAACCCCCAACATGCGCCATTCCACAGCATGGCTGCTTTCAGTTCATCGTGATAACCGGCAGGAAGGAGTACGTTGCGGTATTTGCTGCTGCGTTCTAATTGGCCTCCCGTTGCTCCGCTTAATGTAGCTATAGGGTCTTGGGATCGAGATAGTTGGTCGAAGGAATTGAAGTCACCACGAACGTACTCATATTCGAAGAGTTGAGCATGAATAGACTCAATTCCATCATCTGTTACTGCACCGGTCGAAAGGAGTGTATTCGGATCTACGGTTGTAAAACATACCCCGTCAAATGGAACGGCTTCACGCAGTAGTGTGAGGATAGTCTCTCGATAAACTTGGGAATGGGTTGTTTTAGTTGCAAGCGAATCGATTTTGGAATAAATGGCTTGCCTATTTCTTGCCATGATGCAATCTCCTTTCCTGATCTATCTGAAGCGTATCACCTAATATCAATATCCCACATTTATGGGATCGTGAAATGATGGCGACTTCTTTATAATTGAGAACAATTCTTAATTAGTGTATAGCAATGATAGGGAGTTGAAAAGAGAACGTGATGAGAGATCGAATTATGGTGATAGGTGGATATGGACATGTAGGGCAGACCCTATGCAAGGAATTGGGGAAGCGATATCCTGGAAAAGTGTACGCTGCAGGACGAAATCTAGATAAAGCTGAGCAATTCTGCCGAACAACGGGAGGAGACATTCTCCCTTTTCAGATCGACATTTCAAATGCAATGGATAAAGAAATCTTACACCATGTCAAACTGGTTGTGATGTGTATGGATCAGAAAAATACGTTTTTCGTTCGGAGTTGCTTAGCTCAAGGCATTCATTATATCGATGTATCTGCGGATTATTCATTTTTGTCTCAAGTAGAAGACTTGCATTCTATTGCTAGTGAACATCATGCAACAGCTGTGCTTAGCGTTGGGCTTGCACCTGGAATAACGAATCTTTTAGCATTGGAAGCGTCGAAGGCGATGGATAAAGTTCATCGATTGGATATCTCAATCATGTTAGGTACAGGGGATAGCCATGGGCAAGCAGCCATCGAATGGACTGTGGATAATATCGGGAAGCCAATGGAAGTCATGGAGAAAGGCCAACGCGTCAGGGTTCCAAGCTTTACGAATGGGAGATCGATAGATTTCGGCGAGCCTATGGGTCAAATGAGAGCATACCGGTTTAACTTTTCAGATCAACATGTCTTGCCTCGAACGTTAGGTATTCCAACTGTCACGACTCGGTTATGTTTTGACTCGGGGTTGGTTACACGTTCCCTAGCTTTGTTTCAAAGGTTAGGGCTTACGAAACTATTAAACAACAACGGTATGCGGAAACTCGCCGTGCAACTGTTCGGACAACTCAAGCTTGGAACCGATCAATATGCACTCAAAGTCGATGCGTGGGGGAGAAAGTCCCATAAGAAGGTACGTAGTGAGCTCTTCCTGCATGGGAATAACGAAGCTAGAATCACGGCTCTAACAGCTGCGGCTGTTGCGAACATTGTCTATGAAAAATCATTACGCCAGGGCGTATTCCATATTGAACAGTTGTTGGATTGGCAGACAGTTAGAGATTCAGTGGAGTTGTCGGTGCAATACAAATCCATTATGATGGAAGAATAAGGTCTATTTATAATTGTTGGAATTGACCTAACATCATTTATTTAGCGAAGGAGTCTAACCTACATGACAACATTTGAAAATTTGATCAAAGAACGCCGTTCCGCGATGAAATTTATACCGGACATTGAGATTTCGCGCCAAGAGTTGGATGAAATTTTCGCCTTGACCACATTAGCGCCATCCGCCTTTAATTTGCAGCATACGCAGTATGTAGTCTTACAGGATCAGGAGATGCTGAATCAACTATATGACCGTGCGAACAAGCAATACAAAGTCAAAACAGCCTCCGCAGTGATTATCGTATTAGGTGATACCTTAGCCTATCAGAATATTGCGCAGCTAAATGAAGGGTTTTTACACCTCGGCGTATTGAGCAAGCAAGAATATGATGCGGAGAACGATGGCGTTACCCAATTCTATGAAAATAGAGGAGAAGCCTATTTAGCAGAAGATGCGATTCGAAATGCTAGTATTTCCGCAACGCATTTTATGCTTTCAGCAAAGTCTAAAGGATGGGATACTTGTCCCATGAGCGGCTTCGATGGAACGGCAATTCGGGATTTGCTTCATATTCATGAGCGTTACGTGATTGCAATGATGATTGCTGTAGGCAAAAGTGATCCTGCGAAACTTAGACCGAGAGGGTATCGTAAACCCGTTGCAGAGTTCGTACAATATGGTGCATTTTGACATTATTCCTACATAAGAAACTTATAGTGGATAGATACGTGGCCGTTCCATAGGTTTCGTAATAATAGGGCAGGACTCTTTTATAGAGTTTCTGCCTTTTTTGGAGTTCATTCGGTATTCTTACAAACTTGTAAGACTGCTGTAATTAGAAATGATGGGTGGATGTGAAGAGATTGGTTAGTATTAGTAAAGACAAAGAAACATGTGGGAGGATATTTATGAAAACACCGGTTGTAGACGTGAAAAACGTAAAAAAAGTATATGGTAAATCAGGTGAAAGTCAATCCTACGCTTTAAATGGCGTATCGTTCTCTATTTTAGAAGGAGAGTTCGTTGGCATTATGGGTCCGTCGGGATCCGGAAAAACAACATTATTGAATGTGATATCTACCTTAGATAAAGCCACCGAAGGAAGTATTCATATTGCAGGCAGTGATATCACGACGATGAAGCAAGGTGCGCTATCCGATTTCCGTTCGCAGAAATTAGGCTTTATCTTTCAAGATTTCAATTTGCTAGAGAATTTATCTATCTATGAAAATATTGCTCTACCCTTGTCCTTGCAGGGCGTATCTTCAAGAAAAATCGGTCCTATGGTACAGAAAGTAGCAGCGACGCTACGAATTACAGAGATTCTACAGAAGTACCCGTCCGAAGTTTCCGGCGGTCAGAAGCAGCGTTGTGCAGCAGCACGTGCGTTAGTCCATGAGCCAGCGATTATCCTTGGCGATGAGCCGACAGGCGCATTGGATTCTAAGAATGCAACGAGCTTGCTCGAAGCGATGACGAATTTGAATGAGAACCATGGGGTATCGATTATGATGGTTACGCATGATGCGTACAGTGCAAGTTATTGCCAGCGTATCCTATTTATTCAAGACGGCGAACTATATAAGGAAATTCATCGCACAGGCGCTCGTGAAGACTTCTACCGAGAGATTCTAGATGTTCTCGCAGACTTAGGCGGGGCGAAAGCGTAAGAAAGGAGGTTAAGGCATGTTATTCAAACTATCCATGTCAGGACTCAAAAGCAAATTAAAAGATTATATTGTGCTTCTTGCCGGTCTTGTCATGTCCATATCCATTTTCTATATGTTCGAAACTTTAGCCATGAATCGTACGTTTATTGAAGCAAATTCCATGATTGGACCGATTCAATTCGTCTTTCATGCAGGTTCTGTTCTACTAGCCATTGTAACGTTCTTCTATATTCTGTATGCCAATTCGTTCTTATTGTCTCTACGGCAGAATGAATTCGGGATGTATATGATGCTTGGAGCGAAGAAACATAAAATTACGTTTTTGATGTTTATCGAGACGATTATGTTGGGGATCATTTCCATGGTTCTCGGGGTTGCGGTGGGGATCGGGCTTGCCGAAGGAATCGGGCGACTCCTCATGAAAGAACTGGAATTCCCCTCGGATGGGTATCATGCATTCTATGTGCCTTCCTTGGTGGTCACTTGCATATTTTTCTTTGTGTTATTTTTTATCTCTGCGATCATGAACATTTTGAAGTTACTTCGCGTGACGATCTTGCAACTTATTCATGCTGACGTCCAAACCGATCGTATAACCATCAAAGGGAAGAGAACCGTTGTCATGGCGTTCTTTTCAATCCTATTATTGCTGATTGGGTATGCGGCTATGATCAATATGGCGGTGCTGCAGCATTTTGGGGTTATTATCGCATTGATTACGATCACATCAGGTACGTATTTATTATTCATGTCTTTCTTCCCGTTAATCATTCATAAGATGAAGAAAAATAAGAAACGTACAGAAAAAGGGATCAATGCCTTTACTTTTGCACAATTAAATTTTAGAATCAACAGTTTGACGAAAGTGTTAGCAACGGTCGCGATGTTAATTGCTCTTGCCGCTGGTGCGATTACAGCAGGGATGGCATTTAAGAATAACGTGCACATCATGGTGGACGGATTTAACATTTATGATGTTGGGATTCATAATCCGACGGCTGAAGAAAAGAGAATTCTCGAACCGATCACGTTCATAGAGAAGCATGAATATCGCTATAAAGTCGATGAGAAATTCGTCTATTATTTAAAAGAAGATCTCATGAAGAATCCGCCGTTGGTGCAGACGGGAAAGGCGAGAGAGGATTTTGGGCAGACCAAAAATGTTTCTGAAGATCTTCCGGTAGGTGCCGAATCAGCAGGTGGAAAGAACGAAGCGAAGGATATGATCAAGCTGCCAGCAGAGTGGGCTGAAGCGATGAATACGATCGAACCGTATTACGTGCATCCGAAACTTCGGATTAAGATTGTAGATCAGAAGATGTACGATCAGCTCCAAGGCAAGGAAGGTCTCGTTTGGATTGGTAAATCAGATGATTTTATGAAGTACACAAAGGTATGGAAACAAATTGATGAATTACAGTTGAAGAAATACACAGATCTCAAAGCGGAACGCATGAATAGCAAATATACAAATTATGTAGGGTTTAACAGTATCTCGAGCGGAACTGTGTATATGGGCTTCTTCCTAGGGATTGCTTTCCTTGCGATGATGGCAAGCTGCTTGATGTTCAAAATTCTAACGGGTGCATCCAAAGACATCAAACGTTATGAAATGCTGCGTAAAATTGGGGTTCGTCGCGAATTGCTCACGAAATCCATGTATAAAGAGTTGTTCATGGTGTTCTTGTTCCCGGCGATCCTCGGGATCATCCATGTATTGATCGGGATGAAGATGTTCTCGTTCATACTCGTCAATCCGTATTATCGCGTATGGCTGCCTATCATGCTGTTCGTCGTAATTTATGCAATTTACTATTTTATCACGGTTCAATTGTATAGAGGGATTGTACTCCCAAAAGAAAAATAAAAGCTTATCCGCATGACCTCCTACATCGTAGGAGGTTTGTTTTTTGTAGGGGCATGATTGTAACTCCATAGAATCTACATATTTCCGTAATATAATGGAAAGCATCGTTTAAAATGAGTTGAAAGACGTCTAAAATAAACAATATACACCGTGATTACACATCATATTTTTATATTTTCAATAGAATGGCAGGTGTGACCATGTCAAAGCTCCACATATTAATTGTTGATGATGAATGGAAGATGAGAAACCTGCTGCGCATTTATTTGATGAGGGAAGGATTTAACGTACATGAAGCTGCAACAGGCCATGAGGCCTTCGTGAAAGTGAAACAGATGTCCTTTGACCTCATCCTGTTGGATATTATGATGCCGGATATGAATGGGTGGGAGGTATGCCGGAACATCCGCGAAATCTCAAATACCCCAATCATCATGTTAACCGCACGTGTTGATACAAAAGATAAAGTTCAAGGGTTAGCGATCGGAGCGGATGATTATATCACTAAGCCTTTTGAATCCGAAGAACTGTTAGCCAGAATACATGCTTTGATAAGAAGATCAAAATATGTGCAAGTAGCTACCCCAGAGGTAACGAAGTTAGAATTCCGAGGGTTAGAGATTTTCGTAGAAGGCAGGCAGGTTACGGTAGAAGGTAGAATCATTGATTTTACGCAAAAGGAATTTGATGTGCTTACGAAATTAGCTACCCATCGTCAACGCGTGTATCAACGGGAGGAGCTCGTAGAGCAGATTTGGGGTTATGATTACAATGGCGATGTTAGAGTCGTAGATACGCATATCAAAAATATCCGTGAAAAAGTGCAGCGCAACGGACTTTCTTACAACCCGATTCAGACTGTATGGGGGATAGGGTACAAGTTCAACGCACCCCAGCCATCAGCATGAAGAATAACCGGATTGGCGTCAAGTTAGGCCTGATTATTATGTCTGTGTTTTTAGTGGTGTTATTAACTTTAGGTTTTGTGATGAATCAACTTTTCACGAATTTTTATTATAAAGAAATGAAAGCGGATGTCGAGGAATTGACGGCGCATTTTGCGATGATGGCTTCAACCCATGATGCTTCAACCGATGAAATGATCAATACGTTCGCTGAATTCTCGAATGTGAGCATCTTTCTCCTGAATACGAATGGTGAATTGCTTGCGCACTCAGGTCATCATGAAGTGACGGATCGTGCATTTGTGCATCCTGAAGATTTCAAAAAGTTGTCCGAGGGCGTTCTTATGAATGAAGAACATCGAGATCCATCAGGCACACGATATTTCGTATCGGCCCGAGAGGTGCTCGTAGATCAGGAATCACCGAACTATATGTACGTGTTAGCCTCCACGGAAGCCATGGATAAGTCCATTGCGAATGTACGGTACTTGTTGATTCTCTCTGGTGTCGGTGCGTTCCTTCTAGCGATTGGCATTACCTGGTTTATTGCACAGTTGTTGTCTCGGCCATTGATTGAGATGCAACAAGCTACACGGAAGATTTCACAAGGTAAATTAGATACGCGCTTAGAAATTCACTCAAAAGATGAGGTCGGATCTCTTGCGGCAACGATCAATGATCTAGCACGGGATTTGCAGCATTATCGAGATTCCCGCCAAGAGTTCTTTGCGAATATCTCGCACGAACTTCGCACGCCGTTGACCTATCTGGAAGGTTATACCCAAGTATTGAAAGAACACTTATATGAAACAGATGAAGAACGTGACATGTATCTTCACATTGTACATGAAGAGGCCCTTCGTATGCGCTACTTGGTAAATGATCTATTCGAGTTAGCTAAGATGGAAGAGGGAAAGTTGGAGCTTGACTTGAAGCCCGTCGATATGGTCGATATCATCCACCGGACCATTCAAAAGGTTCAATATCAAGCAGGCGAGAAAGGGTTGGCACTGACCTTCGATCACGAGAGTCATCGGCCTTACATCATGGCAGATCCGCAGCGGATGGAGCAAATTCTGTTCAACCTATTGGAGAATGCACTTCGATATACCGAGAAAGGAAACGTCGATGTTCATCTGGACATCATCAAACAAGAGGTTGTCCTTACCGTTACAGATACGGGGGTTGGCATACCCGAAGATGAACTGCCTTATATATTCGAGCGGTTCTACCGGGTAGAGAAATCAAGATCCCGACAATATGGAGGCACGGGCCTGGGGCTCGCCATCGTCAAGCAATGGGTCGAGAAGCAAGGGGGTTCCATTCAGGTTTCGAGCAAAACGAACGAAGGCACTTGTTTTGAAATTCGATTTCCAACGTCATGATGCATAACAATCCCCCTCTTGTGGTATGTCCATGGGAGGGGGATTTGTTCATGGTTACTCCGGAATATTCCCAGCATTCGGATCTGGGGTGTAGTTACTGCGGTAATCCGTATACTCCACGTCAGTCACCATACCCGCAGAGGCGTGGTGCAGGTCGTGGCAATGAAACATCCAATAACCGGTGTTGTTGGCTTCGAAGGCGATGACATAGGATTCGCCTGGTTTGACGTTCAACGTATCCTTGACCACGGGAGAGCCCTGCAATGGAACCCCATTTTTGGATAAGACTTGGAAGAAATGACCATGTAAATGCATCGGATGATCATCCTGCTTGGATTGATTCACCATCGTAACTTTGATTGACTCACCTTCCTTAACGTGGATTTTATCCGTATTGGGATAGACTTTTCCATTAATCGTATATACCATTTCTCCATTCTTCATTTCGGTGTTCAGGTTCATCTGAACTTCTTGGTCAAATGACTGATCCAGTGCGAACCGTGATGCAGACGGATTCCCATATTGCGTCAAATCAAACGTTGTAAGTACTTTGTCGGAATCAGAGCGATCTTTTTGCCCGGATATCCCCTCATATTGAATGTAGGTTCTCATTTGCTGAATTCTTGCATCTGTACCATGCTCTTCAAGCAGCCAGCTCCCCGGTTGATCCGCAATAAATTCGATATCGTAACGTTCGCCTGGCGCGATGGATAACAATTGATCCCGAATGATCGCCGGGTTGTTCATCGGCTGCCCATCGGTGCTTACGACTTTAAAGTCATGACCATGCAAGTGCATCTGATGCGAGATATAACCTGCATTAATGAGTCGTAAGCGGACTTTATCCCCTTTTTTCACAGAAAGTTTCTCCACGCTATTGCCAGATTTTCCATTGATGGTATAAAGATCATACATGCTCATATCATGACCTTCCATCGGCATGTTGCCATGATCCATGTCCCCTGATCCCATGTTCATCTGGCTATGATCCATCCCGGCCATATTGTCCATCTCACTCGTGCCGTTCATTTGCATGCCAGTGGCACTGGAGCTCATCCACTCATCTAATACTAGGGTATAGTCTCGATCATAATTGTCCTTGGGATCTTCGACGATGAACGAACCGTATAAGCCTTTATCGACCTGATTCACGCTGTCTTGGTGGGAATGATACCAGTATGTTCCAGGTACGGTTGCTTGAAACTCATAGGTGAACGTCTTGCCAGGAGCGACGGCATCTTGTGTTACGCCGGGGATTCCATCCATCTCATTAGGTACAGGATACCCATGCCAATGAATGGATACGGGGACTTTGAGTTGATTATTCAGATGGATTTTCACCGTATCGCCAACCTTAACGCGGATTTCGGGACCCGGAACAGAATTGTTGAACGTCCACACCGGGATCGTTTCGCCTTTAGCAACTTCCAACATGCTTTCTTGTGCCGTAATGGTAACTTCTTTTCCATTAACGCGGGCAGGGGCAGAAGTAAGCTTAGGGTCGGTTGCGTGACTCATCCCAGACTCGTTCTTCATTTGAACGGCTGCATCTTTAGCCTGATTTTGCTTGAAGCAGCCAGTCGTGACAAGAACAATAACTGCTGAAATGATTATACTTTTAAGCCAAATCGTATTCATCATGAACCTCCATATTCCCTCATGAATTTTACGAGAAACGTAATTGAGATTAGCATAGCCATCAATTATGGAGGATTGATGTGGTTTTTGTGAAATTATAAAGTTATTTTACCAACAAATGGAACTTTGGTCACAGAAGAAATACTGGATAAAATTATAGAATAAAATAATAAATTGGATATAGCCTAAATAGTGTGACGAGTATGCCTTGTTTTCAAAGAAAATGAACAGAAAGGTGATACGTTATGGATAGGATTAACTATGCGCAAGATATTGTAAAACCGCTCAACATGGTCACAGGGCCCAATGGGGAAGTACAGATCTCGGGGTTTATCCACAAAATCCGGGTAATGAGTGGATTCTCGTTTGTTATTCTTAGAGTAAACGGGAGCTTAGTGCAATGTGTTATGAATGAAAGTATGGGACAGGAATTACAAGATCATGTCATTGAGGGAAATACAGTTTCAATCGAGGGACAGCTGAGAAAAGAGGAGAGAGCACCTCATGGTTTTGAAATTGAAATACATGCTTTGCATGTGTTGTCTAAATCCGCGGAACATCCTCCTATTGTCATAAACAGGAAGAATATGAGCTTATCCTTGGATACAAATCTTAATTATAGGTCTATTTCATTGAGACATCCCAAAGAAGCAGCCATATTCAAAATCCAGGAAGGCATTGTTAGAGGCTTTCGAGATTTTTTACATAAAAATCATTTTACGGAGGTTAGGACGCCAAAGATCGTATTTGCCGGCGCAGAAGGTGGAGCGAATATTTTTAAACTTAACTATTTTGAACAAGAGGTTTTTCTGGCCCAGAGCCCACAATTTTACAAACAAGCATTAGTCGGAGTCTATGATCGTGTCTTTGAGGTGGGACCGGTATACCGGGCTGAGAAACATAATACCTCAAGACATTTGAATGAATATACAAGTTTAGATTTTGAAATGGGATATATACACGATTTCACGGACATCATGAAAATGGAAGTGGGTTTTCTGAAATACATGTTTGAGCTGCTAAAAGAAGAATATGCTGATCAGATCAAACTGTTGGACGTAGATATTCCTCATGTAGACTCCATTCCTGCACTCAAATTTTTAGAGGTAAAGAAGATCATCGAGGAAAAATATCAGAGAATTCCCACGGACTATGATGACCTCGATCCCGAAGAAGAACAGCTTATTTGTGATTACGTTAAGCAAGAATATGGTTCAGAATTTGTGTTTGTGACTCATTTCCCTTCGGATAAAAGGCCATTTTATGCACAAGATGATCCCAATTCACCTCAATTTACCTTAAGTTTCGATTTGTTATTTAGAGGTTTGGAGGTTACAACAGGAGGCCAAAGGATACATGATTATCATGATCAAATCTATAAAATGAGACAAAAAGGGATGAATGTAGATGATTTCGAATCGTATTTAATGAGTCATAAGTATGGTATTCCGCCGCACGGTGGGCTTGGAGCTGGATTAGAGAGATTAACGATGAAATTATTGAAACTGCCCAATATCCGCCAAGCATGTTTTTATCCAAGGGATATGAATCGAGTTACTCCCTAAAGAAACCTACTGGTAATATGAAAAAAGAGTAAGAGAAGGAATGCTATTCCGCATGATTTGGCATCCTTCTCTTTTTTGTGCAGAAAATTCATGGATTGGAGCCGCGGTTACATTTTATATCCACTGTTTCTAACCGTATGGTAATATATGGGGGTGGATGGCTGGTTTGAGCCAAACTAGTACATGGCTATAAATACTTGAAACCAATGATATAGGTGGAATCTATGATGAATGAATATATTGAAATCAAAGGGGCACGCATACATAACTTAAAAAATGTAGATGTCCAAATCCCCCGCAACAAGCTTACCGTCATTACCGGCGTATCTGGCAGCGGGAAATCAAGTCTTGCTTTTGATACGTTATATGAGGAAGGGAAACGGCGCTATCTCATGTTCTCTGGCGCGCAGTTTATGGTGGATTCAGTTCCTAATTTTGCTCAAATCACAGGATTGGCTCCGACAGTTGCAGTGGAGCAACGCGTTATTCGGCAATCCAATCCGCGCAGTACCGTAGGAACGCGCTCCAAATTGGACAGCATGCTGGCGATCCTGTTCACGGTCTATGGGGACCGGGATCCGATGTATGATGACGGCGAACCTTTAACGATGGAACAATTTCAGAAAAATTCGCCCAAAGGGATGTGCGTGAAGTGTCTGGGCAGCGGACGATTTCATCCGATTGACGAAGAGGCGATTATTCAACCGGACACGGTCATCTGCAATCTGTTCAACGGCTTCTTAATGAAGCATCGGCATCATCGTGCGAATTTCAAGAAATTTTGTGACCTTTATCAAATCGATGTCCATCAGACGATCAGCTCGTTAACTGAAGAACAGCTCATATTGTTTAAGTATGGATGCCGAAAGACGGGGTTCGTGGGTGCGGTTGTATTTTTCCATGACATGCAGAAGCATTGGGCGAGCAAATTGACCCGTCACAATTCGGGGGATAAAGAAGTCCAGCTATGGGGAATTCCGGCAGGTGCCGTACCCTGCCCTCGATGTCAGGGAACAGGACTTGGTGAACAGGCGATTCATACGACCTTTGCTGGGCGCACGATTACGGAACTGGAAGAGATGTATATCGACGAGTTGTTACCGTTCCTTCGAGAACATCGAGCGATCAGCCGAGGCATCCATATCATCGATGAAATGCTCATGAAACTTCAATGCATGGTGGATGTCGGCTTGCATCATTTATCGTTATCGCGTCCATTACCGACCTTGTCTGGCGGAGAAATTCAACGTCTCTTCTTAGCTTCATTTATTATTGCAGAGTTGGATGGTATCATCTTTATATTTGACGAGCCGACGATAGGACTCCATGAACTAGAGAAAGAGATGCTGATCCGCATCATTCAGAACCTTGTCCGACGCGGGAATACCGTCATCGCTGTTGAGCACGATGAGAATTTTATGAAGGCAGCAGATTATATCATTGATTTAGGTCCTGGTGCAGGAATTGACGGTGGGGAACGTATATTTCAGGGAAGTTATGAAGAGTTGCTGATTTGCAAGCACTCCTCGACCGCACATTACTTATCCGGTGCTAAATCGTTATACACCAAGAAAGAACGCAAATCTATTGATCCAAGTCGAATGCTAAAGATCGAACACGCGAACTTGCATAATTTACGCGATGTTACGGTTCATATACCACTTGGAGGGTTGGTTGGGATCGCGGGTGTCTCAGGCAGCGGCAAATCTAGCTTAATTCACGATACCTTGGTTCCCATATTAAAAGAACGATTAAAAAACAAAGTTGTACATGATGCTGAAGATGAAATATCATCCGTACTGGACAATACAGTAACGATTGAAGGGATCGAACATCTCAAGAAGTGCATCGTTGTCGACCAGAGACCGATCGGAAGGAGCAGAACATCCTGTCCCGCAACCTATACAGGCATGACCGACCGCATACGTACCTTATTCTCCAAAACGCCTGAAGCACAAAATCGAGGATATTCAGCAGGCATGTTTACCGTAAATTCCGAGGGAGGCTGCCGAGCGTGTAAAGGGGATGGTACCAAAAGTTATTATGTAGGCTTCGGTAATTTTATAGATGTTGTGTGCGATATGTGCGGTGGTTCAGGGTTTCTTGAAGAAGCTCTGCAGATTATGCTCGATGGAAAGAACATCAAGGAGATCATGATGATGAGTGTATCGGAGGCAGCACGGTTTTTCGGACGAGTCCAATCGGAGGCTTATGATAAGAGCACCTATAACACCTTAGCGACGCTCGAACGAGTTGGATTAGGGTACATGACGTTAGGCCAGCGAACACCAACCATATCCGGCGGCGAAGCCCAACGAATCAAGCTTGCGAAAGAGCTAACCAAGCAGAAGGGGAGAGATCATTTGTATATCCTCGATGAGCCTACAACAGGTTTATCTTTTGCCGATACGGACCGATTAATCGCTTTAATGACCGAATTGGTCGAAGTTGGGAACACGGTGATCGTTACGGAACATGATCCTTCTGTCTTAGCCCATTGTGATTACATCCTTGAAATGGGACCTGGAGGTGGCAGCAACGGCGGGTCCATCATTGCACAAGGTACGCCGGAAGCGTTAATCGCGGACCCTCAGTCCATGATCGGAACTTACCTGAAGAAGGTGATACAATCATGAAATATGAGTGGCTATATTCAACTCCTGAGGCAGAAGGCATGGACAGTAAGGTATTGGATGAGATCGATGCTTATATCCAATACAAACAATATAGGTTAGTGAACAGTATACTCGTCGTCAAAAACGGCAATATCGTGTTTGAGAAATATTACAATCAATTTGATGAGCACAGCAGAAATTCAATCAAATCGATCTGGAAGAGTATTCTGGCCATCGTAACGGGCATCTGTCTGGATAAAGGAATCCTTCAGAGCCTGGATGAACCGATTGCTGCCTATCTGCCTGAATTTGCTCAACATCTTCATCCATATCACAAGTTAATCACGGTACGTCATTTGCTAACGATGTCTTCAGGATTGTATTGGAATGGCGGGGTGCATTATCATTGCCCGATGATCTTGCAAATGAAAAGAACGCGAGATTGGACTTCATATATGGCGGATATTGCCATGAGCAGTGTCCCGGGCATGAACTATCAGTATAAAGAATGGGACGTCATGCTCCTCTCGGCAGTCATTGGCTTTGCCAGTGGCGGAACAGCCTATGATATAGCCAAAGCTTATTTGTATGATCCTCTGGATATCGAGAGTGGTGTATGGCCCCAGAGTCCGAATGGGTTCTCTTATACCATCATGGAGGGGGAGGAAGAATCGGATTTGTCCGCTAGGGATCTTGCCAAAATAGGCTTGATGTTCCTTCAAGAAGGAAGGTTTGGAGGAGAGCAAATCATTTCTTCCCAATTCGTTCGGCAAGCACTGACTCCCGCCTGTACGGAAGCTTATATAAGTCCATCTTCTACGCACTCTTCCTATGGTTTCTTGTGGTGGTTAGAACAAGAAGGCTATGGGTGCCGTGGATATGGAGGGCAAGAGATGTATATCATCCCTGAGCATCAATATATATCGATTATTCAAGCTACGCCGACACCAAGGAGTAAAATGTATGGTGATCTGCGGAGTGAATTTTTGCGAAAAGCGATTTTATGAGTAAAATCTCTATCGAGGTCTATCCAAAGATGAGCGATAGCGTTTAAAGGTGGTTTTTATCTTCTTATGTGGTAGAAAAAAACAGGCAGTCTGGAATTCTTGCCTTCCAGGCTGCCTTCGATGTACTGATTTATTGTATAGTTGCTGGCTCATCTTTGAGTGGTTATTGAACATTAAGATCCAGTAGACCGATAGTGGCGCACCCCAATCCGCCATACGATGAGACAAGGGATAAGAAACAGGACTCCGGCTAAAGGCGTTAAGGCATAGACCGGATGTTGATATCCATCCCTATTTAGAATAAATAGAAGGGGCACATAATTGACGCAGCCAAACGGAATCACAAATGTAAAAAATCTGCGGACCCATTTTTGATAAATATTTAATGGATACTGCGTCATTTCTCGGCCGCCATCCGTGAATATATTGGCAATCTCAAGTCCTTGTACCGTCCAGAAGCTTATGGATGCAGTGAGGATAAAGATGCTTGTGAAGATAACGATGCCGCTAGCAACCATGAAAAATAGCGCAACGATCTTCAAGAAGGTCCAATCCACGTTAATATTTGTTACAGCCCAGATCAGGACGACAGCACTCAGGAATAAACGCCCAATACGAGTGAATTCGAATCGCGATCCGAATACTTGAACCACCGTACTTCGAGGCCGAACGAGTAATCTGTCGAAATTGCCGCTTACAATTAGACTCGAGAACGTATCAAACCCACGAGCAAAACACTCCGTTATTGAAAATGCCATTTGGGTCACCGCAAAACAAAGGGCAACCTCATAGAAATCCCAACCTTGCAGCTGTCCGAATCGATCGAACATAAAATATAATCCTGCAAACACGGTAAATGGCGTCAAGCATTGGCCTAGCGTAAGGAGAAGGAAGGACGCGCGATATTGCATTTGTGATTTGAACAAGAGCATCATGTATTTAAAATAGAGTGTCATCGTCATTAACCTCCTTGTACGACGATCCGTCGCAGGGCTCGGTCCATGGCAAATTTACCAACTGCTATGAGTCCAACCAGCCAGATACTTTGAATACATAACCCTGTTAGTGCCTCGGTTTTCGATAGGTTTCCAGTAAACACGCGGAATGGAAAATCAGCCGTCCAGTGAAAAGGCAGGACATAGACGATCTGCTGCATCCAATTCGGCATGAGCGGGACAGGAATGACCAATCCGGCAAAAAAATCGCCAAATACGCTGAACAGCAATAACGAGCCGGCTGGCGACATCGTGATAAATACGGAAATATAAATCAACATCGAGAGGGAGACAATCATGAGCAAACCAACAAATAGAGTGGCTAGAAACAACAGGAAAGAGGTGAAATCTGTAGGTAACTGAAGACCATATGGTTCAGGTAGGAAAATCACGAGAATCAGAATCGGGAAGCATCGCAGCATTGCGCTTGCAAGACGTTGGGCGAGGAGCTTGACGTACCAGAGTCCATATATGCCGCTCGGCCTGCATAATTCGTAAGCAATATTGCCGCTCGTGATGAGTTGGAACAATTCATCATCCCGAAACCATAATACGATGAATGCCAGGAAAGCTTGCTTCAGCCAAGTATACGTGATGACTTCTGCTAGAGTCATTGGCGGAGTTCCGCTCGTATGCGCGTAAAAGGCTTCAAAAATCATGATAAACATAAAACCGAAGAAGAACTGCGTTCCGATGCCTGCCAGTGCAGCCGCACGATATTGGAGCCCATTGCTAATTCGCAGCTTGAATACGGATATGTACGGTTTCATCATAACTGATACTCCTTATACATCTGCACAATAATATCTTCAATCGGTTGGGTGTCAATCGTGACATCCAGAAGCTCTACCTGCGATGATAATTGGGTGATGGCCTCGGACATCATGATTTGTTCCGTGTCTACGCTGAGGATTGCGCGATCAGGTGTCCAAGAGAGTAGGGTTGCCCCAGGAATTTGCAAGGGATGGGCGTTCTCTCGGTATTCTGCTGTGATCGTCCTTCGCGTACCGAATTGACTTCGCAGGCCTTGAACACTGCCGTCGTAGAGCAATGAACCTTTGCCAATTAATAAAATACGGTCTGCAAGGGCTTCGATATCATTCATATCATGCGTCGTCAGAATGACGGTGACCCCTTTTTCTTTGTTGATGGTCTTAATAAAGTGACGAACGGCGATTTTTGAAACCGCATCCAATCCAATCGTGGGTTCATCCAAAAATAAGATGCTCGGACTATGAAGCAAAGACGCGGCAATCTCACAACGCATCCGCTGACCAAGGCTTAACTGCCGAACGGGGGTGTGGATGATGTCTTTGAGATCCAGCGTATCGATCAGCAGCGTGAGCGTATCCCGGTATGCCGCTGGGGGTATCTTGTAAATATCTCGTAATAATTCGAATGAATCCATCACGGGAACATCCCACCACAGCTGCGAGCGCTGTCCAAATACGACCCCGATGTTCTGAACGTATGGCACTCGATCTAACCAGGGCGTGTATCCCATGATTGAACAAGTGCCGCGATCCGGCACGAGGATCCCGCTCATGACTTTAATCGTCGTTGATTTACCTGCCCCATTCGGACCGATGTACCCCACAATTTCACCTGGAGCAATCGAAAATGAAATGTCTTGTAACGCTTCCACCGTGGTATATTCCCGATGGAATAGTGATTTAACCGCATGCCTGATGCCCGATGGACGTTTTGCCACCAGGAATGATTTGCTTATGCCTTGTACCCTGATCAAACCCATTACCTCCTTTTCGTTGTAAAGTGACAGGAAAAAGATAGTATCATTAAAAGTTAATATATGTCAATAACAATTTATATTTTTAGGAATGGTCGGGCAAATTTGGTTTATTTTATGGTTAGGATAGTCAGAAGGCCGGTTCATCGTTATAATGTAAATGATAATGATTATCAATGAATCCAATGAATGATATGAATCGGAGAGCGGTACCATGATAGATAAAAATTTTCATCATAATTTTGAGCTTTTTTTCGACGGTCTTGAATTGCCACGACAGCATACCCATCGATCAGAGCACATGTCTCTTCAAGCGGAATTGGGACTCGGGACTGTTCGTCGGATTATACCACGTAAGGATATGGAGATCGTGATATCCGAGTATACCTTCCATCAAGATCGAACGTTTCACATGCAATCGGATGTTCCAATGGTCGAATTAAGCTTTTGTATACAGGGGACACGAGAAGTTTCCGTATCTGGTCTTCATTTTGAGCTTGTTCCAGGCAGTTGTATCCTGCAATTTTTGGACCCGACGGAAGTACATTTTAGCTTTGAACGTAACAAATCATTAACTTTGTTGGGCATTGGAATCCCGGTGTCAACGTTTCATCATTTTATGGAAGGAGCGGGAGAAGGGAGAACGATAGATTTTCATCAATTGCTGGGTAAGCGATCCTTCCGCATGTTTCAAGGCATGATCGAACCGACTTCTACCGTGATTCTGAATCGAATTCTACAAGCTGCACAATCAGGAAGTACCCGCAATATAGAGATGGAATGTCATGTGTTGGATCTCTTATCTACGGCTTTTCGATCTTTTCTGAGCGAGACGCAAGAAGAGACGACGACATTAACAAAACAAGATATGGAAAAAATTCGTCAAGCCAGAGACATTATGATGGAGCATATGGCAGATCCTCCGAAACTCACGGAGTTATCCCGAATGATCGGAATGAATGACTACAAATTAAAAGTTGGATTTAAAGAGCTATATGAGAATACGGTTTTCGGATATCTGCGAGAGCAACGGCTTGAAAAGTCCTTATTACTCCTGCAAGAGGGGAGATTTAATGTAAACGAAGTATCCTGTGCCGTGGGGTATTCGAATCCAAGTTATTTTGCAGAGGCTTTCCGTAACAAGTTTGGTGTGAACCCTGGGGAGTTTACTCGGCGCTTGTCATAGGAACATGTCACCCTCTAACCAGCAATATATTCCGCCTACTGGTAGATCGTTATCATCATGCCAGCGTAACATAAGTCCATAACTTGCAGGGAGGGATGGATTTGAAATACAAATTTATGATGATGTTCATGATCGTGTTATGTGGAATGATCTCGATTGCGGCATTCAATCCTATTATCGGCCCTTTATCCCGAATGATCGGGTTGAACGAGATCGAATCAGGCTGCCTGGTATCGGTAACTGGAATGTGTTGGTTGATTGGAGGATTTTTTTGGGAGAAATGTACTTTCATGAGTCGTAAAAAAATACTGGCGATGATCATGTTTGTGTATGTACTTACCCTAATTGGGTTTGGATTGTTGGCAGATGCTGCAACGAATTCTTCAACATGGAATCACACGGTCTTGTTCTGGATTTTCTTCGTGCTTCGCGCAGTTGCCGGCTTCTTCTTTGGGGGGATTCCAGCACAAGCACAGGCCTATGTCATGGGATGGACGACAGCGGATACGCGAACGAAAGGGATGGCATTATTCGGAGCTGCCAATGGGCTTGGCTTTGTATTAGGACCTGCATTAAGCGGATGGTTGGCATCCATCAGTCTTACGGCACCGATGTATGCCGCATCCACACTTTTAGTTCTCATTGCGTTATGGTTTATCGCATACATTCCCGATGCCCCGGTTCCGTCGATCCAGAAGCAAAGGAAACTATCGTTATCTCCCATGGATGCAAGGATCCGTTTATATTTATGGATTGGGTTCGTACTATCTATTGCACTTAATATGGTACAAGTTACAATTGGGTTCTATGTACAGGATCAGCTGGGGTACAATGCAGCACAAACCATGCAGTTTATTGGTCTTGGTCTGGCACTATCAGGGGTGATGGTCGTCGCGTCTCAGGTCATCATTACGAGATATCTGAAGAGCTCGCCGCGGCTCGTGTTACTCGTAGGTTTAAGTTGTGTGGCAGTAGGTTTGCTTGGATTCCTACTATTTATTCATCAAGCGATGATCGCATTTATCATATTAGGGTTTGGGATCGGGTTTACGATGCTTGGATATAGCGCAGGAGCATCGATGTCGGTCCAACATCATGAACAGAGAAGCGTCGCGACCTATATCGCAGCCTTACAAGGGGGAGGTGCATTCGTAGGTCCGGTCATTGGAACGATACTCTATACAAGTCATATATTACTCCCGTATGGGTTGGGTATTTCACTTATGATGATATTGCTCCTGTTCGTAATCAGGAAAAATTCGAATCGACAAGTTGCACAGGGGATTCCGCAGAACAGCAGCCATGATTAGGTTTTGTCCACAAAGAAATAATTTGTATCCTCATTCCATTGAGTTATTGACATGATACCGCTTATAATAGAACGAGAAAAAAGTCTAAAAGAAAAGGTGTCATGCATGAGTATATTAAATGTAGAACGATTAAGTCACGGCTTTGGAGATCGTGCGATTTTCAATGACGTATCTTTTCGCCTGCTGAAAGGCGAGCACATTGGACTCATTGGCGCGAACGGCGAAGGTAAGTCCACTTTTATGAATATCATTACGGGCAAGCTGCAGCCGGATGATGGCAAGGTCGAATGGTCCAAACGCATGCGCGTTGGCTATTTAGATCAGCATGCCGTGTTGAGCAAGGGTTTATCCATTCGGGACGTCCTAAGAGGAGCTTTCCAATACTTGTTCGATATGGAACAAGAGATGAACGATATGTATGGTAGAATGGGCGATGTATCTGCAGAAGAGCTTGAACAGCTGCTTGAAGACGTTGGTACGATTCAGGATACGTTAACGAACCAAGACTTCTATATGATTGATGCCAAAATTGAAGAAACAGCACGTGGGCTGGGCATTACCGATATTGGTCTCGATAAAGACGTGAACGATCTAAGTGGGGGTCAACGGACGAAAATTTTGCTGGCGAAGCTGCTTCTGGAGAAACCAGATATTTTGCTGCTGGATGAGCCGACGAACTACCTCGATGAAGTGCATATCGAATGGTTGAAGCGCTATCTGCAAGAATACGAGAATGCATTCATTCTGATTTCACATGATATTCCATTCCTGAATAGTGTTATTAACCTGATTTATCATATGGAAAATCAAGAGTTGAACCGTTATGTGGGAGACTACGACAAGTTTTTAGAAGTGCATGAAATGAGAAAATCACAGCTTGAATCCGCCTATAAACGTCAACAGCAGGAAATCGCTGATCTTAAAGATTTCGTAGCTCGGAATAAAGCGAGTGTGGCTACACGAAATATGGCGATGTCGAGACAGAAGAAACTGGACAAGATGGATGTTATCGAGCTTGCTAAGGAAAAACCGAAGCCGCAATTTAACTTCAAAGATTCGAGAGCTTCCGGCAAACTTATTTTCGAAACGAAGGATCTTGTCATTGGTTACGATAGTCCCTTATCTAGACCTCTTGACTTGCGTATGGAACGCGGACAGAAAATTGCGCTTGTCGGCGCGAACGGCATTGGTAAAACAACCTTGCTGCGGAGTATATTAGGGGAAATTCCTGCGATCTCAGGTACGGTACAACGTGGAGAGAATCAGGATATTGGCTATTTTGAGCAAGAAATGAAAGGTACCAACTACAATACCTGTATCGAAGAGATTTGGAAAGAGTTCCCGTCGTTCACGCAATTTGAAGTACGTGCTGCCCTTGCGAAATGCGGACTTACGACGAAACACATTGAAAGTAAGATCGCAGTTCTTAGTGGGGGAGAAAAGGCAAAGGTACGCTTATGCAAATTGATCAATCGCGAGACGAACTTGCTTGTACTCGATGAGCCGACGAACCACTTGGATGTAGACGCGAAGGAAGAGCTCAAACGTGCGCTTAAAGCTTTTAAAGGCAGCATTCTCCTCATTTCCCACGAACCGGAATTTTATCGTGATGTTGTGACGGAGACTTGGAACTGCGAGTCCTGGACAACAAAAGTATTTTAATGAAAAGCCTATCTGCCGCTAACTTGGATGTTAGTGGGGATAGGCTTTTTTTGGTAAGTTACTTTTATATTGAATAGTATGGTAGCAACAGCAAATCCCTGCCCAACCTAAGGTTGAAGCAGGGATTTTGCTGTTTTTATATCTCCTCACAAAGCATAATATCAAGTGAGTTAAGTATTTTCTCTCTTATTTTTCAACTTCCCAATCCGCAATACGTTGTTTGTATTGTTCTAGAAGGTTGGCCAAGGATTGCTTGATTTGGTCCGCATCCTTAGATTGTTCCGCTTTACTTAATTCGATTTGTGCTTTAAAGAAAGGGTCTTTGATTTCACCTGAATCGGTTGTGATCGCAACGCCAGTTTTAACCTCAACATTTAGGCCTTTCGTTTCTGTGAAAGTTATATCGCCATCTTGAGCATCATGCGCTGATTCAACCTTGATCATCTTTACAGCGTTCGCTGGCATTTTGTCAGAGGAATCTTTACCCGATACTAATTTGCGTTCTACTTTGAGTTCTGTGATATTCGGTTTTACGTCCGTTTGCTCGGTTGCAGATACAGTAGTACTCGCTGTCATTTTCGTAAACTTACTTGATGCAAGTTTATCGAACTTGTCCAATGTTGCTTCCCAATCCTGAACCGTATCTGGTGCATAGGTTTTAGCAAGATCCAGAGGATTCGAAAGCATAATTGCAAAGGGTGCAAATTTCGTATTTCCATCCTTTTGTAGTGCAATGGCCTTCATCGTTGGAGTAGAAGCTTGTGCCTCAGAATTTTCAGCAGCATTTGCCATGACTGGGCTAGCGACAGCCGATAAGAGTAGGGTCGATAAAGCAAGTCTTTTCATCATGTGTTTGTGGTTCATTGTGTAACACTCCTCATTCATTTGTTTTTTTCTTACAAGGCTAAGTGTATAAAAAGTGTGTGGCAGAACATTGGTGAAATTGTGGAAAAACAATGGCAAACTGCCACAGGTTACGAAGCCTTGATATACTAGAACATAGCAATAGCTTGGAGGTAACGTAATGAATAACAACTATTTAATTGCCATCGTAGACGATGATCAACATATACGCCATCTCGTCGAAGCGTATTTACAGAAAGAGAATTACCGTACGGTTGGACTCGAAACTGCGGAAGAAGCATGGACCTTATGGAGAACAACACCGCCGGATATGTGGGTACTGGATATCATGCTCCCTGGTATGGATGGATATGAATTTTGCAGACGGATACGTAATGAGGCAGAAGTTCCTATTATAATGATTTCTGCGAGAGATAACGAAGTTGATAAAATATTAGGCTTGGAGCTCGGGAGCGACGATTATTTGGTCAAGCCTTTCAGTCCCCGCGAGCTCGTAGCCCGTATCAAGCGACAGCTTCAACGTTGGTATAAATTAAAGAATGCCGATGACAAACCGTCCCGAGAAGAAGAGCAAGCCAAGATAGAACACGGCCAACTTCAACTATGGTTAGAAGATCGACGCGTGTTCTGGAATGGGGAAGAGGTAGATATGACCATCAAGGAATTTGCGATGCTTAAGGTATTGGCTGAATACCCGAACCGCGCTTTTACGAGGGACGAACTCCTTACGTATGTATGGGGAGACGATTATTTCGGAAGTGACCGTGCCGTGGATCATCTCATTAAACGCATGCGAAAGAAACTAGAGGATTTACCGATTGAAGCGGTGTGGGGACTTGGTTACCGCATGCGCGTAGAGGAGCGTGAGTCCATATGAAATTAATTCATCAGATTAATATAGCTTTTGCCGTGTCTCTTGTGCTTGTACTTTCCGTGACAGCGGTTCTCATCCATTATGTACTATTAGATCATTTCATTGGAGCACAAAGGGCGGATATGAAATCCATTGGAACAGCCATGACCGCTACTTTGGCTCAGGGAGCGATCAAAAACGATACCACCAAAGACGATACGTTATCTGGTCTTGCAACATCAGTCACGGTTTCTCCGTCCAACTTGTCGGTGCAAGCCATCGTTAGTGATAAGGGAGGGAATATCGTATCGGGTTCAGTGCTGCCTGTAACGGGGACTTCAAAACCCATGGCAATGCGTAGCGAGGTTTCAGAATCAGCCAAGCTTCAAGCGATTTGGGCAGGGGCAGACACAGGATATCTCGTTGAAGTGAGCAACATCCCGCAGGGAACACTCACCCTACTTACACCTATGAGTAAGATTAAGGCGATTGAACAAGCGCTGTTAGGGCGATTGCTGCTCGTATTCTGTGTTGGCGGTGTGCTCATGTTTCTGCTTAGCCTCCTCATAACACAAAGACTTATCAAACCTCTGATGCGATTAAATGCAGAGCTGAAGAAAGTGAAGGGGCGTCATTTCTCTGATGTGAAGTTAATCAAAGCTGGTGGCGAAATTGGTTCTGTGGCGAATACGGTGTATGAAATGGCAGGAGAATTGAAACGATTTAATCAAGTCCAAAAGCAATTTTTCCAAAATGCCTCACATGAGCTGAAAACGCCGCTGATGTCCATCTCCGGATATGCAGAAGGGATTCGCGATGGGATTTTTGAAGGAGACAGCATGCATAAAGGGCTGGATATTATCGTAAGTGAAAGTGGAAGGTTGAAGAACATTGTCACAGAGATGACGCTTCTTGCGAAATTAGACAGTGAAGAGGATATCTTTAACCCCGTAGACGTATGCGTAAAGGATTTGCTGAATGAGACGATTGAACGAATGAATCCATTACTTGTGAAAAAAGGTCTGACGCTTCACACCGACTATGATGAGAAGGAGTCCTTGATCATTCATGCCGACCGCGATAAACTGCTGCAAGCGCTGTTGAATGTCGTGTCCAATGCGACTCGATATGCGCGACATCATATCTATATCCATGCTGTAATGAACAAAGATCGCATTGAAATGTACATTTCCGATGATGGTGAGGGAATTTCGGAAGACTTGCTTCCTTTTCTGTTTCATCGTTTTGTCAAAGGAAAAGACGGAGAATCCGGGCTAGGCCTTGCCATATCTCGAGCCATTGTAGAGCGCTGTGGCGGATACATTACAGCAGACAATCGCACGGAGGGTGGGGCTAAAATTTCACTAGGATTTCCTTCGCATATGACATCATAAAACCGCACATTAAATGCCAGCCTACGAAGCTATTGTATCCAATAGAGCCGCGTAGGGTGGCATTTTTTGTTTAAACGTTCAGATGAGAATGATAATTATTAACTATTTACATTTTTCAAAAAGAGGACTATAATCAATTCAAAAGTTGCATAAGGTAAACTTTTATGGACATAGAAAAGATTTGGGCTAGGAGGAAACATATATGATAGAACAATCTCTCGAAAATAAAAAAGCCCTAATAAAACCACATAAATCGGTCATATCAGCTCATTCGGTATTAAGTGGAGAGGTTAAAGGACTGAAAAGCATACTTCCATTTCTCGGTCCTGCATTTATTGCCGCCGTCGCTTATTTGGATCCCGGCAATTTCGCCACTAATATAACAGCAGGTTCCACTTACGGATATATGTTGTTATGGGTGATTGCGGTATCGAATTTGATGGCGGTACTCATTCAAACCTTATCTGCGAAGTTGGGCATTGCTACCGGTCAGAATTTACCGGAAATCGCTCGATCCAGATTCCCCAAAGGGGTATCGATCTTCTTATGGATACAAAGTGAATTGGTCATTATTGCGACAGACCTTGCAGAATTCATTGGTGCAGCTCTAGGTTTATACCTGCTGTTCGATATACCGATGTTGCCGGCTGCACTGATCACGGCTGTGGGTTCGTTCGCTATACTAGAATTGCAGCGACGCGGGTTCCGGTCATTAGAAGCTGGAATCGGCGGTATGGTCTTGATCGTGGTACTAGCATTTGCTTTCCAGGTCGTGTTAGCGAAACCTGATATGGGAGCAGTTGCATTAGGAATGATTACCCCCAAATTTGAAGGTGTAGACAGTATTTTGCTTGCAGCGGGTATTCTTGGAGCAACCGTCATGCCGCATGCCATCTACCTACATTCATCTTTGACGCAGAATCGAATTGTCGGTAAAAATGATGCCGAGAAAAAAAGAATCTTTAAATTTGAACTGATGGATATCGTCTTCGCCATGATTGTAGCAGGTGCCGTGAATATGGCGATGGTTGTTATCTCAGCCGCATTATTTTTCAAAAACGGGTTGATCGTAGATGACCTCGAGATAGCCTTTCATAAATTCGGGGAACTGGTAGGGCCTGTATCATCGATTTCCTTTGGCCTTGCTTTATTGATTGCTGGATTATCCAGCGCATCTGTAGGAACAATGGCGGGCGACGTCGTTATGCAAGGTTTCATTAATAAACGTATTAATTTGTATCTCCGTCGGGCAATTACGACAATCCCACCGTTAGTTATTATCATTTCTGGTATTGATGCAACGAGAGCACTTGTCATGAGTCAGGTCGTCTTATCATTTGGTATTGCCTTCGCACTTATTCCTCTGGTTGTATTTACGAGCAATAAATCCATCATGGGTGCGTTAGTGAATCATCGAATTACGACAATCCTAGGGTGGATCATCGCTGGTATTGTTGTATTGTTGAACTTGTTCTTGGTTGTTGAAATGATACTATAGTGCATGAACACAAATGACGCTGTCCGAGGACGGCGTCATTTGTGTTCTATGCGATCCGTATACGTGGTCTTTATTCTTCGATGGGCAGGAACTTGACGGTATGGGTGGCGTCATGTGCTGCAGCGAATTGAAGCAGCTGCATACCTTCCTCTGCAATCCCGTGCCGGTCTTCATCGCGTAACTGTATGAAGGGTTGAATGGTCAACGTTGCAGCGTTGCGTTCCCGTTCGATTCTCCAGGTTCCAACAAAACCATCCAAGAGTAATGTTGATCGGATAATGCCATTACTCGTAAATACACGTTTGCGAAATGAGTCATCCAAGATCCGGTTACGATCAGCGTAAGAGAGGAGAATATTATCATATTCGCCAAGGAAGCGTAGGGGAGCCGGGGTGTCTGGATCAGGCCGAGGCGCATCAGGCAAGTCATACAACACAGTGCCCTGCTCATTTCGAAAGCGAATCAACTGCGGTAGAAGCCGCTCAACGTACGTATTTAGACGAGTAAGGCCTGACCATACTTGAATGTCTTTAATCGTAGCGGGGCCGAATGCAGCCAAATAACGAAGGATGAACTCTTCTGGTTCAGGATGAGAAGTAAGAGGTAGATTAAGCCATGCTTCAATAGACGTATGTATCGCTTGGCCGCTCTCGCCCCATAATCCACGTGGAGGCAATTGAACGAGTGGAACTCGTGTCCTGACGACTGCCGCTAGTGCCCCCGGATCTCGATCAGGCCATTGTTGTTGAAGACATTTGCCCATTTCGTTAAAAGTTAAAGGGCTAGCTTCTACGAGGGCTCGACCTGATGCAGCAATATCATCGAGACGGACATCACCCAAAAGTTTACCATAGGCTCCTTTTAATCCGCGTTCATGAGCTGATTGTACCCAGGGACGCAAAGAAAGACCATCTTGTGCAGATACCAAATGAATCGTTGAACGCATAAGCGCGATACGAATGATCTTCCGCTCACGGATCAGCGAAGACAAATCTTCCTGTTGAAAACCTTGAATTCTTGACCATAAAGCGAAGTAGGGAGCATTCGGCGATTGCGCTTGTAATCCCACCAAATGGCTAATAACCTCCAGTGTAGAGTATGGAGCACGAGTTAATAACATCTGTCTGGCGAGTAGAGCACGGTTCAAAGCACGCGTACCCATGATGGGAAGGGTTTCATGAGATGTTCTGGTTATCTGAGACCTCATTTTATCCGCACACATAATAGCAGCACCTTTCTTCTTTATCAATCCTTGTGGCAACAATTGGTGATTTGGTAATGTACATTATATCTCAAGATTTTCAGAAGGGAAATTCGCTGAGATAAAGATGGTCAAAGATACAATCATCTCGTGGAGCACTTGCATACAATACCCTGTACCACAAAATCTCTTTAGCAAGGAGGATGAACATGGGAGAAGAATTTAGAGGTGGTCTATTTACGAGCACTGGTACAATCCTAGTACTATTTATCCTATTGGTAATCGTTAGCCGCGCATTCATCTAATATTCATGGATCCTTCAAGTAAAAGAGGACTGTAGGCGATGTTCTTCAAGAACAATGTCTACAGTTTTTTTGCATAAAAATACCTCACATTCCATCCATGAATGTAAGGCAAACCATTAATTTATCTTTTGCGTCGTTTCGTTATTTTTTTTCTGCCTCGTGCTCTTTTCGATGCAAGGCTGCTCACGGTTACTTGCGGTGCCATCAACGCGTTTAGCATTTTAAATGTAGGCTGCATGTTCAGATATAAGCCATACATTTGCTGGATATTACCCAGCATGTGCATTAGACCTTCCATGCCGCCGATCCTTTGAAAGGCTGATAGAGGAGGCATCGTCGCTTCTGCAAGTACGTCCTGAGTCTCCTGAGGCTGATTGCTCAGTTCTCTCTCTGGTTGTAAAAGATTTTGCTTGATTCGCACGTTCTTCTTCACAACAATCACATTCCTTTGCTCCATAATCATATGCATGAAATGAAATCAAGTTAGGATAAGATATGCGAACTTGTCATCATGGGTATAGTTGCTTAACTATTTATCCGTAAATTTGGACGATTTACCTATCAACTCCGATTTTTTTGATGACATTACTCCATTAATCCGAGGTGTTCGTACACCTGATAGGAGATGACCCCATCCTGTGGCAGATGATGATCACGTTGAAACTTTTTGACGGCAATGGTCGTATCGGACAGAAATTTCCCATTGCACATGCCATGGAAGTACCCGCCGCTTTTCAGGCGTGATTGAACTAATTGTACGTCGCCCCCGACATCATCTTCGGCTAGCTCTCTCGGGTCATGCAAGTGATCTCCCAAAATATGGCCGTAAATGGTGACCTTGGTGCCGACAGGAATCATGTCATATAATTCCATAACATCTTTGTTGCGCATGCGAATGCATCCATGGCTCAGATGTTGACCAATAGAATGGGGTTTGTTCGTTCCATGAATTCCGTAATTCCCCCAAGGAACATTTAAACCTAACCACCGAGGACCGAATGAAGGCCCCCAGTCTTTACCTTTAAAGATGATCTGATATTCTCCTACAGGCGTAGGAGTAGACGGATTCCCAACCGCGACGTTATATGTCTTGATTTTCTGACCCTGCGCAAGGACAATGAGCTGATAAAACTGGGGATATATTTCAATGGAATAAAAGCTGGAATCTGCTGCGATTGGTAACGAAGGGTCAGCATATATAGGTGGGTTATCGAAGCAAATGGGTGAATTCAAGATCATTAGAAACGCGGCTGCGATCTTCACACGAAGCCCTAAATACGAATAAATCCGTTTCATATTCATCTCCAAGGAATTAAAGTGATGGAAATAGTGTATCCCTATTGATCGAAGTCATACGATTTGTATGATTTGCTAACGGGGTATTTTACGTTACACTAATATTTGCACTATTAGCTAATCGAGAAGGAGAACCATGAATTGCATTTATTAGTGAGAGAAAATAGCTTTTATCAAGAAATGGCCGTGTACGAGGCAAATGAGTTATACGGTGAGACGGGGAAATTCCGATTCCTGCAGTTTTCCAATCATGCAATACAAGGCGCAATCGACTTGAAAAACCCGGAGCGCATCGTGCTTGAATATCCAAGAGCGATCATGCACCTTATGGAATGCAATGATCCCGATTTTGAACGCGTGTTCATGATTGGCCACGGTATTGGTACGATTGCGGGACATTATGAGGACAGATTCTTCACGGTTGCGGAAATCGATGAGAAGATTGTGGAATTAAGCAGGACATTTTTTCATTATCGTCAGGATAATGTCGTCATCGGGGATGGTCGTCAAGTTCTAGAGTGCCAGAATTTACAGGGATATGATTATATTGTATTAGACGCTTTTACACGAGAGGGGACCCCCTATCAATTTACGACAACCGAGTTCTTCCAAATGACGCGGGAGAAACTTACTGCCGAAGGGGCACTCATCATGAATTTAATGGGGAAAGCCAAGAATGACAGACTCGTCTATGCCATACATACGACGGTTCGCGAAACTTATGCCCATTGCCGAGCCTTCACAATGTCTAGCGAAGCTGATGCTGACATTCGTAATATTATCGTTGTGTGCAGCGATAAAATCATGGATTATGATGCGAAGGGTATGGCTGGGTTTTATGAAATAGAATTAGGGGAAGGACATGTGATCATGGACAAGGTTCGCCCCAATTCTTGAATCGGATCCTTCAACTGTCCAGTCTTGTTGAATGTTGAATAACATTTTCATGACAGGGCATATTATCTCAGGTCTACAATGGAAGCGATGAGGTGAAGGTGTTTGATCCGTACAAGTATGCTAACCGTTCTGTTCCTGTTCCTATTCTCGGCTGTACCAGCTGCCATACTTCCCGCTGAGGCCGCACATATGCAGCCCTACCATTTCGGGTTCAAGAAGAGTAAGGAACATCAACCCGCTTCCATCAATGAAGAGGGCTTTAAGGACATCCTCATGAAGCATGAGGCCATCTTTTTAGGGGATACGACGAAAAAAGAACTTTATTTGACGTTTGATAATGGGTACGAAAATGGATTTACGGTGAAAATCTTAGATGTGCTGAAACAACATCAGGTACCTGCCATCTTCTTTATCACAGGGCATTATGTCAAGCAAGAACCCGAGCTCGTGAAAAGAATGGTTGCAGAAGGGCATCTGATCGGGAATCATTCCTGGAGTCATCCAGATATGAGTCAAATTTCGAATACACAGTTAAAGACGGAATTAGATAAGGTGCAGGCAGAAGTTACGCAATTGACGAATCAGAAGCACATGACCTATTTGCGTCCGCCGCGCGGCATTTTTAACGATCGAATTCTAGGAGAAAGCAGAGCACTCGGTTATACAAGCGTATTCTGGTCGATTGCTTATAAAGATTGGGATACCGCATCACAACGTGGTTGGAAATATGCATATGACCAGGTGATGAAACAAATTCATCCAGGTGCCGTGATTTTACTTCATTCGGTATCCAAGGATAACGCGGAAGCGTTAGCCAGCATGATTACGACAGCGAAAGAACAAGGTTATGAGTTCAAGAGCTTGGAACACCTTGAGAAGAAGACCTATTGAATCCTCGAGCATTACGTAATATATGAAGCGAATCCGTACAGAAGCCATCCTTTTATGAAGGGTGGCTTTGATTATTTGTCACAAAGAAAACGCACCGTGGATGATGAATATCGGGCAATTGTTACATAACTAGTCCCATAATGAAAGAAAATCGGTTATAATAACTTGTAAAGCTAAAAAAGAAAGTGGGAACAGTCAGCATGGGTCGTAAATGGAACAATATTAAAGAAAAAAAAGCATCAAAAGATGGAAACACGAGTCGAATTTACGCAAAGTTCGGGGTTGAGATTTACGTAGCAGCCAAAAAGGGCGAACCTGATCCGGAATCGAATCGTGCATTAAAAGTTGTACTTGAGCGTGCCAAAACATACAATGTACCAAAAGCTATTATTGATCGTGCATTAGATAAAGCAAAAGGCAGTGCAGAAGAGAACTATGACGAACTTCGTTATGAAGGTTTCGGACCGAACGGTTCCATGGTGATCGTGGACACGCTTACGAATAACGTTAACCGTACAGCATCGGCAGTACGCTCTGCCTTCAATAAGAGCGGCGGGAACATGGGTGTTAACGGATCTGTATCCTATATGTTTGATGAAACGGCAGTTATCGGTCTCGAAGGGAAATCCGTAGACGACGTCATCGAATTATTACTTGAAGCGGATGTGGACGTGCGTGACGTCATTGAAGAAGATGACTCTGTATTGGTATATGCGGATCCGGATCAATTCCATGCGGTTCAAGAAGCTTTCAAGCAAGCTGGAATTACGGAATTCACGGTAGCTGAGGTAACGATGCTAGCGCAAAATTACATCTCGATCCCTGTGGAATCGCAGGGACAATTCGAGAAAATGATCGATGCATTAGAAGATTTGGAAGATGTTCAACAAGTATATCACAATGTGGAATTTGAAGATTAATAGGGTAAACTTGTTGCGTGAGAAAAGCCGCGAATCGCGGCTTTTTTTATTTTCATGATGCTATGGGATGCAGGAACGGCTAACCGTTCCCGCCTATAAACCATTGAATGATAAAGATCTTTGTGATCTGGAAAATGATGGTGTAGATTAATCCGATTATGACAAGGAGAACCAACGTTGATATACTAATGGAAAGCCTCTTTTTCATACAAAATCTCCTCCTGAATGATCGCTTACGCGAACGTGCGCGTTCTGGGCTGTTATCCATTACTATACGATGTGATTGTGTCAAAAGTGAGGCGCAGGAAAGCATCTTACAAAACTGTAAGGTAAATGAAATGTTAAGGATTATGAAAAACTCTCCCGAATTACTATACTTTTCATATCACAAACATGAGGGGGAATTTTACGAATGACCGAATTGAACTATGCATTATTTCGTATGATCAATGATTTAGGCAAGCAGTATACATATCTGAACCCTGCATTTGTATTTATTGCAGAATACTTGATATATGCACTTGCATTATCTGTGGCTATTTATTGGTTTACGAATAATCGAACGCATAAAATGATGGTTATATCCGGTATCCTAGCCTTTATCCTGGCAGAAGCCCTGGGCAAAGTAGCAGGCATGCTTCATTATAATGAGCAGCCTTTCGTTGTATTATCTGATGTGAATCAATTGATAGACAAAGCCGTAAATAATTCGTTCCCAAGCGATCACACGATGTTGTTTTTCTCGTTCTGTACCGTATTTTGGCTGTATAAGAGATCATGGGGATGGATTTGGATGGTCATCGCAATCCTCGTTGGCATATCGCGGATTTGGGTAGGCGTTCATTATCCTGCCGATGTGGCAGTAGGGATCTTCATAAGTATCTTCACGGCCGTGGCTACCTATTGGATGGTACCCAAGTCCAGATTGATTCAACAATTCATTGCAATGTATGAGAAAGTCGAGCAAAAAGTAATCCATGCCAGAAGCTCCAACTGATACGACATCATATGTCGTATCACCTGTTTTATAATCATGATAGGTGTTGAACCAAATGATTGAAATGGGGTTGAAGTACAATGGCAAAACCAAAAAGAGGACGTTCCTTATGGAGACTCCCGTCTCGGGGTCGTGGGACATGTCCAATCTGCAGCAGTACAAGAATTAAATTGCTGTATCCGCGCACAAAATCGAATGGATCCGTTGTTCAAGTCTGTAAGCGGTGTTCCAAAGCAGATCAAATGAAGGTAGAAGCAATTTCGTCTTAACGTCCAACCAAGAACGGTACTTGTCTATGTGATATGGACCAGTACCGTTCTTTTTTACCGAAGGAAGGAGCTGCTTGAACTTGAGTCATATGCATCGAATCCATTGGTTTGATCAACAGGTAAGAGCCGGGACGTATCCGAATAGCAGTCATATGGCGGAACATTTCGAAATTTCGAGACGGCAGGCCCAACGTGACTTGGAGTACATGGAAGTTTCTCTGCATGCTCCGTTATTGTATGTGGCGAAGTATCGAGGGTACTGCTATGAAGATACGACATATGTATTGCCTCATCTCTATATGACGGAAGAAGAGAAGAAGGTATTGAAGTATCTTGCGCACCGATATCGTCAATATAACTATGAGAACCGAGAATCGGCGAATCGGATTGCAAGTTTATTAGATCGATTTACGGATCCGGATGTGCGCGAGATGAATCATCGTATTCCTACATTTGATATGAATCCACGAATCATTCAACTGATCGAGAAATTGTCTTTTGCCATACAAGAATCTCGGATCATGATCATTATGTATAAAGATCACGAGAGGGAGCAACAACTCCGTATATGCCCGTTGAAGCTAATATCTCAATACTATGGAGATGAATTGATAGCTACCTCTGAACATGATCAAGAATATATAAGCTTCCGTGTGGACGGAATCCTGTATGCCCATGTCACAACCGAACGTTTCACGCGTGAGGCTGAACAGGAAGTGAAACCTTGGAACGGGCAGGTCATGACTCGTAAGCCATTCATTGCTAAAGTAGGGTTCATAAGCCCTCTAGAAGGAGACTCATGGCACGGTTATCGGATTCTAGCACAGGATGAGCTGGTTTATGATATCGCTTTCTATGATACAGACTCTTTTCTAATGCACTTATTGATCGCAAAATGGAATGAACTTATCGCGCCGCAATGGCTGAAGCATAAACTGCAGGTGAAATGCCAAGAAACGTTGAATCGACTTCATGTTGTGGAGGAAGATCACGAATGAGCTGCTGCTATTGTGTTCTGCTTAGAGAGATTCGACACGATCGGAAGGAGGTTCCAAATGTCTGTGTTTTTGCAGGATCTCGTCATGAAGCGGGAATCAAAATCCTATACGGATAGCGTATACGCCATTTTAACGGCAGCGAATTTGTTTCAAGGACCTAAATACTTACTCTCAGGACTCACGGGCATGGCGTTTAAGTTTTCCGTACATCAACAGCTTCTCCCTATGTCTGTCTCAGCTTATGGGCAATGGGGGAACGAGCATAAACCTGCGATCGACAATTTAGGCATCTTAACGATATTTGATGCAGGTCGTGTGAGGCATCATACGTTTCCCTATTATCAGCAAGAGGCCGTGAACGCCGTTAAAAGTAGCTTGGATTGTGGAATCGGCGTGGTGTATTGGATACCCGAATTCGGTGTCATTCACGGTTATGATGATGGGGATCGCGTGTTCTATATCCAAGATGGTTGCTCAGAGGAGAGTCAGATTGTTCTTTACGATAATTTTGGGTTGAATTTCACGACCTTCTGGTATTACCAAGTGTTCGGCGATAAGGTAGATATCGCACGTCAGGATATGATTCTGGAATCTCTCAGACTCGCAATTCTAGATTGGGAAACCCCTTTTAGAACATTGCCCAATACGGATATCGCATCCGGCAAACTTGCCTATGTCTATCTTTGCCAAGGATTGAAGCAAGGGTCATTCAATACGCATGGTGCTGTCTATATTCTTGATTCGTACATGACTGCGAGAACGGAGATACGTGATTATTTAGGCGACGCCCAAGGGATATGGACGGAATTGGATGAAGCGTATCAGTTATACGGCCTTTTAGCAGCGATGATACCGAGGATGAATGACTGTATTCGAGCGCATAGGGGAGAGCGACAAGTCGATCTATCACGTGTAGATGAACTGATTGAATTACTGACGCAGGCGGAATTATTAGAGGATCAAGCGATCTCCCATTTCCGACACATCTCTGCACGGTATCCTGATCTCAAGCGAACCACGATTCCAAGGTGGGGATCACATACGCCACGGTAAAGAAGGAGGAGCTCACATGGGAGCAAAGATATTGGATTCTTTATGTCTGACCGATCAAGCGGATTATATTGATGTTATGCACGCCATTCTGAAGCACCGTGGTTGGATGACTTGTTCACGCGCGATGTTATCCGGGATGACGGTATCTTCGTTTCGTTTTACGGTGCATCGACGCTTAACAGCTGAATCTACTACAGCATATAACTGGATGGCTGAACATTTCCTAGCGGCAGATTTTGTTGGCATCACGGCATCACAGGCTGCAGGGTTTCAGTTCGAGCCCACCTTTCCGTTGTATCAGAAGCAAGCCATCAGCGACATCAAACGCTCGATTGATCGAGGCATAGGTGCAGTGATCTGGAAGGATCAATTTGTAATCGTCGTAGGTTACGATGATGAACGCAAACTGCTCTACTATGCAGACGGCACTTCTCCGACGAATGGAACGTTGCCTTATATAGAATGGGGTCGAAACCGTTCCCCGTATTGGTATTATCAAGTATTTGAGGAACGATTGGCGATGGATGAATTAGCGATCTACAGAGAATCGCTGTTACAAGCTATTTACAAATGGGAGACCCATGATTTGATGCTGCCAGAATCGGATTATGCCTGCGGTAGAGCAGGATATGATGCCATGGCGGATGCAATGCATAGCAGTGAATACGATGGTAATGGAGTATGCGAAATAATCCGGTACTATGCCTCAGCTAAGAAAGATATTTACGAATACACAACCGTTCTGCAGAAAATTTGGCCAGAATTGAAATCGGCTGTTGAAGCCTATGATGAGCTTGCGCAGATATTTGAGACAATGGTTGAGATGACTTTGAGTATAGATGCTACCCAAAAGTTTGCTGCTCCGCAGGTAAGAACGATGATTCATCTATTGATGAACGCGAAGCAAAAAGAAGAGACGGCGATTGAACAGATAAAAATACTCGTTCGAGAGACGATAAACAATCGGTTTAACGACATCGGCTTAAGATAACGTGCTTGGAAAAGAAGTTAGTGCTCAGCCATTGCGCACACGCTTGCGATATTGGAGGGGTGAACATCCCCGGTATCGTTTGAATAGCTTGTCAAAATAATGGATTGAGCCAAATCCAGCCTGTTCAGCAATACGTGAAATTGAAAGGTCTGTCTGGTTCAGCATGATTTCAGCTTGGCCAATCCGATACAATTGTACGTATTCGTTGAATGTTCTGCCAACCGTATGTTTGAACACGCGGCAAAAATGATATTCGCTCATGCCTGCGATCATGGCTGCTTGCCCCAATGTTACTTGCTCCTGGTAGTGTCCTTCGACGAATGATATCGCATCCTTCAGTCGCTCCATCTTCAAGCGGTCTGCCTCTTGTTTTCGTTGATTGGGCTGCGTCGAACAACCATAGAATCGATACAGTTTCGTTAGCAATATATGTAGATAAGATTTCACAGCCGACTCATATCCTGGCTCATGATGGATGAACTCTTCGATAATTGAAATTACGATTGGAGTTAATGTTTCATAATTCTCATGTTCCGGTTGGATAAGCGTTGGCAGGGACAGCTTGCCGGTCAATAATGCGCCGTATTCAACACTGTTAAAGTCAGAACGAACGAGGCTGTATCGATCGAGCAAGATTGTATAATATTGCGGTGGCTCGTCTATGAGATATGCGCCATGAATAACCCCTTCTCCAATCAGGAAAAGATCCCCGGATGTCCCGATATATGAAGTTCCCCCGATATGAAATTCAGCGCTTCCTTGAATCATATAAATGATCTCCAAACACTTCTCATGCCAGTGTGGCTGAAAAATGGTCGTTCCCGAACATTCGGGAACAAATAAATTGAAAGGATATCTGTCGCCTAGCATGTTCATATATTGATTCGAACCGATTGTCATCCAACGCATCTCCTCCTTCATTGCGCAAGAATGTGCAAATAATGCGCAAGAATAGCTGTATTTTTCATCCCGATTGTACCTTAAGATGGAAGGGAAAGAAAGGAGCAGATGATGATGAGGAAGGATCAGCTTTGTATTGAACAGTTTGAGGGTGAGTATTGGTGGGGCGGAGACATCGATGAAGGGGTATGTATGCCTTTTGGAGAAACCAAGCATCAGAGGGATTTAATCATCAACGGGAGTGGGAATCAAGCAGTCCCTTTTCTCGTATCCAATAAAGGGCGCTATATCTGGTCGGACGAGCCCATCCGTTTTGAATTTACCAATAATAGTCTGATGGTAGGATGTGAACGGGGAAGTATACAACTCCATGAAGGTTACGGTAATTTGCGTGGAGCGTTTCGCGCTGCTGCACAAACTTATTTTCAATCATCTGGAACGATACCAGACCCTAATTTCTTCAGGGTACCTCAATATAATCTATGGATTGAGCTTCAATATGAACCCACACAAGCCAAAACACTGTTATATGCCGAACAGGTACTCGCGAACGGCATGCCGCCAGGCATCATCATGATTGATGACAATTGGATGGAGGACTATGGAGTGTGGAAGTTCCGGTCGGATCGATTTCCTACCCCGAAAGCCATGGTGGATACCTTGCATGAGATGGGATTTCAAGTCATGCTCTGGACATGTCCATTCGTAAGCCCGGATAATGCGGCGAATTTCCGCTATCTCGAGCGACAAGGCTATTTGCTCAAAGATGAACGCGGCGAAACAGCGATTCGCAGATGGTGGAATGGATACAGTGCCGTTCTGGATTGCACGAATGAAGCTGCCGTGGCTTGGTATGAAGGTGAATTGCACCAATTAATGAAGGATTATGGCATCGACGGATTTAAATTCGATGCAGGGGATCCGCAATTTTATCGTGAATCCGATCAAAGTGCTGTTCCGCTACATCCGAATGCCCATTGCGAGGCTTGGACGCGCATCGGACTTCGTTACGCCCTGAATGAGTACAGGGCATGTTGGAAATCAGCCGGTCTGCCTTTGGTTCAACGTCTCGGAGATAAGAATCATAGCTGGGATGCAGCGGGCTTAGCGTCGCTTATCCCGAACTCATTGGCACAAGGTCTGGCAGGATATGCCTTCACATGTCCGGATATGATTGGCGGGGGACAGATCGGCGATGTTGAGAATAACCCAAGCTTTAGGCTTGATCAAGAATTATTCGTACGCTATGCACAATGTTCCGCGCTGCTGCCGATGATGCAATTCTCGACGGCGCCTTGGCGTGTTCTCGATTCAGATCACTTATCTTATTGTGTAGAGGCTGCAAAATTACATGAATCATTCGGTGAGGAGATCTTAAAGCTTGCATTTCACGCAGCTCAGACAGGAGAACCGATCATTCGGCACATGTCCTACGTGTTCCCGGAAGGGAATTACGAACAGATCAAGACACAATTTATGTTAGGCGATCACATTCTTGTTGCGCCAGTCTTGGAGAAAGGTGCCCGCAGTCGCGAGATCACATTTCCGGTTGGCACATGGCAGGGAGATGACGGGCGCACAATAATGGGACCGTGTGTTCAAGAAGTCGATGCGCCATTATCTCGGTTGCCTTGGTACCGATGGATCTCCACGTTATGAATCCGCTTATTTAGCGGATTTTTTTTGAGCTCAAAAATCGAAATAAGACTTGATGAAATAATCCTGCGCCGCGCGAAGGAAGGCACTGATTAACTAAAAGGCATTTTCATCGACGGTTAAAATTGCACAATAGGTGATGAATTCGCGGCTTCCAGAAAAAATGCTGGAGCTTCAGTTGTTCTCAGCCCTTGATAGGCTTTGGCTGGCATGTAGGCTTGCAAGATGGGAAGACATTCACCCAAGTCGTTTTTTCGGTTGCCTATAACCGGATCGGATAACAAATCAAATCCAAAATCAGAATACAGCTTGATGGCACGGTAGCTGGACGGCTGAGTATGCAGAAACACCAGGTACTCACCAGAGGATAGATCCCGCATTACAATAGACAGCAGCGCTCTGCCAATTCCGGATCCTTCATAATCTTTTAATACTTTAAACCAGTGAATGGTCGTGATTCGATCATAGGCTTTCCACGCGAAGCAGGTTGCGACAGGCCGGTTTTGTTGATCGCAGACAAATAGGCATTTTTGATAAAATAGATCACTCTGTTCGGCATACACATCATTAAAATATTGTGTTATGAAATCATGATATTGCTCTGCTTCGGATGGGTTATCAAAAGGGAAGTTCTTCCAAATATTTAATTCACTCTCTGTGCAGCTTCTTACCTGATAACCGGATGGCAGCTCACGGAATGCTTGTTGAATGACTGTTGTACACATCATAAATATGTTTTTATCAGGTATTTGCTCTTTCATTGTACACCTCCATTTAACTAAATGCGTTCAATATACAGATAAAGGAAGCCATCGGTTTTTGTCGAATCAATAGAGATAGAAGTTAGATTTCGTAGATTGCCATATGACAGATATGCATGAAAGAGGAGTGTTCAGGTATGGAGATTCAACTTGTTCCAGTATTAAAAGAGAATAGAGACATCTTATATCGGTTGTACCAACTATATCAGCATGATTTCAGTCTTTATACGGATTTCGATGTCAATGATCGAGGGGAATTCAGCGTGAGTATAGAGCATTATTGGCAAGATCCACGATGGAACCCGTTCATCATTTATCATACCGGCCAAATGATAGGATTTCTCGTTGTCCTATTTGAAAACTATGATGTGGATCCGGACCCGACTCATGTCATCTATGATTTTATGGTTCTTAGAAAGTATAGAAGAAAAGGATTAGGCAAACAAGCAGCCATGAAGGCGTTCGATCTGTATTCAGCCAAATGGGCAACTGCGCAAATGGAGGATAATGAACCTGCTATATCTTTTTGGAGACAAGTAATAGAGGAATATACATCGGGTAATTATCATGAAAATTACCGAGCGGATCGAGGGAAATACATCCAGACGTTCAGCAACAAAAAGGAATAATCCTGTAAGGGGATCTAAAGATTTAATGGAGCGGGAGGGGAAAAATGTGAATGAAATAGTCATCCAATCCGTCAACCGATTCAATTGGGAACGGGTGCTAGAGATCAAGCTATCACCAGAGCAAACGGCATATGTGCCTACGGTCATGGAAGGTCTCGCCTATGCTTATATCAAGCCATGGGACGAGGCATTGGATCCGTATGTTTTGTGTGTTGGTGATCAAGTCATTGGTTTCTTTTACTTATCCTACACACCTGGGAGCAAAGATAACTATTGGATGGGCGGATTTCAAATGGATATCGCTTTTCAAGGGAAAGGGTATGGCAAGAAAGCACTTCATCAAATCATCGAATTTATTCTAGGGGAACATCCTAACGCAGAGATACTATCCTTAACGGTCGAGAAAACGAATCAGGTTGCCATACAACTGTATGAAAAGCTAGGATTCATCAGTAAGAATTATGAAAATCTTGAAGGCGAGATGATCTATTCCAAAAGAATTCGATATTGAGATCAGAGTTGGTGCCATAATGAATCAAGTACAAGCATTAGTCGAGGAATTGATCCAAAACCTTCAATAAATAAGCAAGGGGATATTTATGAACATAAATGTACGATGGGCAAATGAGACGGATGCTGAAAACCTTATGCTGCTTAATCAAGAGTTTAATGGCGTTGGCCTTTCAATAAGTGACGTTCTTACAAGTATACGCCAGTCAAAAGAACTGATTGCACTCGCTATTTTAGATGAAGAACCTGTAGGATTCGCATGCGCTCAATGGTTCAACTCGTTCTGTTATCCGCATGGTCAAGGTGAAATCACCGAGATGTATATTCAAGAAAAAGCTCGGAGAAAAGGGTTAGCTACGCAGTTAATTGATTTTCTAGAGCAAGAGTTTCGGTGCCGTGGCGTAAAAAGTGTCAACATTCTCACAGGCAGAGATAACGTACAAGCGCATAAGACATATACACGATCGAATTATATGAAAAAGGACGAAGTCGTCTTTCAAAAGAAGTTATGAACAGAATTGTTGCATTGACGAATTGGCAATATTTTCATTGGAGAAAGTGAAGTGGAATATGATGTACAATGAACAAGAGAAATCCATCATGAAAGTGATTGTTGAGAAGTACCCCGTACAACTGGACAGCATCCGAAAGATTACGAACGAAATGTACCAATTGACTGGCGACCAGCATGAATATTTTGCGCGAATCACCAATTATAGATCATTCGAAGAACAGCTTGAAGAGATAAAGTTATTGAGTTATTTGTCAGCGCATGGGGTTGGAGTTCCCTCCGTCGTTCCTTCTAAAGGTGGGAAGATGGTCGAAAAAGCGGAATTCCCCACAGAGCAATATATCGTACTTTTTCGGAAAGCAAATGGAATCCATCTGCCTCGTTCCCGTTGGGATTGTGATGTCTTTTTGGAGTTAGGTAGGGAAATTGGGAAATTGCATCGGTTTACTTCAGCGTATGAATGCCACAACAAAGTCGACTATCTTATCGATTGGCATGAAAGTGAAGAGTATTCATTTCTGAAATATATTCCTGAAGAGGAAACGACCATACGAGAAATATCCCGTAAGATTCTTTCGGAAATTCATCAAATACCGAAAAATCGGGATAACTATGGGCTGCTTCACGGAGATATATGGTTAGAAAATGTATTAGTCACAGATTCATCCGATATCACCATCATTGACTTTCAAGATTGTGAGAAGCATTTCTATATCTATGATTTAGTTGTACCTATTTATTCGGCACTTGAATTTTCTTATGCGGGCAACGGTAATATCAAGGAATACGGTCAATCCATTGCAAAATCTATGTTTAAGGGGTATTTAGAAGAGAATCGTTTACCCGTCGAAATGATAGAGAAGCTGCCATTGTTTTTTAAACTCAAAGAACTTTTCGAATATAATCTAATGCATATGTACTGGAATATGGAGAGTTTAGCTGAAGAACAGGTCAGGATTCTAAATCATTATCGTATCCGGTTGGAGAGTAACTACCCCGTTATTTCATTGGACCCTCGTGATTTAATGAATTTGGATGGAGTGAAGTAATTCTAGAAGAAAGGGTAAGTTGATATGAACAAAACGGACCGGTTGCTAGCCATCGTGCTTGAGCTGCAGCGTAAAGGGAATTTAAGAGCGGAGGATCTTGCAGCAAAATTCGAAACAAGCGTTCGAACCATATATAGAGATATTCAAGCGTTAAGCGAAGCAGGGGTTCCGATCGTAGGCGCACCGGGCGTGGGCTATTGTTTAATGGAAGGTTATTTTTTACCGCCAGTTAGTTTTACTGTTGAGGAAGCAGTTACGTTATTGATTGGCGCAGATTTTATCGAACAACAATTTGATACCGAATATGGAACCCATGCGCGTACTTCCCAAGAAAAAATCGAAACGATACTTCCGGCACACGTACGTAACCGCGCATCCCAGATTCGCAGCAGCATCCGTTTGCTTAATCATCGTGGATGTAGTCATCAGGAACATGAAAAGGAATCTATAGAAACGATACGACAAGCGATTCTAGCGGAGCGCAAGATCAAGTTCCATTATACGAAAAACATACCTGAAGCCGACGGAAATCGTCAAAGTGTCCGTGTAGTCGCGCCCTATGGACTTGTACTTGATCATGGAAATTGGGCCCTCCTTGCCCATTGTGATTTGAGACAAGAACTCCGTCATTTCCGCGTCTCACGAATAAGCGGGCTCAAGGTTCAAGAAGAAACATTTCAGTTTCCTCCTAATTTCAATTTTCAGAACTACAAGCCGGTGGATGATCGAACCCGATATGTACGAATACTCGCTCAACCTCGGATTGCGGATCAAATGAAGGAAGCTAATAACTTTTTCATGGAAAATGTGGAAGTTCATGAGGATGGTCTCCATGTGAATTTACGCGTTCGGCAGTATGAAGAAATCGTACCATGGTTATTGAGTTGGGGATCGAATGTCACGGTGCTGGAACCTGAATCTTTACGTACTCTCATTCGTGATGAAGCCGAAAAAATGTTAAAACGCTACTGACATACAGGTGTCAGTAGCGTTTTTGTATAGTGAGACTATATTACTTGAGAGGAGCAATATTGACCATGAATACGAACGAAACTTTGCAGCAATTTAAAGAAACGGTGAACCATTATCTTCAAGAATTAAATAACTTTACGTTGGAGGAACTGAAACACCAGCCTAATGAAAACGAATGGTCGCTGGGTCAAATGTATCTGCACTTAATTAATTCTGCGCTCTACATGCAACTTCGGAATATCGATGATTGTATGTCGACAACTGCAGTTACACCCGTGCCTACAGAAGGTAAATCAAAGGATGCTATAGCTGTGTTTGAACTTGGCAGCTTCCCGCCGATACGAATTCAAGTCCCGCCATCCCCTGAGTATACCCCTCAACAACCTGAAAGTAGAGAGCAGCTTATTCAAGGGTTGAAACATGTCGTATCTCGAATGGAAGAAATAGAACCGAGGCTTGCAGAAGCACCGCTTCAGAATACAGTTGCTCATCCGCGCTTTGGTCCTTTAAATGCACTCGAATGGTTTAAGCTCACTGAAATGCATTATCGTCATCATCTGCTTCAGCTAGAACGATTGAAGGCAATAAGCCGCGCATAGCGCGGTTTTTTTGTGTTCGTAATTAACGCGTTATTGACCCTGCATCGAAAAAAGTGCATGATATGATTAACGGCATGAATTATTTTACATATTTGGGCATCTATAAATAGATAGGAGAAGTGAAATGATGACGATTTCCGGCGATAAAATAATTTTGACAGCGATTACAATGGATGATCTGGATTTTATTAGCGGCATCGAATGTGATCAACAACTTTGGTATTATGAAGAATCCGTACAATCTGATGTACTGGCCGTGCGTGAGAGATATGCAGAGAAAATCAAAAGTACCGACGAACCTACAAGCTATTATTATATCGTAACCAGAACCAATGATTCGAGTAAACGGCCGATCGGATTTGCAAAAATTCGGAGCTATATTTTCAGCAGGAAAAGCTGGGAAATAGGTTATTGCATTCTGCCTGAATTCGGGGGAAAAGAATATGGGACGGAAGCGGGCAAGCTGTTATTACAATTTGCCTTTGAGCAATTAGAAGCACACAAAGTCGTGGGGATGTGCAACGCTAAAAATTCACGTTCAGCAGGTATATTGGAACATATCGGAATGACGCGAGAAGCTATTTTTAAAGAAGAGCTGTTCTGGCACGACGAATGGACGGATCAATACTATTATTCCATTCTAGACAAAGAGTACAAGTGAGAGGGATTCAGAGAAAATCAAAAACATGGAATGAAATAGATAGATTATAGCATTTCACAAAAGGAGAGCCACATGAAAGATCCAAGAGTCGAACAACTCGCCAAAAATCTCATTCAATATTCCGTGAAGCTGCAACAAGGAGAGAAGCTATTAATCGAGGTTGACGGATTGGAGACGCCATTAGCCAAAGAATTGATCAAGCAAGCTTATGCCGTAGGCGGACTTCCTTTTCTACTCATTAATAATCATGAATTACTCAGAGAAATAATAATCGGTTGTACGGAAGAACAGTTAGAAGTGATGGCATCCTACGACTTAAATCGAGTCAACGATATGCAAGCCTATATCCTCATACGAGCAGGGGAGAATATGAGTGAATTAAGCGGCGTCTCACCTGAGAAAATGGGGCTGTATCGCAAGCATTACGCACAAAAAATCAATGGAACACGGTATCATCATACAAAATGGTGTATTCTTCGTTATCCTAACCATGCGATGGCGCAGCAAGCGAATATGTCGACAGAAGACATGGAAGATTTATATTTCAATGTATGCAATCTTGATTATGCCAAAATGGATCGAGCGATGAATCATCTCGTCGCGTTCATGGATCAGACGGATAAAGTTAGGTTAACCGGTCCAGGAACGGAACTGACATTTTCGATCAAGGATATGCCTTCAATTAAAGATGCAGGGATTATGAATCTTCCGGACGGTGAAGTGTACACGATGCCGGTTAAGGAGTCTGTTAATGGATACATATCTTTTAATACCCCTTCCTTAAAAGAAGGCTTTACGTATGAGAACATTCGATTTGAAGTGAAAGAGGGTCGAATCGTACAAGCTACGGCCAATGATACAGAAAGAATAAACCGCTTATTGGACACGGATCAGGGTTCTCGGTTTTTTGGTGAATTTGGCATCGGACTCAACCCGTATATTGATAAACCGATGAAAGATACGTTATTTGATGAGAAAATTTGGGGCAGTTATCACTTTACTCCAGGGTGTGTGCCTGTAGGATCTCCAGGCAATGAGAACTGGTCCGAATTACATTGGGATATTGTCAATATTCAACGGCCGGATTACGGTGGTGGAGAGATTTGGTTTGATGATGTTTTGATCCGTAAAGATGGTCTATTCGTGCCAGAAGCATTACAAGCCTTGAACCCTGAGAACTTAAAGTAAAATCAACATCTCGTATTAACCTTGAAGAAAAGGAAAGGTGATGTTATCATTCAACACCCAAATGAAAGAGCGAAATCTTCTTATACGATGACGTTGGATAGCGTTTCATTTCAACTTCAAGAACACCATGATTTTGACTGGTTACGCGCACAAGGCCAAGTATTCTGCGTATTTGATCAACAAGATTCGGGTAATATTTGTTTTGGCGTCATCAAAGGGGGTCAGCGAAGGTTCGTGAAATATGCAGGCGCGATGCCGGTAGATTTTTCAGGGAATCCGAAAGATGCTGTCCAGCGATTATCTCAGGCCATCCCCTTGTACACAGCACTGGAACATGATCATCTCATCAAGCTAATAGATCACTTCCAAGTGAATAGCGGTTATGTTGCCATATTTGAGTGGTTTGAAGGAGAGTGTCTTCATTCACACTGGTCATATCCGCCTCCAGCTAAATACGAGCACCCCGATTCACCGTTTTATCGGTTCAGACATTTGCCTCTCGAGCAACGATTAGACTCCTTGGATGTTATATTCTCATTTCATGAATCGATGGAGGCGCAAGGATATGTGGCCGTAGATTTCTATGATGGAAGTATCCTTTATGATTTCGCCAATCATAGAACCAAAATCTGTGATATCGATTTTTATAGAAAAGCACCAACATATAATGATATGGGAGAGAACTTCTGGGGGGCAAGACGTTCCAAAGCACCCGAAGAATTTATTCTAGGAGCCCCTATTGATAGTAAGACGAATGTCTACACGATGGGAGCTATTGCTTTTGGACTGTTAGGTGGCGAAATGGATCACTCGATCACAAAGTGGGATGCTGACAAATCCCTGTATGAAGTAGCCTTCCATGCCGTTTGCGAAGACCGAGAACAACGATATCACACCGTCAAAGCATTTAAAGAAGCATGGGATTCAGCGAGGGGTTGAGCTCTTAGAATATGCTGAAACAGCTTGATAAATATACAATATTGCCTATTGTACGACACGGAGGTGAGTGAAATGAATCCTACATTGAATCTACCCATAGATCAGGCAAGCATGACAGAACGGAATTCTATCTTTGAACTGCTTCAACAATGCACTCATCATATGATCGAACAAGGCATTTACCAATGGGATGATGTCTATCCTGCAATCGACGATGTAACCATGGATATTGAATCCTGTACCCTATTTTGCTGTCGGGATCTTGAATACAACATCGCCGGCGTGATTACCTTAAATGATATGCAACCGGATGAATATGCTAACCTTCATTGGAATGATCCGTTGAAGACAAAAGTTCTCACGATTCATCGATTGGCGGTACATCCATTACATCAAGGTCGGGGGATCGCTCAACAACTTATGGCTTTTACCGAAGCATATGCGCGTGAACAGGGTTACACGAGTATTCGATTGGATTGCTTTAGTCAAAATCCGAGAGCCTACAACCTGTATCATCAACTTGGTTATGACCTGCGCGGAGAAGTGATTTTTCCCCATAGTACCATCCCTTTTTATTGTTTTGAGAAAGTTATTATTCCGGAGGAAAAGGTCATTTTTTGACAAGTTCATCGATTTAGCGTAATATCCACTTTGTAATTATAGTGTGTGATAGCATACGGAATAGTACTCGAGGCTCTCTCGTTACAGGGAGAGCTTTTTTGCATTTAACTTCCTAAGAATCCAGTGCTGGAGGTGTGAATTTTGGATACTGCTATGCGTAATCAAGTACTTATCGTTGAAGATGATGATCATATTCGACGGTTTATTTCCATCAATTTATCAAATAATGGATTTAGGGTCCATGAAGCCGCCACCGGAGATTCCGCGATACAGAGCTTCACGGCGAATCAACCTGATGTTGTCATTCTAGACATTATGCTGCCGGATGCCGACGGATTTGAAATCTGCAAGCGATTACGAGACAAGGACCCTGCCGTTATTATTGTCTTCTTAACCGCTCGCGGACAAGATCTGGACAAAATCAAGGGGCTTGAAATCGGAGCCGATGATTATATTGTCAAACCATTTAACCCTTTAGAGCTTGTCGCACGTATACATGCGATACTTCGCCGTACAGATATCGCCTTGAAACCGCAAAAACAAATCCTTCAATCGGGTCCCATTCGAGTGGATATCAATTCGAATAAAGTGTTCAAGCATGACGAGGTGATTGAACTGACGCCAAAAGAATTTCAAATGGTCCGCACCTTTCTTGAACAACCCGATACAGCGTTATCCCGCAACGAATTACTGAATCTGATATGGGGCGAGGACTTTGTCGGGGATCCGAAAACGGTAGACGTTCATGTGCGGAAACTTCGTGAAAAACTTGAAGATGACTGCTCCAAACCGCATTGGATCGAGACGGTATGGGGCTTGGGATACCGTTGGAGGAAGGACGGGTGAAGCCATGGGTATTCAGAAACGATTAGTTGGTAGTTATGTTATCGTTATTTGCCTTACGGTGCTGATTCTTGAAATTTTTCTTATTGTCTCGGTGAGATATTATTATTTTCATAATGTAGAGCGGATCCTGATGAATCAAGCAGAGTTATCCGCTTCTTTTTTTCAGCAATATTTTGCCGATGAGGATCTGGAGAAACAATCAGAACGGTTATTGAAAGGGTTCGCGCACAATTCTGAAGCACAAGTGCAGATTATTAGTCCATCGGGGCGGCTTCTGCAGGATTCTAACGGATTGCAAGGCGACACCTCTATGATGAAATACCAAGATGTACAAGCAGCTATATCAGGCGTCCCTGGGATTTGGAGGGGGAAGGACCCCATAACACGAGAGGCGATATTAGCGGTATCGTACCCTTTAAAATCTAGCAATGAAGAGGTTACTTTAGGTGAGGTTCGATTTGTCACTTCCTTGACGGAAACGGTTCAAACCGTGTATCAAATTACCGTCCTGCTCATTTGCGTCGGGATCCTTGTCATTGCAATCGTCACCGTACTTGGTTTGCTGTTGTCCTGGACGATCACAAGATCTATCAAGGACCTCAAACAAGCAGCAGACCGCATGACAGAAGGAGACTTTAGCATCCGAGTGCGTAAACGTTACCGGGATGAGCTGGGCTCTTTGGCAGATACATTAAATATGATGGCTGCCCGAATATTAAAGAGCGAAGCGCTCAAAAATGATTTTATCTCTTCCGTCTCCCATGAACTGCGAACGCCACTCACGTCGATCAAAGGTTGGGTTATAACTTTAAAATCGAATGGGAAGGACAATATGCATCTGTTACATGAAGGACTGGATATTATTGAATTGGAGAGCGACAGGCTAGCTCAAATGGTTGATGAGTTGTTGGATTTCTCTAAATTGGATAATGGAAGAATTGCCCTCCAGCTTGCTCCTGTCCAACTTCCCGAATTGCTGCATCATATGGGTCGGCAGCTCGGTCCAAGAGCTGAACGCCAAGGCGTTTCACTCGAAATACAAGTCAACGAGAATATTCCTCCCATTCAAGCCGACGAGAACCGCTTAAAGCAAGTATTCATTAATTTGTTGGATAATTCACTCAAATTTACGGCCCCAAAGGGTCGAATCCTTCTTCAGGCATACATGTCTTTGGATCAGGTTGTTATTTGTGTTGAGGACACGGGCTCTGGTATCGCGGAGGAAGAACTCCAACGTGTGCTTCACAAGTTCTATAAAGCAGATCAACATACTTCTGGCAGTGGATTGGGACTAGCCATATCCGATCAAATCATTCAGCTGCATCACGGCGAATTAAAAATAACGAGTCAAGTTGGGAAGGGAACGAAGGTTCATATCTATCTTCCGATCACTGGAAAATGATATTTTAACTATTTCATAACCACTTTACGCTCTATCACCTATAAAATAGTAACTAACCTTGACACAAGGAGAGGTCATCAACATGCTCAACAAACTCAACCGAATAGGGATCATGTTAACCATGTTATTGTTGCTCGGAGGATGTGGAATCCCCACGACGCCAATGGATATGATCAAACCTCCCGTATCCGAAGGCAGCCTTCAACGCGACCAGATCAGCCACGAACTTATCAAATTGCTGCCAAATGAAGCTCAATTAGTGGCTCCTTTGCAAGGTAAGGAGGGCCAGCACATCTCATTCGGTGATATGGATGGAGACGGTATCGATGAAGCCGTTGTCGTATATGAAGAAAATAATGTAAGTGGAAAAATATTAAAAGCGGCTCTATTCAAGCAGCATCAAGAGGAGTGGCGAATCATTTCGGAAGTTAAAGGTTTTGGATATGGTCTGGAGTATGCCGGGTTTCCAGATATCAATCATGATGGACGCAACGAGCTCGCACTTGCTTGGTCGCTAGGTGAGGCAGGAAATGGTCTGGATGTTTATGGTTTGACGGATGATAAGTTAGAGTTGATATCCAAGAAAGAGTATCACGGTAAGATCGATCTGGAGTAATAACACACTTACATGGCAATGACCGAGATGGAGGTGTCCTTGATTTGAGTGGTAAAATCCGAGGCCGCCCTGATTTTCTACTTTTGTTCGTGACTATACTGCTTGTCGGATTTGGCTTGATTATGATTTTTAGCGCAAGCTCCCCGATGGCGATGACAAAACACGATAGTCCGTGGCACTACGTCATGAAACAAGGCGTATTTGCGCTCATCGGATTATTTGTGATGCTCATTTTTATGAGTATTCCTTATACGTATTGGAAGAAAGCAGCCCCCATTTTGTTGCTGATCTCATTTTGTGCACTTATTCTCGTTTTATTTGCTGGAACGAACATCAATGGTGCGAGACGTTGGTTTGTGTTGAGCGGATTTAATTTACAGCCTTCTGAGTTTACCAAGCTAACTGTGATTGTATATATGTCTGCATTGGTAAGTAGAAAAGGGGATCAGATTCGGGACTTTAAGAGAGGATTACTGCCGATTCTGCTCGTGATTGGCATACTTCTGCTGCTTGTTTTGAAACAGCCAGATTTCGGCACGGTGTTAATTTTGTTCTTTATCGCCGCGACCATCCTGATCATCGGTGGTGTTGATCTGCGGCATATATTTCTACTTAGTCTGGCGCTTATCCCTATATTTGTCTATCTTGCCGTGAGTCAGAGTTATCGCCTGCAGCGTATCAGTTCTTTTATGAATCCTTTGGATAACCCCCAAAGCTCGGGCTACCAACTTATTCAGTCGCTCTATGCATTAGGACATGGGGGGGTTACCGGGACAGGCCTAGGTCAAAGCGTACAGAAGCTTTTTTATTTGCCGGAGGCGCACACCGATTTTATATTTGCTGTCATCGGAGAAGAATTTGGGTTTGTGGGGACGTTGCTTCTGATTATCAGTTTTTTCTTGTTAATCTGGCGGGGCTTTATCGCTGCCATTCGAAGTAATGAACCGTTCGGAGTCATGTTAGGGATAGGCATTGTCATGATGATTTTTATACAGTTCTTATTGAATATCGGAGCTGTAACAGGTAGCCTGCCAATCACGGGCGTACCGCTTCCGTTTATTAGTTATGGGGGGTCTTCGTTGATACTCTGTTTGGCAAGCACCGGTATATTACTTAGCATTTCACGAGATAACTACCATCGACGTCAAGAAGCATATAGAAATTCAACAAAATAGAGGTTCTTACATGATAATTATACGAAAAATTGAACAGCTAGATAAATTCACGCTTTTCATTCTATTGTGTCTAGTTGCCTGCGGAACGGTCGCTATTTTTGGAGCCACGACGGGTACAAATTTAGAAGGACTTCATATCAGTAATTTATATTTATTCGCAGCCTTTTGCATTCCCATGCTCGCGATATCATGGATCGATTATAAAATTCTATTAGGCAAATTAGCTTATATTTTATATGGCTTGGGCATAGGGATGCTCATTCTTGTTAAGTTTACCGGAGTGAATATTAATGGAGCAGTGCGGTGGCTAAGCATTGGCCATTTTCAGCTCCAACCTTCGGAATTAGCGAAGATATTTACCGTTTTGCTCGTAGCTCATTTGTTAGGTAAACGGAATGGAGAGAAGCTCCGTTTTGTTCAAGATTTAATACCGATCTGCATCATCTTCATGATTCCTATTGTGTTAATTATGCAGCAGCCTGATTTAGGCACTGCTCTTGTGTTTGTAGGCGTGCTGCTCAGCATGCTGTGGATGGGCAATATTCGTTCACTCTATATGATTTTGTTCCTTAGCATGGTCGTGATTGCGATTGGTACCGTGCTATGGCTGTATCATGCGAACCATGAATTATTATCCAAGTTTGTAGAACCGCATCAAATGTCTAGAATTCAAACTTTCCTGGATCCCACGAGCGATCCTGATAAATCGTGGCATGTGAAAAATGCCATGAGCGCCATCGGATCGGGAGGTATGACCGGAAGCGACGGGTCCTTTTTAAAGAGAGGGTTCATTCCTTATGCGTATTCCGATTCTATCTACGTCGTTATCGGGGAGGGATACGGTTTTTTGGGATCAGCCGTATTACTCATGCTTTATTTTCTGCTTATGTATCGAATGGTTCAAATCGTAATGGAAAGCAGGGAACTTGCGGGGTCCTATCTTGTCATCGGGATCATGGGCATGCTCGTGTTTCAAATTTTCGTTAATATTGGCATGCATATCGGTTTAGTCCCGTTAACGGGTATTTCATTGCCGTTCATCAGTTATGGAGGAAGCTCTCTGCTTAGCAATATGATCGCCATTGGATTGGTGTTAAGTGTCCATGCTCACAAAAACGAAGTGACATTTTCATAACAGAGCATGTTTACGTGTAATGACATCGATGCTCCAGCATCTGAAACAATAGAATAAATCATAGAATAAGGAAGAAGGTTAGGGGATTGGACTTTTCTCATATCGATGAACTCGTTTTTGAATCTATTAATCACTTAGCAATTTCGATTTCTGCATTAAATCCCGTCATGCAATTTTTGTCAGAAAAAGCAGAATATCTATTCTATTTAGGAATCATCCTATATTGGTTTACGCGCGAGCAGAAGAACAAGAAAATGGTGATCGTAGCTCTCTTTTCAGCTTGCATTGGCTTTGGAATCGGGAAAATTCTTTCTCATTTTTTCTATCGGGACAGGCCTTTTGTCCATCATGCCGTTAATCAATTAATAGAACATGCCGCGAATGCTTCATTTCCTAGCGATCATTCCATTGGATCTTTTGTCATCGCAACAGCTATTTTCTTATTTAGAAAGAGAGAAGGCATCATTTGGCTTCTACTCGCAGGGTTGATCTCCTTCTCGCGAATTTGGAATGGGGTTCATTTCCCATCCGATGTTATTGCGGGGGCACTCATCGGCATATTTACCTCTGTCCTCGTATACCAACTGATTCGTCGATGGTCTTTTGCACAGAAGTGCTTGAACTCTTGTGTTGATTTTTATGAAAATATCGAGAGAAAAATAGGGTTACGTCGATCAAAAGATCAGTCAACTCATCTCGATCAATAAAACAAACGCAAAAGCAATGGAGGATACTATGTCTGTCAAAAGCAAAAAAATGGCGATGCGTAAAGTTCTAAAGGTCATTTATCTGATGATCGCCGTACTTATTCTTGGAGCTGGCATCTATGTAGGATATATATATTACAAGGCCGATGCCGCGATTCAGCATATGGCTGCCCCAGAAAAGCCACTGGCTACAGATGTTCTAACTACGAATCCGCATGAGAAAGGATCGATTCAACCGATGATCTTTCTTCTTGCAGGCGTTGATAGTCGAGAAGGCGGAGAAGGGATGATGAATACCGATGTGCTTATGCTTGTGAGCTACAATCCCGACACCCGTTCTACCAGTCTATTGTCTATACCGCGTGATTTATTGTTAAAACCTAAATCATTGCCTTCGCGCAAGGCCAATTTTTATTATGCCTATTACTATATCAAAGATAAGTCCGAGGTTATTCCGAACACGAAACAGTTTTTCAGTGATTTGCTAGATCTTCCCATCCAACACATGGTCGTTGTGAATTTCGATGCGATACGCCAAACCGTGGATACGCTTGGTGGACTCGAGATCGATGTCGATATGGACATGAAATATACCGATTCCGCAGACGGAACCCATATCGACTTAAAGAAAGGGATTCAGAAGCTCAATGGCAAGCAAGTGCTGGACTTCGTGCGATACCGCAAATCCAATCAAGGGACGCAAGAGTCTTCCGACTTTGCTCGTAACGAGCGGCAGCAGCAAGTCATTAAACAAATTCTCGATAAACTGGGCGCTTTCCAAGGGATCTCGCAATGGGGGAAAGTGCTGGACATCATCGGCGAGAACGTAAAGTCAGATATTCCAGAATCCGACCTTCGTCAATGGATATTTGACTTCCCTAACATCAAGCCTGTTCAAATACGGTCATTACAAATGGGATCCATTTGGAAAAGCCCATACGTATACATAGATAAAAATGATCTTGCAGATGCTTTGACCGCGTTACGTGTTGAGGCTGGCATCACGACAGATTTGAAGACTAATTTCGATGCTATTGGGCTGATGAAGTGAGGGCGTATCCAATCGAATACCTGAAGGATCAGGAGCCAAAAAGGCTCCTTTTTCATGCCAGAATTGAGTTGTTAGGGTGATGGTTCCTTTCATCCCTAATAAACTACGGTTTATCTTATCAAAGTTACATTTTACGATTGGTTTTTGAGGTATCTTATTCTGAGCCAACTCAATAAGTAGATCACACTTAAAAATAGGATGTAGTTATTATTATTTCTTGATATGGTATTATAATACAATTATACATGATTAGGTCGTTGATGGATTTCAAAGACATTTATGATTTGAGAATGTATTGTGTCAATCGGTCTTAATCGGTCTCCTTACCGTTCTAGCAATGTTTCAAGTAAATGCTATAATATCGTGAGGTGATTAACAACATGAATGATGAATACCGAGTACCCAAACATATTGTAGCCGTATCTGCTTTGGTCAGAAACGGGCAAGGTGAAGTTCTTCTGGTCAAAACGCATGGACGTTCTGATACTTGGGAGCTTCCAGGCGGGCAAGTAGAAGAGGGTGAGCCGCCACATTTAGCGGTTTGCAGGGAACTGAAAGAAGAGACCGGGATTGAGGCTAAGGCGAACGGAGTCACGGGGGTTTACTATAATGCGACGATGGGTATACTCTCGATGGTGTTCACATGTGAGTATTTGGGTGGCGAAGTGATCATACAACCTGAAGAAATTAAAGAGGCTCAATTTGTACAATTAGACGAATCCAATATCGATGAATATATTTCGAGACCTCATATGAAATCACGTACATTAGATGCACTTCATAACAAAGGAGTCATTCCGTATGAAGCTTGGGAAATGAAACCTTTTGAATTATTGTCACGATTGGACGATAGTCAGCACTAGAGAAGTAGTGAAGTACATATGCTAGCCATAATTGAATATAAAATAAAGAAATGACCGTCGATGAACGGTCATTTTTTGTCATAGATACTTCATTTCACCTTGGATAGTAAGAAAAACCAGGGTATTTTACAACAGGCCATTTTTCTTTTCTTAAGGCATCCATAAGTTCTGGACCTACATGCAAATTACTGGTAATCAGGTTTGAAGGCGTAAGGGCCATCCACTGATTCAGAGACACATCTTGAAATCTGTCGCTCTTGAACATTTCAAGAAACCATAGCGATTCTGTACCGGTATTCTGTATGTAATGTCCAAAAGCAAAAGGTACATAACCGACATCCCCGGCTCTGTAATCGAACGTTCTAGCCGCTCCATTACCGGCAAAAACCGTCATGCGTCCTTGCCCGGTCAAATAATATTGCCATTCATCATTATTGGGATGCCAATGCAATTCACGCATGGCGCCAGGTTCTATCTCGACGAGCGCCGCAGCTACTGTTCGAGATATTGGAAAGTTCGTAGAATCCACAATACGTACGCTTCCGCCAGGTGTCTTTATCGGAGGTTGGGAGAGCAGGTGATACGTAAAACTTTCGGGGACCGTGCCGTAGGGCGATTGAACTTCTTGTGTTTCCAACGGACCCGGCACTTGATCTTGATAGATGTATACTTGTTCCGTTGGAATTTGATCGAAAGCACTCATTGGAACCCCGAAGTTCGCGGATAACACATCTTTAGGCGTATGCGCGAACCAATCGGATATCGATAACGTATTCAAGTCGGAGAAGGCCCCATCATCAAATACGAGTAGAAACTCGCAACCCTCCGCTAATCCTTGAATGGAGTGGGGAATCCCCGGTGGAAAATACCATAAATCACCCGGACCTACATCCGCGATGAAATTGCGGCCATTCTGATCCACCGATGTAATGCGTGCGCTTCCTATTAACATATAAGACCACTCTGCTTGTTGGTGCCAATGCAGTTCCCGGACGCCACCAGGTGTTAAACTCATATTAACAGCTGCAAGCGTGGTCGCAATCGGTAGTTCACGAACCGTTACCTCGCGAGACCAACCGCCATGGTTCAACTGCATATGGGTGTCTGAGAAAGAGAATCTCAAATTGGCTATTAGACCTGCATCCGTAACAGGGGGTACGAACATATTCGGATTCTCACAATCCCTCATCACATCGCGAGGCCCTTTATCGACCCAACCGGCACCATCACTCCTGATAGGTTGTGGGATATGGGCTTGTTGTGTTTGATTTCGTTTCGGAGTTGTCATCCCATGTACTCCTTTCGTTCTTTTTCGATCCATAAGACCAGACTTTCACGATACAACTTATGTGCTTATTTTGTCAGATATGCGTGACAGGCATCTGCAACATGCCTAAGACCATGAAGAGGAAATACAAGATCTTGCGCGAATTATTGAATCAGGAAGGATGCGAGGAGAAAAGAATGTTATATCGACAATTAGGAAAAACAGGCGTGAAGATTCCTGTGATGGGTCAAGGTACTTGGAAGTTTGGTGAGAATGAACAGACGGAGAAAGAAGAAATAGAAGCTCTGCGTTACGGCATAGCAAACGGGATGACTCTAATTGATACGGCAGAAGAATATGCGAATGGCAGATCAGAACGTCTTGTAGCACAAGCTATCGATGGTGTAAGAAATGAAGTGTTTCTTGTAACCAAAGTATCTTCAAAAAACTGTTCTTTTGACGGTGTGATCTGGGCAGTAGAGGCGAGTTTAAATCGTCTGAACACCAATTATATCGATTTATATTTACAGCATTGGCCAAGTCAACAATATGAACTCGCCGAAACGATGGAAGCGATGGTCAAGTTAGTTAAGGAGGGATTGATTAAGTATGTTGGCGTAAGTAATTTTTCCATCGAACTCATGCAAGAGGCTCAAAAATGTCTGGGCAGTATACCATTAGTCTGTAATCAGGTAGGTTATCATTTGAACGATAGGCGTATTGAGGATCATCTTCTCCCATATTGTAATGAGAATGGAATTACGGTGATGGGGTATTCTCCATTTGGTTATGCACCACAAGTATTTGGCATGCCTGGTTTTCCAGTATCAGGGACTGAAGAACGCAATTTACTAGATGAACTTGGGATCAAATATGAAAAAACAGCTTATCAAATCGCTTTAAATTGGGTATTAAGACAAGAAAACATCGTAACAATCCCCAAAGCCGTCAATATGAAGCACATGGAGAATAATCTACATGCTTTAGGGTGGGTAATAGATAAAGAAGATTTAGATCTGATCGACAGATATTTTCCTAAGTAAGTACATATGTAGCCTTTAGGCAAATAACTAGGAGTTGATGAAGGTAGAAACCCAAGTAGAATTACAGCTCTATAGCTCAGCGCATGATGAGCAACTGAAACGTTTTTCGTTACCGCAAGAACAAGAGCAATTCACGGCCTTACCTATCGAAATGTTAGAGGTCCATCCTGAAAAACATCCTGTTGTCATTCTAAGTGAACAGGTTCCAGTCGGTTTTTTTGTACTGCACGCAAGTGATCAAGTCAAAGAGTATACCGATAATCCTCATGCCATGTTATTGACTTCATTCTCCATAAATTTCACTCAACAAGGAAAAGGATTAGCGAGGAGAGGATTGGAGCAGTTACGACCCTTTGTACGACACCAGTTTCTAGGATGCGATGAGATCGTTCTAGCTGTTAACCAGAAGAATATTCCTGCACAGAAATTGTATGAAAAGATTGGTTTCCAAGATACGGGTAGAAGAAAAATCGGTCCACTTCGGAAGCAGTATATCATGAGCTTATCGATAGAATGAGGCAAGTTCGGAAGGGATAAAGATCGATCAATTTGTTGTGGTGCCTAATCAGGCATCATTTTTTTTATTGTCAAAAAGAATTTAGTCAATGTAAAGTCTGCTTGACATTATATCTGATGTAAAGTATCCTTTACGTAAAGCAAGCTTTACAAAAGGGGTGGTTGGATGGAACATCGCATCAAAGATCTCAGAGCAGCGTTTGGATTAACGCAGGAGCAACTTTCGGAACAAATCGGCGTATCAAGACAGACCATCATCTCGATTGAGAGCGGCCGATATAATCCATCCCTGGAATTGGCTTATAAAATTTCTAAGGTATTTGGTTGCAAGATCGAAGACGTGTTTATTTTTGAGAAGGGAAGTGAATGAGCATGAGTTGGGATCAGGTATTCGTACTCCTTGGTATCTTACTTGGACTTTCAGGAGGGGCATTTGGATTATGGTGGGGTCGTAAGCAAGCTGCGCGCAATAGAGGGCTTGATGAAAGATATCAAGTCATTTCAAGTAAATCGCAAGCAACGGCATGGAAAATTACACTCGGTGCGATTTATTTTTTATTTATTTTGCTGATATGCGGCGTACAATTGTCTGTTGCACCAACACTTGGTATCCTGTTGCTCATTCATATGGCAGGATGGGCGTTCTCGAGCGTGTATTTTAATGTGAAGTTATAATAAATCCATACAGCTCGCGGATATGAAGAACCATGATATAATAGGAAGTGTATGAATGCTCATAAGCATTCCTCAGCGTGTCGAGAAAGTCCAGAGGACTTTTCGGCACTTTTTTGTGTGGATTTCGTCTTTTCGTCTCGTAGAGGAAAAATCGACTTAACACGATTAGAGAGCCAAGTTTCGTTGCGGAAAAATGAGCATTTCCATTGATTTCCCCTCAAAAAAGAGGGCACTGAAAAATGTATGTTTTAACGATAATGATTAACTTTTACGGATTTGCATATATTTAAGCGTCCATACTTATATTCGATAATCCCCGGTGTAAGGCTATCAAAATTGGACTAAATCCAATGAAAGTAATAGGAGTGTACCTATATTGGATATTTCCAACATAGCCCTCATCATAGAGGATAACGGTACTCGTATAATGGAAAAATCCAATGTAGGAGCACGAAAAGGTCCAGTATAAGCCATTTCCACGTTCTATATTGGATTACTCCATGATAGACGCCGAAAATCGCAGATTTAAAGTAAAGTTAGTGGATAAATCCAATAAAGCGGATATCTGTGTGAGAAACATCGACGTTTGCGAAGCACAACTTCGATAATCCCCGGTGTAAGCCTGTCTAAAAGTGTGTCTCATTCATGATAGGCATTCCTTTTTGTCACTCTCTAGGAAAATTAGTGGGTAATTATCCCAAAATTATTATTCTCAAATTACAGATACGGTGATATAATCGATTTAGGTTAAGCGGTTACTCACCTTAGAATGGTTTAAATCCTGTGAGAACAAGGTGGAGATGCAATGAAAAGAAAAGTAACTGTCGGAATGATCGGAACGGGACGAATTGGAAGGCTTCATATCCATAATTTATTGAAGCATCCACAGGTTCATTTGAAAGCGATTGCAGACATTGCGATTGACGGGTCTGAGCCGTGGGTACAAGCATTAGGTATTCCTGTAATTACCCGAGATGCGTTTGAAATTATGAAGGATCCAGAGATCGAAGCTATATTTATATGTTCCTCAACCGATACCCATACAGACATGATCCAAGCGGCGGCAAGGGCTGGCAAACATATTTTCTGTGAGAAGCCCATTTCCTTTGATATCGCCAAAACGCAAAATGCGCTACAAGTTGTTAATGAGAACGGCGTTAAATTTCAGCTCGGGTTTAACCGGAGGTTTGATCCTCATTTTCGAAGAGTAAAAGAAATCGTCGAAGAAGGTGCCATTGGAGAGCCGCATATTATCAAGATCACCTCGCGTGATCCAAGTCCTCCGTCACATGACTACATCAAAGTTTCTGGGGGGCTATTTATGGATATGGCTATTCATGATTTCGACATGGCTCGGTACCTGAGTGGGAGCGAAGTGGAAGAGGTCTATGTGCAAGGAGCCGTGCTGGTGGATCCTAGGATTGGGGAGCTAGGAGATATTGATACCGCAATTATTACCCTCAGATTCAGGAATGGTGCGCTGGGTGTCATTGATAACTCCAGGCAAGCGGCTTACGGATATGACCAGCGGGTTGAGGTCTTTGGATCGAAAGGTCAAGTCAACGTCCAGAATGATTTCCCTAACTCTGCTGAACTCAGCACGATCAAGGGCGTTACACGGGATAACCCCAAACATTTCTTTCTTGAGCGGTATGAGAAGGCGTATAGCATTGAAATCGAGAGTTTTATTGACGCATTGATCGATGACAAACAGGTCCCTGTCCGCGGAGAAGACGGCTATCAGGCGGAATTGATTGCGCGAGCTGCTCAGCGGTCATGGATCGAGAAGAGACCGGTAAAATTATCTGAATACGCTACGGCAAGCGAGTAGGTTATTTTGCATGAATAGGTTAAGCGGTTAACCTACAAACGACATGTTGCGACGAAAGGATGACATGGAATGGGTGTGCTTCGATTAACGATGGCTCAAGCTTTGGTGAAATTTCTGGATCAGCAGTACGTTCAGCTCGACGGCAAGGAATATAAATTTGTAAAAGGTGTCATGGGCATCTTCGGTCATGGCAATGTATTAGGCATCGGGGAAGCATTAGAACGTGAACCGGGCAATCTGCAGTTCATCCAAGGGAAGAACGAACAGGGCATGACTCATGCTGCTGTCGCATACGCGAAACAGAAGAACAGGCTCGAAATATTCGCGTGTACGTCTTCCATTGGACCGGGTGCGCTTAATATGGTAACAGCCGCAGCAACAGCAACAGTCAATCGTATTCCCGTGTTATTGCTTCCAGGAGATATCTTCGCATGCAGGCAGCCTGATCCTGTGTTGCAGCAAATTGAACATCCGATGGACTACACTATATCTGCGAATGACGCGTTCAAACCCGTGAGTAAATATTGGGACCGCATCTCGCGCCCCGAGCAGTTAATAAGCTCGATGATCCAAGCGATGCGAGTGTTGACAGACCCCGCCGAGACCGGCGCTGTAACGATTTGTCTCCCTCAAGATGTACAGACAGAAGCATATGATTACCCATCAGCATTTTTCGAGAAAAGAATCCATTATATCGATCGAGTGCCAGTGATCAAGACGGCATGTGATCGTGTTACTGACGTGTTAGCCAGAAAAAAAAGACCCCTTATCATCGCAGGTGGCGGCGTCCATTATTCTCTTGCATACCAACCGCTCATCCAGTTCGCCGAATCGTTCGGTATCCCCGTTGTTGAGACACAAGCAGGCAAAAGCGCACTTCCTTGGCATCATCCGCTCAATATGGGCGGTATCGGCACAACAGGCTCACTCGCTGCAAATCTGCTAGCCCAAGAAGCGGATGTTATCCTTTGTGTGGGAACCCGATTAGGCGACTTCTCAACGGCTTCCAAATCAGCTTTTATCCACCCTGAAGTTGAATTTATTCATATCAATATCAACGCGTACGATGCCGTAAAAATGAATGCACATGATCTGATTGCGGATGCAGCAGAAGCATTAAAGGATCTAAAAGATTCCTTAACTCGAATAGATTACAAGACTTCCTACGATGCCAATGAGCTAGCTCGTTTGAAAGCGAACTGGGATCAGGAAGTAGACCGATTATACGCGATCGATAGTGAAACTGGACTTTCACAGACGAGAGTTTTGGGAGAAATTAATCGATCGATGAACGATGAGGAGGTTATCGTGGCGGCAGCTGGAAGTCTGCCGGGTGATCTCCACCGGTTGTGGCGCTCTGTTTCTCCGAAATCCTACCATATGGAATATGGCTTTTCATGTATGGGGTATGAAGTCGCGGGAGCGTTCGGGGTCAAGATGGCCCAACCGGAAAAAGAAGTCTATGCGATTATCGGTGATGGCAGTTATCTGATGCTGCATTCCGAACTTGTCACGAGCTTACAAGAGGGTGTCAAGATCAATGTCATTTTGCTGGATAACCACGGCTTCCAATGCATTCACAATTTGCAGAAAGATCACGGCAGCGATGGATTTGGCAATGAATTTAGACGGCGAAGCAGAGAGACTGAGCGTTTAACTGGAGCGTATCTTCCGATCGACTATGCGGCACATGCAAGAAGTATGGGGGTCAAGGCGTTCTCCGTCACTTCGATCGAAGAGCTTAGAACGGCCCTGCAGCAAGTCAAACAAGAGGAAATCTCGACGCTGATCGAGGTTAAAGTACTCCCCGGAACCAATAGTGGCGGATATGAATCTTGGTGGCGGGTAGATGTTCCTGAAGTATCGACAAGCGAGAAGGTTCTTGAGGCCCACAATAGCATGAATGAGCGGATTCATAAGGCATTCAAAATGTAGCGAAACAAGGAGGTTACAGTATGCCAAAGGATACTCCATCCATCAAATTAGGGATTTCACCCATTAATTGGGTGAATGAAGATGTACTGGAATTGGGAGATCACTATACATTTCAAGATTTGATGAAGGACTTTACCTTACTTGGATTCAATGGTACGGAGAATTGTCGCAAATTTCCTCAAGATGCTTCGATCTTGAGATCAACGCTTGCGGCTAACGGATTACAACTAACATCCCAATGGAAAGGCGTTGTATTCTCCGATCCGGCGATGAGAGAATCCGAGTTGGATTCGTATCGGCAGCATGTTGAATTTCTCAAATTCATGGGCAGTCGCCATGTCGTAACTTGTGAGTTAGGAGGATCCATCATAGGAGATCCCCGCCGATCTAAAGGGGTTCAAGATGTGATTCCTCTCACGGACGTCGAGTGGGGCTATCTCGTTGACGGCTTGCATCAAGCGGGTGAGATTTGTCGACAGCATGACATGAAGCTGGTATACCATTACCATATCGGTACCGTCGTTGAGCGCCTTGAAGAAATAGAGCGTCTCATGGAATCCACGAACCCCGAGCTCGTTCATCTCTTGCTCGATACAGGACACGCATACTACGGGGGGGCCGATCCGTTAGCGTTATATCAACAGTTCGCCTCCCGTGTCGCATATATTCATTTAAAAGATGTACGTGAAGATGTCCTTCATGAGGTAAAACGTGCTGAAACACCATTCCAACAAGCGGTTATTCAAGGCGTCTTTACGGTACCCGGCGATGGATGCATCGATTTCCGTCCATTATTTCAGAGCTTTTTCGCACATCATTACGATGGGTGGATGATTCTGGAAGCCGAACAAGATCCAAATAAGGCTAATCCGTACGAATACGCTTTTCAATCCAAACAATATATAGAAAGCATTCTACGTGACATCAACAACTAATTCACGATCACAGGGAGAGGATGGCCTACCATGTCCCATTACATTGTTCGAAGTACTTCACCAGATGATTCTGGCAACGTATTGACGATCACGCCGCAATCCGCGGGGTGGAATTATGTTGGTTTTCAAGTTTTTCAGCTGGAATCCGGACAGACGTTACGCCAAGAAACCGAGAATAATGAAGTCTGCCTCGTAATTTTGAGTGGAAAGGCAAATGTTTTCACGAATGACAATCAATATATGAACATTGGTCAGCGAATGAGTGTATTTGAGCAAATTCCGCCTTTTTCCGTATATGTACCTTCAGGGAATCATTTACATATCGAGGCACAAACGGTACTAGAAATCGCAATATGCTCTGCACCAGCCGAAGGCAGGTTAGCGTCAAGATTGATTGCGCCAGAACAGGTCGGGGTCGAGCGAAGAGGGTATGGATCGATGGAGCGGATGATTCATAACATTTTACCTGAACAGGAAGAAGCCGAGCGGCTGCTCGTCGTGGAAGTTTTCACCCCAGCAGGCCATTGGTCCAGCTACCCGCCGCATAAGCATGATCAGAACAACCTGCCGGATGAATCACTTTTGGAAGAAACCTATTATCATAAAATGTCTCCAGAACATGGATTTGCCGTGCAGCGTGTGTATACGGATGATCTCTCGATAAATGAAACCCTGATTGTGCATAACGGTGATGCGGTATTGGTTCCTTGTGGTTACCATCCCGTTTCAGCCCCTCCAGGCTACAATCTTTATTATTTAAATGTCATGGCAGGCCCTGTTCGAACCTGGAAGTTCCATAATGATCCGAACCATGAATGGCTGTTGACACAAGGGAAAGGTGGTGGCGAACGGTGAGTTGCATCCAATTTCAAAAAAATCGCCCGTTGGATTTCATAGGGCTTGGCAGGTTGTGCATTGATTTAAATGCGAACGAAATCCACCGTCCGATGGAAGAGACCATGACATTCACGAAATATGTTGGCGGTTCCCCTGCCAATATTTCGATTGCACTGGCTAGACTTGGCATGCAAGTAGGATTCATTGGAAGAGTCTCTGATGATGCGCACGGTCGCTTCATTGTTCAATATTTGAAGAAATTGAATATAAACACGGACAATATTATCGTAGATCAATCGGGTAGTGTTACCGGGTTGGCATTTACGGAAATAAAATCTCCTACGGATTGCAGCATTCTCATGTACCGGGACAATGTAGCGGATTTGAAGTTGGAACCGGGAGACGTAAGCGAAAGCTACGTTCGTCAAGCGAAGGCACTGTTGATCTCTGGTACAGCGCTTGCCCAAAGCCCATCTCGCGAAGCCGTCTTTACAGCCATTGAACACGCGCACAAACACGGAGTCATCGTGTTCTTCGATCTAGATTATCGTCCCTACACGTGGACTTCCCGTGAGGAAACCGGGATGTACTATAAACAGGCTGCTGAGAAATCGGATGTGCTGATCGGAGGTAGAGAAGAATTCGATTTGATCGAGGCTCTAGAAGGTTCTCTCCAACAAGATGATGCAGCGACGGCAAGACAATGGTTCGATCATCGGGCCCAGGTGGTCGTGGTCAAACGCGGTGGAGACGGTTCAACTGCATTCACGTCGCAAGGGGACCGATACGAAGGTAGCGTATTCCCAGCGGAGGTCGTGAAGACATTCGGAGCAGGCGACTCCTTCGCAGGCGCATTCATCTACGGCATGATGCAAGGATGGAGTTTGGATAAATGCCAGCAATTCGGCAGTGCATCGGCATCGATCGTCGTGTCCAGCCACAGCTGTTCGGATGCGATGCCTACGTTACAACAAATCGAAGACCGGATCGCTCGTTATGTTCAGCAAGGAATTTAACCAATGGAGGGGAACAAGATGTCTGCTAACTTGCAAACCATACGTAATTTTATCGATGGAAGTTGGGTTGCTTCAACGGCTAACAAAGAGGAGACTGTATATAATCCTGCTACGGGAGAAGCCATTGCGCGGGTTCCTCTATCCAGTAGAGAAGATCTGCAGCTTGCAATAGATTCCGCTGCCGCGGCGTTCAAGACATGGAGCAAGACACCGGTGCCGCGCCGTGCACGAATCATGTTCAAGTATCAACAGTTATTGGTTGAACATTGGGATGAATTAGCTCGCATGATTACGCTCGAGAACGGCAAGAGCTATGCGGAAGCTCACGGTGAAGTTTTGCGCGGTATTGAATGCGTGGAGTTTGCCGCGGGGGCGCCATCCTTACTCATGGGCAGCAATTTGCCCGATATTGCTTCGGGTTTGGAGTCCGCGATGTACCGCTATCCGATCGGCGTCATCGGCGGGATTACCCCTTTTAATTTCCCGATGATGGTCCCTTGCTGGATGTTCCCGCTTGCGATTGTGTGCGGCAATACTTTCGTTTTGAAGCCGTCCGAGCGTACGCCATTGTTAGCGAACCGATTGGCAGAGCTGCTGACAGAAGCAGGATTGCCTAATGGGGTGCTGAATGTCGTCCATGGCGCGCATGAGATTGTGAATGGATTGCTTGAACATGAAGAGATCCGAGCCATATCCTTCGTCGGTTCCCAACCTGTAGCCGAATACGTCTACAAGACAGCGGCAGCGAATGGTAAGAGAGTGCAAGCCCTTGGCGGAGCGAAAAATCATTCCATTGTTATGCCTGATGCAGATTTACAATTGGCGGTGAAGGAAATTACTAGTGCTGCCTTTGGGTCTGCAGGTGAACGGTGTATGGCTTGTTCCGTCGTGGTTGCGGTTGGCGATGTTGGAGATCAGCTGGTGCAACATCTTGTTGAAGCAGCCGCTTCTATCAAAGTTGGGGATGGGATGGAGCGTGATGTCTTCCTAGGCCCTGTCATTCGAGATGCTCACCGGAACCGTACCATCCAATACATTGAACAAGGCGTGCATGAAGGAGCTAAGCTGGTGCTGGACGGCCGCAAGCATCCCCAATCAGAAAGAGAAGGGTACTTCCTAGGCCCGACGATCTTCGATCACGCGGCCTGCGGGATGAAGATTTGGACGGATGAAATATTCGCCCCTGTCCTTCAGATTGTGCGAGTAGATACACTTCAAGAGGCTATTGATCTGACGAATCGTTCCGAATTCGCGAATGGCGCTTGTATTTATACGGATAGTGCAAAAGCCGTGAGAGAATTCAGAGAGAACATTGATGCAGGCATGTTAGGTGTAAACGTCGGCGTTCCGGCTCCCATGGCGTTTTTTCCATTTTCAGGTTACAAAAAGTCATTCTATGGAGATTTGCATGCGAATGGCAAAGATGGCGTCGAGTTCTATACCCGTAAGAAAATGATCGTTGCCCGATACTGATTGTGAAATTGCCCCAATAGGATACTTTGCTTATACTAAGGATACTGATGACAATAAATGGGGGAACGATATGGCGACGATTTACGATATTGCCAGAGAAGCAGGGGTTTCCATTGCCACCGTATCCAAAGTGATGAACCAAACGGGGCGGATTAGTGATAAAACACGGAAACATGTTCTGGACATTATGAAAAAAAGCGATTATCAGCCGAGTGTTGTCGCGTCCGCACTTACGAAGAAAAGAACGTATACATTAGGATTGCTGATCCCGGATCTCGCGAATCCGTTCTTCGCGGAGGTCGCACGCAGCATCGAAGATAGCGCTCAGCTGTTGGGCTACAATCTAGTGATTAGCAGCACGGATAACGAATTGTCGAAGGAAGAACGGTATGTAAATGTACTTCGGCAAAAAAGAGTGGACGGCATCATTCTGGCCACAGGCGCTCGCAGCGATTCAATCGTGAAGCAGCTGCTGAAGCAGAAGCTTCCGATTGCAGTCATCGCCCGGGAGATGCCTTCTTTCGTCGTGGATACCGTATTAGTGGACGATTTCTTGGGCGGCTATCTAGCAACATCCCATTTGATAGAGTTAGGGCACCGGCGTATTGCCGTCATTGCAGAGGATCTAGGCGTCATGAGCTCGCGAGAACGGGTGCGCGGATATAAGCAAGCGCTCGAAGAATCAGGTATTGCTTATGAGGATCGACTCGTTGTTGTCAGTCCTTTTCACGTCCAAGGTGGGAAAGAGACGGCTACGGAATTGCTTCGGGGACCTTTGAAGCCTACCGCTATATTTGCGTGTAACGATTTGCTCGCCATCGGTGTCGTGCAGGCCGTACGAGAACAAGGGATGTCTGTACCCCAAGACGTATCTGTTGTCGGTTTTGACAATACCTTATTGGCTACGATTATCGATCCTTCGTTAACAACGGTGGCTCAACCCATCCAAGAGATGGGGAGACAAATCGTTCAATTAATTACGCAAGAAATCGACGGGAGCAAACCGAACAAACAACGGCTGGTCCTCCTCCCGGAACTCGTGATTCGAAATTCAACGACTAAAATCACATTAACAAAATAAATATAAAATAATGATTGCGCTTTCATCAGGGGATGGATTATAATCTTCTCAAGGAAAGCGCTTACCTCGAATTCAATAGGTTAAGGAGGCTATATGGTACATCAATCAAGAGTTCTGATTACCGCCCATACGGGTTGCGGGGACGCACCGGATAATACGATGGCCTCCTTCCTCGAAGGTGCGGTCAGCGGCGCCGATATGGTTGAAGTGGACATTCGTTCCACCAAAGATGACTTCGCGATTCTGCTTCATGATGATTCTCCTCTACTTCAGGCCCATACATACGAACAATTAAACATCCAAGATGTACGCCGTAAGTTGGATCCGGTTTATGAACACTATGAAATTCCTCTTCTGGACGAAATATTGAAGGTTTCGGAAGCTTACGAGATCACACTGAATTTGGATATCAAGGACAGAATGAGCATCGAACCTGCATTACAGTCGATTTATCGATTACAAGCGCAGGACCGAGTATACATTACAGGATGTTCTGACGGAATAACGAAGCTGAACAGCGGGATCCGAGTATTTCTGAACACGCCAGATGAGTTGTCGGTAGAAGCTCAGGATGAGATGTCATTCGCGCATGACATCTGCGTGAGAGCAAGGGAAGAAGGGTATTACGGCCTCAATATGGATTACCGTACGTGTCGGAACGAAATCGTGGATATAGCTCATGAGAATGGTCTAGCTATATGTGTGTATACCGTGAATCATCCCCTCGATATGGCGAAGTTTCTGGATTTGAAGGTCGATGCCATCACGACGAAAAATGTTGACACACTCCTTAAAATTAGATCACGTTATGAGCTTTAAGTTTGAATCTGGTATCGCTACCATACGGAGTGAATCGCAGCAAAACGGGAGGTTCTTTTACAAAAAATCAAGATAAAAAGGATGTGTAGTTAACACTTCCAATTTATGATAAAAAAAGAATTTATTATGAAAGTGGGTGAGCACATAACCTAACGCGTCATTCCATTCCACCGTATTTACCACAGATAGAACTGTTTTTTACCTTCGAAAATCTTATATTGCATGCTAGCATTACGCATTATTTTGTGACCCACTAACACAAGAGAAGGTGATCTGTAATCCATGCAAACTCGGGTGAACACATCGGTTGCCACATCTAAGTCATCCAAACTCTGGAGAAATATACTACTTCATAAGTATCTATACCTCATGTTACTGCCTTGCCTCATATTTTTTATCATATTTTCATACATCCCGATGACAGGATTGATCCTTGCATTTAAAGAGTTCAAATTTAACCAAGGCATTCTCGGAAGCCCTTGGGTTGGATTCAAGTATTTCGAACGGTTTTTCAATGATTACCAAAGTACGATGCTCATTAAGAACACACTGATTATCTCATGCATGAAATTATTCATCGGGCTTCCATTTCCGATCATTCTAGCGTTGATGTTCAACGAAGTGAAGAACCGCTATTTCAGGAACATCGCTCAGAGCATAGCTTATTTGCCGCACTTCTTGTCTTGGGTTGTCGTCGTTGGCTTAACACAAAGACTACTTGCTCCGGATAACGGCTTAATCAATCAGGTGGTATCCTACTTCGGTGGAGATGGCAGTAAATTTTATATGATGGAATCGAGCTATTTCTATCAAATTATGTTCGGGAGCCACATATGGAAAACCATTGGCTGGGATTCCATCATTTACTTAGCTGCAATAGCCGGGGTGAACCCCGATATGTACGAAGCTGCGAAGATGGACGGAGCCAGCAGATGGAAAGAGATGTGGCATATTACATTGCCATCGATTAAACCGACGATTCTCATTCTGTTTATCTTATCGTTAGGCAGCATATTATCCGCGGGATTCGACCAGCTGTACCTCTTAAGAACACCGGGAAATATGCAACTCGCAGAAATATTAGATACGTATGTCATCCGCGTAGGACTTCAAGACGGGCAATATGGTTACGCGACGGCGGTAGGTTTGATGCAAGGAGTTATCGGATTAATACTCGTGGTTGCCGCCAATCGTATTTCCAAGAAAGTTTCAGACACTTCTTTATGGTAGCGATACCAGATTGAGCACTCATGTTGTACTTCTTGTATTGAAAAACGCTTAGGCGATTTTTGAAAAAACTAAAAAAGAGGGATGATGAAATGCTTAGAAACAAAAAGTGGCTCAAAGTACTCTCCATACCCCTGATAGCTTCCTTGCTACTCATGGGGTGCAGCGGTAATGACACAGCGACGCAGCCTAGCGAAAACACACCCAAAACAGATACGGAAAATGTAGCGAAAGACCCAGGAAAACCAGCTACATGGATTGCTAATCGCAAAGTGAAAGGCCTCGTCTTCATGGGCACGGATGACTATACGAAAGACATGAATGCTGAAATCAAAGCCAAACTGAAAGAACTAACAGGCATTGACCTGGAAGTCGAAATCATGGTTGCGGATCATTCCATCGACGGACTCATCGCCGGATTGGCCTCGAACGACTTGCCTGACTTTATCACGTTCTACTTGGACAATAGCGGTCGACCTGAAATGCCCGTCATTCTAAAAGCCGCGAGAGAAAATATGTTCACGGATTTAACTCCCCTGATGAAAGGGACGAAAGTGTATAGCAAATATTTAGAGGATGGTTACCTGCCTCTAGATACGAAAAATGGCGTTATGTTCCGTCCGGAATTCAACGGTTCCACTTATTTCGCACACATGAACATTGGAAGACAAGGGGGCTATGTAACCCGGAAATATGCTGGCGGACCTTATATTCGCAAAGATATCGCAGAAGCGTTGAATGTCGATCCTCGAACGATTAATACAACAGAGAAACTGTATGAGCTTGCTAAGAAAATTAAAGCAGGCAACTTCAAAGATAAGAACAGTAAAGATGTAGTTCCGATTGGTCCTAGTTACTGGGGAGGCAGAGAGGTCGGCGTATTGTTCAACGATCTGGAGTGGGGCAAAGACGACCAAAGGATCATGAAGGATAAAGCTGGAAACATCTTGCATGAAAGCCAAACCGAATTTGCACTGAAAAAAGTTGAATATGTTCAAAAATTGCTTAAGGAGAAGCTGCTGCATCCAGAATTCTTCACCATAGATGAAAGCCGCGCAACGGAAGGCGCTTTGAATGAAACTTGGGGTATTATCGCAAATGCACACAACTACCAAGATTTTAACAGAGATATGCATTACTTGCCTTTAGGTCCGATTGATTTTGTTGACCGTCCATATCAAATGCAAGTTGACTACAAATCCGGTTATTCTGGATGGGCCATTCCGACGACCACAAAAAATCCAGAGGATATCATGAAACTTGCTGATTTCCTTGCAAGCCGTGATGGTAAGCTACTGTGGCAATACGGTCTTGAAGGCCGAGACTATACCCTTGACACCAAAGGAAACCCGCTTGTCAAGAAAGAGGTTCTTGATTTGAAACAGAGCAATCCGGAAGAAGCGAAGAAGCTTGGATTTGCCGGTGTTGCTAACTCCTGGGGAGAACTGCTCGGTGGTACGGATATCGACCGTATGGCCGATTTCGGGGAGATGGAGTATGGCGATGCTGTAGCACCGGAAGTCAATGCAGGAGCATTGAAAATTGCCGATTATTGGGGTTGGGATGAAAAACACAAAAATGCCAATGTCGTGGACGGATATACGCCATTATCTTTCATCGGTGAACTTGAACAAGGAACGGAACTGAAGACCGCGTTCAAAAATTATGATGACAGTTTAATTCGCGCTTATTACGCAAAAAGTATGGATGAAGCGAAGAAAATACTGGATTCTGCATCTAAGCAGCTTGAAGCTACTGGATTGCAACAATTCATGGAGCTGCTGAAGCAAAAAGACGCGGATCCCAAAACGCATCTGAAATTCTAATCATTCGCGTGGACTCAGGCCGGTTGAGTCCGAATCTCGGTACAGCCGGCCTCCACGATCTTCGTGTATAAGGAAAGGGGGATAAGAGTAGTGAAGGAGTTTTATAAGACGACACTCGGGGAAAAGATCTTTAAAGTCGTAATCTACTTGCTCATCACGCTATTGTGTTTATCCATAGTTCTTCCTTTTTTAAATATATTTGCCCTATCCTTTAATGCGGGCAAAGATGCAGAGCGTGGCGGAATCTACTTCTGGCCGCGGGTATGGTCGCTGCAGAATTTTGCCGAAGTTCTTACGTCCGCTAATATTCTCACCGCATTCGGAATATCCTTGTTCAGGACCTTCGTTGGAACGATCGCCAGCGTTTTTCTTACAGCCATGGCCGCTTATACATTGAAGAGTAAAACGATGCCCGGCGTTCGATTCTTTACGTTGTTTATCTTTTTTACGATGTTGTTCAGCGGCGGCATCATTCCATATTATATGCTCCTGAAAAGCGTACATTTGACGAACACGATTTGGGTGTATGTGATTCCTTCCCTGTATAGCGCTTGGAACCTAATCATTATGAGAACTTTCTTCCAACAAATTCACGTGAGTCTAGAGGAATCTGCAAGAATCGATGGATATAACGACTTCTCCATTTTTATGCGGATCATTATGCCGCTAAGTAAGCCCGTGATAGCGGTTATCGCGTTATTTAACGCCGTAGGTCATTGGAATGATTGGTTTACGGGCGCATTCTACGTCAGATCGAGTGATCTTCGTCCACTCTCGACTTTACTTCAAGAGATGTTAACGCGCGCAGAAGCCATGCGAAGCAAGCTGGAATCAGCAGCAGGGATGAGCCAATACGAAGTGCTTGAGAAAATGCAGGTGACCGGGGATTCCATGAAGATGGCTACGATTATCATCGTTGTCGCACCGATTATTCTGATCTACCCGTTTATACAGAAGTATTTTGCCCAGGGGGTCATGATCGGTTCGATTAAAGAATAATTCATAGGAAAAGGAAGGATCGATATGAGAATATTGAACCCCTACGATGAGCAAGGAACATGGTACCGGGGCAGCTTCCACAATCATACGAACAACAGCGACGGTTGGTTTCCACTCGAAACTGTGTATAAGATGTATGGGGATTATGACTTTCTCGCCATTTCGGATCATGACAAAATAACGAATGTGGAAGGGAAACGCAAGATTCCAACGGTTTTTGAAGCCATAGAGGTAAGCAGTCGGAAATCTCACATGTTATTGGTACAACCGCCTCATACCATGATGGAAAATTACACGAATGAATTCACGATCGATCATTATCAAAAGTATGCCGATGCAACGCTAGACCATGGCGGAATCTGTGTCTTAGTTCATCCGAACCGCTATTTCTCTAACTTCTGGACCCTGGAAGATATGATGGCTATGGAGCGCTACACCGGGGTAGAGATATATAACGGGGACGGAAATATCGAATACGATATCGCTTTTGACAAATGGGATGCACTCCTAACCGCTGGCCGGAAAGTCTGGGGATTTGGTAATGATGATTCCCATGTGTATGGGCAGGAGAAACAAGCCTGGAATATGGTGCTGGCGGAAGAAAACACGCAAGAAGCCATTCTGCAGGCGATTAAAGAAGGTCGATTTTATGTATCAACAGGCTTTGGGTTCGAATCCATCAAATGCGTTGGGAATAAGATCATCATCGATTTGAAATCCAATGAATTGCTCGACAAAATGTATAAATACGTTACGTTGTTCGGCAGCGGAGGAAGAGTGCTGCATGAAGTAACAGGTAGAACGAGACATATTGAATACGAATGCCAAGGCGATGAAGGGTATGTACGTATCAGTGCCTATATCGAAGGTGGCTACGCGGCATTCTCACAACCTTTGTTTTTGGAGAAGGATTAATTTAAAAGTTTAAGATTAGGATGAGGAAGATGACTGTAAAAATTAAGGACGTTGCTATTCGGGCGGGTGTATCGACGACAACCGTATCGAGAGTGTTGAATGGCGAAAAATATGTCAGGGAAGATCTCAAGAATCGAGTGAATGAAGCGATTCAAGATTTGGGCTACGCGCCGAGCCAGATTGCAAGAAGTTTGGTTCGCAACAAAACCAATCTATTAGGCGTCATTGTACCGGACCTGACTTCAAGTTTTTACTCGACGATCCTGAGTTCCATTGAACAGACAGCGACTTCCAATGAATACAACTTGCTCGTATGCAACATTAGTGAAGACATCGAAAAAGAGTATAAATACTTGAATATTTTCAAGGAGATGCGTGTCGAAGGTATTATTATCATGCACGAGAAAATTAATGAGAAAATTCGCGAGTTTATTAATAAATTAGATATTCCCGTCATTTTCTCGAGCGTCAAGCCGATGGATCAATCTTTTATTTCGGTCATTGTCGATGATTACGCGGCGGCATACGATGCAACGAAGTATTTGATCGAGATCGGACATGAACGGATCGGGTTTATTGGGGGAGACATGCGGGATATCACGTCAGGACAGAATCGCTATAGCGGATATCGGAATGCCCTGAGCGATCATGGGATCAAAATCGTCCACGAGCATATCCGATTTGGTGATTATAAAGTGAAAAGTGGTTATGACATGATGGGCGAACTGCTTCGTTACAAGCTCCAACCCACGGCCGTCTTCGCCGTCAGTGACGATATGGCGATTGGAGCCGTGAATTGTATCGCTGACCACGGATTACGGGTGCCTGAGGATATCTCCGTGATGGGCTTCGACGGTAGTCAATTGACGGAATTGGTAAGGCCAAGAATTACTTCCATGGAACAGCCTATCCATCATATGGGTAAGGTTACTGTTGAGACGTTGCTCCGGCTGATATCCGGCGAGATCCAACAGGAAGAAGATATCATATTAGGCCACCGTTTGGAAGTGCGGGACAGCTGCAGAAACGTTAAATGAACTCAGGCGAGAAGGCGTGTTTCCGCTGGAAGAGACAGGGAGATGGATGCGTTGAAAACATATGATGCCTTTGTGATCGGGGATGCAAACGTAGATTTGGTGATTGTCGGCTGCAACCAATTACCGCTGCCGGGACAAGAGATATTCGTGCGTGACATGAACCTTCATGTCGGAGGAGGCGCGGCTTTGTTCAGCATTACACTTGCCAAGCTGGGGAAGAAATTAGCCTTCAAAGGAATCGTAGGCACAGATTATTACGGTCAATATATCCTCGAACAATTCTATCAGTGTGGTATCGATACCAGCTTTATCGAAAGAAGCGATCGGAATAAAACAGGCATTTCGATCGCGATTAATCCTGAGAACGATCGCTCCTTCATTTCCTATGCAGGGACGAACGCCGAGCTTCAAGTTGAGCATGTTGCAATCGAAGATCTCATGCCATCCCACCACGTTCATCTAACAGGATATAAAGGCAGTGCGAATCATGCGGCATATATGAAGATAGCGCAGAAGTTGAATCAATCCGGCATCACCGTTTCGTTGGATGTAGGATGGGATGACACCGGGGAATGGTATCACGGCATTTTTGATCTGATGGATTGGATTGACGTGTTCTTCATGAATGAGACAGAGGTCTTACATTACACGGGATGCAAGACGGTGGAGGATAGTATTCAATTCATTGCAGCTAAGCGCAAAAATGCGGTCATTAAATTAGGTGCGCAGGGTGCAGTCGCAATCATACACGGAATCGTAACGCATTGCCCGGGTTATAACGTTCCCGTCGTTGATACGACGGGGGCAGGGGATTCTTTTAATGCGGGCTATATATTCGGATTTCTATCCGGCATGCCGGTGAAGGATTGCCTCGTATACGGAAACGCTTGCGGAGCGTTATCGGTAGGTGAATACGGAGGCAGCGCTGGTACGGTAGACTTGCCAACATTGGTAGAATTCATCCAAGAACGGTTATCTGAAAATATCAAAAGTTGAATCGTTGAGCGACCTCTTAAAGGAGCATAGATCTATGACAACTGTGAATCCAATGCATGCAAAACTAGCAAAGTTAAAGAGCAACTATACTAGTAGTTACTGGGGAAAACGCATCATTGCCGAATTAGAATATGCCAACCGGATATCGGTGGTTCATGCGCATAAATATGACGAACTTATCGATGGCGCCGCTACATATGTACTTAACCTTGGCTTAACCCATGGGACGATTAGCGAGCATACAGCAAGGCATGCTGAAAGCATGTTATCGGAGCTGGCAGATGAAGCGAAGTCCTATCGAGTGCTCTGTGCAGCCCATGCCCATTTGGATATGAATTTCTTGTGGGGTTGGGATGAAACGGTATCGGCCACATTAAATACATTCCGTACAATGCTGGACTTGCTCGATGAATACCCCGATTATAAGTTTTCTCATAATCAGGCTGCCGCTTACCATATCGTAGAGACGTATGATCCCGAAATGCTCGAAGAAATTAAGCGCAGAGTACATGAAGGGCGTTGGGAAGTACTTGCTTCAACATGGGTTGAAGCGGACAAGAACATGCCGAACGGAGAAAGCATGACCCGGCAATTCCTATACGCGAAGAACTACATTTGTTCATTATTCGATTTAGCTCCGGAAGATTTACAGATTGATTTTGAGCCGGATACCTTTGGTCATAGCGCAAATGTACCCGAGACGCTCCATCATGCGGGTATTCGTTACTATTATTATTGCCGCGGGCATAACAACGACGGGCATCATCTATACCGCTGGCAATCGCCATCGGGTAAATCTGTTATTGCCTATAAAGAACCTCATTGGTATGACTCTCGAATCGAACCAGGCATGGTCATGACGGTCCCGGAATTTTGTGCCTCTACAGGGATGAAGACCATGATGAAAGTCTACGGCGTTGGCGACCATGGCGGCGGTCCGACACGCCGTGATCTCGAGCGTGCGATCGATATGAATAGCTGGCCGATCTTCCCTACCCTACAGTTCGGCACGTATGCTGAATATTTTGCTGATGTAGAAAAAATAAGGGATCAACTCCCTGTTATTCAACAAGAACTGAATTTCATTTTTACGGGATGCTATAGCTCGGAGGCGCGTATCAAGAAAGCGAATCGTGTGTCTGAGACTCTATTGAATGAGGCAGAGGTTTTTGCTAGTCTTTCTAACTTATGGACTTCCGCTATTTATTATAGAAAGTCGTTCGAAGAAGCGTGGAGAAAGACGTTATTTAACCAGTTCCATGACATCCTGCCAGGCTCAGGCGTGTCAGAGACGCGCGATCATGCCCTTGGGACATTCCAAGAAATCGTAGCCTTGGCGAATTCCAGAAGAAGCGCGGCGATTCGGCAGCTTGCAGCGCAAATCGATACATCTCGTTATATTGTTGAAGACGAAGATTTACGCGAGAGCTTCTCCGAAGGAGCAGGCGCAGGCGTAGGTGTGAAAGACCTGTTCCGGATAGGAGAGAGTGACCGTGGGAGAGGAAAAACCCGGGTATTCCACGTATTCAACTCGGCGTGGAGAGAACGGAATGAACTTACGGAAATTACAATCTGGGATTGGAATGGAGATATCAGGAACCTGGCGTTCTATGACGATGAAGGGAATACCGTTGCGTATCAATTCATTGATCGAGGGTTTATGGAACATTGGGGTCATTTCTATTTGCGAGTTCTGCTGGATGTCGAAGTTCCTCCGATGGGATACAGCACGTATATCCTGCAAGAGCAGGAAGGGAATATGGATGTTTTAACAGCAGATGATTATTATTTAACACGGGAAAATATACCGCCGAATGAAATGTATTCCTTTACGTTAGCGAATGATCGTATCATCGCGGTTCTCGATCCACAATCCCTCAACCTGATATCTTTGATGGATAAGCAGACTGGATCTGAATACGTAGATCGCAACCGCCATGGGGCATGTTTTCGGTTTATTGAGGAAGATGCGTTTCAAGGCGGGGGGAATGCCTGGTTAGTTGGCAGATACCGTAAAGTAGAACCTCTCACACAGGGATTGCACATCGAAGCATGCGATTTAGGCATGGATAAGTTACGCCAATCGGTTACCTATCGCGTACCCTTTCGCAATTCTAGCTTACGTGTAACCATTTCTCTCGACCGCGGCAGTACTCGGCTGGATTATGATGTCGAATGTGATTGGCACGAGTACGGTCGGAAAGATGATTTTACGCCACAACTGCAGTTTGTCGTTCCTCTTTCGTACCCATGTGATGCGTACAAATACGATACGGCATTCGGCACCGTCCTTCGAAATCCGATGAATCTCGATGTCCCGGCGAATAGTTGGTCGGTAGGCATACCTCAAGATCAGGCTAAAGGGCTAATGCTGATTACAGATAGCAAGTACGGTTTTCGAGGCGTGGAGGATTCCTTATCCGTCACTTTATTACGAGGTTCTTACGCACCCGATCCGCACCCGGACACGGGTACTCATACGATGCGGATGGCTATTGACATCGTAGAATGCCATAACAATGCATCTTTAATCGAAGAAAGCTACAGGTATCAACATCCGCTCAATTATGTTTCTGTGAAGGCTCAACGTGGCACATGGCCATTAAAGCAAAGCTTGATGAGGGTAGAAGCAGGGACTGTTGCCATCTCAGCTATCAAACTGCCCGAAGTAACGATAGAGGTGCCTCGTTGTTTGATTCGGGTCTATGAAACAGAGGGGATAGCAACCATGGCAAAGCTGAATTTATACCGAAATGTGACGGGCGCTTATTGGGTGGATATTATGGAAAAACATTCGGGGGATCATCCTATCCAGATTGCCGGCACAATAATTCAATTTCCGGTGGAAGCCTCTTGTATAGCGAATCTGTGCGTTGAATTTGCACCTTAACATGGGGGAGTGAACAAAGTGACGAATAATTTGCAGTTTCGAGACGACGGTACGTTTAAAATTGTGCAATTCACGGATATGCATCTAGGGGATGGAAAAGAAGATGAACGGGGCCTGGACGATAAGACGCTAGCGTTAGTCAAGCGGATCGTGGAATGGGAGCAGCCAGACCTCCTTGTGCTTACGGGAGATATGATTTGGAGTCATGGCGTACCAGAACCGCTGGTCTCATTCCGCAGGGCGATCTCAACGGTGGTTGAATCCGGTGTTCCTTGGGCAGCCGTATTTGGCAATCATGATGCTGAGGAGGGCGTAACGAAGGAAGAGCTGCTTCACATCCAACAAGAACACAGTAGTTGTCTGACGCAAGCGGGTCCGACTGACATTACAGGGGTAGGCAACTACTTGCTCACAATTCAAGGTTCAAATGAGGGTAGTGATAAAGAAGCTGCCATCCTCTATTTTCTCGATTCCGGGTTGATGGCCCCTGATGAGGTCGGCGGGTATGATTGGATTCGCACGGACCAGGTTCAATGGTATGTCAACCAATCCCGTGAGATGGAAGAGCGTAACGTAGGGAAACTCCCGTCCCTTGCCTTTTTCCATATTCCGGTTCCCGAGTATGACCAGCTGTGGAAGACGGGGTATGTTAGCGGCACGAAAGGGGAACGCGTCGAATGCGCCAAAATCAACAGCGGATTGTTCACAGCCATGGTTGAACGGGGCGATGTATTGGGTACGTTCGTCGGGCATGACCATGACAATGATTATGCCGGAGAGCTTCATGGCATTCGCCTATGTTACGGTCGCGTAAGCGGGTATAACTGCTATGGCAAGCTTCAACGAGGAGCACGTGTCATTCGCATGCAAGAAGGTGAACGGGAATTTGAGACGTGGATCCGATTGGATGACGGAGGGATCGTGCGATGAATGAGATGTTCGGATGCTTCGAAGATGCCGAAGCCATAATATATCCTATTTTCAAGGAAGACATGGAGCATGGAAAATTGCAAGTCAAGAATGGGCAATTTACGTTGATAATGGCAACGACGCGTATGTCCGCAGGTGAGCAAGGGAATTTAACTTGGATCGCCGGTGACGCGAAGAGACCAGATCTATTGCTCGTGGGGCTGGGTACAAAAACGAAGGCAAATGAAGAAATGATTCGTCATGCCGCGGGCTTGGCAGGAAGGTCTATCGTAAAAGACCAACTCGGGAAGTTTCACGTATCCTTCGCTGCCTTCGAACACGTTCCACTGCATCTTGCTGACGTTGCCGGCGCATGGCTGGAGGGCTGGTTGCTCGGAACCTATACGTTCCATAAATATAAGTCGACAGCGAAGGAACCATATGTTCCATCGTTAAGGCTGGATGTCGTGCAAACACAAGAAACCGAAGATCGTATTCGTAGAGCTCTGTCCCTCGTCCAGGGAACGATACTTGCGAGAGACCTCGCTAATGAACCTCCGAATGCCTTGCGACCAGAGACGCTTGCCCGCAGGGTTCAAGAACATTTCGCCCATACTTCAGTAGGTGTAGAAATATTGTCAGGGAGCCTTTTAGCGGATGAAGGCATGGCAGGATTACTGGCGGTAGGCCGAGGTAGCAAGTATGCTCCTGTATTCATTAAATTGTCCTATGTTACTGATCATTCCAAACCGCTTATTGCTCTGGTGGGCAAAGGAATCACGTTCGATACCGGGGGAATCTCCCTCAAGAAGGATTACAATATCAGCGATATGCGAATGGATATGGCAGGCGGGGCCTCGGTCATTGGTGCCATGGATATTCTGTCACGAAGCGGTTTGCCTCTCAATGTAGTAGCCCTTATCCCTGCTGCTGAGAACATGCCGGGCGGCAATGCGCTATTGCCAGGCGAAATTCTGACCTATGCGAACGGACTCACCGTGCAAATTGGAAATACCGACGCAGAAGGCAGGCTCGTTCTTGCAGATGCGCTGCTGTACGCACATCGCCTCGGTGCACAGGAAGTCGCGGATATTGCCACATTAACATACTCTTGTACAGGGGCTTTAGGTTCGAAATATGCCGGCGTATTCGGTGATCAAGCGTTGGTCGATACGATGCGTGAGGTATCCGCCAAGGTTGGCGAGAAGGTGTGGCAATTACCCCTTGCAGACGAATACGACAGTTATTTGGATTCAGATTGCGCCGATGTATGTAACGTAAGCAGTGTCGGAGAGGCAGGCGCGATTACGGCAGCCTTATTCCTGAGGAGATTCGTCCATCCGTCGCTGAAATGGGTGCATTTGGATATGGCGGGATTAAAGGATGTTGCTGCGACGAAAGGATATACCGTACAAGGTGCAACGGGGTACGGTACTCGTCTTTTAGCGGCATGGGTCCTCCACCGCACAGCGCAGCATGCGAAATCACAAGCTTGATTCCGTACGAATCCGGAACAAGCGTTAGGAGAGTTACGCGATGAGAACAATACATGTACAAGGGATTCAGAATGGCCAACCCGTGACGAAGAACGTCGGGCAGTTGATCATGGGATCGGGGAACTTCTTGCGTAAGAACGATTTGGAGCACATAGACCGCATGTTCGACACGTTCCTTCGGGTTGGCGGTAACATGATTGATACGGCGCACCAGTACGGCAGATGTGAGCGAGCCATCGGTCAATGGCTCGAAACCTCGGGGCGAAGAAGCGAGTTGATGATCCTGACCAAAGGGGCTCATCATGACGACGGGGAATCAGGTCCTCGGGTTAACCCCCGGGCAATCACGAAGGATTTGCTGGAAAGTCTGGAACGGCTTCGGACGGATTTCGTGGACCTCTATGCATTGCATCGCGATGATCCGAATGTCGAGGTCGGACCGATCATGGAAGTGCTCAACGAACATCTAGAAGCTGGACGTATCCATGCCATCGGCGCATCGAATTGGACGCATGAACGGATTCAGCAAGCGAACGATTACGCGAAATCCCACGGGTTGATTGGCTTCACGTTCAATAGCGCCAACCTAAGCTTAGCGAAATGCAGGGTACCCCGTTGGGAAGGATGCGTATCGGCGGGACGTGAAATGTGCGATTGGCATGCCGGAAATCAAATGCCGATATTGTCTTGGTCATCGCAAGCAGGCGGGTTCTTCACGGGGAGATTTGCACCAGATAAGCTGGAGGATGCGGAGATGGTCAACGTCTACTACACACAGGAGAACTGGGAACGCTATGCGCGGGCAGAAGCGCTTGCTCAACAAAAAGGCGTAACACGCCTGCAAATCGCATTATCCTATGTGCTGCATCAGCCATTTCCTACGGCTGCACTTGTCGGGATGGAAACGATCGAAGAAGTCACAACCTCCTTGGACGGATTACAAATTGAACTATCCCCCGAGGAGATCAGATGGCTGGATTTGTTGGAAGGAGGAGAGTTCATTGCATCATAAGTTCGCCGCACAATTGTTTACATTACGGGAGGCCTGCAAAAAGGATTTCTATGGAACGCTTCGTAAACTGAGCGAGATGGGGTGGAAGTCCGTTCAAATTGATGGGTTGCACGGATATCCAGCCGTTGAAATTGCGGCTGCTCTTCAAGAAACAGGGCTATCGGTAGCAGGTATGCATGTCAGTCTGTATCGTCTGAATATGGAGTTGGATGCCGTATTAAATGAAGCAAAATTGTTTGGAACATCATACTTTTACTTAAACTCCTTGCCGACAGATATGCAGAATGAACCCGGTTATCGTGAAGTGAAACGAAGATTGCTCGAAATCGCATCTCTTGTCCAAGATCAGGGATTCTACGTAGGCTACCATAATCACGACTTTGAATTCCATACGGAAATTAACAACCGCGTGGCCTTGGATTATTTGCTCGAGCCTGAGAAAGGTCAATCACTTCTGCCGGAAATTGACACGTATTGGGTCAAAAAGGCTGGCCGTGATCCGTTAACCTACATCTCCCAATATACAGGCCGGAAATTCCCTATCCTTCATTTCAAAGACATGACGAATGACGATCGGCAATACTTCGCAGAGCTCGGCACAGGTTCGATTGATTTCGCACCTATACTTCAATGGGGTGAGGCGAATGGCGTAGAATATTACGCGGTAGAACAAGACTATTGTCCAGGTGATCCGTTCGATAGCTTGGCGCAATCGCTCGAGTATCTAGTTAAAATCACGAACAAAAATCGTTGAAATTGCAACATAGCAATATTCTTCCGTAAGCCGAACGCGCACTCCTTGAGAGCCTTTCGGCTTTTGGAATGTCTTCACATCTTCAAATTGTTATTCTCCTCCTTTGGCGAACATGCTACACTGTGCTTAACGAATTCATTACTAGAAACAAAGCAACGTCTGCAGGAGGATCTTCATGGCAATTCAAGTTATGACATCCATTGCATCTCACAGAAATCGGTGGAGTATGGATACGCATTACCACAACGATTATGAAGTATCCATCGTACTAGAAGGTTCTGCGGTGTTGGAGTACCATCATCGCGAATTTAACATGGAAAAAGGCAGCGTTGTCCTCATACCGCCGAACTTCCCGCACCGATTCTGGACGAATGATGCCGTACGATTCGGGGTCATGCAGGCATCCGATTTGCCAAAGCCGCTGGTACAGCGATTCTATCAGTTAACTGAACCAGAATGTCCAAGGCTCATTCACTTGTCACAGGGAAGTCGGGATATCTATGAATCTTTATTCCGTAACTGGTTGAAGGTCGTATCCCAACCGCTTCAGGAAAAAGAAGCCGTTATTTCTGCGTGGATCGAGCTCTTTCTCCTAACGTTGCTGCAGCATTCGAATACAGACGCACATCGCATGTCCATTGCAAGCACGGCCGACTATATCCGTAATCATTTGCACCAAGAGATTCGTGTGACAGCATTGGCCCAAATGGCTGGCTTATCCGTGTCGGCTTTTCGCAAGGAATTTACGAAATCCTATCGCGTATCTCCGAAGCAGTACCAACAGATGCACCGTTTAACGGAAGCGAAGTGGCTGCTGCGAACCTCGGATCAATCTATCGTGCAAATCGCGGAACAATTGAGTTTTTCGGGCATTCATCAGTTCAGCGCATGGTTTCAACAGACTGAAGGGATTTCGCCCTCGAAATGGAGGAACCAACAACAAGGCGACTATCCTAATGATTAAAATTTGAAGCGATTTCATTAAATATCCATCACATTTCCGTAAATACAGTCACGTTTATCGGATTTATAGTTAAGACAGAGCAAATGCTCCAATGAATCCAAAAACGTACAGGTGGTCGGTATCATGATGATTAAAGTTGGAAATCGTGAATTAGAGTTAGGTGGACCGCATTTAACGGAGTTAAGAAGTTCGAACGATGTTTTACATAATGTACAAGCGGTTCGTGAACGGATGGAGGAAGACGGGTATTTGCTGATCCGAGGATTCCATGATCGAGACCAAGTACTAGATGCCCGTCAAGCGATACTCCAGAAAATGAACCAGATGGGAAAAATAGAACGAGATACGCTCCTTGAAGAAGGTGTCATCGCGGATGGAAGCAAGAGTATTTTTATGGGTGGCACCAATGAGGATTTGCCTGCGCTTCTCAATGTGTTGAATGGGGAGCATGTCATGCGTTTTTTTGACGAACTGTTGGGCGAGGAATCGCTTACGTATCATTACAAATGGCTGCGAGCGGTAGGTACAGGGGATTTCACGGGTGCGCATTATGACATTGTCTATATGGGACGGGGAACGCACAACGTATATACCGTGTGGTCTCCGATCGGCGATGTCTCCTACGATTTAGGAGGGCTTGCCATTTGTTTAGGCTCCCATCGATTTGAAGCTCTGAAACAATCTTACGGTACCAAAGATTCAGACCGGGATGGGATTGGACACTATACGGATGATCCACTGATCATTACGGAGAAGTTCGGCGGGCAATGGGCGACAACGACATTTGAAGCTGGCGATGTGCTGATTTTCGGCATGTTCTTGCTTCACTGTTCACTTGAAAATACGACGAATCAATACCGGATTAGCGTTGACGCGCGATACCAATCCAAGAACGAACAGATCGATGAGCGATGGAGCGGCAAAAAACCGCGAGGCCACCATAAATAACTGGAGGGATACGAAATGGAATTAACATGTTTTCATGCCTTTTGGGGGATGAACGGAACGTTACGGGACAAATTCGAGAGAGCCGCTCAGCATGGCTATGATGGGATTGAGGCACCTCTTCCAACACCGGATGAAGAAAATGAGTTTATTGAACTGAAGGAAGAATTAGGCCTTGCATATATCCCGCAAATTTTTACGAATGGGGATCATGAGGAGTCCTTTCTTCAACAAGTCGAACAGGCAATCAAATATCATCCCGTATTAATCAATTCGCATAGCGGAAAAGATTATTGGAACGAAGACATGCAGGATCAGTTCTTTGCGCATGCCATCCAAGTGGAGAAGACGTATGGTACGCCAATCGGGCACGAAACCCATCGCGGACGTACCATGTTCTCGCCATGGTCTACGGCAAGGCTCCTTCGAAAATTCCCGGATCTAAGAGTTACGGCGGATTTCAGCCACTTTACTTGCGTCTGTGAATCGTTGCTCCATGATCAAGAAGAAGACATGGCTCTCGTCATGGACCGAACCATTCATCTTCATGCCCGCATAGGGTTCGAAGAAGGGCCGCAAGTGGCGCACCCTGCCGCACCTGAATATGCTATGGCATTGGAAAGGTTTGAACATTGGTGGGATACCGTGTTCAAGGCGAGGCAGGATGAAGGCTGTCGTATTTTAACAATGACCCCAGAGTTCGGACCGCCAGGGTACATGCCAACAGTACCTTTCACGCATCAACCCTTAGCGGACTTATTTGAAGTCAATCATTGGATGGCAAATCGAGTAAAAGATCGGTTCAGCCGCATATAGCAGCTAAAATATCGCAAGCCGCGAGGGATACGCTCCCTGCGGCTTGTTTTTTTAGATAATCGTATAGTTCGGCTTCACTTTCGTGAAATGTGGATTCTCACCGGTCACCATCAATCCCATGCCCCAATCAAAGTGAACATTTTCAGTCGGGAAATCGCTCGCGTCTTTGTATTGAAAAAGCACGTTCCTGCGCGTACGCGAGCTTCGGTTCGGATCTGATCCATGAATGGTCAAGTAATTAAAAAACAACACATCGCCCGCGTCTGCAATACAAGGTGTCCCATCTTTGGTAGGGTACTCCTTATGATTCAAATAATAAGAACCGACGTGAGGAAGGGAGCCTTCCTTGTGGGATCCTGGAATGACGCGAAGGCAGCCATTCTCTTCATCTGCATAATCCAGATGGACGCTTGCAGCCAACATCGTATGGTTCGCATGCGGGAAATAAGGATAATCCTGATGCATTGGAAATGCCGCGCCATTCTCCGGCGGCTTCACCAACATTTTGGAATGATGGAGTTGAACGTTGGGACCAATGATCTGTGATAAAATGTTGCGCATGTTGGGATGTACAATGGCTTGCATAAATGCAGCATCATGATAATGTACATCATGAAATCCCTTAAGGACGAGCTTCTTCAACTGTTCTGGAGGAAGGAAGTCACCCTGCCACGCGGCATTCGCATCCGCTTTGGATTTTGCAGCACGTTGAATAATTCGTTCGACCGCTTCCCGCATCTCTTCGACTTCTTGTTGATTAAAAACGCCTTTGACAAGCAGGTATCCATTTTCTTTGTAAAAATCCACATCTTTAGGTTCGATCATGATTTGGCCTCCCTCGATACTTACTGACAATTCATAGTTACTACGCTTATAATTATAGAGATCCTAGTTAATCGTTGTCTTTTTGGACAGAGGACATTTTTTTATAAAATAAAGCCATGATGGACTAAAGGCGGGAACATTGATGTATCTGGGTAAAGAAACGACTTCTTTGTTAAATGAGATCGCAACCGTCCTACAGACGAGTGAAGCATCATTTAAAGTCCATTATTGGGGCGTGAATCCACAGTTATTTGATAATCCCATTCATAAGCATTCGTTCTTCGAAATATGCTATGTCCTTACGGGCGTAGGCGAATATACGGATGATGGGGTGGAATACCAGCTTCAAGCAGGTACCCACTTTTGTTCCAGGCCCGGCGTGACCCACCAAATTCGAACGCAAGCAGGCCTGTTCTTGCTTTATGTCGCCTTCGAAGTAGACGAATCATTGACCCAAGTACCGGTACGGGAAGCTTTTGAACGACTCAGCGAAACGATGAAAGTATGCGTGCTGAAGGATGATCAGCATCCTACCTCGCTATTATGGAAATCACTGCTGCTGCAAACGGATGAAGACAAAAATCTTCCTGCGGCAGCCGTTCCCTCGGTGGCCTACGCCTTGATTCAGTCGTTCGTTACGCTCTTTGGAGCACAGGGTCCGAAGCAGGAGATGCATGTTAAACGCAAAAATTCGAATATGCTGATTCAGCAAGCCAAGCTATACATCCGAGACAATTTAGCAAGACCGCTGAGTCTTGTCGAAGTCGCACACTACTTAAATGTATCTGAGCGCCATTTGTCCCGCTTGTTCTCCGCAGGCATCGGTGAGAGTTTTACAGATTTTATCCGGCGGGAGCGCGTTAGGCAAGCGACACGCTTACTCATAAGTAGTGATCTTCCGATCAAAAAAATCGCGGATCTCACGGGGTTTTCATCGGTTCATTATTTTACGCGTGTCTTTATGGAGGATATGAAATTGCCCCCAGGCAAATTTCGCCGCGAGCGAAAGCACTTGACTTAGCGTTGTTCGATAGGAATCCTTTGAGAGGAGGTATGGCATGAAACTTCATATATTGAATGCAGATATCCATAAGTATTACGACCAATTTACAACATTTATCGATGGATGCATGTATCCAAATGATGGGGAGCAGAATCTTACGATTCCTTCACATGTCGGTACGGGAAGCATGAATCGAATACGCATACGCCCAGGTATGGAAATCGTTATCGCGGATATCACTTTCCATGAAGATATGAAACTTCAAATCCAGGAAGCTTGCCCGTTATTTGAACTAAGCTATTGCCTTCACGGTGAAATCTATTGCGAATGGAATGGGAAAGAAAGCCATACGGAACAACTTACGGGCAATGTTCTCTTCTTGGAGAATGAGCTGGTATATGAAGAAAAGAAAGCAGGGCTAAGAAACCAATTGCTTGAAATACGCTTGTCTCCCGAAGCCTTGCTGCAATATGCTGGGGATATTCCAGAAAAACAGAACATGCAAAAATGGCTACAAAGGTATAAAGGGAAAATTGATCGTTACCCGGATTCACCGTTAATCCATAAATGTGTGTCTGAATTCATGAATTGTACGTATCAGGGCTCCATGAAACGGCTGTATATGGAAAGCAAGGCAATGGAGTTCATTGCTTTATTCGGAGAAGTTGAGGGACTTGGCCCCGTGGGGGGCAAACCTTTTCTAAGTCGCGATGATATGTCCAAGTTGAATAGCGTGAGAGAATTAGTTATGAAACGCTATGAACAGCCGTTATCCATTCGTGAGTTATCGAGACGGGTAGGACTTAATGAATTCAAATTAAAAAAAGGATTTCGTGAATTGTACGGCATGACGATATTTGAGCTTGTTCGGCAGCAAAGAATGGAAAAAGCACGTTGGTATATGGAAGTGGAGCGATTAAATGTAGGTGAAACCGCGGTATCGGTTGGTTATAGCAATATCAGTAATTTCACAACGAATTTTCGCAAGCATTACGGCTGTAACCCAAGTGAATATGTAAAGCGCATCTGTCAACGAGACGTAATCTCGGATGAATATCAATAAGTAGAACTCCTTCTAACAAGAAGGGGTTCTTTTTTTGTTCGCTCCCTCCTTAGGGAAAGAAAATCCTTCTGCGGGTAGCACGAATAATCCATGTAAATGATAATGATTATCAATTAATGGGATAGAAAGGATGAAGTACAATGAATCGCAAATCAACCCATCTAAGGGCAGATATGGAATCAGAACCTCAGGTTGATCCACAGCGTTGGTATGCGCTTGCTCTTATTTTGCTGCCCACGCTGCTTATTTCATTGAACAACTATATGATGCAAGTAGCACTTCCGCTGATGCAAACCAGCCTACATGCCAGCTTTTCAGAAGCGCAGCTTATTTTTTCGGGATATTCGTTAGGACTAGCTGTGGCGTTAATCGTAGGGGGGAAGCTGGGTGATATGTATGGCAGGAAACGATTGTTGACCTTAGGCGTGTTAGGTTTTACAGTCATGAGCTTGTTAGGGGGCATCGTGTCACAACCCGTCATCCTTATCGTGATCAGAATTGTCCAGGGGCTGTCCGCAGCGATGATTCAACCGCAAGTCCTGTCGATGCTGCAGATCAATTTTCTGCCAAGAGAAAAGGGATTGGTATTTGCCATATATGGTGCTGTGATAGGTGTGGGATTCACGCTCGGATTAATCCTAGGCGGATTTCTAATAGATTGGGATCTGTTCGGACTTGATTGGCGCATCGTATTTCTATTTAATGTACCTTTCGGCGTATTGGTACTCTTGTTTCTTCCGATCATTCCTGAATCCTATGGTAAGGTGAGAGCAAAGCTGGATTGGGTTGGTACCATCCTATTGACGCTGGGATTATTGCTTTTGATTATTCCTATAACTTTGGGACAAAAGCAAGGATGGCCACTATGGACATGGGGCTGTCTCATGATTTCAATCCTTATATTACTAGCTTTTCTAGCTGTCCAGTTAAGGAAGATGAAAGGGCAGAACGAAGGTTTAATAGATCTGTCTATATTTAAAGCAAATTCATTTGGTATCGGGATCGTGACGGTTATCGTTATCTATCTCAGTATGTTCTCATTCTTCTTTATATTGAATTACTATGTACAATCCGGTTTGCATTATGACGTTCGAGCGGCAAGTCTAGTCTTTCTTCCGCTGGGAGTGGGTTATTTTCTTACCTCACTATTATCATCCAGGTTGGTGCAGAAATGGGGGAACGTTGTGTTGAAAACAGGCGCTTTACTCATGGGCATCAGCAGCCTGCTCCTCATGGGGTCGATGTATTTGGATGCAGGGCATTTGTTCATACCTCAGAATATCATACTGTTGTCCGTATATGGACTGGGGCTTGGAATGGCCACGACACCACTTTCCAACATCGTTCTCAGCATAGTACCCGCTATAGAAGCAGGGACAGGTTCAGGATTATTTACGACCTGTATGTATGTATCCAATTCACTCGGCGTGGCATGCATCGGTATTCTATTCTCATCTTCACTGGGGCAAATTCAGTCCTTAGCTAACCTCGAGGATTATACCCGAGCATTCTCAATTTCGATTGCAGTCAGCGGAGTTCTTGCTTTTATTGCGTATGTTTGTATTCGTCACTTACCGGAATCTTATAAATGAAAGGCTGTGTCAATACTCCTTTCATGTGCCAACGGAAGCCATTTTACATTTTTGTTGAGTGTAGCACACGATTCTGGCGCTGGGGAGGTCGCGGGAATAAGACAGCAAGATTGCGAAAGATGTTCGATCATTCGAGTACAAAAAGGAATAATCATTTTAAAGAATGCCAATTATCTCGTATAATAGGAACATAACTGTAAGATAGAAAGAATAGAGACATGCATATGTTGAACAAAATGAGTTATTGGAGGAACACGGCAATATGGCAAAACCACCAAAACGTCCGACGAGAGACGAGTTTGTACTAGAGGATATAGCAAATCAATTGACCGAAGCCAAACAAGAAAGCTCCGAAATCGTATTAACGGTGTGGGGGAAAGAACAACCGATCCGCGGTATTATTACAAATATGGTGCCACGAACAGGGAAAGTACATGTCCAGGGAACAGAGGGTGAGAACCAAGTTCCATTCATGGACATCATGAAAGTAGAATATCCGCGAGATTAATCGGCGAATAGTTGAGAGGACGAGACGATGATCAAGAAGGAGCTTGCTACGTTGCAGCTCCTTTTTTGGTATGCATATGAAGTTAAATGAGGTCTAATTCTTTACATAGCTCTACCAATTGATGAACGCCTAAGAATTGTTGTCGACTGCGCTGATGGATGCTCTGAAGTGCTTGTTCCGTTACTTTCTTAGCTTGTTCGATACTGTGATGTTCCACGGCTTGAACGATTTCTCTCATATTCTCTAAAAAATAGACGGTTCTTCGCAAGGTACGGATGAGTAAGATTTGCCGGATGTGCATTGGCGTGAAGATCCGGTATCCATTTTGAGGATCTCTAAGGGGTGCGATCAATTCTTCTTTTTCCCAATGCCGAATGGCCGATTCTTGGACATCGGTAAGTGATGCTGCTTCGCCAATGGTCATGCGATCTCTTAGTTGTGTGTTCTTGAGCATCGGAAGTTCTGGATTCTGCAGTAGCGCGAGCGTCTGATCCGCGACGACTTTCTCTTGTTGCAGGATCGATTGTTCTTTATTCACGATCCAGAAGGCGGTATCCATCTCGGAATGCTGTATATGCCGCAGGACATTACAAGTTACAGGTACGCCAAATCCAGGGAACATTGCACGGAGGCAGCGAAAATAAGCCAAATGAATTTCTGTATATTGGCGATAGCCATTCGTGCTGCGAGCGGGTGTTGGTACGACACCCCATGATTCGTAATGCCGTAATGCACTTGTACTAATTTGCAACTTTCGTGCAATGTCGATTGGCTTATACAATTTCATGCCCAGACCTCCTTGGCTTAAATAGGTTATCACTATACCAGAAGCATTTTAATTAGGCAAACCCTAAATCAAAACTATAAAGTGTTTAGATAAACTTTTATATCGAAAATATCCTTAGACTAATTAAAATACCGTGCATACCTTATCACTTGCATTAGTCTTGTAAAATAGATGATGTACGTGAAAATTCCATGATCCAAAGGAAGGGGAACAGAACATGAACATTGTATATGAAGTTCCAAACACGAAAGAGTATCTTGAATTAAGAATCGCTGCAGGTCTTGGGGCCAAGGATGAGGCCATCGTGGAGAAATCATTGAATCATTCACTTTTCGCTGTCATTTTAAGAGGAGATGATTCAGAACTTCTTGGCATGGGCAGAATCATCGGGGATGGCGCCTGGTTTTATCAGATCGTAGATATTGTCATTGCTCCTTCTTATCAGAGTCAAGGGTTCGATGACATCATCATGCAAGAGCTAACGAACTATTTGAATCACAACGTTGCTCACGGTGCTGAGGTAATTCTAATGGCAGACGTACCGAAAGTAAGCTTTTATCAGAAATTCGGCTTCGAATTTACGTACCCTAATTCCATTAGTTTGTGTAAAAAGATATAATTCGTATCATAAAATACGATTGAATTAGGGGGGGATATCGAATGAATCATCAGACGATCGCTGTCATTTCAGATATTCATAGCAACGTTCATGCCTTAGAAGCTGTCCTAAGCGACATTGATTCACGTGGAATAGACACGATTGTGAATCTAGGGGATGCCTTGTTCGGCCCAATCGAACCTAGTAAGACTGCTGAATTACTCATGCAGCGGCCCGAAATGATTCACATCATGGGAAACTGTGATCGGTATTTACTTATGGATGAGATGGAATCCGCTACGTTTAAGTTTGTAAAACCGCTGCTTTCGAAGGATATCGTGGAATGGATAAGATCATTCAAATCGTCGTGGGTCATGGAAGGTTTATTCTTTTGTCATGGAACTCCGTTTTCTGATGAAGCCTATTTGGTAGAGGAGATTAACCCAAATGGGGTATTCGAAAGATCTGTTGGGGCGATTATGGATGAACTAGCACCTATTGCTCAGCAAGTGATTTTATGCGGACATACCCATCTACAGAAATCGTTGTGGCTCCCGAACGGAAAACTCATTGTGAATCCTGGAAGTGTTGGACTCCCTGCCTATTTCGAAGAACTACCTTACCCGCATGCCATGGAATCAAAAACACCACATGCTAAATATGCGATCGTTCGGCACAGGGGTCCTTCGTGGATGGTTGAGCACATTCAAGTCCCATATCATTACGAAATGGCTGCAGAAAGAGCGGAACAGAATGGACGAGACGATTACGCCTACGCGATAAGATATGGAATGGCGAATAGCCTCTAAGTGCGCAGAAAATGGTTTTTAGTTATTCTCTACCTAGAATCGCAAGACAGCGGTTGTATAATGAGGGGGAGAGGGGGAATTTAGATGCATAACATACTCGATGTTGCTCATACGCTAGTCCGTCATATTCAAACCCATTATCCGGATGATATTGCGATCGTGGCTTACTACGGATCTTACGCCCAAGGAACGGCTACGCAGCGGTCGGACCTGGATTTCTTTTTCATTTCAGCTACATCCCGTGGCTACGACGCTAGCTTGCAGTTTGTATTGAACGATATTAGCTTTGACTTTTGGCCAATTAGTTGGGAACGAGCAGCAAGAATGGCCGCATTCGAAGAAACGAATACCTCGATTATCGCGGATTGCAAACTATTGTACGTCCGTTCGGAAGAAGATCGTGTCCGATTTCTGCAGTTACGCGATACGATCGCCGAAATGCCTAATCACGGATTGAAATTAGTGGAGCGAGCCGAGTCGCATATGCGTGATATTTACGCCCACGTATATAACATGACTTACAACCAACATCGAGATGACATGACCTTATACCGAGTTGATGCCCATGCTGTCATTACGAAGGTGCTCGAGAGTCTAGCCCTTTTAAATCGGACATATTTCACGAAAGGTTGGGGTAAAAACGCGGAGCAATATAAGAATTTCGCAATCCGGCCTGCTCGCCTCGAAGAAGCCATAGATACCATTATACATGCTCAAAATTGCGTTGAAATTCGAGTTGCCTGTGAGGGACTCGTACACGATACACTTGAATTGTTGATCGAACAAAAAAATACATATTCGAACGGTCCGTCTTATCCTGATCGGATGCGAGGTTTCTATGAGGAGCTGAAAGGCATCTTCGACAAACTTCTAACCGCATGTGAAAAGAAAGATTATGCCTCGGCATTTTTCTGGTCGATTGGGATACAAGATGAACTTGCTCGTTTTCTGTACTATTCGGAAAAAGGACATTGGCCCCTCACGGTGGAGCCTAACATCGTCTATCAGAACCACTATTTTGAAGCGGGACTCCCGAATTTAATAACGCTACTCAACCCTGATGATTATGAACCGCTGCAAGTGGCAGTCGAGGATCTACAATGTAAGCTAGAGTGTCACCTTCGCACTCGTGGGGTAGATATTCATCGTTTTTCTTCTATCCCTGATTTAGAAGAGTTCCTCACCAACCGAATTCCTAATTAATGGATAGAACACGCGTGTAAGCCGCATCGTTGCGGCTTTTTTTGATTTCAGGATGGGATTATGAAATGAATCTGCTATAATAGTCTGCATGTTAACTATTTACAGAGGATGGTAGAAATGAAGCATATTACAATTTTAATCGCCGACGATGAACCGGAAATTGCAGATCTGATCGCGTTGCATCTCCACAAAGAGGGGTACCACATCATGAAAGCAAAGGATGGGAAAGAAGCCGTACTTGCGATTCAAACGCATACGATCGATTTGGTTATCCTGGATATTATGATGCCCTACATGGACGGGTATGAGGTAACTCGACAAATTCGGGGAAAGTATTCGATGCCCATCATTTTTCTAAGTGCCAAAACGAGCGATTTCGATAAGATCACAGGCCTTGTTATGGGGGCTGACGATTATATGACCAAACCGTTTAATCCCATGGAATTGGTTGCTCGAGTTAATGCCCAGCTGCGTCGCTCTACGCAATTAAATCAACCGGTGGCTGCCAAAAGTTCAGTGTTGGAAATAGGCGGACTCGTCATCGATCCCGATCAACATACCGTAATTCTATACGGAGAATCGATTGATTTAACGCCGAAGGAATTTGATATCTTGCATCTGCTAGCCAAGTACCCGAAAAAGATTTTTAGCGCGGACAATATCTTCAAACAGGTGTGGGGCGAGGCTTATTATGAAGGCGGGAATACGGTTATGGTACATATTCGTACCTTACGCAAAAAACTCGGCGAAGACGTGAATCGCAACAAACTCATCAAGACCGTGTGGGGAGTGGGATATACCTTCAATGGCTAACATGATACGAAGCTTTCGATTCAAAATGTTATTGATATTGGGATGCAGTATGCTGCTATCTGGTTCTATTACCTTTACCCTTTACAAAGTGCTCCAGTATTACTATCGGTCCCAGGTGTTGTATGAGGATCCCTTGACTTCGGTCCGGTACTTCATCCGAGATGTTGGAGATTTGAACTTCTTTTTGATTTTTTTCATTCCGCTGACGATATTGTTCTACTTTCTCCTCACCAAACGATATGGGACCTATTTTAAAGAGATATCGAAAGGTATTCATCGTCTGGCGAGTGGTGATTTTCAAAGCCGTGTCCAAATTAATTCGCGCGACGAGTTCGAGGACATTGCAAGAGATATGAATCTCGCAAGCGAAAAGTTACAGAAAGCCGTAGAACGCGGTGATTTTGCAGAGAACAGCAAGGATCAATTAGTCTTGAATTTAGCTCATGATTTGCGTACGCCGCTGACTTCCGTATTGGGCTATTTGGATTTTATTCTGAAGGACGAGCATTTGACGCCGGAACAAATAAGACATTATGCGAATATCGCATGGGCGAAGTCGCAACGCCTTGAGAAGCTCATTGACGAACTATTCGAGATTACGCGAATGAACTACGGCATGTTAACCGTAGATAAAAAACCGATCGATTTAAGTGAGTTGCTCCAGCAGCTGATTGAAGAATTATATCCTGCATTTGAAAAAAACCATTTGATTGCTAGACTCCATGTTTCAACGCAACTCAATATTTTGGGGGATGGAGAGCTGCTGGCTCGTGTATTCGAGAATCTCCTGACCAATGCAATTCGATATGGGAATGATGGACAGTATGTCGATATTCATGGTTATGTCATAGAGGATCAGATCGTGGTTCAAGTCATCAATTATGGAGATCATATCCCGCCGGAAGATGTGCCGCATCTTTTCGATATGTTCTATATCGGTGACCAAGCCCGATCACATCAAGGCGGCAGTACCGGACTTGGGTTGTTCATCGCAAGAAATATTGTTGAGCGGCATCACGGGACGATAGCGGCCGAGAGCAACGTGGCTCGTACCCTTTTTGAAGTGCGATTACCGAGCGAACAGGCTCCACAAGAGCCCTAACCAACTTCCAAATGTGATAATTTAAGAAAAACTTTATATTTACCTTACTTCTTTTTAAAAAGTTTATCCTATCCTAAATAAAGGTTCGAAGGACAGGAGGAATAATGCATGAAGAAGTGGGGTTTTTTGTTCGTAACTTTAGTACTTTTAGGTTATATTATCTTTCAACAAGTAGGGAAAATTGCGGACGCAAGTCCGATTCGTATAAGTCCAAGCATGTCATTTCAAGAGAAATACATATCGATGCAAATTTCGCAAGATCAAATATATCAAGGTGACTTGTTATTAGTGAATTCGAAGTATCCTGTTCAGCCGGAAGGCGTACAATCTGACGTGATTCGTCTTACTCAGGATTCAAAATGGGTGACCGGATATAATTTATTAGAGACCGACATTTCCTTATCTGAACATGTCGCTCAATCTTTTGCGAAGATGGTTAAGGATGCGAATCAGGATCAAGTGAATCATTTCTCGATGAACAGCGGCTATCGAAACTTTGATAAACAGAGTCAGTTATATGAAGAAAAAGGCTCGGACTATGCATTGCCTGCAGGGTTTAGCGAGCACAACATGGGTCTCTCCCTGGATATCGGGTCCACGCAGATGGAGATGAATCAAGCGCCGGAAGGGAAATGGCTGATGGACCATGCATGGAAATATGGTTTTGTACTGCGATATCCGAAGGACAAAACAGCAATCACAGGCATTCAGTATGAACCTTGGCACTACCGTTATGTGGGTCTGCCGCACAGTGCGATTATGAACAAACGGGATATGGTTCTAGAAGAGTACCTGGAATATGTGAAAAAAGAAAAGTCCTTTACTTACAAAGTCGATGGCGAGACGTATGAAGTTACCTATTACCCAGTGACTGGAAATACGGACATTCAAGTCCCCGTAGATCGATCCTATGCGATTTCCGGGAATAACATCGATGGGGTTATCGTGACCGTGTATCCTAAATAGATTACACCCATCTACTTGCCCGTAATGGCCGGATTGGTTACAAGGATCATTTCAACGGTATTCCATAGTTGCGGTAGGAACTGAATGACGTCCTCGGCTCGAGATATGAGGGATTCTGTTGAGGTGATCCCGAGATCGGCGATGACCGCTTCAAAGGCGTGGCTGCGTTCCCGTTGTGTTTGAAGCGAAGCATCTACCTCGAGAATCTGATGACAGCGCGCGAAGGTAGTGACGATCCAGAACATCGCTTCACGATGATAGCCAGTACGGATTAGTTGGAGACTCCCGTCGATCGCAATGGGTCGAGCTGCGGATGTGATGTCTGTACGGAAGAAAAATGGAGTTTTAGCAACCGCTGCGGCGGCGTCAAATGTACAAGCTAATTCTGCGACGTGGTGTTCAACTTGCTGAGGTGTCAGGTGAGCACACCCAAGTAACTTGAGCAAATTCAAATAAAGACCGTCCAAATCGTGACCATAATCTAACAGTACCTCGCGTGCGGCAAAATATCGAAGTCGTACCGTAGGGTTTCGTAACGCAGCCGCAAGGAGTACATGCGTAGTAACGCCTGTAGGGAACAACCAAGCCGTAACTTGGTCATGCCATGACGCAGATCTATTGATGGATCGGAGCCCTTGTTCGATTCTCGATCGAGCATGTTCACATCGGCGCCGCACCCATTTCATTTCAGCAAAATGGCTGAATACCTGTGTTTGTAATCTTCGCAAATTTCCAGTTGGATCCGCAATGATGGTGTCAGTGCGAAAACCGCCTGCCAAGTGATAATTCGACAGTACATCTTCGACGGAGGAGAGCTGATTCCAAGACAGATACGTGACTTCTACGAGCGTTCCACGGTAAATAAACTTTCCAAGCTTGAGAGGAGGTTCTTCCTGTGCGATGACGATCACGACATCGATATCAGAGGAGATGGCTAACTCCAAATCATCAGGAAGACCAACGGTTGAGCCGCTGAAATACGCACCTATGAACCAGTGATCATGGCTCGCATGCTGAATGACCCATTCGGCAGCGAAAGCCCGTGCTTCGCCAACTTTCATACATATATCCCTCCATGGAGTAGGTTTTCAGAAATATAACCAATATACATTTTATGTCATAACCATGATATCATATGACCTATGCAGTTCGTGGTAGCACCTGGTAAATATGCGGTTTAGGCGCTCCCCAAAGAAGCATCAGATAATGTTCCGGCCAAAATAAACGAATAAGACTTGCAAATTTCTTCACTTCTATGTCAAAATCAACATAGATTCGCTCTTGACCTTTGTAGGTTCTCGTGCGAGTTTGGCAACGAGTGTGGAAAAGGCCGCGGATCATTTCGCCGTGAGTGCAGCCTTCATCCTCACTCTTTTTTTCTTTGTTCATTTCAAACAAAGCAACAGCTAACAGCGTTTCTGCTGCAAATAACAACTCAAAATGGGCATGGTGATGCGCTTCGAATTCGGAGTGGCACAGTTCAAATGCCAATTCCTGTTTAGCTGTACGAAAAAACACCTCGATGCGCCAGCGTTTCACATATGTCTGCAAAGCTTTCTTCGGAGTGTCGTAGCGATTACTAATGAGTAGATAGGCCCCTCTGTACGTGGCCGGGGATTCGTCTTTATCCATTTCTATGGTATCGTGAACTCCTTGCTCGTCTTCTTTTAGACGCATGGCTACAACAGCAGCGATCTGTACGTATCGTTGCTTTTTCACTTGCTTCCCCTTGCGGTTCGTAACCATGGTAGGCTGCTTCATATAGATATTTGGAATCGCAATAGACACGAGACTCGTGGATCCCTGTCGCTTTAAATCATTAAAAACTTCGCGAATGAGCATGACGGGCGTAAGCGGCACGTAACGTTCTTTCCCCGTGCACGGCTCAATTATCTTACGAAATAAAGCCGTATTACGTTTAGCCTTTGTGACCCAATCGAAATGGTGGGACTCCAGGAAAGCGAAAAAATCCTTACACAAATACCAACGATCCATCGCCACCCATAAACGGCATTTCACGGATTCGCGCAGCATTAGAAGCATTTGCTTGGCGAGATCCAGCTTCGCAAGGCCTTCTCCTTTGATCTCAGGTTTGTGCCAGACTGAGTAAAACAAAGGATACTCAAGTCCACTTTTCAAAACAGCTTGTAGCACCACCAGATTCATGGCCCACGTATAGGTTTTGGAAGAATGATCGTAGAGCCAGCTAAGAAAAGGGAGCTGCTTTGCGTATGGATGAGCACAGTGGGTGTCGTCTAAATTCACAACATCTCCCTCTTGAAGTTGTGTTATCGCATCCTGTTGCAAACGTTCTACGCGCTTTTTCCCAAAGGTTTTCCATGCAAAAGAAGTTGTAAAAAAACGGCTTATCGTGTATTGAGCGAGTTTCCAGGGTTTAAACATTGCTAGTAGTATGCTATCTCTCTTCGCTAATTCTGCCATTTGGACAACAGAAGGACAATTGGATACCAAACCAACAACATAGAGAAAGCAAATCAACCAAGATGGGGTACCGCTGCGTTTCATCATACCCGATTGTGTTAAGAGCAAGGAGAAGTCAAAGCGATCCCACAGGGTGCGTAAGATAGGAGCGCCAGCACATTCACTAAGAGATAGCTTTGGGAATTTTGGCTTTTGTAAAGTATTCATTGGGAAATCACCTGTTTTTTTGAAGTAATACCTTGAGAAAAGGTATCCTTCGCAATTATTGTGGTGTATTCCAAATGTCAAGTGTTTTTTTCTGTTTTCTGCACTAATTACTACCGAATCTGATTATTACCAGAATCTATCTTGAACTGCATAGGTCATGAAACCTATATTTATAGACCTAAAAAATACACTAACCTACATTTTATTACAAAAAATGTAGGTCAATATATAACTGATTTGGATTATCTGGGTTGACTGGGAAAAAATGGGGTGTTAGTCTGGTTAAGAGCTAGCTCGACAAAATTAACCTCTAAGGAGATGCTTGTTTTGAAGAGTTTTAAAAAAATTGCACACATAATTCTATTGGCAGTTCTAATCGTTGCATTACCTACAAGTGTGTTTGCAGAAGTATCACAGGTACCGAGTGAAAATGTTGAAGCTGGTACCTATCCTGAACATGTCCGAATTCCTATTAAATTGGTACCTCTTGAAGGTAATCAATTAGCTAAAGGTAGCGGTACGATTGATGGTTATTTAGATTTCTGGTCTGAGGTTGATGGTAAAACTGTAGATGCTAACTGGACAGTTACAATTACGACGCCAAAAACATGGATTAGTTATGTTAATATGGTTGTTACGTGGGATATTGAGCCCTATGGTGAGCAATTCAAATATAGTACATTTGGTACCCCAAGATCTGTATCTAATCAAGCAACGAAATCATATGCATTTGCAGGTAAGAAATTTGCCACAATAAACGGATCAGTTACTTGTTTATCTTCAGATGGTTCGGGTGGAGTAGCATATGCGGTTACTCCTGGTACGATTCAGTTTGAAGTAAAATAATATTTTAAATAAAATAACTAAGGAGAAAAAGATATGGGCTAGAACCCTAGACTTTTTCTCCTTTAGTTATTATAGGAGGAATCGGTTTTGGAGTTGTTTGAAGAGATATTTCATAAACAAGTTGATGAGGAACCAGCCATTAATAGTAATAAGCAAGAAATGATTAGACCTAAAATTGATCGAATTAATGCAGGGGATTTTGATAATAATAAAGAATTATCCCCACTATGTCAGTTCTTCATAGCTCAATTTATTTCAACTGATATGAATGGTGTATTATATCTCCCGATAGTAGAAGAAAAATATTATAGACAAATCATTGAAGAGATAGCACCTTGTTTTGACATGATAAGAAAAGTAACAAAAGGTAATGAAGTTCAAATAATGTTACAAACAATAAAAGATAATGCAAAAAATAAGTTTCTAAATCTTAAAGTGAATAATAATTTGAACCCTATTGTTTATGATTTATATAACAAGGAAACGAATGAAAAATCATACAGCAAGATTAAGCGATTTAATGTAACATTAGATCAGATCTCTATAACAAATGAATATGATATAGAAGGAATTTGGGACTTTATCTATAACACATTTATGGAATTGAATGATTGCGTTATTCTTATGCCAAATGAATGGTCGTTTGATAGCTCATTCAAAGATCATATTGCTGTACGTGCTTTTGCAAGTGTGTGCAAATCAATGCAAGTAACAGTTGATTGTGACAATAATAAGATTGTTGCAATCATTTTAACATAACCATTAATATTACTTTTTAAATACAAATAGAATTAATGAGTCGCCAATAGGTGGCTTTTTTTATGGGTACATGTTTTTGAATTCTTTTTTTCTAAAGTATTCACACTAGATTCAACGTACTTTACAGCGAACACAAACCTAATGAGATAGTCGCGGTGGTAAGGTGCGTTTAATGTGTTGTGAATGGTAGAAATGAAATAGTGAGCAAACACAAGGTGATACAACATATTGTGTATAAACCTGTGGATAGTTCTTTTTTATCGCTGTATATGGACTTTGACAGGGTGTGCAAGTTGTTATAAAATCTTTTTAGAACTTAACGCTTTGAAAATCCGAAGGGAGGGGGCGGGTCTTTTTCACAAAACGAAAAAAGACATCCTCTTTTTCTTATTTAAGAGCAGAAAACACATATAAATTAACGATGGAGATAGGTTATCTACGAATAATGTAGACGGCTTATCTCCATTTTTTATTTCTACCAACGTAGGGAGGTGAAGGGATGAAGACAACACCAAGACAAAGAGCGTTTGCGGATTACTATATTGAAACAGGTAACGCCAAGGAATCATATATAAGAGCCGGATATATTTCAACGGGTAATGCAGCGGAAGCAGGAGCGGTTCAGATATTAAGGAACATTAAGGTGAATTCATACATTGCCGAGCGCATGGAATCCAAGGATAAAGAACGGATTGATTCACAGGATGAGATTCTTGAAACCTTAACCCGAATCCTACGTGGTGAGGAATACGAAGAGATTCCTATTGGTATAGTCGGTGGAGCGCAAATGTTAACACCAAAGCCGCCAAGCACGAAGGAAAGGCTAGACGCTGCGGAGAAACTAGGGAAGCGTTATGGACTATGGAAAGATGTTATAGACGTTACACACAAATTACCTACGTTCGTTAACGATGTTCCCGAAGATGATGATTCATGAGTGCTATTAGCGTTAAAAAGTTAATAGGGAAAGGTTATAACCGTTTTTGGAACAATCGTAACTTTTACCGAGTGTGCAAAGGTTCGCGGGGTTCGAAGAAGTCCAAAACAACAGCGCTCAACCTTATATATCGCATGATGCAGCACCCTTGGGCTAATACACTAGTAGTAAGGCGTTACAGTAATACATTGCGTCAGAGTTGCTATACAGACCTTAAATGGGCTATCAATCAATTAGACGTGAAATCGCTTTGGAAAACGAATGACAGCCTTCCTGAGTTAACATATAAACCGACAGGACAGCGAATCATATTTCGTGGACTTGACGATCCATTGAAACTCACCTCAATAACCGTTGATGTGGGTTCTTTGTGTTGGGCGTGGTTTGAGGAAGCTTACGAAATCGAATCAGATGATAAGTTTCGAACCGTTGTCGAGTCTATCCGTGGTAGCTACGATGACCCCGAATTCTTCAAACAGATAACCGTAACATTTAACCCGTGGAGTGAGCGCCATTGGCTTAAAAAGGTGTTCTTTGATGAAGCTACACAAGAGCCTGACACATTCGCAATGACAACGACATTCCGAGTGAATGAATGGCTGGATGATGGTGACAAAAAGCGGTACGAGAGCCTTTATAGAACGAATCCACGACGGGCTAGTATTGTGTGTGACGGTGATTGGGGCGTTGCAGATGGATTAGTCTATGACAATTTTAGAGTGGCAGAGATTGACCGTGTAGACGTTCTAAAACGGTGTGATTTAGTCGCCAATGGCTTGGACTTCGGTTATACCCATGACCCGACAGCATTCATTTCTATTGCGGTAGATAAGGAAAATATGCGGCTTTACATCTTGGATGAAGTGTATGAACGTGGAATGAGTAATAAAGCCAAATAAGAGCGCCTAGACGGTAAGGGGTACACTAGAAGCCCTATCATTGCAGATAGCGCCGAACCTAAGAGCATAGACGAATTAAAACGGTTAGGATTGCAGAGAATCAAGGCAGCAGCCAAGGATAAAGATTCCATCATGAACGGCATCCAATTCATACAGGATTTCGAAATTGTCATTGATCCACGTTGCGTTAACTTTATCACCGAAATCAATAACTATACGTGGGATAAGGACAGGGACGGTAACACACTGAACAAGCCTATAGACGAGTTTAATCACTTGATGGATGCTATGTGGTATGCGTTGGAGAGTGCAAGGAAATCAAATAAGGTGCGTTCGCTGAATTCGGGATCATTAGGTATATAACAAAGAAATAAAGGAATTCGATAGTTATCCTAGAATTGACTATTAATATGCATAATAACTGATATCATAAGGTTATGTTTTTTTTGCTTAGAAATTCATTTCTTGGAGAAGGAGACCCCATCTGAACCGGATTTCCCCAAAGGAATAGCTAAGCCGGCACTTCGTGCGCTTGCTGGAGCAGGATTTGTAAAGCTGGAACAGTTGAGCAAGATCACCGAGGCCGATGTACTGAAGCTGCATGGGATGGGTCCCAAAGCTATGGGGATCATACGCATTGCCCTTGAAGAGAAAGGTTTATCGTTCGCTGATGGGGAAAAAACAAAATAATAATCAGCAACTCTTCCTAACGAAGATCCGTCTAGGATACATAGAAGTGATTGATCCCAGAATCCGAATTGGAAAAAGCAAATAAATCATATTTTTGTGATGCCTTGTAACGAAAACCGTTGAGAGGATGATGGATTTGAAAGCAAGATGGATAGCGACTGCCTTATTCGCTGCACTACTTGCAGTACCCGCAGTTGCGCAAGCCGGAGGAACGGCCTATTATCGGTTCTCATGGGATCAAGGCGGGGAATCCTCTGGAAGCGCCGTAGTCAAAAATGGCACAACCTATATTTCCGCTTCTGTCATGGAGTCCGCCGGAATGAGCATAACGTGGGATAAAGCGCATCAACGCGCAGAAATGATTGGTTATGGCAAAAAAGCGGCGGTGCGGATCGGAAGCAAAACAGGTGTGATCGACGGTCGCCTCGTCGATGTAGGTGCCGCTCCGTATGAAAATAAGAACGAGCTTTTCGTACCCGCGAGGTTCATCGTTCAGACGTTAGAGGGTAATTCTCTTACATGGGATGCGGAACACCAGCTTATAAGCGCTGCAGGATTGCATACGTATCCGGGAGCCAGCCAAACCTATGCAGGCATGACATACAGTGTGGTCAAGAATACGGGGGAGCTGTTCGTAACGGACAAAAACGGCATCCAGACCAAGATCGCAAATCTCGGATCCGAACTCTACGATGGCGTTACATTCGATTTTAGAAAGACACCCGGCGGCCTATTATTCCTTACCATTGGAGATAATTACGGGGAGCCACACATTAACAACCATCTCTTTTACCTCATCCTCAAGGACGGATCTGTCATACGTCAATCTGACGTCAAGTATTGGCAACGATACGAACAAAATGTGACTCAGTTCGGAAATGAATTGCTGCTTACAGACGGCAAAACTTTACGTTTCATCGAGGATGGAACAGGGGTTGTGAAGTCGACGCTAGATCTCGTCAAATTCGGCGGCGAAGATGATAACTATTTCATCGAAGGCGGTGATGATGATTTTCTGCTCATCCGTGCCAATGGTTCCGGTCTGCTGAAGCTGGTCGAACGTTCAAGTCAACAAACCGTAATCCTGTATGATAAACTTCTTGGTGCAGCTGATATCCAATACGCCGAATCCAACGATGCACCATATCGAGGAGATTATTTGAAATATGCGAAGAGAGAGGAGAACATACTCTACTTCAGAAATAACTCCCCCATTGCCAAGGACACAAATTTATATAGCTATACTTTGCACATAAAGGTAGAAGAGAAGGGGCCAGATCTGAGTCCCAGCGGGAACTGAGCAAAGAAATAGGAGCTTGCTATGCAGCAGCTCCTATTTTTCTTTTGCCAAGATTGTGTCTACCAAGTATCGTGAGAGAGCTGAGGCATAATCGAAGGAATGTTTTTGTGCTACGATAAGTCTTCGGTGATACGTAACCCATGATCCCATTTACGGAGCTCCGGCACCTCTTCGGTTTCATAACAAATTTTCTCTAACCGCTTCATATCACGAAGAAAGATATATTTCTGCCGTATTTCGATAAGACCTTCACTCTGAAATTCACTTAGCGTCTTGGAGATCGATTCGCGTGTATTTCCTACCATACTGGCTAAAAGGGCATGATTCACTTTCATGTCTATTTTACATTCGCCATTTTCGAGTTTACCGACATTATAATAGAGATCCAACATTAAATTGGCTAACTTCGTACGAACATCAAGAAAGGTCAAATATCGTATGGTTCGATTTAATACGCGAACGCGAGCGAACATCATCGTATAAGCGATTCGTATAACGGAAGGGTATCGATCAACGATGGCCAAAAAATCCGGTTTACTGATCTGCCATGCAACAACAGGCTCTAACGTTTCAACGGAGGCAACGCGGTACAGATCGCCGGTTAAGGCTTCGGCTTCGCCTACGACATCTCCTGGAAAATGAATGCCAATCACGATTTCTTTGCCGTCTTGGATCCGATACACCTTTACCTTGCCTGTACGCAGGATGTATATACTATCACTTTGGTCATTTTCGAACATAAAAACATGATTCTTCTTATATTTACGTTCTCGCAGCATCGGCTCGAAACGTTGCAGTTCATCCGTAGGGATCTCTGAGAAAAGAGGAACCTCTCTTAATTCTATCATGGACGCAGATCCTTTCGAGTTGTATGTACACTAACTAAGGATACAGGAGCTGGTATGAATTCGCAATATGCACCTAGTGAGTTATCATATGTTCATGTTAATTTACATAATGACATCTTATATCCTCGAATAATGTACTGTAAAGTTTCGTATTGACCGGTTTCATAGAACATGTGTATACTATGAATCAACAAATGTGCGGTAATATATTACATTTGTTCATAGTTCAATTGACACTTACAAGGGGAGAGTGGTTTTTTTGAAATTGAAAATGAAAGCGTCAACATTATTGCTGACGGGGGCCTTGTCCACGACATTTGCCGCATCAGCGTTCGCTGCTCCGTTGCAACCCATCTATCATCAAGAGTGGATGCAGCAAAAACAAATCGTGAAAGGATACGATCGTGGAGATCTCTTGTTAGAAACGAAAGTTTCTCTAGGAGAGGCGGTTGCTCTTATTGCTAGAGGGGCAGGAGAAACCGTTGAACAATCAAGCGGATATTGGGCCGAGGGTTATTTGAATTGGGCATTTGCCAAAGGCGCGATCACCAAAGAAGAGCAAGCAAATGGTAGAGTATTCCCTACGGCTGCGCGTCTGATAGAAATCTCTAAAAGCTTACATATGGATCTAAAACTATCAGGTGACGCACCCGTCACGCGGGGTAGTTTCTTACAGGCATTAGGCGACGGACTTACGGAACATATCACGATCGCACACACAAATGATGTTCATGGCCATATTCAAGAGAATACGAAGGACAAAGAGTTTGGTTATGCCAAAATTGCTACACTGGTTAACGATTGGCGTAAGGAAAATAGCAACTTTTTGTTGATGGATGCCGGTGATACGTTCCAAGGAACCATCTATACCAATCAATTCAAGGGAGAAACGGTCCTGCCTATTCTAAATTCGCTTGGTTATGCGGCGATGGCAGCAGGAAATCATGAATTTGATTACGGTTATGAACAATTACTGAACTTGCGTGATCAGTTGAAATATCCGATGATCAATGCGAATGTGTACAAGGCAGACGGCGCCAACCTTCTTGTTCCGACCTATACGGCAAAAGTAGGCGATCAGACGATCGCATTTATTGGATTCGTGACAGAGGATACGCCGATCGTCACCCATCCGAACAATGTCATTGGGTTAACGTTCAAAGACCCTGTTGAAATTGCCAAAAAATTAGTGCCTGAACTGCAGGCGCAAGCCGACCACGTCATTATCCTCTCTCATATTGGGGTAGAGAAAGACCGGGAGATTGCGAAAAATGTACCTGGGATTGACTTAATTATTGGGGGGCACTCACATACACCCCTTCGAACGCCTGAAGTTGTTAACGGTACGCATATCGTTCAAGACTGGGAATATGGTAAATCTCTTGGGCGCGTAGACATGTATTACTATGACAAAGAATTGGTAGGGTTTAGCGGCGGATTGGTAGAGTATGATGAGAATGTCAAAGCCGATCCAGCTATCGATAAGCTGGTTCAAGAAGTTGTTCAAAAAGTAGAGAAATCCATGAACGTAACGGTTGGGAAAACCAATGTAGATCTGCAGGGAGAAAGACCGCAAGTGCGCGCGGTTGAGACGAATTTAGGCAACTTTATTGCGGATGCAATCATTGCGAAAACAAAAACGATTCAAGGTCATACCGCAGATATCGCGTTAGTGAACGGGGGCGGAATCCGAGCGAGCAAAAAAGCTGGGGATATCACCAAAAAGGATCTCTATTCGATTCTACCCTTCCCGAATACATTAACGATCGTAGAAGCTACAGGCGCAGACATCCGTGCAGCACTCGAGGTTTCTGTCAAAGGCGTTGAGAAAACAGATGACTTGCCAGGTTCCTTCTTGCAAATAGGCGGCATGTCTTTTGAATACGATATTACGAAACCTGCTGGGCAGCGTGTATTGGACGTCAAAATCGGCGGAAAACCACTGGATTTAACAAAAACATACACCGTTGCTACGAATGACTTCATTACTTCTGGTGGGGATGGATACAGTATGTTGAAAAAAGATCAAGTTTTAAATACCGGATACACATTCTATGACGTCGTAGAGGAATACCTCGAGCAGCATAAAGAGATTAACCCGCAAGTCGAGAATCGCATCGTTGTCAAGAAATAGCTCCTATCCAAGGAATTGACCCTGGTGTCAGTTCCTTTCTTCATGTTCGCCAGCAAATAGAAATACGCGCCGATCTATGATACATTTATAACAAAATGGGAACCATGGGCGGGGGATACATGTTACATAAATTCGGTTATTCACAATATGAGAGCAAAGTGTATGAAGCGTTAGTATCTGGAATGAAACCAATGGATGCAACCATGATTGTCAAACATTCCGGCGTGCCAAAGGCCAAAATATACGAGGTCATATCCAAACTGGTGGAGAAGGGCATCGCGCTTGAATCCGTATCCGAGAAAAAGAAACTATATTCCGCATTGCCACTTCCTCTTGTGATTGAAAAGCTAACGGCTGAATTTCAGGCTGATATTGAACAGCTTGAGACGTACGAGCCGCAAAAAGAGTTCATCGATGATCATGTCTGGAGCCTAAAGGAAGATACCTCCATCGAGGCAAAGTTACATCAATCGCTACAGCAAGCCCAAAAATCGATCCGTTTCTCAGCTTGGAAAGCGGATATGCAGAAGTATATCCCACTCCTGGAAGCCAAAGAAAGGGAAGGAATATTCGTTGAGGCCCTCGTTGTCGGCGAAGTGAAGTCACAATTGTCTCATCTTGTTTTCTTTGAACCGAAAAAAGAACATGTTACACTGGAAAGGTTCAGGTTGCTCATCGTAGACGATGAAGAGGTTATCTTCGCAGGGGAAGAGAATAACGAATGGCAAGCGATTAAGACAAGATCGCAACCATTTGTACGCGTATTTACGGATTACTTCTACCATGATGTATTATTAACCAAGATCACAACCAAATATAACGATATCTTAATCCATGATCAAGAAATTATGGCGCAGCTGTTACAACTCAAATATTAAGGATCGAACCTTTCAGGCGGATAGAACGATTGTTCTATTCGCCTTTTTATGTTGAAATTAAGGGTTGATCTTCGGAGAATATTAGGTTACTATTTCGGTAGTAACCATATTGGAAATGGAAGTTTGAAAGGAGTTATTTCATCATCATGAATCCCAAAATATATATTTTGGCAATGGCTTGTTTTGTAGCAGGCACGGTAGAACTTATTGTAGGCGGCATTTTGGATTTGATTTCAACGGATTTGGGCATCTCGTTAAGCGCTTCAGGGCAGTTGATTACGATATATTCGATCATATACGCATTGTCCGGACCATTATTATTAACGATGACATCAAGAATAGAACGTAAGAAGCTATATCTCTATGCATTATTTGTATTCATCATTGGTAATATCGTATCGACGTTCAGTCCGAACTTTAGCATCCTGCTCTTGGCGAGAGCTTTGTCTGCTTCAAGCAGTTCACTCATTGTTGTCTTATCGATTACGATGGCATCCCAGATGGTTGAACCGAAGTATCGGGCACGTGCAATCGGAACCATCTATATGGGCGTTAGCGGCTCCTTAGTCCTTGGGGTTCCACTCGGCATGATCTTAGGCAACGCCTACGGATGGCGGGCGCCTTTCTTTATGATCTCATGCCTATCTGTCCTAGCTATGATAGCAATTGGTCGCTATATTCGTAAAACGCCACCTGTACCGTCCCTCCCTCTTCGCACGCAGCTGAAAACGTTGAGAAACGGGAAAATCATATCCGCACATTTGATATCCATCTTTATGTTGACAGGACATCTGACATTATATGCTTACTTAACGCCATTTCTACAAGAAACGCTGCATATCAACACTTCTTTGCTTAGTGTGTTCTACTTCATCTTCGGGATCGCGGCCGTTGCGGGTGGAGGCATTGGCGGCTGGGTAAGTGACAAATTCGGGTCGGAGAGAAGTATTGTCATGATCGTGACCGTTTTTGGAGTGATGATGTTCCTCATGCCGCTGTCGACGTTCTCGATTTATGCTTGTATTGTCGTCATGATGATCTGGAGCATGCTTAGTTGGTCCATTTCACCTTCATTGCAGAGTTATTTGATCCAATCGGCACCCGAATCCGCTGAGATACAACAAAGCTTGAACAATTCAGCCATTCATATCGGCATAGCTCTTGGATCTGGCATCGGCGGTGTTGTCATCGAACGTTCTTCGGTCTATTACAATGCATGGGTTGGCGTTATTTTCGTGATACTCGCGCTGGGTTGTGCAGTATGTTCTATTAAATGGAAAAATCGTTTCCGTGCTGAGAAAAGTTTACCGCAATCATAGATTCAACGTATCATTTACGTACGAGAGGAAGGCCCTTGGATATCCCAAGGGTCTTTTTCAGGTCTATATACTTCGTTGGACTCAAGCAATGTAAGTGATTACATAAGAAGATAATGGTATAATTATCAGAAAACATGCGCTAAAGGATCAGATCATGGATAGATAGGTGGCTATAATGGATCAGGATAAAGTCAAGAAAATGATAGAAGCTGCAAAAATGTACTATTTTAAAGATTATAGTCAACAGGATATCGCGGATAAACTAGGCGTTTCCCGACCAACGGTTTCACGTTTTTTGCAGCAGGCGAAGGAAGATGGATTCGTTCAAATCCGGATTATGGATCCCTCTGAAGATACAGAGAACCTAGCATATCGCTTGAAACAAAAATATAATTTAGCCAAAGTCATCGTTGTATCTGTGCCGCATTATGAAGAAAATTTGATCAGAGAATATCTAGCCGAAGATACGGCTCTGTATTTAGATGAAATTATTAAAGATGACGATTCGCTCGTACTTGCATGGGGTCAGCTCATGCATCAAATTGCGAAGAAATTACACCACAAGCATGTCAACCACGTGAGCATCGTTCAAATGCTAGGCGGATTCACTCATCTCGAGGACAATAGGTATCAATCTGAAATACTTCATTTATTTGCACAAGCCTTGGATTCACATCCCTATTTCCTGCCGCTGCCTGCCATTGTCGATCATGTATTGGTCAAGCAAGCGATGGAGTCGGACAAATATATCCGTAAAATCTTAGAAATGGGAAAGCAGGCCAATATCGCCTTATTCACGGTCGACACTTCGCATTCGGACTCAGCATTCCTGCAATCGGATTATTTCTCCAATGAAGACAGAACCGAGATAAAGTTGAAATCAGCAGGGTATATTGGTACGCGATTTTACGATAAGAACGGACAATTGTGTCTTTCGGAATTAAGTACGCGAATGATCGGACTGGAATTGGAAGAGTTGAAACGAAAAGAAAGATCTATTCTTGTAGCGGGTGGAGCCGAGAAAGTAGAAGCGATTTATGGAGCATTGAATGGCAGGTTCGCGAATGTATTGATTACGGATCAGTTGACAGCCAAATCATTACTGGAGAAAGACCAGGAACTTAATTCCCGGATAGACCCATCCAATGCTTTCCCGCTGTCTGGCATTCCTCTCTATTAATCTTAAATGTATGACGTTATGAAACTGGAGGCTGTACTGAAATGAGTGTACATATTGGCGCATCGCCAAGCGATATTGCAGAATCTATCCTTTTGCCGGGTGATCCGATTCGGGCGAAGTTCATCGCGGATACCTTCTTGGAAGAGGCTTACTGCTATAACGGAGTTCGCGGGATGTTAGGATATACGGGGTTTTATAAAGGCAATCGAGTTTCGGTGCAAGGGACCGGGATGGGGATTCCATCCATGTCTATCTATGCCCATGAACTTATACAAGAATATGGCGTGAAGAATATGATCCGTGTCGGAACATGTGGTGCCATTCAAAAAGGAGTTCAGTTAAGAGAGATCGTGCTTGCGATGAGTGCTTCAACGAACTCTGCCGTGAATCAACGAAGATTCAAAGGAATCGACTTCGCACCTACGGCGAATTTTCATTTTCTGAAGCGCGCGTATGATTTATCCCAAGAAAAAAAGATGTCAGTTCGCGTGGGTAACGTCATGACAACGGATACATTTTATATTAATGACAGGGAAGAGATCCAATTGTGGGCAGACTATCAAATGCTCGCGCTCGAAATGGAAACCGCAGAACTTTATACGCTTGCCACACGATATCATGTCAATGCCTTATCCATCCTGACGGTGAGCAATCACGTACTTACGGGAGAAGTCACGATGGCGGAGGAGCGTGAGAGCACCTTCACTGAAATGATCGAGCTTGCTTTGGACGTTGCGATCACGGCTGGCCGGCAGTAAGGACATACATCGGATCCGGGAAAAGAGGCAGACTTATGGCTGTCTTTTTTCTTTTGATAGGGGAAAGGGACTTTTACAGGAAAACTATATTGACCCTTATAGGGTAGAGGGGTATACTAAAATTAAATTATTGATATTCGATAATCTTCTTCAGACCGTCGATGAATGACATGGATCATATGGAATGATGGAGAAAGGGAGCGATGAAAATGGGAGAGACCCTGTTAATTGCTGTTAGTCCGGGCATACAAGTAGGAGGAGCCTTATTCACCCCGAAGCACCTCCAAACGATTGGCGCTGTAGTCGGCGAGGAAGCACGCATCGAAATGACTACGTTCAAACAACTCTATGTCGAAATTCCAGTGGAGCGTCGTGAATCCATTCAAGCCGAGCTTGAACTTGTTGGATTGGAAGTATATCCAGCGGGATTTGTAAGCAAGAGTCTAATCGCTTGTAATTTCTGCAAGGGCGCCGAAGAAGCTGGGGTTGAGATCGCACGCACATTAAACCAAGCGATCGCCGGCATCGAAACGCCTACCCCGCTCAAGATCGGATATGCAGGTTGTGCACTTGGTACAAGTGAGCCGCTATTCAAGGATATTGGTGTTGTAAAGATGCGAAATACGTTTGATATTTATGTCGGTGGAGAACCTAGGGGGATTAAGGTTGCAGCAGCACAATTATTCATGTCCGGCTTATCGGAAGAACAGCTGGTACCGGTGATTCTGCGAATTATCGATTATTACAAGACGGAAGCGAAGGGGAAAGAGAAATTCAGTAAATTTATCGGGCGTGTAACACTGGAGACCTTGCAGCAAATTGCGGCTTAATAATGAGAGGAGTGCTTCATCATTATTCATGACAAAGTTTTTATGTAAATAATTTCCCTAGTTATCATCATGGTTTTCTGCTAAAATGAACGACGAGTTGTGACTAAGCTTACAATTTGGGTGGGCGAGGGGTTTTACGAAGTAGGTTCACGATATGATTCAAAAATGGTTTCGTTTGCAAGAACACGGTACGAATTCATACCAGGAAATCATGGCGGGAATCGTCTCATTTTTCACAGTTGTCTATATTATTGTCGTTAATGCGTCGATTCTCAAGGATGCGGGAATTCCTTTTGAAGCAGGGGTAGCGGCGACCGTATTTACATCTTTCGTCGGATGCCTTCTTGTCGGCTTCTGGGCGAACAGTCCGATTATCCTCGTGCCTGGCATGGGCGTAAATGCGCTCTTTTCGTATACGATTGTTCAAGGAATGGGGTTGTCATGGCAAGAAGCGTTAGCTGCTGTGTTCATATCCGGTCTCATTGTTACCATCGTTACCTTTACCTCGTTATCTGGCATCATTGCCCGAGCGATACCGAATTCGTTGAAACATGCGATCACGGTGGGTATCGGATTCCTGTTAACCTTTATCGGCATGCAAAAAGGCGGAATTATCGTATCTGGCAAGACGACTTTGGTTGCTCTAGGAGATTTCTCAGATCCGAAGGTACTCCTCACAGTCGCTACGCTCGCGATCACCTTGTTCCTGTTCGTTCGTCAAGTTCGAGGTAATTTGTTGATCGGTATCATTGCAGGTACACTGCTTGCAGCGTTGTTCGGGGGCCTAGAAGCAGGAACTGGTAGTGAAGCGGCATTTTCGCTTGCGGATTATGGTCAGGTCATTGGATCGATGTCCTTTGATGGATTGACATCCGTTGTGTTCTGGATCGCGGCATTCTCTTTGATTCTGGTCATCCTGTTCGAGAACGTCGGGTTGATTCATGGACAAATGGAAATGGTGAAGCAGCCAGACAAATTCAAGCGTTCGCTTCAGGCTAGTGCGGTATCCGTCATTGGTGCAGGGGTATTTGGAACGAGCCCCACCATCTCTGCTGTCGAAAGTGCAGCGGGGATCTCAGCAGGCGGTAAGACGGGACTAACCTCGATAACGACTGGAGTCTTATTCCTAAGCTCGATCGCCGTGATTCCGTTGATTAAGCTCATTCCGAGTTCAGCAATTGCTCCTATTCTCATGATTATCGGTGGATTGATGATTCAGAACATACGTGAGATGAAGTTCGATGATCTGACGGATTGGTTCCCGGCTTTCTTGACGATAGCTGCAATTCCACTAACTTCAAGCATCGTGGATGGCATGGCGTTCGGATTTATCACTTATCCGCTGCTTAAGATCGCCACAGGTAAAGGGAAAAGCGTAGGCATTGTATCCTATGTCATCGCATTCTTATTCGTATTGAACTTTGTGCTGCATACGACGAGTTAATTCAATAGCGTCAACACGTACCGCCTTCGAAGCTGAAGGCGGTTTTTCGCATCTATGCTGTCCATGAACTTGGATATGCCAAAAGAACGAATTTTGTGGTTCAATTGACATATAATCATTGAAGATTTACTATAAATCCATAAGACGACGTGATGATAATATAAATGAAGCCATTTTTCAAGGAACCAACGCCATTGTGAACGAAATCGGGTTCGCTGAAGCGAGGGTGAAATTCTTTTGGTTGAAAATTTGCCTCAGACGGACATTCAAATGCGTTGGGACGCGATAAAAGCGTCATAAAGTAAATAAATGTATATCAAAGTAAGGAATTATCTATATAAATTTAAGGAACAGGTCTCTTAGTATTAACACGTAAGAGGCCTCTTTGTAATGCATGGGCAGCCCGGGCCCGGCCTTTTTGCGACATGCTGTAACCGCATACATGAGATGATGCATACCATTTCATACTAGGAAATGAGGATGGAAAAATGAAGCTGAGTCAAAGGATCCAACAGAGATGTTCATTTTTGTTATCGATTCTACTGTTATTTTCAATCGTTTTTTCAACAAATTCATCATTTGCCATGGCAGAAGAGCGTCCGATTCAAGAAGTTTTATTAGACGATCAGACGGGAAATCATGCGACTGACGTACCTGTTGTCAATGATATTCCAGGAGATCTGTCCGGTGTATCAGACGTACCTGTTGTACCTGAGGAACAGCCTATTGCGACGGATCTTGTTCAACCTGAACAAAGCGCTGCAGCAACAGGAAAAGAAAACTATGCTTTGAAGAAACCTGTAAAGGCATCTGGTAATGAAGTTGACTATCTGGGTCCTGAAAATGCGGTCGATGGAAATATGGGAACCCGCTGGTCATCCGATAAAACCGATAATCAATGGTTTATCGTGGATCTAGGCGCGAAGAAAGAGATCGGGCAAGTGGTTATTCACTGGCAGACACCAGCCAAGACCTATAGTGTTCTGACCTCCGTCTATGGAGAAGAATGGGAGAACATTACGGCAGAGAATAATGGTGTGATCGATTGTAAAGGCGGAAAAGAAATCCTCGATTTCCCATCTCGAGAAGCACGATATGTCAAGTTCCAAGGTGTTGAACGAAAGCCAGTTGACGGCATATTATACGGTTATTCGTTCTATGAATTCGAAGTATATCAAGAAGATCCGCTCGTGAAAATCATGCAAGGAATTCAAGGGTTAGAGCCGATCGGTAAAGGACAGACGCAGCTTACATATCCTGCAGTGCCGGATGGGTACAGGGTCTCTGTGTTCGGCAGCGATGCATTGCCAGTCATCGATAAAGAGGGCCGAATTCACACGCCTCTGACAGATCAGAGAGTCCATGTGATGCTCCAAGTGCAGAGTGAGGAAAATCCTGACCTGAAAGCCATAACTCCGTCTTTCGAGGTTACCGTTCCAGGGGAGTATACGCCAACGGGAGATCAAAATGCTGAACCAAAAGTTATCCCATCCTTACGGGAATGGGTAGGAGGAACAGGTCAATTCACTTTAACTTCTTCCTCAAGAATCGTCGTGAGTGATGATTCTTTGCAGAAGACAGCAGAAATCATGAAAGATGATATTAAAGACATTACAGGTTTTGATTTGCAAGTCATGCAGGGTGCGCCTTCCGCTGGAGATTTGGTATTATCATTAACCTCAGATGCTAGCGAACTTGGTGCAGAAGGCTACTTGTTTCATGTAGATGATTATGTATCGATTACGGCACCGACAATTAAGGGCGTATTCGGAGGCACACGGTCTGTGCTTCAGATCCTCAAAGCAGATGATGGCCATGATACGATCCCGAAAGGACTGTCTCGCGACTATCCTAAGTATGAAACCCGCGGCTTCATGATTGATGTTGCTCGTAAGTTCTATACGATTGATTTCCTTCGGGATTACGTCAAAATGATGTCATGGTATAAGATGACTGACCTGCAAATCCATCTGAATGATGATATAGGTAATCGCGGTGTGTTTCGGTTAGAAAACGAGAGGTCTCCGGAATTAACAAGTAAAGATGGCTTTTATACGAAAGAAGAGTTCCGCGATTTGCAGCGGTTAGGTCAAGATTATGGTATTAATATTATCCCTGAAATCGATACGCCAGGGCATTCGCGTGCTTTTACGACATTAGATCCTTCTCTGGGGAATGGTTCGCATCTGGATATCTCTAAACCCGATACCGTCGATTTTGTCAAGGATTTGTGGAGTGAATATATTGACGGCTACGATGGCGGAGAACCTACATTTCTCGGTCCTGATGTTCAAATTGGAACAGATGAATACGCGGGAGGAAACACGGAAGATTTCAGAAAGTATATGGACACCATGATCAAATTCATCCATAGCAAAGGGAAACATCCTTTGTTGTGGGGCGGATTGCAAGAGTACGCCGGGAAGACACCGATCAGCAATGAAGCGACCATGGCGATCTGGCATATGCCGTATGGCGGACCGCAGCAAGCGATTGATCTGGGTTATAACATCATTAACACCAATAATAGCTATTTATATCTCGTACCCCGACTATATGCCGATTATTTAAATACGTCACTCTTATATCAGGAATGGGAGCCTGTAAAATGGGACGGTGCGACGCTGCCTTTCGGCCATCCGCAATTAAAAGGCGGCATGTTCGCGCTCTGGAATGATATTTCGTATGAAGCGGGGCTATCGATGGATGATACCCATGTCCGCTTGGTCCCTGCCATGCAGGTCCTTTCTGAGAAAATGTGGCACGGCGCGAGAAGTGATGTTGACTACGATACATTTATGAAGACAGCGGCGGGGATGGGGGATGCGCCGAATACCCACCTTTCGCATGACGTGAAAGTCGATAATCCAGAAGGAAGTGTCCTTAATTATTCTTTTGAAGAGAACTTCAATGATGCATCTGGTAACCATTTTGATGGAATAGGTAACCAAGTGACCTTTACCGAGGGGAAATACGGGAAAGGTGCGTATTTCAGCGGGGGCGACAGCTACATTCAGACGCCGTTAAGCAGCTTAGGGTTTGGTTGGACGGTATCGATGTGGATTAAGCCGGATGCAGGCAACCCAAACGACGCCGTCTTAATGGAATCACCTGCAGGTACGGTTAAATTAAAGCAAGGCGAAACAGGAAAATTAGGGTTTTCAAAAGAAGGTTATGACAGCGTATTCGATTACAAGGTTCCGGAAGAGAAATGGACGCACATTCTACTGACTGGAGACCGGTCTGGTGTATCATTGTACGTAAACGGGAATGAATACGTAGAGAAGTTAGCGTTAACGCAGCCTATGCCTCGTATTCAGACGCTTGTTCTGCCAGTTGAGAAAATAGGCAGTGCAACCAACTCCTTTAAAGGAACGATCGATAATCTTCAAGTCTATAATAAATTCATTCCGCTGCTCGATGTTAACAATTATGCGCTGTACCAGCCAACAGAATCCTCAGAGTTGGAAGCGCCATGGTTACCGTCTGACCAAGCCGTCGATGGAAATATGTCCTCACGCTGGTCAAGTGCACATAAAGATGATTCGTGGTTTATTGTTGATCTAGGCAAATCGAAGAAAATCAGTAAAGTAATCATATCTTGGGAGACGGCAGCGAAAAAGTACAAAATTCTCGCATCCAATGACAAAGAAACATGGACCAATGTGATGAAGGATGATCAAATCCTTGAATTCGATGGAAAACTAGGTACGAGTAAGATTGAATTCGATCCAACTCAAGCCAGATACGTGAAATTTCAAGGTATAGAAAGAACCCCGGTATACGGCGAATATTACGGTTATTCCTTCTATGAGTTCGAAGTGTATGGCGATGATCTGATGACCCCATACAATTCACTTATTGCGCAGGCAGAGAAACTCGTTGCGACCGGAAAGGGCAACGTGTCTATCCGCAACCAACTCATGACGCTGTTGTCGCAATATCCGTATCATTTCGATACGAAAGTCGGAACATTAAGTGAGTTGAATACGCAATTACAAACATCTATAGATAACGAAAATAACAAACCAGATCCTGAACCTAGACCTATCCCTGATAATAGCGAATCTTCTCCAGGTACGGTACTTCCTCCTGCTCCAAAAGAGGGAGAAATGACGTTGAAGCCGGGAGAAGCAGGTACGGTTAACTTGGGGAGTCTCATAAGCGTTCAAGTACCTGTAGGATCCATGAAAGAAGCCGTTAAGCTCCAAATTAAGAAGGTAGAGCCTGCTTCAATCCTATTGGACCCGCAGCATCCTGTCCTTAGTTCCATATTTGAAGTACTGAAAAATGTAGATCGTGCCTTTGATAAAACACTGCATCTGACACTGGCATTCGATGCCAAACTATTAAGCAGCAAACAAAAGGCATCCATTTTCCAATACGATAAGAATAAAAAACAGTGGACCGAAGTAGGCGGCAGCGTCTCTGGCAGCAATATAAGTGCTGATGTACGCGATGTGGGTATATTCGCCGTATTTGCAGTAGAGCGTGATGAAGCAACGTCACAGCCGTCATTCATTGATATCGTCAATCATTGGGCAGCTGCTGATATTCAGAGAGCCGTCGAGCAAGGAATCGCGACAGGATATCCGGATGGTACATTCAATCCGGATGGATCGGTTACCCGCGCTGAGTTTGCGGTAATGCTCGCAAGATCATTACATCTGGAGAACAAAGGTACAACGTTGTCATATACCGACCGAGACGCGATTCCTGTGTGGGCCGCAACAGCCATTTCGCAAGCTGCGGAACTTGGCATCATAACGGGTTATGAAGACCAACGTTTCTTGCCGAATAAGCACATCAGCCGCGCCGAAATGGTAACGATGGTCACGCGCGCTATGAATCTGAAAAGTACATCTAGTAATAGAACCAGCTTCAATGACGATAAGTCCATACCGAATTGGGCACTAGCAGCGATTGATGCTGCCGTAAGCCAAGGGCTTATCAAGGGCAGGGAAGGGAACCTGTTCGCGCCGAATGAATCCACTACACGTGCAGAATCCATTACGGTATTGCTAAAAGCACTTGCATTGAAATAAAATGAAACTCAAAACCACCGTCCTATGAGGATGGGGGTTTTGAGTTTTTTTTGGGACCCTGAGGGTAGCGGGTATGTCGCGCTGCGTTCCATGGAATCCATCACATCGGCAGGGTACTGAGTATTTATCGTATAAAGAACATGATTTGTCATGCGACAGCAGGTACAATGAAGAAATAGGGTGCGATTCAATTCAGGTATGATGTCGCTATATCGAAGTTCAGAAGTCTTGGAGGGAAATAACATGCATAATGAGGCAACTGTAAACATTAAGGAAGTGTTTGAAATTGAAAGCTGTATGGACGAACTGTCCAAACTTCTCGTGCAAGTCGTCGATGCGGGCGCTTCGATAGGCTTTTTGCCGCCTTTGAGTTCTCTCGATTCACGCGCCTATTGGATGAACGTTCTGGGCCCAGATGTGATCCTATATGTTGCAATACAGAACCATACCATCGGAGGTACCGTACAATTACATCGCTGTACGAAGCAGAACGGAAGCCACCGGGCTGAAATCGCCAAATTAATGACACATCCAGCGTATCGCCGTCATGGGATCGGCAGGACACTCATGCTCAAAGCCGAAGAGAGAGCTCGTAACGAAGGAATCTCCTTACTTGTCTTGGATACGAGAGAAGGAGATGGCTCCAACACGTTGTATTGTTCCATGGACTACGTCAAAGCGGGTCAAATTCCCAACTACGCAAGATCCGCGAACGGTCAACTTCATGCTACAAATTTATTTTATAAAATCCTGGAATGAAGTAGATTTAATAGAAGATTTCGAGTATCAACCGGGGCACCGAAAAGGTTGCTCCTTTTTCTATTTCGAAGTATCACAGAGGATGATACAATAAAGTTTATGCTATTGAAAAGAGGTCATCATATGAATGTAACTGAATTCCAACAATGGGTTAAAGAGTATTATGAAAGCAGGGGCTGGTCTGATTTAGACATATTCATTCGCATCGGCTTTCTAGCAGAAGAAACAGGCGAGGTGGCAAGAGCCATCAGATCCCTTGAAATTGGAAGAGATCGACCCGATGAGGTCGGCGGTTCCTTTGAAGAGAATAAGCAGGAATTGACCGAAGAACTAGGTGACGTATTAGGGAACCTCATTGTCATTGCGAATAAATACGAGATCCCATTAGAAGATGTATTTACGTCTCATAAAAAGAAACTGTCTGAACGTTATTCGAATCATTAATGGGATGCCTATCTTCCACTTGAATAAGATGGATAGGAATGGATTTTCTTTTGGAGAAAAGAGGATTAATGTATGTAATTAGGCTTTTCATTTCATCGAATTAAGATAGTCAGCACAAATCTAGCATGAATTCGATTGACAAAAATTTTAATGATACCGTGTAAATGAGTCGGTGAATTCCGTAATGATTTAGGCGGGGAGAAGAGGGCAGCTCTGTGAACACAATTGATAGTATGCACAACAACCGTTATGATATTTTTCCAGTTCCTCAGGAAATAACTTATCTTGGAGGAGAGGCTCAAATCACAGAACCTATTAATATCATTGTGACAGCCGACCTCAAAAAGGCAACTTGGCCTAAACTTCAAGATCTATTAACTACGTATGGTTACACGTATACCGTATCTGAAGATTTCGTGACCAATACGACGAATCTATACCTTACGGATCAACCACATATTCTTCAAGCCGGCATGGAAAACATGCATACGGGTCCAGTCTCAGAAAAGACGCATAAAGAAGGATATACGCTCATCGTGCGTGGAGATACGACTTGTAACATAGCTGTGATGGGTCACGATAGCGATGGTCTCCATTATGGGGTAGTAACGTTAGAACAAATATTAAGGCAGTCTGACATCAACATCTTACAGAACTGCACGATCACCGATTATCCTGAAATTCTCTATCGAGGATATGTCGAAGGATTTTATGGTTTTCCTTGGAGCCATAAAGATCGGATGGATCTCATGAAATTTGGTGGGGAACAGAAGCTAAATACATATATTTATGCGCCAAAAGACGATCCCTATCACCGGAAAAACTGGAGAGACCTCTATCCAGCTGAGAAAGCACAAGAAATCGCGGAGCTTGCAGCAGCAGGTCACGTCAATCATCTGAATTTTGTATGGACCATTCATCCCGGCGATACGATTGATCTTGCTTCGGAAGAAGATTATCAATCTGCAATTATAAAATTAGAGCAGCTATACACCTTGGGTGTACGACAATTTGGCATTTTGTTCGATGATCTCGTCGGCATTCCTAATGGTCCAGAACAAGCGGCGTTCATCAATAGAATTGATGCCGAGTTCATTAAACCCAAAGGGGATATCCGTCCTTTAATTACAGTAGGAACAAGGTATTGCGAAGCATGGGGACCTTCCATGACAACGTATTTCAAGCCTTTCGTCGAAACGCTTCATGACGATGTCGAAATCATGTGGACCGGGGCCGCAACCATGTCCAATATGACAAAGGAACAATACGATGCGCCCAAACGAGCGATTGGTTCGGAACGCAACTTATCTGTATGGTGGAATTATCCAGTGAATGATTATTGCGATTCCAAAATTCTCATGGGTAAAATTGAAAACTTAGGTTCTGATCTGAATAATGTAAACGGATTCTTCGCGAATCCAATGAATCAGTCTCAAGCCTCGAAGCAAGCTTTATTCTGCATTGCTGATCATAACTGGAATACAGATGCCTTTGACTGCGAGAAGAGTTATTCCGCATCCTTCCGTACGATTGCGCCAGAGGTTGCCGAGGATTTAGAAATTGTCGCTTCAAATTGCTGTTATGTCAAAGATGATGGCGGTGTTAGCGGTGATTTCGTATTTGATGAGTCCTGGTATTTAAAGGATGACGCGTACGAATTTATTAGCGGTTTGAAGCAGCAACGGGATGTTACGGAGACCGGGAGCTGTACCATGAAACATTTTATACGCATGGAAGCCGCAGTGATCCGAATTCGCGAGAAATGCATGAACGATAAACTAGTCAAAGAACTAGATCCGTTTCTGGATGCCATACTATACATGGCTCAGGGAGCACAACAGGCGATTCAAGCGGTTAACGCGTTGCAGTCGGGTGATATTTTGGCCATGGAGCATCATCATGAAGTTGCAGGGAAACGATTGAAATCCATGGCGCAATGTAAAGTTCACCGATTAAAAGAAGGGGTACCGCATGATTTCACTGTTGATGTGGGAACTTTGGTTATTCAACCTTTCCTGAAAGAATTAATGCAGTTGACCGTCATCCTTGCCGGAACGGAACAAGAACCGTTCCATCTCGACTATGAAATGAACAATATTGCCCGAAGCTCGTTAGGTGTTACGGCAACAGCTTCGAACTGCGCGAATGAAAACGAAGATGCAGACAAGGCAATTAAAGGTTCCATTGCAGGCGGAAAATGGTGTGCTACGGAGATCAGACCTTATCTTACAGTAGATTTACAACAGCCACGGACGATCAAGCAATACCGTATTATGAATTGTGGACATCCAGAGGCGAGGGAGACCAACATCTGGAACACCAGACAAGCTCAAATTCTTGCCAGCCATGATGGCGTGAACTTTACGGTCATCGATGAGTTTATGGATAATACGGAGGATGTCATCAATCGAATCCTTTGGGAAGAAATAACTGCGAGATACATTCGATTGCAAATTATAGAGCCGACACAATTTAGCACAGAAGGCAGTGGACATACCCGTATTTATGCTTTTGAACTCTATGATGAAGCATACCCGGACCCATCGCCTAAAGTACCATCATCTGATATCGATATCGATCCATCAGGCAAGGTCATGATTCACCACGTGAAAAAAGGAGATGTAATATCTCTTTACCGTACACTTACCGAAGAAACACCATTCGCTGTTTCTGAGCAAGCTGTTGGAGACAGCGACTCCATTGTTTTTGAAGATGTTGATCTTCTGGCAGCTGGCGACAGAATCTTTGTGGAGAGAACCTCCAAAAATTATCTGCCAAGTATTAGAACGTCAAAAGGTTACGACCGATAGGCTGCTAATTATGGTGTGAATTGTTCATAAGATACCTAGGAGTGAGATCCAATGAAAATCGAAGTAAAACTTACGACTACGAATGATGCATACATCATTAAGAATATGTACCCCTTATTCCTTCACGATCTGTCAGGGCACTATGGCTTAATCGAAGGGCATATGCCCAATAAACATGGGATTTATGAGGATAGCCATGCGTATAAAACCTTACAAGATCAATATGACGTTCAGAACATTTGGTGGGAGAAGCAGCATTGTCTTTATCCTTATTTGATTCTTGTCGATGATAACCCGGCAGGGTTTGCGCTTATTGCCACGCCGCCTCATTGTGCGCCAGGCGTGGATTTTTTTGTACATGATTTCTTTCTCTTGCAGCCCTACCGAGGGAATGGAATCGCTGAATTTGCGGCCAAACTAGTGTTCGAGCAGTTCCGGGGGAATTGGGAGTTGTATACGAATCCGTCTGATAAAAATCTCATTGGACAAAAGTTTTGGCGCAAAACCGTATCGAATTATACGGACGGACATTTCGAAGAAAGCGTCGGACCAACCCATGATGGAAATAAGATGATATTCAGGTTTTCTAACTAAAAAAACATATATATACGAATTCTTTTACTCTCACATTATCAAAGCTATAATATAGCATGTACATCATAACAAAGCTTGACCTTACGACAAGGTTGCAGTGAACCAGAGGAGGTGGGTTGCATGGAACTCATGCATATCAACGAACTGGCAACAAAACTGAATATATCTCCCCGAGCGATTCGCTTCTATGAGAATAAAGGGGTGATCACACCGCAAAAGCATCCTACGAATGGTTACCGTATGTTTAGCGAAGAGGATGCGAGCCGCCTCCAGACCATTATTTCTTTGCGACTAGTCGGCATGTCTATCGCTGATATTATGAATGTGCTGTTAGAAATTGATAAGGGTGAGAGAAACGAAGCGCTCTATTCGCTTGAACTTCAACGCTCCATGATGTTCACGCAATTTGTTGAGCTCATTCATAACATAAAAATAACGGATCGAATGATCGACCACTTAAAAAAACAGCAACCCCTTGGATGGGATGAGATCTTCGAATTAACGAACGGCTTAAAGTCACTGAACGATTTGCGTTCGAATTGGCGGGATCATTGGGATTTTGATCAGCAAGCCGCGATTCATGATGAACTTGTTCACAATCAGGAACTAGAATTTAATCAACATCCCAGCTACACGCAAGCACTCCAAACGATCTATCAATGGGTTCATCCTCATAAGGGAGAGAAGGGGCTGGATATTGGAACGGGTACGGGTAATTTAGCGAGTCTTTTTTTCGAGAATGGCGTTGAAATGGCAGGTATTGATCAATCCAAGGAGATGTTAAAGCAATGTCAACGAAAGTTCCCTGAATTCGAGACGAAAATGGGCAATTTTCTGGCGATCCCGTACTTGAACCACAGCTTTGATTTTATTGTAACAAGTTACGCCATGCATCATCTGACAAGTGATCAAAAGATATTAGCGCTTGAAGAAATGCAACGTGTGTTGAAGCCGCACGGACGTATTTGTATTGCCGATCTGATGTTTGAGAATGACGAGACAAAGAGGATGTATTATCAGAAATTAGAACACGAAGGAAAGACACCAATGATCTCCCAAATCGAGCATGAATATTATGCTGACCGTTCGATGTTGCTCCGTTGGTTCGAAGACCATGGCTATTTGACAAAAACGCAGCAAATGAATGAGATTCTACATCTCATCTATGCGGTCCCTATCAAAATATCCTATTGACTATTCCCTAAGGTCAACGTTTAACCTTCTTATTACACAACGTAATGAGGAGGTTTTTTTGATGAAAACACTAATAAAGGATGTAACGATTCTAACGATGGTTCCGGACGCCACACCTTTCCAAGGAGACATTCTGATTGAAGGAAGCCGGATTAAGCAGATCGGGGACCAGATCCAAGAATCTGCCGATGAGGTCCTATATGGGAACGGCATGGTTGCGATGCCAGGCTTGATCAATGCACATCAACATTCACCCATGAGCTTACTCAAAGGATTCTCGGACGACCTGAAACTCATGGAGTGGTTAGAGAAAAAGATGCTGCCTGCCGAAGCCCAAATGACCCCCGAAGATATATATTGGGGCGCTAAACTCTCTATGGCCGAGATGATTAAATCTGGAACGACGGCATTCGCCGATATGTATATTCATATGAGTGAAATTGCTTCAGCAGTTAAAGAAGTTGGTATGCGTGCCTCTCTCACAAGGGGACTCGTTTTCATGGAAGATGATGGGGGAAAGCGGCTCGCAGAGGCCATGGATCTGATCGAGAAATGGCATGGAACAGCAGACGGCAGAATCACAACGATGTTTGGACCCCACGCTCCTTATACATGTCCGCCAGATCCCTTAAAAGAAGTCATTCAATTGGCGGAGAACATGGCTATCCCAATTCATATTCATTTAGCGGAAACGCGAGAAGAAATGGCCAAGATGGCGGAACGATATCACCAAACACCCACCGCGTATTTAGTCAACCAAGGTCTATTTGATGCGTGCCACGTACTCCTCGCACATGGTGTACATGTAACGCAACGAGACATGGAACTTTTACAAGGCATGCGCGGTGGCGTATCTCATAATCCTGTCAGTAATCTCAAGCTTGCATGCGGCATTGCACCCGTATTTGAGATGATGAATCTTGGCATTACGGTTGGGCTAGGTACGGATGGGTCAGGTAGCGCAACGACGTTGGACATGTTCGAAGAGATCAAAGCAGCTACGTGGCTGCAGAAGCTAAATCAGAATGATCCTTCCGTATTGCCTGCTGATCAAACTTTGCGAATGGCTACGCTGGAAGGTGCAAAGCTTCTAAGGATAGAACATCAGGTAGGCACATTAGAAGTAGGCAAACAAGCGGATATCATCCTAATCGACATGAATAAGCCTCATTTACAACCCATTCATCATATTGAGGCACTGCTGGCATATAGCGTGAATGGTGCGGATGTTCATACCACGATCGTTAATGGAAAAATTCTGATGAGAAACCGAGTACTGGTCACGATCGATGAAGAGGAGCTAATTGAACAAGTGAAGACAAGAGCCAAACGAATCGTGGCGGGTGTGTAGGGCATAACTTATCTTCATCCACAAAACGAATTAGAGATATTGATTGGACACGATTCCAAAGAATCCTGCCACGGATCAACATATGATTGCTTCCAAGCAAGTTGCGGCCTACTTCATGTCTCGAATATAATAGTGAAAATGATTATTATTATCATTTATCTCATGAATAAGGGTGATCTTCATGTTACAACACTATGTATTGGATGCAGGATGTAGGGCGCCTATTCCTTGGAGTATCGTATGAAAATGCCATCCATGCATCAGATCTATAATGACTATTTTAAGGCGTTATCTGTATCTCGTTGCGAGGAGGAGCATAAGGAACGTATGCAACTTGCACCATCTCAAGGTGTTGGTTATGCCGACCGATTAATTACAACCTCCGGGATCGAAATCGTGGAAAGTGAATACCGCTTCGCAGGGAATCGAACAATCCGTGTGCAATCCGAAGCATCGATGGTTGAGTTGAGCTTTTGTCTCCAAGGCGTAGGGGAAGTCCAAGTATCTGATTGTAGTCACGAACTCTTGGTGGATAGTTGTTCTTTGCAATTCATGCGAGATTTTCAAGCTGAATTTCATTACTTGGATACGGAACCTATCCGTTTGCTCTCGATCGGAATTCCGGTACCGCTATTTGAATCATGGATGGCAGGAGCAGGCGTTTCAGGGTCTTGTAGTTTTGCCGGATTAGTAGGTTCACGAGAATTTCGGATGTTTCGAACGCCTATCCTTTCGGAAACGCTCAAATTATTGAGACAGCTAAGGAACTGTCCGTATCATTCAACCATGCGGAAACTGTATGCCGAAGGAAAGGCACTTGAGGTTCTAACCGCATATTTTGATGTTTTTCTCTTCGATCAAGACTACACTCGCCGTAGTTCGGTCTTGACCCGCAGTGACCGGGATAGCATTTGGAAAGCACGCGACATCATGCTTCAGCGTATGGCAGACCCACCGTCGCTTATCGAATTGGCTAGGCTTGCAGGAATCAATGATTACAAGTTGAAAATGGGTTTTAAAGAAGTGTTCGGTACGAGTGTTTTTGCCTATCTAAGGAACAAACGACTAGAAAAGGCTTGGGAAATGCTGCATTCCGGAAGCTATAATGTCAGCCAAACATCGATGATGTTAGGTTACAACAATTTCAGTCACTTCGCCGAAGTCTTCCGTAAACAGTATGGCATCAACCCCTCAGAATTACGAAGAACCTTCTAGCACATGAGAAATAAATATCCGTCAAACCGCTATTCTCTCCTTCAACTGGTAGTTTCATAGACTAGTAGATTGTATGATCATCCTTGTTAGATTGAGAATGATTATCATCAAAAGAGAGGTGAGGGTTAAAAATGGTAAGAAAAAAAAGAATGATGCATGCTGGGATCGCTGTCGTCCTAATGGTGACGTTATTCGGATGCGGGAGTCAACCCAATGCGGCAACCACAGCTTCTTCAATATCTAAATCTAATGCATCAGGTGCTGCCGAAGAGGTTTCAAAGCAGATGCGTACGGTCAAAGATGCAAAAGGGAATGTAGAGATCCCTGTCCATCCCGCGCGAATCGCGGATATATCCGGTTCTACGGAAGAGCTTCTGGTACTTGGATATAAACCTATACTCACCGGGAATACCGATATGCAAGATCCCATGGTGCTGACACCCATGCTTAAAAAAGAACTGCCTGGTGTCAGCACTGCCGGTTGGTTTCAGACCGATGTGAACTTGGAAGCGATCATGGCAGCTGATCCTGACCTCATTATTGCAGGACCCACACAAGAGAAAATCTATGATCAATTAACGAAAATTGCGCCAACCGTGATGATTCCTTATGGTTTTAACGCTTTTCGCGAGCGATTCGCTTTTGTAGCGGAGGTGTTTGATAAAAAAGATGAGATGGAAGATTGGTTGAAGGGATACGAGCAGCGAGCCCAACAGATTCATGATCAAATCACAAATGTCACCCAACAGGAGACTTTTGCGGTGATCGAAGCCACGCCCAAAGAAATTCGAATCTATGCCCGAACAGGACTTGCGGATATCATCTTCCATGACCTCGGATTACCGCAAACGCCAGGAACGCCGGAACCGGACGCTTGGGGAGGAAAAGTAACGAATATGGAAGCACTATCCAACTTTAATCCGGATCATGTCTTCCTCTTAGCAGATAATGATCAGAATGTGCTAAGGAATAGTAATATCTGGAGCAGTCTTCATGCCGTAAAATCAGGGAATGTATACCGAATGTCAAGCAGACAAAATTACAACGAAGCTTTCTTTGCATTAGGTAAAAAGAACGTCCTGGAGAAAATCTCCGAGCAGATCGTGCAACACATTGGACAATAAACCATCTATCAACCTTCTATTTTAGTGATCATAGCCGCCCAAAGACTGCTCTTCGGAGCAGTTTTTTTCTTGCTTCGATTCCCGTAAACCAGCAAAGAAATCCGTCTACTGGTAGAAGATTCTTTCTAAGGCATTGTATCATTACTCCAATGATAATGAATCTCATTTACATATTGCCGTTATATGCGAGAGTTCACGATTTACGTCAATTACACAAACCAATAGAGAAGAGGATAATCATGCGGGGATTCAAATTACTAGCACTCCTTATCGTCGTTGCGATGATGGGAATCAGTATGGGTTGCGGAGGAACAAATAAGGAATCATTCAGCAAAGCGGAGGACAGGCCTGCAGAATTAGCGGGTAAGGAACAGCAGTATTCTTCTGGTTTTCCAAGAACGATCACGCATCTAAAAGGCGAGACCGTCATTGAAGCTCGTCCCGTAAAAATAGCAACGCCATATATCGCATTCGTCGATTATTTAGCCGTTATGGATGAATACCCTATGGCTGCTCAAGGCGTTGAGACGATCCAAAGGAATTTTCCAAGTCTCAGCAAACATATCGAGGGGAAAGAAATCATGGATCTCGGAATGGAGGTAAACCTTGAGAAATTATTGGAGACAGAACCGGATTTAATCATCGCAGCCGATGACATGAAAGATCAATACGATCGATTAACCCAAATAGCTCCTACCGTTATTTTTCCGCAAGCCGGGGATTGGCGAGAGACATTGCAGCAAATCGCGGAAGTGATTGGTAAAGAAGTGACAGCGAAGAATGTGCTTGCTGATTTTGATCGCAAATCTAAAGCGTATAAACAGAAATTGGCATATCGTAGTGACGAATCCGTATTGTTCGCGATGTACAGCGGCAAGGATCAGTTTATTACGTGGAAAGACGGCAGATTCGATCCATTCTATAAAGGGCTTGGACTGAAGCAAGTGGTAGGCACCATTGAAGACGGGCCATTATCACTTGAAAGTCTGGTTTCATTAAATCCGGATCACCTGTTCATCATTAATAACTGGCAATACCCGATTGAGGGAGGCGTCAAGAAGGCTTTGGAGAACAGCAAGGTGTGGAACAGCCTGAATGCCGTGAAAAATAATCATGTTTACGAACTCAAGGATCCATCCCTTCCGGGTCCTATGGCACTCGCCAAGATTGATGGGATCGAAGAAATTATGAAAGCGCTAGGGAAGTAGCCTACCGTCGCCCAATACAATAAGAAAGGAGGATTTCCCTGTGTCCACCTCATTTCGATTTTTACTTCGTTTAGCTGGCAAACATCGATGGAAACTGTTACTATCCTGCACCAGCTCTGCGATCAGTGCATTATGCTCATTGCTTCCGTTTATCTTTGTGTATCAAATCGCCGAGATCCTGCTTCATCAGCCTGTTGATTTTACGACAGTTCGCAAGTGGATATGGATGGCCATGTTCACAATTTTGCTTCGATTTTCGCTGATGGGGATATCTACCATGTTGGCGCATGCTGCAGCATTTCATGTGTTGTATGATTTGCGTGCCCGATTAATCGATAAGCTGGGAAAGTTACCACTAGGATTTTTCAGTGTACAGCATTCCGGTAAACTTAAAAAGATCATTGCAGAGGATGTTGAGCGCATCGAGTCATTTATCGCCCATCATTTACCTGATCTTACTGCTTCGATCGTAGCGCCGCTGCTTACAGCGGCGTATCTTTTCACTGTGGATTGGCGGTTGACCATTGCCGCGATGCTTCCAATTCCTGCTGCATTTGCTGTGCAGTGGATGATGTCTGTACGAGGCAAACGCAGCGAAGATATGAAACAAATGCATGATTTGTCGGAAAAGATGAACGGGGCCATCGTTGAATTTGTCCATGCGATGCCCGTCATTAAGTCATTTAACCAAACGGTGCATTCTTTCGCGCGGTATCATGATTCGGTTGAGAATTACGCCGACTTATGGACTCAAATCGCCCGCAAAAAGACACCACTGTATGTATTGTTCCTCCTGCTTCTGGAATCAGGGCTGTTGTTTATTTTGCCCACAGGCATCTGGCTGTTTCATCAGCATGCGATCCCGTTCTCCGTCTTGCTGCTCTTCCTCATGCTTGGTGTTGGGTTAACGGCACCATTAAGGCAGATTTCAACGCTAAGTCATATGATGCAGAACAATTTGGAGAGTGTTCGCCGCATTGAAGCGGTACTAAACGAAGAAGAGCAAAGTGTAACTGGGCTTTCTATGATGCAACCTTTACAGCATTTGGATATTGATTTCCGCAAAGTTCATTTCTCTTATGGTCATCGCGAAGTGCTGAAAGGAATAGACATGACTGCCCAGCACGGCAAGGTAACGGCTTTTGTCGGTCCATCTGGAGCGGGAAAATCTACCGCCGCACAGTTAATCGCACGGTTCTTCGACCCTCGTCAAGGAGAGATTCGAATTGGCGGTATGAATATTCGTTCCATGGCACCGGAACAACTCATGAATCTGGTGTCATTCGTATTTCAGGATGTACCCGTGATCAGCGACACGGTATCTGCTAACTTACGTATGGGTAGGACGGATGCTGACGCTGCCGATTTGATTCAAGCTGCACAAGCAGCTCAAGCGCATGAGTTTATTACCGGTCTGCCTAACGGCTACGACACGCTGATCGGTGAAGGCGGAGTTCCCCTTAGCGGAGGGGAACGGCAGCGTCTTGCGATTGCACGCGCTATTCTCAAAAATGCCCCCATCCTGATTCTTGATGAAGCATTTGCGTTCGCTGATGCTGAGAACGAGTCGAAAATACAAGATGCGTTAAGCAGTCTGTTGGAAGGAAAGACAGTCGTCGTTATTGCACATCGCCTTTCCACGATTGCCGATGCAGATCATATCGTTGTCTTTGATAATGGCTATATCGCTGGAACGGGAACACATGAGGAGCTGATTCAGGATTGTCCTTTGTACAGCAGCATGTGGAAGGCGCATCGAGATGCCGGAGAGTGGTCGTTGACAGGAAAGGAGGAATCCCATGTTTAAGACGATCCGTTCGATTACAGGGCAATCCGGAAAAATGTTAACCCGTGCTACTTGGTATACCGTTCTGGAAATGATCGTGAACGCGGCTCCAGCTGGGCTCTTGTTCGTCGTACTGGCATCTCTGCTCCAGGAAGAAGTTTCGCTTCAACGAATGATATGGTGGACCGTAAGCTTATTGGTAATGTTCGCTCTTCAAGCTTTATTGGCTAGTCGCGGCCAGATTGAAGCGCAAAGCAATGGCGCTTCCATCATGAAAGACGTCCGTCTGCGCCTAGGCGAGCATTTGCGAAAGCTTCCGATGGGTTATTTCAGCCGACGAGATCAAGGCGAAATCAGTCATACGCTGCTGGCTAATGTGGATGAAGTGGAAATGATATTGACCCATTTGTTTAATCAAGTCATCGGTTCGATCATCTTACCCATCGTCAGCGCCGTATTTCTGTTGTTCATCGATTGGCGGTTGGCTCTAGCGGTAATTATCTCCGTGCCGCTCGCGTTACCGCTCTTATTCTGGTCACAACATCTTATGGGCAAACGGAGCATGAAGCGACAAGCAGCGGCAGCCGCATTACAGTCTAGGCTGTTGGAGTACATTCAGACAATACGGCTGATCAAGGCTCACAATCAGACGGGCCAGCGGTTTACGCGGTTAGATCAAGCAATGGCCCGGCTGCGTGATGACAGTATTCGTGTCGAAGTCATCACATCACCCGTCGTCATGCTGTTCTCCATGATTCTAGAACTGGGATTTGTGGTTCTATTGTTAACCGGTACGTATTTGCTGGAAGGTGGTCTCCTTGATACATCGATCTTCTTTATATTCCTGGCCGTTAGCATGAAGTTCTACCAACCGTTACGTTCGGCAGGGACTGCGTTGACGCAGATGCGTTTTATGGCGTCTGCGGGAGAACGGATTCGTGAACTTTTCGCTCAGGAGGCACTGCCTGAACCGAAGCATCCTCGGTTACCCAACACGTTCAACATCGAGCTAGAAAACGTGGATTTTGCTTATGGAGACAAAAAGATCTTGAACGGGATTCAATTTCAGGTACCGGAGAACAATCTAGTTGCGTTGGTCGGGCCTTCAGGAGCTGGAAAGTCGACGATTGCCGGTTTGATTTCGCGTTTTTGGGATATAAACGGAGGGGCGGTGAAGATTGGCGGTATCGATGTGCGTGAGATGCAGAGCGAAGAACTGCTCGCAATGATAAGCACGGTTCAGCAGCAGCCGTATTTGTTTAACGAGTCGATCGAAGCCAATATTCGAAAGGGCAAACCGAATGCTACGATAGAAGAGGTCATTGAAGCAGCCCAAGCAGCCCATTGTCATGAATTCATCATCAGATTACCGCAAGGGTATGATACCGTTGCCGGGGAAGGTGGAGCAGCACTTTCTGGCGGAGAGAGGCAGCGTATTGCCATTGCACGGGCCATGCTCAAAAATGCTCCGATCGTCGTGCTAGATGAAGCAACAGCTTCGCTTGATCCAGAAAACGAAGTGTATCTGCAAAGAGCCATCAATAAATTAGCTCAAAACAAAACCGTGTTAGTGATTGCGCATCGTCTTAAAACCATTCAATCAGCTGATCGGATTCTAGTTGTAGACAAAGGTAAAATCATCGAAGTTGGCAGACATGTTGAGCTAGTAACCCAAAATGGTTTATACCACAGATTGTGGCTAGAGCAGCAGAGACTTGGGGGATGGAGAATCAAGGGTGGATCTAGCGAAGGAACCAAGAGAGCATAGCAGCCATCGTTATACCCCCTTGTCGGAAGCACCATTCGAGTCGTTGAGCAAGTGCTGCTGGATATGATCGATAAAGGGGACGGGAGGATTCTTTTCACTACAGGGTTACAGCAACAGATCCCGTTGGAGACGATTATCTGGTAAGCATATCGCGAGCCATGAATCGATCAAATAAATACGAAAGAAGCATCCCTTTTGAAGAGATTATTTCAGAATGGATGCTTTGTTTTTCATGCAGAGGCAACAAATATATAATAAAATCCATATAGCATATAGGTATCCAAGTCGTCGAATATCCAAAATCAGACCTGATCCATTTCGCTAAAACCATGCTATCGGATTAATATCAAGCTGCTCAAATTGCAACCTCATCATGATCGTGAGTCACCCAAAGTCCGTGTCATTCGCGGGCTTTTTTTATTTTACATACTACTTCACGTGTCGAAGCAGGAACCTATCTAAATTGATCAAATACTATAATCATAGGATTACGTTTCGTGCCCCAAAGTGAGATTTGAAAGGAGAACGATACAATGAAGACCTCTCTGACACCAAACATTCGTTTTCAAGTCATTACAGACACACATGTTGTAGCAGATCCATTAGGAACTTATTCGATTCACTTTGACCATGCACTACAAGATATTCGCGCGACAGCACCGGATAGCGACGGGATCATGCATATTGGCGATATTACCGATAGCGGCAAGCTCGAAGAATATGAGACGATGGGAAAGATTTGGGCCAAGAATAGGGCTGGTCTAGCGCCAATGTATTTTTCTTATGGAAATCATGATGTCAGATGGGCCGATTTCGAAGAGCGGATGAATCGTTTTACGGCAACCACAGGCATCGACCAGAAGTATTATGATGTTTGGATTCGCGGCTATCATTTTATATTCCTCGGGACCGAGAAAGGACTCAAGGATTCTTCCTTTTTATCAGAAATGCAATTAACTTGGTTAGAGCATCAGCTATCCGAGCAAGAAGCGTTGCATCACCCCGTGTTCATCTTCGTGCATGAACCATTGAAGAATACGGTCGCAGGTTCTCAGAACCGCTTTGGCTGGCACGGCATCCGACAAGATCGGGAATTAAAGTGGATCCTCTCGAAGTATCCGCAATCTATTCTATTTACAGGGCACACGCACTGGGAGTTGGGTGCCCAGGATACCATGTACCAAACCAAGTATGCAACGATGTTCAATGCGGGTTCCGTCGGATATCTATGGACAGATGACGATGAATTAAAGGAGGGTTCCCAAGGGTTCTATGTGGAAGTTTATGACGACAAAGTCTTGGTTAAAGGAAGGGATTTCAAGCATCATTCATGGATATACGAAGCTCAATACGTTATTCATTTACCCGTCCAGATTCCATTGGTTAACCCGGACACAGATCCCGATTTATCACTTGGGAACCCGACAATGAAGCTAGACAAAAGTAGATACCTCTCTCATGAGGCCATTCATATTACATATACCGGTTCCTTGGGTGAGGATGCATTCGGAATCTTTCCGCGAGACTCCATGCCCCATGAAGTCCATCAGATCGTCCCCATTGCATTCATTCAGACCCATACAGTTCGCCAGCCTGATGGAGAATTGACGTTTGAATCCATGAATTTGAGCATTGGAAGTTACGATATGATTTATTTGGGCGAAACCTTACATACGGAGTTGATGCGGATCCCGTTCGACGTCGTAGCCGAGTAACTAGATGAATTTGGATATGATGGAAAAGGAGTTTGTTTGCGAATATGTATAAGATTGTATTTTTTGATGTGGATGGCACCCTGTTAAGTGAACTGGATAGAAGCCTCCCTGATAGTACGAATCTAGCTATAGAGAAATTGATTGCGAGCGGGATAAAGGTTGTCGTTGCGACGGGAAGACCCTACAATCTGTGTGAAGAATTCACGTCGCTGGGGATAGATACGATAATTTCCGCCAACGGTGCGCTGATATCATGCCAGGGTGAAATCATTGATAAATCCGTACTTACTTTGGAGACCGTTCAAGCAGTGACGGCTTTTGCTGGGCTGAACGGCCACGGCATTTCCTATTTCACGGAGGAATTCTCCATGAACGGCATCGGCTGCGAAGATGAACGGATGATACGGGCATTACAAGAGACGTTGGGGATAACGCAGTATCCTTCCATCGTGAGTGCTTTGCCTGAAGAAGTTTATTGCATCTGTCTGTACGGTGATGATAGTGAAACGCAAAAATTTACAGATCAATTTCCCTACCTAAGATTTGTGCGTTTTCATGGCTACGTTACAAATGTGCTGGAAGCAACGGAAGTTTCCAAATCCATTGCGATGAAAAAAGTATTGGAACATTTCGATTTTTGTGCATCAGAAGCCATTGCGTTTGGCGACGGAGGGAACGACATCGACATGTTGGCGTGTGCAGGATTGGGCATCGCAATGGGGAACGGTGCGGAGCATCTAAAGCAAAAGGCGGACTTCGTGACCAAGAAAGCGAGCGAAGGCGGGATTGCTTACGCGTTAGAGAAGTTTGGGGTTATTTCATGATAAGGATGACCTAGCCTGCATGGGTATAAATGTATGAGCAGTAAATTTTCTCTTGACGATTCTGAAGTAAGCGGATACACTAGAGCAAATATGTGAAATACTGGGAGGTTAGGGTGATGATCTTGTTTCTGACAGCAGTTATCGGTTAATCGATATCTGAATAGGCATGAACGTGCGAGGTAATTTCAAAGCATGCTATTAAAGGTATGTTTGTGTTGCCCAAGTTCGTGCACCCTGTCATGGACATTCATCATTTTAGCTATGCACATATGAGGACGTTTAAGAAGTTTATTCTTAGCTGCGCTCATCCTGCGAATAGCCGTAGATGGACATTTGTTCATTTGCGGTTTTTTTGTGTGCATTCCATTAAATCTATTCACATGGAAAGGAGAAATGAAAATGAACTACAAGCATTGGAGAAGTTGGAACACAGAAATGAAATGGACTCAACAGAATGTTCAGAAAGAATATGAGGGGGTTGCTGCATCATGAGCTTGCATTGTAAAAATCGATTCCTTTTTGTTGTAGGCATCTTATTTTTTGATACTACGTAGCGATGTAGTAAGCCGTTCATTTATTTTCAACAGTGAAAGAGATCAATTGAGAGGGGTTCACGATGTCAATCCTAGATAAATTACCTGAGGCTATACGAATTCAACTACCAGAAGCGCCTCTATTCAGTGGCAAAACAGACCTGCATGACGATGGAACCTTCGGAGAACAATGGCTTGTAATCATGGAGGAAGAAGTGTCGGTCTGGCGGCTTAACCAGAAGATAAGCACTTGGAAGATAGACCAATTCACCGATGCTAGAATCGTCAACGGCATTGGCGGCGGCACACTAATTGCAGATACGAAGAATGGACCTATCGTACTGCTGCGATATACGGCTTCATTAACGTCGGTGTTCGGCTTTGCGGCCAAACTGATGGCAGCCGTCGCGAAAGGTGAAGAACGTCCTGTTGCTTCCGAGAAGGAATTTCCGCTTCAGTGTCCTAAATGTCGACAACCGCTTCCTGAAGGAACGCAGACATGTCCAAATTGCAGAAATAACGGTAAAGTAATCGGCCGCATGTTACAGTATGCCAAACCTTATAAATTACAAATGGGCATTGCTGCCGTCATGCTCGTCCTTACTACATTAGTGGAACTTGTTCCCCCCTATTTGACAAAAATCATGTTGGATGACGTCCTTGGACCTAAGGATTTAAGCTCCAATCTGCTGTGGATCGTTCTCGGTTTTGGTGCGACCATGCTGGTCATGTCTGTGATGCAAACCGTGCGTGGTCTGATTGGCGTATGGGTCGGTTCCAAATTGATGGGAGATTTGCGAGGAGACATTTATAAAGCGTTAATGAGGTTATCCCTCGCATTTTTTGATCGACGCCAAACGTCGCAGTTCATCGGAAGGGTCAACAGTGATTCCGAAGCGATGCGTCAATTTATGACCGACGGAATCATATGGTGCGCCGGCGAAACGCTGCGTGTTATCGCCATCTTCACCATTATGTTCAACTTGGATTGGCGTTTGACACTGCTCGCCATGCTGCCAATGCCGATTATGGTCTTCGTCTCTACGAAGCTGTGGCCGATGATCGGAAGACGCTGGTACCAGCAGTGGAGATCCATTTTCCGATTAAATGTGCTTGTAGGCGATTCACTGCAAGGCATTCGGGTCGTCAAAGCCTTCGGTCAGGAAAAGACGGAGATGTCCCGTTACGAAGGAGCAAATCGTGATGTTGTGCGGAACAATATCCGGATAGAAGGACTTTGGCAGGGTGTGTTCCCACTATTCTCCCTCGTTGCCGGAACCGGTACCTTGTTAATTTGGTATTACGGGGGTTGGTCTGTGCTACGCAGTGAAATGTCTCTCGGTGTACTCATGGCATTAATCACTTATCTCGGTATGCTGCTCGGGCCTTTACAGTGGATTAGCCAGATGATTAACTGGGCGAGCCAGGCCTTGTCGGCCGCAGACCGTGTGTTTGAAATCATGGACACACCGTCCGATGTGCCGGATAGCCTGGATCCCGTGGTGCTGGATCGAGTGAAGGGCGATGTCGTCTTTCACAACGTGACTTACGGCTACGAAAAGCATCATCCCGTACTCAAGCAAGTCAGTCTGAACGTGAAGGCGGGCGAAATGATCGGACTTGTCGGTCACTCTGGAGCAGGAAAGTCTACGTTCATCAATCTGATATGCCGATTTTATGATACGGATGAAGGCAGCATCCATATCGACGGTATCGATCTTCGGAATATTAGTCAAACGGATATCCGTAAGCAGATTGGTGTCGTTCTACAGGAGACGTTCTTGTTCGACGGTACGATCTGGGAGAATATCGCTTATTCCAAACCAGATGCCACACCGGAAGAAGTTATGCGTGCCGCCAAAATTGCCAATGCACACGATTTCATCGTTCGTCTACCCGATGGTTACGATACGCGTGTTGGTGAACGCGGCCATAAGTTATCCGGTGGTGAGAAGCAGCGGGTTTCGATTGCTCGCGCCATCATTCACGACCCGCGCATTCTCATCCTTGACGAAGCGACCGCGTCTGTTGATACCGAGACGGAGCGACAAATTCAAGAGGCTATCTCGCGACTTGTCAAAGGCAGAACGACATTCGCCATCGCGCATCGGTTATCCACTCTGCGGAATGCCGATCGGCTCGTTGTACTGGAACGGGGTAAGATTGCTGAAGTCGGTACGCATGAGGAACTGCTCACACAACAAGGGGCCTACTTCAAACTCGTAGAAGCTCAAAAAGAGTTATCCAAAATAAAGGGGGTTGAGGGCTAATGGAAACCAAGGACCCATACGAAATCAATATCCTGCAACCGGAGAGTGTATCTTTATGTCGCGGAGCGGGCGGCGTATTTCAGGGCGTCATCGAAGGCAAATCATATGATGAACTCGTCGTGTTCCGCGCATTTCCCTTCCTATATACGACGAAGTACATATCGATTCGTAATCTGAAAGAAGATGAGGTTGGCATCGTTCGAGATCTTGAGGAGCTTGATTCGGAAAGTCGTATAGAACTGGAGAAGGAGTTGCAATTCCGCTACTTCCTTCCGAAAGTTTTAAGAGTCGACAGTATCAAGTCCAAAACGGATCTATGGATCTGGGAACTTCAGACGCATCTGGGACCGACGCGTATTTCCATGCGAAATCTACATGAGCACATGCAGTTCCCCGGCGGCAATCGAATCATTCTCACGGACACGAACGGCAAGCGATGCGAAATTTCAGACTGGAAGGCGCTTGACGGACACAGCCGTAAGCAATTGAGCGACGTCATTTAGCGTATTTTGTGGGGAATAATAAAACAAATAAGACGGGGGGCTCCTGGAGTCAACCCGTCTTTCCTATACACATCGTGATTACGATCAGGCTTTTACTTAATGATAATTACTGCCATCCCACCGATAATAGCGAAGCATCTCCTCATCCAGTTCTAATCCGATCCCTTGCCCTTTAGGGATGGAAATCTCGCCACTCGTAGGGTAGAGGGGAACAATCTTGGAAAAAGGGTTCTCCATGACGTCCCACTCCACCGGTTCAATGCAGTCCGTCTCCATTTTACCCCACGGCTTCAAACATGCCTGCGCATATACAGCATACGTACGCGATAAAGCACCGTCATACGTATGCGGTGAAACTCGAATCCCAAAATTCCGGGCAAGCTGTAAGGTTTCGATGTATGCGTCAATTCCAATAACATGTAAAGGATCTGGATTCATGATATCCAGCGCTTGACTAGACAATAGAGGTAAAAAATCCGCTGCCGTTGTTATATTTTCCCCGCCAGCAACGGGAACCGTTAACTTCTGCCGTATAAGCGCATATCCATCTGTCTGATGAATCGGAAGCGGTTCTTCTAACCACACAATATTAGACCAGCTTGAAAATAAGGATTGCCATTGTAAAGCAGCCACAAGATCATAACTCTGATTGCAATCCAAAGCGATATTCACTTGCTCTCCAAATTGACTTTGAACGGCTTTGATATGCGTTTGATCCTCCGCAATCGATTTTCCACCTATTTTTAGTTTGATCGTTAAAAATTTTTCTTGAACGCTCTTTTCGATGCACTGAAGTGAATTGGATTGCCATTGTGCGGTATCTGTATAGGACTGGAAAGAGGCATATACCGGTACCTTATCTCGAAATGTACCTCCCCATAGGTCACATACCGATAATCCACTCGATTTTGCAATGATTTCAGTTAGAGCCATACTCACCGCGGATGCGGCACGTGAATGCCATTTTTTAATAACTTGAATCAATGGATTCCGATCGGTAACCGATTTTCCGATTAAATAGGGAATAATTCGATTCTCCATCCCCGTGTGGAGGGTTGGAAGCCAATCAACGCATTCGCCCCAGCCTACCATTCCAGATTGGGTTGTAATACGTATGTAATAACAAGTTCGATATTTTTTGTATCCATTTGCATCGCCGTATGGTGTGGCAAGTTTATAGAATAGAGGGAATGTATCGACCTTTTTGATTAACAATGGAGTTCAGCCTTTCTACAATTTGTGTCGGGGTATAGTATACCGCTTTCCATTCAAAATATTTACATCTTGCTCTGATTTAATGATATTTCAAACGCATCGATGATATATAGGAATCTCTCTGCTTCTCGGAAGACGTGATCAGCTAACAAGGGGTGGATGATACTTTTGATTCGACAAGCATCTATAAGATCTCGAGCCGTTGCCTTGAAGTCGCGCAGCGATTTAACGGATACTCTGTTCTGATCCAAGAATTGATCTAGAAGAGGATGTGTTTGGGATTGTGGGCGCATAGAGTCAAGGTCAATCGCTTGGTATAACAATTGATCGAAATCGTGACTGAAATTACGTGCTTGTTCAACGAGTTTCCGTTCAGACGGATCTAATAAATGGCCAATAAATTTCGCATGGTCCGCCATAATCCGAAGAAAAAATACGTTTTCATCAATAATTGCATCAGGTAAGGGTTCTAATCGCCCTTGATTTAATTCAGCTAACCGATTTCGGAAATAATTAGCTTCTCTACTGGTATGATCCACCAATAGAGGGAGATTATTTCCACCTGGAAGTTTGCATTGTATGATCAGTCCTAATACTTTTCTTTTAAAAGACCAGATATTTGCTGCGGCAATATAAACTTCTTCATTAAAAGTTCGAATCACTTGAGGGTCTGTATCGACTGTAAATAGGTGGGATTTGTTCTCAATCGCTTCAAAGACACTATAAAAATTGTTAGCTTCGTTAATTAATTGCGTATCTTCACATCGAAAACCTAATTTAAGAAATAGAGAATGCTCCTTCATGATCCGTGACCAAAATCGGATTTCATCGAGTGATCGTGAAACAAATGGATCTGGCATTTTTCTATAACCTCCCACATGTTTTTTTGGATATTCTATGCGAGGCATTCCATATTATTAGAAGTCTATTGTTCAAAAAAAATAGGATGAAAGGGATTGCTCGCACTTTCGCTCGGTTCACAATCTTCGGAGTACTTCATGGGGATCCCTGTCCATAAAGCCGCTAACAAGAAAAAGCTTCAAGAAGCAGCACAGAAATTGAAAGCATTTAATTCTTTTATGAACGGCCAGAAATCGGCAGAAGAGGTTAGCAAATTGATTCAGAACCGCGTCATGACGTATCTAAACGAATAACTAAAATGTCGGGAAATCTTTGAAGAGTTTGTATCTAAAATGCTCCTTATACATTTTGATATAGCCTTTGGCTATAACTAGGTATAGTTTAATACAGTTATACTATATCTACGCATACGTGTTATCTTTCTTGTAACAAGTTGTATAGGAGTGTTGCAAGATGGTGAAAAGCAGTGTATTAGGGTATCCGCGTATTGGCGCGGATCGTGAATGGAAGAAAGCACTAGAAGCATTCTGGTCCGGCAAGCTTGAAGAGTCGGCATTTCATAGTCAGTTGCAGGAAATCCGATTGAATCATCTGCGTAAGCAGCAGGAGAAGGGCATCGACTTCATTTCGGTGAATGATTTTAGTTATTACGATCATGTTCTTGATACAGCCACCATGTTCGGAATTGTTCCGCAACGTTTTGCTTACGAGGGTGGCGTTGTACCTTTGTCCCTATATTATGGTATTGCCCGCGGGACGAAGGATGCTACAGCAAGTGAAATGACCAAGTGGTTTAACACCAACTATCACTATATCGTTCCTGAACTGGATGGTGCTGTACCGACGGTTACAGAGAATAGACCTCTTATCGCCTACCGAGAAGCAAAAGAAAAGCTCGGTATCGAAGGAAAGCCGGTAATCCTAGGACCGTTAACATTCCTGAAATTGTCTAAAGGATATGATGTTTCGGAGACAGATGCCTGGCTGGAGCGTCTGTTACCGCTCTATGTACAGGTATTGCAGGAGCTTGCGCTTGAAGGTGTAGAATGGGTGCAGATTGATGAACCGATTCTCGTAACGAAATTACGCGAAGCAGATCTTGAGCGTGTAAAAACAATTTATAGTACGTTCGCCACGTCGGTCCCTAAGCTGAACATTATGCTGCAAACCTATTTTGAATCCGTCGAGAACTATAGTGACATCGTTGCGTTGCCCGTCAAAGGTATAGGGCTAGATTTCGTGCACGGATTATCCGGCAATATCGCTTCGATCAAAGAATTAGGATTTCCTGCGGAGAAGGTCCTCGGTGCAGGCGTCATCGATGGCCGTGGCATCTGGAAGGCGTCACTTCGTGAGAAGTTGTCATTACTCCAGGTGTTAACGAGATTAGTAACGGCGGATCAGCTCATCGTGCAGTCGTCATGCAGTTTGCTTCATGTTCCGGTCACCGTTCAACATGAGGCGAAGCTCTTACCAGAACTAAAAGGCGCGCTCGCATTCGCAGATGAAAAGCTGGACGAGCTTGTCCTTCTGGCAAAAGGAATCTCATTCGGCGAAGCAGAAATTGCAGACGAGCTGGAACAATGCGAAAGTGCGATTCAGGCGCTTAAGCAATCGGGTGAGCGCAATCGTAACGACATTCAACAAGCCGTTGCTGCCATTCGTGTTCAAGAACCAAAACGGAATCGACCTTTCGTCGAGCGTCATCTGGCACAACAGAACAAATGGCAATTGCCGCTGTTTCCGACGACGACCATTGGCAGCTTCCCGCAATCCGCTGAGGTGCGGAAGGCCCGTCAACAGTGGCGTAAAGGTGAATGGAACAATGAACAGTATGCCGACTATATCCGGGAGCAAATTGATATCTGGATTAAGCTGCAAGAAGAGATTGGTCTAGATGTTCTGGTACATGGTGAATTCGAACGGACGGACATGGTTGAATTTTTCGGTGAGAAGCTTGCGGGCTTCGCGTTCACACAGTACGGATGGGTGCAATCGTACGGTTCTCGCTGCGTAAAACCACCAATTATATTCGGAGATGTAGCGTTCGAAGAAGCGATGACGGTCGAGGAGACGAAGTACGCGCAATCGAAGACCACTCGCCCTGTAAAAGGGATGTTAACCGGCCCGATTACGATCATGAACTGGTCGTTCGTCCGCGATGACATCTCACGTGAGTTAATTGCTTACCAGCTAGCGTATGCACTTAGACAAGAGGTTGAAGCGCTCGAGCAGGCAGGCATTGGCATGATTCAGGTGGATGAACCTGCGGTTCGCGAAGGCTTGCCGCTTAAGGAAGAAGATCAAGCAGAATATCTGTCATGGGCGGTCAAAGCGTTCCGCATGACCACCTGTACGGTTCAAGATACGACGCAAATTCACACACATATGTGTTATTGCGAGTTTCATGACATGATTGATTCGATTGAAGCGATGGATGCGGATGTAATTTCGATCGAGACCTCTCGCAGCCATGGGGAACTTATTCATAGCTTCGAGGTCAACACGTACGAGTTAGGTATCGGCCTAGGTGTATATGATATTCACAGTCCACGCGTTCCGCGCGTAGAGGAAATGACGAGTATGATCGATCGCGCCTTGCATGTACTGGATCCGAAGCTTTTCTGGATCAATCCGGACTGCGGACTGAAAACACGCGGATACGAAGAGACCGTAGATTCCTTGCGCAACATGGTTGAAGCGACGGAAATCGCGCGTGCGAAGCACTCTGTGTCGTTGGGATTCAATTCATAGACACTTGGAAGATCAATAGGATCGAGCAGTCGCTGAGGCGGCTGCTCTTTTTTTGTCAGTACAGCTTAGTTGTTATAAGAATTTATCCCCATTTATGATAACTTATCCCTTATGCCTGAATCGTCTTTTCTTGATAATGGAGGAGTACGAAAACGAAGGAAGTACAAAACGTGGCCAACAAACTTGGAGGAGAAGAAGGAGGTGGGACCTGATTTTACATGCAATAATGCAATATTGTAAGCGATATCATTCTGTGTCTATTAAGGGAGGATAACTACGAATGATCGTCAATCGCGTTGTGTTCCGTAAGACTTGCATGTTCACCTTAATTGCAATCCTCGTTCTATCGCTTCTTCAGTTCCTACCGACGAGTATACCGAAAGCGCATGCTGCTGTATCCAGTAAGACAATGGTTGGTTATTGGCACAACTTCGATAATGGCTCCGGCTTCATTAAGCTGCGCGATGTCTCACCTAAATTCGATGTGATCAACGTATCTTTCGCAGAGCCTTCTTCCGGTGTTACCAATGGAACCATCGGGTTTACTCCTTACAATTACACGGACGCCGACTTTAAAGCGGACGTCGCTTACCTGCAAAGTCAAGGCAAGAAAGTCATCATCTCCATCGGAGGGCAGAACGGCCAAGTACAGCTTGCCAGTACGGCAGCTCGCGATAATTTCGTAAACTCCGTTACAGCAATCATTGAGAAATACGGCTTTGACGGGTTGGATGTTGATTTTGAGGGACACTCGCTCTTCTTAAATTCGGGTGACAGCGACTTCAAAAACCCGACTACACCAGTTATTGTCAATTTAATATCGGCGCTGCGGTCGATTAACGATCACTTCGGGACAGATAAATTCTATCTAACGATGGCACCGGAAACTTTCTTCGTACAACTCGGTTATTCCTTCTATGGCGGCAGCTGTATCAGCTGTGACAGCCGTGCGGGTGCATATCTGCCCGTCATTTATGCGACTCGTGATATTCTCGACTGGCTGCAAGTTCAGAACTATAACTCCGGTCCGATCACTGGACTTGACAATCAATATCATAATATGGGCACTGCCGACTTTCACGTTGCAATGGCCGACATGCTTCTGACAGGCTTCCCGGTTGCCAAAAATCCGAACAGTTTCTTCCCAGCACTCCGACCGGACCAAGTACTGTTAGGATTACCAGCTAACGCAAATGCAGGCGGCGGCTTCACCTCCGTAGCCGAAGTGCAAAAAGCCCTCGACGCGCTGATCAAAGGCGTACAGCTTCCCAGTTACCAAACTCGCGGCAGCGCAAACGGCTACCCGGATTTCCGCGGTGTCATGACGTGGTCCATCAACTGGGATAAGTTCAATCAATTTGAATTTTCCAATAGTCACCGCTCTTATCTGGATGCCTTGAGCCCTTCGGTTCCGGATACGCAGCCACCGACGGCTCCCACGAATGTAACAGTGACCTCCAAATCTTCAACCAGTATTAATCTCAGCTGGACAGCCTCAACAGACAACGTTGGGGTGACGGGCTATACAGTGTATTATGGTCCGCAATCCCTTGATGTAACAAGCACCAATGTATCGATCACCGGTCTTACGCCGAATACTTCCTATGTCATCACCATCAAAGCGAAGGATGCCAAAGGCAACCAATCCGCAGCCAGCACACCGATCACGGTCACCACGGATACTGACACCGGCGGAGACTTATCACCCCCAACGGCACCAAGCAACGTACAAGTGACAGTAAAAACAGCAACAAGCGTAACCCTGAGCTGGACAGCTTCCACCGATAATGTCGGCGTCACAGGTTATACGGTGACGTACGGAACGAACACCACCAATGTAACTGGAACTACCGTCACGATCACCGGGCTAGCTCCAAACACCAGCTACACATTTACCGTGACCGCAAAGGATGCTGCTGGTAATGTTTCTCCTGGTACCAGCATCAACGTGACAACGGACGCCCCAAGTGGTGCTCAGGCTTGGGCTCCGAACATCAGTTATAAAGTAAATGATGAAGTGACTTATGGAGGCAAAACCTATCTTTGCCGCCAACCGCATACCTCTCTTCAAGGTTGGGAGCCACCCAACGTTCCTGCACTTTGGCAGCTCAAATAATTTTATTTCACTCGAATCAGGCGATTCACCAGCTTAAAAACTCCCTTACTTCGGTTGAATGCCGAGTGGGGGAGTTCTTTGCCATGAGAATGACGTCTATGCAATTCGGGTTCCATTTGGAACCGATTCATCGGGTTTCAAGAGCACAACATCACCCTCTTCTGGAACGCCGCCAATGACCAACACCTCTGATTTAAACCCTGCGATCCGTCTAACAGGGAGATTGACGATTGCGACCACTTGGCGGCCAATGAGCTGCTCCGGAATATATCTGCGAGTAATTTGCGCGGAAGAGTACTTCATCCCTAACGCTCCGAAATCGATTTTCAATTTTATTGCTTCCTTTTTCGCTTCGGGAAACGGAACGGCTTCAATGACGGTTCCAACCCGTAAATCTAATTTAACAAAGTCTTCAATGGTTATCATCTTGATTACCCCCATTTTGAATAGATGGGCACTTAGCTTAATCCAAGTCCTTATTCCATGTTACACACCACAAATATCATGTGTTTTATTGAATTCGCCGTAACTTTTTACCATTTGTCATGTATTGATCAGCTTTTTTCTATCTTGCGTGTTTTTCGATATTGACTTGGTGTGATTCCTTCATGCTTTTGGAATAAACGAGTTAAGGAGGATTGATGTTCTAAACCTACGTGTATAGCAATTTGTAATATAGGCAGATTCGTATCGCGAAGCAATTCTTTTGCCTTATTTATACGCACTTCCTGAATATATACCGAAGGGGATTTGCCCGTTTCTTTGAAGAACCAATCCGCATAATAGGTACGATTGTAATGTTCAAGGACTGCAAGCTGACTGACCGAAATATCCTCATGATAATGCTCGTGAATATACCTGATCGATGTTGGCTGCTGTTCTTGAAGTAAATAATGCGAAATATAAGGGAAAAGCTCTTTCATTGCTGAACCTTGTGCAGCCTTACGATCGATTTCATGCTGGATCAGATATCGAATCCCTCTCCATTGATGATTTAATGCATAAGAAGTTCCGCCATGCTGTATTTCGCTCCATGGAATCATATAATGAGGGATATCCAAAACAATAAACTCGTTAGGTCCAGTGGAGTGAAAAGAGTGATAGCAGTGAGGAGGCACAAAAAATAACGTTTCTGGATCTACTTGAAGGTTTTGTGCTTCCGTTTTGATCGTAAGTTCTCCTTGTAGCGGAAGAATTAACTGCGCATATGAATGCGTATGGGCGCATTGCTTTGCCGTATACGTGCGTCGTTCGGCTATGATTTCTGTGAATGAATCCATTTCATATTCTCCCTAAATACAAAATATGGTCTAATATTGCTTAAAAAAGCTCAGGATTTAAAGAACAATTCCAGCTTTGTCATAAATGCTTTGGCAGCTCGACTTACATATTTATCATGGCGATAATAGATTTCTAATTCTCTAATCGGAGCAAATTGAATCGGTATGGATAAAATATCTTGCGTTTCTAGGCTCTCCAACAATTGACTTGGTTGTATGGTGGCTCCGACGCCTTCCGTAACCAATCTAAACAAAGAGGCAGCGGACCCGGTCTCCATTATAGTATGGATGGTAATCTGATGCTTTCTACACCAATCATCAATTAAATCACGTCCATAGAATCCCTTAGGATACAGGACCAAGGGGATTTTAGCAATATCTTCAGGTGAGACCCTATCCCGCATGGCGAATACATGAGCTTTGTTGACATAAAGGCTGTAGTTTTCCGTATAAAAGGGAATTTGGCTCAGACGCGGGTCCGGTTGAATCGCTAAACCAACGCCCATATCCACCTCATTGTCCAATACTTGATTTAGAATATCAATCGATGGGATCACCTGAACTTTTGTATTCGGGAAATCATGATGAAAATCGATGAGCAATGATGTTAATCGATAGTCCAAGTCCGATGGCAATACAGCAATACGTAAGTGACCATTGTCCAAATTAGTGAGATCAGCGATTGCAGTTTTGGCATTTTCTAATTGTTGAATAATCTGCGCGGCATGGTGCTCCAAAAGTTTTCCTGCTTCTGTTTTGACGGTTTTTTTTCCGATACGGTCGAACAGTGGGACGCCTAGCTCATCTTCCATCACCTTGATTTGTTGACTTAGTGTTGGTTGCGAAATCCCCAATTTATAGGCTGCTTCTGAAAAATGCAATTCATTGCATAACATAAGGAAATATTGTATTTGCCTAATTTCCATGTTCGGTAATCCTTTCATCCATAGATACGGGCTATTGTTATTATAGAAATAATAGTATTGATCTCTAATAAATGCAATTCTATAATGAGTGCATGACAGAAGTGAGACAATGAGGGAGGCAGCAACAGATGAAATTATCTAAAATCACGTTAAAAACTCATCAATTCGAAGCGATCAAAACCTTTTATGGAGAGCTGTTAGGGCTACCCGTTCTGGAAGACTCATCATCTCCATTATCATTTCAAGCCGGAAGTACAATCCTCTCTTTCACCGAGTCATCCCCTAAGGAGAGCCCGTATTATCATATTGCATTTGCGATTCCGACGAATAAGTTCCAGGAAGCGAAGAAATGGGTGATGGAGAAGGGGATTTCGTTGGTCTCCAGTGAAGGAAGCGACGAGTTTTTATTCGAAAATTGGAATGCAACAGCGCTATACTTCTACGATCCAGGTCACAACTTGATTGAATTTATAGCGCACCATACGATCAACAATGCTACGGATGAGCCTTTTGGGTCGAAGCATCTTCTATACATTAGTGAAATCGGCCTTCCTGTCGATGATGTTCCAGAAGCTGTCAGCATGCTATCGGACGCCTTCCAACTCAATAAATGGAGTGGGGATGGATTGCAATTCGCAGCGGTGGGTGACGCAGAAGGGTTATTCATTGTAGTGAACAAGCAAAGACCCTGGTTTCCTGACAATCGAGTTCCAGCCACATTTGATACCGCAGTCACTTTTGAAGGCACGGATTCCCCGACCCTTTTACTCCAAAACGGTCTTTATCAATTAAAATCAACTTCATCCTAAAAGAAATCCGCGTTATGCGGTTTTTTTATTATCGAAGATGAGAGAGTAGTGTTCCGATCATGGACGGCAGTCGTGTTCGATTATAAGAAAGTCCCCAAATAAAAAAGCAGTCTAGAAACTTATCCTAAAGTTCTAGACTGCTTTTTGGGTTGAACTGTTGATCCAATAAGTAAGAAGCCCCGCTTCACTACTCCTCTAAGTGATCTTCTTATAAAATTTATGAACAATCTACTTCTTTACAATAAGTTATTCCTTAGTAATATACTTTTTACCTAGCAGCCACATGCCGCTGCTTAACACGAAGAAATAGAGAGGCATCGTAACCAAAGAACCGTTATGAAGATAACTCATTCCCCATGTCGTTAAGCTAACGAGCAAATAGTATCCTAAGCTAAAAATCGCGCCAGCCGTTCCTACAACATCATGAAATTTGACGAGGGCAAGACTGAGACAATTAGGCAAAGCCATGCCAGCCCCGAGTAACATCACAAACATCGTGATTAATATTAAAATCATCATGATCGTATCCGGCAACGTGACAAGGAAACAGATCATCGTTAATAATAAAGCCCCGATCGTCATCACGAGACATCCAATATGAATAATCTTTTCCGGTGCATAAACGGTCAGTAATCTTTTGGAGAACATCGCTCCGATGATCGATGCCAATGCCACAATGATGCCTAGGAAACCATAGACTCCCGGCGATAGTTGAAAGTGTTCCACAAATATAAACGGTGCTTCAGCATAGTAACTGAATAATACCCCATTTATGCCGCCAATTAGGAACCCAAACGCCAATACGCGCGGCATCGATAGCATTCTTTTCATAACGGGCAGAATCGCGACTTTTTTCCTTTGGGTTACATCGGTTGTTTCTGGCAGTTTTAAAAAGGCATACCCAAACAACAAAGCGCTCATGATGACAAGCGAGAAGAAAACAGCTCTAAAGCCAAGAACTTGATCAACCCACCCGCCAATGAGCGGACCTACTGCGGGCGTAAACGCAATGACAGCGGATATTTGAGCAAACATCGCATGTCGTTGGGTTCCAGATACGCTTTCCCGAAGAATCGTTTGGGTAATAATGGAGCCTGTTGCTGCTCCAAATGCTTGAATGAATCGGCTGACAAGCAGTAATTCAATAGATTCCGCGTAAAAACACATCAAGCTTCCCATACCGTATATGATGAGACCACTAAGCATGGCAGGTCTGCGCCCGATAATATCAGAAAGCCACCCAAAACAGAAGACTCCTAGAGCAAATCCAATAAAATAGATACTTAAGGTTAACTGTACAGAACTATTCGAAACCCCGAGTGCTGCTGAAATATCCGGTAATGAAGGTGAATAAATGGTTTCACTAATCTGTGGAAAAGCGACAAGAACAATCATTAATAGCAAAGATGGTGTTGTATTTTTTTTCATTATATATGAGCCCTCCTACAAGCTTATAACTTGAATCTGTGCGACAAGAATATAAGCCTAGCTAGGGAAATGGGGGCATCATGATTGCTAGACGTTGATAGATCATCATCATAAATATTACCTTTCATGTTGGTTAATAGGAGGGCTTACTTTACGACCGATCGGTAATGCTTCGGTTATAGAATAGATATCATGTCCCGTAGTATAAGTCAAGGTTTCTGGGTCGATTGGTCCGTTGTCTTGGATGCTTGGGCTCTGTATACTTTGATTAGATATAAGGAGGGGTATATGTTGATAGATGTTTGGACGGAGACGACATACAACATTCCATGGCAGCGATTAACGACCGCCTATGGACGAGGAACGGACATCCCACAGCTGATTGAAACGGGGCAGTATAAGGCGTTGGCCGACTTGATCGAGCACCAGAGCACCTTGTGGCAGGTAACACCTTGGGTATTGCTTGAACTTCTGCGGGAACTTGCGAATCGGAAGACGGAGCCGGAGAAGGTTAGTTTGGATGAAATCGAGTTGTACATTGCTGTTGCTTCTTGCTTTACCGAACAGGATATGGAATCGGGACAACCGATTACATCGATGAGCGAGCTGCTGGATGAAAAGTACTTATGGCCCGTGGATGATCAGGAAGATGAGGAAATGTGGGAGGAAGAGGAACCTCCGGGTTACGAATCGGAGGCATTTTTCAGCTATTATTATGTAAGTTATTCGTTATTGAAGCAGGCAGAGCCTGTATTTACTGCGATCATGAATGGCAACGACCAACTCGCTCCAACCCTTCGTGAGCTGTTGCTTCTTCTAGAGGAAGATAGAAGCGAGCAGTAGCGAGATGATATAGAGCGCTTGAATGAGCAATAATTGAAAGCCAGTCTTACGCATGATGATTGTGTTTTGACTGTTTTTTTGAATTACTCTTTTTGTAAAGTTTCTTTTTCTACATGAGAAATACTGCATTCTACAAAATGCAACACCTCGTCGGATATAGGATATAGTCCTGACTCATGAGCTGGGCGTTTCCTCACTTCCCAGAACTTTTCCATTAATGCCTCATCTCCTTGAAAGGTATCGTCTGACAACTTCATTAACTCGCAGGCAATGTGATAGCCCTCATCGGATTCTGGCGGAATGGATTGCTGTATACACCACTCGATGCGGCGCAGCAAAGAAGCATACTGTTGAGTCGATTGGTCACTGCTGCTGAGATTCGGGAGTGATCTCTGTAGAAATGCACTTTCGTCATCTTTGAAGTAATCCATCCACTTGTTGGAGTTGGTTTGCGCGTTATGTACAAGATGAGAAACCCGATCCCAGGAGAGCGTACCTTCTAGATCAATCATGTTGATCAGAGAGGTCGTGTTTGCAATGCTGGTCTGAAGTGAAGCTAGCTGTTCCTGAAGATGATTATGGTGCGCAATCAAAATATGACGAAATGACAGCTTATTCAATAAATTTTGAATATCTTCTAGTGGTAGTGACAGTGATTTGAGCAGTGTGATTTTCTCGAGCGTGAATAAATCTTCTTCCGAATAATAACGGCGACCGTTATCTTCCTTATAACTTGGTGTAAGAAGGCCAATCTGATCATAATAACGCAGCGTCCGAACTGAAATACTCATTTGTTTGGATACTTGTCCTGTTGTCCACCTATTCATGCTTTCTTTCCTCCTGAAAAATTATGCTTGCAGGTGACGTTACGTCACCTAATATAGTTAAATTATAACATAGAGGATTGAGGGATTACTTATGAACAAGACAGAGATGTGGAAGAAAATGGACTCGTGGACATGGCGTGAACTGGTTGCTTTACTTACGCTTGAATTTGTATTTGTGATGTTTGTGATAAAATACGCGGCGCAGTCGATGTATGAACAATGGTTGAATAATACGCTTTATTCAGGGACACTTACAGGCCTTACGATTGCGGTTATACTTTTGCTAGGATTATATTTTGTTGCTTTACGGCCGAATAAGCTATCATGGACAGAAGTAGGCGTGAAGACATTTTCCGCAAGAGATTGGTGGAGGATTCTGCTCTGGACTCTAGCTCTCATCGTACTCAGTGTAGCGGCTGTTTACCTCACAAGTTTCCTAGGAAACACGGTGGACAATAGCAAAACAGAGAGTCTGAAGCAACATGTTACTCTATTTACTGTACTTATAGGTATAGTATCGGCAGGAATCATTTCCCCTTTCTATGAGGAAATCTTTTACCGTGGATTTATATATCGTTGGTTCCGCACACGAATGGGCATGGGGTGGGCGATTGTGATGAGCTCGCTGATCTTTACCGCTGCACATTTTCCTACAATGAATGCCATGCCTGTGAATTTTATTAGTGGAGTCGTGCTTGCTTGGACCTATGAGCGGACGGGATCGGTAGTACCTGGTATGATCGTACACGGTGTGTTCAATACGATTGCAGTGATTTTAACAGTGATGAGTTAGGGAGTTAGAATGATGGTTTTGATAAACGATGAACCAAACAAAAAGAAGTTTCTCGGATGTAAGGAGGAAAGACTATTAATACGAGCTATAAAAGAGTTATGATTTTCTTTGTGCTATTTCTAGTCATCTTGACACTCCCCTTATCTATTAAGGCAACAACAAGCTATTTTCAAACGAAAAGATTACTGAGAGATGTTGGTATAGCACTAGAATCACATTTTAAGGAAAACTGCACGCAAGAGATTAGAATAGAAAATCTATGGTTAACAAAAAGAGATTTCCTCATCATCGGTGGACCATATTTTGAATATGGCTTTGACTATTATACTGGGGGAAAATGGAAAAAATACGAAGATAGAGCAGGTCATCAGAACAATTTTAGCTTACTATTAAATGATAATTATTTTTGTTCTACAAGTACGAATTATCTAGTATATAATGACTTGAATAAGACTATGGTTAAAGATAATTTCAGCGAAAATTATGCAGTTAAAGTATCCATTTGGGGTAATTTTGAGAAACAATTATTATTCCTCTATGGATCTATCATTCTTATTATTGATACCTTGATTGCAGCTGTTTGGTGCTTGATCATTTTTATTAGAAAAAGAAAAGCGTAGGTTTGTAGGTTATCCAGTAAGCACAAATTTTTTTTGTGATAAACACGTTCGCTAATGGTGACATACAAGATGTCACTGAGCGTGTGCTATGATGAAATCCTAACTTGCCCCGGGTTAGACCTAAACGGAAGGAGGAGGCCGAAGTGAGGCGAATGGATCGCTTGATCGCTATCGTGATTGCCCTGCAGCAGCGACAGGAATCTGCGCAAATGCTCGCGGATAAGCTTGAGGTGTCTAAACGTACGATTATGCGGGACATGCAAGCGCTCTCTGAGATGGGCATACCGCTATATGCGGTGACAGGCCCAGCTGGAGGGTACAGGTTGTCGGAAGGCTACCGGTTGCCTCCATTGCAGCTTGATGTCCAAGAGACATTGACGGTGCTTGTGGCCCTGCGTGCGCTGACGGCCTATGCGGATACACCTTTCAATCGGGAGAGGTGGACCGTCATTGATAAAATACGCCACATTCTCCCGCCAGCTGCGCTGCAGCAAGTTGAGCCGCTTCTTGAATTAATGCGTGTCGAGGTGCCTAAACGTTCTTTCAAAGCGCCGCTCTTGAATGAACTGATTGACTACTGTTCGCGAGGGGCGTGGATGAAGGCATACTATCGGTCAGCGAAACATCGCCGTTGGCTGCTGCTTCAGCCCAAAAGCGTGTATGCTGAGCACGGGTTCTGGTATTGTGAGGCCTATTCGCCTACGCATGGGGAGCTGCGGATGTTCCGCGCCGATCGCTTTGAAGAACTGCAAGACGCCGATCCGGCTTCCGTGCAAGATCAGGTGGAGCAGGCAGTTTCGATCAAAGGGGATGCCGTGAGCCAAAGTATTCGGATTCGAGCTACATTAAGCTACCGGGGCATGCTCCAAGTCGAACAAGACCCTCATATCGGGGAAAAAGTGTACGCCCTGCAGGACGATCTGTGGGAAGTTGACTTCCAGTGCCCGGGAGCGGAATGGGAATGGGCAACGAGGTTCTTTTTTGCGCTTGGCGCAGATGCGAACGTGCTGGAACCCGAAGAGCTGCGGGCCGTTCTCTACGAAAAAGCCCGTGATTTATGTAACCGTTATGAAGTGAAAGTTGAGCAATTCGAGGCAATGTCGGGTCAATCAAAGGGAGAAAAAAGGAGATAGGATTATGAATGGTGTTGAACAAATTCGGAATCATCTATTGGATGAATTGGATTTATCTGTCCGTACGGTTGAGTCACTTCTAGCTAGAATTAAACAGGACGAGTGGGGATATCGGCCAGCGGACAACATGCGAACCTTATTGGAGCTGGCGCATCATCTTGTGTCGATTCCAGCCACCGACCTGGCTATTCTGCAAGAGAAAACGCAGGCAGAAGTGGAGCAAGTGGAAACGAGCGTGAATGAAATCAAGGACCCTCAAGAACTGGGTGCACGGTTTCGGGCTAATTACGACCTATTACGGGAGTACATGCTCTCATTAAGCGAGGACGAGCTATTGAACAAGTCCACCAAAGCATTTTACTTGGAACAGGGCATGGTTCAAATCAAGTGGCTCATCGAAATCGTCACGCATTCGTTTCACCACCGTTCGCAGCTTTATAACTATTTGAAACAGAACGGGCATGAACTTCAGTTCTTCATGCTGTACAGCTAGCATTACCCATAAAATCACCTAAAGAGCGTCGTGTGAGTCACAGGCGCTCTTTCTTATTTTCGTTTTGAGTGATGTATACACGTTCTCAAGGTAATTCATTGATCTTGGCTAAATTCTACTTTGATTAGACGTAATTTTTTTAAAATGTTAATATTACGACCAAATAGCGACATATTCATTTCATGTTCGAAAGGTTGATGCATATGGTTAATAATGATCAAAAAGAACCGATGATCTTTGACATCCATGTAGCGGAAGGGAGTAATTATGAGGTAGGTAAGCAGAGGGCAATTACATTTAAGAAGAATTATCCGGAGGATATTCCGTATTTTATCAGTCCAATGGAAGGCCAGGATTATATAACTGCAGCTACCGCGCACAAGAGAATGATGATGATTGAGAAAATATGTCCTGGTTTTACGGATGAAATACAAGGTTTTGCAGATGAAGTACATATGGCGCCAGAAAAAATGCTATGTTATGCAAATTCATACCACGATTCTCAGCATTGCTGTCAATTTGCAGTGCTTCCATCAAATACGAGCGATGGCCATTTTTATGTGGGGAGGAGCTATGAGTATTTTGTAAGAGATGAAAGAAGTTTATGTATTACCCGGGTAACCGGAAAACCGAAACATATTGGATTCTCGTTGCAAAATGCAGGAAGAATGGATGGCATGAATGAATATGGACTTGTCGTTTCCATGACCAGTACCGCATACTTGAAGCCTCTTGCGGGGGATGGTTGCGAATTTTGGGTCGCGATCCGAGCCATTTTAGATCGATGCAAAGATGTTTATGAAGCTCAATGTCTGCTTGAAGAAATACCTTTATGTACAAATGCGAATTTTTTGGTCGCAGATCCTTCGAATCATGTTGCTATTTTTGAGGTAGCAAGCTTTGCATCAGACAAGAAAAGAATATTTAAGAGGATACCGGCTGGTGATTTATTGGTCGCTACCAATCATTATATGAGCCCTGAAATGAAAGATTTTGATATACACCATTTTTGGAATTCTGAAATACGTTATTCTTCAGTCTGGAATTTCTTATTGCGAGAAGCACCTCATATTAACGAAGAAAAGGTTAAGAAATTACTTTCCACTCCGTATCCGTATGGTCCATGCTGTCATTTTTATGCTAGTGGGATGGGAACGCTAAGAAGTATGGTATTTGATGTCACGGAAAAGAACTTGAAGGTTTGTTACGGCCCACCTGATAGGAACCCATGGCACACGATTGATTTTGATGCTCCAGTTGGACTAGAAGAGATTGTATGCAACTATGAAGATGTGAATATCGATAATCCGGAACAATTTTGGAGAGGCATGTGAATCTAGTGTGATAACACATGGCCCAGAAAGGAAGTGATCGATCACCTCATCGAAGGGGAGAAAAATAATTGGATACCTAGGTTAGAAATCATTCTTCAACATGGCGAAAGTCAACCATTTCCCCCATTTGATCGTTATTCTCACTTAATGATTTAACGCACATGGTGCAAATCGTACGGGTAATGGCAGAGAGATATCGGACGGATGTAGGACCTTGGAAAGAATATTTAGGAATCTTGAATAAGTAAGGTTGGACTTCGGTCTGAACCACATAGAAACGGCCGCCGATTCAACGGTAGCCGTTTTGTTTTACATATATCGCTTGAATGGATGCAACTTTCTAAAAAATGGAATCGTTTAGTTAAGTGGTGTTCCGTATTCATTATATTGTTTATCAACTTCGGCCCAAAAGGCAATGAAAAAGGGATAGAAAAAGAAGTCCTTTAAACCAGCCGATGATGAAAATTGCTTATATTGAGCTACTTGACAATAATCAAGCTATTGCCTTTTATGAGTGGGGCAGGCCAAATGAAGAGTATTTTGCCACAAAGGATTATAAAATAGGTTGGTCATTTAGTAGCCTAAAGGAGAACTTTACCAACTATACGGATATTCTGTATGGAATAATAGTGGATTCGCAAATTGAAACCATACTCATTACTAAAGAAGGTGAGCAGTATCCAGCAAATATCGTTGAGTATGATCACGGTAAAAGGTTTTGGTTCTTAATAACAGATGGAATAGAGCTACTAGATTCTACCGTAACAGCTCGTTCTCATCAAGGACAAATCATTGAGCAGATTCCAAGATAGGTAGCTATATTTGAAATTCTAGAAATTACTTCCACAAACAAGTGATCTAAGGTAATATGAAATTAATATGTTTTTGAAGGGAGTGAGCGGCATGAAAAGCCGGGCTAATCTAACTACAGTAACTTATAAGGTGATTTTAAACTGAATATTGTAGGGCAGACGGTCGTCTGCCACGTTCAAGGATATTGCTGATCATTTTTTTCCTGTTAATGGATAGGGGTTATTTACATTTGCCTTTTTACCCATTAACGAGAATTACGTAGACCGCAAGCATTGCCTTGCGGTCTTTTTGCGTTCAAAAAAAGAGGTAGTTGGAGGTAGGTATGGTAAAAAAGTCATTGCAGTCCATAGGATGGGATTCATTTTTTAATGAACAAGGTTGTCCCCCGCAGTCCAAACTTTCCTTTCCAGCAAGGGTCATTGCTCAACATAATGATGTGTATCACTTGATTTCAGAAAATGGTGAATTCACCGGGAAGGTTACAGGCAGATTTCGATATGCAACCCAATATCTTAAAGATTATCCTGTCGTAGGAGATTTTGTACAAGTAGAGCTTGCGAATGCATCACATCATGTGCTTATTCATTCGGTTCTACAAAGAAAAAACTCCTTTTCAAGAAAGATGCCAATTTCCGGTGGGCGGAAGATGAAGAACGGTGTTGTCGATGGCGGAATAACCGAAGAACAGGTCATTGCATCGAATCTAGATGTGGTTTTCGTCATGTGCGGGATGGATGACAATTTCAATATTTCAAGGATTGAGCGGTATTTAACGCTAGCTAAGCATCAGAAATTAGACGTCATTATCCTTCTTAACAAAATCGATTTATGCGAAAGGCCTGAAGCGTATATATCCCAGGTCAATGACATAGCCAACGGTTCACTGGTGCTGCCAATAAGTGCCGCTAACAAAATGGGACTCGACCGTCTTGCTACTTACATGGTCGAAGGTAAAACGATTGTCTTTCTCGGTTCATCAGGTGTGGGGAAATCAACGTTGCTTAATTCACTTTTAGAAGATGAAGTTCAGGCAACGAGCCAAACAAGTGACTATTCCGGCAAGGGCAAGCATACGACAACGCACAGACAATTGTTCTTTCACCCTTCCGGCTGCATGATCGTTGATACACCAGGTATGAAAGAATTGCAGCTGTGGGCTGAGGACGAGGATCTAGATGCGGTGTTTGCAGATGTGGTAGATCTCATAGCACAATGCAAATTCTCGAATTGCACACATAGAAATGAGCCGGATTGTGCACTTAAGCCCGCGATTGAAAGCGGAATATTATCACGAGAACGTTATACGCGGTATCTAACCCAATGGAAAGAACTGAACCGACTCCATGAAAAGAAAAAAGAATACATGCGGAAATATAGCAAGAAAAGTAAACACTGAACGTGGAATGAATACTAATTTATGAGGAGTTGTCTAACTTTGTTGAAGTTAAAATATCTTTTCAATGATGTGAATTTAGCTGAGATGCTGTTGAAAAACTGGGACTATGATCAAGAATCTATAGAGATGTTTAAATATTATAGAATATCTTCAAATGCAATTTACCCGTTTAGAAACGAAGGGAAGACCCAGCTATTAAGGTTTGCGCCAAAAACAGAGAAGTGTAAAGATCATATCTTAGCAGAACTAGATTTTATTTCTTACTTACGTACCAAGCACTACGGGGTTTTAGAATCGGTTGTATCCAAAAACGGTGAAGAGCTTGTCGAGGCACAAACGCCTTGGGGCGAATACTTTGCTTCTGTGTTTAAACGTGTATCGGGGGTGCAAATGAATCAGACCGACTTTGGTGATACGATTGTCTTCAACTATGGGAAAGCTCTAGGAAAACTTCATCACTTATCTAGTCAGTATACGCCTACAGCAGCCAAAAGATGGTCCTATCATGATGTTTTAGATTGGATTCAGGATTATTTAATGGAATTCCCACAAGAATCAGCAGCCTTGAAGGAAACAAAATTATTACGTGATTATTTTTCATCTTTTCCTATCACAGAAAGTAATTATGGACTTATTCATTATGATTTTGAATGTGATAATGTATTTTATGATCCAGCATCTAACGCTTGTAACGTGATTGATTTTGATGATTCCATGTATCACTGGTATGCCATGGACATTGAGATCGCACTTGAAAGTTTGCAAGACGAGATTCCCGCTGAAATCTTTGGCCATAAAAAACAATTCTTTTGGGACGGCTATTGCACAGAATATGATATCGGTGAGGATATGGCGTCCATCTTGCCAGCATGCAGGCGGTTTTCTAATTTATATGGTTATGTTCGCATACTAAGATCAATAGAAGAAAAATGGTCGAATGAACCTGATTGGCTAATTCATTTGAGAGAGAGATTGACAAAGGCCCTGAAAGAAGAATCTTCTGGTTTTGGAATGGAAATTTAGGGTTATTACGGAGAGATAGCAAATCTGATATCACGCAATGGCGACGATATGTTCTTATCGTCTGCTGTTGCGTTTGTTTACTTTGGAACTCGAATGTGAAATTACGATGGAAACATCACATGGATCAAAGAATTGATCATCGACAAATGTGTTTTGTTCCATGCATAATGAAAAAAATAACAGTTTGCCTCAGCGTCAATTCACAAAACAAGAGTTTCATCGTAACAAGGAGATGAATGGATGTACACCGTATTAGTTGTAGACGATGAAGCGATTGTGTGCCAAGGGATTAAGGAATTCCTGGAGATGTCGAATTTAAGCATTTCACAAGTATGGACGGCCTCGAACGGTTATGAAGCCTTGGATTATTTGCGTATGGAATCCATAGATCTTGTCCTGACCGACATCCAAATGGATGGAATGAATGGCATTGAACTCATGGAATCCATTCTGGCAGAAAAGCCGGATATTCCTGTCGTTGTCATATCGGCACACGATCAATTCGAATATGCGCAGAAGTGTATTCGACTAGGGGCGAGAGATTACTTAATTAAGCCTGTGCAGCTGCCTCAGTTAATTCAAGTCGTTGGCACAGAGCTGTCAGAACGTCATGAAAAATATAGACGGCTCATGGAAGAGTCGTTAAAACTCAAATTTTCGATGACGGGCATGTTATCCTTGCGTTCCTATATATTGAATGAAGTTATCACAGGATCATTGGAGAATGCCGATGATTACCTGTTTATTTTTGAACAAATTGGATTAAAGCTTGAAGGGCCCTATTATTTGGTGCTTGTCATTGAGCTCTCTTGGGAACGACCCGGAGAGGAGCGCGGAACGATCAACTCGCTTCGGGATCGGAATTTACTGAAATATGCGACGATCAATATTATCGAGGAGACGTTGGCAGACTGGAATGCGGTAGCTTTTTATGGTCAAGGCAATCAAATTGTTACGATCCTGCAGATGCATGAGTCCGATTATGCGGAGCGAAGAACGGAAAATATATCAAAGCTGAATTTGATCGGGAAGACGCTTGTTACCAATATTCAAGGATATCTGCATATCGAGGCGGTTGTTGGCATTAGTCCTATACGGTTAGGTCTGGCCGTACTTCCAGAGAGTTATCGCGAAGCAGCCAAAGCAGTGAAATGGCATGCGCTGTATGAAAATCACAATGTCTTTTATGCTGAGGATTTCTCCTTGAAGGAAGCATCGGTGAGTGTGAATTGGCAGGAGAAAACCGAGCAATGGATCGAAAGTATTAAGACCAGAAAAAAAATAGAGGAGATCCAGGGAACCATCCACCGGTTTATCTCTGATATCTCACCTATTTTTGAGGACAACGATACTACTGCTGGCATCCCGCTGAGCATCGCGTATCGGGTTTACACCACGCTGTTAGAGATGAAAGAGATAGTAGGAGACCGGTATAAAGTGCTTGAACCGATTCTATTCTTTCAATTTCCGCTCTCAGGAATCGAAATTAAAAATCGTCTCGCTGACTTTTTAACGGAGGCGGCAGAACTTATTCACTCATCTATGGCAGATCAGGATCAAGCGATTATCCAGCAATCCATTACTTTTATTAGACGGAATTATAGGAACAAAGGATTGAAAATACAGGATATCGCAGACCATGTGCATTTAAGTCCCAATTATTTGAGTTACTTATTCAAGCAAATCGTAGCCGAAACCGTATGGGAATTCGTTACCCGGTTGCGATTGGAGGAAGCCAGACAATTGCTCCTAAATACGCACAAGAAGCGCTACGAAATCGCGGACGAGGTCGGATATGAATCGCCAGAGCATTTTAGCCGCGTGTTCAAACGGTATTATGGGGAGAGTCCCAATGCTGTTCGAGAGTAATGATTGCTAGTCAGATTTTCAAATGGATCGGGGTGAACGTGACATTGTTCAGAAGCGCGCAATCGCAACGATTAACGAAGAAGGCTGTGCTGTTTGTCATCGTATTTATCTTCATTCCGATGCTCCTTATCTTTTGGTTTGGCTCCAATCGGGCCTCCTATTCGATTAAAATTCAGGTAGGACAAGCCTTGTCCGAATTAAATAAACAAAATCATGCGACGATGGATCGCGTAATGGATTCCGTAGACCAGAAGCTTATGAACATCATGAGTTCCGAACTTATTCAGCAATGGAGAGATGATAGGGTATTACATGCGGAACAAGGCTTACAGAAATACATCGCAACCGAAAACTTGCTTAGCAACTATTCGATGAATGTGAACTATTCATTGTTCGTACTGACGAAGCAATCTAGTAATTATTATTTTGCCCCTTCTAGCAATGTATCGGGCGCTGGTGTTTTTTTTATTGAAAGTCTGGCAGAAAGGGATTGGATCCAAAAAGCGGTGGAAGCAGACGGTAAAGCCTTGGTAGAACGTATCGATCAATTCGGATTCAATCAAAATTCGCGAAAAACGATCGCTTTAATTAGATCTGTCACGGATCTTTCTCAGGGTGGAGAACCCATCAGCGTATTAGTGGCTACGGAGATCGAAAAACTGTTGACGACAGAAATGAACTCTATTACGCTTCCAGAACATACAAGAGTATTCCTAACGGATACAAAAGGTACGGTGCTTGTCGGATCGGATACAGGGGAATCAACCTTCATCATCCCGGATCACGGAACTGAATTGCTGCCTAACGTGTGGGTTACGGACAGCCATATGTATGTCTATCATGACAGCCTTTCATATGCCGATCGACTCATCTATGAGATTCCACTCCGCTCATTATTAGGTTCTTATAATGAAGTACAGCGGATTATTCGGATAATCGCGATATGCTATTTCGTCATTATTTTGTTCTTCTTGTTCTATTTAGGGAAGTCTGTCTTAAGGCCGATGGCGAGATTAGCTAGCCTCACCCGTTCCTATGAGCCCGGTAAAGAAATGAAAAGATATGCAGAAGAAGATCGAAAAGATGAAATAGGTACTTCCTACCGCGCTTTTTATTTGATGACGGAACGGTTGAATCAGTTGGTCAAAGAAAAATATGTGATGGAAATAAAGCAGAAAGAGTCTGAGTTGAACTTGATGCATTCCCAAATCACGCCGCATTTGCTGTACAATACTTTAGATTCCGTATATTGGTATGGGATACGAGGCGGTGTGCCGGAAGTTGCTGACATGGTCAGAGACTTGTCGACCATGCTGCGGATCGGTCTAAGCCGTGGCAAAGAAATCATTACGCTCCAGGAAGAATTGAATCACGTCGAAGCGTATTTACACCTTCAGGAGAAACGATATAATCATTCGTTTCATTTCCATATTCATCTGGAAGAGGGGATTGAAGACTATTTACTGCCAAAAGTAATTATTCAGCCTCTCGTCGAAAATAGCATTCTCCATGGGATCGGTAAGATGGACGGGGAAGGGGAAGTTTGGATCGGCATCCAGGTTACGGAGGGCACCCTTCTTATATCCGTGGAGGATAACGGTTTTCGGCCGCTGGATTTGGAGAAGATTCATACGCTTTTGTCAGGAACCGCTGATCCGGACAAAGGTTTTGGCATCCGGAATGTACATAAACGTATCCAATTAAGATTTGGAGATGCGTACGGACTGACTTACGCTGCACGGGAAGAAGGCGGAACGAAAGTTTTGATTAAGCTGCCCGCTATCCAGACCGAGCAAGACCTTGCCGTATATATTGCATAGTTAACTAAAGAACCGCCTGAACAGGGCGGTTTTATTAATGGATAGAATTCATCATAGAGTTCGGAGGAGTCGTCATGGGCTCTATATCTGGTTTTCTTTACAATAAGAAGTATACCAAATATAGAAAGGATGTGAGGGGGTGTCCACACAAGCCGCAAGGGTCAAGGAAAGACATACGGTTCACCCGCTTATTAAAAAAACCAGGGATTACTTCTGGGGAATTCTGTTCCTGTTACCGGCTTTAATCGTGTTTTGTTTGTTTCTTTGGACGCCCATTGCCAAAGGGGTGATGTACAGTTTCATGCATGTCGACTTCATAAAGGGTAACGAATTCATTGGCCTAAGCAATTATCGCGAGGTATTAGCGAACAGCGCCTTGGGTATTTCAATTTGGAACACGATCTATTATATGTTGCTATGCGTGCTGTTCGGGTTCTGGGTACCGAGTATCGTTTCCATTGCGATATCCGAGCTGCGGAGGTTTCAAGGCGCCATGCGGTTAATCGTGTATCTGCCACACATTGTTCCGGCTGTTGTACTCTATGGTATGTGGCAATGGTTATACGACCCGCTTGGGCCAGCAAATCAGATCGCATCATGGTTTGGTAATCACCAATTTATGTGGCTAACCGATAAAAGTATAGCCATGATCTCGATCGTGATTGCCGAAACGTGGCAAGCATTTGGTGGAGCAACACTCATCTATTTGGCGGGTATTGTAGGCATATCTAAGGACTTATACGAGGCTGCCGAAATTGACGGTGCAGGTGTATTGCAGCGAATTCGCCATATTACGATTCCTGGCATTCGTCACCTTTATGTGCTGATGTTCATTCTACAGTTGATTAGTACATCCCAAGGCTTTATGACGCATATGGCACTGACGGGCGGCGGCCCGAACAATGCGACGCTTACGTACATGTACCAGATCATTAATGAAGCATTTACGAACTTAAATTTTGGAAGAGCTTCTGCAATGGGGGTTCTCATGTTTCTTGTGCTTACATCCCTGTCGATCGTACTTTACCATTTCCAAGGAAGGAGCAAAGAAGCATGAGCAATCGTGAACGCAGTATTATGTCATCGTTTGATTTCAAGAAAGGATCGGTTCAGATCGGATATTCCATCATGCTGCTTGCCCTTCTCGTACTCGCCGTGACGATGTTGTATCCATTTGCGACAACGATCTTCTCTTCATTCAAAACCAATCAGGAAATATTCTCATTTCCACCAACTCTCTTCCCGCACCAGTTCCAATGGAGTAATTATGCGGAAGGATTCAAGTATGTGGATTTCATTCGACCTTTATGGAATACGCTGATTCTTTTTGGTGGAAATGCCGTTATCTCTTTAATGATCGTAAGTCTCGCAGCTTTTAGTCTCTCCCAGATGAAGCTGCCATTTCGTAAGGGGGTCACGCTCTTTTTTATGAGCACGCTCATGATCCCGAGCGCGACGTACATGATTCCTAGCTTTTTGAACCTGCAGAGCCTCGGGTTAATTGACTCTTACTGGGCGTTCTGGCTGCCTGCCGGTGCTAGTGCTTTCAATATAATGCTGTTGAGGAGCTTTTTCGATGGCATCAATAAGGAATTGTTTGAAGCGGGGCGCTTGGATGGAGCATCAGAAATTCGTTGCTTTTACCGGCTTGCTGTACCGATGTCGATTCCCGTTTTCTCTACCTTGCTCATTTTTTCATTTACGTCAACTTGGAACGATTGGTATTGGCCGTCTTTAGTATTGACATCACCTGAGAAATATCCTCTTGCGTCCGTGGTGTACCGTAATATTATTCAATCCTTCAATCTGACTTGGAACGTCAAGTTCAGTGTGTTGACGGCAATCATGGTCCCGCCGCTTCTTTTCTTTTTGTTCTTTCAGAAGAACATTATGCACGGTCTTAATCTGTCAGGCGTTAAAGGATAGGTCAAGTGAATCCATCATCACAATCCTTGAATCCATCATCGATTTGAAAAATCTGTCCATGTATGATGAACGTGTAATCTACCTTATACAAATTCTGAAAGGGGCAAAACAAGTGAAAACAAAGAGAAAAAATCTTATCCTCATGACGTTCCTCGCTTTGACGATGATCGTAAGTGCATGTGGAAGCAGCAGTAATACCGGAAATAACAACAGTAAAGAAAATGCAGCTACGAGTGAACCGGCGGCTAGCCCTAGTACGGAAACCAAAGCGCCTCAGGTGACGATGACCGTCCAGTTTCCAAAGTCGGATAATCTCACAGGAATTGAGTTCGTTAACAAACGGTTGGCACGTTTTCAAGAGAAATATCCAAATGTTACGCTGAAAAAGAATGATTGGCAATATTCGCCGAATGAAATCGGCATCAAGATGGCGGCGCATCAAGCTCCCTCCTTTTTCCGCACACCTGCTACGGAAGGAAAAGTGCTGTTGGAACATCAATGGCTTACGGATTTAACGCCGTTTCTAGCAAACTATGAGCACGCCAATGATTTCAACGATAAGCTGGCAGATCCATTTAAGATCGATGGTAAAATGTACGCCATTCCGGCTAGCGGATACATCATGGCGGTCATGATCAACAAAAAACTATTCGAAGATAAAAAGGTTCCATTACCAACGCCTGACTGGACTTGGGATGATTTCTATGCGGCGGCGAAGGCGACGGCCGATCCTGCGAAGGGAATTGCCGGGTTTGCCATGATGGCCAAAGGCAATGAAGGAGGATGGAACTGGACGAATTTCTTATATGGAGCAGGGGGAACCACGCAAAATGTTGCTGACAGTAAGGTAACCTCAGCCTTCAACTCGGATGCCGGTGTGAAAGCAATGGAATTTATGAAGAAATTACGATGGGAAGGCAATGCGCTCCCGCAAAACTGGGCTCTAAACTTTGGTGATGTGTACAATTTGTTCAAGCAAGGTCGAGCAGCGATGGTACTCGGCGATCGGATTGAGGACGCAATTAATAACGGCGGCATGAAGAAAGAAGACCTGATTATTCTTCCGTTACCATCGATGGTGAAGGGCGGCGATCATACCGGGGTGCTGGGCGGCAATTATGATGTTATTAATCCACAAGAAACACCGGAAACACAGCAAATGGCATTTAATTACGTAACGTTCGATTTGTTCAAAGATAGCGGCCTCGACGAACTGAAGTTGGTTCTAGAAGATCGGAAAGCCAAGGGTCAAGTATACCTATACGGAGCACCAGCTTATTATAAAGCGGATTCGGAATATGGGAAGAAGATTGAAGCGCTGGTCAATCAATATCCGGATAACGTCTTCAGATATGATCCTGAAGTCACCAACTTAATGAAGGGCGTTCCTGAACCCTCCTATAATGGACAGGAATGCTACGCGGCATTGACCAATGTTCTGCAAGAAGTATTTTCGAACAAAGATGCGGATGTGAAATCGCTGCTTGATGCTGCGGCGAAGAAATTTGATTCGGAAGTGCTCTCTAAGGTCGTTGTAAAGTAGATTTGTGATATACCACATTAAAGATTGCTACTAGACCATAGATCCACTCCTTTTACGAGTATTCCCTTGACCTGAGAATGCTTGAATAAGGAGTGGGTCTTCTAGAAATAGGAGGCGATAAACATGGTAACGAGAATAACGTTCGCGGACAAAATTACGGGGCTCCCGATCCTCGCAATCGGGAACGAAGGACACGATACAGCGCATCATTACATGACGGCGATGACTTGGCTCTCGGACAGTCGACACCTGATCGTACACACGGATATAGACCCGGGGATCGTGCACACGGATATCGGTCTGGAAACCTGGACGGGTAACGTTGTGCGTGTCGATTCGGAAACGGGCGACGCACAGGTGCTGGAAGAAGGCCTGACTTGGGGACGAGGCGTCGTTTCGTGTGATGATGTCTTGTATTTATTCAACAAAAATGAGCTGTACGCCATCCATGTTTGGAGCGGCGAACGGCGTACAGTTTGCATGTTGGAAGCGAATTGCACCTTTTTGGGTCCGCTATCCATTACGAATGATGGGAAGATGCTTGGTGTCTATTGGCAAGAGCAGATGCAGGGAGATCAATCATCCGAAGTTGCTACCCGGGAAACGTGTTGGGTGATCGGCACGGTCAATACCGAGAGTGGGGAAGTGCGTGAAGTTGCCCGCCCTTTGTTCGACCAACCCTATCCGATTGCCAATCATGCCATGATCAATCCGGTTGATCCGGATCTGCTGTTTTATTCTCACGAAGGCACAACGGAGCATATACCCGATCGATTATGGACCGTAGATGCTCGATCTGGAGCAACCCAGAATATTTTTCCGCAGAAAAAGGATGAGAGCGGACAGCATGTGGAATATGTGGGACACGAAATATGGGCATTCGATGGCAGCGGATTATACTTCGTGAAGTATCCGCATAGCCCAGATCAACCGACAGGTGTTTTTTTCGTGGATAAGCGCGGGGAGTGGCATGATTTCATTAATGGTGATTATAAGTATTGGCATGTTGGCATCAGCCCTGATGGCAGATATGCAGTTGCGGATACGCAGGAGCCGGGCATTTCCAAAATCGTGTTGATAGATACGGCTACGAAACGTTCTAGTCTTCTGTGCGAGCAGCCTTGCCGCGGGGTTCATCCAGGACACCCGCATCCATCGTTCAGTCCAGACAGTCGTAAGATTACATTTACATTCTCCGATGCGCATGACGTGCTCTGGGTCGGCATTTTGGATATAGGCGATTGTATACAGCTCGGAAGTGATGAATAAAAGATTTTAACTCCATTGTTATGTAGCAAGAACTGGAAATGCTTGACCGGGTCGCAATTATGAAAACGCTTACTTATTATTCTTGAGTGATTTTATGTTGTTAGATGAGGGAGGGTACGGATTTGGAAAAGAAAAAGTGGATGATTTGTTGCTTGTTGGTTGTACTTTTATGCACCTGGCCAATGAACGGACTCCTATTAAGCGGAAATACAACAGCGTATGCAGCAGAATCTTTACAAAGTGTAACCATTGGTGGTTTTGAAAGTGATGAAGAGGTGTGGAATTTCAGCTTGGGAACCGAGTTTCCCGGAGCTAAAGGCGAATATGTTCGGGATTCGTCAGTGTCTAAGTCGGGGGCTTACGCTGGTAAGCTGCACGGAGATTTTAGCACCGGCGGGAAATATGTTGCGATAGGTAAAAATTTCACGCCGATCGATATGCAGAAGCTCGAATTCTGGGTAAAATCAGCCGATGCCTCGGCGATCGTGCTTCGAGTGACGGATTCAACCGGACAAGTGCATCAGCAGAGAATATCTATATCATCGACTACGGATTGGCAGAAGATTGAAATCACGAAATTCAACGGCGGATCAAGTTATCTTCACTTCAATGGAGCTAACGATGGCGTGTGGCATGGCCCAGCGCAGGGAATCGGGATGCTGCTGGAGAAAGCCGGATTGAGTAGTAATAAATCGAGCGGTGAAGTGTGGATTGATACTATATCTGCTATGGCTCCTGAGCAAGATCCTTTATGGGAAGACGCGATCGGAACTTTCGAGAACGCCTTTGATCTATGGAAACTGGGTCTGGGTACCGATTTTCCCGGAGCTAGCAGTGAATATGTGAGAGATTCATCCGATCCCAAATCGGGATTATATGCCGGCAAACTGCGGGGGGACTTCAGTGCAGGCGGCAAATACATTACGTTAGGCAAGAGTTTCTCACCTATTGCGATACAAAAAATTGCATTCTGGATAAAAACGACGGATGCATCTTCGATCTCACTGCGGTTAAAAGATGCGACTGGACAGGTGCACCAGCAAAAAATCTCCCTGTCACCCACGATAAACTGGCAGAAGATCGAAATTTATAAATTTGACGGCGGACAAAATTACCTTTATTTCGGTGGAGCAAACGATGGTAAATGGCATGGTCCAGCCCAGCAAATTGAAATTTTATTAGAGAAGTCCGGATTGAACGGCGGCAAATCAAGTGGAGAAATCCGTCTGGATAATGTTGTGTTAACAGCACCCTTCCCCAATTTATCGATTCAACAGACTCAAATGGGGAATATTTTCCTGGAAAACGAACCTGTAGCCTTTGAAATCGCTACGCAAGGAGATTCTGTGAGCTGGAGTGTGTATGATCATTTGGATCATAAGGTGTTGGATGGCACGGATGGGGTGCAGGGAGGACAACTGAATTTATCCATCCCTTTACAACAGTTAGGCTATTATAAATTATCGATTGACGCGAAGAAGAATGGACAGATCATCAAAAGCTCAGAGGTATCCTTGGCTCGTCTTTCCGACACAGATCCAACCGCAGCGGACAGTTCTCCGTTTGGCATGGCGACGCATCTTGCATGGGAAACGCCGCAGGGATGGACTCCCGAGTTAAGTGAACTGCTGCACCGAGCTGGCGTCAAAAACTTCCGTGATGAAATTCCATGGGATGCCGTCGAATACGAAAAAGGGAAATACCGCAAACCTGCAAATCGCGATGCTTACATGCAAAGAACGCAGCAAGATGGTCTCAAACCGTTCATCATCCTTGACTATACCAATCCGTTCTATGATCAGAACAGCACGCCTTATACGGATCAAGGCCGTCAAGGATTCGCCGATTACGGAAAAGCCCTGTTGAACCTGTACGGAGATCAGATCCCTTGGATCGAGGTGTACAACGAATTCAACGGCGGTTTCGGAGATCGAGGTAACGGTCCCGCTGATTCTCGCCCGGATTACTATTATCAACTTCTGAAGAAGACCTATGAGACGGTGAAAGCCGCCAGACCCGATGTCACGGTGGTTGGAATGGCAACGGCCGGTACGCCGCTCGGCTGGATGGAGGATGTATTCAAGCTTGGGGGGCTTCAGTATATGGATGCCGTCTCCATCCATCCATACCAGAGCCAACGACCTCCAGATGGCATTGTAGATAACGTGCGCAGTACGCAGAACTTGATTCGTCAATATAATCATGGGCAACTGAAGCCAATATGGTTCACCGAGGTTGGATGGCCGACATCTATTGGAGGCATTGGCATTAGCGAAAAGACGCAAGCAGACTATATCGTACGTACTCATGTCCAGGCACTTGCAGAGGGCGTCGAAAAAGTGTTCTGGTACGACATGATGAACGATGGCATGGATAGTGGCTATCATGAACATAATTTCGGCATCCTACGAAATCCGAATGATCCGAAAGGAGCATTTACGCCGAAACCTGCGTATGCGGCATACGCAGCGATGACGAGAGAGCTGATCGACGCCCAGTTCGTCGAACGGGAATCCTTCGACACGAATATATCGAGCTACAAGTTCAATAAGGAGGGTCGGAACCTAAGGATTGTCTGGGCTAATACCCCCGTGCAGGCAGCGATCCGTACGGATGTACCTATTCTCATCACCGATATGATGGGAAATACCGAAATCTTCACGCCGCTGAACGGCAAAGTGTATATCACACTAACCGGCGAACCGATTTACATTGAAAGCGATATTGGCGGAATCGCTGTTGATTCGACGTTCACCCTCGTTGCGGAAGATGCGATAGCCGGTGAACCCGTTCGGCTGACCGTGGAAACGAATAATGCAACAGCTGCGCCTATCGACGTTTCATTAGCGATAGAGGGCTTGCAATATCCTCTGTACGCAGCATCCGGTCAGAAGACGTCTGTATCGATTGCGTTGCCTGGACAGAGTCAAGAAGGCGGCCGTTATATTGTAGGGGATTTGACCGCGAACGGTGGCAAAATCGGAAGATTACAACAAGCCGTCCGAACAACTTCAGCTTACGAAGTCAAAATAATTCCCGTTATTGTTGACATGAACAAGAAAAGCGAAGCACTGAGAGTACAAATCCGCAATCATTCGAAGGTGGAAGGACTTCCCGTCAGGAACGTCGATTGGAAGTTCGGTTCTCAATCTGGGAGTCACGAGTTGACAGCGGTTATCCCGCCTAGCACGGTGGAGACGTTTGATATTCCGCTTAACGGTTTCGACTTTGGCGTGAGTTATCCGGCCCAAGCGATGGTGTATTTTGACGGAAAAGATCCCTATGTTTATGAAGGAAAACTGGACTTCAACCCAATAATTCGTGGTACGGTGCAAGTTGATGGTGTGGCTGACCCCGGTATTATCGAGGGACCTCCGCTCGTTCAGCTATCGAAGGGAACGGTCAAGATGCAGAATTACGCTGGACCAGCCGATTTGGACGGCAGTGTCTGGGAGAATTGGGATCAGGATAATTTCTATTTGACTGCGAAAATAAAGGATGATGTTCATTTCACCCCTGCAAGCGGAGAAGAAATCTGGAAGAACGATAGCATCCAGTTCGCCTTGATGGACGGTATACCCGGAGAGAATCTGAATTGGTATGAATTTGGGATCTCCGATACGCCGCAGGGGCCGCAAATCTTTCGTTGGTTGTCGCCGAGTTCCAGCGCCAAAGGACTTGTAACGAATGGTTCCTTACAGGTGAAACGAGACGAAGCTCTAAAGGAAACGGTCTATGAGTTGGCACTTCCCTGGTCAGAGCTTACACCGATCAGACCGGAAAAGAACGCAGCCATTAGCTTCTCACTGCTTGTTAACGATAACGATGGGAATGGGAGAAAAGGATATATCGAATGGGGCTCCGGGATTGGGGAAGTCAAGGATTCCAAGAAATTCAGAACCGCTCAATATATCAATAATCTATCTGCTCCCATCATTACGATTCAAGGCGTTAAAGAAGGGGAGAGTTATACGGATCAAGCGATTCCGGTTGTGAAAGCTGAAACGGAGAATGGCCAGTTGCTAGATGCTCGGATCACGTTGGATGGGGAGAAGTGGACATCCGGCACGCCTATAACTGCCAAAGGGAATCACACCTTGTTCGTGCAAGCCGGTGATCCAACAGGAACAATGGCTGAGCAGACAATTTCTTTCAAGCTTTATCATAGCACGGTGTTGGAAACATCAAACGTAGAAGGAATGGTTAACGATACGGTAAAAATTAGAGCATCGCTCCATGATAAGAACGGCCAAGCGATTTCCGGGGAAAGTGTATCCTTTGCCGTGTACGGTGGGGATACGATCGGCACCGGGGTTACCGATGCGGATGGAATAGCGACGCTGAACTACAAAATTGAACTGCCGGCAAGTACGGATCAGGAGAAACTTTACCCGATGCAGGTTACGTACAACCAAAATGATGCGGCGTATTACCTAAGCAGCATGGGGAACGGGCAGATTACGGTTAAGCCATCGTCGTATCCAAATACAGAAGGGGTCCCTGGGAAGCCCGTCCTGTCTGACGATAATGGGTATGACACAGGAATTCATGATGGAAAGTATAAAGTGACCATGAATATGTGGTGGGGAAAGAACGGCAGCACGTATCGACTGTATGAGAATGACGTATTGATCGATACACAAACCCTAACGGATCATTCGCCGAATGCACAATCTGCAGTCACGTCTGTTGACAACAGGAAAAACGGAACTTATCGCTACGTAGCGGAGCTGTCGAATGATTCTGGAACGACGAGAAGCGATGTTCATACGGTAACCGTTACACAAGCGGCACCCGCACAACCGGTTCTCTCCCATGATAACTGGGATGGCGATGGAAATTTTAAAGTCAGCATGAATATGTGGTGGGGTACCAACGGTACGACGTATCGCTTGTATGAGAACGGGATTCTCATCGATACACAAAAACTTAATGACCACACGCCGAACGCGCAGTCAGCCATTACAGCCATCCATGACAAACCGATAGGTACGTATGAATATCAATGTGAACTTGTTAATGAGGCTGGAACAACATCCAGTGAGAAGATGGTTGTCAAAGTAACCAAATGATAGAACCTGCAATTTGCACCGCTTGGAGACACATCTCGTAAAATATGCAGCTGCTCGACAAGAAGGAGTTCCCAACACATCTGGGAACTCCTTTTCTATGTATTCGTACAAAACCGACGGGTAATCAAGATATTCTTTACAGTCGAACATATGTTTGTTATTTTTAAGGATATATATCTATTGAGGAATCTCTTCCTAATACGTTTATTTGAGGTGAAGATGTTGGAGACGATTACATTAACGAAACTTCAAGCGAGAAGATTTTTACTTTACTATCATGGATTGTTAGGTAAGTTTCAATTTACGGGAAAAGAAGGGGTCATGTCTTATATCCGGCGTGTAGGGTGCATTCAATTCGATCCACTAAATGTCGTTGGTATGAACCCTGAACTCGTTCTACAGTCTCGAATCCAGGACTTTGATCGCAACCTACTTTGGGATCTTCTCTATAAAGAGCGTAGGCTCATAGATTATTGGGATAAAAACATGTCCATCTTTCCAATAGAAGACTGGCCATATTTCTGGAGATGCCGCAAGAACCATCAGACTTGGTGTAATTCAAATATTGAGATTGTAGATCAAGTTTATGCAGAAATTTCAAATCGTGGATACTTATGTTCGGGCGATATAGATTATCAAGAGAAAATAGATTGGTCCTGGGGAGCAACGAGATTATCACGTGCTGCACTAGAGGGAATGTATCACGCTGGTTATCTGGGTATTCACCATAAAGTCAACACTCGAAAATATTATGATTTAGCAGAAAGATTGATTCCGAAGGATTTATATACTTCAACAGACCCGTTCCAAACGAACGAACAATATTATGAATGGTATGTACTCCGCCGTATCGGTAGTATTGGATTACTATGGAATCGACCAAGTGATGCCTGGCTAGGTATAAATGGGTTGAAAAGTCTTCAGAGAAACCAAGCTTTTGAGAAATTAATGGATGAACAGCGGATTATTGAAGTCAAAGTGGAAGGAATGCCATATCCATTTTATATACGATCCATAGACATCAACATTCTACATAAGGCCATGGAAAATAACACAACAGATAAGAGATCGAGTATACTTGCTCCGCTCGATAATTTATTATGGGATCGGACGTTAATCAAAGCGTTATTTGATTTTGAATATCGATGGGAAGTGTATAAGCCAGTCGCTGAAAGAAAATATGGTTATTATGTATTGCCTGTTTTGTACGATGACCAGATTGTAGCTCGATTTGAACCGTTGAAGCATACTGCAAATGAGCCATTATTCATAAAAAATTGGTGGTGGGAGGATCAAACAATAATTACTCCATCCATGAAAGAGAGTATTAAGGTCTGCTTAGAACGGTTTGCCACAATTCTTGGTACTCACTTAGACCCTGATTTTAAACTTTAGCGCTTGCAAAAAATAGTAACACAGTATATATTGATTGTAATATATTGGTTTGTACGTACAATATGACAAACCTACAATACAAGATACATAAAGTTAAGGGTGAAAAAATGTCAAATTTAAAAAATGTGTCTCGGAATAATCCTGTTCCTTTGTATTTTCAAGTATCCCAAATTATTGAGAATGAAGTTAAAGCAGGAACATTTAAACCTGGGGATCTATTTTCAACAGAAGAAGAATTGCAGCAAAGGTTCAATGTCAGCAGATCAACCATTCGAAAAGCCATTGATGATTTGAAACAACGAGGATGGTTAATTCAACAAGTAGGGAAAGGCACATTCGTAGGTTCATATCACTTAAGTAAAACAAAGTCACATTTGCTAAGTTTGACAGAAGAATTAAGAGAAAAGGGTATCGAACCAGGTACCAAATACATTCATGTAACAACTGAAAGCCCTTCCAAAGAAGTTGCTGAGCAGCTTCATTATGATAAAGAGGTACATGTTATCAAACGTGTTAGGACAGCTGATGGAGTTCCGTTTGTTTATATAACCCAATACTTGCCAGGTTTTTTTCAGGTAAAAGATGAAGAAGTCGGCGAATCTGTTTATAAGTTTTTAGAACGTACCAACGGCTTGCACCTTGATGAATCCATTCATGTCGTTGGTGCTGCTCCGGCAGATAAGGAAGTTGCGGAAGCACTCCAAGTTAAAGAAGGAGATCCGGTTGTCACTTTTACACGTACTACATTTGATCAAAATGGACGTACCGTTATTTATGAGAAAGGATTTGGCAAAGCCGGTGTATATGAGTATCGACTGAAAGTAACTCGCTAAATTGTATATAGCACTTTTTCTAGTGATTATATAAATATCATTTAGAAGGCAGGGAGAAGCATGACACAAGTGTACACAGATTATTTGGAAGCATCAGCAAAAATTATTCGCGATATTCAAGAAACACAAATGGATAATATCGAAAAAGCATCACAAATGTTTGCGAAAAGCATTGCAGCAGATGGGTTGGTGCATATGTATGGTTCAGGCCATTCACGGATGGCTGTAGAAGAAGTCTTTCCACGTTATGGCAGCTTTCCTGGTTTTCATCCTATCGTTGAACTGTCGATGACATTTCATAATCAGGTCGTTGGTGCAAATGGACAACGGCAAGCGATGTTCATTGAAAATATAGAAGGCCTAGGAAATCGCATTATGCGGAACTTCGTGTTTAAGCCACAAGATTGTTTCTTATTATTTTCTACGAGTGGAACAGGCAATGTGGTGATTGATATGGCTTTGGAAGCACGGGAGCGTAATTTGCCGATTGTTGCCATTACAGGCGTGGAAAATAGTAAACAAACTGCTCCTAAGCATTCAACAGGTAAAAAATTATTGGATCTAGCTGACGTCGTGATCGATACTTGCGTACCTACTGGAGACGCGGTGGTTCATATCGAAGGATTGAAATATCCAGTGGGTCCAACTTCCACAATTCCTAATACAATCATCGTCAATTTAATTAAGGTTCGTACAGCTGAGCTGTTGACTGAAGCGGGTCAGCCACCACTTGTTCTGACAAGTGCACATTTTATTGGAAAAGAAGCATCAGCACAGTTGTTTGAGGATACCTATGATGATTACCGCAGAAGAGTTTGGCGTAATCAATAAGCGATAATTCGGTTGGATGCGGAAGGTGCTGGTTAGTTAAATGATACTGTCTTAAAAGGAGGTTCATCAGGAAGATGGTAGATTATAAAACGATAATTACAGAGACGCTTAAAACCGAAGTGCTTGTAGTCGGCGGCGGTTCAGCGGGTTGTAATGCAGCCGCAGCTGCAGCACTAGAAGGTAAGAAGACAATGCTTGTGGAAAGGTATGGCTTCCTTGGTGGCACCAGTACCTATATTTTAGACACTTTCTATGGATTCTATATTCCTGGAAAAGAAGGTAGAAAAGTAGTCGGCGGTATTCCTGACAAAGTGTTGGATAAGCTCTTTGCGAGAAAAGCAGCGATCCTTCGTCCCAATACGTATGGAGCAGGAACCGGCGTAACCTATGATCCCGAAATTCTTAAAGTGGTTTGGGAGGAGCTATTAACAGAATCTAATGTCGACATCCTGTTTCATTCGTTTGTAGTAGATGTTGTTACAGAGGGTCCAAAAGTGACAGGTGTAATTCTCGTGAACAAATCCGGATTCTTCTTAGTAGAAGCGGATATCATCATTGATGCTTCCGGTGATGCGGATGTTGTGGCTAAGGCCGGGTTCCCATTCGATGGTATTGGCGGAAAAGAAGCCGTGCAATCTTTAACAACAACTTTTCGCGTGATGCATGTAGATAATGAGGCTGCTATATCATTTACAAAACAACAGATGTGGGATTGGATGAAGGAAGCGAATGCGACAGGCAACTATTATTTACCTCGGGAAGAAGGCAGCGTGCATATCACGACAATTCCAGGTGTAATGGCAACCAACATGGTTCGTCTCGCTATTCCCGATCCTACGAATATAGCTGATCTTTCAAAAGCAGAAATTGAAGGACGCAAACAAGCATTGGAATATTTCCGCTTCATGAAGGATTATCTGCCTGGTTATGACAAAGCAGAACTGATGAACTTTAGTACGCAGATCGGTGTAAGAGAGACTCGTCGTGTGATTGGTGAGTATACGCTTACAAAAGAAGATGTACTAGGAGCGCGTAAATTTGATGACGCAGTATTAGAGTGTGGTGCTCCGATAGAAGATCATCATAATGCCGCAGGGACAAAGTGGGAGTATCTTGAAGAAGGAGCCGTATATCAATTACCTTACCGAACCTTGATTCCGAAAGACAGTACGAATTTGTTGGTTGCAGGCAGATGTCTATCAGCAACCCATGATGCGCACGCTTCGATGCGAAGTATTGGTCAATGTATGGCGATGGGTCAGGCAGCAGGTACTGCAGCAGCTTTAGCGATTCAAGAAGGCGTAGAACCGAAAAAGCTGGATATAAATCTTTTGCAGGCTAAATTGATCGAAAATGGAGCAATGATCAACACGCACAGTTCTTTCGTTAATTATCATGAATGAAAGAGGTTATCGAAGTGACTGGAAACTATATACAAGCTACTTCAGGTAAAATACCGGTCAGCGAAATCGGTTACACACATAGCCATGAGCATCTTTACACCTATGCTACACCAAGCATCGCAGCGGAAAAACCGGAAATGGTTCTGGACAGCATTGATCAAATTGGCGAAGATATTAACCTTTTTAAAGCTGCAGGAGGCAATACGATCGTTGAAATGACGACCATTGATTATGGCCGTGATGTAGCCCAATTAAATGAAATTGCATTAAAGTATCATATTCATATTATCGCTGCAGCTGGATTTAACAGCGGTACGTTTAATAAAGACTTTCTTGAAAACAAAGAGATAGATCAAGTAGCCGCACAACTAGTAGATGAATTGCAACGCGGTGTCGGTGAAACCGGGATCAAACCAGGTGTACTAAAAATCGGCACGAGCATGAATGTCATTGAACCGTGGGAAGAAATAGGCTTGCGTGCTATCGCAAGAGCACACCTGAAAACAGGAGTTCCAATATCCACGCATACACAAGCGGGTACAATGGCGGTGGAACAGCTTGATCTGTTTGAGGATGAAGGTGTACACGCCGCAAATATTGTTCTTTGCCACCTGGACCAAAATGCTGATTTCGAACTGCATAGACGGCTCGTTGAAAGAGGAGCTTTTCTAAGCTATGATTCGATTCCAAAGCCACAGTACAAAACAGAACAGCGTTCGATCGAATTTATCGCTGAGCTTGCAAAAAATGAGCTGCATACGCAAATCTTAGTGGGTGGAGATTTTTCACGCAAAAGTTACTTTAAGGGCTATGGCGGAAGCATTGGCTTTGATTACATTTTAACTGTATTTATGCCGAAATTAAGGTCGTATCTTGACAATAACGATTTGGATGGTGCGCGTATTATTGAAGATATCTTCAAAGAAAATCCAAAACGTGCGTTTGCAATACGTGAATTTCGATGAGTAAGGAGTAATTTTGAAAAGGCTTTCATTTAATATTTCTCAAATTTGAATATCATGTTGTTTATTCTGAAATCATTCAAGGAGGAGATTCTAATGAAATTAGGGTGTATTAATTCTTGTTGGTTTGGCTCAAAGGTAGAGTATTTTGAAGGTCTGCACAAAATTAAAGAAATTGGGTACGATACGATTGATATTTTCCCGGAATTTAGCTTCCAATCCTACGATTTGAAAAAAATTAAGGATATTTGCAAATCTCTGGATTTACCTATCATATCTATGGTATCAGCTTATCCAGAAATGATTTCACTAGAGGCACATATTCGCCGTTATGCGATTGATAGTTACAAGAAGTTGATAGATATGGGCGTATTCCTGGAAGCTGAGAGCTTGTTGATCGTGTTAGGGGAATACATTTGGGAAAAGAACGTAGTCGCTCCGGAAATTCAATGGGGATATGCGGTGGAAGCAGCTAAGGAACTTTCTGAATATGCAGCAAAGTGCGACATGAACGTGCATGTAGAGTTAGAACCGTTTAAATACTCTCTTGTGAATGATATCGATACGATGGAGAAATTTTTAGCTGATGTAAATATGCCGAATTGTTTAGCCAATGTTGACTTAGGGCACCTTCATGTTCAAGGTATTCCTGCAAGTGAAATTGGACGCTTAAAAGGGAAAATCGGCGGCGTACATTTATCTGATAATGACGGTACAGTGCATAATGACTGGCCTACTGGCAGAGGGAATGCGGATATCGCCGGTTATCTTCAAGAAGTAAGAAATGCGGGCTTTGATGGTGTTGTGTCCTGTGAGCTGGAGTTTTCCCCAGAGCCGGATAAAATTGTGGAATGGGTCGCGGAGTGTTATACGGAAACGGATAAATTAATGAATCAACTCCATATGAGAGAATCGTTATCCATTTCGAAGTAAAGTGGGATCGACGATAAGATCAGGGAGGTGCTCAAGTGGAAGTAGGATTTGAATTGGATTATATTCCTCATTACTCTATTCAGAAAAAATGGAATATAGGGATCATCGGATCTGGATTTATTATTCAGGAATGTCATTTGCCTGCTTATCAAAATGCGGGTTATCACGTTAGTGGCATTGCTTCACGCTCGTATGAGAATGCCAAAAAAGTAGCTGAACAATTCAATCTGCCAAGAGCTTATTCTTCAGTGGAAGAATTGCTGAGCGACCCTAATATCGATGTAGTTGATATTGCGATTCCGCCTCATTTGCAAAAAGATATTGTTCGTGAGGTAGCAAAACATGGTAAACATGTTTTGCTGCAAAAACCGATGGCAACGAATTACGCGGATGCCAAAGAAATCGTAGATATTTGCGAAAAAGCAGGGATTACCCTATTAGTTAACCAAAATGGACGTTTCGATCCGGCCATCAGGGCTGCCAAAGATATCATCGATAAAGGTTATATCGGTAAACCTGTTTTGGCCACGATTCAATTGAGATTTAAGCCGCATTGGCAGCCCTATCAAAAAGAATATGAAAGACTCATGTTCCTGTTCATGAGCATTCATCATTTAGATCAATTCCGTTATTGGTTTGGCACGCCGGATCGTATCTATGCTAGTGCGGCACCACATCCTGGCAATGAATATAAAGGGGAATATCTCGGTGCATATCACTTAGAGTATGATTCAGGCTTTCTGGCAACTGCAGTGGATGACGGATTTACTTGGGATTCGCCTGATTTTGGAGTCTATTACAAGATTGAGGGTACTGAGGGTGTTATCAAATTAAACGTGGGCTGGCCTACGAGTGGACCTAGTAAAATGAAATTTTATGCAAAACAACTTGGAGATGTTTGGTATGCTCCGAATTTATCAGGCAGCTGGTTCCCGGGTGCATTTGAGTACACGATGGCGGAGATGTTGTCTTCTTTAGAGAGCGGGATTGAATCATCGATTAGTGGACGAAATAATCTGGAAACCATGGCCATGGTTGAGGCGTGTTATCTTTCCAGTCAGCAAAAGCGTGCGATTACAATTAAAGATATTATAGCACACGACTACCGATAAATTTGGAGGAGATCCGGATGCGTTTTGAAGATAAAGTGGTTGTCATTATTGGTGGAACAAGTGGAATTGGGTTAGAAACAGCATATCAATTTGCAGCTGAAGGTGCAGCAGTTGTGATTACGGGTCGCAGTCAAGATAAGACTAGGGAGAAAGCAGAAGAAATAAGAGGAAAAGCAGTGTACCCGGATCGTATTGTCCCTATTTCCGGGGATGCGACGAAGTCAGCAGATGTTCAATCTATATTTGATCAAACGATGCAGCAGTTTGGCAAAGTTGACATTTTAGTTCATGTTGCAGGTATCAGCGGACGGAAATTTGGAGACGGACCACTGGATGAATGTACGGAAAACGGTTGGGATGTGGTGATGGAATCCAACGTAAAAAGTGTATATTTAACCAACCATGCAGCATTGGGAATTATGAAAGAGCAAAACTACGGATCCATCGTGAACATTTCTTCGGTCTTAGGGATGGTAGGAGCAAGAGAACACTTTGTAACACATGCTTATGCTGCAAGCCGCGGTGCTGTTATACAATTAAGCCGCTCAGCTGCAGTCTATTATTCAAAGCATAATATACGCATTAATGTCGTATGTCCAGGATTATTAGATACTCCGATGTCACAAAGAGCTGCTACGGATACCGTAATACGGGAAGCTTTGACAAAATTACAGCCATTAGAACCACATATTGGATACCCGGATGATGTAGCGCAAGCCATCTTATTTATGGCGTCTGACGATGCTAAATTTATGACAGGGGTAGCCTTACCTGTAGATGGTGGCTGGACTGCACAATAATTAACATCTTCTATTAAGAATACTTGAATCCGATTTGATATTTACATGATAAGGGACTGAGTGCCATGCTTTATTTCATTGGGATCGATTTAGGAGGAACGAATATAAAGGCAGTAGCTATTGATAAACAGGGTACTGTCCTAATTGAGAGAAAGACGCTCACGAATGCACATCTGGGCAAAGAAGAAGTAATCAAAAGGATCGCTGATCTTATTTTGGAAGTGAAAATGGCATTTAAATACCCGGTTTCAGCTGTGGGAGTAACAATTCCTGGGGTTATCAATATGAAAGAAGGCACGGTCGAACTTTTGCCTAACTTTCCAGATCAGTGGAAAGGTGTTGTTTTAGGAACGATTCTAACAGACATCATTAAGCTTCCTGTTTATATCTTAAATGATGCGAGAGCCGCTACATATAGTGAGAAGAAATTTGGTGTTGCCCGAGATTACGATCACTTTGTCAGCTTGATTTTTGGTACTGGCGTTGGTGGCGGAATTGTTCACGATGGTCAATTGTTGTTGGGAAGCAGGGGAGCTGCTGGTGAACTTGGGCATCAAGTCGTCGTTCCAAATGGCATGCTGTGTGGTTGTGGGAATAGAGGTTGTTTAGAAACTGTCGCAAGTGGTCCTGCAATTGCAACAGCGGCGCATCGCTATATTAAACAAGGGATTGCTACAAGGATGCGCACCATGATTCAAGGTGATTTAAACCAAATCACACCTGAAATTGTCGATCAGGCCGCGCGTGAAGGAGATGAAGCAGCACTAGAAATATTTAAATCCGTGGCTGCTTATATATGTAATGCTATTTTAAATTTAAAAGCGATCCTTAACCCTGAGGCCGTTATTTTGGGTGGTGGCGTAGCCCAATCAGAGATCTTAGTACAGATGATTCAAGAAGGATTGGATCAAAATAAAGTACTATTCCCTGACTCCGTAGGTGAAATACACATTTTACAATCGAAATTTCATGATTTATCAGGTGCTATCGGGGCAGGTGCATGGGCCATTTATTTAACTGAAAAAAATATGTCGTATATAGAAGATTGAAACAGAAGTTCATTTTTTCCATATTGTTTAAGAATGAAAGGTAACCGTCTTTAAAATTGGCGGTTATTTTTTTGTCAAAATTAATATGCAACATCCTGCATATTCACAAATTTGCAAAAAAGGTTATACTGGTATATGCGTCTTAAAAAACATACATGAATTGTACATCAGGAGGATATGGATGGGACAAACAGAGGGATCATTACAAAAAAAATTAAAACCTAGACATATCAGTTTTATGGCTATGGGCGGCGTGATCGGAACCGGAATTTTTAAAGGAAGTGCTGAAACGATCGGACTGGCTGGTCCGGGGGTTATCGTGTCCTATGTATTTGCAGGATTGCTGCTGCTAGTCGTTATGGCTGCCATGACAGAAATGGCGACTGTATATCCAAATCGGAATATGAAGGATTTTGTCCGAGAAGCTTTCGGAGAAAAGGTCTCATTCACTATGGGTTGGATGTACTGCTTTATGTGGTTGTCAGTATGTGTTATAGAGGTTATAGCTGCGGGCAGCTTTCTGCAATATTGGTTCTCAGATGCACCGTTATGGTTGCTAAGTCTGGCCTGTGCCGCCTTTATTATTATCATCAATTTGATGAGCGTAGGTACCTTTGGAGAATTTGAATTTTGGCTGGCGGGAATTAAAATTGCCATGATTATCATTTTTATCGTGTTGGGTGGATGTCTGATATTCGGTATTATTCCAAGTGACAATACGCCTTATTTGCAAAATTTCACGAATTCCGGAGGGTTTTTTCCGAATGGCTGGACTTCAGTAATATCTGCAATGCTTGTCGTAATGTTCTCCTACGGTGGGTCCGAGCTGATTGGATTAACGCTTAATGAAACGGAGAATGCTGAACGTTTATTACCCAAGGTAGTTAGTAATTTTATTTTGCGAATCATTCTGTTTTTCACCCTGCCGATTCTGGTTATCTGCGGTTTAATTCCATGGAATCAGTTGGGATCGGAGAGCAGTCCATTCGTACAAGTGCTTTCAGCGACCGGGCTGTCGGGCGCAGCACATATTATGAATTTTATCCTGATCACGGCTGTTCTATCGGCGGCCAATTCTGGGATTTATGGGGCATCACGAATGTTATATTCCATGGCTGCAGCAGGAGAAGCACCTAAATCGCTAGCCAAGACGAACCGGAAGGGTAGTCCGGTAAATACGCTTTTGCTGTGTGCGGTCATTTTGCTTGCCGGCTCTTTGTTGGGACTAATCGCACAAGATCAGCTTTTCCGTATATTGATGGCTGTTCCGGGATTCGTTGTAATTCTGGTTTGGATTTGTATCGCTTTGTCCCAGCTGAAGCTGCGCAAGCAATATCCTGTGAAGCCAACCTTCAAAGTTTGGGGATATCCTTATGTAACAGGATTTGTAGTTTTGTGTCTCGCTGTTATTGCAACCTTGTTCCTGTTAGACAGTCAGAACCGAATCAGCATAGGGACTTGCCTTGCAGTCCTGCTTATCCTGATCGTAACGTCTTTTATCAAATTCCGTTCCAACCACGTTGGAAATCGGGATGGGAACGCACGTTCCGAAAAGTAGTTGACATTCCATATCGTTCGAATATATACTATTATCAAATCGAAAGAGTGCGGGAGAAGCACCTCGCAGGATTGGCTATCAAGCCTTTCTTGTGGGGTGCTTTTTTGCGTTTCTTTTGAAGATCATATGAGATTAGGGAGATGATTGATTTGTTGCAAAGAAGAAGTACAAATAACCGATATAAGATCGGTCTAGTAGTTCTAATTTTAAGTTTCTTGCTGCTCTTGGTTAGACCATCATTTGTAGAAGCTTCAGATACGGGGTGGGACGGTGCGTTAACAACCATTGATCAATTGCATGACAGCTTTTCCGCTTTAGAGTTAACCAACAAACAGAACAAGCAGCAAATTCAGGTACTGCGCAAGCAGAACAATGAGAAGTTAAAAGAAATCAATATTCAAGTACAGCTCATAGACAAGGTGAAGCTCGACAAGTTGAAAACGGAAGCAGACAAAAGTCAGAAAAAATACGCACCGCTACTTGCGGAATACACGGATCTTAGTAAGAAAACAACAGAAGCCAGGAAACGCAAAGATCATAAATCTGTTCTTCTGTTCGAACTCAAGCGTAACCGTATGAAGGCTTCTGTTCATGCGGCACGACAGGAGATCATGTTGAAAAAGGATGCGTTAACAGCTGCGCAGAAGCAGGCTACCGCAAAATCCAAAATTGTAAAAGATATTTTAGTACCGGTGCAATCGATTAAAAAACAAATTACAGCTGAGAACAAAAAAATAACAGATTTCAATAAACAAAGAATTGCGGCAGATAAACGTTATAAAGCAGCTGTCAAGCAGGGGGATGCCGTGGAGGCAGCTTCAGAATTGAGATTAATCGTTGGAGCTCTTAGTCAAATTCATGCATCACAGAATAAAATATACGAATGGGAAACGATGATTCGGAGTGCCATTTATGCTGCAGAGGCCAAGCTTCCGAAATAAAGGCATTGTTGGGACTATACTCAGTTCCAGTTCTGCTTGCGGAACGCGTTTGGCGTTAAACCCGTTTCGATCTTGAACGTATGGAAGAAATGCGAGAGATCGCCAAAGCCGACGGCGGATGCAATCTCGGTCACGGAGAGTGACGTATCCATGAGCAGCCGTTTAGCTTGATTAATGCGATAAATCGTTAAATAGCGGTTTAAGGAGTGACCGGTTGCTTGCTTGAAATGATCGTACATATGTGAGCGGGAGACATTAAACCGTTCATGCAAACAGCTGACTTCGATCGAGTCGGCATAATGCGCAGTCAAATATTGTAAAATACGCTCCGCTAAATGAAATGCTCCGTTCTCATTGTTGTTTGTATCCGGGGGACAATATTGTTCCCTCGCTAGGGTGACGAATAATTTGGTAAGCAGATGGTGCATAGCAGCCTCGTAAAAATCCGGTTTATCGGCAAGCTCACGAGCAAGCTGTACCAACAGCTCTCGGATTGTAGCCATTTTCCCTGCTGATAACCGCCAGTAGGGTTGCGGTTCGGCAAGCAGGGTGCGTACGCAACTACCGATTCCGAACAAGTTGTCGAACGACTTCTGCACATAATGTTCGTCCAACGATAGAACGACACGATGAATGGACTTTGTTCCAACGACGGATGGCCAATGCAATACATATGGCTTTATGATGGCAAAGGCCCCAGGCAGCAAGGAGTACATGCGATCGGCGACGAGCAGCTTGCCATGACCCTCCATACAAAAATAAAGCTCGTAGCCCCGATGCGCATGCATCTTGCTCTGGCCAATCATGTCGTCGCGGAAATGACAATGGACAGGGAACTTGTCCAAGAATTGATTCGTCGTGTCATCCAATTGATAGTCGAAAGAGATATCGCGTGAACCCATGTGATCTGGTCTCCTGTTCCAAAATGAATGGTGTGCCGTAAGTAAGGATATTTTAACACGGTTCATTCAAAAGATCTCCCGAAATTGTGGAAAATTCCCCATAATTTCTGAACAAGGAGCCAAGTTTTGTTAACCCAAAACCTATACATTATAGGAAGAGCATCTTTGAAGGGAATTTCTGAAAGGTGTCAATCTTGATTTAGGGAGATGGCCTATATGAAGGGGAATAATGAACTAGCGGGTTGGGCGGAACGCGTCTATCACCGGATGATCGATAAGGCGGAGAATAACTGGGGAATGAATATGGAAAGCTGGGATTGGGTACCGGGAGTTGGCGTGATCTCGATCCTGGCTTACGGCCAGCTGGCGGGTAATCAAGGAGCAATTGAATATTTGCTGCAATGGACAGAACGCAATAAGCATTTGAGTGAACAAGTGAAGGTAATCAATTCGATGGCGCCGTATGCGATTTTCCCTGATCTATATCGACTCAGCGGCGACCAATGGTATTTGGAAACTGCGATCAAAATCGGTGATTGGATGTTGACGGAAGCACCGCGAACACGGGAAGGCGCCTTTGAGCATACCGTTACGGAAAATGTCCATTTTTCCGAACAAGTATGGGCGGATACATTGTTCATGGCTGTACTCTTTTTGGCCAGACTTGCAAAGTTAACTGGAGATAGCAAATATGCGAAAGAAGCGGAATTCCAATTGCTTGTCCATTTACGGTTGCTACAGGATACGCATACGGGTGTGTTGTTCCATGGCTGGAATTGTGCAGAAGGGAATCATATGTCCTCAGCCCGTTGGACTCGCGCCAATGCATGGGTCATACTGGCAACTCCCTGGATTGCTGAGGAGATCAGTAACCTGATCCCATTTTCCGATGAAATTGTAGAACGATATCAGCAACTAGCAGCAGGACTACTGCATTATCAAGGGGAACATGGCATGTGGAGTACAGTTATGGATCAACCTGAATTTTACGCAGAGACATCAGGGAGTGCAGGCATCGCGGCGGGTTGGTTAGCGGGAATGCGAATGGGTTGGCTGGATGTTACATACAAGGAGGCCGTTGATCTGACTTTGCAAGGCGTTATGGAGCGAATCGAACCCGATGGAACGGTACAAGGCGTATCCGGAGGAACTCCAGTTATGCCGAGCATTTCGGCTTATGAAGAAATTCCGTGCAATCCGACACTCTATGGGCAAGGGTTGACTCTTATTTTGTTATCGCTAGCGCAAGTAGAAATCGGAGGATCCTATGGCTAATGTACTGCTTACGTTCCCTGAAGGTAAGCATAAAGTTCTTACGATGAGCTATGATGACGGAAGAACAGCCGATAAACGATTGGTTAGCCTATTTAATAAGCATGGAATCAAAGGGACTTTCCATCTGAATTCGGGCCTAGCCGGACATCACGATCGAATACCGTTGGAAGAAGTCAGGGAGGTTTATCGAGGTCACGAAATTTCCGCACATACGGTGACGCATCCGACACTAACCAGATGTGTGAAAGAGCAAATCGTAGGTGAGATTATCGAAGATAGGAAGGCACTAGAGAGCATCACAGGTTACCCGGTCAGAGGGTTCTCCTATCCCAACGGTTCATTCAACCGCCAAATCAAAGATATACTTCCGTATCTAGGAATTGAATATGCCAGAACAGTTTTGAGTCATGGGGACTTTCGCATGCCAGATGATTTCATGGAGTGGAACCCGACTTGCCATCATAATCGGAATCTGCTGGAGCTGACCGAGACATTTAAGCAATTAAATCGAAGACAGCATCTCTATATGATGTATGTTTGGGGACACAGCTACGAGTTCGATCAGGACAACAACTGGGAGTTGATCGAGAACTTTTGTGCATCGGTTAGCCATCGCGAAGACATTTGGTATGCCACAAATATGGAGATTGTCGATTACATGAAAGGATATCAAGATCTTCGATTTTCCGCTTCGATGGATCTTGTGTATAACCCCTCTTATCATTCGATATGGCTTGAAGTCCATGGTACAGCAGTTGAAGCGAAGGGCGGCTGTCATACGAAGCTGGTATAGTAAACGATGGATGTCAGTCTGCCCACTGATTTCGATAAGTTAACGGTTAAAATAACGTATATGCAACAAAGATATATTCCCTTTTGTCCATAAACGCTCTCTAATGAAGCGGGATTTATGGTTCAGAAGGGATTTTTTTCCTATCAAATAGATATTCATGGATTTCATAGAATGATATAGTAAATTCACGATAGAGTTAACCACTCTGTATAGACTACTTATGGAGGGATATTCAATGCGCTTGAGTATTTCTGGAAAAGCCATGATCATTTATGGATCGATTTTTATCGCAATTATTATCCTTACCTTTGGTTTGTCTTATTTCGGAACGGTAGGGCGTCTGCAGAAGGATCTGAAAGATACGCATATCGCGTTGTTGAAGCAGATCGATACTAAGATCGAAATTGTGTTTCGCTCAACAGAGAAAGATTTGCTGAACTTGTCACAGGAGCTTGAGTACGTGTATTTTATGTATGATAGCTTCGATGATGCCTCACAAAAATATGCAAATTTCTTCGGTTTGTCGAACAAATTGAAAACCATGGTGCATGCCAACGATCAATTGTCCTCCCTCTTTGTTTACTCGCATACGAGTGGCGACGTTTTAACGGATAAGACGTTTATCAAGAAAAACGCATCAGAAGATAACTGGCTAGGAAGCTACATTGAAATGGAAGGTTATTCGAAGTGGATTGCGACGCACAAGGTATGGGATGGGGAAAAAATGCAGGATGTCGTTACGCTGATACGTCCCTATCCGTTAATTAGTAGCCCGGGTTATCGGAAGGGGCTTGTTGCCGTCAATATTAATGAGGATGTACTCTACCGAATGATTAGTGATGTGTTCGAAGGCAATCAAGAGGGTATACATACATTCATCATCGACGACAAAGGGAACATCGTGACGCATGATGACAAATCGCAATTATATAAAAACATGACGGACATTCCTTACATCCATCGGATATTAGGTGAAAAGGGAAGCGGACAATTCGCAACCGAATCGAACGGGGGCAAGCAATCCGTTTTTTATACCATGTCCAATTATACGGGCTGGAGAATTGTTAGTGTGATCCCAGAAACCCAGCTGTACCAGCCGCTAGAATCGATTCGAAATCTGATGATCGCGATTGTCATCCTGATGGTTGTACTGGCGCTATCTGTTCTATTCTACGTGAACCGTCGGACCTTTAAACCGCTGGATCGTTTGGCTAGCAAAATGTCTGGCGCGTTCAAGCCGACGAAGCCGGGGCAGGCCGTTAGACTTGATTATTTGGAGACGGTGTTCGACCAAATGTTTATGGATCGCGAACAGTTGGAGCAGCGAGTTCGGGATTCAAAGCCGATTCTGAAGTGGAGAATTGTGATGGATATGTTAACGGGGTATCGAACAGAATATGAGTCCGTAAGTCGGCATTTAGAATTTACGGGGTTTCCATTCTTTCCGAACATGTTTGTCGTCTGCACGGCCGAGATTGAGAAGGAAGGGTTCATTAGCTCCAAGGATGAAACACTATATACGTATGTGCTATGTAATGTCGCTGAAGAATTGATCAATATGGAAACCGCTGGTGTTGCCATTGATTTAGGCTCGGGATGTGCTGCGATCATTTTTAGTTTTGCGGAAGGGGATGTGGAACAGAACCATCTGCAGGCTCTGACGATCCTTGAACTGGTTCTGGATATCATGAAGCATCAGTTCGGACTTCTGGTAACGGCCGGTGTAGGCAGATGCTACCGTGACATGAAGGATATTCCAAAATCGTATGACGAATCGCAAAAGGCGCTGCAATATCGAATGGTGATCGGCAGTCATGCCGTTATTTCATTTGAGGATTTGATCGGATCGGATAATCAGGATTATTACCGGATCATCAAGATGACGGATCGCATTATCGAAGCCCTCAGGAATACGGAGGTTAGCAAAATCCAACAGAATGTAGCGCTCATGTACCAGGAGGCCGTTGGAGACGGTTTGTCACCGGAACTGATTCGGCATCTTTCCTATGAACTGGTGATGAAATCGTTGCAGGCCATTGCTGCGACGGGCATCGATACGGACGAAATACTAGATAGCATGGGCAACCTTCACGAAAGAATCAATCGCTGTCATGGTTGGCAGGAAATAAAGCAAATCGTGCTGAACGTGCTGGAGCAGATGGCGAAGAAAGTGGAGGATAAGCGCGTGCAGCGGGGCAGCAATAAATTGATCGAGAAAATGTTGGCCTATATCGAAGCTCATTATAGAGAGAGTGAATTTTCTCTTGCCCAGTTGGCGGCCAAGTTCGAGCTGAGTCCGACGTACATTAGTAAATTGTTCAAAGAGCATACAGAGAAAAACTTCATTGATTATTTGATCGAAACGCGAATCAATGCTTCGAAAGAACTGCTAACGGATAAGCATCGTAAAATCAACGATATTGCAGAAGAGGTTGGATACACGAATACGCGAAGTTTTCTACGGGCTTTTAAAAAATATACAGGGATGACGCCGTCGGAACATCGAGAATGGGTGCTGGATTCAAATCCCGAAATCGCGATGGAATAAGCGTCATGCTGCTAAATCATACATAAATACACCGATCACATAAAATGTGACCTGGTATTTTGTAAGAAATGTCACTTAACGTATAACGCGTCTCTTTCCAGTCTTGGCTTCCTTTCCTACAATTTAAATCGTAGCACACATCAGTAGCATGTCATGCTGCGAAAGGGTGAAGCGATATGATGCGAAAGGATGAGGCAATATGAAGGGGAGGATAGCGACAGCGGAATCGCAAACCGGATCGCATGTCGTACGAAACGGACCATCCAGGCGGTCGATCTGGAGAAGAATGTTGCAGGATAAACATTTATACGTAATGCTTTTGCCTGTCATCGGTTTTTATTTACTATTTAAATACGTACCGGTCGTCGGAGAAATCATTGCTTTCAAAGATTACAGGTTCGCGGACGGTGTATTCGGAAGTCAATGGGTTGGATTTAAGCATTTTCAAATGATATTCCAAAGTCCGGATTTTTGGAGGATCTTAAGAAACACGCTCGTTCTTAATCTGTATAGCCTTGTGTTCGGTTTTCCCATCCCGATTATACTAGCGCTGCTGTTAAATGAAGTACGCCGGAACTGGTATAAACGGATCGTGCAAAATATGCTGTACATCCCCCACTTCATGTCGTGGGCGGTGCTTGGTGGCATTGTAATTGCTGCGTTATCGCCGAGTACAGGGATCGTAAATCTTATTCTTAAGAAAATAACGGGCGGGGAAACCATCTATTTCATGGCGGATTCGTTCTGGTGGCCGGTCGCCTATACGATATCAGGGATTTGGCGGGAAGCAGGTTGGGGAACAATTCTGTATCTGGCAGCCATGGCTTCGATTGACCCACAGCTCTATGAAGCAGCCAAAATCGACGGCGCCGCCAAGCTGCGGCAAATCTGGCATATTACATTGCCCGGCATCCGCGGTACGATTGCGATTTTGCTCATTCTCAGGATGGGACAAATGATGGACGTAGGATTGGAGCAAACCCTTATCCTCCAGAATAACTCCGTACTGGATGTTGCCGATGTCATTAGTACTTATGTATACAGGGTGGGGTTGCAAAACATGAACTACAGCTACACGACTGCCATCGGTTTGTTCCAATCGGTCATTGGCGTGATTCTCGTTCTCGGTGTCAATCGACTGATCCGACTTTTCGGGGAACGGGGGCTATGGTAATCCGATGAACCTAACGAAAAGAGGAATCTCAAATAAAATCGTATTGGTAAGCGCTTACGCATTCCTTGGCTGTATTTCGTTGTTAACCTTGTTTCCGTTCTGGTACGAAATTGTGGCATCTTTCAGCAGCAGTAGGGCGATTACGTCCGGCGAAGTGTTTTTGTGGCCGATCGAATTCAATACCGTTGCTTATCGGCGGCTATTTGACGACGGTCAACTCATCATGGCGATGGGGAATACGATTGTCGTTACGATTGTCGGAACCGCACTTAACGTGATCATGACGATTATGGCGGCGTATCCACTCTCAAGAAAAAGACTTGTAGGACGGAATGGGCTGCTGGTGTTCATTACGATTTCGATGCTGTTTGTCGCAGGATTGATTCCGAATTTTATTTTGATTAAGTCGCTCGGGCTTATGAATTCATATTGGGCGATTTGGCTTCCGGGATTGATCAGTACGTATAACATGTTTGTGATGAAGACGTTCATGGAAGGGCTGCCAGAGGAAATTGAGGAGTCTGCATCCATCGACGGTGCGGGGGATTGGCGGATACTTCTGCAAATCTATATGCCGCTGTGCAAGCCGATTTTGGCGGCGTTGTCCTTGTTCTATGCCGTCGCCTGGTGGAACAGCTACTTCAACGTATTACTGTATATCACGGAATCGACGAAGTTGACCGTCATGGTAAAGCTGTACCAGATGGTCAGTCAGGTGGATAACAATCTTTTGAACAATATCGGAGGAAACGAGGCGTTGGAGCAGATTCTTCTGACACCAGAGGCACTGAAGGCGGCTGCCGTCGTTATAGTCGTTACGCCGATCCTGTGTATTTATCCGTTCCTCCAGAAGCATTTTGTTAAAGGCGTTCTCATTGGGTCGGTCAAGGGCTGACGGCTGATATCACAGGGCCGAAGGCTCTTGATATAGATCAATATTGATAAGGGGATGAAACGATGAACAAGCTGAAACACGCAGGAAAATCCACTCTTACCGCCATGATGGTTCTCACGATGTCTGTGACGTTACTTGCCGCATGCGGCTCGAACAAGTCTGCGTCGGAGCAACCTAGTGGCACACCCGGCACTTCTAACACGGTTAGTGAGGGCACAAAGAAAGAAATCAGCGTTTCGATGTTTGATCGCGGTAAAGTACCGACAGAGGAAGGAACTTACGAAAATAATCGTTGGACGAAGTGGATTAATGAGCACTCACCTGTCCATGTGAAATGGATTCCCGTTGCGCGGAATCAGGCACAGCCTAAGCTGAACGCTTTGATTGCAGCAGGCGAAGCACCCGATCTGATATGGGAATACGATCGAAATTACATCAGTCAATTGGCGAATCAAGGCGCAATTCAACCGATTGGCGATTATATCGACAAATACAGTACAACGTACAAAGCGTATCTGGAGAAGCATCCCGAGTTGCAGCCGTACTTGAAGTTTAACGGGAAAGTATATGCGGTTTCGTTCGCACGGGAAACGCTTGCCAATCACGGGATGTGGATCCGTCAAGACTGGCTGGATAAGCTTGGTCTGAAGGTGCCAACAACGGTGGAAGAGTTTATCGATGTTGCCCACAAGTTCAAGGACGGGGACCCGGACGGCAATGGTCAAGCAGATACCGTGCCGATTGCGTTAAGTGCAAGTTCTAACTCCATTGATCAAGCTATCTTTTTTACAAGTGAGAACCAGTGGTATGTAGAGGATGGTAAACTGCAATTTGGAAGAACGCTCGATCGGTATGTGGATACGCTAACCTTCCAAAAGAAGCTCTTCGACGAAGGATTGATTGATCAGGAATATATTACGGACAATAATTTCCAGCGTTCAGTCCAACTGCTGACAACAGGCAAAGCAGGCATCTACCTTGGAAATTGGGATATCGAAGAATTGAATAATAACTTGATAAAAAATGATCCAAACGCAAAAATGGTACCCCTTGAATCGTTCAGCAGCAAATACGGCAAAAACGGATTGTATCAAGAGGCGCCGCCAAGCGTATTTACCGCATTCAACAGCAAGATGAATGAAGAGCAAATCAAATCGGCGATCCAATTTATCGATTGGATGCTGCAGGATGGTTGGGTGCCGCTCAAGTATGGCGAAGAAAACGTCCACTTTAACATGGTCGACGGCGTCCGCCAAAAAACCGACCCAGACAAATTTAAGAAGGAAGTTTCCTATGCTGCTGAATATGCGATTATGATCGATAATGTGTTACGGCCGGAAACGTTCCTGGCTATGGCAGCAAAAGATGAGGTTTCTCAAAACTATGCCAAGGAGAAAGGGAAATCCCTGGAGTTGGTCATGAAAAACAAATACCGCAGAGATATCCCGTTTAGCCCGGATTTCCCTGAATTGACCCAATTAATAGCGACATTTAATCCGATCGCTCAACAGATTGAAGCGAAAGTCGTGACGGGAGGCAGTTCCATGACACCTGAACAAGGGCTGAGCGAGTTACGGAAGGAATGGAAGCGCCTTGGCGGTGAAAATGTGGAGAAGCTGGCGCAAGAATGGTATGACACCAATAAAAACAACTTGAAATAATAGAGGACCCGGTAGGTGTGCTTCTGAATTCCAAAAGGTCCAGAAGCATATCGCAACCAGGTATGATAAGGAGGAGATATGCTCATGTCTAGCATGAAGTACGGAAGTGTACAGGAAGAGGAAACGCTGTGGCTCCCTTTTTTAAAGAAATCGTTAGAGCAGAAGCATGCGAACTACAATGAGGAGATCAGGATGCTTCGCACACCGTTTACGAGTCCTGGTTACCATACGACGATTAAAGAAGCGGAATACGTTCACCCGATCAGGGAATCGCTTGACTACGCCCTAGTTATTCTGGATTGCGGTGAGAAGCAGTATGAAGACCGGGCAATCGAGATTGTAAGAAACATTCTATCCCTTCAAGATCAGCAGCCGGATTCACCGACATTTGGCATATGGTCATGGTATTGGGAGGAGCCGCTTGCCAAGATGTCTCCGCCAGATTGGAATTGGGCAGATTTCATCGGCAAACGTTTGCTCCAAGTTTTGATTCGACATGGTAACCGGCTCCCGGCCGATCTGCAACAATTAACAAGTCAAGCGATCTGCAATAGCTGTGAAGCTATCATCAAACGAAACGTCGGACCTGATTACACGAATATTTCGATCATGGGGGCATTCGTTACGCTGATCGCGGGAGAATGGTTGGAAAACCGCAGCTATTTCGATTATGGTATGGAACGACTGAAGCGGTTGTACGATTATTCGATGCAAACCGGGGCTTTCTTGGAATATAATAGCCCGGCCTATAGTACGGTGGCGATTCTAGAATTATCCGCGTTAGTAACATACTCGCAAACGGAAGAGGCAAAGCGGTTGGCGAACGAGCTGCTAGATGCTACCTGGCTCATGGTTGCCGAGCATTTCCACCCTTTGCTGAAGCAGTGGTCTGGACCCCATGCCCGCTCGTATAATACGTTGCTGGCTCCATCACATTTATCATTTCTTCAAATGGCCTGTAGAGGTGAAATATCGTTTATGCGTGACGAGCATTTCGTATACGGAATGGACTGGTACGTGCAAGGTGTAGTCTGTCCTAGGCATCTGTATGGGTTGTTTACTAACATCGGTGTGCGGGAGCTGCGGCAGGATTTGCCTCCTTATCATGAGTTTCGGACGCGGACGGCGTATACGTATATGACCCCTGAATTTTCGCTAGGGACGTTCAATCACAATGTCATGTGGAACCAGTGCCGAAATCTGCTGGGTTATGTTCACACAGGGGATGAAGAACATAGTTATATCCAGCTTCGGGTTTTGCATGATGGTTATGATTTCTGTACGGCGGTGTATACAAGTCAGCAGGAGCAAGCTTCCGTTCTGTACGGCATCCAGTTTGCACTGGACGGCGGGGATACTCACGTGAATTTGGATCCCATCCATGGACGGATGACGGCGTCGGATCTGCGAATCCGGATTGAAATTGGAAGTTCTGGTAAAGTACCAGCATGGAAGCAAATCGGTGAAGATACGTTCCAAACGCTGCTTGGGAAGACGATGTTATCGGTGAAGGCTTTGTATGGTGCGATGGATGGATTCAGCAAATTCCGCTGGGAAATTGTTGAGGACGGTTCGATTATGGGGTTGGACTATATTCTGTATGAAGGAGACCCCGCAGAGATCGATTTCCATGCTATGGAGGAAGCATTGTTTTTGTTCGCTTTGACGCTTTCGGAACCTAGTGATTGCTCTGGAATCGGAACAGCAGTAACTTCATCGGAGCATGCCGTTCAAGCGTCACTGGAAACACCCGAACAAGCAGTCACGTTGACACTTACGAAAAAGCCAGCTGAGCGGGTCGTTTTATTTCATAGTTAGGAATTAGGGAAGATAAAAGATCACATCATAAAAAGTTTTCTGTCCTCGGGCAGAAAAGCTGTAAAAGAATTGCAGACGTTTGAAAACGATTTCATTAAATTCGGAGCACGTGAGATTTTACGAAGGAGGAACATTTGGTGAGTTTACAAGTGAATCGGCAACGATATGCCAAAACGAGTGTAGCAAGTCTGCTCTGTTTGACGCTATTATTCACAAGTTTAATTGGGGCCGTTCCGCGACAGGCTTCAGCTTTGTCAAGTCCTGAGATTCTGCCGTTGATAACGGAGCAGAAGATATATCCGTCAGATGATACCTATGTCAACGCTGGCACGAATGCGGATAAAAATTATGGAGATGGTGTGTCCCTGTTAGTAAAGAAAAACGCCGTGGATTTAACACGGGAGAGTCTGTTGAAATTTGAGCTTGGCTCCGCGATCGAAGACATCGGTTCAGCTGTGCTGTATGTATACGCATCAACGAATGACGGAGGCGGAACGACAGTGACGAACGAGGTGTATAGCACGACCTCGGAACCGTGGAGCGAAACGACAGCGACCTGGAATAATAAACCCGGGGTCCAAGATTATCTGCAGTCGTTTACCGTGAATCGAACACCCCATTGGTATGCGCTGGATGTGACCTCTTACGTGAAAGGACAGTCTGCGGCGGAAAAAGATGCAAGTTTCTTGATCCGTCAATATGTGCAGTACGGACTTAACGTGACCATAAACAGCAAAGAAAATGCCGTCAACAAACCTTATCTTCAAATTACCAAATCCAGAATGAGTCCGGATGCGCCGGATTGGGGCGCTTCTCCTCAAGTGACGATAACCCATGCAGGAGAAGACGAGATGGGTGTGAGTTGGACATCAGCTGTTGACGCAGACGCTTACAAGGTGTACGTCAATGGTGTGGTGGCTACTTCGGTAAGTGGCAGCACTTACGACTATACGTTAACCGGCTTGACTGTAGGAGAGTCGTTCACGATTAAGCTGGAGGCCGGGAAAGAAGGAATCTGGAGTTCAGACGGTCCAATCGTTACCGGAAAGACACTGGAAACGAAACTGGTCCAGAATCAGCTCGGAAACGTTTATTGGAGCAACGAAGATCTGAGCATGAAAATCCAGACCGGTAGATCACATGTTTCATGGAAAATCATCGATATATGGGGAGCACTGGTGGCTTCTGGTGTCGTAACACCTCATTACGGAGAAGCCAAGATTCAGTTTCCGTCATCGTTGCTAGGGTATTTTACGCTGGAGGCGTCAGCTGAAGCGGAAAACCGTGATCCTGTTTCCATGGTAACAAGCTTCACAGTCTTGACGCCCTATGATGTTAGCCAAATCAACGATTCTCCGTTTGGCGTCAATACGCATTTTACCTGGACCCCCAAGGGCTGGAGTCCGAGCTTGACGGAGCTGATCGCCAAAGCAGGCATCAAAAACGTAAGGGAAGGCTCGGAATGGGGGTCCGTTGAAAAGCAGAAGGGGGTCTATACCGTTCCCGCTTCGCCTGTAGCGGCAGAGTATATGGATGGTTTGCGGGATAAATCGCTGGATCAGCTCTGGGTTGCGGCCTTTACCAATCCATTCTACGATGCGAACAGCACGCCTTATACGGATGAAGGCAGAGAGGGTTTTGCCAATCATGCGAAGGCGATTCTAGATGCTTATAATGGAGCGGACCCCAGCGTACCGGGTTATAACCGATTTTTGAAGCAAATCGAAGTGTATAACGAGTTTAACATCGGTTTCGGAGATCGTGGAACAGGGCCGGCAGATTCCAAACCTGAATATTATTTTCCGCTCCTGAAGAAAACGTACGAGACCGTTAAAGCTGCGCATCCGGATACGGTTGTTACCGGGATGTCTACGGCCGGTGTCCCCTTGTCTTGGCTGGAGTCTGTCATGCAGCTCGGCGGTCTGAACTATATGGATACACTGTCCATTCATCCGTATGTGTACCCGAAGGATCCCGAAATGATGGTGAAATCGTTCAAAGATGTGAACGATTTGGTTCGAAGATACAACGGTGGGAAGACCATGCCGATCTGGCTTTCGGAGATTGGTTGGCCGACTCATAATACGCTCTCTGGGGTAAGTGAAAAGAAAGCGGCCGATAATTTGGTGCGTGGTTACGTCCTTTCCTTGGCGAATGGCGTTGAGAAAATATATTGGTACGATCTTATGAACGATGGAACTAATAAAACGCTTAACGAAGATAATTTTGGTCTTATTCGCAATAAAGCCGATCTTTTAGGAGCTTACACACCGAAGCCCGTCTTTACGGCTTATGCCGTGATGATCCGTCAATTGTCGGAAGCTGTATTTGATTCCGACCTTTCGCAAACAGGCAGCTATTATCAGTATTTGTTCAAAAAGGGCAGCGAAGATATTCGTATCGCCTGGGCCGTTCAACCGACACCAGTTGTCATTCGTTCGCAGACGCCTGTTCGTATCGTTGACTTTATGGGCAACGAAACCGTCTATACCCCTGTTCAAGGAAAAATTTATGTGACATTGAACGGTGAGGCGGTATACATTCACGGATCCATTGAAGGGATCGAAAAAGACACGACATTCGTACTGACGGGTGAGTCTTCCCTTATCCATGAGGATGCGAAGCTGAAGTTGACCGTTACAAATACGGAGAATGTTCCCTTAACGGGTATACTTGAATTGAACGGGCAACAGGTCTCGTTCGATACTGCGGCTGGTACGGAACAGAACATTACAATTCGAGTGCCGGGTTTGGATCAGGAGGGTAACGTATCTGTCCGCGGAAAGCTCAATTCCACAGCAGGCAATTCGATTGGGTTTGTCTATGCAGATATTCCATTCCGTAATCCAGTTACCGTTGAAGTGAAGCCGTATCTTTCATCAAAGTCTAACGAGGAACCATCTGTTCAAGTCATGGTTGAGAACCATGCAGCCGATTCAACCCTTGCGTTAACCAGGATTGATTGGTCTATCGGTGAATTAAACGGGAAGACCGAGTCAAGGACGATTGCGCCATCCAGTACCGTATCGGAGACCATTCCGTTGCCCGGATTCGTGGAAGGAAAGTCGTATCCCTTGGATATCAACGTCATATTGGAAGGCTATGATCCGATTCCTATCGTTAGCTCCATCGATTTTAATCGCGTAGCATACAGAGGAGGAGCTGCTGAACCCGTTTCGATTGATTTGAGTTCTGGCACGAACAGAATAAAAGCGGGCAGCTACACAGGGCCAGAAGATTTAAGTGGAAGCTTTAATCTGACATGGGATGAGACGAACTTCTATCTGGATGCGGATATTATCGACGACGTATTCCAATATCCATTGGTCGGCCAAGAACTCTACAAAAATGACAGCATCCAGTTCGGCATGGCAGGAGGGATTCCGGGAACCGTCACCTACAATTACGAGTTCGGAATCTCGCTTACACCGCAAGGACCGCAGATTTATTGTTATAATGCGCCGCAAGGGATTCCTCTCGGCATTCATGATAACGGCGACATGGACCTCAAAATTACCCGCGATGAGGACCTTAAGCTAACGAAATATCGGTTGAAAATGCCATGGAGAGAGTTCGAGCCCATAATACCTGCTGAAGGAAATGTAATCAGCTTCTCTATGCTGGTGAATGAGAATGATGAAGGAAGTCGGGATGGCTACATCGAGTGGGGGTCTGGAATCGGCGGATCGAAGGATCCGACGAAATTCCGAGCTATTCTATTAATGGGTTCCGGGGGAATCAGTATCGACAAGACCCCGCCGACGACTGTCGCTTCATTAGAAGGGACGGAACGGAACGGCTGGTATGTAAGCGGGGTTCAGGTAAATCTGAGCGCGACGGATGATAAATCCGGCGTAGCAGAGACTGTATATAGCCTAGACGGCGGTGAGATTTGGCTGCCTTACACGGCACCCCTGACGTTTGAGCTAGACGGTACTCATACCATCAATTATAGGTCAACCGATCAAGCAGGAAATGTCGAAGCGAACCAGACGATCACCTTCCGCATCGATAGGACCGCGCCGACGGCTACGATCGCATACAGCATGACGGAGCCAACTAAACAAGCGGTTATCGCCACGATCACGCCAAGCGAGCCGGTTACGATAACGAACAACGGAGGGGCAGACAGTTATACGTTTTTGGAGAATGGAAGCTTTACGTTCGAATTCGTCGATGCTGCCGGTAACCAGGGCACGGCGACGGCGAATGTGAATAATATTGTGACGAACGCTACTGGGGCACCGGGAAAACCTGTACTATCGTCCAATAACGGCTATGATACAGGAATAATGGATGGGTCCTATGAAGTTAAGATGAACTTGTGGTGGGGGAATAACGGCACGACCTACAAACTGTATGAGAACGACGCACTCATAGATACGCAAATGCTTAACGACGCTTCACCCCAAGCCCAATCCACGGTTACGTCCGTTACATACAAGGTAAACGGCACGTATCGATATGTCGCAGAGCTGACGAATGCGTTCGGTACGACGCGAAGCGACGTTCTAACTGTTCGTGTGACTGATGCGGAGCCGGGCAAACCGGTGCTTTCGAATGACAACTGGGATGGGGATGGAAATTTCAAAGTCAGCATGAACATGTGGTGGGGAACGAATGGATCGACGTACCGGCTGTATGAGAACGGCGTTCTCATCGATACGCAAACGCTCTCAAATAAGTCGCCGCAAGCGCAATCGGTGGTAACGGAAATCCATGGAAAACCGAAGGGTACGTATGAATATCGATGCGAGCTTGTTAACGATGCCGGTATTACATCGAGTGCAACGATGATTGTGAAAGTGAATTGATGTCTAACTGTTTTCGTGCGGATCCTTATTAGGATTGGCAATTTGAATGTCGAACACGAAAAACGCCCGTACCTGCGAGGGCGTCTTTTCGTGTTTTATTCGTAACAGCGTACTTCTACGATTTCCGCTCGCATGCTACCGTTCGTGGATGATATGACAATGCGAAGCTTTTCTGTACGTATGGGAGCTTCAAGCTTATGGATTTTTTTGCGCGTATGGTTGCCAGACTCTTTGGCTACAGTGATCCATTCGCCCTTGACCCAAGCTTGAACTTGATAGTCTTTAGCGAGCTCAGGAATAACCTCAAAAGTAGTACGATGGTGATGTAAATTAATTAAATCTTCATTCACATCGTCATTAAACGTGATATGGACGCATCGGATCTGAAGAGGTTCCTGCCAGCTAAGTTCTAACCACTCCGGTGTTCCTGGCTCCATCGCTTGCGATGACCACATGTGTGGGCCGCCATAAGGGCGAGTATAGCCATCCGTCGCTTTATCAGCGGCAAGTGCTAAAGTCGGTGAACACAGCCGGAAGCAAAAGGGCTTTCGCACAAAAGAATGGCCGCTCCACTCTACAACGGGCTGGTGGTGGTACATATCGCCAGAATCTTTGAAGCTTTGCTCATTTGTGGTGTGTTTGAAAGAGAGGACGCCGGATAATGGTCGATCGGACAGATGTAGGGAGGCATCTGCATTCTGCTTCACAATAATGAATGCATTCTGCGCTATTTTCGGATGCCATGAAAGACTAGCCCGCGCCCATTGCTTTTCTCCAGCTGAAACGACAATCTTGCATGCCCCCTCAAGCGTGTGGGGCACGTAGTTTTGCGGCTTGCCCGTGCTCCACAGCTCGACAGTCAGTTCTGTGTCATGCGCTGCGTCGACAAGCAGCTCAATACCGTCTATGCCGGGTTCAGCAGGGACGATGAATCCCAGATCAGTATCTAGCGGCATTGTTCCAATCGATTCTTCCCGCACTAGCCGCGTTAACGTGCTTGAGGCCGTCAATTTGGCACGAAGCGCAAGATCGGCTGCATCCGTATTCTTCAGGCCAAGCACCGAAGCATCTTGGCGAAGCAGTGTCTGCTGCAGTTCACCCAGGTATTTGGCTTGCAGCATGCGCGGCGAGACACCTTTCTGAACGCACAGCGCTGCGCCGGTACCTGCTGCTTCGCCAATAACCGCGCAGGTCGCCATGACGCGCGTCGTCCCGAAGGCAACATGAGAGGCGCTGATGTTGCGGCCTGCCATGAGCATGTTCTGCACATTCATGGAGTAGAGCGAGCGGAACGGGATGTGGTAGCTTCCATCCATGTGCAGATGCTTCGATCCCTCGGCTGTCGCATACATCCCTTGCGGCGGATGCAAGTCAATCGACCAGCCGCCGAACGCGACGCGGTCCTCGAATGTCTCCTGTGCGATGATATCATTCTGGTTGAGTACGTAATCGCCGACGAAGCGACGGTATTCCCTTTTGCCCGGTACAGAGCCAATCCATTCCAACGTTAAGTTGTCGGCGTCGAACTTGCCGGAGTTTTTGATATAGTCCCAAATCCCGTAAATGACAGAGGACAATTCATCACGAATTTGCTCATTATCATGCACCGTGTCAAGTTCACCGCCCCATTCGATCCACCAGTAAGCACAGCCGTTGTCGCCGCTGCGAATGACGCGATTCATGGGAATGGATGTCTTCGTAATGTCCTTGGCGAAGCTAGGCGCGATATATTTCACAGATCGGCCGGCATCTTTCGTGTAGAAGAGAAGCGTGCTGCCCAATGTGATGTCATCAGGTACTAGCGGTGCCCAATCCTCATTGAATTCTTCCTGTGCCTCACGGCCGAGACGGTGTTTGGCACCAGCAAGGAAACCGACCAAACCGTCACCCGTACAGTCGAGGTAGATCTTACTCTCAAAGCGTATACGCCGTTCCGACCCCATCATCCAGCCGATTACGGAGGTTATCCATCGGTTGTCTTCATTGCCACTGGCTTCGACTTCATGCACATCCGTATTCAGGAAAAGCGTTATATTACGTTCTGCTTTCACCTTTTCGAGGACAATCACATCCCAAATATACGGATTCCCATCGATGTTGCGGTACTGATTTTCAATGAATAGTTCACCCATAATACCAGTTTCACGCGCATTCCGGTGAACACCATGTGAAGTCGCGCCGCATACCCAAACGCGTACTTCACTACTTGAATTCCCGCCTAGAACGGGGCGGTTTTGAACGAGTGAAACGGTCTGGCCCAAGCGAGCCGCAGCGACAGCTGCACAAACGCCAGCTAATCCGCCGCCGATAACGGTTATGTCTGAACTAACAGTTTCAAATCTCATAGCAACGAGGCACCTCACTTTAGTGGAATATCTTCAATTTCATTGTAAAATATCCCTTTTCCTTTGAACATGCATGCAGTTACAATAGACATATACTTTATTTCAAAAAAAGGAAAGGTGCTCAGGGTGACACTTCAAGATATCGGACTGAAGCTTATTTCACATGTTTATTGGCATCAAAAGCCTGAATTCATGCTCCCTTCAGACAGCTACTCCTGCTGGACAATGTTTGCTGTGGAGCAGGGACGTTTTCATTACACCATAGGTACGGAGAGCGGAGAAGCAGGTTTTGGTGATTTGGTTCTTTGCCCACCACATCATGCCTTTCAACGGCAGATGTTGGAGCCATTGTCATTTCACTTTCTGCAATTCGTAGGGGTGACTGAGCCCTTTACCTCGAAAGAACAAGGATGGAGCGGAAAGCTCAAGGTGATCGATACCGATAGGTTGCGGTCTGATTATCGGTATTTAAGACAATTCGATGGAAGGGACGAAGCCTTCATGCTGCTTAAGCAGCATATGGTGATTGACATGCTGAGACTGGTCATGCTGGAACAGGGCGAACATGAGGGGAAATCGGGGCAAAGCGATGAACTGATGGTTGAAGTCCGAAGGATTTTGACGGAGCAAGCTTACGAAAGATTATCCATGCAAGAACTAGCCGAACAGTTCATGCTGACGCCAGTGCAGCTAACCCGGCGGTTCCGTAAAGCCTTCGGTGTGACACCTTCCGAATTTCTGAACGAAGTTCGGCTCACAAGAGCGCGGCATCTGCTGGAAGGCACGACACTGAAATTAGATGAAATCGCTGCGCAATGCGGGTATGAGAACGGCTTTTATCTGAGCCGTGTCTTTTCCAAAAATACGGGCATGCCCCCATCTGTATACCGTAGTCTGTACCGTGTGTAGCACATAAGCTAGTAAATTGAAAGGGGTATGATGTACTTATGTACGAACTATCACATGATTATTTTTATAAGGTAACGCCTCTTCTTAAAAATGGGCATCCACATCCTGAGGTACTCTCAATAATAGAACATAATAATCCTGGCTGGATATTTTCGGATCACATAGACTCGCCTAGGACAGCTTTGATCTGGAGCAAGGGGATGCAGGGATTTTACCTTATCGGAGACCACAACAATGATGATTTTATGAACGAGCTTGATGACTATCTAACAAAGAGCATCTTTCCAAAACTGAGGGAACTCGGCATGAGCTATTTCGAAGTTTCTGGCCATCACAACAAATGGAACATGGAATCGTTATTTGCGTCATGGGAAATTCAGCAATGGGATCAACTCGTGTTCAAATGTAGAAATTTAGAAGCAGCAGCATCACAGGGATCTTCTCGTAATCATCCAATTCGAACGATTAATTTAAGGTCGCAAGAATGGAAGGATCAAGTCTTTACAAATAGGGATTTTGTGGATAAGCATATTAAATTGTTTTGGGATTCATATGAAGATTTTTATCATAAAGGGTACGGTTATGTTGCAATCGATGGTTCAGAAATTATTGGTGTTTGTTACTCTAGCTTTGTTGCGAAGGAAACCCATGCTATTGGAATTGAAACCCTACCGCAACATCAAAAAAGAGGCATAGGTACATATTTGGCAAGCTTCGTGGTGAAGGACATCATTGAAAATGGCTTTACGGCCTACTGGGATTGTTCACTGACAAATGAAGCGTCGACAAAATTAGCGCTCCGATTAGGTTTTCAACAGGTTCATCAATACAAATGCGTAGGCTTTGTGATTTAAGATTCCCCATGCTCGGAGTTGTTCTAGGAACGGGTCACAAGAGTATAATACTCAATAGATCAGGCTGCCGCGGGCAGTCTGTTTTTCTTATACAACTACGGGAGATTAGTTCCCCTGGTAAATTTTGATGTATTTCAAGGAAACTAGCTGTATAATTGTGTAAAAAACAAGGGGCTTGTAAAGATGATTAGAGTTGCTTATTTAGGTCCTAAGGGGACATTTTCAGAAGAGGCTGCACATCAGTTTTTCTCTGAACCAACAAATTGGGTTATGTATGAATCCATAATGGACGTCTTAGAAGCCGTTTATAAGGAAGAAGTCGATAAATGTATTGTCCCAATTGAAAATTCGATCGCTGGTAACATTCATATGACCGTTGATGGTCTGTTGATGTACGACTTGCATATTGAGGCAGATCTTATTTTCACAGTTTCTCTTCACTTGATAGGAAACGAAGATAGCGACATCCATACGATAAGGACAATAAGATCGATTAGTCCTGCAATAAGTCAATGTAGAGATTTCATTATGAAGCATGGTTTTAAATGTGAATACACAGACAGTACTGCTAAGGCCGTGCAATTGGTTAAAGATGCGAGTGATAATACGATTGCTGCGATTGCTTCTAAACGGGTCGCTGTTGACCACGGTCTTAAAATAATTAAGCGTGAGATACAAGACAATTCAATGAATCATACTCGATTCATCGTTGTTGGTAAAGGGTTAGTAGAAAGTGTAGAGCAAAAGAAGACTATGATGTTGATTAACCCTAACAATGAATACCCTGGGGTACTTTCTTCGATTTTAAATGTATTCTCTGCCTTGGGAATGAACCTCACGTGGATCGAATCACGGCCGACAGGCAAGAAACTAGGTACATATCGTTTTCTAATTGAATCTGAAGTAGCTCAAAATGACCAACGCATGGTTAAAGCCATTAGAATTCTTGAAACGTTCGAACATCAGGTACATATCGTTGGGAGTTATTCGACCACAATTCTTTAGTGATTTTTAAAGACTATAGTGAGAAGTTGTGTCGTTACAGAGCGTCTTTTGTGCTTTGACGGGCACTTTATAAGTGGGAATTTTCCCAAATTTAAACAATTGATATATACTTGAATGATTAAAAGGGGAGGTGTATTTTTTAATGAAAAAAATTTATTCTTGTTTAATTGTTTTTTCTATAATTTCTATGTTCCTTATTTCATGTACAAATAAAACAGAAGATGATAACGATGCGATTCAATTTGCAACTAATTACAAAGAAATTCAATTTGATGTTAAGGGTTTTGATTATACTGGTGATATGAGTACTGAAATAATTGATCGATTAAAAGAACATGTAGAACCGTTGATAACTGAAAAATATTTAGATTACCAAATTAAAAATCGAATTCTAACTTTACCATTAGTTTTGGCTGATAAACTAAATGCAACCTATTACAAATTAGAAGATCTTCATTTTAATGTTGCTAGTAAACAAGAAAACTTAGTCAATTTACCCTATAATACTAACGTTATTTTACTTAATAATAACGATGAGGAGATACACAAAGTAAAAATGGATGGTACACTAACCCTCGTTAAATCAAATGATTCTTGGAAGGTGGACTTCGATAATTTTAATGTTTCAGATTTTATGAACTTGGTGGTAGCTAAATGAATTATGGCGGACTCTCTAAGAAATAATCAAGTTGAGACACTATCTTTTGGTGGGGGATAGTTGTTTAACTAAAGGTTTTCAATGGATGATGGATAACTTTCGTTATTATGATCACCGAGAATTCTAAGTTGTTCAGCAAATGGGTCACGATATTGGAGGAGCATGCTTTTGAGGCAGCTCCTTTTTTGTTGAAGAAACAGGCAGGATAGCATGGAAAGCTTTTCATCATAGTTGCATTCACAGCTCTTCGGAAAAAGGAATTAAATTCCATGGTGTTGAATTTACTTGTAAATCCAACATTTAGCAAAGGGAGGCTGATTAAATGGTTAATTTAAGCGCAGCAATAAGATTCATTAGTGAACATGGGAATGACCTAGAACAAGCACGCTTAGGGGTGCTGCTGCAAAATGAGAATGTATCGCTATTGGAAGCAGTTAGTGTATTGAGGAGCGAACAACGAGAAGATGGTAGTTGGGCTTCGTTTTGGTCAGGTGGAGCGAGTTCAGTTGATGCAACCTGCTACCGTTTGGCTCAATGTGAGCAACTGGGCTTAAACAACGAAGATTTTATACAGAGGGCACTTACTTTCCTAACAACCCGACAATTAGAAAATGGTTCTTTTTCTGAATGTAGGAAGCTAGCACCTGTTGCCCCGCCTTGGGTGCAGCCTGATGATCCTTCAGCAATATTTTATTTAACCGCAAATGCAGGATTTTGGTTACAGTATTTTAATAAGTACCCAGATAACACAAAGAGTGCGGTAGAGTTTCTTATTTCTAACATAAATATAGAGGGCTATTTATCAACCTTTTTACATGCGAACTGGTTAGCGGCCGGACTGTTCTATTCGGCTAATGAAGTAGAACATTCAACCTCGATCATGAACTATTTAGAAAGCAAACTAACTGACCTTAGTGCTAGTAACTTGGCGTGGTTAATTAATGCATTGGTTATTATGGGTGTCCCGAAGCATATGAACCTTATAGTACAAGGAGTAGATATCTTACGTGACCTACAACATGAGCAGGGATACTGGCTAAGTGAAGACGGGGATGACTATAACGTCCATACCACACTTGAAAGCATCAGAGCTTTTCGCATTTGTAGTTAATAAGTCGTCAAGCTTACGTAACACCATAGCGGCACAACCTATCTATACAAAGGAACATATGTTTGATACAATTTCCATAAATATGAAGTTGATGAGGTGGGTGTTCTGATTGGACTTCACAGGCGATTGAACAACTTTCAGAAGAAGATATTGTATGGTCTACTACCTCCGAAAGCAATAGCATAGCAAACCTTGTTGCACATATAAGAGGAACAGTACATCAGCGGGTAGAAATCGTTTTTTTTGATGTTACCGATACAAGGGATATTGAGAAGGAATTTGAAAAAGGATTGATAATGTCTAAAGAAACATCATTAGAATTAATTAAGGAATCCTTTGATATCATTATACAGGTATTGGAAATTATGAAATCTAATCCAGAAGAAGGTTTACTCAGACAACCGTATTTAAACCTGCCCCCACTCACGAACAGTGCCTTAAATAACAATTCTAGGGTACTCGAAATTATGATCCAAATGTTACATCACTTGCCTGGTCACACCGCTCAAATTATATACATAGCAAAAATGAGAAAGGGGCAATTAGAATGGAAATACAACTAAAAGCCTTGATTGAAACCTACAAAAGCTTTTTGGAAAATTATTCGCTGGAGCAACTAAGGCATATAACCGAGCAAGGTGTTTGGTCTCTCGGTCAAATGTATGATCACTTGATTCTCGCTGCTCTCGATTACCTTGACAATGTGGAAACTTGTGCGGCAGCTAGCGAAGAGCAAGCACTTGGGATGACAGAGGCTGGGAAGCATTTATTCAAACTCGGCGGATTCCCACCGGTCAAAATCAAGTTGCCGGACGGCCCTAATAACACTCCTAGCAATTCGGAAAGTAAAGAAAGCCTTATGCGTGGACTCGATCAAGTAATACAGAAAATGAACGAATGGGAAGGGAAAGTAGATACGATAAACCCGAATTACAAAGTTAAACATGGTGGCTTTGGCTGGCTAAATGCGCGCGAGTGGTTCGATCTTGTTGGCATGCATTTTCGCCATCACCTGCTTCAAAAGAGTGAACTGGAACAGAAACTTGGATTGAATGTTCGATGAATAAAAATTGGGGCAGGTATCAGATTCCGGAAGTCGACATGGTCATGCGGCTTATCGCCAAGTAAAGTCATACTGGTATGGAGACGTATATTAAAATAGAAGAAAAGTTCTATGGAAGAATCTACTCCATTGATAATGAGTGGATTTTTGTTATTGTAGAAATCCTTTTTTGAGGAGGTAAATGATGAGGAAAACAAAATTCATTCTAATCATTATGGTGTGTCTGATCGCATTAATTGGATGCTCAAAAGATAAGAATGTCATGGGAAATCAGTATACATTGGAGGATGTTATAAGCGTTTTTGGATCACAGAATTTAAAATTAGCATCCTTCGGGATATTAGGTACATCCTTATCATTAAACAAAACTATGCCTGAAGTGAACTCAATTGAAACGGAAGCAGTAGTAGATCAATCTGAACCTGAATTGGTATATTTGTATATTTTCAAGACGGAACAAGCTCGCAACACCGGTGTAAAAGAATTCAATAAGAAGATGAAACATCCCAAATACACAACTTATCCTTTTTTATATGAGAAAGGGAATGTTCTCGTTATTTATTGGGCTAAATCCAAAGATAGTCCGCTGATGGATAAATCAATACAAATGGCAATCGAAAAACTATAAAAAATAAAGTATTGATGTATTAGGGTCTTATTTATGATTATGAGGGGAGATTATTTTGTCCGATATCATTTTATTCAGAGGGCGTCCTGGAGTAGGAAAGACAACGATTTCAGATCAATTAAGTAGCCAACTTCATATACCCATCATTCGAAAAGATGACTTTTATGATGTGATCGCTGGTTATCATGATGACCATGAGCAAAGGAACAAGGTATCCTACGGGATCTTATTCCGATTATTAGAATCGAACAAGAAAATGAATGGAAGCTTTATTCTTGATTTTCCTTTCAACCAGGAAGAAGACATGAATAGGTTTAGTAATTGGTTAAAGGAACATAACTACGATTTAAAATCCGTTCTTTGTATATGTTCTAATGAGAAAATTTGGGCCGAACGTTTTAATGTTAGATGTATTAATCCTAAGCCTAACCAGTTGATTACTGACTTTTTGGAATTAAAAAAATATTATGTAGATCTAAGTATTAAGCCGTTTGAGGGCGAATTAGTAGTTGATACAATCGACAAACTTGAAACAATTATGAATAAAATCACCAATTACATAAACAGGGTATGAGATAAAAATAATTAACAACCAATTTAGAAGATAACTGCTGAAAAAATGCGATACTCCGAAGTCATGTGACTATTCGGTATATCGTCCTTTTTGATGAAGGTTGTAGGTTCAGCAAGTAGATTTGCTGCCTGCCGTAGAGCTAAGATGGTGAATTTTCTCTTCGAGGACTATTATATAATCACTTGCTTATATTATTGTATGATTATATAATAAACTCGATTCAAGGAGGTGGATAAACCATGACTACGATTGAGACCATTGCAGATCAACTCAAATTATTAGGTGATAAGACACGTCTGAACATTATTTCCATCCTTGTTCAGCAAGAGGCTTGTGTATGTCACCTCGTAGAAATACTACAAACGACGCAACCGAATATCAGCCAGCACCTACGTAAATTAAAAGATGCAGGGCTTGTGAAAGAGGATCGAAGAGGACAATGGATCTATTATTCTCTACAAATTGAGGATAAGCCACATATCCAAGCAGTAGTAGAATACTTACCTGAAGCTGAAGAAAAAGTGAAAACGATATTAAATGGCCTGCCGTGTAAATAATCAGAAAGGAGGGTTCAAGTGAGTCAGCAAACAAAAAGACTATCTTTTCTCGATCGTTACTTAACGGTGTGGATCTTTAGTGCCATGATTTTCGGCGTACTCTTAGGATCATTTATACCTTCAATATCTGATGCATTAACAAAACTTCAAGTAGGTACGACGTCGGTTCCCATAGCGATTGGACTTATCGTCATGATGTATCCGCCGCTTGCAAAAGTGAAATATGAAAAGCTTGGACGCGTTTTTAAAGACTGGAAAGTCCTATTGTTGTCCTTAGTTCAAAACTGGATTATCGGTCCTATTCTTATGTTTATTCTTGCCATTCTGTTTTTAAGTGATATGCCGGAATACATGATTGGACTCATCATGATCGGACTCGCACGTTGTATAGCTATGGTAATTGTCTGGAGTGATTTAGCCAAAGGAGATCCTGAATATACGGCGGGGCTTGTTGCATTTAACTCCATATTCCAAATTCTCTTTTACTCTGTGTTTGCTTATATCTTCATCACGGTATTACCAGGTTGGTTCGGCATGCAAGGCGTAGAAGTGAATATCACGATCGGGCAGATTGCGGAAAGTGTCTTTATCTATTTAGGAGTTCCGTTTATTGCAGGTTTTTTAACGCGGCTTATCTTAAGACATGCTAAAGGGGACGATTGGTATACGAATACGTTTATTCCTAAGATCAGTCCTTTGACATTGATAGCATTGCTATTTACGATTGTCCTCATGTTCTCGTTAAAAGCTGAGATGGTGGTTTCGTTACCGCTTGATGTTGTTCGTATAGCAATTCCACTGTTACTCTACTTTGTCATTATCTTTTTTGCATCCTTTTATATCTCCAAAAAAATTGGAGCCAGTTATCCTGTATGTTCGTCGCTCTCCTTTACGGCAGCGAGTAATAATTTCGAATTAGCCATTGCTGTAGCCATTGGGGTATTCGGTATTAACTCGGGGACAGCTTTTGCTGCTGTTATTGGTCCATTGGTTGAAGTTCCCGTATTGATTGGACTCGTTCATGTTGCCCGTTGGTTTGAGAGAAAGCATTTCTAAGATTCAGCATCAATCTCATAGACAAAAAGGAGAATCTTCATATGAATAAACCACTTATTTATTTTCTTTGCACAGGAAACTCTTGCCGCAGCCAAATGGCTGATGCCTGGCTTAAACAGCTTGGTGGAGATCGCTTTGAAGTGTTGAGCGCAGGGTTAGAGGCTCATGGTTTAAACCCTAGAGCTGTAAAAGTTATGAGTGAAGTAGGGATTGATATCACAAGCCATACCTCAGATGTCATTGACCCTGAAATTCTAAATCGCTCCACGTACGTGATTACGCTTTGTGGCCATGCTGATGAACATTGTCCGATGATTTCGAATAAGAATGTAATCAAATGGCATTGGGGATTTGATGATCCAGCGAAGGCTACAGGAACAGAAGAAGAGGTTATGGCTCAATTCCGGAATGTACGTGATGATATTCAAGCTCGGATTGAAAAGTTCTTAGAAGAAGGTAAATAGTAGTCAAAGATCAGGTTTAAGATATTTGGATGAAAGACCCGCTACGTATAGCGGGTTTTTTAGGTTGGCTGCTCCTCGATGCGGACGGTGATGCTTATATCATTCATCCCTCCGTATGATTTTCTCATTCTTTGGAAATAATTTATCTGAAATTCCCAACTGATTTGCTTGAGGAGGCAGTTAAGGATGTCGGATCTCGTGGAAACATTACGGACTCAATTCTCATCAATATTTCACGATAATACTACGGTAATCATCCGTGCCGTCGCTCATGATACTGCTGTTTGTTACTTGCCTGAACTCATCAATATAGAGCAGCTGAACAAGTTCGTCCTGACCCCGCTGCAGCAAGTTCATTGGGTCCCCACTTCAGAACAACTTAAGAGATATGTGATGGTTGGAGAAGTACGTACCATGGAGTCCATCGCTGATGCGATACCCCTGATGATGAAGGGATGGGTATATGTTGCTACACCCCATACCGGAGTTGTCGTTAATATCGCCAACATCCCTAACCGGCAAATTGGCTCTCCACAGAATGAAACGACCATACTTGGTCCAATGCTTGCTTTTAACGAATCATTAGAGACGAACACAGCTCTGCTCCGCTCATCCATTCCGAATACGGCCCTCCACAAGGAAGCGTTTAAAATAGGGAATAAGAGAAATACATCAGTTCATTTGATGTACATGACCGATCAGGTTGAAGAAAGCTGCGCAAATATCGTTCGTCAACGTATTCAGCAGCTTTACAGTAATGACATTACAGGAAGCTCTGAACTGATGCATTTAATTCAAGACAACGATTCGAGTATCTTTCCTCAAATGATTTTAACAGAGCGTGTCGACTTGGCAAGCCATTCGTTGCTTGAAGGCAAAATCGTTATTTTAGTGGACGGAAGCCCGCTAGTTATCATCGGTCCGAGCGAATTTACTGATTTTTTCTTGACTACCGAAGACCGCTATATGGGATGGGGAATCGGTACATTTCTTCGCATTTTACGTATGTTAGCTTTGTTGATTTCCGTATATTTGACACCGGCTTATGTCGCTGCCTTGACATTTCATTATGAAATTATTCCTTCCTCCTTGCTTGTATCCTTGATCGAGTCGAGATCAAGAGTTCCATTCCCCCCCTTATTTGAGACACTTATTCTCGAACTGACCATGGAATTGCTTCGGGAAGCCGGAGCAAGACTTCCTACCAAAGTTGGGCAGACCATGGGTATCGTAGGCGGGATTGTTATCGGTCAAGCGGCTGTCCAAGCTGGCTTTACTAGCAATATTCTTATCATGTTAGTTGCGCTTGCTGCTCTTGGTTCCTTTGCTACTCCAAATTACTTGATGAGCAGCACCTTGAGACTTATTCGTTATCCGATGGTTATTTTCGCTGGCTTATGGGGCAGCATTGGGATCGTATTCTTCTCTGTTTTGGCTACGATCCATTTAATTCGACAGACAAGTCTTGGTCAGCCCTACTTTTACCCGATTCATCCGAGTCACAAATCCAGTACATTGGATCAAGATGTGTTGATGCCGGAGTTAAAGGGATTGACTTCGACAGGGCATCGTATCCGAAAATATGCCAAGTCATTTAGATTGTCTTCGTTATGGACAGGCAAAATTGACAATTAGTCATAATTAAGGAGTACAAATGAGTGATACTGACAATACAACACAAAAATATCAGTTCAATGCCTTCATGCTGTTGTTTCTCTTAAGCAATGTTCAGATTGGCGTCGGTATTTTTGGCTTTCAACGATACATTTACAATGAATCGAAACATGACGCATGGTTGTCGGTTATTCTCATCGGAATCGTAACGCATCTTATCATGTGGATCATGATCGCAACGCTGAAAAAACACGAATCCTTTGATCTATTTGACATTCACCGATCTTTGTTCGGCAAATGGATCGGCTCAGTGATAAGCATCTGTCTTATGATTTATTTCATAATAAATATGACGGCTATTATTAGAACCTATATTGAAGCCGTGCAATCATGGATTTTCCCCGACTTTCCTACATGGCTGCTTTCCTTAATCTTACTTGTCCTGATGGTCTACGGCAGTCTCGGAGGAATTCGAGTCATTCTACAGCTTAGCTTCATTTGCTTTTTTCTGATTTTGGGAACCTTGATTCTATTTTATTATCCGCTTCAATATGCGGAGTGGAGACGGATCTTACCGATTTATAATACGACGATGCAGCATCTGCTGTCGGGGGCAAAGAAAATGGGGTTCACGATAGCTGGATTCGAGATTATCTATTTTGTATATCATCATGTGAAGGATAAGAACAAGGTGATGCGCTATGCGCAGGGGAGTATTCTTTTTACCAATCTGCTATATCTCATCATCATGATCATATCCATTGTGTATTTTAGTGAAAACCAAATGCCAAAAACCATATGGGGTTCCATCAATTTATTAAAAATTATCAAGTACCCGTTCCTGGAACGAATTGAATTTATCGCAATCCCTTTTTGGATGTTCGTGGTGGTGCCGGGACTCATGATGCTTGCTTGGGTGCTCCTCCGCGGAACTTCAAAACTTTTCGGCTGGAATCAGAAGCTCACGCTTTATGGATTAGCAGGAGTGGTTTTTATTGCCTCTATTTTTTTCCAAAATCGTAGGCAAATCGACCAGCTTAATGATTTTATTGGGGAATTTTCGATTATCGTATCTTATTTGTATCCGTGCTTGTTATTCGTATTGACTTATGCTGCAGCATGGTGGCGAAATCGTAAGGGGAGTAAGGCATAATGAAATCTATTTGGAAAATGACGGGTCTGATCCTCGTTAGTTCGTGCCTGCTTATGAGTTGTGTGAAGACGAGTGTTCTTGAAAAATTGGGGCTAACCGTCGCCGTAGGGTATGATTTGTTACAAAAAGACAAACTGAATGTTACGTCAGTCCTGATCAATCCATCTGTCGAATCCAAGAAAAAATCCGAAATTATTACTTCTGAAGCAAACAGTAATAAGGGAGCACGGATCAATATTAATAACATGTCGTCTCACACGTTGGTTAGTGGGCAAGTCCGAGTTGTCTTATTTGATGATCAATTGGGGAAGCAAGGAATTTCAGTCATTATAGATAATTTAAGCCGTGATCCATTTTTTGGAGACATGATTTTCCTCGCCATCAGCGATGGGTCTTCAAATGAGTTATTATCTCATGACTATTCACAGATTCCGGATATCGGCATGTATCTCTATGAGATGCTCCAACAGCATATTGAGGACGATTGGGTACCCTCCTGTACTGTTCAAGATTATCGGAGCGCGTTATACAGCATCGGTGGAGATCCCATCCTTCCAATATTACACAAGAAAGATGACAGCGTAGAAATCTCGGGTCTGGCGTTGTTCAGTGATGATAAGGTCGTTGGGACGATTGCGCCTGGTGAAGCCTACTTGCTCAAGCTGCTGCAAGGGAAGCAGAAAACGGATTTAAAAGAGATAAGCATCGATCGTAATGAATTGCACCCTTTTTTGCTTAAAAAGAGGGAAGGTACAGTACGCGTGGTTATTTCCAATATTGGGAGCAAAACGCGCTTCCGTCTTACTTCCGTGCAGAAATTGGAGTTTCATGTTAATGTCCATATGAATGTAGAATTGCAAGAAATTACAGATCACTACGATTTCAGAAATCCGAAGGCGAAGACGTTGCTTGAGCAGAAAATAGGGAAGGCGTTAAGCAAAGAGACGGATCGGCTCATTCAGAAGCTGCAACGCATGAATTCAGATGCCATCGGTTTCGGTAAAGTTTACCGCAGCACCGTGAGAGGTTCCAATTTGAGTCGTGACAAATGGCATGGCATGTTTCCATCAGCTAAGATTCATTCGCATTTCAAAGTAAATATTATACGTACGGGTACGACGGAGTAATATGGCGCTGCCCTATAAAAGAAAACGTAACCTGATGCAACTCGAGCCCGCCGCTACTGGCGGCTTTTTTTATGCATTGAAAGGGTACAAATCTAAATTTGTAACCCATTTGGTATTTTTTCCGTATTAAGATAACAAAAATAAAAGTTGAGGTAATCCATCGTATGAATGTGGTATATACAGATCATGCCGATACATGGTATCGGCTAGCTGAGCAGAAGGCAGCTCAGTATTTTGCATCACTTTCTGTGCAGGTCAAGGAAAAAACTTATGTGCATACCCTAACAGAAGACTTCCAATTGTGGAGAAGGAACCATATTCATCATCATTCTTGGCTATCTTTTTTTTCGAGGAGAAAGAGAAAACCTGATTCAAAGGATAGTCACAGGTATATCCAATGGTTGAATGATACAGGGAAATTGGATGGTTACTTGAATCGAAGCGTTTCCTATATGTACATGAGAGATCTGGGTAAAGCACTGGACTCTCCTGATACGGAGACCCGGATAAGGCGTGTCGTTGCCGACATCAGAAATCGCTTGATTGATTCCTCCGCAACAAACGGGGAGAACCCATCCGAAAGCATGAGTTTAGCCGGATTGTATCGGTGGGCTCAGAAGGAAGGCGTAGAAACCGCCATGATCTGGGTGATTAACAAACTTAGCACCGTATCCTCCCATATACCGAAGGAAATGAATGCAGAACATGCCCAGCGTAAGCTAATCAAAATCATTATCGGGGTAATTCTGCATGTGGATGATGAGATGGACGATAACATATCGCCTACGGAACGCGCCCGGAGTCTTGATGAAGCCATCAGGCTTGGTTATTCCTATGGTCTGACCTATCCTTTCATTGATGATCTTCTTGATTCTGGGGTCTTAACCGCTCAAGAGAAAGAGCAATATTCCCATATGATACGTGAAGCGCTTCTCACTGGATCTGTGCCTGCATTGGGCGATTGGACCGGAAAAAACCTAGATTTGATTCAATATATACATGGAGAGCTCCGGGATGCTTTTGAATATATTAGAGACTATCAACGACCAGAAGCCCAGAACACATTTTTTGAGCAATCCTATGTGTTTTTTCATGCCCAGGAATTGGACCGTGCTAAGGATCTATCGAATCCGAATTACGCCAATGAAGAGCTTTTTATACCCATCATTTTAAAATCTTCTTCTTCCCGATTAATTGTCCGTTCCGTCATTAGCGCTCCTGTGGATGAGGGGTTTGATCATCGAACATTCTATTATGGCATTTACAATCAGCTGGCTGATGATTTTGCGGATATGTTTGACGATATGCAAGACGGTGCGGTAACCCCCTATACCTATTATTTAAAATACCGTGATCAGCGCCCAGATCTGATCAATCCCTTTGAATTATACTGGACGGTCATCTCCCATTTGATCCATAACGTACATCGCTCCAATGCCAAAACGCGTGAGGTGATCCTGGATCGTGCAATCAATGGTCTAAAACGGTGTAAAGAACGTGTAGGGTCAGAAAAGTATACCGAAATAATGGAGATCTTTGCTTCCGGGAATCCGGAATTCAATCGACTCGTCCAACAGTTGGTTCGCAAAGCGGATGATGTGGATTTCTTCGATAAACTGCTTCGAGATCAGATGGTTGCCAATCTGAAAAACAACCGGAAAGAAAAAGAAGACTTTTACAATACGATCCAAACGGTCCGCCATCAGATCAATGACATCTTGGAGATTCCTAAACATGACGGGATCCTACCAATGAAAGAACCGCTTATTGATGCTGCTAATTACAGTCTTGTGGGAGATGGGAAGCGTCTACGACCGATCTTGACTTGGGTCATGGGCGTGAACGAATATGGACTACAGGCATCGGAAATCTTGCCGCTACTAAGATCTTTGGAATATATGCATACCGCTTCGTTAATCTTCGATGATCTGCCATCCCAGGATAATGCGTCTACCCGTAGAGGGCGCCCAACCTTGCACCAAGTTCACAATGTTGCCACTGCGGAATTAACCGGTCTGTTTCTGATCCAGAGGGCTATTAAAGAACAATCATCACTAGAACATTTCAATCCCAAAACCGTGCTTTCCTTGATTCATTATTCGGCAGAAAAGACAGAAGAGATGTGTATGGGTCAAGCGATGGATTTACAATCAAAAGGGGAGGCACTGACTTTAGAGCAATTGAATATGATATGTTTTCACAAAACGGGAATTGCATTCGAGGCTTCTCTGGTGATGCCAGCTATTCTCGCTGAGGTTCAGGCGACGGAAATCGCGGCTTTGAAGAAATTCGCCTATCATGCAGGCATTGCCTTTCAGATTAAGGATGATTTGCTTGATAGGGAAGGAGATTTGCTCATACTAGGTAAACCTACAGGCAAGGATGTTGAAAACAACAATTCGACGTTTGTGTCCATCCTGGGTCTGGAAGGTGCCCGCAAAGAAATGTGGGAACATTACTGCCTTGCCATGGAAGCATTGAAGGAGATACCCCGAAATATCGTTTTTCTGAAGCATTTATTGAATTATTTGGTGAATAGGGATCGTTAAAATGTTTTCCAGCCTTAAATATTTACACGGTGAATGGTTTTATATATTATTATGGTAATATCAAATGCGATGATGAGAAGAGTAAATAACTGGATTCTTTCACAGAGAGCTCCGTCAGCTGAAATGGAGTAGGGAATTCTTTATTGAATAAAGCCTCAGAGCAGCACTTCGGAACCTCCATATAAAGGGGATGGCGTGCCAGGAGCTCCTGTTATAGAGCTAGAGTATATGCATTACATGCGAATGCCGTACTTGAAGAGGCTGAAATGGCGACATTTTAGCGAATCTGGGGTGGTACCACGAGGATGCAAATCTCGTCCCTAAGACTACGGTCTTGGGGGTGGGATTTTTTTATTACACGCAGTCCATGTAACACAACATGATGTCATTACGAAAGGATTTGAAGATCAATGTCAGAAAAACTTAAAGTGGGTATTGTCGGAGGAACGGGCATGGTGGGTCAGCGCTTTGTTCAATTGCTGAATGCGCATCCCTGGTTTAAAGTAACGGCTATTGCAGCAAGCAGCAGTTCGGCAGGTAAAACCTATGAAGAATCTGTACAAGGCAGATGGAAGTTAGCTAGCCCAATTCCTGAAGACGTGAAACATATCGTCGTTCAGGATGCTTCGAAAGTGGAGGAAGTTGCCGCTCAAGTCGATTTTATTTTTTGTGCAGTGGATATGCCAAAAAGTGAAATTCAAGCATTAGAAGAAGCATACGCCAAAACAGGCACGCCGGTTGTTTCCAATAATTCAGCACATCGTTGGACGCCTGACATCCCGATGGTCATTCCGGAAATTAATCCAGGGCATCTAGAAGTGATTGCCGCACAGCGAAAACGACTTGGAACCTCAAGCGGATTTATTGCCGTTAAGCCTAACTGTTCCATTCAAAGCTATGTACCGGCACTTCATGCATTGCTCGAATATAAACCAACGATCGTGGTGGCATCCACGTATCAGGCAATCTCCGGCGCCGGCAAAAATTTTACCGATTGGCCTGATATGTTAGATAATGTCATCCCATATATTGGCGGCGAGGAAGAAAAAAGCGAGCAGGAGCCGCTTCGCATCTGGGGCAGCGTTGTCAATGGTGAAATTATTAAAGCAAGTTCACCATTAATTACTACGCAATGTATCCGCGTTCCCGTAACGGATGGGCATTTAGCTACCGTCTTTGCATCGTTCGAGAACAAACCCTCGAAAGAAGAAATTTTGGATCGCTGGCTACAATTCAAAGGACGACCGCAAGAGCTGGGTCTGCCAAGTGCTCCACAGCAGTTCATCACCTATTTTGAAGAAGAAAATAGACCACAGACGAAACTGGATCGTGAGATAGAGCGCGGTATGGGCGTTTCCGTGGGGAGATTGCGCGAGGATACCGTATACGATTACAAATTCGTTGGACTATCGCATAATACATTACGTGGAGCAGCTGGCGGTGCTGTCTTGATCGCAGAACTGCTTAAAGCTGAAGGGTACATTCAAGCAAAATAGGATGTGAAGTGCCTGTCTCATTTTGATATTATTTATCCAATGCAAAAACCGGCAGATGTGGTATTATCCCCTTCAAGTAGACACTCAAAAAAACCTTCATGTTATGATGGAGGTTTGAGTGACACTTGGAGGGGATATTTTTATGGCTAAAAAAGGGCAAACATTCTATACGTATACAGAAGAATTCAAATTGAAGGCGGTCAGAGCGTATTTAGAGGGTTCATCGAGCTACAAGGTGGTAGCTGAACGAGAAGGAATTCGTAACTGTTCACAACTGAAGGTGTGGGTAAAGAAATGGCAAAACGGGGAGTCATTCGATGAGCGGAAAGGCAACGGGCCAAATCCAATGAAGGGGCGTACTCGCTCAGTCTTTGGCAGCGTTGAGGAAGAACGAGACTACCTGAAGGCGCAGGTGGATTATTTAAAAAAGCGGTATCCAAATCTAGTAAAGGAGAGGCACCCCGCCAACGAGAGAACTACGAAATAATGGAGGAACTTCGCGCTCTGCACGGCATTACAGACCTGTTAGCGATTGCGGGGATACCACGGTCCAGCTATTACNAATAATGGAGGAACTTCGCGCTCTGCACGGCATTACAGACCTGTTAGCGATTGCGGGGATACCACGGTCCAGCTATTACAAGTGGCGTGCCACACAGTCTCAGCGCGACGTGCAAAAAGACAGGGATCATGAGATCAAGGAACACATGATGGCCATTCATTTTGCGCACCCTTACTTTGGGTATCCACGCATGACGACCGCCTTGTGGGAGGCAGGCTACAATGTGAATCACAAGAAAGTATGGCGATTGATGCGGGAGCTGTCGATCCAATCGGTCATTCGAAAGAAGCGGAAGCAGTCCAGTTACACACCTTCTGTTGTGTATCCGAATCGTTTAAAGCGCCAATTCCATGCTACAGCGCCCCAACAAAAAATGGTGACCGATATTACCTATATTTCAGACGGGACCAACTTTCATTACTTGTCCGTCATTCAAGATCTTTTCAACAACGAGATTGTCGCTTGGCAATTGTCAGATCGTAACGATGTTCAACTCGTGCTGGATACCGTTACGCAGTGGACAAGAAAAAGAGACGTCTCGGGGGCCGTGCTCCATTCGGATCAGGGCTTCCAATATACGTCTCAGGCGTACAACACACGATTAGAGGCGTTCGGCGTTAAAGGCAGCCACTCTCGCAAAGCAACCTGCCTGGATAACGCATGCATCGAATCCTTCTTTTCGCATCTCAHGCTNDGRYANAGTATHNATSSGYAS
>NZ_MSZX01000008.1 GCF_002021565.1 Paenibacillus selenitireducens | reverse complement strand
TGCGCCACGCCGAGCCGCTCGGCCGCGCGCGCCTCGCGTGCGAGCTCGCCGCGCTGCTGAGCGAGCGCGACATCGCGCGCAGCGCAGGCGGCGCCGACATGCGCCTGCGCGTCGCAGCGCTCCGCGGCGGCGGCATGCCGCATGCGCAGCTCGCGGTCGACGCCGCGGCCTGCCGCCGCGTGCGCGCCGAGGCGCAGTCGCTGCAGCGCCAGCTGGGCGCGGCGCAGGACACCGCTGCCGGCGATGCACTCGCCGATTGCGGCGTGCTGCTCGGCTTCGCCTACCCGGATCGCATCGCGGCACTGCGATCCGATGGCCGCTACCTGCTGCGCAATGGTCGCGGCGCTGCCTTCGCAGCGGTGCAGCCGCTGTCGAACGCGGCGTACTTGGCCGTCGCGGAGCTGGACGACCAAGGCGTTGACAGCCGCATTCAGCTGGCTGCGCCGCTAACCTTCTCCGATCTGGAACGGCATTTCGCCGATCAGATCGAAGTGGAGCGCAGCATCGCGTGGGATGCGGGTGCGAAAGCTGTCCGCGCCCGGAAGCGTACGCGTCTTGGCGCGATTGTCCTGAACGATGTGCCGTTGCAAGATCCGGACCCGGATGAGGTGTTGGCAGCCTTGCTTGATGGCTTCGCCACCGAGGGACTGCGAATGCTCCCATGGAACAAAAGCGCGTTCCAGCTCCGTGAACGTCTCCAATTCTTGCATCGGCAGGAGCCGGATGCTTGGGCGGATGTATCCGATGCCTCTTTGACGGCACGGGATTACCTCGCTGAATGGTTGGGCCCGCATTGTTACGGCATGAAGAATGCATCGGATTTGAGCAGACTTCACATGACACAGATTTTAGAATCCATGCTGAATTGGGATCAGCGGCGTGAATTGGATGCATGTGCGCCGACACATATTGTCGTTCCGAGCGGTTCGAGAATCCCCGTCGATTACGGCGATCCCGAGGCTCCTATACTGGCGGTTCGGTTACAGGAAATGTTCGGTCTGCACGATACGCCGCGCATCGCGCACGGCAAGGTGCCGGTCACCTTGCATCTCTTATCCCCGGCGCAGCGCCCCGTGCAGGTCACGCGGGATTTGGCTAATTTCTGGCGGGAGACGTATTTCGAAGTACGCAAAGATTTGAAGGGAAGATATCCGAAGCATTATTGGCCGGATGATCCAAGTACGGCGGTTGCCACGCAGCGCGTGCGGCCTCGTACAACATAAGGCTGTGAACATACATGGTAGACATCAAGAGGAGGGTGGAACATGAAACGTATTGAACCTGCTGCGATCCAGCAGCTTCTCGATCAGTTAAAAGGAGAAGAAGTATATATTCATCTAGAGATGACCACAGGAGCCTATGCCGCGCATCGTGGTGAGGCTAACTTAGCCGCTACGGCGTTCATTTCGAATGCCATCGTTACGTATTCCCAAGGTTCCATTGCAGGTGAGGGCCCGTATCGTGTGGGCTTGAAGACAGAGAAGGGTTGGGTATTCGCTCAAGGCCTTACCCACTGGGAAGATGCAGAACACGACAAGTTAATTGCCGCCGGTCATGATGGAGACGGCAAGTTGGTCGTTGCATTACAGATCTCGCGTGAGCCGTTCTGAGGACGAGAGACCTAAGCAAGGCCATCTGACGCCTTAGGACGGTTCTCGTTTCTACTTAAGTTGCTGCACAGGGCAGCAGAAGGAGTGACAACATGACAAGACAGGGGAACATCTTAGTGGTATTGCCGCATCCCGATGATGAGAGCATCATAGGCGGTACGATCATTCAACATATTCAACAGGGCGCACATGTCACCTATGTATGTATGACATTAGGCGAGATGGGGCGGAACATGGGTACCCCGCTGTTTGCTAATCGGGTGACCTTACCTCGTATTCGCGAGAAGGAACTGGACGAAGCCTGCCGAATCTTAGGGATCCATGAAGTGCAGAAATGGGGACTGCATGATAAGATGGTGGAGTTCGAAGATCGAGCCTATTGGGTACAACGTATTCAGGAGCTCATTCGGGCCACCAAGCCGAAGCTTGTATTAACCTTTTATCCTGGTCATGGGGTGCATCCGGATCATGATGCTTGCGGAGAGATGGTGATTCGTGCCGTGTCAGGACTAGCGCCGGAAGAGAGACCGGTTGTGCAATGTATCGCGGTTACACGCCAAGGCAAGCAATTGCTGGGGCCTCCGGATTTGGAGAACGATGTTAGTGATGTGGTAGATCAGAAGATTGAATCACTTTTGCAGCATCAGACGCAATTTCAACTCATGATGGGCGATTACAGTCCCGATAAACCTGAGAAGAAAGAGCGGTACAAAATCGAACGACTCTGGACCTACCGATTTTGATGACTAATTCCATCGAACTTATCTAAGCCTCCTTCGGGAGGCTTTGTCATGGAATTATCGGATGAATTCGGCTCATACTAATGATACAGTGATTGCAGTAGTTAACTCCGGTGAACGTAGACGGGGTTTTCAAGTTTTTTGTAAATCAGGAGAGGAATGATTGTCTTGCGATGGCTGTTGAATTTGCTGCAGGTTGTGTTCTATTCGACGAATGCCATTCTGTTGCCGTATCTTCCTTTATTGCTGCAAGCGCATGGGTTTAGTTCGTTAGAGACGGGAACCTTGTTGACGATGGGCCCCTTTCTGGCGATGTTCGCACAACCGATTGCAGGCATGCTTAGTGATCGAATCAAATCGACAAGACCGCTGCTTATCGTGTTATGGTTGTTCATGGGTGTGAGTGCCTACTTGCTATTTATGACGGAAAGTCGATCTATCGCAGCGGTAAGTTTGGTTGCTTTGTATATTTTCTACTTGCCGGCGGTCTCCTTATTGGATGCACTGACCGTCAAAAGCGCCTTGCAATGGAAGGCATCCTATAGCTCGGTCCGTCTGTGGGGCTCTGTTGGATTTATGCTGACATTGGTCGTGCTTGGGCAGCGCTTCGATGCTTGGGGCGGCGTGCAATCATTGATTTGGATGTTCTCGCCTATTTGGATCAGCGTGTTTCTCATTTTTCTATTCTTGCAAGAACCCAAAGGGGATATCATATCCGGTCCCGCAGAGCCGGCGCTTAACCTGAAGATGCTGCGTCAAACGTTAGCCAATCCTTCGATCTTCATCTTCTTTATTTTGATTTTCTTACTCGCGATGCCCCATCGGATGAACGATACGCTGCTCTCCTTGCATATGCAGCATTTAGGCGCAAGTGCGAGTCAAATATCCTGGGCTTGGGCGGTTGCGGGCGCGAGTGAAATTGTCGGGTTCTATATCATGGCTAGAATCGTGCGCAAGAGCCGGATCGTGAATATGTTGACGATTGTTGCCTTGTTATACGCCATTCGCTGGGTTCTCTATATGTTCATTACCGACCCAGGGGCTATTGTCATCCTTCAGATTACACATATGTTCACGTATGTAGCGGTATGGGTGTTAGCGATCGAATATATTGCCATGTCCCTGCCAAGGCAAATGGTAGCTACGGGACAGGCTCTTCTAAGTATGGTATTTCTCGGATTGGGCGGTCTTGCTGGAGGATCTTTGGGCGGCGGACTGCAGGAGAAATTCGGGGAAGCGTCGATGTATGGGATGGGGGTCGTTTGTGCAACGCTTGCGTTTATCGGTTTTTGCGTATGGAATCGACGAAGATCACAAAAGACGGAATCGGCGCGTGTCTGAACAGCCAAGACTCTCCCTCGTTGCGATGTGCGTAATCGCAAGTCTATAATGTGCTTATTACGTTTGCAGTGCATCACATCCATAAGATCCTAAAGGAGGAGCTATGATGAAAGTTGAAATATGGTCTGATTTTCTATGTCCGTTCTGCTATATTGGCAAACGCCAATTTGAACAAGGTTTGGCGCAATTTGCCCATCAAGATGAAGTGGAGATTGAATTCAAAAGCTTTGAGTTAGACCCGAACGCGCCTTACAAACCCGAAGGTGATATGCATGAATTGCTCGCGAGCAAATACAGTATGAGCATCGAAAAAGCCAAAGCCATCAATGCGGATCTAACGGAAAAAGCCGCTGCCGTGGGATTAACGTATCATTTTGACACTATGATTCCGACGAATTCCTTTGACGCTCATCGTTTGACTCATTTTGCAGGGACACTTGGTTTACGCGAAAAGATGTCTGAACGCTTATTCCGTGCTTATTTTACGGATTCCAAGCATATTGGGGACAAGAAGGTTTTGCTCGAGCTGGCTATCGAGGTTGGACTGCCGGAAGACGCAACCGCGGCCCTATTAGCAGGCGAGGCGTTTAGCGCTGAAGTGCGTGCTGAAGAACAGGAAGGAAGCCGTTTAGGCATTCAAGGCGTACCGTTTTTTGTCATTAACCGGAAGTATGGTGTGTCTGGAGCACAATCGAGTGATGTCTTTGCAGATGTACTTGCCAAGGCATGGGAGGAATCTCAGTAACAGATATGGAACCTCCTGGCGTTATGTTGACCTTTTATAGCATACCCATTACAATAGAAATCGAGCATCATACTAACAAACTAGCGTCACCCATGCGGTGACTATTGGCGGAACTTTACAAGATGGCACATGCCTGTCTTGGTTTCGTTCGCCCCTTGTCCGATTATTCGGCAAGGGGTTTTTTGTTGGACTTTTAGTGCACACCATGATATTGCAGAGGGGGAAAATTATTCATGGATAAACTAAAATATGCATTACTCGTGTTTCTTGGAGCGTGCAGCTACGGCATACTGTCGACAGTCCTGAAGCTAGGGCTTCTAGAGGGGTTCAAAGTTGAGCAGATTCTTGGAGGCCAATATTTCTTTGGCTGGTGTATGCTGCTTGTACTTATGCTGATATTTTCACGTGTACGGGTAAGCTTGAAGCAGATTGGTGCCTTACTCTTAGCGGGGATTCCGATGAGTTTAACAGGTATCTTTTATAGTATTGCCGTAGAGGAGCTGCCAGCTTCGCTTGCTGTATTGCTTTTGTTCCAATTTACGTGGATCGGGGTCATTCTTGAAGCCGTTTGGGAGCGTAAATTCCCTAGTCGGAATAAGATTATTTCCATTGTTGTCTTGATCATAGGGACACTATTCGCCGGCGGGGTATTAGAACAATCGGGCGGACATTGGACCACGTTGGGTGTTGTTCTTGGGCTGTTGTCTGCTCTAACATTCGCGGTATATATTTTCGTCAGTGGGAAAGTGGCAACCAATGTACCCGTGTTATCGAAGAGCTTCATTATGGTATCCGGTGCGCTGATTATCTTATTCTCGGTCTTTTCTCCGTCGTTCTTATTCGACGGTTCGCTGGCGCAAGGGGTATGGAAATACTCGATTCCCCAGGCATTGCTCGGCAGTATCATTCCGGTCATTTTCTTCGCCATCGGCGTACCGAAGGTAGGGCCTGGGTTAGGAACGATTTTGGGCGCAGCTGAATTGCCTGCCGCGGTCATTGTCTCGGTATTGGTGCTTAGGGAACAAGTTACAGGACTTCAATGGTTTGGTATCATACTCATCTTGGTGGGTATTGTCATTCCTCAGATCGCGGGGGTATGGCGAAATAAGAGACAGAACAAACGGCGATTTACGGAAACGGCGGATCATTCAGCATAAACGTTTGAATCCGATATACACCCATGATACGATATGCGTTAGTAAGGATGGACAAGTATCCGTATAGAGGAGGAGAACGGCATGTTCGAACAGACCATTCTTCCATGTGCAGGCCATCAGATTATGTTCTCCATGGTGTCCCAAGGAGAAGATTTATGTGTGACGATCGCAGGCGGGGAGAAACCGCATATTGGAGCTGTGGCCCTGGCGCAAGTGCGGCCTAGCCTAGCAGATCCGAGTCAATTCAGTGCATCGGTATCCGTACTAACTTTATTAGGTCATAAGGAAGATGAAATTGCCAAACATGTAGCCCACAAGCTTGCTGTCGCAACGCGAGGGAATGTGGTTGTCTCATGTGGTGTTCATATTGATGACGCAACGGTTGCTCAATTGATCGAGATTGATCAAGTCATCCGTTCCTGGTGTGATACATTCATTGATAAGCTGTCGAGTTAACGCTCGGCAGCTTTTTTTGTTGTTTCTAAAGACCCTTAGGGTGGTGTACCAAATCAGCCAGATATAGGAGAGGTAGATGGGGGGAAACATCGCATACTCTTTCACCTCTCAAGGCATAATGTCGATACACCTGATCTAAAGGGGGGCTGACCCTGCAACGTTTTGATCCAGATTATGTGTTTTTCGGTACCGAAATTTTATATTTTGTCTGAATAATCGGGTTGTCATGCTAAGGTTAACCATTTACGGCCAAGGTGCTGCTGAACTTCTACGGGAGTATCGAAGAAGTCGCTGAGCACCTCGGAGGTAAGGCATTTTGGCGTTTCATCGGCTTTGTAGACTTCACCTTTCTTGATGAGCAGCGTATGGGTGAAGCATGGCACGATTTCTTCGATATGATGTGTAACGTACAACAGGGTAGGCCCATTAGGTTGTTCGGTTATTTTCTGAATCATGTTCAAGAGCTGCTCCCGAGCAAAGATATCCAATCCCGTGCAAGGTTCATCAAGAATCAATAAATCAGGGGACGACATCAAAGCCCGTGCAATCAGAATCTTCTGACGCTGCCCTTGGGATAACGTATCATAGGTGCGCTGCGCAAGCTCTGTACAGCTTAAGAAAGCTAACAGCTCTTCGGCTTGCTGCAGGTCTTGCTCATCCGTTTTATCATATAGACCGATGGTCGCGAATTTGCCGCTTAATACGATATTCAAGGCCGTCTGATGTCCGTATAGCTTCTGCTGCAGAGAGGTGCTGACCCAGCCTATTCGTTTGCGAAGCTCCCGCAGATCGACATCGCCAAATTTATGGTCAAGCACTTCGACATGACCGCTCGTCGGCCAAATATAACCGTTCACGACATTAAGCATGGTTGTCTTGCCGGAGCCGTTCAAACCGACAATACACCAATGTTGTCCTTGCTGAACCTTCCAATTCATATCCTTGAGAATCATCGTTTGATCTCGGCGCCAGGATATATTGTCTAATGCGATAATCATACGGACAACCCCTCTCCCAGAGTTTCATGATATGTAACTAAGTTCACTTATTCATGTGTGCTTCAACCGCATCCAGCAATTGATCGAATAGTTCATCATCTTCTTCAATTAAAGCATCGGCTGCCAGCAATTCTTCTTCACTGCCGGACTCTTTGGTAAAGCTCAAGCTATAATCCCAATCACGGCCCTTTTTACTAAAAAACGTAATTTCGTACGTCGATTTGTGGCTCTCCAGTGTAAATTGTACTTGCCCGACATATCCGCTATCTGCGTGATGTTCCATCTTCGCGTTCAAAATGGTTGCATTCATTTTCTTTTCACCTGCTTTTTTGAGATGTATTGCTATTTATTATAGGCTATTATAGCATTTCTCACCTCATTTCACGATTTGATTGCAGGGCTGAAGCGGAAAAATTCGTCTATCCTATTTGAAGGGGAACAAACTCGACTAAAGTCTAGGATGAAATACCGCTTTAAGTCAGTGTTACTTCGCTTTCCAACAGATTACAATTAATTAGGATCAAGTATTAAATTTGGAAGGAAGCATAACCATGATAACGAACTTAGCGGCAAGGAAACCATCTCGAATTTTGATATTATCCGGCCCTCTTGGGCATGGACATTTACAGACGGCAAAATCGATTTTGGAAGCTTCGCAGTTAATTCGCAGCAAAATTGACGTTGACATTGTAGATTATATGGAGATTGCATCACCGCATTTGCATCAAGTCGGAGCGTTCTGCTACGCACAGTGGGTGCGAGCGTTCCCGAGCATGTACGGTTATTTATATAAAAAGACCAGAAGAGAAAACTTTATGATTAAAGAGGTCAAGCGGGTCCGTGAATCCAGTCTTCGCGCACTGAAACGCCTCATTGAAGAGAAACAGCCTTCTGTCATCGTAAGCACCTTTCCACAAGCAGCGGTAGCTGTATCCAAGCTCAAAATGCGCGGGGAAATTGATTGTCCTACGGCAACGATTATTACGGATTATACCGATCATAGTTACTGGATCAACCCGGGGACAGATCGATATTTAGTGGGTTCACATCGCGTGGAGAAGTCGCTCATGCAGTTAGGCATTGCACGATCCAGCATCGAAGTTACCGGCATTCCTGTACGGCCCAAATTCTACAAATCATATGATCGGGATCATTTGCGTCATAAATTCCAGTTGGATACCAGCAAGCTGACTGTGCTGCTCATGGGCGGCGGTTGGGGACTCATTCCAGATAACGTGCTTCGATGGATGCAGCATGAAGAATGGAAGGACCGTGTGCAGTTCGTCGTCATTTGCGGGGCAAACGAAAGACTGCGCCACAAACTGCAAGGGATTGCAGATCATAGCGCAGTCTCCATTACAGTACTTGGATATGTGGAACAAATTCATGAGTGGATGGCATGTGCTGACCTCATGATGACGAAGCCAGGCGGGATTTCAACGAGCGAAGCATTAACATTGCAGTTGCCGCTCTTACTCTACAAAGCGCTGCCGGGCCAAGAAGAGGATAATGTTCAAGAGCTGGTCAAAACGGGGATGGCTGTGTATGCCCCAACCGATCTCGAACTTGAACGACAATTCACCCAGATGCTCGCTGAGCCGAGCCGACTATGGGAAATGCGTCAACGGGCTAAATCCTTGCGCAGGCATTCCCCCTATCACGCTTTATCCGCGATCCTTACGTTGGAGGAAGCAGCACACATATCTGTCGAGATGTACCAGCCCCAGGCGATGCCAGTTCATCTATGGAGCTAATACGTATCATACCCCTTAAGAGGATTAACCGATCATCATCTTGCCTTCTGGATGCCGGTATCCTCTTTTTATATTCCGCGCGCCTAATGCAAAAGCCAAGGTCATGGGCCCCAGGCGGCCGATTAACATCGTCACACATAGCACCATTTTACCGAATAACGTGAGCTCAGGCGTAAGCCCCATCGAATACCCTACCGTCCCGACGGCTGAAGTTGTCTCGAATAAAATCGCAATGAATGAATCCTCTTCAGTCATGGCGAGCATCATCGATACCGAGATGACGACGGATAACGCAATGAACGTAATGGTCAGCGCTTTGAGAATCAAATCTTTCGTTAGGCGATAACGGAACATCTCGACATCTTCTTTGCCGCGAAGCATGGCGAGGGCTGACACGAGAAGGATGGCAAAGGTCGTCACCTTGATGCCTCCGCCAGTAGAGCCTGGAGCCGCACCAATGAACATGAGGATGATCATCATAAATTGCGTGACTTGCCGCAGCGCACCGATATCCACGGTGCTTGTCCCTGCGGAACGTGCTCCAATGGATTGGAAGAAGGAAGCATAGATTTTTCCCGGCAAATCAAGAACACCAAGGGAATGGGGATTCGTATACTCCAACATCAAGATGATGATTCCTCCAACGACCCATAGAATCCCGTTCGTTGCCAAGACCACTTTCGTATGTAACGATAATCTGCGCATGTTCTTATAATCGAACAGCTCTGCGAGGACGACGAAACCTAGACCGCCGGCCAGAATAATAATGATGGACGTGATGTTAAAGACGGGATCGTTGACAAACGTCTGGAAGCTGCTGAAATCCCCGAACAAGTCGAAGCCCCCATTATTAAATAGCGAAATCGCATGAAAGACCGCTAAGTATGCTGCTCTTCCCAAAGGGATATGTACCGCCCAATGAACCGTAAATATGGTGGCTGCGGCTGCTTCAATCAGCATGGAAAAGAGAATAACTTTGCGAATCAAGCGGACGATTCCTTCCATGCTATTGGCGTTCATGGCTTCTTGCAGGAGGAGTCGTTCCCGCAGGGAGATACGCTTGCGCATCATAAGCGCGAACACGGTGGCGAATGTCATGAAGCCCAGCCCGCCGATTTGGACGAGCAGCATGATGACAACTTGTCCGAACGTGGAATAGGTTGTTAATGTGTCTACGACGACCAGGCCTGTGACGCAAGTCGCGGAAGTTGCTGTGAAGAGGGCATCAATCCAAGCGAGTTCCGGCACACCGGGTCGTATGGCAAAAGGGAGCTTTAATAAATAAGTGCCAATGCAGATAAGAATAACGAACCCCAGCGTCAGGGTACGAGCGGGTGTGAGATGCAATTTTTTGCGAATCTGCTTTTTCAATAACCATCACCTCCAAGTTGGGAATGAACAGGACATATTCAACCTTCCGGATACGCACGAAGAACGCATGATTTTATTATCAAAAAATATAGGACAAAGTATTCTAACTTTCTTCTCGCCGTCATATAGATATATTAATACAGGAGGAGGTGATTCGGATGTTACAAGAAGAGTTGAACGAGGAATTGGAAACGGTTTCGCAATCCGATGATGAGGTGGCTGACGAAGGGTCTGATGCAGAAGCAGAGGCTGAGCAAGCTGAAGAGGAAGCAGAGGAAGTAACGGAGGACGCCGAAGAAGCGGACGAAGAGGAAGAGGCAGACGAAGAGGCGGACGAAGAGGAAGCAGCGGACGAAGAACAAGACGAAGCGCAAGCGGACGAGGAAGAAGCAGCGGACGAAGAGGCTGCAGATGAAGAGGCTGATGCTGACGAATCCCAAGATGCGGAGGAAGTTTCTGAGTCTTCCGACGAGGATTAATCGACAGCTCCCAAGCACGGAACTTCATCAACAAACCCAACCGGGTGAACCGGTTGGGTTTTTGTCGTTCTAATTCGACGCCCCGAGAATCATGAGAGGTCCGTTCTCATTCCATATGTCTTGCAGATCATAGATCGATATCGGGAACATCGGGAAGCCGTAATAATAGGGCGTAATTTCATATAGCTCAAAATAAATAACGATCGCTTTATCAGCGAGATAATAGTCTTGGTCCGGTCGAATGCTTGTAAAGGGAGCCAATAAATCAATATGGCGCTGTTGGATTTGGACGCAGATGAGGTCGGAGATTCGTTGGATATAGTTGCTGTCTGGCTTGAATAGTTCCGCAAGGGTATAGAATTTCCCTGTCTTAACGTTCACGGTGAGCGATTTCAGATAGGTCATGCCGTGGGCTTGATGTTCGGTATAGGCATAATTGCTCTGCGTTAGACTGAGGATGGCACGTTGGTTGTTCTTAATCTCATAACCGCCCAGCATTTCGGACTGCGTTGTATTGGGGTTGAAGTTTTGCATTTTGATTAATTCTAGCGTCTGATTCTTAATCGTGGTATTCATTCGTTTCTCCAATATCGCATTGGGCAGGTCAACAACTTTAGGGTAAAACACTTTGACATTTTTAGATTTGATCGAAGCCGATTTAATTTGAACGGGAAATGAGTACGGGTCCACCTGACATTCCACCTTTTCGCTTACATCATCGTTACATTAGCCTATTCAAGGCATCGAGCAGGGGTGAATTCAAAAGCGATGAACCAAGCACTTCGGGGCCATGATTATAAATGGTTCAGCATGTTGCTCAGGGCACGTATGCCTTCTTGAATACGTTCCTCCGTTTCGTTCAAAAAGCAGAAGCGGATGCTTCCTTGCGGACCGCCATATACGCTGCCGGGGACAAAAAGAACGCCTTCCCGGATACCCGCGTTCAATAGCTCCCGATCAGAGTGGGGGAAACGATGCTGTGCCCATAAATAGTACCCCCCTTGCGGCATGTGATAAGAAAGTTGGTTTCCTAGATGTTGAGTAAGGCTTTCAGTTAATGCTTGTTTGCGAGTGGTCAAGGCCGACCTTAGCTTGTGAACCTGCTTCTGCCAAGCCCCATGCTCCATATAGTGGGCGGCGATAAGCTCCGATAAGGGGTGCGCCGAATAACCTGCTTCGGCTTTTTTTTCGCTTAATCGCTTCACGATCACTTCAGGGGCAACAATCCAACCGATCCGAAAAGCCGGTGCGGCTGATTTGGTTAACGTACCCACATAGATGACAGATTGACCTTTCCCGTGTAATGCCTTGATGGATTGCGGTGGGCGCGCTGCTCCATCATGCGGAAGCGCGCCGTAAGGATCATCTTCGACGATAGGAATGCGGTGCTCTTCGCAAATTCGCAACAGTTCCTTGCGTCGAGCAAGGGATAGGGTTGTACCGGTAGGGTTCTGGTAGGTAGGGTTGATGAATAACATTCGCACCTTTTTCTTATGTATGAGCGGGATAAGCTCCTCAGGGATCAGTCCTTCCTCATCGGTAGGAAGTGGGATCATACGGAGTCCCGCAGAAGCAAACATGGACTTTGTATAAATATAGGAATGCGACTCTAACGCGATTGAATCGCCGGGACTTAGCAGTCGGTGAGCGATTAAATATAAGGCATGCTCGGCCCCCATCGTAATCAAAATCTGGTCCCTTGAGGCATGGATTCCGTATTGATTCGAAAGATGGTCCACAACGACATCCCGCAAATGCGAATGGCCGCGGGGATCCGCGTAATTTAAAGATCCGTCGATCGAAAGCCGCTGCATGATTTGCTCCATCTCGACTCGGGGGAGCAGATCTTCTGGCATATGACTAAAGGACAGATTCGTGATGTTCGAGCGTTTGCGGCTGCGCCGGATGGTATCGATCATTTCATTGGAAGGATGGAACCATTGACGATTATGGTAATCGTTCCAATTTGGCGTTCTAGCCGGCAGGATCCCCCATAGGGAATCGCTTACCGAAGTTCCTCTGCCTTGCACGGACGTAATATACCCTCTAGCTCGTAATTCCGCATAGGCCGCAGTGACCGTACTCCGATGTATGCCGTACAGTGCTGCGAGTTCCCGTTCCGTGGGCAACCGGCTTCCTGGCAGCCACGCTCCTTGCATAATTTGATTCTCCATGACACGGGCAATTTGAAGATAGATCGGTTCGTCGCTTGTGATATCCGGTTTCCAATGCATTCCTTTCACCTCGACATCATTATAGCTTACGGCCGGATTGGATGTTGAAAAAAAATCCAATTGGCTGGATACAAGCAAGATGGCCTATCGTATGATTCCTATACGTGATAGAGAAGGGAGCATCTGTATGCTGTGGAAGGAACCTCGTTATGCTTGGATTTTGTTAGGTTATCTGTGGGTGATCGGTTTTGTATCCTCGATCGGTCGTTTTTTGATTGCGTATTACCAACCTGAGCTGAGCGAAGCTTTCCATATGACTCGATCTTGGATCGGATTCGCGTGGTCTGCCAATTTGCTTCTTGGCGCGATCGCTTCGATTATTGGCGGATGGATGATGGATCGATACGGGGTGAAGCTGGTTATGATGATCAGCAGTGTGCTTATGGTTGGAGGCACGCTGATTATTTTATATGCGACGAATGGGATCGGATTTTTTCTCGGGTATGGGGTTGTCTTTGGACTTGCTGGAATCAGCGGATCAACCGCCAATTACGTATTAACTTTACAATGGTTCTCCTATCATCGGGCCAAAGCGATTCTGCTTCTCCAGAGCTCCGGTTCCATCGGAATCGCGATATTAACGCCTTTATTCGTGCAATATCAGACCTTGCTGGATTGGAAAATCGGTTATGCTAGTATGTTAACATTTGGATTTCTGACGATCTTTACAACGTATTTCATAATCCGAGAGAATCGGCCCCCCTCTGACAAGGAGATCCAGCCGAAATCGATGCCATCGGAGCGCGTTCCTATCCGACAACGGTGGCATCAACTGCGAGCGTATGCGTCGAACCCGATTATTATTGTGGTGTGGCTCGCACTCTTCAGCTGCGGATTTCATATGGGAACGGTAGAAATGAACCTGATGGCTATTCATCAATCGACGCATGTTCATGAGACGATGATGGCAACCTCGTTAAGTGTACTGGGCATCTTGGAAATCGGGGGTGCACTCGTATTTGCTTTTTTATTAGATCGCTATCATCGAATTCGATTATTGGCCCTGCTCTACGGGATACGTTGTCTGGCCTTCTTGTTTCTGTTCCTGCAATGGCAGGCTTCCCCCTTGCTGTTCTCGATTCTCTTCGGGGTCACGTACTTAAGCGCCGTTCCAGGTGCCATGCTGGTGGCCGGGGAAGCATTGTCCGCATCATATCGCTCTGTTGCACTCAACACGTCTTTGTTCATTCTCTTTCATCAATTAGGTGGGATGCTGTCTGGGATGATCGGGGGCGCCGTATTTGATGTATTTCATTCCTATCAACCGCTCGTGTTGATTAATCTGGGTCTGGCAGGTGTAACCTGTGTCGGATACTTCTTATTGGATAAACGCGCAGCTGTTTCATCACTCCAAAAAGAAATGAACCCCTGATCAGCATACATGGGTTCGTCCCTTGGGAGTAACGCTCCATGTCTACGATTAGGGGTTCTTCAAGGCATTTCTTGTTTACTTGGTTTCGATAACCATCGGAACCAACTCGTGCTTATCTACTGGTCTAATCCTTCATAGATAAGCACGGAACTGAGGAACTTTCGTCACCGACGGAAGGGGGATCAGTTCTTTTTTTGTGCGAAATCATCATGAGCTCATATTCATGTGAAATATTGAACAAAGTTTGAACATTCAAAATGGCTATTGTAATCCCGCTGAATATGCTATAAGATAGCGATATGAAACAAATGTGAAATATGTCACATATAAAAGTAAGATTTAAGTGACTCAAATCACAGAAGAGTAGAATGAGAGATAGAAAGTCATTTTTTGCACCACATATAGTGAAACATTTCACGTTCTTTACCCAGTAATGTGAATGTATTCACAAAAGATATGGGTGGCTGTATATCCCCATTCTTGTATCATCTCACATGTATAATTCCCAAAAAAAATTGTTAGATACCTTGAAGGAGGAATAGATTTATGAAGATAGCAGTGATTGGTTGTACGCATGCCGGAACGGCAGCCATTGTGAATGCAGCGACGTTGTACCCTGAGGCCGAAATTACAGTGTATGAGCGTAATGATAATATCTCGTTTTTATCGTGCGGGATCGCATTATATGTGGGCGGCGTCGTGAAGGATGCGCAGGGACTGTTCTATTCTTCGCCTGAGAAGTTAGCGGAGCTAGGCGTTCAAACCAAAATGCGTCATGATGTAATTGCCGTAGATACCGTAAATAAAACGCTTCGTGTTCGTAATTTGGAGACGAATGAAGACCTTGAAGATACGTTCGATAAACTGATTATTACAACAGGTTCGTGGCCTATTTTACCGAAGATCGAAGGATGGCAGTTGGATAATATCTTGCTCTCGAAGAACTTTAATCATTCGAATACGATCATTGAAAAAGCCAAAGAAGCGAAACGCATCGTCGTGGTCGGCGCTGGATATATCGGGATTGAATTGGTTGAGGCATTCGAGATGAACGGCAAACAAGTGACGTTGATCGATAGCACGGACCGGATTTTGAACAAATACTTGGACCCTGAATTCACCAACCAAACGGAAGAGCTGTTGAAATCGAATGGGATTGAGCTTGCATTAGGGCAGACGGTAACTCGTTTTGAGGGAACCGACGGTAAAGTAACCAAAGTTGTTACAACCAAAGGAGAATTTGAAGCCGATCTTGTCATCTTATGTATTGGATTTAGACCTGCTACCGATCTCTTTAAAGGTCAGTTGAACATGATGGATAATGGAGCCATTATCGTGGATGCTTACATGCGTACCAGCCAACCGGATGTGTATGCGGCAGGAGATAGCTGCGCGATTGTATATAACCCAACCGGCAAACATGCCTATATTCCACTTGCAACGAATGCGGTTCGCATGGGGACACTTGTCGCACGGAACTTGATGGAGCCGAAGATCGCTTATATGGGAACGCAGGGCACATCGGGCATCAAGATTTATGATGAGAATATTGCAACGACAGGGTTAACCGAAACCTCGGCACAAGACATGGGGATGAATGTGAAAACCGTAACAATTCAAGAGCATGATCGTCCAGAGTTTATGCCAACCTTTGAAGATGTGACGTTAAAAGTGGTATACGAAGCGGATTCGCGCCGGATTGTCGGAGCGCAGTTGATGTCCAAAGCGGATCTCACGCAGTCGGTCAATACGATTTCGGTCTGCATTCAGAATAAAATGACAGTCGACCAATTAGGCTTCGTGGACTTCTTCTTCCAACCGCATTACAACAAACCTTGGAATTTCTTGAATACGGCGGGACTGCAAGCAAAATAACCAATGTCATATACTACCAATAGAAAATAATCCTCAAATATGATTAAATGTCTGTAGTTTTGTGCAAAAATGTGACGCACATCACGAACGGACATTTTTTTTTTTGGAGGAGCAGATGTATGAGCAACGTGTTAAGTCAGAATGAAGCAGGAATACACGATGGGGAACCAACCGAAACGCGGGGTCAGCAGATCAAGACGCTCCTAGGATCGATACTGGGATATGCAGCAGAAGGACTGGACATGCTGTTGCTGTCTTTCGTACTTGTCTTCATTATTAAAGATTTCTCCCTTTCTACCGTGCAAGCGGGGAATCTCACTCTAGCAACAACGATCGGAATGTTAGTCGGGTCCTATTTATTCGGTTTCTTAGCCGACATGTTCGGACGGATCAAAATGATGTCACTGACGATTCTATTGTTCTCGGTAGCAACGGCAGCGATTTATCTAGCAACTGAGTATTGGCATTTGTTAAGCTTACGATTCTTAGTCGGTATGGGTGTCGGCGGAGAGTTTGGGATCGGAATGGCTATCGTGACGGAAACATGGTCCAAGAAGATGCGGGCAAGAGCGACGTCGGGTGTAGCGTTCGGATGGCAGCTAGGTGTCTTGGTCGCTTCCTTGTTACCAGCCTTAATCGTTCCGCATTTGGGATGGCGCGCGGTATTCTTAGTAGGATTGGTTCCAGCGTTACTCGCTGTTTTTGTACGCAGCAGCTTGAATGAGCCGAAGTTGTGGGAAGCGAAGCAAGCGCGGAAAAAGCTTCTGATGAAGAAGGAACATCAAGGAACGATTGATGCGCAAGAGCAGATTGAATTGAACGGTATGAAGAAATTCCCGCTTCGGAAGCTATTTGAGAATAAAAAGATTACCTTAACGACCATCGCTCTCATTACAATGTCATTCGTTCAGAACTTTGGTTACTATGGCATATTCACGTGGATGCCGACGGTTTTGTCGGAGAAATATGGATTCTCCCTTGCGAAGGCAAGCGGATGGATGTTCATCTCGACGATTGGGATGCTGATCGGGATCGGGGTTTTTGGTGTGCTTGCAGATCGGATCGGCCGCCGCAAAACCTTCACGATTTACTACATTGGCGGAACGGTGTATTGTATTATTTACTTCTTCTTCATGACAGATGCGACATCCTTGCTGTGGGGAAGTGCGTTACTCGGATTTTTTGCAAATGGTATGATGGGTGGTTTCGGTGCGGTTCTAGCGGAAAATTATCCTTCTGAAGCTCGTTCTACGGCAGAGAATTTTATCTTCGGTACAGGTCGCGGTCTGGCCGGGTTCGGTCCTACGATCATTGGGGCGATTGCGATTGGCGGCAATATCATGGGGGCCATGTCCTTGATCTTCTGTATCTATCCGATCGGCTTAATTATGATGCTCTTATTCGTACCCGAGACGAAAGGAAAAGCATTGGAATAATGAGGGCGTTCTGAACAAGAAATTTAATATAGTCATAGGATGAAATCCTGTGCTATAGTGTAGTGTGCTTTGCAATTGCAAGCTGATCAGTAATCCGCGGTTCGTAACCATCCCGCGTTATCAAAACTAGGAGGAAATAATAATGTGGTTTAATCCTATATGGGGCGTATTTTTTGCGCTGGTTAATTTTGCGTTATTCTTGATATGTTACCGTTTTTTCGGAAAGAAAGGATTGTATGCTTGGATAGGTGTCGCAACGGTGATCGCGAACATCCAAGTGACGAAGACGATCGATATGTTCGGGTTCGTCATGACCCTCGGAAATACGATCTACGGTACGATCTACTTGACTTCGGACTTGCTGAATGAGAAATACGGCCAGAAAGAAGCGAAGAAAGCGGTCTGGTTCGGGTTCTTCACCTTAATCATGACGACCATTATGATGCAAATGGCGTTGCAGTTCACGCCGCAAGAGCAAGATTTTGCTCAGAAGCCGCTTGAGGCGATTTTTGGCTTAATGCCGCGTCTTGCGCTAGGCAGTCTGACGGCGTATTTCGTAAGTCAGTTCCTCGACGTTCGGATTTATACGTTCTTGAAGAAAATCTTTCATAAGCCTGGCCAATTGTGGATCCGTAGCAACGGAAGCACAGGGTTGAGCCAGCTGGTAGACTCCGCTATATTCTGTACCATTGCTTTTGCGGGGCTCTACACCTGGGATGTCTGGTTCGACATCTTCATTACAACGTACCTTATTAAATTTATCGTATCGGTCGCATCGACGCCTGCGTTATACCTTGCGCGGAGCTTTAAGGTGGATACGAGCGATTAACAAGCACCGCATGTTCAGGAAACTGGGCATGCGGTGTTTTTTGTAGGGCGATGGGGTGAGGGAATGGAAGTGAAATCGGGGAGCGGAAGGGGATAGAGGTGAAACCGGTAGGTCAAGGGAATAGAAGTGAAGCTCGGAGAACGGGGAAAGAAATGAAACCAATAGTGTGCGCAAGGGAATAGAAATGAAACTAATAGTAAGAGGATGATGGACAAGCGTAAGGCCGTGTTAGACGAGAGTAAGAGGGTGGTGGATAGTGGAATGATAGGGCTAATTTGCGGGTGGAGAAGCAATCCATGGGAAGGAAATGCTGAAGGGTAGAATGAAGTCATCCGATGGATAGGTGATAGGTGATGCGGGACGATACAAAGGAAGTGCTAATTGAGGTACGGGATCCGGACTGAAGCTGGCTATACTGGAGCTTTCCATTATAGGTCCCTGGAAAGCGAACTTTTAGGCGCCTATAATGGATATATACAGTAACTTTCGCATAATTACGCCATAATCAAGTGGAATGATGCATTTTATTGGATTTATCCAACATAGCGAGGTGATTTGGGCAAATGCAGCACAAGTTATTGGATTTATCCAATATACGGGCAGGCTTAAGTCAACAGGCAAAGGGTTCTTTGCTAAAATGCTAAAACATTTAATACCACCATCCCAAACATCCTCTCTTCATTAAAGTTTGTATATGCAGAAGCTAATATGTAGAAGATAAACGTAGAAGAAAAACGTGGAAGATAAATGTAAATGATAACAGTATGAGATAAACGTAGAAGCTAATATGCAGAAGTTAATCCATAAAAAGACCGCGCAATCACAACATCCCCTGTATCCTGCCACTTTTCACATAAAGCAACTCGCATCTTCGCACAATAACCCTGAGTAGAATCCGAAAGGGGCATGCGATATGAACAGAGCATGTATGTTATTTCTCTCCATCCTTCTGATATCCGCCATGATGGCAGGCTGTGCAAATACATCAAATGAACCCAATACGAAGGTCAAGGTTCGGCAAGTGGAACCGATCACGCCAAATTCACAGATTCGTCCGCTGGATGTCCCTACGGAGGCCGCACCAGATTTGAAGACGGCTGCCGAAGATTTGAAGCGCAAAATAACCGAGAGCTGGCCATACTTAGGGAAGGTTTGGAGCGGTGCGAATTTGAGCGACTACCATTTGTATCTGACCGATGGCGGGCATACATACCGTATTAGTACCCAGACCTTTCAGGAGGTACCGCTTCGTGATGTTGAAGCCGTGATGAAGATGCCGACCCGAGAGCATGCTGGGCAGTTTTATACCATCCATGCTGAAGGACAGAAAGGCTTATTCCTACGTTTCTCCGATGAGACCCTTGCACAGATGAAGAAGGAGCGCGAAAAGGGGAGTTCCAACGAAGTCTCCGCATGGTTCCATCGCGCCACCGAGCAGACTTTCCGCATCTATGTACAAGAGCCGAAATGGAAGCAAGCGATGAAGCTGCAGACGGATCAGACCCTTTCTTATCCGGTGATGTCTAAGCCGCGTTTATATCGTGCATTGCTATTGAATCACTTATCGCTTGCGTACATTGATAACACAGGGCGTTCATCGCATTTGGGCAAGGCAAAGTATTGGTATGATCAATATCGTCAATATGCGGCAGCCGACGCGAACTCTATGCTTTTCGCTGATGTGGTGCAGGGTTCTGCGGCATATGTAGCCGATATGGCGGATGCCTATGCCACGGTAGGGCATGACGCGAAGAGCGAAGATATTCGAAGCTTTTTAATGAAGAAGAATGTTACGCAGACCCTTCAAGCGGCTGAACCCATCACGAAAGAGAGCGAATGGATTGGACGTATCGCAGGTCAACTTGCCAATGAGAAGAGTATACCTTGGAAGGATGCTGCAATAAAGGGAGTACCCGCGGTGGATTCCTTACTGAAGAGCGTGAAGTATGAATGGGAACAGACTCCAAAATCGGTTCAGGATCAAATCGATCAGATTACGGCAGCACGGAATAAGGAGTTGGCAACAACCCTGGATCTGTTCATGAGTGATGTCAATACACGAAAACGCGCTTTGCTTGTCGTGCCAGGAGATGCTTTGCAGCAGCGTTATGAAGTGAACGGCTATTTCCGGCATAAGGATTATAACGGTCAGCTGTGGAATCAATTTACGGGAGAGTTTCAATTCGAGTCGGGTTACTTGGGGCTTCGTCTGAAGACCATTGGCATGCAGCAGAACCCCTACAAGCAGATCGATGCGATCAAAAACCAAGGGATCGTCGCAATTATCCCGGTATGGGATGAAGATTTTACGGTGTCAGACGGCATCATGAAGATGAAGACAGGGCTTACGGAAGGTTCATTTAAGGTGATCGTCTCAGCAGACCAATACGGTCGGAAGTTGTATATTGCCGATGAGCCGAAGAAGAATGGACAATCCAACAACCCCATGAAACCTCTCGCAGAGGCAAAAGCATTGCGTGACATCGAAGGGCATTGGGCCAAGGAAGAGATTCAGAGCCTTGTGGATCGAGGGATCCTGCACGGCTATACAGACGGTACCTTCAAACCAGATGGACGGATCACACGCGCAGAATTTACAAAAACCATCGTGGATGCGTATCAGTTGAAACCGATCGCCGGCAAGGTATTCGAAGATACGAAAGGGCATTGGGCCAAGGACGTGATTGCTACAGCAAGCGGTCATGGCATTGTAGAAGGGATCAATGAAAATCAATTTGCACCGAATGATCCTATTACAAGACAGGAAGTAGCCGTCATTCTTGTGAAAGCAGCGAAATTATCGAAGATCACCTTTACTCAGCCGGAGAAGCAGTTCAACGATGTCGGGGACATTGCGTTCTGGGCGAAGGACGACGTCCTTACTTTAGCATTGCATGGGGTAATGGGTGGCGATGAGACGGGGCGCTTACGGCCCCTACGATTTACGACGCGTGGAGAGGCTGCATCATTGCTGGATAAGGCGTTAAATTTGAAGAAATAAGTAAAATTTAAAGTATTTTTTGGCTATGAGCATACTTTGTGATTTTTGTAACATTCTCCTCTAACGGTCAGTTGTACAATGGTGAAGGCCATAAGAAACAATTATAGAGGAGGCCTTGTTGATGTCGTATAACAAACCAGATCAAATTGCGGAAATTACGGTTGACACGGGCGTAAAAAAGGCGAGAAATCCGCTGCCCACCGTACTTACACTCGGTTTTCTTGGCGGAGCCTTTATTGCAATCGGATATTTATTGTTCATTCGTGTAACGGCGAATGCGCCGGCAGAATGGGGGAGCTTTACCACCTTTCTGGGAGCTAGCGTGTTCCCGGTGGGTCTAATCCTTGTCCTCTTAGCAGGCGGAGAACTTCTTACGGGGAATATGATGGCCGTGCCGATGGCGTGGTATAAACGTCGGATATCGCTCTGGGACATGATTCGGAATTTAATATTGATTACCTTGAGTAATTTCGTCGGTGCATTCTGCATTGCTTATTTCTTCGGGCATATCGTGGGGTTAACGGAGACGGGACCGTATTTGCAAGCTACCATCGATATCGCTCATCATAAAATTGAAGCCAGCTTCCTGCAAGCCTTTGTGTCAGGAATCGGTTGTAACTGGCTGGTTGCGTTGGCCGTATGGTTATCCTACGGTGCGAAGAGCTTCGGCGGTAAAATTCTAGGCATTTGGTTCCCGACTATGGCGTTCGTCGCCATCGGATTCCAGCACGTTGTCGCAAATATGTTCGTGATTCCAGCGGCAATATTAGCCGGCCATTTCACATGGGGCGACTATTTCGTAAACTTTGCTCCAGTCTGGCTAGGGAACTTGGTGGGTGGTATGATTTTTGTCGCTGGATTCTATTACGTGGCCTATCTTCGTAGATCCGAAAATATGCAAGAGTTGAAATAAATCAACATGAATATATAAAAAGCACCTAGGGGTGAAGACGCTCGATCTCCGACTCGACATTAAAGGAGATGGCGTGTACCCATAAGGTGCTTTTTTACGTGTTCCAAAGCATATTCAAATCTCCCACCATGTAGAGTTGGCGGTTGTCGTTGTCACCGTACCAGCTACGGAGAGGTAGGCAAGAACGGATAAAGTAATGGCGTGTGTCAGAGGGATCGCGGCTTTTTCTATTCCATAGGAGCAACTCTAGTGTGTGCATGGCGCAGATTTGTACATTTTGTACCATAAAGGTCGATTTACGACATAGAACAAATCAGTAGGGTACGCTATACTTATAGACAGTATTTTCATAATAAGGCATACAGGAGAGAAGAAGAGGTGTCGAAATGGAACGAAATGACCGCTCATTAGATGTGATCACGTTTGGGGAATCGATGGCTTTATTCATGCCTGCGGGCTCGAAGGGAATTGCTTATTCTTCGCAATTCGAACGATTGTTCGGCGGGGCTGAGAGCAATGTGGCCATCGGACTGGCTCGATTAGGCCATGCCGTAGGATGGTGCGGCAGCTTAGGAGCTGATCCTTTTGGCAAGATCATTGCCAAAACATTACGAAGCGAAGGCGTGGATGTATCTCGTGTGAAATTCTCATCAGAAGCGTCTACGGGACTCATGTTCCGTGAGGTGGTAGCAGGCAAATCATCTGTGTATTATTACAGACGCGATTCGGCTGCAAGCCGCATGAAGCCTACGGATTTAGATAGCAGTTATTTTGCAGGGGCAAAGGTATTGCATATTACGGGCATTACCGCGGCGTTAAGTGAATCTTGCCGGGAGACGCTGAAAGAATCGATTCGTATCGCGAAGCAGCAAGGTGTTAAGGTATGTTTTGACCCGAATTTACGGTTGAAACTATGGAGCATTGATGAAGCGAGATCGGTCTTGCTGGAACTTGCAGCAGAGGCAGATTATTTCTTGCCGGGTTTAGACGAGCTGAAGCTGCTCTATCAGACGGATGATTTTCATAGCATTATAGATAAATTGAAAGCGCTGCCTGGTGTATGCGTGATCAAAGGCGGAGACGATGAGACGTATCTGCTTGACGGGGGCGAACTGAGCTCTATTCCTTATTTCAACGTAGATCGAGTGATCGATACCGTAGGCGCTGGCGACGGTTTCTGTGCCGGATTTATTGCGGGCATCGTTCGTGGACTGCCGCTTGCGGAATCCGTGCGTCTTGGTAATTTAATTGGTTCCATGGTGATTCAGATGGAAGGCGACTGGGAAGCGCTCCCGACATGGGAAGAAGCGGACGCAGTCTTAAATAACATTCAGCATATAGAACGCTAGGAGGATGAAGGATATGAAAAAGATCAAATTGGTTCAACAAATCGTAGATGGCGGTGTTGTAGCGGTATTACGCGCCGATTCAGCGGAAAATGTCGTACGCATGGCAGAACAAGCGATTGCCGGCGGTATCAAAATTATTGAAATTACGATGACCGTGCCTTTTGCGCTGCAAGCGATTGAGACGTTGGCTAAACGTTATTCTAGCAGCGACCCGTCAGCAGAGAATTATGCTGTGATTGGGTCGGGAACTGTGCTTGATCCAGAGACGGCGCGTGCCACGATTCTCGCAGGGGCAGAGTTCGTGGTTGCGCCTTGCTTAAATCCAGAGACGATTACGTTATGCAATCGCTATCGTGTCCCTGTCATGCCGGGTGTCATGACGATTCAAGAGATTCAGACAGCGCTCGAGCTTGGTGCGGATGTTGTGAAGCTCTTCCCTGGTAATCTGTACTCGCCATCGATGATCAAAGCGATCAAAGGACCTCTTCCGCAAGCAAATGTCATGCCTACGGGCGGCGTGTCCCTTGATAATTTAGGGGAATGGATCAAAGCCGGTGCAGTCGCGGTGGGGATTGGCTCGGATTTAACGAATGAAGCGGTGAAAACAGGAGATTATTCGACTATCGCTGCGAAAGCGGCTCAATACATTGCTGCATATCAAGAAAGCAAGCAAAAACAATAGGTATTTGGTCGTTTCATAGCATCGACGGAAGCATGCGCAGGCCCTAGAATGAAGGGGAAATGATAACAAGGAGTGCTGCTTCCTATGAATGCTTGGCGTCGATTACGGAGTCCGCGTACTTTTTCTGATTCTCGTAAAAACTTATGGATTCTGACGCTAGAAGGTGTGCCGGCCATTATTATGTTGACCCTCTTGGGCGGACCATTTCTAACGGGTTATTTGCTTCATCTTGGTGCGACATCACAGCAGATTGGTCTTGTGCTATCCATGACAACGCTGGTGAATGTGGTTCAGATTGGAATTGCTTATTGGATGCAAAAGGTCACGAACCGTTATTGGTTCCTCGTTATCTTCGCCGGACTGCATCGCGTATGCTGGGCTGCGACGGGACTGATTCCGTTCCTGTTCCCAAGCGAATTATGGATTGCCGTGTACCTCGTGTTGTATTCGCTTGCATTTCTCGGCAATGCGATTGCCTCGCTGGTATGGACATCGCTCGTCGGAGATATGGTGCCTGCCGGAATCCGCGGTCGGTACATGGGCATTCGGAATATGATACTGAATGCGCTGGGCAGCCTGGTATTATTCATTGGCGGGCAGCTGCTGGATAAGTTCCCTGGCCAGCAAGGGTTCAACTACTTGTTTATCGGAATTGGGATTTGTACGGTATTGAACATTGTCGCTTATGTTAATTATCCGAAGATTCCGTTAGCGAAATCAACAGAGTCGAGTTTTCTACCGATGTTGAAGAAGCCGTTCCAAGATCGCATGTTCCTCAAGGCGGCCATGTTCTTATCCTTGTGGTTGTTCTTGCAAGGCATTGTTGTGCCTTTATTCTCGTATGTGATGCTGCATATTCTAGAAATCAATTATGAGTGGATTTCGATCATTACCGTCGTGCAGACGGCAGCAATGATGCTCAGCTTCTATATATGGGGCAATTTAAATATGAAATATAGCAATAAGAGGCTGTTGTACTGTACGCTGCCTATTATTGCGAGTGCTTGTATGATGTGGGGCTTGCTTTCTGTGCTGCCCGTCATGGTCGTATTGCTTGGTGTGCATATTTTGCTCGGGATTGGCGTCGGTGGCTTCAATCAGTTATCCTTTAATTTCATTATTGGGGATACGCCGAAAAGTGAACGCCCCATGTTTATCGCCGTCTATTCGGCTATGACGGGGTTTGCCTCGTTTCTTGGTCCGATCTTGGGCGGATGGCTCTATGAGAAGTTACAAGACGCACCTGGTTGGCTGCAGTCGTATGGCCTCTCAACGATCATAGGTATCATCTTGCTGGCGCTTGGCCTTCTTCTGGGCAGGGCTGTATTACGAGAGACATCGATCGTTCCGCGGTCGGAGATCGCTCGTGAATTGACATGAAGCCGTCAGGGCTTACATAAAATGTAGGGAAAGGCTGTCGAACATGACGTTTCGGCAGCCTCTTTTTGTGAAAAGAGAGGAGGGGATAACATGAAGGGACAGACGATCATCGTCACAGGCGGCTCGAGCGGGATGGGCAAAGCGATGGCATCGCGGTTCGCGCAAGCCGGCGCACAAGTTGTGATTACAGGGCGGACACAAGAAAAGCTAAAGGAGGCGCAGCAAGAAATAGAGACCTTTGAGGGTCAAATCGTGACGGTTCAGATGGATGTGCGGCAGCCGCAGGATGCGGTACGAATGGTGCAAGAGGCTGTGGACGCATTCGGGCGCATCGATGCTTTGGTGAACAATGCAGCAGGGAATTTCTTGTGCGCAGCAGAGGATTTAAGCGTGAACGGCTGGAACGCGGTCATTAACATCGTGTTGAATGGAACGTTTTATTGCAGTCAGGCCGTCGGGAAACATTGGATTGCTGCGGGAGCCAAGGGGAGCATCTTGAATATGGTCGCGACCTATGCATGGGATGCAGGACCGGGTGTGATCCATTCCGCAAGCGCGAAGGCAGGCGTGTTGGCGATGACAAGAACATTAGCTGTCGAATGGGGGCATAAGTACGGAATTCGTGTCAACGCCATCGCACCGGGGATGATCGAGCGAACGGGAGGCGCGGAACGCCTTCTGGCATCGCCGGATGCGGCGGAGGAACTGAAGCAGAGCATCCCGCTGCATCGGTTCGGAACCCCGGAGGAAATCGCGGGGCTAGCAGCCTTCTTGTTATCACCGGATGCAGCCTACATCAATGGCGCTTGTTATACCATGGATGGAGGGCAATCGCTGCATCAGACATTCCTTTAACTGCTTTCCTTCCACTCCTCCAAAAATAAGCAGCGCCCTTTGGAGGAGAAGATATTGTGTAGTTCACCGTCCTGAGAAGTAGGGGGATCCGATGCAGAGCGGAAGCGTCCGCCTTTGAAATGAGGAAAATATCCACCCATAGTCCATTCAAAATGTTCCTCAGTTCAACAGCGGCGAAATCGGATCCCTCGGATTCGAGGGGCAACGAAATACACGATATCTTCATATTTTCCCCTTCCAACAGGCGGTCCTTATTTTTTCCCTCGTTCAACTTCTTTGACCCCGTCAACGTTTTCGGTCTCGCCGCAACACTGTTTCTCTAGACCCACACGACTTTCATGCGTTACGATGTTTGTAACAGAATTAGGGTAACGACGTGGAGGGTTTGAAGTGACAGACGCATACAAAGATTTACAACAAGGTGAGCGCGGCGCATGGACTAGCATAATAGCCTATATCGTGCTGGCCGGAGCGAAGTTGACCATTGGATATGTATTCTTTTCGGAGGCATTGCTTGCGGATGGATTAAATAATAGTACGGATATTGTGTCATCGATTGCCGTGTTGATTGGTTTACGTATTTCGCAGAAACCGCCGGATGAAGATCATCCGTACGGACACTTCCGTGCGGAGACGCTGGCAGCGCTTATTGCATCTTTTATCATGATGGCAGTTGGTCTGCAGGTCCTGTATCAAGCGGTTACGAAGCTCATTACCAATGAAGTGGAGACGCCCAGTATGATCGCAGCATGGACCGCATTGGTTTGTTCCGTCATCATCTATGGGGTGTATCGGTATAATTTGAAATTGGCGAAGAGAGTGAACAGTCAAGCCGTTATGGCAGCTGCTCAAGATAACCGTTCCGATGCGCTGGTAGGTATGGGAGCTTTTGTTGGGATCATTGGTACACGTCTCGGATTACCTTGGTTGGATGTTGTAGCGGCCATCGTTGTGGGATTGATCATTTGTCGGACGGCATGGATGATTTTTCGGGGTACAGCGTACTCGTTGTCGGATGGGTTTGATGAATCGGAATTGGAGCAGTTCAAGGAAACGATCAACACGATCCCCGGTGTGGAGCGCCTGAAAGATATTCGGGCCCGCTTGCTTGGAAATCAGGTGCTGGTGGATGTCATCGTACAGGTGGATAACGATCTGAACGTCACAGAGAGTCACGATATTACGGAACGGATTGAACGAAAAATGCTAGAGAACCATAATATCGAGCATGTTCACATTCATATTGAACCGATTCGAATCAATAAACGTTTAAAAGAAAAACAGGTGTAACCTAAATAGGAAGAGGTCTCTCATACGAGAGGCTTCTTTTTGTTATATCTCGTAGTTTGTAGAAATCTATGATTTGTGAAGGTATCACACGGACTTAAAGTAAAAATATAGAAAATAATTAATAGAGGGCTTCCCTGTTTTCTATCTAAATTCCCAAAATTAGACTCTATTATATGAATCTAGTATAATGGTAAGGAATATTTTGTATTAAGAATAGAAGGGAAGTTGAAGATGCGAAAGTTGTATAGCACTCTCTTGGTCAGCGTGATCGTGTTGTCGCTGTTCTTGACAGCATGTTCCAAAGATCAGGGGTCAAAGGCTTTAGGCGAGGATGGGCAAGTGAAGTTAAAGGTCGTGTTCTGGGATGAGAATTACTTTTATCAGCAATATGGCAATTATTTTTCGATGAAATATCCGAATGTGGAGTTCGAGGTCATTTCCACGAACAAAATGCAGCAAGAGCTTCAGGAGTCGAAAAATCCCGATTATAATGAGGCCTACAGCAAGTTCATTGAGAAAAATCAACCCGATGTCATGATGCTCCAAATGGATCAATATGAGAAATTTGTATCCGCTGGTAAACTCTATGAACTAGATACGATGATTAAGCAAGATAAGTTCGATACGGAAAGCATCATTCCTAACGTGATACAGATGCTAAAAGACAAGGGGGGCGGCAAAATTTACGGCCTTGCACCAACATTTGGCGCCCAAGCGATCTACTATAATATCGACATGTTCCAGAAGCATGGCGTGGATCTGCCTAAGAATCAGATGACTTGGGAAGAGGTTCTCCAGTTAGCGAAGCGTTTCCCAACTGGAGGATCGGGCAAGGATCGGGAATATGGACTGTACATGGACTATGGGATGACGCCTTCCAATATCATTATGTCGGTCGGTAACGTGGAAAATTTGCGCATTGTGGATAAAGACGGAGAAAAAGTTCAATTTGATGCAGAGCCATGGAGAAAAATCTATCAGCTTGTCGTAGATAACTTCCAATCGAAAACTCTTGTGAATGAGGATCAGAATATGCAAGGGGGGTCGATGGAGAGTTATTATGAAGGCAAGCCGTTTCTCATGGGTAAGGCCGCGATGACCATTGCCGGGACTTGGTCCATTAGTGAGTTTGAACGAGTCAAGGATCAAGTGAAAAATTATAAACCATTCCAATGGGGGGTTGTCACAGCCCCTGTCAGCGCGATGGATCCGAATACGACGGATAGTATGTATCTCAGTGAAATTATGGCGATCAATGCGCAGTCGCCGAATACGAGTGCTGCATGGGAGTTCGTGAAATTCATCAATGGTCCGGAAATGGCGAAGATGCAGTCGCGTCAGATGAACGGCAATATGCCAACGCGTAAGGAATTCATTAAAGACAAGGAGAACCATGACTTGTCCGCGTTCTATTTGCTGAGTCCTCGGGCTAAAAGCGTAACCTATGATTTTGAGAAGACGCCTGCGAATTTCTATCAGACCTTAACGCAAGTATTGGATGAACAAACGAAGCAAGTGTTGGACAACAAGCAGTCCGTCGACCAAGCGATGACGAATATCCAGAAGCAGCTGCAAGAGGGATTAGTCAAAGCGAAGCAGGAAGATAAGGCGGCGAAGGAGAAGGAAGCGGCCAAGAAATAGGGCTGAACGAATATCAGGCTTCAAGAAATTGCTCTAGTATAGATTAGGGTAAAGGAAGTTAAGCATGCGAAAGTAAGCCAAGGCGAAGAAACAAGCCTCTGCAACATCTAAATCGTAAGGTTACATAATCAAGAATGGGAAGCGGCTTCTGAAGCTTCTCATTCTTTTTTTTTTCTACCCCGCTAAGGACTCTTTTATCAACACACATATTCCGTTAACATAATAAATAAGGTGGTATCGGGATTGGAACCGACCGGATGTAACTCGAGGGAAGGGGCGCTGCTCAATGCGTGAGAAATACATATTAACGCTAGACCAGGGAACGACGAGTTCCCGAGCTGCATTGGTGAACAAGCAAGGTGAGATCATTGAGATGGCGCAGCAAGAGTTTACGCAATATTTTCCCAAGTCGGGCTGGGTGGAGCATGATGCCAATGACATTTGGGTGTCGATCCTTAGCGTAATGACCACAGTGCTCGCGAAGGCGAACGTTAACCCGAGTCAAATTGCAGGGATTGGCATTACGAATCAACGGGAAACCACGTTAGTATGGAATCGGCATACGGGAGTTCCGGTGTATCAAGCAATTGTATGGCAATCACGTCAAACCGCGGAGATCTGCGAACAATTGAAGGCTGCTGGACATCAAGAAGTATTTCGTGCCAAGACAGGGCTGTTAATCGACCCGTATTTTTCGGGAACCAAAGTGAAATGGATTCTGGATCATGTGGAAGGGGCGAGAGCTCAGGCAGAACGAGGAGATTTATGCTTTGGCACGATGGACACGTGGTTGATCTGGAAGCTTACAGGAGGACGTGTGCATGTAACGGACTATTCTAATGCGTCACGAACGCTGCTATACAACATTCACGAATTGTGTTGGGATGAAGAATTATTGCGAATTCTGGATATTCCAAGATCCTTACTTCCCGAGGTCCGATCCTCGTCAGAAGTCTATGGCCATACGGCGGGTGAACAACTCTTCGGACATGGAATTCCGATTGCTGGTGTGGCAGGCGACCAACAAGCTGCTTTGTTCGGGCAAGCATGTTATGACGTGGGCATGGCGAAGAATACCTATGGCACAGGGTGCTTCATGCTGATGAATACCGGAGAACAAGCCATTGCTTCTGCCAAAGGATTGTTGACCACGATTGCGTGGGGAATCGATGGAAAAGTAGAGTACGCGCTGGAGGGCAGCGTATTTGTGGCTGGTTCTGCCGTGCAATGGCTTCGGGATGGCTTGCGAATGATTAAGTCAGCAAAGGATAGTGAGACCTATGCTACGCGGGTGGGTTCAACCGAAGGCGTCTATGTTGTGCCTGCTTTTGTAGGTCTAGGAACGCCTTACTGGGATAGCGATACGCGAGGAGCCATATTCGGATTGACGCGTGGTACCTCCAAGGAACATTTCATTCGTGCGACCTTGGAATCTCTCGCATACCAGACCAAGGATGTGTTGATGGCGATGGAGGAAGATTCGGGAATCACGTTGAAAATGCTGCGCGTTGACGGCGGGGCTGTCATGAATGATTTCTTGATGCAGTTCCAGAGCGATATTCTGGGTGTACCCGTAGAGCGCTGCGCCAATCATGAGACCACGGCCTTAGGGGCAGCTTACTTAGCTGGGCTCGCGGTCGGGTTTTGGCATGATCGGAATGAAATCGCGATGCAATGGAAGCAGGAGCGCGTCTTCATGCCCGCCATGGAGCAGGAGCGGCAGACACGGTTATACGAAGGCTGGACCAAAGCGGTGCAAGCAGCCATGATGTTCAAATAGCGATAAGGCGGTGAGCCGAGATGGGAAGATCCTTATCATCCGAGCAACGGGAGAGGCATTTGGAGACCATGTCCGAACAATACTTTGATCTTCTAATTCTTGGCGGCGGCATTACAGGCGCTGGAATTGCACTCGATGCCGCTTCGAGAGGGTTAAAGACAGCGCTGGTCGAAATGCAGGATTTCGCAGCGGGGACCTCCAGCCGTTCCACGAAGCTGGTTCATGGCGGATTACGCTATTTGAAGCAGTTCGATGTAAAGGTTGTAGCCGAAGTTGGAAAAGAACGGGCCATCGTCTATGAGAATGGTCCGCATGTCACAACACCGGAATGGATGTTATTGCCCATCTATGCGGGCAGGACATTCGGACGGTGGTCGACTTCTGTCGGGTTAAGGTTATACGATTATTTAGCCGGCGTGAAGCGGCAGGAACGCCGCCATATGCTATCTAAGGCCGAGGCGCTAGCGAAGGAACCGCTACTGCAATCGAAGGGATTGAGGGGCGGGGGCCTCTATGTCGAATATCGTACGGATGATGCCAGGCTTACGATCGAAGTGCTGAAAAAAGCCGTAGAACTTGGTGCTTTTGCGGTGAACTATACACGGGCTACTAAGTTTGTCTATGAAGAGGGAATCGTTCAGGGGGCGCAGGTTCAAGACTTAATCCGTGACAAATCATATACGCTTCGGGCACAACATGTGATTAATGCTGGGGGTCCTTGGGTGGATGAACTTCGAGGATTAGACGGTTCTAGAATGGGATCCAGCTTGTACCTGACGAAAGGCGTACACCTCGTCTTTGATCAGTCCTGTTTTCCGCTCCGGCAAGCGATTTATTTTGATACGCCGGATGGACGAATGATCTTCGCCATCCCAAGAGAAGGAAAAACCTATATTGGCACAACGGATACCGAATACCATGGAGATATTGCGCACCCTCGCGTGGCTTTGCAGGATCGGGATTATTTATTAAACGCAGCGAATGTTATGTTTCCGAGCTTAGAGCTTACATCGGATGATGTGGAATCCAGTTGGGCGGGATTACGCCCCCTCATCCATCAGGCCGGGAAGAATCCTTCGGAAATTTCTCGTCGTGATGAGGTATTCCATGCACCGTCCGGATTGATCTCTATTGCAGGCGGGAAGCTAACCGGTTACCGACATATGGCGGAGAACGTTGTAAATAGGGTTGTAAACGAACGTAGGGTAAAAGGGTTAGACACAGGGGGGCGACCTTGCAGGACCAAAAATTTGCCTATTTCCGGTGGGGATATAGGGGGCTCCCAAGCCTTCGAAGCCTTCATTCGCGAGCGCGTGAAGCAGGGGACCGCTTATGGTCTGACGAAGGAGGAGTCTTCAAGGCTGGCGCATCGTTATGGAACCAATGTCGATATTTTAATGGAATTGATCCCCGCATGTCGGCAAGAGTGGAGAAGGTATGACGACATGCCCCTGGCGTTACTGGCGGAATTGGCATACAGTCTGCAATATGAAATGACGATCACACCCTCCGATTTCTTTATCCGTCGTACCGGGGCGTTACTATTCCATAAGGACGACGTGCATAAGTATCGTGAGCCTGTGATTCGGTATATGGCGAATCGATTGAACTGGTCATACGCGGAGCGAGAGAAACATAGTCAAGAACTGAAGCAGCATGTGATCGAGTCTATTACCGTTATACGTGAAATATAAAAGACAGCCGAGCGGCTGGACTGCTGTAATGCAGTTCACCGCACGGCTGTCTTTATGTTTAGAAATGACTATTTTACAACGACCCAAATTTTCGTGGATTTACCACCGAATGTTATCGTAATCGTAGCTTTACCTTTGCTGTTGGCCGTGATTTTTCCGTCTTTCACATCGGCGATTTTAATGCTGGATGATTTCCATAAGCCATCGATGGATACATCTCGATCCGTGCCGTCTGTGAAGGTAGCCGTTGCAGCTACCGTTTTAACCGAATTCGCTGGCATTTCTAAGGTTACAACATCCGTCTTTAAATATTTGAGTTGATCGACATCAATGTCGGTCGTAATGCTTTTGTTGTTGTATTTAGCAGTGACCTTGGTTTTACCATAGCTCATCGCCGTGACAACACCCTTGTTATCTACATCAGCAACGCGGTAGTTACCCACTTTCCATTCCGCATCTTTGGATACATCGACAACGGATCCATCCGAGAAGGTTACGCTGAGCGCAAGTGCTGCAGTATCTCCGCTCTTCATGGAGATGAATTTCTTGGACATTTCAATCTTTTGAACGACTTTCACTTCTAAGGCGATCGTTACTGTTTTACCGCCGTATTTCGCTGTAATCGTCGCTTTACCGGAATCTAACGGAGTAACCAGACCTTTCGTTACATCGGCTACACTCGCAGAACTGATAGTCCATTCTGCTTTCTCTTGAACTTCTGTAGGTTTTCCTGCAGAGTCTGTAGCGGTAAGTACGATCTGCTTGGGTTCGTCTTTCCCCATTTTTAGAACTTTCGGATTCGCTTCGAGCTTAGAAGCTTGAGCGATTTCAACTTTAATCGTTACTGAACGTGTGCCGTATTTTGCCGTAATGGTCGCAGATCCTTTGTCATTCGCTGTAACTATAGCTGCATTCTGCACGCTGTCAAAGTAGACTTCAGCGATTTTATCATCGCTGGATGACCATTCCGCTTTAGAAGTGACATTCTCTGTTGGACGCCCGTCTCCGTAAATAGCATTTACATTTAAGGCAGCCGTTTCTTTTAGATCTAATGAAATGGCGGTAGTGTTCGCTCCAACGAATTCGAGCTTGCGCGGAATATCCACATTCACATCGATGGAAACGGTTTTGCCGCCATACGATGCGGTAATCTTCGTATCACCGGATTTGTAAGATGTCACGGTAGCTACATCATCCCCGGCAGCGTTTTTCCCTAAGCTTACGAGGGCAATATCTTCGTTACTGGAAGTCCAGGTTGCTCTTGCAGTGATGTCTTCCACGCTGGCATTGGCATAAAATGCGCGTAACGATAGGTCGTATTTATCCCCGTTCTTCAATCCGATGGAACTGGATGTCGTATTCAGTTCGAGTCGGCGCGGGACTTCAACATCGACGGATAAAGTAACTTCTTTATCGCTGAATTTTGCAGTAATGGTTGCTGTACCTGATTTTTTGGCAATTACAGTTCCTTTACTAACATACACGATATTTTCGTCGCTCGAAGTCCATGTTGCTTTATCTGTTACATCGGTACTTGATGTTTCGTTAGCGTATGTAGCGCTTAGCGTGACAGATTTTTCGTCGTTCACTTTCATGAAAAGATTCTGAGTGCTTAGCTCTAGTTTCTTCGTTGAATCGATATCGACCTTGATTTCAATGGTTTTCGTGCCATATGCCGCTTTTAATGTCGCTTTACCCGGCGCATAAGCTTTGATTTGCCCGTTGATGACATCGGCGATTCGCTCATTGCTGGATGTCCAAGTTGCTTTCTTGGAAACATCGTCTTCCGAGCCGTCTTGATACGTTGCCATGATAACAATGCTTTTCGGAAGATCTTTTACCAACATCGATACTTCTGGTGTAGGTGTATCTAAACGACGAACAACATCGACGTTGACTTCAATAGATACGGTTTGATTGCCATATTTAGCAGTTATGGTCGTTGTACCGGAGTCATGTCCTGTAATGGTACCATTCGAAACAGTAGCGATTTTATTGTTCTCCGTGGACCATTCCGCTTTTTTGGAGACATCTTCTTTATTTTCATTTAAATAATTTGCTGTCAGTATAACGTCCTTTGTCATGTTAGAGCGAAGATCGACTTTTTGAGTATCAGCCGTAAGGGACGTAACTTTTTTGGTAACGTTCACTTCTAATGTCGTGCTTTGTGGGTTGCTTGACCCGATAGGATACGTACCGCTAATCATTGTGGTACCTACATCAACGGCCGTGATTACGCCATTTAGAATCGTCGCGACTTTTTCGTTACCGCTTTTCCAGTCAGTCGCCAATGTAACGTCTTTGGAAGATCCGTCGGAATAGACCGCAGTTGCTTTTACCGTCTGTGTATTACCCGTTTCAATAGATAATTTCGTGCTGGAGAAAACTAAATTAACTAAGTAGATTGGATCGGCCGCAGCCGCCGGCTTCGCCCAGCTGACCATACCTACCATCAAGATCATACAGAGTAAAATTTTAAGTTGTCGCAATACAAATTCCCTCCTGATTCAGTTCTTTTACATCCTATATCGGTCAGAAGGTAAGAAAAATTGATAGATTTCGTCGATTTGTGTAATATTAACATTTTGGCTTGAGAGTTGAACTCCGCGGCCGTAATGGGTATTATTTAATGTAAGTTAATTATAGAAACGTAGTATACGAAAGGATGGTCAGGATGGAGAACGAAACCAAATCAACATCTTCAAATTTCATAAAAAATATAGTGAGTGACGATCTTCAGAGCGGAAAAGTTAAAGAAATCGTGACTCGTTTTCCACCGGAACCTAACGGTTATTTGCATATTGGGCATGCAAAATCGATCTGTTTAAATTTTGAATTGGCAGACGAATATAAAGGGAAAACAAATCTTCGTTTTGACGACACGAATCCTGTGAAGGAAGATACGGAGTACGTGGAATCGATTAAAGCAGACGTGAAATGGTTAGGCTTCGAATGGGATAATTTGCTCTTTGCTTCCGACTACTTTGATGAAATGTATGCAAGAGCCGTATTGCTCATCAAAAAAGGGAAGGCTTTCGTCTGTGACTTGACTGCCGAAGAAATGCGGGCATATCGCGGTACGTTGACAGAGCCAGGTAAAAACAGTCCGTACCGTGATCGCAGCGTAGAGGAGAATTTGGATCTGTTCACACGCATGCGTAACGGAGAGTTTGGAAATGGTGAAAAGGTATTACGCGCCAAAATTGACATGGGCTCGCCAAATATCAACCTACGCGATCCGATCATTTACCGTATTTCGCATACCGAGCACCATAACACAGGGAACAAATGGTGTATTTACCCGATGTATGCTTTTGCTCATCCATTGGAGGATGCCATTGAGGGAGTTACCCATTCCATCTGTACATTGGAGTTCGAAGATCAACGCCCGCTCTATGACTGGGTTGTTGCAGAGTGCGAAATGGAGCATGTTCCGCATCAATACGAATTCGCACGTCTGAACTTAACGAATACGATTATGAGCAAGCGCTACTTGAAGCAGCTTGTTGATGAAGGCCATGTCGTAGGGTGGGATGATCCGCGGATGCCGACCATTTCGGGTCTTCGCCGTCGGGGGTATACGCCAGAGTCGATTCGTGAATTCTGCCGCAGCATTGGCGTAGCTCGCAGTAACGGGGAAGTAGACTCCAGACAATTGGATTTCTTTATTCGCGAGGATCTGAAGCTCAAAGCACCTCGTACCATGGCAGTGGTTCGACCGTTGAAGGTTATTATTACGAACTATCCGGAAGGGCAAGTCGAAATGCTTGAGGCGGAAAATAACGTAGAGAACCCTGACATGGGCTCGCGTCAAATTCCATTCTCCCGTGAGATCTATATTGAACAAGACGATTTCATGGAAGTACCTCCTGCGAAATATCACCGTCTATATCCTGGGAATGAAGTTCGCCTGAAGAATGCCTACTTTATTACATGCAATGATGTGATCAAGGACGCTGACGGGAATGTCGTGGAATTGCACTGTACGTATGATCCTGAGACCAAGAGCGGCAGCGGATTTACAGGACGTAAAGTAAAAGGCACGATTCATTGGGTAGAAGCGACGCAAGCGCGTCCAGCGGAATTCCGCCTATACGAGCCATTGATTTTGCCAGAGGAAGAGCGTACTGGCGAAACGTTCATTGAGAACCTGAATCCAAACTCTGTAGAAATTGTGAATGGATTTGTGGAAGCGAATATGTCTGAGGCGAAAGGGCAAGATAAATTCCAATTCTTCCGTCACGGATATTTCAACGTAGATCCTAAAGACACGACGCCGGAGAAACTTGCATTTAACTTAATCGTATCGCTAAAAAGCTCATTTGATATTAAAAAATAAAAAAAGAAACTACTCATGACCGAAGGAAGATGACATCGACATGACGGGTATATGGATTGTTGTGGCGGCTGCGATTGCAGCTGCCCTTTTATTCATTGGAGCAGGAGTCTATTTCTATAATTTTGCGATTCGTCGGACCCCGAAGGAATTTTTGAATGAAAATGTAGATGTGAACGCCCTGCCCGGCAAGCCCTGGCAGGACCGTTCCGCATGGCTCGAAGAACAGACGTATGAGACCCTAGAGATGACGTCCAAGGATGGAATCGCCTTGAAGGGATACTTTATTCCAGCCCCCAATCCAACTTCCAATCTCGCTATTCTTGTCCATGGCTATACGGGAAGAGGGAAGGACATGGCGATGTTTGCCCATCTATATCGGGAGACATTCGGGTTCCATGTATTGATGCCGGATTTACGCGGCCATGGGGAAAGTGCCGGTGAATATATCGGTTTTGGCTGGCATGATCGGGATGATCTCATCAACTGGATTCATGAGATGATAGAGCGCATGGGGCAGGGGGTACATATCCTGCTGCATGGCGTTTCGATGGGCGGAGGAACGGTATTGATGACGAGTGGTGAAGCACTGCCGGATCAAGTGAAGGGGATTATCTCGGATTGTGCTTACACTTCTGTCAAAGGGATTCTGTCGTATCAACTCAAACAGATGTTTAAGCTTCCCGCGTTTCCACTCCTTCATATTACCAGCTTGATTTGTAAGCTGCGGGCGAATTATTTCTTCGGAGAAGCGTCTGCACTCAATCAAGTGCGGAAGAATAAGAAGCCGATCCTCTTCATCCATGGTGGAAAAGATACGTTTGTTCCAACCGAAATGGTCTACCCGTTATTCGAAGCCAGCGGTGGAGAGAAAAAAATGTTCCTCGTACCGGATGCCGGTCATGGCAATGCTTTCTCGACGGATGTCGAAGGGTATACAGAGCAGGTGGGTCAGTTCGTCCATCATTATGTCATGGAACAAGAACGGGTAATGTAATGACGTTCATAAAGCTGCAAGGCCAACTTCTAACAACTAGAAGATGCGCCCTGCAGCTTTATTTTTTCTAGACTCCCGTTTGTCACATGGCTTTTTTGGATGAAAATCGACGTTTTCTGGTACCAAGCCGTTTCTTCGGTGTATGAGACTTCTTTCGTTTTCGTATCGCTCGTTTAGGTTTGGAACGAGGGGAGCGTGTATCATCAGGTGCTGTATGAGGGTGTGCGAGCAAGGGTGAGGGAGGGATTTCTTCTGGTTGTATTCCTGATGATTCAGGGGGTGCCTCTAAGGGTAACGAGGGCGTATGGAATGTACTTGATTCAGGCAATTGTCCGTAATGAATTAATCGTATATTGTACACTTGCAGCACACATCGGATATCGGAATGCATCAAATGATGTAACTCCAGTTCCCGTTCCTTCGTCCATCGCGTATGCCGCTGCATTTCCTCATCGACATATCCCGGGTGGCACATGATTTCGGTTGTACCGTCTTCTAGCCATTGCAGGTATCGATAGAAGCGCTTCGTACCGTCTGGCTCATGATACGTATCGAGAATTAATCGATCTGTTGATCGTATGGCAATCGTCGAATCCGCAAGCAAGGCTTGATCTGGACGATATCGAATGGGCACCATTTCACGCAGCGCGAGTTTAGCAACGGCTTGGAAGACGGCCGGATAAAGTAAATGGATATGGGTATGTGAGTCGATATGGGTAGGCTTAAGACCGGCGGAACGAAAAGCCTGCCATTGGGCTTGCAGTTCTCGTTCGATATCTTCTGACTTCCACGTCTCGTAGCGAGAATGAAACAAGCCGTTCTCTGGATAGACCAGGGAGGGTACGGTATGCGGTGGCGAGAGGGGGCGACCATCCGTCAGATTGACATGGAGCCCGACTCCGAATGTCGGTGTTCTGCGCGCATAGGCAAGGGCACCTTTACATCCTGGCATATTGGTTATTACGGATGCGCTTGAAATGACGCCGGCTTCGTGAGCCTCTATGATGCCTTGGTTCACGCCTGCGGAGAGCCCGAAATCATCCGCATTGATAATGACATACTTTGTCATGAAGTCGCCTCCCTCTTCTTGATTGTTAGGGATGATTAGTTGTATTCTGTAAAATAAAGGATTTTATTTTTATTGTTAGAATATTTAGATGGAGGACAAATGTGCATCGAAATTCATGACAACACAAAAAAGCCCCACCATTTTTCTAAGAATGGTGAGGCTGCGACAACAGAGTACTAGTCTAAAACCGCTGTAATATGCTCTTTGGTAATCGACCAGTGTGAGGCTGTCCAGTATTTTTCATTGTTCTTGATGAAGATGACTTGAGGAGATTCATGCTTCACGCCTAAATCTTCTGCGATTTGGTTGGATACCGGACGGCTTTCGATGACTTTAACGAGTGTATAATCGACATCGTTATTTGAGCCTTTTCCAATGTATTCTTCGAACTCGCGGAACGCATTTGCACTGACAGGACAAGTCGTACTGTGTTTCAAGATGAGCTGACTGCGTTCAGAAGAGCGGCCCAGCACATCTTTCCATTCGGTTTCTGTCGTAATTTCTTTCCATTCCATGGGGACACGTCCTCTCTACGGTTCTTGTTTAGTGATGAGAATCATTCTAACATAATCATTATAGCAAATACAGAAACTTCGGCATATATTTTAACCTTAAAATGCTATAAGATGGAGATAATTGTGAAAAGTCAAGGGGGATGGCTATGCAAGCTTGGAGAGCAATGAACCCGGCAACAGGCGAGGAAGGCGAGTTAGTTCTACCCATAGAGCCCTATCTAGTGGACGATGTGATGGAACATGCTTGGGAATCCTTTGAAGGCTGGAATAGTAAGTCAGTAAAGGAGCGGATCAATTATATACGTCAACTTCGCATTTATATCGTAGAGCATGCGGATGACATCGCACAGGAGATTTCATGGAGCACGGGCAAACCGAAGGTCGAGGCGTTGTCCTCTGAGCTGATGGTCTTGCTTGACTGGCTTTTGCATACCGAACGAACGGCCGAGAAGGAGCTTCGTACACGAAAAGTAAAGACACCGTTGATGATGAGGGGGAAAAGCTCCTATGTCGCTTATGAGCCCCGGGGAGTCGTGCTCGTGATCTCCCCTTGGAATTTCCCGCTGTATCTGGCGATGGTTCCTGCACTTAGTGCGCTTATGGCGGGGAATGCCGTCATCATTAAGCCCTCCGAAGTCACGCCGCTAATTGGGCAATTGATGGAGAAGCTATTTGCCGCTGCGGGTTTTCCGCAGGGTCTTGTCCAGGTAGTTCAAGGGGATGCAGCCATCGGAGCGGCTCTCGTCGCAGCAAGTCCGAACTATATTTTCTTTACGGGATCGGTGACAACAGGCAAGCATATTCAATTGGAGGCAGCCAAGCGGCTGATTCCTACCACCTTAGAATTGGGCGGCAAAGACCCGATGATTGTGTTTCAAGACGCGCATCTAGAGCGGACGGTACGAGGTGCGGTCTGGGGATCATTGACCCATAGCGGACAAATCTGTATGTCGGTCGAACGAATTTATGTGGAACGTCCCATTTATGATAAATTTATTGCGCGCTTGAAGCGTGAGTTAGAATCGTTGAAGCAGAATAATCGCGAGGATACGGATCTTGGTTCGATGACTCATGCGCGACAAATTGAAATTATCCGTACGCATATTGATGATGCGCTTGATCAGGGGGCATCCTTAGAATTCGGACAGCGACCTGTAGATGGGAAGCTCAAACGAGGGCTGCAAGTGGCCCCGATCCTTTTGACCAATGTTAAACCAAGTATGCGAGTGATGCAGGAGGAGACCTTTGGTCCCGTGTTATGCATTACGCCATTTGACACGGAGGAGGAAGCCATCGAGCTGGCGAATAATACATCGTACGGCTTAAGTGCCAGCATATGGACACATGACGTCGAACGTGGTCAACGCGTTGCGAATGGTCTCCAATCCGGGTCCGTATGTATCAATGATGTTACTGTGAGTATTGCCAATGCACATCTTCCTTTTGGAGGCGTGAAGTCAAGCGGAATTGGGCGGTCTCACGGAGACGCAGGGCTCCAGATGTTCTGTCATGAAAAATCAATTGTTGTGGATCTAGGGCAGAAGAAGACGGAGTTACACTGGTTCCCCTATGCGGACAAGTATCCGCTGTTCCTTCAATTATTGGAAGGGTTATATGGTGAAAAACGCAGTGTTATCCAGATGTTTCGAGCTTTGCGAGCACTCCGCAATAAGTCGCGATATTAAGTGTAAAAGACGAACAAACCGTTCGTCTTTTATTTATTTTTAATTCATACTTTACAGGTAGGATTTATTATATTATAGTTATCTCAGAAAACGAGATTCGGTCTCGCGGATGATGAAAATAAAGGGGAGGAAATTCGAAATGGAGTTACTTTCAACGATAGTGAACGTAGTGATTTTGATTGCTTTAATCGGACTTCTCTGGTATATGCAAAAAAAACATGTTAGTTTTTCAAAACGGGTTTTTACGGGACTTGGTTTAGGGGTTATCTTCGGGGTCTCATTACAACTGATCTTCGGTAGAACGTCAAATGTGATTTCGGATTCTGTAGACTGGTTCAGCTTAGTGGGTAACGGGTATGTGAAGTTGCTGCAGATGGTTGCGATTCCGTTAATTATGGTGTCGATTATCTCCGCGATTATCAAAGTCAAAGCCAACAAGGGCGTAGGTAAGATCAGTACATTGGTTATCGGTATTCTTTTGTTCACAACGGCGATTTCCGCTGCCGTAGGGATTACATCTGCACTAGGATTTAACTTGAAAGCCGTAAATATTGAACAAGGTGATAAAGAAACGAAACGCGGCGAGTACCTTACAGGTAAATTGGCTGACGTTGAACATAAAACACTTCCGCAACAAGTATTAGATGTTATTCCTTCAAATCCGTTCGATGATATGACAGGTGCACGCTCGACTTCCACGATTGCTGTTGTTATTTTCTCAGCGTTCATCGGGGTTGCGCTTCGCGGGATTTCGAAGAAGAAACCGGTAGAAGCAGAGACATTTACGAAGCTTGTTGAAGCCGTCTATGCCGTTGTCATGCGTATTGTAACACTAGTGCTTCGGTTAACACCTTATGGTATCCTCGCCTTGATCGCAAAGGTAACGGCGACGACCAACTATGATGAAATCGCTAAATTGGGGCAATTCGTTATTGCATCGTATGTCGCTTTGATCGTCATGTTCATTATTCATTTGATCTTAATTGCAATAAACGGTCTGAACCCGTTGACATATGTCCGTAAAACATTGCCAGTATTGACTTTTGCATTTACTTCACGGACATCCGCAGGTACGTTGCCATTGAACGTGGATACACAAGTTAAGAAATTAGGGATATCCGATGGTATCGCGAACTTCTCCGCATCGTTCGGAATATCCATTGGACAGAACGGTTGCGCAGGGATTTATCCAGCGATGTTGGCGATTATGATCGCGCCGACAGCGGGTATTGATCCATTCAGCTTTAGCTTCATTGCTACAGTAATTGCGGTTGTTACGGTAAGTTCCTTCGGCGTAGCCGGTGTAGGCGGTGGCGCAACATTCGCAGCGCTGATTGTACTCTCGACCTTGAACTTACCAGTCGCACTTGCAGGATTGTTGATTTCGGTTGAGCCGTTAATCGATATGGGACGTACCGCATTGAACGTGAGCGGATCCATGACATCCGGTTTGATTACGAGCAAGTGGACCAAGGAATTGGATGTGTCGGTCTATAACAGCCCGAATCGTACAGAGGATGCAGGCGATTCAGCGTTATCCGTGTGATCTCAATAACAAAGGCAGTGACCCGTGTGACGGGTTCACTGCCTTTTATTAGGTTCGGCGACTTCTGCGGAAGCCTTGCATGAAATACCCGAGTGCATAGCGGGCACAGAGTAGCGCGGTTATGGAGAATATCAATGCCCAGATGGCTGCAGGTATGAACGTAAGTTGGCTTAAATTTGTCGCATCTCCTGCTTGGGACGGGGACTGAAGGGCTGTAACCACCAAGTATATGGGCCCGAGTACCGATTCGACCAATCCGACGAACGCGATTAATGTGAAGTAGAATTCTCTAAGCCAACCCCAGGGAACGTAAATCACGATGATATTACAGATGATAAATCCAATACACCAGAGGACCCCATACGTATTCCGTACGAAGAAAATGACATTTAACGCGGCGATGCCGGATAATAGAATGAGTCCGATCTGCGATTTACCTTTTGCATAGAGCCCGAACAGCAGAACCGTAAAACCCGATGCCATGATGTACCCTGCTAAGGAAATCGGAATGAAGCGCCAAGAGTAGGATACAGAGGAGTAGGTTACACCGCTGTGATCGCTAAACAAGTGGATATATAGGACTTTTCCCGATAGGATCAACGTTAGCAGTGCATGGCCAAATTCATGAATCATGGTATCTACGTTTCTGAAAAAGGAAGAAAACGGAATCCATTGCGTTAAAACAGCTGCCAAAACAATAAAAATAATGGTGGTTCCCCACTTGCCCATCCTTCGTACACCTCATTTACAAATGAACTTCGGTTTGTTGCAGACTACTCTGAGCATAGTGGATACATCGGACGTTGTAAACTCTTACGTTAACAATTTGAGACCTACTGCGGAACAAAGTACCATGGAGATGAACAATATCCGCCGCCATTCCTTCGACTCTCCGTACAGCAGCATCCCTACGAGAGCACCGCCTGCGGTGCCAATCCCCGTCCAGACGGCATAAGCCGTTCCCATTGAAATGGATCTCATCGCATAAGATAAGAACGAGAAACTGAATATAAAAGCAATCGCCAACAAGACATACGACATGATTTTGCCGTCTCGGTTAATGCGGTTCATGGCCATAACGCCGCCAATCTCACAGAAGCCTGCAATAATAAGGGATAACCAAGCCATTAAGCTTCAGCCTCCTTTGGTTTCGTAATGGCCTTAAGACCAATGACGCCTGCAAGAAGCAGTCCGATCAATAAGACTTTCATGATACTGAAGGGTTCGCCGAATAAGGTCATCTCAGCTACGACGGTTCCAGCCGTCCCGAGCCCAGTAAATACGGCATACACCGTTCCTAACGGTAAAGCCTTGGATGCTCGTAAGAATACAGTAAAACAAATGGCAATGATGAGCGCAGTTCCTGCCCATTCATACCAGGTGGAGGAATGCTTCAAACCAGTGACCCATACCACCTCTAACATGGCCGCAAAAAAGACCATAATCCAATGTTTATTCATTGTTCTTTTCCCCCAATTGTGTGTCTAAGTTGACGTGATTCCCCGCCAAAAATATATCCATGAAGCATCGAGCCGCTTGAAAGCTTTGGGTTTGCCGCTATACAACAGCTCGGTCAGAACCCCGTCGCATAGACAGAGGTAAGCTGTTGTCACTTGGTTTGGATCCGTAACCTGCAGCTCCCCTGCATCACATGCGGCTTGAAGCGTATGATTCAATTCATGTTCCCACTCTTCTAAATGGGCATTAAATCGGTGCATGACCTGCTCGTGCAAATTCATCGGCGGTATGAAGGAAACACGTAGCATGAACATCATCGAGACGCTCTCTTCATAACGATTAAGCTGGAGCGCGAGAACACCATAAAGACAATCATGCAGCGAGTCCTGTCGATGCTGCTTCAGATATTGAATCGTTGCTTGAAACTCTTCGCGTAACGTGTAATCCAACACTTGTAGGAACAAATCGTCCTTCCCTTTAAAATGCGCGTAGATCGAGGGCTTCTTAATGCCGACCTCTTCCGCGATTTTGGACAGTGAAGCGCCGCTATACCCGTGTTTGGCAAAATGTTCGAGAGCAACCTGCAAAATGCGTTGTGAAGTTACCATGTTCAGAGGGCTCCTTTATGCATACAAACTACCTACCGATCGTTAGGCAAGGAAAAATATATCATATCGTTTTTGAGGAGTCAATAGGAGGGAATAGACAAACATCACTGCGTGAATTCGTATTTTATGACCACAATGGGGAGAATACCGACCAGAGGAGGAGCGTGAACGGATTGAATACCGGACCGCGTATCGCATGTGAAAAGAAGACAGTGGAACAAATGATTCAGATCGCCTGTCGCGGGAAACATGGTACACGGGAGGAACTCTGTGCAAGTTGTGAGCAGCTTTTATCCTATGCCCAAACCCGATTGAGCTACTGCCGATTTGGCGAGAACAAAACGACCTGTGGTGCTTGTCCCATTCATTGTTATAAACCGGATAAGCGTACAGAAATTCGCGCTGTGATGCGTTATGCCGGACCTCGCATGTTGTTCCATCACCCCTTTACATTGCTGCAGCATACCCTACATGGAATACGAAGCCGCAAGAAATAGCATTCCCTTCCTTTTCTTCATGGGGTATAGTTGATATTGCAGTTGTTAGGCCCTAAGAAGAGAGGAACTTGGAATGAATCGTTTGTTAAAGCTCGTTGTTTTTTTACTTGTTTTCACCATGTTTATGTATTCGAGCATCGGTGTGTTAGGCTATACCGTCCCCGCGTTTGTCACCATATCGACTTCCTTAACGGTTATCTTTATTGGACTCATCATATTTATGGAGAATCGGCATCCATCCAGTACGATGGCTTGGATTTTGCTGTTAGCCCTGCTTCCGGTAGTGGGCTTTGTTTTCTACCTCATTTTCGGTCAAAATTATCGAACGAAGCAGAGGCGATACAACGAAAAGGGACTGCGCGATCAAGCGACCTATCAGCGTTATAAACAGCAAGTGTTGCTGAATGAAGAGGAGATGCTAAGCTACTCCGAGGACCAGCAGAAGATGTTCCGTCTGTCCTTGAAGCTTGCGAAAAGCACGATTTCCTTCTCAGGAAGTCAGACCGAGATACTCACAAATGGCAAGAAAACGTTTGAAGCCTTAATTCGCGAGCTGGAGTCGGCACAGCATCATATCCATATGGAATATTACATCTATCGGAATGACCATATCGGCACGCAAATCAAAGATATTCTGGTCAAAAAAGCACAGGCGGGCGTCGAAGTCAGATTTCTTTATGATGCGGTGGGGAGTTATCAGCTGCCGAAGTCCTTTTTACAAGAAATGCGGTCGGCAGGAATCGAAGTCGTTTCCTTTGTTCCGGTTCGTTTTCCCTTGCTCTCGAATAAACTAAATTACCGGAATCATCGTAAAATTGTCGTGATCGATGGCAATGTAGGTTTTATGGGCGGACTAAATGTTGGTGATGAATACTTAAGCCGAAGCAAGACGTACGGATTCTGGCGTGATACGCATATGATTATTAAAGGCCAAGCCGTGCGCACGCTGCAAATTATTTTTTTGCAGGACTGGCATTACATGACGGGTAAATCGTTCTTGCGTCCTGAATACTTCACGCCTGAGGATGTGGAGAGTACTCCGGGTGCCGTACAGATCATTCCGAGCGGACCAGACAGTGAATGGACGACGATGAAAAGTCTATTCTTCTCCATGATTACCTCGGCGAAAAAATCCATTTGGGTGGCGACCCCCTACTTTATTCCGGATGAGGACATTCTGACAGCATTGCGCTTGGCGGCTTTATCTGGCATTGAAGTACGTATTCTGTTCCCGGCCAAGCCGGATAAATGGCTGCCATTTTTAGCGTCGCACTCGTATTTCCGTGAATTGATCAAAGCGGGCGTCGAAATTTATGAGTATGAACGTGGATTTCTGCATTCGAAGTTGATTATTATTGATGGAGAGACGGCTTCTGTTGGTACGGCGAATATGGATATGCGGAGTTTCCATTTGAACTTTGAAGTGACGGCTTTATTAGTAAGGACGGAGAGCGTGCAGAAGATGGTAAAAGATTTTGAACGGGATTTAACCTTTACGTCACGGATTGATTCGGAGCGGTTCGCTCGGAAGAAAGTTCTCGTTCGATTCCTGGAATCTGCAGCAAGATTGTTCTCGCCGTTGCTATAAGTTAACAGGGCTACTGAAGGCGAATTGATGAGAAATTAAGGATAGTACAGCGGGAGGGACGGGTATGAAATACAACAGTGTGTTTGACATTATTGGTCCTATTATGATCGGACCATCGAGTTCACATACCGCGGGAGCGGCAATTATTGGACGATTGGCTCGCAGCGTATTCGGGCGCATGCCAAAAATAGCGGATATACATCTGTATGGTTCTTTTGCCGAAACGTACAAAGGGCATGCTACAGACGTTGCGATCGTAGGGGGACTCTTGGACTTTGATACGAACGACGAACGGATTCCGCAGTCATTGCATCTGGCGAGGGAAGCTGGGATGGAGGTCGCATTCCATACAGAAGAAGCCGTTCCCGAACATCCGAATACTACGATGATTCATCTAGAGGATGAGCACGGGTCGATGGAAATCATCGGTGTTTCGATTGGCGGAGGTAAAGTAGAGATCACGGAATTGAATGGATTCAAATTGAAGTTGAACGGGATGTATCCGGCCATTCTGGTCTTGCATGACGACCGGTTCGGCGTCATCTCTGGCGTAACGAATATTCTGACGAAGCATCGCGTGAACATTGGCCACATGGAAGTATCCCGTAAGGAAAAAGGGAAGATGGCACTGATGGTGATCGAAGTAGATCAGAATTTGCAGGATTCGATTCTGGATGAAATCAGAGGCCTCGAACATGTTACACAAGTAACGCGGATGAGCCCATAACGGAGAAGGTCATAGAATAAGCACAGCATGAAAGGTAGGGGAAATCATGTTTAAGAATGTAGCGGAACTCGTAGAGAAAGCAGAGTCACAGGGCATCTCGATTGCAGAAGTGATGATTCGGCAGGAGATGGAAATTTCAGAGGCAAGCCGCGAAGCCGTTCGCGAACGGATGGGGCGGAACTTGGATGTGATGGAGCAGTCCGTTGCGAAAGGTTTAGCCGGCGTCAAATCGTTGTCCGGATTAACGGGCGGAGACGCGGTATTGATGCAGCAATACATCGCCAAGGGGAAGACGCTATCAGGTCCGTTTATTCTTGATGCGGTATCCAAAGCCGTGGCAACCAATGAGGTCAATGCGGCGATGGGAATGATCTGCGCGACGCCGACAGCGGGTTCGGCTGGTGTGGTGCCCGGCACCCTCTTCGCGGTGCGAGAGACGTTAAACCCAACGCGCGATCAAATGATCGATTTTCTGTTTACATCGGGCGCCTTCGGATTTATCGTGGCGAATAATGCCTCGGTATCAGGGGCAGCAGGCGGTTGTCAGGCGGAAGTGGGCTCTGCGACGGGCATGGCCGCGGCAGCATTGGTAGAGCTGGGCGGCGGTACGCCCGAACAATCGGCACATGGAATGGCCATTGCCCTGAAGAATTTGTTAGGCCTCGTCTGCGACCCGGTAGCCGGGCTTGTGGAGGTCCCTTGCGTGAAACGGAATGCCATGGGAGCCGCAGTGGCGATGGTCGCAGCAGATATGGCGCTTGCAGGGATCAAGAGCCGTATTCCAGCAGATGAGGTCATCGAGGCGATGTACCGCATCGGCCAAGTTATGCCGAGTGCGCTTCGGGAAACTGCGCGCGGTGGACTGGCCGCTACGCCGACAGGCAAGAAGCTGGAGCGGCAGATCTTCGGCGAGAAGAAGTAATGTGATGTGATGCAATGTGATAAAGATGTTTGGGATGAGAAGTCGTTTCTAGGGCGGAGGGTATCGCTTGGGGACGGCTTTTTTGTATGGGTGCTAGTGATGTGAGTAGGAGATGAGGGAAGGGATGAAGACGGGATAAAGGTGGAGATGAATGGTGGAGGTTGCGAATTAGGTAAAAAGATATGTGTTAGCGGATAGAGATGTAGTTAAGTGAAGATGTAGTTGAAGGCGGAATGCTATAGGATGGAGGGGGATTAGCGGGCGTGAGTAACATGTGGTGTTTGGCGTGGATAAGGCTTGTATGAGGGATAAGTTCGGTGATGGCAAATGTTTAGTTGGGGTGAGGCGCGTATGATGGAGTTCTCCAGTAACATTCGATGTTATGCGTGGATAAGGCTCAGATGAGGGATAGCCCGGTGATGGAAACTGTTTGTTGGGGAAGCAGGTATTATGGAGTTCTCCAGTAACATTCGATGTATGGCGTGGTATAAAGCTTGTATGAGGGATAGTCAGGCGATGTCAATGGTTGGCTTAAAAGAGGTACGTATAATGGATTTATCCAATAACTTTTAATGTTTTGCCGTATTCGAGGCACCTACATTGGATAAATCCACTAACTTCGTTGAAAAGAAGCGTAAATGGGGCTCTTTTAGCCGAAGTTAGTGTAAAAATCCATTATAGCTATGAAGTTAATGCTGTTTCGTAATGCTATCTTGGAGGAATCCAATATAGCTGATCCCAAATGCATAATATTGGATATCATCTAGCCATACTAACTAAAATTTGTGCTAGGGATGTGTGACGATGACTATATTCCGAATCTGCTGCATGTTGCTTATTACAAGCTGCCTCTCCGGTTCTATGATATTTCCATTTCCATCTATATATGCTCAATCGAGCGCGCTTGCACCCGAACGTCATGCAACGAAGCAGTGGTTGGTGCAAATCGATGAACCGATATTTGATCGATCCCAGTTATCGAAGCCGCAACTTGGGGAGTATGATACCTACAGTCTAGTGATTCGCAATCAAGGGAAAACATTGCATGATGTAACGGTCGAAGCATTCCGTAAGGATCCACAAACTTCGACGCAACTTGAACTATTCACTTTATCTGTTGGCACGGTCACATCAGGGGATAATGCTGTGAATCATTCGGGTTTTCCCGTATCGGTGAAAGCAGATCAAGTTGAGATTATCATCTCGTGGCATGATCCGGATCGAAAGAATCAAGGCGCCAAAGGGAAAGGCAGAAAATATAAGCAGACGTTTCTATTTCATGTAAAGCATTCTGCAAAGGATACATTGTTGTAGAAAAAACACCCTTTTATATCCATAAAGCCTCGAAGAACAAGGCTTTGTGGTATGAAAGGGTGTTTTATTAATGTTATAAATTAACGCTTGCCGCGACCGCTGTTGCTGTTACGTCCACTACGGCCCGCATCCTGGTGACCGCCGCGACTTGCGCCACGGTCACTGCCTCCGCGACTGCCGGCATCACGACCGCCACGCGAGAAGCTCTGCTCTCCGCGGGAGCCGCCTTGCTTGCCGCGACTCGGCGCAAACTCGCTGCGTCCCGCAGCTTGCGCTCCGCGCCCAGCGCCGCGCTCAACGCGAGCCCCCTCGCGGTTGCCGCCGCGTGGTGCAAAATCCTCGCGCGCCGCCCGTCCGGCGCCACGCTCAACGCGAGCCCCTTCGCGGTTGCCGCCGCGTGGTGCAAAGTCCTCGCGCGCCGCCCGTCCGGCGCCACGCTCAACGCGAGCCCCTTCGCGGTTGCCGCCGCGTGGTGCAAAATCCTCGCGCCCAGCGCCGCGCTCACTGCGCGCGCTGTCACGCCCGCCGCGATCGATGCGCGGCTCGTTCGCTCCGCGCTTGCCTCCGCGGCTAGCGCCGCGTTCGCCACGCTCGTCGCCACGCGGCGCAAAGTCGCCCCGTGCTGCGCCGCGTCCGCCGCGGCTCGCATTGCCGCCGCGCTCACTACCGCGGCGTGCCTTTGGCTCGCCTGCGCGACTAGGGCGCGCTTGCTTCGCTTGCGCTTTGGCATCGCCAGTGCGCTCCAAACCGCCCGTTCCGAGCTGGCGCTTCGGTAACGTCATGCGAATGCCGCGCTCAATGGCCTCGAGCGCCCCGCGGTCATGCGATGTCACGAACGTAATCGCAGTACCTGTGTTCCCCGCACGGCCAGTACGGCCAATCCGGTGAATATAGATCTCAGCATCAGCCGGGATATCATAGTTGAACACGTGGGTTACACCCTCGATATCCAATCCGCGCGCCGCCATATCTGTAGCTACAAGAATTTGAAGCTTGGCATCGCGGAATTTGCGCATGACCTGTTCACGCTTGGCTTGGGAAAGGTCTCCATGCAGCTCGTCCGAAGCATAACCTTGCTCCTGCAATTCCTGGTTCAGCTTACTCGCACGGCGTTTCGTCCGACAGAATACAACCGCTAAGTAGGGTTGTTGTTGTTCCATCAATGTACATAGATCATTGAACTTGGAACGATCTGACACTTGGATGGCAATTTGCGTAATTTCAGTTAGCGTCACTTGCTTCGCTTGCACCTTCACTTCATGCGGCTGCTTCATATAGGCTTGTGCAAGTTGTCGCACTTGAAGCGGCATCGTCGCAGAGAACAACAACGTCTGACGACGTGTCGGCGTCTGGATAATGATATCTTGTACATCCGTTAGGAAGCCCATGTGTAGCATTTGATCCGCTTCATCTAAGACGAGCATTTTGAGCTTGCCTAACTTAATCGATCCGCGGCGAAGATGATCAAGCAATCGTCCTGGTGTAGCGACGACGATATGCACGGCACCTTCCAGCTTGCGGAGCTGACGTTCTACATCTTGCCCGCCGTAAGCAGCGAGGACTCTTGCTCCTACGACCGGCGCGAGTTTTTTGAGCTCTGTTGAAATTTGTATAGCGAGCTCCCGTGTGGGGGTTAGAATTAATCCTTGAACTTCATCGCTTGCGACATTGATCCGCTCTAGCATCGGAAGCACAAATGCAAGTGTCTTCCCCGTTCCTGTCTGAGCCTCAGCAATCAGATCATGCTCAGCATGAATGAACGGAATCGATTCTTCTTGAACCGGGGTAGGTGATGTGATGCCCAATTCTTGAAGCTGATCGACGAGCTCCTCTCGAATGCCTAATTTGCGAAATGATTTTGTCATGTTATACGTAAACTCCCTTTTCTTCAATCATGTTGCTATTGTATCATGTGCGGCGGTTGAAGCAAGTCGTCACCGCAAGAAACCTTAGCTTTAGACGTCCTGTTCTCTATTTTTTTCATCTGTTTGGGTGAATATGTCACGGATCAAGTATTGACTAGTATACCCAAAACAGGGCATACTGTGAAAACATTCTCAAGGCAGAAGGGGTTCGTTATGTCAACCAAGTCAAAAAAGAACAGCAGCAAAGATCAATTCTCATCCTTTGGCTTTATCATGGCTGCGATCGGCAGCTCGGTAGGGATAGGGAACATGTGGAAATTCCCTTATTTGGCAGGTGCCAATGGTGGTGGTGCATTTCTCTTTACCTTCATTATTTGTTTAATTCTTGTTGGTATTCCCATCTTACTCGCCGAATTAGCACTGGGTCGAGCAGGACGCGGGGATGCGATGTCATCGTTTCAGACCCTAGCGGTGAGACATCGGAAGTTTTGGGGTTTTTTTGGTCTGTTATCGGTGATTGCCGCTTTTTTAATTATTACCTTTTATATGGTGGTAACAGGATGGACGTTTCAATACGCCATCGGTTCATTCACAGGCAATTTATATCGACAAACGGATAATGCGGCGTATTTCGCTCAATTTGCGGGAGGTCCTTTGCCGCTCGTTTATACAGTCATTACCGTGTTGATTACAGGGGCGGTGTTGATCAAGGGCGTTTCGAAAGGGATTGAACTCTTCAACAAAATTTTGATTCCTATTTTGGCGATTCTCTTGGTAGTCCTGATGATTGATGCGATGAGCCTTTCTGGCGGGATGAAGGGCGTGGAGTTTTTCTTAAAACCGGACTTTTCCTTATTTACGATCGAATCGACACTCATCGCGCTCGGACAAGCCTTTTTTTCTCTCTCGTTAGGGATGGGGGCTATGATTACGTATGGTTCTTACGTGGATAAGAGTCAGTCTCTAGGCAAAGCGACACTAGCAGTCAGCCTCGGGAATATCGTATATGCGCTTATCGCAGGTTTAATCATATTTCCTATTACGTTTGCGTTCGGATTGGAGCCTGCGGCAGGACCAGGCCTTATTTTCGTGGCATTGCCTACGGCCTTCGCAGACATGCCTTTCGGCCATGTCATTGGCGGCACGTTTTTCGTTCTATTAGCTGGAGCGGCGTTAACGTCTTGTGTCTCCGTTTTAGAGGTGATCGTGGCGTTCGTGATTAAGCACCTGAATTGGACCCGTCGGAAATCCGTCATCGTACTCTCTATCATTACGGCCGTGGTGGCCATTCCCGTATCCCTATCGGTAGGAGGACCGATTGCAGATTGGAAGCTGTTCGGTAAAGGGGTCTTCGATCTATTTGATTTTACGGCTTCGAATATATTATTGCCGGTTGTAGGGCTCGCAGTGACTATTTTTATTGGCTATATCAGCAAAAAAGGGGCGGAGGAAGCGAAGCTGAACCCGTCATTGCATCGAATCTGGATTTCTTTGCTGCGGTATGTGGTTCCGGTGTTTGTCATCCTGATTTTCCTATACTCGACAGGACTGATTTAGCACGTAATAGACAATAGAATAGACAGGAGCGTTTAACCTTTTCATGGCGAAGCAATCAACAGCTTTAGAAAAAAAGCAAAACAAAGATCAATTCAGTAACTCCGGATTTATCCTGGCTGCCATCGGGAGCTCAGTCGGCCTCGGGAACATGTGGATGTTCCCCTATGTCACGGGTGAGAATGGGGGCGGGGCCTTCTTCTTGCTCTTCTTGGTATGTCTCTTGGTGGTCGGGATGCCTGTACTTCTCGCGGAATTGGCAATAGGTCGGGGAGGACGCGGAGATGCAGCCTCATCTTTCCGTAACCTAACGAAGAAGAAAATGTGGCACTCCAGCGGATTGTTCCTCATTCTTGGCGCATTCATGATTATGACCTTCTATAGTGTGGTAGCAGGATGGACGCTTCAATATACGCTGCAATCATTCGTTGGCGATTTATACTCGAATCCGAATTACGCGGACACGTTCAATCATTTTACAGCAGGTTGGATGCCAATTATTTGGCAAGTCATTATTTTTATCATTACCGGTTGGATCGTCGCAAAAGGGATCTCCGGAGGAATTGAGAAGTTTAACAAAATCGTCCTTCCCGCTTTGTTAATTATCTTGATTGCCTTAATGGTGCGCTCCCTATTTCTTCAAGGCGCAGGGGAAGGGGTATCATTCTTCTTAAAACCGGATTTCTCGAAGATTACGATGGAGTCGGTCCTTCAAGCCTTGGGGCAAGCCTTCTTCTCCTTATCCATTGGGGTGGGCGGTATGATGACGTACGGTGCTTATGTGGAGAAAAATCAGTCTTTGAGTACGGCGACCGTTGCGATCTCCGCAGGCAGTGTCGTGTATGCATTGATTGCGGGATTAATCATATTCCCAACGACGTTCTCGTTCGGTATTCCTTCGTCTTCCGGGCCGGGGCTTGTGTTCATCGCGCTGCCTGCAGCCTTTGCATCGATGCCGTTCGGTCATCTGTTTGGAGGTTTGTTCTTTGTGCTCTTAGCGATTGCGGCATTAACCTCTGCCATCTCCTTGCTTGAGGTTCCGGTTGCCTACGGTATGAACAAATGGCATTGGAGCCGGAAAAAGGCGGCGATCATCGTATCGCTAAGCTGTTATGTTTTTGCTCTGCCTTGTGCGTTGTCTGCAGGTGGGGTATTGAGCGATTACACCGCGGGAGGGAAGACGTTTTTTGATTGGATGAATTATTTGACCTCGAATGTGATGCTTCCGCTTGGGGGGTTAATGATTACGATTTTTGCCGGTTACGTATATGGAAAAGCAGGAGAAGAAGCAGGACTGACGGTAGGATGGTTCCGGGCTTGGATTTTCACGCTTCGCTACATTGCACCCGTCTTGATTGTCGCAATCCTTTTATTTTCAACAGGCGTTTTGCATTTTTAAATCATGATCGAATTTTTCCTGAACCGGAGCTGCATGCTTCGGTTTTTTGGTCTAGTGAAGCTCATAAGTTAAACAGATTCTAGCCAGAGGTAAAATTTTTTTATGCAATTTAGTGCAACATTCCATGCAACACGCTCGTTTAGGAGTATGTAAGCAAGGTTGTTACAACTCAATCAGACGGCAAGAGGTAACTTTTCAAACAAGTAGGCAATCAACTATACATACAACTGGAGGAATTACACATGAAAAAAATGTACAAAGTTCTAGCAACAGCATCCATTCTAGCGATGGCAGCGATGCCGATGGCAGCAAGCGCGCAAGACGTTCCTGTCCCAACGAGTCAAAATGGACAAGGGTTTAATGTAACTCAAGCCAAAGTTGTTCCTGGCACAATGGGTCAAATTACAGATTTCGTGAATGATAAATCCGGTAAATTCATTACGGTTACAGGTCGCGGTCTTGCAACGACAGATCAGAGCGAAATGATTCTTTCGATTACGAAAGATACAAAAATCGTAGATTCCAAAGGTAATCCGGTTGCTTTGAAAACGATCATCGATGAGAAAAAAGTAGTTAAAGCTTTCTATGGCTCAAATATTACGAAAAGCATGCCAGCTCAGGGCACAGCACTAACGCTTGTTGTTCAAGACCATAGCTTTACTGCAATTGATGGTACCGTTACGGAAGTCAAAGATGATGGCATCCTTGTAAAAGGTAAAGATATTTACTCAGGTAACGAAGATACAATTTTGTTGCACTTCGCTGACAAAGCACAACTCTTAGATCAAGAAGGCAAAGCGATTCAAGCAAGTGATATCCAAAAAGGCATGAGCGTTAAGGCATTCTACGGTCCAGCTGTTGCTATGAGCTTGCCTCCTCAAGCGACTACGAACTATGTGGTTGTCAATACAGCAGTTCAAGAGCAAGCACCAGGCACAACAGGAATTATTACAAATGTGAATGAAGATCGTATTACCGTGATTGGTCACGCGATGGAACAAGGCGGCGTGAACTACGTTCTTCTAACGGTAGATGAGAAAACGCAAATCGTGGACGAAGAAGGTAACGTATTAACGAAAGACGCACTAAAAGCAGACGTTCGTGTAGATGCATTCTACGGCCCAATAATGACGATGAGCTATCCAGGTCAAACGCATGCCGATAAAATCGTAGTAAAAGCAGCAGAAGCGGTGAAAGTCGAAGGAACGATTGAGGCTTCCGAACGTGCAGGCGAAGGCCAAGTGTACTTGAATGTTGGTTCAGATGACAACAAGAACAACGATGTGATCTTGAACATCACCAAAGATACGACGATTATCCCTGGGCTTGCAGAAAATGAAGAATTGAAAGCAGGCATGAAGGTTGTCGCTTACCATTCTCCAATCATGACAAAGTCCCTTCCAGGCATCACGAATGCTGAGATCGTGATCGTTGCAGCTGATAACGCAACGAAGTAATAATCGACTTCCAGGAGCGCGATAAAATAGCTTGTAACATCAAAAACCAAGTCGTTCTCTCCCGAGAGAATCGCTTGGTTTTTTCGCGTCTTAAGTCCGTTAATCGTGCGGTTTCTAGCCATTTTCATGCAACATTTTCAAGAATCACCTCGTCTATAACGATGACAGGAATCAAGACTATACATAGCTGCATCAGGAGGTATTCATATGAAAAAAATGTACAAAGTACTCGCCACAGCAACGATTCTAGCGATCGCAGCGGTACCGATGGCGGCCAGCGCGAAGGATTACACACAGCCCACATCAACGCTGCCGAATTTAGTCGTGTGCCCGATTGAGAAATATGAGGATACGAACCAGAATGATCCACAAAATCAACAAAATCAGCAGGGTCAACAAGGGTTGCACGGACAAGACGGTTTACATTCGAACGCCAAAGATGTACTAGGTACCATGGGCCAAATCACGAATTTCACGAATAACGAACAGGGTAAATATGTTACGGTCGTAGGCAGAGGGTTAACGGACAACTCGCAAAGTTCCATCATTCTAGCAATTACGAAGGATACTAAGATTGTTGATGCAAAAGGGAAGAACGTAGATTTACAATCCGTTATCGATGGTCATAAGGTGGTTAAAGCCTTTTACGGCCCCATGATGACGAAGAGCTTGCCGCCTCGAGGTACGGCACTCACCCTTGTTGTTCATGATCAAAGTTTTACGGGTGTGCAAGGCAAGGTATCTGAAGTTCGGGAAAACGGCATCGTCGTGAAAGGCACGAACCTGTATACGTCTAATGAGGAAACCGTCGTTTTGCATTTTGCGAAAAAGGCTGAAATCGTTGACCAGCACGGCAAAAAAATAAAAGCGAAAGATATTCAAGCAGGCATGAGTATTCGAGCATTTTATGGGCCTGCGGTAACGATGAGCATTCCTCCGCAATCGACAACAAATTATGTGATCGTCAATGTAGATGAAGTCAATGTACCCGAGCAGGTATTAGGTACAGACGGCTTTATTACCAAAGTATCGAACGACCAGATATTTGTGGTTGGCGGACCGCTTGCTGGTGGAGGACAAGAGCAAATCATCTTGCATGTGGATGAGAAAACTCAAATCGTAGACCCAGAGGGTAAAGCATTAACAAAGGATGCGTTGAAGGAAGATGTTCGCGTCGAAGCTACGTATGGGCCTATGATGGCGATGAGTTTCCCTGCACAGACGCATGCGGAGAAAATTATCGTGAAGGCTGCTTCACCTAAAGTGGAAGGCACGATCATGCGAGATGGAACGAGCGAAAATCGCGTCTATGTGAATGTAGGTTCAGATGACTCGAAGAACAATGACATCATTCTGAATATCACCAAAGATACGAAGATCGTGAACATCCGTGGCGGTGAAGTGAAACTGACGGCAGGGATGGACATTGTTGCCTACCATTCTTCGGTGATGACAGCCTCGCTTCCAGGGATCACGAATGCTGAGGTTATTGTTGTCACGTCTACGGAACATGTGGTAACACCTCGCTAAATGCAATAGAAACCAGAACAGCCGGTTCCTCATGGAGGGTCGGCTGTTTTGTTGTTTATAGCGCATAAAAATCCCTTGTAGGTATATACATCAGAGGGGTATCGTTTTTATATCTGAATGTTCAGCGTCTTTTGAAACTTTTTGCCTATAGAAGAAGTCTATATAACTATAGTAGTCTCAAAAGGATAGGGTTGCTTCAGGACAACCATAGATCAAAGTCGTAAGACGATGGACTCAATAATCGCTGCAAGCCCAGCGACAGCTAAAATGATGAGAAGCCACCAAGCGATCGGTGCAAGCCATATGAGCAAAGTAAGGCCTAGTGCCGACCAAATCCCCGTACACCAGTGGCATAACAATATTTGGCCGATAAAGTGCTGAATGCCTTTCCCCTTGGGTTCGAGAAAGGTTGTGGTTTGCCCTTGGTCATCTGTTTGTGTCGACAGTTGGATAAACAAGCGGCGAATGGGTGCAGTGATATCATCATAGACGAGCAAGTGGGTAAATCGGAAACTGGCTAGGGACAGTACAATCAATTGAAGCCAACTGAATTCAATATTCATACGCGACCCTCCAACATTTCTTTTTTACAAAAATAAGAACGATTATGGATCGCCCAACCCTATTCTATTTCTATTACATACAATATTGATAGAAGGATGAGTAGGGGGTGAGTCAGGATGTGTTTCTGTCATTCTATGAATCAATTCAATGCGCAACAAAAGTCGAACGCGGTTTCCTGGAAAAATGGAAATAACCAGCCCACGTCGATTACCTCATTGAGACCTAGTACAAAAGTACAATATGATCCCAATAAAGCGGCTCAAAAGAAGCAAGTGTAACGACGATAATGTACTATATTCAATCTTGCGATGGTTGTGAGTCGCGGGTAACCGCGACTCCCTTCTTTTTGAATGATAATCTCCAAAATGAAGAAAGGTGTTGGATGACGAATGAGGAAATGGATGACGGCTGCCTTAAGCTTACTGCTGGTCTGCAGCATTGTGGCGCCGATGGGTAAGGCACATGCCTTAGAAACATCACCTAATGAAACGGAAATATTCGTAAATGGAAAATATGTTCAGCAGTGGCGTTACGAGAAGGATCGTATATTGATTCCGCTCGTCCAGTTGAATACATCAACCGGTGGCGTGAAGGAGATCGTACCGGAATGGAACGCGGAGACGAAGACGGTAACGCTGTATACAAGTGATAAAAAGAAAGTTGTTAAATTAAAGGCGGATCAATTGCAAGCCGAAGTGAATGATCAGTCGGTTGCCTTAGACGTTCCGGTGCGAATGATTGACGGACGTACCTATGTACCTCTACGGTTTGTCAGTGAAGCATTGAACGGGGATGTACAATGGAATCCGAAGACGCATGCGACTTATGTGCGAACGCCCGAACGCGTGAAGAAAGACCAGACGATGCGGACAGGCGAACTTGATGCGGCGCGCAAAGAGGTGCTCAGCTTACCGTGGTATTTCCCAAATAAAGAATTAGCCGTACAATCCGAGGGCTTTAGCAAAATTATTACCTTCCCGGAAGGCGAGGCGCTTCGATACTACATACTTTATCGTGATGTAAAAAGCTATATTGAGGTAGATGCTGGCGGTGTTGCCGTCGTGAAGTGGCAGGGACGGTTCAATTACCAGACGAATAAATACGCAGAAGAGCAAGGGGCTAAACCGGCTGTAGATGAACGTTCCGTCTTTTTCCGACATGCCTTTCCGGTAGCGGATATTGTGAATTACGGTAGAATGGATATTAAAGGAGTCTCCAGTGATTTAGGCAGCTTTACCGTCAAGAATAACTCCTTCTCAGATGCGGATGCGATTACAGCGATTCCGAATGAACCGCGTATCGATGGCAAATAAAATAAGCATGTTAAAAGCTTCGCAACCTGTATTTGGGTGCGAAGCCTTTTTGTGACTAAGCGTTGAAGCCATTTATGGTATAATGACCAAAAATAGGTATTCTGAAGAAGGGCGGGGTTTCCGCTTGATTTTTGTGCTTATCGTTTTATGGATTACTGCAATTTTATTATTGATATCCGATTGGCGTAATCAGGCTGCCCGCTGGTTGAGTGCTGTTGCCTTCTGCGGCGGTTCGGGGGCTCTTGCTTCCGTATTGCAGGAGTGGATTCGACCGCTAGTTACGACGTTAGGCGGTACGGCGGATACGGATGTCGGCTTATATTGGGCGATGACTGTATTTTCATTGCTGAGCTATTACGGGCTTCCTTATTGCTATCTCATGTTTGCGGGCACGTATATCAGCCGTCCGAACTGGCGGCGGTTCTGGGGCTATATTCGCTGGATATTGCCGCTCCCGATCCTGCTTATGCTGTGCTTCCGTCCATATTATCCGCCGAACTATGATCTATTGGTCTACTGGGCTGTACCGTATATCGTGTTCGGAACGGTCTTGATTGTCAGCAAACGGGGAGAATTGTGGGAACGGCGTTCCCATGGGATCACGATGCTCGCCGTGGTGCCTGCCGTCGTATTCGCCATGGTCATGAATTATGTATTGCCTGTTTTAGGAATTTATGAAATGTGGCGGTATAACGTGTGGACGATTTCCCTTGCCTTTGCCGTATTTGTTACGGCGTTATTTAAATCCGGCTTCCTCGGCGTCCAGCTTTTTATTGAACGTCGCCAAATGGACATGACACTCCGGGCAATTACGTCCGGAACATCGATTCTCAATCATGCGATTAAAAATGACTTAGGTAAAATACAGCTGTTCTGCGACAAGCTGATTTCGAACCAGCATGCCGAGGTCCATAACGAACTCGTGGAGGATGTGCAGGTTATTCAAAAGGCTGCCGCACATATCCAGGACATGGTGAGTCGTGTTCATCACCGCACGCAGGACTTAATCATCAGACCGGAGGTAGTCATGCTGGAGCGGCTGATCTTGGACAATGTGAACATGCTGGAACCACAGCTGGCGCAGTCCAAGATCGCAGTCATCACCGGCTGGGATGCGGATGATGAAGTGATGGAGATCCTCGTGGATCGCGCCCAGATCCAAGAGACGGTCAACAATATTATGATCAATGCCATCGATGCGATGCCAAAAGGCGGGACGATGACGCTGCAGCGTAAGGAGACAAAACGTGCTTGGATTCTCGCCATACAAGACACCGGAGTCGGTATTCCGAAAGATCAGCTCGCGAAGGTGACGGAGCCTTTCTTCACCACGAAACAGAGCAGTTCGAACAACTTTGGTCTCGGGTTAGCTTATTGTTACCAAGTGATGAAGAAGCATGGGGGAACCATGAAGATCGAGAGCAAGGTCGGGGCAGGTACGACGGTGTATCTGTATTTTTCGAAAAATAAGAGGTTAATCAGGAGGTAGACATATGGCGGTCATTCGGGTGTTTCTCGTGGAAGATGACGTGGATTGGAGAGTGGGGTTAAGCGCCTATCTTGCCAAACAATCAGATATGGAAGTGGTGGGAACGGCATCGAATGCGGAAGAGGCCATCCTGCTTGCTCCTGTACTCGCGCCAGATGTTATCCTGATGGACATTATGCTGGTCGGATCGATGGAAGGCATCACGCTAACAGCGGAGATCAGCTCGAGATGTCAGGCCCAAATTATTATGCTCTCTTCCCTGACGGAGAAGCAGGTCATCTTCGAGGCATTCAAGGCAGGGGCTGTGAACTATTTGGTGAAGTCCGCATTTCAGGACATTCCGGATGCAATCCGACAAGCCCATGCGTCAAATTCACCTATCGATGCGCGGGTGGCTGATCAGATTCGGGAGGAATTCCGCCGACTTAAGCAATTAGAACGTGAATATGAGGTCAAGCAGATGAAGGATTTAATAACACCGACAGAAATCCAAGTCTTGTCCATGATCGATAAAGGATATACGCAGACCCAAATTGCAGATAAATTCGTCGTCTCCATACGGACCGTGAAGAATCATGTGAGCCATATTCTGAAGAAGCTTCAGGGAAAGAGCAGCAAGGAAGCTGCGCAGAAGGCGAAAGACTTGGGCTTGTTTAAGTGAGGAAGAGGTACCTGCTCCGAATTGCGGAGCAGGTACTTCTGATTTTTTCGTCAAATGCTTAATCGAGGAATTAGCGGGATTTGCGGTTGCTGCGTGTGCTGCGTGTGCTCGCAGGGCGAGTACGTTTGCTGCTGCTGCGAAGACCTTTCGTTTTTGCACGCATGCCCATGCCCATGCCCATACCACAGTTCACATCGGAATAGCTGTAAGCACAGAAGTGTTCAGGAACTGGAATCGTGTGATGTTGGTTAACCACGTTGATCGGGTGAACAATTGGTTGTGTTGCCGTGTGGAACGTGTTTTTAACGACAGTTTGTGATGGAGCAACGATAGCTGGTAATGTGGACGGTGCTTGAGGTGCCATTGAAGCAGGACTGACGCTGGTAGGGTACATGTTCGAAGGTCCCACGTTGGATGGACCTATATTGGATGGACCCATATTGGATGGACCCATACTCGCAGGGCTCACGCTTGTTGGGTGCATATGGTGGTGGTGGTGCATACCCATTGGTTTCATATTGCTTCCACAAGAATTACGTTTCATTCAATTCATCTCCTTTAGCCGAATTACTATACAGTACGTGATGGTGCCCTAGTGTGCTTGTTCATTTGCCGCGGGGCAATCGTTTATTTTTTTGCTAAATGTCACGAAATGAGATCGTATGTTCGGTACTATAACAAGTTGGTACTATGTCGAAATTGTCCACCCCGCTACAATAGATTTAAGACCAGGTCATAATGAATACATTGTAGGGAGTGGTTCGTGATGTTTCAGCGGTACCAGAAGCATTGGCCGTCATTGCTCGGGGCGATGTTTGTCTTCATTGCATTAATTACTTTGCTTAAATATTCACTCGATGTAAAGTTCTTAACGGATACGATGAAGATTGGAGCGGGGTTACTTGCAGGAGCGGGTTTTGTATTAGCTGGATTACGCTTCGTTCTGAAGTCGAATTCATTAATTAGTGAACTGTTCACAGGACTTGGCGTTGCACTATTGTATATGACGTGTTCCTTTGCAGGCATTTACTACAGCCTGTGGGATCCGATGGTTGTGTTGCTCTCAATGATCGCGGTGACGGCCGGTACTTGCGTGTATGCGATCCGTTTTCACTCTCGGCTCATCATGTCGATAGGACTTGTCGGCGGGCTGCTCTCACCTATAATGATGCAGCCAGAGACGGATCAGGTCTTCTCGTTATTTCTTTATTTGCTTGTGATGAATGCGGCATTCTTTTATATCAGCGTCTTGAAATCCTGGTTCGAATTGCGATTAATCGGTTTTATCGGTACTTGGTTTCTGTACACGGTCTATTTTATTCTTTTCCAGCATCATGTGGATGTGTTCTGGAGCAAGCCGTTCCGATATGCCTTGGCAGCTTATGCGTTCTATGTGATTGCGCTGTTCTACACCTCATACAAGAATCGTATGCGATTTGACGGCTTGAACTTATACTTGGGCATTTCGAATGCCGTTATTTTCGGGTTATGGGCACTGGGGCTAATCACGCCTTTTGTATCTTTTGCCGTGCCGCTCTTCTTCATGGGAGCCATATATGTAGGGTCTGCTTGGTGGGTATACCGTCTTTTGCATGTTTGGAGCGCATCGGTTGTAACAAAGCTTACTTGCGGTACGTTATTAATGATGATAGCCTTAACACAGTTCGGTAAGGGGTATGCTTACAAGCCGCTGATTAGCGTGTATTTGTGGGTCTTCATTGCTGCGGTGATCCTCATTATTGCAAAGTGGTGTGCCGTTGAAATATTAAAAGGCGTTAGTGTGGCGTTATGGGGCTGTGTTGGACTTTATTGGTATGTCGTTACGTGGAATACACCACGAGGGGAATGGTTCGGGGTATTTATTCCTTTCTTCAACTGGGGAGCTGTGGCATGGATCGTGATTGCAGTGCTTGGCTTCTATATGTCGCTTCATGTGGATTTCCGTAAGCTAACCCAAAGTTCCAATGTGATGATCTCTAATGTATTATCTTTACTTAGTCATCTAGTGGTTGGCGGCTTATTAACCGTTCAAGTCCAGTCTTTGTTCGAAGAATACGATTGGCACGGATTGGTCCTCACCTTATCGATTTCTTGGTCGGTATACTCGCTGCTTCTATTCTTATGGGGGGCTTACAGTAAACAGAGAATATTCCGTATCTTCGGAACGGTGGTATTGTGCTTAGTCGCGGGAAAAACCATCCTGTTCGACTTGGCAGAAGAAGCAACGATTTACAAAGTGATTGTGTTTCTGGTGTTAGGAGCGATTTGTTTTACCATTTCATATATCAATTCCATCTGGAAGTCCCCTTCGATGCAGCAGAAGGAAGGGGAAGACATGGAAGTAAAAGAAGGACAGTGAGATAGGTGGGTTCTATGAATTTAGCGAAAATAACCGTATGGTGCGGCCTGTGCGCCGTAGTCTTGGTTCTTGTTCTGGTGAGTAAGGGTTTGGTTCCCAAACGAGTCGTATCGGAGGTCATCCCGCGTGCTGATTATACGGTGGAGCGAGCGATCCAACAGGGGGACGTCGTCTCCGTCGGATTGAAGATTCATCATCTGGATCAGCTCGAGCAATTTATGAAGGCCTCAAAAGAAGGGACTCCTAGTCATTTGCGAATCACCGCATATACAACGGAAGGATACCCTGTGTTTACGGATTTAGTGTTCCGAGAGGGTTCGATCGGATATACCTACGATATGTCGCGTAATGCATTCGGCGAAGTGGACCGGGAAATGCGAACCGATCGCTGTTCCCGGGTGATGAAGAAGCATGGGGATGGATGGACGCAATATATGTTGGTGGACTGCGATAATCTCATGGATGGCATGGGATATTCTATTTTAAGCATTCCGGCGAGCTAGTTCGACCTATTCGCACGGCGTTCGATCGCCGCGTGTAGTCGGTTGACTGATGACAAGAAATTCTAAGGTTGCGTCTCGCCAGCCGTCACAGTTGTCGCCCCATAGATAATGCGCAGCATTTGCTTTGCTTGTTTTCATTGCACTCACTCCTTAGCCGATAGGTTAAGGAGTATTGTAGCATATCTGAATAGGTATGTGAGCATAAGCAGCCGTTAGATTAATCTAGCTGGCTGTGCTAGTATGTATCAGTGTAATGGGGTGACCATCTCGCGAAGAAAGGAGGACAAACAGCATGCCGGTAATTCATTCAAACAAGCAAGAAATGATTCCGTCTTGGAGCGAAGTCAGTCAGTATGGTGTCAACTCTCTTAGCGCCGGACAAGAAGTAGAACTTCACTATCACGATTGCCATGAGTATTGGATTATTGTTAGCGGTAGAGGCATATGCACGACGGAAGGCGATACCTATGAAATTGGACCGGGAGACATGGTTCTGACGAAAAAGGGCGATGAGCATTCTCTATTGGTGACAGAGGATATGGTTGCGGTATATTTCTACGGGGTCATGGAACCGAACGGCCGCGTAGGTCATTTACATCGCTAATGGATTCAACCATCTAACAGGAGGGGTTCATATGACATTACGTTTGATTCAAGTTGGGCTAGGAGCACATGGATTAGGCATTGCTCATGATGTAATTGTTCCGTCTACTGATTTTATCCATGTTGGGCTTGTTGATGTGGATACGGATCGGCTTGAGCTATGCTCAAATTCATTGCAAGTCACGATTGAACATTGCTACACGGACTATCGCAAGGCGTTCTCAGAAATAGAGGCTGATGCGGTTTTTATTGCTGTAATTTCTCCGTTGCATTATGATATCTGTAAATGTGCTCTGGAGAACGATTTGCATGTCTACATCGAAAAGCCTTATACCGTGAGTCTGGAAGAAGCGAAGGAACTGACCACACTGGCGCAATCACGAAACTTAAAGCTGATGGTGAACCAGAACTATCGGTATTTTCCTACGGTAATGACGCTCAAGAACGTGATCGATCGCAAATTGCTGGGTGAGCCGATGTTTGTTCACGCGCAATTCTATTATTTTCATGAGGGCAAGCCTTATCAGCGGCAGATGGACAACTATATGCTAATGGAGATGGCGGTTCATCATATTGATATGATTCGCTATTTAACAGGCCGGAATATGAAATCGGTTGTAGGTAGAACATGGAATCAAGAGGACAGCGGTTATGTAGGCGATCCTCATGTACAAGCGGTATTCGAGATGGATAACGGTATACCCGCATTCTATGTGGGAAGTCTGCTCAGCCACGGTGAACCGTCGCCATGGGAAGGATGTTGGCGCATTCAATGTGAGCAGGGCTCCATTCATTTAGAGGATCTGGGCCAAGGGCACGGCGTTTACGTAGTTAACCAACAAGGCGAGCGTGAGAAATTAGCATTGCTAGAGTTAGAAAAAGAGTCTGTTCATGCTGTATTAGCTGATTTCGCGGAATCGATTCGGGAGAATCGGGAGCCAAGCATTTCGGGGGCAGACAATCTCCATACGATGGCGGCACTAATCGCGACAAGTCTCTCGTCACGGGAAGGCCAGCGGATTATGGTGGAGACGCTAATGTAAAAATGTTAAATGTATTCGAATGATTGTAATCCGTTAAGGATTGCGAAGATAGAGGTTAGGTGAAGCATGGTATCCATAAAAGACGTAGCAAAACTAGCAAATGTATCTGTGACCGTTGTATCCAAAGCATTAAACGGCTATACAGACGTGAATGAACAGACAAGACAAAAGGTTATGAAAGCGGCGGAAGAATTAAAGTATTCTCCGAACATGCTTGCCAAAAATTTGAAGCAAAAAGTAGCGAAGTCCATTGCGTTGATCTTCTCGAACTTTGAGCGGGCTGACGGTAAAGATGGTGTGCTGGTTCAAATTATGAGCGGCGTATTTGAAGCTGCAAACAAACACAAGTATGAAGTGGTCATTTATACGCGAAGTTTATCGGAACAGCAGGATAAGTCCTATTGGAAGTTTTGCAAGGAACATAAAATTTCGGGAGCCATTATTACCGGTCTGAAAACGACGGACCCGTATTTTCAAGAGATTATCGACAGCGATCTGCCATGCGTTGTGATTGATACGATGTTGTCAGGAGCCAATACAGGTTCCATATCTACGGATAATGTTTTAGCTGCGCAGCAAGCGGTGGAGCATTTTATCGACAAAGGGCATCGGAACATCGGGATGATGAACGGTCACGAATTTGCCGTTGTAAGTAAACAACGGTTGGAAGGGTATCAGAAGGCGCTGGAATTACACGGAATTCCTTATGATGATCGTCTTGTGATTAATGCTGATTTCTCCGAGACCAAGGCGTACGAAATGACAGAGGGATTCTTACAGGAATATCCGCATATGACAGGGGTTTTTATGTCTAGTGACTTGATGGCGATTGGTTTTATGAGACGCTGCCATGAGCTTGGTGTCCAAATTCCAGATCAAATTTCTGTGATGGGATTTGACGATATTGTTTTATCTAGCTATATGATGCCTAAATTGTCAACGGTAAGGCAAGATTTTCATGAAATTTCGTTTACAGCTTTTGAGCAAGTGATCGATATCTTAGAAAATAAACAGAAAGGCACACATATTTTTGTGCCATTTAAAATTGTTGACAGAGATACAATCAAGGTGTTACAATCTCCTTGAAAACGTTTTCTAGAGAGGTCTTATTATTTTTTAATTAAATCGAAAACGATTTCGATATTTTTTTTAGCGTGATCGAAATCGTTTTCGATCCATAAAGGAGTAACTTAAAAAATGCTTAATTACAACAAGACATTACCGAATCAACTCACGAACTGGGCTTTCAGCGAAACTGCCTTCAAGCCATTGTTATTGGGAAAATGCGAGTCTATTATGTCGTTGGGCAATGGCTATATGGGGCTTCGGTCGGTAACCGAGGAACCTTATATCGGTGAAACTCGCAATTTATTCGTGAACGGTACGTTTAACAAGTTTGATGAAAATGAAGTAACTGAATTACCGAATGCAGCAGATGTGACAAGATTCGATATGCTGGTGGATGGACGCCGCTTCTCCTTAGAGACGGGGAAAGTTGAAGAATACTCACGTACGCTGGACCTTCGTCATGCGGAACTCATCAGATCCTTCGTATGGGAGAATGAAGCGGGCAAGCGGGTTCGATTTAGTTTTCGGCGCTTTGTCTCGTTGGACAACACGCATGTGATTGGCATGAAAATGGAGGTTACTCCGCTGAATGAAGGGATTCAATTCTCAGTAGGTTCAGGGATCAATGCACAATTAACGAATACGGGTAGCCAGCATTTCCATGAAGGCGAGAAACGTATTTTTGACAAGAAATATATGCAGCTCGAACAGACAACGACAGAATCCAAAGTTCATTTCATCATCCATGCCAGCCACCGATTAAGCTTGAATGGTGAATCGCTTGAGATTGCTCCGAAAATGGATATTCATCGCCGTAAAGTGGCCTTGAGTTATACCCTTGATATTCCGGCAGGCGAGACGTTCACCTTCGAGAAAATGAGCACGGTACACACGAGCCGGGATTTGGCATTTGAAGGCCAAGAGCTTTCTGTTATGAAAGAGGCTGCGCTGGCGCAAGCGAAGGAAGCAGATCGCCAAGGTTATGATGCCTTGTTCGAACTTCATAAGCAGGCGTGGGCTAACGTATGGGATAGGTATCACATTGAAATCGACTCAGAACAAGAATTCGACAAGTTAGCTTTGCGGTTCGCCACGTACCACCTGGTTGTCATGACACCTGCTCACGATCGCCGTATGGCTATTGGTGCGAAGGGGCTTAGCGGTGAGGGGTACAAAGGGCATTCCTTCTGGGATACAGAGATTTTTATCCTGCCGTTCTATATTTACAGCCGTCCGGAAATTGCACGATCCTTGCTAGAATATCGTTACCTTGGCCTTGAAGGGGCTCGAAGAAAAGCGCAAGAGAATGGCTTCAAAGGAGCCATGTACCCTTGGGAGCAAGCTTGGCCGACGGATGGCGAAGTAACGCCGGTATGGGGCGAAGTCGATGTGGTTACAGGATTGCAGACGAAGATTTGGTCGGGATTTATCGAACAGCATATTACGTCGGATGTGGCTTATGCGGTATGGCATTATTACAAAGCTACAGGGGATCAGGATTTCATGGAGCGGTATGGTTACGAGATTCTATTCGATACCGCTACGTTCTGGGCGAGCCGACTGGAATGGGATAACGCGAAAGGTCGTTACCATATCAACGAAGTTATTGGTCCAGATGAATACAAAGAGCATGTCGATAACAATGCTTTTACGAACTATATGGCACATTTCAATATGGAACTTGCCATTCAATACTATAACGAGTTGCAATCCGAACGCCCGGAAATACTCGAGCGGTTGGAAGAATCGTTGAAATTGCAGGAATCTTATACCGCGTGGACGAGCAAAATAAACCAAATTTATCTACCGCAACCGAATGAGGATAACATTGTCCCTCAGGATGATACGTATCTAACGCTGGAACAAATCGATCTGACGAAATATAAGAACCAGGAGAAAGTAGGCAGTCTCTTCCGTGAGTACAGTTTGGATCAGGTGAATAAACTTCAGGTTTCCAAGCAAGCCGATATTATGATGTTGTTCTTTTTACTAGAGAATAAATTCACACCGGAAGTGAAGAAGGCTAACTATGATTACTACGAGCCGAAGACACTTCATGACTCATCGCTATCGTTATCGACACACAGCATTCTTGCAGGTGATTTCGGAGATTCAGATTTAGCTTATCAGTTATTTAGAAAAGCAACAGAAATTGATTTAGGTCCGAACATGCACTCCTCCGATGCCGGAATTCATTCGGCTTCCATCGGCGGAATCTGGGAATGTGTAGTCATGGGCTTTGCCGGTCTGCGGATGCTAGATGGGAAATTACATCTGAATCCAAGCTTGCCACAGGCGTGGAAACAACTTAAGTTCCCGATCTATTGGCAAGGCGTTCATCTGAATGTACATTTAACACACAGCGATGTGTTGATTACTTCATCTTCAGATGAACCATTGGCATTGACCATTAAAGGCAACGACGTTCTGTTTCATAAGGAACTTCATTTGCCGCTATAGAATAACAAAACTGGGAGGGTTTTAGAAATGAAGAAATGGGCAATTTTGTTGGCTTTAACGATGATGACCACCGTAGTATTATCAGCTTGTGGAACCAAATCAGAGACAAAAGAAGAAAATGGTTCTAGCGCTAGCGGCAACAAAGAAGTTGTTGAATTGAAATTTACGGCATGGGGAGATGTAAGTAGTAACCCTGCTGAAGCCAAGCTTGCAGAAGAGTTTAATAAAACGCATGACAATATCAAAGTAAAATTCGAGCCGGTTCCAGGAGATGGATACGGTACGAAGTTAACAACTTCACTTGCAGCAGGTCAGGCTCCGGACGTATTCCTGATCGGTGAAGGCGATTTCTACAAGTATGTTGATAAAGGTGTCGTAGAACCTCTGGATGACCATCTTGCAAAAGACAGCGCATTCAAAACAGATATCTTCCAACAAGATTTGTTGAACATGGGACGTATCCATGACAAATTGTACTACTTGCCAAAAGATTTTAATCCGTTGTCTTTATGGTACAACAAATCGATGTTCGATGAAGCAGGCATCCCATACCCAAGCAATGATTGGACTTGGGATGACCTTACAGCAACGGCGAAAAAATTAACTGCGAAAGACGCAAGCGGCAAGTATACCAAATTTGGGTTTAATGCGACGAAATGGGAGTACCCCATCTATACCTACCTATGGTCAAACGGTGCGAGTATCGCGAATGAAGACGGATCCAAAGCAGAAGGATTCATGAATAGCGATAAGACGATTGCTGCATTACAGAAATATGTAGATATGTCGATTGGCGCGGATAAAGTGTCGCCTACCCCTCAAGATACGGAAACAATGGGCGGAGACAGTTCGATGTTCATGACCAATAAATTGGCGATGATGGTAACGGGTCGTTGGGTGAAATCCGATTTGGATAAATCCGATGTGAAATACGGCACGGCATTAATCCCTAAAGGTGCTGACGGTGAGCGCGCTGGTATTATTGCAGCAGCTGGCTGGGCGATTAACGCAAACAGCAAGAATAAAGAAGCAGCTTATGAATTGGTGAAGTTCTTGTCTGGAACAGAGGCTCAAAAGCTGCGTTCTGAGGAAGGGAAGGTTCTTCCAGCAACGGTGGCAGAGCTTGATGAAGTGAAGAAAACCGAAGTTGCGGATCAACCCGTTATTGAAATGATGAACTTTGCTAAAAAGCCAGTGACGATGGTGTCCTCGAATGGTCCAATCTTCGTTGAAGAATTTACGAAAGCATTAGAGAAAATCTTGCTTAAGAAATCAACAGTTCAAGATGCACTGAATGAGGCTGCTAAAACGATTGACAGTAAAGTGAAGTAACAAAATCAGGGTGGGGTAACTGTAAGGGTTGCTTCACCTTCCATTCTTCAAGGAGGTCTCTATGCGCAATCTTCGTTCTGAAAGAACCGGCTATTGGTTTATACTACCGTGGTTTTTAGGGCTATTGCTTTTCACGATCGGACCGATGATATTCTCGTTCATATTGTCATTTAGTAATTGGGACATTATTACGGGAGTTCGCTCAATTGAGTTCGTAGGGCTCGATAATTTTATAAATATTTTTAAAGATGAACTATTCTATCAGTCTTTGAAGGTCACCTTTATTTTTGCGCTGGTATCGGTTCCGTTGTATCAAATTATGTCCATTCTGATTGCTATGCTGCTCAATATGCGGAGCAGAGGAATGAAGTTTTATCGTTTGATCTTTTTTATGCCATCGGTCATTCCAGCTGTAGCCGTATCGATGATGTGGATTATGATTTTAAATCCAGAGTACGGCATTTTGAATAAGGCTTTGGGTTGGTTTGGAATTCAAGGTCCAGCTTGGCTGCAGGATCCTTCTTATGCGCTTGGTGCATTGATTGTGATGGGTATTTGGGGTATTGGTAATACGATTATTATTTATTTGTCAGGGTTGCAGGGTGTTCCTGAAGAATTATATGAAGCGGCTCAATTAGATGGCGCCGGCATCACACGTCGGTTCTTTAATATTACAATTCCTATGATTTCTCCTACCATTTTCTTCAACTTAATCATGGGGATTATTGGTGGTTTCCAATACTTTACACAAGCCTTCGTCATGACGAACGGCGGACCCTTAAACTCCACATTATTCTATAACTTGTATCTCTATAACAAAGCATTTGTATCCTATGAAATGGGCTATGCATCCGCATTATCATGGATTTTATTCGCAATTATTATGATATTTACGTTGATCGTTATTCGAAGCTCGTCCATGTGGGTTTATTACAATGGCGATGATGACAAGGATTGAGGAGGGTTTCGATTTATGAATACAAGTTCGTTCAATAAGCAGAAATTAACAAGCATCGTTTCGCTACTGATCTTAACAGCCGGTGCTTTAGTTATCCTAGTCCCGTTGTTATGGACCATCTCGACATCGCTCAAAACGCCGGGCGAAGTGTTCGGAGACAACTTCTTCCCTAAAACGTGGAAGTGGGAGAATTATAGTCGGGCCGTAACAGCCATTCCGTTCTTTACATTCTTAAAAAATACGTTGATTATTCTGATTCCTGTATTAATTGGAACCGTTTTTTCCTCTGCGCTATGTGCGTACGGATTTGCAAGATTTAAATTTAAAGGTAAAAAGGGCTTGTTCCTATTGCTTCTTGCTACCATGATGCTGCCGGGGCAAGTGACGATGATACCGATGTTTATTTTGTTCAAAGAGATGGGTTGGGTAGATACGTTCATGCCATTGATCATTCCGTCCTTTTTCGGAGGCGGTGCATTTAATATCTTCTTAATTCGCCAGTTTATGCGGGGTATTCCCAAAGACTTGGACGAAGCAGCCTTTGTTGACGGAGCGAATCGCTGGACGATATTCACGAAGATTATGCTTCCATTAAGCAAGCCGCCATTAATTGCGGTCGCGATCTTCACATTTATGGGCGTATGGAATGATTTCCAAGGTCCATTGATTTACTTGAATTCGACGGATAAATATACGCTCGCGCTTGGATTATCCATGTTCAAAGGGATGTACAACGTGGAGTGGAACATGCTGATGGCGGCAACGATTCTTATCATGCTTCCTGCCATGATCGTCTTCTTCGTGGCTCAGAAATATTTTATCGAAGGCATTTCGATCTCATCAGCGATGAAAGGTTAATCCCTGTCTTATAAAAGGAGATGAAACTATGGCTAGTATAACAAATCGATATCCTTTCAAAGTGTATTTAAACGCTGGAGAATATATGAAGGTCAATGGTACACAAGACGGTTATTTCCCAGACTTCGGTCATCATGTAGTGAACGAAATGGGGGGCCTCTGGTTACACCCGATTAAGTTGTTGGACGGCTTTTGGCTGAAGGTATCGGATTTGGATCGCAATCTTGCGGTCTGGTCCAAAGCCGATCTGTTCGAGAATTTCCCTTGGGGCAGCCGATTTCACTACGATCATGGTCTTGGACATATTCCAATAGAGATCAATCGCGTGCAATTTGCGCCAGAGCGGGAGAAAGGCTTCGTTGTAACGTATGAAATTCACAACTATGCGGACCGTTCGACAAGGCTTTCACTTGAATTGTTAGCACGCACCGATTTATTTCCTGTATGGTTCTCGAATGAAATTGGCATTCACGATGGGAAGGAAGATATAGCAGAGATTCTGTCTTCACGAACGGTATTGGCTAAAGATTGTGATCATGAGTGGTATACCATGGTAGGAACGGACTTGCCAGGGGATCAGGTCGATGTGGGTCAGGAATTGTATGGTCCGGAGTTCACAAGCGGAAATGGCACTGGATTAAAGTTTGAAACCGGGGTCACGTTGGAGGCAGGTGAACGTCTTACGTTCCATCTGTTTATAGCAGGCTCATATACTTCCCGAGAGGAATGTGAACAGACGTATGCTGCCCTCTCCACATCGCATGAAAGATTACTTCGGGAGAAGCAAGACATCTATCAATCCATTGCAGAACGCGCTCAGCTGGTAATTGAGGGAGAAGCGAAGCTGAACGAGGTGTTCATGTGGACCAAATGGAACAATCAATGGTTGATTCAAAACGTGGATGGTATCGGTCGCGGCCTTAGTGCTGGATCACCGCATTACCCATGGTGGTTCGGTTGTGATAACTCCTATTCACTTCAAGGTGTCTTAGCGATCGGTGATCATCAGCTTGTTAGAGATACGCTGGAGCTCTTAAAGCGCAAATCCCTTGAAACGAACGGCAATGGCCGAATCGTTCATGAGATTACAACGATGGGTGCGGTCTCGAATCCAGGGAATACGCAGGAGACGGCGCATTTCATTGCCTTCGTATGGGAGATGTATCGTTGGATTGGTGATACGGATCTGCTGCGCGAATATTATGATATTTGCGTCCAAGGCTTGCAGTGGTTACTACAAGAGATGGATCCTGACGGCGATTTGCTCCCATCCGGGTATGGCATCATTGAGATCGCAGGGTTGAATATGGAGTTGATTGATTCTGCTGTCTATACCGTCAAAGCCGTCGAAGCTCTGATGCATATGAGTGATGCTCTTCAAGACCAAGCAAAGCATGAGGAATATAAAGTGTTGTATGAACGCATTCGACGTGTTGTTGATGATATCTATTGGTCCGAGAGCGAGGGGTTATACACCGATGCGGTAGCAGCGAAGAAAGATATCGTACCGAAAGTAGATTATATGGTATCCATTGCCGAGAAGCATGGTATCGAAGGGTATCGTGAATATATTGAAGGAATGCTCGCGCAAGAGACGGACGAGAACAAAGAGCGCGGTTGGTTAATCAATAAGAACTGGGTGATCGTAACGCCGATGGAAGCGAATATTGCCGATCCAGAACGTGCACGACGAGCCTTAGAGAATATGCGCAACGATGATTTCATCGGGGAATATGGCACCTATCTTGCAGCGATGTACAAGCAAGGCATGATGACCATCTCTACAGGGGTTCATGCCGTTGCCGAAGTAACGTACGGCAATGGGGATGCGGCGCTTGCGCTGCTGGAACGTATGCAAAAATCATTCTCTATGGTTTTGCCAGGTTCGATGAGTGAAATGTCGCCGGATTATGGCTGTGCGGTTCAAGCATGGACTGTGTATGCGATGGCAGTTCCAATTATTCGTCACTTCTTTGGTGTACAACCGGAAGCGTACAAACAGTATATACGCTTGGAGCCGGTGATTCCGGCGAAATGGGAAGGCAAGCAGCTGCAATTGAATCAAGTTCTTATCGGAGATGCGACATTTGATATTTCCATGAAAATGGTGGAGGGAAGTTTATCGCTCGAGATTCAGAATCCTTCCGCTTGGACTTTCCATGTCGTATGGAACGGCAACAACATCGAGAGCAGCGAGAAACTTATTCAGCTTGTGCTATAGAAGAGGGGGAGAAACCGTATGATGCTTAAGGCCGTCTTGTTTGATTTGGATGGAGTCATTACGGATACAGCCGAATATCATTACATGGCTTGGAAGCAATTAGCTTCAGAGATCCATATCGAGATCGATCGCGAATTCAATGAAATGTTAAAAGGCGTGAGCCGCATGGAGTCCTTGGAAAGGATTCTACGCCATGGGCAACGCGAGCGTGATTTCACACCGGAAGAGAAACAGGAGCTGGCAACCAAGAAGAATAAGCAATACGTTCAATTATTGGAACAGGTAACGCCGTCAGATGTATATCCGGGAATTCGTGAGCTTTTGTTAGAACTCAAGACATCAGGGATACATGCAGTCATTGCATCAGCAAGCAAAAATGCGCCGCAAATATTACGTTCCTTGCAATTAACGGACTTATTCGATTACATCGTCGACCCCGATGAGGTAGCGCAAGGTAAACCTGCACCGGACATCTTTTTGCGTGGGGCTGAGGCAGTGGGTGCGACGGCAGAAGAATGCATTGGAATTGAAGATGCGCAAGCAGGAATAGAAGCCATTAAATCGGCACAGATGATTGCGGTAGGCATTGGCGATGAGGCCTTACTTATGGCCTCTGGTGCGGATGTCGTATTGCCGACGACAGAGAAGCTGTCTTTGCCGTTCTTGAAATCACTTATTTGTTAGCTTGGAATCAAGTCAGACTCGTAAAGAAAATGTGTCTTGAAAAAGAAAAGACGGACTAATCCGTCTTTTTCTTTTTACCAGTGTTGAACGGAGTGACGGACTTTGCACCCTCAATGGTATCGTTGACGAAGGCCATATCTTGATTCTTAGCGTTCATGTTCTTTGTACCGGTATAATTGCCCTTGTGTGTTTTATTTTCCATTGCGCAGGTCTCCTCGAAGTGAGATAGTTAAGACAGTACGATAAAAGTCTAGCCAATGACTAGGCTTTTTATGTGTTTGTGGTTATAATGAAAAAGGCTATTTTAATGGAAACACTTGAAATTTATATATATTACCTTGAAGGAGTTGCGAATAGATATGGCTTTGAAAGCAGGAATCGTCGGTTTACCGAACGTAGGGAAATCGACACTATTTAATGCAATTACACAAGCAGGCGCAGAATCCGCGAACTATCCTTTCTGTACGATTGATCCGAACGTAGGCGTGGTTGAAGTACCGGACGAGCGTCTAGATAAGCTGACTGAATTGGTTGTACCGAACAAGACCGTTCCTACGGCTTTTGAATTTATCGATATTGCCGGGATTGTACGCGGTGCGAGTAAAGGCGAAGGACTTGGAAATAAGTTCTTAGCTCACATCCGTGAAGTAGATGCGATCGTTCATGTTGTTCGTTGTTTTGTCGATGAGAACATTACGCATGTCGATGGCAAGGTAGATCCGATCAGTGATATCCAGACGATTAACTTAGAACTTGTTCTGGCTGATCTCGAGAGCGTGGAGAAGCGAATTGATCGCTCTAAGAAGAATATGAAGGGCGGCAATAAACAATACGCTGCTGAAGTTGAAGTGCTGGAGAAAGTGAAGGAAGCATTATACAACGACATGCCTGCGCGTAGCGTGGAATTAACAGATGATGAGAAGGTTCTTCTTCGTGATCTTCATTTATTAACGATGAAACCTGTATTATATGCGGCAAACGTAAGCGAAGACGGTGTAGCCAACGCCGATGAGAATGAATATGTTATTAAAGTAAAAGAATTCGCAGTGGCCGAAAATGCAGAAGTGGTACCGATTAGTGCGAAGGTGGAAGCGGAAATTGCGGAATTAGAAGGTGAAGACAAAGCCATGTTCTTAGAAGAACTTGGACTGGAAGAATCAGGTCTGAACCGTTTAATTAAAGCGGCATATCGGCTATTGGGATTATATACGTATTTTACAGCGGGTGTGCAAGAAGTACGTGCCTGGACGATTCGCAAAGGCATGAAAGCACCGCAGGCTGCGGGCGTGATTCATACGGATTTCGAGCGCGGATTTATTCGTGCCGAAGTGGTATCTTATGATGATCTTGTCGCTGCGGGATCGATGAACGTGGCGAAAGAACGCGGCCAATTGCGTCTTGAAGGTAAAGAGTATATTGTTAAAGACGGCGATGTTATGCATTTCCGCTTTAATGTATAATTAGATTTCATGACAATCAGGCTGGGGGCAGATGCCCTCAGCCTGCTCACTATCTCATGGCGTGAATTAGCTGACGAAGTAGCTTCGCAAGATCTGATAGTCAATCAATAAGGCTTGGAATTGCTTCCCTTTCTGACTCATGGGATCATACGGATTGGAGGAAGGCAAGAGTCCGATCCAAACATACTTTTCGTTGGTCTTCAGAAGGATCCCCGGCTTGGAACCACCCTTTTGGAGCATCGTATTGTATGCTGCCTTGGGAATGCGAATCACCGTTAATAAGGGTTTTCCGTCGGCTGATTTGTTGCCTCCTGGCGCAAAGATGAATGAGGTCTCCCAATCGGCTGTCGGTAAGTGCGATGGTCGTTCTTCTACGATACAATTATTTTTCCATTTGGTCGGAATGTTGAATGCAAAATCCCCTTGCGTGCTGTAAAATACATTTCCCGTACTCTTGATGGGCGGATGGGGAGGTTTCTTTGGCGGTTCAATAGGTTGAGGCGCGGGTTCCACGGTTTTCGTCGGTTCTGGAGCAGGTTGAACACAACCTGTCGCACCAAGCAAAGCCGCTATGGCAAGAAGGATACCAAGAACCATTCCGTATTTGCGTTTCATAGGTTGCATTCCTCCTGATGGCTTACGGGTTCTATAGATTAGTATTGCGGTTTATGGCTTGAAATTATGCGATTGGTAACATTAGTTGAATTTTGTGCGGAATGACTAGGTTTTTCGGACTTTTCTGGTTATAATGGATAAGGAAATTTTAATTTTAAATCATTGGAATTCAGATAAGGGCCAGGTGATTACGTTGTAGCGCAATTGCTGACATATAGACGTTTGATATAGATGCTGAATATGAATAAATGAGGTGATTCGATCATGATAGATAAATTGCAATCTTTAGCAGACCGCTACGATAAATTAAGTGAGTTATTGTGTGATCCGGATGTAACGAATGATGCAAAGAAATTACGCGAATATTCCAAGGAACAGTCCGATCTTCAAGAAACGTATGATGCGTTCAACGAATATAAGACCGTGATGGAAGAGCTGGATGCAGCCAAACAAATGCAAGGTGAGAAATTAGACGACGAAATGCGTGAAATGGTTAAGATGGAGATTGATGAGCTTAGCCGCCGTCAGAAAGAATTGGAAGAGCGCATTCATATTCTATTGCTTCCGAAAGATCCGAACGATGACAAGAACGTGATCGTGGAGATCCGCGGTGCAGCGGGCGGGGACGAAGCCGCACTGTTCGCAGCGGATTTGTATCGGATGTATACGCGTTATGCCGATACGCAGGGCTGGCGTGTGGAATTGATGGACGTTAACATGAACGATCTCGGAGGGTACAAAGAGGTTATCTTCATGATTAACGGAAAAGGTGCTTATAGCCGTCTGAAATATGAGAGCGGCGCACACCGTGTACAACGGATCCCGGCAACAGAATCCGGCGGCCGTATTCATACGTCGACCTCGACGGTGGCGGTTCTTCCAGAAGTTGAGGATATGGATATCGAGATTCATGACAAAGATATCCGTGTCGATACGTTCTGTTCGAGCGGCGCAGGCGGTCAGTCCGTTAATACAACGAAATCCGCAGTACGGGTTACGCATATCCCAACCGGGATTATGGCGACATGTCAGGATGGGAAATCGCAGAACTCCAATAAGGAAAAAGCGCTTCAAGTATTGCGCGCACGGATCTCTGACGTGATGCGTCAGGAAGAAGAAGCGAAATACGCAGGGGAACGAAAGAGCAAGGTAGGTACGGGTGATCGCAGTGAGCGGATTCGTACGTATAACTATCCGCAAAGCCGCGTAACGGATCATCGTATCGGATTGACTCTTCATAAATTAGATTCGGTCATGAACGGAGATATGCAAGAAATTATTTCTTCATTGACGCTTGCGGAGCAAGCGGATTTGATGGAGAAAGTGAACGAATAAGCGTTTTACGTGTGATCGCAGCCCACGGTAGAGATTAGAAATGAGTGTGATGCTAAGATGAATAAAACCCTTCGTGAAGCCTATGTTGAGGCTTCTCTTTTTTTAAGTCAACATCAGGTCATGGAACCGGAGCATAATGCTGAACTTCTGTTATGCCATGTGCTGCGCTTAAGTCGTGCATCCTTTTTGATGAGGATGCCGGAGCCCTTTCCCGCGGAGCATGAAGTGGAATGGCAGGCGGTGCTTGCTCGAAAAGCAAGCGGGGAGCCTGCGCAATACATCATTGGCGAGCAGGAGTTCTACGGGTTACCGTTCGAGGTAACCCCGGATGTGTTGATCCCGCGGCCGGAGACGGAGCTGCTCGTCGAAGCCGTGGTGAAGGAGGGGCGTCGGCTCTGGCCCGACGGCGCACCGACGGCAGCCGACATCGGCACCGGGAGCGGCGCGATCGCGGTGACGCTGGCGTCGCAGTGTCCGACGTGGCGGATTGCCGCGTCGGACATCTCTCCCGCTGCGCTCGCCGTGGCGCAGCGCAATGCGGCGCGCAATAGCGTAGCTGCGCGCATCGCATGGCACAGCGGCGACCTGCTGGCGCCGCTGGCGGGGCAAGGGTTGGACATCCTGGTGTCCAACCCGCCCTACATCCCCGCGTCCGTGATCGCGGGGCTGCAGTCCGAGGTGCGCGACTACGAGCCGCGCACCGCCCTGGACGGCGGTACGGACGGACTCGATCCGTACCGCCGTATGCTCGCGCAGCTGCCGCTGTTAGCAGCGCCGCCGCGCGTTGTGGGCTTCGAGCTTGGGCAAGGCCAAGCTCGGGAGGTCGCCGCCTGGATGGAGGCGGCGGGGCACTGGGACACGGTGTACATCGTGTCCGATCTGGCTGGCATTGAACGGCATGTCATGGCCGTCCGTGAATAAGCAACAAGGCCAAAAGAGCTGTTACCAAGCGAATGATTTCGCTACGGTAACAGCTCTTTTGCTTACCTCCAATTTATTTCCTTAATTTATTTCCATACGACTTTTTCGCCGTAATCTTTTCCCCACTGATACATCATTTGCAGAATCGGGATTAAGCTTACCCCGTAAGCTGTCAGCGTATATTCAACGCGCGGCGGAACTTCCGCATAGACTTTACGCGTCACCAAGAGGTCTTCTTCCAGTTCACGAAGTTGGTTGGTTAACATCTTCTGCGTGATCGATGGGATACGTTTCTTCAATTCGCTGAAGCGTAGCGTGCCGTCGAGCCCTAAATGCCAGAGGATGATTAACTTCCATTTACCGCCGATAACGGCAAGGGTTAATTCCTTCTCGCAGTTGATTTCCTTGAGATTAATTCGTTCTTTGAGCTCGGTTGCCAAGCGATATACACCTCCAATAGTATCCTCGAGGTAACTACCTCACTTCAAAGTGCGTACTTCCCAAAAGGATCATTTGATTCTAGAATAAACCTTGTTCGAACAGATATCAAATCATTCACATATAAATGGAGGGAATTTCTCATGAAATTACAATTAGCATTGGATCTTGTCAATATCCCAGAAGCCTTGGAACTGGTCAAAGAAGTGGAAGCTCATATCGATATCGTTGAAATCGGCACGCCGATCGTCATTAACGAAGGACTCCACGCGGTAAAAGCTATGAAAGAACATTTTCCGAACTTGCAAGTATTAGCTGACCTTAAAATCATGGATGCAGGCGGCTATGAAGTGATGAAGGCATCTGAAGCTGGCGCAGATATCATTACGGTGTTAGGCGTATCAGATGACTCCACCATTCAAGGTGCTGTAGCGGAAGCGAAGAAACAAGGCCGTCAAGTCATGGTTGACATGATTAATGTCAAAAACATGGAACAACGCGCGCAAGAAATTGACGCAATGGGTGTCGACTACATTTGTGTGCACTCAGGCTATGATCATCAAGCCGCAGGCAAAAACTCCTTTGAAGAATTGAACGCGATCAAACGCGTGGTGAAACAAGCAAAAACAGCGATTGCCGGCGGGATCAAGCTGGATACCTTGCCTGAAGTGATTCAAGCCAATCCGGACTTGGTTATTGTGGGCGGAGGAATCACAAGTCATACCGACAAACAGGCTGTAGCCGCACAAATGCAACAACTCGTTCAACAAGGGTAATGACGATGTCGAACTTCAATACGCATACGTCAGGAATATTGGAAGAATTGCAGCGTACGGTGAGCGCGGTGGATGCGTCGGTTGTAGTTGCGCTCATTGAACGAATTGTTCAAGCAGACCGAATTTTCCTTGCAGGAGCGGGGAGATCGGGATTGATGATGCGGGCTTTCGCCATGCGGTTGATGCACATGGGATTTGATGCGTATGTAGTGGGTGAGAGCGTTACCCCGGGAATCGGGGAACAGGGGCTGCTTATTATCGGCTCAGGTTCAGGCGAAACGCAGAGCCTTATTGCCATGGCAGAGAAAGCCAAACGTATCGGCGCTTCGGTCGCACTTGCCACAATTCAGCCGACCTCCACGATAGGGAAGCTGGCAGATATAATCCTCCAGATTCCTGCCTCAACCAAGGAGAATACGGATCGTACGACTACGATTCAACCGATGGGTTCGTTGTTCGAGCAAAGTCTGCTGCTCGTCTTTGATGCCTTAATTCTCCATATGATGGCGAATGGGAATATTGACAGCGCGAAGATGTTCGGCCGGCACGCCAATTTGGAATAGCAGCATATTATAGATCGTAAAGCCTCGTCTTCTTGCATCATGCAGCAGGAGATGGGGCTTTTTTGATTTTTCGAATTTTGTCGGTTTATTTTCCTGCTAGAATACGAGATTACTAGGTTTATCCCCCTTCGATCTGGACATACTGAGTGATACCAAAGTTCAAGCGGGGAGGCTTAAGCACATGGGGAAATCATTCGGATTTAAGAAAATCAAGAAAAGCACTTATATCATTTTTATGATGGTTATTTTATTGGGTTGGGGCATGAATCTATTAAGTCAAGCAGCGGTAGTGTCCGCTTCGGCATCTGTTGCCGATGGAAGTGCGCAAGAGATACCTAAGGAGTCGATTCGGCTTCGGATTCTCGCGAACTCCGATTCGGATTTCGATCAGAAGGTGAAGCGTGAAATTCGAGATAAAGTTGTGGATCAGGTGAATACATGGGTAGCTGCGTTAGAGGATCCTCAGAGTCTGGAGCAGGCTCGTGCGAAGATCAAGAAGCACCTTTCCGATATCGAAACTTTAGTGGGTGACGAGCTTGCAGCGCGCAACCAAAAGTATAGCTATAAGGTAGAGCTGGGTGTGGTTCCATTTCCTACGAAAATGTATGGTGACCAAGTGTATCCGGCAGGGAACTATGAAGCGTTGCGGATCACTTTAGGCAAAGGCGAAGGTCAGAACTGGTGGTGCGTGCTTTTCCCGCCGCTATGCTTCATTGATGCAGGAACGGGGGAAGCCGTTGCGCAAGCTACTGATACGGAGGGAGCGCCGCTCGTGTCCAATGGGAGCACATCGAATGGATCGGCTGATGCAGTAGATGCCGGTGAGACGGAAGTGCGGTTCTTTTTGTGGGATTGGATCGTCAAGGTGTTCGATTTCGTGATGGGCCTATTTAGTTAAATCTGAATTTCGGCGAATTGTGATATAATAAGTGTTAACACAATTTTAAGGAATTGAGCGCTTATGTATGCAAAAGAAATGATTCGAGATACCAAGTATTGGACAATACAACAGGTGAATGAAGCTTCGACAGCTATTTCGGAAGCGGCGCAGATTCTTGCAGCCGGGGGAACGGTCGCCTTTCCAACGGAAACCGTCTATGGGCTCGGAGCTGATGCCAGAAATACAGAAGCCGTGGAACAGATTTTTGCGGCCAAAGGCAGGCCTTCCGATAATCCATTGATCGTGCATATCGCGAAGTTAGATCAGCTTGATGCCTTCGTGCTCCCCTATTCGGAGACGGCAAGACGGTTGATGGACCGCTTCTGGCCAGGGCCATTAACGATTGTGCTGCCCGTCCGTCCAGATGCCATTTCGCCCAAAGTTACTGCTGGCTTAACAACTGTCGGAATGAGGATGCCGGATCATGAGGTCGCCTTACGGCTTATAGCTGCATCGGGTTGCCCCATTGCAGCGCCGAGTGCGAACCGTTCTGGCCGACCCAGTCCGACGCTTGCTTCGCACGTACGCGAAGATTTGGCAGGACGCATCGACGGGATTGTCGACGGCGGTCCCACAGGCGTAGGGCTGGAATCAACGGTCATTGAGCTCATAGGAGATCGCGTGAATGTCCTGCGGCCTGGCGGGATCACCGTGGAGGAACTTCGGGAGGTTGTTGCCGAAGTGACGCTTGACCCAGCACTAACACACACGACAGATATCGCACCAAGCGATGCCATAATACCTGCTACTGACGCGGATTTGCAACTTAACGATGTGAACAGCAGCACCTCAGATGATGGCCTCCCCGCCGCATCACGCAGGGCTGCTCACGTAAGCATTAAGGATGCAGCTTCGCTAGCTCCTCGTTCACCGGGGATGAAATATGCTCACTACGCGCCGCGCGGTATCATGCGTATTGTGAAGGGCGATGCGCCAGAGCAGGTAACGGCTTGGATTCAGGCTGAGCTGGAGCAAGCTAAGCGGCGCGGTGAACGCAGCGGTGTCCTCGCCTTTGACGAGCACATTGGCGCTTACCGTGCCGACGTTGTTGTTTCCTGCGGCAGTCTTCACGCCTTGGAGGGAGCCGCGCATCGATTGTACGCCGCGCTGCGGGCATTCGATGAACAGGGGATTACTTTTATTCTCGCGGAAGCCTGTCCAGAAGAAGGTATGGGGCTGGCGGTTATGAATCGACTCGTCAAGGCTGCAGGGCACCGGATCGTTCAGTTATAGCGTTCGTAATACATCAATTTCATGTATCTTTCCTCACTTGTCCGCATATGGTTGTACAAGATCATTTATGGACAATGGAGGAAATCGGATGGAAGAGGTCATAGGCTCATGGGGCCAGTTCGTCACGATCTTCGTGATGGCGGTAGCGCTTGGTTTCGATGCCTTTTCGCTTGGCATTGGGATCGGGATGAGAGGTGTTCGTCTGCGTGATGTGCTTCGCATTGGAGCTGTTGTTGCTCTTTTTCATGTCTTGATGCCGCTGGCAGGGCTATTCATGGGGCAGTATGTCAGCTCCTTGCTTGGAAACGTTGCGCAGTTGGCCGCAGGCGGGTTGCTATTATTGCTTGGAGGACATATGATATACAGTTCCTTACGGGGAGATGCCGTACAATCAATCGATTATCGGAATGGATGGGCGATCATTCTATTTGCACTTTCGGTAAGTATCGATTCGTTCTCCGTTGGGGTGTCTTTAGGGATGTTCGATACAAATTTGCTGCTTGTGGTTACGGCGTTTGGTATTTTTGGCGGCGTGATGTCCGTCATGGGACTCATGCTTGGACGTCGGGTAAGCCAGAGACTTAGCGAATATGGCGAAGCCTTAGGGGGCGTCATCTTATTTACTTTTGGTGTTCTATTTATCATATAAGTCTGAGGAGATGAGCGTGTGATGAACATATTATTCGTATGCACCGGGAACACATGCCGGAGTCCAATGGCGGAAGCGATGCTTCGCCAATTAGCAAAGGAAGCCAACTTCGGTTTGGAGGTTCGATCGGCAGGCGTGGCTGCGATGAAGGGATCTTCGATCTCGAAACATGCTGTCACTGCGTTGCAGGATCATCATATTGATGCAGCGGGAGCCTCTTCGACCCCTTTAACGATGCGTGAGGTAGAATGGGCGGATTTGATCTTAACGATGACAGGCGGTCATAAGCAGCATGTCGTACAGTTGTATCCGCATGCCGTGGAACGAACCTACACGTTAAAAGAATACGTCGATGTGGACGAGCAAGTACTGGCTGATCTGATGACGCTCGAAGAGAAGATTGCAGATTGGCAAATGCGTATGGCATTGGGCGAGAAAATTCCGGATGCCGACAGAGATGAAATTATAGCACTGCAGCAACGCATCCCTAACATGGATATTAGCGACCCTTATGGCGGCTCCCTGGAGGAATACCGGCGGTGTGCAGAGGAGATTCATCGATCTCTAATTAAATTATTGCGTCGTGCAGGAGACTAAAAATGCCCCATTGCATTTCCATACATTGTACGCTATGATATTTTTAACAAAACAGATCCGGTGTAACTGGCGACGAAGTGGATCAAACCACGGTGGAGCATCGGAGTATACGGCCGGTCGCCTGGGCAAAAGAGCAACGACGTGTTACGACACGTTCTGCTCTTTTTTTCGTGTATTCTCCATAAATTAGGTATACTATAGTAGACAAAGAAGACTTATGGAGCAGCGATATGGTTTGTAAGTCGGCAACCTTATTTACATCGGGGTGTTTATCTTTCAAGGTCAAGATTCATGTGAAAGGAGACGGTTTCGATGGACCAACGAGAATCGATTGCAGCACAAGTTGAGCAGATCGCCCGAGAGTTGATCGAAGTCGGTTCGATACAGGCAGGTCAAATCGTTGTGATCGGTACGAGCACAAGTGAAGTGGTAGGAAAGCACATCGGGACCAGTGGAGCAGAAGAAATTGCTGCACAACTCTACGTGGGACTGGAGAAGGTTAGAGCTGAATTCGGCTTCTATCTTGCCTTTCAATGCTGCGAGCATTTGAATCGTGCCTTAGTGATCGAGCGAGAGGCAGCAGATCATTATCGGCTTGATGAAGTGTCTGCGGTACCTGTAGCCACAGCGGGCGGATCGATGGCATCCTATGCGTATCGACAACTGAAGCAACCTTGTTTAGTGGAGACGATAACCGCACATGCGGGCATCGACATTGGTGAGACGCTCATCGGCATGCATTTGCGCCGAGTGGCCGTGCCTGTCCGCCCATCCATTCGACAGATTGGTCAAGCGCGCGTGACGATGGCAAGAACGCGGCCCAAGCTAATTGGCGGCGAAAGAGCAGTTTATACATGTAATTAATATACAGGAGTGAGTGGTTACGCTTGCTCCCATCCTGAGGAGGAATTTGGAATGGTAGATCATTTAAGACAAGCAGATCCTGAAGTATTGAAAGCAATGGACTTGGAGCTTCAGCGCCAACGTAACAACATCGAACTAATTGCATCTGAGAATATCGTAAGTGAAGCCGTTATGGAAGCGATGGGTACTGTATTAACGAACAAATATGCTGAAGGTTATCCTGGCAAACGTTACTATGGCGGCTGTGAGCATGTAGATATCGTCGAAAATATCGCAAGAGACCGCGCCAAAGAATTATTCGGTGCAGAGCATGCGAACGTGCAACCACACTCCGGTGCGCAAGCGAACATGGCGGTATACCTTGCAGCTCTGCAACCTGGAGATACTGTTCTAGGGATGAACCTGGCGCATGGCGGTCACTTAACGCATGGCAGCCCTGTTAATGCATCTGGTTTACTGTACAATTTCGTTGCTTATGGTGTTAGTGAAGAAGATTTCCGTATTGATTACGAAGATTTGCGCAAAGCCGCGTTCAAACATAAACCTCGTATGATCGTTGCAGGCGCAAGTGCCTATCCGCGTATCATTGATTTCGAGAAAATCGCAGCGATTGCTAACGATGTAGGCGCGTTGTTCATGGTCGATATGGCGCATATTGCAGGACTTGTAGCTGCAGGCTTGCACCCAAGCCCCGTGCCTCATGCGCACTTTGTTACAACAACAACACATAAAACGTTGCGCGGACCTCGCGGCGGTATGATCCTGTGCCGTCAAGCATGGGCGCAAGCGATTGATAAAGCGGTATTCCCTGGTTCCCAAGGCGGACCGTTAATGCACGTGATCGCAGCTAAGGCGGTAGCTCTTGGCGAAGCGTTGCAACCATCCTTCAAAACCTATGCGCAAAACGTTGTGAACAACGCTCAAGCTTTAGCAACAGGCCTGGTTGAGGAAGGTCTGAACATCGTATCTGGCGGCACAGATAACCACTTGATGCTGATCGATACGCGCAACCTGAACGTTACAGGTAAAGTGGCTGAACATGTATTGGATTCTGTAGGCATTACGGTAAACAAAAATGCCATTCCATTTGACCCAACAAGCCCATTCGTGACAAGCGGTATCCGCATTGGTACACCAGCTGCTACATCCCGCGGCATGGATGAATCCGCGATGAAGACAATTGCTAAAGTCATTGCCATGACATTGAAGAACCCGAATGATGAAGCTGTTCTTGAGCAAGCTCGCGGTTTGGTTCGTGATCTTACAGCGCAATTCCCGCTGTATCAAACGTTGAAATACTAAGATCCTATCGATCTTTACAAAATGATCTAGAAGTCGATTCCTGCGCGTCAGGGGTCGACTTCTTTTTTTTGCATGAGTATCTTTTAGTCTATGTTGGATGGTTGAGTCTCGGGAACATGCGCTATATTGGATAAATCCATTAACTATCGTGATTGAGTCCCGTAAACGTACCCTATGTTGGATAAATCCAATGAAAATGGGTGAATCGGTGCTGAAAATGCCCAAAAACGCCTCATATAATGCGATTCTCCAATATAGCTTAGCTGAACGATCAAAATGCATGACCTATCTTGCAGTAATCCATTATAGATAGCGAGGGAAGCGGCGGGAAAACGGGATTGTAGAATTCAGATCTCAGAATTCAAATCTTTGATCTTTGATCTTAGATCTCAGATTTTAGATCTAATCTCAAATCTCGGATTTTAGATCTTTGAGCTTAGATCTTAGATTCCAGATCTTAGATTTCAAATTTTCAATTTGGGATTCTTCATGTGTAATTCCTGTATTTGCAGCTTACTTACGCTCCCCCTTGATGTATTTGAAAATATTAAAGCCCAAATGAAGCGCGCTGACGATGATAAAGACGAGAAGCAGCAGCGCGACGGTATGTATGCCATCGGTTAACATAGAAATTTGATTTTTCGCTTCATTAATGGAGCTTTGCGTTTTATCTGCCATATTATTGAGGGCGGTACTCATATCCGTAAATATTTGACGCAGTCCTGTGAGGTCCATAATGTCCATGCAGTTGTCGACTCTCCTTATACTGATGCGAAATGCCTTACATTTTACCTAGTATACCCCCACTTGGTGCCTAGGCATGAAGGACAATATTTAAACCCTTTTTTAAGCATGAATAGGTAGGTTATCCCAATATAATAGTTCTTGTATGTTATGTGGGAGAGGGGAATCGCGGTGCGTAAATGGGTTAGAGGATGCTTAGTTTTCATGATGTTATGGGCAGTGATGTGTCAGACGTGGACGGTGGAGGCGGTAAGGGCCGCAGCAAATAACGCACAAGCTCTGACAGATATTCAAAATCACTGGGCTAAAGAGGTCATTGAGCAATTAGTCGATCGCGGAATTATTTCGGGGTATCAAGATCATACGTTCAAGCCAGATCAAACGATTAGCCGTGAAGAATTTCTCTCTCTAGTCGTTCGTGCGAAATATGTGGCTGTCGAAGCAACTCCTGTTCAACATCTGCCATTTCAAGATGTGGCTGCGAACCGATGGTCGGCAGGATATATTCAAGCCGCAATACAGGCCGGTATGCTCATTCCTGAGGATTACGGAACGACGTTTCGACCGAGTGAGAGTATTTCACGCGCCGAAATGGCTGTCATTGCCGCCCGAGCCTTACAACTAGAGGAAGACAAAGAGGCTTTGACATTCACGGATGTGGGTGCCATTCCAGACCATGCAGGATTGGTTGGGGCAGCAGCGAGCGCAGGTATTGTTGGAGGGTACCCGGATCATTCCTTCCGTCCAGAAGGGAAATTGACACGCGCAGAGTCGGCTGCGGTAATTGATCGACTTCTTGCGTATCAGCGAAAGGCGTCGAATGTGATCGTATACTCGCAAGCGGTTCGTTCTGATAGGATTCAGCATTATGAGATAGAGGATTCCGTCGTGACGTTAAACAAGGCGGAGCTTCCAGAGGTTCAGATCGGGGATATCATACTTCTAGCTCCTAGTTCCACGTACCCTTTTGGAGCGGCAAAGCAAGTAGCCTCTTCGCAAGACCTCGGCAGTTCTTATCAACTTACAACGACTGAACCTAAGATTACGGATGTTATTCAATCTTTTGATTTTCGAGCCTCAGCTCCGCTGACATGGGAGACGTTAGCGTCGAATTCCAATCAAGCGAATGCTGAGATTACATCCTCCACTAGCACACAGGTTCAATATCGACAAACCGATGACGGCATTGCAATGGATTTATCCGATGTTGAGGTAGATCTAGATGGGCAGCCGATTCGGATTAACGGAGAGATTGAGCTCGGTCAACCCATGGTCCATGTCGATGCGAAGTGGGATCTTGTCTCCGGGTTGAAACGCTTTGAAACGCATGTAACCTATCAGGAGAAAAGTAAGCTGAACGTGTCTGCTACGGTTACGAATCCAAAGCCAGCAACTCAAGAGAAGAAGGTGGATTTAGGGAAAGGGTTCTATGTTCCCATGTATGGACCATTTGGGGTTCAGGTTCAACCACAATTAATTGTCAAAGGGGATTTAACCGCTACACTAACCTTTGCAGTGGAGCAAGAAAATAGTAGGACCTTAGGGTTTGCATATGCTAACGGGCACCCTGTCTTCTTGGATCAGACGATGGGTCAACGGACGGATTATCGCATGACAGGAAACGCCGACCTGGATATCCAAGCGGGTATCGGAATAGATGTGAAGATATCGGTCTTTCAATTTAGCCTTGCGGCATTAGAAGGCGATGTCGGTGTACATGCAGCGATTCAGGGCAAAGGGAGAAATGAGACGGGCGGCGTTCCATCTTGTATTTCATTACAGGTGGATGTATATGATCGAGCAGCACTTCTAGTGAACTCTTCCGGTATTTTAGCGAAGGAAGATATCCGGATGGAGTTAGCGGAGAAACGATCGAATATCGTGAATAAGTCCAATTGTAAGACAGAGAATCCATAGTCGAGGGTGAGAAGCTGGGACGATCAACGTGGAGAAAATTTTGGAGCGGAAAGCACGTAAACTTCGGTTACAGATGCCGCCCTTTCTTTTTAATATAAAAGTACTCTAGACACTTCATATTGCATGTAGCAACGGATACCCTCTCGACTCAAGACAATGGGAGCTGTAACAATGATCATGGTGCGGCTGCTTCTTTTATAGGAACATTTACGAAATAGGTAACGCGATGTAGAAAAAAAGCATATTTAACCATGAAAAAGCCCTGTTTCCGCAGGGCTTTTCGTATTTGAAGCGATGAAATTTATATGGATAGGGTTACTTTACCGTTGGTTGAGCTCCACTGGAGCGCAGGGAACTTCGCTTGAAAGGCGTGTAAATCGATGAAGGTTTCGCCTTTCTCATTAAGAACAGCTTTCGAGGCTACGGTGAATGATGAACTTTGTGTGTCGCTTGTATGTAAGACGAGCGTGCCGCTGGATGTTACCCATTCCGGTTGTGCACTGACCAAGGCAGCAAGAATCTGTGTAGGCACATAGACGCTGCTGCCCTTTTGAAGAAATTGCACGTTGTCCGAGATTTCGGCTCCGCCGACCGTTATTTTATTTTTCTCCAGGGTTACCTTAAGCTTGTCTGAAGAAGCCAACTGCATCGCTGTAATGAATTGTGACGCATTTCCCGTACGTCGTACGTCTGGTTGCAGGCCTTTGCCGTTGAAGTCGGTCAAAAGCGGCGTAACGTACTGTTGCGTCGTTAACTTGAGCATACCCCCATCGGATAGAGAGAAGATGCTCTGAATGCGTCCTTTGCCGAACGTGTTCGTGCCTACAAGCTTAGCGACGTTATTATCACGCAACGCGCCTGCAAGGATTTCGGAAGCACTTGCCGAGTTTTTGTTGACGAGCAGGATGACAGGCATGTCCAGACGCTGTCCATTTTCAATGCGCGTGGGTTGCAACTTATTGGTATTGTCCTTCGTATACATGAGAATACCATTCTGAATAAAATGTTCAGCAATATGCATGGCAGAGTCTACATAACCGCCGGGATTGTCGCGAAGATCCAGAATGAGAGACTTCATTCCTTTCTTCTGCAACTGATCCAGATGTTCTGCGAACTCCTCGTCTGCATCGCTTGTGAAATTAGATAATTGAATATAGCCGACATGGTTGTCCAGCAGATTGCTGTTAACAGCTGGAATATGGATGGCGCTCCGTGTTAATGTGAAGGAAAGGGACTTTCCATGGCGGTTCACTGTGACATTTACCGTCGTGCCAGACTTTCCTAAGATATATTTTTGTATGTGAGCAGCTTCTGTAATGGTCTTGCCGTCAACCTGTGCGAGGATGTCGTCTTTGAGAATGCCTCCTGTCTGCGCAGGGGATTTGTCAAAAACGCGCGTAATACGTGCTTTTCCATCTTCGAACCGGGTCTCAATACCGATGCCTTCGTATTGCAGATTTAATTGACTCTCAAAGGCCTTTCGTTCTTCAGGGGTAAAATACTGCGAATAAGGATCGTTAAGACCTGAGACCATGCCTTTCAGGGCCTGTTGGACAAGTTGTTCTTGCGTAGTGCCCGTGATATTGTATTGATCAATATATTGCATGACTTCGTCCAAGAGAGCTCTAGAGCTGGATTCGGTCTGAATGGGGATGGTGACGCCTTCGGCAAATATCGTATGTGGAAATAAAGTGGCGGTAGATAATAGCGATAATGATAGCATGAATGTGGCGAGCTTTCGTTGGAAACGACGCATTACGATTCAATCCTTCCGAGTTTCAATTAGGGTTATGTTTCCACTTATAGCACCGTCGTGTAGGCATGTCAATTAGTCTAGCAAGGATTCAAGTTTAGTGGGCTTATGAATAAGGAAGCTTCGCATAGTGAACAAATAATACTATGTTTAAAAGCCGATTGACAAATTTTATCAAAAAATGTTGGCATAACTTTACATTTCATTACAGTATTGCGTGCAGGAAAAAGCTTGGAGTGATATAATATCCAAGGTTATGTTGCTGCATTCAACATTAGACGTTACAACCAGAGCATATGACAATCAGGAGGAAGAAAAATGGCGAAATTAGTAATTTGCGATCACCCTTTAATTCAACACAAACTAACGTACATCCGAGATGTGAAGACAACGACGAAGGATTTCCGAGAGTTGGTAGACGAAGTGGCCATGTTAATGGCTTATGAGATTACACGGGATCTCCCGTTAGAAACAATTACGGTGGATACGCCCGTCATAACAACAGAGACGAAAGTCATTGCAGGTCGTCCGCTTGGACTTATTCCGATTCTACGTGCGGGTCTAGGCATGGTAGATGGCGTATTGAAGCTCGTCCCGAGAGCGAAAATCGGACATGTGGGATTGTTCCGTGATCCTGAGACTTTAATGCCTGTAGAATACTATGTGAAATTACCGACAGATGCGGAAGAACGCGAATTGATCGTGATTGATCCGATGCTGGCGACAGGCGGATCCGCGATTGCTGCGATTGATGTATTGAAGAAACGCAACTGCACGCAAATTAAATTAATGTGTCTGATCGCTGCACCTGAAGGGGTGAAGGCCGTTCAAGAAGTTCATCCAGACGTGGATATCTATCTAGCTGCATTAGATGACCATTTGAATGATCATGGTTACATTGTTCCAGGTCTAGGGGACGCAGGGGATCGTTTATTCGGCACGAAGTAAGAAAACCTCTATCGAGGCCTTTCGAAGATGAGCGACCGCGTTTAAAGGTAGGTTTTATCGCCAAATAGAATTTTTTAGTTTCGATACATCGAAACTAAAAAATTCTATTGTGGTAAGAAAGTTAAGGAAATGAGGTAGAGGGCATGCAAAAAGTTAAAGTAATGACGATTTTTGGTGTGAGACCGGAAGCCATCAAGATGGCTCCGCTTATTTTGGAATTGGAAAAACATCCCGACGAGATCGAATCCATCGTATGTGTGACGGCACAGCATCGTCAGATGCTGGATCAAGTATTAGAGGTTTTTAATATTCATCCAAATTTTGACTTGGATGTGATGAAAGACCGCCAAACATTGAATGAGATTACCATTCGGGTATTGCAAGGTCTTGATCCTGTCTTGCGCGAAGCTAAACCGGACATCGTACTTGTTCACGGAGACACGCTAACGACGTTCTTAGCTAGCTATGCAGCCTTTTTACAACAGATCAAAGTAGGACATGTTGAAGCAGGTCTTCGCACATGGAACAAAATGTCACCGTACCCGGAAGAGATGAATCGTCAATTGACAGGTGTGCTTGCAGATTTACATTTTTCTCCAACGGAAGTGTCGGCAAACAACTTGTATCGTGAAAATAAATCAAAATCCATGGTATTTGTCACAGGCAATACCGTAACAGACGTGTTTCAATATACAGTACGACAAGATTATACGCATCCGGTGTTAGAGTGGGCCAAAGGAAAACGAATGATTCTGATGACTGCGCATCGCCGTGAAGCTCAAGGCGAACCACATCGGAATATTTTTCGTGCAATCAAAAGAATCGCCGACGAATTTGAAGATGTGGCGATTGTCTATCCCGTACATCTGAGCCCTGCGGTTAAAGAACCGGCTCATGAAATCTTAGGGAATCACCCTCGGATTCAATTGATCGATCCGCTTGATGTGGTAGATTTGCATAATTTCTATCCGCATACGCACTTGATTCTTACGGATTCAGGCGGATTGCAAGAAGAAGCGCCATCGTTTGGGATCCCGGTGCTTGTCTTGCGTGATACAACAGAACGTCCAGAAGGTATTGAAGCAGGTACATTAGAGCTTGTGGGTACGGATGAAGAGGTCGTCTACGACCGTACACGCACGCTGCTGACCGACGCAGCCGTCTATGACCAAATGAGCGGATCAGTCAATCCGTACGGAGATGGCAAGGCGTCTCAGCGCATTGTTGAAGCGATTTTGTATCATTTTGGCAAACGAGAGCAGCCCCCTGAGAGCTTTCGCTAAAAGTTCATAAATTTGTAATAATTATGAACAAGTTCTTTGAGAATACAGCATACAGTGGTACTGTACGGTTTTGGCGTTCTAAAACCCTGTAATATCAACGATTCTCCGGCTTCGTTCCAACAGTTTTATATTTTAAATGAATTGACAATTCCTGATTTTTTTAAGTAAAATAAACTGGGATTATAAGGGCAGGTTGGAAAATGACTGTGTCGAAAAATGGCGGCAAACCATGGCGAGCAATGGGGCTTGTTACTGCTCTGGGACTGGATTTAGCCGTATGCATACTCCTTGGGTTTTATGGAGGAGAATGGATCGGAGAAATACTTGGAAGCGTTCAACTTGGTACGGCTATAGGCGTTTTGGTCGGCTTGGCAGCCGGTGTGACCAATGTCATTGTTCTGATTAAAAAGGTGTTGGAGGATTCTAATGGATGAGTTATCAGTCCGTCTAAAAGCACTTCAACGAGTGACTTTCATTTTTATTGCTGTATGTTTGTTGGGTTGGGCTTTTGTTCCATCTATGCGCGAAATTGCAGCGGGGATTATTCTAGGAACCGTCGTAAGTTTATTGAACTCCTATTTTCTTGCTAATAAAGTACGAAATGTAACGAAGGTCGTGCTACAGGATGGGAGAAAACGAGTTAACTTGGGTCTCCTTACTCGTGTGGCAATGGCGATTCTAGCTGTTATGATTGCGATCAAGTCTGACGGTGTTAATGTATATGCGACGGTAGCAGGTTTGCTATTTGCGCAATTCATTATAGTAGTTATAGGTTTTGTACAAGTACGTAAAGAGCAGTAGACGTTCTGGCTGAGAAAGGGGTGAGAAACATGCATGAAGCACCAATTATTAATCTTGGCGGTTTTAACATCGATCTTTCGATTGTAACCATGTTAATTGTTACTAGCTTAATTGTGTTTATTCTAGCGCGACTGGCAGTACGCAATTTATCGGTTGAAAACCCAGGGAAGCTGCAAAACTTTCTTGAATGGGCAGTAGAGTTCGTTCAAGGAATAATTTCGAGTACGATGGATTTGAAAAAAGGTAAAGCCTTCGTATCGCTAGGTATGACGATCATTATGTTTATTTTTGTGGGGAATTTGCTAGGTTTACCATTTGGTATCGTAACCGAATATTCTGAACCTGGACATAAAGTATTCGGTCAAGAAATCGTTAGTGTAAATGCCGATGCGTTTGCGGAACTTCACGATAAGAAACCGAATGAAGAACACCTTGAAATCGGAGTTGCTTGGTGGAAATCTCCAACAGCAGACGCTTCCGTTTCGATGGGGCTTGCATTGATAATCTTCGTTATCGTTCATTTCCTAGGTATGACGAAAAATACGAAAGCTTACTTCAAAAGTTATTTTGAACCATTCCCAATTTTCTTCCCTATTAAGTTAATCGAGACTTTCTCGAACTTCCTAACGCATGGTATGCGTCTATACGGGAATATTTTTGCGGGAGAAGTATTGATTTCAGTTTTACTAGGACTAGGTGTAGCGAGTATTCCGGCTTTAATGGCTTGGCAAGCATTTAGTATTTTCATTGGAACAATTCAAGCGTTCGTATTTACGATGTTGACGATGGTATACATTTCGCATGCCATTGAAAATCATGCAGAAGAGCATCACTAAAACTCAATTCAGGCTATATATGATAGCTTGATTGTAGATAAAAAACAAACATTTTCGAGGAGGATATATTATTATGGGAGCATCAGCATTAATCGCGGCAGGTATAGCAATCGGTTTGGCAGCACTAGGAGCAGGTGTAGGTAACGGTTTGATCGTAAGTAAAACAGTTGAAGGTATCGCTCGTCAGCCAGAAGCAGCTAGCAAATTGCAAACAACAATGTTTATCGGGGTAGGTTTGGTTGAGGCGATGCCGATCATCGCGGTTGTATTGGCGTTCTTGTTCTACGGCGCAGCTTAATAACAGGATATAGGATTTGGCGGGGAGGCTTAGGCTATCCGCGCCTTCCTTTTGGCTGAATAACCACTTCAGAAAGGAGTGACTTAGTTTGAGTTTTAATTGGGAATCGACAGTCTTTACATTAATCGCGTTTATCATTTTGTATATTCTATTGAACAAATATGCATTCAAACCGCTTTTCAGTGTGATGGAGAAACGTAAAGAGCTCGTAATGGGTCAACTGCGTGATGCGGAGGATAACCGGAAACAGGCTTCTGAACTATTGAATGAGCAAAAAGCGGCTTTGCAAGAAGCGCGTAAAGATGCTTACGAAATTATTGAACAAGCGAAATCGACAGGCTCGAAACAAGCGGATGATCTGATCGCAACTGCGAAATCCGAATCCAATCGTCTTAAAGACGAGGCCATTCGTGATATCGAGAGCGAGAAGAACAAGGCGGTTGCTGCACTTCGCAGTCAAGTTAGCGGCATGTCCGTGATGATCGCATCCAAAATTATCGAGAAACAAATCGATGAGAAATCGCAAGAACAATTGGTTGGCCAATACCTTAAAGAGGTAGGGGACAAAGCATGAGCAAAGACGTTGTTGTAGCGAAGAAATATGCGAAAGCACTATTCGAAGTTGCACAGCAGAACAACACCGTATCGCAAGTCGAAGCAGACTTGAAGGTCGTTGTTGAAGCAATTGCGAATGATGCGGATGTAACTCGTTTTCTAAATGCTCCTAACATTGATATTTCGGTTAAAGCAGATGTCATCCACAAAGCGACAGACGGCAAAGTTTCAGAGGCAGTGATTAACCTGCTAGGTGTTCTTTTGAAGAACAATCGCCAAGATGTACTTGGCCCTGTATTCGTTGAGTACGTTAAAATCGCGGGTGAAGCATTAGGTCAAGCCGATGCTATTGTCACTTCTGCCTATGCGTTAAGCGCACCGGAAATTGAATTGGTTGCGGATCATTTCGGCAAAATCGTAAATAAAAAAATTCGCGTGCAAAATGTGGTGGATAAAAGCATCCTCGGCGGCATCAAGGTGCGTATTGGCGATCGTCTATACGATGGAAGCTTGTCCGGCAAACTGGCGCGTTTGGAAAAATCGTTATTGTAATCTCAAGCACTGTAGATAGGGGTGAAGCGAATTGAGTATCAGACCGGAAGAAATCAGCACGCTGATTAAAAATCAAATCGATCAATATAAATCCGAAATTCAAGTTGTAGATGTAGGTACGGTCATCACTGTTGGTGACGGGATCGCTCGCGTCCACGGGCTTGAGAATGCGATGTCGGGAGAACTTCTTGAGTTCGCAAACGGCGTTGTAGGTATGGCATTGAACTTGGAAGAGAACAATGTTGGGGTCGTTATTCTTGGACCTTACACAGATATTCGCGAAGGAGACCAAGTGAAGCGCACAGGCCGCATCATGGAAGTTCCAGTCGGCGAAGCATTGCTTGGCCGCGTCGTGAATGCGTTAGGACAGCCGGTTGACGGCAAAGGACCTATCGAAACAACGGAATTCCGTCCGATTGAGAACCCAGCTCCTGGTGTTATTGATCGTAAGTCCGTTCATGAACCTATGCAAACTGGTCTTAAAGCGATTGACTCCATGATCCCAATCGGCCGCGGACAACGTGAGTTGATCATCGGTGACCGTCAAACAGGTAAAACAGCAATTGCTATCGATACGATCATTAACCAAAAAGGCAACGGCATGAAATGTATCTACGTTGCGATCGGGCAAAAACAATCCACAGTTGCGAACGTTGTAGAAACACTTCGCCGCAACGGTGCGTTGGATTACACGATCGTCGTTACAGCATCTGCTTCTGAGCCAGCTCCATTGTTGTACTTGGCTCCATATGCAGGTGTATCGATGGGTGAGTACTTCATGTATAAAGGCGAGCACGTGCTCGTTGTTTATGATGATTTGTCTAAGCAAGCAGCGGCATACCGCGAGCTTTCCTTGCTACTCAAACGTCCTCCGGGTCGTGAAGCTTATCCGGGGGATGTATTCTACTTGCACTCCCGTTTGCTAGAGCGCGCAGCGAAATTGAGCGATGAATTGGGCGGCGGTTCCTTAACTGCATTGCCATTTATCGAGACTCAAGCGTCTGACGTATCGGCTTATATCCCAACGAACGTAATCTCGATTACGGATGGACAGATTTTCTTGGAGTCTGACTTGTTCTACTCTGGTCAACGTCCAGCGGTCAACGTTGGTATCTCCGTATCCCGTGTAGGGGGCTCAGCACAAATCAAAGCGATGAGAAAAGTAGCAGGTACCCTTCGTCTGGATCTGGCTTCTTATCGCGAATTACAAGCCTTCTCGCAGTTCGGTTCTGACTTGGATAAATCAACACTTGCGCTTCTTAACCGTGGTGCACGGATGATGGAAATGCTTAAACAAGGCGTTAACCAACCGATGCCGGTTGAGAAACAAGTTGTTAGCTTGTATACAGCGACGAAAGGTCACTTGGATGATATTCCAGTTGCCGACGTACTTCGCTTCGAGAATGAATTCTTGTTCTTCCTTGATTCGAATAAACCGGAAATCCTTGCATCGATCCGCGATACGAAAGACATTACAGCTGATAACGATAAAGCATTAGTTGATGCGATTAATCAATTCAAAAAAGGCTTTAACGTAACGGCTTAACGTTCACTTGTACGTGCATGTCTATTAACTTTGATCGCGAAGTTCGAAAGAGGTGAAATCATGGCAAAAGGAATACGCGAAATAAAACGTCAAATTAAGAGTATTCAGAACACCAAGCAAATCACGAAAGCGATGGAGATGGTTGCGGCATCGAAGCTAAGACGTGCGCAAGAGAAAGCTGAAGCTGCACGCCCTTATGCGGAGAAGCTGAAAGAGGTTGTTGAGAGCATCGCGGCAGGTACGACGGGGATTAAACACCCGATGCTTGAGCACCGCGAAGTGAAGAAAACGGGCTATCTCGTCATTACATCGGACCGCGGTCTAGCGGGCGGATATAATGCGAACGTGATTCGTGCTGTAATGAATACGATTCGTCAAAATCATAAAAGTACCGATGAATACTCGATTTTCGTAATCGGTCGTAAAGGTCGCGATTATTTCCGTCGCAGAAATCTACCGATCGTAGAAGAGGTAACGGAAATTTCCGATGCTCCGACGTTTGCGGACATTAAGTCCATTTCTTCGAAAGCGGTAAGTTTCTTTGAAGAAGGAAAATACGATGTCTTGTATATCTTCTACAATGAATTCGTAAATGCTTTAACGCAAATTCCGGTTCAAAAGCAACTCCTGCCGCTAGCTGAAGTGGAGGCAGAAGGTGCCGTTTCCAGCTATGAATATGAACCTTCGGCAGAAGAAGTGCTAGCGGTACTCCTTCCTAAATATGCAGAAACGTTAATTTATAGCGCCGTCTTGGACGGTAAAGCAAGTGAGTTTGGCGCGAAAATGACAGCAATGGGCAGCGCGACGAAAAATGCGACGAAGATGATCGGTGATTTGACATTGACATACAACCGTGCTCGTCAAGCTGCGATTACGCAAGAGATTTCTGAAATTGTGGCTGGAGCGAACGCACAGTCTTAATAGTGGGGTTTAGGAGGGTAAAGCATGAAAAAGGGACGCATTATTTCCGTTTTGGGTGCGGTCGTTGACATCGAATTTGAACGCGGTCAGCTTCCAGACATTTTTAACGCGATTAAAATTGAACAACAAGCGAAAACCGATGGCGAAGTTGCTATCCACCTTATCGTAGAAGCAGCTTCACACTTAGGTGACAATGTTGTTCGTTGTATCGCAATGTCCTCGACAGATGGACTTGTTCGCGGTACGGTAGCCGTAGATACGGGTGCTCCGATTTCTGTTCCAGTAGGATCGGCTACACTTGGTCGCGTATTTAACGTATTAGGTGAACCAATCGATAAGAACGGTGAAGTAGCTGCAGAAATTCGCAACCCAATTCACCGTCAAGCACCTACTTTCGATGAGCTTTCTGTACAAGCAGAGATGCTTGAGACAGGTATTAAAGTTATCGATTTGCTAGCACCGTATACCAAAGGTGGTAAAATCGGTCTTTTCGGTGGTGCCGGTGTAGGTAAAACCGTTACAATTCAAGAGTTGATCAACAACATTGCCCAAGAGCACGGTGGTATCTCCGTATTCGCAGGTGTTGGTGAGCGTACTCGTGAAGGTAATGACTTGTACCATGAGATGACAGATTCAGGCGTTATTAAGAAAACGGCAATGATCTTCGGTCAAATGAACGAGCCTCCTGGTGCACGTCTACGTGTTGCTTTGACAGGTTTGACAATGGCTGAATATTTCCGTGATGCAGAAGGAAAAGACGTTCTTCTCTTCATCGATAATATCTTCCGTTTCACACAAGCAGGTTCTGAAGTATCCGCATTGCTCGGTCGTATGCCATCTGCCGTAGGTTACCAACCTACGCTAGCTACGGAAATGGGTCAATTGCAAGAGCGTATCACGTCGACGAAGAAAGGTTCTGTTACTTCGATCCAAGCGATCTACGTTCCTGCGGATGACTATACGGATCCAGCTCCAGCAACAGCGTTTGCTCACTTGGATGCAACAACAAACTTGGAGCGTAAAATCTCTGAGAAAGGGATCTTCCCAGCGGTTGACCCTCTTGCATCGAGCTCACGTATCTTAGCACCAGAAGTTGTTGGTGAAGAGCACTATAACGTTGCACAAGGCGTTAAACGTATTCTTCAGCGTTATAAAGAGTTACAAGATATTATCGCGATCCTCGGTATGGACGAGTTGAGCGAGGAAGATAAATTGACGGTTGCTCGTGCTCGTAAAATTGAACGTTTCTTATCGCAACCATTCCACGTTGCTGAGCCTTTCACAGGCAACAAAGGTATCTATGTACCTGTTAAAGAAACTGTTCGCTCTTTCAAAGAAATCTTGGAAGGTAAACATGACGAGCTTCCAGAAGCAGCATTCATGTACGTTGGTACAATTGAACAAGCTGTAGAGAAAGCGAAAACGTTGCAATAAACGTGAGCGTTAGGAGGGTTCGATGTGAGTACCTTTTTATTGGAGATTGTAACTCCTGAGCGTAAAATTTATGCTCAGCAAGTTGACATGGTTAGCGTAAAAGGGGCTGATGGTGAGCTAGGTATCCTCGCTCATCACATTCCACTCGTTACACCTTTAAAAGTTGCTCCGGTGGTTATTAAAGTGAATGGCAAGAAAGATGAGCTTGCGGTTCACGGTGGTTTCATTCAAGTTAGCAAAGAAAAAGTCGTGATTCTCGCTGAATCCGCAGAACTCCCGGGCGATATTGACATCAACCGTGCGAAGGCTGCCAAAGAGCGTGCTGAGCGCCGTCTAGCTAATAAGAAAGACCATATGGATCATCGTCGTGCAGAGTTGGCGCTCCAAAGAGCGTTGGCTCGTATCGAAGTGCGGCAACACAGAGATTAGTAGGGATCTCTACCCCCTAAATCCCCCTTCACTCTATGAATGGGGACCCCAGGGCGCTACGCCCCTGGACCCCGTAAATGGGGCGAAGGAGCTGCGTTTGTGCGTTGTGAGTCCGGTGTGGTGGAATGATCGCTATCAAAAATTCCGTGAGAGATTGCCTTTATGGCAATCTCTTACGGGATTTTTTGCGCTTAATGGCGTACGAGTCTAGTTACGTAAAACATCATTGGTGTAAAGAGCTGAGTTTGATCGTTTTAGAGTTAATTCGTCCAATGAGCGCTTTCGTGCGGCCATCTCTGCCTTTGGCAGCCCCAGCGCACACGCTTTACCTCAAGATTTGAGAGTATAACATAGCTCGGGAGCCCCGTTTGTGCCTATGGCAATAACGGGGCTCCTTGTGCTGCTCCCCCATGTGACAAGGGGGAGTCCGTTTGGCTGGCTATGAAGATGAACTTTTGAAAAGGAAGAGCGGGTGTGTCGGCTGAAGAGCGGTAGCGGTCGCCTTTGAAATCGGGAAAACACCTTATATATTCCAATCAAAATTCCCGATTTCAACAGCGACGGAAGCCGATACACCAGCGTTCCCCTCATAATGATTTGAGAGTATATCATTGTAGGGGAGCCCCATTTGTGCCTATGGCAATAACGGGGCTCCTACTGCTGCTCCCCCATGTGACAAGGGGGAGACCGTTTGGCTAGCTATGAAGATGAACTTTTGAAAGGGAAAAGTGGGTGTGTCGGCTGAAGAGCGGTAGCGTTCGCCTTTGAAATCGGGAAAACACCTTATATATTCCAATCAAAATTCCCGATTTCAACAGCGACGGAAGCCGATACACCTGCGTTCCTCTCATAAAGATTTGAGAGTATATCATTGTAGGGGAGCCCCGTTTGTGCCTATGGCAATAACGGGGCTCCTTGTGCTGCTCCCCCATGTGACAAGGGGGAGTCCGTTTGGCTGGCTATGAAGATGAACTTTTGAAAGGGAAAAGTGGGTGTGTCGGCTGAAGAGCGGTAGCGATCGCCTTTGAAATCGGGAAAATACCTTACATATTCCAATCATATTTCCCGATTTCAACAGCGACGGAAGCCGATACACCTGCGTTCCCTCGTTACTGTTCATCTTCATAGCCATTTCTTTTATCCCCCCCTCACCTCATCCTTGTCACAAACTCTTCACGAATGTTCACTATTTTCGCGGCATATATAGGCATTACAGGGTTGTCACACTATAATTTTAATAAGAAATAATACCCATGTTTTGGATAGACGGCATTGGTAGGTTTTGTTATAATTGTTACGGGTTTATTACAGATTTTTGTAATTTGTATAACAAAATTATATAAAGCGAACGGAGGCGAGAAAGGACATGGAGTACACGAATAACTATGTCATTGTAGCGATCTTTATTGGGCTTGGCATTTTACTACCAGTGGTAGCGCTTACAGTGGGAAGATGGCTAAGACCTAGCAAACCTACCGAAATTAAACAAAGTACGTATGAGAGTGGGAACGAACCGGTAGGGGTCGGTCAAGTACGTTTTAATATTCGCTATTATTTATTTGCATTGATGTTTGTTATTTTTGATGTGGAGACCGTGTTTCTTTACCCATGGGCCGTGGCGTATCAGCAACTTGGGCTTTTTGTGCTCGTAGAAATGTTGATTTTTGTCGCATTATTGCTTATTGGGCTTATATACGCTTGGAAGAAGAAGGTGCTCAAATGGAACTCAATTTAGAATCGATCAGTCCTGAGGAACGTCAGGAGATAGAAAGAAATGTATTCATGGGAACACTGGATCAACTAAAGGCGTGGGCGCGAAGCAACTCGCTATGGCCGCTAACGTTCGGGCTCGCCTGCTGTGCGATCGAGATGATGGGAACAGGAGCTTCACACTATGATTTGGACCGATTTGGCGTTATATTCCGTACGTCTCCGCGTCAATCAGACGTGATGATTGTGGCTGGAACAGTAACGAAGAAAATGGGTCCTTTACTGCGTCGTCTGTACGATCAGATGCCAGAACCGAAGTGGGTTATCGCGATGGGATCCTGCGCGACTGCAGGCGGACCTTATGTGAAATCTTACGCGGTTATGAAGGGCGTAGACCAGATCGTGCCTGTGGATGTGTATATTCCAGGATGCCCGCCGAATCCAGCTGCACTTATTTATGGCATCAACAAGCTTCAAGAAAAAATTCGTTATGAGGCGAAGACTGGGAAGCAGGTGACCAATCGATGAGTGATGAGCAAGAGGTTAAGCGGGAGCGCAAGATCATGACCCCGGAAGAACGGGAGGCCAAGATTAAAGCTGCTGCCGAAGCGCGCGCGGCCAGAGAAGCTGCCAAAGCACAAGCAGGGGATGCAGAAGCATCCACGGAAGATGCAGCGGCAGAAGGAACAGCTGCGGAGGCGAAGCCTGAGCGTAAAATCCTCACCGATGAAGAGAAGGAAGCGAAGGTGAAAGCGGCAGCAGAAGCAAGAGCAGCACGCGCCAAAGCCAAAGAAGAAGCTGAGGCAGCTGCTGCAGAAGCAGCCCCTAAGGAACCGTCCTACAATCAGCCTCGGTTAGACCGTGCGATCGAGATCTTGAAGACTAAGGTCGCTGTGGACGCCGTGGAAGAGTCATATATTAACGAGAATAATAGCCATCTTCCGACGTTAACGATTAAGGGAGAGCATTGGTATACCTGTGCAGAGCTTCTGAAACATGACGAAGCTTTTCAATGTGACTACTTGCGGAATGTATCCGGTGCGGACCACGAAACGCATATGGAAGTGGTCTATCATATGGTGTCGATTTCGACACAACATGAGTATTGCATTCACGTCAAAACGGATCGAGAACAGCCTTCCGTAGCTTCCGTTACACCGATCTGGCAGACGGCCAATTGGAATGAACGTGAAATCTATGATCTACTAGGCATCGCATTCCCGGGTCATCCCGATTTGCGTCGTATTATGATGTCTGATGATTGGGTAGGACATCCGCTTCGCAAAGATTACGTACCGCTAGATTCGGAGGTGTAACACACGTGATTCGGACAGAAGAACTCTTGTTAAACGTAGGGCCACAGCATCCTAGTACACATGGCGTATTTCGAATCGTCGTGAAGCTGGATGGGGAAGTCATCAAAGAAGCAACGCCTGTCATGGGTTATTTGCATCGAGGGACAGAGAAGCTGGCAGAGAATTTAAATTACACGCAGATCATTCCATATACCGACCGGATGGATTATGTATCGGCGATGACCAATAACTATGTCTTGGTTCATGCGGTTGAGAAAATGATGCAGCTTGAAATCCCTGAACGAGCAGAATTTCTGCGACTGATTGTCATGGAATTACAGCGCGTAGCCAGCCATCTCGTCTGGTGGGGGACATATTTGTTAGATATCGGTGCGATGAGCCCTTTCTTGTATGCATTTCGGGATCGTGAAATTATCATCGATTTATTCAATGAATTATGCGGTGCGCGATTGACGTATAACTACATGCGCGTCGGCGGCGTGAAATGGGATGCACCGGAAGGGTGGATCGACAAGGTTCGAGAATTTATCCCGTATATGAGAAAGAAAATGGAAGAATATGATCGACTTGTCAGCGGCAATGAAATCTTCCTCACACGGATCAAAGGGGTCGGGACATATGACGCGCAGACTGCGATCGATTTCGGCCTAAGCGGAGCGAATCTACGTTGTACCGGTGTGAACTGGGATATACGCAAGAATGAACCCTATAGTCTGTATGATCGCTTCGAATTCGATGTTCCGTTGGGCACGAATGGAGATTGCTATGATCGCTATTTCATTCGGATGGAAGAGCTGCGGCAGAGCTTACGAATTCTAGAACAGGCCATTGAGCAATTCCCGAAAGACGGGGAGATCATGGGGAAAGTTCCTCGTGTCATCCGTCCGCCAGCAGGCGAAATTTACGCTAGAATCGAGTCGCCACGCGGCGAAATCGGTTGTTATATCGTTTCCAAAGGAAAAGCGGAACCTTATCGGTTGAAATTTAGACGCCCGTCTTTTGTAAATCTGCAAATTTTGCCGAAATTGCTGGTGGGTGAGACAATGACAAACCTCATTACCATTCTAGGCGGCGTGGATATCGTCGTTGGGGAGGTTGACTGTTAATGGGCACATGGCTGCAAGAGCCGTTAACATGGACGAATTTTGCAATATTCCTCGCATGGGGAGTCGTATTTCTGTTTATCGTATTAGGCTTTGTAACCTACGCCATCTATTTTGAGCGAAAGGTCATCGGTTGGATGCAATTGCGGATTGGCCCTAATCGCGTAGGACCGCTCGGGTTATTTCAGACCCTTGCCGATATTTTTAAGCTGCTCATCAAAGAAGACACCATACCGCGTAAAGCGGATCGGTGGCTATTCATCCTCGCACCTGTCATCACGTACGTACCGTCATTTGCGGTGCTTGTTGTTATTCCGTATACCGATTCACTGTATTTTACCGATTTAAATGTAGGCCTCTTATATTACGGGGCACTATCTTGTATCTCAACCATTGGAATCATTCTCGCCGGTTGGGCATCGAACAATAAATACTCACTGCTTGGCGGGATGCGTTCTGCGGCACAAATGATCAGCTATGAAATTCCGCTCGTTATTTCGGTTGTGGGTGTCATTTTGTTGAATGGAAGCTTGAGTCTGCGTACGATTGTGAACGGACAAGGCGATTATTTCTGGCAGTGGAATTTCCTCCCGCAAATTATCGGATTTGTCGTATTCATTATCGCAGCGGTATCGGAACTGAACCGTACGCCATTTGACTTGCCTGAGGCAGAATCAGAGCTTGTTGCGGGATATCACGTGGAATACAGCGGATTCCGGTTCGCATTCTTCATGTTAGCGGAGTATGTATATGTCTTCGCGATCGCGTCGTTAACGACGGTGCTTTTCTTAGGCGGATGGCATGCACCTTTCCCATTCTTAACGTTTATCCCAGGTATCATCTGGTTCATTCTAAAATTCATGTTCTGTGTGTTCTTCTTATTCTGGTTACGCGCAACGATGCCGCGGATTCGCGTCGACCAGTTAATGAGTTTCGGTTGGAAAGTGTTGCTTCCGCTCTCGCTTATTAATGTGTTCGTGACAGCGATCTATGTGGAATTGTTCATCAAATAAGAAGGGGTGAGTACCGTTGAAGGGATTAATGAAAGGGTTAGGCGTGACATTCAAAGCAATGACATCCAAAAAAGTGACCTACAAATATCCAGATGTACCGCTCGCGTTGCCAGACCGCTTTCGTGGTATTCAGTATTTTGAGCCCGACAAGTGCATTGTTTGTAACCAATGCGCAAGAATCTGTCCGACAGAGTGTATCACACTCACAGGCAAGCCAAACCCTGACCCGGAGAAAAAGGGAAAGGTGATCGATACCTTTGATATTAATTTTGAATTATGTATCCTCTGCGATTTGTGTACGGAAGTATGTCCAACCGAGGCGATCGTCATGACGAACAATTTCGAGTTAGCTTCCTATAGCCGAGATGATTTGTTCAAGAACAAAGAGTGGTTATATGAAAACAATGAAAATATTCGTAAGGAGAACAACTCGGCGATGACGACGAGGGGAGGCATCAAGAAGGATGTTTGATTTTAGCTTCCAGCTCACAGGCGAATACGTTGCATTTTTCATTCTTGCGGTATGTATCATCGCTGGCGCGGTATTAATGATTAGTTTTAATAAAGTCATTCATATGGTCGTCTCGCTAGCGTTCGCTTTTATCGGATTGGCGGGCATGTACGTATTGTTAAATGCGGAGTTCCTTGCTTTCGTTCAGGTGTTAATCTACGCAGGTGCGATCTCGATCTTGATGATTTTCGGGATTATGATGACGAAGCATGATCAGGTCGATGAGGATGTTCGTAGACCTTGGCATGAGGGCATCGTCGCCGTAGGTTGTCTTGCTCTATTCGGAATATTGTTCTACGCCATTCGGTCGACGACGTTTCCTACAGCGAATTGGACACCGCCGAAGGATAATACGCTTGAAATCGGTAAGCTGCTCTATACCGAGCATGTCATCCCATTTGAGTTGATGTCCGTATTATTGACCGTGGCATTTATCGGTGCCATTGTACTTGCAAAAAGGGAGGCGGACTAAGATGAGCGGCATGTTAGGTTCTTATTTGATGCTAGCTGCAATTTTGTTCTGTCTGGGCCTGTATGGAGCTTTAACGAAGCGGAGCGCCGTGATCGTATTGTTATCCATTGAACTGATGCTCAATGCAGTGAATTTGAACTTGATCGCTTTTTCGAAATACGGCGTCGTTCCGGGATTAAAGGGACAGATTTTCTCGCTCTTTAATATGACGATTGCTGCGGCGGAAGCTGCAGTAGGTATCGCGATCCTCATCGCATTATACCGTAACAAAGGAACAGCGAATGTGGATGAATTCAATGAAATGAAGCGATAACCAATAGGAGGAAAAGCAATGGAATCAGTCTATTCGCAATACGCTTGGGTCGTTCCGATCTTTCCGATGCTCGCGTTCCTCGTCCTCACGGCGTTAGGCCGGCAAATGAAAGAAGTAGGGGTATGGATCAGTATTGTATGCACCTTTGCTTCATTCATCTACGCGCTGCTCATTTTCATCGAACGAGTGGGCAGCAACGTAGAAGATTATACCAAAGGGATGGATTGGATACGCTTTGGCGGGGTACACCTGAGTGTTGGATTTGAAGTCACGAATCTAAATGCGCTAATGCTCGTCATTGTGACGTTCGTTAGCTTACTCGTCAATATCTACTCAAGAGGATACATGAAAGGTGACGAGCGGATTACGGTATTTTTCGCTTATGTATCCTTATTCACGTTCTCGATGCTTGGACTTGTTATTTCATCGAACATGCTGGAGCTCTATATTTTCTGGGAGCTTGTCGGCGTATGTTCGTTCTTGTTAGTCGGATTCTGGTATCAGAAGCCTGCGGCGAAGGCCGCCGCAAAGAAAGCATTTATCGTCACTCGGATTGGGGACGTAGGCTTATTCATTGCCATTCTGCTTCTGTATGTGTATATGCCTGAGCATGCATTAGATTTCGCCTCCATCCATAATGTGTTCACACAACCGGATGCACTAGCGGCAGCGGGGATCGGTGCAGGTGTCACCACATTGATTGGAATCCTGATCTTTGTCGGAGCAATAGGCAAGTCTGGTCAGTTCCCATTACACACGTGGCTTCCGGATGCGATGGAAGGACCAACGCCGATCAGTGCCTTGATTCACGCAGCGACGATGGTTGCAGCAGGGGTATATCTCGTAGCGAGAACCTTTGATGTGTTTCATGCTTCGCCGGACGCCATGCAGGTTGTGGCCTATGTCGGCGGGTTTACCGCGATTTTCGCCGCGACGATCGGGATTGCTCAGAATGATATCAAGCGGATTCTTGCTTACTCGACCGTGAGCCAATTGGGTTATATGATGATGGCCATCGGTGTGGGATCGGTGACGGCCGGAATGTTTCATTTGTTCACGCATGCCTTCTTCAAAGCTTTGTTGTTCTTGGGGGCAGGAAGTGTCATTCATATGATCCATCAGCAAGATATTCATCAGATGGGCGGGCTTGGTAAGAAAATGAAAGTAACGGCTTGGACCTTCGGAATCGGGGCATTAGCTTTGTCGGGTATTCCACCGTTCTCCGGGTTCTGGTCGAAGGATGCCGTGCTGGCTGCAGCATGGGAAGGTCACAAAGGACTCTTCGTTGTAGGGATTATTGCAGCTTTCTTTACTGCATTTTATATGTCGCGATTGTTCTTCCTTGTATTCACGGGGAAACCAGTAACAGCAGCAAAAGATGTTCATGAGTCCCCTCCGACCATGACGATACCGCTCGTGATCCTCGCCGTTTTGGCGGTCGTCTCCGGCTTCGTCTATACGCCGTTTAACAGTTGGTTCGGAACCTGGTTAGAAGGGACCGAGACGGTAGAACACGCGAATTATGCTGTGATGGCGATATCCACGATCGTTGGATTATTAGGGATTGGGCTTGGTTGGCTCATTTATCGGAAACATGCGATCTCAAGCGAGGCTATTGCGGGTAAGTTGCCTTGGCTTACGAAACTACTTGCGAACAAATACTATATTGATGAGTTGTATCACGCTATAATTGTCACTCCATTACGGGCTATCGGAGGGGCATTAGCTGCCTTCGATCAATGGGTCATCGATGGCATTGTACGCGGTGTTGCCAGCTTAACGCTCTTAACAGGACGTGCATCCACCCGAATGCAGAACGGTCAAGTTCAAACGTATGGATTAATTACGCTGCTAGGTTGTGTCCTACTCATCGTGGCTATTGTCGGAAGGAGGTTGTGGTAGTTGATGGCGAACATTCCAATTTTGACGCTCATTACCTTGTCTCCACTCCTCGGGATCCTTATTCTGTTGTTTACACCGGCGAATAAGAACCGCTTGATCAAAACGATTGGTATCGCAACGACATTCATTCCCTTCATTCTCGTGATCTGGATGTTTTTGGCTTATGATTATAGCGAAAAGGGTGTCGCGTTCGAGGAGAACTTGCGATGGATTCACATGCCGTTAAATACGGAAGCTTATCAGGGACAGGTATCATCTTACTTCATTCAATTTAACTATCATCTCGCAATGGACGGCATTTCCTTACTGCTTGTATTGCTAACAGCAATTGTCGGCGTGATGGCGGCTTTTGCTTCGGTTCATATCAAGAAGCGTTGGAAAACGTATTTTATCCTTTTCCTGCTGCTAGAAGTCGGAATGTTTGGCGTGTTTATGGCACGCGATCTATTCTTGTTCTTCTTGTTCTTTGAAGTCACCTTAGTAGCAACGTATTTCCTAATTGGGATTTGGGGATATGTTGGCCGAGAAAAAGCAGCAAATAAGTTCTTGATTTATAATGGTCTGGGATCTGCCCTCATGTTGATTGCTTTTACGTTATTGATTGCGACAGCGGGCTTTCAAGTCGATCAATCCGTGGCAGGACAGACGCATTTATCGTATAGCGGTGATTTGGCAACCATTCTGCAGAATTTGATCCAGCCGTCCGAATCGTCGGTTGTTCTCTCGGCAGGCATGCAGAAAACGATATTTATCTTGTTGCTGGTTGCTTTCGGGATTAAGCTTCCCATCTTCCCATTCCATACTTGGATGCTGAAGGTCCATAACGAAGCGCCTCCAGCTGTCGTTATGATTCACTCGGGGGTATTGTTGAAAATGGGTGCTTATGGACTCATTCGGTTCGGTTTATTCCTATTCCCGCAGCAAACGGAATCATGGGCAACGGTGTTAGCGATCTTAGGTGTGATTAATATTATCTATGGTGCGGTGCTAGCTCTCGTACAGAAGGAATTCAAGCTGGTCCTTGCCTATTCCAGTATCAGTCATATGGGTGTCGTTCTCTTGGGTCTATCGGCATTGAATGAAATCGGATTAAAGGGTGCGATGTTCCAAATGATCTCGCACGGATTGATCTCCGCCTTATTCTTCTTGCTTGTCGGCAGCTTGTATGAACGTACGCACACGACACGGTTAGATGAATTGGGCGGACTTGCAAGAAGTATGCCTTTCATGAGCGGTATTCTATTGATTGCTGGTCTTGCATCACTTGGCTTGCCGGGTCTATCCGGGTTTGTCGGCGAGTTCCTATCTTTCCTAGGTTTATTTAGTGAAATGAAGGTCATCGCGGTCGTAGGTACGCTAGGGATTATTCTGGGTGCTGTCTATGTACTGCGAGGGGTCCTTGGCATTACATACGGTCCGATGGAGGATCGTTATATCGGGATCCGTGACGCAAGATTGATTGAGGCCATACCGATGATGGCGCTCACGGCATTTATTGTACTGCTCGGCGTATATCCAACGATTATCATCGATCCATTGCAGCACAGCTTTGAGCAGTTTTTACAACTTATCAAGGTAGGAGGTTAGTCCCATGAGTCCAATATCGAATATTCAACCATTGCAATGGGCTGATCTAGCCACCTTGGCGCCAGAATTAACGTTAGTCATCGCTGCAATTTTGCTGTCATTGCTTGATTTATTCTTGCCAAGAAAGATCAATCGGGATGTGTTAGGTGTTCTTTCGCTGGTGTCTGTTCTCGTCTCTCTTGCATTTGTGATTTCGAAAATGGTATCGATGGGGGCGAGCGCAGATCCCGCCTTCACGGCCCATGCCATTCAGCTCCTGGGACAAAGCTACCGGGTTGATGATTTTGCCAACGTGTTCAAAATCATCTTCTTAAGCGGAACCGCCTTGATTCTATTTATGAGTCTCGGATCGATTCGAGAGGATGAGATTCAGCATAAAGGCGAGTACTACTATTTACTCCTCCCGGCCGTATTAGGGGCCATGATCATGGCCTCGTCAGGAGATTTGATTACACTCTACGTCGGACTTGAACTCTTAAGTATTACTTCCTATATTCTAGTCGGTATGAAAAAGAATGATTTGAAGTCCAATGAGAGTGCCTTCAAATATATCGTGCTCGGCAGTATTTCGTCTGCATTCATTCTGTATGGAATGTCGTTTTTGTATGGGATGTCGGGTACGACGAATCTCGCAGGAATCGCACAGATGTTATCGCAGCACCTTGTTGATTTTAAAGTGCTCATTTATGTGAGCTTCTTCTTAATGTTCGCAGGATTTGCCTTTAAAGTTGCAGCGGCTCCTTTCCATGTGTGGGCTCCGGATGTCTACCAAGGCGCACCAACACCAGTCACAGCATTCTTGGCTGTCGTCTCCAAGGCCGCGGGATTCGCGATTCTGTTCCGTATTTTCTATAATGTATTCTTCCCGCTAGGTAGTGAAGAGTATACGTATATGCGAGGCGACCTGACCCTGAGCGTGCTCATAGTAGCTGCGCTTGCGATGCTAATCGGGAACACCGCAGCCCTCAGGCAGCGCAACGTTAAGCGATTGCTTGCATTATCAGGTGTGGCGAATGCAGGATACTTACTCGTCCCGATAGGGTCGTTCAATCTTTCGAATTTCTCGGAATTCGGATTCTATCTCATAGCGTATTTATTCATGAACATTGGTGCTCTGGCTGTGGTGATGATTGTTAGCCGAAGTTCAGGAAACGATGAGGTTAGTAGTTTCGCAGGCCTCTATTATCGGGCTCCGTTCACAGCCGTAGCCATGACTATTTTCATTCTATCGTTCGCGGGCATTCCGCTTACAGGTGGCTTCATGGGTAAATTGTTCATCGCATTGGGAGCCGCTCAGGCGAAGGATTATTGGATTATCGCCGTGATGATTATAACAAGCGTCATTTCATTGTATTATTATTTCGGGATCGCCCGTCAAATGTACATGCGTTCGATCGGGGAAGCCTTTCCGATACGAATTCCTGCACCGTTGGGCATCACGGTATGGATTTGTGCGATAGCGACGCTTTTCCTCGGTGTGATGCCGAATGTCATCGTTGATTTTATCAATCATTACTTCTCGATATCCTTTGATTTGTTCATTCAGATGGGCAGTTAATGTACGTTGCCGGAGCCTCCCTTTGGGGAGGCTCTTTTTAGTTGATGAGGGAAAGATTAACTCTCTTTGGTTAAAGGGGATTGGGGGGTGTGTATCGAACAAGTATAGGATAGGATTCGACCACGAAATTCTGTAAATGAAAGACAGATTGGAGAAGCGATGAAAAAGTTATTACAACGCTTCGTTTGTATATTGATGTGCCTTCTGTTATTGCAGTCCGCAAGCGAAGTGTTACCTACAAAGATGTCCGCAGAATCGGCATCTATTCCAAGTGAAACGAATCAGTCGACAGTGTTACAAGGACAAGATCAAGAAGATCAAGATCAAGGACAAGATCGAGAAGATCAAGGGCAAGAACAAGGACAAGATCAACAAGATCAAGGACAAGGTCAAGGTCAAGATCAAGGGCAAGATCAAGGACAAGATCAAGAAAAAGATCAAAACGTCCCGTCCTCATGGATCATGAAATGGAAAGGCTCCACGCAGGACGCTGAGATTTTACAAGAGACAGAAATCCTTAGCAAGCAAGAAAAGTTAAATGTCATTGTCGTTCGGCCAAAGCAGGGGATTCATCTCGAAGGATGGCTTACGCGTGTGAGACAATCTGCTCACGTAGAATATGTGGAGCCGAACCATGAGGTCACCATTCTGAAAGCCCCGAATGATACGAATTATGCGAATCAGTCTTACTTGAAGCAAATCCAGGCGGAGACTGCGTGGGATCAAGTGACTGGCAATACGAATATTACCATCGGTATCGTGGATACGGGGATTGACCTGAAGCATGCCGATCTTAAAGATAATCTAGTCGCAGGAACAAACTTAATTAAGCCTAATCAAGCTCCGCAAGACGATAATGGTCATGGGACTAGCGTTGCAGGAGTTATTGGTGCGGTAGGGAATAACCGATTGGGCACGAGCGGCATATTATGGAATGCGAAGATGATGCCGATTAAGGCGTTGGACGATACGGGCTCGGGCGATGAAGATAAGCTAGGGCAGGGTATCACGTATGCCGTAGATCACGGGGCTAAAATCGTTGTCCTCTCCGTAGGTCTATATCGCTACTCGCAGTACATGCAGCAAATTGTAAAGTATGCAGAAGATAAGGACGTATTACTTGTTGCGGCAACGGGGAATGACGCCAAGATTCTTGGGTCGAAAGTGGCTGTGAAATATCCAGCAGCATATCCTGAGGTGATTGCTGTGGGGGGAACAGCGGATATGAAGACCGCTGAACCGCGTTCGAACACAGGGCCCGAGATTGACGTGGTTGCTCCGTGGCGTGTCTATACCACGGCCCTGGGCGGCGGCTATACATCAGAGGAGGGAACCTCGATGGCTGCGCCGCAGGTGGCAGGCGTTGCTGCGATGATCTGGGCGAAGTACCCGGATATGAAGCCATACCAGATTCGTAATTTGATTCGTCAATCTGCACAGGATCTAGGTCCAACGGGCTGGGACCCCTCAACAGGCTATGGGTTATTGCGCGCGGATCGTGCATTAACCATCAAGCCTAAAGATGATATATATGAGGATAACGGGAGTCGGGAAATTGCGAAACCTTACCCGGTAGATACTTCGTTGACCGCTACCTTACAGGGGGAAGAGGAAGATTGGTTCTACGTGACTGCACCTTATGATGGAACATTGGCACTTCAGACACAATTGATTCAAGGTGCTACGCCTCTACAGTTAACGTACTATTACGGAAGTAAGGCGGAAGGCACGAAAGTGGCCAGTCTTACGAATGGGAAGACGAACATTCCCGTCAAGAAAGGCAAAAATTATATCCAGCTCAAATTAAATAATCCGCGTGCCGAAGGAACCGTCACCTATAAACTGAGTTCCAGATTTACGGTATATCAAGATCCATATGAAAGTAACAATAAACAATACCAAGCGTATACACTGCCTACACGTTCACAGCAAATTGTAGGAACTTTCAGCCAAGACGGGGATGAGGATTGGTATTCCTTCCGTGTATCGGTGAAAGGGACATTGCATGTGACCCTGAACAGTGATACGGCTCGAATTGACCCTGCGATGGATATTAGCGGCCCTGGAATGGGTTCGATTACCGTAGATTCTTTCGGTGAGGATACCCAACAGAACGAAAGTGTTACATTGCCTGAGCTTGAACCAGGAAAGTATTATATTCGCGTCTACAATGCTATATCACCGAAGGCTAGTGCCGTTGCAGGCGAATACAAACTCTCCCTTCAATTCGTCACGCAATATACGGATCCCAATGAACCGAATGATAAGAGCTACCAAGCGGTTACGACTGTTCCGGATACCGACTATCTAGGCGTGTTTTCGAGTTCGACCGATGTAGATTGGTTCGAGTACCGGATCGACCGTCAAAGCTATTTGGAATTATCCGTGAAGGGAATCCCATCGAACCGTGTAGTTAAGATGGGAGTCTATGATCGGAAGGAGAAATTGATCTACTCCTTATCGAATACGCTTGGAAATACGTCACTTCAATCCGCACGTATTATGGAACCGGGGACGTATCTTGTGAAGTTAACGGTGAACCAATCGTTCGAACAACAATACTATCAATTTAGGTTCCACGCGGAACCCATGGTGTCTGGATTCCGTGACATTTCTGGCCATTGGGCGCAACCGGCGATTTCTGCACTGACAGCGCGGAAGTGGATTGGAGGATACGACGGGTATAAGTTCGATCCGGATCGGGGTATCACACGCGCAGAAGCTGTATCCATCCTGAGCAAAGCTTTTCAGTTCAAAGAAGGGAAAGCTGTTCACTTCACCGATGTAACCTCGAAGCACTGGGCGTATGCGGATATTGCGAAGGGAACGACAGCAGGTATTATTCATGGTTATCAAGATGGTTCCTTTGCACCAAATCGTTTCGTGACAAGGGCCGAAATGGCTGTCATGATCGGAAATGCGATGAAGCAAAAACCTCAAGCAACGAGCAGTTCACCCTTTACGGATGTCAGTTCGAAACACTGGGCGGCACCGATGCTGAGTCAAATGAAACGGATTGGGTATATGAAAGGGTATAGCGATGGTTCATTTAAGCCTGACCGAGCAGCAAGTCGAGCAGAATTCACTACAATGTTGTATGATATTCTGGTGAAGAAATAAACGGAGATGTTTTACCACAATAGAATTTATAAAAGTTTCGACGTACAGAAACGCAAAAGTTCTATTTGGAGATAAAAACTATCTTTAAAAGCGGTCGCTCATCTTCGAAAGTACCTCGATGGAGGTTTTTCTCACAATGATTTGGTGAAGGAGGTGAATCGAGGATGGATGATACAACATCGCTGCTGCATCTGACGGGATTAAGCGGATTGGTTGGAATCATCGTTACGTTGGGTTGCATTGGGTTTGCCTGGTGGGCACTTCAGGTTGTTAAATTCGATCTGTTCTTACGCAATCCCAAAGGACCGCAAGCCAAACTCTTGCATGTATTCTTATCGGTCATTCTTGGGCATTGGGTATCTCAGTTCGTCCTGCAATATTGGGAGTGGACCCAAAAACTAAAATTGATGTTCTAAATCCGGGTGTTGCGAATGATGTCGAATAACATCAACCAAATGTGTGAACACTGGATAATATAGAATAAGGATAAATTTTGTTTGAATTGTAAACATTCCATGCTTTTATTGAAAACTGGCGAAAATAAGGCTTGTAACTTGGAAGTGTTGGATGTTAATATGAAAGCTGAGCAAAAAAGGCGTATTGTCATTATCTTTGTTATTTTGGAGAAAATGGTAAAAATTTATCGCGGAGGGAACCAGAATGAGCAAATTTATCGTCCGCGGCGGCAAACGGTTAACCGGGAGTGTTCGCGTCAATGGCGCTAAGAATTCAGTGCTTCCGATAATCGCTGCCTCTCTACTAGGGGAAGAAGGAGAAAGCGTAATTTATGACGCACCTCCTCTTGACGATGTTATGACGATTAATAAAGTGTTAGGGGTACTGGGGGCACAAACTACATATCTCAATGAGACGATCCGCGTAAATGCACAGAACATTGAGTCATGTGAAGCGCCTTATGAATATGTGAGAAAAATGCGTGCATCATTCCTTGTCATGGGACCATTATTAGCACGTATGGGTCATACCCGCATTTCCTTACCAGGCGGCTGCGCGATTGGAACAAGACCAATTGATCAACATCTTAAAGGTTTTGAAGCAATGGGCGCGGAAATCAGTCTAGGTCAAGGTTATATTGAAGCTAAAATTAACGGTCGTTTACGCGGTGCAAAGGTCTATTTGGATGTCGCGAGCGTAGGGGCAACTGAAAATATTATGATGGCAGCAACATTAGCTGAAGGGGTTACAACGATCGAAAATGCAGCCAAAGAACCTGAAATTGTGGACTTGGCGAACTACTTGAATGCGATGGGTGCAAAAGTACGCGGCGCAGGCACAGGCATTATTCGGATTGAGGGCGTTGAGAAGCTGGTGGGTGCTGAGCATACGGTAATTCCGGATCGGGTTGAAGCGGGAACCTATATGATTGCAGCAGCGATTACAGGCGGCAATGTGTATGTCGAAGGCGCAATTGCCGATCATTTAGGGCCGGTTATCTCCAAAATGCAAGAAATGGGCGTCACGATTGAACCGGATGAAAACGGAATTCGTGTCATTGCCGACAGACCTTTACGTTCTGTTGATGTCAAGACACTGCCGTACCCAGGTTTTCCGACGGATATGCAATCTCAAATGATGGCATTATTGATGGTATCGGAAGGCACCTCGGTGGTAACCGAGACTGTGTTCGAGAATCGCTTCATGCATGTCGATGAATTCAAGAATATGCGTGCGCAAATTAAAGTGGATGGCCGTACGGCTGTGGTAAGCGGCGGAACGAAGCTTGTAGGTTCTAAAGTGACGGCGACGGATTTACGCGCTGGTGCTGCCTTGATTTGTGCAGGTCTTGTGGCTGAAGGAACGACAGAAGTAAGCGGAATACATCATATTGATCGTGGATACGTGAACTTGGCGGAGAAACTCTCAAAGCTAGGTGCAGATGTGTATCGGATCTCTTATGACGAAGCGAAGCTAAATCCGTTAGAAGCGGAGAAGAAAGAAGAAGTAAAATTGTTCCAAGTCCAACCGACTTGGGCGTAATTTAGAAGCGTTAGAGACCGAACCGGTGTAGACCGGTATCGGTCTTTTTTGTGTATAATGAAAAATGACGAATGAGATGGCTATGTTGGATAAATCCAATAACTTTAATGAATTTGCATTGATATAAGTGTCTATATTGGATAAATCCAATAGAATAGGATGAAAACGCCGGTAATTCTCTGATTTTGGCGTCTATGTTGGATTCATCCAACATAGAAGAACAGCAAAGCTCATCTGTACGTTCTACAATGCATAAATCCAATATAGCCTTTTAGGGAAGGAAAAGAGAGGATGTAGAACAAAGAGCTGGGGATGGCCTCTTGTGAAAAGCTAATGATACTACTAAGCTAATGATGCCACCATACATTTTAATGGACCACACCAGGTGTGGTCTTTTTTGCGTTCACCGCAGTGGAAGCAAAGATTGCTTCTACAAGGGCAGGACTAATTGAAAGTATCCTTGAAAACAAATTCTGGATTATACGGATAAATACGAGGGTGTCGTGTTCATACTAGATTCTAATGTATCCGTGAGGGCAAGTGTGCTTAAGGTATGAGGAGTCATAGCTTTGTTAGTTCTAGCATGTCTGAACCTCTCATAGATATAAGTATAGTAGATAGTCTTACGGAGGAACCTAGCAAATGACACGAATCACAATAAAGCTCTCAGAACAAGTGGCCCGTCCGATAGGAGACGGGCAGCCCATCCCTGCGCGCGCCACAGGCACCGCGTACGAACCGCTGGCGGCAGCAATGCCCGCCAGCAAGCCCAGCAGCAGCGCACCTGCGGTGCGCGCTGCTGCGCCACGGCCAAGCGGCGGCCCTGCGGAGCCTCCGCAGGCCGCGGACCAAGCCCGCGCTCGCGCCGAGCGGGCTTGGTCCACGCCCACGCCGGCTGCGCCGGAGCGTGGGCCACGCGTCCCGCGCGGCGACGTCACCGCGCGCTTGGGCCGCAAGCCGCCGCGCAAGCTGGCGCGGCGGGGGCCGCTCGCGTGGGCGGCAGGGATGCTGCTGCTGTGCATGCTCATCCCTGCGCTGCTCGTGCAGCGGCAGCACCCGGTGACGGACGAGTTGATCGTCCGTCAGCCCAAACCTGCGCCGGCACCGCCCATGCAAGAGGCGGTGCCGCGGGAACCGCTGGTTCACGTCTACTTGACAGGTGAACAAGCGGTTGAGAAGGTCACGCTCGAACAATATGTGCGCGGCGTCGTAGCCGCCGAAATGCCGACAGAGTTCGAGATGGAAGCCTTAAAAGCTCAGGCTATCGCAGCACGGACGTTCATCGTTCGTCGTCTCGCTCACCATGATACCAGCGGCGTGCCTGTGAAAGGGGCAGAGGTGACAGATACCGTTGCCCATCAAGTCTATATGTCCATAGATAATTTAACGAATCCGAAGAATAAAGAAAAACTTGCGCGTGTCACGCAAGCGGTCAATGAGACACGCGGAATGATCTTGACGTACAAAGGGGAGCCGATTGAAGCCTCCTTCTTCTCGACAAGCAATGGCTATACCGAGAATTCCGAGGATTACTGGACGAACCGCATTCCGTATTTACGCAGTGTGGCGAGCCCATGGGATGAATCGATTGCCCCGCATTTTATGGATACGGTCAGCATGCCGTTAACGCAGTTCATGAACCTATTGAACATTTCACCGCCAGCGATCCCGGCGTCGGCGAGCGTGGTGAAGAAACAACAGGTACTAGCGAACGCCGCGGAACCTCGCATTTTATCGACGACGACAGGACATCGAATTAAGTTGATCCGTATTAGAGGGAAGAATTACTCCGGTAGAGAAATTCGCGAGAAGCTGGGGCTTCGTTCTAGTGAATTCACGTGGCGAATTCATAAAGGACAAATTGATATTACAACCTACGGCAACGGTCATGGCGTCGGGATGAGTCAGTGGGGAGCCAATGGCATGGCGAAAGAAGGGGCAACCGCGGAAGCCATTGTGAAGCATTACTATACAGGGGTCTCCTTGGAACAAGTAAATGATGTTCTAAAATTGGAATAGCGTTCTGCTTAAGCACATCATCCGGGGAATTGGCGGTCGTACATCTCTTGCAATCTATTCTTGCGGAAAACGCAACAAGACTCCTTCGACTATGAATCTTATAAAATTCCTTTTCGGACACGTATAAAAGCTTTGCCTCTGGTAACAATGGTTACAGAGGTGATATCGAATGAATGAGCAAAACAAAAACAAAGCAGGTCATGAAGAATCTCCTAAAAACGCACTAGGAGCAACAGGCGCTAAGCCGTCTTCGTGGAAAAGAGCAATGTCGAAGAAGTGGGTATTTCCAGCAGTGTACATGGCAGCTATCGCAATCTTATTGACCGTATTGGTCGTCTACCAAGGGACGAAAACTACGAAAAGTCCTGACCTCAGCACGAGTACGATCACAGAAAACGTAGACGGTTCAACGACAACGGATTCTAGTAAGAATGAAGGTACAACTGCCACAGCCGTTAACACGAACAGTGAAGCGATCGCATGGCCGGTAGAGAACGAGAAAGATGTGAAAGTCGTAATGCCGTTCTATGACAACAACGATTCGGCTGAAGTGCACAAGGATGCTATGGTAGAATACAAGGACACATTCACACCGAATGTGGGGATTGACTTAGCTCGTAAGGATGATAAGCCGTTCCAAGTCCTTGCTGCATTAAGCGGTAAAGTGACACGCGCGGAGAAAAATCCGGTGCTTGGACAAATCGTTGAAATTACGAGTCCAGACGGTACCAAAACGGTCTACCAAAGCTTGACGGACTTGAAAGTGAAGAAAGACGATGAGATCAAACAAGGCGATGCGTTAGGTACTGCCGGCCGCAACGAATTGGAGAAAGACCTTGGCGTTCACGTTCACTTTGAAGTATACCAAGACAACAAACCTGTGAATCCACAGACGTTGCTAGGCAAAAATTAATCTATCTTATTGAAGCAGCAACCTTCGTTCAGTGAAAAACTGAACAAGGTTGCTTTTTTTGTGCATTTACCCGAAAGCCCCTCCCTTCTTACCACAATAGAATTTATAAAAAGTTTTCGCGTATCGAAACTAAAAATTGTATTTGGCAATAAAAACCACCTGCTTTCGAAGTGAGTTTTGCAAGTAAAACTTGTAGGTCGCTCATCTTCGAATGTACCTCGGTAGAGGTTTTAACATTCTAGAATGTATAACTTTTCGAGAGATTGCCGAAATCAAATTTGGGTGCAGCGAACGGAACGAGAAATGAACGGACACAGGAGACCTTAATTATGCCAAAAGCACTCAAAATGCAGGGTCAACGGACACAGCAGCTCTTATTATTCTAAACATAAACTATATACTCATGATTTGAATGGAATAAGGGTATCTGAGTCCGAAAAACGTCTATTCTATGAGCATAGCAAACAATAAGGTCTCTCATGTCCGTTATGCACAAAGAGCTTATATAATTTGTAAAGATTTTGTATCTACGACAGCTGAAACGCAAAACACCAACCCATCGCACCTATCCACCAACGTATAGGTTCACACAATAAAGGACTGTCGAGTGATCCCCTGACGGTTTTTCACACTTTAAAAATGCAATACAAAAGAATAACCTGCCGTCCAAACTACAGGGATCAGGTTATTTCGTTAAGAATCAACATGCACTTGTCATAAATTTTACAGAGCAGAGTCTCTTTTATCGCAGTTGGATATGTTCAGGTTGTTCATGCACAACAGATCCGTCCGCAAGGCGCAACTACGAGTCGAATTGCCGCTCGCCTTCTTGCAGCTGATTCACCAGAGCGCCTCGAGGGAAGTCATCCGGCCGTACGTGTTATACCCGGTAGCTCGGCCATGGCAGAGTCGGATGCCGTGTAAGATACCCCAGTAATAAGAAATAGGCGTGCATGGCGGCACGTCTCAAGAAAAACAACTCAAGCATTACTGAAAAGCAAATACAGGCATTGGGTTTTGATATTCAGATTAGCAACCAAGAAATCGGCAAATTTTTTTAAAAAAGAATTAGCTGAATCAAGGGAGGCGGATTTTTTGTCTTTCTAGCACCGGTATAGCCAAATCAAGTTACTTTTATTCTCGTAAAAGCTACTTCTAAACGCGGTCGCTCATCTTGGAATGTACCTCGATAGTGGTTTTTCTTACCACAATAGAATTTATAAAAAGTTTTCGCGTATCGAAACTAAAAATTGTATTTGGCAATAAAAACCACATCTAAACGCGGTCGCTCACCTTCGAATATACTTCGATAAAGGTTTTTCTTACAATATTGTAAGCAGAACTGTAAGCGGGTAAGCATGGTTGATAGAGCAGTCCTACTTTATAGTTAACATCAGATGAACGAATTCTATCCGTATGATAAGTTATATCATTCTATCGCGCCCCAAGCGATGGGGGTTATTCTATATGGAGATACAGAAGCGGTTCAATCCGATATGGAACGCGTGATGAAGGAATTAAAAACCAGTGAAATACACACGATGAAGGTAGTGGATGATGTTGAACAAAGAGGGATCATCCTGAAGAAAAGCACGGCTGAATCTTTGTTAGCGAAAGGATTATTTCGTAAAGTAAGACGAGGGCGTACTGTTTGCGAAGGAAGAACCCGGTGCATTAACGATACAGGGAGAACCCTTGAACGTGAAGTATGAAGGAGATATCATTATTGGAAACGGCAGAAGTTATCCCAAGATGGTTCTGATCGTAGATGATGCGGTATGGGAGCAAATTCATGTGGAGGAAAAGGCGATGGCCCTGCTCCATTATGATAAGGAAAATCCAAAACATGCGTTGCGTGATTTTCATGTAGACGCCGTTCAGTTAGTAGGAATGAAATAATGAGATCTGAAATATCGATGGGATAGGTTAAAGAGGTGTGTTCAGTGGATATTATACAATTAGAACAGGTAGAGAAAGTCTATGGAACAGGGGAAAAGGCGGTGGCCGCATTGCGCGGTATCACCTTGTCCATTTCGAAGGGGCAATTCGTAGCGATCCTTGGGGCATCAGGCTCAGGCAAGAGTACATTGCTTCATATGATGGGCGGCTTGGAGCCTCCTACTTCAGGGACGGTGTACGTCGAAGGCGAGAACATTTATCGGATGCCCGATGATGCGCTCGCTATTTTTCGTCGGCGTAAGGTTGGCATTATATTTCAGGCGTATAATCTTGTACCCATGCTTAATGTGGAGGAAAATATCCATCTCCCTGTGCTGCTGGACCATGAGCAAGTGGATCAAGAATATTACCAAGATATCATGGAGTTACTGGGAATTCAGTCTAAACGATATGCCTATCCAAGCGAGTTATCTGGAGGTCAGCAGCAGCGGGTCTCTATTGCGAGAGCATTGATCCATCGCCCGTCTTTTATACTCGCGGATGAGCCGACAGGCAACTTAGACAGCAAGAAGAGCAAAGAAGTATTGGAACTCTTACGGGTTTCGGCTAAGCGCTACCATCAAACCTTGGTGATGATTACGCATGATCTGAGTATCGCAGAACAAGCGGATCGCGTGGTAACGATCGAAGACGGAGCTATCATATCGGATATTTCATATCGCTAAGGAGGGACCCCCGTGTCCGTATACAAGCTGCTTACGCATAAGTACCTGAGACATCATAAGCGACGCACTTGGTATACGATTCTTGGAATCGTATTGTCCGTTGCCTTGATCACATCCATGGGGACATTCTTTATGGGTCTGCAGCAGCAATCGCGTGTTCAGACGGAGCAAGAAGTAGGCACGTACCATTATTTGCTGACGAACAGTACGCCAGAAATGCTGGAGAAGCTGCGCGCCAATCCATCTATTGCTAGAATCGGGCTGATGCATACCGAACAAGTTCAATTGCCGAACGGGGAGAAAATGGTCCTACATCATATGGACCCGATCGCCAAACAGCTGCTTCCCTTCCATCAGATTACAGGAGATGGGCTTATTGTTAACAAAATGCTCCTGTATCATCTAGGATTACCGATTCAAACAGGAGAAATCATTACCCTTAAGGGATCGAAGCAGGAATATAAGCTTCCGATTGCCCAGGTGATCGCGGATGATTCGCATCGGTTATTTGGCTGGGATACGATTACGGCCTACCGTACGGTGGATTATGTGGAGGACAACAATGCTACCGTGTACCTAAAGCTTGCGAATGGTGCAAATTTAGAGCGGATGGATGACTATTTGCGGGAGCTTACGAGTTCATCGAATATTGTAGCGAACACCCCTTTGCTGGCGTCGCTGCCGAGTTACTATTTGAAGCCAGTGCATTTCTTGAACCTTCTCTATTTTTCATTCCCCGTGCATATTGTGGTCTTGATGACCTTTGCTTTCATCTATAATACCTTTCAAATGAGTGTGGTCGAGCGAACCCGACATATTGGACTGCTGCGCTCTTTGGGCGCGACGAAGCAGCAAGTGCGTCAGATGATTTTCTATGAAATCCAATGGGTCAGCATGGTGGGCATCCCGATTGGACTGCTGCTCGGGGTCTACGGATTGCGTTTGGTTGCGTTTATCTACCGTCTTTGCTTTGAATCGGGGTCGTACTCCATTCTGCACGTTAATTTTACCTTCTCCCCGTTGGTTATCCTATTCAGCGTTATCGTAAGCGGGATTGCGATCTATTGTTCTGCTTGGCTTCCTGCAAGGCAGGCCGTTCACATCGCACCCATGAATGGGCTGCGCGCTGTGGATCAAGGAATGAGAGTGAGGCGTCCTGCGCCCAACAGACTAAGCGATGTATGTCGACGGTTACTCGGCATTGATAATATGTTGGTCCTTCGCAGCATGCGAACGAGCAGGAAAAAGTTCTATATGAATATTTTTTCGCTCACCTTAAGCGTGTTTTTGTTTACGATTTTTACGTACCTCTCGAGTGCTGTCATTCTGGGTAACATGGGTTCAACGAAGCAAACAGCTGATTTTACAGTTCGCAATGAGCTTCATTCTATACGGTTTATATCCGATGTCACCCAGGCATTAAAGGGGATGAAGGGCGTCGGTACAATCGATGTAAAGGATATGGATCATTCAGCTCACATCTTATTGCAGCCAATCGTGAAGGAAGAAGATCCGCCGCATGAAGAAATTCAAGTGGATGGCAAGGCTTATACAGATTATCGCGGAAGGCTCTCCCTGTTCCGTGAAGAGAATATCCCTTATTATGCAGCACATGTATTGGAAGGAAAGGTACAGGATATTCAGGAGGATGTTACACATGTCATCGCAGTGATCGGTTTCAATGAAAGTTACCCGAAAATCAAGGTGGGGGATGAAGGGTATTTGTCCGCGCGGCAAGAATTGGAGTCCAAGAGCTCCATCCCAGGTCATGATGTCGTGAAAATTAAGATTGCGGCTGTTGTGCGTGGCAATCAACCGGGTAATCTTACATCCATTATCGTGCAACCGGACATGTACGAGCGACTGACTGCGCAGGAGGGAGCTTTGCTTGTTCCTATCGGTATGGATATTTACTTACAAGATGTGGGGCAGGAACATACCGTCTACCAAGTGTTGAAGCAGAAGCTTGAGTCGCGTTACGGGTATGTTGTGGATAGCAAGGTGAACAGTGAAAAAGACTTTTCATTAGGAGGCCTTCAAATTTCCATAATGTTATATGGATTTGTGATTGCTATTGTCATTATAGCGAGTCTGAACATCGTCAATACGCTTGTGATGAATTTATGGATGCGGCAAAAGGAATTCTCTTTATTTCGGGCCATGGGCTTGTCACAGCGCAGACTTCAATCGATGATTGTCAAAGAAGGCTTATTCTATGGCATGATTAGCGGGGGCCTAGGAGGGCTCTGTTCTTACGGATTATTATCTTTAATTTACTTCAGCACGGGACGTTCCTTAGATATGTGGATATGGATGATGATTCTAGCTCCGATTTGCATGGTTACAGGGATCGGATACGTTGCTGCTAGGATTGCGATCAGCTCTATGAAAGCAAAACCTAATTTTCAAGGGAGGGTGTATGATTGACGCGACTATTATTGCTTGAAGATGATGTATCGCTTGTATTTGGATTGGAATTTTCCTTGAAAGCGGAGAAGTATGAGGTCACTCATGTCGGGTTGGTCGAGGATTGCAAGGAAGTGATCGATCAGGAGGAATTTGATATTGCGCTGCTCGACGTGACGTTGCCGGATGGAAGCGGGTATGAAATATGCAAATACATTCGCGAGAAATCAGATATGCCGATTATTTTCTTAACGGCGATGGATGATGAAGTGAATGTTGTCCTTGGATTAGACATTGGTGCGGATGACTATATTACAAAACCATTTCGCGTTCGCGAACTGATCTCAAGAATACGTGCCGTATTGCGTCGCAAAGGTTCTCAACCGAGCGATGCGATTCTAAGAAGCGGGGATATCGCGCTGGATCCAGGACGGGCTGTATTGCGTAAGCAAGGGGTCGACATTCAATTAACGGCCCAAGAGTATAAGCTGCTGCTGATTTTCTTAACCCAGCCGGAGACGATTTTGAGCCGTGATGAAATTCTGGACAAGCTTGCCAGCGACAAAGGGGAATTTTTCGGAGACAACACGTTAGCCGTATATATTCGCAGACTTCGTGAGAAGATTGAGGAAGATATCGCACAGCCAAGTTATATCGTGACGCATCGCGGAATGGGGTATAGCTGGAATAGACATGTGGTAAGGGAGTAATGCGAAGATGAGATTGCTCGATAATCCAGAGGTGCGCAAGGATACGAGAATGGGGATGCTGCTCATCGGTTTGATGGTGATTGGTGTGCTCATCGGATTGTGGCGTTTCGAACAGCAGGTGAAGTTGCGTTATGTCGAAGGGCAAGCTGCCATCGTAGGGATGCTGCTCCAGGACCATCCGCAATTGAAAAGCGAAATCATCCCTTTGCTGACGAAGAAGCCTAGTGAAGAGCTGATTGCGACAGGTCTAGACGTGTTGCGGCAATACGGGTATGAATCCTCCTTGAGCTCGAAGTTGATTCTTCCATTTCATGATGCATTTAAGCAGCTGTATCTCATTATCGGGGTCTTGCTGTTAATCGTGAGTCTATCGTTTATCCTCTTTCAATATCGTCGGAATCGATATATTTATTCGCGCGTGCGGCAGTTAACTTCCTATGCGGATCATGTGCTAGAAGGTAAAGTATCTACGCCGCTGCCTGAAATGAAGGAGGGGGATTTCTCGAAGCTTGCCTACAGCTTTAACCGGATGCGGCTAGTTATTCAGCGCAACATTGAGGATTTAAAAACAGAGAAGCAGTTTCTCGTCCAGCTCATGTCAGATATCTCTCATCAGTTGAAAACGCCTCTATCGGCGTTGACGATGTACAACGAGATTTTATCGGAGCGGGATCTATCGATGGAACAACGAACCCTCTTTCTTGATCATAGCAAACAACAACTAGAACGCATGAATTGGTTGATTCAGAGTCTTCTAAAGCTGGCCAAGCTTGATGTCGGCGCCATAGAGTTCCACCGCGAACCGCGTTCGCTGCAACAGACGGTACTCGAGAGCGTGGAGATGATTCACGGGTTGGCAGAGCAACGCGGGGTGGCGTTGGTTGCCGATTTCGATTCTCACGAAGCCAGCATGATCAAGCACGATAAAGAGTGGCTGATTGAAGCGTTATTGAATGTGTTGAAGAATGGAATCGAGCATACACCAGCGGGCGGCATCGTTCGCGTGGAATTGGAGACGGGAACAACCTTATGCCGAATTCATATCCAGGATCAAGGGGAAGGGATCGAGCGAAGTGAAATCCCGCATATTTTCAACCGGTTCTACAAAGGGAAAAAGAATAAAAAATCAGGTTCCGTTGGGATTGGCTTGTCCCTCAGTAAATCGATCGTCGAAGGTCACGGCGGTGTTATTGACGTGCAAAGTCAACGGGGAGAAGGCACGAGGTTCACTTTTTTGATCCCGAAATAACGGGCTTTTGAAAATATTTGTACACATTTGAGCTTGTCAGGCTTGGAAACAAAGAATATATAGGCACGCCCCTCATATAATGTACCAAACTATCTCGAGTAGGGAGGCGGGAGCGTGCACGACTACATCAAAGAGCGAACCATTAAAATAGGCCGTTGTATCGTGGAGACGAAGAACACGGTTCGTACGATTGCGAAAGAGTTTGGAGTGTCCAAGAGCACGGTGCACAAGGATTTAACCGAACGACTGCCGGAGATCAATTCGGAGCTCGCAGACCAGGTGAAGCACATTCTGGAATATCACAAATCGATAAGGCATTTGCGGGGAGGCGAAGCAACGAAGATTAAGTACAAAAAAACGAGCAGTAAAAAACGCGAAGCTATTGTAGCAGGGAAATCCTAGATCGAAAAGTGCCGTAAGTATCAATTGCTCATTGAAACGAAAGTGTGGTAATTTATAAAGATTGACATGATATAAAGGAAATCCTCGTTTCGTGTCGAACTTCTTAATATTAAAACTGTACTTTTGGAGGACATGGTCAATTATGCTTAGCAAGGATATCGGTATCGATCTTGGCACAGCGAACGTGCTGATTCATGTGAAAGGCAGGGGTGTCGTTCTCGACGAGCCTTCTGTAGTTGCAATCGAAAGTGAAACAAAAAGAGTACTAGCGGTTGGTGAAGAAGCAAGACGCATGGTCGGTCGTACACCGGGAAATATCGTTGCGATTCGCCCTCTGAAGGATGGAGTTATAGCGGATTTTGAAATCACAGAAGCGATGTTAAAGTATTTCATTGATCGCATTGGCGGTCGGAAGTGGTATAGTCACCCACGTATTTTGATTTGCGCACCGACGAACATTACGTCTGTGGAACAGAAAGCCATTCGTGAAGCAGCGGAACGTTGCGGTGCGAAGGAAGTATTCTTGGAAGAGGAACCGAAAGCGGCAGCCATTGGGGCTGGAATGGATATTTTCCAGCCTAGCGGCAATATGGTCGTGGATATCGGTGGCGGAACGACTGACGTTGCAGTGCTCTCTATGGGCGACGTCGTTACCGCCTCTTCTATTAAAATCGCAGGGGACAAGTTCGACGCGGCGATTATGAAATACATTAAGAATAAATATAAATTGTTGATTGGTGAACGGACATCCGAAGATATTAAGATTAATATCGGTACGGTATATCCGCATGGACGGCAGACGGAGATGGATATCCGCGGACGTGACATGGTCACAGGATTGCCGATTACGGTGACGATCAACTCCAGTGAAGTGCGTGATGCGCTTTGGGAATCGGTCACAAGCATTGTGGCAGCTGCGAAATCCGTATTGGAACGGACTCCGCCGGAATTGTCTGCTGACATTATTGATCGTGGTGTCATTCTGACGGGTGGCGGCGCATTATTGGACGGATTGGACGAGCTGTTATCCGAGGAGCTTAAAGTACCTGTATTAATTGCTGAAGACCCTATGCATTGCGTGGTAAAAGGGACGGGCATTATGTTGGATAATTTAGATAAAGTGGTTAAGAAAAGCTTCTTGTAAACCGATATAGTACTCATATGTGTATCGTCTTATAAGAGGAGGACTTCCATGTTAAGAGGTTTATATACAGCGGCTTCAGGAATGATGGCGCAACAGCGTATCCATGATACCGTAACGAATAATATTTCGAATTTAAATACACCGGGATACAAGCAAGTGAATGCGGTTGAGCGTTCATTTCCGGAAATGCTTGTATCCTTGATGGGTGCAGATCATAAACCTACAGGTTCCCTTGGCCGGTTGAATACAGGCGTGTTCGCCGAGGAGAGCTTGCCTCAATTTACGCAAGGGGATATCACGGAGACGAAGAGTGCCTCTGATTTTGCGCTCGTGGTTGACTTACAAGCCGTAGATCCTGCGACGGGTAACCCCATTGCCTTTGATGCGAATGGAAGAGCCGTTCTGCCGAGCGGAGAAGTCATGTACAAGCCGCAAGCGTTTTTTACCGTGCAGAATGCGAACGGGGAGACACGTTATACGCGTGACGGGAAGTTTAAGGTGAATGCGGACGGCGAATTGTTAAGCAGCACGGGTGCCAAGGTACTAGGAACGAACGATCAGCCGATCAAGCTGCCGGTACCGATTACGGAACTTCGTATCAATGATAAGGGCGAATGGCTCGACGCGACCACAGGGCGCACTGTTGGCGGCATCAGCCCCTTATTGATTACCCGAATCGAGAACCCGAACTTATTGCTTCGTGAAGGCGATGGAAATTTTAAGTTTACGAATACAGCGGATGAAGCTAGCGCTTCCCCCATCGTTACGACAGAAGCATTTCAGATCCGTCAAGGTTATGTGGAGCGTTCTAACGTAGATGCAACCCAAGCTGCGATCGATATGATGGCTGCAGCACGCGCTTATGAAGCGAACCAGAAGATTATTCAGTATTATGATCGCAGCTTAGACAAAGCCGTTAATGAAGTAGGACGCGTCTAAGATCGTAAGCTTCATTAAGCGGGTGCCCCGCGTAACGTAAAAGGAGATTGAACGTGAATAACTCGATGATTTCAGCGATGGTATCGATGAGCGGCATTCAGCAGAAATTAGATGTCATCTCAGATAATATGGCGAATTCCAATACCGTAGGCTATAAAAGCAAAAAGGCGTCCTTCGAAGATGTATTGACGAAGGTTCAATCCCATGAGCCCAAAATGAAGCAGGATGGACGCGCGACCCCTTTAGGGTTTACACTGGGATGGGGATCCAGAATGAGCAGCATGACGGAAGATATGACGCAAGGGTCGATGAAGACGACAGATGTTCCGACAGACCTTGCCCTTGAAGGTAATGCTTTGTTCGAAATCGCGCTGGATGACCAAGGGAACCATGCGTGGACGCGAGATGGTTCTTTCAAATTAAGCATTGCGGAGAACGATTCAAGTTATGGGTATTTGACCACGAATCAAGGTCACATGGTGCTGGATACGGCTGGGAACCCCATCGCGATCCCGAACGGTTATCATATGAAGATTGATGCGACAGGATTTGTTACGGTGGCTATGCCGGATGGTTCAGACCCGATGGATATCGGTCATATCAAGGTGGTAGAACCGAAACAACCGCATCTCTTGAAACAGATTGACAATAATATGTATGTACTGCCAGATGGTACGGCTGCAACCGCGGCGAATACGATTATAGGTAACGTGGATCTTACGAATCCTGCTAATGCATCGAAGGGCATTGCAGTACGTCAAGGCGTATTGGAGCAATCCAATGTGAATCTAGCAGACGAAATGGTTGATCTCATGCAGGTGCAGCGCGCATATCAATTAACAGCCAGAGCGTTAACATCCAGCGACACGATGATGGGACTCGCGAATAACCTGCGCGGCTAGTGCAGTTGAAGTGGGGATTGTAAGATGAGTGAAGAGCAGTCAAATAAGAAGAATACGCATAAGCCTCGGGCGAAGAATCGTAAACCAATGTGGTGGAGAATCGTAAAGCCGCTTATTTTTATCGTGGTCTGGATTCTTGTGATCTACGCCGGTATGACGGTGGGGTATGTTGTCATTGGCAAGCAGCCGATCGGCGAAGTATTCCAATTTAGCACATGGAAGCATGTATTTGATCTTATTTTTGCAAAATAATTTAGATTAACGAATAGATTAACGAAATAAAACTCCTCGGACGGGGAGTTTTATTTTTATTAGTGGAGTTGTATAATGATTGGGAGAACTGTGAGAATGGGGGGGACAAAGGTTGAATGCGCCCAATTTAATCACGTTGGCCCGCTTTGTGCTTGTTCCCATATATATTCTGGTCTTCGCTTATGGTCCTCGGTATTCAGCATTTCTCATCATTGTTGCAGCGGGACTCACGGATATAGCGGACGGTTATATTGCACGAAGAACGAATCAGATTACAAAAGTAGGCGTTATGTTAGATCCGCTCGCGGACAAGACCATGATGCTTGCCGTGATGGTAACTCTGCTATGGTCGGGAGACCTCTCGTGGAGTGCTGTCACAGCGATGGTAATTCGCGATTTGGGGATGATCATCGGGTCTGCTTTTTTTCATTTTAGAGGGTATAAAACAGTTCCAGCGAATTGGATGGGGAAATTGACAACCGTATTGCTGTACGCGGCAATCATGTGGATCTTTTTCCAGTTTCCTTATGCGCAAGAGTTCCTATGGGCTGTTATTATATTCTCGTTTGTAACCTCAGTCATGTACATCGTGAAATTTAAAGGCTTAAATGATAAAACCTCTACTGAGGTCTTTCACAGATGATAAGGTGAGAAAACCTCTATCGAGGCCTCAGCGAAGATGAGCGACCGCGTTTAGATGCAGGTTTTATCGCCAATAAGAAAGTCGTTTTCGGATGTCGAAAACTTATACTTTCTGATGTGGTCAAAAAGAGCTTATTCATGAAAGCATAAGCTTTCCTAAATAAGCTCCTTATCTCAACCTTCACGTTCTGCAGTACATGAAGGACTCTGGTAGTATTTGTTGATGAAGGTATTTTTATTCATATGCCGTTTGATACGGTATACATAATGGAAGGGGCTATGATTGTGTTAAATACGAAGCAGATCCAAGAAATTATTCCGCATCGGTACCCATTTTTGTTGGTTGACCGCATTATTGAAGTAGAAGAAGGCGTACGTGCCGTTGGTATCAAAAACGTAACGATGAACGAACCTCACTTTGCAGGTCATTTTCCAGGATATCCTGTAATGCCGGGTGTGCTGATTGTTGAGGCGCTTGCTCAAGTTGGTGCAGCATCGATCTTAATGAAAGAAGAGAACAAAGGAAAGATTGGGTTCCTAGCAGGTCTTGACGGTTTCCGATTCCGCGGACAAGTGACGCCAGGGGATGTTCTCCGTCTTGAAGTGGAGATCACTCGCTTGAAAGGTTCGATCGGCAAAGGAAAAGCGACAGCAACGGTAGAAGGCAAGGTTGTTGCCGAAGGCGAGATTATGTTCGCGTTATCGGATGGCAAACTTGAATAATCCGTTCACAGCATAGATAATAATTTATGGATGAGCCGAAGTAGGATCGAGAGATAACAAATATGGATGATTGGAAGGAGTTTACTTACTAATGACACAAGAGAAACGTAGTGCGCAAGAGATTTATGAGAGCTGGCTTCAAGACCATTTGATCGATGAGGCGACTAAGCAAGAATTGAAGTCGATTGCTGATCAACCGCGTGAAATTGAAGAACGCTTTTATAAAGAATTAGAATTTGGTACGGGTGGTTTGCGCGGCATCATGGGTGCGGGTACAAACCGTATGAATAAGTATACGATTGGACGGGCTACGCAAGGGTTCGCTCAGTTTATTCTGAAGCAGCATGAAGGACAGCCTGGTAAACCCTCTGTTGTCATCGCTTATGACTCCCGTAACAACTCTCCGGAATTCGCTCTTGAATCTGCACTTGTCCTTGCAGGTAACGGGATCGTAGCAAAAGTATATAAAGCGCTTCGCCCTACACCGCAATTGTCTTATTCCGTTCGTGCTTTGCAAGCTACAGGCGGAATTGTCATTACGGCAAGTCATAATCCTCCAGAATATAACGGATACAAAGTGTATAACAGCGAAGGATGTCAAGTCGTTCCTCATGAAGCAGAGCAAGTGATTGCTGATATTCAAAACATAGCGTCTTTCTCGCAGATCCGTACCGTTTCGCGTGAAGAAGCAGAATCCCAAGGTCTTCTTGTTTGGTTAGGCGAAGAGGAAGATCAAGCTTATATCCAGACCGTTGCCGCAGAGAGCAAGAACAAAGCGCTTATTGCACAAGAAGGCGGATTGGGCGATAACTTCCGTATCGTTTACACCCCATTGCATGGATCAGGGAATATGCCTGTTCGTCGGGTACTTGAGGAAATTGGGTTTAAGCATGTATATGTGGTACCCGAACAAGAACAACCGGATGGCAATTTCTCAACGGTGAAATCACCGAACCCGGAAGAACGCGAAGCATTTACGCTTGCCGTGAAGCTTGCGGAAGAGGTTGATGCGGATATTATTATCGGTACGGACCCAGATGCAGACCGTATGGGTGCGGTTGTGAAGAACAGTGAAGGAGAATACGTTGTGCTCTCCGGCAACCAATCCGGTGCCATTATGGTGTACTATGTATTAAGCCAAATGAAGGCTGCGGGTCAACTGCCATCGAACGGAGCCGTTGTAAAGACCATCGTAACGAGCGAAATGGGAGCTACCATTGCACGTCACTTTGGTGCAACCGTCATGAACACACTCACAGGATTCAAGTATATCGGTGAGAAAATGACGCAATTCGCGGCAACGGGAGACTACACCTACCTATTCGGATATGAGGAAAGCTACGGCTATCTTGCAGGAACTTACGCACGAGATAAAGATGCGATCATCGCCTCCATGTTAATTAGTGAAGCTGCGGCATATTATAAGAGCCAAGGCAAGACGCTCTACGATGTCCTTCATGATCTCTATGAATCCTTTGGATATTTTATGGAGAAGCTAGAATCGCGTACGTTGAAAGGAATCGACGGCGTCGCTCAAATTCAAGCGATCATGACAACGTGGCGTGAACAGGCACCGGCAGAAGTTGCGGGTGTGAAGATTACAGAATGCATCGACTATTCTGCAGGAGTGGACGGATTGCCACCTGAGAATGTGTTGAAATTCATGTTAGAAGATGGATCATGGTTCTGCTTACGCCCATCGGGTACGGAGCCTAAAATCAAAATCTATTTCGCGGTACGCGGACAATCCTATCAAGAATCCACCGAAGCGTTGGATCGCTTAGTTGCTGCCGTGGTTGAACGTTTGTAATTAGTTGATATATAGTTGATATATACAGGACCTCTTCGGAAGATCTCGAATTTTCTGAAGAGGTATTGGAATTTTAGGTACTTATTTTAGGAGGTTTTTCTGTGCTTCAACGTTTGCATCCATGGAACACACGTTTTCGCTCTTGGTTATGGTGGGTTGTTATCGTAGGTATTCTCGCTGCGCTTCCGGTGGTTTATGATCGGGTTCAGACGGAGAATACGTCCAAGAAAGTTGAAACCGTATTTGATTATCGCCATTTGTTAGATGTAGCGGCTTTGCAGCCGAACCCCGAAGCTTTCGTTCAGGAATGGTTGGGAAAATTAAAAGAGGCGGGCGTGGAATCGATGGCGATGTACGAAAGTACGTTGTCTGAATTTAAATCAAGCCGTCGCATTTTACTATATAACGCAAACGATGTTTCTTTGCTGACGGGACAACCTGTTAGCTTGAACGAAAATTACACGTATCTGTTGTTTACGAACAAAGCGAATGAAACTGCACTTTCTCCAATCATTCGCAACACGTTTACGAGCCTTGGCTATACGGTGAATTACTGGACTCATAATGGTATGGACGGACTGAAGATTGAGACATCGCCTGATGATGCACTCATGAAACCGATGCCGCAGGATCCGATTACGATGCAAATGCTTCATGATCGCGGATTTCAAATCGTACCGAGATTAACGGATGCGCTGCCGTATAATCAACAAGCAACAGAAGAGACGCTTGCGAAGTTTCATGATCTAGGCGTTAAACGTATTATTTTCGAAGGTGAATCCGTAAAAGGGTATAATGACAACGCTGAAACAGGATCTTTAACCGATTTCGCAAATCGCCTTACGAAATACGATATCGGAATTGCTACGATTGAGAACTTGAAGAAGCCGCAAAAGGGAATTGAAAAGTTATCTTATCTCATTGATTATAATGTTGTACGGTTGTATTCGTTAAGTGAGAAAGATTCGTCCTTATCGCCAGCAACCATATCCGATCGTTTTGCATTAGCGACGAAAGATCGCAACATTCGGATGCTGTACCTGAATACGCAAGCAAATAAAGATGTGACGAAAGCTCAATTAACGAACACGTTGCCGAATCTTGTGAATAGCTTGCAAAAACCGGGGAATGCATTGAAAGCTATTGAGGATAATGGATTCACGCTTGGACAAGCCGAGCCATTCCAAGTACATCACTCCAGCTTGCAGCATTATCTGAAGCTTGTTGTGGTTCTGGGGGCTGTTGCATTTATTGCTTTGCTAATTTCGTATTTTATTCCTGTACTGATTTCACCCGCTTTTATCATCGGATTGATTGGTGCAGCCGGATTGTACAAATTAAAGCCTGCTCTCTTGGAACAGGGACTAGCTCTTGGGGTTGCCATTAGTGCACCGACGATTGCAATGATCCTTGTCATTCGGAAGACGCAGCAATTGCGGGAATCGCACGGCGATTTATCGGGTTCGAAACGGATCATGAGCACGCTCATTCAATATGTCAAAACAGCGATTATTTCGTTCATGGCTGTGCCGTTTATGATTGCGTTGCTCAACAATATTACTTATAGCCTTGTGTTGAATCAATTCCGTGGTGTGAGCTTGCTCCATCTCGCGCCAATTGGCCTCATTGCCCTTTATGTATTCTTGTATTGCGGCGAATCGGTTATGAAGGAACTGCGGAGATGGCTCAGTATGCCAATTACAGTCATTATGGTTGTAGGTGTGGCCATTGCTGGTGCAGCGGGATATTACTATTTGACAAGAACAGGAAATGAAGGACAAGTTTCTTCTATTGAAATGGTATTCCGTTCTACGCTTGAAAATGTCATTGGCGTTCGTCCTCGTTTTAAGGAGTTTATGCTTGCTCATCCATTGTTCTTAGTTGGCATGTTTGTAGGGCTAAGATATGCATGGGGACGATTCCTATTCATTATTGCGGTGATGGGACAATTATCTATGGTTGATACGTTTGCGCATATTCACTCTCCAATCATCATCTCGTCAATCCGTGGTCTGCTTGGATTAGGTCTTGGTCTTGTTATTGGATTGATTGCCATTCTCGTGTGGCAAATCGTTGAAAGGTGTTGGAAAAAATGGTCACCACTCCTCGTAGAATAGTCATCTCTGGATATTACGGATTTAAAAACAGCGGGGATGAAGCGGTGTTGAAATCCATTTTGACAGCATTGGAGCAGGAAGCGAATGCACAAGGGATTACGGTGGCGCCTATTGTATTGTCCAACAATCCGCGCTTAACCAAACGATTATATGGTGTACAAGCTGTCAATCGGATGGATATGCGGAAAGTACTTCGCGCCATCTATACGAGTCACGGATTAATCAGCGGGGGAGGCAGCTTGCTACAAGATGCAACTAGCAAGAAGACAATCCCGTATTATCTGGCCGTTATTAAGCTCGCTCAATGGTTATGGAAACCAACGTTCATCTATTCACAGGGTGTAGGCCCTGTGAATAACAAGGCGTTTTTTCCTTTTATCCGAAATGCCTTTAAGAAAAGCAAAATGGTATCGGTGAGAGATATCGAATCCGCAGAACTGCTTCAATCCATGGGATTGGGAGAAGAATTACTTCATGTCGTACCCGACCCTGTGATGGGATTGCCGTTATCGTCAGATCCCGAGATTCAAGCGGAGGATTTAGGGGTAATGGAGATGGGAGATTCATTGCCGATCGTAGGGGTTTCGCTGCGGTTCTGGCGAGAGGATCGATCTGATATGAACCGGATCGCCGAAGCACTACGGTTGCTCTGTGAAGATCGTGCGGTGCATTTACGATTTTTGCCTTTCCATATGCCAAGTGATGAAGAGGCATCGCGTTATGTGATAGAACGAATTGGTGATATTGCTGAGTTAGGATGTGAGATCTCGATCTGTCCATCCCTCGAGCAGCCGCAAGCCATGCTTGCCGAAGTAAGCCGTTGTGAATTGTTGGTAGGTATGCGATTGCACTCGTTGATCTATGCAGCATCCCAACAGGTACCGATGATAGGGATCTCCTACGATCCAAAGATTGATAATTTCTTGAATCGGTTAGGCATGGAAGCAGCAGGGACGACGGAAGTATTGAATCCGGATCTCCTGGTTGGAGAAGCTACATACTTGATGAATAACCGTTCGCAATGGCAGCAGGATAAAGCCGAGGCGATCGCAAATTTAAAAGATCAGGCTAGTGAACCAGCGGAACTAATTGTAGAATATTTTCGTTTAAAAGGATGAGTCGACTGTGAAAGCAACCGAACAACAAGCGATCAAGAAAATTTCAATCTTCGGCGTACCGTTCTCGACGTTGACCATGCGGGAGACCGTTGATTATTTAACACAAGTCGTAGAGCGGCGCGAGCCCCATCACATCATTACGGCCAATCCGATTATGGTCATGGCTGCTGTGAATGATGAGAAGATGATGCGCGTGATGAAGCAAGCTGATCTGATCGTTCCGGACGGCGCGGGGATCATCTGGGCAGCGAATTATGTGAATGAACCGCTACCTGAGCGAGTTACAGGGTTCGATCTACTGCATGAGCTTATGCGTGTAGGGGAGCAACGCCGTTGGCGCGTATTTTTATTGGGAACGACGCAAGAAATCATCACGGAAGCTGCCAATAATCTGAAGCTGCAATATCCGCTCGTAGACATCGTGGGTGTGCAGAATGGATTCTTTGGCCCGACGGAAGACGATGAGGTAGTGGCCCGCATTGTGGAAGCCGCGCCAGATATGCTGTTTGTAGCTCGTTCCGCAACGACGCAGGAGCCTTGGATTGCACAATTCCGGGATCGGCTGAATGTACCGATCATGATGGGGGTGGGCGGCAGCTTCGATATCATTTCAGGGAAGATGAAACGAGCGCCAGTCATTTTCCAGAAGCTTCGTTTGGAGTGGTTCTATCGTCTTGCGAAGGAGCCTGCACGGTACAAGAGAATGCTTGCGCTCCCGAAATTCGTCGTGAAAGTGGTGCGCGAGAAAGAAAACGTAACAAAACCATAAGAATATCGGAGAAATCTCATGAAAATTCGGTGGAATGCGAAAAAATAAGGATAGCAATTCGAATTTGAACAGAGTATAATTCATTCCGGTAGAGAAAATGGGGGTTGAAAAGACCAATGGGAATGGTGTATGGAATTGGCTTTATTCTAGCATTAGGGTTGGCCTTAGGTTTAACGCCGCTCGTGAAGAAATTTGCGGTCAAGGTCGGCGCGATGGATATGCCGAACGCACGTAAGGTGCATACGAGAATTATGCCGCGATTAGGCGGGTTAGGTATATTTTTTGCATTTGGACTCGCGTTTGTGGTGTTGCTGCCATGGCTTCCAGACAATTTGCTTGCTAGTGATAGAGAGACCAATTTAGTTAGAGCGTTATTTGCTGGCGGATCCATCATTGTATTGATCGGGGCGTTGGATGATAGATTTGAATTATCTGCGAAGGTGAAATTGCTAGGACAAATCATCGCAGCATGTGTTGTCGTCTTTGGATTTGATGTGACGATGAACTTTGTGAATATCCCATTTGGGCACGGGAACTTCTCGATGCCGGATTGGGTGGCGATTCCACTAACGATCATCTGGATTGTGGGCGTAACCAATGCAATCAACTTGATTGATGGCTTGGATGGCCTTGCTGCTGGAGTATCGGGGATAGCGATTACTACGATTCTTGTCATGGCGATCATCATGGGGAATACAACAGTTATTCTCATCAGCTTGCTATTGTTAGGAAGTATCGTCGGGTTTCTATTCTTTAACTTCCACCCTGCGAAGATCTTTATGGGGGATTCGGGTTCGTTGTTCTTAGGATTCAGTCTAGCGATGTTATCGATGCTTGGATTTAAACAGGTAGCCGTCGTATCGTTCTTAACGCCGCTGTTCATCATCGGTGTTCCCTTATCGGATACGTTCTTTGCGATCATTCGTCGTTGGAGAAACAAGAAGCCGATTTTTGCACCGGACAAAGGCCACTTGCATCATTGTTTGCGAGAGCTGGGCCTAAGCCACCGTAAGACGGTTCTTGTCATTTACGCGATTGCGGCATTATTCGGGATGTTAGCCATTATTCAATCTGTGGCTGCTGCGCATGAAGCGAATTGGGTAACCTTTATCGTCGTTTTTATTCTTTTATTCTTATTACAGATTGGTGCCGAGGTCATTGGGATCGTCGACAAACGGAAGAAGCCTGTGATTAATTTCTTCAGTCGCGTGATTATGAAGACCGAAACCGAAACACAATCGAAATCATAGATCTTATTTATAAATGTAGAGCCCTTATCGGAATCCGATGAGGGCTCTTTTCGCATGCGTCTACTTTTTCCGCGAGAAAACCTAAAAATTCAACAAGGTTTGACCGATAAGAAGAGTACATAGTCTATCAAAAGGGGAGGTCCATTTTCACATAGCTAACCCTATTAAAGGAGGAAATTTTGTTGAAAAAAATATTATCAGTCATCATGGCGATCGCCTTGCTCGTCACGTTTATACCGATGGCACCGCAGAAGGCGGAGGCGGCGTCGGATTACTTTTTGATTACGAGTTTCAGTACCGACGTCAATAACCCAACAGATGTGAATACAGAAGCGGTTGACCTTGTAGGTACATATAATGGTGTCTCACCGTCAAGTATTTCATACGAACAAGTGAGCATTGTTGTTAATGGCGATAAGATAGATGAAATCTCTACGCCAAGAGGCAGCGATGTAAAGCCTGTTATTGCGGATACGACGTTCCGCTTTAACGCGGTTAAGTTGAATCCTGGCTTAAATAAGTTAACCGTCAGAGGGACGAACTCGGTAGGTAACGTCGTGAATGAACAAGTATTCGTCAGATATAGCAACGCTCCAATGATTTATGATATCAAAGCAGCGGATGGACGTGTGCTTCGAGATAGCACCGATCCGACGGTTATTGATACGAAGTCGATTACCTTGCGTGCAACGAATGCTACGGATGTTTATGTCGGCAGCAAGAAAATGTACTCTGGAGATGGCAAGAACTTCGTAGCATCGGATCTTCCGCTCGAGTTTGGGAAGAACACACTGGTGATTACGGCGACGAACGGTAGCAAGAGCATTACGGACACTCGTGATGTAATCTACTATGCGGGTGCTCCAACTGCTTTCGGCACAAAAATCGGTTCTACGGAAGTTAACCGGGGTAGCATTGTGAATAATCCGTCAGGGATCATTACGGGTGCTGTGTCCTTCTTATTAGAAAATAGTGCAGCTGAGACGATTACGAACTTTAGCTTATCTTTAACAGACCCTAGCAGCAATGTCGTTCCATACACTGGAAAAGTGCTTAAAGTAACAAAAGATAATCGGTTTATTACATTTTATTTTGACTCCAATGCAGCAACGGCGAATGTGACGGCAGATGGAACATATAAGTTGCTTGTAAAAGGTGAATATGGTGATCAAACGGCGAACTATGCCATCGATTTCACAAATAGAAAGAATAGTACGCCGTATATTACAGATGTGAAGCAAGTCTTCAACGTAGTGGATAATGGATCCATGTTTACTTATGACAGAAGTGCCCCATTAGCAAATAATGCGATGTTCCTGGATATGCCGGTTTATATTTCTGTGAAGACGAGTGATCCAATTGATGTGACACTTGCTTCCTTAATTAACGGTTCTAACTCAACGGCTCTAGTTACATCGAAGAAAGTAAACGGAAATGAGACGGTTTTCAAAATTGAAAACATGGCTCCGGGTCAACAGAAGCTCGTCTTTACGCCAGGCGGCGTAACTACGGATGAGAAGGTATTTGCGGTAAGTTATGTATCAGCTCCATTCTTAGAGATCGTAAATATTCCTGACGGCAAAGTGTTTAACAAAAGCTCTGATCTTAGTCAAGTCGTTGTAAAATACACGAACTTCTCAGCATCAGATCTTGATAAATTGTCTATATCCATTAATGGGAAGAAGAAACCTTTGACGGGTACTCATGTTGCCGGTGCACGAACCATTACTTATGACGCGAGCGGTGATACGAGTTTATTTGTACCAGGGCCGAACAAGATCATTGTCTCTGGAACGACAAATGGAACGCCGGTATCCACCACGATTACGGTGTATATCTTCCCTAAGAACTCTCCTGAAATTACAGGAGTCATTCCGGTGCCATTTGTGTTGGATCCTTCGGGTTCATCGATTCCTCAAACAGGAGACCCTAACGGATTATTCGTACAAGGCGCAGATGGCAAATATGTAACTTCTGAAAAAGCGCTTGAAGTGTTGTTTACGGTGAGCAGCGCCGATAAATTAGATGTTAAAATTGATGGGAAGACATTTACATCAGCGGAAATGCTGACTTCGGGGTCATGGGATTTGAAAAATAATAAAATCATTTTAGAATCTACGACAGAGAAGACCGATGAGAACGGTAATCCTATTACGGATGAGGAAAGTAAACCATTAAAATTCTACACCTTCCGTCTGCTTAAAGATCCAACGAACGCTACCGATGCTCTTTCGTTCCCGAAATCTGGAGAAAAGAGTATTATGATTACGGTACGCAAAGGGTCTGCGAACGTGTCGCATACGATTACGATCGTGCGTGAGAACGCTAGCTTCAAGATTCTTTCGCCCAAGCTCCCGGATGAGAGTGTTATTAACCAGAACTTTTTAAAGGTGAGTATCGAGTCTGAGGGTGCTGAGAAGATCTTAATCGGCAAACAAGAATTGGTAAAAGATGCTGTGAACGATATTTTCCGTGGTGAAGTGGACAATTTAAAAGTAGGCAAGAATACAATCAAATTCACTGTAGTGCAAGGGAAACAAAAAACGAACGGTCAATTTATAGTGAATTATGCCGGCGAGAAATTAGCAGGTGCCTTATATAAAACATCTATTCCATCTTCAGGGAAAACTTCTTTGTTTAAAGGTGATTTAACTATTGCTTTACCAAAGGGTACCTTGCTTCGCGAATCGAACACAACGCCTGGACAAGCTCCAGCCGAAATCAATATGTTCGATAATCAACAAATCTTGTTCGGTATTGCGGATCGTAAAGATGGACGTATTCTGAAAAGATACAATGCTGTGGGTGAAGTTGAATCGAACCGTCCACAGGATGGGATTATTAAAGAAATCCCTGCGGACTTCAGTGCAACGCAATATTTAACACTACCAGGCCGATTTGGATATGCTTCTGAATTGTTCTGGATGGATGCTGGATATATTAAAAAGGATAGTGCAGGGAATGTTATAGAAGTGATTGAAGGCGCTCTGCCTTACAAAGCTCAGACTAACTCTGTGAAGCAGCCAAACTTCTATGAACGTCTTAACAGTCAATGGATGGAACCAACACAACGCGGTACGATAACGTTGAAATACGATGCCAATATCGTGAATGCCATCTCTAGCAATTTAGCGGTTTGGCGTTGGGTAGATCGCGATCAGAAATGGGTTAACCTCGGAGGAACTATTAATGCAACGAGTAAAACCATTACTGCTCCGTTTGACGGATTCGGCTATTATGCTGTTCTAGGAGTACGTTATACGTTTGACGATATTATTGGTCATCCCTATGCGCGCAATAGCTTAGAGCTTATGCTAGCAAGTGACATCATGAAACCTGTAGATAATTACGAGTTTGGTGTTTATGATAATGTGTCCCGCGGCGAGTTCGCGACGATGCTAGTCAAAATTCTAGATATTCCATTGGATTATGATGTGAATAATCCGACGTTTGATGATGTAGGCCAATATGGCACCATGAACTCTTTATGGGATTTTAAATATGTAGAGACAGCGGTACGTAAAGGGATTATTCGCGGTGTTGCGCCAAGGATATTTGATCCGAACGGTGATTTAACGCGTGAAGCAGCTGCGACCATGATCTCTCGTGCATTGAATTTGAAGCTGGGGACGTTAGATAAGGACCTTCCTGCTCTTCAGAAACAATTTACGGATGCGAACACGGTTGATCCTTATATGGTGAGCTCCGTTTTAGCTATTACGAAGGCTGGTTATATCTTAGGTCTTCCAAATTCTACTACAGCGGGTCAGAAAAAGGTCACGTATCGATTTGATCCAAAATCGAATATGAAACGTGCAGATGCGGCTGTTATTGCTGAACGTATTATGAAAAAACTTAAGAAAATAAAGTAATATAGAAGAAACTCGATTTTCATGTTTAAGGATTCAGTCATATTCGCCTTTAAAACGACAGATTCAGACAATAGTTTTAGTTCGTGAGAAATGGGTGTATATCTAGTGAGATGGGGAGCGGAGGCTCCCTTTCTTCATGAGCTATGTATGTTAAATTAAGGGATGTTTTGTAATTCCGCTCACTTTGGGATACAATAGTTGAAAAACGACTATAAGGGAGTTCGACATATGAGTAAAATTTTATCGAAACCACAAGTGGATTATCAGAAAACAAAAGTTAAGTTTGAAGAAAAATCAGCAATCCTAAATAAGCGTATTGAAGAGACACGTGTGCTGAGAGAGATCACACAAGAAGTTATGGAAGGCCTTGTTATGGAAACGGGTTTCCACGATGCATTTAATGCATTAACAATCGCAGAGAATGAATTGATTGATTGGTCTCATACGACAATTAAACGTGAGAAGACTTACCTAGATAATAAGGAAAGCTTTGATCGTATGTATGAGAACCTTAATTCCAATCCTAAAGCGCGTGCAACCATTATTGATCTTGCAATGCGTATTCGTTAATAATCGCAGTAATAACTACAATAAATGAAGCAGAAGGCGTCCGCTGGGGACGTCTTCTTTTTTATCAAAAAAATTACAGTTTTTGTATAGTGACGGTAGTATATCTAAATGATATACTAACCTTCGTGGCTAATCCGTGTAGCATCTATGATGTCGAATCTGATAGCCTGTCTAAAGAATAATTCAAAAATATTTTTTTATCAAAACCGCAACTTTTTAGAAACTGGTGCGTCTAACATGTATGAACATAACAAACTGGTAACAAAAACTACTTAAATGGTTACAAGATTAGTCAGTTTTTGACAAAGTAATAGGTTTAATTCATAAAATATGCCTTTACGACTGTATACCTACATTGTATAATGTTTAAAGTGGGCTAGGAATCTACATCTATTTTCCATGTTATTGTTTACTAGTTTCTGTGACTTCACTGTCACGGACATGAATTATAGGAATGCTGCTCAACTCGAGGAAGGGGGTGAATCGGCGATGAGTAACAAGAGCTACAATTTATCTAAATTACAAATGAATAAGATGAAAGATATTCAAGGAGGAGAAACAAAGGTTATGAAGAAATTTTTAACGATCGCATTATCCACAGCAATGGCATTCTCAATGTTCGCATCTGTAGCATTCGGTGCAGAGAAAGAACTTACTACACAAGATAAATACGATGCTTTAACTAAAGCAGGTATTTTCGCTGGCTACACAGACGGTACTGCTGGTCTTGACAAAGAAATGACTCGCGGTCAATTCGCGAAAGTTGTAACAAAACTTCTTTCTCTTGAAGAAGATGCAGCTGCAGCAAGCAAATACACAGACGTTACAGCTAACAACTGGGCTGCTGGTTTCATCGGTGCAGCTTCCAAAGCTGGTTTGATGGAAGGTTTCTTGAACCAAAAAGGTAAAACAATTTTTGATTACAACGGTAACGTAACTGTTGAGCAAATGGCTAAAGTTCTTGTAGTTGCAACGAAACTTGATGTTCCAGCAACTGCAGACAACGGCGCATCTGCTTGGGCTAAAGGTTATGTTGATGCAGCAATCAAAGCTGGTTTGATCCCTGCAGATGCTAACTTCAAAGCAGCAGCAACTCGTGCACAACTAGTTGACGCTACTTATGTAGCTAACGAAATTATCGAAGCTTCTAAAATTTCTTATGAAGTAAAAGTTGTTGATGCTAACAACATCGAAGTAACTTTCTCTGATGCAAAAGACAAAGTTGAGAAATTCAAACTTGACAAAGCATTAGAAGCTAACAAAGAAAACACAGTAACAGTTAAACGTGAAAATGGTAAAGAGGTAACTCTTAAGTTCACTTGGACTATTACTGCTGCAAACAAAATTGAATCTGTTAAAGCAGACAACTTGAAAGAAATCTTAGTTACTTTTGACGGCGAAGTTGATACTAAAACAGCTGGCAACAAAGATAACTATGATATCTTGAACAAAAGCGAATCAATCAAAAGCGTGACTGTTGCTAATGATAAAAAATCTGCTTTGATTTTGCTTGACGAAGCTGACACTTCTTTGACTAACCAAAAAGAAGCTACATTGAAAGTAAGCAACGTACAAAACAGTGACAAAACTAAAACTCTTAGCGGTGAGTATAAATTCACACCAATTGATGTGAAAACTCCAGAAGTTAAAGAAGTTAAAGGTTTGGGAACAAAAGCATTCAAAGTTGTATTCTCAGAGCCAGTTAAAAAAGCTGGAGTTTTTGCAACTAGCAACTTCAAAGTAGATGGCAAAGTAGTTAACGGAAGTGTTGAGTATAAATACCCTAACGTTGCTATTGTAAGCACAGCATTAGAAGTTGGTACTCATAAATTAACTGTAAGCAATGTTGAAGACTTCTCAGGTCTTAAAGTTGTTCCAGTAGAACAAGAATTTACAGTAGCAGAAGATACAGAGGCTCCTCAAATCGTTGCTGCAACAACAAACGATTTGAAAGAAGTTACACTGGAATTCAATGAAACTGTAAAATCTGTAGAAAAAGTCTACCACAATGCTAAAGTTAACGGTGGAACAATCACAGAAGTTAACGATAACAAAGTAACAGTTACATTCAGCAACCCAATGAACATGAACGAAAATACAATCTTTGTTGAAGGTGTAGTAGACTACAGCGGTAACAAAGCGAACCGTGAAGTTAAAGTAACACCAACATTGGATGTTGAAAGACCAACTGTTTCAAAAGTAGAAATCAAACAAGATGATACTTCTAAAGACCACAAGATAGTGATTGACTTCAGCAAATCTGTAGATAAAGCTTCTGCTGAGACAGCTAGCTACTACACGTTGAAAAATTCTGATGGCAAAGCAGCATCTGCAGATGGATTGAACTCTGATGGACATCCAGTGACGAAACCAGTATACAATGCTGACAAGAAGACAGTTACAATTAATCTTGCAAGCAAATTGGATGAAGGAACTTACACACTAGAAGTGAACAGCGTTAAAGATACTGCATATGTGCCTAACACAATGTTGCCATTCACAACTTCTGTAAAAGCTTCCGTTGCAGTTGACAATGGTATTGCAAGAGCTTGGTTAGTTAAAGATGGTTCAGAAAAAAATATTTATGTTCAATACAAAAAAGCTGTAAAAACTGATGATAGTGCTGGTAGCGCGACAGTCAAAGCTAAGTATACTGTCGGTGGTAACAAACTTAATGATGAAGCTACAGTTGTTGCAGTGGCTGGCGATACTGTTCGTATCACAACTACTCAATCAGTTACTGATGACGCATACGTTGAAGCAACGTTGATTCAAGATATTGACGGTAACTACATCACTACTAATGCAGGCAGCTACGTATTGAAGGCACAAATTGGCAAAGACAAAGTGAAAGTTGTTACAGATTCTGTTAAAGCTACATCCAGAGAGAAAGTTGAAGTTAAATTTGCAGGTAAACTTACTTCTGTTGATAAAACAGACTTTAGAGTGAAAGTAGGAGACAATGTTCAAACTCCTTCAAGTGCAAGCTTGAGCTCTGATGGTACTATCGTTTACTTGAACTTCAATGATACGAATAAATTGCCAGCAGACTTACATGGCGCTGTAATTTATACCGTAGCTCAAACTAATACTCAAGATGGATTTGGATCAAAAATCGAAGCAATTGACGCAGAACATGCAGTGGCTGTTGCTAATAAAGTAGTTCCTGAAATTGATACAGCAGGTCAAGCATTTAGAGTAGTTTCAGCAACTGATGCAACTTACTATGACATTACTTTCAATACAACTGCAATTGTTAATAACAATAACACAACTGACCTAACCAAGTTGTTCACTGTTTTAATTGGCAAAGATGCAACAGTAACTGAAGTATTTGTCCCTCAAGATACTAAAAAGATTACTCTTAGAGTGAAAAAAGATGATTCTGTAACAGTATCAGATGCTACACTCTTCAGAGTCGAATTCAAAGGTTCAGCAAACAGCGATGTTAAAGCAATTGCTGACCGTGATGGCAATGCACTGAAAGGCTTCACTGAAGGTCTTGAATACGGTAGTGCTAAATAATTAATGATTTACAGAAAAAGGAGCTTCGGCTCCTTTTTTTGTTGTTATAAGATTGTGATAAAAAGTAACACAAACGAAACTTTCTACCTCCCAATTGCGTTTAATATATAGTATATGGACTCTATATAATCATCGTAGAGTAAAGTATATAAGAGGAGGCAAATGAAGTGGGAAGATCTAAAAAACTGATCATGATTCTGACTTTATCAATGGTGGTAAGTCAGTTGGGAGCAAGTGTATCGTTTGCAGCACAAGCCGTTACCAAACAAAGTCCAGCTACAACAAACACCGCGAATAAAGCAACAACATCAGCAACACTCTCAAGTATAAAATCAATTAATATTTCTCCAAAAAGCTCAGTAAAACTAACTGATATTAATATTTTGACCCAAGATAATGAAAATATACTTACATACACACTTACATATACCAATATGGATCAGAAAGATATTTCGCTAATCGATTATTGGTCAAAGGTAAAAACGAAATCAGGAACTGTTTATTCAAGTAATATCCTTGCAAAAGACAAGGAAAAGAAAAGAGTGTCGGCACAATCATCACTAACCATTACGTATTATGCGAAAATTGGAAAAGTATCTAAAGTATCAGACCTAATCATAGGGCTAGTAAAATGGGATTTTAGCATGTCAAATTACGAGAAACAATTAGGACAGTATGTTATACCAGGAACAGTTACAGTTGAAACATTGCCTGGTAATAGTAAGACGATAAGAGCGAACGATATTCCTATTAAAACAAAAGTAGCTACATCCAGTATTTATACCACAAAGGATTATTCATATATCTCCATTGGCCTTAATTTTCTGAATCAAGGTTATAAAGTTTTAGAGGACCCTAAGTTTAAGTTTGTTGTGAAGTCAGCTGAAGGTTTTAACTACCCTGTAGAACTGGATACTTCCAGTGTAGATTACAAGGTTCAGCCCCAAGGCAATAAAACGTTAAATTTAATGACTCGAATACCAGTAAGTATTAAAACAGACAAATTGCAATTACAAATTATCCAAGATGATGAAACATCGAAACTGACATTGCCAGTTGCAACTTACCAACTAGCGCAGATGAAAAAAGAAAATATTGAGGGAAGCCAGGATGATGTTCGCACGATTAATGCGGGAAATACACAGCTAAATGTGCAATTACGTTCTTCATGGGTTACAAGCGGGAAAGATAATAATGAAATAACTGCTACATTGGAATTTGAAAATAGCGGCAATCAAGCGATAACCCTCCCTAAATATAATTTTGCTTTCATTACAAGGGATGGGTATTCATATCCAATCACGACAAAAGCATTAGAAAATGTCACTATTGATCCGTTAGGTAAAAAGACCATAAGATTGTCTACGGAAATACCTGCTCTTCTTAATACTGAGGGTATGCAAATCGCTATAAATCAACCAAAAAATACAACGCCAGAAAATACAACTCCAAAAGATAATATTGACTATCCGATAGCTATATTTAAATTGCCTGCATTATCAGTAAATGAGAATACGATTGGCAAAGAATATACGGTACAAACAGCAGCAAATAGTACACTCGGAGTAAAGTTGAGTTCTGTTCAGCGTTTACCATGGATCGACGGGGACATTATTTCAGCTAAGATATCAATTAGAAACTATCGATTTGATTCTGTTGAACTACCGAAGTTGGACGGACTTATGAAATTTGATAATATTAAGGCTACTGATGGTACAAAATTAGTTCAGACAAATACAACGGTGTTATTAGGAGCAAATCAAACACTAGATACCTACATCGTAACTAAGGTTCCGTATGGTATGGATTTTAGACAACTTCAAGTCTATCTAATGGAAAAATTATCGGAAGAAAATTCATCAGAGATTATTCAAATATCTAATAATGGATCAATGTCAGAGCTGCCGGTCATTAAAAATGGCGATAGTAACGAATTTACAACCCAAGGGCGTAGAGCACTAGTAAAAGTAAGGAAAACAAAATTATACCCTGGTTCAAGTTCGAATATTATCTATTCTGAAGTTGAAATGAAAAACCTTGAAACTAGACAAACGGATTTATCGCAATTAACGGGATATTACAAATCTAAAGATGGTCAGTATTTTAAAGCTAGCGTAACGCAAGTAGAAAACGCAACAAGCCCTGCTGGCAAAAATCTAGTAACATTTTGGGCTAAAGTTCCAAGAGGTCTAGACACGTCTAGTATGCAACTTATTGTTGGAGAAAGTGTTACTGATAATAAATTTACTCCGATCAAAGGTGTGGCAACTGGGTATGTGAATGCTGCCGCTTATGAGTTGGTGCAGAGTTCCAACGAATATAAAAGTTCACTATCAAATATTGAATTATTCCCGTATAAATTATCAGTCACAAATATGGTTGCCTATGCTTCGGGGGCATCTATAAGTATAAATATGAACTATAATTTAGAACGAGATAGCGATTACGAAATGGGCACTTATGAACATAAACTACTCGTTGAGATCGTAGATTCAACTGGACGAACTTCGGAGCGAGAACTTACATTAGAAAATGATTTGAAACTTGGAAACGGAAAATCGACAACCCTTAGCTTCGACGGTTCGGATACGGATAGAAAAACGAACAATTACTTTACAATTGTATTGTACGATCAGTTCCAGGGACAAAAGATCAAATTAGCAAGTCAAGCGTATTTCTTTACGAACAACAAGAATGATTAAAGTTCAAGGAGAATCATCATGAACAAAACCCAAAAATATACTTTCAGCATCGCAATACTTGCTAGTGCCATTCTATTAGGCAGCGTTATATCAACAAATGCAGATGGAGCCACAGTCAGTGGCTCCCAACCTGGCTCCGTTGACGATCCAGTGGTAACAAAAAGTTATGTCGATCAACAAATTCAAAAGGCTCTTGGCACCGGAGGATCGAGCTCAGGCAATTCTGGCTCCAATGAGACTTCAAACACTGGTGATACTGGTGCACTTCAAATCGTAACCATTAAAAGCGGAGAGAAGCTCATCGGGAAGGCTGGAGCGGAATTTATTGTACGTGCTGGTAAAGGCGTAGTATTTAGCCCAGACGAAAATGGAATATCTGACCTGACAGATGGTAAAGATATTTCCAACGGACAAGCTGTTGTAAATAATCATTTGCTGCTATTTCCGCGGGATGGACGAGGTGTGACACCAGATTCGAACCAGAAAAATGGATTAACAGTGATGGTTCGTGGCGGTTACGAAATTAAGTAAAACGACATACTAAAGCTGCAACTGAAAACACAACGGAGGTGCAGCTCTTATGTCAAGAAATCGTAAATTGGTGCCAGCCAGTCGTGATGCGTTGTATCAAATGAAGTATGAGATTGCCGCGGAATTAGGAATTAACGTAGTTAATCCAAGACAAGCCTTGGGTGATGTGTCATCTGAATTTGGATCTGAGTTAGGCGAGAGTTCAGGAAGTGCATCGTATGCTACAAAAGACTATTGGGGGCATTTATCTTCAAGAGATGCGGGATCTGTCGGCGGCGGAATTACCAAAAGATTAATCCAAGAAGCGCAACGCACCTTACTCTAAGGATGAGCATAGAATAATGGTATCATCTCCTAATATTTCATTCGTTGACATCGTCCGACAAATGAAGTAAGATGTGTTTCGAAGGATTGTATAACAACCTTTTCCAAGCGGGAAAGGTTCCTTTTTTTGTATAGGTATTATAAGATAATGCCATCATACTATTATGAGTTGGAGGTTGAAAACTGATGTCTTTAAATGGACGACGCTTATTTACATCTGAGTCGGTTACCGAGGGACATCCGGACAAAATTTGCGATCAAATTTCGGATGCGGTACTTGACGCTTTTCTTGCAAATGACCCAAATGCTCGGGTTGCTTGCGAAGTTTCTGTTGCAACAGGTCTTGTGCTTGTTATTGGAGAAATTAGTACAAAATCGGAATATGTGGACATCCCGGCCATCGTACGGAATACGATTAAGGACATTGGGTATACACGTGCGAAATATGGCTTTGACTATAATACATGTGCCGTATTGACTTCATTAAATGAACAGTCGGCAGACATCGCTCAAGGCGTTAACGCAGCACTTGAGAATCGTGACCCCGCTCAGGTCGATAAAGAGACCGAAAATATTGGTGCAGGTGACCAAGGCTTAATGTTCGGTTTCGCTGCGAACGAGACACCTGAATTAATGCCATTACCAATCGCATTATCTCACCGTATTGCACGTCGCTTATCTGAGGTGCGTAAAGACGGTACATTGAACTACCTTCGTCCAGATGGTAAGACTCAAGTAACGATCGAGTATATAGATGGCAAAGCAGTTCGTGTAGATGCGATTGTCGTATCCACACAACATGCTGAAGATGTAACTTTGGAGCAAATCCAAAAGGACATCAAAGAAAAAGTAATCCTTCCGGTTGTTCCAGCTGAATTGTTGGACGATCAGACAAAATATTTCATTAACCCAACAGGCCGTTTCGTAATCGGTGGTCCTCAAGGGGACGCTGGTCTTACTGGCCGTAAAATCATCGTAGACACATATGGCGGTTATGCTCGTCATGGCGGCGGTGCATTCTCTGGTAAGGATCCTACGAAAGTGGACCGTTCTGCGGCTTATGCAGCACGTTATGTAGCGAAGAACTTAGTAGCTGCAGGTCTTGCTGAGAAATGTGAAATCCAATTGGCATATGCGATTGGTGTAGCTAACCCTGTATCGATCAGCGTAGATACCTATGGAACAGGTAAAGTTAGCGAAGAAGTATTGGTTGAACTCATTCAAAAGAACTTCGACCTTCGTCCAGCAGGCATTATTAAAATGTTGGATCTTCGCAGACCGATTTACCGTCAAACGGCTGCTTATGGTCACTTTGGCCGTACAGACGTGGATCTTCCTTGGGAGCGCGTTGACAAAGCAGAGCTTTTGAAAGAACAAGCAAACGCATAAGACGAATGTAATTCGTCATGAAGAACATGCCCCTGTGTGAAAACACAGGGGTTTTTTGTTTTGTCATAGTGTACAGGTCTAAGAACAAGACTAAAGTGCTAACTTGTCATGTATGGCAACCCAGCAAGGAATGGGTAAGTACTAATGGCAGAAGTAAATCGGGCAAGTATCTTTACCGATTGAGATACCAAACGGGTGAGCGAAGTTTCGCGGACGCTAAAGAACTCCATGGACTTCCCTATTGCCGTTTTCGTGGTCGTTAAGAGATACCGCAACAATCACTGATGACCGCAACCTGCCAAAACATTAAAAAGATCGCCAATATCCTTGCCAAGAGGGCAGGGTAACGGGCGATCTTTTTTCGTATAGCCTTCAACAGTAGATTTTCTAAACGTAAAGAACTAAAGCCCCGAAAAACTGGGGCTTTATCAACAATCTGTCCGTCCCTAAAGGTAAGGCATTTAGTATAGACTAACATACACATCACTATATATAGGTTGCAAGTGTACAAAAAAAACGATTTCAGAACAAATAAAAAAGCACCCCGAAGGAGTGCCTTTTATAAGAATTGGATCAGTTAATATCTTGAACTAAAAACTGGTATCTATAACTCTCTAACTTAACAAACTCCTTGGCTTGTACCTTAAAGAATACAGTTGTTCCTGCTGGAATATATAGCAAATCGAATGTAGATGGCCTATTTGAGTTATTTTTCTCTGTTGGATTTGCATATATCATAGTTGATTCAATAGTAGGTGTGTATTGAAGAATTGCCCCCAGGACTATGACATTCTCACTTCCTTTATTATATGCCCTACTATAAACCAATTTAGGTGCTCCAGTATTGTTGGTCCACTTAAACCAATCTTCGTCAGTTGCAGTTTCCAGAAACAGATTGTAATCAGACCCTGGAAAGATATCAAGTGCCGTTGCCCGTGTATCCCCAAGACCACTCACTTGAGGGGTAACTTCACTATTAGTAACTGCTCCATCAGCGAAAGCAGATAGCGAAACGGTCATAAGACCTGCAGATATTAATAAGATAGAGAACATCTTTTTCAACTTCATATGTTTTCCGCCTCTCTTATTTTGTTATCGGCCCGATAGATTTAATATACATTATTGTTAAATATTAGTATATAGTCCATGGGTATTGTGTTTTTTGTAATTAATTGTAAATTATACGATTTGAATGTCGAATATTGAGGACAAAAGAACAACAAACCGCCAATTGGCGACTAATGCATAAAACATTTTATTTAATTCTTATGTAAGCAAGACTCAACTATACCCAATTATAGGGTGAGTAATTCCGAGGTGGGCAGTGAGAAAGTGAAAGCATGGAGTATATTTACCCATGATTTCAAGTTGATAAAAACAAAAAAAAAAAGAAATTATTTTCCTCTTCTTTAATATCTCACCCTGAATTCAATTTCCCTCATTTTTAGTTTTCACTAGCTGAAATTAGGTCTTAATCTAAACTTCTTAGCGAAATATGCCGAAAATATAGTTACGAGTGTCTAATTATAAGTAGAACATAGTTGATACATGTTTTAATTGGGAATGTACATAGGGGGAGAACAAAATGAAAAGGAAAATATCACTATGGGTTGCTTGCGTGATGGTGCTGCAGTTGGTTGTAGGTATGATGCCTGTAGCGGCTGCAGGAATTGGGAGTGTAATCAAATCAAACTTATCGACAATAGCTAGCGTTACGGATTCAGTCTACACACCGGCAAAAATCAATAATTTAGTTCCTTCTAGAAATGCAACAGAAGTTAGTACAACGACAAGATTGGATATTGTGCTGGACCAACCTGTAGTCAAAGGATCTGGTGCGATTAGAATCATGGAATCAGGTAGCGAATATGAACGTATCGATGTTGCTTCTAGTAATGTTAGCGTTAATAGCACTTTGGTTACGATTAATAATAAAACGTTGTTACCCAATAAACGATATTATGTTTTGGTCGATCCAGGCGCATTTGTGAATACAACAGAAGGGGGCGACTTACCGTTTACAGGGATTGGAGAAGGCGAGTGGATCTTTACAACTGTACGTGCAGTCGATCAGACACCACCTGTGGTAACAAGCTTATCGCCAGCAAATGGAACTAACATTTCATCATCCAGAACACTGACAATGACGTTTAACAAAATTGTGTATCCTCAAAATGGAAATGTTTATATATTTAATGCAAGTAATCAAATTGTAGATACGATTCCCGTGAATTCGAACAGAGTTACTGGAGCAGGAACGACAGTAATCAATATAGCACCGGCAAGCGGCGTACTAGTGAATAACACTTCTTATTACGTAAAAATTGACTCCGGTGCATTCACGGATCAATTCTATAATCTTTACGCAGGGATATCGAACTCCACCACTTGGACGTTCCGTGTAGCTAGTGATGCGAATAAGCCTTACGTGATAAGCCAATCACCTTCTAACGGTTCTAGCAATGTCGCGATTGGTGCTCCAATTACATTGGAATTTAACAAGGAAGTACAATTATACTCGAGTTCTGTTCTAATTCGGCCGTTGAATACCACCGCCGGTTCGATAACGGGTCGCACGACGTTAAATTCCGATCGTCGTACGGTTACGATTACGCCAAATTCGAACTTGAATTTCAGCACAGTATATTATATTGAGATCCCTAGTGACTTCGTACGAGATTATTCCGGGAACTCGAATGACGCAAGAACAGGCACAGGGTACTGGAACTTCACGACGACGATTCAGGATCTAACGGCTCCTGTATTACAATCTACAAAAATGTATAATAATAATGCTATTTTACTGCAATATAATAAGCAGCTTGATTCTTATTCAACACCTTATAACACAAATTTCACGGTAAGTGTAAATGACGAAAGCCGTGGGATATCCAGTGTGACGGTGTCTGGAGATCGGGTGTATGTATATTTACAGAGTGGTGTTGCCGTGGGACAAAATGTGAGAATTTCTTATAGCCCAGGAGCACGGCCAATTCAAGACTTAGCAAAAAATAAAGCGAGTGGATTCTCTAATCAGACCGTCCAAAATACCGTTGAAACGACACTGCCGAAAATAACGAGTGGTTACGTATCAGGACGTTCAGTTTCATTAACATTCAGTGACACGGTAAATAATATTTCGTCTTATGCTTACACCCAATTTACGGTTACGGCGGATGGTCGTACAAAGAGCATTAGTAGTATCAATACCTCAAATGGATCAACGGTATATTTGACCTTGGATAGTCCGGTGGAAAACGGCGAAGTTATTCGCGTAAGTTATACGCCAGGTTCTTATCCGCTAATGAGCTACTATGGTACACCGATTAGCACATTCTCGAATTTCTTTATTCGGAATTCTTATGATACAAAAGCTCCCTCGCTAGAATCGACAAGCGTATCGGGTGACAAGCTGATCTTAACTTACAATGAAGGACTAGACAGCACGAAGGTGCCGATGAAAAGTCATTTTTCTGTACTCGTTGATGATAAGCCGCGTTATGTGACAGCCATTACGATTAATCAGAATATTGTTGAGTTAAAATTAGCTTCAAGTGTTACCCTTGGACAAGCAGTTACGGTGTCCTATGCACCAGGTGATCCACGTCTAAGGGACTTGAACAGTAACTATGCACCTGCCTTCAATCTTGTTGAAGTAGGAGTGACATTGGATACGAATATCCCTTCCGTGAAAACAGCTACGCTTAATGGGGATGTCATTACACTGAATTTGACTAAAAAGGTTACGAGTACTTCATCCTTGAGTTCAACCGTATTTTCTGTGCGCGTTAATAATACTTCTACTACCATAAGCGGAGCGACTTTAAGCAGTACAGGGGACGTCATTACACTTCATTTATCTTCGGCTATTCCAACAGGACAATCCGTAACGGTTAGTTATACGCCGGGGTATTATCCGTTAAAGGATTCAAATGGAAATGAAATGAAGGCTTTTACAAACATGGCGGTAACCTATCAGTCTTCAGGATCTACGGCGTCAGGTTCCAATCTACTAACGATTGAGCAAAGCTATAGTCCAATTGCAAATTCATTGAATCTATTAAAGCCTGAGAATGCAAAAACAAGTTCAGACCGTTCTCGCTTAGGTAAAGTCGTTAATCGCTACAGTATCGACAAAGATAAACTGAAAGAAGCGTTCACGTATGTTATTTCTAATGATCGCTCCTTAAATAAGATGATTACGTTCGATGTTCCTACGACCGAGCGAGCAGCTACCGTTGTTGTTCCGTTGCAACCGTTGGAAGATGCTGTGAACCAGAATAAAAACACCTACATGTCTGTACGGCATGGAGATGTAACGTATACCATTCCACTGAAAAACTTGAATGTTAGTGAAATATCCCGTAATTTGAATTCAATCTCAAGCGATATTTCATTGATGTTACAATTTGAAAAACAGGATACGAATAGCTCAATGATTCCAATCGTAGCTCAATTAAACGGTCCGGGAGTTCAATCGATCACAGATCCATATGAATTCCATGTATCTGCGCTTATCAGCAGCCAGCCTTCCAGAATGGTTGATGTGCAGATGATTATGGAACATTCGATCAAATTAAATCAATCGGTTAACAGTGATCAGACCGCTGCTGTTCGATATGATAATAATGTTGGAAAGATCAGTTATGCACCAACAGTCTTTGGCAGACCAGGGTCCACGACTTACGCGAATATCACGGGGAACAGTAATGAGACATACCGTATTGTTAGTGCTGTAACAAGTTACTCCGACATTCAAAACCACTGGGCTCAGTCAGACATTACAAAACTAGCATCGAAGTTCGTTGTTGAAGGCCGCACAGGGACTTCTTTTGTACCCAATGCATCGATTACGCGGGCAGAGTTTGCGGTATTTGTGGCTAGAGCATTGGGATTGTCGGGAGACAAGACGGCTGCTGCGAAGTACCGAGATGTTTCTGTAAATAGCGTAATGGGTGCGTACATCGGTGCAGCGTCAAAGGCAGGAATTATTCAAGGGAATACAGATGGGACGTTTAAACCGAACAACCTCATTACACGTGAGCAAATGGCGTTGATGGTTGTCCGTGCGATGGACTACACGGGGAAAGGCGTTACGTTGAATTCCGACGCTTCTACGCTCTTGCAGAAGTTCTCGGATAGCAGCAAGATTAGCAAGGATGCGAAAGTTTCCGTAGCGAAGGCACTACAGACTCAAATTATCGCAGGCATGACTGCAAAGACGTTCGAACCTAAAGGGAACGCGACACGTGCGCAAGCTGTAGTTATGTTGAAACGGATGATGCAAGCCATTCAATATATTGACTAAAAATAGATATATATGGAATAAAATAGAGAGCCGTCGAATAGATTCGACGGTTTTTCTGTGTCTATCGGATCATTTCCTAGGAAATGTCGTAACTTTTTGGCGAAAAAAGCGTCTCTATTATTAGGGCTAGCAGAGAACCCTTATTCAACTATGTCTTGAATCTATAAAACTAGCAGTTGCAACACAATGGGAAGAAGATGGGAGAGCTACGAAACATGGTGCAGAATTACAATGAAGCCGTACGCAGAGGCGTATATGTGGTCGGGAAAAAGGTGTTTATTTTAACGGTTGCGGGAGCATTACTCTTGCAGCCTGTTTGGGCGGACAGTACGGTCCACGCGGCTTCGAATTCTAGTGATAGTGCAATTTCAACCGTTAGCAAACAAATAACCAAAAATATTGTACAGCTTCAATCAGGTATGATTACCTCTGGCGCGAAGATGGTTACATATGAATGGTCGGGTACGCGTTCGAATAAATCCGTAAAAGCGAAGGTCAATGTGATTGAAATTGATTTAACGAATCAGAATGTAAAAATGGATGTCATGACGGGACAAAACAATCAGTTTACGACGACCCAATCGGTAGGTGGTATGGCTAAGGAAACAGGAGCCGTTGCCGGAACGAATGGGGATTACTTCTCCATGGGTACAGGTGCAGATCGCGTTCCGATGGGTGTGGAAGTCGCAAATAATACATTGATGGGCAGTCCTTCGAAGTTAAAAGGGATGTATGCTTTCGGGATAACCCAAAATCGTGAGCCGGTAATTGATTTATTCGGTTTTGAAGGAAAGGTGACAGCTCCGGATGGTGCGTTCTACACATTATCTGGCGTGAATAAGGCCAAGTATACGGAAGAACCAAGTGGAGCGCATAGTCATGTGAATGCGATGTATCTATATACGAGTGCATGGAAGTCATTGAGCCGCCCAACCGATCCTTCTACGACACCAACCGAGGTGCTTATTGAAAATGGCGTTGTAAAGCAGATATCGGATGGATCAAGTCTACCAATGGCTGTGCCAGCAGACGGATATATCCTTCGTACGCATGGACAAGCAGCTCAATTTATCCGTGATCATGTTCAAATCGGACAAGCACTGCAAATCGACTACAATCTGGTATCGGGCACAACGCAACAGACAGTAGATCCAAATAGCTTTCAGATGATGATTGGCGGGCATACGTTGCTTGTAGAAAATGGGAAGGCATCCGCATTTACGCGAGACACCTCGAATATAAGCGGATCAAGTGCGGTTGCACGTACTGCTGTAGGTTACTCCAAGGATAAGAAAACAGCCTATATGATCACCGTACAGCAAAACGGATCCAGCTCAGGGATGACCTTGAAGGAATTACAGAATTTTATGGTGGATGTCGGCTTTTGGAAAGCCGTTAACTTAGATGGTGGCGGATCGACAACGTTGGTATCTCGTCCTTTAGGGGAGACGAGTACTTCTTTAGCTTTCCCGACGTCGAATGGAAGTGGAAGCACACAGCGAAGCGTCGTTAACGGCTTAGGCGTGTTCTCTACCGCACCGCAAGGTGAATTAAAAGGCCTCATGGTAAGCGGACAGAATACGCTTTTCGTGGGTCAAGAAACAAATTATTCACTCAAAGGATATGACACGTACTACAACCCATATGACACGTCCAATCTTGCTGTGAACTGGAGTTCCGCGTCGGATGCCGTGACATGGACGGGACAATCATTCAAAGCCGTTAAATCCGGAACAGCTGAAGTCGTGGCCAAATCTCAAAATGCCAAAACAAGCATGAAGGTTGAAGTCATTGGCGGAGACCAAATCAATGAAATGAAATTAAGCAATGATACAGGCACGTTGGAACCAGGAGCATCGACATCAACAGATATCAATGTGAAGTTAAAGGATGGACGTACGCTTTCACTTCCTGCATCTTCAGTGAAGTGGGAGTTCTATGGCTTTAAAGGGTCTGTCCAAGGCAATAAGGTTACCGTAAATGAAGTGAATAAGGATGCACAGATCGGATACGCGGTTGCTCGATATGACGGTTTCAGTGCCGTGATGATATTACAATCGGGATTAACCCAAATGTGGGAGGATTTCGAGAATGTTAGCTATCCAATTCAGTTCACAGGAGCTCCTGCGGAAGTGCAAGGCAGCGCGAAGGTAACGACAGGCATTGAAGGCCGTGAGAAATCTAAGGTCTTGGACCTCCAGTACGATATGACGCAAGCTAAAGGCAAATTGTACGCTTATGCGGAATTGAACGGGACGAGCGGTAAGGCGGTAGACGGACATCCAACATCCATGAGCATCGATGTCAAAGGAGATCAGAGCCTGAATTGGCTGCGGGCAGAATTTGTCGACGCTAACAATCAGACTGCTTACGTTGACTTGTCCAAAGCAATTGATTGGTCAGACTGGAAAACGATTGAAGTGGATTTAAGCGCTGCAAAAATGAGTTACCCGGCAAAACTAAAACGCGTCTATGTCGTCAATGTCCCAGAAGGTCAGGATGAGCGTGCTTTAACAGGTGAAGTTGCTTTTGACAACATTCAGTTCAAGTCGCCTGCTTCAGACGGTTCGTTACTACTGCCAGCACCAACGGTTGTACTTCAGCTTGATAATACAACAGCTGTAGTGAATGGGAAAAACAAGAAAATCGAAGTGGCTCCAATCTCGAAGGATGGTACCACCTATGTTCCAGTAAAAACCATATTGGATGAGTTCGGCGGAAGCGCGCAATGGGATGCAAAAGCGAAGAAGGTCATGGTGCTGCGCTCAACGAAAATGATTGAACTCTGGGTAGGTCAAAAGGATTATATTGCCAACGGTGTTCGCAATACTTCTGACGTATCTCCACTCATATACAAAAATCGTACTTATGTCCCTTTACGCCTTGTATCTGAGCAAATTGGTCTTAAAGTGGATTGGGATGGTAAAAACAAGTCCATTACGTTGCAGTGATATGGTATGATACTATTAATATCTTGGACATCGGTCTAGAAATGGAGTAGATTGAACATGGAGCAGCAGGTGGATATGATAGACCGTGTCATTAAGAATGCCATCAGCGTCATGGAGAGCAGTAAATATCAAATCTATGAAATTTTGGATCATGCGCGCACGGAAATGCGTTCAATGAACCAAGAACTGCAGCTTGTGATGAAAGAGGCTGGGGAAACGGTCGATAAAGTAGATCAATTGCAACGGGATTATCGTCTTGCCCGGATTCGTCTAACGGAAGTAAGCCGTGATTTCGTACGGTATACGGAGACCGATATCAAAACAGCCTATGAAAAGGCAACACAAATTCAATTGGATTTAATGATTTTTCGGGAAAAAGAGATCTATTTGCGCGCGCGGCGTGATGATCTACAGAAACGTGTTCGTAATGTAGAGAAATCCATCGAGCGAGCGGAAACAATAGGATCGCAAATGAATGTTGTACTTGAATACTTATCGGGTGATCTGAATCAGGTCACCCGTATTCTGGAATCTGCCAAAAACCGACAATTGATTGGACTTAAAATTATCGTGGCACAAGAAGAGGAACGTAAACGCATTGCCCGCGAGATTCATGACGGCCCTGCACAATCCCTAGCGAATCTAGTGCTTAGGACGGAAATTGTCGAAAGAATGATGAATAAGCAGGATTTTAAACAGGTACAAGACGAATTAATAGATCTGAAATCGCAAATTCGTTTTGGCTTAGAGGAAATTCGTAAGGTTATCTTTAATCTCCGTCCCATGGCATTGGATGATTTGGGGCTGATTCCAACGCTCCGCAAATTCGTTCATGACTTTGAGGAGAAGGCGCGGATCCGTACAACCTTTGAAGTAAGGGGAAAGGAGATCCGCCTAAATTCGGGGATGGAAGCCGCGATTTTCCGATTGGTACAGGAAGCTTTTACGAATACCATGAAACATGCGCATGCTTCTTATGTTTCACTCGACATTACATTCCAGACACAAATGGTAAAGCTTGTCGTTCAAGACAATGGTATTGGCTTTAATAAAGAATCATTGGAAGAAAAAAAGAAAAAGCATACACATTTTGGTTTAATTGGGATGCAAGAAAGAGTAGAATTGCTAGAGGGGAGGATGGAAGTCGAATCCGCTGAAAAAGTAGGAACCAAAATTAGTTTTGTCATTCCTACAAACGCTAACAGTAGAGAGGAGTTGCAGGATGGATAACATGACAATGGGGAAGCAAAAAATTAAAATTTTGCTTGCCGACGACCACCAACTTTTTCGTGAGGGTTTAAAACGCATTTTAAATATGGAAGACGATCTCGAAGTTATCGGGGAGTGCGGGGACGGCATTCAAGTCCTTGAGTTCTGCAATCATACCAAGCCAGAAGTGGTATTAATGGATATTAATATGCCTATAGAAAACGGTGTTGTAGCGACGGAGCGTTTACGTGAAATGTTCCCGGACATTAAAGTTTTAATTCTCTCCATCCATGATGATGAGAGCTATGTGTTCGAAACGCTGCGCAAAGGCGCCTCCGGTTATTTGTTGAAGGATATGGAGGCAGAGGCTCTCGTAACAGCGATCCGTTCCGTGATCATAGGACATGCCTACATACATCCGAAAGTGACGGGCAAATTGATTCAACAGCTTCGTCGTATGACGTATTTGGATGAAATTGGCGTGATGAGCGATGGCAGCGAGGTGGTTCGCGAAGCTGGCGTGAAGTTTATGGCGAATGAAGACCACCCGCTAACGCGTCGTGAAGCGGAAGTACTTCGCTTAATGGCGGAAGGAAAGAGCAACAAAATGATCGGGGAATACCTGTTCATTAGTGAGAAGACGGTTAAGAACCATGTCAGTAGTATCTTGCAAAAGATGGAAGTGGAAGATCGCACGCAAGCGGTTATTAACTCCATTAAGCAAGGCTGGGTGACATTATAAAAAAGAGGAGACCGGTTACCATTCGAAGAGGACGAGGTGTCCATAGGATGTGAGGAACCGGCACCTTTCATGGCGCATATACTGTACCATGGGAGGTGAACCTCGATGTTACTTACGTTGTTGTGGATTGTATTGAGCTATGCTTTGGCCGTAGCGGCGGTGCATTTGGCGTTTCGCTGGCGGAAAAAGCATACATCGGGTACAACCAATCGCGAGGTAGAATATGTGCTGGTAACGAAGCAAAATCAATCTCAGATCGAATGGGTTGTTCGCGCTTTGATGATGTACGCATGGTTGCAAGGGAAAACATTACGTTTAACGATTATCGATGAGGATTCGACGGATTTGACCATACCTATTGCTCAAAGGCTTACGATGGATCAATATATCGATGTGAAAATTGTGAATCATACGGAGTGGAAACCGAATACGGATAGGTTGGCATTAGAAGCTCCTATTCCGATTCGATTGAATGATCCGGACGACTGGGCAAAACTTCCGTTTGTTCATTGAAGCTGGTAAACGATTACAAGAATGAACCTCGTGTGTATGGTTGAATACGGACGAATGTATAGCGTGTCGATGGTGAAGCACACCTCTTAAAGCGAAAGCTTTGAGAGGTGTGCTTTTTTGCATTTTAGGCGAAAAGAAATGGAGGAGAGTTAGGATGAGGGTGTATGTATATTCAGTGCTATGGCAAGGGAAATGGAGATGTCGATTCACGCTGGATTGGCGGGTAGATGTGAGATACTGGTTCAGTCAGGCAGTTGCCAATGGAGTTAGAGAGAATTCAAGCCATGCGGATGTAACAAACGAACGTTGTGCTCCAGAATTATGGATCACAACTTGCTGTATACCGTTAGGTACGGCCGTTGATGTTGTGGGGCAGTGGGGAGAAAGTAGGCTGGAAGTGCAGCGCTTGGTGAAATTGATGCAAGATGCTGAACCAGGGATTTTGGATTGGTTCGGTAGAGAGTGTATCCAGGTCAGACGTATAGGTGTGGAGGAGGTATGGCGGGAGATTGGGATTGGTGTAATTGAGGAGCATCGGAAAGGAAAGCTTGAAGGCGAGGGAGGGATATTGAAGGAAAGTCTGTGGTCTGATGCCGTATGGAAACAGATGAAGGATGAATCGGATTTGTTGGCCGCGCAAATAAGTGGACGTGCGTTGTTAGCGAATGAGGTGCAGGAATTGATGGCGGCAGCTGGGCTGGATCATGCCGTTGCGTATTGGAGGACGCTTGCCCAGCTGGCGTACATCCGTGGACAGGTGAAGCTTTTGAGCGGGATAACGACCCGCTCATTGGGGCAGTTCTCGCTGCTTCGCAGACAGCGAGAACTGCAGTGCTTGCGCTGCGGCAGCTCCGCAGCGCAACACCACCGCACGGCTTGCGCCGCGTGCGGTAACCCCGGCTGCGCCTATTGCGAGGCCTGCCTCGCAATGGGGCGCAGCCGCCGTTGTGCACTGCTGGTGCATGGCACAGCAGTGCACAACGCAGGCGCGTCCGCGGCGGGCGTTGCCCGCGCCGCGGAGCGCGCTCCCGCCACCGAGCCTGCGGCAAGGTGGCGGCTCAGTGAAGCGCAGCACGACGCTTCGCGTGCTGCGCTTCACTTCCTGCAGCAGCCGAGCGCTGCTGCAGCGGCTGCGCCGTCTTTCCTGCTCTGGGCCGTTACCGGCGCAGGAAAGACGGAAATGATTTTCCCGCTCATTGCGTATACGCTCGAGCGGGGACAGCACGTGCTCATCGCGACGCCGCGGCGCGATGTGGTGTTGGAGCTTGCGCCGCGGCTCGCGCAAGCCTTCCCTGAGCACCGTCTCGTCACCCTCTACGGTGGCAGCGAAGAACGATGGACTGCGGGTGACATCACGCTGTCCACGACGCATCAGCTGATGCGGTTTTATCACAAGTTCGATGTCGTGATTGTAGATGAGCTGGACGCGTTTCCTTATCACAATAATGAATTGCTGCAATATGCAGCGCGTAAAGCCTGTAAACCGGAAGGGAAATTCATTTTCCTATCCGCAACACCACCAGAGCCTATGCAGCGAGAAGTTCGCAGAGGGCGGCTGCCGCATGCCAAGGTACCCGTCAGGTTTCACCGGCATCCACTGCCTGTACCGCAAAGGTTAACCATAAAGCCATTACGACATTATTTGGAGAATAAAACTTTGCCCAAAAGTCTTCTTCATCAGCTAAGCAGGTCGGTCGAGCGCGGCGCGCAGCTGTTTTTATTTATTACGCGAATCAAGCAGACGGAGGCTTTCGTTCAGCTGCTTCGCCATTATTTTCCGGTGATTACGATCGAAGGGACTTCTTCAGAGGACAAGGAGCGGGGAGAAAAAGTCACGCGTTTCCGGAATGGTCAAAGTCGAATGCTTGTCACAACGACGATTTTGGAGCGGGGGGTTACGATTCCGAAGAGTGATGTGTTTATTATCGATGCAGATAGTGCGTTATTCGACGCTGCATCCTTGGTGCAAATGGCGGGTCGGGCAGGGCGCTCGAAGGATGACCCTGCGGGTCATGTGCTGTTTTGCGCTGCCGAATGGAATCGGGCCCAACGTTTGGCTGTCCGTCAGATCGTAGGGATGAATCGAATTGCCCGTCGACAAGGGTATCTTCTTCCTACCGATACGGAAAGGAGCTCATAAGGATGAATTTTTCGCATTGGCTGGCCAAGCTTTATGCTTTACTGGCTCCAAAAACGGAGGTTTGTCTAGCGTGTAACCGACCGATTCATCGACAACAAGGAGCGGATTTTCGAAGGTATGATCCATTTTTTCAAAACACAGATTCAACACTACACGGAGCATCGCTAACACGATCATCCTTGTTCACTCGCCCAACGGAACATCCATTCATCAACCTATGTGAAGCCTGCCTCTGTCAGATGGCTTGGATTCGTATTATTCGATGTCCCATCTGCGGTCGAGCCATAGGGTGTCCAGATTGTACCCGGAGAGGATCCGAGAGGACTTATTTTCAATACAATCGCAGTGCTGTTCAATATAGTCCCCCAATGAGGGAATGGTTGGCCCAGTATAAATTCCGAGAAAACGAGAGATATCTATCAATCTTGGGGTACATGGCATTGTTTGCGTATCACCAAGTGTTATTGCAGCAACTTATGTATAAGCAATCACCTCGTATAGACCTAATCACCTATGTCCCCGTTAGTGAGACGAGATTGCAGGAGCGGGGCTTTAATCAAGCGGAGCAGCTAGCGAGAATCGTAGCTCAATATGCTCATGTGCCAGTTCAATCGCTGCTTCAACGTAACAGGCACACAATCAAGCAAAGCATGAAATCGCGAGGTAATCGTATCGAAGATATGAAAGATGTATTTTCAGCTGTGAATAACGCGAATCATCAATTACAATCTCTATTCAAAATAAGAAATCCTAACAATCCTGATTCCCAAACCCTTCGTATTCTATTAGTGGATGATGTCTATACCACGGGCAGTACGATTAATGCATGTGCGCACCAGTTGAAGAAGTCCATAGATCCTGTTCACAAGCTAGAAATATATAGCTTAACCTGGGCTCGTTCATAGGTCATAACGCTAAACTTTTGAGCAAAAATGACGATAATATAGGTAGAGTGAAAATAGTCATAGAGTTTGTTAAAATAGTCTTATACTATGCACATGCAATGAAGGGAGCGTCTGGCCCATGAATGTGGAGAATTGCCCACGCTGCGATCGAATATTCGCCAAAGGGATTCGTGATATTTGTCCGAGATGTTATCAAGATATTGAACAAGAATACGAAATTTGTGTTAAATATTTACGTGAATATAAACAAGCAACGATGCAAGAGCTTTCCGAAGAAACGGGCGTATCGGTCTCGCAGATTACGAAGTTTCTACGCGAAGGCCGTATATCGATGAAAAATGCGCCAAATATGTCGTACCCATGCGATGCTTGCGGTCTGCCGATCCGTGAGGGCAATTTGTGTATCCCTTGCCGCAGTCGTCTTGTAAAGGATATTAATCATTTAAAAGAAGATAACCGTCGCAAAGAATTGCAGAACGAATCTCAGGCCGGAAACCAAGTCTATCGGGCAGTAGATCGTTTCCGAGAACGAGAATAGACAAGTAGAAGATTCCAACGAAGAGCTGCGGAAGGTTTCCGCTGCTTTTTTGTTTTTAAATATCGATAAGGTAGCGTAGATTACTTTTGCATAAAATGAACTATCTCTAAAAAATATTCCAAGAACAACCGATAATGATAGTAACAAACGATCGGTTGAATAACGAGGGGGGAAGAGCAATGAAAATTAATGAGACGCAACGAATCGGTGCCATTAATCAGTACCAACGGAATACGGATGCGCGTCAAGGCAGCGTCAATAAGAAAACGCGCCAGCTGGATGAGGTGTCCATTTCCCCGGAAGCCAAGGAGATGCTGGATGCTCAAGCACGTGCAGTAGATCCTGAGCATGCCAAGCGAATTGCAGATCTGAAGCAATCGGTAGCAACGGGAACGTATCGCGTTGATGCGAACAAAATAGCCGAGAAACTCCTACCGTATTTTCGGAATTAAGACTTGATAGAAATTAGGTGAACCACATTGGCGATTCAGGCATTGATCGATACCTTAGAAGAAATGAATGCGCAGCATACTCTGATGCTGGAGCTTGGAGAACGGAAGAAGCAAGCGATTATCCAGAATGATGTGGATGAACTGACGCGAATCGTCAATAAAGAAACAAAGTTTGTTAAGCACATCGAAGAATTGGATCAGGTTCGCCAGCAAGCGGTTTATGAATTTTTGCACGAGAAAGGGATTAAATCGAATCTCAATCTCAATATCACGGAGCTGTTGCGGATGGTATTCCATCCGGAGGAGAAGCGCAGGTTAATGGACGTTCAGCAGAAATTTACCCAGACATTAACGGAACTCAAACATTTGAACACGCTTAACCAACAAATGATAGAACAATCCTTAACGATCGTGAATTATTCGCTGGATTTAGTAACGGGTGGGCCCGAGGATGAAGTGATATATCAGCATCCGGGTCACCCGGGCTATTCGCCTAAGCGCAAAGGCATGTTCGATTCAAGGATTTAACCATAGACGATAAGATTCAGGGAGGGAAATCATGACTTCAACTTTTCATGGCATAGAAACGAGCAGAAGAGCGCTATCGACTCAAATGGCTCTCATGCAGACGATGGGGCATAATGTAGCGAACGCGAATACAGACGGATATTCTAGACAACGGGTCAATGTATCGGCATCGCGTCCGATTGAAGCGTTAGGATTTACGAAAAGTAATGCGGCGGGGCAACTCGGAACCGGGGTTGAATATAACAGCATCACGCGTATCCGCGATAAATTTTTAGATGATCAATTCCGCAATGAGAGCAAAGACTTCGGAAATTGGAGTGTTCAATCCGATACGCTTGGGAAGCTCGAATCGATTATTAACGAACCTTCGGATACGGGGATTCGTACGGTCATCGATAACTTCTGGAAGTCATGGTCTGATTTGAGTCAGAATCCTGAGAATGTGACAGGCCGCAAAGTCGTTCGTGAGAACGCGATGGCGCTTGCGGATGCATTTAATTATACAAGTAAAAAATTAAGCGATCTGAGTGCCGATCTTACCAATAATATCGAAGTGAAGTCGAATCAGATTAACTCGATAACAGGTACGATTGCCAGCTTAAATGACGAAATTCACCGTCTTGAGGGATTAGGGGATCATGCGAATGACTTGCGTGACCAACGTGATCTATTGACAGATCAATTGTCTCAAATTGTGAATATTACCGTTTCCGATACACCGGAAGGGTATACGATTAACATGGGCAGTACGAACCTTGTTACGTTTGATACGGCAACAGCTACGACTGGGGCATCTTTGACATCTGCGGTTGAATCTGGAGATATTAGCAGTGGCGAAGTATTCGGTACCGTAACAGCACGTGATCGTTATGTAGCCGACTATCAAAATCAATTGAATACGTTGGCAAACACAATAGCTAATGGTGATGTGCAAATTACGATTCCTAAAGGTTCTGTATTGCCTAACGGCACTGTGCTGAACGGTGTTACATACTCTGGGGCGAATCGTACAGTCAATGCAGATACAACGGTGACGATCAAAGGTTTAAATGGCTTGCAAAAGCTTGGTTATACCTTGAATAATCCGGTTCAAACGGGTGTGGATTTCTTTACATCGAAAGATGGAGCTCCGATTACCGCAGCTAATTTCCAACTCAACACGATTATCGCGGATGATCCTGGACGTATTGCGACTTCCATGCGTACGACCACGGCGGGTACGACGGAAGAGGTTACGAAAGGGAACAACACGTTGGCACTATTAACTTCACAGTTGAAGGATTCCAACTTTACTTTTGGAGCAACAGGCAGCGGTACGGTGGTTTCGAATGGAACGATTGACGATTTCTTCCGCTCTGTGGTGGGACAACTTGGGGTACAGACGAGTGAGGCGAATCGGAACGCAACCAATCAGAAGGCGCTTGTCGACCAAATTTCTTCTCATAAATTATCGGTCAGTGGTGTCTCGATCGACGAAGAAATGTCCAATATGATCATGTACCAGCATGCTTATGCGGCGGCGTCCAGAGCAATGACGACCTTCGACCAAGTCTTAGATAAAGTCATTAATAGTATGGGCGTTGTAGGCAGATAGGGATAGAGACTAAGTTGATCGAGGGGGAAGCAATATGTCAATGCGCGTAACACAAGGTATGATGACAAATCAGTTATTGCGTAATATTACGAATAACTATAACAATATGAATAAATATCAAGAAAATTTGTCCACAGGACGCAAAATCAACAAACCATCGGACGATGCAGTTGGTATTACCTATGCACTTCGATACCGCAGTGAGTTGTCTATGAATGAACAATACCAGAAGAATATGGATGCTGCCAAATCTTATGTTGAGCATACAGATACGGTTATGGGACAGATTAATGACGTTATGCAGCGTGCAAATGAATTGACAGTCAGAGGTGTTAGTGGCTCCAATCCACAGTCAGCATTAGATGCGATCAGTGCTGAGCTTGGTGGATTATACGATACCTTATTAACTCTAGGAAATGATCAAATGAACGGGAAGTATATATTTAACGGACAGAAGACGGATGTTGAACCTTATCAGACAGGTGCAGAATCAACAGATACACAGAAGATTAATTTTCAATCTGCAGCAGGTGTCATGATACCAATTAATGTGACGGGGAATGAAGTGTTCGGTGCAAGTACGGACCCTGATAACATGTTTACTGTGATTAAGTCTATTCAGGCAGCTTTCAAGAATGGTGATCAGGATGGAGCTAAGGATCTAATGTCTGGTTTAGAATCGAGAATGAATAAGTTTCTTGATATGCGTTCAGGAGTTGGTGCGCGGTCTAACCGTATCGATCTTATGGATAATCGGCTTAAAGATCTCAATACGAACCTAACGGAGCTGCAATCGAAGACGGAAGATGCGGATATGGCAGAGACCATCATTAAATTACAAACCCAAGAATCGGTCTATCAAGCGTCTTTGTCTAGTGGAGCCAAAATCATTCAACCGAGTTTACTCGATTATCTTCGTTAAGTTTGATAAAGGAGGAGCACGATGGAGCTTCAACGTTTATCAATTCGGCAAACCTATGGTAAATTAGGGATGGAGACACAGAACGCTCAGCAAACGATGGAATCACCGCGAGGAGAATTATCTATCGAAACGCAGCAACCTATTATTCATGGGAATTATGAACCAGGTAATTTATCGATTGATTCTTCTGCGGCATGGAATGCACTTGGTGTTGGTTCACATGGACAGTGGCTCAATTTGATATATAGTCAAATGGATCAGATTGCTTTACAAGCCATCGCTAAGCAAGTAGAAGATGGACATCGTATGGGTGATATTACGAACAAGCGTAATGCCTTTGCTGATATTGCCAAGAAGGCAAGTCAAGGCGACTTGGAACCGGTTAATTATACAACACCAGCTTCTGTACTTAATGTAAAGGTACAATTTGATCCTGCACCGTATCAGTCTGAGGTTGTGCAGCAAGCAAATATAAATATGAGTTATACGCCGCAAAGGGTTAACGCACAGTATGAAGCAGGAAAAGTAAATATAAGTATTAGAGAACCATATTCTATTGATATTCGTGTGACGGATTATTCAATGGACTGGGAATCTTAAGGATGAAGTTGGACAGGCTATAGCTATGCTATAGTCTTCTGTTCTTTTTAGAGGGAGGAAGAAAAAAATGTTGATACAAGAATTGGACGGCAAGGTCATACAATTGAATGGGTCATTACTAGGGTTTGGGCATCTGCAAGAATTTTCGATTCATGCGGTAGAGGGGAATAGATTATTCGCCTTGTTGCAGTCCAAGGAAGAAGAGGGTGTTGGTTTTGTTGTGGCTTCACCATTTTCCTTTTTTACATCGTATACCTTTGAAATTGCGGAAGAAGATAAAGAAGCTATTGATCTGCTAAAACCAGATGATGCTCTCATACTTGCGATCATGACGATTAAAGATCCTTTTAACAGTTCAACCATGAATTTATTAGCGCCTATTGTGGTAAATATTGAGAATATGAAGGGAATACAAATCGTCCTCCCTCCGAAGTATGAATATCAGACAAGAACTTCAATCGCTGAAGGACAATTATTAAAAGGTGGTGGAGTATCTTGCTGATTTTGACACGTAAGAAAGGTCAGTCTATCGTCATTAATGATAATATAGAAATTATAATTTCTGCCATCGATGGAGACCAAATAAAAATTGGAATAAATGCCCCCAAAAACGTAAAGATATACCGCAAGGAAGTTATTGAAGCTATTCAAGAGAGTAATATGGAAGCAATGACTTCCACACTAAATATGGATTTGTTAAAAAATATGATGAAAAGCGAATAATTTTTTGTTTTTTCGACATTTCACTATAAACAATCGATAAATTCATCCGATATATATAACATGAAGCGGTAAAACGCTCAAACATCCACACGGAAGTGGAATAAACCAATTTCAGGGAGGAAATATCCAATGATTATCAATCACAATCTAAACGCAATGAACGCACACCGTAACCTACAAGGCAGCAACATCGCTCAAGGTAAATCCAGTGAGAAATTGTCTTCCGGTTATAAAATTAACCGTGCAGCAGACGATGCAGCAGGTCTTTCAATCTCCGAGAAAATGCGTACACAAATCCGCGGTTTGAACCAAGCTCAATCCAACGTTCAAGACGGTGTATCTCTAGTACAAACAGCTGAAGGTGCTATGAACGAAGTATCCGATATGCTTTCTCGTATGAAAGAACTTGCAGTTAAAGCTTCAAATGGAACTTACAATGCTTCTGACTTGGGCGCTATCGATGCAGAATACAAAGCATTATCTTCTGCTATTAATAATGTTGCGAATAAAACGAAGTTTAATGGTATCAGCTTGTTGAACACTGCAGCTAACGCTTCAGTATCCATTCAAATGGGCGATAATAAGGATGATGAAATTGCTATTAATCTAACCAATATCACAACTGCATCATTAGCTCTTGGTAGTACCATTGGCAATACTGCTAGTGCAAAAGCTGCAATGGCTCTAATTGATTCTGCTATTGGTTCTGTTAATACTGCACGTTCTAACTTTGGTGCGGTACAAAACCAATTAGAGCACACATTTAATAACTTAGGTGCTACTACAGAGAACTTACAAGCAGCTGAATCTCGTGTTCGTGATACAGATATGGCTAAAGAAATGATGAACTATACAAAATTGAACATCTTGCAACAAGCTTCTACTTCGATGCTTGCTCAGGCAAACCAAGCTCCTCAAGGTGTACTTCAATTAATTCGTTAATCAATCGTTCTAATAATTAATTTTAAGGAGCCCATTACATCGTAATGGGCTCTTTAAATAGTTTGGAGGGTATATGAAAGTCAGTGTATGTATGATCGTTAAGAATGAAGAAGTGAATATAGCAAGAGCTCTAAAGAGTATTCCGGATCATTACGAGACGATTGTTGTTGATACAGGTTCTAGTGATAAGACCAAAGCAATAGCTAAGGCTCTTGGAGCTCAAGTTTATGATCATGAATGGTGCGAAGATTTTGCATGGGCAAGGAATATGTCATGTTTCTATGCAACAGGAGACTATATACTAATATTGGATGCAGATGAACAACTAGGTGATAACGTAGATGAAACTATAAGGAATCACGTCTTGCAGTGTCCAGAGGAACCAGGAGCCGTATTGATCGAGAATGATACGGATGAGGGTGTGACTCGTCATCGGATGATAAGGTTTTTTCCGAACTTGCCCAAATTCAATTATATTGGCATTGTTCATGAACAGTTATTTAATGGGGATTTACCTGCTTCATATGTCCCAATGGAACTGGTCTTATATCATTATGGATATATGGAAGAACAATATTATAGTCATCAGAAAGAAATTAGATACATTTCGCTTTATGAGAAGCATCTTAAAGAACGTCCTGATGATGGTTATATGTTATATCAATTTGGTAAATTATATTATAGTATAGGTCAGCTTGAAAGCGCCAAGCATTATTTAATTAAGGGAATAGAGCAGCAAGAAAGAAATCGTCTTTACTTCCCCGTTATGCTAGTGATGTATGGTTATGTTCTTAAAGAACAAGGGAAGGTAAACGAGGCTGAACATTTAATTAGCCAGTATGTTGTTGAATACCCGGAATACCCAGATTTATTCTTCCTCCAAGGGATGTTAGCTATGGAGACGGGGAATGTTCAGCAGATTGAGCGATCTTATTTACATGCGCTTACAATAGGAGAGACGACGAAATATAGCTCTGTAGCTGGCGTCGGAACGTTCAAAGCAGCTTTTAATTTGGGGTTATTCTATGAAATGACAGGACAATTAGCTAAGGCGAAAGAGTATTATAACATCAGTTCAAATTATAGTTTTAAACCAGCATTAGAAAGGCTATTTTTTTTGTCGTAGCTATTTAATAATATCACGCGGATTTCGATATATAATATAAGGATATTTCGTGCGAGGGGATGAAAAATATGGTTATGCGTATTACAGGAATGGGATCTGGACTTGATATTGATAAATTAGTAACAGATTTAATGAAGGCCGAGCGCATCCCGCTAGATAAGTTGAAGCAGAAGAAGACAACAGTCAGTTGGACAAGTGATTTATATCGTGAGGTAAATACGAAACTTACCGCTTTGAGAAAAGCTGCAAATAGTATTCGTTTAAATGGCGACTGGCAAAATAGTAAGGCAACATCATCAAACGAAAGTGCTGTAAGTGCAACAGCACAGGCAGGCGTCCCGCTATCAAGTCATAGTGTGATAGTTAAACAATTAGCTACAGGTGCAACGATCACAGGGAGCAAGCAAGCTGATAACTTTGATCCGGCAAATGTAACTATCGGTACAGATGGAATATTAATGCTAAACGGTAAGGAAGTAAAATATTCAGCTTCTGACAGTGTTAAGAGTGTAATGGATAAAGTAAATGCTTCGGATACTGGTGTACGGATGAATTATGACGAATTGACGAAGCAAGTATCCCTTGTAACGAAAGAGACAGGAGCATTGGAAAAACTGGATTTAAGTGGATCCACGGGAACTTTATTGGGGACTATAGGTGTCTCAAATACACTGGCCAGTGGTCAGAACGCAATAGTAGTCTTCGATGAGAAAAAAAATAGCGATTCAGATCCTGGTATTACAATTTCATCTGCTTCTAACACATTTACGGCTAATGGAATAACGTATAGTTTTAAAGAGGTGACTTCCGAGCCCGTTAAAATAAATGTCGTTGGTAATGATGATGGCATGGTTAAACAAATTCAAGAATTTGTGGATCAATACAATTCAACGATTGATTTGTTGAACGAGCGTTCCAAAGAAAGAAAATCTAGAGGCTATAGTCCATTAACAGACGATCAAAAGTCTGATATGAAGGAAACGGATATAAAAAATTGGGAGGAGCAAGCGAAGAAAGGATTATTGAGTAATGATCAAATTATTAAATCGACACTTCGAGATTTAAGATCAATTATAAGTGGTGTGGTTTCCTCAAATCCAGAAGGATTCAAAGTGCTGTCTAGTATCGGGATTGATACTATGCCTTACAGTGCAGCCTCACCGAATGACTCAGGTAAACTAGTAATTGATGAGGCAAAACTTCGTAAAAGTATTGCAGAAGATGCAGGTAGCGTTGTTGCATTATTCACTAATCAGAGTAATGGAATAGCGAGCAAGATATATGATCGTTCAAATTCAGCCTTATCAGAGCTTATTGAAAAAGCTGGTGGAGTAGGGACGCCTACGGATAGTATTATAACTACATTAGGACTCCAGATGAAAGGTATTAATACACAGATCGATAAGTTTAATACGAAGCTTGCCATGAAAGAAGAGTATTATTACAAACTTTTTGCTCAAATGGACTCAGCTGTTGCGAAAAATAACTCTCAATTAAATTGGCTTTTATCTAATGGTTAATTAAACGAAAGGTGATGTGAATGAAGCGATGGATGGAAGCGTAGTTAATTCAATGGCTAGTATTCATAAACAGCCTGTAGGTGAGAGGGTGCCTATCATTGATGTTAGTAACGACAGTCAACTAACTAAAGCGAATGATTTATCCACCATGAGCATCTCAGAGCTCCTTCATAAGAAAAGGTATGAACTGTCGATTTCGGACTCGGCATTTCAGGAAATTATTACAAAGGCGAATAAAGCTTTACAAGGAATCGAAACTAAGTTAGAAGTTAGTGTTCATAAGAAAACAGGGGATATTATGGTAAAGGTCCTTAATAAAGAGACTGATGAAGTTGTTCGCGAAATTCCTCCCGAGAAGTTTATTGATCTCGTAGTAAAACTTCAGGAACTTTCAGCAGGGATCATTATTGATGAGAAAAGGTGATAGGAATGATTAATAATCAGGCACAAGATACCTATTTGAGAATGCAGGTTCAGACTGCTGCACCATGGGAATTAACAACATTATTATTTAATAGTTGTATTAAATTTATGAAACAAACGATCACTGCAATTGAGAGTAAAGATTTTGAGAAAAAAAATATGTACATTAAGAAATCCATAGATATATTGGACGAACTTATTATCACTTTAAATCGAAATTATGATATTTCTAAACAACTTGAAGCATTGTATAATTACATGAAAGAAAAATTATTTTTAGCCAATACGAAGGTAGATACATCGCATATAACGGAATCTATAACATTAATGACTGATTTAAGGGACACTTGGGTACAAGCTATGAAGCAACTTCATACAAAACAACAGGTTAATCAATGATGACTTCAAACGATGCTATGCAATCTTTACACCGATTGAGAGAAATAACTATTGCTTTACAATACCTTGATTTTAGCGATGAAGCTGATTGTTTCCTATTAGAGGAGTTGCAACGAGAGCAAGTAACATTAAGAGAGCTACTTACTCCTTGTATGCCCGAATTACTACAGCTATCTGATGCGAAACACATTATTAAACAATGTGTGGAGTTAGAAGAATCTTTGAATAGCAAACTGAACCAATCTCTTTTATGGGCTGAAGAGCAACTCCTTAAGTTGCAAATTGGTTCTCGATCTAAAAACATGTATACGAATAATTTTGTCCAAGCAGAGGGTTTTTTTATTGATCGAAAGAAATAAGAGAAGCTGGTATCATGAGTTTGATACCAACTTCTCTTATTTTATTTCATGAATAATTTTTGGGTAATTGGCGTTGAAGCATAACCGGGAAAAAAATTTAAAAATTGATCAATGTAATTTCTCTTTAAAGTGCCACTAGGAGAACATTCAAATAACTTTATATATGTTTTCAATACTAGCGGATTTAAATCAATAGACTTAGAAAAGACCTCCACAGCTTCGAATACATTCCCTGTGTTTAAGTAGTATTGCCCAATATTGGCATATCCTGATGCGTCAAGCTTATCTTTTTGTATTAGCATGGAGTAGTAATCAAAGGCTAAATTCAGTTGTTGATTTGAATAATAATAGTCACCTAACAAATTAGCAAAAGTATCTTGTTGTTCTGGAAATTGCTGAATTAACCAATCGTATACGTCAAAATATTCACTTTTATACAGATCAATAAGTAGATTAGAAACGGATTGTATATCTGCTTTGTTTAAAGCTAAAAACTCTGATGATGGATTATTTATTAAATGATTAAATGTATTCATAATATTTGTATTATTTTCAGTAGAAATCAGATGTAATAACAGATTGTTATCTTTCCACAAGCAAATACCAAGCCCAATTAATTTGTTTAAATAATCGATTTCATCGGGCTGAATTTGTTTGGGTACATTTGGTAATTCATTTCTAAATAATGTTTCATCGTATGTAACGAACGCATAGTGAATCAAGTATATTGAGTTGATTTTTATGTTTAAAGCTGAACATTTACTAAAAAAGTGTGATGCTAAAGTACTATTGCCGATGAATAGACTTGCTTGAAAGAGAAGTGGCAGTGATGAAATTGTGTTTTCGGTGTATAAGTTATCAAGAAAACTAATTACGACAGGCACTTCGTCAGTTAAAAGTAGTAAATGAATTAGTGTGGTTAGATTAGTAAGTTCCTTATGCTTTAATTCAATAAGCTTTATTAATGAAGTCACAGCTTTTGAATAGTTCTGTTTAGCTATGTATATTTCTGAAAGTCTTGAATAAGAGAGTGCAGCAAGATCTGGAGAAATAACCCAAAAATTCACTTTATGTGTAGATTTTTCTTCTGCCTGGCGAATACACTGTTCGAATAAAATAATTGCATCTTCGAATAATCCTAATTGATTAATAAACTCTGCTTTGATATGTAAGAAGTCAATATATTGTGGCCATAGTTGAATACACTCGTCATTGATTTTTAAAGCCTCTTTGAAGTGGCCTAATTGAATAAGGGATGTAACAATTTTATATTTACAATAAACGTAAAAGGTCATTTTACGTGACTTTTTGGTATCAGCACGTTGATAATAGTACAGAGCCTTCTTTATATCACCTAGTGCTTCATATTCATTAGCTAAAGTGAAATAATCATACTCTTCAAATTTCTTAATCAATTTCATTTCATTAAAAATAGAAAGATTTCGATTTCTTTTGTCTTTATTTTTAATAATATCTGATGTATAACCAGTATGGAATATAATGAAATTTACATCTTGTAATGGTAGCTCTCCATTTTTATATTTGACTTGTTCGTGAATAGGTCTTTCAAAATATATGTCGGGATGATTACTTATGATACGAACTGCATCGGACTCGATAATATTATTGGAGCCAGCTCTATCTGTTAGATTATAAATTGGTAATGTAAAACCTTGTGGTTTCGTATTATCTTTTTGACTAAGGTAGTTAATGATCTTAGAGTGCTCTTCAATATCAAGATATTCATCAGCATCAAGAACAAGTACCCACTTGCTAGTTGCTTTAGATATTGCTTCGTTTTTAGCCGCTGAGAAATCATTAATCCACGTAAAGTCATATATTTTATCTGTAAATTCTAGAGCAATTTCTTTGGTCCGATCTATAGATCCTGTGTCCACGATGATCATCTCATCTACTAGATCTTGCACACTTTCCAAGCAACGACGAAGAACTTTTTCCTCATCTCTCACTATCATGCATAAGGATAACAATGAATTCATTCTAATTCCCCACTTGTCTTATTAGTTATTGTGAATTGGCGGTACAAAAGGTAATTGTATGTAGTTAGGAAATAAATCATAAAACTGTTGAACAATCCTTTTTGTTGGATGTTCTGAGGTAAGGAAATAAAGTATATACAAAGTTAAATGATCTGGTTGTAACTGAATTGTGTTTCTAATGAAATCAGAAGCATCAAGTAAATAACCTTGTTTTATATAATAACGTGAAATGTTCAGAATTCCTGATAGATTTATTTGGTTGTTATCTAATAACGTTGAATAATAGTCAATCCCTAAATCAATATGCTGGTTATCAAAAAAGTAATCAGCTAAATCATTGATTATAATGGGATGGTTATAATCAGTTACTTTCAGTAGTGTATCATACATTTCATATTGACCTAAGCGGAATAAGGATATTAGTAATGAGGACTTTAGATCTTCGTTGATCGAAATGTCCATATTCCCCTCAATAAGAATTGATTTTAGAATTTTACTTATTTGTTGTAATCGGCCAGTAGTATTCGTATTGTTTGTTTCATACTCCATAATCAGCTCATTGTTCTTTGTTATTACAGCATAATAAAACGGAAGATCAGGACGGTTTTGAAAATTTAGATGTTTACATAATTTCCAGTAATAGTGACTAAGTTCAACAGAGGCTAACAACAAAGAGGTCTCAAATAGCATTATCAATTGATAGTCTTCTGGTTGCTTATATACTTGATTTAGGAACATAATAATCTGATCTATTGATTCGTGATCTAATAAAAGTGGAAGTAGCTTAAGTAAAACTCCTTGATTATTAACATTAATATATAGAAGCTTGGTTAAAGCATGGACCGCATTTTCAATATCATGTTGTCTTAGAAAGATAAGTGACAGCAATTGATAAGATAAGTTACTTCCGTAATTTGGACTGATTATCCAGGTTTGAGAACTTTCAGAACTCTCAGCTATATGAATACATTGATGTAGGGCTTGAATAGCATATTCATCAGCCCCAATCTCCATAAAGAGAGATCCCTTGAACCAATAAAAATCACAAGCTGAAGGCCATAATTCTATTGCATGTTCACAAAGTTCATACATCTCCGAATATTGTCTAAGTTTAAATAAACACTGCAGCATCTGCGCAAGGCATTGTGGCATCCAAGTTTTTCCGTATTCTTGATTTTTATAGGCTAAGCTATAGTGCTGTAATGCTAGAGAATAGTTACTTAAGGCAAAGTATTCATTACCCAAAGTGTAATTGTCGTAACAATTTAACTGTTTGTTTGTTTTTAAATGTTCAAAGATGTTGAGGTTTCGTTTTGATTTTTGCTTTTGCTCCATAGATTCGGTTGTATAACCAGTATGGTAAATCGGTAAATCAAATCTCACAAACTCTAATTCTTCTTTAGTACTTATTACTTGTTCATGTATTGGTCTGTCAAACTTGACTTGAGGATCGTTAGAGAATATCCGTACAGCTTCAATCTGATTAAGGTTCCCTGAGTTTGGTGAACCAACAAAATTATATATAGGGACAATAATTGCAATAGGTGATTTATTTGGTAAAGATGATAAGAAATTTATTATTTGATTGTATTTCGTAAGATCAATATATTCATCAGCATCCAGAACAAGAATGAACTGACTTGTGGCATAAGATATTGCTATATTTCTTGCTGCCGAAAAATCATTATCCCATTGATAATCGTAAACTTGGTCTGTAAAGTGAAATGCAATCTCTTTCGTTCGGTCTTTAGAACCGGTGTCAACAATAATAATTTCATCTACGAGTCTGCTAACACTATTCAAGCATCTCTCTAGTACTTTCTCTTCATTCTTTACAATCATGCATAACGATAATAGTTTTTTCATACGGTATCCTCCTTGTGAGTTACTTGCCTATTTGTGTACAAAAAAACCATATAAAATATAGCTCTATATATTAATATCGGAAAAAGTGGAGATTTTTTTTGCTCTTAATAAAGTTAGCTATTAATAATCTTGTCCGATGTCGATAAAGCAACAAATGGTTAAGGCTAATCTTAGAAAATCGATTTGATACAAAATACAGCAATAAAATAAAGGCTCTACCCAAGATTAGTGGTCGACACTTAAATTGGACAAACAGTGACGATTGCATTCAATCAGAATTCCCGCGTTGTAACAATCTCGTTTACGTGTAAAGTAGTGACGGCGTTGATAAGCTTTGATAAGATTATGCATCCTTCTAAGGCCGCATTTTTCCAGCGACAGCTATGGTAATTTACTATCTTTCCCTCCCAATTTTACATCGTTTTCAACGTACTTCGTACAGCATCGGGGTCTTCCTAAATGCAGTTCATTCTGATCGTGGGAGAGAATGTTATGAATCGGAAGTTCAGGCATTACGAGCATTTCGTAGATATACTGAAGTTACATCTGGTCATTTCCTTTTTGTATTTGGTGAGACTTACAACAATACTGGATTGGCAGATGTTTTCAATTTACTTCAAGTTATTTAAATTACTACTAATTTCGGTCTGGAGCTTTCATTTCTAAGAACATATGTGATTTCTAACAAGAAATGAAGTTAAAGTCTTATATTATTGTCTAATTATGTCGATATATAATAAAGTGTTTTTTTATCATAGCGTAATTCCAATTTTACTAGATCAATAAACTAAGAGCATCAGGAGGAATTCATTTGATAACTAGTATAGTTATTGCAACTTTTAATAAATTAGAATACACAAAAGCTTGTATAGAGAGTATTAGACAATATACGGCTCAAGATAGTTATGAAATTATTGTAGTAGATAATAAATCGACCGACGGTACAGCGAACTGGTTGATGCAGCAAAATGATATACATGTAATTTTTAACGATCAGAACTTTGGGTTTCCAAAAGCTTGTAATCAAGGCATAGAGGTTTCCAATGGAGATTCTATTTTATTATTAAACAACGATACTATAGTAACTTTAAATTGGTTAGATCAAATGTTACTGGCATTATATAGTGCAGAACATATTGGAGCTGTAAGTACAGTTACAAACAATTGTTCAAATTATCAAGAAATCCCTGTTCCTTACAATACGATTGAGGAGATGCAGAAGTTTGCGGGCTCATATAATCGAAGCAATCACGAGCAATGGGAAGATCGAGGGCGGTTGATTGGCTATAATCTTCTAATTAAGAAGCATGTACTCGAAGAAATTGGATTGTTAGATGAAATGTTTACACCAGGTAATTACGAAGATGATGATCTGAGTTTAAGGATTCGTTTGGCTGGGTACAGATTGTTATTGTGCAAAGATACATTTATACATCATTTTGGAAGCACTTCGTTTCGTGATAATGCTGAAGGATATTTGAAGTTAATGAAAATAAACCAACAGAAGTTTTTGGGGAAGTGGGGATTCAGCCCACATCTGCTGTCTGATATTAATTATTATTTGGTAAATCAAGTGCAAAATCCACGTGACGCCTTAATAAAGGTTTTGGTGGTCGGCTGTGGCGTTGGGGCATATTTTATTGAATTAAGAAATCGGTATCCTAAGGCAGAATTTTTTGGTATCGAAAAAAATGAGAAGGCCGCAAAGGTGGCTAACTTGGTGGCGAGTATTAATGTTCACGAATTAGGAGAATATAGTTTTGATTACATTATTATTAATAACATTGAAGAGCGGGATAATCTAAAAGATGAATTAACTTATTATTCAAAGTGCTTAAGTAGTACAGGAAAATGTATTTTAATACTTCCACACCTCTTACACCATAGTATTTTGCATAATCTGATTAATGGTGGAATTGATCGACAAAAGTTAAACTATTTGCAGAGTTTTGAGATAGAGCCGCTATGTAAGGAAGCAGGATTTGAACGTATAGAATCTATGGCTTTAACTTCGAGCCTTACAGATATGGAGAGCTTTTTTGTTGAGCAATTGCAGAATTTAAGTAACCAGAAATCAGTTCAAACTTTTGCTATATCCTGTTTTCTAGTTACAGCAACCAAGCAGACGCTTGAAGAGGAAATCAAGTCAGTTCTAAATGAATTGATAATACAGACAGACACTTCTTATTATGTGATGAAGTTAGTGAAATATGATGTTGAAGAAATACTAAAAGTTGTAAAATCCAGTAGTGGCACTCAGGTAATTGAAGTATTAAATTACATTGGGATGTGTTTGGTAGAACATTCTGAACCCAAATCTGGTCTTCCTTACCTTACAGCAGCCTTTGAAATTGACAATGAGAACCATACAACATTGTTGAACTTAGGAGTTACGATGTATTTGTTGGGTAACCTTGAGTTATCGCTAGAATGGTTGGAATTAATATCAAACAAAACAGAGCATATTCAGAAATGGATTACGCAAATTCATGCAGAAATATCATCACAATAAAGATTGAAGAAAAAAAGGAAATGTGTTGATAGAGTTGTAGGGGAATATAATTGTACCCAAATGAAAGGAACTATATAATGAGAAGAATTCGTAAGAAAAATTTTATACCAACAAATTTAGATACAGAAATTAACTTGGAGATTTTAAGTCAAGGTATTGATGAACTAAGGTACATGCTGCAAAATATTAATGTTAATTATTCAGATGTTGAAACCGAATATAGGATAAGCCATCAATTTGAAGAACAAATTTCAGAATCTATCGTTTTATCCAATGGAATTGCTGTTGATTCAAACTATAAAATAGAGACGTATACAGCGTACTCCCATAGTTTTATTAAACAGGATGAATATTCGATTTTTAAATTTATTTCCGCCGAACGATTAGCTGAACTTCTGTACAAAGATCATAATGGTTATTATGGTGTAATTGGCCACTGGGGGGGGATTATTAGTGGATTATTTCCTGAAGTCCTTAGGAGAAATCTCACTTGGATTCAACCATCATCCTTTTTGGAAAATGGTGCATTGAATAACGATAATGAACCTGGAGTCTACAAGAAATGTCACCCTGCAATTATTGCAGATGAATTAAATAAAGTGGATCACTTACTGATATCGAATATTCATTTATCGAATTTATATCTTCTTTCCCCCAATATGCTAGAAGAGTTAGCTCATAATGTGAAAGAAATGCTATATCTCCCCGTTAGAATGCCTACTCGACTGTTAAGCATTGTATGGGGACATGGATTTAGTAGCTATCAGTATGATGGACAGAGCTATTTTCGTTGGGCTATTGGCACCCAATCTAAGTTCAATTTAGAATTGATCAATTCTACAAGTCAATCTATTAAAGTTCAATTGTCTTGGGAAAGCGAAACCTCTAGTGTAGAAAGTTCTATATTAAGAGTTTCGGGATTGGGGTTGTTTGTGAATGTACCTGTAAGTAACAATATTTCTTCATTGTCTGCAGAAGTTACCCTTCTTCCTGGAAAAAATAATTTGCAGTTCGAATATTTGGGAATACCTGTTCAAGGGAATGATTTGAATTTATATCAATTTATGATAAAAAACTTAATATTGTCAATTAATAATCAACCTTATTTATTAAATGAGGAAGCTCATGTCATTGATCATATAGAAGATTATTACCTTGATGATTACTCGATTAGACAAAAGCTGCATAGTAGTGGTTTTTTTGAAGTGAAGCCTATAGCTTTTATAAACAGTGGCTATTTTAGTGTGCCTTTACCAACATCCAGGTATTTACATAGGGATTCCTTTGTTCAATTGAAGGATGGATGTTCTGAAGAGTTTTACAATTTAGCTAATCAAGGTATATATTCAGCTGTTGTATTATATTGTGCAAACCGTTCGACACGTTTGGAAGATGAGGTGAGTACAGATGTATAAAGATACACAAGTATACTTGTTTCTTGGATATGGAAGTGAGTATGTTTTAAATCCTTTGTATAATTATATGGTGAAATTAGGTTATGAATGTGTGGAAGTTGATATGATGAAGCATCCCTCTACGATTTCAACTTTACAATCTCTTATAGGCAGAAAGGTGGTTCTAATAACATCTGCACATTTGTTTTTTGATAAAATGAATTTCAAAAATATTCATTTTGATGCGCACGGGTCGAATGTTCACATCTTGGCTGTACTAGAAGGATTGAATCCCATAAGAAAAGTATATTATCCACATGATTTAATTGAACCTTTAAATCCACCGGAATTTCCTTGGTTACCTTTATTCGATGTGTTTTTATCACCGCTACCGCATCTTAAACATTATGAGAGATATACTAAGGTTGTGGAAGTTGGATGGATTAAAAAATTGGAACCGACACCTCCAATCATTAAAGGAAGACTAAACATTGTGCATCTATTATCGGAGTTTATTGTCTATAATAGAATTGGTTTTGAAAGTACCTTTCAATATTGGTGTGCTATTTGGAATCAAGGCGTTAGTGTAAAGCTGCCCAAATGGCCAGGATATAAAGAATTTGAAATTGAATTAATAAATAAAGGAATTAATGTTTATTCTGCGGAAAAAAATATATTTGAAATAATAAATGAGAATGATGTAATTATTACTAACAGTAGCTCTTCAGTAAATACGGAGGCCTCATTAAGTGGACGTTTAACATTAAATATGATGGACGGTATGATTCCGACATATATGATTAAGAATACTCTTCAAGGCTTACCAGGGCTACATATACTTTCAATGTCAGAAGGGGCTCATTATATTTCTGAATTAAGAGCTGGCAAGAGGCAGCCTCTTATTAATGATGAGGTACTTAAACCCTTTGACTTTGATTTGGCTGTTCAAGCTTTAACTGATTAATTCCAAGCGGTGGAGGAAGATAATGAGTACGAGTTGGAGTTTTTTATTTGATTTAGATGGAACGATAACCCAAAAGGAAATATTACCAATAATCGCTAAAGAAGTAGGTCTATATGAGGAAATTCAAAAATTAACGGAAGACACTATTAAAGGGGTTATTCCATTTCATGAAAGTTTTTTGAAGAGAGTGGAATTATTAAAAGAAGTCCCTGTTAAAGTGGTCCAGGATATTGTATCGAATGTACCATTAAATGAAAAGACACTTGAGTTTATTGAAGAAAATCGAGATAGTTGCTATGTTGTAACTGGTAATTTAGATGTTTGGGTGGGGCCTTTATGCAATTATATTGGCGTTAAAAGTTATACATCTCGAGCTGAAGTAGAGGACGGATTTATCATAAGAGTAACAGATGTCCTTGAAAAGGGTAAAATTGCAAGGAGTTTCGAGGGAAGATTCATTGCTATTGGAGAAGGAAATAACGATGCTGAAATGATTAAAGAAGCAACAATTGGTTTAGCTTACGGAGGCGTCCATTCTCCTGCAAACTCAGTCTTGGCTTGTGCCAGTCATGCTATCTATGAGGAGGAGCAATTATGTCGGTTTCTAAGACAGTTGTTATAAATTGTGCCGGAGTAGGCTCACGGTTGGGTTTAGGTATAACGAAGGCTCTCATTGAGATTGAGGGAAAGCCTCTTATAGCATGGCAGTTAGAGATGCTAGAGGAGGTAAATGATATCCGTGTGGTAGTGGGATATCAAGCCGATCAAGTTATAGAGCAGGTATTAAAGATAAGAAAGAATGTAACTTTTGTTTTTAATCATGATTTCTTAACAACAGGAACTGCAGCTAGCTTATCACTTGGAGCCAGATATGCTCAGGGAATGGTAATTTCTTTAGACGGTGATCTATTAGTCCATCCAGAAGACTTCCATACATTCCTTCGCTATCCATATGAAAGTATAGGTTATTGTATTCCATCAACAGAAGACCCTGTATTAGTAAATGTAGTTCAGAATGGTTCTGAAGAATTTATTAGTCATTTCTCGAGGGAGCATGGTAACTATGAATGGTCAGGTCTTGTTCAAATGGATGCTACGAAATTATCAATGACATCAGGGCATGTGTACCAACTTCTTGAGCAGTACATACCAATAAAGGCGATTCCAGTTCGATGTCAAGAAATTGATACTCCATCTGATTATGATGCTGCTATTGTCTGGGTTCAAAACAACTTAATAGCAATAAATTCTCGATGACTAAAGAATAGATATAACTTTCAAAATGAAGAGATAATTTTATACAACTTATCTGAGAGGAGTTAATAATGTTAGATAAAGAAAAAATTAAGGTTTTTTTTGAACGGCGCGCTCAAGTAGAGGATCCAAATCTTGCAACCCATTTCAAAGACGATGATACAATTGATTTTGACATTGAATTAATTAACAAATATATAAATGAATCTTCAAAAGTATTAGATCTGGGGTGTGGTCCAGGAAGAATTACGAATCGCTTAGAGCCACATGTTTCTTATATAAAATCAGTGGATAATCAAGAAAAATTTTTGGAACATTGTATTCAGTCTCCTAAAATTAAAACGGTTGTCTCTGATCTTCCGTACTTTTTAGAACCTTCGAAATTTGACGTTATTCTTTTATTTGGTGTGGTAACCTACTTTAATGATGAGGAAGTACAAAAGATTTATAAAAACTGCTACCACATGTTGGCTGATGAAGGGATTCTAATTGTTAAACATGCTTGTGGGATTAACGATGATGTGATAATTGATAAATATTCAGAACAGATAGGTGAGTGGTATCATGTGTTTTATAGACATATAGAAAATGATATTCAATTATTAGATCAATCAGATTTTTACATTACCAACAAAATTGATATTTACCCAGAAAGATTAAATCCTTGGGAAAATACACATTATTACGCTTTTGTAGCAAAAAAAAGTTTTTCTGCGGGTAGTTAAAATCTTTGAAGATTGTTTTTACTAGGAGTTAGCTTGTTGAGAAACCTTGACAGGCTTTTTTATTTTGTGGTAGTTGTACATCTTAATCGGAATAGCTTAAGTAGGTTGTAGAAATTATAACTTCCTGCATCCCCTATAATACCATCCCAACCTCTTTATCCGCTGTCGTCTAACCCCAACACCACCTAACCACTATCAATCCTGCCCCCCTCAGGTGGCCCCCCATGAAAACATCCATCATCATCACCCGCAGTAACCTGCTATACAACCAACTCTGTATCGAAAGTATCCGCCAATACACGAGCCCCAACACATACGAGATCATCGTGATCAACAATTACTCAACCGAAGGTACTTCGGCGTGGTTACGGCAGCAAAGTGATGTTTGAAGTCGGTATAAAACGAAGAACCTCGGTGTCTCGAAGGCCTGGAACCAAGGGATCGAGTTGGCAACAGGCTACCAACCTCCTCCTCAGAAGTTGGTGGAGGTGCAGAGATTTGTGATTGTAAGTGCGGATATATCGATAAAATTTTTGTGATTGTCTACCGTATAAATGAAGAGCGATGGATTGCTAGATACGTCGCTCATAGAATCTCTCCAAACCCATTGACACCGCTTTCATTCGGTGGTATATTCGTCTTGTGGCCAAGTGCCACTTTCATTTGAAGACGAAGGGAATGTATTTGAATGCAAGGTAAAGTTAAATGGTTTAACGCAGAAAAAGGTTATGGTTTCATCGAGACAGCAGACGGTGGAGACGTATTCGTACATTTCTCCGCAATCCAAACCGAAGGCTTCAAAACATTAGAAGAAGGCCAATCCGTTGAGTTCGACATCGTTGAAGGCGCTCGCGGACCACAAGCAGCTAACGTAATTAAATTATAATCATCCCGGCATGAAGCCGCGCTACATATGGTTCGATGGTTAACAATTAAATTTCAGCTAGCAGACAACCCTGGAGGAATCTAGGGTTGTTTTTTGTATGTCTTTCTCAATAGAGTTGTACTATAACAACAAACGATAGATTTCAACACAACATCACCGCCGTCGGATGTTCATGTGACGTAGATCACACCCTTGTTAAAAGGCAACGAACCCTTGTGTATCAAGAACTTTGCATAAATTCACACTTCCATCTGACGTTCCAAAAACGGAAAAAGTTACACCGATTTCTGTATTAAGAAATTTTGAAGTTTGCCTACGCCTGTGTTATAATAACTTCAAGCAAAGGAGGAGTGCTCTATGAAATACAGCATTCGAGGCCAACAGATCCCAGTGACAGAAGCTTTAAGAGAGTATGTAGAGAAAAAGCTAAGTAGATTGGATAAGTATTTTGAAGTGCCGCCTACCTCTGAGGTATATGTCACATTAAGCGTAGTCAAAGACAAGCATAGCGTTGAGGTGACGATTCCGTTGCCAGGAGTGATGCTCCGCGCTGAAGATAAAAGTGATGACATGTATGCATCGATGGACGCTGTGATTGATAAGTTAGAGCGTCAAATTCGTAAACACAAAACCAAATTGAATCGTAGATTCCGTCAAGAAGGCAACTTGAAATCCATTATTCGCGAATCCGGTGCAACAGCCGTTGCATTAGAGGATGAAGAGGATACGCTCGAGCTTGTCCGTACGAAGCGGTTTACATTGAAACCGATGGACGTGGAAGAAGCGATCTTGCAAATGAACATGATTGGACATAACTTCTTTGTCTTCTCCAACATGGACACGAACCAAGTGAATGTCGTATACCGCCGGAATGACGGCAAATACGGGATTATTGAACAGGACTAGAATGAAACTTAGGAAAATGGAATCCTACTTATTATAAACAAGATAGATTATGAATATGCAGTCATGCGAAAGCTTGGTTCCTTCGGGAGCCAAGCTTTTGTAAATTTAGAGCTCTATATATGAGATTCTAGCCAGTAACTGTAGCGTGTATATGTATTTTGTCCTAGTGTGATACTAGCCTTATGAGATACGATACGGCTGGAAATAATTTTTTCTGGAAGTTTACGAAACAAACATGGAAGTCACAACGTAAGTATATACGAATAGTCCATACTGGATTGTTGCGACAATACCCACAAACTGATACAATTTAATGCAAACCATCTGTTTTGTACGAAATACGAAAGGGGTCTACCCATACATGTTAGGACTTGTAAAAAAGATATTTGGCGATCTTAACGAACGTGAGATAAAACGTTTGATGAAGACGGTCGACCAAATCAATGAAATGGAACCAACGTACAAAGAGCTTTCGGATGAGCAATTGAAAGCCAAAACGGAAGAGTTTAGAGCCCGGATCGAAAAAGGCGAGACGTTGGATGAACTATTACCAGAAGCATTTTGCGTGGTGCGTGAAGCATCCGTAAGAAGCTTAGGCATGCGCCATTTTGATGTACAGTTGATCGGCGGTATGGTTCTTCACGAAGGGAAAATCGCTGAAATGAAAACCGGGGAGGGTAAAACCCTCGTTGGTACTTTGCCAGTTTATTTGAATGCTCTTCTAGGAAAAGGCGTTCACGTAATTACGGTCAATGACTACCTTGCGCAACGCGATAGCGCGTTGATGGGTACAATTTATAATTTCCTTGGCATGACGGTTGGCGTCAATATGAACGGTCTTAGCCATGAAGATAAGCAAGCTGCATACGAATGCGATATTACGTACGGTACGAATAATGAGTTCGGCTTTGACTACTTGCGCGACAACATGGTGTTGTACAAAGAGCAAATGGTTCAGCGTCCGCTTTATTTCTGTACGATTGATGAAGTGGATTCGATCCTTGTCGATGAGGCAAGAACACCGCTAATCATTTCCGGACAAGCAGCGAAATCTACGGAGCTTTATTTTGCTGCGGATCGTTTTGTTCGTCGTTTAACAGCGGAAGAAGACTACACGGTAGATATTAAAGTGAAATCCGTTGCGTTGACAGATGCGGGGGTAGCGAAAGCGGAGAAAGCTTTTGGCGTGGATAACTTGTTTGATCAGAAGCATGTTACATTAAATCATCACGTGACTCAAGCGTTGAAAGCTAATGTGATCATGCGTCGCGACGTGGACTATGTCGTTCAAGACGGTGAAGTATTGATCGTCGATGAATTTACGGGCCGCATCATGCAAGGTCGTCGTTATAGCGATGGCTTGCACCAAGCGATTGAAGCCAAAGAAGATCTCGACGTTCAGAACGAGAGCATGACGCTTGCAACGATTACGTTCCAGAACTACTTCCGGATGTATCGCAAATTGGCAGGGATGACCGGTACGGCGAAAACAGAGGAAGAAGAATTCAAGAAAATCTACGGTTTGGATGTTATCCAAATTCCTACGAACCGTCCGAATGTACGGAAGGATTTAGCGGATGTCGTCTACAAGACGGAAAAAGGTAAATTCAAAGCCGTTGTTGACGAGATTGTAGCACGTCATACCCTTCACCAGCCGGTGTTGGTAGGTACGGTTTCGATTGAGAACTCGGAATTGCTGTCCGAGATGCTGAAGCGTAAAGGTATCACACATAAAGTCTTAAATGCGAAATACCATGAAGAAGAAGCTGAAATTATCTCCCGTGCAGGTGAAGCAGACAGCGTAACGATCGCTACCAACATGGCAGGCCGCGGTACGGATATTATTCTTGGCGACAGTGTATCAGAATTCGGTGGATTGCATATTATCGGTACAGAGCGTCACGAAAGCCGTCGTATTGATAATCAGCTTCGCGGTCGTGCGGGACGTCAAGGGGATCCAGGTTCCTCGCAGTTCTATCTTTCGATGGAAGATGAATTGATGAGACGTTTCGGCGCTGAGAATATCTCGGGCATGATGGATCGCCTTGGTTTTGATGAGGAATCTCCAATTGAGAGCCGTCTGATTACGAAAGCTGTTGAATCTGCACAGAAACGTGTCGAAGGAAGCAACTTCGATGTGCGTAAGATCGTCCTTCAATATGATGATGTGATGAACCAACAACGTGAGATTATCTATAAACAACGTCGTGAGATTCTATTCTCCGATAACATTCGTGAAATCGTGCTTGAAATGATTAAGCCGGTCATCGAGCGTGTCGTGGATGCACACTGCGTGGAAGATATTCCGGAGAACTGGGAATTGGCAGAAGTCGCTGAATATGCGAACAATACGCTTCTTGAGCAAGATCAACTTACCAAAGATGATCTATGGGGCAAGGAAAAAGAAGAAATCGTGGAACTCATTTATAACCTTGTATTAGTTCGTTACGACGAGCGTGAGGAAATGATGGGCTCCGAGATGATGCGTGAGTTCGAGAAAGTTATCGTATTGCGTGCGGTAGACAGCAAATGGATGGATCATATCGATGCGATGGATCACTTGCGTCAAGGGATTCACCTTCGTGCTTACGGCGGTACAGATCCGCTTCGCGAGTACCAATTCGAAGGCTTTGAAATGTTCCACGAGATGGTCAACCAAATTCAACAGGACGTTGCGACATACATCATGAAAGCTCAAGTGGAGCGCAACCAAGAGCGTCAAGCCGTTGTTGAAGAGAGCAAAATCTCAACGAACAGCAGCAGCGAGCCTGCTCAAAAGCAACCAACCAAAAACGAACCGCAAATCGGACGCAATGATCCTTGTCCTTGCGGCAGCGGTAAGAAATATAAAAATTGCCACGGGCAATAAGCAACGAAGTTAGATGAGGTGGATGGCATGATCGAACCCAGCGTGAAACAGGATTTACGCGAAATTGCAAAGAGACTTTCAGACCTTAGGGGGTCTCTTTGACTTAGATTTGAAGCAGGAAATGATTGAGAACTTTGAGGTCAAAATGGCAGCGCCAGATTTCTGGGGCGACAATGAACGTGCACAGGGCGTGATTGCTGAACTGAACGCCGTCAAGTCTTCCGTAGACCGATATCAAGGATTAAGTCAAGAGTATGAAGATGTGACGATGATGCTTGAACTTGCGGATGAGGAAGCTGACGAGTCCTTGGCACTGGAACTGTATTCGACGGTTAAAGAGTTGATGGCGAAGTTAGAGAACTTTCAACTTCAACTGCTGCTGAATCAGCCGTACGATAAGTTCAATGCGATTCTCGAATTACATCCGGGTGCAGGCGGCACAGAGTCGCAGGACTGGGGGCAAATGTTACTCCGTATGTATACCCGTTGGGCAGAGAAACGGAATTTCAAGGTGGAAGTACTGGATTATCTGCCAGGCGATGAAGCGGGGATTAAGAGCGTTACGCTGTTAATCAAAGGCTTTAACGCGTATGGGTATTTGAAAGCAGAGAAGGGTGTGCATCGCCTTGTGCGAATCTCGCCGTTCGATGCATCGGGACGTCGGCATACGTCGTTCGTTTCCTGCGATGTGGTGCCTGAAATCGGTGATGATGTCGAAGTGGATATCCGCACAGAAGATTTGAGGATTGATACGTATCGTGCCAGCGGCGCGGGCGGTCAGCATATCAATACGACGGACTCTGCGGTACGGATCACTCATATCCCAACAGGGGTTGTGGTGACTTGCCAGACCGAACGTTCGCAGATCAAGAACCGTGAGCGGGCGATGACCGTCCTTCGTTCGAAGTTATATGAGCGTAAAATCGAAGAGCAGCGGAAGCAGCTTGATGAAATTCGCGGGGAGCAATCGGAGATCGCTTGGGGCAGTCAAATTCGATCTTATGTATTTCATCCATACAGCATGGTGAAGGACCATCGTACCCAAGTAGAAACCGGCAACGTCGGCGCTGTGATGGACGGCGATTTAGATCCGTTTATCGACGGCTACTTACGAAGCCAGATTCGGATTAAGAACGAATAAAGTGAGCCTAGAATTCCTACACTTGTGATAGTGTGGGAATTTTTTGCGAGCAACCGATGCTGGAATTCAAACTAGGAGCGAAAAGCTATGAAGGGAAACAACACAACGAAGCGGCACGAACGCATTGTGAAGCCAATGCACCCCGTACTATTGGGAGTAATGGAGTATACACTTGTCATTTTGGGTAGTTTCAGTATCGCAGTTAGCTTTAATTTATTTTTGCTCGCACATCAAATTGCTTCCGGGGGTGTATCTGGGATATCGATCCTTGTGGAGCATTTTACAGGAATCGAACCTGCGTATACCCAGTGGGCAATTAACATTCCGCTCTTTATTCTGGGTATTGTCCTTGTGGGGAAAGATTTCGGATATAAGGTCTTATGCGGGATTTTCTTTCTCCCTTTGTTTATTCTCTTGACCAAAAGCTGGCCGTCACCAACTGATAATCCGCTGCTAGCTTCCATTTATGGAGGGCTTGGTATTGGATTAGGACTCGGACTGGTATACCGTGGGCGCGGTTCCACAGGGGGTCTCGACTTGGTAGCACAGCTGATCAATCGCTTCACAGGCATCAGTTATCACTTGGCCGTACCGATGCTTGACGGTATTGTCATCTTGTGCGCAGGGATCTTCTTATCCCCGGAAAAGGCGCTATACGCCTTAATTGGGTTGTTTGTAACAAGCAAGACGATCGATGTGATTCAGGTCGGATTTGGCTTTTCTAAGGTTGCTTTTATCATCTCGAATGAAGCAGATAGGCTGGAGGAGGCGATCCTCCATGATCTGGATCGGGGCTTAACCGAGCTGCAAGGCAAGGGGGGCTTCACCAAAGAAGAGCGAAAGGTGCTCATGGTCGTTGTGTCACAGACGGAAGTAAGTAAGCTGAAGGTGCTTGTCAGGTCGGTTGACCCATCTGCATTTGTCATTATTAGCGATACCAAAGAAGTGCTCGGCGAAGGCTTCAAATTGCATACATAGCAGCTTCAATATAAAAAGTCGTAAACCTTATCGTGCCTTGCCGTGATAGGGATTTGCGGCTTTTTTTCATGCGACAAGGTCTCAAAAAATAATCGTTGTATATATATAACTACGGGTGTATAATAATACGTAATTTCAAATTCGGCTATTATTTCCATCGAGAAATAACTGATGTACAATGGAAATATTATGTAATACAAGTTGGGAGCACGCGGGAGGAATGTACGATGAACACGAAGTTAAGAGCAGCGATTGTAGGATCAACGGGATATGGTGGCGTTGAGGTAATTCGATTCTTGCAGGGACATCCCCATGTAGAGATTACTTCGGTCATTTCGTCTTCCAATAGTGGGGAACGGTTATCCGAGGGATTCCCGCATTTATCCGAGATTATGATTGAGGCACTGGATGCTGTGGATATTGCTTTAATTGCAGAGAAAGCGGATGTTGTATTTACGGCTACACCGCACGGGGTGAGTGCGAAGCTCGTTCCACAGTTATTAGAGGCAGGGTTGAAGGTCGTTGATTTATCCGGTGACTTCAGGTTAAAAGATGGTTCCGTATATGAAACGTGGTATAAGAAATCACCTGCAGACGAAGCCTTGCTAGCTCAAGCCGTATATGGACTATGCGAAGTATTCGGTGAAGAAGTAAAAGGACTAGATTTCGTATCCAATCCAGGTTGTTATCCAACAGCGACGTTACTTGGATTGATCCCAGCCGTTGCGGCAGGGTGGATTGACCCGCATTCCATTATTATTGATGCGAAATCCGGGGTGTCCGGGGCAGGACGGGGAACCAGTCTCATCTCACATTTTGCAGAGATTAATGAGAACTTCAAAGCTTATAAAGTCAACCAACACCAGCACACACCAGAAATAGAGCAGGCCCTGACACAGGTAGCCGGGGAGCCCGTTGTAGTGACGTTTACAACACATTTAACACCGATGACACGGGGGATTATGTCGACGATGTATGCGAAGGTGAACGGCGTGCATACGGATGAAGATTTCATTGAACTGTATAAGCAGTATTACGAAGGACGACGATTTGTTCGGATCCGCGACAAAGGCAAATGGCCTGCGACGAAGGAAGTGTTCGGGTCCAATTATTGCGATATAGGGTTTGCAGTCGATGAGCGTACGGGCCGAGTGACGATCGTATCTGTCATTGATAACTTGGTGAAGGGCGCTGCAGGTCAGGCCATTCAGAATTTGAATTTGATGATGGGCTGGGATGAGACATTAGGATTGTCGCTCACGCCGATCTATCCATAGAGTTTATTCACGAGAATTGGAGAGAGAGCATATGGGGAATCAATATTTTACCGTCGTGAAAGACGGTTCGGTTACCGTACCGCAAGGCTTTAAGGCTGGCGGCATGCATTGTGGATTGAAAAAAACAGATCGGAATGACCTTGGCGCTATTCTGTGCGAGGTTCCTGCGACAGCTGCTGCAGTCTACACGACGAACGTGTTCCAAGCAGCTCCGCTCAAAGTCACACGTGAGAGCATTGCCCAAGAAGGCAAGCTTCAAGCAGTGATTGTGAACAGCGGAAATGCCAATGCTTGTACGGGGCAGCAAGGAGAGCAGGACGCGTACCAAATGCGAAATGAGATGGCGGCACAGTTAGGATTACCTGAACATTATGTTGCGGTCGCTTCAACAGGCGTCATCGGTGAATTATTGAAAATGGATCGCGTGTCCGCCGGGATCGCTAAGCTTCCAGAGCGTCTGACAGGAGAGGCTGGCGGGGCGGAAGATTTCAGCCAAGCGATTCTGACAACGGATTTAGTGAAAAAAGAAATTTGCGTTGCGGTGCAAGTGAACGGTGAAACGGTTTACATTGCAGGAGCAGCAAAAGGATCGGGCATGATTCATCCGAACATGGCAACGATGCTTGCTTTTATGACGACAGACGCAGTTATTGATCAAGCTGCATTACAGCAATTACTCGGGATGACGACAAACGTAACGTTCAATATGATTACGGTGGATGGAGATACAAGTACAAATGACATGCTTGTTGCGATGGCAAGTGGTCTGGTAGGGAATGCACCCTTGAATCCGGCTCATCCGGATTGGGAAGCCTATGCCGCAGCGTTCCGTCATGTATGCGAACACCTTGCACAAGCGATTGCAAGAGACGGCGAAGGGGCAACAAAGCTGGTTGAGGTAAATGTGAGTGGGGCAGTATCAGATGAATCCGCACAAGCGATTGCGAAGACGGTAATTGGATCGAGTCTTGTAAAGTCTGCCGTATTCGGCGCTGACGCGAACTGGGGACGGATCATCGCAGCTGTAGGTCGTGCCGGTGAGCCGGTTAACCCAGAGACAGTGGATATCCGTCTAGGCGATATTACGGTACTAACACAGTCGAGACCGGTCCCTTTTGACGAGGAATTGGCTTTGGAATATTTGAAAGGCAATACAGTGACCATTCATGTCGCATTGAACCATGGGGCAGGCGTGGCGACGGCGTGGGGCTGTGACTTAACTTATGATTATGTCCGTATTAATGCGGCATATCGAACGTAAGGATAGGTGATCAGCATGAGCGAACAGACACAAGGAAGCGCTGCGAACGAGCAGATTAGGAATAGTACGAACCATCGATTTGTTATGAAATGTGGAGGGAGCACCTTAGCGGCGTTACCTGATGCTTTTTTCGAAGACTTGCGTCAATTGCAAGCGGATGGAATCACACCGGTGATTGTTCATGGCGGTGGACCCGCGATCTCAGAGACGTTAACCAAACTGGGGATCGAGACCGAATTTGTGAATGGGTTGCGCAAGACGAGCGATGAAGTGCTTGATGTTGTGGAAATGGTGCTAGCAGGTCAAATCAATAAGCAAATCGTTCGTAAAATCGGCGTAAGCGGTGCGAAGGCATTGGGGCTTTCAGGCGTAGACGGCGGATTGATTCAGACGGTACCTGTCCCGAACTCGACAGAGGTCGGTTTTGTAGGCGATGTGGTCCATATCGAAGCCTCGATCATCGAGGGTGTGATTCAAATGGGCTATATGCCAGTGATTGCACCGATCGGCATTTCAGCGGACGGTGTTCAGCGGTTCAATATCAATGCAGATACGGCGGCTGGAGCCGTGGCTTCCCATCTTGGGGTTGCACAGATGATTGTCGTGACAGATGTCCCGGGAATTATGAAGCGAATCGAGGGCGAACTTCAAGTGCTTCCAACCGTCACCGTAGCAGAGATCGAAGAAATGATCACTACCGGTGAGATCTACGGCGGCATGATTCCTAAAGTACGAGCAGCGATGCAGTGCATTCATGGGGATGTTCAGGAAGTTGTCATTGTAAATGGTACGGAACCGAATGTATTAAGCCGCACACTTCAAGGTGAAGCGATCGGAACACGAATAATCATTGCATAAAGAAGATTAAATAGGTTGGTCAAATTGAAAGGAGGAACGTGTTATGAGTGGAACGCAAGAGCAAGGTCAAGGTCAGGTGCAAAGCTCGTTATTTCCAACGTATGCAAGATATCCGATTTCCCTCGTGAAAGGTCAAGGCAGTTATTTATGGGATGATCAGGGGAACAAATATTTAGATTTCATGAGCGGTCTCGCTGTAACGGGGTTGGGTCATGCGCCGCAACAGGTCAAGGAGAAGCTGGTAGCTCAGTTGGATGAATTGTGGCATGTATCGAATCTATTTCAAATCCCGAATCAAGAGAAAGCAGCTGCGCTATTAACAGCAAATACCTGTGCGGATGCCGTGTTCTTCTGTAATTCCGGTGCAGAAGCGAACGAAGCAGCAATTAAGCTTGCTCGCCGTTATCATCAGAAAGTTCTGAACAGCGGGCGTTACGAGATCATTACGTTCAATCAATCTTTTCATGGACGGACGTTAGCGACATTAACGGCAACAGGACAGGATAAAGTAAAAGAGGGCTTCGCACCGTTGCCAGCCGGCTTCAAACACGTGCCATTGCATGACGTTGAAGCGTTAGAAGCAGCGATCACGAACCAGACTTGTGCCATCATGATCGAAATGGTGCAGGCCGAAGGCGGCGTCATTCCGGTTGAACCGGCATTTGTACAGCATATTGCGAAGCTCTGCAAAGAACATAACCTGCTTCTGATCATTGATGAGATTCAGACGGGCATGGGACGTACGGGTAAATTGTTCGCGTATGAGCATTACGGGATCGAGCCGGATATCTTCACGGTGGCTAAAGCTTTAGCAAGTGGGTTCCCGGTCGGAGCGATGTTGGGCAAAGGTTATTTGCGCGAAGCTTTCACCGCCGGCAGCCATGGTTCCACGTTCGGTGGTACGCCAATCGCTACAGCAGCCGTCATTGCAACCGTAGAGACGATTGTTGGCGGGCGCTTATGGGAACGGGCAGCCGAGATGGGCGACTACTTGATGGAGCAGTTACAAGAGAAATTGGATGGCAATACGTATGTGCGCGCGATCCGCGGCAAAGGTCTAATTATCGGGATAGAGTGCATCGAACCGGTTGCAGGCGTGATCGCTGAAGCACAGCAAAAAGGACTCCTCACGGTGTCTGCTGGGCCGAACGTATTGCGTCTATTGCCGAACCTCTTGGTAACAAAGGAAGAAATAGATACAGCTGTAAGCATGATCAACGAACTATTCACAGCAAAAGCCGCTGTTACGCAATAGAAAAGGGAACAGGAGTGATCTAGATGAGTACAACACAAACGGAATTAGGCATCAATTTAAAAGGCCGTGATTTTCTCGGACTTGGCGACTATTCTCCCGAGGAGATTCGTTATTTGATTGATCTCGCGATAGATTTGAAGCAAAAGCAGAAGAACGGCGAGGTGTATCAACCGCTCAAAGGGAAAACGCTCGGCATGATTTTCGAGAAATCTTCTACACGGACACGGGTTTCCTTTGAAGTCGGAATGTACCAATTAGGAGGGCATGCCCTCTTCTTAAGCAAAAATGATCTTCAAATCGGTCGTGGGGAATCGATTCATGACACGGCACAGACCATGTCTCGTTACCTGGACGGGATCATGATTCGGACGTATGCACATCGTACGGTGATCGATTTGGCGCGTTGGGCAACGATTCCGGTCATTAACGGGTTAACCGACTTGTCGCATCCTTGCCAAGCCTTGGCTGACTATCAGACCATTCTTGAGCACAAAGGCAAGTTAGCGGGCTTGAAGCTTGCTTATATTGGGGACGGCAACAATATGGTTCACTCCTTGATGATTGGAGCAGCAAAATTGGGTATTCATATCTCCATTGCGTCTCCAGAGGGATATGACATGGATGATACGATCATTCGCCAAGCACAAGAGATTGCAACGGTTACAGGTTCCAAAATTGTGATTACGCGAGACCCTATCGAAGCGGTACAAGACGCGGATGTCATTTATACCGATGTATGGGCAAGCATGGGCTTTGAATCCGAGCAGCAAGATCGTGAGCAGGCGTTCAAGGACTTCCAAGTGAACGAAGAGCTTGTGAAGCATGCGAAGCCGGATTACTTGTTCATGCACTGTCTGCCAGCGCATCGCGGGGAAGAAGTAAGCGAAGGCGTGATTGACGGGTCCAATTCCATTATTTTTGATCAAGCAGAAAATCGTCTGCATGCCCAGAAAGCGGTCATGGCAGCTATTCTATCACAATAGAATTTATAAAAGTTTCGACGGATCGAAACTAAAAAATTCTAAACTATTCACTTGGGAGTTGAGAGACAATGGCAAAAGAAAAAATCGTGCTCGCCTATTCCGGCGGCTTGGATACATCCGTCATTTTGAAATGGTTAAAAGAAACCTATGATGCGGAAATTATCGCATTTACGGCAGATATCGGACAGAAGGATGAGCTTGACGGCTTGGAAGAAAAAGCACTGGCAACAGGCGCATCCAAAGTATACATTGATGATCTCCGCGATGAGTTCGCACAAGATTTCATCTACCCGATGTTCCAATCAGGTGCGCTATATGAAGGGCAATACCTGCTGGGTACAAGCATTGCGCGTCCTTTGATCGCGAAACGTATGGTCGACATCGCGCGTGCAGAAGGCGCAACAGCGATTGCTCACGGTGCGACAGGCAAAGGGAATGACCAAGTTCGCTTCGAATTAACGGCTGCGGCACTGGCGCCAGAAATTCAAGTGATCGCGCCTTGGCGTTCCGAAGAATTCCGTAATCAGTTCCCGGGCCGTGCAGAGATGATTGCCTATGCTGAGAAGCATGGCATTCCGGTACAAGCTTCTGCGGCGAAGCCGTATTCGATGGACCGTAACTTGCTGCATATTAGCTTTGAGAGCGGGATGTTGGAAGATCCTTGGTTTGATCCAAGCGCAGACGCCAACAAAGGCATGTACGTACTGAGCGTGTCACCTGAGGATGCGCCAGATCAAGCGGAATATGTAGAACTTCAATTCGAGCAAGGCGATTGCGTAGCCATTAACGGCGAACAGCTGAGCCCGCTGCAAGTGATGGAGAAGCTGAATGAGTTGGGCGGCAAGCACGGTATTGGTCGCGTAGATATGGTGGAGAACCGTTTTGTCGGCATGAAGAGCCGCGGCGTCTATGAGACACCAGGCGGAACGATCTTGTTCACAGCACATCGCAAAATGGAATCCTTGACCATGGATCGCGACGTCATGCACTTGAGAGATTCTTTAATCTCGAAATATGCTACGTTAGTCTATAACGGCTTCTGGTTCGCACCAGAGCGTCTAGCGTTGCAAGCTCTTGTAACTGAGAGCCAACGCAACGTATCCGGTACGGTTCGTCTGAAATTGTACAAAGGCAACGTTATCGGTGCTGGCGTGAAGAGTCCAGTGAGCTTGTACAATCCAGATATCGCAACGATGGAAGCAGATCCGACGCAAGCGTATGACCAAGCGGATGCAACAGGCTTTATCCATCTGAATGCATTGCGTTTGAAAGTAAGCACTGGAGTAGAACAAAGCGCGAAGCGTTAATATAAAAGTGTAGAGAGCGAGCGGTGTGGGGACGGTGTTAGTGTTGTAAAATTTGTAGCAAAGGAGTGGGGGTGTCGTCTGGAGAGCGATAGCGATCGCCTTTGAAATCCGAAAATATCCATGTAATCGATTCAAATAAAGTTTTCGGATTTCAACAGCGACGGAAGATGATACTCCTACTCTCGAGCTCCTATTATTCTCCACGAAGTTACCAACCCCCGCCGCAAGCGAACGGAACGAAGGAGATGCTAGCATGAGTAAACTATGGGGCGGCCGCTTCACGAAGCAGACCGATCAGTTAGTGGAAGAATACACAGCTTCCATTACGTTTGATAAAGAACTCGCAGAAGAAGACATCCAAGGCAGCTTGGCGCATGTTACCATGCTTGGAAAGTGCGGGATCCTGCCAGCAGAGGATGTCGAGAAAATCCGTGAAGGCTTACTAAGCGTACAAGGAAAAATTCGTCGCGGAGAGATGGAGTTTTCCGTCTCCGACGAAGATATCCATATGAATATTGAGAAAACACTTATCGAAGAAATCGGCCCAGTAGGCGGTAAACTACATACGGGTCGCAGTAGGAATGACCAAGTAGCAACCGACATGCATTTGTACCTGCGGAAGCGGGTTGTAGAGTTTGTTGGTCTTCTTGGCAAATTACAAGAAGCACTGCTTACGCAGGCGAAAGCCAATCTCGATACGATCGTGCCGGGATATACCCATTTACAACGCGCACAGCCGATCCTTTTCGCCCATCATTTGATGGCCTACGTGTCGATGTTTGAACGCGATATCGAACGTTTGCAAGACAGCTACAAACGTATTAATACGTTACCGCTCGGCGCGGGTGCACTTGCAGGAACGACCTTTGCGATTGATCGTCATTTTGTGGCGGAGCAATTGAACTTTGATCGCGTGTATGAGAATAGTTTGGATGCCGTGAGTGACCGGGACTTCATTTTAGAATTCTTAAGCGGCTCTTCGATTCTGATGATGCACTTGTCCCGTTTCTGCGAAGAGATGGTGTTATGGTCCAGCACAGAGTTTAATTTCGTCGAGTTGGATGATGCATTCTGTACAGGCAGCAGCATTATGCCGCAGAAGAAGAATCCTGATGTAGCAGAACTTGTGCGCGGGAAGACAGGCCGTGTCTATGGAAATCTTATGGGCTTGTTAACAGTGTTGAAATCCTTGCCGCTTGCGTATAACAAAGATATGCAAGAGGACAAAGAAGGCATGTTCGATACGGTTCGTACTCTTCAAGGCGCCTTGCAATTGTTCGCTCCGATGGTAGAGACGATGAAGGTCAACCGTGACCGGATGCGTCAAGCCGTGAATCAAGATTTCTCAAATGCGACGGATATTGCGGACTTCTTGGTGAACAAAGGTCTGCCGTTCCGCCAAGCGCATGAAGTCATCGGGAAGACCGTATTATATTGTATCCAGAACCAAAAGTATCTGTTGGATCTAACCCTGGATGAGTTCAAACAATTCTCTCCATTGTTCGATGACCGCATCTATGAAGTGCTGCAGCCACAGCAAGTTGTGAATGCGCGTAACGTGTATGGCGGTACAGCGACGATTCAAGTCGAGGCAGCTATTGCTCGCGCAGAACAAGCACTGGAGCAGACGGTAGCTTGGGTGGAAGAATATTCGAAGAAATGCAAATAAGATCCATCATAATTCCAAAAAAAAGACCGAACACAAAGTTTACGCTTGTGTCGGTCTTTTTTGTTGGACGCCGTGGGCGTTTCTAGTTTAGTTGTAATTATTGAAAGCTGTGCTGAAACCTACTCGCTATAATGGATAAATCCACTAACTTAGCTGTTTTTGGCTCGATTTCATGCGCTATATTGGATAAATCCAATAGAATAGGCTAAATACCTCATAACTGCTGATTTATAGGCTTCTATCATGTATATATCCAATATAGGCGCATTAATAAATTCCAACGAGTGAGCTATATTGCATAAATCCATCATAGCAAGGCAAGCTCCCTCGCGTGCCTCCATATTCAAACATTTTCTGCCTTCTAAGTCATCAGGTCGTCGGTTGTCCGTAGAAATAGCTGATAATAAATAACACGACAACGACACAGAAGAGGGTGAAAAATGTAATTTTCCATGCGCTTCGAGGAACCTTGCCACTAATACTCCCCGTTTCGCCAATGACCATATACCGATAAGTTTTGTTCTTATAAGCGTAAGTAGCGTTCCAGCTCATCTAAACTGAAATCATTGAATTTGTCCATGAGCTTACTGTTATGCTGCTTAGAGGCTGGAATGAGCACATCATCGAAAAATCGATCGTACGATCTTCCTATTATTCGTGAATCTCGTTCGTCCGTCCCTAGGATTCTAGCATTTTATGCATGAGGTAGATCACATGTGGTATAATTTCTGCGACATGTAACGATGGAGGCATAAGGAATGGACCAGTTGGTGCAACATTTAAAAGTATTGGGATTTACGGAAATGGAATCAAAGATGCTCATCGTTCTTGCCGAGCAAGGCGCGATGTCAGGATATGAAGTAGCAAAACGGCTTGGCGTATCGAGATCTAATGTCTATGCGGCGCTGCAAAAGCTCGTGGATCATGGATTTGTTTTATTAAGTAAGGGAGAGCCAACGCTCTACAAAGTGTTGCCGATCGAGGAATTAACGCGGATGATTATGGATCAATTGCAAAATTCAATTCGTCACGTTGAACAGATGATGCCGAAGCAAACGAATGACGTAACGGAGTTTTTTAGCTTAGAGAACGAAAAGAAAGTATTCGAACGGGTTCGCCAAGAGTTGAATCGGGCGAAGCAAGAGATTATCGTCGATGTCTGGGCAGAAGAAGCACAATTGTTCCGGGAAGAACTGGAGCAGGCTGAGAAACGCGGTGTGAAAGTGTTCTGGTCTGTCGTTGGCAGCGTGGAAGAGCATCGGCTCCGCAGAATGCAGCTTCAAATCCATTCTGGGCAGCAGGATATCGAGGAGCTAGAGCGTCAACGCAGTGGACGTAAATTCTCTATTGTCATCGACCGTAAGTGGAGTATGCTTGGCATGCGGGGAGAAGGGCTACCGACGAAGGCGCTTGTCACGGAGCATCCGGCGATGTTGGAGTTATTGTTGAACCATTTTGCGCAGGAGCTTGTATTATTCGAGTTAGAGGCAGAGATGGGGCCTGAATTGCGTGAGAAGTTCGGTGCAAGCTTTGAACGAATCTATCGCAAGTATTTCCAGAGTGGGTACCAGGGATAAAAGGAATATTTTTCAGGAAAATAAAGGAATTTAGACCTTCCAGATGGAACTTCAATTAGGAGTTGAATGAAGTCAGGAGGTTTATGATGAATATTATTACCCCACAACGATTATATCACGGTACGACCGATCAATTCGTAGCGTCTTTTCAACAAAGGCTGCTAAACAGCCAATATTGGCGTCCTGGCAGAGATTTCGGTGAGGGCTTCTATACGACGATATCCGCAGCGCAAGCGCGCAAATGGGCAGTGAAGACCGCTCGCAGCAACTTTATCGGAGACGCACGGCCATGTGTGTTGGAGATTGAGTTGTTGGCCATGCCGCCTGCCATAGAACCCCGTATATTCTTAAGCGATTCTATCGCTTGGGCCGAGTTCATTCTGTCCCATCGTATGGCTGATGTGAAAGGAGAAGATCCTTGCAGCGCGCATCCGGATATTATTATCGGACCGATGGCAGACAGTGACACTGGCAAAATCTTGCAAGAAGCGATACAATTAAAGAAGGATATCACATGGTTCTACGATCAGATTACGAAATCCATGCGCGGTAGAAGGCTAGATTCGTTGCATTTGGGCAATCAAGTGGTCTTTTCGTCGGAAAAATGGGAGTCATTTCTTCGCCTCGTTGGATATAATATAAATATAGGAGGAAGGTGGGTCTATCATGAAAACGCAAGTGCGACTGAACACGTATGAACGTGGCATTGTACATTCATTGGTAACGAGCTTTGGTTATGAAGCAGGACCAGCAAGGGAACTCGTCGTTCAATATATCGCTGTCATTCGCAAACTGGGCGGTTATGATACCTGCTATGACCATGCGGAACGTCTCGTTCAAGCAAGGCAACTCCAAGTTACGCCCGAGGCCTGGCTCGAGCGAATTCGCAATTTGGATCGTGAGGCCGCGAAGGACAAGGGAATTCCTCATCTCGAACGTAATATAGCCTATCAAGGCTTGCGATAATCAAGCAAAAGTGAAAATAACCCCGCTTAGGTTAAATGGCTGCTCTCTTATCTAGAGCTGCTCTTTAACGCAAGCGGGGTTTTATTTGTCTTAAAGTGTTCGTAAAGCTTGAAGAACGTGCAAATAATAAGCGTCCCCATGCGGGACGAAGTCGTCCTGACGAAGGGTCACGTGACTTGGTTGAAGGGAACCCAAGCTTTTACCCTCTAGTCGAATAGGATTTAACGTAACGCCGTTCGCTTCCAGTGTCTCCCGCGTACCTTGGAACAAGGCTAGCATGTCGATGAGCGGGGCTTGATAGAGGCCTTCCACTTCGGTCGCTTGAAGCGTATAGGAACTTAGCGGCTGATCGCATCGTACGCCGAATAGATGGTTATATTCGCGATCGATGAATGGAACGCCGCGTACCTCACCCATATTCTCGTTCTGTATGGCGCCTAACGAGGTTAAAGCTTCGAACGGGAGTGGAAGTCCGAGCTCTTCCTCCAGCTCTCTCGCGGCTTGGTTGACCGTTTCTCCTGCGGACAAATGTCCAGCAGCAGTAATGTCATAGAGACCGGGAAACGTATCCTTCAGGCTGTTCCGCTTCTGGAACAGCACCATCCGCTCCTGTCCTTCGCCGCAGACGATCCAACAGTGAAAGGATTGATGCCAATACCCCTTGGCGTGAACCTCGGAACGAGGTGCAACACCTAGCGGGGTCATCGCTTCATCATAGATATCAAACAGCTCTTCCATGTTTGCGCTCATAGGGGATAAGCTCCTTTACGATCCTGCTACGTGTTCAGTCTTGTCCAATTGCGAGGTACAGTGACCGCAGCGTGTCGCTTGAATCGGAATCGAGGAGTAGCAGTACGGGCAATCCTTAGTGGTTGGCGCAGCTTCCGCTTCATCTTTTTTCTGCTCCCGTTTCAACATGTTGATTCCTTTGACAAGCAGGAAAACGCAGAAGGCGATAATAAGGAATTCAATGATGACATTAATAAATTGCCCAATGGCGATAACAGGGACTCCTTGTTTTGTAGCTTCAGCGAGTGTGGTGACATCCGAAGGCTTAAGCTTGATGAACAAATTTTTAAAGTCGACTGCGCCAAGAAGCCTCCCAATCGGAGGCATGATGATATCGTTCACGACGGAGGTGACAATTTTACCAAAGGCTCCCCCGATAATAACCCCGACAGCAAGGTCAATGACACTGCCTTTAACTGCAAACTCTTTGAACTCTTTTAACATTTTCATAGCAAAGCTTCTCTCCTAATTCTCATAGTATATGCCCTATATTACCATTATAGAGCGGAATTGAAACCTTTAAAACCTGGGAATCCTAGATATACCCAAAAAATCCGTATAATATAGCCTTTCGCCATGTCGAATTTTCGGGTATACTTCTATTTTATAAGGTTTTTACACTACGGGAGGCTTGGAAAGCGTGAAATTGTTACGTGATAAAGTACAGCAAGACGGCATTGTGCTGAGTAATCAAGTATTAAAAGTGGATTCATTCTTAAATCATCAAATGGACCCGGTCCTCATGCAAGAAATCGGCAAGGAGTTCGCGAGCCGCTTTGCAGCTGAGAACATAACGAAAGTTCTTACGATCGAATCGTCCGGTATCGCGCCTGCGATCATGACGGCATTAGAAATTAAAGTGCCGCTTATCTTCGCACGCAAGCAGAAATCGCTGACGCTTCGCGATGATATTTTCACGGAGAAAGTGTACTCGTTCACAAAGCAAGAGACGAACGAAATTACGGTCAGCAAAAAATTCATGGATGCATCCGATCATGTCTTGATCATCGATGATTTCTTAGCAAATGGCGAAGCTGCGTTCGGACTAGCTCGTGTGGTTGAGCAAGCCGGTGCAAGCGTAGCTGGGATCGGGATTGCCATTGAGAAGGCCTTCCAGCCTGGCGGAGCGAAGCTCAAAGAAGCGGGTTATCGTCTGGAATCACTTGTACGCATTGCGGGTCTAGAAGATGGGGAAGTACAATTCGCTGAAGCAGATGAGGTTGTCACCCCATGAAATTAAATCGCCATCCGTTGCAGACGGCATCCTTAGGATTTCAACATGTCTTAGCCATGTATGCCGGAGCGGTCATCGTACCGCTTATCGTGGCAGGGCAATTGGACATGAGCCAACAGCAACTTACGTACTTGATTGGCATTGACTTACTGATGTGCGGGGTTGCAACGCTGCTTCAATTATGGAATAACCGTTTCTTCGGAATCGGTCTACCTGTCGTTCTTGGTTGTGCCTTCCAAGCGGTTGCTCCGATGATTGCGATCGGGAGCAGGTATGGCATATCGGCGATCTATGGTGCGATTATCGCATCGGGCCTATTTGTCGTGATCTTCTCAGGCTTGTTCGGTCGATTAATCCGATTTTTCCCGCCTGTCGTCACAGGGTCTGTCGTTACAACCATCGGGGTTACCTTAATCCCTGTCGCACTAACGGATCTGGGCGGCGGTTCTTCTGGAGCGGAGGATTTCGGCAGCCCGGAAAATTTAATGCTTGGTTTTGGCGTACTTATTATTATTATTCTGATCAATCGCTTTACACAAGGCTTTATGCGTGCGATCTCCATCCTGCTTGGACTGGTTATCGGGACGATTGCAGCGGGCTTTATGGGGAAAGTAAGTCTCCAACCCGTCATGGACGCAAGTTGGCTGCACCCGATTAAGCCGTTTTATTTCGGTACCCCGAAATTTGAACCTTCTGCAATCGTGACCATGATCATTGTTGCGATTGTGAGTATCGCGGAATCCACAGGGGTATTCATGGCTTTAGGCAAAATTCTAGACAAGGATATCACGTCGAAGGATTTGGCGAAAGGCTACCGTGCTGAAGGTCTTGCGATCATGTTGGGCGGGGTGTTTAATGCCTTCCCTTACACGACGTACTCGCAAAATGTAGGCTTGATTCAAATGAGCCGCGTAAAGACGAAGGATGTTATTTTCACAGCAGGGATAATCCTTGTATTGCTTGGTTTCGTGCCGAAAATTGCAGCACTGACCACGATTGTTCCTACCTCCGTTCTAGGGGGAGCGATGATTGCGATGTTCGGGATGGTTGTCTCCTCGGGGATTCGGATGTTGGGGTCTTCAGTTGACTTGAACAACCACGAGAATTTGCTCATTATAGCGTGTTCGGTGGGGATGGGGTTAGGCGTAACCGTGGTTCCTAACTTATTCGATGCGCTACCAGAAAATTTAAAGATCTTAACGGAAAACGGGATTGTTGCCGGGACGTTTACGGCCATGGTCATGAATATATTATTTAATGTGTTGCGACGGAAGAAGCCGGTAGAATCGGAACAATAGAATAGATTCGAAGATGATTCATCCCATAGGGGCATGCATACCATACGAAATGGCTATGTATCTCCCTATGGGATTTTTGTTGCAATATATTCCTTGTAAAAAGAGGGGGGAAGTCATATTTGGCGAATACACTAATATATTCCTACTAAAGGAGGATGAGATAACATGAATCATAGAAATCTAGGGTCTACGGGGATCAGCGTCAGCGAGATGGGGATGGGATGTATGCCGTTATCCATTACTGGCAGACCATCCGAGGAACAAGCTATGGCCACGATTCATGCGGCATTGGATGCAGGAATTACGTTCTTTGATACAGCCGATTGCTATTGTCTGGATACAGCGGACATGGGGCACAATGAACGGATTCTTGCGAAGGCGCTTCGAGGGAATGCCTCGGTCGTTGTGGCCACCAAAGGTGGTTTGATTCGCCCGGAAGGCCGCTGGGAGGCAGATGGTCGACCGGAACGGCTCAGAGAAGCATGCGAAGCGAGTCTTCTAGCGCTGGAACAGGACCATATTTTCTTGTATCAGTTCCATCGTCCCGATCCGTTGGTACCGTTCGCGGATTCCATTCAAGCCTTAGCGGATCTTCAGAAGGAAGGTAAAATCGTACATATTGGATTGTCTAACGTGACGGTAGCAGAGCTTGAGGAAGCATTAGCCATCGTTCCGATTGTAAGCGTTCAGAATCGGTTGAATGTATTTGACCGCTCTTCTCTGGATGTATTGAAGCGTAGTGAAGAGTTAGGCATTAGCTTCTTGCCTTATAGCCCGCTGAATGGCATGAGCCAAGCTGGCAAGATTGGCGAGCATGATGTGTTGTCCGGCATTGCCGACGAACATGGCGTTACACCGCAGCAGGTTGCATTGGCATGGCTGCTCCAACTATCTCCGGTAATTATCCCGATACCGGGCGCAAGCCGGAGCGAGAGCATCATCAATAGCGCAGGAGCATCCGATCTGACATTATCGACAATAGAGCTAGAACAATTAAATGTTATTTCATAATAGGTAGGAAGAACAAGAACTCCCCAGGCAGCGTGCCGCCGCCAAGGGGAGTTCTTGTTTTTTCGCGAGTCGAAGTAAATTGTATAAGTGCTTATATACGTACTGCGTGCTATGTCGTCATCATGTGTAATGCGCCTGCCATAACCTCCGCATGAAGCGGAGTAACCGTGCTTTTCTCACCATCGCCATAGGCCAGGCGAACGATCTCGGATCGTACCTTGATGGCACGAACGCGTAACATGGTGACAAAAGGCAAGGAAGTATGGCTGCCGGACAATACTTTAGGGAAAAAGTGAAGTAAATTCCACTTCGTACAGCTATGAACGACACAGATATCTAATAGACCATCGTCGGTAGCGGCTTGCGGACAGATCATCAGTCCGCCGCCATAGGTGGTTACATTCGTGATCGCGACGAGCCATGCTTGTTCGAATGTCTTCGTCGGTCCACCATCGACTTCAATCTCCAGCCGAGCCGGCTGATACCGAAATAACGTCTGAAGAAGTCCAATAATATAAGCTACCCGACCTATACCAAGTCGGTTGCACCATTTCTTATAGCTGCTGTCGTTCACCGCCTCCGCAATCTCGGCGTCGAACCCAACAGCAAGCGCCGTCAGCGTCGGTTCGCCGCCGACATTGATCAGGTCGATGTCGCGGCATCGACCGGACAGCGCCACATCCAGCGCAGCCAGCGGCTGGCGCGGAATGCCGAACCCCCTGGCGGTATCGTTCCCCGATCCCGCGGGAATCACGGCGAGCGCGACGCCGCTCGCCGCAAGCAGCGGCACGATACTGTGTATCGTACCGTCGCCGCCAATGACCGCCACCGCTTGAAGCTCCTCGGCGGCCATGGCTTCTTGCACGCTACGCTGTGCCTGTGCCGCGTTATTCGTTAGCGCATAGCGATAGGGTATGCGTCTCGCCTGTAGGACAGGCTCAAGCTTCGCCCACACGCGTCCGCCTTTCCCGTTGCCTGCTCGTTCATTGATGACAAAAAAATACAAAAGAATCGCGCTCCCATAAGATGTTAATGACTCATTATAGGTATAACAGCGATCAAGGCGCAACACTAAAATTTTGTCTGCAGGATAGAAAAAGACCTTCATTCCTGTGTTTGAAGGAGACGAAGGTCTTATTTACATTATTTATCCGATTGATCCTGGTGCAGTCGCGGATGAACTTGTTTTTGTTGTTTATCTGTATCGTTTTCTTTGGGTACAAGACGTGGATCTGTGCGTCCTTCGGCATGATTATCGAACATGTATTCTTTCAATTCCCATTCGGTTGTTCCAACCACCAAGTTGGCAGGGAATGTCTGTCCCCGGTGTAAATGCTCTTCTTGTCCAAATTCATTCGTATAAATGCCATCGATTTCAACACGTTCGTGTGAGATAGGGTTCATGTCCTTTTCTTTGCCCATCACGCCATAGCCCCTTTCGTTATCATGCTGTACTGTTCATGTAAATTGATTTCCTAGTTAACATACCCAGCAAATCCATGAGCTATGCATCGGAGCATAAGGATCAGATCAATCGCAGTCCGCAGGAAGGACAATCAATATTCTGATGGGTGACGGGGGTTTGGCAGGCAGGACATGCATCCTCGAAAGGACCTATTTCTTTGGCTAGCCGTTCGGCAGCTTGCCGCGTAGCCTCTTCATTCTCTTCTTCTTTGGCATTCGAAGACTGTCCGCCGAATAAAGCTTCGATGTATTTTCTGACTTCAGCATGCTTCTCCGAATCGTCTGTCGCCATTTTAATGACCATGAAAAAGATGAGAAGAATCATAGCGACAATACCAATGGATATCGTTGTTCCTACCCAACTGACGGTACTGCTGTAGACAGCTTGTTCGGCTTTAGCCAACTGGATCATCGATCAGTGCCTCCCTGTGGAATGATGAACGATATGCTTAAATGGAAAGAAAATGTAGAACAAAGCAATAGCGCCGAACAGGATGGAACTAATGAAGACCACTTGCTGCGTGCTGTAAATGGAAGCTAGGTATCCACCCAGTACCGGACCAATCATGACACCGATGCCTTCTACCGTAGAGAAGATTCCCCAACCCAGTCCTTGTTGGGCGGGAGGGACATAGTTCGCGAGCAGGGCATTCCAAGCCGGAAGCACCGCAGCATATGAGACGCCTAAGACAATAGCCCATACATAGGCCATCACCAAGGTAGGGCCTTGCGAGATAGAGTAGAGTGCAAAGGCGAACATCAGGAAGCCGAACACCAGGAACCATTTTTTGCCGAACCGATCTGACAATTTCCCCATGGGAATCAAGGCGATAACGGTACATGCACCTCCGAAGAGGAGCAGCAGCGTATAGGACGTATTTGTTAGTCGAAGCGATTCTTCGGCGAAGCTGGGTAAGATCGGGACAATCATGCTGGCACCTGTCGTTTGCAGAATCATCCCGGGCAGCAAAGGTTTCATCAGCTTCAGGCGTTCCGATAGAATGTGCAGCTGTTCACGAAAAGGGATATATTGTACTTGTTGGACTTGCGTGTTCGTAATGAATAACGATAGAATCCAGGCAAGCAAAGATAGCACAACGAGAATCCAGTAAGATAGAATCGGATGATGCTCAATGATGACATTGCAGACCACCGGGCCTAACCCCATGCCTACCAGCCAGATTGTATAAAGAAAACCCATTTGGGTTGCACGTTTCTCTTCGGTGACTTTGGTGAGACACACGATCCAGATCGGAGAGATACCGACGCCATATAAGGCCGAAGCAAGAATGAATACCCAATGATGGTTCGCAAATTGGAACATCAGCATGCCGGCCAAGGTGATCAGCAAACCCGTATGAACGATGAATCGAATGGAAAAGCGATCTAGCAAATAGCCGATGACAGATTTCAAGATGGTATCCGTTAGATAATGCGCCGTGATGGCTACGCCGATAATTGCTACATTAATATATAGTACTTCTTTGCCGTAAATCGGAATGAAACTAATAAGTGCCGCACCGCGTACGAACTCTACGAAAAATAAGATAATAGCAAGCAGCCATACTTCTCGTCCCAGGGACAAACGATCCTTTTTAATCACGTGACGAATCTCCTTATCGAGGTTGAAAATGAAATCTTTTAAATATATTTCTAGCAAAAGGTTATATCAAGTATATCTAACACCAATACTATACACTACAGGGGAGGGAAATTAAAACATTACTAAATTGTAAGATTACAGTTTGCTTTTGAAAGAAAAGTCGGTGTTTCAATCTATTTCGGTTCGGTATACTTAAAACATCAAATAACGAAGCCATGATGCATTCAATAAATATAAAGTGAGGGAAAACAATCATGTCAAATGATCATATTGTCGTTCAGCTTGAACATGTTAGCAAAGTCATTGGGGGCAAAACCATCATTGATGACTTGTCATTTGCGGTCAAACGCGGTGAAGTTTATGGATTTTTGGGACCGAACGGTTCCGGGAAGACGACGACAATCCGAATGATGCTCGGACTCATCTCGATGACCAAAGGTGAAATTTTTATCGAGGGACATAGTATCAAGAAGGAACGAGCCAAAGCCGTATCTTATGTCGGTGCAATCGTTGAGAACCCGGAGTTGTACAAATATATGACAGGTTATAAAAACCTGATTCATTTCGCACGGATGAGCGCAACGCCGGTCAGTGAAGAGCGGATCAAAGAAATCGTAAAGATCGTTGATTTAGAGCGGGCCATTCACGATAAGGTCAAGACGTATTCCCTAGGCATGAGACAGCGTCTTGGGATTGCGCAGGCGCTACTGCATCACCCATCGATCTTGATCTTGGATGAACCGACGAATGGATTGGATCCTGCGGGGATTCATGAATTGCGTGATTATCTTCGTAAGCTTGCAGTGGAAGAAAACATTGCAGTGGTTGTATCGAGTCACCTTCTTGCCGAAATTGAACTGATGTGTGACCGCGTCGTCATTATCCAGAATGGACAGTATGTCGATGAACGCACGATTAAGGGCGTGGATACGACGCATCAGAAGCTTCCGGTTGTGATCGAGGTGGATGACCGCGTCTTAGCGAAGCAATTGCTAGAGCCGTACGGCATCTTGTCTGTCGATTTGAATACGGTCACCGTGGAATTGGAGAAAGGTCAAGTTCCGGATGTCATTCATGTGCTGGTACAGAATAATATTCGAATCTATCAAGTCAATACGAAGAAAGAATCGTTAGAAGATATGTTCTTGTCGTTAACACAAGGGGGGAACCAATAATGTTTATACAGCTTTTTCGTAATGAAATCATGAAAATGAACAGCAAGAAGCAGGGACTCTACTTCAATGCATTCTTGATCTTGTTCATCGGGGCAATAGGTCTTGCAATCGCGTTATTCTCCAAAACAACCGCAGCATCGATGGATGCAGGTTCTTTTACCTCTTTGATCGTCATGATAGTACCTCAGATCGTGATGCTGTTCGGGATCGTACTCGGGGCGCAAATCGTTACGGAGGAATTTAAGGATGGTACCGTGAAGCAATTGCTTATTCGGCCGGCAAGCCGGACAGCTGTATTGCTCTCGAAATATGCTGCCGTGGGCGTCATGTTCCTCTTTTCTTTCATTATAATGCTGGTTGCCAGCTTCGCGATCGGTGCAGGTTTGTTCGGGCTAGGCGGGGATGTCACATTGATGGATAATGCGATGGATGTGTTCTATATCTTCCCGTTCTCTTTGTTCTTGATGACGTTATCCTTTGCAGCAGGCGTATTTACAACCAGCTTGGGATTATCGATTGGGATCGGGTTATTCTTCAATGTCTTTAGCAGTATGTTCGGATTATTAGCAGGTAAATACGCGTGGTCCAAATTCGTGGTATTAAAATATACGAGTCTTGCTCACTATGTTCCAGGCTCGAATGATCCACTGGGCATTACGCTTGGATTTGCACTCGGCATCACGGTTATCTACATTGCAGTGGTTGTCCTAGCCAGTATTGTGCGGTTCAAAACCAAAGAAATTAATTAATGTCAGATGCCTTGGATTCCTTAGAATCCAGGGCATTTTCCTTCTTATTTAACATAGCGCTAATATCTAGAATACACATTATGTCCTTTAAACTTGTTCTGATTATGTTATAATGAGGTGTAGGAGGGTTTTTCCAATAAAATAACGCAATATGTGGAAACAATGAAATCTTTTCGGCGTTCTCTAAAACGGAGCATGATCTACAAAGCTTTGGGAGGGAATTTTCATGGCAACGAAGGGACACAATGAAGTAAGGGAAAGTATTAAAGAGATGGCTCGAATTTTCCGACCTAAGGATCCTCGTAAGTTTGTGAAAGAATACATCCGGAAGTACCACATTATGGGCGGCTATGAAGAAGAGCTGACCACAATTGTTGAACATGAATTGGTGAAACTACAGTCATAATATGTATAAAACATACACCGCTTGTACGAAATTCGATTCGTACAGGCGGTTTTTTTTGTGGGATCGATGCATAAAGATCATATAGGAGTTGTCAAGTGGATGATCGTGTATTTTGACGAAAAAAAGACACAAATAGGCGGCATATTGGAATTGTTTGGAGTGTTGACAAGGCCTCCGAAAGGGCATTTCAAGGGGGTTTACAGACCTTTGTTCACAATTGTAAGCGTTAACAAATGGCTCAGTGATGCGATTTTTACAGCTTTTAGAACAATTTGTGAACTGATCTATAACGATTGACAAAAAATCCCGCGGAAATTATAGTTAATTACGTGATCTTGTTAATTGACAGGCAATTGGCATCGGTGTTTAAGCACATGGAATGGCGTAATTTGATTCTTCGTCGTCATCTATGAAAACGTAAAAAGTGGGGTTGATCAATGATGAATCGGTGGCATGCAGTAAAGCGACTCCTTCCAATTTTGGCAGGTTTGGCGCTCTTACTTTCCGCTTGCGGCCGTGCGGATCTGTCGACATTACAGCCGCAGGGACCTATAGCAGAGAAGCAGTATGATTTAATGAAGTTATCTATCGGTATGATGACCGTCGTAGTCGTGATCGTATTTGTGATCTTAGGCTATGTCCTTGTGCGTTTCCGTAAGCGTCCAGGTCAAACGGATATACCGAAGCAAGTCGAGGGCAGTCACAAATTGGAGATTATTTGGACGGTAATTCCAATTATCCTACTTGTGATTCTGGTTATTCCGACAGTCAAGTACGTTTTTGAATTTGCGGAAGACTACTCCAAGGATAAGAATGCGGTACAAGTCAAAGTGACATCGCATCAGTATTGGTGGGAGTTTGAATATCCGCAATACGGAGTGAAGACAGGACAAGAACTCGTTATTCCGACATCGAAGAAGATTTCCTTGCAATTAAATACAGCAGATGTGCTTCACTCTTTCTGGGTTCCATCTTTGTTCGGGAAAATTGATACGAATCCAGAAGGAACAACGAATAAAGCTTATTTTGAAGCGCCAAAAGCAGGCGTTTACTTCGGTAAATGTGCGGAGTTGTGCGGACCTTCCCATGCATTGATGGACTTTAAGGTAAAAGCCGTTGATGATGCAAAGTTCGATGAATGGGTCAAGGAAATGAAAGCGCCAGCAGTATTACCGGAAGATCCAGCGCTTGCAGCGACATTTGAACAGAAATGTCTTTCTTGCCATGCTGTAGGTGACAAAGGCGGCACATTGGGCCCTAACCTTACAGGTATCGGTAATAAACAAGCGATTGCTAGCGTATTGCTAGGCACGGATGGAACGGTGGAAGAGAATTTGAAAACATGGATTTCAGACCCGGTAAAAGTGAAACCAGGCTCCAAAATGCCGAAGGTTCCCTTAACGGCGGAAGAACTCGATGGGATTTCGAAGTATCTTGCAAATTACAAATTGAACTATGATAACAGCGGGAATTAGGGGGGGCACATACCTTGGCTCATTCGGTGAAAAGGTATCACGGGTTAATGGATTGGCTCACAACCGTTGACCATAAAAAAATCGGGATATTGTATCTCTTAGCCGGCGGATTGTTTTTTTTAATCGGCGGTATTGAAGCAATTTTGATTCGTATCCAGTTGATGCAGCCGAAATTGGATTTCGTATCAGCGGAGACATTTAATGAATTGATTACGATGCACGGTACGACGATGATCTTCCTAGCGGTTATGCCTATCATCTTCGCGCTCATGAATGCGATTATTCCGTTGCAAATCGGTGCGCGTGACGTAGCATTTCCTTTCTTGAATGCCTTAGGCTTCTGGACATTCTTCTTCGGTGGAGTACTCTTGAACTTAAGCTGGGTCATTGGCGGAGCACCAGATGCAGGGTGGACTTCGTATATGCCGCTTGCGAGTAATACATACAGTAATACACATGGCGTAGACTTCTACTCCATCGGTCTACAAATTGCCGGTATCGGTACGCTGCTCGGGGGGATTAATTTCCTCGTTACTATTATCAATATGAGAGCGCCAGGCATGTCCTTTATGCGGATGCCGATGTTTACATGGGCGGTATTCATTACGTCTGCATTGATTTTGTTCGCATTCCCAGCGATTACGGTAGGGCTTGTGCTATTAACATTCGACCGTTTGTTCGGAGCGAACTTCTTCGAAGTTGCTAATGGCGGTAACGCCGTACTTTGGGAGCATATTTTCTGGATCTTTGGTCATCCTGAGGTATATATCCTAATCGTTCCAGCTTTCGGTATTATTTCCGAAGTCATCTCGACCTTCTCGAGAAAACGGCTGTTCGGATACAGCTCCATGGTATTTGCAACCATCTTGATTGGTTTCTTGGGCTTCATGGTTTGGGCTCACCATATGTTTACAGCAGGTTTAGGTCCTGTAGCGAATGCATTGTTCTCGATCGCTACGATGTTGATCGCGGTGCCTACGGGGATCAAGATCTTTAACTGGTTGTTCACGTTATGGGGCGGCCAATTGACCTTCAATACGTCCAGCTTGTTCGCGATCGGATTTATTCCGACATTCGTTATGGGGGGCGTAACAGGGGTTATGTTGGCATCTGCGCCAGCAGACTTCCAGTATCACGATTCGTACTTTGTCGTGGCCCATTTCCACTATGTTATTGTGGGTGGTCTTGTATTAGGTCTATTCTCCGGTCTACATTACTGGTGGCCAAAAATGTTCGGCCGTTTACTGAACGAAACATTAGGTAGATTAACATTCTGGACGTTCTTTATCGGCTTCCATTTAACATTCTTTGTACAGCATTTCCTAGGATTGATGGGGATGCCTCGTCGGGTATTCACTTACTTGCCGAACCAAGGCTTTGATACATTGAACTTAATTAGCTCCATCGGTGCTTTCTTGATGGGTGTCGGAACGATTATCTTCTTACTTAACATCACGATTACAGCAAGAAAACCTAAAGATGCAGCTAATGATCCGTGGGGAGATGGACGCACATTGGAGTGGACGATTCCTTCGCCAGCTCCAGAGCACAACTTCACGCAAATTCCATTGGTTCGCGGTCTTGATGCTTATTGGAAAGAAAAAGTGGCTGGTAACAAAGAAATGCCAGCATCCGAGCCCATCGGTCCGATTCATATGCCGTCGGCTTCCATTATTCCGTTCTTGATGTCCGTTGGGTTGTTCATTGCAGGCTTCGGTTTCATGTTCGCGAAAGATGAGTTCGCAAGCAGCTTCGTAGGCATGTTATTCAACAATTACATTGTCGCTATTATTGGTCTATTGATTACTTTCGGTGGCATGTTCTGCCGTTCCGTATTTGATGATCATGGTTGGCATATTGAACCAGAGGATCTTGAAGATAAGGGGGTAAAAGCATGAGCGGACACGCACACTTAGACAACAAGTTACCTCATCAACCGGAATTAGCGACCTTAGAAGGACGCAATAAAGTACTAGGTTTCTGGTTGTTCCTCGGCGGGGAGTCCGTATTGTTCGGAACTTTGTTCGCGACGTTCCTCGCGCTTCGTGATCAAATCGCAGACGGTAAACCGGGAACAGAGCTGTTCCAATTATCGACAGTAGCTCTGGCAACCTTTCTTCTCTTAACGAGTAGTTTGACGAGTGTATTCGCGACTCAAGCGCTTCACCGTCATAATGTTAAATCCATGGTTAATTGGCTGATCGTAACGGTTGTTCTTGGACTTGGTTTCTTAGGATTAGAAATCTATGAGTTCTTCGAGTATGTACATGAAGGACATAAGTTCTCAACCAGCGCATTTAGTTCATCGTTCTATACGCTTGTTGGGTTCCACGGCGCCCACGTCGCATTCGGGGTGGTATGGATCACTATTTTGATCGCCCAAATCTTCAAAAAAGGTTTGACGGTCGTAACGGCACCGAAGATTTATGTTGCAGGTATTTACTGGCACTTTATCGACGTTGTATGGGTATTCATCTTCACAGTTGTTTACTTGATGGGAAAGGTGGGGTAACGAATGGTATCTGAACATTCTGCTTCCGATCAATCTGCAAAACATCGGCACCGTCAAGAGGGGCCAGGTAAACACATTGTTGCGTTTATCTTCTCGATCGTACTCACGTTAATCGCATTTGCGGCCGTGATGTCGAGTGAGGTCAACAAAACATTTACCTACATCATCCTTATCGTTATGGCAGTACTGCAAGTTATTATTCAATTGGCGTACTGGATGCATATGAAAGATCGTGGACACTTAATGCCGATCATTTTCCTATTCGGTGGTGCGTTGATCGCCTTCACTTGTATTGTTATGGCGCTATATTGGGTTTGGTGGTAAACATTCGAGAGGAGGGCACTTCGTTGCCCCCTCTTTTTTTGAAGGGCCTCGGAGGAGAGGTTTTTCTAAGGCTTCCGTTCATTGTAGGAACGGCGAAGCCGTTTCTACTTGAATAAGGAGGGATCAAGGAATGCTAGGCTTACAATATTTCAGCTTCTCAGATTTATGGAGTCCTTGGTTTATGGTATTCATGATTGTATTGACGGTTGTTTATTTTCTAGCAGTAGGACCGTTTCGATCCAAGTTTAAAGAAAATACAAAAGCAACCATTCCTCAGAAAATTCTGTTTGTCAGCGGGATGGTACTATTATACCTGGCTCATGGAGGGCCGGTTAACTTCCTAAGTCATTTGATGTTCAGCTTCCATATGCTCATGATGGCATTATCTTATATCATCGCGCCACCCCTCATTATGTTGGGGATCCCGACAGGACTGTGGAAGACGTTATTGAACTTTAAAGTACTGCGTAAAATGAAGTTTTTAATGCATCCGATATTTACAGCCGTTCTATTCAATGCGTTGTTCTCGCTATACCACGTACCAGCCGTTCACGATTATGTCATGCTTCATTTTATGGTCCATCGAATCTATTATGTGGTATTATTAATTACCTCCATGATGATGTGGTGGCCAATTCTTACGCCGATTCCCGATGTAGGAAAAATGCAAGATGTACGGAAGATGGCCTATATTTTTGTGAACAGCATCTTAATTACACCAGCCTGTGCTTTAATTATCTTTGCATCAACACCGATGTACGCTACATATAACGATGCAAGCTTATGGGCAGAAGCGATGGGGTATTGCTTCTCAGGTGATCCGTCGATTTTATTGCAGCAGTTCGATGGGCCGACATTCTTCGGTATCCTAGACCCTGCACAGGATCAACAAGTGGGTGGCATTATGATGAAGTTAATTCAAGAAGCGGTCAATGGTTCTGTACTTGCCTATACATTCTTCCATTGGGTGAGACGCGAGGGTCGTGATGATGATTTTGATGAATTGCCGATCACAGGACCTGGGAATTGGAATAAGGCATAAGATTGAAGGATGAGAACGGGGGTTTACCATGGACATTTTTATGATTTTTCCGACGATTAGTACAAGCTTCATCGTGATTAGTGCCATTCTAGTGGCGATCGGATGGGCTCAGATTATCAAAGGCAAACGTGAGGCTCATAAGAAGACGATGATCGCTGGCGCAATTGCAGCGCTGCTGTTCTTCATTATTTATATGTCTCGAACGATCTTTGTGGGGAATACCGCATGGGGCGGCCCGGATGATTTGAAGTTGTATTACCACATCTTCTTGATCTTCCACATTGTGCTCGCGACGGTAGCAGCTGTATTCGGTCTAACCACATTGACTCTAGCGTTCAAAGAGCGTTTTGCGAAGCATCGCAAATGGGGCAGAGTAACTGCGGTCATTTGGTTCTTTACAGCTATTACAGGTGCAGCTGTGTATATCCTGCTATACATTCTATACCCAGGTGGTCATACGAAGCCTGTAATTGATGCTATTTTTGGATTCTAATTTGTGAATATAGGGAAGTGTAAAAGTCGGTCATTCCTTGTGGGACAAGGGATGAGCGGCTTTTTTATTTTTTTCATGGAAGTTGTTGACAAAGGAATAAGCACACTATATACTGTGTATAAAGATATATACAGTATAAACACTGGAATGAAATTGAAATGTGTAAGAGCACAGTGAAAGGATGATTATCGTGCAATTGATGAGGGATGCATGGTTTCTCGTGAAAGCAGAATATGGAGGGTTACGGTATAAGTACTTCATATCGCTCATCATGATTGGATATTTTAGTTTTTTTGGGACAGCAATAACAGGTGACCTTTTCACGGAAACGTCGAAGAATGGTAGTGAATATGTTTTTCAAGATTTTTTCTTCTTATCGATCATCCCGGTGCTGGGATTTATTTATACAAGGAAATCCATGAATTACATTCGTGAAGACTCCTATACGACAAGCCTTGCGAGAATGCGATGTATGCCCATTTCGTTCAATGCGATCATGACGGGAAGAATATTGCAGTTGATTGTCGCCATGTTGATTAACGGTTGTATCTTCTTCGTTGTCCAATATCTCATGATTGACGGGTTAAAATTTCAATTATCACTGTCGATGTTCGCTAGTTTTTCATTAACTTGGATGGGATACGGATTGATCATCTCTGGACTTTACATTTATGTAGAACTATCCGCTAGCGGCAAGCAATATTTGCTCTTTACATGTATATTCATGGCTGTTACGATTGCCTTTTCCATTGGATGCAAGATGTTGAACTGGAGTGTAATGCGGTCATCATTAGAAATGACGAACACGATGCCTATCCTTACACCGTTGGTCGTATGGGTGGTTGGGGCTATTAGTTTATATGCCTCCTTCATCGCGGTAAGACATCGTTTAGCATATCGGGATTTAATGTAGTTCCAATAGGATACGGAATAGAAGTCATCATGAAGATGAAGAGAGGTGATAAGATTGTGGGTCCCTATACAAATTAATGAAAATAGTGCTGAACCCTTGTATCATCAAATTGAAGTTCAGCTTCGTTCCTTGATCCTAAGCGGTCAAGTGGAAGAAGGAACGCTACTGCCGTCCATACGGGAGTTTGCCAGTGATCTGAAATGCAGCGTGATAACGGTGAGAAGGGTATATCAAGATTTAGAATCCGAAGGACTGCTTCGTACCAAGCAAGGTACAGGTACATTCGTTGCTAAGGTAGGTTCGGATGAGCGAGATCGGCACCGTAGGGATGCCGTGGTAGAAGCGATGGAAGCAGCCGTAGATGTAGGCATGCGAATTCAATGCACGAAGGAAGATTTGAAGACGATCTTTTCCGAAGTGCTGGATGAGAAATTCAAAGAGATTAAATAGCGTGAAGCTGTAATTAATAGATGGGGTGAGTGTATGGAAGAATCGGTTGTACGAGTGAAAGGTGTTACGAAGGATCGAGGCTCCCTGCAATTGGGGCCCCTCGATCTGGATATCCCGAGCGGGTATGTCACAGCCATTGTAGGATCGAATGGATCGGGGAAAAGCACGTTGATTAACATGATCATGCAAGTTGTGCATCCTGACGGGGGATCGATTGAACTATTTGATCATAAGATAGCTGGGGAACATCAATGGCAGCTGAAGCAGAATATCGGCTATGTGCCGGAGAAGTCTTGGTCAGAGCAGGACGGTGAGACATTAGAACGAATCGCAGCCTTTACGAGACATTGGTATCCTTCCTGGAATCAAGGATTATATGAGCGGTTAGTTCGATTATTCGAGATCAATCCCAAACAAAAGTTCAATAAAATGTCGAAGGGCATGCGCCGCAAATGCGAGATTATTCTTGGGATTGCCCATGAACCGGATATGTTGATTTTGGATGAACCATCGTCAGGCTTAGACCCTTTTGCTTGGAAGATGATGATGGATGAAATCAAAGACTATATGAATCGTGGGGATCGCACCGTGTTATTAGCTTCTCACATTGTCGAAGAAATCAAACGATTAGCAGATTATGTTGTATTTATGCATAAAGGAAAGCTGCTCGGAATGTTCGAGAAGGATCAATTGTTGGATGATTGTAAGACGCTTTGGGTGGAAATACCGGACTGGGGAACAGATTTGAATCATGAGCTTCCTGGCGTGATTGCCCGCGAGGATGAACGAACGAATGTCGTTAAGATTGTAACGTTAAATGTAACTGCAACAGAGCAAGCCTTGCAGCAACGCGGGTGGAAGGTTGTACGTACGGCGATGATGGAGCTGGATGAGATTTTTATGCACTTAATTCAACGGTCTGCCATTAAGAAATGATCGATTATTATGGGGAGGGTATTAGCAAATGAATCCATTAAAATTGGAACAAGTGGTTAAAGAATACGGGGATAAGAGAGCGGTCAATCAAATCAATATCGAAGTGGGCCGCGGAGAAATCTATGGTTTGCTCGGTGCGAACGGTGCAGGGAAAACAACAACGATGCGGATGGTGTTGGGCCTGATCTATCCGGATCAAGGGAACATCTTTTATAACGGTAAAGCGTACAGTCAAGAGTTGAACTCCAAGATGGGATATTTGCCGGAGGAGCGCGGATTATACCCAAAGGTAAAGATTAACGAACAGCTCATCTACTTAGCGCAATTGCGCGGGATGACACGTAAAGATGCGGATCAAAGTCTGAAGTATTGGCTAGATCGCTTCAACGTACCGGAGTATTACGATAAGAAGATTGAAGAATTGTCCAAAGGGAACCAACAGAAGATGCAATTTATCGCGGCTGTTATTCATAGACCGCAAATTATAATTATGGATGAAGCGTTTAGCGGACTGGATCCCGTGAACGTAGAGCTTCTGAAGGAAACAGTGAAAGAAGTACGTGATGAAGGGGCAAGTATTCTGTTCTCCACACATCGCATGGAACATGTTGAGGAGTTATGCCAGAACGTTACGATTCTTCATCGCTCGAATACGGTGCTCCAAGGGAATTTGAAGGATATCAAGCGGAATTATCCTCGAGAACAAGTCGTATTGGGTACAGAGGGTGCTGTGAATGGGTTAGATGGCATCCCAGGCGTGACGAGCGTAGATCGTACGGAAATAGGGTACCGGATCGGCATTGCGAATGAGCAAGCGGCGCAGCAAATCTTAACAACGGCAATGCAGCAGAGCACGGTGCAGCGATTTGAAATCGTAGAACCGACATTAAATCAAATCTTTATTAAGGCGGTGGGTGAGCGTCATGAATAATTTAAAAACGATTGTAGGCTTTACCTTTAAGAATAAAGTCAAAACGAAATCATTTATTGTCACGACGATTATCTTGGTGTTGCTAGTGAGTGCAGGCGTGAATAGTCTTTATTTCATCGATATGTTCAAAGGCGATAATAGCGCGAGTCCAACCGATATCACCATCGGCGTGGTTCAAGATCAAGCAGGCGTAACGGAAGGGCTTGAGCATTATTATGCGAAGCAGACCAAACCATATTTAGCGATCAAACGCTACGAATCGACGGGGAATGCAGCAGACGACGAGGCAAAATTGAAGTCGGATCTTGCTTCCAAAGCAATCACGGCCTACTTAGTTATTGAAAATAAAGAGAATGCCTCGTTCCCGAGTTTTGTCTACAAAGCAGGCAGCATCTCGATGATGAGCGGGATTATGAACTCGCTGGAGAGCGCGTTAACGACAGTGAAGACCGAAATGATCGTTAAGGATACGTTGACAGAAGAACAGAAGAAAGCCTTGTTAGCTCCTGTTGCCATGAATACAGAGCAGATTGTTGTGGATAGCGGAAGTGCAGGTACGAATAAAACGGATGACCAACGCGGCGTAGCCTTCATTGCTGTATATGCTCTTTTATTCTTGTCCTTCATGACCGCGTATATGACAGGGAATATGATTGCAGCGGAGGTAACGGCAGAGAAAAGCTCCCGGATCATGGAGATCCTTATTACGAGCGTGAGCCCGTTATCCCAGATGTTCGGCAAAGTCATAGGAATGCTATTGGTCGGAATATCGCAAATCGCCGTCTTTATTGCAGCGGTTGTTGTGAATATGAGCCTGCCGCACAACGCGGCGATCTTCCAGCAATACAATATCGATTTGACGCAAATCGACCCGATGTTGCTAGTCTATGGCCTACTTTTCTATATTCTAGGATACTTCTTGTTCGCGGTGCTATTCGCAGCTGTTGGTTCCATGGTGAGCCGTACAGAAGAGTTGGGTCAGGCGGTGATGCCAATTACGATTATTTCTCTGATTGCCTTCTATATTAGTATGTTCAGTATTAGTTCACCAGACACCATGCTTGTTAAAGTCGCTTCGTTCGTGCCATTCACGTCGCCGACCGCCATGATCCTTCGTGTAGGTCTTGGTCAAGTAGCTTATTGGGAAATTTGGTTGTCAATCGCCATCTTGCTCGTATCGATCTTTATCTGCGGTTGGATTTCGGCGAAAATCTATCGCACAGGCGTATTGATGTACGGTAAGCGTCCTTCGTGGAAAGAGTTAAGAAAAGCGATGAAGGCGTATAAGATCTAAACGGCGGAGAAGTAAGAATTAATACAGGCAAAGCCTTTGCATGCCGGATCCAGGGATGCAAAGGCGAACAATACATACATCAATAGAAAAGGGGAATACACATGAAAAATTGGAAAAAATCGCTCTTGGCACTGATGATTTCGGCAGGCATGCTGATGGCCGCAGCCCCGGCCATGGCTGCTCCGCAGACACCGGCTCTGAAGGTCAATGACGAAAACATTGGATTTGCTTCCAGCGCTCCGATCATCGATCAGGGAGTCACGATGGTTCCGCTGAGATCGACGCTGCAAGCCCTGAACGTGAAACTGACCGACGTGAAGGACGGCACCATCCATGCCGTTGCGGGGGATCGGAAGATCACGCTAAGCAGCAAGACCAAACTGATCAACGGCGTGACTTACGTTCCGGTCCGGACCGTGGGCGAAGCCGCCGGGTATGAGGTCTATTGGGATCAAAGCACCCGCACTGTGCTTTTGCTCTCGAAAACGACACAAGCCGGCGCCCGGGGCTTTATGTGGGAAGTGAAACATAGCGGGAACACGGTGTACCTGGTCGGCTCGATGCATATCGCGGACGACAGCTTCTATCCGCTTCGTGCGGAGTTCGAGCAAGCTTTTGCCGAAGCGGACTATCTGGGCGTCGAGATTGACCTGAGTAAGGCGGCGGACAAAGAGCAGCAGCAACTGATCATGAATATCGGCATGTACCAGGACGGCACCACCCTGAAGGATCACGTATCCAAGGAGACCTACGCGAAAGTGGAGGAGATCCTGAAGAAGAACGGCATGAAGCCGGACGCGCTGGATGCTTTCAAGCCGTGGGTTGCGGAGACGACGCTCGGCAGTCTGAAAGCGATCAAGGCTGGATACGAGGCAACGGAAGGCATTGATCTATATTTCATTCAAAAAGCCATGGAGCGCAAAATTCCTGTCCTGGAGCTGGAATCTTATGAATCCCAGTTGAGCATGTTCGATCACTTCTCGAAGGAGCTGCAGGAGAAAAACCTGAACGCGGCATTGGACAATTTCGACGTCCTGAATGATACTGTGGACAACATGGCGGATATGTGGAAACAAGGCGATGACAAAGCGCTGCTGGAGCTGACGAACAGCATGGCGGGGGATGCGGAGTACAACAAGGCTATGCTGATCGACCGTAACATTGGCATGGCGGATAAAATCGATGGTTACCTCAAGAGCGATAAAAAGGCAGAGTATTTCATCGTCGTCGGGGCTGCGCATTACCTGGGCGAGCATGGGGTTATCAAGTTGTTGGAGGATAAGGGATATACGGTGGAACGCAAATAAAAGAAGCTTAAAGTTCCTCCTCATGTATTATGGAAAAAAAGAAGTCAAGAGCAATTTTAAAGCTTTGTATTAGCCAAAAAGATAAACACAGGTAATTTTATACGAATTGAAGCAATAATGGCCGGAATGTGGTTTATCACGATTTATTTTAGGACGGCAATTTATTTTTATGCTTCTGTAATAGGCCTTACGCAAATCTTTAATTTAAAAGATCACCGATCAATTATTATGCCTCTAGGGATAATAATGATTGTGTTTTCCTTAATAATACATCCTAATGTGCTTCATTCGAGTCAGTATAACAGAGAAGCATGGCTACCGTATGGCTCGATGTATGGACTGTTGCTTCCATTGATTTTGTTAGGAGCACAAGCGATTCGGAAAAAAATTAAAATAAATGAAAAAGCAAGATAATGAATTTTCAAATTTCCCTAAAAACAACAGACGCCGGAAACACCTTTGGTGTTTTCCAGCGTCTGTTGATTTTCCGGCTTAATCGCTTAGTACAATAAAATTTGAATCGGTGTTCTTTATTGTTGTTCAATTAATCTGTAAGATTCGCTTTCTTTAATAATTGATGCAGCGCAGCGGCGGCAGTTTCACGTGTGGTTGCGGCTTGAGGATGGAACAGGGATCCGTCGTCACTCGTATCGCCACGAATGATGCCTGCTGCGGATAAGGCGCTGACACTGTCTTTCGCATAGGCTGCGATTTTATCGTTATCTGCGTAAGCATGGAGCGATGGCGTGCTAGGTTTAAGTTTTACGCCTGTTAATTGTAATGCGCGGTCCAGAATTACGGTTAATTCCTGACGTGTTACGTTGTCGTTAGGTGCAAAAGTTTGGCTGTCTTTCCCTTGAATTAAGCCGGATGCAAAGGCAGCAGCAACATCGTTAGCATACCAATCCGATGATTTAACATCTGTAAAGGAAGTCGTTGTCTTGCTTGAACGCAGCCCTAGGGAGCGAACGAGCAGAGAGGTGAATGCTGCGCGTGTTAGATGGGTTTTTGGCGAGAATGTTGTTTCGTTCGTCCCGTTAATAATGAGTTTATTCGCCAATGCTGTGATATGGGATGCCGCCCAGGAAGCTTCAATATCATCGAATTTCACCGCACGATTCACGGCCGCATAGACAGAGAATCCAGGACGACTGACAGTTACGATCGTCGTATTGTCTTTTTGTTTCTGGAATATAGAAGCTACGGGTGTAATGATTCCGTTCTCCTCGAACAATACGCCAGCTGAATTCGCTTCAATGCTGCCAGGAAGGGTGAAAGCTCTTTTGATAAAGGTATCGCTAGGTACTGGAACTGCGGTGCGAATCGTATCTTTAACCCAATTGGCTTCAAAGGAAACCGGCGTTCCGATGACGGTAGAACCGGCTACTTTGCTTAAGAATGCTGCAGCTTGATTAGCTGCTGGGTGGATCGCAAGTTCAATGTCATTATTCGCTGGTGCTTTCGCTAACAAACTGGCAGGTATGGATATCGCTGATCCTCCAACTTGGATGACCAAAGAGCTCTGAGATGGAAGGGATGTGAATTGTTTGATTTGATCTGCGGTAAAAGTAATTGTAACATTTGCATCTTTATTTGATGTTACTGGAACTACGATTGCTGCAGGTGAGGTAGAAGCTGAAGCAATGGCAGTTTTAAGGTCATTGTCGGCAATGGTTGCCGTTAATGCAGCGTTCGTGCCGGTTGATTTTGAAGCAACCACGATTTGTTTCAGGCCTTGTTCGATCACAGCCTTCGCTGCGTCTGTTACGGCTGGTGTGGATGGATTCGTTGGGGGAATGATTACACTAGAACCTCCACCACTAGGGCCGCCAGTACCTCCAGTATTGCTGGAAGAGTTATCTACGCGATAGGAGATCACCCCAGAGTACTCAATTTTTTGTCCGTTCTTGTCTTTTACGATTTGGCCCTTACTATTCAATTGGGCAGCATAAACGAGAATTTTATAGATTCCGTCTTTTAAGTAAGCGGAAGTAGGTTCTCCTTTTTCGTTCAAAATGGGGTTGCCCTCTTCGTCATAAGGGTAGTATTTGTTATTTAGATTTTGAACTACGTACTTGCCGGGCTCAAACCGTTCATTCGTTAAATCTTTTGTTGTCTGACTTGTAAAGTACCCTATTGTTGCATCATTCAAATCCACGACATCAATTTCTAATAAATTGGTGTCATCTGCTGTCAGTTTGAAGGATAGATCGGTTGAAGATTGGGTAGTTCGATTCGGATATACAACACTATTCGTTACGTACAGCTCCTGTATTCCAAATCCGTTGGCTGGTTGTTCTTGACCGACGTACACGACGAAAGGCAAATGCAGCGTAGGGAGTCCCGAGCTTTCTAGCGTAATTTGTCCTTCATAGAAGGCTTCTTCTGCAGCGGTGCCGACATTCAGCTTGAGTTGCAACGTAGATGTTCTGCCAGCGTTAGCAGTCAAAGTCTCATGATCTAATGCAGCTTCAATCCCGTCGTGCTTGGAGTACCAATCTACACGTGTTGTATAGGTTACGTCGTTGTTTCCTGTATTTTTTAATTGTAGATTTTTGATTTGTTGCGGTGTACCTGGAGCGACGACACCAAAACTCGTAGAAGAATTATAGTTCATGACCGATTGCGGGTTAAAGTTTTTATCGAGGATCGTAATCGGTTCAAGGGCTTGAAGCAGGGCTGGGGTTTTGAGGGCGCTTGCCACATTCGCTCGTCCAGCTCCTTGCTGGTAGACGTCATATCTATCCCCGTCATCATCTACGATCCCATCGGCGGTATTAGCTAGGGCAGCGCGAATGTCAAACGGAGACCAGTTCGGGTGCGCCTGCTTTAATAAGAGAGCTAATCCGGCAACGTGCGGCGTTGCCATGCTTGTTCCGCTAATGCGGTTGTAAGCTTTGTCATACGAAGTTTCAGGTTTTCCTTTGCCATAAGCAGGCCAAGTGGATAGGATGTTAACGCCTGGTGCGGCAATATCCGGTTTAATGCTCAGATTAGCATCTGCATTTGGACCCCATGAAGAGAAATCAGCTAACTTGTCGCCGGGGATAAGGTGATCTGGATAGGAACTTGGAAATGTAAACTGTAATCGGGTTTCTGGATTTTGTATAAGTGCTCTAGCTAAGGCGCGTCCTTCCTTTCCAGCCAGATCAACGGTAGGAATAAAGTCGAAACTATCCCCAAGATTACCGCCATACAGCCCATCCCGACCGTTTACATATTCGCTAAGATCTGCTTGCGTAGGATTGCTTGGATCAGCATTTCCGTTAAAGATGACAATGGCTTTGGCACCATGCGCCTTGGCTGCGGCAATTTTGTCTATAAAAGCATAGCTGCCGCGGGAGGCAAGAACGATTTTGCCTTCAGCGTTTTTACCGATATAGTCGGAATCGCCTCCGAGTCCTACGTAGACGACTTCGTGGGGATCATCCCCTAATATGGAATGGAAATCTTCTTGTGCGGTCTCCCATGCCATAACGTTAAAATTTCCATAAGTAGCATATGTAGCCGAGGTTACGGATCCATCATTGTGAACTAATTCCGGGGTTAAGTGTCCGGTAAAATATTTAGTTTCGCTGGTTACCGCTCCCACGGCAATGGCGAGCTGAGAGGTAGCTGGCGATCCCATGCTGGATGAACCCGGGCCTGCATTTCCGTTCGCGATAACAGCTACGACGCCCGATAGAACGGCATTGTTGATAGCGACCGCATCCGGGGAGTTTACGTCTTTTTCGGAATCAGAGCCAAGTGACAGGTTAATGACATCCATTCCGTCTTTGACGGCACGTTCAATTCCGTCGATGACCTGTGCTGACGTTCCTGAAGATTTATCCGGTCTATCGATGTCTCGGCCCAGTACTTTATACGCATATAGATCTGCTCCGTAAGCAACCCCCTTTTGCACGATATCACTTGTCTTATTGGCGAACCGGCCAATGATCGTTCCAGCAACATGTGTACCGTGGTAAGTTCCTTCGTATCCAGTTCCATACTCTACATCTTCTTCGGGGGTAAGAGGGACTTCTTCATAAGGATCGCTGTCGCGATAGAATGAATCGTATCCGCCTTTATATGCAGGAGCGATGTCTGGATGGGTGTAATCAACACCTGTATCGATAACACCAACCTTGAGACCGGCTCCCGTATATCCGTTTTTCCAGGCGTCAATGGCTCCGATTTGTTTCAGAGGACTGCTCTCATAGTTTCCTGTCTCCTCAGATTCGGAGGATTCAATTGGAATAGGGTACCAAATATGGTTCTCCTGAATGGATTTTACGCCTTCAATTTGGGCAAGCTCCGGGATTTCGTTAGCAGGGATCGTGACTTCGAATCCATTAAGTACGGTGTTGTATTGGTAATTGACTTGTAAATCGATATGTTGGTTCGTAACCTTACGGAGAAAACTGGACTGCTCGGCATTAACTGCAGGTTCAGTTGCTGTAGCGGCTAGTGATCGTATCCCTTGTTTGGCTGCATATTTGCCCACGGCTGCAGGTTGACCGGTAAGTTGAACGATGACGCGGACTTTATTGGATGATGTGGTGTTGATTTGTGGAGAAATAATGGTTTCGTCTGACGGATCTGCGAGAGATCGTGCATCCTGAGGTAATTGAAGATAAGTTGAGTTTGAGGCTGACGCGATACTTGGAAGGGTACCAAGGGTCAGACCAAGCGCGAGCATAAGGAGTGATAGTTTACGAGATAATAGATGTTTGTTCAAATAAATTCCTCCATTTAATATAAATTGAGGTAACATATTTTCTCGTTATTTGAGGGGGATCGCTTGTTGGGCGGGTATCCTCCTTTCTATGTTCTTGTCCATAATCCCCACTCAAATAGTAGGAAAAAATATTAAGAAGATTTTACCATTGGTTTAATACAATATCCATACTAAAATGGAAAAAATTATATTTCGGTAGAATAAGTAACGAATACGGTTCTATTCATATTCATCGATGATGAGTAGGATTTAAATTTTTGGCATTGATCCTGGAATCAATTTGAATTATATTATCTGTGTACTCGTTAACCTCAAATGGAAACTTTTGAAAGCAGGTGTCCCATGACGAATCATCCTTTGCGTTTCGGAGTTGTAGGTTGTGCGGGAATTGCCGTAGGATCGGTGATACCGGGAATTAAGCAATCCGCAACAAGTGTCGTATCGGCGATTGCTAGCCGAGATTTGCGTAAAGCTCAAGAAACCGCTGAGAAGCTGGAAATTCCAAAGGCTTACGGGAGTTATGAAGAATTGCTGGCGGATCCGAATTTGGATGCCGTGTACATTCCTTTGCCGAATCATCTGCACATGGAATGGTCGATTCGTGCGATGGAAGCCGGCAAGCATGTCCTGTGCGAGAAGCCGCTTGCGTTGAATGCGGGAGAGGCTGCGAGAATGCTGGAAGTAAGCCGCAGCACGGGAAAACATCTCGCGGAAGCATTCATGTACCGTTACCATCCCCGGTACGATCGAATCAAGGACATTATTGCGTCCGGAGAAATCGGTGAGGTGCGCGGGATTCACGGGACTTTTACTTTTAATAACCACGCCGATAAGAACAATGTGAGGTACCGTAAAGATTGGGGCGGTGGCTCAATCTATGACGTAGGCTGTTATCCGATTAGCGCAGCCCGGTTGATTCTGGGAAGCGAGCCGGAAGCCGCTACGGTTCACGCACTGATATCTCCAGAGCATGATCATGTTGACATGATGGCTTCGGGGATCATCGAATTTGATAACAGCGTGGGCTTAACGTTCGATTGTGGGATGTGGGCAGCATTTCGGAATACATTAGAAATTGTTGGCACCAATGGGCGTATCGAAGTGCCATCCGCCTTTATTGGCGATCCGAACTTCTATGTACATACGAACGAAGGGAAGCGGGAAGAGAAGCAAGAGACGTTCAATACGTATGCGCTTCAAGCAGATCATTTCGCTCGCACCGTATGGGGGGAAGAATCGGCTAGATTTGGCCCTGACGATGCCGTAGCCAATATGAAAGTCATTGACGCTTGTCTTGAATCCGCTTACACGCATCAACGTATTCGAATCTAGAGGAGATGAATGAGTTGAAGAGTCTATCCTTTGCAGGACTGAAAAATGATGTATCATCATTAATCATGGGTTCAGATTTTTTCACCCCGGAGACGTTCGAAGAGGTTTGCAGGGTACTGGATGGTTATGCAGCGATTGGCGGGAATACGATTGATACGGCTTTTATCTATTGCGGCGGAAAGAGCGAACAAGCGATAGGCATGTGGATCGAAGAGCGAAAAAATCGGGACCAGATCAATATTTGGACAAAAGGGGCTCATCCGAACGAAGATGGGTCAAGAGTGAACAAAGCGGCGATTCATGAGGAGCTGATGATCAGCTTGGATCGGTTGCGCACGGATCGAACCGATCTGTATGCCCTTCATCGCGATGATACGAGTGTGCCGGTTGGAGCGATTCTAGAAGCTCTGAATGAGCATGTAGAAGCGGGGCGAATTGGGATCTTTGGTGCATCCAACTGGACAACGGCGCGTCTTGAAGAAGCGAATTGCTACGCGGAAGATCATGGGCTGCGCGGGTTTTCTTTCAGCAGTCCGAACCTGAGCTTAGCGAAAGCCATCGAACCTTATTGGGCGAATTGCATCAGTCTTGATGAGGAATCCTTGGCATGGCATGAGCGTTCGGAACTACCTCTGCTTTCGTGGTCTGCACAGGCAAGGGGCTTCTTCACGGGACGATTTACGCGGGATGACCGATCGAATGAAGATCTCGTTCGCGTGTTCTACAATGATGAGAACTGGGAGCGGTATCACCGCGCCGAGCAGCTAGCAGCCGAGAAAGGCGTCACGACCATTCAAATTGCGCTTGCCTACGTCTTGAATCAATCGTTCCCGACGGGAGCCATTATCGGTCCTCGGAACGATGCGGAACTCAAGTCCTGCTTGGAAGCGACGGAACTCGTCTTAACACCTGCGGAAATTCGTTGGTTGGATTTACGGGCATTATAATTAGATCGTTATAGGGAAAATAGCTTACGTGTCATCAGGTCAACCCAATCGGGTTGGCCTTTTCACTGTAACCGTTAAGGTGCGAAGAAGCTTGGATGGGATTATCCTTATTGGTAGGTATATGGGTTAAGCACGGCCACCAGTACCGCTGCGCGCAACCCTCACCCCTTCTTGAAATAAGCTTCTAACATGTCCCGATATTGCTGAAAGTGTTCGGCAAATTGCCGGGTTCGATTGCCATTCGCGCCGGAGGGATGCGGGAAGTGCCAGAGACATTGGTCTGGATCCAGACGATCTTGATGAACAATCTCAAGGAGGAAGGCTTCCACAGATTTCCCTAACGGAATGATCAGAGGCTTCCCCATTATCCTTGATAATTCATCGACAAATGATGTCATGGCGAACGTGTGAAGCTCAGGGATTTTGCTTAGCGGCGGCGTGTGCCCGGTGTAGTTCTTGCCTTGGACGAATAAAGGATACTTGATGAATGATGTCGTATGAAGTAAATCCGATTCGAACAGCTCCTCTGACGAACGTAATCCTAACCAGCGGTGCAGCTCCAATTGATTTAGCATCTGAATAAGGTGATTTCTCATGGTGCCGGCAAATCGAGCTGCCTGCTTGGCTTGGCGCGCGACATCGATCAGAGGAGTGCCTCGAATCAGTAAATCTCGCGTTGTTCTATAAGCGATCTCCATTTGCGTCCAGCCCGGCGTAATGCCAACAATGACGACTTTTGCCCCTTCGTTCAACCATTCGTTATGCGGCGAGTAGTACAGCGATAGTTGATTCCAGGTATAGAGAAGAAAGTCATTTGTAAATAGATCCAGTTTGGTCAGTGGTGAATGGGAGGGGAGCGAAGCGATTTGATTTTGATAATAGGATAGGTCGTTAACGAAGAACAAGGGAAAACCTCCTTATACATCTGTCCGAAGATGATGTATTCAAGTATAACCCGAAATGCCCAAGTTCCTAAAATAATGAACCTTTATCTAAAATATGGTACCTATTCAGTGCACTTATCTACCTCTACAATATTATTTGTAAGGGCTTACAACAATAGAGAGACCATAGGAGGTGGGGCATGTGGTAAGTGCCCGAAGCAGCAGTGAGGTACGGATGAAATGGTTCCGAAAGTTCTATGGACAGCGTTATTTGCAAGTTATGGCCTTGTTGGGCGTGGCTTGGATGGTCATATTTAACTACATCCCCATGTACGGAATTATTATTGCATTCAAGGATTTTGATATTATCAGTTCCATTTCCCAAGCACCATGGGTAGGGCTTGAGCATTTCAAGGCTTTCCTTGAAGATGAGAACCTGCCTTATGTCATTAAGAACACGCTGGGGATGAGTTTGTTGAGACTGATCATAGGATTTCCGCTTCCGATTATCTTTGCTTTATTCCTGAATGAAGTGAAGTCGGTCATATTCAAGAAATCCATTCAGACGATTTCCTACTTACCGCACTTTTTATCTTGGGTCATCTTAGGCGGAATTATGGCGACGTGGCTTGCTGACGTAGGGGTGATCAATAAGATCCTGATGGGTTTGAACCTTATTCAGGAGCCGATTACATATTTGGCTGAGCCGAAGTATTTCTGGACCATTATTGTGGCTTCGGATATTTGGAAAGAGCTTGGGTGGTCTGCCATCATCTATCTTGCTGCCATTTCCAGCGTATCGCCGGAGTATTATGAAGCAGCAACGATCGACGGTGCAGGGCGGTTCCAGAAGATCTGGAACATTACGCTTCCCTCCATCAAAGGAACCATATCCATTCTCTTCATTCTAGCGATCAGCGGCATTCTAAATTCGAACTTCGACCAAATTCTAGTTCTACGCAATTCATTAAATGAAACATCGAGCAATGTTATTGATTTCTATGTCTATCAGACGGGATTGTTATCCGCTCGATACTCCTACGCGACCGCGGTGGGGTTGATTAAGTCGGTCATTGCGCTGATCTTGCTGCTGGGAGCCAATTATGTGACGAAAAAACTCAATAATACATCCCTATTCTAACAAAGGCGGTGGCCTCCATGTTCTCGACCAAACGACAAACCGCTTCAGATGCGGTATTCGATGTGGTTAACAATGTAATTATGTTATGTATTTGTTTTATTACGCTGTATCCCATTTGGTATGTCATTGTCAATGCGTTCAATGATGGGTCAGATGCCATGCGCGGCGGAATCTACTGGTGGCCAAGACAATTCAGTCTGGAGAGCTTTCGTGCGGTGTTCAATAGCAGCGGGATTATGACCGCGATGGGGGTCACTGTAGCGAAGACCGTTGTGGGGACCGTCGTCCACGTATTTTTTACCGCGATGGTTGCGTATGCCGTATCTCGCAAAGAACTGATTGGCCGACAACTGTATATGGTGATCGGGACAATTACGATGTTTTTTGGCGGCGGGTTGATTCCCTATTACTTGTTGATTCGTGATTTAGGTCTTCTGGATAGCTTCTGGGTCTATATTATTCCTGCGATGTTCAGCTTCTTCGATCTTATTATCTTCCTCACGTTCTTCCGTGAGATCCCGGAGGCATTGGAGGAGGCTGCTAAGATTGACGGGGCCAATGATTTCCGGATTTTCTGGAGTGTCATTATCCCTTCTTCCATGCCTGTTATCGCGACGATTGCCTTATTCCACGGGGTCTATCAATGGAACGATTATTTCACGGGGATGATCTACATCAATGATACCGATATGCAGCCGATTCAGACGTATCTGTACCGCGTCGTGGCGCAATCCAGTTCGAACCAAATGCTTGCTGCGATGCCTAGCGGCGTAGCGGTTACGGTCACCTCGCAATCGCTGAAGTTAGCCACCATGGTCGTGACCACGGCCCCGATCGTGTTCGTGTATCCGTTCCTGCAGAAGTATTTTGTCAAAGGATTCATGTTAGGTGCCATTAAGGGCTAATCTTGGTTATCAGTCTCGCATATGTCCTCTACCAATAAGGGCTATATGCCAGAATTGTTAATAGATAATAATACGAATACGAGAAAAGGGGATACGTATGAATACATCACGAAAATTTGTTGTTATGTTGTTGACATTGCTCATGGTGTTTACGATGGCCGCATGCTCGAATAGCAAACAGGAGGCCACGGCGCCTGCACCTGCCAAAGAAGCGGAAGCCGCGACACCGGCTCCGACATTGAATGCGGATGAACCGGGCTGGAAAGCTGCGGCGGCAAATCCGATTACATTCGATTGGTACATGAATTTTTCTTGGTTCAATAAGAAATGGGCAGACGATGCCACAAGCACGTATGTGACGAAGAAGACAGGCGTAAAGGTTAACTTTATCGTCCCGGCAGGCAACGAAAATGAGAAGTTGAATACCATGATCGCCTCAGGCAAGCTTCCAGACTTTATTACGCTGGGCTGGTATGAAGAAGCAGTCAAGAAAATGGTAGCAGGCAAGCTTGTACTTCCACTAAATGAACTTGCGGACAAGTATGACCCGTATTTCTATAAAGTGGCTGATCCTGCGAAGTTAGGTTGGTATAAGAACGATGATGGCAACGTATACGGCTATCCGAATGCGTCATCTTCACCAGAGGATTACAAGAAATATGGTGAGAATTTTTTCTCGAACCAAACCTTTGAAGTGCGCAAGGATATGTATGAAGCCATTGGAAGCCCGGATATGAGCACGCCGGAGGGGTTCCTGAAAGCATTGCAATTGGCCAAAGAGAAGTTCCCGGATGTTAACGGGCAGCCGTTGATTCCACTAGGCTTGCATGAGTTTACAGAGACAGGCAACTACTCGCTTGAAGGGTATCTCCAGAACTTTTTGGCTATTCCGCAGCAAAAAGACGGCAAACTATATGATCGTAGAACAGATCCGGATTATGTTAGTTGGTTGAAGACGTTCCGTAAGGCCAATGAATTGGGCTTAATCGCGAAGGATGTATATATTGATAAGCGTCCGCAAATGGAAGAAAAAATTGCGCAAGGCCGTTATTTCGCGATGTTGTACCAAAGATCGGATTTTGCAGCCCAGAATACCGCTCTCTATCAAAAAGATCCGAATACAGCTTACATCGCGGTGAATGGACCTGCGAACTCGAAGAAAGAAGCGCCGACGCTATCTGGTCCAGGCATCTCGGGTTGGACATTGACGCTCATTTCGAAAGACGTGAAGGATAAAGCACGCGCCGTTCAATTTTTAAGTTATCTGCTAAGTGAAGAAGGCAACAAAGATCTATTCCTTGGAGAAAAAGGCGTGACGTACGATACAATCGACGGAAAAGATCACTTCTTACCGGAAGTCGTAAATTTACTCAACAAAGATCGTAATGCGTTCGACCAAAAGTATGGTGCGTCCTTTACATATTGGATGCTGATGGATACGAATATGAACCTGCAATGGGCTTCGCCGAGCGTTGATCCGCAGAAGCAAATGGAAGAATGGACGCGCGGCAAGGCGATCAGTATGTCTGAATTCGATAATTTAGATCCTTCAAGTACATCGGAGGAAGGAATTTCAGGTAGCAAAATTGCACGTAACTGGGGAAAAGCTCTGCCGAAGATGTTACTTGCTAAATCTGATGCCGAATTTGATGACATCTTTAATAAATTCGTGAAAGACCGTGCTGCTGCAGGAATTGATAAAATCGATGCCTTCCGTCAACAAGCATACGAGAAAAATATTCAGAAGCTGGAAGCTTTGAAGAAATAAGAACGTCATAGCGTATTACATTGGCCTGGGCTTTCGCGAACCGCGAAGACCTGGGCTAATGATCATCATAGGCTGGAAGTGATCATCATGATTAACGGGATTCAAACCTGGGGAACGAGAATGTCAGATTATATAGGTAGTATGTCGATCCGGGTGAAGCTGATCATTTCGTTTATTCTGATCATCTTAATTCCAATCATCCTCTTATCGTGGTATTTGTTCCACGATGTCTACTTAAATACGATTAAAGATATTACCAGGAAAAATCAATATATTTTGGATATCGAGAAATCTAATATTCTGAATAATATGGATATCATGGAACGAACGGCCCAATTGTCGCTTTCCAATAGTGAAATTAATGATTACTTACAAAGTACGGAAGAGCCGGATGTAAAGAGTCTCATCGATTTACGAATGAAGACGTTCAGCACGTTTCAATACTTCCTGTTCAACAACCCGAACATTGCGAATATCCGCATATTCACAGACAATCCGAATGTATCGGAGTTCTGGCCGGTGATCTTCAATGAACGTCGCATCGTCAACAAATATTGGTATCCGAAAGTGATGCACCAAGGCGGAATTGTATGGTGGGAAGTGAACCGGAGCGATACGGATGCACTGGTTACGGTATCCCCTGATTTTAACCGCACCTCGTTATACGTGTCTCTTCTTCGGGAATTTATGAAGTTGGATAACAGTCATAACGGTATTTTGGAAGTGAATATGGAGCTCAAAAATTTCTTCACGAAGACCTTTAGTCTTATTCAGGATCGGGACTCGCAGATGATGATTATTAGCCGTGATGGCAATACCTATACCAATGATCAAGCGGATTTATTCAAGCTGGCAGCACCTGCTGAAATCTCAAGACAATTTAGCATGCATCCGTATGTATCTGGCAAAAGTATCTCGATTACGATACAAGGGCAGCCTTTCTTGTTGATTTCTAGCTACATTGAACGTCTGGATGTATACATTGTCAACGTGGTTTCGTTAAAAAACACCATATCCGACATCAGCAAAATACGAAATAAAATTATTCTCGCGACATTTTTCCTGATTGCTATTCTTTCATTAAGTTCCTATTTTCTACATTCGTTAATTTTGAAAAAGCTGAAGATCTTGCGGGAATCGATGAAAAAAGTGCGGAATGGTGATTTCCAGGTAGATATTCAAATTCGCGGGACGGATGAGGTCGGAGAGCTCGCGCACCACTTCCGACAGCTATTGAAGCAAATTAACAAGCTCATCGTCGATGCGGTTAACCGCCAAGCAACAGCGAAGGAAGCAGAGCTAAAATCGCTCAAAAATCAAATCGATTCGCATTTTCTCTATAATACACTGGAAAATTTGAAAATGATGGCGGAAATCGAAGCGCAGTATACGATTTCCGACGCGCTGACGTCGCTTGGCGGCATGATGCGTTATAGTCTGAAATGGACTAGCCATCATGTGCGCTTGAAGGATGAAATCGGACATATCCGCAATTACATCGCCATTATGAATATTCGATACGACCATCGGCTGGAGCTAGTCTTGGATATACCCGCCGCTTATTTGGATCAAGAAGTTCTGAAAATGTCGTTGCAGCCGATCATAGAGAATGCCGTGAAACATGGCATGCGGCTCGAACAAACGCAGAAACCAAAGATGACCATTACAATCCGCGCTTATACGGAGCTTGAGGATATGATGATCGAAATTGAGGATGACGGCATTGGCATGTCAAGCCGCAAGTTATCGGATTTGAACCAGAAGATTCAGATGGATGAAGCGGACTACCAAAACATAGGCGATCATATTACGGAATCGTATCAAGAAGGATCAGGAATTGGACTTCGCAATGTGAACCAACGCATATCGATGTTTTATGGGAAAGACTATGGGATTCGGGTGGAGAGCAAGGAAGGAAGCAGTACGCTCGTGACCATGTCGCTGCCTTATTTCATGTTGTCAGGAGGTCTATCTGCCCATGCGCAAACTACTGATCGTCGATGACGAGAAGAACATTCGGTTAGGTCTCAAATCCATGATTGATCGGCAATTCTCGGGTCAATACGTTTTTTATTTTGCCAGTGATGGAGAAGAGGCACTTAATATCGTAGAGAATGAAGCGATAGAGATGTTGATTACTGACATTCGTATGCCTGTGATGGATGGGATTTCCCTCATTAATCAGCTGCAGGACCGCGAGAATAAGCCCGCTATCATTATACTTAGTGGATATGATGAATTTCAATATGCCAAAGAAGCGATCCGGTGTGAAGTGAAGGAATATTTGCTTAAGCCAATCGTGCGGGATGAACTATTCCAAGTGCTGAATCGCTTGGAGACCGAATTAACCCAGAAAAAGGCGATCCAAGAACAGCTTGTCCGTTCCCAACTCATGAAGGAAGAATATGCGGAGGGTCAATTGAATTATGTTCTTATGAATGATCAGGTGACATCGGATGAAATTCGTGAACGATTATTGAAGGTCGGACTCGATTGGATGGATCAGGGGTTTTATGTCGGATTGATTAAAATCTCGGAGAACGGGCAACCGGACCAACGGATTCACATGGGTTCCAAAATGGATTGTTTATTGAGATGTGCATGCGATGCGCATTGCACCCGTTTTGATGATAAGAACGGCAAGGTTGTCATGCTTTCGAGCCAGCTAGAGGTGCTTGAACATGTCACCAGTCAGATGTCACACGATCATTTCTATACGTTCCGGATTGGGATAAGCGAAAGGCTAGAAAGGGTGGAATATATTCGGGAAGGATATGCGCAAGCCGGAAAAGCCTTGAATTACTTCATGGTGCAACATGGCTCGGGAGCTATTCATTATCATGCCGTTCAGATGAAGAATGCAGATTATGAGCTGCCACTTGATGAAGTGAGGAAAATCGCGAATATGCTGGGAACGGGCCGCGATGCCGAGATGATGCGCTTACTGGTCTATGTGTTGGATATGAAGCGAATTGCTCACTATGAGATCGGTTATCTAGAAGGGATTAGCCACGCGTTGAATGAACTGGTGTTCGATAAAGTATGCCATGTCTATGGAGAGGAGTCGATCGAGATTCTTCGGCTCTACAAGCTGGTAGGGAACATCTATAATTTCGATCATTATCAGGACTATTACCACAATGTAAAAAGCTTGCTGCAACGTTTGAATGATTATGTGGGGCAAGTGCGATCAGTGCATAATGGCCGCAAGGAAATGCAGCGGGCATTACAGTACATTCAGGACCATTATGACCAAGATCTGAATATGGCGATGGTGTCTAATTATGTTTCCTTAAATTATAGCTATTTCAGCCAAGCCTTTAAGGAATATACCGGTGAAAGCTTTGTTGGTTACCTGCGGAAGCTTCGGATGGCCAAAGGAAAAGAATTGCTGGAGACAACGGATTTCAAAGTCTATGAGGTCAGCGCCAAGGTCGGCTTTGAGAACGTGAAGCATTTTACGCGCGTGTTTCGGGAGATGGAAGGGATCTCACCGTTAGAATATCGTACGCAACGTGAACTTTTGCATCGCAAATAAATGACGATGAAGAACTGGAGGGAACGAAATGAATGCCGTGCGCAACGAGGTTGTAGGTTTTGTAAAGGCAGAGGGTCGCAAGATACGGAACGGGGAAGGGTATGAACTGTTGCTCCGCGGGGTCGGATTGGGGAGCTGGCTGCTGCCCGAAGGCTATATGTGGCGGATGCCTGTGCAAGGGGATCGTCCGCGTCGCATTGAACGCATGGTGGAGGACTTGGTCGGACGGGAGAAGGCTGAGCAGTTCTGGGAGATCTATTATGATCGTTACACATCGGAAGAGGATATTCGTCAGATTGCTGTCGAAGGATTTAACTCCGTTCGGGTACCGATCAATGCGCGTATGCTCATTGAAGATGGTGAGCCGGTCACATTCAGAGCCGGTCGTATTGAGCTCATTGACCGTATCATTGCGTGGTGCCGATCTTACGGCCTGTATGTAATCCTTGATCTACATGGTGCTCCCGGCGGTCAGACAGGTGCGAATATCGACGATTCTGAACAGGATCAACCCGAGTTATTTATCCATGAACATTACCGTCGTATGACGATTGAGTTGTGGAGAATGCTGGCTGAACGGTATAAGGACGAATGGATTGTGGCAGGGTACGATCTGCTGAATGAACCACTTCCCGACTATTTTGCACAATACAATCATTTGGTTATGCCGCTGTATAAGGATATTGTAGCTGCCATACGGGAAGTGGATTCGAAGCATATGATTATTCTTGAAGGCGTGCATTGGTCCACGGATTGGTCTATTTTCGGCGAGAAGATCGACGATAACCTCATGCTGCAATTCCATAAGTACTGGAACAACCCGGATACAGAGAGCATTCAGAAGTATCTGGATACGCGAGAGGCTTGGGATGTGCCGATCTTCATGGGCGAGGGTGGAGAGAATAATAAGGAATGGTATACGGGGGCGTTCCGATTATTCGAAGATCATGATATTTCATGGAATTTCTGGACGTGGAAGAAGATGGAGACAGCGAATTCTCCGTGTTCTGTAATGAAGCCGGCAGGTTGGGAGTTGTTAGTTCAGTATTTGGAAGGCGGGGATCAACCGGATCTGGCGACGGCGGAGAAGATTTTATGGACTTATCTAGCTCATATCGATTTCCACGCCTGCGAATATCATCCGGAGATCGTGAATGCATTGCTCCGCAAAGCCCCAGTTCGCATACCGTCGATTTTTTACGGTTATCGGGGAGAAGATGTGAGCTTTGGCGTCAAAGCGAAGGTGGAGCAGCATATCGGGTTCCGGATTCAGGACGGGGTGAAGATGTTCTTCGTGGAAGGCGAGCGGGACAAGGCGAACTTCCAGCATGGCGGCGGACATCGTTGGCATGATGACGAACGGATTTGCGTGGAGCTTGCTCCCGGTGATTGGCTAGCCTATGAGTTTATGATCGTGCCAGAGGAGAGTAAAGCCCGATACGAGCTGACCTTGCTATTATCTTCCCCGCACGGCGAGGGTAAGCTTCTCGTTACGCTGGATGATCAGCAATCGGTATCTCTGGATGGAATCGGTGAGGCGTGGGAGACCATTGTCGTCAAACCGATGGTGTCGATGGAACAAGGTACGCATACCATCGTTGTGCAGGCACAGCATCATCCCGTTAGAATGGAATGGCTGGATATTCAACCCGTGCAAGGTTAGAAGGGAAGTCAGGTATTTTACATCCACATAACGAAGAGGCTCCTGTCGGATCAGATGTATCCGCAGGAGCCTCTATTTATTGGAGCATGGTATTAGAACTTGATGACTTCTCCTGTCTCAGCAGATACGAAGGCGGCATCGATGATTTCCATAATATGCAGAACTTCTTCATTCTTAATGAATGGTTCGGCATGCCCTTCGATCACATCGATGAAATTGGCATAGAATTCTCTCACATCAGATTCCACGATAGGAAGCGGGAGCTTCACCACGCTATCTTCTCCGCGAGGCGCCATGGTCTTCGTAAAGCCGGCTCCAGCGACAATCGGCTTCGCATCCTTCTCTTCAAAGGATTCCAAGCGCATCATTTCGCCCTCCAGGTTCCAGCCCCGAATGGAGGCGGTGCCTTCGGTTCCGCAGACATACCAATGCGGTAAGGATTGATAGTTGAGCGTACCGACTTCGATCAGAGCGGTTTTTCCACTCTCGAACGTCAAGAGCAGCTTAAATCCGTCGTCGCATTCATCCTTCCAGACATAGCTGAATTCACAATATAGCTTCGATAGTTTTTCGTTGAACATCATGATGATGCGGTCAATCAAATGCACGCCCCAGTCCAGCATCATGCCTCCACCGTAGGCTTTGACATGCCGCCAGTCGCCCGGTATCCCGCGGGAACCGTGAATTCGCGACTCGACATTGAATACGTCGCCAATTAATTGTTCATCGAAGATTTTTTTGACTGTTAAATAGTCATTATCCCATCTGCGATTCTGATGGACCATAAATTTACGCCCAGTGCGTTCCGTGGCTGCGATAATGTCGCGCATTTCGTCAGCGTTTAACGTGACGGGTTTTTCACAGATCACATGTTTACCGGCTTCGAAGGCATCGATGGCCATGTCTTTGTGCAGATGGTTCGGGGTGGCGAGCAGAATGATATCCACTTCCGCATCTTGCAATATATCTTCGAATGCCTCGTAAGTCTTATAGCCAAGCTCTCGACCGGCTTCCAGACGATCCGCTTTGAGGTCGCATACGCTCACCACGCGAATCTTTTGATTATCTTCGAGCATGCGTCCATGCTGACTGCCCATGCCTCCAAATCCTACGATACCAAGTCCATATTTTCCATCCACCATGCTACATTCCTCCTATACATTGAAACCGATTACAGTTCTAATGTGACAGCCCCACATCACGTATGAATTGACATCACGGGGACCAAGTCGTTGATACGATTTCAGCGTAATATAGTGATAGCGTTATGGCTGTGTGAATAGTCACACAGCATGTATTAATTATCGGGTTTGTCATTGTTCAAAGAAGCGCCTTCCGTCCTTTGAAAAGGATACTGGAGGGCGCTTCTGCTTGTTTATACGCCAGCGTATGCCATAAATCCGCCGTCGATCGGAATGACCGTACCTGTCACGAAGCCGGACATCTCATCATCGGCGAGCCAGAGGAGGGTTCCGAGCAGATCCTCAGGTTTCCCAAACCTCCGCATCGGGGTATGCGTAATGATTTTATGAGAGCGTTCTGTAAGTGAGCCGTCTGGATTCTTGAGCAGGTTCTCATTCTGCTTTGTTAAGAAGAAGCCTGGGGCAATCGCGTTGACACGAATACCCGATTCTGCGAAATGAACGGCCAACCATTGTGTGAAGTTGTTGATGGCTGCTTTGGCTGCGCTATAGGCAGGAACCTTCGTCATTGGCGAAGGCGCACTCATCGAAGAAATGTTGATTATGGTGGCGCCTGCTTTATTCAGCATATGTTTTGCGAAAATTTGCGTTGGAATCAATGTCCCCACGAAGTTCAAATCCAAGACATGTCGGAATCCCGTAACGCTTAAATTGAAGAACGTTGTGAGATCTGGAGCCTCTAAATCTTCAACGTGGAAGATTTCATTCGTCGTGTTCGCGCTGGGGTGATTCCCGCCAGCACCATTGATGAGAATATCACAGGTTCCGAGTTGCTCCGTGACCGTGTCTGCGGCTTGTTGAACACTTTCAGCATTCGTAACATCACAGCTTATAGCTATTGCACGACCGCCGATAGCTTCAATATCCGCGACGACTTCAAGTCCTTTCTCTACGGTACGGTTCAGGATGGCCACATGCGCGCCTTGACGAGCAAGCTCAACGGCCATCACACGGCACAGCACCCCAGCACCACCGGTAATGACTACGACTTTATTTTCTAGTGTCGGATGTTTCGCCAAATTCATCCTCGTTCGCCTCCTATTGTTGTTCCGCGCGAATACGTTCGCGTTCTAAGGAATCCCATACGCCCCACAAGTACATAATGCCAAGCGCGCGGTCGTATAGACCGTAGCCTGGGCGGCATTTCTCATTCCATAAATGTCGGCCGTGGTCAGGGCGTACATAGCCTGTGAACCCATTTTCGTGATAAGCCTTAACGACATCGGTTATATCGACGGAGCCGTCACAAGCACGATGTGAGGTTTCGATGAAATCGCCATTCTCATATACACGGACATTACGGATATGAGCGAACGGAATCCGATCTGCGAAGGTACGAATGATATCACCAAGATCATTATCCGGGTTGGCCCCCAAAGAGCCTGTGCACATCGTCAGGCAGTTGGACGGGCTGTCCACAAGGTTCAGCATGCGCTGAATACTCGCTTTGCCTGTCATTATTCTCGGAAGGCCGAAGATAGGCCATGGCGGGTCATCCGGATGGATGGCCATTTTGATTCCGTTAATTTCGGCAACTGGCACAATTTGCTCGAGGAAATATTTCAGGTTATCCCACAAGTCTTCTTGCGATACGTTCTTATAGGCTTCGAAAAGTTTTGTTAAATGCTGCAGACGTTCCGGTTCCCAACCAGGCATCGTGAAAGTGGAGTTGTCATTAATTTTACGGACCAACTCCATCGGATCCATCTGATCAACCAGTGCTTTTTCGAAAAATAGCGCGGTGGAGCCGTCTTCCATTTCCTTAAACAAATCCGTGCGTGTCCAATCGAACACTGGCATGAAATTATAGCAGATGACTTTGACGCCAGCTTGACCTAATTTCTCGATCGTGCGCTTATAGTTCTCTATATAGCGGTCCCGGGATGGCAGCCCCAGCTTAATATCTTCATGTACGTTCACACTTTCGACCACGTCGATATGAAAGCCGTGCTTTTCAATCCATACTTTTTCTTGCATAATGCGTTCCATCGGCCATTCTTCCCCGGCTGGAATATCGTGCAGGGACCAGACGATGCCTTCTACGCCTGGAATTTGCCTAATTTGATCGAGCGATACAGAGTCGTTGCCTTCGCCATACCAGCGAAATGTCATTCTCATCTGTTTTCACACCTTTCGTTTATTTGAAATAAGTTGGATATTTTTCTTTCAGCAGCACGAGATCGTCGATCGTTAAATGTAGATGTTCCTTCATTAACTGCTCCGCGCGATCCGCGTCTTTGGCTTGAATCGCTTGAACCATTTCTTGATGCTGCAGGTAGAGATGATCCCAATGGTGATCCGCAGAAAGTCTGAGCATTCTACTGCGATTCAAATGAGCATTTATCTGTTGAATGACGGCCCACGTATTACTCTTCTTGCAGCCTTCGAAGATCGTGCGGTGAAATGCTTCGTCAAGCTCGAACATTTGTTTATAATCCTGATGTTCCATCGAAACTTTCTGAAGTGAGACGTTCATATGCAGCTTCGATAAGAATTCGTCAGGGAAGCTTTGGCTTGCTAAGCGAATGACGGCCCGTTCCAATTGTTCACGCATGAACCTGGCTTCCTCGACGAGTTCTGGATCGATAAGGGAGACCGTGGTTCCACGCTGCGGGTAGATTTCTAATAAGCCTTCCTGAGCAAGACGCTGGAAGCTTTCTCTCACCGGCGTACGGCTGACCTCAAGCAAGAGGGAGATCTCTTTCTCCGAGATGCTCGTACCGGGTGCGAGTTCCATGGTTAAAATCTGTTCTTTAAGCGTCAGGTACACGGCATCGCGTGTTGAAGACGGCTGTATTTTTACTTTTAAATCCACCAGGTGACCACCTTTCATATTCCACGCTTCCATACTACCATACAAGTATGGTAGTATGGAAGCGTCAATCATTTTAAAGATATGAGGAGGGACCTCAATGTCTACATTTATCCATGAAGACTGGTTGCTTCAGAACAAGAGCGCCCAAATTTTATACCATGATTATGCGAAAAAGATGCCGATCCATGATTTTCATAATCATTTGACTCCGGCCGAAATTGCAAGCAACCGACAGTTTAACAATATGACAGAAATTTGGTTAGGCGGAGATCACTATAAATGGCGTGCCATGCGTTGGCTTGGCATAGAAGAGCGTTTCATTACAGGGGATGCGTCCGATGAAGACAAATTTATGATGTGGGCGAAATGCGTTCCCTATACGGTAGGCAACCCGCTTTATCATTGGACGCATTTAGAGCTTGCGAGGTACTTCGGTATTCATGAGCTGCTGTCTGAGGACACTGCAAGAGGGATCTGGGAGAAGTGCAATGAGAAACTGCAGGATCCGTCCATGAGCACGAACGGTATTCTGAAGCAGTTCGATGTTAGAGTCGCTTGTACAACAGACGCTCCAACGGATTCGTTAGAGCATCATCAACAGATTGCGAAAAATCCGGATATCGATACGGTTGTCGTTCCGTCCTTCCGGCCCGACCGAGCGTTGGATGTCGTCCATGCGACGTTCAAGGATTACGTGCAGGAATTGAGTGGGAGTACGAAATCCGGTCAGACGATCACGACCTATACGCAATTTATTGAGGCCCTCGGGGAGCGGGTCGGATATTTTCATGAGCAGGGGGGACGGGTGTCAGATCATGGATTTGAGACACTCCCGTACGTTCCCGCGAATGAGCAAGAAGTCTCGTTCATTTTCAGCCGTGCGTTGAATGGAGAGACCCTCTCGCAAGAAGAGATCCATAAGCATCAATCCTTCACCATGCTGCATTTAGCTGGATTTTACCATCAGTATGGTTGGGTGATGCAGCTCCATATTGGAGCGATTCGGAATAACAATGAGCGTATGTTTAAGCTGCTCGGGAGAGATACCGGGTATGATTCCATTCTAGACTATGATCTGGCACGGTCATTGAATGCGTTCCTGAATCAGCTGGAGCAATTCAACCAGTTACCGAAGACGATTATCTACACGTTAAATCCTACCCAATATGAAATGATTGCTTCGGCGATCGGCAATTTCCAGGCGGCAGGGATTCGCGGCAAGGTTCAAATGGGTTCAGGCTGGTGGTTCCATGATCAGAAGGATGGCATGATTCGCCAATTAACCGCTTTGTCGAGCATTGGACTCATGAGTACCTTTGTGGGTATGCTGACGGATTCGCGAAGCTTCTTGTCGTTCACCAGACATGAATACTTCCGGCGGATCTTATGTAATCTCATGGGAACCTGGATCGAAGAGGGTGAGCTGCCAAGCGACTTTACATTCATTGGGGGCATCATCGAAGATATTTGCTACAATAATGCGAAGCAGTATTTTGATATTCGCGGCCTGTCCGTGTAAGGCAGGTATCGCATGCAAAAGAGCTATTGCACTCTCGGAGGGAGAGGGCGATAGCATTTTTGTGTTGGTTAAAAGCGGAGGCGACCTCGGAGGAGTAACTGGTGGGTTATGCGCAAACGGTATGTGACTAGCATGATGTGTTTAGCGCTGCGTGCTAAATGGTACGTGACTAGCATAGTGTGTTTAGCGTTACGAGCTAAGCGATTCATTCTGGGCCAGCATACTCGCGCTATACTGGATAAATCCACTAACTTAGGCTCTTTCGGTGCGATTTCACTCGCTATACTGGATAAATCCAATGGAATGGGCCGAAAATGCCTCCTGAATGCTAATTTCCACCCTCTATATTGGAAACGTCCATTATAGGTACGGGGAAAGGTGTTGGTGATGAGGCTATGTTGGATAAATCCAGTATAGGTGGGGGAAAGGTGTTGGTGATGAAGTTATATTGGATAAATCCGGCATAGAGGTACGCGAAAAGTTGATGGCGAGGAGCTATATTGGAAATCCAGGATAGGCGCGAAGTAGTGATGTTGGTGAAGCTATACTGGATAAATCTAGCATAGATCCGCGAGAAAGTTGATGGTGCGGAGCCATATTGCTATATTGCACAAAACCAACATAGCCGGTTGGACCTCCCCAATTCTCTCCATTCAAAATGCTTGCTGCACCTATTAGGACGAAGCAGGCTTTTTGATATGGTCATTACGTGGATTTAAGATATAACCACCCGCTATAGTTTACAATATTAGTAAAAAGTGATATCATAAAGATATCTTAGAGATATTAAGGAGTGAGCTTTTATGCTGCAGGAGAAGAAGAGTCCTTATGTGAACGGGTTTATTGGATTGTTATTGGTATTGGTGTTAATCGGCGTCGGCGTATATTTGTTAGTGAATGGCGGGAACAACGGAAATGCTGCATTCATCGTCTTAGGTATCGTGCTCGAAGTGATCGCTTTGTTATTGATGACAGGCTTAACAGTTGTGCAACCGAACCAAGCGAACGTGATTACCTTTTTCGGTCAATATCTGGGTGTGATTCGTACAAGCGGTTTTTATTTAACTATCCCGTTCTCGGGGCATAAAAAAGTGTCCTTACGCGTACGTAACTTTAACAGTGCAAAATTAAAAGTGAATGATGTAGATGGGAATCCGATAGAGATTGCAGCGGTCGTTGTATTCTCAGTCGTAGATTCAGCGAAAGCATTGTTTGAAGTGGACGAATACGAGACGTTTGTTGAGATTCAGAGCGAGACGGCTTTACGTCATGTTGCCAGCAAATATCCGTATGACGGTGCGGAAGGTGCCGGGTTCTCCCTACGCAGCAATACGGAAGAGATTGCTCTCGAATTGAGCACGGAATTGCAAAATCGTCTTGCAACCGCAGGGGTTAACGTCATTGAGTCTCGATTAACGCATCTGGCCTATTCCACAGAAATTGCGAGTGCAATGCTGCAGCGTCAGCAAGCAACGGCAATTATTGCTGCTCGTGAGAAAATTGTGGAGGGTGCCGTATCCATGGTGCAATTAGCCATTCAAAGGCTGGAAGCGGATGGATCGGTTGAGCTCGATGATGAGCGCAAAGCAGCCATGATTAATAATTTGCTCGTAGCGGTCGTGTCGGATCGGTCTGCCCAGCCCGTGATAAATACGAGTACGCTATATTAATGGAGCGATCCATTCACCATGGCAGGCAAAAAGAAAAGCTTTCCTCTGCGCCTTGACCCGACCATTTACGAGGCTTTGGAGCGCTGGGCAGCGGATGAATTTCGAAGCGTGAATGGTCATATGGAATACTTGCTGCGTGAAGCGCTGAAAGAGGCGGGTCGTCTTCCTTCAGTGAAGCAGCAGAGGAAGGAGGCGGAGCCGGATGCAGACTGAATCGAAGAAACACGTTCGCAAAAAGTGGTGGGAGCCGAAGAGTACGGGGATTCTCCGTCAATATGCGCATGATTTCAACGGGACATACCATGAAGCTTCCTTCAAAGGGTTCAGCTATAAATCCCAGCATGTAACGGTAGGGGCCAGACACGGAGCTGGAACGATACAGGTTACAATTATTGAAGCAGGGAATAACAATGGAAGTTCGGCGGATACGATGGAGTTAACGTATACTTATCGGCCGCGACGAAAGTTGGAGTTTTATCTTTGTTCAGCGAAACGACTAGCCTATTCCTTTTTGCAGCAACGATTGCGTCCTACATCGATGCCGAATTCAGCCCTCATGAAAGTATTCAAAGGAGGAGCTACCCATCCGAGTATGCTAAGGTCATTATTGAAGCATGAGCAACTGAGTGATATGCTCCTCGAACATCCACATGCCGAAATACGGCTGAAGATCAAGGAACACAACGCGACGCTAACCTATAGAGAACGTGTCAAAAAACCGGATGGACAGAGTTTGTCGCAAGGTGTACAGCTCATGGAACGACTTCTTGATGCACTTCGAGAGCAAAGCGTGATGCATGAACAATGATTCATCGATGGAATGAATACATTAGAAAAAGAAACATAACAGCCCGCCTCTCAAAGAAGGCGGGCTGTTGCATGTTATGGTGACCCAAGGGTTTAGCTTCTACCGTAATTGCAGCAGCATCGAGCCATGGGCAGAAATCCGATGCTCGACACGATCCTGCACAGAGGATAGATCCTCTCGAGTCCATAGATCTCGAACTTGCTGCGGACTGGATAACCCGAGTTGGTCTAATGTTACCGTCACCGTCGAAGCTTCGTCACCTACATTGAACAAGGCAAGATAGGTCGTATCGTTGGGCCCTTTTGCAGTCCAAGCGATGTGTTGACCCTCACGAAGCAGAGGGCGATTGCTATGACTCTCGCGTAATACGGTGATCACTTCCTCATTGTTCAACAAGGATAACGTCCAGTCGTCGTTATCTCGAAGCTCGCCTCCAAACATCAGCGGTGACCGGAAGATGCACCAGAGCGTCATCATGGTTCTCTGCTCATCCTGCGTAAATCTTGTCCATCGATCACTTCCGCTGCCATCGACGGATCGAATCCCGATATGACCGAGGGGCAGCATATCTGCATCTGGCCAGTTTCCAGGCTCGACATGAGGGTACCATTGTTCACAGCGGTCGAACATCTCGAGGAGCAGAGACCAGTGATCCCAATAATCATCCGTCATGCGCCACATGTTCGCATTCTTCATGAGCGTCTCTGCATATTCGATGGGCGCAGGACCTGGCGATAGGCTGAGCACCATGTCTCTCCCGCATTGATCGATTGCATGTCGGATGAGCTGAATTTCGTCCAGATGCGAGTCGTACAGCCGTGATGCTGCGATATCATCCACCTTGACGAAATCAACGCCCCAAGAGGCATATAGCTGGAACAAGGAATTGTAGTATTCCTGAGCCCCAGGCTTGGATGCATCAACACCGTACATATCCGTGTTCCATGGGCAGATGGAATTCGTGTGTGCGATGTCTCTTGCTGTAGCTGTCGTCCCAAGAAGCGGCGTATTCGCATGTACGGCTTGCCTCGGAATACCACGCATGATATGAATCCCGAATTTTAAGCCCAGGCTATGAACATAAGCTGCTAAGGGTGCGAATCCATTGCCGTCTATGGCGGATGGGAATCGGTTCACGGCTGGCATAAGCCGAGCGTATTCATCCATTTCTAGGGGGACAAATGGACGGTATTGCGAAGAATTAGCTCCCGGTTCATACCACTGAATGTCTACGACAACATATTCCCAGCCGTATGCTTGTAAGTGTTCTGCCATGTATGCGGCGTTCCCGCGGATTTCATCCTCGCGCACACTTGCCCCGTAACAATCCCAGCTATTCCACCCCATCGGTGGGGTATTCGCAATTTTTAAGAAGTTCATCGAAATCATCCTCTCTCATGTATGGCTCTGTTATTCCATCATAAAAGAGAGCATGCGGCATCGCCATGCGAATGTTTTGCTGAATCTAGTACAATATTGCTCTTTCGCGGGAACGAAATTCATGAGGGGAACAACCGAACCACTGCCGAAAGACTCTAATCAAATAACTGCTGCTGGAATATCCGATTTGCAGCGCAATGTCCTCTACATTCAGATCTGTATTCCTCAATCGATCTATGGCTTGCTCCAACCGTACCTTTGTAAGATAGGTCAAGGGAGAGTATCCCGTATGCCGGGTGAATAAGCGGTTGAAATAGAACTTGGATAATCCAACATGTTCTGCGAGATCCGCGAGACTCTGAAGCGAACTGTAATGAGCCTCTAAATAGTCTGCGGCTTGTCTCACTTTTAGCGGCCAATCATAGGATTCTGCTTGCTCAGTATCCTGATCACGGAACAATTCCATAATGAATTGATAGACGTAAGAGGAGGCGAGGTACCCGTCCGTAATACGGTTTTTATCGGCTGCATGAATGATGCTGTGCAAATGGCGAATGATCGCGCTTGAATCAGGGATATTCTTGATCGAATCCCAATGGCGCAGGAGTTGTAACCAGGGCTCGGCCAGGTGACCCGGGTGAAAAAGTATGAAGCTCACATCCCATAAAGGGCTTGTTTCGGGTAGGAAATATCGGTGGGGGCTCGGAATTTCGACGAGGAAAGCATCACCCGGCTCGACCCGATGTATTTTATCGTGAATCAAAATATGTCCCCATCCGGCTAACGTATATTGAAATAAAAAGAGTGGTCCGTCTGCCCGAGTCATGCCATCCCAATGATATTGATGATCCGTGACGAGATCACGACCCACGGAATAAAGCTGACAGAACGCAGGGTCCATCGTTTCGCGGAAGGGGTAGACACGGATTTGCTGTGGTAAAAAGATCCCCATACATTCAAGCTCCTTCTGTATTCGATGTATTTCATTGTAACAGGTAGCCTGAAGCGATGAAAACTCGTTCGTATCGTGGATGCCGAAGATTCAGATACATTTATTTCATGACGTGGTACCATTTATAACCACCACTCACCTACACCGGTATGATTCTTCGAGAGGTGCTAGCAAGGATCACATTAATCTAATGCCGTGCAATTAACAAAAGTGTTGACCTTCCAGAATGAATTTGCTAACGTATGAATATAAATATTTTTATTAATACTTAATATATTCATTAAACAAATATCGCCTTGGAAGGATGATAACGATGTCGAATTTAAAAGCGAAAATGATCGTGGATAAGGCATTTAAGATTTCGGAAGTCGATGAACGGATTTATGGCTCTTTCATTGAGCATATGGGACGCGCTGTATATGGAGGGATTTATGATCCTGAACATCCCGCTGCCGATGAAATGGGCTTTCGGAATGATGTCAAAGAATTGATTCAGCAATTAAATGTACCGATCATTCGTTATCCCGGCGGAAACTTCCTATCCGGCTATAATTGGGAAGACGGCGTGGGTCCCGTTGAAGATCGTCCAAGACGGCTAGAGCTGGCATGGCGTACCATTGAGACGAATCAAGTTGGCACGAATGAATTTATGAAGTGGGCGAAGGACGTAGGCTCAGAAGTCATGATGGCTGTAAACTTGGGAACAAGAGGGATCGATGCTGCGCGTAACTTGATAGAGTATACGAACCATCCTGGAGGCACGTATTGGAGTGAGCTCCGTCGGAAGCATGGTTATGAGCAGCCGCATAAGATTAAAACGTGGTGCTTAGGAAATGAAATGGATGGACCTTGGCAAATTGGCCATAAAACCATGGATGAATACGGTCGCCTTGCGTTGGAGACAGCGCGCGTGATGCGTCTTGTGGATCCATCGATCGAGCTTGTATCTTGCGGCAGTTCGTCTTCTTCGATGCCAACATTCCCGGAATGGGAAGCGGTATCCTTGGAACATACATATGAAGCAGTCGATTATGTATCGCTGCATCAGTACTTTGGGAACCATGATGGGGATACGTCCAATTACTTAGCGCGTTCCATGGAAATGGATTACTTCATTCATACCGTGATCTCAACGGCTGACTATATTAAATCGAAAAAACGCAGTAAAAAAACCTTGAACCTAAGTTTTGATGAATGGAACGTATGGTACCACTCCAATGAAGCAGACAAGAAGTTAGAGCCATGGACGATTGCTCCGCCTCAATTGGAAGATGTCTATAACTTTGAGGATGCCTTGCTCGTAGGCAGTATGTTAATGACCTTTCTTCGCCGTGCGGATCGTGTGAAGATGGCTTGCATGGCACAGCTCGTAAATGTCATTGCGCCAATTATGACAGAGACAGGCGGCAGATCGTGGAAGCAGACGATTTTCTATCCTTATATGCATGCATCGCAATACGGTCGCGGTATTTCTTTGAAACCGGTCGTTTCCACGCCGAAATATGATGCGAAAGATTTTACAGACGTTCCATATTTGGACACAGCCGTGGTCTATAATGAAGAAGAAGAGGCGGTTACGATCTTTGCCGTGAATCGCCATCTGAGCGAAGCACTGAATTTGACGGTGGATGTCCGCAGTTTTGAGGGGTATCGCATTGTGGAACATATCGTGCTTGAGCATGACAACTTAAAGGCAGTGAACACAGCAGACGAGGAAGCGGTACGTCCACACTCGAATGGAGTGTCCCAATTAAATGACGGCATCGTAGAGGCACAATTATCCAGAGCCTCTTGGCATGTAATTCGCTTGAAAAAATAGTTCATAAGTCTATAATAGAAAGAGCCGTTCGAAGTCGATTCTTCGGTACGGCTCTTTCTATTGTCTTTTCCTGTCGAAATTATTCCACGAGGGAGTTCGGAGAACTTCCCATTTTGTCGTAATAGAGTCGGAACATCATATCTTGATTGTAGTTGCCGAAGTTTTTGCCGAACAGTGTTAATCCGCCGACATTCTCTGCATCCTTCTCCACCGCAATCCGGAATGTCCACTGCTTGTCTCGCATGCCAATCTGATCGATTGTAACCGGGGAGATTGGATTGCCGTCCATGAACGTTCCTGAACGGTTAATGATTAAGTTTTTCAGCAGCCCATATTGGTTCACATTATCCGGCCACCAAGGTGGATTATATTTGCCTCGGTTGTCTCCGAAATCGCCAGGGCTTGTCCAGATTCCTAACTTGACTTGATTCAAGTAGAAGCTGATATCTGAAGGCCAGTTATTATTCGTCATCGGCGCCTCGGAGGCAATTTCAAGCGAAATGACCAATTCAAGCGGATTCTGGTTCGCGAGCAGAAAGTTCGGAATTTTGTACTCAATGTATCCGTTGCCGAACCATAAGATCTTGGCTTGGAACCGTTCGTTATCGAGAAAATAGCGCGGATCATCGAATTCACCGATGAATTTGTCTACTGTGGCAAGACCACAGGTAGGTTCCACTTGAAAATCTGTGTAATGCCCGATGGAGATTTCACTCTGATGATAATCGCGTATTTGCTCCTCTCGGGTAGGGAAAGTAATCTCAGCGTGATCCACTTGAAGGGTACAGACCTTCTGTATGCCTCCTTTACCTGGCTGTTTGTCCGTGCGGATGATGCCGGCTTTTTCTAATTTTTTGATGTGCATGGTCATGATTGCGCTCGTAAGTCCGACGGCTTGTGCGAGTTCGCGAATATTCATCGGTTGTTTGGCAAGGAGCTGTATAATTTGAAGCCGTACGCTGCTGGCTAAGGCCTCATAGACGTGAAGTGATTTTTCGGTTGTATCTAATTGCATTGGAGCAACCTCCATTTGTGTAATGATTACATTTTACTTTATTACTATATCTTCATGTTAATTAGATTACAATGCAATCCCAATCAAGTCTAAAATTTATTTTAAAATTAATATTTTTGGAGGAGTAGAAACCCTTGTTTTAAGGCACTTTTACATCCTTCAACACAAAAATACAGGATGTGTATCATCTTGACAAGCACAATATATTGATGTAAATTAACTAAGCACAACTACATATCGTGATGAACGGGTTCTTTGCACGTTTAGGAGATAGAGTGCAAAGATTAATAGGGAAGCTCGGTTAAAATCCGGCGCGGTCCCGCCACTGTGATAGAAGAGTGTCGTCCAAGAACCACTGATTAGTACAAATTAATCGGGAAGGTGGACGGACACGATGACGCTAGAGCCAGGAGACCTGCCTGTCATCAGCACACAATACGCCTACGGGAGATAGGACGTGCTAGTACCGAAACATGAACATTGTCATGTTCGTCGGTTAGGTGCGTTCTGCTCATCTTCTAGCAGGATGCGCTTTTTTTGTGAGAATAAGAGAGAGGACTGGGAGAAAACATGGTCATCGCATATGATTCCAAAACAGGGAATGTACGCCGGTTTGTACATAAATTGAATATGAAGACGGTTGAGATTAGCGAGCATACGACAATCGAAGAGCCATTTGTGCTTGTAACGTATACAACCGGATTTGGTCAAGTGCCGGAGAAAGTACATTCATTTTTAGAACGGAATAGTTCGCAATTGAAAGGTGTTTCCGCAAGCGGTAATCGAAATTGGGGGTTAAGCTTCGCGAAGAGCGCGGATACAATTGCGTCGATGTACGATGTGCCCGTCATCTCTAAATTTGAATTATCAGGAACGACAAATGATGTGCAACGTTTTGTAGAGGGAGTGAACAGCATTGCGTCATATTGAATTAAATAACCAACTTATGCTGCGCGACGCAGATGGATTTTTCAAATTAGAGAAAGATCATGAAGCGGTAACGGCGTTTATGGAGGAAGTCGAGCGTAAGAGTTTGCGTTTCGATACCATCCAAGAACAAGTGAAATATATGATAAAGCATGAATACTACGAGAATGTGTATGAGAAATATACGGCTGCCGAGGTCGAGGAAGTATTTGAACTGACAAGAAGTTTTGGGTTCGAATTCCAGTCCTATATGGCAGCTTCTAAATTTTATGTGGACTATGCGTTGAAGAGCAATGACCACACCCAGTATCTAGAGCAGTATGCAGATCGCGTTGCGATGGTATCTCTTCATCTAGCAGATGGCAATGCGGAGCAAGCAAGACGATTCGCTGGTGCCATGATGGAACAACGTGTACAACCTGCCACACCAACATTTTTGAACTCTGGTAAAAAACGCCGTGGAGAAATGGTATCTTGCTTCTTATTGGAGATGGACGATTCTCTTAACTCCATTAACTATGTGCTTGGCACATGTATGCAATTGTCTAAAATCGGCGGCGGCGTCGCCGTGAACTTATCGAAGCTTCGCGGTCGCGGTGAACCGATTAAGGGTGTAGAAGGCGCAGCAAAAGGCATCATGCCGGTGTTGAAGCTGATGGAGGATGCGTTCTCCTATGCCGATCAAATGGGTCAACGTAAAGGTTCGGGAGCAGGATATTACAACATTTTCGGATGGGACGTAATCGAGTTCTTGGACTGTAAAAAAATCAATGCAGATGAGAAGTCTCGTATTAAGACATTATCCATTGGTCTGATCGTGCCGGATAGATTCTATCGTCTTGCAGAAGAAAATAAAGAATTGCACGTGTTCGCACCATTCTCCGTATACAAAGAATATGGTGTACACTTAGATGATATGAACTTAGATGAGATGTATGATGAGCTGCTGGCTAATCCGGCAGTGAAGAAAAAAGTCGTTATGAGCGCGCGTGATATGTTAACGAAGATTGCGATGATTCAGCTGGAGTCCGGATATCCGTACATTATGAATAAATCCAATGCGAATGCGACTCACGCACTGAAAGGCATCGGCGCGGTGAAGATGTCGAACCTGTGCACAGAGATCTTCCAGCTTCAAGAAACGTCCGAGATCGGCAACTACGGTGAGGGCGATGTCATCCGCCGCGATATCAGCTGTAATTTAGCCTCATTAAATATCGTGAACGTGATGGAGCATGGCAAAGTGAAAGAATCCGTCTATGAAGGTATTGAAGCGTTGACGGCTGTCAGTGATATGACTAGCATTTCGAATGCACCTGGCGTACGCAAAGCGAACGATGAAATGCATTCTGTAGGTTTGGGTGCGATGAACTTGAACGGCTTCTTGGCGAAGAACAAGATTGCCTATGACAGTGAAGAGGCGAAAGACTTCGCTTCTACATTCTTTATGATGTTAAACTTCTATTCCCTAGAGAAAAGTATGGAGATTGCGCGTGATCGTGGTGAGACTTTCCGTGATTGTGCGAAATCGGAGTATGCGAACGGGAATTACTTTACTAGATATATAGAAACAGACTATCGTCCGACCTCAGAGAAAGTACAGAAGCTCTTCGCAGGCATGGATATTCCATCGCCAGAAGATTGGGCTGCCCTGAAGGTGAAAGTGCAAGAACATGGTTTATATCATGCGTACCGCTTGGCGATTGCGCCGACACAAAGTATTTCTTATATTCAAAATGCAACATCGAGCGTGATGCCGATCGTAGAACATATCGAGACGCGTACGTATGCGAATTCAACGACCTATTATCCTATGCCTTACTTGGCAAAAGATAACTATTTCTACTATAAATCAGCGTACCAAATAGATCAGTTCAAAGTGATCGATGTGATTGCAGCGATTCAACAACACGTAGACCAAGGGATCTCAACGGTATTGCACGTGAATAGTAACGTGACGACACGTGAGCTTGCTAGATATTATCTCTATGCCGCTCGCAAAGGTTTGAAATCACTTTACTATACGCGTACAAATCATCTATCTGTTGAGGAATGCGTCAGCTGCTCCGTTTAAGGCAGATGGAACTGAGCTTTGAATCACGATGTTAACTAAAGGGAATGAGCTCTAGGAGGAAGAACATGAAAGCAGTCAATTGGAATCGTCCGGATGACGATTTTACAGCTACATTTTGGAATCAGAATATTATGCAGTTCTGGACCGATGAAGAAATTCCGCTCTCTGATGATAAAATGTCATGGGTGGCGCTTCAACCGGCAGAACGTGATACGTATATGCGAGTCCTTGGTGGACTTACGCTGCTTGATACCATTCAAGGCGGCGTCGGAATGCCGAAAATCTTGGAGCATGTGGACGGATTGCAGCGCAAAGCGGTGTTAGCGTTCATGGGCATGATGGAGCAGATCCATGCGAAGTCGTACAGCAGTATCTTTACGACACTGGCAACAAGCGAAGAAATCGACGCGTTGTTCAAATGGGTAGAAGATGAGCCGCATTTGCAGAAAAAAGCGAAAATGATCTCCGGATTCTATACATCGATCGAGACGGATCGTGATTTATACATGGCGATGGCCGCTTCCGTCTTGCTGGAGAGCTACTTGTTCTATAGCGGATTCTTCTATCCGCTGTATCTTGCAGGTCAAGGTAAAATGACAAGCAGCGGCGAGATTATCGACTTGATCATTCGCGATGAGAGCATCCATGGTCTATACGTTGGGGTCTTGGCACAGGAAGTATTTGCGAAGCTGAGCGTGGAAGAGCAAGAGCAATCCGTGCGCGAATTGTATGCCTTGCTGGATCAATTACAAGCGAATGAAGAGTCTTATACGACTCAGATTTATACAGGCATTGGCCTAGAGAAGGAAGTTCAATCCTTCGTTCGTTATAACGCCAACAAAGCGCTTATGAACTTGGGATTGGAACCGAAGTTCGAAGAAGAAGAAGTGAATCCGATCGTATTGAACGGACTAAGCACACGTACGAAGCAGCATGACTTCTTCTCCAAAAAAGGGAACGGATACGTTCGTACCACGAATGTCGAGCCATTAAGCGACGACGACTTTGTATTTTAAGATAGAAGCCTTCAGGATATCCTCCTGAAGGCTTTTTTATCTTTAGCGGGCTGTCAGGAAAATATCTTGGAGGTTCGAATGTAGCAATGAAATGCGTAGGAAAAGGAATCTCTCGTAAAAGTTTACGTCCGGCATTTGGTAGCCTATTGCTCCCATCCTAATCAAATCAAGGCAATGGGCGGACAAGAGTTTGAAGAGAGATCCTTTTCCGGAGCATGCCATCATTGCAATATTCCTCCACCATAATAATTTCCTGATCCTCAGCCCGCACTATCTATGGGCACCCGCGAATATGATGGTAAAGAGAGAAGCCGCTATTCGATTGAAGGAGGGATGTTCATGACCCACTCGGATATCATTATCGAGCAGACAGATCGTTACGGGGCACATAATTATCATCCGCTGCCGGTTGTCATTTCGCGGGCAGAGGGAGTTTGGGTGGAGGATACAGAGGGAAGGCGCTATATGGACATGCTCAGTGCGTATTCCGCCATGAATCATGGCCACAGGCATCCCAAAGTCATTCAGGCCTTAAAGGATCAAGCGGACAGAGTGACGCTGACTTCCCGTGCATTTTACAGTGAGCCCTTAGGAGCCTTCTATGAAAAGTTAGCCGCCTATACCGGCAAGTCCATGATATTACCGATGAATACCGGAGCAGAAGCGGTGGAGACGGCGATAAAGGCCGCCCGGCGTTGGGCGTATCAAATGAAGCGGGTTCCGGAGAATCAAGCCGAAATCATCGTATGCTCGGATAATTTTCATGGTCGGACCGTCACGATGACCTCGTGCAGCTCCAGTCCGGAATATCGTGAAGGGTTCGGTCCTTATACCCCGGGGTTCACGATCATACCGTATGGTGATGCGGATGCGCTGGAAGCTGCGATAACGACCAATACGGCTGCGTTTCTGGTAGAACCGATACAAGGAGAAGCGGGGATAATAGTCCCTCCTACGGGTTATTTGCGAAGGGCTCATGAACTCTGCAAGCAGCATCATATCTTGTTGATGGCTGATGAAATCCAGACAGGGCTGGGACGGACGGGGAAATCCTTTGCATGCGATTGGGAACAGATTGTTCCAGATGTATATATTGTAGGAAAAGCGCTGGGCGGCGGCGTGATGCCGATTTCTGCAGTGGCAGCCGACAGTGAGGTCTTAGGCGTATTTGGTCCGGGGTCGCATGGATCGACGTTTGGCGGGAATCCGCTCGCAAGCGCAGTGGCAATCACTGCACTCGACGTGTTGGAGGAGGAGGGGTTAGCGGAACGAGCGGAAGAGCTGGGTACTTATTTTATCGAGAAACTAGATCGTATCCATAGTCCCATCGTGCGAGAAATTCGAGGTCGAGGGCTATTCATTGGTGTAGAACTTACGACATCAGCAAGGCCGTATTGCGAATCCTTGATGGCATCTGGCATCCTCTGCAAAGAGACGCATGAACGGACGATTCGATTCGCTCCGCCGTTGATTATCACACACGAGCAAATCGATTGGGCATTGGAAAGGATTCATAAGGTACTTCATCCCGCGTGTATTTAGAAGAGGAGAGGGGCACGTCAAATGGCTAACCAGCAAGTATCGATTATTCGCGTACCCTTTGGATTAGGCGCCGGACGTTCAGGTGCACAATATGGGCCCGAGAGTATTATGCAAGCAGGGCTTAAAAGACGATTAGAGCAATCAGGAGTCAATATTTCATCCGAATTCGATATCTCCTGTCCGACGCAGCCAGCAGCGGTCATCGATCCGAAAGCACGCTATCTTCCCGAAGTACTCGAAGTGAGTCGCCGTCTTGCAGATCAAGTGGGCCGCGTCGTAAGTTCAGGAATATTTCCCCTCGTGTTAGGCGGGGATCATAGTATTGCGATGGGCAGCATTGCCGGGCTGACTAGCGTATGGCCTAAGCTAGGGGTCATCTGGTTTGATGCACACTCCGACTTAAATACGATAACGACAAGCCCATCGGGGAATGTGCATGGGATGTCGCTCGCTGCAGCCCTCGGGTGGACGGAGTGGCGTATATCCGATAAACAAGGACAGTACCAGCCGGTAAATCCTAAGAATGTCGTGATCATTGGTGCGCGAGACTTAGATCCGGGTGAGAAAGACTTTATTCGGAAGCAAGGCATTGCGTGCTATACGATGCATGAAATTGATCGCATGGGGATTGAAGCCGTCATGCAGCAAGCCGTTCAAATCGCTGGGAAAGATACGGATGGCGTGCATTTAAGCTTTGACATCGATAGTGTAGATCCGATTGAAGCCCCGGGGACGGGTACACCAGTACGCGGCGGAGTCAGCTATCGGGAGGCGCATTTCGCTCTAGAGCTGTTAAGCGAATCGGGTTGTATTACGTCTGCGGATGTCGTGGAGGTGAATCCGACGTTGGATACCCATCAACAAACTTCTAAATTAGCGATGGAACTCATTTGTTCCCTGCTGGGGGAACGGATTTTATAACTAGAATAGAACATAGTTAACGAATAAAATAGAAAATGTTGAAGAGCCAAATGTAATTCGTTCACTCCTCTTGCATTTTTCGACATTTTTCTTGCGGTGACCGCAAAGGAATGTTGCGGGAATTGCGGTCGTACCGCAAGAAATATTTAGGGTTATTTTGGCTATATTTTCGGTGCAGAAGTCGCTTGTTTTTTTTATGCTATTAATATAGCAGGGCACATGGACGTACTCTTTAGCATAGGAAAGAAGGGACTAGAGTGAGAAAAGAAAATGTTTATCGGTTTGTTATTGGGCAGCGGAGATCTGCTGTGCATTCAGAACCTACCATGATGATCAAACACCCGGCAAGCGATATTTCAGTCCCTCATGATTTTTGGAAGCACGTGCGTATTCATTCAGATATCCAGTCACGATGCATGAACTCCAATACATATCCCGCAGCATCAGAATTACATGTGGAACGGATTCCGCAGGGTATTTCAGGAACGACAGGTTATATTCTCGCAAGTCAAGGTGAAGGGGTCATCATTGATCCGGGATCACGATTTAAGAAAATCTGGGCAGCTGTGGAACGGGCTGGTGTACGGATTAAATATATTATTATCACACAGGGACATTCGGATCATATGATCGCGCTTGAAGAGCTTAAGGAAGCAACAGGCGCGCAAGTGGCTATGCATGAATTTGATAAATGGGTCGTCTCGAAGCAGATCTACAGAGACTCGTTCTTAATGCAATACCGGCAACCCTACGGTCATGTGGACATCGGATTACAGGATGGGAATAAGTTGAACTTCGGCGGGCAGACGCTAGAAATTATTCATACCGCGGATCAGACGCAAGGCTGCATCTGTGTGAAATGCAATGAAATGCTGTTCTCCGGCAAACTTATGATGCAACCGATTGAACAACCCTTTGAACCTGAAGTGGAGCTGGGTTCTTCGAAAATGGAGGCTTATCGCAAAGTGATTAGTCAAATGTCGAATAATTTCGTCGTTTATCCGGGTCATGGGAAGCCGCTTTTTGTCGAATTTACAGGACGCAACTAGGAAAAACTCGTGATTTATACTAGCCTATTTTGCATATACAAGATAGAATTGGTATGACAATATCAGGGTAAGGAGTCGTCTTCATGGACAGATTGGAAATCGAATCTGCGATTCAGCAAATCGTGCATCGACATGTAACTCCGCCAGAGCTTCGCGATCTTATGTTATCTTTTGTTGCTTATAAGATGACAGAATCAACGATTTTTGCTGAGTTAACGATATTTCATTACCAGATGTTTGGTGGAACATCACGAGACATCGGCCAGGCAGCCGCTGCAGTGGAATTATTGATTTTGGCCTTGGATATCTTTGATGATTTACAAGATCAGGACAATGAGCGTGTACCATGGATGAACGTAGATCATGCACAGTCCATGAACGCAGCCATTGGATTTATTGCGCTAAGTACGACGGCTATTGCCGAGACGAACTTTGATCAATCGATCAAATCGCAAGCGCTGTGGCTGCTGCACCAACGATTGAATCAGGCCGTCGGCGGGCAGTACATCGACGTGGATAATTCAGTGACAGAAGAAGAGGATTGTCTTGCCATGATTCGGGCGAAGTCTGGGGCATTGGTCGCATGCGCATGTCAGATTGGAGCGGTCTTAGCTACGGGGAAACTGGATGAGACGGTCGGTGCCTATGGGGAACTCTTAGGCGTATCGGCACAGATTCGTAATGATATGGAAGGTATTCGACGTTGGGATACGAGGAATGATCTCATTTTCCGTAAAAGAACACTTCCCGTTCTATATCTCTTAGACGATGAGCGTCCCGAACTTCAAGTCTTGCGTGATTATTATGCAGATCAAGAGGATGTTGAGCAGATTTATGCCAATAAACACGAGATTATGGACATTGTAGAACAGGGTGGATGTCTCTCGTATGCGCAAGTGCACCTTCGATTCATCCAACAAGAATGCATGACCCTCATTGAGGATTTGCCTGTTGATTTGGATTGGAAACAACGTTTGGGAGATTTTGTGTAATTCTACCAATCCCGCAAATACCGCAATGACCTTTGCGGAAAACCGCAATACGGTTTGCAAACCCAAATGCGGACGATGGTGGTATAGTAAAAATGTATCACAAAATTAGTCGAAAAGGTGGAGTATGGAATGATTAAACAAATGATCAGCTACCTCACGAATAACCCGCAAGTAACACAACTCGTACGTAATGGACAAGCAAGCTTAGTGGGCGTAACGCCAGTGCAACAAAGAACAATCGTAGATACAATGTCAGGCGGTCAATTGCCTGGAACAGAAAATGTTAGAAAGACCTACTGGTATTACAATTAATACATGACACAACGTAAGGAAATGGAGTAAATGATGGGGTACGTTAGGAAATATGGCATGTTCGTTGTACTTATAGCGGCGACTTTACTCGTAAGTTATCTTGTTTACGCAGATATTAAGGTCGCTGATATTGGTATAGAAGTGAGTAAAGGAAGCGACAATACATGGATCGTTAAGAAAATCGAGTCCAACGGTCTCGCTTATCAGCAAGGAATTCGACAAGGAGATCGTGTCATTTCCATTGATCATGTGAATGTTGAAATATATCCTAACCTGAGGTTATTGTCTACCGTCCATTCGATGGTTACGGAACGAGCTGGAGTTCGAATGGAGTATTCCTTTCCAACCTCCAATCTCCCGATCTCGATGGATCAGACAGTTCTGCCCCTTTGCTTGTATTTCCTTCTGCTGAGCCTCTCTTTATTTCTCCTCATAAAAAAAGAGAGGATGCAGCAGCGCACTTGCTCATTTTCTTTTTTTTAGCCGTTGCTATTAGTTATGTAGGTGCGGGGGCTTCTGCGAAAAAGAACATTTTAGGGTTCATAACTCTGCCGGCTCTCCTTTCGCAGATCCCCGTCATATTCCTCCATTTCTTGTACCGGTATTTCAAGCAGCGAGATTTAGAGATTGTGAAATTAAGAGTCATAATATGCCTGTACGCCATTAATCTTGTTATCTTTTTATTTAATATGTTCTCCGCATTTACGAGATTGGGAGATTATGTTGAGAATGGCTTTCCTGGCGAATTATTGCTGATTTCGTTTACAATCGGCATCATGATGAGTATGTGGGTTCTCTTTAATAGCTTTCGCAAATACCGTAATACGACCTATAGTCCGTTGTTTAAATTTATGATATTTGGGAATTTATTATCTTTTTTTCCATTTGTTTTTTTATATGCGCTGCCTTCGATCATTTTTGATCAAGAAATCATATCGGCGAGTATTGCTGCAATATTTTTGTTTCTAATACCTATTATTTATGTGTATTTAATTGCGACGAATCATCTGATGGATATTGAATTTGTATTAGGCCGACTTCGGTATTATTGTATTTTATCCGTCATTCCAACTACGATTATTCTCATTGGTGTCTATTTTTTCATGAGTCAGATCGATGAAGTGATGATCAAATGGGCCCAGTTGTTCTTAACTGTATACATAGGCGTTGTTTTATTTTTGTATGTTAAAGATATGTTGGATTTCCGTTTTCGTCGTAAGTTGTTCATCGGAACTTATAATTTCCAATCCAGTCTGGATCGATTTTCGAGTCAAATTAGTAAGATCATGAAGGTTCCGGATCTGGAAGAAAGACTATTACGTGAAGTTCTGGATGTACTTCCGGTAAAAGCAGCAGCGCTCCTTCAAGTGGAGCATGAGGAAGAACGGATTCTGTTGAAGCGTATGCAGGGCGATATCCTGGAAGAGCAGCAGGCCGAGTTACTCACGGAGCTGCAAGATATGATCCATGATTACACGATCGGGAATTGCATCAAATTCGAATCCGGTTTGTGTTGCGTGATTGGGAAGCATCAGAAAGGGCATACCTTACTATGGATCTGTAATAAAGTAAACCGCGTCCAGTTCAATCGCGATGAGCTGGTGTGGCTTCAAACCATTTCAAATTATGTCAGCATGGTATACGAGAATCTACAATTAATTGAAGGTGTAATTATGGACTTAGAGGTACGCTCGCACGCGAAGGCGCCAGCATGGGTATTGCGGATGCTCTTTCAGCTAACCGAGAAGGAAAGACGACGTCTTGCTGCAGATTTACATGATTCCGCTCTTCAAGACCAGTTATTATGGTATCGTAAACTTGAGATGATAATGGATGAGACTGATCTGAATGCCGAAGTACGCGACAGGCTCACACAGATCAAAGAAGGGTTGTTGGATGTTGTGCATCAGATTCGAGAGACTTGTAATGAGCTTCGCCCGCCGTTCTTAAAGGAAATGGGTGTTGTCGAGGCCATTGATAACTTGTGCAACTATGCTCAATTTCACTCCAATTATTCGATAGATTTTAACTACGAAGGGTTCAATCTTGAGCTTGATGACGAGTATGTGTTAACGATCTATCGTATTACGCAGGAATTGTTGCGCAATACAACCAAACATGCGAAGGCGTCTAACGTTGAGATATTGCTCCGTCAAAATCATGAACATATCGCATATGTATATCGAGATAATGGCGTAGGCATGGACATGCTCCGACTCCAATCTTCATTCAAACATATGGGCCTATCAGGTATACGTGAGCGTGTATCAGGGTTCGAGGGTGAGACGATGTTTCATTCGGCGATTGGCGAAGGGTTTGAAGTCATCATTACACTACCCTATCAGACATCCGTGAACTCACAATGTGCAGTTGCAGCTAGGGAGGGATTGAATGATTGAAATTCTGTTAGTAGATGATCATCCTTCTGTTGGTGAAGGAACCAAAATCATGATTGAGAAAGAATCGGATATGAATGTCACTGTCGTATGTTCGGGTCTTGAGGCCTTGGAATGTATTCGGGAACATAAATATGACATCATGTTATTCGATCTCAATATGCCGGGAATTAGCGGGTTAGAATTAACGCGTCGCGTCGTATCGATCAATTCAGACTCGATCGTATTGATATACTCTGGTTATGATATCAGTGCCCATTACAATATTTTAATTGAGTCCGGCGTAGCTGGATTTATTAGCAAAACATCGTCGCGCGACCAATTGATTGCGGCGATTCGTTGTGCTTTAAGGGGAGAAGCGGTGATTCCCATATCGTTGTTGAAGCAATTGCGCCGCAACGACATTCGCTCGGGCAGTGGATTAAGCCAGAAGGTGGAGGATGTATCCATCAATGAGAAGGAACAAGAAATTCTTCAGGAAGTAGCCAATGGCTTGAGCAATAAAGAAATCGCAAGTTTACTCATTATGAGCCAACGGACCGTTGAATACAATTTAACTCGAATATTTGAGAAGTTAAATGTTCGTTCCAGATCGGAAGCGATCATCGTTGCGAAGCGACTAGGATTAATTCATATCAAAGAATTTATGTAGTTCACAGATGAAGGGCAGAAATGGGGGAAATGATGAACTTAACTGGAGAAGAGCGATGAGGTTATTTTGGCGAATGACCGTTCGTGCATTTACGGAATGCATTCAATCTACATTCTATATATGTACAACGATAGTGACCATCCTCTCACTATCAGGAGCGCTATATTGGGCCGTGAGGTACGGAATCGTGAAGCCCATCCCGTTGGATGTCAAGGAGTATTCTCTATCCCTCGTTATCATGGGAATATTATTGGTGGGAATCATCGGCTGCGGAGCTGGCCTGGGAAAGTCCATTCTGCACGACCGTATCCGACATCGGGAGATAGAGCTGATCGAACGACGGGATTACGGTATCTGTCTGCTGGGGAAAATGACCGGATTTGGAGCGGCAGGTTGTGTACAGCTTTTTCTATATATGCTGCTCACGATTGTCGTACTGAACTATTATGATGTTCAAGGTGTTATGCTCTATACGAACATTTGGATCAACCTCAGTTACTTAACACCGACATTCTCAGTATACCTGGTCCTGTTCTTCATCCTGGGGTTCCTGCAATACGCAAGTCTGTATATTGCCGCTGGCTCTTTGTTAAGCAAAACATATGCCTGTCTGACCTCCATTATCGTACTTCTACTTTTTGCCGTGGTGATCTTTTTATTTTTAGGAGTACCTACAGGCCAGTTTGACTTCGTCATGAAAGTGGTGTCTTTGATTCCCTATGTCACCCCCTTTCTGATGATCATGCGATTGACAACCGAACATGTCGGCTGCTTTCAGGTGATCTTGCGTGTGATGATCATGGTAGGCGCGATATGGATTAATACTTATATTACACTCCGAATCTACGAAGTTGGGTTCCGTAACAAGAAAGATTCAACCCGCTGAGTTTCAATCTTAATGCCATGAGAACTTCCATTCTGACATCGTTAGATGTTAGAAAAGGAAGTTTTTTTGTGCTTCCTATTCCAATTGTCAACCAACTTATTTATAATAGGTTTACAATTGGATGGCCATTCGTCACAATGTGAGGTGTAAGCTATAGATTAGATACGAGGGAGTTTTAATAGACAAAAATGATTAACGGAGATGTACATATGGATCCACTGTCCAAACTTATTGGCGTGATATGCATGACGGTATTAGCATTAACCTATCAGTCCGCGCTCGTTCAGGGAGTAATTCTCGGCATTGTTATCCTATGCGGGCTAATATACGGGAAGAGGACGGTTCGCATTCTAGGGCGGGTCACACGTTACTTGCTCCTGTTCGGAATCCCATTTTTTTTCGTACAACTCCTATGGGTTCCCGGGGATACAACGATACTTCAGTTAGGTCCTGTCCACTTGACACTTGAGGCGCTAGATTACGCAGCCGCGATCACCTGTCGCTTATTCACCTTATTCTTAACATCGGTAATCTATTTAGCGACAACAGATCCCCGGGATGTGGTGTTGATGCTTACGCAACAATTGCGTGTACCCTATCGATTCGCGTACGCAGTATCGTTATCACTACGATTTCTTCCAATTCTGACCGAAGAGACGGAGATCATTCGTTCCACCCATCAGCTTCGAGGAATGAGACCTCCCAAGGGGGTAAGCGAACGCATTCAAGCATGGAAGATATTTTCGATTGCGATATTTGTTAATTCGGTTCGTCGGATGCAGATGATTGCTAGCGCCATGGACGCCAAAGGCTTTGGCGCATACTCGAGTCGAACGTATATGAAAACGATAAAAACAACTTGGTTTTCGCTCATCATGATAGTAGCTTTTATAGGAAGTACCTTTATTGTACTTTACTATGTTTAATGAAAGAATTTAGAGAAAGATTAGGAGAGATCTATAATGAATGAACGAAGCGCAATTCAGCGTTTTACGACCCTTGAAATTGTTCTGATGGCTGTTCTTGCTATGGCAAATGCCGTCCTTTCGACATTTTTGTCTACGGTGAACCAGTTCTTAACGACACTAGGAGGACCTATTGCTACCTCGACCATTGTCGGGCTGTATATGATATATGGGGTCTTGGCGATGTATATTATTCGTAAACCGGGGACTGCGTTTATTACGTATATGCTCGGGGCCATTGTCCAGACCTTGCTCGGTAATTCTTACGGTATCGCGGCTTCGCTTGTTGCGGCGTTATGTTATGCCGTTGCTGTTGAGCTGGTATGTGCTATTTTTAAATATAAGCGTTGGACCATGGGGGTAACGATGCTGCTCGGATTATGTGCGGTACCACTTTGGTTTATTTTCGCGGCGAATATGTTCGGTTATTTGAAATGGGGGATGGGACAGCTTACGATCGCATTCATCGTGCGTTGTCTAAGTGGGTTGATCCTGTGCGGGATGTTAACCAAAATGATTGGAGATGCCATGGTGCGCACGGGTCTGTTGCGTTCCTTTAACATCGTTAAAGACGCGAAATTGAGATCATGAATGCTGTCATTACATTTGATCGTGTGACTTACACGTATGAACATGCTGATCAACCCGCTGTTCAGGATGTTTCATTCGAGATTGAGCAAGGAGAATTTGTTACGATTTATGGACCTAATGGCAGCGGAAAATCTACCCTATGCCAGATGATGAATGGATTGATTCCAGGCCAATTAGGCGGCGACCGCCTAGGTTTGGTGATGATGCGTGATCTTCCCGTAGGTCTGGAGGCAGAACAAGTCCATCGCCTCGCAGAGCAGGTGGGTATGGTCTTTCAAGATCCTGATGCCCAACTCGTTGTAGGCGTGGTTGAAGATGAGCTCGCATTTGCTCCAGAGAACCTGCGTGTTGAACCCGAAGAAATTGAGCGCCGAATAGCAAATGCGCTACAGCAGGTAGGCATGACCTTCTATCGGAACCAAAATGTCAACCACTTATCCGGCGGTCAGAAGCAGCGTGTCGCCATTGCATCGGTATTAACCATGAACTCGTCCATTCTCATTATGGATGATATTACATCGAGTCTAGATCCAGAGACAAAGACAGCGATGTTTGAGCTGCTCCGATCTATCCATGAACAAGGCGTAACTGTCATTGCGACAGCTTCTAGACCGGACTGCATTCCACGGGGATCAACAAGAATCATAACCATGGAGGCAGGAGCAATGATGCAGGATATGCCCCTGAACGATGCGGTCCGTACGTCGATCTGGGAGCAAGCTAAACCTAATCTCCATCGGAATCCTAGCGGGAAGCCGACAGCATCAACACCTTTGTTGGAAGTAAAAAAGCTTGCTTATCAATATCCTATGGGGCAGCGCGGATTACAACCCTGCTCCTTCGAAGTGTTTCCGGGTGAAATGTTAGCGGTCACTGGTCCTAATGGATGCGGGAAAACGACGCTATCGAAGTTGTTAATGGGCCTATTGCCTAGTCATAAAGGAACGATATTCCTGGAGGGAAAGGACGTAAGCCGTACTTCCATCTATGAACGGGCATCATGGTTAAGCTTTGCACATCAGCAGCCAGAACATCAATTCGTTGCAGATACGGTGTGGGAAGAGTGTGTCTATAGCTTGCGAATGCAGCAGGAACAGACCTCCTTGTCTGACATCGAAGAACAAGGAACGAGAATGCTCGAGAGAATCGGCCTATATGCGCAGCGAGACCAACATCCTTTCCAACTGAGTCATGGCGAAAAGCGACTGTTAAGCGTGGCATCGATGTGTATGACACAACCACAATTGCTCATTCTGGATGAACCGACAAGTGGTCAAGATGCAGCAAATACCACGAGCATATTCGAGTTCTGTGCGGAGTTGGCGGAGCAAGGCACGGCCATCCTAATCATTACGCATGATCGACAATGGATTGAGCCGTGGGTAACAAGAACGATAGTCCTGATGTAAGCGATATGAAGCAGTTAACGCTTAAGAAGCATAATGATGATATAGGAAAATCATCGGCAGTTATTTGTCGGTGATTTTTTTCGTTCTATGCATGATAGATTAGGGACATTCGACCTACGCCTATAGACATAATTGGATCGAAAATATTAAAATGAATAGGAAAAAATACACAAAGTAGTAGGGAAATTGAAATGGATGTCGAAATAAGATAAGGAAACAATTCCATATTCTTGCTGTTAGGGGTGCTTGCTATCCACCACAAATTGAATCCGATATCGTCCCTTCGTGCATTTAGCGCCTTAATTATATGTATAGGATTAGCGACGCTGGGAACGCATTGGGTCATTAACTTCTCCTATGGTGCGCATATTATGTTCTGCAGCGCATTTCTATTTGTCATTTTAAATCTGTTTGGTCCCTATTGGTCGGGGGCAGCAGTCCTGATCGTGAGTGCAATTTCTTACTTTTGGCTGGACGGCCCCATATATCTTATTCTTATCTGCATTGAAGTGATTCTGGTCAGTGCTGTATTTTCGCGAAAAAGAAAAAGATTTCTATTCATTTGGGACGGGCTGTTCTGGCTGATCATCGGGGCGCCGCTTACGGGATTACTCTATTATTTGCAGATCGGAATCTACTCTTCCGAGATGTATCTGCAAATTTTCATGATCGCGATGAGCGGCTTGTTGAATGGATTATTAGGGGATGTCATCATTACGTATTTGCCGTGGAGAAGGCTATTCCCTCAGATGAAGAAGCGCATGATCTACTTGAATCAATTGCTCACGCACCTATCCATCGTTGCGGTTATTGGCCCTTTTTTATTGAATATGTACTTGGATAGCTCTCAAATCCGGGACCGGGTAGAGCATGATTCTCTCCTATTCATGCAGACACAGACCCAGCATATGATGAACGAAATGAATCGAATGGAGCGGGAGAGCAAGGGTTCCACTTCAAAGATCAAGGAATCGATTCAATCCGGAGAAATTACAGAAGAGCTTGTCCGAAACTCGGCGAACGGGGCCATTAAGATGGGGCTGCTCTATGCAGATAACAACATTGCATCCTCCACGGACGGCGATTGGTTCAGGAAGCAATATTATACAGTGTTCAATAACGGCCTCCAACATCTTTCAAGCAGCAGTGATTCGCATGAGGTGGGTTATTATAAAACGGGACTTAGATATGCAAGTGAATTCTACCGATGGATTCCGGAAAACGAGCATTACAATTATGAAACATGGCGTTGGAATAATGGCTACTATGTATTAGTTACAGAGATTGCAGGATTCAGCCCCAATCAAATTGTTGCCGCGCTGCCCATCTCGTACTACCAGCACAGTACGATTATGGCCTATACGAACAAGTTCATTGTCATGTTCTCGTTCTGTATGATTGCTACGATTATCTCGTTGTTTTTTAATTCGTATCTGATGTTATCCCTGAACAAACTGACGAAGATGACGACGGATCTACCGGATAAGCTGAAGCGCCAGCAAGTGTTCGCCTGGCCGCGTACCGCGATTCACGAGGTGGCTGCTTTAGTCACGAACTTCAGAATTATGGCGGATCGTGTTGTAGAGATGTTCCTTGAGATGAGGCGGATGAACGATCAGTTGATCGAACAGACCGAAATGCTGGAACTATCCGAGGAACGACTGCAGCAGCTGGCATACTACGATACCTTAACAGGATTGCCGAATCGCTATCATTTCTCCCTGGATTTGGAACGGAGCCTGGAAGAATCTGTTAAAAGCAATCAAACCCTCGCGGTCATGTTTATCGATTTAGATCGGTTCAAACATGTGAATGATACATTAGGCCATGATGTGGGAGATCTATTGCTTACGGAAGTATCTCAACGTTTGGATCAGATATTCCGTGATAGTACACAGGCGATGTGTGCACGTCTGGGAGGCGATGAATTTGTCGTCGTGCTTCGGGATGTGGAACGGAGTAATGTGAATACCTACGCAGAAGCCATCATTGAGAAGCTATCGCTAGGCTTTCACGTACAATCGCATGAATTGTTCGTTGCTGCCAGCATCGGTGTGAGTTTGTTCCCGCAGGACGGCGACAGTCTCACCTCCATGTTGAAGAATGCCGATACGGCGATGTATGTAGCGAAGGACAAGGGCGGTTCTTGTTATCAGTATTACGATCAAATTACCGTGGACCAAATCCCGGAACGAATGATGCTCGAGAATCATCTGCGCAAAGCGTTGGAGCGGGATGAGATGCTTCTGTATTATCAACCGCTGTTAGATGAGAAAGGCACGATCATTGCTGCAGAAGCACTCATTCGCTGGTCACATCCGATGCATGGTTTTGTGTCACCGGCACAATTTATCCCGCTCGCAGAAGAGACGGGCTTAATTATTCCCATCGGGGAGTGGGTTCTGCGCACGGCTTGTATGCAGCATCTTATCTGGGTAAGGGAAGGGTTGCCTAAGATACAAATGAGCGTGAATGTATCCTTGCGGCAATTTTCCAATCAAGATTTCGTTCAAGTCGTAGATCGTGTCATCGAGGAGACAGGAATGGATCCGAAGTATTTGATATTAGAAATTACGGAAGGTTATGTCCAGCATCATATGGAGCATGCGATTTCCGTATTAGGGCAATTGAAAGAGCGAGGCATCCAGATTGCAATCGATGATTTCGGAACCGGGTATTCTTCCCTAAGCCGTCTGCACAAGCTGCCGATACATATTTTGAAATTGGACCAATCCTTCGTTCGCCATTTGCCAACCGACGAAGTCAATGCTTCGATCGTGAAGACGGTGATCCAACTGGGTCATAGTCTGGATGTCGCAGTAGCTGCCGAAGGAATTGAGACCGAGGAGGAGCTGCAATTTTTGCAAAGCCAAGGTTGCGATAAGTTCCAAGGTTATTTATTCAGTCGTCCCATCCCAGCGGCTCAATTTATAGCAACCTTTGCCGATTTCAACCTAAAGAAAAACCTGACTTCGTAATATCGAAGTCAGGTTTTTTTGACGGTCACCGGAGTAATGTTCTCCGCTGCCATTCCGAGTTTTTTGAGAAGGCGTATGGTTAAATCCTTCTCTTCTTTATTTAATCCTTGGAGTGCATTCGATAGCGCCTTAGAATGTTCAGGATACACTTTGTCCATAACGGCTTTTCCTTCCTCCGTCAATTCCGTATAAATAACACGGCGATCTTTGGAGCAATGCTTGCGGCGTAAGAGGCCTGTCTGTTCGAGTTTATCGATGACGTAGGTAACATTACCGCTCTGCAATAGAAGCTTCGAGCCAATTTGTTGAATCGGTTGTGATCCTTTTAAATAAAGAACCTCTAAAACCGCGAATGCTGTCGGGTTAAATCCTTGTGTTTTACAACTCATATACGAGTGCTCGGACACACTTTTAAATGCCTTTGCAAACACGTGGAATAATTGGAGCGATTGTTCCGTATTCACGTCTTCAAGTTTCAGCAATCTCAACACCGCCTTTACACAATCCGTTTCTCTCTCAGAACTATCTTAAGTCATAAATAAGTTAAATTTAAATAACTTTTATCACATTGAACCGGAATTGAAATACATAAAAAAAAGAGATTTCGACCTCCATGGAGATTCAGCAATTTAAGCTTTGATGAAAAATGGGGTTTTCGGGCATAGTATGCAGTAGACCTTCCGTGATTTTGATCTTTACACGGTTGAACTTAAAGGAAGAGGACGTGATCACTTGCGGCATACAGCGATTGCCTTTCAGTTTAGCGATATTCAGAGCGCAAATCTTGCACATGAGACCCTGCAGGAACTTGGATATGAACCGGTATTCGATGATGATGGCGGGACACGCTTGCATATTCATGTCGAGAATGCGGATTTAACTTCGGCTCTTGAGATTGCGCAAGCGTTCGGAGGAGATCTGCAAGAACAGTCTACCATGTCAGAAATGCCTTTTGATGAGGCTTATCAAGTCGATGGCTTTATTGCTGTCCCTGCACATGTTGTGAATGAGGATTGGGTGGAAGGGTATGCAGATGCATCCTCGATTTATAATGCCGATAATTTTGAAAATTTAGATTTACGCAATGAGGATCATCTCGCCTGGTATGATGAAACAACAGATCATTTTTCAGGTGAGGTTAAATCCTAGATTCGATATACCACAAGAGCTGGCCCTCCTTCTGGCGAAGGGGAGTCAGCTCTTTTTGAATCGTCGTTAGGACGTGAAGCGTTGTGCAGCACTCATGCCTGCCGTATAGCCGGTCGTGAATGCCGCAGTGATATTATACCCGCCCGTGTAGCCGTGAATATCCATGATTTCGCCGCAGAAAAATAAGCCGTCAGCTATTTTCGACATCATCGTCTTCGGATCGATTTCTTTCAAATGCACGCCGCCGCCCGTAACAAAGGCTTCTTCAATTGAGAGGGTACCGTTCGCTTGAAGCGGGAAGGATTTAAGCAGTTGAGCAAGTTCTAGCCAAGGCTGCTTCGGGATATTGTCGTAAGTCGTATCTTCCTTAATCCCTGCGAGCTGGAGCAGAAGTGGAATCATTCGTTCTGGAAGTAATGGTTTAAGAACATTCTTGGCCGCTTTCTTCGCTTCATTCTTTGCTAGTGCAAGCGATTCCTGATACAACTGCTCGACAGATTTCTCGGGAAATAAATCAATTGTCATTTTCACGAGCCGGGTGTCGAATTTCTTCTGCGCTTTGACAACGAATTGGCTGCAACGTAAGGCGGCAGGTCCTGAAATTCCGAAGTGGGTAAACAGCATATCTCCCTCATGCTCAACGAGTTTTTTTCCTTTCGGGTTCCAGACGGACAAAGTAATATTCCGTAGGGATAGACCTTGCAATTCCTTGTTGCGGATAAAAGGCTCTTGTACGGTGATCGGCACTTCGGTCGGGAATAATTCCGTAATCGTATGCCCACCTGCCTCTGCCCAAGCATAACCGTCACCCGTCGAGCCTGTCTGAGGAACGGATTTTCCACCGGTAGCTAGGATCACCGCATGGCTGCGAAGCGTCTCGCCCGATTTTAATTTGACACCTGCTACCTGTCCATTCTTATAAAGCACGGTTTCGACAGGGCGATTGGTCCGAATTTCGACACCTAACTTACGCACTTTACCTATCAGGGCATCCACAACCGTCTTGGCTTTATCGGATACAGGGAACATCCGGCCGCGGTCCTCTTCTTTCAGCCGAATGCCGAGATCTTCAAAGAATCGCATGATATCTTTATTGCTAAAATGAGCAAGAGCACTGTATAGAAACCGGCCATTTCCCGGAATATATTGAATCAGTTCATCGATTTCCTTGGCATTCGTGACATTACATCGCCCGCCACCAGAGATCCCCAGTTTCCTGCCTAGCTTGTCACCCTTATCTACAAGGAGTACCGAGGCTCCGTGTTCAGCAGCTGCTATACTGGCCATGAGACCGGAGGGTCCACCGCCTACTACGATGACATCATATGTCATAACGACATCTCCTTTCTTTCGCTATCCATCACCCTATTGTAACGTTTTTAGCCGAATGAATAAAATATTGTTTAAATAAATTCGCGGATATTGTAAAAACTTGTAACTTGTGTTTTAATTTTTGTAACTCTAACTCTATTCTTAGGCCGGTGATCCATACAGTGATTTCCACTCCTCTAAAAGAAACCTTTTTACAAGAGCTGATTGCCTTATTACCCGCATTTTTACTGCAAGTATGGGCAATGAAGCCGAAAATTACCGGTCAAATCTTTACGTTTCGAGTGATATTCGCCATATTCTGCACGATTTCGTTCTTGCTGTCTATGGTTTTTTCTTACTGTACCCCGAATGAGCAATACTACGATTTCCGGATGATTCCCTTTTTATTCGGTTTATTGTACTGCGGGTATCGTGCCGGCGCGGTCATGACCTTGATCTATATCGGTGCGCACTTTATTTTTTTTAACCACGGGGAACTGTGGGATTTTCCTAATGATATTGGCCTCTATTTAATTCCGCTAGCTCTTATCTTTATTCCACAATTTCGTCATGCGAAAACACCAAGACGGACACGTATCATTACATATCTGATTTTGTTTGGAGGGGCAGTCAATTTTTGGGTTTACTTTTCTCATTACGGCTTTGACTTTGAAAAGAACGATATACCGTGGTTGATGTTTGAAATCGGTTTCAGTTGCGTGTGCATATTGACAACGTATTTAATTCTCATGTTCGTCGAAAGCATCCTTGATAAGTTATCCCTGCAAAGGCAGCTGCAAGATTTATCGCAACAATTCCATCAAGAAGCGCAGAAAATGAAACAGTTGATCGATGCAACCCCGTTGGGCGTTATGTCCGTGGATAAGATGGGGAATCTAACGGCCATTAATGATATGATGCTGCGATTATTTCCTTCTACCGAGAAGGTCCGCAGTGATGATTTAATAGGCAAATCCTTTGGGTATGTGATGAAGCATTATGATATCCATTATCCTAGCATTCAGCTGGCCCGTTCGCTGCAAGGTGAGGAGACAACGGCCGAGGTATTGCAATATAACGGGAAGATCTTGATATCGACCTCATCGAGCATTCGTAATCAGGAGACAGATGAAGTTGTTGGTGCCGTAGGGATGGCCCATGATGTGACAGAGCTACAAATGCTGCGATCCGAGATTGGGAACCTTGAGCGTCTGAGTCTGGTTGGACAAATGGCTGCGAGTATTACGCATGAGATACGGAACCCGATGGCAGTGGTGCGGGGATTTGTGCAGCTCATGAAAGAAAAAAGCGATGCAGCATTGCATGATTACTATCGTATCGTGCTGGAAGAACTGGATCGTGCCAATACGATTATTAACGACTTCCTATCTTTGGCGCAGAATCGGATCGTAGAGAAGGAAGAGAGCCATCTGCATGATATCGTTCGCGATTTAAGCCCATTGCTCTGGGCGGACGCGAATCTACGCGGACTTGGAATTGAAATGAATTTAGGGGATGACATTCCACCCCTTCATCTGAATGAGAAAGAAATTAAGCAATTAATTCTCAATTTAGTGCGAAATGGCATGGAAGCGATGAATAATAAAGGAACGCTTACGATTGAAACCCTATTGCAGAAAGATACGGTACAATTGATCGTAAAAGATACAGGAGAAGGGATTCCTCAGGATAAGCTGGACAAAATGTTCGAGCCGTTCTATACCACGAAGTCCAAGGGCACGGGTCTCGGGCTTTCGTTATGTCTCAGCATTGTTGAAAGACATAAGGGACGGATTACAGTCGAATCCGAGAAAGGGAAGGGTACGACGTTTATCGTTTCGTTTCAAGCGCATGTGGCTTAGAACGATAGGAAGTAGGGGCTTTGAATGAATAATGTGTGGTCTATCGGGCCGTTTTTATTACAACTACATACAATATCGTTGATGATCATGATCGCTGCCGCACTCTTACTGATGATATGGAGACTTCGCCGTGAAGGCGAAAAATTGGATGCCTGGTTGGACCTCTTTACGAGTTATATCATAATCTTTCTGATTTGTTATAAATTCGGATTCGTTCTAGAAGATTTCTCCATCCTGTGGCATAGTCCGAAAGCGCTTATCTTCATGAGCGGTGGCTCCTGGAACGGTTGGTTGTTAGGTGTGATTGGTATTCTGGTTATCACGTATACACGGATACAAAAGAAGAAGATTTCGCTCTCCATTTTGCTCAATGTGCTGCCCTATGGGTTATCCATCGGTGGTTCCATAGGGTGTGCCATTGAAGTGTGGTTCGATCGGAGTATGTCGTATATGTTAGGAACAGCCTTGCTCCTTGGGCTTACAATCTGGTTGCTTATGGGGTCAGCCTCTTTAAGGAAAGGCTCACAGTGTTCGCATTTTCTCATAGGGGGCGGCATTGGAGGGATGGTCGTGACGCTTGTGGATCGGACGGTAACGAATTCTCTCTCCATATGGCTTGGACTTAACCCGTTACAATGTATTTTTATCGTCATGTCCTTCATGGGGATATGGCTTCTGAACATTCAGCGCAAGTATAGTGAAGGATAAATCTAAATTGGGCAGTACATAATAGGGGGGATGTATAGGAAAGGAGGCCAAAGCTGTGGCAAAAGGAAAAGAAGAAGATAAACATAAGAGCGCAGGTCCTTACAAACCCTCCCAAGATGGAATGGATAAGAAAACGGATGTAGACAGTCCTAACCGACCAGCTACGTAATCGTTGCAGCATAAATAAAAAGACATTTCTGCATCGTTGTCAAAGCAAGGGGTTTCCCTTGCTTTCATTCTTTATGAATGTATAATAAAGATTAGCAATAGGATTACTGTTGCAAAGATTTCGTAAGGAGTGAAAGCAAATGTCTATGTCTTTTGATCGATATATGAAAGATATGGTTCAACCGATGCGGGATGAACTTACTAGATTAGGAATTCAAGAATTAACAACACCAGAGGAAGTGGCTGAACAGCTTCCAACAGCTAAAGGTATATCATTACTTGTTGTGAACTCCGTATGTGGATGCGCTGCAGGCCAATGTAGACCAGGTGTTGCTCAAGCCCTTCAACATGAAGTAACTCCAGATCACTTATTTACCGTATTTGCAGGCCAAGATAAAGAAGCGACTGCGAAAGCTCGTGAATACTTGGTTCCATATCCGCCGTCATCTCCTTCGATCGGTATTCTGAAAGATGGAGAACTTGTTCATTTTGTTGAGCGTCATAGCATTGAGAACCGCAGTGCCGAAGAGATTGCAGCAGAATTGACGGCCGCATTTGATCGTTATTGCAAATAAGGAACAGATCATGCTCCCCGCCGTTTACTTGGGTGTAACGGTGGGGAGTTTTTCAATTTAATCTATTTGAATTTATAATTTGTGGGGTTATTTTACATAGGGTGGTGTCGTGATGAGTTTGCAACAGGAGATTATCGATCGGCTCGGTGTACAGCCGGCCATTAACGTCGAGGAAGAAGTGCGTAAACGGGTAGATTTTCTGAAAGAGTATGTGAAAAAAGCGGGAACTACGGGTCTTCTTATTGCGATCAGCGGGGGAATTGATAGCGCCGTAGTAACGGGGCTGTGTAAGCAAGCGACCAATGAACTTAGCAGCGAGACCGGTCGTGACTATATGACACTCGGCGTGTTCCAGCCCTACGGGACACAAGAAGACATTCAACATAGTTATGAAGTAGCGCAAGCCTTTCAATTGAAGCATACGGTGGAGACGAATATTGAAGATGCTGTGAATGAGATTGCCTTGGAAACGGAGTATGCTTTTAAATCGCTTCAGATCCATCGCCACCTAAGTATCCCCGGAAAAGGCAACGTGAAGGCGCGTACGCGAATGGTTGTGCAATATGCCTTGGCTTTCGACTTGAATCTGCTTGTCGTAGGTACAGATCATGCTTCGGAGGCCATTACCGGATTCTATACGAAGTGGGGCGATGGTGCAGTCGATATTACGCCGCTAAGTTCCTTGAATAAGCGTCAAGTTCGTCAAATCGCTGCGCATATCGGCGTACCGAAGAGCGTGCTGGACAAAGCTCCTACCGCTGGGCTCTGGGAAGGCCAGACCGATGAAGGGGAGTTAGGCATCACCTACGAGGAGAACAGCGACTACTTAGAGGGCAAAGTCGTGTCCGAAGCCGCTCGTAAGAAGCTGGAGAAACAATACCTGAAAACCGAACATAAACGTTCGGCGATACCGGGCATTTAATGAACTTATACGTTAGCGATGCTAAAATACCATGAATTACGGTCGATTGGACAAGTCGATGTAAATTCATGGTATTTTTTTGTGGATATATATTGACTTGATATATATCGAACTGATATATTGATCTTAACGGAAGGTATACGATAACACATGTGAATTGGAGTGAACTAACATGAACAGTCAAGATGTTATTCTCGGGATGTTACTGAAAGGACCTAAATCCGGCTATGATATGAAGCAAAAATTTCAGAGTACGTTCTCCTTTTTCTATGATGCGAGTTTTGGCACGATTTATCCAACACTGAGCAAGATGGAGGCTTTAGGTTACATTACGAAGGAGAGCATCATTCAGGAGGGGAAGCCGAACAAAAATATATATTCGATTACACCATCGGGGCGGGAGAAATTTCAGGAGTATATACACAGCCCTATGGAATCGGAGGTCTATCGTTCCGACTTCTTAATGCGTTTATTCTTTGGTGAATTTGTGGATAAAGCAGTCATTATCGGATGGTTTGAACGGAAAATTGAAGAATTGGAAGCGAGCCATCAATCTTTATCTACCGGGTATGAGCAGTTCATCCATCATAGTTCGCCGACGCAGGCCCTATGTGCTGAATTTGGCATGGAACAGCTGAAGATGAGTTTCGCTTTTTTGAAAAAAGGTCTAGAAAAACTTCACAATTTAGAGGAGTAGGGAGAGATAGGGAAGGATGAACTTTTCCAAACAAAAAAAAGGACTTATCATACTGGCGATGGCTCTTGGGCTATTGATGTCGGCGTTGGATAATACCATCGTATCCGCAAGTATCACGCATATTCTGGATGACTTTGGCGGATTCAATCAAATGTCCTGGGTATTTACCGCGTATATGCTGGCTTCGACGAGCACGATGTTAGTACTTGGCAAAATGTCGGATTTATTCGGACGAAAATTGTTTTATTTGATTGGTATCGGGTTATTTATTCTCGGTTCCGCGCTGTGCGGGGTTGCCCAGAGCTTGGATCAGTTGATTTGGTTCCGTGCGATTCAAGGGATCGGATCTGGAGCTATTTTTCCGATCAGCTTCACGATTATCTTCAGCATCTTCAGCGATCCGAAGGATGGTGCGAAGTTAGGCGGGGTCATGGCGGCAATCTTCGGGCTATCCTCGGTTGCAGGACCTCAGGTGGGGACGTTCATTACCGAGCATTTTGGCTGGCGCTGGTGCTTCTACGTGAATTTGCCGATCGGGATTTTATCGTTTATCGTCTTATTATTTGCACTGCAAGAATCTCGTTCAGATAAGAAGCCCAAAGTTGATTATATGGGAACAATTCTGCTCGTATTCTCCTGTATCTCTGTCATGCTTGCGATGGAGTGGGGTGGCAAAGATTATGCCTGGACTTCATGGCAGATTATCGGGTTATTCATACTGGCAATACTAGGGACAATAGCCTTTATTCAGGTAGAACGCCGGGCATCGGAACCGGTGCTGCCTTTAGAAATTTTCAAAAACCGCCTCGTGCTGGGAACGAGCATTATCTGCTTTTGCCAGGGGGTAATGATGTTCAGTGCGATTAGCTATCTGCCGATTTTTTCAGTTGCCGTATTAGGCCATGCGAATTCCAACGGGATTCTTACGCCGATGATGACATCCATGATTGTGAGTACCATTCTCTGTGGATTTCTTCAGACCAAATTAAAGTTCCGTACGATCATGACGATATCGATGTTGTTCGGTGTTGCCACCTCCATCATGCTTATTCTGGTATCTCATCATATCGAGAATATTTATATGATTGGCTTGATGATCCTGCTCGGATTCGGAGCTATTGGGCCAATGATGAGTGTCGGTCAGAATGCGATGCTGGTAAGCGTCGACAAGCGCTATATGGGGATCAGTTCCTCCATTGTTGGCTTCTGGCGTAATATCGGCGGCGTGATGGGAGCTTCCATCATGGCGGTGATTGTCAACAACAATCTGAAAGGAATTATTGCAGATGGAGCCGCAGCGAATCACATTCCCGCTGACAAAGTTGATCAGTTAGCGAAACCAGATTTGCTCGTGCATGCCTCTAGTCAGGTGCCTGCTCAAATTCTAGGATTTTTGCGAGATTCCATGGGAACGGCGATTAATCATGGATTTATTCTAAGCTTATGCGTCGCCGTAATCGGTGTCATCACGGCGTTAAGCGTCGGATCGGCTAAGTTCCAGCCGAAACCGCAAAACAGCAATGCAGAACCTGCTCAAGCAACGCATATGGCATAAATAGAAGAGAGCTTTCCTTCGCGGAAAGCTCTCTCTTTTGGTGTTCCTATATTCTTCTATGAGAGGTGGCTTATTATAAATTGGCTTGTCGCATGGATCGCGGCTTCAAGCGGTGCGGTTGTACCTTGAAAAGGATGTACAGTGGTAAAGGTATGATTGCCACCCGGTATTTGTATCCATTCTATACGCGGGTTCTGCTGTATAAGCATCTCGGATCCGCGCCGCAGCCGTTCGAAGTCGTCCGTCCCTTGGATGAGTGCAATAGGAAAAGAAGCCTGTGAGATGCGGTCCACGATGGCATATTGGTCTGTATGGGCTTCTAAGTCCTGCAGTATTTCAACGGAAAGGGGCATCTGCTGCTTCGTTCGCCCATTTAACGTATAGGCAACACCGTGATCGCGCATCTCTTGCTTCTCTTGTTCGGAGAAGATGTCAGGATGCGATGAACCGTTCCAAGCAATCACGCCGGCTACGGTGTCGGGGTGATCAAGGGCATGAATCAAACTCATGCTAGCCGCCCAGCTATGCCCTAGAAGGAAGAGGGGACGGCTCATAGAGTGCATGCCCTCATTGGCATGTACAGCGGAGATGAGAGCCTTCAGATCTTCTAACTGTCGATGAGGCGTATTGCGCGCAAATTTGTCTAGTTCAGTGAACTCGGTTAGCTGCTCCCCAACGCCATTATGCGAGAAGTTATAGGTGATGACATCCACGCCGGCAAGCTTGGCGATTTGCTCGGCAGCATAGGGGAACATACCCCAATCCTTAAACCCTTTGAACCCATGAGACAGGATGAGCAGACCGCGAGAGGATGCCGTAGACCCCGTCTCATTTGGCTGATTTCCTGAGAATACACTGTAACGAATCGTGCGATGAGGCTCTAGCTTAAGATGGAATGAAGTAGACATCATTTTAATACCTCCAATTTAAGATAGCGGTGCCGTCACTTGACGAAGGACCCGTTGTGTTCGCTCGACAATATCTTCGATTTGAGAAGGTGTCGTACATAATGGGAGCCAATAATAGATCGTATCCCCGAGCGGCCGTAAGATGAGCCCTTCTGCTAGACCTGCATGATACATCCGGGTTCCTATCCGCAGGTCGGAAGCGAATGGCGTGCGAGTCTCTGGATCACGATACAGATCGAGTGCCGCGATCATCCCGAGCTGACGAACATCAGCGACATGCGGCAAGCTGGTGAAAGTGTTCATTTGCTCCGTTAAGGTATTCGCTGCGGCTTGCGACTGTTCTAAGACGGCTTCATCTCGGAACAGCCGTAAGCTCTCTAGGGCTACAGCGCAGGCAACAGGGTTGCCTGTAAAGCTATGCCCATGGAAGAAGGTCTTCTGTGTCGCGTAATCATCGTAGAACGCGGCATAGATCTCCTCGCGGCACAACGTCGCCGCGAGCGGCATCATCCCCGCTGTCAGCCCTTTGCTGAGGCAAAGGATGTCGGGGCTGATGCCCGCGTGCTCACAGGCGAACATGCGGCCTGTTCGCCCAAACCCCGTGGCCACCTCATCGGCAATGAGGTGGACATTGAACTGCGCGCAGAGCTCGCGCAGTCCACGCAGATATGCGGCAGGGTAGATGACCATGCCGCCAGCAGCTTGAATCATCGGTTCCACGATGATTCCCGCCAGTTCGTGCGCGCGCTCGCGGAATAGCGTGCGCACGGCATCGAGCGCGTCCGCCACGAGGGCGGCTTCGCGCTCTGGCGTCCGCTCGTTGCCGAGCTGGCGCACATCCGGCGAAGGCACGCGGATGGCGTTGAAGAGCAGCGGCTTGAACATCGCATGGTAGAGATCCACCCCGCCCACACTCACCGCGCCGATGGTGTCGCCGTGGTAGCTATTCTCCATGAAGACGAAATTCGTCTTCGATTGTTGACCGATTTGCTGCCAGTATTGGAAAGACATCTTGATCGCCACCTCCACGGCGGTCGATCCATTGTCTGAGTAGAATACTTTGGTTAGCCCATCCGGTGTAACCTGAACGAGTTGTTCTGCCAACTCGATCCCCGGCTGGTGGGTCAATCCGCTGAACATGATATGATCGAATTGCTCCAGCTGGCGGCGAATGGCTTCTTTGATGCGCGGATTGCCGTGCCCGTGGACGTTGCACCACCAGGATGAAATCGTATCGTAATACGATTTGCCGTCCGCATCATAGAGCATAATTCCGTCGGCTTTCTCTATTAACACATGATCTTGCGCTGCATAGTCCTTCATTTGGGTAAAAGGATGCCAGACATATTGTCGGTCCTTTTCTCGCAGCTCTTGTTGACGTTCTCTGTCCATTCTGGAACCTCCTTACACCTGGCCCAACATTGATTTTAACGAATATGTTCAAGCTTATACTTCTAATCTACCCAAAATCAAGTTGTTCTCGGGAACTGCTGAGTAAGTAAGCCTGGTTTACTTCGTCGTCACATAGGCATCAGAAAGCCGTTCTGTTATAATGAACCGAGAATCATAGGACGGGTTAATACATGGAGCCTAGCGAAGAGGGAGGATGTTCATGATATACGGGATTGGGCATGATTTAGTTGAAATTGCGAGAATTTCACAGATGCGGGAACGTTCCACTTGGCCGAGATTTTTGGAGCGGATCCTAACGGAAGAGGAGCGGCAGCTTGCAGAACAGCGCAGCGGGAGAGTCGTTGAATTTGTAGCAGGTCGTTTTGCGGCAAAGGAAGCGGTTGTCAAAGCCTTAGGCTGCGGAATCGGAGATAAGGTCGGCTTTATGGATATCGAAATCCTGCCCGATCATCAAGGCAAACCGCATTGCACATTATCAGAACAAGCGTGGCGCCGGCTAATGGATGCACCAACTGATCATCATTCGGAACATCAAACCTATCACATTCATGTCAGTATAACCCATCAGCCGACGCTGGCATCCGCTTTCGCAATATTCGAGCGCCGGGTTGATGGGTAAGAGTGCCATCGGGTGATAGACACCTATTTACCACATAAGTAAGATAAGTTTTCGACACACGAAAACGACTTTCTAATTGGTGATAAAATTGGCGATAAAACCTACCTTGCCTTCGAAGCGAGTTTTGCAAGCAAAACTTGTAGGTCGCTCATCTTCGAAAGGCCACGATAGAGGTTTGCTCATTTTTTGGTCGCTAACCATTCCGCAAGCTGATCGATTTCCGCGGTTTCGAGCATTTTCTTAAAAGCAGGCATACGCGTACTGCCTTCGGTAATTTGCTTCACGATTTGTTCTTGGGTCATCTTGGTTCCAATTTGCGTGAGATCGGTATCCGGGCCCATACGGCCTTTCAAATCTGTAGCATGGCAGCTCACGCATTTTTGCTTAAAGAGCTGCATCGTCTCAGCAGGGCCATCCAAAGCTGACGATGAAGTTTCATTACCTCCGCTTTTGCTGCTTGTGCTTCCGCAAGCGGTTAGAGCCAGAAGCGTGATGGAGAGTAAGCCTATGATGCAGAACGAACGTATTTTTGTATGAAATGTCATGGTAGATTCCTCCAATAAATTGTTTCCTTCCTCAGTATAGGCTAGCGTCTCCCGACTAACAAGCCTGCCTTCCGAACATAATTTGAACCTTTTTTGCATATATTCCATATTCAAACCCAATCGACTTGCCTGTATAATAGAAATATTGCGTTCTTCGCAGGATTTCGTAAGACGAGAAGGAGATTTTTACACATTGAACACCTATAGTCTTGAAGCCAAACATTATTTTAGCCGTGAACTGCTCGCCTGGTATAACCGAAGCAAGCGAGATTTACCCTGGCGTCGGCATCGGAATCCCTATTATATCTGGGTCTCAGAAATCATGCTCCAGCAGACACGTGTGGATACCGTTATTCCTTATTTTCATCGGTTTATTGATAAATTCCCCAGCATTGAAGCCTTAGCCGATGCGCCTGAAGAGGATGTGTTGAAGTGTTGGGAAGGGCTTGGTTATTATTCGCGTGCCCGCAACTTACAGTCCGCTGCGCGGGAAGTGAAGGAGCAGTATGGGGGACAAGTCCCATCAGATAAGAAAGCCGTCTCCGATCTCAAAGGCGTAGGTCCGTATACAACGGGCGCGATTCTCAGTATTGCCTACAATCAGCCTGAGCCTGCGGTTGATGGCAACGTGATGCGCGTATTATCCCGATATTTTCTGATTGAAGAAGATATTATGAAGGGGAGCACGCGCGCTTTCATGGAGGGCTTGGTGGTCGAGTTGATCCCGGAAGGGGAAGCATCGAACTTCAATCAGGCGCTCATGGAGCTCGGGGCACTCGTCTGTACGCCGAAATCTCCACAATGTCTGACTTGTCCCGTGATGGAGCACTGTGCAGGACGGATTGCGGGGATGGAGGAATCGCTGCCGGTGAAGACGAAGGCGAAGCCGCCGCGTCCGGAGTATCGTGCGGTTGCGCTCGTGGAAGGTGTGGGGGCAGAGAAGGGGAAAGTTCTGATTCGTCAACGTCCTTCGGAAGGACTTCTGGCTCGCATGTGGGAGCTGCCTCATGAATTAGCTCCGCAACAAGCGGCCCTCGCAGGTGCCGATGACGCCGAACAAATGGACATGCTGCGCGGTGTATTGTATGAAGAAGGTATTTCGGTTGTGCCGGATCACTTCCACATGCAGGCGGAACATACCTTTAGCCATATCCATTGGAATTTGCGCGTGTATCGATGTACTGCTGCAGCGAATGATTCGTCATTGCCAGCGAACTATCGGTATATTGAAGCGAAGGATATGGAGGAGCTAGCTTTCCCGAAGGTGTTCCTTACGATTCTGAATTCGTATTTCGCTATGGTGTAACAGTTACCATGAAAAAAGGCTCAAACCCTTGCATTGCTGCAGAGGTTCGAGCCTTTTTGGTTGTTCTGTGTTTAAGCTGCGAAATTAGTTTTTCGCTGCTGCGTAACGTTTGCCAACTTCTTCCCAGTTCACAACGTTCCAGAACGCTGCGATGTAGTCAGGACGTTTGTTTTGATATTTCAAGTAGTAAGCATGCTCCCATACATCAAGACCAAGCAATGGCGTATCGCCTTCCATGATTGGGCTATCTTGGTTAGGCAAGCTGTATACTTTCAAGTTGCCTTCTTTTGTTAGAGCAAGGAATGCCCAACCGCTACCGAAGCGAGTTGTAGCTGCTTTTGCGAAATCTTCTTTGAACTTGTCTAAGCCGCCAAGCTCGCTGTTGATTGCATCCGCTAACGCGCCAGTTGGAGCGCCGCCGCCGTTTGGTCCGATAATTTCCCAGAACAAGGAGTGGTTCGCATGTCCGCCACCGTTGTTGCGAACTGCTGTACGGATCGCTTCAGGTACGCTGTTCAAATCTGCGATCAAATCTTCAACGCTTTTGGATTGAAGCTCTGGAGCTGATTCCAATGCTGCGTTAAGGTTTGTTACATACGTGTTATGGTGACGATCGTGGTGAATCATCATTGTTGTTTCGTCGATATGTGGTTCTAGTGCATTGTTAGCATAAGGTAGTGCTGGTAATTGATGTGCCATAATAAATACCCTCCCGAAATATGTAGTTTACTTCTTAATTAAAACCCATTTAACATAATAAATCAACATAAATGTATGTAAAGTCTGTGAATCGACTAAAACCGCAAAATCCGATCATCGATTCATCCACCCAACTCTAATAAATTACCCCAATATTCCCAAGTTGAAACCTAAATGGAATAGAATTTATAAAGTTTCGACGTATCGAAACTAAATGGACGCAAGAGAAATCATTTCGTCAAAGATGAGTAATAACAAATCAAATGATGAAGGTAGTACTGGGATTCGATCCTGAATAAAAACCCGTCATATTGCGCCTACGAGAACCGCCAATTGCCTCCTAAGAGAGCGTGTATAAACTTTTACTCTGCGGGCGCATGATGTATTCATTTTCTATGAAAGAAGGAATGAGGATGGATGCGATTCGAGAGATGCCGAAATCAAATTAGGTGCAGGGAACGGAGTGAGACATTAACGGACACAGGAGACCTTAATGATGCCAAAAGCACTCAAAATGCAGGGTGAACGGACACAGCAGCTCTTATTATGCTAAACATAAGCTATATACTCATGATTCGAATGGAATAAGTGCATCTGAGTCCGAAAAAACGTCTAATCTATGAGCATAGCAGACAATAAGGTCTCTCATGTCCGTTATATACAAGGTGTTTATTTAATTTGTCAAGATCTCGTATCTACGACAGCTGAACTGAAGCACCAACCCATCTCACCTATCCACCAACATAGAGGTTCACACAATAAGGGATCGTGGGGTTGCCCCTCTAAACGCGGTCGCTCATCTTCGAAAGTACCTCGAATAGAGGCTTTTCCCACCACAATAGAATTTATCAAGTTTCGACGTAACGAAACTAAAAAATTCTATTTGGCGATAAAACCTACCTCTAAACGCGGTCGCTCATCTTCGAAAGTACCTCGAATAGAGGTTTTCTCATATTTTCCAGCTTATTCTGAAACTTTTCATAAATCCAGATTATAAATGCAGAAAAAAGCCTAGAGAAACACGAAATGGAAACGATTTTTCCCATTTTCTGAAAGCGGTTAATTTTAAGCGCTTTCAAGAGAAAAACGGAGTATTTTGAAGATTATTAAGGATTTATTAAAAAAATAAGAGGATTTTCGTCGATTTTTGTTGTATTATAACAATATAGTTTTCTGGGTCTCGTGTTTATCATTTCAGCTTATGAATAAAGGAGATTTAAGCATGGATGTTCGTTCCTTTCAGTTGTCGGATTATATGCAGGTAACTCAGTTGTTTGAGGAGGCGTTGTCAGAGACGTGCTACGAACAGACAATGGAGGCTTTTGCAAGGCAGTTATCGTGGGATAGCGATCTTGTCCTAGTACACCATCAAGATGGTGAAGTCAAGGGAGCTATTATCGGAACTATAGACAATAATCATGGATGCTATTACAGACTAGCTGTTCATCCAGAGGCGCGTAACCAAGGCGTCGGCAAATCTTTGATTACGGCGATGCAGCAGCGTTTTGAAGGCCGTAATGTGAAAAAGATTTGTATTGCTGGCGACGAACACAACGAACCGATTTTACCGTTATTCGCATCGATGGGCTTTGGAGCTGCAAGTGTACTCCAGGCTTTTCAGAAACTTAGAATCGTGACCGGTTAATCGAGCAGAATCATCCTTTATAGAGCATATCTTCGAACGCCATTGCAAATGGGTAGAAGATATGCTTTTCTATTACTATGGAGAATTTAACTTACACACCTATATTGATAAAAAGCTTCAAACATAATGGACATTTACATCGCCAGTGGCTAAAAAATTGGTTGATTCCCAGGGAAAGCTTAGACCCGTCCCATACCCATGAGAATATGGTTGTGTTAATCAATTGCCAGACTCCGATTATGGAGGCAGATGGCAAGCAGTGGGTCAGCAAAGTACCAGCGGTATCGTTTTTTATCCCAGGAGCATGGTACAATATCGTTGCTTTAATGGAAGAGACGGGCGTGCGATATTATTGCAATATTGCTTCACCGCCGTACATGCATGGAAATGTTGTAACCTACATTGATTATGATTTGGATGTTGTACTTTACGCCAATGGGCATATAGATATAGTAGACCGCGATGAATATGAACGACATAAGGTAAGTTACCACTACTCAGACATTGTTCAGAACAAAGTGACTGAGGGCCTCGCACAATTGTTGAACCGCATCCAGAATCAGAAGGCTCCGTTTCAAGATGATCTTGTGGTGTCGTATTACGATTTATGGAGACAACAATACGTCGGGGAGTAATTGCCTATGGATAATTCGGTGTTCACGGAGAAGGAATCACTTCAGACGAATGCAGGACCGCCGCGCAAATGGAGATCGAATCTCGTTGATTGGATCAAAGCGCTGATCATCGCCATGGTCATCGTTGTGCTGCTGCAGACCTACGTGTTTAATCTGTCGAAGGTGAAGGGGGAGTCGATGCAGCCGACTCTTCATGAACAAGATCGACTGTTTGTCGATAAAATTGTCTACGCTTTCGCCAAACCCAAACGTGGAGAAGTGGTTATTCTGCGTGATCCCTCACCGGATGTTGGGAAGCAGTATCTGGTGAAGCGAGTCGTGGCCATACCGGGAGACGAACTGCAAATATCCAACCATCAATTAATTGTGAATGGTGTCGTTCAGTCCGAATCTTATACGAACACCGGGATTGAAGATAATAAGCCGTTTCATTTGACCTTGCAAGTAGATGAATATTTTGTGATGGGGGATAACCGTCATCACGAGAAAAGCAAGGATAGCCGTCGATTCGGGCCTGTGCACAGCTCAGACATTATTGGAAGGGCAGATATGATTGTGTGGCCGCTATCGAATTTCCGATGGTTATAGTTGGAACGTGTTAACTTAGCGATAAATAATACAAAGAGGTGAATTACAAGTGTCGGAACCATGGAAGCCGACTGCGCAGGCAGAGGCTGAACGATGGGCGCAACTGAAGTCAGACATCATAGAAGCGGCTCCGTCACTCGGGATCGATAGCATCGGTTTCGCATCGGCGGATCCGTTCACGACGCTGAAAAATAGGCTTATCGAGCATCGGGCCAAGGGATATGAATCCGGGTTCGAGGAGCCGGATCTGGACAAGCGTGTCCAACCGGCACTCTTATTCGATCGACCACAATCGATTATTGCCATTGCGGTCGCCTATCCGTCCAAGCTCATAGATCCACCGAAATCCGAACCAGGTGCATATCGCGGTATCTTATCGCGATCCGCCTGGGGCCAAGACTATCATCAAGCACTTCGCGAGCGGTTGGCAAGGTTAGAGGCATTTATTCAAGAACGGGTTCCGGAAGCCCGGATGGAGAGTATGGTAGATACCGGAGCGCTTTCCGATCGTGCCGTTGCAGAGCGGGCAGGGATTGGCTGGAGCGCGAAGAACTGCTCGATTATTTCGCCCAAGTTGGGTTCGTGGATGTATCTGGGGGAAATGATCACGAATCTGCCTTTTGAGCCGGATACCCCTGTGGAAGAGGGATGCGGGGATTGCAATCGCTGTATTGATGCTTGTCCAACAGGCGCACTTGTAGGGCCAGGGCAATTGAATGCTCAGCGCTGCATATCATTTCTCACCCAGACCAAAGGCACGTTAAGCGAAGAGTTCATGACGAAGATCGGGAACCGACTCTATGGCTGTGATACATGTCAGATTGTCTGTCCGCCGAATCGCGGCAAGAACTGGACCCAGCATCCGGAATTGCAACCGGATCCGGAGACCGTGAAGCCGTTATTAATTCCGTTACTCAGCTTAAGCAACAAGGAATTCAAAGCGAGATTTGGCAGTAATGCCTCCTCATGGCGCGGTAAGAAACCAATTCAGCGCAATGTGATTATTGGGTTAGGGAATTTCAAGGACGCAACTGCCATTCCACATTTGCATACTGTTATGCGGGAAGATCCGAGATATGAGCTGCGTTATACAGCAGCGTGGGCTTTGAGCAAGATTGGGGGAGAAGCATCCATGGATGTATTGAATGATGTCATACAACGGGAATCGCATATCGAGGTGCTGGAAGCTATTCAACGTGCGCGAGTGAAGCTTGGTGCAGACACGGAGCCGTTATTTTACCGAGAGATGGATTCTCCTATAGGAACCTTAACACTCATTCGTTCGATGAAAGGGCTCTGTCATATTGAATTTGGCACATATGCCGATCGTGAAGAGAAAATTCAGCAATGGACAAGCCGTTGGTACGAACATCCTGAACTGATACCTAACTCGGCGGCTTTGGATGATATTGTAGGCCAGTTGAAAGAGTACTTTGGCGGGCAGCGTACAACGTTCGATATTCCGCTGGATATGCAAGGAACTCCTTTCCAACGGAAAGTCTGGCAAGCCCTTACGGAAATCCCTTACGGGGAGACGTGGTCTTATAAGCAAGTGGCAGAACAGATTGGCCAGCCAAAGGCCGTTCGCGCGGTAGGCGGAGCGAATAATAAGAATCCGGTATCGATCATCGTGCCTTGTCATCGCGTGATTGGCGCAAGCGGTGCGATGGTAGGTTACGGCGGCGGGTTAGATAAGAAACAAATCCTTCTTGCGCTAGAGCAGCGGCAGGATTGATTTTCAGTTTGTCAGTGGGTTAGTGACATGCTATGATATGTGGAAATAATGCACCTACAAGAGGTTCTTCAAAATGTCATTCGACAGTTTGAATGTTTAATCTGATTTAAGGTGTTAAATAACAAGTTGGGGTGACCGTATACAATGAATATTGCATTGCCTATTATTACGTTGGTTGTGGGATTGATTCTTGGATTTGTCATCGGCGTATTCTATCTGCGCAGACAAATGACGAAGATGCAGAATGATCCGCAAATGCTTGCCAAGATGGCGAAGCAAATGGGTTATAACATGAATAGCAAGCAAATGCAGAAGGCGCAGCAAATGATGAAGAGTCAAGGCGGGGGCCGTAAATTTAAGTAAGCGATACGTGAGAAAAACCTTTACCCGCGGTCCATTCGAAGATGAACGACCGCGTTAAGAGGGTAGCTCTTATCTATTGTGGTAAGAAAGTGGGGAACATCTTGTCGGGAGCAAAAGATTACGTGAATGAAAACGTGGAACAGAATCGCGAGAAGATCGAGTACCATGTGCAGCAAATTCTGAAATTAATTGGCGAGGACGTTGAACGGGAAGGTCTGATCGAGACGCCTGCGCGTGTCGCTCGCATGTATGAAGAGATTTTTGCAGGATATGCGGTAGATCCACGTGAAGTGATTGGCGTCACGTTCGATGAACAACATGAAGAACTCGTGATCGTGAAAGACATTACGTATTACAGCCAGTGCGAGCATCATATGGCGCCTTTCTTCGGAAAGATCCATATTGGATATATTCCAAGCGGTAAAATTGCTGGATTAAGCAAGCTGGCGCGTTTGGTTGAAGCCGTGACACGCAAGCTGCAAGTGCAGGAACGCATTACGTCTGAAATTGCAGATATTATGCAAGAAGTGCTGCAGCCCCATGGGGTGATGGTTGTTGTCGAGGGAGAACATTTGTGCATGTGTGCACGTGGTGTGAAGAAGCCGGGCAGCAAGACAGTGACCTCCGGCGTACGGGGAAGCTTCCGTAAGAGCGCAACGCTTCGGAATGAATTCTTATCTTTAATCAAATAAATATTTCATGGCATAAATCGTCTGTAAGGCTCTGAATAGGGGCCGTACGGGCGATTTTTTTGCATTTCCGGGGCCCCCCGCAAAGTACCTGAATCAGCTTCGAAGCCAAATCCCCACTTTGTGGGGTTATTTTGTCTATTAGCGGGCATAGAACAGGCGTTGCAACAATAAAGTGATAAGAAGAAATGTGTCGATCCAGCCATGATAAAGGAGTGGTTGCTTATGCTTCACATTGTCGCTTGTATTAAGCAGGTCCCGGATACGAAAATCATCAAAATGAACCCCAAGACGAACACCATGGATCGTTCCAGCGCTCCTGCCATCCTAAATCCGTATGATGCCCATGCGGTGGAAGAAGCTGTTCGGCTGAAAGCGAGATATGGGGGGAAGGTATCCGTCGTTACGATGGGGCCTCCGCCAGCCGTGAAGGCGATTCGCAAATGCATTGAGATCGGAGCGGACGAGGGATATTTGATTACGGATCGTGCGTTTGCCGGGGCGGATACGCTGGCTACGAGTTATTCATTGACCAAGGCACTTGAGAAGATTGGGACCCTTCATCCGATCGATTTGATCATTTGCGGCAAAATGACCATCGATGGGGATACCGGCCAAGTGGGTCCGGGCATTGCGCGGCGGTTGGACATCCCGCCGTTAACGAGCGTGAATAAAGTTGTGGAGCTTGAGCAGGAAGCGGGCATTGCGATTGTGCACCGTAAGCTGGAGGATGGGTATGAAGTGATCCAGACCTCACTCCCCTGTCTACTCTCCGTCGAGAAGGAGATTAATGAGATTCCGTATTCGACCCTTCCGAATATGCTGAGAGCAGCAAGGTATCAGCCTGTCGTCTGGTCCGTCGATGACTTGGGCGATGTCGATCGGACACTACTGGGACTGAAAGGATCCCCGACGATTGTTGCAAAGGTATGGCCACCTGAGAAGCCGAAGGGGGGCGAGATGCTCCAAGGCACAAGCGAAGAACAGGTGCAGCGGTTATTCTCGATACTCATGGAGAGAAAGACATTGTTCCGGGATGTCGGCATGCGTAAAGGAGGCGGACCACAGTGAATATTGAAGATTATCATGGCGTATGGGTGTTCCTTGAACATAAAAGCGGCTCCATTGTCCCTGTATCGCTGGAACTCCTGGGGGCGGGACGGCGTCTAGCCGATAAGAGGGGCGTGTCGCTAGCAGGGATCTTAATCGGCGACGGTGTGAAACCACTCGCAGAACATGCGATTGCTTATGGCGCGGATTGTGTCTATGTGTACGATGCTCCCATCTTCAAGTACTATCGGACAGAATCCTACATGAAGGCTATTATCGCCGGTTGTCAGAAGTATAAGCCTGAAATCTTCCTCTATGGTGGCACTTCGACGGGCAAGGATCTAGCGAGTGCGGTGGCGACGGATCTGGCAACGGGATTGACCGCAGATACGACGATGCTCGATGTGGACGCGGAAACAGGGCTGCTAGAGGCTAGTCGTCCGGCCTTTGGCGGTAATATCATGGCGACGATTCTATGCAAGAAGGATCGGCCACAAATGGCGACGGTTCGTCCGAAGGTTGTAAAAGCTTTAGAACCGGATTATAGCCGTGCTGGTGAAATTATGGAGGAGCCTGTGGAGCTTCGCGAAGAAGAGATTCGTACGAAAGTGTTGGATATCGTGCGATTTGCCGTCCAACGAATCCGCTTGGATGAGGCGGATATCATCGTGGCTGGAGGGAAAGGCCTCGGCGGCAAAGCTGGCTTCGAAATGATTCGGGAATTCGCGAATACGATCGGCGCATCCGTGGGCGCAAGCCGGGATGCTGTAGAGGCCGGGTGGATTGAACATCACGCTCAGGTCGGACAGACGGGTGTCACCGTGACCCCGAAGATTTATTTTGCCATTGGTATCTCTGGGGCGATTCAACACTTGGTGGGCATGCAGAATTCCGGTCTGATCATTGCCATCAATCAAGATCCGAATGCGTCGATCTTCCAGGCTTGCCATTATGGGATTGTGGGCGATGCATTCCAGATTGTGCCCCTATTAACCCAGGCCTTCCAACAAGCACTCGGGAAAGAGGTGGAATATGGCTGAAAAATTTGATGTGATCGTGGTTGGCGCCGGTCCAGCCGGAACCGCTTGCGCATATACTTTAGCCAAGAACAATGTAAGCGTTTTATTGCTGGAGAGGGGGGAATATCCTGGTTCGAAGAATGTCATGGGCGGTGTGTTATATCGCAAGATGATGGAAGATATCATTCCCGGGTTCTATAAGGAAGCCCCGATTGAGCGCCCGATCGTTGAGCAGCGGTTCATGATGCTGGATAAGGAGTCTGCTGCGACCTTCAGTTACAAAGGGATGGAGTGGGGAAAGGAACCCTACAACAATTTTACGGTGCTGCGTGCGAAATTTGATCAATGGTTCGCGGATAAAGCGGTGGAGCAAGGCGCTGTCCTTGTGAATGAGACGGTCGCTTTAGCATGTATTGTCGAGAACGGACGCGTAGTTGGTGTGCGTACAGATCGTCCTGAAGGAGACATCTACGCCAATGTAGTGGTACTAGCAGATGGCGTGAATTCGCTGCTAGCGAAGTCTCTCGGTTTTCATAAGGAATTCAAGCCGGATGAAGTGGCGCTAGCCGTCATGGAAGTCTTGAAGCTCGATAAGAGGATTATTGAAGACCGGTTCAATCTGGAAGGCGATCAAGGCTGTACCATTGAGATATTTGGTGATTCTACCAAAGGCATCCTCGGAACCGCATGGCTGTACACGAATAAGGATAGCTTGAATATTGGGGTTGGCACGATGCTGTCAGGCCTCATCAAGCATAAGCTGAAACCTTATGAATTGCTTGAATATGTGAAGACACATCCGATGATTCGTCCGTATCTGCAAGGAACGGATCAACAGGAGTATCTCGCCCATTTGATTCCTGAGGGAGGATATCGCTCCATGCCGCGAATCGTCGGGGATGGCGTGCTCGTGGTTGGCGACGCAGCCCAGTTGGTGAATGCCATTCACCGAGAAGGATCGAATATGGCGATGACCTCTGGTGTAGTCGCGGCTGAGACGATTATTGAAGCGATCGCTGCAGGGGATTTTACCGAAAAAACGTTGGATGTATATAAGCGCCGATTGCTCGATTCCTTTGTCGGTGAAGATTTGAAGAAGTATAAGGATGCGACGCATCATTTCGAGAAGTACCCGCATTACTTCGAGCAATATATCCCGATGTTGAACCGTGCAGCAAGCCAAATGTTTACGGTCGACGGAACGTCGAAGCGAGAAAAGCAGCGGAAGATTTGGCAAGGGATCGGTACGGCAGGAGAGAAGATGAAGATTGCTCGCGACTTGTTTCAAGCATGGAGGGTGATGAAATGAGTAATGCAGCCAAGGGACAGTCGATTGAAGAGAAGCAATATTTGATTCGGTTCAAAGCAGACACGAACTCCCATTTGCATGTGTTGGATTATGATACCTGCGCGACGAAATGTCCGGACAAAATCTGTACGATTTTTTGCCCGGCAGAGGTATATAAGTGGGAAGATATTCGCATGCATGTGGGGTATGAGGGATGTCATGAGTGCGGAAGCTGCCGAATTGGCTGCCCGCATGAGAATATTAAGTGGGAGTATCCGAAAGGTGGTCACGGGATCATCTTTCGGTTAGGGTGATCGCGATGTTTCGCATCGGCGATCGTGTCGTGTTCGTAGTGGATGGAACCATCGGCATCGTGATGGGGACAGATGAAGATCGTTGCCATATCGTATGGGAAGACTTCTTCGCAAGCTGGGAGAAGAATGAGATGCTGCGGAAGGAAGAAATCCCCTCTGTCCTATGAGGAAGATTGCAAATGAGGAGGACAGCCGTACAAATACCCTCGTGGAGAACCTCCGCGAGGGTATTCTTATGGAGATAGGAACCTCGTTACCAAGGCTGCCATTTTAACTGTCTGGCTTTTTTATAGCGCTCCGCCACTTCAGGCCAGCAGATCACGTACCACCAATTTTCAATATATTTTGGACGGTTGTTTTGATACTTCAAGTAATAGGCGTGTTCCCAGACATCCAGCGGAAGCAGCGGAATATTATCCCACTGGGTTAAATTCTGGTGTTTCTCCGCTTGAAGAATCTGCGTACGGCCGCTGCGCGGCGACCAGACAAGTATGGTCCATCCACTGCCTTCAACCTTTTCCGCAGCTGCAGTGAATTGAGCTTTGAACTGTTCATAACTGCCATAGTCTTGGTTCAACTGCTCGAGCAATTCTCCCTCAGGTTTCCCGCCGCCGTTCGGACTCATGATATCCCAGAATAGAGTATGGAGGTAGTGTCCAGAGCCATTAAATGCGAGCTCGTTCTCCCAATATTTGATGAAGTCATAGTTCCCTTTATTCCGACTATCGGCTAAGGATAACTCTGCTTTATTTAATCCGTCGACGTAGGTTTTATGGTGTTTGTCATGGTGAATTTGCATGGTCATCTCATCGATATGAGGCTCTAGCGCATTATAGGGATAAGGGAGGGGAGGCAGACGATGGCCGCCAATAGGAACCGGTGTCCTCGGTTCTTCGACAGGGTCCTTTTTCATGAAATCAGACCATATCTTCTCTCGGCGAGCTTCATCCGGATTAGCTTCAGCTGCGTCCTCACGATAGAGATTATCCTGTATAGGGGCAGGGTTTGTATGACCATGATTCTGAGGGACATGCACGGCTTCAGCCTCCTCTCTCTCAGCTTCTACGCTAGGCGCAGGTTGTAGACCGACACTTGGATTCACAACAGGCTGCATGGCAAGGATGAAATATTCGGATTGCTGTAAGATCCGTCGTAACATAATTTGAATTAAAGGATTCCGCTGAATGGCCGGACTGCTCTCCATGATTTGTCGTAACTGCTTCATAAATTCGACCGATTGGGAGATCGCGGTATTTAAGAGGAAATCCACCTGATGCTGTAATTCTTCTGGATAGGGAGGTTGAGCTTGGAGTAATTTATGTATGTAATAGGGCGTATAGTCGATCGTCTTGTTGATTACTTGCTCCCATTGTGAGAGCCACGCAACATATTGCGGTTCAAGGGTGGGGAGGGATTTCTGGATTAAATCGATATTATCTTTTTCTTGCGTTTTCCATAGTAGGATTTCTTCTAGTACGCGCAAAGGCATGAGCGCACCATAAACAAACAGCATGTCATCAGCACCTCCTTGGAACATCTCTTAACAAGATATTCGAAGGATGGATGGCCTATGACATGCTGGTTCATAATAAGCAGAAATTATCTGCGATATACTTATAAGGCTTCATTGAGGAAGGCGGCTGTACGTTTCAAGTATTCTTTCGAATGCTGGCGATAGATCATTTCATGCAGTGATCCATTCGAGATCCATACTTCGGATGCCGCATTGCTCTGATTGGAAGCAAGATGTTCCGCAATCGGATAAGGTGCTTTCTCATCGTTCGTGCCGTGAATGAAGAAGATGGGCATTTTGTAATCATGCTGTTTGACTTCTTCATAAGGAATTTGCTTTAAGCTGGTTCCGTTAATAACCGGGAATAACGAACGTAAGATGGGCAGTGATACATCACGAGGCAATTGAATGTGCTGACTAATATTGTGATACAGCGTGTCAGGTTCTAGTAGAAAAGTACTGTCCAGAATCATCGCGTTAATATCATCGGTTTTCAGAGCGGCTTGAAGGGCCGTGCCGGCACCCATCGAGAATCCCCAGACGACTACTTCTTTAGCACCACGCTGCTTCGCGTAATCGACAGCACCTAACAATTGTTGACTTTCAATCGCGCCGCCTGTTGCGGCGAGTTTATGTGTTGTGGATGCAAATCCGTAGTCGAACATGACCACGTTATAGTTCAAACGATGTGCAAATTGGGCTAAATCATACATCGGTACCCATAGTTCTTCGCGATTAGCGCCATAGCCATGGCTAAATACAATGGTTTTCTTCGAATTGGCTGCTGGAATATACCAACCATCCAAGTTTGTGCTATGATCCAGCGCAGGGAAAGCGACCGTCTCATACTGTAATCTTTTTGCCATATAAGGATTTGAAGTAATTGTGGCAACCGTGGGATTCGAGAGCACCCAGGCAATATATCCATGCAATGCTAGAAAAGCAAATGCGATAACAAATATAAGAGAGAGTAGTAGCGCGACCGTGACATGCTTGAATCGGAGCCGGCGATAGGGAATGGCGGGTACACTCGGTTGAAGCAACTCACCTTGTAATACGGGTTCTGTCCATGTAGATGAAGTCATCGCGTACACCTCCAAATTTCTTTGATGTCTTTAGGCCTAAAATCACACTATGAAAGCGTTTCAAATTCCTGTTTATAGTTATATCGTATGATGAGATAGACCTAGGGTCAATGGGTGCTCGCTATTTGTAAGGTGCTTGTAATCCAGCTGTAACACAACAATCTCAACTTTACGGATAGATGACAAATGCGTTATACTGTATGTAACTAAGTTTCATTCTATGAAACTATTACAAGGGGGGAATCCTCTGATGGAAGAACGGAAATTGACCGTTCGAGCGGTAGAGCGGGCATTAGATATCCTCATTTGTTTTACAACGGATACGGATTTAGGACTGACGGAAATATCGAGTAAAATCGGATTACATAAGAGTACGGTGCATCGATTGTTAACCACGTTGGAAGAGAAGGGATTTATCACCCGCAATCAGGCTACGGAGAAATACCGGTTGGGTATGAGGGTCTGGGAATTGGCAGCGAACCAATCGCAAGAAGACGATCCTGCTCACATTCTGTTGCCCGAAATGGAACGACTGCGTGATGTCTTGGGAGAGACGGTCAGTCTTTATCTGCAAGATGGCAAAGAACGGATTCGGATTCAAGCCGTGCAGAGTAATCAAGCGATTCGGCGTGTGGCTCCTGTAGGTATGCGGGCGCCTTTATCGGTTGGAGCATCCAGTAAAGTTCTTATTGCATTTGCCAAAGAAGAGGTTCGCGCAGAGTTGTTGGAATCTCTAGAATGGGTGTCAGATGAAGAGAATGGGCACTATGTGAGCCAATTATCGGAGATTCAAGCGTTGGGATATGCGACGAGCTTTGAAGAGCGGGAGCCTGGGGCAGCGGCGGTATCTGTACCGATCTATGACCGCTCGCATCATTTGGCGGCAGCTTTATCCGTATCGGGACCTGTGAGCCGGTTGTCCATGCAGAAGATGAAGGAATTAGCCCCGATGATTAGCGAAGCCGCAGGACGGATGGGGAAGATGTTGAAATAGGGAATGAACAGCAAAAGAGCCAATATCATTGCAGTGAATAACTGCATGGTATTGGCTCTTCTTCGTGGTTTACATCCATTTTTCGCCCCAAGATTGAATTTGCTCAATGACAGGCTCAAGGTCTCTGCCTTTATCTGTTAGGTCATATTCAATGCGAACTGGCGTCTCCGGATATACATTTCGAATCAGAATACCGCAACTTTCAAGTTCCTTAATTCGATCGGTGAGCATTTTGTCGCTCATTTCCGGAATCTGCTCTTTAATTTCCTTGAAGCGTCTCGGACCGCCGAGTAGTACTCGAATGATTAGACCTGTCCATCTCTTGCCGAGCAACTCGGAAGCGTGCTCGTATTTTGGGCACATTTTAGAGTAATCCATCGTATCACCCCTTTTCTAGAAATTGCGCTGTGCAATGTCCTTATCTTTATTTTAGCATATACAGCAACAGAAAAATAGTAATAATAATAAATAAATTTAGTTGCTTGACAAAAGTTAGTGAAGTGGGTATATTTAAAAAGTGAGTTACAAACAAAAAATAAGTGTTGGAGGGAAATTCATGTTAGATACAGGTCTTCTTATTATTCGCTTGATTATTGGTCTTTTATTTGTGGGGCACGGGGCTCAGAAATTGTTCGGTTGGTTCGGCGGACATGGGTTGAAAGGAACGGCAGGTTGGTTAGAATCGATTGGGATGAAGCCGGGCGCCGTGATGGCTCTGTTAGCAGGCGGTGGTGAAATTCTGGGCGGGTTGTTATTCGCTTCAGGTGCATGGCTCGTTGTCGGGGCTGCGCTAATCGTGATTACCATGTTGGTTGCTATTTTTACGGTTCATGGGAAAAATGGATTGTGGGCAACTTCCGGCGGGATCGAATACAATCTCGTCTTAATCGCGGTTGCCGTTGGTGTCGCTATGATTGGCGGCGGTCAATACACCTTGTTGAACTGATCTTAGATAGGGGGAATCAGGATGATTCAAGTATATCCAGCAGCTTCACGTTACATGGCAGACCATGGATGGTTGAAAAGTAATTTTAGTTTCTCATTCGCGGATTATTATGATCCAAGCAATATGAGCTTTGGACCTATGCGTGTCCTAAATGATGATTTCGTCGCGCCGTTAGAAGGCTTCGGGATGCATCCGCATCGTGAGATGGAGATCGTATCCATTGTGCTAACCGGGAAGCTGGAGCATCGGGATAGTCTAGGGAATCATGCGGTTACGGGGTTTGGTGAAGTTCAGCGGATGTCGGCGGGCACAGGTATTTACCATTCGGAGATGAGTGCTTCGGAGACGGAGACCTTGAACTTTCTGCAAATGTGGTTCATGCCGAGTCATGCCCATATCCATCCGTCTTACGAGACAACGGAGTTTGATGTGGAGCGGATGAAAAATGCTTTATTGCCGGTCGTATCGACCCAAGGCGGCGAGAACATCGCTTCCATCCATCAAGACATGACGATATACTTGTCCGATATCGATGCGGATGCGTCCGTGGCTTTCCGTACCGAACCAGGACGGAATATCTTCTTCTTTGTTATCGATGGAGAGGTTACGCTTAATGGGGAAGAGAAGCTAATGCGACGGGATTCGGCTCGAATTACAGATGTATCTGATCTGTTGATTCAGGCAAGTACAGATGCGCGTATCATGCTGATTGACTTAACGGGCGCTTACTAAATTGAATACGTACATCTGTTTCTAAAAGATAAAACGTTCATCTGCAGCGGTTTCGCTCAGATGAACGTTTTTTTGTATTTAAATGGAAACATAATTGGAAAGCGAGCGTATATATAACCACATAAACCTACTTCTAAACGCGGTCGCTCATCTTCGAGTAGCTTCGATAGAGGTTTTCTCATAGGTTATTCCTTCCAAATCCAGTTAGAGGAGGCTATGGGTAAGATGGAGACGTTCGGTCGGGGTTGTCTTTATATCATCATCGGAATTGTTGTTGTCATGATCTTAGCCTTATTCGTTGGTGGAACCATTACCATTCCTTGGTTTATTCTGATTCCATTGCTTATCTTCGCATTCTGGGTCGCAAGCCAGAATAATAAGAAATAAATCAAAGGGTCGAACGCTTCCAGTATGGAAGCATTCGACCCTTTTGTATGAATCCGTGCAATATTATTGGTTCGCGATCATTTGACGCAGAACGGTCTGAAGGATACCGCCGTTATGGAAGTAATCCACGTCTACCATACTGTCAAGACGCGCTACGGCTTGGAATTCAAAGCTTGTGCCGTCTTCGCGAGTCGCTACAACGGTGATGGATTGACCTGGTTGAACATCGTTGGAGAGTCCAAGAATATCAAAGGTTTCACGACCCGTGATGTTCAGGGATTTCCAGCTTTGGCCTTCTTGGAATTGGAGCGGAAGAACGCCCATACCTACCAAGTTGCTGCGGTGAATACGTTCGAAGCTCTCGGCAATAACAGCCTTCACACCAAGCAAGAAAGTACCTTTTGCCGCCCAGTCACGGGAGCTTCCTGTACCATACTCTTTTCCTGCAAGAACTACCAGGTTCGTGCCTGCATCTTGGTATTTCATCGATGCATCGTAGATCGAGATGACTTCGTCCGTTGGCAGGTACGTCGTTACACCGCCTTCAGTTCCTGGTGCCACTTGGTTACGAATGCGGATGTTCGCGAAGGTTCCGCGCATCATCACTTCATGGTTACCACGACGGGAACCGTAGGAGTTGAAATCTTCTTTTTTCACGCCATTCTCGATCAGGTATTGACCTGCTGGGCTGTCGGCTTTGATGTTACCGGCAGGAGAGATATGGTCCGTCGTGACAGAATCGCCAAGCAGAGCAAGAACCTTCGCGTTGTGCACTTCCGTAATATCATTTAACGTCGTACCCAAGTTCGTGAAGAACGGAGGGTTCTGAATATAAGTGGATTTCTCATCCCACTCGTACAACTCGCCTTGTGGTGCAGCGATGTTGTTCCAACGCTCATTTTGCGTAAATACATGTTCGTATTTATCACGGAACATTTGTGGTGTCAGCGCGGTAGAGATCGCTTCTTGAATCTCTTGGGACGTTGGCCAAATGTCTTTCAAATAAACCGGTTGATCTTGTTGATCATAGCCGATTGGATCGTTCGCTAAATCAATGTTCACCGTACCAGCTAAGGCATAAGCCACGACAAGTGGTGGAGATGCAAGGTAGTTCGCTTTGACTTGCGCGTGTACACGGCCTTCAAAGTTACGGTTACCAGATAACACGGCAGCAACCGTCATATCGTTGTCCGTGATGGCTTGGCCGACTTCGTCTGGCAATGGACCGGAGTTCCCGATACATGTCGCACAGCCATACCCTGCAACGTGGAAGCCCAAAGCTTCAAGCGACTCCAGCAAGCCGGATTTTTGCAAGTATTCGGTAACAACAAGGGATCCTGGCGTTAAGCTGCTTTTGACGTAGCCTGGTTTTTTCAGACCGCGTTCAACGGCTTTCTTCGCAACTAATCCTGCACCTAACATTACGCTAGGGTTGGAGGTATTCGTACAGCTTGTGATTGCCGCGATGACAACCGCGCCTGTACCCATTTGGCTGGTTTCGCCCGTTGGATGCTGAACAGTTACTTTTTCTTCGATCTTGTCATCCGACAAGCCATATCCACCTTTATCGATCGGTGTGCGGATGATGCTGTTGAATGCTTCTTTCATGTTCGTTAGCTCAACGCGGTCTTGTGGACGCTTCGGACCTGCTAAGCTTGGTACGATCGTACCTAGATCCAACTCAACCACATCGGAGAAGATCGGATCCGGCGTCGCGTCGGTACGGAACATGCCTTGTTCTTTATAGTAATTCGCAACGAGCTCGACTTGCTCTTCCGTGCGGCCCGTACTGCGCATATAGTTCAACGTTTCGTGATCGACAGGGAAGAATCCGATGGTTGCGCCGTATTCAGGTGCCATGTTCGCGACTGTCGCGCGGTCAGCTAGGCTGATGTTTGACAATCCTGGACCGTAGAACTCTACGAATTTACCAACAACGCCTTTTTTACGAAGCAATTGGGTAACCGTAAGCGCAAGGTCTGTTGCTGTAGATCCTTCAGCTAAGTTTCCTGTTAATTTAAAGCCGATAACTTCAGGTGTCACGAAGTAGAGCGGTTGGCCAAGCATACCGGCTTCTGCCTCGATCCCGCCGACGCCCCAACCTACAACACCAAGTCCATTGATCATGGTCGTATGGGAGTCCGTACCTACGAGGGAATCTGGATATACTTCTGTAACGCCGTCAACCGTCTTCGTTGCTGCTACGGATGCAAGGTACTCCAAGTTCACTTGGTGGACAATCCCTGTTCCCGGAGGTACAGCACGGAAGTTGTTGAATGCTGTTTGCGCCCAACGCAAGAAGCGGTAACGCTCTTCATTACGTTCGAACTCTACATTCATGTTATATTCCAAAGCGCTGTCAGAACCGAAAGCATCGACCATAACTGAGTGGTCAATAACAAGGTCTACAGGGACAAGCGGATTGATCTGTTTCGGATCTCCGCCCGCTTTCTTGACGGTATCGCGCATGGCTGCTAGATCGACAACGACAGGAACACCTGTAAAGTCTTGCAATACGATACGTGCAGGGATGAACGGAATCTCTTTGTTCTCATCGCGGCCTTCCGCCCAGCTCGCGATTTGCTTCACATGTTCTTGGGTAATGGCTCTGCCGTCGAATTGACGAACAGCAGCTTCCAGCAACACTTTGATGGAGAAGGGAAGCTGGGTAATGTTGCCGATGCCTTGTTCTTCTAAGCCTTGAAGACTGTAGTAACGGTAGCTCTTACCGTTCACCTGCAGCTCGCGGGCTACGGAGTAGTGATCCTTTTTGGACATGATGTGCGCCTCCTAAAATGGTCTTGAAATCGGTTGTGTTTCATCTGATGAAACGTGATTTCATAATAATGATTACCTTAAGTATACCTGCTCACTATGATGGAGTAAAGGGGTTTTTCACTGGATTTTAACTGCGAATTATTCTCATTTAGCCATATATATCAAGGGTTTTACGATGACGTGAACATGTCAACATAAATTAGCTCTGCCTGTCATAGAATGAATCAACCTTGCTTACGTTTAGGAACGGCGAAATGGATGGGGAGGTCCTTTTTTATGCCAAAAGAATGGAAAAATGTGTTGTATGCGTATGTTAACCAATTTAACCGCACGGAGATCGATTATCGATTGCCTTCGAACAACCTCGTTATAACAGATTTGGATTATTTAATGCGCAAAAGTAACCGCATGCATATGTTAAAGGAATGGTACCGACAACGGGACGCGGTGCCGCTGCGCAGTGAAACGCGGACAAAACTCGTTAAGGCACGAGAGGGTGATGGCGAAGTTGTCGTGGATTTGGAATATCAAATTCGCCGCATCTATGAGAAAAAACATGTTGCACATGTGGAAGAACGGATCGAGCAAGAAAGAGTAACGCTGGGTAAAGACGGCAATACCTGGATCATTACACGGGTGGAGCAAAAAGTACCAGAGAAGCATCCGGAGGCGCGACGTACGGAGAAGGAAGAACTGGAGCATGATGCAGGTCAGCCGGACCACGATCGCAGTCCGTCCATCCCCCTGTTGAATACGGATATTCTCGGGTTCGCCAGATCGATGCGGGCTACGTCGTATTCCCGGGAAAGAGCCGTACAATATGCGGATCGATGGTGGAATGAAAATAACCCCGAATTCCTTGCTTTTGAAGTGGATTGCACGAATTTCATCTCACAATGCCTCTTTGCAGGGGGGGCACCAATCTACTATACTGGTAAAAGAGAATCCGGTTGGTGGTACAGAGGAATGGTGAATGGCCAGGAATCCTGGAGCTACAGCTGGGCGGTAGCGAACGCATTGAATTCCTATTTGGATCATAGCACATCTCATTTGCAAGCCGATGTGGTCGCAAGGCCAACGGATTTAAAGCTTGGGGATGTCATAAGCTATGATTGGGATGGGGACGGCCGGTTCCAACATAGTGCTATGGTGACAGCATTTGATCCGGACGGCATGCCGCTCGTGAATGCTCATACGAATAACGGCCGGCATCGATACTGGGATTATCGGGATTCCTATGCTTGGACAGAACATACCCAATATCGGTTTTTTCATATTTTAGATTGGTTTTAGCGGACGAAGGGCCTGGGAACGGGTCTACAAAACATGTTCATTGCGGAGGTTGTCATGAGTGGCATAAAGAAAATACGCGTAGGTCTAATCTACGGAGGTAAATCAGGCGAGCATGAGGTATCCTTATCGACAGCGCTTGCGGTAATGAAAGCATTTGACTTCGACAAATACGAGATAGCTCCTTTCTATATTACAAAGGATGGCGAATGGCGCAACGGCCCTTTGCTGCAAGCACCTGTTGAGCATACGGGTTTATTGCAATACGATGCAGACGAGACCAAGCCTATGGGTGCGGCAATCATGCCGCTGTTCGCAGGTGGAACGGATGTATCTTTGAAGGGCAGTGTGCAAGGCATTGATGTCATGTTCCCTCTGCTGCACGGCACGTTCGGAGAAGACGGCACGATTCAAGGCTTATTCGAAATCGCGAATGTTCCTTATGTAGGAGCAGGCGTGCTTGCATCCGCTGTAGGCATGGACAAAGTTATTATGAAGAAATTATTCGCGCAAGCAGGTCTCCCGCAGTGTATGTATCGTTACTTCACGCGCAAGCAATGGGAGAAAGACGCGAACTATCATACGATGGAAGTTGAAATTTCCTTAGGGTATCCTTGTTTTATCAAACCGGCTAATTTAGGTTCCAGCGTAGGGGTATCGAAGGCGCGTAACCGTGAGGAGTTAATCGCGGCCATTGAGCTTGCTCTGCGTTACGATCGTAAGGTTATCGTCGAAGAGTTCATCGACGCGCGCGAGATCGAAGTGAGTGTTCTTGGGAACGAGGAGCCCAAAGCTTCCGTACCGGGTGAAATCACTTCATCGAGTGAATTCTACGACTACCAAGCGAAGTATATTGACGGGAACTCCGCGATGATGATTCCGGCGAATATTCCGGATGAGTTGACGGAAGAATTGCGTACATTAGCGGTTCGGGCTTTCCAAGCGATTGATGGGTCAGGCCTATCCCGCGTGGATTTCTTCGTACGGAAGCAAGATAATCAGATCATGATCAACGAAGTGAATACCATGCCGGGCTTCACGCCATTCAGTATGTATCCCCTCATGTGGCGCGAAACAGGCTTATCCTATCAAGATCTGTTGGATCAACTGATTCAATTGGCGCTGGAGCGTTACGAAGAGAAACAACAAATCGACTACGGCAACAACAAACCGGAGACCGTAGCCAAAAGCTAAGTTAGTTATAAATTGCAACGTTTTTACACGGTGATGATAAGCAGGGGAGTTCGAACTTCCCTGTTTTATTTTTAAATTAGATACGAGGAGGACATGTCCATGGGATTTCAAACCGAATTTAATTCTGTCTGCAAATTCAAGTCAGATCAAGAGTTGTACGAGCTGTTGGAATACGGGAAAGGCAAAATGATGAAAAGCGGGTTCCGCGTATTTCCTGCGGGTCAGAAGGTCATTGCTTATACGCCGGATAATCAAGCAATTGCGATCGTCAAAATTGTCGCATCAATCGCGGAAATTAACTTCCAGGGTGAAGAAGTGACACAGGTGGAAATGGAACTGATTCGCAAATTGAACGAAGAAGAGGCACGTGTTCAGACGGCGTTAGCCTATTAGATGTTTTTTGGAGATCCCGATAAGAAGTAGTGCGAAATGGGGCAGACTTATACCTATCATCTGATGTATAAGGAGGACCTATACGTTGACAAGGCCCCTGATCGTTCGCTTTGGCTATGTTGCGATGTCCACGATTATTAAGAATGCTTCGCCATCCCGCACGATGACGTATACCCATTTCGCTAAGCTTGAAGATCGTGAGGCGGGCTTGCATCGGCTTACGCGCATTGCAGAAGAGAATCTGAATAATACCCTGCGACTCTTGAAGCATAATCGAGCGTCTGATATTCATCTTTATCGGATGTCATCGAAGTTGATTCCGCTAGCCACACATCAAGAGCTGCAGGATTGGGACCCGTTTCCGTATTTGGCGCCCGCGTTTCAGGCTATTGGGGATTATGCGAAACAGGCAGGAATACGACTGTCCTTTCATCCCGATCATTTTACGGTGTTAAGTACCCCTCGAGAAGAAGTGCTTCACAATTCCATCCGGGACTTGGCTCACCATGTACGGATGCTTGAAGCGATGGGGATGGACGAGCATGCGAAGAATAATATCCACATCGGGGGAGCCTATGGGGATAAAAAGACGGCCGGGGAGCGCTTCATTCACAATTTCTTAGCGTTGACGCCACGCATTCAACGACGTCTTACGCTAGAGAACGACGATAAGACGTTTAATGCCGTTGAGACCTTAGAGGTGAGCGAGAAGCTCGGTGTGCCCATGGTGCTTGATATTCATCACCAATGGGTTAACAATGAGGGAGAAGCACCGATGGAGCTCTGGCCGCGCATTCAAGCGACTTGGAAGGAAGCGCATTCTACGCTGCCGCCTAAAATTCATGTATCCAGTCCCAAAAGCGAGAAAGATATTCGCGGGCATGCGGACTATGTGGATATCGAACCTTTGCTTGCCTTTTTGCGCGGCATTGCAGCGTCGGAAACGCATGTGGATGTGATGATTGAGGCGAAGATGAAAGATGAGGCTCTGTTCAAGCTCATGGAGGATATGAAAAGCCGTGTTCATGAGGGTGTGCATATCGTTGACCAGGCCACTGTCGAAATTGAGCCGTAAACATGATATAACGTCGAATATGGCCCCAATACTTGAAATTCGCTAGAAAATAAGGTACGTTGGACAAAGAACTGTAAGATTAGATTGTTTCCAATTGCAGGGACAAGCTATTCGAATCGGTGAGAGGAGGATTTTTTAGAATGAGTCAATTATTAGAAGGTAAAAATATCGTGGTTATGGGTGTTGCGAATGATCGCAGTATCGCATGGGCCATTGCACAATCGCTAGCAGCGCAAGGCGCGCGTCTTGCATTTACATATGAAAGTGAACGGGTGCAGGAGCGTGTCGGCAAATTAGCGGCAACCATCCCGAATTCCATTCTAGTGCCTTGTAACGTTACCGTCGATGAGGATATCGATGCGTTGGCGGCCCAATTAAAAGAAGAATTCGGCGTGCTTCATGGCGTCGTTCACAGTATTGCATTCGCGAAGACAGAAGAGCTTGAAGGCATGTATGTGAACACATCCCGCGCAGGTTTTGCCTTAGCGATGGATATCAGCGCTTACTCTCTAGCAGCTGTATCCCAACGCTTGTATCCGTTAATGACGGAAGGCGGCAGCATCATGACGATGACTTACTTGGGTGCTGAGCGCGCGATGAAGAACTACAATGTGATGGGTGTAGCCAAAGCTGCGCTTGAAGCATCAGTTCGTTACTTAGCGAATGACTTAGGTCAATTCAACATTCGTGTTAATGCAATTTCCGCAGGCCCAATCCGTACGTTGGCCGCCAAAGGAATCAAAGACTTCAACTCCATCTTGCGTGAAGTGGAAGAAAAAGCACCTTCTCGTCGTACAACAGAAACGGCAGAAGTTGGGGACACAGCGATGTTCTTGCTTAGCCCATTGTCTCGCGGTATTACAGGTGAAATTATTTATGTAGACGGCGGTTTTAATATTGTCGGTGTTTAAGTAGATCATTGTGAAGTGCAATGGGGATGAAGTTCGTTTCTGCAAGGCGTATCGCGCTTTCTAAGGAACGGACTTTTTTCCGCTTTAGCTTCGCAGGATTCCGTGAAGTTGGACAACCTAGATGGCATGAGTTGGTTTTTGACCGCATATGGTAATCTTGGCGAAACTTGCTGACGTGCGAAGCGTATAATTTTAATGTATGAAGATTCAGATTCAATAGGAAAGTAGAGTGAATGCCTTGAATCAAACGAACCCAAATCAAGAACCGTATATTGTTAGCAGTAAGAGTTTCACCGCTGTTGCGATCAATTGCGCAGCGAAAGCGGGAGAGTGGATTAAGAGCAAACTTGGAAGCTATGAAAAATTGGATATAAAAGTATCAACCCATGACCTTGTCACAGAAGTGGATAAAGGCGCAGAAAAACTCATCCGTCGCTTGATTTTGACGCATTTCCCCGATCATGCGTTTCTCGGTGAAGAGAGCACAGGAATCGGAGCGGCTGCGGCTGCTTCCGCACTTCATGATGTAGAAGAGTCGGAATATTTATGGATTGTGGATCCGATCGATGGAACGACGAATTATGTCCACGGCTTGCCTCTCTATTCGGTATCCATTGCGCTTGCTCATAAAGGCGAAATCATTGTAGGTGTCATTTATGATCCTTCTCGCGATGAGCTGTACGTAGCGGAGAAAGGCAAAGGGGCATACGTGCATGGTGTGCCTATGAAAGTATCCAAGGAGCAGAAGCTGGAAGACAGTCTGATTGCTACAGGTTTCCCGACGGAACAAACGGTGTTGCTTCCCCTGAACTTAGCAGGCATCCAAGCGGTTGCACCGCGTGTACGGAATATCCGTACCATCGGTTCTGCTGCATTGAGTCTAGCCTATGTGGCTACGGGGCGTCTGAGCGGCTTCTGGGAATTGAACCTGAATGCATGGGATTTAGCTGCAGGGATGCTGCTGATCCAGGAATCAGGCGGTCGCGTGACCGACACAGCGGGTAACCCGTACCACCTCGGCGTTCGGAATGTGATTGCTACCAATGGGCATATTCATGATGAATTGCACACGGTACTGGAACAAGCCAACGTAACGGGGATGGACTTGTAACAAGATCTTTCCAGGATCAATAATTCGATTGGATGAAGCGAACAACTAATCGTAAAGAAGTTAGATTACGAAAGGTGGTTTCTACCCATGGATCAAGAACAGAAACAACGTGCTGCCCAAGATTTGGAACAGCAATTAAGCGATCTATTGACGGAAGGCGAAATGGAATCGGTCGATCGGAAGGCCCGGGAGCGACAGCAAATTTCACCGAAATATGAAATTCGAATTCAGACAACGCACGATCCTGTGGCAGAAGAGACGAAGATATACCGCCGAATGGCGAAGGAAGTGGATCGACGCTACGATCGGTACGTTGAGGAATAACAGAAGGGTAAGGACACATGATTCGTTCATGGGGACTTACCCTTTTTCTCATGTATTCCGACTTGGAGACTATGATATAATTGGCAAATAGTAGAGAATTTGAAAGCGTAGGTGAGCGTGTTTTGTTATTACGGCAAAGAACATGGAAGACTTGGATTGCTGCGGGCGCAGCATTATGGCTCAGTATCGGCAGTGTGGTGGGGAGTGCAGCCGCAGCACAGGAACAGCCGAATACTGCTGCAACACGAAGCTCGGCAGCATTCAACATGGTGTCACTTGGCGATTCATTAACGGTAGGCTTTGAACCGCAGCTCCTGAATGAGAAGAATCCGCTACCTTACGGATTTATGGATCGAGTCTTGGAACAGGCGTTATATCAGGGACGTGCTCATTTGAGCAACTATGGTATTCTTGGTCTAACCAGCGAAGGACTTAGAAATTATGTGAAAGCCGTCTCGACGGATCAGGCATTTCGGTATCAAGATCTGAAATCGGTAGCTGAGGATCCGCGTGCGAGTATGATCGAGAGCAGCGCTGCCCAAGCGAAGCAGGACATCATCAACGCGGATGTCATTACGATTACGATTGGCGGCAATGACTTTGGGGCGTTATTAGCAAGGATCGGTGCAGCGAGTGAAACCGAAGGCAATACGATAGTTCAAGAACTATTGAAGCAGTATACAGCGAATGTGACTGAAGTATTGCAGGACCTTACAAAGCTGAACGGGGACGCGCAGATTGTGATTGCCGATCAATATCAACCGATGCCGAATTTTCAAAAAGGAGTATACAATCGCCTGATGGCAGCAGCGGATCAATTCACGAAGAACGTCGATGAACTCGCCAAGTCCATGGTTGATCAGGGCGCAAAGGTGAAGGTAGCTCATGTTGCCGAGCAATTCAAGGGCAAGGAAGGCGAATTAACGCATACGAACCTGATGGAGCAGGACATCCATCCGACCCAGAAAGGTTATGAAGTGATGGCGAAGGTATTCGCAAATACGATCTGGGGAACATATCGCCAACCGAAAGTGGTGGTAGATAGAGGTCCAGCAACGATCGTCGTCAACGGACAGGAATTGAATACGAAGAATCTCCCGGTCATTCGGGATAATCGAACTTTCGTAGCAATCAAGGATATCGTCGATGCGCTAGGCGCTACATCCCAATGGGACAATAAAACGTCGACCGCTATCATTACATACGGGGATCGGGTGCTTACACTGCCGATCGGAGCGAAATCTGCACAAGTTAATGGACAGACATTAGCCGTAGATGCACCAGCATTTTTGTACAAAGTAGGGAAAGAGCAGAAGACTTACGTGCCATTGCGACTACTTGCTGATGGACTAGGATTTCAAATCGAAAATCGTACCAAAGCGCATACTGTATTCATTAATCCATAATTGTATAAAAGTGCAAATTAAAACTTCCGTCATGGCGTGGTCACACACACCTGTACGGAAGTTTTTTTGCGTGCAGCTATTCCAATTGTCAACCTCATCAAATATAATAGGTTGACAATTAAAACGTCATGAACCACAATGTGAGGTGTTAACGATTGAATAGAAATCGTGGTTGTTTTATTACCGGAACAGATACGGATGTAGGGAAAACCCAAGTTGCTTATGGGATTGCAGCTGCATTACAGAACATGATGGGGCATGATGGAGTCCGATTATGGAAGCCGGTACAGTCAGGGGTAACCGTTGGATCTGTGGATGCAGACAGCTACAGATTATGGAGAGGGAGCGGGATTCGTCATCAGTCCGAATCGGAGATGGTCTCGATTACCTTGCCGCTGCCATTGGCACCATGGATTGCAGCAAGAGCGCATGGCTGCCTTATCCAATTTGATGCATTAGTTCAAGAAGGGCATCGAAAGTTATCTGAAGATAGGTATTGGATCATAGAGGGAGCAGGCGGATTAGGTGTTCCGCTCACAGATCAGCATCTCATTGCAGATTTAGCTCAGGAATTGGCTTTACCGTTATTGATCATCGCAAGAAGTGGATTGGGTACGGTAAATCATACCTTGCAGACCATCCATTTTGCGCGTCAGAAGGGCTTGGATATTGCAGGGGTAATTTTAAACGGATATCAAGAAAATGAAGTTGCACAGGTCATGAACAATGCCATGATGATTGAGCATTTTGGAGGTGTACAGGTCCTTGGGATTTTACCTTGGATGCCCGAAGAACGAACCGATACTTGGTACGCTGCGTGGGCTGCCTGTATTGGGAATCGCGTGAATTTAGAACAAATTATCGGATTAGAGAGGGAGTAGAAAATGAGTACTGTAGGGATCGCAATTGATTGGAATACATATGCAGACAAAGCACTGCGAGGTGAACTTTTAACAGAACAAGAAGCGTTGTCGGTGCTTGAGGCTGATGATGATGAGCTGCTAGCCATCCTGCAAGCGGCGTTTCGGGTTCGTAAGCATTATTTTGGCAAGAAGGTCAAATTGAATTTAATTATTAATGCCAAGAGTGGACTATGCCCAGAGGATTGCGGTTATTGTTCTCAATCTATTGTATCGAAGGCGCCGGTGGAGAAATATCCATTACTTGAGAAAGACGTTCTCGTGGATGGCGCGCGTAAAGCGATGGAGATGCAAGCAGGGACGTATTGTATTGTGGCAAGCGGCAAAGGTCCCACGCCACGGGAGTTGGATCACGTTATCGCTGCGGTAGAGGAAATTAAATCGACGATGCCGATGAAGATTTGCGCATGTCTCGGCATCTTATCACAAGATCAAGCGAATCGTCTAAAATCAGCCGGCGTGGATCGCTATAATCATAATTTGAATACGAGTGCAGGTCATTTCGCTCACATTACATCCACGCACACCTATGAAGACCGGGTAACAACGGTGGATCACGCCAAAGCATCCGGCATGTCCCCTTGCTCTGGATGTATTGTTGGGATGGGAGAGTCCCAAGCAGATGTTGTTCAAGTAGCGTATGCGCTGCGTGACTTGGATGCGGATTCCATCCCGGTAAACTTTTTGAACTCCATTCCGGGTACCCCATTAGAGACACTGAAGCATCTGAATCCACGGTATTGTTTGAAGGTGTTAGCCTTATTCCGTTTCATCTGTCCTACCAAAGAGATTCGGGCTTCGGGTGGCCGCGAAGTGAATCTGCGTTCTTTGCAGCCCCTTGCGCTCTACGCTGCAAACTCTATTTTTGTTGGGGATTATTTAACGACCGAAGGTCAAGAAGCAACAGATGATCATCGCATGATTGAGGACTTAGGCTTTGAGATTGAGCTATGCGCGTTGTAGGGGGCTTAGGGCATGCAAGAAACTAACGCGAAGTGGAGCTGGATGCAGGAGGAGTTAGATCGGTTAGAGCGTGATCATTTGACCCGGAAGCTCGTACCCGCGATTTTGCAGCCGCAGGGTTGGATGGAACGTGGCGGGCGTCGATTGTTGAATTTAGCGTCCAACGATTACCTCGGGTTTGCATCAGAAGGATCTTCGATCGGGATGCATGCAGAGTTCGGAGAAAACATGCGGAGCGGAGCCGGGGCGTCAAGGCTGATAGTCGGGAACGATCCCATATATGAGCAGTTTGAACAGGAGCTGGCAGCGTTCAAAGGAACTGAGAGCGCATTGATCTTCAGCAGTGGTTATATGGCGAATGCAGGCGTGATTCCGGCCTTAGTTGGACGGCATGACATGGTATACAGCGACAGGCTTAATCATGCAAGCATTGTGGATGGCATTCTGTTGAGCCGTGCCAAGCATGTCAGATTCAGACATCGCGATCTGGATCAGCTCGAGCATCAGTTACTGAAAGCGCCGAAGGGATGCCGGAAGCTTCTGATTACGGATGCGCTGTTCAGTATGGACGGCACGATGGCACCGCTTCAAGAGCTCGTCTTTCTGAAAGACAAGTACGGAGCCATACTCATGGTGGATGAAGCGCATAGCGGTGGAATCTACGGAGAAGCCGGGCAAGGCTTGGTGCATGCGATGCACCTACAAGATCAGGTTGAAATACAGATGGGCACGTTCAGCAAAGCCTATGGTGGTTATGGTGCATACATCGCTGGAGATGCCGTATTAACCACGTATTTAGTCAATCGTGCACGTACTTTGATATATAATACAGCGTTGCCGCCGATGGTATTGCATGCGGTGCGTACAAATTGGATTCGTGCCCAGCAGGAGAGCTGGAGGCGCGAACAGCTTGTTCATCGAGCACACAAGTTCCGTACGGATCTCCAAGCTGCTGGGTTTCATACGGGGGATTCGGAAAGTCATATCATTCCCTTGATCATTGGGGATAATGCTCGTGCCGTAGCCTTTAGTCAAGCCTTACAGGACGTAGGGATTGCATCGGTTGCCATTCGCCCGCCGACAGTTCCTGAAGGATCGGCAAGGCTTCGATTTACCGTGATGGCTGCACATCGGGAAAAAGATTTATGTTGGGCTGTCGAGCAAATTACAGCGGCAGGGAAGCAAATGGAGTTGATATAAAATGGGGAAAAAGTTGTTATGGATACATGGTTTCGGAACATCGCCAGCAATTTGGAACGGTTTCGAACAGGAGCTAGATGGGCTGGAGCATGATTTTATTTGTTATGATCGATGCAACACCGTTGAAGAACTTCAACGGACCGTGCGGCAAGCTGTATGCCGTCTTCTGATAGATCCCAGTACAGAGGAATTGCATGTCGTTGGATGGTCGATGGGAGGCATGCTCATGATTGATGCGCTGTACCAAGCAAGTATGCAGGATCAAGACGTATTAAAGAAACTTGGGTCCGTGATCATGGTATCTTCATCGCTTCAATTTACATCAACCGATCGGCAGCAGGGATGGCCTCGGCGGATCGTAGAACGCATGCAATTTCGCCTTCAAGCAGATCCTGGATCTACAGTAAGAGATTTTCATGCCTTATTGCAGATGTCCTCGGATGATGCCGAGGGTCTTCGTCATGACTTTACCAGGGAAGGACTGTCCGCTGCGCTTCAGTACTTGCTAGAGGTCAACTTGCACATGCCATGGAAATATCTTCGGGAACAAGGCCAACGCATCTATTGGATGCACGGGATGCTGGATGATATCTGTCCGATCGGTGCGATGCCGGCGGATTTGCTGTCGCATGAAGTTCAACGTATGGAGGGTGTAGGACACGTCCCCTTTTATCATCAACGGGATGTATTTTTAACGACATTAAGGAGATGGATAACCGATGCGAGCATCTCTTGAAATAGAAATGGATAAAGAACGCGTTCGTCGTAATTTCAATCGATATGCCGAACAATATGATCATTATGCCGTCGTGCAGCGATGGATGGGGGATGAACTCTTGCGTCATATCATGGCGGCTCCCATGCAGCGGCCTCCGAGGCGAATTCTTGAAGTCGGATGTGGGACAGGGGCTGTGACCCTTCAACTGCTTCATCAATATCCTGAAGCACATCTTACGGTATTGGATCTTTCAGACCGAATGATCGAGGAGACAAGGAAGCGCATAACACCGGGGGATCAAGCCCGGATGACATGTCTTGCTCGGGATGCGGAATCCTGGGCAAAGGAACAGGAAGCTATCATGCATGAGGCAATACCGATGCAGGAGAAGGGCTATGATCTTATTGTCTCCAATGCAACGTTTCAATGGTTCAACCATCCGGCAGAAACTTGTCAGGCACTGGTGAAGTTATTAGAGCCGAATGGAGTCATGGCTTTTGCCACGTTCGGTCCGCAAACCTTTCATGAGCTGCATGATTCCTTTGCCAGGGCGGAACAAGAACTATCATTGACTCCTACCCCTCACGGTCAGTCGTATTTAGATGAACGAGCTTGGCATGACATTTTTACGGATCATGAAGGTCCCGCGAGTGAGGGTCTATTCCATTGGAAGGAATCGCTCTATGTGATGGAGTATCCTCAGGTCGAAGATTTTCTGTACAGTGTGAAGCGGGTGGGGGCAGGCAATGCGGTTCAGCGTTCATGGCAGATGAGCACAAGCCGAGCTTTGTTCCGAGCTATGGGAGAACAATATAGACAGAATTATGCTGCAAGCAGTGGCACGGGGATTCAAGTTACATATGATGTAGGGATGGGAATGTATCTGCATAAACAATAACGGCACTAAGAACTCCAAGAAGCTGGAGCTCGAAGTGCCGTATAGCATGTAATTATGCTTGCGGTTCAGCCGCTGGCTTTAGCGATCTGCGCCGTTTTACAATTAAACCTGCACTTACAACCAGAATAATGACGAGAATTTCAAAACCATACTTCAGGACAGGATTCGTGAAGAAATCCTTCATGAACGATTCGCCAACGATCATTTTGGAAGCCGTCCAAGCAAGTACCGCAGAGCCGACGGTGATGATTGCCGGATATTTCTCAATAAACTTAAGCACGATTGTACTTCCCCAGACTACGATAGGAACCGAGATCGCCAAGCCAAGGATAACCAGCAAGAAGCTATCATGCGCAGCACCTGCAACAGCAAGTACATTATCTAGACCCATTACCGCATCTGCGATAATAATGGTTCGAATGGCAGCCCAAATGCTTCCGCCAGATTCGACGTTATGATCCTTCTCTTCAACCATGAGCTTGAATGCAATCCAAATCAGAATAAGTCCGCCTGCAAGTAAAAGTCCAGGAATCTTCAATAACCAAACCACGAGTAGTGTTGCGGTAGCACGAATGGCTATCGCCCCGACAGTTCCCCAAATGATCACTTTCTTCTGTTGACTCTTCGGAAGATTACGCGCTGCCAGTCCGATCACGATCGCATTATCTCCGGCAAGTACCAAGTCAATCATGACGATGGCGAATAGAGCCGACCAAAAATCAAGTGAAAAAAAATCCATCTTTCCATTCCTCCTATAATAGTGAATAACATAAAAAACGCCGTTACCACCTACGGTAACAGCGTCAAAGTTCCAAAAATAAGAAAGAGACCTTTACCATAGGTGGCAAAGGTCTCGCAAAACAACATGATCGTTGCCAATAAAGCCGAGGATGAAATCCCGTAATGACGACTTTACTGTCTCTTGCTACTCCCCTTTGGAGACGTATTAAGTTGTTTATATCCTATCATATCCAGCAGAATGAAGCAATCTCCCAGATATAACAATTTACATCATTGCCTAATTATCGTGACATTTGGTAGAAGGCATGATCGGCAGCTTGGATTGTTCTGGCAATATCGTCCTCGGTATGTTCTGTTGTAAGGAACCATGCCTCATATTTCGAAGGCGCTAGGCAAATGCCTTGCTCAAGCATCTCACGGAAGAAACGTGCGAACATCTCGCCGTCAGAAGTTTGTGCTTCCTCATAGTTTGTCACAGGATGGTCGCAAAAATGCGTCGAGAACGAACCGCGGATCCGATTAATTGTCAATGGCATGCCGTGCTTCGCGGCAGAGGTTTCTAAGCCGTCGACAAGTGCGGCTGCAAGGGCGTCCATACGCTCGTATGTGCCTGGCTTTTGCAGCACTTCGAGACAAGCAATCCCTGCTGTAATGGAAGCGGGATTACCCGCCATCGTCCCCGCTTGATAGGCTGGGCCGAGTGGGGCAACTTGTTCCATCACCTGTTTTCGACCGCCATAGGCACCAATCGGCAAGCCGCCGCCAATGATTTTGCCGAGTGCAGTTAAATCAGGCTCAATAGCTGCAAAATCATCGAATGCTGCGAACGTCTGCGCGCTGCCGTAATGGAATCGGAATGCGCTAATCACCTCGTCGTATATCACAAGTGCTCCGAACTGCCGGGTTAAGCGACATAGTCCTTCCAAGAATCCAGGAGCCGGCATAACCATACCGAAGTTGCCGACGATCGGCTCGACCATGACAGCCGCCACATCATCGCCCCAACGTTCCAAGGCGACTTGTAATGCATCAAGATCGTTAAACGGCACGGTAATGACTTCCTGGGCAATGGTGGCAGGAATACCTGCACTATCCGGAATGCCTAGCGTGGAAGGACCTGATCCTGCGGCGACTAGCACTAAATCGGAATGGCCATGATAACAGCCGGCAAATTTGATAATTTTATTACGTTTTGTATAAGCACGAGCCACACGAATGGTTGTCATCACGGCTTCCGTACCTGAATTTACGAATCGGACTTTATCGAGAGAAGGAATCGCGTCTTTTAACATCTTGGCAAATGTAACTTCTAACGTCGTCGGTGTCCCATATAAGGTACCATTTTGCGCTGCACGTGTGATCGCTTCCGTTACATGCGGATGCGCGTGACCTACAATAATCGGTCCGTAAGCGGCCAAATAGTCAATATACTTATTGCCGTCAATATCCCAGAAATAAGCACCTTGTCCGCGTTCCATAAAGACGGGGGCGCCACCGCCAACCGCCTTAAAAGACCTGGAAGGGCTGTTCACCCCACCGACGATATGTGTTAAAGCTTCCTGATACCATTGTTCAGAACGTACTCGATTCATCGAAATTCTCCTTCTTTCTTGTTCCTACATATTCTGTCATCCAGCCGCTACTTTGAAGTTGAGCTGGTTGAATTGCTCTGGTTGCTTGAATTGCTGTCTGTCTTCGTCTGATCTGTGCCCGTTCCCGAGCCGGTTCCAGTACCCGTGCCATCCGTTGGCGTGGCAGGAGGTGCTGTATCCTTGGTGAACGTTTCCTGAACAAAATCCTTCAGCGCCTGCTCATTTTTAATACCGATAACAGCGGCTCCGCCGGCATTATCTTCACTGATAAGCTTCATTGGCGGGATTTGCTCGCTGCTGCCGATCTGGCTATCATACCCTAATGCTGCAAGCTTCCACATATCGTCGATGTTTAAATTTGTTTCAATAAACGGATTCACCTTCTCGAGAATATCTGGCAGCTTCATGATCGACCATGTGGTCTGCATCTTAGACGCTACCGCTTTGAGGAACTCCCGTTGACGTTCCGTCCGCGTGAAGTCGGACATCGCATCATGACGGAATCGAACATATTGTAATGCCGATTTCCCATCTAGATGCTGCATGCCTTTCTTCAAATCAATGTCATACTCATGTTTATCTGCTTTACTGCTGTATTTCATATCTTTTTCTACATAAAAGTCGATGCCGTCAATGGCGTCAATAAGTGCGATAAATCCTTTAAAATCGACATAAACATAATATTGAATCGGTACACCCAGCAAATCGCTTACGGTTTTCATTGCTAGATTCGGCCCGCCATAGGCAAGAGCCGCATTAATCCGTTCTTTGCCATGACCCGGGATATCTACGTACGTGTCCCGCAGAATGGATAACAACGTTCCCTTTTTTGTAACGGGGTCCACGGAGGCGACGATCAGAGAGTCCGAACGAGGAACCTCATTCTTCTGCATGCCGCGTGAGTCTCCGCCCATGAGTAATATATTAACGCGCTCCGTACCTGTCCATTTCGGAGCAACTTCTTCCTTACTATTATTCGTAAAAATAGAGTCCTCTGGCTTTTTATTCAAATTATCCAAACTATGATAGACCCGGTACGTATAGATTCCTACAAAAATCAATACAATAGCCAGTACTGCGATAATGGAGCCTGTAATCCATTTCGCGCGTTTGCTCATCTTTTTCATAAGACGTTGCATTCATCCCTTTCTGTTCTCTTTCGAATAAAATGGTTTTGCATAATAATCTATTTAAAGTATCATTACATTATAGATTTTTTTTTGGTGAAAAATCAAATTAATTGTCGGATTTTAGGCATTGTTCCAGGAGGTTACAACATCGTGTTAGCGATTGATGTGAAAGATTTAAGGAAAGAATTTAAGGTTCAAAAGAATAGAGAAGGTCTGAAAGGCGCGATGCTGGACTTGTTCCGCAGAGAATACAATCAGGTCGCTGCCGTGAAAGATATATCTTTTCAAATTCCACGGGGTGAGATTTGCGGTTACATTGGCGAGAACGGGGCAGGCAAATCGACGACGATCAAAATGTTGACCGGCATTCTTGTGCCGACCTCAGGTGACATTCGCGTGAATGGCTTCATTCCTCACCAAGAACGCGAGAAATTCGTACGAGGCATCGGCGTCGTGTTCGGACAACGCAGTCAATTGTGGTGGGATATCGGCGTAATTGAATCCTTTCAACTGCTTCGCAAAGTCTATCGCGTGCCCGAGCAGGAATTTAAGAAACGCTTGGACGAATTAGTCGAACGTCTCCAACTACAGGATTTATTAAATCGTCCGGTGCGCAAGTTAAGCTTAGGACAGCGTATGCGCTGTGAGCTGGTAGCTTCTTTGCTGCATAACCCTTCCATTGTATTCTTGGACGAACCAACGATCGGGCTGGATATTGTCGTGAAGACGGAAATTCGCGAGTTCCTGAAGCAAATGAACCAGCGATATGAGACGACGATTCTTTTGACCACGCATGACCTGCAAGATATCGAAGCCTTATGCTCGCGTGTGATTATGTTGGATGACGGCAGAATTATTTATGACGGCGGTCTTGAAGAACTGAAGGCAAAATGGGGCAAAGGGCGTGAGGTTCACTTCCAATTTGCCTCGCCATTCATCATGGATCAATTGCAGATGCTTACCGCTGGCCTTGAAGTCGCGTGGACAGCCGAAAATGAATATACCGCCAAAGTGTGGATTCCGCTCGAAGTGAATGTCTCAGATGTGCTGAGCCGTGTGGTGGGAACGACGGAAATCACCGATATCAAAATCGTTGAGACGAACACGGATGATATCGTACGCGAGATTTATAAGTCGGGTTCAGCGGAGGAACCGAAAGAGCACCTACTGCAAGAGGAGAAGGTGTCGAATGCTTAGCGCTTATTTGGATTTCATTCGTATTCGATTTCTCATGATGCTCGCGTATCGCGTGAACTACTACAGCGGCATCTTAATCTATACGTTAAATATTGGGGTGTACTATTTTACATGGCAAGCCATTTATGGGAGCCAGACCGTGCTGGGCGGCTTTACGGTGGATCAAATGACAACCTATGTGGCCGTGTCTTGGATGGCAAGAGCGTTCTATTTCAATAACCTGGATCGCGAGATCGCTAATGACATACGTGACGGCAGTGTAGCCATACAGTTCATCCGACCTTATAACTACGTCATCGTCAAAATGATGCAAGGACTCGGTGAAGGGTTATTCCGCCTAATCCTCTTCATGGGACCCGGGATGATCATTGCATGCATCTTATTCCCCGTTAAATTACCGACGGACCCCGCAGCATGGACAGCCTTTTTATTTATGTTATTAATGAGCTTTCTAATTAATTCGCAAATCAATATTTTTACCGGGCTGCTATCCTTCTTCGTGGAGAATAACGAAGGCATGATGCGCATGAAGCGCGTACTCGTGGACTTATTTTCCGGCGTAATTGTTCCGATTACCTTGTTCCCGGGCTGGTTATCCGGAATTATGAAATTTCTACCTTTCCAGGCGATCACGTTCTTGCCAAGCTCTGTCTTTACAGGGCGAATCCAAGGCGTGGGTATTTGGCATGTGCTCGGTATCCAGTTGCTGTGGTTTGCGATTCTAATCATACCGATATTGTTGATGTGGCGCCAAGCGCGGCATCGTCTGTTCGTGCAAGGGGGTTAAGCAGATGTATTATGGATCTCTCGTGTGGGAGTATATTAAGAATTATTTGAAAACACGACTGACCTACCGCGCCGATTTTTGGGTTGAAGTGCTGTCAGATTTGCTGTTTCAAGCAACGAATTTAATTTTTATCTTGGTGATATTTCAGCACACGGATACGCTTGGCGGATGGTCAGAGGCAGAAGTGATCTTCGTGTATGGTTACTTTATGATTCCTTACGGAATTTTTAGCTGCTTCATTAATTTATGGGGCTTCAGTGAAAGGTATATCGTCAAAGGGGAGATGGACCGTGTGCTCACGCGGCCCGCGCACAGTCTCTTTCAAGTGATCCTAGAAAATATCGATCCGCCGTCGCTTATCGGTTCATTCGTTGGAGCGGGTATCATGGCGATTTGTTGGTCACAGCTCGGCATTCCCTTTGGGATCGTAGAGTTACTCGTGCTGATGTTAATGGTCTTGGGATCGGTGATGATCTATGTTGGAATTTACACCGCGTTGACGGCGATCTCCTTCTTCTCCGATGCACCGACGGGCATCTTGCCGTTGATGTTCAATATTCAAGGTTACGGGCGATATCCTGTAACTATTTATAACCGCGTGATTCAAGTGATCTTAACCTGGATTATTCCTTTTGCCTTCGTCGGCGTGTATCCGGCAGCGTATTTCTTGGATCAGAATATTACAAAATCCTTTGCGTTGTTGACCCCGGTGATGGGGATGATCTTCTTAACCGGCGGTATTCTGGTCTGGAACTACGGCGTGCGGAGTTACCGTGGGGCGGGATCGTAGGGGCCACTGCGTTACTGATGACGACAACCTAGCGGAGAGGCTGAAATCGTTCTGTAGAAGCGGCAGCGTTCGCCTTTGTCACCGGATTTCACCCTTTACAGGGCTTAGATCATGAAGAAATCTGGTGACAAGAGCGATTGGAAGGACGATTCAGACGCAGCGGACTTATGAGCATCGCACGCAATCGACATCATCCCAAGGAGGGTACAACATGGCTGATTTACAATTGGGACAACCTATTCCTGACTTTACATTGCCCGCATCGAACGGGGAGAATGTCTCCCTAAGCGATTATCGCGGGAAGAAGCTTGTCATTTATTTTTATCCGAAAAGTTCGACACCCGCGTGTACGCAAGAATCTTGTGACTTTCGGGACTTTACGGGGGAATTTTCGAAGTATAATACCGAAGTGATTGGTATCAGCGGCGACGCGAGCAAGTTGCAGTTGAAGTTCATTGCGAAGAACGAGCTGCCGTTTTTGCTGCTGGCCGATACGGAGCATGAAGTATGCCGATTGTTCGGCGTATGGCAATGGAAAAAGCTCTATGGACGGGAATTCGAAGGCATTGTCCGATCTACCTTTGTGGTGGATGAGGAAGGCAAGCTTGCGGCCGAATGGCGCAAGGTAAGGGTGAAAGAGCATGTTCATCAAGTGCTCGAAGCCGTGAAACAGATGTAAATATAACGAAAAAGGATGGATCAGCGGGTGCTGCTTCATCCTTTTTTTTTACGATAAGAAGGCATTAAGGTTCGAGAGGTTGGCGAAATCATTAGAGGGATGACATCATCATATTGTATGTTATACAACACAAGACTAGTAGATGGCCATACTTATATTGTTGTTATTTTTACAGCAATTCCTCCTGGCGAGGGGAACTGTGCGCGGTGCGAAAAACCCCGTGCGGGAATGTTATTAACCATAACGATGATGAAGATGAAGATGGCTATGTTGGATAAATCCAATAGCTTTAACGGATTTGCCTATATTTAAGCGTCTATAGTGTATATTTCCAACATACTAGGATGAAAAACACCAATAATCCTCAATTCGTGAATCCTATCCTGTATTCATCCAACATAGATGAGTAACGAAGCTCATCCAGACGTCCTATCCTGTATGAATCCAATATAGATGAATATAAGGCTCATCCGGATGAAAAAATCGAGGAAGGCTCGCTTACCACAATTGGTCGCTCATTTTCGAAAAGCCGAGGGTAGAGGTTTTCTCATCGTCATCGATTCTATAAGGATTTGCTATTTGTTGAACCATGCACGGATTCCTTTACGGTATCGATAACCTAGTAGGAGTACGAGGAGAACGACGACAGCAATCGCAATATAGAGGGTATAATGCTCTGCCACTTTGAACACAGCATCCCACTGCGGTCCGAATATTTTACCGACACCGATAAATATAATGACCCAGAACAAAGCCCCCGTATAGGCATAGATGGCAAATTTGCGGAATGGAAGACGAATGATGCCTGCGAAGTACCCGGTGATATGCCGAATTCCCGGGATGAAATACCCGATGAAAATGAGACCATTTCCATACTTTCCGAACCAGCGCTCGGTCTTTTGGATTTTTTCCGGACTCAAGAGGAACCACTTGCCATATTTACGTACGAAAGGCATCCCGATGGAATGCCCGATGGCGTAGGTAATGGTCATGCCTATGGTAGTGCCAGTGAACGCCAGGATCATGAGAAGAACCCAATTCAGCTGATCTTGATACGCTAAATAGCCCGCGTAGGCCATCGTGGTCTCACCTGGAAATGGCAAGGCGATAAACTCGAGGAGCAGACCAAAGAATAATACATAATACCCGTAATCATGGAATAATTGCTCAATGTGATGCATAGGAACGATCCATCCTTTACGTATTTAATCTGTCGAATCACTTACGAATAGGAGATTTCTATTATAACGCAATTCATATCATTTCCATTGTCATAGTCTCTCATACTTCTCCATATACTCTAGCAGATAATCAATTGCATAGAAATATATGGGAGGTAAGTGAATGAAGAAGCGTGGCAGCAGTAGACAGCCATTGACATGGAATTGGATGCGGTGGGGAAGTGTATGGTTGTTCTTGATCTTGATCGGAAGCATGCTCTTACCGCAAGCAGCTCTTGCGCAAGAAGCAGCAGGTGAATCCGAGAAGAAAACCGTCTACTTAACCTTTGACGACGGACCGAGCAAAAATACGCCAGACGTTTTAAATATATTAGCCAAAGAAAACATCCAAGCTACGTTTTTTGTCCTGGGGAATGAGGCGGAATCACATCCTGACCTCATCAAACGCATCGTGAACGAAGGGCATCAGCTTGGCAACCATACCTATAATCATCAATACAAGTCCTTGTATACGGATTTCCGGGAGTTCTGGCGACAGATCGTGAAGACGCAGCTGATACTGGAACAAATCGTAGGCCAGCGTCCTGCGCTTCTGCGTGCGCCGGGTGGAACCTACGGCAATTTTGATGCGAATTATTTTACGTATTTGGCGGAAGCCGGGTTTGCGGTCTATGACTGGGATGTGGACAGCGGGGATTCGAAACGGCGTAACGTTCCAGCTTCAGAGATTATTCAAGAGGTGAAGAAGAGCTCGTTGAAAAAGAATTTGGTCGTATTGCTGCACGATGGGTCAGGGCATGGCGAGAGTGTGAAGGCCTTGCCTTCAATCATTAAGTACTATAAGGATAAAGGCTATCAATTTGCTGCGATTCCGTCGGATATGAAGCCCGTTCAGTTCCGCCTCGCGAGCACATCCAAATGGAAAAAGGCTGGCATCTCGCTGGACACAGCAGAGGAGCTGTTAAGGAAGAGTGTCGCGGCATGGCCGAATGCTGCAGGAGAGCGTGCTAGTACAATCACCGCTTTACATATTCAACGAGGCAATACAACGTGGCAATTAAAACCGGGGGAGTTCAGATACTTGGAGGATCAGTATTATGTGCAGTTGCGGGCATTGACGGACCAGATGGGTGGGAAAATAGGATGGGATGCGAAGACGCAAATCGCTTCGGTCGAAGTAGGGACGATTCGGGCAGAGATTGATCTGAAGCAGCATATGGCAACGGTCTACTTACCGAGAGATGAGAAGCTGCATATTCCCATAGATATACATATGGATTCGAATACAACGCAAGTGAATCTACGAGATTTCATGTCCGTCTTACAATATCATGTGCTTAGCTATGCGGAGGAAGATCAGAAGCGGTTGATCCTTGTGGAGTAATATTCTATGAATCTTGAAGGTCTAAATCTATGAAGACATGGCGAAACTATTAGAAAGTATGCTCATTTCTAATGGGAATGGAAAGAGAGGAATCAGCCATGTCTTATTCAATTCTATCGAATGATGAACGGCCTGTAGAATTTATTGAACAAATGATTACACGCGTTGAGAGCGTCATGATCGGCAAACGGGATGCGATCCTAAAGACGTTCCTAGCGATGCTGAGCGGCGGCCATGTCTTGATCGAAGATGTGCCAGGGGTAGGAAAAACGATGCTGGTCCGCGCCGTTGCGCAATCCATTGGCTGTTCGTTCCAACGGATTCAATTTACGCCTGATGTTCTGCCTTCGGATATCACAGGCGTGTCGGTGTACAATCCAGCGACCCTCCAGTTCGAATATCGCTCAGGCCCATTGATGGCTAATTTAGTGCTTGCGGATGAGATTAACCGTACGTCGCCGCGCACCCAGTCCGCCTTGCTGGAAGCGATGGAAGAACGCCGTGTCACTGTCGACGGCGTGACCCGCCGTTTGCCGGAGCCCTTTATTCTGCTTGCGACACAGAATCCGCTGGATTTTGAAGGCACATACCGGCTGCCGGAGGCGCAGCTGGATCGTTTTCTGCTCCGGATCAAGCTCGGCTTCCCGGATCCGATGCAGGAGGTGGAGCTGCTGAATCGCATGCAGCAGCTCCACCCGATTGACTCACTTCGGCCCATCGTGATGGCCGAAGACATCGTGCGCATGCAGCGCGAAGTCCGCGCGGTGCATGTCGATGAAGCGATCAAGCACTATATGGTGCTGATCGCTCAGTCCACGCGAGCGCATGCAGACATTGCGCTCGGGGTGAGCCCCCGCGCATCCCTCGCGTGGATGCGCGCAGCGCAGGCCCATGCCTATATGCATGGGCGCGCCTATGTCGTGCCTGACGACGCGAAGGAGACGGCAATGGCCGTCTTGGCGCATCGTCTCGTGCTGTCGCCGCAAGCCCGCATGATGGGCGTGCCGGGCGAGGAGCTGCTCGCGCATCTTATCGGTCAGGCGCCTGTGCCGATGTTCCGATCGGAATCGGGGGCGAGACGAGGATGAGTGCATTCATGAAAGGATTGGCGGCGCTAGCTCTATGGAGTGCCGCTATGGCATTGGCCTTATTGCGAAACGGAACGGTGGAATGGTTTCTATTCACCGTATTTTCGTGTTTGTTCGGCTGGGGACTGCTCATACATACGCTTGCGCTGCGCAGCATACGCGTGGAACGGCGTCTGGAGCGAGATCGAATCCATGCCGGAGATCGCTTTGTCGTAACGATGACGGTGACGATTCGTTCATGGATTCCATTATTATGGATCATGATCACAGATCGCATCGATGATGTACGTCCTCGCTCATCGGACGGGGACGATGGGGAAGACATCCCGCGATTCGCTGCAGAGCATACACGGCTATTCATGCCGGGATTCCGTCAACAATTTACGTATGCCTATCGTATTGGTGGATTGGAACGGGGGAGATACCCTTTTGCACCATTGGAAGTGAAGACAGGCGACTTATTCGGTTGGTTTACGAAGAAGAAGTCAGCTGCAGCTCATGAATCCTTTCTCATCTATCCGGCGCGTATTCCTTGGACGCATTGGCTTACCGGGTACACCGTCCCCTCCTTAACAGCAGAACATAGCATGCAGCGTTTGGGCGTTGATTCTCCCTCCCTCGGCTCAGATATCCGCGAATATGTTCATGGCGATCCGTGGAAGAGGATTCATTGGAAAAGTTCCGCGAAGCAAGGACGTTGGCAATTGAGGCTTCCGGATCAAGAGGGAAAGGCTTATACCTGCTTTGTCTTTGATGCGGCATCAGGACATCATCCACGGTTTGAAATGGCGGTTGCTTGGACGGTCGCTCGATTAGAGCAGCTCTTAACGGAGGGAACGGAAATTTCTTTTGTAGGTCATCAAGCGGATGGACGAAGAACACATTGGATGAAGGATTATCTGCATGAAGACATGATGAGATATTTCGCAGAGCTTCAACCCGAGGGTCAGGCATCATTGTTGACTGCGGTTCGTCACACGGCCATGCGAGAACCGCGGGAGACGACATTCATCATCGTATCGGAAAGGTTGGACCGGGAAACAGCGGAAATCTCGCAATGGCTGACATCTCGCGGATTTCAGTTGGAATGGGTGTGGATTATGGCTCAAGATATCCTCTCCCAGGATGAGCAGGAGTGGATGGATCGCGTTCAGCGCGTTGGGGGACTCGTATATCGCATCGAACCGAGACGGGTCCGGCTGCCTGCGCATCAGGGAGGTGCCGAAGATGTCAGTGCCTAATTCCAGTCGTTTCATTCGTCATTCGGTGATCTCGATCTTATTGTTCGGATTATTCGCTGAATGGCTTATTCCGCTCTACCAGATTCAAGCGGATATGCAATTTTATCAGATCACACCGTTATTCGTGGCATTGGTTTGTTTTCTTGTGATCGGATGTCTACGAATGCACGCCATCGTGCAGGTAACCTTGCAATTGACGGTATGCGTCGGGACGTGGGTTGCGGTCTATGCGACCGCGGGGCAGTCATGGCTGAATGCGTTGAATCACCTGATCACCACGATCGGGACGGATATAAACCGGCTTATCCATCTGGATAGCGGGGGCTTCATCAATAGCGGCGAGCTGCGTACGGCACTCTTAATTCTAGGCTGGGCGATGCTCGTGACCTCCGTACAGTCGTTAGCGCTGCACAGGCAGAGCAGTATGTTGTTCATCGGGATTACGCTCATATACCTGTTGATATTGTTATGGGGATTCGGCATCGATACGACAGCGGGATTTATTCGCGCGGTAGCGGAGTCTTTGCTCTTACTTGCTTTGTTAAGGATGACTGCGATGGAGAAATGGGGGGATTCCGAACAGAAGACTGCTTCCACGTCCCATCATCCTTTGGGTTGGCCCGGTCGATGGATGGCAAGTGCGATCGGGATCGTGGCCGTATGCATCCTAGCAGGGTTCTTGTTGTCTGAGCGAACCGGTGCCAAACCTGCAGAGCCTATAACATGGAATTTTTCTATGGCGAGCTTGGAGAAATGGGCTTCGACGAATTTAGGCGATCGGGTTACCTCATGGATGGGACTTACCTCGCCATTGTCGAAGACGGTATCGCTTGCGAATGGGGCAGCCGAAACAGGGTATAGCGAGAATGACACGGAACTTGGCAGTGCACTCGTTCCCGATACCGCCATCGTATTTCAGGCCACAACACCTGTAAGCACCTATTGGCGCGGAGAGACGAAGCGTACCTATGATGGACGCGGTTGGTCAGCTGCCGTGGAAACTTGGACAGACGTGGATCAGAATGGGAAAATGCCGGATTTCTCCGTGGATCGTTCGGAGGAAAAGGGCGTGTCCACCATGATCAAACAGTCCATTCGATTTACATCGAAGGATTCGGGGGCTGCTTTGAATGGCACCATCTTCACGGGCGGAGATATGGAGCAGATTATTCAGTTGTATTTTGCTGCGAATAAGCTGGGTTCAAGAGCAGGGACGACCGCTGCCCAAACGCAGGCAACCGTTCAATCCAATGCAGAGGGTCAAGCTTACCGTGTCAATGCGGGCTCACAAGGGGTGAAGCTGGCCGGATATGATATCGATGTTCGCGTGCCGACACCCAATGATGTTGATTTACGTACCCGCAACGGGGCGGATCCTCAAGAGATTACGAGCAATTATCTTCAATTACCAGCATCATTGCCATCCCGAATATCGGAATTAGCTCGGCAAATCACGGTAGGACAGACGAATCGATTGGATGCGGTCAAAGCGATCGAACAATATCTTCGGACATACTATAGTTATACCCTTACGGATACCTCTGTGCCGGCTGCAGGCAAGGATTTTGTGGATGACTTTTTGTTCACGCAGAAAAAGGGTTACTGTAATCATTTCTCGACAGCTATGGTCGTGATGCTAAGAACGCAGGGCATTCCTGCCCGCTGGGTTAAAGGATTCGCGCCTGGTGAGTCATCCTCAGAACAACCTAATGTGTATACCGTACGGATGCAGGATGCGCATTCATGGGTGGAGGTGTATTTTCCAGGCAGGGGTTGGATCGCATTCGAACCAACACCGGGATTTCAAGCAGGAGATCAGGAGAAAGGAATTGGTTCTGAACAAGTAACGGCCGTTCAGGCTCCGAAATCCGATACATCTGACCCTGAGAATTTCAAAGGGTTGTCTGGTAGCACCGCTACAGTGACCGCACCATCAGTGAAGCAAGAGAGCTTCTGGACAAGCGCGATGCATCGCATTCAAGAGAGTTGGACGAATCTAAAGGATTGGTTCATGCCCGCTATGCAGTCGGTTGTAGGGCCATGGGTGTGGATATCTACGGTTTCCGTGGCATTCTTGCTGTTAGGGATCATGTTATTGCAACGCTATTGGCTGGAAATTCAGTTTCAATGGGCTATCTATCGTTTTCAATCCTCGCATCAAGATCCAACGCGAATTGAGCGCGTAGCCGCGCTTTTATGGCGCAAATGGGATCGCCAGTACGGAGCGAAGACAGCGGATATGACGATGCGTGAATATATTAAGCGGTTGGAAGGCAAAGCTGACAAGGAGAAGGCGGTCTTATGGCAGCTTGTGTATGCCATGGAGCAGATTGCATTTAATGATCAGCATTGCGATCGAGTCACGAGACATCGGTTCATTCAGACCTGCCGACGCAAAATCGAGGTTGAACGTTCGAGACTATAAGTCCTAAGAAAGCCTATAATTCAAGCGGACTTGCCTTGACGGTAGGAATTGACCTTTCGTATAATTAACTTCATGAATTGAGGGAGGCACGTTTAAATGAATAAACCGAATGAAATTATCGTTGTTCTTGATTTTGGAGGACAATACAACCAGCTTATTGCTAGACGTATTCGCGACTTAGGGGTATACAGCGAGCTGTTGCCGTTTAATACTTCTGCAGAACGTATTCGTGAGATTGCGCCAAAAGGCTTAGTGTTTTCTGGTGGTCCTGAAAGTGTGTATGCAGAAAATTCACCACAAGTGGACCCAGAAATCTTCGAATTAGGAATTCCAATTCTTGGGATTTGTTATGGTATGCAGCTGATGGCGCATCAGCTTGGAGGAAAAGTTGAACGTGCTAACAAACGTGAATATGGAAAATCGGATGTAGATTTTGTAGCGGATTGCCGCCTGATTCAGGGGTTGGACCGCAAACAATTGGTATGGATGAGCCATGGTGACCATGTGGTGGAGCTTCCAACTGGATTTGAAACAATTGGCAGCTCGGAGCATGCTCCGATTGCATCCATGAGTCATCCGGAGAAAAACTTCTTCGCGGTTCAATTCCACCCGGAAGTACGTCACTCTGTATACGGTAATGAAATGATCCGTAATTTCTTGTACAATGTTTGCGAATGCGCAGGCAACTGGAGTATGGAGACATTCATCGACGATACGATTCGCGATATTCGTAACCAAGTAGGAGATCGCAAAGTATTGTGCGCATTGAGCGGCGGCGTAGATTCTTCCGTTGTTGCGATTTTGCTTCACAAAGCTATTGGCGATCAATTAACTTGTATGTTCATCGATCACGGTCTGTTGCGTAAAGATGAAGGCGAGAGCGTCATGGAGACGTTTGTCGGCAAATTCGATATGCATGTCGTGAAAATTGATGCTCGCGATCGTTTCTTGTCCAAGCTTGCTGGCGTATCAGATCCAGAACAAAAACGTAAAATTATCGGTAACGAATTTATCTACTGCTTCGATGAAGAATCGAAGAAATTGGGTCAATTCGATTTCTTGGCACAAGGTACGTTGTACACGGATATCGTAGAAAGCGGAACAGCGACAGCGCACACGATCAAATCGCATCATAATGTTGGCGGTCTGCCAGAAGACATGCACTTTGAGCTTGTTGAGCCGTTAAAAGCATTGTTCAAGGATGAAGTGCGTAAAGTCGGTTCTGAATGTGGTTTGCCGGATGCGATTGTACACCGTCAACCATTCCCAGGTCCGGGTCTAGCGATCCGCGTATTGGGCGAAGTAACGGAAGAGAAGCTTACGATTGTTCGTGAATCGGATGCGATTCTTCGTGATGAGATTGCAAAAGCAGGTCTTGACCGCGAAATTTGGCAATACTTTACAGCGTTGCCGAACATGAAGAGCGTTGGCGTTATGGGTGATGCGCGTACGTACTCCTACACGGTTGGTATTCGTGCCGTAACTTCCATCGACGGCATGACAGCGGACTGGGCACGTATCCCTTGGGATATTCTTGAGAAAATCTCTGTTCGTATCGTCAACGAAGTCGAGAACGTCAACCGTATCGTGTATGATGTAACGTCCAAGCCGCCTGCAACGATTGAGTGGGAATAGGAAATAGAATAAAAGCCGGAATCTCTTGGTTTCCAAGGGATTTCGGCTTTTTTGCGCTATTGTTTTACAACGATGCATAATAGGGTACGCCTTTAATGAACGTTTCGACGACTTCGAAGTTCTCGTCGAGCAGGACGAGATCTGCATCGTAACCTGCTTCAATTCGCCCGGTTTGATTCAACTGAAGGATCGACGCCGGTGTGGTAGAAGACATCATGATGCTGTCTTCCAGCGAGATACCAAACGTTGTGCTCAGTTTGAGGGAACGGTTCATCGTTACTGTGCTGGATGCCAACGTGCCATCTTGCAGTCTCGCAATGCCGTCCTTGACGGCCACATGATGACCACCGAATAGATATTCGCCATCGCCGACCCCCATAGCTTGCAGCGCATCGGTCGTTAAGACCATGCGGTTCGGTCCTTTGATTTTATGCATGAGGCGGATAATGCCAGGATGCAAATGCACACCGTCGACAATCGCTTGAACGCTGACCTGATCGTTCTCTAATGCGGCAGTCACAAGTCCGGGAGAGCGATGATGGATGCTCGGCATGGCATTGAAGCAATGGGTAATATGGGTGGCTCCTTCATGGAAAGCCAATTGTGCTTCCTCGTACGTAGCGTCGGAATGGGCGATGGCGACCACGACATTTCTGCGTGTTAAATCATGAATGAGTTCGATGCCGCCAGGCAGCTCGGGAGCGATCGTGACCATCTTGATCAGATCTCCGGCTTCGCGGAAGATTAGCTCCATTTCATGAAGATCAGGATGTCTCAAATATTTCGGGTTTTGCATACCTTTACGCGCAACGTTCAAGTAAGGGCCTTCCAGGTGGATTCCGATAATTTTGGCGCCCTCTTCACGACCGACGACTTTTTTGACGCTGCGAATCATGGCGAGAAGGTCATCCAGTGAAGAGCTCACGGATGTAGCCAGAAATCCAGTGCATCCAGTTTCGGCGCATGCTTTGGATACCGCTTGAATGCTAGTCGTCGTTCCATCCATCATGTCATGATTTTTTGCGCCGTGAATATGGACGTCAATCATGCCTGGAATCAATAGGTGATGCTGTCCGTCCAAGATACGATCAGCATTTTGAACATCTTCCATTCCCGGATTTGGAGGAAGTATGGATTTGATTTTGTGATCTTCGATCCAGACGCTGGCAGGCGTAAGCGCACCATTCTGAATCATCGTAATATTGGATAGTATCGTCTTCACAGGTGCTCCTCCTCTGAGGTTAAGATGACTTCAATGCGGTACAAATCTAGTTTTTCTTGGATCGCCGAAGGCAGACGCTGGTTGGTAATAAGAAGATCGATTCCTTCGAAGCTGATTTTAAAAGACGACGTCTGATTCGTTTTCGATGCATCCACCACGAGACAGACTCTTTTGGAATGCTCCAAAATCGACTTTTTCACTTGGATATCTTCCAGTTCAGAATAGAATAGCCCATCTTCGGTTATGCCTGAAGCGCCGATAAACGCATAATCAAAATAAAACTGATGCAGTTGCTCGCCGATCGAAGAGCCATATAAAAGGTGGGAATCGGGATTGAAATAACCGCCCAGCAAATAGACTTTGTTGTCTTGATGTCGGGTCGAGACGGAAATCGCATTGTCGATCGAATGGGTGACGACGAGCAATCCCGTCTGTGTCAGCTGTTTGGAAATGAAATGCACCGTCGTGGAAACATCGAGCATGATCGTTGCTCCGTTTGGGATCAATTCAACGGCTTTGGCTGCAATGTCTTGTTTTTCGGTTGCATGATTTACTAGACGATCCGTATAACTTGCGATTTGGGCTTTCATGACCGGCAGGGAAATACCGCCTCGAATACGGTCGACTAAGCCCTGCTCCGTTAATGCGAGAATATCCCTTCGCGCCGTATCTTTGGAGATGGAGAACATCAGGGCCAATTCTTCTTGTGACAATTGCTTTCGATCTTCCAATATTTCTAGAATCCTCGCTAATCGTTGCGTTTGATCCATGTTGGTCACCTCACAACAAAGGTATCATAAAACGAAGCTCTTTGCAATTATATAAGTTTTTATTTCTGATCTATAAGTTTTTATAAGTTTTAATTTGAGTACAAAAAAAATTACTCCCTTTTATCTGCGTTGTTTAGCAAATAGAAGGGAGTTTTTTTTATGACCAAAATCAATGAGCTAATCGAGGATTTTAGTTTAACCTTGTAACTCAAGCATCACTTGATATACAAAATTGAGAGCAATAGATACACTGGAAGCATCATGAACGAAGGGGAGATTGCAGTGTTTAATATGTCGAAAGTAGGCAGGAATATTGCGAAATTACGAAAGAGAACGGGGATAACCCAGATGGGGTTAGCTGATCGACTTTGTATCAGTTACCAAGCGGTGAGTAATTGGGAACGAGGAGAAACGATGCCTGATATATCTAAACTTCCTCAGATCGCAGAAATTTTTGATGTCAGTATCGATGAGATTCTCGACGAAGGTAAAGGGACGCAAATACTTAAAAATATGATGGATAATACAACGGAGGAGTATTTACAACATCATGAAGTATCTCTCGAAGAGATTTCGGAAATCGCGCCATTACTTCGAACGGAGCAAGTTGATGAATTTGTTGAACATGTAAAGGAAAGCGTTAAAATAAGCGATCTCCTGTCCATAGCCCCCTTTGTCAGTGAGAATGTCATCGACGAATGCGCAAAAAAAGCCTTTGAACAAGAAGGTATAAGTTCATTGGTGCCGATGGCTCCATTTATTAGTGAGGGTGTAATCGACGTATGTGCAAAGAAAGCCTTTGAACAAGAAGGTATAAGTTCATTGGTGCCGATAGCTCCATTTATTAGTGAGGATGTCATCGACGCATGTGCAAAGAAAGCCTTTGAACAAGAAGGTATAAGTTCATTGGTGCCGATGGCTCCATTTATTAGTGATGATGTAATCGACGCATGTGCAAAAAAAGCCTTTGAACAAGAAGGTATAAGTTCGTTGGTGCCGATAGCTCCATTTCTTAGTGATGATGTAATCGACGCATGTGCAAAGAAAGCTTTTGAACAAGAGGTATAAGTTCATTGGTGTCGATAAAGTCCAGAGGACTTTTCGGCACTTTATTTATTGAGGAAGAGGAATGTTTGCTATGTTGGATAAATCCACTAACTTTAACGGATTTGCCTATATCTAAACGTCTATAATGTATATATCCAATAAAAAAAGATGAATAACGCCCATAAACCTCCATTCGTGGCTCCTATCCTGCGTAAATCCAACATAGATGAGTAACAAGGCTCAATCGGATGTCCTATCTTGTATTCATCCAATATAGATGAATACCAAGGCTTATCCGAATGAAAAAAGTCGATGATCAGCGATCAACAAGAGAATGAACCGTTTATGATGTTTATTAGCAAACTGGCTGTCGATTCCAAAATTGACCTCGATATTCGTTAATCATTAACAACCGTTGTGTGTATGCGTGAGCTGCTTACAACGGTTTTTTTGTGTTCATAGAATCGATTGCGGCCAGAGGAATCGATCGGACAAATAGACGAAGATAACCGAACAAAATGACACCCATGATCACCATAGTCGATGAGAGCTAACATTCAGACGACCACATTCGTACGGCTGTACAACTACAATCACAGGATGAACCCTTACAATGAGGGGAGGAACTTAATCATTTCGTATCCGCTTTGTTGTAAGCGTTATCTATGTAGAGGAGGAGCAGCCTATGTCATTTACATTTGATCTTCGAACGATTCCTTTTAGCCGATATGGCTCATTCTTGACGATTTCATACTTGCCGGCGTCGAATGATCGGCCGGAAGGTTTATATTTGCGCACTGTACGTGGGGGAGATGAATCCAGCGGAGCGGCGTTTCTTATTGAATTGGTGGATGGAACGGAGACTGTAGCTTTCTCCGCGGATGCAACGCCGACGAAGCTGCGGTTGACGGCTGACGCTGGATATGCGGATTTTTGTATTAGCGATGCACATACCATGAGATGCCGGACGGCTGGGGTCGGGGTGCGCCTGACGCTGAGTGGAGGGCATTATGACTATGCCCTGCAGCGTGAAGCGCAACGCTGGGAAGTGAACAGCTTCTTGAACGAGGTTCGGTTCATGGTCACTGCAAGTCAAGGGGATATCCAGATGGATGCTCCATGGGTGCGCACGCGATGCACGTATGTGAAGCCCCATTTCGTACCGGAACAGAGTTCAGGCGTAGCCGAGTTCGCGATGGAGGAGTACCGCACGACGTGGAAGGAGCGGAAAGCCGTAGAGACCTTCGACGAATTTGAACACCGTATGGCTGCCGAATATGATACATGGCTTAGGGACACGCTCACGGTGCCTGCGCCTCTCGAGCCTGGCCGTGATCTGGCCGCTTATATTACATGGTCGGCTGTTGTCCCTCGCGGAGGATGCTTAACCCGCCCGGCCATGTACATGTCCAAGAATTGGATGACGAACATTTGGAGCTGGGATCATTGCTTCAATGCGATGGCACTCATTCGTTCCAATCCGGAGCTGGCTTGGGATCAATTCATGATTTTCTTTGATCGTCAGGATGAGAGCGGACTCTTGCCTGATTTCGTGAACGACAAATATGAGTTATGGAACTGCAACAAACCGCCGATCCACGGTTGGACGTTAGCCTGGATGATGGAACGCAGCGATTGGATTGGAGATCAACAGCTGCGAGAAATCTATGAACCGCTCGCTCGCTGGACAAGATGGTGGTACAACGATCGGGATGATGATCGGGACGGCGTGCCTCAGTACAATCATGGGAATGACAGCGGATGGGATAACAGTACGATTTTTCATGAGCGTGGTGCGGTCGAAAGTCCGGATTTATGCGCCTATTTAGTCCTGCAGTGCGAGGCGCTTGCAACGATTGCCGATCGGCTTAACCGTCCGCATGAGGCAGGGGAATGGAAGGCACTGGCACAATCTACACTGGACCGTATGCTCAGTCATTTTTGGCAGGACGGCCGTATGCGTGCAGTACGTTCAGGAACTCACGAGCGTCTCGGTGGAGAGAGTCTGATCGTCTTGATGCCGATTATACTTGGACACCGCCTTCCTCAGGGAGTGCTTGAGGCGCTTATTGCCGAACTGTCGGATGAAGCGAAATTCTTCTCTCCGAACGGATTCGCAACAGAAAGCCTAAGCAGCCCACATTATGAACCGGATGGCTATTGGCGCGGACCGATCTGGGCTCCTGTCATGATGTTGCTCGTCGATGGATTAGCGAACAGCGGTTATACGGAGCTGGCAAGTGAAGCCGCTCGCCGTTTTTGCCATATGGCCAATATCAGCGGCATGGCGGAAAATTTCGATGCTGTGAGCGGCAAGGGGCTTCGAGACCGCGCGTTTACGTGGACGTCTAGCGTATATCTCATGTTGGCGCATGAATATGTGAAGGAGTTACACTGATTCTATAGGATCGAAGCAGCAGGAATGGACGCACGTTTCCCTATGAGGGACGTGCGTTTTCTGGTAAAAACTCTGGATTGTCAGGCGCAATGTGTTGTGATAAACTTCATTTACTTTAGTCCGCCAAAAGTTGTCACTTTTTAATTCTAGCCGGTGATGTCAGGCAGCGCAGGGGGATTGGTTATGAATCATATGTGGATACATTCCGTTGTTCACGGGTTGACGGCGCCACGCCGAAGCTTACGGTTTAAGGTAGTTACTCTATTCCTGGCGGCAGCGTTGCTTCCGCTTATTTCGCTTGGATTCTTATCCTTCACGAAGTCGTCGGAGCTGCTGCAAGATCAACTGGGAAAATACGGGAGTAATGCCGTGACACAGCTACAATATCAATTGAATTCGGAGTTAAGCCGGATGGAGTCGACAGGGGAATACGTGCACTCCTACTTGCTGAATCCTTCCCGCGTGGTCATCCGCAGCGAGATTCCGCATACGTATACCGAGTTGCATGAACAGAATGATTTAGAAGATTTTTTGAAAGCGCTTAAAACTGTGACGCAACGCGGTATTTTTATTATCACCCGATCTGGATATTTCTATGGGGAGAACGAAATCAACACGGATATTCTAAAAGAGCAATCGTGGTGGAAGGCCATTCCCTCCGATTATATCGGGGAATATTGGGCTGGTTTCTACACGCCGAAACATTACAAGGAATGGAATGCGAAAGAAAAAGTATTAGGTCTGGTCGTACCGATTCGGAATCAACAAGGAGCTTTGAAGGACAGCCGCATCTTAATTGAGATGAAAGCCGATAAATTGTATGAGATGTTCCATATCTTTGAGCAGAATACCCAAGCCATGTTGACGATTACGAATAGGAGCGGGCAGCTGATGTATCAGTCACCTACATCCTTTCAACCGAAGGAAAATGATATCGTATGGACGAAATCCGTCGGCACGAGCGATTGGAAGATTGAAGCGCGACTGCCGTACAAAGCATTTTATCAATCCTCGAATGTCATTCGTTCCTACACCTTCGTAGGGCTTGGGCTCTCAGGCTTACTCGCCCTGCTGCTTAGTTATTTATTCTCAGCACGTGTAACAGGACGCATCAAACGGTTAAAGGAATCGATGTTCCTGGCGGGAAAAGGCCGCTTGCAAACGCGAATTCCTATCCAGGATAAAGATGAGTTAGGTGTGCTTGCGCACAGCTTCAACCGCATGGTAGGTCAGATTCAAGATTTGGTCGATGAGATCACCGTGACGGAACAGTTGAAGAAAGAAGCCGAATTGCGTGCTTTTCACTATCAGATCAATCCGCATTTATTGTTCAATACGTTAAATTCCATCCAGTGGAAGGCTAAACTCCAAGGGAATGAAGACATTCGGAAGATGCTGTATCACCTGGCGATGCTGCTGGAAGGAAATCTGGACATTACGCAGGAGCTTGTTACGCTTCGCAAAGAACTGGAAGTCATTGACCATTTCCTGCATATTCAGCGGATACGATACGAACACGAATTTGACTATATTCTAGAAATTGAAGAGCATCTGATGGATTATCTGATTCCGCGAATGAGTCTTCAACCTCTATTAGAAAATATATTTTTCCATGCATTTGAGGATGGCAACGGTCAAATTCGGATCACGGTGATGGAAGAAGGCGAAGAGCTCGTCCTCACGTTAGAAGATAACGGCAAGGGAATGACGGAAGCTAGTTTGGAGAAGATGCGGAGTGGAACGTATCAAAGCAAGCGGGGAAGAGGACTTGGAGTGAATAACGTCGATCAGAAGTTTAAACTCCACTTTGGGCCGTTGTATGGGTTATCGATTCAGTCAAAAGAGGGTCAAGGGACGGTCATTACCATTCGCTGGCCGAAGAAAGAGGGGGACGAACATGACAACGAAATCTCCGATTAAAGTACTCATCGCGGACGATGAGAGCATTGTGCGCAAAGGACTTATCGCGACCGTCGATTGGGCGCGCTTTAATATGCAGGTCGTAGCCGATGTGCCGAATGGACAGAAGGGCTTGGAAGCCTTCCATGAACACCGTCCTGAAGTCATCATTACGGATATTGTCATGCCGGAATTGAATGGCATTGAATTAACCAAGCTTGTGAAAGAGGAAGCCCCATCCACCAAAATTCTGCTGCTGAGCTGCCATCGCGATTTTGAATATGCACAGCAAGGTCTTCGTCTTGGCGTATCCGGGTATTTGTTAAAGACGGCTTTTGAGGACGAGGAATTGAATTTCTATCTGCAGAAGTTCCAAGAGGAGCTTATGGCTGAGCAGCCGGTAGAAGGAGGCCATGTGACCCAGGCCCAAGAGGATCGCACACGTTGGGAGGCTTCCTTTTACGCATGGTTGTGCGGTTTTCGTAATGAATTTCGTACAGAGCTCCAAGCAAGATGGGCTGAACCCTGGGCGTGGATGGAAGAATCGCATAGGGTCTACTTAGTGAAATCGTTCGGTGATGATGCGGCAGAGGTACCGTGGGAAGAGCTGCGCAGCCAACTGGGCGTCACCTGTGAGAGCATCCGATGCGGTACGGACCGATGTTATTATTTTATCCCCTCTAAAAACCGGGAAGCTGTGGACGCCTTATTAAAGGATGTAAAGAGCCGCACACTATCGCTGCATTGGAGCGCCATCGGTCCGTTACAAGGGATGGAAGATTGGTTAGGTGCGGTGACGAAGCTCCATCAAGAAGCCGAATTGGAGAAAAGATTTGAATTGAACGTGAATTCATGGCCTGACACGATTACCCATGCGATTCGCCTTGTGGCCGAAGATTTGCGGGAGCCTTGGTCGGTAAGCGACGTTGCGCATCGCGTAGGCTTAAGCCGGAGCCATTTCAGCACGCTCTTCAAGAAGGTAACGGGTGAGAATTTTATTGAGCTGCTTTATCGTATGCGTCTGCGTATGGCGATGGATTTGTTGGCGAATACTCCCATGACCTTGCAGAGCATTGCGGAACAAATCGGCATGGTCGATGGCAAATATTTAAGCAAATGGTTCAAGCGGTATTGCGGGCTGACCCCTTCTCAATATCGTGCCGAACAAAAAGAAGAACGTTAACCAAACAAGAAGATCCTTTTCACGGAGAGGACGTATATTTCGAACAAAATCACCCCCGAAGGAAAACAAAAAGCTGTTTTGAAAACGCTTTATTTTTCTTAAAGTGAAAGTATTCAAAGAATTAATAAACTTGTTCGAGGGGGATCAACATCCATGAATAACAAACGCTCCATGATCACAGTACTTTTATTGCTCATCGCAGTGACCGTTAGCGCCTGTGGCGGAGGAACTTCTAATCAAGGCAGTGAAGGGGCTAAGGATGCTGAGAAGGAAAAGGTATTGCGTTTCGCAACGTGGGATACGGGGGACAGCCTCAAGGTTCAACAGGATATTGCCAAATTGTTCGAACAGCAGCATCCGGGTGTAAAGGTGCAAATCGAGCCCTATGCCGACGGATTTGATCAGAAGCTTGCAGCTTCCTTTGGCGCAGGAAATCCACCCGATGTGATGTTAATGTGGGACTTCCCCACGTATTATACCAACTTGGAGCCGTTAGATTCTTTTATTACGAAGGATGCCAGCTTGAAATTAGACGATATTTATGAAAGTTTGTTCCATTACGTGAAGGTGGATGGTCAGACCTATGGATTGCCAAGCGGATTTACATCGCGCGCTATTTACTATAACAAGAAAATGTTCGATGATGCTGGAGTGCCCTACCCGAAAGATGGTTGGACATGGGATGATTTCAGAGCAGCCGCGAAGAAACTCTCCAATCCTGCGAAGAAGCAATATGGGTTCGGGGTCCGGACAATTAATGATCCGTATGACATGCAAGGATTTGTGTGGAGTAACGGAGGAAGCTTCGTCAGCAAGGATGGCAAAGAGATCGAAGGCTATATGAACAGCCCTGAAACAGCGCAATCCATTCAATTGTTCGGCGATATGTTGAAGGATGGATCGGCAACACTTGCCGGGGGTAAAAACCAATTAAGCGGTGATGATGTATTCAAGGCAGGTAAAATTGCGATGTGGGAAAGCGGTGTTTGGCCGCTAGAGAGCTTCAAGGCGGCGAAGGTGGACTTCGGTACGGTTGAAATGCCTGCATTTACAGGCAAACCTGTGAAGGGAATTATTGCGCTAAGTGCCATTTCGGTGGCGAAGCAATCGAAACAGAAGGATCTGGCGTGGGAATTTACGAAATTCTTCATATCGAATGAAGCGATCAAAATGCGCAGCAATGCGGATCTACCGATCCGTAAAAGCATTGTGAAGGAGATGGGATTCGATCAAAACCCATTGTATATCCCGTTCTATCATATGTTGGAGCGTTCGGACGACACGCCTTCGTTCTTGCTCAACAGCAATTGGAAGCTTGTGAACCGTTATTTATCCACGGCAATCGATTCGGTGATGTTGGGTGAAAATGCGCAGGATGTACTGAATGCCGCTGTGAAGGACGCCAAAAAATATGTAGAAAAATAGATGGATGAAGGGGCCCGGTGAGATACGCATCGGGCTCTTTGCTGCGCCTAGAAAGTACATCGAACAAAAAGGCGACAGAGACCGAACAAAATGCCTCTAAAGGATCCGTAACCCCTTATTTCCCTCAAACAAAGTGGCCCCTAATCGCAGACAGACGACCGTGTAAAAACGCTTACATTTTGACTACAATGAAACCACAACAAGTGCAGTACACGGCACGCGCCGAACAACATCTGAAAGGGACGATCGACATGGAATCAATCAAAAAGCGTACTTCTGCACGATGGAAGCAAGCGAGCATTCCTTACTTGTTCACTATGCCATGGATCATCGGGTTTCTTGCCTTTACCTTAGGCCCTCTTATTTTTTCGCTCATTATCAGTTTCTATGAGTGGCCGGTTATAGGACAGAAAACATTCATTGGCCTTGCTAATTACAAAGAAATGTTTACGAGTGATCCATTATTCTGGACTTCACTTACGGTCACGCTGAAATTCGCTGCCTTATTCGTTCCGCTTAACATTATTGTTGCGCTGCTTCTGGCCATGCTGCTCAATCAGAACGTGAAAGGAAGCGGGATATTCCGTACAGCATTCTACCTGCCATCCGTGATCTCCGGCGTTGCGCTCGCGATGATCTGGGCTTGGGTTTTTGATGGGGAGTACGGCATCCTGAACTATATATTATCCGTGTTCGGTATCGAAGGTCCAAAGTGGCTGATTAGCACGACGTGGGCGCCGGTAGCGATGGTAATCGCCAGCCTATGGGGGCAAGGAACCATGATGCTGATCTTCTTAGCTGGATTGAAAAATATCCCGAAAGACATGTATGAAGCCTCATCGATCGATGGTGCAGGCAAATGGAAGCAATTCACACGAATCACGCTGCCGATGTTAAGTCCGACCATTCTTTTTAACTTAATTACGACTATCATTGCTGCCTTCCAGCAGTTGACCTTGGCGCTCGTGATGACAGGTGGAGGTCCTACGAACTCAACGTATTTTTACGCGATGTATATGTACGAGAATGCTTTTAAATATTCCAAAATGGGATATTCTTCAGCGAATGCCTGGTTCATGTTCGCGATCGTGTTGGCCTTAACGATGCTCGTCTTTAAGTCATCCTCTGCATGGGTGTACTACGAAGGGGAAATGAAACACGGTAAGCGATAACGCAAAACGAACTTACGGGGTGAAAACAATGAAAAAAATAGTGATCTATGGCTTACTTATTCTGTTCTCCATTTTATTTATAGCGCCATTTTTCTGGATGATTACAACCGCGGTCAAATCGCCTGAGGAACTGTATGTCTTCCCGCCAAAGTGGATTCCATCCATTTTTCACTGGAGTAACTTTGCAACAGCTTGGGAGACGCAGCCTTTCAACATTTACTTGAAGAACTCATTGATCGTAACCGGGATGTCATTACTTGGACAGCTCTTATCGTCGGCACTTGTTGCCTATGGCTTTGCCAGATTCCGGTTTCGCGGGAAAGATACACTCTTTATGATATTGCTCGCTTCGATGATGATTCCGTGGGAAGTGACGATGATTCCGCAGTATATGGAATTTAACTTCTTGGGATGGATCAATACGTTGAAGCCGTTAATCGTCCCCGCATGGTTCGGGGCGCCATTCTTCATCTTTCTTTTGCGCCAATTCATTATGGGGATTCCGGTGGAGCTGGAAGAGGCAGCACGGATCGACGGAGCCAACCCGCTGCAGATTTTCGTAAGGCTGATTATTCCGTTAATGAGTCCGGCATTAATTCTCGTCGGCGTATTCCATGTATTGAATAGCTGGAATGATTACCTTGGTCCGTTGATTTTCTTGAATGACCAGAGCAAATACACCCTAACCCTCGGACTTTCGCAATTTAGAGGCATGTTCGGGGTCGATATGGTATCCATTATGGCTGTGACATTCTTAATCTGCCTGCCGCCGCTTGCGATTTTCTTCTTTGCGCAGCGTTACATTGTCGGGGGCATTGCAACGACAGGTATTAAAGGATAAGCGACTTTTAAATGACATTATAGGAGGATACAGCATATGCAGCATAGAGTTTTTGCGAACACGGCTCACGATTGGAGTCGATTGGATGTCCTGCACGTTAATCGTGAGGATAGCCGTTCTTATTTCATCCCTTATCCCAATACATCGTTAGCAAGTACGTTTGATCGAGGCAACTCTCCTTGGTTCCGCTTGTTGAACGGTTCGTGGAAATTCCGATATGACGAACATCCGCAGAAGGCGCCGAAGGATTTTTACGAGGACAACTTTGATTCAAGTGCTTGGTCGAGTATTGAAGTTCCTGGGCATTGGCAGCTGCAAGGATACGGAAGCCCGCATTATACGGATCTGTATTATCCGTTCCCGATTGATCCGCCGCATGTGCCGGACCAGAATCCGACAGGGTCGTACCTTCGAACGTTTACGCTCCCAGCTTCTTGGGATGGAATGCGTCAGACGCTGCGGTTCGAAGGCGTTGACAGCGCGTTTCACGTGTGGGTAAACGGTCAATATGTGGGTTACAGTCAGGGCAGCCGGTTGCCGTCTGAATTCGACATATCTTCTTATGTGCGGACTGGGCAGAATACGCTCGCAGTGCGGGTATACCAATGGTCCGATGGCAGCTATATCGAAGACCAAGATATGTGGTGGATTAGCGGGATTTTCCGGGATGTATCTATTATCGCAGAGCCGAACGTTCGTATCCGGGATTTTACGGTGCGTACATTATTAGATGATGCTTACGTAAATGGAGATCTCGCGATGGCGTTCCACCTGAACGCGAACCATGGAACAGATGTTGGCAGCGGGTATACGATTGCTTATGAATTGCTTGATGCGACAGGGAAGCACGCAGCTTCTGGTATGAGTGAGTCCGTTACGCTGGGGAATAATCAGGAGCAGCTTCTCGAACTGAACACAGCGATTCAAGCACCGCACTTATGGTCCGCAGAAGCTCCTTATCTATATACCTTATTGATTTCTCTTCTAGATGCTCAGGATCATACGATTGAAGTGATCCCTTATCGGATCGGGTTCCGCAGCGTTGAAGTTCGCGGAGGACAAATGCTGGTGAACGGGGTTCCCATTATGCTCAAAGGTGTCAATCGCCATGATCATCATCCGGAGTTAGGACGCTACGTTCCTTATGAGGTGATGAAGCAGGACGTGCTGATGATGAAGCAGCATAACATCAATGCGGTGCGTACGGCCCATTATCCGAATGATCCAAGGTTCTATGATTTATGCGATCAATATGGTCTATACGTGATGGATGAGACGGACTTGGAATGCCATGGAACGGAATTAATCGGCAAAGTAGACCTATTAAGCGATGATCCGGCTTGGGAAGCAGCGTATGTAGATCGTATGGAACGAATGGTGCATCGGGATAAAAATCATGCGTCGATCATCATGTGGTCTCTGGGCAATGAATCCGGCTTTGGCTGTAATCAGAGAGCCATGAGTGATTGGTGCCGTCAGGCGGACCCTACCCGGCTCATTCATTATGAAGGAGACCGTGAAGCCGCGGTATGCGATGTATTCAGTACGATGTATTCTTCACCCGAGAAGCTGGAGGGCTTCGGCCAACAGGACGATTTGGATAAGCCGCATATCGTATGCGAATATGCGCATGCCATGGGGAATGGACCCGGCGGGCTGAAAGAATATGACGAGATTTATAAAAAATATCGTCGATTGCAGGGCGGCTTCGTGTGGGAGTGGATCGACCACGGCTTACTCCATCACAGCGAATCGGGAGAGCCTTATTATACGTATGGCGGAGATTACGGAGATGAGCCGAATAACAGCAATTTTGTCATTGATGGCCTCATTCAGCCGGATCGCACACCTTCTCCGGGATTGCTGGAGTATAAGAAAGTAATCGAACCGCTGATCGTTGAAGCCGTAGATCTTGAACAGGGTCGATTATCGATCCGCAATCTATATGACTTTATTTCCTTAGATCATCTTCAGCTGAGCTGGTCCATCAAGAGCGGGGAGCGGCTCGAAGCAAGCGGAACCTGTACATTGCCGCATATCGAAGCGGGTGGGTCTGAGCAAATTCAGCTGCCGATAAACGCCGCCGAAAACGCAGCATCCGCATCCATGCATGCAGAGCGATGGTTATACGTCAGATTTTCGCTAGGACAAGAAGAGTCATGGGCTGCACGTGGACATGAAGTCGCATGGGCGCAGTTCTTGCTACCAACGAATAACGGTACCAATCTGATACCTACTTTATCTGGGAAAGGACAGGACTTGTTCACACCGCTGCATTATGAGCAAAAGGAATCCACACTATATGTTCAGGGAGAGCAGTTCTCTGTCACGTTCGATTTGTTAGCGGGAACGATTCAGTCTTGGAATTATGAAGGAAAGTCATTGCTTCATAAAGGTCCGAAGCTGAATTTCTGGAGAGCGCCGATCGATAATGACATGTACGTCTTGGAAGGATGGAAGAAGGCGCATCTGGATCGTCTGATGCAGCGCGTGGATGCTTGTACCTACGAAGTGAAGGATGGCAAAGTCATCGTTCAATTTCAATTGCGGATTGCGCCGCCCGTACATGATTACGGCATTCGCTGCGTGGTGACATTCACCGTGTATCCAAGCGGTGAGATGACGTGGGAAGCCGCAGGTCAACCGGAAGGGAAGCTGCCGGACATGCTCCCTCGTATTGGGTGGCAGCTTGAAATTCCGCAAGCCTACGATCGCGCGACATGGTACGGACGCGGACCTGGGGAGAGCTATGCCGATAGCAAGCTTGCCAGTGCGGTTGGTTTATATCACAAGAACGTCAGAGATCTGCAATTCCCGTACGTATTTCCACAAGAGAATGGAAACCGCACGGATGTGAGGTGGGTGGCCTTGAATGAAATCCGCGGTGTTGGATTCATGGCTATCGGAGATCCCGTGTTGGAATTTAGCGCGCATCGATACACGACACAGGATTTGGAGAAGGCGAGACATCTTCATGAGCTCGGTGAACGCGATACGATTACGTTGAATTTAGATTATCGTCAGAACGGGCTTGGCAGTAACAGCTGCGGACCTGCGCAGCTTCCTGCGTATGCGCTCAAGCCAGAGCCTTTCCAATTCCAAATTCGATTGCAGCCATTTCATGCGGAAGCGATTCGCCCCGTCACATTAGGAAATACAATGATCGAGCGTGATGATCGATAGGAGGGAGGCGACGTGAAACGTACTTGGATTGCGTATATATGCTTGCTATTCGTTGCTTGTGTATGGGGCTCAACGTTCATCATTGTTCAGAAAGCGGTCCAGACGTTACCTCCACTTGCCTTTAATGCCTTTCGCTTTCTAGGAGCGACATTGCTCTTCGCCGTGGTCATGGGCTTAACGAGGAGACATAGCAAGTACAACTGGACGGGGAACTTATGGAAGCACGGGATTGTGTTAGGGATTTGGCTATTCGGCGCTTACGCCTTGCAGACGATCGGTCTCTTGCACACGACGACGACGAATACGGGTTTTATTACAGGGATCTCTGTCGTACTGGTGCCCTTCGCGATGTTGTGGCTGATGCGGCAGCGTATGTCATGGACGACTTGGGTTGCAGCAGTCATGGCTTTTATAGGTTTATATTTTCTCACGTTTAATGGCGGGGCATTATCGCTGAACAAAGGGGACGTCCTGGTATTTTTATGTGCGATATGCTTTGCGATGCAAATTGCCCTGACAGGCAAGTATTCGCCCCAGTATGATACGTTGCCGCTTGTTACGATTCAATTGGGCACGGTGGGCGTATTGTCTTTCGTGTCATCGCTGCTTACGGAATCGGCCGGAACGCCATCCGAATTATGGACTTCCATCACCAATCCGGATGTACTGCTGGCTCTAGCGGTGTCCGTCGGGTTATCTACGGCTTTCGCTTTCTGGGCACAGACCTGGTCACAACGGTACACTTCCGCCTCACGCGTTGCGATCATCTATGCGACCGAGCCGGTTTTTGCGGCGATAACAGGTTTGACTTTTGCCGGAGAAGAGCTAGGAATCTGGGCCGTTGTAGGCTGTGCGTTAATATTCGGAGGCATGATATTCGCTGAAATGAAGTGGACACCCAAAGCACAACAATCCCATATGTCTTAAGAAGCATAGAGGAAGACCATTTCCAGTACGTCTGGAGGTGGTCTTTTTCGGATGGATATAGTTTAAATTTGCGGTATTTCCGAACGTTACAATTATTTCTTCTTAGAAATATTCGTTTTTTGGTTGACAACAATCGCGTTTTTCCCCTACAATGTGAGAAGAATAACAAAATGAAAAGCGATTTTTCGTATATTCTTGGGAATCGGCCCGAGAGTCTCTACAAGGTCACCGTAATGATCTGGCTACGAAAAGAGAGAAGAAGTACTGCCTGTGTATATTGGCGTGCTTCCATTTCTTTTGGATGCGGAACCTAGGAGATATTAGTCCTAGGTTATTTTTGTTGTTCCCTATCTTAAGCGACAGCTTACAAAACTTTTAGGAGGAGTCTCTACAATGGATCGTTTCTTTAAGTTAAAGGAAAACGGAACAAATGTTAGAACAGAGGTATTGGCGGGGATTACAACTTTTATGACCATGGCCTACATTTTGGCGGTCAACCCGAATGTCTTATCAGCTTTCGGCAAAACAGGAATGGAATGGTACTCCGTATTCTTGGCTACAGCAATTGCAGCGGGTGTATTCACCATCGCGATGGGGATCTTCGTGAACTTCCCCGTAGCACTTGCACCAGGTATGGGCCTTAATGCATATTTTGCTTCTGTGGTTATTTCAACGGCATCGAGCAATCATCCAATTACTTGGCAAATTGCATTGACAGCCGTGTTCATGTCAGGGATTATCTTCTTTATCTTGACCGTGACGAAGCTCCGGCAGCTGCTCTTAGTCGCGATCCCGGATGGATTGAAACATGCGATTACAGTTGGTATTGGTTTCTTCATTACGATTGTAGGTCTGAAAAACAGCGGATTGTTATCTGTAGCTGTAGAATCTGTAGGGGATATCAAAGCAGGTACATTTACACCGTTATTAGGATTTGAAACAGTATTCTCTATGGGCAGCTTCTCGAACCCAGACGTACTACTTGCACTGATCGGGATTGCATTGATCGCCATCTTAATGGTACTTCGCGTACCAGGTGCGATTTTCTTCGGTATTATTGGTACATCTTTAATCGGTTGGGCATTATTCTATGACCATCTCAAAGCAGCAAGTACAACACAAGCGACATGGATGCCTGATTTCAGCCAGTTGAACTTCTGGCAATTCGACTTTGCAGGGATGATGGGTGTAGGGATTGTATCCATCGTAGTAACGTTCACATTCGTAGAGTTATTTGATACATTTGGTACCCTTGTAGGTACAGCAACACGCGCTGGATTTATGGAAAATAAAGAAGAAGGCAACAAACGCGTAGGTAAAGCGATGTTCGTCGATTCGATCGCAGTCGCGGGCGGCGCAGCATTAGGTACAAGTACAGTAACAACATTCGTTGAGAGTTCAGCAGGGGTAGCAGCAGGCGGACGTACAGGATTAACTTCCGTTACAACAGGTATTTGCTTCTTAGCGGCATTGTTCTTGGCTCCAGCTGTAGCATTGATTCCAGGCTCGGCAACAGCAGCGGCATTGATTATCGTTGGTGTGCTGATGGTTCAATCGGTTAGTGAAATTGACTTTAAGGATATGACGATTGGTATCCCAGCATTCTTAACGATTGCGTTCATGCCATTCACGTACAGTATCGCAAACGGTATTTCTTTAGGAATCATCTCTTATGTATTGCTAGCGGGAATCGGACAAGCCACAGGCAAAGGCAATCATAAAGTACACTGGTTAATGTGGATCTTGTTCGTCATGGTACTTGCTCGTTATGTATTCGTAGGCGGAGAAGGTTAAATCGATCGTATTTATAAAAATAAGCCGAGTGTATCGTCAGGAAGGTGACGATGGCACTCGGCTTTTTTATTTGGGATTCAGGATTGTTGATGTAAGAACCGTATGGCTTAGTTGTCTTTGTTATGCTCTAACATCAGCTCTTTGGTAAAGCCAAAGAAGTAAGTGAGTAGGAATCCTGCGATATAAGAAGCGCCAAGACCGAGCAGGTACCCAATGATGGAAGCTCCGATGCCGAGTGGTCCCGTAATCAGTGGAACGAGAACTAAACCAGACGGACCAATTGCCATGGAACCAATGAAGTTACCAGACATGGCGTAGAACCCTAATACTGCACCACCGAATCCACCGCCAAGACAAGCCGTGATGAAAGGACGACCAAGTGGGAGGGATACCCCGTAAATTAGCGGTTCGCCAATCCCTAAGAATCCAACAGGGAGAACCCCTTTAATCAGATTACGCATACTTTTGTTACGTTTCAATTTCAGGTAGATCGCAATCGCTGCACCAACTTGTCCAGCACCTGCCATAGCAAGGATCGGCAAGAGTGCCGTGTAACCGAATTGCGCGATTAACTCCGCATGGATCGGAATAAGTGCTTGGTGTAACCCGAACATAACAAGAGGTAAGAAAGCTGCAGCAAGTACGAATCCAGATAACGGACCACCATGTGCAAGCAACCAAGTTGTCGCTGAACCAATTCCACCTGAGATGATACCTGCAAGCGGCATGAATGCAAAGATCGTAATTAATCCCACAACAAGCAGGGCAATCGTCGGTGTGACGATAATATCAATCGCTGCAGGAACGCGTTTGCGAACCCATTTCTCCACATAGGAGATTAAGATCGCTGCGAGAATAGCTCCGATAATCCCACCTTGGCCCGGATTCAACTTTATTTCTCCGAAGATCGGATAACTATACGTAATATTCGCAACACTTGGTGCGATAATGATTGCGGAGACTGCACCACCAAGGGCGGGGGTACCACCGAATTCTTTAGCAGCGTTAACCCCGGCGAATACCGTCAGGTACATAAAGAAGGCGGAACCGATAACACTAATGATTGGTTGAAGCGTTACCATCCATTCAGGCGAGAAGCCTGTCTTCATCAGGTTGGCCATGAGGCCTGCAATCCCGTTAATAAGACCGGCGCCGACGAGTGCAGGGATCAATGGAATAAAGATATTACCGATTTTACGTAAGAAGTTTTTGAATGGTGTATTATTCTTTTTCTTTAGCTCCGCCTTAATATCATGTCCGCCAGCTTGCGTCGCCGTAGCTTGTTGCGGTTCATCGGCACCAGCGCCAGATTGAATGATATCCCCGAACTCGTCCGCTACTTTCTTAACCGTCCCTGGTCCAAGAACAATTTGATACGTCTCATCATCGACAACCCCTAGAACGCCTTTGATGCTCTTAAGTTTCGCTTCATCAATAATGTCTCGATTGACGAGGTTAATGCGTAATCTGGTAATACAATTCGTGAAGCTCTTGATATTAGAAGCGCCGCCTATCGCATACAGAATTTCCTGAGCAAGTGCACGATGTGGATTCATAGTGATATTCCTCCCGATGATTTGGTCTTAGATGGTTATTTAATTGCTTGACGTACGAAGCCATTCGCGTTCTCTAGTTTTTCAATCGTTTCTTTATACGTAGCACCTGTTAAGATCATGACGATGGCTGCTTTGGGTGTATTGTGAGCCTTTGCTAAATATTGTTCAGCTGTAGCGTAATCACAAGATGTCGCTTCCATAATAATTCGCTTCGCACGTTCAACGAGTTTCTCGTTCGTCAACTGCACATCAACCATTAAGTTGCCGTAGACTTTGCCGACTTGGATCATCGCTGCGGTCGAGAGCATGTTGCATACGAGCTTCTGCGATGTTCCGGACTTGAGGCGTGTTGAACCTGTGAGCACTTCAGGACCGTTTACGATTTCAATTGCGATTTGAGCTGCTTTGCTAATGAGTGAATCTTTATTACAAGATAATGCGACGGTGCTTGCGCCAATCTGATTCGCATATTCAAGTCCGGCAATGACATAGGGGGTGCGACCGCTGGCTGCGATCCCGACAACCGTGTCTTTATGGGTTAGTTCGATTTTCTTCAGATCTTCGACTCCTAGCTCCCGGCTATCTTCTGCGCCTTCGACAGCTTTAATGAATGCTCTTTCGCCGCCGGCGATTAATCCAACGACCTCTTCTGGGGCTGTACCGAAGGTTGGAGGACATTCCACCGCGTCGAGTAGTCCGATTCTTCCGCTTGTACCTGCGCCGATATAGATCAATCGTCCATGTTGACGGAGGGACGCTGCAATTTTAGCGACAGCTTGTGCGATTTTTGGGATTTGTTCTCGCACAGCGCGTGAGACCTTTGCATCTTCTTCATTCATAATGGTTAGAAATTGTTCAATGGATATTTCATCTAAATTCATCGTCCGCTCATTTTGAGCTTCTGTTGTTAAATGTTCCAACATATCGTCTGTCTCCTTTGGTTGCGCATTTTGTAAACGCTTTATGTGTGTTATTGTATATGATCTGAAATATTATTTCAACATAATTATTCTTTACTGAAATAATGTTTCGGAATATAATTTCATTGCATATACGCTTTGTTTTACACATATAATGAAGCTTCTCGAAAACAAACATGAAATATACAATTGGCTTTTTTTACAAGTTGCAATCCGCTAGATATGCTGATAAAGTATTCCTTACCGCTTCAGACGCGATACAACGAAGCAAGCGATGATAAAAAGAACTCAAAAAACTTTTTCAAAAAAAGCTTGCATAATAAACTTCAATATGGTATATTATAAAAGTTGCCGCTGAGAACAACGGTTCAACACAAGAAAGAAAAATTGATCTTTGAAAACTGAACAACGAGTGAATTAAAGCATTAAATGAAGAACTTTCGAGTTCTTGTCAGTTAGTTTTAAATGAGCAAGTCAAACACTTTAATGGAGAGTTTGATCCTGGCTCAGGACGAACGCTGGCGGCGTGCCTAATACATGCAAGTCGAGCGGAGTTATTCCTTCGGGGATAACTTAGCGGCGGACGGGTGAGTAACACGTAGGCAACCTGCCTGTAAGACTGGGATAACTACCGGAAACGGTAGCTAAGACCGGATACACGATTTGATCGCATGATCGGATTGGGAAAAGCGGAGCAATCTGCTACTTACAGATGGGCCTGCGGCGCATTAGCTAGTTGGTGGGGTAACGGCTCACCAAGGCGACGATGCGTAGCCGACCTGAGAGGGTGAACGGCCACACTGGGAHGCTNDGRYANAGTATHNATSSGYAS
>NZ_MSZX01000007.1 GCF_002021565.1 Paenibacillus selenitireducens | reverse complement strand
TGGTTAAGCTACTAAGAGCACACGGAGGATGCCTAGGCGCTAGGAGTCGACGAAGGACGTGGCGAACAACGAAATGCTTCGGGGAGCTGTAAGCAAGCTTTGATCCGGGGATGTCCGAATGGGGAAACCCGGCTGGTGTAATAGCCAGTCACTCACATCTGAATACATAGGGTGTGAAGAGACAGACGAGGGGAACTGAAACATCTAAGTACCCTCAGGAAGAGAAAACAAAAGTGATTCCGTCAGTAGCGGCGAGCGAAAGCGGAATAGCCTAAACCAATCAGCTTGCTGGTTGGGGTTGTGGGACGTCTCACATGGAGTTACAAAGGAACCGATTAAACGAAGAGGTCTGGAAAGGCCCGCCATAGAAGGTAAAAGCCCTGTAATTGAAAGTCTGTTCTCTCCGAGACGGATCCCGAGTAGTGCGGGGCACGTGAAATCCCGTATGAATCCGCCAGGACCATCTGGTAAGGCTAAATACTACCTAGCGACCGATAGTGAAGCAGTACCGTGAGGGAAAGGTGAAAAGCACCCCGGGAGGGGAGTGAAATAGAACCTGAAACCGTGTGCTTACAAGAAGTCAGAGCCCGATCTATGGGTGATGGCGTGCCTTTTGTAGAATGAACCGGCGAGTTACGTTCCCGTGCAAGGTTAAGGTGAAGAGCCGTAGCCGCAGCGAAAGCGAGTCTGAATAGGGCGACTTAGTACGTGGACGTAGACCCGAAACCGTGTGATCTACCCCTGTCCAGGGTGAAGGTGCGGTAACACGCACTGGAGGCCCGAACCCACGCATGTTGAAAAATGCGGGGATGAGGTGGGGGTAGCGGAGAAATTCCAATCGAACTCGGAGATAGCTGGTTCTCCCCGAAATAGCTTTAGGGCTAGCCTCGGTGTTAAGAGTCGTGGAGGTAGAGCACTGATTGGGTGCGGGGCCCGCCAAGGGTTACCAAGCTCAGTCAAACTCCGAATGCCATAGACTTATAACCGGGAGTCAGACAGTGAGTGCTAAGATCCATTGTCAAAAGGGAAACAGCCCAGACCATCAGCTAAGGTCCCCAAGTGTGTGTTAAGTGGGAAAGGATGTGGAGTTGCAAAGACAACCAGGATGTTGGCTTAGAAGCAGCCATCATTTAAAGAGTGCGTAATAGCTCACTGGTCGAGTGACTCTGCGCCGAAAATGTAACGGGGCTAAACACACCACCGAAGCTATGGCTTGATACGTATGTATCAGGGGTAGGGGAGCGTTGTATGTAGGTTGAAGGTGTACCGTAAGGAGCGCTGGACAGCATACAAGTGAGAATGCCGGTATGAGTAACGAAAAGACATGTGAGAATCATGTCCGCCGAAAGCCTAAGGGTTCCTGAGGAAGGTTCGTCCGCTCAGGGTAAGTCGGGACCTAAGGCGAGGCCGAAAGGCGTAGTCGAAGGACAACAGGTTGAAATTCCTGTACCACCGTAAGCCGTTATGAGCAATGGGGTGACGCAGTAGGATAGTGACGCAGACTGATGGATGTCTGTCCAAGCAGTGAGGCTGATGTGTAGGCAAATCCGCACATCGATAAGGCTAGGCTGTGATGGGGAGGGAAAATTGCAGTACCGAAGGTCATGATTTCACACTGCCAAGAAAAGCCTCTAGCCAGGTGATGGTGCCCGTACCGCAAACCGACACAGGTAGGCGAGAAGAGAATTCTAAGGCGCGCGGAAGAACTCTCGTTAAGGAACTCGGCAAAATGACCCCGTAACTTCGGGAGAAGGGGTGCCCCGGTAGTGTGAATAGCACGAGGGGGCCGCAGTGAAAAGGCCCAAGCGACTGTTTAGCAAAAACACAGGTCTGTGCGAAGCCGTAAGGCGAAGTATACGGGCTGACGCCTGCCCGGTGCTGGAAGGTTAAGGGGAGTGGTTAGGGGTAACCCGAAGCTATGAACCGAAGCCCCAGTAAACGGCGGCCGTAACTATAACGGTCCTAAGGTAGCGAAATTCCTTGTCAGGTAAATTCTGACCCGCACGAATGGCGTAACGACTTGGGCGCTGTCTCAACGAGAGATCCGGTGAAATTTTAATACCTGTGAAGATGCAGGTTACCCGCGACAAGACGGAAAGACCCCATGGAGCTTTACTGCAGCTTGATATTGGACTTTGGTACGATCTGTACAGGATAGGTGGGAGCCTTTGAAGCATGAGCGCCAGCTTGTGTGGAGGCGACGTTGGGATACCACCCTGATCGTATCGGAGTTCTAACCTAGGACCGTAACCCGGTTCGGGGACAGTGTCAGGTGGGCAGTTTGACTGGGGCGGTCGCCTCCTAAAGAGTAACGGAGGCGCCCCAAGGTTCCCTCAGAATGGTTGGAAATCATTCGAAGAGTGCAAAGGCATAAGGGAGCTTGACTGCGAGACATACAGGTCGAGCAGGGACGAAAGTCGGGCTTAGTGATCCGGTGGTACCGCATGGAAGGGCCATCGCTCAACGGATAAAAGCTACCCTGGGGATAACAGGCTTATCTCCCCCAAGAGTCCACATCGACGGGGAGGTTTGGCACCTCGATGTCGGCTCATCGCATCCTGGGGCTGAAGTAGGTCCCAAGGGTTGGGCTGTTCGCCCATTAAAGCGGTACGCGAGCTGGGTTCAGAACGTCGTGAGACAGTTCGGTCCCTATCTGTCGTGGGCGTAGGAAATTTGAGAGGAGCTGTCCTTAGTACGAGAGGACCGGGATGGACATACCGCTGGTGTACCAGTTGTTCCGCCAGGAGCACCGCTGGGTAGCCAAGTATGGACGGGATAAGCGCTGAAAGCATCTAAGCGTGAAGCCCCCCTCAAGATGAGATTTCCCAATTAGTAAGACCCCTTGAAGACGACGAGGTTGATAGGTTGGAGGTGGAAGCGCAGCAATGTGTGGAGCTGACCAATACTAATCGGTCGAGGGCTTATCCTAAAATTAATTCGCAAAAAGTTGTTTCGTATCTAGTTTTCAGGGAGCAAATGTTGTTCCTTACCGATATCTCATTTGGAGAGATACCCAAGTGGCTATAAGGGGACCCTCTGCTAAGGGGTTAGACTGCGTAAGTGGTGCGAGGGTTCGAATCCCTCTCTCTCCGCCATTGTACAAGCAACTCGATCGAGATATCAGATATTTTCCATTGTGGCGGTGTAGCTCAGCTGGCTAGAGCGTACGGTTCATACCCGTGAGGTCGGGGGTTCGATTCCCTTCGCCGCTACCACTTATATGGAGGCTTAGCTCAGCTGGGAGAGCATCTGCCTTACAAGCAGAGGGTCAGCGGTTCGATCCCGTTAGCCTCCACCATAAAACCCCAAAAAGTGAAGTATATGCTTCGTAGGGAATTCCGATTACTTTTCGGGGACCCCGGGGAAATAATTTGCCGTTGTAGCTCAACTGGTAGAGCAACTGACTTGTAATCAGTAGGTTGGGGGTTCAAGTCCTCTCGACGGCACCATTAATATAATCGCATATGGAGCTGTGGTGTAGAGGCCTAACATGCCTGCCTGTCACGCAGGAGACCGCGGGTTCGAATCCCGTCAGCTCCGCCATTATATTTCAGAAAGTGGAGAGACTAACATCTCCTACACTTTTATTTTTTTGCTCAAAACAGCATTAAGGCTCGGTAGCTCAGTCGGTAGAGCAGAGGACTGAAAATCCTCGTGTCGGCGGTTCGATTNCCTACACTTTTATTTTTTTGCTCAAAACAGCATTAAGGCTCGGTAGCTCAGTCGGTAGAGCAGAGGACTGAAAATCCTCGTGTCGGCGGTTCGATTCCGTCCCGAGCCACCATTTTCCAAGAATGATTGATCTTTTCTTGGAGAAGATAATTGAATACCGTGGAGGCTTAGTGAAGTGGCTAAACACGGCAGACTGTAAATCTGCTCTCTTCGAGTTCGGTGGTTCGAATCCATCAGCCTCCACCATTTACTCTTCTTAGTAAGAGCCATTAGCTCAGTTGGTAGAGCACCTGACTTTTAATCAGGGTGTCGAAGGTTCGAGTCCTTCATGGCTCACCAGTTTTTTAATCTCATAAACAATCAAGTTAAGGCCTTATCGTTCGATGAACGGTAAGGCTTTTTTGCATGCTTTTTGACAGATCAGGGGACACTACGAGCAAGCATGATGCGGTTATGTGTTATGCATTGGGGGGCTCATCCATCAGATACATTTTGGCATTATTCATTAGCTTTATCATTGTTGTGGCACTTGTTCCAGTTGTTCGTAAGTTCGCAATGCGTATGAAATTCGTCGATCAACCTACACAGCGTAAGATTCATGAACATCCTATACCGCTGATGGGCGGTATCGCAATATACATTGGATTTCTGACTACGATCTTTTTGATGCGGGGTTTTGACGCCCTATCTTTGTCGATTGCTATAGGTGGCACATTACTTGTCCTTGTAGGGCTTATAGATGATGGTTTTAAGGCACGTAAACGTGAGTTTCCCGTATGGCCGCGGCTCATTATCTATATTTTCACAGCGACAGTACCTTTATGGTTTCATATTCAGATTAACGGGATTCGGGATTTGAATAACGGGATGCTGATGTTTCCCGATTGGTTCGTATGGCTGGCCACCGTCATCTGGGTGTTCTCCATGACCAATATGATGAACTTTATCGATGGGGTCGATGGGCTTGCCTCTGGCGTTGCTTTTATTTCCTCTTTAACGTTGTTTGTTGTGGCCATCATCCGGGGAGATGCTGAGACAGCCATTGCTACAATTGCATTATGTGGTGTATGTGCAGGCTTCCTTGTTTACAACTTCTATCCGGCCAAAATATTCATGGGTGATGCAGGGGCAACATTTCTAGGTTATACGCTTGCGGTGATTGCTGTGAATGGTTCTGTCAAAAGTACGACATTCGTCACTATGCTGATTCCGATGCTAGCCTTAGGATTTCCGATCCTAGATACGATTATCGTCTTCTCCAGACGTCTGAAGGAAGGTAAAGGACTTCATCGTGCGGATAAACTCCATACTCATCATGTATTGATGCGTTGGGGATTGACGCAGCCGCAAGTAGTTTCATTTATTTATCTGGTTACGATGTTATTTGGCCTGCTATCGCTCGTGGTTATGTTAGCCATACCGTAGTGTAATACATAAAACAATCGAAATAACGATGGGTGTTAAATATAAAGGAGGATTTTCGCTTTGTTTGGCAAGCTTCAAGGTCGGCTTTATACGACTAGTATCGTGGTTGTTATGTTGATCTTCATGGTAGGTTTGTTCTCTTGTTACATGGGTTTAGGAATTGTTCAGGCAGAGGAAGGAGCTTCTTCTTCCACGCATCATCAAAGGAATGAAGCAGAATCCATGGGGTTCTCGCAACTCGCATGGGCACGGAAACATGACCAACAACAATCCTTTCAATATTCCACGATACCTTCTGGATGGGCTTCCGCAGGAATGACCATGAATTTATTTCAGAAGCTAGATATTCAATTACCTCACACCGTGAAAGAACAATTCCAATTGGGTTGGGGGGCCCACACCCCTGGAGATCGATGGGCGACAGGGGATCTTCTATTTTACAATGATGGACAGCATACAGACCCTGAATGGGTAGGTATCGTGGTAGATGGCGAACATATTGCCTATGCTGGTCCAGAGCAATCTGTAGTTTACCGTTCTATGCGTGACGTAGAGAAGCAGCACCATTTGGTGGGGGCAAGACGAGTTTTATCTGCAGCTGACCGTGTAAGGTTCTCTTTAGTGTTGCGCGCAGGGGATTACATAGGAACACCGTATGTGTTCGGATCTCCCTTTGGTCAGACCACGACCTTTGATTGTTCCTCGTTCACGAAGACGATTTTTGCCAAAGAAGGCATCCATCTCCCCCGTGTTTCTAAAGAGCAAGCTAAAATGGGGCAGCGCATTTCGTTGCACGATATCCGAGTAGGGGATTTATTATTCTTCACAGGTAGGACATCACACAAACAAATTGCTCACGTGGCGATGTATGTTGGAAACGGACTTATTATTCATACCTATGGAAAAGGGGGAGTCCAATATACACAATTAAATCACCCTATATGGAAGAAACGCTTGGTCATGGCAAGGCGCATCGTGAAATAAGGGTTTTGATTATGCTACAATATAGGCATGTAGCAAATCGATTCGGGTGAGGCGGGACGAGGATGAATAACCTAACCATTAAAAGCAGATTAGAGCAGCTATTAGATGTAACATTATCCGTATCTTCAAGTACAGAATCCGAGTGGAATCATCTACGAGAACAAGCTGACCGTATGGATGAGAACGCAATAAGTCTGGTGTTGGATGGTGTTATTTATTTTCGATGGATTCAAGAAGGCAATCAGATTCAATTATTATCCGTGGAAGAAGATCGATTAAAAGGAGCAGAACGTTCCTTAATTGAGTGGATTCTTGAGTCGACTCCGTTAGGGGCGAAGGACACCCATATAACGAGATCAACCGCGAGTGAAGAGCAGAAAGCAGTACAGCTTGGGGAATGGATTGCTGAACAGCTTGGTGTTCAGTATAAGGTTGCTACCGATCAAGATATTCCGGATAGTATGACGCTGAAAAGCCGATTGCTACCGAATATGATCCCCATTTTATTGGTATCTGAACATCCACATCCAACGCACACATCTTATTTAGATTTATATAAGCTATTGAAGTCGTATTTTGGCGGTGAGGTCTATTTAATACCGCTGCAGGAAAAGGAATGGTTGATCCTCTGCCCGGAAGAGCTCATATTTATGGCATCGGCTGACGATCGAGAAGAGGATAGTTCGGAGAAGCCAGAAGAGACCTTGGGGTCTTTCTGTGAAGGTCTATATGAATTGCTGTCCAGTGAATGGTTGGGAGAATGCCATGTGGCCATATCTCATCCTGTGGTACCTGCTCGCATGCTGTTATCGACGGTTGCCCTATTACGCGAAACGGTGTATTTGGGACGAGCTTTCCATGTGACCAGCAATATTCACTTGCCATGGATGCTTCATATGGAGCGATTGATCAATAGTATTCCGGATGGGGAGCGCCGACATTTTATGGACCGGGTGCTTGCACGAAGTGATGTCTTTATGGATACCGAAACGCTAACGACATTAGAAACGTTCTTCTCGTTAGACTGTAATGTAAGCGATACAGCGAAGAAATTATACATCCATCGGAACACGTTATTATATCGGCTAGATAAGATCAAGCAAGAGACAGGACTGGATGTTCGGACCTTCGGAGACGCGGTATTGGTGAAGTTAATCCTCCTCTTGTATAAAGTGACGAAAAGGAAGTAGGATTTTTGTGAAGTATGTGTATAGTCATTTGTTAGGACATGAGATAAGATAAGGGTATCAAATTAATCTCTGTTTAGGGGGAATAACCAATGGCAGGCGTAAAATTAGAGCACATCTATAAAAAATATGCAGGTTCTGACAAAGCAACAGTAATCGATGTTAACTTAGACATTCAAGATAAAGAGTTTCTCGTATTGGTAGGTCCATCCGGTTGTGGTAAATCTACAACTCTTCGTATGATTGCAGGTTTGGAAGAAATTTCAGAAGGTAAATTGTACATTGGAGATCGCGTAGTAAATGACGTAGCTCCAAAAGACCGCGATATCGCGATGGTATTCCAATCTTATGCCTTGTACCCACATATGAACGTATATCAAAACATGGCGTTTGGTTTGAAACTTCGTAAATTCAAAAAAGACGATATCGACAAACGTGTTCGTGAAGCAGCAAAAATTCTCGATATCGAACATTTGTTGGATCGTAAACCAAAAGCACTTTCTGGTGGTCAACGTCAACGTGTTGCCTTGGGTCGTGCGATCGTTCGTGAACCACAAGTCTTCTTGATGGATGAGCCGCTTTCCAACTTGGATGCGAAACTTCGTGGACAAATGCGTGCGGAAATCTCCAAATTGGCTAAACGTCTTGAAACAACCGTTATCTACGTAACGCATGACCAAATCGAGGCAATGACGATGGGTGATCGTATCGTAGTTATGAAAGACGGAATCATTCAACAAGCAGCTTCACCTGACATTCTTTATAACCACCCTACGAACATTTTCGTAGCTGGATTTATCGGTGCTCCTACGATGAACTTCATCGAAGGTGACTTGGCAGAACAAAACGGCGTAGTTCGTTTCAGAGCGAACGGCTTGGATGTTGAAATTCCAACAGGCAAAGCACAAGCGCTTAAAGATAAAGGTTTACTAGGTAAATCAGTAATTCTGGGTGTTCGTCCTGAGGACATTCATGAAGAGCCAGTATTCTTGGAAGCATCACCTAACAGCATCTTCAACGCACACGTTGAAGTATCCGAGAACTTGGGTCATGAAATGTTGCTTTACTTGAACGGCGTAGGTAAAGACAGCACGATCGCTCGTGTAGACGGACGTTCTAACACGAAAGAAGGACAAAACGTGAAGCTTGCGATCGACATGAACAAAATTCATGTATTCGATAAAGCTACTGAGCTTAACGTTTTCCAATACGAAGCATAATATTGCACTAGGTTAGTGCTTGTAATCAAAAACCGTCCTCTTGCAGGGCGGTTTTTGTGCTAATTAGGGCTATAAATTTGATTTCATGACAAAGATCAGCTACGATAATGACATCGGTAATAAGGAGAGGAAACTATGTCCAAAAAGGTGAAAGTTTCAGAGCTAGTCGAGCAATTTAGCCTAGAGGTAATTGCAGGAGAAGCAGGACTGAAGCATCAGATTAAAGTGGATGATTTGTATCGTCCAGGGCTTGAGATGGCGGGCTATTTTGAGTACCATCCGGTCGATCGTATACAGATTCTAGGGAAAACCGAGCTTGCTTTCTTCAATATGCTATCGCCTGAGGAACGTAAAAGCCGGATTGATCAATTCGGTTCGGAAGAGACTCCATGTATTGTCGTCACAAGACATCTAGATGTTCCACAAGAATTTATTGATATGGCGAATGAAAGAAATATCGCGCTCTTGAGAAGTCCTGTCGCAACAACGACTTTATCGAGCCGGATTACGGGATTTCTTGAAAAACGATTAGCGCCGACAACGACGATTCATGGGGTGCTCGTGGATGTGTACGGGGTAGGTATGCTTATTACAGGAAGCAGCGGTATTGGTAAAAGTGAAACAGCGCTGGAGCTTGTGAAGCGCGGCCACCGTCTTGTAGCGGATGATGCGGTAGAAATTAGTCAAACATCCGATTTTCAGCTGCACGCTACTGCACCAGAATTGATCCGTCATTTACTAGAAATTCGTGGTATCGGGATTATTAATGTGATGACCTTGTTCGGTGCTGGGGCCGTTCGGAATAACAAACGCATTAGTGTCGTGATTAAGTTGGAAGCTTGGCAACAAGACAAGCAATATGATCGTCTTGGACTTGATGAAGAGAAGACACGTATCATTGATACGGATATTCCATTAGTTACGATTCCAGTACGTCCTGGTCGAAACTTAGCGGTCATTATTGAGGTTGCTGCGATGAACTACCGCTTGAAACGGATGGGTTACAATGCAGCGTTGCAGTTTACGAACAAACTGACGGAGACAATCTCCGAAGATACGGATGATTTGGATTAAAATTTATAAGATCTGGACAGATGTAGGAGAGTGAGTTATGCAGTATTTGTTGTTGAATCCTATCGCATTTTCGATCGGGCCAATTGCTGTCCATTGGTATGGTATTATCCTGGGCACGGCAGCGCTCGTCGGTCTTTTGCTTGCCATTCGTGAAGGGAAGCGCTTTGGGATACCGCAAGATTTTTTCATGGATCTACTCTTATTAGGGGTACCTTCGTCCATCATTGCTGCCCGTATTTATTACGTGGCCTTTATGTGGGATGAATACAAGAACAACTTATGGGATGTATTCAAGATATGGAACGGCGGGATTGCGATCTATGGCGCATTAATCGGCGCGGTCATATGTGCGATTATTTTTGTTCGTAAGAAAGGATATTCCTTCTGGCGAATCGCCGATATTTGTGCACCCGGGCTACTGATCGGCCAAATGATTGGCCGTTGGGGAAATTTTGTGAATCAAGAGGCATATGGCGGTCCGGCAGAAGAGTCTTTCTTGCGGAATACGTTACACTTGCCTAATTTCATCGTGAATCAAATGAATGTGCAAGGCGTGTTCCATCATCCGGCCTTTTTGTACGAATCGGTATGGAGCTTTATTGGTATTCTAATCTTATTCGTGTTGCGTCGCCAGAAGTTCTTGCGCGCAGGTGAATTATTCATGTCTTATTTCATCTGGTATTCTATTGGACGTTTCTTTATTGAAGGGCTGCGTACGGATAGCTTGGCGTTTATTGGTTCGGAGTGGTTGGTATCGATTATGAATTTTTTGTGGGCGCCAATGGAACTTGTATTCGAACCTGGTTATTTGGATCCGGCTTATGGAAATGTTCGTATTTCGCAGTTGCTTGCGATCCTCATTATTATAGCTGCCGTGATTATCATCGTCGTACGTCGTGTGAAAGGTTATTCCAATGTTGCATATAGCGCACCCATCGTGAGTACAAAGGGAAATGCGGTGCAAGAGGTTGCTGCAGGACAAGCGGCGACGGCAGAATCAACGACAGAGTATCCGCAAAAGAGTGACTCAACAGATGATCAGGCAGACAAAAAGGGGTCATTATCGTGATTGAAACAATCTTATTTGATTTAGATGGAACGATTGTAGATACAAATGAATTGATTATTGAGACGTTTATGCATATCCTAAAGGATCATGTGCCTCCAACCTTCACACGGGAGCATATCATTCCGAGTATGGGGCAGCCGTTAGAGCATCAGATACGTCAATTTACGGGTCGAGAGGACGTTACTTCTTTTGTCGCGGCGTATCGGGAATACAACCGTGAACGCCACGATGAGTTAGTACGGGAATTTCCTCATGTTCGCGAAGTCATTGAAACGCTGCATAATCATGGAATTAAGTTGGGTGTCGTGACGACAAAAATTCGGGAAACGACAGAACGTGCGTTACAGATGTTCGGACTCTATCCTTATATGGGCATGATTGTAACTGTAGATGATGTGAAAAATCCGAAACCTCATCCTGAGCCTGTTTTAATGGCCATCGAGAAGATGGGTGCTAATCCGGCCACGACGTTAATGGTAGGGGATAGTCCTGCTGATATCCAATCGGCGAATGCGGCAGGCGTAGCTTCCGTGGCAGTTAGCTGGTCGTTGAAAGGGGAAGCGGCGTTAGCGCCGTATGAGCCTAAGCATGTGATTCATGATATGCGTGATCTATATGCCTTTGTTGGATTGGAGCCGGATACGATTGAGAAACGTTGAGCGATATCCGGTTGAAGGACCGAATGCGCTCTGGCAAATTTATCGCACCGTGAGTCCTTGGAAGGGCGTTAAAAATTTTATTTGCATCCAAATGGCGCGGTATTGCCCGCATCTCCCGACGAAGAATTGGATTTATCGTCATATGTTAGGGATGAAGGTCGGTAAACATACCGCATTTGGGTTAATGGTGATGGTGGATGCGTTTTTTCCTGAAAGAATTTCAATCGGCGATAATTCAATTATTGGCTATAATACAACGATCCTCGCTCATGAATATTTAATTCAAGAATATCGGTTAGGTTACGTCAAGATTGGATCGAATGTTATGATCGGGGCCAATTCGACGATCCTACCCGGTGTAACGATTGGGGACAATGCGGTTGTTTCTGCGGGTTGTCTTGTACATAAGGACGTTCCAGCTGGAGCTTTTGTAGGCGGCAATCCGATGCAAGTCATTCGTTATAGCGAAGAATAATTTTAGCACAGCACATGATATGCTGATTCATAGCAAAACCCCCTCACCCGTTGGTGAGGGGGTTTTGTCGTTAGTACCGTGCTCGGGGAGAAAAGAGTCCTTCATAACCCCGCTGCTTTGCCAGGGCTTCCACAAAATAATAGTCTCCATAAATGAGAGGGTTATCTTGATTCCTTCCTTCTGGTACATGACCAGCGCCATGCAACAGCAATCCCTCTTCTTGATCGGAAAAATTACCGCATGCTTTAATGAGATGTTGAAGCAGGCTGTTCGCGTGCTGTGCATACATCTGTGACTCATTTGCCGGAACGCAACGTGCGAGCTCTAATAAGGCGGAGGCTGCACAAGCACCTGCAGACGAGTCTTTGTAGGAAGGGGCATCTGTTGGGAGACGGAAATCCCAAGTTGGAACACCATCAGGTCCTAATGCAGAGAGGAAGAAATGGGTGACTTTCTTCGCGGCTTGCAAGTAAGCAGGATCACCCGTGTATCGGTAACTCAACGTGAGGCCATACATGGCCCACGAGGTGCCGCGTGCCCAAGCCGATTGCGGGGCGAATCCCTGTCCCCCTAAAGCCTCGACCACTTCGCCTGTATCCGGGTTAAATTTCACAATATGATGGACGGAGCCGTCCTCTCGGATAAAGTGGTTCAGTACCATGTTGGTATGCGCAATCGCAATATGACGGAACCGCGGGTCTCCTGTAGTTTCGGAGGCCCAATAGAGCAACGGTAAATTCATCATGCAATCAATAATGGCAAGCCCTGTATTATCCTCGCCTTCGCTCCATGGGTTCCAAGCCCTTATGTAGGAGCCCTTCATATTAAACCGACCTGCGAGATGACTAGCTGCGGTTAGCGCTCTGCGTCGCGACGTCGCATCCCCGGATAGCTCATAGTTAGCTACACTGGTTAAGATCCACATGAATCCGACATCATGATGCAGTTGGTCAAATTCTTGTAACGGCATATCGAGTTTCTCTTCGCATTGACGAGCAATCTCGCCAAAACCAGATGCCGGGTCTTCACGGTGGAATAGCCAGAGGATCCCTGACCAGAACCCAGCTGTCCACCAGTGAGGCTCCTCGCATTGGTATACGCCTTGATGGGCAGCATGGGGGAAGCTAGCGCCGATTCGTTCTACTAGTCGTGTGGTATGATGGCCTGCATGTTGCCAAACGTCTTGAAAGTTAGATGGTATCGATGTCGATGTTGTCACTTGAATTCATCCTCCCGTACAGTTAATGATGTATGACGGCAATAATCGAATTGAAGGTTGATATTGAACTCAGTTGAAGGTTCTTTGGATTCCAGAACGATGGCGTACACCTGCACGCGCTCCGAATTTTTATTGATGAAATCATGAATCTGGATGGAGGCGTAGAATAATGCAGCATCGTAGAGAAGGTCTATATGGGATTTCAATCCTTGTATTCGAACGCAGCCATGTTGAATGAGCACGGGTTCGATCATCGTAATGAATTGCTCAGTTACCGTCCCAGCTTGATGGAATTCGCACAGATCTCGAAGTTCAAGCAGGTGTTGGGATGCAGGCTGGAACGTAAAGCTGCGCGCAAAATGCTTCAAATGCTCAAGTTCATAGGCCGAGGTTAGATCAAGACGAAACCTCCCTTGTGCTGCATCTTCCGCAGTGCTTAGCAGCTCAGCGCGATACTGCTTACCAGCTTGCTGCTCCACGCCATCCAATCGAGGTATCGAATGTCCGTGCGCCCCATTACATAAATACGAGTAGCGCTCTGCTCCGAAATACGACTTCGTATATTCCCCGGACCCGATGTCGGCAACAAACGTCTCCCCATCGAGATGCAGCACGAAATTCCCAATATCGTTATGGTTATGGTGTTCGTCGTTATGTCCTCCTTTTGCGGCGAATGCCATTCGAAACCCTTCCACCGTCCGACGGCTGACATACCATTGTGCGTCAGGCAATAGATCATCGGTATCCGGCCAGTCCTCTCCTGTGGCTTCGACAGGCCCCCACACCAAATCGCGAACAGCCGGTGCCCATCGGCCAAGAGGGTCTTTAAGCAAAGTCATACGATGCCGCCACTCCGGTATGTGGATTTCCGTATCCTGTCGATGCAGCTCGTGGATGAGTCCGGGAGCGAAATATCCTTGGGGTTCACAATCGGAAAAAGGTACAGTCAGTAAACCGCTTAAGTAGCTCTTCTGATGGAACCTTGCAATATTGCGAACTTTGGGATGCTTCATCAGATCAATCTGTCCACCCGTACGCTGTTTCAACAAGGAGGCGAAATAGGCATAGAAGCCAAACCCATAGGTCCAGTAGCCGACGCCCTCCGTACAAGCCCCGTCTTCTTCAAATCCGCTTATGTAACACGCCAATGTCCCTGAGACCCGATAGAGAAGGGAGGCAAGCTCACTCTCATGCTGTAGGAGGTACAGCGCTGCAGACCCAATCGAGCCAGCGCAGACACTTGCCCAGTTGCTCGTCACCTTTTCCCACCCATACGAAGGTTTGGGGGAGGTATAAGGCACGAATATGCGCTTGCGGACTTCCTCCTCGGCACGGTGCACGATCATAGGGTGTAATGGCTGGTGGAGCAAGGAAATGATCTCTGCGAGTGCGAATCCCGTCTCTGCTGCGAACAAATCAATACTGTAGCGGAAATCACGATCCCGAGGGTCCAGTGATCTGCCGCCCATATGTGCCGGCAAACACCAGGTGTATTCTTCGCAGATGGCCCAGATCGTATCTTCGATGGCTGTTAAGCATGCCGGCGATTCCTCGAGCAAATAAGCAAGGACGAGAAGAGTTAAGCGCTTACGTCTTGCAAAATAATGCTGCTCATATTCGATGCGTGAACCTGTCGTATCAAATTGGCGGAATGCGGAGAATGGGAGCACGGGGATGGGCTCGTTCATTAGACGATGGCTCTCCGCAAGAATATACGCCACTTCCTCTTGATAATGTGGTGCTTCACGCAAGTTCTGCCAGTGCCCCCGAGCTCTCGCCTCTTCGAATAGCGTGTTCCTGTTATGTAACGGACCGGAGCCAGATCGGAGTGCCTGCTTCAATGCAAGAATGTCCATTGGATTATCCCCCTTCTATTCATAACCATAGTCTACACGCTAACCCGCACAGCTTAAAGAGAAACGCGTCATATAGCTGAATTTTTCATAAAAATCAGATTCGTTCACTACGCAGAAATCAGTATAATCCATCAACCTTTCAATGGTTCACTACCCCCGCGCAATTGCCAGATTTATACTCAAATCAATCGGTCAGGCAATAACGGTCAGCGGCATCCTACCCGGATGACACCAGACCATTTCAACAAGGAAGGTGATGAACCATTGAAAGCAGATCTTGTCGCAAGTCCAAACGCTCCTGGGAAGAAAAAACGTGAGGAACTCCCGTTAAAGAAGAAGAAAGGATTCCTGCATGAATTGATCACGAACCGGATCATGTTCCTCATGCTATTGCCAGCAATTGTGTTCTTTCTTATTAATTCGTACATTCCTATGGTCGGTATCTACTACGCCTTCGTGCGTTTCGATTTTAATACGAGCTTGTTCAACAGCCAGTTCGTGGGTCTGGAGAACTTCAAGTTCTTATGGAAGTCAGGAGCTCTTGGAAGATTAACGTTGAATACGTTCGGCTACAATCTTGCGTTTATCGTGATTGGGAATATGCTTGCGATTACTTGCGCGATTCTCGTCAGCGAGCTGCGGATTAAATGGCTGAAGAAGCTGACGCAGTCCATTATGTTCCTCCCGTATTTCATTTCATTCGTTATTTTAAGCGTTATCGTCTACAACATGTTCAATTACGAGACAGGGTTCCTCAATACGATGCTGAAGACCTTCCATATGGAGCCGGTCGATATGTACAGCAAACCGATCATGTGGGTATTCCTCATTATCATTTTCTACCTATGGAAAAATCTCGGGTACAGCATGGTGATCTACCTCGCAGCGATTACGGGAATCAGTGAGGAGTACTATGAAGCCGCAAAAATTGATGGCGCGAACATTTTCCAACGTATTTGGTTCATTACGCTGCCTATGCTGAAGTCAACGTTCGTCATGCTGCTCCTATTCGCACTCGGCAGCATTATGAAAGGACAGTTCGACCTGTTCTATCAATTGGTGGGTAACAATGGCTTACTCTATAACACGACGGATATTCTGGACACGTATGTCTATCGTTCCTTAAAAGTGACGTTTGAGATGGGGATGGCGACAGCTGCAGGGGTATATCAATCCGTGTTTGGATTTGTGCTCATTATGACCGTGAACTACATCATTCGAAAAGTGAATGACGAGTACGCACTATTCTAGAGGGGAGGAACCGTCACATGAAAATTAAAGATGAAAAATATCATCGATTATTTCAATGCATTGCCTATACGGTGGTGCTTCTGATTACTGCAGCATGTTTATTTCCCTTCTTGTTGATCATCTCGGCGTCGCTTACCGATAATGAGACGATTCTTACGCAAGGATATCACCTCATCCCGCCAGCATTCTCGCTCGAAGGATATCGTATGGTATTTCAATTTCCGGATGAAGTGCTTCGAGCCTACGGGGTTACGGGATTAACAACGGTTGTGGGGACGTTAGGCGGGTTGTTCTTCATTACGATGGCCGGCTATGTCCTGCAACGCAAAAGCTTCAAATACCGGAATCAGTTCGCCTTCTTCATTTACTTCACGACATTGTTCGGCGGCGGCTTGGTACCTTGGTATATTATGTACACGAAATATTTGAACTTAATGGATACGTACGCTGTTCTTATTATCCCGGGCCTCATGTCACCGTTCTTGATCATTCTCATGAAGAACTTCATTAAATCGGCTGTACCGGAAGAGATTTTCGAGTCGGCTCAGATCGATGGTGCGAATGAGTTCACGATCTATGCACGCATCGTATTGCAGCTCTCTCTCCCAGGATTGGCAACCATCGGATTATTCCTAGCCTTGCACTATTGGAATGATTGGTTCAGCTCGTCTATGTTCATTAACAATCCGCATATGTATCAGCTCCAGTACTACTTGTATAACGTCATTAATACGATTTCGTTCGTGACGCAAATGGGGGCAAGCAGCGGGGTATCGCTAGGTCAAGACATCCCAACCGAATCTACGAAAATGGCGATGGCCATTATCGTGACCGGCCCGATCCTGCTATTGTATCCGTTTGTGCAGCGTTACTTCGTGAAAGGTCTAACGATTGGAGCAGTCAAAGGTTAGGTTAGAACTGCGGAAGATCGAGAAGGCTCTTCATCAAGATCGAGGTTGAAATCTTTCGCAGCTAATATATATATTCATAGTAAGGGGAGGATGTACATGGCAACAAAAAGAAAAAGATTCATCTCCGCGCTTCTATCCGTATTTCTGTTGATCACCATTCTAGCAGGATGCTCGAGCTCCAATTCGGAGACAAAGACGGATACCACCGGAACAAGTGAAGCACCAACGACTACGGACAAAGACACGACGAGTACGACAGGTATCGATACATCGAAGAAAGTCGAATTGCAATTTTACATGCTAGGGAGTGCACCGAAGGATCTATCCGTCGTAGAAGCCGAAGTAAATAAGCTAACCGAGAAGGACTTGAATGCAACCGTGAAATTCAATTTCACCACCTGGACGGATTGGGAGCAAAAATATAAGCTGCTGCTATCCTCGGGACAATCGGTGGACCTCATCTATACCGCAGAGTGGACGCAATTCCAAGCGTATGCCAAAAAAGGCGCTTTTTTACCTCTAGATGACATCCTGCCGAAAGCTGCACCTAAAGTGCAAGCCTATGTGCCGCAAGACATGTGGGATGCGGTGAAGATCGATAATAAAATCTATACCGTTCCAGCGACGTATCAAGAGTACGTCACGAATGGTTTCGTATGGCGCGAAGATTTACGTCAGAAATATAATCTTCCGAAACCTGTGGACCTCGCTTCATTCGAAGAATATTTAGATGGAATCAAGAAGAACGAGCCTACGATGATGCCGCTCTCCGTCAACTCGGATGTTCGAGGCAATCTACTGAACCTTCTCCGTGAATTGCGCGGATGGATTGGCGGTCCGATTCCTTACGGCGTGAACATTCAGTATGACAAACCGGGCGAGGCCTATTCGTACTGGGGATCCGATGAACAGCTTCAAGACCTAGAGACGATTAAGCGTTGGCAAGATAAAGGCTTCTTCTCGAAGAACGTTCTGAATGTGAAGGATACGCTGCAGGACCCGGTAACAAGCGGAAAGGCTGCAGCGATACTTGGCGATAACCCAACACGTTACAATGACACGAATAACAAAATGAAATCGACCCACCCTGATTGGGATTTAGGTTATACGCCGTATGCAACCGTGACGGGGTTCGCTACGCCGGTTCATCCGATTCATAATGGGTTTGCCGTTCCTGCTAGCAGTAAGAACGCTGAGCGTGCATTGGCATTCTATGAGAAGATGGTGATGGATAAAACGTATAACTGGCTAACGGAATACGGGATTGAGGGCAAGAACTTTGAAGTGGATAGCGAAGGACACTATAAAATGCTTGGCGACAGTAACTCCAATGGATTCCAACGTGAAGGCATGCAAGGTTGGGCTTGGCGCAATCCGGAATTTATGTTGTTCGATAAGAGCTATGACGGCGTAGATGCCATCTTTAAAGAATTGGATAAGGTGAAGAAACCGGATCTTTATTTAGGATTTGCAGAGGATTACACGGCATATCAAGCGGAGCGGGCAGCCCTCGAGCAAGTGGAGAAGCAGTATCTCTTCCCATTGCAGGCAGGGATCGTGGCTGACGTGAAGGGCGGAATGGAGACCTTCATGACCAAAGCGAAGCAAGCAGGCTTGGATAAAGTTCAATCGGAGTATATTAAGCAGTGGAATGCGTATGTAGCTGAAAAAGGAATTCAATAAAGAAGAGCGGCCATCCTCCAAGTGGGGATGGCCGCTGCTTTTAGCTTAGCTGCTTGGCGAAGTTCGCCTTGCGATAATCTGCCGGTGTGACACCAAAATGCTTTTTGAACATGCGATGAAAGTAGGAGCTGCTCGTATAGCCTGTTTTTTCGGCAATCTCCGCAATGGAAGTGTTGCTCTCCTCGAGGAAGGCCCTCGCCTGGTCCAACCTCGTCTCATTGATCACATCAATGATCGCTGCCAGGGTCTGTTGCTTATATATACGGCTGATGTAAATCGAAGACATATCGAGTTGATCTGCGATCCAGTTCAAGCATAGATTGGAGTCGGCATAATTCAAGGCAATGAGTGAATTGATTTTGCGGACCAGTTCCTCTTGCTTCAAGCTCCGTTTCTCCAAGAGCTTATTCTGGATTTCATCGAAGTAAGTAAAGAAGGCCGTATGAATCTCGGCTAGCGTCTCATAGCTGTCCGCCGAAGGCATGTAGATATCCAGCCCGCCGCTAATTTCAAAGGTTCCATTCTTCTGGATGGTGAAAATGACATTATTCAAGGTCATCGTCAAATGCGATATCGCCAGCTGTACGACGTGGATCGGATATTGTGCCGTTTCATCGAGAATTTCGGAGAACACTTTCTTGGCTTCGTCTATTTTCCCCGCCATTAATGATTCGACAAGCTTCTTCTCCCGATCCAAGGGATACATATATGCTTTGGATTTGAGTGCAACAATATCGTCGGAATCAATCAAACAACCATGTCCATAGAACAATCGGTGCTTCGTCGCCTCTTTCACTTGTTGAAATAAAGGATGAAGGTGTAACGGCAAGTTCGTAACGGGACTGTAGGTGATGGATAGACCGATTTTCAAATAATTGAGACAGGCTAACTGAACCCGATGGAGCAAAGCTTCAAAAGCAGTATGATCCGCTAACTCCTCTTCATCCGGGAAATTCAGCAGTACCGCAATGGAGTCATCCTCAATGTCTACCGTCTCGACATCATACACACCGGATAGAATTTCCGAGCTAATGTTCATAATAGCGAATTTGTAAGTTGGCAGATCCTGCACATGTTCTTGCTTCAAGGTCTGAAAATGGTCAATTTGCAAAATCGCGATCCGGTAGTTCTTATGAAAATCGAATTTAATGCCCATCTGGCTAAGGTTATGCAATCGCGCCTCAAGCTTCGAGGGAGGAAGGCCTTGCAATAAGGAATGGAGTGCGTTCTGCTTCAAGGTATGTTGATTATTTCGTTTCTCCGTCTCGAGTGAATGAAGGCTCAACAGAATCTTGTGTATCGGTACATAAAGGAATCTGGATAATCGCCAAGACAACATGATGCCTAGAAGGAGAATAATCGCTGCAATCCCTATGGTCGTATTCCGAACGGTCTTTACATTGGTTGTGACATATTGATAGGGTGTTGCACGAATATACTGCCAGCCTAAGGGATCGGGTTGTGTATAAGAGATTAAGGATTTGACCCCTTCGAACTTGGATACCACATAACCTGTGTCTTGATTCTTGATTTTGGAATCGAGAAGCGCACGATCGGTCGAACTTAAATGTAAAGGCTGGAGCGTATCGGTACGCAATACTTGGTCACGATCGTCTAATAATAAGTTGGTTCCCTTGTCGTCTAAGGAGGTCAAATCCCCTTGGTTCCGATTGATCCAGTCGGACGAGATATTGACGATGACCGCTGAATTAATGACCTGGTTCCTTCCGATCGCATCATAGCAGAGAAACGTGTAAACGTTCACATGATCTTGCGAAGCATCATCGATGGCATACGTCCGAGGAATCGGTGTAAACGGTTTGTATTGTTGAAAGTCGTTCAGGATCGTAAGCAAGCCGGTATCGGTCAATTCGTTTTTCGAATAGATCCCGTTCTGCCCATGGTTGCCTTGGATATAGAAGACTTCGTCTTTGGCATTGTAGACGATAATGGATTCCACGAAGGGCATCGAATTCAAGTAGTTCGAGAGCTCGGTCATCGCCCCGGTCACATCGAAGATATGAGGTTTTTCGTAATACATTAATTTGGCGATGTTACTGTTCTGATATATTTGGAAGGATAAGGATTGGGCGCTGTCTCGTAAGGTTACGATTTGCTTGCTTGTCTGCGATAGGCTATCCACATCTGATTGAAATGTCTGCTTGAATCCAATGCGGGAGTAGTTCACATACAGGATATAGGAAGAGGCCAGTAAAGTGATGACAATGCACAATGTAATACTGATGAGAATGGTTGAATAGAGTGACGGTCTCTTCTGGAAACGACGAATCTTCATACCTCGACCTCCATACGTTTCTTTTTTCAATATATTAATGAAAGTGCAATATAATTAACATTACCGTTTTTAGTAAAAATTGAATAGTGAAAAAAGATGTAGAGTATGAACTATTCTAACTATATGAACCCTGTCGATCTTAAGCGGGCATCCATAGTTTTCCTTGTCCCAGCGTGGTATGATGAGGAAAAACCAACAATTAGGCGAAAGCAATTGACGAGTGAATTCGATCGTGATAACATGATCAATAAATCTTTAATTTGTTAGATTGGTAACTTGGTATCGCGTTAATATAATAAAGTAATTTCTGAGGTGGATGTTATGTCTAAACCAAAAGTATTCGAGAAGCCCGTCGGAGTCAAAGATTATCTGCCGCATGCCGTATCCAAGCTGCGTTCGATTGAACGTCGTGTATTGGATTGTATGGGCCGGTGGGGATACCAGCAAATCTTGACGCCAACGATTGAATATTACGATACAGTCGGGGTTGCGAGCGCAACATCTGATCATAAGCTGTTCAAATTATTAAATAATCGCGGTACGGCACTCGTGCTGCGCTCTGATATGACAGCACCCATTGCACGCGTGGTATCCTCTCTATTGAAGGATCAGTCATTCCCAATCCGTCTGTCTTACCATTCCAATGTGTTTCGTGCCATTGAAGAGGAAGCAGGCCGCGAGGCGGAGTTCTTCCAGACCGGCGTTGAGCTGGTTGGAGACGCGTCTGCGGAAGCGGATGCCGAGGTTGTAGCTTTGGCCATTGCATCCTTAGAAGCTGCTGGGGTGACTCATTTTAAATTTGCAATGGGGCATGTAGGTTTTCTGAACGGATTATATGAAGAGATTTTGCCTGGACGCCAAGAAGATCAAGAAGCGCTTAAGGCATGTCTTCTCAGTCGGGATTATGTAGGGTATCGGGAAAAAATACGGGCTTGGAGCTTAGCGGAGGAAGAACAGCAGAAGCTCGAAAGCATTCTGCGCCTACGGGGCGGTCGCGATGTCTGCGCTCAAGCGCTTCAGCTGAGCACGAATGTGGAAATGCAGGCTTCGATTCGCCATTTGGAAGAGATATGGGAAGTGCTAGAAGCTTATCAAGTGAGTGATCAAGTGTTGATCGATCTAACGATGATCGGAGATTTCTCCTATTATACAGGCATGACATTCGAAGGTTATGCCCTGGATCTCGGTTCACCGGTATGCAGCGGCGGTCGGTATGACAATCTATTGCAGCAATTCGGACGTCCTGCGCCTGCCACGGGCTTTGCGCTGAAGACGACACGAATTCTGGATGTGGTGGCGGATGAAGAGGAAGAGGCGAATCCCGTCACGGAGTTGCAATATACAGCAGAGACTCGCGCGGAAGTATTACAAGAAGCACGCCGCTTGCGGGAAGCGGGTCAGCGTGTAGTGACATCGGTAGTGAAGGAGGATGCTTCATGCGAGAAACGATAAAAGTAGCGATGCCGAAAGGTCGTATCTATAAGCAGGCTTCCGCATTATTCCGGGCAGCGGGATTGCCGATATCGACGGATTTTGATGAGACGCGGAAGCTCATTATCCCGTTGCCGGAAGCCAATATGGAATTCATTATGGCCAAACCCGTGGATGTACCCACGTATGTCGAATACGGCGTAGCGGACATCGGTATTGTGGGGAAAGACGTCTTAATGGAAGAAAATAAGGATGTGTACGAGCTTCTCGATTTGGGGATTGCACGCTGCCGGATGTCCGTGATTGCCCTTCCGAACTGGAAGCCTGTTATTCATCCCCGAGTGGCGACGAAGTATCCGAACGTGGCTTCGGAATATTTCCGCGAGTTGGGACAACAGGTGGACGTGATTAAATTAAACGGTTCGATCGAGCTTGCACCGCTCATTGGTCTAGCAGATCGAATTGTCGATATGGTCGAGACGGGTCAGACCCTAAAGGATAACGGTCTCGTTGAGATGGAACAAATCTTCAGTATTACAAGCCGATTGATTGCGAATCGTGTGAGTTACCGGATGAAAAATGAGGCGATTCAAGGGTTGTGTGATCAACTCCAAAAGGTCATCCCAACAACAACGAAATAATAGAGATGTTGAAAAGGTAGGAGGGATTATTCATGCGTATCGTACCGGCTAGAGAATTCTCATTGCAACGGGAAGTGGAATACGGTTCACCGGAACAAAATGCGACGGTCAAAGCGATTGTGCAAGACGTGAAGCATGAGGGAGATGCTGCATTACTTCGGTATACGGAGAAGTTGGATCGTGTGGCACTAGAGGCCTCCCAATTGCGAGTAACCGACGAAGAGATTCAAGCGGCTTACAGTAAAGTGGAGGCATCGTTCGTAACTGCCATTCAGAAGGCAGCTCATAATATTCGGGTGTATCACGAGAAGCAGAGACGAACTTCATGGTTCGATCTTCAACCGGACGGCACGATGCTAGGTCAAATTATTCGGCCGCTTCGCCGCGTGGGCGTCTACGTTCCCGGCGGAAAGGCAGCGTACCCGTCCTCGGTCCTGATGAATGTCATTCCAGCCCAAGTGGCAGGTGTGCCTGAGATCGTGATGGTTACACCTCCAGCTACAGGCGGGAAGGAAGGTATCGACCCTTACATTCTGGTTGCAGCAGCCGAAGCGGGTGTGAAGGAACTCTATCGCGTAGGCGGTGCACAAGCGATTGCAGCCCTTGCTTATGGTACAGAAAGCATAGCTCCGGTAGATAAGATCTGTGGACCGGGTAACATTTATGTGGCGCTCGCGAAGCGTGAAGTCTACGGAGCAGTGGATATCGACAGCATGGCGGGTCCAAGCGAGATTGTCGTCTTGGCCGATGATAAAGCGGACGCCTCTTATGTGGCTGCTGACTTATTATCGCAGGCTGAACATGATGAAATGGCCTCTGCGATTCTTGTAACGACTTCATCGAGTCAAGCACAAGCGGTGGCGGACGAAGTCGCACGGCAGGTTGCTGAGCTTCCTCGGCGTTCCATTGCACAAGCTTCGATCGATCAGTACGGCGCGATCATTGTAGTGGATACGATTGAAGAAGGGATTCAAGTCGTGAACCGCCTGGCGCCGGAGCATTTGGAAGTCATGGTTGAGGAACCGATGCAATATTTAGGGCTTATCGAAAATGCCGGAGCGATCTTCCTCGGTGCTTACAGTTCGGAGCCGGTAGGCGATTATTTGGCTGGGCCGAACCATATTATTCCGACGAATGGGACTGCACGTTATTCTTCGCCGGTCGATGTGGATGATTTTATTAAGAAATCAAGCTTAATTCATTATAGCAAGGAAGCCTTGCTCGCCAATGGCGCGACCATTATGGAGCTGGCGCGGCATGAGGGTCTGGAAGGACACGCGAGAGCGATTCAAATTCGGTTGGAGAAGGAAGGAAAGTAATCATGGCGGATGTAGTGAAAGAGCAAGGATTGGTACGCGAAGCAAGCGTGGCGCGCAAGACCAATGAAACGGATATTCAATTAACGTATAACGTAGATGGAACCGGCATCTCAGAAATTGAGACCGATGTACCGTTCTTGAACCATATGCTGGATCTGTTCACGAAGCACGGTCAGTTCGACCTGAACGTCGTGGCACGCGGTGACGTTGATATCGATGACCATCATACGGTTGAGGATATCGGCATCTGCTTAGGTCAGACCTTACAGCAAGCGTTAGGCGATAAAAAAGGAATTAAGCGCTATGCTTCCGTATTCGTCCCGATGGATGAAGCCTTGGCGCAGGTCGTGATCGATTTGAGCAACCGTCCTCACTTTGAATATCGCGCGCAATATCCTTCGCAGCAAGTGGGCAGCTTCTCCACGGAATTGGTGCATGAATTCTTGTGGAAATTCGCGTTGGAAGCTCGGATGACCCTGCATGTCATCATGCACTATGGGCAGAACACGCATCACATGATCGAAGCGATCTTCAAAGCGCTCGGACGCGCGTTGGATGAAGCAACGAGCATTGATCCGCGCGTGCAGGGGGTACCTTCGACGAAAGGGGTGCTGTAAGCATGGCAACCATTGCGATCGTAGACTACGGGATGGGCAACCTGCACAGCGTTGCCAAGGCCGTGGAGCGCCAAGGCAGCGAGGCGCTCGTCACGAGCGATCCGTCCGCCATCCTGGCGGCGGACGCGGTCATTCTGCCCGGCGTCGGCGCTTTTGGCGACGCCATGGCCTGCTTACGCGACACCGCGCTCGATGCGGTAGTCGCGCAGGCCGCGGCAAATGGCAAGCCCCTGCTGGGCATTTGCCTTGGCATGCAGCTGCTCTTCGCGCGCAGCGAAGAGCACGGCGACCACGAGGGCCTCGGGCTGCTGCCCGGCCGCGTGGTGCGGTTCACGGGCGGCACCTACAAAGTGCCGCATATGGGCTGGAACCGGCTGCGGTTCGAGCAGCCGGAGAGCCCGCTGTTCGCGGGCTTGGACGAAGGCCACGTCTACTTCGTCCATTCCTTTCACGCGCTGCCGGAGCGCGCGTCGGACCTGCTCGCCGTTACGGAGTACGGCGGCGGTCCTGTCACAGCTATCGTAGGCCGTGACAATGTGTACGGCATGCAGTTCCACCCGGAGAAGAGCGGGGAACTGGGCATGCAGCTGCTTCGCAACTTCCTGAAGCTCGCAGAGACAACCGTTCGGGTATCGTAAATCCCGATTCTATACATGCAAGTCTAGGAACGCTTTGCACCCGACAACATAGGGTAGCAAAGCCGTTTCTACATATTCATCCGAATTTATATTTCATTGTGAAGGAGATTTCTCTATGTCATCGTTTATTATATATCCCGCCATCGATATCCGCGGCGGCAAATGCGTACGCCTCGTTCAAGGCGATTATAATCAAGAGACCGTCTACAATGAAAACCCGGTCGAAGTTGCAAAAGAGTGGGAAGCAAAAGGCGCAAGCTGGATTCATCTCGTCGACTTGGACGGCGCGAAAGCCGGACATCCTGTGAACGACGAGCTAGTGGGTAGAATTGCCCGCAGCGTGAATGTACCTGTACAAATCGGCGGCGGTATTCGGACGATTGCTGATGTGGAACGTTACATGGAACTTGGGGTTTCCCGCGTCATCTTGGGAACGGCAGCCATTGAAGATCGTGCCTTCGTTGAAGAGGTGCTTGCAAGTTACGGGGAGAAGGTTGCCATCGGCATTGATGCCCGCGACGGTCTAGTAGCGACGCGCGGCTGGTTAGAGACTTCGTCCGTGAAGGCCGAAGACCTTGCTGTCGAGCTAGCAGCCAAGGGAGCAAAGACATTCATCTTCACGGATATTTCTCGTGACGGCATGATGGGCGGCCCGAATACGGAGGCGATCGCCAACCTAGCCCGCATTTCCGGTCAGACGGTAATTGCTTCGGGCGGCGTAAGCCAAATGAGTGACTTAACTAAATTGGCTGAACATACACAAGAAGGTGTCGGCGGTGCCATTGTTGGCAAAGCGTTGTATATTGGCAACATCGATTTGGCTCAAGCCGTTCAAGAGATCCATGCTGTGAATGCTGCTGCCAGCCAAGGGGGCAAGTAACATGTTAGCGAAACGCATTATTCCTTGTCTTGACGTCAAGGATGGCCGTGTGGTGAAAGGCGTTAACTTCGTGAATCTCCGTGATGCAGGCGATCCGGTGGAGCTCGCGGCACTCTATGATCGCGAGGGCGCAGATGAACTCGTCTTCTTAGATATCTCGGCTTCTGTCGAAGGCCGGGCAACCATGATTGAAGTCGTACGTCAGACGGCGGGTGAAATCGCGATTCCATTTACGGTTGGCGGTGGCATTTCGCATATCGATGATATGAAACGCTTGTTGCGAGCGGGGGCAGACAAGATCGGAATAAACACAGCAGCCGTTCGTAATCCGCAGCTGATCTCGGATGGTGCACGCAAGTTTGGCTCCCAGTGTATTGTGGTCGCAGTTGATGCGAAGTTCAATGACGCCTGGGGCGAGTGGGAAGTCTATACCCATGGCGGACGGACGCCAAGCGGTATACGTGCGCTTGAATGGGTGCGCGAAGCGGAGCGGCTCGGTGCGGGCGAGATTCTGCTTACAAGCATGGATGCAGACGGCACCAAGGACGGTTTTGATATTCGATTGACTCGTGCCGTATCGGAATCGATTGGCATCCCGGTCATCGCATCGGGCGGTGCAGGGAAGAAAGAGCATTTCTATGATGTGTTTACGGAAGGAAAGGCCGATGCAGGGCTTGCAGCGACCATTTTCCATTATAAAGAAATGACGATTCAAGAAGTAAAAGATGATCTATTGCATAAAGGAGTGGAAATTCGATGACATTAGAACAACTTTCCGCACAATTGAAATGGGACGCGGCCGGCTTAATACCCGCTGTCGTACAAGACTATAGCAGCAAGGAAGTGCTGATGCTTGCCTACATGAATCGGGAATCGCTCCAACTATCAGTGGAGTCGGGTGAGACGTGGTTCTGGAGCCGCTCTCGTCAGGAGTTATGGCATAAGGGAGCCACTTCCGGACATACGCAGCACATCGTGTCGATGCAGTATGATTGCGACGGCGATACATTGCTTGTTCGCGTAGATCAACAAGGGCCAGCTTGCCACACGGGTAAGTATAGCTGCTTCTTCAATGACATCCCTACTTCGGAGCAAGCGGGTGCGAGTCGCGAAGCAAGCGGATCCGATCGATTCGCAGTCCTATCCAAGCTGGATGCGACGATTGCTGAGCGATATGCGGAGCGCCCTGAGGGCGCGTATACAACCTATTTATTCGAGAAAGGCCTCGATAAAATATTGAAGAAGATCGGAGAAGAATCCGCTGAAGTGCTCATCGCCGCGAAGAATAACGACCGTGAGGAATTGCGTGCTGAAGCCGGAGACCTGATCTACCACCTCATGGTGTTATTACGTCAACAGAATATGCCGATCGATGAAGTGCTCCAAGTACTGGAGAATCGTCATTATACATCCGATATTAAGAATAAAACCAAATAAAGAGAGGCCGATAACTTATGCGGATCGATTACCATACCCACCATGCCCGTTGCGGACATGCCGTTGGAGAACTCGAAGAGTATGTGCTTCGTGGAATAGAAATCGGGCTGCAGCAGATCGGCCTTTCCGATCATATGCCGCTCCTTCACGTGGATCCTGCCACGTATTATCCCGAAATGGCCATGCCGATGGAAGAACTGCCGCGTTATGTGGAAGAATGCTTCCAATTGAAAGAAAAATATCAGTCTCAGATCGACGTACGCGTTGGGATGGAGGCGGATTATATTGAAGGTTATGAAGATGCAATTGAACGAATCATTCAAGCATACCCTTGGGACTATGTTATTGGTTCGGTGCATTTTCTAGGGGAATGGGATGTCACCGACTTCCGTCAGACCCATCAATGGGAAGGCAAGGATCGACTTGCCGTCTATCAGCAATACTACGATGCCGTTGAGCAAGCCGTCCGAACAGGTTTCTACGATTATATCGGACATATCGATGTCATCAAGCGGTTTGGATTCCCTCCCCCTGCGGAGCAAGCTGCTGAGGTAAGAGCTTTGGAATGGTCTGCCCTGAATACGGTCAAAGCGCATGATTTAGCGATTGAATTGAATGCTTCGGGACTTCGCATGCCTTGCGAGGAGATGTTTCCTAGCCGTGATATGCTCGAAATTTGCTATAAGTTGGGGATCCCGCTGACGATTGGTTCGGATGCACATCAACCAGAACGTCTAGGTCAATACCTCGATCAAGCTCGAGCACTCCTGCATGAAATTGGATATACGCAGTTAGCTACGTTTCAAGCGAGAAGACGGATGCTCGTCCCGTTTCAAATTTGAAACAATCCATGTATAATAAATCATATTAGCCCAATTCATAGTCTATTCGACAATATTCATAGGCATCATGACGGTTTCTATTTTTTATTAAATTCAGGAGGGTATCATGTCAAGCGACAAGTTACGTGTTTTTTCCGGATCTTCCAATCCGAAGCTAGCTGAGAAAATCTGCGCAGATTTAGGTGTTGAGTTGGGGAATGTGAAATTATCTCGATTCAAAAGCGGCGAAATTTATGTTCACTATGAAGAGTCGATTCGAAACTGCGATGTATTTCTCGTGCAATCCTTCTCGCATCCTATCAATGATCATTTCGTAGAGCTGCTGGTCATGATCGATGCGGCCAAACGAGCTTCTGCACGCACCGTCAATATTATTATGCCTTACTATGGGTATGCAAGACAGGAGCGTAAGGCAGCTCCACGTGAGCCCATCTCAGCGAAAATGGTTGCGGACGTGCTAACCACCGTTGGCGCGAACCGAGTGATCACAATTGATCTGCATGCACCGGCCATTCAAGGCTTCTTCAACATTCCGGTGGACCATTTAACCGCACTCGATCTCATCAGTGAATATCTTCGTTCTCAACAAATCGAGAACCCTATTATCGTATCCCCAGATGCTGGACGCGCGTCTACCGCAGAGAAGCTTGCCAATCAATTGGACTCTCCCTTTGCCATCATGATTAAGAAACGCCCAAGTCACAATGAATCGGTCATTACACATGTTATTGGCGATGTCAAAGGACGCACCCCGATTATCATTGAGGATTTGATTGATACAGGAACGACGATCGTGAATGTTGTCGAAGGATTGAAGGAACGCGGCGCGAAAGATGTCTACGTATGCGCAACGCATCCATTATTCTCTGGACCGGCATTGCAGCGATTGGATCATCCGAACATTCGTGAAGTTGTTGTGACGGACTCCATTCTGATTCCTGATAATCACCCCGAGCGGTTCAGAGTCATTTCTGTGGCGCCTATGCTCGCTGAAGCTACGCGTATTATTACGAATGGCGGATCGATTAGCACGTTATTTAAAGATGCTGGCATTTAACCCTCTTTTACAAGATTATGCACATTCTGGAAAACGGTTTAGGTAATCGCCTCAATTTATGGTATACTTAATTGCAAATAAGCTTGGTTTGAAAGCCATAGGGGGTGCCTTGTAATGAAAGAAAAAAAGCTGCAGCCGGAGACTCAGCGTAAGAAAATAATACCGATCCACTTGGATGCTACTTTTTTCTTTGAGCGCGCCGTTCGTTCGTTGGATCGCTGCCATTATGACAAGGCATTGAAATATTTTCGCAAAGCCGTGGAATATGAGCCGGAAAATCCTGTGAACCACTGCAATATGGCAGGTATTTTGTCGGAAATGGGCAAATATGAGGAATCCAATGAGATTCTGCGTACCGTAATCGATTCCATTGAGCCTGCCCTGTCGGAATGTTATTTCTATATGGCCAATAACTATGCGAACATGGACCAATTCGAAGAAGCGGAAGAGTCATTGCTTCGCTATCTCGAAGAGGATAAGAGCGGTCAATACATGAGTGAAGCGGAAGAAATGATGGATCTTCTTCAGTATGAGTTAGATCGCCCGACGCGTCTTACCTCCTTCAAATCCCGTGACGGGATGGCGGAGCATGATCAAGCGCGCGCCATGCTGGAAGAAGGCCGTTTTGGTGAAGCTGTCAAAGTGCTGGAACAAATTGTGGACGATCAACCTGAGTTTTTTGCAGCGCGTAACAATTTGGGCTTGGCCTATTATTATATGGGATTATTCGATAAAGCGATGGAGACCATTGTAGATGTGTTGGATCGGGATCCGGGCAATTTACACGCATTGTGTAACTTGGCAATCTTCTATCAGCACGCCGGAAATCTAAATGATCTCTTGCCGCTTGTCGTGGCATTGAAGAAGACGTACCCGTTCCATCAAGAACATGTCTTTAAATTAGCGACAACGATGGGAATATTGGGACAACATGAAGCGGCGTATACGCATTTTCGCCGACTGCTCAAAGACGAAGAGGTTAATTTCGACCCTTCCTTATATCATTATACAGCCGTGGCGGCATGCCATATTGGCCGGTTGGACGAAGCGGAGCGGCTGTGGCTTCATGCCCAGCGGTTAGATCCGAATTCGGAGATCCCGCAATTCTATCTCTCTCAATTGCAAGAATATCGGCATGTCGGGGTGGATACAAGCCCTGAAGGCGTCGAGAAGCCGATGTGGAGCTATCATTACCATCTGCCGTTTGAAGAGCAGTTCCGCCTGTGGGAGAAGACATCCGGAGGTCTTCCGGATCATCTCAAGCGCGATCCGCTTGTCCGGTCTTCTTTCTTCTGGGCATTGCGCCACGGGGATCAGCAGACTAAGCTTCAGGTGATTCAAGCCTTAGGCTTGATTGCCGATTATGAAGTGCAAGAAGCGCTTTGCGCTTTTCTGTTGGAGCCGGAGGAAGATGATTATTTGAAGCAAGTCGCCATCTTTGTATTGCGTTCGATGGGTTATGATCAACCGCTCCATGTGATTCTCGATGGAATTAGAACGACGATTGAGGGGAACGATTTATCTGCAAGGCTTCCTGCATGGGACGATCAATGGCAGCATGTGTTGGAGCTCGCGCTGCGCACGATGAATAAGCGATACGATATGCTGCAGCAGTATGATCTGCAGACCCTTTGGGTGGAGTTTCTGACACGCGTCTATCCAGACGTTCCCAAAATTCATAAAATTGAAGGATGGGCTGCGGCGCTGGAATATTTAACGGCCAAAATGCATCGCAGAGCGATCTCTTACCATGAAGTTGCACAACGATACAACACGTCGATCACCACGGTCAGCAAGTTTGTGAAGTGGATGGACGAAGTATGCGGGATCAAGAAGAAGATGGATGCGATATTCCCTTCGTATACGAAGGAATTTTGATGGAGTACTTGCGATCTTAGTTGAGGAGGTAACGTGGATGTACAAAACAATTGTAATCGGAACAGGGCCTGCTGGACTAACGGCAGCCATTTACTTAGCACGTGCGAATTTGAATCCTTTGGTGATTGAAGGTCCAGAGCCAGGCGGACAGCTTACAACAACGACGGACGTCGAGAACTTCCCTGGTTTCCCAGAAGGTATCTTAGGTCCGGAGCTCATGGATAACATGCGCAAGCAAGCAGAACGGTTTGGCGCGGAATTTAAGACTGGCTGGGTGAACAGCGTTGATTTCTCCAAGCGTCCATTTACGTTAAGTGTGGAAGGGTTGGGCGAATTACAAGCGGAGACGGTCATTATTTCAACAGGGGCTTCGGCAAAATACCTTGGTATCCCTGGGGAAAAAGAAAACTTGGGCCGCGGTGTCAGCGCATGTGCGACATGTGATGGATTCTTCTTCCGTAATAAGAAGATTATCGTCGTGGGCGGTGGAGACTCTGCCATGGAAGAAGCCAATTTCTTGACGCGGTTCGGAGATGTCACGTTGGTTCACCGTCGTGAAGAACTTCGTGCATCGAAGATTATGCAGGATCGCGCTCGCGAGAATAGTAAAATTACATGGAACTTGAACCGTGCACCTATCGAAGTCGTTGCTGGCGACAATGGGGTGAAAGGGTTAAAAGTGTTAAATAATGAGACGAACCAAGAAGAAATTATCGAAACGGATGGTCTGTTCGTTGCCATCGGACATACGCCGAACACGAAATTCTTGGATGGTCAAGTAGAAACCGACGAGCAAGGCTACATTATTGTGAAGCCAGGCTCGATGGAGACGAATGTTCCAGGCGTATTCGCATGCGGCGATGTGCAGGATACGAAATATCGTCAAGCGATCTCTGCAGCCGGAACAGGTTGTATGGCTGCGTTAGACGCGGAGAAGTTCTTGGAAGGGAATGCAACACACGATTGGAGCGGTAATTAATTCCATTTCAAGATGGCCGATTTGATACAAGCCGGCGGGCTAAGCCCGTTGGCTTTTTCTTTTTTCAATAGCATATTACGGGTCAACCTCACCTCATTCAGACAGATTTCCAAATATGAACGTTTTGCTAACATCGTAGGAATTGCTAGGCTTTTGCTCTTATTTTCGCCGTCTAGCTAATGAATGCTTGCAATGTTGGTGATACAATGATTGCAATATGATGTTCATTGTGATGATGATCATTGAAATGTAAAACATATGGTGGAGGTCTCTTAGAAATGAAGAAATCATTACTAGGTATTGTGCTTGGATTGATGGTAGTCGCAGCTTTATCTGCATGCGGAAGCAGCAGTAAATCAAGTGAGCCGGCGGTTCCGCCGACAGGGGTAACCGAGGAAGTGACGATTAACGCAACGAACTTTGCTTTTTCGGAAACGGAAGTGAAAGTGAAGAAAGGCGATACGATCAAGTTAACATTCAATTCTGAAGAAGGTATGCACGGGTTAATGATCAAGGACTTCGATGTGAACATGACAGAATCCGGCACAACTGAATTCGTAGCAGACAAAGTAGGTACTTTCGAATTCAATTGTTCGATTATGTGCGGCGGCGGTCACGGGGACATGGTTGGTAAAATTATCGTAGAATAGCAGGCTGCTAGAGATGCGAGAAGGGCTGTTTTTCGTTGAGAATACTCACGAAGAACAGCTTTTTATATGAACATGAGTAAGTGTTTCAAGAGCAGCCGGGTGTGCCCTGTTATCTTGACCGATATGCAGGCATAGCTTATAGTTGGTACTGAAACACAATTAACTTAGATAAAGGTGGATATCGCAATGTCTGAAACAATCTATGTTGGTGTGGACCTGGGCGGAACAGCAATTAAAGTCGGAATCTGCGATGAACAGGGCCAATTACTGAATACGTACGAAGGGCCAACAGAAACCGAAAAGGGAACGGAAACGATTATCGATAATATCGTGAAGTACGTTCATCTTATTGTGGAACAGTCGACATACACGTGGGAGCAAGTAGGTGGCGTAGGTGCTGGTCTCGCAGGGTTCATGGATCTTAAAGAGGGTATTATTTTGCATTCACCTAACTTACCGTTTCGGAATGTTCCGATTCGTGCCATTTTGTCGGAGCGTTTAGGGAAGCCGGTGCGCGTAGATAATGATGCGAACGTTGCAGCTTTGGGCGAAGCATGGAGCGGCGCAGGCCAAGGCGTCGCGAACTGCGTTTGCTATACGCTTGGTACAGGCGTTGGCGGCGGGATTATTATCGACGGCAAAATCTATCAAGGGTTCTCTGGCGTAGCTGGTGAGCTTGGACATATGGCAGTCATTCCAGATTTAGAAGCTATTCAATGCGGATGCGGTAAAATGGGATGCCTGGAGACGGTTTCTTCAGCAACAGGGATCATTCGTATGGCGAAAGATGCTGTTCAACGTGGAGATCGCACATCGTTATCTACATTGGAGCATATGATGGCTAAAGATGTATTTGATGCGGCCAAAGCAGGTGACGAAGTAGCAGCGCGGATCGTGAACCGTGCAGCCTTCTACCTTGGGAAAGCAATGTCAGCCGTTGCTATGGTTCTGAATCCAGAACGTTTTATTATCGGTGGCGGCGTATCCAAGGCAGGAGATATTCTATTTGACGAAATTCGTAATGTATTCTACAAGCTAACACCAGATTCCTTGCAAAAAGGGATTGAAATCGTTCCAGCAACATTAGGCAATGATGCGGGTATGATTGGAGCAGCAGGTTTGTTCAGATCCTAGAAGTCGTAGATCTCTTGCAGCATAGTAACGTTCTTAAATACGAGGGGGAAGAGCCGTGATGGATACTTCATCGATGGCAAAGCTGGTTATTATTACAGGGATGTCGGGTGCCGGTAAGACGATTGCAGTTCAGAGCTTGGAGGATCTCGGGTTTTTCTGTGTCGATAATTTGCCTCCAGTGTTAATTCCGAAATTTGCTGAGTTGATCGAGCAATCGAACGGTAAAATCGGTAAAGTTGCGCTAGTTATTGACCTACGCGGCCGAGAGTTTTTCACTGCGTTATCGGAATCGTTAAGTTATATCAAAGATCATTTTACCTTAAATACAGAGATTGTCTTCTTAGATGCGACAGATGCGGTACTTGTCCAACGGTATAAGGAAAGCCGCAGACGTCATCCGCTTGCCCCTGAAGGCATGCCGCTGGAAGGGATTCAATCAGAACGCAAGCTCCTGGAAGATTTGAAGGGCTGGGCTTCGCAAGTTATTGATACAAGCAATATGAAGCCGGCACAATTGAAAGATCGGATTATTTCGCGTTTTACGCACCTCGAAGGCAGTTCATTGTCGGTGCATATTACTTCATTCGGCTTCAAGTATGGGATTCCTATTGATGCCGACTTAATCTATGATGTTCGTTTCTTGCCGAATCCGCATTATGTGGAGGCATTACGTCCGCATACGGGGCAAGACCCCGAAGTCTATGATTATGTGATGAAGTGGCCGGAAACACAGACGTTTCTAACGAAACTCGTTGATATGTTACAATTTCTCATTCCGCAATATCGAAAAGAAGGCAAGAGCCACGTCGTTATTGGTATCGGTTGTACAGGCGGTAAGCATCGCTCTGTGGCGATTGCGGAGTATTTGGGTCGCATCATTGGAGCAAGCGAGACAGAGACAGTACGTGTAACGCATCGCGATGCAGAGAAAGACCGTCATTAAACCTAGAAAATTTGGCGAGGTGTTGAGATGAGCCTTGAATTTGAAGCTGTGCAGCGTCCGCGGATTGTCGTCATGGGCGGAGGTACCGGATTATCCGTGATGCTGCGCGGGCTAAAGGAAAAACCTTTAGACATTACGGCCATCGTGACGGTCGCCGATGACGGCGGAAGTTCAGGCATTCTTCGGAGTGAACTGCACATGCCGCCACCAGGTGATATCCGTAACGTGTTGGGAGCGCTTGCCGATGTGGAGCCTCTGTTGTCAGAAATGCTGCAATATCGTTTTAGCACAGGGGCAGGGTTAGCCGGACATAGTTTGGGCAATTTAATATTAGCGGCCATGACGGATATCTCCGGTGATTTTGTGACGGGGATTCGTGAATTAAGCCGTGTTCTTGCTGTTCGCGGGCGCGTATTGCCAGCTGCGAATCAAGCGGTCATACTGCATGCCGAGATGGAAGACGGAACGATTGTTACAGGGGAATCCACGATTCCGACAACGGGCAAGCGGATTAAACGGGTGTTTTTGGAGCCGGATCAGGTTGAACCCTTGCAAGAAGCCGTAAAGGCCTTACAAGAGGCGGATGCGATTCTTATCGGACCGGGGAGCCTCTATACAAGCATTATTCCGAATTTGCTCGTGCCGAAGCTGGCACAGGCGGTTGTGGACTCGAATGCGGTCAAAATCTTTGTATGTAATGTCATGACACAACCAGGTGAGACGGATAATTATACGGTGAGCGATCATTTGGATGCGGTATATGAACATATCGGGCATCATATCTTCGATTATGTGATTGTGAACAACGGTGAAATTCCGCCGCAAGTTCAGGATAAGTATGCCGAGAAGGGTGCCCAAGCCGTGCATCTGGACCTGGAGGCCGTTACGAACCGGGGTTATAAAGTGATCGCTGACCGCCTCGTGTTATTCCGCACCTATTTGCGTCATGATGCAGATAAGTTAAGCCATCATATTTACCAGCTCGTGAAAAATTGGATGATACGAAAGAGGTGAGTCGCTTGTCTTTTGCGGCACAGACCAAGAAAGAATTAACCCAGATTGAATCGGAGACGTGCTGCGAGCGAGCGGAGTTATCGGCTTTATTGCGAATGAACGGTTCAGTACAGCTGTCCGCCAATCGCAAAGTCATTCTAGATATATCAACAGAGAATGCAGCTATCGCTAGACGGATTTATTCCCTGATCAAAAAATACTATGACGTGCATACCGAACTCCTTGTGCGGAAAAAGATGCGTCTCAAGAAGAATAATGTGTATATCGTGCGGATTCCCGCCCAAGTACAAGAAATTCTAAATGACCTCAAGATCGTATCGGAAGGTTTTATATTTACCGATCGTATTGATCCGATTATTATTGCGAAGAATTGTTGTAAGCGAGCCTACCTGCGTGGCGCTTTTATGGCAGGAGGTTCCGTGAACAACCCGGAAGGCTCTTCCTACCACTTGGAGATTGCCTCCATGTATGAAGAGCACTGTCAGGCTTTAGTTGACTTGGCCAATGGATTTGGGCTGAATGCTCGTTGCATCGAGCGGAAGAAAGGCTTTATTTTCTATATCAAAGAGGGCGAGAAGATCATTGAGCTGCTGAACATCATTGGCGCGCACCAAGCCTTATTTAAGTTCGAAGATGTGCGCATCATGCGCGACATGCGGAACTCCGTGAATCGGATCGTGAACTGTGAAACAGCAAATCTTAATAAAACGATCGGCGCGGCGGTTCGTCAGATCGACAACATTAAATTATTACAGAAGGAAATTGGACTGGAAAGTCTGCCAGATAAATTAAGAGAAGTTGCTGAGGTGCGTCTTGCACATCCTGATATTAATCTGAAGGAAGTTGGCGAGCTTCTCAAAGGGTCTGTAAGCAAATCAGGTGTGAATCACAGATTGCGCAAGATTGACGAGATGGCGGAAAAAATTAGGAATGCGTAAAACTTTTTTTCCTAGTGATCTTCATGTTATAATGGTATAATGTTGTAAAAGAATTTTTAAAAAGGATAATCGCCAGATCGAATATGTAATAGGGGGTATTTTCCATGACAAAGCACCCGGTAGTTGTGCGGTTAAAAACGGGTCTCCATGCTAGACCAGCAGCATTATTCGTTCAAGAAGCGAATAAGTACTCGTCTGAGATTTTCGTGGAGAAAGATGAGAAGAAAGTTAATGCGAAGAGCATCATGGGAATTATGAGCTTGGCGATCAGCTCGGGAACTGAAATATACATTAGTGCAGAAGGTTCTGACGCTGAGCAAGCGATTTCTGCGCTGGTTCAATTGGTAAGTAAGGAAGAACTTGAAAATCAATAATGGTAATTGTTACATACAAAGGCTCCTGGATGCAGGGGCTTTTTGTTTTATCTAAATCATAAATAATGCGAAGAGATCCTGGAAATATTGAAACATTTAACAACTATTTACGTCTGAAAGGTAGAATCACAGGTTGAACATTTGAAAGGGAGGCGTTTTTAATGAAAATGGTACAGAGAAAAGGCACAACAATGAAGAAATGGGGTCTGCTTGCAATGTCAGCAGCGCTACTATTAACTATCGCCTGGGGAGGTCCAGCGAAAAGCGCCTATGCGGCAGAGTCGAACTTATCTGCTCAGGGTCAAGCGGCGATCCACACCATTAGCGTAACGGGCAAAGGTGAAATGACCATCACGCCGGATGTGGCTTATGTCACGTTGGGAATTGAGACCAAGGCTGCAACGGCCAAAGAAGCGCAGCGAGCCAATGCAGCGAAATTTGCTAAATTGAAGCAGGCGCTCACGAAATTTAATATCGCTTCGGCAGATGTGAAGACCGTGAACTTCTACGTTAATCCAGAGTACAATTATAACGATAAATCAGGACCGAAGGTGACAGGGTATTCGGCAACGCATATGGTTCAAGTGACGTATCGCGATCTCGATAACTTAGGAAATCTTATTGATGCCGCTTCAGAAGCTGGTGTGAACCAAGTGAGTGGCATTCGGTTCGACACGGAGAACCCTGAAGCTTACGAAACCAAGGTACTTGAGAAAGCAATGAGCAATGCGGAGAACAAAGCGAAAGCGATTGCTACTGCAGCGAAACAACAGATTGTAACAGTTATCAATGTCGTAGAATCCAATGCAGATGTGATCCCTGTATATGCAAATCAACTATTTGCTACAGCTTCGGAAGCGAAGGATAGTGCGGCTACAACCATTGAAACCGGACAAATTTCCATTAAAGCCAATGTTACGGTAATGTACGAGATAAAATAAGGAATTTGTATGTATTTATTAGCGAAATAACGAGAAAATAGTTGTATCATCGGACAAAACACGGTATAGTTGAAATGCTTTAAATAAAAAGAGACACCGTCGATGAAAGCCATACCAATGGATATGGCTTTCTTTTTCTTGAACTATATAAGGATAAGTTAGGGGTTGATACCGATGATACAACTCGTGAACATAGAAAAGCAATTTGCTGGACAACCCGTCGTTCACCCGTTATCACTAACGATTGAAGAAGGAGAATTCCTTACGTTGCTAGGCCCAAGCGGTTGCGGGAAGACAACCATTCTACGCATGATTGCAGGATTCGAGCAGCCAACAGTAGGTGAAATTTTTCTCGATGGTAAGAACGTGACGGAATTACCTCCGAATAAACGCGATTTGAATTTGGTGTTCCAACACTATGCTTTATTTCCACATATGACAGTAGAGCAGAACATCCAGTTCGGATTGAAAATGAAGAAGATTCCTGCCGCAGAGCAGAAGGAACGGATTGCTGAAGCTATTCGGTTGACGCAGCTTACGCCTTTAGCGAAGCGTTATCCACATCAACTATCTGGCGGACAACAGCAGCGTGTGGCGATCGCCCGTGCCATCGCGAATAAACCGCGGGTTCTTTTGTTGGATGAGCCATTAGGTGCATTAGATTTGCAGCTTCGCAAAAACTTGCAGGCGGAGTTGAAGCAATTGCAGCGCAGCTTGGGAATTACGTTTGTCTATGTTACGCATGATCAAGAGGAAGCAATGATGATGAGCGATCGTATTGTTATCATGAATACGGGCAAAATTGAACAGATTGGTACGCCTAAAGAGATCTATAATCGACCACAGACGTTATTTGCGGCTACGTTTATCGGAGAGAATAACGTATTCAATGAAGAAGATGGACGCATGTTCGCTGTTCGCCCTGAGAAATTAATTCCTGTTAGCGATAACAGTCGGGGATCCAAGCGGACGGGTGTCATTCAGGATATCGTATATCTTGGGAATGTCCATAAGCTTGTGGTGCATTTGGATCATGAACAGACATCGGTTTCGATCTGTCTAGACTTTACGGACGAAGATACCTGGCAGATTGGCCAGCAGATCGGTATCGACTGGAGTGACGCCTCCGAGGTGAACATCGGGCCATGAGAAAATCAAAATGGTTGGTGTCCCCTGTCGTATTATGGCTAAGCATCTTCCTTATTCTCCCGATGGCGATCGTGGTCGTCATCTCATTCCTGCAGCGGGATGAATTCGGAAATTTGATCTATCAGTTTACCCTAGATAATTACGCACGATTCTTCGATTCATTGTATATGGGCGTGTATTGGGATACCTTAGTACTGTCGATATCGACGACCGTATTATGTTTATTAATCAGCTACCCTTTAGCCTACTACATAGCTAATGCGGGTGCGACGAGACAAAAGATATGGCTGCTGCTTATTACCGTGCCATTCTGGATAAATTTTCTCATTCGGACCTACGCGTGGGTCCTATTACTACGTTCACAGGGTGTCGTGAACTCTGTACTTATGAATATCGGCATTATTGATGAGCCCTTGAAGATGCTATATACCAAAGGGGCCGTACTGCTCGGGATGGTCTATACCTTCATTCCATTTATGGTATTGCCGATTTATGTTGCGCTTGAGCAGATGGATAAGAAGCTGCTTGAAGCAGCGAGCGATTTGGGTGCGACGCGTTGGAATGCATTCCGCTTAATTACGCTGCCACAGACGAAGTCAGGGATCATGACAGGTTCGGTACTTGTATTTGTGTCCACGGCGGGGATGTATGTTGTGACCGATATTCTGGGCGGTGCGAAATCAGCCATGCTTAGTAATATTATTCAGACGCAGTTCCTCGGCGCGCGTGATTGGCCGTTCGGCTCCGCGTTGTCCGTCATTTTCGCGATTACATCTCTGGTAATGATTTTCCTATTCAACATGGCATTACGTTCGCGTCATGAACGGGCAAAGGAGGGACGTGCATGAAGCAGAAGACCAATCCGCTTCTGTCAATCCATTCATATATAGTGATTGCGTTTATTTACTTGCCGGTGCTGATGATTCTGATTTTCTCATTCAATACATCACGGATCAGCAGTAAATGGGAAGGGTTTACGTTCAAATGGTATGGATCTTTATTTTCCAATCGGTATGTGATGGATGCGTTGATGAACAGTTTAACGATTGCGATCACGTCGACGATCATTGCCACGGTATTAGGGACTATTGCTGCGATAGCGCTTCGTAATGCCTTGAAGAAGAGCAAGACGGTGCTCGGGATGCTCTATTTGCCTATCGTCGTTCCAGATATTATTATGGGTTTATCCTTGCTGCTCTTGTTCAGCCAATTTCATTTTCCGCTGGGGAAATGGACGATTATCATCGCGCATGTCACGTTCAGCATTTCCTACGTATATGTTATTGTGGCATCGCGGATTTCCGGTATGGGTAAGCAGTTGGAGGAAGCGGCACAAGACTTAGGTGCTTCCCCTTGGCAGACGTTCCGACATATTACCTTACCAGCCATATGGCCTGGGGTTCTAGCTGGAGCTATCATGGCATTCACATTGTCGATTGATGACTTCATGATCAGCTTCTTCGTATCGGGTCCGAACTCGACGACCTTGCCGATCTATATTTACGGGCTCGTAAAACGCGGAATTTCCCCGGAAATTAACGCATTATGTACCATTATGATTTTTGTTAGCGTTGGATTGATTTTACTTGCGCAATGGCTGCAGAATAAAGGGAATCGTGGCAAGAAAGCTTCGACATTACCTTTTTAAAAACAACCAAGAATTTGTATATGAAAAGATGTTCAAGAGAGGGGTAATAAGATTGAAAAAAATGAAATGGTTCGCCAGCACAATGCTGGCCAGTTCGATGATTATCGGCCTTATGGCGACAGCAGGATGTTCTCCAAAGAAGGACACGTTGAATTTGTATAGTTGGGCAGATAATTTTGACGAACAAGTGATTAAAGACTTCGAGAAGCAATTTGACGTGAATATTAATTATGACGTATTCGCGAATAACGAAGACTTGTTGGCGAAGTTAAAAGCCGGCGGATCGAACTATGACGTCATTCAGCCTTCCGATTATATGGTTGCAACGATGATTAAGCAAGACTTGCTGGAGCCGTTAAATAAGGAGAACATTCCGAACTGGAGTAATATCTCGGATCGTTTCAAGAATCAGCCTTATGACCCGGATAACAAATATTCCGTTGTATATACGACAGGCGTCACAGGGATCGCTTATAATAAGAAGTATGTGAAGGGCGACATCAACAGCTGGGCGGATCTATGGAAGCCGGAATACAAAGATAAAGTGCTATTGCTCGATGATGCGCGTGAAGTCATTGGTATGAGCTTGAAGAAGAATGGATTTTCGAACAGCACGACGAACGAAGATGAAATTAAAAAAGCTGTCGATGATATCAAACAGCTGCTGCCAAGCGTTCTCGCGTTCGATACGGATAATATCAAGCAAAAGATGATCGCGGAAGAAGGATATATTGGTACGGTGTGGTCTGGTGATGCGGCTTATATTGCTGCACAGAATCCGGATGTAGCTTATGTTGTACCCAAAGAAGGCGGAACGATCTGGTCCGATAACTACGCGATTCCTAAAGGCACAAAACATAAGGAATTGGCTGAAAAATTCATTAATTATATGTTGGATCCGCAAGTTAGCGCGAAGAACTATGAGTCCATTGGTTACAGTGACCCGAATGATAAAGCCAAAGAATTTCATAGTCAGGAATATTTAGCGAATACTATGATTAATTTAAGTGATGATGAAATAGCACGTACGGAATGGTTAATGGATGTAGGTAAAACCTTGCAAGTATATGACCGTTACTGGACTGAGATTAAGAGCGGTCGCGAATAAGGACTTTGGTTAGCAAGAAAAGGAGGCGTTCCCTTGAAAAACTGGTTAAGATTACTTGCACTATTGGTCGGCTGCTTCACAGTATTGCCTCATACATCTTATGCGGCAACGATAGCAACACAACAACAGGATACGAAGCTTGCTTCATCCATCCAACTCACGCTAGATGGCAAACCTTTAATCAGCAAAGGAATTGTGAAAGACGGGAGTACCTTGGTGCCACTCCACTTGTTATCAAAAGATTTAAATCTCGAAATGGATCACAATCCGGCACTTAAGACCGTTACGATTCATCCAGGCGATAAAAAAATCGTATTGAAACTGGAAGAAGAGTTTGTTGCTGCGAACGTAAATGGTCATGATTTATGGGATAGCTATGAGCGAGTGAATATGAATGGGAATAATTACGTGGCATTACGTTTCATCACCGATAACCTGGGCTATCGTGCGGCATGGAATGGAAAGACCAAAACCGTGGATTTGACGAAGATTCAGGAGAATGATGTGACCTGGTTGAATCAAAAGATCGATGAGAGCACCAAGGACGCGACAATCACGGTGCAGTATCCGCAGCTTAGCGGATTGAAGGATGCTGGAATTCAAGAGCAAATCAACTCGTTATTCGAGAAAGAAGCGAAGTCCTATGTGGCCAATGCCAAAGAAGCATCTAAAGGGGCTTACAATGATGTAGGATTCCAATATGAATATACATCGAACTATGATATCAAATACAATACGAATCATGTCATTAGCGTCATATTATGGAGCAATGAATATACGGGCGGCGCACATGGGATGCCTGGACAATGGTCGTATACAATCAATCTGGAGACAGGCAAAGTGTACAAACTAGACGATCTCTTAGCGTCGAATCCGAACTACAAAGAAATGATTAATGCGAAGATTAAGCAGGAGATTAAACCTTTGTTAATGCCGGATGTTGAGTTTAACGGGATTAGGGAGGAACCGTCCTTCTATGTGAAGGATGACGGTGTTGTCGTCTACTTCGGCGTCTATGAGTATACGCCATATGCGGTAGGCTTCCCAGAGTTCTATATGCCGTTCAGCACGTTGTTGCCTGATCTTCATGACAAATTACCATTTTAATCAGAATGTAAAAAACCCTCTTGCGATAAGCAAGGGGGTTTTTGTATGCAGTGACGCATAAGAAAATTAGAGTTTCTCGATGACTTTGTCAATCAGACCATATTCAGCCGCTTCATACGCGCTCATGAAATAGTCACGATCGGTATCTTGCTCGACCTTGGAAAGCGGCTGACCGCTGCGCTCGGATAAGATACGGTTCAAATGATCGCGCATCTTAATAATCCGTTTCGCACGAATCTCGATATCGCTCGCTTGACCTTCTGCGCCGCCAAGCGGTTGGTGAATCATGACTTCACTGTTCGGCAAGGCAAGACGTTTGCCTTTCGCACCAGCGGTAAGCAAGAAGGCACCCATTGACGCCGCCATACCTACACAAATCGTTGAAACATCAGGTTTAATGAATTGCATCGTATCATAAATCGCCATGCCTGCTGTAATGGAGCCGCCAGGGCTGTTAATGTATAGCGATATGTCTTTATCCGGATCTTCAGCTGCAAGGAACAGCAATTGTGCAATGATCGAATTGGCAACCACATCGTTCACTTGCGTACCCAGGAAAATAATACGATCCTTTAACAATCTTGAATAAATGTCATACGAACGTTCGCCGCGGTTTGTTTGTTCCACGACCATTGGAATGTAACCCACAGAAAATCCTCCTCTACTCAAATCATTTCGAAGTGATATCTTCCTCACAACACAAATAATACTCCAATTAAATTCAAAAGTCAAAGATAGTCAAACCAAGAAAATAAAAAAATCAGCCTTCGCTGATTAGGAGTAAGTATGATGGCGCGCCCGCTAGGAATCGAACCTAGATCTCAGGCTCCGGAGGCCTACGTCATATCCATTGGACCACGGGCGCAAAAGTGATAGCAAAGAGAATTATATGTGAAATATCGAGAAAAAGCAAGTCTTATTATTGAAACGATCTATTTGACGTAGGCAAATGCATAACTTTCAGAAAACATGACAATTCTACAATGTGGGGCTCTTGCAAACCGCTATAGAAAGGGTTAAAATAGGGGTGGGACTAAAAAGGTTTACGTGGGACGTTTTCGGGCCAACCAAGTTGCAGGAGTGGAGAAGAAATGCGGAAAATATTAGAGATACAAAAGCAACTTCTGCCTGATCTCATGGAAATATTAAAAAAGAGATATAACATCCTTCATCAGATTAAGCTATCTGAGTTAGTCGGTCGCAGAACGTTAGCAACTTCCTTAGGAATGACAGAGCGAGTTTTGCGAGCTGAGACGGATTTGTTTAAAGAACAGGGACTCATTGAGAGCGAGAGCGCGGGCATGCGGCTAAGTTCAGCTGGAGAGAAGCTAGTAGAGGACTTAGAATCGATTGTCAAAGAGCTGTTCGGTCTCACGAATATGGAGGAACGCATCCGGGAGCATTTTGGTCTGCAGCAAGTGCTGATCGTTCCTGGGGATTCCGATGTTTCGCCGATGACGAAGCGAGATTTAGGCTTAGCAGCCTGTAAAGTGCTTCGCAAAGTGATGGGTAAAGATGATGTAGTCGCTGTAACAGGCGGTTCTACACTAGCTCAGATGGCAGAACAGATGACATCCATGTCGCCGATGAAGACCAATTGGTTCGTACCGGCGCGCGGAGGATTAGGTGAGAGCTTGGAATATCAAGCGAACACGATTGCTTCGATGATGGCTAAACGTGTAGGAGCGCAATATCGATTACTGCATGTCCCAGATTTACTGAGCGATGAAGCTTATCAGTCTTTAATGCAAGAACCGAACATCCATGAGATTGTTGAGTTCATTCGTAGAGCGCGGATTGTCGTTCATGGAATAGGTGACGCATTTGCGATGGCGAAGCGAAGACGGGTGGATCAACAAACGGTTGATTCCCTTCGACAAGACGGAGCATTAGCAGAGGCATTTGGGTATTATTTTGACCGAAATGGGAATGTTGTACACAAGATGCTCTCACTCGGCTTACGCCTCGAAGAAATCCAACAGATGCAAGTGGTTATTGCTATTGCTGGTGGGGCTAGTAAAGGAGAGGCCGTTCACTCGGTATTGAAATTCGGTCGAGAAACCGTCTTGATTATCGATGAAGGTGCCGCGAATGTGATCGTGAAGATTCTGGATGCAGAAGAACAAACAGAAGTACATTAATTATCGTTGTCTTGACGAGCCATTAGGTGAGTCTTGCGTATATAAAAACAATATCTAGGAGGAATCATCAATGGTTAAAGTTGGTATTAATGGATTTGGACGTATTGGACGCCTTGCTTTCCGCCGTATTCAAGCTGTGGAAGGTATCGAAGTCGTAGCAATCAATGACTTAACAGACGCAAAAATGTTAGCACATTTGTTGAAATATGATACAACACAAGGTCAATTCCAAGGAAACGTTGAAGTACACGAAGGTTTCTTCAAAGTTAACGGTAAAGACGTTAAAGTTCTTGCTAACCGTAACCCTGAAGAATTGCCATGGGGCGAGCTTGGTGTAGACATCGTTCTTGAATGTACTGGATTCTTCACTACTAAAGAAGCTGCTGAGAAACACATCAAAGCAGGCGCTAAAAAAGTTGTTATCTCCGCTCCAGCAACTGGCGACATGAAAACAATCGTATACAACGTAAACCATGAAATCCTTGATGGTACGGAAACAGTTATCTCCGGCGCATCTTGCACAACGAACTGCCTAGCTCCAATGGCAAAAGTATTGCAAGACAAATTCGGAATCATTGAAGGTTTAATGACTACAATCCACGCTTACACAGGTGACCAAAATACACTTGATGCTCCGCATGCAAAAGGTGACTTCCGTCGCGCTCGTGCAGCTGCTGAGAACATCATCCCTAACACAACAGGTGCAGCAAAAGCAATCGGTCTAGTTATCCCTGAACTTCAAGGTAAACTAGACGGTGCAGCTCAACGTGTTCCAGTAGCAACTGGTTCTTTGACTGAGTTGGTAACTGTTCTTGACAAAAAAGTAACAACTGACGAAGTTAATGCTGCAATGAAAGCTGCTTCTGATCCTGCAACTTATGGTTACACAGAAGATGAAATCGTATCTTCCGACATCAAAGGTATGACTTTCGGATCGTTGTTCGATGCAACACAAACAAAAGTATTAACAGTTGGCGACAAACAATTGGTTAAAACAGTTGCTTGGTATGACAACGAAATGTCTTACACAGCACAATTAATTCGTACGTTGGAATACTTCGCTAAACTTGCTACGAAATAATGGCAGTTTCAGCACGATCTATAGAGCGGAAACAGATTTATTTGTTTCCGCTCTTTAACAATGTAGGTGCATTTCCTTAAAACTTAAATTAAATTCATGTTTGGAGGAACAATCGGATGAACAAAAAGAGTGTACGTGACGTAGAAGTAACTGGCAAACGCGTATTTGTCCGCGTGGATTTTAATGTTCCATTAGAAGATGGTAAAATTACAGATGATACACGTATTCGCGAAACCCTACCAACGATTAAATACTTAATCGAAAACGGAGCAAAGGTCATTCTAGCGAGCCACATGGGTCGCCCGAAAGGTCAGTTCGTTGATTCGATGCGTTTGACGCCTGCTGCAGTTCGTCTTGGTGAATTGTTGGGCAAACCTGTAGTAAAAGCGGACGAAGCGATTGGCGATGCGGTAAAAGCACAAATCGCTGCGATGAAAGATGGCGACGTATTGTTGCTTGAAAATGTTCGTTTCTATGCAGGCGAAGAGAAAAACGATCCGGAATTGGCTAAAGAATTTGCATCCCTTGCAGATTTGTTCGTCAATGACGCGTTCGGCGCAGCTCACCGTGCACATGCTTCAACAGCAGGTATTGCACAATACTTACCAGCGGTTTCCGGACTTCTTATGGAGAAAGAATTGAACGTATTGGGTAAAGCGTTACTTAACCCAGAACGTCCATTCACAGCGATTATCGGTGGATCAAAAGTTAAAGATAAAATCGATGTCATCAGCAAAATGCTAGAAATTGCAGACAACGTATTGATCGGCGGCGGTTTGGCTTATACATTCTTCAAAGCACAAGGCCATGAAATCGGACAATCGCTCTGCGATAACGAGAAATTGGAAACAGCTCTCGGATTTATCGAGAAAGCTAAACAACTTGGCAAAAACTTCTTGCTTCCAGTGGATATCGTGGTTAGTGATGATTTCAGTGCAAACGCGAATACGAAAATCGTAGATATCGACGGCATCCCAGCGGATTGGGAAGGTATTGATATCGGACCTAAAACACGCGAACTTTACGCAGACGTGATCAAGAACTCCAAATTGGTTGTATGGAACGGACCAATGGGCGTGTTCGAAATCGAGCCATTCTCCCATGGTACACGTGCGGTTGCCCAAGCTTGCGCAGATACAGCAGCTTACACCGTAATTGGTGGCGGTGACTCTGCGGCAGCGGCTGAGAAATTCCATTTGGCAGACAAAATGGACCATATCTCGACAGGCGGCGGTGCATCTCTTGAGTTCATGGAAGGTAAAAAACTTCCAGGTGTTGAAGCTCTAAACGATAAGTAAAAAAGCTCAATGTTGTTTGACAAAGCTGTAAGCCATGCCGCTCATTGCGAAAAATAAGTTGCCCTCTTCATCTCAGACATCTTGTTTTAAACCCCTTGATTTAACTTTTTAAGGTTGGGGTTTAAAGCCAAAACTCGTATTCAGGCAATCTTATTTCTCTCCATTCGCGGAATGGCTTAAGGCTTAGTTCAAACCTCATTTTCGCTAAGCAAGAAAGAAAAGGACGTGAAAATCTTGAGTAGAACTCCAATTATTGCAGGGAACTGGAAAATGTTCAAAACCGTAAGTGAGGCAACTGCTTTCGTTCAAGAAGTAAAAGGGAAAGCAGAAGTTGCGGGCGTGGAAAGCGTTATTTGCGCACCATTCACGAACTTGCCAGCACTTGTTGAAGCGGTAAAAGGTACTTCCATCAAAATCGGTGCACAAAACATGCATTTCGAAGATAATGGCGCATTTACAGGCGAAATCAGCGGCATCATGTTGAAAGATCTTGGCGTTGAATACGTCATTCTAGGACACTCCGAGCGTCGTGCTTATTTTGCTGAATCAGATGAGATCGTGAACAAAAAAATGCATGCAGCATTTAAACATGGCTTAACTCCGATTGTATGCGTAGGCGAGAAATTGGAAGAACGTGAAGCAGGCCAAACGAAAGACGTATGCAAAGTGCAGACGGAAGCGGCTTTCCAAGGACTATCTGCTGAGCAAGCAGCGCAAGTTGTTATTGCTTACGAGCCAATTTGGGCGATCGGAACAGGTAAATCTTCAACATCTGAAGATGCAAATGAAGTTATCAGCTACATTCGTGAACTTGTGAAAGGATTATATGGGGAGCAAGTAGCGAATGCGGTTCGTATCCAATACGGCGGCAGCGTGAAACCGGAAAATGTACGTGAGTACATGGGACAAAGCGACATCGATGGCGCTTTGGTTGGCGGTGCAAGCTTGCAGCCGGCTTCTTATATTGCATTGGTTGAGGGGGCGAAGTAAATGACAGCACCGAAACCTGTAGCACTAATTATTCTAGACGGCTTCGGATTGAAGAATGATCTCGTGGGCAACGCCGTTGCTCAAGCGAAGAAACCGAACTTCGACCGTTACTGGAATACATTCCCGCACACCACATTGACGGCATCTGGTGAAGCTGTAGGCTTGCCAGAAGGTCAAATGGGGAACTCTGAAGTAGGTCACTTGAACATCGGCGCAGGCCGTATCGTTTATCAAGATCTTACTCGGATCTCCAAGTCGATTCGTGACGGGGAATTCTTCGATAACGAAACGCTTATAGGCGCGGTTCGCCATGCGAAGAACAATAACAAGAAACTTCATCTGTATGCATTGCTGTCCGACGGCGGCGTGCACAGTCATATCGCGCATTTGTATGCGATGTTAGAGCTTTGCAAAAAAGAAGAATTGGATCAAGTCTACATTCATGGTTTCTTAGACGGACGCGACGTTTCTCCGGATAGCGCAAAAGGCTATATGGAGGATTTAATCGCGAAAATTCAGAAAATTGGTGTAGGTAAAATCGCTACGGTTCAAGGTCGCTACTATGCGATGGACCGTGACAAACGTTGGGAGCGTACGGAGAAATCCTACCGCGCGATGGTATATGGCGAAGGCCCTAAATACCAAGACCCGTTAAAAGCGATTGTTGAATCCTACGAAAAATCCGTGTTTGACGAGTTCGTAATGCCTACGGTTATCGTGGATGAGCAGGAACAACCGGTTGGTTTGATAGAGTCCGAAGATGCAGTTATCTTCTTGAACTTCCGTCCTGACCGTGCGATTCAGTTATCCCAAGTGTTCACGAACGCAGATTTCCAAGGATTCGATCGTGGAGACAAAGCGCCGAAGAACTTGTATTATGTCTGTCTCACGATGTTCAGTGAATCCGTAGATGGATTCGTGGCATACAAGCCGAAGAACCTGGACAATACGTTAGGTGAAGTTCTGGTTCAGAACAACAAGAAACAACTTCGTATCGCAGAAACGGAAAAATATCCTCACGTAACGTTCTTCTTCAGTGGTGGACGTGACAAGGAATTGCCAGGTGAAACGCGTATTCTTATTCCTTCGCCGAAAGTCGCAACGTACGACCTTCAGCCAGAGATGAGCGCGCATGAAGTGGCAGCCGCAGCGGTTAAAGAAATCGAAGCTGAGCGCCAAGATTGTATTATCTTGAACTTTGCGAACCCGGACATGGTAGGTCACTCCGGTAAGCTTGAGCCGACCATCAAAGCGGTTGAAGCAACAGATGAGTGCTTAGGTCTTGTGATCGAGGCTGTCCTTGCAAAAGGCGGTCAAGCGATCATCATTGCCGATCATGGTAACGCTGAGACAGAGATCGATGAGAACGGTCGTCCTCATACAGCACATACAACGAACCCGGTTCCTTGTATCGTAACCAAAGCGGGCGTGACATTGCGTGAAGGCGGGATTCTAGCGGACGTAGCTCCTACGATTCTTGACTTGATGCAATTGAACAAATCCCAAGAAATGACAGGGAACTCCCTGATCAACAAATAAATTAAAATAATCAACGTATTCCTAGCTAGCTTCGTGATCAAAAGCTGACTTTGAATACGACATTAAAAGGAGATAAGAACATTATGACAATTATTTCTGACGTATACGCACGCGAAGTCTTGGACTCCCGCGGTAACCCAACTGTTGAAGTAGAAGTATATCTTGAATCCGGCGCTAAAGGCCGCGCAATCGTACCTTCAGGTGCTTCCACAGGCGCTCATGAAGCTGTTGAGCTTCGTGATGGCGACAAATCCCGTTACATGGGTAAAGGCGTTCTAAAAGCAGTTGAGAACGTAAACGAAACAATCGCTCCTGAAATCATTGGCATGGACGCTTTGGACCAAGTAGGAATCGACAAAGCGATGATCCAATTGGACGGAACACCGAACAAAGGTAAATTGGGTGCTAACGCAATTCTTGCTGTATCCATGGCCGTAGCTCGCGCAGCTGCTGAAGCTTTGGATATCCCTCTATACGTATACCTAGGCGGATTCAATGCGAAAACTCTTCCAGTACCAATGATGAACATCATCAACGGTGGTGAGCATGCAGACAACAACATTGACGTTCAAGAGTTCATGGTTCTTCCTGTAGGCGCTCCAAGCTTCAAAGAAGCTCTTCGTACAGGCGCTGAAATCTTCCACAACTTGAAAGCTGTATTGCAAGCAAAAGGCTTAAACACAGCTGTAGGCGATGAGGGTGGTTTCGCTCCGAACTTGTCTTCCAACGAAGAAGCAATCACAACAATCATCGAAGCGATCGAAAAAGCTGGTTACAAACCAGGCGTAGACGTATTCTTGGGTATGGACGTTGCTTCCACAGAGTTCTACAAAGACGGTAAATACACACTTGCAGGTGAAGGTAAATCTTACACATCCGCTGAGTATGTTGACCTTCTTGCTTCTTGGGTTGACAAATACCCAATCATCACAATCGAAGACGGTATGTCTGAAGACGATTGGGAAGGTTGGAAATTGCTTACTGAGAAATTGGGCAACAAAGTTCAATTGGTTGGTGACGACTTGTTCGTTACGAACACAGAGCGTCTTGCTACAGGTATCGAAAAAGGAATCGGTAACTCCATCTTGGTTAAAGTTAACCAAATCGGTACGCTTACTGAAACTTTCGATGCAATCGAAATGGCGAAACGCGCTGGTTACACAGCAGTTATCTCTCACCGTTCTGGTGAATCCGAAGATAGCACAATCGCTGACATCGCGGTTGCGACAAATGCGGGCCAAATCAAAACAGGTGCTCCTTCCCGTACAGACCGTGTAGCGAAATACAACCAATTGCTTCGCATCGAAGACGAATTGGCTGACTTGGCTCAATACGGCGGCATCAAAGCATTCTACAACTTGAAAAAATAATTGCTGTTCATATAGAAAAGGGATTGGAACCACTAAGGCTCCAATTCCTTTTTACGGTTATCCTGTATAATCGACTTTGGGTTCTTATCTTGTAATTTTCAATAGTTAATGATACAATAAGAATACTGTTTTTTTATAATGAATTATAATCTCATGAGTGGTTAATGAATTTCATTTACGGAAGAGGTTTGCAACGCAATTCTTTAGGAGGTGGAACTATGGAAACTTTATTCACAATTTTGCTTGTTATTTTTTCGCTAGGCTTGATCGCTGTCGTACTTCTACAAAAAGGGAAGAGCGCGGGACTATCGGGTGCCATCTCCGGGGGAGCGGAACACCTTTTCGGTAAGCAAAAAGCACGTGGCTTGGATTTGTTCTTGCAACGTTTAACGATCGCATTGGCTGTAGGATTCTTCGTGCTTGCCATGGTCGTAGCTTATTTGGTTAAAACAGCATAACTTACTTACATGAGAGTTCAGACAGCGGGAGAGCGAATCTTCCGCTGTTTTTTTACCACAATATAATTTATAAAAGTTTTGATGTATCTAAACTGAAAAATTCTGTTTGGCGATAAAAACTACCTCTAGACGCGGTCGCTCATCTTTGAATGGGCCTCGATAGAGGTTTTTCTCATTTTGCGTGGCGGAACCACTGTTTTTGGGGAATACGGATGTATAAGCTATATTTCGTGTATACTGAGTATAGATTTGCTTATTAAGATGAAGTACATATGTGCAACATGAGTTGGATTTGATTCGAGGTGATTCGGTGATAACAGAACAAGATCTGTTGGATTTTATGCGAGAAACGGCTTATAAGCCGATGACGTATCAGGAAATGGAACAGCATTTTCAGATTGACGATGCACAGGAATTTAAAGCTTTCCTGAAATTATTAAACCAAATGGAACATGAAGGCAAGATCATTCGCACCCGTTCGGAACGGTATGGGATTCCCGAGCGAATGAATCTTTTAAGAGGACGGCTGCAGGCGCATGCGAAAGGATTCGCATTCCTGATTCCCGATGATAAAGATCATCCGGATGTGTATATCCATGCCAATGATTTGAAGAGCGCGATGAACGGGGATATTGTCCTTGTGCGCGTCACTTCCAAAGGATCGGCTGGCGGGAAGTTAGAAGGGGAAGTCGCGCGAATTGTTAGTCGAGCGGTTACCCGTGTGGTAGGGGTATTTCAGAATCTGGAGACCTACGGCTTCGTCATTCCAGATGATAAACGGATTAACAGAGATATTTTTATTCCGAAAGATGCTTTTCAAGGCGCTGTAACAGGGCAGAAGGTTGTCGTACAGATTGTTAGCTATCCAGAAGGCCGCGCTGCGGCTGAAGGCGAAGTTATCGAAATTCTCGGTCACAAGGACGATCCTGGGGTGGATATCCTCTCGATCATTCGTAAGCACCAGTTGCCTGAGGCATTTCCGGAGGAAGTGATGGAAGAAGCGGAATCCGCGCCGGATTCCATTACGGATGCTGAGATTCTCGAGCAGGGACGCAGAGACTTACGCGGGCAACGGATTGTAACGATCGATGGCGAAGACGCGAAGGATTTGGATGATGCGGTGAATGTGGAGCGTCTTCCGAATGGGAATTACAAGCTTGGCGTTCATATTGCGGATGTGGGGTATTACGTTCGTGAGCGTTCGAATCTGGACCAAGAAGCGTATGCACGCGGCTGCAGCGTATATTTGGTAGATCGGGTCATCCCAATGCTGCCGCATCGATTATCCAACGGGATATGCAGTCTTAACCCGCAGGTAGATCGGTTGACGCTTTCTTGTGAGATGGAGTTCGACAATCACATGAAGGTCGTGAACCACGATATTTTCACCAGTGTGATTAAGACCAAGGAACGCATGACCTACACCAATGTACGCAAAATCTTGACGGAACCGGAAGAAAATCCGGATTTGATGGAGCGCTACAAAGATTTAGTAGATGATTTCCACTTGATGCAAGAGCTTGCTACAAGGCTGCGGAAAAATCGGATGCATCGCGGCGCGATTGATTTTGACTTTCAAGAGTCCAAAGTGATTGTGGATGAGAATGGCAAGCCCGTCGATATTATTAAACGCGAGCGCTCTATTGCAGAAATGATTATTGAAGAATTCATGCTTGCGGCGAACGAGACGGTGGCTGAACATTTCCATTGGTTGCGCGTACCGTTCTTATATCGGATCCATGAAGACCCGGATTCGGAGAAGCTGCTTAATTTCACACAGTTCGCTGCGAATTTCGGCTATGTCGTACGTGGCAAAGGCAATACTGTTCACCCGCGTGCATTACAGACGTTATTGGAAGAGATTCAAGGCACCAAGGAGCAGACGGTGATTAGTACCATGATGCTGCGCTCCATGAAGCAGGCGAAATATGATTCGGAGAGCCTCGGGCATTTTGGCTTGGCAGCCGAATACTATTCGCACTTTACGTCTCCAATTCGTCGTTACCCAGATCTTGTGATCCACCGGATTATTCGGGAGGTTGCAGAGAATGGCGGAGCCCTTACAGAAGAACGTCACGAGTACTTAACGTCTCGAATGAAGGAAATTGCTCAGCATTCCTCGGAACGGGAACGGGTAGCTGTGGATGCAGAGCGCGATACCGAACAGCTGAAGAAAGCTGAATTTATGCTTGATAAAGTCGGTGAGGAATTCGAAGGCATGGTGAGCAGCGTGACCAGCTTCGGTATTTTCATCGAGTTGGATAATACGGTTGAAGGCTTAATCCGCTTGAGCGATATGACCGACGACTACTACCATTTCCATGAGCAGCATATGGCTCTGATTGGAGAGCGTACGTCCAAGATCTATCGTATTGGGGATGAAGTCAAGATTCGCGTAGCTCGTGTGAATATGGACGATCATACGATTGATTTTGAAATGGTCGATATGAAGCCGCGCGGAAATCAGGTGAATTTCGTCGACGGTTTCGGTGATCGCGGACGTGGCGGCAAGGGACGCGGTTTCGGCCAAGGCGGTTTTGGCTCACGCGGCAAAAATGATCGCGGCGGTAAGTCGAGTGGCGGCGGTGGCAAATCACCAGGTAAACCAAGCAAATCTGGTAAATCAGGTGGACTCAGCAAGCCTGGTAAGCCGGAGCAAGGCAATAAAGGCGGCGGTAAATTTGGTAAGTTCCAGAAGACCGACAGTCGACCGAAACGTTCCGATGCTCCGAGCGCACCTGCCTCGTCTGGGAAAAAGTTCGGATTTGGCTCAGGAAAAGGCGGCTATGGTGCTCCAATCGAACCGGCCAATGGTCAAGGAATAGATGTTGAGCATAAAGATACACGGCGTAAGAATACGTCCGAGAGCGGTATTTTTGTAGGTGAAGGCAGCAGCGGTGCATCGCGGAAACGCGGGAAGAATAAGAATTCAACAGCATCGTTCGTTCGGAAGAAGAAGAAATAGAGAAGTTCGAGAGTCTGCAAAGGTTTTGCAGGCTCTTTTGCTGCGGTCGTGATAGGATAGAAGTGGAATCTCATAATAAGGATGGTGTAGGGATGGACAACTCTTTAATCACCAATCAAGTGATCGTACAAATCGGTCTTGTGGTTCATGATATTGAGGCAACCTCGCAAGCCTATGCAAAGATCTTCGGCATTGAGAAGCCAAAGTGGTTCTTGACGGATCCGATGGAGCAAACCCAATGTGAATATAAGGGCAATCCGAGTGAGGCACGTGCCAAGTTAGCTTTTCTGAATTTTGGACAGGTACAGGTGGAACTGATTGAGCCTGACGGCCATTCGAGTACGTGGCGTGATCATCTAGATGCACATGGCGAAGGGGTCCATCATATTGCTTTTATGGTGGAAAATATGGGGGAACGAGTAAAGCTGTTCGAACAGCGGGGAATATCCCTCGTGCAAAAGGGAGAATATACAGGCGGGCGATATGCTTATCTGGATACGTCGAACGAGCTGAAGGTTATTCTTGAATTGCTGGAGAAGGATAAAAAATAGCACGTTGCACGAAGGTGGATGATGGAGTGGAATCACAGTGCTGGTGCGGGTTTAACTTGCGTTAGAGGGCTGAACTCTGATACAATAGAACCCTACTAGATCGTGCGGCAACGAGCCGAGAGGAGTGATTTTCATGGGTAAGAAAAATGATGGTAAAGTGCTGGCCCAGAACAAAAAAGCTTCCCATGACTATTTCATCGAGGACACGTATGAGGCGGGTCTTGTGTTAACGGGAACTGAGATTAAATCCTTGCGGTTGGGACGAGCGAATATTGGCGATGCGTTCGCAACCATTCGGAATGGCGAGATTTTCATTCATAACATGCACATTAGCCCATTTGAGCAAGGGAATCGATTTAATCCGACTGATCCGACGCGTGCGCGTAAGCTATTATTGCACCGTGTGCAGATTCACAAGCTATTGGGACAGACGAAGACGGAAGGATACACTATTGTTCCGCTGAAGATTTATGTTCGTAATGGTTATGCGAAGCTGCTGATCGGCTTAGGCCGAGGGAAGAAGCAATATGACAAGCGTGAAGCTGCGGCGAAGCGAGATGCACAACGTGATATTCAACGCATATTGCGTGAGAAACAGAAGGTCGCCAGATAATGGCGGGCGTCACGTGCTCATGTAACTACTGCGTGTAGGATAGAATATAAATACGGTGGCTCATCAGGCAGGAGCTTCCATGGATAAGGTTTGGAGTGCAAGAACATTATGGTGCTCCTTTACTTTTGAAGCATCCGCGCCGTATAATAAGAATGTAACCACGATGGATATGAGATTCACGGTTACGTATCTACCATGCTCGATTGAAGTCGGTGGACTTCAGAATTATCACTGGTCCAGATCGAATATTAGTTGGTTCGATCGGCGCATACCCTTTATAGAAACGCGCTGTCCTAATCAGGACGACGTAGATTTCTACTTACATGGGGGCGTTCTTGGATTCGACGGGGGTAGTTCGGGCATGAGTAGCGGGTAGTGGGGACGCGTCCGCTTCATCAACGCTAAAGCCTATTAAACGGCAAACAACAAACAAACTACGCTTTAGCAGCTTAATAACCTGTTAGCGTGCTCCTACCTTCCATCGCCCATGTGGCGGGCTAGGGGCTCAACTTTAGTGGGATACGCTGTCACATCTCCGCCTGGGGTGTGCTGAAGAAGATAATCAGGCTGACCTAAAGTATAGCCGGTTACGGGGCGATACTAGGGTGACATCAAAACTGTGACTACACCCGTAGAAGCTTATGTTGCGTTATCTTCGGACAGGGGTTCGATTCCCCTCGCCTCCACCAAATGTAAAGACACTGACCGCGAGAGGTCAGTGTTTTTTTCATTTGGTGGAGTTGTAAGAGGGGTCGAACCCTTGGGTTCAGCCCGCGCGCAGGGAGCGTAGCGTACGAGCACGGCGTTTATATCCAACCTCTAATATCGTCGGCGGAGGATAGCATCGTGAGCAAGTAAGATGGAGATATGAACATTCCCCTCGCCTCCACCAACATGAAAAAGGACACCTCAGAGGTGTCCTTTTTGCATTGGTGGAGTTTCGAGGGGTCGGACCCTGGGTTCAGTCCGCGCGGACTGGAGCGAAGCGTAGGGAGCACGGCGTTTATATCCAACCTCTAATATCGTCGGTGGAGGATAGCATCGTGAGCAGATAAGATGGAGATATGAACATTCCCCTCGCCTCCACCATGTAAACCCACAACCGCATAAGGTTGTGGATTTTTGCTTTTCATCTAGCTTGTAAATCCAAATTTATTAGAATATTTTTCTAAAAAAACTTGACTCTCACGTATACTGGAGACTATATACTTGTTGTTGAGAGGTGGGGTCATTATGTACAGCATTGGAGAGTTGTCCAAGAATACAAATATATCTATAAGGACACTGAGATACTATGACGAGATCGGTTTACTAAAGCCTGCCAAGGTAGCTGATTCCGGCTACCGGTACTATTCAAATGAGGAGATTAGAGTGCTCCAGCATATAGCTGCATTGAAGGAGCTGGGCTTTACGCTGGCGTCCATCAAGGAAATGTTGTCTACAGGGAAGGATTCACAGGAGCAACGTTGGAGAGATTATCTGGATTTTGAGCTGGGAGCTATTGTAGAGGAAAGGAAACGTCTTGATGAGATGGAGAAGCTGTTGCAGACAGCAAGGCATGCCTTTGAAATGAAAGGAAAGATCGAAACGGAGGATATCTTTCTTTTCATCAGGTCACTGCAATCCCCCTTCGAGGCTAGAGAAACATTTTTTGCCCAGCATTTTTCGGATCATGAAATTAATATTATTAAAGACTTGCCGGATCTGAGTTCAAACGATCCACGAAGCATGGAGTGGGCGAAGCTGATGCGAAAGGTCAAGGAGCATATGCACGAATCCCCTTCCTCTATCATTTCTCAGAAGCTTGCGGCGCAAATCGTTGAGGTTTCCATGGAATGGTTTCAGCATGACGAGCAACTCATTGATAAGTATTGGTCATTAATTCGCCCTGAAGAAGGAATGGAAACAAAGGTGTACGGAATGGATGCCGAAGTAATGGAACATATCGATCGAATTGTTGACTATTATCTGCAGCACTTACAGGAGGGAGACGGCAATGACAGTTAAAACGGATAAGCGAATAAGTGAGGCAAGAGCATGGACTTATGTACTCTTAGGCGGACTATTGGAGATCGTGTGGGCAAGTGGGTTCAAATACGAAGATGTTCCTAGCATTGTCGTTCTTGTCTCCCTGTTGGCAAGCTTTGATTTAATTATTAGAGCAGCCAAGGCATTGCCGGTTGGAACGGTATACGCTGTGTTTGCAGGGATGGGAACTTTGGGGACTACGATTGTGGAAATCGTGATGTCTGGCGGTACCGTCAGTATGTTGCGGATTGTTTTCATCTTATTGCTGTTAGCGTGTATTATTGGTTTGAAATTGTCGAGCAAAGGAAGTGAAGCCTGATGGATTGGATGGTGCTTATTGCGGCTGGATTGCTGGAGGTTATCGGGGTAATCGGTATTAAACGCGTAGCTAAAAATAATAACTGGACCAATAACATCATCCTCATAGGCGGGTTCTTCCTCAGCTTCAAACTGCTTGTCGGGGCAATGGGAACAATACCGCTGGCGACTGCTTATGCAGTTTGGACAGGAATTGGAACGGTGGGAGCTGCTATTGTTGGAATGATATTTTTTAAGGAGTCGAAAAGCTGGCTTCGTATCGGCTGCATTCTTGGAATTATTTTTGCCGTTGTTGGCTTGAAGCTGGTCAGCTAATATTGGATTCCCCAAACCCCTATCAAAACGCGACTGCGAATTGTGGTTTTGCACAGCCATGCTTCGCCTCCATATCGAGCGCCTTTATAATCTGTAATTGTAGCTTTCTACGTAAGTGGGTCTAGGCTGTACACAAAATCATCAGGACCAGTCCTAGCCTAAAGTCTAGCTTCAGATACCCCCTAAGACGGTTATGTCAGGCGAATAAGGCGGATATAATGGATTTATAACTCAGAGCGTGACTTATGAAGCCAAAGGAGTGTTTGAATGTGAAGGCAATAGAAGCGACTGCAATGGCGCGGGCAGGTAAGGTGAATTGGGTGCTGTTTAATCCAAAAACCTATGCAACGATCCTCTATTTACTGCTATCTCTCCCGTTAGGGATTATCTATTTTACAATAGCGATAACGGGACTTGCACTATCAATCGGTTTAACTCCAATATTTATCGGAATACCGCTGTTTTTTGGAGTATCTAAGCTGTTGAATGGGATTGTGAATTTTGAACAAAGCATGATTAGACAAATTTTAGGTTTACCTACTCCTCCTGTTTCGTATACCTACAATCGACAGTCTGAAGCTGGGCAGAACTGGTTGATGCGAATGATGAGAGGTTTTGACGGGGGGCTATTCATTCGAAATCTGCTGCTCGTATTACTAAGATTTGTAACAGGCATTGTATTCTTTGTTATTATGGTAACGGTGATTTCACTAGGACTAGGATTTATTGCTCTTCCAGTCGTGCATATCATTTTGATGAATGAAATGCAACTTGATATTTTAGAGAATAGCTTGTTTAGTTATTTTCATATAGATTGGACCTATAATCAGCAATATCTGCTGTACGTAGGAGTTGGCCTTGTACTTTTTTGGGTCGCGCTTCGCGTCGTGAATGGGCTCATGCAAATTCAGCGCAGAATCATGTATGTGGATGAGCCATATCAGCAGCCGTCAGTGCCAGTGGAAACACAAATACATGCGACGGTTCAGCCGCAATATTATGAGTACCAAGAGGATCAGCCTACTCAAGGGATGATGCAGCCAGACTATAGAGAGCTTTAGAACATGAAGGTTATAATAGATATAAGGAAGAACCTAAATTTCTCAACTGCCAGTACAATAAACAAATCCTTACGATCCCCACGATGGGGGTCTTTTTTTTTGGAAAAGTAGTGAAATGACTTATTTATTGAGCGCCATTGTGCATTATTCAATGAATAGCTAATGCGTTTGTTTCCAGTGATCATTGTGCGCTTGCTGCTGCGTAATGATTCTAGAATGTTTACGGGTATCGCAGCTTTGCTGATTAAGTTTTTGTCCGACTGGATATCATTTCAATTGAAAGCTTCTTATGTGGTGTTTTTATTTTATGACAAACTAACCGTTAGATTTTTTTATAAAGTAAAGTGATTTTTTAATTGTTATGTTACTTAATATCTGTTAACCTTAAATTAAGTAACATTAATCGGAGGGATTCTCTGTGCAATTTGTTAATCCGATTCGGGACGTAAAAACCATACAAGCGATGAAAGAGGAGTTGAGAAAACACTCTGTAAGGGATCTGTTGCTTTTTGTATTGGGAATTAACACCGGGATTAGTCTTCTTGATTTGCTCAACCTTACTGTACAGGACGTTTGGGATGGCCAGAATGCTAAACAGTTTCTTTATATTAAGGATGAAAAGACAGGAGAAGAAAAGGCTTATTACTTAAACGGGAAGATCGGGGAAATACTAACCGAGTATTTATCCAACATCAATTGGAAATCTGAGGATTATTTGTTTAAATCGAAAAAGGATTGTCACCCGATTACCCGTCAGCAGGCGTACCGAATTATTAACCACTCGGCAAGGGAGGTAGGGATATCTGAGAAAATCGGGACGCATACGCTGAGAAAGACGTTTGGTTACCATGCGTATTACAGGGGAGTTGCCATCTCTATCTTAAAGTCGATTTTGCATCATCATTCCACGGCAGAAACGTTAAAATATCTGGGAATCGACAGGACTGAGAAGAGACCGATTAAAGTGGATGTTGATTTATAAATGATCTGTGTTTTGAAAAGACAAAAAAAATCTCCACATTAAACATGTGGAGAAGGTTAGTTTCTTTATTTAACTTTTATTCAACAGAGTTGTCCAAACCCATCGCTGCATAAATATCTACATTTTTTAATTCGGTGATAATCCCGTCACTAACGAGAACGTGCAAAGTTGCAGCGTCTTTCATAAATCGGAAAATTCCGTTATCGAAATCTGTGTCGACTTCTTTGAAGAAAATACCCTCATATTCCGTTTGTTTTTCATGATTGAAGCTTAACTTGTAATGATCCCCATCTTTAATCAAATAAGCTCGAATTCCCTTTTCATAAATACCTTCTTCATCCCGAATATAACGGGCAACGGAAACAATATGCAGGTCTACAAATGGGATCTCGCGTACCAAGGAGTTAATGATAGATCCCTTCGTAATTTGTTCCCATCGGCTGTGCGCCGTTTGACCAAGAATGATCTGTGTGATGTTGTTATCTCTGGCCACTTCTGCAATGACCTTAGAGACAGGGCGGCTTTCATTGTCCTTCATGATAAATTGGGCCGTTGCATGAGAGTGAGCATATTCTTTCCATTGCTCGATATAGAATAGTTTCTCGGCATCCAGTTCGTCGAATGGCTTCGGATCAACGGTCAATATATAAAGCGGAGCTTTCATCATATTAGCGATTTTACAACCGCGTTTGAGTAGTCTTTCGCCATTGGGACCATAATAAACGCAAACAAGAATGCTCTCATTAGACATGTTATTCATTTTAAGTATTTCACCTCAATGCTAGTAGTATGGCTCGATTAAACTATGTAAGACTATAGTTGATGTCACCAAAAGAGTCAATACGCAGATAAGGAAACAGAAGTCATGAATAAGGAGGAGTGCACTTGACTATATTCTATACCTTTATTTTTCTCCCGTTGATAAGTGCAATGCTTGTTCCCTTACTATATAAGTATTTCAATCGCATAGTGCACACGGGATGGTTCGTTTTACTTGTCCCTTCATCTATTTTTGTCTATTTGTTACAGTATATACCTGGTGTAGCGGCAGGTGATACCTATAAATACACATTATCTTGGATTCCGTCCCTTGATATGAATATTGTCTCCTATGTGGATGGGCTCAGCCTGTTATTCGGTCTGCTCATCAGCGGTGTAGGCACCTTAGTTATTATTTATTCAATTTTTTATATGTCTAAGGTTCGGGAGGCTCTCCATAACTTCTATATTTATTTGCTCATGTTCATGGGCGCCATGCTGGGATTAGTATTCTCGGATCACCTTTTGGTCCTGTACGGGTTCTGGGAGTTAACCAGCGTCTCGTCCTTCTTATTAATATCCTATTGGTATGAGCGCAAGAGTTCTCGCCAAGGCGCTTTAAAGGCACTATTGATTACGGTTCTTGGCGGATTCGGCATGTTAGCCGGATTTATTATGCTGATCATGATGGCGGATACGTACAGCATTCGGGAAATGATCGCGAACCTGGATGTCATCCAAAGCCATGCGTTGTTTATTCCTGCCATGCTATGTATTTTGCTCGGTGCATTTACGAAATCCGCGCAATTTCCGTTCGGTATTTGGTTACCAGATGCGATGGAGGCTCCAACTCCGGTCAGCAGTTACCTTCACTCGGCTACAATGGTCAAGGCTGGCATTTATTTAGTGGCGCGTATGACTCCGATATTCGGGGGTAGCTCCGTATGGTTCTGGCTTGTGGCCGGTATTGGTATCATTACGATGCTGTATGGTTCTTTGACGGCGCTTAGACAGACCGATTTAAAGGCGATGTTAGCTTATTCTACGATTAGTCAATTGGGATTGATCATGTGCCTGCTTGGGGTCGGTTCTTTAGCAGTCTATTTTGGACCTGGTGAGAGTGGCACTATCTTTACGGTAGCTACATTTGCCGCCCTATTCCATCTGTTTAATCATTCGACCTTTAAAGGAAGTTTGTTTATGGTTGTCGGTATTATTGACCATGAGACAGGTCGGCGGGATATTCGCTATTTAGGCGGTTTGATGCAAGTGATGCCGGTCACGTTCACGATCGCTTTGATTGGCGGCTTATCTATGGCGGGATTACCGCCGTTTAACGGCTTTTTGAGTAAGGAAATGTTTTTTGCAGCAGTGAATGACGTATCCCAAACCGGTATTTTCGGTTTGAGCAGCATTGGTATCCTGTTCCCGATTATTGCTTGGGTAGCCAGCATATTTACTTTTGTCTATTGCATGATTTTTGTATTCAAAACCTTTGGAGGACAATATCGTCCTGAAAAATTGACACGAAAAGTGCATGAAGCGCCTTGGGGGATGCTGTTTTCACCAGCCCTTTTAGCATTACTCGTTATATTCATCTTCTTCTTCCCAAATGTATTGGGTAAGTATATTCTCACCCCGGCGTTAACCGCGATTTTGCCGATGATGCCGATGTCTCCATACGACCTGAAAATCAGTGCATGGCATGGGCTCAATATGGAGCTCGTGATGACAATCGGTGTCATTGTTGTCGGTCTCCTTCTCTTCAAAACAACGAAGCAGTGGATTCAGACCATGCGGAGTTATCCGCAGAAATTAACGCTGAATCATTGGTACAATCAGGGCTTATCAGGTACAGAGAGACTCTCGGTATCCCTAACGAATCGGTATATGACAGGCTCGCTGAGACATTATCTGATCTACATTTTTTCTTTCTTTGTCATTGTATTGATAAGTTCGCTTCTGCTGCTCCATGGTCTCCAGTTCGATTTCGCAAGTAATGCAGCTATCAGTATTTTTGATGCGGGCCTTGTGCTCGGGATGGTGATCGCCGCAGGTACGGTCTTGTTTGCCGGCAATCGGATCGTGGCTATTGTTGCACTAGGCGCCTTAGGTTATATGGTTTCAATGTTCTTTGTTATCTTTAGGGCTCCTGACCTGGCATTGACGCAAATGGTGGTGGAGACGGTGACAACGGTTCTGTTCTTGCTGTGCTTCTATCATTTGCCGAAACTTACGAAAAGCATCGAGCGGATTCCTTTCAAACTGACGAATCTGGTCATATCGATCGCGATGGGTCTAACGGTGACCCTGCTCGCATTGTCCGCGAATGGACATAAATTATTTGAACCAATATCATCATTTTTTGAAAACGCCTTTGAGCTGGCGGGCGCCAAAAATATTGTCAACGCTATATTAGTGGACTTCCGCGGATTCGATACAATGCTGGAAATATCCGTGTTGGTCATTGCCGGGCTAGGTGTATATGTATTCATTCATCAGCGTTCCAAAAGGAGGGAACAAAATGAAATCGAATGATGTGATATTGAAAAGTGTAACTCGAGTAGCTGCCGTGATCATATTGACCTTTTCGATCTATTTATTTATGAACGGTCACCATCATCCGGGAGGAGGATTCATTGGGGGGCTGAGTATGGCATCATCTATTGTCCTACTGTATCTTTCTTTTGGAATCGAGAAGGTAAGGGAAAATATTCGGGTTGATTTCAAAAAACTTTCAGCGATTGGTGTGTTGATTGCAGTTGCGACCGGAATGGTGAGCGCCGTATTTGGTAAACCTTTTTTAACCCAGACCTTCGGTCATGTTGATTTACCGATCTTTGGAGATACTGAGCTCGCGTCTGCTTTGATTTTTGATACCGGAGTCGCTTTGGCTGTCATAGGCACCGCAGTCAATATTATTCTAAGCATAAGTGAGGATCGTTAATATGGAGACACTAATAGTCATACTGGTCGGTATTTTAATATCCATTGGAACCTATTTGATTCTATCTAAGCAACTACTGCGAATTGTGCTCGGAGCATCGATTGTGGGCCATGCGGTTAATTTGTTGCTCATCACTTCTGGTGGGCTGAAGACGGGGAGCGCCCCTCTGCTTGGAGAGAAAGTTGCGGGTTTTACGGATTCTATTCCTCAAGCATTAATTTTAACTGCGATCGTCATTAATTTTGCCGTGACAGCGCTAGTATTAGTTTTATGTTACCGCGCCTATCAAAGCTTTGGGACGGATGACATGGAGCAATTAAGGGGAAATGAGCAATGAATAATTTGTTGATCACGCCGGTTATCATTCCTCTATTGACGGGGATGCTCCTTATTATATTCCAGAAAAACTTAAAGCTGCAGCGGATTCTTAGTCTGGTTGCATTGTTAGCTACCAGTGTCATTTCAGTTCTATTGATGAATCAGATCAGAGATGGCGGTATTCAAACATTACAGTTGGGTGGTTGGGAAGCGCCTTACGGCATTAGTTTCGTGGGTGACATGTTCAGTGCTTTACTGCTTTTGGCTACCTCTATTGTTTCGGTATGCTGCTTAATTTATGCTTTTTCATCGATTGGCCGAAAACAAGAAAAACTTTATTTCTATCCTCTCTTTCTGTTTTTGATTACAGGTGTCAATGGTTCGTTCTTGACAGGGGATTTATTCAATTTATATGTCTTTTTTGAAATGTTTCTGGTTGCATCTTATGTACTGATCACGTTGGGTGGATCTCAGAGGCAGCTTCGCGAGTCGCTGAAATATATTTTTACGAACATTATTGCATCGGCGTTCTTTTTGATCGGCGTTGCCTATTTATATTCTATGACCGGCACATTGAACCTCGCCCATTTATCGATCCGGATTGCAGAGGTTGGTCAGGATGGGTTAATTACCACCGTCGCATTATTATTCCTGATCGTTTTCGCCATGAAGGCGGGATTATTGCTCTATTTCTGGCTACCCGGATCATATAGTGTACCGCCAACGGCAATCGCTGCTATTTTCGCTGCATTACTCACAAAGGTAGGGATATACGCCATTTTCAGAATGTTTACGCTCATCTTTTATCATGAACCGCAGATTACCCATCTGTTTATCGGGATTTTAGCAGCTATTACAATGGTACTAGGCGGACTCGGAGCGATTGGATATTGGGATTTGAGAAAAATATTAACCTACAATGTGATCATCAGCGTTGGATTTATTATGGCTGGGCTCGTCTCTTTCACATCCACCGGCATAGCGGGTTCTATATATTATTTGATTCACGACATGTTGATTAAGGGACTTGTATTTATGATCGGGGGAACGATTGTTCATCTCACGGGAACAAGTAATTTGAAGAATATTAGCGGCTTGATTCGGCTTCACCCCCAATTAGGCTGGATGTTCTTCATCGCGGCTTTGTCTATGGTTGGAATTCCTCCGTTAAGCGGTTTTCTTGGCAAAGTATTTACGACGCAAGGTGTCTTTGAAGCCGGCTATTATTGGCTCGGAGGAATCGGGCTACTGGCCAGCTTGTTCATTCTGTATTCTATGATCAAATTGTTTATGAAAGCTTTTTGGGGTGAAACGATTCTGAGTGTAGAGGAGGAGAAAGGGACAACGAAAGGTTTATTGCTTCCTATCGCTCTATTGACGCTGGCTAGTGTTGCTCTGGGAATCGGTGCTGAGGCGATTACGGGTTATGTAGCTCAAGCTGCGGAGGAATTGTTGAATCCAGGTTTATATATTCAGGCCGTGTTTGGTTAAGGAGGGAAACAGTCATGCCCGTTCAAGTGCTACTCAACATATTCATTGCCTACTTGTGGATGTTTCTGCAAGAGGATATGAGCATATTAAACTTTTTCAGCGGTTACTTTGTTGGTTTGTTTATTTTACTGTGCATCCGCCGTTTCTTTAAAAAACCGTTTTATCTATTCACGCTAGCTGCAATCGGTAAGTTGTTCGTTCTGTTTATCCATGAGCTGAATACTTCTGCGATGATGGTCATGAAGCATGTACTCCGTCCTAAAATCGATGTCAAGCCAGGAATTTTCAAGGTAGAAACGGATTTGGAGGGGGATTTGGAAATCACGCTCCTATCTTTATTAATTTGCTTAACGCCAGGCTCAGTCGTCATGGAGGTAACCCCTGATTCAAAGGTGCTGTACATTCACGGTCTGAACATGCCTGAATCCAGGGATTCTGTATTAAAATCAAAATCTGTTTTTGAAAAAGCGATAAAGGATGTGACAAGAAAATGATATTTGAGACGGTGTTGATCACTGCATTATGTATATTAATGTTGGCCATACTAGCCAATTTATATCGGATTGTGAAAGGGCCTTCCAGTGCAGACCGTGTTCAAGCGTTGGATTCCATTGGTATTAATCTGATCGCCAGTACCGCCGTGTTCTCCGTGCTGCTGCACACACATGCCTTTTTTGATCTTATATTACTGATCGGGATCCTTTCATTTATTGGAACGGTTGCCTTTGCCAGATTCATTGAAAGAGGTGTTGTTATTGAGCGGAAGCGGTGAAGTAGTCGGGGCAGTCCTCATTCTCATTGGAGCCATTTTCAGCTTGATCAGCGCGATTGGGATTGTGCGTTTGCCCGATGTGTACACAAGGTCTCATGCTGCATCTAAAAGTTCTACGCTTGGTGTGCTGTGCGCGCTCGTTGGAACATTACTGTATTTCTTAATTTCCGACGGTTTCTTCAGCATCCGCCTCATCTTGGGAATCTTCTTTGTGTTTTTGACAGCTCCAGTGGCCGCCCATGTGATCTGTCGGGCCGCTTACCGCCACCAGGTGCCGTTAGCCGAGCAGAGCGTCCAAGATGAATTGAAGGACTATTATATGGAGAATGAGATCTTCGTTGTAGAAGATAAGGTTGAATTAGTTAATGATCAGGCGAAATAAACCGGATAAATCGCTTGTCATGAGAACAGCCCAAGGACCTTTTCCCATGGAGACGACTTATACTGGGAAACAGTCGTACCCAATTCAACCCGAATGACTTTGTGGAACAGGGGGAATCCGACCGGATTTTCTATGTTATTTGCTCCGTTACTTGAAAAACAGACTTGAAATGAGTGGCCGGATGATACGAGCTAAATGAAAAAGGACACCTCAGAGGTGTCCTTTTTGCGTTGAAGGAGACGAGCGGGGTCGCCCAAAAAATTCTATTTTGCGTTCTTATCCGGCTGATGAATGCCAAAAATATTTCCTTCGGTATCTATATAATATCCCTGCCACGCCATTCCAGGCAGAGCATGTTTCGGCAATGCGACCTTGCCTCCAAGATTCAGAATTTTGGCATCCGTAGAATCGTAATCTTCCACGCCCATCGTACATGCATAGCCATTCATAGCTTGGCCTTGTTGTGGAGAAGCGCCTTGACGCTGCACCAGAGCTCCGTTAACGCCAAGCTCATTGGCATCACCAGTCGTTGCTCCAAAATACGGCATTCCGGCATATTCGCTCCAATCTTCGAATGTCCATCCAAATACTTCTCCATAAAACTGCTTAGCACGCTCCATGTCCCCGACATGAATTTCAAAATGAACTAATCTGCCCATGATCTCCTCCTGATTTTTGACTTCCTTAAATCTTTTAGTATGTTTCTAGCTATCGTTTTGATTGTCCTTCTTTTATTATTGTAAAAAATATATAAAATTAATCATGAACTATGCGTTACATGCTACGTATTTTTCCCCTGTTGTCGCTAATACCCCAATAGCCGCGATCCTTTTCTATAATTAATGGAAAGTGTACTAGAATGAAATTCGGGGTGTACTTATGTCTTTATACATTATGCCAATAAAAGTGGCTATTATCACTTTTTTATTGATTATGCGGCAGATATCGTGCCTAACAAAAAATGACTTCTTAAGGCAAATTCGAATAAGTTTCCGCCTCTATAAAACCATGTATTCTATTATAGATAATAAGATGGAGAATCCTAAAATAACTCCAATTACAATACTGTGCCGTTTACGATTCATGACAACAAGAGCAATATATTCGCGAATCATGGCATTTGGCCAATAGTAGAGTGCTGTTTTTGAACCAATTCCTTGACTATTTAGTCCAGCTTGCTTGGCGTATAGTCCTGCACGGAACAAGTGGAAGTTATTTGTCGTAAAGATGCTGTTATAATTAGCCCCGTGTAAGTCATCCATAATTTTCTTTGAAAAAAGCATATTCTCATACGTATTGGTGGAACGATCTTCTTTAATTGTTTGTTCGAGAGGGATTCCCTTTTCCAGAGCGTAATTTTGCATCGCTTCAGCTTCAGCAAGGTTTTCATCAGATCCTTTACCACCAGAAAAAATGATTGTTGGAGGCGTAGTTACGGTCGCCTGCTTCCCATAAAATTCAATCGCTTTATTAATTCTGCTGGCTAGGAGTGGGGGAACTTTATCATGAATTAAACCACTTCCAAGAACGATGATAAAATCTTGATTATATTTGGGTCTATTGAATTGATAGAGAAAATAAGCCGTTAGGAAATTAAATAAGTTGACGAATAAATATAAAATAATAAAAGTCATTCCTGCATATAGCGGCTGAATCTTAACAGATAAAAAACGAGACGGATTGATGATAGAAATTAGGATTAAAAGCAAAAGACAAATGCCAAAAAGAAGAGTTAAATAATTTGAAAAACGTCGTCCTTCTTTTTTTATTAGAATTTTTGCGTTTATAAACATTCCCACCATGAGGGCGAATAAGCCAAAACTGAAAGCAAAAAGAATCACAAAAAAAGGAACGAGTCCTATAACAACTAAAAACGGATTCTTTGAGCTAAGAGCTGAATAAATAAGTAAAATACTCAATGAACCAAAAAATAAGTTGAATAGTAAGCCGTTAATTGTTCTTCTGGGGTCTGTTAAATAAAAATATAAAAAAATAACAAGAAAAATAACGGTTGTAATGCCGAAAAAGTTAAAAATAAACACGTTTTCCTAACACCTCTTTATTGATTGTGAGTCTTAATGATATTAGTATAACCCAAAAAAAGAGTTAATAAGATGTAACGGTATATTAGTATCACCAGTCTTTTAGAAGGAGATGCATACGATGATTCGAACCTTTGAACCTATAGATGCCTTGCATAAAATAGTGGACTATATCTGGGTCGTAGACTTCGACTTTCTTGCAGATGACAACAGAGAAGACATTATTATGCCGCTGGGGTATATTAATATCATTTTCAATTATGGGTCTGCTTATAGGCTGGTGGGAGAAGATCAGGAAATGGTGATCCCGAATACGGTTGTGATTGGTCAAATGAAAAGCGCGAAATATGTTCGATATGGACAACAGCTGTATCAAATCGGGATTTCATTAACTCCGTTAGGGTTTATACAATTGTTTCATGTGCCCAGCCTCGAATTGACAGAGCGAATCGTACAGGCCATCGATGTGGACCCTGATCTAGATGAACTGTACCGAATGATGATGAGATCTAAAGATGTGGAGCAACATATCACAGCAATCAATCATTATTTGCTGCATAAAATGGCGTTGAATAAGAAGGATATTGGCCGCATAGAGAAAATGCTTACTTATGTAGAACGAGAATATGAAAACTTGAACATTGTGAGTATGGCAAAATTTTTTGGTGTTTCAGTAAGTACGTTGGAGCGTTTCTTCAAAAAACAGATCGGACTGACCCCAAAGGCCTATGGAGATATTGTGAAGTTCAGAAAACATGTTGAGGATGAAGGTTTGAGGAAGGATATGCAGTATCGTTACTATGATCAGTCTCACCTCATCAAAACATCCAAAAAATTTGCAGGCAAAACCGTCAAAGAGTTAGAGAAGCTGCCACAAGAATTAACCCTTCGTTATGTATGGCATGGTCAGGAGTGATGAACGCCTGATCATAGATGCTGATTTTTTACAATACACTCTCTTTCCTTCCTGTTAATCTTGAGACACTAACAGATGAGAGGAAGAGATAACAATGCAGGATATTATGATCATGGCAAGTTTAGTGGTGTTTTTAAATGTAACATTGTTGGCGATATTGGTTCCGGGAGGACCGATTGAGAATAGGGATTTTTCAGAGTTAAAAGGAGTTGTATTTTGGGGGTTTAATCTGTTTCTTATCTTACTTGGAATTACGTCGTTTATCGCGTGTTATCTCTTGTTGATATCACATCCTCATGCCATTTTCATCACACAAATCATCGCTGTTTTATACTTTATCGTGTACATTATCGACTTAGCTGGTATTTTTCCAAAATCACCGACTAAAATGTCTAAGCCGCTTATGCTTTTCGAAGTAATTAACACATCCATGGCTGTATTCCTCTTCCTCTTTGTGACGGCGATTGGGCATGTCGTTTCGTGAGGACGAGAGTATATTATCAGATGTGCTTATTCAAGCCCAAATGCTTCAACATTTTATTCGACTGCGAACAAGTAGTTAGTATAGACGGTTACGGGGCGATACTAGGGTGACATCAAAACCGTGACTACACCCGTAGACACCGATGTGGTGTTGCCTTCGGACAGGGGTTTGTCCCCCCTCGCCTCTATACATAAAATCCACAACCGAATGAGGTTGTGGATTTTTGCTTTTATAGAAGATAGAAGAACAAGCTTACCCAAACGAAAGTGGAGATACATACCGTTACCTTCATGGGATTAAACTACGGAGTGTGTATTCAAGAAATTGGTGAACAATTTCCCGGAATGAATATCACACTCGATAAGTTCCATGTGATGAAGCTGTTGATGAAGTTCAGGTTCAGTTCCATCAGAGGCCTATCCACATTGCCTGTTTTGCAAATGAGGTTTAGAGATCAGCGATTACTACTCTCAGAGTCTCAATCTATTCTTATTCCAATATTCCCAGATTGCTCCCCCTGTTGCATTCGCTGAAAGGCTTGAAGGGTGTCTTGTAAAGGATACACACGATCAATGATAGGGCGGAGTGAATGGAGTTCCATAAATTCAAGCATAGCCGTAAACTCTTCACTGCTTCCCATTGAGGTGCCGATGATACTGATTTGGGGGTAAAATATGGATCGTGCCGCTAGTTCCATTCGATCTCCTGAGCTTGCTCCATACGTGACGATACGGCCATTCGGTTTAATGACATCAAAGTAGTGTTGGAACGTCGCTGGCCCGATACTGTCTAGGATGAGATCCACTGTTTCTCCTTTCATACTTTCCTTCCAATCGCTATGACTGTCAAAGGCATGATCTGCCCCATGTGCAAGAGCAGCTTGCCTTTTTGTTTCACTGCGTGATGTGACACTGACTCGTGCACCCGCTGCTGAAGCCATAAGCATGGCATAAGTCGCCACACCCCCACCAATACCAGGAATAAGGATATGTTCACCTTGCTTTAAGCTACCTCTCGTGAACAAAGCCCGATAAGCTGTCAAGGCAGACAAGGGCAACACGCCTGCTTCTTCCCAAGACAGGTAAGCTGGCTTGCTGACGGCATTTTGCGCAGGGATGATGATAGACTCGGCGAATGTACCATCCGAAGGGCCGCCCACTATGGCTGGAACGGTCGGGACATCGTGGGTGGTTTCCCATCCGATACACGGATTAATGATGACATCGGTACCTACTGTAAGGTTTGTTACGCCTTCACCTACCGCTTCAATTCTACCCGCGCCGTCAGAACCCATAATCAGGGGAGCATCCTTATTTGTTCGATCCGCCATGAGAAATAAGTCTCGATGATTCAACCCTGCAGTTTTCAGCCTTACTTTTACTTCGCCGAAGCCCGGCTGTTTGTCAATAACGTCTTCATATGTCAAGCCCTTCAAGCCGTTCATCCCAGCATGTACGATTGCTTTCATCCTAACTCCTCCAGTAATTCGTATTTCGATGAATCTATTGTGAATTGTACAGAGTGGGAATCATACAGTAAAATGAACAAAACCGAATGTGAGTATCATAAATGATCATACCAAGCAGGTGACTTAGAAATGGAAAGCGGAGATTTAAGAATATTTCAAGCTGTAGCTCGAGAGGGGAGCATTACCAGGGCTGCGCAAATGTTGAACTATGTACAGTCTAATGTGACGAACCGAATTCAGTATCTTGAGGCGCAGTTGAAAACCCCCCTTTTTCGGCGATCCAATCGAGGGATGACGCTAACTCCGGCTGGCGAGAATTTACTGGGATATGCGGATAAAATACTGATTCTGATAGACGAGGCAGTAAAATCTACACAATACTCGGACCATCCTTCAGGGCCTCTTAGGATAGGTTCCATTGAAACGACTGCGGTCATTCATCTGACGCCTCTATTGGCCGAATATCAATCACGATATCCAGATGTTAATGTATCCCTCATTACGGGTGTGACACATGCCCTCTTACAAAAGGTGCTGGATTACGAGCTTGATGGGGCTTTTGTCTATGGACCAATTGACCATCCAGACATAGAACATGTCGCGGCTTTTGAAGAGGAGTTGGTGCTGATCTCGGAGCCGGGAAAAAGCGACATGCACGAGTTGCTTTCGAAGCCGATGTTGTTTTTCGATGTTGGATGTACGCATCGGGCAAAAGCGGAGAGTTTTCTGAGAAGAACTGGCCTGACCACATATCAGATTATGGAATTTGGCACATTAGCCGTTATTCTAGATGGGGTTTCCGCTGGGCTCGGTGTGTCTATGCTACCACGATCATCGATTGCCAAGTCGGAAGAGAAGGGCATAATCGCTTCTCACCGCTTGCCTGAAGAGTACCGAGATTTGCAGGTATGGTTTGTGTATAGACATGACTCAATTTACTCAAGTGCGTTGACAAGGCTAATACAATTAGTTGAAGCTAAGCAATAATAGTTAGCCCGCAACGATCGATAGCGTCGAGTGTTAGTGCTAGACCATGTCAACAAACAATCTAAGCAACACGCGGCGGCGAATTGTGGATTTGCTCATCCGCGGTTCGCGACCATATGTAGGATTAAAAAGGGCACCTTGAGAGGTGTCCTTTTTGCGTTGAGTGAGAAAGGGGATCCTGTCAGGGGTAATATTCGAATCAAATAACAATTATCTATTTCAACGAAACCTTTTGCCAGAAATTAATGTATTATTAGGATAAAAGAACTAACGCGAAGGGAGTGGCACAGTATGGGAATCTTATCAAGATTGAGGGATATAATGAAGGTCAATGTTAACTCTTTAGTGGAGCGGAACGACGATCCAGAGAAGACGATTGATGAATATATGCGGATATTGAACAGTCACCTTGGGAAGGTAAAAGCCGAAACGGCTTCAGTGCTCGCGGATGAGCAAAGAGCAAAGACGCTGCTCGATGAGTGCAGTACCGAGATCAAGAAGCTGCAGCGATATGCAGAGAAATCTGTAGAAGCGGGTAATGAGGATGACGCCTTAAAATTCCTGGAGAGGAAAGCGAATTTTGGCGAGAAGTTAAGCGAATTACAAGCTGCTTATGATCTTGCTTCCTCAAATGCTGCCAGCATGAAACAAATGCAGGATAAGCTTGTATCGGACTTGGGGCAGCTGGAGGCTCGGAGGATTGAGCTTAAGGGGAAGCTTGCCGCTGCGAAGCTGCAGCAGGGATTGAACTCGGGCCGCTCCTCTTCGGGCGATGTTCAGGCTTCTTTTCAAGCGATGGAGGAACTGGCGGATCGGGCGTTGAATGAAGCTGAGGCACTGGCTGAACTGAGGGCTGGAGTGAAGGAAGATGATCTGGACACGCTGATTGCACAATTGGAGAAGAACTCGGAGGTACATGCAAATACGGCTAGTCCGTCGAATCCCGAGGATGAACTGGCGGCAATCCAAGCAAAAATAAAAAAGGAATAGAGTTCTTTGCTATTTATTATGTCATAGAGGTGAGCAGATGAACGTTATTGAATATAAATGTCCGAACTGTGGCAGCGGCATGGTCTTTGATTCAGAGACGGGGACGTTATCGTGTCATAGCTGTGGAAGAAAGGATAATATAGAGCAGATCCCTGATCCTCTTGGCCAGCAAGCCTTTTCAGCGGATGAGGTGCAGGAATATCACTGCACAAGCTGCGGATCTGTCATTATTGTCGAAGCGGAAACTACGGCAACCGTTTGCAGTTTTTGTGAGTCGGCCGTTGTTCTCGGCGATCGCTTGAGCGGGAGTCTGGCCCCAGGCTTAGTCATTCCTTTCTCAATCAGCAAGGAGAAGGCGATGAAGGCCTTTCGAAAATGGTGCAAAAACGGTCTTCTTACGCCGAGCGGGTTCATGACTGCGGATCGTATCAAAGGTATAACCGGAATGTATATACCCTTCTGGTTGTATGAATTGCATAACAAAGTGGAGGCATATGGTCATGCCACGAAAGTGAGAGCCTACACAAAAGGCGATTACCGGTATACTGAAACACAGCATTTTGACATATATCGCAAGCTTCAGCTGAATTATTTGAGGGTGCCGATTGACTCGTCGGAGAAGATGAATGATAAGCTGATGGATAAGCTGGAGCCTTTTCCTTATGATCTACTCAAGAGCTTTAGAACCCCTTATCTGGCAGGTTATGTTGCGGAGAAATACAGTTATACGGATACGGAGATGCTGCCGCGGGCGAAGGATAAAATCAGAGAGTATATTGAATCTGCTATTTCGTCAGCGGTGTCAGGATATTCTACTGTTAATTTTACGAATAAGGAAATTGATACTAGAGTAAAAAACGTAGACTATTGCTTGCTTCCGGTATGGGTGGTTCACTATGACTACAATAGATTAGAGTATACGTTTGCCATGAACGGCCAGACAGGCAAGGTCGTCGGCAAGCCTCCGATCAGCAAGGCGAAGGTGGCAGCGTGGTTTGCTGGTATTTCCAGCCTCTCTTTCCTGTCGCTCAAAATAATCTCATGGATGATGGGGGGAGGGTTCCTGTGAGAAGGCAAGGTGCGGTGCTGGCAGTTCTGTTCTTCTTCATGGTGTATCTTGTCGTTCCTGGCCAAATCATGGCAGCAGCAGTGGAAGAAAAAATATTGATCTATGATGAGGCGAAGCTGCTTACTCCCGAAGAATTCGATGAACTAAATACGATGGCTAATGAATACGGTGCTAAAAGAGAAACGGATATCATCATCATTACTTCTAAAAACGGCGAAAATGTAGATGTTCAGGATATGACGGAGGCATTTTATGATGAGCATGCACCCGGGTACGACAAGTCTCATGGCAATGCAGTCATTTTGACGATGGATATGAGAAATCGTGATGTGTATTTAGCCGGATTTTATAAGGCAGAGCAGTATCTGGATAATGGTAGGATTGATAAAATACGGGGCAAGATTACATCAGATCTATCAAGTGGCGATTACAAGCAGGCATTCGAAAAATATATTAAAACTTCCTATAAATATATGGGCTTCAAGCCTGGAGTGAATCCAGATAATATTTTGTTTAATATCTGGTTTCAATTGGGAGGAGCCTTGGCTATTGGAGGTATTGTCGTTGGTATGATGGTTTACCGCTCCGGCGGACGCGTCACAGTAAATCGGCAAACCTACGAGGATGCAAGCAATTCAGGGATTCTGGATCGGCAGGATCAGTACATTCGAACAACAGTAACGAAGCATAAAATTGAAAAGAGTTCTGGCAGCAGCAGCTCCGGCGGCGGTGGAGGTGTCACCGGAGGTGGGCATTCGCATAGCGGCAGTAGAGGAAAGTTTTAATCAAATGTTGGGTTTTAAAAATATAGGAATGGGGTATTCATATGGGATTTTTCAAAAATCAATTTTCGAACGTTGTGGAATGGGAAGAGTTTAGAGATGATATGATCTTTTGGAAGTGGAGCAATCGGGAGATTAAGAAAGGTAGTAAACTGATTATCCGCTCGGGTCAAGATGCCATTTTCGTAAATAATGGTAAGATTGAGGGGATTTTTCAGAATGACGGGGAATATAACATCGATTCTGACATCATTCCATTCTTATCCACTTTAAAAGGATTCAAATTTGGCTTCAACAGTGGCATGAGGGTGGAAGTTTTATTCGTGAACACAAAGGAGTTTACCGTCAAATGGGGGACGCAGAATCCTGTTCTGATCCCAACTCCGCAGCTTCCGGGCGGCATGCCGATACGTGCGAATGGAACGTTCAATTTTAAAGTGAATGATTATGTTATGCTGATCGATAAGATTGCCGGGATGAAAGACAGCTATCTTGTTGAGGATATTAAAATTCGTATCACTTCTGTGCTGGATCAGTTGTTAATGAAGTGGATCAGTAGAGAAGGAAAGGACATGTTCAATCTGCAGACGAATGCATCTGAAATTGCCAGAGGTATTCGCGAGGATCTGGATATGGAAGTATTGGATAAAGGGATGACAATTACGGGCTTTCAAGTGATGAGCTTTAATTATCCTCAAGAAATCCAGGATATGATCACGAAGACGGCTTCTCATGAAATGATAGGTAACTTGCAGAAATATCAACAGGTTAGTATGACCGATGCAATGGCTTCTGGCAAACTACATGGTGGTGGAACTGCTTCGGACATGGCGGGCATGATGATGGGGATGAATGTGGCTAATGAAATGATGAAAAATATGAATCAAAACCTGAATCAAAAGCCTGCGGTTGAGAGAGAGCCTGAGCCTGCTAATCCTTCTGCTTCTCAAGGGGGCAGCAAGCCTAAATTCTGCCCTAACTGTGGTACAAAAAACGAAGGAGCTAACTTCTGTCCGAATTGCGGCCAGAAGCTGAGCTAATTAGCTCGGATTAATGAATACAATTGAGGACTGAACATCCTACAGACTTGCAACCCCATCCGAATGAGGATGGGGTTGTAGTTCTTTATATCAGGGGGGCATCAAAACCGTGACTACACCCGTTAGAAGCTTACGTTGCGTTATCTTCGGACAGGGGATCGCCCCTGTCAGGGGTTCAGTCCGTGCGGAGGGAGCGAAAATATGGGGTCCCCGCAAAGTAATCGCAAATCGCAGCAAGACTAGGCTTCACTTTGTGGGGGTTAGCGAGTGAGCAAGGCGTTTATATCCTATCTCTAATATCGTTGGTAGAGGATGGGCATCGTGAGCAAGTAAGATGGAGATATGAACATTGCCCTCGCCTCCACTATGTAAATCCACAACCGCATGAGGTTGTGGATTTTTTTCATCTTCTCGGCATTAGTTGTCTCAGAATATCCTGTACAGTAGATGACTCATTTATTATTCACAAGTGAGAGAACGAGGTGGATCAAATATGTCCTTTAAAAAAATAAGTGGAGCCAAGCTCATGCAAACGGATCAGTTGCGTTGCCATATATTTAGGCGAATACTGCATATCATTTTCCAACCAATACATGATGATCCCTAGATGGGCTGACGTGACATAGCGAACAATAATATCTCTGGGCATCGTAACTTGATTGTCATTGGGCTGAGCAATAATCGAACGGTGGTATAAGGAATCTCGGATTATGTTTTCCATCCGTATGGACAAGCCAGGTAACCCATTCGGGCCAAGCATCACTCGATAAAATTGGGAATGTGCTGAGATATGCTCAAATTGGCGAATAAAAGAGTCAGGTGGTGTATCCGTATCCTTAACGAAGTCATTAACTTCAAACTCGGGAGGCAATTGAAACGCAGTTAAAAACTCATGCATCTCTTCATCAACTATTTTCTGTAAGAGATCGTGTTTGTCATGATAATGAAGGTAGAATGTGGCTCGATTGATTTCGGCACATTCAGTAATATCTCGAACAGTGATATGATCAAAGCCTTTCTTATCCATTAACGATATGAATGCATCTTTAATGAGATGAAGTGTTCGTTTAACACGCGGATCAAGCTGTGCATTCTTATTAGACATTTGAATCTCCTTTGTTTAATGTTGTGGCTTTGTGCAACAACATCTCGTCAGTTATCGATAATGCGACGCTTTCCCTACTATTGTTGGTTGCTGCTCTCCTTTCTTTATTTTAATATAAGCTACACATCAGCGTTAATACAACACTGTGTTGATTTGTGGTTATAAAATTATAAGATGGGAGTATGAAGGAATGCCAAGTGAGAAACCCAAAGTAGGATTAATTACGATTGCATTGTTACTGGGATTGTTTCTATCTTCATTAGACCAGACCATCGTTTCGACCGCCATGCCAACTGTAAGCAAAGAATTAGGCGGATTTTCTTTCTACAGCTGGATATTTACCGTCTATATGTTGGCTTCAACAGCGACCATGCCGATTTACGGGAAATTAGCAGATATCTTAGGTCGCAAGAAGGTCATCTTGAGTGGATTATCCTTGTTCCTTATAGGCTCCACTTTATGTGGGCTTGCGGGGAGTATGTCCGAACTAATCATTTTCAGAGGGATCCAAGGTCTGGGAGCGGGAGCGCTAATGCCAATATCCATGACAATCATTGCGGATATTTACCCTATTGACAAGCGCGGCAAATTCATGGGTTTGCTCGGGGCTGTGGTCGCTATCTCTAGCGTTTTCGGACCTACTTTAGGCGGAGTTATTGTAGAGCAATTGAACTGGGGATGGATTTTCTATGTAAATCTCCTCATCGGTATTCCTGCACTACTCTTACTAGCTGTGGCGATGAAAGAAAGTAAGAGTGCTGAGAAACGATCGATCGATTGGTTCGGAGCCATCACTTTGAGCCTTGCAATCGTATCTATCCTGCTTGCACTGGTGCTAGGCGGCGATGATACGGGAGTCGGAACGCGATATGCTTGGGCATCTCCTCAAATTGTTGGATTGCTTAGCATTGGAGCAGTTCTGCTTGTTCTATTCCTGTGGATAGAGACGAAGGTGAGGGAACCGATTATCCCCTTGTACCTCTTTAAAATTCGTACCATTGCCTCTGGAAACATCGTTGGATTTTTTATGAGTGCAGGCTTGTTCGGTGCGATTGTGTACATTCCGTTGTTCGTGCAGGGTGTTATCGGTGTAAAATCGTCCGTCGCTGGTTATGTATTAACGCCGCTCATGCTTTCTGTGACAATCACATCGATAGTTGGCGGACGTCTGATGAGCAAGCTTTCTTATCGTGCGATACTTGTCCCTAGCATGGCGCTTATGACCATCGGATTTTTTCTGCTTAGTCAAATAACGGTAGATACGACACAAACTCAAATGGTCATCTATATGATTGTTGCCGGACTCGGAATGGGCGCTGTCTATCCAACTGTCGGCACCGCTGCACAGAGCGCAGTCGGTAGCCAATCTCGCGGAGTCGCCACATCCTCATCCCAATTTTTCCGTTCTATTGGGGGGACAATTGGAGTTAGCGTATTAGGTAGTCTGCAATCCCAACAGATGTCATCAGGACTAATGGAACTCCAGAAGAAGGTGGATACATTTCCTGCAGACCTATTACAGCAATTTACCACTCCTCAAGTGCTCCTCGATTCCAGCGCCCGAGCTTCCTTGCCTCCTGAGGTGTTAAAAGGTCTTCAAAGCGTACTTAGCGATGCATTAGTACATGTATTCTTAGGCGGTATGGTCTTTGTCGTTATTGGTCTTATCGCGAGTTTCTTTATGGGTAATGCTCGATTGGTAGCGAAGGTTAAAGAGGTTCGCACGGTTGATTGAACTAATATACTCCGGCGAATTGTGGTTTTGTACAGCCACGGTTCGCCTCCACCAACACAAAAGCCAGCCGCAAGAGGCTGGCTTTTTAGCGTACAGAATAAAGGAAATAAGAGAAGGAATACTCGTTAAAATACTGGGGACTAACTTAGAGGTTGAGAGTCAGTGAAATAGCTATGACGCTAACGCTTCATTCGTAATGGTTTCAATATCGATCGGAGATCGTGATCCTTCGCTAACCAAATCGGGTAAAATATGTTGTAGAAAATAATCGACGCAATGAAGTTTGATTTGTTTAATTTTAATAAGAGCATTTCGATACATCACGATAAATTCTTTTTCTGTATTTCCTCGTTGCAGCTCCGCAAAGGCCTCATAGACCTGATCCATTTTATCAGCAACTTCTAAGATTTGTCCTTCTACGGAATCATCTTTGCCTTCGCGAAGTTGTCTGCGAAAGATGTGCTTGAATTCCTCTGGAATATGCTCACTAATGAAATGATCGACCATTCCTTCTTCTACTTGCTGCAGCATAGCTCGAAGTTCTAGGGAATAGTGCTTCACCGGTGTTTTAATATCTCCAATGAAAATTTCCCCGTAATCATGACTGCTTGTTATTTCATATAGCTTTTTCTGAGTTAATAGCTCCAGGTCTACTTGCGTGGGATCAGATATGGGGCCAATCCCGTTGCAATAACTCGATGTCCCCGATCATTTGGATGGATGGGCAGAGACCCGCTTAACGCATCTTCAATCTTTCCTTTTCGATATCCATATATAAGATCTGCCTGTTTTCCATCAAACCACCTATGAGCGGGAGCTACTGTTACACCATAACTATAGGCCAGTTCGTTTATCATATAATTTAATCGGCCTATCGACCCCACGGAAAGAGGGCTGTTCGGAAATGGATTGTATTGCGTGCAGCAAATGATCCGAGCACGGCTTTCTTTTTTTATTTGAGTAAAAATGGAACTTAAATTACGCCTATAGCCGGTTACAATTTGTTTTACAGCAAGTGTTTTCTTGGTTTTAATTGAAGCAAGTGCCGCGTTGGCTAAATCCACTCCTCCAATCCATACAGAAACAACAGAGGAATGACTAATTACGGAGGACCCTTGCCCTATCACGGCCTCCAATAGGTCATGGCTGGTCCAACCGGACCGAGCCAGAACAAACCCACGAACCTTGCGTGAGTCTGAATTTAAAATAGATACGGCCAATTGGGGATAAGCCCTTGCCAGAGAAGAGGCATTTTCCCCAAATGTAATGGAATCTCCAAGAGCTGTATAGATCATAAGAATATCACCAACTCCACTCTTAATCATATACATAACGTAAATAGTTCAAGAAAACCGATGTTAACGCACGACTCGACTGTTTGCTCGTGTATGTTCTCAAGTACATCTTAGAGATATTATATTGCACTTATGTACAGGTTGTGTGGACATTAACAACGAATGCTTCAATATGAGCGTTTATGGATACAAGCTAAGAAAAAATATTCCGGAAATTTTTCCATTTGTCTATAGATTTGTTACTATGATACTAGGACTAATGAAAGTAATCTAGAAACTGTAATGAACTAACATCGTGGAGGGAATATATTGAACACACAGAAAATAGGAGTTCCATTAGAAGGCTTTGCTGAATTCAGCAGAAAAGTGGCCGCAGAGGGCGCTGTACTGTTAAAGAACGATGGCCAAGTGCTTCCCATTGCAAAAAATAGAAACGTTTCGATTTTCGGCAGAACTCAGATTAACTATTACCGCAGCGGTACAGGTTCGGGCGGCAGCGTCCATGTATCCCATACAACGAATCTGTTAGACGGGCTTCGGAGTAAGAAGAATATCACAGTGAATGAAGAGTTAGCAGCGGTATATGAAAAATGGATCGAGCAAAACCCGTTTGATAATGGCGGGGGCGGTTGGGCGGCTGAGCCATGGCACCAGAAGGAAATGCCTTTAACCGATGCGTTGGTGAAGGAAGCAAGAACCAAATCCGACAAGGCGATCATTGTGATCGGACGTACAGCGGGAGAAGATCAGGATAATGCTGATGCGCCGGGAAGCTACCAGTTAACAGCAGAGGAAATAGCAATGCTGAAGCGGGTGACTACATATTTTGAACAAACTGCCGTTGTTCTAAACGTTTCGAATATTATTGATATGAGCTGGATGAACGATGAGAGCTACGTGCACCCGATTCCATGCGTGATTTACGCTTGGCATGGCGGCATGGAAGGCGGCAATGCCATTGCAGACGTGCTGGCTGGAGACGTGACACCGAGCGGTAAATTAACCGATACCATTGCCTATTCGATCGACGATTATCCTTCAACTCGCAATTACGGCAATGAGCTGAGAAGCGTTTATGAAGAAGATATCTATGTCGGTTACCGTTTTTTCGAAACGTTTCGACCGGATAAAGTCCAATTTGAATTCGGTTATGGTTTATCGTATACCCAATTTAGCATGGAATCTGAGGGAGCCAAACGGACTGTCAAAGAAGGAGAACCCTATGTTGAAATCGGTGTAACCGTAAAAAATACCGGAACAGACTTTGCAGGCAAAGAGGTCGTTCAAGTTTATTATGAAGCACCGCAAGGAAAGTTAGGCCAACCTGCTAAAGTTTTGGCAGCATTCGTGAAGACAAAAGAACTTCAGGCAGGTGAATCGCAACAACTCACGGTGAGCTTCCCTGTTCATTCTATGGCCTCATATGATGACGCCGGTGTGACAGGGCATCCTTACGCTTATGTCTTGGAAGCTGGAACGTACCGACTGTATGTAGGGAACAGTGTCAAAAATGTCGTGGAAATCGACGTTGAAGGACAAAAAGGTTACGTCGTGGAAACTCTTCAAGTCGTGGAGCAGCTGCAAGAGGCGATGGCGCCAACGGAAAGCTTTACACGTATGAAACCAGGCGCTCGGAAGGAAGATGGTACATACGAGCTTACCTCTGCAGAGGTGCCGACACGCAAGGTTTCGCTTGCAGAACGGATCGATAAGAACCTTCCTAGCACCCTGGAGCAAACAGGTAATCAGGGATATAAGTTAAGAGATGTATATGACCAAAAAGTTAGCATGGAAGCTTTTATTGCTCAGCTCAGCGATCAAGATCTGGCGGCGATTGTCAGAGGAGAAGGCATGAGCAGTCCGCTAGTTACTCCGGGTACGGCTTCGGCCTTCGGGGGTGTAAGCGATCCGTTGTTCAGTTACGGCATTCCGGTCGGTTGTACGGCGGATGGCCCGTCCGGTATTCGGATGGATAGCGGGCAGCAGGCAACTCAAGTGGCCATTGGGACCTTGCTTGCGGCAACATGGAACACCGAATTGGTCGAAGAACTTTACGTTATGGAAGGTCAGGAGTTATTAAGCAATAACATTGACGCCTTGCTTGGACCTGGGTTAAATATTCGGCGCAGTCCGCTTAATGGACGCAATTTTGAATATTTTTCGGAAGACCCGTTAATTTCCGGGATGTTCGCTGCAGCATGCACGCGCGGCATTATGAAAGGCGGCTCGAATGGCACGCTGAAGCATTTTGCTTGCAATAATCAGGAGAAACATCGCAGTAAGGTAAATGCTGTCGTGTCTGAGCGCGCCCTTCGGGAGATTTATCTGAAAGGATTTGAAATCGCGGTCAAACAGGGCGGTGCGAATTCGATTATGACCTCCTACAATCCCGTCAACGGGCATTGGGCGGCTTCGAATTATGATTTAAATACCACAATCCTTCGTGGGGAATGGGGCTTCAAAGGCATCGTGATGACGGACTGGTGGGCGATCATGAATGATGTTGTCCATGGGGGCCCTGCAGATCGGAAATATACGAACATGATGGTCCGTGCACAAAATGATCTTTATATGGTTGTGAGCAACTATGGGGCGGAAACCAATGTGTGGGGAGACAATACCATCGAATCCCTGGCTAACGGCTCCTTAACCCGCGGTGAGCTGCAGCGTTGTGCCATGAATATTTGTGAATTCTTGATGCAAGCACCGGTGTTCTCCAGAGAACAAGTGATTGAAGAAACGATCCTTACATTCAAGGCGAATCCATCTCTTTCAACGGAGCAAGTGCAAGCATTATCCCACAATGCGCAGGTTAAAATTTCCGCAGCCGGATCGACTTTTATGAACGTAGAACAGGCTGGCGTATACCGGATCTTTGCCCATGTGATGTCTCCAGATAACGAGTTGGCTCAGAGCGCATGTAATGTAACCTTCAATGACCAGACGGTGACGACGATTCAAACCAACGGAACAGAAGGCAATTGGATCCAGCTGAAGCTTGTGAAAATCGAACTGGAAGCAGGCCTTTATGAATTGAAGTTTGATTTTGTCAAACCGGGCATGCAGATCAATTGGATCGAATTTAAACAAGTGTAAAGGTAGACACGTAAATAAGACAGGCTATTGAGTTACTAGGCTGCCTCGCCATACAAATGAAGTCAACACGTGGAGGTGAACAGTGGATTTATCCCTACACTGTCCACCTCCACCTACACGAAAGCCAGCCGTAAGAGGCTGGCTCTTTGTGTACAAAATAACTGAAATAAGAGAGAGTTATACTGGGTAGGAAATATACTGGGGACAAACATAGAGGCTAAGAGTTAGCGAAATAGCTATGACGATAACGCTTCATTCGTAATGGTTTCAATATCAATCGGAGACCGCGTTCCTTCACGAACCAAATCGGGTAGAATGTGCTTCAGGAAATAATCCACGCAATGAAGCTTGATTTCTTTGATTTTAATCAGTGCAGTACGGTACATTACGATAAATTCTTTTTCGGTATTTCCTCGCTGCAGCTCCGCAAAGGCTTCATAGACCTGATCCATTTTATCGGCTACCTCTAGGATTAACCCTTCCACGGAATCGTCTTTGCCCTCACGCAGCTGTCTGCGGAAGATCGGCTTGAATTCATCCGGAATATGCTCGTCAATGAAATGCGCAACCATGCCTTCTTCCACTTGCTGCAGCATAGCCCGAAGCTCCAGGGAATGATGCTTTACAGGTGTTTTAATATCTCCAATGAAGATTTCTCCGTAATCATGACTGCTCGTGATTTCATACAGCTTTTTCCAATCGACAGTGACGCCGTTGCTCTCTTCAATATCCGCCAAGGTTTTGGCATATTGAACGACCTTCCAAGAATGCTCGGATACGCTATGCGCCTGAAACTTGAACTTACCCGGGCAGCGAATAATTCGCTCTAAATCCGTTAGTGATTGAAAATACGTATGAATCCCCATAGGGTGTGTTCCTTTCTTTGATGAATGAAGTGGATGTTGCTGTATGAATAGTATATCTCCCATTTGTTAATGGATGATTAAGTTGAGTAGGAAATTTCTGCATAATCAAATGTCAACTTCTTCTGTTCTTATATTTCTCGAAGAAACGCTTACCGTCCTTGAAAGGACGCCGTTGGCGTTTCTTCTTGATTCAAGAGGATATTTTTTACAAGATTAAGTACACTACATAGTGTACGTTGTGTACATATTCTTGTACAATGGAGGCGAGGAGGGGTGATTATGCAAACTGTTTTGAATGCAACGGATGTTCGAGCGAATTTTGGTGGATTCATTGATACCATTGTAAGAGAAAAACCGCAAGCTATTAAACGCAATAGAGATGTCATCATGGCGTTCTCCAAGCAGCAAATGAGAGAACTGTTGTCGGTATATGAATTGACATTTGAATATGAGCAGGACGAAGATGGACGGTATGCAGGATCCATAGAACAAATCGAGGACATTGTTGCAGACGGTGAGACAATCGATGAGCTTAGATTAGAATTAGCACGACAGTTAGTCGAATATGCAATCGATTACGAGAATAACTATTCCCGCTATTATAATACGCCCAATCGCCATAAACACGCGCCCTACATATTACGTGTCCTGCTGGAAGATGATATTGAATCGGTTGCACAAATGTTTCATACCTAGTTGGAGTGATCTGGACAATTTCTTAAGACGTGATGGATGGGTTATGGAAGAAGTAATAAACATTTGAATGGCGGTCATTGAACATGGATATATTCATAGAGATATTGCGTACCACAGATGCAGAAGCATTATTGAAGTTTGAACTTGAGAACAGAGCTTTTTTCGAAGAAATGGTACCCACTCGTGGAGATGACTACTATAATCCTGAGATTTTTAACAAAAGGCATGAAGCCTTACTTGAAGAGCAAGCTCAAGGAGGCTCCTATTTCTATTTAATCAAAGCTCAAGAAGGTTCTATTCTAGGAAGAATAAATCTAGTCGATATCGATAAATCTCAAAAAATCGGCCACCTCGGTTATAGAGTGGGGCAAGCGCATACGGGGAAAGGTATTGCTCATCAAGCATTAAAATTACTATTAGAAACCGTAACGGATAAAGACATTCTAAAGATCCATGCGCAAACAACAACGAATAACATCGCGTCCCAAAAAGTTCTAGAGAAAAATGGATTTAAGAGTACAGAGACCGCTGATGAAGAGTTCGAGATGAATGGTCAGAAGTTTAAATTTGTTTATTATACTTGGACGAACGGGTTTTGATAAAAGATAACGGATGGAGAGCACCTTACGAGGTGCTCTTTTCGCTAGTATCTATATGTTATCTATCTTCTCCCCTGTTTCTGCGGATACTTCTATGGCACTTATCAATCTATGCAAATATGAAGCATCATGGAAATCCGGGGTTTCGTTCGTATTCCATTGAATATCTTTAGCAAAGGATTGGTGTGCTCTAAATACATTTGTGAAAGGTGCCTCTTTATTGTCCTCCATTAGAACAGTGAAATCACTATTTTGACTCGAGAATATATGATGTGTTGAATCATAATTAGCTATCGATACGTTCATACCGCCATATTGCGGATGTCCGATGGATTGATTTTGATAGAGTCTGATGACCCCTTTTTCTCCTTGTATTTCCAAAAGAAATTGAGGATAAGCTCCACCTTGCAGATGGACGATAATGGGGATATTGTTATTGATTTTTCCATGAATCAAATATTGATCCTCTATGCTTTTGCTGATCGTACTATCGTTATCCAAAATACGAGCTTCTGTATAATGCGTGTGGTAATTGGCTTGAAGTTCAGTGAAATGTCCGAAATCAAAGATTAAGATGTGTCAGCTTGGAATGGGCGTAACTTTGATTCCAGAATCGGATACTGCTGCATTCGGCGTAAGAAAGTATAAAGTGATAGATCATAGGTATTGCGAAATTGAAAAATTCATCTGTTATCGAAAAAACCATACAATTACAGGGATCGAACAGCAATTAATGAATAGGATCGTAACTGCGAAAGATTAAAGTCGAGTCAATTGTTGCGACAAAGCTATTGGAAGCTTCTTCAATGAAAAATAAGCTGACGCTGGTTGAGGACCGACATCAGCTTGCTGTCTAATTTTTTTTTTTAGTGTTCACTAAATTAGGACTTTGACCACTGTATGAGATCGAATTTTTGCTACCACATAAGAAAGTATATGTTTTTCGGTATACAGGCCTCGATAGAGGTTTTCTCATGCCTTCCTATCTATACAATTCTCTTGGATAATTGAAGAGAGTTCTTGAAAAGAATATTTATGATTCACCATATGAACCGCCATGTCTTCGGCATCTTTCTGATTCATCACAAAGCTATATCCGTTCAACTGAAGGAAGATCACAAGGGCAGCAAAGGCCGTTCTTTTATTAGCATTTTGGAATGGATGGTTCTTTCCTAATGATTCAAAGAGAGCAGCGGCTTTTCCAAATATGAATGGATAGGCATCTTCACCAAAGGCGGATGAACGTGCACGCAGAACAGCGGATTCCAACAAGCCGCTATCTTTGACACCAATGTGTTCACCAGGACTATATTTTTGGATCATTGCTACATTAATCGCAATTACTTCTGGAACAGATAGATAGCGAACACCATACTAACGATCCTTTAGTCCTTTTAGAGTATCGTTATATTGTTCCATCACTTGTGAGAGGGTTTCTAAGAAATCGGGGCCGATACCATTAGGTACATTAGGTAATTCAACTTTATTTGCTTTGCGAATAATGATTTCTCCATCTAGTTCTTTTACGTCAATATGAACAGTATCACCAAGTTCAAGACCGATTTGTTTTAATGCTTCTGTCATTGTAATGCCGAGACTATTGCCGAACTTTGTAACCTTACGTTCCATCTCCATCACCCTTACCCATACGATTCACTCCTTATTATACTATTCAACTGTTACATATAATTTTACAAATGTACACGAACTCAATTTACTTGTGTTAGAAGTGATTCGAATCACAGGTCATGTATGATGGATTGGGTATACTTTTATCATTGATAATCATTATCATAATGAGATCCGAAATTATTCATAATTTTTCTGGATGAAAGGGAGTTATTTCAATGAAGTTATTCAACCTTGAAAGTCATTTGCATGAGAAAGACAAATACATGGCCCCACTCACCGCTTTTGAGAAAACAAAGGTTGTTCAGATTCAATTAACGGCGGGAAACGGTATCCCGGACCATATGGCGAATGCGGATCTGCTCATTGTTGTTCAGAAGGGAATCGTCGTCTTTGAGGTTGCAGGTGAACGCGTGGAATTGACGCCTAGTCAAATGCTATACATGGAGCCAAAGGAGCAGCACAGCCTTCAAGCTGTGGACGATGTTGAGCTGTTACTCATCCGAGTAGAAAGATAATGGAGATCGAAACCTCAATCATTACATTTTTGCGGTCGGTTAAATTATTCAGCAATCTGACAGAGGAAGAGCTTGAAGTTGTTGCGGGCATTTGTCACAAGGAGTATTTCGCCAAAGGAGACCCTCTCTTTCTTCAGTCGGAGAAGCTTGAGAACGTTTATATTATCGCCCAGGGCCGTGTTCGTCTGTACGGGATGAGTGAGACAGGTATGGAGCAGACGTTCCAACTGATTGATCGTGGTGAAATGTGCCCGCATGTCGGCTTTTTCCGCTCAGGTAACTATCCTCACCATGCAATGGCGGCAATGTTGGTGCAATGCATCGTGATTAAGGTGAAAGACTTTGAGCAGCTGTTGCTCACTTATCCAGATATAAGTTTGAAGATGATGCAATTATTAGCGGATAAAATCATAGATTTACAGCACCGGCTTGAGGTGAAAACGTTCTATCCGATTGAGGTTCAGTTCATTTCTTTGCTGCTTCGACTAAGCGAGGTGCATAGTGAGCAGCTTGATGACCAGTGGAGGCAGTTCACTACGATGTTCACAAATGCTGAACTAGCCGGCATGCTTGGTTCCACGCGTGAGACGATTAATCGCGTCATTAATAAGTTAAAGAAGCAGCAAATTGTCCATATCAATAATAGCGGACTTCTTCAGATTCAGACGGAGGGGCTGAGAAGTATGCTGTCGCCTGCGCTTATCAAATCGATGGATCAACCCAAAAAATACGTAGTTTCATCTCTGGCCAAGGTCTGCTGTATAAGGGGAGGGCATGAGGTATGAAGTATGAAGAGTCCAGGTGGGAAGCGAGGCGAGGAGCATACAGGGCTGCCCGATGCTACGGCTTCTGTTATCTATGGTGAAGCGACATTCCCCTTGCCTCCACCAACATGAAAAGGACACCTCAGAGGTGTCCTTTTTGCGCTGTATTACAAAACCTATTCCTATGAAATTATTGAATGTACTCTCTTAACGCATGTTGATTTTTAACTAAAAGCTGCTTATTGCCAGACAAGGAAATGAGGCCCATTCTTTCGAATTTGCTGAACTTCCGGCTGATAGTTTCTCGAGTAACTCCTACATAACTTGCTATCTCTTCTCGCGAGATTGGCAATTTTATTAGAATACCTTCCTGATGTTTGCTGCCAAACTTTCGACAAAATTCCAAAATCATATATGCTACACGAACATCCGGGTCTTTGGTGGCCAAATTTTGCGCTAAATTCTCTGTATGTGCTAATCGTTTGGTTAACGCTGCTAATAATTTCATTGAGATCCCAGGATTATTCTGCATAATCTGGTCTATTGCCTCTTTGGTTAGCAGGCATATCTCAGTATCTTCAATTGCATATACGCTGAAATTATGTGTTTCATCCGGATTGAACAGATGCAATTCCCCAAAGAATTCCCCGCTCGTAAGAAGATATAGAATTTGCTCTTTTCCATCCATTGTGAATTTAGAAACTTTAACCTGTCCACTATTGACAATAAACAATTTATCCGATTTCTCACCCTCGTTAAGCAGCATCTGCCCCTTATTGTACTGAATATGCCTTGTCATCCGGGATATCTTCACAATCTCTTCATCGGATAACGACTGAAAAATCGGAACCTTCTTCGGGCAGGGTACCTTAACCTGACCTTTATCATCGTTACAAGAATGTTCGTTCATAGATTCATCACCTAGTCAAAAATTATTCTATATCGCTTGACGTCAACGATAATGAATATCGATGAGAATAGTATAGCATGAGGGTTGGGCGAAACATTGTGTTTTCAAGCACAAACCTCGGTGTGAAGAACCCATCCAAACTAGATAAACCGCCTCCATACACCTGTTCAAGCATGAACAAGCGGGAGGCGGTTTGGGTGAGGGTATTAGAAAATTATTCATTTATTTGTAGTAATGCTAAGTTATGTTGTATAGGGTTCCTCTAACTATTCTGTTACTTTGGCAAATTGATCCTTGCCTTCACCGCATACTGGACAAAGCCAATCTTCAGGCAAATCCTCGAATGCAGTACCCGGTTCAATATCTTCATCCGGATCACCTACAGCAGGGTTGTAAATGTACCCGCATGGTATGCATATATATTTATCCATTACTCATTTCCTCCTTGTTTAACCGAGTCCATGACCTCCTGGATCGACAGTTCGTTCAGGTTAAGCTCGGCGACAGAAGCTTGGTTCTCGATAGCGGCTTTATAAGGTGCCGCAGCTATGACACTTTCTAATGAAATGACACCAACAATCTGATTATCTTTTAAAAATAATCTTGTATACTTTCCTGCACCGTCTTCTTCCGTCAGCGTAGTATCGCATTGAGCCTCATCCACAAGACCCATGGAGAACAAGGAAAGATCGAATGCATTAAATACGGTTAATGGGATCGTCTTCTGATATACCTCTGTTCCCATGGAGGCCATATTCTTACCGGCGATCTTTCCTTGATCCATGGCACGATCCCACAGACCTTCAACTACGCCATTCAACTCTGTAACATCTCCGGCAGCATAGACATCGGCAATGCTTGTCTCCATTCTATCGTTAACCACAATACCTCTGCATGTCTTCATGGCAGTGTTTTCTACAAGATCCATATTTGGAATTACACCGATGGCATAGGTGATACTGTCACACGGAATTGTATTATCATTCACTAGAATCCCTGTAACCTGATCTTCCCCAATAATTTGCTGAATGTTAGCCTGCAAATGAACCTGTACACCCGCGTCTTCGATCTTTTTTTTCAGCAGCTCGCTAGTATGCTCATCTAATTGTCTGGCCATTAATCGCGGAGCGACTTCAAGGATCGTCACCTTCTTGCCTGCCTTCACAAGGGACCATACGGTCTCTACGCCTTGAATCCCGCCGCCAATGTTGACAATACTTGATTTATCCTCGATATATGCCTTGAATTCTTCGGCTTCATGTCTTTCTCGAATGCTATATACGCCTTGTTTATCAATACCGTCAACCATCAGCTTTCGATTATTTGCCCCAGTACAAATCAGCAGCTTATCATAAGCAATACATTCGCCGGCTGAGGTCACTAGAGTATGTTGATCGAAATCGATGCGCTCGACTCTTGTATTCGGGAACGTCTGAATCTGCTGCTTCTCATACCATTTTTCCTTCTTGATTAATACTTTGTCACTGCGTAAATCAGAGAATAAATCCTTGGACAATTTAATTCGATTATAAGGTAAGGCATCCTCTGCACCGAATACCATTATGTTTCCTTCTGGATCCTGATCTCGAATGGCTTTCGCTGCGTTGACTGCCGCAACTCCAGTACCGATGATACAATAGTTCTTTTTCATGGCTTCACCTGCTTTATCAATGATTTAGATGGCGCTTTGCAATAAGTCGGCAACAAAGGCTGCTGCGTGTTCAATCTTCTTCAATTGTTCGTTCTTAGGAGCAAATCGAATGCGGACAGGGAATTCAACATGCAGCATACCCGTTGTCTTAATGACTTGTGATGTGCTTTGAACATTCATATTCGTCTGCATGAGATAATCTTGAATGACTTCAATCGCTTCCCCACTCCAACCATAGGAACCAAAGGCTGCCGCAATTTTTCCTTCCAGATTCATTTCCTTCAAGTCGATAAGCAGGTCTTCCAGATTCCCAATCATATCGGCATATTTGGTTGAGCTTCCGATCCATACCGCATCCGCTTCTTTAATGCTTGCGATAATCTCATCCTTATCTGTTTTATCCGCATTGAACACGGAGGCTTCAATCTGATTCTCCTCAAAGATACGTTTGATCTGCTCAGCTACTTTCTTGGTATTGTTCTTGATCGTGGTGTAGACAATCGTGACTCGTTTATCTTCAACCGTATTCGCGCTTAATTGGGCATAAAGATCAATGTACTTCTGAATATCCGTCCGCAGAATAAATCCGTGCGAAGGAGCAATCATCTGCACATCTAGTTCTTCTAAGGCTTTAAGCAACGTTCTTACATATCTGCGATGCGGATGAATAATGGCATTATAGTAGCCAATAAAATCCTCTGTAATATCAAAGCCTGCTTCATCTGCAAAGAAGGACTGTGCAGCCATATGCGTACTAAAAATATCGCAAGGGAACAAAATTTTATCTTCCACACAATAGGTAATCATTGTTTCCGCGGTATGCAGGTATGGAGTTTCTTTGAATTTTAAGGTTTTTCCGCCAATATCCAGCGTATCTCCATCCTTTACGACCAAGAAATTCCTCGAGTGAAGCTTATACATTTCTTTCAGATCATCAACGGCCAATTCCGTACATACGATCGTGGCATTTGGCGCTCTTCCTGCCAAGGCAGCTAAACCGCCGGAATGGTCCGGCTCGGTATGGTTAATTACGATATATTGAATCTCACTGGGATCAATAAGCTGACTTAAATATTCAACAAATTCTCTACCAAACTCCAAATCTACGGTATCGATTACAGTTGGTTTAGCCGTGTGCAGCAAGTATGCGTTGTACGTCGTTCCTTTTGCTAGAATTAAGCGGTGAAACGGTACCTCTCGATTATCAATCTTTCCTACCCAGTATGTGTCCTCGGCTAACTTAATTTTATTCATCTATCTTGTCCTCCTATCGAGTGTGTTGTTGTTTACTGATTGCCTTCATCCTATACGAAATTTTAAAATCCAATCAGGATTTGAATCACAATCGAGAAAAGTTCTCACAAATCCTTCGAAAGCAAGCAACTTAAAGAAGACATTAAAAAAGTCATAAACCTTGTCCTGTAGGCGGTATGTAACATATATTTTACATAAAGTAATATATATGTTACAATACCAATGGAGGGGTTATATGAAAAATCACGTAAAGGTTGCTCGTGTGAAAGCAGATTTAACACAACAACAGCTTGCTGATGCGGTTGGTATTACAAGACAAACGATCAGTCATATTGAAAAAGGGAAATATAATCCGTCATTAAAGCTATGCTTACAAATTTGCTATGCTGTAAACGCGAAATTAGATGAAATATTTTGGGTGAATCAGGAGGATTTTGAATGAAGAAAATTACAGATGAACGACTCATTCTAAGGAATTTACAGAATATTAAAATTGCGTATATTGTCCAAACCATTGGGGTTTTATGCATTCTTGGGTACGAATTCTTTAAAGGTGGACTTGAGGGGATGCGTGAGAACCCACTTTGGATGGTATTTATGTTAACGTCTGTTGTATCTGGCTATTTATCGATGAGTGTTAGCGTAGAACATGAAAAAGAACTTAAAAATTCTAAGAAATCATTTATTGTTAGTTTGATAGTACTAACTGTTATTGTAGTAGCTGTTACTTATCTGACTTCCATTACACCAAACTCTGGCTGGATAGATGGCCTATTAATAGGAGTTATCCTATTTATCTGCGGTTTCATCCCAATGTATTATGTATATCGTTTGAGAGCGAAGCAAGAGCAGGATCTAGAAGATGAGTAGAGGGTTGTGAGTTAAGAGTCTGTGAGTATGCGAGTAACCTGGATACAAAACGATATTGAGTTGATAATTACGTCGAAGAGCCGAGAAGAGTGCAGGAGCCTAATTCCGCAATCTCTCGGTTTCTGTGTGTAAAGGAGTAACAAACCTTTCTTTAACCCGATTGAACCCAATCTCAATTGTTCTTAAACATTTACTTGTTAATCACATCGTCCCTCAACGTTGCGACTGTACTAAGTGCTTGATTGATATCGGCTTCTTGTACTCCGAAATGTTCTAAAGCATCATGCAAATGCTTTACAATCGCATCAAAGTGTACGGGTTGCAGGTTCATGCCTGTGTGTACTTTCGCCATAGATTGCCCTGTATATTGATTCGGACCGCCTATGGCAAAGCTGATGAATTTAGTTTGGTGACGGCGTTGTTTGTCCATGTCTGTGTTAGCAAAAAAGTGATTGACGGTATCATCGGCTAATACGAGGTCGTAAAAGTAATCAACAACTTTGCCAATGGTTTCTTCACCGCCAAGTTTGTCGTAAAGTTCCGTAGTCATGTAATCCTCCGTTTCTGTTATGAACGTAGACAGAGTAATTATTCCCAGGAATGGATGGATTATGTGAGTAGAACCGTATAACTATATTTATAAAGAAAACAGCATGAATGAATTCCAATTAGATGCCAATGGACATGTAAAAGTAGAGTATATTCCCGAGTTAGAGATCACCTTGCCAGTAACCCCGAAATAGCTGCTGGTGAGTGACAACTCAGAGCAGTACCAGCTCCCCCCAAGTCTATAAGACACTGGCCTTGATCGGTCAGTGTTTTTGGGTATGAATTGTGACGTAGGAGTCGAGTCTCCGAATATTTTGTGTACGCAACCGTACAGATATTTACAGCCGCCGGATTTCCGTTTACAATAGATCTATCTAGACGGTACCGTACATAAAGAGGTGATGAAATGCCAAAGATCGTTGCTTCGGAAGAGCAATGGATTGAAATTGGACTACAATGCTTCGCACAAGGTGGGGCGGAGGCGCTTGTCATTGAGAAAATGGCAGCATCTTTAGGATGCAGCAAGAGCAGCTTTTATTGGTATTTCAAAAATCGGGATACCTTTCAGAAGCGAATCGTGGATAAATGGAGGGAGCGTACGACAGATCAAGTCATTGTTTCTTCCTCCGAAGAATCGAGTGTGGATGAGCAGATTTTATCGGTGTTGCGGCAGATGTTTGCGGATACGAATCGAGGCGAATTTCTTTTTTATTTACGAAAGCTTTCGTTAAAGGAGCCGGCTTATTGCTCGGTACTGAATGAAGTCGAGCAGCTGCGAATCGAGTACGCGAAAGGATTGTTCCTACGCAAGGGCTTCCCCGAAGAGCGTGCAACCCATGTCTCGTGGATGTTATACCATTACTACTTGGGTTGGTACGAGCGACATAAGCATGAATCGATCAGCGAGCAGGAAGTCGAACATCATATTCAAATGCTGTGGTCTAAATGGATGAATTCCTAAGGAGGCGGAACATGGTAATTATACTTGCATGGGGTGTTGGCGGAATCTTGTTTGTCATAAGCGGCTTGCATTTCTATTGGGTATGGGGAGGTAGCGGGGGATACAGGGCAGTGATTCCGAGCATGGAAACAGGACCGATTTTTCGGCCATCCAAACTCGGAACGGGAGTCGTTGCTGTACTTCTCGCATTAGCGGCATGGTTGGCCTTGGAATGGGGAGGCATTCAACGAGGGCTGTTCTCGGATATTCTGCTGAAGTATGGCGGTTGGTTACTAACTGTCGTGTTCCTAGTTCGCGCAATCGGCGACTTCAAATGGGTAGGATTTTTTAAGAAGAAGCGGGGAACGGTGTTCGCCAAATGGGATAGCCTGCTCTATTCGCCGCTCTGCCTTTTGTTAGGTACCGCACTGCTTATGATCGGACTTTTGCGAATGGATTGAGTTCTAAGTTGAATGGCGAAGCTGCGGATCAGTATGCACGAGGACATTTTCGTCTGAAAGAATTAGGCAATTCCAGGTTGTATATTTTCAAAAATAACCCTCCATATATCCGAATCAATTTGGAGAATGGTTATATTTTCTATAACGAAAAGGAGTCGAGTAAGACAGCTCAGGTGTTTGAGCAGCTGCAAAAACAGGTGGTACGTAAGTAGAGATTCGATCTTTCGGATGTAAGAGTTTGAGGTGTTCATGAATTGGAAAAGGTAAGACGCGAATCCACAACCGGTGAAGGTTGTGGATTTTTGTACGATCAAAATACGATGAGCAAGTCGTGGTGACATAAAATATGCCAAAAACTATTGCCATTAAATATGTCTGAAGTTATAGTATTGACATAAAATACGTCAAGGAGGGGATCCCGGTGAATAAGCAAGAGATGGCTCGTTCCACAACGGTGTTGGAATACATGGTCATGATCAATGAGCAGTCCTATTCGGGTATAGGTCGCGAACTCAACATTACACCGCAACAGTTCTCAGATTGGATTAAGAAGCGAAGACCCATACCGTATGAGCGGCTGCAGGCTCTCGCTGATTATTTCGGCATAGAGGGCGGCTTGCTTATCGATCATGATCACTATGCGAAACTGCTGACACCGCTTGCCAAGAACGAACTTCACATTCTTCTCGTCGACCAGAAGGTAGGAGCGCTGGAAGCGGAGGGAGCGGCAGAGGTAGATATTGAGCCTTATCGGTTGAAAAAAGGGAAGCTCCAGCAGGAGCGGGTAGATGAACTGCGTCTTGCGAGGGTGGCTGATGTCCTGAAGCAGAAAGACGAACGGATTGATGCCATTCTCGATATCGTGCTGGATGAGATTGATGCTGGACGGTTAGATGAACTAGATAATAAACTGCGGAAGGGAGATGAATAGGGATGAGTACGGCCATGCACATCGGTCAGGCAGGAATAAATCTGCTGGGCAAAAATCAAGACGTTCCTTACGATGGAACGTACCTTTTCACAAATAAGCGTGGAGTTGCGAAAAGAGCGATGGTGATGCCACCGGATCAGCCGGTTGAATGGGTGTCTCGTTATGGGAGCATCACCGTCTCACAGGTGGGGAAGGAAATGCCTAACGGTGGGATGAACGAAGCTGGTCTCGTGGTGGAACAGACCACCTTATGGCAGTCTTCCTATCCAGAAAGCAGTAGCTTGCCTGCCATTGGCGAGCTTCCATGGATCCAGCTCCTGCTTGATACCTGCGCAGTGGTTCAGGAAGCTATTGAAGCGGCTTCTATAGTCCGTATTATTCAGCCAATGTCACGCCTTCACTACATGGTCGCTGATCGCGCAGGTCAGTGTGCAGTTATTGAATTTTTACATGGAAAGATGAACGTATACAGCGGCGAAGACCTACCAATATCGGTTCTGGCGAATACACCTTATCTCGAGGCAGTCAAAGACTTGGGAGATGGGGAAGCAACTATGTCTAATGTTGATGATGACTATTGCAGAAATTCGATGAAACGCTTTGCGATTGCGGCTGCGACAGTTACCCAACCCGTCCTATCTAAAGCGGAGGATCCATTGGATTTCATGTTCGAAGTGCTGCGGGCTGCAGAACGGGAGGATACTGCCTATAGCCTGGTTTACGATTTGGAAAAAATAGAACTGCATTTTCTATCGAATCGATATCGGGAAAGGAAAACCGTTCGACTTAGCGAGTTGGATGTTTCTTTGGACTCGGAGGCCATGGCACTTCATCTGCAACAATCGGCAAGGGGAGACTGTAAGGACCTTTTTGTTGCTTATAATTCGAGCATCAACCGCATGATCGTGGAATCGTTTTTTCGGGACCCCGTATTAACAAAAGCATTCCGCTGGACGATTACAGAAGAAATGATAGATTTCGTAGCGTCATTTCCAGATGGTTATCCGTGTATAGAATCATGATGAGTTAGGTCCGAGTGAAGTCACAATTGTGATTATGAATACCGCTGTCAATGAGATCTTCGGAAGAGGGGGTTTTCTTTGCTGTTACATAGAAGTATTTTTGAATCGTTCCTTAAGACTCATAGGATTCTATAAAACATAGATTCTCGTAGGTCATCTAGTCTTATAGTCGTAGTAGGTTCGGAGGAGGTTTGCAGCTCGATCCGTTTCTCCGAAGGACATGTAAACAAATGTATACGAAAGGTAATCATTTATCTCTTTGAATCAGGGGTTAAGTTTCATACTGTTACAGTAAGCCATCGCTTAGGCTTCTCAATTTTGCGGTGGGATCACGGAAAGGAGGAAAGAACATCGAATTCAGATTGAAATGAAAAATATGTTTTTAAACGTATGATGATGTTTCTTGACTCAACAAAGAAAAGAAAGGGGCTAGCATGTATGAAATGGAATAAAAGATGGATTTCTATCGCCATGATTGCAGTTATATTGTTCACGCTGGTTCCGGCCGTGCAAGCGGAAGAAGCACCTCCGCCAACACAAACGGAAGAGCAGGTAACGGTAAACCCACCGGGTGAGACCGACCCGGCAAATTCAGGCGAGGTGCCAGATCCGACAACGCCACCTGAAGAGCAGGTGCCGGCAAAGGAGGAGGGGGTTGTCTCCGCCGTATATGGCATTCATAATTTGGCCTTGGGCCTTCCTTATGAATGGTCAGAAGAGCCAGAATCGTCATATCCTGATGACGGTACGAAGCTTACCGATGGTAAATACGGAAAATTGGATAAGTCAGATCCAGCGTGGGTAGGGCATGTCAAGAAGAAAACCCGCGAGGTCGTGTTCGATTTAGGCGAGGCTAAGTCGATCTCGTCGATTAATGCTCATTTTTTACAGGATTGGCCAACCAACAATGTACTTATGCCGCTGACGGTCTCGATGTATGTCTCCGATGACAAGCAGAATTGGGGATTTCTCTCACATAATGCAACCCAGACGCTTTGGAAAGATGGACAATACGGGGAGACCTATACATGGGATGGAAGTAAGGATGGCATCAAGAGCGTAGGTCCGGAAGCGAAGATAGCCTATGCTCAATATGTGAAGGTAACCTTTACAATGCATACCAGAGCGATGAGCTTCGTGGATGAAATTGAAATTCTGGGTGAAGATGGGCAAAGCGATGGGGCGGTAACCGTTCCAGCGGAACAACCGCAGTTCTTAGCACCGGGCGAAGCCACAGCAGGCATTAAAAATCTTGGATTGCTCTATAATGGTCAATATGCGAATGATAAGGGAACTTGGATGAAGGATCGAATCATTCCTAACATCAGTTATGTTGATAAGACAGGGAAGCCGACCGATTGGCTCTTTGACGGTGTCCTTTATCTCGGACTAAATCCTCCAACAGCGGGCCGTGATTTTGGCGGTAACGCGTACCTGGAGGACTGGAAATGGTATCTTGAGAAAACATTTGATCCTACAGGAGATATGTATCAGCTGAATGAAGCGACCAAGGAAGTCGGGATCGCCTTGAATCAGCCTACGCAAAAGGAAAAGGTTGTCTTGATGATTCCGGACCCAGGTGAATCTATAACGAATTTCGGAACCATTGACGGTGAAAATTTAAGCTTCAGTGCTTCAGATGTCGGAAAAGAGAAAGCGCTTGCAAACCGAGAAAAAGCGGTTCAGTGGTATTTAAATGAAGTGAAGCAAAAGTGGGAAGCAGCGAATTATTCCCATCTTGATCTCGTGGGCATGTACTGGCTGGAAGAGCAAATCAGTACCAGTGCGGATGGACCGGCTTTGATTCGTTCTGTAAGCGATAAAGTCCATACTATGAATGTTTCCGGCAATAACAGCATGAAGTTTTTCTGGATCCCTCACTCCTTGGCATACAAGAGCTATATGTGGAAAGATGTCGGGTTTGACGCTGCTGCTTTCCAGCCGAACTATTTCTTCGAGCCGATGGATTATGACCGTCTGGAAGATACAGCGAATTTAGCGAAGCAGTACGGGATGACGAATGAAATGGAGTTCGACGACCGTATGCTGACCGATGGCGTATTCCGCGAGCGGTATATTGATTATTTGAATAGCGGTGTTGAGACAGGTCTGATGACAAATGGCTTTCATGTCTACTATCAAGGTAACAATGCCGTGTATGATTCAGCGGTAAGCAAGGATCCTGCAACACGTATTTTGTATGATTGGCTGTACGAATATGTGAAAGGAACATACACCGTCAACAATGCTGCCCCTCCAGAGGTAGAGGTGCAAATGAACGGGCAACTGTACCAAAATGGAATCATCCTGCCGGACAGTCAATCCGTTTCATTTACATGGAAATTAAAAGAAGATGATGGAATTACAAAAGTAACGGCTACGTATGATGGGAAGCCTTATACCGCAGGGACCGTTATGCCTCTGACTGGCAAGTTAGGCAAGCATGAGCTGGTCGTTACTGTAACATCGGGCAAATCGCAGAAGACGTCGTATGTCGTGGAAGCATCAACGAATGCAACGGGTATTCAAGCGGCAGTGGATAGCTTCGTGAAGAATGGCCAAATTACAGATGCTGGAGCGGCAAGTGCTCTGAACGACGTTCTAGATACGATGAAACCATTCGAAGGCGTAGATCAGGAGCAATATAACAAGCATCTTAAGAGTTTTAGTGCAAAGCTTGATCAATTCAAGAAAAGTAATGTCATGAAAGACGAAGCCTACAACACGCTGAAGGAAAGCGTCTATTACCTCATAGGCAATTTGGCGCAAAATAAAGCGGCAGAAGCTTCATCGATCGAAGGCAATAATCCGAATTACGCGCCGGCTAAAGCCGTCGACGGATTCCCTGCTTCAAGATGGGCGAGCGAATTAACGGATAATACTTGGTTCCTGGTTGATCTCGGTGAAGAGAAGGAAATGGATACGGTTCGAATCGATTGGGAATATGCTCGCGCCGATAAATACAAACTTCTTGTGTCGAACGACAAGCAGAACTGGGCCAATGTGATGCCAAATGACGGAATCATTACCGCGCATGATGGCAAAGAAATCGTGCAGTTTAGCCAGGTCAAGGCAAGATACATTAAATTCCAAGGAATAAGTAGAGCGACCTATTACGGATATTCCTTCTATGAATTTGGCGTCTATAACTTGTCAGAGAAAGCAGCAGTCAACGATCGTAATCTCGCACTAGGGCTCTCTTATACATGGTCCGAAGCACCGGAAGCTGCGTATCCGGATGATAATTATAAGCTTACAGATGGTAAATACGGCAAATTAGATGTCAAAGATCCAGCGTGGGTCGGACATCTCAAGAAGAAGACACGCGAAGTCGTGTTTGATTTAGGAGACAAGAAGTCAATCTCCAAAATTAAAGCTCATTTTCTGCAGGATTGGCCTACGAATAACGTGCTCTTACCTTTGACGGTCTCGATGTACGTCTCCGACGATAAGCAAAATTGGGGATTGCTCTCGGATAATGCAACCCAGGTTCTGTGGATCGATGGACTACACGATGAGACCTATACATGGGATGGAAGCAAAGACGGAATCAAAGCTGTAGGGCCTGAAGCGAAGATGGCCTATGCTCGTTATGTGAAAGTAACCTTTACAATGCATACCAGAGCGATGAGCTTTGTGGATGAAATTGAAATTCTCGGTACAGACGGAAAAGCTGCTGAAGCGGTATCCGTTCCAACGACGGAACCGCAGTTCTTAGCACCGGGCGAAGCTACAGCAGGCATTAAGAATCTTGGATTGCTCTATAACGGGAAATATGCGAATGATAAGGGAACTTGGATGAAGGATCGGATCATTCCGAACATCAGTTATGTCGATAAGACAGGGAAGCCGACCGATTGGCTCTTTGACGGTGTCCTTTATCTCGGAATAAATCCTCCAACAGCGGGCCGTGATTTTGGCGGTAACGCATACCTGGAGGACTGGAAATGGTATCTTGAGAAAACATTTGCTCCTACAGGAGATATGTATCAGCTGAATGAAGCGACCAAGGAAGTCGGGATCGCCTTGAAACAGCCTACACAAAAGGAAAAGGTTGTCTTGATGATTCCGGACCCAGGGGAGTCGATCAAGAATTTTGGTACCATTGATGGTGAGAATTTAAGCTTCAACGCTTCAGATGTTGGCAAAGAGAAAGCGCTTGCGAATCGGGAAAAAGCGGTTCAATGGTATTTAAATCAAGTGAAGCAAAAGTGGGAAGCAGCGAATTATTCCCATCTCGAGCTCGTGGGTATGTACTGGCTGGAAGAGCAAATCAGTACGAGTGCGGATGGACCGGCTTTAATCCGTTACGTAAGCGAGAAAGTCCACACGATGAATGTTGCAAACAATGAAAATATGAAATTTTTCTGGATACCTCACTTTTTTGCATACAAAGGCTTTATGTGGAAGGATGTCGGCTTTGATGCTGTAGCCTTCCAACCGAACTATTTCTTTGAGGAAATGGGCTATGACCGTCTGGCAGACGCAGCGAACCTAGCGAAGCAGTATGGCATGTCCAATGAGCTGGAGTTCGATGACCGTATGCTGACAGATGGCGTATTCCGCGAACGGTATATCGATTATCTGAACAGCGGCGTTGAGACAGGTCTGATGCAAGAGGGCTTCAGAGCTTACTACCAAGGCAACAATGCCGTGTACGATACGGCGGTAAGCAAAGACCCTGCAACACGGATTATGTATGATTGGCTGTACCAATTCGTGAAAGGAACGTATCAAGTCAACAATGCCCCTCCTCCAGAGGCGGAAGTACAAATGAATGGGCAACTGCTTCAAAGCGGAGTTACATTGCCTGATACGTCGTCCATCAAGTTTACATGGAAGCTTAAAGAGGATGACGGAAGCGGAATCACAAAGGTAACAGCTACGTATGATGGCAAATCGTATACCGAAGGAACGGTCATTGATCTGGCAGGCAAACTCGGGAAACATGAGCTGGTCATCACCGTGGCATCGGGTAAATCGAAGAAAACCACATATGTGATCGAAGCGTCCACGAATGCATCCGGGATCCAAGCGTTAGTCGATCGTTTCGAGAAAGCACAACAATTTACGAACGCTGAAGCGGCTCGTTCCTTGAACAACTACTTGGAAATGATGAAGCGCTTCGAGGGAGTAGATGCAGCACAAGCTGCCAAATACTTAAAAGCCTTCAATGCGAAGCTAGACCAACTCAAGAAAGATAATGTCATTAAAGATGGTGCTTACAATACGCTGAAGGAAAGCGTCTATCACCTCACGGGTAATATGGCGCAGAATAAAGCGGTAGAAGCCTCTTCGGTTGAAGGTAACAATGCGAATTATGCCGCTGCCAAAGCCGTCGACGGGTTCCCTGCTTCCAGATGGGCGAGTGAATATGTTGACAACACATGGTTCATGGTCGATCTTGGGGAAGAGAAAGTGATGGATACGGTCAGAATCGATTGGGAGACGGCTCGTGCTCAAACCTATAAGCTTCTCGTCTCTAACGATAAGCAGAATTGGACCAATGTGATGGCCAATGACGGAATCATTACGGCGCATGATGGCAAAGAAACGGTTCAGTTTAACCCGGTCAAAGCGAGATACATGAAATTCCAAGGGGTAAAAAGAGCGACAGATTACGGATACTCCTTCTATGAATTGGGTATCTATAACCTATCGGGAGCTGAGGAAGTCAAAGCCATTGACGGTGTAACAGCAACGGTAAACGGAGCAACGAAACAAGTAACGATTAATGGGCTTGTCATGAACGGCACCCTTGCCGATGTGAAACTGAAAGTACTTGATCCGACAGGCGAGGTCAATTACGAAGCACAGACGAAGGGCACCAAAGCGGGCAGCTTCGAATTTACCTTTACCCTCACGGGTGATGAAGAAGGAAGCTACGAGGCATACCTATCCACGGATGGTATGAATGAGCCTGTAAAAGTGACTTTCGATTACAAGAAAGGAATGCCAACCACAATCGAAGGTCTGGAGGCAACGATAGACGCAGCAACGAAAAAGGTAACGATTGCTGGGCAAGTGAAGAATAGCTCCGCTGCAGATGTGAGTTTGAAGGTACTTGATCCGACAGGCGAGGTCAATTACGAAGCGCAGACGAAGAGCACCGAAGCAGGCAGCTTCGAATTTACCTTCACGCTAACAGGCGATGATGAAGGAACCTACGAGGCATCTCTATCCACGAGTGATATGAGCGAGCCAGTGAAAGTGACCTTTGATTACAAGAAAGCAACCCCAGGAACTCCAACAACAATTGAAGGTCTGAAGGCAACTATAGACGCAGCTACGAAAAAAGTAACGATTGATGGGTTCGTGAAGAATAGTACCGCTGCCGATGTGAAATTGAAAGTACTCGATCCGAATAGCGCAGTTCATTATGAAGCGCAGACGAAGAGTACTGAAGCGGGCAGCTTCCAGTTTACATTCACGCTTACGGGTGATGTAGTAGGAACCTATGAGGCATCTCTATCCACGAGTGATATGAGCGAGCCAGTGAAAGTGAGCTTTGATTACAAGAAAGATAGCGGCAACCCTGGTAGTGGTAGCAGCGGTGGCGGAACGACCGTTCCAACACCAACACCAACGCCAACGCCTGCAGAAATTCAGCCGCAACCGGATGGATCCGTGAAAGCCGTCGTGAGCTCCAAGCTCCAATCCGATGGAAAAACGGCAGTCGGTGCGATAAGCGAGCAGGAAATGCGGAAAGCGATGTCGCAAGCGAAAGCCAATTCAGATGGCAAGCTGAAGGTAAACATTGAGCTGAAGAAAAACGGCGCGGCAACGAACTATGCGGTAGATCTTCCTGCAGCGTTCTTGTCCGAAAATCCTAACCTTCTGATTGAAGTGAGCACGCCAATAGCATCGTTCACGGTATCCGGACAAATGTTCGCGAAATCGGCTGAGCTCGGCAAGCAATTGCGCTTTGTTGTTCGTGAACAGGACAGAAAGGCATTGAGCCAAGCGGCACAAGCACAAGTAGGCAACAGACCAATTGTTGTGCTAGAGGTGCAAATGGATGGCAAGTCCATCGCATGGAAGAATGAGAAGGCGCCAATGACCGTTACGATTCCGTATTCGCTAGCTGGTCAAGAGACAGCAGCAAAAATCGGCATCCTATCGATCAATGACAAAGGCGAGACGACCGTGATTACGAATGCAGCCTATTCAGCGGCCGACAAGCACATCCGGTTCCAAACAGACCATGCAGGTACGTATGCGGTATTCTACCAGCAGCCTGTATCACAATTTACGGACTTAGGTAGTCATGGATGGGCACAAGAAGCCATTGAGAAGTTGGCCGCTTTAGGAATCGTGAACGGTACATCATCTACAGCATTCCAACCAGCTGAACAGGTGAGCAGAGCAGACTTCATTTTAATGCTCGTGCGAGCACTTGATTTGAAGGTGGAAGCAAGCGATGCATTCGCAGATGTTCAAGCGGGAGATTACTATTACGAGGCTGTCTCTATTGCGAAGCAGTTGGGTATCGTGACTGGCATCGATGGCGATCGGTTAGATCCGAAGGCTAAGATGACGCGTCAAGACATGATGGTCATGGTAGCGCGTGCGTTGAAGGCAGCCAAAGCAAAAGAAGTCGCGGGTGACATCGCGGCGCTTGAAGGCTTCAAAGATGCAGGAAATGTATCTGATTATGCGGCAGGCAGTATTGCAGGCATGATCGAACAAGGACTGATTCAAGGTGACGGGGGAATGATTCATCCACGCAATAATACGACCCGTGCTGAGACAGCCGTGTTCTTGTACCGTTTGTTGAACTTTCTATCCAAGTAATCGAGGATAGGCGTGATCTACGGTAGAGATGTCTAACCTCGGTCATACGTGACCGGCCGAAGGTGTAAGGAATCAAAAAGGAAGCCGATCGAGTGCCAGACCAAGCGTCTTGGATTCGATCGGCTTTTTATTTTTCATCAACCTAGCAGAATAATTAGGAGATCCCTATATTACATATCCTTATCCCCGAAATATTCTTGATATTGACTAGGCGTGCATTGGGCATATTTTTTGAAGATGCTAATGAAGTACTTGTAATCGCTAAAGCCGATATCATGGGCGATTGTATATACTTTGCCATCGCCTGCTTTTAATAATTCGATCGATTTATGAATGCGATAGCGGTTGAGGAATTCATTAAACGTATAGCTGGTCTCTGCCTTGAATTTCTGATTCATGTAATAGGCGCTTAAGCCAAGCTGTTCCACAAGGTCATGGATGCTAATTTTCTTCGCATAGTTCTCCTGCACATAGGCGATCATCTTGGACACATATTTCGATGTTTTTGTTTCCTTCTCTAAAAATTGACTATTAATAATTTCTTCTTTTTCTTGCGGATGATTGGAGATGATCTCGTATTTGCGTATTAAATCCACATGGGCTTTAGCAGATTCCAGTGCCGCGATCAACTGGTCATCCTCTAATGGCTTCACTAAAAACTCGGTTACGCCTAATTGAATGGCTTGCTTCGCCAAATGAAATTCATTATAGCCTGAGATAATGATACTGCTAAAGGTATGCTTCTGGAGACCTTCCCGAATCATTGAGATGCCATCCATAATGGGCATATTGATATCCGTAATGACAATATCCGGCTTGAGTTCGCAGATCTTCTCATAGCCATCCTGCCCATGAAGCCCCTCCTCAATCACGATACAATCGTATTGCAGCCAATCGATGCTAAATCGTATCCCCCTGCGGATCATATCTTCATCTTCGACGAGTAGAACCTTAAACATGATCATCACTCCATTCGTAAGGAATTGTAAGTGTAACACAGGTGCCTTCTCCTTGCGCACTGTCGATGTGGACACCGGATTCTTCCCCATACAACAGCACCAAGCGACGATGAACGTTATATAGTCCGATATGCGGCGTGGTGTTACTCTGGCTTTGCAAGATGTGGTTGACGTTCTCCAAAGTCTCTTCGTTTATGCCTTGACCGTTGTCGCGGACCTCGAGAATGAGCTTACCTCCAGATGTGTAGATCCGGATCTCAATCCGTACATTACTTTGATTCTGATAGCCATATTTGATAGCGTTTTCAATGAGCGGTTGAAGAAGAAGCTTCGGAACATATACCTCGTGGGTTTCCTCTGCGACCGAAATCCGATATTCCAGTCGTTCATTAAAACGAATATGCTGCAGCTTCAGATAATCTCGCACATAATTCATGTCATCCTTCAGCTTGACGCTGCGATCGTGTCCGATACTGTATCGAAGCAGTCTGGATAGAATCATGACAATATCCTGAGCTTGATTCGCGTCGATTTTAATCGCATAGCGCAGGGTTTCTAGTACATTAAATATAAAATGCGGATGGAACTGCGATTGCAGCTGCTTTACCTCAATAATGGTGCTGAGTGCTGACAACTCTTTATTCTTCTCTACCAAATGCTTCAATCGATCCAGCATCACATTATACTCATCGCCAAGAATTTCAAATTCATCATCCGTCTGAATGTCGACATACCCATTAAAATTCCCCTCACGCAGCTGCGCTAAGGCATGTATCAATTTGTCGATCGATTCGGAATTGCGCGTCGACATTTTGTTCGACAAGATTCGAATCATGATCCATAGGAGCACGCTGGCCGCAAGGACAAAGATCGACACTGTGTAGTAGGTGTATTGCTCGGATTTGTAAGAGTTAAGCGTGATGACTTGAATGGATGTGTCTGGTATCCGTTTGGAATACATATAATACGTGCCGTCGTTTAATAACACATGACCTTGATTATCGAGCTTAGGGCTAAATTTGTTCAGCACGCCTTTGGTTACATTGTTCGTCGTGGCAATAATAGTGTTATGTTCGTCGGTGATCATCGCAATTTCATTATTTTGTTCAAATATGATTTTCTGGATGTCGGCTTCATTCAGTTGAAAGATGATATAACCTAGCGTTTGATGGTCCTTTACGATCGCTTTGCCGAACGTATAGCAGGTATCGCGATCATGCGAGTAACGAAAGCTATTCATTTCGGTTAGCGTGTCGTTCGGTCGATGATCAATCCGGGTGATGAGATTGCTAAAGGCAAAGTTGGCATACAGGGTATCCGGTGGAGCGGAACTCGCCAGAAAGACGCCGTTCGTAGCGACGATATGAAATATGCTTTTGACCTGCTGCTGATTGTTGAAATCGTAAAATTCGGAGTACACTTTATCACTGTTCAAATGGGTGGTCACATAGTTCATCACGGCAGGAGAAACAGCCAGTTGATTGATTTCTTCGTAGTATTGCTGATGTACCGCTGCGATGGACTGGCTGATGGATTGCGCAGCCTCGGTAGTTTTTTGGGTTAAGTTCATTCTTCCGTTAATTAACGTGAATACCAAAAACAAAACGATTAAAATAGCAAACGGGATCACCGTATACAGTCGAAATAGGTGACGGGTTGATTCCTTAAAGTTACGTTTTTTTGTCTGTTTCATGATACCTCCCATCAACGATAGGCCCCTCTTCTTTAGTATACCTTACTCGTAGATCAGGCTGAACATCGCCGGTTATCATGAGGTCCATCCAAATACCACCAAATCGGCCCGCATGATGCCGGGCCGACTAGGTGGTTATGGAAGCTTATTGGATTATAGCGAAACTTCTTTTTGACCAGAGAGTTTGAGGAAGACCAGCAGCGATACGACCGTAATTACGGTAAGGATCGTGGACAATGCTGCAGCAACCCCATAGTTCCCGCGAATAACCTCGGTATAGATGGCAACCGTCACGGTTTTCGTCTTACCGGTATACAAGATGATCGAGGTACTTAATTCCGTAATAATGGTAATCCAGCTAAGGATCGCACCAGAGACGACGCCTGCAAGCATCATAGGAAGCGTAATCTTGAAGAACGTCTTCATCTGGGAAGCTCCCAGGCTGATTGCCGCTTCTTCAATCCCATCGTTAATCTGATGCAGAATCGCTGCGCTCGAACGAATCGTATAAGGCAGACGCCGGATGACGAATGAGATGATCATAATGATGGCTGTTCCACTCAGGGCCAGCGGCTTATTGTTGAATGTGATTAATAGGGCGATCCCTAGAATAGAGCCTGGAACGATATAAGGGAACATCGTAAAGATATCCAGCGTATTCGTCAAGGCATTTTTTCTTCGAACGGTAACATAAGCGATCAGAATCGCCAACAGGATAATGATGACAAGCGACACGATGGCTAGCATGAACGTGTTCGTGATGACGCCTCCAATATTATCGAATGCATCCTTATAGCTTTGGAGCGAAAATCCTTTAACGAAGATTCGGCCGTTCGTTTTGAGAAAAGAAGTATAGATGACGTATAGTTGCGGCATAAGTGCAATGAAAGTATACAGATAGATGACGATATGGGCCGCGATGTTGCCGATTCCTTTTTTCTTCTTAGCTTCAATGGGATGCAACGCACTCATCGTAAAGGATTTACGATTGGATACGAACTTTTGAAGCAGGAAGATCGCTGTTGCGAACAGGACGACAATGACACTGATCGCCGCTGCAAAGCCATCATCGCCGCCGACTTCACTAATAAATTCGGTAAAGATCAGTACCGGTACGGTCTTAAACCCTTCACCAATCAGCATCGGTGTACCGAAATCGGCGAGTGCGCGCATGAATACGAGTAGTCCGCCTGCGAGCAAGGTTGGCGTAATGAGCGGGAGCAGCACGCGGCGCATTTTGCTGAAGCCGCTATAGCCCATGCTTTCTGCGGCTTCCATGAGCGATTGGTCCACATTCTTAAGTGCTCCGGATACATACATAAAGATAAGAGGGACCATTTGCAAGGTTAAGACCACGAGAATACCCGTAAAACCATATATATCAGGCATCGTAATTCCAAATGTATTGCTCACGAATCTGGTAATGACACCGTTTCTGCCTAGCAGCAGGATCCAGGAGTAAGCTCCAATGAATGGGGCTGACATCGAGGAAATCAAAATCATAACTCGAATGGTTGAATTACCTTTAATTTTAACCGTTGCCATGATGTAAGCGAGCGGTGTTGCGATGATGGCAGCAAGGGCTGTCACACTAACGGTTACTTTAACACTATTGAATAATGCATTTAAATAATAGGGTTTACTGAAAAACTTCGTGAAATAGGCAAATGAAAAGTCCCCTGTGGTACCGTTATACACACTTTTGATGAGCATCGTAAATAAAGGTAGAGCTAGAAAAAGAATATAGAACATGAAGATCAATAACGAAATATTGGTCCAAATATCAAATCGTTTGCGCGTCCCCTTCATAGCTGACCGCTCCCTGTATAATTCAATTCACCTTCAGCATCGTACACATTGATTTTATCTTTTTTCACTTTTAAATAGATGGTGTGACCAGGATCTAAGATTTGTGTCGTTTTTGATTCCTGTGTGATTTCAACGCGTTGACCAGACTCCAAGTCCACAAAATAGTGTGTGTTTTGTCCCAAAAATACGCTGTGTACAATGGTCGCTTTCAGACCTGTCTGATCCTCGGTCATAACGAACTCTTCAGGTCGAACTGAAATTTGGACGTTAATAGCCTTCTGCGCATGCGATTTCGGAAGTTGAATGTTCGAGAGTTCTTCCGAATAGCTCTGTCCGATGTGCAGTCGATGGCCGCCTGCTTCCGGCGTTAAGCTTCCTTCGATAATGTTGGTTCGACCGATAAATGTAGCAACGAATACATTCGCAGGACGCTGATAGATTTCTTGAGGTGTACCCAGATGCTGAATCACGCCCGATTTCATAACGGCAATGCGATCGGATACAGCCATAGCTTCTTCTTGATCATGTGTGACGTATACGGTTGTGATCCCAACTTCTCTCTGAATATCTTTAATCGCGTTCCGCATGTCGACCCGAAGTTTGGCATCCAGGTTGGAGAGAGGTTCATCCATCAAGAGGACATCCGGTCGGATGACAATCGCTCTGGCTAAGGCAACCCGCTGCTGCTGGCCGCCGGATAGATTCTTGGGCATGCGGTCTTTGTATTGTTCGATTTGAACTACCTTTAAGATATCATCGACTTTGGAGGCAATTTCAGCTTTGGATAATCTGCGATTTTCAAGCCCAAAAGCAATATTCCCTTTGACAGTTAAATGCGGGAAGATAGCATAGCTCTGAAACACCATCCCGATATTCCGTTTGCCAGGTTCAACCTGATTAATAACACGGTCGTTAAATTGAATAGTTCCGCCTTCAATACTGTTAAAGCCGGCAATCATGCGCAGCAGCGTGGTCTTTCCGCACCCCGAAGGACCGAGGAGGGTGAAAAATTCACCCTTCTTAATCTCCAGGGACAACTCCGGAATGACGGTGGTATCATCATATTTTTTGACTAAGTCTTTAATAAATATAGTTACGCTCATCGTTGTCACCTAAATTCTTATAATTTATTTGATGCTTGTGAACAAATCAATGTAATGCTCCACGATTTTGGATTTATTCGCACTAACATAGTCTGTATCTTCATCAATCATGTTGATGTTGGCATAGGGCGTCATGTAGTCCCCAAGCTTTGTATCTTGACGAAGAGGACGATTTGTTAATTGCGTACCGAATGCATCTTGAGCTTCTTTGGAAAGAATAAAGTCGATGAATTTCTTGGCATTGTCCATGTGTGGAGCACCTTTGATCACAGCGGAAGCGGCGTCGAGGAACACTGCGCCTTCTTTCGGATATACAACTTCGACCGGGGCACCGTTTTTCACATAAGTGCTTGAAGGATCTTCATACGTTAATCCAACGACATATTCTCCGTCAGCTACACTCTTGTGAACCGCGCCGGAACCACTTGCAATTTTGCCGTTCAGGTTCTCGATCAATTTGCTGACATAGTCCCAACCTTTATCACTCTCATAGTCGCCGCCCATCGCTTTCAGCATATTAGTTAGTTGAGCAAAAGCGGAGCTTGAGCTTGCCGGGTCAGCAGAAGCAATTTTCCCTTTAAGTTTTGGGTTGAGCAAATCGGCATAACTTTCAATTTTGATATCGCCAATAAGGTTTTTGTTCACGAGGAGAACGCTTCCATCTGAAACGAAAGGAGTTGCGAATCCCGTCGTATTGCGATGGCCTTCAATTAAATTTTCGTCCTCGGGTGAAACATAAGGTTCATATAGATCGGCATGTTCACGATAACCAGCCATGGAACCACCGAACATCACATCAGCGTAAGGGTTTTGTTTCTCAGATTGTAAGCGCTTAACAATTTCGCCGGTTCCAGCCGTTACAAGTTCAACGGTAATCCCTGTTTGCTTTTCGAACATTGGAATAATCGTCTTGATGATTTCTTCGCTATTTGGACTGTAGACGACGAGTTTATTGGATGCAGCTGATTCTGACTCGCTGTTTCCGCAAGCGCTTAGTGCTCCCATGACCAACATACAAGCCAATAATAAAATAGAAAACCTTTTCATTTTTATTCCCCCTGAACTAAGATCTTTTAGTTGCATCTGTATTGTAACAAGAATGTTAACGGTTGCAGAATCCTATAATCCGCAAACATCGTCTAAAATTCGCAACCTATTTTTACGAATTCCTAATCACCTTTGATAGGGTCAAGCCCCGGATAGTATTCCCTTCAAGTAGCAAAAACTCCAACTGGATATATGGGCCTAAGTAAGAATAGATACAGAGAGAGACGACTATTCGTTCAAAATCGAACAAATAGTCGCCGAATGAGCTTTGTTACTCATCTATGTTGGATTTATGCAGGATAGCCGCCAGAATGAGCTTTGTTAGCCACCTATATTGGATTTATGTAGGATAAGAGCCATGAATGGAGCATTGTTGGCGTTTTACATCCTTTTTTAATGAAAATATACAATATAGACGCTTAAACGTAGGCAAATCCGTTAAAGTTATTGGATTTATCCAACATAGCAATCTTCATTTTTATTTCATCATGTTCTGCATCATCGGTATTTTAACAGAAGCAATCAGGTGTCGTATCTTGTAGGTCTGTTGTCTTGCGAGACAGCTGTTAAAAAGGAAGCGGCGGTCTGCGGGGCCAGTTTCACGAGATCAGGTATTCGCTGTAGATTGGAACAATCGTAATAATGCGTCATTCTTCTACCTCCCATAATTAGTTCATGATTCATGATTGATTGTAGGGAAGATGGAATCGCGCTTCCGTGCTCCTTAAGCGTGGGCATTTTTGTAAAGATTGTCATGACCTTCTTGCGTATCTACGTCAATGCCATACCATTCTTGCAGTCGATTTCTCCCCTCTTCCGTAATCCGTACGGCTCTCGTTCCTTCGATACGCTCAATCCACTTGATCTCAAATAAATGCCGTGCGATCACGGATCCCAAAAAGCCCCCGATGTGGTGATATCGTTCGCTCCAATCAAGGCATCGTTTGGCAAATATGCGTCGATTCGATTTCATCGCAGCTAGATCGATGCCGAGCAACCGGAAATGTTCCATTCCTTCTGCGGTGACATCGAACTCCGTTTCCGAGACCATGGCAATAAACCCTTTATGTAGGAGAGCTTGAGTTAGCGCGACGCCTAGCTTCCCTGCTAAATGATCATAACAGGTACGTGCATGCCTCACTTTTTTCATTTCCTGCGATTGCCGTAAGGATCGTACCTGAACCGGCGGGGATATCACGGCGATCATTTCCATCAATTCTGCTACCTCCTTATTTGCAAGGCGATAGTAGCGATGTCTACCTTGTTGTTCGACGGCAATTACATTTCCTTTCACAAGTTTGGATAGATGAGAGCTTGCTGTTTGTGGAGATACGCCTGATATGTACGCCAATTCTCCAGCGGGCAGCATTTGCCCACTCATTAATGCGTCTAGCATGACTGCGCGAGTAGGATCAGCGATAAGGGAGGTTACGATTGAAATATTCGGATATGCATTCATATTTCGATGATAGTTTAAATGTGCCAGTTGTACAATACGGGAGGAGAATAATAGTGTAGGGAGAGATGGAAGTATGAATGCAAAAGAATTGATACTACTCGACTTAAAGGAGACACGTCGACGTTTTCTAAAAGCGGTAGACGGCATCCCAGACGAATATTTGCCTTGGAAACCAGACGCGGGCGCACTAAGTATTGGACATATGATTCGCCATGTACTGCTTCATGATTACTCGTGGTTTATGATTTTGACAGAGCAAAGGCTGCCAACCGAGGAGGAAAAAAATCCCCTTTGGGAGGTACCCTATACGAGTGTGCAGGATGAAATCACTCACTCTAGCATCTATCATGAGCAATTTATATCCTATGTTGAATCACTAGATATAGCGGATTTTGCAAGCAAGCTCATACAATGGCCTCATCGCCCCATTGAAAGGTACCTTGGTGATGCTTTAGAGCGGAAATCCTACCATGATGCCGTACATACAGGACAATTACTTCAGTACTTGCGAATGCTTCAGTTGGATCGACCCGATATATGGGATTAATGAATGTTAAAGCCGTTGCATAAGCAATGGCTTTACTTCATCCCCTCAGGTTTATGTTGGCATGTATTGGGCTACAATTGATCCATAGCAGACAAACGAGGGATCGCTCATGGAACATAACAATAACACGCCTGAAGAGGCGAAGGAACAGCAACCATCTGAACCATCGACTCAACAAGCGGCATCCGATACGAAGGAGCCAATCGCAGCCGATCTTCAGCAAAATATAAACACAGTAAAACAAGCATTAGGCAATAGTGACGACATCGTCGTTAGGGAAATCCGGATTGGGAAGGTTGGCAATGTCAAAGCCGCTATTTTCTACACGGACGGGCTAACCGGTTCGCAAGCTCTTGCGGATTTCGTCATGGAATCGCTGTTAATGGATATGAAAAACACCGAATTGGATCAGATGATATCCTTCGGGCAGGACGTATTGAATGTATTGAAGGAACGAGCCCTCACCGTAGGGGGAGTCAAGGAAGTGGCTGATTTTGACGTGTTATTTCATTCGTTATTATCTGGCGACGCCATCCTGCTGTTCGAAGGGCATACCCAAGGATTTGCCATTGGGGTGAGAGAATGGAACCAACGGAGTGTCACGGAGCCTGCGACGGAGACGATTGTTCGGGGACCCCGGGAGAGCTTTACAGAGAACATACGAACCAATACGGCGTTGATACGGCGGAAGATTAAAGATCGGAACCTATGGCTCGAGACGAGAACCATAGGTCGTGTCACCCAAACCGATGTGTCGATCATGTATATCAAAGGCATTGCGAGTGACAACGTGATTGACGAAGTACGTCAACGTCTGGATCGAATCGATATCGACGGGATTCTGGAAAGTGGATATATCGAAGAATTCATTCAGGATGAGACGTATACGCCGTTTCCAACGATATACAATACAGAGCGTCCCGACGTTGTCGCTGCAGATTTGTTAGAGGGGCGTGTGGCCATTCTCGTAGATGGAACGCCATTTGTCCTCACGGCTCCTGCGATGTTCACTCAATTTTTTCAGGCTGCCGAAGATTATTATCAACGGGCGGATGTCAGCAGCCTGCTCCGCGTGCTCCGATTCTTCAGTTTCTTCATCGCCCTCTTTGGTTCATCGACCTATATTGCAATTACCACGTTCCATCAGGAGATGTTACCGACCGCATTATTAATTAGCTTGGCGGCCCAAAGGGAAGGTGTGCCCTTTCCTGCGATTATCGAGGCTCTGATGATGGAAACCGCTCTAGAAATATTACGGGAAGCCAGCGTAAGGATGCCTCGTGCGGTGGGGCAAGCCGTATCCATTCTCGGAACACTGGTCATTGGGACAGCAGCCGTAGAGGCGGGAATTGTTTCAGCAGCGATGGTCATCGTGATATCGATTACGGCGATTTCCAGCTTTATTTTTCCAGCGCCCAATATGTCGATTGCTGTTCGCTTGATTCGTTTCCCGATGATGGTTCTGGCCGCTTCATTCGGTTTATACGGGATGATTGCCGGTTTTATTGCACTCGTCCTCCACTTGTGCAGCTTACGCTCCTTCGGCATTCCTTATACAAGTCCTCTGGCCCCGTACAATGCGAACGATCAGGAGGATACGATTTTTAGACTGCCTCATTGGAGAATGAGGACCCGCCCACGCCTCATTAGTCAGCAAAATGTGACCCGTGAGCAGCCGTCTACTAACCCCAGGTCTCGAACATAACTTTCAGCAGACGGAAAGGAAACATGCCATGTTACGAAAGATGCTTCTACTGTTGCTTCTAGGTGTCATGATATTTGTCACGGGCTGTTGGAATCGAAGGGAATTGAACGATCTTGCGATCGCGGTGGGGATGGGGATCGATAAACAGGACAAACAATACAAGGTTTCTATGCAGGTCGTAGTTCCAGGCGAAATCGCAGCCAAAAAAGGTCGCGGTGCTTCTCCGGTCACCCTGTACTCAGCCGTTGGAGACAGCGTGTTTGAAGCTATCCGCAAGATGACAACGAACAGTCCTCGAAAGATTTACATCTCGCATCTTCGCATTCTGATTCTTGGAGAGGCTTTAGCTCGAGAAGGAATCGGGAAATCGCTAGAATTTTTGACAAGAGATAATGAGGCGCGGTCTGATTTCTACATTGCGGTATCCAAGGGTTTAATGGCTGAGGATATATTGAAAGTTTTGACGTCACTGGATGCGATCCCTGCAAATATGCTCTACAATGCGCTCGAAACATCGCAGAAAGCATGGGCGCCTACAACCTCCGTCACATTAGATGAATTGATAAAAGATATAACTAGTGAGGGAAAACATCCCGTATTGACTGGAATCTTCATCAATGGCGAGCCGCAAATGGGAAACTCCAATAAAAATGTGCAAATGGTCGACAGTTCGGCTCAACTGCAATATACGTCTTTGGCCGTCTTCCGAGGAGACAAGCTGGTCGGTTGGCTCAATGAGAAGGAAAGCAAAGGGTATAACTATATTCGCGACAAAGTGACAAGTACAGCAGGCGTCATCCCATGTCCTAAGGGGGGGGAATTGACGTTAGAGATTATTCGTTCCAAAACAAAGGTCAAAGGCAGCGTGATCAAAGGAAAACCCCATATTGATATCGAAGTTCGCTCGCGAGCCAATGTGGATGAAGTCGAATGTCAGATCGATTTGACGAAGACGAAAACGATTGCCCAATTGGAGAGCCTTGGGGATGCAAGAGTCAAAGAACTGATTGATGAGGTTATTCACACGGTAAAGAAAGAATATAAGGCTGATATTTTCGGGTTTGGTGATGCCATCCGCCGATCGAACCCTAAATTTTGGAAGAAGGCTAAAGGGAGATGGGATCAGTATTTCGTCGATCTTGATGTGACGGTGAAGGTAGATGGTCAGATTCATCAATTAGGTACGGTGAGCAACTCATTTTTGGAGAGAATAAGGGAGTAGAACGGCCATGTTGGTGATTATAGGGTTTCTTGCAGTAGCCATTGTGTTCGCGTTCATTGAAGTACCTTCGTTAGTCAAAAGAAAATTACGCAAGGAGCTGTGGGCATTCTACATTCTCCTTACAGCGGGGATCTTGCTGAATATTGCAGAGGGGCTCCATTGGAAACTCCCGAATCCTTTATCCATTATTGTCGCGGTATACAAGCCAATCAGTAATATCATATTTAGGCTCTTAAAGTAAAAGGGTGAGAAACATGCTGGAGAACGGAAAGATATCCTTACGACAATTTACGATCTTGGTCACATTGTTTACGATTGGCGATTCGATCCTGGTGCTGCCTTCGGTCGCGACCTTTGAAGCCAAAGAGGATGCTTGGATTTCCGCGATCATAGGAATGGGTGTCGGTTGGCTTGTCGTGTGTTTACTCGTGGTTGTTAGCAAACTCAACCCCGATTTGACCTTTGTGGAATCCAATAAAAAAATACTTGGTTCAACGCTCGGTACGGCCGTATCGCTGTTGTTTATAGCCTATTTCCTGCTGTGCGCTTCCGCTAATGTCAGGGAAATCGGTGATTTTATGACCACGCAAAGCATGCCGGAAACACCAATCCAAGCGATCTACGTCGTGTTTTTGTGCATTGTCGTCATGGGGGTACGGCTTGGACTCGAGGCATTTGCGCGAGCAGGGGAGGTATTTTTTCCAGGGGTTATTCTGTTTTTTGTCACGTTCATCATTCTTCTATTACCCCAAGCGCATATGGAGAATATTCAACCGGTTCTGGCAGAAGGAATCAAACCTGTGCTTCGGGGATCGATTTCAACTTCCACATTTTCCTCGGGTCAACTTGTTGTGTTCCTCATGATCATGCCCTATGTCAATCAGCCGAAAAAAATCTTGAAAGGTTTTTTTACCGGTACGTTGATGGGTGGAGTTGCTTTGATTATTTTAATTATCATAACCATTCTCGTTCTAGGGGCGGATGCAACGTCTAGTAATATGTACCCTAGTTATTCGTTAGCCAAAAAGATCGACATTGGCAGGTTCCTAGAGAGAATCGAAGCCATTCTATCCTTGATGTGGTTCGTCACGATCTTTTTTAAGATTATTCTTTTTTTCTACGGTCTTGTTCTAGGTTTGAGTCAGGTGTTAAAGCTTAAGGAATATAAGTCGTTGACGTTACCTGCCGCTATGATTCTTATGGTGCTTTCCACCTTGATTGCCCCGAATATCACCTACTACAATAACGTAATCGCAAGATACTGGCCGTTTTATGATTATACCCTTAATGTGTTGTTTCCTTTGTTGTTATTAGGCGTGTATGGTCTTCGCCAGAAGCTATTCAGTCAGAGTTCAGACTTAGAATGATCTCTGAAATTATTCATCGTTAGCCTGGCCTTATGAGGTCAGGCTCAGGCTCTCGAGAAACCCCCGTTTTTTGGAGGGCACGTAAAAAAAGTACCTTCACCCTACACAAGCAAGTCTTCCTCGACTCCAATATAGCTTTGAAGCCAACACTAATTCGCGCACCTATACTGGACGTTTCCAATATAGAGGGGGAAAATCAGCATTTTAGAGGCATTTTCAGCACATTCTATTGGATTTATCCAGTATAGAGTGTGAAATCGTACTGAAAACAGCTAAGTTAGTGGATATATCCAATATAGCACCACCACAAATACTTTTCCCCACCTCCACCTGTACTGGAGTTTAAACAACATAGCAAACTTCATTCATCTTCATCATTGTACCGAAAAGTCCTCTGGACTTTATCGACACTCTGAGCCTGGCCTTATAAGGTCAGGCTTTTCTTTTATAGAGACGATTGTTCTCATTTGGCGCTTGGTTGATTGGGATATAGACGTTTGTGTACCCGTTGCTCCTCCAGCATCATCATCATCTGTTGCTGAATTCCGATACTGTACTGCGTAGCAAATGCGGGATGAGCTAGGTTACAGGTCTCTAGAGGATCCTTGGTTAAGTTATACATTTCATATTCATCTGGATACGGTACGGTTTTTACATGTGTCATGTTAATCGATTGTTGTCCATTGGCGGGATGTCCGATAGGTTGAACAGTTACGTCTTTCACGCCCGGTTCGCTCCAGAAATGAACGTTATCAAAATAGCGGGAGAGCTTCCATAATTCCTGTCCATCTTGTTGATCTATAGTCATCAGGACGGTCTCGATGTGGTTAGGCTGTACTACCGATGTATAGGCCTCTCCCAGCGGACTTATTTGATGTTGACCTCGGGTCACATCGTCATCTGTCATGAAGTATATTGGCTTATTGACGAAGGAAGTATCAGACACCTGCCCTAATATAAGTGGACTGAGGTCGCGTCCCACGAAGGGACGTACTTCACTAAATCTGTGTTGTAAGCGGTGTTGAATCTGTCCGATATCAGCATTCGCTAATTCGAGGAGGGTAGGCAGAAGATCAACATGGCTTGTAAGGGTATTGATTTGTTTAGCATGCGGGAAGAGATGCTTATTGTGAATTAGGAAGGGGACATGAAGCATTTCTTCATAGGCACAGTACCATTTTTGATGAAGATGCCCGTGTGACCCGAGGAGATCGCCATGGTCGGATGTGAAAATCACAATCGTATTGTCATAGAACGAAGAACAGGTAAGAGCTTCAAATACCTTCAACATTTGCTGGTCGGCATTTTTTTGCAGTTGATAATACAATTGACGGTAAAAGGATTGGTCAATAATGGGCTGAAGTGCTTTGGGATAGGTATCCCGATAGCTTGCCTGACACCGGGGCTTTGTGAATAACGATTCATGAAGGGTCGGAGGGGGCGCAACCCAAGGCATGGGCTCCACATCGAACCGGAACATCGGAAGCTGCGCTGTAATCGCCCCATAGAGGACAATGTCATGTGGGTTCACAAATGACGTTACGATAAGCCAAGGCTCGACATCCGCATCTCGACTTTTCTGATCTTCCAACGCTTCAAGGAGCTGAACGGTCTCATCCGCATAGAATTCATCTCTGCCGCTAACGCCGAACGCAGCGGATGAGCCGGAATTTCGGGGGTTTTTACCGTGGGGCTCAGGCCCGACCCATTCATTAAAGCCGAAATGACCTAATCGGTTGGCTCTTGTATATAATTCTTCTTTTTTCGGATCGGGCACTCCTGTCAAGGGATGATAGCTTGGGATGCTCTGATGCGTCCCTGGCGTGATGATATCTTCATCGGAGATATGCCATTTCCCTTTGTAATAGGTCTGGTACCCTGCCTCGCGAAAGTAGTCTCCCATCGTGGGTACTGTGTTGCGATCCAGCCAGAACATATCCGAGTCGAAAGCATGCTTCGCGATGCCATCCGTTTGACTGACGCCATGGAGGGAGGGGTAATGGCCGGTTAATAAGGTTGCTCGACTTGGGCAGCAGGCAGCACTGCCTATATAATGCCGATGGAATTCCACGCTATGCGATCGCAAAAGCTGCTGTGCTACAAGATTCTGCTTACGCCATTCCTTGATTTCTACATTTTCGTATACAGGGGGATATCGCTCCTCGTCGACGAGGAATACAAGGAAATTAGGTCTTTCAAGAGATCGTGACACCTGCGGTATATTGTTCAAAGCATACACATCCCGGGTTAAGTTTTTACTCTAAGTTATGTGATAAGGATCTGAAACAGTCGTGTTTGATCCAATCGGATCGGGTTCTTCGTGCAACATGGCAAAATAATCAGTCGGTGAACCTCAATTTTGAACAATAACAACAAAGGCTATCGATTTATCTGATAAACCTCCCAAAGCTATGAGATTTGACGCTGTGTATCAGGGGTTGTTACTATTATTCTTAACAGAATACTTTGGGCTAAGGGGAAGAGAGACATGTCTTTTTTGAGACGTAAGGACAAGATGTTGAATCGCAGCGAGATCGTTGTATTTAAAGAAAAGGCCATGGCAGAAGAGGTTGTTATTGCGATACATAACCCGGACATTTTGAAACAAATGGAAATGATTGAATTGCGAAAGGAAGATATTCAGCTTATCAAGGTGTTGCATCCTTTTGTGGAAGAACATATTGATGCCATCGTGGACTCTTTTTACAATTCGATCTTGCAGGTGGAAGCATTGAAAGCCATTATTTCGGATCATAGCACGGTAGAACGGTTACGCAAGACATTGCGGAATCATCTGATTGAACTATTCCACGGCAATATGGACGAAGCTTTTATTGAGAAGCGCAAGAAAGTTGCTGAAATCCACCAGTATATCGGACTGGAGCCGAAGTGGTATATTGCGGCGTTCCAAAACTTGCAACGATCTATAATCGACATTATATATGGACATTTCAAAGAGTATGAAACGGCTCGCCTGTTCACCACTGCGGTTGAAAAGATCCTGAATTTCGAGCAGCAGCTGGTGCTGGAATCTTATGAACAGCGGAATATTCGCGAGAAAGAGAAGCAATACAACGAAGTGAAACACCATATGAAAAACAGTATTTCATCGATCAGTGAGAAAGTAGCCGAGCTCTCGGAGGATACCAACTCATCTGTGGAAGCACTCGTGGCGAGCAGCCAGGAGGTGAATGACGTCGTCATTAGTACGGCGAAGCAATCGGAACAAACGAAAGGCTCGGCTTTCAACGGATTGCAGCGAATTCGTGATTTGAAATCATTAATTCATGACATTAAACAGAATACCGTCGAGATGAAGGGGACGCTTGCTAAGCTTGACGACTCCGGCAACCAGATTAAGAAGGTAAGCAGCCTTGTAAAAGAAATTGCAGATCAGACCCATTTGTTGGCGTTGAATTCCGCGATCGAAGCCGCCCGGGCGGGTGAGAATGGAAGGGGGTTCGCGGTGGTGGCTGGCGAGGTTCGTAAGCTATCGGCCGAAACCCAACAAGCTGTTCAAGAAATCGAATCGCTGATCAGCCAATCCAACGCACTGACCTTGGAAGCAACGGAATCGATTGAGAAAGTAGAGTTCCTCGTGTTGCAGGGGGAATTGGAGTCAGATAATACCTCAGAGTTATTTGCGCATATTCATGAATCCATTGACCAAAGCTTGCTTAACGTCAATTCGGTGCAAGATAAAATGAATAGCCTCGTTCATGTGATCCAGGATATTGGTGCCTCATCCCAACAGGTGGCCGGCGCAGCCGAGAGCTTGGACGATACGATCCGCAATATTTAGGCGTGGGGAAGAGCCTCGATTATATAGCAAATGTCATACCTGAAAAGTTCTAGCAATCGCTATAATTTCAAGGGTGATATGGAAAGCACAACCTATATAATTCAGGAGGCACAAGAAACCATGAAATATAAATCGCTTGAACTGCATAAACCGGATATCTACGAGCTAGAGGGACTGGAGGTCGGCGTCACCTCAAACTGCAATTTCAAGTGCAACTACTGCTGCGCCTATCAGCGTAACGACGGGCGATCGATTAACGGGCAAGAAATTATACGAATTCTGGAGGACATTCCGACGTTGAAGCGGGTCCGCTTATCCGGTGGTGAAGTAACGCTAAAGTATCGGGATTGTCTGGAAGTCGTGTCCTATTGTTCGTCGAGAGGGATATCTACGCAGTTAAATACGAATGCCAGCCTATTGAATGCAGAACGGGTTCAGCAGCTGCATGATGCAGGATTATCCAATATACATATTTCGTTCAATTTCACTTCTGCCGAGAAATTCGCAGCTTATTACAATCTTCATCCGAGCATTTACGACAAAATTACCGAAAACATCCGCTTATGCGTAGACACCGGGATCGATACCGTATTGGAGACGCTGCTCTTCGCCGAAACACAGCACAATATGAAGGCGATTAGTGAGCGGGTTTACGATTTAGGCGTTCGAATCCATGAAATCCAGAACAGCATTGTGATGGATCATACGGGATGGAATGCCATCTCCGCCAGGGAAGAATTGAAACGGGCTGTTCACGAATTGATCGCGATGAAGCAAGAAGACACCGTACTCTATTTCACGTGCATGGACCGTTTTGCGGAGGCTTTAGGGTTCCAGGAGCTACCGAACGTACACTTCTCACACTGCGTTGACGGGAAGAAACAGCTCCACCTCCACGGCAATGGGGATATCTTAATTTGTGAGTTATGCCATCCGGTGATCATCGGAAATATTTATCAAGGGGCATCGTTACGGGAGATCTATGCGAATCAGCCTGCACCGCTGGCAGATTTTCTTGAGAAGCTGCCATGTCCGGCGCTGGATGCGCTTTTCCCGCAAGGAATATAGCCATAGCGCGTGCGAAGGGATATACTTTGGTTATTCGACGTCAAGGTTCTATTCCGAAGGGAGTGTATCGAAATGACCCATATTACATTAGCAGAAGCATTTAATCAGACGACTTATCCTGTCGCAGGCCATGGTAAACGGAATGTTCAGGTTTTGCTAGACGCGCTGCAAGATATCGATGGAGCGCTAGATAGTGACATGTATGGTTCAGGCCAAGTCATGGAAGATTTCCAGCAGCAAATGGCGTCCTATTTGGGCAAAGAATCGGCGGTATTCTTCCCGAGCGGAACGATGGCACAGCAAATCGCTTTACGCATTTGGTGCGATCGGCTGGAATTGAAACGCGTAGCCTATCACCCGCTATGCCATTTAGAAATCCATGAGAAAGACGGGTTGAAGGAATTACACCATATTGAACCGATCCTGCTTGCGGACAAAGATCGATTGATTCAGCTGGATGATGTACTGAATATGCAGGAAGACATCGCGTGCCTACTGCTCGAATTGCCTCAGCGTGAGATTGGCGGGCAGTTGCCGGACTATGGCGATTTGGAGGCCATCTCAACCTATTGCCGCGAGAAAGGTATTAAGCTGCATCTGGATGGAGCAAGGCTGTTCGAGATTCTCCCGTATTACCAGAAGTCTGCGGCAGAAATTTGCGCATTGTTTGACAGTGTATATGTTTCCTTTTACAAAGGGATCGGGGGCATCGCCGGCGCGGTTCTAGCGGGAGATTCCGATTTTACGGAAGCGTCCAAGGTGTGGAAAAGACGGCACGGCGGCGACTTGATCAGCCTGTATCCTTATATCATTAGTTCGAAGCATTACTTCTCTGAGCGCATCGGCAAAATGGCACAGTATTACGAAGAGGCGAAGGAACTGGCTGGGTTCTATAATCAGTGTCAGGGGGTTGTTACTCAACCTGTAGAGCCCGTTTCGAATATGTTCCACGTCCATGTGGAGCTGCCTAGAGCACAGCTTGAGTCGATCTTAATTGCGATCTATGAGGCAACGGGGGTAGGCTTAACGGGGTATGTCCGCGAGGCCAGTGAAACGACGAGCTGCTACGAACTAAGTATTGGTGATCGGTATGTGAATGTGCCAAAAGAACCGTTGCGTGAAGCCTTCCGCATGTTGGATGCACAGATGAAGGAAGCGGTCCAAGGATAACATCATTCGCTCGATTATTCGAGATACGAGGGGCTCTATCACCACCAACCATGGGGATAGTGCTCTTTTTTACCACATTAGATTTATAAAGGTTCGACGGATCAATAGGTGGTACTATAGAACTACTGAGGGAGGTAGCGAATATTGTAACATCTGCTGAAGCCTGTCGAAAAAATAGCGCAGGGATGTATTCCGAATCATTCCTTTTACTTGTAAATATTGAAAATTTAATAGATTTATAGCCAAAAAGGTACAATGGACCAAATATCATGCTATAGTGCTATAGACAATAAAATAACAATTTATTACAATCAAAGAGAAATATTCCACTTAATGGTTATCCTACTCCTTTGTAAGCGATATCAACTTTGCCTCACGGCTATACGCCATCCGCATTTTTTCGTTAACCCACTCTTCAGCATCATTCCTAACATATCAAAAGCTTCAGCTTCTATCGTCAAACTGCCATCATCTTACTAGATTCCACTGTTTTTGTGATGCCATCTTTTAGCCTATCAGACGATTCATCTTTTCATGCGCAGTTGCTAGACTTTAACTCTATTCTACTTAGCGTTGATGCCAGTTCATAGGTACATCATGATGCCTAAGTTGAGTATTTGCATAGAAAAAGGAGGTGAAATCGGACAAGCGGTTGTTCATGGGGCGCATTTGCATTAAAAATAAGGAGGAGATTCTATGAAAAGAAGTTCGTTATGGAGAAGGTTGTCCATCGTCAAAAAAGTGTTACCGCAACTGGTCATTGTAGCGTTGTTCCTTGGATTGCTGCCAGCTATGGCCTCGGCTGCGGACCGCGGGGCTTGGGCGCCAAATGTAGCTTATGCCGTCAATGATACCGTGACATATAGCGGAAATAGCTACAAAACCATTCAGCCGCACACCTCGCTGCTAGGCTGGGAACCGCCGAATGTGCCTGCGCTGTGGCAGTTGGTTCAAGGGGGAGGCGGCGATAACCAAGCACCTACCGCGCCACTAAATCTTAGATCGACAGGTACGACGACATCAAGCATTACCTTAGCTTGGGATGCATCGACAGATAATGTCGGCGTGACGGGATATACCCTCTATCAAGGTTCAACGGAAGTGGGGAGCGTCTCGGGCAGTACACTTACTTATACACATACGGGATTGAGCAGCGATACGACGTACACGTATGCCGTGAAGGCGAAGGACGCCGCAGGGAATGTGTCTCCAGCCAGCAATCAAATTAGTGTCAAAACAAATGCTGGAAATACCGGGGATACTGAAGCGCCGACAACACCATCTAACGTGACGGTTGCAGGTGTTACTTCATCCAGTGTTTCCCTAACGTGGACCGCATCGACCGACAATGTTGGTGTCACGGGGTACGATGTCTATCAAGGCGCGACGTTAGCGCTGACGGTCACAGGCACGACAGCGACCGTAACCGGGCTTGCTGCGAGTACAGCCTACACGTTTACGGTAGCAGCGAAGGATGCCGCGGGGAATGTCTCTCCACAGAGCGCGGGCGTTACGGCAACGACGCAGGCGGCTAGCGGCGGCGGGCAATTGCCGAAGCATACGCTAACCGGGTACTGGCACAACTTTATTAACGGATCTACGAATTTGAAGCTGAGTGATGTACCAAGTCAATACGATATTATTGCTTTATCGTTCGCCGAGATGGACCCGACCAAACCGGGCGGTGTTACGTTCAATGTCGATACGCCATTATCCAACGCGCTTGGCGGTTATTCGAACGCTAATCTAATTCAAGATATTCAAGCCAAACGCGCACAAGGGAAAAAAGTCATTCTCTCGGTTGGTGGGGAGAAAGGCAATATTAATCTGAATAGCACTTCGCCGAATGTCACGAATTTCGTCGATAGTATGTATGGTCTCATCACGCAATTTGGATTGGACGGCATCGATATTGACCTCGAGAACGGGATGAACGTAGCCAACTTAACGAATGCGGTTCGTCAATTGCAACAAAAAGTCGGCTCCAGCTTTATTCTGACGATGGCTCCGCAGACCATTGATATGCAAAGCCAGAATACGACGTACATGCAGCTGTATAATAATCTGAAGGATATCACCACCGTGATGAATGTTCAGTATTACAATTCAGGCTGTATGTTAGGCCGTGACGGCAAGTGCTATACGCAGGGTACCATTGACTTCTTGACGGCATTGTCTGATTTGACTCTGCAATGGGTTGCACCTTCTCAATTAGGGATTGGCGTGCCTGCGACACCGTCTGCGGCGGGGGGTGGTTACGTAGCACCTAGCGTCGTGAACAACGCGATTAATTGTCTGGCGACAGGCAATGGCTGCGGAACCTATAAACCTGTAGCCAAGTATCCGGATTTCCGCGGTGCGATGACATGGTCTATTAACTGGGATAAGGCAACGAACTATAGCCTGGCGAATACCGTCAAACCATTCCTAGTTACGCTACCTTAATTAAAAAATGTAAACTCTCGGCGCCGTTTTGGTCGGGAGTTTTTGTTGAGAAACTATTTGCTTTGCGCAAACAAATAAAATATACTTAATTTACCACATAGAAGAAAATGACTTGGATAAAGGAGTGGGGTTTTTGGGTAAAGACCGAGATGAGCTTCGTAATTTGGCTTATGGTGTATTCAGGCTGGTTCAGGAATTTAAGCTTGCGCAGGAACAGAGAAAGGATCTAGATCGAGTGACGTTTGAGATCCTCATGCTGATCAAATCCAGAGAACAGATTCGCCCTTCCGACATCGCGCATGCATTGGACCTCAACCCCTCCTCCATTACCCGGCGTATTCCATCGTTGCAACAGGCCGGTTACATCTCGGTTGTTACAGATTCTAGTGATCTTCGCTCCAGTCTCATTCGTCTTACGGAGACAGGAGAGGAAGTATTGGCGCGTTTCCTGGAACGAAGCGTGGATGGGTTGGATATGATTTTGCAGGATTGGAGTGCCGAGGAAGCCCGTGAGTTGTCTATATTGCTGCCGCGTTTGGCAGATACGTTGCATACTTGGCGTCTTAAAGATTCTTAAGTCAAATTCAAAGGAGTGAGCTCCAACGATGACGGCAGAACATGAGAAATTAAAAGCGCAGCAGTACGTAAATTCGAGTAAATTTAATGCCCGTATCCATTTGCATGCCACTTATAGCACGAATATATATCCATGGCCTTGCTGGGTATGGGATCAGATTGAAGCCACAGATCATGCCAAAGTGCTTGAGTTAGGCGGCGGCAACGGGCTGCTGTGGATGGCGAATGCACCAAGAATTCCTCCGCATTGGGATATAACCGTTACGGATTTCTCGCCTGGGATGTTGGAGGATGCGCGTCTGAATTTGTCTAGCGTGAACCCACACATTCAATATGCGGTGGTGGATGCAATGCACATCCCATATCTAGATGAAACGTTCGATATAGTCATTGCCAATCACATGCTTTACCACGTGAAGGATCGGAAGCAAGCTCTGTCTGAAATTAGACGCGTTTTAAAGCAAGATGGGACATTCTACGCAACGACAGTGGGGAGCAGTAACATGCTTGAAATGAAGCAATTGGTGACAGCATTTGATCCCAATTCCAGATATGAACAGGTATTAGAATCCATCACATCCAATTTCTCGCTAGACAATGGTGCGGAGCAATTGCACGCATGGTTCCAAGACGTACAATGTCAACGGTATGAGGACGCGCTCGTAGTTACTGATGCGGATGCTCTGGTGGAGTATGTATTATCATGCAATGGGTTGGAAACAGGTCAAATGGTCCTGGATCCGAGGCAAGTCGACTCTTTCAGAGACTACATTAACCATCACATGAAACAAGGCGGCGGCAAGATCGAAATTAGGAAAGATTCTGGAATTTTCATAAGTAGATCATAAATGGACACATTTTTTCAAAAATAATTCTAAACTCGAGAAACATTCCTAGGGTTTCCAGCGTCAAACTTTCTGTGGAATATATTACCCAATGAAGATGGATATTTACTTAGGAGGATGAAATTGTGAGAAAGTTATTATCAACAATGGTCGCAGCTGCTTTATTGTTTTCTGTTCCGTTAACAACAAATGTAAGTGCAGCAGCCGCGCCTATTCAAATTTATATTGATGGGGTTAGACTGCCGACAGACCAAGCTCCAGTCTCGGTAGGCGGGCGGACATTGCTTCCATTGCGGGCCATCTTTGAAGCATTGCAAGCAGATGTGAACTGGAACCCATCTACGAAGGTGGTTACGGCAACAAGAGACAATACCACCATCGTACTCAAAATGGGATCCAGAACAGCATCGATTAACGGGGTATCCTCGACATTGGATGTACCCGCACAAAGCATAAATAGCAGAACGATGATTCCTGTCCGCTTTGTCAGTGAAGCGATGGGCGAAGAAGTCGATTGGAATGCCGGATCGAAAAGTGTATTCATTAAGACTTCTTCCGGTAATCCTTCGGGGGGGGTCGCTGCGGTTTCTAACGTCTATACACGTGTTGTAGGACAGAACGGGGACGGACGGGATATCGAGGTATCTTTCCCGAAGGTAGCCAAAGAGTCTAGCGTGGATCATTACCGTGTGATGATTGTCAAAGCGGACAGAGCCAAATATTTTAATACTTCTTCGGCACAAGCGGTCTCATCGAATAATTATAAGACGGTTTACGGCATCGGAGGGGAACAAGTCGTTTCTTTATCTTCGCAATCGCGGGATACGGATGGCGATCTCATTCGTGCGAATCAAGCCTATGCAGCCTTTGTGCTTACCGTAGGAAAAGGATCCAATCAAGTGGCGCTGTCTAGTGCATCGTCCAACTTCACGTTAACGAGCACTACGTCAGTATCGGCGGCAACCAATGTGAAAGTTAGCGACATAAGTGATTACGGCGATGGGCGAGATATGTCTGTCAGCTTCACGAAGGCAGATAAGGATACGAATATTTCGAACTATCGAATCATGGTCGTGAAGACCAAAGATGCGAATAAATTTGATGTCGCTGCAGCCAACGCGGTGTCTACACAGTATTCTACCTTAGTGAATAAATCGGGAACGGTGATCACGACGACGCTGGGTTCATCTGCAAGAGATACGTCTGGGGAACTGATTAAGAACGGGGTATCTTACACGGCGTTTGTGCTATCGGTGAATAACAATTCCAGTGTCTATGCCAATAAATTATCAAGCGGTTCGTCCTCGATCACCTTAAATAATTATATTTCGGCTCCTGTGATTACGAACGTGGAAGACGTGAATGATTATAACGATGCACGCGATATCCAAGTCAGCTTCACAAAATCTTCGGATGAATCGAAAATTAGTTATTACCGTGTCTTCGTCGTCAAAGCGAAGGATGCCGGTAACTTTAATCTAACAGATGCGAATCAAGTGTCCTCCGGAAGATACTATGATGTCGGAAAAACAGGCTATAATATCGTAACGACATTGCCTTCCACCCTGAGAGATACGCAAGGGTCTTCTATTGGAAATGGAGTCGATTACCGTGTATTCGTGATGGCGGTACCTTATGATAAGAACACATATAGTTCGATGTTATCAAGTTCATCGCAGGCGATCACATTATCCAATAATGGCAGTATCCGTGCATCGAACGTATCGGCTAGTGACATCAATGATTATAACGACGGTCGGGACCTACGGGTGAATTTCAATCGAGCATCAGACGAATCCTATATTAGCCATTATCGTGTCATGGTTGTAAAAGCGACCAATGCTGATAAATTTAATGTAGCAACAGCGAACAATGTATCCAGCTCGAATTATACGTATGTAAGCAGAACGGGATCCAATATTAGCTTGACGTTAACGGCGGGTTCACGTGATACAGACGGCGATTACATTCGTAATGGCATTAACTACCGGGTGTTTGTATTATCTGTAGGTAGCAATTCATATACCAGCACAAATGCTTTGTCTACGGCTTCAAATATCATTCAGCTAACGAATAATGCTAGCATCAGTGCTGCAACGAACGTGGTGGCAAGTGATGTAAGTGATTATAACGACGGTCGGGACCTGCGGGTGAACTTCAATCGAGCGGCAGACGAATCCAATCTTGGCCATTATCGTGTGATGGTTGTGAAGGCGGCAAACGCCGATAGATTTAGCGTGGGCACTGCGAACAATATATCGAGCTCGAATTACACGTATGTAAGCAGAACGGGGTCCAATATTAGCTTGACATTAACGGCAGGTTTGCGTGATACAGATGGCGATTACATTCGCAATGACGTTAACTACCGGGTGTTTGTATTATCTGTGGGCACCAGTACGAATTCCAGCGCCAATGCCTTGTCTGCGGCATCGAGTATCATTAAGCTAACGAATAATGCTAGCATCAGTGCTGCAACGAACGTGGTGGCAAGTGATGTGAGTGACTTTAATGATGGTCGGGATCTGATGGTTGCATTCAACCGTTCCGACAGTGATTCCTATATAAGCCAGTACCGAATTATGGTTGTGAAGACAGCGGATGCAAGCCGATTCGATGAGACGAAAGCCAAAGCTGTATCCAGTTCAAACTATACGTCAGTTAGCAGAACCGGCAACAATATCAGCTGGACGCTTGCTTCGAATGCAAGAGATGTCGATGGGCAGGTCATTCGTAACGGAATAAGTTATCAAGTGTTTGTATTAGCCGTAGGTTCGGGCAGCTATGCGAATAGCTATGCGCTCTCCTCGCCTTCATCAGCGATTAGTTTATCCTCGAACGTTGCTGTCACGGGGGTTACCAACGTCGTTGCCAATGTGGTGAACAATACGGATATCGAAGTAGGCTTCACGAAGTCGTCCAATGAAAGTAACGTTGCGGAATATCGAATCATGGTGGTACCGGCCAATCGGACAGATGCATTCAACTTATCTGTTGCCAATGGTGTATCTAGCTATACAGGAGTAACAAAACGAGGTACGGATATTAGACAAATTGTACTCGGCTCAAGCCGTGATACCGATAACAATGTCATTGTAAAAGGAGCCAAATACCGTGTATTTGTCCTAACGGTAGCTGATGGCAGAACGACGACAACGAATGCTCTTTCTTCACCGTCTTCAGAATTCTCACTAGTAGAACCAGCTGTTTCAGCCCCAGCGGTCAATAATGTTAATGCCATTGTTGAAGCGGATGGTTCAAGCGTGAAAGTTAGCTTCGACCGCGTAGCGAATGAAGGCGATGTTGCATACTACGAGGTTATGGTTGTGCCTGTAAATGCTAGTCTGACGTTGGCGAACGCCAACGAAGTAGGTTCAGGCAACTATAAAGTCGTCAATACCGGAAGCAATTCAATCAACTTCTCGACTTCTGATATCGATGCCTTTGGTAATGCGCTTCAATTTGGCAGAGATTATAAGGTGTATGTCCTTTCCGTTGCGAACGGAAGAGTAGCGACGATCAATGGTCTATCAGCTCAATCCAGTTCCTTTAAGCTTGTAGAACCGGTGAAACAGCTGCCTGCTGCTGATGCACCGAAGGATCCTGTTCCTACAGAGAAGCCTTCTGCATAGAATTTTTATACGAAAGTACACGACGCTTACAGTCCGTTAGGGGCTGTAGGCGTTTTTCTTTTTATAGAGGCCTACCATGGAACAACGATGTATGATGAAGTCGTATAGGCAAGTCACTGTGGGGAGCTGACTTTTTCGACGATGGATGAAGGAATGTAGAAAGGAATGTCGAAATTAAGGGGTTGACTGAGGAAATTTCAAGAATTTGGTATACTTAATTTATTGTTCAAATTATTAGTAACGTAGCTTTTTTCGTTAAAGTGATGGATGAATGACTGGAAGTGATGATTTGGAATTGGAGAATAAACCGCTCTATATGAGAATTCTGGGTGACTTACAAGAGCAAATAAGAACTGGGCAGTATATGCCTGAGCAGCAGCTTCCTACGGAAGTGGAGCTTGCAGAGCAGTATGGGGTTAGTCGTATTACATCCAAACGCGCCTTGATCGAACTAGAAAGGGAGGGCCTTATTTACCGCAAACGTGGAAGTGGAAGTTATGTGAAGCAACCTGAAGATATACATCCGAAGGGTGAGGCAGGAGTTCAGTCCACGCAGCCGATCATCTCTATGATTTTGCCTTACATGGCCACGAGCGAGCTCGATTATATCAAGGGGGCACATGATTATCTGGACTCCAAGGGATACTATTTAAGCATACACAATAGCAACTGGAAGAAAGATAAAGAGCGAGAGATTCTGACCAAAGTCCCTAAAAGCGGCCCCAGCGGTATCATATTATATCCCATTAGCACGATCAGCAACATTGATGTGATCCATGCCGTCCATATGAACGATTATCCAATTGTGACCATTGACCAGTATTTTGATAGTTTACCGGTCAGTAGTGTCGTATCTGATAATTTCGATGGGGGATATATTGCGGCCAAGAGGTTGATCGAGTTAGGCCACGAACGGATTGCATACGTATCCAGCGTCGGTGTGGAATACCGCAGCTCGGTAAGGGACAGGTATATGGGTTATTGTAAAGCGTTGAAAGAACATCATATTCCCGTTGATACGGATATCATGGTGACGGATTTCTATGAAGAAGCCTATTCTTCGAATGCAACCGCATTTTACCGTGAGCTTCTTACAAAATTAATGGATATGGACGTGACTGCGCTTCAAATTGAACATGATCATCTTGCAGTAGACCTGCTCAAGAGCTGCATGGAGATGGGGATCCAAGTTCCGGAGCAGCTGTCGCTTACCGGGTTTGACGATCATGATGTAGCCAGACATGTCGAAATACCCGTGACATCTGTTGCGCAAGATTATTATACGATCGGTTATGAAGCAGCCAAAATTATTGTACACAGAATCGAACAGGGAGATCCGGAGCATCACAAAATCAAGGTGCCGGTTCGTTGGATTGAGCGTCAGTCCACGGGGCAGCGCCTTTACTCTATTACGTAAAACTGCAGAGAATACATGAATAAAAAGTAAACCTTCTCAGGGATGTTCATGACATCTTGTGAGAAGGTTTTTTTGTTTTGAAATGAATTGAGTATAACTAATGTGAATATTTTCAAAAAAAGATATATCTAATCTATTTACAAAGTTTGGGTATCTCACTATAATACAATTTATGGAAGGGGCTGGAGGGTCTAATGCTGTTGAAGATCTTTTCTCGATCAGGTGTATATCGTGGAAGAGTGAATACATAGATTGGGATAGATACGTAAACAGGGGAGGCGCGCATCTCGTTTCATCAACTAAATCGTTTATGTAAGCGCTTCAATTCGAGGGCTTAGTCCATACTCCACTTGATTCTTCGGGAGAGATCCCGTGCGTTGGGGAAGGAAAATCGATGTTGAAATGTCGGCAGAACGATTTTGTGCAAGTCAAATCTAATGGATCGTGGGGGATTTAGATGAAGGCGTTTAAACTCGTTTCGTGTGTCATCACGCTGATACTGATCATGGGTGTAATCGGATGTTCCAAGGGCACTGAGACCACTAGCCAGCCAACACAGCCAGTAGTACAGCAGGAAGACAAGGGAAAAGGCAATGACAATGCGAACACCCAGGAAGATCAGTCAGAGAAAAAAGTTGACTTGAACGGCCAGACCATCAAGATCGGTGTATGGTGGGATGACTCCGACCCTAGAACGGTAAAAGAAAAAGGACCTGCTGAGGAAGCGCAAATCAAATTGATCGAAGCAGCAGAAGCGAAATACAATTGCAAAATTGAATTCGTCAAATTCGGCGATTACGGCAAATATGTGGAGAACTTCACGGTGACCTCACTATCGGGAGAACCCTTCGCTGACATCGTGCGGTTAGAATTGTTCTGGGCATTCCCACAGCTGGTGAATAAAGAATTTATTCAACCGATTGACCAGTGGATTGATGCCTCCGATCCGAAATATATCGATTGGATGCGCGCAGGCGGCAGTTTCAAGGGCCACCAGTACGGTATGGTGGATTCCGCACCATCGCCATATGGTATTTTCTATAACAAAACGCTAGTGCAGAAGTTAGGTCTCGAAGATCCTTATGAGCTTCAACAAAAAGGGGAATGGACCTGGGATAAATTCCGTGAGTTCTCGAAAAAAGCAACACAGGATACGAACGGAGACGGTAAAACCGATGTGTGGGGCTTAGCGGGTGCATACGGTAAATTAAAAGCACTTACGGAGCAAATGGTATACACGAACAAAGGCGCTGTAGATAAAGATGAGAACGGCGACATCAAGTTCTCGTTGAATGGCCCGAATGCCGTGGAAGCACTGCAATATGTATCGGATTTATTCAATGTCGATAAGTCGATTCAACAGCCGATTCCAGACGATGCAAGCAAGGAATTTATCGCTGGCAAAGGTGTGATGTACGCAGGCTTCAGCTGGGAGTTAAGCAACTTCACCGATAACATGAAAGGTCAGGAACTGGGGTATGTCTTCTTCCCTAAGGGTCCAAAGGCTGATAAATACGTATCTTATACGCCATTCGGCAACATGTGGATGGTCTCCAAGTATTCGAAGAATGCAGAGACCGCGCTGCATATTATTGATGAAATTAGCTTGAATGAAGAAGGAAGAAAGCTGTCCGAAGAGTCCTGGCAGCAATCCTATCCAAATAAAGAATCCATGGATACGCGCAAACAAATGGCGAGCAGCATTGATTATATTTCCTATTACGCCATTCCGGATGGCGAGAAATTGTTCGAAGGAATCGTAAAAGACATTACGGAGGGCAAAGTATCTCCAGCAACGGCGATTGACAAGGTGAAGCCGCAATTCGAGGCGAATATCAAAAAATTGCTTGAAGAGAATAAGTAACATCCAAGTGTAAATAAATTCCGCTCTTGAAACGATGCCCCTAATCCCTGCCGGTTCGCTGGTTCCATGGTGATTAGGGGAATTGCTTAAGAGGAGGGGGAAACTTAACTTATGCGTCGATCTTACCCAAAAGTAGTGTTCATGCTCATGACATGTTTGGCTATCGTATGCTCATCATTTTGGTGGGTGGGGGGAGAGAGAAGTCAGACGGCACTTGCGGAAGAAAACAAGGCCGATATGACTTTCTTAACTTCCTTACTGGATACGAATAAGAAAGGGAGCTACGGCAGTTATGCGGCTCCATATAAACAAATGACACGTCCCCGCGTAGACACATTGATACCCGTTGAAGACTTCAGCAAGGCGGAGGGTATGAATGCTACCGTGCTTGATAACTACGAAGGAACAATCGGTAAATCGGTGCTGACTTCAGATTTAGGTTCCATCGAGTGGAAGTTCTCCGTCGAACAGGATGGCTTATACAACATTGCCATGCATTATTTTACGGTTAAAGGCCGGGATTCAGATATCGAGAGAGAGCTGCGGATCGATGGGAGAATTCCTTTTAACGAGGCGAGAAGCATCACATTTCAACGGGTCTGGAAGGATGAGCGTACCCAATTTGAGCGGGACCAACGCGATAACGATCTCGTTCCTATGCAAGTTGAGGTGCCGATGTGGCAAGACGTATTGTTGAAAGATGCGACGGGATATTATGAAGAGCCGTATCTATTCTATTTCTCCAAAGGGGAACACACACTGTCATTTACTTCGGTCAAGGAGCCGCTGGTCATTCACTCGATCACGCTGACGAATCCGCAAACAACGCCGTCGTATGAGACGATCGCGAGTACATATAAGCAGAAGGGATATCAACCTGCGAAGCAAATCATGATGAAAATTCAAGGGGAACATGCGCTGTATAAGTCATCCCCAACGCTACTCCCGTATAATGACCACTCCAGTCCGGCCGTTGAACCCTATCACGTCTCGAAGCTGCGTAACAACGCGATGGGAGGATGGGCTTGGCGGTTGCCAGGTCAATGGATTGAATGGGAGCTGGATATTCCTGAGGATGGGCTATATCAAATTGCCGTGAAAAACCACCAGAATTATCTGCGCGGTATGGCTGCCATGCGCACGCTGTATATTGACGGCCAATTGCCGTTTCAGGAAGCTCAGCATGTCCCTTTCCCGTATAATAGCGATTGGCAAATGACTGTGATCGGTTCAGATCAAGAGAATCCTTATTTATTCTACCTTACGAAGGGCAAGCATAAGGTCCGTTTTGAAGTTACGTTGGGCGATTTGGCGCCAATCTTAAATGCTGTTGAATCCAGTATTTTGGATTTGAATGCGATGTATCGCAAAATTATTAGCTTTACGGGGACGGTTCCGGACTCCTTCCGAGATTATCAACTCGAACAGCGAATTCCTGAAATGACCGAGGAGTTTCGGAAACAGAGCGACCTACTTAAGCGAATAGCGAAGACCCTTACGGGACCAGGTGGAAAAAACGATGACCGGACCGCGATGCTGAATACGCTAGCCCATCAGCTTGATGATATGGCAGATCGGCCAGAGACGGTGCCGAGTCGGGTCGATCAATTTAAGACGAATGTCGGCTCGTTAGGGGCCTGGCTTCTGTCCGTGAATGAACAACCGCTAGCTGTCGATTATTTAATCGTTAGTTCACCGCAAGCGGAATTGCCTCATCCTGAAGCGACGGGTTGGGAGAAAATAAAGTCGGGCACGATGTCCTTCTTCGCCTCCTTTTTCGAGAATTACGACGAGTTCGCAAGTGATGATGAGGGGGACAAGTCGGTAACGGTATGGATTACCTCTGCACGAGATCAAGCGCAAACCATCAAGAAATTGATTGATGACAACTTTACGCCTCAATCGGGGATCCCGATCAATATCAAACTTGTGTCGGCAGATATTCTATTACCGTCTACCGTTGCAGGTCAGGGGCCGGACGTAGCGCTTCAAGTAGGGAATGATTTACCTGTAAATTATGCGACTCGCAATGCGATGCAGGATTTAACGGTCTTCCCGGATTTCAATGAAGTGAAATCGCGGTTCAGCGACAGTTCCATGGTACCGCTCGCGTATAGTGGTGGGTATTATGCACTTCCGGAAACGCAAACATTTCCAGTTATGTTCTATCGCAAAGATGTTCTGGAAGATGAGCTGCACATGAAAGTACCGCAAACATGGGATGACGTCTACGAGATGCTGCCTTATTTGCAGAAGAATAACCTGGAGTTTGGGCTGCCGCAGAGAACGTTGAACACGTTCGGGAATGATACGGTCACGACGGACATTATTACCATGGCACCGAATCCTGCCTTGATGATGTTCCTATATCAGCATGATGGACAATTGTACCGAAATGACGGGATGAAAAGCGACCTCGATTCCGAGACAGCGATTAAACAATTCAAGCAGTGGACCGATTTCTACGTCAATTACAAAATTCCGATCGCCATGGATTTCGCCAACCGTTTCCGTACCGGGGAAATGCCGATCGGTATCGTAGATTACACGATGTACAACAAGCTTTCCGTCTTTGCGCCGGAGATCAAAGGTCTATGGGACTTCGCCCCCGTGCCTGGTACCAAAACAGCGGATGGAACCATACGCCGCGAAGTCGGCAGCGGTGGATCGGCGACGGTAATGTTTAAGAAGACGAAAAATAAAGATGCGGCATGGCAATTCATGAAATGGTGGACCAGTAAAGAAACACAAATCGCCTTCGGGCGTCAGATGGAGATTCGGATGGGTTCTTCTGCGAGGTTTCCGACAGCCAATCTGGAAGCGTTATCCGCGCTACCGTGGCCTTCTAAAGACTTCAGTATTCTGAAAGAACAGATGAAATGGGTCAAAGGAAACCCAGAGGTTCCCGGCGGCTATTTGACGGGGCGTAATATTGACAATGCCTTCCGTCGAGTCGTTGTACAGGGAGAAGATCCACGCGAAACGATGGAATATTACGTTCGATATATCAATGAAGAAATCACGATCAAGCGAAAAGAATTTAATCTTCCTTACGAGAAATGAGGGGGTCACCTTGAAGCAGCCTGTCATCCATCCAATCGTGCCTCCAAACGCAGGAGGGCCTGCAGCGAATACCCGACTACGAGCTTTGCGCAGCAGAATCGGTCGTTTATTTCGCGAAATGAGGAAACATAAGCACGCCTATGCCTTAATTACACCGTACTTTCTTATTTTTGGCACATTTACGGTGTTTCCGGTACTGATGTCGCTATGTCTTAGCTTTACAAGCTTCAATATGCTTGAACCCCCGAAATGGGTAGGGTGGAGCAATTATGCCCGATTGTTCGTTCAAGACGATGTCTTCTTAATCGCATTAAAAAATACGTTGTTATTCGCCTTGATTACGGGGCCAATCAGCTATATGGCCTGCTTTCTGTTCGCTTGGCTTATTAATGAATTACCGCCAAAGCTGCGGGCCTTGCTCACGTTAATCCTGTACGCGCCGTCGATTTCGGGTAATACGTATCTGATCTGGCAGACGCTGTTCGCAAGTGATTCCTATGGGTATGCCAACTCCTTTTTGATCAAATGGGGAGTTATCATGGAGCCGATTCAATGGCTGCAGGACCCGAGATTCGTGCTCGGGATCCTCATTCTCGTCCAGCTGTGGCTCAGCTTAGGGACATCGTTCCTCGCTTTTATCGCAGGCTTGCAGAACGTAGACCGCACGTTATATGAAGCTGGGGCGATCGACGGAATCCGCAATCGCTGGCAGGAGCTTTGGTTTATTACGCTGCCGGCGATGCGTCCGCAGTTGTTGTTCGGCGCCGTTATTCAAATCACGCTTGCATTTTCCGTGGCGGAGATTTCAATTTACATGATTGGATTCCCAAGTGTCGATTATGCTGCACATACCATCGTTACGCACTTGGTTGACTATGGTTCGATCCGTTATGAAATGGGTTATGCCTCAGCAATCGCAACGGTCTTGTTCACCATGATGCTCTGTACGAACCTCCTGACAAGGAAGCTGCTAGGAAAAGTGGGTGAATAATCGGATGAATTTAAATTTGAGATTGAAGTTATCCAAGCGGCTGAATCGCTCTTGGGCTGTGGATATCCTGCTATTTTTGCTGTTGGGAAGCGTCGCCTTCTTCATGGCGATTCCGCTGATATTCACCATCAGTAATGCATTCAAACCGATTGATGAAATTTTTGTCTTTCCGCCAAGAATGTTAGTTCGTCATCCGACACTGAAGAACTTTACGGATTTAATCAATATTTTCTCGGATTCGTGGGTTCCTTTTTCGCGATACGTGTTTAATACGTTCTTCATTGCCATTACCGGTACGGTGGGTCATGTCATTGTTGCTTCTGCGGCGGCGTATCCACTTGCAAAAATTAATTTTCCAGGCTCAAAAATGCTGTTTAATCTTGTTGTGATGTCGCTCATGTTCACGGCGTATGTCACGCAAGTACCGAATTATATGACCATCTCCTGGCTGAATCTTATCAATACGTATTGGGCGATTTTGCTGCCTTCCTTAGGGATGACGCTTGGATTGTATCTCATGAAGCAATTCATGGAACAAATACCGGATGCCTTGCTCGAAGCGGCCAAGATCGACGGTGCAAGCGAATATCGTATCTTCTGGACGATTGTCATGCCCATCGTGAAGCCAGCATGGCTGACGTTGATTATCTTTTCGCTTCAAAGTTTATGGACGAACGGTTCTGTAACAAGCCATAAGTATATTTACAGCGAGCAGTTAAAGACGGTCGACTATGTGTTTGGACAGATTGCGAGCGGGGGATTGGTGAGGACGGGGCCCGTGGCAGCTGTTACGCTGCTCATGATGATTGTGCCGATCACTGTATTCATCGTGACACAGAGCAATATTATCCAGACTATGTCCACATCCGGTCTGAAAGAGTAAACAGGGGGGAGCCGCTTGAAAAGAATACTTGCCATGTTGTTCGCCGTTGCGCTCTTAACCGGATTATCTACGCCAGCGCAAGCTGCACCGGAAGATACCTACAATTATAACTATTGGGGACAGACCGTTCCGGCGCCCAGCCCGTATGAAGAACAACGGGTGATGTACGGTCGGGATTGGGGAGTAAATGATCTGTTGTCCCCTCAGGATGTTTTTGCAGGAAATGACCGACGGATTTATATTGCGGATACCGGGAATGACCGTATTGTGGTGTTAAATGATGAGTTTCAAACCGTTAGGGTGATTACGGCTTTCGATCACAACGGAAGCAATGACAGCTTCAATAAGCCGGAAGGCGTGTTCTACAGCTCATATGATAAACATCTATATGTCGCGGATACCCAGAACAAGCGGATTGTGGAGTTGGACGGGGATGGGACCTTCGTGCGGGAAATTCGCGATCCGAAGTCGACCCTGCTGCGCCAAGGGTTCCAGTACATGCCAACCAAAGTGGTCGTCGACAAGGCGCAGCGGTTGTATGTGATTAGCCGCGGGTCTTACGAAGGAGTTATGGAGTTTGACGCTGCCGGACAATTCATTGGCTTTATTGGGACCAACCGCGTGAAATTCAGTCCGATTGATTTGTTCTGGAAGCGAATATCGACAAGATCGCAGCGTGAGCAGATGCAGCTATTCATTCCGCTCGAATTCAACAATATGGATATCGATCGCGACGGTTTCATTTACACCACGACCTCCGAAGAGAAATCCGATCAGCCGATCAAACGCTTGAACCCCTCAGGCCTTGATATTCTACGGGCGAAGGGTTACTTTGCGCCGAAGGGGGATATTCATACCCTCGATGTCGGCAGCGCGCCAGGCAGCTCGATCTTTATCGATGTTGTCTCGGACGAAGGCGGCATGTACAGTGCGCTGGATGCGAAGCGAGGACGGATATTCACCTATGATAAAGACGGCAACCTGCTGTATGTATTCGGCGGGTTAGGCAGTCAGCAAGGAAAATTCCGTACACCATCTGCGATTGCGATGCTAGATGATAAGCTGCTTGTGCTCGATAAAGACAATAATCGGCTGACTCTATTTCAGCCAACAATGTACGGCAGTCTCATTCGGGAGGCGGTGATCTCGCTATATAACGGGGAGACCGAGAAGTCTACCTCCGCCTGGCGCCAAGTCCTCCAGTTGAATGGCAATCTTGAAGTGGCATATATCGGGATCGGAAAATCCTCGCTGAAGAACGGCGATAATCGCGCGGCTATGAAATATTTTGAGCTGGGCAACAATCGAGATAACTACTCGGAAGCGTTCAAAAGGTATCGCAAGGAAATCGTATTCGAGCATTTCGGTTCGATTATGCTTACGATTGCCCTTATGATTGGGGGCTCGATCGCTGTCGTGAAGTTTGCTTCCCGCCGAAGAAAATCGCAGCATTATGTGGAGGTAGGGGCACTTAAAAGTCCTTTCTATACGATGGTCCATCCCTTTAATGGATTCTGGGAAATGAAGTACGAGAATAAAGGGAAGTTGAGAGTTGTAGCGATCCTTCTCGCATTACTTGTCTTATTCACCATTATCAAAAGGCAATATAGCGGTTTTGTCGTGAATTTCAATAACCCCCATGAGTTGAACAGCTTGAATGAACTGAAATTTATCATTATTCCTTTTATTTTGTGGTGTGTGGCGAACTGGTCTTTAACGACGCTAATGGACGGAGAAGGGAAATTCAAAGACATTGTGAAGGCTACAGGCTATGCTTTGATGCCGTTCGTCATCATTTATATACCGCAAACCTTGTACAGCAACATGATTACCGGAAGCGAGAGCGCGTTCTACTACTTGCTCGATGCAGTCGCTTTGATCTGGTTCATCTGGTTGCTATTCGTAGGCACGATGACGGTTCATCAATATTCGGCATCGAAAACAGTGGTCACGATGTTGTTAACCTTGGTCGTGATCGGGATTATGGTCTTCTTGGGCGTATTGTTCTTCAGTATGATGCAGCAGTTAGCTAATTTTATTACATCCATTTACCGCGAGCTCGCCTTCAGATTCTAGCTGCGCGCGGGTTGCATTCAAAAGGAGGGTAGAGGGATGAACATGTCCGGAAAATTGAAAATAGGGCTTGGCATCCTGAGCGCTGGACTCGTAGTCTGCGGTCTGATCGCGCTTGGCATGCCTCATGAATCCGTATCTATGGACCGCGCGGCGTACCTCACGGCGAAAGATAAGGACAACGGTATCGTTCATAATAATCCCGATAAAAGCGTGAAGACAGCTTCGGCAGCCGTTGGCGTTCGTTCCGGAGCAGGAGCAGTCACGACCAACTCAACAACAGAGCTAGAGGCGCTTCAGCATATGAAGCTTGTGGCTCAGAATGAAACATTGATGCTGTATATCCGTGAGGAAACGGTGGAGATCGCTGTTAAGGATAAGCGGGACGGTTATATCTGGTTCTCGAATCCGGCAGACCGTGAAGAGGACTCGCTTGCTTCTCCGCTGTATAAATCGGAGATGTCTTCCCAATTGCTTGTAGCTTATTACAACGAAAAAGGCCAGATCAATACGTTCAATAGTTACGATGACAGTGTTGCGAAGAAACAATTCCAGATCACGAGCACGGATCACGGCGCAAAAGTCGTCTACCAGTTCGGGAAAATCTCGAAATCCTTCGGCAATATTCCGAAAGCGATTAGTAAAGAGCGGTTCGAAGAGCGAATCCTGGGTCAATTGGACGCGGAAAAGCGGGATAATGTCCAGTATAAATATCGATTTGACGATCAGAAACAGGTGTACGAGGTACGCAAGCTGCAGGATTATGTGGCAGAGGAAATATCCGCGCAGCTGCTTGCGATTGGTTATACGGAAGAAGAGGCAGCAAAGGACAACGAAGCGAATGGCGTCATGGAAGCGGCAGAAGATAATGGCCCTCAATTCACGATTCCAATCGAATATGTCTTGGATGGCGAACATCTTGTCATCCAAGTTCAGGCTAAAGAGCTCCAATACGCGAAGTCATATCCCATTGCTACCTTACAGCTGCTCAAATATTTTGGCGCTGCGGGCAAAAATAAGCAAGGTTATATCTTTGTACCGGATGGGTCCGGCGCGCTCATTCATTTGAACAACAATAAAAAAAATACAGAAACCTATGATTTGCCCGTTTACGGGCCGGATGGTACTTATGATGTGAAAGAAAAAGTGCAGACGAACGAAGTGACCCGGCTGCCCGTGTTCGGCATTAAGCAGAACGATCATGCGATCATCGGGATCATTGAAGACGGGGATGCGCTCGCTAGCATTACGGGTGACGTTGGGGGAAGAAATGATTCCTATAATACGGTAGCCAGCAAATTTAGCCTCGTGGCGATGGATTTCTATACGTTAACATCCGGGACCAAAACGAGCTCTGTGCCGATGTTTCAGTCTGCGCCTTATCAGGGAGACTACCGTGTTCGGTATGCTTTTCTATCAGGTAATGCCTCGGATTATTCCGGTATGGCTAGAAAATATCAGGAATATGTAGTCCATAAATATAATTTGAAAAAACTGAAGGCGAGCAAGGATGCTCCTTTCATGCTGGAAGTAGAGGGTGCGATTCAGAAGCAGAAATCGTTCCTCGGCGTGCCCTATCAATCCATCGAGCCTTTGACTACGTTCGATGAGGCTCAGTCTATCCTACGAACGCTGAAAGAGAGAGGAATTCACAACATTGATCTACGCTATGTTGGCTGGTTCAATGACGGAATTCGACATACGTCCCCAGCTACGATTGGGTGGAACAGTGCATTGGGTGGAAAACGCGATTTTCAGAAGTTAACCGATTATGTTGCGAAGGAGAATATCGGATTTTATCCGGATGTTGCGTTTCAGGATAAATTCAAGGGTTCCTCAGGTTCGGCTACGTTCTTGGATGGACGGAAAGCTAAAGTCTATGAATATGATCCCGTCATGTACGTCAAGGATACAGCGAAGTTTTCGCATTATGTGTTGTCTCCTTATGTGCTGGAGCAGACGGTCAACGGCTTCGCATCCAAGTATGCCAAGTTAGGTGTGTCGGGCTTGTCCTTAAGAGATTTGGGCAATGAATTGAATTCGGATTTCAATGCGGATCATCCGGTTAACCGTCAGGAAGCATTGCAAATCGTCGAGAAGCAGGTCGGTACATTAAAGCAGCAGGTACCGAATTTGATGATCGACGGAGGGAATGTTTACAATCTCCCTTATGCCAATATGATTGTGAATGCGCCGATGCGCAGCAGCCGATTGAACTTAACTGACGAAGATATCCCATTCTACCAAATGGTTCTTCACGGGTATTTCGATATGGCAGGGGAGCCGCTAAATGTGCAGCGCTCGGTCGACTCGAAAGTACCGTTGCTTCGGGCGCTAGAGACAGGATCGAATCTTTTCTATCAATGGATTGCAGCAGATTCTTCGGTCGTGAAGGATTCTGAGTATAACACGCTCTATGGGCTCCATTACGAGGATTGGCTGGATCAAGCGGTGGATTACTATAAAGAAGCGAACCCCCTTATTCAAAGGATTAGACACCAGACGATCACGGGCCACCGTCAGCTCGCGAACCATGTCACTGAGACGACATTCGAAGATGGAACAACCATTGTGATTAACTATAACAACACGTCGGTAGAGGTAGACGGTCAGAAGATCGACGGGTTGAGCTATCGGGTAGGCGGTGAGTGACATGAGGAAAAAAAGTTTGTCGTTGGAGCAGAGAAAAGCGTGGTCTGGCGTCGTGTTTGCCTTACCTCTCATCATCGGAATGATCATGCTGTTTCTCCTGCCGCTAATTCAGTCGTTTCGCTTCAGCTTAAGCTCGATTCATATCGTGGAGAGCGGGTTCGCCACAGAGTATAAGGGATTCGCCAATTATATCAGCTTATTCACTTCCAATCCGGACTACCCGCGCAGCCTAACCGAGTCCGTCGTGAATATGATCGTTAACGTTCCGATTATTATTATTTTTAGCTTGTTCGTGGCTGTGCTGTTAAACCAAAAGTTTAGGGGGCGCTCCCTTGCGAGGGCCATCTTCTTCCTGCCAGTAATTCTGGCGTCCAGCGCGATTGCGAACCTGGATATTAGCAGCTTCGTTGGCGGCACGGCCTTAAGTGGCGGCGGGGAAGCGGGTGCGAATGTATTGCAGAGCTTTGAACTCAAGAAAATGATGCTGGAATCCGGCATGGGTCCGGGGATTGCCAATTATATTACAGGAGCGGTGGATCGTATCTATGAGATTATAAGCTCCTCAGGTGTTCAGATTCTGATCTTCCTGGCGGGGCTGCAATCAATTTCTCCGTCCTTGTATGAGGCTTCGCGAATTGAGGGCGCAACGGGCTACGAAATCTTCTGGAAAGTAACGTTTCCCATGATGACCCCGCTCGTTCTGACGAATCTCGTCTATTCCATTATTGATTCGTTCAGCAGCAACAAAATCAACACGCTCATTTCCCAAACGGCGTTCAAAACGTTCGATTTCGGCTTAAGCGCAGCCATGTCGTGGGTGTATTTTATCGTCGTAGCCTTCATCTTACTACTGTCTACAGCATTGATTTCGAGAAAAGTGTTCTATTACGACTGATAAGGAGGGACCGAATATGAAATTGCAGGCGGCTCGGATGAGCGAATGGATCGGAAGGAAAAGTCCGGCCGAGAAGGCGAAATTATGGACCTGGATTATAGTGCGCACCTTACTGATTCTAGGTTTTTGCTATATCATTCTATTCCCGCTCTTTCTGAGGTTGTCGGTTGCGTTCCGCAGTAAAGTTGATATTTACGATCCGACGGTGTTGTGGATTCCGCGGCATTTTACATTCGATAACTTGAAGATTGCGATTACGGCGACCAAATATGGATCGGCCCTGTTGAACACGTTCTTGATCTCATCGACAACGACGATAATTCAGCTGGTGGCTTGCGCATTAGCGGGGTATGCTTTTGCCAAATTGAAGTTTAAAGGAAGCGGTCTGTTATTCGGTTTGGTGATCTTCACCATTGTCGTACCGCCACAGACGATTATGATTCCTCTTTATTTGACATATCGGTATTTCGATCTATTCGGAGCGATCAAGTTATTTACAGGTAAAAGCAGTGTGAACCTCATTGACACGTTTTGGCCGTTTCTTATTTCTTCCGGAACGGCGATGGGACTCAAGAACGGGCTTTACATTTATATTTTCCGGCAGTTTTTCCGTGGGGTTCCTAAGGAACTGGAAGAGGCGTCCTTCGTGGACGGTGCAGGTATTTTCAAAACATTCTACCGTATTGTACTGCCAAATGCCGTACCTGCCATCGTAACGGTTCTGTTATTTTCCTTCGTGTGGCAGTGGAATGATAGTTATTATGTATCCTTGTTCTTGAGCAAGGTGAAGGTGCTGTCAACGCAGCTTACGGATATGGGCTCAGCTCTTGGTGTAGAACCGGATCCTGTCTATCAATCGATGCTGCTGAATACGGGTGTACTGCTGATGATGGCGCCGCTGATTATCTTATATTTGTTCGTTCAGCGTTATTTTGTAGAGAGTGTGGAACGTACGGGCTTGGTAGGTTAAGCGATGAATTCTACGTAGAATCGAGGGCAATGTTATGACACAGTCTAGAACGGTACATATTATTTCTCATACCCACTGGGATCGGGAATGGTATTTGCCTTATGAAAAGCATCATGTTCTGATGATCAAGCTGATGGACACGCTAATCGATACACTCGAGCGGGATGCTCACTATCGCAGCTTTCACCTAGACGGTCAGACGATTATATTAGACGATTATTTGCAAATTCGACCGGAGAAGAAGGAAAAGCTGGAGCGTTTCATTCGGGATGGTCGTATTCATATTGGACCTTGGTATGTATTGCAAGATGAATTTCTGACGAGCAGCGAAGCGAATGTGCGTAATTTGCTCATAGGACACCGTGATGCAAAAGCCTACGGCGTCATTTCGAAGCTGGGTTACTTCCCGGATTCCTTCGGTAACATGGGGCAAGCGCCCCAGCTGCTCCGTCAAGCGGGCATTGAACATGCCGTATTCGGACGCGGTGTGAAGCCGACCGGATTCAACAATGAAGTGTCGGATGTTAGCGCCTATGAATCTCCCTATTCCGAAATGTGGTGGGAGGCTCCAGACGGTTCTAAGGTACTCGGTATCTTGTTCGCGAATTGGTACAGTAACGGCAACGAAATCCCTGCTGAACCTTCGGCTGCAGCAGCCTATTGGACACGTAAGCTTGCGGATGCCTCGAAATACGCATCAACGCCGCATCTATTGTTCATGAACGGTTGTGATCATCAGCCCGTACAGACCAATTTAACGGAAGCCATCCGCGTCGCAGAGGAAATTTTCCCGGAGATTACGTTTGTCCATTCTAATTTCGATGACTATTTGAAGGAAGTGGAGTGTTCGATTCCCGGAGATCTGTCGGTGATTCGCGGTGAACTGCGAAGCCAGCATACAGACGGATGGTCTACGCTCGTCAATACCGCGTCATCGCGTGTATATATGAAGCAGAAGAATCAGCAGTGTCAGACTTATTTGGAGAAGGTGGCGGAACCGCTCGCGGCGATGGCTTATTTACACGGACAGGACTATCCTCACCATCTGTTCAATTATGCGTGGAAAACATTGATGCAGAATCATCCCCACGATAGCATATGCGGCTGCAGTGTTGATGAAGTGCATGCTGAAATGATGACTCGCTTTGCGAAGAGCAGACATGTGGCGGAGTCGATTGCAGAGGGAAGTCTTGCTGCCATTGCGGAGCTTGCAGATACTTCAACATTCGCGGAATATGATGCAGAAGCGGTCCCTTTTCTGGTGACGAATACGACCGGTTGGGAAAGGACTGGCGTTCTATCTGCAACCTTGGAAGTGAAGCGGATCTACTTCCGCAGCGGCATGGAATTCCAAGCGATGAAGCAGGAGGTCAAGCAGGGCTCCGTGGATGATTTCGTCTTGGTGGATGCGGAAGGACAATCCATTCCTTTCGTCATGGAAGATTTGGGGATTCAATTCGGGTATGATCTTCCGGACGATCAATTTAGACAGCCGTACTTCGCGCGAAGCATTCGCGTGACGTTCGAGGCTTCGCAAGTGCCGGCGCTGGGTTATCGAGCCTATGGGTTGGTGCGTCAGGAAGCTGCTGGCAGCAAGTTGCTTGGTGAGTCATTGATGGCAGGGCAGTACAAGATGGTGAATGAATTTCTTGCTGTCCAAGTGGAGCAGGACGGAACACTCACAGTAACCGAAAAATCTAGCGGGGCTGTATATAAGGAATTATGCAAGTACGAAGATACGGGAGATATCGGCAACGAGTATATGTATCGTCAAGCGTACGGAAGTACACCATTGACCACGAAAGGCACTCCGGCAATTATTCGTGTGCTAGAGGATACACTATGGCGAGCAAGTATTGAAATCGCACATGAAATCAGCATCCCTAGCTCCGCTGAAGAGTCTTTAGAGATGGAACAGAAGGAATTGGTTTGGTTCACAGGCCGTAAATCAGGTCGTTCCTGCGATCATCTCGTGATGCGTATTCAGACGAGGGTATCACTTGAAAGACATGGCAAAGGCATCGATATTGAATCTACCTTTCATAATCAGGCCAAAGATCATCGTTTGCGAATGCTATTCCCAACGGGGCTTGATGTCGCGACTCATTTCGCAGATTCCATCTTTGAAGTACCGGAACGGGGTAACACACCTGCAGATGAATGGAGAAATCCGAGCAACTGCCATCACCAGCAAGCATTTGTAACTGTGGCGGGAGCGGGACAAGGGCTTACGATTGCGAATCAAGGCTTGAATGAATATGAAATCATTCAGGGACATGGAACGAACACCATTGCAGTCACTTTGCTTCGTGCTGTGGGCGAGCTGGGGGACTGGGGATACTTTCCTACGCCGGAAGCACAGTGTATCGGCGAGCATACGGTAAAGCTTAGGATTATCCCGCATACAAAAGACGAGGGGGCAGAGGCAACAAGTCCATTGGCGGATGCTTATGATACAATCACGCAAGCATACCAGTTCCAGGTGCCTTGGATGATTCAGCAGACCGACCTGCATCAAGGCAATCTGCCGCTTTCGCATTCCTTCGCCATATGGGAAGGGAAGTCTCTTGCATTCTCCACGATGAAAGTAGCCGAGGAGATGGGCGATGTCGTCATGCGTTGGTATAACCTTTGTTCGGAGCGACAAGAATTAACGGTTGCGTATCCTCAATCCTGCAATAAGGCGTATCGAAGCGATATTTTGGAACGCCGGAACGAGCAGCTTTCCGCTAACGCGTCTCATCTATTGCAGGTCTTGATCAGACCCGCAGAGATCATGACACTTAGATTTGCACGTTCCAGTGAAGAAGAGGGATGTTTGTAAGGAAGCGGCTTAGAGTAATGGGAATTTCTGAGGGGTATTATGACCCCTCAACATTGATAATAAAGATGGCTACATATGATGAAGCATCCAGCTTTATCGAGAATATCTAAGGACACCGCAACAGTGTCCTTTTCTCATTCATTTTAATAGAATAGGCAGCTTTGTTAGCGAGAACATCATCGTACTATTCGCTCGCTCCAGAACATGGGAACGATCTCGCTGGAAGTGCGGGAAGCGATCGAGCAGGGCTTCGATGACAATTTTGGCTTCCATGCGTGCCAGTTGCGATCCAAGACAATAGTGGATGCCGCTGCCTAAGCCTAAGTGTGGGTTGGGATTGCGATGGATATTAAACATATCCGGGTGTTCGAAGACTTCATCATCATGGTTGGCAGATCCGATCCACATGTTCACGAACTGGCCGGCGAATAGCTGTTGCCCCCGAAGCTCGGTATCTTGTTTTACCGAACGGAACATGGACTGCACGGGAGAGCAATACCGGAATACTTCTTCAAGCGCGCTCGGGATGAGGGTACGATCAGCAATAAGTTGTTCTCGGACATCTGGCAGGCTATCGATGCAGAGCATCGCGGATGCGATTAAATTCGTTGTCGTCTCGTTCCCGGCGACGAGCAATAGAATACAGAAACCAATGATCTCAATGTCACTTAGTTGTTCCCCTTGAATATTGGCGTGAACCAGATTGCTAATCAGATCGTCTTGAGGTTCGCGACGACGCTCGTTCGCGATGACCGAGAAATATTCACTCATTTCCTTCTGGCATTGGATGTATTTGTCGTAATCGTTACTCACGAGGTCATCCGACCAGGATTTGAACCGTCCACGATCCGCCAAGGACACACCCAGCATCTCGGCGATGACGACAATCGGCAAGGGACTTGCAATACTTTCTAATGCATCAACGGCACCTTGGGCTTCCGCTTGATCGAATAGCGACTGCGTGACGGTTGAGATCTGCGGCGCTAATCCCTCGATCACACGTGGGGTGAAAGCTTGGGAGACAAGCATACGCAGCTGCCGATGTTTAGGCGGGTCTGTGCGAAGAACGCTTGAATCAATGGGTTCTTCTGCATTTTCTGACCCTTGTGAAGAGAAAATCTCATGACGCGTAAAGACGGTTTTGACATCTTCGTACTTGAATACATCCCATATATTCCGGTCTGAATTGAAGGTGACAGGGGATGTGTCACGCATGTTCCGAAACCAGGTTAGGGGAATAATCTCATTCGAATTCCAATCCATAGAAGCACCTTCGCTTTCTTTTTTTAACTGACTAGTCAGTCTAAATTAGTGGAAAAGAAAAGCTTGTTACGCATGTGTTGTAAACAAGCCTTTCGTGATCAGTGTAAACAAGAAATATTCCAAATCTTCCCGCGACATCTCATTCTTGTTGTTCAGATAATAGTTGCAGGAGCTTTGCAGCATGCCGACGATGCTGGTCGCCGCGATCATGCAATTCACGTCCCTAACATATCCGCCGCATTTGCTTTCCTCCAGAATATCTGCGAGAAAGTGCAGGTATTCTCGGCGAAGCTCTTTGATCTCCAGGAGAACCTCTTGTTCAATGCCATTCGATAATTCGTTAAAAATAATATGGGCAAAGTTTGTGGACTCCAGGAACATGTCGAGATTCAACCGAATGACACGCTGGATCGATTCTTCGAGCGTGAGCGGCATATCCAGAGCTTGGCATGTAGTATCCATAATCTCTTGCAGCCCTTGTTTGACAAGGGTTTTAAAGAGCTGTGCCTTGTTAGGAAAGTTATAGTAGAGGGTACCTTTGGCGACACACGCGCGAAGTGCAATCTCATCCATACTTGCCCGGTGATATCCGTGTTCTGAGAATACTTCAATGGCTGCGGTAATAATTTTATCTTTGCTTGACAGAGCTGTCCTCTCCTCATGGTTGCATGTTCAAAACTGACTAGTCAGTATAAACGGATCTTAGCATACCATAAAATGGATTGTCAAATTTTTCATTTTTAGTGTAGAGATATTTGTTTATCGGGGCATAACCCCCTATACTTATAAGGGTAAGGCATTTTTTTTCAAGCGAGGAGGTGGCGAAGGCGATGGACGATGAGCCGGGGGAAACGGGCGATAGGACCCAGGTATTATGTGTAATCCATAGTGTCAAAATCTATTGGAAAACAAGCTATCATGTACGAAATTGAATCTTTCATCTATTCCATGCAGTGATTTTAGAAATCAGATTGGATGACAATGGAGGATGATGGATCGTGTTTACCGAAATTTTGATATTGATATTACTCATTGTACTGAATGCTTTTTTTGCCGCGTCGGAGATTGCTCTTATTTCGTTGAATGACAACAAAATTAGAATGATGAGTGAAGCCGGCCATAAGAAAGCAAAACTTTTGCAGAGCCTTCTGAGCGAACCGAGCCGTTTCTTGGCTACTATACAAATTGGGATTACACTCGCGGGATTTATGGCAAGTGCCTTTGCTGCAGATCGTTTTGCGGGCAGCTTGGCGCAGTATTTTCGAACGATAGGTGTTCCATTACCTCATTCGGTATTAGCGACGCTATCGATGATTGTGATTACGATGATTCTTTCTTATTTCACCTTGGTATTAGGTGAGCTTGTGCCAAAACGTGTGGCGATGCAGAAATCAGAAGCCATTGCGATGATGGCCGTAACGCCGTTAACATGGTTATTAAAGCTATCCGCACCATTCGTCAAATTACTTACGGGTTCGACGAATCTTATCGTAAGGTCGCTGGGCATGGACCCTCATGATGATAAGGAACAAGTAACCGAAGAGGAAATTCGCATGATGGTGGATGTCGGTAAGGAGAATGGGTCTATTCAAGAAGACGAGAAAATGATGATTAACAATATCTTTGAACTCGATGATAAGCGGGTCATGGATATTATGACGCATCGAAGTTTTGTCGTAGGCATTCCGCGACATGCCTCGCTCCAAGAGGTGGCGAAGCGGGTGAACGAACATGAATATACGAAATTCCCCGTATATGACGGAGAAATCGATCATATCATCGGCATTATGCATGTTAGAGATATTATGAAGTATGTGGGGTCGGAGGCAGAAGATACATTCCGCATGGAGGATATCCTTCGAACGCCATTCTTTATTCCCAAGTCGAAGCGGCTTGACGATGTTTTGAAGGAAATGAAAGCGAGCAGAGTTCATTTCGCTGTCGTGTTGGATGAATATGGAGGTACGGCAGGGATTGTGACGATGGAGGACGTAATCGAGGAAATCGTTGGTCATATGTTAGATGAACAGGACGAGGACCAGCAGGTAGAGAAAATCGAACGTCCATTTGATGTTGCGAGCATGAACCAGCGCCCGGTGACGGGCTGATATATGATACATGGTGATTTTACAGGGGCAGAACGAGTTCTGTCCCTTTTAAAAAAACCCTTTGAAATTGTAAAAATGTATGATACTTATCGATGGTATGATTATTCGACATGATTATTAAGAGAATGTAGTATTACATGCACTCCTCAAGCTATAGACTAGGGGAGTGTTTCTTATATTCATGGATGTCTTTTAATGGTATAAATAGATTAAAACATTAACCACCCTGAAATGGAGAGATCACGCATCGATGGATAAAAAGTGGATGTATTACGTAGGGCTTGTGGTTGTCGCAATCATCTGGGGCGCTAATTTTGGGGTCTCGCGACAAGCGATGGAGACGTTTGATCCGATTTTGTTCAGTTTTTTACGATTTGGACTTGCGATTCCTTTCTTCTTCATCCTATTGAAGCTGACAGAAGGAAGTGTCGGCATTCCGGTCAAAGTGGCCCTGCAGCTGGCTGCGATTGGATTGCTAGGGATTACAACGCTAGAGATCGCGGTGATGTACTCGATTAAGTATACAACCCTAGCGAATGCATCCTTGCTGAACGTTGCACCTTGGCCGATTTTTGCTGCCTTATTCGGACCTTTATTTATGCGCGAAGGAATCTCCTCCCGACTTGTAGTAGGCGGCATGGCGGCGATGATTGGCGTGTGCTTCATTATTCTGGGCGGCGGAGAGGGATTGGATGTATCCTCGGACCATATGCTTGGGAATCTCCTGGCCTTTGGCGTGAGTTTCTTTGGAGCCATCTTCAATGTAGCGTGCATGCCTCTCATGAAGCGGTACTCGTCCTTACGTGTAAGTACATGGATGATCTTGTTCGGATCGATATTTATGTTCCCGCTTACAATTGGCTCCTGGAGCAAAGTGGATTGGGGCGGCTTAACAGGGGGTCATTATACGGCGATTGGTTATAATGTACTGATCTGCACTGTACTCGCCTTCGTCGTCTGGAATGCGAGCATGTTCAAAATAGGTGCCACCCGGGCTAATTTTTTTCGCTATGTCGTACCAGCCTCGGCGGTCACGGCGGGCTATATATTCTTCAATGAAGCCATATCCAGCTGGCAGCTCGCAGGTACGATCTTTATGGTTGCAGGGCTGATATGGATCAGCTTAGAGCGAAGACCGACGCAGCCTACGGTACCCATCGATCAAGTTTCATAGAACATGCAAATAGGACACGCGGGGCGTGTCCTATTTGCATGGGATTAGGCTGAAATATGCCCGCCGCCCTCCACATGAAGCACCGTTCCCGTAACGATGGTCTTGGCAATCGGGCAAGGTTCGCCAGGCGTACCTTTGTTGAGTTGAATGCGTTCTGTTGTGTTCATGGTTGTCGTGTGCCTTTCGTATACTCATCGGGCGTTTTGCCGATTATGGATTTGAAATCTTTGATAAAATGCGACTGGTCATAGTACCCCAAATCTAGCGATAATTGCAGCCAGTCTTGATTGGGATGGTGATCCATAGTTTCTGCGGCATTCTGAATCCGGTATAGCTTAATCACCCATTTGGGCGAGACGCCGACGTACTGGTCGAATAGACGTTGAAGTGTTCGTTTGTTCATGTCAAAATGCTCGCAGATCTGATCGACTTTCGTAATTTCTTTATCTTCTACTATACGTTCAATCATCCGCTGAATCATAGGAATCCGCCGATCTTGCGCTGGGAGCTTGGGTCGCATATATCGTTCTGCGATTTCCACCATGCTGCGTTCATCCGACTGGGTGAGGATGGATTCCTCCCAATGTTGTGCTTCAATATCGAAGACGCTGGCTATGCTCAATGGTTGCTCACGCAACGCTGACACGGGACGCTTGATAAAAGGGTAGAACCCGCCTGGCTTGAACTTCGCGCCGAAGACACAACCTTTATGTTGTAGGAAATAGGAATATTTCTGTGTAGCAGGTCCAAAAATAGCGGATCGCTGGTTCTCAATCACGAGATTGACGCAAGGATTAGGCACGACGTCTTGTAAGTAAGGTTCTTCATCGGTCAAATTCCAACTTACGATCCAGAAATGCTTCACGAAAAAGCCGATGTCGTCGGAAGGGGTATGGCGCGATAGCTGGAACTTCTTTTCTCCGCTTTGTAAATTTAAAACGCCCATGCTGGGCCGATGAAATCCTGAGCTCATAGCCTCACTCCCTCAGATCATGAAATGTCGCGTTTTTACAATACTTGGATGGACGTCCAAGCTATACTCATAGTAGCATAACCAGCGAGAATTGGTGAATCGGTCTAAAATAGAAAAGGAGTTGTCTTTCATGAATCTGAAGTATGAGTTTTATATTAATGCGGAGCCAGAAGCCGTGTGGCATGCCTTGGTGTCACCTGAGGGCACAAGAAACATATTTTACGGGTGTGTCCTAGAGTCAAGTTTCAAAGTGGGCGAACCTTTTGCTTACATAGGACCGGGCAATGATGGCGATCAGACCGTTCATGTGTACGGGACTATCGTGGGGTACGAAGAGAATAAGATGATGAGCTGCATCGAGCATCCGGGCCCTTCTTATTATCCTAACCATGAGGAACTGCAATCCCGTATGACATACACACTCGATAAAGTGGGTCAATGTACGAAGCTAACGTTGATTAATGATGAGTGGTCGGACAACCATCCTTCCATGAAGACCACAGAGAGTCACTGGTGGATGATATTGAGCAACATCAAAACCTATGTGGAAACTGGAAAAACGATGGATTTTGGAGTATAACGAAACCCTTGTCTATGAAAAGAGAGTCAGCCAGCGATGGCTGGCTTTTTGGCTTCTTAAACGAAGGAGGACACTGGGAATCGTTGTGGAATAATGGAATAAGAGAACCCGTAATAGGCAGGGGATAAGCATATGTATGGGGTGAAAAATGAGGAGGGATAGGTATGTCTGGGTTCGATCCGGAGCGCAAGCCTGTCGGGTTAACGGCTTCAGCAGGATATCAAGTGGGCGTGCGTCGAACGTTTGCGTTGTCCCGGGAACAAGTGTGGAGTGTGTTGACATCAGCCGCAGGAATGCAGCTATGGCTAGGTGATGTAGTGCCTTTCGATGTTCAGGCAGGTGCCTCGTTCGAATCTCGGGATGGCCTTCGTGGGACGTTACGAATCGTCAAGCCGTATGAGCAGATTCGCATGGCCTGGCAAAGACAGCATTGGAACAACCCGTCGACATTACAAATTCGTCTTATCGAAGGCGGTGCGAATAAGACCACGGTAAGCTTCCATCAAGAAAAACTTCAAGACCCTATAACGCGAGCGGAAATGAAAGAACATTGGGATGACACGTTATCCAAATTGTTGGAATTAGGGAGGAATATGCAGTGAATAAATTCAGTCATATCGATCTTCTTAGTGAATCCTATTGAATAGGCTGCGATCTTGAGACCCCATCGGGGTCTTTTTTGACATTCAAGAATGTATAACTTTTCGAGAGATTGCCGAAATCAAATTAGGGTGCAGGGAACAGAGCGAGAAATGAACGGACACAGGAGGCCTTAATTATGCCAAAAGCACTCAAAATGCAGGGCGAACGGACACAGCAGCTCTTATCATGCTAAACATAAGCTATACATTCAAGATTCGAATGGAATAAGGGCATCCGTGTCCGCAACAACGGCAAATCTATAAGCATAGCAGACAATAAGGTCTCTCATGTCCGTTATACACAAAGAGCTTAGGGCGTGTTCGATCCCACAGATATTATTACGCACCGCGATGGAATCCGGCCTTGAATAAGGTCGGGTTTTTCTGTATAAAGCTTCACCGCAATGACCTTTACAATAACGATACAAAATCTTAACATCCGCATGACACTCAACAAATATAACCTCCGTATCATGGGAGGTGTCGAAATATGACGATACAGGGAGGGGAGTCGCTTTTCCAGGGATCGCAGAAGGCTCTGGACGAGTGCATATGCACCAATGAGTATGGATTCGACATCATGCATATAAGGGGAGTGTACAAGTTTTGAAAATGATAGTGGCCTATAAACGATGGGTTTCGATGCTCATCATGAGTTGTTTGATGATTGGTTGTATGGTACCTGCGGGTTTAGCCGAGGGTGTAGGGATTCAGATTAACCATACGCCATCCGTGGCAAATGCCAATCAGGATTATGTGGTTCAAGCAAGCATCACGGGCGGTGTGCAGGGTGTAACGGCAGCGGTCTATTATTCCATAGATCAACAAGCGCAAGCGCCGCTTGCAATGGTTCCAATTGATGCAAGTACATATGAAGCTAAAATTCCAGGCGCCCGGCTTGCGGGTACGCAGTTGGATTATTATATCGAAGCCTCGGAAGGGGAGTCCCAACCGGTTCATTCGACGACATATAACGTTGCGATTCAGCCGCAACCTCCTGTTGAGGAGTCTAAAGAACTGGCATTGTTAATTACCGAATTGGTGCCAGACACGAAAAATGTGAACTCGGTAGATGGCTATGAATTTGTTGAGGTTTACAATAACACAGACGCAACGATTGATTTCAACAAATACCATTTCTTTTATAACGGAAAGGATACTTGGACAACAAAAGAGTCCAATATTCAAATACCAGCTCGTACACCTGTTGTATTTTGGATCCTGAATGGTTCGAACGAGAATCTTCAAATAAAAGATTTTATACAGAATTTCCAACCAGCCGCTGACCTTGTCGAAGGAACGAATCTCTTCCATGTCAATGGTGGCGGTGGTATGGCAAATACAGCTGCACGGAATTTGCAAATTCGCAGCAATGAAGATAAAAAAGTGATAAGCTCAGCTTCGTATGCAAAAGAACATGTAGCAGAGAATATGGGCATTTTCTATAAGCATCCAGAGGCAGGAAGCACAGATATGATTCTCTTGCCGACTTCAGGCAAGACTGCAGCTACTCCAGGAATCATATCAACGGATCAAGTGACCCCGCCGATTCCTGAGATTCAGCCCGAAATCCTGCACAACCCAGCTCAAGCTGTCGATGCGAAGGATTTAGAAATAACGGCGACCATCAAGGGTTTAGTCCCTGTGAACAATAAATGGCCGGATGTACAATTATTGTACAAAACGTCTTCCCAATCCAGATATGCGATTACGTTGATGACGAAGAAAAGCGGCGATGAGTTCAGCGGAACGATTCCGGCTGATGTATTGGTAGAGCCGAAGCTGGATTACAAAATTCGTGTAAAGGGCTCCGTTGAGAGCTATTCCGTGAACATTAACTTGCCCGCTTATGATGAGTCGAAGGTTCCGAAGCTTCTGGTGACGGAAATCGTTCCGAATACAACGAACGTAACAGGCACATCCAGCGATGCGTATGAATTCATCGAGGTATATAACAACACAGATCAACCGGTTAACTTCAAGAACTACAAAGTGTATTATCGTTATCCCGATAAAGGACCGTCCGCGGATGTGAAGTGGGCTTCCACGAAAGCAGATTTTATTTTGCCTGCGCAGCAGTCCGCTGTTTTCTGGATCATTAATGAGGCGAACAGTAAGCTGACCGCAGCCGATTTTAATACGTTCTATAAGACGAACTTAGTTCTGGATCAGAATCTATTTATAATCAAGAGCGATGGCATGGCGAACTCGGGATCGCGTGCGATTGTCGTGAAGACCAATACCGAAAAAGAAGTGTCAGCAGCCTATTACAATAACGGGATTGTCTATGACGGCGGCGAAGCTGGCGATGAAACGAAAGAAGATAAGGGCATTCAATATAAGTATCCTGTAAATGGCGGCAATACCATGATAAAGGTAAGTTCAGGTCTGAATGACCCTACTCCAGGAAAAGTCGATCCAGCCTTGGTTCCTGGAACGCCTATTCATGTAGTACCTGACACCGTGAGTCCTACGATTAAAGATGTGACAGGGGTTACGGAAGTGGATCAATCCAAAGGCTTGGACCTTCAAGCTTTTGCCGACGATGACAAGCAAGTGACATCTGTACAAGTCTTTATCCATTCGGATAAGCAGCAAGAATACGTTGGTCACAATCTGAAAGAGGATTACAACGATAAGCTCTATCATTACAAATTATCCTCCGCTGATTTGATCGGCAGAGATTATATCGAGTATTATTTCGTGGTATCCGATGGCACCAATGACACACAATCGGAACCCGTTCGCGTGAAGATCGTAGGGGGACCGGATCAGTCGCCGCTTCGTCTGAATGCGAAAGACGGAGACATCCTTCACGGCATGTTTACCTTGAAAGGCACAGCGCAGCAAGCAGGTCCAGATGCACTGCAATTGCGTGTGGATGGACAACCTGCACAGGATACCTTCGCAGCGCTAGAGAACGATGCGTACTTTGTGTTTGACGCGAATAATGTCGATTACTACTTTAAGAACGCTATAACCATGGGACCGCCCGAACAAAAGGAAAAGACGATTCTTTATACATTCATGGACCCTATCGAATCGTATACGACATTATCGTTTCCGATTGATGCGAGTCGCCTCAAGATAGGATCGGATAACGTGATCTATATTCGCGCAGGATCGAAGTCATCTCCGTTTGATGATCGCGTTGAAGAAAATAAAGATGATTTCGAGGTTAAAAATGTAAGACTGTTACTGGCTGACGGCACCGAAATATGGGATGCAAAATACGCAGAACGCGATAAAGAAATCAAGATGGGCGATAGTGCCGGCAAGCCGGAATGGATCGGGTTCCAATTTGACCTGAAACCAGAGTTGTTCAAATCCAAAGCCTATGCCTGGAATACGAAAGAAGCGGCAGACGGTGATCACCAAGTCGCAGTCAGCCATGGTTCGGAAGAAGTACTCTCGAAGGTAACTGTTGACAATACACCTCCATCGATAAAGGCAACGGTTGAAGAAGGTCAAGTCTACCGCGGTCAGTTTACAATAGATGCGGAGATAAAAGATGCAGGATCAGGCGTAGATCAGATCGAAGCGATGCTGGATGACCAGAAGATCGATTTGCCTTATGCGACTTCATCTGGCGTATTAACCGGAGGAGCACATGTGCTCAGCCTGAAGGCTGCCGATAAAGTCGGCAATGCGGCGTCCCAAGTGATTCACTTTGAGGTTCCGGTCGAAAATCCGAACAAGCCTGAGCTGATCGCTCCCACCCTTGGTCAGGAGAACGTAGGAATTAATCCAAATCTAACGGTCAAAGTTACAGACCCGACGCAAGATCCCATGAAGGTTTCCTTCTATAAAGGATTTAATTATGACGGGAATCGCGTGGATGGGTTCAATGGCTTCAAGAATGCCTCAGATACAGAGCCGCCAAAAGAGATGGTTCCACAGGGCGAACAGGCATTAACCGCCGAAGAGTATCAGAGCATCAGCGCGATTGACGGCAAATATTTGGTCAATGATTCGGTGGAGCAGTTCCCGTATCAGCGTTACGAAATTACGTTAGATCCATCGGTTCAAAAATCCGATCGTGTAGACATTGCATGGAAAGGGAACTCGCTGGAAGGTCGGAAAGTGAGCTTGTATGCTTGGAGTCCAACCGCTAAGAAATGGGAACAGCTGGACCATGCAATTGCTGGAACAGATGATTTTGAACTGAAGTCAACGGTAAAAGCCGGCGAATATTTCATGGAGCAAGCTGAACCGGTAAAGAAAACGATTCAAATCATGGTGCAGGATGAAATCGCCCCTTCTAAAAATAAGCCGGAGAAGGATGATCCGTACGACTTCTCTTTTGTTTGGATGTCGGATACGCAATATTACTCTCAGAGTTATCCTGAGATCTATCGGAAGAATGTAGCGTGGATTGCAGAGAACAAAGACAACATCAATCTAAAATATGTTATTCATACCGGCGATATTGTCGATAAGGATTATCAAGAGTATCAATGGCAAGAAGCAGATATGGATATGAAGGTATTGGAGGACGCAAATATTCCTTACGGCGTGCTCGCAGGCAACCATGATGTAGGGCACCAGAATAATGATTACACGAATTACTGGAGATTTTTCGGGGCCGACCGTTTTGAGAAGATGCCGACCTTCGCAGGTTCTTATGACAATAACCGAGGTCACTACGATCTCGTATCCGCGAACGGCAATGATTTCATTATCGTCTACATGGGCTGGGGCCTCGGTGACAAAGAAATCGATTGGATGAATGAGGTTGTCGCGAAATATCCAGAGCGTAAAGCTATTCTTGCGCTTCATGAATACATGTTGGTATCCAACAACCGTGCGCCGATTGCGGATAAAATTTTCGATAAAGTCGTGAAGCCGAACAAAAATGTTATCGCGGCGTTGTCCGGCCACTATCATGATGCACAATTGAAAGTTGACGCATTGGATGATGACGGCGACGGTATCCCTGACCGTAATGTTTATCAGATGCTAGCCGATTATCAGGGCGCAGAACAAGGCGGACTTGGCTATATTCGCTTAATGCAGTTCGATATGAAGAACAATAAATTGCACATGAAGACGTACTCGCCGTATTTAGACGATTACAACTATTATGATCCAGATCAATTCCCTGGTAAGGATGAATTCTCCCTTGACCTGGATTTGCAGCCGAAGACAAAACGCGTCGCAACCGACTATATTGGCGTAAAGGTCTATACGGATCAGTTAATTGGCCAGAATCAACAGGTGAAGAGCGGTGATCAGACGTCTGTGAGCTGGAAAGGTCTGAAATCAGATCGCTATTACCAGTGGTATACCAAGGCCGAAGATGACCATAGCGGAAGCGTATTGTCCGATATTTGGGGCTTCTATACGGGGGCATTCACGGAACCTGGGCGTCCAGATCCAGAGAACCCTACTCCACAGCCATCTACACCAGAACCAACGAAACCGGTCATTCCTACGGTTCCGACACCTGCCACGGATAAGGGAATCATTCAAGCCGAAGCGGGTACAGATGGATCGTATGCGATTGACCGTGCAACGTTAGAGCAAGCCGTGAAGGCTTCGGAGAACGGGAAGATTGAAATTCGCCTGAAGAATGCTTCAGATGCAGCGAAGCTCGTACTCGATGGACCTGCATTGCAGCAAGTAAAAGAACGCAAGCTGACGATTGAAGTGGTAGCTTCGGGCGTAACGGTTGCCTTGCCTGCAGCATCATTCCCAAGCAGCTTAACGGGTGCAGACAAAGTCATTCTGAATATCGATACGACCACCAACGCAGCGATTCAAACCGCTGTAAAGACTGTTCAACAAGGGAACAATGCGTATACAGCAACAGGCTTGGTATATACATTAAGCATGGTTACAATCAAGGACAACAAAGAAGCATCCATTCACCAATGGAATGGACCCGTTACAATCACCCGTACACTTACGGATGAACAGCGTAAGAATCTGGATGTCGAGTACGCGGGCGTTTATTACCTAGATGGCAACCAAGCGCAGTATATGGGGGGTAAGTTCGATGGTCGTACCGTTACGTTCACGACGGACCACTTCTCATCATTCGCAGTGTTCGAATATCACAAGCAATTTGCAGATGTAACGGGAACATGGGCGCAAGCGTTCATAGAGAAGTTAGCTGCGAAACATATCATTACCGGAACAGATGAGCACCACTATAGTCCAACGCAGCAGGTCACGCGAGCAGAGTTAGTGACGCTGGCGATTCGGGCATTAGGCTATGAGGCGGCGGCGAAGAGCACTGTATTTACAGATGTATCCGCCAATGCTTATTATGCAGGTTATGTTGCCCAAGCATCCGAGCTAGGGTTGATTCAAGGTCACGAAGGTAAATTCCGCCCGCAAGATCCTATCACGCGTGAGGAAGCCGCAGTGATTCTCTTGAAGATGATGGAGTCCATGAACAAAAAGGCATCAACATCGACCTCCGATACTGCGTTCACCGATATGAAGAGCGTATCCGATTGGGCGACAGATGCTGTGAATCACTTGAAATCCGTTGGCGTTATTAACGGCAAGGACGATAATCGCTTCGATCCACGAGGTGCAGTGACTCGTGCAGAGATTGCGAAGATGATTTATATGGTACAGCAGCAATAAGAACATAAGATAAGGAAGCAGGGTGGCTTAGGCCGCTCTGCTTTTTTTCATGGAAATCTTCATCATTTCTTGTTCAATTTCTTAATTATGGTTATAGTACCAGTAACCGATGATGGGAGGCGTAATCATGAACTATAAAGTCCTAGTGGCTGACGATGAGCAGACGATTGCATCCGCCATTGCCTATGCGCTGAAGCGGGAAGGGTATGAAGTTGAGCTTGCCTATGACGGCGAAGAAGCGCTGCGAAAAGTCACTTCTTTTCAGCCGCATGTGCTTGTGCTTGATGTCATGATGCCGAAGATGAGCGGGTTGGATGTATGCCGTAAATTAGAAGGGCGTAAAGATCTCAGTATCATGCTGCTCACCGTGAAGAATGACATTGTAGATAAAATTGTAGGCCTCGAATTAGGGGCTGATGATTATATGACGAAGCCGTTCGATGTCAGGGAGGTCGTCGCACGCGTCAAAGCTTTGTGCAGACGTATGGAGAAGAATGAATCCTCTCATGCATCCTCTGCCACCTTAAATGTGGATGGTCTTCTGATGTATGTAGAAGAACGCCATGTGATGCTAGAGGGGCAGCCCCTGAGTTTAACACCGAAAGAGTTCGATTTGTTGGCATTATTACTCATGAATTTAAAACGAGTATATACGCGGGAACAATTACTGGACCAGGTCTGGGGAATGGATTACGCCGGAGGAACACGCACTGTCGATATTCATATCCAACGTCTTCGTGCGAAGTTGGGGCCAGATTATCAACATATCCTACAAACCGTGTATGGCATCGGTTATCGTGCGGCCGGCACAGGTGAGAGGTCATGAGGGCAAGCTTAAAGTGGAAATTTTCCGGATTTCTTGCCGTACTGCTGGTATTCGTCGTCGCCATACTGAGCGGGTTGATTCTGCGAGGCATCTCGACCTATCAACGACAGCAGACCGAAGCTGCGATGGAGCAGCAGGCTGAGGCTGCATCCAATCGCATACACCAGCAATATGTGACCGGAACGAAGGTCGATCCAGCAACGTTCATGCGTCTGCGGGGATCGGAGCTTGCAAGAGAGCTCGGTGCCGTGAGCGGGATGCGTGTCATTCTCTATAATGCCCAAGGTGTCGAGGTAGGGGATTCGCTGGCTATGGCGGAGAAATCCAACGTACAAGATGCCCTTGCGTATGCGCTCCAGAACAAAATAGCCTATCTCACCGAAGGGGATATGTTAGAGTACCTATCGCCCATTCAGGAGCCAGGGGGGCAGCTTGGGGTAGTTCATTTTCAGACCTCGTTGAGCGCGCAACACGCCTTTTATCGTAATATGCTGCAGTTATGTTGGATCTCCGGGATTGTCGTGCTCGGGATCTCTTTTGTGCTGGGCTGGCTCTATATGAATCGCCAAGCGAATGCCATTCACCGCCTGAAGGGGGCAGCAGATCGTATTCGAGAGGGGCAATATTTAGCTGAACCGAGCTTGCATCGTCGGGATGAACTGGGGGAGCTCAGTCTCGGTATTTTTGAGATGAGTGACGCGATTCGGTCCAATATCTCCTCATTGCAGGATGAGCAAGGTAAATTGCGGATGGCCCTCGACAAACTGCAGCAGTTGGAACAACAGCAAAAGGCATTTATCCATAACATTAGCCACGAATTCAAAACCCCGTTGACATCGATCCGTGCATATTCCGATTTACTGCAAATGTATGGAGACGACCCTGCCTTAATTCAAGAAGCGCAGGCAGCCATCAGCAAGGAAGCAACCCGCCTGTACGAACTTGTGGAGCGGGTGCTTCAGCTGGCATTGCTTGAAAAGTACGCTTTTGAGCATCATCCCTCTGCCGTAGAAGTGAAGGAGCTGCTGAATGAGATATGCTCACGCATGAAGGGGAAAGCGGACCAGTTCGGCATTGTGATTGAACAGGAATTGGAACCGGCTTGGACCTGGGCAGACAGGGAGAATCTCACGCATATGTTCATCAACCTCGTGGATAATGCCATTAAATATAATGTGGAGAACGGTTCTGTAACGATCACGAATCGGATGGTACAGGACCAGGTGGAAATCGAGTTCAGAGATACCGGAATTGGCATTCCCGTCGATCGCAGAGACCAAATCTTTGAGCCGTTCTATACGGTGAACCAGGACCGCGCCCGGCAATCGGGCGGTAGCGGACTGGGTCTTGCACTTGTGAAGCAGCTAGCGGAGCAGCAGCGTGGAACGATTCGCGTGGAATCGCCGCTCGAGGGTCAAGGAACGATATTTATCGTAACGTTGCCGCTCGATATACATCCTCATCAAAGTTTACAAGTTGGAAACAAGTCGAAATCTTCTGGATAACTTTCTATCTTATACTCGGTTTAAGCTCTTCGAAAGGGGGAAACTGCACTGAAGCGGAAGAGACAGAACAGAATAACCATGACATCACTAGGCATTTTGCTGGCAGCAGCCTTGATGTTCACGACAACAGGGTGCAGTGGACAGACAGGACAACAGATCACGGTCAAGGAACCGCCCGTTCAAGAGAAGAGCGAAAATCTGGTACTGGAGGAAATCAAGCGCTTGGATGGGCTATACGGCATGGCATGGCTGTCGGACGAGGAAATCTTAACGACGTCAGCTCCGAAGTGGATGGAGGGTGAATTATCAACGCATGATGTGCAGACGGGAAAAGACCACCCCATAGGAATCGCGTCAGGTATGTGGGTCAACCTCTCACCAGACCGGAAATATGCTTACATTTATGAGAATAGTCGCGCGCAAGCTTCCTTTGTACGCATGGCCGATGGCAAAAGGGTACGTGTGCAAATGGGCGATGGGGACATTTCGATCTTGAATGGACAGGTGCAAGGAGCTTGGCTGGATAACCAAACCTATGTGATCGCCACGGTGCAGGGATTGTCACAAGCAACGTTGGACGGAAAAGTGACGCCCCTTGCGACTTTAGGTGAGCAGGAAACGGTCGTTAAGGTCTTGTCTGCTCCCTCTTCATCGAGCCAGAAATTAAACCGATTGTACTATCTGAATAATCATAAGCAATTGTATGTACTACCTATAAATTCAGGGACATCGGACAAATCAGAGAACGCCGCAAAGGCAACGCTCGTGCAAAGCCAGGTCGTAGATTTCACGCTTTCTCCTGAAGGTACGCAGGCAGCATTCGCAATAGAGACGAAAGAGAACGAGAATGCACTTGTAGTGACGAAGTTGGATCAGACAAAACAGGGTAAAGTGATCACAAGCGGACGGTTTGTCCGGCAGTTATCTTGGTCGCCAGATGGTTCGAAGCTCGCGTTCGCGTTGTTTAATTTGGAATGGGGGACAACGGGGCTTTATGTCATGAATACCTTGACAGGGTATATGACACCGGTATCTTATTATCCGAATTTACAAAGTGTTTTATGGTGGAGTCCGTCAGGGAAGCAATTGATGATGAGCCAAGAGAATCAGGAGATGAATCTGGATATGCCGAACAATAAGCTTTTATCCGAGATATATCGTTTGAAATGAGATAGATTGATGGAGGTATAGTGAAATGAACAAAATTCGAATCACGGTCGTATTGTCGCTATTGATGACGATGTTGATCGCGGGATGCGGGAATAGCAAGGAACTTACGGTACAAGAACCACCCAAACAAGAAGTGGTACAGGGGGATGAGACCAAGCCAAATCAGGGTGACCAAGGCAAAGAAATCGATAAGGAGTTTGAATTGTTAGCTTCACAGGCGAAGGAAGCGCGCGAAGTCATCGCATTCTTGGACTCGAATTTGCCTAAAGTCGATGTGACGACGGCAGATAAATTATTCGTGGCATTAGATTCCTTCTATGAGCGTTATCTTCCCAGCTTGAACGATAACTTCAATACCATGCTGGAGCAGCCGGGCACGGCCGAGAAGATGAATGAAGTCGGGTACCCGATCGATATTAATAACATTAAGAATGATGATACCTTAAAAAAATGGCTGCTAGACCAGACGGAAGCGCATTTTGCGCTGGATAACACGGAAGGAATGTTCTTCTGGAAGGTGGACTACGCAGCATTGCAGAAGAAATATGATCCCTATCTTTCCGAAGATTTGAAAAGTTACCTCGCCTTGCGGGCTGCGCAATCCGGGAAGCGATTCGTAGAAGATGCCTCACTCACCATTTCCAGAGAGGAGTTGGGGGAACGAATTCTTGCCGCGGAGCATTACTTGACGCAATACCCAATGGGATTGAAACGTGCGGAAGTAAAGGCCATGTATTCCGAATACATGCATCACTATATAACGAATTATCGGTATGATGCGATTGATGATAAGACAATGAAGCTGGTGCCTGCGGTGAAGAAAAGCTATGAGCAATTAGTGAAGCAGCATCCGAAGACCAAGACGGCCGAGCTGGTGCAGGAATATCTTAACCTCATTAATGAAAACAAGGATGTCATCTACAGCCCAGGGCAAGGGAATACGTTACAAGGTCCTTTGAAACCGAATATTTCGAAATTCTGGGAGAGCTTAGATGAGAAAATCAAGACGCTGCTTGCATAACATGATGTGAACTAGAAGACACCTCCGAAGGTGTCTTTTTTCTGACATGCACGAGACATCCCTCCGACACGTACAATAACCTAGCTAGGCACATAGATTTTTTCGTTAGGAGACATGCATGTGATTGAGATTTCAGGTAGTAATTTAGAAGATGTTCAGCAGTTGCCATTGTCTGCATTTGAGAAAGAGATCGTTAAGGCGAAAGATAAAAGCCCTTATACCTATTCATATGATTCCCTTGAGGCATTAAAGTTCGAATTAAATATGCGGAGTAACATACTGAATGCGGCTGTTGCGTTATTTGATAGTGGTGTACAATTCGCGCCATTTCAGAAATCGCGTTGTAATCAGAAATATTGGACGCGGACGCCCTCAGGAAATTTCCATATGAACAAGGGAGTGCTGCCAGCCGAAGCCATTCGAGATATCTATCAACAAGGACACCGCTATGCATTCGAGTGTTCCACGGCCATTATGATTGTGTTCGCGAAGGCGATTCTGGATTCGATCGGTGACGAAGCTTTCAATACGTATTTCAAGGATATGACGATCGGCGATTGGGGCGCCAACAATAAATTGCCGCTCGTACTGAACGAACATGGTGCTCAAGCGTATCCTGGGGATAGCGTATATTTCGAGAATCCGGATTTCGATCCAAGTATGCCTTTCTGGCAAGGGGAGAATGCGATTATGCTGGGCAAGGGGCTGTATTATGGACATGGAATTGGGATTAAATCCGCGAAGAACATTATCTCTGAGTTGAATGAAAAAAGAAAGGAAAACAGCACGACATCGGCTTTTTTATTGGAGTTGGTGCTTCACCCGAATTTTGAACAATTGCGGAGAATTGCAAATGGCGGGGACGGCGTCGTGGCCCGGATTGGAGCCCATACGTATATGTGTGTATAGTGCGTTATCGTGTGGGCGATCACAGCAAGAACATAGCGCAGTATACTCTCACGAGGAGTAAAGAATGGCCACCTCGTCAGCGTCGTACCATAGGAAAAGCAGCAACGGATGATCCAATGCTGCTTTCTTTTTGCGCGATGAAGTTATGATTTATGATTCCTGGACGGCTCTCTCCGCTGGCGCGCATTTGCGAATAAGTGAGATTTGGCCGGCATGCAATCCTGCATGGTAGAGCAATCTACCCAAGGCTTCACGCGGGGTAGACGTCCCGATCATGGTCTCGACAGGCTGATCCCATGCCTCTTCCGGGAGCGAGCGCATGGCTTCTGTGACATGGAGATCAGATGCCTCTAGCAAGCGCAATAAATCTGCCAGTTGATGAAATTGCCCCTCATCTTTCGCTCTTCCAGCGGTTAGATAGGTGACTGAGGCGGGGGCTTCCTTTTTGAAGAACCAATCTGCGAACATGTACTCGACCTCTGCGTTATGGCGGAGCATGAATCCAATCGTCGAAGTATCAGGGGATAAACGCAAGGTGAGCTCTTCTTCTTGCAAACCTTCCATCGTTTTACGGAAACGATCGCGAACCGCTCGCCAGACAGGCAGCACAGCTTCAAATGACATCGTCTTTTCTCCCTTTATAATTCAAGATTTCTTTTTATCTACGACAACGTGGCTGAATTGCTCTCCTGTGATGCTCACATCAAAGGCTTGACCGAACCCAATGACATAACGGCCTTGAACGGGCACGAGTTCAAATAAAGAAAAATCGAGGCCGCGCAGCATTTCCATCATCTTTTGACCATGCTGTTCATCAAATGCCGCGAAAATTCCTTCATGGCCTTCGTTCCCCAAATTCGTTGTTGTACATTTGAAGCGCGCGCGTTCGCGAGCGAACTTATTCGGCGTTAACGTCTCATCGGCAATTAGCATGACATGAACATAGCTGCTGTCTTCTACATATTTGTAATGGTCCGAAATTTGGCTGATATAGATGTAGAGTTTATCTCCAACATTGACATAGGGCGCATAACTGATAAACGGATCGCCGTTCTCGTCCAACGAGCTAATGGTGACGGTTTTCATTTTATGGACAAATTCATTGAATTTTTGCTTGGTTGCTTCCAAATCAATTGTTTTTTGCATGGGAATCCTCCTCGTTAATTGGCCATCCAAAGCTTGGATGCTTCAGCGCGGCTGCATACATGAATTCGCGGTTTCCCGCTTACTGGGGAATAGGCAACTTCGGCTTCGACGTGATAGATCTGACGAATGGTATCTGTCGTTAATACTTCCCGAGGTGTTCCGAACAATTCCTGTTTCCCTTTACGCAAGACACATATTTTATCACTATACTCACTCGCATGATTCAGATCATGCAATACCATAATGACCGTAACGCCAAGTTCTTGGTTAATGGTTCGTGTGAGTTCTAATACCTCTAGTTGGTGGGCGATGTCGAGAAAAGTTGTCGGCTCATCGAGTAACAACACTTTGGGACGCTGCGTCAACGCCATGGCAATCCATGCCCGCTGCGCTTCTCCTCCAGATAGTGCAGGCAGCTTGCGATGCCGAAGTTCCGATAGCCCTGTTTTTTCAATAGCCCAGTCGATGATTTCATAATCTTCAGGTGTGAGTCGTTGATACCATTTCTTATGCGGCATCCTCCCGTAGGAGACGAGCTCTTGCACGGTCATATCGGAAGGGGCCTGATTGGCTTGGCATAAAATACACATCATTTGGGAAATGGTCTTGGTATCCATTGCCCGCACATCTTGCCCTTCCAAGCATACTTTTCCCATATGACAAGGAATAAGACGTGACATGGCTTTGAGTACGGTGGATTTTCCCGAACCGTTAGGTCCAATAATGGAGATCATTTCGCCTTGTTGAACCGAGAGGGAGAAATTATTGACGACGGTCTTGCCGTCATATTGAATGTCGAGAGCTTGTGCTTCAAGCATCTTACATATCACCCTTTCGCATGAGATACAGGAAATACGGTCCTCCTACCATGGCCATGACAATGCCGGCGGGAATATCCAAAGGAGCGAATAGCGAACGCCCTGCGGTATCCGCTGCGAGCATCACGAGCGCTCCCATACCCAAGCTCATCGGTAGGAGCCGTTTATAATCGGAGCCCACGAGCATTCGTGCGATATGAGGGACGATTAATCCGACAAACCCCACGATACCCACAACAGATACTGTGATGGCAGCTAGAAATACGGCCGTAACGGATAAGACAACACGAATGCGGTTGACTTTCTCGCCGAGGTTCGCTGCCGCTTGTTCGCCGAGACGAAGGATATTGGCTTGACGAATACAGAACATGCTCGCGATCCAGCCTAGGATCGAATAGGGAAGAAGGAGCTTCACATCTCCAATCCCTTTGCCGGACAAACTCCCGTTCAACCATTGCAAGGCTGCAGGCAGCCGATCACTGTATAGAATCGATAGGAGACCAATGATCCCTCCGAATACCGCATTGACGGCAACGCCTGACAGAATAATACGGACGGGGGAAATGGACCCTTTCTTCCAAGCCAGGCTATAGACCATGATTGCCGCAATCGAACCGCCGATGATGGCAGCGAAGGGAATAGAAGACGTAAACTCGGGTAGTAACAGAATAATAACGAGCACGGTTACTGCGGATCCGCTAGAGACCCCTGTTAGACCTGGATCAGCTAACGGATTGTTCATGACGGCTTGCAATAATGCGCCGGATAAGGCCATATTTGCACCGACCAGTAAAGCTAAGGTCATCCGTGGGAATCGAAGGTCCCACAGAATCGTATCCGGGATCTCATTGCCTTTGCCAAGTAGGGCAGAGATGACTTCATTCGGCGGAAATCGTACGCTTCCTAATCCAAGCGATAGAATGGCTGCTAGGATCAGAAGAGCAAAGATAATGGCAATGAGAATCCAGCTTTTTCTATGACTTGTATCGACATTCAACGAGCTGCGCATGTTCATTATTGATACAGCACATCGGATAATTTCGTCAGTGCGTCAGGAGCCTTCTGTATGGAGGCGGAGCCGAATAACGAGTAATCTAACGCTTGCACTTTATGATTCTTATACGCATTCATTTTCTCCCATGCCCCATTCTTCTTCACTTCATCTTCGAATGCTTTGAGGCCTGCTTCAGGGTCACCATGCGATACAAGTAGAATGATGTCCGGATTCGCCGTGACCACTTGTTCCATATCTAGTGGAATATAGGATTCTGTTGATTTCAGTACAGATGAGACGACATTGGTCGCTTGAAGCTTCTTCGCTAAATCACCAACATACGTTGTTTCGTTCATGAGCATGAAGGATTCAGCGGAGCCGAATAAGAACAGCACTTTCGGAGCGGTCTTGCCTTCTGAAGCCGCAATGGCTTTCGATTCTTTTTGCTGCAGCTCAGTTAAGAATTTCTCTGCTTCCGCTTCTTTGCCGAAGACTTTGCCGAGGGCTTCTAACGTGAGTTTTAGATCATCGTAGGAATCTGTGGGCAGATATACGCGCGGGTTTTTGATGTTCCCCAATGTTTTTTCTAAGCTATCCTTGATGGAGGATGGGCCGATAACCACATCGGCTTGCACATTCACGATTTGTTCAGCATCCGGTTTCAACGCAGAGCCTACTCTTGTAACCTTGTCGAATTCAGCCGGCAGCGGATTCATAGATTCAGGAACGCCAACAGGCATAACCCCTAGAATACTGAGCATCTCGGACAACGTAACAGATACCGTGGCTACTTTTGCAGGCTGCTGCGCAGGGAAAAGTTTGACCAACTCATCTATTTTGGCAGGGTCGCCGAGGGACTGCGCATCGGGTGTTGTCGTAGCAGAAGCCTCTGGTGTTGTAGCCGTTTCTTTATTTTGTTCTACAGGTTGATCAGTCGATGCTGTAGATGTCGTATTGCTGCAGGCAGCAGATAAGATAAGGCAAGAAAGCGATAGAACGAGTAATAATTTTTTCATTGCAACCCCCTGATAATGATTATCATTATTAATTACATAGAAATTTATCATAGATCTTACCAATAAACAAGTGAAATATTTAAAATTTGATGAGATTAAAATGGAGGGGAGACTATATTCAGGATATACCGGTCAAACAGATTTCAGGAAAACGTAGTGAAGGCAAGGCTTGTTTCGTGGAAAAGGCATGAACCCAATCGGTTCATGCCCTTTTTAGTGAATCGTATTACATATTCAACTGTATTTTGCGTGTATTCTGGATGCCATCTAAGCCTGTTGGATCCGTTAGCGTTTTGTGCTGTGCGAAAGATTCCGCGCGTTCGGAGGTGCGAATTCGCAACGGTTTGATCGCCATCTGAACCAGTTCCAACATGACATCGGCGACCGATTCTGCCGTCTGAGGGACAGCATTACGCTCTAGGAAGGTTTGCGTATATCGATCAATAAGAGGTTTATATTCATCCTCTAGGATACCGCCGGTATGGTTAACATGTCCCATCACAGTATTATTGAAGTTGGTAGCGATGGCACCAGGCTCCAGCAGCGTAAGATCGATATTGAACAGAGGCTTATAGTACGTCGCCAGGCTTTCAATCAGACCTTCTACGGCAAATTTACTGGAGCAGTAAATTTCATTCATCGGTTGACCCACCAAGCCGCCTACGCTAGATGTCGCAACGATATGCGCATATCCCGTTTTTTTGAGTAATGGCAATGCAGTGCGGATCGTATGCATGACACCAAATACATTCGTATCAAATACACCTTGAATATCTTCGATACTCGCTTGTGTAAGGGCACGAAGATAGCCGAATCCAGCGTTGCAAAAGAGTACATCTAACCGCCCGTGGGCATGTTCAATTTCGTCCATGACGTGCTGCAATGTATCGGGTTTCGTGACGTCCATCTCCACAAAATGAAGGTTCGGCTCATTCGCATATTGGTTCTGATCCCGCTCGACATGTCGCGTCCCGGCATACACCGTCCATCCTTGGTGCGCAAATTTGAGTGCACTCGCTAGACCGATGCCTGATGAAGCACCTGTGATACAAATGATTTTATTCATGAACCGATCCACTCCTCTTGAGATAAATGTTAAATCATTAAACTGTTAATTAACTAAACAATATAACATGCGCCCGTTCTTGTCAAGCAACAAAAAAATCCCATCCCGCAAGGGGATGGAATTATACAGGTAACTTATCTAAGAGTTGTTTTAGTATAGCCAGTTCTTCTTCAGAATAATTCGTGAATAGCTTCTCGATCTCATGATGGTAATCGTCCAGGATTGCATCCACTAGTGTCGTGCCTTTCTCCGTTAATTCAATTTGAATGCTTCGGCGGCTCGTTGGATGCGGCTTGCGTAGGACAAGATGTTGTTGCTCTAACTTATCGAGAATTTGCGTGACAGCCCCCCGTGTGAGGCCGAATTCATCGGCAAGGTCAACAGCCATGGCATCGGGATTTTTACGAAGAAATTCTAAGGTGTACATCGTGATGGGCGTGATTTGGTAATTCGGAAGAATTTTGGTCAAATAGGAGGATAAAGTATTCTTGATTTGTCTTAGCTTGGATGTCACAAGTTGAGAATCTTTCATAAGCACCCCTTTAAAAAGTTTGACTTCTTATTAGTATACCATAATGCTGTCCTACTGGTTTAACGGGTACAGTTCAAGATATTGGGAAGCAGCCGGATCCTGGTATTTCAGAGTTCGCCCTTGTCTATGCTATAATGAACGTTATCAATTTCGTCACGTATGGAGGCTTACAATATGCTTAGTTTTGAAGAAAAGCTTGCGATTGCAGATTCGTTCCCTGAATTAGAGCGGAGGAATGTATCGCTCGGACGGGTGAATTACCATTATGAACAAAGTGCTTATGATAAGAAAACCGTTATTTATCATTTGCATCCGAACGGCAACGGTTATGTGTATGCAGGCCATATGAAACGCTATGACGCAGATGAGAAAGGGCTCGTGAACATTCGCCAGTTTACGGAAGAGCAATTTCGGACATTGATTGAACAGTCGATTGCTTCACTGACCGCGTCGAATACACCTCGGGTCGAGGAAGTAGAAGAGGTTCAAGAAGAACGGTGGTCGAATGCGCTGCAGCATACCCTGACATTACAGCTTGAGCCTGAAGATGGCATGTGGTACATCTATGCGGGCTTGGAGTTGGACTCTGCCTTTGATACGTATGAAGAAGCGGTCGAATATCTCGAAGAAGAAGGCTTCTCGCGTCAACGCTAACGTTGCATATGAAATCACGAAGTCAGGAGCGAATCCGTCATGGAAGTTACGGCACAAGAGGTTGCAGCATGGATGGTTAACGAAATCAAGTTTAAGGGTACGCTCCATCAAGAAGATGCGATACGTTATGTAAGAGAACATTTCGGCGAATCCTTTGTATTTGTAAATGAGAATGGAAATGCGTCACTGGAGAAAGAAGTGAAGAAAGCCTTTCGTAAGTTGCATGGCGGAAGGGTAGCTTGGGATCGGGACGGATTTTTCTGGGCGTGGACATAATCATGAAGAAGCTGACATCGGCGATGGCCGGTTGTCAGCTTTTTTTGATAAACCATGATATCGAATATATTATTGAAAGGTTGAGATAATTAACCAAATATTTAACCCCGTTAAAATAACGGTAGTAATCCAAGCAAGAATATTGACCCATAATCTGTTCTTAAATTCGCCCATCATTTGCTTATCACTGGTAAAAATGGTTAAAGGAATGATGGAAAAAGGCAATGCGATACTTAAGAATACTTGCGTATAAATTAATAGATGTTCTACTACTGATTCAGTACTCCCGAACACTAGTATGCATAGGACGACTGGAATAATGGCCAGTACGCGTGTAATCATTCGTCTAGCCCACATCGGCATTCTCATGTGGATAAAACCTTCCATGATAATTTGCCCGGTTAATGTTCCTGTAATCGTTGAATTTTGGCCGGATGCAAGCAAGGCGACTGCAAACAATACGCTCAATACAGGACTGGCAATAGCACCTACAATCGAATTATCGTTCAGTGCACGGTATAATTGCCCCAGCGTATCTAAAGAGCCACTATACCCAAAGAACAAGGCAGCACCTAAAATAAGCAATAAGCAATTAATAACAAAAGCGATGGATAACTGAATATTTGAATCAATCGTAGCAAATTTGACAGCTTCTTTTAGCGAATCACGTTCTTTACGATTATATTGGCGTGCCTGAACAATCGAGGAATGCAAATATAAATTATGCGGCATAACGGTGGCTCCTACAATTCCTAGCGCGATAAACAAAGCCCCGCCATTCGTAACGATCTCCGGTTTGGGAATAAGCCCACCGAACATTTGAGCTATGTTAGGTTGAGAAATAATAACTTCATAGAGAAAAACAACAAGAATCGTTGCAATCAAGGTGATGACGATGGCTTCAATTTTCCTAAAACCATAACGCGCTAAAATCAATAATAGAAATACATCCAGCACAGTAACGAATACACCGATGAGTAAGGGTAGATTAAACAATAAATTCAGTGCAACCGCACTACCAATAACTTCGGCAATATCTGTAGCCATAATTGCCAACTCTGTAATGATCCATAAGACAAAACCCCATTTTTTGCCTGCCTTCAGTCGCGTTGCTTGGGCCAAGTCCATTCCGGTCACAATTCCTAATTTCGCAGACATAGCTTGCAATAACATCGCAATAAGGCTGGAAATGAGAATAACGCTCATCAGCAGATAACCAAATTGCGCCCCCCCTGCAATGGATGTAACCCAGTTACCGGGATCCATATAACCTACTGCAACTAATGCTCCCGGTCCTGAATAGGCAAGCAGCTTTTTCCAGAAACCAGCGTTTTTAGGTATAGGCACCGTGTTATTGATTTCCGCTAGACTTAATCCGTTTTGTGTTTTGTGCATTAAATTTCCGATGTTCATATTCAACCTCCTTTTCCCATGGACAAAAAAGTTTCCCTTAACCAACTTTAAGTAATTTTACTCCTTTTTTGGAGGAAATCAAGATATAAATCATAAAAATATTTCAATCGGAATCTATTCATACATAAAGCCTCTAGAAGTCTGTCCAAAGGTAAAAATCAACCCTTTCAGGGGTCTTAAATGACATCATAGCAAAAAGCCCGACCCACTTGAGGTGGATCGAGCTCTATAGTTTGAGAAGATATTGTCAAGCCTATTGCGATGCAGGCAATTGGTCCGGATCGATCCCTTTGGTCTCACGACCAAAGAACAGAACGGCAAGAGCTCCAATCACGATGGCTATGAAAAAGATGATGAATATCGTCGCGATAGCCGTCTCTCGCGCTACCAGCATGCCGACGAGATAAGGTCCGATGACGCCCCCAATTCGTCCGAACGAAGCCGCAAGGCCAACGCCTGTCGAGCGAACCTCGGTCGGATATAACTCCGGCGTGTAAGCATACATGCCACCCCAAGCCCCGAGGTTGAAGAAAGACAGGCAAATCCCTGCGGCCATCAGCATTCCTTCGGTCTCTGCGGTCCCGAACCAAATGGCGCTGACCGCCGTAAAGAGCAGGTAGGTAACGAGCACGAACTTACGCCCGAATTTTTCGATGAAATAGGCTGCGGTGAAGTAACCGGGCAGCTGCGCTAGCGTAATAATCAACACATATTCGAAGCTTTTGACCAATGTGAACCCCTTCATGACCATGACGGTTGGCAGCCATAAGAACACGCCATAATACGAGAATACGACCGTGAACCATAGGATCCATAGCGTAATAGTTGCCTTGCGATGTTTGGCAGACCAGACGGATGCGATACGTTCTTTGAACGATAATTTACGCTGGCGTTGCTCGGTATAACGAGGTGGATCCGAAATGGCACGTCTTAAGTACAGGGCATACAATGCTGGAACGGCACTGATGACAAATGCCATTCTCCAGCCATAATCGGGAATGATAAAATATGCGATAAGGGCTGAAATGATCCAGCCAAATGCCCAGAAGCTTTCTAGCAGTACAACGGCTCTGCCGCGTTCCTTTACGGGCACGGATTCAGAGACCAGAGTCGAAGCAACGGGCAGTTCGCCGCCAAGACCAAATCCGGCGATAAACCGCAGAATACATAAAGCGACGAAGCTAGAAGCTAGCGCAGAGAATCCGCTTGCGGCCGAGAAGATGAGAAGGGTCCAGATGAGGACAGCACGACGGCCATAACGATCAGCAAGTGAACCCGCGACAGCAGCGCCAACCGCCATCCCGATTGAGTTAATGGCCGTAACGAGGCCGATTTGTTGTGCGCCAAGATGCCATTCTGCCGCCAAAGCAGCAACGATGAAGGAAATCAACCCCACATCCATGGCGTCAAAGAGCCAGCTTAGTCCTGCGCTAAAGAGCAGCTTTCTCTGCTTCGGTTCGCGCAGTAGCGTTAATTTGTTCATGTTCAAGTCTCCGTTTCAACTTAGAATGATTACTTGACATATTACCAAATATTACACCGGACATCCATGCTAATATTCAAGATTCTACGCGTAAAAGTGCATAGGATACGGCCTAGGAACGAAATAAGATGAATAAACCCGAACGATTAACGATTTTTCACATCGATAAGAGATCCTTTGATCCGGTAAAGGGTTGGAAGTCGAGGGTCTATGCCTATGATCTTGATAAGGTGTTGAAAATATACAGCGGGATAATGACATAAAAAACCGACAGTAGGACACATTACAGAACGTTCTGGATTGTGCTATGCTGTCGGTTTTTTATTGTTTTGCGGAGCTAGAATAATGTCAGCTCTTGATCCGTATCGGTATAGACAGAGATTAATAAGGTTCCCGGCTGCTCGCCTATATTGCGAACCGTATGCGGGATGCATGCATTCCAGCTAAAAGTATCGCCCTCATTCAATACCATGACATCTTCCCCTTGCTCGGCCTGAAACGTTCCTTGCATGACATAATGCACTTCTTCTCCTTCATGGGCGCGCGGCGTCTCACCCGTTGAAGTACCCGGAGGGAAATCGACAAGAATGACTCTCATGTTTTTGGTGGAACTTAAATGTTGGATTTGCAGACGATCGGGTCCCGCAGTCGATAAACTCCGCTCTTCTTTTCGGGTAACTTTCATCCGTTCTTCTTTTTTGAGCAATAAATAGGCTAATGGAACGTCTAACGCCGTTGAGATGTTTTCCAATGTCGCGATAGAGGGAGAGGTTTTATTGGTTTCCACCTGACTCATGAATCCCTGAGAAAGCCCTGTTTGCTCGCAAATTTGGGCTATCGTTATATTTTTACGTTTACGAACCGCTCGAATGGTCGTACCGATGTCCATGGGGGTCACCTCAAATGATATTTATAATATGGAACTTATTTTGATATTAACAATAATTCCATTGACGTGCTAGTATCGTAATGATAAATTACCTATATAAACATTAACTTAGTATTACTAATATATTTCGTCATCATTTAATCATAAAGGAGAGAAACATCATGACACCAGCGTACGAATATGACATTCACATACCTTCTCATATAGATCCCAATCGGACTTATCCGACTATCTTCACCCTGCATGGCAAGGGCTCTAATGAACGGAATATGTATGGCATTGTCGAGCCTTTATCGGAGCAGTTCATTATTGTGGGAATTCGAGGCAATCTCCGCTTAGGTGCGGGTCATCAATATTATGAATTGAAAAGCCTTGGGAACCCCGTTCGCGATTTGTTCGATAAGGCTGTGCAAGACCTTGAAGCCTTTATCGCTTATGCGACAGATAAATATCCGATTGATCCGGCAAAACGTTATCTGCTCGGGTTCAGCCAAGGCGCGATTCTGTCCATGTCTCTAGCACTTACGATGGGGGATCAGTTGAAAGGGATCGTTGCCTTGAACGGTTACGTACCGGATTTTGTAAAAACTGATTATATATTAAAGCCAGTGACGGATGTGTCTGTATTTATCAGTCACGGTGAATACGACTCAGTCTTTCCTATACAGATCGGCCATGATACGGCAGCCTACTTTCATGAACGGACGACACGTTTTTCGTTCAGAACATATCCTACAGACCATGGAGTAGCTGAAGAGAATCAAAGGGATGTTCTGCTATGGTTGGCGAAGGATGCAGGACTAACTTCGGGTCAGGATCAGGAGGAGATTTTATGATGATGCCATCATTTTTTGTTGCGCATGGTGCGCCTTCATTAGTGCTGGAGGAGCATGCTTATACGTCATTTTTGAAAAATCTGGCCTCAACGCTGCCAAGCAAACCTAAGGCGATCGTTATCTTCTCAGCCCATTGGGAGCAGTCCCAACAGACGATTAGCGCTGTAGATACGCACGGTACGATCTACGATTTTTCAGGTTTTCAAGAGGAACTCTACCAGATCACGTATCCGGCAAAAGGGGAACGCACGCTTAGCGAAACCATTAAAGCGTTGTTCGCATCCCACGGGATCGACAGTGTTCTCGATGAACAACGAGGGTTGGATCACGGTGCATGGGCGGTGCTCAAGCTGATCTATCCCGAAGCGGATATTCCCGTTGTGGCATTGTCCGTGAACCGTTACTTGTCCAATGAGCAGCAATATCAAATCGGGGCTGCACTTGCTTCGCTTCGTGAGCAGGGCGTTCTGATCGTGGGGAGCGGAGGGACGGTTCATAACTTGCGTCAGGTCAACTGGCGCACCCAAGAAGTGGACGATTGGGCGGAAGCCTTCGACCAGTGGATTCAGGAAAAGGTGGAGGCCTGGGATATCGAAGCGCTTATGAATTACAAGGATTTAGCGCCCTATGCGCAGGCTGCGGTACCGACGAATGAACATTTCATTCCACTGTTCCTTGCGATGGGTTCCGGCGATCTGCATCGGGAAGCTAAACTTCTGCATCGCAGTTATCAATATGGTAATCTTAGCTTAAGCTGTTGGCAGTTCAATTAAGATACTGCAATCTAACCCTATCGATATAGGAAGGTGAATGGAATGGAATTAGGACTTACAGGAAAATCGGTATTCGTCGCGGCAGCAAGCAAAGGATTAGGAAAGGCAAGTGCGCTCGAATTTGCCCGTGAAGGCGCGAAGGTTACCATTGCAAGCCGTAACTTAGATCAATTGAGTCAAGCTCGCGACGAAATATGGGCTGCAACGGGGCAAGAAGTAACCATGGTGCAAATGGACGTATTTCATCCGGAAGATATTCAGCGGGCCATTCAGACAGCCGTATCCGCGTACGGGGGCATCGACGTCCTTGTTGCGAATGCCGGAGGTCCGCCAAGCGGTCAATTCACCGATATGGCAGATGCCGATTGGGTGCGTGGTTTTGAACTATCGCTATTAAGCACGATTCGATTCATCCGCGAAGCGTTGCCTTATCTGAGAACATCAGGAGGCCGAATTGTGAACTTGACCTCGACGTCGATTAAGCAGCCTATTCAGGGATTAATCTTATCGAATGTTTTCCGTGCCGGTGTCCAAGCCCTGACGAAAAGTTTGGCTGCTGAGCTTGCACCGGATGGCATCCTAATCAATACAGTCGCACCGGGACGTATAGGTACGGAACGGATCACGGAGTTAGATACCGTGCGAGCTGCATCACTTGGAGTTACGCTCGAGGACATCCAACAGGCAGCGACTGCACAAATTCCGCTGGGTCGAACAGGAACTCCGGAGGAGTTTGCCCGGATGGTCGTATTCTACGGTTCTTTCGCCAATACCTATGTGACAGGGCAATCGTTACTTGTCGATGGGGGCATGGTTAGAGCGATTTAACAGATGAAATAAATGTTGAGTAATATATTCTGAAATTGGATATATTACCTGTTACAGACAGCTGACCAAGCAGAATTGTTGTGAATTCGAATGCAGGATTTAAGCTGTATTGGCATAATAAAAAAGCTAAAAAAGAGGAAACAATGATTGTTATTTTCATACAATAGAGGTATAATTAATATTACTGAATAACGATCTCAATTCACATATTGCATGGGTTATTTATGAATTATGAATAACCTCATGTTATATGTGAATTTTTATTTATTTAAATCTGAGACTGCCATTAAAAACTGGTGAGAAAGAGGGACGATCATGTACAATTCACGGAAAAAGCCACTGGAAGAAATTCCTGAGGAAATTACAGCGATTTGGTCTTGCACAAATGAAACGTGTAACGGATGGATGAGGGACAATTTTGCGTTTTCTTCTCAGCCGACATGCCCCCAATGTCAATCCGAAATGGTAAAAGGCGAGAAAAAACTTGCAGTACTCGTGAATACGAGTCCCAACCACGCAAAACAATAAGGTTTGAACGTCCATTGACAAACGGGATGAGGCCGAACGCCTTCATCTCGTTTTTGTTCTTGTTAGCATATGCCGTCGCAACCCGTAGGTGTGATACACAGGATTCAAGTTGAAGCATGCACGCGAGAAGTGTATGCTTTTTTTTGCGTGGTACGGCAGTTATCTTAAATTTTGGAGGTTCCGTGATCTAAATAGATGGTTGTAGATTATTCCTTTTCCGTTATACTGTCTTTGAGTACGACAAGAGCTATATATATGATGAGGAGGCATGAAGATGAGTCAACCGCGTATTATTGTTACGGGAGGAAGCGGTAAGGCCGGCAAGTGGATTTTGAAACATTTCGTGGATCAGGGTTATGAAGTCATTAATTTGGATATCAAAGCGCCGAGTGATCCCGTGTGTCGCACGATCATTGTGGATCTGAACGACTTGGGTCAAGTGCAGAATGCGATATCGCCCTTTAGCGGCGGGGAGCGCAAGGTACCCGTAGGTATCGTACATTTTGCTGCGATTCCTGAAGCCTATCTTTTCCCGAATGAAGTATGCTTCCGTAATAATGTGATGAGTACATATAACGTCCTAGAAGCTGCAGCTAACTTGGGTATTTCTAAAGTTGTTATCGCTTCCAGCGAATCTTCGTATGGCATTTGCTTCGCAACGGAATTCATAAATCCTCATTATGTGCCAATAGATGAAGACCATCCGCAATTACCTGAAGATAGCTATGGGCTCTCCAAAGTTGTAAATGAAGCGACAGCAGCTGCTTTTCATCGTCGAACAGGAATGCAGGTGGTTAGTTTTCGACTAGGAAATATTCTGGTTCCCGAGAGTTATGCTGCGATCCGGGCCAATTTCGACGATACGGAATCACGCAAACGTATCCTATGGTCTTATATTGATGCCAGAGATGTCGCAATGGCATGCCAACTTGCGATCGAAAAGGATGGTTTGGGTGCTGAGGTATTAAATCTGGCCGCGGATGATTCTTCTTCGGATCGCCCTACAAGCGAGCTTGTTGCCCGCCATCTTCCTGACGTCGAAGATATCCGAGTTCCATTAGAGGGAAGGATCTCGCTGCTCTCGAATGTTAGAGCCAAACGTATACTTGGTTGGGAAGCTAAATATCATATCTTGGAACAGGAATAATCGTTACATACGCCTAATACAATGAAAAGCGAGCACATCGTGCTTGCTTTTTCGCTGATGCGGACAGAAAATCCTATCATTATTTAGAATTATTATAAAATAGTATTGATTTTAATTATCACCTGCATATATACTGGTATCCATGGAATATAGTTTAGAATAATTCTAATTTATATATTTATGGGAGGCTTGACTATGACAAAATTAACTACGAATCAAGGCGTACCGATCGGTAACAATCAGAGTTCCAGAACAGCAGGGCAGAATGGTCCTGCATTGTTGGAAGATTATCAGCTCCTCGAGAAATTGGCACACTTTGATCGGGAACGCGTACCCGAACGCGTCGTGCATGCCCGCGGGGCAGGCGCCCATGGTGTATTCAAGGTAACGAACAGCATGAAACGGTACACGAAGGCAGCATTTCTACAACAAGAAGGGCAAGAGACGCCTGTATTCGTTCGGTTTTCGACAGTTATTCATGGTCAGCACTCACCAGAGACATTGCGCGATCCGCGTGGTTTTGCCGTGAAATTTTATACGGAAGAAGGCAATTATGATTTCGTGGGGAACAACCTGCCGGTATTCTTCATTCGCGATGCGATGAAATTCCCGGACATGGTTCACAGTCTGAAGCCGGATCCACGCACAAACATTCAAGATCCAGACCGCTATTGGGACTTTATGTCATTGACCCCGGAATCGACGAACATGATGGTTCATTTGTTCTCGGATGAGGGAATTCCAGCGAACTATCGCCAAATGCGAGGTTCCAGTGTGCACGCATTTAAGTGGATCAATGAACATGGCAATAAAGTATATATTAAGTATCGTTGGGTACCCAAACAAGGGGTCAAGAATTTAACGGCTGAAGAAGCTACCGCGATTCAGGCCGTAGATTTCAATCATGCAAGCCGCGACTTATATGACGCGATCGAACGCCAAGAATACCCGGAATGGGATCTTTATGTTCAAATCTTAGATCCTGCGGACTTGGATTCGTTCGATTTCAATCCGCTCGATGCAACAAAAGATTGGTTCGAGGAGGACATTCCATATCATTTGGTAGGTACGATGACATTGAATCGCAACCCTGAGAATGTATTTGCAGAGACGGAATCCGTAGGATTTAATCCAGGTGTGGTCGTGCCCGGCATCGAGCCGTCAGAGGATAAGTTGCTGCAAGGGCGTTTATTCTCTTATTCCGATACCCAACGTTACCGTATTGGACCGAACTATCAGCAATTGCCCATCAATTGTCCGTTCGCCAAAGTTAATAATAATCAACGCGACGGGGCGATGCCTGTCAAGCAACAGACAGATTCGATCAACTATGAGCCAAATCGTCACCAACACACTCCGCAGGTCGATCCTGCTTATGATGATTCACCTTATCCGGTGCAAGGAGAAGCACTTCGTAAAGTGATTGAGAAGAAAAATGATTTCGGTCAAGCGGGGCAAGTGTGGCGCAAATATTCGGCAGCCGAACAAGAAGCGTTTGTGAAAAATCTATCCGGAGATTTATCGTCCGTGACGGAACAGTCGAAGTTGTTAGCGATTTGCAATTTCTATCGTGCGGATGCCGATTTAGGGAAAAGGCTGGCTGAGCGTTTGAATGTGGATTTGACACCGTATTTACAGCATATCAAGTGAGTGAAAAGTGCAGCACAGGGCATCCGTGAGGATGCTCTGTTGTTGTGGACGGAGCCTCGAATTCTTGTCTCACTGCGGGTAAAAGTTGTCTTCCTCTTCCTCAAACATCTTGTTTCCCCCCTTTTTATTAGAAAAAACGGTGGACAGGGGAAAAAGCCAAAACTCGTCGTCAGACAAGCTTTTACCTCTACGTTCTCCAAGAAGAACTCCAGCTAGACAACAAAAGGCATCCCCAAGGGATGCCTTTGCTGCATAAGAAAGCATAATTATGATTCCTGTGCCTTGAAGTCTTCAACGCATTTACGGCAAATACAGGATTTCCCTCGTAACTCGGTCGGAATTTGCTCTCTCAATGCCATGGGCACCTTCGAATGAAAGCACCAGCAATCCCCACTCTCAGCCCCGCATTGATTGATCTCGCCGCATAAGGGGCAACGCCGCTCATCATGATGGTTCGTCTCGTTGCTCAAAGTTCCTAACGCCTCCTACATCGATTCTTTCTTTCATTATACCGGGCTTATGCAACATCGGGTAGCTCGGTATACCATCGGGAGAGGAGGGAGAAGACGAAAAAACCGACCGGAGGGTCGGCTTGGCATAGATATACACTGCAAATTAGTGAATGTCACATTTGGTTTGAATGAAGTGGATTTGGTTCTCGATTCGGTTTTTGAGTTCTGTCGCTTCAAGGGAATGTTCCGATCCGCCGTCGGATATCAACTTCTCTAGCTCTTGCTTCAACTGATGCAGATCAGCACCGGCATTGGCGCAATTATAATTACTTTCTAATTGATCAAGCACATGGACAACCTCCTTCAGTATGAACTTATGTTATACCATGAGCTATTGTGTCTATTCATGAACCTCGTTATGCATCCTCAACCTCGAATATGTGCAAAAAAAAGGAGCTGTCCATTCGGAAGAATGATCAGCTCCTCTTATATGTTGAAGACGCTCAGGCCTTCTCTTCTACAGTTTCGTTCGTAGTGGGGATTTGAATCCAATCGGAGGACCATTTGCTGATTTCCCCAAATATCGGCGCCAAAGCTAACCCCATCTCGGTTAAAGAATATTCGATCCGTACCGGTGTTTCGGGGTAAACTTCTCTATTTACAATGCCATCGCTTTCTAGCTCTTTTAACCGCTCGGATAGCAATCTTCCACTAATATTCGGCAAAGAATTTTCAATCTCACTAAATCGTCTAGGACCGGATAATAGCTGAAAAACAATAAAGGATACCCAACGTTTGCTTAAAATTTCGACGGCTTTCTCAAATCTGGGGCATAATGCTGGCTGATTCATTCTTATTCACCTCACTTTCTTTATTATAGCGTAATTTAGCAAGAAACACACGGGTAACAAACGGAAGGTTCAGAATAGCCAGATATGGCCAAATTGTCTTAAAACGAAGCAAATGCGTAAGAAAGTTAGATACGAGTCGCGTAGTGTAATTGTTATCGCTTACAAGTTCACTGTACCTCATAGAATGACTAATTTAAGCTTCGGATTTCCTTTACAGTCCCTAGCGTTCATAGTAAGATTCAATTCGTAATTAATATAGCATCATCCGATAAGCGCTGAATTCGACTACCGGAAACGGGGGAACCAGTAGAGCAAGGTCTTAACAGATCTTTCTCAGGGGTGAATCACTTGTATAAGTGTAGGGCTACTTTCGTGCCCGAATCCGTCAGCTAACCTCGTAAGCGTTCGAAAGAGGAAATTGTCGTAAGCTACTACGTCGATTTGGCGTGATTAAGCTGCGGGAAGGTCTTCCTTTCCTGCGGCTTTTTTATGTTCTTTTTTCCAAGAGTTGATGGGAATATGTACTTTCTCCGTATCTTGCGAAACAGGGCAACATGTAAATACGATCGAATTCGATAATTGGCTAAGGTGAATGAACAAAGGGGAAGTCAACAATGGTCAGTAAGGTAAAACGAGTCTTAATTGGACGTCCAATGAAAAGCGCGGAAATTGAAGGGGAAAAGCTCTCGAAGCTGAAGGCACTTGCCGTACTATCATCAGATGCATTGTCATCCGTTGCCTACGGTACTGAACAAATCTTGATTGTGCTTATGGCCGCGGGGTTCGCTGCCGTCTGGTACTCCATTCCGATCTCTGTTGCAGTGTTAGGGCTCTTGTTGATTTTGATTCTGTCGTATCGTCAGACGATCTATTCTTATCCAGCCGGCGGTGGGGCGTATGTGGTCGCAAAGGATAATCTAGGGGTATCCACAGGGCTTTTGGCGGGAGGATCGCTGCTCGTTGACTACATTCTGACTGTAGCCGTAAGTTCTTCCGCAGGAACAGATGCGATTACATCCGCATTTCCTTCGCTTCATGATCATCGGGTACTCATTGCATTGATCATGATCGTGTTCCTGACGTTAATGAATCTGCGGGGCGTTACAGAATCGGCTTCCGTATTAGCCATACCAATTTATCTATTTGTTGTTGCCATTTTCGTATTAATTATATCTGGTGTGATCAAATATTTAATGGGCGGTGCCCATGCAGCAATTCCTGAACTAGGTTCAACTGTCTCGAATATTAGTTTGTTCTTATTGCTAAAAGCCTTTAGCTCAGGTTGTTCCGCGCTTACAGGGGTCGAAGCCGTATCCAATGCGATACCAAACTTCAAGCAGCCGTCAGAAAAAAATGCTGCAGCAACGCTGGTTATGATGGGTGTTATTCTAGGCTGTATGTTCACTGGAATCAGCTTGCTCGCTTATTGGTATGGGATTATGCCAAGTGAGAAGGAGACCGTCGTATCGCAAATTGCCAATTCTGTGTTTGGCCGGGGAACGATTTATTATATGATTCAAGGAATTACAGCACTTATCTTATTCTTAGCCGCCAATACGGCTTACTCCGCATTTCCGTTACTTGCTTATATGTTAGCCAAAGATAAATTCATGCCAAGGATGTTCATGGCTCGCGGCGACCGACTAGGATTCTCGAATGGGATCATTAATCTGGGTGTTCTATCCGCTATATTGGTTATTGCATTCCATGGAAATACGGAAAATCTAATTCCGCTTTATGCGGTAGGCGTATTTATTCCCTTTACGTTGTCGCAACTGGGAATGATGATCCGTTGGATCAAGCTCAAACCAGCAGGGTGGGTAACCAAGTTAATTATTAATACCATAGGGATGTTAACGACACTAACGATTACCATGATTTTTATTATCACGAAGTTTAGCCATGTCTGGATGGTTTTTATCTTCCTGCCGATCGTGATCTTGACGTTCTACCAAATCCATAAGCATTATGAAAATACCGCTTGCGAATTGCGCATTAACCTGCAAGACGAGAAGCCGGAGACAAAGAGCAGTACCATTATTGTGCCGGTGGCTGGGGTGACACGCGTGGTCATGCACTCCTTAAGTTATGCTAAATCACTTACGGATAATGTGATTGCCGTCTATGTAGGGTTTGATGATGAAGATATTGAGCGGATGGAGAAGAAATGGGAAGAGTGGAACCCTGGGGTCCGATTGATCGTCCTTCGTTCAAGCTATCGGAGTATTACGCGTCCATTAATCAAGTTCATTGAGACCGTGGAGTGGAAGACACATGAAACCGATCATTTGACAATCCTGATTCCACAATTCATTACAAAGCACTGGTGGCAAAATATATTGCATAATCAGACGAGTCTAATGATTCGTGCTATCCTTTATGCTCGTAAAGATGTTGTTATTGCAACCGTGCCGTATCATTTCCAACGTTAACTTATAGGAGCTGCTCGCATGAATCGGGCAGCTCTTTCTTACATTTTAAGGACGAGGATTGACATGATATTCATTTGTAACTATAATAGTTACAGGTGAAGACAAATGTCTTCGAAGGAGGAATATAATATGACTGTAAAAGTGAAAGTATATTCGGATTTTGTATGTCCGTTCTGTTATTTAGCAAAAACACCGTTCGAAGAAGCGATTCAAGGCAAAGACGTAGAAATCGAATGGATGCCATTCGAATTGCGCCCAAGTCCTGCACCGCAGATTGACCCTTGGAATGAGCCGGATAAGCTGCAAGGCTGGAATTCCTACATTTCTCCGATGGCACAGAAGTGGGGTGTCGATATGAAGCTGCCGCATGTTTCGCCGCATCCCTATACAGGACTAGCATTCGAAGGTTTTCATTTCGCAAAAGAGCAAGGCAAAGGGAATGAATATGTCAGTCGAGTATTCGCCGCGTTCTATCAAGAGGAGCAGAACATTGGCGATGTTGAAGTATTAACGAAATTGGCTGGCGAGGTAGGCTTGGATGAGCCCGGATTCCGTGCAGCGCTTGAGAGCGGGAAGTATAAAGCAGCTCAGCAGGATGCATTGCAGCATGCCTACAGAGAAGCGAACATTACGGCTGTACCTACCTTTGTGATTGGCGGTCAGCGTATGCAAGGGGTTGCGGATCGTGCAGCCTTTGAGAAAGTGCTGGGTGAAGAGCTTCAGAAAGATAACTTCACGATCATCCCTGGTTTACAGTGCGATGTGGATGGCAATTGTTACTAATTACTGTTTTGGCGTCTGACAATGAAGAAGAGCTCGTCCCCGAGGGGGCGAGCTCTTGTTTGTTGTTTATTGAAGAAGCTGACCGTGCACACTCTGTGTAATCATTTCCGTCAGTTCGGAGACCTGCGCCTGATAATCTGACAGCGATAACGTACCACGCAGCAATCGTTCATCTAACTGGTGCTTAAGTTGGGATACTTGTAGATCAATGATATGCTGAACTTCTTTTTCATTATCGTTAGCAATTTCCGCCAAGGATTTGCCGCTATACAATGCATCGTAAATTTCCTCATCGTTCTCCACGCCTAGAGCTTGGAGGAAGTCATCGGGGTTTGTAGTCGTACCACCAGAGGTTAGATTGTCATAAGCACCTGCTGCTGCACTTGTTGGATGAGTCCAGACATTACCGCTGCAAGCGATTACAAATGCCATGAAGCTAACTATAATAAATTTTTTCGGGTCCATATATGATCCTCACTTTACATTTCTTTAGATTATTTAATAATTATAATACGAAACATTCTGGATTTGGTTTCAAAAAAGACGCAATTTAATTTAAATGGGGCGTTTGAATACAAGAAAACGCATAGATGTAGAGACATCTATGCGTTCGCCCTTACTTCTTGCGATTGGCCGTAATTTGCTGATCGGCATTGCCGTCTGCTAACTTATCCCCGAATTGATCTAACCGTGATGGCGACGCTGCGGGCCCTGTGTTCTTAGGCTTGCTGTTTCTTCCTGACATGATGATCACCTCCAACGCTTAGAGTAATCTTCCGACCCCGGATTCATACATGCTTCTGAAATGGGAATAGCCAAAGCGCTAATGCGCTAGAGCTATTCCCACGAAATCATTTTCCTGCACGTGGAATCTGAATTAGTCTACAATGTTCAGAATGACTTCGATGTTGCCTCTTGTCGCTTTGGAGTATGGGCATACTTGGTGAGCGGCTTCCACCAATTCCTTCACAACGGACGATTCAACGCCTGTAACGAGAATATCTAATACGACAGCTAATTTAAAGCCTTTATCGGTATCTTGTAGGATCGAAACATTCGCAGTCACTTCAGTGCCTGTGACATCGGTTATCTTCTTCGTACGAATAACCAAATTCAGAGCACTGTCAAAGCATGCCGCATAACCTGCTGCGAATAATTGCTCTGGATTGGTGCCTTCTCCACCAGGACCGCCTAGCGCTTTTGGCATTTTAATATTTAAATCCAACACTTGATCGGAAGAAATAATTCTTCCTGTACGTCCTCCAATGGCTTTTACGGTTGCTGTATATAATGCGCTCATTGTAATTCCTCTTTTCATTATTTTAGTTTTGTATAATTGTATTGTGTACAATTGAATTGTATATAATATGTTGATGAATGTCAACCAGAACGTAAAATAGGCTATTTCTCATGTTATAGATGAAGGAATCCTGATGGAATGGAACGGCATAGGATAGAATATGAATATTGTATGATCAATCTGTGTCTAAATATTGAAGGATTATATTGCCAATGTGACAGAATTGTGATTAAATAGACATACGGCAAACGCTTTCAATCCTTGGACGATACTCCAAGGGCAGGAGGAATCGGTTTTAGGATATTATGAGGGGGCCTATACGATGGGTACAAAAGTCTTGAATACGAAAACAACGGAAGTCTTAAAAGAAAAACGGAAACGGAATATGATCATCGCGATTTCATTTTTTACGTTCGCGTTGTTAGAAGGGTATATTGGTACCGTGCTAACCTCGACAAGTGGAACTGTAGCTCAAATCTCCATGTTGGGCGTTATGGGCGTGATGCTTGTTTTAGGGCTTGCATTTGAATTCCGTTCCATTTTTATTCATAAAGTCATTGAACGTCGAATGAAAGTAGAGCAATAGACAATACATTTTGATATTCATGAATAAGGGGGCAGTCTGTGCAGAAATTCTGCATAGACTGCCTCTTCAGGTTAGGTTGCTGAAAACTGGGATTTGGCTTTCGTGAGCACATTGGCTATTTTCTGTTCTAATGTATAGGTCTTCTGTTGATGGACGGTTATCTCTCTAATTATTGAGCTGAGTGAAGAGAGGGCATCTCCCGTACGTGTGGCATCGTTCTTCTTCATCGCATCGGTCAGGTTCTTCGAGGCCATTGAAATTTGCTTTTTCACCGAACTGATCATGGTCTTCTCGGCACGGATTTGTACTTTAATCGGTTCGATATCGGCGAGGATACCTCGGATCCTCTTGATGGTATCTGCGGTTTTCGTTTTGAATGTCTTCAAGGCGCGTTCTTTCGTCTGAATATCAAGCCGTGCCATTTGTAGCGCAGCTTTCATACTGTCCGCCTGAATTTGAAGCAAGGCGTTAAGCTCTTTACTCTTCAAGGGTTTGACGGCTTGTATACGTTGGTTCAACGCGGTATACGATGCGAATAAGGGCTTGTACTTCTCTTTGGTCTGGGTGACTTGCAGTTCTAACCGTGTTCGTTCAGACGCGCCGATCTGCTGGATTTGCTTACACAATTGGGAGAGGGCCTCTTCATTCTTTGTATGCAGTGTCAGGATTTGAGTATTCCATTGGTCCTCTTGACTTAAATTGGCGAGCAGCGTGCGATAGAAATCCTTGATTCGGTCTGCTTGCGCTTTGTCGGCGGCGGCAATCGTTTTGTCGAGGGAGGATTGCGCGGAGACGGATAGGGTGTACGATCCTGCCCAAGCGGCGTTCGGGACTGCGAGCATGAAGGCAAGGGTTAGGACCCCGATTACTGTGAAGCATATTTTTTTCATGATGAACTCCTTTCATGAATTACCCAGACATGCAAAAAAGCACCTGCGAGAATGGCTGAAATACAGCGATTCTCACGAGGTGCTTCCATCGCGAGTGTAGGGTAATTCCGTTATTTTCACCAAATATATCCTATTCTCGTCCAAGCGTCAAGTACCGTTCGTCAATTCGCAGATCTGTATGATAAAATCATCTAATACTTAACGATAAGGAAGGAGTAGATGAAATATGGATATACATACAGCCATTGCGACACGCCGCAGTATCGGTAAAGTCAAGTCAGACCCCGTATCCAGGGAAGATATTGAGAAGATGCTGGAGGCTGCGACTTGGGCGCCGAATCATCGGCATACGGAACCATGGAAGTTTTTTGTTATGGAGGGTGAAGGCCGCGGCGTGCTCGGGCGCGCATATGCAGATATAGCCTTGGATGGTGTCACAGGATTATCAACAGAAGAAGAGGCGCAGCAGCGCAGTACGCATGAGAAGAAGGCATTCCGTTCTCCTGTCATTATCGCGGTAGCCGTCACACCGTCCTCCGGGCCTCAAATTTCTGAGATCGAAGAATTCGCAGCAGCGCATGCCGCGGTACAGAATATGTTATTAACAGCCCATTCGCTTGGGCTAGGTGCGGTATGGCGGACAGGCGATCCCACGTATCATCCCAAAATGAGGGCAGCATTTCAACTAGAGGCGCGAGAACATCTCGTAGGGTTCGTCTATGTGGGTTATCCGGATATGGATACACCGAAGAGCAGTCGCGTGCCTTTCGCGCAAAAGACCGTCTGGTTGAACGCTTAAACCTTGGAATATTAGAAAAGAGCACCTATAAGAAGGCATGACATCCTTGCCGCTCTCATAGGTGCTTTTTGTTGTACGCGCTTAATTCAGGCTTTACTTGGGCATCATGCGTGTAGAAATAGCGATCCGGTTCCATGCATTGATCGTAATAATCGCCATGATGATATCCGCCAATTGCTTTGGTTCAAAGTAGCGTGCTGCTTCATCATACACGTCGTCAGGCACATGGCCTTCCGTTACGAGGGTAACGGACTCGGTTAGCGCTAGAACACTTCGTTCCTCCGGCGTGAAATAGGGTGTCTCCCGCCATGCAGGAAGCGTGTAGATGCGTTGTTCGGTCTCGCCGATCTTGCGTGCGTCTTTGGTATGCATATCGAGACAGAAGGCACAGCCGTTGATTTGGGATGCCCGAATTTTAATCAATTCCAGCAATTTCTTATCTAGCGTTGATGCTGCCACGTATTGTTCGAGACCGGACATCGCCCGGTACCCTTCCGGGTTGATTGCTGCCATTTGCATGCGTTGTTCCATATGAATTCCTCCAGTGTATTCTTTAGAGTAAGCGCTTGTTAGGCTTCTTATTCTTATAGACAACATAGGGGATGAGAATGTGACGTCATTCGGAGTCAGATGCGAAAATTGCGAAAAATTGTTATTCAGGTTTATATACGGATGTATTTTATACCTGCGATTGAAGAACATGTGTTAATTTATCGGGGTTCTTCATGAAATAAATATGCTGGGCTTTATGAAGCTGTGGATCGAATTGGAAGCATACGATTGTAAGTATTTGATCTTTCGTGACAATCCATGCGCCTTGCTGTCCATTGACAGATATAAGCTTCTTCGTTCCGGCATAGGAACCTTTGGCATAGATGCCTTCCAAGAAAGCCAGAATACGGGCTTTGCCATAAATCGGATTGATTGCAGCGCGTACGCGACCCCCGCCATCCGTAAGAAGAACGGCATTTTCCGTAATATGTTCGATAAAAGAGAGAAAATCCCCGGATTGCGTGGCCGCGATAAAGCTTGCTGATAACTGTTCTGCTAACTCGGCTTGTTCCTCTGCATGGGTAAGCTCCGGTTGCAGCTTTTGCTTCGTGCGACTGTAGATTTTGCGACAGCTCACCGTTGTTTTCTGAAGAATGTCGGCAATATCCTCATGGCTGTAGCCCAGCGTATCTTTGAGAATGAAAACGGCCCGTTCCAGTGGAGATAGCTGTTCCATCAAGACGAGAAGCGCATACGAGACGGATTCTCTCATTTCGAGCAGTTGGTCCGGGGTTTGATGAATATCGGTGACTTGGGGCTCTGGCAGCCAGGGTCCGACATAGAGCTCACGCCGTTTGCGTGCCGATTTCAGCAAATTGATGCATCGGTTGGTGACCGAACGAATCAAATAGCCTTTCTCGTTCTGTACATGCTCGCGTTGGGATTGAACAAACTCCAGGAATACATCGTGTACCACATCTTCGGACTCGGAGATGGAGCCGAGCATGCGATAGGCGATGGATTGAAGCATCGGTTGATACGTTGTATATAGTTGATCCAGATCCATAGGCTCTCCTTATTCAAAACGATATTATATGATGATTGTAGCATAGCTTTCAGCGAATCACATTTATGTTAAAATGGGCGTAATACATATCATTTACATGGAAATGGGGAGATTCGATGTCTAGACAAATCCAATATCCGAAGGCGCTACAACCGGGAGACGTTATAGGAATTACGGCTCCATCGAGCGGTGTTGAGCCATCATTGCACTCTATGCTTCACGAGGCAAGGCAGTCCATGGAACGGGCAGGATTCCACGTGGTTGAAGGGGAAACAATCTGGAAGAATTTCAAATGCGTGAGCGCTCCGCGCACGCAAAGAGCGGAGGAATTGCAGCAATTCCTTGTGCGGCCGGACATCCATGCGATCATCCCGCCATGGGGTGGGGAGTTCTTAATGGATATCTTGCCTTTACTCGATTGGGAGATGTTAAAGGAGCAGCAGCCTAAATGGGTGTTAGGATATTCGGATATCAGTACATTTACGTTGGTATACACTCTGCTTACCGGGCATGCTACGGCACACGGCCCCAATTATATCGATCTTCGGTCTAATCCGTTGGATGAGACATCGGCAAGATGGCTTGATGTGCTTCGCACGGAACCGCATCAAACCGTGGAACAACAAACTTCGACCTTTTATCAATCCGCCTGGAACTTCGACCTTCCTGGTCTGCAATTGGATACCCCCACGAAGTGGAAGATCCTTGGACAGGAGCAGAATCCTACGGCTGAAGCGAAGGTATCAGGGCGCCTTCTGGGTGGATGTCTGGATACCTTATCGATACTAGTCGGCACGCGTTATGCGCCTGTTGCTGAATTCTCGGAGAAGTATTGCCATGATTCGGGGATTTTGTGGTATTTAGAAAGCTGCGACTTCGATGCCGCGGGCATGTATCGAAGCCTATGGCAGATGAAAGAATGCGGTTGGTTCGAGCATGCGAAGGGCATCTTGTTCGGCAGACCGAACAATTATAGGGATACAGGGGATTTCGGAATGCAGGATGCATTACATGCCGTATTTGATGAGCTCGGCATCCCCGTCATCTATGATATCGACTGCGGCCATGTCCCTCCTCAGATGACCTTCGTGAATGGTGCTTATGCTGATGTATTCGCCGCAAGCGGGCACGGGCAAATGCGTATGAGCTTTATTTAGGAGATGACCACAGAACACAACAGCACCCTTGCCGCTGCCGGGCCGGGTGCTGTTTGTCCTGTGTATGAAGGCATATATTCCTTGCTATCTTGCTAGGGTATTTAGTTCTGCCTTTATGCGATCCAGATGCTCAGCATCCATCACTTTCCCAGATGTGTTCAGCATGATGAAGTAGCGCAGGATCTGTTCGCGTGTCAGGTCTTTCACTTCCGCGAAAATGATAGGATAGTTCATGAAGTGGTTCTGCTCGCGCGACGTTAAATCACTGAACTTCTTCCCTTTCCAAGCAAAGCGATCCTCGTAGAATTCCTTCAAGGCTAACAAACGTTGCTTGCCGTCTACAATCTCGTAGCCCATACCGGTCCGTACCCATGTCTTGGTATCGTGTTGGATCAGCGCAAATTTACCGATGTCCACGTTATTATAGATCGACTCAATAAGTTGAATCTTGTCCTGTTGTTCCCATACGTAATCACGTTGATAATCAGGGTCAAAGTTCACGCCGAAATTATAGACGCGATTCAGTAATTCGGATAGCATGCGATAGGCAAAACGTACGTTCATATCGGTATTGTTGATCAGGGTCTCCGGCGTTTCTTCGCGTGGTTTCCGGACATCCAGCCAACTGTAGTAATTTTTCACATGTTCATGGCGAATAGGGTTTCCGTAGTTCTTATCGATGTGCGTATAGTCAATGAGATAGATTTTGCCGTCATGTAATACCTCTGCAACGACAGCCTCTTGAAGATTGCCGACCCGAACGGGATCACCGGTTCGGAATAGGTAGGAAGGCTCGGACGTATGTTTAAGCTTTTCTTCAAGCTCGCTTAGCTTACGTTGTAATTGTTCGGGTTTCATGTTCAATGGAATGCACCTCTCCAAGTTGGAATTTGGTTCGCAGTTGTAAAGATTGTAACAGCCAACTAAAGGGAAAAGTTCAGGTAATTTATGACATGAATCACAAAAGCCCGTCGCACCGCGGAAAATTTAGTCGTGGAGGAGGGGCTCCGAAAGGGTAAATTATGCAATTTTCTTACGTTTCATCCAATGATATCCTGCAAAAAAACAAGATTCCACATGCGACAATACCAGCCATCAGTGTCATGTATTTCTGCACAAGAGGTCCCACTTCTTCCCATCCGGATACGATTTACTCCAGGTTACACGGAATACCGGCCGAACTCGATCGCTTCACCATTAATATATGGTTGACCTTGACCAGGCATGGCTGTGAGCTGAAGCGTATCCCCTTTCAGCGTACGATACTGTACTTGTAATACAGGTTCTGCGAGGAATGTCGGTAGATTGGCCCGCATAACCGCTGCGAACTGCTCTACGTTCTGGATATCCAACGCGACAGCTTCATGCGCGGCCATCACTTCCATCACCACGCCGTTATTTCGACCTTTGCTATGCAGGGTATAATGGTCCTCCGCTTCTTCACATTGGTAGGATTGCATGAATTGCACTGCCATATAGACGTTGCCGACTTGTCCGTACAGCGCTAATGGATCCTGAATCCATGTGCCCTGCGGCAGCACGCCAACGATCTCATCCTGTGATGCTTCGGGCGGAATCGGGTAAAGGGACATCACCGTATTTTTGTGAAATAACACGTTCTGGAATTCGCTCTGATGCCGTGGGTCGCCGTGCGAGTAACCTTCGCCCGGATGGAATACATAGGCTTGATTGATTCCCTTTTCATCCGATAAGGGGAAGGTGATATCCCATCGCTGCTGCTCATTATCGAATTCCACATGCCGTTCCCACATCCCGCCGACGGCATATTGCTCTGTAATGTAGGCATACGCATGAAGATGTTGCTCCTGCCCCGTCTCCAAGCGAGTAATTCGCTTCATCACTTCCGTAGGCTGGGAGCGATCGAGGGCGGTCACCCGTGCATCGACAGGCGCTTCATAGAACAAGAATCCCGCGAACTCTGTGCGAGGCAGGTTATCGGGTAATTTGAAATCCCCGTATTGAACGTAATCCAACAGGACATTCTCATCCTGTGGAATATCATGCTTCAATCCTCTTGCATGAGGGCCAACCCAAGTTCCTTTTAAATAGAATAATGACCGTTCACGCCATAAATAATCGAGCAGGGTTCCAAGATCCGCCCGGATATGGGTGTCTTGTTCGAGTTCCCATGCACTCGTATACGCTTGAACCCAATGCCAGAACCAAGGCAAGCTGCCGTACTCCCACATGCCGATCGTAAGCACGCGTTCCAACGTTAATTTCAGACTATTATAGCCGTCTTGAATCAGCTCGGTATCATGGAACTTACGGCCAAGAATCAATTTGGCTGCGGTAAATTTCGCTTCATGATGACCATAGCTTGCCATGGGTTGGCGATAGAAGTTGCCTTGGTATATATGTAGGAAAGCCGTCTCAAAAGCTGCATGTAACGCGGTGCTCATCTGCTTATGATATTGGGTGTCAAAGTAAATCATTAAGCTCCCCATGAGTTCAACAGGGAGATTATGCGGACGTGCTTCCACCGGGGTAGGGTGAAGGTTCAACGGCCAGTGCCCGTAGGTATCACTCGTCTCATCATGATCTTGCAATTGAAGCACAGCGAGGAGTACGTCGGTTGCAACCGCTTTCGCGCGGTCGCGATCTATAGAAACCTCCACATGAGGGTCTACAGCGGCTGCGAACAGATAGGCGGCATCGTAGAAGTTGTCTCGAATATCGTGGTGGAACCATAGCCCGCTGGGCAAAAGCGGTTGGTGATAGGCTCTCTCAGCAATTTGCGCAATGATCTCAAGCTGTCTTGCGTGATAGGCAGTCTTCGTGGATTTCATCGTGATTTCCTTCCCTTCTGTATGGCATGAAATGAATGGTCATAAGTAGCGTCAAAATAAAAGGGGCACAACACGCTGTCGCCGTCTTATGCCCCCTAAGGTTCTCATTCTCACGTTACTCGGATTTATTTACTCTGCGTCGTTCTTCCATGGTGCGGTTAAATCGAGCGAGACTCTCCCCGAATTGTCGGCATTCTTCTTCGTTCCAATCCTCTAACAGGCCGGCATAGAATGCCTCCCGAGCTTTGGCGAAAGCAAGGAGTTCCTGGCGTCCCAATTCGGTGATTTGCAGCAGCTTGACGCGGGCATCGTTCGGATCGGATAGCTTCTCGACGAATCCCTTGGTCTCTAAGGCTGCTGTCTGTCGGCTTGCTGTGGAGATATCTAGTAATAATGCGTCTGCTAAAGCTTTGATGGCGAGAGGTCCTTCATGTTCTAATTGCCGCAATAATAAATAGGTGGAGCGATCAAAATCGCTGTGGCTTAAATAAGCAATCCGAATCGCTTCCGCCCGGCGGCCAAAAATAGCAATTTCTCGTTCAATAGTGCTGAATAGGTTTTCCATCATCATTGACTCCATTCAACTCGCATTTTTCATCTTGTATTAAGCTTAATCTTGAAATATGCCGTATGCAAGTGTTTTCATAGATTGTCAAACATTCGTGCGATGTTCCTTCTCAGCCAACGAAACAAGCGATAGAACTAGGACCACGAACCTTCCCGCATGGGAATTCGTACGACGAACCGACTCCCCTGGTTGACCTTGCTCTCGACATGGATGGTTCCTCGATGGGCATCGACTATCCATTTGGCGATCGCTAGTCCTAGACCATGGCCGCCCAGTTCCTTGGAGCGCGATTTATCCTCCCGATAGAACCGGGTGAAGATCTGTTTATGATCCTCTGCTCGGATTCCGATTCCATTATCTTCAACTATGAATTGCAGGATGTGCATGGATTTGGCCCGTTCGACGGAAATCATGACCCTCACATCACCGCCATCCGGTGTGTATTTGATTGCATTGTCGATTAGAATGACAAGGAGCTGCTCCAGGCGGTCTGCATCTCCATACATCATCAGGGATGGGGGAGCTTGCAGAGTCAGTTGTATCTGCTTCGCGTCTGCTAAGGCTTGCAAGGATTGCAGGATGTGCTCTGCGTTCGCACGTAAATCGAGCGGTTCATTCGCAAGGAGCACTTCGCCGGAATCGGAGCGGGCCAAGGTCAACAGATCTCCCGCCAGCTTGGTCATTCGTTTGACTTCATTACGCATATTCGCAAGCACCCGCGCTGCAAAAGGATTCTGTGCCATGCCGTCCTCCAACTGCAACGTGTCAATAGACGAGAGCATAACGCTAAGCGGCGTTCTTAACTCATGTGAGGCATCCGCGACGAATTCCCTCTGACGCGTATAGGATTGCATAATGGGAATCATCGCACGCTTGGACATGATATGACTGAGGATGAGCGCGAGTGCAAAGAACAGCAACCCAAGCGTCATTAACGCGATCAGCGACCAGCGAAATAAGTTCCATTGAACGGATATATCTTTGCCGATATAGAGCGTGCCGGTGACGTCTTGACCTGAATAGAGCGTTCGCCCGGTCATCATGAGTGTTACCGTTTGCTCCTCCTTGGCTTCGCCTTTTCCCATATGCATGCCACCGTGCATGCTTGGCAGTTGCACCGTGGCATATCGGATCTCCTGCGCCCCCCTTGATGGTCGCCATTCAGATAAGGAGCTTAGAATTTGGGTACGGCTGCCTGATTGCATTTCATCCCCATACTGCAAGGAACCTTGCGAATCGACCCAATAATAGAAGTACTGATTCTGGCCCAGCGTAAAATATTCATCTTGTTTTTGGTGCATCATACTGTTCTTGCTTCCATTACGCATCAGAAGATCTTTCATATAAGCCATCTCATCATCGGCGAGATCGTGGAGCTGTCCTTTCGGATTGAGAATGAGGATGTTGTAGAGCAGTCCCAACACGATCGCGATAAATAAGGTCAAAAATAAGACGACTAAACCGCTGTATTGCAGCGTTAATCGGCGCTGCGTTCGGTCAAAAACCGTCGTTCCTCGAAACCTTGTCCACCATGTCTCAATTTTCAAGTTGATATCCCACCCCACGCACGCTTTGAATGATACCTTCGCCATCTGCGGTTTCGAGTTTTTTGCGTAACAACTTCACGGTCGCATCTATTGTCTTCATATGCACATCACTATCTAGTCCCCAGATGCGATCCATGATGATTTCCCGTGTTAGCACCATCCCTTTGTGCTGGGCTAGCAGATCAAGAAGCTGGAATTCTCTTGGCGAGAGTTGAATGTGTTGACCGTTCTTAAGAACCACACGTTTGGTTCGGTAGATCACATAATCGCGGATCTGGACCGTCTCTTCTTGGAGAGGCGCGAAATTTCGCCGAGTCAGTGCGCGCAGACGAGCAAGTAATTCATCAATTTCAAAAGGTTTGACCAAATAATCATCCGCCCCTGCATCCAAGCCATGAACACGGTCCTGCAAGGCATCTTTGGCCGTGAGTATTAGGATAGCTCCCATATAGTCTTCTTTGCGCAGCTGGCGGCACACATCGGTTCCATCGCGCTCAGGCATCATCCAATCTAGGATCAATGCGTCATAGCTTGAAGCTTGTGCATAATCGTAGGCAGCTTCGCCGTCGGTGACCCAATCAACGGTACATGCGGCCTTTTTCTTTAATAAATGAGAGATGAGTTCGCCGAGCAGTAAGTCATCTTCCGCGAGTAATATTTTCATGCAAGAGTAACCCCTTTGTATACAGCATTTCATGTTGAATAAGATATCACGCGAACATGAAAATAAGCTGAAGATTGTTTTCACTTGATTTTCACCAAAGCCTATTATAGTTATGGACATCGGGAGTGACATACTCCAAATGTAGTTGACAAAAGGAGGTGAAAGACTTATGAGAAGAAAACCAATGGCAATATGGAAATGGGTGGTAATGACAGGTTACTTCCTTTTCATTTTGATGGTTGGTGTACATGCCATGAACGGCTATGAATCCAACCGTCACCACGATCGAATGCATGGATATGCAGGCTATGAAACATCGATGGGTGGCATGAGAGGTCATATGACTAGCATTCAGGTGTTCCCATATGGTGGACAAGAGATGGAGGTAGAACATCATGGAGCGTTCATCGTACCGCTGCTGTTCATGCTTGGGTTGGGTCTGCTAATTGTGGGAGGTATTGGATTCTGGCTCTATCGAAGAATGAAGCGGAATACTGCCGTGATTGAACCGGTCACAACCTATATCGGCATGCATAACCCTCCTGTTCGGAACGGCGATGTGCTGGATGAATGGGAGAATCATATACGGAAAGAGGAGAAATAATTATGGGGATTTTTAAGCGCGTAAAACATATGGCAACGGCGGATACGAATCATTTTCTGGACAAAATGGAGAATCCAGTGAGTATGGTGAAGCAATATATACGAGATTTGGAGGAGCAAATGGGACAAGCTCAGCAAGCGCTCGCGCAGCAATATTGGAACGAGCGAAGATACGAAGCGCAAATCGAGGAGACAACAGCCTTAATCATGAAGCGCAGCCGGCAAGCTGAACTCGCTGTCGACCGGCAGGAAGATGCGATTGCAGAGCTTGCCATCGAAGAGAAGCTGCGCAATCAAGAGAAACTCGCCCTCTATAAAACACAGCATGAAGCAACGAAAAATCAAACGGCCGCCCTGCTCGAACAGATGAAACGTATGAATGAGAAGTATAACGAGCTTGTCTTGCAGAAACAGAACCTGCTCTCTCGGATCCGTGCGGCGCAAGCGATTCAAGCCTCAACTGCTGCATTACAACCTTATGACATGGACCGGGTTCATCACGGCTTAGCTCGTATTGAAGAGAAGGTATGGCAGGTCGAAGCCCAAGCTTATGCAGGGATCAAGGCTGGTGAAGTGTTGAACGCCGCGCCATCCTATGTGGAACAAGAGAAACGAGATGAGATTCAGAAGGAATTGGCCGCGTTAAAAGAAAAACGGGGAACTGTATAAACAACGGAGAAGGATACGGCAAGGTGAAAATGAAGATCAGACAAAAGAAGGATTGAGCAGAAGTGACTGCCCAATCCTTCTTCATGTTTGTCAGCAGATGGACATACAAATGAAGATATGTACAAAAGAAATGTACATACGCCTGTTCGGTTGTTGTAAAGTATGATACAAAGATTATACAGATAATCGTTAACTTAAATTAATGTATGAGGTGAGAAGATGAAAAAGGTATTATTATTGGGGGATTCCATCCGCATAGGATATCAACTTCATGTTGCCGATGAGCTGCGAGGCGCCGCTGAAGTGGTCGGACCAGAAGAGAATGGCCGGTTCTCGAAATATACGTTATGGGGCGTGAATCTCTGGCTGAAGGAGTTGGGGCAGCCGGATATTATTCATTGGAATACCGGGTTATGGGATCTGCATCATGAAGCACCGATGGTTGAGGCCCTAACCTCCTTGGACGAATACATCGAGACACTCACGCGCATTATTCAGGAGCTGAAGCGTACAGGAGCGCCCCTTATTTTTGCAACGACGACGCCGGTCCATCCGATGCAATCAGGACGCAGCAACGCAGAGATTGATCAATATAACCGGGCAGCCATTGCACTAATGCATCAACACCGGATAGAGGTCAATGATTTGAATGCTGTTGTGAAGGAGCGTGCGGAGAAGTACATTTGCGATGATTTGCTTCACCTGACAGAGGAGGGAAGTAAGGCTTGCGCACGTCAGGCAGCCGATTCGATTCGTAAATATCTATAACAGGAATGAGGACATCAACGGATAACGGTGATGTCCTTTTCCATGCCGGGAGGACGCGGAGCAGCGACAAATATCCAATTGTTGTTCAGACGAACTCTATATCAGGATACGAAATGAATATGCCATTGACAGCCGTCTTTGTAAGCGCGTAACATATATTCATTAAGTAAACGATAAACTAACAAGATGCAGGTGATCATGTGAATACGTTTAGATAAGAGGTTGAACAGGAACTTGTAGGGCATATTCTTCCTTTCTGGATGCGCATGCAAGACAAGGGGAATGGCGGATTCTATGGGCTCGTCGACTACAATCTACGCATACATAAGCAGGAAGAGAAGGGAAGCATCGCATTAAGCCGGTTCTTGTGGTCTTTCTCGGCAGCCTATCGGGTCACGAAGAATGAAGAGTTTTACAGGCCGCACACCATGCGTATCAATTTCTATCCACCAAGATGGTTGATCCTGAATTTGGCGGGATCTACTGGGCTGTCGACTACCAAGGGAATGTGACGGATTCCCGGAAACATGTGTATGCGCAAGCTTTTGCCATCTATGCGCTCAGTGAATATTACCGCGTAACGGCGAATGCAGACGCATTGAACCTTGCGAATCGCCTCTATCAGCTCATTGAGAAGATCGGGTTCTTCCCGGAGCGTAATGCTTACGGCGAAGAATTCAATCGGGAATGGCAAGAACAACCGAATGAACAGCTGAGTGAGAACGGCGTCATTGCAGACATTACGATGAACACGCATTTGCATGTGCTGGAGGCTTATACGAATCTGTACCGTGTGCAGCCATCGGAAGAACTTCGGGACCGTATGGTCAATCTTTTAACCATTTTCCACGAGAAGATTTACGATCCGACAACACACGTTTTGGGCGTTTTCTTCAATACATCGTGGGAAAGTCTCGTGGATCTAACCTCGTACGGACACGACATTGAAGCAAGCTGGCTATTGGATGAAGCGATTCATGTGCTGGGGCTCAAGAATGAAGCTTTTAACCAAATGGTGATGAACATTGCCTACAACATCGCACGGCACGCGGTACAACCGGATGGATCGCTCGCGAATGAGAAGGAGGGCGATCACCTAGATTTGACAAAGGTATGGTGGGTTCAGGTTGAAGCGATGGTCGGTTTTGTGAATGCTTTTAGACATACGAAAGATGAGATATTCCAAGAGCGCACGCTGGCGCTGTGGGCGTATACCAAGAAACATTTGATAGACCCGCGTGAGGGCGGCGAGTGGTATTGGTCGGCGGAACCCAATGGCGAACCAACGCAGCGCAATATCGGCGGTCCTTGGAAAGCGGCTTATCATAATTCAAGATTCTGTATGGAAATCATGGAAAGGGTGACGAAATAATGATCCACGAGAAGTATTATGAATTGCTGAAGGTGCAAGAGGAATTGCTGAGCCGTCCGAATAAGAAGAAGGAGTCATTCTATAACGGTGTATATGACCGCTATGAGAATCCGGTGTTAACGCGCCACCATGCGCCGCTGACTTGGAGATTTGACCTTAATCAAGAGACGAACCCTTTCTTCATGGAACGTCTGGGCATTAATGCGGCATTTAATGCCGGTGCAATTTACCTAGACGGCAAATACTATGTTGTTGCTCGTGTCGAAGGATTGGATCGCAAATCGTTCTTTGCGATTGCGGAGAGTGATAACGGGGTCGATAACTTCCGCTTCTGGGATTATCCGATCTCCTGGGTAAATGAGGATCAAGACGAGACGAACATCTATGATATGCGTCTTGTACAGCATGAGGATGGTTGGATTTACGGCATTTATTGCTCGGAGCGCAAAGACCCTGAAGCCCCAGCAAGTGATACATCCAGTGCCGTTGCGCAGGCAGGACTTGTGCGGACGAAGGACTTGAAGAACTGGGTGAAGCTTCTGAACATTCAGACGCCATCTCCGCAGCAGCGTAATGTCGTGCTACACCCCGAATGGGTTAATGGCCAATATGCGTTCTATACACGTCCGCAAGATGGATTTATTTCTACCGGATCTGGCGGCGGCGTAGCATTTGCGCTATGCCAAGATATTCTGAATCCGGTTATCGAGAAAGAAACGGTACTGCATGAGAAGAAATACCACACCGTATATGAAGTGAAGAACGGTCAAGGACCTGCACCGATCAAAACAGACAAAGGTTGGATTCACATTGCGCATGGCGTGCGGAATACGGCTGTAGGGCTGCGGTATGTCCTGTACACATTTGCGACAAGCTTAGAAGATCCGACTCAAGTCATTGCGAACCCTGGCGGACACTTCATTGCGCCTTATGATGAAGAACGCGTTGGGGATGTATCGAATGTTATTTTCAGCAACGGTGCGGTCGTGAATGAGAAGAATGAAGTATTCATCTATTACGCATCGAGCGACACGCGCCTGCATGTTGCGACTTCGACGATTGATCAGTTGGTAGACTATACATTCAACACGCCGGAAGATCCGTTCACGTCCTTGGCCTGCGTTGCGCAACGTTCCGAGCTGATCCAGAGAAACTTAGCATTGTTGAACGGCTCCGAAATCTCCTAGAAAATTAAATAAGTTCTATATTTTTACAAACACCAGTCCTCACATTCTATTCGATTTGCATTATAATAGGTAATGCAATTGTATATGAATGATACGGGGGCTGGTTTTTTTGAAGAGTAGAGAGATTACCATGCGAGACTTAGCAGAAAAACTAGGGGTCAGCACGGTAACGGTATCGAAGGCGCTGAATGATAAAGAAGGCGTAAGTGATGAGTTGAAGATAAAGATTAAACAGATGGCTGATGACATGGGATATCGCATTAATAATTTGGCGAAATCGATGAAAGAAGGTCGCTCCTATAATATTGGCGTGATCATCCCGCAGCGGTTCACGGGGGAGGTTCAATCTTTCTACCTTCGGTTCTATCAGGAAATTTCAACGGTTCTAGACCAGTTCCAATACTCTGGCATTCTCCACATTCTTAGCGAGGAAGATGAGGTACATGACGTTCTGCCGCGTATCTATTATGAGAAGAAGGTAGATGGCTTTATCTTACTGGGGCAGATTTATAAGAATTACGTCGAGGATATGATACAGACGGGGATTCCGATCATTTTCTTAGACTTTTATGATAACCACACTGATATCGATTCGGTCGTCATGGATAATTTCTATGGCGCCTACGAGCTGACGAATCACTTGGTAGATCAAGGACATCAAGAGATTGGTTTTATCGGCAATATCTTCTCGACAAGCAGCATTCAAGACCGTTACCTTGGATACTATAAAAGCTTGCTGGAAAACCGCCTGCAGCTGAATCCAGATTATATTATTCATGACCGGGACGACCGGGGGACCTTTATCGATATACACCTTCCAGAAAAGCTGCCGTCCGCCTTTGTATGCAATTGTGATCAAGTGGCATTTCGCCTGATTTCGCAATTGCGCAAATCGGGATATACGGTACCTGGCGATGTGTCGGTCGTCGGATTTGATAATGACATTTATTCGACAGTCGCGGATCCTCAGTTGACCACCTTGGAAGTCGATATGCATGAAATGTCGAAGGTTGCGGTGAAGAGCATCATTGCGAAGGTCCAGAATCATACCGTCAGTGTTGGGCGGGTTCAAATTAAAGGCAGAATCGTCTATCGTGATTCCGTTCATCTCCGGGGTTGAGATGTGCAAATAACCCGTGGTCAAATAAAACCTGTATTTTGTGCAACAAATGGCATGGGAAAAGATAAAAAGCAGTTCGATTCTTGAAAGGATCGGGCTGCTTTTTACTTGTTGTATAAGGGCTTGCGGTCGTTTAAGTGGATGTTAACATAGGGTGTTATATATTTCTGTATGGGGGTGATGATATTTCTGATAAATTGGTATAGAATGGGTCAATAACACTCTTATTGTTAAAAGGGGAGGCGAAAGAATGAGAGTTACTATACATAGAAAAATCGTGCTAAGCTTTCTTGTGGTTGCGATTTTGCTAGCAGTCTCGGGCGGTCTACTCTTTAGCAATTTAAACAAGATGGACGAGTCATATGGGAAGCTGTTAGAACAAGATACGCAAATTCTGTTGAATGTTGAGATGATTACGAAGGACACCGTTCAACAGACAAGCAGCGTACAGCAATATTTACTGACACGTGACTCGGCCAATATCGATCGGATGAAGCAAGCCAGTCAGGAGCAAATTCAGAGGTTATATCTCACGTTGGAGCTGGTCACGCGCGAGGAAGATAAGCAATCCTTGAATCAATTGATTGCCTTAAGTCGAGACTTCAACCTGAAGGCGGATAATATTATGACAGAGGCGGATTCCGATCTGGCATCGGCGGTGAAGAATGCAGCGGCGACGCTCATTCCCGTTGCTCAACAGATGGAATCCATCGCCGATCGCATTGTGAAGGACCAACAGCAGGTGCTGGATACCAGCTCGAACCAGAATTCATCGACCGTAAGCAGTCTGAAGACGGTAAGTATGATAGTTATTGGGTTCACGTTCGTTCTTGCGCTTGTTATAGGTTACTTCCTTGCCCGGTTTATTTGCAGGCCGTTAATTTTGATCTCTAAATCGGCGCAGCAAATCGCGGAAGGCAATCTAACCGAACAAGAGATTCGGATCAAGAATCGGGATGAGATCGGGGATTTAGCGGTCTCCTTTAACCAAATGCGCGATAATTTACGCCAGTTGATATCCGAAATTTATAAGAGTGCAGAGCATGTGGCGGCCTCCTCGCAGGAATTGGCAGCTGGCGCAGACCAGACAAGCCAGACAACGGAGCAGATCGCTGCCTCGATCCAACGCGTAGCCGAAGGAACTGACCAGCAAGTACAAGGCGTCGTTGATTGTGTGCAAGCTGTGAATGAAATGTCGATGGGCGTTCAGCATATTTCGGTGAATGCTCAACAAGTAGCAGACGCAGTGGTAGTCACATCGGAGAAGTCAGAAGAGGGGAATCAGGCCATACAATCCGCGATTCAACAGATGCAATCGATCCATATGACGATGGACGGGCTCTCGAAGATGATCGCGGAGTTAGGTGAACGATCGAAGCATATCGGCAAGATTGTGGATTTGATTACGAATATTGCGAAGCAGACGAATTTGCTAGCCCTGAATGCTTCCATTGAATCAGCTCGTGCGGGAGAACATGGCAAGGGTTTCGCGGTCGTGGCGAATGAAGTGCGGAATTTGGCGGAACAGTCTTCCCAATCCGCGAAGCAGATTGCAGAGATGGTCGCGGCGATTCAACAGGATACAAGAAGCACCGTTGTATCGGTGGAAACCGGGCGGAATGAAGTGGAGGAAGGCATACGCATTGTGAATCGGGCAGGGGAAGCCTTCGGTCACATTCAATCATCCATTGATCATGTGGCAGAAGAGATTCAGCTTGTATCTACGCGAATTCAGCACATGACGCAGAATGCGGCACAAGTCGTAGAATCCATCGAGACGATCTCAGAAATGACGGAACGCTCCGTTGCGGAGTCCCAGACGGTATCGGCAGCAACAGAGGAGCAGTTGGCTTCGATGGAAGAATTCGCATCTTTCGTCACTTCGTTATCGAAGATGGCTGAACAGTTGCAAGAGCAGACAACGAAGTTCCGCATTTAGCTCTTATACATAGTCAAAGGCACATCCGAGGCGATGTGCCTTTTTTACCACAACAGCGATTACGAATCTTCTGTCATAACGGACATCTGTGTATCGTAAAATGTAAAGACAAGTAATGTCGGAATGCCGGTGTTATAAGAGAGAATGATATGCAATGGCTAAAATGATAACACCGCTCAATACGGTACTGAATTGACCTAATGTCAGACGTCCGATTCGAATAGAAGCAACTTTTCGGCCTAGAGCAACGCCTGCCCACACCGTTATAAAACTGCCGATGGCAGCAGTGAGGGAGATGGCGAGCGGTGATAAGCCAAGTAGGCCCGCACTTAATCCACTGGTGACCGCATTAGCGGAAAGGGCAACCCCAAGAATCACTGCTTCACCCATTCCGATTTCTCCAGATTTGTCTCGATCGGCTATTTCAGGATTTTCTAATATTTCTTTGAAATTGGTTGCCGATGTTTCATTTCTGTCAACGTTAGAATCACGGTGTTTTTTATTACGAGGAAGGGCCAACAAAATAATCCGGATCCCGATAATAAACAACAGGAATGCGCCAACTAGGATAGGAAATATGCCGGGAAGTACTTTGGAAAGCCATTGGCCAAAAAGAATCCCTGCACCACTAAAGAGAAAACAAATGATAGCTATAATCAGGTTAGCAAGGAATCCGATTCGAATCCCCCGAATGCCATACGAAATGCCTACACCTAAATTATCAATACTCGACGAAACAGCAAAGCCAAGAATAATAAGCCACGGCATGATTGTTTCACTCCTCACTCATTTTACTGTCATTGTATTGGGCGTATTCAGAAAATGTGCAATCTACTCAATAAATTGTTGAGAATAGGTCAACACGTCATACCATTTTATGATGTAGGGAGTGAGACGAAATGACACATCGTAGCGAGGGATTGGAGCTTGGTGACACGATAAAGGCGCTGCTTAAAGCCCGTTCAATATCCATGCGTAAATTGGGTTCGCTTACCGGCATCGATACAGCCACCATCTCTCGAATCGTTAATGGCAAGCAGCAAGCCAAACCGAATCAACTGCAGCAATTTGCCGTGCATCTTAACGTACCGCTCGAGAGTTTGTTTCAGGCAGCGGGGTTTGATGTCGGAGCCCGGCGAGAGGATTGGCATACAGACATTCATGCATCGATTGACTCGATTCAAAAGGTACTTCTTTCTTCCAACCTGGTGGATCACCGTTTTACGATGGAACATATCAAAAAGGAATTAAGCAAATATGAGCAATATGCCTTAACTGAAGAAGGACGTAAAATCATTGTGGAGGGTTTTCACTCCAAGATCGATAGTGTCGACGGCGCGGGCCCTTTTATTGACCAATTAAGGGATTTGTATGCGTTGTTTTGCCAAGACGAAATTACGGTGAAGAAACGTGCAATCGTTGGGAGCGGGCTATTATATTTTATTCTGTCAACGGATTTAGTCCCCGACTATGTATTTCCATTTGGGTACCTGGACGACGCTATCGCAGTTCAACTTGTGCTGCATCGATTATCTAAATTTTCAGACATGAAGTCCGTTTCAGAATAAAAATATCACGGATCATGGGAAGCTTTCATTCACAAACACTTGTCGTTTTTTGTAGATTGCAGGTGTTTTTATATTTGTCATCAATTTGTCTAAATTTGTAGAATTTTGTAAACATAGTTCCTTGGACCTATTGGAACGACTATCCAAACGGGTGGTATAATTAGGCTTTGGATACATAGTTATTTTGGCGGAGGGAGAGACATGATGAAATTTAGCATTCGTATGAAAATGTTGACAGGTTTTCTGGCTGTTGCTGTTGTACTGATTATTTCAGGCAGTTTCTTATTTAACAGCCTAAGCAAAATGGATAAATCAAGTCAGGAACTGCTAGACCATAAGGTAGATATTCTACTAAATGCTTCGAATATTACCAAAATCGCAGTTCAACAATCCAGTGCGTTACGGGACTATTTGTTGACACAGACAGAGGAATCATTGAACCGTTTGAACCAGGCAAATCAGACCCAGTCCCAACAGTTGAAGGCGACAGCCCAGCTGGAACTTCGTGAGGAAGACAAGCAATCGATTACGAAATTACAGAACTTAAGCAAAGACTTCCAGACGAAAGCCGACAAGGTGGTATCTCTAGCGAAGACAGATCGCCAAGCATCGATTGAATTGGCATCCACGACGGTCATCCCGGTAGGTCGGGAAATGGAATATGAAGCCGAACGGATGGTTAAAGCACAACAGCAGCTGCTCAATGAAGGAAATAAAGCAAATTCGGATATGGCAGATCAATTGAAATTAATCAACCTGATTACAATCATTGCTACGTCCATCTTGGCTATGGTGATTGGATACTTTGTGTCCATTCTGATTGCGAAGCCGATCTTGCGCATTTCGAAATCCGCACAGCAAATCGCTGACGGGGACTTAACGGGCGCTAATATTGTGATTAAGAATAAGGATGAAGTCGGAGATCTGGCAGATTCCTTCAATCAAATGAAAAGCAATTTACAACGGTTGATTTCAGAGATCCAAGCAGGCGCAGAGCATGTCGCTTCTTCTTCCGAAGAGCTTGCAGCTGGCGCGGTGCAGACAAATCAAGCGACAGAGCAAATCTCGAGCTCGATTCAGAAAGTAGCTGAAGGCACGGAACATCAAGTGCAAAGTGTGATGGCATGCGTACAAGCTGTAAATGAAATGTCTGCTGGCGTGCAACAGATTGCCGTAAATGCACAGAACGTTACCGATGTGGTGATTGCGACTGCGGATCGTTCCTTAGAAGGGAACCATGCCATTCAATCTGCGGTTCAACAGATGCAATCGATTAACAACACCATGGAGGATCTGACACGTGTTATTACAGGTCTTGGGGAGCGTTCGAAAGATATCGGCAAGATTGTTGAGTTGATTACAGCTATTGCGAAACAGACGAACTTACTTGCACTAAATGCGGCGATTGAATCTGCACGTGCAGGTGAGCATGGGCGCGGCTTCGCTGTCGTTGCCAACGAAGTACGTAATTTGGCTGAGCAATCCTCTCAATCCGCGCAGCAGATTGCAGAGCTGATCACAACGATTCAGCAAGAAGCGAAAAGCTCCGTAATCTCCGTAGAGACGGGCAGAGCCGAAGTATCCGAGGGGATCCGGATCGTGAATCAAGCGGGCGAGACCTTCGAACATATTCATCGTTCCATTAATCACGTATCTGATGAAATTCAGAATGTGTCGGCCAGCGTGGAGCAAATGTCTGCGAATACCGAGCAGGTTGTCGCGGCAATTACGTCGATTTCCGAGACTTCTGAAGAAGCCGTGGCAGAATCGCAGACGGTATCGGCTGCGACGCAAGAACAATTGGCTTCGATGGCGGAAATTAGCTCAGCTGTGGACTCACTATCTACAATGGCAGAACAGTTACAAGGTCAAATCGGGAAGTTTAAAGTATAACCTTACATATCAAGCTTAGATCATGCCCTGCAGTCGAAACTTCGGCTTCAGGGCGTTTTTATCGATTACGGCGCGAGAATCTCGTTTTTTATAGTGAAACGGTTACCAAAAGGAAGTATGATGGGGGTATATGTCAATTCAAGTCAGGGAGGATTCTATGTCATATCTATTCGTTGGTTCATATGCACCCGCAGAGGCGGAAGGCATTCATTTGTATCAGTTTCAAGCAGAAGGGGACGGTCGCTTAGAACGGGTTAACGGTTATGCGGGCGTTGCAAATCCATCATTTCTAACCGTAGATGCTGCGCGTCGCCGATTATTTGCTGTGAGTGAAACCGCGAATGGGGCCGTTGTCTCTCTACGCTATGATGTAGAGACTGGAGCGATCGAAGAAGTGAACCGCCAGCTTACGCAAGGAGACGATCCTTGCCATTTGATTACAGACCCAACGGGCCAGTGGTTGTTGCTCGTGAATTATTCATCCGGTAACGTGAATGTATATCCAATTGCAGCAGATGGCTCATTGGGAACGCTGTCGGATCAGGTTCAGCATGCTGGACATAGCGTGAATCCGGATCGTCAAGAATCACCACATCCGCATTCCATACACAACATTCCGGGGACTTCTTTTTACCTTGTACCCGATTTAGGACTGGATCAGCTTGTTGTCTATGAGTTAGATGGCGAACATGGGAAATTGAATCAAGTCTCCGTAACGAACACGGCACCTGGCTCAGGACCTCGCCATGCGGCGTTCCACCCAAGCGAGCCCTACGTCTATGTAATTCATGAATTAACTTCCGAGGCAGAAGTATTCGAGATTAACCGGGCGGAAGGCACATTAACTTCGGTACAGAAGTTGACGACATTGCCAGCAGGACTTGAAGGCGATAGCTGGTGTGCTGAAATTGCAATGGCTGCTTCAGGAACCTATGTCTATGGTTCGAACCGTGGAGACGACAGCCTTGTGGTCTACAATCTAGAGACACCGAGCCAATTGCATCCCGTGGGCTGGAGTTCGACGAAAGGGAACTTCCCAAGACATTTCACCATTGTTCCGAATGAGCCGTATGTCTTGGCAGCCAATCAGAATTCAGACAATATGGTTGTTATGAAATTGAATGAGCAAGGAATCCCGGTAGCAACGGGACAAGAGGTTCAAATCACAAAACCCGTGTGCTTAAAATTTGGATAAAAAACGATATTGCAAAACCGGATATTCCGAGTATAATACTTGGTATAAACGTTCTGTTATGAGCAGAGGGGGATGCAGGCCATGATCCACAAACATCATAAATCTTTCACACAGACTTGGATTAATGATCATCTCGATCTCTATAATTATGCACAATCAATTAGTGATACGGAATGGCAAGAAGAGATTATTGCGAGCATGAGACGGCAGGATACGCTAGTCCAACAAGAGCTTCGTCGATCTGCACGGTTTGAACTATGGCGCAAATTCGATTCGATTAACCTGGATATGCTGGAATTATATCATCAACTCAAGACAAGTCAGGATGAGGAGCAAGTCGAGGAACTTCGGAAGAAAGTATGGAACCTTCGTCTTCAACGTCTTGAAGTCGTGAAGCAATTACATCAAGGGATGAAATAAAAAAAGCGAGAGCCTACAGGGGTCTGTTCAGCTATCACTCGATTTGGGAGATTCTAGTGCCGCATGCAGTCGACTGCTCTGCTTGAATTGTGATGCAACCAAGTTGTTGCCACAATTCCCCTTTAGAATACTATAGTATTTACGTAGAATCAAGAAAATCGCCTAATTCTCGCATGCAAGCATCGAGAGTTAGGCGATTTTGATTTATCGTTGGAAAAACTCGATCCATTCCCCTTCAGGGCCGGCAATGAAGAAATACCGGCAACCATTCGGCAATGTCGTAATTTCTTGATCGATGAACGTAGCGTCCGTCTGTCGAACGCGATGGAACTCGGCTTCAATATCAGGTACGGTGATGGCAAAATGATGGACTTTGCCTTCCGTTGGGAGATTATCATTATAGCCTTGAATAATTTCGATCTCGGTCTCATCGGAGCCGCCGAACCCGAGGAAAGCAAGCTGGAAAACACCGTTTGTATGCGTGATTCTTCCTTTCACTTCGAGACCTACAATTTCCGTATAGAAACGGATCGTCTGTGCAATATCTTTGACAATGACGCCGACATGGTCGACGCGTTTCTGCGTAGCTGTCATGTTGAAAACCTCCTTGTGTGCGTGTGCGAGTAATTTTATTATAGGTTAATAATTCCAATAAGTGAAGTCGGAATTGATATGAAAAAGCACACAAATCCCAAAAGAGATTTGTGTGCCTCATCATGATCTGAAAAAACACTGCTACAGGTAAAGATCAATTCATATCTCATTAATATCCTCGGATATAGGATTTCGGTACAACGGTGTCTTTCGATACGGCTTGAAGTGCGTGCAGCGCCCAGTAAGGATCGCGCAGCATTCCGCGGCCTACAGCCACCATGTCCGCATCGTTATTCGCGATCGTAGCCTCTGCGAGCTTCGCATCATCCAAGATGCCTACAGCGATGACCGGGACATGCAGCGCTTGCTTCACGGCTCGCGCCATCGGGACTTGGTAGCCCGGATAGTTGCCGGGTTTGCGAGCCATTTTCGTATAGGGACCGCCTTCACCGCCTGTTGAGATATCGAAGATATCAACGCCGGCTTCCTTGTAGCGCCGACACATGTCAATGCCATGTTCGATGTCATAGCCGTCTTCCATATATTCCAGTAAGGATATCCGGAATATCAGCGGCATATCTGCAGGCATGACTTGCTTCACGGCTTGAATTACTTCGATGCCGAACTTCGCAAGGTCTTGCCCGTATTCGTCTGTACGTTGGTTAATCGCCGGTGAGTGAAATTGGTGGATCAAATAACCGTGGGCACCATGAATTTCAATCGTATCAAACCCGGCTTCTACTGCCCGTCTCGCCGCATCTTGAAATTTAACGACCATTGCTTGGACTTCTTCGGTAGTTAACGCACGTGGCGTCTTGAAGCTCTCATCGACGGCTAGTGCAGATGAACTTACCGGGACCTCCGCATCGGTCGCTTTTCGCCCGGCATGTGCGATTTGAATACCGATCTTCGAACCGTGTCGATGGACTTCGTCCACGATACGACGATAAGCAGGGATATGGTCATCGGACCAGATCTGTGATACGGCCATCTGGCTCAACATCAGTCATCTCGACAATGATAAGTCCTGTACCGCCAACTGCACGGGATACATAATGCACATAATGCCATTCATTAGGAATGCCATCCTGCGCATCTACGGCGTACTGACACATCGGTGGCATCACGATTCTATTTTTAAGTGACAAGCTCTTTAAGGTGTAGGGAGTTGATAAATGATTCGTTGGCATGGTACTTCACTCCTTTTCTATGGTTCGAGGCCCCTATCTTTCATTATATACAATAGGCAAGGAGGAATAAAAGGCGATTGACAAGCTTCATTACAGGGGCGTATATCCCGGTGAGCGGAGGCAGCGTAATGCCTGCGATCTAAAGCTTCTATAATGGAAGACGATTCAATCGGGGGATTTCAAATTGACAGGTGAAGCGTAGATGATTATGATCAAATTATTGAGAGTAATTATCATTATCATTATAATTGAGCGTGAGGAATTGCGTTAAGGAGCGAATCTGAATGTTGAATATCCCCCTGACGATCTATGAAAAATATACGATTTACCAAGAACCGCAACTGGATACACTATACGAAATCGAGTTGTGGAAATTAGCAGAGAAAGAGGGCGCGCGTGAGTTCGCTGAGGCCTACGCTCCGCATATCAAAGCCTTATCGCTCGATGTCACAGCAACGTATTTTACGGCAAATTTCACGCGTGTCATTACCGCTTTTCATTATGCATTGTGGCATGATGGCCTGCATATCGATTTGACGCTGCGTAATCTGACGGTTCGAATCGTGAAGCATCCGAAAGGGTTTATCACGCTTAATTTCGGGCTGAAGAAGGTGCAGGGCGCGGAAGTATCCCTTACGGACCGGAAGCTGCAGATTATATCGATGCAGACGGCTTTTTACCGGGAGGAAGTTAGGCCTTTATTAGAATCGCTCGCTTCTGTTGTTGGGATTAGTGTTGGTATGCTGTGGGGTGTTATTCCGACGTATTTTCAATACTACCATGATCTATGGTTCGATGAGCCAATGAATGAACTACAACGCATGCAGCTCGCTTCAGATATGGAGGTTCTTCATCAATTGTCTCCTGTTGTATTTGGACGGGTCAAGAACCCAATGGTTGCGAAATTCCGTTATATGGAGAGTCCCTATGAACCTGGAGAGCAAATCCGGATGAAAAACACCTGCTGCCTTGCTTACAAAACAGAGGGCGGCGATTATTGCATCACATGCCCGCGCCTAAATGACACAGAGCGGACTAGACGCATCGAGGAATATAAAGCAAAACAAGCATAAATCATTCCACTTCTGCCACGGCAGGACGTTTTCGAGTATACTGAGAAAGTATGTTTTTGGGAGAGGTATCTCGTGAAACGTGATGTTAGGAAAAGAGGGGAATCGATTTGATTAATTTAACCAATGTTGAAATCCAAGATATCGTCATTCATCGGGTGGGGAATAAATCGAAGGACGAAGGCGTTGCCGTCGCGAAGGAATGTTTCGAGATCGATAACGACGAGCTTCGTGAGGCATTATTGAAATATTTTCTTGCTTCCTTCAAATTCGATGCCACGTATCGCTTCCATCATGAGGCAGACATCGCGTTGAATGAAGTGTACACCTATACGAATGCCATTTTTAAAGATAGTACGACGTTTTATGATCAATCTGTGCATATTCTGCGCCATTTGTACGAGCAATCATCACATCCGCAAATCAAGTCGGGCGAATTGTACGTAGTGCATTTTAACCATATTATATACGACAATTTCAGCGTGGATGCCGTTGGGATTTTCAAATCCGAGAACAAGGATGAGTACTTGAAAATCGATGAGCAAGAACCAACGGAATTCCAGCTTCAATATGAGCAGGGCGTCAATATCAAGAAATTAGACAAAGGATGCATTATTTTCAACTTCAATGCCAATGCGGGTTTCCATGTAAGTCTTGTCGACCTGTCGAATAAGGGACCGAGCAACGAGGCAGTCTATTGGAGAGACGATTTCTTGCAAGTCAAAGTGCTGGAGGACGAGCATTACATGACCGACCAGTACATTCGCATGTGCTCGGATTTCTACGATAACGTCGTCGCGACGACGAATGACCAATTCGAGAAGAAGGAAAAATTGGTGTTCCTAAACGAGACAATCCAACATTTTGCGAAGAACGAGCAGTTCGTCGAAGAGACGTTTTTTGAAGAAGTTATCCGTGATCCGGAGTACACGAATATGTTCAAGACGTACAAGGAAACGTACGAGGAAATGAATGAATTACCGCCGATGACGGATTTCAACATCTCTCAGAATGCGCTCAAAAAAGTAAAGCGTCAATTCAAGAACGATATTAAGCTCGACACGAATATCGAAATCAAGGTGAACAACGAGAGCTTTGATTACTTGGAAAAAGGTTATGATGAAGAGCGGAATATGTACTATTACAAAGTGTACTTCAACAATGAAGCATGATGTGACGGATAATAAGCTGCTATATTTTTGTTTGCACCTTCTGAAATCCTATTGTATAATGTGAAAACCGTGTTAATTATATCACAGTTAATTACAACTCACATCGGAGGTAACATAATGTCAAATACGACAACAACAGTAGATTTCATGCAAGTGGTGAACGATCGCCACGCCGTTAAGAAGTACGATTCATCCGTTAAAATTTCCAAAGCGGAGCTTACAGAACTGATCGAAACAGCAACCAAAGCGCCTTCCGCTTGGAACCTGCAGCATTGGAAATTCGTTGTTATCGACGACCAAGCACAAAAAGAAAAATTGCTTCCGATCGCGTACGGGCAACAACAAGTTGTTGAAGCTTCCGCGGTAATCGCCGTTCTTGGCGACTTAGAAGCGAACAAAAATGCAGAGACGATCTTCGGTGGAGCTGTACAAGCAGGTCAATTGCCGCAAGAGGTGAAAGACATGATTGTAGGTCAAATCGAAGGAGCTTATAAGAGCCCTCAAGTCGCACGCGACTCCGCTGTATTGAATGGTTCCTTGGCTGCTATGCAATTGATGCTTGCTGCCAAAGCTAAAGGCTATGATACGTGTGCGATGGGCGGATACGATGCTGTGAAATTCGCAGAAGCGTTCAAGGTGCCTAGCCGTTATATCCCGTTGATGTTAATCTCCGTAGGTAAAGCAGCTACGCCAGCACGCGCAAGCTTCCGTTTCCCTGCGGCAGATACGATTATATGGAATCAATTCTAATTATCCTTCATTAACGATAAACGAAAGAGGTCATGCTTACGCTAGCGCGCAACATGACCTCTTTTTTGCTGCTTATTTATTTGTGATGACCTCTGCATTCTTGGTTCTGAGATGTTGCGTTCGAGTCTGTGGTGTCGGATGCGTCAATAAGGGAAGTTAGCTCTTTGATCCACTGCTCATTCTTTTTATTAACGAATGTCGTCATCCAATGGTTATCGTCTACTCGCTCAGAAATACCCACGAGTCCTTTCAGCTTCAGCATGCCGATCAGCGGCGTAGGCCGGAGGGTAGCATGTAGAACAAAAACGTCATCCTCACCTAAGCTCTCCACTTGGTCCATAATCAATTGGAAAGGCTCCAATTTGTTACGAAGTTGGGGTCTAACGTCCAATTCCACGACGCGTGCGGATTCTCGATCCATACGAAACACCTCCCGCTTTATTATAATTTACAGATTCTTACTTGGAATGTGGTTGGACCTTGTTCGATATAGTCCCAAGTGAATTTTCCTGTATACAAGGCCTCGAATTGGTAGCGCAGCGGCACAGGATCGTGGTCATTCACAAGCAGCATGGCCTCGGTTGGTTTCAAGCTATTAAACGTATCGAAGATTACTTTATGTTTGAGCTGTGGCGGATATTTAGGCGCTTCAACGGTTGCAGCATATGGATTCATATTTCATTCCCCCAGTTTTGTAGGTTGACTTACGCCTTTCATTATAGGGCAGACGATTTGCTCGCCTTGTGTTTCCCCTCACATTTTCATAAATTATCCCTTTTATTTTCGTAAATAGAGGAAGTCCTTCATTATGTAAAATATAAACCCCTTTTATAGTAAACATGTTGTACAAAATGATTGATTTGAGGGAATTCCCCGGAGGATTTAGGAATTTTCCCTAATAGGAATACGTAGGATGCCACTTCATAATTAGTGTATAAGAATAGACAAATCATTGATTCCCGTCATATCTTTGTCATTCTGGAGAAGGAGTGGTTTGTCCAATGAAACCGAAGTTTGGACTGAGATTCTTTAAGCCTGCAGAAAGTTATTCGGGCAATTGGTCGATTCTCGAAGAAAAGGATCGTACATGGGAGAACATGTATCGCGGCCGTTGGTCGCACGATAAAGTGGTACGCACAACACATGGCGTCAATTGTACGGGGTCATGCAGTTGGAAAGTATTCGTAAAGAATGGAATTATTACATGGGAAAACCAACAAATCGATTATCCGTCATGCGGACCGGATATGCCAGAATTTGAACCGCGCGGATGTCCGCGCGGTGCTTCATTTTCGTGGTATGAGTACAGTCCGTTACGCGTGAAATATCCATATATGCGGGGCCGTCTATGGCGCATGTGGAAGCAGGCGTTGGCTGAGCATGCTGATCCTATTGCAGCGTGGGCAAGCATTGTCGAAGATCCTGAGAAATCAAGATCTTATAAGAAAGCGCGTGGTAAAGGCGGTCATGTACGCGTGTCGTGGGAGGCTGCCACCCAATTAATCTCTGCGCAGTTAATCTACACGATTCGTAAGTATGGACCGGATCGGATTGCTGGATTTACACCGATTCCCGCGATGTCGATGATCAGTTATGCGTCAGGTGCAAGGTTTATCTCCTTGTTGGGCGGCGAAATGCTGAGCTTCTATGATTGGTATGCGGATCTTCCGCCGGCTTCACCGCAAATTTGGGGGGAGCAGACAGACGTGCCGGAGTCGAGTGACTGGTACAATGCAGGCTACCTGATCATGTGGGGCTCGAATGTGCCGCTAACACGTACCCCTGATGCCCATTTTATGACGGAAGTCCGTTACAAGGGGACAAAAGTCGTGTCGGTCGCACCGGATTACGCGGAGAATGTGAAGTTCGCCGACAACTGGTTGGCACCGCATCCGGGGACGGATGCCGCGATTGCGCAAGCGATGACACATGTGATTCTGAGTGAATTCTATAACGAGCGTCAGGAACCGATGTTCCTGGATTATGCCAAACAATATACGGATATGCCATTCCTGATTCTCCTCGATGAGCATGAAGGAAGTTATAAAGCAGGTCGTTTCCTGCGTGCAAGCGATCTGGGAGATACCTCGCAGCATGCCGAGTGGAAACCGGTCATTCTCGATGAAATAACAAAGGAAATTACGATTCCGAATGGTACCATGGGTCAGCGGTGGGAGCAGGATAAGAAGTGGAACCTAATTCTGGAACGCGAGGACGGTACGAAGATCAACCCAGCGATGTCGGTGGAAGCTCTTGGTGCCGAATGGCAGGAGATGGTGTTCCCTTACTTCGATAATACAGGGAACGGCATCTTTAAGCGCCCTGTTCCAGCTCGGACCATTCAGTTGGCCGATGGCTCGGAGCGGTTAGCTGTTACGGTCTATGATTTGATGCTAAGTCAATACGGCGTACGCCGTATCAACAGTGACTTGGAAGCTCAAGGGTATGAGGATGCAACATCGCACTATACACCTGCATGGCAAGAATCCATTACAGGTGTGAAGCCATCCGTTGTTGTTCAAATTGCCCGTGAATTCGCGCAGAATTCATTGGATACGGGTGGACGCTCCATGATTATTATGGGAGCCGGGATTAACCATTGGTTCAATAGTGATACGATCTATCGTTCCATACTGAATTTGGTGATCTTAACGGCTTCGCAAGGGGTGAACGGTGGCGGTTGGGCCCATTATGTGGGACAAGAGAAATGCCGTCCGATCGAAGGATGGTCGACGGTTGCCTTTGCGAAGGATTGGCAAGGACCGGCACGTCTGCAGAATGCAACATCATTTTTCTATTTTGCAACCGATCAGTGGAAATATGAAGAGATGGGAACAGAATCGCTGAAATCGCCAACTGGCGGGGACATTCGTTACCAGCATCCAGCGGATTACAATGTGCTTGCTGCACGTCTCGGATGGTTGCCTTCGTATCCGCAGTTTAATAAGAGCAGCTTGGCGTTTGCAGAGGAAGCGGCACAAAAAGGCGCTACGGAGAACGCAGATATTATTCAGCATACACTCGATCAAATTAAATCGAATGAAACCAAGTTTGCGGTGGAAGATCCCGATGCACCTGAGAATTTCCCTCGCTCTTTATTCGTCTGGCGCTCAAACCTGATCTCGAGCTCCGCTAAGGGGCAAGAGTACTTCATGAAGCATCTGCTTGGCGCAGGGGACGGGTTATTATCTACACCGAACGAGGAAGAGAAGCCGGAAGAAATCACATGGCGCGAAGAGGTAGAAGGAAAGCTGGATCTCTTAGTTGCTCTTGACTTCCGGATGACGGCGACGCCGATGTATGCCGATGTCGTATTGCCGGCGGCGACTTGGTATGAGAAGACAGATTTGTCCTCCACAGATATGCATCCATTCGTGCATCCGTTCAACCCTGCGGTCGATCCGCTATGGGAATCCCGTTCAGACTGGGATATCTATCGGACGATTGCGAAGGACTTCTCTGACATGGCGAAGGACCATCTGCCAGGGGTGTATAAGGATCTGGTTATTTCTCCACTTGCGCATGATTCTGTGAATGAAATTGCGCAGCCTTATGGCGTAATTAAAGATTGGCGCAAAGGTGAAATCGAAGCTATTCCAGGGAAAACAATGCCGAACCTATCGATTGTCGAGCGAGATTATACGCAAATTTACGATAAATATGTCACGCTGGGTCCGAACCTTGCAAAAGGCAAAGTCGGGGCGCATGGCGTAAGCTTCTCAGTCGCTGAAGAGTATGAGGAACTTAAACGAATCAATGGTATGTATCGCGATGATACGATTAAGAATAGCTTGCCGAAGCTGCGTACAGCCCGTCATGCAGCGGATGCGATCTTGAATTTATCGTCCGCGACGAACGGCAAGGTGTCACAGCGTGCGTGGGAATCCGCTGAGCAAGATACAGGAGTTGAGCTGAAAGACATTTCAGCAGACCGTGCTGCGGAGAAGATCACCTTCCAGAGCATTACGGTTCAGCCTCGTGAAGTGATTCCAACGCCGGTGTTCAGCGGCTCGAATAAGATGGGCAGACGTTATTCACCGTTTACGACGAATATTGAACGTCTGGTGCCTTTCCGCACCTTGACAGGAAGACAACATTTCTATATTGATCATGAAATCTTCCTGCAATTTGGTGAGGCGCTGCCGGTCTATAAACCGACCCTGCCTCCGATGGTCTTCGGACCAAGAGATAAGAAAATCGTTGGCGGCCAAGATTCGCTTGTCCTCCGTTATCTAACGCCGCATGGCAAATGGAACATCCACAGTATGTATCAGGACAACCTGCACATGCTGACGTTATTCCGCGGCGGTCCGACGGTCTGGATCAATAATGAGGATGCCGCATCGCATCAGATTGAAGATAATGACTGGCTTGAAGTATATAACCGGAACGGTGTTGTCACAGCGCGTGCCGTTGTCAGCCATCGGATGCCGAAAGGCACGATGTTCATGTACCATGCGCAGGATAAGCATATTAATGTACCGGGATCGGAAATTACGCAGGATCGCGGCGGAAGCCACAATGCACCGACAAAAATTCATGTGAAACCAACGCAAATGGTAGGCGGTTATGCACAGCTAAGTTATGGATTTAACTATTACGGTCCGATTGGAAATCAGCGGGATGTCTATGTTGCCGTCCGCAAAATGAAGGAGGTTGAGTGGCTTGAAGATTAAAGCGCAAATTGCCATGGTGATGAATTTGGACAAATGTATCGGATGCCACACCTGCAGCGTGACGTGCAAGAGTACCTGGACGAACCGTTCAGGGGCCGAATACATTTGGTTCAATAACGTAGAGACGAAGCCAGGCATCGGATATCCGATGCGCTGGGAGGATCAAGAGAAGTACAAGGGCGGCTGGACGCTGAAGAACGGCAAGCTCGAATTAAAATCGGGGAACAAGCTATCCAAGATCGCGTTGGGTAAGATTTTCCATAACCCGGATATGCCTGAAATGAAAGATTATTATGAACCGTGGACCTATAATTATGAGCACTTGACCACTTCGGGAGAAAAGAAGCACCAGCCTGTCGCTCGCCCGAAATCAGTCATTACAGGGGATACGATGGACCTGAAGTGGGGACCAAACTGGGAGGATGATTTGGCAGGCGCGCATGTGACAGGTCCAAAGGATCCGAATATCGAGAAAATCGAAGAAGAAATTAAATTTAATTTTGAGCAAGCATTCATGATGTATCTGCCGCGTCTTTGCGAGCACTGTTTGAATCCAAGCTGTGTTGCTTCTTGTCCATCAGGCGCGATGTATAAGCGCGATGAGGACGGCATTGTCTTGGTCGACCAAGAGGCGTGCCGCGGCTGGCGTTTTTGCATGACAGGCTGCCCTTATAAGAAGGTATACTTCAACTGGCAGACGAACAAGGCGGAGAAATGTACGTTCTGCTTCCCGCGGATCGAAGCAGGACTGCCAACCGTCTGCTCGGAGACATGTACAGGACGTATTCGTTACCTCGGCGTGTTATTGTATGACGCGGATCGCGTACAGGAGGCTGCTTCTGCACCGGATGAGAAGGATCTGTATCAAGCCCAATGCGACTTGTTCCTAGATCCGAATGATCCTGCTGTCATTGCACAGGCACGGGCAGATGGTTTAACCGAAGAATGGATCGAGGCGGCTCAGAATTCGCCTGTGTATAAGCTTGCCATTGAATATAAGCTTGCATTCCCATTGCATCCCGAATACCGGACATTGCCAATGGTATGGTATGTACCGCCGCTTAGCCCGATCATGAACTATTTTGAAGGGAAGGATTCGATTCAGAACCCGGATATGATCTTCCCAGCTATCGAGGAAATGCGGATGCCGATTCAATACTTGGCGAACATGCTTACGGCGGGCGATCCGGAACCTGTGAAGGAATCCTTGCAACGGCTTGCCATGATGCGTTCTTATATGCGGTCTGTATCGACGGGCAAGCCTTTCGATGAACAGCGTCTCTCTCGTCTAGGATTAACGGCATATCAGACGGAACAAATTTACCGCTTGCTCGCGATCGCGAAATATGAGGATCGGTTCGTCATTCCAACGTCGCACAAGGAGAGTTATCTGGATACCTACCATGCGCAAGGCTCCGAAGGCTTTGGTCTTGATTGTGGAGGTTGCGGTACTGGAGGGCCTTCGACGAACAAGAGCGGTAAAGAGATCTATGAAGAAAACTTCTATGGGGGAATATGGCGTGATTAATCTCGAGAAGTTATATGAATATAAGCATGTATTTGGCTTTATGGCGCAGCAGTTAACTTACCCGGAGAAGCTTGATTTCCATCCGTCGGTAATCGACTCATTGCTGCAGCCAAGCGAGCCGGCCTTTGAACATATCCAGCAGTTCTGGAATGTGATGCACGAATATAGCATGGAGCAGCTAGAGGAGCTGTACGTACAGACCTTTGATTTTCAGAAGGATTCGACCTTGTATATGACATACTTCAAATTCGAGGACTCGAAGGAACGCGGGCAAATGCTTGCCAAGCTGAAAATTTTGTATCAAATGTTCGGATTGGATATGCCTGATCATGAATTATCGGATTACTTGCCGCTAATGTGCGAATTTATCTATGCTGCCGATTGGCAGGGATATCCGCAAGCGGAAAAGGATTTCGGCGTCTTGGTCAGCGTCATCGAAGACGGTACCTTCCATCTCCTGCAATCGCTAGAGAAGAGCAATAGTCCGTATTATCACTTAATCAAAGCCTTACGCGAAACGTTGAAAGTTTGTATCCGTCAGGAGGCGTCCAACCATGAACATGCTTGATCAATTCCTATGGGTGATTTTCCCTTATCTATGCATCATGGTATTTATCTTAGGCCACATCTATCGCTATCGCTACGATCAGTTCCATTGGACGGCCAAATCGAGTGAATTCATTGAGAAAAAACATCTGAGGCTAGGCAGCCTTATGTTCCATCTGGGGATCATGCCGGTGATCGCTGGCCATATCGCAGGCTTAGGGATTCCGAAGTCGTGGATGGAAGCGTTGGGTGTCAATGAACATATGTATCATTTCGGTGCGGTGTATATCGGCAGCTTATTCGGGTTCCTTACCTTAGGCGGGATGCTGCTGCTGACGGCTCGGAGATTAACGATCAAGAATGTACGCAAATTAAGCTCTGCCTCGGATATTATCGTAAATCTACTGCTGCTATTCATTGTTATCATGGGGCTGTTCAGCACGGTAGTTACGAATGTCGTCGAGCCCAGCTTCGATTATCGCTCGACGATCTCCATCTGGTTCCGCAACTTATTTATTCTGCGTCCCGATGCTGCTTTTATGATCCATGTACCCTTTTCATTCAAAATTCATATTGTAGCAGGCTTCCTTATTTTTGCATTGTGGCCGTTTACACGATTGGTTCACGTATGGAGCGTCCCGTTGAATTATATAGGCAGAAGTTATATTCTGTATAGAAAGAACCGTAAACAAGGATGATAGGAGAGAAAGCATCACCTGCTTTCTTGTCTATCTGCGAGGGAGTTATTGGGATGCATGATGAATCGAAATTTGACTATCAGCAAGAAATCGACGCCATTCGAAAGCGTTTTGATTTTGATTTGGTTTCCATCGCTCTTGTTCAACCGGCAGCAGACCAATTTGTACTTACGTGGCAATACGCCTCAGGTAATTTAAATGATCGCTATAAGCGGATTATATTACATTCAGGTAAAGGAATTGCTGGGATGGTGTTCAAAACAGGGAAGTCCGTCGTCATCAAGTCTATTCGTTCCGAGATCGATCCGAAAGATTTGTTCAAATACCCGATTATCGTTGCAGAGCAGCTTCAGAGTGTGGCTGCCGTCCCTTTGTGGAAAAATAGCCGTGTTGCAGGCGTGTTATCCGTTGCTTTTCGTGAAGAGAATCAATTAACGGAGGAACGGATTCAAGCCTTTCAACAAAGTATTGAACCGAAATTTGGTCCCTTTTTTACCAAGGAGATGGTAGAGCAGTGACGCAAATGAATGATGCCCATATGTCAGTTTTATTGAAAAACCTGTACATGAATAGTATGGAAGCTATTTTTTTTGTTGGTGAACAAGGGGAAGTGCTGGCGATGAACCCCGCAGCAGAACAGATCCTCGACATCGATGTCATCGAGCAGCTGCACCAGGGGACTCAAGTTTCGATTTGTCAGACTTGTGCGGGCTATACGAATGAAGAAGCGATGCTCTCTTGCTCGAATTGTTTCCTAGATCACAACGAAGGGGACTTCTCTTCCTTTCAGGTATATCTGAATACGCGCGGGCAGGGGATTATTCCTTATGCAGCCAGTTATCATACGATCGATCAGGAACGAGGGATTCGCGTCTTCATGCTGCTTAACTTAACCCGGCAATTTAAGACACAGGAAATGCTGTACCGAACCAATATGACGAAGTATGTGATCAAAGCGCAAGAGGATGAACGAAAGCGGATTTCGCGCGAATTGCATGATAGTGTCGCGCAAGAGTTACTTAGTTCGCTCGTTGACCTGCGAGTATTAAAGTATATGAATGTTGATGGCGTGGTCTTAGACAAGCTGCAGCAGACGGAAGCGTCTTTGACCCGATTATTGGATGACATTCGGCATTTAGCGGTGGAATTGCGTCCAGCTTCACTCGATGACCTAGGGTTAGAGGCGGCGTTTCGTTCTCATTTCAAATGGATTGCGCAGAATTACGGCTTGCTCGTGAGTTTCGATTCCGAACTGTCATCCGCACGATATAGCAATGAGATTGAAACCGTTGTCTATCGTGTATGCCAAGAAGCTGTATTGAATGCGCTGAAATATGCGAACACGGATGAAGTGCAGGTTAGGCTGCATGAGGAACAAGGGGATTTGCAACTCATCGTTCGCGATGAAGGTTGTGGATTTCAGCCGAATACAAGGGATCCCAAAGGGACGGGGTTAGGTCTATTCGGGATGAGAGAGCGGGCAGAGTTAGTTCACGGCCAACTATCGATTCGCTCAGAGGTGGGTGGTGGAACAACGATCCACCTGCGCATTCCCTTGTCGCCGACGAGATCCGAAGAGGGGGATGCGGAGTGAAAATTGTCATCGCGGATGATCACGCGGTGGTGCGAAGCGGGTTCTCCATGATCCTGAATTATCAGGAAGATATGGAGGTTGTCGCTACAGCTGCGGATGGGATAGAAGCTTTCCAGATGGTGGCTAAGCACCAGCCTGACGTTTTATTGATGGATTTAAGCATGCCTCCGGGGGAGAGCGGATTATTTGCAACCGGGAAGATTAGCAGTGAATTCCCTACGACGCGAATTCTCATCCTAACGATGTATGATGATGAGGAATATTTATTCCATGTACTGAAAAATGGAGCAGCGGGGTATATATTGAAGAATGCGCCTGATGAGGAATTATTGTCTGCGATCCGAACAGTTCATCAAGGCGGCACCTATATTCATTCCAAAATGGCGACATCGCTCGTGCGGGAATTCATCAAGAAGGATCAGGAAGCCGGCGAATCGGATCCCTTCAATTTATTAACCAAACGGGAGATTGAGATCCTGCCCTTAATTGCGAAGGGTTATGGGAATAAAGAAATTGCCGAGAAGCTGTTCATTTCCGTGAAGACGGTTGAAGTACACAAGGCCAAGATTATGGAGAAGCTGCATTTGAAGAGCCGACCGGAATTGGTGGAATACGCGCTCAAGAAGAAGCTGCTTGATTTCTAGAAAAATAATAGGGAATTCCTCCGAAGGATCAGGGGAATTCCCTATTATTTTTTTGCCCAGGATCCCTTTACAATAAGACTTGGGAATCAATACGTTGTCATTCACTCTACAAGGAATAGGTGATGTGATGATTAGAAAAATGCAGTTGCCGCTACAAACAGTCAACTTAACATTAGGTTTTATGGTATGGGTCATTATTTCGGCACTCATACCGTTTATTAAAGAGGATATTGCCCTATCGGCAAGTCAGCTGGCCATCGTGACGGCGGTACCGGTAGTTCTGGGTTCGATCCTACGAATTCCATTAGGGTATTATGCCAATGTCTTTGGGGCGCGCATCGTCTTCTTGGTTAGCTTCATTCTGCTGCTGTTCCCGGTGTTCTATATTAGTAAAGCTTCATCTTTCGCGGACTTAATTATTGGCGGGTTGTTTCTGGGGATTGGGGGCGCGGTGTTCTCTGTAGGTGTAACATCGCTGCCGAAGTATTTCCCGAAGGAAAGACATGGACTTATCAACGGTATCTACGGGATGGGAAATATGGGTACGGCCATTACGACGTTTACTGCACCTGTCATCGCGACACAAGTAGGCTGGTCGTTCACCGTGAAGCTTTATCTCGTATTGCTCGCAATTTTTGCGGTACTCAATTTATTCTTCGGAGACCGTCAAGAAGTGAAGGTCAGAACACCCATTATGGAAGAAATAAAGGCTATCTATAAGAACGATAAGCTTTGGTTATTCTCGCTATTTTATTTTATAACGTTCGGTTCGTTCGTTGCGTTTACGGTATATCTTCCGAATTTTCTAGTCTCGCATTTCGAGCTGGACAAAGTAGATGCAGGCATGCGCACGGCTGGGTTTATTGCGCTGGCTACCTTCATGCGACCGCTAGGCGGCTGGCTAGGTGACCGATTCAAGCCATTATTCTTGCTCATGGGGGTTTTCTCGGGACTTACGGCAGCTGCGATCCTTCTGGCGTTCTCCCCTTCGATTGGGCTGTATACGATAGGCTGTCTCACGATTGCGATCTGTGCAGGTTTAGGGAATGGCGTTATTTTCAAGCTTGTTCCTCAATATTTCAGTAAGCAGGCCGGGACAGTGAACGGCATTGTATCTATGATGGGCGGGTTAGGAGGATTTTTCCCTCCGTTGATGTTATCGATCATTTATTCCATTACAGGCCAGTACTCGATTGGATTTATGGCGTTGTCTCAAGTCGCGCTGGCCAGTCTGATTCTGGTGATCTGGTTGTATTATCAGGAGCGGCTTAAAGTATCGGATGAAGTGTTCCGTTCTACAGGCCAAGGGATTCTCGTAACCGATGCAAAAGGTGTGATTAAAGCGGTGAATCCGGCTTTTACGAAGCTAACAGGGTATGAGGAAAAAGAGGTTATCGATCACAAGCCGAGCATCCTCAAGTCGGGAAAGCAGCCTAAAGCTTTCTACGACCAGATGTGGGATATCATTAGGCAAACAGGTCAATGGCAAGGAGAGATTGTGAACCGCCGAAAAAGCGGTCAAGAATATCGGGAGCTTCTAACGATTAATGCCGTGAAAGACCAAACGGGGGAAGTCGTCCGCTATGTAGGTTCGTTCAGCGATATCACATCTCATAACTGATTAATTGGCGATAAACCTACCTTGCTTTCGAAGCGAGTTTTGCAAGCAAAACTTGTAGGTCGCTCATCTTCGAAAGGCCTTGATAGAGGTTTTCACATATATTAAAGAAGGGCATCCGGTCATTGGACTGGAAGCCCTTCTATTTTAGCCATGATAGAGAGTATAGATTACGATTGTGAAGACGACGATATAATAACCTGCATCTCGTCGCTACAGGTGAATAGGGGGGAAACAACATTGGATCAGCGATATTCACGACAAATCTTATTCAAGCCTATAGGCATCACAGGACAGAAGTGTTTGTCTGAGGCAAGCGTGGCGGTTATCGGCTGTGGAGCACTTGGAACGGCTTCTGCTGAGATGTTGGTCCGTGCAGGTGTGGGTACGATTCGCATCGCGGATCGTGATGTGGTTGAGCGATCGAACTTGCAAAGGCAGCAGTTGTTCACGGAAGCAGATGCCGAAGCGATGGTGCCGAAGGTCGTTGCTGCGGAGCGAAGATTGCATGCAATCCGCACCGATGCTGCGTTGTATACCTATTTCGAACATGTGGATGGCGTACTCATGGAGGAGCTGGCTGCGCAGGTGGACGTGATCATCGACGCAACGGATAACTTTGAGACCCGCCTGTTGATAAATGATGCCGCGCATAAGTATGGAATTCCGTGGATCTATGGGGCATGCGTCGGGAGTACAGGGACGATGTTTCCTTTTGTACCGGGTGAAGCGGCTTGCTTCCATTGCCTCATGCCTACACTGCCTAGGATGAATGAAACCTGTGATACGGCGGGGATTATTGCTCCCGCGGTGCAAGTTACGGCATCGCATCAATGTACAGAGGTATTGAAATGGCTGACGGGCAATCGAGAGGCCATGCGGAAGAAGGTGCTGCATTTCGACTTATGGAATCCAGCGCAATTGGAGACAGGAATTTCGCGACTTCGAGATCCGCATTGCGAAACATGCGGCATTCATCCAACCTTTCCGTCGCTCTCCATACAAGATACGAGGAGAGTTGCTGTCTTATGCGGAAGAGATGCGGTTCAGATCACAGCGGATCCCGACCGCTCCTTGAGCTTGGACGATGTAGAACAGTTGGCAGAAAAAATAGGAAACCCCTGCAAGCGCACACCCTATTCTGTAGAGATGTTTGCCGAGGGGCATCGCATGATCCTATTTCGTACAGGCCGGCTTCTCATCTACGGAATTTCGGATGCGACGGAAGGGATGAATTTGTTCCATAAGCTGTTCGGCTAAACCGAATTGGGTCGGCGGAGTGGTCTGATTACGATTATTTAGTCCTGTTGACGTGTGAAATCGCCATTTTTCCCGCCGGTTTTGTTCATCAGCATGGTGGGACCGATGATCATCTCTTTGCCAACAGCTTTGCACATATCATAGATCGTTAAGGCAGCGACGGATGCCGCCGTGAGGGCTTCCATTTCGACGCCGGTAAGGCCTTTTGTTTTGACTTCAGCTAATATCAATACTTCATAATGAGCCGTATTCGGATCGATGTTCCATTCAAATTGAATATTGATTCCCGTGAGAGCAAGCGGATGGCACATGGGGATGATGGAAGAGGTCTGCTTGGCAGCCATAATGCCGGCAACTTGCGCGACAGCGAATACGTCACCCTTTTTGTTCGACCCTTCTGAAATTTGTTGATATATACGTTCATTGACTAGAATCGAGGATTTCGCGATGGCTGTTCGTACGGTTTCTTGCTTCCCACTGACATCGACCATTTTCGCCCGACCTTGCTCGTTAAAGTGCGTTAATTCCGACATGTTCAACACCCTTTTACTCATAATGAACCATAGTATACCACAATATAGGTGAGGAGAAGATGTCTATGCTTGAAATGAGAAAACCGATTCCTGTATCCGATGCGATCGCCAAAGTGATTAACCATACATGCCAAAATACGACTGAATATATTCCGCTTAGCGAGTCCTATGGATATACGCTCGCGGAGCCCATCATCGCGCAGCAGGATGTTCCGCATTTCAATCGTTCGGCTTATGATGGGTTCGCGATTCGTTCTGCGGATTCCGTCGGCGCTACGGGGATGAACCGGATACCCTTCCGTGTCATAGATCATATCGGGGCGGGACATGTAGCCAAGGTGGCGCTTGCTGAAGGGGAGGCCGTACGCATCATGACCGGGGCTGCGATGCCGACGCATGCGGATGCGGTGGTCATGTTAGAGCAAGCGGTCGTGACTGAACAGGGATTTACCATCCGCAAGCCATTTGAACCTCATGAGAATGTCTCGCTTCAGGGGGAGGATGCCTGTCAGGGAGAAGAACTTATTCCTGCTGGAGGGTTCATTCACCCCGGGACGATTGCCCTCCTCGCGACCTTCGGGTATACGCAAGTACGTGTGACTAAGAAGCCGATTGTAGGAATTCTTGCTACGGGCACGGAATTGCTCGATACGTTCGATGATCTTGTCCCCGGCAAAATCCGAAATAGCAACGGACCCATGATTGCGGCACAGCTTGCACGGCTAGGGGTGGAGAGCCGTTCTTATGGTATGCTTGCTGATGATATGGATGCTTGTTACGAAACTGTGGTTCGGGCTTTGCGTGAGACGGATTGTCTGATCACGACAGGCGGAGTCTCGGTTGGTGATTATGATTATTTACCGACCATTTATGAGCGCTTGGGTGCAGAGGTTCTGTTCAATAAAGTCTCGATGCGTCCTGGAAGTGTTACGACCGCGGCGGTAGCGAACGGGCAGCTCTTATTCGGACTATCTGGCAATCCTTCGGCCTGTTTTACGGGATTTGAGCTCTTCGTACGTCCAGCTTTAAACAAGATGATGGGCAGCCAGAAGCTATATTTGCCCTATGAAAAGGCAGTTCTAACGGAGGACTTCAGCAAAGCGAACCCGTTCACGCGTTTTATTCGCGCCGTGTACCGGTCTACGCCGCAGGGAGCAACCGTCACGCCTGCAGGCTTCAATAAATCCAATGCGGTATCTTCGATTGCGCGGGGAAACGCGTTGATCGTTCTCCCGGGAGGTTCCGCAGGGTATGAAGCGGGGGATGAAGTGGATGTTCTCGTATTAGGGGTTGAGGAAGGCACCGCGGAATGGTTATTATGAACATATTACAAGTGGTAGGATTTAAAAATTGCGGCAAAACGACGCGGATCGAGAAGTGGGTTCGATTCCTATCCTCTCGAAACCTGAGCGTGTCTGTGATTAAGCATCATGGACATGGCGGGCCGCTATCCATGCCGTCAGCGGATACCGATAGTATGAAATTCCTGGCGCAAGGGTCTGTAAGTTCCATTGCCGTCAGCGATAATATGATACAGTTGCACATGCAGCCCGCACTGGAATTGCAATCATTGATTGCACTAGCTGAATTCGCGAAGCCGGATTTCCTTCTCATTGAGGGGTTTAAAGAGGCGTCGCAGGCTAAAGTGGTCATTGTACGTACAAAGGAAGAATGGGAGCTGTTACGGCACTTATCGCATATTGTACTTGTCTTGGCATATGCATATGCAGATGTAGATATCGATCAGAGCGGAGATGTTAAGGTCATGCGTGTGGACGACGACGCAGGCCTTCAGAATTGGATAGTAGACTATGTAGAAGGTGATCGATCGAATGAAGCCATACGAGATTGTTGAAGGGCCGTTGAATGTTCAGGCGATGATGGATTTTGTATTGCATCCGGGTGCAGGCGCTGTGACGACGTTCACGGGACATGTACGCGAGTGGACACAGGGTGTGAGAACGATGTACCTGGCCTATGAGGCCTATGTGCCGATGGCCGAGAAGAAGCTTGCGCAAATCGGGGCAGAGATTGAAGAGAGATGGCCGGGTTCACGGGTGGCGATCGCGCATCGCATCGGCGAACTTCAGATCTCGGATATTGCCGTCGTCATTGCCGTGTCATCACCGCATCGGAAGGCTGCTTATGAAGCCAATGAATATGCGATCGAACGGATCAAAGAAATGGTACCCATCTGGAAAAAGGAAATATGGGAAGATGGGGAAGAATGGATCGGCGAACAGAAGAAGAAGCCAGAGCAGGGGAGGAATGCGAAGTGATTCGTGTGTGTTATTTTGCCAGCTTGCGTGAGATTGCTGGGAAATCGGAAGAAACCATTGATCGTGAAGCCTGGACCGTTCAGGAGCTCTTGGATTGGGCGGAATCGACTTACCCCGCATTTCAGCATAAGACGATGTTCGTAGCGGTAAATGAAGAGTATGCGCGGCGGGAAGATCCCATTCGTGACGGAGATGTGATTGCGCTCATTCCTCCGGTAAGCGGCGGATAATGATATGGATACCGTAGGGATTGTTCTTGCAGGGGGCTTGTCCAGTCGCTTTGGATCGCCCAAGGCTTTTGCGCAAAAGGACGGCAGATTCTATTATGAGATCGCGCACCAGGCATTACGATCCGTTAGTACGCAGGTCGTGGTTGTAGGACGTCCCGAACATCGTGAACGATTTGATTCGAAGATGGATGTTATGATGGATTCCGAGGAGTTCATGGGATGCGGGCCGCTTGCTGGAATCTATTCGGCGATGATGGCTTATCCTGCGGAGCGGTATGTTATTTTGCCTTGTGACATGCCTTATATGACACCTGAAGTGATGGAATCGCTTGTGGAATGCGATACAGGCGATAATGATGTTGTGGCCGTTGAATTTGAAGGGGTTCAGCACCCGCTCGTTGCGGTATTCCACCCACGAATGCGGGATATTATTCGTCGTTCGTTGGAACAAGGGCAATATAGTGTTATGAAATTACTGGCACAAGTACATGTGCGCTGGATTCAAGGAAGCGATGTAACCGCGAATGCTCCCGATGTATTTCGGAATTTGAACACACCAGAATAGCTTGATGAGGGAGGAGGAGGATGTATGATCAACGAACCCATGCGTGATCAACTGCACAGGCCTATTCGTGACTTGCGGATTTCCGTTACGGATCGCTGCAATTTTCGATGCACGTATTGTATGCCGAAGGAAATTTTCGGTGACGACTACAGGTTCTTGCCGAAACATGAACTGTTGACCTTTGAAGAGATCCGTCGCGTGGCACGGCTATTTGCCTCTCTCGGCGTGAAGAAAATCCGGTTAACGGGCGGCGAGCCTTTATTGCGAGGTCAATTGCCGACATTGGTTGAGATGCTTTTGCAAGTTGAGGGAATTGAGGATATTGGATTGACGACCAATGGTCTGCTCCTGAAACAATATGCCCAGCCATTATATGATAAGGGTCTGCGGAGATTGAATATTAGCTTGGATGCCATGGATCCGGAACTCTTCGCGCTGATGAACGGACGCGGGATAACACCTGCTGTGATCTTAGAGAATATTGAGCATGTGAGAAAGATCGGCTTCCAAATTAAAGTGAACATGGTCGTACAAAAGGGTGTCAATGATCAAGAGATTCTCCCGATGGCTGCCTATTTCAAAGCGCAAGGGATCACCTTATGTTTCATTGAATTCATGGATGTGGGGAATGACAATGGCTGGAGCTTCAAGCGGGTCGTCACGAAGAAAGAGATCTATGAACGCCTCTCCGCTTCCTATGTCTTAGAACCTCTGGAGCAGCATTATTACGGGGAAGTTGCCAAGCGATACCGTTACAGCGACAGCGAATCCGAGGTCGGCTTCATTACTTCCGTATCGGAATCGTTCTGCTCCACGTGTACGCGTGCACGACTGTCATCCGAGGGGAAATTCTATACTTGTCTGTTCGCTTCGGAGGGATTTGACTTGCGGGAATGGATCCGCGGGGGTGCGACAGATGATGAGATCCTTGGGGCGATTCGCGGTGTATGGGAGCAGCGGAATGATCGTTATTCGGATGAACGTACGGAACATACCGAACGCGTCCGCAAAAAAATCAACATGTCCTATATCGGTGGGTGAAAGAGGTAGAGGTCTGTGAATAAGAAAGGGATTGTCATTCCCCATGAACATGGGGGTTGGGCGATGGTCAGCGTTCCGTTCTTCATCGGAATGATGTCCGGCAAGCCGCAGTGGATGCATATTTTTTTGTTTTTAGCATGGTTCTTTCTATATTTATCATCGTATCCGCTCCTTCAATCATTGAAGAAGAGGGCGGACCGCAGTCGTATGATTCAATGGGGCATCATCTATGGCGTGATTGCCGTCCTTTGTCTGATTCCCCCGCTCGTAAGCTTGCCGCAGCTGTTTTACTTTGCTCCGCTTCTGCTGGTACTCCTTGCCGTGAACATTTGGTTCGTGAAGCAAAAATCGGAGCGGGCTTTCTTGAATGACTTATGTGCCATTCTGATTTTTTCGCTCGGAGGCGCGGCCGCTTATTTGCTTGGTGAAGGAGGATGGGATCGCACGATGATCCTGGTCGTCGTGTTCAATCTCCTGTATTTCATGGGGACCGTGTTCTTCGTGAAGTCCGTGTTTCGAGAGCGCAAAAGCAAGCGTTGGGTCGCCTATGCTCAAGTCTATCATGTGATATTGCTGCTTATACCTTGGATACTTGGCAACCCTTGGATGGGATGTGTGTATCTTTTCGCAACGGTTCGGACATTTGCGCTGGCAGGGAAAGCCGTACGGCCCATGAAAGTAGGCATCATAGAAATCATAGGTGCAGTTCAATTTCTAATCCTTACCATTATTTTGATATAGAACTTATAACATATGATCCTTGTATATAGAACAAAAAGAAACGCTTCCCGTCCTTCATAGGACGCCGGAGGCGTTTCTTTTGCTCGTTATAGGACGGTCTGCCACCGCAATGCCCGTATGGATAGTTTCAACGCAAAACACCCTAGGAAGATGCCGGCTAACCAGGAAATAGTAGTGAGGACAGGTGAACTCTGTTGATTGACGCCGATGGCAATGAGTGTCCAGACGATGGTGAGGAGGTAGAAGGGATCTTCAAATTTGTGACCGATCCACCAAGCGAGGAGTATGAATGCCAAGAGAATGATGCCTGTCCATGCCACTTCAGACAACCCCCAGCGATTCCATTGGTGATTTATGAGGACAACGCTAACATTCACAATGGATGCGACTGTAATCCACCCCAAATAAATGCTGAATGGGACCGATACGAGCCAGAATGCCGCATCCCGAATCGGAGGCCTCGCAGATCGCGTTCGCGTATAGACGGCGAAGAGTGAGAGGAGCAAAGCGAACATGATGAAGACCGTAGCATCGATATATAAGTAATGCCAGAGCAGCAGCCACGCGATGTTCATGGCGCAGCTTACGATGAACCACCCACCGATGTCCCGTACCTCCGGCTTCGAGCGTACCGCAGGCAGCAGTTGGTAAATAACGAATAAAATAAGCAAGCCATAGATGAGTCCCCAAATCATGAAAGCATAGGATGCGGGTGTTATGCGTGTCGGATACATTGCTGAAATTTCCCCTGTTGTACGCCCGTTGATGGGCAGCCGCTCTGCTAGTCCATTCACAAGTAATACAAGCGCTAATGCCAAGGCATTTCCCCAAGCCAACAACCTGCTCTTCTGCACAACCGCTGCCTCCCTCAGTAACTTGTCTTTCTATCATTGTACGTTGCTTTTTCCACAATATGCGATTTTCGCAAACACACATAAATACAACAAAATATGCAGTGTTTACTTAATCTTCATGTGGATTTAACTTTGCACTGACATTTGTTCGTTACATTGAAATCAGCAAAGAGAATGAAGCAAATGATCAGGATGTATGGGACCAAAGGGGAGACTGCACATGTCGTTAAGCGCATTAGAACGTAAAGAGTTCATTGTGAAAAAAATCCATCTGGAAGGGAAGATTCGCAGTGATGAGCTGGTAGATGAACTGCAGGTGTCGTTCGAGACCATTCGGCGGACGCTGGAGGAGCTCGAGAAAGAAAACAAGTTGAAGCGTGTCTATGGCGGCGCGGTGAAGCTGACTCTAGATCGCATGGAGCCTGTATATCGGCAGAGGGAGCATTTATATGTCACGGAAAAAGAGAAGATAGGCCGTGCGGGCGCTGGTTTGGTGCAAGACAATGACGTCATTCTCATCGATGACGGCACGACGCCGTTACAGATGATTCATTATTTAACGAATACCAAGGGATTAACGGTGATTACGAATTCATTCCCGGCGGTGCATTGCCTGCAGGATTATAAGAATCGAGGCATGTTCGACGGAGATATCGTCGTGATTGGCGGGATGGTGAACTCGCATCAGGACCGTGTTTCGGGTGTGCTTGCGGAGCGGATGCTGGAAGGATTCCATGCCAACAAAGCTTTCATATCGATTGACGGCATCCAATTGAAAAAGGGAATTACCAGCTACGATGCCGACCGCGGTTCGTTAGTCCGTAAATTTATAGAACATGCAGAGCAGACGATCGTCATGACAGATCATTCGAAGATCGGCGCGGTGAAAATGTACAAAATTGCAGATGTGCGCGAAGTCGACATCATCATCAGTGACGTCGAAGTGCCTGAAGCCTGGGCTGATACGTTAGACCGGTGCGATACAACTTGGATGCATGCCAAATAACCCAGATAGAACCGAAAGGAGCGTAAACAAGAATGAGCGAGAAAATGAGTTCGAGAATGCAGGAATACACCGTCGTATTATCTGAACTGAAGATGGAAGATTTGATGCCGTGGGGGAACCATATCGTCCAATTAGGCCGTGTGGAGGAAGTCAATGAGCCAGCTTTGGGGCTTGTGATGATGCGCGCGCAGGAATCGGTTCAGCGTCATGTATTCAATGTGGGAGAACTGTTGATTTCGGAGTCTACGTTGGCCGTGGATGGCGTGGTTGGGTTCGGAATGGTCATGGGGAATGCCCTGGATAAAGCGCGAATCATTGCGATGATTGATGCCGTGCATCACAACGTGGAGTTGAAGTGGAACGATTTCCGGGAGCAATTCCGGATATGGATGGTTCAGAAGGAGAAAGAACTTCAGGAACGTCGGCAAGCCGAATTTGAATGGATTGCTCGGACGAAAGTCGGAGTCGCAACTATTCCCGTTCAATAAGTGGATGCATGTGAAGCAGCGGAGCAGAAGGCAGGTGCTATTGCCGAACAGTATGGTTCGGTGACGACCGGAGGCAGTGATTTTCATGGGTTTTACGGGGAGACGGAGCGGTTTACACTTGGCAGCAAGAACCCAGGAATGGACAGCGTGAGACAGCTTGCAGCACATGCGAAGGTAATTTTGTAATTTCTTCATATTCGCTTGATGTAGCTATGATAATCGATTGTTATAGTGATCTTGTCAGAAGGAAACTACGCAGAATGGCACATACATGAACGAATTTTATATGGGGAACGAGAAAGGGAGATTATGAATCATGGTGAGAAATTCATTCAAATGGGCAATGACATTAATGTTATGTATCGGATTGCTGGCAGGTTGTGCAAACGGTAAAAACTCAACTAGCGAAGTCGCGGCTGATGGAGACAAGGCGTCATCGGATACAACGGCATTGACGGATGTAGCGAAGGGATCGGGAGAACTGACGGTTTATACCGCGTTGGAAGATGATCAAATACAAGCCTACCTGACGTCGTACAAAGAACAATATCCAGACGTGAAACTGAACATTGTTCGTGATTCAACAGGAATCATTACCGCGAAATTAATCGCAGAGAAAGATAATCCGCAAGCAGATGTGATCTGGGGCTTAGCGGCAACGAGCTTGCTTGTCTTGGATCAAAAGGGAATGTTGGAAGGCTATGACCCGGCCGGCATTGAGAAGGTATCCCCAGAGTTCAAAGATACGGCAAGTCCGGCGAAATGGGTAGGGATCGACGCGTGGGAGACGGCTATCATCGCGAATACGGTGGAGTTGAAAAAACGCAATCTGCCTGTTCCGCAATCGTATGAAGATCTCATTAAACCGGAATACAAGGGGCTTCTTGTAATGCCGAATCCATCCTCTTCCGGTACAGGTTATTTGACAGTGAATGCATTTATGCAATTAATGGGTCCCGATAAAGCTTGGGGATACATGGACAAATTGAATGACAATATGTTGATGTATACACACTCGGGTTCCAAGCCAGCGAAAATGGCGGGTACAGGCGAAGCTGTCATCGGTCTATCTTTCGGTTATCGCGGCATTGAAGAGAAGAAAAAAGGCGCCCCTGTTGAAGTGGTGTTTCCAACTGAAGGATCTGGCTGGGATGTGGAAGCGAACGGACTTGTGAAGAAAGCCGATATTAAACCTGAAGCGAAAGCTTTCTTGGATTGGGCCATCAGTGATGCTCCAATGAAGGAATACAATAAGAACTATGCGATTCTTAGCGTGAAACAAGAGGGTGCGGCCATTCCAGAGGGTTACTCTCAAGATCCATTGAAACAATTAATCAAAAATGATCTGATCAAAGCGGCTTCGGAACGTGAAGCAACACTAGCGGAGTGGGATCAACGTTATGCAAGCAAATCGGAACCTAAAAGCTAATCTGTAATTGTTGATGGGCTCTCCTCTGGAGGGCTCTTGTTTATTTTGGCTATACATGTATAAAAGTTACCAGTCCGTGAAAACAATATATTTAACACAACCATTCTCTTATTATGAAAGGGCGTATCGCATATGCTTCGTCGTATTGCATTGGTGCTGGTTATTATTGGTGCGATTAACTGGTTACTTGTTGGGTTGTTTGAATGGGATCTAGTGACGGCGATATTTGGCGGGGATCATATCCGTCATTCCTCTTGGTTTAGCCGTATTATTTATATTTTAGTGGGTATTTCCGGTCTGGTGGCGATCCCGATATTGTTCGGCCGCAACGAAAGAGCAAGATAATCAATCCATCGACTCCCGTATCGATAAGAACATACTCAATCAAAGAGCCATGAGGGCAACCTCATGGCTCTTATTCGTTATCTTCGTGCCACGTCGGAGAAATAGAACTTGTCCAAGCGGTGACGAGATTCGGTATATTCAAATTGTCTGCCGTCATAGAGATGCGTGAAGTTTTTGACCACGACCACGTAATCAGTTCCGTTGAGGTCCAGATATTTAACATCATCCGCGGTGCAGGGTTGAACTTCAATGACACGTTGCGCATAGCTGATATGGAGCCCAAGTGTCTGTTCAATGTATTCGTAAATGGATGCGCCTGCGATCTCTGCCGTTAATCCCGGGATGAGCTCGGTAACGAAATGATTGATGTCCAGAATGACATTTTCGCCATCGACATGACGTACCCTTTTGATACAGTTGATTTGTGTTTTAGGTTTGATGCTCAGCAGCTTGGCCATTTCCTTACCAGATGGGAGGGTATGCATTTCAACCACACGGGTTTGGAATTTACGATTCAACCGTTTATTCTCTTCCGCAAAGCTGACGATACCGCCGAAGCGGAACTCGATATTTTTCTTGCGGAGTACAAAGACGCCCTTGCCATGAATCTTCTGGACATATCCACGTTCCTGCAGCAGATCAACTGCTTTCCTTACCGTTCCCCGACTCGTATCATAGGCTTCCATCAGCTCCGTCTCGGACGGGATTTTATAGCCTTCTTTCCATTTGCCCGCCTCGATGTTTTGGATAATCGCATCCATGATTTGTTCGTACTTCGACATCCGAAAAGAGCCTCCGTTCATCCGATTTCTATCGTGTCTTTATCGTACCATAAAAATAGGATGGGACGATAGGATCGGCAAAGAACCACTGATCACGAACAAACATCTTGTTCTCATGAAGCGGTTCTTTGGGATAATAAAAGCTTAGGGTATAAGCATGAGTATGAATATGAAAATGGACTATGTTCTACGAACGCACCGGAATACGATGGACTCATAAGGACGCAACACATACGCGGAATCGGTAGAGAGTTGAGTATCCTCATAGTTCGAGATCAGGACCTCGCTATCCGAGTTCATCAGGTCGTGATGAAGCAGGGGTTCAAGATGCCAGTCTAGTATGGCAGGTTCTTCGTAAAAATTATTGATGACGAGGAGCATGTCGTCATCCGTGGTGCGCGTATACGCCCAGACCTGCGGATGATGTTCGAACATCAGTGTATAACGGCCTTCTGTGATCACCGCTTCACGTTTGCGAAGCTCGATTAATTTCTTGTAGTGGTGCAGAATGGAGTCCGGATCTTGCAACGCCTGCTCGACATTGATGTCCTGAGCATTGGCCGGGATGCCAATCCACGGCGTTGCCTGTGAAAATCCGGCATGTTCCGTACGGTCCCATTGCATCGGTGTTCGGGAATTATCACGTGATTTCTGCCGAATGGCTCCCATCACGTCTTCTTCGGATGCGCCTGCTTGACGTTTGGCATGATAGATATTTAAGGTCTCGACATCCCGATAATCTTCAATGGATTGGAAACCGGGATTCGTCATGCCAATTTCTTCGCCTTGATAAATATAAGGCGTACCTTGCAGCAGGTGCAGGGCGGTTGCGAGCATTTTGGCGGATTGCTTGTGATATTGCCCTTCATGGCCGAACCGCGATACGATGCGCGGCTGATCGTGATTGCACCAGAAGAGGGCATTCCAACCTTGACCCTGCTGCATGCCGATTTGCCAGCTGGACATGATGTTCTTCAGCATCGCGAAGTCAAAAGGCGCCTGCGTCCACTTCTCGCCATTCGGATAATCGACCTTCAAATGATGGAAGCTGAAGGTCATGGATAACTCTTGGCGTACAGGATTGGAGTACAGGATGCAGTTATCGATGGAGGTTGATGACATCTCACCGACTGTAATCACGTCACGATTCGCGAATACTTCGCGGTTCATTTCTTGGATGAACTCGTGAACCCGAGGACCGTCCGTATAATGCTTGCGTCCATCCCCCGCCGTATCGTCAGGGAACGACGTATCTTTGGAGATCAGATTAATGACATCTAATCGGAACCCAGATACGCCCTTGTTTGCCCAGAAGCGCATCATTTCGTAGACATCCTGCCGCATCTGCTCATTTTCCCAGTTCAAATCGGCCTGGGTTTCATCGAATAAATGCAGGTAATATTGTCCGGTAGCGTTATCGTATTTCCAAGCGGAACCTCCGAATTTCGACTGCCAATTGTTCGGTTCGTTCTGCCATATATAATAATCGCGGTAACGACTGTTGCGGTTTTGTCGAGCTTCTTGGAACCAAGGATGATCAGTAGAGGAATGGTTCACCACGATATCCATCATGATGCCGATGCCTCGTTCCTTTGCTTCAGCTACCAGTTGATCGAAATCTTCCATGGTGCCGTAGCTTTCGTCAATGGTGTAGTAATTGCTGACGTCATATCCATTGTCCCGTTGCGGGGACGTATAAATCGGCGTAATCCACAGATAATCTACACCGAGAAAGGCGAGGTAATCGAGCTTTTCAATGATACCTTGGATATCACCCGTAGCGCGCTGATGCGCGCTGCGGAAGCTTTTCGGATAGATTTGATAAATAACGGATTTCTTCCAATCTTCATATAAGTTGTTGTTGTTCATCGATGCTTCACCTCTTTTTTTGCAAAAAATAGATACGGTTTTAGTTTACTCACGGTTGCCGAACTTTTTGGATTTGGAGAACAAGTACGTTAGTACGATAGGAACGACGATGGCGATGACCATCCCAATCAAGAAGGTTGGGATGAATTTCGGTATGATGGAGATAAATCCAGGCAATCCGCCGATCCCCACGCCTGCTGCAAGCACACCGCTTAATGTAATGAAGATCGCTGCGAGTGCAGACCCGATAATCGCTGCATAAAACGGGAATTTGTTCCGTAAGTTGACCCCGAACATTGCAGGCTCCGTGATTCCGAAATAAGCGGAGACAGCCGCTGTGGAGGCCATGCTTTTCTCGTTCTGCTGTTTCGTGATCCAGAACACCGCAAGTGCTGCGCTGCCTTGGGCAATGTTGGACAACGCAATCATTGGCCAAATGAAGGTGCCTCCGGTCTGCGCAATCAATTGCAGGTCAATGGCAATAAACATATGATGCATACCTGTGATCACAAGCGGTGCGTACAGAGCGCCGAAGATCACGGCACCGAGTGCTGGAGCTACGTCGAAGATAAAAACGATACCGTCTGTGATGTAATTCCCCAAGAGACGTGTAACAGGACCGATAATACCGAGCGCGAGTACGCCAGTCACAACAATGGATGTAATTGGAACAACCAGAAGCTGGATGGAGCTGTGCACTCTTTTGCGCAACCAAAGCTCGATTTTGCTTAAGACGAATGCGGCGACGAGAATCGGGAGGATTTGTCCTTGGTAACCGACCTTCTCGATCGAGAATAGCCCTAGAATGTCAAAGTAAGGGATGGATTGACCGCCGATCCCGGAAGCGGCTTGCCCGTAATTCCAGGCATTGAGCAAATCCGGATGGACGAGCATGAGCCCGAGTACGATACCGAGAATCTCGCTGCCGCCGAAGCGCTTCGTCGCGGACCAACCGACCAAGGCAGGCAGGAAGACGAAGGAGGTATTCGCCATCATGTTAATGAGCGCCCATAACCCGTCCAGATTCGGGTAGACTTCTAGTAATGTTTTGCCGGCATAGAATAAGTCCTTCGCTCCGATCAGATTGTTGAGTCCCATTAATAACCCGGCAGTAATGATAGCTGGAAGAATCGGCATGAATACGTCGGAGAAGATTTTGACGAGCTTCTGCATCGGGTTCAGCTTCTTCGATCCCGAGGTTTTGACATCGGCGATCGTTGCTTTCTCCATCTGCGTGAGCTCGATCATTTCGGCATAGACACGATCCACGTCAACGGGTCCGATGACAATTTGGAAGACCCCTGCGTTATGAAAAGCTCCTTTGACAAGTGGTACGTTCAATAATTGATCTGTATGGACTTGGGTTTCGTCCTTCAAGGCGATTCGTAGTCTGGTTACGCAATGTGCAGCTTGCTCAATGTTATCCTTGCCGCCTATATGTTCAAGAATTTGTATGGCTGTATCCCGGTAGTTCTTGCTCATGGGTAATGCCCCCTTTTGTCAGTAATTATGCAGTTGTTAGCGCTTACGGATAAAATATAACTTGTATATACGAGTTTGTCAATGCTTATATATACGAGTTGAAATGTGGAATTGGATGATTTACATCATTTTGCTAAAAGGTCGACTTATTGTTTGCCATTTACCTTCGGCTTATTTTTTGTTAAAATAGATGTATACAGCAGTCATATGCTGATGTAGCTCAGGTGGTAGAGCAACGCACTCGTAATGCGTAGGTCGGTGGTTCGAGTCCTCTCATCAGCACTCCAAAAAACGCAGTAATGGCGCGGTTTCCGGGTATTTCGGATTCCGCGCCATTTGCGTGAAAAGGGCAAACTTCTAACATTTTTCTACCCTTTACTCAAGCGAGGGGTAGGGGCTTGAGTTTGCAGCAGCAGTGAAAACCGAAGAGACCCTGGGTGTGGCGCAGCCCAATCGTGTACAACTCCTATTTACAGCTAAAACAAATGAACGCATTCACCACAAACGTGAACCCGATCTTTATTCACATGTTTTTCCTAACCTGTATTGTTCGAGGGAAGTGATGTCCGAGGCTGGTAGGAGGTATGATGTTATTGGTTGTGGCTTATTGATGAATGGCTAAAGATAAAGGCTAATAGTGCTAGTGGTGTTATTTGTTAAAGGTTCGATTCTGCCCCGGTGGCGCTATAGTGGACGAATCCAATGTAGGCAGACAAATTTGCTATTACTTGCCCTCTATATTGGAGTTTTCCACTATAGAACCCCGAAATGGCGCCGAATGAGCTCTTTATGCCCATAGTTAGTGGATAAATCCAATATAGCCCATGAATTTGAGTAATATTAGCTTTTATCCTGTAGAAATCCAGTATAGGTGGGGGGAGTAACTCTCACTAGGTGTTACTGCAGTTAGCGTTAGCTATCCTTCAACACTCAGAGATCGCTGCTAACACCATAACACCGAAAGTTCCGCGCAAATCGGAGATTGTACGCCGCCACAATAGGGAGTCGTTCATTTATGTTAGAGTATTTGGATTAACGAGCTTTCTTTTAGCTGGTAGTAGCGAATCGTGCTCCCCACGGAGATCGGCTCCAACCAGCCTTTTTTTATGGTCGATTGTAGTAGCTTCCGCACGGTGCGGTAATCTATGCCCCATGCATCGCATACATCTTTTGGACGTAAGGGGCTTCCAAGCTGCCAGGCAAGATGAAGTAATTCTTTCTCCATCTTAGTTGATCGATTTTCTGAGCTGTTTTGTAGTAGATAGGGAGCAATCGCGAGTTGAAGCAACATACGGCAGATTTCCGGACGTTGCTGCACATCATCGAAGGAGAAGTGGATCATCCGCCAGCCTAAACCCGTTAGAAAGGTATCCCGATTTAGCGCATAGCTGAATTTCTCACGATCCATGTCCTTCACGTGACTCTGAAAGCCGTCGCATTCGATGCCAAAACGTCCGAACGGGGTAATAAAGGCGAAATCGAGAAACTGAGATTTACGATTCCAATCATATATTTCGTATTCGGGATGCAGATGGTCAAAATTTCCGAACAAGGGCCACCATACGTGTTGGAGCAAAAGCTTTTCCGCATACTGGTGTCCGCGTAACAATCGACCTTTACGTTCGCCGTTTCGGCTTGCCAAATGTTTCTCAAGAAACGCCTGATGGGATGATTCGAATGAATTCAAGCGAGTCGCCTCCGATCTTGGATATATAAGCAAAAAAAAGAACGTCCAAAAGCCTTATGGCATTTGGACGTTCTTCGTCTAGGTATATTGTAACAGGCGAGTGATTGCGCGTCTATTCTTATTCGTTGGGATAGAGGTGGGACGATTGCGATTGCTAACTTGGAACTTTATAGGCCCTCACCCATCTATATTGGATATATCCACTAACTTTCGATAAATGATGCATGTAGATAGGGCTATAGTGGATAAATCCAACAAAAATGCACATTTACGCTCATATTAGTGGATTTACAGCGTTCTATCTTGGATTCGTCCAATATAGACGGTGAGTCGATGCCGAATGATCCACTTATCCTGTATAAATCCAATATAGCGTGGTGTGCGGTGGGTTACGTTCGTTTCCAATATAGCGCAGTGCCTGTATGGAGCAGTTCATGGCGTAGGTTTGCAGTTCGTTCGTTGTGGAGCGAGTGATACCGAGTGCTGAAAGTAGAATCGCATTCACCTATCCTGGAGCTATCCAAAAGACACGGTGTTCGGCGGGCTACAGTTCGTTTCCAGATGGATTAGCACCTCATCCCAACATTTTTTTATGTTATTTTAATGTTCAGATAACATCCCTTTAATGTTCGCGCGGTATATTTAATTCATCAAATCGCCCCCCTTTTAACATTTAACATAGATGATCACAAGCAAAAGCGGCTATAAGATCCCCCCTCAGGGTCTTACAGTCGCTTTTGCTATGATACGCGATAATTTTGATACATATCTGGACGAAGTGAGTGCGTAGATTACAAAGGAACCACCACCTCAAATCTTAAAGGAGATGTGTCGATGGGATTTTTAGACGGGTTAATGGGCAATGCTGCATCGGTAAGCGAAAAGGACGTACAGCAGGAGCTGCAGCCGATCTTATTCCAAGGAGAAACGGTCGATAAGGCATATAAGCTCATTCGAGATATGTTCGTATTCACGAACAAGCGCTTGATTCTGGTGGATAAACAAGGGGTAACGGGCAAAAAGGTGGAGTATCAATCGATTCCCTATAAGAGCATTTCACGGTTCAGTATTGAAACGGCAGGGACGTTCGATCTGGATGCGGAGCTAAAAATTTGGATCTCGAGTGCGGTTGAACCCACCATCACCAAACAATTCAAAAAAGACTCGAACGTGTATGAAGTACAGAGCTTACTCGCTGAAAAAGTATTGTAAATAACCGAGCGTATTCCTAACGATAATCTCATACAACTCACGAAATCCATGGCCCCGAGCCATGGTTTTTTTTATTTTATATCCAAAAAATTGAAAATAACTATTGCACTGAGTGTATTAAGTGATATAATACACTACATACGATAGAAAACATAAGCGCCGAGCTTTCTGCTTAGAGAATACAGAATAGAATAGATTGGAGGGAGACCCTTGGGTGGAATTGAAGCAGGTGGCATGGAATTTGATCTAGATTTAAGTAAACCGTTATATGAACAGGTGTTGCAACAAATACGAGGTTCGATTGCAAGAGGAGGAATTGCGTTGGGAGACAAAATACCATCTGTACGTGAGTTAGCTCAAACCTTAAAAATTAATCCAAATACAGTGATGCGTGCTTATCAGGAATTAGAGCGAGATGGCTTAACTGAAACGAGACGTGGGCAAGGAACATTCATTACGACGAATGACGAAGTCGTGCAGAACATTCGGTATAATTTAGCACGGGAAGCAACGAAGGAATTTTTAGAGAAAATGTACAGCATTGGATTCACAAAAACAGATATTCAACGATTTCTGGGAGAAGGGGACGAATAACAGATGACGACGGAGATTGCGATTACGGCAGAACATCTTACGAAACGATACGACAACCAGCGGGCATTACAGGATTTCTCCATTCAATTACCCGCGAATCGCGTGATTGGGGTGTTGGGTGCGAACGGGGCTGGCAAATCCACCTTGTTCCGTATGATTACAGGCATGGTACAGCCCGATCAAGGTCGGATCGATATATTCGGGAAGAAGCCGGGATGGGAGACAAATGCACTTATCTCTTACCTTCCTGACCGTGCACGGTGGTATAAGTTCCATACCGTTCAGCAGGCATTGGAGTGGGGAGACGGTTTGCTGCCTGGGTTCGATAAGAAGCGTGCCGAATCATTGCTGGAATTCATGAAGCTGGACCCCACGATGGGTGTTGAGGGGATGTCCCGAGGGCAAGAAGCTCGACTCATGCTGACCCTATGCATGTGCCGAGATGTACCGATGTTGATTCTCGATGAACCCTTCGCGGGTATTGATCTGATCTCGCGCGAACGAATCATCGGGGCATTGATAGACAACTTGAGTGAACGGCAGCAGACGGTGCTCGTAAGCACGCATGAAATTCAAGAAGCCGAAAGTCTTTTCGATTATGCAGTATTCATGGATGAAGGTCAGGCATTGCTGCACGGGGATGTTGAGATGTTGCGGGCAGAGCGGGGATCGATGGAGAGCATCTACCGCCATTTATATCAATAAGGGAGAGATAACCAATGAATCGCAATGCGTTGACATATTTAATCAAGCATGAATTTAAATTCCGCAGACGGAATTGTAGAAATCGGAAGTGGTATGGTATCTATGGGCTAGCAGTCGCGGCGTTGATCGCTTTCGCTTATAACTTCTTGCATGCCACGATCATCTTTCAGCCGACCACATTATTATTCGCGGTCTTCATCTTTCCGTATGCAGGCTTCATGCGAGCCATGATGACTGTGTCGAAGGAGTGGAAAGACGGAACGTACGGCTGGTGGCTGACACTTCCTTATTCGAGAGGAACATTGCTTCGGGCAAAATATATCGCAAGCGCAATGTGGATGGTCATTTACGGGTTAATCGCTCTAGCAATAACCGCGGTGGTCGGTATTCTTACCATGTGGATTCAAGCACCTTTGGAAGCAGACGCGATTTTTGAATTCCTTAAATTGATCGGGCTCGCCTATCTCTTCATGTACTCCATCATGCCGTTCATTATGGGATTCGGAATCTTCGGTTCCATCGTACGGTATTCAAAGTGGAAACCAGCTATGCCGCTCATCTGGGTGAGTTACGGTCTGTCTGCGAACTTATTGAGTTTTGTTCCTGCGCTTATGAGCGGCGAAGATAATTTCGATTATACGAATATGTATCAGATTACAGGGAATAGCATGACATGGTTGTGGCTCGCCGTAATGCTGATCTGTTCCCTTATCGTAGGTAACCTTATGGTATGGATCGCGTCGAATATCATGAAAAAACAATTAACGTTATAAATAATGAAGGAGGTTATAGAAAATGAGTACAGCGATTGAAGTTACAGGGCTAGAGAAAGCTTATGCTGGTAAGCCAGCGGTTAATCATATCCATTTTCAGGTGCAAAAAGGGAGCTGTTTCGGGCTTCTGGGACCGAACGGCGCGGGAAAATCCACGACAATGAAAATTTTGTCCTGCATTACGCAGGCAGATCGCGGTTCCGTTCAAGTGCTCGGGTATGATGTCGCGAAACAGGCGGAAGAGGTCAAGAAGTTCATTGGTTATGTTCCGCAAAACATCACGCTCTACGAAAAGCTGAGCGCGTACGATAATTTGGTTTTTTTCGGTGAATTATACGGTGTCAGAGGGAAAGCCTTGAAAGAACGCATTATGGAGGTTCTGCAACAAGTAGGCCTTGCAGATCGCGCCAATGATGCAGTAGGAACGTTCTCCGGTGGAATGATGCGTCGGATTAATATTGCAGCAGCGCTGCTGCATCGCCCGAAATTTATGATTCTCGATGAGCCGACAGTCGGGATTGACCCGCAATCTCGGAATCATATCTTTGAGCTTATTCGCACCCTGAAAGAAGAGGGGATGACGATCATATACTCGACGCACTATATGGAAGAAGTTGAAGCGTTATGCGATGATGTCGCCATTATCGATCATGGTGAGGTGGTTGCCAAGGGTGCGCTGAATGACATTCTTGCACAGTATGGTGGCAAGTCCGTCTATCTGGAGCTTGAGAGTGATATCGAGCCGAATTTGACGCTGATTGAAGGAAGTTCGGTGGCTCGCCATGGCCGGGGTTGGAAAATTGAAACGGATAACGTTTTAAAGACGATTAGCGAGGTCGCTGAGTTATGCCGGATGAAGGGATATAAACCGATTCAGTTAGAGGTTGTTCGTCCTTCACTCGAAATGGTCTTTCTACAATTGACGGGCACGTCGTTAAGAGATGCTTAAGGAGAAAGGGGAATAATCATGATTCGAACGATTGCACGTAAAGAAATCAAATTATTGTTGAAGGAAAAGGGTACTTTCTTCTGGTTACTCGGTATGCCGATCGTCTTCATTGTCATTTTCGCAACGGTGTTCAGCAGTGCGAGTTCTGCAGGCCTCACGCTGCAATATGTGGACCAAGATCAGAGTGCAGCCTCCCAGCAATTTTTACAGACGATCCAAGGCATTGACGGCTTCCACTTGAAACAAAACCCGGATTTGACGGTCGACGAACAGATCGATCAGATGAAGAACGGTAAATTATCCGCGCTGCTCGTATTTCCGAAAGGGTTCGCCGAAAGTCTGAAGTCCGGTACGAAACAAGCTGAAGTGGTACTGTATCACGATGGGATGAGCGGTTCCGAAGTCGCACCGATTCAGGCAGTATTGCAGAATATTGCGAATCAATATCAGGAGAAAAAGCTTGAAGGTGTATTGGCCGCTGCCGGAAAAAGCGATGCTGAGCTCAAGCAGGTCCTTACACCGCCGATCAAAGTAGCGGAGCAAAAGCAAGTGAGCGGAGGATCGGTAGATATGATTAGCCAGGTCGTGCCAGGCTACACGGTGATGTTCGCGTTCTTCGTCATCACGTCCATGGTCCGTCGCTTCATCAAAGACAAAGAATCAGGCATGACGGCACGCCTCAGCAGTACGCCGATGAAATCCATCAGTTATTTGATCGGGATGTGGATTCCATACTTGCTCGTGGTCGTGGTACAATGCAGCATTCTGCTGGCATTCGGACATTTTGTATACCATTTGAATCTGGGTGACTTGGCAGCGATTGGCACGTTGGTCTTTGGGATCGCAATTTGCGGTACCGGACTCGGTCTCATGATTTCTTTATTCGCCAAAAGTGAAAACCAAGGAATGGCTTTCACACAGTTAATTACCATGGGAGGTGCGGTGCTTGGAGGCTTATGGTTCCCTTCCGACATGATGCCGCCATTCCTACAGAACATCGGTAAGATGCTGCCGCAATATTGGGCGCAAAAAGGAATGCAGAATGTCATGGTTCATGGGGGGCACGTCCAAAATATATTGCCGAATATCGGGATGTTGGTGCTGATTGCGGTATTGGCTCTGGGCGTTGCAAGTCTCGGTTTCCGCCGATTTATGAAAACGGCTGTACACTAGGCGAGCTTACGGTCATAAACTTCAATTAGCCCCTTTGGTTTAATAGAAAATAGAAAGAAGAAGACCTTCAAATGGCCGCAAAATCACGCGGTTCTTGGAAGGTCTTCTTGTTGTCAGCAGCTAAATGAGCGCGATGGTAAGCAGTTCGAATAATACTAATGGTAAAATCACATTATTGTTGAAGAAGGGTTGCTGCTGCGGGTAGAACGCACCTCCAAAGGAGGGGCCATATGGATTATAAGGGGAAGGCTGCGGAAAAAATGCGCGATTGTGATCTGTGACTTGTAAGTATAAATGCCCGGCATCGACTTCTACGATGACGCCTTCAAAGCTGCGGCCATCAATGGTTTCAACGTGAACGGCGTGATTTCGGTATTGGTGGCACAGCGGCAGCAGCGTTTCCCGAACTTTGGTGATGTGGTCAGCTAATCCTTCATCTGCTTGGTACAAGCGATTCGAATTTCGCGTTTTGTTGGGAGTTATTTTTTTCATAGGTAAGCTTACGTACCTCCTTAACGATCTATTGGTATAGCATATGCAGGAGCCCAGATATTGTGTTAATCTGAATACAGAACGTCGATAGATGCAAGGAGGAAACATAGTATGTTCGAAAAAACGAGTGTGAGCGGAAACCCCGAGGTGGATTATCCGATGGCGATTCGCCAATTAACGGCGTTGTTAGAAGACGAGAGCAATACCATCGCGAATTTATCGAATGCTTCGGCATTGTTGAATGAATATATGGGGGATATCAACTGGGTTGGTTTCTACCTCTATGAAGAAGAAACGGACCAGCTTGTACTTGGTCCGTTCCAAGGATTACCTGCCTGCGTGCGTATCCCACTTGGGCGAGGCGTATGTGGAACCGCAGCGGCAGAGCGCAGAACGGTTCTTGTGGAAGATGTACATCAGTTCCCAGGGCATATTGCCTGTGATGCAGCTTCACGATCCGAGATCGTTATTCCTCTCATTCAAGGGGATCGATTGCTCGGCGTGCTCGATATCGATAGCCCGTTAGAGCGTCGATTTAATGAGGTAGATCGTCAATATCTCGAGCAGTTCGCCGCAGAGTTATTGCGCCACCTGAATTAATGGCCTGACAGAACGTCGATTACGATTTCCAATGTTGATCAATAAATTCATCCCGACCCGATTGAAGGCGATCTTCTTTATAGTGGTCGGGACTTTTTTTGTAATAATCCTGGTGATAGTCTTCTGCCGGATAGAAGGGTGCAGCCGGTAAAATCTCCGTCACAATCGGTTGATCTCCGAATCGTCCGCTAGCTGCTATAGCTGTACGGGAAGCTTCAGCTAACTCGCGTTGCTCCGCGGTATGATAGAATATCGCAGCGCGGTAGGAAGGACCGCGGTCCTGGAATTGTCCGCCGTCATCGGTCGGATCAATCTGCGGCCAATACAGCTCCAAAAGCTGTGCATATGAGAAGAGAGATGGATCATAGGTGATCTGTACGACTTCATAATGACCAGTGGTTTGCGTTTTGACCTCCTGATAGGTGGGGTGTTCTGTATGTCCCCCTGAATAGCCAGATACGACCTTCATAATGCCAGGCAGCTGATCGAAAGGCTTGACCATACACCAGAAGCATCCTCCTGCGAAGGTGGCAAGCTCGACTGGTGATGATGATGTATAGTTCATATCTTGCATGGGCTCATCCCGCCTTTCATACTTCATTCTCTTATATCCGTAGTGTACTTGCGATTAGGAGGTGCTTGCAAGATGCTTACGAAATACGTGCAAGGCAAGCATTTCATGCGGCTCGCGATCCTGGAGAATGGAGAGAGCACGCGTAAGTCTACCTCCCACCAGTCTAAGCTCCCGTAATTCCCCATTAGATAGTTCCTTCTGGACGACAAGTCGGCTAATCACGGCGAGACCGAGTCCTGAGATCACGGATTCCTTGACCCCTTGATTGCTGCTTAACATATAGGAACGCTTCACACGTAACCCATGATTCTCAAGAAATCGATCGCTATAAGCACGTGTACCTGATCCAGGTTCCCGATATACCCACGTCTGATCTTGCAATAAGTCCGACGTAACTTGCTGTATCCGCGTGAGTGGATGATCGGGCGGCGCGATGACGATCATCTCGTCCTCCTGCCAATACATCACATCCATGTCGGGTTGATGCACATCACCTTCTACCAGACCGAGGTCGAGGCGCTTCGAGCGAATTCCCTGTACAATTTCCTCCGTATTCGCGATGGTCACATGGACGTCAACCTGAGGATGTAAAAGTACGAAGCTGGCTAGTAGACGAGGAAGAACATATTCGCCTACCGTGAAGCTCGCTCCGATATTCAGCGTTCCTGTTACAACTTCATGCAGGAGCTGAATCTGTGTTCTGGCTTCCTCATAGAGAGAGAGAATCAGCTTTGCGCGTTGATAGAGAATGTGACCGGCTTCCGTCAATTTGACGTACTTCGGGGTACGGTGAAGCAACTTTGCTCCAAGTTCCTTTTCCAGATTCTGAATGTGCATGCTCACGCCGGGTTGGGAAATATGTAAAGCTTCTGCTGCCCGAGAGAAGTTGCTGTGCTCGATTACGGCAACGAAGATATGGAGTGAATCAGTGATCATGTTACATCCTCCATGATAGGTGTGATTGAGGTTCGTTTCCTATTATTTTACCACAATAGAATTTATAAAAGTTTCGACGTATTCGAAACTGGAAAATTCTATTTGGCGATAAAAACCACATCTAAACGCGGTCGCTCATCTTCGAATGGACTTCGGTAGAAGTTTTTCTCACTACACCAGAATTTATAAAAGTTTCGACGTATTCGAAACTGGAAAATTCTATTTGGCGATAAAAACCACATCTAAACGCGGTCGCTCATCTTCGAATGGACTTCGGTAGAAGTTTTTCTCACTACACCAGAATTTATAAAAGTTTCGACGTATCGAAACTGAAAAATTCTATTTGGCGATAAAAACTACCTTTTTAACGCGGTCGCACATCTTCGAATGTACTTCGGTAGAAGTTTCAATATTCTAGAATATATAGCTTTTCGAGAGATTGCCAAAATCAAATTAGGTTGCAGGGAACGGAGCGAGAATGAGCGGACACAGGAGACCTTAAAATGCCAAAAGCACTCAAAATGCAGGGCGAACGGACACAGCAGCTCTTATTATGCTAAACATAAGCTATATACCCATGATTCGAATGGAATAAGGGCATCTAGGTCCGAAAAAACGGCTAATCTATGAGCATAGCAAACAATAAGGTCCCTCATGTCCGTTATGCACAAAGAGCTTATTTTATTTGTCAAAATTTCGTATCTACGACAGCTGAAACGCAAAACACCTACCCATCTCTCCTTCCACCAACGTATAGGTTCACACAATAAAGAAACGTCGGGGGATCCCCTGGCGTTTTTCACACTTTACAGATGCAATACAAAAAAATAAACTGCCGCTCAAAATACAGGGATCAGGTTATTTCGTTAAGAATCAACATTCACTTGTCATAAATTTTACAGAGCTAGAGTCTCATTTATTGCAGATGGATCAAAACGGCCTTTAAACGCGGTCGCTCATCTTCGGAGACCGCGGGTAGAGGCTTTTCTCATCATAAGTTTTCCTTATTGTTGAGATAGCGATTCGGTATTTCACTTCCATGCCAAAACCTTCTAAGATGAGCTTAAGACAACAGGTGACGGAAGAAGGGGAACTCGTGATGTTATTAGAACGACTAAATCAACGAATGGATTATAAACATAAACTATCAAAAGGTTTTGCAATGGGATTGGGTATTACCTTGCTGATTGCAGGGGTGGCCTACGGGTTGGCGCAACTGCCGTTTTTAAGTATTATGGGCCAATTGATTTTAGCGATTTTACTCGGTTTCGCTTGGAAAATGACACTTGGGGTACCGGCTGCTGCCGAAGCAGGGATTTCTTTTTCGAGCAAAAAGCTGCTCCGCTATGGCATCATCATGTTAGGTATGAGATTGAATATTTTGGACATTATAAAAGCAGGACCTCGCGTGTTCCTCATTGCGGCATCGAGTGTCTTGTTCGGTATGATTGTCGTCTATTTCCTTTGTCGGGCATTCAAGTTAGATCCGATTATGAGCATTCTCACCGCTTGCGGCTCGTCCATCTGCGGTGCAGCAGCGGTGGTCGCGATATCCCCGCAAGTGAAAGCCGATGCTGATCGCACCGCGATGGCTGCTGCCGTGGTTGCTATATTAGGAACTATTTTCACCTTAGCTTATACGGTGTTATATCCTGTGCTGCACTTAGTTCCGCAAGGGTTCGGTGTTTTCTCCGGTGCAACGCTCCATGAAATTGCGCATGTTATTGCGGCTGCAGAGCCGATTGGTAAAGAAGCGTTAGATATGGCTTTGATTGTGAAGTTATCCCGTGTGGCCTTGCTTATTCCGGTAGCTATTGTCCTCGGATTATGGATACAGCGTGCGGAACGCCGTAAATTACGCGAGACAGAAGGCGGACATACGTCGGGGGATGAACAAGCAAGCGAGTTCCAATGGAAGAACCTTCCCATCCCGTGGTTTATTGTTGGATTTATTCTCATGAGCGGTGTGAATACGTTGGGGATCCTTCCAGCCCATGTAACCTCTTACATGATTGTCATTGCTTATCTATTGATTGCGATGGCGATGGCTGGGCTAGGATTGAATATAAATGTCGCAGTTTGTCGCAGATTTGGGCTTCGCGCCTTACTTGCAGGTGCTATCGGATCAGTGCTGCTGTCTGGTTTTGGTTATTTATTGGTGCTATGGTATGTTTGACTTTTAAAAAATATATGGTAAGATGAAAAAGTCATAACAAAATGACGAGTTGCTCCTTAAGATTTAAGATCTGAATTCACATATTCTAAAGGGTATTATTCAGTAATAGGTTCATACCTTTTCGAATATGTGAATTTTTATTTACACCCGTAAATATAGGAGTAGCATGTTAATTTAATGTTAATTATTTTGAGGAGGCTACACACATGCAACAAGGTACAGTTAAATGGTTCAACGCTGAGAAAGGATTTGGCTTCATCGAAGTTGAAGGCGGAAACGACGTATTCGTTCACTTCTCCGCAATTCAAGGCGATGGCTTCAAAACTCTTGAAGAAGGTCAAAAAGTTGAGTTCAACGTTGTTCAAGGCAACCGCGGACCACAAGCTGAGAACGTAACTAAACTGTAAGACGTAACCGTCTACATGAAGCGGTCCGAGCAATCGGCCGCTTACCGAAAGCAGCTCTTCCCCTTGCGGGATGAGCTGCTTTTTTTGCATTAGCAGGAAATTCGCTAGCAGGAAATTCACTATCAAGAAATGGTTAGATGCTCGTTTAAAGCTTATCCAAGCGTATGCTCCTTACGGAACTCCCCGGGATTGATACCCTCCAGCTTCTTAAATACCTTCGAGAAGTATTTCTCATCCTGATATCCCACCATTTCGGCAACTTGAGCGATACGCAGATGGGAATTATGCAGCAGCAGCTTGGCTTTCTCAATACGGAACCGGCTGAGATAATCGAGCAAGGTCACGCCATATTCCTGCTTAAATTTGCGAGCGATATATTCCCGGCTTAAGAAAAAGCGGGCCGCAACATCTTGCAGTGAAATTTCTTCTTGGTAATGCCGCTCAATGTATTTCGCGATATCATGGACGAAGAAGGAAGTTTCCTTGGAATGCTGCTGCGTCAATAGTTTGGAGGTGGCTGCCAAGCGGTTAACCAATTGGGTGCGATAAGGTTCGCAAGACAATAGACCTTCTTCATTCAGCGGAAGCGGAGAAGGGAGGTCCGGGTATACGTTATCCTGCTCTTTCCGTGTATTCCCGCCTGTTTCGCCTTCCAACCATTGGCTCTGCATCCAGTCCCATTCGTTATCCCACTGGATAAGCTGCTCTGGCGTGATCGTCTGCAACTGCTTGACTTCATCCAACCATCGCGTCGCCATATTCTCGATCTGTTCGCGATTGCCGCTTAACGCAGCTAATCGAAGCTGTTCTTCGAGGGAGCTAAGCCGCAGCGGGCGAGCCGATCCAGATGAATCCTCGGTATAGGTATGCAAATGCTTCGGATCGAGCACACTCCGTCGCCATACCGCTTGCGAAGCTTCTTGATACGCTTGTGTCAATTCAGCAGGGAAGGCTCGTCTCAGACTTACTCCGATATGCATACGCCGATGTAATGTCATGTAGATGCCTTCGTTGATATCGTCTAATAGGGGCGGTAAAGAGCCGCGCTCATCCCAGAAAAGGATAACCACCTCTCCGGGGCTGTTCAATTGACGGAACGCGACACCCTTCTGCTTCAGAAACTCATTGCATATGTTAATCAACGTGAAGAAGAGCAGATCCAGCTGGTTTTGGAATTTGGCCAGCAGCTTTCGGTCCAATTGCGCCACAGCAAGCACTGCAAGGGAGCAGTTGGCTGTGTTCGCAGGGAGTTTAAATTCATCTCGCAGCTGATTCAGAAGTTGGTCTAACCGACCTTGGCCCACGAGGAAATCCGTAAACAGCTTATCCCCGTAGTGAGGCTTCATTTCATTAACCTCAATGCTTTGCCGCGTAAATCGTTGACGTTCATGTTCTTCTTTGCGCCAGCAATCGACCGCTTTCCCCAGGGCTTCGTTCAACGCCGCTGCCTGGACAGGCTTCAAGATATAATCCATACCGCCATGGCGAACGGCATGCCGGACGAGCTCAAAGTCATCGTAGCCGCTGATGACCATGACCTTGATCTGGGGCGCATTCGTATACAGCCACGTTAATAATTCTGCGCCGTCTTTGCGGGGCATCCGCATATCCGTCATGACGATTTGAGGTGCTTGCGCTTGGATCACGGATACCGCAGCTTCTCCGTCAGATGCTTGCAATACTTCAGTAATGCCATACCGTTCCCAATCGGCGAGCATATCGATCGCATTACGCACATGTTTCTCATCATCCACAATTAAAACCTTCATGCTGTTTCACTCTCCCACGCGTAATCTAAGGTGATTCGTACGCCATGCGGCTCTACATTCTCGATGTACAACGTCGCTGTATCATCGGTGTATAACTTCAGTCGCGTTAGTACGTTGTACAAGCCGATCGAAGTACGCTCCTTGATTGGATCCTCATGCTCCTCAAGCTGGAACTTCAGTTCTTCTTGGAGCTGTACAAGCTCCTGTTCTTCAATGGAACTGCCGTTATTTTCGATGACAATGATAAGACGATTCGATTCGGTCAGCTGGGTACGAACACATAAGTGACCTGTGCCGAGATGAGGATCCATGCCGTGTTTGAAATAATTCTCGACCAAAGGCTGCAGCGTCATTTTGGGGATCGAAGCAGCTAGGCTCTCTGGTGCGATGTCCCACATAAAGTTGAATTGTTCGTCAAATCGTTCTTTTTGCAAGTCTAAATAAAGTTTAAGGTGGTTAACCTCTTCTTGCAACGTTACTAGCGCTTCGCCGCTTCGCATTTTGTAACGCATGATATCCGCTAACGAAGCGAGAAGGGAGTATACGCGCGGAACGTTATGCTGAAGCGCGACCGTTCCGATCGACTGTAACGTGTTATATAGAAAATGAGGATCAATTTGCGCTTGCAGGGCTTTAAGCTGATTCGTCTTATTCGCTAACTCCAGCTTATACTTCCGCAGGATCAGATTATTAATCGTATCCATCATTTGTCGGAGTCGCCGTGACAAGGTACCGATCTCATCGTTGCTGTTCACCTCGATATCCACGTCCAACTGTCCCGTCTGAATTTGATTCATATAACGGGCTAATTGCTTAATCGGTCTAGTAATTCGAAATGAAATATACAACGTGCCTAAGATGACGGCCAATAGAGCTAGCGCAGCGATAACTGCATTGATCCGAATCAATTCGGTTGATTTACGGTAAAGGACGTTATGAGGAATCTGTTTGACTAAGGTCCACTTGGCAAAAGGGACATCCAGTTTCTCATACACCTGCATCGCATTTTTTCCGTCAATAAACCCGTTCTTATCTGGTGTAATCCGGGGAGCGAGGTTCTTGTTATGCAGCGGCTTGCCAATCTCCTCAGGAATCCCACTATAAATGACAATATCGTTCTCGTCCAGCAGGTAGAACTGCTCATCCGTAGCATCATACAGTTGTTCACAGATGGCGGCAATCCCGTCTAACTTCACATCGATGGCCATGATCGCAAGCTGCGTAGTCGAAGGGATGCGAACGATGGGGCGGTAAAAGGTAAATACCATGCGATCCGTAGGATCGTTCGGTGAAGGCGGAAACCCGTAGCTGTGAACGAGATGCGGCGGCTCCGTCGCGGTATGGGATGTAACGTATTGACCAATGCTCTGGTAGGGGGCTTGTCTAATTTCTCTTCTCGGTATGCCATTCGCAATGAGCGTGGATTGATTCGTCATACGGGAATGCAGGTACACTTGTTGAATATCCGGCAGCAAGCCCTGCAGATTCTGCAGCGTGCTATACATTTCGGCCATCGCTTGGTAGTCATCCACTGATTTCGATAAGTTATTCAGAAAATGGGAATCGGAATACACCACGACTGAAGCGCGGTTGATGTTGTTCAGATAGTTTGCGAGATTGGTTTTCCCTTGAAAAATTAAGCGGGCATTCTCGCTTATGGATTGCTCTTTGATGGACTCTCTCGTGTGAACGAGTGTAATGACTAAGGAAAGCAGCAGCGGAATGGTTGTAACGATTAACATGAATTGGATGAGCCGTGTACGTATGCTATGAGACTTCATCAAGGTCACCCCTTTGGCGTGCTATGGATCGATCAGATCAATATCATACTCCTATCGGTTCACGATCGTCCGTTTTTTTGAATGAACATTTCTAGCATACTAATTATAAGCAAAAAATGAAATGTGCAAAGGGGAGATCGGGATGAATCGCAAAAAAACATCACAAATGGCCCAGCAGATCGTCTTCGTGGGACCTGCTATCCTATTTTTCATCCTTATTATCGTAGTTCCGTTCCTGCTTGGATTGTATTACTCATTCACGAATTGGAACGGGGTATCCGGCGAGGTGTCATGGGTCGGATTTGATAATTATAAACAAATTTTTATGCATGATAGTACTTTCCGAGATTCGTTCTGGTTCACGGCAAAATTCACCGTTCTAGGTGTTGTGCTTACGAATGTACTCGGTTTTTTCCTGGCTTACTTCTTGACGAAGCCGCTAAAGACCCGGAATTTCTTGCGGACGATATTCTTTATGCCGAACGTTATTGGTGGACTTTTGCTCGGATTTATCTGGCAGTTCATCTTCGTCAAAGGGTTCTCGGCGATCGGCAGTGCAACCGGCTTATCTTTCTTTAACTTGCCTTGGCTCGGTACAGAGAATACAGCGTTCTGGGCCATTATTATCGTCTTCGTATGGCAGACGGCAGGTTATCTGATGGTCATCTATATCTCGTCTTTGAATAATGTGCCCAAAGATATTCTGGAAGCTGCAGAAATTGACGGTGCGAGCAGATTACAAGTTCTGCGTACGATCATCATTCCGTTAATTATGCCAGCAGCAACCGTATGTCTGTTCCTCGCTATTTCGTGGTCTTTCAAAATGTTCGATCTGAACTTGTCCTTAACGAAAGGCGGACCATTCGGCTCTACAGAATCCGTGGCGATGAATATTTACAACGAAGCATTCTCCAAAAACCGTTACGGTCTAGGAACTGCGAAAGCCATTATCTTCTTCGTCATTGTTGCTGTCATTACAAGTCTTCAAGTGAAGTTTACGAAAAGCAAGGAGGTTGAAGCCTAATGGATGTCACCAAAAATTATCGCGCAGGCACGATTATCACCGAAGTGATTATGCTCTTGGTGGGCCTTCTCTTCTTGGTTCCGTTCTATTTCCTATTCGTGAACTCGGTAAAATCCTTCGGCGACCTGCTTACGAGTGCAGCCAGTCTACCGAAGTCAATCGAATGGGGCAACTACGCCCGTGCTTTTGAGATTACGAGATTCCCTGAGGCTTTTCTGAACTCGGCTGTCATTACGATTGCAAGTAATGTATTGTTGGTACTGATCAGTGCAATGGCTGCTTATAAAATGGTGCGACGGGATTCAAAGTTCAATCGCGTGTTATTCGTACTTTTCGTAGCGGCTATGGTTGTTCCTTTTCAATCGATCATGATCCCGCTTGTGAAGGTAACAAGCACGTTGGGGTTGATGAATAGTATTCCCGGGTTGATTGTATGCTATTTAGGCTTCGGGGTACCGATGTCGGTCTTCCTATTCCATGGCTTCGTGAAGTCGATTCCGCTTGAGATTGAAGAGGCAGCGACTGTAGACGGATCGAATGCTTATGGCGTGTTCTTCCGCGTTGTACTCCCGCTGATGAAGCCGATGCTTGTAACTGTATTTATATTGAATACACTTTGGATTTGGAATGACTATTTGCTGCCGTCTCTGATGCTGCAATCGCAGGATTTACGGACGATTCCGATTGCTACATTTGCGTTCTTCGGACAGTACACGAAGCAGTGGGACTTGGCGCTGCCAGCGCTTGTGATGGGCATATTGCCTGTCATCGTATTCTTCCTTTCCATGCAGAAATATATCATTGAGGGGATTACAGCTGGTGCGGTAAAGGGCTAAGTAGGTCACATCCGTCGACCTATTACATCAATATTCTACCTACAATCGCAATTCCAGACTGTCTACAATGAAGAAGTAAACGTTTTCAAGGTAAAATTCATAGAGCATTTAAAAGGGAGGCACCACCATGAAAAAATTCACTAAGCTTTCGCTCGTTATGCTGCTTGCATTATCCGTTGTTCTATCCGCTTGCGGCGCAAAATCTTCGGATAGCTCCAGCAGTGAATCGAAAGGCAGCGGCACAACGACAGGGACAAAAACGATAAAAATTTATCAATTTAAGGTTGAAATTGCTGAAGCCTTGAACCGCTTGAAAGGTGAATATGAGAAGTCCCACCCAGGCATTAAGCTGGATATTCAGACGGTAGGCGGCGGTGCAGATTATGGCGCAGGCTTGAAAGCGAAGTTTGCTTCGGGCGACGAACCGGATATTTTCAATAACGGCGGTTATAGCGAGTTGACTACGTGGCTCCCGAACTTAGAGGATTTATCGGATCAACCATGGGTGTCTGACGTGATTGATGTAGCGAAAGAGCCTATGACCAAAGACGGTAAAATTTACGGTCAACCGATGAACTTGGAAGGTTACGGCTTTGTATACAATAAAGATTTATTCGCGAAAGCAGGCATTACGGAAATCCCTACAACATTAACGCAGTTGGAAGATGCAGCGAAAAAATTACAAGCGATCGGGGTTACGCCATTTGCGAATGGATACCAAGAGCTATGGATTCTAGGTCTGCACAACTTCAACGTGGCATTTGCACATCAAAAAGATCCAGATGCCTTTATTAAAGGGCTGAATGATGGAACAGAGAAAATTCCTGGTAACCCGGTATTCCAAGAGTGGACGAAGTTGCTTGATCTGACATTGAAATACGGCAACAAAAATCCTTTAACGACAGACTATAACACCGAAATGACGATGTTTGCGAACGGTGAAGCGGCAATGACGCAGCAAGGGAACTGGACACAAGTACAAATTGACGGCATTAATAAGAACTTGAACGTTGGAATCCTACCTATGCCAATCAATGATAACGCAGAAGAAAACGGCAAATTGTTAATCGGCGTTCCGAATAACTGGGTTGTGAACAAGAACTCCGCTGTCAAAGAAGAAGCGAAAGAATTCTTAAATTGGCTTGCAACATCCGATATCGGTAAGCAGTACATGACCAAAGAATTCAAATTTATCCCTGCCTTCAAGAGCGTTAAAGCAACAACTGAAGATCTAGGTGATTTGGGTGCAGAAGTTGTGAAATACAGCCAAGAAGGCAAAGCATTAAGCTGGAACTTCATGAAATTCCCTGATGGCGGCATGAACGAGTTCGCCAATCAAATGCAAGCCTATATTGCAGGAAAATCAGATGCGAACCGCCTGCTCGAAGACTTGCAAAAAGCATGGGATAGCTTGAAAACGAAATAAAGATAAACCTGAAATGATGTAAAAGATAGAGCAAGGAAGAGGCGCATTCCGGTTCACGGAAGACGCCTCTTTTCATAACAACATGGGAGGGATTGGATATGGAAGGAAGCGCAGCGATACGTCCTGATAAATTCGGAGTAACCGATGTACAAGCATTATGGAAGACGGTAGGTGCATTTATCGGATTACAGCAAGATGGGGATGCTTATATTTGCCGGGGTGAAAAAGCAAACGCAGCCATCGTATTTCTCACGGACGACGTGGTCCGAATCAAATTGTTTCATGGCGATCAAGTAGATCTATCGACGACGGTAGCAGTGCTGCCGCAAGTAGGTTCGGTTCAAGTCATTACGGAAGAGAAGGATGACAGCTTGAGATTTCGCACCTCCGCTGTACAATTGGTGCTAGACAAGAGAACGTTCAGCTTCTCTCTTGAGGATCTAGCAGGCCGCGTGATTACGCGCCAGAATCAAGTAAGCTGGAACCCGCGCGGCGAAATTCAAGCGTCCTATGTGATGCCGGAAGACTCGCATTTCTATGGTCTTGGTGAGAAAACAAGCTTCTTGGATAAACGCGGCGAGCGTTACACGAACTGGAATACCGACGTGTATGCGCCGCATGTGCCCGAAATCGAGGCGCTCTACGAATCCATCCCGCTCTTAATTCATATGCTAGGGGAATACAGCTATGGATTATTCCTCGATAATCCGGGACGGACGGAATTCGATATGCGTACGCATGGAGAGGCATTTACGGTGGGCTGCGGAACAGGAGCTTACGATTTGTATTTTATTAACGGACCTCATTTGAAAGATGTGGTATCTCGATATACCGCGTTAACTGGACGGATCGAGCTTCCGCCGAAATGGGCCATTGGTTATCATCAATCCCGTTACAGCTATATGGATCAACAGGAAGTGCTTGAGCTTGCACGGACGTTCCGAGCGAAGCAAATTCCTTGCGACGTCATTTACCTAGATATTCATTACATGGATGAGTACCGCGTATTTACGTTCGATCCTGTGCGTTTCCCGGATCCGAAAGGCATGATGGAGGAACTGAAGTCGATGGGCATTCGCATTATTCCGATTGTCGACCCCGGTGTGAAGAAGGATGCGAAATATAGCGTGTATCAAGAAGGTGTTCGCGAGAACCACTTTGTCCGGAAGCTGGAAGGAGATATTTTCTTCGGTGAAGTATGGCCTGGGATTAGTGCATTTCCTGATTTTACGGAAGATCGCACATCTGCGTGGTGGGGCGGACTTCATCGTTACTATACCGAACTAGGCATCGAGGGCATCTGGAACGATATGAACGAGCCGGCCTTGTTCAATGAGAGCAAGACGATGGATCTGGATGCGATGCACGGGAATAATGGGAAGCCGTTAACACATGAGGAGCTGCACAATTTGTACGGCATGTTGATGTCCAAAGCGACATATGAGGGATTAACCGGTCAATTGGATGGGCATCGTCCATTCGTGCTGACTCGTGCAGGTTATGCAGGGATTCAACGGTATGCTGCTGTATGGACAGGCGACAATCGCAGCTTCTGGGAGCACATGGCACTGGCAATGCCGATGGTCATGAACATGGGCTTGTCGGGTATTCCTTTTGCTGGCCCGGATATCGGCGGATTCGCGCATCATGCTTCTGGTGAATTACTTGCCCGTTGGACACAAATGGGCGCATTCTTCCCTTATTGCCGGAATCACTCTGCGATGGGTACGGTACGTCAGGAGCCATGGTCCTTTGGCGAGAAGACTGAAGAAATTGTACGTGAATACATTGGATTGCGTTACCGGTTCATGCCGCATCTATATAACCTCTTCCAAGTCGCAGCGAAGCAAGGATTGCCGATCCTTCGTCCACTCGTGTTGGAATACCCGACGGATCCGAATGTGAGCAATCTTAGTGACCAGTTCTTGCTTGGGGAGGATCTGTTGATCGCTCCAGTCTACCGCCCGGATACGGACCATCGCGTCGTCTATTTACCGGCAGGTACATGGATCGATTATTGGACGGGCGAAGCGCATGAAGGCGGACGTCATATCCTTGCGCATGCACCGATTGAGATTATGCCGATGTATGTCAGAGCAGGAGGAATTCTTGCAGAAGGTACTTTGAAGCAAAGTGCGGATGACCCAGCTAATGATGCTGTAACGCTCCACATTTACGGGGCTGCTGCTTCAGCAGATTTCAAGGCATCGTATTCCTTGTACGAAGATGACGGTGTCAGCTTTGATTATCGTCAAGGCACATGCTCGGAGTTATCGTTGAACGTTGAAGGGAATGCAGATACCGTTCAATTAAGCTGGAGCTATGATCGTCAAGGGAAGTATCAACCTGCACGTGAACAGCTGCGCTTCACACTCCGTCAGCCGAGCTTCGTGCCGAGCGGCGTGAGTGGTCTCAACCATCGCTCGATCGATGAACTTATGGCTGGAGAAGCTGGCTGGGCGTGGGATGAGGCCTGCCAAGAGCTGCTCATTCAGGTCGCAGACCAAGCGGACGGCGGTAAGGTGAGTATTACCGTTGCATAAGTAAATAACTAGTGGTTTTGAACTGATCTCGGTACGATACCGGGATCAGTTTTTTTGGTATAATGGCTAGATTATCTATTCTACATATCGAGGTGAGTTCTATGGCAAAACAGAAAATCGATGCTCCCCGCGTTCCGCAAGGGCTGCCGGATCTGACGTTGGGAACGTGGCTGGAGTCTCAAGATGTCTATGAGCTGGGCGTAATTAGTGACTGTAAAGTAGCGGATCAAGAAGCCGCGAAATTGGTATTCGATCAAGTGATCTTCCGAAATGTGGTCTTCCAAAATGTGTCTCTCCAGAATATCGAGCTGACCGATATTATCTTTGAAAATTGTGATTTATCTAACGCAGACTTGAGTGATGCCATTATCCATCGAACGGAGTTCCGGAATTGCAAATTGATTGGTACGAATCTGAGCGGGGCGATGCTGCGCAATGTGAAGGTCGATCACTGCTTGGTCGATTATGCGAATTTTCGGTATATCAATATGAAGCAGGTGATACTAGCGGGCAGTTCCTTCGTGAGTGCTGATCTCTATAACACAACCTTGCAGCAGGTATACTTCAACGACTCCATTCTGGAGCAAGCTCAGCTATCCGGTACCAAATTAGCAGGTATCGATTTAAGCGGCTGTCAGTTCTTAACGATTTCTGCCGAAGCAGATGATCTCAAAGGTTGTATTATAGCGCCCGAGCAGGCCCCTGTATTTGCAGCTTTATTCGGACTTATAGTAAAGGACTAAATACGAAGATGATCACATGCATAGAACATGGAGCAACAGCACCGATGGCCGAGGCTAGGGTGCTGTTTTTTGTATTTCTGATTTGTGCAGGCCATCGCATATTGACAATCTGGAGGGTGAGTCGATATACTTTTATTGTTCGATCAGGAAAAGCTGATTGACCTAATTTTATTGATAATTTGAGGTGTTTTCTGTGGATGAAAATATTTACGAAATTACATCTTATGCGCAGGCGAAGGTGATCTCGAACAAGCTGCGGATGAAGATTCTTGCTATTTTTGACGATGAAAAGCCCCGTACCTCCAAGCAGCTCGCGGACGAATTAGGATTGCCTGCTTCGAAGACGCATTATCATGTTCGAGAGCTTGCCAAGGTGGGGCTGCTCGTTCAGACGGAGACGAAAGAAAAAGGCGGCATCATCGAGAAGTACTATTTGCCCATCGCAAAGGGCTTCCGTATTGCGCTCCAAGATGAGCCGCATCGGGAGGAAGGCGAGAAAAGCGGTAAGCATCTGGTTGTGAAATCGTTTTTGTCCGAATATCAGGAGGCGTTCCTTGAAGCCTTGGATGCAGTCGAAGATCGGAAGAAGCAGGGTCTTCCGGTAGAGCAGAAAAATCCGCTGATGCGTTCGAATTCCTTCTATTTGAGCAAAGAAAAGCAAGATCTGTTCTATCAAGAGCTGGAGCAGCTTTTGAATAAATGGGATCAATTAGGGGACCCTGCAGGGGATGATGTGCAGTATGTTCGATTTGTCATGACGGCCTTTGCCAAATAATCCGGAGTAGGGGAGCTGATAGGTATGCTTGATTTTTTAAAACGCAATCCTTTATTTCTCAGGTATTGGATGGGGACATGGTTCTCCGAATTAGGGGATTGGCTGCGGAACATGGCGGTCATGTATATCGTATTGGAGTTGTTCTCGGGCTCGGCGATGGCCTTATCGGCAACCATGTTCGCTGAATATGCACCCATCTTCCTGTTCGGTCCGATTATTGGGGTGATCGCGGATCGATGGCATCGGAAGCGGACGATTGCGGGCGCGAATCTGTTCCGTGCGATCATTATGGGCGTGTTTTTCGTCGCGGTGTGGTTCCAATTATTGTGGCTTATCTTTGCGGCAGCATTCTTGTCGGCGATAGGTACTTTATTCTTTCGTGCACCAGGCAGTTCTTTCATTATGCAGTTCGTGCTGGAAGAGGATCGCAAAACAGCGGCTAGCCTGCGCCAACTATCTTTAAGTGTCATGATCATGATGGGACCCTTGGTGGGTACGTCCATCTATATGTTTATTGGCGGGGCATGGACCTTCGCGATTACCACTTTGTTGTTCGTTGTGAGCGCTTGGTTGATCTACACCGTTAAGGTCATCGAATCCGAGGCCGATGTGAGCATAGAGAAAAAGCAGGGAATGCGTGCGGTCTGGGAGGAGCTCAAACAGGGGCTGCAATACTCCTTCCAACATCCGATCGTCCGCCCCATCCTGTTCGGTGCTGTTTTCGTCGGATTCGGAGGCGGTGTGATCCAAGTGCTAGAGGTATTCATCGTAACAGACTTCTTAGGGTTGCCGAAGACGATGGTGGCTGTACTCGCCTCTGCGCAAGGGGTAGGTATGTTGTGCAGCACGTTCCTCGTGCAGAAGCTGAAGATACGAACAGACCATTTCGTGTCTTGGGGGATGATGGTCATGGGGCTCGGGCTAAGCGCGATGGTTATTTATCCGCTCTTTATCGTGACGGCCGGCGGGCTGGTTATTTTTAGCCTCGGGCAGATTGCGCTAAATATCGGGATGGCAACTTTAATGCAGACGAAAGTGTCCTACGAATATCAGGGACGCGTCGGTATGACGTTCCAGACCGCCATGATGGGCTTTATGACCTTTGCGCTGCTAACGACAGGGTGGATCTATGAAGTTCTGCCGATTCAAGCACTTGTAGCTGGCGGGGGAATGATCGTGATTTTTGGCGGGTTCCTGTGTTATATGATGTTCCGTCGCGTATCGCCAACCTTACTGGGGAGCGGAATGAAAGTGGAAGCGTAAGGTCTTGAGGACGAAACACGATAAAAACCTTAATTGGAAATAAAGGGAAAATGGGTTATCCTTACATAGGAGGTGGCAACATGTTTCCCTGGGTTTATCTGTTCATTGTCATGTTATTCATTTCTTTTTACGCAGTTATTGCGATAGGAATCATCTTGCTTATCTACAAGCGCTCCAAAGAGCCCGAGCGTCGCAGTGCTCAGTTCTTAGCGTTGGTTCTCCTTCTGGCTCTTATCGTATATTTGGGTAACTGGATATCTACCGGTGGGGGTAAGATGAATACCATGATATTGCTCATGATTACGATCTTGATTATGGTATGTGTAAGACATTTGAAGACGAAAAGAAAATGATTCGGCACGAGATCCTACCACGTCATGGCTGGCACTTCAAAGGTGTTCGTTTTTTTGCATGGAAAATGCTGCAACCTCTCCGCCCTGAATTTCGTAAAAGATAATATGCAGCGGTAAGTATGAAACGAAGTCAGGTGATTCCGTGAAACAAAAGATCAAAAGAGGTGTCATTCAAATTTTCGTCTTTCTGGCTACGCTCAGAATTTTATTTTTGGTTCTGAACTGGGTTTTTGACGATGTCATCACGATAGGCCCCATTCTACAGATTACACAAATGGTATGCTCGGTCATGATTTTGTTGATCTCTTTGATTGTCACGAGCCTGCTAACCCGTGGATCGAAATCGATGCATTGAGTGAGGACGAAGGAAAGACAAACCTGCAGTGACATTTTTACTAGGCAATGGCACATTGTTCCGGTAATCTCATAACAAGAGCTATTCAGATTTCTATAATTCTGGGTGGCTCTTTTTTACTTGTAACCAAGGGCAATGCATTACGACCATTAGACGAAGAGCCTTACTCTTTCTTAGAAAGGGGTAGGCTCTTTTTGCGTGCAACTTGTCACAAGTTATTAACAATAATAGCCCGATTGGGTGATATTCGTCACAACTAGATCGATGTACGCTTGAATTAACACCTGTAATACATAAGTTCATTTCGAAATATGGGGGAATTCTAGTTGAAAAAGAAATTCGCAGCTTTAGCCATGTCGACCTTATTACTAGCCGCATTTGCAGTACCTGCATCAGCCCATGACGGTTGGTCACAGACGAATTCGCCTGTCGTCGCATCCGGGGAAGTTAGTTATGTGGACCTGATGTTAGGGAACCATTCCAACGAGCACGCAAGTTACCGGATTGCAGGAAAGTGGAGTACAGACACAACAAAAGTATATGTTACGACACCAGCTGGGAAGAAAGCGGACATTACATCCACGATTTTCTATACCGGTGAGGAAAAAGAAGACGCAAACGCAGGAATTAACAATGAGTTCGTAACCAAGTTCTCCTCGTCTGCACCAGGTGCCTATATTATTTCGGCAGAAGGGGATAGTATCTTCAAAAGCGCGGATGTTTCCAGCCGTACGCTGCGCAGTGCGAAATCGTTCGTCGCCATTGCGGATATTCCTTTGGCACAACGCGTGCAGAATTTAAAGGGGTTCAGCGCGCATGTGACGACGGATCGTGCCGAGCTAGTACCTCAATTCAATCCAGCCGCAATCACGCCGGACAAGCAAGTGCAAATTCAGTTATTATTAAAAGACAAACCTCTAGCCGATACGGAAGTGTCCGTTATTCGCCGCAGTACGTCCGAAGCGCAGAAGCTTAAGACCGACAGCAACGGGATGATTACGTTCCAGACTGGCGCAGCGGATTATTATTTGGTCCGGGCCAAACCATCGACCGATGAAAAAGTAGCAGGCCAATACGACAGCGTAAGTTATGAAGCGACGATGACGTTTATCGTGCAGAATGGAACGACGACGGTTTCAGGCAAAGCGAGCGGCGCTCCAACGGTTTATGTGAACGGTAAATCGGTTGACGCGAAAGGAATCACGGTGAATAATGGCGTTACCATGGTCGACGCTTCGTTCATTCGCGATCATGTTCAAGCCGATTTCGAAGGTACGGGACTTGTTGCCCTTCGTGCGTCAGCTGAGAAAGCAGAGGCACATGTGGAAGTTCTCAATGCTGTGGGTGAATTACGCGCGGCGGTACTTATATACACAAAATAAAAAATGCAGGAAGAGTCGTCGGGAAGATATGGCGGCTCTTTCCGCCATTTTTGAGGTGATAGCTAGATGACTAAAAAAATAAACTTTTGTTGGATGATCGGATTAATATTTGCGGTGTTGGCATTCCCGAATTTGATGTTCGCCCATGCCCAAATACAGCGTTCTACGCCAGCAGCGGAATCCGAATTAACGAACGCGCCGGCTTCGATCCAGATTACCTATACGGAGGGGATTAATGGAGACTTAAGCAATGCGAGTCTATCGACAGATGCCGGGGCAGCGGTAGCCGTGAAGCTATCGACGGACGGGGATAAGACCCTCGTCATCACGCCCAAAGCCGCGCTGAAGGATGGAATCTACAAAGTCAAATGGCAGGTTCTATCGGTGGATACCCATGTCACTGAGGGGTCCTTCCGATTCGCGGTAGGCGAGAAGCTGGAAGCGGTTCGTCCGCATGAGACGATCTCTCTCGACGGAGATGCGGGTTCTTCTGCGGTAGGAACGCCAGGGGCTGCATCGACATCCACGGGGACTGCGATACCGAAGGAAGGAGGCAAGAGAACGACAGCCAACTCCAATCAGGGGTCCTCGAAAACATCAAGTACCCCTTCTTCTTCGAGTTTCAACTCGAAGAAGGGGAATACTGCAGAGTCCAAGGAGTCCACCTCCGCGGCGGGAGGGAAGGAAGGAGTGAAGACGGATAAGAATACTTCGTCCGTCCCATCCCCTGCAAGCGCCGTCGATTCGTCGTCATTTACACCCAAAAGCAGTACTCCAATATCCACAACGAAGGATGCGTTGACGGCCCCGAAAAGCGTATCGGAGCGTGCAAATGCGACATCTGGTCTCGAGGGTGGGGATCAGAAGGATGGCGGGAAGGACAAGGATAAGACACGGCCAACCATGAAATCCGTTGCCGTTGCAACCTCATCTTCTGTTGCGGGGAAATCTACTTCTTCCGCGACAAAAATGGACCATGACATGAGCGGAATGGATATGGGTGACATGGACAAGGATCATATGGATCATATGCATCATGCGATGGGTTCCACGGGCCAAGCGATCGATTGGAACAAGTTCTTGCGTGTCATTGAAGTATTGCTGGTATCGGTCATAGGCGGACTGTGGTATTTTCGTTCTTTCCTGTGGGACCGTTCCTTGGGGCATCCTGTCTTACATCGCGTATTCGCGGTGGGAACAGATCGCGTCGTTTACCTTGCGGGATGTATCGTCCTAGTGTTAACGGGACTGGGGCATCTATTGCAAATCGGCATTCAATTGAATGCAAGTCAAAGCTTGGATGCTGCAGCATGGCATAACGCAGGGGTCTTGCTGCGTTCTACGGTGATTGGGACCGTAGCATGGGTACGTCCAATCCTGCTTCTTGTTCTATTCTGTATTACCTTCTTGAACGAGCGGTCTACAGGGTTGCGGCTAGGGCTGCAAGCAGCCATCTTATCCGGTCTTGCCCTCACCTTTGCATTCACAGGGCATTCATGGGCCACGGAGTCCATGCGTACGTTATCCATGCTGACGGACGTCCTGCATCTGGTCATGGCAGCCGTATGGCTGGGGGGACTTGCGGGCTTAAGTCTGGTTGCCTGGCGTTTACCGCAAGATTCAAGCAAGATCACGTCGGTTCAGCAGCTTCTACGGCGATTCTCGAATCTAGCCTTGCCGCTCGTAATAGCTGTGACCGTTACGGGACTTCTTCTCGCGATCCTGCGGATAGGATCATGGCAAGCCTTATTCCAGTCCGGTTACGGACAGACGCTCTTATGGAAAATAGGATTCTTCCTGCTTGCACTGGTATTGGCCGGCGTACAACGCCAAGTGGTCTTGCCGTACTTACAGCGTCAGCAGGATAAACCAGAAGCAAACATGCTCCGCGTATGGCAATGGAGTATACGATTGGAGTTGGCTATGGCCATCCTGGTATTTATTATCGCGGGGATCTTATCGACCACAGCACCACCAGCGCTATAAAAGACGTATTTCACAGCACCTCCGTGTTCAGGAGGTGCTGTTTCAGTTCAATTGGACGCATATTCTGGTCATGTTGTCTCATAAATTGAGCGTAGAGAGAGGAAGGAGGTTCGTCGAACATGTTAGCTGAGAAATTAGGGTATACCGCAGAAGATAAGTTATTAATCGTGAATGCTGATGATTTTGGCATGTGCCAGTCCGCGAATGCCGCCATTGAGAAGTTGCTGCTTGAAGGAGCTATTTCATCTGCAACCGTAATGGTGCCTTGCCCTTGGGCGAAGCAGGCGGCTGCATTCAGTCAAGCGAACCCGCAGTTGGATATCGGGATTCATCTCACGTTTACAAGTGAATGGGAGGGGTATAAGTGGGGAGCGGTTTCCCGGCAGCATCCCGTACCGTCATTGCTCGTGGGAGGGCTTTATTTTCCAGAGGATTGCAAGACGTTCGAAGTGCAGGCAGATCCGGAAGATGTACGCAAGGAAGTGTACGCTCAGATTGAGCAGGGCATTGCGCTAGGCATTACTCCCACGCATATCGATGTCCATATGGGGAGCCTGTATGGGCTGGCGACAGGTCGAGATTTCCTGGAGATTGTCATTGAAGCCTGCGCAAGATATCGCCTGCCGCTTCGCTTGCCAAGACGGATTGAAGAGGATGTCTACCCATCGGAAATCGTGCAAATGGCGAAAGCCCGGATCCAATTAGCCGATGAGTTGGGCGTATTCATGATCGATGATCTCGTCTCCTTGCCGTACGCTTATCTTGAAGGGGATACCTACATGAATGTCCGATTGCAAATGGCAGACATCCTGCGGAACCTTCGTCCAGGCGTATCCGAGATGATCATTCATCCAGCTTACGTCACCGATGAGCTCCAAGGCATTATGCCTCATGCCCAGAAACGCGGCATGGAAGCGAAGTTGTTCCGTGACGAGAAGATCAAGCAAGTGCTCGCACAGGAACATATTCATAGGATCACATGGAGGGACTTAATGATAGCCCAACGACAAAGCTAAAGGAGTGGTGTCTTGTGGCCAAACGTACGTTATCCCTATGGCAAACCCTGGCTTATAGCAGCGGCAATTTCCCCGTCAATCTGATCTCACAGATGTTCGCCACATATGCGGTTTTCTTCTATGTTGACCATCTCGGTGTACGACCTGGACTGATTAGCCTAGCGATGGTCTTCCATGGCATTGTAAGTGCTGTAACGAATCCGATTGTCGGGCATATATCGGATCGGACGAAATCCAGATGGGGTCGCCGTAAGCCATATATGATCGCGGCTATGCTTCCTGCGCTTATTGCCTTTACGCTGATCTGGATGCCGTTCGTTGAAGGAGAGAGCTTGTTCTGGTACTTTCTGATCACCGTGCTGCTCTACGATATTGCCGCAGTCGTGTTGATCCTGAACTGGACGGCCTTGTTCCCAGAGATGTTCATGACGCTGAAGGAACGGGCGACCGCTTCCTTCTGGCGGCAATTATTCGGGATTATCGGGATGATTGTAGGTGTCGCGATTCCTCCATTGCTCTATACTTCTGTGGGGTGGGCCAGCATGGGAATATCTTTCGGCGTGTTATCCATCGTCTTCTTCGTCATTGCTTGGTCGGGATCGGAAGAACGAGCAGAAGTCAACGGGGTGAAGTTCAACGTCACGCAAGCCATTCGGCATACCTTTGCCAATCAAGCCTTCGTTCGTTATGTGCTCGGCAGCTTCTGCGTGCAGTTCTGCTTCGCACTACTCCCAGCGGCCATCCCATTCTTCACGAAATATGTGCTGCGGGAAGCAGAGACGTTCAATACGGTCCTGCTCGGCACCATATTTATCATTGCGATCGTATTCATCTATCCGTGGAGCCGCGGGATTGCCAGATGGGGGACGCGTAACATTGCTTTATGGACGACAGGATTACTGGGAGCCGCATTGGTACCTTTCATGTGGGTCGGGCATTTGCCGGGGGCGATTGCAACGGTCGTTGCGCTCGGTGCCGTGTTAGCGGGGCTGATGGTGTTATTAGATGTGATGCTTGCCGAAGTCATCGATGAGGATGAACGTCGAACCGGAGAACGTCGGGAAGGGATGTATTACGGGATGAATGGGTTTATCGTGCGATGGGGCGTATCCCTTCAAGCGGTGGTGATGGGCGTGGTATTGGAACGGAGCGGGTATATGGCGGATGGGGCGAATCAGCCGGAGAGCGTAGAAGCGGGTATTCGCTGGATGTTAAGCGGCATTCCGATTCTAGCGCTTCTCATAGGACTGATTTTCTTTTATATCTATCCGTTGCGGAATAAGAACATTAATTCATCAAATCAACAAATTAAATAAGACCGGATCGTTGTTGACTTCGTTATAGCTGATCCCGCGTTTGGTCATTCGAGCGATTAACCCGTCATAATCTTCACGGTGTTTCAGCTCAATTCCCACGAGGGCAGGACCATTGTTCTTATCGTTCTTCTTCGTGTATTCGAAGCGCGTAATATCGTCGTTCGGCCCCAGCACCTCGTCAAGGAACTCGCGCAAAGCGCCGGCACGCTGCGGGAAATTGACGACAAAATAATGCTTCAATCCTTCAAAGATCAAGGAGCGCTCTTTTATTTCCTGCATACGGTCGATGTCATTGTTCCCGCCGCTAATGACGCAGACGACCGTCTTACCGCGAATTTGTTCCTGGTAATAATCCAACGCAGCAATAGGGAGTGCTCCAGCCGGTTCAACCACAATCGCATTTTCGTTATACAGATCCAGAATGGCTGTACAAGCCTTGCCTTCAGGAACGAGCACGATATCGTCCAGCAAATCCTTACACAAGCTGAAGGTCAAGTCCCCGACACGTTTTACGGCAGCGCCGTCTACGAATTTATCGATGTTCGTCAGCGGCACCACTTCATTGCGGTCGATGGATTCACGCATCGATGCCGCTCCAAGCGGTTCCACCCCGATGATATGCGTAGCCGGGCTAACGGCTTTGACATATGTCCCAACCCCCGCGGCTAACCCGCCACCGCCAATCGTTACGAATAAATAATCTGCAGGCGTATCGAGCTTCTCGAAAATTTCCATGCCGACGGTTCCGTTCCCCGCAATAATCTTCGGATCATCGAACGGATGAACAAAGCGCATGCCTTGCTCACGGCATGTCTTCATCGCGGCTTCATAAGCATCATCATAAGTATCACCTGTAAGGATGACTTCGACATAGTCGCCGCCAAATCGGTTGACTTGGGTGATCTTCTGGCGAGGGGTTGTACTCGGCATGAAGATTTTGCCCTTAATTTGAAGGGCGTTACAGGAGAAAGCGACGCCCTGTGCATGGTTTCCTGCGCTCGCACAAACAATACCTTGGGCAAGCTCGGATTCGGACAAGCTGCGAATCAGATTATAGGCGCCGCGAATTTTAAAGGACCGGACAATCTGAAGATCTTCACGTTTGATATAGACGTTGCAATCATATTTCTCCGATAATTTCACGTCATGCTGGAGCGGCGTTCGTGAAATAACATTTTTCAACATGTGGTGTGCCAAGATGATATCTTCCATCGATACCGGTTTGGCGATTGAATCGTTCTGCATCGTGAAGCCCTTCTTTCTTTAATGTCTAAGCGAGTAATTCTATACGTTTATTGTAAAGTGCGGACGACAGCTTTTCCAGTAACTTTCGATGGTCTCATGTGGAAGGATGTAACTTCTTATCGGATGGCAAGAACACGGTTAATAATCCGAGCAAGGGCAAGTAGGAAGTAATCTGCATAATGAAAGGAATGCCGGTCGAATCTGCAAGGTTCCCGAGAAAGGCCGTTCCGATGCCGCCTAGTCCGAAGGAAATCCCAAAAAAGATCCCGGAGACAAGGCCTACTTTGCCTGGTAGCAATTCATGGGCATAGACAACGATAATCGAGAAGGCTGAGGAAAGGATGAGTCCGACAATGACGAGCAGCGCAATCGATACCGCAAAATTCGCATACGGCAATGCGATAGAGAAAGGCGCTGTACCTAGAATCGAGAACCAGATAATATTCCGTCGCCCAAAACGGTCGGCTAACGCGCCGCCGATTAAAAGCCCTACAACATTGGAAATCAAAAATACGAATAACACAATCTGTGCCGTACTTAACGTGACGTGAAAGTGATCCATCAAATAGAACGAATAATAATTCGAAATCGCGGCTTGGTAGACATTCTTCGAGAACAATAGAAGCATTAGGATGAAGATGGCAAATGCCGTCGCATTCCGGGCCAAGGGATTCGCCTTCTGAACTTTAGGCGCTTTTTGGCGATCCATTTTCACATGCTGCAGGAATCGGGCGTACCATCTCGCCACGAAAAACTGAACGAATATGGCGAGGATTGCGACAAATGAGAACCAAATCGCTCCTCGTTGCCCCAGTCGAATGAAGACAAGGATCGTCATCAGCGGAGCCAGCGCTTGACCGATGTTGCCGCCAAATTGGAAGATGGATTGCGCTAATCCTTTACGCGTTCCGGCAGCCAAGTAAGCTACGCGAGACGATTCGGGATGGAAGATGGCGGATCCAATACCTATGAGTACGACCGCAAGCATGACCATAAGGAAATGATTCGCGTAAGCTACACTAACGATACCAGCCAACGTAAAAAATACGCCGATCGGAAGCAGGTAAGGCAGTGGCTTGCGGTCGGTATAGAGCCCAATCAAGGGCTGTAAGATGGAGGCGGTTCCGCTCAGCGCAAATCCGATTAAGCCGATTTGGGTGTAAGAAAGATGTAAAGATGATTTCAGAATGGGATAGATCGACGGGATGACCGCTTGTACGGTGTCGTTCAATAAATGTACGAAACACACCGCGAAGATGACCGAAAACACGGTCTGGCTGGCATAATTCACTTTGGGCTCTGACATGAGTCGGCTTTGGCTCCTTTTCTAGTCTTATGACATGTTTTTCCTGATTTTTGGTAATAGTCAGTATTGTAGGCGCGTTGCCGAGCGCTGTCAACGAATGATTCTATTTGGAACTGGAATGAAGCTTCAGATTGCCCTTCTTTTGCGACTATACTATACTTAATTCTACAAGGATCAGGTCACATGGTAAGGGAGAATCGGATGAAAAACGTCAAGAAACGTTATGTATTGTCACTTGCGATCATATTAATGATAAGTTTGTCGGCATGTAAAGGAAACGATATTGTGGGCACGGTGCAAGCGGACTCGGATACCAATGCAGAGCAGGGAGCAGGGGAAAAGGAACAGGCGACCATTGCCCAGCAATATGCGTTAAGCAAGACCATTCAACAGGATGGCGATAAAGAGGTGGTCACAAATCAGGATTCGGTTGCGGTGGTTGTGAACAAGCAGCGTGCGCTGCCGGATGGATATGAACCGTCTGATTTAGTGGAACCGAACGTGAAGTTCTCGTTCAACGAGAAGGTTGAGAAGCGTTTGATGCGCAAAGAAGCGGCAGAAGCATTGGAGAGTTTGTTCGCAGGCGCGAAGGATGATGGATATGACTTGTTCGCGGTGTCAGGTTACCGCTCATATAAACGCCAAGTTACTGTGTTCAATAGCAGCGTACAGCGCAACGGCAGAGAACATGCGGAGAAATTCAGCGCAGAACCAGGGAAAAGCGAACATCAGACAGGACTAGCGATGGACGTATCGAGTCAAAGCGCAAACTTTGGCTTAGAACAATCCTTCAGTCAGACAGACGAAGGGAAATGGCTCGCGGAGCATGCGGCGGATTATGGTTTTGTGATCCGATATCTGGAAGGGAAAGAGGATATTACTGGATATCTCTATGAGCCTTGGCATGTGCGTTATGTTGGAATCGAGACCGCGAAGGATATTGCGAGTCAAGGCGTAACGTTAGAAGAATACTTCGATGATACAGGTACGATTAAAGCATAAGCTAAGAAAGAAACGGCTCGAACGTTATTCTCTTTTGGAGAAGCGTTCGAGCCGTTGTTGCGTGTATAGGGTTTTGAACTAGCTGTTGCCTTGACCGCCGTTCTTGCGATCTTTCGTGCGGGTCGTTGTGTTCTTGCGTGCATGTCCTTGTTGTTTCGCCATGGAGATTCTCCCCCCTCTCTATAGGGTTAGTATGGAGAACCTCCACATTTCTATGCTATATTCCCTTACGACATATCTAGGAAAAGATCCCGCATCGTTAAGGGCTTATCTTCTTCTTTGTCTGTTGCAGCTGCGGCACTTGCTTCCGTCAGCGCAGGAACATCGTAGGATTGAACTTCTTTTCGCAAGGCGTACATTTTCTTATCCAGATCATCTGCGGCCAATGCTACGCGAGTTAATTCCTGAATGACATGCGGCGGCACTTCTTTATCGTATTTGTAATAGATAATATGCTCCATGCTCGCCCAGAAATCCATCGCCAGCGTGCGAAGCTGGATCTCGACAGAAATCCAGACGGTGTCTTCGTATAGGATCAGCGGCACCTGTACGATTACATGGAGGCTTTGGTAGCCGTTGGGCTTCGGATTCGCGATATAGTCTTTGATCTCGATAATCCGCAAATCATGGCGTGTCTTCAAATGCTCCAGAATCATATAGATGTCATTGACGAAGGCGCACACGATGCGCATGCCCGCAATATCGTAAATCTTGGTGATCGCGTTCTCGATGGATACGTCAAAGCCTTTGCGTTCCAATTTGTTGATGACGCTGTTCATTTCTTTGATCCGGGTTTTTGTATGTTCTATCGGACAATAGCCGTCGCGCATTTTCCATTCCGCTTCAATGACTTTCATCTTGGTATCGAGCTCTTGCAACGCAAGCTGATATAGCGTCGGAACCTGGTTCCATTGCTCGATCTTGCAGAGGAGGTGCTGCATGTTGCTGCAGCTTGCTAGTGCTTGGTTGTCTGAACGGGTGGGTAATAATGCCATCAGATGATGCTCCTTTCGCGTTCATACTCATCCTAAGTGTACTAGAAATTGCAGACGACTTCCACTTGGGCTGCATGCTAATCCCTGGCAGGTACGCTCCGTTCCCCGCGTTCCATCGGTTTGCCGCACAGCGGGCACGCCTTGCTCGCCGCGCTGTCCGCTGCCTCGCTTGGGCTGATGCGCATCCAAGCGGGGCAGCCCGCGTCCATGCACAGCCATGCATGGACGCGCCGCATCGCCGCACCGCTCGTGGCGGCGATGCGGGCCCCGCCCGCGCGCACAGCAATGGCGCGCGCGGGCGGGGCGGTTCGGCGCTGACGCTGTGCGTCGTCAGCGCCGAACGCGGCGGCAAAAAAGCGGGAGACATCCGCTTTTTTGCCGCGGTAGTGCGCAGGGGAGCTGATGTACAGCTCCTCCTGCGCACGGGTGACAGCGACGTACGCGAGACGTCGCTCCTCTTCGAGCGCGGCGTTCACTTTCGCCGCGCCAGCATCTTCACGGCCCGCGCCAGCAGCGGGCTTGGCTTCCACAGCTACACGACTGCTGCCCGATGTCGACTTCACGCCTGCAGCACCACGTTCACCTTCACTGCTGCGCTTCCGCATCCGGAGACTTCCGGATTTCTTCGGTTCTTGACCAATCTCCTCCATTTGATCCGCTTGCAGGGCTGAACTATGGGGGAGAATGCCTTCCGATGCGCCGATCACATAGACACAAGGGAACTCCAGCCCTTTGGAGCGATGGATGGTCATGAGCGTAATGGCATCGGCATTTTTATCGTGCATCAGTTCGGTCATTTCGGCGTGTTTGGCCGCCATCGTATCGACGAACGTTATGAATTCTTCGACCGTATCGAATCGTTTGGCGGCGGCTTCCAATTCGTCTAACGTTTCAGTCAAGGTCTCTTTATGTTGCGTCCATTTGTGCACATCATGCACTTCGACATATTTTTCATAGAATTGCCGGCGTATTTCTTGAATCGCGTAGATGGGCTTCATCGCCTTTAGCGATTTAATCAGACGAATCCGTTCTTTGATGGAATCCTTCTGATAGCTCTTCAGGTCAGGCCAATCTTGGAGGTGAATCAACGGATATTTTTTAGGTTTTTTCTTATCCTCCCGCAGAATGTACGCTGCTCCGTTTTCTCTTGGTATATATAAACCGGCTACGGCGCTCTCAATGGCCTGCATGTCCCTCGGATTCAGAGCAAGACGCAGATGATCCATGACGGGTTTGACCAGCCATTGATCATAGAAAAAAGATCCGGCACCGTACTGCACGAATGGCATTTCGCTCAGTACAAGCTGTTCGAACATGGCTCGGCTGCTGCTTGCGGTCCGATGCAGTATGGCAATGTCGCGGTAGTTCCAGTGTTCTGAGGTGACTTGTTGTTGGATGTGCCCAGCGATTTGCTCGGCTTCTTCATCTGTGCCGCCTGGCCGAATATATTGCGGCGTGAATTCATCCCCATCCCATGCTTGATGCTGTTCGCCGCTCACTTTCAGCGTCTTGGCTTTGCGCTCCACATTATGGACGATGACAGCATTGCCCAGCCCAACGATGTTGGCATTGGATCGATAGTTAATGTCGAGTGTAATGGTTTTCGTTTCTGGATATTCCAGATGGAAATTCAGAATGAATGTATGTTGTGCCCCGTTAAATGTATAAATCGTCTGATCATCATCACCGACGACCATTAAATTGCGATTTCCCGCCACGATCATGCGTAAAAGTACATATTGCAGATGGTTGGTATCTTGAAATTCATCTGCCATGACATAGTGGAACCTACGCTGCAGCGAGAGCAGGAGTGACTTGTTGCTTTGAAGCAGCTCATGGGCAAACACAAGGACATCATCAAAATCCATCTGATGCGTCTCTTTTTTCCATGCTTCATAACGCAGCATCGCTGCTTTCACATCACGCTCTTCGAAAGTATCCTCGGGGAGCTCGTCCAATGAGACGCATTTCATTTTATAGGAAGATAACAGCGCGAGCACCGTCTCGGGCTCGAAGGAGGCCTGTAATCCAAGCTCCCTTAGGATGCGTTTCATCATGATCTGCTGAATGCGCGACTCGCTTAACAAACGCTGCGTATACCCATGATGCTTCAAAATCATGAGAAAGAAGGCATGGAACGTTCGGGCTTGTACCTCACCAGCGGTACGCGGCGTCAGACCTGGGAGTCGCGCAATCCGGGATTTCATTTCCGCAGCGGCTTTACTCGTAAAAGTCACGAGCAGGATATTGCGCGGCGCCACTTTCCGTACGGTAATCAAATACCCCGTGCGGCTGACAAGCACGGAGGTTTTCCCAGAGCCGGCACCTGCAATGGTTAATAGCGGTCCATCCCCGTGACGGACCGCTTCGATTTGTGATTCATTTAACCGGATGCCTTGCCGTTCCAACGATCGGAAGTAAATGGCGTCGGTGGCTTCGCTTCCGACGGTCTCGACACTGGTAATCCCTTTCGTCCACGGTGCGCGGGGGATGGGGGCCTCCGCACGCGCCCCGAAGGGGCGGTCTTTCATGATCAGTTCTTTCATGCTGTATACCCTGCCTTTCTCACCGACAGCACCCTATAATTTGTGTTCATCCGATGATTATGTGAATTATAGAAGTGCTCGAAAACACGGACTTCATTATAACCCGAAGGAGGAAGTCTGGACTACCCTTTTTCGTGCGTGTCCATCATGTGGCAGCTAAAGAATGGATTATTGAACGACACCGTCTTCTAGAATCAGCTCCTCCGAATGATCTTTCTTGGTGTTATTCTGCGGTGCAAGCTCATCCGTGTTGTTGACGGCAACGAGCATAGGTTGAGGCTGGTATGTATCCCGGGAGATACGTTTCTTGTCGATGACCTGACCGTCCTTGGATTTAATTTGATACGTCTCAACGATGAAGCCTTGCTTGCCGTTGGACAAAACTTCTTGTGAGCCTGCAGGGAGACTATTGTTGATGACGTATTTGACGGCCGGTTCCAGCACTTTCACGGTATTGGACTCGATATCGTAGCGAATGTTCTTCTCCATCGTACCGAATAATTTAACGGTTAATTTCCGCTCTGCGACTTCTGTACGGATTAAGAGTGATTTCCCCGTTGTATTCTGAAAACGGAAATTGATATTCCCCTCTGAGAAGGTTGCATCCTGCCCGATCGGCAGATAGCTTACAGGCAGCGAGTGGTTGCGCCGCTCGACGATCTTGACGCCTGTTCGAAGAACGGCGTTGTATAAGGTGCTGGATACTTGGCAAATTCCGCCCCCAATGCCGGGGATCAGCTTCCCTTGGAAAATAACCGGCGCTTCGCGGAAGCCGTATTTTTTCTCGGTCTCCGCAATGATCTTGGCGTAATCGAATATATCGCCAGGTTTCAAAAGCGTATTATTCAGCGTATTGGCGGCGGCCGTCACATTGTAGGCGCGTCCTGTCGCGCTTGTCGTGAAGCTGGTGGTGAATTCGATGATTTTGCGATCAATGCCTTCGGCTTGTAACGACTCTAGGGTAATTCGAGCTTTTTTTTCGATCAAGGTGACGTTCATGTTCTGTGCGGCCCTCGGCTCATTCGAAAATTCATGCGGGATCAGCTTCTGGAAGCTTTGCTTCGTACGTTCCCAGTCGATACGATAGGCGGATTGATCCGGGATGTAGCTCACTTCATCCTTCGGACTGATGAGACGAACGGCATTGACGGAGACGCCAAGGTACTGCTTTTCCCAGGAAGCATTGAATTTCTGCTCCAGAGGTTTCGGATCCCACGTTACGTTTAAATCCCATTGCTTCGGCATGTTGTACCGGGTTTTGGCACGCTCCCACAGACTGCCCTCGGAGAGCTTCTTGATATCTTCAAAGAGTCCGGAATCCCGAAACGAGACGCCGAGCTGCTCGAATGTTGTCGACTCGGAAATCGCATGGGGGGCAGGGATATGCAATGTGATTTTCTCCCCTTGTAATTGTTCGACACGCTGCTTCCACTCTTGTTCGACTTGCGCGATGTTCATACCGCCGATGTCCCAATTCGCGATACGTATGCCATCTGGAATTGTTTTCTGCGAAACGTAAGTATAGACCCAACCCCATAAACCCGCACATACAAGCGCAATGAAGGCCACCACGATAAATAACATATGAATCCGTTTCATGTCTTAAGCTCACCTCGAATTTGTCTTTGAACAACTGTCTCTCATGTATATGCCGACAATCTGCGTATAAGCACGAGCTATCCAAATTCGAAAGACAAGCGAAGGGGTTGGCACCAGTACCCGCAAAATATGAAAAAATCGTAACTTTTTTGTAACAAATTGAGCAAATCTTGTTGGAAATCCTATCCGAATAGAGGATTTTTGGGTAACATGTCGAATATGTAAGGGCTAACTTTGTTCCGGGAGTGATATTGTGATTGAAATGCAGGATGTATGGAAGACGTATGCGGACGGAACACATGCCCTTAAGGGAATCTCAGTTCGTATCGATCGTAATGATTTCGTGTATATTGTAGGGCCGTCAGGTGCCGGTAAATCCACTTTTATGAAGCTTATTTATAGAGAAGAAGTTCCTACCAAAGGTCAGATTTCAGTGAATGGCTTTAACGTAGGAAGACTGAAGCAGCGCAAAATCCCTTATGTCCGCCGTAATATCGGCGTCGTATTTCAGGATTTTAGACTTTTGCCGAATATGACGGCATATGAGAATATCGCCTTTGCCATGGAAGCCATTGAGGCGCCAAGAAAGTTAATCAAACGCCGTGTCAATGAAGTGCTGGAGCTTGTTGGACTCAAATCCAAAGCGAACAGCCTGCCAGCGCAGTTATCTGGGGGAGAGCAGCAGCGGATTTCGATAGCGAGAGCGATCGTGAACAATCCCTCTGTCATCGTAGCAGATGAGCCGACAGGAAACTTGGATCCGGAAACCTCTTGGGGCATTATGAACCTGCTGGAGGAAATTAATTTCCGCGGGACGACGATTATCATGGCTACGCATAACAAGGATATTGTGAATACGATTCGCAAGCGCGTCATCGCGATCGAGAGCGGCAGTATTGTGCGTGACCAGATTCGAGGTGACTACGGCTATGACCTTTAGAACAATCATCCGTCATTTTCGAGAAGGGTTTAAGAATGTTTTGCGTAACGGCTGGATGTCCTTTGCATCCGTCAGTTCGATTGTTATTTCTTTATTTATTCTAGGCGTGTTCTTGTTATTGTCATTAAATATTAATGCCTTAGCAGGACAGGTGGAGAGCCAAGTGCAAATCCAAGTTTACCTAGAGCCGAACACTACCGTAGAGCAGCGGGACCAACTGAATACGCAGATCGGCAATATGCCGGAAGTCAGCAAGGTACAGGTGGTTACCAAAGAGGAAGGCATGAAGCTGTTCCGCGAGAATTTAGGGGATGACGGGAAGGAATTACTCTCCGGTTATACGGAGGATACGAACCCATTGCCTGATACGCTAGTTGTGGATGTGGTTGAACCGACCACCATTCCGGATGTGGCGAAGAAGATTGAAGCCTTGAAGCAGACGACGACCGATAAAGTCATTTCCAAGGTGAAGTACGGCGAAGGCACTGTAGAGAAGATGTTTAAAGTAACGAATACGATTCGTAACGGCGGTCTGATCGTGGTTGCAGGACTTGCGATCACGTCCATGTTCCTGATCTCCAATACGATTAAAGTGACGATATTCGCTCGCCGCCGTGAAATTAGCATCATGAAGCTTGTAGGAGCGACGAATCATTTCATACGATGGCCATTTTTTATTGAAGGCGCGGTCATCGGGTTGTTAGGTTCTGGGGTCACGATTGGTCTGCTGTTCGCAGGGTATGATCGACTTGTGAAGCTTACGCAAGTGGAATTAGGGTTGATGTTGATTAAGCTCGTACCGCTGCCAGAGATTTATTTGTCAGTAGGCGGTGTGATTCTGGGTCTTGGTGTCATGATCGGCGTGTGGGGAAGCACGGTTTCGATCCGTAAGTTTTTAAAGGTATAGCATCATTGGTGTAGGCGAACCTGAAAAAAATGGAGGGCGAGGGCTTTTGAAGAAGAAAGTATGGTTAATGGTGATGGTGTTAGGGCTTGTATTTACGGTAGCTCAACCAATGCAGACCCATGCGGTGTCGGAACTGGATAAGGTGAACCAAGAACTGAAGAAGCTGCAGCAAGCGATGAAGTCTGCGGAGAAGAAACAACGCCAGGCTCAAGCTACGATAAAAGAAGCGAAAGCAGATAAGGAACGGACAGCTGCTGAGATTAATGATATTATGGCTAAAATCAATAACGTGAATAAAGAAATGATGACGACGTCTCAACAAATCGATCAGACGGAAGACAAACTCCGTGATGCAGCAACGCAGCTGGAAGAAGCAACGCAACGTGTTGAATCACGCAGTCAACTGTTGGATGCTCGGTTGCGTCTCATGTATACGAACGGATTTGTATCCTATCTGGATGTATTGCTGGATTCCACAAGTTTCTCCGACTTCCTTGATCGCGTGGATATGCTGAAGTCTGTTGTAGGTCAAGATAAGGACATTCTTGCCGATAACAAGCGCGATAAGGCCCTTGTGATTGAGAAGAAAAAGCAAGTAGAGCAGGATCTTAAAGAAGTAAAGTTCCTCTACGTGAAGATGGATCAAACGAAGAAGGAATTGGACAGCAAGGAAAAGCAAAAAGAAGTCATGGTTGCCAGCTTGACGAAGCAGATTGAAGAGAGCGAAGAGATTAGCGAAGATCAAGAGAAGCAGTTGATGGCTTTCGCGAAGGAACGCGCTCGATTGATCGAGAAGCAAAAGAGCTTCAAATCGAAATATAAAGGCGGCAAGCTCGGGATGCCGTTGAAATCACCGTTCCGTCTTTCCTCTGGATTCGGACCGCGTGTCCATCCAGTAACAGGTGTTAAAGGCAAGATGCATACAGGACTCGATATGGCTGCACCAAAGGGAACGCCGATCTATGCGGCGGAAGCCGGTATTGTTATCGTAGCGCAATCGGTTAGCGGATACGGAAATTGTGTCATCATTAACCATGGTAATGGATTATGGACGTTGTACGGACATATTCGTGATGGCGGGATTAAGGTCGATAAGGGACAAGAAGTGAAGAAGGGCCAGAAAATTGCCGAAGTAGGAAGTACCGGTCAATCGACAGGAAACCACTTGCACTTTGAGGTTCGTGTGAACGAAGTTCCAAAAAATCCTGTTGGATATTTAAATTTATAATAAAGAGACAAATAAAAGGTACAAGCTTATCATATACTACCACGAGAATCTTGTTAAAAGATGGGACCGCTCATGGATTGAGCTGGTTATAAGGTGGTGATTCTTGTGAAATTTACAGGTCGGTCCGTTCTGGCGTTTATGTTGTTGACGATGTTCGCGACATGTCTCATTACACTTACGGTTGTTAACGCACCGATTGCAGTCAATGGACGACAGGATGTTAGCTCGACGAAATCGAGCTCAAAAGGGTTCACGAACGGTGAATTTAAGAAGCTCAATGCGACGTTGCAAATTATTGAGGATCAATTCTACAGTGAAGTGGATCGAGAGAAAGTGATTGACGGCGCCGTGAACGGAATGATGGATGCCCTCAAGGATCCTTACTCCGTCTATATGAACTCCGATTCCGCTAACCAATTAATGTCCAGCTTAGAAGGAACCTATTCCGGAATCGGTGCAGAAGTCACCTTAGAAGATAATCAGGTAATGGTTCTGGCGCCGATTAAGGACACGCCGGCAGATCGAGCAGGTATTCATCCGAAGGATGTGTTCGTCTCCATTAATGGAGAGAAGCTGGAAGGCTTGAAGCTGAACGAGGCGGTTGATAAAATCCGCGGACCCAAAGGGACCAAAGCCAAAATTAAAGTGAAGCGTGCTGGCGCAAGTGAGCTGTTAGACTTCGAGGTGGTACGCGCGGATATCAACGTGGAGACCGTGTATGGCCAAATGTTGGACAACCGGATCGGAAAAATTGAAGTTCGCCAATTCTCGATGAATACCGGTACACGATTCAATGAAGAGTTAAAGAAGCTGGAGCAAGGCGGCATGAAGGGTTTAATCATCGATGTTCGCAACAATCCTGGCGGATTTGTTCCTGTGGCAGAAGCGATCGCAGATAATTTCGTTCCTGCGGGCAAAGCCATCTACCAACAAGAACGCCGCGGGGAAAAGAAGATCCCCAAACTATCCAAAGGAAAAAACATCAAGAAATATCCGATCGTCGTACTTATGAATGAAGGCAGCGCCAGCGCATCGGAAATTCTGGCAGGTGCTCTGAAGGATCATCACTTAGCCAATCTCGTTGGTGTTACGACATTCGGTAAGGGAACGATGCAGATGACCTATCCCGAGCAATTGGGTGATGGAAGTATGCTGAAGATGACGATCGCCAAATGGCTAACGCCGAACGGGACTTGGATTCACAAGCTTGGTATCAAACCGGATATTGAAGCCAAGGAGCCCGATTACTACTTCGCATCTCGCCTATCGCAAAAAGAAGAGTTGAAGTATGACATGAATAGTGATGATGTGAAGAACGCACAGATTATGTTGAATGGACTTGAATATAAGACAGGCCGTAAGGATGGTTATTTCGATCGGGAAACCGAGAATGCCGTCAAAGCTTTCCAACACCATGAGAACTTGGCGGAAACCGGACGCGTCGATACGGCAACCGCGGCAAAGCTGGAAGGTGCGATCAAGAAACGTTTATTGAATCCCGCGTTCGATACGCAATTGAATAAGGCGATTGAGGTGCTGCGGCAGGAAATCCGCTAGTTCACGTCGAATAGAAGAAAGAGGGTTGGTAACCAACCTTCTTTTTTTCTTTTTTTGTTGAAGGAGGATACGAAATGGAGTTTGCTATGGAAATGTTGTGGCGAGTCGTGGATGCGATATTACATATGTTAATGCAGCCCTTTTTATATATTTCATTGATTCTGATCATTCTGCAGTATCGCCGTCAAGTGATGTTGGAGCGCAAGCTGTTCTCTGTCAAAATGCACGCCCTAGGGGATCAGATTATTCGTACCGTACTTGGCGGGTTATTAGCTGGGATTGGAGTTTCGATCGTTACGGTTTTTACGGGAATGACGTTGACCTTGGGGGCTATCGTTCTGATCTGGTGTGTATCGCTCGTATTGATGTTATTCCGGGTGAGATATTTATGTCTAGCTTATAGCGTAGGGGCGCTCGGAATCCTGCAGTTTGTCGTGAGTTGGTTCCCGAGCTGGTCGATGGATGGCTTTGCAGGATCCGTGTTAGTGACACTTCGAGAGTTAAACATCCCGGCGCTGTTGGCGTTGGTAGCGATTTTACATATGGCAGAAGCCCTCTTGATTCGATGGCAGGGAGCTAAATTTGCAAGCCCCTTATTTCTTGCAAGCAAACGAGGTAAATTAGTAGGCGGCTATCAAATGCAGAGCTATTGGCCGATTCCACTATTTTTAATGATTCCAACGCAAACAACGGGTACGATCTTGCCTTGGACACCCTTCTTCGGCGGTGATGCATGGGCGAACGGATGGATGCTCATGGCCTTTCCCGTTGTCATCGGGTTTAGTGAGATGACGCAATCTCGTCTTCCGAAGGATAAAGTACGTTGGAGCTCGAAATGGTTGTTCGCTTACAGCGTGATTCTCTTGGCATTTGCCATGATATCAGGCGTATGGAGTCCATTAACGCTTCTCACGGCGCTCGTGGGGATCGGTATGCATGAATGGATTCATTGGTACAGCACGAAGGAAGAAACCGAGCGAAGTCCGCTTTATGTTCACGATGAGCGCGGATTGTATGTGATGGCTGTGATCCCGAATACACCAGCAGCGGAGCTTGGGATTGAGCCGGGTGAAATCATTTATAAAGTGAATGGTACGAAAGTACATACGAAAGAAGAATTGCATCAAGCCTTGCGGATGAATCCGGCATTTTGTAAGTTGGAAGTGTTGAACTTATCAGGTGAGAGTAAATTTCTGCAGCGAGCGATATTCGCAGGCGAGCATCATCAGTTAGGTGTTGTGCTTGCGCCGGACCAAGATGCATCTTTCTATGTAGGGATGGGACCGACATCGATCTTCCAGATCGTAAGAATGAAGCTAGCAGGCGTTCAATCGAGAATGAAAATGTAATAGGCTTGGGATAAGTCTAGTAATTGTGACTCCGAATAGAGACATAGAGTTTCTTGTTCGATAAATGAATGGCGATCGTAGAATCGGCCGAGATCAAGAAGCGCCGCTTCGGCAAGTCGAGCTTTGTAGGGGTTCCAGGATGCATGGTTACCATGGAGATGTTGGATCGCTTGCTCGACGTTCAGACCGACAAATTGCTGAAAGGTTGCAGCCCATTTCACTAAATCCACAGGTGCGGTCGTGTCCAACCGACATTCCGCCCAGCCGATGTGATCGACGCTTGAAAGTTTTAAGATCATGCATGTAACATGGCTCGACGCTTCCATTTGGAATAATTCCATACGTGTTAAATGGGAAGTGTCTTGATCCAGACTGGAGACGGTACGGATAGGGTTCAGGCTCATGGGATACAACTCCTTACGATTTTAATAGACGAACGACACAAAAGAAGCCCGCGAAGTAGAGGAAACCTCTATTCGTGGGCTTCTTGCATACCGTAGCGATAGGATACGATACTCAATCGGCACGCGGTAAAGAAGCGAGACCTCTCTCAACAATCGCTTACGAGGTTAGCTGTCGGATTCGGGTTTGAGAGCGTACCCTACAGAAGGGATTCAACCTTCCGATTCACCCCAAGAAGCCAAGGCTTCCATCATGGTTCCCCCGTTTCTCATCATCATGAGAACTCAGCGAATAAATCAATGGCTGTATCATACGCTTTAACGAATCCGTTGTAAAATCTGGAATAAAGCCGATTATCCTCGAATTCAAACGTAACATCGGAAGTAAGCGTTTTAATCTGAAAGATTCGAGGAATCTTCATGATTATTCCAGTTAATGAGAGGATTTTCTGGAACAAATATAGTATATTTTTCACTGTACAAGAATGGGAAGGTTTGTAATAATGAAAAGATTAGTATAATTGTTAAATTGGGGAAGGGGATGCACACGTGAAGTTTATTAAGGGGAAACAATGGCTAGCTATCACACTTGTAGCAATGTTGCTCGTATTGGCAGGTTGTCAATCGATTGGGGGCCTAAATGTTGCGAAAGTCGTGGAAAATAGCCTTAAGGTTACGTCGGGTGAATCCAGCCAGACATTATCCGTTGAGTTGGTGCCGAGTGTAAATGCGGGATTAACGGATGAAGATAAAAAAATGATTAAGCTGATTAATTCCTTGAAGTTAGATATTGATCATGCTGTTACGCAAGATCTTAATCATGCTTCGGTACAAGGTAAAATTACATACAGCGACAAATCCATACCTTTCCAACTAGGGATGGATAACACCAACCTATCGCTCTGGATCGAAGGGATTAAGAAGCCTATCGCGATCTCACTTGAAGGAGAAGGATTGGACAGCGCAGTTACGGCTGAACTTCAAAAATCGCAAGACGGCATGAAAGCAGCAATTCAGAAGCTTGGAGCATACTTCGTGAAGCAAGCGCCTGTACCGAACACGGCCTCTGTATCCTCTGTTACGGAGAATGTGTATGGACAAAGCTTGAATCTTCAAAAGCTTCATTTAGAAATTAAAGGCGATGAAGTCGTAGGACTTGTGAAGACTTTATTGACGAACATTTCGAAAGACGATGAAGGATTACGTGAAATTGTTAAAGTTCTATATGAAGCGTTCTACCCGATCGTAGAGCAAGAAATGAGCGCGTTGTCTGAAGAAGGGCTTGAAGGAGACATCTTCGGTTCTGTTGCAAAAGATCAAGAAGTCGGTTCCCTCGTAATGTATAAAGCGATCAAACAAGGACTAGATGAAGTCTTGAAGCAATACGATGAACAATCCGCTGCCTTGTTAGCGGAAGATGAATACAAGCAAATCTTCAGCAAGGATACAAGCTTATCCTGGGATATCTTCGTGGATAGCGACAATCAAATTCGCAAACAAAACCTAGAATTGGGTATCGCGCTTCCAAAAGCGGCAGATCTTCCGATTTCAAAAATTATCGTTCGTTCGTCCACTCAAATGTGGAACATCAACAAGCCTGTGAAGGCAGATGTGATCGATACGGCTGCAGGTGTAGATCAAGTAGATATGTATGGGTTATCAGGTAAAGGATTCTTGTCTAAATTTGATAAGAAATCATCGGCGTACAGCATTCTAAGAAACGACCTGGGTGTGGGAGCAATCAATGTAACGATTTATCCTGAAGAGTCATATGGTTATGAAGATTACTTACCAGGTTGGTGGACATTAAACGGTACAGGTATGGTTCCGATCAATTATGTAGCAGATCAATTCGAAGCAGATGTGAAATGGGATCCAGCTACGAAGCAAATTACGGTGTATGATGAACTTAATGATATTACCGTTCAATTAAAAATTGGTTCCAAGACGGCGACTGTCAATGGCGTAGCCAAAACCATGGCACAACCCGTGATCGTTGACGACTATAACACTGCCAACGTGCCGCTTCGCTTCATGATTGAAGCATTAGGCGCAGGCATGACATGGGATCCAGAATATGCAGAGTTCTATGTCACTCGTGACTAATTGGTACATGTAACAAAGCAGCCCCGGAAGATCATGTTTGATCTTCCGGGGCTGCTTTTCTTTAGCCGAAAATCCAACCTTTTTATATCATCATCAATAGGAATGATTACCCGTGGGAAGTGAAAATGAAACAAATGCAGAGGTCATGTGATCTATACAGGAGACAAATGATTTAATTCCTTCAATAATGGGTTTAAAGATATATACATAATAATGGGAAAAGAGGTTTGCCTCATGATTATTGAAATTAGCGTGGCTGTCATGGCTGTGGCAGTTGTAGTTTTAGTCGTGTTTCTAGTTAAAACCTTATTATCTGCGAAGAAATCATTGGACAAGGTGACGGAGACATTAACCGATTTGGAAGCGAAAATGAAACAGATTGAACCGATGATGGATACGATTCAAATCACGGGTGAAGCGTTGCGCGAAGCGGCAGACGGGATGCAGCAGGTGTCAGCGACGCTGTTCCAACGGCGCAAGACCACGCGTCGAACGCGGCGTACTGCAGATGCCCATGCGGCATCTGCTGCATCGGATGCCTCAAATACATCGCAAGATACGTCACCCAAATGGATGAAGTGGGTGGATGTCGCTGCGGATGTATGGCAGCGATTAAGATAATTGAGAAGATGAATGTGTCCCGTATTCAGAAGCTAGCAGTGGAGCGATTGAAGCGTGTGATGGAGTGAGGAAGAGCTTAGTGGCTGCTGAGCTCTTCTTTTTTGTGTCTGGCATGAAGCAAGTTAAAAAAACGATCCCCCCACGTCAATGGAAGGATCGCTTCTGGTCTGTGAACATAGGACAAAGAATGTTTCGTTAGAGAGAAGGAGCATCAGTTAATTTGGAATCTCTTCTCGACCCGCTTGCCTCCGAGCCACAGAATAATTAAACCAACCACAAGCGCGATGATACGCCAAGGCTGGGATGCGAATCCTTGCCAATCATGACCGACAAAGGACATGAGGAAGATCATGACGCCTTTGCCCAGCATGATGGCAGATAAAAAAATGCCCAATGGCACACGACTCATGCCAGAAGCGATATTGATAAAGAAAGAAGGCGTAAATGGGAAGCAGTATAGAATGAAAAGTGGCGTAAAGCCCCGCTGCTCGACCCAATGAAAGAAATGCTCTGCCTTCGGATACTTGCGCGATAAGTAATCATTTAGACGTCCGCCGAATCGTCTCGCTAAGAGGAATAAGATGAGCGCGCCTAATACCGAGCCAATCCACGAATAGAGAAATCCAAGTCCGAGTCCGTATGCCGAAGCATTGCCTGCCGCAATGATGAACAATGGTAAGAAGGGCAGGAAAGCCTCTAAGAAAGGCAAAAGGATCCCAGGTAAGGGACCGAGTGCCGAATATTTTTCAAGTAAGGCTTCGATTTGCTGCATGTCCAGTTGAGATACGTAGTGATACGTGTGTTCCATCCATTGTGCCATAAGTTCCCCTTTCAAATTTTACGAGGTCAATGGATATGCGTATTGGTGACGAGCCCGCTCTCTCAGATCGCCTGAGTAGATTAATTCGAGGTTCTCACAATTTTGCAAATCCATGGGTGTAATTTGGGCGAGCGATTTATCCATCATGAGTTTCACGCCGTGCTTCTGCAGCATATACGCGACGAATTGCGTACAGAAGAAAGCATTTTTACGTTCGATGGAAATGTTTAATACAATGCCGAATAAGCCGAGAAGATTATATTTGTATTGGTGTTGATTCTGTTCCATATGCTGAATACGAGCGCGCAATAGCTCATAATTATCGTCACTCACGGTGCAGCTGTAGATGGCACAAGCGGTCGGTCTTGTTGCTTCCCGCACGAGATGCCCGAATACCTTCTCTTTAACAAAACCGCCGTTAAATGGATTGAATGAATTTTTACGCCCGAAGCTGTAAATCTCCTTCATCTCTTCATCTAATACGATAGACGCGTGATTAAGATTCGCTTTTGTATAAAGTCCGATGGCCCGGGAGAATAAAGTCCCTGTATCGGTAAGAAGAATATAGATTTTCCTGCTCACTTCCGTCACCAACCTGTCTCTTAATAATACTATTGTATATTAGACAGTACTGGCCCAAAACGTACTCCCGACGGGAATCTTCCTAGACTTACGACGGGGGAAAGGCAGGACTTGGTAGCAAAAGAGCAATCCTGCTCACAGATGATGTGTTTAGGATTGCTCTATGTTGTCTTTATTACCACATCAGAAAGTTTAAGTTTTTGGCATGCGAAAGCGACTTTCTGATTGGCGATAAAACCTACATGTAATCGCGGTCGCTCATTCTTCGAAATGCCTCGATAGAGGTTTTCTCATTGCTGTAATTTACGTAATACAATCATTTCCACACGTCGATTCTTCTGCCGATTCAGAGCGGAATCGTTCGGTGCGACGGGATGCGTATCCCCGTAACCTGCAATTTGGAATTTGTTCGCATCTAAATGCGCTTGGTCAATGAAATAGCGAAGGACGGACAAGGCTCGGGCTGCGGAGAGCTCCCAGTTATCTTTATAGGTTCCGCCGGGCTGGATGACTAAATCATCCGTATGACCTTCAATACTGATCGTCGTATCCAGCTGACTGAACAAGCTGCCTAATTTATTGAGCATAGGCTGGGATTTCTCTTTCAGCTCGGCTTTGCCGAGATCAAATAGGAATTGATCGCTTAAATGAATAGAGATCCCTTTCTCGGTATCAGTAATGGATACTTCAGAACTGAGCTGGTGGTCTTGGACATAGGTCTCAATGACGGATTTAAATTGCTGTAATTCCTGCTCTTGCTGTCTAAACTGCAGTTCCCGTTCGGTCATCGGCTGCTGCGTCGGGTTCGTTGCCGTGGGGTTTACGGGCAGATGGGGCAAGACAGACGCGTTCTGGCCCTCCGTAACTCCTTTCCCATCTTCAAGAACACCGTCTGCATGCCGAAAGGTCGTACGAAGATCTTGGGATAAGGAATCATATTTATCTGCATCAATCTGACTTACCGAGAACATAATGACAAAGAAGATCATTAATAGTGTAATAAGGTCGGCGTATGTAATCAGCCATCTTTCATGGCCCTTGGAGACGGGCTTGATGCGGCGTCTACTCTTGCGTCTCATGCTCGATCGCCTTCTTCTTGAGTTGTAATAGGGTGATAGACGGGTCCTCCACGAGAAGCATGGAATTTAACTTCCTACGAACGACATGCGGATGTTCTCCAGCTTGAATGGCCAATATACCTTGCATGATAAATTCCATATGCTGAAGTTCATCCTGGCTGCGCGTTTGAATTTTGGAGGCGATCGGCAAGTAAATGAGATTCGCGCTAACAACACCATAGAGTGTAGCGGTAAAAGCAATCGCAATGGATGCGCCTAAGGTGCTGGGATCGGTTAAATTGCCGAGCACATGAATGAGTCCCATGACCGTACCGATAATCCCCATCGTGGGAGCGTACCCGCCAGCGGACTCGAACATTTTGGCATGATTTTCGTGTTTCTGCTCCGCGACGTCCATCTCCAGCTCCAGAATTTGACGGATCAGCTGAGGGTCCGTGCCGTCGATAGTCATGAGAAGTCCTTCCCGCAAAAATTCGTTCGGATGCGCGGATACTCGTTTCTCAATAGCCAGCAAGCCATGACGGCGCGTAATGGACGCGAACTCTGTCAATTCATCCATGAGTTCATTCTGGTGGTATTCCGGCTTCGTAAACGCAAATTTCAGCGCTTGAGGGATGGTGCGCAATCGTGATAAGGGGAAGCTGATGATCACCGCGGCAAAAGTACCGCCGAATACAATAAGTGCTGCCGTTAGTTTGAGAAGACCGCCAAATTGACCGCCTTCTAATAAAAATCCGCCGATGAGGGCGGCGAGTCCAGCCAATAGGCCGAAGATCGTGGTCATATCCATGAACCGTAACAACTCCTGTAGTGGATTTTCAATTTGCAACCAGTTCGAGAAAAAGGTATAATAAACGGGAACAAATATTCCTATATATACTGGAATACACATCTAAGAGGTAACATCTTCCTAATGCATTTATCGGGAAGATTCAACATATAGTTTAGGGCCTGTTATGGATGCATGCAGGTAAATATTTTACACGGTGTGGGTGATGAAGTCCAATGAGCGATATTGTGGTAAGTTCAAAGCAATTCCAAATCGAATCCGAGTTTTCACCGCAAGGCGATCAACCGCAAGCGATTCTACAGTTAGTTGAAGGAGTTCAGCAAGGGAAAAAGATTCAGACGCTGCTCGGTGCAACAGGAACGGGGAAGACTTTTACGATTGCGCAGATGATTGCTCAAGTGAATCGGCCGACGTTAGTCATTGCACACAACAAGACGCTGGCAGCTCAGCTGTGCAGCGAGTTCAAAGAGTTCTTTCCGAATAATGCAGTCGAATATTTCGTCAGTTACTATGATTATTACCAACCGGAAGCCTATATCCCGTCCTCCGATACGTTCATCGAGAAGGACTCGAGTATCAATGAAGAAATTGACAAGCTTCGTCACTCCGCGACAGCGTCGTTGTTCGAACGTCGAGATGTCATTATCGTAGCGAGCGTATCCTGTATTTATGGTTTGGGATCGCCACTCGAGTATAAGAGTCTCGTGTTATCGCTTCGCGTCGGCATGGAGAAGCCGCGGAATCAGATCTTATCCAAGCTCGTGGATATTCAGTACCAACGGAATGATCTGAACTTCGTGCGGGGTACATTCCGTGTACGCGGGGATGTCGTTGAGATTTTCCCGGCGTCCAAGGGAGAGCATGCGGTACGGATTGAGCTGTTCGGGGATGAAATTGAACGGATTACAGAGATTGATGTATTAACGGGTGAATTGATCGGCGAACGCGATCATATCTCCATCTTCCCGGCGTCTCACTTCGTTACCCAAGAAGAGACGATGAAGGTCGCGCTCGTGAATATTGAACGGGAATTAGAGGAGCGGTTAGCCGTATTGAAGTCGAATGGCAAGCTGCTGGAAGCGCAGCGCTTGGAACAGCGGACGCGCTATGATATCGAAATGATGCAGGAAGTGGGCTTTTGTTCCGGGATCGAGAACTATTCCGGTCCATTGACGTTCCGTGAACCTGGCGCAACACCATACACGTTACTAGACTACTTCCCGGATGATTTCCTCATCGTAGCGGATGAGTCTCACGTTTCTTTGCCTCAAATCCGCGGGATGTATAACGGGGACCGTGCGCGGAAGACCGTCCTCGTGGAGCATGGATTCCGGCTGCCATCGGCGCTGGATAACCGTCCGCTGCAATTCGAAGAGTTCCAATCGAAGATAAATCAGCTGATTTGCGTGTCTGCTACACCTGGACCTTATGAGTTGGAGCGTTGTCCAGAGATGGTGGAACAGATTATTCGTCCAACGGGGCTTCTAGATCCGATAATAGAGATTCGTCCGACGAAAGGGCAAATTGATGATCTGATTGGAGAGATCCGAGATCGGATTGCGAAAGACGAACGTGTGCTTGTTACGACATTGACGAAGAAGATGTCCGAGGACTTAACGGATTACTTCAAGGAAATTGGCATTAAAGTACGTTACTTGCACTCCGATATCAAGACCTTGGAACGGATGTCGATTCTGCGGGATCTACGGTTAGGAACCTTCCACGTGCTTGTAGGGATTAACCTGCTGCGGGAAGGTCTTGACTTGCCGGAGGTATCCTTGGTTGCCATTCTGGATGCAGATAAAGAGGGCTTCCTCCGTGCGGAACGTTCCTTGATCCAGACGATTGGGCGCGCGGCGCGTAATGCTGAAGGGTATGTAATCATGTACGCGGATAAGATGACCGATTCGATGAACAAAGCGATCACGGAGACGAATCGTCGTCGTGAGATCCAAATTGCTTACAACGAGAAACATGGTATCACACCGCAGACCATTAAGAAAAAAGTGCGTGAGGTTATTGAGGCGACGAAGGTTGCTGAGCAGAAGAGCGATTATTTGACGGGTGCAGGCGAGAAGATGTCGAAGAAGGATCGCCATTCGATGATCGAACGTCTCGAGGCCGAGATGAAGGAAGCTGCGAAGAACCTACAGTTCGAGCGTGCAGCCGAGTTGCGTGATGCTTTGCTGGAATTGAAATCACAAGATTAAGCCAAGCGAATCTATAAGTCTATGACTAGGTGAGTTGGGCAATGCTATTCATATGAACAGGTGCGTATTTGTAAATCCCCACATTTGGGGGCAGGGGGTATAGTTGTGGCAAGCGAAAACATCGTCATCAAAGGCGCACGAGCGCATAATTTAAAAAATATTGATGTAACAATCCCGCGTGATCGTTTTGTAGTTCTTACCGGCTTGAGTGGTTCAGGTAAATCATCCCTGGCATTCGATACGATTTATGCCGAAGGTCAACGTAGATACGTGGAATCCTTATCTGCTTACGCTCGTCAATTTCTAGGACAAATGGAGAAGCCGGATGTCGATTCGATCGATGGCTTGTCTCCGGCGATCTCGATTGATCAGAAGACAACGAGCCGCAACCCTCGGTCAACGGTGGGTACGGTAACGGAGATTTACGATTATTTACGGTTGTTGTTCGCCCGCATTGGTCGACCGCATTGCCCAGAGCATGGGATTGAGATTACGTCTCAGACTGTAGAACAAATGGTAGACCGGATTATCCAATATCCGGAGCGGACTAAGCTTCAGATTCTAGCACCAATCGTGTCAGGTCGTAAGGGAGAACATACGAAGCTGCTTGCAGATATTCAGAAGCAAGGTTTTGTACGGGTCCGGGTCAATGGGGAAATTCGTGATTTAAGCGAAACCATCGAGCTGGAGAAGAATAAGAAACACAATATCGAAGTCGTGGTCGATCGGATTGTCGTGAAGGATGATGTACAGACCCGTCTCGCGGATTCGATCGAGACCGCCTTGAAGTTGTCTGGTGGTCAATTGCTTGTCGATATTATAGATAAAGAAGAGCTGATGTTCAGCTCGAACTTAGCTTGTCCCGTATGCGGCTTCAGTATTGATGAGCTGGCACCGCGGATGTTCTCATTCAACAGCCCATTCGGCGCTTGTCCGGATTGTGATGGATTAGGTGTGAAGATGATTGTCGATCCTGACTTGTTGGTGCCGAAGCCGGAGCTAACGATTGAAGATGGCGCATTTGAAGCGTGGGCAGGAAGTACGTCGAACTATTATCCGCAATTTCTGAAATCGGTGTGTGAGCATTATGGGATTCCAACCGATATTCCTGTCTCGGCTCTCGAGAAAGAACAAATGACGAAATTGCTACAAGGCACGGGCAAAGAAAAGATTCGCTTCAAATATGAGAATGATTTCGGGCACAAGAAGGAAGCGCTCGTACCGTTCGAAGGAATTATCAATAATTTAGAGCGTCGATATCGGGATACAGGGTCCGAAGGGATTCGTGAATATATCGAAGCTTATATGAGTGCGAAGCCTTGCGGTACTTGTAAAGGGGACCGGTTGAAGAAGGAGAGCTTAGCGGTAACGATCAATGACAAGAACATGGCGTATGTGACTTCGTTATCGATTGGTGAAGCGGATCAATTCTTCACAGGTTTGGATCTGACGGCGAAAGAACAGACAATTGCCCAATTAATCTTGAAAGAGATTAATGCTCGCTTAGGCTTCCTTGTTAATGTAGGTCTTCAGTATTTGACGCTTAGCCGTGCTGCAGGGACGTTGTCCGGCGGTGAAGCACAGCGGATTCGCCTTGCAACGCAGATCGGTTCTAGCTTGATGGGCGTTCTCTATATTCTGGACGAGCCTAGTATTGGTCTGCATCAACGTGATAATGATCGATTGATTCAGACGCTGGAGCATATGCGGGATTTAGGGAACACGTTAATCGTGGTGGAGCATGATGAAGATACCATGCTTGCTGCCGATTACATTATCGATATGGGACCGGGTGCGGGAATTCATGGCGGCGTCGTCTGTGCCGAGGGCACTCCTGAAGAAATTATGGCGAATGAGAATTCGTTAACGGGTCAGTATCTGAGTGGACGCAAGTTCATTCCGGTACCACTAGAACGTCGTAAAACGGATGATCGTTGGCTCGAGATCAAAGGGGCCAAGGAGAACAACCTGAAGAACGTGAACGTGAAGATTCCGTTGGGCGTATTTACGGCGGTAACAGGAGTGTCAGGTTCCGGGAAATCGACGTTGGTCAATGAGATTCTCTATAAGACGCTTGCCAGAGATTTGAATAAAGCGAAGGTGCGTCCAGGACAATATCGTGAAATGAAAGGGATCGAGCAAATCGAGCGCGTCATTGATATTGACCAATCGCCAATCGGACGGACACCGCGTTCGAATCTAGCCACGTATACCGGCGTATTCGACGACATTCGCGATGTCTTCGCCTCCACGAATGAAGCCAAGATTCGCGGCTATAAGAAAGGCCGCTTCAGCTTTAACGTGAAGGGCGGACGTTGTGAGGCTTGCCGAGGCGACGGAATCATTAAGATTGAGATGCACTTCTTGCCGGACGTCTATGTGCCTTGTGAAGTCTGCAAGGGCAAACGTTATAACCGTGAAACGTTGGAAGTGAAATATAAAGGCAGCAGCATTGCAGATGTACTAGGGATGACCGTGGAAGATGCTACGGAATTCTTCAAGAACATTCCGAAAATTCACCGTAAGCTGCAAACGCTGATGGATGTAGGTCTAGGCTATGTGAACATGGGTCAACCTGCTACAACCTTATCCGGTGGGGAAGCACAGCGCGTGAAGCTGGCTGCTGAATTGTACCGCCGGAGCACAGGGAAGATGATGTACATTCTGGATGAACCGACAACGGGATTGCATGTGGATGATATCGATCGACTCTTGACGGTGTTGCATCGTCTTGTAGATTCGGGGGAGACCGTTCTTGTGATCGAACATAATCTGGATGTCATCAAGACAGCAGACTATTTAATCGATTTAGGGCCAGAGGGAGGAAGCGGAGGCGGAACCATTATTGCAACCGGGACACCAGAGCATGTGGTGAAGAATGATACCTCTTATACGGGTCACTACCTCAAACCTATTCTAGAGCGCGACCGGATTCGTACGGAGCAACAACTTGAGACGGCATCGGTGTAACATAGATTAGCATGATCCTAGAGCACAATCTGATGAATTCAGATTGTGCTCTTTATTTTACCGCATAAGAAAGTATACTTTTTCGGCATCAGAAAACGACTTTCAAATTGGCAATAAAACCTACATCTAACATGGATATGAATACCGCATCAGCGATCGGTTAGGAAAAAAGAATTAGCAGACCGTACAAAGTAGAACAGAAGAGGGAATGGGTATGGGGTGGAAAAGCGAAAGCGTCCGCCTTTGAAATCGTGTTATTACCGCATAAATAAATTCAAACAACACGATTTCAACAGCGGTTGGAACCCCATACCCATCCCTCCCCCATGCTGGAAACGTATGGGTTTAAGCAAGGACCTGGCCATCGGCCAGGTTTTTCTCATGACCTTAATCATTAACGGCATAAAAAAAGAACGACCTGATGGGATTACCCCCAAAGTCAGGTCGCTAGTTATTGTGAAGTGTAAAGAGGAAAATGGATTAAGAAGCCAAAATTTCAGTTAGTTTTTCTTGGAATGCAGGTACACCCACACGATTTACGTATTGATGGAAGGTCTCACCTTCATTGCGATTTTCTTTGTAGAAATGGACGAGCTGGCTAAGGACAGGTCCTACATCATCGCCTTTGACGCGTCCTTTAAGCACTTGGTTAAACTTCGGTGCATGTGGATCCAGTGTACCGCCAACCGCGATATCGAACGCATCGATCATGCCATCCGGTGTTTTAACGAGTGCACCTTGGAGACCAATATCGGCAATATGCTTTTGACCGCAAGCATTCGGGCAACCAATGAAATGGATACGGATTTTCTCATCCAGTTCCACATGTTCATCCAAGTATTTCGCGACATCACGTGCGCGTTCTTTGGTCTCAACTACGGCAAGGTTACAGAACTCATTCCCTGTGCAGGAAACCGTACGGCTCATGAAATGCTCTGGGAAAGGCGTCAGCCGTTGTAAGACAGGTGCTTGTAAAGCTTCTTCGACCTTGTCATCGGGTACACCGCTGATCAAGATATTCTGCGACATCGTCGTACGAAGTTTACCTTCGCCGTATTGGTCAGCGACATCCGCCAGCTGATTCAATTCATCGGAATTGAGTCGTCCTACAGGAACATTCAGACCGATGTAGTTCAAACCATCACCTTTTTGTGGATGAACACCATCATAGTAAGCAGCTTGCCAGCCAACTAACTTATCCTCACCACGTGAAGGTAATTCACCAACAACTTCAATGAGTTTTTCTTTGAATTTCTCAGGACCCCAATCAGCCATAAGGAATTTCAGCCGCGCGTGATGGCGTTTCTCACGGTAACCATAATCACGGAAAATCGTCGTTACGCCAATGGCAACCTTCAAGGCTTCTTCCGGACGAACGAAGATATCCAGCTTTTGAGCCAAATGGGGTTTAGCAGATAATCCGCCGCCAACAAGGATATGGAATCCGATGACTTCTTCGCCGTCAATCACTTTGGTCGCCGGTACAAAAGCTAAGTCATTGATTTCAGCGTGTGCGTTATTATAGATGTTGCTTGAGATCGACATTTTGTATTTACGAGGCAAGTTGGAGAAATCACGGTTCATTAGGAAGTAATCATTGATTTGTTCGACCAAATCCACGGTATCCACCAACTCATCCGGATCAATTCCTGCAAGCGGGTTCCCGACGATCGTACGCGGGCAATCTCCGCATGCTTCATAAGAATAGAGACCTACGGCTTCTAATCGTTTGAAAATATCCGGCAGTGATTCGACAGTCAGCCAGTGGTATTGAATGGCTTGGCGCGTCGTGACATCGATCAATCCACGTCCGTACAATTGACCAATTTCAGCGATAGCACGGGCTTGTGTGGAAGTCAGGATACCACCATTGATGCGGATCCGCATCATGAAGAATCCATTCTTCGGTTTCTGTTGATAGACGCCCGCCCATTTGAAGCGGTCCATATCTTCAGGTGTTATCGAATCGTAGCCTTCCAGTGCATATTTCTCAATGATTGTGCGGATAACATCTAAGCCATCTTTTTCGAGCTTTACGAATTCGAACTTGTTCAGCTTGGACGGATCTGCCGTCCACACCGGTTCATATGCCATGTATAATCCCCCTAAGTTTAATTCCGATCAGACTAGTATGAAATATAGATTAAGAGTAACATATTTCCAGAAGAGCGTAAATCCATTTTACAATTTATGTCTATTAGAAATTGTTATAAATAGATAGATATTCCGTTATGATTGGTGTGATCTTATTCATTGCATTTTTTGAAGTGAAACGGTGACAAGTTTGTTAAAATTATAGATTTTTACTTGCATATCTTGGAAGTGAACGCTAACATAGATGAAGATAGGTAAAATGTGAGAATTTTTTGAGGGGGTCCCGTCATGTTGTTGGCAGAAGCGGCAGAAGCTGCAAAGAAGTTCGAACCGTTTGATATGATTATGGTTGTCGTTACGATTTTGCTCGTAGTGGCTCTTGTACGTTTGGTAAGTCAATCTGTGAAAAATAAATTTGCTATCGCATTTACAAGCGTAAGTCTAATTGTGTTCGTGCTTGCCGATGTAGCTATGATTAAGACGAGTTGGCTCTAAGTACGATACATACGAGGTAATGAAGGTTCAACTTTCATCATGAAGGGGCCCTCTGACGAATGTCAGGGGGTCTTTTGCGTGGAAAAGAGGGGAGAGAGCTATCTAGGTTCTCACTATATTCTTGGTGCTGAAAAGCGGCCCTTATAAATTTAAAAAGCTCCCCACCACCCAATCAGGGGATGAGAAGCTTGCGTTATAGCTAGCTAGCGTATGAATTAGTCGCGAACTTCGACAATGAGTTCAATTTCCACAGGCGTGTGGAATGGAAGATCACTTGTACCGATCGCAGAGCGCGCATGACGGCCGCTTTCGCCGAACACGTCAATGAGGAGGTTGGAAGCTCCGTTGATGACATAAGGTTGATCTGCAAATCCTGGAGCGCTGTTGACGAAAGCAAGCATTTTAACGACTTTCACGACGCGGTCCAAATCGCCTACATGTGCTTTTAGTGCGGCAAGACAATTGATGATCACTTGACGAGCTGCTTCTTGGCCTTGCTCGATCGTAAGATCTGTTCCAAGCTTGCCTTCATACATCAAGACGCCGTTGATACGGCAATCGTGACCGGATGTGTAGACAAGGTTTCCCGTTTGATTGGCGGGCAGGTAAGCGAACTTCGGTTCACCAACCTCGGGTAATGTAATTCCTAGTTTTTGTAAGCGAGCTTCAATTTTAGACATAAATATAGACCTCCATTAGGTATGATGGATTGATATTAATGATTACAGCATTGATGTTGAGCCGGAATAAAAGCACCTGGGCGAGCTTGCGTATGCTGCCCGTTCGCTAAGGTAATCTCGCCATTCACGATAACCTGTGAAATACCCGTTGGGTATTGGCGCGGATCTTGATAGGTAGCTGTATCGGAAATGGTATCTGGATCAAAGACGACAATATCGGCGATGTAACCAGGCACAATGAGTCCGCGTTTTCCTAATTTAAAGCGTTGTACTGGGAAGGATGTCATTTTGCGAACCGCTTGCTCAAGCGAAAGTGTTTTTTCCTCACGTACATATTTTGCGAAAATCCGTGGGAAAGAACCATACAGCCGCGGATGCGGTTTGCCTGTCTCACAATGCAAGCTGTCGGATGCAATTAACGATTTCTCGTAGCGTATCACTTCTTTGACATCGGTATCGGACATATGAAAGTAGACGATGGAGATTTTGCCGCCTTCTTCGATCAGCAGATCCATGACGCAATCTACCGGGTGTTGTCCGCGAAGTTCGCTAATTTCTTCGATATGCTTGCCTTCTAGGTGACGATTGGCTGCAGTCTGGACCGAGGAGATAATGACGCTGCTCCACCCGGTGGAGTAGACGAGGTTATCCCAATCCTTCTGTTCGCTGCCTAATTCTTCACGTACACGGCGCCGCATTTGCGGGTCCCGGAAGGCATCAAGCGTACACTCGATACCGCCTTCTAGCACCCAAGGAGGGAGGACGGTTGTCAGCATGGTCGACCCCGCATTGTAAGGATAAACATCAACGGTTACATCCATACCGCGCCCACGGGCCTCTTCCACAAGCTCTAATGCCTCGAGAATTTTCCCCCAGTTCGCCTTTCCTGCTGCTTTCAAGTGACTAATATGAAGGGAGACCCCCGTTTTCTCGGCAATCCAAATGACCTCTTTGATCGAAGGGATCAGATTGTTGCCTTCCCCGCGAATGTGGGTGGAGAAGAGACCATTGTATTGGGGCAGAACGCTGCACAACTCAGCAATTTCTTCCCGAGACGTATAGCTGCCAGGGGCATAGAGCAACCCGATGGAGAAGCCAATGGCTCCAGCTCGTAAACCCTCTTCAAGCAGTCCCTTCATCCGGTCCAGCTCTTCGCGCGTCGCAGGCCGATTGGCAAAACCCATCACTGCGATACGCAGAGCACCGTGGGCAACATACGTGGCGATATTTTCAGAGATGCTTGCTTTTGCGACGGTCTGCATGTATTGCTCTACCGTGTTCCATGGCCATTCCCAGCTGGTTTTGCCTAGAATAGGTTCGACGTAGGTCTGTAGCAGACTTGCGGTTTCCGGAAAAAAGGGAGCAGGCGCGAGGCCGCAGTTCCCGACGACTTCGGTCGTCACGCCTTGCTGCAACTTGATTTCACTGTTCGGGTAATCGAGAATCATCAAATCGGAATGACAATGGCCATCAATAAATCCCGGCGCGATCACTTGACCGTGCGCATCGATGGTGCGGTGAGCCTCCTGTGAGAGCTGTCCGACGGCGACGATAGCGCCTTGTTGAATGCCAACATCGCCAGCTAACCATGGGTTTCCTGTACCGTCTACAATTTTACCGTTCTTAATGATGAGGTCTAACATTCTCGCTGCACTCCTTTAATAGAGAAAGTTCGCTATATTGAAAAGCGGGCTCTTCGACTACGTACTCGTATTTATTACCACAATAGAATTTATAAAAATTTCGACGTATCGAAACTAAAAATTCTTCGTGGGACCTACTCTAATTTGCCTCGAGCTAGAACAGGCACAGCGATATATTGGTCTCCATCTTGCCAGATCACTTGATTGTGAAGATTGACGGTGCTGCAAATGTGGTTCGGTATAATTCGCAGTTGGTCACCCACCTGCCACGAACAGTCGGGTGCAACACGCAGCATGCCATGTTCTTCGCTTAAACGCTCCAGAATGGCATCGGGTGCTCCAATGACATGGCCGAATCCGATTAACCGCGCTGGCTCGCTGTTCGGCTGGACATCCGTTGCGAAAGTCTTGCTGCCGCCGTCGATGACGACGAGATCGGGACTTGGACGGCTGACAACGGTGACGAGTACGCTGCCCGCGCAATCCTCTATTGCGCATACGCCTAATGCGGCTTGCATCCGGTCCTGATAGACATAAGTGCCCGGACGGACCTCGGTTACACCTTTCACCTGCGCTGCAAATACGGCAGTAGGCGTAGAGCCGACGCTCACATCAGCAATGTTCAATCCTGCAGCACGCATTTCTTCCACTAGCTTCACCATCATTTCGCCTTCTTCACGACCTGCCTGTTCCAAGTCACGTGTCGGTCGACCGTCCAGGAGTGCGCCGCGGAAGGTGTATATGCCAGTGAGATGCAGTCCCGCTAGATTATGAATCTGTTGGGCCAACGCTACGGCATTCGTCATGGCAGCACCTGTACGGCGCAAGCCTGTATCGATCTCTAGCCGCGTCTCGAGCGTGACGCCTTGAGCAGTAGCTGTAGCGGCGAGAAGGCGTGCGCCTTCGAGGCTATCGACAGCTGTAATCAGGCGAATGGATTTGCTTAATGCAGCCGCACGTTCGATCTTCGATGCGGTAACGAGGGGATACGCGACAAAGATATCGCGGATCCCGCCCTCTGCCATCACTTCGGCTTCTGAAATTTTCGCGACCGTAATGCCTGATGCACCTGCTTGAAGCTGTTGATGGGCAACGGAAGGGAGCTTGTGTGTCTTCGCATGGGGGCGAAGCTTCGCATCCGTCGAGCTGATCGTCGCGGCCATCGTATTCACGTTGCGTTGTGTTTGCTGGGCATCGATGATGACACATGGTGTCTCAAGGAATGTTTTCGTCATGGGAGATCCCCCTTATTCAGCAGTTTTCGATTCTTCTAAATAGCTGTACAGCGTATACTTCGAAATGTTCAAATAGCTGCAAATCCGTTCGCCTGCTTTTTTGATCAGAAAAGCACCTTTCTTGTCGAGCAGTTGGATCAGACGGGTCTTATCTTCCTTGGACATCGCTGCTACCGGCTTGCCGATGTACTCCTGAGCTTCTTGAATGAGTTGATCCAGCAGGTCGGACACATTCGTAACGAAGCTTTCCTTCACTTCGGGCTGCAAACCGGAAGCGGTGAGAGATTGTAAGGTTTTCTCGGCGATCATGAGTTCTGTGATGTCATAATTGATGCAAATGGACCCGATAACAGTACCCTCGTTATTCCGCATATAGAGGGAAGTCGAGCGTAGGATCCGTCCGTCCTTGGTTTGCGTCACGTAATTAATCTTATTGCCGTCGTCGGATTGGCCGCGCAGCAGCTCTAGTCCTAAGTTCGTACCGGGATCACCGACTTTGCGTCCTGTGACATGACCGTTCTCGATCGCGACGATGGTGCTGTCATAAGGACGTGTTAAATCATGCAGCACGACCTCGCAGTTATCCCCAAATTGGGCGGCAATCCCGCGAACGAGGGAGGTTAGAAATTCAAATTCAACTTGCACGTTTTCCATCTCTCGTGAATCACTTCCGTTCCCTAATAATCTGGTTATGGCACAAATGATAGCATAGTTGGAGACGAAATCAAACAAAAAGTTTGTTCGACTAAAAAAAAGTTATATTTTCAATTATGAAGCCTATGTAAAGAGCATATTCCAACATGCATTCGCGTAGGATGAGAGAGGCTTAAAAAATTGAAACCACTGGAAATTTATGCTACATTGATAATGCTTTTAATTCATAGTTTCATAGAGTGGAGAAAAGGGGGATCGATGATGTCCAAGAACAGAAGTGGTAAGCGACAACGCAACCGCAACATCGTATGCAGCGCCGTGATGGCATTCGCTATGCTTGGGGGTACGACAGTAACCGCAGCACAGAGTCAGACTGCATCGTTAGATGCGAAGGTTATTGATGGACAAGTCTATGTCAAAGCAAGCAGTATGGTCAGCACGCTTGGCGGACAAGGGGCGTACGATGCCAAGAGTAAAACCTATCAATATACGAAAGAATCGATTCCTAGCATCGTCAAGAAGTTATCGCCTTCTGTAGTTGCGATTATCGGTAAAGTGAACGTGAACGGGAGCAGCAGCTCAGACCGCTATAATCTGGCGCATGGGACAGGCGTTGTCTATAAAGCAGACGGTTGGATCATTACGAACGCTCACGTGGTCAGCGAGCTGGCTAATGCCGTGGTTGTCACATCAGACGGGAAGTCATACAACATTGTGAAGCAGTATGTGGATGAAATTAGCGATATTGCGCTGATTCAGATCAATGCAAAGAAGCTAACGCCAGCGACCTTCGCGGCTTCGACTTCCACCTTGGAAGTGGGCGAGACGGTTGTTGCATTGGGAACGCCTATCTCGTTTGCTTTTCGCAACTCAGCTTCGATGGGGATAATTAGCGGCCTGAACCGCAGCGTCGATTCTATGTACAAGCTCATCCAGACCGATGCGGCGATCAATCCGGGGAACAGCGGCGGTCCGCTCGTGAATGTGAAGGGTGAGGTCGTAGGAATCAATTCGTTAAAATATTCAGCGATAGGCGTCGAAAATATGGGCTTTTCCATTCCTTCCGATACGGTTCAATATATTGTGAATCAATTGACGAAGTACGGGAAAGTGAAGCGGCCTTCGTTAGGTTTTGAGATCGAGGAGAGCTGGTCGGCGATTGTCGGACTTCCTACGAATGAACCGTTGACGGTGACCCGTGTGGATTCGGATGCAGCGGTGAAGGCGGGCATTAAAGTTGGTGATGTCTTGTACTCGGTGAATGGGCGCCAAGTGACAACAGAGCTGGATATTCATGAACTATTTAAAAGTATGATGCCTGGGCAGACCGTGAAGCTGATGATGCAATCCGGCGGCGATCTGGTGCAGCGATCCATCGCATTAACAGAAATGGACTAGAAGTGAAAGAGGGGAAGCTCTGGTGAGTAAAAAATTAGGCTTATGGTGGATCTGCTTGGCTCTGATGGTAACCATGATCGTACCGAGTGTTGCAGCAGCAGACGGGAACAACAGTGTGGAATTACGATTCAAGGTGGGCAGCGTGATAGCCTCCATTAATGGCCAACGAACTTCGATTGCGAAGCCTTATCGTGAGAAAGGTGCGACGATGGTTCCGTTGTCGTTGATCACAAAGGCATTTCATGTGGATTTTTCATTTGAAAACAATACAAAAATTACGTTAACCTCAACGGACCATACCATTCAATTTGTGATCGGCAGTACGAAAGCAACGGTGGATGGCCGGACGGTAGAGACGGGTGCTGCGCCAAAGCTGGTCGGCGGTGTGGTGATGGTTCCGCTTCGTGTGGTCACGGACACGCTGGGTGCTACCTTACGCGTAGAAGAGGATAAGACGATTGTCGTTACAGGTCGTGCGGATCAGACCGGGGCAGACGACGGGGGCAGCAATCCTAGCGGGATTAATAGTGATGCAGGTAAGACGATGATTGGGGATAGCTACAATGGCTGGTCCATGCGATACCCGACAGGCCTTGTGAAGCATTACCAGAGTGAAAATGATGGCTATATTACATTCACCGATGAAAAAGGAACCTATCTTCTCGCTGTCTATGTGGAGCCGCAGTCCGATGCGTTAACGAATGAGGATGTGCTATCGAAGCTTGCGGATAGTGCGGCACAAGATGGTAGTCTTGTTGTAGATAAGAAGATCGTGGATAGTGCAGCGATTCCTTACGTGCAGATCATTACCAAAGGCGAGGACGCCATCTTTAGTGCGATCCGAGGTTATTACGCGAATGACGCTTATTATGAACTCTATTATAGTGACGGTCTAGCGAAGAACTATAAGGATTTAGCGAAGCATAATGATTTGCTCAATTCATTCCGGCCTTCATTTGATTCTAAAAATGCAAAATTAAAGGATCTTTCGACGGTTGTAGGCGGTATGCGCAAAGCGGAAAATAAGGATTATGGAGTTACTGTTTCCGTTCCGGCGGAATGGAGTATAGACGCAGCGAACTTAATGTTTGTAGGCAGTGGTAGCACCCAATTGACCTTCGATATTTCTTCGGCGGCAGCTGGCCTGACGGCTGAACAGTGGGCGAACCAAATGGATCAATATTTCAAGGATGTCTTCCTCCCCGAGTATTGGAAACAGCTTGGCACATCGTCGATACAAGTAGATGGTCATGCTGGGGCGCTGAAAAAGTACCAGTATACGGTGGGGGATGAGTCATTCGTCCAATATGAGGTGTTCCTGATTGTAAATGGCTACAAATATCTCATTGAATTTGATGATGCAGCGAACAACCCGAATACGGAAACCTTGTTCCGTGATTTAATCAACAATGTGAAACTGAATAACAAGCAGCTCGTCGATAATTTTGGCTTTTTAGAGGACTATCGGGCGTATGTCGACCGGACGAAGCGTACCTTGAAAACGTCGAAGAAGAGCGGCATATCCATCTCTATTCCGGACTATTGGACACTTTCTACTGGGGATAGCAGTTCACTGGATAATGGTAAAATGCAGTATCAATTCCCTGGCGGATCGTTCGATCTAGCTGTCAACCCAAGTGAGGGAACGCTAGAGGACGAAGTGGCTTCCTACTTATATGTATATAATCAGCAGCAGGTCATCTATCATAATTATAAAGTGACTAGTCATGAGGCAACGACATTGGCAGGACAACCGGCACATAAGTTCATTTTGGATGGCAAAAACATTCACTATGAGCAAGTGGTGATGGTGAAGAACGGGAAGGTCTATTCGCTTCTATCAACGATGACGAATGCTAATCGTACAGATGTGAATGTAAAAGCCGTGCAGGATGCGGTTCAATCGTTCAAATTAACGAAGTAGATTGAAGTTTCGAAGTCTTACTTTTGCTAGGAATGGTTGATGTAGAATAAGGGACTTCAGAAGTAAAGGTAACTTCATAGCGTTGTTCGAGTACCGCAAGCATAGGGGGAAACCTGGTGTTTGCGGTTTTTTATCGTTGAAATGAGTTGGATCATTGGAATGGTGGTGCACGTCTTGAAAAATATGGCGATGAAAAGTTAGCTGTTAAACTTTCTCTAATATAGATTATTAGGGTGAAAGTTTGGTAAACTAGAGAGTAGGGCTTTTTTCGAATTTTAAATGATTCTTGCAACGAGTTCATTATAAGAATAGAGGGGTATTTTATCATGAGTCAGACAACGCTCACACGAGCGGATATTGAGTTGTTGGCACCGGCAGGCGATTGGGATTGCATGCGTGCAGCGGTAGCCAATGGCGCAGATGCTATTTTCTTCGGCGTAGAGAAATTTAATGCGCGTGCGCGGGCGAACAATTTTCAAATGGATGAATTGCCTGAGATTATGGCATTTTTGCATAGTTATGGTGTCAAAGGGTTCTTAACCTTTAATATTCTAGTGTTCGAGGATGAGCTGCCTGAGGCGAAGGTGCTGATTGATGCATGTATCGATGCGGGCGTGGACGCGGTGATCGTACAAGATTTGGGTCTTGTGAAAATGATCCGCGACATTTCCCCGGACTTCCCGATTCACGGATCGACGCAGATGACGATTACGTCGCCGGAAGCGGTCGAGTTCACGAAGCCATGGAGCATGGAACGTGTCGTATTAGGCCGTGAGAATAACTTGAAACAAATTAAAATGATCGGTGATCAAGCGAAGCTGCCGATGGAAGTATTCGTTCACGGCGCATTGTGCGTATCGTATTCGGGTCAATGTTTAACCTCCGAAATGTGGGGCGGACGCTCTGCGAACCGCGGGGAATGCGCGCAAGCCTGTCGTTTGCCGTATGATCTGATGGTGGATGGCGAGCAGAAGCCGATGGGTGACGTTGCGTACTTATTGTCGCCGAAAGACTTGGCAGCGATTGATATCGTGCCAGAGCTTATCGAAGCGGGCGTAACGTCGTTTAAGATCGAAGGACGTCTGAAAAGCCCTGAGTATGTTGCGAACGTGGTGAGCAAGTATCGGAAGGCGATTGATCAGTATTTTGCGGGAGATCGTACGGGACCGTCGAAGGAAGAAGTTCGTGAATTGCAGCAGAGCTTCTCACGTGGATTTACGCATGGCTTCTTGGATGGAACGAACAACAAGAAGTTGGTTGAGGGAACATTCCCGAAATCTCGTGGTGTATACCTTGGACGTGTGGAACAAATCTTGCGTGATGGCGTCGTATGTAAGATTGAAGCTCCTTTGAAGCGTGGGGACGGGATCGTATTCGATGCCGGGGATCCTACGAAGAAGGAAGAGGGCGGACGCGTCTATGACGTGCGTCGTAAAGGCGTGAAGCTCGAAGGCGAAGCTGAAGAAGGCTGGATTATCGATATTGTGCCAGGTCGGAATGACGTGAACCTGCAGAAGGTTCATGTAGGGGACCGGATTTGGAAAACAAGCGACCCGGCATTGGATAGACGTCTGCGTCAAACGTATGAAACCGAAAAGCCGTATAAAGTATTCCCGGTTCACGTGAAGGTGGAAGGTCGCGTAGGCGAGCCGCTGCGCACGTGGTGGACGGATGTGCAGAAAGGCGTCACCGTACAAGTGGAGTCGGAGCTCTTGCTCGAGGAAGCGAAGAAACGTCCGATGGACGCAACCTTGTTAGAAGAGCAGCTTGGCCGTCTGGGCGGTACGTTGTTCCAGTTGGAGCAGCTCGATGTGAACCTCGAAGGCGACGTCATCGTGCCGATGCGTGAACTGAACGCGTTGCGCCGTAATGCAGTTGAGCAGCTCGAAGGCGAACGTCCGAAACCACCGGTATACGTGAAGCGCACAGTTGAGGTGTACGCGGATGCGAAATCCCGTGGTGGACACGCTGCGGATGGTGGCGGCTTAACGAAGTCACGTGGTGGACAGGCGGCAGATAGTAGCGGCTCAGCGAAGTCGGAGCTTACCGTGTTGTGTCGTACCCTTGAACAAGTACAAGCGGCGGTCACCACGGAGGTTGGCATGATCTATGCCGACTTTGAGTTCATCAAGCAATTCCCGGCAGCCGTGGAAGCGGCCAGGAATGCAGGCAAGCAGATCGCGCTCGTTACACCGCGCATTCACATGCCGAACGAGAACGGCTACCATCGCAACATTCTGAAGCTGCAGCCGGATGCGGTTCTTGTGCGTAATACGGGCGCATTGTACTTCTACATGCGTGCGCGTGCGGAGTATGAAGCTTTCCGCAGCGGTGTGGCTGGAGCTGCTGGAGAGGGCGATACAGTGCTCGCGGGTACAGCGACTGGTCCGTCTAACCTATCGACAGGCAGTTTGGCAGAAACGTTCAAGTCCATGAAGGAATTCCCGCGTCTGATTGGGGACTTCTCCTTGAACATTGCCAATCATAAAGCAGCAGACTTATTCATCGATGCGGGTTGTGACCTCGTCACGCCATCGTATGATTTAAATATCCAACAAATGATGGATCTGCTTGAACGTGCAGATACCTCCAAGTTGGAAGTCGTTATCCATCAGCATTTGCCGATGTTCCATACCGAACATTGCGTGTACTGTACCTTCATGAGTGAAGGTACCAACTACACGAACTGCGGTCGTCCATGCGAAGACCATCGCGTGTCCTTGCAAGACCGTATCGGCATGTCCCACCCTGTGCGTGTGGATGAAGGTTGCCGTAACACGGTCTACAACGCGATCGAGCAGTCCGGTGCCGAGTACATCCAGAACTTCTTGGAGCTAGGCGTATCGAGCTACCGCGTCGAATTCTTAGAAGAGACGGCAGAGCAGGTGCATGAGGTTATTGATCTGTATGACCGTGCTTTGCATGGCGAGATCAGCGGTACGAAGGTATGGAAGACCCTCAAGGCGACGAACCAGTTGGGCGTAACGCGGGGGCAGTTGGTGAAGTAGGGGATCGTGAGAATATGAGGCCTTCGGGAGTAAGATGCCGGAGGTCTTTTTTTAAGTTGAGTACATGCTGGAAACTCTGCGCATTGGAATATTTTATAAACTTTAGGGATAGATACAAGGGGTGTTGTATAATAATGATATATCCTTATTTTATGAAACTAATCAAACCGGAGGTTCAAGCATGAAAATTCGCAAGGCGATCATCCCAGCGGCAGGACTGGGGACTCGATTTCTTCCTGCTACAAAAGCTATGCCCAAAGAAATGCTCCCCATTGTGGATACTCCGACCATACAATACATCGTAGAAGAAGCCGTAGCCTCAGGCATTGAAGATATTATTATTGTGACAGGTAAAGGGAAGCGGGCCATTGAAGACCATTTTGATAACTCATTTGAACTAGAGCATGCCCTTTTGGAAAAAGGGAAAATGGAGCTGCTTGGAGAGGTCCAGAAGTCCTCAACGATGGCAGACATCCATTATATCCGTCAAAAAGAACCCCGCGGACTTGGGCATGCTGTCTGGTGTGCCCGTAAGTTTATTGGAAATGAACCTTTTGCTGTCTTGCTTGGTGATGATATCGTACAGTCAGAAGAGCCTTGCCTGAAACAGATGATAGATGTATTTAATCAACACCACGCTTCTGTTGTAGGGGTAAAGCCTGTGCCGCAATCCGAGGTTTCACGTTACGGGATTGTCGATGGAGAAGCTATCGGCGAGCGTCTATTCAAAGCAAATGGCTTTGTGGAGAAGCCTGCTGCGGATCGATCACCTTCCAATTTAGCCATTATGGGGAGATATATTTTAACTCCTGCTATTTTCGATATACTCGATCAGCAAGATGTCGGTGCTGGCGGGGAAATTCAATTAACCGATGCCATTGCGCGATTAAACCAACAAGAGAAGGTGCTTGCGTATCACTTCCTTGGAAAGCGTCATGACGTCGGCGAGAAGTTCGGGTTTATTAAGACGACGATTGAATATGCTTTGCAGAAAGAGGAATTGCGTGAGGATTTGATGGGGTTTATGCGGGAGATTTTGGGGAGAGAACAGTAATAGTATGAAATGCTAAAACAACGCCTTGATGGGATTTGCATCCCAATTCAAGGCGTTGTTTGTGTAATGCGTAATTATAAATTTGTTAGGGTCTCAATGACTTGTTTTTCGCCCGGATCGATCGCAATTAATGCATCGTAAACGGCCTGATCTGTTGTACCTTGTTTCTGCAAGGCAGCTAAGTACCAACGAGCTAAATCACGGTTGATTACATCATTATAATCTTCCGTAATCGATGGTTTAAGGGTTTCAGCAGCTTTCGCGAAGTCACCCTTTTTAAAGTAAATCTGTCCCATATTTAGAGAGATTTTCGGTGTGATATCAAACGCACGCCCCTGCAACTGCTCTTTAGGCAACGATGCAATGACTTGTTTTTGGGCAATAATTTTATCATAGGCTGCAATGGCGGCATTGTAGTATTGATTCGATGAAAGGTCACCGCCTTGAGCGTTGCCAAATTCAGCATTTAGTTGAATGGCTGTATCATATAATGACATGTTCCACGGATAGTTTTGGAGCTGTTCTTCAATAAATTTTAGTTCCTCCACTTTATTATTACTGAGCTCATATTGTTTCATCTGAAAACTCATTAATATAAAGTTGTACGGTTCTTTAGCACGTGTCTTATCTAGTAAGCTTTGAGCTTCATCATAGAATTGCTGATCCTGATTTTGACTATACACCGACTGCAGAAGCTGAATCTTCAACTGCGCATACTCTGGATGATTCGTACGTAAGCTTAAAGCTTTATTAATAGGCGCAACAATTTCATTGAAATTGTTGCTAGATTGTGTCTGAACCATGTCGCGGGATTTTTTAAAGCTTGCATTCGCACTCAAAGAGGTTTGAGCAAAGATAAACATGAAGATTGAGAGCAAGGCAACGACCGCTGGGAACCCGAATTTGATAGCCTGATTATGTTTAAGCTTCGTTAATTCTTTAGTCTTCGTATTAGAGAGCATGGCACCAAGGCATAGGAATAATAAAATTCCGATATATACATAACTTACGTCAAAGTCGATGGCGCTATGAATGAGCAGTGCAATCGCAATAATGAAGTAATAAAAATGAGAATCACGATCTTTTTCATCACTTCTTATATAATCTCGCAAATATGAATAGAAGAATAGGACTAATAACGCTATGAATACAAGCAGACCAAAGATTCCGACCTCAACAAGATTTTGGAAGAAGAAACTGTGTGCCTGACGGCTTAAGTAAGGATTATGCTGATACTTTTCATACATGGAGTACCAAGCACCGCCACCAGCCCCGAATACTGGGTAGTCAGCAACAAGTTTTATGGCATCTTTATAAAATGTTGCACGTTCCAATACACTGTGTTGTTGAAAGTTAATATTTTCGAGACGGATCTTCACGTTCTCAGGGAGCAGGTTTTTCGCACTTGTTCCGATAAAGACAAACACCATAATGACTCCAAGGATAACTGCCGCAGAAGGCAGATACCATGAAGATCCTTTGCGTTGCCCAAATCCACTAAGTTTACGTTCGAGCCAAGGCCCAAGAAAATGTTGAACTGCTGTTGCAATGATCGCAAGAGCTAGGGAAACACCAAGCGTAAGCATCCAACCTTTTAAAGATTCAGAACCTACAAACTGTCCGTTTACCGATATACCAATTGCAGTAACTTTGTTCAGAATTGCCATCGATGCAATGAAAGCGAGAGCAATGTGAATGGTATACATGATTTGTCTGTATGGTTTTAAACAAAGTACGACGATTAAGAAGACAATCGGCAAAATCACGTAAGCTGCCCGAGATAACGTTAAGAAGAAGGAAAGAATAATTGGGACAAGCATGAACGTATGTAGCGCCGTGACATACCACTTCCGACTTCTTACCACCAAAAAAGTTCCTGCAAATAAAATAGCAATCAAGAATGATGCATATGTATTTGGATATTGGAAGAATGATGCAAGTCGCAGACCGTTCGAATCATTCCAGATCGCTTGTACATAAATCCCTGTTGCTGGATTAATAGGAATCAACCATCCGAGCAGCTTCGCAATGAATTTCCCGTTCCCAAACCAATGGAAGAGCCCGAAAAACACCGTGATGTAAGTCGATGTAACGAGTGTGATTCGAATGATATCATTACCATGCTTCTCCCGCGTAAAATACAAACCAACAATAAAGATGGCTGCAAACATCAGGTAAATGTACACCATATTTAAAGCTTGGTAGTGCGATGCCGCAGGAATAAGTGAAATGAGATAGGAGAGAGGTAAAGCTAGTATGAGTAAGGCAAACCCATCTTTGGTGTCATGAAACTTCCAATTTTTAAATAAATAGATTCCGAGCAGCAGCATAATTACAGCTACCCAACGCATGGCCTGATAGATTGGCCTCTCAAAAGTAAACTCTTGTCCATTAAACAAAGCGGCCCATAGTGGCGCCCAGAGCAGGAATAGTACAGTAATACCCATCAAGAGCCAGTAGAGGACAGATTGATCTCTAGGTACTATTATCGTACGATTACTGGGTGCTTTCTTTTTCCCGTAAGCAGGATTTGACATTTTTCTATAATCTCCTTTTCCGTTCCGAAATAACGACATCATTTTACCATATCTGTGGGGTGGAAGGGAAATGGCTATACTATAAGATCAAAAATTTATAAAGAGGCCTTTTTAATAATGGAGTGATAATATCCATAGATTTAAAAGAAGCAGTTACCCATTTGTAGCGAAATCAACGATCTCGACCATGCGGCTTAATAGATCAGTCTCTCAAAATCATGCATCTGTTCATAAAAAATTGCTAACAGTAGTAATCCACTTCGTAAGAATACCTTGGCTCCGAAGCCCCCAATTGTGTGGATTTCAGAAACAATTCCGTTGGCATAAGAATCAGGACATAATTTTAACATAAGTAGGGGAAAAGAATCGTTGCGCTATTGGATGCTCTGGATAACATTGCATTACTAATGTAGTATTGAATGTATGTGTGTGGTAAAAGAGTTAATATACATTATTTTTTTATATTCAAATATTATATACTAATGGAATAATTAATATATAATTTCGTTAAATAGTATTAGTTAGTATGAATTTGTATCAGAATGGTTAAATTCAAACCACTAACTTTTCAAAAAAGTAGATGATAGGAGAATGTCGTGTGAAAGGAATAATTTTAGCAGGTGGATCAGGTACTCGGCTCTACCCTATAACCAAAGCAACATCAAAACAAATGGTACCAATTTACGATAAGCCGATGATATATTATCCATTGTCAGTCCTCATGTTAGCTGGTATTCGAGAGGTGCTTATTATTTCTACCGATCGTGATTTACCGGGATTTAAAGAACTATTAGGTGATGGAAGTGAACTAGGTATGCGATTTGAATATACTGCACAATCTGCACCTAACGGTCTGGCGGAGGCGTTTATCATTGGAGAGCGATTTATAGGTGAAGATCGAGTTGCTATGGTACTTGGGGATAATATTTTTTGGGGACAAGGCTTTACTCAAAATCTTAAAGTAGCAGGTTCACTTAGAGAAGGAGCCTGTATATTTGGATACTACGTGCAAGATCCAAAAGCCTATGGTGTGGTCGAGTTTGATAATGAAGGGAATGTCATTTCTTTAGAAGAGAAACCAGAACAACCAAAGTCTAATTATGCGATCCCTGGGCTTTATTTTTACGATAATACAGTGGTTGCGAAGGCAAAAACTTTAAAGAAATCAGAGCGTGGAGAATTAGAAATTACTGATTTAAATCAGATGTACATGCAAGAAGAGAGCCTGAAGGTAACATTATTGGGGCGAGGAATGGCATGGTTAGATACTGGAACGCATGATTCGATGCTCGATGCTTGTAATTTTGTAGCAGCGGTGCAAAAGCGTCAAGGAACCTATATCGCATGTATTGAAGAAATTGCTTATCGCAATAGGTGGATAAATAATGAGAAGTTAACTAAGTTGGCACAGCCACTACTAAAATCAAACTATGGACAATATTTAATTGGGTTACTTCAAGAAATATAGGTAGTTAATATGAGGGGGTGTCAAAAACAGGCTAGGAAAAGAATCCTCTTATACTACGTTATTTCGCTAAAATTTAAGGAGGAACAATGAGGTTATTCAAAGAGTTATATCATAATAAAGGTACTATTTTTAGTTTTGCTAAGAATGATTTCAAGAATAGATATGCAGGATCCTATTTAGGAATCGCTTGGGCTTTTATCCAGCCATTAATGCAGATTTTAATTTTCTGGTTTGTATTTCAAGTAGGGTTTCGGACAACACCAGTAGAGGATGTACCTTATATTGTATGGTTTATATGTGGAATGATTCCATGGTTCTTTTTATCGGAAGCGATCATGGGTGGGACAATGAGTATTGTTGATTATACCTATATTGTTAAAAAAGTAGTGTTTAATATAAAAATCCTTCCTCTTATTAAAGTGTTAGTATCATCATTTGTTCATTTATTCTTTGTAGTTTTATTATTTGTTATTTGTGCGTTAGTAAATATGAGTTTTACTCTCCATGCTGTACAAATAATATATTACTCTATTTGTATATTTGTACTTGCTTTAGGACTATCATATTTGACGAGTTCACTAGTTCCATTTTCTAAAGATGTTGGACAAGTAGTAAGTATTGTATTGAATTTTGGATTTTGGCTGACACCAATTGTATGGAATCAAAATATACTTTCTCCTACGTTATTAACGATTTTTAAATTTAATCCAGCGTATTATATTGTACAAGGCTATCGAGATGCATTAGTATACAAGGTTTGGTTTTGGGAAAGACCACTAAGTACATTATATTTTTGGGTTGCAGTGATTATTATTTTCTTTTTGGGGAAATTTATATTTAAAAGACTGAAGCCACATTTTGCGGACGTATTATAAAGGGTGGAATGTATGGGAAATGAAATAATAAAGGTAAGTAATGTATCTAAATTGTATAAGATGTACAATCAGCCTACAGATCGTTTAAAGGAAGCACTGAACTTTCACAATAAAACCTATCATAAAGAGTTTCATGCACTTACTGATATTAGTTTTACAATCTCTAAAGGTGAAAATGTTGGTATTATTGGTAAAAATGGTTCTGGAAAATCCACATTATTGAAGATTATAACGGGAATTGTCCAACCTAATACGGGGAATGTTGAAGTATTTGGGCGAGTCTCAGCTATATTGGAGCTAGGCTCAGGTTTTAATCCTGAATATTCTGGGATTGAGAACATTTTTTCATACGGAATGATTATGGGGATTACAAGAAAAGAAATGGAATTGAAGCTAGATGAAATTATAGAATTTGCTGATTTAGGAGAATTCATTCATCAAGCTGTAAAAACATATTCGAGCGGTATGTATGCAAGACTAGCTTTTTCTGTTGCAATTAATATTAATCCCGATTTATTAATTGTTGATGAGGCATTATCTGTTGGTGACATGGGTTTTCAACATAAATGCATGAATAAAATGAAAGAATTGATAGATCAGGGAGTCACTGTTCTTTTTGTTAGCCATGATACTTTTGCTGTGAAAAGTCTGTGTAGCCGATGCATCTACCTTGAACAAGGAAATATAAAATCTGATGGAAGCTCAGTCGAAGTTACTGATTTATATTTGATGGATACGCGTAAAAAGATTTATACTGCTGAAGCGGGAGATATCAGCTCAATCAATCAAATGATTTCCACACGGATGGATCAAACCACAGACGACGAATTGGTTGAAGTTGAATCTGTTGGAAATGATGTGATTGTTGAAGATGAAGGGCATTCTAAGAACTATGAGCATATGCGTTATGGCACTGGAGATGTTCGTATCAGAAACGTGACTATGAAGAATGAACAAGGCGAAGAGTCGGATCATTTTAATTATGGAGAAATTATGAATATTGAGATTGAACTCCAATCCAATAAAGAAATAAAAAATCTAAATTGTTGTATTCGAATAAGGGATAAGAATGGAATCGACGTTACAGGAACAACAACATTTGAGGAAGATCTGAAATTCCCAGTAATAAAAAAAGGAGAGAAGATAATCGTATCATTTAAATCTCCTAATTTATTGAAACACGATATGGCTTTTAGTGTAGGCATATCAATTAATGACACTCGTAATATAGCGGACCAAGCAATTCTAGATCATATAGATTTGGCGTATACCTTTAAAAGTGTCTATAATCCCAAACGTCCTGTCTGGTATATGTATTACCAAAATTACGATATAAACTATACGATCATCAAATAATAATTTGTACCATAGAAAGATAGATTTTTAAGTGTTACTGCGATCCAGAGTCTTATTTTGTTTCTATAATATGTTTTTGGTGAAAAATAGATCTGAGGTGACTTCTATGTGGATAGGAAGGGTAAACATAGTGAGTGATTTTAATTTATGATCTATTGTAATGTAAAGTCGCATTAAATCATTGCTGAGGGGGCGAATAGAATTTTGAACGTAATGGTCAATGAAAGGGAAATCATCAAAGTAAGAGTAGGAGAAGATCAGAATAAGGGTTCAAATGGGAGCGAGGTTTGGATTTATCATATATCCTCAGATGAAATTACTGGTATTGATCTACATAAAATTAAAAAAGATAAGAAATGGTTAAGTCGAGCAGAGAAAATTTCTCCAATGGGTACTTGTCTAATCGCAAGTGAGGGCGGAGCTGAACTTGAATTTGAGATCATCGGGGAAGAGCTTCGTCTAAAGTGTTTATCGCATCCGTGGAGTGGGAATATTGAAATTATCAAAAATGGCACTGCGTTTTTAACCGTTGATTTGTATAGTAATAAACAAAAAGTCATTGATATTATTATCAATTTAAAGGAAGTAGATTAAAGTGAATATTTGTTTGGTTTCTCGAGAACTATATCCTTTTCAAAAAGCAGGTATTGGTGTATATATTCATAACTTATCGGAGTCGTTAGCTCTAAATGGTCATCATGTATTCATCATAACTTCAAAAGAGAACCAAACGGAATATGCTCTTTCAGAGAGGAAAGTCGAACCCTGTATAACTATTTTAGGGGTCGATATAAGCTTAGAATCACAATACTTAGAGTATAACTTTGCTTATTCTCTCAGTGTGTTTCATACACTGGATAGGTTAGTTGAGGAAGTTAATATTGACATTGTTGAGTTTGCAGATTACTTTGGAGAATCTTTTTTTTCAGTATTAAATAAAAAAGTAAAAGGTAATTTCAGCGATATCCCATTTGTGATGAAGTTACACACACCAACGTATGAATGTAATATCTTTAATCGATTAGAAGAACCTTCGAATATCATTACTCAACAAGAGGATTATACAATAAGACATATTGATTATATCTACGCCATTAGTGGTTTTCTGAAGAATGTTATTCAATACCGATTGAACAGATCGAATATTCAAGTTGTTTATAATATGATAAAAAATCCTCCAAAGACCGACTTTACAGCAGATACTAACTTAAAAGATTGTGGTAAGTATGTGTTATATGTAGGTCGTTTGGAAGAGAGAAAAGGTATAGATTTATTCGTAAAAGCAGCAGTTGAATATTTACAAAAAAACAGTACTGAAGTTAAGTTTATTATAGTTGGAAAAGATATAGCCAATCTTAGAAGTAATAGAATGGTAAAAGATGAATTGATGGAATTAATACCGAGTACTCTCCATTCGTTTTTTGAGTGGAAAAACCCTATACCACAAGAATATTTGATTGATTACTATAAGAAAGCTTTAGTTAGTATATTTCCATCAAGATTTGAAGGGTTTGGAAATGTATGTGTGGAAGCGATGGCCATGGGCTCTCCTGTAATTGTTAGTGATAATACAGCAATGATAGAAATAATTGAAGCTGGGAAATATGGGGTTTCTTTTAAAAATAATGATGAGTATGATTTGTATGAAAAGTTAGTGCAAGTTTTACAGGACGAGGATAAGCAAAAACGGTTAAGCCAACTGTCGAAAGAGAGAGCAGCTTTCTTTTCACCGTCAAATTTGTACCCTAAGCAAATTCAATATTACTCTGATGTAATTGAGCATTATAAAACATATAAGCAGCAGGATACAGAATCAATAGTAGAAGATGCATTACTTAGAAATATAGATAAAGTTCAAGTCTTTTATTCGGAAATTCAAAGATTGACCACATCGTGGGAGCAATTGGCTAAAAACAATCAAGAATATATAGATGAAATTAAAAAATTAGATCAAGAGTGTAAGAGGGTCCTCGGTGAATGGAAAGGCGGGGTTCACACCATTGAATTTCTTAATAGAGAAATAAAAAAAAGGGATTTTGAAAATAAACGTATACTAGATGAATGGCAGAAAGTTATTGAACAAAAAAACAACAGCATGCTTAAAATAGAAATGTTACTGCAGGATGGGCTCAATTCACAGCATGTTATTGCATTAAAAAATAAAGATATTGAAGGGCAGAACAGTAAAATTGCAAGCCTTCAATCACAATTGGAACAGATTTCATTGCAATTAGAGAGAAAAACGATAGAGTTAGATGAGGTTCATCAACAATTGCAAAGTAAGAAGTTCTTATTACGCAGATTACTGACAAGAATGAGAGGGAAATGATTAATAATGAAAATTTGGTATTTAACAAGTGAATATCCACCGGACTTTGGTGGTGGAATTTCTATGTATATAGAACAAGTAGCCGCAATGTTTGCACGACAAAAACATGAAGTAACGGTAATTGTTAGAGACCCGAAGGGAAATGCAATTGAGTATCCTGAGAAAAATCTTCGAGTAGTTCGTTTTCAACATATGCAAGGCCCTCAATATCAATACTTAGGATATTGGGCAGCCTTAGCATTTGAGTATGCAGAAGAGACATTAGACTTGATAGATAGAGACGAAGACTCACCAGATATAATTGAAGTTCAGGATTACAACGCTATTGGGTATTATTTATTACAAAAGAAATATTTAAAAGACCCACGGCTCGAAAACACTAAAATTGTAGTCCATTTGCATACGCCAACATTCGAGCTTGCGAGAATTAATCAATTACCAAGATACGAATTTCCAACATATTGGATCGGGCAAATGGAGAAATTCTGTATCAATGCTGCGGATGCAATAGTGACCCAAAGTGAATTTTTGAAAAGTAAAATTCAACCATACGCTCCGCATAAAGAAATTAATGTTATACCATTGCCTTACTCGATTCAAGATGATCCTGTATGGAAAGCAGAATGCTCTTATGGGACCGATATTCTGTATATGGGGCGAAGTGAATTTAGAAAAGGTGTTATTCAGTTAATTAAAGGAATGGAAAAATTATGGCTTCAGGGGCACCATTATACTTTAACTATGCTGGGTGGAGATACGTATTTTCATCCGAGAGGGACTATGCTGGGTGAGTGGTTAAAGAAAAAGTATGCTAGATGGGTTCAGGAAGGGAAACTTGTGTTTAAAGATACAGTCCCCCCCCAGCAGTTAAATAATGAATTAAAGAATGCTAGAGTTGCAGTCATTCCTTCATTATATGAAAACTATCCATATAATTGTATTATTGCTATGAGTACAGGAACTCCAGTTATTGTATCTCGTACAGGTGGACAAGCTGAGATGGTTGATGTCCATGGACGAAGTGGTTACATTTTCGATTGGGATCAGGATGATGACTTTGAGTCCAAGATGCTAGAACTTTTACAGAAAAATAATAATGAACTACAAGAACTCGGAGAAAAAGGATACGAACGAATTCGAAATTTATGCAATATAGATGAAAATTATCAAAAACGCTCGCAATTGTATGAAATAACATTACAACAGAAAAATAGTCAAAAGTACCCCACTAGCCAGTCAATACCTCGAAAATCGGAAATTACACAACGTATAAATAGTGAGAAAGATTTATTATCGATTGTGATTCCATATTATAATTTAGCTGATTACCTAATGGAAACATTAGAAAGTGCTTTGAATATCACATATAAATCTTATGAAATTGTTATTATTAACGATGGCTCGTCTGATCTTAAAGCTATAGAATTGCTAAATGATATACGGAAAAAGAATAACACGAAAATACGTATTATTGATATTGAAAATGGTGGACTTGCTAATGCTAGAAATGTGGGAGCGACACATGCTAAAGGAGAGTTTTTAGCTTTTCTAGATGCTGATGATATTATAAAGCCAGAGTTTTATGGAAAAGCAATTGACCTATTAAAAACTTATAATAATATTTCATTTGTGTATAGTTGGGTTGAGTTTTTTGGAGCAAGAACAGGGATATGGCCTACATTCAATACGGAATTTCCATATTTATTAGGTATGAATCAATTGACAGCATTTGTAGTGGTGCGAAGAGAAGATTTTATCAACTTTGGATGGAATCGTTCGATTATGGAATATGGCTTAGAAGATTTTGAAGGATGGGTAACCATGTGCGAAAATGGTTGTTCAGGAATAAGCATTCCGGAACCTTTAGTTCAATATCGAGTAAGACCAGAATCAATGTCGAGACAATTTAATCGTGACATGCTTATTTATTTGTTAGATACATTATCTTTACACCATCCAAAGTTATATCATGAACATGGGTTGGAAATATATAATTTACTTGTAGCCAATGGTCCAGGATATTTGTGGAATAACCCCACATTTGCACACCCACCTGTAGAATATCATGCTGGTCAGCAACAAGTCGGAGAAATTCAGAATGATAATGTTGTGAAATATGAATTGATGAGAGTAGCAAATTCAAGATGGGGTAATCGATTTATTAGAGCATTCTTCAAGCTAAAGTTGAATAGAATATTTAAGTAATATAACTAATAACTAATATAACTAATTCCCCCTGTATGGGGGAATTGCGTTTTTTACTCGTTCCAAGTCATAAGATCCTTTTTGGATAATGGAATGTCATTACCTTAATAATGGCTCTTTTTTTATGTATAGACATTTAGACGATTCGAATATTAAAAGCAAAGGTTGTGTTTCTGTGAATGTATTAGTATTAGGTGGGTCCGGATTTATAGGATCAAATTTATGTGAGACGCTTGTACAACTTGGGCATCATGTAAAGATTATGGATAGATCAATGAAAAAAACAGATTTTAATTTTACTCAGATTGAATTTATTGAAGCAGATTTTACTCAGATTGAAGATTTTAAACCAATTTTACAAGGAATTGATATTATATATCATTTAATTAGCACAACAGTACCTGCCACCTCTAATGTGAACAAAATATATGATATTTCATCAAATGTATGCTCAACAATTCAACTATTGGACGCTTGTGTACAGACAGGAGTGAAAAAAATTATTTTTCTATCGTCTGGAGGAACAATTTATGGCCAAACTGAAGTGAACTTGATTCCTGAAGAGCATCCAACGAACCCTATATGTTCTTATGGGATTCAAAAACTTACAATAGAAAAATATCTATACTATTATAACCATGAATATGGGCTTGATTATCATATTATTAGACTTGCCAACCCCTATGGGAAAGGGCAAATAGGGAAAAATGGGCAGGGAGTTATCCCAATTTTTATTCGTAAAATTATGAATAATGAAGAAATTCAAATTTGGGGAGATGGATCCACTACGAGAGATTATATTTATATTGATGATGCGACACAAGCATTATGTATGCTGTTAGAATATAAAGGTGATTGCAAATTATATAATTTAGGATCGGGGCAAGGGGTGTCATTATTAGATATTGTTAATTGTATTTCTGAGGTAGTAAATATACAGGCGAAAATTCGATTTATGGAAGCAAGAAGTATCGATGTAAAATCAAATGTGTTGGATATTTCAAAAATTACAAAAGAGCTTCATTGGGAACCACGGAAAAAATTAAAAGACGGTATATATCAAATGTATTTAGATATTAAGTAGGATTGAGTACAATTAATTAGATTGGAGTTTGAGTATGAGGATTTTAGTGACCGGTGGTACAGGTTATATTGGAAGTCATACTTGTGTGGAATTACTACAAGCTGGCTATGAAATAGTTGTCATTGATAATTATTCGAATTCTAAACCAGAAGTAATTGAAAAAATAAAAGAAATCACAAATAATGATTTTGTATTTTATGAGGGAGATGTAAGAAATAAAGATATACTCGAAAAGATATTTATAGAAAATTCTATTGATGGAGTAATACATTTCGCTGGTCTAAAAGCGGTTGGTGAGTCGGTTAGGATTCCATTGGATTACTACAGTAATAACATAGAGGGTTCACTTATACTATTAGAAGTAATGAGGGATTTTAATGTTAAAAAATTTGTTTTCAGTTCTTCCGCTACTGTTTATGGTGATCCTTATACAGTTCCAATCAAAGAAGAGTTTGCAACAAAAGCGTTGAATCCTTATGGAAACACAAAATTAATGTTGGAAAATATACTTAATGATCTATGTCTATCAGACAATAGCTGGAGTATTGCATTACTACGTTATTTTAATCCAACAGGAGCTCATAGTAGTTGTTTAATTGGTGAAAATCCAAATGGAGTGCCAAATAATTTGTTTCCTTATATAGCAAAAGTTGCGCTAGGGGAAATAGAATGTTTGAAAATTTATGGAAATGATTATGATACGAAAGATGGAACAGGTGTAAGAGATTATATTCACGTAGTAGATTTGAGTCAAGGCCATATAAAAGCTCTAGAAAAAGTTATCAATAGTACAGGCATTAATGCCTATAATTTAGGAACAGGTACTGGCTATAGTGTGTTAGATGTAGTGAATACTTTTGAGAAAGTTAGCGAAAGAAAAATACCATATCAAATTCATTCAAGGCGTTCAGGAGATATTGCGCAGTGTTATGCGGATACTAGAAAAGCAAAAGAAGAACTTGATTGGGTTGCCGAAAAGGGCATAGAAGAGATGTGTAGGGATTCGTGGAATTTTGTTCTGAAGAATATATTGGTTACTAAGTTCTAAATGATGATTTATTATTCTTCCAGATAGCAATAAGAGTATTTTGCACAATCATTATTTACCGTAATAGAACTGAATTATAAGTGAACTACTAATGATGGCTGTCAAGGCTTTGTTCAAGTAAGTTCTCGAGTGGATAATGTCTTCTAGTTACCTTATCCAATAAAAAGCTTGAACATAGTAGATCTAGTCTCAATTTGGTTGCGAATAGTCTTTTTATGAAGACGTCTAATGTTGAGAAAGGAATAAAGAAATATTCGTCGATCCACGTATAATACAATCTAGGTTAACCTGTTAGTTAACATAGGCACATAAGTCTATCAATGATTCAAATCAATTTTTCTGGAGTTTATTTCTCGATCCTTTAATGCAATAATAGCTGATTTTGGAGTTGATCCTGATTTTTAGTCCTATCCAAGTTATAATTGATCTTTATCATGTATAATAATGTGGTATGAGTAGTATAAGATTCGTAAAACAAGCTTCCCACAGAGGGACTTTTTATGAGGAAAGCCAAATATAGAGGTGGCATATGAACGTAATTGATACAAAACTTCAAGGTGTAAGAATAATAGAACCAGCTCTTCATGTGGATCACCGAGGGTTTTTTTTAGAAATATATAACACTAAAATATATCGAACATATAATATTGAATATCAGTTTGTGCAAGATAATCATTCTTTATCAAAAGAACAGGGCGTTATTCGTGGCTTACACTACCAGGTAAGTCCACATTCGCAGGCGAAACTAATTTATGTCCTTGCAGGTTCCATCTACGATGTGGTCGTAGATATCCGTAGAAACTCACAGACTTTTGGCCATTGGATCGGTGTTCATTTGAGTGCAGAAAACAAGCGTCAATTGCTTGTACCTCATGGCTTCGCCCATGGCTTCTGTACAACAGAGCCCAATACGGAAGTTCTCTATAAAGTAGATAAACTCTACTCCCCTGAACATGATCGGGGTATTCTATGGAATGATCCTGCGCTAGGTATTGATTGGCCAACGGATCAACCGATTCTATCAGATAAAGACACGAAACATCCGTTATTACGCGATGCAGACATCAATTTTGAGTGAGGGGGAGCCAGTGTTGAAGTTATTGGTTACAGGCGGTGCCGGGTTTATCGGAAGTAACTTTGTAATTTACATGGTGAATAAGTATCCAGAGTATCAGATTATCAATCTAGATGCTCTAACGTATGCAGGGAACTTAGAAAACTTGAAGAGTATTGAGAATCAACCGAATTATACTTTTGTAAAAGGCGATATCGCTGACGCTAAAAAAGTAGATGAGATATTTCAGCAAGGCGTTGATATTGTAGTTAACTTTGCAGCGGAATCCCATGTGGATCGCAGTATTTTGGATCCAGGCATTTTCGTACAAACGAATGTCATGGGTACCCAGGTATTGCTCGAGGCAGCGCGTAAATATAATGTACAGAAATATGTTCAAATCTCAACGGATGAAGTGTACGGAACACTTGGTGATACAGGCATGTTCTCGGAAACCACACCACTTGCACCGAACAGTCCATATTCGGCAAGTAAAACAGGTGGAGATCTGCTTGTTCGTGCATATCATGAGACTTATGGGATGAACGTAAATATTACACGCTGTTCGAACAACTATGGTCTTTATCATTTCCCAGAGAAATTAATCCCATTAATGATATCAAATGCTCTCAATGATAAGCAGCTTCCTGTATATGGAGACGGATTAAATGTCCGTGACTGGCTGTATGTTGAAGATCATTGCAGTGCGATCGATCTGGTCATTCATAACGGTAAAAGCGGTGAAGTATACAACGTTGGTGGTAACAATGAACGGACGAATATCCAAATTGTCGAGACGATTCTTGAAGCGCTAGATAAACCTAAATCACTGATTACTTACGTAGCAGATCGTCTGGGCCATGACCGCCGTTATGCTATTGATGCGACGAAGATTCGCACAGAATTGGGATGGCAACCGAAGTATCATTTTGAGTCGGGAATCAAGAAGACGATTCAATGGTATCTGGACAATAAAGACTGGTGGACGCGGATTCAATCAGGGGCTTATCAAGAATACTACGCCAAGCAATATGGCGAGCTCCTGGGTGAGTAGTATGAAGATCCTTGTTACGGGTGCAAATGGCCAGTTGGGTCAGGATGTTGTTCGTATTTTTACGGAAAAGGGACACGATGTGCTCGCCTGTTCCCGCCAGGATTTAGATATTACAAATCAACTGAAATGTGAGTCCATTATCCTTGCTTACCAACCTAATGCTATCATCCACTGCGCAGCCTACACAGCAGTAGATGCAGCGGAGTCGGATGAAGACGGGGCATATCTCGTAAATACAGTCGGTAGTCGTAATATTGCAGTAGCCGCTGAAAAGGTCGGAGCTAAAGTATGCTATATTAGCACGGATTACGTGTTTGATGGCAATTCAACAGTGGCTTACCGTGAATATGATAATACGGACCCGCAGACAGTTTACGGGAAATCAAAACGAGCAGGGGAACATCTTGTTCAAACCTTATCATCGAAATACTATATTGTTCGTACTTCTTGGGTATATGGGGCACACGGTAATAACTTTGTAAAAACAATGTTGAAACTGGGCGCAGAGAAGCCATCTCTCCAAGTAGTTCATGATCAAGTGGGATCACCAACGTATACAGTTGATTTAGCTTACTTTCTTGAGGAACTGATTCAGACGGAGTATTATGGTATCTATCATGCTTCGAATATAGATTCCTGTTCGTGGTATGAGTTCGCACAAGCAATATTCGAGGAGGCAGATTTAAAGCTTGAATTATTGCCGTGCACAACAGAACAATTTCCGCGTCCAGCTCCAAGACCAAGTAACTCTGTGATGGATCATCTATCTATCCGAACGAATGGTCTTCGTGATTTACGTCCGTGGAGAGAAGCATTGAAGGAATTCATTTCAGAATTTGCAACGAAATAAGGAGTTTCTTATGAGAACAGTTAGTGTTCATATTGTTACTTATAATAGCGCGAATGATATCATAGACTGCTTGGATGGCGTATTCAAGCAGTCTTACCCTATTCAACAAATCATTGTTGTAGATAATGCATCCCATGATAACATCCGGGAGGTGCTGCAACCGTACAATGACCGGGTACATATTATCTTTAACACGGAGAATCTTGGATTTGCTCCAGGCCATAACCAAGCCATGCGCATATCGCAAGCTGATTATTTTCTTGTTCTCAACCCAGATGTTACATTAGATCGTGAATATGTAGCGAGACTTGTAAATTCTAGCGAACAAAACCCTAAGATAGGGAGTGCAACAGGACGTCTATTACTAAAATCCAACCCACACATCATTGATAGTACAGGTCTTGTCATGAATCGCGCAAGAAGAGCATTCGACCGTGGTGCAGGAGAACCATCGGATCTCTGGAACGGTTCTGGAGAAGTATTCGGCGTATCTGGCGCTGCGGCACTCTATTCAAGAGATATGGTAGAAGATATCAGCATTGAAGGGCAATTTTATGATGAATCCTTTTTTGCTTATAAAGAGGATGTAGATGTTGCCTGGCGTGCACAAAATTACGGATGGATATCCTATTACAATGCGGATGCTATTGCATATCATGAGCGTGGTTGGAAAAAAGGTTCACGTAACCAACAGCCCTTATTCATTCGGCAATACTCTTATATTAATCGCTATAAAATGATATATAAAAATGATTCACGGAGAAATTTATTTCGCAATTTGATCCAGATCCTGCCTTTTGAAATAGCTAGTGTAGGTTATGCCTTATTACGAGATCCCAAGGTACTTCGATCGTGGGTAAGCTTTTATCGAGAACTACCTGCATTACGTCATAAAAAGAATATCATCCAAAACAAGACTAATTCCGACATCTAACAATTCCCCACTAAAGTCAATTCTTTATCAAGACTTTAACGGGTTAACACTGTTAAATACGGAATCTAGTCTTTTTCTATGCTATAATGGCAAGAGCAACTCTCGACAGATGGGAGAAAGGTAATGGACTTAAGTATTATTATCCTTAACTACAATACTCGACAATTAACGCTAGATTGCTTGCAATCTGTTTATTCTTCGATAACTAAATTTAGCTACGAAGTGATCATCATCGATAATCATTCCAAGGATGACTCGGTACAACACTTTCAACAACAGTATCCGATGGCCACTCTCATAGCGAATGAAGATAATGTAGGTTTCTCTCGGGCTAACAATCAAGGCATCCGAATCGCCCAAGGTCGATATATTTTATTATTGAATTCCGATACCATTGTGGAACCAGACACGTTAGATATTATGATACGGTTTATGGATGAACAACCAAACGTTGGAGCTTCCGGTTGCAAAGTGGTACTGCCTGACGGTTCACTCGACAAAGCCTGTCGTCGCGGCTTTCCTACGCCGTCGGCTTCGTTTTATTATGCTTTCGGATTTTCAAAGTTGTTCCCGAACAACCCACGGTTTAACCAATATCAACTAGGTTATCTAAGTTCAGACGAATCTTATCCCATTGACTGTCTCGTGGGCGCATTCATGCTCGTACGGCGTGAAGCCATCGATCAAGTCGGCATGTTAGACGAAGAGTTTTTCATGTATGGAGAAGACATCGACTGGTGTTACAGAATCAAAGAAGCAGGCTGGCAGATTTACTATTACGCGGAGACGAAGATCACGCATTACAAAGGTGCGAGCAGCCGTCGCAAGCCATACAAGATCATCTACGAATTCCACCGTGCCATGTACTTGTTCCACCGCAAGCATTACCGGAAAAAGTACGCGATCTTAACGAATGGATTGGTGTACATAGGGATATTTGTGAAATTTATGATGTCGCTCGTCAAAAATAAAATGCTGCGCAAGGGCTGACATCCTTGAACTTATTGAATTTGAGGTGAAACTATGCTGCGTAAGAACCAACGCTTTCTCACGCAACTTTATATCATAGCGGACTTTTTCGCGATCCAGATCATGTTCCTGATGGCCTACTGGATGAAATTTCAGAGTGGTTGGATGCAGCATGAATCGCCATTGCCGATCTCCCAATATTTCAAATGGAGTTTAGTGTATGGTGCCATCGCGGTGGTCATCGGTATGATGAGCAGCTTCTATTCGCCGAAGCGGAAGAAGCGGTTTATAGATGACCTTTTCCGTATTTTCCAGGTGCATGCGATCAGCTTGTTCGTGCTATTAAGTTTGCTTTTCTATTTCAAAGCTGTACACATCTCGCGTGAATACCTTGCGATATACATGGTGGGCAACGTAGTGGCCATTATGCTCTACCGTTTCGTCATCAAACGCATGCTCCAGCACTTCCGGGAAAAAGGCTACAACAAACAATTCGTGCTCATTCTCGGCGCTGGCTCACTTGGCAAGCGATTCTACAAGAACTTGCTGCAGCATCCCGAAATGGGATATGAGGTCCTCGGTTTCCTTGATGATCAGTGCGATGAAATCGATGAACAGTTCGGCAAGCGATATAAGCCTATTCTCGGTACACTGGATGACCTTGCGGCAACTATCGAACAGAAGCCCATCGACGAGGTCATTATTGCTTTGCCGCTGGAGGCGCATCATAAGTTCCCAACCATCATTAATGCCTGTGAAAAAGCGGGTGTAAGAACGCTCATTATTCCGGATTTCTTCGACTACTTGCCGGCGAGGCCGACATTTGATAACTTCGCGGGCATGCCGCTCATCAACGTGCGGGACATTCCGCTCGATCTGATGAGTAATCGTATTCTCAAGAGAGCCTTCGACATTGCCTTTGCACTCTTCGCGATCGTTCTGACGTCACCTGTCTTACTCATTGCGGCGCTTGGCATCAAGCTATCATCGCCAGGCCCGATTATTTTCAAGCAGGAACGGGTGGGGTTGAACCGCCGGAACTTTATGATGTTCAAGTTTCGATCTATGCGGGTACAGGCTCAAGGCTCATCGGATACGAAGTGGACGACGGAGAATGATCCGCGGAAGACGAAGTTCGGTTCGTTCCTTCGCAAAACAAGCCTAGATGAGCTGCCGCAATTTTTTAATGTACTGCTGGGTCATATGAGTATTGTAGGTCCGCGACCGGAACGTCCTTTTTTCGTGGATCAGTTTAAGGAAGAAATACCGAAATACATGGTTAAGCACCATGTTCGTCCCGGCATTACGGGATGGGCACAAAGTAATGGTCTGCGCGGGGATACATCGATCGAGGAACGCATTCGCTATGATATCTTTTATATTGAGAATTGGTCGATTCTCCTGGACGTGAAGATCATTTGGAAGACAGTCATTAACGGATTTATCAATAAAAACGCGTATTAACGCATCCCAAACTCCCGATACTAGAGAGATCTCAGTAAAGGGAGTTTTCTTATGCCAAATCACGATTCACAAGATTATGAGAGCAATCCTGGCCGAGGCTGGCTTATTGGCGGAGGGCTAGGATTCATCCTTTGGGTTCTTTTTATCTTTTTCATCCATTTAATATTTAAATAAATGCCAGTTATACAATTTTTAACCCCTCTAAACTCATAGGAATTATTTTGATATTTATATTGAAAGAACAGGACTTTTGATTTAGTATAAGCTTATTAATAGGTGAGAGGGGAAAATTGGTTCGATGAATCAAAAGTCTATTTTCAATTTCAGCACACTCGTTGTCGTGGCAATCGGGATTGGGGCAGCGTTGTATGGCTTTTTAGGATTTTTTGGTTTTACGGTTGGACCGCAAACATGGGTGAAGCCGGCCATTGCTTTCTTGACAATTTTTGGTGCTTTATTTGGTCCTATCGTAGGATTATTAATCGGCCTGATTGGTCATGTGATCACGGATTTAATCTCCGGCGGTATCGTATGGTGGGGTTGGGCGTTCGGATCCGCATTGATCGGTTTGTTCAGCGGTTTCGTATTTATGAACAAAGACTTTAATGTCAAAGCAGGTTCTTATGCGAAGAAACACATTTATCAAATATTAATTTACGGACTCATAGGTTGTATCGTGGGAATTGGAGAAGCGACACTCTTCGATATCTTCATAATGGGCGAGCCGGTAGATAAAATGGCCGTTCAATTCTGGGGGGCAGTACTTGCGAATATCGCGACTGTGACTGTTCTGGGATTGCCTATCGTCCTTGCGATCTTACGTGTGAATAAGAAAAGCTCGAACCTTACGATCGAGAAATAGGAGTACAGCATGATATCTTTTCATAACTTTAGCTTTCAATATCAGAAATTAACCGAGCCGACGTTGCGGAATATCAACTTAGATATCCGACCCGGCGAGAAAATATTAATTGCCGGCCCCAGCGGCTCAGGCAAATCGACATTAGCCCATTGTATCAATGGGCTGATTCCATTTACGTATGAAGGTAAGCTCGAAGGTACGATGACGCTTCATGGGGAGAGCACCACCGGGAAGAGCATATTCGAGATCAGTCAATCCGTAGGCACGATTCTACAGGATTTAGACGGTCAGTTCATCGGCTTGTCGGTCGGTGAGGATGTTGCGTTCTCGTTCGAAAATGACGGGGTACCGCGTGCACAGATGAAGCAAGAGGTTGAGCGTGCGCTAACGACGGTCAACATGTTGGATTATATCGATCAGAGTCCACATGATTTATCCGGCGGTCAAAAGCAGCGTGTATCTCTCGCAGGCATTTTATCTACGCAGGCCGACATCTTGCTCTTCGATGAACCGTTAGCGAATCTCGATCCTGCGAGCGGCAAGCAAGCGATGAAAATGATCGACGACATTCATCAGCAGACGAATAAGACGATTATTATTATCGAACATCGGATTGAGGACGTGTTGGAGCAGCTGATAGATCGGATTGTTGTCATGAGCGAGGGTGAGATTCAAGCGATCGGAACACCGGATGAGATTCTATCTTCAGACATCCTTCGGAAGCACGGATTGCGCGAACCACTCTATATTGAAGCGTTAAAATATGCAGGCTGCGAGCTTTCCGCTGCTGATGAGCTCACACAGTTACATCATATCAACGTTCCTAAGTTCGAAAATGCTCTAACTTCCTGGTATAACGCAGGAACCGCATCCACATCGTCACCAAGCAAACAGCCATTATTAGATGTACAAAATGTTCGTTTTTCCTATGATGGGGAGCATGAAGTCATTCGGGGTGTATCTTTTCAAGTGCAAACTGGAGAAATTGTGGCATTGCTTGGGAACAACGGTGCGGGCAAATCGACGTTAAGTCATTTGATTATGGGCATCGTGCGTCAATCCTCTGGCGAGATTCGCTTACAGGGTGAGGAAATTCGCAATTGGAGCATTCGTAAGCGCGGGGAGCAAATCGGTTATGTGATGCAGAACCCGAACCAGATGATTACGCAGCACATGATATGGGACGAAGTCGCACTGGGCTTAACGATACGTGGGGTCTCAAAAGAAACCATCGATGCGAAGGTCGAGCACATTCTTCGGATCTGCGGATTATATCCTTACCGTAATTGGCCGATTTCAGCGCTTAGCTACGGGCAGAAGAAGCGGGTAACCATTGCCGCGGTGCTTGCGATGGAGCCGAAGCTGATTATTTTGGACGAACCCACGGCAGGACAAGATTACAAGCATTATACGGAGTTTATGGAGTTTATCGCAGAGCTGGCGCGCACGGGGTTATCGTTTATTTTTATCACACATGATATGCATTTGGCGCTCGAATACACGGATTCCGCAGTTGTCATTTCCGGCGGGGAAGTGATCGCGAATGACAAGGTGGCTAGCGTACTTACGAATGCAGAAGTCATTGAACGGGCGAATTTAAAAGAGACTTCATTATCGGTGTTAGCACGAGTGATCGGACTTCCTTCTGCCGAAGGGTTTGTGCAGCATTTTATTAATTATGAAAAACAGGTGAAGCATCATGAGTAAGATGGGGACATTATATGCACCCGGCAATTCCATTTTTCATCGTATGGACGGCAGTGTGAAGATGCTTCTGTTCGCGGCATGGACGATTGCGACATTCCTATTTCTAGACTTGCGCGTATTTGTTGTGATGCTCTTGGTCGGTTTAGGACTCCTGTTATCCGCCAAAATACCATTTCGCAGGATCCGTGTTATTTTTTGGGTGATGATCGTCTTTAACGTATTTAATACAGCTTTTATTCTTCTTATTACACCGACCTACGGATCAGAGCTAACAGGAACAAGTACACCGGTACTGAATATCGGTTATAACACGATCAATTTGGAGACGTTGTTCTATGTACTGACACTGACAACCAAATACATTACGTTGCTGCCGATCAGTTTACTCTTTATTTTTACCACGCATCCCAGCCAGTTCGCGAGCAGCTTAAATCGCATTGGGATTCCTTATAAAATCGCCTATGCGGTGAACATCGCGTTTCGCTATATTCCGGACATTCAGTCGGAGTTCCGCAGTATTACGAATTCGATGCAAATGCGCGGCATTGGGTTTCGCAAAGGGGATGCCCCCTTCATCCAACGTGTCAAAAATGTGACGTCCATCGCCTTCCCGATGTTGTACTCCTCCCTTCAACGGATTGAGGTTGTATCGAATGCGATGGAGCTGCGCGGCTTTGGCAAGCATCGTCGCCGGACATGGTACCATATGGAGAAATATCAAGGGATCGATTATTTGGTTGGCACACTTAGTATTTTGTTGATCGCAGGTTCCATTTGGATGAAAGTAAGCGTGCTGAAGGGATTTTGGTATCCGTTATAGAAGAACTACAATGAAATAGAACGAAGAAATAGACCGCTGCCTTAGAAGGGTAAAGCGGTCTTTTTGTATGTTTTGAAAAGAATCTCGTCAGGATCACAGGTACGGCGTAAAATTCTTAATTTTTTTGAATAATTGGTTGAGAACATACATTCGCTTTGGTATCATTTAATAGTGCCTATTAAATTGACACAACCCTTTCAGTACCTTAGACTTATTCTGTTAGAGGTTAGGTTTCTATAACGGATGGAGGAACACCCGTGGGACAACAATTCATGCCGTGGAGGCACATGTTTAAGCTAGATCCAGAACGAACTATCAGCGATGAAGCGCTGGACAAGATCTGCATGTCCGGAACAGACGCAATCCTTGTCGGAGGTTCGACTGGCGTCACGTTCGATAATACTGTTGATTTATTGTCGCGAATTCGGCAATATGAAGTTCCTTGCGTATTGGAAGTATCCGATGAAGAGGCGGCTGTGCCGGGTTTTGATCATTATCTGATTCCGATGGTGTTGAATACGAAAAATTCAGATTGGCTTATTGGCCATCAGCAACGCGCGGTTCGCGAGTTCGGGAGCATGCTCCCTTGGGAGATGGTCTCCTCGGAAGGATATATCGTATTAAATGCGGATGCTACCGTTGCTAAACTAACGGAGGCGCTGACCGAGCTTGAAGCTTCGGATGTCATTGCCTATGCCCAAGTGGCGGATCGACTGATGCGATTGCCGATTGTGTACGTGGAATACAGCGGGACGTTTGGGGATATGGACTTAGTGCGTCAAGTTCGCAATAAGCTGCATCAAGCTCAGTTGTTCTATGGCGGGGGAATCACGAACCTAGAACAAGCGCGTCAAGCCGCAGCATCTGCAGACACTATTATTGTAGGTAACATTTTATATGATAACTTGGAGCAAGCCCTTCAGACCGTGGAAGCGGTCCGGGTGAATAATGAACGATAGATTGGGGAGGAGCATGATCTTATGCATGAATCCATTAATATACATGAAGCGGTAGCGCGATTAAATCCAGAGCAGCGTAAAGCGGTGGAAGCAACCGAAGGTCCACTGTTAATTATGGCTGGCGCGGGGAGTGGGAAGACACGTGTGCTTACGCACCGGATTGCCTATCTCATTGCAACGCGCAAAGCGCCGCCATGGAGCATTCTCGCGATCACATTTACGAATAAAGCAGCGCGCGAAATGCAAGAACGGGTATCGAAATTAGTCGGTCCGGACGGACGCGATATTTGGGTATCGACGTTTCACTCGATGTGCGTACGGATTTTGCGCAAAGATATCGAACGAATCGGTTTCACTTCGAATTTTTCCATTTTGGATTCGACAGACCAATTATCTGTCATTCGTAACTGTATGAAGGAAATGAATATCGATACGAAGAAACATGAACCGAAGGCGGTTCAAGCTGTGATGAGCACAGCGAAGAATGAACTCATTACGCCTCAGCAATATGAGCAGAAGATCGGAGATTATTTCGAAGGTATCGTGGCGAAAGTATACACCATGTATCAAAAAAGACTCCGTAGCAATAACGCGCTCGACTTCGATGATCTCATCATGACCACCATTCAACTGTTCAAGGAAGTGCCTGAAGTTCTTGATTTTTATCAGAAAAAATTCAAATACATCCATGTCGATGAGTATCAAGATACGAACCGTGCGCAATACATGCTCGTTCGTATGTTGGCAGACGCGCATCATAATGTGTGCGTTGTAGGGGATAGCGATCAGTCGATCTATCGCTGGCGCGGGGCCGACATTACGAACATTCTGAATTTCGAAGAGGATTATCCGAATGCAACGACTATTCTGTTGGAGCAGAACTATCGTTCCACAGCGAACATTCTGAATGCAGCGAATGAGGTCATCAAGAACAATACAGGACGTAAACCGAAGAAGCTGTGGACGGATCAAGGGGAAGGCTCCAAGATTACGCATTACCAAGCCGATTCAGAGCATGATGAAGGTTATTTCATTACACGTGAGATTCGAAAGAATTATGATCAGGGCAAGCAGTATCAGAATCATGCGATTCTATACCGTACGAATGCGCAATCCCGGGTCATCGAGGAAATTCTCATCAAATCGGAAATTCCTTATCAAATCGTGGGCGGTACGAAGTTCTATGACCGTAAAGAGATCAAAGATATTTTGGCCTACCTACGTCTAATCTCGAATCCTAGCGACGATATTAGTCTTAACCGCGTTATTAACGTGCCGAAGCGCGGAATCGGCGATACGACGCTTGCCAAGCTCGATACGGCTGCGATCAGACGCGATCAATCGATGTATCAAGCCATTGAGAATATGGATGATATCGATATCGCTGTTCGTACCAAAGGGACGCTGCGCGACTTCCGGGATATGATCGAGCAACTAAATCGGATGCAAGATTTCCTATCTGTCACCGAATTAACGGAGAAAGTGCTTGAAATGACGGAATACAAGCTGGAATTGCAGCGTGAAAACACGTTGGAATCCCGAGCGCGTATGGAGAATATTGATGAGTTCTTGTCGGTAACGCAAGAGTTCGAGAAGAATAATGAAGATAAATCACTCGTAGCCTTCTTAACAGACCTCGCTCTGATTGCCGATATCGACTCCTTAGGTGATGATGAGGAAGAGGAAGTGAAGGATGCGGTTGTACTAATGACAATGCATAGTGCGAAGGGTCTGGAGTTCCCGACGGTTTTCATTATTGGACTGGAAGAAGGGGTATTCCCTCACAGCCGAGCTTTTAACGATGATGAAGAATTAGAAGAAGAACGCCGTCTGGCCTATGTTGGAATTACACGTGCCGAGAAGCAATTGTTCTTAACGAGCGCACGGATGCGTACACTATTCGGTCGGACCACAAGCAATGCGCCTTCGCGGTTCTTGCGGGAAATCCCGGAAGATCTTCTGGATTCCAATGGTTCTTCCATGTCGCGCGACCGATTCGGACGGGATGTATCGACCTTTGGTTCTGGACTAGGAAGTCGTGGAGGCAACGGTTTTGGAAATCGAGGCGGTGCCAATACAGGCTTTGGCGGCGGATCATCCAGTGCAGGTGGGTTTGGTAACCGAGGTGGCGTGACCTCTTCCTCTGGACGTGTCACGGTGACCTCTTCGATGGATGCGGCGAAGCCGGCTGCTTCGGCAGCAGGCAGTGCGGGCGGCGCACAATCCTTCCAGACAGGGGATAAGGTCGCACACGGCAAATGGGGCACAGGTGTTATTGTGGCCGTCAAAGGAACAGGCAATGATATGGAGCTGCAAATCGCTTTTCCGGCACCAGTTGGCGTCAAACGTCTACTCGCTGGCTTTGCTCCAATTACGAAAGTATAAATGTAGGAACGATGTAGAAAGGTGGAAGATGTGAACGTGACGCGTATGGAGGAATTAATTGCGCAATTAAATCGGTATAACTATGAGTACTACACGCTAGACACTCCAACTGTGAGTGACAAAGAATACGACGTGCTCTACGATGAGCTTGTCCAATTGGAGCGGGAGTCGGGCGCGATTCTGCCAGGATCTCCAACGCAGCGTGTAGGAGGCGAGCTATTAAAGGGTTTCTCCGAACACCGCCATCTTGCACGTCTATGGAGCTTGGATAAAGCGCAGAGCGTTGACGATGTCCGTACCTGGAATCAGCGTGTTCTCAAGCTCGTGAATGACTACAATACCAAAAATCCGAACACACCTTTACCGCAGCCTTCCTATGTTCTAGAGTTGAAATATGACGGTCTGACTTTGAATCTGACCTATACCGACGGCAAGCTGGTGCAAGCATCTACGCGCGGAAGCGGGGAAGTCGGCGAGGGAATTCTGGCTCAGGTGAAGACCATTCGTTCCGTACCGCTCACCATTCCTTATCAAGAAGGAACGATTGAAGTACAGGGCGAAGGGATTATGAACCTCTCCGTATTGGCGAAGTACAATGAGACGGCTGTAGATCCGCTTAAGAATGCGCGAAATGCGGCAGCTGGCGCACTGCGGAACTTGAATCCGAAGGTTACAGCGGAACGTAAGCTGAATGCCTTCTTCTATAACGTTGGATATTCCGATACCATCGGATTCCAAAATCATCAGGAGATGGTTGATTTCTTACGAGCGAACCACTTCAAAGTTAATCCGTATATCACCTTCTTCGACTTCATCGAAGATACGATTGCTGAATTGAGTAATATCGTGGCGCAGCGTGATCAACTCGACTACCTCATTGATGGAGCGGTCATCAAAATTACGGATATGCGTACCCGTGAAGCGCTTGGCTACACGGACAAATTCCCGAGGTGGGCCGTTGCTTTTAAATTCGAAGCGGAAGAGACAACAACCGTGCTGGAATCCGTATCTTGGGAAGTGGGACGTACAGGGAAAATTACGCCGGTTGCCCGTGTTGAAGCGGTTGAATTGGCAGGTGTGACGGTACAGAACTGTACGTTGAATAATATCGGAGATATTGAACGCAAGAATCTTAAATATGCGCTAGGCTCGCGCGTGTTCATTCGCCGTTCGAATGATGTCATCCCAGAAATCTTGGGTAAAGCCACGGAAGACAACGATGGGGAAGAAATCGTCTTCCCAACCGCGTGCCCTGCTTGCGGATCTAGCTTAGAGCAGCGCGGCGCCCATCTGTTCTGTAATAACCGACTCGGCTGCAAACCTCAGCTCATCGGACGCATTACGCATTTCGCTTCCCGAGATGCAATGGATATTGAGTCCTTTAGCGTCATGACGGCAGAGCAATTATACGATGAAGTTGGTGTTCGGGACCCGGCAGATTTGTACAGTCTCACGTTCGATCAATTGATCGGTTTGGATCGCTTCGGCGAGAAGAAAGCGAACAAGTTGCTGGAAGCCTTAGAGAAAAGCAAAGCTTGCGATCTATCATCCTTCTTATTCGCGCTAGGAATTCCAAATACGGGGAAGACGACGACCAAAGCCTTGGCGGATCATTTCGGTAGCTTGGATAAGCTGATGGCAGCTACGGCGGACGAGTTAATTACCCTGCAGGATGTAGGGGCGATTGTGGCCGACAGCATTCTAACCTTTTTTGCGGACCCACGTATGCAAACGAGTATACGTACGATGATCGAGTTGGGAGTGTCCCCTACGGCGGCTGCGGTCACCAATGAACCGAAGCAAGAGACGATTTTCACTGGGAAAACGGTTGTTCTAACAGGAACTTTGCCGACGTTAAGCCGTGACGAAGCAGCGAAGAAGTTGGAAGCTGTTGGCGCTAAGGTGACAGGGAGCGTGTCGAAGAAGACGGACTTTGTCATCGCGGGTGAAAGTGCCGGCAGTAAGTTAACCAAAGCGCAGCAGCTCGGCATTCGAATTATTGACAGTGAAGAAGAACTTCTCCAAATGCTTGGGGAAGCGTAGAACATACACAACAGAAGCCTTTGAGGGATAGAGTTCTCTCTCAGGCTTCTTTTTATAGAAATGAAGAACAAGCTGGTAGACCCATGGTCTATCAGCTTTTTTGCGAAATAGTAGAAATTTCGCCCTCACAATTGAAAAATATCCATGCTATTTTGGGCCGAACTGTAATATCTATGTATAGAAAAAAAGTTAGTCAGCCTTAAAGAAAGTTTTTAGCATGACTATTATTAATTGGGAGGTTGTACAGATGAAAAAAAGAAGAAGCCTTTCCCTGATGCTTGCGTCCGTGCTTGTGCTCGCCTTAGCATTGTCCGCATGCGGAGGCAGCAAGACAGCAACAGAGGAGAAGAAGCCAGAGACGAAGACCAATGTAGAGACGAAGACGCCAACGACTGAAGAGAAGAAGGACCCAGCCCCAACTCCAGCTCCAGAACCGCCTAAGGTTGAAGACTTCAAAGTTATTCTCCGGCATATTAATGTGCGCGATACAGCGAAGAAAACATTAGAACAGCTGCAAAATGTTGCGAAGAAGACGGAAGCGGAAGTACCTGGGTTGAAATTTGAACTTGATGGCGTCGAGGATACGGTTAACCGGAACGTAAAACTCAAAGCCGAGATGCAAGCAGGCACGCAGCCACCTGTTTTTAGCCTCTTCGGGGGAGACGATACGAAGAACTATTCGAAGGCAGGGCGCCTTTTGGCACTGAATGATATATTGAGCGAGCTGGGCATTGCCGATTCCTTCTTCAGTCTTCGGGAATTTACGATTGATGGGAAAGTTTACGGTCTTCCTGAATCCGGATTCATCGAGGGCTTCTTCTACAATAAGAAATTATTCGAGGATGCAGGAGTGCAGGTGCCTAAGACATGGGATGAGTTCCTTGCTGTATGTGAAGCGTTGAAGGCGAAAGGGATCACGCCGATTGCACTGGGTGCAGGCGCGGGAGACGGTTGGGCTGCGAACATGCTGCTGAACTCGTTGTTCGTTGGTCTGGGTGGACCTGAGATCCAAGAGGGCTTTGCCACAGGAAAGACGAAATGGACGGATGCACCGGTCGTCGATGCCATGAAGCGCCTCAAAGAGTTGAAGGATAAGGGCTACATTGACAAGAACGTATTGGGCTTGAAATATGCGCAAGGCCAAGCGAATTTCTATACAGGTAAAGCAGCAATGCTTTTCGATGGCAGTTGGGCGATTAACGCAATCATCGGCGATACCTCAACAATCAAAGACGCAGCAGGTTACTTCCGCTTCCCGGATGTCGGTGGTCCTGGCGACGGATACATTAACGGCGGTTGGTCTTCAGGGTATGGCTTCTCGGCCACGGCGAACGAGAATGAAATGAAAGCCATCAAAGCTTTTATTAAGAACTACTTCAATGTGGAGCAGCAGAAGCTTGCTTTGGTCGAAACAAGCCGCATCCCTGCGATGAAAGGTGTCAGCGATGTGCAAGGAGCGAGCGAGATTGTTAAATCGGTGGGCGAAGCCCAAGGAACGGCGAAGAGCGCATTCCCTGCATTCGATTCACTCGTATCGACAAAAGTGAAAGTGACGCTCGAGACGACGGTTCAAGAATTGTTAGGCGGCAAAGTTACACCGGAGAAAGCAGCTGAGAAGGTGCAAAAAGCACAAGACGCAGATAACGCTGCAGCGAAATAAGGATGAAGTAAGCGAATCGGGAGAGCGTTTCCTAAAGAACCCTCCCGATTCAGCCTTATGAGACAGGTGATTTGATATGAACAAAATATTCCGTAATCATTTCGCGTTTTTCCTCTTCGTCGTTCCCGCCTTAGTGATGTACGCGACATTTTATATTCTTCCGTTGTTGAATTCCTTACAGTATTCCGTTACAAGCTGGAATGGAATCAATGAGCCGGTCTATAACGGCTTTGATAATTTTGCTAAAGCGCTTAGCGACGAGCAGTTTTGGATTGCCCTCAAAAATAATATTTATTTTGTCTTGTTTTCCGTATTCATTCAAGTGCCGGTTATCGTGATTATTTCGATTCTTGTGAGCGGTGTACGTCGGTTGCTGGAGTTCTATAAGGTGACCGTGTATTTGCCGAGCATTCTATCGACAGCGGCGGTCGCCGTCATATGGCAATTTGTCTATCAGCCGGATGCCGGTTTGATGAATCAAATTTTGAAGGTGTTGGGATTGGAATCGCTCACGAGGTTATGGCTGGGAGACCCTGATACCTCAATGCTTGCGATACTGGTGACCAATGCATGGCAGTGGACAGGGTTCTATATCGTATTGGTGCTCGCAGCGATCTTCGCGGTCCCAAGAGAGATTTTGGAGGCGGGAACGATGGATGGAGCGGTGGGATGGCGCAAAGCATGGCTTTTGACCATTCCGCTTATTCGGCCGGTAATTATTGTGGTCATGCTGCTCTCCATTACAGGAGCGATGAAGGCATTGGATATTGTCCTCATTATGACGAACGGGGGTCCATTTGGAAGCTCCGAGGTTATGGCGACATACATGTACAAACAAGCCTACTCCTATAGCGACTTTGGGTATGCCAATGCAATCTCGATCATCATCTGCGTCTTTACGGCGATCATCTCGCTTATTTTCCACTTGCTCACCAGAAGAAGGAAGGGAGCGGATGAGGTATGAGTTATCGTGCGAGAGGCATCGTCCCCCATGTCGTTTTAATTATTTATGTGATTGTCGTATTGTACCCGTTGTTTTTTGTCGTGAATGCCTCCTTAAAGAACAACTCCGAGATTACTACTAACCCATGGGGCTTCCCACACGAATTTTATTTTGAAAATTATACGAATGCGCTATCCAACTCGTTGTTTGGTAGATATTTTTTTAACAGCTTATATATTAGTATCACGGCGACGGTAGCGACCCTACTATTGTCCACGGCCATCGCATTTGCAATTACGCGCATGAAATTTCCGACTTATGGGAAATGGGTCTATGGATTCTTACTCATCTCGTTGTTGATTCCGCCAGCATCTTTGTTGATCCCTTTGTATATTATGGTTAAGGATATAGGTCTCTACAATACACCGCTGGCACTCATCATTCCCTATACTGCCTTTGGTATTCCGCTAACCGTATTTGTCATTGCTGCCTTTCTGAAATCCATTCCAAGGGAGCTGGAAGAAGCGGGCGTTGTTGATGGTCTATCGATTTATGGCATTCTCGGCAAAATCGTCATTCCGCTGACGATGCCGACGCTTGTAACGGTGTTTATATTAAACTTCATTAATCATTGGAACGAGTTCATCCTGGCGAACCTATTTCTCTCTACCCAACAGTTACGAACGCTTCCCGTTGCGATTGTCGCTTTTGCAGATCAATTCAATATGAACTACGGGGCGCTTACGGCCTCCATTACGATCAGCATCGTACCGGTGATCATCATTTATGCGATTTTGCAGAAAAAGATCATTGAGGGTGTTGCGGCAGGCAGTATCAAAGGGTAGATGCAGCACAAGGCAAACAGAGCTGCTACCGTAATAGAGAAATCTACAAAGGGTAGATGCGATATATAACAAAAAGAGCTATTACCCGTCGTAGAGAGATCTACAAGAGGGATAGCTCTTTTGCATTCAAGTTTTTATAGATAATATTACGATTCCAGCTTTCGCAATACCAAGGCACCAAAGGCAGGCAGCGAAAATTTCATCTTTTTGCCGGTTGAGAGGATCCGAGCGTCGCCGATTTCATCGACCCATTCGCCCGCAGGGAGGGCAAGCTGAATGACGCGCTCTTTCTTCTTCACATTCATCATGATCATAAAGTGTGATTCGTCGTCTTGGCGTTCATACGCGATCCGCGTATCGTCTTCCTTCGCATACAGGAACTTGAAGCTTCCCGTGCGAAGGGCGGAGTAACGATGCCGCAGTGCAATGGTACGCTGATAGAACCCTAGTAAATCCAGATCATATTCCGAGTCATCCCACGGCATACATTTTCGGCAATCGGGATCATGAGAGCCTGACAGTCCGATCTCGTCCCCGTAATAGATACAAGGTGCGCCTAAGAAAGTGAGCTGGAAGAGCGCGGCCAGCTTCATTTTCTGAACATCGCCTTTACATAAGGTCAACAATCGTTCGGTATCATGGCTATCGAGCAAATTGAACGTAACTTCATTAGCCTGGTGCGGATAACGGAATAACTGACCGTACATCTTCCCGGCAAACTGAGCGCCGTCGTTTTTGCCGTTCACGAAGAAATCCAGTACCGCTCCCGTGAAAGGGTAGTTCATAAGCGCATCGAATTGGTCGCCTTGCAACCACATCATGCCTTCGTGGAATAACTCCCCTAGAATATAAGCTTCCGGATTAACCGATTTTACGACCTTACGGAACTCCCGCCAGAATTGATGGTCTACCTCATTCGCCACGTCTAGCCGCCAGCCGTCAATGCCGACTTCTTCGATCCAATACCTTGCGACATCCAGTAGGTAAGCCTTCACCGCTGGATTTTCCGTATTCAATTTCGGCATTTTCGGTTCAAAAGCGAACGTCTCATACGTAGGTACTCCGTCCACAACACGCAGCGGATATTCCCGGACATAGAACCAGTCGGCATAAGGGGAGTCGGCTCCTTTTTCCATCACATCGACGAAGGGAGCGAAGGTACGCCCGCTATGATTAAATACCGCATCGAGCAGCACGCGAATACCTCGCGCATGGCAGGCCTTCACAAGCTCTTTCAGCGTGTCATTCGTTCCAAAATGCGGATCTACTTTCATGTAGTCTTGGGTATCGTATTTGTGATTAGTCGTCGCCTCGAACACAGGGGTGAAGTAAATCGCATTCACACCTAATTTTTCGATATAATCCAAATGGTTGATCACACCTTGCAAATCGCCGCCGAAAAAGTTGGAAGGGGTAGGTTTCCCGCCCCAAGGCTCAACCCCTTCAGGATCATTCGCTGGATCGCCATTCGCGAACCGTTCGGGAAAGATCTGATAGAATACTGCATCCTTGACCCAGGCAGGCGGTGTAAAGACATCCGCAGGATTTAAGAACGGAAATTCAAAATTGCCAAGATGCTGGTTCGGTGCTTCCTTGCCAAGTGTACGCTCGGTAAGCCATATCGTCTCTTCGCCGGCATGCAGCTTAAATCCATAACTAAGTCGACGATAGGGAGGCTCTACTTCGACATGCCAGTAATCGAATAGTTCATCATGTCCGACAACGCTCATTTCCTTCGTACACATCTGGTCCCAAGGCAAATATTTATCTCCGTATACGACTTCTGCACGTTCAACGTCCCGACGTTTTGTGCGAATTCTTAAATGAATGGTTTGATTGTCATAGGCATAGGCCCAGTTCTGCTTCGGGCGGTGGTAGATTGCTTCTAGTAACATGGTATCGGTCTCCTTACTTCAGTATAACGCTGCTATACGGCGGCAGCTCCAACGTTGTGCCTCGCAAGGAGGCTTCGTATTTGTTTGTTAAGGCTAGCTTCGTGAAAGTTGCATCGGGTAACGTAACGGTCTGTACGTCCTTGGACAGATTATGCACGACAAGTACTTTCTCTTGCGATGTGACACGCTGATAGGCCAAGAGACTCGAATTGTCTAGTTTATAAGAGGCGATATCACCGTTATGCAGCGCAGGCAGGTCATTTCTCCACGTAATCAGTTGTTTGTAATGCTGAAGTAGAGAATTCGGATCTTGCAGTTGCTTAGATACCGCAATATTCGTGTCTTTGTTATAGAAAAATGGCTCCCAGGTGGTCTGACCCGCATCTTTTTCATCGGACCACAGCATAGGCTCGCGAATTCGCTCATCAGGCTTCATTCCCGTCATGCCGATCTCTTCCCCATAGTAGATAAAGGGATTACCCGGTAAAGTTAGAAGGATGGCAGCAGCCATTTTCGCATGATACATGTTATCGGCCAGATCAGACATCACCCGATTCTGGTCATGGTTCGTCAAGAACGATGCATCGATAAACTTTCCTTTTGAAGAAGTATTGTAGAATCCATAAATCCGTTCGAGATTAAAAGCGATGTCCGTTGCCTGCTCTGATCGTACCGTGGACAGGATCGTCTTGGATAGATCGAAGTTGAAGCAAGAATCTAAGGCTTGATCTAGGAACGGCCCGATTTTGGCGGTTGAATCCCACACCTCGCCTACGAGATAAGCGTTCGGATTCACTTCGTTGATTCCTTGACGGAACGCTTGCCACCACGCTTGATTTTTCTTCATCGTTTCTTTGTTTGATGCATCCGATTTGAAGTCTTCATAGATATGTTTGGCAGCATCCAGACGGAAGCCGTCTACCCCTTGCTTCAACCAGAACTGTCCAATCTTGATCATCTCTTGGCGAACCTCAGGGTTATCCATATTTAGATCAGGCATCCCTTCCCAGAATATCCCGAGATAGTTGTCGCTGCCGGAAGGGTGCCATGGATTTGAACCCGTAGCCCCGTCAGACGCAAGAGTTTCACCGGGTTTGGACCAAGTATACCAGTCGCGATAGGGACTATTCTTATCTGCTGCCGCATCTTTGAACCATGGATGCTGATTGCTAGAGTGATTGATCACGAGATCCATGATGACTTTAATGCCTCGCTTGTGTGCCTCTTGAAGCAAGTTCGTGTAATCCTGCATCGTTCCATACTGCGGGTTAATGCCATAGTAGTCGGTTACATCATAACCGTGATAGCTAGGAGAGGGATTGATCGGCATCAACCATATCCCGCCTATGCCGAGGTCCTTCAGATAATCTAGCTTGGCAGTTACACCGTTCAAATCGCCAATCCCGTCTCCGTTCGAGTCGTAGAAGCTGCGCACAAAAATTTCATAATACACCGTTGAAGGCTGTTCATGTATTTCAGCAGCGACGGTCTTCACTGGCATCGTAGCAGCGGGTGGAGCCGGTTTCGCGGATTCTGAAGGCGAACTGGATTCGGCATCCTGTGGAGAACAACCGGACAACAAGGTTAGTGCTAGTATAAAACACAAGATTCCCGAACGAAATGAACGTCTTCTCCTCATCATGATCTTCAACTCCATCACGGGTTTATCCCTTATTTGCGCCTGACGTTAACCCTTCAACCAAGAAACGTTGGGTAAAGGCGAACAAGATCGTGATCGGGATGGCAACGAGAACCGCACCGGCCGCGAAGAGCGTGAAGGCTGTACTAGAGTAAGAATCGACCAGATCGAACAGTCCAACGGCTAGGGTCCATTGATCCCGTGAACGAAGGATTAATCGAGCAAAGATAAAGTCCATCCATGCCCCTGTAAAGGTGGTTAACGAAATATAAGTAATGATCGGTCTAGATAATGGCAGAATGATTTTATAGAAGACATCCCAATGGTTCGCACCGTCGATCCGTGCGGCTTCTTCCAAGCTTTTCGGAATGGTATCGAAGAATCCTTTGGCTACGAAGAGTCCAAGTGCGGCACCTGCGGAATAGACGATAATGAGTGCCCAAGGCGTATCCAATAGATTCAATTGCACTAGAAATACATAGATCGCGATCATGCTCATGAAGCCTGGGAACATCCCGAGAACCAGTACTGTCGATAAGAGGGATTTACGTCCTCTGAAGCGGAAGCGGGATACGGCGTAGGCCGTTAACAATTGAATCATTGTTCCCAGAACCATACTCATTGTCGCGATTTTCAACGTATTCCAATACCATCTGACATAGGGAACTTGCTTCCCCGCGATATTTTCAGGATGGAATAGATCCGAATAATGTTTGATTGTAAATTGCTTCGGTACGAATGTATCACTGAACAAGGAATCTCCCACTTTAAAAGAAGACATGATCGTCCATAATGCAGGGTAGATGCATGCGATTCCCATTAAAACTAACAAGGCATAGCTGAAGAATAAGCGTAATGAATTTTTCGTTTTCATTGGATCATGTCCTCCTCACGGTAAGATCTTGACCTTGTGTAACTAAAGATGGATACCGAGGCGATGATCAAGAAGATAAGAATACCCACGGCGGACGCGATGTTATACTTGTTGTTTTCAAGCGTCAGTTTGTATAACCATGTCACGAGCAAGTCTGTTTTCCCTGCCATGTTATAGTCGATGGATGAAGGACCGCCTTTGGTTAAAAGGAAGATCACGTTAAAGTTATTGATGTTCCCCGCAAATTGCGTAATCAGAATCGGTGCGGTCGAGAAGAGCACGAATGGCATGGTGATATGGCGGAATTTAACCCAAGGCGTCGCGCCATCGACATCTGCTGCTTCATAGAGATCCTTCGGAATCGCGGTTAGAATCCCCATGACAAGCACCATAGAGACCGGAATACCGATCCACATATTGACGACAACGACAGATACTTTGGCCCAGAATGGGTCACTCAACCATGGAAGCCCTTCGAGACCAAAGAATCGGAAATATTGGTTAACCGGGCCAAACTTATCATTCAACATGTTACGCATGACTAAGAGTGAGACGAATTGAGGAATGGCATAAGGGATGATGAAGAGGGTTCTCCAAAGCCCTTTAAATTTAATGCCTTTTTGGTTAATGAGCAGAGCAACCAAGATTCCGCCAAAATAACACGTAATTGTTGCGAGAATGGCCCAGATAATGGTCCAGGTTAGAACGCCGAAGAAGGTGTTGCTCCAGACGTTAAGTGTAAATAAATCCGTAAATGTCTTTAAGCCGATCCAGTCGACTAAGTTCTTAGGCGGGATATGCTCAGGTGCGGAGTAGTTCGTAAAGGCCATAAATATCATGAACAAAATCGGCATGATCGTGAAAAAAAGAACGCCGAGAATAGGAATACCGAGAAGCACCCAAGGGAAGTTTTTGCTCATGCCTTGGGAGATGGAAGCAGCAAAGTTTTTCACGGGAATGCCCTGATCGCGAAGACGTCCGTTAGCAATAGCGTCCCGAATATTCATGACGTATAAGAAAAGATAGAGAAGTACGACCATCATCGATAATAAACCGTAAATCATCATGAAGATGGAATGATCGCCGGGAACGTTCTTATAAATTTTGCCGACCTTAACCAGGTGTTGCCCTTGTTCGCCCAAAGTAAAAAAACCGTAAATATGCTTGCTTAGAACCGTAAGGATATAGGTGAGGCCTGTGATATGAGCAGTAAGGAATAGCACGCCTTTGATATATTGACGATTGTACAGTTGTCCCAATCCCATACTTAACACAGACAACCAACCGGCTGTTCTAGCATATCGATTCAATGTGATCAATCCCTTCTATGAGCAATGTCACCCGCCGAGGAACGGCGGGTGATAGATAGACCGATATGAGGTAATGCGTTATATAAGTTCATCGTGCTGTTTTGATTTACTGTGTTTCGGTCTTATTTGCTGGAAGCAATGCTGTCTTTCATCTTTTTGACCATATCATCGAGTGCTACTTTTGGATCTACGCCATCATTCCAAATCGAAGTGAATGTCGCTTCATGGACGCCCCAGAATGCATTCATTTCTTGAATTTTAGGCATTGGCGTGGAGTTCCCAAATTGTTTCAAGAACACAGATGCGAACGGATCATTTTTGATTTTTTCATTTTCAGCTGCCTTCGTGTTGGATGGTAGGTTTCCAAGCAACTCAAAATCTTTGATTTGGAACTCTTCAGACGTAATCAAGTGTGCGAATAACTTAGCGGCGTTCGGATACTTGCTGTTTGCGTTGACTAAGAATGCTTTTACGCCAGAGAACGGTTGCATTTGTTTGCCGTTAGGAAGTGTAGGGTATTCCATCACGCCAAGGTTTTTCACAGCTTCTTTCAAGGAAATTGTGTCCCAAGGTCCGCTGACGTTCATAGCTAGTTTACCTTCAGTGAATAAGCTTTTCTTGATATCGGAAGTTACGTCTGCTGTCTTAAGCGGGAGAACATCTTTTTTCAAGGATTGGAAGAACTTCATGGATTCAATAGCGCCATCTGTATTTAAGCCGATATCTGTTGGGTCGGAGCCGTCTTTACCGAATACATAAGCTCCATATCCGCCAAGGAAACCGAAGTTCCAATAACCGTTACCGTTTTCCCACATGTACGTATACTTTTGTTTGCCGGGGTCGTTAAAGGTTTTGGCGAAGTTGATGACTTCATCCCAAGTTTTAAGCGGTTGTGGTACAAGATCTTTATTGTAGAAGACAGCCGTTGTTTCTACAGAGTTCGGATATCCGTACAAGATACCATCGATCGTTAGCGCGTCAATCGCCTTTGGGGTGTTATTAGCTTTGGTTTCCTCTTCGTGAAAATCGTTCGGGAGGATAATACCTGCTTGCACGGCACTGCCGATACGGTCATGGACAGCCAAGAATACGTCAGCACCTACGCCTGCAGGACCATCTGTCGTCATGCGCTCAATGGATTTATCCGGGCCAACTTCTTGGAACTCCACATCGATGCCATACTTTTCTTTAAAAGCTTTGATCGCTTCGTCCACAAGGACTTTTTCCGTTCCGCTGCTCCATACGACTAATTTGGCGCCTGGTTCAGGTGTGAGTTCGTCTTGTGCGGCAGCATCGCCTTCCCCTTGCGTTGCTGTTTCTGTCGGCTTCGATTCTGGGTTCGTGCTCGTTGATGTCTCGCTGGACTTTCCGCCACAAGCGGCTAATGCGAGCACCATCGTGAGCGTCAAAATAAGAAGTAGCATTTTTTTCATGGTAAGTACCCCTCCAATTGGTATGATACATAGCGTTTTTCTGGGAAAAGCATATTGTGCAAACGTTTGTACAACAGATGAAAAAAAACAGCGATTCAGTTCGTTGCACGAAATTTGAAAACGCTTTTATACGCATATCATACACAACGACCTTCAGTTGGTAAACCGTTTGCACAACCCGTTTTCATTGGGAAAATAGCCTTTTATCTCCAATTTACTTTGAATATCTTGGAATATCTAATTAAATCTAATTTTTTACAATATTTATTTACAGGAAAAAATTTGCAGGTTGCGCATTTACATGCACCATAATTTGCGCTAACATTATGCATATATTGATTCAAACGATTGCACAGTGGAGGGTATTATGGCAGTTACTATCAAAGATGTTGCCAAGAAGGCAGGCGTATCGCCGTCAACGGTATCCCGTGTTTTGTCCAATCATCCCAGAATAAGCAAAGAGACGTCGATAAAAGTAAAGAACATAATGAATGAGCTGGGGTATCATTCGAATATGATGGCGCGCAGCCTTGTCTCGAACAAAACCTATACGCTGGGAATGATTCTCCCAAGGCCTGCCGAAGAGTTATTCCAGAATCATTTTTTTGCCGAGAATATTCGCGGGATCACGACGCAAGCTGCACGCAACGGATATGATGTGCTGATGACGGCGGGCGCTAACGACAGTGATGAAATGGAAGCGATTACGCGATTGGTGTTGGGGCGCAGGGTGGATGGCATTATCCTACTGCAATCACGCAAACATGATCCCATCATTACATTTCTAAGAGAGCATGACTTTCCGTTCGTTCTTATAGGTCGATACGAAGAAGATCCGAATGTGCTGTGCGTAGACAATGACAATATTCAGGCAGCATTTGATGCGACGAGTCATCTAATTTCGCAAGGCCATACAAGAATCGGATTTGTTAGCGGTCCGCCGTCACTTTCGGTATCCCAAGACCGATTGGAAGGATATAGACAGGCACTAGCGGAACATCAATTGCAAATGAAATCGGAATGGATCGTGGAAGGAGAGTTTCTGCAAGAAAGCGGCTATCGAGCGATGTCGTTTTTTATGAGTCTGCCGGAGCGTCCCACAGCGTTAGTGATTATTGATGATGTCGTATCTTTTGGCGTAATGCGCGGTTTAACCGAATTGGGATACAGTGTGCCGGAAGATTTAAGTATCATAGGGTTTAACAATATCTCATTAACGGAATTATCGACTCCTCCGCTATCGAGTATTGATATCGGAATCTACCAGTTGGGCTATATGGCTTCACAAATGCTGATTAAACGGATTCAGGGGGAGACGCAGCCACAACCAAGAACTATCGTACCGCATCGGTTGATGATTCGGGAGTCGTCCCTGCATTATAAAGCGAAACGGAGTGGAGTGTAATGACGATCGATATGGAGAAAAAGCCGTACCTCGTGGATGCGGTCATTGGAAATTCTCGATTTCTAGGTTCAATGACGCAAACCGGACGTTTGGTACGCCTATGGTGGCCGAACGTTGATTTTCCGCAGCATGTAGACACCATTCGCAGTGGAATTCGAATGAATGGGGCAACAACAAGCTGGTTCGATAGTACAGAAGAAGGATGGCAGCATGAAGCGGCGTATCTTCCGCGAACGAATATTTTTCACGTCAGTGCGAAATCAGATGAATTGCCCATAGAGGTAGAGACATCTTCGTTCGCCGTGCCTGGAGAAGATATTGTAGCGTTTCGCTATCAATTTATGAATCGTAGTGATCGACCGGTATCGTTTCAATTTGTCTATTATTCATCGATGTCCGTGACGGAAAGTCCTTATTACCATACAACCGAGTTTGATGTGGAACACGATGCACTGGTTCATTTCCGCCATCGTTATTTTTTTATGGCTTCAAGTGCAAACGTGTGCACAAAATATCAGGCTGCGCAAGCATGGGACAATGCTGTCCGTGGTTCATTAGATGGCAGTCGGATTCAAATGGCACCGGATGGAGCGATGGAGTGGGCCTTTGAAGATATTCAGCCGGGTGCGACGGTATCCCTACCTGTATATATTACGGCAGGACACAACTTGGAAGATGCTCAAGCTGCAATGACTACGGCGAAGAGCCGTACTGTTGAAGAATGGTTGGATGAGACAACAGCATATTGGGATGGATTTTTGAATTCTGCGAATCCTTCTCCAATTAAAGAGAGTCGTATTGCTCAATTATATGAGCGCTCTTTGCTTACGATGAAGCTTATGGCAGATGAACAAACGGGAAGTATCATTGCTGCACCTGAGTTTGATGAGAACTTTTCACGTTGCGGCGGATATGCTTATTGTTGGGGAAGGGATGCAGCTTTCATTACGACGGCGCTTGATCGTGCTGGATTAACGAATCTTTCGGATCGTTTCTATGAATGGACGTTAACGGCGCAGGATGCGAACGGAGCGTGGCAGCAACGGCATTATCATGATGGTACACTGGCTCCATCTTGGGGAATTCAATTGGATGAGGGAGCTTCGATTCTGTGGGGAATGTATCAGCATTACCTCGTGCTAAAAAATGAAGAACAATCCCAATTCCTTCATCAGGTGTGGAATGCTGTCGAAGCGGGTGCGAACTATCTTGTTCAGATGATGGATAAGGAAACAGGTTTACCGCGTGCAAGTCGCGATTTATGGGAAGAACGGGGAGCTCAGCATACTTATACGGCAGCTGCTGTGTATGCAGGTTTACATGCGGCAGCATCATTCGCGGATGTATCAGATCGACCGAATTTGGCGAGCATATGGCGATCCGCTTCTGAGCAAATAGCAGATGCTATTCTTCACAGTTGTTGGAACGAATCTAACCAGGTATTCTATCGGGGCTTAAAATTAGAAGTTACTGAGTCTACTTATATAGAAGCACAACAACAAGGGTATGCAACTTCCAAGACAAGCCGCGAGAAAGGCTATCCTGTCTATATGCTGGAACAGGACCGGGTTGTCGACGTTAGCTTGTTGGGAATCTCGGTACCCTTTGCGGTAATCCCAGCATCGCATGAATACGCCGTAAAAACTGCGGATACGATTGAGCGATTACTGACTTCGCCAGTGGTGGGCGGAATTAAACGATACGAAGATGACAACTACATTGGGGGTAACCCGTGGATTCTGACGACACTATGGTTGGCACAATATCGAATCCAGAATGGACAAATAGATGAAGCTAAAGCTTTGTTGCATTGGGTAATCGATCACCAGACAGCGACGGGCTTATTGCCGGAACAAGTGGACCGGGAAACCGGTAAGACGGCATGGGTTGTCCCTTTGACCTGGTCGCATGCGATGTTTATTCTAGCCGTGCATATGCTGGCAGAAGCAGGAGAACATATATAGAAGAACATATATAGAGGATTCTTATATAGAAGAAAAGCACAGCGAACTGCTAAATACCTTCTTATGAATAGTTAAGCATCAAAGCCTAATGCATGAATAATGCTGTGGGTTTTGGTGCTTTTAAATTTTTTTTAATTTAGGGGTTGTAATTTCTTGTCGAATTATGTTATATTATTTCTTGTCGCTTCGGACAACAGAATTTTGAAAGAAAATAAAAAATAATGTTGACGAGCCTCGAAAGATGTGTTATTATGAAATTCCTGTTCGACATAACGTGAGCAACACAAACGAATATCGAATAGATAAGTTCTTTGAAAACTAAACAAATGGATCGCGTTAATTTTTAAATAAAGAACATTTATGTTCTTGTCAGTTTCAAAATGAGCAAGTCAAACACTTTAATGGAGAGTTTGATCCTGGCTCAGGACGAACGCTGGCGGCGTGCCTAATACATGCAAGTCGAGCGGAGTTATTCCTTCGGGGATAACTTAGCGGCGGACGGGTGAGTAACACGTAGGCAACCTGCCTGTAAGACTGGGATAACTACCGGAAACGGTAGCTAAGACCGGATACACGATTTGATCGCATGATCGAATTGGGAAAAGCGGAGCAATCTGCTACTTACAGATGGGCCTGCGGCGCATTAGCTAGTTGGTGGGGTAACGGCTCACCAAGGCGACGATGCGTAGCCGACCTGAGAGGGTGAACGGCCACACTGGGAHGCTNDGRYANAGTATHNATSSGYAS
>NZ_MSZX01000006.1 GCF_002021565.1 Paenibacillus selenitireducens | reverse complement strand
TGGTTAAGCTACTAAGAGCACACGGAGGATGCCTAGGCGCTAGGAGTCGACGAAGGACGTGGCGAACAACGAAATGCTTCGGGGAGCTGTAAGCAAGCTTTGATCCGGGGATGTCCGAATGGGGAAACCCGGCTGGTGTAATAGCCAGTCACTCACATCTGAATACATAGGGTGTGAAGAGACAGACGAGGGGAACTGAAACATCTAAGTACCCTCAGGAAGAGAAAACAAAAGTGATTCCGTCAGTAGCGGCGAGCGAAAGCGGAATAGCCTAAACCAATCAGCTTGCTGGTTGGGGTTGTGGGACGTCTCACATGGAGTTACAAAGGAACCGATTAAACGAAGAGGTCTGGAAAGGCCCGCCATAGAAGGTAAAAGCCCTGTAATTGAAAGTCTGTTCTCTCCGAGACGGATCCCGAGTAGTGCGGGGCACGTGAAATCCCGTATGAATCCGCCAGGACCATCTGGTAAGGCTAAATACTACCTAGCGACCGATAGTGAAGCAGTACCGTGAGGGAAAGGTGAAAAGCACCCCGGGAGGGGAGTGAAATAGAACCTGAAACCGTGTGCTTACAAGAAGTCAGAGCCCGATCTATGGGTGATGGCGTGCCTTTTGTAGAATGAACCGGCGAGTTACGTTCCCGTGCAAGGTTAAGGTGAAGAGCCGTAGCCGCAGCGAAAGCGAGTCTGAATAGGGCGACTTAGTACGTGGACGTAGACCCGAAACCGTGTGATCTACCCCTGTCCAGGGTGAAGGTGCGGTAACACGCACTGGAGGCCCGAACCCACGCATGTTGAAAAATGCGGGGATGAGGTGGGGGTAGCGGAGAAATTCCAATCGAACTCGGAGATAGCTGGTTCTCCCCGAAATAGCTTTAGGGCTAGCCTCGGTGTTAAGAGTCGTGGAGGTAGAGCACTGATTGGGTGCGGGGCCCGCCAAGGGTTACCAAGCTCAGTCAAACTCCGAATGCCATAGACTTATAACCGGGAGTCAGACAGTGAGTGCTAAGATCCATTGTCAAAAGGGAAACAGCCCAGACCATCAGCTAAGGTCCCCAAGTGTGTGTTAAGTGGGAAAGGATGTGGAGTTGCAAAGACAACCAGGATGTTGGCTTAGAAGCAGCCATCATTTAAAGAGTGCGTAATAGCTCACTGGTCGAGTGACTCTGCGCCGAAAATGTAACGGGGCTAAACACACCACCGAAGCTATGGCTTGATACGTATGTATCAGGGGTAGGGGAGCGTTGTATGTAGGTTGAAGGTGTACCGTAAGGAGCGCTGGACAGCATACAAGTGAGAATGCCGGTATGAGTAACGAAAAGACATGTGAGAATCATGTCCGCCGAAAGCCTAAGGGTTCCTGAGGAAGGTTCGTCCGCTCAGGGTAAGTCGGGACCTAAGGCGAGGCCGAAAGGCGTAGTCGAAGGACAACAGGTTGAAATTCCTGTACCACCGTAAGCCGTTATGAGCAATGGGGTGACGCAGTAGGATAGTGACGCAGACTGATGGATGTCTGTCCAAGCAGTGAGGCTGATGTGTAGGCAAATCCGCACATCGATAAGGCTAGGCTGTGATGGGGAGGGAAAATTGCAGTACCGAAGGTCATGATTTCACACTGCCAAGAAAAGCCTCTAGCCAGGTGATGGTGCCCGTACCGCAAACCGACACAGGTAGGCGAGAAGAGAATTCTAAGGCGCGCGGAAGAACTCTCGTTAAGGAACTCGGCAAAATGACCCCGTAACTTCGGGAGAAGGGGTGCCCCGGTAGTGTGAATAGCACGAGGGGGCCGCAGTGAAAAGGCCCAAGCGACTGTTTAGCAAAAACACAGGTCTGTGCGAAGCCGTAAGGCGAAGTATACGGGCTGACGCCTGCCCGGTGCTGGAAGGTTAAGGGGAGTGGTTAGGGGTAACCCGAAGCTATGAACCGAAGCCCCAGTAAACGGCGGCCGTAACTATAACGGTCCTAAGGTAGCGAAATTCCTTGTCAGGTAAATTCTGACCCGCACGAATGGCGTAACGACTTGGGCGCTGTCTCAACGAGAGATCCGGTGAAATTTTAATACCTGTGAAGATGCAGGTTACCCGCGACAAGACGGAAAGACCCCATGGAGCTTTACTGCAGCTTGATATTGGACTTTGGTACGATCTGTACAGGATAGGTGGGAGCCTTTGAAGCATGAGCGCCAGCTTGTGTGGAGGCGACGTTGGGATACCACCCTGATCGTATCGGAGTTCTAACCTAGGACCGTAACCCGGTTCGGGGACAGTGTCAGGTGGGCAGTTTGACTGGGGCGGTCGCCTCCTAAAGAGTAACGGAGGCGCCCCAAGGTTCCCTCAGAATGGTTGGAAATCATTCGAAGAGTGCAAAGGCATAAGGGAGCTTGACTGCGAGACATACAGGTCGAGCAGGGACGAAAGTCGGGCTTAGTGATCCGGTGGTACCGCATGGAAGGGCCATCGCTCAACGGATAAAAGCTACCCTGGGGATAACAGGCTTATCTCCCCCAAGAGTCCACATCGACGGGGAGGTTTGGCACCTCGATGTCGGCTCATCGCATCCTGGGGCTGAAGTAGGTCCCAAGGGTTGGGCTGTTCGCCCATTAAAGCGGTACGCGAGCTGGGTTCAGAACGTCGTGAGACAGTTCGGTCCCTATCTGTCGTGGGCGTAGGAAATTTGAGAGGAGCTGTCCTTAGTACGAGAGGACCGGGATGGACATACCGCTGGTGTACCAGTTGTTCCGCCAGGAGCACCGCTGGGTAGCCAAGTATGGACGGGATAAGCGCTGAAAGCATCTAAGCGTGAAGCCCCCCTCAAGATGAGATTTCCCAATTAGTAAGACCCCTTGAAGACGACGAGGTTGATAGGTTGGAGGTGGAAGCGCAGCAATGTGTGGAGCTGACCAATACTAATCGGTCGAGGGCTTATCCTAATATTAATTCGCAAAAAGTTGTTTCGTATCTAGTTTTCAGGGTTCAAACCTTGAATAAGTATTCCGTTTGGTGTCGATAGCGGAGGGGTTCCACACGTACCCATCCCGAACACGACCGTTAAGCCCTCTAGCGCCGATGGTACTTGGACCGCAGGGTCCTGGGAGAGTAGGACGATGCCAAGCAATAGAGACCGCTGTTGAGATGTAAATCTCGATAGCGGTTTTTTTGTGGATATATATAAAGACCCCGTCGATGAAGGATCGTGATCGTATTCCTTCGACGGGGTTATTCGTTTATTTGCGAAGCGGTAACCAATGTAACACGCGTTGGATATGTGTATCCCAGTACTCCCACGTATGATCGCCAGGGCCTTCCTCATAGGTTAAATCGAATGAGGTTTGTGAGCAAGCTTCACGGAAAACGGTATTCTGATCATACAAGAAGTCCTCTGTACCGCAGCTTTGGAATAGTTGTGGTGTTGGACCCTCAGCGCCATCCAACCGCTGTAACAGCGTGAGCAGGTCGTTATCGGTTCCAGCGATATCTTCATGACCATAGATAAGTCGATAATCATCGGGCATACGTTCTTGATTGATCGGATCTGCCATATTCAATGCACCGGAAAGGCTAGCTGCTGCAGCAAAACGATCAGGATGTGAAAGTGCGAGTTTGAAAGCTCCATATCCGCCCATGGACAGACCAGCAACAAAATTATCTTCACGTGCATCGGAGAGCGGGAAAAAAGAGCGAGCAGCTCTTGGCAACTCTTCGCTGACAAATGTCCAATATTTATTCCCGTAAACCATATCAGTATAGAAGCTGCGATCGACTTGCGGCATCACGACCGCGATACCGAGCGACGATACATAGCGTTCAATGGATGTCCGGCGAGTCCAAGTCGTATGGTCATCGGATAATCCATGCAATAAATATAGTGTCGGATGTTTATGACCGTGGACCACATTGGTCATGCCAATTTGGGTGGTTGTGTGCTCCGGTAAAATAACAGTCATTGCTGTACTCAGGCCAAGGGAGTTAGAGAAGAAATTACATTGTATGAGTGCCATTTGAGATCAATCTCCTTCATGTTTATTGTTATTACTCAAGTCCATATTGCTTTAATTTGTAATACAGTGCCCCACGCGAAATACTAAGCATTCTGGCTGCTTTGGCTTTGTTTCCTCCGGCCCGCTGCAGGGAATCAACGATACGAGCTCTTTCCAATTCTTCGGCATGGGCGTTCAGCGGCATGTCCTTCTCGGTCATGTCATGTAATAGAGGAAGTCGGGCATAGACAGGGAAATCACGTGATAATACCGTATGGCCTGTCTGTACGACAAGTGCAATATGCTCCATTGCATTTTTGAGCTGAGGCAAATTGCCCGGCCAATCAAAGGATACTAACGCAGCAACGGCTTCCGCACTAAAGCTGGGTACGGGTTTGTTCAATCGTTGGCATGCTTCTACCAGTAAATATGTACTTAATTCGGTAAGGTCTTGTTTGCGATCACGCAGCGGAGGGATCTCTTCTTGTTGAAAAGTATAGTATAATCCGCTGCAAATACCCATAAATTTTTCGGAACTCGGAATAACGGATTCGCTTACATCGTACATGTTCGAAGGCGCTGTAGCTATTAAGCGGCAATGTAAAGGAATGGATGTACTCCCTCCTACACGATGAAAGGAACGGGTTCTTAAGGTTTCAGCTAATTTTTCTTGAATCGTTAGAGGCAGGGTATGAATGTTCTTTAACAGCAAGGTCCCATCCATAGCCACATCGAACTTCCCCAAGCGCTCCTCTTCCCCTTGATAACCGAACAGTTCTGCTTCCAATAACCCTTCCGGTATGGAGGCACAATTCATCGTCACAAATGCACCGGTCCTCCCACTTGTAGAATGAATCCATTCCGAGATCGCATGCTTACCGACGCCTTCTTCACCTGTAAGAAGCAAGGGAATATCCGTCAGTCCAATAAGTGAAATGGTGCTTAATTGTTCTACTTTAAAAGGAATCGTAGAATCAAGCGCAAAAGGAATATCGGGTTTTCGAGATAACTCAGCATTCAGCTTCACGTATTGCGAAACATTCCGTTCAATGGAAATGGCACCTGCCAATTGCTGCTGTTCGTCGTAGATGGGAACCGTATTGATCATGACATGCATATCAGGACGCGGTTCATGGTACACCTGGTACACAGCCTGACCACTCTCCATCACTTGAAACAACATGACAGATTCTCTACGAAAAAAATCGCCGATTTTCCTCCCGATGATAACATCCCTGGAAATGTGATAGGCTTCCTCAGCAACACGATTCCAATAAAGAACAGTACCTTCCTGATCGACAATGGTGACGGCGTCATTGATGGCTTCAAGCAACGCTTCTAAATAAATCCTCATTCCACTTGTCACCGTTTTCATAGATTTTCCTCAATTATGGCAAATCAAGAATTGAAATGCAAGGGACTCCACGAAAGCAGTCGTGATGGTCATTTTTTATGAAATAAATCACATTAATAGCAATAAGTGATTATAAATAATCATATAGTGAATTAGTGATTAAATTTAAGCGCATTAGATTGTTAGATTTTCAGGTTTTCATTGAATGCTTAGGCGGAGGAAGGGGTCTGAATGGAACATGTGATGCGTAATGCCTTCATGTATCTCTCAAAGAGCAGGTTTGCAAATCGCGCAGCAAAAAAGTATGGATTACGTTTTGGTGCAAAAAGGTTTGTGGCAGGAGAACAGCTTATGGAAGCGGTTGCGGTCGTTCGCGAACTCAATGCCAAGGGGATTGTGGCAACTTTAGATCATCTAGGTGAATTCACAGCGACAGAAGCAGAAGCAGCAGAATCGGCAGCGTATTGCATACAGACACTGGAGATGATTGCAGCGACGGGTGTGAAATCTCATTTGTCCTTAAAGCTCACGCAATTAGGCCTCGACCTTTCTCCTGCGTTGTGCCTGCAGTATATGCGAAATATTCTGAATGTGGCTGTGAAGCATCGTAATTTCGTACGAATTGATATGGAAGACTATGCGCACAATGAAGCAACGATTCGGATGTTCAAGCAGCTGCGTGAGGAGTATGGCAATGCGATCGGGCTTGTCATTCAAGCCTATCTGTATAAAAGTGAGCAAGATATGGAGCAGTTGAGCAAATACCGTCCTAATCTAAGACTCGTTAAAGGGGCATATAAAGAATCGTCGACGGTCGCGTTTCCAGCAAAAGATCAGGTAGATGCCAATTTCCTGAAGCTGATCGAAATGCATCTTGATCAGGGTCATTATGCAGCCATAGCAACGCATGATGAACGAGTGATTCAGCATGTAAAACATTACGTAAAAGCTCACGGTATCCCGGTGACACAATATGAATTCCAAATGCTATATGGTATTCGCGTGCAAGATCAGCGACGTCTTGCAGATGAAGGATATACGATGCGCGTCTATGTTCCGTTCGGGAATGATTGGTATGGCTATTTCATGCGCAGATTGGCTGAACGTCCTGCAAATGTAGGATTTATTCTAAAATCGCTGTTTAAATCGTAATCGGTAGAGGAGGAGCAAGAATGGGAATGGTTGTATTTCGTAATGAGCCTTTTAGCAATTTCGCAAATCCGGCGGTACGAGCCGCCATGGAAGAGGCATTAATGAAAGTGAAACAGGAATTAGGACGTACGTATCAACTTGTTATTCACGGGAACAAGATTCGGACAGAGCAGCTTGGGGTGTCGATCAATCCTGGGCAATTAGATCAAACGATCGGCAGGGTAGCGCAAGCGAACCAAGAGTTCGCTAATCGAGCGATTGAATCAGCGGATGAGGCATACCGAACCTGGCAGCATGTAGATGCCAGTGATCGGGCGGGCTATCTTTTTAAAGCAGCTGCAATTATGCGCCGACGCAAATACGAGTATATGGCTTGGTTAATCTACGAGGTAGGTAAGAACTGGGCAGAAGCAGATGCGGATGTTGCCGAAGCCATAGATTTTCTGGAGTTCTACGGGCGCGAGATGCTCCGGTTAGATGAGGTACAACCATTGGTGCCTTATGAAGGAGAGGATAATCAGTTAACCTATATACCGTTAGGCGTTGGCGTCGTGATTCCTCCATGGAATTTCCCGCTCGCGATCATGGCCGGCATGACGACGGCAGCTATTGTATCCGGGAATACGGTGGTGCTCAAACCAGCATCCACATCACCCATCATCGCGGCGAAATTTGTAGAGTTGATGGAAGAAGTTGGCCTCCCGCCGGGAGTTCTGAATTTTGTTCCTGGTTCAGGAGCTGAGATCGGAGATTTTCTAGTAGAACATCCGAAGACCCGATTTGTGGCATTCACAGGATCCCGGGAAGTTGGACTCCGCATTAATGAGCGTATAGCGAAGCCGAGTACAGAGCAACGCTGGATCAAACGGTTTATTGCGGAGTTGGGGGGCAAGGACGGTATTGTTGTGGATCGCACCGCACGTGTGGAGGAAGCCGCTCTAGCCATTGTTCAATCCGCTTTTGGTTTTCAGGGACAGAAATGTTCGGCAGGTTCACGTGCGATCCTGCATCAGGACGTGTATGATGAGGTCTTGAGCAAGGTGATTGAGCTCACGGAGGCTCTTCAGGTCGGAGATGCAGCACTGAATTATGCAATGGGGCCTGTCATTGACGCGTCAGCTTATCAGAAAATACTCTCGTTCATGGAGATTGGAAAAACGGAAGGGCAACTTGTACTTGGTGGAGGCAAAGTGGAAGGCAACGGGTATTATCTTCAACCGACGATTTTTGCGAATGTAACCGAAGATGCGCGAATTATGCAGGAAGAAATATTCGGACCTATTTTAGCAGTATCGAAAGCCAAAGATTTTGAGGACGCGATCCGTTTATTCAATCATACCGAGTATGGTTTAACGGGTTCCGTATTCAGCGAGAATCGGCAGCATTTAACGTATGCGCGTCACAACATGCACTGCGGTAACCTGTATTTTAATCGGAAATGTACGGGAGCACTCGTCGGCGTACATCCCTTCGGAGGATTTAATATGTCGGGTACAGACTCGAAAGCAGGGGGAAGGGATTATCTATTGCTATTTACGCAAGCGAAGCTAGTCTCGGAGAAATGGTAAAGGCCTGAAGGGGATTCCCTTCAGGTTTATTTAGGTAAGTGGTGTGCTTGATTGGCGAACAAGCAATTTGGATGGCAGAATCACGCTCCGGTATTCATCGATAGGCCCGTGGATTCGATCGATGAGCATTTGCATGCCAATCCGTCCGAAATCATACGCTGGCTGTGCCGCAATCGTGAGGAAAGGATCGACGATATAATCCGGATCGAGATCATCGAAGCAGACGATGGAGAAGTCTTCGGGAACCCGCAAGCCTTTCGCGCGAAGAGATCGGATTGCTGCTAACGTGATGAAGTTATTGGCTGCGAATATGGCTGTAGGACGCTTACTTTTCGGCATCGCGATCATTTTCTCAATGATGGGATCCGCGTCAAAACGAGAATAGGTCGTATCGAACATGTAATCCGGTTGGACCTCAATATCATTCAATTTTAACGTTTCCAAGTAGCCTGCTCTACGCATCCGAGCGGTTGAAATATCTAAGGATCCATTAATAAATGCGATACGACGATGCCCAAGCGCGATCAGATGCTCGACAAGCGCTTTGGAGCCTTCCTTGCTGTCTCCTAAGACACGATCGGACTCTACTCCTGGCACCTCACGGTCTACAAGCACGAAGGGAATGTTATATTGCCGAAGCTTCTCCAAATGTTCTACGGAATGGTCCCCCGCTGGCGCAATAAGGACTCCATCTACCCGCATCGAGAGAACCGTATCGATATATTCTTTCTCCTTATCCAGGTTCTCATCGCTATTCGAGAACATGACTTGATAACCGAGCCGTTTGGCAGCATCTTCTGCTCCGCGGGCCAGCGTTGTATAGAATGGATTCGTAATATCCGTGATTAAAAGTGAAATAATCTTCGTCTGCTGCAGGACGAGGCTGCGCGCGGCTTGGTTCGGTACGTAATTCATTTCCGCCATAATGGCTTTGACGCGCTGTCTTGTCTTTTCGCTAATCCGTCCAGTGTTATTGATAACTCTAGAAACCGTCATCGTGGAACACTGCGCACGTTTGGCGATATCATAAATTGAAACCATGGTAAGATCCCTTTCTCAATCAGGTGTTTAAGTCATTATTGACGGAATTGATCTTGAAAGTCAAGGTCATCACTCAGGAAAATATCCCTTGACACTAAACCGTAAAATTGATACTTTTGAGTTACCGATAACTCTAAATCCGAGGTGATTGAATAATGGCTGGTGAAGTTGTAGCAGGTGCAGATGCATTAGTTGTGGATGAGAAGGATCATGTAGCCACCGCTTTGAAAGATATCGCAGCAGGGGATACCGTGCATTACAGAAGTAAAGATCAGCTGGTAACAGTTGTTGCGTTAGACCCGATTCCATTTGGGCATAAGATTGCTCTTGTCGACATGGAAGAAGGCACACATGTGAAGAAATACGGTGAAGTGATTGGGCGTGCAACGATTGCAATCGAACGTGGACGTCATGTCCATGTGCACAATGTGGAAGGGATTCGCGGTAGAGGAGACCAAAGTCAAGAGGCATAAGCGCCAGGGAGGCCAAGATCATGGATCATATTAAGGGATATCAACGTGCAAACGGAGAATACGGAATTCGTAATCATTTATTAGTGATTCCCACCGTTATTTGTGCGAATCAAGTATGCAATCGGATTAGTCAGAGTGTAAGTGGAACCGTTTCCATTCCTCATCAACATGGATGCAGCCAAATTGGCGCGGATAAAGTGCGTACATTCGAGACGTTAGCTGGTACAGGGCGCAACCCGAATGTTGGGGCCGTCATTATTGTTAGTCTGGGATGCGAAGTCATTAACCCGCATGAATTGGCACAATCCATCGGTGAGACGGGCAAACCCGTTGAAGTCATTGATATTCAAGAAGTCGGTGGATCGGTGAAAGCCATTCAAAAAGGAATCGAAATCGCCAAACGGCTGCGTGCTGGCTTGGATCAAGAGCCAGTTGTCGATGTTCCAATTAGTGAATTGCGCATTGGCGTGAAATGCGGTGGATCAGATGCGACATCAGGCATGGCATCGAATCCGGCATTAGGTGTAGCATCGGATATTCTGATTGCTAAAGGCGGAACCGTTGTCATCAGTGAAACGACGGAGATCATTGGTGCGGAACATGTCATGGCTGCGCGCTGCAGTACACCAGAGGTAGCGGATAAGCTGTATCATTTTATCGAACGTTTTGAAGTGGAAATTAACCGAATGGGCGCCGATATGCGCGGGGGAAATCCAAGCCCGGGCAACATTGCAGGCGGACTTTCTACTATAGAAGAAAAATCTTTGGGATGCATCAGTAAATGCGGTACTTCACCCCTCGTAGGCGCTTTTGAATATGCAGAAGCGGTTCCGGGTAAAGGTCTGTATTTCATGGATTCCCCGGGAAATGACATTGAGTGTGTGTCGGGTATGGCGGCTAGCGGTGTACATCTGGTGTGCTTTACGACAGGACGTGGAACGCCAACTGGCGCGGCTGTTATCCCAGTTATTAAAATTACCGGTAATGAGCGCGTATTTAAGTCGATGAACGATAACTTGGATGTGGATGTTAGTGCGATGCTGAACGGTACGTTAGGATTGAACGAAGCTGGGGAAGCCATCTGGCAGGAAATCGTTGAAGTTGCGGACGGCAAAGAGACGAAGGCTGAGATTTTAGGGCATCAAGAATTTAGTATCAACCGTATTGGACCAACATTGTAATAAATGAGGAGGCAATAGAGATATGAATCGATTAAAATCAAAAGTAGCACTTGTTACGGGTGGCAGCCGCGGTATTGGAGAGGCCATTGTCATTCGCCTAGCCGAAGAGGGTGCAGACGTAGCGATTAACTATACATCAGAACGCAGCTTGGACCTTGCAGAGCAGGTAAAAGCGAAAGTTGAAGCCTTGGGTCAACGCGCGATGGTCGTACGTGCAGACGTAGGCAGCAAAGCACAAGTTGAAGCAATGTTCGCAGCGGTAGAAGCGGAACTTGGACCGGTTGAAATTCTCGTGAATAATGCAGGGGTTGCACCATTCGAAGCTTTCATGCAGGTATCGGAAGAGACTTGGGATCGTACTTATAATACCAACGTGAAATCCATTTTCCTATGTTCTCAAATCGCTGCCAAAGGGATGATTGAACGCCGCTACGGTAAAATCGTTAACGTATTGTCGACAGCAAGCTTGGTGGTAACGAGTCCAGTAATTCCGCACTATCAATCATCGAAAGCGGCAGCGAACATGCTGACCAAAGGCATGGCGATTGAATTAGGCAAGTTCAATATTAATGTCAATGCGGTTGGACCAAGCACGGTGGATACGGATATGTGTACGGATTATCTGGCCAGCCCTGAAATTCGTCAGCAAGAAATTGATGCAAACCCGATGAAACGACTAGGAACTGCCCGTCAAATTGGCGATGCAGTTGTATTCTTAGCATCGGAAGAAGCCATGCAAGTTAATGGCCATTTACTGATGGTAGATGGTGGTTTAACGGTCAAAGCAGCACAACCAGATGATCATATGGAGCACTAAAACCAATCGTTCGTTCGAAATGAAAGGGGAGTACGTAGATGAGATTGCAGGATAAAGTAACGTTAATTACAGGATCGGGCTCTGGAATTGGAAGAAGTACGGCATTGCGATTTGCACAAGAAGGCGCAGTTGTAATCGTCAACGATTTGAATGTAGAACATGGGCAAGCCACAGTTCGTGAAATTGAAGCGGCTGGCGGCCGTGCCTATTTCATCAAGGCAGATGTAACCAAAGCTGCTGAAGTGCAAGCCATGGTCGCGGAAGCGATCGAACGTTACGGACGCATCGATGTGCTCTTTAACAATGCAGGGGTTAGTGGTGTGGGCCGATTGCATGAAATTGAAGAAGAAGCATGGGACCGCGTGATCAATATCAACATTAAAGGCGTATTCCTGCCTAGCAAATATGTACTGCCGCATATGATGGAAGCGAAATCCGGGTCTATCATTAATATGTCGTCGTGTATCGCGGAGATTGGTCTGGCACAACGCGGATCTTACTCCACGACCAAAGGTGCTGTTCTTGCCTTAACAAAATCCATGCAAGTGGATTATGCGCCGTATAATATTCGTGTAAATGCCCTATTGCCAGGGACCATTCTGACACCGTTTGTTGAAGATTACTTGAAGAAGTCTTATGATAATCCAGAAGAAGCGTATGCTTCATTGAAAACACGTCAATTAAGCGGTGATTTGGGACGTCCGGAAGATGTGGCGCAAGCGGCATTGTTCTTAGCTTCAGATGAATCGAAGTTCATGATGGGCTCCCCGCTGTATATTGACGGCGGTGTTGTATTCGGTAAAAACGCATAATCGACTAAGGAGGATCGCAACGTGAAATTATTAACATTCATTAACGAGGGTCAACAACGTTTAGGTGTTCGCACTGAGCAAGGCGTACTCGATGTTGTTGGTGCATTAGCCGCACAACCAGGGAACAATCAAGTACCTACAACAGTGATGGAAGTGATTGAAGGTGGAGTCGAAGCTGTTCAGGCGCTTCAATCCTTCATCAAGGAAGCCCCGACATCAAGCTACTTGGATGAGTCAACGATAACGTGGGGACCATGTGTCACAGCTCCGAACAAAATCATTTGTGTCGGTCTGAACTACCGTAAGCACGCGGAAGAGACGAATGCGCCGATTCCGCAATATCCGATCTTATTCAATAAATTCAATAACACTTTGACAGCTCACCAAGCAGAGATTGTTGTGCCGAACGTAACTAAAGAATTGGATTATGAAGCAGAGCTCGTGATCGTCATTGGGAAAAATACCAAAAATGTATCCCGTGAAGAAGCGCTTGATCATGTATTTGGTTACTGTGCAGTAAATGACCTGTCTGCACGTGATTTGCAGATGCGCACGCATCAATGGTTATTAGGTAAAACTTGTGATGATTTCAGCCCGCTGGGTCCTTACTTGGTTACAGCCGATGAAGTTGGAAATCCCAACGATTTGAAGATTAGCGCAACCGTGAATGGTGAAGTGCGTCAAAATTCAAATACGTCGGATATGATTTTTGCTTGCGATGAGATCGTAAGCTATATCTCGCAGCATATGACCCTGGTTCCTGGGGATATTATTTTGACAGGAACACCAGAAGGTGTTGTGCTTGGATTGCCTCCGGAACAACGCGTATACTTACAGCCAGGTGATGTTGTTACGATTGAAATTGAGAAGCTTGGCGCATTAACGAACCGATTTATTGGTGAATAAGTACATCATCGAATTACGAGCCTGTACAGCATGATTGCTGTGCGGGTTTTTTGCGTTTTTTGGAATCAGCCTTGTCCTTCTTCGGTTTCCTTGCATATATTGTGGTATGAGAGGAGGGACATGCATATGGATCCGCAACAATTTATTTCGAGGATTGCGCCGATGGCTGTCAAAAGCATGCAAGACACCGGGATTCCAGCTTCACTGACGATTGCGCAAGCCGCCCTAGAGAGCGCTTGGGGAAGCTCGGGTCTGACGGTGAAGCAGAATAACCTGTTCGGGATCAAAGGAGGGAACAGCTCTTGGCCTACGATTGAATATGGTCCCGATGGCAAGCCATATCAAACCACGGCATCTTTCCGCAGCTATGCAGACTGGCAGCAATCCATTGATGATCATTCCTCATTGCTATTGAATGGGACACGCGATAATCCCAACCGGTATCGGAAGGTGATCGGTGCAGATTATAAAACAGCAGCCAATGCGGTAGCACAAGGCGGTTACGCAACCAGTCCAAGCTACGCGGCCTCATTAATTCGATTAATCGAACAATATCATTTATATATGTTTGACACGGCCTCAACAAAGGAGGAGAACACGTTGAATTTAAACGCAAACCAGCAGACGATGTTAGTGGCAGCCTTAGACGATTTGATCAAAAAAGGATATATTACGGACCCGAGTTGGCTGGATAAGGCCAAGAATAGTCAATTGACGTTATCTGAATTGACTTGGTTAAATACGATTGTGTTAAGTCGTTTAAAATGAATAAAATGCAAGAGCAAAGGGGCGAACCGAGCGGGTTCGCCTTTTTTTTTTGGATGATATTTGGAAGGAATGATTCAAATTTAAAATTCTAATTTTTTTGTGATATACATCACATGCCCGATGTTAAAATTCTGATAAAATGACTTTGAGATAAAATTCACAACCCAGTGGGGGCTATAACAAATAGGAGGGTCTAGAGAATGAAAAAACTATCTGTAATTTTAATGACGACTGCGTTGGTAATTGGTCTATTAGCAGGTTGCGGAGCAAAATCTGACGACAAAGCGGCTACAGATAACACAACATCCACAGAACAAACAACAAATGATAATGATAGTGCTGCTAAGCAGGGGGCTTACGCGGATGGAACATATTATGCAGAACAGCCTGAATTCGCAGAAGGTTGGAAATATGCTGTGACTTTGAAAGTGGAAGGCGGCAAAATTACGGAAGCGAACTGGAATGGGATCAATGAAGCAGCAGGCCCAGACAAGAAGACTCTTTCTAAAGAGGGTAAATACCCAATGAAAGAAAAAGGCGGCGCGCTCGCTGAATGGCACGAGGAAGCCCAAAAAGCAGAGCAATTCTTGATTGAAAAACAAGATCCTAAAGCCATTACAACGAACGCTGACGGTAAATCCGATGCGGTATCTGGCGTAACGATTACAGTAGCTCCTTTCGCAGAATTGGCTGAGAAAGCACTAGCAGCAGGTGTGGTTCAACCAGGTCCTTATAAAGATGGTGCTTACCATGCTGAAGAGGCAGACTTCGATAAAACTGGCTTTAAATTTAGTGTTGATTTGACGGTTCTTAACGGGAATATCGTTGCAGCGAACTGGGATGGATTGAGCAAAGACGGTGGAGACACAAAGAAAAAATTATCCCAAGACGGTAAATACGGTATGAAAGAAAAAGGAAACGCTCTTGCTGAATGGCATGAAGAAGCAGCAGCAGCTGAGAAATTCTTAATCGAGAAACAAGATCCTTCCGCATTTGCTCTGAAAGATGACGGTAAATCGGATGCGGTATCCGGTGTAACGATTACGGTTAGCCCATTCGTTGACTTGGCTACAAAAGCATTAGAAGGCGCGAAATAAGCAGAAATACTTACGAATGGATGAACAAGAAAGAATTCCCTGTCGAGCAAACGGCGGGGGTTTCTTTCGTAAAATACGAACGAAGAGGTGACTCCCATGACAAAGAAAATCGTTGTTCTTGGTGGAGGTTACGGAGGCGTCTTAACGGCGAAGAAATTAGCCAAGAAATTTAAGAAGGGATCTGGCGTTGAGATCAAATTGATCGATCGCAAGCCATATCACACACTCCTAACTGAATTACATGAAGTAGCAGCAGGTCGGGTTGAAGAGGACTCGATTAAAGTCGATCTGAAGAAAATTTTTGCAGGACGTAATGTGGATGTTGTATTGGATGATATCGCGAACATCGACTTCGATAACAATACACTGCACTCCAAAGGGAATAATAAATATCAATACGATTACTTAGTTATCGGTACAGGTTGTAAGCCATCGTACTTCGGAATTTCAGGCGCAGAAGAGCATGCTTTCTCCTTATGGTCTTATGAAGATGCTGTAAAACTTCGCGAGCATATCCGTAACATGTTCATCGCGGCTGTAAAAGAGACGAATCCGACAATCCGCAAACAAATGTTAACCTTTGTCGTTGTTGGAGCCGGTTTTACGGGTATCGAAATGATCGGCGAATTAGGGGAATATAAAGAACAATTATGCAAAGAATTCTATGTGGAACCTTCTGAAGTACGGTTAGTTGTTGCTGATATGGCTCCAAAAATTCTTCCGATTCTACCGGACAAATTGATTGCCAAGGCTAAAAAACGTCTCGACAAACTTGGCATCGAAGTGATAACAGGAACACAAATTACGGGCGTATCACCCACATCCGTTAGCTTAGGTGAATCGGGTGACATTGAAGCGAAAACTGTCATTTGGACCGCAGGTGTCGAAGGTTCGGATCTTGTTGGCGACCTGGACTTGGAACAAAAGGGCAGAAAACGGATCGTTACGAACGAACACTTACAAAGTGTGGATCATAAGAATGTGTATGTTGTCGGCGATAACATCTTCTTCATTCCAGAAGGCGAAGAACGTCCTGTTCCGCAAATGGTTGAAAATGCCGAGAATGCTGCACCTGTGATAGCGAATAATATTCATGCAGTGATTACGGGCGGCGAGCAGAAAGCTTATAAACCAGTATTCCACGGAGCCATGGTATGTATCGGTGGACGTTACGGGGTAGCCAATGTAGGTCTTCCTGGCAAAATGTTTATGTTCTCTGGCTTCATGGCAATGTTCTTCAAACATTTCATCAATCTGTTCTACTTGTTCCAAGTATGCGGATTTAATAAATGTTATTCCTACATGTTACATGAGTTCTTCCATGTTCCTAACCGTCGCAGCTTCGTGGGCGGGCATTTATCGAAGCGTTCGCCGAATTTCTGGCTGGTACCGTTACGGGTATTCGTCGGTGCGATGTGGTTAAAAGAAGGATTGAATAAGTTACCTAAGGTATGGAAAGATCCAACGAACATTTTCTTGATTCCTGCGAAAGCCGTAGATGGTACATCTGCTGCCACGCAAGCGATCTCGGATGTCCACCAGACCGTAGATGCATCGGCTGCTGCTTCGGCCGTTGAGGGTGCTAAAACGGCGGTTGAAGCGATCCCTGTGCCAGGTTTCATTAGTAATATGGTGAATGGTACCATGGATATGTTCTTCTATACGAACGATGGCGGTTATACGTTCCTAGCAACGCTTTTCCAGACGGCTATGGTTGCCGGTGAAATTATCTTTGGTTTGATGTTGATTGCGGGTCTATTCACGTCGATTGCTTCGATTGCGACAATCGGTATGGGACTCATGATCTGGACTTCCGGCATGGCTCCTTACGAAATGTTATGGTACTGGTTCGCAGGCTGTGCGCTTATCGGCGGATCCGGAAGCACGCTTGGCTTGGACTACTACTTGTATCCTCATCTCAAAAGAATATGGAAGAAGATTCCGATCGTTCGGAAATGGTACATTTACGCGGATTAAAACAAGCACGATGTATCAGTCCATTGTAAAAAAGAAGCGTAATGTGCAAGCTTGTACATTACGCTCCTTCGTTTACCCCATAGAAAAACCATCCTCTAATCGCGGTCGCTCATCTTTGAGAGGCCTTGATAGAGGGTTTCCCACATGTGAGTTTCTCGCAGCAATGCTTATCGTCACATCGTCGATGAGCTCGTTATTTACTTGAGCAGAAAAGCAGGTGATTAATCATGAGTGCGAGCTTGTTAATCAGCCAAACGATGAATCAATTGAAGAAGCAATTATCCCAAGAGGCAGGAATTGCGATTGAAATGGATACAAGATGGGTTCGAGATATGGCAGAATTCCTGAATGAGTATGACATGGAAGACGATCGTCGTGAGTGTATCTTAGGATGTTATATATTGCTTCGATTATCTTTACAATGCCATGATGGTGTTGGTAAAGATGAGCAGCAATTGACGAAACGAATTCTAGACGGCGATTATTTGCAAAGTTTATATTTTGAATATGCTTTACGATATAAAGCAATGGATTTACTCAGATCGTTAGCAACGGTTCATAAGTCGTTACAAATTCGCAGAATTGAAGGAAAGCCCGCTGATTATCTGCTAGGGACTGCGATTCAACAATTTGTGACACGCCGATACGTGCAGGTGACCTATGAAGTTATCTGAGGCGCTTCACATTGATATTGATCGGATAGACAAAGAAATGATTGATTTGGTCCGTTATGATCGGGATCTATCCGTATTTTCTGTTGTTAAACGCAGTGTAATCGAGCTCATTCAAGCGGGAGGCAAAAGGCTTCGGCCCATGATGGTCATCATCGGGAGTCGATTCGGTACGGAATTACAGGATAAACAATTGATACGGCTTGCAGCAGCAGCAGAATTTATTCATGCTTCCTCCTTAATCCATGATGATATTATTGATCATGCGGACCAACGGAGACAACAACCTACCCTGCATGTGAAGACCGACGTATACACCGCGACACATGTGGCGAATTATATGATGGCTCGAATCGTAGAAGCGCTTCTTGAGTATTCAGATGAAGACAAGACCGAAGATTATCTTCAAGAGCTGATTGCAGCTGCGCCTTCTCGGCTCTGTCTAGGGGAGTATCAGCAGCTGAACACACGGTTCGATTACGATATTTCTCTTAAGATGTACTTGGAGAAGACAATGAATAAAACGGCGCTGCTTATGGCTGCCTGTCTTCAAGTTGGTGCGCGTGCCGCTGCGGCGGATGAACGGGTAGCTCAGAAGCTCTTTGATTTTGGGGAAGCGGTCGGGATGTCTTTTCAAATTCGCGATGACTTGCTTGATTTTGTACAGACCCAGGAGAAGCTAGGCAAACCTGCAGGAGCGGATTTAATGAATGGTCAAGTCACATTGCCCGTGATTTACGCATTGGAAGATGAGGTGCTTGGGACACGGATTCGTGGATTACATGAGCATTCAACGTTAAATGAGTTCCAGGCGATTGTTGAGGCGATACGGCAGAGCGATGCATTGGAGCGAACGGAAGCAATAAGCCGGGAATACATGCAGAAAGCCTGGGATATTATCGATGAGTTGCGTGATTTCGAAGCGCATCAAGATCTGGAAGTGATCTGGCATTATTTTAATCATCGGGATTTCTAACACCTATTCCATCCTATTTGAAATTGTAAATACGGGTCCCTTCGGATCAACAGTGATATGACTCCTTAGTATTGAGGGGCGGCCTGTTGGACCGAAGGGATTTTGTTTTCTGCTGGTATTCGTTCATATGTAAGGGGTTACAACCTGCTTCTGAATGGTATATAATGGCTCATATCTGATGTTCAAGATGCAGTATAAGGTAAAGGTAGGTCGGATCATGAGGAATTCTTGGTTTAAACGGCTTTTGCTTTCCTATATGCCGATGTTTATTATCGTGATCACGTTTATTTTCTTCGTGTTTTTTCAGCTGTTTAGTGAACAGAACCGTAAGGAAGCATTAAACGCGAATAAAATGTTATCATTGCAAGCGATGCGTCTCGTAGATACGTCACTCAAAGTCATCGACAATATGGTTGTGTTAGAGACGATCAATAGCAAGCCATTAAAAGATTTTTTTAAGTCAGGCACCACAGGTGACCCTTATATTAATATTAGTGCCGTTCAGAAGTTGAAAGAAATGATTAACTACTATCCCTTAATTGATTCGATCTATTTGGTCAGGTATTCCGATGGGTTCGTGCTTAGTGATGCCACCAATTCGTTCGTGAAGCAATATCCGGATCAGACATTTATAGAGCAATATCAAATATCCAAAACGCCGAAGTGGACCGATGGCCGTACGTTCGAACAGTTCAAAAGGATCGGCGGTAAGCAAGTTGTTAGTCTCGTGCGAGGATCCCCGTACATGAAAAATGATCAGGGGATGATCGTCATTAATGTCGCAACCGATACCTTGAACAAATTAACCAGGGATCTTTACGATTCCAAAGTGAGCTTCATCCAGGTCACCGATACGACCGACAACATGCTGTTCGGTAGTCCGATTCAGGTCAAAGATTCTGAAATATATTCCCAATATGTCTCAAGCTACTCGAAGTGGAAGTATGGGAGTGGACTTGTTCATGGCGGGTTCGTACATATCATTTCTTCCTTATATAATGTGTGGTTCGTCATCGGTTTATTGATGATCGCGCTCGGATTGATATGGATGATCTATGTATCTCGTAGAAACTCAAGACCCATTGAACAGATTGCAGCACGGTTTAGCGGGTATTCCTTACCTGTATCTGGCGGGGGCTCCAAGCGTGGAGCGCCTGACGAGTTCGCATTCATAGAATCAGCACTGGATAATATTCTCGAGCAGTCGAAGCAATATCAGCAAAAATATCAGGAAGATCTCCATCTTCGAACACGGTTTCTCTTTCATCAATTAATTGAAGGGGGCTCGGCGCTTACCCAATCGGATTGGGAGCTGCAAGCCCTTCAGTTAAAATTGCCCTTGCCACTGGGCTTGTACCGTATATTGGTGGTAGAGATCGATAAATACGGAGATTTCTGCAGCAACTTCTCGAAGGGAGATCAGGACCTTCTGAAATTCACGCTTCGGTCGGTCGTAGGAGAAATCGCCTCGAAGCTGGAGAGCCAGCAATGGTCAGAGTGGACGTCAGCGTCGAATTTATCTGTCATGTTATTTGAGAAGGGGGATGTGGAGCGAGGGGAACAGTCCATCCTCCTTCAGTTAGTCGACCAAATTCGTGCATGGACCGAGCAAAATTTGAAATTTACGATCACGATCGGAATTGGACATCATGCGGAGACAATCCAAGGTATTCCTAAATCTTATAAGGGCGCGATGGAAGCGCTGAAGTATAAAATTGTTCTTGGTGAGAATCGTTGGATTACAAGCGATGACATTGCAAGTCAGAGTCAAGCCGAAATCTATTCCCATCTAGGTGCGATACGATCGATTGCGCAATCTTTTCGAATGCTGGAAAACAATTGGTCGGATCAATATGATGAATGGTTCGTTCAGTTGAAGCATGGGCGGTTGACGAACGATGAAATCGTAAATTTAATGAACTACTTGATTTATTACTTTGGACGCGAGATGTCTACAGCCAATAAGAACTATCATCAGATTTGGATTCAAGAAGGGCTGCCGAAGCTTAGCGAGCAGATGGACAACGATTATTCGCTCGATCATCTGCGGGATGAAACAAAACAGGTGCTTCAAGCCTTATATGTCTCTTTACAGCAGTTGCAGGACGAGAGCCAGCACGCTTCGCTAATCCGAGACATCCGTAAGTACATGGAGCGGGACTATGCGAATCCCAATATGTCATTGGAATGGTTGGGCGAACAATTCCATATCAATCCGAAGTATGTGAGTCGATTATTCAAAGAAAATACGGGTCAGAAATTCGTCGATTTCCTCATTGATCTGCGGATGCAAGAGGCACAGCGATTATTGGTCGAGACGAACGATGCGATCCAGGAGATTGCGGAGCAGGTTGGATATACCAGCGCGATTTCGTTCAGCCGTGTCTTTAAGAAAATAACGGGCTATTCGCCAGGGGAATATCGCACAGAACGTACGCGCAGGGCGAATGGTTGAAAATGGTTTAGTCGTAGAAAACAGTCAAAGCAGCGAGATATCTCGCTGCTTTTTCTTGTTTCATCGGCCATGCGAAAATGGTTGCATCGGTTTATTCTTGTTTCTTGTTCATTCATAGGGGTTCCGCCTACAATCGGAAGTAGGTTAAGCCACCCCATGAAACTACAAAGACGGAAGGAGTTTTATGTTATGCCCAGTCTGAATAAGAAGCTACACACGGATTCTCCTATGCATGGCGGAATATCAGCATTAACACAAACTTCCGCGGTTCGCACATCGCCATGGAAAAAGATCAGGCGCCATTGGCAGTTATATCTTGTTATCTTGTTACCCTTGCTGTATTTGATTATTTTCAAATATATACCCATGGCCGGCATCGTGATCGCCTTTAAAGACTACAACGTGATCAAAGGCATTTGGGGAAGTCATTGGGTAGGCCTGAAGTACTTTGAGCAGTTTTTTGGATCACCGAATTTCTGGCTTTATATCAAAAATACGCTGGGAATCAGTTTTTACGGATTACTCGTTGGTTTCCCCGCACCGATCATTCTAGCGCTGGCTTTGAATGAAATCCGTAATGGGTTATTCAAGAAAAGCGTACAGATGGTCTCTTATGCGCCATACTTTATCTCAACCGTCATCATGGTATCCATTATTATTGTGAACCTGTCGCCCAATGTGGGAATGGTCAGCAAGCTGTTTGGAATGCTTGGCGTAGAGAATACGAATTTTATGGGGATTCCTGGTCTGTTTAAATCGATTTATGTATGGTCAGATGTATGGCAGCATACGGGGTACGGCGCGATCATCTATATTGCGGCCCTGTCCGGGGTGAATCCCGAACTGTACGAATCTGCCAAAGTAGATGGTGCATCCCGAATCCAGAAGATCTTGAACATCGATATTCCAAGCTTGATTCCTGTATCGGTGATCCTATTGATTTTGAACCTAGGCAACATCATGAAACTAGGGTTCGAAAAAATATATCTGATGCAAAATCCGCTGAATTTAAGTACGTCAGAAGTCATTTCAACGTACGTGTACAAGGTTGGGCTTCTTGGGTCAAGCTTTAGCTTCTCTGCGGCGATCGGATTTTTTAACTCCATCATCAATCTCATTTTGTTAATCTCAGTGAACTATATTGCAAGAAAATTATCCAATAACAGCCTATGGTAATGCTGTGCACACAGGAAATCAGGAGCATGAAAGGAGAAGCGTTATGAAGTCCACATCATCTCACATTCAAGAATCCAAAAGCGATCGGGTATTTATGTTCTTCGTCTATGTATTCTTAACCTTCGTTCTATTGGTTGTAGCGATTCCGCTACTATACATTCTTAGCTCTTCGATCAGCTCGCCACAGGCCGTCGTAACAGGTAAGGTATGGTTGTTCCCTGTTGATTTTACACTGGATGGCTATAAGGCCGTATTTCGCAATTCCCAGATTGGGATTGGTTTTATGAACTCCTTCTTCTATACGATCGTCGGTACCTTAATCAATGTCCTATTGACGATTATGATTGCTTACCCGCTAGCTAGAAAAACGTTCTATGGTCGCAATGTGTTTATGGTCATGCTCGTTATTACGATGATGTTCGAAGGCGGTCTTATTCCGTTCTACTTGGTTGTCAAAAACCTGCATTTGCTGGATACGCGGTGGGCGATGATACTCCCCGGGGCGCTGGCTGTCTTCCAAGTCATCATTGCACGAACCTTCTTCCAGACGTCCATTCCAGATGAACTATCGGAAGCGGCAGAGCTGGATGGATGCAGTGATATTCGCTTTATTATCAGTATTGTCTTACCGTTATCGAAGCCGGTTATTGCCGTCATGACCTTGATGTATGCCGTGGGGCATTGGAATGCATATTTCGATGCGTTGATTTTCCTGCGGTCACCGGATTTATTCCCGCTGCAAATCATCCTGCGCAACATTCTGATTCTGAGTTCAGTCGATCCTTCCATGATGGCGAATGTCGACCAAGTACAGGCTCAACAAGGGCTCAGAGAACTATTGAAATATTCACTAATCGTCGTTGCAAGTGCGCCGATTCTCATTATTTATCCATTTGTACAGCGGCATTTTGTTAAAGGGGTTATGATCGGTTCCCTGAAAGGCTAATTCAATCAAATATTCCTTTTCATAAAGGAGGTGGTGTGTTCTTAAAGAGCAATAACATGTATGGTATACAAAAGGATGCAGGGTCATGGGTTTCATTACATTGAATATGGAGGCGTTGTCTTTGATGAGAAAAAAATGGACGAAGACGTTTGCTGGTACATTAAGTTTTGTATTGACTTTGGTACTTCTATTAAGTGCATGCAGCAGCAATAACGCAACACAGCCTGAACAACCTACAGGTGACAATTCAGGGGATAAAACGACTGCTCAAGAAGAATTGTTCACGGAAGTCGGTACGTATCCGATTGTTAAGAAACCAATGACGATCAAGATGTTCGCTCCGCAGTACCCATCGATCGAGAATATGGAGACGAATACGTATACGAAATATCTTGAAGAGAAAACCAATATCAAAATAGAGTGGGACCTCGTTCCGAATAATGCCTTAAATGATCGTAAGCAGCTCATGTTAGCAAGCGGCGACTACCCGGAAGTCATCTTGCAAGGGGATCTTAACAAGGAAGAGCAGATGAAATATGGCCAACAAGGCGTCTTCATTCCGCTGAATGATCTGATCGATAATTATGCACCGAATATTAAAAAAGCGATGAATGACATTTCGTATATGAAATCATCGATTACGGCACCGGACGGCAACATCTATGCGCTTCCGCAGGTCAATGAATGCTACCACTGCGATAATGCGTTGAAAATGTGGATTAACAAAGCATGGTTGGATAAATTAGGGCTTGCTGTGCCGACAACGACGGATGAATTCTATGCGGTCTTGAAAGCGTTTAAAGAGAAGGACCCGAACGGAAACGGCAAGGCAGATGAAATTCCGTTGACAGGATCGGATGAGATGTGGACAGGGAACGTCTCCGCATTTTTGATGAACTCGTTCATCGTAGACGACTATACGGAGAAAGGTGCAGGTACTTTCCTTCGTGCCGTGGATGGCAAAGTAGATTTTGTCGCGAACAAAGAAGAATGGAAGCAAGGCCTCATATATTTGAACAAATTGTACAAAGAAGGACTTATTGATCCTGCGGCTTTCACGCAAAACGCGGATGCCATTCAACAGCTTGCGAACAAAGAGCCAGACAACGTCATGGGAGCACTGTCAACTGCGTTGATCAGCTACGCATACAGCATGGACAGCAAGGCACCTCGCCATAAAGATTATGTTGCTGTTCCGCCGCTGAAAGGACCGAATGGTGTCCAACAAACACTTAACTTTGCAGGGATTACGAGTGCAAAATTTGCGATCACGAATAAAGCCACACCAGAGCAACAGATTGCTGCGATTCGTTTGGCAGACTACTTGTATACAGAAGAGTCCATATTGCTTCAGGAATATGGTCCGGAAGGAAAAAGATGGCACAAAGCCAAAGATGGCGAACTGGATATCAACGGAAAACAAGCGGTATATACTTCGGTTCCTGAAACGGACAAAAAGCCTACACATAATGACGGTTGGGAACAAATCGGCCCTTCGTTAAGAACGTATGCTTATCGCGCATCCTGGACGGCTCCACAAGATATGTTGGCTGATGACGGATATGGCACGCGATTGAATAAAGTATCAGATCAGTATGCGCCGTACCATTCGAAAGAGCAATATCCTAACGGTCTATTCATTGCCCTCGAGGATGCTGAGCTGGCTGCCCAGATCAAAACAACCTTAGGCGACTATGTGAAGTCGAACATGGCGCAGTTCATTACGGGCTCGAAAGATATTAACAAGGATTGGGATGCTTATGTGAAGGGCTTGGATGGATTGCAGTTAACGCAATATTTAGAAATCTATCAGAAAGCACTAGCTTCGAAAAAATAACGGCTTGTTGTGTGCTATCTCCCTTAGGTAGGGTTGTTACCTTGCCTAAGGGAATTGTCCATCAAGGGAATCGAGCTTGGAGGGATTTTGGTGAGTGACGTCAATGTTGAACAACTTGAAGTCGAAGTCATGAATGAACCAGAAGTTGAAGAAGGCGTGCACAATTATAGCGATGAATCCGGATGGGTGAAGCCGACGGACCCGATGTTGTTGGAACGCTTGGAATGGTTCAAGGATCAGAAAATCGGACTGATGATGCACTGGGGACCCTACTCACAGGTTGGACTGGTCGAATCTTGGGCTTTAAGCGATGCGGATGGGGATTGGTCACGTGATGGTGTCGATTGGACCGAGGATATGGAGCATTTCAAACGTGAATATTTTGATCTAAATAAGACATTTCATCCCATCCGCTTCCAGCCGGAACGATGGGCTGCGTTGGCAGCGGAGACCGGATTCAAATATCTGACCTTTACGACCAAACATCATGACGGATTCTGCATGTGGGATACACACACCACGGATTATCGGATTACCGGTCCGGATACGCCGTTCCACATGCATAAGTACGCCGATATTTGTAGGCATCTGTTCGAGGCGTTTCGGGAAAAGGGGCTAGCCATTTCCGCGTATTTCTCCAAAGCCGATTGGCATACGCCGTATTACTGGGCGCCAGGCATGGAACGCGGAAGTTCGATGTGGCGTGGACCTTCGTATGATCCCACGCAGTATCCTTGGCTGTGGGAGCAATTCGTGGATTACACCCATCAACAGATCGAAGAGCTGCTAACGCGATACGGACGAATTGATATGTTATGGCTCGATGCAGGTTGGGTACGCGGCGGCGAGCGGAAGCAGGATATCCGGCTAGGTGAAATCGTAGAGAAAATGCGTCAACGTCAACCATGGTTGCTGGCCGTTGATCGTACCGTCGGCGGCCCTTATGAAAACGTTGTTACACCTGAACAGACCATTCCAAAACATGCGATGCATATTCCTTGGGAAAGCTGCATCACAATGGGGACGTCTTTCTCCTTCCGTTACGAAGATACCTACAAGTCCGGACGTGAGATCGTGCACATCTTGCTCGAAATCGTCTCGAAAGGCGGAAATCTAGCGTTAAATGTAGGACCTCAACCGGATGGACGATTACCCGAAGGGGCTGTTCGCAGCATGAAGGAATTAGGCGTATGGTTAGAGCAATACGGCGAGGCCGTGTACGGTACCCGGATTGCAGAGCCCTATTTCCAAGATGGGTATGCCTTTACGAAGAAGGGGACGGACATCTTCTGCTTCAAATTGTACAAGGATGAGCATGCATCGATCGAACAAGAAATGCAGATTCCTTATCCAGGAGAGGTGTCAGATATCCAATGGTTTGATACGGGTGAGACACTTCACTATACGCGCACGGATGTGGGATTCAAGGTAGAACTTCCAGAGACTGCTCTGCAAGGCATCTGTCCGATTGCTCATGTGATTCGGATTTTAACGTAAAAAAAGCCCTCACTGTCAGCTATCTGGCAGTGAGGGCTTCTCTTATTTAAACACTATAAAATCGAGTAAAGTACAGAACAAGATCACCATGCTAATCACTTGATTTAGCTTATAGGAAGCGACCTTCATCAGGTGACGGTTACTTGGCTTGATGATCCGGTGCTCCGTGAGCAGCAGAACGGTTGCAATCCCGATTCCGATCAAATAGATCCATCCCAAATCGCGAATCCAATAGAGACTGACAAGCAACATCACCATGATGAGATGTAGTCCCCGAGCGATAAAAAGCGCATCCTCGAACCCAAAGATGCTGGGCACGGACCAAAGTCCGTTTTTACGGTCGAATTCAATGTCTTGTGTGGCATAGATAATATCGAATCCAGCAATCCACAACATGACTATCGTACCGAGCACGAACGGGGTAAATGCGAAATGGCCTGTAACCGCGAACCATGCACCGATGGGTGCGGAAGCAATGGTAAATCCTAAGAACAAATGACATAGCCATGTGAAGCGTTTGGTGTAAGAATAAGCCGTAATAAGCGCGATCGCTACCGGCGATAATGCAAAGCATAACGGATTAAGCATCGCCGCTGCGAACACGAATAGGGCATAGTTTATAATAACGAACACAACAACTTCTTTGGTCAGTAATTGTTTCTTCGGCATATGCCGTTCTGCCGTACGCGGATTCAATGCATCGAACTTTAAATCCGCGACCCGGTTGAACGCGTTAGCGCCGTTTCGGGCGGCGACTAACGCGATGAGCGACCAGATGACAACATCGAGCGTAGGCCAGCCGTTGGAAGCCCATACGAGCGATATGATGGCAAATGGAAGCGAGAATAGGGTGTGCGAGAACATGACAAGCTCGCCGAAAAGCCTTATTTTGTTGACAGCGCGTATGACCATGATTCCTCCCCGGCGCATACATCCTCAAGGGAAGACAGCATCCGACGTATATTTGATTCGTGGATGACAAGTGGGGGTTGGAAGGCCAGCACATTCCGATGAATCCCATTCTTGCCCACAATAAAACCACGATTTTTCATGCATTCAATGACCTTATCGACCGCAGCCGCCCCTTGTTCCGGATCATTCGCGAACAGTTCCACGCCAACCATAAGCCCCATGCCCCGCACATCGGATATCCATTTGTATTTCTGCTGCAGGTCCTTCAGTCCGTTGAACAAAACTCTGCCCAGCTTCGAGGAGCGATGGACAAGTCGCTCATTCTCAATATAATCCAGAACGGCCATCGCTGTGACGGAGGCTACAGGATTGCCGCCAAAAGTCGATGCCGAAGGTTTGTTAAAGGAATTCGCGATTTCGTTCGTTGTCGAGAAACAGCCGATCGGTGTTCCATTTCCAAGCGCCTTCGCCATGGACATGATATCAGGAACAACATTATAGTGTTCCATCGCGAACATTTTCCCCGTACGGCCGAACCCGGTCTGAATTTCATCGGCAATCAGCAGCACATTATGCGCTTTGAGCAGCGCTTGAACTTCTTGGAAATAATGTTTGGCAGGTGCGATGATCCCGCCATTACCTTGAATCGGCTCGACGATCATGGCTGCAATGGAATCGCCCTTCTCTGCGAGCACCTTACGTAATGCCTCAATAGAACGATTCGCCGCTTCCTCGAGTGATACGTTCGGGTCATAAGGACGCGGAATGAAGTTTACGTTCGGGTCTAAATTCGGATCGGTTCGCCACATCGGAATGCCTGTAACGCTCATAGTCAGATATGTCCGACCATGCAAACCGTATTCCAGCGCGATGAAATCACGCTTGCCTGTATGAAGGCGTGCCGCTAGCAGTGCGCCTTCATTGGCTTCCGAACCACTGTTGCAGAAGAAGGTGCGACATAGATTCCCTGGCAAGATGGATGCCATTTTCTCTGCTAAATCCACCATAGGTTGCGTTAAATAAATGGTGGAGGTGTGCTGTAGGGTTTCTAGCTGTTTGATCGTAGCTCTTGTAATATGTTCATTGCAGTGACCGCAAGCGACAACCGATACGCCTGCGAAAAAATCAACGAACGGCGTATCCTTATCATCGTACAAATACTGCATGTGTCCTCGAACGATTTGCGGCGGGTTCTTATAAAAATGGCTGGTACAAGGAAACATGTAATGCTTACGCTTGGCAATAATTTGATCCGCTCCGATAGAGGTAGTCATCGGGAATGCTCCTTTCGATGGGTCATTTTTGTAGTACTGCTTCAACGGGTTCAGCTTCCTGAGCCACTTGGCCGAACGACAAGGTACCTAACGTATATCCCGCATAAACAGGAGGTAATTCTGTATATAACGCTGCGCTCTGCACAGGTGACTGCAATGCTTGCCGATACGTGCGAATGATCTTGCGTAATGAATCGACGGCATAGGTGCTGCCTTCGATGCGGAAATGCCGGACCCCTGCTTGAAGCAGTTCTTGGAGCAGCGGCAAATAGCAGATCTCCTTCGCTGTTGTCAGGTGATTGCGACCGTATTGATCGCGGTAGACCGGGTTTTCGCCTTTATCCGTCATGAGCACCAAGTGCTGATTGTGCACATATTTGTTCTCTTCTTCCCCGATCGGATCGAAGACTTCCGTATTGTCATATAAATCGAGTTCCAGGTACATCACGACAGGCGTTCCATGGACGACCACTTCCATCGGGACGTTATTATGTTCCAGCAATTCGGTGAAATGCTGCAGCGGCAGCTCGATGGATGAAGTGAACCGTTCCAATCCATGCTGTTGATAGAACATAGCTGCTTGATTGTTGGAAATGTTCAGGTTATAGTCACCAATCATCTTCAGACCGAGATGTCTAAACTTATGCATGGCCCCCACATTGGTCACGACGATCCCATCGATTCCTAAGTCAGAGGTTTCTAATAGTTGGGCATATTGTTCAAACTGCAACTCCGTCATCATGCGCGGAAGCCCGAGATAGATGTTGGATGAGCCTTTCATCGCGGTTAATTCGATAATCTCTTGTTTCGTGAACGGACGGTCAGGAGCATACACATCTCCTGCCAGGTAGATATGCTCAACGCCTTCTTCGATCGCAACCTTCGCTTGTGCCGCATTGTTCACGCGAATGGAAAGATCTGCTGGCGCAGATGATGGCCGTTGAACGGTTGAGACTGCGGATTTCACTTCATTCAGGCGTTCCTCTTGAATGCTGCGCTCCGGTGTTGGCGTACTGAATACTTTACCAGTACTGTAGAACTTCCCGGTACCTTCATAGCGACGATTAATATAGGATAAGCCCGGTTTGCCGAAAGCATAAGCGGTCGAGAAATCGCGTTTGCGATTATCGAAAATCTCCTCGGAATTTTGAGACCGGTTGTAACCGATTGGATCGGCAATATAACGGTCAATCGCATCGCCATAGCTATTAATGAGCATTGTGACAAATTCTTTGTCGCGCATACGCCCTTCGATTTTGAAGGAAGTAATGCCGGATTCGATTAATTCCGGAATATATTCGTAGAGATTCATGTCTTTGGCTGCTAACGGGTATTCCGTCGGATAAATAAACCCGTCTTTCTTCACGCGATAATCCCAGCGGCATGGCTTCATGCATTGACCGCGATTACTGCTCATTCCGAAGAGCATCGAGCTGAAGTGGCAGTTGGCACCGTGCACCGTACACATATCCCCGTGCACAAAGTATTCGAATTCCATCCCCGTCTTCGCTTGAAGATAACGGGCGGTTTGCAAGTCCATCTCCCGGGATGCGACTACACGAGTAACGCCGAGCTCTGCAAGGAACCGAATCATCTCAAGGTTGTGTACGTTCATCATGACGGAAGAGTGGACCTTGATGTCCAAGCCCATATCCCGAATCAAGGATAGAATAGCAAAATCCTGGACGATGATCGCATCAGGCTGCGCTTCATGAATGAATTGCAGGTACTGTCTTGCATCATCCATGTCCGTCTCGTTAACCAAATTGTTCAAAGTAATATATACACGTTTGCCGAGGGAATGCGCGATGGAAATCGCCTGGTTAATTTCCTCATAACTCAAGTTGTAGCCTTTGCGCATCATACGCATGTTCAGGCTAGGTCCACCGAAATATACGGCATCACAATTCGTACGAATAACAGTTTCAAATATATCGAACGTGCCTGCGGGTGCTAGTAGTTCTACTTCTTTTCCATTAAAATATCGTGCCATCTGAATTACCTCCATCATCTATAACGCTTATAATTTATATAAAAAATACAAGAATACCTAAGAGAACAAATATCGACAAAAATAAGGTGTCCTGCTTCTGCCAGGTTAATATAAAGTACTTGGAACGTGGCGCATCCAATTGATAACCCCGGGATTCCATCGAATTCACCAAGTCCTCCGCACGGCGAAATGCGCAGACGGTAACAGGGACGAGCAGTGCAATCATCGTTTTCGCTTTATCCTTCCACGGAAGCTCCTTCAAGTCTGCTCCCCGTGAAGCTTGAGCCTTCACAATGCGCTGTGTTTCCTCGAGAATTGTCGGGATAAAACGCAGCGCGATCGTTAGCATCAACGCAATTTTCTGTGCTGAGATCCGGAAGATGGACAAAGGCTTCAATATGTCCTCCAAACCTTGTGTGAGCTTGGCGGGCGCCGTCGTAAAAGTAAGAAGTGCTGTAAACGAAACGAACAAGAACATACGCCATACAGTAAATACCGCCGTTAGGATTCCTCCGCTATATATTTGAATCGGCCCCCAGGAGACCAGCAGTTCACCGCCGCTCTCAAGAAAGATTTGAAAAAGAAAAATAAAGAGCATGAGATATTTCAAGGGACGTACCGCGCGCCAATAGGTCGTGAGTTTAATCCGCGTGCTGTATAGAACGATCTGCGAGGTCGCCGTCACCACGATAAAATCAGTCAGCGATTGAAGCATTACAACGATAACGGCAAACAGCGCCATCGCCGTCATTTTGGATCTGGGGTCCAATTGATGTACCCAAGATCCCGTCTCAATCACTCTGCCGAAGATGAACTTTTGCTGCATGCGACACCTCGCCTTCTACACTTGTATACCATGCTGTCATCATGCGATCGATTTGGTGCGCGACCCATTCGATAGAGAACGTTGCCCGCTCATTTGGCGTCGAGAGTGCTACCGCCTGATGGGTGATCAACTCGCAGGTTCGTAAGATTTGAAAAGGTTTGGGAATCGCCATCTTACATTTCTTCAGCATCTCTGCTTGCTGGAACAGCTCCATATTGGAGCCCTCAAAGCCGATACGACCTTCATGCATTACGAGCAAGTGGTCTGTATAGGGAAGAACTTCATCTAATCGATGCGTTACCACAATCACCGTCTTGTTCTGCTGTTTGCATAGTTTGTGCAATAATTCCAGAAAATCTGCACGACTTTTGGGATCCAGCGTCGCGGTGGGTTCATCCAGCACCAGGACATCCGGATTCATTGCAAGCACAGAGGCGATCGCAACTTTACGCATTTGGCCGCCGCTTAATTGGAAAGGACTGCGGTCTAATAAATCCGTACCAAGTCCGACAAGTTCTAGCGCAGAAACAGCAAGTGCTTTGGCTTCATCCGTCGTCGCCCCGAAGTTCAGAGGACCGAAGCAGAGATCCTGTTCCACCGTTTCGGCGAATAATTGCTGTTCTGGGAACTGGAAGACAAGACCGATCCGTTGGCGCAGCTTCTTTACATCGTGAATCTTTTCACCTGGTGTGATCTGAAAATCCAGGATCTGCACACGACCAGACGTGGGCCGCAAGATTGCATTGAAGTGCTGGAGTAATGTCGATTTGCCAGATCCCGTGGGTCCAATAATCCCTACAAATTGACCTTCTTGAATTTGAAATTGTATACGGTCCAAGGCCAAATAGGATGGATCTGTGGGATAAGCATGGCTTACTTCGCTGAATACAATTGGCATAATTCCTCCACAATTCCGCGCTCATCTGGATGCAAATGAACCGGTAGGCGGTATTGGTGCTGAAGTTGACGAGCAAGACGCAAATAGAAGGAAGGTATCAAATGACACGGTTCCATAATGTCCGCTCGTTCCATCAGGGATAATGGCGTTCCATCCGCAATGACATGTCCTTCAGATAAAGCGATGACGCGATCGGAAGCTTCGATTTCATCGGCATCATGCGTGATGGATACGATGGTGTAGTCACCACTTCTACGCATCTGTTCCATGATAGCGAGTATTTCACGTCTGGCTTGCTCATCTAACATGGATGTTGCTTCATCAAAGATCACGATGCCGGGCTCCATCGCCAGAATGGCAGCAATAGCAGCGCGTTGTTTCTGTCCACCGGATAGTTCGCTTGGATGTCTCGCAAGAAACGGTGTAATGTTCAGTTTCTCCGCATAGTGGCGGACCCGCTCTTGCATCACATGCCGGTCCAATGCTAGATTCTCAAGGCCAAAGGCCATATCCTCCAGCACGGTCGTACCGACAAATTGATTCTCCGGATTCTGGAATACGAAGCCGATCTGCCTCCGGATGTCATATAAAGTATCCGGTGAAAGCAGCGTATCGCCGATTCGGATTTGCCCCTCACATGCTGAGAGCAGTCCATTGAACAATTTGACGAGCGTTGATTTTCCTGATCCGTTAGCCCCGATAATGGATACCCATTGTCCAGCTTCAATCGTGAACGAGATGTCCCGTAGAATTGCAGTATCTGGCGATTCGGGATACGAATAATGGACGTGATCCAATGATATGATGGGTCTCGTCATGAGTTTGCCCGTCCTTTAAATAAGGATAGTTTGGATAACGAAGCGATCAAATATTTCACCGCGAGTCCAATGAAGATCCCGGTTACGATTCCCGTCAGCATAAGTGCCGGCAAGTAGTAGAAAATCTTGGATGTCTTGAAAACAATCATCGCAGCGGTCAACTGACCTAAATTATGCGCAATACCGCCGGCGATGCTGATTCCGATTAAGCTGAAGGAGTTACGACCAAGCCGCATCAGGACGTACATGATCGCGAAGCTGAAGATCGCTCCAAAGAAACTGAATAAGAAACTGGAAAAGGTTCCGAAAATAAAGGCTGTAAGAATAGTCTTAAGAATGATGAGCATAAATGTATCTTTCCCGCTCAAGAAATAGAGACAGGTTAATACCATAATGTTGGCAAGACCTAGTTTGGCTCCGGGTACAGCGAAAGGCATAGGTACCATGGATTCGATAATACTTAGTACTACAGCGACGGCGGCGAAAATAGCTATCATCACCGTTCGCTTCAGCATGAGGGCAGATGAATTATTTGACGACGGCATCGAGTTCATCTCCTTGGTTCGAGTCATTGGTGTTCTCAATTTCCACCATCACACGATGGGGCAGGCAGATGATCGTATCGGATGTTCGGGTAATAAACCCGAAAGTCAGACATACTTTATCTGGGCAATCCGCATCGATCATTTCAATGCCATAATCATGAACTTTCAGTAAGTTGAAGTGACCGTCTTCGGTTTCTACTTTAATTTCTTGGGGTTCGGCCGTGAGTTCGACGGTCTGGTGTAATTTTCCGTTTATCGTAATTTTAGCGACTTTATTGCTGTGCGTTTTTTCACTTACTTCATGAGGGATTGCTTTTATGATGATGAAAATGATCGCAACGACAAGAACTCCGGCAATTAAGAACATATCTCCACGTTTTAGTTTCATTAAGTATGTTATCTCCTACTCTGTATTTATTCTGGATTATATACTTAAAAATTTAAACATTCTATGCGTGATGAAATGGAAAAATGGAACGATGTTTGATATAATGTTTGCTTACATTTTTGAGGAGGTAACTTCATGCCACGTTTCCAAAAGGTGTTTTTGGCCTTGATTCTCTGCGTACTCGCGGTTACCGGCTGTAGCGGGAAGCAGCAGGAATCCACCCTTAAGGAGCCATCCACGAATCAAGAAGCGGCTGTAACGCCGAAATCTAAGACCTATTTTGTATTTGATACTGTTGTTTCCATTCGAGTGTATGACAATAAAGTGACAGATCATCATTTTGCGGAAATCAAGGCGCTGCTCGATGATATTGAGAACAAAATGAGCCGAACGATAGAAACCAGTGATATATCAAAAGTCAATGCGAATGCAGGCAAACATCCGGTGCAAGTATCCGACGAGACATTTTATGTTGTGAAAACGGCGCAGAAATATTCAGAAATGTCCAAAGGCCGGTTTAACGTAGCGATCGGAACGTTGGTATCGCTATGGAATATTAACCATGAAGGTGCTCATGTGCCACCTCAGGCGAAGATCGACGAAGCGCTCAAGCATGTGAATTATACGAATCTTGTGCTCGACGAAGCGAAAAAAACGTTATTCCTGAAAGAAACCGATATGGCGCTGGATCTTGGCGGAATCGCCAAGGGGTATGCGGCGGATCGCGTTGCAGCGTATTTAACGGAACGCGAGATGAACAGCGCGATTATTGACTTGAGCGGGAATATTTTTGCGCTCGGGTTGAAGCCTGGCAATCAATTGTGGACGATTGGCATTCAAGATCCTAATGAATCTCGCGGGAACCAAATTGGCAGCATGAAAGTTGATAACCAGACGGTCGTTACATCCGGTATATACGAGCGATATTTTATCGAGAATGGCGTTCAATATCACCACATTTTAGATTCGAAGACAGGGTATCCGGTCGTCAATGACCTGAATAGCGTATCGATCATAACGGACCATTCGATTGATGCGGACGCGTTGTCGACGACATTGTTCGCTTTGGGGAAGGAAGAAGGAATGAAGTTCGTGGAAAATATGGCCAATACCGAAGCGATATTTATTACCAAGGATAAAAAGATCTACGCGACATCTGGGATGCGAGAGAAATTTACGTTAACGAATGATGCGTATGCATTTGCCAATTAAGGAAGAGCCTTATTTGACACCGGGCGTATTTTTCTTTATCATAGAGTATCAGCAATACGATTGAAAAATCTCTTAAATTAAAGGTGGTACTATGGCATACATTCCTAAAGTAATTGATTTCAAACTTTCAGATTATAACGAAAAAGAAGGCCTTTACCAATTTGTTGTTGAACTGCAAGACGGCATTAAGTGCAGAATGTTCTACAATAGATACCCGGAATGGACGGTCAAAAATATCAACCGATTGCATACGACACCTTGCCCGATCTGCCGTAGAGACTACATTTGCAAATGTATGGCGAACGTTGTAGACCAAATTCATGCACAGGTGCAAGATCGTGAATTGATCTCGTCGGTGCTATCTCAAGCGTAAAAAAGAATATCGCATAACAAGATAACGAACATGTCAACGAGCTTCTTGGCATGTTTTTTTCTTGCCATCATGCGTAGAGGAGAGGTGTTCAGGATGCTACGTAAGCATCGCGGTTTTATGTTTTGGCTGGTTCTCACCGTGATTTGGATGATTTTTATTTTTTATAAGTCAGCGCAGAGTTATCAAGAGCAAGATATTCGTCCATGGCTTGCCTCATGGATTCCGCAATATGTCATTGATCATGGACTGCCGCACTGGGAGTTCAACTATGACGGCGGCTTGGTCACATGGAAGAAGCCCTATGATTTTATTGAATTTTTTATACGTAAAGGCGGACATGTGACCGAATATGCCATTTTGACATTTTTATGGATTATGACGCTCTTATCGCATGCGACATGGCGTCGTATTGCGATTCCTGTAGGCGCCGTGCTTTCGATTCTTTATGCGGCATCGGATGAATGGCATCAGTCTTTTGTTCCGGGTCGGACAGGGCACGCCATTGATGTGGCTATGGATTCCGTCGGCGTATTGGTTGTTTCGTTCTTATTCATCCTTGTTCTTATGATTCGAAGCCGTATGAAGAAACGTCGAATTTCCTAAAGTAATGCAGGATTTTGTCATCAGATGGTGAATTAGTGGAAGATAATTCAAGAACCACATGATGAGGGATGGAATGAGAACGTTAAAGATACTTGGTATGATCGGTATATATATTTTTCTTTTTGCCGCTCAAGGACGTGCGTCTGCCGCCCCCTTAGTACATACGATGGAACAAGCCCGGGGCACACCGTATGCTGATCAAGGGATCTTGGATGCAAGCCAGTGGGATTTTGAGCGGGACGGTATCTTGAAGCTGGACGGTCAATGGCGGTTCTATTGGAATCAGCTGATTGACCCGAATACGTTCCTTCAAGGTAAGCTCCCGCCGCCAATGCACGTCGAGGTGCCGAATTCATGGACGAGCTACATAAAGGATGGCCATTTGTTATCGAACAAGGGTTATGCAACCTACCGGTTGAAGATACGTCTCCCGGATCATGAGGCAGGCCAACTGAAATCGATTCACGTGAATGACGTGGCATCCGCGTATAAGCTGTGGGTGAATGGCAAGCTTCTCTTATCCCAAGGGACGGTAGGACGCAGTTATGAAGAAATGGTACCGCACAATTACGCGCAGATCGGATCATTCCTGCCTGAACAATCCGATGTAGATATTGTGATTCAAGTATCTAGTTTTGTTCAGCGCAAAGCGGGCATATGGGAACATATTGAACTTGGTCAGGCGGATCAAATTGCGGATCAACGCGTGAAGCGGGTTGCGTACGAAGTTTTTTTGGCAGGAACCTTGCTCATGATCGGTTTGTATCATTGTTTATTTTATTTGCAACGTCGTCATACCAAAACTGCACTATTTTATGGACTGACATGTATTGCGGTTGGATTGCGGACCTTATTCTTGGGCCAGACGTTAGCTGTATTTTTTATTCCTCAAATTCCATGGGTTGCTTCCGTAAAGGTGGAGTACATTACCGCCTATACTGCCATTTTATGTTTTACATTCTTTATTCAAATTCAATTTCCACATGAACGACAACGTCTGCTCGGACATCTTACGATTGGATTACATATCACACTCATCCTCGTTGTCTTACTTACACCCGCTTATGTATACACGCACATTCTTAGTTACTATGTTTGGATTGTTCTGGTTGCCTTCATCAACTGGCTGTACATCGTGATTTTAGCGATTTGGCGACGTCGAGAAGGGGCTCTTTTTCAACTATTTTCCGTCATTATTCTGATCCCTTGCATTATCCTTGAAATTTTCTATTATACCGATCTACTCGGCTTCGCGGATATGATCTCTCTTGGGATGTTTATCAGCTTAACCCTGCAAGGCATGTGGCTTGCGAGGCAGTTCTCTAAATCATATGGTCAAGTCCAGCGGTTATCGCAGGAGCTAAGTCGATGGAACCAGACGTTGGAAGAAGGAATCCAGCTTCGTGCCGCCGAGCTAGAGCAGTCGAATCAAGAGTTGCTTCAAGTCAATCAGCATTTAAGTCAAATGGAGCAGTCCCTTCGCCATTTGTTATCGGATATCTCGCATGAGCTGGGTACGCCGTTAACGTCGATTCAAGGTTACATGAAAGCCATGATGGATGGTGTCATCGCACCGGGTCATCCCAAGTATATGCGGATGATTTATGAGAAGACGATGGTCATGGATCGATTAATCGGCGATCTCTTTGAGTTATCCAAATTAGAAGCCAAACAAATAGCATTTGACTTCCAAACCGTCACCGCCATTCCTTACCTGTCGAAGTTGTATGACAAATACAAATTAGATTTAGCCGGTTACGATTATGAGCTGGCTTTCGAACTGGATGCAGGCTTAGACGAGTCGTATACGGTGGAGTTGGATCCGGCACGCATGGAGCAGGTCATCGTCAATTTATTAAATAACGCGAAGCATCATACCGTTCCAGGTCGGGCGATTCACATCGAAGTTCAGATGAAGAAGGACGAGATGACGGTCCATATTCTGGATCATGGCTCGGGAATGGATGAAGCAGAAATACCGTACTTATTCGATCGATTCTACCGAGGCAAACATTCGCAGCGGAATAAATCGAAAGGATCTGGACTGGGTTTATCCATCTGCAAAGAGATCATTACGATTCACGGCGGAACGATTGGGATTCACAGCAAGCTAGGGGAAGGCAGCGATGTATATTTTGCGATTCCAGTAAGAAGGTCTTAACTGGGGAAGATGGGAGGAATAAGGCATGTCGACACAGACTGTGATGGTCATTGAGGATGATGCAGAAATTGGGGAGCTTATGGGCTTGTATCTTGAGCGTGAAGGATACCGAGTGGTTTATGCTGAGAGCGGGGAGCAGGGCCTTGAATTGCTGCCTGCCGCGAAACCGGACTTGATTCTCATGGATATTTTACTTCCCGGGATGAGCGGCATGACAGTATGCATGGAAGTGCGCAAAGTGTCTGAAATCCCGATTATCTTTATGAGTTGCAAGCGCGATAATGATGATATTGTGGAAGGCTTGTCTTTGGGCGGGAATGATTATATCACGAAACCATTTAACCCTTCGATCATGGTCGCACGGGTCAAGTCGAACCTGCGCCGTTCAGCTATTCTGGATATGGAGGGATCGCGAGAAAGTCTGTGGAGCCATGGACATTTGGAGATTGATCTCCGGAATGAAGTGGTTCGTGTCCGTGGGAAGCAGGTTCCTTTATTCGTGAAGGAGCGGCAACTCTTGTTCTACCTGCTGAAGAATCCGAATCGGGTTTTCAGCATCTCTCATCTCTTTGAGCATATATGGGGGGCAGATCGGGAAAGTGATGAGCGGACCGTTATGGTACATATGAGCAATTTGCGCAAAAAAATCGAAGATGATCCGAGCAGCCCGCAATACGTAAGAACCGTTCGAGGTGTAGGATATAAGTTTCATATGGAGTAGGTTGTATTATCTTAGGGAATCTTCACGATATCGCCCTGGCGTAATTCCTGTCATGGCTTTGAACGTCTTCGCGAAATGGTGTACATCCGTAAACCCGCAGTACTCACTTACTTTTTTGATGGATTGACCGTCTCTTAACAGCTCCTCAGCATGTTCGATTCGGAGTTTTAACAAGTACTGATGCGGTGTCATGCCGAAATATTGTTTGAATAGGACCGTGAACCTTGATTCAGATAATCCAGCCCTTTTCGCCATATCATGAATGGTAATCGGTTCGGAGATGTGGAAAGCGAAGTAGGAGGTAATCCAGTTCAAAAAGGGTTTGGCTTGTGTTCGAACGGGGGCTGATATCATGTATTGCTTCATAAAAGCGGCAATCCACTCATGCACCAGTTGATGTGCCTCTAGTTTGCCAATATAGGTTTGCAGCTGCCAGCTTTCAATGATTTTAAAGACGAGATCTCTCATTCGCTGGGGTTGGTCAAGCTCTAATTTCACCGGTACGTTGAAGCCGTCACAATGATTGAGTCTCGGCTGCATGAAGGATGCGTGCAGGCTCAGATCCACTTGACCAGGACCGGTGATAAAGCTGTTCTTTTTTTGTGTGTTATAGAAAAAATCCAAATGAATATATGGGTTTATCGTATTTGTCATGCCTCGAATCGTATGGATGTCCCCAGGCTGCAGCAGCGCCCAATCCCCTTCTTTTAATACATGCGTGTCTCCGTCAACTTGAATCTCAAATAAGCCTTCCTGTACATAAAAAATAATATAGTCCAATAAGTTGCGTTTACCCAATAGAAAGGGCGGACGGATCGCGTAGTCGGCGTTGCGTATGTAAGGTACAAGTTCGAATTCCTCGATATGCATGATATGCCTCCCTACAAAAACAATCGTTTTTGACATCAAAGTAACCCGATTTAGACAAAGATTCTGAGAACGAATTCAACTATGATTATCGCACAGGACTATTCTTTACGTATACATATGACTTTGAGGTAAAGGGAGATATGTTATGAAAAAGGTATATACGGGTGCGAAAACTAAAGAAATCGTATTCCCACTTGGGGGGATTGGAAGCGGGTGTATTGGTCTTTCGGGGAATGGCCGGCTCGTCGACTGGGAAATTCATAATCGGCCTAACAAGAAGAGTTATAACGGTTTTAGCCACTTTGCTATCAAAGCAGAGCAGGATGGACAGCTGTTGGATGCCCGGGTTTTAAATGGCGATTTGCAAGCCCCGTATATGGGAGAACATATTCGAGGGGGTCCGATTCATAGCGGTTATGGATTTGGGCCTCAGAGCCAGACGATGGCCGGTATGCCGCATTTCCAACATACGGGATTCTCAGGAGAATTTCCTCTGGCATCGATGACATTTGAAGACCCTGCGTTCCCTGGGCAGGTTGAATTACTCGCATTCAATCCATTTATTCCGTTAAACGATCAAGACTCCAGTATTCCGGCGGCTTTTTTTGAATGGGAGATTGAGAATACAAGTGATGCTCCAATCACTTACACGTTATGTTTGTCAGTGGCAGATCCCGTACCTATAGAGAAAGTGACACATCATTTTGCTGATATCCCAGGGGAGCAAGGCCAACTCCTTCATACCTTAAAGCTTTCTTCCAATCAATATGATGCAGCGCATGTTGCCTATGGAGATGTATGTATCGCGACAGATTCGGACGAGATCAGTCATCAGGCCTATTGGTATCGCGGCAGCTGGTGCGATGCGCTGGAAATGTACTGGCATGACTTTACGAAGCCGGGGCGGTTGAAGAATAGAGTATACGCCGAGGATGAAGGAAACCAGCAGCGTAAAGATACGGCCTCGCTTGCCTCCCATGTGACGCTTGCGCCAGGCGAAAAAGGCAAGGTTAGATTTACGATCTCGTGGAACTATCCGAACGTGGAGAACTATTGGAACCCGCCGGCAGCAGGCAATAGCAGCTGGAAAAATTATTATGCATCGTTATTCGCAGATTCCCGCGCCAGTGCGGTGTATGCGTTGGGGCATTGGCAGCGTCTATATGATGAAACGTTAGCCTTCAAAGAAGCGATGTTCTCCTCGACATTACCGGAAGTCGTAAAGGAAGCGGTCTCGGCAAATTTATCCGTATTGAAGACGGCGACGTGTATGCGGTTAACGGATGGATCCTTTTATGGTTTCGAGGGCGGTATTGAAGATACCGGCTGCTGTGAAGGCTCTTGCACACACGTATGGAATTATGCTTATGGGATGCCGTTCCTGTTCCCTCAGTTAGAACGAAGCATGCGTGATCTGGATTTCAATTATAACCAGCGGTCGGATGGAAGAATGTCGTTCCGGCTCAACCTTCCGGTCGGGCGTGAGGCGCATGATTTCCATGCCTGTGCGGACGGTCAATTCGGCGGTGTGATTAAAGCGTATCGGGATTGGAAAATCTCCGGTAACGATGAGTGGCTCAGAATGAACTGGCCAGCTATTAAAAAATCAATTGAGTATGCATGGGCGGAAACGAACGAGGATCAGTGGGACCCTCACCAAAAAGGTTGGCTGGAAGGCAGGCAGCATCATACGTTGGATATGGAACTCTATGGGCCCAATTCATGGTTGAGCGGATTCTACCTCGCAGCCTTAAAAGCTGGATCTGAAATGGCGATTTATTTGGGTGAATCGGAGACAGGCCAAGTCTACCAGCACATGTTCGAACGAGGGAAAGCTTGGGTGGATCAGAATCTATTTAACGGGTCCTATTATATGCAGCTTATTGACTTGTCAGATCGGGATATTCTGGCTGTCTTCGGAGAGGACGCAGAACGAGGGTACTGGAATCGCGAGCTCGGCGAAATCAAGTATCAGGTTGCAGAGGGTTGCGTCATTGACCAGGTTATTGCCCAATGGCATGCAAATTTGTGCGGGCTAGGCGAGATATTCGATAAAGCGCAGACACGGCAAGCCTTGCAAGCGTTGTATCAGCATAATTTCAAATCGAGCATGCGGAATGAGGCGAATACTTGGCGCTTATATACGCTGAATGATGAGGCTGGTCTAATCATCTGTTCGTGGCCGGAAGGTACGGCTAAGCCATCGATACCGCTAACCTATAATTCGGAGACAATGACAGGGTTTGAATATCAAGCCGCCTCCCATATGATTCAAGAAGGGCTGCTTCAGGAAGGCCTAACGATCGTCAAGGCGATTCGGGACCGTTACGACGGCGAGAAACGTAATCCATGGAATGAGATCGAATGCGGCAGCAATTATGCCCGGTCCATGGCTAGTTATTCACTTCTCCTTGCATACAGCGGGTTTATGTATGATATGACAGCTAGGATGATCGGGTTTGACCCGGTATCACAGAAGGATCTCAAAGCACTGGAATGTTATCGGTTTTTCTGGTCGCTCGAGAGCGGATGGGGAATGTATATACAGAAGGAGCAGACCGCTGAACTCAGCATTTCCTATGGACAGTTGGAAGTGAGTACGCTTAAGTTGCCGAAATTCGCTAATGTCGCTGTACGCATCCAATATCCGAATGGACGGCAGGAAAACATCCTCACGGATGCGTTCGGATATATCCGGTTGGGCGAATCCGTCGTATTGAGAAGTGGAGAGCATTTGAGTGTAAGCAAGTCTGCTTAGTCAGCTCAATCAACAGGGACCAGGGACTGTCCTCGGTAGAAATCCGAGGAGTCAGTCCCTGATTTTGCATCGATATGCGGTTAGTCCAGTCCAGCGACGAGTTTACGCTTGCTGTTTCTGCAGCAAATCACGGAAAGCCGCCGTCAGCAGCGGCACGACCTCGAAGAGGTCTCCTACGATCCCGTAATCCGCGATCTTAAAGATCGGAGCTTCGGGATCTTTGTTGATGGCGATGATGACGCGTGAACTGCTCATCCCCGCTAGATGTTGAATTGCACCACTAATTCCGCAGGCGATATAAATTTCAGGCGTGACGACTTTCCCAGTCTGTCCGATTTGGAGACCGTAGTCGCAATATCCCGCATCACATGCGCCGCGGGATGCTCCAACCGCGCCTTGCAGAACGGAGGCGAGTTCTTCCAGGGGTTGAAACCCTTCGGCGCTCTTCACGCCCCGTCCGCCGGAGACGATAATTTTGGCTTCAGATAAGTCGAGCTTCCCGCTTGTTTTGCGGACCACCTCGCGAACGATGCTTCGTAGTGTGGGAGGCGTGTAGGGCAGTGCAACAACGTCTCTCGACGGAGTCGTATCTTGAACAGGCTGAAGCGGAATGTTGTTAGGGCGGATCGTGATGATTGCCGGGCGAGTGGGTGAACCTTGGATCGTCCGCTTCTCTACGGCCTTGCCCGCATAGAGCGGCCTTGTACAGATGATGTGCTCCCCTTGCTGCTGAATGTCCGTGACGTCAGATAGTTGTCCCGCTTGGAAGGCGGAAGCCAACCGGGGGCCAAGATCCCGGCCAAGGGCGGTATGCCCCAGTAGAATGACGTGCGGTTGAACGGTTGTCACGACGTGATGAAATGCTTGAAAATAGGCTTCGGCATGATAGGTTTCTAAATCGGTATGCGCAATTGTATACAACCGTTTCGTTCCGTGGGCGAAGAGTTCTTTCGCATAACGCTCGACTTCGGCAGGATCTTCAGCTGACCCATAGAAGAGACAGGTCACGATTTGATCTTGATCCTGAACAATATGGGCGGCAGCACTCACGGCCTCGAACGAGACTTGTCGTAATTGATGGTGGCGTATTTCCGCATAGGTAAGTAATGTACGGCTCACATAATCCCCTCCTTAAATCACTTTGGCATCCTCGTGTAATCTTCGAACAAGGTCAAGGGCCTGTTCATGCATATCCCCTTTGAGTAGGATGCCTGCTTGACGTGCAGGCGGCAAAGACAGTTCTAATCGAGAGGTTCTTGCAGCGAAATCATCCCAAGAAAATGAAGGAATATCGTCCAGTGTCAGCTGCCGGAACGGCTTTTTCTTGGCTTTCATAATACCGGGCAATGTCGGGTAGCGAGGCTCATTCAAACCTTGTTGGGCGGTGAAGAGAGCGGGGATCGCCGTCTCGATGATTTCGATATCCCCTTCCGCATCCCGTTGTACGACTGCTTTTCCATCCGCGGTGATGTCGAGCTTCGTAATCGAGCCCACGTGCGGAATGTCCAGCTGATGTGCGAGTCGGATGGCGACCTGTCCTGCCCCGTGATCGACGGAGAAATTTCCTCCCAGAATCAGATCAGGTTTGTGTCCGGTAAGATAGGCGGTCAATACATGTACGATGGCCCATTCATCTTGAGGAATCCGGTCATCCGTAATAAGAACGGCTTCATCCGCGCCCATGGCTAAGGCCGTACGGAGGGCTTCTCCCGTTTTTTCCGGGCCGATAGATAGAACCGTTACTTTCCCCCCTTGGCGTTCAACGATTCGAATCGCTTCTTCGACGGCATATTCATCATAAGGATTTACGATATATTTCACTCCCGTGTCGTCAATATTGCCGTTCACCAGCGTGATCTTCTCCTCCGTATCGAATGTTTGCTTCAGTAACACCCAAATATCCATTTCTTATACTCCTTTCGCATCGGGATTGATGGCTAAAGTCATGTTTTGCTCACGATTTATTGTCATATTTAAGCACGTAAATACCTTCTCCCGTAAGTTTATTAATCGAACAGCGTTAAAATACCGCTTATCCCGAACTCATTTTTCGGCATCTATGGACATATATCAGTAACGAGGATGGCATCGTGGGGACTCGGGTTCAGGGTTTATTTCGTAAAAGAGCGAAGGAGAGGATGTCTCATGAGCTTGGGCGTCGTACGCCTGCTTGCAGCTCTACTTCTCGTAGGCTACGCGTTCGCACTGTTCGGTATCGTCGTATACCGCCGATGGATGTATATCCGATTAGGGAAGCCGATGGAGCGAAGGCAAGGGAAGACAAAGACAGGGATTGAGGGCAAGCAAGAGTTTATGAAGCAAGTGTTCGGTCAATCGAAGCTGTTCAAAGATTGGCGCAGCGGATGTATGCATGTTGTTTTGTTCTACGGATTTATCATTGTACAGTTCGGGGCCCTTGATTTGATTGTAAAAGGGCTCGCCGGTCGCGGGATTCCGTGGTTTGAAGCTGCTTGGTTCACGTTCACCCAAGAGGTGACGGTGGGGCTTGTTCTTCTCGCGATTCTGTACGCGGCTTTTCGGCGTTATGTGGAGAAGCTTCAGCGATTGAAGCGTGACTTCAAGCCCAGTCTTGTCGTCTTCTTCATTGGATTTCTTATGCTTTCTGTGGTCTTCGCTCTAGGATTTGAACGTCTGCATCAGGGGATGGAGGGATCGTGGAGCGCCCCGCTGTCATCTGGTTTGGCCTCCTTATTCCAAGGGATTTCATTGTCCGGCAGCGCCGTAGGGTTTGAGATTGTATGGTGGATTCATCTGCTAATTCTGCTCCTTTTCTTGGTCTATGTGCCGCAATCGAAGCACTTTCATATTTTGGTGGCGCCGATCAACATTTGGCTGCGCAGGCAAGGTTCCCCGGGTCGGTTGCGTACATTGGATTTAGAAGACGAGAATGCAGAAACGTTCGGCGTCGATCAAATCGAACAATTTTCGCAAAAACAGCTCTTGGATCTCTATGCGTGCGTGGAATGCGGCCGGTGTACGAATGTCTGTCCTGCATCAAATACGGGAAAATGGCTTTCGCCTATGCATCTCATCGTAAAATTGCGCGATCATTTGACAGAGAAGGGGGCTGCAATGACATCTACATCTCCTTGGGTCCCTGCATTTGCGCTCAGTCAAGGAGGAGTCCATCGTGTGGATCCAGGTGTGGTTGTGCAGGATGAATTTCGCGAATCCAAGACGTTGGTAACGACGATCCAGCCCACCATGGCAGCGCACAAGGAAGCGTGGCGGAGCGATGAGGCGGTGGCGGTGGACTCCGTACAGCTCATCGGCGATGTCATCACCGAGGAAGAAATATGGGCGTGCACGACTTGTCGGAACTGTGAGGACCAGTGTCCCGTCGACAATGAACACGTGGATAAAATTATTGATCTGCGTCGTCATCTGGTATTGATGCAGGGCAGTATGCCGCATGACGGCCAACGCGCAATGCAGAACATCGAACGGCAGAGTAATCCTTGGGGAATGAGCCGTATGGATCGGGTGAAATGGGCAGAAGAGTACGCGGCAAAATGGATCGAACAAGGCGATCTGCTCGAAGAACAGGCACCACAGGCCCGTGAACGGGGGGAAGATCCCGTCAGTCTTATTGATCTTACCCGGAGAAACGAAATCCAAGCCAACCGCTTGAAGCGGGAGCGTACGGAACGATACCGGGTCCCTACCGTACAGGAGCATCCGAATTTCGAATATCTCTTCTTTGTTGGTTCGATGGGGTCGTACGACCTTCGTTCCCGCAAAATAACGGAGGCTTTGGTCCGATTGATGCAGGAAGCAGGGGTGAATTTCGCCATTCTTGGCAATGAGGAGCGGAATTCCGGCGATACGCCAAGACGTATGGGTAACGAGATGTTATTCCAGCAGCTATGTATGGAGAATGTGGCGACATTCGAGAAATACGGCGTTCGTAAAATCGTAACCGCATGCCCGCATACGTACAATACCTTGAAAAACGAGTATCCCGACTTTGGCTTTACGGGGGAAGTATGGCATCATACGGAGCTTCTTGCCGCATTAATTGATTCGGGAGCGCTTACGCCAAAACATGAGGTTAAGGAAAGAGTGACGTATCATGATTCGTGTTATCTAGGCAGATACAACGGAACGTATGAAGCACCCCGTCGTATTTTACGGGCGGTTTCGGGGGTCACTTTGCTTGAAATGGAACGTACGCGCGAGAACGGGATGTGCTGCGGAGCGGGAGGCGGTCGGATGTGGATGGAAGAAACCGCAGGCAAACGGGTGAATGTTGCGAGGACAGAGCAAGCATTAGCCGTATCGCCAACCATGATCGGTTCCGCCTGTCCTTATTGCCTGACGATGTTATCGGATGGCACGAAGCAGCAGGGTGTAGATGAACAAGTTCAAACGAAGGATGTTGCCGAAATCTTAGCGTTTGCGGTATTCGGTGAGTAAATGATGTCGTTAGGGAAAGCGGAGGGGTAGACGAAATGACAAGAGGGATTCGAAAAGCAGCTGTACTCGGTTCAGGTGTGATGGGAGCTGCCATAGCCGCGCATTTAGCGAATGCAGGGATTGCATGCTTGCTGCTGGATATGGTTCCAACGGCTTGTTCGAAGGAGGAAGAAGCGGCGGGGCTTGATCTGCAATCTGCCAAAGTCCGCAATCGCTTAGCAAGTCAGGCCATGGAGCGTTTGAAGAAGACAAACCCGGCCCCGCTCTTCGTTCCGGCTTTTGCGGACCGGATTACGCCAGGGAATATCGAAGACCACTGGGAGCGGCTTGGCGAAGTGGATTGGATTATCGAAGCCGTGACGGAGTCTTTGCCGATTAAGAAAAGCTTATATGCAAGGCTTGAGGAAGTCTGGAAACCGGGCACAATTGTGAGCTCCAATACATCGGGGATCTCGATCCGAGAGATGATTGAAGATTGCGGAGAGGCACTGCGGGCTCATTTTCTCGGGACCCATTTCTTTAACCCGCCTCGGTACATGAAGCTGCTGGAGCTCGTGCCTGGACCGGACACGGATCCGGAACTGCTGGTCTGGATGAAGCATTTCGCTGAGAAAAAGCTGGGGAAAGGCGTCGTAGTTGCCAAAGATACGCCGAATTTCATCGCGAACCGCATCGGAACGTACGGACTCTTAGTCACCCTGCAGGAGATGGAACGAGGCGGATTTACGGTGGAAGAAGTGGATGCGGTGACGGGACCTGCTCTAGGACGGCCCAAAAGTGCAACCTTCCGTACGTTGGATTTAGTCGGTCTGGATACCTTTGTGCATGTCGCGGTGAATGTCCATGCGAGTGTACCCGAGGATACGGCAGAAAAGGCGGCATTCCAGACGCCGGGCGTCTTAACGGAATTAGTCCGAAGAGGCTGGATCGGGGAGAAATCGGGTCAGGGCTTCTACAAGAAAGTGAAGGGAGCCAACGGGAAATCCGATATTCTTGCACTTCAGCTTGATACGTTAGCTTATGAACCTAGCCGGAAGATTACATCCGGATCGCTAGAGGCGGCGAAATCCGCGAAAGGCGCACGCAACCGAATTAAGGCATTGCTAGGTGGCCATGACAAGTACGCGGACTTAGCGTGGAACATCGTTAAACCTGTGTTGATCTATGCCGCCGAGAAAATCGGTGAAATCGCCGATACCGTCGTGGAGATCGATGATGCGATGAAATGGGGCTTCAACTGGGATTTGGGACCTTTCGAATTGTGGGATGTGATCGGCGTGAAGGCATCCCTTGCCCGGATGGAAGCAGAAGGCACGAAGGTGCCGGCGTGGGTTCAAGCATGGATCGATGAAGGCAATGAGACCTTTTATACGCAGCGCGAGACAACGGGGTTTTATGTACATCAGCAAGCTTGGAAACCGATGGAGATCCAACCCGAGCAAATTTCGCTCGCGAGCTTGAAGCAGCAGAACAAGATCATTAAGGGAAATACGGGGGCCAGCCTGATCGATCTGGGGGATGATGTAGTCTGCTTGGAATTTCACTCCCCCAATAACGCCATCGGCGTCGATATTCTTACGATGATTCAGCAGAGCGTAGACGAAGTAAGGCGGAACTGGCGCGGCCTCGTACTAGCGAACGAGGGACGGAATTTCTGCGTCGGCGCCAACTTGATGCTGCTCTTAATGGAAGCGCAAGACGGCGAATGGGATGAAGTAGATCATATTATTCGCACCTTTCAGAATACGATGCTCAAGCTCAAACGCTTAGAGAAGCCTGTCGTAGCGGCGCCTCATCGTATGACGCTGGGGGGCGGGGTCGAAGCTTGCATGCCGGCGGATCGGATTCTGTTCTCGGCCGAGACTTATTTTGGCTTGGTGGAGACCGGGGTAGGCTTGATTCCCGCGGGCGGCGGCTGCAAAGAGATGGCGCTTCGGGTCAGTCAATCTGCCGGCAGCGCAGACGAAGACGTTCAACCGTTCCTGAATAAAATATTCGAGACGATTGCGATGGCAAAGGTGTCTACCAGCGGTGAGGATACTCGAAATCTTCACTATATGCGGGCACAGGATCGCGTGATCATGAATCCGGATTACCGGATCTATGAAGCCAAGCAAGCTGTGCTGGCGTTAGATCGTGACGGGTATGTACTGCCGGAAGAAGAGCTGATCCGCGTGGTAGGCGAGGATGGTCGAGCGGTCATGCAGTTGGGGGCGCTTCAGCTGTATCAAGGAGGCTATATCAGCGATCATGACCTCTTAATTGCAAGAAAGCTGGCTCATGTGCTGGCAGGAGGAAATGCACCCGCCGGTACTCGCGTAACGGAGCAATATATGCTGGATCTGGAGCGGGAAGCCTTCTTAAGTCTAACGGGCGAGCCGAAAACATTGCAGCGGATACAGCATACGCTCGCTAAAGGCAAGCCATTGCGTAATTAATCCCATATAACAAAGGTGTCAACCCTTAGAGCTGAAGGAAAATGATGGAGGTGAACGGTGATGCAGGAAGCTGTCATTGTGTCCATTGCGCGTACGGCTGTCGGCAGGGCTAAGCGAGGAGGCTTGGCACAGACGCGCGCAGAGGACTTGGGTAAGGCGGTATTAAATGCGGTGGTTGAACGCGCGCCGGGTCTCGAAAAAGGCGATATCGAGGATATTATTATAGGTTGTGCGATGCCGGAGGGAGAGCAAGGGCTGAATGTCGCCCGCATCATGGCACAGTATGCGGGGTTTCCCGTTACGGTCCCTGCACTGACTGTTAATCGTTTCTGTGCGTCGGGTTTACAATCGATTGCATTTGCAGCAGACCGCATTCGACTCGGTGAAGCAGAGGTTGTGATCGCAGGCGGCGTTGAGAGTATGAGCCATGTGCCGATGGCGGGGTTCAAGCCCTCGCCGCATCCGCAAATCGTCTCCGATTTGCCTGGCGTCTATATGGCCATGGGACATACGGCGGAGAAAGTAGCCAGTCAATTCAACATCAGCCGTGAAGATCAGGACAGCTTCGCAGCAAGCAGTCATCGCAAGGCCGCGGCTGCGCTGGAAGCAGGGAAGTTCATCGAGGAGATCGTACCGATCGAGACAACGTTGAAGAACATAGATGAGCGCGGGCACCTTGTGGCGCGTTCCATTGTATTTGATCGCGATGAAGGTGTTCGGCCGGATACCTCCGAGGAGGTGCTTGGGAAGCTGAAGCCAGCCTTTGCCGTGCGTGGTACTGTGACCGCGGGCAATGCCTCGCAGACCAGTGACGGTGCGGCAGCCGCAGTCGTGATGAGCCGCGAACGCGCGGAAGAGCTCGGGTTGGAGCCGCTTGCGACCTTTCGTTCATTCGCTGTGGCTGGCGTAGCGCCGGAAGTCATGGGAATCGGACCTGTGGAGGCGATCCCAAAGGCGTTGAAGAAGGCGGGCATCGAGCTGGATCAGGTCGATTTATTCGAGATTAATGAGGCGTTTGCTTCCCAATGTCTGCATATTATTCGGGCGCTTGACATCGATCAAGATAAAGTGAATGTGAATGGCGGAGCGATTGCACTAGGGCACCCGCTTGGATGCACGGGAACGAAGCTTACAGCAAGTTTGATCTATGAGTTGAAGCGCCGCGGCGGCGGGATTGGCGTCGTATCGATGTGCATTGGGGGCGGCATGGGCGCTGCGGGAGTATTCGAGGTTCATTAATTTAGACAGGAGGGAAATCGATGGGAAGCGTAAGGGATAAAATGGTGGGCGGCAGCTTTGTTATTGAAGATGTCAGCCCGGAGGAGATTGTCACGCCTGAGGACTTTACGGAAGAGCAGCGTATGTTCGCGGAGACGACACGGCAGTTCATCGAGACCGAAGTATTGCCGCATGACGAGCAATTGGAGAAGCTGGATTACGAGCTTACCGTGAAGCTGATGCGCAAGGCAGGCGAGCTTGGACTGATGAGCTCGGATGTCCCGGAAGCCTACGGGGGATTGGGCTTAGATAAAGTAAGTTCGACGATTATTAATGAAGTGCTTGCTGCGGCTTCGTCCTTCGCTCTGTCTGTCGGAGCTCACGTCGGAATCGGGACGCTGCCAATTGTCTTCTTTGGTACGCAGGAGCAGAAGAAGAAATATTTGCCCGATTTAGCGACAGGCGCCAAAATCGCTGCCTACTGCTTAACGGAACCGACTTCAGGCTCGGATGCATTAGGTGCGAAAACAACGGCGAAATTATCTGCTGACGGTCAGTATTATATTTTGAACGGCTCCAAGGTGTTCATTACGAATGCCGGTTTCGCGGATGTGTTCATCGTGTACGCGAAGGTTGATGGGCAGCATTTCAGCGCATTTATCGTTGAGCGCGACACGCCGGGATTTTCCTTGGGACCCGAAGAGAAGAAGATGGGAATCAAGGCTTCGTCCACACGCCCTCTATTCTTCGAGGATGCACATGTCCCTGTCGCGAATTTGCTCGGCGAGGTTGGCAAGGGGCATTTGATTGCCTTCAATATTCTGAACATCGGTCGGTTCAAATTGGGGGCGGGTTGTGTCGGCGGTGCGAAGGAAGCGATACAAATCGCCGCGCAGTATGCGAATGTGAGAACGCAGTTCGGGAAGCCGATTTCCTCCTTTCCACTCATGGGCAAGAAGCTTGCAGAAATGAACATTGCCACCTATGTCATGGAAAGCATGATCTATCGGACGGCTGGGCTGATTGACGATATTCTGAAGGATCTGGACCATGCCAGTCCGGATGCCGGGAAGCAATCGGCGAAAGGCATCGCGGAATATGCGATCGAATGCTCGATCAACAAAGTGTTCGCTTCGGAAGCCCTGGATAAGGTAGCGGATGAAGGGGTTCAAATCCATGGCGGTTATGGCTTTATTCAAGAATATAAAATCGAACGCATTTATCGTGATTCCCGAATTAACCGGATTTTTGAAGGAACCAATGAAATAAATCGACTGCTGATTCCGGGAACGCTGCTGAAAAAAGCATTAAAAGGCGAGCTGCCTCTGATTCAAAAAGCGGAGGCCCTTCAAGGCGAACTGCTGCAGTTGATTCCAGGCCAATCCTTTGATGGCGTATTGGAGCAGGAGCGTCATCTTCTTCAGATGGCGAAGAAAATTTTCTTATTCGTAGGCGGCACGGCGATTCAGAAAGTGGGTACTCGCATCGAATCGGAGCAAGAAATATTAAGCAATTTGGCTGATATGATGATTCAAATTTACGCATTGGAAAGCGCATTGCTCCGTGCGGAGAAGCAGATCGCCCGTACCTCGGAAGCTCGCAGTGAGAACCTGATTCAAATGACGCAAGTATTCACGCAAGAAGCCTTTGAACGAATGGAATCGTATGCGAAGGAGACGTTGACCGCCTTGGAATCGGGAGATACCCTCCGTACGCAATTATCCGTGTTGAAAAAGCTTACCCGATATACGCCCGTGAATACGACAGCCCTGAAACGGGATATTGCCGCTCGTGTGATTCGAGGGGAGAAATATCAGTCTTAATCCATTAGGAAAGGATGTGCTACTCATGCATTCATCCAAGCTTTGGTTAAGGCATTACCCGCAAGAGGTAGCTCCTTCGAATGATTATCCGAACATCAATATTGCGCAATTCCTCGCGGATTCAGCTGCACGGTTTCCTCATCAACCCGCATTGGATTTTATGGGGAAGCGGATGACGTATCGACAATTGTCTTGTGAGGCGAATCGGTTTGCCAACGCACTCGTATCCTTAGGGTTAGAAGCGGGTGATCGCGTAGCGATCATGCTGCCTAACTGTCCGCAAATGGTCATTGCCTATTTCGGCATTCTTTCCATGGGCGGGATCGTCGTTCAGACGAACCCGCTCTACATGGAAGGCGAATTGAAACATCAGATGGCGGACGCTGGGGCCAAAGCCATTGTTACGCTGGATTTCATGCATCGTCGTGTCTTAGCCGTGAAACCCCATACTGCGATTCAACACGTCATTGTTACCTCACTAAAAGAAGCACTCCCTTTCCCGAAAAATATACTCTATCCGATCAAAGCCAAAAAAGACGGCCAAGATTTGCAAGTGACGTACAACGATGAGGTACTTTCGTTTCAACGCCTGCTAACGGATGCCTCGCCGCAGGTGGATTTGGCAGCCGTTAATGCACGCGAAGATATCGCTGTGCTTCAATATACCGGAGGTACCACAGGCGTGCCCAAAGGGGCCATGCTAACCCATATGAATCTCATCGCCAATACCTTGCAGGTAGCGCATTGGTTCTACCGGGCAGAGTTTGGTCAGGAAAGATATTTAGCGGCATTGCCGTGTTTCCATGTGTTCGGACTGACCGTCATTCTTAATCAATGCATTTATGCTGGAGGCATGTTAATCCTGCTTCCGCGATTCGAGATCAGTCAGGTGTTAAAGACGATCGATCGATTGCGGCCGACGATTTTTCCGGGTGCGCCGACGATGTACATCGCCTTGATCCATCATCCGGACATCAAGAAATACAGTCTCTCTTCCATTAAGGCTTGCGTGAGCGGATCTGCCCCGCTGCCGATTGAAGTTCAGGAAACGTTTGAATCTTTATCGGGTGGAAGGTTAATTGAAGGGTATGGACTGACCGAGGCTTCTCCTGTCACGCACGCCAATACGGTGTGGGAGAAGCGAAAGATTGGCACGATTGGTATTCCGCTGCCTGACACGGACGCGAAGATCGTGGATTCGGATACGGGAGAAGAAATGCCTATGGGGGATGTCGGCGAATTGATCGTCCGAGGTCCGCAGGTCATGAAGGGGTATTGGAACCGCCCGGATGAGACGGCCCATGTGCTGCGAGACGGCTGGCTTTATACAGGCGATATGGGAACGATGGATGAGGACGGATTTTTTGCCATTGTGGATCGGAAAAAGGATGTCATTATCGCGAGCGGCTTCAAAATCTATCCGCGCGAAATTGATGAAGTGCTCTATGAGCATCCAAGTATCAAGGAAGCGGTAGCTATTGGTATCCCTGACGAATATCGGGGGGAAACCGTAAAGGCATTCATCGTGCTGCGTGAGGGAGCTACCGTGACCTTAGAAGAGATTGATGCGTGGTGCCGTGAAAGGCTCGCCGCATTTAAAGTCCCGCGTGTCATTGAGTTTCGGGATTCCCTGCCGAAGACCATTATTGGGAAGGTGCTCCGCCGTAAATTGTTAGAAGAAGAATTGAAGAGAGATCCGAACGACGACGAGCAGTAAGATATCGTTGTTTCTTTTGGAGGTGCAAGGATGGAAATGAGTGACGCGGAGCGTAAATTTTATATGGAGCAAGTCTCCAAGCTTGCGGAGAATACATTCTGGGGTTTTCTTGGCTGCCAGCTTGAATCGCTCACCCCGCAGAAAGCCGAGATTAGCTTGCAGGCAGAGGTGCAGCATTTGAATTTAATCGGCATCGTGCATGGGGGCGTTCTCTCCTCTCTGCTCGATAATGCGATGGGTGTGCTCGTCATGAGTATATTGCCTCAAGCGAAGATCGTTACGACGAATTTAAATGTTCATTTCGTAGCGCCCATGCAGCCGGGAAGACTGATCGTGAGCGCTGAGCTGGTGCATCAATCCCGTAAAATGTTAACGGTCTATGGCATGATTACGGATGGTGAAGGCAAATTAGGAACGATCGGAACAGGAACATTTCGTATCATTTCAGGGGATTGATGGCGCTTGCATTTGACTTTGGCTGCCCAAAACTTTACGATTCTAATGAAGGGCAGGTTAGAATCCAAAGTCGTGGGAGGTTATAGGATGACATATCAAGCTAGCAGTGAACGTTATGCAACGATGAAGTATAATCGGTGCGGAAATTCAGGTCTCAAGTTGCCTGCGGTATCTTTAGGAATGTGGCATAATTTTGGCGGTGTGGACACCGAAGAGAATGGCCGCGCATTGCTTCGCAGAGCTTTTGATCTTGGCATTACGCATATTGATTTAGCTAATAATTATGGACCACCTCCAGGATCAGCCGAAGAAATGTTCGGACGTATGATGAAGAAAGATCTGGCTCCTTATCGCGACGAACTCGTGGTATCGACCAAAGCGGGTTACTACATGTGGGAAGGTCCATACGGGGAATGGGGATCCAAGAAATACCTCGTGAGCAGTCTGGATCAAAGCTTGAAACGCATGAATCTAGACTATGTGGATATCTTCTATCACCATCGTCCAGATCCGAATACACCGTTGGAAGAAACGATGGCTGCACTAGATCTGATCGTGCGTCAAGGCAAAGCGCTGTATGTCGGAATTTCTAACTATAATGCGGAGCAGACGCAAGAGGCAGTACGAATTCTCAAAGATTTAGGCACACCACTATTGATTCACCAGCCATCGTATTCGATGTTCAACCGCTGGATCGAGGATGGATTGCAGGATGTCTTAGAAGAGAACGGTGTCGGAAGCATTGCTTTCTCTCCACTGGCACAAGGCTTGTTAACGGATCGTTATTTGGATGGGATTCCGAAGGATTCGCGTGCAGGTCGCGGTGGATTCTTGAAGGAAAAGGATATCACGGAAGCGGTCCTGGATAAGGCGCTTCGCCTGCAGAAGATTGCTGCACGCCGCGGTCAATCTCTGGCACAAATGGCACTCGCATGGGTATTGCGCGGCGGACGCGTAACAACCGTACTGATCGGAGCAAGCCGCGTGACGCAGTTGGATGAGAATGTGGCAACCTTGAATAATTTGGATTTCAGTACAGAAGAGCTTGCAGAGATCGATAATATCTTGAAATAATGCGTCTGGGTTACTATAACGCCGTTATCATGCTGTTTACAGCGTGTTACGGCGTTTTTACTTTATTTGTTAGAACATATGATATTTCATTAGGGTATCTAAATACTGTATAATGAAAACAAATTGTTAATGTTCTATGAATATGTGAAAGAGAGAGGTTGCAACATGACCCGACTGGAACGCTTTTCTGGCTTATGGAAAAAGCCGTTTGTATTATTTTCAATTATTGTGCTGCTTAAAAGTTGCTTGGCTTACGCCGTCGTGTTCGGCGATAAAGTCCCATGGATTGCGCTCGTGGCGGATATACCTTTTGCATGGGTGTTATTCTGTCTAATCGAATTGTTCGCATCCAAACGGAAGTTAGGATGGTACGTGACCGTAAACGTGCTCGTGACGGCCATATTGTTCGCTGTCATTATGTATTACAAATATTACGGTGTTATCGTTACTTACCATGCCTTGGAACAAGTGAACCAAGTAACAGCGGTGAAGAACAGCGTATTTTCGTTGCTCGCACCTTATTATTTGCTGATTTTTACGGATATTATTATTTTGTTCTACGTTACTTTCCGCAAGAAGATTGCAAAAGGCTGGAAAGATGTTGTAAAAGTGAAGATGCATCGCGGGCTGGCACTGGGCATTCTCGTGGTCTCCCTTGCCATTTGTATGTTTAACATCTGGCCGAATCGCGCGAGTATGAACGAAATCAAACAAGCGAAGGATATGGGCATCCTCAATTATGAGATGTACACGATTTTGTCTCGTGAGAAACAGGACTTGATTGATCCAAAAGAGATTACGCAAGACCGGATTAATCAGCTGAAGGGAATCGAGAAGATTGCCAACCCGAGTTATTATGGCGCGGCCAAAGGCAAGAACTTGATTATCATTCAAATGGAGTCCCTCCAGAGCTTTCTCGTTAATTTGAAAATTGACGGCCAAGAAATTACGCCGAACTTGAATAAGCTCGTGAATAACAATTTCTACTTCCCGCATTTCTTCCAGCAGGTTGGCCAAGGGAATACGTCGGATGCCGAATTCGTTGTGAATAGTTCCTTCTACATCCCGCCGAACGGCGCAGCAACGATGATTTATGCAGGAAAAGAGCTGCCGAGTCTGCCGAAGCTGATGCAGGAGAACGGATATCAGACCGCCACCTTCCATACAAATGTTGTGGAGTTCTGGAATCGTGGAGAACTTTATAAAGGCCTAGGTTGGGAAAAATATTACGATGCGAAATTTTTCGAAGGTGAGGATGAATTTTTCTTCGGTTCGTCCGATGAAGTGCTCTATCGGAAGACAGCAGCTGAGCTTCAGAAGATGAACGACAGCGGCAAGCCGTTCTATAGCCAGGTTATTTCCATGAGCGCGCATCATCCGTTTACAATCCCGGCATCCAAATATAAAATGGCCTTGCCGGAACGTTATGAAGGCACATTTGTCGGGGATTACATTCGCTCGCAAAATTACGCAGACTATGCGTTAGGTCAATTCTTCGATGAATTGAAGGCGAACGGCGTCTGGGACGATAGCGTCATCATGATCTACGGCGACCATTTGGGGTTACCGATCTATTCCTTGACGAAGGCGGATAAACAGCTGATGGAGGAAATTTACGGACGCGAATACGGGTATACCGATATGATTAATATTCCGTTGGTGATTGCTTCTGAAGGCGTTACGAATCCAACCGTCTTTCCAGGGCTTGGCGGAGAAATCGATGTTATGCCGACAGCTGCCAATTTGTTAGGGGTTTCGATGGATCATCAAATTCATTTCGGTGAAGATATCTTTAATCAGAAAAACAATTTATTGCCGCAACGTTATTACTTGCCGTCCGGATCCTTTGTCAGTGGGAAAACGCTCTTCATGCCGGGCGACGGCTACCAAGACGGGACCCAATATTCACTTTCAGGCCAATCTGGCGTAACGAGCGGCGTCACGGAAGAAGAGTACAATCAGGCGCTTCAATTATTGCACTTATCCGATAGTTATGTGAGTCAGCTGCCCGATTGGAAGAAAAAATAGAGAACAAGAAAAGGGATGCATCAAGTCATGATGGACTTGGCGCATCCCTTTTGTATGCTCCTTGCGTGGTACTTAACGTTTTGCTTTGCGATAACCTGCCTTTTCGGCCTCTGCTTCGGTGTAGAACATTTCCTCTGCCTTGGTGGATTCATAGGAGGCTCCGCCAGGAACATGATAGATCTTTTCACCTTTACGATTGATATTGCCTTTGATGGTCGGCTTTTTGGAAGAATCTTTCGATGGGCTTGTACTTGGCTGCTTCGGGTTCTTATTTTGCGATTTGGAAGCAGGCGTACTGACAGCACTATCGTTGAAGCCTTTATCTGTCGCATAGTTCTCAATGCTCCAGATGCCTAACTCGGCTTGCTGTGCCTTTTTCTGGATTTCACGAAATTGGTCGACGTATTTTACATTTGGCGGATAAACGTAGGCGACTCGTGCGAGGCCTTGTTCGAGCAGCATTTCGTTAAACATCTTGTCTCCGATCCATATGTATGCGAGCAGCCTTCCGTATTTATCCCGTTCGGATACATCCAGCTCGACTCTTACGGGCTGGTCGGTTAATGTTTTTTTGGCAAATGCCGATGCTTCTGGACCAAAGGGTTCAACGGGTTTGGAGGGATGCACCGTTTCCGGGGTATCGACAAGCAAGAGTCGGATCCGTTCTTTTTTTCCATTGAACTCAACATCCAAGGTGTCTCCGTCAACGACTTTCACGACCTTAGCATTGGCATCTGATGAATCTGTACCTGTGGTGGCACTACAGCCTGCAAGGGTTGCAAGAATAACCAGAAGGATGAGATACATGGCAAGGGTTAACGATGTTTTCTTTAAGGTTTTCAATGATTTGGCACTCCTTATGTCATTCAAGTTGTTCGTTGTAGTATAAGTATGCTAAGAAAGTCGCCGGTTGGCAAGCGAACAGGAAGCAACAATTTAGGGCTTGCTCGATGGAAAAATATGTGATAACCTAACCTTAAATTAATATGGACATGAACGGAAGCACCGTCATCATCCACAGTTCTGCTGTGGTTGTTGGCGGTTTTTTTGCGTTGTTCGAAGGAAAGGGGGGCAAGCCACCATGCGAAGGTTGGAACTTCAGATGGCCGTATTCGTCGCAGTCGTCGGTATGGTTTGTTGTATAGGTGGTGTGTTGAAGATTGTAGATCTGATGTGACTTTTGCGGAGAAGGGGAGGGCAGCCCATGAAGAAATTACATCTCATCTTGGCGGTAGAGGACCGAGATTATGCCGAATTGTTTGTCCAATATATTCAGGCATCCGATTTCATGAAGGAAGTTATCGTTAAATCCTTCACACAGTTGGAATCTTTTCGTTATTATGTGCAGCATGAATCGAGTGTGGACTTGATTGTTGCTGAAGCGTCGTTTTTGGTTGGGGATACGTTGAAGGATGGCGTAAGTCCCGTGATGATGCTGACGGAGGATGTGGGGGGAGGAGAGATAACAAGAGAAGGGGAGGTTCCGAAAATCGGGAAATACCAGCCCCTGCATCTTCTCGTATCTTCGTTACTAACCTTTTATGCTTCCGAAAGGAACCGTCCATCGGGTCGCAGCCATCATCGCACAGAACAGACCCGAATGATTGCCGTATATTCGGCTGTCGCAGGTATGGGCAAGACGACTGTGGCTTTGAATCTATGCAAGCAATGGGCTCTTCAAGGACAGCGCGTGTTTTATTTGAGCTTGGAGCTGCTGAATAGCATGGAATCTATTGTACGCCTACCGGAAGGAAGAACGTCTGACAAGCAAGAGAATCGATTCTCTAAGCTCCTTTATTATTTGAAAGCAGATCGGGCAATGGATGAGCTGGTTAGGGAATGGGCGAGTTATAAGCACCATGATGCTGCGATGCATATTGAATATGTTGAGCCTGTATCGAATTTAGATGAAATGAAGCAATTAACGCAGAGGGATACGGAACGGTTATTGGACTTGTTGGTAAGGACGGGGGCGTATGATGTTGTGGTATTGGATTTGGATTCCGTGCTAGAGGAGCGAACGCTCGTGGCCTTAGAACGATGTGATCAGATCATTTGGCTGCTGCAGGATGATTTGCTCGCATTACGCAAGACGGAAGCAATACTTCAGTACATGGAACGAAGTCTATCTGCTCAAATCGTGTCATCTATGCTTCATAAGACCTGTTGCACGATGAACCGTTATCAAGGAAATATGTTGAATTCGTTACGCGCATCACGTCTTCGGGTACAAGCCCACTTACCTTATATCACCGCTTGGAAGCAGATAGATCAAGGTCAGGTTCTGTTGCAATCAGCGACGTTTCAAGCGGCGATTTTGAAGTTATGTGCTGGGGAAGTACTGAATACGGAAGAACAGGGGGCGTTCCGCAATGCGTGAGGAATGGGTCACGTCCATTCGCCAGACGGTACGTGCGGGATTGGATTTGTCGGGATCGACGAGCGATGCGGAATTATATCGCGCAATAGAGCATGCGGTATTCCGTCATATGGAATCGCCGACATGGACAGCAGCGGATAAACAGCAAATCGTGCAGCGCGTATATTACACATTTCGGGGCTTAGATGTCCTGCAGCCTTTCGTGGAAGACCGGCGGATTACGGAAATTATGATTAATAGCCATGAAGAGATTTTTATCGAGGAAGATGGTGAGGTCAAGCGGGCCTCCATCGGCTTTGAATCGCAGGAACGGCTAGAGGATATCATTCAATCGATCGTGGCCCAAGTGAATCGCGTCGTGAATGAATCTTCACCGATTGTCGATGCAAGGTTGCAAGACGGCTCGCGCGTAAATGTTGTACTTCCGCCGATTGCATTAAAAGGGCCCACCATGACGATACGGAAGTTTCCCGATACGCCAATGACCATGAAGGATTTAGTAGATAAAGGAGCCTTGACAGACGAGGCGGCATCTTTCTTACAGCAACTTGTTCGCGGGAAATACAATATTTTTATTAGCGGGGGGACGGGATCGGGAAAGACAACCTTCCTGAATGCATTATCACAGTACATTCCGAGTGATGAACGTGTCATTACGATTGAAGATTCTGCAGAATTGCAAATTCGAACGGTTCCCAATCTGGTCGCGCTCGAGACACGTAATGCGAATACCGAAGGGAAGGGGGAAATCTCGATTCGAGATTTAATACGTTCGTCTCTTCGTATGCGACCGAACCGGATCGTCGTGGGTGAGGTTCGGGGCGCGGAGGCCTTAGATATGCTGCAAGCGATGAATACTGGGCATGATGGAAGCTTATCAACCGGGCATGCCAACGGGACGCAAGATATGATTAGCCGCTTAGAGACGATGGTTCTAAGTGGGGCTCCGCTTCCTGTGGAAGTCATCCGTCAGCAGATTAGCTCGGCAATTGATATCATCGTCCATCTCTCTCGCTTACGTGATCGATCACGTCGTGTGATGGATATTAGCGAAGTCATTGGACTCCAAGAAGGTGAGGTGGTGTTGAACTCCTTGTTCCAATTTGAGGAGTGTGCGGAGAAGGAGGGAAAGGTTATTGGGCGATTGCAAGCGACTGGAAGCAAGCTTGTGCATACGCAAAAACTAGGGATGGCAGGAATACGGTTGGAACACCAAGATAGGGAGAGGGGTGAATCATGAGTATGGTTATCCTCGTCCTGGCGGCTATTCTGATTACTGGAGGGATCTTGATTGCTCAGGAGAAGAAACGCAGCAGGCAACAGGATACATCAGAGAAGGATGACGAGGTTCATAAGACAGAATCAGATGAAGGTTTAACACAATACACCGAATACACGCTGACCCGACGTCAATGGATGACCGCTTTTATGATCGCAGGATCCGCAGGGGGAGTGATAGGGTATTTATTCTATCACCATGTGATCGTTGCTCTCCCGTGTGTAGGCTTGGGGGCCATGTACCCTCGATTTCGGCGGAGAGCCTTGCTTCACAAGCGGAGATCCGAATTGAGCTTACAGTTCAAGCAGGCACTCTATTCGTTATCCTCCTCGCTTGCAGCCGGAAGGTCTGTGGAGAATGCCTTTTATGAGGTTGTACAAGATTTACAGCTCTTGTATCCGGACGCGAATACCGATCTGATCCGAGAGTTTCGGATAATCCGATTCCGATTAGAGAATGGTGAACCGATTGAGGAGGCCGTTCAGGATTTCAGTCGTAGGGCAGGAATCGAGGATATTACGAATTTTGCGGATGTATTTACAGCTTGCAAGCGAACCGGCGGGGATTTAGTCGAGGTTGTACGACGAACCTCCACGATGATTGGAGAGAAAATTGACATTCAGCAAGAGATATCGGTGATGGTAGCGCAGAAGAAATTTGAATCGAAGGTCATCATGTTGGCACCTGTCGGCTTTTTAGCATTTCTGAATATGAGCGCGCCTGATTTTATGACACCAATGTATTCTGGCGTGGGCATCATCGTATCCACATTTGCATTATTCGGACTTATCGCTTGCAGTGTTTGGATTCTGAAAATCATGGATATTCGCGTATAGCGATAGTTCGTTGAAAGGAGGTTCTAAGGCGTGCCTAGCGTGGTATGGGGAGTACTCCTAGGGGTATTGCTTCTCCTATGGTGTGGTTGTTATCAGGTCGGACGAAAGAGATATCCCGTGGATGCTCCAATCACGAAAGTGCTGAACCTACGATTGGAGCGATTTGCTCCGCCCATGTTGCTGATTTTAGAGAAAGTGAGATGGATCGAGCGGTTTCCAGCTCTCTTCTATACAATCCAACGGGCCATGCAAATTCTGTATGGTACACAGGTTGCTGCGAAATATAGTGCCATGTTCATGGCTGAATTGTTGAACTATGCTTTCTTGATGTTGGTCTTTGGCTGTGTGCTGCCTTTGTTAACCGATGGGCAAGTCATGGGGTTTGGCGTGGGCGCTGTGCTTGCGATCCTGCTTCCCGTGGCCATGGTGAAGGATTTAACCAAGCGGGTCGTTCGACGGGAGCAAGACTTATTAATTGAACTGCCGGAGTTTTTGAATCAAATGATTTTGCTTGTGAATGCAGGTGAGACGGTTCAGAAGGCTTTGATGCAATGTGTAGAGCGCAAGAAGGCGCATGGGGATCACCCGTTGTACAAAGAGCTGATCCAAATGGTTCACGAATGGCATAGCGGATATTCATTCCAGCAGTCTTTCGAACAGTTCAGCAAACGGTGCGCCGTACAAGAAGTCTCCATATTTACGACCACGATTATGCTTAATTACCGCCGAGGGGGAGACGAATTCGTCGTCGCTTTGCGGGATTTATCGCGTGTGTTATGGGAGAAGCGAAAAGCAGTCAGCCGTGTGCGGGGGGAGGAAGCATCTTCAAAGCTGGTGTTTCCGATGGTGATGGTATTTTTTGTTCTGCTTGTCCTGGTATGTACGCCGATGTTTTTAATGATGAATGGCTAGAGTCTAGGTTTATAACTTGAATAATAAGGGAGAGAAATGAAATGTTGAATCTAGGGAAGTTGCTGAATGACGTATGGAAAGATGAGGATGGACTTGGCACAGTTGAAATCATTTTTATCATTGCGGTATTGGTTGTGATCGTATTGTTATTCAAAGATAAAATTATGGAGTTTATTGAGCGCTTGATGGGAAAAGCAACTTCGGAATCAGATAAATTATTTGAGGGCTAAGATGTATCCTTCCCAGCTTCATTTCAGGATCAAATCGCTATTTCGTGAAGAAGGAACCTTTACGGTGGAAGCCTCTATGCTATTTCCGTTCATTTTTATGATCATCATGGTGTTATTGTTCTTCTGCTTGTATATGTACCAACAAGTGGTGCTTGTCTATGTCGGCGCTTCAACAGCTGAGCGCATAACCTATAACTGGGATAACTCGCACAAGGAAGTGAAGACAGGCGCCTTCCAGCACGGGCAATTTGATGGGTTGTATTGGAGGTTAACCGATGATCAGGCATTGGATATCCTGTTCGGAATCGGCTCGAATGTCCATAGCGTATCCTATGACTTACATCAAGAAGCGGGGGAGCGTGCCTCCCTTCCTACACGTAAAATAGCATCTCCAGCTGCATTTGTACCTGCAGCACTAAAGGGGGATATTCATTATCAGAATCAAATCTGGAAGCGTGAGATCACCGTTAACTTCGAAAATCCGGTTCGATTGGCGCCCTTAGAGTGGATCATGGGGCGTATGCCCTTGCAAGTGAAAATAACCAGTACGGTGGCAGATCCAGTGGAGTTTATCCGAACCGTCGAATTGGCTCGGTACTATGGAGCGAAGTTCAAAGGAGTAGGGGTTTCAGATGGAGCTGCCGTAACGAAAGATCAAGCTGGCGAAGTGCTGAAGGGCAAGCTCAGCCATGGAACGAAATAGTCAATACCTATCGACTGGGGGAGGACATGCGCAACGATCACCCATATAAGGAACATTCCATCAAATATAAGGAACATCCCAGCAAGGAAAAAGTGCAGCATCCGTTACGCAGGGGCTTCGTCCCCTTGCGTCGTTTGTTATACCGTCAGCAAGGTTCGGTGTCGGTTTTTCTTATCATGATGGTAGCCATTATTTTTATGTTTGTTGCTGTATTTATCGATTATGCCAGAATTACAGCCTTTCAATTACAAACTGAGCAGCTAGCCAAGTCAGGGATTCGCTCTGTGATGTCCAGTTATGAGCCTGCATTGCAAGAAAAATATGGTTTGTTTGCGTTAGGCGGCAGTGATTCGAATGAATTGTTAGCTTCCAGTGTGGCGGAGAGCACAGGAATTCGCTCACGGAAGGGTGAAGCGTTTCGTCTTCTAGACACAACACTTGATTCCCAGAGCGTCAATGGATCATCAGAACTCGGGCGGTATCCTGTCTTTGAACGGCAAATCCTTGAAGAAATGAAATATAAGGCACCCATCGATTTTACGTTAGAGATTGTGAATCGATTTAAGCCCCTTTCGCTGGTGATGAAGGAAGCATCCAAAACCACGGACCTCTTAGTCAAGCTGCAAAAACTTTATGAGAAGCGGGAGAAGTTGGTGGATCGGATAATGGAGGCGCAGAAGAAGGCCAGCCAGCTTGTGGAGCGTACTCATTTTGACACGAACTATGTGTTCTCAAATGGGCAGACCAGTCTTACGGATTCATCGCTGGGCTCGATTCACAGTGCAGCGGATATTGCAGCTCAATACGCAGATTATGTTCGGAAGAATTACGCTGATTCGAATCGGGATCCGGATGAAGACGCCCAATATGCAGAGGAAACATCAGACTATGAACGAGAAGCGGGGTGGTTCAGTAGTTCTTTTGCACGGGAAGCGACTCAAATCCAGCAGAAACATCGCAAACATCTCGAGGAGGTGAAGCCTCTATTTGGAGAAGTGCGCGAGATCAATGATCAGATGAAGGGAATCATTGCGGAAGCGGAACAGCAGAACAATGCAGATTATGATCAAGTAGGACAGGGCCGTACTCCTGCGAGTGGCGTTCCTAACCTTAAAGGGGATTCAAACCACGCGATCCAAGATATTCGAAATACCGTACAGCAGCTTGTGATGCCGGACGATTTTGTAAATTCATTCGAAGCAGAAGTACAAGGACAATTGGATTCATTCCAACGGTTTGAAGGCGAGGTTGGGAGCTTTCGATCGGTCGTCTCTTCATCAATTCCCAGTACATCGGGAAGCTCGGGCCCGTTAAAACAATCAGTTACCCAGATGAAGCGGAAGATCGATGATTATTTACAGGCTTATGTATGGAGCGATGCCGCGAATATCATTCTAGCACGGCAACAAGCTATCGCAACCAACAGATCTTCGGATAAAGAACGTAAACGTACTGAAGCCAAGTCGAAGGCAAAGCTCAGCGAAGTGCTGGGCTTATTAGATAAGCTAAAGCAAACCGCGAAGGAGAGCCAACAGGAATTCGATCAACTTGAGGGGTTTTTTGATGACAGCATCACTTTTAATGCTCAAAAGGACCGAGAAGCTGACACAGTGAGCATAGAAGGACAGCCAGAGGATGCCGGAAAACAATCGATGTCGATGATGGATGGACTTTATGGCGGTATGGCTGGGATGCTTGAAGGGGTCAGGGATGAGTTTTATCGGAATGAATATGCGGTGAACCATTTTACGAGATTTGAACCAGCCATGCTGAAGTCTTTATTTACTTCACATGATGTCGACAAGCAGTTGTCTAATGCCTTGCATGTCAAGAATCAAGAGCTGGAATACATTTTATATGGATTTCATCTTCCAGGAGGAAATGTATCCGCAGCTTACGGGGAAATTTTCAGCACGAGGCTAGCGATTCGTACAATGGAAGGCTTCGTGGAATGCAGCCGGATGGGACATCCCCTGCTAATCCTTGCCTCGGCCATCCTCTATGGCATTGAGCATGCGCTCCAGGATATGTTAGAGCTCGTGAACAAGGGGGATTTGGAGCTCTCGAAGTACGTGCCGCTGCGTCTGACTTACAAAGACCATCTTCGGATGTTCCTGATGCTTCATAGCCGTAATGAAAAAATGATGTCAAGAATGTTGGCACTCATTCAGTTCAATACAGGGATCAATCCGAATGAAAAGTTAACCTATATGGAAGGCGATGTTCGTGCATCTATTCATGTGTGGTTCTTACCCGGCGTGATGCGTTCGCTTCGTGATGTGCAGATGATCTCTCAGGGGGAATTTGAAGGTAATCGTTATTATGTAACGAAAAAAGCCGCTTTTTCCTATTAGAGGGTGACTTATTGAACGCGTATGAAAGTGGAGGCTTAGAATCATGAAGTATTTGCGTAAATGGATGACACGATATGATCAGGGAAGTATGACGGTAGAAGCAGCCATGATACTGCCGGTATTTCTTTTATTCGTGGTATTTCTGATCTATATCGTGAAGATGGCGTTCATAACGATGGCGCTTCAGGTGACGGTCTCCAATACCGTGAAACAACTAGCAACGCATATGTATCCCGTAGCAATGGTCATAGATCAGCAAGGTGAAGCGGAAGGCGCAGGGAAAAAATCAGGTACAAATCCAGGAGACGAAGTTCTTCTGGAATCTGGCGGACAGCAGCCTGCACCACCGAAGCTTACGTTCGATGAATTGGCGGATACCTATAATCAATTGTTTCCTCCACCTATCGGCGATTGGATAAAAAGCACGGATTTGTATGGTCAATTCGTGGATGCAGCTCATCAGGCAGCTGGAGATACGCTGGTAAAGCCTTTGATGAAGCCATATATGCAAGATACGATTCTGAACATCGATCGAATCCATGTGACGCGAGTTACCCTTCCTCAATGGAAGAAAAAAGAAAACATGATGATAGCACTCGAAGTTTCTTATACGATGCCCATGCGTGTTCCGTTCTTATCCCAAGCTCTTGTTTTGCAGGCAAAAGCGGCGGAACGTGTATGGGTAGGGGATACTTCGCAAGCAACACCAGGGGATGGAGAAGGAGGAGATGAATCCGGTCGTCCGCAGATCGTCTCTATAGAGCCGAATCCTTTGAAGCCGGGGTCTAGAGCAAAAATCAAAGTTAAGGTAGCTCCCAACCAAACGTCCCATGTGACTGTGTTCTATAAGAGCGGTGAAAGTACAGCTAAGTTTCTTGGCGATAAGACTGCAGATGTAGATGGCTATATTGAATGGGAATGGCATGTATCAGGCAATACGACGAAAGGGAGCACGGTCAAAATTGTAGTCGAGACAGCGGAGGGAAATAAGACAGAAACTCAAATTCAAGTAAAAGAATCATGAGAAGGAGGGAAATCGTTGCATATCGTGATGATCGTCATTGGTGTCGTTTTCCTGAGCATTGCTTTTTATAGTGATATCACGAGAATGAAAATTCCTAATTGGTTAACGATACCCATAACGGTGCTTGGTGTAGGCCTCCATACGTTAATGGAGGGATGGGAGGGGTTCTTATATGCCATTTCTGGAGTTGGGGCAGGGTTTGGTGTCCTATTCATTCTCTACGTATGTAAAGCCGTAGGCGCTGGGGATGTTAAATTGTTCGCGGCTGTAGGAGCAGTGGCGGGCGTGCAATTTACCCTGCAATCCTTAATGTATTCTGTCTTATATGCAGGTGTCATCGCTGCCATCGTACTCCTTGTCCGGCGCAAATCCATTTTCCCGTTGCATCAAGGAAGAATGCTTAGATTTCCCTTCATGTATGCGGTGTTACCGGGTATATGTACCGCGTTTTTATATATGCAGTAGGTGGATAGGAGGGTTAGGATGTTTGGATTTCAAGCACGATTCACACAGAATGGATCCACATGGATGATTTTGGAGAAGGAAGGCGGTGAAGGCAAGACAGGCAATGAAGGCGGCTTTATAAGTGATGAACTGATGCCGATCGAAGTCAAAATGATTCAATCTACTGTGATTCCGCAGTGTATTCCACTTGATTTTTATGAACTGGATCTGAAAATTACGTTACGATATAACATTTCAGGCAAGCGAATGTTATCGCAATGCTTGAGGGGAGAGAAGCTAACATTAGGTACCCTCTACGCGATTCTTTTACAGCTTGTCACGATCTTGGATCATAGCCGACGATATATGCTGCGACCGGACCATTATGTATTGCATCCTGATTATATGTTTATAGAGGGAACTTTGGAGATGGGGGCTGTATGGGTATGTTACGTTCCTGTCGTAGAAGCCCTGCAGCCGGAGCCCTTGCATCAACGCGTTCGCGGGATATTGACGATGCTCATGGGATCGGTTACGGAACTATCCGGTAACGGGATCCAACAACTGATTCAATATTGTCAGGAGAGTCAATTTAGCCTTGAGGGGTTTAAAACATTGCTGCTTCAATTACTGACGAATCAGAACGGCATGCCTGAAAATCCTTCGGTTACGCCGATAGAAAAGGCATGTATTCCTTCCCCAGGTTTAGGTCGAATACAGAAACATCATGAACCACCTATAGATGCTGCCATGACCCCATCATTCTCCGGCAGGCTTGATGGGAACATCATCTCCCCAGAGATCATGCAGCCTGATTCCAGACTAGAGCAAGGGGAAGTATTTTCATTGCGTAAATATATGACCTATATTCTCTTAGGCGGTGTCTTGTTTCTTGCCCTAATCTGGAAGTATGTATACGTATCCTATGAGGCCGTTGATGGGATGTTCTTTGTATGTATGGGTCTATCTTTACTGGTTGGGGACGTGATATTCCTAGCTTGGCGTGGATATTCCCCTTCATGGTTAAAGGGAAAGCAAGAATTGGCTCTGGATGGAGGAGCGGGAACATGGGAAGATCCTTCACAGGATGTGGACCGTAACTTCCGAGAATCTAAGCATAAATGGCAGGAACCAGATAATGAAGCATCGGGGTTGCTATTTCAAGTGCTTTCATTTACTGCAGATAAGTTGACAAGCGGGTCACGTCAGCCACTGCAAGAGAAGCAAGCATCGAATCCCTATGGAGTGATGGCCCCGATTGTTGCCCCGATCGTTCAAGAGCCGACCGTGTGGTTACATGAAGGACAGACAGAAACGTTGAACCGTGAATTGAAAAAGAAGCCTATCATAGAACGCCTAATTCCAGGTCGCCATGATCCTGAACAAATTCAGATCCAGCAAGCAAGCTTCATCATTGGCAGAAGCGGCGACGTAGCCCATTATCTGGATACGTCGCCTGGGGTGTCCCGTACCCACGTAGAAATTATTGAATCGCAAGAAGGGTACCACATCAAGGATCTGGGATCTAAAAACGGCACCAAGCTTCGCAAGGAGCCTATGGTGCCGTATACTGCCTATCCGCTTGCTGACGGTGATCGGTTCGTCGTCGCACAATCGGAATATGTATTTAAATGGGTTGAATAATGGTTAATGGTCGATCTAATACGTCGAACTTGACCTTAGATTTTGTAATGCGGATTCCAGCGTAGGATAGCGGAAGGTAAATCCATGATTCAGTGCCGCGTTCGGGAGAACCTGTTGTCCTTCGAGCAGAAGTATGGATAATTCGCCGAATAGACCTTTTAATAAAACGGCAGGAACGGGGAACCAGTGTGGGCGATGATAGACCCTAGCTAACACGCGTCCGAATTCATCATTTCGCACAGGAACCGGCGCCGTTGCATTGACAGGGCCTGAGACATCTTCTTGCCGCAGGCAAAAATCAATTAAACGAACCATATCCTCGATATGAATCCAAGAGAACCATTGGCGTCCGTTGCCGACTCGTCCGCCGCCACCCAGCATGTAAGGGAGCTTCATGAGCGGATAGGCACCGCCTTTATTGCCGAGTACAAGTCCTACACGGAGTTTCACGAGACGAGAGACCGGTATGGCATCGGCAGCTTGTTCCCATTGTTCGACCACTTCGGCGAGAAAATCTGTGGGATGGTGCGGACTGGTCTCGTCGAAGCTTTCGACTTCAGACGTGCCGTGAATGGAGATCCCGGAGGCATTAATCACAACCTGAGGTTTCGGATGCAGCGCTGTGACGAGGTTAGCAACGCGGGCTGCCGCTTGCAGACGAGATTCGAGAATCCGTTGTTTGGCTGCTTCTGTCCAACGTTGGTTAATCGATTCTCCCGTTAGATTAATAATCGCATCGATCCCGGCTAAGGTCTGTGGGTCTGAATGAAGTTGATCCCATGTCACGTATGTAACCTGTGGATGTCGTTGATGATCCTTCGGGATTTTACGTGTAATAATGACGACGGAATCTTGTTGCTGCACGAAGAAATGGGTCAAAGCCGTTCCCACAAATCCTGTTCCGCCGCATATCGCAATGTTCATCGTTCCACGATCCCTTCCTATGGATAACTAACTCTAACTGAGCATCCTATTTGTTCAATAAATGTTTATACGGCGTATAGTCGATCTGACTTTTTTCTAAAAAGCTAACTAAACTTTTATAGTCGCGTTTGGGCGTTGCAACGATATAGCCTTTAATACAATGATCTCTTGTCACTTCGGAGGCACCGCTCTCGATCGCGATTTGACCGATTTGCGCTGCAATGGAATGCTTCGCAATGTCGCGGAATGCTTTGGGTACTGGTGCGACCAATTCGGCTAAGAACGCTTTGGAATCCTCTGTCCATAGGTCACGGCTCGCATCTACCCAGTGGTTCTGCCAGTCAAGCTTGGATTTGCCGTCTTGCTTCGGCAGAACCTTGAAAAATTTGCGGAACATAAAGTACCCGCCAATCGACATGAAAAACAAAAGAACAAACGTCCAGAACGCAATCACGAGCATGAATCCATTACTTGGTCCTTGCGATGCCGCAGCAGGCCATAACGCAGTTAAATGCATATTTGTCACCTCATTCATCTAAATAACCATGATCACAGGTTTTTCCAGTATCTTTCTAGTAGGATTATAACGTATTTCTAGCTTTATGACGATAATCAAGGTAAAATAAGGTTTGATTATGGAAAAAAGGAGCATGAAATATGTTGAAGATTGGATCACACGTTTCATTTTCAGATAAAGGGCTGTTAACCGCAGCGAAAGAAGCCATCTCTTATGGCTCGAGCACATTTATGATTTATACAGGGGCTCCGCAGAATACGCGCCGCAAAGCGATTGATGCACTTTATATTCCAGAAGGAAGAGAAGTCATGGCACAGCATGGGATTGACGAAATCGTCGTGCATGCGCCGTATATCATTAATCTGGGCTCGTACAAGGATTCAACCTTTGAGCTTGCCGTAAATTTCTTGCAAGAAGAAATTCGCCGTACACAAGCCATTGGCGTCCGCAATATTGTTCTTCATCCGGGTGCCTACACGGATAAAGATGCTGCCTATGGCGTGCAGCGCATCGCTGAAGGACTGAATGAAGTTCTTCGAGCTACGAGCGAAACGGATGTTAATATTGCCTTGGAGACCATGGCGGGCAAAGGTACGGAAGTGGGACGCAGCTTCGATGAGCTTGCGGCTATTATCGATAAAGTAGAAGATAATCGTCGTCTAACCGTATGTTTAGACACATGCCATATTCATGACGCTGGCTATGATATTGTCAACAATCTGGATGGCGTACTTGAAGAGTTCGACCGTATTGTAGGGTTGGATCGTATTGCAGTTGTGCATATGAATGACAGTAAAAATCCGGTTGGAGCGGGTAAAGACAGACATGCTCCGGTAGGTGCAGGCTGGCTTGGACATCACGCGATGAAACGCGTTATCCAACATGAAGCCCTCGCAGGCAGACCTTTTATTCTGGAGACACCTTGGATTGGTTCTGACGCGAAGAAAGAGCGTCCGATGTATGAAGCAGAAATTGCGTTGCTTCGCGGAGATGTGGAAGCGCGCTTTGGACAAGCCTATCTTGAAGATGTGGAACGTCTAAGCTCGTTTTTCCAACAGCAGGATATCGACGCTCGCGAGTACGTGTTATCCGTATGGACAACGTTGAAGAATGATGCGAAAGCGAAGAAAGCAGATCCACGCGAACCGATGGATCGCCTTTACGAGATGATTATGGAAGCGAATTTGTTCGAAGCGTTGAGTGAAGAGCAAATCAACCAACGTATTTTGGGCTGGTTTGCCCGTTAATCTATTACACAGAAATTGAGGTAGAATCATGGACAACCGGAATCGTGCAAGAATGTTAATCTCCTGCCCTGATCAGGCAGGTATTGTCGCAACGGTATCGCAATTTTTGTATGAGCATGGTGCGAATATCGTTCAATCTGATCAATATACCATGGATCCCGAGGGCGGCATGTTCTTCATGCGCATCGAATTTGATCTTGCGCATCTGAGCGAGTTGCATCCGAAGCTGGAGCAGGACTTTGCGGTAATTGCAGACAAGTTCCAAATGAAGTGGAACATTCATGAAGTGAGCAAGAAGAAGCGCCTAGCTATCTTTGTGTCAAAGGAAGATCATTGTCTTGTTGAATTATTATGGCAATGGCAAGCGGGCGATCTCGATGCTGACATCGCGATGGTCGTAAGTAACCATAACGATATGCGGGAGTACGTGGAACAGTTCGGTATCCCGTACCATCATATTCCGGTGACGAAGGATTCGAAAGAAGAAGCTGAGCGTCAACAACTTGCGGTTGTGGATGGCCAAGTGGATGTTATCATTCTTGCGAGATACATGCAGATTATTTCACCGAAATTCCTCGAACATTATGCGAATCGCATTATTAATATCCACCATTCGTTTTTACCGGCGTTCGTAGGCGGCAAACCGTATGCTCAAGCTTATAATCGCGGTGTGAAAATTATCGGGGCAACAGCACATTATGTGACAGAGGAATTGGACGGCGGTCCAATCATTGAACAAGACGTACAGCGCGTAAGCCACCGTGATGAGGTCGACGAATTGAAACGTATCGGACGTACGATTGAGCGTGTCGTATTGGCGCGTGCCGTGCATTGGCATATCGAAGATCGTATCCTCGTACACCAGAACAAAACCGTGGTATTTAATTAGGGACAAAGACATCCTACTCTTTTGCAGATTGGATGTCTTTTTTTGTTGGAGGAAGTGAGATAAAGTGGAGATTTGGATAAGATATAAAGGTTATGGGTGTTCAAAATAATTTTATGAAATTGCGTATTGGAAAGTCATGTGCGGTCGTGGTACAATAGTAGCAATGTAATACTCTCAAATTGATAATATTAAAAGTAATGAATGGAGGATTCACAACATGACAGTGAGCAACAAGTCAGTAGAACAGCTATCGATCGATACAATCCGTACGTTAGCGATTGATGCGATTGAGAAAGCAAATTCAGGTCACCCTGGTATGCCAATGGGTGCTGCCCCAATGGGATACGAATTATTTGCAAAAGTGATGAACCACAACCCAGAAAATCCAACATGGATTAACCGCGACCGTTTCGTTCTTTCCGCAGGTCATGGTTCCATGTTATTGTACAGCTTGCTTCACTTAAGCGGCTATGATTTACCTCTTGAGGAGTTGAAAAACTTCCGTCAATGGGGAAGCTTAACGCCAGGACATCCAGAGTTCGGACATACAGCAGGTGTTGATGCGACAACAGGTCCTTTGGGTCAAGGGATTGCAATGGCTGTGGGTATGGCGCTTGCTGAAACACAACTTGGCGCGACTTACAACAAAGATAACTTCAAAGTGGTTGACCACTTCGTATATTCCATTTGCGGCGACGGCGATTTGATGGAAGGCGTTTCTCACGAAGCAGCTTCTCTTGCAGGTCACTTGAAACTAGGCAAATTGGTTGTTCTTTATGATTCCAACGATATTTCATTGGACGGTAAATTGGGTCTGTCGAACTCTGAATCCGCTAAAATGCGTTTTGAAGCTTATGGCTGGCAAGTATTGCGCGTTGAAGACGGCAATGATTTAGCTGCTCTAGAAAATGCGATTAGCCAAGCGAAGCAAGAGTTGAACAAACCGACATTAATCGAAGTAAAAACGGTTATCGGTTACGGCAGCCCGAACAAACAAGGTAAAGGCGGCCATGGCGGTACACACGGATCTCCACTTGGTGCAGACGAAACCAAATTAACGAAAGAATTCTACGGCTGGACATCAGAAGAAGCTTTCTATGTGCCGCAAGAAGTTCGCGCTCACTTCCAAGCCGTGAAAGATCGCGGCATTGCAGCGAACCAAACATGGAACGAACAATTTGCAGCTTACAAAGCAGCATACCCAGAACTTGCTAAGCAATTCGAGCAAGCGGTGAGCGGCGAGCTTCCTGAAGGCTGGGACAAAGATCTTCCTAAATATACAGTACAAGATAAAGCCGTTTCGACACGTGTTGCTTCCGGTAACGCTTTGAACGGTCTTGCGCCGAACGTGCCGAACTTAATGGGCGGTTCTGCGGACTTGGAAAGCTCCACCATGACGCATCTTAAAGGCATCGACGTCTACAATGCAGAGAACTATGCAGGCCGTAACATCTATTTCGGCGTTCGTGAGTTTGGCATGGCGACAGCGATGAACGGTATGATGCTTCATGGCGGCGTACGCGTATTCGGCGGTACGTTCTTCGTATTTACCGACTACTTGCGTCCAGCGGTTCGTTTATCCGCAATCATGGGTCTTCCGGTTGTATACGTCTTGACGCATGACTCTATCGCAGTGGGTGAAGACGGTCCTACCCATGAACCGATTGAACAATTGGCTTCCCTTCGCATTATCCCGAACTTGACGGTTCTTCGTCCTGCTGACGGTAACGAAACATCTGCTGCATGGGCATATGCGGTTGAGAACCGTAAGAATCCAGTAGCGCTTGTATTGACTCGTCAAAACTTGCCAATCTTGGATACGACGGCTGAACTTGCTCGCGAAGGCATCAAAAAAGGTGCGTATGTTGTATCTGAAGCAGCAAATGGCAAACCGCAAGCACAAATCATCGCTACAGGTTCTGAAGTACAATTGGCTGTTGCAGCGCAAAAAGCATTGGCTGAAGAAGGCGTTCAAGTACGCGTAATCAGCATGCCAAGCTGGGATTTGTTCGATAAACAATCGAAGGAATACAAAGCTTCCGTGATCTTGCCAGAGGTTAAAGCTCGTCTTGCGATCGAGATGGCTCATCCAATGGGTTGGGAGAAATATGTTGGCGATCAAGGCGATATCCTTGCCATCTCTACATTCGGTGCTTCCGCTCCTGGCGACCGCGTGATCAAAGAATACGGCTTTACTGTTGAAAACGTGGTAAGCAAAGTAAAAGCATTGCTTTAATTTTCTGGGGAGAAGGTAAGAGACATGGCGGAGAGCAAACAATTTGACAATGTAACTGTAGTGAAACAAGCGAACGTGTACTTCGATGGTAAAGTAACAAGCCGTACCGTGGTGTTCGAGGATGGAACGAAGAAAACGTTAGGGATTATGCTGCCAGGCGATTATGAGTTTGGCACAGATGCCATAGAAATCATGGAGATTCTTGCCGGTGATTTGAAAGTGCAATTGCCAGGCAGTGACGCGTGGATTCACATTCAAGGCGAAGGTGAATTTACAGTGCCCGCGAACTCCAAATTCAAGCTGCAAATAGCTACCGTTACGGACTATTGCTGCTCTTACATCTCAGAATAAGGACCGACATGTTTCAATTAAAAAAAGAAGGGTGGCCCGCCGGTCCTGTGAAGGATATCGGCGACCACCCTTTTCTAGAATAGTTAATCTCCGATTCGTTTGCCTAGCCATTGCTCATAAGCTTTGGCTACGGCAGATAAATCTTCTTCACCGAACCCGTGGGTTTGTCCCATTTGCAGCATGCTCTTCGCCGCTTCAAGCATTGGCGTCGGCAGTTGCATTTCATCGGTAAGCTGTGAAGAAAGCTTCATGTCTTTTAGCATTAAATTCAGAGAGAATTGGTTGCTGAAATCATGTTCAATGATTTTGCGCCCTTTCAACTCCGCTGCTTTACTGCCCGCAGATCCGGATTGAATGAGCTCCATAAAGTTGTACATGGGAAGGTTGGCTTTGGCTGCAATAGAGAAGCCTTCTGCCAGTGCGACATTGTTAATGCCGACGATGGTGTTATGAGCAAGCTTCGCAACAGCACCGCTGCCGTTCTCGCCCATGTATAGGAATTTCGTGCCGAGCGCTTGGAATACATCCATATGCGCTTCCATGGCAGCTTCTTTGCCGCCGATCATGAACAACAAGGTTCCGTTGACTGCACCAGGCTTACTTCCTGTAACCGGAGCATCTAAGAAATCAACGCCCTTCGCAGCCAGATCGCTTGCGAGACGCTTCACAAGACCGGGAGAGAGCGTACTGCAGTCGATAATCGTTAATTTATCATGGAGACCGGCAAAAATACCATTGCTGCCGTAGTAGACTTCTTCTGTCGCTTGGTCATTGCTTATGATCGAGATCAGTACATCTGCTGCTTTCGCCGCTTCAGCAGGAGATGAAGCAACGTTGGCGCCTAACGCGCGTGCTTCTTCAGCTTTGGATGCTGTGCGGTTGTATACCGTTACGGCAAAGCCTTTGTTCAATAAATTAGCAACCATGGGCGCGCCCATGGTTCCGAGACCAATAAAACCTACATGTTTCATGAGAATCACCTCGTCCTTACAGGTTGTAATCAAAAGCTTTTCATATTCTAACATAAATTTGATGCAAGAGGGACGACAGGAACTTGTATTATTGGTTAAAATCCAGTATCCTTAGGCTAGTCGATGGTTTGGCGGTTTAAAGGATGAAAGTTTTTCTAATGTTTTAATCGTTACAACATAAAAAACCAAATTTAAGATTTGGCTAGGAGGATGCACCATGAGTAGAAAAATACAATTTGATTACAGCAAAGCATCAGCATTCGTTCAACAACATGAAGTCGACTATTTGGCTGAGCCAATTCGTCTCGCTCATGAGCAATTACATAATAAAACGGGCGTAGGTTCAGATTTCTTAGGTTGGATCGACCTACCGACTGCATATGATAAAGAAGAATTTGCACGCATTAAGAAAGCGGCAGCACAAATTCAATCCGATTCCGAAGTACTTATCGTTATTGGGATCGGCGGATCTTACTTAGGTGCTCGTGCGGCAATTGAAATGTTATCGCACTCTTTCTATAACATGTTATCCAAGGATCAACGCAAAACACCGGAAATCTATTTCGCTGGGAACAACATCAGCTCGACCTATGTGAACCACTTGGTTGAATTGATCGGCGATCGTGATTTCTCTGTGAACGTGATTTCGAAATCCGGTACAACAACAGAGCCAGCGGTTGCTTTCCGTATCTTCCGTGCATTGCTTGAGAAGAAATATGGCAAAGAAGCGGCTCGCAAACGGATCTATGCAACAACAGATCAAGAAAAAGGCGCTTTGAAAAAATTGTCTAACGAAGAGGGATACGAAACATTCATTATTCCTGATGATGTGGGTGGACGTTATTCCGTATTAACACCTGTTGGATTGCTTCCGATCGCGGTTGCAGGCGTCAACATTGATGAAATGATGCAAGGTGCAGCAGACGCAGCGCAAGAATACAGCAATCCGAATGTTGCTGAGAACCAAGCTTATCAATATGCAGCTGTTCGTAATGCGCTTTACCGCAAAGGTAAAGGAATCGAAATTCTTGTGAACTACGAACCATCGCTTCACTTCGTATCCGAATGGTGGAAACAATTGTTCGGCGAGAGCGAAGGAAAAGACAGCAAAGGCATCTACCCAGCATCTGTTGACTTCTCAACAGATTTGCACTCTATGGGTCAATTCATTCAAGAAGGATCCCGCAACTTGTTCGAGACAATCATTCAAGTGGCTGAAGTTCCATCTCACATTACCATTGAGAGTGATCCGGACGATTTGGACGGCTTGAACTTCTTAACGGGCAAAACGATGGATTTCGTAAACAAAAAAGCGTTCCAAGGAACCATGTTAGCTCATTCCGATGGCGGTGTGCCTAACTTAATCGTGACGATTCCGGACATGACGCCTTATACGTTCGGTAACTTAGTGTACTTCTTTGAAAAAGCTTGCGGCATCAGCGGTTACTTGTCAGGTGTTAACCCATTTGACCAACCAGGGGTTGAAGCCTACAAAAAGAACATGTTCGCGCTTCTTGGCAAACCGGGTTATGAAGCTGAAAAAGCCGAATTGGAAGCAAGATTATCGAAATAATATGCTTGAAATAACAGCGTAGACATACAATTTACTAAGAAAGCAGTTCACCGACACAAAAACGGGAACTGCTTTCTTAGCAATCGGCAGGTGAAGATGGTTGCTGGAACGTTACAAGACGGTCCGAGAATACGGAAGCAAAGAGATCGTCATTAAGAAATCGCGATTTATTGGATATGCCAAACCGGCTTCGACAGAAGAGGAAGCGCTCCAATTTATCGATGAAATAAAGAAAAAACACTGGAATGCAACGCATAATTGTTCAGCATATATGATTGGTGAGCGCGATGAGATTCAGAAGGCTTCAGATGACGGTGAGCCTAGCGGAACCGCAGGGAAACCGATTCTGGAAGTGATCAAGAACCAAGGCCTTAAAGATATCGTCATCGTCGTGACCCGTTATTTTGGCGGTATTATGCTTGGAGCCGGTGGACTTATTCGAGCTTATACCGACGGCGCTGTTGCAGCGATTGAAGGGGCAGGTTCCATCGTCAACGTATTGCATCAAGAAGTATTCGTTGAAGTGGAATATCCATGGCTCGGAAAGTTAGAGAATGAACTTAGAAATAGAGAGACACGGATGGGAGAGACGCAATTTACGGACAAAGTCACATTGACTTGCTTGCCCGAGGTGTCCGAAAGTGACAGTTTTATCGCTTGGATCACAGATCTGACGCAAGGCCAAGCGGTCATAACGAAGGGAGATCATATTTATTACATTGATGGAGAGTAAGGAGAACTAGCGCTATGCCAAGAAAAGCAGTAGATCAGGAATTGTCGCGTGAGCGTATATTGGAAGTAGCGAGGCATTTATTTGTAACCAAGGGATATCGAGCGATCTCCATGCGTAGTATCGGTCAGCAGCTTGGGTACAGTCACGGTTCGCTGTATTATCATTTTAATGATAAGGCAGAGTTATTCTACGCGATTGCACAAGAAGACTTTCAACGGCTTGGTCGACTATTCGAGCACGTATTGAACCAATCGCCAAGCGAAGGGATGTCAAAGTTAGAGCAAGTTATGCTGGAATTTATCCAATTTGGCCTTAATCATCCACATCATTATGAAATTATGTTTATGACTCGCGACGAAGAATTGCTTGCTTACGCACATGCTGAACAAGGGCGCTGCATGGAGATGTTCTATACGATCGTGCGTCAGTCGTTAAGCGCGCATATGATGTCTGAACAGGATCGGCACAACATACCGAGAAGCTTATTTTTGGCACTGCATGGATTTGTTTCTTATTACATTCAAGATCAAGTCACCTTTGAAGAAGTGAAGCCCGCGGCAACGGCGCATGTCCGTTTCCTATGTAGAAGAGCGGTCGAAGAAGCGATACAATCGGCTTAAGAAGAGATGGGAGATACATGAATAGTTCAATATCAAGGAAGCATGGGTGTACGCAAGGATTGCGAAGCTCATGCTTTTTTGTGTTTTTCACGGATGGTTATAAAAATAGGCAAGCACACACCATAAGTAAAACGAATAGGATGCATTAGAAATTCTGATAAAGCCATTGATGAATACACATTGACGGAAAACGGTAACTTCTGGTAGAGTGGAATATAAATACCAAGTAAGTTAATAGGAATTGTCTGAGACGCTATCGGAGGAGGAATATCGCGTGAATGACATCTTGCGTCATAAAGGCTGGAGCTGGGGATTTCGCAGCACAGTGATGCTCTATTTTATCGTACTCATTGCACTACCTATTATCGGTGTCTATACGAAGTCATTCTCGCTAGGATGGAATGCGTTCATCGAGAGTGTAAGCGATCCGTTAGCTTGGAAATCCATTGTATTAACGCTGAAGCTGTCATTGATTGCAACATTGATCAATATCGTCATTGGCACGATGGTCGCCTGGGTGCTGAATCGTTATCGATTCATAGGACGAACGATCCTCAATAGCTTAGTCGATTTGCCATTTGCATTACCAACCGCTGTTGGCGGATTAATGATATTACTGCTGCTTGGACCGAATAGCTTGGTAGGGAATTGGGCAGCGGCGCTCGGGATTGAAATTGTCTTTCATGAGCCGGCGATCGTGATTGCGATGGTATTCGTGACGTTTCCTTTTATCATCCGGGCGATTCAGCCCATATTGGAAGAATTGGATAAATCGGAGGAAGAAGCAGCTTATTTGCTGGGCGCTTCGAAAGGCCTTGTTTTCTTTAAAGTGATTTTCCCTGTCATCTTGCCAGGTGTTTTGAGCGGTGCGATGCTCGCATTCTCACGCGCTCTAGCGGAGTTCGGGGCTGTCGTGTTAGTTGCGGGGAATATTCCGGGGAAAACGCTCATTGCGTCCGTGTATATCTTCGGTGAGGTGGAGAGCGATAATCCGCAGGGAGCTGCGGCTGTCTCGATTTTATTATTGACCTTATCCTTCCTGATCTTATGGCTCGTGAACCGGGTCCAAATGCGGAGGAATGCCAAATGAGAAAGCTGCTTATTCCTCTGACGTATCTTGTTTTCTTGGTACTGCTTATCGTACCTTTGATAAAAATAGCTTTCGGAGCTTGGGAAGACGGCGTGGATGGTCTTATTCATGCCATAACGCGGCCCGAAGCGGTACATGCGCTTATGATGACAGGGTTGATTGTCATCGTTGTGACTTTGTTAAATACCTTATTTGGCGTGATGTTATCCATTTATTTGGTGCGCGGGACATGGCTTGGCTCAAGGCTGAAGCAGCTCTTGAACAGCATCGTCGACTTGCCATTTTCGGTGTCTCCGGTTATCGGCGGTCTGATGATTGTGTTGATTCTCGGGCCTAGCACAACGATTGGGGCATTCTTCGAATCGATTGGCTTCAAAATCGTATATGCTTTTCCAGGGATGGTTCTAGCGACCTTATTCGTGACGTTCCCGTTAATGGTGCGAGAAGTGATGCCAGTCCTTCAAGAAATCGGCACACAGCAGGAAGAAGCGGCGTCGACGTTAGGAGCCTATGGTTGGACGACATTCTGGAAGGTGACATGGCCATTAATTCGCTGGGGCGTTATCTATGGGGTTGTGCTTACAATTGCCCGTTCTCTCGGGGAATTCGGGGCGGTGCTGGTCGTATCCGGAAATGTCATGAATAAGACTCAGACGGCGACAACGCTCGTCTATCAAGATGTTGAAAATTTCAATGTCGTATCCGCGAACGGGGTTGCCTTGATACTGGTTGCTTTTTCCGTCGCGTTGCTATTGGTTATGGAATGGTCGAAAAAGAGAAAGGGAGTGCATTGAGATGCATATCGAGGTTACGGGATTAAATAAGCATTTCGGTCAATTTCACGCGGTAAAAGATGTGAGCTTTACCATTGAAAAAGGGCATCTCATTGGGTTATTAGGTCCAAGCGGCGGCGGTAAAACATCCATTCTCCGCATGTTAGCGGGATTAGAAAGTCCGGACGCAGGCGACATCCTTTTTCACGGACGGCGTGTGAACGACCTTCCTCCCCAAGAACGCGGAATTGGCTTCGTATTTCAGAATTACGCCTTATTTAAGCATATGACGGTGTATGATAATATCGCTTTTGGCTTGAAAATCAAGAAGCAGAGCAAAGAGCAAATTCGTAATCGCGTGATGGAACTCGTGGAATTGACCGGGTTAAAAGGCTTCGAGCAACGATATCCGCATCAACTGTCCGGCGGACAACGCCAACGTGTAGCATTCGCCAGAGCATTGGCTCCAGAGCCGCAGTTATTGCTCTTAGATGAGCCCTTCGCTGCAATTGATGCGAAGATTCGCCAAGAGCTGCGGTCATGGTTGCGCGATCTGATCGAACGTGTGGGCATTACCTCGATCTTCGTCACACATGACCAGGATGAGGCGATTGAAGTCGCCGACGAAATTATGATCATCAGCCAAGGACGTGTCGAGCAAAAGGGTACGCCATGGGATATCTATAAACAACCTCAGACGCCGTTCGTTGCCAGCTTTATTGGTGAATCTTCGATTGTTGAGAACATACATGAGCTGCGAGGTTTCGAGAATGCAAGCGATTGGCTGAACACGAAGGCATTGATTCGACCTGAGTATATTGAAATCGGGCAATTGTATGAGTTCCCGATTGCATCAGCAACGGAGAAAGGCCGGATTAAGCATATTCATTTCCGCGGCAGTGAGTGGATGGTTGAAGTAGAAGTGCGCGGCAACACATTAATTACGTATCGTTCGCTTGAGAAGGAAGTCCTTCATCCTGGAGATGACATAGTTGTGCTTGTGCACCGTGCCTATCTGTTCAATGATCATGACAGCTGGATTATGGAGAATCGCATGAAGGAAGATCCGATGCCGATCCATATATAGAAATTTCTTGGCAGATTACAGAGAAAAGAGGAAATGCGATGCATCAACGAAAATACCGTACGCGTTATGCGCTGGTCATTCTTCTATTTACTTGTATCTTAAGCGTGGTTCTGACGGCATGCGGCAGCGGAGCATCGCAACAGAAAGTAGCTGGGACGAAACCAGTTGAGGTCAAAAATACATCCGTGTCCACAGGCAAAACCGACCCCGAAGTCACGCTCGTCATCGGTGCTTACAGTGTTGTGAAGGATGCGCTTCAAGATATTTTGCCTAAATTCCAAGCCTATTGGGAAGCCAAAACAGGACAGCATGTGAAGTTCCAAGAATCCTATGAAGCCTCTGGAACCCAAGCAAGAGCGATTGTGGGTGGGTTTGAAGCAGATGTTACCTTGCTCGCTATGGAAGGAGATATCGACAAACTCACGAAGGCAGGACTGATCACGCATGATTGGAAGCAAGGCCCCTCGCAAGGAATGGTAACGGACTCCGTTGTGGTTCTTGGGACACGTGAGGGAAATCCGCTTGGGATAAAAGATTGGGAAGATATCATGAAGCCAGGGGTGAAAGTGCTCTATCCCAATCCGAAAACATCGGGTGGAGCGCAATGGGATATCAATGCCATTTATGGCGCAGGGCTGAAGGCCTCTGAGGAGAAGGGCGGGAAGGATCCCGCTTATGCCAAACAGTTCTTAGCGCGTGTACACAACAATATTGAATCGCTTGATAAAAGCGGGCGTGCTTCGATGGCTGCGTTTGAATATGGTGTCGGTGATGTCATCGTTACGTATGAGAACGAATTGATAGCTCGCATCAAGAAGGGTGTCCAATACGATATTATTACACCGAAAAATACGATCCGTATCGAGAATCCGGCGGCATGGATTGATAAAAACGTCGATAAGCATGGGACCCGTGAGATTGCTGAAGCATTTATTGCGTATCTGGGCGAAGAAGAGGCGCAAAAGGCGTTCGCAGATGCAGGATTTCGCCCCGTTAACCCTGCGGTTTTGGCGCAAGTAAAGGATCAATACACGACTCCTGCCGGACTCTTCGATATCGAATATTTGGGCGGCTGGGATGAAGTGCGCAACACGTTATATTCCAAACACGGCGTGTGGTATCAGGTATTAGCTGGGCAATAATTGGCCGGTACAGACAAGTAACAGTAAATTTCGATTCGGGAAGGAAGCATTTGACGGATGTCAGATGCTTTTTTTCTTATGATGATAGAGATTATAAGTTCGCGCTCCAATGTTCGGGGTTTGAAAAAGTAGAAGGAGACTCAAAGTAGAACCAAAGAGGGCATGGGTATGGGGTGGAAAAGCGTTAGCGTTCGCCTTTGTGCTCAAGTTCCATCCATTTGTTTAATCAAATCAAGGAACTAGAGCACAACAGAGATTGGAACCCCATACCAATCCCTCCCCCATGCACCAACGTATGGGTTAGAGGGCCTGGAGCGTAGCTGCGTAAATACGCTATTCATGATACAATACTAGGAACGAATGTTCCCTGAGGGACAGATGAAAGGTGAACGTATGAGCGATTCTGTACAGATTGCCGTAAGACCGCTTGTGGAATATGTATTTCGGTCAGGAAGCATCGATTCCGGTTTTCGATCGACCAGTACGATGCTGGAAGGCACGAAGGCGCATCAGAAGATCCAGAAGCAATACGGTGAACGGGATCAGAAAGAAGTTTATTTGCAAGCGGAGATCCCTTGCGGAGATCTGATCTTTCGCATCGACGGGCGTTGTGATGGGTTACTCGTATCGGAGGATGGCCGCGTAACCATTGAGGAGATCAAATCCACGGGGATGAACTTGGAATATGTCACAGCGGACAGCTATCCGGTACACTGGGCACAAGCGAAATGTTATGCTTATATGTATGCGCGTGATCATCAACTGGCGGAGATCGACATTCAATTAACGTATGTGCACGTAGACACGGAAGAGCAGAAGCGATTCCTCCAAGCAACAACGATCGATGAGCTGGACGTTTTCGTACGCGAGGTGGTTGCACGTTATGCTCCTTATGCGCACATGCTGCACCAACACAGAACAGCGAGGAATCGAAGCATCGAAGAGCTTGCGTTCCCCTTTGAACGGTATCGGGTAGGGCAGCGGAAGCTCGCAGGTTCGGTGTATAAATCGATTGAAGAAGGCGTAAACCTCTTTGCGAAGGCACCTACAGGAATAGGCAAAACAATCTCTACGACGTATCCGGCGATCAAAGCCATGGCTGCGGGCACGCTGGAACATCTCTATTATTTGACCGCAAAGACGATCACAAGGACGGCAGCGGAAGAAGCATTGCGACTTATGGAAGCGAAGGGGCTGCAGATGCATGCCGTGACGATTACCGCCAAAGAAAAGATATGTTTTCAGGAAGAGATGCGCTGCCGCAAGGAAGATTGTGAATTTGCCGACGGGTACTATGACCGGATCAACGAAGCCATCTTGGACCTATTGTCGAACGAGACGCTAATGACACGACCTGTCATCGAACAGTATGCACGCAAACATCGGGTATGTCCGTTTGAGTTCTCTTTGGACGTGGCGTATGCCGCGGATATGGTTATTTGTGATTATAATTATATCTTCGATCCACGTGTCTCTTTAAAACGGATGTTCTCCACGTACAAACATCATACGGCGTTATTGATCGATGAAGCGCATAACCTGGTAGACCGCGCGCGCGAAATGTTCTCCAGCAGCTTGAATAAAGCTGATTTCCTCGCACTTCAGCGGGAGTTCAAAGGGATTCATAAGGATATTCACCAAGCGGCAAAAGAGGTCAACAGCTATTTCATCGCGCTCAAAAAAAGAATGACTGCAAAGCATGTGATTGAGCCACAGCTCCCCGAGGAATTGGTTGCGTTCATCGAGAACTTTGTGTTTCATGCTGAGAGATATCTGGTTACCGCTGCAGACGAGCCGGCTGTGTCGAAATTATTGGACACGTATTTCGCAGCGCAAAATTTCTTGAGAACCGCGAAGCTGTATGATGAGCGGTATGTGACCTTTTCGGAAATCGACCGAGAGGGCGTAACGCTGAAGCTCTTCTGTCTGGACCCATCCCATCTGCTGCAGGAAATGGGCAAAGGGTATCGGTCCCATATCTATTTCTCCGCGACGTTGACGCCGATGGGATTTTATCGAGACATGCTTGGCGCGGATGCAGAGGATTACACGTTGACATTAGGATCTCCCTTTGCAAGGGAGCAATTGGATGTCTATATCCAACCGCTGTCTACGCGGTATCATGATCGGGAGCATACCAAGCATGACATGGTCCTGGCGTTGCATGAATTAGTACGGACGCGGCCAGGCAATTATCTGTTCTTTTTTCCTTCGTATGCCTACATGAATCTGATCTACGAAGATTTCGTGTTGTGTAATCCGCAGGTTACGACCTTGTTGCAGCGTTCGGATCTATCTGAAGAGGAGCGCGAGAATTTCTTGGCGGCTTTTGACGCGAATAACGAAGAGACCCTGATCGGTTTTGCAGTCATGGGCGGCATTTTTTCGGAAGGAATAGATCTGGTAGGGGATCGCCTGACGGGCGTCGTCGTTGTCGGGGTAGGGTTACCCCAATTAGGCGTTGAACGGGATATTATCCGGGATTATTTTAATGCGGCGGGCAAAAGAGGGTACGACTATGCCTACGTCTTTCCAGGTATGAATAAGGTGCTGCAAGCAGGCGGACGATTGATTCGTACCGAGACGGATCGAGGTGTTCTTGTGCTTATCGATGATCGATATCTAACGCCTTATTATCAGCGGTTGATGCCAGACGAGTGGCAGGACTATACCGTCATTCACCCAGGCGAGAGTCTGGATTGAAGAATAGCTTCTGCTGCAGACATCGATTTCTTTTGGTAATTTCAATATTGTAAGATTGGATTAATAAAAGTGTAAGGTTATGGAAAGGGTCGCCCGCTATAATAGGCAATATGAACTTCCTAGTGCAGACACGAATTCATAAGGAATGAGGTTATTGCATGGGAAAAACGGAACTAATTGCGAATGAATCGGTCAAAAAAAGATTTGCGTGGTTTACGAACCCGTTTAAGCGTTTAGCCCCCCTTTCCCCAGGCTGGAAAGGAGCAACGCTTACGCTCTCCGTCATCGCTTGCTGGATTTATTTGGTGCAAGGGTATTATCTCATCGGGATGCGGGGCACAGGCGATTATTTCATTGGAACGATATTGTTCCTGCTGGCAGTTGTCCTCATCACCGGCGTTATTGCCGGGCTGCTTCACTTCACGAAGCGGATGCCTTCGCGTTATGTCTGGCTGGCGCTTGCATCTTTCTGTCTGCTGTGCATCGGCTTCATCGGTCCGGTGCAGCTGATGTTGATAGTAACTTTGTCGATGATCGTTGCATTTTCCTTGCTTGGCGCACTCCTATACCGCTGGATCACGGGTGCATACCGCGAGGCAAAGACGATATCAAAAGTTATGACAGGGGTTGTCGCGGCAGTTACGGCAGGCTTCATCGTTATCGGCGGGTATTGGCTGCTCCATAATGGAAGTACGGATTTAGTTAAGCTTTATAGGCTGCAAGCGATGAAACCAGCGAACCGCTACGCGACGACGATGGCGAACCCGTCAGAGCAAGGATCATTTCGGGTCAAAACATTAACGTACGGCAGCGCCAACAGTTATCGAAAGGAATTTAATGCGGCTGGATCGCTCGAAACGAAACAAGTGGATGGATCCGCTTTTGTAGAGAAATGGTCTTCAAGCCGCACGAATACGTTTGGCTTCGGGCCCGATGCAATGCCGCTCAACGGGTCCGTCTGGTACCCTGATGGTGGAGGGCCATTTCCGTTAGTCATGGTCGTACATGGCAACCATCTTGCGACGGATTATTCAGATCCGGGCTACGAATACCTTGGCAATCTGCTGGCAAGCCGCGGGTATATTGTCGTATCGATCGATGAAAATTTCCTTAATACATCGCCGTATGACGACTTGTTGGTGCTGAATGTGCTGGAGAAGGAGAATTCGGCGCGAGGCTGGTTGATGCTGGAGCATCTAAAGGTATGGGATGGATGGAACAGAACGAAGGGCAATCCGTTCTACGGCAAAGCGGACATGAGCCGGATTGCACTGATCGGCCACTCCCGCGGCGGTGAAGCGGTAACGGTGGCTGCAGCATACAATAAGCTGGCGGCTTCCCCGGAGAACGGGAATATCAAGTTCGACTATAATTTCGGTATCCGTTCCGTCCTATCGATTGCAGGTACAGACGGTCAATACAAGCCTGCAGGACAACCGACGGTATTGAAGGATTTGAACTATTTAGCCATTCAGGGCGCGCATGATATGGATGTCACCTCTTTCGATGGAGCGAGCCAATACAATCGGATCAGCTTTACAGATGGCAGTGATTATTTGAAAGCGTCGGTCTACATATACGGTGCGAATCATGGGCAATTCAATACGGTATGGGGGCGAACAGACGGTGTGGGACTTGGAAATAAGCTGTTTAATACGGCCCAATTAATGCCGCAGGAGGAGCAGCTGCAAGCCGCTAAGGTGCTCATTTCGTCTTTCCTAGATGCAACCTTGAGTGGGAAAAGCGAATACCGCGAAATATTCCAGGACCTTGGCTACGCCCGAGAGTGGCTGCCAGACACGATGTACATCAGCAATTATTTAGATTCGCAGACGACGGTCGTCAGCAGTTACGACGAGGATATCGATCTGAGCACAACCACTTTGCCTGGAGGACGGTTGTTCGGGGAGCAGCTGAAGGAGTGGAAGGAAGAGAAGGTCAAGATGAAATTTGCATCTGAACAATACAGCGCCGTTCGCCTTGGATGGGATCGCGCAACAGCTTCGGGGGTTCCCGCTTATACGGTTGTTCTGCCCGATCGCGGGCTTGACATAAGACCAAGCAGCTCCATTGTCTTTGCCATGGCTGACCGGGATGACAAGAAAGGAGCTTCCAGCTCGGATGTTCTCGTTGATATGACCGTGCAGGCCGAAGATAGGAACGGTAATGCAGCGGCTGTACCGCTCAGCACAGTAGCCAACTTACTGCCGATGTTCGAAGGTAACATTGTCAAATGGCCGTTTACTTCTGCTTTACCAGCGAAGGAGCCGGTATTCCAGAACTTCGCATTTGCGCTTGCCGACTTCAAGAAGGCCAACCCAGAATTTCAACCGGAGCAGTTAATGAAGATCAACTTCGTGTTCGATCGGACGGAGAAAGGAACCGTGTTAATCCGAGACATCGGCATTCGTAACGCAACGGAGTGAAAATCCGCTCTCTCGTTGTAGCAGTTCATATCTAGAAGAGCTTCTGTTCCAGGTGGAAGAAATAAGGTAAGATGGATGTATAATACAATGTTGAAAAAGAGAGAGGCGAACGACTCATGGCAATTGCTGAACTAACCGTCATCCCAATAGGGACCGGATCGACAAGCTTGAGCAGCTATGTTGCAGATATGCAGCGAGCGATTGCGCAAATTGAAGGGATCACTTACGAAATGACGGCGATGGGGACGATTATTGAAGGGCCCATGGATCAATTATTTGACGCGATTCGCTGCTTGCATGAAAGTCCGTTTCAGACGGGCGCAGGACGCGTATCTACCGTGATTAAGATTGATGATCGGCGGGATAAGGAGAGTTCGGTCGTACAGAAATTGGAATCTGTTCGAAATAAATTAAATTTCTAAACATTCGATTTCTATGCTAAACCTCACAGTGAAAAACTATATATCGTAGTAAAATTCGTAAATATCAACTATATCTTGTGTGAATAGATGTTTACGATCCGAATTAGAGTGCATTCCCTCTTCGACTTCGTAGAGTGGAATGCTTTTTTTATGCGCTGAGAAAGGGTGAAGGAATGTGAAGTCACTTGAAATGGAACGGTTACGGTTGGAATCGATTTTTGAGGAGGAAAATAGCGATATTTTACAGGAAAATGCGAATGTGGATGGGCGTTCGCCGATGGGTCAAATGGCCAAGCTCGCTTCGGAGAGCAGCAAGTGGTACATGAAGCATCACATCTTATCCGATGAGGCACGCCACATGGTAGACGAGAACCTGCTCTATATACATGATGCGGATTTCCTGGCCGTGGGGACGACCACATGCTGCCAGATCCCGCTGGGACAATTGCTTCAATCCGGATTTAACACAGGGCACGGCTACATGCGATCCCCGCAGGATATTAAGAGCGCGATGGCGTTATCCTCTATTATCTTGCAATCCAACCAGAATATGCAGCATGGGGGACAAGCCTACCCGATGTTCGATTATGATCTTGCGCCTTACATAGTACGAACCTTTGAACGGAATTTAACACGGATTCAGAGTTATCCGACGACATTTACGAAAGAACAATGCGAGGAGCAAGCGTGGATAGAGACGGAACGGGATACGTACCAAGCTTGCGAAGCTTTCGTGCACAATGCGAACAGCATGCATTCCCGCGGCGGCGGTCAAGTTCCTTTTATCTCGGTGAACTATGGCACGGATACCTCGCGGGAAGGCAGAATGCTCACGCGAAATTTATTACTAGCAACACAATCGGGATTGGGTCACGGGGAGACGCCGATTTTCCCGATTCAAGTGTTCAAGGTGAAAGAAGGCGTGAATCTGAATGAAGGCGATCCGAACTATGATCTGTATCAATTGGCACTGGAGACGACGAGTGAACGATTGTTCCCGAACTTTAGCTTTCTTGATGCGCCGTTCAATGCGCAATATTGGGATGGACGACCTGAGAGTGAAGTGGCCTACATGGGCTGCCGTACACGTGTCATGGGAAATATCCATGGGGAAGAGACCAGTATCGGTCGAGGCAATCTTTCCTTCTCCACGATAAACTTGGTACGCCTTGCGCTGCTGAGCACAAGCATGGACGATTTCTGGAGACGATTAGATGAACTCGTCCAAGTCGGCGTACGACAGCTGCATGATCGCTATCTGCTTCAGTGCCAGAAGAAAGCTGCCAACTTCCGGTTCTTATATGAACAAGGGGTATGGCGCGGCGGTGAGGAGCTGAATCGCGAAGATACGCTTGAAAGCATCTTGAAACAGGGCACATTAAGTCTCGGTTTTATTGGGATGGCAGAGGCGCTCGTGGCCCTTCGCGGACGACATCATGGGGAGTGCGAGGAATCCAGAAAAATAGGGCTGGAGATTGCTGAGCGGATGCGCAGAGCCATGGATGAAGCGATAACGACCTATCAGCTGAATTATTCGTTATTAGCGACGCCTGCGGAAGGCCTGTCCGGCAAATTCGTGGGAGCCGATCGAGAGCGCTTTGGACGGTTGCCTGGGATTACTGATCGGGAATACTACACGAACAGCTTCCATGTTCCGGTATATTACAAACTGAAGGCCGTGGACAAAATCCGCATTGAGGCTCCGTTCCACAACTTATGTAATGCAGGGCATATCACGTATGTGGAGTGCGATGGGACATTGCGCCATAATGTGGCGGCCATCGATGCGCTTGTGCGCACGATGTTTCGGGAAGGCATTGGATACGGTTCGATTAATCACCCTGTCGATCGATGCAAAAATTGCGGGCATTCCGGCGTCATTCATGAAGCTTGTCCTTCATGCGGAACAGATCAAGAGATTCATATTGAACGGATTCGTCGGATTACAGGGTATTTAGTCGGTGAATTATCGCGTTGGAATTCGGGGAAACGCGCCGAAGAACGGGATCGGGTGAAGCATTCATGAGGATCATGAACATCCTTCATGATTCCGTGGTCGATGGGATCGGATTGCGGACGGTTGTGTTCTTCGCAGGCTGTCCGCATCACTGCCGAGGTTGCCATAATCCGCAGAGCTGGAACATGGAAAATGGAACAGAATTGTCCTTAGCGGAAGTCGTGGAGGAAATTGCGAGCAACCCGATTACGAATGTGACCTTTTCCGGGGGAGAACCCTTCGCACAGGCCGAAGAGGCGCATCTTCTAGCTATACAGATCCGGAAATTAGGCAAATCGATTTGGATGTATACCGGCTATACCGTAGAACAGCTGCTAGCGGAAGGAACCGAAGCGCAGCTCGCGCTTCTGGAACAATGTGAAATGCTTGTGGATGGGCCTTTTCAGCTCGCGGAGCGTGATCTGACCATCCCGTTCCGAGGGAGCCGGAACCAAAGGCTCCTGTCTAGGGAGGATATCCTTCGAATCCGCGTTGAGCTTGAGGAGAAGCAGGGGATTTTGGTCTAGCCCAGCCATATCAGGATCGGTATAAACAAAAGGGAGCATATGACACCGGCTAACCCCATAGCAAGGCCGGCTAACGTACCTTGAAGTTCGTCATCTTGGAAGCTTTTTGCCGTCCCAAACCCATGGGCTGCTGTACCCATCGCAATACCGATGGCAATGACATCGCGGATGCCTAGCTTTCGTAATAAGGTTGTCCCGCCGATTGCTCCGATCAATCCCGTGATAACGGTGAATAGAGCGGTAATGTTCGGGTCACCGCCAAGGGCATGGGACAGTTCAATGGCAATGGGAGAACTGACGGATTTCGGCATCACGCTTCGTATTAATGCCTGCGTTCCGCCCATGAGCGCCATAAGACCTGCAGCGCTAACGATGCCCGTAATGGAACCTAGGGTTACGGCAATCAGGATCGCCTTTAGATGTTGATGGATGAGAACACGATGTTTATAGATGGGAACCCCCAAGGCAATCGTCGCAGGACCTAGAACCAGCTTAAGGATATCCCCGCCGATTTCATAGGATGCAATAGGGATGCGAAATAGGAACAGCACGAGAATCACAAGGATTGAACTCGTTAGAATGGGATGGATGAACCGTATCGTCCGATGTAATCGAATCGCGATCACATAGGCCAGCACCGTAAGGGTTATACCGAGCAGCGGATGTTCTATGATCTCATTCATAGGGGTCACGCTTCTTTCTTGTGTTGTAGCTTGGAAGTCAGAAACCCCGTCACCCATAGAACGACAACGGTGCTGCCCAAAATACTGATGATGACAGGGAGCGCATACGGGCCCACCACGTGCAGCAGAGCCACAGACCCGATGACATAGGGGATGAAAAACAATAACATATGATTCATTAATATTTCCGCAGCATGTTCTACCCATTCCAGCTTGACGATTCGGGTCCACAAGGCGATGAGAAATAAGATCAAGCCAAGGACATTGGCAGGCAGCGGGATATGCAGCACAGCATGGAGCACCATGCCGAGAAATTGGAAGCCAAGCAAAATAGCAAAGCCTAACACGAAACCACCTCATACGTAGAATCTTTTAAGGAAAAACGCGATATTAACCATATCATGAACCGCATGTTCGGAAAGTAACATTTACCACAATCGCGAGGAATGTTTCAATCAGGTCGCTCAATCGGGCAGAGATAACATCTATATCATGCTCGCAGCTTCCCATAAATTTACGCGTTAAATGATGGAGATGCTCTATCTTCCTTTCTCTATCGTCGAACTATATTTAGAGCAAAAAAAAGAATCCCCTGTGTCAAAAGATTCAGGAGATTCTTCGATATCGCTTAGGAGGTCAACTTACGATTGCAAGATATATTTCTGGATAATATGCGCGACGCCGTCTTCATTGTTCGAGAGCGTGATTTCATCGGCGATTTCCTTCAAGGCTGGAACGGCATTGCCCATCGCAACTCCTAAGCCAGCAACTTCAAGCATTTCACGGTCATTCCAAGCATCCCCGATTGCAATAACTTCAGACAGGTCACATCCAAAATGGGCGGCCAAATGGGAAAGCGCATGGCCTTTTGTCCCTTCGAGATGCATGATTTCGAGAAAATGAGGCTTGGATTTCGTAATATGCACTTGATCCCCGACAATGGCTCGCAGATCCGCAGCAACTTCGTCCAAATAGGCAGGATCATCAATAATCAGCATTTTATTGTTCGGGAGATCAATCAATTTGGAGTAATCCGGCTCAACGATATATGGGATTTTGGACAATCCTGCATAGCTTTGCGTTTTCTCGTTGTCTTCACGAACATACAACTGATCATCCACATAGAGTTGAAGATGAAGGTTGTGTTCATCGGAATACTTCAGAATTTGACGTGCTGCTTCTTGCGGTACGCTCCGCTCATATAAGACATGTCCATCGATTAAATTTTTCACGAGTGACCCTTGATAGGTGATCAGCGGCACATTCATGCCAATCTGGCGCGCAATGGCTTGTGCGGACGCATACATCCGTCCCGTAGCCAATGTGACATGAACGCCTTTCGCTATGGCTTGTTCAAGCGCCTGCTGCGTTTTGGGTGTCACGACTTTCTGATCGTTGATGATCGTGTCATCGACATCGATTGCAATCATTTTGTACATGGTACTTTTCCTCCTATGGTGAAGCTTTATCTATTGTAACTGGGGATGGGGCTTGCTCTGTAGGTTTAAGCTCGACAATCAGCATGCTAATCAACATCAGACCACAGCCTATGATGGCTGCAATGCCTAATTGCTCGTCTCCCCATACATAACCCGTAATGCCTGCAAAGACCGGTTCCATCGCAAAAATAATAGCTACACGCGTCGGCGACGTATACTTCTGACAGTAAGTTTGTGCCCAGAAGGCAAAAGCCGTCCCGAATAATAAAGTAATGGCAAGCGCGATCAAAACATCGGTTTGCATAGTAAGATGCATCCAATCACTGAAAGAGCCTATGTTCTCAAATAGCACGGAACCGACAAGCCCGAGCACACCGACCGTACCCAATTGAATGGTAACGAGGGGTAACGTCGGATGGTGGGGGGCATACTTGCCCGTCGCAATAATCTGCAAGGCGAAGCATAGTGCACAAGCCAGAACCAGGATATCCCCTAAATTCATATGAAAAGTAGAGGAACCGCTGGTCGAAAGCAAAAACAATCCGATTAATGCGAGCGCAGCGCTCGCCCAAGCCGGCCAACGAAGACGCTGGCGCAGGATCCATACGGAAAAGAATGGAACAAGCACGACCGATAAACCGGTAATAAACCCAGCATTCGATGAGGTGGTATAGAGTAACCCGTAGGTTTGAAACGCAAACCCGCCAAACACCAGAATGCCGAGGATGATCCCATGCCGCAATAAACGCATATTAAATTGCTTCCACCAACCCCGATGAACCAGGATGAGAATGAGCGCAAATAAAAGGGCGGCACCCGTAAACCGGATGCCGTTAAAGGCTAGCGGCGGCAAGGCTTGCACCGCATTCTGCACAATCAGAAAGGTTGTCCCCCAGATGAAGGCGACAAGCAGAAGGGTGAAATCGGCGAGTAATGAACGTTTCATAATGGAAATATTAAGCCTCCAAGAATAACAAGCCGATAAAGGCATCTAATTCGAGATTGCCGAAAAATTGCGTGATATCGGTTCCTTGCAGTTTTTCACGAACAGAAGATTCTTCATAGCGCGTACCGCGAAGAAGGTCTTCGAGCTCGGCGATGTCCGTCTTCGCGAAGAAGTCGCCATAGATTTTAATATTTTCGATCGTACCTTCTTCGACATCTAAGCGCAAATCCATTATGCCGATCGGGAAACGTTTGGAGTTCCGAACGTTAAATTTCGGTGATTCGCCATAATTCCAGTCCCATTTCCGGTATCGATTTTCAGAGATTTCATAGATTTTCGCCCAATCCTCTTCGGTGAGGCGATATTCCGGAACTTGATCCGGCTCGATACCGAAGATACTGCGAAGGACTTCCGCACGGAATTCTTCAATCGTAAGCGGAGCTTGCAAGAAATCAGCGATATTGGCTACGCGGCTGCGTACGGATTTGGTGCTCTTGGACGCGATTTTCTCGGCATTCACTTTCAATGCGGATGCGACGTTATCCATTTCGGAGTTGAATAATAAGGTACCATGGCTGAACATCCGTCCGCGCGAACTAAACTGAGCATTCCCGGAAATCTTTTGCTCGCCAATTTGAATGTCATTCCGTCCTGTTAGTTCGGACTCGATACCAAGCTTGCGGAGCGCATCCACGACAGGTTCCGTGAATTTCTTGAAGTTGTTGAAGGATTGGCCGTCGTCTTTCGTCAAGAAGCTGAAGTTCAGGTTCCCAAGGTCATGGTAGACAGCGCCGCCTCCGGATAAACGGCGAACGATATGGATACCGTGGTCTTTGACATACTCGGCATTAATCTCTTCAATGGTATTCTGGTGCTTCCCGATAATGATAGATGGTTCGTTAATATAAAATAACAGATAACTGTCATCCATTGGCAGATGCCGGAGCACGTACTCTTCAATGGCTAAATTTACAGTAGGGTCCGTTATCCCTTTGTTGTCGATAAATAGCATGATGTATCCCTCCATAAACATGTTTTTGTAACGGCTATGTAAGAAGCTTTCATTCTTTTTATTGTAATATAATTGGCTAAATTCCACAAAGCATGTATGTCATGTTACATATTGACGTCTCACCAAAACATGCACATAATGAACCACATAATACGTGTTCGATGCGGAACATAGGAAAGAACGTGGGAAAGGATCGATTAAAAAGATGATAGAAAGATTTGGTCATGGAGGAGATTTAGAGACAGCGCAAGCGGCGTTTGGCGTGGAACGAAGCGAATGGGTGGATTTCAGCGCCAATATTAACCCGATGGGTCCGCCAGCGCATGTGTTAGCGCGTATTCAACAAGAATGGAGCGAAATTGTTCATTACCCGGATCCGGATCACCGACGTTTCCGTAAGTTATTGGCTGTGTCTTTAGGCATCGATGAAGCGATGTTATGCATAGGCAACGGGGCGGCAGAATGTATGGCATTGGCCCTGCTGGCAGCAGCCCCGAAGCGGGTCGGGGTGGTGTACCCTTGTTTCTCTGAATACATTGAATTGTCGAAGAAATTCGGTGCAGAAGTGGTAGGGATCTATGGCGAAGCGGCAAATGATTTTCGTGCCTCGCTGCCTGAATTGCAAGAATTAATGAAGCAGGTGGATTTCCTGTTCCTTGGGCAGCCGAACAATCCGACGGGCGTTCAGTATGGCGTGCAGGAACTGGAACAATTGGCTGTGTGTGCAGCTGATGAGCAGACTTTGCTTGTAATCGATGAGGCTTTTATTGATTTTATTGCGCCGGAAGCGCAAGCTACGTTATTGCCGCGGTTAGCGCAATTTTCGCACGTGATTCTGATTCGATCGATGACGAAGTTCTATGCGATTCCAGGCTTGCGGCTTGGATTTGCAATGGCAAGACCGGAGCTGATTCAGCAGCTGAAATCGAAGCAGGTTACATGGAGCGTGAACCGGTTAGCCTTGGCAGCAGGCGAAGCTTGCATGACGGATTGCGAGGCGTATGAAGTTGAGACACGCAGGCAGACAGAGACGGAACGTCGCTTTCTCGTCGAAGCGCTGGAACAAGAATTCGGATGTCAGACCTGGCCAAGCCTGGCGAATTTCATTCTCGTGAGATTACCTCAACCCTGGACGGCGGCAGCGTTACAAGCGAAGTTAGGCGAACGTGGGGTGCTGATTCGGAGCTGTGCCATGTATGAAGGACTTACGGATGCGGATATTCGGATCGCTGTGAAGGATCGGGTTCGCAACGAGATTCTATTATCGAAGCTCACAGAGGTATGGGAAGAAGGTGGGCCGACGATATGACACAACCTTATCGTGACGCGCAGCACGTAACGACCTATGCCAGTACATGTTGGCCAGGATTGGAATTTCGGTATGATCCGGGCCAATATCATATCCGGATGGCGGCTCCGCTACCGTTAACGACAATCAGCAGTGCGCCTTATGCTGGGGGTCAGACCCTGGCTGATCATATTGTGAACGTCTATGTACATAAAGATTACAATCATGAAGACCCGATTCAGCATTTGCAGTCAGAAATCGCAGCTTGGGGGTATCCGCTTCCCTCTACGATTGGACTGCTCACGGCAGCGAAGCTGACGCATGCTTCCATTGCGGAAGCGGAGGGAGATGAAGCCCGTATCGTCGTCTGCACGACGGCGGGCACCTCCAACGCCGCGCGGGCTGGGCGAGCGCGGCCGACTTTCGCCGCCTACGAGGCCGGCACGATCAATACGATCGTGGCCATCGATGGGCGGCTGGCGCCGGCTGCACTCGTCGGCGCCGTAATTACCGCGACGGAGGCGAAGGCCGCCGCGCTGCAAGATCTGGGCATCGCCGATCCCGAGAACGGCGATGGGGCCACGGGCACGACGACGGACACGGTCGTCGTCGCCGTGAGCCAGGACGCCCGCTACGATGCGGTGCATCGGTATGCGGGCAGTGCGACGACGCTCGGCAATCTGCTCGGGCGTCTCGTCTATGACACCGTCTATGAAGCGGTTAGAACGCAAGGAGAATCATGATTATGATAGGGCATGCTTATTTCATCATTTGTGCGTATATATTAGATTGCATCATTGGTGACCCGCGATGGATTCCCCATCCGGTCATCTACATGGGGAAAGCGATTCATCAATTGGAGCGATGGGTGCGCCATATGGCAAAAACGCCGCGTCAGCTTAAAGCGGGCGGTTTTTTACTGCCTCTGGTGCTGGTTGTTGGGGCATGTGCCCTGACGTGGGGCGTTCTTCGTCTGCTGTCACTAATTCATCCGGCTGTTGCTGCGATCTTTGAAGTGATCCTTATCGCGACTACCATTGCGACGAAAGGGCTAAAGGACGCCGGCATGGAAGTGTATCGTCATTTGCAGGCAGGGAATATGCCGGAAGCGAGGAAAGCGCTCGGCATGATCGTAGGACGGGATACGGAGCATTTGGACGAGCCGGAAATTGTGCGGGGAACCGTGGAGACGGTCGCAGAAAATATCGTGGACGCCATCATATCTCCGCTCTTCTATGCGGCGATTGGGGGCGCACCGCTTGCGATAGCCTATCGAGCCGTGAATACGTTAGATTCCATGGTCGGTTATAAGAACGAGAAATATGAAAATCTCGGTTTTGCGTCAGCACGTCTCGATGATCTTGCCAATTGGATACCGGCGCGGATCACGGCGGTTCTGCTTGTTTTTGTCGCATGGCTACTACGACTCGATGCAAGAAGAGCTTGGCGGACAGTTCGCCGTGATGCGAAAGAACACCCGAGCCCGAACAGCGGTTATCCGGAATCGGCTGTCGCTGGGGCGCTGGGTGTTCGTCTTGGCGGTCATAATGTCTATAAAGGCATTGCTTCGTTCCGTGCCTACATGGGGGAACCCGTTGTAACACTGCGCGCGGAACATATCCGGGGAACGACATGGCTGATGTACGGCAGTTCAGCGCTATTCGCGGTGCTAACTGCGCTTCTCCTATGGGTGATTTCGGTTCTTTATTGAATGCTCTGCCGTATATAAGCGCCATATCTGGCACGCAAGAGAAGGTAAACCACGAGCTGTATGATGATACATAACAAAAGTGAAGCTACAACTGGTGCTGATCGATTGAGGGTCTGCAGAAGGGTCTGCACAAAGAGCGACACAACCACGGCGTTCAGCAGCGCAATGGTACAAGGCACGAACAGCATGAAGGCAATGCGAATCGATACCATTTTCGAGAGCTGCGACTCGCTGATACCGATATTCGAGAGCGCACGAAATTGCACAACATCCTTGCTTCGTTCCGCATAAAGCTTGAAGTACACGAGACTGAATCCCGCCATGAAAAATACGGCGGTAATGAACAGCCCGACGAAGATGACGATGAAAGGGATCTGGGTATAGAGGAATTGCATGAAAGCATTCATGGAAAACGTATATTCCTCGGATGAACCCTGATCTTGCAGCAGTTTCTGGTCAATCGTATCGAAAACCTCAAGCCGCTTTTTCCAGTCTGTAATAGTATACCCTGTGAACCGAATGCGCTCACCGGCTTTCACGAGCCGTGCGTAGGTTTCATCGGATATCACAGCAACACCGCCGCTCATAGAGATGCTAGGCATCGGCGGCGGTTCGATCTTCTGTTTCACCTGAAAGGCATCCGGAAAGTTCTTGATCTTGAAGCTCTTGCCCGGTGCAATATTCGGTGTATTGGATGTAGCAATGGAGATCGCCGTATCCTTGTCTATGATTGGCGGAATAGCTTTGTTGGCACGTATATCAAATAACTGCTCATAGGTTTGGTAGTTCATAAAATACATGGATGCATCATTGGACGCTAGTCGGGTTCTCAGCATGCCGATTTCCGTCTTTTGATAGGCAATCTCCTCTTTGTTGAGCATGCCATCAATATACTGGATATGCGTTTGTTCCTGTTTGTTATTGGCAAAGGATACGTAGTAGAGCTCAAAAGGCCCTTGTCCTACATCGACCAAGACGGAACGGATGGAAACCAACAGCACGACGCAGAGAAACGCAACCGTCAGGATGACGGTAAGTAAGAAGAACATCAGGACATTGTCTTGTACGCGATATTCCAGATCTGCTAACGTGAGCAGGTTCGTATCCTTCCAGAACAGTCGCCGGCTTTTCTTCATCCATCGGATAAGGATCGGCAGCGCGTGCCGATAGAACCAAAAGATGCCGAGATGGCATAACGGAAAGGCAAGCGTAATCCAAGCGGCCTTCCGTGGCATCGCCACAGGCATATAATAACACCATATAAGAATGACAACCGACAGCAGCGCGAAGAAATACGATATTCTTCGAAAACGCTGCTGTTCTTTGCGTACGGACAGAAGTTGGATCAAAGGCTTTTTCCGCATGAATAAGTAAGATAACGGCGGAATGAATAGGAACAAGGCGCCGAAGGTGAACAGGGTATACTCTATAGCTGCTGACGGCCAGTAAAAGGTTAGATAACGCAATCCAAAGGCCTTGGTTCCGACAATCAGGAATAACTTCAGGAAGACGATTCCTGTAATTAGCCCTGCAGCGCTCGAGGCAATACCGATGATCGCATATTCGAGGAACAGCATAAATCGCAATTGGCGGTTAGACATGCCGAGGACGGTCAGAATGCCGAATTGCTGCTGCCGTGCTTTGACGAATACCCCAGTAGAATACAAGATGAACAGAAACGAGAAGAACGCGATAATAAAGGAACCCATAGCCAGGCTTCCTGTTGCGAGCTCATTTAATGTGTTCGCTTTTAGGTTTGGGTGATGAACAAAAGCAATATACAAGAAAAAAATCATGACCGCAAACGAACTGCTTAAGAAATAAGCGGCATAACTCCGCGATTGGCGTTTGACGTTATTAAACGCGAATTGTAGAAAATTCATTCGCGTCCCCTCCTAGAAGCGATAATGCATTGATGATTTTCTGATAGAAGGCGGAACGGTTATCCCCTGCATGAATCTCGTTATACAGCATGCCGTCCTTAATAAAGATAACGCGGTTACAATAGCTGGCAGCCACCGGGTCATGCGTCACCATCATCATCGTTGTACGCTCTTTTTCATTGATCGACTGGAAGGTTTCCATAACTTGCCTCGAAGCCTTGGAGTCCAAGTTACCCGTCGGCTCATCCGCAAGAAGCAAGGAAGGCCGATGGATCACAGCTCTCGCGATGGCCGTACGCTGCTGTTGTCCGCGTGATACTTCATCGATGCGGTTGTCTTGAATATCCTGAATCCCGAGCCGGACTGCCAGACGTTCAAGCCGCTGTTCCATTTCTTTGATGGATACGCCCGCCAACGTTAGCGGGAGCAGGATGTTTTCGCGAATGGTTAACGTATCGATTAAATGAAATTCCTGAAATACGAATCCCAGTTCCTTGCGGCGAAACGCAGCCAACTGGTTCGAACGCAGCTTATGCGGATGAATCCCGTTAATGATGATCTGGCCGGAAGAGGGACGATCAATGGTGGAGATTACATTAAGCAGCGTCGTTTTGCCGCTGCCGGAAGGCCCCATAATCCCGACAAATTCTCCTTCACGGATGGATAAGCTGAGATCGGTAAGCGCGCGGAAGGCTTTTCGTCCGCTATAGACTTTATTTACTTTTTGTACTTGCAGCATGTCCACGTTTAGGGCTCCTCTCTACGATACTGATCGTCCTCTGCCATTGGGATGAATTTCAGACGTAACGTTGTTCCCGCATGCAGTTCCGATTCCGCTTCAACATGATGTCCTAGACGATCACATATTTCATGGACCAGATACAAGCCCATACCCGTGGCAGCTGGAAATTGCCTGCCGTTATCTCCCGTAAAATAAGGGTCGAATATTCGCGCAAGGTCATGCGTTGGAATGCCAATACCTTCATCTTTGACTTCCAGCTGGATATAATCCCATTCTTCACGGGCAGATATGAAGACATTACGTCCTTTGCCTGCTGAATATTTAACGGCATTGGTAACGAGCTGGCTAAGAATGAAGTTAAGCCACTTCTCGTCGGATAGAACATGAATCCGGGGGTCGATCTCGACCTTGGGGAATACTTGGCTGCGTATGAACAATCGTTTGTTTTCTTGTACGAATCGATTGACTAGCTTATACAGGGATACCGATTCAATGTAGAAGTCTTGCTCGAAGCTGTCTAATCTCGCCATATAGAGCACGGTCTCCAGCCCTTTTGTGAGACGATCTGTTTCTTCCCGGATGCTATCGAAAATGGGTTCGTCTTCCTCTTGAATCGTCATATGGATGACGGATAAGGGAGTTTTCATTTGATGGACCCATTGATTCATGAATGTCACATGATTCGATAGTTTACTCTCGTATTGATGCAATTCGTTCTGGAATGTCTGGAATTGAGTCTCCAGCAGCTCTTGCAGCGCATACTCTACGGGGGCATTCCGTCTGCGCGTATCAAATGTATGGTCGAGTGCGTTCGCGGGATTTGATAATCTCCGGTAAAATTCACGTTTGGTCATATAACGGTAGATGAGATAGACGAGATACAGAAATGTGCTGACAATAACGACATAACTGATCGTCGATAACGCAGAACCCTCATTCAACCCATAAATGAGCGAACAGATCGTAATTTGAATGCCGAATAAGAACAGGACGGGCAGTTGATCACGGAGGAACAGCTTCATGAGGTCGCGTCCGCCCAAGTGATCTTGAGGCGATAACCAGCTCCACGTACCGTTTCGACGGCTTCCTCAATGTCGAGTTCTTTTAACTTTTTGCGCAAGCGGGTCACATAGACATTCAGCGTATTTTCATCTACAAAATGATTTTCATCCCATAGCTTCTCAAGAATTCGGTCACGGCTCACCACGCGGGGGTAGCGTTCCATTAAGATTTCAAGAAGCAAGGATTCTTTTCGCAGCAATTCGAGCTTTTGTTCTTGTAACGTCACTTCCAGTCTTTCTGGATAGAGGACAAGCCCGTATAAATTCAGCGTTCGCTCGGTTACCTTCGGTGCATAGCTGCCATAAGCGCGTCGAATATGACTTGCAATTTTGGCCATGACGATTTCATAATCAAAAGGTTTGGTTATATAATCGTCAGCCCCGTGTTCGAGCGCCATGACTTGTTCCATCTTACCGTCGCGTGCGGAGATGAAGAGAATCGGACAGGTGGATTGCTGCCGGATTTGGCGGCACCAGTAGAATCCGTCGAACTTGGGCAAGTTGACGTCTAGTAATACCAAATCAGGTGCAATCTCTAAGAACTCTGCCGTAATGTTATCAAAGTCTGTTGCGATGACGGCTTCGTAACCGTATTTTTCAATATGCTCTTTGAGAAGGGTATGTATCTTCGGATCATCTTCGACGATCATAATTTTATCCATCATCAGGCTCCTTTCGAGGTGTCTTTTTTCGTTATGAAAATAAAGATGAGTTTATTTTACCACATAAGAAAGTATAAGTTTTCGTCATCCGAAAACGACTTTCTTATTGGCGATAAAACCCACCTCTAAGCGCGGTCGCTCATCTTCGAATAGCCTCGATTGAGGTTTTCTCACTTCATAAAGAAAGTATAAGTTTTCGTCATCACTACACAAATGTCGGATTTTGTCTATGACACGATGGTATTGTATCATATAGGCTTTTCCCCTATAATCGAAGGGATGGACAAATGAATAGGAAATCTGTAGGTCCTGATTCGAAGATCAAGCACATCAAGAATCGGGTTAAAAGGGAAGTCGGTTGAAGTCCGACACGGTCCCGCCACTGTGAAATGGGAATGACCTCAGTTGCCACTGTTCCATGCGATGGAATGGGAAGGCGAGGACATATACAAGCCCATAAGTCAGGAGACCTGCCTATAGATGCGATACACAAGGCCTTCGAGGAAAGGATTGCGCTCATGAGGAACACGTATGCATGCGTATGTATATGTATTCCAAAGTTGACGTTAACGTACCCTCGATACATCTGTATCGGGGGTTTTTCTGTTCATTATGTAGAGACAACTTGCAAAAGGGGAGAGAGTCAGATGAAATCATGGAAATTATTATCGACGTGGGCACTGATCCTTACGATCGCGCTTAGCTTAGCAGCCTGCGGCTCCAAAGAAGAAGGAACAAAAACACCGACAGAAGGTGCGCAAGTCGAGCAAAGCGATCAAGGGAGTACACAAGAATCAAAGGATTTGAAGACAACGTATCCATTCACCATTAAAGATGCGACAGGTGAAGAATTTACTTTTGATAAAGCGCCTGAGAAAATCGTATCCGTATCTCCCGCAGAGACGGAATCCTTATTCGCACTTGGATTAGATCAACAAATTGTCGGCGTATCCGACTATGATGATTATCCGGAAGCCGCGAAATCGAAGACGAAGATGGGAAGCATTACAAAACCAAATGAAGAAGCGGTTATCGCAGCGAATGCGGATATCGTCTTTACAGGCATTTCGATGAAAGAAGAATCCGTGAAGAAGCTTCGCGATTTGGGAATCAAAATTTTCAAAGTAGAACCTAAAACATTAGAAGATATCATGAAAAATATTGAAGTGTACGGTCAAATTACAGATCGTCAAGCTGAAGCACAGCAAGTGATTACAAAGATGAAGGCTGAACGCGATCAAGTGGTGGATGCTGTAAAATCCGTATCCGACGACCAGAAGAAAAAAGTATACATCGAGTTCTCCCCAGGCTGGACCGTAGGTAAAGGCGAATTTATGGATGAATTAATTACCTTGGCGGGCGGCGTGAACGTAGCATCCGACGTTACGGGCTGGGCGCAAATTAATGAAGAAAATATTATCCATACGAATCCGGATGTCATCCTATTTGCGAACGATGCGATGGATTATGAGACAAAAAAGCCGATTAAAGATATTATTCTCGGACGCAGCGGTTGGGATCAAATCACCGCAATCAAAAACAGTCAAGTCATTGGGTTAGATGGCAATCTATTAAGCAGACCGGGACCGCGATTAACGGAAGGGTTAATCTCGATGGCGAAGGCTATTTATCCCGACTTGGTGAAATAATGAAGCGAACACTGTTGCTGTGGGGAGGGGGAGGCGTACTCCTCCTCCTTTTTACTGTATGTGTCTGCGCCATGATCGGCTCTGTGCAAATTCCGCTGCTTCAAGTCCCAGCTATTGTATTACACCAGATTCCTTGGCTGCAGGATGTATTTCCGAAGACATGGCCGAATTCGTATGAGCAAATCCTGCTCAAAGTGCGAATTCCGCGCGTGGTCGTAGGACTTTTAGTCGGCGCTTGTCTTTCTTTATCGGGTGCTGCCTTTCAAGGCATTCTGCGAAATCCGTTAGCTGATCCTTATACGCTGGGCGTTTCCTCCGGCGCGTCAGTCGGTGCGGCTTTTATCATTTATTTTGGACTTCAATATTCGATTGTCGGCCAATGGTCTGTCCCGTTAGTTGCATTCGTTACGGGTATTTTGACGTTGTGGCTGGTGATACGCCTTGCGCAAGAAGACGGTAAGATTCCTACTGAACGCTTAATTCTGTCAGGTGTTGTGATGCAAGCTTTCCTCGGGGCCTTTGTGTCTTTGTTAATTTCGTTATCGGATAAGACGATTAATGAAATTATGTTCTGGTTAATGGGAAGCTTATCCATGCGAGGCTGGTCTTATGCAGGGGTACTATCCCCATATCTAATTATCGGTTTTGTGATTGTCATGGGATACTCTCGCTCGCTGAATATTATGGCGCTCGGGGAGCGTCAGGCGGCACATTTAGGAATGAATGTCGAACGAACCAAGATGATTGTGCTCATGACTGCCACATTGATGACAGCAGCTGCGGTATCGGTGTCCGGCGTCATCGGATTTGTCGGACTAATTGTTCCCCATTTGATTCGGCTATTGGTCGGTCCGGATTATCGAATCATCGTACCGTTATCTGCGCTAGGCGGTGGCATATATATGGTGATTGCCGATACGTTGGCTAGATCGGTTCTCGCTCCGACGGAAATTCCGCTTGGGGTTGTAACAGCCTTTATTGGGGCACCGTTCTTTGCCTATTTGCTCCATCGGAATAAAAAAACACGGAGGAGTCGATCCTGATGATCCGCGTCGAACAGATCAGAAAGCACTATGACGATCAGATTGTATTGCAAGAGATAGATTTTCAGGTAGAGCACGGGCTGTGCCTAGGTATTATTGGACCGAATGGAAGCGGAAAATCGACGCTTCTTCATCTTATTTCCGGTGTGGAACCGATAACGTCAGGGGATATTTTCATTCGAAATGAACCCATTCGACAATATACACGTAAAGAACTATCGCAGCAGCTGGCCGTATTGCAGCAAGAAGGATTACCCCCGCTTGGCTATACTGTGCGAGAAGTCCTTGAAATGGGACGGTTTCCGTTCCAAAATTGGATGGGAAAAGATCGAATGGATGCCTCTGAACTTATCGAGGGTATTGCGGAGCAGCTTCATCTGTCCACACTGCTTGATCGGAAGTTAGATGAATTGAGCGGCGGACAACGGCAGCGCGTTGCTCTTGGCAAAGTCATGGTCCAACAGCCGGAGATCCTGCTGCTGGATGAACCTACGACCTACTTGGACATCCGGTATCAGCTCCAATTTATGGATTATGTTCGGAAGTGGCAGCGGGAATGCGGACTGACGATTATCGCCGTATTGCATGATTTGAATCTTGCAGCCCAATACTGCGACCAACTGCTTGTCCTCCATGAAGGGAAACAGGTGGCAATCGGCACGCCGAATGATATCATAGAACAAGAACGGGTTACACAGGTGTTCGGCACAGAGCCGATCATCATTAAGCATCCTGTGAACGGAGCTCCGCAAATCCTACTGCAGCCTCAGGAACAGGGGATAGAATAGAACAATCCTCATTCGATTTTATAACAACTTAGACAGGAGAGAAAAATATGAAGGAACAATTGAAACAACTCATCGATCATATTCAACCTTTGGATGGTCAAAAAGTAGAAGAAGCTTTACAGCATTTGGACCAATTAACGAAACCGCCAGGAAGTCTGGGCAAATTGGAACAGATTGCGGCCCAAGTGGCTGGGATGACCGGGGAATTAGCTCCAAGCTTTGAGAAAAAGGCAGTCATTGTTATGGCGGCGGACCACGGTGTTTGCGAAGAAGGAATCAGTGCTTTTCCTGCGGAAGTAACGCCGCAAATGGTTCTGAATTTCTTGCATGGCGGCGCGGCTGTCAATGTATTGGCACGTCACGCAGGGGCAGAAGTCGTATGTGTGGATATTGGCGTGAACGCCGAATTAGAGCATCCGAACCTTGTCTCTAGAAATGTACGCAAAGGGACGGCCAATATGGCTAAGGGTCCTGCGATGACGGAAGAAGAGGCGATTCAAGCCATTCTTGTCGGTGTGGAGATCGTCGACCAACATGTTGCACAAGGGTATCGTATGTTCGCTACCGGGGAGATGGGAATTGGGAATACGACGGCAAGCTCTGCCTTGCTTAGCGTGTTGACTGGGATGAATTCCGAGCAAACTGTAGGGCGTGGAACTGGAATTGACGATGAACGTTTAGTGCATAAACAAACCGTCGTTCGTAAAGCCATCCAAGTGAATGCACCGAATGCGAAAGATCCGTTAGATGTGCTTGCAAAAGTCGGAGGGCTTGAAATTGCAGGGCTCGTTGGGGTTATTCTAGGTGCGGCGAAGCATCAATGCCCTGTAGTTATTGACGGTTTTATTTCATCTGCAGCTGCTCTAATTGCAAGCCGCTTAACTCCATTAGCGACAGGATATATGATTGGATCTCACTTGTCGCAGGAACAAGGCCATGAACTATTGTTGGACGAGATGGGCCTAACACCTGTACTTCAATTAGACATGCGTCTTGGCGAAGGAACGGGTGCGGTATTGACCTTCTCTCTTGTTGAAGCCGCAACGAAGATTATGCGTGAAATGGCGACATTCGCTAGTGCAGGAATCAGCGCAGGGGAATAATGAAGAACGGGATGAATAAGGGAGGCGATGGCGATGCCGATTCTCGTCACAGGCGGCGCGCGCAGCGGAAAGAGCACATTTGCAGAGAAGCTTAGCATGTTCTATGGGAAACAAGGTGTCTATATTGCCACCGCCCAAATATACGATGAGGAAATGCGGGAACGGGTGGCACTTCATCGGGAACAGCGGGAGCAGACGGGCTTTACATGGGAGACGATCGAAGAGCCGTATGAGCTGGTCTCCCTACTGCCAACATTAGAAGGAACGCGAATTGTGCTGGTGGATTGTCTCACTTTATGGTTGTCCAATATATTGCTTCGCTGTGAAGGCCAACCCGATGCGAATGAACAAGTGATGAAGCAGATTCAAGCCTTGGTGGAAGCTTCTCGGAACTTTGCGGGATCGCTCATTTTTGTAACGAATGAAGTAGGGAGCGGCATCGTTCCAGAATATAAGCTAGGCCGACAATATCGAGATTTGGCAGGACTCATGAATCGCAAGCTTGCTGAGGTGTGCGAGCAGGTGTATCTGGTTACGGCAGGCATACCGATGGAGATCAAGAGTAAGGCGGTCAAGCTATGAAGCAGATGGGACGAGCTGTTGTCGCGGCGTTTCAATTCCTATCCCGGCTCCCTTTTCCCATTCAAATTCAATACACCAAAGAGGTATTTGCAAGCAGTGTCCTGTTCTACCCCCTTGTCGGCGCCGTTCTCGGTAGTCTGATTATTTTGTTCGGTTACGGAAGCGCACTCTTGTTTCCCTCGATTCTGACAGCCGTCCTGACATTGGTCTGGACGGTTTCTTTGACAGGGGCGTTGCATTTGGATGGATTAATGGACACGGCAGATGGGATATTGAGTCATCGCCCGCGCGAGCAGATGCTTGAGATCATGAAGGATAGCCGCGTTGGCGCGATGGGGGTCATCGTCTGTGTCTTGGCGATGATGTTGAAAGGAACCATACTATTCACACTGTTAGATCATCAATGGACTTGGAAACTGATCCTTCCTTTTATCTGGAGTCGTTGGTTTATGGTGGTTGGCATTGTCGGGTGGCCTTACGCAAGGAAGGACTCGGGGCTCGGAAGTTATTTTAAAGGTGTAGGGCTTGGAAAGTTAATGGGGGCAACGATCATGGCGGTCATGGTATCGTTCGTGGTTGTGTTCGTAGGTGTAGAATTCGGCCCTTCTTCTACAGGGATCACGTTACCAGATGTCTTAAGCATACTGTGGATCGGCGGAGGTGCCTTAGTATTCGGGTGGATTATTGCAACTTATATGAACCGCAAACTTGGCGGACTTACAGGAGATACTTACGGGGCAGTGAATGAACTGCTGGAAATCATATTGCTTATGATTGGTGTAGCCGTGTTCTAAGAAATGAGAGGAGGAAATCTGATGTCAAATCCATCGAATCAACCATCCAAAGCTAGAACGATTATGCTACAAGGCACGGCTTCGGATGTGGGGAAAAGCATTGTAACGACAGCAATCTGCCGTATACTCAAGCAGGATGGGTGGAAGGTAGCCCCTTATAAATCACAAAATATGGCGTTAAATTCGTATGTGACGTTGGAAGGCAAAGAAATCGGCCGCGCACAAGGCGTCCAGGCTGAAGCTTGCGATATTGCGGCTACGACAGACATGAATCCGATTTTGATCAAGCCGATGAAGGATATGAATGCCCAAATCGTTGTTCATGGAAAGCCTTATACGCAACTCAGCGCTCGAGATTATCGGAAGGAATTTCTGCCCTTTGCCAAAACGACGGTGGTCGATGCTTTGGAACGGCTGCGGGAAGAATACGATGTTGTCGTTATTGAGGGAGCAGGAAGTCCGGCTGAGATTAATTTGAAGCAGAATGATATTGTAAATATGAATCTCGCTGCATGGGCGGAAGCGCCTGTACTGCTCGTAGCGGATATTGATCGAGGCGGCGTATTCGCATCCCTCGTCGGGACGTTAGAACTCCTGGAACCTCATGAGAAAGAACGGGTTAAAGGCTTCATTATTAACAAGTTCCGTGGAGACCTGAGTCTTCTACAGCCTGGACTGGATTGGTTAGAAGAACGGACAGGGATCCCTGTCGTTGGCGTTTTGCCGTATTTGCCCAATATTGATATTGAGCAGGAGGATTCTGTCGTCTTAGATTCGGATTCGTACAAACGGAGTGGAAAACAGGGAGAATATGATCTAGATATCGCGGTGATCAGATATCCTCGGATATCCAACTTTACGGACTTAGACGCCTTAATTGCAGAACCTGATGTACGCGTAAGATTTGTGCAAAGAGTCGAAGAATTAGGGACACCCGATTGTGTCATTTTGCCTGGAACGAAAAATACGATGGATGATTTGCGTTATTTACGTGAGACGGGACTTGCAGAAGCAATCCTCAACTTATCCAACAGTGAGGCTTCGTCACCTTGCGATGTGGTCGGCATTTGCGGCGGATATCAAATGTTAGGGAACCTGCTCAGCGATCCCGAGGGTGTAGAGGTGGAAGGCGGAGCTGAAGTGACAGGGCTAGGTCTATTGCCATTACGTACAGTATTCTATCCGGAGAAAAGAACGGAACGGGTAGAAGGAAGGGCTGCATGTTCTCATCCACTTTGGGAAAGTATTAAGGGAACAATGATCACGGGGTATGAAATCCATATGGGAAAAACGGAATTCGATGGCCTCGCATATCAGCGCGTAGACCTAGCATCCTTTTCTCCTATGTTCCATATGGCAGATCAAACTTTAGAAGGTTTGTGCGCAGCGAATGGACGTATATGGGGAACCTATTTGCATGGGGTGTTCCATAATGATGAATTCCGTCGTCAATGGTTGAACATGATGCGCAGCCAACGGGGATTAGCGGCTATTCAGGACATATTACCTTTTGCTGCAAGGCAAGTGATCGCATTTGACCGACTCGCAGATGAGACGCGGAAGTCGCTGGACATGCAGCTCATCTATGATATTGCTGGTTTGCCGAGCCATCCTTAGCGTAGAGAAAACATCTAGAAAGGTGAATCAGACGTTTATGACAAAAGCAGTACAACTTCGGGCAACTCCTGCTTTCTATTTGACATTGGTGGGTCTTCTTGGGTTTATGGGCGTAGCTTACTTGGTCACAACGGATCGCTTATCTGCGTTCGATACACCGATCATTACGTGGATGCAAAGTTGGGAGTCGCCTACATGGACGGCATTAGCTGAATTCTGTGCACTTCTGGGTTCAGCCAAGATCGTCATTATTTTAAGTATCATCACGATGGTATTATTATATTTTGTGCTGAAACATCGGAGTGAATTGATTTTTTTCCTGATTGTCATCGGAGGGTCTGCTTCTCTGAATGTAATTTTAAAAAGCGTGTTTTCACGCGAACGGCCAACAATCCACCGAATTCTGGAAGAGACGGGATACAGCTTCCCGAGTGGACATGCGATGGGTGCCTTCTCATTTTATGCATCGATCGCATTTCTGTTATGGAGACATATTCCTCAAAAATGGGGTCGCGTTCTTCTGATCCTAGCTGCGGTAGGCATGATCCTGATGATTGGTCTTAGCCGGGTGTATGCAGGCGTTCATTATCCAAGCGATATCCTTGCGGGATATCTCATCTCGGGATGTTGGCTTGCGTTTTGGATCTATTGGTACCAGTGGTATAAAGAGCGGAGCCAAAATCAACCAAGGAAATAGAACCAAGTTTTTGGCAATGAAATGGGAAAAAGGTCTATGATACACTTCTACTTGTAAACGAGAGGAACATAATCTCGCAAAAACAAGGAGGAAGATCATAGATGAAAAAATGGACAAAACGATTGACCAAGGTTGCAATGACTTCGACACTTACTGTAGCGTGGATGCTTCCAACCGTTGCCTCTGCTGCGCCTGCGCAGAATTTACAAGATATTTTAGGTAATTTATTCCAACAAATTCCAGGACAATTCCAACCGGGGTCGATGCCTTCGTGTCCTGTAATGCCGCAAGTACCAGGGACACCGCAACCTCCGCAAGTGACGGTTCCGAGTCAGCCAACGCCAGCACCAACACCTAAGCCGACTCCGGCTCCACCTGCCAATACAGGGTCACAAACCAACGAAGAGCAGTCTAACTTCGCTTCTCAAGTGGTAAATCTTGTGAACCAAGAGCGTGCGAAAGCAGGTCTTCCAGCACTGCAATCGGATGATCGGCTTGCAAATATGGCGATGGATAAAGCAAAGGATATGTATACAAATAACTATTTTGACCACCAATCTCCAACGTATGGTTCACCGTTCGATATGATGAATCAATATCAAATTAAGTATGGCTATGCAGGCGAGAATATCGCGAAGGGACAGCAATCTCCAGCGCAAGTCATGCAAGATTGGATGAACAGCCAAGGCCATCGTGAGAACATTATGAATCCTAATTTTACCCATATCGGCGTAGCTTATTATCAAGGGGAATGGGTGCAAGAATTTATTAGTAAAGCATAGAAAAGTAGATCATCAGGCAGTTCCCGGAAGGGGACTGTCTTTTATTTTCCAATTATTTGGTAATGAATCTGGCCTGTGACCTATGTTACGATTTCTCATGTGAAAGATTGGAATTCCACTTCACAGCCAATACGATCAACAGGAGGATGTATATCGATGAAGAAATGGAAGACACGTTTTACCACAACAGCGTTAGTAACTGCCATGGCCGTTGCGTGGATGGTTCCAACAGCCGCTTCTGCAGCATCTGCTGCGACACCGAACTGTAATGATATTGTAACCAAATACTTTCAAGATAACAGTAATATGCAACCCTATATGAAGATCGTGGTCGTACAAGGGCCTAACATCACGGTTACTGTACCGCAGAAAAAGCCCGTTATTTCGACGCCTTCAGTCCCAGTCAAGCAACCATCGAAAGTACCGAGCGTTTCGAAGCCTCAGCCACAACCTTCGAAACCGCAAGTGACGGTTCCTGCACAACCTAGCAAACCATCGACTCCACCGAGCAACACAGCGACGACAGACCAAGCTAAATTTGCGGAGCAAGTGGTGAAACTTGTGAACCAAGAACGTGCTAAGCAAGGTTTATCCGCGCTTGCCGTGGACACGCAGCTTGCGAACATGGCGATGGATAAAGCCGTGGATATGTATAAAAACAATTATTTTAGTCACCAATCTCCAACCTTTGGTTCGCCATTTGATATGATGAAGCAATACAATATTAAGTATGGTTATGCCGGAGAGAATATCGCCAAGGGGCAGCAGACGCCTGAGCAAGTCATGAAAGATTGGATGAATAGCCAGGGTCACCGTGAGAATATTATGAACGCGCATTATACTCACATTGGTGTGGCATATTATCAAGGGGAATGGGTGCAAGAGTTTATTAGCAAAGCATAGTTCTATACAAGAAGCAGTTCCCGAGCGGGAGCTGCTTTTTTGCTTGAGATTATAAAATTTATATATTTTCGAGAGATTACTGAAATCAAAAAAGGGTGCAGGGAACGGCGCGAGAAATGAACGGACACAGGAGCCCTTATTCTGCAAAAAGCATTCAAAATGCTGGTTAAACGGACACAGGAGTCCTTATTCTACGATAAATAGAGTATATCCTCATTATTAGTATAGAATAAGGGCATCTGTGTCCGCAAAAGGGCTAATCTGTGAGTATAACAAAGAATAAGGTCTCTCATGTCCGCCTTTGCTCCCGGATTTCTACAACAGTTGATTTAAAACACCAACCCACCTCTCCTATCGACCAACGTATAGGTTACACAATAAAGAACCGTCGGGTGATCTTCCCTGTAGAAAAAAGATATTACGTAAAAGGTCATCGTAGGCTTTTTAACTTCTGTGATATAATAAGGAGATCAATAAGACGTTGTGAAAGGGGGTTCGTCCAATGATTTCTTTTCAGAATAGTCGGATTACGGTGTTTCAAAGCGCGCTGTATCATACCACGTCATCGGTCATCACACTGCATGATTGCACGATCGTCGTTGATCCAACTTGGCTTCCTCATGAGGTTCGCGAGATTCGTGAATACGTGGATCAGTTGGGCAAAGGATGGCCGGTCTACCTGCTATTTACGCATAGCGATTGGGATCATATTCTAGGATACGGCGCTTTTCCTGAAGCGAAAGTGATCGCGAGCGAGGGATTTCAACAGCACCCGGAACGTGCGGATATTGTTGAACAGATTAGGGCTTTCGATGATCGCTACTATCTGAAACGGGATTATGAAATTACCTATCCGGAAGCGGATATCGTGATTGACCAGGATGGACAGCAGCTTCAATTAGGGCAGACGACAGTAACCTTCTATCTTGCTCCAGGTCATACGGCTGACGGCATCGTTACGGTGATTGAACCCGAAGGGATCTTGCTGGCAGGCGATTATGTATCTGATATCGAATTCCCTTACGTGTATTGGAACAGCATGGATTATGAGAAGACGATGCAGAAGCTTGAACAAGTGCTCTCAGACCATGACATCCAAGTCCTTGTCCCAGGTCATGGTAATGTTACGACGGATCCCTTGGAGATGCAGACACGCATCGAACAGTCGGTCCGGTATCTCCGGACGGTGAGACAATACGTGACCGAAGGGAATCAAGAAGGACTGGATGCGATGCTGAATCATGTTCCGTTTCCCCGCGGCATGAAGAGTTATCATGAGCATAATCAGCAATTGATACGTAAGGAAATCGAGCAATCGTAAAGGGAAGTCCCTATCAAAGGAGTGACATGAATGAGTATCGAAAAATCCATTGAAGAGCGGTTCAAGTGTGCGAAGTGCAGCGGAACAGCATGCCATATCAAGGAAGTGGCTATGACGGGCACCGGAATTAGCAAATTATTGGATATTCAGCATAATCATTATCTGTTCGTATCTTGTGAAAACTGCGGTTTTGTGGAGATCTATAATCCGCGTGTGTTGGAAGGGAAATCGAGGGGACAATTGGGTACCGTGCTCGACATTTTGTTCGGATAATCAGATGGAACATGAACTAGCTGCCTATTGGCAGCTTTTTTGGTTTTTCTGCTCTGATTAAAGTCCCTGCTTCCGATATTGTCCCGGGGTCATTCCAACAATGCGCTTAAACACCTGATGAAAGGATTGCAAATCTTTATACCCTACAGCTTCTGCGATGGGAGCGATCGTCAGATTCGTACGGAGCAATAGCTCACAGCTGGCTTGAACGCGTGTATGCTGAACAAAGTCTTGAAAAGGCTGCCCTGTACGCTGCTTAAAGAGACGGAAGAAATGTCTTTCACTCATCCGGCACTGCTCTGCCATAGAACGGATGGTTAAGGGCTCGTCAACATGGTTACGAATGTATTGCAGGATGTGTTCCATCGAATCTTGCGGATGAAGTTTCGCCTGATCCGGCTCCGAGAACTGACGGGCAAGATAGATGAGCAGTTGCAAGAGCAGCGAATATAAAAGGGCAGCATATCCTGGCTTCCGAACGGTATGTTCATCAAGCATCTGCTGGAAGAGTGACTCTATCCGTTGATTGGGTCCATCGAAATGGCAACGGCTCGCGTTCATGTCAGTAGGGAATTGAAAGCATTGCAGCAGATTAATCCCCGCGGCATCTTCATTCGCTTTGTACAACATGGATTCCGTAAAAATACAGTTATATACGATGAGCTTCTGGTGCTTGCTTGGAGAGACAGGACGGAAGACATGGGTCGTGCCAAGGGGGAGGATGAAGAGATCCCCTTTACGTACAGGGAAGACGTGCTCTCCGATATGGTGAAATCCCGTTCCTTCGGCGACGTAGGTAATCTCGATGAAATCATGGGAATGAAAGTCGGAATGGAAATTTTCCTGGAACCGATTCACATAGATTTCTAATTGATCTTGAAACATGGTTGAACCATGGAATAGTTCTTGTCGAACCTTCATCTGAATTCCTCCGATCGATCCTATGGCGTGTATGGGTTCATTGTCATCTTTACCTTGTAGAAATGTCAAGAACACCTATGTTTTTACGTCGTGCTCCCACGTAGACTGTAAGAGAAGATACCATCCGATAAAGGAGTCGAGACGTTCATGCATGTCTATGATCTGAGATGTGAATATAAGCATAATCCAATAGGTACGGATATACCGCGACCGAGATTGAGTTGGAAAATTCATGCCGGTACGGCAAGGGATGAATCACAAACAGCATATCAGGTTCAAGTCTCAGCCTACAAAGATTTTCAAACATTATGGTGGGACACAGACCGGGTGATGAGTGCACGTTCCGTGCATGTTGAATATGAGGGACCTGCGTTATCTTCTCGTACAAGATATTACTATCGGGTACGCGTGTGGACGGAACAGAAGGAAGTCACCGAATGGAGCGAGGCGGCGTACTGGGAGACGGCTTTCTTATACCCAAAAGACTACAAGGCGCAATGGATTACGGCATCTTTAGGCAAAGAGGGGCAAATCGAAGAGCCATGTGCTTACGTGCGCAAGAGCATACATCTTGGGACTGAGATTGCTTCAGCACGAGTCTATGCCACAGCCCGAGGCTTATACCGACTCTATATCAATGGTTCGCCGGCTGATGCTGCTGTATTTGCTCCCGGATGGACTAGCTACCATCATCGGCTCCAATATCAGACCTATGATGTGACTTCGTTGCTTGCATCGGGTGAGAATGTACTGGGTGTCATCTTAGGTGACGGTTGGTATAAAGGAAATCTAGCCTTCGGCGGTGCGCGGAACCTATATGGTCAAGAACGAGGATTATGGCTTCAAATGCATGTGACGTATCAGGATGGGTCGGAAGAGATTGTCGTGTCAGATGGAACATGGACTTACAACGGAGGACCTTTGATTCGATCTGAAATCTATCACGGTGAGACGTATGATGCGCGATTGGAGCAGACGGGTTGGAACCAGCAAGGTTTTGATTCGCAGAATTGGAACGCAGTTACTCTAGCAGCGCAGCAAGAGGTGGATTCGCTTGTTGCCCAAGAAAATGATCCAACACGCATCATTGAATATATACAACCGGTCGCTGTTTTACATACACCTGCCGGAGAAGCGGTACTGGATATGGGTCAGAATATGGTGGGTTGGGTACGGTTTCGGGTGCAAGCTGAAGCGGGAACCGTCATTCGTCTCCAACATGCAGAGGTGTTGGATCGTGAAGGGAATTTCTATATCGGAAACTTACGTGCAGCGAAGCAGATGATTACCTATACGTGCAAAGGTGAAGGGGAGGAGGTTTACGAGCCCTGCTTCTCGTTTCAAGGCTTTCGTTATGTCAAAGTAGAGGGCATCTCACTTCGCGATGATGAGGACCGATTCCTGGGATGTGTTATTCATACAGACATGGAAAAAACGGGATCTTTCCACTGCTCGAACCCCTTATTGAACCAATTGCAGCATAACATCGTATGGGGACAGAAAGGGAATTTTCTGGACGTACCTACCGACTGTCCACAGCGTGACGAAAGACTCGGATGGACTGGCGATGCCCAAGTATTTATTCGGACAGCTGCTTTTAATTATCAAGTTGCCCCTTTCTTTAGCAAATGGCTAAAAGATCTAGCAGTAGATCAAGCGGAAGACGGCGGTGTGCCTCATGTGGTTCCGGGCATTCATTCGGTGGGGTATAACTCCTCGGCTTGGGGAGACGCCGCTGTCATCTGCCCATGGGCGATCTATGAGAACTATGGGGATGTTCGGGTGCTCGAACAGCAATATCCGAGTATGAAGGCGTGGGTCGAATATATCCGGGCGCAAGGGGAGCATGAATATCTTTGGGATACAGGCGACCACTTTGGGGATTGGTTAGCTTTAGATGCAGAAGAGGATAGTTATACGGGAGCGACGCCGAAGGCGTATATTGCGACGGCCTTTTATGCGCATTCCACGCATCTGTTGGCCAAGACGGCTCGAATCATCGGGGAACATGAAGATGCGGAAGCCTATGAAGCATTACATGGTAAGATTGTTGAAGCTTTCCAAGCGGAATTCATTACGCCGGAGGGGGATGTTGCTGCGCCCACGCAGACAGCTTACTTACTTGCACTGATGTTCAACCTTGTGAAGGAGTCCCACCGAGAAGCGGTGGCAAGAGATCTTGCGGCCCATATTGAAGCCCAAGGTACGCATCTAACGACAGGGTTTGTAGGTACGCCCTACTTGTGTCATGTGCTGACGCGATACGGATATACGGATTTAGCCTACCGTCTGGTTTTACAAGAAGAGTATCCTTCATGGTTGTATTCGGTGAAGAAAGGAGCGACAACCATCTGGGAACATTGGGATGGCATCAAGCCTGACGGAACCTTCTGGAGTGAGGATATGAACTCGTTCAATCACTATGCGTACGGGGCTATCGGTGAATGGTTATATCGTGTCGTCGGAGGCATTGATACCATGGAAACAGAGCCTGGGTACCGTAGGATTCGAATTCAGCCGCATATCGGAGGGGGCCTCTCCAGCGCTGAGACGCGGTTGCAGTCTATGTACGGTGAGATCGTATCTTCTTGGGAGAAGCAGGATCAAGAAATCAAGCTAATGGTGACGATCCCGGCAAATACAACCGCTTCCGTGATCCTTACGCTTCAACATCCAGATGATGTGAGGGTGGATGGGCACCTGCTTTGTGAGGGGAACGGGATTCGGCGAATCATGCGTTCGCAAGACAGCGTGGAGATCGAACTCGGGTCAGGAACATATCATTTTGCGTATTCCTAAATAGCGATATAAATCTCTTAATACCCGCCATCCTAATCGATGGCGGGTATATTGTTCAGAAGGATAAACTCAAGTAACTTAGCGTCCCCATGTCATATCCCCGGTAGATCACTTTCGGCTCGCCGTTACCGCTCCCCATGGCGATGAATAAAGGAACAAAATGTTCCGCACGGGGAACAGCCTTTTGCGCTTGAGGCGCGAGTGTATCATATTGGAATAATGCGCCCAGATCACCTTGCTTCATCTGCTCTAACAGCCAATCATCGAAGGCAACGGCCCACGGCTCAGGCGTTGACTGTCCCCAGTTAAGCATTCGAAGATTATGCACGGTAACCCCGCTGCCGATGACAAGAATATCTTCTTCGCCAAGTCCTTGCAGCGCCTTTCCGATTTGGTATTGCACATCTGCAGGCAAGTAGGGGTGGACGGAAATTTGCACGACTGGAATATTTGCCTCCGGATACATGCGGTGCAATAGGGTCCATGAACCATGGTCAAGGCCGCGTGTCGCATCTGTCTGCACAGGAATTCCTGCCGCTTCAAATCGCTTCATCACTTGGTTCGCAACAGCAGTCGAACCTTTGGCTGGATAGACGACCTCGTACAATTCATCCGGGAAGCCTCCGAAGTCATAAATCGTGTCATACACATGGTCATGAGAAGAAACGGTGAGCACTTCGCTTTCCCAATGCGCGGTAAAGATGACGATCGCTTTGGGTTTAATTTGTTGGCCTAATGATCCTAAAAATTCGGTATAGGGTGTATGTTCAATGGCAAGCATAGGGGATCCATGGGCTAGAAAAAGTGATGGTATCATGTGATAGCCTCCTTAATGATCGATAAGTAACTTTATAATAGTTAGTATATAACCACAACGAACATATGTCAAGTTACTTATTATTAATAACCTAAGGGAGGGGCGGCAAGAAAAAAACGGATACTTGTCCCTGATCGCAGGGATTTCGTATCCGTTTGGGTCGTTATTTGGGTTATGATTTAAGCTTTTCGGCGCGGGATAGCTTCTCAACGGCTTGCTGTATTCGTCTAGTGCGTGTCTCTGGACGTTTGGCTGAATCGATCCAGGCTACATATTCTTTCTGATAGCTGTAAGCTAATTCTTCATAGAATAGGTTAGCTGACTCGTGTTGCATAAGGGATTGAAGAAAATCGTCAGGTGCAAGAACGGCACGTGCGCCGAAATCTTGTTCTATTGTGCAATGAACCGTATCTCCCGTTGTGACGCGAGCCGCATCACGGATCTCTTTGTTCACGACAAGGAAGTGCGAACCATCGCCATGGGGCATCAGTGTCCCTTGAAAGGGAATGTCATTCAATGTCCCTTTGACCTTAACTTGATTCTTCGTCCCGAATACCTCATCGACATGTACTGGAACATTCAGATACGTCCAAGTACCAACACCTGCGGGCCGAATTAGCATTGCGTTGAATTCCAGCATCTTAGATCGCCCAGTTTCCTTTGCGGAATACCGGAACGACAGACCCGTCCTTCGAGATGCCATCGATATCCATTTCGGCTGAGCCGATCATGAAGTCAACATGCGTAATACTTGCGTTCACGCCTGCTGCTGCAAGTTCTTCAGGAGACATCGTTTTGCCGCCTTCAACGTTGAACGCATAACCGCTGCCGATCGCTAAATGGTTTGAAGCATTTTCATCGAAGAGCGTGTTGAAGAACAAGATGTTAGACTCCGAAATGGGGGAGTGATGCGGAACGAGCGCCACTTCGCCCAAATAGTGCGAGCCTTCATCAGAGTCCACCAAGTGCTGCAAAATTTCTTGTCCTTGCTCTGCTTCAACATTCACAATGCGGCCATTCTCGAATGTGATTTTGAAGTTATCAATAATGTTGCCGCCATAGCTTAGCGGTTTCGTACTGGATACATATCCGTTGACCCCGGTTTTGTACGGTACGGTGAAGACTTCTTCTGTCGGCATGTTCGCCATGAATGGAATTTCCTTCTCATTCGTGCTGCCTGCACCCACCCACAGGTGTTTCTCCGGCAGCTCAATCGTAAGATCCGTACCTGGTGCGGTGTAATGAAGTTTGTGGAAATGATGGCCGTTTAGAACGTCTACCTTCTTATGTAAGTTAGCGTTATGTTCTTCCCAAGCTTGGACAGCGTCTGGCGTATGGAGGCGAACGGATTCAAAAATCGCATTCCATAACATGTCTTGCGCTTCTTCCGGTGTTGTATCAGGGAATACTTTGACTGCCCAATTCTTCGTGGAAGCTGCGACAACCGTCCAGCTAACCTTATCGGATTGCACATATTGACGGTATTTCGTCAATGCTTGACCGGATGCTTTTTGGAAGCTGCCGATTCGCGCAGGGTCAATGCCTTTTAGTAAATCCGGGTTCGGAGATACGATTGCAATAAAAGCGGCTCTTGCATCAAGGAACGTATCTCTTTTCGCCACTTCCCAAGCAGGGAATGTTGAGAACTGTTCATCCGAGGCATTCTCATATTTCATACGGGATAGTTCTTCATCGACCCAGTCGACATGAACGTTGCTCGCACCGGCTTCATAGGCTTTCTTCGCAACCAGGCGAACCAGCTGAGCCATTTCGGTAGAACCTGTAATAAATACTTGTTGATCTTGCTGTACGTTGACGCCGACTTTCACAATCAGTTCGGCATATTTGTTAAGTTGTTGTTCAAATGTAGCCATCGCTTCTCATTCTCCTTTGATTCATTTCAACTTTGTGTACTCCTATTGTAACAAAAAAATGAATACATTACATCGAACGGTTAGGACTAGCATGCTGCGTTGCAGAAATCTTATGTAATCCCGAGTGAAGATATTTGTTGAAATAAGGATCTGCATGATCTACAATAAAGTTAGTAAATATTATAAATATAGTTAATGTTGTGTTTATATCCGAATAGAAATGGAATGTTTGAAGGAGGAATGGGAATGATCGAGGTTTATCCGGCCGAATCAAGGTATACATCAGACTTAGGTTGGCTACAAAGTCATTTAAGCTTTTCATTTGGTGAGTATTATGATGCCAAGAATGCGAACTTCAGTGTCATGCGAGTGTGTAATGATGATTTTCTAGTACCCAATCGAGGGTTCGGAGCCCATCCGCACAGTGACATGGAAATTGTTAGTGTTGTATTATCCGGATCGATTCGACATGAAGATAATCTTGGCCATGTCGCGATCTCTTCGTTCGGTGAAGTTCAACGGATGTCCGCAGGTACAGGTGTTATCCATACGGAGCATAATCCATCTTCAACAGAGGAATTGAATTTACTACAAATGTGGTTTGAACCGCATACACGTGGCTTGGAGCCGTCCTATCAGACAAGCCGATTTGATCCGGACCAACTGCAGGGCAGATTGTTGCCTATCGTGTCTCAGCAAGGTGCGGAGAACGTTGCTTCTATTCAACAAGATTTGACCATTTACTTAAGTAAGTTGGCTGCTGGAGAACAGATAGCCTTTGATCAGTCGTCCAGTCGGAAGACTTATTTGTTCGTGATCGATGGAGCATGTTCTGTGAATGGGAAAACCTTATTGCCTCGTGACGCTGCACGTGTGGAACAAGAATCCGGATTGAGCATTGTTGCGGATCAGGATGTATTTTTCATGTTGATTGATTTGCCCTAAGGAGGAATTCGGATGCAAGAGACGCTTATGATGAAGCATGCCGTTGGGGGAAGGATTTTCATTGACTCCAGCAAACAGACGGTCGAATATGTCTGGGAACCTTCTGAAGCTGGATGGAAGTTCGTCGTCAATACACCGATGAACGGAGAAATCGAAGAGCTTCTTCGGTTAAAAACAGAAATAAACGTATTTGTCTTCCAACAGGTGGAAGGGCAGCCAATGAAGAAGATTTGGTTCTATGTCCATGAGGGCCCGGTTACGTATGACGCGGATCAAGCGCAATTAACCGTGTATGCACGATCATGCATTGAATATTTCCCGGGTGATTACTTAAGCTAACAAAACAACATGCGACCGTTGCGGAAGAATCCGTTAACGATCGCATGTTGTTTTATTTATGTCTCAATTTGTAAATCAGACTAGCAATCAATGTTGATGGAATATTAAAGATGTTTCCTTGAACGGCAAAATGTGATTGTTCGTTTTCAAACGTCATTTTTTCATACATCTCACTCTGGGAGCCGCCGGTTCGAAGCTGCAATTTCTTCAATTCGGAAATGTAGCTGTATTGGATGGGGATCATGATGAGAAAATAAACAACGGCGATTCCGATGAGAATGGCTGTGATCATCGTTCCTGACATCAAGGCTTCCTCCTTTTGTAAAAATTTTCTTATATGATATAGTACGTCAAATGGGATGTAATCGTTTCAATTTATGACGAGAAAAAAGGTTGTCTTCTCAGTCTGATGACTGTGGAGACAACCTTGTGTTCGTTTCATTATGCTTCTTTACCCGATAAACGGTATGCCGCATGATGAGTAGGTCCAACATATTGGTTCAACGGAAAGGATTGGCGAATAGCTTCGGTAATAAATGCTTTGGCTGTTTGAACCGCTTCTTTTACGTCATGGCCTTTCGCAAGCTCAGCTGTAATGGCAGCAGAGTAAGTGCATCCTGCTCCATGGGTGAAAGTCGTTGCGAATTTTTCGGATTCAAGCAGATCGAATGATTTGCCGTCGTATAATACGTCAACAGCCCGTTCCTCGGAGGCAAGCTTCCCGCCGCCTTTTACAAGAACGTATTTCGCGCCCTTCTCATGAATCTTGGCAGCGGCTTCTTTCATTTCATCGATACTCTTAATCGGCGACATTCCGCTTAATTGCGAAGCTTCAAATAAGTTCGGTGTGACGACGAGTGCTTTCGGTACAAGAATATCGCGAAGTGCCTCGTTCGTCTCCGGATGCAATGCTTCGTCCGCGCCTTTGCAGACCATGACAGGGTCGATGACAAAGTTGCGTACATCGTACTGTGAAATCTTCTTAGCCACAAGCTCGATAATATCGATGGAGCCGAGCATTCCGGCCTTACAGGCATCGACACCAATTCCTGCAAGAACGGTCTCAATTTGTTTCTCAAGCGTAGATAACTCAATCGGAAATACATCATGGAACCAGCCGTTATGCGGGTCCTGTGCAACAATCACCGTGAGGGCTGTCATTCCGAATACGCCACGTTCTTGGAATGTCTTCAGGTCGGCTTGCATTCCTGCGCCGCCGCTGGTATCCGAGCCTGCTATGGTCAGTGCTTTGTGTAACATATCTGTTAAACCCCTTTGTTGTTCGTCATGATATTGTCGTTCTGTAGAACTCCTTAGTTCATTGTAGTACGAAAGGTCTTAGGAGTAAATGCAGTTCTACGTATCGAATATCCCATTATTGTAAGCTTGCTAAATAATCTTCTATTAACTCTTCTTCAATGACAGACTCCAAGAGGGTTAACTCTTGAACTAGCTTAGCAACATCATCGGGTGTTAATGTGATTTTAGGGTATTGAAAAGATGATTGTTCTAACAAAGTAATTCGTTGTGCTGTTGGCGGATGTGTCGCATCAAGGCGTGTTCCTTCCATACGTTCTACCCGACGAATACGTTCTATTTCTCGCTCAGGTATGGTTGTTAATTCTTGTTGGTAAAAATCAAAAAAAGATATGTTCATATGCTCTCGATTTAATGCATAGCGATGTAGTGAATTATAGAATGTCGCAGCATAATACATTTTATGCTGTTGATTCATATAAGCTTCGGTCCCACTAACCTCACTGCCACGTAAATCTGCCAAGAATTCCGATCGTTGCGATTCGTTCCACATCAGATGCGTAAGGATATAGAGACCTGAATACGGAATCCAGGAGAAGAGTTTCATGATGAAATAATTGATGTAATGCAAATACCCAAAGGTACTCAGCTCCCAGATCTTATCACGTGCAGGTTGAGCAATGCTATACCATTGACGAAGGGAATGGACTGCAAGATGTACGTAGGATTCCCTCCCGAGATCGTTATGTGCATCATGCGCAACCTCATGACCAATAAGTGCTATTATTTCTTCTGGTTCTAAGGTCTTTAAAAGGGGTAATCCAAAGCAAAAATATTTGCGACGACGAAGACCAACTCTTGTGAAATAGGCATTGAAACTTTTATTCATATAGATACCGTGTACCTTCGAAACACCTAAATAAGCAGATACGTCTTGTACAAGCTTCGTGAACACAGGAAATTTTTCAGGTGACAATGGAATTACATCTTTGTCGAGCTTATGAATACGAGGCCATTGGATCCAAATAATGAAGAATAAAAAAATAGTGCCTGCAATGCCGGCCGCGATATGGTTCTGCCATCCCGAGAAAGTCCAATAGATTCCTAACCCTAGCAAGGAAATATTGAATACAAAAACACATGTTGCTATGAAATATGCCAGTATATTTGCTTTCGTAAAGTTACGTTGATGGTCTACACCATGGCGAAGCATTTCTTGAAATAAGGCGTTACCATAGGATTGACCAAGCTTTACATACAAAGCCTCCAACCGGTTTTTAGGAGCCTCCGCATGCATCGCCTCTACATTCCACCCACACTCACACCAAGTAATAAATCGATGATTTACGGATACATTGCGATTACATTTCGGACAAATCTGTTGTAACACGGCATCTGCTCTCATCATAAGATTAGCCTCCATCTCTATGTATTAGGTATAATCTTCCAAAATTATTATATATCAATAGGATAGATTGTTGTAAAAAAAATTGCATAGAGAGGGGAGATCACAGTGAGGTCGATCTTTAGAAATCAGGAAGCTGAATTAGCCTACGAACGTTGTTATGAGGAAAGCCTAACTTTGTTTGAATTAGCGTATTCATCCTGTTATGTGAAGACATCCTTTGGAGATACACATGTCGTATGCTTTGGCGATCGGAATAAAAAACCGCTCATGCTCCTGCATGGGATGACGATGAGCAGTACCATGTGGTATCCGAATGTGAAGCATTGGGTTCAAGACCGCTGCGTGTATGCGATCGATGTGATGGGTGATTTTGGGCGAAGCAAACCTGCTGGTGTCATGAAATCGCGAAGAGAGGCACGGCAATGGCTGCTAGAAGTATTGGATGGATTGTCCTATCCACAGGTGGATTTGGCCGGGCATTCCATGGGGGGATTTTTGTCTTTGAATTTCGCGCTTGCCTATCCAGAACTGGTATCGAGGCTGATGTTATATGCTCCAGCAGGGACGTTTCATCGCGTAAGTTTTCAGTTTTTCACCAAGATCTATCCTGCTTTATTGTTTCATACCGAGAATCGGATCGACAGGGCATTTCAGTGGTTCTCAGCCAGCGGAGCACCTTTGCTCCCGGTGTTTCGATCGCAGGTGATTGCAGGCTACCGCAACGCAAAACCTCTTCTGCGTGTCACGCCAACCGTATTTTCAAGCGAAGAATTTGAAAATTTCCGAACGCCAACTTTACTTCTCGTAGGGGATCAAGAAGTTATTTATCCCGCCAAGAGAGCCATCGCCAATGCGCAAGAAATGATTCCGCATGTGAAGGGCCATCTCATTACGGGAGCAAGTCATGCGTTAACCATAGAGAACGCCGACATCATCAATACCATCACGTTAGATTTCTTAAAGCAACACGACACGGCAAACAGGCTGCCGTAAGAACGGAACAGCCTATGCATAACAGGGTAGAAGTTGTCCTACCAACGTTATTTGCGATCACTTTCATGTCGAAGTCGAAATGCTGACCACGTATCGTCAATCGAGATGAGGGAGACGCCGACAAATCCAGCTTCCTGCAGAATCTCCCACCCGCTATCTCGGGTAATATCGGATTTGATTTTGGAGCTCTTCTTCGGATAAGCGACCCATAATGTGGCTGCTTTTTTCAGCTTTGGTAAGATGTCGGGCACATAGCGTTGTAATTCAGCTTGATTTTCAGCAAATAGAAGCACAAACTCCATCTCAGGTTGGAGGGTCGGTAACACTTCAACTCCTTCGGGAAACTCCTCTACAGGCAGTGAAAAGGATTCTGGTGCGTTCACGACAGCCACATGAACATTGTTTTTAATAAGTAATTTTTTTACGAGGCCCATGTTCGTCATCCTTTCTGATGTAATGTTCGATATTCTGGAGCTAGCAAGCTCATGGTTATGGCATCATGGTATTCGAAATTCCAGTACAAATAGTCTCTCTGCACGCCTTCTCGCTTAAACCCGAGTTTCTCATAGACATGCAATGCGCGTTCATTAAAGGCATAGACGGCAAGCTCCACACGATGTAGCTGAAGCGTTCCAAAAGCATAACGGAGCATGAGCAGCATGGCTTCGGTGCCATAACCTTGCCCGCGGTTATTCTCGCCCGAGATCGCGATTCGAATATTTGCCCTTCGATTGACCGGGTCAATATCATTCAATACCACTTCACCGATCAATTGGTTACTCGTTTGGGTTAAGATCATGAGATCAACGCGCTCTTCAGAAGGCGTAGCGATACGTTCGATCCAGTTCGCTGCGCTGTGTTTGCTGAATACCGTTTGCGTTCCAGTCCACTTGTTCATTTCGGGATCCATGAGGAAGGTGTAATAAGCATCAAGGTCTTCCGCTTCTACGGGACGGAGGTAGATTCGGTCGCCTTCGAGAAATTTGATCGTATGTTCAACCACGTCATCTCGACTCCTCTCGATATCATTTAGCTACATGGTATACTATGAACAAGTTGATTGCAAAGGACAAGAGGAAACGGTGAATATACCTAGAAAATCTATCGATCAAAGGCCCTTATATTCGTAATCTAGTAGAACGCCACTAGGCAGATCTTTAAGATAAAACCGCTCACTTATCCATTGGATAGGTGAGCGGCTTTTGCATCATAGGAAATTAGATTAGATCGCTGTCCATCCGCCGTCGATGACGAACTCGGCGTCCGTCATGAAGCGGGATTCGTCGGATGCGAGGAAGAGGACGCCATATGCCACGTCTTCAGGCTGCCCAAAGTAGGGAAGCTGCGTGAACGTGCGGTAGAAGGGTTCAGCATCCTTGAAGGATTCTTCGGTCATCGGTGTTTCGATAATGTCCCATTTATGGGCGTAATTGAGCTGCGACAGTCAGGTTTCCTTGCTTGATGGCGATGTCAAAAGATGTATGCCCGTCTATCGATTTTTGATGGGTATCTGCACCGTGGTCTAGTAATAATTGGACGATTTCGGTATTGTCATCGTGAAATGCAGCCGTATGCAAGGCGGTATGGCCATTGCTGTCATAGCATGTAGTCTTTGCTTGATGATGAAGTAATAATCGGATTACTTCCACGTTGCGTTCTCCTGCGATAGCTGCATGAAGAGCCGTGTTGGATGGGATAAAAGGGACTTGCGAGCGCGATAAAGCATTTACATCGGCTCCGAATTCAATTAATTGGGCCACGATCTGAGGATGTCCGAAATGTGCTGCGATTCCTAATAGCGAGAGTCCGTCAGGGTTAAGCGTGTTGACGAGATCAGGGCTTGCTTCTAAGTGGATTCGTAGTTGGTTGAGATCACCAGCTTGTGCTGCTTGGAATACTTCTGATACCAATGAGTTCGTTGACATGATACGTCCCTCCGTGCGTTTCCGCCCATTCTTTGTTAAAATGTTCCTTGTCCGACTATTTCATAGTATACAGGAAGCGTGGACAACTTGAAATGTTATGCCCTAGGGCTAAAGTAGATAAGGTATTTAAAGGAGTTTGTTGAAATGAGCGGAGAGATGAAGACCGAAGTGAATGGTTCTGAGCAAGCCAGCAAGAACAATCGTGTCCTTATTATGACTTCTGTAGAAGCCGAACGAGAGGCTGTCCTGCGGGGATTGAACCATGACGATCGATTTGATGTATGTGTGGCGGGCGTAGGTTCTGTTGCAGCAGCGATCAGTACGACGAAGCAACTGGCAAAAGCATCTTATGGCCTCGTTGTGAATGCAGGGATCGCTGGAGGATTTGAGGGTCAGGCTGAAATCGGGTCCATCGTAGTGGCGAGTGCCATTCTCGCCGCAGACTTAGGAGCGGAGACACCTGACGGCTTTTTAAGCGTAGACGAGCTTGGCTTTGGTTCTTCGCGGATATCCGTTGAAGCTGGCTTAGCTGCACAGGTAACCGAAGCGATTCGAGCCGCTGGTCATACTGTGTCTTTAGGTCCTGTAATTACATGTACGACCGTGACGGGGACGGCAGCGACCGCGGAAGCGCTCTCGCATCGCGTTCCAGGCGCGGTTGCCGAAGCGATGGAAGGGTATGGGATCGGTACGGCGGCTGCGTCTTATGGATTGCCTGTACTAGAAATTCGCGCGATATCGAATGCCGTAGGGCCGAGAAATCGTGCCGCATGGCGTATTAAAGAAGCACTGAATGCTTTAGAAGCAGCAAGTGCTGTATTTGTGGAGGTGCTGTAAATGAAAATTGCTTTTTCCCCTTGTCCTAATGATACGTTTGTGTTCCATGCATGGGCCCACGGCCTGATTCCTGGTGCACCCGAGCTGGAAGTAACCTACGCGGATATTGATATTACGAATCATTGGGCAGCAGATCGAACTGGGCCGGACGTGATGAAAGTATCCTATGCGGCTTTGCCATGGGTATTATCGGATTATGCATTGCTGCCATGCGGCGGCGCACTTGGGCGTGGCTGCGGCCCGTTGGTGCTGACGAAAGATGCTGCTTCAGACCCTGCAAGCTTGTCAGGCAAACGGATAGCCGTACCAAGCGAACGTTCCACAGCTTATTTGTTATTCCGGTTATGGGCGGCACAACACGTGCCAGGTGGCATCGGTGAAATCGTCGTCATGAAATTTGACGAAATTATGCCTGCGGTTCGCGATGGGCGTATGGATGCCGGGCTAGTGATCCATGAAGCTCGATTTACATATCCATCCTATGGATTATCACTTATGACAGATCTAGGGAACTGGTGGGAGTCGGATACGGGATTACCGATTCCGCTCGGAGCCATTATTGCCCGTCGCTCGATGGATATTGATGCCTTAACGGATTGGGTACGTTCATCAGTCGAATATGCATGGCGCAATCCGGAAGAATCTCGTGATTATATCTTAAGCCACGCGCAAGAAATGTCCCCAGAAGTTACCAAGGCACATATCGATTTATATGTGAACAATTTTACAGCAAATTTAGGCAAAGACGGTTACGCTGCGATCGAAGCATTGCTTGGTCGAGCGGCCGAAGAAGGGCTTGTTCCCAAGTTCGATTTGGCGTTGTTGCGCTAATCTTGGCGGTTAAGTATACCTGCAGCAGCAGGAGTGCTTAACCGTTTTTTATTTTGTTCATAATATTCAATTTGACAATATCATGAAGTGTCTTGAATTTCTTTTGACAATACAACAACATAAATAAGAAATCATGATCATGATTCGATCGGAAATCGCATGACAACGATGAATTTTACGGGGGGATTGTATGGAAAATTTATCTGTACGCAACAAACTGAATTTGATTATTACCTTAGGAATCCTATTCATTCTGATAACGGGGTTCATCGGCATGAACGGTGTGAATAAAGTGAATACCTTTTTAAGCAAGACGTATAACGATAATATTGTTTCTATCAAATCATTACAAGGCGTACGTGTAGACATGCAGGCCATTAAAGGTGAACTGCTGGAGATGATGCTGAACGGCGATTCCGATACGCCAATCGTCTCGGATAAGTTGGGGGATGAGCTTGATAAGAGCATTCAGACAAGGCTTGGGAATATTGATATGCTGTTAAATACATACCTAGGAACCGAGCTGGATGCAACGGAGCAAGCCCAGTTGGATGCATTAAAGACGAGTACCCTCAACTACAATAAAGGCGTTCAAGAAGTGATTCGAGGTTATCGGACTGGTGGCATGAAGGAAGGTCTAAGTTCTTACTATCATTCTTTGAGCGGGCTGCATCAGAGCCTGATTGAGCAAATGACAGAATTAACCGATATAAATGTTCAACAGACAGATAGCTATTATCAACAGAGTCAATCTTCCAAGAGCAGTACCATTATATTGGTCGTCATATGCGGGATCATCGCATTGCTTATTACATCGATTTTTGGGTACGTTTTGGCACGTATGATTACAAAACCAATGCGAGATATTCAGAGCGTGATGAAGAAAGCGCAGCAAGGGGATTTGACCGTTCGTTCGCACTATCATTCGAAAGATGAGTTAGGCCAGCTGAATGGATCGTTCAATTTGATGCTGGAGTCGTTACAGGGATTCATGCGAAGAATCATGGAGTCGAGTGAACAAGTTGCCGCATCCTCCCAAGAATTAAATGCAAGCGCGGAGCAGACCAGCCAAGTCACCGAACAAATCGTGCAGGCGGTTGGGAATGTGAACAATAGCATGGAATTGCAAGGACAGCATGTTGCTGCGACGACGCAGACCGTGACCGATATGAACTCGGGCATACAGCATGTCGTGAACCACACGCAAGAAGTGTCAACGACAGCGAACCAAATGGTGGATCAAGTGGTACAGGGAAATCAACAAGCAGAAGCGACGATCGAACAGATGAATGAGGTCGCCATGAAGGTGGATCGTCTGGAAGAAGTACTCCAGCATCTGAACCAACGGTCGGATGAGATCGATAAAATTGTGAAAGTAATCACGGATATTGCCGCACAGACAAGCCTCTTATCCTTAAATGCATCTATTGAAGCAGCACGGGCTGGGGAAGAGGGGCGCGGCTTTACGGTCGTTGCGAATGAAGTTCGGAAATTAGCAGATCAATCCTCGCATTCGGCAGACGATATCGCGAATTTGGTGAGCCATATTCAAGAAGATACGATGCAAGCCATGAAATCGATGAATCAAGTGAAGCTGGAAATGGAAGACGGCATGAATCGCATGTATGCGACGGGAAATGTATTCTCGGATGTCAGACATGCCGTCGAGGGAATTGCCGGGCGTATAGAAGAAGTATTTGCGACCATGGAGCAATTGTCGGCAGGCTCGGAACAGATCAATGATACGATGATTCATATCAATGAATCATCAGGTCAAGCGATAGATCATTTCCAGCAGATTTCATCAAGTACGCAAGAACAGTTGGCAGCGATGGAAGAAGTTGCGGCTTCGGCTTCGCATTTATCTCAATTGGCGGAAGACATGCAAGAGACGACCAGTCAATTCAAGAGCTAGAACCTATTGGTTCGTTCGGAACATCTGCTGAAGTGATTGAAGCCAGCGCTCAAAAATACGTCGAGTATATTTCCTTGTAAGTGAAATCGGATCATGAACATGCCAAAAGCCGTTATGTACAGCCTGCTGTGCGTAGCGGTTTTTTGGTGTCCTAATCGGGACATGAACCTCTTGTAATTGACAAAATGGAAGAGATTGGGTATACTATAGAAAGTTTAAGCGCTTTAACTTTTGAATTTTTATGGAGTAATCCCGTATATCGATGAAGGGATGTGATTCGATACGCCCAATTCAATAGCCTTTAGTTGTAAGCGCATTCAATTCTGAATGCATTTTTCTGACGTAGTCACCCCTCCAAGAACCTCCCTTTGATGTGAAAAAAGCTTCTTTTCCACAACGTTGACCTCACACGGTAACAAACTCTCATGGATGCAGTCATGAAAATGTGTAATCTATTCGATTAGGAAAGAGGGAATGGAATGCAAGTTCATCATTTTTTGCGAAAAAGGTTTCACAGATACATAGCCATATGTTTAGTGTTCATGCTGTTGCCATTCCATACGGTGGGAACCGTATCGGCGAAAGAAACCGGGGACGGAGAAGTAACCACGGAAAAAGTAATGATCGCGGCTTGGGACTTTAAGGATGCGGGAAGCGAAGGAGTCATTTCGGCGACCTATGGCGCCTATCAGGCGGCCTCCACCATTCGTGCTGTGGGCGGTCTCCAATTCGAATATGTAAGTGACGACGGGCTGCAATATCAGGGCTGGCACCAAGGCGTAGACCGTAAATACTGGCTGGCTACACTGTCGACCAAAGGCTTCCAGCATATCACGTTGTCATCTATGCAAAAATCTTCGGGCTCAGGACCGCGCGACTTCAAGGTTGAAATCAGCAGCGATGGGGCATCGTGGACGAAAATGAAAGATGTAACGCTCGAAAAAGGCAGCTACAGCTGCAACAGCTGTAAATTAGCGGATACGCCTCTTCCGCAATCTGCTGAAGATCAGCCATTATTATATATTCGCTGGATCGTGGCTTCGACCGAGGCAACGAACCCAATCGAGAATTCCGAAGTAGGAGCAGGCGGCTCCAGCTATATCAAGGATATTCGTGTGAAAGGAGAAGCGATGGAAGGCAGCGACATCGAGGTACCTACTATAAATTTGCTGGAATCCCCTCAAGACGGTGCGGTGAAAACCGCTGTCGATGCACAGGTAACGGTGAAGTTCAGCAAGAAAATCGTATGGAATGAAGAACATGCGGTCACGATCAGGGACAATGAGAACAACCTATTACAAGGGATCCAACCTGAAATAATAAACCATCATACATTACAGATTAACCATTCGGTATTGGACTATGGCAAAACCTATACGGTGTCTATACCGAAGGAAATGATTCAAGGGAAAGAAGATCATATCCCTCTAGTTCGGGATATTTCCTGGAGCTTTACGACACAAGACTCACCGTTCATGCCGAAATCCGTCAATATGACCTTCAACGGTGATCCGAAGACAAGTATCGCGTTTGCTTGGTATACCGATCTCATGACAGATTCGATCGTTCAAGTCGTGGATGCCTCCGATGTACAAGGGGGCGTGTTTCCTCAGACCGGGTTCGTCACGTATTCAGGTCACGGAAAAGAGATAGATACGTTCATGGCGAAAAGCGATAGAACGACCCAGACATATACGGAATTTATCAGCCATAAAGTCATTGCAGATGCGTTGACTCCAGGCACTACATACAATTTCCGCGTCGGCAATGGAACAGCATGGAGCCCTATTGGCTCGTTTACGACCGATACGTCTAACCATCAGTCTTACCGCTTTATTGCCGGATCAGACTCGCAAGCTTCAAACAAGTCAGAATTTGAGCCTTGGGCGGATACGTTCAGAAAGGCGATCGACTATATCGGAGCCCCTAAATTTCTTATTAGTGCTGGAGATTTAGTGGATAACGGCGATTTAGAAGAGCAGTGGCAATGGATGCTCGGGGTAGCACAGAAGGAGCTGCTGCAGGTTCCGTTTGTTCCGGTGCTTGGCGGCCACGAGGTGCAGGATTATGACGGAGATGAGACGACACCGAACAATAACTTCTACAACCATTTCAACTTGCCGAAGCAAGTCGTCGCGGATACGCATGAAGGGTCGGTCTATTCTTTTGAATATGGAGATGCGCTTTATCTCGTATTTAATTCGCAGTATCAAGGTGCGCTTGCAGAGAATGGAAAGGACGTCGAATGGGCGGATGATCAATTTTGGGATCAAGTCGCTTGGATGAAAAACACCGTGGCGAAAAGCGATAAGAAGTGGAAATTCGTTGCGTTTCACAAAAGCCCGTATGCAGCAGGGGATAACTCAGCGCAATGGGAAGATGATCGTGTCCAATTTTACAAAAAGTATCTCATCCCTGCCTTCGACGAGATGGGCATCGATTTGGTATTTGAAGCACATGACCATATGTACATGAGATCGTTCCAAATGTATAACGATGAAGTAATCCCTAAGGAGCAATTGGAATTCGATGCCGCAGGCAATGCCATCAATCCGAAAGGTACGGTCTATCTCATGTCGAATGCCTTCGGCAACAAGTTCTATTACAAGAATAATCAACATTATCTGGACGAGAATGATGAGGCCCAGGAATTATTAGATGAAAACGGTAATCCGATTCCGTATGATGATTACTTTGCGGCAATTGACGAGCAGCCGGAGAAAAAAATGTTCACAGATGTATCCGTCTCCCCGAAAGTACTTCAATTTACGGCTTATACTGCAGCCATGGAAGACGAAGGGAAAGAAGGTACTGTAGGCAACGGATTATTTGCTTACGATAGATATGGGATCCAACGAACGGATGTGAAACCTGAGCCCGTTGAGCATGCAGGTGTTCAGCTTCGCGATTCTAGCGCTCTCCTAAGCTGGGAAATGCCTTCTGCCAGCAAAGAACCGATTCGAGGCTTCCGAATTTATGAGAAGGGCGACAAGGTAAAAGCACACTGGAGCGAATATATTCCGGTGGCGGATGGGCAATCAGCGTACAGCTATAAGCTGGAAAATATCGACCCGAATAAGAAATATGATCTAATCATCAAGGCTGTTGGCACAAGAATGAACTCAGATCCCGTTGAAGTCAGTACGCTAGAAGGACCGATCGTGAATGAACCTCCTTCAGCACCGACAGAGCTTCAAGGAACCGCAATATCACCTTTCCAGGTTAACCTGCGGTGGACGGCGTCTGCCGGTACATTAGAGCCATCGGGTTATAACGTATATCGTGGCGGTACGAAGGTAGGCACAACCAAGACGTTGTCTTATAGCGATACCGGACTGAATCCGGATACGAAGTATCGCTATGTGGTGAAGGCTTATAACGTGGAGGGGATGGAATCGCTGGACAGCAATATGGTGGAAGTGACGACGGGACAATTGCCATCAGGCGAAGGTCCGCACAAAGCGTTCCCACAGCATACGGCTTATGCAGGGGGCTCGATTAAGCCGAACCATGTAACTCAAGCGAAGATGGACTCCACAGTGGCTAGATTATATGACGAATGGAAGGCTAAATATCTGAAGCAGAACCCATACGACCCGAGTCAATATTATGTTTGGTATAGTGATGGGGATTGGTTCGAGGAGAATGAAATCACGGTATCCGAAGCGCACGGTTACGGGATGTTGATTACCGCGCTGATGGCAGGGCATGATCCGGACGCACAGCATTATTTTGACGGCTTGTATCGCTATTTCAGAGCACATCCCAGCGAGATCAATCCCGATTTGATGGCGTGGCAGCAAGCGGATACCGGTACGGAAATTAAGGATATCAATGGCGTTGATTCAGCCACGGACGGCGATATGGATATTGCTTACGCGCTTTTGCTAGCGAACAGTCAATGGGGGAGCCGAGGTGAGATTCATTACTTGGAGCAGGCCAAGAAGGTTATGAATGCGATTATGCAAAGCGAAGTCAACCATACGGAATGGACCTTGAAGCTGGCGGATTGGGTTACAGATAACGATCCGAAATATGGCCAAGCGACGCGAGCATCCGATTTTATGCTGCAGCACTTAAAGGATTATCGCAACGTGACGGGTGACACGCGTTGGGATCGTGTCGTCGATTCAACGTACAACATCATCCGCGACATGCATGAGAACTACAGCCCGAAAACGGGGTTGCTTCCCGATTTCGTGGTGAAGGACAGCAACCGTTACGTTCCAGCGGAACCAATGTTCTTAGAATCGGAGACAGACGGAGACTACAGCTATAATTCTTCTCGTATTCCATGGCGAATCGGTACGGATTACCTGATCACAGGGGATACCCGCGCGCAAGCACAATTAAGTACTCTTAATCGTTGGATTCAAGAGAAGACGAATCAAGACCCGAGTCAGATTCGAGCTGGATATAAGCTGGACGGTTCCAAGGAGCTGGAAGATTACGAGGATATTTCGTTCTCTGCACCACTGATGGTAAGCGCGATGATCGACGCATCCAATCAGGAATGGTTGAATCGATTATGGGATTATAATACGGCCGGTTCAACAGAAGATGAGCTGTACTTCAGCAATAATCTACGTTTGCTTAGTATGATTGTGGTGTCGGGGAACTGGTGGACGCCGACCCTTGTGGATGACGTGGCGCCTACGGCACCGACGATCGAGCGGGGAGAAGCGGTATCGAGCACTGCGATCGAGCTGAGATGGACATCTTCCACCGACAATTTAGGTGTTGTGGGATATAAGGTATATCGGGATGACGTCGAAATTCTCACAACGACAAAGACGGAAATGAAAGATACCGGACTACGTCCTGCAACAACGTATCGATATTTTGTCGTGGCGGTGGATGCGGCAGGAAATACATCCAAGATCAGCAATGTAAGAATCATTTCCACCTTGAAAAACAACAGTGAAGGCGGAGGGACTTGGACTGGCGGCACAACCCCAACCAAAGAAACCACCACGCCACCGGCAAAAGAAGATCATGCGACAGGAACACCTGAGCCTGCGAAGATCACTTTTATCGATGTTGATAAGACCTATTCATGGGCCAAAGAAGCAATAGAAGAACTAGCTGCAGCAAGAATTATGCCGGGAACTTCCGAAACCACGTTCGAACCCGGGAAGAAGTTGACGCGAGCGGACTTTATGACGTTGTTGGTAAAATTGCTGGGATTAAAAGCGGAGTTTCATGCCAATTTCACGGATGTTGACCCACGTTCAACGTATTATGAAGCGGTAGGCATCTCCAAAGCACTAGGCATCACGACCGGTGTAGGCCACAATACATTCAACCCGACGGCTTCGATTACTAGACAAGATATGATGGTGCTGACGGCAAGAGCGCTTTATGTAGCTGGCGTCATTTCGGCGAAAGGCGTGGGATCGGAACTTGATTCATTTCCAGATGCGGCGCAAGTATCAGGGTACGCAGCAGCAGATGTTGCAGCACTGCTGCGGGAGAAAATGATCCAAGTAGATCGTGGCGTCATTCTTCCAAAAGAGGCCGCGACACGGGCCGATGCCGCCGTGATGTTGTATCGTATATTTACTATCATTCAATAATCGTTAGGGATTGCTTCATAGCAAAGCCGCTTCGTACAGATTTCTGTGCGAAGCGGATTTTTTGACATTCTAGAATTTATAACTTTTTCGAGAAATTGCCGAGATCAAATTAGGGTGCAGGGTCCGGAGCGAGCAATGAACGGACACAGGAGACCTTATTTATGCCAAAAGCACTCAAAATGTAGGGTGAACGGACACAGCAGCTCTTATCATGCTAAACATAAGCTATATACTCATGATTCGACTGGAATAAGGGCATCTAGGTCCGAAAAACGGCTAATCTATGAGCATAGCAAACAATAAGGTCTCTCGTGTCCGTTATACACAATTGATGGTTATACGAATCCAACATAACTGCGCGTAATATTCGGGAAGCGCAAGATCCCATCTTGACTATATTGATGAAAGAGCGCCGTAACATCCTGAATGAATGCTTCATAGTTGGAATCGCCTTCTTGTGGTGCATACGATGCAGACAGATTCCTTCCTACAAAGCCCTCCAGATCAAAAGATAAATGATTCTCATAGGTACGGAACGTATAGGTTCCATCACGGAAGAACCGTTCAAAGATATCGGGGGTCTCATCGATCCCTCCGCTAAACCCGTTGAATTGCGGACAGTGGATTTTGCAAATGTCATAATTCGCTTGAATCATAGGGCTGTGCGGGTCACGACTGTTCCATATCAGGGCAACAGGGGCTTGCGGTTTCGCAATACGTAGACATTCGACTTGGAAAAGATCCTTATCGAACCAGTGGAAGGCTTGAGCAACCGTAATTAGATCAACCGTATGATCCTCTAAGGTTGTATGTTCGGCAGTTCCAGGCACAGAAGTATATGTATCGTAGGTATGGAGTCTTTGCTCTGCCGCCAGCCGCATATCTTCATTAGGTTCGACGGCAAGGACTTGAGCCCCTCGTGCAAGCAGCTGTTCGGTCAGAATGCCTGTCCCGGAACCGATATCCGCAATAATGCTCTGTGAGCTCAGGCCATATTCGGTGAACAAATCATCTAATAATGCGCTAGGATAACTCGGACGATGCAGCGCATATCCGCTGGCCTTTCCAGTAAACTTGCTGGTGTTCTCCGACATGTAGGATCCTCCTTCAAAATAAAAATAAACGTACTAAATGAAAGCGCTTCATTATATATTCTATTATCAGCACTCAACGTTAAGTTTACAGGATGAGGAACGGACTTGGAAAGATGTTTTGTTGCAATATTCCAATGAATAGGGAGGGTTCGTATGAAGGTCAAACGATGGATTGGGCTTTTATGTGTGTTAGTGATGGCAGCTTCAATCGTTGCAGCGTGCAGTAGCGGACAGACAGAAACAACGACGCCTAAGGATCAGACCAAGCAAGAAACGACTACCCAGACGGATTCAACAAAAACGGATGCGGCAACGACAGACACAACTAAGACAGATACGGGCAAAGGGGATGCCAAAGAAACACCTCGTAACGAGACGTTGTACATCAATGGTTTGCAATGGGGAGCGCCTACGAATTTCAACTTACTGAGCGGCAATCCAGCTTTCCCGATTAACTATGGGAACTCGAGAGAAATCATTTATGAAACATTGTTTATGATCAATGAATTGAATGGAGACTTGGAGCCTTTGTTAGGCAAGAGATATGAATGGAATGGTGATTTGACCCTGCACATCGATCTGAATAAGGATGCGAAATGGAGTGACGGCAAACCGTTCACCTCAGATGATGTGGTGTACACGTATAAATTAGGCAAGAAATACGATATCAATTGGAGCAGTTATTGGACATATATCGAAGACGTCGTGGCCGATGGCCCGAATGGTGTCAATATTAAATTGAATAAGGATAATGCCAATAAATTAACGGTACTCGATAGCATTGAGATCATTCCGATGCTGCCGAAGCATGTATGGGAAGAGATCGAGAAGAAGGCGAACAATGATCTTGCGACGATTCGCAAGGAAGTGAATGCCGATCCTATCGGCTCAGGACCTTACAAGATATACTTCTACAATGATCAGAAAATTACTGTAGTTCGTGATGATAACTACTGGGGCAAGGCGCTGTTCGGTAAGCTGCCTGCACCAAAATATATCACCCACGTGGTGTATAAAGACAATGCAGCTGGCGACCTTGCCTTCAAGAGCGGTCAAGTCGATGTATCGCAGCAGTTCATCCCTCAAGTATGGAACATGTGGAAGGGCGGGGCACCGATCAAGACGTATTTGAAGGATGCGCCATATTACGTTCCGGGTTCCATGCCGTCGATCTTCTTCAACTTATCGAAGAAGGGGCTTGAGAATGCGGATGTCAGAAGAGCCATCGCGATGAGCATTGATTATAAGAAGATCTCGGATCTGGCGATGAGCGGATATTCCGCGGCCATGAAGCCGTCCATTACGTTGAATTCGGATGCGGAAGCCAAATATGTGGATCAGAGTGCAATTGCAGCACTCCAATGGACAACGGATGTAGAGGGCGCAAATGCCTTGCTGGATAAGATCGGTGCCAAAAAAGGCAAGGACGGGATCCGTGTGTTGAACGGAACGAGATTGGGACCTTATGAAATCGAATGTCCTTACGGATGGTCGGACTGGAATGCGTCTTTGGAAATCGTAGCGCAAAGTGCGAAAGCGATCGGCATTGAAATTCGTACGAAATTCCCTGAAGCTCCGGTATGGACGAACGATCTGCAGACGGGCAAATTCGATATCATCATGAATACGCCAGCCGGCAGTGTAAGCCCGAGCCAACCTTGGAATAGAGCACATGACATCATGTACTCCAAAGGTGTAGCTCCATTAGGTGAAATGGCGTTCTGGAACTGGGGACGTTACAAAAATGATCAAGCGGACGCATTGATTGAGAAAATCCCGACGGTTACGGACGAAGCTCAATTGAAATCACTCTATACGGATTTGACGAAAATTTGGTTGACCGACATTCCTTCGATTCCGCTCATGTATCGCCCATGGGTCTTCCATACGGTGAATGAGTCTGTATGGAAAGGCTTCCCGGTTGAAGGGGACGGCAGCAACATTCCTCCGCAAATTGCGATAGACGGCGCGGGTATTCGTGCTTTGTATCAGATTCATAATTAAGCCAAGATACGTGCAAGGACCTATGGGGAAGTGGCAGCATTCACTTCCCCTATAGGTCTCTCTTACCCCATTACAAAGTAAACCTACATCTAACCGCGGTCGCTCATTTTCGAAAGGCCTCAATAGAGGTTAAAGCATGCGCGAAAGGGAGTGTTGTCTTGAGTGCGTATTCCAAATATTTTATCAAAAAGTTCTGCTGGTACTTCCTGACGTTGGTCATCGCCGTAAGCTTAAACTTTATTCTGCCGCGATTGATCGACGGGAATCCGGTGAGTATCATCGTCTCTCAAGTCTCCAAAGGAATGACAGATAGCGATACCATCAAGCAAGTCTATGATACGTTTATGAAAGAGTTCGGCCTTGACAAGCCTATGTGGACGCAGTTCCTTATCTATATCAAAAATCTATTCACCGGGGATCTGGGGACATCGTTCGGCTTATATCCGAAGAAGGTCACAGACATTCTGGCGACAGCCGTACCTTGGACGGTAGGCCTGCAATTACCCGCCATTCTTGTGGGATGGATCTTGGGAAATATTCTAGGTGCGGTAGCCGCTTACAAGAAGGGGGTATTCGATAAGGCGATATTTCCGGTAGCGCTCTTCGTGAATTCAATTCCTTTCTTTACGTTAGCCATTATTATGCTTTATATTTTTGGACTGACGTTAAAATGGTTCCCGCTCTCTGGCGGATATGACTTCCAGATGATCCCGCAGCTAAGCTTCGAATTTATCGGTTCGGTCATACGTCATCATACGCTCCCCTTCCTGTCGATTGTGCTCGTTACGATTGGGGGTCAGGCGATCGGAATGCGTGAAATGTCGATCTATGAATTGAATTCGGACTATGTACTGTACAGCAAGCTGCTCGGGATTCGGGATCGAACGGTCTCCAGGTACGTGTTCAAGAATGCGATGCTGCCGCAAATCACGGGGTTGGCCTTATCGCTGGGTACGATGATCGGCGGTTCCTTGATCTGTGAAATTGTCTTTAGTTATCCGGGGATCGGAACGTGGTTGTTCACGGCGATACGCCAGTTGGATTATCCCCTCATATCCGGTTGTACATTGATTATTGCCGTTTCGGTGCTGCTCGCGAACTTCACCTTAGAGATCATCTATGGCATCGTAGATCCGAGAATCAAAGCGGCTCAAATGGAGGATGAGTAGGATGAATCATTCCATTCGCATTCTGTTAAAGTCGCCGAAGTTCATGATCGGTACGATTGTTCTTGTCCTGATGATTGCCTTTGTGCTGATTTACCCGTTCATCAATACAAAAGATCCGCTCGAGATGATGGCGTTGGCTTTTCAACCGCCGGATTCGAATTTGCTATTAGGTTCGGATAACTTCGGACGGGACTTGTTCCTGGAGCTGGTCTACGGGATTCGAACCTCCATGATGGTAGGTCTCATTGCTGGTGTATGCGCAACGATTATCGGACTTATTTTTGGATTGGCATCCGGGTATATGGGGGGATTTGTCGACAATTTTTTAACGGCGATCACGAACATTTTTATCGTCATTCCTTCATTTATCATATTGATTCTCATCTCCGTCAGTATTGATTCCCGCAGCTCGCTCGTTACCGCATTGATCATCGGAATCACAAGCTGGCCATGGACTGCGAGAGCCGTTCGTGCCCAGACCACTTCGTTACGCAATCGTGACCACGTGAATATTGCCAAAATATCCGGACACAGCACATCCCGCATCATCCTGTCGGAGATTCTTCCGTATATTGCGTCTTACGTTGTCATGGCGTTCGTTCTTCAGACGGCATCCGGCATCCTCTCAGAAGCATCGATTTCAATGCTCGGCTTAGGTCCTTATAATACGATATCGCTTGGGATTCTGATGAACTGGGCACTTGTGTTCGAGGCACCTGTAGCAGGGGCTTGGTGGGCTTTCATTCCTGCAGCTTTTTCGATCGCTGTCATTACGTTCTCCCTTTATTTGATGAATACCGGGATGGATGAAATTTTCAACCCGAAAATAAGGAGCTAACTATGACGAAAAATATATTGGAAGTCAAAGGTCTGAAAACCTATTACAGAACACGGTTGAAAGAACAGGTATTTGCCGTGGATGGTGTGGATTTTGTACTAGAAGAAGGGAAGACACTGGGGATTGCCGGGGAATCCGGGTGCGGGAAATCTACGTTGGCACTTAGCCTTATGGGATTTTATTTCCCGCCTTTGCATTATCAGAGCGGATCGATTGTTATCAATGGGATCGATATTATGAAGCTGAAGAAGGAAGAGCTACGGTCTAAGATTTTAGGGCGTGAGATTGCTTATATTCCTCAGGCAGCGATGAATGCCTTGAATCCAACGCTCAAAATTATTCGCTTTATTGAAGATATGATGAAGGTACATCGGCCTGAGCTGAGCAAGAAGCAGGTATGGGAAATGGCCGCAGAGCGTTTTGAGACGTTGAACTTATCCCCGAATGTACTGAATTCTTTTCCGAATGAGCTCTCCGGGGGCATGAAACAACGGACGGTTATTGCCATCTCCACGATCCTTAATCCCAAGGTCTTGATTGCGGACGAACCGACCTCCGCGCTCGACGTGTCTTCACAGAAAGTCGTGATCAAGCTGCTCAAAGATTTGCTGGATAAACAATTCATCAAATCACTCGTATTCATCACCCATGAACTACCGCTGCTCTACCATGTCACCGATGATATTATGGTCATGTATGCGGGAGAAATTGTGGAACGCGGGACATCGCACGAAATGATTTTTGATTCCATACATCCGTACACGAAGAAGCTGATGGGCTCCATTATCGTTCCGGAGGAAGGGATGAAAGGACATAAGCTGTCTGCGATTCCTGGGGCGCCTCCTAATTTGAAAAACGTACCTGCAGGTTGTCGATTCTCGGATCGTTGCTCCTATGCGACAGACGCCTGTATGACAGGCAAGGTGGAGAGTAAGATGGTGGATGATCGGACGTATCGTTGCCTTTATGATGTCGAAATCCTAAAGGAGTGGTATGCGCATGAGTAGTAATCGGGAATCCTTCATGCATGGCAAACAATTGACCAAGGTATTCGGATTCGGCCAACAGAAGGTGACGGCGGTACAGGCGGTCGATTTTGATTTCCACCGCGGAGAAATTATATCGATTGTTGGGGAGAGCGGCAGCGGCAAAACGACCTTAGCGAAAATGATCATGGGACTGTTAAAGGAAAGCAGCGGTACGATCGAATATAAAGGGAAGACCAGACAATTGAAGCGCCATGCCGAACGCAAAGCGTATTGGAAGGACATCCAGGCCATCTTTCAAGATCCGTTCGCTTCCTTCAATATGTTCCACAAGGTAGAGAAGCTTTTGCTCGATTGCATCAAGCTGCAGGGACTCCAACTGACGAAGGATGAACGGTTCGCGAAAATGAAAGAGGCCTGCTCCTTCGTCAATTTAAAGTTCGAGGAGTTGTACAATAAGTACCCGTTCGAGCTGTCCGGGGGTCAGATGCAGCGGTTGATGATTGCGAGAATCTTCATGCTGCATCCGAAAGTGCTGATCGCGGATGAGCCGACCTCGATGGTGGATGCCTGTTCGCGGTCGACGATTCTCGATATGCTGTTGAAGCTGCGCGACGAGAATAACATGACTATTATCTTTATTACGCATGATGTAGGGCTGGCTTATTATATTAGCGATACCATTTATATTATGGAAAAGGGGAAAATCGTGGAGCGCGGAACAGCGGAGGAAGTAATCCTTTCGCCGCAGCATCCGTATACGAAGCAGTTAATTGCGGACGTGCCGAAGATCCATGAAGCATGGAATTTAGGATAATCTGATAAGATGCCGAGAAGATTTCGGCATCTTTTGGTGTTGTGCCCGGTCGATGCCAAGAGGATACATGGTATAATAATTCCAACTTTTGGATCAGGGGGGCAATCGCATTGAAACCAATCTTGCTTCATGTTCTGTGTCTTCTTATCCTTGTCAGTCTAACGGCTTGTGGGTCGGAGCGGTCGCTAGCACAGGACGACAAGAAGGTTATCATCGAGCAAGCGAAAGTGCTAGAGCAGAGCTACTATAACCTGCTCACATTTCAAGAGGATTATCATGAATTTACGTCCCATGTCTCGGGTATTTTAGATGCTCCCGTCATGCAATCTCTGATGGATTCCATTGTATTCGGTTATAACGATAAGACTTTTACCGGGAGCGATATGGCGAAGATGACACGGGATGAATGGGAGAAGCACAAGACTTATATGTTGGGAGTCATACGAGGGATTGGTGTGGACCAGCAGCATGTCACGATTCGTTTCTCAGATGTCTATCCAAGCGACGATAAAGATCAGGTTTTCCTATATTCCAGCGAATTGAAGAAAGTCAAAACGGAGCCGTATACGAAGACGAATAAGAAGTTTACCCTCGTGCAAACCGACGGGCATTGGAAGATTGCCCGAATCGAGCAAGATCGAATCACGTACGGCAGCGAACAGACCGCAGCAGAAATACAAGAATTGGAATCAAAGCTAAAGTATCAAACCCATGGAGATTCGGTCGTGGAGTACTTGGATCATCCCCTGGAACTCCAAGGGTACGCCGAACAATAATCCGATACAAAGAAAGCGGCAGGCCTGACGAAATCGTCGGGTCTGCCGCTTTTCATGGTTCGCGTATTGTGGAATTAGTCTTGGATTTCCTTCCACTTGTTCGCGAGCACCGGACGCGTGAATTGCTTCATTTGCTCCAATAACGGTTCAGCCTCACTGGCAGCAGTAAGCAGCTTGAGGTGGGTTTCATTCGAGAAGCCCTCTTTGACGCTATGTTCAATCATTTGGATGAAGGGTTGAAAGAAGCCGTTGATATTAAAAATCCCGATAGGTTTTTGGTGTATGCCAATTTGAGACCAGCATAGGACCTCGAAGAGTTCCTCGTACGTCCCGAAACCGCCCGGCATCGCAATAAATCCATCGGCTAATTCGCCCATTTTGGCTTTACGTGCGTGCATGCCGTCAACTTGAATAAGTTCGGTTAAATGTTGATGAACCATTTCTCCTTGAAATAATCCTGTTGGCATTACACCGACCGCTTCGCCGCCGTGCGCCATCACCGCATTCGCAATTTCACCCATTAACCCAATTTTGGAACCTCCATAAATAAGACGGAAGCCGTTCAGAGCCATCGCTTTTCCAAGTTCGTTGGCTTTGCTAACATAGTCTGAGCTTACGCCGGTATTCGATCCAGCAAATACGCATAGTGATTTCATCTCTCGTCCAGCTCCTTTTCAAGCAGTATTATTCAATCCTTCCATTCTACAAGACATGGAACGAATTATGAAGTAAGCATGATATGAAATCCTCGTAAATTTTCGGGCCCGGAATTCAAATCCCGCGTACGGCATTGATCTGTTCTTTTGCCTGAAGGGCAGCCTTTTGAATCAGGGTATGCATCTCTTCGGCCGTCGTAGCTTCCCAATAAGGGTTGTTATCCATATAACAATAAATGATGCCGCGGGAAGAAGAGATGAGTGCACCATGGCCTTTTGCATCGAAGAAAACTTTTAAATCCTCTGCTTTGCCGCCTTGCATACCAAATCCCGGCACCAGGAAGATGCAATGTGGAAGGAACTGTCGGATTCGCTCCGCTTCCAAGGGATAGGTGGCACCGACGACGGTACCGATGAAGGAATAATCATGTTCTCCTTTGGTGGAAAGAGACAGTTTATGAAGATTTTCTGCGATTCTAAAATAGAGTAATTCACCGTCTTCTAGCGAGAGATTCTGAATTTCGTGGGAGGAGGGGTTCGATGTTTTTAAAAGAATGAATAGTCCTTTGCCATTGTTCTTCGCCACATCAACAAAGGGGAGATACCCGTCGCTGCCTAAGAAAGGATTTACCGTGACCATATCGCCGGATAGGGGGCTTTGTCCTAAGAAGGCTTTGGCATAAGCAAGGGAAGTTGAGCCAATATCACCTCGTTTGGCATCATTGATGATGAGCAGTCCCTTGGAGCGCGCATATGCAATCGTTTCTTCGAGCGCCCGGATCCCATGGCTCCCATAGACTTCGTAATAAGCCAGCTGCGGCTTAATGGCGACGACGTGATCTGCAACCGCATCGATAATGATTTGATTGAACTGAAAGATGGCATTCGCGATGACTTCCTGGGAAGCGTCTTGTGTATCTTTTATTAAAAAATGAGGAAAAAATGCAATATCAGGATCTAAACCGACAACGAATACGCTTTTCTTCTGGATACTTTGCTCGATCAGAATGTCGGCAAAATTTCTCATTCACATAACCCCTATTCTCTGTTACATTGCTTATTTCTATATAAACGTATTTCCCTATGAAAAATCAACTTCATTTTCTCGATTTATGATAGAATGTTGTCATTACTTGCAATCCTACACAGCGTGAAAAGGAGAGATCACAATGAGAATCATGGTAGAACAGGCAGCGGCTCGCTGGTACAAGAGGGAAATGTCTCTTGTGGATGGTGACGATTTAAGAATATTCGTGCGTATGGGCGGTTGCGGAAGTGTCGTACCCGGGCTATCGCTTGGCGTGATGAAGGATACTCCCGTGTCTCCAGCACTCTCTGAAGTGGTCGAAGGCATTCGTTTCTATATAGAAGATGATAATGTATGGTACTTGGATCATCGGGAGCTTCATATTCTTTTTGATGAAAAACATGATGATATTTCGTTAGAAGTCGTGTAGAATAAAGAAAAATAAGGCTGTATGTGACTGGCGAATCAAGTGGAATGAACCACAGGGAAGCATGCAGTTGGAACGAACCGATCGCCTGGGAAAAGTATTTGCAATGAAGCACCCGTCTTTAATGACATGCTTTTTGCAGGTGCTTTTTTTCGTTTCCAACACTTTTGGAGAAGAATCACAGGAGGTTATGGACATGACATTGATGATGAAAGCCAAGCAAGTCGCAGATGAGGTGTATGCAGCGATTAGACTACGGGTAGAAGAATTGCGTAGGTTGGGAGTCGTTCCTCGTATCGCTACGATATTGGTGGAAGGCGACCCGGCGTCTGCATTCTATGCGCAAGCGAAGCAAAAGGTGGCTGAGAAATTAGATATCAGCTTCGAGCTGCATACTTTCGCCAAAGATGTGAGTCAACAAGAAATTCTTCGTCTCATTGCACAGTTGAATAAAGATCCGCAAGTTCACGGCATTATGCTGGAGCTTCCACTACCGAAGCATCTGTCAGCGGCAACGATTGAAAGCTCGATTTCGCCCCGTAAGGATGTGGATGGTGTAACGCCGCAAAATAAGCTGGCGACTATGACGGGAGAAGTTGGACTTTATCCTGCGACCCCTCAAGCGTGCATTCAGCTGCTGAAATATTATGGTTATGGATTAGAAGGCAAAAACGTTACGTTAGTGGGAAGAGGGCAGACGGTAGGACTGCCATTATTTCATTTATTGCAGCGGGAGAATGCGACGGTCACGGTATGTCATTCGCGTACACCTGATTTAGCAGCGCATCTTCGTCATGCGGAAATTGCCTTCGTCGCCGTAGGGCGTCCACAGATGATCGTGAAGGAGATGGTTCATCCGGACTTGGTCGTCATCGATGCGGGCATTAATGAGACGGATAACGGGAAAATCGTCGGGGACGTAGCAGTGGATGTAAGTGAGGCGGTGGCTGCGATATCACCGGTTCCGGGCGGAGTTGGTACATTGACGACAGCGGTTCTGTACCAGAACTTATTAAAGGCGTTGGAGATTCAAAGCCAGGGACAGGAGGTGCGTTAAGATGAGTATCGTAACATGGGACCATTCCATTCGCAGCTTCGTAGAGGAAGCCTCAAGCGCAGAGCCGACACCGGGTGGCGGTAGTGTCGCCGCGCTGATCGGTGCTTTAGCCGCATCGATGACATCGATGGTGGGCAATCTTTCCCAGGGTGAGAAATATATCGCATACCAAGATGAGATGAATGAAGTTCTTGCAAAGATGGAGCGTTTAATCGGAAATTGCGAGGAGCTTCTTGCTTCGGATATCACGTCCTTCCAACAATATATGGATGCATTGAAGCTGCCGAAAGGGACGGATGAAGAGAAGGAAGCGCGGAAGCAAGCGATCCAGACTGCGACGCTCGCAGCGATTCAAGTTCCCCTGCGTTTGATGGAAGTATGCCGCGAGGGCATGCAGTGGACTTGGCGTATTGCCGAAACCTCGAACAAAAATGTCATCTCGGATTTGGGCATCGGTGCGATTCTGTTCGAAGCGGCAGCGCAATCAGCGCTTTTAACGGTAGAGATCAACTTAGCTTCCTTGAAGGATGAAGCGTTGAAGCAGCAGTACGAGGTACAAGCTTCCGCGTGGATGCAGGAGATGGAAGCGTTGAAACGGGATACGCTGCGCGTGGTTCGCAGCAGGATGTAAGAATAGAGAAGGGGTCACGCTGATGAGCGTGACCCCTTTTTACCACATTAGAATTTATAAAAGTTTCGACGTATCGAAACTTAAAAATTCTATTTGGCGATATTTGCTGAGATTGGTCCGAACGTAGCGGATAACTTTCCAACCGATACCCAGTCAGAGTAACGAATCGGTAAATAATATCGTTAGGTCTGGAAACGACGAGGTGAAAAAAAGCGATCGTGGCAACAGCCCACCTTATGCTGCGTATAGCTTATGTAATGATGAGAGACAGAACCGAGTATAAAGAAATAGACGTGTATGGCGGCACGTCTCAAGAAAAACTCTCAAGCATTACTTAAAGTAAATAAAGGCAATGGGTTTTGATGTTCAAATTAGCAACCAAGAAGTCGGAGTCGGCTAATTTTTTGGAAAAAAGAATGAGCTGAATCAAGGTAGGACACTGAAAAACTAATGATATTAACCAAAACGATGATGATGATGAAGATGAAGATGAAGATGAAGATGAAGATGAAGATTGCTATGTTGGATAAATCCAATAACTTTAACGGATTGGCCTATATTTAAGCGTCTATAGTGTATATTTCCAACTTACAAGGATGAAAAACACTAATAATCCTCAATTTGTAACCTTATCCTGTATTCATCCAACATAGATGAGTAACAAAGCTCATCCGGAGTTCCTATCTTGTATTCATCCAATATAGATGAATAATAAGGCTCATCCGGATGTGAAAAATCGCGGAAAACTCGCTTGTTTAGGTTGAAGGTAAGCGGTCGCTCATCTTCGAATGGCCGAGGGTAGAGGTTTTCTCACGATGAATCTAATATCCCCCCCGATCAATTGCTGCGCTTAAGATGACGAACCTACACCCTGATCATGCAATACTTGCTCGACTTTGGTAATATGCGATTCCATACGAGCGGAAGCTTCATTCCCGTTCCCTTCGGCAATGACATCATAGATATGCACATGCTCTCGGTACAGACGCTCGGCCGATGATTTCTCCGCGTAGAACCAGAGGGCACGCATATCGCGAATACTATCATGCAGTTTGGCAGATAGCGATGCCATCAAATCACATAACATCGGGTTATGCGTCGCGATGGCAATTTGCTGATGGAAGCGGACGTCCGCTTCTTCGGTGCGTGCTTCGTCATCAGTGTACAGCTCCATGGTACGCAGGATTTCTTGCAGAGCTGCAAGGTCATCCTCTGTTCGATTTGTTGCAGCAACAAAGGCGCAGCCCGTCTCTAGCACGCGCCGCACTTCTAGAATCTGACGCAGCGAAGATACGCGGCCTTCCCAAAGCTCAGGATAGGCATGACCCGGATGTGTCGGTTGCGAGTCCGGCGTAACGGCTTTGATGAAGGTACCGCCGCCTTGTTTGATATCAAGCAAGCCCATTGCTTTTAAGGCACTAAGTGCCTCGCGAATGGTGGAGCGACCTACGCCGAATCGACTGGCTAAATCGACGACCGAGGCTAGTCGGTCGCCAGGCGTTCCGGTTGCGATTTCTTCTTGCAAGTCTTTCATGACCCATTCATAATTTTTCAACGGCCGTTGGTTGGTCGTCATTTCACGTCATCGCCTTTCAAATGTTCACAAAATCTATTTTCGATTCACTTATTTTAGTGTATAGTAAGCGATAACAAAAGTCATCAGATGACCTGACTAATTATACAAGTGTGTTGGATTTTGGGGAGGGGTTTGTTTGCTTCAAGAAGAGGTTAAACGTGAATTAATCGCCATTTTGGGACCAACGTATGTAAAAGATGATATGCAAACGCTCGTTACGCACTCCTATGATGGGACACCGATGCTGCAAGCGCTGCCGGATGCCGTGATTTATCCTTTGACGACGACTGAAATTTCCGACGTCATGAAGGTATTGCACCGGCATCAGGTGCCGCTGATTAGTCGTGGATCCGGGACGAACCTATGCGGGGGCACTGTACCAGTACATGGTGGCATTGTGATGGTTATGCATCGGATGAATCAAATTTTGGAGGTGGATCTTGAAAATTTGACGGCTACGGTGCAGCCGGGACTAAATACGAAGAAGTTCATTACGCATGTGGAAGAGTTGGGGCTCTTTTATCCGCCGGATCCCAGCAGCATGTCCGTCTCCACTTTAGGCGGCAACATTGCGGAATGCTCCGGTGGATTGCGGGGATTAAAATACGGGACGACAAAGGATTACGTTCTGGGGTTGGAAGCCGTACTTGCGAATGGCGATATCATCCGAACGGGCGGAAAGCTCACGAAGGATGTGGCAGGATATGACCTCACGAAGCTGCTCGTAGGATCGGAAGGAACGCTTGCGGTCATTACGGAAGCCACGTTGAAGCTGATTCCGCCGCCGCAATACAAGAAGACGATGCTCGCTATGTACAAGGATGTGTATGCTGCGGCTCGAACGGTATCGAGCATCATTGAGAGCAGGATCATTCCGGCGACGCTGGAGATTCTCGACCATGCCACGATTCATGTTGTAGACGACTATGCGAAATTGGGTCTGCCACGTGATATGGAGGCCATGCTGCTCATTGAACAGGATGGAGATCGGGAGGCGGTGGAGCGGGATATTGAACGCATCACAGCGATTTGCCGCCAAGAGCAGGCCGTGGAAGTTAGCGTTGCCCAAAGTCAGGAAGAAGCGCTCAAGCTGTTAACGGCTCGACGCAGTGCGTTTACGGCGCTGGCCCGATTAAGACCGACGACGATTCTGGAAGATGCCACGGTGCCGCGGTCCAAAATTGCCGACATGGTGATCGCCATTCATCGGATTGCGAAGAAATACGAGGTTCAGATTTGTACCTTCGGCCATGCTGGAGATGGGAATCTTCATCCGACTGCCATGACCGACGCTCGCGATGCAGAGGAGATCCATCGGGTCGAAGCGGCATTCGAGGAGATTTTTGAAGCAGCCATTCAGCTCGGGGGGACGATTACAGGCGAGCATGGGGTCGGACTGGTGAAATCTCCATTCCTCGAATGGAAGGTCGGTGCCGCAGGCGTTGAAGTCATGAAGGCGATCAAGCAGGCCTTTGACCCGCTGAACCTGTTGAATCCGGGCAAAGTGTTCGCGAAGGAATCACGGAAGAGAGTGGTGATCGATCGTGGCTAATCAAGCTCAGAGCCCCTCCGTACATCATAAGACTGTGAATCCGCTGGCAGCGAAACTACAATTGCGGTTAGATCCGGATCAATTAACGAATTGTATGCGCTGCGGATTCTGCCTGCCCGCCTGCCCGACCTTTGCAGAGACGGGGATTGAAGCCGAATCCCCGCGCGGTCGCATTGCATTAATGAAAGCGGTAGCCGACGGTATCATGGAGCCGGATCGTGCCTTTGAGGAGCAGATGAATCATTGCCTCGGTTGTCGGGCTTGCGAACCCGCTTGCCCTGCCGATGTCAAGTATGGGCGATTGCTGGAGCAAGCCCGCGATGCTATCGAAGACCATACGGAACGGCATTCGATAGGGGTTAAATTATCACGGCACGCTGCTTTTAAGAAGCTTTTTCCGAATCAGAAGAGGATGAAACTCATAGGACGAAGCTTGCAATGGTATCAACAATCGGGTCTACAGAAGTTCGCAAGACAGTCTGGTGCGATGAAGCTCTTCCCGAAGCATATGCAAGCGATGGAGAAAATTTTGCCGGAAGCTTCTGGGCAAGGGATTGTTGAACAGATCGGAACGCGGCACCCTGCCAAAGGGGAGCGGATCGCAACCGTGGCATTGTTTCGCGGCTGCTTGATGGATGTACTGTTCACATCAACGAACAGACATACCGTGGATTTACTTACCGAAGCGGGGTTTGAGGTTGTCATCCCGGAAGAGCAGAATTGCTGTGGGGCGCTGCATGCACATAGCGGTGAGGCAGAGATGGCAAGGTCACTGGCACGACAGAATGTCCAAGTGTTCAAAGATGCTGGCGTGGAATTCATTGTCTCCAACGCGGGAGGCTGCGGAGCGTTACTGGTTGAATATGATCACTTGCTGCATGAAGATCCAACCTGGAAAGAGGATGCATCATGGTTCGCAGCGCATGTCATCGATATTAGTGAATTGCTCGTTCGTCATGGCAGGTTGCCTGAATTTCATAATGAGGATGTATCCATCCGGATTACCTACCAAGACTCTTGCCATTTGCGCAATGTCATGCGAACTTCGGATGCGCCTCGCCAACTTATGAAGCAAGTAAAAGGCGTGACATATGCCGAGATGAAAGATGCGGATCGCTGCTGCGGCTCTGCGGGAATCTATAATTTGACGCAGCCGGAGATGGCGGGTCAAATTCTCGATCATAAGATGGAGCATGTCCGGGATACACAGGCGCAGGTGCTCTTGACAAGCAATCCGGGATGCTTGCTGCAAATGAAACATGGGATCGAACAACATGGGCTTCGGGATCAGATGCAAGCCGTCCATATCGTTGATTTTCTACATGATCATATGCACCCCAGTCGTAAGTAGCCGTATGAACAGAAAGAACCTGCCAAGAGGTCCATGGATCTTCTGGCAGGTTCTTTGTACGGCGAGGGGATGCCTTATTTTTTCAACGAAAGACACCAATCCTCCACGCGCCAAATTTGAGTGACCCAGTCTTGATAAAAAGCGGGCTCATGGGATACCAGTAGAACGGTACCCGCATATTTCGATAACGCCTCTTGGAATGCTTTTTTCGCTAGGACATCCAAATGGTTTGTAGGTTCGTCTAAGACGAGCACATTGCTGGCGGTTAACATCATGGCGCATAAACGCACCTTGGCTTGCTCTCCGCCGCTTAAGGAGCGAAGGGACTGCCGGATATGTTGATCCGTTAATCCGAACATGGAGAGGAAACGGCGGAGGTCCTTTTGAACCATATCAGGGCGTAACGAATGGATGCGCTCCAGGGGTGTCTCCGCTGAACTGAACTCTTCTTGCGCAAAATAAGCCGGTTGGACATGTTCGCCGAAATGTACGGTTCCGCCTAAAGGCGCAGTATACCCGAGCAAGGTTTTGAGCAGGGTTGATTTGCCGATGCCGTTGTACCCAACGATGGCAATTTTCTCGCCGCGCTTAACCTGCAGCTGAATGGGCGGGAACAACGCTTCAGTGTAACCGATTTGCAGATGACGAGCCTGGATCACTTGATTCGCCGGCTGGCGATAAACGTCAAAGGCGAAATGAGGTTGAACCGCACGTGTAGGCCGGTCGATTCGTTCCATTCGCTCTAATGCCTTTTCTCGGCTTTTGGCTTGTTTTGCTTTTCGAATGCGATTTTTATCGATGAACTTCTCCAGTTTGTTGATCTCTTGCTGCTGCTTGTTGTAGGCGAATTGCAATTGTTCCTTGCTTAGCTCGTAATTTTTGAGAAAAGATGCATAGTTGCCCGTATAACGCACGAGGGTTTGATGTTCTAAATGAAAGATGACTTGTGTCACTTCATTCAGAAAGTGTTCATCATGCGACACGACAAGATAGGCATGCTTATAGCTTTTGAGATAATGGGTAAGCCATTGGATATGGACATCGTCCAGATAGTTGGTCGGCTCATCTAACAACAAGACATGGGGTTCCTCTAATAGCAGCTTGCCTAATAACAGCTTCGTTCGCTGACCGCCGCTCAGCTTGCTGATATCCCGTTCCATTCCTAATTCCAAGATGCCTAATCCTGCGGCGACTTCTTCAATCTTGCCGTGAATTTGATAAAAATTGGCGTGGTCTAGCGTGCTTTGCATATCGCCATAACGCGTTAACAATGGCTCTAAGGGAGCATCGGGCAGCGACATTTCTTCTGCGAGTTGTACCATGCGCGCTTCGATGTCATAGAGATGGGCAAAGGCGCCTTGCAGATACTTCATGATCGTTGTTCCGGGCTGCAAATCCAGATGCTGCTGCAAATAACCTAGCTTCACATGGGGCATCCATTCAAGTTTCCCTGCATCTGGGAGCAAATGCCCTGACAAGAGCCGCAGGAGCGTTGACTTACCGGCTCCATTGCCGCCTACAAGTCCCACGTGTTCGCCTTGAAGCAGACGAAAGCTGATATTTTGAAAATTTATTTGATCCCCATACATATGGGTTACGTTCTGTACGGTTAATAGACTCATTGTGTTCTCTCCTTTTGATTTGACTCTTCAGCCAATCGGGAGAACAGCATGATAAATGTGGGTATTCAACTGACATGCGAAAACCTTTATCGAGGTCTGTCGAAGATGAGCGACCGCGATTAGATGTAGGTTTATGGGATAAAAAAAAGTGGGTAAGGTGAACACACCTTACCCACTAGGAACGATGTCAGCAAGAAAAGGATCGTGTTTTTATCTACTGTTCTCGGATTAGCTTAACGTTAAAAATGGGCAGACTTCTCCCGTGTTAAGGTAAATCTCTTCTAAGAACAGTCGATAAAATTTCCATTTCCTTTCCACCTCATCCTCAAGTTTATGATTTGTACTTCTATGCAGAAGTATATACAGATTTTAATGAAGTTGTCAAACCTCAATCCCTACCGAACACCAAAATGTACTATAGTCCTGTTTGAACAGGAGGTTGCACTGGCTTTTTCTTCAAGTCGGCTACCACCCAGACACATTGGACGATCAGGATGAAAATGACGGTTAAGTCATAGCCTATCTTGCTTTCGTTGCCTAGGAATTGGATCAGGTTATGTAGGAAATGAAAAATGATTAACGGGAAAATATTATGGTTTTTTATGATGAGCAAAGCCAGCGCCAACCCGACGAGCAGGGCATAGACGATTTGTAGAATGGTATCGAAGGTATTTTGGCCTGATAGAATATTCAGTACATGCGTAACCGCAAACAGGATGCTGGACGTGATGACTGCAGCACCGACGCTTTTGCGCAGCAAGGTTTGAAGAATGAGTCCGCGATAGAGCGTCTCCTCCACAAATCCCACCATGAGCGTAAATCCCACATACAAGAGAATATCGGATCCCGAATTCTCCTTGAAGCCTTTTAAGCAGAGGGTAATCAGAATGGCAAGAAGCGGTAGATAGAAAATCCAATTCTTCGCGGCAATGTTGGACAAGGAGCTGAATCCAAGCGCTGACCATTTCCCTCTAACCGATAAATAAATGAGTAATGCAATCGTAACCGGGATAAAGGCGATGGCAACAGGGGAGAAAATATCAATTTCTTGAATGGTTACATAAGCTCCTGCTGCAAAAAGCGTGACAATCAGTAGCAACTCTAGGATGGTAACAGTCCAAATCGGGTGCCTTTCGGAGAATGATGCTTTTTTCGAGCGTGTTGTCATGCGTGTTCATCGTTCCTTTCTAAAAATAGAGGATGGTTAGCGTACTCATCATACTAGAATTCCAACTTTTGTCAATTTAAGTTTTCTTTAGGTACATGCAAGATATGAAGTATGCAAAAAAGCCGAAATCCTTGCATAGCAAGAGACTTCGACTTTTATGGAGGGTGTTGACTATTTGATTTTGAACACGTTCCGGATCACGTCACCGCGGCTAATAATGCCTACAAGAACGCCGTTGCGCTGCACGGGCAGTTTTTTAATTTGTTTTTTGCCGAGAATCGCTGCGATGTTCTCAATTTCCTCATTCCAAGCGACGGTTGTCACTTTTCGCTTCGCGATGTCCATCACATTTGCATTGAGCAGTGCTTCGGTCCGAGCATCGAATTCATCAACATCACCTTGGAACACGGCGAGATAGAAGAAGAAATCGATGACTTTATCCTCATGTTTGCCGATATACCGCATAATATCTCCGTCGCTAATATATCCGACAATTTCATTCCGATCATTCACAACGGGGAGACCGCTAATATGATGATCGATGAATTTCTCAATCACCGCGCGTATTTTATCATTTTCTTTTACTTTGTAGACTTGTTTGATCATAATCTCATGAGCTTGCATTTAATGTCGCCCCCCTGATCAGTTCGTACGAATCCATTGGATATGATCATTATATTAATGCGCGGATTCAACGTCATCGACATGTTTCACATACTTGTTGTTCATACAGATAAAGAGGACGGATACGAGTACGAAGGCCGCACCTACAATAAATGGAACATGTGGGTTATACCATTCCGCTAATTTTCCTGCAAAAAACGGTGCAATCGCGCCGCCAATGAAGCGTAAGAAACTGTAGGCAGCAGAAGCTGTCGAACGTTCGACTGGAGCCGCATTCATGACCCCCGTTGTGATCAGCGTATTATTATTTCCGAGAAGTGCACCAGCAATAATAACAGCAGCGATGATGACCCACTGTGTCGTGGTCCAAATACCCATAATGACAAGCACAACGGCGAACAAGAATAACATCGCACACATGGATTTAATCGTGCCGAATTTACGTTGCAGCATCGGGGCCATAAAGACGGAGGTGAACGCGAGCAATACACCCCATCCCAAGAAAACATACCCTAAACCATGCTCATCGAGTCCCATAACGAATGGCGCGTAGGCGAGCAGCGTAAAGAACCCGAAATTATAAAGACAAGCCGTAATCCCGAATACCAAAAGCGAGCGATGCTTCAAGGCACGGAAAGGGTCCGCGATGGATGTTTTCTTCGCTGCAGGGGCTGGAGTTGCGGCTTGTTTCTTCCGTGTAGAAGGCATTAATATGGATAATCCAATAAATGCAATAACCATTAATCCTGCTACACCGAGGAAGGGGCCTCTCCAAGAAATGGAGCCTAATTCGCCGCCGAGTAAAGGACCTACGGAAATACCGAGTCCGATCGCCGCTTCGTATAGAATTAGGATTGATATTTGGTTTTGGCTTCCTGTACCCGTTGATTCAGTTCATCGATGTGGTTACGAAAATCCATTAATTTTTCTAACTTCTGATTAATTAATTGCCGCTGTTTGATAATGTTTTCTTCTAGATCTTCGATCTTCTTGAGCTTGGCGGCCCGATCCTCTGTTTCACGGATGCCTTGACGCATACTCATGAATTCTTCACTCATGGTGACAAACTCCTGAATCTCCTGTAATGAAACCCCCAGCACATCGCGCGCATTTGTGATTTGTTTTAGGCGTTCAATATGTTTGTCCGAGTAGAGTCGGTATCCTCCCTCGCTCCGTTCCGGAGGGAAGAGCAATCCGAGTTCTTCATAATAACGAATCGTCCGTTTCGTAAGTCCACATTCCTTGGAGACTTCTTCGATTTTATAGTTGTTCATTGTTCACCTTCCTTCGCCGTCGCTTTAACGTAGAATAAAATATCACAGCCTTAACCTTAACGTCAACGTAAATGTTATAGAATCCGTCTCAAATCGAAAGTATCGATACTTATCTATTATCATATAAAATCCATAATTTTATATTTCAGCTAAAGTCAAGCATTAATAGTTACAAAATTTTAATCGTTTTTTAATAATCAAGGCTTAGATCCATTCTAGCAAGGTTTTGCGCTGTTCGTGGTAATTTATGGAGGTTACAAATATGTTACTGTTTGTTTAGGCAGTCACATCGCCCACAATATTACAGTACTTGGAGGAAGTGAAATGAATAATAGCAAGAAGAACCGTATCATCAAAATGATGCTAGGGATTAGCCTTAGCTTGTCCATTGCGATCACAGGAAGCATGTTCGTTATGCCGAAAGGGGCACAAGCTGCAAAAGCAGATCAATCCTCATCCGCTAACGAGGTAACGGCATTCAGCAGTTCCAAAGCAAGCACCGTGATTTCTGCAGGGAAGAAGTACTTAGGAGTTCCATATAATTTTGGCGCACCGTCAGGAAGCACGAAATCTTTTGATTGCTCTTCCTTTACACAATATATTTATAAAAAAGTGGGCGTTAATCTTCCGCGGACATCCATAAAACAAGCCAAAGCCGGCAAATATGTATCGAAGAGTAATTTGCAGCCAGGAGATTTGATTTTCTCTGACACGAATCGCGATGGAAAAATCAATCACGTAAGTGTATACATGGGGAATGGCAAATTGCTTCATACGTATAAAAAGGGGATAGGCGTTACGATTTCGGACTTTAAAGGCAGTGCTTGGGATCGAAACTATGTTACCGCACGCCGCGTCCTATAATTCATATAGCGAAGTAAATAAGACAGCAGATGTACTCCCACGCGGGAGGATCTGCTGTCTTTTGTGATTTGGGTATGAAACTGTAGAAGATGTTCGACTTCGGAACAACAGCTTAAACGTTCGGTGCATCTCCTTTGGAGAAGTTCAGAAATGGTTTGGGAATGCTGGTCTCGAATCGCAGTGCTTCCCCGGTTGTTGGATGCGTAAAGGATAATACGCGGGCGTGAAGTCCAAGACGACCAATAGGCTTCGTCTGGGCACCGTACTTTTTGTCGCCGGCAATCGGATGTCCGATGTCCTGCATATGCACACGGATTTGATTTTTACGTCCCGTATCCAAATGAACTTCCAGTAATGAATACTGGCGATTGGATTGCATCACGTTGTAATGAGTCACAGCATGTTGTCCGTCATTGGGGTACTTGCTGGAGTACATCTTCATCGCTTTGTTCTCTTTCAGCCAGGATGAAATCGTACCTTCTTGTTGTTTCACTTTGCCTTCAACAAGTGCTACGTAGAGGCGCTCCTCCACCATCTCTTTCCATGCATTCTGCATGATTTGCTGTACTTTCTCACTCTTTGCAAACATCATGACGCCAGACGTGTCTCGGTCTAAACGATGTACGACGAAGATGCGGTTGTCTGCATCCTTTGCACGGACATAGGCCGTGAGCTGTCGATAGGCGGTCATTTCATTTTCTTGCGGCGTTGCCACCGATAGCAATCCGGCTTCTTTCTCGATAACGAGGATATCCTCATCCTCATGAATGATCCGAAGACCAATTAACGGAGGCAGCTCAATTGGTTTTTCCTTCCGAATCGTTACGGTCTGTCCCGGTTGAAGTGGGTGGTTATATAAGGTGACGACTTTATCATTGACGGATACTTGGCCGCGGCTAAGCACAGATTTGATGGCATTACGGCCTTCTTGGGTCATATGGGTTAATAGAAACGCGAGAAGCTCGGTTGCTTCTTTTACCTCATAGGTCTTCGGTGGAATAGGCGCATGTTTGCCCGGACGCGGCTTGGGTGGTGCAGGTGCTTTTTTGCGGAATTTAGGTGGTTTTTTGTTCATGTATATTCGCTCCAAATCTTGATCTTTTCATCAGGTTATGGCACTTACTATATCATGAAGGGCGCGGAAATACCATGAAGTACATTGGTTTCAGATATGCTATAATAGGAAAAGTTTGGAATTGAACGATTGGAGGGGAAACGGTGACTTCGAACGCTCAGCAACAGGAACAAGGAGAACCTATTATTGAAGTACAAGGGCTCCGAAAAAGGTACGGTTCGTTCACGGCGGTGGACGGGATCGATTTTGATGTACGCAGAGGAGAGATTTTTGGACTACTCGGTCCGAATGGCGCAGGCAAGACGACAACGATGGAGATGATCGAAGGATTGCGACTACCTGATGAGGGGAGAGCGAAGGTTGCGGGTTACGATACGCGGACAGAGTTGAATAAAGTGAAAACTGTCATTGGTGTACAATTGCAATCCACATCGTTATTCGAGCTCCTCAAGGTAAAAGAAATCACGAAAATGTATGCGAGCTTTTATGAGCATACGGTACCAATTGGGCCGCTGCTTCAGAGCGTGACACTGGAAGAGAAGTTGAACGACCGCGTGAAAAATCTATCGGGTGGGCAGAAGCAGCGTCTCGCGATTGCGCTCGCACTCGTGAATGATCCGCAGGTCGTATTTCTGGATGAACCAACCACGGGTCTGGATCCTCAGGCACGACGCACGTTATGGGATATCATATTGCAAATGCGAGATCGCGGGAAAACGGTTGTCTTAAGCACACACTATATGGATGAAGCCCAGCTGCTCTGTGATCGAATTTGCTTGATGGATCGCGGCAAAGTCATTGCCTTGGATACGCCGCGGAATCTCATTTCGAATATGAACTCGGAGAGTGCGATTGAATTTCGCATTTCTGAAGAGCTGCAATGGCCTGAAGCACGTCAGCAAGGACTATTACAGCATCTGCATACGTTAAGCGGCGTGCGAATTGCTGAGTTCCGCAAAGACACCTATGTACTCTACACGGATGATCTACAGCAGACGTTAACGGAGTTCATTGAACACTGTAAGGCAGAGGATATCGAGTTCATGGATTTATTAACACGAACTGCGACATTAGAAGACGTATTCATTCATATGACCGGAAGGAGCTTGAGGGAAGAATGAGAGCTTACGGACAATTAACAATTGCACAGCTGCGGCTGTTCGGCCGAAATCGGCAAGTGTTGTTCTTTACGTTGTTTTTCCCGGTATTCTTCATGGTCATGTTCGGTTATCTATTCAGTAATAGCGGTGGGAATACCATTTATGGTGGGCTCATTGATTTAGATCAGACCACCGAATCGCGGGCATTCATTGCAGCACTGGATGAACAGAAGGAGATTCTGAAGCTGGATACATCGGAAGGGCAAGAAGCTGCCATGGAAAAATTACGGCAGGGTGATAACCAGATGGTGATCATTATCCCGAAAGGATATGGGGAGAAGCTTCAAGCTGCCACGAGTCAGACGGGAACTGCTCCGCCGGGAACGGTTGATGTGTTCTATGATGAGACGCAAGCACAGAAAGCAGGAACTGCTCTCAATGCTGTCTCTCAAGTAGTAGATGGGATTAGTAAGTCCATCGCGAAGTATTCACCCGTCGTGACCATAACACCCAAAGGGATTGAATCCCTCAACTTGAAGTACATTGACTTTCTTGTACCCGGGATCGTAGCGATGATGATTATGTCGAATAACTTGAACGGCGTTGCTGCTCAAATTGCGTCATGGCGGGAGCGGGGCGTGCTTCGCCGCATGCAGAGCACGCCGCTCAAGTCCTCCACATTCATTGCAGCACAGATTACGGCGCGGTTGATCTTGAATGGTGCCCAGGCTCTTATCGTATTGCTTATCGGCTCATTCGTGTTTGGTACCCAAATGAATGGATCATGGGCTTTATTACTCGCTTTCGTGATCGTAGGAACACTGGCTTTTATGGCCATCGGCTTCATTATTGCGGGTCTGGCGAAGACGCCGGAGAGTGCGGGGCCGATTGCAGGCTTCATTTCATTCCCGCTGATGTTCTTGGGCGGTGTATTCTTCCCGATTCAGAGCATGCCTTCCTTCTTACAGCCGATTATTAAGGCGTTACCGATCGCTCATCTAAGTACAGCCCTTCGGCAGATCATGAACGTTGGAGCCGGGCTGTCCCAGCTCTGGAGTGAAGGCTTGATGCTGTGCGCGTGGATGATTGTAGCGTTTATCGTTGCCAGCTTTACATTTAAGTGGGAGTAAGGAATATCTGGACGAAGCACGTTCATCATCGAACGTGCTTTTGTTGTATTCACAGAAGGTTTATGCAAGTGCCCCATAATTATAGTAAAATGGAGAAAGTTGATGAAACGCATGGGAGAGATTACATGTTAGAACAAGCACAGCAATTATTGCAGCAATATTTTGGTTACCCCACCTTTCGAGAAGGACAGCAACGGATTATTACGAGCTTGCTCGAAGGTCAAGATACATTAGGTATTATGCCGACAGGTGGTGGAAAGTCGATCTGCTATCAAATCCCGGCGCTCTTATTTTCGGGAACGACGATCGTTGTATCGCCTTTGATTTCATTAATGAAGGATCAGGTCGATGCGTTGAACAGTGTTGGCATTTCGGCGACGTTCATTAATAGCACCCTTTCGGGGAAGGAAGTAAACGAACGAATGCAAGCGACGATGAGCGGGAAGATCAAGCTGCTGTATGTCGCGCCGGAACGGTTGGAAGCCGAATCTTTCATCCAGCGGATGCAGTCGCTTCACATTTCGTGCATCGCCATTGATGAAGCGCACTGCGTATCCCAATGGGGACATGATTTTCGGACAAGTTATCTCGCAATTGCGCCATTCGTCCGCAGCCTGCCGCGCCGTCCGATTCTAGCGGCTTTCACAGCAACTGCAACCCCGGAAGTAACGCAAGATATGGCAAGGTTATTGTGTCTATCCGAACCGAATATTTACGTAACCGGGTTTGGGCGCGACAACCTGGCCATGAACGTCTTGCGCGGAGAGAATAAACGTGATTTCGTGATGCGCTATGCAGAGTCGCATAGCTCACAGCCAGGTATCATCTATGCGGCAACGCGTAAGGAAGTAGATGAAATTCAGACGGCGATGCGTCGCAAAGGCTTGAATGTAGGGAAGTACCATGCCGGCATGACGGATGATGAACGTGCTCATAATCAAGAGGCATTTATCTACGATGATATACGGATCATTGTGGCGACGAATGCGTTCGGCATGGGGATTGATAAGAGTAACGTACGCTGGGTAATCCACTACAATATGCCAAAAAATATGGAAGCTTATGTACAAGAAGCAGGGCGCGCCGGGCGGGATGGCGAGCCAAGCGAGTGTATTCTTCTGTTTAATCCGCAGGATATTATTACACAGAAGTTCTTAATTGAGCAGAATATGCAATCGCCCGAGCGTAAATCCAATGATTACCGCAAGCTGCAGACCATGGTGGATTATTGTTATACACCGAATTGCCTAAACAACGCGATTTTGGATTATTTCGAAGATCCGTCTGAACAGACGCCTTGCGGGATTTGCAGCTCCTGTAAGGATGAGCGTGAACTCGTTGACATCACGATCGAAGCGCAGAAGATTTTCTCTTGCATCCACCGCATGCGTGAACGCTTCGGGGTGTCGATGATTGCGAGTGTATTGAAAGGTTCGCAGAACAAGAAAGTGCTGCAATACCGCTTCGACCAGCTGCCTACGTATGGGGTGATGCGGAAGTCGACCGAGAAAGAAATCAGCGATTTAATTAATGTACTGATTGCCGAAGGGTATCTCATGTTATCCGAAGGTCAATATCCGATTGTGAAAATTCAACAGCTTGCCGTCGATGTGCTGAAAGGCGAACGACAGGTGTTCCAGAAGGTGCATAAAGAACCCGAAGCGGCACCAGGCTCTATGGACGAGACGCTATTCGAACAGCTCCGTCTCATTCGTCGCGATCTCGCAGCGAAGGCGAAAGTTCCGCCCTATATTATTTTCAACGATGCGACACTTCGTGAGATGTCGGAGGTATGTCCAATAACCGAGCGAGCGATGCTTCGGATCAAAGGGGTCGGGGAGCAGAAATTTCGCAACTATGGGCAACCCTTTCTACAATTCTTTCAAGAACGGAGCACGCAGGAAAGCTATAGCCTAGAAGACTAGAGCAGTATCCGAAGGAGGGAGTTTTTGAATTAATGAAGACGCTAAAAAAGATCATCAGTTGGGTAAGTACGTTTGGAGTAGGTTTTGTGCTTGCGCTTATCATCGGTATTTTTGTGATTCAACCCTATAAGGTGGATGGGCATTCCATGGATCCTACGTTGAATGATCAGCAGCGGATCTACGTATCGAAATTATCGCATAGCTTCTCTTATTTACCGAAATACGGGGATATTGTTGTGATCGACAGTCGTGTTGAGCGAAGCCGTGATTTCAAAGATGATCTCGTAGAACATCCGTTGCTTCAGCTTATAATGAAGGGGAGTTTATACGGCGACCATACGTTTTATGTGAAACGAGTCTTGGGGAAACCGGGAGACGTATTGGAGTTCAAAGAACATCGAGTTTATCGTAACGGAGTAGCATTGGAGGAGCCTTACATCAAAGAAGCGATGAATTACGTGTCAGACAGCAAATGGATCGTGCCGGAAAAACACATTTTTGTGATGGGGGATAATCGCAACAATAGCCGAGATAGCCGAGACATTGGGTATATTCCACTGGATCATGTGATGGGGATTAAGATATTCCCATCATAGAGATGATTCCATCCATAAAAAACCAGTCCAGCGCGATATTTCGTGCATAGACTGGTTTTCTTTATTAAAGCAGCAACTTGTTCTATTTCATAAACCACAATGGATCATCACAATCCACATCACCATTATAGTTAATTAATATTTCTTCCCCCGCCTTAATGTCTGTATGAGCATAAAAATCAAATGTGTGTTGATCAAAGTTAATGTCATATACGGCATTAGGCGTATAGGAGTGGTTAAACAAACTGCCGTATCCTAAAAGGACAGCGGAGTGGTTCACGCCGTATTCATATACGTAATCGTCAAGGATGGTTTTCTCAATGAATTCATGGTCTTCATTGGGATAAGGAATGACCGGTGCTTCATGGATAAGAGCACCCTTCGGTATATCACATGTTGCAAATACTCCGCGATTAAACTCGCCATCACTCAGTTTGGAAGTCTTGATCTCAATCATGTTCGTCACCTACACGTTCTTTAGTTTCTAGTGTTCTTGTTATGATGTTCACTGGACAACGTTGAAAATATTCACTTTATCCTACTCGGCGTAAAAAGGCAAGGAAGTATGATGTATTCCCTACAGTAGAATACCTGGATTTCCCAATATCTATACCAAAGAGCAGGCTGCCGTTATAACATGCAGCCTGCTCATTTGGTAAATTAGGCGCTATAGGCTTTCGGATAAGGGGCAATGCCGCAATGGAACTGGAGCAATTGAGCGTCTCGCCATATAACGAGCGTTAATACATCCTGGAGCATGCATTCGTTCAACATTGTCTCGAAATCGTCGTAGTAATTTCAGTGATCGTAGCGAAGGTATGGACACCCCAGCCATGAGCGAGCTTCATTTGCCCGCCAACTCGAAAGTCAACGCTCGCATCTTTCGTATACCAGCGATTCAAGTGTTCTGGCTGCGTTAAAGCTTGCCATACGGTTTCGATGGGCGCTTGAATCAGAATATCTCTTTTTACAGATTGCGTGGAATTCATGGGTTCACTTTCCTTTCAGATAAGTTTGCAGGCTAGTTAGCTGATCTTCTAAAATGTAGCCCATATCCTCGAACAGGGTTTGATACGCCGATCTTAGTATTGTTCGGTCTAAGCTGTAACGTCGGTACTTTCCGTCTTTTTGTTCATGGATGAGTCCTTCGTCTAATAAAATTTGGAGATGTTTTTTGACGGCGGGCTGGGAGATCGCAAAAGCTTGCACGATTTCGGTCTGGGTTTTGTCACCTTGAGCCAACTGATGTAGGATGGTACGGCGAGTAGCATCGCCTAATGCGCGGTAGATATCTGTCATGTGCAGCTCCTCATATAACCTTATGGTTATATATTGAATGAAATGGGTTCATTTGTAAATAAATAGGTGTTGCAGCCTTTTTAAGACAATAGACTGGATTCGCGTGATAAAGATCACTATAATATAATGAGCAACTTTGATCTGATACGGATCTAATTCACATACAAACGAGGTTATCTCATGAAAGTCGTACTATCCACACTAAATGCCAAATATATTCATACATCGCTCGCGATTCGTTTCCTGAAGTCTTTCAGTGAGAAGGATTTCCCGGATATCGAGCTCGCCGAGTACACAATCAAAGATCCCGTGATGAATATCGTATCCGACCTGTTCCGCCGGAAGCCGGAGGTTATCGGTTTTTCCTGTTATATCTGGAATATCGAAGAGACGATTCAAGTCATCCAAATGGTCAAGAAGATCATGCCGGAAGTGAAGATCGTCCTTGGCGGTCCCGAAGTTTCCTATGATACGGAATACTGGATGAACCGCGTACAGGATCTTGATTTTATCGTCATGGGCGAAGGGGAAGAGACGTTCCATCATCTCTTGACTGAGATCCGAGGCTCGCAAAAATATCATTTCGTCTATGGTCTTGCCTATCGCAAGGGGGATGAAGTGGTCATCATGCCGGGCCGCCCCAAGCTGGAACTGGACAAAATTCCGACCCCGCATCGGTTTGCGGAGGATTTACCTGATTTATCGAAGCGAATTGTCTATTTCGAGACAAGCCGAGGCTGCCCGTTTAACTGTCAATTCTGCCTTTCTTCGATTGAAGTTGGTGTTCGCTATTTCGATATTGAGCAGACTAAGTCGGATATTCTCTATCTGATCGACAACGGCGCGAAGTTAATTAAATTCGTCGACCGTACCTTTAACATCAAGCGCGACTACGCGATGGAAATGTTCCAATTTTTGATTGAAAATCACCGCGGATGCGTATTCCAATTCGAGATTACGGCAGATATCATGCGTCCGGAAGTTCTTGATTATCTAGCTGAACATGCGCCGCCAGGCGTCTTTCGATTCGAAATCGGCGTTCAGTCGACGAATGATGAAACGAACGAACTCGTCAAACGCCGCCAGAATTTCGCGAAGCTGACACGTACCGTTCAGAAGGTGAAGGATAGCGGGAAGATTGATCAGCATTTGGATTTAATTGCTGGACTCCCGATGGAAGATTACGATACGTTCCGCAACACGTTCAATGACGTATTTGCGTTGCGGCCTGAGGAGCTGCAGCTTGGTTTCCTCAAAATGCTGCGCGGTACAGGCATGCGTAATGACGCAGGCAAATACAACTATATCTTCATGGATCATGCGCCATATGAGATTCTCGGCAATGATATTCTGCCTTTCTCCGATTTGGTTCGCATCAAGCGGGTGGAGGATGTACTGGAGAAATATTGGAACGCGCATCGGATGAACCATACACTTGAATATTTGATCACGCAGGAATTTGATTCTGCGTTTGACTTCTTCCAATCGTTCGGAGATTTCTGGGAAGAGCAAGGTTGGCAGAAAATTGGCCATCAGCTGGAGGATTTATTCACACGGTTATACAGCTTCTTGACATCCCGCGAGACACAACAGATGGATGTGATCCTCGGGCTTATGAAGTTCGATTATTTCTTAAATCACAAGTACAAGCCACGTAAAATATGGTGGGACTTCACGCTGGAGAAGAGTGAATGGGCGGCGCATATCAAGCATATCGCACAACACCCGGAATCGGTGTCGGAAGCATTTAAGGCATTAGGATTAAATGAGAAGGAATTACAAAAGCATGCGGTTATTGAAGTCCTTCCTTTTGACTTACCGTCCTTAATTGGGGAAGAAGCACCGTCGAAAAAGGTTGAACAACCTACCTTGTTGATTGTATTATATCAACAGAATGACACGGAGAAGCCGATTTACTTCACGATGCCTATCCACGTGGCTGAAACGTTATAGATAGACCAATATAAAAAGCGATAGCTCTCTGAAGCCTTACGAGAGCCATCGCTTTTTGTTTAACTGCGGTTTACGGATTTTTATTTTTGAATGAGTACCATTGTATTGATTTTAATCTTATCGTACAACCAACGAACTTCCTTGTTATGCATGCGAACGCAGCCCGCGGATACATATTTGCCGATGGAGGATTCATTACTATTACCATGAATGCCATACGCATAGGACGTGCTTCCGTTCTTCTTCACTTCCAAGCCTAACCAGCGGTCACCGAGCGGATTCTTCGGATCACCGCCTTTGATTTTCTCTTTGTAGTAAGGTCTGTTTTTGATTTTCTCATGAATACGGAACAGTCCTTCAGGCGTGTACGATGACTTTTTGCCTGTAGCTACAGCGAAGGTCTTGATGGCTTTCCCCTTTTCGTAGTACGTCAACTTGTTCGTCGACTTATCAATGACAATAAATTGGGCGTATTCCGTGTACTTGCTATCTAGCTTTGCGGCTTCTGCATGGCTAGACGTAGGAAAAAAGATCATCCATAGCAAAGTAAAGAGAATACCGGTAACGAACAGCTTCTTCAACCAAGTTCACCTCTCCGAATGGTGTTATGCACCATTCTATGAGATCAACGGTCAATTGTTGTATGTCCCAATGAATTATATGGGGTGAGCTTTAGCGAACAGGGATTAACGCGGATTTCGCTGATTTAGCCACGCAATCACGTCCGTAGTTACCTCATCGCGATTGGTTTCATTCAGCATCTCATGTCGTCCGTCGGGGTACAGCTTGGCTAAGACATGGGAGAGTCCCAACTTCTCATAGAGCGATAGAAGTTTGCGGACCCCTTTGCCATGAGCACCGACAGGGTCTTGAGATCCAGAGAAGACGTAGATCGGGAGATCCTTCGGAATCCGGTCCAAATTTGCGGGCGAATGAATTTCTTGCAGCAGTCCGAAGAACTGATAGAAAAATGCCGTTGAACAGATAAATCCGCACATGGGATCATCAATAAATTTATCGACTTCGGCTTCATCCCGGGTTAACCAATCGAATCCGGTACGATTCGGTTTGAATGCTCGGTTGAAGGATCCGAAGGACATGGCGTTTAGGAGCGCGCTCGGATGACGTTCGCCTTGCAGCTTCATTTGGACCTTCGCTAGGGCACGGCCGCTTCCCAATAAGGATCTGGGTCCATTGGAACCGGACAGAATAATGCCGTTCACGAGTTCTGGATGTTCATACATATATTTTTGGGTCAGAAAAGAACCCATGCTATGACCCATCAGATAAAGAGGGGTATTCGGATGGGTTTCACGGATATGTACGCTGATTTGAGCCATGTTGCGGACCATCCAATTAAAGCCGTCTTCTCCTGGGTAGCCTAATTGTTCAAATGATTGGGCTGTGCGTCCATGGCCGCGATGGTCATGGGCGTAGACGATATAACCGGCTTCAGTTAATGCTTGAGCAAAACGTTCATAACGAACTGCTGTCTCTGCCATACCGTGCGCAATTTGGACAATTCCCCGTACGGGAATCTCTGGTTCAGGATGCCAATGATAGACGTGGAGCGTATAGTTGTCACCGTCTTGAAGCGTAAATGACTGTGATTGCATGCGGATCATCCTTTCTCTATAAAGCTAAAGCGCAGCGGGAAGCTGCGCTTTAGCTAAGATTATCGTATTAAGGTAAGGTAGAACGTATGACTGTGCAATGCCCTTCAAGCGTGTATTCGCCAAGGCTTGCAGGAAGTAAGAAGCATTGGCCCGCTTTAAGTTCCTCGGTGCCATCAGACCAGACTAACTGTCCTTCTCCTTCGCAGACGATAAGAACAACGAAGCTTTCTGCGGATGTCGCAAGCTTCCAAGGGTTCGCAACGACTCCTTTTTCCACAAGGAAGTAAGGAGATTTAGCAAGCGTCAACCACTCGTTCGGTTGCGCGTTATCCGTCTTCATGTACGTAGCGCCTGAACCGCCAAACGCAACGGTATTCAAGGAATCTTCAATGTGCAATTCGCGAAGCTTGCCGTCAAGGCCTGGACGATTGTAATCGTATAGACGGTAGGTCGTATCGGAATTCTGTTGTATTTCGGCAACGACAACGCCGGAGCATAAGGCATGAACGGTTCCTGCAGGGATATAGAAGGAGTCGCCAGGAGCAACTTCTATCTCTTGCAGGGTATCCATCACTTCATTGTTCTCTAGGGCATGCGCGAGCTGTTCGCGCGTGACGCCGGATTTCAGACCGTAAATAATTTTGGCACCCGGTTTGGCGTCGAGCACATACCACATTTCTGTTTTGCCCAATTCCCCTGGAGGTAGCTTCTCATAATCATCATTCGGATGAACTTGCACGGACAAATCGTCATTGCAATCAAGCAATTTAATAAGCAGCGGGAAGCGCGTATCCGCATCGATGTTGGCATGTGTGCCGAACCAGTCTTTCCCTACTTTGGTACGGATTTGTTCAAGGTTTAAGCCTGCGAATTCCCCGTTAATGACTTGTGTAAGACCGTTCGGGTGATCGCTGATCATCCAGCCTTCGCCAATGGCGCCGTCTGGCATGTCGAGTCCGAATTGCTCAAGCGCGCGGCCTCCCCAAACTTTTTCTTTCATTTCAGCTTTAAATTGTAATGGATATGCTTTTGTCATGATAATATATGTGCTCCTTTCGTAGTGAAACATCCTATGTGTAGGTGTAGGTTTTATCGAGCTGGCTCAAAAAATTCAAGCTGCTCGCCGTCAGGTCCTTCAAAGAAGAAATAACGGCCTCCATTCGGAAGTGTAACAATCTGTTGGTGAATTAGCTTCAGGTTTAAGGATTGAAGACGAGTCATCTCGCCTTCGATATCTTCGACGGTGAACGCAAGATGATGAACTTTCCCTTCCGCGGGAAATTCACTATTCGTCGATTTCTCAACGAGTTCGATCTCGGTCTCCTTGGCTCCGGGAAATGCCAGAAAGGCAAGGCGGACGGTTTCGCTGGGCTGTAGAATATGTAAGCATTGAAGTCCAATGATATCCTGATAAAAGGTAATGGATTTCTCTAATGATTGAACCATAATTCCAACATGCTCGATTTTACGAACGGCCATGATTTTCATTCCCCTTTTACTAGATAATAGTGTCATCGCTTTTCGACGGCTATGACATATGGCGCTTGTGGCCGCTGCAGCATGCGATAGATGACGGCCTGCCCTCGAATGGCAGAGAGCTTAGTTGCCCAAGCTTCGACGGCATCGCCTTCCGTCTCGCCGCCTTCGTGGCCGGGATAGACGACGATCGTTATGATCCCGCCTGGGCGCAGCACGTCGAGTGCGGCGTCAAGCGCAGGCAGCGTTGTCTCGGCGAGCGTAATCACGCGCGCCGAGGCATCAATCTCGGCCACCGGCAGGTAGCCGAGATTGAACATCACGGCGGCGACGTGCCCGTGCACCGTCGCCGGCAGTGCCGCCGCAAGCTCGGCATGGCTGCGAAGCAGCAGCCGAGCATCGGTGAGGCCTGCGGCCACGACCGCGCCAGCTGCGCTCGGCGCGGCCGCATTCAGCCGCTCGCGAGCAAGCTCTAGCGCGAGCGGCTGAATATCAAACCCGAAGACGGTGCCCTTCGCGCCCACCGCCTTCGCGAGAAAAAGCGTGTCCACCCCGGTTCCGACCGTGGCGTCCACGACAATATCGCCGGGCTGCGCCCGTTCGGCTACCAGCTTCTGCGCATAGCTGAGCACGGAGAGAAAGCCCATCTTAGCGCCCCCTCCAGAACTTGCCTTGCCAAGTGTTGCGTTCTTTCAGCTCGGCATCGATGGCGTTCAACACTTCCCATTTCTTGAGGCTCCACATCGGCCCGATCAACAGATCGCGCGGCGCATCCCCCGTGAGACGGTGAACAGTCATCTCCGGCGGCAAAAATTCCAAGGTATCTACGATCAGCTTCACGTATTCGTCCTTCTCCAGGAAACGAAGTAAGCCAGCTTCGTATTGTTTCACCATCGGCGTCTTGCGCATGAGGTGGAGCAGGTGAATCTTAATGCCTTGAACATCCATCTGCGATACGGCGCGTCCCGTGTCGAGCATCATTTCATGGGATTCTTGCGGAAGCCCGTAAATGATATGAGCACAGACACGGATGTTGTGTTTGCGCAGCTTGGCCACGGCATCCAGATAGCACTGCGTATCATGAGCACGATTGATCAGCTCGGAAGTGGATTCATGCACGGTCTGCAAGCCCATTTCGACCCACAAGTAAGTGCGCTCATTCAACTCGGCCAAGTATTCAATGACATCATCCGGCAGACAATCCGGACGCGTCGCGATCGATAGACCGACGACACCTGGCTGTTGCAAGATGACCTCGTAATATTCGCGCAGTTCTTCAACCGGGGCATACGTATTCGTATACGCCTGGAAGTAACCGATGTATTTCGCATTCGGCCATTTTTGATGCTGCAAATCACGAATTTTATTGAACTGCGTGACCAGATCGTCGCGACGGCTGCCGGCGAAGTCGCCTGATCCACGAGCGCTGCAGAACGTACAACCGCCCTTCGCAATCGAACCGTCTCGGTTCGGGCAGGTGAAGCCAGCGTCTAGCATGACTTTGAATACTTTGTCTCCGAACTGCTCGCGCATTTCAGAGTTCCACGTATGAAATCGTTTATCTCCCCAGAGAAGCGGAAGATTCGGTTCAGTCGTTATCATGGATGATGCTTGCTCCTTTTGTACTTACAGAATCATACCCTCTATTGTACCAAAAAAAATATAAAAATCGAATTTATTAACTGGAAAAGACGCTGAAACAGACGAATTTCCTCTTGCAAAACCTTACATGTTATGTTATATTACAAGCAAGCTCAGCAAAGGATTTACAAGCTTTTTTCCATGTTGATCTCATATTAATTCTTATTTCTGTGCACAATAACGCTAAGAGGTGATGTCAATGGTTACCGATGTTAAGAGTTCACAAGGAAACGAGAAAGTACTGGTAGAACTGACTGTGAACGAAGCGATGGCATTAACCGGGATTCGGTTTAACGAGAACCGTGAAGTTGCTGCATCTGCTCGCCGCAAGCTCAACACAGCTATTGAACGTCAGTACGATATAGCAATCGAACACTAATCGCAGTTTATTCATACAACCGTCTTCACAAGCTTGATCCCGTAGCTTCGCTTTAGCGATGCTCACGGGGTTTTTTAATAAGGATGGAAAGTATAAGTTTTTTGGAGGAATTGAACAGACACAGGAGACCTTAATTGTACAAAAAGCATTCAAAATGCAGGGTGAACGGACACAGGAGACCTAATTTTGCTATACTTAGGCTATATTCTCATGATTCGAATGGAATAAGGGATTCTGTGTCCGCTAAAGGGCTAATCTGTGAGTATAGTAGACAATAAGGGCTCTTATGTCCGTCATACACACAAAGAGCTTATTAATTCGTCAAGGTTTTCTCATATTTTTATCCCAGAAATCACGTTCTGCCGTTAAACCGTCCCCACAGGATTTCCTTTACTTTTTCCGGTTTCTTCGGCACAATAAAGCTTTAGAATAGCTTAGGAGGATTTATCATGCGTTTAAGAGGAAGAAAAGGGATTCGAGAGAACCTCGAACAACAGACGGATCTCGTTGTTCTCGAGCCCCATACGTATAAAGGTCGTTGGCACGAGTTCTTCGGCAATGACCGTCCGATTTATGTGGAACTTGGCATGGGAAAAGGCAAATTCGTGAGCGGTATGAGTGCGAAATATCCGGAAGTAAATTTCATCGGCGTTGATATGTACGATGAATTGGTGCGTCGTGCGAGTGATAAGGCCAGAGCCATTTGGGCAGCTCAAGGTGTGGACAGCCCTCCGAACGTGGCGCTTGCGCGTGCAAATATCGAGACAATCGAAGAGATTTTTGCACCGGGCGAAATCGATCGCGTCTACCTGAACTTTAGCGATCCTTGGCCTAAAGCCCGCCATGCGCGCCGCCGGCTAACGCATCCGCGCTTCGTGGAGAAATATATCGAAATGATGAATGCAACCGGAGAGATTCATTTTAAGACGGATTCGGAAACCTTATTCGAGTTCTCCTTAAATTCTTTCGCGGATATGGGTCTACAAATGACGAACATTTCGCTTAACCTCCATCGGGATGGAATTAACGAAGAGCATGTCATGACAGAATACGAATCGAAATTTATGGGAAAAGGCATGAACATTCATCGGGTTGAAGTCATTATTGGGGAAGAAGCGATGCGTTCTTATCAGGATCGCAAACAAGCGGCAGCCCTGAAGGCAGCGCATGATGAAGCTGAACTTCGTGATGAAGACGATCAGGATGATACGCAGGACGTTTAATTTTTTCTATACTATCGACGAAGAAGGTGCCTCCGGTGGGAGAGCACCTTTTTTGACTACAATAGAATTTATAAAACCTACATCTAACCACGGTCGCTCATTTTCGAAAGGCCTCGATGTATTTCAAGTGAACCATCGGCGTTGTCTTTACGATCGATGAGGGACGATCGGACTTATTTTGGTGCCATCGAGAGAAGCTGTTGAAAGATTTCATGGACGAAGCTGCTCGTATAGTGAAAGAGTATTTCGTAAAGAAGCATAAGGTTACTCCTGGCATCATCGCAGGACTGTATACATTAGGTGCACGGATTAACTGTAATACCATATTCATATGCTGGTCACAATGGGTGGAATGAATTAGAAGGCCGTACCAAAGTAGAACAGAAGAGGGAATGGGTATGGGGTGGAAAAGCGAAAGCGTCCGCCTTTGAAATCGTGTTATTACCGCATAAATAAATTCAAACAACACGATTTCAACAGCGGTTGGAACCCCATACCCATCCCTCCCCCATACGGGAAACGTATGGAATTAAGCAAGGTCCTGGCAGTCGGTCAGGTTTCATGCATCCACAATCCTGACCTCATTCCGTAACGGTCGAGGATACATTCCATGAGTCTCTTGTCCCAAAAGGTTGAGGATGGCCTCTGCACATGCTGTAGGGTGAAATCGTTCAATATTACCCATATGTTCCTGGCGAATATGGCGCAAATGCTCCCAATCTTGGCTCAATCGAACCATCCATTCTGCGACCGTATCCAAGGAACGGATCGGTTCTCCGTATCCATGTTCTGTGAAATAGTGGCAATTCTCTTCTTCTTGTCCCGGTAACGGGGCAAAGAAGAGCATCGGGATGCCTTTCACTAGACCTTCCGTACACGTGATGCCGCCGGGTTTCGTAATCAGGAGGTCAGAGACTTCCATGAGCTTATCGATTTCATGCGTATATCCCAGTAAATGGACATGTTCATGTTGCAGGCGGGGTTCTGCAGCAAGTTTTTTGCGTGCTTTTTCATTATTGCCAAGACAGAAGATGAATTGGATGTTTTTTCGCCAACGGGTCATAAATTCAATGAGTTTGGAATGGTTCATAAGCCCCCAGCCGCCGCCCATCATTAGTACTGTAGGCATATCTTTGAGACCATAACGAGCCCGGATTTCTTCTTTGTTATGCTGTTGCCAAAAATCGGGATGTACAGGAATGCCTGTGACGACAATTTTCGATAAAGGTACGCTATGTTGAAGCATTTTGGTTTTGACCTCGGGCGTGGAGATAAGATACGAATGAACTTCGGGGGTAATCCATGTGGCATGGGCATCGTAGTCCGTGATAAGGGTGACGATGGGGATATCATGGAGACCGAGTCGCTGAAGTCGAGAAATGACGGCATTCGGGATTGGGTGTGTACAGACGATGACATCTGGCTTAAGCTGTCGAATCATGTTCAACGTCTGTGTGTAGAAAATGCGATGCAAAGCTAAGGAGGATATACGATTAATGGATTTGTTGTATTGATATCGGTAGACCATCCCCATGAATCGAGGGCGCGCACTAACGGTTATGCGATAAGCGGCCAAGATCCATGGGGCAATGGTTGGATTTAAGAAGGATCCAAGTTCGAACACGCGTGTCTGGATATGTGGTGAAAGTCGCTTAAGACTTCGTGATAATGCATGGGCAGCTCGGGTATGACCTGCGCCGAAACCTTCGGATAACAACAGTACTCTTTTTTTTCTCACCGTGGTTCACCAATCCCCTAGAAAGGCGTTACGCCTTCCTCATGTTATGAAGAAAATGAATCTTGAACTTCTTCTCTGTCGATTTATGGCCAAAAAGATACGGTGATAGCTGCGAATAAAGACCCTATGAATGCGCCCGCAAAACAATCTGATGGATAGTGCAGCCCTAAATAAATACGTGACAACGCAACGGATAAGGCTAGCGGCAAGGCGAGTAGACTGAGAACCGGAAATTGAATCATAAACGGAATAAGCATGGAGAAAATCGCTGTCGAATGCCCTGACGGGAATGAATGATCAACGAGCGGTTTTCGGAATGTATTCGTCTGTGGATGAACCAAATACGGACGAATACGCGGATATGCTTTTTTGATAATGGCGACGGGAATATGACTGAGCCCTAATGCAACAAGCGATTGAAGGCCTACTCGATTCCAAGGATGTGGCGCCAGTATGGCAAGCGTAGCTGTAAAGACAATGGTGAATGTCGCTCCGCCAAGATGTGTTAAGTTTGGAAATATGAAATTTAGTATTTTGTTATGCAGGCGGCCGTTAATCCATAGAAAAATCCGTTCCTCACGCTGCAGCAACCAATTGAAAACACGGCTCATTGAATCCCCTCCGCATTTTATTTTACCACATTTTTTTACCACATTAGAAAGTATAAGTTTTCGGATTTAAGAAAACACACGTTCTAATTAGCGATAAAAGCTGTATTTCGACGCGGTCGCTCATCTCCGGAAGGCCTCAACAGAGGGTTTCTCATCCGCCTGATGTCATTGTACAACTCAATTATTAAATTTAAATGAAATGGTTTCTGATTTTGTGTAAACGTATTGAAAGTATGAGGCTGGCATCCTCGGTCTATTCAAATTTTTTTATTTAGGCTTGTATTTCGGCTTAAGGACAGGTTGCTTGAAAATGTGAATATTGTGTGAATTCGATGGGGGGAGATGAACATTTTGTCCTGTTGTTACGTTATTAAAGTTAAGGTAGAGTATGGAAATATGAAAATCATCTGAAAAAAGGGGGGATTTGCGAAATAAAAACCGTGAATTTGGATGAAAATAAGACATAAGCAGGTTTAGGTGGAGATCCCTTAGGTTATTTGGGGTTAAATTCCGAAAATGGAGACCTAGATCGGTTTTGACAAATGTTTATAAAGAGAAGAGAATCATTAATGCGAAGAATGTAAAAGGATTTGTAAGATTTATGAAAGAAGTTGCAAATCGCTTTACAAATCGCGCATAATGTACAGATGCAAGTTAAATTAGAGAGAGAAAAAAACAAACAAAGACAATATTAAAGGGGCAAAAGGGGGTATCAACTGTATGCTAGACGTCATTATGGTTGTACTACAGGTCTTGCTGGCGGTTATCGGGCTGTATCAATTTACGCTTTCGCTGGCAGGAATCATCAAGAGGAAAAAGAAAGTCCAACACGCACCCACGAAGACCTTTGCTGTACTCGTGGCAGCACATAACGAAGAGACGGTCGTTGGGGCGTTAGTCGAAAATTTATTGAAATTAAATTATCCAAGAGATATGTACGATATTTTTGTTATTTGCGATAACTGTACAGATAATACCGCGAAGATCGTTCGCGGCTACGAAGGCGTATTTGCTTGCGAACGCAGCAATCAGAACTTGCGTGGTAAAGGGTATGCGATTGAATGGATGCTGAAGGAGTTGTGGAAGCAGCCAAAGTCGTATGATGCCATCGTGATGTTCGATGCGGATAACTTGGCAGATCCAGAATTCTTGAATGAAATGAACAACGATTTGTGTAATGGTGCTCGTGTCATCCAAGGTTACTTGGATACGAAGAACCCGCATGATTCATGGATTACAGCAGCATATGGCGTAACTTATTGGTATTGTAACCGCCTATGGCAGTTGTCCCGTAAAAATCTAAACATGGCCAATTTCTTAGGTGGCACGGGAATGTGCTTCGAGACAGCGCTCATAAAAGATATGGGCTGGGGAGCTACAAGTTTGGTTGAAGACTTGGAATTTACCGCACGTTGCGTATCCCGCGGCATTAATCCCGTGTTTAACTATGATGCTAAGGTATTTGACGAGAAGCCGTTAACCTTCAAAGCGTCTTCCCGCCAGCGGCTTCGTTGGATGCAAGGTCACTTTACCGTGGCGCGCCGTTACTTTTTCCCATTGTTATGGCGTTCGATTAAAGAAAGAAATTTAGCTAAATTCGATATGGCGTTGTACACGATTACCGTGTATACCGTATTCTTGACATTTATTTTATCCGGTGTGCTGTGGGTGGATTGGGCATTCTTTGACGGTCCTAACATCACGACGTTCTATCAGTTCCTACCGGGCTGGGTCGCTGCGGCGACGCTCATTGCGTCTTCTGTTACGTTCATCCTTGCGTTGATCTTGGAAGGCGTGAAATCGTGGAGAATTTATGTATCGTTGATTACGTTCCCGATTTACTTGCTATCTTGGTATCCGATTACGGTATATGCGTTCTTCACACAGAACAACAAAACTTGGAGCCACACGCAACATACACGTGTCGTTCGCTTAGAAGAAGTTCAGAGCGAGCAGGCCTCTTAAGATTCGCAGATTTCAAAAGTATTTTATACATCGATCAAGCGGGCTTGCGCTTATTTTGCGCCTGGCCCGCTTTCTTTTTATGAAAAATGGGTAAAAAGGTTAGATAGGAGGTGATCTAGCCTTGGAGCTATTCCTAAATATACTCGTGCTGCTCGGGATCGTGGGGTTATCTAACGTGGTGAATCGGTTCGTGCCATTTGTCCCGGTCCCATTGATTCAAATTGCATTTGGCGTGATTGCAGCCATCCTTCCCTCTGTCATGGATTTCCCTTTGAATCCTGAGCTGTTTTTTGTCTTGTTCGTTGCACCGCTGCTGTTCAATGACGGTAAACGAACATCGAGAGAGGAACTGTGGCAAATGAGGGTTCCGATACTGCTCCTCGCGCTAGGGCTGGTCTTCGTGACGGTGTTCTTGGCAGGGACGATCGTGCATTCTTTGATTCCTACCGTACCTTGGGCTGCGGCGTTTGCGTTAGCTGCGATTTTATCACCGACAGATGCGGTGGCTGTCGGATCCTTAGCTGGCCGTGTTCGGTTGCCTAAATCCATCATGCGTCTCTTAGAGGGTGAGGCGTTAATGAATGATGCATCTGGTCTGGTGGCCTTTAAATTTGCGATTGCGGCGACGGTGACAGGAGCCTTCTCCATCGTGCAAGCCTCCCTCAGCTTCTTTATCATCGCGATCGGAGGGTTATTGAGCGGTGTGATATGTTCCTATCTGATTATTGGCCTGCGCATCATGATTCGTCGTTTTGGCATTGAGGACGTTACGGTACAAATGTTAATTCAAATTCTGACGCCATTTATCATTTATTTGTTGGCGGAGGGAATCGGTGTATCTGGCGTGCTTGCCGTCGTCGCGGGTGGGATTATTCATGCGGTGATGCGTGAGCGTACGGAATCCATGATGATGAAGTTACGTGTAGTCTCGGAAAGTACGTGGTCGGTTATCGTCTTTATCTTAAACGGATTAGTGTTTGTTATCTTAGGGTTGCAGCTTCCTCATGTAACCCGTGCGGTCTCGGGAAGTGGGACGGCGCATATCTTCGAAGTGTTGGGGTATATCACAGTCATATCGATCAGCTTGATGGGCATTCGTTTCGTATGGCTGTATCTTTTTTGGGGCGGGGAATGGGCATTTGGTCAGAAGCCGCACGGCGGCCATCTTCGACGACTCAAAGCTGCGGTGTTAACCTCCCTGTCTGGTGTCCGAGGAGCCGTTACTTTGGCGGGGGCCTTGTCCATTCCACTGGTTCTGGATGATGGGTCACCTTTTCCAGAGCGTGATCTACTGATCTTGTTAGCGGCGGGTGTGATCTTATTCTCGTTGATTTCAGCGAGTATTCTCTTGCCATTGTTATCTAAGAAAGGCGCAGGGGATAATCAAAAAGAACAGACACGGCTGCAGAAGGAGGCCGTCATCCGCATTACGCAAGCCGTGGTGAGATCATTGCATGATGAAATGGACGACTCGAATAAAATGGCTGCATTATCGGTCATTTCGGAATACAACCGCAAAATGAGACGCATGATGAGACAAGGGACCATGAGGCAGCTTGCCAACCAGGATGAGGAGAGAAGGCTTCGCCTCGTCGCGATCCAAGCGGAGAAGCATGAAGTGCAGCATATGCATGAAGCAGGGCAGATTACGGCTGAACTTGCCTATTCGTTCCAGATGACGCTTGGAAGAATGGAAGCGCTGCTGTCCAAACACCAAATTGTCAAGGTCTATCGCGTGTTGTATCGATTGCGTTGGTTCGTATCCAAGATGTGGTTCAGAAACCGTCATCGCGTTCATTCGGCCATGCCGGATGAGTTGATGAACTTGATCCGCCAAGCGAGACATCAAATGTCGGAGGCTGCTATTGCGGCTGTGCGGAAGCAAATAAATGAGACCAATCGCTCGGTTGCATTGGCCGTGATTGCGCATTATCGCGAGGAGATGTCCAAGCAGCGTAAGGGGACCATCTGGCGTAAGGCAGAGGACCCCTATCATAAACAGCGGATGTCCATGCAGCTGAAGGCAGTTCAATTTGCCCGGCATGAAATTCAGACGTTATTTGAGCAAAATGAGATTTCACGCGAAATAGCCATTGCACTCCGGCAGCGCGTCAATTATTTTGAAGCAGGACTGTATAATGATACCGAATAAAAATGATATTTGACATCCCATGTCCGACGTGATATATTATTCAAGTACGTTTTAGCTAAAGAGTCAAGTAGAAGCACCCGCTTCTCACCTGTCCGACATTGGTTGGCTGGTCCATTGATCCATGATATCTATTCATGTGATGTGTTCATTTACGATAATGATCAAATGGGATGTGGGTTCTTCTGGAGCTCACATCCCTTTTATTTTTAAAAGGGAAATCAAGTTGGAGGTGGATGGTATTAGCAAGGAACATATGATTAACGAGGAAATTCGGGCGAAGGAAGTACGTCTTGTAGGTGCAGAAGGCGAGCAAATCGGTATTACACCGTTTCGTGAGGCGCTTCAAATGGCGATCGATGCGAATCTAGATTTGGTCAATGTAGCACCAACAGCGAAACCGCCTGTTTGTCGGATTATGGATTATGGTAAATTCCGTTACGAGCAGCAGAAGAAAGAAAAAGAGGCTCGTAAGAATCAAAAGATCGTCGATGTTAAGGAAGTATGGTTCCGTGCCAACATCGATGAACATGATTTCCAAACGAAGCTTCGCAATGTATTTAAGTTCTTAAAAGAAGGCGACAAGGTAAAATGTTCTGTTCGTTTCCGTGGTCGTGAGATTGCACATTCCGATATCGGAAGAAAAGTGCTTGAACGCGTATTGCAAGAAGCGAATGAGCAAGAACTTTGTACAGTTGAACGTGCTGCGAAGCTGGAAGGCCGTAGCATGATCATGATTTTAGCGCCTAAGGCCTAAATAAGTCTAAATTGAGGAGGAACAACAAATGCCTAAAATGAAAACACATAGCAGTCTGAAAGACCGCTTCAAAATCACTGGTACGGGTAAAGTAAAAAGATATAAATCTTGCAAGAACCACTTGCTTTCCCATAAATCCAACCGTGCTAAACGTGTTCTTTGTACGCAACCGAACATGGCAGCAGGCGATGTAAGACGTTTGAAACAAGGCTTATCGAACTTGAAATAATACACTTTAATCTATTGGGAGGTACTTCGAAATGGCAAGAGTAAAAGGCGGATTTGTAACACGTCGTCGTCATAAAAAGATTTTAAAGCTTGCTAAAGGTTACTTTGGCTCGAAACATAGAATTTTCAAAACTGCAAAAGAACAGGTTAATAAATCCCTGATCTATGCATACCGTGATCGTCGCACAACAAAACGTAACTTCCGCAAATTGTGGATCGTTCGTATTAACGCGGCTGCTCGTATGAATGGCTTGTCTTACAGCAAATTGATGCATGGTTTGAAATTAGCTGGTGTAGACATCAACCGCAAAATGTTAGCTGACTTAGCAGTGAACGATATTAGTGCGTTCAACTCTTTGGCTGGCGTTGCTAAAGAAAAAATCAACGCTTAATTGGCGTGGGTATAGGAGTCGTCACTTCGGTGGCGGCTCTTTTTGCACAGAATGTTTGTACATCTATTCACAATATAAGAGGCATGAGGGAGAGGGAGAGACTTATGGAATTACTAGGTGGTATTGAAGCCGGCGGTACGAAGTTTGTGTGCGGAATCGGTACGAAAGATGGAGAAGTCATCGATCGGACAAGCTTTCCAACAACGAATCCTGAAGAGACACTTCGTCAGGTGTTCGACTATTTTCAAGATAAATCGATTACGGCATTAGGTGTAGGTTCGTTTGGTCCCGTGGATCTGCAACAAGACAGTGCAACCTACGGATATGTTACAAGTACGCCGAAGCCGGGATGGGGCAATTATCCGCTACTTACGGCATTAAAAGAGCAAATCAAAGTTCCGATGGGATTCGATACAGATGTCAATGGCGCGGCGCTTGGCGAAGCAACTTGGGGTGCGGCGAAGGGCTTAAAGAACTGTATGTATATTACGGTTGGTACAGGAATCGGTGCCGGTGTACTTGTGAACGGCGAGCTTGTTCACGGTTTAACACATCCAGAAGCTGGGCATATCCTTGTGCGTAGACATCCTGAAGATACATATGCGGGACGTTGTCCGTACCATCATGATTGTCTGGAAGGGATGGCAGCAGGTCCGGGCATTGAAGAACGTTGGGGCGTGAAGGGATATGAGTTGCCAAGCGATCATATCGCATGGGAAATGGAAGCACATTATTTGGCGCAAGCATTGGTGAACTATGTGCTAACTGTATCTCCTGAACGTATTATTCTTGGCGGCGGGGTGATGAAGCAGCCTCAGCTGTTCCCACTTATTCGTCAGAAATTAGTTGAATTGTTGAATGGCTACGTGCCGCATCAAGCGATTTTACAAGGCATCGATCAGTATGTTGTGCCTCCGGCATTAGGGGATAATGCAGGGCTTTGCGGTACATTGGCGCTAGCATCACGTGCATTAAGATAATATAGGTGTGAGATCCAAGCAAAAACAGAGTTACACGTCAGATATGACGGGGACTCTGTTTTTTTTGCTTTTTTCCGTGAAGCTGCCATCATGGTGAACCTCGTGAAGTCGAGTAAATTGCGGATGTGTAGTTGGTAGGTGACAAGTACCCAAGCGCTTCCTAGTTTCATAGAATAGACTATAGAGAGCATCACAAAGGGAGGGGATTTCACATGGCTGTTACCAAAAATCAGGCTCGGAAGCTGATTGGCAAACATGTCTATGTTGTGCGAAAAGATGGCAGACGCGTATCGGGTAAACTGCTGCGTATTTCTGGAAATCAATTCGTTCTTGAACGGAAATCAGGTAGAAAAGTGCAAATAAAAGCATTGATTCCACTCGTGTTATTTGATTTATTAGCCATTGGCGTAACGCAGCCTTCTGGCTTCGGCTATGGAGGATACGGTGGGTATGGTGGATACGGCGGCTATGGTGGTTATGGATATGGCGGTTCTCCGTACGGGGGATTTTACTAAAATCAGCAAGGAGCCTGCTGCTTATAGCATTTTGAATAGCTCATAATAATGCGTATCAGGCCAATGCTTCACCGTTCGGTATCCGTAGCGATGATAAAACAGAAGTGCTTTTTTGTTGCCTTCATCGACGAGCAGCTTGGCTTGCTTGCATCCGCGGCTCCGTGCATAGTTTTCACCGGCTTGAAGCAAGCTAGCTCCGTAGCCTTGGCGTTGATATGATGCAGAAATAGCGAGCATGTCGATATATAATAGTTTGCCGTGAATCATCACATGGATATAGCCGAGCGGTGGATGTTGGTGTGTTGGAGATAGTACAAACGTTGTTCCTCGACGAAGCCTTGTCATGACATCTTGCGTTAATTCTGTTTCTGTCATGGAAAAAGAGGTGTGTGGAATTAGCTCCGACTGGACCAAATTGATGAGTGTCCTATCGTCCAATAACGGTTGTCTCATGCGGATTATCATACAGATTCACTCCCTAAACTTACGGTCAAAGTGCATGAGCTGGATAATGTATAGTATGTGGGAGCAGCTGTGAGGGTAAATTTTTTTTATCTACATAGCTATTGACTTCTGACAACAGCTAGGAATATAATATCTCTAACATTTGAAACATATTGGCAATAGCGATGAAGAGGACGAAGTTTTAAGGGCTCTTTTGCTCAGAGAGCGTGTGGAATTTGCTGCAACCACCGCCGAAATCCCTTATATACGAGCTCACCTCGGAGCTGTTCTCCTGAACGAATTCCACTTGGGAACTATTAGGGAGAATCGTAAGATACACGTTACGTATCAGGGTATGGGCCGAAGAACAGGAATTGGACGGCTTGCCTATACTTGAGAAGGCTATTCATTGTGAGATGTGTAGCAAATTTGGGTGGTACCACGGAAGAACAACCTTTCGTCCCTCATCACGTAAGATACGTGTGAGGACGAGAGGTTTTTTTTATTAATTTCACTTTACTGCTTTAATCTTTTAAAAAGGAGGAACACTTATGAACGCTCAGAGTGCTATGATGGGGTCAAAAGAACAATTACGAGAGAAATGGATGAAACCGGAAGTGATTACGGGATCTGAAATTTTACTACGCAGCTTACTGTTAGAAGGTGTTGAATGCGTCTTTGGTTATCCAGGCGGCGCCGTACTCTACATTTACGATGCGATGCATGGATTTGATGATTTCAAGCATGTATTAACTCGACATGAACAAGGTGCAATTCATGCTGCTGATGGATATGCAAGAGCTAGTGGTAAAGTTGGCGTATGTATCGCGACGTCAGGACCGGGGGCAACGAACCTTGTCACAGGAATTGCCACCGCTTATATGGATTCGGTGCCGCTTGTGGTCATCACAGGCAACGTAGCGACGAACTTTATCGGTACAGATGCTTTCCAAGAAGCGGATATTACCGGAATTACGATGCCAATTACGAAGCATAGTTATTTAGTTCGTGACGTAGAGGATTTGCCGCGCATCATTCACGAAGCGTTCCATATTGCCTCGACGGGTCGTAAAGGTCCCGTATTGATCGATATTCCGAAAGACGTATCGGCGAAGAAAACGATGTTTAAACCTGAAACGACGACCAACATTCGGGGTTATCATCCAACCGTGAATCCGAATCGTCTTCAAACAGATAAATTGCTTAAAGCGATTGAATCGGCAGAAAGACCTATAATTCTTGCAGGCGGCGGTGTTGTATACTCGGGTGGACATGATGAGTTGTATCAATTCGTTACGACAACAGGGATTCCAATCACAACAACGTTGCTCGGCTTAGGCGGATTCCCAAGCGGACACGATCTATGGCTTGGCATGCCGGGGATGCACGGAACGTACGCATCGAACAAAGCACTTCAAAATGCGGATCTCTTAATCAATATCGGAGCACGATTCGATGACCGGGTGACCATGAAGCTGGACGGGTTTGCGCCAAAAGCGAAGGTTGTGCACATCGATATTGATCCAGCCGAAATTGGTAAGAACGTTCCGACGGATATCCCGATCGTTGGGGATGTGAAGACCGTACTTCAAATCTTGAATAAAGATGCGAAGCATGCAAGCCAAGCGGATGCATGGCGTGCACAAGTCGAAACGTGGAAGCAGGAACAACCGCTGCGATATGAAGATTCGAATACCGAATTGAAACCGCAATGGGTTATCGAAATGCTGCATCGCACAACGAACGGTGAAGCGATCGTGACAACGGATGTAGGGCAGCATCAAATGTGGTCGGCGCAGTATTATAAATTTAATCAACCGCGCTCCTTTATTACATCAGGTGGTCTAGGAACGATGGGCTTCGGATTCCCATCTTCGATCGGAGCACAGATGGCACATCCAGATCGTCTTGTCATCTCGATTAACGGAGACGGCGGGATGCAGATGTGTGCGCAGGAACTTGCGATTTGCGCGATTAACAACATTCCTGTTAAAGTCGTTATCATTAACAACCAAGTGTTGGGAATGGTTCGTCAGTGGCAAGAGATTATCTACAAAGGTCGGTACAGCCACATTGATTTGGAAGGCAGCCCGGATTTCGTAAAACTAGCGGAAGCTTATGGAGTTAAGGGATTGCGTGCAACGAATAAAGACGAAGCCGAATCTGCATGGCAAGAAGCGATGAATACACCGGGACCTGTCGTTGTCGAGTTTGTTGTCCGTAAGGGTGAGAATGTGTACCCAATGGTTCAAGCAGGAGACACGATTGATCAAATGATAATGGGGGATAGCGAATGATGAAGACAAAACATACCATCGCCGTTCTTGTTAACGATCAGCCAGGTGTATTGCAGCGGGTGTCCGGATTGTTCGGCCGTCGCGGATTTAATATCGAAAGTATCACCGTGGGGCAGTCCGAAGAAGCTGGATTATCTCGTATGGTTATCGTAACCGAAGGAGATAGCGGCACATTAGAGCAAATCGAGAAACAATTATACAAACTCATCGATGTTATCAAAGTAATTGACTTAAGCTCCAAACCGATGGTTGGTCGCGAGCTTGCGTTGATTAAAGTCAAAGCCGAGCCAAGTGCTCGCCCAGAAATTTTGGGCGTTGTTGAAACGTTCCGCGCAGCGGTTGTAGATATCGGGCCGAATAGCTTGATGGTTCAGGTTGTTGGCGATACCGAAAAGATTGATGCAATGATCGAATTGATGAAACCTTACGGCATTCGTGAATTAAGCCGTACCGGTGTTACCGCGATGATTCGCGGTAACGCCAACTAGCAAGGTAAATTTAAATTCTTGATTAAAGATTAAAGATTATTATTTACTATGATCATCAAATGCCCGGTAAGCGGGTGTTTGAGAGGACAAACCTGGTCCTTTGAAACACCCGCTTACTAAGGGTCTTAAATTAAAGGAGGATTATATTATTATGGCAGTTAATATGTTCTACGAAAATGATGCAGAGTTGAGTGTACTTAAAGGAAAAACAATCGCAGTTATCGGGTACGGAAGCCAAGGTCATGCACAAGCACAAAACTTGCGTGACAGCGGATTGAACGTAGTGATCGGACTTCGTGAAGGTAAATCAGCGGATAAAGCTCGCAACGACGGCTTTGAAGTATTGTCTGTTGCTGACGCAACATTGCGTGCGGATGTTGTCCAAATCTTGATGCCAGACGAAACACAAGCAAGTGTCTACAAAAATGAAATCGAACCGAACTTGAAATCCGATGCGGCATTGTTGTTCTCCCACGGTTTCAACGTTCACTTCGGACAAATCGTTCCTAAGAAAGGCAACGACGTATTGCTAGTTGCTCCTAAATCTCCAGGCCACATGGTTCGTCGTACGTATGTTGAAGGTTTCGGCGTACCAGGACTTATCGCGATTGAGCAAGATGCGACTGGAAACGCACAAGCAATCGGTCTTGCTTATGCAAAAGGTATCGGTTGTACCCGCGCAGGGGTTATCGAAACTTCATTCCGTGAAGAAACAGAAACCGATTTGTTCGGTGAGCAAGCAGTATTGTGTGGCGGTATGAGTGCAATCGTTAAAGCAGGTTTCGAAACATTGACAGAAGCTGGATATGCTCCTGAAATGGCATACTTCGAGTGCTTGCACGAATTGAAATTGATTGTTGACTTGATGTATGAAGGTGGACTTGCTACAATGCGTGATTCCATCAGTAACACAGCTGAATACGGTGACTATGTAACAGGTCCTCGTATTGTAACGGAAGATACGAAGAAAGCGATGAAAGAAGTATTGTCCGACATTCAACAAGGTAAATTCGCTCGCGACTTTATCCTTGAGAACCAATCGAACCGTGCATTCTTAACAGCAACTCGTCGTAATGAAGCGAACCATCCGATTGAGGTTGTTGGTGGTCAATTACGTGAATTGATGCATTGGATCAAGAAATAATAGCATAAGATCATACAAGAAGAGCTTCCGGAGGATTACCTTCGGAAGCTCTTAACCATAGTTAGATATTTCGTATAACGGAGGTGCAGCATGCGTAAAATTTATATCTTTGATACCACCTTACGGGATGGCGAGCAATCGCCTGGCGTCAATCTGAATACAAAGGAAAAAGTTGAGATCGCTTACCAGCTGGAAAAGTTGGGCGTGGATCGTATCGAAGCAGGGTTTCCAGCAGCATCTCCCGGGGATTTGGCTGCGGTGAACGCGGTGGCACGGGCGATCAAGAACTCTTCTGTTATCGGTCTGGCGCGTTCTCGCACGCAAGATATTGATGCGGTTCGTGAAGCTTTGATTGGTGCACAGGATCCATGCATCCATTTGTTCTTGGCGTCTTCGCCAATTCATCGTCAGCATAAGCTGCGTATGAGTAAGGAACAAATGTTGGAAGCAGCCGAGTCTGCGATTAAGTACGCGAAGCAATATTTTAGCAAAGTTGAGTTTTCACCTGAAGATGCAGGCCGCACAGAAATCGACTTCTTGTGCCAAGTTACCGAAATGGCGATCAAAGCAGGGGCAACCGTCGTAAACATTCCAGATACGGTTGGATTCTTGACTCCGTATGAGTACGGAAATATTTTCAAGACGCTGAAGGGAAACGTTAATGGCATTGAGAAGATTCAATTAAGCGCTCATTGTCATGATGATTTAGGCATGTCAACAGCGAATGCGCTTGCAGCTATTCTGAATGGTGCGGATCAAATCGAAGGTACAATCAACGGGATTGGGGAGCGCGCGGGGAACACATCTCTCGAAGAAGTAGCCATGGCGCTTGAAACACGCCAAGACTTTTTCCAAGCGAAGACCACTTTGAATTTATCCGAAATTGCTCGTACGAGCCGATTGGTAAGTAAATTGACAGGGATGGTTGTCCCTGGAAACAAGGCGATTGTGGGTGCGAATGCCTTTGCTCATGAATCGGGCATTCATCAAGACGGCATGTTGAAGGAAAAGACGACATATGAGATTATGTCGCCCGAGACCATCGGCTTGAAAGATAGCAAGCTCGTGCTTGGTAAGCATTCCGGACGTCATGCTTTCCGCGAGAAGCTGATTGATCTTGGTTATGAATTGAGCGAAGAGCAGGTGAACACGGCATTCAATAAATTCAAAGATTTGGCAGATAAGAAAAAAGAAGTGTCTGATGAAGATATTCGTGCCATGATCGAGGAGAAATTGATCGATACGCAAGAAGTGTTCAAATTGGATGTGCTTCGTGTTTCTTATGGCAACCAATTCGTGCCGTCCGCTCGTGTCAGCATTCATACACTCGAAGGCAGCGTACTTGAAGAAGAAGCGGAAGGTAATGGCTCGGTGGATGCCATCTATAATGCGATTGACAAAGCGACCAAGGAAGAGGTGGAGCTCAGTGATTACTCCATCAAATCGGTATCGCACGGGAAAGACGCACAAGGTGAAGTGCATGTCATTCTAGCGCAGAACGGCATCACAGAACAGGGTCGCGGCGTGAGCACCGATATTCTTGAAGCAAGTGCCAAGGCTTATATTGACGCATTAAATCGTCTTATTGAAAAACGGAAAACGTCCACAGGACGCCGTGATAAAATGAGCTTAATCTAACCCATAAGAACCTAAAGACCACGTGTGAGTTATCTCATGCGTGGTCTTTTTTTGTTAACGATAAGCCGATTGATGCAGCAATTCGGGTACAGTGACCATGTCGATCTGTTTGTCTCTTAACTCTGTGATAATCTGCGGCAAGGCATCTACCGTTCCCGTTAAATCTTCGCCTACGCCTCCCGCAGCATGTTGGAGGACGATGGCACCGGAAGTGAGATTGCTCATAATATTGGTTTTCACTTGGTCAGCCGTAAGCCCTGTCCAATCCAGGGAGTCCACGTTCCAATTGATAATTTTGATATGCTGGCTTGCAAGCCATTTAATTTGATCCTCACTGATATTTCCGTAAGGAGGACGAATAAAACAGAGATTCTTTCCTGTAAGCTTTTGGATGATTTGGTTGGTCTTCAAGACTTCTTGCTGAAAGCTTGCATCAGAAATCATAGGGAAATTGGGATGACTATACGAGTGATTCCCAAGTGTATGACCTTCGCGAATCATCCGCTGGATCATTTCAGGATGTTCTTCAGCACGGTTGCCGACAACGAAAAATGTTGCTTTGACATCATACTTCTTCAACACATCTAGAACGAGAGGGGTAAAGTGGTCATCGGGTGCATCATCGAACGTTAGCGCAACGCGTTCTGGAGAAGAAGGACCTTGTAGTAGAAAAGTGGACTTGTATTTAGCTCGAAGCTCTGCCAAGGTGAGCGGTTGGGGGTCACGGGTAAGCGATTCTTTTCCACCTGCTAAATTTGTTGTCGCCTCAGTATGTACTGCCAAGGGCTTAATCGGCTTCGAGGGTCCGTTAGATTTTTGTTGAACTTGAGGTGTAGGAGATTTACCGCAGCTTGTCAGAATAAGCATGAGCAAAAGTGAAAATAGAAGGATTCGTTTCATCGTCGTGTACCTCCGTCGCTTGAATAAAGAAGAAGTCTTCTGCCTCTTCTGCCTGTTAGACAGTAGTGTTTGTGTATCGTCTTATTTTATGCATCTTTATAGCTAAAACCTATTAAGACAATAGATTTTATATCTTAGTCAATGGAGATGGATTACGCTAAAATATAAACTAGAATCATATCGGATATTCAAACTTGATTATAGATGGAGGTCATTTAGATGTCAGAAGTGAAAAAAATCGCAATTATTGCCGGTGACGGAATCGGACCAGAGGTTGTAGCGGAAGCAGAGAAAGTTCTGAAACGTACGGAAGAATTATTCGGATACAAATTCGAAACCGAACACGGCTTGTTCGGCGGAATTGCCATTGATGAGAAAGGAACGCCGTTGCCGCAAGAGACATTAGACATTTGTAAAAGTGCAGATGCCGTCCTATTAGGTGCTGTTGGCGGTCCGAAATGGGATAACAATCCGAAGGAACTTCGTCCGGAAACAGGATTGCTTGGTATTCGTAAAGCACTCGGGTTGTTCTCGAACATTCGCCCGGCGAACGTATTCGATTGCTTGAAAGAAGCGTCGACGTTGAAACCGGAAGTGCTTGAAGGTACGGATTTGATCGTTGTTCGTGAGTTAACAGGGGGTATTTATTTCGGTGATAAATTCCGCCGTGATACGGAAAATGGCCAAGAAGCGGTGGATACTTGTGCATACAGCGAGAGTGAAGTAGAACGTATTGCGCGTCAAGCGTTCGAAATTGCCCAAAAACGCCGTAAAAAATTGGCTTCGGTGGATAAAGCAAACGTCCTTGAAACTTCCCGTTTATGGCGTGAAGTCGTGAATCGGATTGCTCCGGAATATCCGGATGTAGAACTAGAGCATGTGTTGGTGGATAACTGTGCAATGCAATTGCTTCGCCGCCCATCCAGCTTTGACGTGATCGTAACCGAAAATATGTTCGGAGATATCCTTAGTGATGAAGCAGCAATGTTAACAGGTTCGATCGGCATGCTGTCCTCCGCATCCTTAGGTGAAGGAAGCTTCGGATTGTACGAGCCGGTTCACGGTTCAGCTCCGGATATTGCAGGTCAAGGGATCTCGAACCCGATTGCGACCATTCTATCCGTAGCCTTGATGTTCCGCCTAACATTCGGTTATGAAGATGCAGCCCAATCGATTGAGAACGCAGTGAAGATCGTATTGGATGCAGGGCACCGTACAGGTGACATTGCTGTAGATAAGAGCAAAGCGATCGGCACAACTGCCATGGGTGATTTGATCATCGCAGCGATGGAAAAAACAGCTGTAGCCGTATAGAGTTCACAGAGTCGACACCTTAATTAGAATTATTATAAATTAGTAACTGCTTTAATCTTGACTTTCAAATAGGCGAATGATAACATCATATTTGAGAATGATCAACTTTGAAAGCTCTACTATTTCATAGATTCTAAGGAGGATTTTAATCATGGCAGAACGTTTAGTAGGAAGACCAGCACCAGATTTCAACATGGAGACAGCAACAGGAGATGGACAAAAATTCGGAGCAGCTTCATTGTCTGACTACCGTGGTAAATGGCTTGTATTCTTCTTCTATCCACTTGATTTCACATTCGTGTGCCCGACTGAAATCACAGCTCTTAGTGATGCACACGCAGAATTCAAAAAATTAAATACGGAAGTACTTGGTGTAAGTATTGACTCCGTACACAGCCATAAAGCATGGATCAATGCATCCAAAGAAGCAGGCGGCTTGGGTCAAATCAACTTCCCACTCGCTTCCGACATCACGAAGAACGTTGCTCGTGAATACGGCGTATTGATTGAAGAAGAAGGCATTGCACTTCGTGGATTGTTCATCATCGATCCTGAAGGCGAATTGAAATATCAAGTGGTTAACCACAACGATGTAGGTCGTAGCGTGGAAGAAACACTTCGTGTACTTCAAGCTCTTCAATCCGGCGGACTTTGCCCAATCAACTGGAAACCAGGCGACAAAAACCTATAATATATAGGACGTTATCCTGGCTCGTTATTCCATATAACAAGCAAAACCCTCGCAGGTGCTATCTTAGCACTTGGCGAGGGTTTTTTTCATGTTAAGGATATCGATAAAGTTACGTAGAGCAAGAGGTGGATTCTTCTGATTCCGGATGACAAATTGGGTGGTTAGTGTTCGATATGTCTCTGGAAGTTCGATGTATTGGAAGGAAGAACTAGGGGGTATGACACATCGAGGGAGTAGGGAGATGCCGAGTCCTTCCGAAATGCCCTTTAAGATGGCTTCCAATGTATCAAATTCAATGAACATCGTTGGTATTCCTTGATGGCTCGCCGCCCATCGTTCGAGAAGTGTGCGATAGGGACAACCTGATTGTTGATTGACAATGAGCGGATACTGCATAAGATCTGTCAGGTTGTGGTGCTCACGTGAAGCAATGATTCCGACTTCTTCGGCAAAGGCGTATGCAGCTGTAAGTTGCTCATGCGTATATTGATCACTTATAAATGCACCATCTAATGAACCCTCAACCACCTTGTTCATAAGCGCTTCATGATGATCTGTATGAATCGATAACGATACGGATGGATGGGCTTTATGATACGCTGTAAAAAAAGCTGGCAAGTGTGAAGCAGAAACCGTCTGCGTGGCGCCAATCCGCAAAGACATTGGTATATCAGGAGAGGAAAAGACCTCTTTGGCCTCATCCATTAATTGCAGGATTTGATCCGCATAAGCAAGCAGCTTCACACCATTTGAGGTCAACGTGACGCCCGTATGACTGCGATGGAACAACGAAATCCCAAGCTCTGTCTCGAGTTTTTGGATCCGCAAGGTCACATTCGATTGCACATAACCCATAGCTAGGGCAGCTCTAGATACGGATTTGTGGCGTGCAACCTGTTGAAAAATACGTAGATCACTACTTTCCATAACTCCTTCATCCTCCTTTCATGACAGCATACCATAGGTATCAGTTTTTTTAATACCCCTTATGATAACGAACAATTATTCAACTTCTAAATAAGGGATTAGACTGAAGATAGAAAAGGAGTGGATGTAACATGGATTTACAACATAAAGTTGTACTCGTAACAGGCGGGGCGACAGGAATCGGTCGAGCGACCTGTATCCAATTGGCAGCGCAAGGCGCGCTTGTAGCGATGAATTATTCTCGGTCCAAGGAAGAGGCGATGGATACCGCACAATATATCCGAGAACGCGGGGGAAAAGTCATCACAATCCAAGCAGATGTCTCGAAGGATGCTGAGGTACGGCAGATGGTGGAAGAGGTTGTGGCACAGTTCGGGACCATTCATGCACTGATAAATAATGCAAGCATTACTCGGCAAATTCCACTGGAAGATCTTGAATCTGCAACAGATGAAATTTGGGATGAACTGTATGATGTGAACGTCAAAGGGATGTTTCATTGTGCACGCGCGGTGTCCAAGTGGATACAACAACATCCCCAAGGAGCAATCGTAAATGTAGGCAGTGTCGCGGGTTTGACGGGTTCTGGCTCCTCCTTGCCGTATGCTGTATCCAAAGCAGCGGTGCATGGTCTTACCAAATCGTTAGCCCGTGCATTGGCACCGAAGATTCGCGTGAATTGTATCGTTCCTGGCGCTGTAGCAACGAGATGGTGGAAGGGGGAAGAGGACAAAATGTACAAACTAAGCGGGGACTTACTTCTTCAACGAATTTCCACGCCGGAGGATATTGCAGCGTCCATTTGTGCCATGCTTCAACAAGACTCAATGACAGGACAAGTCATCACAGTTGATAATGGACAAACGTTATAAATTTCTAGCGCTTACAGCAAAAACCCTCGCGATGACCGATCATGTCGGCGATGGCGAGGGCCTCTTTTCTACATATCGTTTAAAACTGTAATTTGGAAAGTTCATGATATTTGTGTGTATATTCCAAAACGGCAGAAACGAAGGTGGCATGGGACCATGTAAGAGGTGCGACGGAGAGGGGGGAACCACTGATCGGATCCACCTGTTCAGATAACATGCCGCTTTCCATACTGCGATCAACAACCCATTCTAATGTTCGCCGCGGCGTCTCGAGATCTTCCAAGGATTTTGCCGTGGCAATATCATATTTGGCGAACCATAAGGTACAAATAATCCAAGGATTTCCTGGAATTCGTTCGAGATCGCTGCTCTTCTGGAAGTAGTAATCATGATAGTATCTTGCAATACCACCCACCGAAGTACGAATCGTGAGTTGCTTGCGAAGCTCCTGCATCGTACGGACAACGCGTTCATCATCTGGAGGGAACACGCCGAATTCGAAGAGACCAAAGATACTGCTCTCAGGTGTTGCATCCTGAACCCATTGTCCGTCCCGACGATATAAACCACGGACATATCTCCCGAGTTCTTCGTTCCATAAATGTTTTTCCATGCTTATCTTAATGGCTTCAGCGGCCTGCTGATATTTCACGGCACGTTTATCATCACCGAACAACTTCGCGAAATTCGCAGCTGCTGACAATCCTCCGTATACGGCTGCTGTGGTGAAGGTGAAGATGCCATAACGTTCTTCCCACAGATCATAACTCGGTTTCGGCAATTGCAATTCGGGTTCGATAAATTCACTTAGAAAATTGGCAGATCGACGAATGAGTGTACGGTATAACGATTGCGGCAGTTCAATATCTCCGTTCCGAACGTAGTCCTGCCATAAAGTAAATAAGACGAGTGCCGTTTCATCTTCTTGAATCGGATATTGCTGTTTGCCATCATGTACGTAGGGATGCCAGCTGGATCCGACCGTGCCGTCGGGGTTGTATTTGTGATGCAAGTAGCCTTCGGGTGCAAGCGCTCTAGCACAGAAATGGAAAAACGGTTCAATCATCCCATGATAGCCGGCTAAGGACATGGCATCCGCTACAAGTGCGCCGTCTCGAGGCCACATATAACTGTAATGGTCGCGGTTGAATTGCATGATATCCGTATCGTTTGCGGCAATAATAGCGCCATTCACATCCGTCTGCGTTCGCACGATTAATAGGCTATGTTTGAATAATTTAGCGATTCCCTCATGTAAATCGGCATAGTTGCGGTGCGTCTTATTCGCCCAACGCTGCCAATAGATCGTAACCCGATCGAGCAGATTGCCTGGACCGCTTTCCTTTACATAATAATCCAATTTCTTCACATCTTCGAGGCTCTGTCCAGCACTCAACCAATAGTAGACATCCAACTCCGCTTGCGCAGGCAGGGTTCCCCGAATACTTATAACGCTATCCACGGAGCCTTGCGCGATGGGATTTCCCATGAGATGTCCGTCTTCGGCATCGCGGAAGGTGCCTTCGGCTTGATGGAATCGTTTGACCCCGGTAGAAAATTGATAGATGCCCTCTTGTCCGCATAGGGCATTGAACATGAAATAGCGGTCTTTTTTGTAATGGAATATGGTGTGGTTGTATGGGTAATACACCGCAGTGTCTCCAACCTCTGTCTCATTAATGACTAAATCTTGATGAAAAAAGATACGGATCTCACGATCCGTATGCTTATGGTTGGTCATTTTCATTCGTTTGAGATATATCGAGTCACGTTGGTGAATCCCATCATTCATCCGCAAGGTGATACCGAGTCTGTCATGGGTTGCAGTAACTTGGGTGACAAGGGAGTCTTCGAGGTAGGAGAGCTGAAATTTCCATTCTGGATCACTTAGCCAGCTGAATTGTTCATCCACATAACATCCGATGTGACAGCGATATCCGCCTACATGATTTAATTGTCCGACGTAGGGATAGAACATATCTCGTATGCAACCATACTGATCCAGATTGATGAGAAATTTGCCGTTTCCTACGACGAGGTGTCTAGGCACATCATCACTTCCTTAGGGGAGAATTCGGTTTAACGAGTTGTTTGGAATAATTGGATATCATTCGTTCGGCATGCATCTCGCTGGATGCATGGGCAATAATTCGAAATAACGGTTCATCATGATCCGGTAGAATAATCACCCAGCCATCCTCCGTGATCACTTTGATCCCATCGATTAATTCCGTGGATTGATGTTTCGTCGCTTTGAGAATCTGACGCATCATGGACCCTTTCTCATGCCAAGCACAAGGGATAATCTCCTTGGCAGTGTAGAAGTTCGGAATTTGGGCTAGGAGCTCCTTTAATGAGATCGATTCTTTGATCATGGCTTGGAGAATCATGCTCACCGCATACAACTCATCCAAGAGGGGGTGGAATAACCAACCGCGGCTTGCTTCCAGCAGTGCCCGATTATTCTCCTTCGTCCGCGTCAGTGTAAGCTGTGTATGAAGAGCTAGAGATTCTGCGATTTGCGGTGCACTTACCGGAATGCCCAGACTGGTGGATTTATTTAATTTGCTGGCGGCGAGGACTTTGAGCGCAAGTAATTGTTCATCGGTGATACGCGTCCCATCTTGCAGCACGAGAAGAAGCCCTTGCCCATTGCGACCCATACGAATGCCAAAGTCTGCCCGCACATTTTGGACGGTATCCATTAAGAGATCGACATTATCCTGTGAACCATCTTCGTGGAGAATGAGGTGCTGTCCAAGAATATGCTGCGCGAATCGTTCGATGAAAGAGCCGTGATCTCGCGGATCGTACTGAAGCACCGCAAAGATGTTCTCTGCAATGGGCTGCGGGGCACCGAAGTCACGCACTAACTTCTGGATGTAATCCGTTTCTGCGTATTGATACTGGCGGTACTCCCCGATTTGGTTAATATGACTGCGGAAGAAGTCTTCTTGCCAGAATGCATTTTCGATTTTTCGTTCGACGCTTTTCGCGAGTGGGAAGCCTTGCGCATCCAGCAGTTCGATCAGTAATTGGTCTTGGCCTTGCACATCAATCATTCGCATATGAACGGCGCCGTTGAGATGCAGGGTCTGTACCGCATTCCGGCATACGGCGGTGGTACCCATTCCAAGATCCAACACATGAATGCCGGCACCTTGAAGCCCTGCGGAGAAAGCGAACTTCATCATGGATGCGAAAGGATGCGTGGAACTGGATAATCCGACAGTCGAGGTCGGAGAGAGGACAGAACCGAAGGCAGCGGCCAGCTTGCCGGCGAATTCCGGCGTCATTTCCGTATTTGGAATGCCATAGACCCCTTTGCCACGGAACAATTGGTGCATCGTTTGCTCGCCCCAGATAATGGAGGTATGCACTTTACTATTCGGCAGGATGACTTTGTTCGGCCACAGCTTGACATTGGATTTCACGGTTACTTCGGGACCTAACGTACAACCCGATCCGATGACTGCATTCTCCTGAATGCGAGTTCGTTGTCCAATTAAATTCCGATCACAGACGAGAGCGCTCTGCAGCTCACAATCTGGGCCCAATTGGTTGTTATCCCAAAGAATCGTTCGATCGATCCGATTGCCTTGGAGCACTTGGTTATAGCTGCCGAGGATGGAATATTCGCCGATGACGGTATTCGGTTGAATGGAACTATGGGAACCGATATAAGCGGGCCCTATATAGGTTACGCGATCTGTGATCATTGTGTGACTTTCTACGAAAATCCCTGGGGCGACTTCCTCTGCAGCAATCCGTACGTTCACTTTGCGATCAAGCATGTCAAATTGTGTCTCGCGATATTGTTGAAGGTTGCCGATATCCGACCAGTATCCTTCGGCGATATAGCCGTATAGCGGTGCTTGCTTCTCTAGCAGGGTAGGGAACAGCTGCATGCTGAAGTCGTACACTTGATGGGTGGGAATATCATCGAAAATTTCTGGTTCGAAAATATAGATTCCCGTATTGACGGTGTCGCTAAACACCTCGCTCCAATTCGGCTTCTCTAGGAAACGTGTAATGCGCCCGTCCTGGTCTGTGATGACAACACCATACTCAAGAGGGGTATCGACTTGCGTCAATACGATCGTCGCTAGGGATTCCTGATTACGATGGTATGCAATCGCTTGGTCTAGATCAAAATCCGTTAACGCATCACCGCTGATGACGATAAATGTTTCATCCAAGAAGGATGCGGCATTACGGACACTGCCCGCTGTGCCTAAAGGTTCATTTTCTTCAAAATATTGCAATCGAACACCAAAGTCGGATCCATCGCCAAAGTAATCACGGATGACCTCTGGCAAGTATTGAACCGTTACCGCGATATCCGTAATGTCGTGCTTGCGAAGCAGTTCAATAATATATTCCATGCATGGTCGATTCAAAAGAGGCACCATAGGTTTTGGGGTTTGCAAGGTTAGTGGGCGGAGACGTGTTCCTTTTCCACCTGCCATAATCACAGCTTTCATTTCGTAATCACTCCTTCATACACTTTTTTGGTAGAAGCCGCAATGGATTTCCAATCGTATCGCTGTTCTACTTTGTTGAGCGCGTTTTTTGCCATACCTTCCGCGATCTCAGGGTGAAGCAGCACTTCAGTAACATGCCAAGCGAGCGATTCTACATGACCCGGCAGTGCCTTGTACCCATCTGTGCCGTGATCAATAATTTCTGCTAGCCCGCCCGTGTCGGAGACGACAACTGGGGTACCGCTCTGCATCGCTTCCAGGGCGACAATGCCAAATGGTTCATATAAACTTGGGAAGACACAGACATCCGCCATCTGTAGTAACAAATTGCGCTCATCATCGTGAATGAAGCCAGTGAAGGTCACAAATGCATCGAGCTCTTTTCTTGCAGTAAGATCTTGCAGCGCCTGTTTCATCGGTCCGGTGCCCGCAATGATGATGCGTGTTTTGGGAACGGCCGCATGAATAGAAGGGAGTGCTTCGATCAGTACCTGAATTCCTTTTTCATAGACGAGTCGACCAATATAGAACACGATCTTCTCATCGGGCTGTGCGTAACGAAGTCGGTGAATCGCTAAATCATGCGCTTGCTGTGAGTGAAGCTTGGAGGAGAGTTCCACACCGTTCGGGATCATGGAGATCTTGGATGCAGGAGTGGAGAATAAGTTCTGAATCTCCTGTACCATGGAATGGCTACAGACAATGACTTGATCTGCTATCGTAGTAAGCTCCGTCTCTAACTGATGAATATGTCGTTGAATATCTTGTTCAATGATGCCGTGATTCCGACCGTGCTCTGTCGCGTGAATGGTGGCGATTAACGGAATACCGGCGAATTCCTTGAGGTCTTTCGCTGCGTAATGAACAAGCCAGTCATGCGCATGAATGAAATCGAACCGATGACCGCTTTCTAAGAGCAAGACTGCGTAGTCTGAGATCGCAAGATTCAATTGGAAGACCCAATCCATGAAATCGATCGGGGTAATGCTCTGCAAGACCGTAACGCGATGAACGTGAATTTGATTCAGGATTTCATAGGCCGGACTTCCTTGAACCTCTCGGGTAATGACATGTACTTCAATGCCTTGCGTAACCAAATATCGGGACAGATCAAATACCGCTTTGGCTAAGCCGCCTACAACTAACGGCGGGAATTCCCAAGCGAGCATAAGTACTTTTTTGTGGCGCATGGATGTCAAGGTTTCTCGACCATACGTGGTGGATAGCAAGTGTGGATGTAAGCTCGTTTCGGGCATATACATGTGATAGCTTACGGTCGGGAGACAAGCATTCTGTTCTTCCAAGCGCTGTAACAATTCCACGTCATACACTTGGTGGTCGATCATTTCCAACAGTTGATGGAATTGTGCGAGATGACGCTGTGTTCGGGCTGCAGCATACGTTGGAACGGTCTGAGCATCGATAATGAAGGCCCAGTCACTGCTCTGTGCCAGCATTAATTCGCGAGCGGCTTGATGGAGGATTCGCTCGGCGACATTCGTATGGCCCCAGAGGTGATCTCTTTGCTGCTGCAGCGTATGTAATAGACGGTCTTCTGCCATATGCAGGTGACGATACACCCAATCGTTCTTTTGCTGGAGCCACACTTCGCCGTAGCCGTTGCGCCCCCAACTGCAAAAAGGAAGATCTACCGTGTCTGAAATCGGATATTCCTTGAGATAATCGCCAGGTGTAATAAAAGCGAAAGTACCCTGCTGATTGCGCGAGTTACGGAATAAAGCTTCGATCCATAGCGGACCTTCATACCACCAATGACCAAATAGCTCCGCATCGTAAGGACTGACAATAAGCGGCTTACGATCATTGGACGATTGCAGGTTGGCGATTTGCTGTTCCCGGCAAAGCAAGAAATGATCTGCATGCATCGAGGCCTTATGACGTGCCCAATCCGGTACATAAGGGGCTTTGTCCTCGTTCTTCCCGCTAATCCGGAAGTATTTCATACCCGTGTTAATGCGTGCGCCATTTTTCAGAACATAAGGCTTGATATAATCCCATTCTTCCGCATCGTTCCATCCGAGATCGTAACCGATGTCTCGATAATATTCGCGGTAATCCGGATCCCCTGGATATCCTTCGTGGCTGCTCCATACTTGGCGTGAAGATTCGGGGTCGCGAGCAAAGGCATGGATCCCGTCCACGGTCATGATCGGAGCGGATAATCCGCGGGCAGGTTTTGGCGTTGCGTGTTCAAGTCCATGTTGATCCACAATGAAATATTGAATCCCGCACTCTTTTAATACCGTAGAAAGCTCGGAGGTATAAGCACACTCGGGTAACCAGATGCCCTTGGGCTTCTGTCCGAAATGCCGTTCATATTCCAGGACACCCACCAGAATTTGTGCCTTCATGGATTCGCGGTGCTTCATAAAGGGTAAAAAAGCATGTGTCGCTGAACAGGTCATGATGTCGATGTATCCGAGATCTTGGTAAAGCCGAAACTTGGAGATCACATTACAATCACAATCGCGATAGTATGTGAACAGCTCCGTCCACCTGGCATGATACATGGCGGCGAGCTGGGCGAATTCCGGTTGATCTTGATTACGAACCTGTTCTAAGGTTGCAAGCTGAATCAATTGCGTGAGATACGCTTCATACCGCTCTATCATTAATGAATCTTCCATCATCGCTAATAGGGGAGGAGAGAGCGAAACCGTTAATCGAAATGGCACGTTGTCCTGATGGAGTCGATCGAACATCTGGAGAAGCGGCAAATACGTTTCGGTCATCGCTTCAAAAAACCAACGTTCCTCCATATAATCATCACGATCCGCATGACGAACATAAGGAAGATGGGCGTGCAAAATTAGCGATAAATAGCCTTGGACATTCAAATTCATGCAATAACTCCTTCTTTGGGTTGATAGACGGTATACGTTGAGAATTGAGGGTATGGAGATGTATGCTCCGTTGTTGTGCTTGGAGTGATCCAAGGCTGTGTGGTGAACGTTTGGTTCTCTGCATCGGGATAAGCATGCTTCAGAACTGAATTTCTTGGCGTCGTAATTCGGTTGGAACGAATAAGCGGAATGAAGTGTCCATAGATGTTCAAGGTGCCGAAGTCAGCGGTATACGATCTCGATGGTGTCAGTTCATGAAAATACCAGGATGTTGCATCAAGGACTTGGATATCCGAATATTTCGCTCCATCTTGTGGAATACTAGAGAAATCTGCCTCATTTTCATAGATTCGTATAATCTTTGGCATGTGATTCCAAGTCGTGCTATAATGGCGCGTAACAGCGGCGATCGTGCGTTCTGAGATTTCCCAGTAAGCGTACATGGTGGTCGGGTTGACAACCATGAGATGCAAATAGTTCTGATTATACGCTGTGGGTAAAAGAGGATGAATGATGTCGGACATAGCGACCTCCTTCGGCAATTTGGGATGCATGCTTTCTGAACATTCGACTCATTTGGCGCTGACCATGAACTGTACGAAATCGTCATATCGATTTTCGGATTGGACTAAGGAATCGAAGATCTCCTTGGTGACAGAGGTGAACGACTTGGTCTCTCCATTATGGTAATGGACTTGCAGTTCATGGGTGCCGTCGTTATAGAGCAAGTAACTAATTTGCTTAGAGCAAATTGGGATGACGAAGGACATGGGATTCCCCCCTTTTTTTTTAATGTTATGGTCTTCCATCTATATGTTCATGAAAATGGGTTTATAACTTTCATAAAAAAGGAATTCTCCAGTTCATTCGCGAATATCTTAAAAGCAAAAACATGGAAAACGCTTACTGCTATGCTAGGCTTGACTTTGTTTGTTTAGGTCGATCTTCATAGGTCTTTTCGATTTACTGAAAAATAACAATTCCATGGAATGTGATGTTAGAGGAGGAAGTCAAATGAGCTTTTGTTGTGGCGCGAGTATGATGGGAACCAAGGGAACGCTTAAGCATTTTCAGACCCAAATTCATAACGTCCCTCTTCTCTTTTGTCCAGTATGTTATCGGGTTGAAGTACATCATATGGTGGAGAATGAATACGAAATATTAGCTGAGTACGCTCACGGTGATGGGGCAGACGAGGTGGATTTTCGTGATTATGTGTATGAAGAAGAGAAAGATATGTACGAAAATTGCGTGAACTCGGAACACGAGGACCCGATGGAGGTCGTCAAGACACAGATCGATATGGCGTTGGATTTATTGACGGTGGCGAAGCAGCTGGATGATACCGCATGGCAAATGCAATTGAAAAAAAGGCTTGCGGTGATGAGTCATCGGAAACAACGTTTACTGCAGAAAAATAAGTCTTGATGACGAGGGAAAAACATGCAAAAAAGTCTTACCCGATTGGGGAGACTTTTTTTGTTAAAGGATTTGTTAAAATTCATTCACGGTTTAGATAAAACTTCCGCTTATTCGACAGTATCTCTGGTTGACCGAATTGTCATTTTTTTACTATGATGGTGGTAAAGTTGTAAATTCTACAAAAAGGGGGCACAACTTTGTCGGTAGAACTTCAAAATCACGTAGCTTTTGAAACGGTACTCCAACACTTAGACAGCGGTGTGCTTTTGTTCGATTCACGTGGAAATATCTGCTTTACGAATCAGGAAATGACCCGACTTCTCGAAACTTCTGAAGAAGTGTTGATCGGTTGCTCGTTGCTTAAATTGTTCCGCGATCAGCGAATCAGAAGAGATTTTCGGTCGCACATGGTACATATTACGAAGCATATGCTTCGCCGAAAGATTCAGACCTACGAACTCGTCGAAACCAACCGCCATTGGCTCATTACTCGTACGAATATCAAGGAGCTGGATGGATATTGTTTACTAACCATTAAAGATGTATCGCAATATAAAGAAGTAGAGCAAACCGCATTTGCCCAGGACAAGCTGGCCATGCTTGGCCAAATCGCTGCAGCAATTGCCCATGAAATTCGAAATCCATTAACAGCGATTCGAGGGTTCATTCAATTATTAAGGCCCTATTTAAAAGCCGTAGGAAAGGAAGAATACTCGCGTATCATTCTTGCTGAAATCGACCGGGCGAATGATATCATTGTCGAGTTTCTGGATTCTTCCAAGCCGACGAAGCCGGAGAAAACATGCATTCCGATTCGATTACTGCTCAAAGACGTGGTGATGCTGGCGGAGAGTGAAGCGTTAATGCGCGGATGCGAAATACGATTCTCAGAGCAGGGTATACTGGATTCGAAAGTATCTATTGACGTGAAGCAGATGAAGCAGGTGATCTTGAATTTAGTCAAGAATGCGATGGATGCCATTTGCGATTCCGGAAAGGAAGAGCCCGGCATGATCGATCTATCGTTGGAGAACGAAGGCGAGCAATTGCAGATCATTATTCGAGATAACGGGAAAGGCATGAATAAGCTGTCATTGAAGAGATTATTCGATCCTTTCTATACGACGAAGGCGACGGGAACCGGCATTGGGTTATCGGTGAGCGAGCGGATTATTAAAAATCATGGCGGATCCATCAGCGTGGATAGCCAGCTTGGCTTAGGCACAGAATTTATCATATCGTTGCCGAAGGCAACGGGGTAATTATACATATTGCAGCAAAGAAAAAGGCTTTTATGAGGAATCTGAATATCGAAATTCCTGATAAAAGTCTTTATCATTCATGGGGGCTTTCGCCCATTTTGAATACGGATGGCGATCCTCATCGATATATCCTGGTCAATCATGGTACAATAATGAAAAAAAGGATAAAGGATCGGTGAGTGATGACTTCTATGCAAACTTCAATACGATTTGAGCCTTTAGCAGCATTGTCGGGGATACAGGCCGATATCATCGTATGGCCTATTGGAACAGAACAAATCAAACAAGGTAAGCTGCATCCGGATTTAGCGGGTATCTTACCTGTACTTACTTCTCAAGGATTATTCGAAGCGAAATCCAATCAGGTATATTCCCTGCCTGTCGGAGGACAATTTCATCATAAGATCGTCATGTTAGTCGGATTGGGTTCAAGGGATCTATCCCATGATACGATCCGCAATGCAGCGCAAGCTTCTGCGAAGGCTGCCGTAAAGCTGAAAGGTGGTAAAGTTGCATGGGTGGTGCCAGCGGCATTCGAAGCTACGGCATTATCGGAACATCCATCGCAGACCTGTGCACATGCCTTAACTGAAGGATTCTTATACGGTGCTTACCGCATCAAGAAATATCATCGTGACCAACCGAAATATCACGGGATTGCCGAATTGATATATCTACGGGAGACAGCTTCTGTAGACGAGATGGAAGCCGCATGGCAGGCGGGTGTTCGTTCTGGTCAAATCTATGCGGAGGCAACGAATACGGCACGGGATCTAACGAATATCCCGGGCAATATGCTTGTCCCAAGCACATTAGCGGAAGAAGCCATGAAGATTGCGGCAGCGAATCAGCTAGAAGGATTTGTATTAGACGAACAGCAGATTACGGAGATGGGCATGGGCGGACTCCTTGCCGTTGGGCAGGGAAGCATCCATCCCCCGCGTATGATTGTGCTGAAATATCAAGGTACAGAAACATGGACGGATGTCTTTGGACTGGTCGGCAAGGGGATTACGTTCGATACGGGCGGCATTTCCTTGAAAAAGGGTCTTGGCATGGAGGAAATGATCAGTGACATGGGTGGTGCAGCCACTGTGCTTGGCGTTATGCAGGCAATCGCGAAGCTGCGCCCGCGCATCAATGTAGTTGCGGTTATTCCTTCAGCAGAGAATATGCCATCTTCAAATGCGTTCAAGCCGGGAGATATCATTACCACGTTAAGCGGCCGGACGATTGAAATCCTGAATACGGATGCGGAAGGGCGTGTCGTGTTAGCCGATGGGATGACTTATGCGAAGCAGCTCGGTGCGGAGAAGTTTATCGATGTAGCTACCCTTACGGGGGCGGTACTCGTGACGTTGGCTGACGTCGCAACAGGCGTAGTGACCAATGATGAGACATTCTTACAGGAGTTTATCGCGGCGTCGAAAAAAACGGGGGAGAAGGTCTGGCCTTTACCTGCCTACGAAGAATTCTGGGATATGCTGAAGAGCGATGTGGCAGATCTTAGGAATCGTACGGGCCCTCATGGTGCAGCGAGTACAGCCGGGCTATTCATCGGAACCTTTGCCGACGGATTGCCTTGGATTCATTTAGATATCGCTGGAACGGCATTTATGATGAGAGAACGCGGTATCGGCAGTAAAGGGGCTTCGGGGGAGATGGTTCGAACCATTACCGAGCTTTTCATGTCGCAGGAAGATCAGTGAGACGAATTGTAAAAGGGAGAATGTGCTTGCCACGAAGGCAATGCGCATTCTCCCTTTCTTTTAAGTCATCGAATGAGGGCATTATTTGTGTTCTTGAACAGGCGTTCTCGTTGAATCAACATGTTCCATCGTTATAGTAGGAGGTGTATGACAGCTGCTCATGGAACAGGATTTATTCTGGGAGCAGCTGGAGCAAGCGCCTTTTTTGCTTTTGGTGAAAAAGCGATACAGCGTCCAAGCGGCGTAACCAAAAATCACCGCGATAATCAGCACATCGATCATGGTAGATTCGCTCCTTTCCTCGTGTTAGTTATGAAAATCCAAGCCACTGTCCGCCTTGGTAGATGATAAGTGCGACGATATAAGCAAGGACAAGGGCATATCCAATCGAGAATAATGTCCATCGCGTGGATGTCGTCTCCTTCTTAATAACCCCTACCGTTGCAAGACATGGAACATAGAGTAAGATAAATGCCATAAAGCTATAGGCCTGCAACGGGGTGAATGCCATTTGGATTTGAGACTCCAGACCCGCCATATCCGGTGCATGATAAATAATGTTCATGGTCGATACGACCACTTCCTTCGCCATAAACCCCGTGAGTAACGAAGCACCTGCTTGCCAAGTGCCGAAGCCTATCGGTGCGAGAATCGGCGCGAATAATCCGCCAATCTTAGCTAAGAAGCTGTGATCCATCTCCACGCCGAAGCCGCTAGGTCCTGCATAGGATAAGAACCAGATCAGCACCGATCCACCGAGAATAAAGGTACCTGCTTTGCGAATGAAGCCTTTGCCCTTCTCCCAAGTGTTTCGAATTAAAGATCGTACTTGCGGGAGCCGGTAGGGAGGAATCTCAATGACGAACATGGATTTCTCCGAAGTATAAAAGATACTAGTAAATAGTTTCGCGAGCAATAGAGCGAGTACAATCCCCAGAAGGTATAAGGAGAAGACGACAATCGCTTTATGGCTTACGAAGAAAACACCAACGAATAGGCTATAAACTGGAAGCCGAGCTGAGCAAGACATCAATGGCGTCAACAAGGTGGTAACCAATCGTTCTTTAGGTTGTTCGATGGCGCGCGCCGACATGATCGCCGGGACATTACAACCGAATCCGATGATGAAAGGGATGAATGCTTTACCGTTCAAACCAACCATCTCCATGATTTTGTCCATGACAAGGGTAACACGAGCCATGTACCCTGAATCTTCGATGAAGGAGATCATCAGGAATAACATGAAGATTTGCGGTACAAATACAAGGACGCCGCCGACGCCTGCAATGATACCATCGACAATTAAGGCATGTGTGAATGGGGAAGCACCGAGGGCCGTCAAAGCCTGATTGACCCCATCACTTAGCGGTCCGCTGAAAAAAGCATCTAACATATCTGACACGGGTTGCCCAAACCAATCGAACGTCAATTTAAATAGAAGAAACATAAATAGGAGAAAGATCGGTAAACCCAGGATTTTATGGGTAACCAGGGCATCGATTCGTTCGGTCAAAGAATGCTCCTTCTGCTTTCCGCGATCGACGCATTGCTCACATAATTGCTGGATGTAGGCGACACGCACACTGCGGAGATACTGCGGCAGATGTAAGCCAGCACCGCTCTGGACAATAGCATCTTCCGTCTGCCTGTACAATTGTTCCAATGGCTCCATTGGCATCATTCGAGCGAGGGATTCTTTGACAGCGGTGTTGTTCTCGAACAATTGAAGGCTTAGCCAGCGCGTATCCGGTAATTCGAGCTGCAAGTTATCTAGATAAGAAGCGCATGCGACAACGGCTTGCTCCACAATCGGGCCGTAATCCAGTTGAAAGGGAGTTTCGATGGAAGTTGGCATGCCTGTCAATTGCTCGAGAATGGCATCGGTTCCTTTGCCCGTTCTCGCGACGATCGGAATCACAGGCACTTGCAGGATTTGGGATAGTTTATCCGTATGGATGCGAATTCCTCTTGATTTTGCAACATCGATCATGTTGAGCCCAATCACGAGCGGTTTCCGGTATTCTAAGAGTTGAAGGGTAAGATAGAGGTTCCGTTCAATTTGGGAACTGTCTATGACATTTAGCACAGCGTCAGGAGATTCTGTGAGCAGAAAATTCGCGGCAACACCTTCGTCACGGGAGAGGGGGTTGAGAGAATAGATTCCAGGGAGGTCGACCAGGCGGTCTATTTTATTCAGCAGCGTCCCGACTTTCTTCTCAACCGTTACACCAGACCAGTTACCTACATATTCATAGGAGCGTGTGAGTGTATTGAAAAGCGAAGTTTTTCCGGTGTTCGGATTCCCGGCTAACGCATATGTTCTCATCGGATTTGCACCTCAATCTTAGCTGCTTCTTGTTTCCGGATTCCAAACAGCTGTCCGTTCGATTCTAAGGTAAGTGGTCCGCCGAATAGACTTTTGCGTTTCATACGTATTTCAGAGCCGACTGTAATGCCTAAATCTAATAAACGTCGACAGACGAGAGAATCTAAATCCGAGATGCTGTGGATACAAGCGATGCAACCAGGTTGTGCATGTGATAATGCTATGGTATTCGTCTTCATACGAAGCCACCCTTGCTGTTTATATTGATTCAATGAGAATGCTTATCATTATTATTTACTTCACTATAGCATGTTGCTAAAGCATGAACAACCCCGTAAACTTTGGATTTTTTGCGAACAAAGAGGATCTGTCATGTCGAATTTCTTTTGATTTACTGGACAAATTCAAGTAGAATGGAAGGAAATGAAAAAAGAGCTTAAAGGAGACTAGCTAGATGAAGACAAATCATTGCAAAATCGTCGACTGTACCATTCGTGACGGCGGCCTCGTGAACAATTGGGATTTCAGCATCGAATTCGTTCAGAATTTGTATGCCGGGTTGAACGAAGCTGGCGTTGACTATATGGAAATCGGCTATAAGAACTCTCCGAAATTGTTAAAAGGGGCAGATCAAGTCGGTCCATGGCGGTTTCTAAACGATGATTTTCTTCGCAAAGTCATTCCGCAAAAAGGAAATACGAAGCTATCCGCACTTGTTGATATCGGTCGTGTTGATGAAGATGACATCTTACCGCGTGAAGAAAGCATGTTGGATTTGATTCGCGTAGCTTGTTACATTAAAGATGTAGATAAAGCCTTGGATTTAGTGCAGAAATTCCATGACCTTGGTTATGAGACAACCGTGAATATTATGGCGCTGTCGAACGTTATGGAGCACGAGCTCATCGAAGCGTTCCAAATGATTCGCGAAAGTGTCGTTGATGTTGTATATATCGTAGACTCTTACGGCAGCCTAGATCATAACGATGTCAAACATTTGGTTGAGAAATTTAAACAGCATCTACCGAACAAACGTCTTGGCGTGCATACGCATAATAATATGCAGCTCGCATTCTCCAACACTTTAATTGCGGCGGAGTTAGGCGTTGAATTGTTAGATGCCTCGGTATACGGCATGGGTCGTGCGGCAGGGAACTGTCCTACGGAATTGCTTGTAACGCACCTAAAGCACAGTAAATATTCTTTACGTCCGGTATTGGATATTATTGAACGCTTCATGATTCCTCTTCGCGAGAAAGAAGAATGGGGTTACATCATCCCTTACATGATTACAGGTACACTAGACGAGCATCCACGTTCAGCGATGGCGCTTCGTGTCTCGGACGATAAAGATAAAGCGGTTGAGTTCTATGATCGTTTAACGACGCCTGAGACTGCGATACCTAAATCGAAATAATGCCATTGAAAAAGAGACCATGGATTTCGTGAATCACGATGTCCTGGTCTTTTTTCATACCAGGTTGACGATGCATAGAAACATATAACCGTTCGCTCTCGTCTAGAGGTTAGGTCATAAGAAGAAAAGAGGGAAATGTGATGAATGTTGCAAAAACACTGTTGTGCAACTTGGTGGTGTTATTAACCGTTACGGCTTGCAGCTCAGGCACGGAACCGAAGCCCGAGTATTCTGAAGATCAAGTAGGGAGCATTCAATCCGCTCCAGCACAGCAAAAATCGACCGTATCTAATGGAGAGAAAGAAGAAATTATCAAGAAACTCCAAGATGAATTAAGCAAACTGAATGAAGCAGCGGATGCAGTAACGTTGACAGAAAGCTACATTAAAAATACAGGCGAGAAGCAAGCCGATCATATGTTTATGACATTAGAAGATTTTTACGATAAGAATATAACGATTGCACAAGAAAGATTCAGTCGGACCGAGGTACAGGAAGCGCTTTTGAAAATCTCGTACCCCATCACAGCGGAAAAGGTAGCCACCATTCCCAACAAAGAGATTCGCCACATGGTAGAGCAGCAATTGAACGGAAAATATAAACTGGAATCCGCTGAAGGCATGATTTTTCCGGTCGTGGATTATGAGGGATTAAAGATGTTTCAGCCGTATCTCACCGTTTCCATGAAAGATTATATTAACCTGCAAGCGATTCAGTCCAATGAACCGGTCGCTAAGGACGCGGGGCTTGTGATTTCCAGAGAAGAATTGATGAAGCGGACCGAGCAAGTGGAGAAATACTTGTTGAAGTATCAACAGATGGCCCGTTATGATCGCGTGAAGCAAATGTATCTCAATCACTTACAGATGCTCTTGTTAGGCTTAAACAATACACCAACGTTTGACTATGATACCTACAAGCTGAATCCAGACGTAAAAAAGGAATTTCAGCAGCTCATAAACAAGCATCCTGATACGGTAACAAGCAGAGTTGTGGATCAATTTCTGCAAATTTTAAGTAAGACGAAGGATCATGTGTATACGAAGAAAGATGGGCAGCAGACGGATATTCTGGCTGTTCGCTCGTTCTTGGATGGGTTGGATGACACGGTAGAAAAGCTGATTCGTCAGATGACGACAGAAGGTTAAAGTGAAAGAGAAGAAGCAAAAGACCTGGAACTGCGAAGCGCAGTTTCCAGGTCTTTTTCGTTTTATCAGAACTAGCTATTTGATCACATCCACCATAAACAGTGTGTTCTCTGCCCAGTGTCCAGAATCCAAGTTACTAATTTGTACACCGGGGACACCCCAGGTGTGAATAAACTTGTTATTTCCCATATAGATCCCGACATGCCCAGGTATGGCATTGGTCTTAAAACGTCCCGGTACGCTAAATAAGATTAAGTCGCCGACTTTGAGATTGCTTTTGGTAACCCTGATGCCGCTTTTTCCTTGATCCTTGGCCAGACGAGGCAGACTTAACCCAAAATGTTGAAAGACGTGCTGCGTAAAGGAGGAGCAATCGAATGTATTAGTTTCTTCATAAGGACCTGCGCCGAATCTATAAGTCGTGCCCACGAAGTTTCTGGCGTAATCGACGAGTGCATTTCGATCGATGGAGGTATTTAAGGTCTGGAAACCTTTGCTGCGGTAGACTTGCATGGGTGCCTGATTCATTGCATGCACATCGTTAAGATGACCCAGCGTGATGACGCGTTGATTTTTATCCCAACGCATTTGGGTTTGTAAGAGCTGAGATAGGGACTCCGTCGTGAGATAGAGGTGACCTTTCAACCGAATAGGAGCCTTGCTTAACGTAATGGGTGTGCCTAGGGATACCGCTTGTCGATTGTTGTTCTGAATCTCGTACATGACATCGGTATACCCTATATTGGTCTTGTCTCCGCGGGTTTCCTGCATTCGCAATCCAAGCGATTGGACGGCATCCTCTACAGGAACCCAAGAGGTCCCATCTTGTTCTGTTAGCACCACTTGATCGGATATGACGCCTGTAGATGCATTCATCTGCGGATGATCCAGCGGTTTACTGCAAGATACCGTCCATACGAGACTCATGCCAATAAGGCATATGGAGAAGGTACGGTAAGGTGTTAGCTTCATCATCGTCTACACTCCAATAATGTTTTCTCATAGTGTGCAATATAGTTGTTGGTTCTATGTATGAGGTTATTTCATTATTTTCAGGAAAATGATTGACAAATGGTTCGGATTAAAATATATTATAACCAACGGTTAGTAACCAATGGTTATAAAAATTAAAGGAGGCTGAAGTGATCTTGAAAATGACAACAGAGAAGGGATCTCGGGCCGAGGAAACGAAGCGTCGAATCCTGCAGGCAGCGGGCGAATTATTTGCAGAACGTGGGTTTCAAGCTGTGACGATGCGAGAGATCGCGAAGCGGGCAGGTTGTTCACATACAGCGATATACATGCATTGCAAAGATAAAGAGGAGCTGCTTCATCAATTGGCGGTACCGCCACTAGAGGAATTCCGATCTGAACTGCAGACTTTGCTGGAAGCGAACCCCGTCGGTTCTGTTGCTGCACTGCAGCAAGCGAGTTTTGGATGGATGCGCTTTTCTCTCCAATATCGGAGTATTGCGTCGGTGATCGTAACCATGAAATCTGTACGTGTGGATGAACCGGCACCAGAGTTAAAGATCAACCAGATTCGATTAGTGATCTTTAACCTTTTAAGTGAAGTGCTTGTAAGGAGCTTGCCTGTTGGATTGACGGAGAATCAGAAATTAATGTGTTCACGCATATATTTTTACTTGCTCATGGGAGTTTTGAATACGTATATCGATAGCGAAGAGAACACGGCAGAATTACTTAAACGATTGACACCGATTTTAGAAGAATCAATGAATGTGATGCATGCTGGAATGCTCCAGCAATATGGAGAGGGGAATGGAAAATGAAGTGGACGAAGGTAACCGAACGGATTTGGAGATTGAAAAGCTGGTTGATGTATCCGATTATTCCGATTCATGTATGGCTTGTAAAGGATGAGACCTATGGAGGTTGGACGCTTGTCGATGCGGGGATGAAAGGCATTGCGCCAGCTGTGCTCCGACATATCGAAGAATTGAATGAAGGGCCGCTTCGGCGCATTATTCTAACGCATGGCCACACGGATCATATTGGTGCCATACAACCGATCGTAGACGCAACGAACGCGGCTGTCTATGCTTATGCAGAGGAGATCCCCTATATGGAGGGGGCGAAGATCTACCCTCGCCGCAAGAAAGCTGAGTTCAACGTAAAGCCAGGACTTGCACAGGCATTGCCTACGGATTCAGCAGGGAAGCTGCTAGCTATTGGCGGTCTGCAGCCTTATTTTGCTCCAGGTCATTCTCCAGGGCATGTTGTATATTATCATGAGCAGGATGATATATTGCTGGCTGGGGATCTGCTCACCTCCAATGCGAGGGGAACGAAGTTGAAAACGCCGATGGCGATGTTCACGGGGGATATGAACCAAGCGTTAGAGAGTGCGCGAATCATTGATAAATTGAAGCCTCGTCAGATCGAGGTATGCCATGGCAGCGCGGTATCGAATCCGGTTGCCCAGCTACAAGCGATATTCAGTTCGTAATAGGAAAAGGGAGCCGTGAAAAACAGCTCCCTTTCTATTTGCTCCCCCTCCAAATCAAATGGAGAAAGAAATCGCGTGTCTGCGGAAAAATGTTTTAATAAATGAGTCCATCAAGTAGAGGTGAGGGATTTTCTTGGAAGAGTTTACGTCCGCCTTTGGGAGCCCATTTTATCCCTCTCATCTAATCCAAGAAAATGGGCGGACAAGAGCGGCTGGAGAGAAAGCCCTCACCGGTACGCCGGGATGCATATTATTTAATCATGCTTTTCTTACTTTTCTTACTTTTCCCTTATGCTCCCAGATGTTCTTTCTTCATTTGTCATCCACCCGTACATATTCGCGTTCACCTGTACTTGGATTATAGTAGACCTGATACGTGAACCCGTCTTTCGGGTCAATGAAGACCTCGTTCGTCTTGACGAACTGACCGTTAAGGAGCGGGTTCATCGTCTCATTCGGTTTGCGGCGATAACGTTTGTCATAATAAGCCCAGCTTAACCATAGAAGGACAAGGAAGACAACAATATTGAGTCCCCACCATCCAAAAACCCACATCACGCTAATGGCCTCACGGTTACGGCTGTACCGTACGCAACGATCTCACTCATGTTCTGGCCTACATCTCCGCTGTCAAACCGCATCATGATGATCGCGTTCGCACCCATGGTATGGGCATTCTGCACCATGCGATCCATCGCCTGTCTCCGGGCATCCTCAATCATTTGCGTATATTGCTTGACTTCACCGCCAACTAATCCTTTCAGGGATGCCATAATGTCTCCGCCCAGGCCGCGCGCACGAACAACCACGCCAAATGTAGGTCCAAGAACTTCTGTTACTTCATAATTTGCTATATTTTCCGTCGTAGCTACGATCATAAAGAACAACTCCTTTTTTGTATATATTTTTCGCAAAGTCTTCCAGTAGTATTACGAAAGAAAGCTGGAAAAGTTGTGATTATTTTTTTGTTTAAAAATAAAATAAATATATTGAAATTTTATCCAATAATGTTATGATGAACCTACAGTCAAAATTAAAGCCCTTTAACTTTGTTGCAATCCATGCAGCACGACAATCCTACACGAGCGATGTATTACGAATTCATGAAATGAATGAATAGGCTTGAGTGGTTAGATTGCATGCGTGGATCACATCGGTAAAGGTTTTTTTGCATCCGAAAGTTAAAGCCCTTTAATTTTGATGAGAACAAAAGAAAATATAGAGGGGGAGGGGTAGAAAAGATGAAATTATCCGCAACCGGCAGAGAAAATTTTTATTTCTATATCTTCATCATGCCGTGGCTCATCGGATTTATCGTCTTTGCGTTATACCCAATATTAGCGTCGTTATATTACAGCTTTACGGAATACGACATTATCAGTACACCGAAGTTCGTCGGACTCGCGAATTACAAAGAGCTGTTCCAAGATGAATTATTCTACAAATCGATTTGGGTTACCGTCAAGTACACCATGATCAGCGTTCCGCTCACCCTATTATTATCTTTAATCTTCGCGATGCTGATCAATCAGAAAATTCCGGCTCAAGGGTTCTTCCGAACAGCAATGTACTTCCCGAGTATGGTATCCGGGGTGTCGATGTCCCTGCTCTGGTTCTGGATTTTCAACCCACAAATCGGGTTTTTCAACTACATCCTGTCCTGGTTCGGCATTCAACCGCAGCTTTGGTTTTTGGACGAGAAATTAGCTTTGTGGGCATTGATTATTATGTCCTTCTGGGGCATGGGCGGCGGCATGTTGATTTTCCTCGCTGCACTGCAAGGGGTGCCTGCAAGCTTACTTGAAGCCGCAAGACTAGATGGAGCCGGCCGTTGGTCTACGTTCCGAAATGTTACGTTTCCTATGATTTCTCCGATTTTCTTGTTTCAACTCATCATGGCTATTATCGAATCCTTCCAAGTCTTTACACCCGCGTACGTGATGACCCAAGGAGGTCCCAATTACTCCACACGCTTCTATGTCTTTCATTTATACGAATCCGCTTTCAAAAATTTCCGACTCGGCTATGCTTCTGCGATGGCTTGGTTACTCTTGATCGCCGTATTAATCATTACTTATATCATCATGAAGACATCCAACCGCTACGTGTATTATGAGGGGGGAAAAGAATCATGACCCAAAAGATTACCCTCGGCCGCAGTATAGCCTTCCTCATCTTAGTCGTGTGTACGGCCGCGATGATTTCTCCCGTAATCTTCATGATCTCGACTGCGCTCAAAACGAAGAGCGAAATGATGTTATTCCCGCCCACCTGGATTCCGCAAACCTTTCAATGGAAGAACTTCACGGAGTTATTCACCAATGATGAGATCAAATTCGGCATTCTCTATCAGAACAGTGTCATTATTGCATTCTTCACCGTCATTGGGACGGTTCTATCGTCTGCCTGTGTCGCCTATGGATTCTCCCGCTATCACGGTAAAGGACGCAATCTCATGTTCATGCTGATGATCTCGACCATGATGCTGCCTTATCCCGCGATCATGATCCCTCAATTTTTATTGTTTTCGAAGTTGGAGTGGATGGATAGCTTCTTGCCGTTGATTGTACCTGCTTTTTTCGGCTCAGCCTATCAGATTTTTCTGCTGCGTCAATTTTTTAACACATTGCCCAATGAGTTATATGATTCCGGGAAAATAGACGGTTGCAGTGAGTTCCGGATGTTCTGGAATCTTGCATTGCCGTTATCAGGGCCTGCGCTTGCGACGGTCGCGATTTTCTCGTTCGTATGGAGCTGGAATGATCTGCTGGGTCCAGTTCTCTATCTGAGCTCTCAAGAGAAATTTACGTTACCTATCGGTATGGCGGCTATGATCTCATCGAAATTCCGGATTGCGCCATGGAATTTGCTTATGTGTGCGGCGATTATGGCGGTTCTTCCGGTGGTTGCTTTATTTGCGATCGCGCAGAAGCGATTTACAGAAGGTATTGTGCTGACGGGTATTAAGTAGTCGCGAATGGCGATTGTTTAATCTATACATTTTAAGGGGGAAATAAACATGAAAAAAACGCGTAGCGTCTGGCGTAACTTGTTAGGTACTGCATTGGTATTATCCTTATTTTTAACCGCATGTAGTAGTAAATCATCCAGTGGAAGCAGTGGAGACCCCGTTACGATTACGTATTACACCATTGACTCTCCGGATCGCACCTATGTAGAGAAGCTTATCCCGGAATTTGAGAGCAAACATCCGAACATTAAAGTAAAGGTCGATAAAGCTCCTTATGAACAGTTCGATTCGAAGCTTCAAGCGAATATCGCAGCTAAGAAATCGCCCGATATTACATCGCACTTCGGGTATGGCGGTTTTATGGAGTACTACAATAAAGGTTTACTTACGGATTTATCAGATATCATGAAAGAGGATAACTTCAAAGCTGCGGATTACGGTATTCAAGAAGAGCTGATGAATATCTACAAAGTCAATGGGAAGACCTATGGTATTCCTTCGAACAACTACGTCACATTGATGCTCTATAATAAGGATCTGTTCGATAAAGCGGGCGTAGCTTATCCGCCGTCGGATTATGAAGATGCAAGCTGGACATTCGATAAAATGGTTGAGATGGCCGAGAAGTTGACGGTTCAATCGGATGACATTACGAAAGCGCAGTACGGTGTGGATTTCGGCTGGGGTGAGTTGGATATGCGTCCTACGTATTTCGGAGCGAAGGTATATTCCGATGATACATGGACGAACGGCGGTAAACCTAGTGAGACATATTTTGGCTCCCCGGAAGCGATTGCTGCTTATCAGAAGTGGATCGGCATGATCTGGGATAAAAAAGTATCTCCGCCACCAGCGTTCTCCAAAGCTGTAGCCGGTCAATTCGGAGATCCGTTCCTCTCTGGTAAAATTGCGATGTCTGTCGTCGGTTCCTGGAGCTTGGCAAGTCAGAAGGATTTCAATTTTAAAGTCGGTGTCGCCGCGGTTCCGACTGGCGGAAATGATAAAGTGCGCAGTGTGCTGTACGTTGACCCGTTGTTCGTGCTGAAAGACTCGAAGCATCCGAAGGAAGCCTATGAATTCATCAAATATATGATTTCCAAGGATGTTCAAGAGCAATCGATCGAATTGAGCGGAGGAACGCCTCCGATCAATGACAGTGCGAAAGAGAAATATTATAATAACTTTGAAGGTATCGATCCGAATATTATTAAGCAAGTATATGAAGGTGCCAACAAGTACGGCGTCGAATCTTATAATCACCTCGTAGCGAATTACTCTCAGATCAATGAGTTGTTCATTAATGAACTCCAATCGGTGCAGAATGGGGATCAGAAAGTGGAAGCCGCGCTCCCAGTCATTCAGGAGAAGCTGACCAAATTATTGGAACGCGTGAATAAATAAGGGGTAACCCTTGACGTAGTAGGAGAGAAGAAACGATGAAAGTAAGCATTTTTGATGTTGCAAGAAAGTCCGGTTTATCGGTTGTCACGGTATCTCGCGTGCTGAATAATTCACCGTCTGTGCGGGAGAAAAATCGTCAGCGGGTACTCAATGCGATGAAAGAGCTGGATTATCATCCGAATGCGGCTGCACGGTCGTTGGCAAGAGGCAAGACGCGCATCGTAGGTCTGATCGCAACGACCTTACAGGATTCCTTTCTGGATGAAGTTATGCGAGAGATTACGACGGCCCTTGAATCTCACGGGTACTTCCTGGCGCTGTCAGTCTCCGCGGATAAGCAAGATAAGAATCATTACCTAATTCAAGAGGAACGGGTAGATGGGCTGATTCTGTTATCCCCTATTCATGAAGCTGAGTATGTTTATGAATTAAACAAGCGGAACCTTCCGTTTGTGCTCGTGGATAACCAGACGAATATTCCATCGACATCGAGCGTGATTGTGGAAAATGATAAAGGCGGGTACGATGCGACGAAATATTTGCTGGAGTTAGGGCATACGAAAATTGCACATATTCGAGGACCGCATTTATTCCGAAGCGCGAATGAACGGGAGAAAGGATTCTTGCGTGCCCTTCGTGAAGCGGGATTGGAGCCTTTTGCCGTGGAACAAGGCGAATTCTCCATCAATGAGGGGTATCGCATTGCACGGAAGTGGCTGGATGAAGACCGGTTGCCGACCGCTATTTTCGCAGGAGATGACTATTTGGCTACAGGTGTGATCAATGCCTTGTTGGAAGCAGGGATTCGCGTGCCTGAACAAGTGTCGGTTATTGGTTATGATGACCAGTTCCTTGCGCAAGAACTTCGACCTCTTCTAACGACGGTAAGACAGCCAGCGCAACAAATCGCACATCATACCGTAGATATTATTTTGAAGTTGATTCAAGGCACATTACAGGATAGTGTTACCGTGAAGCTCCGTCCTGAACTTATTATTCGTGATTCTACGCAACGATTGAAACCATAAACGAAGCCTGCTGCTCTGTTGGATACAGAGTGGTGGGCTTTTGTACCATTTTGAAGTAAACTGAAGGGAATGAAGATGTCTAATAGCCTAAAGGAGCTGAGTAGAGCTCATGTCTTACAAGTGGATTAAGCGGTTGATCTTATGGATCCCGACGATTACGATCGGATTGTGGGAATACGCTCGACATACCGTTTTGCTTCCTTATATCTCGATGAATTTAGGGAACGTGCTGGCGGCCGTCATTATCTTTATTATAACGATTACGATTCTGCGTCATTTATTCGCTCGACTTGAGGATGTACAGGAGAAGCTGAATGAAGAGCGATCTTTGAAAGCGGCATTGCAGGAACGGGAGAAATTGGCCCAAGAGCTGCATGACGGGATTTCACAATCTTTGTTCATGTTATCGGTGAAGTTAGATCAGCTTGAGATGGCGAAGGACGAAGAGGATCGGATCGAAAAAGTGGACAAGCTTCGGGAAAAAGTACGGTACGTCTACGACGATGTGCGGCAAGCTATAAGCAACCTGCGAACAGATCCGGAGCCGTCAGACATGCCTTGGTCACAATCGCTGCTGATGATGATGGAAGAGTTCAAACATGACTCCGGGATTGAACTCCATTTGGATTGGCAATTATCCGAAGATCCCCTGACAGCCAAAGAAAAGATTGAGCTTTTTGCATGCCTGCGTGAAGCGCTCGTGAATGTACAAAAACATGCCCAAGCTTCTGACGTGTGGATTACAGGGGTTTCTACGGCAGATGGATTCCATTGCGTGGTGAAGGATAATGGGCGTGGATTTACTTCCGATCCTTTTCAGGTCAAGGGAAGATTCGGCTTGCAAATGATGAAGGACCGCGCAGCGAGTATGGGATGGGTCTTGGATTTGACGCGTGAAGAGAAGTATACGATCGTAAATATACGTAAAGGAAGGAAGGACGTCATATGACAGCATTTCGCGTCTTAATTGTGGATGATCATGCACATGGTCGGGAGGGAATGCGGGATATTCTATCCATGGACCTGGAGTTCGAGGTGGTGGCCGAGGCAACGAACGGATTGGAGGCGATCCAATTAACCGAGCAATATATGCCGGACCTTATTCTGATGGATATCTCGATGCCGGAGATGGACGGGCTGCAAGCGACGAAGCATATCAAAGAATCCTACCCCTATGTCAAAATCGTGATGGTTACCGTATCCGATGATATTACGCATCTATTCGAAGCATTGAAACGCGGTGCTCAAGGCTATTTGCTCAAGAACTTGAAGCCTTCGGCTTGGCATGAATATTTGCGTGCTATTGCCATTGATGAAGCACCGATGTCGAAGGAGTTAGCATTCCGTATCTTGCAGGAGTTCCATCCGCGGGAAATGAAGCAAGTTGCCACTGCCAGCCCGTTAACCGTTCGTGAAAAAGAAATTTTGGAGCGCGTTGCTAAGGGAGAGTCGAATCGAGAGATCGCCGAGGTGCTGACCATCTCCGAGCATACGGTAAAGAACCATCTGAAAAACATATTGCAGAAGCTGCATCTAGAGAACCGTGTTCAGTTGACGCGATATGCGATTGAGAACGGGCTAATTCTTTAAAATAAAAAAATATAAAAAAAGTATTGCAAAGATTCTGGAACCATGATATATTATTACTTGTCGCCGCAATGGTGACGAGCAGTAATGAAGAAACACCGCTTCGGGATGTAGCTCAGCTTGGTAGAGCACCTGGTTTGGGACCAGGGGGTCGCATGTTCAAATCGTGTCATCCCGACCATTATTTGCGGGTGTAGTTCAATGGTAGAACTTTAGCCTTCCAAGCTAATAGCGTGGGTTCGATTCCCATCACCCGCTCCAGTTAATCAAAAAAGCAACCACCCATTGGGTGGTTTTTTGTTGTTTGGAGCGGTGCGAGAAATGAACGGACACAGGAGCCCTTATTCTGCAAAAAGCATTCAAAATGCTGGTTGAACGGACACAGGAGCCCTTAATCTACTATAAATAGGGTATATACTCATTATTAGTATAGAATAAGGGCATCTGAGTCCGCAAAAGCGGCTAATCTGTGATTATAGCAAAGAATAAGGTCTCTCATGTCCGCTTTTGCTCCCGGATTTCTACGACAGTTGATTTGAAATACCAATCCGCCTCTCCTATCGACCAACGTATAGGTTTACACAATAAAGAACCGTCGGGTGATCTTCCCTGATGGTTTTTCTCATCGCTACTCCCACACATAATCGATTAAACGGTTAACCACAAGAATAACGCCGAAAATGGTTGCCCATGTTGATTTTCCTCGGCGGTACAGTGCATAAATCGAAATTGCGAATACGCCTAATCCGATGGCTTGCTGAATGACATAGGGCAATTTATAGGTGGCATGCGGAGCGACGTATAGTCCCCAGATGAACGCAGCGAGTATAGGCGCACCCAAACCGCAGATTATTTTGATGCCCCACCCTTTGCGAATTGTAAATCCCCAATATCCTAGCGCGGCAAGGGCGCAGAGTTCTAATAGAAAACTTATGGCTAAGTTCAGATTTAAAATGATCGTCAAATGAGACTGCCTCTTCCTTGTCCTGAATGGTATATATTGTAACTATGCAGGCGCGAATTATTGTGTTTAGTCGACAAAATCAACCTATTATTTTTTCACCCTTCGGTAAACTCCCTTTATATATCCACGTTTCTATCATTTGATTAAAAAAATCAGGCTTTGCCATAGAAATTCCGTGCCCCATTTTAGGTATGATGACACCTGCACAATTTGAATTGCTTGCCACAATATCCTTTGCAGATTTTTTCATAACGGCTTTTTCTCGTTCGCCCACAGTAACCAATATCTTTCCATTCGCTTTTTTAAAATCCTTAGGTATTTCAAATGACATATTTTCCTCTAATATTCGAACAAGCGTATCTGGTCTCATATGACTGCTCTCTTTATAATACTTTTCGAAATATTCTTTATTCACATATAATGTTTGTGCTTGTAGTTTGGCAAACAACCTATTTCGCATTAATGGAGATGTTAATCGAATAGAAGGTCGAATCCACTTCTTGATATATGTAATAGGTCTCACCAAAGCACTATTTATCATTGCAAAGTCAATCAAATCTGGTTTCATACTCACGAGTTGAATCGTTACTTGAGCGCCCAAAGAAAACCCAATAACGATCACTTTCTTACCTTTTGCTTTTTCTTGGATTAATTCGATTAGTTGATCTGCGCTATTTTAATTGAAAAGTCTACCTCATCATTACTCAGACCTTGCTCCGGTAAATCTGGAACAACACAATGAAAATTAGTAAAGTATTGAATTTGCTTATCCCACATCCAACCGCTCACTCCACCGCCATGTAAAAATAACATCAGAGCAGCGTTTATATCACCATATTCCTGATAATGCAAAGCCATCTCAATCATCCCTCTCTTCTTTGTAATGATCCGCTTTTTTGAATTTACTTAGCAATTCCCTTTCGCAATAACTTGTAATTTTTCTAGTATTTTCGTCAACTGTTTCAATTCTTCTAGAGATAGCCTTCCATAGACCTCTCTATTAATTTCATCCTTCAAAAAGGCTAAATCTTTAAAATATTGATTGGCTTTATCAGCGAGATTCAAGATAATTTCACGGCGATTCTTCGGATTAATAAACCTTTCAACATAACCTTTATCCTCTAATTTATTTAGCAGCTGACTTACTGCACTTGTTGAAACATTTAACTTATCTGCTAAATCTTTTGTTGAGGTAACACCTGCTTTTATTAATTCAAGTAATAATACTTGCTTTGTTGTTAGCTCATTATCCAGCTTGCCCTCATATTTTTTTGCTATTTGGATATTTATCTCGTTATGTAAAACGTTTATATGATTAATATAATGATCCTTCATTCCACACGATACCTCGCTTAATTATTAAGTTTACTTAACTATAAAGCTTGTTTAATAAAATATAAATATTAAACGGCATTGATGGTAGTTCACGATTTTCTCTTGCCCATTTTCAACCTCGGTTAATTCGTCAAGCATGATTTCGGTTTTGAACCAAAATTTCTTTTGGAATTTTTGCAACATCATGCAACCTAAACACGAGGTGACCGCATCTACATGGTAGAATACTTCAAAGAAAGTCCCGGCAGGTGGGAGCGTGAGATATGGCAAACCGGGGAGTTGCAAGGGAAGTGGAGCAACAATTGGCAGCGCGGATGAAGCAGGGGGATCAGACGGCGCTCGCGGAGCTCATGGATCTGTATGGAACGGGGATTTATCGTACAGCCGTCTTGTTAATGAAGGATATACATTTGGCAGAGGATGCAAGTCAGGAGGCTTTTATCAAAGCGTATCAAAGGATACATCAATTTACAGGGCAAGGATCGCTGTATGGATGGCTCTTAACAATAACGTTGAACCAGTGCCGGACTTGGATGCGCAAGAGTGCGTGGAGACGATTATTCTATCGAGCGGTGCCGGAGGAAACGATGATCCCTAGACCAACCGAAGTTGATCATCAAGGACCAGAGCAGTCCTTTCTTCGTCAAGAGCTACTGGGACAGGTGTACCAATTACCTTATAAATATCGAGAGGTCATCATTCTTCATTATTATCAAGATTTATCGGTATATGAGATAAGCGAATATTTGGGGGAGCGGGAAGGGACAGTCAAAAGTAAATTATTTCGTGGCAGAGCACTGCTAAAAAACGTACTCGAGAAGGAGGAATGGCAAGATGAAGGATCGGGATGACCTGCATCAACAGTTGGAGAAGGCCGTACACAACATCCATTTCGACGAACACATGAAGCAACATGTCCTGAACCATGCGAAGCCTTCATTCTGGGAACGTGAAATTCAAATTCCAATTTCGATCATCGTGGTGCCGGCGCTGCTTATGGTGATCGTGAGTGTCGGGTTATTCCATGCGCATACTTGGTTCGGAACGGATTCGAAAAAGGGGCTTAATAATCCGAACAAGATGGTTACGCTGCATAGCGGTACGTTTTATGAACAAGAGCTGGAGAAAAGGAGAACATCATGGTGATTCGGTTAAAAGTAAAGACGCTGGCGATCCTGATTGTCCTCCTTGTCATGGCATCGGTGATCGCTGTTGTAAATCTGCCGTCTAATTTATTGCGCTCGGGGGCATATGATGCGGTGATCCGCTATTTTCCTTGGAGTAGCGAGGTGCCTGATGCGCTAATTCTAGCTGGACAGAACGCGGTACCTAATATAGATGAATCGGATGAATTGCTGTATATGATGAGTGACGGGGATCGAGCATCTTTTTCGAATTCAGGCATCACGGTAGAGAATCAAGAAAAGGCGATTCAATATTACGAACAATTTCTCCGTGACTATCCCGATGATCCAAGAGTGAATGACTTCGTATTATGGCAGTTAACCTTGCTTCATCGAAAAAAGGGGGACATCACCCGCACGGAAGAACTGTTGAACCAACTCGTGAAACTGCCTGCGAAGTCTGCGGAAGCTCAAAGATTATTATACGAAGTTAAACGAATCCAATCCGAACCCGGGGAGCATCTAGCGGTCAAGGGGAGCGTCCGATTTAATGGAGAACCAAGATCAGGAGTCGTCTTATTTCTAAAGAGCCGAAGTACGATAGGCGGATTCTCGAGCAATGAAATTTATCAGTCGGATTCCATCACGGTGATGACCGATAAAGACGGGAATTATTCGTTCTATGATGTGCCTCCGGGGGAGTATTTGGTCGGTGTCGCGGTTCCTTATCCCAGCGTGGAAGGCTATTTTTTGCTGCCGCACAAAGAAAAGTTTGTTGTCGTGGAATCTTCTAAGACAAAAGATTATGACGTGGATTTTATACCTTTAATGGAGCTTGTTTCGCCAATGGATAACGAAATGATTCAAGGATCGACGATCCAATTTGAGTGGAAACCCGTGAAGGGAGCGCAGTATTATCAAGTCTCACTTACTTCTCTGGAGCGTTCTAGGGAAGATGGTCGGATCGTTGGTTCTTTAACAAGACCTTTAACAGAGAAATGGATGGGTACTTCTGCTTCATATAACATCGAGGCTTTACAAACACAGTATACAGGCTCTTCGAAATCACACGCAGCAGGGGACGATAAGAATAAAGCTGCGCTAGATCCTAATTCCATACTGGGTCTTCTGTATCCTGGCGGCGAGTTTAGTTGGTCCGTCGATGCGTATGGGACAAAAGGTGAGAAGATCGGCAGCAGCAGCGGATACTATCGATTAGACTCGGCTATTCCGTTCTTTACGATTAATGCGGCTGGCGAATCCGAAGGAGATCGTTATGCAAGGCAGTATGATTATGAGAAAGCGATCCAGGCGTATGAGCAAGAAATTCCTGATCCCAAAGCCGTTCGCAAGCTGGCGCTGATCTATGATTACGGCATCACTTGGGAGGATCATGGGAACCCGCACAAAGCGCTGCCGTATTGGGAAATGCTTCAGAATCCGACGGCTATGGATCAACTGATGATGGCGGACGATTATCAAAAGACGGGGGAGCCCGAGAAGGCGATCGCGATTTATGAGAAGTTAGCTGAACAGGGCGAATCTCGAGCGGAAGAGAAATTAGGCGATGATTATCGGACACGCGGGATGCGTAACGAGGCTATGCAGATGTATAAACGAATGCTTCAGCATGCCCCTGAACCAACGGGCGAGAAATTGGTGTTGATGCATCTATTGGATGGGGATATCGACGAAGCACGCAAGGTGGCAGAAGAGGCACCTATTGATTACGCAAAGGAAAATTTGCATGCACTTATGATGAAGGTAGAGGAAAAAGATGTAAGCAATACGCAGTTCATGCAAGGCCTTGAAGGAATCGAATTAGGAAAAAGTTCGCAGGTGGATCAAGCTGTTGCTGCATTAAAACAAGATGACCCCAATTTGGCGACTATTTTAAAAGTTTTACGATATTACGTGAAGTAGACACAACTTGGGATCCACCAACGGTATAACATGAAAAAGCTTCTTCGAACACACCAGTGTGAGCGAAGAAGCTTTTTTGTGCAAATATGAGAAAGCATTAGCTGCGCAAATATTTCTCGCTGAAACGCTATACGTCCTTGAAAAGGACTCCGTAGGCGTTTTTGCTTGTTACGATTGAATAGGTATCCAAATCTCAGAATAAAGATCAGGGCTGGAAGGATCCTCTTTGCTGTAGACTTCCATCTCAGGAATCCCCGCTGCGTGCGTATAGCCGCTCGTTGGGAACCATTCCGAAAAGATTTGCTTCCATGCATTCTGCATCGCGTCCGGCATCGGACCTCGTACTTCGAATACAACCCACTTTGCCGCGGGTATTTCTAAAGATGAGAATCCTTCAGGCGCTGTACCATCGTACGTCGTAGCAATCCAGTAATCCATATCGGTACCGGATGGGGTGTCGCGATGGTCAACGCATACGCCTAATACGCCAGGAATGACATCGTTATTGAGTTGAAATAATTGATCGTCGATGCCGTTTTGATTCACCTCCGCCCACATTTTTGGAATCCCAATGAGATTCTCTCCGTTTGTGCTTGAAAAACCTTGTTTGATTCCTGTAATTTGAAAAGCTTCTTTGTCAACAAAATGATACTGCATAGGTTCCGCTCCCTTCAGACTTACCTGGATAACCAGGCGATTGTAAGACGTGAATTTTCCGATTGTTTTGCGTGCTTCGCTAGGCGTGACGCCATGCTGCCTGCTGAATGCTTTGGAGAAAGCTTCAGGTGTGTCGTACCCGTATTTGAAGGCGACATCAATGATTTTACCGCTCTCTCGGGACAATTCTTGAGCGGCGAGGGTTAATCGCCGGCGTCTTATATAATCTCCTACGGTAATGTCGGTTAAGATGGAGAACGTCCGCTGAAAGTGAAATGAAGAGGCGTTCGCCTGCTGCGCAATCTCTTCGATCGTGATGGGTTCTAGGATATGATCTTCCATATAGTCAATCGCCTTCTGTAAGGATTCGATCCATGCCATGTTGTATCGCTCACTCCTTTATGTAAATTGTAATCATTGGGGATGTTTTTATCCTGCTTTTTTGTGCGCTCTTGTGTCATGTTTCGTTTTCGGAATCGAGTTGATTATACAAGATTCATGTAAGGATAGGGAAGCAGCCTCTAATGAAGAGAGTTTAAAAATGTTCATTTAAGTTCGAAACTAACGTTTACTTCGAGGACTAAATGAACTATAATGAACCTAATTAATCGATTAGGAGATGATCTCATGGAAGTACGTTACGCATCACATCCCAATGAAGTTAAACAATTTGATACCGAGCGCTTGCGTCAGGAATTTTTAATTAACTCTTTATTCGTACCGGGCCAATTGCAATTGGTATACACGCATGTGGACCGCTTTATCGTTGGCGGTGTCATTCCAACGAAAGAACCTGTGAAGCTGGAAGCGGATGCGAAAGACATGGGAACGGAATATTTCTTGGAGCGTCGTGAAATCGGGATTATTAACATCGGTCCTGCCGGCGTGGTTACTGTCGATGGCGTTCGTTACGAAATGCAGACAAAAGATTGCTTGTATATCGGACTGGGTTCGAAGGAAGTGTTGTTCGAGAGTGTAGATGAAGCAAATCCTGCACGCTTCTATTTGAATTCTACGCCGGCTCATAAGCAATATCCAACGGTGAAATCCGCGCTTGAAGAAGCGTCTCCGAACCATTTGGGCAGCATTACGAACTCGAATGAACGTACGATTTACCGTTTCATTCATCAGAATGGCGTACAAAGCTGTCAGTTGGTGATGGGCATGACATTACTCAAGCCAGGCAACATGTGGAACACCATGCCTTGCCATACGCATAATCGCCGTTCAGAAGTATATTTGTATTTTGATATGCCGGAAGATGGCGTTGTATTTCACTTGATGGGTGAGCCGGATGAGACTCGCCACGTGGTGATGCGTAATGAACAAGCTGTTATTTCACCAAGTTGGTCCATTCATAGCGGTGTAGGAACAAGCAATTATACATTCATTTGGGGCATGGCTGGTGAGAACCAAACGTTCGAGGATATGGACGCCGTAGCGATGCAGGATATAAAATAGAAACAAACTCTTAGGTGAAATGGTGGAACTTTGATGAACAGTATACGACGGCATGAGAAAATAATGGAAGTGTTGCTCTCTAAACGCGAAGTGACCGTGAATGATTTAAGTGAGCAGTTGCAGGTCACAGGCAAGACGATTCGCGAGGATTTAAGCAAGCTGGAGGAACAGGGACTGCTCCTTCGCGTGCATGGAGGCGCTATTCTTAAGCACCCAGACCAGCTCGGCATGCTGTCCGTCAAAGAGCCTCATACACAGCATCTGGAAGATAAGACATCCATCGCAGCAAGAGCGATGAAATATATTGCCCCGGATGACATTATCGCGTTGGACGGCGGCAGCACGACACTTGAAATGGCTCGTTTGTTAGATAACCAGCCCTATACCGTGATCACGAATGATCTTTATATCATCAATACCTTATCGGCCAAGGATCAAATTCGCTTGGTTGTTCCAGGTGGGTATCGTGTTCGGAATATGTTGGTTGGTGTCGAGGCAATCGAATACATCCGAAAGTTAAATGTACAAAAAACATTTATCTCTGCGACAGGCGTTCATTTGGAACATGGGCTTTCGGTCTATACTGGTGATTTCATTGAGATGAAACGAGCCATGATTGAGATCGCACAGCATGTGTATGCTGTTGCAGATCATTCGAAGTTCGATCGGACGGCATTACGAACGGTGGCTCCATTAGATGAACTCGATGGGATTATTACGGATGGCAAGCTTCCGCGAGAAGTCTATGAACGATATACTAACGTGGGTGTATTCATTGACCAATCTTGAGAGGGTGTAATACACATGGCATTATTTGATCTTACAGGAAAAGTGGCCGTCGTTACCGGCGGGGGTGTTGGACTTGGCCGTGGGATGAGCTTGGCACTTGCTGAAGCGGGGGCTGACATTGTGCTTGTATCGAGTTCCGTTTATCCAGAGACGGTGCAAGAGATCGAAGCGCTTGGGCGTAAAGCCGTATATGTGCAAGCGGATTTGGGACAAAAGGATGCGATTCAAGGCGTTGTGGCTCAATGTGTTCAAGCCTTTGGCAAAGTGGATATTCTGGTGAATAATGCAGGAATTATCAAAAGAACACCTTTTGCAGATCACAGCGCTGAGGATTGGCAAGCCGTGATGGATCTGAACTTAAATGCTGTATTTTATTTAAGCCAAGCGTTTGGGCGCCACATGATTGAGCGCGGCAGCGGGAAAATCATTAACATTGCATCCATGTTGACCTTCCAGGGCGGAATCAACGTTCCTGGATATACGGCTAGCAAACATGCGGTTGCCGGTCTGACGAAAGCAATGGCAAATGAATGGGCCTCCAAAGGGGTACAAATTAACGCGATTGCACCTGGCTACATGACGACAGCGAACACGGCTCAAATTCGGGCGGATGAGGAGCGTTATCAATCCATTACGGTTCGTATTCCGGCGGCACGTTGGGGAACACCGGAAGATCTTCAGGGTCCGGTTGTATTCCTAGCTTCTCAAGCATCGGATTATGTGAACGGACATGTCTTATGCGTCGATGGCGGATGGATGGTTCGCTAGAGGCGATAATAGACGAGACTTGACTTGCATACGGTCCCTTTTTTGCATATAATATAACCTAATTGCATGAATGAAGTTAAAATGCGATGACGGAGATAAGTACGCAGTGCCTCTAGAACAGGGAGGAGATGCCACAGATTGAGAGCATCTCTATAGAACAAGGCTGTCGAAATTCACTCCTGAGCAGTTCCTTGAACGATGCGGCTTACAAGAGCACATTCATTAGAGGATACCGGATTCGAACCGTTACTCGATGTAAAGTGAGAGATTTGTCTTATCGATAAGGCAATTGTCTAACAAGGGTGGTACCACGGTCTTTTCGTCCCTTACGGGAGAAGAGGCCTTTTTTTATTGCTCTTTAACAGAGCGAATTTGCAGAAGGGGGTTCACCAATTTATGAAAAATCGATTGGAACAATTAAAAGCATCGGCGCTGTCCGCACTCACTGAAGTGATTGAGCCGCAGCATCTACAGGATTTACGCGTAAAGTACCTTGGTAAAAAAGGGGAGCTAACTGAAATTCTTCGCGGAATGGGCGCATTAAGCGCTGAGGAACGTCCTGTCATCGGGCAAGTTGCCAATGATGTACGCGGAGCGATTGAAGAGGTCATTGAACGTCTTCAAGATAAATTCCAACAAGAAGAGACTGCCAAACGTCTGCAAGCGGAAACGATTGATGTCACACTGCCAGGGAAACCCATGGCACGCGGTGCCGTTCATCCCTTACAGAAAGTAATTACGGAAATTGAAGATATCTTCGTAGGTATGGGCTATCGTGTGGCAGAAGGTCCTGAGGTAGAAAGTGATTATTTCAACTTCGAAGCGCTCAATTTGCCCAAAAACCATCCCGCTCGCGATATGCAGGATTCGTTCTATGTGACAGATGAAATCTTAATGCGTACACAAACATCTCCTGTTCAAGTACGTACCATGCAAGCCATGAATGGTGAACCTATCAAGATCATCTGTCCTGGTAAAGTGTATCGACGCGACGATGACGATGCGACGCACTCCTTCCAGTTCTATCAAATTGAAGGTCTTGTTATTGATAAGAACATTCGGATGAGCGATTTGAAAGGAACCTTGCTGCAATTCGCGCAGCAAATGTTCGGTAAAGACATGCAAATCCTTCTTCGCCCAAGCTTCTTCCCATTCACAGAGCCAAGTGCAGAGGTTGACGTGACTTGCGTACACTGCGGCGGACAAGGATGCCGTATTTGTAAGCATACAGGTTGGTTAGAAATTCTAGGTTCCGGCATGGTGCATCCAGAAGTGCTGCGCATGGGTGGTTACGATCCAGAAGAATATAGCGGCTTCGCATTCGGGATGGGTGCAGACCGAATCGCGATGTTGAAATACGGTATTGACGATATTCGTCATCTATATACGAATGATCTCAGATTCTTACAACAATTTGGGCGGATGTAGCCGTATAGACGGTTATCCAATCGGGCGTTACACGCTTATTAGCAATCCATTACGATGAGGGAAGTGAGCAAGCGATGAAAGTATCATATCAATGGCTAACGGATTATATCGATCTTCATGATCATACAGCCAATCAAGTCGCAGATAAAATTAGAGATGCAGGCATAGAAATCGACGTTGTCGAGGATCGTAATAAAGGCGTTAACAAAGTGGTTGTCGGGTATGTGGAATCCAAAGAAAAGCATCCAGATGCAGATAAATTAAACGTATGTATCGTAGATGCAGGTCTTGAAGAGAAACTTCAGATTGTTTGCGGAGCGAAGAACGTAGATGCAGGGCAAAAGGTACCCGTAGCCCTTGTTGGCGCGGTGATGCCAGGCGGTATGGAGATCAAGAAAGCGAAACTGCGTGGTGTCGCTTCGCATGGAATGATCTGCTCTGCGAAAGAATTGGGATTAAATGATAAATTGTTACCAAAAGAGCTGCAAGAAGGTATTCTTGTTTTGCCGCAGGATACGGAGATTGGAACGCCGATCGTTGACGTGCTTGCGATCAATGATCATGTGTTGGAGCTAGACCTTACGCCGAATCGCTCGGATTGCTTAAGCATGTTAGGCGTAGCTTATGAAGTGGCTGCTATTCTGGGGCGCGAAGTGAAATTACCGCAAGTCCAAGCCGAAGTATCTACGAACGGTGAAGCAGCCAAGGATAAAGTGAAAGTTAATATTACAGATAAGGCGCTTTGCCATCACTATACAGCGCGCTACATTAGCGGGGTTAAGGTCAGTGCTTCTCCATTATGGCTCCAAAACCGTTTGATGGCAGCGGGCGTTCGCCCGATTAACAATATCGTCGACATAACGAACTATGTCATGTTGGAATATGGTCAACCGCTACATGCCTTTGATGCAGATAAATTAGCTGGCGGGCAAATCGACGTGCGTTCTGCACGTAACGGTGAAGTGATGGTGACGCTTGATGATCAAGAACGTAAGTTAGATCCATCCATGCTTCTCATTACGGACGGCGAGAAGCCGATTGCCATCGCAGGTGTCATGGGCGGAGCGAACTCCGAAGTGACGGAAACGACCGTGAATATCGTGTTGGAATCCGCTAAATTCGATGGGGGCTCCGTACGTAAAACTTCCCGTCATCTGGGTCTTCGTTCCGAAGCGAGTATTCGTTTTGAGAAAGAAGTGAATCCAGAGGCGGTAATTCCTGCCATTAACCGTGCAGCAGAATTGATGGCAGCTCTAGCAGGCGGAGCAGTTGCGCAAGGTATCGTGCAGGCCATTGTGACAGAGCCGCAAGCAACGGTAGTGAAGTTGTCTCTTGCGAAGGTTAACCGTTATTTAGGTACAACACTTGCAACCGATGAGATCAAAGCGATTTTTGATCGGTTACAATTTGCATACGATGATCAAGGGGAATCCGTCCTTGTTACGGTGCCGAAACGCCGTGGCGACATTACACAAGACGTCGACCTTATTGAAGAGATCGCAAGACTTTACGGATATGAAAACATCCCAACGACTTTAATTGAAGGTTCAACGACACCAGGTGGATTCACGAAATCCCAACGCATTCGTCGCGAGCTGCGTCAATTACTGACAGACAATGGCATTCACGAAGTGATTAGCTATTCGTTCACCCATCCATCCCAGACTGAAATTTTTGGGTCCTTGACGGATGGTCTACGTCCCGTGCCGCTTGCGATGCCGATGAGTGAAGAACGCAGCGTGCTGCGCACAAGTATCGTACCGAACTTGTTAGATATTGCGACTTATAACCGAAATCGGAAGACAGACGATGTAGCGATCTTTGAAATTGCGAATATCTATGCAACCCAGGAATCTGAATTAACGACACTTCCGCAAGAACAACCGATGTTGGCACTCTTACTGACAGGTCATGCTCAATCCGCTCAATGGAATCAGAAGCCTGTTGCTTATGATTTCTATGATCTGAAGGGTGTGCTCGAGACTGTATTTACATCGCTTGGCGTTGCGGAACAAATCCGTTTTGTTGCAGATCAACCGAAGGGATATCATCCGGGGCGTTCGGCTTCCATTTATTTAGCGGCTGAAGCAGGGGATGTGCTGCTCGGGACCATCGGTCAAATTCATCCGGAATTGCAACGGGAAAAAGATTTGGGCGACACGTATGTAGCAGAATTAAGATTGGCGCCGCTGTATGATGCTGCTGATTTCGCGATCACGTACAAGACGCTTCCACGCTTCCCGGCTGTACAACGTGATATTGCTGTTGTGGTAGCAAGTGACGTACCCGTAGGCCAATTAGTTGAAGCAGCTAAGGAAGAGGCGGCAGATTTGCTCGAAGCTATTCAAGTGTTTGACGTATTCGTCGGAGAAAAGCTTGGTCTAGACAAGAAGAGTGTCGCGATTTCTCTTGTATACCGTCACGCAGAACGTACATTGACAGATGAAGAAGTAACAGAGGCCCATGGTAAAGTCGTAGCACGTTTAGAACAATCTTTTCATGCAGAATTAAGAAAATAGCAGGAAATAGGAACAGTCACATCGAATCATAAGAAAGGGCTCGATGTGACTGTTTTTTTTGCATGAGAAAAGAGTTAAGGAGGACACGACCATGACAAACGAAGATCGTACCCGCGTAACCGTAGAAATTTACGGAGCACAATACAAACTTGTCGGAACCTCTAGTAAAGACTACGTAAAAATTGTGGCGGATTACGTCAATGACCATATGGTTGAGATTGCGAAAGGGAATCCACGGCTCGATGTGCCTCGCATTGCAGTATTAGCGGCGGTTCATATGGCTGAACAAGTGATGGATTCGAAGCGTAATCAAGAAAATATTGATCGCATGAAGGATGCACATGAGAAGTTGCAGAATGAATTGCACCGTGCTCGTGCAGAGCAGGCTGTTCAGGTAGAACAAGCACAACTTCAACTTGACGAACAGAAAAAATTAACGGATAAGCAATTGAAAGTCAATGAAGAACAGCTCAACCACATAGAAGGTTTGAAATCCGAACACCAAGAGAAGCTTACACAGGCAGAACTACAGCAGCAGGAACAATTGAAGAAGCTAGAATCGGAACAGCAGCAGGCCATGTCCAAGATGGAACAACAGTACAAGGAGAAGCTCTCCGAACTGGAGTCGAAGCAGAACAGCCAGTTGACTTCATTACAAGGACAATGGAATGCAGCGAAGAAAGAATCTTCAGATTTGCGTTCCCAATTAGGCCAAATCACGCAGCGCGAGCAAGCTCTGAAATCCAATGAAACGAAGCTCAAGAATACGATTTCGCAGTTGGAGAGTCAATTGGCTGCTGCGAAGAGCCTTGCCGAGAAGCAAATAAACGACAGCAAGTCCTTAGCTGCTAAGGAACGTACGGAAGCCAAAGAGCTTGCCGCGAAGCAGTTGCTAGAGATGAAGACGCGAGCTGAGCAAGAAATCGCACAAGCGAAACAGCAAGCGGATCAGCGGGTAACGGCCATCAAGCAGCAGACCGATGAGCAGTTGAATGAATTGAAGCAACAAAGTGATAAGCAGTTGAATGAAATGAAGCAACAAAATGATAAGGAATTGGCCGTGTTGAAGCAGCAGGCAGAACAGCAGGTCTCGAGTGCCAAATCTCAAGCCATCGAAGCCAAATTAAGTGCCGAGAAGAAACTAAAAGAGATGCAAGCCCAATCGGACAAGCTGGTTGCGGATCTAAAATCGCAATCGGAAAAAGATGTAACGGCAGCGAAGACATGGTCTGAGCAAGAGATGACGAAGGTCAAACGCCAATATGAACAAGAGCTGTCGGAATTGAAACGTCAATCCGAAGATGAAATAGCGGAGTTTATGCTTCAGATGGAGCAGAAGATTGCGGATCTGAAGGAAGAGATGTCCGAGATCACGCTTCAATCCGAGCAGGAAGTTTCTGAGATGAAGCTGCAATCAGAACAAGAAATGGCAGAGCTTCAACAGAAATTCGATAAAGAACGTTTGGATTTCAAGCTGAATGCTGAGAATGAGATAGAGGAGATCAAATCGTATTATGACGAGTTGATCGCCGAAGAAAAAATGCATATGCAAGAAAAGCTTGAACGCGTTCAAGCAGATTGTGCGGACTTGGAGCAGCAATTAAAAGTGGCACAGTCCCAATTATCTGAGCATAATCAACAGGTGACAGAATTGCTGCATCAGCTGGAACCTTTGAAAGTTCTTAACGAGCAGCTGGCAGCTTCGAATGACGAGTTAGCCGTTACGAAGGAGCAGATGACATCAGACGTTCATCAACTTGAGCTGGAACAGCTGCAATGGAATGAAGAACGTTACGAGTTAGAGAGCAAAATTGTAGAAGAACATCATCAATACGAAAAAGCAGTGGAACGGACTGCTTCTTTGGAACGCAATTTGGCGGATGTCTATGACGAATTAAATGTGATTCGTGAGGAATTCGAATTGGTGTCCCATCAATATCGACTGCTGAAGACGGAACGTGAGCTTGGAACGGAGAAAGCAGAACAAATCGCTGTGGAGTATGAAAAGTTGAAGGAAGAATACGCGAAGCTGCAAGAAGAGTACAATGAATGGATCGAATTGATCGAACAGAACTAGAGGAACGTCACAAATAGAACAGGGTGGAAGGCCGCAATGCATTTGAATTTCATCGATTACATCTGGTTAGGAATCGCCATTCTATTCGGCGTCTACGGCTATGTTCGCGGCTTTGTGAATTCGTTCTTGTCGGTTGTGGGACTATGCTTCTCTTTCATGATTTCAATCCTTTATTATCAACGTCTAAGCGTGTGGCTTGGAAAAACAACAGGCTTAAATGTGACATTTTCAAGCATTCTCGCCTTTATCGCCCTATTCATTATTACTAAATATGTGCTTGTTTTGGCGGGAGGGTTCTTGAATTTTCTCGCCAAAGTACCAGGCATCCATCGACTTAATCGTTGGATTGGTGCTGTATTTGGGTTGTTTGAATGGGGTGTCATATCGATTATTGTCATTTATTTAGCACGCTACATGAAAGCGCCGGAAGTAAAGTCCGCCTTGGCAGATAGTTGGGTATCTCATCAGGTAACTCTGTATACACCCGATATTATCACGGCGACAGCTCAATTTATTACACGGCTTACACAAAGCTAACGAATGAAAAAAGCGGTTAAGACGCGGGATTTCCACGTGTCATAACCGCTTTTGCTCATTTGCTGTTCCTAACGTTCTTTGCCAGCTTCGTACGGTGTAGCAATTGGAATGAACAAGTCGATGATTCCAATCACTAGAGCACCGAGGATGGCGCCAATGACAGACACAGAAACACCGCCGATGAAGAACTGTGCAAGCCAGATGACGAGCGCGCTGCTTAGAAAACCGACGATTCCGCGACCGAACGGTGTCACTTTTTTACCAAAAATACTTTCGATGACCCAGCCTAGAACAGCGATCGCAAGCGCGAGGAACAAAGCGCTCCAGAATCCTCCAATTTTAAAGGCAGGAACAATCCAGCTTACGACTAACAGTACGAGGGCCGAGACGATGAATCGTACTACATGGCCAAGGAAATGCATGTGGTGTAACCTCCTTTAGGTTCATAAATCTTACGTTTCAACGATTATTTTACCCTGTACTGCAAACATTATGAGTGATGGTAAAAAAAAGCCTGAACATGGCGTTACGTCTGATGTTCAGCTATAATAAACAACGAGAGGAGCTGAATTTACCAGTGGACCAGAAAATTTACAAAACGATGGAATACGCGAAGATTTTACATAGATTAGCAAGCCATGCTTCGACAAGTCTGGGGAAAGAAATTGCAGAGCAGCTGCAGCCCGTGACCCAGCTGAGTGATGTGAAGCGACTGTTGCAAGCAACAGATGAGGCTTATACCATCGATCGACTTAAAGGCAGTGCGCCATTTGGCGGGGTTGTTGATATACGAAGCAGTCTTCAAAGAGCTCATATCGGTGGGATGTTAGGCCCTCATGAGCTTCTAGATATCGCGAATACCATCTTTGGCGGCAGACGTGTAAAGCGCTTCATCGAACAGGTGCATGATGATCATCCTGTTCCGATGCTGCATGAATTAAGTCAACTGATCACGGATCAGAAACCGCTTGAAGATTCGATTAAAGCTTGTATTGACGATCAAGCGGAAGTGATGGACCAGGCGAGCTCAGAGCTTGCATTGGTACGTAGAGAATTACGTAACGGCGAGGTTAGAATTCGTGAGAAATTGGAACAGATGATTCGTTCATCATCCGTAGCCAAGATGCTTCAGGATCAATTGATCACCATCCGAAATGATCGGTTCGTTATTCCGGTGAAGCAGGAGTATCGTTCGCATTTCGGCGGCATCGTGCATGACCAATCCAGTTCGGGCGCGACGCTTTTTATTGAACCGGAATCGATTGTCGCGATGAATAACAAGCTTCGTGAAGCAAGACTGAAGGAAGAACGCGAAATCGAGAAAATATTGCACCGCTTATCTGACGAGGCGGGCGAGCAGCATATTCTGCTGCAAGCAGACGTGGAAATGATGGGGCAGCTTGACTTTATGTTCGCCAAGGCACGCCTAGCGCATGTGATGAAAGCGACGCTTCCGATCATGAATGACCGCGGTTTCTTGAAATTACGCAAAGGCCGGCATCCATTAATTGATATCGATAAGGTCGTACCGATTGATCTTGAACTTGGGAATCAATATACCTCCATCATTGTAACCGGACCGAATACGGGGGGGAAAACCGTCTCCTTGAAGACGATTGGATTACTCAGTTTGATGGCGATGTCAGGACTTTTCATTCCTGCGGAAGACGGCAGTCAAATGTGCGTATACGACGCGATTTATGCAGATATCGGGGATGAGCAGAGTATTGAGCAGAACTTGAGTACCTTCTCAAGCCATATGACGAATATCATTCGGATTCTTAACCATATGTCGCCGAAGAGTCTGGTATTGCTCGATGAGCTGGGCGCAGGCACAGATCCTGCAGAAGGTTCTGCACTGGCCATCTCGATTCTGGAACATATTCATGCGATGGGATGTCGGATGGTTGCTACAACACACTATAGCGAGCTAAAGGCATATGCCTACGATCGCAATGGCGTCATTAACGCGAGTATGGAATTTGACGTACAGACATTAAGCCCAACGTATCGCTTGCTAGTAGGTATACCAGGACGAAGTAATGCATTTGCGATTGCTGAACGATTAGGTCTGTCGCATGAGATTATTGAACATGCACGCGGCACGGTAAAAGAAGAGGACCTTCGCGTGGAGAGCATGATTGCTTCACTTGAAGAGAATCGACTAAGTGCGGAAGCAGAACGCGAAAGTGCCGAGCAGCTGCGTCGCGAGTTGGAAGCATTACGGAAGCAGCAAGAGAGTGAACGAGACCGATTTGATGCGCAGCGTGATAAAATGATTGAAAAAGCGGAATCCGAAGCGCGTGAAGTGATCTCCAAAGCGAAAAAAGAAGCTGAGAACATTATTTCGGATCTGCGCAAGCTTGCACTTGAAGAAGGCGCATCCGTCAAGGAACATAAATTAATTGCAGCACGAAGAGCGCTGGACGAAGCAGCGCCCGCACATAAGACTGCAACACCGAAACGTGCGAAGGCGAAGCAACAGCGTCCAATTCAGGCTGGCGATGAAGTGGTCGTGTATAGCTTGAACCAACGCGGCCATGTTGTAGAGATGTCAGGGAATGATGCGGTCGTTCAATTAGGGATCATGAAAATGAAAGTAAGCTTAAGTGATCTCGAGATGGTTCAATCTGCTCCAGCGAAAGCGCAACCGCAGCGGAACGTAACGCCGGTCAAACGTACAAGGGATGATAACATTCGAACCGAACTGGATTTAAGAGGGGCGAATCTAGAGGAAGCGATCATGGAAGTGGATCGGTTTATTGACGAGGCGTTCTTATCGAATCTGGGTCAGGTTTATATTATCCATGGTAAAGGCACAGGGATTCTAAGAACAGGAATTCAAGAATATTTGCGTAAACACCGCAATGTCAAAAGCTATCGCCTAGGGAATTATGGCGAAGGCGGATCGGGTGTTACGGTCGCTGAACTGTCATAGTTGATGAATGAAGAAATGGCATACCGAAGGTTATGCCATTGCCATTACTATAGTCATGGAAGGAGTGATCGGCATGGAAAATCAACTGGAGATGCTCTTAAAAAACCCTTATTTTTCAATGGTTGCTTATTTTTCAGTCGCCGTTCTTGCGCTGATCTTCTTCCTGTACTGCTTTGAGCTGCTAACGAAATACCGATGTTGGGATGAGATCAAGCAAGGAAATCTTGCTGTTGCGATGGCTACGGGCGGGAAGATATTCGGGATATGCAATATTTTCCGCTCGAGCATTCAAGAAGCAAGAAACATCTATGAATCATTAACATGGGCAACCTTTGGATTTGTATTGCTTATTATTGCTTATTTTTTATTTGAATTTTTAACCCCTGTATTCCACATTGATGAAGAGATTGGTAAAGATAACCGTGCGGTTGGTTTTATCGCGATGATGATCTCTATCTCATTATCCTTTATTATTGGTGCAGGGCTGTCGTAGCAGCTTTGATTCAGGAGGAGAACGCATGAAGTACTTGTGGGGGACTTTATTTGCATTAGCTGTTGTTTTTGTTACGATTGGAATTATCTATTGGATAAATATTTAAAGAATGCGAGGAAATAACGTATGGAACCAGTCATTTGCCCTTGGTGTGATACCGAGATTGTATGGGATGAAGAAATCGGACCGGAAGAGGAATGTCCGCATTGTAATAATGAACTGAAAGGCTATCGCACATTGCAGGTGCAGATTGATCCGGCCACGGATGATGATGAAGAGCTAAGTCGTTATGAAGAAGCCGTAGAACGTGTGTTAGACGAGCAAGAGGAAGTGCCTGAGTGCATGTATTGCCGTGAGTTTATGGTGTTAGCCGGCAAACAGGTGACGCCTCCGAATGCATTCCAACCGAACGTACCGGATACGGTAGGACAACCTTTTGTGGAAGCACCTTTTCAAGTGAACATGTATGTATGTACAGGTTGTTTCCAAGTTGCCTATGTACTGTCCCCTGAAGATCGTCAAAAAATGATTAAGCGTCTGAGCCGCTAGTACACGCATAAAGAAGTATTGCAGAAGGGGGATTCGTATGCCGCGCGTCGTGCAGCACATTACCGAATTGATCGGCAATACGCCGGTCGTGCAATTACAGCGCATGGTGACATCTCAGCATGCGGATGTATTCGTGAAGCTAGAGATGTTCAATCCTAGCGGCAGCGTGAAAGACCGGGCAGCGTACCATATGATTGCGGAAGCCGAACGTACAGGAGTCATTCGTCCGGGTGCGACGATTATTGAACCTACCAGCGGCAATACGGGAATTGGCTTGGCCATGACCGCAGCGTCGAAGGGCTATCGGGCGATCCTCGTGATGCCTGATAATATGACGGCTGAGCGAATCAACCTGCTCAAAGCTTACGGTGCTGAAATCGTGCTAACACCGGCAGCTGAACGAATGTCGGGCGCGTTGCGTAAAGCAATGGAGCTCAAAGAACAAATCGAAAACAGCTATATTCCGAATCAATTTGAGAATGGATCGAACCCTGATGCACATCGTCATACCACAGCACTCGAGATTCTTGAGCAAATGAATGGGAAGCTCGATGTATTCGTGGCGTCTGCGGGCACCGGAGGGACGATTACAGGGACAGGGGAAACCTTGCGCGCGCATCTCCCTGATATCTATATTTCGGTTGTGGAGCCCAAAGGATCTCCTGTCCTCTCAGGCGGTATCCCTGGACCTCATAAACTGGTGGGAACAAGCCCTGGTTTTGTGCCGCAGATCCTCAATACGAGTATTTATGATGAAATCATACAAGTTGCTGACGAAGATGCCATCGAGACGACCCGAAGATTAGCACGGCAGGAGGGGATTCTCGTGGGTCCTTCTTCAGGAGCTTCGGTATGGGCTGCCTTGCAAATCGCGGCCAAGCTTGGACCTGGCAAAAAAGTCCTCTGTATGGCTCCCGATACGGGAGAGCGATATTTGAGCATGGACTTGTTCTAACTTTATGACTACAGATAACCTCTATACGAGATGCTCCAAGGCGAGCTAACTCGGTAGAGGTTTATTCTCGTTCGAACGATATAAACGAAACATATCTGCATCAGGATGAGCGCCCTTGATGATGAAGTCTCGAATGATTTGGGCAGCCATCAAGTTATAGGCCATTCCATTGCCGCCAAAGGCTTGGACAAAATAGCAATTTGGAAACTTGGATGGATGCTCTCCAATAATTGGGTAGCCATCATGAGTAGAACCGAATACGCCGGCCCATTGATAAGCAATCTTCAAATTTTGAATGTCAGGTATATTCGGGAACATGGATTTCAGGGTGTTGAGGAGTACATCACTCTTATGCAGCAGCTTTGAATCTCGCTCTTCAGGACGGATCGTGCGCTCATCCAATCCTCCGATAAGGATACGATTATCATCTGTCGTGCGTAAGTATAAGTAAGGGCGTGCTGTCTCCCAGATCATTGCGCGTTGATACCAATCGGTATATTCACGCACAGGCTCCGTTGCAATCGCATAGGTGCTCACGAGCACCGCATTGGGGTCATTCGTCATTTGAGCCGTTTCATATCCTTTAGCAAAAACAACTTTCCTTGCACGAATGCGATGCTTACGGGTATAACAGTTGACATGATGCTCTTCATTGTCCCATCGAATGAGTTTGGAGTGCTCATAAATCCGAAGGTTATGATCGATTCCAAACTGCGCCAAGCTAAACGATAAGGCAACGGGATTCACTTCTGCATTATCATTCGAGAAGATGGCGGCGGGCTTGGAGAACGAGAAATGACTGGAAATCTCTTGATCATCCCAGTAGGTCGCATCAAAACCGTATCGCTTGAGCGCTTCGTATTCCGCTTGTAGTTTCGGCACATCGGCCCTACAGCTTGCGTAATAGAGACTTTCCCGCGGATGGAATTGAGCATCGAAAGGCAATCTAGCACATAAGGCTTCTAAGTCGTGAATTGATTGACGGCATAGTCGGTAAAAACGAACCCCATTGGTTTCACCAAAGGTATGAATGCAGGATGAAAGATGCTTATCACTGGAATATTGAAGTAAGCCTGTACTTGCTTGCGTACTGCCAGACGTAATGGTATCTTTTTCAATCAGAATCGTTTTTAAGCCCTGTTCTGCGAGCAGTGCTCCGCACAACAAACCGCCAATGCCGCCCCCAATAACCAGGACGTCGCACGTTAGATCCTCTTCAACTGTTGGATATGATGGGGTTGGATGGATCGTAGGATGCCAAAACAAAGATCCTGACACAAGGTCCATTCGTGTACTCCTCCTCCCTTTCCCTCATTATGCTTCTCTCAAAAAAGCTTTATTCACAGGAATAACACAATATCAATACATATTTAGGACACTGTTGAACCATCCTAGGAAGGAATCAGAACTTCTATAGTTCGCCACAAGGAGGAACGTCAACCCATGCAAATGATGCACCATCTGCCGTTATCCGGCAAAGAGTTGAATTACATTTCAGATTCCCTATCGAATGAAGATCTTCTTATTAAACAATGCGTAGCCGTTGCGGCAAGCTCATCGAACCCGACTGTACAACAAATTTGTTCGACGATGTTGAAAGCACACCAGGCGCATTATCAGACACTTGCTCAATCCCTGCAGCACCATCAATCGCTTGCTCCCACTCAACTTCAGTAACACAGCAAAGGAGAAATGACAGGTGAATTCACAGCAACAGAATAATCAACAAGGTACTTTTATGCCAGACGGAGACATGATGTACACGATTTTGGCAGATCTAAAAAGAACGGTAGGCGAATATACGACAGCGACGACCGAAGCAGCGTGTCCAGCGGTTCGTTCCATGTTTACCAATCTGTTAAATCATTCGCTTCAGATCCAAGGTGACTTGTACAACTACATGCAGCAAAACAATATGTACGACAAGCCATCACCTGCCTTGAAACAAGCGATCGATAAAGAGATGCAACTTATGCAGCAAACGCAGCAACAGACACAACAGTTCGTTTCTCAGAAACAAGCTCAAAACTTTCAACCACAGGCAAATGCGCAGGCTGCGCAAACATCGAATAACCCGTATTACTTTTAACATCACCGAAAGCCGTTTTTACAGGCATATAAACGCCGTAAAAACGGTTTTTTGTTTTGCATGAACATGGTATTCGTTGTAAGATAGTTATTATGGTTTGGGAGGTTTGATCAATGAATGCGTTGAAATTGCAAATTTTGGATCTATTAAAAGAAGATGCCCGCCGTGACACAGAGCTGCTGGCCACATTGCTTGGGGTCGAGGAAGCCACTGTGAAGCAAGCGATTACGGAGTTGGAAGATGACCATGTCATTGTCAAATACGCGGCTGTTGTAAATTGGAGCAAAGTTGAAGACGATAAAGTAACGGCTTTGATTGAAGTACAGATTACACCCGAGCGCGGACGCGGTTTCGAAGGCATTGCCGAGCGCATCTATTTGTTCCCCCAAGTAAAATCGGTCTACCTCATGTCCGGCGCGTATGATTTACTCGTCGAAGTAGAGGGCAAGAATTTGAAAGATGTTGCAAGCTTTGTTTCGGACAAATTGTCGCCGATTGATCAGGTTCTTTCGACGAAAACACATTTCATTCTCAAAAAATATAAGCAAGACGGGATTATATTCGAAGACCATGAAGACGACCATCGTCTCATTGTCTCACCGTAACGAAAAGGAAGAGAAGCCATGATCATAAAAAATGAAGAAAAAAACAAATCGATGTCATCGTATTTAGCTCCTGCTGTGCGTGCGATTCCGCCATCAGGCATTCGGAAGTTTTTTGATTTGGCGGCTGGCAGCAAAGATATTATTACACTAGGTGTCGGTGAGCCGGATTTCTGTACGCCATGGCATGTACGTGAAGCATGTGTGTATTCCTTAGAACGCGGAAAGACCAAGTATACCTCCAATGCAGGTATCCCGGAACTTCGTGAAGCCATTGGACAATATTTGCATGATGAGTTTCATGTAACCTACAACCCCGCAGATGAAATTTTGGTGACGATTGGCGGTAGTGAAGCGATTGATTTAGCGCTTCGTGCGTTGATTTCACCAGGGGACGAAATCTTGATTCCTGAACCTTGTTACATTACGTATTCTCCAATCACATCCATTAGCGGAGGCGTACCTGTTGGAATTGAGACGTTTGCCAAGAACGATTTCAAATTAACGGCGGAATCTTTGAAAGCTAAGCTTTCACCGCGGTCCAAGGTGCTGGTTCTATGTTACCCAAGCAATCCAACGGGCGGTATTATGACCTATGAGGACTGGTTGCCGATTGCAAAGATCGTCGAAGAGAATGATCTTATTGTTATCTCCGATGAGATTTATGCAGAATTAACCTATGATCAAAAGCATGTGAGTTTTGCTTCTCTGCCAGGAATGAGAGATCGTACGATTCTCGTTAGCGGATTTTCCAAAGCCTTTGCTATGACGGGATGGAGAATGGGATATGCCTGTGGGCATCCAGAGATCATTTCCGCGATGCTCAAGATTCACCAATATACAGTGATGTGTGCGCCAACGATGGGGCAAGTCGCTGCACTTGAAGCGTTAACGAACGGCATGGACGAGAAAGATCGGATGGTCGAGTCCTATAATCAACGCAGACGCCTTGTTGTGAAGCGATTCCGTGAGATCGGACTGGAATGCCATGAGCCCCAAGGAGCGTTCTATGCCTTCCCATCCATTCAATCCACGGGTCTTAATTCTCAAGAGTTTGCGACACGTCTATTAATGGAACATAAGGTAGCCGCAGTGCCTGGCGATGTTTTTGGACTTGGTGGCGAGGGTTTCATTCGTTGCTCTTATGCAACTTCAGTGGCACAATTGAATGAGGCAATTGACAGAATTGGTAACTTTATCGAGAAACTTAAAAAATAGTTAATTTTTTTATACCAATAATAGGCTATTTTTGATATAATACAACATGAGTTTTACTTTTAATGTAAGATCTTAGATATTATGAGTGAAATGGAATTGATTTTGGACTCCGGGGAGGGATCGTGTTGTATTCTGTTGAATATGATTTGCGTAGCAAAGCGGGTAATTCATTTTCGCCAGCGGTTGCTCTGGAGGATGAGATTCAATTTTTGCGTTTGAAGATGGAAGAAATCGTGTTACTTGAACAATCATTTACGTCGGATAATGTCATCTTAATAAGCAGTATGCTGGATGTCAAAATCAATGAATATATGAAAATCAATCCTAGAAAAGCGTAATATGCAAGAAGACCTGCGTGGGTCTTCTTTTTTTGTCTTCCATCTTTATGATATAGTGTGATATAAGATGTATTTACGAGCAGAGGGGATCTATGAACATGAAGAGATTTGGAGTTATCGCTGCGTTATTATTAGGATTGGTAATGTTGACAGGCTGCGGGAAAAACCCAGATATGACGATATTTATGATGCCGGCAGCCAATGAAGTGATCCCGACCGAGGTGACCGAGCAAGTTCAGGCTCAGCTCCAGGCAAAGCTTGGAGAGGAGAAAACCCTGCAGGTCAATTCCAGCGCCATGTACAATATTCAGAAATTGATCGCTGAACTCGCGGTGAGCCAGAACGGCATCATGGTTATTCAGGAACAAGACATGTTGAATTTTGCAAATAGTGAAGGTTGTACGCCGCTCGAAGGCACTTTTGACCAAGAAAAGTACAAGAAGGGCTTTGTTGAAGGCACAGTAAGCGTGAAGGGTGCAGATGGCAAGGATCAGGAGAAAAAAGAGCAGCATTTGTATGCATTACCGATTAATGAGATGAAGATGTTCCAGACTATCGGGTATAAAACGGACAAGCTGTACGCGATTATTCCGTCCAATGCGCCGAATAAAGAGCTGTCGATGAAAGTCTTGCAAATGATGGCCGAGTAGGCGACGTGAACTCATATGTAACAAAAATGCAGGAAGGAGGGGTCTGCTTGTTGATGATGATTACCGGTGGATCCGGTAGCGGGAAGACGGCGTTCGCGCTCAAGTTAGCCGAGAAATTCGATCATGCGGGCATTTGGCTCGTCTCACGTTGGCCGGATAAAGATGCCGAACAGATCGCTGAATCTGTATACCCATGGAAAATCATCGAGACACACCCTATTCTTCCTGAAATTATTGATACGATTAATGTGAACTCGAATCCTTTTGTGACGAATAGTCGTGTTCTCGTGGTGGATAACATCGCCGTTTGGTTATATCACGAAGCAAAGCTGATCGCGCAGCGAGAGCAGGATGATGACAGGATGCATCGACTTATGGCAGAGCGGGCGGATACATTAATTGAATCCATTACAGCCTATCAGGGGACGATACTTGTTATTACGAATGAGATGAATGGCTATTGGGATGAAGTCGATATACATAAAATACTTTTTCACCACTGGCTTCCGATCGTCAATGCACGATTGACAGCGAAGTGCAGTCAACTTTTTCTTCTCACTTCGGGTGTAGCCGTGGAATTAACCAGCAGACAGGTACGATTGGGAGGGAACTAATATGAAAATTTATACGCGTTCAGGTGATCAAGGAACAACATCCGTTATTGGCGGGCGTGTACCGAAGGATCATATACAGGTAGAGACGTATGGTACGATTGATGAGTTGAATTGTTTTGTGGGCCAAGCCATTAGCGATCTGAAGGGTGAACGTTATTCCGATATTCGTGAAGCCCTTCTACAGATTCAACATGAGTTATTTGATTGCGGATCAGATCTTGCGTTTGCGAACCCAGATGGCAAGACATTCAAAGTTCAAGCGGCGTTGATTGAGCAACTTGAGAAATGGATCGATCAGTATGATGCGGAGAATCCGAAAGTTACTCGCTTCATTCTGCCTGGAGGTACATCAGCGGCTAGTTCATTGCACATTTGCAGAACGGTATGCCGTCGTGCTGAGCGACTCGTGGTTACGTTAGCAGGAACAACGCCGATAAATTCGGAAGTACGCAGTTATTTGAACCGGCTGTCAGATCTTTTCTTCGTATTAGCGCGTACAGCGAATGTTCGCGGCGGGGTTGCTGATGTGGAATACATCCGCAGTGCTGAGGTGTTCCGGAACGAGCCATGATGACATCGATGCAATACTATGAGCCTATCACTTACATCGTGCCGCAAGCGGAGGATGGATTCTATTTAAAGACGATCCTCTCCAACCGGATGCAAGTATCGCGCAAGCTGATGTCACGCCTGAAATTAACCGAGCAAGGGATTACGGTGAATGGGGAGCGGCGCTATATCAGCGTGAAAGTTCAGGCGGGGGATTGTATTCAGATCCGAATGGAGCAGGAACGATCTGATGATATTTTTCCACAACCGATCGACTTTCAGATTATTTATGAAGATGAGCATCTGTTAGTGGTGATGAAAAATGCGGGGATCATTGTGCATCCGACACATGGCCATTATATGAATACACTTGCGAACGGTATCGTGCATTATTGGCAGGAAAAGGGCTGGAATTATCGCTTCCGTCCTGTACATCGCTTGGATCAAGAGACTTCCGGTGTCCTCTGTATTGCGAAGAATCCTTATATTCACCAGCATATTTCAGAGCAGATGATTGCAGGGGAAGTCGACAAGCAGTATCTCGCTTTTGTGCATGGTGTGCCTCAACCCATAAAAGGAACCGTTGAAGGACCTATTGACCGTGACCCTGAGAATCCGCATTTACGGATTGTAACGCCTTCAGGTTATGAATCTATAACACATTATGAAGTGGTTGAAAGCTACCAAGAGGGTATCGCCTCGTTAGTGCAGCTAAAGCTAGAGACGGGAAGAACGCATCAAATTCGCGTACACATGCAGCATATCGGCTGTTCCTTGATTGGGGACAAAATGTATACCCATGAACAAGAGAATGCCTTAGATACCCGCATCGAACGTCATGCGCTGCACGCGTGGAAGCTGGGACTTACCCATCCGATTACGAAGCAATGGATGGAGTTCACTGCGGATTTGCCGCAAGACCTCATGAAATTACAGGCATCCCTGTTAGAATAAACACTGAGATTGCCGCTTTTAAAGGAGTTAACAATCATGTCGAACTTAAAAGTATATCATTACCCCAAATGTGGGACGTGCCGAAATGCCGTCAAATGGTTGGAAGCGAAAGGCCATGAGCTAGAGTTGCAGAACCTGTTCGAGGAGGCGCCGACGGTAGACGAGCTGAAGGAACTCATTCATCACAGCGGGCTAGAATTGAAGAAGTTCTGGAATACTTCAGGGGATGTTTATAAAGAATTGAAGCTAAAAGACAAACTTCCTACCTTGTCAGCTGAAGAGCAAATCGAGCTTCTTGCTTCCAATGGCCGGTTAATTAAACGCCCGATTGTTACGGATGGGCAGCGTGTGACGGTTGGATTCAAAGAAGAGTTATATACAGAAAACTGGTGAGGATAAACAGCCTGTCTACGGTTAATCAGACCGAAGATGGGCTATTATTTTAATAAAATGAGATTAGGAGGATTACCAGTAGTACACTAGTACGAAATGGTGTGAGGTTGCACAGGCTTATGTTATACTAATGAAATTGAAATATGATGAATAGATAGGAGAGATCACATGGTTGAACAACATCAGCCCAAATTACTCCTTGTGGACGGGATGGCTTTACTGTTCCGCGCGTATTATGCGACGGCGTATGGCGGATATATCCGCAAGACGAGTACAGGGATTCCGACGAATGCCATTTACGGATTTATCCGTTATTTCTGGGATGCCGTATCGAAATTTGAACCGACTCATATTGCTTGCTGTTGGGATATGGGGAGCAAAACATTTCGGACAGAGCAATTCTCCGACTATAAAGCAAACCGCGCCGAGGCACCAGAGGATTTGATTCCGCAATTCTCGTTGATTAAGGATGTCATGACAAGCTTCGGCATTCCGAATATCGGTGAAGCGGGCTATGAAGCGGATGATTGTATCGGTACCATTGCGAAGCAGTATGGAGCAGACATGGACATTTATATTTTGACGGGTGACCATGATATGCTGCAATTGGTGGATGAGCGTGTCAGCGTCATTATCATGAAGAAGGGTCATGGCAATTATATGGTGTACAATCCGATGACCTTGATGGAAGAACGTCAATTAACACCGCTGCAAGTCATTGATGTAAAAGGGTTAATGGGCGACCCGAGCGATAATTATCCCGGGGTTCGAGGCATTGGGGAGAAGACCGCGTATAAGCTGGTTCAACAGTACCAATCCGTTGAGGGGATTCTTGAGAATCTCCATGAATTAACGAAATCCGTTCGTACCAAAATCGAAGCAGATCTCGATATGTTGCATCTATCCCGCGATTTAGCGCGGATTCGTTGTGATGTACCGATCGTCTGCGATATGGATCATTGCGTAATCACCTTAGATCGAATCGAAATTGAACGCAAATTTGCAGAACTGGAGATCCAGAGCTTAAATTCAGTGATCGGGGTGTAATCAGAACAAATGGGGAAGAAAAACCTAAATTTATTACTCATCTTAGCCATTGTAATGAGTCTGTCAGGAGCATCGATCGCGTCCGCGTCGGGAGAGCACAGTGAAGTGACAACGAGCTCCGCGACAAGCACCAAGACGACGGCATCTCAGCCGAAGGTTGCGGTCAAGAATGTGAAAGTAGGATCCAAAACGTACGCTGTTCAGACGGTTGCAATACCGAAGAATATCGGTGTCGGCGTAGGGCTGGCGAATCGGAAAGTTGGCGAGACGGCGAACCTCCAAGATATTGCGAAGCAATGGAATGCAAGTTATGCAATGAATGCCACGTACTTTGAGGCTTATGGCGGCATTCCCGAGCCATACGGAACGATTATTGCAAACGGCCAGCTTGCGCATATTGGGAACACGGGTACATCCATTGGCTTTACGAAAGATGGACAGGCACGGATGGACACCTTGCGCGTCTCAGTGACAGGCAGTGTTTATGATGAGGATAAAGGACGTTCGAGCAGTTGGTATGTGTATTTTGTCAATCGAACGCCTGTCAAAGGCAAGAACGGAGCTATTCTCTATACGCCACAGCGTGGGAAGACGATCGGATTTAACTATGGTCATATGATTGTTGTGAATCAAGGCGTCGTCACGCAAGTCACGCAGAATACAAATGTGGAGATTCCGGCAAAAGGATATGTACTCGTATTTAACGGGACCGATGCAGGACAAGCAAGCCGGTTTAAGGTCGGGGATCGGGTAAATTATGAAGTCCATTATAAGGATCTGAACGGAAAAACAATTCCTTGGAACGATGTCGTTACCGCAGTAGGCGCAGGTCCTCGGCTCGTTAAAGACGGCAAAGTGGCGGTAAATCCAGCAGCAGAGGGATTCACGTCAGCGAAAATCTTAACGAATGGCGGCGCGCGCAGCGGCATCGCGATCATGAAAGACGGTTCGGTCATGCTTGCTACGGTTGGAAATGCTACGATCAAAGATTGGGCAGCGATCATGGAAAAGCTTGGGGCCCAGCAAGCGATGAACTTAGATGGCGGTGCTTCTTCCGGGTTATATGCGAATGGTAAAATGCTTACAGCACCAGGTCGCAAGCTCAGTAATGCTCTGATATTCGGCAACCAAATCAAATAGTTGATCCACACAAGAAAGGATACCTCAGGAAATGAGGTATCCTTTTTGACGTTTTAGTCGGTAAAAACCGTAGGCCCCACCACAAGTGACAAGAAATTGCGAAGCTCTCCAGCTTCTTCTTCCGATAACTTAAAGGTGTATTCCAAGTATCCTTCTTCTTCGATATCTTCTTCCCCAACAATGGCGGATATACCGCTCTGAAGGTCCGTAATTAGTTTTTTGCCGTAAAAACGATTAGTCGTCATAATGGCCAGGTCAAACCGTTTGTAGCTCTCACCGATGAAGGTAACAAATCGTGTGGTCGTTGCTTCGGTGGAATCGGATAACATATCAAATTCATGCTTAGACATGGGGTCACTCCTTCAATGATTATGTCGTCATTATATATGAATTGGAGAAGAACAGGAAACTTATTTTTATCGGGCAAATGAGAAGTTATGCCAAATAATGATTGTATAATCTTGACATTTGAAATCAAGCTTTGTATACTGTATATAATGATATATACAGTATGATGTGTGCAGCTGTATATCTTGTTTTTTATAGGATCCGTAAGTTATTTCATGTTGGGGAAGGCACACGATGATGAGGAATGGAATCGGGAAAATGATCGATTGAGGGTCTTCTCGGTTCCCAGCAGAGAGGGGAAGCATAAGTATGAAAGTAAGAAAAAGGTTAGTCTCCGCAACGATCGCGGCTATTATGGCCGTATCTGTTCCCGTGTCTGTCATGGCACAGGATGACGCGAAAAAAGCAGCACCATGGTATCAAGTTGGCATGCAATCGCTCGTTACGAAAGGGATTGTAGAAAAAGGCGTAAAGCAAAACCAAGAGGTTTCTGTCAAAGACTTTATCCGCTATGCGGTATTGTCGCTTACATATCAACATGGTATTGACTCGATGAAGGTCGCTTCTGAGAAGGGTTGGATGAAGGAAGGCGAATTCACTTCCGTTGACGCTCCGATCAAACGCGGCGAGATGGCTCGCATCATAGTGCGAGCGCTCGGTAAGGAGCAAGCCGAAACAAGCTTGGCCGAATATGCAGCAAGCGCTAAGGCACTTGGGCTCATTCAAGGGGATGCAGATGGAAGCTTGCACGAAGATCAGCCTATGACAGTAGCTCAAGCGGCTGTTGTACTTCAGAACTACAGTAATAAAATGTTGTCAGCGATGGACGAGAGTGGTGTGCCACAAATTTCCGTGGAAGACTTCATGCGGAGTCCAGGCAGCTTTGGGTATGAGCTTTCTCCTGACGGCAAGTATCTTTCTTATACGGGTACTTGGGAGAACCGTTCCAATGTTTTTGTAGAGAAAATCGGTGAGAAAAGCGAGCCTATTCGCGTGACAAGCTCGAAAGATCGCGATATCGCTGGTTTCTTCTGGAAAGGCGATAACATCCTGTATCGCAAAGATAAGGGCGGAGACGAGAATTTCCATGTATATTCGTCCGCTTTTAACGGCAATAAGGAAGTGGATTTGACGCCTTACGATAAGGTTAGTGTTCAACTCGTGAGCGGTTTATCGGGTGTGAAAGACGAAATTTTGATTTCGATGAATAAAGAAGATGCTGCCATTTTCGATGTATATAAATTGAACGTAAAGACAGGGGAAACGAAGCTGATCGCCAAAAACCCCGGGAACATTATGGCATGGGTAGCGGATCGCCAAGGTAAAATCCGGCTTGCTTCCGAAAGTGATGGTGTCGAAAGTACATTGTTGTACCGCGATACGGAGGAAGAGGCGTTTAAACCGCTTGTTACGTTAAAGGACGGGGATGCGATGAATCCGCTGGGTTTCTCGGCAGACGGTAAATCGATCTATGCCGTTTCCAATAACGGTCGGGACAAGACGGCGCTCGTCAAGTTGAACTTAAAGGGTGAGGAAGAAGTTCTGTATCAGCATCCGGAAGTTGACGTAACTGGGGCGTACTACGACAAGAATCAAGATAAAATGCTGGCAGCCGTCTATGTGACAGATAAAGCGCATTTGGAGTTTTTCGATGATAAATTCGAGGCTTTGTACCGCAAGCTGCAGCAGAAGCTTGGCGTCAGTGAAAGTGAGATCGGGCTGAACGATTATAACGAGGATATGACGAAGCTGATTATTAGCGTTTCGAATGACAAGACTTACGGGATGTATTATTTTTATGATAGCGTATCCGGTGAGTTAACATCCTTAGGTAATTTAAGCCCGTGGCTTAACCCAGATCAGATGGCCGATATGTATCCAATCTCTTACAAGAGTAGAGACGGATTAACGATTCACGGCTATTTGACATTACCGAAAAATAAAAAGCCTCAAAATCTGCCGATGATCGTGAATCCGCATGGCGGGCCGTGGGCACGCGATATGTGGGGCTTCAACCCGGAAGTGCAACTGCTGGCAAACCACGGGTATGCCGTACTTCAAATGAATTTCCGTGCATCAACGGGGTATGGAAAGGCCTTTATGGATGCAGGAGATAAACAATGGGGATTGAAAATCCAAGATGATATTACTGACGGTGTGAAGTGGGCGATTAAGCAGGGGATTGCTGATCCAAAACGTGTTGGTATTTATGGTGGATCGTTTGGTGGATACGCAACCTTGACGGGCATTACGAAAACGCCGGAATTGTATGCTGCTGCCGTTGATTATGTAGGCGTATCGAATATGTTCACATTCTTGGGGACGATCCCACCATATTGGGAGACCATGAGAAATCTGTTTAATGAACGCGTCGGCGATGTCGAAAAGGACAAAGAAATGCTGAAGCAAGTTTCGCCGGTGTTCCACGTCGACAAGATCGTAACACCATTATTCGTGGCTCAAGGGGCGAATGATCCGCGGGTTAACAAAGCAGAATCCGACCAAATTGTCGAAGCTCTTAAAAAACGCGGCGTCCAAGTGGAGTATATGGTCAAGGATAATGAAGGGCATGGCTTCGCCAACGAAGAGAACTCGATCGATTTCTATAACACGATGATCAAGTTTTTGGATAAGTATTTGAAGCCGCAGAGCAAATAAGATAAGTGTTGCTAGAGAATAGGTAACTATGCTATAATTTAGAAAATTATACAAAACGGATGAGGTAGCACCTCTCTCGAAAATATAAAAAAACCCTTATTTATAAGGGTTTTTTTGATGTATTATTAATTCTATCCCACATTTTGCCCACACTATACACAGATTATATGCCACTCATTAGTTTTGCAAACTTCTGAGAGGCTTCTTTTTTTCTTGGTTTTGTTACATGTAAGTAAACTGTTCTTGTTACTTTATCATCATGGTGCCCTAATCGATTCATTATCGTTTCTAAAGAGACATCAGCTTCAGCCAATAAAGAGGTATGTGTGTGTCGGAGAGAATGAGGGGATAATTTGTGATTAATTTTAGCAAGTTTTAAGATTCTATTCATTCTTTTAATCAGATCGGCTGGAACAAGTGGGTATCCTGGGAACGCATTCTCATTAGCAAATACATATCCTTCATCAAAGTAAGTATTTCTCTTTTCCATCCGAAGCAAATTCTGTCTTACTCGGTGGTCTTCAAGAGTTTTAAGTACAAGTTCGTCAACATCGATAACTCTGATTGAACTTTTTGTTTTTGGTGTGTGTACAAGATATTCTCTCGTATTATTCTTTTTGTTATAGATAGTTTTAGTAATACTGATTGTTTGATCAATGTAATTAATATCTCGCCATTTTAGTGAGCACAATTCTCCTACTCTCATGCCAGTGTAGGATAAACAAAGGAAAATAGGATAATCAAGGGGATATTCTGAATTTCTTGCTGCTTTAAGGAATTGTGATAACTCTTCCTTTTCTAAGTATTTGGGGACTGGCTGTTCTTCTTCTAATTCAGCTACAGTTTTCCTTACATAAGGCATTTCAGCATGTTCAGTTATGTCTCTTGAAATTATTTCAAGTTCTACTGCTTTTTTAAATAATAAACTTCCAGTTTCATGTACACTGGCGATTGTTTTACGGGCGTATTTTTTTTGAAGGTCAAGAAGCATATCCTGATACATGAGTTTAGTTATGTCTTTTAATTTAATCTTGCCAAAGAAATATAAAAGATGTTTTAATTTGGCCTTTCGAATATCTACTGTGCTTGTTTTAACTTTTCCGGAGTTTTCGTATATCTCAATCCACTGATTTGCAAAATCTTCAAAAGTTATATTCTTCTCTTCAAAAAAAGTACCTTGTTGAAGATCTGCTAGTATTTTTTTTGATTCAGCTTCAGCCTCAGCTTTTGTCTCAAAACCACGAGTTTCTTTTTGTTTCCTCTTACCTGTTTTTAAGTCAATAACATCATAACGAAAGTGCCATTTTGCACCACATGTACATCGTTTTTTTTTGCAGGTGCATCCCCTTTTCCGAAATGAACCAAGCATATCTAAGCCCTCCTTAAAATTTGATCGTCGCCATCTTTAATTTACCAATGATTTTAGCTTCGGCGGGTGGCACAAACATAGGTTGATAATTTGGATTTTCTGATTGAAGAACTAATTGATCTCCGTTTCTATAAACCCTCTTTAATACTGCTTCCTCTCCAATAAGTACGGCAGCTATCTCTCCATTTTCTACCTCGGGTTGCTTTCGGATCAATAGCAAGTCTCCTTCATGTATACGAGCTCCAATCATGCTATCCCCTTTAGCGCGAAGATAAAAATGCTCACCACCAGTTGCCCATTCTTTTGGTGTCTGTTCGTATCCTTCAATACTTTCGTAAGCAATAATACCGTTTCCACAAGAAACTCGACCTACAACCGGTAAAGCAATAACATCACTAATTTTTTCTTCAGCAAAAATATCATCTATGTTTACTTGGTAAACAGTGGCTAATTCCCTGACCATTTCAAGACTAGGCCGTCGTTTTTCATTCTCATAGTGGGAATATGTTTGCTTGCTTACTCCAAGTTTCTTTGCAACTTCTTCTTGAGTCCACCCTTCAATCTTTCGAAGTTCTTTAAGCTTATCTCCGTACATAGTAACAACCTCCTTATAAGTAATAGTATATACGAAAAACCAAGAATGTAAACAATAAGTTGACAAAAACGACTAAAATTGTGGAAACATCTCGTTGACATCGCCTATATGTTGATGTATATTAAGGTCAACGTACAGGCGACAAGATTTGACGAAAGGGGTGTATTTATGACATCGCATGCAGAAACCAAACGTAAAGAACTTGGATTATCTCAAGATGAAGTTGCAAAAAGAACCAGAATATCACGGCAATATTACAACGCGATCGAAAATAAAAAAAGGAAACCCTCTGTTGAATTAGCTAAATGTATTGCTTCTGAATTGGGAGTAGATTGGACCATTTTTTTTGCAGAATAAGTCAACAGTTAGGCGACTTTTAGCGAAAGGAGGAGAGGGATGTGACCGATAAGGAGAAAAAAGAAAAAAAGGAAATCCTTCTTCGTGATATTTATTACGAACTAAAAACCCTTTCGGAAAAAGAGAAAAATATGAATCCACAATGAAAGGAATCTTCTTATGAAAGAAACTACTTACGGTATACTTCCTGAGATGTTAACTGTAATCCAGGTTTCAGAGTACTTGAACGTGTCAAGAAATACAGTGTATGCATGGTGCAATTCAGGTGAATTACCAAGCTTTAAAAATGGAAATACCAGAAGAATTCGAAAAGATTGTTTATTGAATTGGATTAAAGAGCAAGAGAAGCTGCTGTAAAGAACATGAAAGGAGTAAACCCATGAACTATCACATTAGCAAAGTAAAAGAGATCCGCAAGGCGAATATGAACGAAACGAATGAGCTGCTTTCCACGGGTATGTGGAAAGTGGCTCAAGAATCCACTAATGAGTTCGGTGAATGCGAATATATCCTTCATCGGGTGAAATAAGGGACTCGGTAGGAGAGGAGGTGGGCTCACTAATGCCAGAAGAAGAAAAGGTCTCACTGATTGAAAGGCTTGCGAAGTTTTACCACAGCGATTATGTGAAGCATAACCAACCATGGGTAAGAGATACACCATATCCGGAATGGTTGGAAAAGCAGTTGAATCGCCTTGGAGCTACATAAAAAAAGCAACCGTCCTGCCAGACGATTGCTTCAATGCTGCTTATGAAATAATTGTACGGTCATTATAACCCGCGATGATCAAGGAATACAAGGGGGAGCGATATGCCACCTGAATTAGAACAAGATTTAGATATGTATATGGATTTATACGGTCGTTATTTGGATGAACCTAATCAATCAGAGCGTGTCAGACTTATCAAGCAAATGCATGAAATCGAAATCAAATACAACATTACGGAGGGTTAATTATATGAAAGCTACTGGAATGGTAAGACAAATTGATGATCTTGGACGTGTGGTAATACCGAAAGAACTACGTAGAACTCTAGGCATTAGCGAAAGAGATCCGCTTGAAATCTTTATAGATGGTAATCGCGTTATTCTGCAGAAGTATGCACCTGGTTGTGTCTTATGTGGAGCTGTTGAGAACGTAGAGCCGGGACCGTATGGGAAGCTGATCTGCAAAGGCTGCACTGATCAAATTAAGGGACAAGCTCCTAAGCTCGTGCCGGCAAGTATGTTAAATGAATAACCGCCTGATGATGGCCCGATGGCTACGGGCCGAAACGCCGAGAGGCGTCGCGGTAAGCCGCAGTTGCTCTTTGACAATTTCAGATTTTTCTCTCCGCTTGCGAACCAGTAGATCAATAATCTACTCCCCCCACCCCCGGTTCGTAGGCGGAGAGATGTGTCTGACACATCGATATAGCATTAGCGCGAGGGTTACATTCTTCGCCGTAGTTGACTCCCTCCACAAAAGGATCAAAACAACGGTTGGTTTGCCATTAGCCACGTAACTGCCTGCGCCGATTCGAGGATACATAGTACAGTTGGTCCGGTCGGGTGGGTAAATGGGTTGGGAAAATGGCAGCTCTCGCGGTGATGCTATATCACCCAAGGTGGCAGGGGCAGGAATACAAACGCTTGTGGTCTAGAAGTAGGGTGGAAATCCCGGCGTTAAAGTTGCTCGTGCAGAACGAGTTGTAAATCCAATGACTGCTTTTCGGTGAAGCACGGTGAAAGCCCGTATCTGCTCCGATAGGAAGAGCCCCATTAATTAAGACCGTTTTGATGAATGGGCAAACGGATACTGCAAACCGATGCCGGGTTCGAGTCCCGGGCCACTGTTGTAATACATATGAAAGGACTGAGAACCATGTAGATAAACTGATTTATCTCATAACTGTCCGGACAAACGAAAAATGACCCGTTGCACCGGGTCATTAGTCTGAAGCTTTGAAAAATGAAATTGCCCTCATCTTAACTGATGGGGGCATAAAACACAATAGGGGGTATCGGCATGAGCGTAACGATGTCCTTAGACGTTTCAGGTGAACGCCTGAGTGTGAAGTTGTTGCCGAGGCTTACACTTACACCGGCAACACTAATCATCAACAGCCAGTCGGGGATCGTAGAGCTAAGCTGTGACGATGAACATCTCGCCGAGATTGAGTCGGCAATCCGTCAGTATCGGGAGAACATCGGCCCCCGGAACGGGAGGGAATAGCTTGAAGAAAATCATCTTGGAGCGGTTGACGCTTCGTAATTTTAAAGGGTTCGGAGAATTTACGTTCGATACCAGGGGTGTGAATACAGATGCCTACGGTGACAACGGTACAGGTAAAACGACCATATTTGATGCTTTCATATGGCTCCTGTTCGGCAAGGATAGCAGCAACAAGGCGGATTTCGAAATAAAGGGCCTGGATGCTGAAGGCAAAGTCGAGCAGCAGGGGTTGGAACATGGGGTTGAAGGGTTCTTTATAATCGATGGCCAGCGTAGAGATTTACGCCGTGTCTTCTCGGAAAAGTGGACGAAGAAGCGCGGATCCGCTCTTTCTGTCTTCAGCGGGAATACGACTGATTATTATATCGATGGCGTTCCAGTGAAAGCAGGTGAGTACAAGGCCGAGGTCGACAGCGTCATTAAAGAGGACTTATTCAAACTTCTGACCAGTCCATCTTTTTTCAATGAGCAATTGAAAATGGAACAACGACGCAAGCTGCTGCTTGAAGTTTGTGGTGAAATCACCGACGCCGAGGTTATTCACGGTAATAAAGCCCTTGTAAAGCTGGCAGATATTTTGGGTGATCGTTCGATCGAGAATCATAAAAAGGTTATCGCTGCTCGTCGTTCTGAGATTAATAAGGAACTGGTTAAAATCCCAGTCCGTATCGACGAGGCCCGACGCAGTGTGCCAGATGTTTCCGAACTCGATGAAGAGCTTCTCGAAGAAGATATTCAGACAATTCGTGCACAGATCCGGAACAAGGAAGATGAGATCAGCCGCATTCAGAATGGTGCTGAAATCTCCGTCAAAGAAAAGGGACTTCGTGAGATTGAAACAAAACAGATCGAGATTAAGAACAAGCTGCAGACTGTTACTCTCGAAAAGGTTTCGGCTAAGAGGGCTGCGGTTGATCAGTTGCATCGTGAAATTGATCAATTAAGACGTTCGATCGAAGACAAGCAACACCGTGTGCAGCAGAACGAGCGGACGATCAAAGCTAGGAAGCAAGAGGCTGATAGATATAAAGCTGATTGGACTTCAGTTAATAGCATTGAATTCGAAGATCATCACGATAGCAATTGCCCGACTTGTGGACAGTCACTGCCGGCTGAACAAATAAAAGCAGCTCACGATAAGGCAGTAGCGGATTTCAATCTTCGTAAGTCCGAGCGACTTACTGAAATCAGTGCAAAAGGTAAGGCTGCATCCGAAGATATACGACAGCTTGAACAAGCTAATGCTCAGATCAGTGTTGAGTTGGAACAGCAGAATGAGACCCATGAAGGGTTACAACAGTCTGTATCTTCATCCGAATCTGAGCTAAATGAATTACGTTCAGGTATTCAGGATCCTTCCGCTAATCCGGAGTATAAATCATTACAGCAAAAAGCGGTAGGAATACAGCAAGAGATAGGACAGCTTCAATCTTCATCGCAGACTACGGTCTTGGCTATACGCGAATCAATCAGCAAGCTACGAATTGACTGTGCTGATCTCGAAGCAAGTAAAGCGAGATTTGATACTTCAAAAGCCGCTGATAAGCGCATTTCTGAGCTCGAGCAACAGGAAAGAGAGCTCGCGGCGGAATTTGAACGCCTGGAACAAGAGCAGTATCTCATGGAAGAGTTCACTCGAACTAAGGTCGCGATGCTCGAAACCAAGATTAATTCTAAGTTTCGGTTCGTTCGCTTCCGACTCTTCAAGGAGCAGATCAATGGTGGACTGGAAGAGTGTTGTGACACATTGTCCAATGGGGTTCCTTACGGTAGTGGCTTAAATCGTGCTGCTGAAATGAACGCCGGCATCGACATCATAAATACATTATCCAAGCATTACGGCTTCTCTGCACCAATCTTCATTGATAACGCTGAGGCAGTAACGAAATTGATTGATACGGATGCTCAGGTAATTAGATTGATAGTTCCTCCGACATTTGATAGCTTGCCTGCCGAGACAAAGGAAGAACTAATTAAACTGCATGGTAGTTACGAAAAGGCAAGTGATGTTTGGAAGGATAAAAACAAGCAACTTCGTGTTGAAACGAAGGGAAAACAGCATGAGGAGGCGATTTAATTGACAGAAGAAAACCAGAAAACAGCTATCGAGAAGAAGGAAATAGCTCCTTCAGAGAGATTCACGAGCATGGTTATGAAGCAATTCAATTCCAACGTAGGAAGCGATGTTGCTTTAACCAATTTCCAAAAACGATTAGTACAGAATTATTTCATCTCTCTTGATTCTGTGTTGAGAACCACCGATGAAAAACGCTTGAAGAAGGCAGAGAAGAATCGCGACAAGACTCCAGTAACTTGGGCAAATGTAAACATGGACAAGCTTGCATTAGATGTTGTTGCCTATGCGAAGATCGGCTTCGATCCTGCGCAGCCTAATCATATCAATCTTATTCCATTCAAGAACAACACGACTGGAAAATATGATATTGGTTTTATTGAGGGCTATCGGGGCATGGAGTTAAAAGCAGTGAAATACGGCTTAGATGTTCCTGATCTCGTTGTTGTTGAGCTTGTTTATGCAAACGATAAATTTAAAGCGATCAAGAAAGATTTGCATAACAAGGTCGAAAGCTATGAATTTGATATCGTGAACGCATTTGATCGAGGATCAATCATTGGCGGTTTCTACTATCATTCTTATTTAAATACACCAGAGAAAAACAAGATTGTCATGATGACACTTAAGGATATCGAAAAGCGAAAACCAGAAAAAGCGGGTACTGAATTCTGGGGCGGAAAAAAAGATAAATGGGAAAACGGTAAAGTAGTTGGCTCTGAAGAGGTTGAAGGATGGTTCGATAAGATGTGTTGGAAAACAATCTATCGTGCAGCTCATGGTGATGTAACTATCGACAGTCAGAAGATTGATGACGATTATCTGCGCTTGAAACAAATGGAGAATGATTTTGCTGAAGCAGAGGTGAATCGTGAGATCAGAGCCAATGCGAACGGAGAATTTATCGATATTACTCCTGGGCAACCAAGTTCTGAGTCTGAACCACCAGAAACAAACTTCGAGAGCGAGGGTACTGGTCAACCTGCAGGTGGACCGGAGTCCTGGTGATTGATATTAAGCCTCTTGGTTCCAGCAGTGCAGGAAACGCCTATCGCATAAGCGATGGGCGTACTGCTTTACTGCTAGAAGCAGGGCTTCGCTATAAAGATATTCAACGAGAACTAGAGTTTCGTATGTCAGAGATTGCAGGGTGTTTGATTACACATGATCATGGAGACCACAGCAAGGCAGCTAGAGACGTTTTGAAAGCTGGGATAGACATTTACACCAGTAAAGGTACAGCAGACGTTGTGGGGCTTTCTGGGCATCGTGTGAATGTCATAAAGGCGAGGGGAGAGTTCAAGATTGGAACATGGACCATTCTCCCTTTTGAGATCGAGCACGACGCTGCAGAGCCGCTGGGTTTTCTCCTGGCGAATCAATCAGGGGAAAAACTTCTGTTTGTGACAGATACCTATTACGTTCGTTACCGATTTACCGGGCTGACTCATATCATGGTCGAATGTAATTACAGCATACGGATTCTGAACGAGAATATAGCTGCCGGGAGAATCCCAAGCGTGTTAAAGAGCCGGCTATTACGTTCACACTTTGGGTTAGATCACGTTAAGGAGTTTCTGCAGGCGAATGATCTACGGGATGTAGAACAGATATGGCTGCTACACCTAAGCGACTCTAATAGTGATGCCGAGCTGTTCAAACGAGAGATCATGGAACTTACAGGCAAGGCAGTCTATGTCGCTGATCGGTAGGTGAACCCGGTGGACAAGATCATTCAAGATACGCCGCTTTTAAAGAGTGGGGTTAGCGAACGGATATGGAATCTACAGAACACGAATCCGGAAGCATTCAAGCGTGAGGTTAAAGCATTCTTCGCGCTTGGTTATCCGGGGTGGACAGTGGTTCGAGCAAAACACCCGCATATTTACTTGCGAGATGATAGAAACAAGCTTAGGGGATGAGTAATATGCCCAGCAGTTACCCTTTTCCGACGTATTCAGGATTGTTGGAGCCTAGACATTACAAACAAATAGGGACAGCTTTATGGTTATTTCTCTGGTGCATCAGCTCCACTACTAAAGAGGTCGAAAGAGACGGAGAGATGTGGGGCATTGTACTCGGAAATAAACCTATGCTGCTTCCAGAACTTGCAAAAATATTCGATGTGAATGAGAAAACGATAAGCCGATGGATTGCGACCTTAGAGAATCAAGGGTACGTAAGAGTCACCCGCGCACCGCATGGGCTTATTTTAACAGTGAGAAATTCCAAGAAATTTCATCATGAGCGATCAGACAAAAATGTCCGATCACTTGTAGAAGAGACAGATTTGCCCGGTAGTGATCAGACAGAAATGTCCGATGACCCGGACAAAAATGTCCGATCTAATAAAGATATTATAAAGATATTGATTGATAGATGGATTCAGGGTCTAGAAGATAATGACGCTAAAGAGTTGAGTTCAAGAACCGGGGTTCTGTCGTCCGCTGTGGGTTCCGTCTCCACAGGCCAAATAGTTCTTGATAAACCGATAATCCAAGAACGGGAGCTTGCGATTGAAAACTATTTTAACCAACGCAAGGCGCGGTTGATGTTTAATAACGCAGACCTCCCCCATATTCAAGAGATTGCGAATGAACCCATTCCGTTGGAGTTCGTACACTTTGGCATAGACCTTTCCTTTGCACGACACAAATTAACACGAAGGAGACCGACGGATACAATTCGGAATTTCTCTTATTGCAAGACAATTATTTTCTCGTGTTGGGATGAGCTGTTAAACCGCATGGAAGCGTCCGAGACTCCTTCCGGAGCTTTAGGGAGCAATGAAAGTAAGTCTAAAAAAACAGGTTTGCAGGACAAGCTTGATTATCTTAATAGATTCGGAGAGGAGTGACGCTATGAACCGGCAAGAATTTGGGCGGTTACTTCGAAAGATTGTTTTAAACTATCCGCATTTTGATGTGGCGAATGATGAACGCAACGATGAATGGATCGAGCGCTTAAAAGATTTCCCGATAGAGGCTGCCATTGCAAACATTGAACAACACACACTGACGGAGAGATTCCCGCCAACGATTGCTGATATCCGAGGACGTTTAGGTGAGCAGCTTGAACGCGATCGTTCGAAAGCAGCGGCAGCAGAATACTTTGAACAACTTGACGCATGGAAACAGAACGCTGCACCTCCACCACCAGGATTAAGGGAGAAGATACATGAAATCCTTCGACTCAATTAACGCTATTGAATTGCCTGAAAGCCCAGAAGCGGAGCAGGCAGTCCTTGGAGCGATGCTTGTAGACGAAACGTACGAAGCGCTTCGCTTGGCTACTGATACCTTAAAACCGATGGCATTCGCGAATCAGGCAAATAGATTCATTTTCGAAGCGGCGAATGAGCTGGTCAAGGAAGATGAACCAATAGATTTTGTTACGTTGACTAGCCGCTTAACCGAAAAACAACAACTTGAAGACACAGGTGGTCCAAGCTATTTGTTAAAACTGGCTCAATCAGTACCGAGTGTTGCAAATGTTCAGTCGTACATTGAGACACTGAATGAAAAATATATGCTACGTGAAATTATCCGGTCGAATATGTTGCAGATCCGCGACGCCATGGAAAATGGTAACGTTAAGAGTTTGCTCGCAAGTATGCAGAATACTGCGACAAAGCTGTCCGATCAGGCTGCGCCAAAGCAGGAGTTTAAGCGAATCAAGGATGTAGTGATCGAAGTATTTGACGATATGGAGCATCGATATGAGAACCGAGACAGTGGGGGAGTAACAGGTTTACCGAGTGGGTTTACAGACCTGGACGTTATGACCGCGGGTTTTCAAAATAGTGACTTGATCATTGTTGCAGCTCGCCCTTCCGTTGGTAAGACGGCTTTTGCTTTGAATGTGGCTCAGAATGTTGCAGTCAAAATTAAGGAAACCGTAGCGATTTTTAGCTTAGAGATGGGCGCGAAACAGCTTGTGCAGCGGATGGTAAGTGCTGAGGGTGACATTGATGCCAGCAAGATGAGGACAGGACGTTTTGAATCAAACGATTGGGTAAAAGCTTCGGAAGCGATCGGAGCGCTCGGCATGTCGAACATCGTAATAGATGATTCACCGACCATCACGGTAAATGACATCCGGAATAAATGCCGACGACTGAAGCGTGAAGAAGGCCTCGGTATGATAGTGATTGATTATCTACAACTTATCGCAAGCGTGGGGCGCGGCACTAATCGCCAAGAGGAAGTATCCCATATATCACGGATCTTGAAGCAAATCGCAAGAGAACTAGAAGTGCCAGTCATCGCATTATCTCAGCTCAGTCGTAGTGTAGAACAGCGACAGGACAAGCGTCCGATGATGTCTGATCTTCGTGAATCCGGGTCAATCGAGCAAGATGCTGATGTTATCGCATTCTTATATCGCGATGATTACTACGATAAGGAATCTGAAAAGAAGAATATCATCGAGATTATCATCGGTAAGCAGCGTAATGGTCCGGTCGGAACGGTTGAGCTAGTGTTCTTGAAGCAATATAACAAGTTCGTGAATCATGTCCGTTCTCAGCGTGATGAAAAACCAAACCAAGAGAAACAAAACAATAAAAAAACTGATAAGCGTAAATGGGCTTAAGAAAGAGAGTGAGCAAATGAGTCTCTTAACACGTTGGGCTGTCTATGAATATATGAAAATGCGATTTAGAAGCACGGGATGCGCTCCCGATCGGAACGAGCTGCTTAACGAATTCGCTGGCATAGATCCGGAAGAGTTGAACGAGGGCATCGAGGAGTTCAATGCGCTGATGGGGAATCAGCACGCGGGGGCTGGTCGCGTTGGCTAAGTTCGCGGATCCGCTTTATCAGAACGAGATTAGATTTGATGTTTTAGATAACGGGAGGGTGGTTGGTTCGGTGTTTTTGTTGGACCATAAGCTTCTTCCTAACAACAAGGGGAGAACAAGCTATGTTGATCTTAGGAATAGACCATGGAACGAATACCGCCGGCTGGGCAACGATGCGCGACGGAAAGCCTATTGATTTTGGATTACGGAATTTCACAAGTATTCCAATGCCTAATGTACTCGATGCAATCTATCAGGATACTTTTCGGATGATTGAGCAGGAGCAGCCGGATGTGATCGTACTCGAGCGTCCGGTTCATTTTAAAAATGCTAATAGTGTTCTTGCTTTAGTAGGTGCTTTCTCTGTGGTTACATTGGCCGCGCTTCACTTAAACGTACCGATCGCTCATGTAAGACCAACAGAACTAAAGATGCAAACAGGTAAAGGGAATGCAGACAAAGAAACTGTCGCCATGGAGATGCAGATGTTATTCGGTCTTGATTATGACGAATTGGCTGTGCCGGTGTATTACAAAAAAGATGATCCTAAAGGCAAATACAAATTAGGGGACGTAAGGGAACGCCTCTTCGATCCTTCCGATGCCCTCGCCCTATGCTGGACTTATCATCAAAACAAAATCAAAGGAGCTGTTTAACCATGAGTTACGTATCCTACAAAGCTAAATTAAAGAAGATCAACCTTAAGCCTGACGGCACGAAAGAGATCGTCCTAGAGACTGCGGATCTACAGGGGCAGCTTGAAACGTTAAGCGATATGATCGGAACTAAATTAGAGGTTACACACGACGATGAGGTTGTGACATATGCAGTTCAAATCAACACGAAGACTAATAAACCTATTCGTGAGTATAAAGTCGATGAGACAGGCGTTGTATCCGAAGTGAAGCCAGAGGGTGAACAGGTCGAGCTAGAACTTGATGGTGTTCCTAAAGAAGTGATCGAAACGAAATCAGAAGAGAAGGAACTCGACAAGGAAATCATTGATGATTTTATCGCTGCAGGTATGTCGCCAATATTCGAAGATATGCCATATGAATTTACTGATATGGTTCGACGTTTACGCGATGGTGAGACATACGTCAAGTTCGCAAATGAGCTGGACATGACGGTTATCGAAGTAGGGGCTATGTTCGATGAATACCGTAAGCGTGTTGCTGAGATGGCCATCAAGTGGGATTTATGGCGTAACGGTAAGATCAAAGGCGAACCGGCGGTACAACAAGTTACAGAAACTATAGAGGGCACTGAACCTGATCCAAATGCAGAACAGGAATCAACCGAGGGTGAGGAACAAATTCCACCGACTGAAGAAGTTAACTTTGAAACTGAAGAACAAGATCAAGCCGAATCAACCGACCAGGAAACTGTAAAGACTCCTGAACCTGAACAAGTTACTGAGGCGAAAAAAGAAGTTACTGCAGTTGATATCGACAACGAAGCTCTAGAAAAATACATCCTTGAGCATAAACCTAAATTTGATGGAATTGAACTTGATTTCCCGGAATTACTGAGACAGCGCAAAGAGGAAGGTAAGACATGGATGAATATCGCTTCTGTCATTAACTTGTCGAGTAGTAAATTGAGTACTATCTGGAAGTCTTATAAGGAACTGGTTGCAAAGAAAATGACAGAGGAGGGAGCGGCGTAAGCCGTTCTTTTCTTTCGATTATTAAAAACATAAAGAAGATCATTGGAGGAAGTAAATTGAACAAACATGATCAGCAGCGTAAAGATGCTTTGATAAAAACCTTATTGAAAGCAAAGGAGCAAGCGGAAACGGCCCATCTTTACTTATCAGTACTTGGTCAGGATCCAGAGGAGATCGCGGACACTATCTTCGCACTTGAGCACATTGAAATCGTATTGGAACAACTTAATAAGTCTCAATTGGTTGGAGCTATAGATTAAATGGAGGGGGTAGGGGGATGTCAATACTTCAAGGAGATTGTCGTCTGATTATGCAGCGCCTACAGTCGAATCACTTCCATACTTGCGTGACATCTCCACCATATTGGGGTCTCAGGGACTACGGCATTCCTCCAAGTGATTGGCCAGCTATGAGTTACTCCCCGATGGCAGGGCTTCCTGAAATAGATGTACCAGCGTGGACAGGCTGCTTGGGATTGGAACCGACTCCCGAAATGTTTGTGGGCCATATGGTTCTTGTTTTTCGCGAAGTATGGCGGGTGATGCGCGATGACGGAACACTATGGATGAACTTCGGCGATTCATACGCAGGATCGATGAAAGGAAGAAATGCAGATGGACAAGGTAACCCGGGAGGAGTTCATAAGCAACATAAAGGACAGCACTTAGGATCGATAAAGTATAAGGAGCAGCAAACGACGGGACTTAAACAAAAGGACCTTGTAGGTATACCGTGGCGCGTCGCTTTCGCCCTCCAAGCAGACGGTTGGTATTTGAGGATGGATAACATTTGGAGTAAACCAAATTGCATGCCTGAGAGTACCCGAGATCGTCCAACTAAAGCGCATGAATATATGTTTCTCCTATCTAAGTCCAAACAGTACTATTACGACGGCGAAGCTATTAAAGAGCCACTTGCTGCTTCGAGTATAAGTAGATTATCACAGGATATTGAATCTCAACATGGATCAGAGAGGGCTAACGGCGGCACAAGAACGAATAGAAGTATGAAAGCAGTCGGTGGATCAAAGGGTGCCTTCGGTCCTGCTCAATCACGTAGAAGAAGTGGGAATATTGAGCGAAAGACAGGAAAAGACAGAGGACGGCCAGACTCTAGCCTAGGGGCATCTGTTCCGTGGGAAGGGACAACGAGAAGCAAGCGATCCGTTTGGACGGTGGCCACAGCTCAATTCTCTGAAGCCCATTTCGCAACCTTTCCGGAAAAGCTCATTGAACCTTGCGTATTAGCCGGCGCTCCAGTTGGCGGTCATGTCCTGGACCCGTTCGGCGGATCCGGAACGACTCGAAAGGTCGCTCTCGAGAACAACCGGGAATGTACGATCATCGAATTGAATCCTGATTACATCGAAATAGCAGAAAAAAGAACGGCCGTTATTCAACCAGTATTGAATATATAGGGCAAACGCCCAGGGAGAGATGAGATATGAAATCAATTAACGATCTTGTAAAAGAAGCGCACCAAAATGCGGTATCAAAGGGATGGTGGGACGAAGAACGGAGTTTCGGAGAAATCATTGCCTTAATTCATTCCGAAGCATCGGAAGCACTGGAAGATTATCGAAGTGGTAGCAAACCAAATGAAGAGTGGTATCAACATAAAATTGACGGAGCAACATACACACAACATACTCCAGCACATAAACCGTGCGGCATCCCATCAGAGCTTGCAGACATTGTTATTCGCGTGTTCGACGCTTGCGGCAGATATGGGATCGACTTGGAACGCGCGATTGCTGAAAAGATGACATACAACGCAACACGGCCGCAGCGTCACGGCGGCAAAGTGATCTAGGGAACGGATATTAAGAAGAGGGCAAAGCCCAAGGAGGATGAAACGGATGGGATGGATTATTAAATTCACACAGGACTACGACGGGTATAAAGCTGGTGATGTGTTAGAACTTGACGAGTCAGGATTATGTATATATTACTGCGGCGTTAGAAAAGTAGCAGTAAGAATTGATTGATGCACATTACAACAATATAACGCAACACATAGGCCGAAGGACATCAATCGACTGAATCACCTAGCGAAGCGGCAGCCGTATAGATCAATTCTAATCAATCAAAGGGGAGGATACTCCCCTAAAGGAGAGTGCTTATATGAATCAGGAACGATTTGATGAAATAACACAAACATTAGAAGAAGTAGAATGGCATGGGTATGTTGGAGGGCAGGAGTACCATGAAGATATTTCATTTCTGTTGGATAAAGTAAAGAGACTGAAAGAAGAACTAGCTGCAGAGAAAATCAGGGCAGACGAATTGCAGACGCGATCCGCTGAATGGATATGCAGGTACAACAATGATAAAACAACCTACCATAAATCAAATGAGATGGCCAAAGCACTTCGACAGATTCGACAGATTGCGAATGATGCAGATTTAGAAGATTTCGCGATTATAGTGGATCAGGTGTTAGGGAGGGAGTAGCTTATCAAATATTGGAGCTGTATGTTGAATAAAACAAACCCCGCAATCCTTGGCCGGGTACGCGGGGCTTAACAATCAATATCTCACATCATCAAATATACCATATAGACGAATTGAGGGGAATGACGATGATGTGGGGACAAGGCGAGCTATTTGCTTTAGCTTCGAAGGAAGAGGTCCAGCGGACTAAATTCCTGCTCGAAAAATATAAAAGCATGATGTCGCTAATACAGGACTTTGAGAAACACCAGGCGGATCTCGCACAAGTCGCCGTTGATGGGGAGGTTGCCCGGCGGATCGATAACGAGGAATATTATGCTAACAAGACCGCCAATGCAGTAATACTCATGGAAAAGCAGAAATGGGTGTATGAGGAGTATAAGTTTTATACGTATATGCTTCGTCGCGCACATGCCATAATAGAAGAACACGAGGAAAGAGAAGCAGTAGAACTAAGATACTTCAATGGTTTCAGCCCTCAAAAAACTTACCATCATCTTCGTAAGCTAGGATGGAGTGAAAGAACAATTGGAAGAAGAATAGATTCTGGAATTGAATCTATGGCTAATTCATTGAAGATTATGGGATTCTTCGAAAGGAAATCGGATTTTTGATTTTTTGTCAGGTGAATGCCTAAGTTAGCTTTTTGTTGTCAACACATGACGAAAATACCGTGTTATTATGACATTGTAGAAATCAGGCGAGAATGACACGCACGGCTGCACAATGCAGCATATAACCGGGGCGTACCTCTTCTCGTCATTTCTATATTTATGATCAAATGTGAATTAGAGAGATATTAGAACATTAAGCGAGTAAATCAAATGTTTCTTAACTCAAAGGAATTTTGAATCGTTTGACTCCAATTTTGTTGGCTCGGTAAAATGGTCTTGTTCTTCCTCTCTAGTAACTAAGCACATATGCTTTTAAAGCGAAGAGCACAGCAAATTCGCGGCGGACGGTTTACGGACGCATGCCTTTAATCTTTTATATAGAACACACGAACCACTCCAATTGCGGGGTGGTTTTTTTATGTCCTCGAAAGGATGTGATTGAATGAACGATTTCTTTAAGTGGTTTATGAAGCACGCGAATATATGGGCTGAACAACCAATAGCTCGTAACAGGGAGGAAAGGCGACATGGTCAGAAAACGTAAGAAAAAACGAATTATTATAGGCCCGCCTCCAAAACAGCCAATCAAGTGTATAGGATGTACAATCGGAAGATGGGACGGTGTTAAACAGTTCTGTATGCTTCCTGGTGAGTGTAAGAGAAAGGAGTTTAAAACGTATGGATAATATTGTGGTTATTGTTCTTCCTGAAACAATTGCACAGTTCTTTAATATATTTGCCTCTGTGCTTCTGTTTATCATGGTGTTCTTCCACTTCAAAGATATCTTGAAGCAAATCAGACTAAAGCGAGAATTCAAAAAGCTGAATGATAGGGAGACTATTGTTCCTTTATCTGGTCACTTTAAAGTAGATGTTAATACGATCATGAAGGGTGATAAGCAAGATGAGCAGTGAATATCAAGTCGTCGATTGTAACGAATGCAAGCAAAAGTTCGAGATCAAGGCAATCAAAGTCAGGCGATTAGAGAATGCCGTTGATCTGAATTATTTCGTATGTCCACATTGCAAGCGCGAATACACATCCTTCTATACAAATACGGATATCCGTTTCGAACAGAAGAACGTTCAATCTTTGTATGCACGGTTTAGGAATGCTAAGACCCAAACGACCAGACTGAAGATCGATGAGAAGATCAAAGCAAGCAAGGTTAAGCTTAGGACGATGATGACGGAGCTTAGGCAGTCGATTGATAATGACTTACAGAATGGCGTCAATTAGCGCGTATATCAGTTGAATGATGAATAACACTCCCCATTAAATAGAACGGCTCAGAGGGCTACCCCCGTATTCGAGCGGGTCCTCCTGGGGGAAAAACCAGACTGCGGGTGCTAGCGACCCCGAATTCAAGCTAGTTGCAGAAAATTTTTTTTAGACCATTTCGGTAGGAGGTGAAGGTTTTGGGAGAGGAATCAAAAGTGAATCCGCAGACATCGGCTATGATAGCGAAGATATTTGGTGTCACATCTAAGAGAGTGCAGCAGCTCGCAGCTGATGGCACCATTGAAACGATCGATACCCCAAAAGGGCGGCGATATGATCTTATTCCTACCGTTCAAATGTACATTACTCATCTAGCTGATAAGGCGAATGGCCGCGAGAAGAAGGAGAAGGATTCGGATCTTGAGACTCTAAAGCTTGAAGCTGAAACAAAGAATAAAATTGCTAAGTCACGAATGGTTGAATTGGAGTTGGCCGAGCTTGAAGGCAGCATGCACAGGGCCGAGGATGTTGAGTCTGTTCTAACCGATCATATTATGCTTGTTCGATCAATGCTGATGGCCATGCCTGGTAAGCTTGCGGTCGATCTTTCAAAATCTAAAACAGCAACCGAGGCATCTGAACGAATAAAACGCGAGGTATATCAAATCATGGGTTATCTCGCTGAATATAAGTACGATCCTGACGAATTCAAAAAGCGTGTAAGGGAACGGCAAGGATGGAGTGAGCGACATGGAGAACGCGAAAACGAATAAAACACGTTTCCGAGTTTTAAATCAATCTATTTCTAGATCATTTCGTAATTACACGCCGCCTGAAGATTTAACTGTTTCCGAATGGTCAGGCAAGCATCGTGTATTATCACGTGAGAATAGTGCAGAAGCCGGCCCATGGAACAATGACCGAACGCCGTATCTTGTTGAAGTCATGGATGCTTTTACAGATTATCGGATCGAGAAGATCACACTTGTGGCATCGAGCCAGGTTGGTAAATCAGAGCTTGAGTTGAATATTATCGGATATATTATCGATCAGGATCCGGGCAGCGTTCTTTATATTCAACCAACCGAGGGCGATGCTAAGAAATTTAGCCGGCTGCGGATCGCTCCAATGATCAGAGATAGCGCACAACTTCGCAAGAAGGTCGCGGATATTAAGAATCGCGATAGTGGGAATACGATGTTACAGAAGTCGTTTCCTGGTGGGATGTTAACGATTGTTGGTTCGAATAGTGCGAGCGGTCTTGCGTCCACGCCTGCTCGTTACGTACTTGGTGATGAGCGTGATCGATGGGCATTATCGGCCGGCACTGAAGGTGATCCGTGGGCGCTCGCAGAAGCGCGGACAACAACCTTCTACAATAGCAAAATGGTTGATGTATCAACACCGACGATTAAAGGCTTTTCTCCAATTGAAAAATCTTTCGATGAAGGTACACAAGAACGTTGGTGTCATCAGTGTCCGGAATGCGATGAGTGGAACAATATTGTATTTGATCACATTAAGTTTAAGTTCGACACGGTTGTTGTTCGGAAAAAGAAAGATTATATTGTGAAATCCATTGAATGGTGCTGCCCATCTTGCGGGTGCTTATCGAGTGAAGATAAGATGCGCACGCAGCCAGCTAAGTGGATAGCAGAAAACCCAGCGGCGCTCCATAAGGGGCATCGCTCTTTTTGGTTGAACGCCTTTGCTTCTCCTTGGCAGCCGTGGTCTAAAGTCGTATATGCATTCTTATCAGCTCAAAATGATCCCCAACGTCTGAAGGTTGTTTATAACACAATGTTAGGCGAGCTTTGGGAAGATCGCGGAGATATTGAAGATGAAGATACATTGCTTTCACGGCGTGAAGATTACGGTGATCGTCCAGATGGGACGCCTGTCGAGTTACCAGCCGGTGTATTGGTTTTAACATGCGGGGTCGATACGCAAAACGACCGGCTAGAGTACGAAGTTGTTGGTCACGGACATTATGGTGAAACGTGGGGAATCAAAAAAGGGATCATTATGGGGGATCCTCATTTATCAGACGTTTGGGAACGGCTTGATGATTTACTTGATCATGTGTTTCGTTTTGCAGATCCTTCACGTGGTCTGAAGATTTCAATGACGTTTGTCGATAGTGGTGGTCATAAGACGCAAGATGTATATCGGGAATGTCGCAAGAGAACACACCGGAGAGTTTTTGCAATCAAAGGCGTCGGCGGGGACGGAGTTCCATACACAAGCCCGCCGCGAAAAGCAAAGATTGTCGTGAACGGTAAAGTCGTTGGAACAACCTGGCTTTATTCAATCGGCGTTGATTCTGGTAAGTCAGACATCATGAGCAACATTAAGGTTCAGGAAGCTGGCGCAAAGTTCTGTCATTTCCCACACGACGAAGAGCAAGGTTATGATTCAGTATATTTTAATGGTCTGTTGTCTGAACGCCTGGTAATTAAGCAAAGCAACGGTAGGACGCGATGGGCTTGGGAGAAGTTGCCTGGACATGAACGGAATGAAGCGCTAGACTGCCGAAATTATGCGCTGGCTGCTTTCCGATCTATGGATCCAGACTTGGATGCAGTCGAAAAACGATTGCGCGGTCTATCTCTTCCTTTGCAGAAGGATGATCAAGTGTCTGAGAAAAAGAAGAGGGCGAAGGTAAAAAGACATTCAGTCGCTTCCGGTTCAGAATGGTAAAGGAGGATGGATTATGATCAGTCGAAAAACACTTGAAGAACGACTTGCATTTCGAAATAAAGCTTTGGAAGAAGCAAGGGCTGCATACCTTGCATTGTTGAATGGGGGAGTGAAATCCTACTCGATCGGTAGCCGTAATCTAACGAAATTCGATATCCCGCAACTTGAAAGTACAATTTCGAGGTTAGAAAAGGAAGTATCGAGCTTGGAGAGCCAGCTGGATGGAACAGGTAGGTCCCGTAAAGCTATCGGTGTCGTTCCGCGTGACTGGTGAGGTTATATGTCGCAAAGCGGCTTTAACATAGAAGTCAATTCTAACGAAAGGAGGGAGTTTCAATCGACTACTTTATGAAAAATGGATTACTGCTTCCTAATACCGCGATGAGCACTGGTAAACAACAACGAGCCGACCCAATTCTGAATAAAGGGTATAGCGATGCTGGTGCTAGTTTCACGAAGAAGGCAATGAAAGGCATGATTCCCAACAGCGGAAGCCCTAGAGAAGATATTGATTATAACAATGCTACTCTTCGGCAGCGCGCTAGGATGCTTTACATGGCCGCACCGATTGCAACCAGCGCGATTCGAACCAACCGTACAAATGTTGTTGGTATCGGTTTGAAATTGAAAAGTACGATTAATCGTGAAGTGCTAAAAATGACACCTGAAGCTGCTGAATCGTGGCAAAAACATACAGAAGCTGAATTCGAGTTATGGGCAGGTCGTAAGCGATCATGTGACGCGACAGGAATCAACGATTTTAACAGCATGCAACAACTCGCTTTAGTCTCTTGGCTTGTATCCGGGGATGTTTTTGCAATCACTAAATACCGTGACCGTACAACTTTAATGCCATATGGATTAAGGATTCATATTATTGAGTCTGATCGTGTCAGAACGCCAGTGAAGTATGGAAGCTTATCTTCAAACTATACTACCGGCAAGTCTGGAAACGGCAATATGATTTATGACGGTGTTGAAGTGGATTCGGAGGGCGCTGTTGTAGCTTACCATATAGCGAATACTTATCCACAATCGATAGATTCAAGTATTACCGAATTTATTAGAGTCCTCGCATATGGTGAGAAAACAGGCTTGCCGAATATTATGCATGTTATGGAAAGTGAACGCCCTGAGCAGTATCGAGGGGTTACTTATCTTGCGCATGTCATTGAGCCTTTACTTCAAATGCGCAGGTATACAGAAGCCGAAATCATGGCAGCTTTGGTTCAAAGTTTTTTCACGGCTTTCATTAAATCTGAATCTGATCCTAACAACATGCCATATAACGAGGTGGGCGGTCAGCAAGAAGTGAGTCGGGATCCGAATGAATATGAGATGGGGCCTGGAACAATCAATGTAATGGAGCCTGGTGAGGATGTAGAGTTCGGAAGCCCAACGCATCCAAATTCGGGATTTGATGTATTTATGCGAGCGATTAGTGAACAGATTGGTGCGGCTTTAGAGGTACCAGCGGATCTCTTGCTTAAGTCCTTTAACAGTAGTTATTCTGCGAGCCGAGCTGCATTATTGGAAGCGTGGAAAGCCTTTCGAATGCGTCGTGTCTGGCTGACCAATGATTTTTGTCGACCGATTTATGAGGTTTGGCTTACTGAAGCGGTGGCACTTGGTCGCATTTCTGCTCCTGGCTTCTTGACGGATCCGCTGATTCGGCAAGCGTATCTCGGAAGCGAGTGGATTGGCCCGTCGCAAGGGCAAATCGATCCAGTCAAAGAGATTACTGCAGCTGTATTGGCGATCGATAATGGCTTAAGTACCAGGGAACAAGAAACGATCAAGCTGAATGGTGGACAGTATTCAAACAACGTCGAGCAATTAGCTATTGAAAATGAAAAGCTCATGGCAGCCAAAGGGCAACAATCGAATGAATCGATCGTTAATAACGAAAGCGTCGTGAAAAATGTAGTGAAAATGGTTATAAAGGAGGCGCTTCAGGGAGATGTCCAAAGCAAAACATGAATTACTTAAAGCCTATAATATGGCCATGATCGGCGATAACGATGCTGAGATTACAATGTACGGCGAGGTCGTCTCGACACGACCGATTGACTGGTGGACGGGAGAACCGGTGCCGGGTAGCTTCATCGCAGTTGATGAGTTCATTCAGGATCTCGAAACAATCAAAGATAAAGATAATATCACCATACACATCAACAGTGTTGGCGGCGATTTATATGGCGGCCTTGCCATTTACAACCGCCTTAAATCTTTGAAAGGCTACGTCACAACAATATGTGACGGGTTAGCAGCCAGTGCAGCGAGTTTAATTCTTCAAGCTGGTAAAACTCGAAAAGTATATGCCGGTAGTAACGTGATGGTTCACGGAGCTAGCGGCTTTTTATATGGCTACTACAATGTGAACGATCTTACGGAGGCAATGGAAACGATGGCAGCACATAACAAAGTTGCTGTTAATGCCTACGTTGAAGCAACTGGAAGAGACGCTGAAGAAATTAAATCGCTCATGAGCACGACCACCTGGTACGCCGGACAAGAAGCAGTTGACGCGAGCTTAGCCGATGAGGTGGTTAATAACGGAAAACCAGTGACTATGAGCATGAGTCAAGATCGCAGCCACATAATGGTGAACGGCGTTTCGATGTCGGCCCGTAGTTTAGGAAACATTCCGCAAGGTATCCCAGTTTCGCCGATGATGCCTATTAATAATCGTTTTACTCCGGAGGATCAATCCCCGGTTGTAATAAATAAAAATGATGGAGGTAAGAAAATGGAGATTAAGAATCTTGAAGAATTGCAAGCTGCTTATCCGGAACTTTGTTCAGAACTTACTAGAAAAGTTAATGCTTCAGCTGTTATTGCTGAAAGGGATCGAATCCGATCGATAGAGGATATTCAAAACGCTATCGGGGATGAAACATTGGTGAAGGATGCAAAATTCGGCGTAAATCCGATGACTGCAGAACAACTAGCATTCAAAGCAATGCAAGCACAGGCGTCCATAGGGATTAAAGTTATTGAAAATTTAGAAACTGACGTGAAAAATTCCGGAGGAGACAAAGTAACGCCTTCGCCAAATGATGGGAATAAATCACCTGAAATGCAAGAGTCAGAGGTCGTGAATATGATTGTCGGCAATCGTGCCGTAAAGAAGGGAGAATAAACAATGCCTAGATATGACGAAAACCTTGGTTCTATGCAATACGATAACCTGGTTAACAGTAGTGACGTTACACTTATTACAGCAATGCGTAATCTTCGTGGTGGGCAAGGTATCCTAAAACGCGGTACCGCGCTTGCGTTAAGTTCTGGATCCGCAGGTGATAAGTCTCTGGTTATCATCGGAACAGCTGCAGCAGCTGATGAGACTTTAACACCGAATGCAATTCTTACGGATGAAGTAGATACCGGAAGTGCAAGTGTGAAATCCGAAGTATATATTACTGGCCACTTCAACACCAATGGAGTTATCACAAAAGGTGATGTTGAAATTACTGCTGATCAGATCGAGGACTTCCGTAAAGTCGGTATTTTCTTCGATACAATGATGAAATAGGGAGGATTTACAATATGTCAATCAATATTTATGCAACTCATACCATGCTCGCAGCAGTTAATCAGATGCTTCCACGTGCTACCTTCTTACGTGATCGATACTTCCCAACTAACGAAAGCACGGATATGTTTCCTACTGAAGATGTTCTTGTTGAATACAAAGACGGAAACAAAAAGATGGCTCCTGTGGTTATGCCACGAAAAGGCGGGATCACTATTGAACGTGAGGGTTATACGACTCAACGTTACACGCCGCCGCTTGTTGCACCGCAGCGTCCATTAACAATTGATGATCTTAATAAAAAGGGTTTTGGTGAGAACTTATTCAGTCAACGTACACCAGCGCAACGGCAAGCGGAGATTCTTGGTCAGGATCTAGCTGACTTTGATGAGATGCATGGAGCTCGTGAGGAGTATATTGCAGCACAATGTATGATGAACAACGGGTACAAGCTTCGGCAGTATGCTGATAAGTACGGAAGCAGCGACTTCAAGGAGTACGAGATTAGATTTTATTCGGAGGCATCGAACCCTTCCATTTACACACCAACGATTGATTGGGATGATCCTAATGCTGACATTATTGCAGATTTAACAGTCATGATCCGTATGCTCACGTCTAAGGGGCTGCCTGCTACGGAGATTGTAGTTAATCCGGATGTGGCAGATACAATCATTAATAACCCGAAAATTCAGAAGTTGCTCGATAACATGCGTATCAATCTAGGGAATATTGCACCAACTTTATTACCTGCAGGTGCTGCGTCGATCGGTAAAATCAACGTTCAGGGTCGCGTGATTGAAATCATTAGCTATGACGAGCAATATGAAAACGAAGAAACAGGGGTCCTAGAATATTACATCCCAAGTGGTCAGGTTATTCTTACGGCTCCTGCCGCTGGTCGCGGATTGTATGGCGCTGTTACACAACTGGAGCAAACTGATAGTCAATTCCACACGTATATGGGTAAGCGGGTACCGAAGTATACTGCTGACGCTAAAGGCGAAGTTCGGGAATTGAAAGTTTCCAGCAGACCGCTATTTATTCCGAAGAACAAGAGCCCATGGGTAACAGCGAAAGTATTGAAATAAGTGGGAGGTAAAAAGCATGATTAAAGTCATTCAAGGCGTATATGGATTCAGGGATGGAGCCGTGCTTCGCCCTAAAACGATTAATGATGAGCCTTTTGAATTATCACCGCTAGAAGAACAAAGGCTTGTTGCTCGAGGTGTGGCTGAATATGTACAAGTCCATACAGACGGATCCACATCCGCAGTTGTTGGAATTCCGAAGTATGATGCTGAAATGAAGGCAGATGAATTACGTGCCATCGGCAAACTTTGTGGTCTGTCGTTCAAGGCGGGAACATCTAAAGTTGAGATGGTTGCAGCAATTGATGCGTTCTTAGCAGAACAAGATAAAGTTGAAAGTTCGACTGTCGGCACACATGCGGAACCAGGTGATGACAACGAGGAGCTCCCTTCGTTCAACCCTGCCGAGGCAGTTCAATGACTAGCGCATTTAAGAAAATGATTGAGAATGATACGAAAATATTCCTTAATATCGATGAGTTCGGTGAAGTGGCGAATATAGACGGGGACGATATCTTGGTGATGATCGATAACGACATCATTAATAAGCGTCCTCGTTTGTTTTCGACAGGCACTGATCCGTATGCACAAGGAGTATATCAGTCATTGATCACCTTCTTTGTAAAGAAAGTGGATCTCGGTTATACGCCTGTAGAGGGTCAAGATATACGATTTAATGGGAAAGTAAGCCTCGTTAAAAGTGTTTCGGATAATCTCGGTATATTCGAAATTACCCTGGAGTCGAATGAGACATGATAAAACTCTCTTCTAATACCATTGAAGAGTTAAAATCAATTACTAAAAGCCTTAAGTATGTTGAAAGAAACGTACCTAAGGCTTTTTCTGCTGCGCTCAATCGTACGGCTCAGGGCGTGCGCACTGAAGGAGTCCGGAAGATAAAAGGGACTTACCAGATTAAGTATCGTGGTCTTAAGAACGAGATCCGAATCACAAAGGCTAATCCTAAAAAGCTTTCAGCAATATTGCAAGCAAGTGGTCGAAACATTCCCTTGATTCAGTTTAAGACTTCACCTGGTAAGCCCCCAAGGAAGCAGCCGAAGGTGCTAAAAGCATCGGTTAAAAAAGGGAAGAACAAAGCAATCCCGGGTGCTTTCGTCGCGAATCTTGGGCAGTATCAACCAGGTGTATTTATCCGGACGGGGCCAGGGCGTCGCGCACCAGTTGAAGAATTATTTGGTCCTGGTATTCCGGTGATGTTAGGGGAGCCGGGAGTTGTCGAGCATATGCGCAAGGAAGCTGACCGAAGAATGGCGGGACGCCTTGATCACGAAATGAAGCGAGTACTAGGAAGGATGAAGTAAGCATGTCGGCAGTACTATTACTTGATGCAGTCAGCAGATTTGTAAGAAAGACGGTTGAGGAATACTCTGCAGCTCAAGGGAAGAACGGAGTTTATAAGCATCCAAAGGTTTTTGAGTGGTATCTTCCATTCAAAAATCCAAAGATCCCTGAGGATACTGATTTCCCCTATGTCGTTGCGCGGATTGTTAATGGCAAAGATGCTGTCAACCAACGGAACGATGCTGAATGCACGGTCGATATTGCTCTTTCATTTGGGGTGTATTCGGAGGCCACTGATGAAGAAGGATTCAAGCAGCCAGATGGAGGCTACGATCTTTTGAATTTAATGGAGCATGTACGCATTACATTACTCAATGAAAACATTATCGATAAGAAGTATGAAATTCAGCGGCCGTATGTCTGGGAGATCCCTGAGGAACAGCCGTACCCCCTTTGGGTGGGACTTGCACAAACTCAATGGAAATTCCAGAGTATCGAGCCACAAATAAAAGATATCGATATTTATGCAAATAGATTCGCTTGGGAGAAATGAAAATTATGAAAAGAGGTGCTGACCTGTGGCGTTTAAACACGGTGTATCAGTAAACGAAAGAGGCACGAAAATCACGGGGCAAAAGAGCGTAGACTCTGCAATAACGGTTGTGATTGGTACGGCTCCTATGGGACGAGTAAACGTACCGTTTGTTGCACGGTCTCGCGCTGAAGCTGTAGCAGAATTCGGTTTCTCAGAGGATTTCGAGAGTTTCACATTATCTGAAGCAATTGACTCGCATTTTTCTTTGTACAAGCAGTCCTATGCAATTCTAGTAAATGTTCTTGATCCGTCTCTTGCGAAGAAGTCCACTACTAATACGGTAGATTTATTACAAAGAGCGACCGTAACGAGTATCCAATATCCATTGGTGGATAGCGTGAAGTTGAAGAAGGATGCTGTTACTTATGTTAAAGATACCGACTTTACTGTTGCTCTTGATAAAGATGGTTTCTTAGTTATTTCTCTTACTGCTACGAGCACCATTACTACGCCGTCTATGGGGCTAACAATCACGTATGATGCGATTGATGTTTCAAAAGTTAAGAATACGGATATTATCGGGGTAGTTGATCCGGCTACCGGTAAGAAAACCGGATTAGAAATTTTAGATGACATTATGCCACTGTTCGGCGTTATCCCAGGATTGGTGATTGCTCCGAAATTTTCTACCGATCCGGTTGTTGCAACAGCTATGATTGCCAAAGCTCAAAATATCAATGGCATGTTCAAAGCGTTTGCATTGACAGATTTGGATACGAAGCTTATTCGCACGAAGCAAAAGGCTATCGAGTCGAAGAAAGTCGGCGATCCTGGACAGGATATCATGTGGCCGAAAGTGCAGAAAAATGGTCGGATCTATCACATGAGTACGCATAAAGCAGGGCTAATCGGTCAAATGGATGCGGCAAATAGTGGCGTACCTTCTAACTCTCCATCAAACAGATTGATGCAAGTAGATGGACTTGTACTCGCTGATAAGACCCCTGTGTCACTAGGACCAAATGATGCAAACGATCTGAACGGAGTTGGGATTTCAACAGTATTATCTTTTACTGGTGGCCCGAGAGCATGGGGTAACCGTACGGCAGCACATCCAAACTTAACAGACATGAAGGATATCTTCATCCACGCAAAGCGCATGATGTTTTGGATTAACAACTGGATCATTATTGATACTTGGGAGAATGTTGATGCTAACATTACCAAGCGATTCATTGAGGCCGTTACGACTAAGCATAATATTCGGTTAAATGGTTTGACCTCCATGGGTGCCATTTTAGGTGGGACATGTAAATATGATCCACTAGAGAATCCTGTGACTCAATTAATTGAAGGGACAGTGAATTTTAGTTTGTCAGTGGGTATTCCTGGAGTCGCTGAAAATATTCAGTTCGGCATAGAAATCGATCCGACATACCTAGCCACGCTATCACTGTAAATAGAAAGGGTGAAATAAATGAGTCGTACTTTGATTGATGAGAAACTGATAGATTATACCACTTTCCTTGAAGGAAATACGTACTTAGGGGTTACGAGCGTGCAATTACCGGCCCTCGAAATGATGTCGGATACTTTAAAAGGCGCAGGTATCGCTGGTGAAATCGATTCAATTACACCAGGGCACTTTGGGCCTATGCCGATTATTTTTAATTGGCGTACAACCCCGACTCGCGAAGCAGTTCAGCTTATGAAACCCAAAGCGCATTTAATTGAGTTCCGAGCTGCGATCCAGGTATTCAATAAGACAACTAGCGAACATGATGAAGTGGGGAAAAAAATCACTGTTCGTGCATTTCCAAAGAAACTGGATCTAGGAAAAGCAGAGGCTGCCACAACAATGGACGGCAGCAATGAAATGGAATGTATTTATCTTAAAGTCGAGGAAGATGGAGCTGTTCTGATCGAGATCGATAAATTGAATAATATTTATGTCGTGGATGGATTCGATTATCGAGCCAAACTTCGTAATATTTTGGCACTATAGGAGGGGATCCGGATGAAAGAAACAATTGAACTGCTAAATCCAATTGAGTTTCATGGGCAAACGATAACGGGAATCGAGCTAGACTTTGAAATGCTAACCGGCGAAGTTTTAATACGCATCGATCGAGAGTTTATGGCAGCAGATCGGATGAATGAAGCCGTGAATATTAGGGAGTACTCGAAAGAGTATCAAATTCTAACAGCTTCCCATCTATCTGGATTGCCAATGGAATTCTATCACAATATCAAGGCACGGGATTTCTCAGCTATTACTACGAGGGTCCAGCATTTTTTTATCGGTATAGACTCTTAAAAAATGATTCAAATACAAAGCGACTGCTCATGGAGGCAGTCGCTTTTCTTTGTAAAGAATCGTATACACCGATTTCTTATTATCTCCAGCTCCCGATTTGGGAGCTTTTTGATTGGTACGAATTATTCAAAGGCGAGGGGTGAGGGATAAATGACAAAAGCGTATGAAGTGGAGTTCAGGCTTGCCGGCCAGCTCGAATCATCGTTTCGTAAGACAATAACGGATGCGGCGAACGATTATAAGAAGCTGACTGATGCGGCAAAGAAGCTTGAAAAAGGCTCCGGCAAATCATCCCTTACACAACCTGTCCGCGAGGATCTAAAACGTACTCAATCCGAGATGAGGAATACGGAATCTGCATCACACAAGATGCGGAATGTATTGTCTAAGAGTCTACTTCCCTTAACTGCAGGATTAGGTGCTGGGGCAGTACTTGCAAGCTCATTAAATAAGTCGATTGACTTTGAAGCTCAACTTGATTCCATACAAGCAGTAAGTGGTATGGCAACGTCCGAGATGAAGAAAGTACACGATCTTGCGCTAAAAGAAGGAGCTAGAACAAAATATTCTGCTCTTGAAGCGGCCCAGGGCATGGAGGAAATGATCAAGGCGGGTCTTAGCGCCCAACAGGTGCTTGATGGTGGCTTAGCTGCAGCACTCAACATGGCTGCAGCCGGCGAGATCGGGCTTGCAGACTCAGCCGAGATCATGTCTACCGCGTTAAACGCCTTCAAGAAGGACGGGCTTGAAGCTTCTAAAGTAGCGGATATCTTAGCAGGTACCGCGAATGCTTCCGCAACCGGTGTAATGGAATTGAAAATGTCCTTGTCACAAGCGTCTGCTGTTGCTTCCGGTGTAGGCATGAAATTTAAGGATACCAACGTTGCGCTTGGGGTATTCGCGAATAATGGATTAAAAGGATCAGATGCAGGTACATCGCTGAAAACGATGCTTTTGAACCTGTCGCCGATAACAGCGGATGCACAATCTGAGTTTGAACGCCTAGGACTTACAACCTTTAATGCAACAAAGGCACTGGAGTTCCTGGAACGCCAGGGCGTTAAGCCAGCTTCGAAATCAACCAAAGATATTGTCGACGCAATGATGACATTTGCTGCTAAAACACAAGGAGCAAAGGTCGGTTCAGATAAGGCGAACAAATCTTTCCGAGAAATGGCGTTTAATGCGGGCGCGATGAGCTCCGAGTTTTATGACGCTAACGGTAATCTTCAATCTTTGGATCACATTGCTGGTGCATTGCGTAAATCTTTGTCGGCTCTTACATCAGAGCAGCGCCAAGTTGCACTTAAAACGATGTTCGGTACCGACGCAATCCGCGCAGCGAATATCTTGTATGAAGAAGGCGCAGACGGCGTAAGAAACTTTACCGAAGAAATGAGTAAGGTTACTGCTCTCGATGTCGCAAAGAAACGTATGGATAACGCCAAGGGTGGCATAGAACAATTCCGCGGAGCGATGGAGACATTGCAGATATCAGTCCTGGAACCAACGCTACCTTTGATTAAGGATCTCGCCTTGCAAGCTGCCGATGCTTCGGAGCAGTTCCAGTCATGGATGAATACACGCCAGGCTAAAGCATGGGGTAACACTTTACTATCTGTTCTCAAAGCAGCACCGAAAATGATTGGTGTAACGGCTGCTGCAATGGCTGCTGTGAAAGTGGGTCAAGGTGTAAACAAAACAGCGAATTTTATCAAGGGATTGGGTAAAGTCCAGGAGGCGGGTTCAGGTGCAGCGAAAGGTATTGCACTTCTTGGGAGAGCTGCTACCTTTTTGACTAACCCGGTGGGGATGGCAGTTGGTGCCGTAGGATTACTGACGGCAGGTGTTATAGCCTATAAACGTCACAACGAAAACGCAAGACAATCATTGATCCATATGAAAGATTCATTTGACACAGCTTTCTCCGACTATTCAGCGATTGTAGAGCACAGGCAAAAAACGAAGGATCTAATTGCTGAGTATGATCGTCTTAATACCAAAATACAGGATTCAAAGACACCTTCAGAGGAATTGACGACAGCACGCGAGAAGTTGGCAGATATTGAACAGCAACTAATCGACTTGAACCCGGATATTATAAAATCTGAAAGCGCCAAAACAGACAAGCTTCGGGAACAAGCTGAGTTAGCTGATCGTTTGAACGATGCTAAAGAAAAGATGGGCAGGATTGAGCTTCAAAAGACGGTAACGGATAACATAGCCAAGCGACCTCAAGTGGAGAAGGAGTATTCGAAACTTAAAAGTGACGTACCAAAGTATGAGTCAGAGTACGAGAAGCAGCGGGCAGATTACGTTTTATATAATGATTTTATTGCTCGACAAAATGAAGTTGTATACAATACCAGGCTGTCACTACATGATCAACAAGCACAGCTAGAAACTTTACTGAATGAGTTGGAAAATACAACCGGTAAATCATATCTCGGAAACTGGAACAATGTGTACGAAGAGAGGGATGCATTGTATAAATCATACCAAGATAACTATGAGAACTGGCAAAAAGCAAGCGAAGAATTGCAAATAGTCGAACAAAGTTATCTGTCTATGTATGATGCTGCTAAGAAGTATCACGAGCAAGAGACAAAACTCGAAGGAACACTTGAAGATCAAGCGAAGAGATATCAGTTTATGACTGATGAGCAGAAGAAGCATTTCCAAGAGGCCTTTGACAAAGTGTCGAAGTTAAGACAAGAGATGAACCTTTTGCCTGCGAAAACAACATTGGAATTAGAAGTTATCCAGAAGACTTCGGGAATCACTCCGAAGCCTGCTCCTTCTGATGTAATCCCTGAACCATTTAGGCTAAAAATCCCACATTATGCTGATGGTGATATCGTTAATAAACCTCATGTCGGAGTATACGGGGAAGCTGGTCCTGAAGCATTTATCCCAATCAATAACAAACCACGCTCTCATGCGATCTTAGATAGAGTTAATCAAATGATGGGGCGTACTGAGCAACAACCAAGAAGCAATCCTTTGGCTTCGGATGCTGCATCTTTTGGTCAACGCGCACAGACAAGTCCTGTGGTTTCAGGTCCACCTATAACCATTGAAAATAAGTCGAGTGTAGTTGTTCAAGGAAATGCAGATTCGAGCACGATTAAACTTATCGAGCAAGCGTTGCAAAAGAGCAATGAAGACTTTGCGCGTAAGATCGAAGCATACTTCAGACAAAAAGGGAGAGTGAGTATGAGTGGGCCAGTATAAAACGATCCAAGGGGACACATGGGATGCAATATCATTCAAAGTGTATGGAAACGAAATGCTGTTCCCTCTGCTTATGTCTGCCAATCCTGAGCATGTGTGGGTTGTGATTTTCGACGCGGGTTATACCCTGGCTATTCCGGATAAACCCGAAGAGGTATCGGAAGATTTACCGCCTTGGAAAAGAGGCGATTAATTATGAGGTCTTCCAAAATTCACATTAATTATAACGGAAAGAATATCACAGAAAGTCTCATGAATTATGTGACCGATTTAAGTTATACCGATGCTTCAAGCGGGGAGCTCGATGATCTCTCTATAACGGTTTCGGATAGAGATAACAAGTGGCAGAAATCGTGGGCACCGGTAGAAGGGGACAAGGTTTCTGTAGCCATCGAAGTTTTTAATTGGTATAAGGAGGGGGACCAGAAGAAATACCCTTGCGGTACATTTCATGTAGATGGCCTTACTTTCACTGGCCCACCTGATTTAATTGATATTAAGGCAGCTTCATTCCCCGTTTCTTCGGATGCTAGGCAAGTCAAAAGGACGAAGGTTTGGGAGAAAGTAAAACTATCGACCATATCCGCAGATATAGCTAAAAGGGCAGGATTAAAGCTTGTTCGAGAAGTGCCAGACGATCCTACGTATGATCGAATCGAACAACAAGAGCAAACGGATCTTGCCTTTTTGCTCGATTTGACCAAGCAAGAAGGAATTGCCGTTAAGGTCACGGAAGGAAAGCTTGTTCTCTTCGACGAAGCGAAATTTGAGAAGGGAAAATCCGTTGCTACGTTTGAGCGTGGCAAAGATAACCTAATTGATTACAACTTCGAATGGTCGGCGGCCAATTGTGCCTATCGTGCTTGTGAAGTCACATATGAGGAGTCAACCAAAACCACGAGCACCAGCAAGAAAAAGGGAACAAAGAAGGCTGTTAGCGTAACGAAAAAGGTAACATATACTCCGCCCGGCGCACCTGCGAACGGGCCTGTTTTGCGTATAAAGGAAACCGCGAAATCACAGGCCGACGCGCTGCGGATCGCTAAGAACCGGCTACGTGAGAGGAACAAACAAGCGAATAGGGCGACGATGACCATTGTAGGCGATATTCGTATTGCTGCAGGCGTTGTTGTGACGATCGTAGGCTTCGGCAAATTCGATGGGAAGTATATCGTCGATAAGGTGACTCATCAGGTCGGTAGCAATGGCTATGTATCACGAATGGAATTGCGAAAGGTATTGGGGTGGTAATTATGCAATGGGTACGACATGGTGAAGTGTCGACTGTTAACGCTGAAAATATGACGGTTCGCGTTGTATTTAATGGGTTAGATACATCTGTTTCAAATGATCTTACTGTACTCGTCCCTCCAGGGCGTTCCCAGTATTACATGCTTCCGGAAGTGGGTGACGAAGTTATATGTCTGTTCACTGAGTCGGAGGGGTTTTGTATTGCTGTTTATCAAACGGTCATACCAGAGGCAAGCCCTGGAACTTGGGGGATATGGTTTGATGATGATAATCAGATTGTATATGAGAATGGGAAACTTACGATCAAAGCAGCGGAGATACTCCTGAACGGCAAAGTCAGCACATCGGATTTGAAGATTACTGGTAACCTTGATGTTTCGGGTAAGATCAACGGATATACACCGGGGAGTGGAGACCTATGATCGGCTCCTTTGGTGAGGTAAATTTCTTAGTAAGCCATGACAAGATCCGGACATTCGATGATTTTCAACGGGCTACCGCGGGGCGATGGGCTGAACATGCTGTACTCGGGAAAAAGCCATTACTGCAATATATTGGCCCTGGGCTGGATACTGTCACATTCACAATGAAATTCAACATCTACTTGGGTGTGGATCCCCGCCTTGAACTTGATAGGTTGGTAACAATGGATCGCGGTGGAAAGGCCTATACACTGACAATTGGCGGGAAAGCACTAGGAACCTATAAGTGGGTTATCTCGACCTTAAACGAAGCTTTTAAAACGTTGGATAACGAAGGGAATATTTTAACTGCTGAGATCCAGATCGAACTGAAGGAGTATGCGAAATGATTGTAAACTTTAGTCCGAAAAGCATCGATGAAGAGATCCACCAGAATGTTGTATGCATTATCGAAACCGTCGCGGGATCCGTTCCGCTTAATCGGTCGTTTGGGCTAGATTCTACGGATACCGATTTACCCGTGAATATATTACAAGCGCAGATGACGAACAGGATTATATCTGCGCTGCAGGATCTTGAGCCGAGGATTGTCGTGGAAGCCGTAACGTACCAACCCGGCGAGGACGGGAAGGTGAATCCAAATGTGAAATATAAAATAGCCGAGGGGGTGACGTTTTGAACCTTGAGCAACTACCAGACATAAGTTTTGTGGATGATGATGTTGAGAAAACCTTGAATAACATCATTACTGTATATGAGGCGGCAGAAGGTCGGAGGTTATTACCCGGCGATCCTGTACGCCTTTTTTTATTGGCAATAACACAAATTATTGTGCAGCAGAGGGTGCTAATTAATCATGTGAAAAAGATGGATCACTTGAAATATGCATTTGGGAACTTCCTTGATCATATTGGAGCTCGAAGCGAGACAAATCGATTAGCAGCATCGCCGGCACAAACCACTGTGAAATTCACTCTCTCAGCCCCGAGGCCATCGGCCATAACTATTCCAGTAGGGACAAGGATCACAGGCAGTGGGAGTCAATTGTTTTTCATTACAAAGGGTGTTGCAGAAATTCTTCCAGGCTCTTTAACGGTGGACGTTCCCTGCGAATGTGTACAAGCAGGAACAGTTGGGAATGGTTTCTTGCCTGGTCAATTAGATACATTGGTGGACCTTATCCCTTTTGTAGCAACCGTGCAAAATATTACGTCAAGCGCAGGCGGAGCTGAAAGAGAATCGGACGACTCTTATCGTGAGCGGATCCGGACGGCTCCCGAAGGATTTTCGACGGCTGGGCCAGAGGGTGCATATCAGCATTGGGCCAAGACTGCAAGCCCCGCAATCGTAGACGTTGGTGTAAGTTCGCCGAGCGACGCGGTGGTGCAAGTCGTGCCGCTGCTCGCCGGGGGCGCGCCCCCTTCGCAGGATATCCTTGATGCGGTCGCGGGTGCGCTTAATGACAGGAGAATACGGCCACTAACAGATAAGGTCGTTGTCAAAGCGCCGACCATGAAGTCATTTTCAATTGAATTCACGTATTGGATCAGCCGTGAAAGGGCCGCAGAAGCTACCGCGATACAGGCGGCGGTGATTCAGGCCGTTAACGATTATATGCTATGGCAAAAGTCAAAGCTTGGCCGCGATATCAATCCCTCTGAATTAATCCGGAGAGTGATGGTCGCCGGTGCAAGCCGAGTAAATGTCGTAAAGCCAATCTTCACAGAGGTCAACACATCGGAGATAGCAACAGCATCCGCTCCCAATGTGACCTATGGGGGAATGGCCGATGATTAATATCAACGAAATAAGTTTGCTTGACCTTATCCCGCCAAATTTATTGCAGGATCCTAAAGTGGTTGCTGCAGCTAAGGCAATCGATAGCGAGATGCAACAGATCACGGATGAGATTAATAAGCTTCCTCGATACTCACGTATGGACGAACTTACAACGGAGGAAGTCGACGAGATGGCTTGGGAGCTGCATATCGATTTCTACGATCCAAAGTTGCCGCTCCAACAGTGCCGGGAACTGGTTAAGAATGCAATCCCTTGGCATCGACGCAAAGGTACGCCAAGCGCCGTCGAAGAACTTATTTCGACCGTCTTTGGGGGAGGCAAGGTTGAGGAATGGTACGAGTATGGAGGCAAGCCGTATTACTTCCGTGTATTGACTGACGATCCGGAAGCGACTGCAGCGAAAGCCCAGGAGTTCATTCGTGCGATCGATACCGTCAAGAACTTACGGTCCCGGCTTGAGAAGGTCATTATTACACAAACCACAGATTTACCAACTATTTTTGCAGGGGTCCTGCATATGGGCGAATACATGTATGTAAGACAGGAGGGGTAGTATGGGAGCTTTCGGCGGCATGATGTTTACGAACAAAGGACGTAATCTTGAGACCAAGGCGCAAACAGGTGTGCAATTGAAATACACAAGAATAGCTCTTGGTGACGGCGAGCTTAAGGGCGCTTCTGTTTTAGATTTGAAGAAGCTTATTAATGAGAAGAAGTCCCTCCAGATCAGGGAACTTCGCGTACAGGAAGCTGGCCGTGCTGTAATCGGGGCACTACTAACAAACCACGATATCACGACAGGCTTTTATTTTAGAGAAATTGGTATTTTCGCACAGGATCCGGATGAAGGTGAGATTCTATACTGCTATGCAAATGCTGGCACGAATGCGGAATACATTCCTGCAGGTGGCGGGTCCGATATCATCGAGAAGTATGTATATGCGAATGTGATTATTAGCAATGCAACGAATGTCACTGCGGTTATTGATCAATCTTTGGTGTTTGCAAAGCTGAATGAATTCAATGATTTGAAAGCGGCATATGATTCACACAAGGCAGATTCGGTCATCCATATTACCCAGGCCGAACGTGCTGCTTGGAATGCCAAGGAAACCCCGGCGGGGGCGCAAGCCAAGGTTGATGCTCATAAGAATGATACTACAATCCATATTTCTGCTGCCGAAAGAACGGCCTGGAATGCGAAGGAAACTCCTGCAGGAGCTCAAGCAAAAGTTGACGCTCACGCGAACGACACTGTTAAACACATAACAGCCGCCGAAAGAACAGGATGGAATGCAAGGGAGACCCCTGCTGGTGCTCAAGCGAAGGTTGATGCTCACGCTAATCGCAAGGATAATCCACATGGGGTTACTACGACGCAAATTGGTGCAGAGACGCCAGCGGGGGCTCAGACAAGGGCAGACAAAGCACTAACTGATGCAAAAGCATATACCGACTCAAAAGTAAATGAAGTCGTTCTAAAGCAATCCCTTGGCCCCAGCGCTAACCTAATCAATGCAGATCAAGCCAGCGCGGTGGATTTAACTGTATATGGAGTGATGCTAACTAACAGGCTAGGGGATTTGGGGACACTTAAAGATGCTAACGCAGATGGAGTTGCTGATACCTGGAGGAGATCTCCTGCCGGTCAAGGGAAATATACTTTTAATGGTAACTATCAAAAAATTGAGTCCTTATCATCGGATACGCTACAAAATGAAAGGTATATCGCCAGCGCTACTGGAACACCTCATAATAAAGTTATTGCTGGAAGGAAATACATTGCGATTGTAGACGCTGAATCAGATGGGGTATCGACTGCTAGACTAGTGTTGAACTTAGGCTCTAACGAGGGGAATCCTGTAGTTAGTGTAACAACAAAGGTTAATAAAACTTTATATGTAAAATTGGTTACAGTTGCGGATTCGAATAATGCATATATAGCTTTAGCAAATTATGATCCTGCAGGAACGGCTGGATGGGTTCAGTTTAGAAATGTGGATTTTTGTGAAGTCACCGACGACACTCTCTGGAATGCAATCGGCACTACAATCACAGAGAGCAACATCCGAGACTATATCCCGCACATCGATGGACGTAAGCCTGTACAGGGTATTGTGATTACCAAGCAAGGGAAAAACCTAATTCCACCATTTACTGAATGGATTACAAAAAGAAGTGATGGTAATTTTCCAATTGATAAAATTGAGATTACATCTAATTACGTAGCTAAAATGACAAGAACATCAGGTAGCGGAATGATGACTTGCAAAATAAGAACCGCACCAAACTCAAAACATACGCTTGCTTTTGAAACAAATGACAATATAAGTGTTTATGTTTACGATAGTAAAATGACTCAAATTGCAACAAAGCCATTCCTAGCTGGTAAAGGTCAATTGATCTTTGATTCCACAACTGGAACTGATTACGAAATTGGAATCTATATTTCAAGCACCACTCCTAATACTAGTGCAATTATTTATTATCCAATGCTAACGATTAGCACCGTGGAGGCCTCATTTGAACCACGCGAAGATCAACGAGTTCTTTTACCTGCAACACTAGGTGAAGTCAATGGGGTACGGGATGAAGTAACCGTAAGAGGGACAGAAGCGACGTTGAATCGGCGTGTTAGTATTATGAATGTACTTGATGGTAGTCAGTCGTGGGTACTTGCACAAGGCTTAACGGGCTTCAAGAGAATTAGATTAGACAATGTCTATTATGGTATAACAAACTCGGAAGTAGTAACTAAATTCAATGGAAAACTACTTGTTAATAACGGAGGGAACTATCCCGCAGCCGATATTAGTGGGTTATACAACCCATCAAATGTTAATACAAATCTTAATATAACCGTGGATAACGCTGATACAGGGTGGACAGACACCCTCAATCCTAATGCTAATGCAGTCAAAGCTTTGATGAACGGATGGAAAGCCACAGCCAACGATAGTAGCAAGTATACATCGTGGGTGTCGATTCTCGATGGCAAGGCAGCGACGACTAACACAGAGGCATGGGTAGCTGCAAACAAGGCTCCGGGCTGGACAGGCTGGGCAACACTTGATTATGCACTTGCTACACCTGTAATAAGCAAAGTAAACGATGCAGATGGATCTATTTCGCTTCATCCAGGCGGTAATGTGATTACGGTTGAGTCAGGGGCTATTTTCAAAGAGCCTATTATATTCAAGAATGGAAATGATGGTTTTTATTACAGTAATACTACATCGGGAAGTTTTGAAAGCACGGTATTTAAAAAGCGTGTTAAAAAGATTCTTAGAATAGACGAGGGTATTAAAACAAATGTGCCATTCCTTGCTTCTACAGCTAATATGTACGGTTTGGAAAGGCCTAAGATTAAAGTGGAAGAGTTCAATCCTAATGCGCAGTACTTTGCAAGTTATTTAACGTTGGATAATTACTCTTATTCCGCTAACGTGTCTCAGACGGACGTACAGTATAAGGTGGGGCTTAACGGTACGGTATCGGATGCAGTTAATAACATCGCACGCCTAACGACGGAAAATGACGCTCAGAACTACGCTGAAATGTATATTCAAGCGTTGGCGGAAAACAACAAGCTTGATATCGTAAATCACAAAGAAGATTATGTCAAACACCAGGCAGATGGTGGAACTACAGCCGGAACAAGCACAGCGTATACGTGTTCATCGTCACCGAACCCAACAGCGCTTGTCGATAAGACCTGCCTTGTAATCACGGCGCATGTCGACAGCGGAGCAAATCCTACTATCAAATGGGGAACGCTCGCGGCAGCACCAATTAAAAAAGCGAACGGTAACCCTGCGACGCTCAAGAAGGATGGCATTTACACACTAAGATACAGCGCTGGTACGGCGGCTTTTATCTTACAGGGTGAAGGGGGTGAGTACGGAGACGCTACCGCAGCGCACGTATTGAATCCTAAGACGATCGGAACAGATACCGGATTAGTAACAGGTACGATGGTAAATAACGGCGGTAAACCAATAGTCAGTGGTGCCACCATGATATCAGCCGTTAGAGCGCACGGGTCAGACCCTAACAGCATCATAATAGATTTAAAACCAACGGGCGCTATGTATGTTGACGCTAACACCGTTATTCAACAGACAGTTAACTACCTCATAGATAGTAACATTAAGCACGGGGTGAAGGTAGGGAACTTACAGAATGGAGCGCCAGCAGGATCGAGTATCACAGGCACATTCACGTCTGACGGCGTTGGTGACGCAACTTGGCTGCTTGAAGGGGCTGTGATGTACTCGAAGGGTGTCAAGTATGCAGGCTCTATGAAGAACTGGAGTGGAAAAGACTACCTTGTAGGATATGGATCGATAAAGAAGTATTATATTGACGGGTCGGACAACGTGCCTGCGTTCGAGGTAACTCCACCGACAGGAGGGTACCTCACGAATACCACTGTTTGGAAGCAACGGATAGCAGGGCTTTACGCCGACAGAATCGCACACGGACAGGTAATAGGCAACACAGTAATAGGAGGAGAAGCGATAGTAACAGGTACGTTCACCTCAGATGGAAATGGAGATGCAACATGGGTACTTGAAAGTGGAATAATGTACTCAAAGGGTGTACGGTACGCTGGGGCGATTAAGAACTATAATAATAAGACTTTCCCAACAGTAGCCTTGACATTCATCAATAAGGTTCTCTATGATGATACTCAGAAATTAGGCTCTATCCAGTTTAAGCCCAACACAGCGGGGTACGTAACTACAACGACAGACATCAAGCTGGACGTTTCGAACCTGTTGCCGTCGAATATAAAAGCGGGGGTGATGGTGGGAAACCCCGGATGGACAGACGGGTACATGACTGGTACGTTCACCAGTGATGGAACGGTCAACGCTTCTAGGATTCTTGCAGGGTTCATTGGATATGCTTTAGGCGTCAAGTATGTAGGCACAATGCCGAACTACATCGGCAAGGCTTTCCCGCTGATGAGCTCAGGCTATATCAAAGCCATAGACGTGGCACCGTTATACACCACAGTAACGTTCCAGCCGAACGGTAACGGGTACATTGATTCCACGTCAACCCTACAAGTCCAGATCGACAACTTGAGACCTGAGAACATCAAGCACGGTATCGAGATGGGGAACGTAGACAACCAGACCTTAGTTGTCACAGGTACGTTTACATCTGACGGCACGCTGCTTGACTCGTCCAGCCTGCTCGCTGGGCTCATCGCGTACTCGCGGGGCATGAAGTATACAGGTACTATGCAAGATTTGGCGTACTCTACGATGACTGTTGGGTCAGATAAGATGGAATCCATCGAGGAGATGACAGGCGGCTATATCGGGTCATACTTCACATACAAGCCTAATATATACGGTCGCATAACTGATACTACAAAGTTCAAAATGGGTGTGTTCGGAATCACTCCAAATAGCGTGCAGTTCGGTCAAAAGTACGGAGTGAGTGGCACGGGGCTGTTTAAGACAGGTACGTACACAAGTGACGGAAACATCACGGCGGGCGATCTTGCTGTAGGTAAGGTCGCGTATTCACAGGGTCAGAGGATAGCGGGTACAGGAACTAATTCGAAACGCTATGCAACAGGTCAAGTAACAAGTGGTTCAAGTCTTTGGCAATTCACACTTAATAACGATGGTTCAATTGGGAGAGCGTATCCAGCTGAGGTACTTGGTTTAGCCTTCAAACCGTCGACAATATTGTTGTACTTCTCCGCAGCACAAGTAATGTATAACGAAAATCAAATGCGTGATGGGTATAGATATGTCGAAAATGGTTATAAGGTATTTTGGCGGTTAGACGGTACACAAGCCTATGTTACACAAGGTGGGTTTAGAGTGCCGACTGATCTTGCAGCAGCTACTTACACATGGTATGCATATGAATAGTAATCAAAATTACGAGGTGATCTAGGATGGAACTTGGTAAAAGGCTTATATACGATAGTCAAACTGGAAAGATACTAAACGGGACATTTGAGGAAATGGCAGGTAGCCTTCAAGAAGGGTTGCGTCCGCTAGAAATTGATTTTATTGACCTACCTTATGGTTACGCCGAGAACAATTTCCGTCTCGCGTCTGCGTACCATATTGACGTCACAAAACCAAAAGACGCGCCGATTGTGGAGCGGATCGTAATCGACGGATATGTACCGCAGGTGCCGACGGAAGCCGATCGGATCAAAGAATTAGAGGACCAGCTGTTGATGCAAGAAAACGAAAAAGTGGGAGGGATTTTGTAATGGTAAACGAGGTTATTGTACGTATCTTGGCAGAGAGAATCTTAGGCGGCGGTGAAAACCCGTTGAAACAACGACCGTTTGAATTAGACGATGTCACGAACGCTGACTATCGCAAAGCGGTCGAGGATTATATTATCGTTAAGAGTGGAGTCGTAGAAGCTTAAGCGCCGCCGATATGGTAGGCGCTATTATTATGCCCTCGGGAGTCCGGGGGCTATTTTATTTGAGGGGGATATGTACGTGGAAAAAGCCTGGTCATATATCGCAGGCGCCCTATTGGTGCCTGGCTTTAATTTCTTTTACGGAATAAGCAGTACCGCACGCGGCTTAATGATCGCATTAACTTTCTTTGTAATTTTAGATTGGATCACCGGCATTCGTGCCGCACAGAAAGATAAATCATATGGGAGCAGATACGGGATAGATGGTGTGTTCAGGACATTTTTCATCTTGCTTCTTCCCGCGGGCGGCCATTTGTTGGATCAAGCATTCGGGCTTCCGGACGTATTATTTGGGGCGCTTGTTATCGGCGTGCTCTATCATCATTTGCAGTCGATGACGGCGAATGCGATCCGCGCAGGGTGGGGGAATTGGTTTCCCGAATGGCTGCTTAATAAGATAACGGACTGGGTAGAAAATGAATTGCAGAAAAAAGTAGAACGGGCTGATTCAAGAAAGGGTGAAGGTAAATAATGAGTCGTAAAATATTAGAAGCAGGTATCAAGCTTATTAAAAATTTCGAGGGTTGCCGCTTAAAGGCGTACAAACCTGTACCAACTGAAACATTCTGGACCATCGGATGGGGGCATTACGGCCCAGACGTTACGGCAGGAATGACAGTCACACAAGCTAGAGCTGACGCTATGTTTGTTGATGATTTGAAAAAGTATGAAGCGTATGTAAACAATCCATCCTATGTGCCGGTGACAGTGCAACTTAATCAAAATCAATTTGATGCGCTAGTATCATTTTGCTATAACTGTGGTCCAGGTAACTTGCAGACGCTTTGCAAAGACCGGACGATCGCTCAAATTGCAGATAGCATAACCAAATATGATAAGGCTGGGGGGAAAGTGCTGACTGGTCTAGTGCGTAGGCGTGAAGCGGAACTAGAGTTATTTAACAAAAAGGAAGCTTCGTCAGCGTCTGTGAGCGATAAAGTTAATGTGGATGTAAACGGTAAGAAGACGCTCGATGGAATTATGATTAATGGGCTGGCTTATGTACCGGTCCGTGTCATCGCTGAGTCGCTTGGTGCGCGGGTGGATTGGGATGGTAAGAGTAAGACGGTCAAAATTAATAAGTAATACGTTCCCCATCGGTTGCGGCTGGTGGGGCTTTTTCTCATCTAGAATAAACTACATTAGGAGATGACAGCATGATCTACAATATGGACTGTATCAAAGGAGCACAACAATATTTAGAGGATGAGTCTGCAGATTTAATCGTCGCGGATCCGCCGTATAATTTAGGGTTTGGCGGTACGACTCAGACCAAGACCAAGAAGCCAAGATTTAATATTATCGCGAATGATAAGCTCTCTGACCGTGAGTTTCAACGCTTCACCTTCTCATGGTTGCGCGAAGCTTACCGTGTTCTTAAAACAGGGCGGCACATTTATGTATGTATTGATTGGCGTATGTATCCTCTCATGGTGTTATGGATGAAGAAGGTTGGCTTCACAATTAAGAACTGCATTGTATGGGATAAAGAGCAGATGGGCATGGGCTGGCAGTATCGCTACCGGCACGAGTTTATTATCCTGGCGTCTAAGGGAAAGCAAAAGGTGCGGCGGATCAGTACGCGTAAGGCTACTGACGTTTGGCGTATTCCACGTATTAGCGGGAACAAGACAATTCATCCAACGGAAAAGCCGGCTAGCTTATTAGAACCGATGATCTTGAATAGCAGCGAGGAAGGGGAGCATGTCGTGGATTTCTTTGTCGGTTCAGGACCGGCATATCAGGCAGCCGTACAACATAAGCGAGAGTTTACAGGATTTGAGATTGATCCGTATCATTTTGAGAATGCAGTTAACAGATTGAAGTGAAAATAACCCCACCGGCTTAGGCTAGTGGGGTTATTTTATTTGAATTCCCAAGCGCCTACGAATTTCAATTACGTATAACTTTAACTTTGATTTACACTTCGGCTTTTTTTTATATATTATATACTTGATACACTAACTGTACTGTATCGGCATTATTAGCAACCGCATTCACCTAAACCACCAATACCACCCATACAACTGCAAGCGACTATTACTAACAAGATGAACAATACAAGGATTGTACCTGTGTTTGTAAATAGACCTCCACGAAACTCGCCCATGTAAACACCTCCCTATTTTTGAGTACACGTTATGTTATGAAGGCTGATCTCACTTTGTTTGGACGATTGTTACTAGTTATTCTTTTTACTATATTGATATTGACGCCATCAAAAAGAGAACAGGATCACTCTGAACTTTATACACGAAAAAAAGCATGGATACTGTAATAGCCAGTCCATGCATCTCGAAAGGGTTTGAAGAGGTTGTTTAATATATGTAAGCAACAGATGAAAGGACACTAGAACCGAGTGAATTGGTTAATATTTACTAGCTTCCGAGGCTTTTCTCCATTTCTATAACAAATAACCCCACTGGCTTAGGTTAGTGGGGTTATTTTTGATTTTCAGTTAGATTGCCATAATTCCAATTGGGCTGTCCCAGTCGCAGGCCTCTGATTCGTCAGTGGTTTCATTATTTGTAATATCCCAAGTAATCAAAAACTCTTCGTTATCAGTATTTAGCGCGTGAGCTTGGTACGTTTCGCCATCGTCACTTATGTGTGGATCTTGCGTCGTCCGATATTCTTCACCTTCAATTGTAAGAATCGTGCTGTTTCTTGCGTTCAAATCTTCGAATTTCAACATCCAATACATCTCCTTGTTGAATGATTATTAGAATGCACGAACGACAAACTACGTCTATACGTTCTATTTATTACTTCTTGTTCAAAATACCCAATTCCTGCTTTAAAGCATACTGAAGGACTTGAGAGAAGTTTAGGTCTGCTTTAGTGGCTTCAACTTCTAACCATTTCGGCAGAGTCACATTTTTTGTGACAGATTTGTTCAGATGTTTGTCGCGAATAAAACCAGTTCGCCCTTCGATGAGTGTATAAAACCCATCTTCAACCTTTTCAAGCTGTGAGAGATCGGAAGCTGCAGGGATTTCGTCGTTGTCTTCCTCCATACCGTATAGATGTAAGGACAATGCTTCTCGTGCCATCGCTAAAGCTTCCTCTAAGGCATCACCTTCGGTATGACAACCGGGTAAATCAGGGAACGAAACTGTAAAACCTGGGACGCCTTCCTCTGACTCAAATAATGCGGGGAATACGTATTTATCCATCTATTTAACTCCTTTCGGACGATGGGGGTTAATCCCCCATGTCCTTTAGAATGTTTCTTAATGTTTTTGGTTTCAAGTCTTTTCTAGGGTGCGTTATCGTAAGTTTGTGCTTGTGGGTTGGATGTTTGTAATGATGATGGCTGCCTTCTTGACTTATGAAGTACCAACCCTTTTGCAGTGCCATCTGGATCAATTCCCTAGAAGAATAACTCTTCAAGTGTTTCCCTCCTTTCTTAATCTTATTATAACACGCATAAATAATGCATGTCAACAAAAATATGCGTATAAAATATGCGTGTAAAAATAAAAAGAAGAATCTAGATAGATTAAGATTCTCCTTACTTGTTCACTAGTTATATTCCCATTATTTCTTTCTGTGTTAAAATTTAGGGATTACATAGAATGAAGGGATGAGGAAATGAGATTGAAGTCACTGCTAATACTATTCTTAGTCGTAATAAATGTTCTTATCTTGTCGGGCTGTGGAGATCCGGAGGAAAAGATTCGAGAGAGCTCACGGTACAACATTGTAAAGTCAGTTGAAATGTACTTAGAGTATATAGATTCGAATATCATAAATGATTCACTTAGAGATAATTTATTGACGGTTATTAAGAGGAAAATAAATGAATTGAATTCCAACAATATAAATGATTCAAATATGGAAAATTACCAAAAGCTTGTGGAATACATAGAAGGTGGCCGAGAGACTGACGAAGTGAGGAGGATATATTCGGCATTAGGTGGTGAATAGAAGCAAGTAATACATTGACAGAAATAAAGCCCTGGCATATCGCCGGGGCTTTATTTGTCGTTGGGCTTGTCTGGAATATGTTCGATCAGGTCGTTTACTGAGCAATCTAATGCAACGCAAATCTTATCCAAAGTATCGAATTTTATTCCGTCAGTTTTATCGTTGTACAGCTTAGTAATCCCGTTTCTATGTAATCCAGTTATATTTGCTAGGTCAGAGATTTTGAGCTTCTTTTCTCCCATTATTCTTGAAAGATGGACTTTGATCAATATAGACACCTCCGATAAACAAATTATACAACGCAATATTAAGAATATCAATTGAAATGTTGACAATGCACATTGTAGTGTGTATTATGAAGACATCGAATAACACTGCGGTGTTAAAATTACATATTGGGGTGGTTTTAAGTGACACTAAGATATGCACGACACTTCTTGTCTGGAACATTCATAATTACGCTAAGTAACGGCAAATGCTATTGCATGCTTCCAGACACATTCACGAAACTAACCGGAATTCACTCAGCAGCCTTCGAGGGTAGCTGTTTTATAAAATAACTTTCCAAGAAAGGAGACATCAATCAATGTCTACTCCCAAGGTTGTCATACAGCTAGCCGAAAAACGAAGTCGAAACGAATTGACTTTACCGATCCAGCACTTTATTGCCATGGATGATTGGATCGATAAACTCGGGAAACAGGCGTACATTGCTTGGCTCAAATTATATACATACGCAGATCGTACAGAGGAACAACGATTCAATGCTTCATTGACGAAGCTTTGTACACGTCTGGACGTCTCTAAGGGAACTTTCTACTCTAAAGTCGTTCCGCAGCTTTGGGATTATGGTTTCATCGATTTCAAGGAGTGCGACGGGTTCCTGACGATCATCGTCTATTCGTATCCGCAGAACAAGATTGAGTTGGCGTCTAAGCCACTTAATAAGATACGCGATTATGCAACGGAATGGGAGACAGAGAATCGGGAGCGGGCAAAGTCCGGCGGCAGAAAGCCTGGGCAATCTACAGGCTCCATCGGTTCAGAAAATGAACCATCTGTTATTAACGGTTCAAAAATAGAACCAAAAACCAGTTCAAAAATTGAACCCAATAATATATCTAAATCTCTTAATAACTCAAATAACTTGAATGATTGTATGGGCGATGCTGACGCATCGGCGGAACACTCAGAAATTTATCAAGCCTTACAAAAACATGCGAAAAAGAACTGCTATGTGCTCGATAACACGCCGATCGGTACCTGGTACATAGACGAGATGTACACCATGCTTATAAACCAGTTCTCCAACCAGCTTGATCCGCAAGTGGTGCAATTAGCAACAGAGCTATATTTTGAGCGAGCTTCAGCAATAACCGTAAATGGGGTGGTGATGAAACTGCAGCTGGATAATCCGGTCGGATACTTCCAGTGGTGCTATAAGGATGCAATCAAGCAGTTTAAGGCAAGAAGGAACAAAATAGCATAGAGAGGGTGTTTTGGAATGGAAGTAGGATACGTAACAGTGTTTACATATCTAGGGTATGAGATTTGCACGATGTCTCCAGCTAAGCCAGGACAGTTCGGTTATATCATTAATCATAAGATGTATGAAGATAAAGAGTTTGTATATATCCAACATGCAATTGAAGCAATCAATTTTGCTATTAAAAGGGGTGTATTGTGATGTGGAAATACGATGTGAATTCACCAGAGTGGCAGGAAGAATGGCAGGAATATTTAAGAAAGATTCACGAGTTAGAACGCGAAGAAGACCGTCTCGATCTTGGTACAAAAAAGAAGAGACGTATAACGGTAACAATGACTGACAAGCAACTGAGCATGCTTCAGGAGCGAGCTAAGGATTGTAATGTCTCTGTAGATGATATTCTTTCAAACTACATCGCCGATCTAACCTGTACCCATTCAAATGGGTCAGATGAAAGAGATAGAGCTTCATCATATTTTGAACGGACTTGGTTGGCTCACAATAGATATTTATAGAAGAAGTTATATAAAAACTTCTATAAAATGTATGATTCACACCGCTATAACGTTGGTTTTCTATAAAAAGTTATATAACTACTTATATAAAAAATGATAGGGAGAGTGTTTCGGATGAAAAATGTAAGAGCGACTGATATCGGATATGGACTACTGAAAGACATCGATGCAAAGGGGAATGTGTGCAAGACTCGGGCAGTAGTTGGTCGCCTTGGTGATTCATTGAATCCAGGGGACACGTTGGCAGCCGATGTTATTACGATTGATGGAGTATCATATGTCGTAGGCGATGACGTGTACAAGCTTGGTCGCAAGCCGATCGTCGCTAATGAGACTGTTGATAGAGCTCATTCGGAAGCCTATAAGGTACTAGCTATGTATTCATTTGCGAAACGCCACACGGAGGACAATGAAGGCGTCAGCGTTATCACGGGGTTGCCGTTTCAAAATTTAGATGAAGCTGGTCAAATTAAAGAATTATTCAATGGTGATCATTCTATCCTATTCAATGGCCAGGCATTGATCATTAAAATCGATCAAACCTTCGTCGTTTCTCAAGGTCTGGGTACATACTATTCACTTGTAAAGCAGCGGGGCAGCGACATCCTCACAAAGCGGATCCTAATTGTTGACCTTGGATTTAAAACGATCAATTATCTACCGACTACTAGCGGTGAAATCGATACTTTGACTGTAAAGACGGCCCGAGAGCTTGGCATCCAGGCAGCATACAAAAAGATCGCAGATGCGGTTAACCTGGAATACAAGACGGACTATAAATATTATCATGTCGACGAGCTGCTTGATAACGGTGTTTCTCAGCAGGACTTAGACAAAGGTAAATATTTCGAACCAATCAAAGAAAAGTCATACGTCAAGGAAGCTTTTGATGAATATGCAAAGAGTGTGTGGGCTGATCTACGAGACAAGTACAGTAGCACGTTTTTGGATGAGCTCGACGAGGTTGTGTTCGGCGGTGGTACGGCGGAGCGGGTGGAGGCGAACTTGCTGGAGCATAAGAAACACTATTGTTCGATCATGGATAATGCCCAGGACGCACAGGTTCTCGGATATGAAGAGATAGCAAAGAAGTTATAAGGAGACGATGACATGGCTGAGAAGCGCCGGCAGAAACTTATATACTTCGGTAAGCGTGATGATGCAATATGGGATGCGATTCAAGCAATACCTGACGGAGATCAGAATTTTCATATGAAGGAAGCGTTCAGGATGTATTTTCTAACTCAGGATGTAACCGAAGTAAAAGCAACACCTTCATCACTATCGGCTGTACACCAGCCTGCAGCAAATGAAGATCATACAGATAAAATTGATCTCATTAAGTTATCTGGATCAATGATACTGTGATTGAACAACTACCATAATGGCATAAGAACCGTTATGGTAGTTTTTTTACTTGTAAATAAGAACAAACGTTCTGTATAATGAAAACAACGTTCATAATTGGGAGTGACTACCATGAAAAGTTTTTTTAATAATCCGCTATCTGATATTCAGCGCAAGGTTTTAAGGATCCTTTGCAATTACAATCATACTCATAGACGGATGCCAACTCTTGGCGAATTAAGCATTATGACAGGTAGTGGTGAGTCGAGGCTACTCAGGACGTTATTGGCTCTTGAGGAACTGCAGTATATTATGTGGATACGCGGATACACTGACACGATTGTTGTTATTGAAGAGTATGAGAGAAGATCGGGATATAGCAGGTATGTAACCTCATCAAATTATTTATATGGCAAGATTTGAGTCTGGAGACGCATGACAGGATTTCCGTTGAATTTCTGGCTAGGCACAAAGAAACAGAGATTTTGTCGAATGGTAGGGTTTAATTAACTCGATCAACCCAGTTAATCCATGTTGGAGAATATTCTTCAATTATTTGATCATATGTTCCAAAAGTGTTGAGTGGTATAATTTTCACATATTGGTGTAACCGTAATTAATAGGAGGGATGATTAAAGGTTATTTTGTCAAAAGGGTTTGTTCAGCAATACTGAACAATAATCTAGAGGGGCGCAGTGTTTCACTGCTTTGCTCTTCTAACAGGCTCGTATTTGTATATGTCTTTTGGTTCACACTTTAGGATATGACAGGCTAAGAATAGGTTGTCTATACTCATAAAGTTCGTACCATTACACCAATTTGTTACCGCTGATCTATTTACACCCATTTTGTCAGCAAAAATTGATTTAGACATACGCCTTCTTTCCAATACCTGTTCAAGATGGCACCCCTCATAGATAAGTTCCATGAAGAGTTTTCTCCTATTAATATTATTTATTAAAAGTATAACATCAAAAGGCGGGCGACATAATTAATGGAATGTGATTATTTTTACCTTAGAGTGAACAATGATGATATGGTGGGAGATCTGATTAATGTTGGAGATGTCGTTATGATTAATAGACAGTCAGAAGTGGGCCCCCAAGATATAGCTGCAATAGTAAATGATTTCGGAATAATACTAAGGAGAGTTGATAGAAAGGGATGTAAATTTATATTAACGGCATCTAATCCCGATCTAACACAAGATGAATGTAATGATATTAGTATAATAGGAAGAGTTGTAAAGGCGCTAGTGAAGATTAAATAAAATCTACCCATAATGGCACCCACAATTCTACCCACATTTTGCCCACGGTGGGGGTTATTAACGCTTGTTATTCACTTGTTACGCTTAGTTATACATATGAACTCTAAAACTTCAAAACCCTTGGTACAACGGGCATCTTTAGTTACGCTTGGTTACGATTTGTTATACCTCAATAATAGGTAGCACCTCTCTTACTTCGGTGAGAGTGGTGCTTTTTTGCGTTCATTCGTTCAAATCATGGAGGTGCAAGATGAATATTGTGTTTCTGAATAGCTTTGATCGCGCGACTGAGGAGGATCGTATCGTGACCTCACAATTATCCATTGGCGAGGCGGATGGCGTGTGGCAGTTGGTGTGGAGTGAACCGCATGAAGGTAAGATGGAACCGACGATATGGTACTCCGGTACGTCGTGGGGAGAATTGCTGACTACCTTTCGACACGGTGTAGCCGTGAAGTTGGGTGAAGGCTATAAGCCGATAATTGATGGGATGTTACAGGATGTTTCTGAAAGCCAAGGAAGACAGCATCGTTCTCAATTACTAGCCTGCTATAGTGATTTATATCCGAATGACAATTTGTACGCGATGTTGAACACATGGCGAAGATCCCGTGCATCCGCGGATCGCAAAGCACCATACTTTATCGCAACGAACCGAATGCTTCGTTTATTAAGTGTGTACATGCCGCAGACGATGGAAGAATTATTGCAGCTGCCTGGTTTCGGGGAGAACAAAATCAAGCAATACGGAGAAGAGATTATTACGTTGATGCAGGAACAACAGCGTACGCATGACTTTCCATTAGATTGGGTCAAGGAACATGTATCCCAGGAGGAATACTCGCAGTGGCTTTTCAAACAAAAAGAAATCAAGTATAAGCAGGATATGGAACGTTTAGCAACCCATCGTCAGATTCTTGAAGGGGTTCAACAAGGTTACTCCATTGCAGATCTAGAGCATCACTGTCAGATGTCTCGCCGAAATATCATCATCGCCGTCGAGGCATTAGAACGCGAAGGGTATGAGACAGACGCTTTAATCGAAGCTGAGTTAAGACAGGTGCCGGCTGACGAACAAGCTGCCATTTGGTCCAGCATGGAGCGTGGCGGCGAGCGGTATTTGAAGCCGATCCTGCTCGATGTATACGGCGAGATCGGGTTGCAGGGAGATCAGAGCTCCATACTATACGAGCGAATTCGCCTTGTTCGAATCCGCTATCGTCGTCAACGTGATGTGGTGCAGCAAGCGGGATAAATGAGAAAGGACGTGATCGTGGGAACCTCCCAGCAATCACGTCCTCTCTGTTCATAACCAATCTTTCTTCTTGAAAAGGAAGAACATGCCAACCCCTAAGCAGAGCATGGCGCCTAATACGATATAGTATCCGTAGGACCAATCTAACTCAGGCATATTCGTAAAGTTCATGCCGTAAATCCCTGTAATGATCGTCAGCGGCATGAATATCGTAGTTAAGGCTGTGAACACCCTCATAATATCATTCGCTCGGTTCGCTACGCTGGACTGGTAAGCTTCTCGTAAGTTGCCCATGAGATCGCGGAACGTATCGAAGGTCTCTGATATTTTGACGGCATTCTCATAGATATCACTGAAGTACTTCTGGAGCTGATCGTCGATCAGACGCAGATCTTTTTTATTTAACGTTGCGATCACGTCTTTCTGCGGCCCAAGAACTTTCTTTAACCACAGAATTTCGGAACGCAATCCGATAATTTCATTGAGGTGGGTTTTCTTCGTATGGAGCACGATATCTTCTTCCAGATGTTCGATCTTATCTTCAATTCGATCACCGACAGAGAAGTAGCTGTCGACAACAAGGTCGACCAGGTGATATAAGAACCGATCGGGTCGATTGACCTCTTGTTCCCACAGAATCGGCTTCACCGTACGAAGTTCATTAATTTTTTGTTTGGTTACCGTAATAATATAATGTTTGCCTAAGAACATGTTCAATGCACGGAGGAAGATTTCCTCATCATCGAACCGAATGCTGTTAATAACGATAAAATAATGCCCTTCATAGATTTCAATCTTCGGGCGCTGCTCTTCTTCACTTAAACAGTCCTCCACGGCCAAGTCATGCAGCGTAAATAACGGTTGAAGTACGATGAGATCATCTACATCGGCATCAATCCAGTAAAAGCCATTCGTTGGAGGATTAATGGCCTCGTTAATATCTTCGACGGTACTAAAAACACCATCTTGTACCAAACGGATTTTCATCTGATTTCACCCCTCATCCCGAATGAATCAGGTCGGGGCGCAAGGGAGAGGTCTTAATAGACAGACTTCTGGCGCGACCGACAGATTTCATTCTTATTCAATTGTCCAATACACTTACACCTCGTTGGTATCGGGTCGCCGTCCATCCATTCTCACCTCACTGTAATCTGCTGAACACTCGTTTTAGTATAACTCGCAAGTACTATACAAGCAATAAAAAAACATGTGCTGAAGATAAAATACAATATGGGTTAAAACGGCGAAATGTGCGGTAACGAAAAACTTAATTGGCTGCAGGGAAGTGTATTGACGTTCCTTAAAATTTGGATTAAAGTAGGAAATAGTATAACTGAATATTTTTTTGCTATCTTCTTATCAAGAGTAGGTGGAGGGACCAGCCCGATGATACCCGGCAACCGACTGAAAAGCACGGTGCTAATTCTTGCGGAAGCGATTATTCGTAATCAATTCTGAGAGATGAGAGAGGCGCCTGAAATTGTGAATGAAGGCCTTCTCATGTAGGGAGGCCTTTTTTTTAATGCCTCCTTACAACAAAACAATTACATTTAGGTGCCAACAAGGAGAGATGAATAATGCCGATTAAAGTTCCAGATTCATTGCCAGCAAAAGAAATATTGAACAATGAGAACATTTTTGTGATGGATGACAGCACAGCCTATAAACAAGATATTCGTCCGCTGCAAATTGTTATTTTAAACTTAATGCCTACGAAGGAAACGACGGAAACGCAGCTTCTGCGACTAATCGGGAACACACCGCTTCAAGTGGATGTGGTATTGCTGCACCCGAAATCGCATACGTCCAAAAATACATCAGCCGAGCATTTAGAAACGTTCTATCATACCTTCGAAGATATTCGTCATCGCCGGTTCGACGGTATGATCGTTACAGGTGCGCCGGTCGAGCAAATGGATTTCGAAGAAGTAAACTATTGGGAAGAACTTCAGCAGATCTTTGAATGGAGCAAGACGCATGTCACTTCGACGATGCATATTTGTTGGGCCTCCCAAGCAGGCTTATATTATCATTTCGGTGTTCCGAAATACGCGTTGGAAGAGAAGTGCTTTGGCGTATTCCCTCATGAGATCAGCAAACCTAATGTGGGTCTTCTGCGCGGATTCGACGAGCAATTTTTCGTACCGCAATCACGCCATACGGAAGTTCGACGTGAAGATATTGCGAATATTCCTCAGCTTGATATCTTGTCCGAGTCCGAAGAGGCAGGCGTCTACTTGGTCGCGACCAAGGACGGTCGTCAAATTTTCGTGACAGGCCATTCCGAGTACGATCCGCTTACATTAAAATGGGAGTATGATCGTGATGTGGCGAAGGGGCTCGATGTGGCAATCCCAAGAAATTATTATCCTAATGATGATCCTACACGGATTCCGAAATCGTTATGGCGCGCCCATGCCAACTTATTATTCTCTAATTGGTTGAATTACTATGTATATCAAGAAACACCTTATGATCTAGGATCAGGGATTTAAATAAGAGGAGGAGTCATCAACATGTCTGAATACAAAATTGAAAGCCGCCTCGCGCAAATCGGTTCGATTGAAGAACCGGTAACCGGTGCGATTACCTATCCGATTTATCAAGCCACTGCCTTTCGACATCCCAAGCTAGGACAGAGTACCGGATTTGATTACATTCGTACGAAAAATCCAACGCGTTGCGTCTTGGAAGAAGCGGTTGCGAAGCTGGAGAGCGGCGATGCAGCATTCGCCTGTAGTTCAGGCATGGCTGCCTTGCAGACGGTGTTCGCGAAGTTTAGCCAGGGGGATCACCTGATTGTCTCGGTTGATTTATATGGAGGAACATTCCGTTTGCTTGAAAAAATCATGTCGCGTTTTGGCGTAACAGCTTCATACGTGGATACGAATGATTTTGACGCCTTGGAAAAAGTATATCAATCGAATACAAAAGCAGTCGTTATTGAGACGCCGACCAATCCGTTAATGATGGTGACAGATATAGAAGCCGTGGCGTCTTGGGCGAAGCACAAAAATATGCTGACGATTGTCGATAACACCTTGTTGACTCCTTTCCTCCAACGTCCGATTGAACTCGGTGCAGATATTGTCGTTCATAGCGCAACGAAATATTTGGGCGGGCATAATGATGTCTTAGCCGGGTTAATTATTACAAAGGGAAAAGAATTGTCGGAAGAAATCGGATTCTTACATAATTCGATTGGTGCGGTTCTTGCTCCAAGTGACAGCTATCAATTAATGCGCGGCATGAAGACGTTAGCACTTCGCATGGAACGTCATGAATATAACGCAACACGCGTGGCAACTTATCTACAAGAGCATCCCTCCGTGGATCAAGTCTATTATCCGGGACTGCCAGATCACCCGGGATACGATATTCAGAAGAAACAATCGTCAGGGAACACGGGGATTTTCTCTTTCAAAATGAAGGATGCAAGATACATTGAACCGATCCTGCGTCATATCCAACTCATTGCTTTTGCGGAAAGTTTAGGCGGGGTTGAGTCCTTGATGACGTATCCAGCCGTTCAGACCCATGCGGATATTCCGATTGAGATTCGTGAGCAAGTCGGGGTCGATGACCGTCTATTACGCTTCTCCGTTGGGATTGAACATGTCGATGACATTATTGCAGACCTTTCGCTTGCGATTGAAATGGCAAGACAAGAAATTGAGGGGGCATAGACGATGACACAACCATTGGATCCGCAAAATCGTAAATTTGCAACCAAATTGATTCATTTCGGCAGTGAGATTGATGAGACCACCGGGGCATCCAGCGTGCCTATTTATCAAGCCTCTACGTTTCATCATCATGACATTTTTAATCCGCCGACACATGATTACTCCCGTTCAGGAAATCCTACGCGTCAGGCGTTAGAAGATTATATTGCATTGCTTGAGGGAGGGGCGAAAGGCTATGCCTTCCCTTCCGGTATGTCAGCGATTTCAACGGCATTTTTGTTATTCTCCGCGGGGGATCATGTGATCGTGACCGAAGACGTATACGGGGGAACCTATCGTTTCCTGACTACGATTCTAAGCCGCATGAATATCGAGACAACGTTCGTCGACATGACTGATCTGGACCAAGTGAAGTCAGCTCTGCAAGCGAATACGAAGGGGATCTTTATGGAGACCCCGTCCAATCCGACTTTGAAAATAACGGATATCGCAGCGGTTGCCTCTTGGGCGAAGGAGCATGGACTCTTAACGATGCTGGATAATACCTTTATGACACCTTATCATCAACGTCCAATCGAGCTGGGTGTCGACTTGGTTCTGCACAGCGCAACGAAATTCTTAGGGGGACATAGCGACGTTCTTGCCGGACTGGCGGTTACCGCTACCGAAGAATTGGGACGCCAAGTCAAATATTTGCAGAATGGTATGGGATCTGTTCTGAGTACGCAAGAGAGCTGGTTATTAATGCGCGGTATGAAGACGCTAGAAGCGCGTATGGCACACTCCGAGAAGAGTGCGATCCAGCTAGCAAAGTGGCTTGAGCAAGAACCGTCGATTTCAAAAGTATATTACCCAGGTCTAGAGAATCACCCGGGCCGTGAAATCCATGAGAAGCAATCCGCAGGATACGGAGCGGTGGTATCTTTTGATGTAGGTTCAGGCGAGCGTGCCAAAAAAGTGCTGAATAAAGTGAAGTATCCACTTGTGGCTGTAAGTCTTGGAGCGGTGGAAAGTATCCTATCCTACCCTGCGATGATGTCCCATGCATCCATGCCGCGTGAAGTACGGTTGGAGAAGGGAATTACGGACGGCTTACTGCGTTATTCTGTAGGGCTTGAACATATTGAAGACCTCATTGCAGATCTGGCGAATGCGCTGCAAGAAGACTAAAATTCTAATTTTACTTCATGTCCTGCTGTGATAAAATTGAGACAATCAAGTTAGTCACGAACAACTTGGATACAAGGGGGCATGCGTAACGTATGAATACCGTATTTCAGCATTGGTTACAACGCTTGAAAACCTATAGTATGCTAACACGAACCAATCGTTCGATGAAGGTATTGCCGCCTCATTTTATCGTTCGCGATCCGGTTGTTGGATTGGTTCGAAAAGCCCGCAAAAACGGGCATGTGTGCTCTCTCGTTTTGATAAGTATCCAACAATTTGATGAACTCATTCGACACTATCCTGCGGAGACCGTTCGCTTCATTACCACGACGCTAGAGCAGGTTATGCGTGAGACCATGATGGAGTATGTAGATGAATCCCGATTAATCGGTGTGAAACAGCTACAGACGAATGTGTATGGTATTTTTATTCAAGAGCCGAGCATTTTTTCGGCACAAGAGACGGATACCCTAGCCATTCTCATCGGCAAATCCATTCAGACGGATTTGAATTTTGAACTTCAGAAGCAGGACATCTCGGTTCAGGTTATTAGCGCTGCGACACAATTGTCTAACGCCATTGCAGATGAGCAGTTAGCGATTCACCAAGCTTTGCAAGAAGCATGGTCGGCTGCTGTCGGCGCCATGTCAACACCGTACAATACGTTAAAGCAACAGTTGAACGATATTATTCTGCATAAAGATATTTCCGTGTTAGCCCAGCCGGTCATGAATCTGGAGACAGGGGATGTATTCGGTTATGAAATTTTAACGCGCGGACCTGAGAATACCGTGTTCCATGGTCCGGAGAATCTATTCGAATATGCAGACCGGGTGCAATTGCTGTCTGAATTGGAATTTGTCGTGATCCAGAAAGCTTTCGAAGAGGTCCGTTTGAAGCAAATACAGAATCAGGTGTTCATTAATATCACGGCCGTAACCCTCAGCCACCCTTACTTCGAGCGCAATGTAAGACGATGGACTTCAGCGTATGGCATCGAATCATGCCAGATTATTTTCGAGATTACTGAGCAGCACTTGATTCGTAATTTTGAGATCATCTCCAAAGTGATACATAAGCTGCGTGGGCATGGGTTCCGTCTAGCTATTGACGACGCGGGAACTGGGTATTCGAGTCTGCAGTCCATCCTCGAGATTATCCCGGACATTATCAAAATTGATAAGTCGCTGATTCAGCAGATCGATCGTGTGGCAGCGAAGGAATCGCTGCTGAAGGCCATTATGGCTTTTGCCCAAGATATCCATTGCCAAGTTGTAGCTGAGGGTGTTGAACGGGAAGAGGAAGCGGGCGTGCTCTTGAAACATAAGGTCGAAATGGGACAAGGATATTATTTTGCAAGACCCGAACAATTCATTGCAAATCTTCAGCAATTCGGGCTGGAGGAACTCAAACAAAAGATCCATCGCTTACGTTCCATCACAGCATCCTAGGATGCTGTTTTTCTTTGTGAATTGTGTTACGATGAGAAGAACGGGCTTTATGCTAGGCATGGACATACTTAAGGAAAACCAAAAATAGAAACGTAATTAATGAAGTTGGGAGATGACGAAGTCATGACGGTAGACCGTATATTAGATAAGGCTTTGGCAGGCGAACGCATCCAGGTGGATGAATGCATCACGTTGTTCGAGTCCGATCAAGTGGAGAAAATGGGGCATGTCGCAAATCAGATTATGAAGAAATGGCATCCCGATCCTGTTACCACATTCGTCATTGGACGGAATATTAACTATACCAATATTTGCGACGTATATTGCCGGTTCTGTGCATTTTATCGTGCCCCAGGAAAAGATGGAGGATACGTGCTGCCAGATGAAGTGATATTCCAAAAAATTCAAGAAACAATTGATGTTGGCGGTACTGAAATTCTCATGCAAGGCGGTACGAACCCGAATCTGCCGTTCAGCTACTATACAAATTTGTTGCGCGAGATTAAGAAGCGGTTCCCGGAGATTACGATGCACTCTTTCTCGCCCGCAGAAATTATGAAGATGAAGGAAGTTTCCAATGGCTTGTCGCTCGAGCAAGTTGTTCGCGAAATTCATGAAGCAGGTCTGGATTCCTTGCCAGGCGGCGGCGCCGAGATTCTAGATGATCGTACACGGCGCAAAATTAGCCGGTTAAAAGGTTCTTGGCGCGATTGGATGGATGTCATGCAGACAGCGCATAAAATCGGCATGAATACGACGGCTACAATGGTCGTCGGTTTCGGTGAAGGCATGGATGAGCGAGCATTGCATTTGGACCGTGTCCGTATTGCACAAGATGAATGCTTGACGAATCAATACCCGTCGAAAGGCTTCTTGGCCTTTATCCCTTGGACTTTCCAACCGGACAATACAAATATGAAAGCCGATAAAGTAACGCCTGAAGAGTACTTGAAGACCTTAGCGATCAGCCGGATTTACTTGGATAACATTCCGAATTTCCAATCCTCTTGGGTAACGATGGGACCTGAAGTCGGCAAGCAGACGTTAAGCTATGGCTGTAATGACTTCGGAAGCACGATGATCGAGGAGAATGTTGTATCTGCAGCAGGTACGACCCATAAAGTAAATATTGAATCGATCTTAAGACTTATTCGTGAAGAGGGTAAAATCCCAGCACAGCGCGATACGAAGTACAACATTATCCGTACGTTTGAAGAAGAATCGCATGTAGATCGCGATTTTATTATGCAGAACTAATCGATAATAACTACAACGCTTGTCAATTATTCATCCAAATGGAGGGATTAAATGACAAGCGTTTTTTGTCGTCTGGGATACATTGGAGATAAAATCGTTGGAGTTCCTTTTAAGATGTAGTGATTTTAATAAACTGAAGGATGATGGGAACACCTTGCGTAGGAGCTTCACTTAAAATCAAAATATCCTGATGTACAACATATAAATTGGGGGATTGAAGGATCCCATTAATAAACAGATTAATAATAGATATACCGTTAGGATCGAGTATACCGGAAGTACTGAATTGTAGCACTGCATCATTACTTGTGTACTGATTATTTGTTCCATCAGAAATCGTCGTATACTGGAAGATTTCTGTCTTCAGTATAATTGGAGGACACGGATTAGGAGGGCACGGATTCGGTTTGCCAGGAAAAATGTCTGGGCAACCTGATGGTGTGATAACTAGGTGCTGACTACGTCTGACATATGGCTTGCTCACGATGTTACTTTTCGATTCATAAGTCTTCATCTAACTACTCCTTACTTATAGTGATTAATTTCATCGCGAATATGTAGCCTCACTTGGGATTTGATCAGAACTGTAAAGCCACAATCTACAAATAGATAAACCCCAGGCGGTTTTATCCGCTTGGGATTTATCTATTTGTTAGTTGATAACGAATTCCACAGTTACTGGTGTACCAGCATTTTCAGCATCACCGTTCGGAATGGTAATTGCTGTGGTTGTGATTGTCGACGTATTACCTTGTTGAAGGATCCCATTAATGTAGAGATTGTAATAAACAAATGTACTGGGAAATGCAGTGGCTGCAACTCCAGCATCATTGTCAAACGCAGTTGCCGCAATGGCAAATGCTGGCCCAACGCCTGTTCCAACTCCAATTGTAGAAGTATACCTCGCAGACGTTAAAAATGGTTTGATAATTGCCATGTAAAATCCACCCCTAGTTTTTATATTTGTAAGGCCCTACACTTTAACATATGCGTTAATTCGTCTTCTTGAAACGGACAAATCTTATTAGGAATTCGCATATTATCGAATCACAAGCGTATTCAGATCAATTGAAAAATTTAACTTTAGCCAAATAGAAGGCCTCAGACGAGCTGCCAAAATCCACGTTGTATATCTCATTCCTAAAGCCCATATACTGAAGAAGAACATTGTAAGTGTTCGGGAAGGAGCGAGTCAGATGGAACTGTTTACAGTCACAATTACGACGACTTCCGAAGAAGCCTTGTCTAAACTTCTCAGTCATATGGAGCAGGAATTCGCTGATTTACATAAGCAGCCGGATGGCATTTATTTTGAGGAGTCGAGAATCCAATCGGAGCATTCGATCTCCTGTTATGGTAATTTGCCGGGATTTAAGCTGTCTGAGAAAGCGCCGATCGTCTACATGAAGGCGGCGAATGCGTTGGCTGACTATATTCTGGAAGTGCGAGAAAGAGCGATTTTACGAAGAATCATTCGTAAAGATTTTCACTACAAACATACGGACGACTTGGATAAAATTGAAAAATACTGCGTGCAGTTACTGGAAGAAACCCATGAGGAACTGCGAACGCCGGATGATCGGCAACGACGGAAAAAGCTTCTGGTTCAGAGTATCTCACAATATTTCGAAGAACAAACGGATCTACATATCGATGGTTACATTCGGTTCCGATTAGATTCGTATCTCAAGGAATTACATGAGATTGTGGAGTATTCGGTGGATGAGTACATTCTGGATCAGCAGTACCACGAGTTCATCGCCTTACTGAAATACTTCGTGTTCGTCCAAGAGACGAAGATCCCTGTTGCGCATGTAATGCACCGTGGTGATCATCAATTTGTGCTGCTGAATGAGCAAATGAGACCGATTGAGACCAAACAAATGACGAGTGTGGTTGTAGAAATGCCGGATCACGATATTGAAGTTGAGGATATGATTGTCAGTACCCTCATTACGGTATCTCCGCAAAAAATATTTATTCATACCCGTCAACCTGATCTGCAGGTCATCAAGACGATTCAGCAAATATTTGACACACGTGCTCAGCTCTGCGTCTATTGCCCAGTTTGTACACCTTATCTGAGCGAAAGTGCCCAGCAGCTTGACTAGGTGAAGGGAAATGCCTTGACCAGATGTCAAATAGGTTTTATAATAGCAGGTAACTAAACACGCGAATAGCGTTGACAAAGACATGAGTCTTGGATAGAACTGTTCAGAGAGAGGAAACATGGGCTGCAATTTCCTTCAGTGTTCACCAAGGGCTTACCCCTTTGTAGCTGATTCATCGAATGCGGTCCTGTGTAGGCATCGAACAGTAGATGAAGCCGAGTCATTCTCGTTATTGAATGTTCTAAGGAATGTCTACGTGATCAGGCTATAGACATTCGAATTAGGGTGGAACCACGGGTATAACACTCGTCCCTTTCCGGGATGGGTGTTTTTTGTTTTGTCATTGAAAAAGGAGGATCTTTATCATGTCAGTTAAAGTAACTTTGCCAGATGGTGCCGTACGCGAGTATGAAGCCGGCAGCACAACAGAGGATGTCGCAGCTTCCATTAGCAGCGGCTTGAAGAAGAATGCGGTAGCAGGGAAAATCGACGGAAAAATCGTTGATATTTATGCGCCGATCGAATCCGATGCAGCGCTTGAAATTATTACGTTGGACAGCAAAGACGGTCTGGAATTAATGCGTCATAGTACAGCGCATTTGATGGCACAAGCGATCAAACGTCTATACAAAGACAGTAATGTCAAATTAGGTATCGGTCCGGTGATCGAGGATGGTTTCTATTATGATATTGATATGGAGCATTCCCTCAATCCTGAAGATTTGGCGAAAATCGAAAAGGAAATGGAACGCATCGTCAATGAAAACTTGCCGATTCGCCGTCGTGAAGTGAGCCGTGATGAAGCTTTGAAGATCTACACAGAGCTTGACGATAACTTGAAGCTTGAGTTAATTCGTGATCTTCCGGAAGATTCGGTCATAACGATCTATGATCAAGGCGAGTTCTTCGATCTATGCCGTGGACCTCATGTACCGTCGACAGGCCGTATCAAAGCATTTAAATTGTTGAGCGTTGCTGGTGCTTACTGGCGCGGGGATTCCAAGAACAAAATGCTGCAGCGGATTTACGGAACAGCGTTCGTGAAGAAAGCGGAGCTGGACGAGCATCTTCGTCTCTTGGAAGAAGCGAAAAAACGCGATCACCGCAAATTGGGTAAAGAGCTGAAGATCTTTACGTTCTCCCAACAAGTTGGACAAGGTCTGCCGCTTTGGTTGCCGCATGGCGCAAAACTACGCCGTACATTAGAGCGTTATATCGTGGATTTGGAAGAAAAATTGGGCTATGACCATGTATATACTCCTGTTCTTGCGAACGTAGAGTTATACAAAACTTCAGGTCACTGGGAACACTATTCAGAAGATATGTTCCCGAAAATGATCATGGATAACGAAGAGCTTGTCCTTCGTCCGATGAACTGCCCTCACCATATGATGGTGTTCAAGAGCGAAATGCGCAGCTACCGTGATCTTCCGGTTCGTATTGCCGAACTAGGAACAATGCACCGTTATGAAATGTCGGGTGCCCTTACAGGCTTGCATCGTGTTCGTGCGATGACATTAAATGATGCGCATATCTTCTGTCGTCCCGATCAAATTAAAGAAGAGTTTGCCCGCGTCGTGAACTTGATTCAGCAAGTATATGAAGATTTCGGCATCAAGGAATACCGTTTCCGTCTATCCTACCGTGATCCGCAAGATACGGAGAAATACTTCCAGAACGATGAAATGTGGGAAATGTCCCAACGTATGCTTCGTGAAGTGGTAGAAGAATTGGGTCTTCCATTCTTCGAAGCCGAAGGGGAAGCTGCGTTCTACGGTCCGAAATTAGATGTTCAAATTAAGACAGCGTTAGGAAAAGAAGAGACGTTGTCGACAGCACAGCTTGATTTCTTGCTTCCAGAGCGCTTTGAACTGGAGTATGTCGGCGATGATGGACAGAAACACCGTCCTGTTGTGATTCACCGCGGGATCATCAGTACAATGGAACGGATGACAGCTTTCTTGCTCGAAAACTTTGCAGGCGCATTGCCATTATGGTTGTCGCCGGTACAAGCGAAAATCATTCCTGTCTCTAACGCATTCGAAGGCTATGCGAAAGAAGTAGTTGAGAAGCTGCAAGCCGCAGGTATACGGGTTGAAGCTGACTTACGCAATGAGAAGTTGGGCTACAAAATCCGTGAAGCACAGCTTGAGAAAGTGCCTTACATGTTCGTTGTAGGTGAAAATGAGATGAATGAAGGCGGCGTATCCGTACGTCAACGTGGCGAAGGCGACCAAGGGATGCATAAGCTCGATGCGATCATTGCTCGTCTAACCGAAGAAATCCGCACACACCTTATTTTCTAATTGCATATCATGTTTATCAGAGATCTCTCGCTTTCGCTTTATGCGGTGCGGGGGATCTTTTTTTTGTGCGCAAAAAGTAAAATTCGTTCCAAAATGCACGTTTCTATTTCTTATGATCCGAAGCTGATTTTCTTACAATGGAAGTAACAACCATCATAGCAGCAGATTCGGATAAGCTTCCGAAGCTAGTTTTGCTAAGCAAAACGTTGAGGAGGAGAGAATTATGAAACGAACGAACAAATCCATATCGTTGAGTATGGGTGCGAAGGAGCAGGTCGCTGGTTATTTATTTGTTGCCCCTTTAATGATTGGACTCATTATTCTTACATTAATTCCGGTCATCGGCTCGCTCTTGCTGAGCTTCACGAACTGGAACTTTGTCGCAGGGATTGGGGCGATCAAATTCGCCGGATTGGATAATTTCGCGAGATTATTTCACGATAGCGCATTTATGCAGAGCTTGGTGAACAATCTGATCTTTATTATCACGGTGCCTATTACGTTAATTCTGGCTCTAGCGCTTTCGATTCTTATTGATAAGCATGTGTACATGAAGGATGCCTTTAAAGTGGTGTACTTCTTACCGTATATTTCAAGTATTGTAGCCGTTGCAATGGTGTGGCAGGTGTTGTTCCATCCCTCCTTTGGTCCCGTGAACAAAACACTCATGTCGATGGGGATCGCGAACCCGCCCAAGTGGTTGGCTGACATTGACTTCGCCCTGCCATCGCTGATGATGATTCAAGTCTGGATATTGCTTGGTTATAACATCATTATTTACATTGCGGGTCTGCAATCGATTCCGAAAGATCTCTATGAAGCAGCAGATATCGACGGGGCCAATACATGGGTGAAATTCCGCAACATCACGTTACCTTGCATCTCGCCGACGACATTCTTCTTATTAGTGACCGGGATTATCGGCACGTTCAAAATATTCGACTTGATTCAAGTGCTGACGCAAGGCGGTCCAGCGAATTCTACCACGGTGATTGTGTATGAATTGTACGATACGGCCTTCAACCAACTGAAGACAGGGTATGCTTCCAGCATGGCGCTCATTCTATTCTTGATTTGTCTGATCATTACCGGGGCACAAATGCTGGCTCAGAAAAAATGGGTTAACTATTGATTGAACTTCGAGAGGAGGTACAAAACATATGAAACTAAATATATCCAAAATCATCTGGACGATCGTGATGGCACTGATCGGCGTTCTCTTCATCCTTCCGTTTCTATGGATGTTATCGGCTTCCTTTAAGCCCGAGACCGATGTGTTCAAATTTCCGATCGAATGGATTCCGACGCATTGGAATGTCATCGAGAACTACAAAACGGTATGGAGCGGACAATTCGTACGGTACTACTGGAATTCGATCTATATCACCATTGCTACCACGATCATCAATGTGTTCGTCTGTTCGTTAGCGGCTTACGGCTTCTCTAAATTGCGCTTCCGTGGCAGAGATACGATGTTCGTACTCGTTCTCGCGTTATATATGGTACCACCTCAAGCATCCTTGGTGCCGCAATTCTTATTGTTCAACTGGCTGCATCTCATTGATACCCATATCGGGTTGATTCTCTTGAACAGCTTCAGTATTATCGGGGCATTCATGCTGAAACAGTTCTTCATGGGGGTCAGCAATGAGTATATTGAATCTGGCAAAATGGATGGCGCAGGTTACTTCCGTACCTTCTGGCAAATTGCGCTCCCATTAATTCGTCCTGGTGTTGCAACCTATGCCATACTTCGGTTTATCTGGACATGGAATGACTATCAGTACCCGTTAATCTTCTTGAAATCGAAAGACTTGTTCACTATTCAGCTCGGGATTCGGTTGTTCGGAGATCAATACGGCGATGTCTATTCGTTAATGATGGCCGGTGCGGTATCTGCGATTCTGCCATTGCTGATTATCTTTGCGATTGGTCAAAAGCAAGTGATCGAGGGCATTTCCCTTGGCGGTGTGAAGGGATAATAAAAGTCAAAATAGTTTGGCTTCCGTAAAAAATGGGAACTACGCAAAAAGAATGATCATGTTAGGATGTTCTTGTAAGCACTTACTTACAAGTTTCGCCAATTAGATATTCTAGAGGAGGGGTCAACATGAAGATTAAAAAGTTATCTGCGATGTTGTTGTGTCTATCTCTTGCTTTATTCGTTGCCGCTTGTGGCAATGGAGGAAGCAAAGCTTCTGATCCTGCGGCAGAAGGTGCAACCGATACTGGGAAAGAGCCAGCGGCAGAGCAAGTCGTGTTAAAACTAAGTACATGGCAGACGGATGCCAAAGCGCAATGGAGCAAGATCATTCCAGAATTCGAGAAGAAATATCCGAATATTAAAGTCGAATTGGATCTTCTGAACGAAAAGGGGGATTCGGTGGCATCCATGCAGAAGTTAGACCTCATGGCAGCATCGAACGATCAGCTTGATATTGTTGAACTCCCGTATACGAACTATTCGCAGCGTGCGGATATCGGCTTGTTGGAACCGCTAGATAGTTTCATCGAGAAAGACGGTTATAAATACGAAGACGAATATTTAGTCGATACACATGTGAACGGCAAAATTTATGCACTTCCATCCTCAATGCAGCGTTGGTTCGTCATCATGAACAAAGCGATGCTGGATGAAGCGGGATTGCCTGTACCTACAGATTGGACTTGGAAAGATTTCGAGGACTACGCGAAGAAATTGACGAAGGGCGATGGCGCAGAGAAACGTTATGGCGCATACCTTCATAACTGGCCGGATTACTTCCAATTGCAATTGATGAGCAAGCCGTCAGACAATACATTCTTGAAGAGCGACGGAACGTCAAATGCCAAAGATCCATTGCTAAAAGCGAACTTGGAAATGATGAAGAAAATGATGTATGAAGACAAGAGCGTCAACGCGTACGAGGATATTATTTCGCAGAAGCTGGCTTATCGTAACCAGTATTTCAACAGACTTGCAGCGATGCTTCCGATGGGAGACTGGATGGTTGCAGAATCCGGCGGAACGGATGCCATCCCTGCTACATTCCTTACCGCATTCGCACCGCTTCCAAAAATAGAGGGCGAGAGCAAACATTACTCACCGGTTCAACCGACATATATGGCTGTAGCCGCAAAATCGAAGAATAAAGAAGCAGCTTATCAATTCGTGAGATGGTATACGTCCGAAGGCTTGGAAATCGGCGGCAGAGTATTCTCTGGCTGGGCGAAATCAGATACCGATAAACTTGTCGATACAATCGTAAATTCATCCAAAGATCCATCGAAAATCGATCTTGAATCCTTGAAATATACGATTAAGAACACGACGCCTGGTACGGCTCCTGTACCTGCCAAATATGCAGATGAAGCGAAAAATGTCGTTATTCCAGAAGCTGAATTGTACATTTTGAACAAGCAAGACATTGACAAGACCATTGATAGCATCGACCAGAAGATTTCCGAAGTCGTGAAGAACAACCAGTAACGATCCTAACGAACCTCTCAAATAATAGTTGATGCATCAGGCAATGCGGATTTACAATAAGGGCAATAGGGAAAACCTTGGTTTTCCCTATTGCAATTCCAATTCCAATTCAGATTCGAGGCCTGCATCTGTGATGATGAGACGATTCTCGTTGCGTAAAAAATTGATCTGGTCGGCGTTATTATGTTTTCTTCTTCCTCTCGTAGGCATTTATCTGGTGACGAATTATTTCACCAAAGACTTAATCTTGGATCGAGCTGTAACCAGCTCGGAAGAAGCGTTAAAAGCCGTGCAATCCGATGTCAATGGGGTGCTGGATCAGACCTTGGAGCTGTCGAATGTGGTGTTGACGAATTCAGAGATTCGACAACAAATCGTATTCAGTCAGAAAATGATGGGAACGAAGGAGAAAAAAGAGGAATATCTCGTGAATTATAGCAGGCTCGTTCGATTATTAGATGAATTGTTCGGGCAGCATGATGATTACTATGTTACGATTTTAGGCAAGAACGATTTTACATATACGAATTATTCCTATAGCGATTTTAACCCCAAGCGGCTCTATGAGCAACCGTGGTTCGAAGCGTTAAGCCATACACCGACATTCTCCACGTATTGGGTGGGGTTGCAAGTCAATTATTTAAATTCCCTCGACAAGAACGGATCCTTTTTGGTTACGATCGGACGCCCGATTCGGACATCATCGAATAGCGCTATCGGCTATGTCGTCATTAGTGTCAATGAGCGTAAAATTCGCAATGTACTCAAGAGCAATTCGAATTCGAACCAAGAAATGATGTTAATAGATAAAGATGGATATGTGATATCGCATTCCAATCCGATGAAAATCGGCAGCAAGATGACATGGTGGCAGCGTGATTCCCATACGAGGACGGTTGAAGTAGACGGAAAAAGTTATGTCTATGCCGAACAGCCGATTCATGCGAACGATTGGCGTCTCGTGAGTTTAATACCGTTATCGTCTGCCATATCGAAGAATAAGCAGGTATTATTGATTAGTTTTGGCTTACAAGTCCTATTTTTTACCCTGTTCTGTGTCCTCCTGACGTTTTTAATCTCAAAAATTACGCAGCCGATCGGGAATTTAAGCCGGTTCATCACCAATATCGGCCGCGGCCAACTGGACATCAGATCAGGCATTCGCGGGAAGAACGAAGTGGCACAATTGGCACGGACGATCGACCATATGTTGGATCGGATCGAGTCCATGTTCGAACAGATTACGATGGAACAGACGAAAAAGCGGCGAGCGGAGCTGGAGATGCTGCAAGCCCAAATTAATCCGCATTTTATGTTCAATTTATTGAATTCGATCCGGATGAACATTCTGATTCAGGGCGACAAAGAGAACGCGGAGCTCATCGCTTCCCTCTCCTCCTTGCTGCGTATGACGATCAACCGAGATAATGAATTCATTCCATTACAAGAAGAAGTGGATACCGTGAATCACTACATCCGGTTGATGAATTTCCGGCATGCGAATCAAGTGAGGCTGGAAGTCCATTTTGAGAATGGATGCGAACAAGCGAAAGTGCCGAGATTTGTCATTCAACCCCTCATTGAAAACGCTATCATCCATGGGTTCGAACAATTTGACGGAGAGATATTCATTGATGCGATTCGCATTCGTGAAGCTGGGGCAGACGATGTTCTAATCTCGGTACGGGATAATGGAATCGGTATGACGGAGGATAAGCTGCAAGAATTGCGTGCGAAGGTAGAACGGGATCAAGAGACCCAAGATCATGGCAAAAAGGGCTTCTCAGGGATCGGCGTGCAGAACGTTTTCCAACGCTTACGGCTTATTTATGGCAAGCAGGTTCAATTGGATATTGCTAGCGAACCGGATGTGGGCACGAAGATTACGATTCGATTCCCATTAGAGTATGAGAGAGTAGGTGAGCATTGTGCTGACAGCCATTCTGGTGGATGACGATTACCCGGTAGTACGTTATTTGTCACAAAGTGTTTCATGGAAAGACCTCGACATTGAACTCATTGGATGTTATGCGAACGGCTTGGAGGCATGGGAAGGTGTACAGCGAAGTTTGCCGGACATCGTGATTACGGATATCGGCATGCCCAAGATGAACGGGTTAGAGATGCTGGAGAAATTTAACGAAGTCAATCCGCTGTTTCGCGCCGTGATCTTATCTTGCCATAATGAATTTAGCTATGCGCAGCAAGCGATGAAATTAAAAGTCAGCGATTATATTCTCAAGGAAAGTCTGAACGTTGAGCAATTGCAGCGCATTTTGCAGACGATCTCCGTAGATCTCAGTCAAGAGAAACACCGAGCGGCAGAAGTCATGCGATATAAACAGAAGGAATCTTTGAACCGCTCGGCGCTCAAAGAGAAATTTTTGAAGGACACGTTATATCAGATGAATTGGTCCAAAGAAACGTGGCTTGATCAGGCACAACGTAATGGAATTACACTCGATGCTAAATATTACGTGCCTGTCGTGATTTCGGTGGATCGCATATCAGAGGCCTCCCGTTCTCGCAAAATGAATGATTATACGATTGCATTTGCGGTTGAGAATGTCCTCCAAGAGATCTTGGAGTCTATGCACCGCTGCGTTATTTTTCGCCATAGCAATAATGAGCTGGTCGTTTTCATCTGCTGTGATGAACCGTTGAAGGAACAACAGCTGCTCTACTATTCGCTGCAAAAGGGGATTTCGGCTGTCCTGCAATTTTTGAAAATATCGATTTCGTGCCTGGTCGGTCGTGAAGCACGGCATCCCGAGGAAATCCGGCACACGTTAATGCCGATGCTCAAAGAATCGAGTCAGCGGTTTTATCTGGGAGAAGCGAAAATTCATCGATTTGAGATAGCCAAATTCTCGAACGAGGATATGTACACCGAATATGCTTCATTTTTCTCAGCAATCAATGACAGCCTAGCTTTGAACCGTCCCGAGGAGTTAGAGGGCGTAGTGAAAGAATGGGCAGACTGGGTGCGAGCGCATGCTTTTCATCCTGGCGATGTGAAGGAATGGGTGCTGCAATTGCTCATGGATTTACAGATGAAGACGAAGGTAACCCTGCAATACCAACAAGAGATTTCGGAAGAGAAGCTATACGACGTGGTGAACGGCATTCATACGATGGAGCATCTGGAGTGCTGGATTACGCAATACCTGCAGGAGCTGTCCCGTAAGCTAAGCGTGCTTGCGATTCGTTCCAAGCGAACGGAAGTGATTCGGGCGCAGCAGTATGTCATCCAGCACGTTACCGAGAAGATGACCCTGGAAGATATGGCAAGTTATTTGAATCTGAATTCTAGTTACTTCAGTCGGTTATTTAAACGTGAGACCAATCAAAACTTCATCGAATATGTCAACATGGTGAAGCTGCAAAAGGCCAAGCAATTATTGCAGCAATCCAACAAGACGGTAGAGGATATCTCGGATTATTTGGGCTATGCGAATAAAAGCTATTTTATTAAATTGTTCAAGCGGGAAATCGGGATGACGCCAAGCGAGTATACCGCTTGGAATTAGCGCATGAATGGGGAAATGAAGACATGACTATGCAGACAAAGGAATTTTCTCAAGGGTTAACATTTCGTACGAAAGTAGATTTACAGCGGATGGTTACCGATACATTCGAGCCATTGAAACAACGATTTACCCCAGGCTTAGCTGGCTTGGATCTCGGTGCCACGGGAGCTGTTCATAACGAAGCGATTGCCTTGATGGAGGCATTTGCTCGTCCGTTATGGGGACTTGTTCCACATGCCAGTGGCGGCGGAGAATCGGATTTATGGTCCTTGTATGTGCAGGGGATGGTGAACGGGACAAATCCGGAGCATGAGGAATATTGGGGAGACTTCGGGACGAAGGACCAACGGATGGTCGAACAAGCCGTGCTAGGACTTGGACTGGCGCTTGCTCCGCATAAGCTGTGGGACCCTTTGAACGAGAAGGAGAAGCAGCAGGTTTTTCAATGGCTGAATCAGATCAATCTGGTGGATCGATCGAATCCGAACAACTGGTTAATGTTCACGGTACTCGTGAATATCGGGTTTAAGAAGGTCGGATTGCCTTATGACCAAGCCATTATGGATGCCTATCTCGATACGATTGATACATATTATTTGAGTGATGGATGGTACGCGGACGGGAAGACGGATCAACGTGATTACTATATTCCGTTTGCCATGCACTACTATACGTTGATTTATGCCAAATTGATGGAGAACGACGACCCGGTACGATCACAGATTTACCGGGATCGCGCGAAGCAATTCGCATCGCAATTTATCTACTGGTTCGAGGAAAACGGGAGCAGCATTCCGTTCGGTCGAAGTTTAACGTACCGATTTGCTCAGGCTTCCTTTTGGAGTGCTCTTGTATTTGCCGGTGTGGAACCTTATTCCTTAGGCATCATGAAGGGGGTCATCATGAGACATCTTCGGTGGTGGTTCGATCAACCGATTTTTACGCCGGATGGCTTGCTGAGCATCGGATATGCTTATCCGAATTTGATTATGGGAGAAAGTTATAATGCGCCAGGTTCTCCTTACTGGGCCTTCAAGTCTTTTCTGATCTTGGCATTGCCTGACGATCATCCATTCTGGACGGTAGAAGAAGAGCCGCTGCCTCCATTACAGCCCGTATCGGCTCAGCCGTTAGCACGGATGACCGTGTGCCGCCCAGAAGGTCACAAACATGTCGTTGCCTATACCTCAGGTCAGATGGCGAACTTTGATATGTCGCATAGTGCAGCAAAATATTCGAAATTTGCTTACTCTACGCTGTTCGGTTTCAGCGTTCCTAAAGGGTATTTCGGGCTGACGCAAGGAGCGCATGATTCGATGCTGGCGCTGAGTGAGTGTGACGAGCATTATCGTGTGCGGCGCTTCTGTGAGGAGTACCGCATCGAAGAGCAATGCGTCTATTCCAAGTGGCGTCCTTGGCGAGACGTTGAGATTCAGACCTGGCTGATCCCTGCGGGGATGTGGCATGTCCGGGTACATCGAATCGTAACGGAACGGCAATTGAATGCGGCAGAAGGCGGATTCGCGATTCAACGTCCTACGGATTTTAGAATCAAAGAGGAAGATTGCATCCAATCAACACCTAACCGCATCGCAGCTTCGTTGCCATGGGGGATTAGTGGCATCCTGAATGTTCGGGGATATGAGCAAGCGGAGATGGTGTTTGCCGAAGCAAATACGAACGTGCTGAAGCCAAGGACGATGATTCCAACCTTAATGACGGAGTTGGAGCCCGGCGAACACGGGCTGGTATCAGCTATATTCGGGGCCACAAATACGAAGGAAAGCATGGATAGCCTAAGCTTACCACCGCAGGTCGAATGGGACGACAAAGGAAACATGACGGTGCGGGCCGCGGACTCAAACACGGTGTACTATCAGTTCGAATCGTAAAACATTGCTTCATGAAAGGATGAGGAATATGTGGAAAAATGCCATTGAAGACGCCATGCTGAAGATCAAGCAAAATATTATCAAGCATCCGGGGAAGCTGCCTCATATCATCGAAGGGCAGCGTTACGAGTGGGGAGATAATGATGATTGGATTGAGGGATTCTACACGGGAATGATGTGGCTTGCTTATGAATACGGGGAAGACCCCTTCTATAAGGAAGCGGCAGAGTCCTTTCTTGCCAACTTTAAGGATCGGCTAGACCGTCATGTGGTATTGGATCATCATGATATCGGGTTCTTGTATTCCTTGTCTGCGGTCGCACAATGGCGCGTAACAGGAAGCGAAGAGGCTCGAGCGCTTGCATTGCAAGCAGCGGATCGACTTGTTGCGCGTTGGAGACCTCAGATGGGGATGATCCAGGCTTGGGGAAAAGAAGGCGATCCGGAGAACGGCGGGCGCATCATCATCGATTGCCTCTTGAACCTCCCTCTTCTATTCTGGGCGCATGAGCAGACAGGGGATTCCACGTATTATGATATTGCCTTGCAGCATGCGCTCAAAAGTCAGAAATTTCTTGTACGCGGCGATGGCTCTTCGTATCATACGTTTTATTTTAATCCTGAGAATGGAAATGCGCTGCGCGGCGGGACACATCAAGGATACCAAGATGGTTCAACGTGGACGCGTGGGCAGGCATGGGGCATTTACGGCTTTGCATTAGCCTATCGCTATACGAAGCTGGACACCTTCTTGGATACCTCCAAACGGTTGGCTCGTTATTTTATCGAACGGTTACCTGAAGATGGGGTTGTATATTGGGATTTCGACGTCCCCGTGGAAGAGGGGACGCCTCGCGACAGTTCGGCTTCTGCCATCGTGGCATGCGGATTGTTGGAGCTTTTAGATGTAATGGATCAGGAGGATCCGGACCGCGTCGCGTTCGGGGAAGCCTTGAAAGCCAGCATGGCATCTTTGGTCACAGGATATGCAACGACAGATCTTCCAGATGCAGAAGGATTGCTGAAGCATGGTTCGTATCACGTCAGAGGAGACCGTGCGCCTGACGATTATATGATCTGGGGCGATTATTATTATTTAGAAGCTTTGGTTCGATTGGACAAGGGAATCAAGGGATATTGGTACGAATAGAGAAAGGTCGTTCTTAGTAGAACCTCTGACAGTTATCGCTGTCAGAGGTTTTTTTGACATTCTAGAATGTTTAACTTTTCGAGAGATTGGCGAAATCAAATTAGGGTGGGAACAGAGCGAGAAATGAACATGAACGGACACAGGAGACCTTAATGATGCCAAAAGCACTCAAAATGCAGGGTGAACGGACACAGCAGCTCTTATCATGCTAAAAATAAGCTAGAAAATCATGATTCGAATGGAATAAGGGCATCTAGGTCCGCAACAACGGCTAATCTATGAGCATAGCAAACAATAAGGTCTCTCATGTCCGTTATGCACAAAGAGCCCACCGACGTATAAAGGACCGTCGGGTGATCCCCTGACGGTTTTTCTCAATTCTTTATCCTCTTTATTGGGGTGGTATGAAAGAGGTAAAATTCGTGTGGTTTCCGTCAAATTTGTTCATTATATGTTCTTTCTATGTCTGCCTATAATAGGGATAACTTCAATTGAAAAGGCTTTCATTGAGAAGAAGGAGGGGACTCATGGGATGAAGAAGCTGTTGGTGCAGAAACATCGTCTTCTGATTGGAGGGATGATCGTAATTCTAATGCTTGTCATGGTTGTGATCTATCGGAGTGTGGCTTTAGCGTCAGCGGAAGATACCGTTGTATTCACGATTGACAATGAAGCCATCCCGGAAGAGGAGTTTCGTCTTTTTTTACAGCAGAACAAAGCGCTAACGACGAGCTATTTCAAACGTAAGTACAATGTCGATTATGGTGATGGCTTCTGGACAACGACATACCATGGGGAAAATCCAATGGATTATGTGAGGCAAAAAACAGTGGAAGATCTCAAAAAGATAAAAATCGAACAGATGTTGATGAAGGAGCATGGTGTGCTTCAAGATGTTTCCTTCGCGACGTTTCTGAAGCAGCTTGATTCGGAGAATGACGAAAGACAGCTGAAGCTTCGTAATCAGCAACCGATTTATGGTCCCAAAACCTATCGTGCGAACGAGTTTTATTCCTATACCCAGAGCAATAATTATCAGCGATTAATCGATACGTTGGTGAAACAGCGTAAAGACACCCTCTCCGACGAGATCTTGAAGCCTCTTTATGAGGAAGTGAAGTCTTCGTATTTTCATCAAGGGTATGTCTTTGAGTACGAGAAAATAACTGCTCCTACGAGACAACCGCTTGAAGAGATTCAACAACAGGTGAAAATGACACATCAGCAAGTGGAAGATGCCGTTGCTGCGTGGCAGGAACCGGCAGCGATTACGGTAGAGCGGGAGACGCTCGATATCGATGAAAAGTCGAAGGACGATGACAGGGCGCAGTATCTTCAGGAATTATTCCAATCCATGCAGGCAGGGGATTTTACGGAAGCAGAAGAATCGGATGACGGTGTTATCGTATATAGGCTTCTCGCAACGAAGGACAAAGGCTATGAACCGTATGATCAGGTCAAGGCCGCCTTAATTCAGATATATGTACAGAAGCAACTGGAACAAGAGGTTCAACGGCGTCTAAGCGATGCCAACATCCAGATCCATGAGGAGGTGATGAAGCGAATTTCGTTCACTTAAACGTTCATCATTTCACAAATGAGGAGGATGACTGCAAATGAATCAGGTTAAGACTAGAAAAAATCGAAGGTTTCTATCCGCATGTCTCAGCATCGTGTTAATGGCAACGCTTGTTATTCCTATATTGCCTGCTTCGCATGTGAGCGCCGCGCAAGAACAGGTAACTAACGAAATACATCAACCGAAGATCGCTACGACAGGGCATACATACTATGTCAGCAATGATGGCAATGACATGAATGACGGGATGTCGGAGGAGCAGGCTTGGGCATCTCTCGATAAAGTAAACAGTGTGAAACTCCAACCGGGCGACCATATCTTATTTAAAGCTGGAGACGTGTGGAATGGCTCCATGAAGCTGAGAGAAACTTCGGGGACAAAGGAAGCGCCGATCGTGTTCAGTTCTTACGGTGACATCGAACAGGATGGACGTCCCGTCATCAATGGGAATGGAACAACGACGACTGAAAAATCCGCCATTATTCAGAATTATAACGGGGTTGCAGACAAGACATTGTCAGCGACGATTGATGTGGTCGACGGGAGTTATCTGGAGTTTTCTAACTTTGAAATAACGAATTTCAATCCTGATGTCATCTCTCAACGAGCAGGGATCAATATTCGTACGGCTTCAACGACGGTAGCTGAATGGGAAGCGAATCCCCATCAAGGAATCGTCATTACGAATAACTATGTCCATGATGTTGACGGCAATCCAAAAGGCTGGAAAGTTGGCAGCGGCGGGATCTTGATCCTCGGAAATATTTCCGACGTCCTCGTGGAGAACAATATCGTTAAGCGCGTAGATATCGAAGGCATTCGCAATGCCGGCCTGTACAAAGAAGGCGATATCAAAGCGAATTTCCCCCGCGTGTTCAAGAACATTATTTTCAATAACAACTATGTGGAAGAAGTACAGGGCGACGGCTTTGTCATGAGCAACGTTGGCGAGAACGGACGCATGGAATATAACACCGTGGTGAAGCACTCCGCGAAAAACGTCGGGAATGTGAACTACGCAGGGCTATGGGTTATCGGGGTCAAGGATATGATCATGCAATATAACGAGGTGTATGGCGGGATCTATGGATACAACGACGGGCAAGCTTTTGACGTCGATATGTTCTGTGAAGGCACCTTGTATCAATATAATTACAGCCACAGCAACCGCGGCGGGTTTATCTTATTTATGGGGGGTTCGACCAACTCCTTAGTTCGCTATAATATGAGCGTAAATGACGGGGATGGCAGATACATCTTCCATTACTTGCCGACGACGAGTGCGGATGCGCCGATCATCCATAATAATACGTTTTTTATCGATTCTCAGATCAAAACGAAACTGATCAGCGACTCCGGCAAATATCTGAAAATGTATAATAATATTTTCTATTCCAAAGCCAATACCCCGATGGGGCAGGATAAATTTGCCGGCGGTGAAGTGAAGAACAACATCTTCTACCCTGGCACAGGATATCAAGACGTGACATTTACGGGCATATCGCTAAAAGATAATATTTTCGCAAGCCCTCAATTCGCTCGGGCAGGAGAAGAACCGCAAGATCTAATCAATGCTGCGAACAGTACGTTCGATGTTGAGCAATTGAGTGGATACAAGCTTTTACCAGGCTCTCCAGCAATTGATGCGGGTCAAGACATGAGCGCGATCACGCCTTCGGTATGGTCAGCAGCGACGAAAGATTTTTTCAATAATCCAATAACCGATGGAAAAGTGGATATCGGTGCGCATGAATATTCCGGGGATGAACCAGCGAATCAGAAGCCTGAAATCATGCCGGAGTTGATTACATTAAGCAAGTCAGAGCTTGAGCTGTATGCGCAGCAAGCAGGCAGAACCTTAACGGCAACCTTTACACCATCGAATGCTTGGTTCCAAGGCGTCAAATGGTCTAGCAGCAATCCGCAAATCGCAACGGTGAATTCGAACGGGTTTATTATGCCAATGGCACCAGGTGAAGCGATCATTACAGCTGAAAGTACCGTAGATCCTTCGATTAAAGCACATGCGCGTGTTCAGGTTCTGGCTCCATCACCAATCGTTTCGTATCAAGTAGCAACAAATGATGGGGAATTGTCCGAAGCCCATCCTTCTGTTCAATTACGGATGGATGGAATAACCGAGGAAGGGAAAACGATGCTTTACGCTCCTTTTTATCACGTCAGATATTCGACAAATCAGGAGCAGATCGTGGTAGACCCGCAGACAGGAGTAATGACGGCAACGGGGACTGTGACCGGAGTGGATGAGGTCGAAGTTACCGCGGAAGTCCAAGAATATAAGGACCTTCGTTACACGCAAAGTTTTGAAGCAGGATGGGGAGATTTTATTCCGGAGTCCGGCAGCGAGATTAAGACAGCAACGATATCGAATAAAGTTGCCTACCATGGAGAACAAAGCGCGTTGTATGTCACGGGCGATGGAAACAATGCCATACAGAAGCTTTTTGGCTCACCGCAGCAAGGTGTTGTATCCATGATGATGTATGATGACGGTACAAAGGAAACCAAGACGCGATTGGTTGCCCATGTTGGGAATGCAAGATCTACACTGCTCGCAGGTATGGGAATATTAAATGATGGCAGTACGAGTTACGGTTCTTTGGACTATTATTCGGTCAGGGCAAGCGGCAACTCAACGGCCTGGGAAACGACATCGGTGAAGCGCAGCAAGGGCTGGCATGAGCTGAAATGGGATTATACGTCAGGAACAGATTTGAAGATGTATATCGACGGAACGTTGGTGAAAACGACGACCGCGATTAAATCATTTGATCGCATTGTGCTGGGCTTTTTATGGGATTCTGCCAATGGACGCACCTTTGCATTTGATAATATCAAGTATGCTCTTTCGAATGAGGTGATCACGAAATCCGCGGTACCGCTCAGAATTCCAGTGAAGTTTGCCGCGAATAAGGAAGCGTTTGGTAACGCGATTTCGGTAGCCCAAAGCGTCTATGACGCGGCCGTTGAGGGCTATGAGCCGGGGCAATATCCGGAAGGCAGCAAGGAAAGCTTGAGGGCAGCGATTGGGGCAGCTCAAGAGGTGTACGATAAAGATAACGCGTCGCAAGGAGAGGTTAGTGCAGCTATTGCGACATTGAATTTAGCGGTCGAGACGTTCAAGTCTTCAGTAATTGTTGACCCGTCAGAACCTGCCGATAAGGCGGCGTTGATCGAGGTCATTTCGGTTGCTAGATCCGTGTATGAGAATGCTGAGGAAGGGCTGAATCCTGGTCAGTATCCTACGGATGCCAAGATTCGATTCGGAGCAGCTATCGAAACCGCGGAAGAGGTAGCGGCGAAAGAAGAGGCTACGCAGCATGAAATCCAAACAGCCGTATATACACTGAATACAGCTCTTGAAGCATTCCGAGCTAGCATGGTACCGGTCGCGAACTCGCCAACATGGATGAACAGCCGATTAACGGCAAGTGGTGTCACCACATCAGGCATGAGGTTGACATGGTCCGGCGAGGTAAATGCTTCAGAAGTCACGGGGTATAAGATTTATAAGGATGGTACGGGATTAGTCACTGTAACAGGTTCCGTCTATCAATATGATATAACGGGTTTGAGTTCGAATACGACATATACGTTCAAAGTAGAAGCAAGCAATGAGCATGGGTTATGGAGTAAGGATGGGCCGAATGTGGTTCAACGAACCCAAACGCAAGAAACGTCCAACCCGAATCCATCGACGCCGAGCCCAACAACGCCAGAGGTATCCAAACCGGATGATCAAAATAACAAAGACAAAGACAAAGGAAAGGAAACCGAAGGTGAATCTACAGGAACGGATGAAGATATCAAAAAACCGGAAATCCTGGTTACGGATATAGAAGGACATTGGGCAGTAAAATTAATCAAGCAAGCGCTCACGTACGGATTTGTTCAGGGCTACGAAGATAACACCTTCCGCCCGGATGCCAAAGTAACCCGTGCTGAATTCGCAACGATGCTTGGTCGGGCTTTGAGATTGGAACAGCAGGGAGAGTTAAGCTTCGTTGATGTAGACAAAATTCCAGCGTGGGCCAGATCATTCATTTCTGCTACCGTCGGTGCTGGCATTATTCACGGGTATGAAGACCATACGTTCCGTCCAGCGAAGGAATTGACTCGTGTAGAATTAGCCGTTATGGTTGTCAGAACGATGGGACTTCCAGTAGATCCACAGGCTAAACTATCCTTTTCAGATGCTGGCCAGATTCCAGTATGGGCCATGCCGTATGTTGCAGCCGCGTACGAAGCAAAGCTGATTCAAGGCAGAGGCGATGGTACATTCGCCCCGAATGACGCAGCAACGCGGGCAGAATCCATCAGCTTAATTCTTGCTATATTGATGCGATAACTTCATAAAAAAGGCTTGGAAAGTACCCCATATAAAGGGGGTTTTCCAAGCCTTTATTTTGTTTCCGGAAAATATTATTATCCTATCTCGTGTATAAAAATGTCTACGTCTGGAAAGCCTTCGGAATAAGGGGGAGTAACCAAATGTTAACACTTATTATGAACATTCCGAAATATGTATGTATGATATTGGTTGTATTGTTGTTATGGAGTGGATTACCTGCTGAGCAGGATCTTGCGGAAGCACGCATGCTGGAGGATGCCTATGGATATCGAGGAAATGGCATCCATCCCAATAAACAAACGAATAATACGCCCAAGACAAAGGAAGTCAGTGCACCGGATCCACATGACATTCTAGAGACGATGAATGTTGTAGCAACAGGTTATACCGCAGGCAAGGAATCAACGGGGAAAAAGCCAGGACATCCCGAATATGGGATTACCTATTCCGGCGTCAAAGTAAGACGAGATAAAAATAAAATATCTACGATCGCAGCGGATCCGAAGATTCTGCCGATCGGCACCGTGCTTTTTATTCCAGGTTACGGTTATGGGATTGTAGCGGATACAGGTTCTGCCATTAAAGGTCGCAAAATCGACTTATATTATAAAACAACGAAGCAAGTTTACAAAGAATGGGGCAAGAAAACGGTTCAAGTACATGTCATTCAACGGGGAAAAGGGAAAGTGACGGAGCAGCTTATCCAAGAATTGAATGATGCTGTGATTATGAATAAGACGCCAAAAGAAGTCGCATAATACTTCTTGGAGGTGAGGTAATCATGGCAAAAAACAATAAATTCAATAACAAAGCAAACGTAGGTGCAAATCAAAAGTTCAACACGGAATTTGCAAGTGAATCTTCCGGGGTGAATTCTGCTGCACAAGCGAATGCTGCTAGTCGCGCGAACAAAGTAAGCAGCGCAACGAATGCGAGTCAGAACTTTAACACAGAATTTGCAAGCGATGCAGCTTCTAGTGTTAGTTCTGCTGCACAATCGAACGTAGCTAGCCGCGCGAACAATATGAGCGGCTCTATGAATGCGAGTCAGAACTTTAACACAGAATTTGCAAGTGATGCAGCTTCTGGTGTTAATTCTGCTGCACAAGCGAACGCAGCTAGCCGCGCGAACAAAGTGAGCAGTACTACAAATGCAAGTCAGAACTTTGATACAGAATTTGCAAGTGATGCATCTTCTGGTGCGAACTCTGCTGCACAAGCAAACGCAGCTAGCCGCGCGAACAAAATGAGTCGTGCCAACGCTGACTCCCAAGACTTGTAGGATATAACATCGAAGAGAGGGCGCACATTGCGCCCTCTTTTTCATTACATAGGAATATTACTAATTATTAGGTTCTCTCTCGGTCTCGAGACCGAGACGAAGTTCAATCTGTCGACGCTGTTCATCCTTCAGAATATGCTTTACACTACAAGTAAGATGAACGAAAAGTTAGTGGAGGCGTAAAATTATGAATTCAGGATTAGTATCGCGATTGTTTGGCGGATTGATACTTGTAGGCATCGGTGTAGTATTCTTATTGAATCAAATGGGATATATGGAAATTGATCTCGGCTATGTCATCCGTACCTATTGGCCTGTCATTCTGATCTTAGCAGGGCTTAAAAACGTACTTGAATACAACAAACATCCTTATGGGCGTTCGATTTCAATCGGAAATCTTATATTAATTGCCATCGGCGGTTATTTCCTTGCTCGTAACTTGGATGTGATCGTGTTATCACCCGGAGATTTCTTCCGTTACTTAGTACCGACAATGTTGATTATTGCAGGTTTGTATGTCATTCTCAAACCGCGTAATTCGTCGAAATCATATCATGATCCATCGAAAACGTATCATGATCCATCTAAATCTTATCATGAAACGTCGAACTATTCTTCTTTTGATCCGACGATGTCCGACGCTGATATGTCTGGTATGCACTCGAACCCGAACCCGAACCCGAACCCGAATTCGCATTCGAATTCACATTCCAAAAATACTTGGAAAGAGGATCATGGTTGGAGCTCCAGTACAGTGAACAAATCCGGCTTTATTGGTGACCTGCATTTGGGAAGTGATTATTTCGAGCTGCGTCCAACGAATGTATCGCATTTCATCGGGGACACGGTGATTGATCTGACGAAAGCAAGTATCCCATATGGCGAGACGAAGATTACGATTTCATCGTTTATGGGCGATGTGAAGGTCTATGTGCCGAATGATTTGGAAGTTGGCGTAGCTGTAACCTGCACCGCATTTCACGGCGAAGTGAAAGTATTGGATCACTATGACAATGGATTCATGAAAAATATTCAACAACAAACACCGTTTTACGGTGACGCCAGCAAAAAAGTTCGCATTATCGTGAGTACGTTCCTCGGTGATGTGAAAGTGAACAAAGTAGGGTAAGCGGTATGATAACGAGGATTTTTAAGAACACGAAATGGGGCTTGTTATTATACTTTGCCTTATCCAGTCTGTTATCGATCGTGGCGGTGGTCATAGCTTGGTTCAAGTATGAGCCTTTGCTAACGGGCTTGAATTTATGGGTATGGTACTTTGTATTGATTGTTGTTGTATCCACGATTGCGGGTTATGCGATAGCGCAGCGGAACCAACGCCGTATAGACGCGATTCATGACAGTATGCTGCAAGTATCGAGAGGGAATCTATCCGTTCGGCTTCGCCCAACGGAGGACCCTTCTTTTTCACGTCTATATTATGAATTCAATACGATGGTGGATGCGGTAGAGAAGAAGATGAAGCTGCTCCAAAAGCTTGGGGAAAGCAATGTGATGCAGTTGGAGAAAACAACCGAATTAGCTGTATTGGATGAACGCAAGCGGTTAGCCCGTGACTTGCACGACTCGGTGAGCCAGCAATTGTTCGCGATTCATATGTCGGCCTCTTCGCTGCCTAAAGTGATGGACATGGATATGGATCGTGCGAAAATGGTTGTAGAGCAGCTTATTCAGATGTCTTATCTGGCTCAGAAGCAAATGCGAGGGCTCATTGCACAGCTTCGTCCCTTGGAGTTAGAGGGGAAAACGCTTGCTCAGGCGCTGGACAGTTGGTTTCCAGATTATTGTCGCCATAATGGCCTGCAAGGTACCAAGGAACTGGAGATTCACGAGCCGATTTCCGAAGCTAAGGAACATCAGTTGTTTCTTATCATTCAAGAAGCCATGGCGAATATTGTGAAGCATGCGTCTGCAAGTGTAGTCACATTGAAGCTGACAGAACGGGAGAGTCAATATATATTATCCATTAATGATGACGGCAAAGGCTTTAATCAAACGATGCTGAAGCCGGGATCTTATGGGTTGTCTACGATGCAAGAACGAGCGGAAAAATTGGGCGGACGAGTCGACATTATTAGTCAGACAGGAGCGGGGACGACCATCCGCGTACATATTCCGAAATTCGAAGAGGAGAATGAAGTCGATGGAACGAATTAAAGTCATGATTGTCGATGACCATGAAATGGTACGCATGGGATTGCGAACGTACCTGATGGTTGAACCTAAATTTGAGGTCATTGGTGAAGCAGGGAACGGGCAAGAGGCTATCGAAGCACTGCGTCAAGGTTATGCGGAAGGCATGCCGGATGTCATTCTGATGGATCTTATGATGCCGAACATGAACGGGGTAGAGGCAACACGATTGATTATGCAAGAATTCCCGCAGATGAAGATTATCATATTAACGAGTTTCTTAGAGGATGAACAAGTGGTTGAAGCGGTAGAGGCTGGTGCGGTCAGCTATGTTCTTAAGACCGTCTCCGCAGACGAATTAATCTATGCCTTGCAAGGTGCCTATCGGGGGATGCCTGTCATGACAGGCGATGTGTCGCAAGCCTTGACTCGCGGAATCCGCCAACGTACGGCGCAAGGGGAAGCAGACGGATTGACGGAGCGTGAGAAAGAAGTGCTGCTTCTGATTGCAGAAGGCAAGACGAATAAAGACATTTCCGAAGAACTCCATATTAGCATTAAAACGGTCAAGACCCACGTTAGTAATCTGTTGATGAAATGCGAGATGGATGACAGAACGCAGCTCGCGATTTATGCACATCGGAAGGGCTGGGCAAAAGCCTAAAGGTTTTAGCTGGGTTTAAATTGTTTTTAAGGTTGGTTTAAGGTTAATAGTTCATGATAATGAATATAAAGAAGAGCCAACATCGCTTAGGAGGTCATTCGTATGAGTGAAGAAAAACGTAATGATAATTTATTCGACAATCATGATCATGATGCGAACAACGAACATAAAGAAACAACATCGGAGTCTACAGAGCAGAAGTCCTCGTATTATTATTCATACGGGCCTTTCAAATCGGTTCCGACAGACCCAAGCAGCGAGCCAATGACTTCGGGAGAGAACGTACCGTATACTTCGCCTTCGAATGTAGAGGTTACGCCGCCAGACCCGATCAAGCCAGCGCCAACGCGTTCCTTTTATACATCGGGCGGCATGGAATTGAAGACGAGCAACGTCGATTTCTCGAATTACAATACGGGGAACGGCAGTGGCAACGGAGGTGGAGGCAACGGCAACGGCAACTGGCAATATAATAATCAACGTCCGAAGTCCTCATTTAAAACCGTTTTCTTGTCCTTCCTTGCGGGGATGGTGGTTATTAGCTCACTAATGTTCGCTTCTGACTATTATAATTTGTTCACGAAAGGCAATGTGGATGCGGGTAGTTCATCCAATTCGGGCAACGCTATTACGACAAGCGCGAATGTGAATACACCATCGCTTGAACGTCCTGGCGATATCACAAGCATTGTAAAACAAACAAGCCCAGCGGTTGTCAAAATCGAAACGTATGTGAAATCCAGCAAAGTAAATCGCGGCGGCTCCAGCTCCATCATGGACGATCCGTTCTTCCGTCAATTCTTCGGTGATGGCGGCGGCAGCAATAACAATAATAACCAAGGCCAGAATGGTCAAAGTGACTCTTTGATTGAAAGTGGTTTGGGTTCCGGGTTTATTTTCGATAAAAACGGTTATATCCTAACGAACCAACACGTTATTCAAGGCGCGGATGAAATTAAAGTCGTTCTTGAAGGACATGACAAGCCTTATACAGCTAAATTGCTCGGTTCAAGCTTTGATCTGGACTTGGCGGTATTGAAAATTGAAGGCGAGAACTTCCCTACCATTAACATTGGGGATTCAGATACAACGCAATCAGGAGACTGGCTCGTAGCGATCGGGAACCCGAACGGATTCGACCATACCGTTACCTCAGGAGTATTGAGTGCGAAAGAACGTCAGATCAGCATTCAAGATACCGAAACGGGCAAAACAAGAAACTACAAGCATTTGCTCCAAACGGATGCATCTATTAACCCAGGGAACTCTGGCGGTCCGTTGTTGAATATGAATGGTGAAGTGATTGGGATGAACGTAGCCGTTAGTGCCGATTCCCAAGGGATTGGATTTGCGATTCCATCAAATACGATCAAAAGCGTGCTTGAGACCCTAAAAGCGAACAAGGAAGTCCCTCAAGAGCCTGTTCCATTCATTGGAGCAACGTTAGCTACGATGACAGATGAGATTGCAAAGCAATTGAACACGGAAAAAGTCGATGGCTCCATTGTTACACAAGTGTTGTACAAAACGCCGGCATACGACGCAGACTTGCGTCAATATGATATCATTACAGGTATTGACGGTACGAAACATTCGACGAATGAAGAATTGATCGCAGCGATTCAGAAGAAAAAAGTCGGCGATGAAATTACGGTGAATATCGTACGTAATGGTAAAACGCTAGATCTGAAGGTTAAAATCGGCGATAAAAACAAATATAATGCAAGTGCACAACAAACACAGCAATAATGACAATGAACCGTGAGAAGGAAGCGGAAGGTAGAGAACCTTCTTGCTTCCTTTTCGCATGATATATAAGGGGGAAATGCAATGCGTTCACGAATTCTTGTGATAGATGACGATGATAAAATCATTTCGATGTTAAGGCGGGGACTTGCTTTTGAAGGCTATGAGGTGATTACAGCTTCCAATGGGGAGCAAGGACTGAATAAAATGATGGAATCGGAGCCCGATATGGTGATTCTCGATGTCATGATGCCCAAAGTAGACGGTTGGGAAGTCTGTCGAAGAATTCGTGAAGCAGGCAGTGCCGTTCCTGTATTAATGTTAACAGCGAAAGATGACATTAAGGATCGGGTAAAGGGATTAGACAATGGGGCTGACGATTATTTGGTCAAGCCTTTTGCACTTGAGGAACTATTAGCCCGGGTACGTGCGCTGCTTCGCCGTAAATCGAGTGAAGCGGAGAGTGAGTCGGTGACTCGTCAAGTTACGTATGAAGATCTTGTGCTTGATTTGGACATGCGTCAAGTGATTCGGGATGGACATACGATCGAATTAACCACGAAGGAATTCGAGCTGTTGCACCTGTTTATGCTGAATCCGAAGCGGGTATTAACGCGTGATACGATTATGGAGAAGATCTGGGGATATGACTTTAGCGGTGAATCGAACGTACTGGAAGTCTATGTGGCGATGCTGCGTCAAAAAACAGAAGAGTTCGGCGGCAAGCGGATTATTCAGACGGTACGCGGCGCGGGCTACGTACTAAGAGGTGAGTCCTAAATGTCAATCCGATTGCGGCTTACCGCTTGGTATGCCTCGATTCTAGCCCTGACCTTCCTCATCGTAGGTTTTGCTATTTATGGGTTCGCGGCGAACAACATTTACGGCGGTTTGCGGGAGAGAATTTCGAAGCAAGTGAATCAGATTAATATCGTTGTGAATTATAATTTTTTGGATGGCGTTGATTTGAATGTAGATCGTGGGATCGGTGATGAAGAGATTTATATTCAATTCGTCAATTACCAGAACGGCGCGATCAAAGGCACACCTAATTTAGGGAAAATGCAATTTCCTTATCCCGCATCATCTAAAGACATTAAAGAGGGTTTTAAGCATGTCAACGTGAACGGTTTTCCGTTTTATGTCTACGAATCGGCTATTAAAGTTCGCGGCAAGGTCATCGGGTTTGCGACATTCGGTGTATTCACGGGGAAAGAAGTGGACTTTTTCAATCAACTCAAAAATATATTAACGCTTGTATCCATCACGATGGTCATTATCGCCTCCACGATTGGATTGTTTATCGCACGAAAAGCGCTGCGACCGATTGAGAATGTCATTCGAGCGGCGAATCAAATTCAGCATGGGGCTGACTTGAGTGTGCGTATTCAACGCGAGGGACCTAATGATGAGATTGGGCAGCTGACCGATACGGTGAATGGGATGCTCTCCCGTATGGAAATATTCTATCGAGAGTTGGACGAATCCTACCGGGCTCAGCGACGTTTTGTCTCGGATGCTTCGCATGAGCTGCGTACGCCATTAACGACGATTCGCGGGAACGTAGATTTATTGGAGAAGATGTGGTCCGACGCGACAGAGCAGGATAAGCCGCATTGGGATGAGAAGATGAAGCGGGAGATGTCGCTTGAAGCTTTACAAGATATTGCGGGTGAATCCCGGCGGATGTCCCGGCTTGTCAATGATTTATTGGCGCTTGCACGTGCAGATGCCGGAGTAATTATGGAGAAAGAACCGTTACAACTGAAGCCGCTGATGGAAGAAGTCATTCGACGCGCACAGTTTCTTCCTCGCACAGCGGATTGGATTACGGGAGATATCTCGATACTAGATGACATTGTCGTCAACGGACATAAAGAGTACTTGCAACAAATGCTATTCATATTTATTGAAAATGCGTTTAAATATACACCTGAAGGTTCTGTCACGATTGAAGCTGTCGTGCATGATCAACAGGTGGGCATCCGGATTGTAGATACCGGGATCGGTATGGATCGTGAACAAGTTCCGCATATCTTCGATCGATTCTACCGTGCCGATGAATCCCGCGGCATTACGGCGGGGACAGGTCTAGGACTATCGATTGCCAAATGGATTATTGATGAGCATTATGGCTCTGTTGAAGTAATTACCGCGGTGGAGAAGGGGGCTGCATTCATCATCTGGCTGCCAATCGTTAACGCCTTTCCTACGAACCTTGAATAAGGTATAATGAACGAGTAGAATCATTATCAATGACATGGGGTAGTCGTAGAAAGCGGGTGCAAGATGGATGTAGTCAAGATTTCACCACGCGGGTATTGTTACGGAGTTGTCGATGCGATGGTGCTTGCGACTCAGACGGCAAGGAATTTGGATTTACCGCGCCCAATATATATATTAGGGATGATCGTGCATAATAGTCACGTCACTGAAGCCTTCGAGAAGGAAGGGATCATTACGCTGGACGGCGAGAATCGTCTTGAGATTCTAAGCAAGGTAGATCAAGGGACGGTGATCTTCACGGCCCATGGTGTCTCCCCAGAGGTTCGTCGCTTGGCACGGGAGCGAGGATTGACCACGGTCGATGCAACTTGCCCGGATGTGACGAAGACGCATGATCTTATTCGTGAGAAGGTCGCTGAAGGCTATGAAGTGATTTACATCGGTAAGAAAGGGCATCCAGAGCCTGAAGGTGCTGTTGGAATCGCGCCTGAACATGTACACCTGATCGAGAGAGAGGAAGAAATCGATCTATTGCATTTGCCAGAGGGACGTATCATTATTACGAATCAGACTACGATGAGTCAATGGGATATCAAACACATCATCAATCGATTGATTGAGAAATTTCCCGGCGCCGAAATTCATAACGAAATTTGTCTTGCCACGCAAGTACGTCAGCAAGCTGTGGCTGAACAAGCTTCCAGTACAGATCTGGTCATTGTGGTGGGGGATCCACGTAGCAACAATTCGAACCGCTTAGCGCAAGTATCGGAAGAAATTGCTGGCGTGACAGCCTATCGCATTTCGGATTTATCGGAATTACAGAGAGAATGGTTAACAGGAGTTCGTACCGTCGGTGTCACCTCGGGCGCTTCAACACCGACACCGATAACGAAGGAAGTTATTGCTTATTTAGAGCAATATGACCCTGAGAATGAAGCCACTTGGCCAATAACACGTACGGTTAACATGAACAAGCTGTTACCTACCGTACGAGGAAAGTCGAGTTAAGGATTCACGATCATGCCACGGCGGAACATCAAGTGGGTTAACGGCATGAAAAGATGGTTGAAATATAAATACTTGATGCTGATCCGCGCTCGAGGCGGAGGAGCTAAGGTTGCCAAAGGATTTTCAATAGGGATTGCTATTGAGATGTTCACACTTCCTACGGCAGGTCTCGCCTTCTTCTTCATTTTTCCTCTTGTCTATTTATTACGGGCAAGCTTTGCAAGTGCGTTGATTGGTTTTGTATTCGGTAAGATCATTTATATTCCGTTTTCTTTTTTGAATGGAATGGTAGGTGGTATGCTGTTACCGAAGCATGTCCATATTCATATTCCCTATGTGCCAGAATGGATTAATCGGTTCATGATGTATAACCTGAAATTAATTGTTGGCGGTATTGTCGATGGGATCTTACTTGGTCTCATTTTGTATTTACCAGTGAAATGGTTAATTGATTACGTTGGAAATAAACGTAAGGAAAAGCGCAAAACAAGAAGACTGCAAATCGACGGATAACGTGGATTGCAGTCTTTTTTTCTGTTTGAGACAGATCTTAGGGAAATGGATTTAAAGTCTTGCCTTCTGAACTTGACCTTCGCCTACGGGTAGATGTGTTCGTGATGGTGTTCGCCGGAGAGAGACGATAGCTATGCCTGCGGAGACGGCAACGCCCAACGCTCCGATCCAACTAATGGACGGTAGCGATACTTGCTCGACAATTATGCCGCCAATGCCTGCACCTGCAGCCATGGCAAGTTGCAAGACCGAACTATTCAAACTTAACATGATGCCGGAAGCATTCGGAGCCAGGGAGATTAAATGATATTGTAGTGTGGGTGCGGATGACCAAGCTGAGAAGGCCCATAGAACGAGAATGGGGAATAAGATCGCTGTGTATGGCGCTGCTACCGATAATAGGATAAGAGCTGTAGCATGCAGCAGCATACCGAAGATTAAGGTGCGGGGAACTCCCCATTTATCTGTGCTGTAACCGCCGAACTTGGAACCAATCAAGCTGGATATCCCGAACGCGAATAATCCTGCACTGATCCCCTTCTCGCTCATCCCTGCAACGGTAAGTAGGTAGGGAGAGATGTACGTATAGACGATGGAATACCCGACGATCCAGAAGAAGGTTACAGATAAGGCCCTCAAAATTTTAGGGTCCCTAAGCATGGCAAGTTGGTTGGATAACGGTACCGGTTCATCCCCATCCATTCGAGGAATAATGAAGGATATGACCAATATGGCGAATAGTCCCAGCACACTAATGCCCCCGAAGATTGTCTTCCAATGATAGGCTGAGGCAACCAGCCTTCCAAGAGGCACACCGATAATCAGCGCAGTACTAAAGCCCATGACCAGCGTCGCAATGGCGCTCCCTTGCTTGTGTGTGGGAGTTATTTTGGAGGCAACGGTCAGAGAGGTCACAACAAATACGCCAGAGCTAAGCGCAACAATGATTCGCGAGATCAAGAGAAATTCAAAGCCTGATAACGTCATGGCGATGGCATTCCCAATAACAAAAACACTCAGCGCGTAGAGCAACAGGGTTCGTCGCGATAAGCGAGCTGTTAGGGCCATGAGTATGGGAGTCCCTACAGCGCAGCTGAGGGCGAATACCGTAATAAGCTGGCCAGCTATGGATACGGAAACTCCGATATCCGCTGCAATTCTATCCAGAATCCCCGCAATAATGAACTCCGACGTACCGACCAGGAAGCTAACAATGGCTAGCATATAAATTTTCCATGGGTTTGACACGTTAGATCGACTCCTCTCTCCACTCTATCTTTGTTCTATATTTCTAAAAGTATAGAAATAAATTCATAAAATTATTCCAACAAATACGGCGCGTATTTTCGAGCGATTTCACGATTCACCCGGTAGTAGATGTAGGTTCCTTCTTTCCGGAGATCGAGCAGCCCGCAATCCGTCAGTTGCTTGAGGTGATGAGATAAGGTTGAGCCCGCGACAGATTCCAGTTTGTCTTTGATTTCAGAGCAGCATAGATTCACTTCCTCGGTTAGTAACTGTGCGATTTTAAGCCGCGTCGGTTCTCCGAGCGCTTTGTAGATTTTGACCGCTTGCTGTATTTCCAGATTATCATCCAAGATGAGGCCCCTTCCTTTGGAATATTATCATTTCTATAAGTATCGAAATTAAAATACCATAATTTACAATTAAAGTAAATATGTATATTCTGTGATGTCTAGTGGAGGATCATCAATTCATCTTGACGAATGATAAGATAGGTCGTATAATCACTTTAACGAATAAAAGCTTAAAAGCGGATAAGCGTTGCAGTGAAATAGAATATAAACTCATAAAATGAATTGAAATAGAGGAGTGTTGAATATGATCGCTATTACATCCAACAAAACGTCAGAGGAACGGGTTCGCGACATCGTGAAAGTAATTGAACAAGCCGGGGCTCAAGCTCATATCTCTCGAGGCGTAGATCGTACTGTGATTGGGATCGTGGGTCAGTACGAACCGAAGCTTGCTGAGCACTTGCGTTCGATGAAAGACGTGGAGAATGTCATTAAAATTTCGAAATCTTACAAACTAGCAAGCCGTGATTTCCATCCGGATGATACGATTATTGAGATTAAAGGGGTCAAAATTGGCGGTAACCATTTAACCATCATGGGTGGTCCTTGTGCTGTGGAATCCCCAGAACAAATAGATGAGATTGCTAGACTTGTCAAAGCAGCAGGCGGTCAAGTACTCCGCGGCGGTGCCTTCAAACCAAGAACAGGCCCATACAGCTTCCAAGGAATCGGTGTGGAAGGTTTAGTGATGATGGCCGAGGCTGGAAAGAAGCATGGCTTATTAACGATTACTGAAGTGATGACACCGGAGACGGTGGATGTATGTGCGGAATACGCAGATATTCTTCAAGTCGGAACGCGTAACATGCAGAACTTCGATTTGCTGCGCAAGCTAGGTGAGACGAATACACCGGTATTGCTGAAACGTGGCTTCAGTGCAACTTATGATGAGTTCCTGAATGCAGCGGAGTATATCTTGGCGGGCGGGAACCCGAATGTGATGTTGTGCGAACGTGGAATTCGGACGTTCGAGACCTACACACGGAATACGCTTGATTTGACAGCGATCCCTGTTCTCCAACAGCTAAGCCATTTGCCTGTCATTTCAGATCCTAGCCATGGTACAGGCCGTCGTGAGCTTGTTGAGACGATGTCCAAAGCTTCTGTAGCTGCAGGGGCTAACGGACTTATTATCGAGATGCATACGGATCCAGACAACTCGATGACGGGTGATGGCGTTCAATCGCTGTTCCCAGATCAATTCGCCAATCTCTTAAAAGATTTAGAAAAGCTAGGCGCCGTGTTAGGAAAGACGTTTGACACGGAGAAAGCTCCAGCTGAAGCATTCCAATCCTGGAAAGTGGTATAAAGTTCGGTTTTAGACACATAGATTCGCACGTAACCTAACGGGACCACCGCAAATATGCGGTGGTTTTTCGCTGTGTTCATCGCCGAAAAGGCTTGTGCTGTCTAGGATTTGCACTATTTAGCGAATCATTTGTACATAATGTAATAATACCTGACACGTAAATAAAAAAATACCTTACATGAGTATTGACGATGAATTGTCATGGGAATATAATAACTTCAACAAAGAAAAAAAGTTGAACATTCAATAGCGTAATCCCGATAAATGTTCGGGAATGGGAGGAATTAAGGATGTCAGTTGAAAACGTATTGGACATTATTAAACAAAACAACATTGAGTGGGTAGATTTCCGCTTCGTTGACCTATCAGGTCGCGCACATCACATTTCTTTACCTGCTTCCGAAGTAGAAGCAGAAACATTTGTGAATGGTGTAGCTTTCGACGGTTCTTCGATCCCAGGTTTCCGCGGCATTGAAGAGTCGGATATGGTTATGATGCCAGATCCTGAATCCGTATATATTGATCCATTTACAGCACATGCAACATTGATCGTGATGTGTAACATTCATACACCAGATGGTGAGCGTTATGAACGCGACCCACGTGGCATCGCGCAAAAAGCGGAGCAATTCATGCAAACAACAGGTGTTGGTACGACTGCATTTTTTGCTCCTGAATCCGAATTCTTTATTTTTGACGATGTTCGTTATGAGAACTCCATGAACAGTTCTTCTTTCTATGTCGATTCCGAAGAGGCATCATGGAATACGAACCGCAAAGAAGATGGCGGTAACCTTGGATTTAAAGTTCGTACAAAAGGCGGATATGTACCTGTAGCTCCAGTAGATACGCAGCAAGATATCCGCAGCGAAATGTGCCGTCTGATGACCGAAGCAGGTCTTCGCATCGAGCGTCATCACCATGAAGTTGCGACGGCAGGTCAAGCAGAAATTAACTTCCGTTTTGACACATTGACCAAAACAGCGGATAACTTGATGAAGTACAAATATATTATTCACAACACAGCCAGACAATATGGTAAAGTAGCGACATTCATGCCTAAACCATTGTTCGGCGATAACGGCAGCGGTATGCATGTTCACCAATCCATCTTCAATGGCGATACGCCTTTGTTCTATGAAAAAGGCGGCTATGCGAACTTGAGCGAAATGGCATTGCACTACATCGGTGGTATTCTTCATCATGCGCCAGCATTGATCGCTTTGACGAACCCGAGTACGAACTCTTTCAAACGTCTGGTACCAGGCTATGAAGCACCCGTTAACTTGGTATTCTCCAAAGGTAACCGTTCTGCAGCCGTGCGTATTCCTGTGGCAGCTGTAACACCAAAAGGCTGCCGTATCGAGTTCCGTACACCGGACTCCACAGCGAACCCTTACCTTTCCTTCGCAGCGATGTTAATGGCAGGTTTGGATGGTATCAAACGCAAGATCGATCCCGTTGCCCTAGGTTATGGACCATTCGACAAGAACATCTACGAATTGTCTGATGCGGACAAACGAGAAATTCGCAGCGTACCGGGTACATTAGATGAGGCGTTGAACGCATTAGAAGCAGACTATGAATTCTTGACAGAAGGCGACGTATTTACAAAAGAATTCATCGAGAACTATATCGACTTGAAACGCGGCGAAGCTAAATCGGTAGCGATTCGCATTCATCCGCAAGAATATAGCTTATACTTCGATTGCTAAGAACGTAACAAGTTCCTGCTTCGACCGAATTCGGGGGAAGCGGGGACTTTTTTGCCATGTTCATAGCAAATTCACTTGCTGTAACTTCAGATTATTGCTATCATATCCGTAACCTTTTTTTTGTAAATATAGACAAGGCAGGGAGAGAAGATCATGAGCCAAAGAGCATTTAACTTCAACGCAGGACCAGCAGCCATTCCTTTAGTCGTATTAGAACGGGCGCAGCAAGAATTTGTGGATTTTAGAAATTCCGGGATGTCCATCATGGAAATGTCCCATCGTGGTGCGATCTATGAAAGTGTACACAATGAAACGGAAAGCCTGCTGCAGAAGTTGTTGAACATCCCTGCAGGCTATAAAGTCCTTTTCTTACAAGGTGGAGCAAGCACGCAATTCGCGATGATTCCGATGAACTTGTTAGGCGCGGGGCAAGTTGCCAGCTATGTATTGACAGGCAGCTGGGCAGATAAAGCCTATAAAGAAGCTAAATTGATCGGCGAAACACATATTGCTGCCTCTTCGGAAGCAGATAAATTTATGCGTATTCCATCCCTGAACGAAATCGAAGTGCCGGATAATGCAGCTTACTTGCATGTGACTTCGAATGAAACGATTGAAGGTACACAATTTCAAGAATATCCAAGCACAGGCCATGTGCCATTAATCGCCGATTTGTCGAGTGATATCCTTTGTCGTCCGCTGGACGTGTCGAAATTCGGCATGATCTATGCTGGAGCACAGAAAAACCTCGGACCATCTGGTGTAACGGTTGTCATTGCACGTGAAGATTTGATCTCTTCATCGCCGAAGACCATCCCAACGATGCTTCGTTACGATACGCATTTCAAAAACAACTCGCTATACAATACGCCACCTTCATTTGCTATTTATATGGTAAATCAAGTATTGAAGTGGATTGATGAGCAAGGCGGGCTTACGGCCGTGGAGAAGAACAACCGTGAGAAAGCGAACCTGATCTACAATACCATTGACCATAGCAATGGGTTCTACCTGGGTTGTGCACAGCCTGAGAGCCGTTCGATCATGAACCTGACTTTCCGTCTGCAATCCGAAGAACTAGAGAAGAAGTTTATTAAAGAGTCCGAACAAGCAGGTTTTGTAGGTCTAAAAGGACATCGCAGCGTTGGCGGTTTGCGTGCTTCTGCCTATAATGCGGTACCGTACGAGAGCTGTAAAGCACTTGCTGATTTCATGGCAGAATTCCAACGTCAGAACGGATAAGCTTATTGAAAATAAAGAAGGGGCCGTTCCCAAACGTCAAGTTATTGACCTTGGGAACAGCCCCTTTTGTTGTGAATTCGAAATCATCATGCATGAGTTTTTCGAATATGTTTCGATAATTTTTTGACTCGTTGTTTCTCGAGCTGTCGTAGTTTGGCATCTTCCTTACGCGCGAGATAAGCGAGTTCTGCTTTCATTTTGTTATAATTCTCATAACGACTGATATCCAGCGAACCGTTGTTTAATGCTTCTCTTACGGCACACCGTGGCTCATTCTTATGCGTACAATCCGTGAAGTAACATTGTTCAATCAATGTTTCAATGTCTTGGAAGGAGCCTGAGAACCCTTCATCCGCATCCCATAGCTGCAATTCACGCATTCCCGGCGTGTCAATCATCATGCCGCCGTTCGGAAGCAGGAACAGTTCACGATGGGTTGTCGTATGTCGACCGCGATCATCTCCGTCACGAACCCCTTGAACCTTCTGCATCTCTGTTCCAAGCATACGATTGATAATAGAAGATTTACCGACACCGGAGGAACCAAGTAGTGCAATGGTTTTTCCTTCGGTGAGATAGGGGGCCAGCGCATCGAACCCTGTATCCGTAAAGGTGCTTACGATATGAATGGGTACCCCGATCGCGACGGATTCAAGTTCTGATAATATGGCTTCAGGATCTTCGCACAAATCTGCCTTGCTTAAGATGATGACGGGATTCGCACCGCTCTCCCATGCCATGATGAGATAACGTTCCACACGCCGAACATTAAAATCATTGTTCAGTGCATTGACGAGAAAGACGGTATCGATATTCGCAGCTACTATTTGCTCGTCGGTTGTACTGCCTGCAACTTTGCGTGAGAATTTACTCATACGGGGGAGAAGCGCGTGAATGGTTGCCCGCCCATCCTCAGGACGACCTTGAATGGCAACCCAGTCGCCAATCCCAGGGTAATCACCGCGTTCTAATGCTTCAAAGCGATATTTGCCGGAGACTTCCCCAAGTAATTCTCCTTGTTCTGTGTATAACGTATATAGATGGGTATGCTCAAGTGCTACGCGAGCGGCTTGATACCCTAATTTGGCGTATGCCTCAAATGCGGTTTGATACTGTTCATTCCAACCTAATTGCTGTAATTTCAAAGCGGATTCCTCCTAAGTGGTCTGGTAGTTTGGGACCATGCCACAGAGAATCCTTAAAAGCTGAGTTCATAAAGTGTCAAAGAAACGAATTTAAGGAGCTCTGTGACCTCGCGACGGGTTACAATGGGTTACAATCAGCTTTTTTACCATAGTTATCACTCCTTCAATCGTAATGGACACTTTTACTAAAACAAGATCATTATAGTGTTTCATCCATAAAAAAGCAACGGTGTAATTATCCCGTTGCTTTTTAACCTGCCTTTATGAACTATTGTTAGGCTAACTCTTCTTTGACAGCCGGCTCAATTAACTTATAGCCAACATTGCGAATGGTCATAATATATTGCGGGCTTCGCGCATTCTTCTCGATTTTATCGCGTAAATGACTCACATGAACATCGACGATCCGTGTATCGCCTAAAAAATGATAATCCCACACGCCGTGCAGCAGCTGCTGACGGCTTAGGACCTTGCCGCGATGTCGGCATAGGAATAAGAGCAGCTCGAATTCTTTGGGCGTGAGTTCGATCGGATTGCCATCAAGAAACACTTCGCGTTGCTCTTCATGAACCATGAGGCGTCCGATTTCATATAAGGTTCCTTCTTTCGTAGAAGGCAACGCTTGCACCCGGCGCAGAATGGCTTGAATGCGGGAGATTAATTCTTGGGGACTGAAAGGTTTAGTCATATAATCATCCGCACCATAATTGAGACCTGTAATCTTGTTGGAAATATCTTGGATGGCCGTAAGCATAATTATAGGAACTAAATTGTTATCGTCGCGCAGCTTGCGGCAGACTTCGAGCCCGTCCGTCTTAGGAAGCATAAGATCCAGCACGATTAAATCCGGTCGGAATTGTTGAATGACTTCAAATACAGCTTCCCCATCGTAGACACACAATACGTCAAAACCGGCTAGTTTTAAATTAAAATCTATTAAGGTGGAAATTGAAGGTTCATCATCGACGACAAGAATTTTCTTCTTCAACATTACGCCGTGTCTCCTTTACAAATAGTCCTGTTGGTGGATATTACATCCTATTATGAAGGAGGTTCGTCATACGGGTATTAATAAAACGTAAACTCCATGTTAAATCGATAATTTTGACAGTATGTTGTATAATGAAAATGGATGTGAGGTGAATGAACGGATGGCATTACATATTGTATTAGTTGAGCCCGAGATTCCTGCCAATACCGGCAATATTGCCCGCACTTGTGCAGCGACGGGAACCCATTTGCATTTGGTACGTCCTTTAGGATTTCGTACCGATGATGCAACATTGAAGCGCGCAGGCTTGGATTACTGGTACGCCGTTAATATTGAGTACCATGATTCGTTTGCAGAGGTGCAAGCGAAATATCCAGAAGGCCGGTTCTTCTATGCGACGACCAAGGCAAGCAATCGCTATGTTGATTTTGAATTCCAAGATAACGATTTCTTCGTCTTCGGAAAAGAAACCAAAGGATTACCTGAATCCTTAATTCATGCAAATCCAGAAACTTGCATGAAAATGCCAATGACCGATAAAGTACGGTCGTTGAATTTAGCCAATTCTGCGGCTATTATTGTCTATGAAGCGCTTCGCCAGCTTGATTTCAAACCACTTGGTTAACAAATTAAATAATTCAATGCTTTTAGCAGGATTTTATGCAGTTATAAGCGAAGTGTAAAAGGGCAGAGTTTTCTAAGGTTCAAATAGACTTATAGAGAAAGGTGGCCGCTGCTTATGAAACCTGCCGGTGTAGTCAGAAAAGTAGATCAACTGGGGCGTATAGTTTTACCGAAATCGTTACGTAAACGGTATCAAATGAACGAAGGGGACCCTGTAGAGATTCTTGTACAGGGGGATCATATTATTCTAGAGCGTTATCGTCCGAAATGCGTGTTTTGCGGATCGATGGTGGGTGTAATTGAATTCAAGGAAAAATACATATGCACTCAATGTGCCGATGAAATGAACCTTCTGCAAAGACAAGCCTAATAGATCTGGCAAATAAAAAGCTTCCTCCATCCAAACGGATAGGGGAAGCTTTTTATCAAGGTGCGGTATATGTATTACAGCCCTTTAGTTTTATCTTCGTTATACGAAGAAGTGAGGATCGCAGTAATGAATAGAACAAACACTAACATAATAATCCAAAACGTCAGTGACATGATGCACACCTCCAATAACTAACCCCTATTATACCCAAAATATACCTAAAAGAAAATCTAAAAAAATGTGAATTTTTTCATTGAAATCTGGTATAGGCATTTATTTGAAGAATAAAAAATGAGTCGGTACGGGACGTAATTGTCCATCTGAAGGACTATTCACCACTCTACCGTTGAAAATCAGAGACGAAGATCCTCCACCATCCAGGTTATAGGCATCGACGACACCCAGATTAGCAAGTTTATTCTGGAGTTCCATTAAGGTAGCGCCCGAAGAACCGTTCTCATTCCGGCCATTAATGACCATCACGAGGAGTTGATCATCTTTATAATTCCCTATGACGGTCCGCGGCGCACGGGATGGAGAACCTTTCCACTTATCAGGAATCGGATTTTTCACGCCATGGGTCAATAGGACAGGTACGAATGTTGCACCAAAGGATGGTTCTAGACGATCCAGTTGACTTTTGGATTGAAATTTACCGCCAATCAACTGCCCTTGCTTATTCAGTCCGACGAAGCTCAGGTCTTTGTAGCTTGCTTCAAAACCGCCGTTCACATACTTTCCATTCATGACTGTGGTACTGAGTGGATATCTGCCTCCGCCGCCATCCGCGAAGCCCCCCGCATTGATACCGGCTGCAGCCCCGTGCCGCTTGACGGCTTGCATCGTGGTTTCTGCGCGGCCTACTGTATCATGACCAAGGACCATTTTCATGGCCTTCGGATCCTTCAGTTTTATCTTGACCGCATACCCTTCATACGTCGATTGATTGATCCGATACAGCTCCATGGTGATGTTCTCGGAATCCACACGTTCTGAGGCACCGCCCAGTCGTTTCGTAATTCGTGTATTATAGATTTTCTCCGGACGAGCGGCCTGTATCGTCGATTGATTGACAATCGCATTCATCGTCGATGTTGTTTTCTGATACAGCGTTGCCACTTTTCGAATGGAATCGATCGTGAACTTCGCGGTCGTACTAGCTTCATCTAACTGTGTGTTAATAGCAGCCGTGGATTGTTTCCAATCATTTGGTGTCGCTGTGGATTGTATCTCATAGGTGATGTCCGTAGGATAAGATGCTGCGAGCAAGAAGAAAAACAGACCAATGAAAGGAGCGCTAACGAGCATGAGCATGCGATTCATGCGTTGAATGGGCGTTCTCATTTCAATAGATCCATTTTTTTCTGGAGCGCATCCAATTTTTGTTTGACATCATTCAGCTGGGTGTACAGCTTATTGCTGTTATCGGTCTTGCTGCTTGCATTGTCTTTCGTGAACGTGAGCAGTTCATTAAAGGTATCCACTTTACTCTTTAATGTGTTCATTTCTTCACTCATGGACTTCAACTGAGCGGAATAATCAGCCTTCATCTCCGCGATTTGTTGATTTGTTGACGTCTGGATTTGGGAGATCATCTGCTGCTTCATATGATTGCTGTACAGATACGTTGCTACCACGCCAATTCCTATCATTACAATCCAAAACAATAGAAACCACAGAGCAGATCCGCCCGCCTTCTTCGACGCCCGTCTAGCCGCAATTGATTCGGCATTTGGCTCTAAAGAAGAATTCATTGCGATCACCTCATAAGTCTATAATTCTTGTATTTGTGTATTCTACCATATTCCTGTCAATTTTCGCAAAAACGACAAATGCCAATGTCGATAAATGAATTGCAACATGACAGAACTCTTAATACAAGCAGGGTGATATTATGGATTCGTAAATATTGGAAGATTTTCGAAGCTGAAAAATTGTGTTGGATTCCACTATAAATCTGAAGATATTAGCATAGAATCCACTTTCCCCCTTCTTTACAATGGGTGACATGGAAGTGTCCATATTATTATCAGAGGAGGCTATACACCATGTTACAAGAAAAGCACGCGCAGATTAACGTAGTTACTAGCTCTGAAGAGGTAATTCAGCTTGACAATGGATTGATTCAATTACGAGTGGATCTTCGAACAGGAGAGGCGTCCTATCACGGAAAACAAGGATTTGAGATGAACGGTATTGTAAGCGCTGTACGTTGGATGGGCAAAGAGCTGCATTCGAACCAGTATCAACAGCATGGGCTCCATGGAGAGTTTGTACAAATCGAAGACGAATTTGGTCAAGGCGTTCAAATCGCCATTCGGCATGAGGCATCTCTTTGGCCTGCAATGATACAGTACATGACGATATATGAACATCAACCTTTTGTATTATTGCGTACGGACGTGACAAGTCAAGATGTGATCAAAGTAAATCGAATTTCGGTGTTAAAGGCTGCGTCACTTCAGGTTCCTGCGAAGGCAAAGGTCGATGCGGATCCTCTGCATGTGCTGCAGGTTCCCTTTGATAATGATAAATGGGTACGATACAGTGCCAACCCACTGCCGCTAGAAATTGAAAGCTATGAAGTCTCAGCGATCTTCCGCAATGAAAATCGCCATGGGCTCGTGCTGGGTTCATTGACTCATGATGTGTGGAAAACAGGTATTCAAGTCCATGGTAAACAAGCAGATGGCATCGATGCGTTGGATGTTTACGGCGGTGCATCCAGTACATTTACAAGGGATTCGCTTCCGCATGGGTACGTTTCCGGGAGAACGATTAAATCGCCTCTTGTTTTCCTGGGATTCTACGAGGATTATCGGGAAGGACTCGAGGCATACGGCCGTGCGAATGCCAAGGTAACGCCTGCGCTGCCATGGGAAAGCGGTGTCCCTTTCGGCTGGAACAGTTGGTCGGCTGCGGCGGATAAGCTGGATTATGACCTCTATACCTCCACGTCGAATTTTCTGAAGCAAGAGGTTCAAGCAGAAGGATTCCAGAATGAAGGAACGCTCTATATTAATTTTGATTCGTTCTGGACGAATCTATCGGAAGATCAAATGCAAGATGCGGTGCAGCTCGTTCGTCGCAATGGCCATAAGCCGGGAACGTATTGGACCCCGTTCACGTTCTGGGGCGGCGTTGCGCAATTTGACGATGAAGTGGAAGGAACGAATGGAAAGTACACATATCGCGATATACTACTGAAGGATTGGCAAGGGGAAGTGTTGCCGGATTTGGATGGTGGATTGGCGATTGATCCAACACATCCAGGTACACTGGAGCGAATTGACTGGTACACGGATAAGTTCATCACCGAAGGCTTCGAATATATTAAACTCGACTTCATGGCACATGGTGCGTTGGAAGGTGTACATCACAATCCGATCATAACGACTGGGATCGCAGCCTATCACTTTGGCATGAGTTATCTGACGTCCAAGCTATCTCCTGAACGGGTGGGGAAACCGTTCTTCATTAATTTGTCGATTGCGCCGCTATTCCCTGCGCATTTCGCCCATAGTCGGCGAGTATCCTGCGATGCATTCGGAACGATTGCGGATACTGAATATATGCTGAATTCGGTAACGTACGGATGGTGGATTAACGATACAGTATATCGGTTCAACGATCCGGACCACTCCGTTCTATATAAGAGTTACAACCAAGATGCAACGACTCGGCATGAAGGGAGAAGCCGTCTCACCGGATCCGTGATCGCAGGAACGGTTTTGTTGATGGGGGATGATTTCCGGGAAGAAGAAGCCGCTTGGCGGGCCAAAGCCTGGCTCACGAACAAAGACATTATTAATGTAGCACGTATCGGTAAGACGTTTGTTCCGGTTGAAGGGAATAACGGTTCAGGAGCTGCGGATGTCTTCGTCCAATCAGATGCTGACGGTGACGTTTATGTTGCTGTATTTAACTATGATGGGTCTTGTGAGGTCGAGAAAAATATCGATTTGGCACGATTGGGGTTAGATGCGGCAGCTGGATATCGCGTTCATGATTTGTGGGACGGGTCGGAAAGCGAGGCCAGCGGGTCGTGGAATGTAAAGCTGCATCCTGCTGAATCGAAAATCTATCGATTGAAACAGATGGAACAATAGATAGAGGATAAGCCACATCCTGTGAAGCGAAGTCTTCACGGGATTCTTTTTTTTGTAGACAACATGGCGTCAGATATTGCGGATAAAAATGGAAAGGGGTATAGTCTTGTTAATATGTAGAGGAAGGGGGACGTTGTATGCAGTATCGATTTGTTCCGAATGTGCAGCAAGGCAAAGCATCCGCAGTTCGTGAGATTCTAAAATTAACGCAAGGGAAGTCCATGATTTCATTAGCCGGTGGACTGCCGAACGAGGCATTGTTCCCAATGGAGGCCGTACGCAGTGCAGCTGATCGCGCCTTATCTGGGGATCCGCAAGCGCTCCAATACGGGATTACGGAAGGGTATGTACCGTTACGCGAGAAGCTGTGTGAACGTATGGCAGAACGCAAGAATATCCACGTGGGGCTGGAAAATATAATGCTCACCACAGGATCGCAGCAGGCGATCGATTTATTGGCCCGCGTGTATTTGGAGCCGAATGACGTCGTCCTGGTAGAGAACCCGACTTATTTGGCTTGTCTGCATGTACTCAGATTCCGCGACGTACACATCGTGCCGGTGCAAAGTGATGAACATGGCATGATCCCAGAAGATTTGGAGAATAAAATCAAACAATACGCGCCCAAAATGGTCTATGTCGTACCGACGTTCTCCAATCCAACGGGGAATGTATGGAGTGTTGAACGCCGACTTGCGTTGCTTAATGCATGCAGAGCTCATGAGATTCTAATCCTCGAGGATGATCCTTATGGGGAATTGCGATTTGGAGATCAGGACGGACAGGCTCAAGATGCCGCCAATCCACAGGATCCTTTTCCGACGATTTTCTCACTTGATCAACATCCTGATGATAGCGTTGTCGTCTACACAAGCACGTTCAGTAAGACGGTTGCCCCGGCTCTCCGTACAGGATGGGCCATCGCTGATAAACGTGTCATCCAAATGATGACTCGCATGAAGCAGTCCGTAGATATTCATTCCAGCATGCTGGATCAGCAAATTTTGTATGAATTGTTGAATGCCACGGATTTCAGTCTGGATCAGCATATTTCAGAAATTCGGACAGAATATGAATCGCGCATGCTCTTAATGAAGAGTCTCCTTGAAGGTGATGATTGGCGTGAAACGTCGTGGACTACCCCAAAAGGCGGCATGTTCTTCTGGGTAGAACTGCCTGACGGTTTAGACGCAGATGCGCTGTTGCGTGTGTCTGTCATGAAAGGCGTTGCCTTCGTACCGGGATCGGATTTCTATGCGGCGGAGGCGAAGCGGAATCGCATGCGCTTGAATTTCACACACTCATCCCGTGAGCAGATCACGAAGGGCATGCACATTTTAGCGGAATCCATCGGTGAATTCGTGGCGCGAAGCTAAGCATACGTATCTGGATGAAAGAAGGCTACCGAGATCATCATCTCGGTAGCCTTTATGTATTACATTCCCTTCACAGCATTGGATGCGAAGAAGGGACAAGAAGCTTTAGCGCTCTTCGTTCTTCTGCGAGGCAGCAGCCGATTCGCGCACGACCTCTGCGTACTGCTGGAGCGCCTCATGCCCCGTGGGCGTCAGCTCGTATATGCCGCGTCCTACGCGCGCGAACCAGCCGTAGTAATTGTGCTGGAGCATGGCAGCTGCGTTGCTGTACCCGAGCTGCTCACGCAGGGCGCGCGGGCTAAGCTGACCATGGTCGTTCATGCACTGTGCCATGCGCAGTGCTTTCTCGCGGTAGGCGGTGACGAGCTTGCGCTGCGTGCTGCCGCCTACATTGTAATCCCCGCTGCGCTCCTTGAATTCATGAAGCAAGCGGGATTTGCGGCGTCCGCTGACACGAGCGGGCGAACCGACAGGCGAAGCGGCATAGGCAAGCGTGCCAGCGGCTTCGCATAATACCTCGACGACAGGCTTCTTTGTTTTATAGAATGTCACGGTCATCAGCCCCAGCCCTAGACGCTTGCACAAGCGCGTAAGCTCCCCCCAGCGCTGATTGACCGCTCCTTTTTTGCTTCGGTTCCGTTCCACCGCGAGATACACCTGCTCACAGGACTGCATTCGATCGACCCCTTGCAGCAGGAGCGAGAGGTTAAACGTCTTTTTGAATTCAACAATAACCATATCCTGTTCCTGCTCACCGACAGCGACAAGGTCGCAATGACGAACTTCCCCTTTGACGGTGTAGCCGCGTTCTTCATAGAAACGCTTGATGGGCTCATATAGCTCTGTTTCGTGCTGGATCGCCACAGACTCTCCCCCTTGTCCTCACGAATCTAACATCATTCCACATTTTGTGCCTAGACTAGCCCTCATTATATAGTATCGAACCGAAAATTTCGAGCAACTAATCCCACCTTCGCGCATAGTTATGTAATACACTTTTAAATTGGGTTTTTGGCACGCTGTCACACCTCGGTTGGATATGGCACCAATAGAAAATGGAAGCGTAGGAGGTTAGAATCATGGACTTATTTAAACGAATATCTGAACATCATGCAGAGAGTGAGCGAATTTCTTGGATTGGGACCTTTAGAGAATACGTCGATTTGCTGCGTAATGATCCAACCCCGGCCATGACCGCCCATGCCCGGGTGTTTGAAATGATTAAGTCCCATGGTGTGGAAGAGGGTCATGGACATAAACAATACAAGTTTTTCAGGAAAGAATTGTTCGGTTTGGACCGGGCATTGGAAAAACTAACAGAAGAATATTTCCACTCTGCGGCGCGGCGGCTGGATGTTCGTAAACGGATCCTGCTCTTAATGGGTCCTGTCAGCGGCGGTAAATCGACATTGGTTACGATGCTTAAAAGGGGATTGGAGCAATACTCGAGAACGGAGAAGGGCGCTGTGTACGCCATTAAGGGCTGCCCGATGCAAGAAGAGCCTCTGCACCTGATTCCGCATGAGCTTCGACCTGAAGTAGAAAGCGAGTTAGGCGTTCGGATTGAAGGCAATTTGTGCCCATCCTGCCAAATGCGTCTACGAACAGAATATTACGGCGATATTGAGCGCGTCTTGGTGGAACGTGTCATTATTTCAGAGGATCAACGGATTGGGGTCGGTACGTTTACGCCTTCGGATCCGAAGTCGCAAGATATTGCCGATTTGACCGGCAGCATTGATTTCTCAACGATTACGGAATTCGGCTCTGAATCCGATCCGCGGGCCTATCGATTTGACGGCGAATTGAACAAGGCGAACCGCGGTCTGATGGAGTTCCAAGAGATGTTGAAATGTGACGAGAAGTTTTTGTGGAATTTGCTCTCACTTACGCAAGAGGGTAATTTCAAAGCTGGACGGTTCGCATTGATCAGCGCGGATGAGCTAATCATTGCTCATACGAACGAATCGGAGTACAAAGCCTTCATTGCAAATAAGAAGAACGAAGCTCTTCAATCGCGGATGATTGTCATGCCAATTCCGTATAACCTTAAGGTAAGTGCGGAAGAAAGGATTTATGATAAGCTTGTCGGTCAGAGCGATATGAAGCATATTCATATTGCACCGCATGCACTTCGGTCTGCAGCCATATTCTCGATCCTTACACGCTTGAAGGAAACCAAGAAGCAGGGCATGGATCTCGTGAAGAAAATGCGCATGTACGACGGGGAAGAAGTCGAAGGGTATAAAGAAGCCGATCTGAAAGAAATGCAGAGTGAATACGCCGAAGAAGGGATGTCTGGCGTTGATCCGCGTTATGTCATTAACCGGATATCCAGCGCTTTGATCAAGCAGGATCTACAATGTATCAATGCGTTGGATGTATTGCGTGCACTGAAGGATGGGCTGGATCAGCATGCTTCGATTACGAAAGATGAACGTGAGCGCTATTTGAACTTTATCGCGGTAGCGCGTAAAGAGTACGATAACCTCGCGAAGAAAGAAATTCAGAAGGCATTCGTCTATTCTTATGAGGAGTCGGCAAAGACATTGTTCGAGAACTATCTCGACAATATTGAAGCCTTCTGCAATTGGACCAAAATTCGGGATCCGTTGACCGATGAGGAGTTGGATCCAGATGAGAGATTAATGCGTTCCATTGAAGAGCAAATTGGTGTCTCGGAAAATGCCAAAAAAGCGTTCCGCGAAGAAATTCTCATTCGGATTTCCGCATATTCTCGCAAAGGACGTAAATTCGAGTACAACAACCATGATCGTCTGCGTGAAGCGATTGAGAAGAAGCTGTTCGCTGACTTGAAGGATATCGTCAAGATTACAACCTCAACCAAGACACCGGATGAGAAGCAATTGAAACGAATTAATGAAGTGTCCAAACGTTTGATGGATGAGCATGGCTATTGCCCTGTGTGCGCCAATGAACTTCTACGCTATGTGGGAAGTCTGTTGAACCGCTAAAGTTTTGATATACGTTTGGGATAAACAAGTACATCGATAACCATGGTTGTTCTTCGGAGCAGACATGGTTATTTCACGTGGATGGGTGAACGTATATAGGGTAAACCTATTACATTTATTTGTTTTATATATTTCACTTATAACAATACATATGTAAAAATATACCTATCACAGAGAGGGGCGGGTAACAATGAAGCAAATCGAGCATCAACAAGCATGGAATGCACAGCAGTATGATCATCACATGGCATTTGTATCCGCGTATGGGAAGGATGTTATGGAATGGCTTCGTCCGCAAGCTGGAGAACATGTTATCGATTGGGGATGTGGAACGGGGGATTTGACGGCAGCTATTGCCGCAAGTGGCGCGAGTGTACTTGGGATTGATTTTTCCCGGGAAATGATTGAGGAAGCGCAGCGGAAATATCCAAGTATGGCGTCCTCCTTCGAGCAAGCAGATGGTCAAGCGTACCAAACGCGCGATTTGGCGGATGCGGTGTTCAGCAATGCGGCATTGCATTGGATGAAAGATGCCCATGGTGCGGCAGATTCCATATTTCATGCTTTAAAACCAGGCGGCCGATTCGTTGCGGAGTTTGGTGGGAAAGGGAACATTGAGTCCATCGCAAATGCATTAACCGCGGTCTTGCGCGAACGTGGGTGGTACGAAGAGGAGATGAATCCATGGTATTTTCCAAGTATCGGAGAATATACTTCGTTATTAGAGTCTATCGGGTTTCAGGTACAGCAAGCCGTGCGGTTTGAACGACCTACAACCTTAGGCGGTGGTGAGCAGGGGTTAGAAATTTGGCTGGATTCATTTGCGGGTTCCTTCGTCAATAAGCTGCAGCCGGAGCAGCGCCGTGATGTCTATAACGAAGTGGCTGAACGCATTCGACCGAAGTTGATGCAAATGGGACAGTGGCAAGCGGATTATTGCCGACTTCGGGTCTATGCTGTGAAAAAATTGTGATCGTCCACGAAGGCATTGTATGAAATGACAAATTTATTGTAAATAGGAAATCTCCGGTTGCTTAATAGAAGGTTCTCATGCAAAATGAGACTTGACTATTATTGAAGAAAATGAGGCTGGATGATGCTGCAAAACTGGAAAAAGATTTTAATGCTTGCGATCCCATCGCTGCTTTCTTTTGCGACGGCGACGGTGATTGGAACGGTGAATCTCATCATGGTAGGGCATTTGGGAGCCCTTATTATTGCCATCGTTGGGGTATCGAACATCATTATGTACAATGGCTTTGCGATATTCTCCGGCATTGGACATACGGTGAATTATTTGGTCGCTCAAAATTATGGTGCGAACGATATGCGGACCGGTATCAAGCGTATGTATTATGCGCTATACTTAGTTACGATTTTTGCCATTATATTATTTGTTGTGGGATGGTTTTTCTCGGGGGAAATTCTCGGCTGGACGGGCGGATCTTCTGAGCTTGTGGGCGTGGGTGAGCAATATCTTGAATTGCGTTTCTTTGCACTTTCTCTCGGTATGATCTCATTTGTCTTTCATGGATTTCTTCGCGGTATTGGAGATACCAAGACGTCCATGGTTCTATCCGTGATTAGTAACGTCATTATATTATTTTTGGTATATGGCCTTGTCTTCGGACATTTTGGATTACCGGAATTGGGCTTGGAAGGGTCCGGCTATGCCATTCTAATTGGAGAATTCGTTGGATTAGTATTAGCGATCTATGTATACTTCTTCCGACTTCACCCGTTATATCAGACGCGTACTTGGGTGGTTCCGCGCCTTCGGGACATGAAGGAATTAATCACCGAGAGTACAAAGCTAGGGGTACAGGAATTCTCGATGAGCCTGTCGATGTTCATCTTTACGGTATTCGTGGCCAGATTAGGGACCGAAGCGTTAGCGGCGAATGAGGTGGCTTTGAACGTCATGTCATTCGGATTCATGCCGGCATTTGCCTTCGGAGCAACGGCGACGATTTTAGTGGGTCAGGAAGTGGGGCGAGGTCAACCGTTGAAAGGACGCCGCGCAGGTACGGATACAGCAATTATGGGATCTATTTTTCTGCTCGTACTCGGTACGCTGGAATTCATATTTGCTGAGAACATTGCGATGCTCTACAACAACACGGATCCGGCTGTATATCACACGGCAGCGCAATTGATTATGATATCGGCCTTTTTACAATTATTCGATGGCTTCTTGAACTTCTATGCAGGAGGACTGCGGGGCATTGGGGATACGACGTTCTTGCTTCGGACATCGCTTGTCGTTGCTTGGTGTTTATTTGTTCCCTTGTCATACGTGCTTATCTTCGTCTTCGATCTGGGCAGTATAGGAGCATGGATTGCATTGTATTCGTATCTGATGGTATTTGGTCTCACATTAATGTACCGCTTCTATCGGACGGATTGGCAGCATGTGAAGATCAAAGGAGCCGTTCACGCCACATAATCGCATATGAGGATAGTAAACTCCCTTTCATTCTAAGGTTTCATGGAATGAGAAGGGAGTTTTTTTCAGAAAATAATGAAATTATAAAAAGTGATTTACATCACAAGATTGTATGACATATAATTAGTATACTAATTAATTAATTTGGAGGCTTTTTACATGGGTCGAAGTATTTTAGATGATTCGCTAGGTTATCAATTAGGGGTTACGTACCGGAAGATGCTGCATCCCCTCATGCAACGCTTTAAGCCCTATGATCTAACACCAGAGCAATTTACCGTACTGGTGCGATTATACGAGGAAGATGGGATTAATCAGAAAGAGCTCGCCTTACGGACGTCAAGAGATCAACCAACTTTAACCCGGATTCTCGATTTGTTAGAGCGTAAAGGGATGGTCCGCAAAGAGACAGATCCTTCTGATCGACGTGCGTTTTTATTATATGTGACGGAGGAAGGCCAAAAGATTACAGAAATCCTCACACCGATTGAACAACAATATAATCGCGAGTTGTTCGCAGGGATGAATCGCGAGGATATTGAGAAGTTTAGACAGAGCCTTGAGCTTCTCTTGGAGAATGCCGAACGACTCAGTGAATAATAACGGTATAGAAGAGGTGTTCTTATGGAACTAGCACAACCCGTTCAGGGCAAGCCTGAAGCCACATCGAGATTGTGGACGAAAGATTTTATTTTATTAACCTTATCCAATTTATTCGTATATTTGAATCTTCAAATGATTACGCCGGCGCTTCCGGCCTATGTCTCGGAGAACTTCGATGTAAGCAGCTTTACGATTAGTTTTGTCATTAGTATGTTCGCCTTATCCGCGATTGCGACACGGATGTTCGCAGGCGTGATGGTGACGCGTATGAAACGTCTCCCGCTGGTGTTAGGGGGCTTGCTCATCTTTATGCTGTCGACGATGACCTATTACGGCGTGGGGTCCATTGCTGTAATCGTCTTGATTCGTATGGTATATGGCGTGGGATTTGGTATCATTAGCACAACGTACGGCACGATCGCCTCGGAGAATATCCCTAAACATAGAATTGGCGAAGGCATGGGTTACTTCGGATTATCTTCGAGCTTGTCCATGGCTATTGCTCCAATGATCGGATTGTGGCTGCTGAACGATTATGGTTTCGGCACATTGATTTTCGTCGCGACACTATTGGTTGCCGTGGTTATTCCGATTACATTCGCGATTCGCTTGAAGAAAGAACAACCGGCGAAGCCAGCGGGACCTATCAAAATCATCCTCATGGACCGCAATGCGCTGCTTCCTTGTCTATTAACGATTCTCTTATCCATTACCTATGGCGGGCTTATTACCTTCATTACGATGCTCGGCAAAGAAAATCATATCCCGAATGTCGGATGGTTTTTCTTATTCAACGCGTTAGCAGTGCTGCTCGTACGCCCGATTTCAGGACGAATTTATGATCGTAAAGGTCATGGAGCGATTCTACCGATCGGAGCTTTGATGGTTGTCATTTCGATGGTCATTCTGTCTTTTACAACCTCTCTGGGCATCTTGATTGTATCTGCTGTCTGCTATGGGATTGGCTACGGCACATTGCTGCCATCTCTTCAGGCTTGGGCCATTCAGCGGGCGAAGCCGGAGAATCGCGGCGTTGCGAACGGCGCTTTCTATAATTCCATTGACTTTGGGATTGCTCTTGGTTCGATGACGTTGGGCATGATTGCGCTGAAAACAAGCTATGCGATGATGTTTCGCTTATCCTCCTTATTCATGATATTATTTATAGTGATCTATTACCTATCAAGAAGGAGACATACACAACCATGATTCGAGCAGCGCAGCCTCAAGATTTTGAACAAGTGGTCCCATTAATTCATGATGCGATTGGCAGTATTGCCAATACATTAGCTGGTACGACCGATTCGCAAGAAGCCTTGCAGGTCGTCGGCGAGTTTTTCCAACAACCGGGAAATCGTCTAAGCTATGAGAATACGATTGTCTATGAAATCGACGGACAAGTTGTAGGTTTTCTATTAGCCTATCACGGCAGCCAATCCGATGCGTTGGATCAGCCTTTTATTGAGCGAATTATCGCGAAAACAGGCAATAAGGACGTTACGCTGGCAAAGGAAGCTCGTGATGATGAATATTATCTGGATTCCGTCGCGGTATCGAATACCCATCAAGGACAAGGCATTGGCAAGAAGCTGATGCGAGCATTTGAAGAAGCAGGCCGTGCGAAAAAGTATGCGAAATTATCGTTACTTGTGGATTTCGAGAATGAGAATGCACACCGTCTGTATGTGAAAATGGGCTATCATGAAGATGGTGAGCTTATGGTGAGCGGATATCATTTCCGGCACATGATCAAGTTTTGCTAAATTATGATGGATAAAACCCATAACTTACCATTTCATGCAATATTTTACCTGTGACTTCCAAACGTATTTCACTATAATCATAAAGGACGCGAGTTGTGTCGGATTATGATGAGTTAGGAAGGGGCGGGAGCAAATGATTAGCGTATCCTCGAATCGTCTTAGACAAATAGAGTATACCGGAATTACCGATGAGGATTTGCAGTTGCTTCAACAGCATCACTCCATTTTCAAGCAAGTGGTCGACCGTGTCGTGGATCGTCTTTATGAGCAGATGCAAGCACAGCCTGACCTCGTTGCGCTGATTGAGAAATTTAGCACGATTGATCGACTGAAGCAAACGCAAGTTGAATATTTTATGTCGCTAAGCGCAGGAATCATTGATGATGCATTTTTGGAAAATCGAATTCGGATCGGTGCGGTGCACTCGCGGATCGGGTTAACGACGGAATGGTATTTAGGCACCTATATGGTGTATTTAAATATTGCGACCGAATTGTTCAAAGTAGAACTACCGAATGCGTGGCTTCATGTCGTACATGCCATCACGAAGATGTTCAATCTGGACTCCCAGCTGGTATTGGAAGCCTATGAGATGAAGGAAAAGGGCAAGATCCAGCAGATGGTAGACATACAAGAGCACATGCTGCATAAGATCAGTCTGATTGTTCAGGAACTCGCAGCAATGATGGTGGAACTGGATACGAGTGCACAGACGATTGCGGAGACGGCTATTACGACAGCAGAATCACAAGATCATGCGAATGAGCTCGTAGAGAGCTTGAACACCGAGGTTGGCCAAATTACGGAGATGGGGACGCTGATCCGGGAAATTTCGAACCAGACCCATTTGCTGGGATTGAATGCAGCCATTGAAGCAGCACATGCTGGAGATCACGGGCGCGGCTTTGAAGTCGTAGCCAATGAGGTGCGTAAGTTAGCACTGACGTCACGGAATGCGCAGGAGCGAATTCAAGAGCGTATTGAGTTAATTGAATCGAAGCTGAGAGATGTGAAGCTCGAATCCGAGCAAACATCCGTTAATGCGCGTCATCAGGCGGCAAGTTCGGAAGAGCTTCATGCATTCGTCCAGATGATTGAGAAGGTTGCACAAGATTTGCAAGCATTAAATGAGCATAAGGTCCAAATATAGAGGAATCAGAGAACCGTGTGAGACATTTGTCTTGTACGGTTTTTTTTGACATTCTAGAATGTATAACTTTTCGAGAGATTGCCGAAATCAAATTAGGGTGCAGGGAGCGGAGCGAGAAATGAACTGAGCGAGCAATGAACGGACACAGGAGACCTTAATTATGCCAAAAGCACTCAAAATGCAGAGTGAACGGACACAGCAGCTCTTATTATGCTAAACATAAGCTATATACCCATGATTCGAATGGAATAAGGGTATCTGTGTCCGCAACAACGGTAATCTATGAGCATAGCAAACAATAAGGTCTCTCATGTCCGTTACACACAAAGAGCTTATTTAATTTGTCAAGATTTCGTATCTTCGACAGCTGAAACGGAAACACCAACCCATCTCTCCTTTCCACCGACGTATAGCTTCACACAATAAGGACCGTCGGGTGATCCCCTGACGGTTTTTCTCATGCTTGCCCCGGACAATGAGAGATGAACCTAGGAGCGTTAAAGAGGCTGGGAAGGAAGGTGCGGCCGAATGAATGATGACGTGTTATTGAAAATGGAGAAGATAAACAAATCCTTTCCTGGCGTAAAGGTGCTGCGTGATGCTCGATTTACGTTACGACAAGGAGAAATTCATGCGTTGATGGGTGAAAACGGTGCCGGCAAATCGACATTGATCAAGGTGCTGACGGGTGTATATGAGATGGAGATTGGCGACATTCTTCTTTATCATTACAACAACGTTCATTGTATCTCAGCAGGAAGCTGCTATCCCTGTAAGGTTGGAATCGAGTCGGTTCGTAGAGGGTGCGGATTCAGGTAAGGAGAGCAGAACGGAATACGTAGGAAAAGAAAACCGCTCTCGGGGATAGAGGGCGGTTATTTAGGTGATTCCATATCGTCTATCGAATGGATTCGTTTATTATTCTGTTGAAGTCAGCAGCGGTCAACTATCAGAAAGTTATTCGCATAAGAGTACAGGGACATCCTGAAGGATATCGCCGTTCTCCACCATCCAAGTTTGGAGTGCCGCAGCTAATCGGTTGATATGTTCCGTATTCGCTGGCTGGCTAGATACATCCGTGGTTTCCCATGGGTCTTGTTCCAGATCGAACAGCTGCAGCCTGTTACTGCCTCTACCCGAGCTCTCCGATACGTAATAGCGAATCAACTTCCAGCGATCATCCCGTATCATTCGCTGAATATCGGCATAGACCGTCCCGACGACAGCTTTTTTATGTTCCGGTTTGTCCTTTAGCAGCGGAATCATGCTGGTTCCATCAACCTCTGGTGCGGCCAATCCGCAAAGTTCAGCAAGTGTTGGGAAAATATCAATGTTGCTGGTTAGATCTTGTAATTGCACCCCGGTCGGGATGCCCGGACCTTTCACAATCAGAGGAATACGTACGCTGTGTTCGAATACGTTCTGTTTCCCCATTAATCCATGTTGACCTAAGGATATGCCGTGGTCAGCGGTGTATACAATAATGGTATTATCATAGATTCCTTTTGCTTTCAATGCTTCCACGACTCTTGCGATTTGAGCATCCATGTGGGTAATCATGCCGTAGTAGTCGGCAATGTGTCTACGTATTTCGGCGGGATGACGTGGCTTTTCGGCCAAGTGTTCGTCCCTGACATCCATTTCACCATTATCAAAAGGGAAATCAGTGCTGAAATTGGGTGGAAGTGAAATGTTGCTAGGATCATACATGCTGGCAAACGGCTCCGGTGCCGTTCGCGGATCGTGTGGAGCTGTATAAGCGATGTACAGGTAAAAGGGCTGATCCGTTGTATAATTTTCCACAAACTGAATGGCTGCGTCGGAGAACAACTCCGTCGAGAACTTGTCTCCAATATACTCTCGTTCTACTGGATACACGCCATCAGGATCAAAATCCTGAACAGGTACGCTCCAGTGATCGCTCATCCCACCAAAGAACAGCTTGTCGCCACCCGTAAAGCTCCGGGCAAAACTAGGCTTATCATTATGCCATTTGCCTATCGCGTGAGTCACGTAGCCTGCGTTTTTCATGGCTTGCGGCATGAGCACCACATCAGATCGAATGGTTATCGCATGATCCCAATTGGTGACATCATTTCCGATCATGGAACGGAAGATCGATATCCCTGAATTTACGCATGCTCGGCTGGGCGCACATACCGCTCCGGTCAATCCTCCAAAAATGTGAGTGTTACTGAACGACGTGCCTTCCTTGGCTAGCGCATCAAGCGTAGGCGTGTGGATGTCCTTGTTGCCGAAGGCATTAACGGATTCGGCACGGTGATCGTCAGCAATGATGAATACGACATTCGGTTGATTCGCATGACTCATTTGACTTCTCCTCTCTGATATCCTGGACTTCATCCATTAGGAAAGATCGAACACGTAATTGCCACCACAAATTAACAGACTTTGCGGGGGGTGTCAAGCCGTGAAGTGTATTTCTCCGGGATTCTAAATAGGCTGCATCGCCAAATATATTAGTTCCGAATAACGTGAATATTAACGAATAAGACGCCAAGTGGATGGCGTCTTATTGTTTCGTCTAGAAGGTGATGAGGATGCCCGTCTTGTCATCCGAAACTTTGAATCGCGGCGATTCAAGACACGCCTTATCCTCTGCTTCCCACGTACAGAGTTGTTCGACATACTTGGATAACCCGAAATCCACGATATCTTCAATGAAATCATGTCTGAAGGCATTCGGATTCCCTTTGGAAGCTGGGTAAGCTGGAAGCCAAGGATAAATCCCGTCTGTGATCAAGAGCAGATGACGAAGTTCATTACGCGCAATCCGACCTGATTCGATGTACTGGGCGAACTCGGGCTGACCATTCATGACGCTGTAGCCGCTGGGTTGATTGGCAAGCTGCCGATTTCGCTGCAGCGTTCTCGTAACCTCGTCGGGTTTCTTCCCATGGATGAGCTTGGCATTATATTTCTGATACCAGAGATGAAGAGCGCGTTCATCATGGATATCTACACTATCATAGGTTAACGTGCGAACGAGACCGTGATCATAAATGGCATAAATCATACAATCCCCACTCTGCACCCAATCAATATAATGCGGCTGAATTTGAACGACGGCATGAACGGCACTCCACAATGCGCTTACATCATGAATATCGACTTTTGCTTCTAACATGGTGTGTCGAAGCTGATCGTTCGCAGCAATGCTGATACGGCTTAGGGTCGGGAGAAGCTCATTTGTCGCATTGAAATGCTCGGACACGATTCGCGCTGCAATTTGTCCCGAGCTGGTATTTTCTTGATGGAAGGCTTGAAGGCCGGAAACACCGTCAACGACCCCATAAATATGGTGCGTCGGATTAAGGATCAGCGCATCTTCGTTAAATAACCCCTGTCCTTGCTGGTAAATGTGTTGGATATGCATACAATCCCTCGCTTATGAATGAATATCATGAAACAAAATAGCTGAAAAATTGGAAATGATTACGATACTATGACAATTCTAGCATTTCCCTGATGTTCCGTGGTGGAATTGTGGTATACTTAATGTAAGAAGTTGATGATGACTCGTCATATTCTTAGCCGTTTGAAAGCGGATACCGACACACCGAGGAGGGATCTTTATGTGGTTGACCAAATTTTTCCACAAGAAAAATAGACCGAATCAAGAGCCGGCACGGATCCAAACGACGTTAAAAGACATTGAAAGAGCAGTTCATGAATTTGAATTGAACCTGCCTAAGCAGGTAAAGAGAACCGTCCTTGTAGACAAGAATAATCGGATTGATGCGACGAAATTAGCTCCATACTTGGGTGGAATTCCAACCGAGGAATACTATATGAGCACGCAGACATACGAAATCTTTCAAGAGCAAGATCGTCTCATTCCGCATTACTTGGACATCGTACAGGCTGCTGTGGATGACTATGTAGATGATAACAATAAGTTGCCGTTAATGCCAGGTTGTGTTGAAGGTCGCGTGCATTATGACCTGCTCATGCAGCAATATTACCTAAAAGAAAAGCCGCCTTTCCCGTTATTTATTACGGATGATGAGTACATGTTGACTCACCATATCTAACATTCGCAGCCGTTCCTATTCGCATCCTCCCGGATTGTTCCCGGGAGGATGTTTTTGCCATCGCACGGCATAAGCGCAATTGACAAGGGTTTTCTATGTAACTATAATTGTTACAGCATATAGTAAGAGGTAAAAAGGAGGTTGTCTCTCGATGATAAGCAGTCGTTTTGCGGTAGCCGTGCATATCTTATCTTTGCTAGACATTAATAAAGAAGGTCGGAATACGTCTGAATATATCGCAGGCAGCGTAAATACCAATCCTGTGGTGATTCGACGGACGATGAGCTTGTTGAATAAGGCAGGATTAATTCATTCCAGTCCGGGTGTTGCCGGTGCAACGTTAGCACGTCCGACGAACGAAATTACGTTGCTTGATGTATACCGTGCCGTGCAAGCGGGGGTTCAAGATGAATTGTTCTCCATTCATGATAATCCGAATCCACAATGTGTCGTGGGGAAAAATATTCAGAGTACACTAGAGCAAAACTTCGCCAAAGCGCAAAATGCGATGGAACAAGAGCTTGCAGGCATTACCTTAAAGCAAGTGACTTCAGATCTGTTACACGAAGAGACATCAAGTTAACGGTTCCGATATGCGGTCGGTGTGGTGAAATAGTATTTACGAAATTGGTTCATAAAATGATTATAGTTATGAAATCCGACATCTTGGCTAACTTCAAATGCGCTTCGATCCGTATGAGCTAATAATAACGCGGCTTGTCGAATTCGCATTTGATTCAAGGCCTCTATGATCGAGTGCCCCGTTTGTTCTTTGAAGAGATGGGACAGCCTGGATGGCGATAGTCCAATCGTTCTTGCGATCCCCTCTATCTTCCATGGTTCTCGGATGCTCTGTGAGAGCAGCAATAGGACCTCTTCTACCCGAGCATCTAATTTTTGCTGATGACGCTGTGCAAGTAATATTAGCACTTCCTGCAAAGCGTTATAGCAGAGCTCACTCCAGTAAGTACCCCTTTCCGTCGAATCCACAATTATTTTTCGAAATGCCCGATAAATCCGCCGTTGAACGGATGTATTCTCGATGGTCTTCACATAGATTTCTTGGGTTGGAAGCCACATATGCTGAACCTGTTGGGGGGAGAAATGCGCCCATACAAAATGCCAATGCTGTCCTTTTCTCGTGCCGTATTGATGCGGAACTTCCGGCTTCAACAGCATAAGGTCGCCTGCCCTACATACGGCTTCCATCTCGGGTGTATTTGCATACCCTTCTCCATCTAAGGTATACGTAATAAGCCAATCCTTCATTCCTTCAAGACGTTTGGACAGATACGTATCTGATTCGTGGTAGTGACCGGCGATAAGATGATGCCCATGTACATCCTTGAATTTGTCTGAAGCATCCGATTGCATGACGAGATTACCTTCTTTCAAGTCTGATATACAGAATAGCAGGATTGTGTGAAAGATTAGCATGATCGATGATTTAGAATGCGCTGTCATGTGAATATACTAAATTTGAAGAAACAATTCTAGTATATTGGAACGGAGGCGTTCGAATGACATTTCAGCTTCAGTTATTGACGCAAGAGCAGAAGGAGCGGTTCGAACAAGAAGGTTATCTCATTGTAAAAGGGCTCTTCTCCCCAGCGGATGTAGATGTGATTGTACAGACTTTTGAAGACATAAGTCAACAGTGGATCCCGGGGCACTTTGAACCGAATCTTTCGGCTGACGTCACGGATCCATTATCGCGTTATCCGCGTGTCATGCAGCCTCATCGTTTTAATGAAACGGCGATGCAGTATTTATTGCACCCGCCAGTCCTTCGGGTATTAGCCGATTTATATGAAGAGGATGCTCTTGCGGCACAGACGATGTTCTACTATAAACCGCCGGGCTCGCGAGGGCAGGCATTGCATCAAGATAATTTCTATTTAAAAGTCGAGCCAGGGAACTGTATTGCCGCCTGGACGGCCATCGATCCTGCGGATGAGGAGAATGGGGGGATGCTCGTCGTTCCGAAGACGAATCATTATGACATTGTATGCCCGGAACATGCGGATCAGCAAGAATCTTTTACTTCACATTATGTGAAGCCGCCGAAGGAACAGAAGGCCGTGCCCGTGCGAATGGATCGAGGCGATGTGCTTTTTTTTAACGGGAATTTGATTCATGGTTCATATCGTAATAAGACGAAGGATCGATTCCGTCGGGCTTTCATATGCCACTATGCCAATGCCTCGGCTACGCAAATTGGTAGCTGGTATCGCCCTTTATATCGTGCAGATGGTTCTGTTGCAGACCTTGAGGCCAATCCGGATGGCGGCCCTTGCGGGATTGAATTTGAAGCGAGTTATCCGCATTGATGCACAAATCCAACCGATTATCGACCAATGGTCTCCGTCCGTATCTTTTATAAATCTTGTGAGATTGACGGGGTTCGACATGATTCCAGCAGGCAAAAGAAGTCAGGGATCTTTCTCTGACTTCTTGATTTTTAAGGGGCGGAACTGAAAATTTTGGAAGTTTTATTTAGATAACTGTGTTATTCTTTGTAAAGTACCCTACTTTTGGTGTGATGTTTATGAAAGGATTTGACTCATGGAAGCTCCTTATATTATCGAATCAAAAACCAGATGCCTCGCACGCGGGCTGACCTCCAACAGCATTCCCTACTCGAAAAATCGATTATGTGAGGCTGAACTTAGGCAAATCCGAAGTAAATATTGCGAAGTCATATCGGTCATGGACTATTTCGGGGATAAGACGAGCCGTCAGTTGGAGGGCATCCCTATTCTGATTGCATTAACGGATCATGAAGGATATATCATCGGTTTTTTTGGAAATGAGAAAATCAAAGATCTAATGCGTGTTGTTGGCATGCAAGAGGGATCTCAAATGAATGAAGAGGATATGGGGACCAATGCCGTAAGTTTAGCGATGCAGGAGCAACAGCCCATTGTATTGTTAGGCGAGGACCATTTTCATGAATATATGTATAGCACAGCTTGTTATAGCGTTCCCTTTCATTTCGAGCAGGTGGATCAGCTGGCGGGAACGTTATCGATGATGACATTTGTAGAGCATCACAGTTCTTTTGCGCTGCCGTTATTGTCTAATATGGTAGATTCGATGGAACGAGAAATCGTGCTGCGCAGGAACAGCCACAAGAAGGATCTAGTACAGCATTTGCTGATTAATAGCGTGAATAACGGTATTCTAATCACGGATCAGGCGGGCATTGTGATTGAATGCAATCAATTGATCGAGAAGATCACGAATACAGGACGATCTGAGATGATTGGCCAATCGGTCATGGAGATCGAGACGTTTGCAAGTTATTTGCGGGACGTGATCCAGCTCGGAGTCCGATTGGAAAATCAGGAATGTGTCTTTTCGCTGTCAGCAAATAGTCGAATGTCATGTCTTCTGGATGCGATGCCAATCTTGAATGATAAGCAGGAAATGGTGGGGGCTTACCTCCAACTGCGGGATATCACCGAACGTAATGACCTTGAGAATCAAATGTTAACGTATGAGAAATTCTCAGCCATCGGGAAGCTTGCCGCGGGGATCGCCCATGAAATTCGTAATCCGCTGACCTCTATTATGGGATTTATTAAATTGCTGCGGGGCAGGTCACTAAGCCAAGAAAATCATATTCGCTATCTTGAAATTGTCTACGCAGAGCTTATAGACTTGAGCAAATTAGTATCTGATTTCGTACTTATGGCGAAGCCTAGTTATCCCGAGAAGCGGGAGCATAGCTTGCAAGATATCGTCATTGATACGGTGCAATTTATGACGAGTCAAGCCAATTTCAATAATGTGATTATAACGACAGATTTGTGTGAGCCTGATCTTAGCCTTTATATTGATTCAATTCAGATTAAGCAGGTGCTGATCAATCTGATCCAGAATGCCTTTGAGGCGATGCCGCGGGGCGGTCAAGTGGATATCCGGTTATCGATCCATAAAGAGCTGAACATGGCGATGATTACGATTCGGGATTATGGCGTGGGGATCAGCGAAGAACAAATGAATCATGTCTTCAACCCGTTCTTCACGACCAAAGAGAATGGTCTGGGGTTAGGACTCTCGATATGCTACCGCATTATTGAGAATCATGGCGGCAGTATTCAGATCAAGACGCCGGTTGGACGCGGGACGCAATTTACGATTTCACTTCCTATAAGCAAATAACAATTTCATCCCATTAAATAGCTCGTAGAATCCCATGATGGATTTTGCGGGCTATTTATTTTTTTTCGGATGACGCAGTGAACATGTGATAATTTTTCAAATTCTGGAGATTATAAAGTTAAAATTTCTAGAAATGGCACAAGCTGTATCATATAAAGCGAGGTTACTGGGATGTTCAAAAATATATTCGGAGTACTTCAAAAAGTAGGTAAAGCACTGATGCTTCCGGTAGCGATCTTGCCGGCTGCGGGGATCCTGCTTGCCTTGGGAAATGTACTGCATAATCCGACATTGTTGGAATGGATACCTGCTCTTGATAATGAAACTGTTCGAGGAATATCAGCCGTTATGGAACAGGCGGGCGGCATTATATTCGATAATTTATCATTGTTGTTCGCGGTGGGCGTAGCCATTGGCCTTGCCGGCGGTGATGGTGTTGCCGGATTGGCGGCGATTATTGGATATCTCGTGATGAATGTGACGATGAAGCTCATCGTTGGGATCACACCTGAAATGGTCGCTTCGAATTTGTCGTATGCCAATGTGTTGGGGATTAGTACGCTGCAGACAGGTGTATTCGGGGGGATCATCGTTGGTATTTTGGCGGCCATGCTATATAAGAGGTTCTTTACGATTGAACTTCCTTCCTATTTAGGATTTTTTGCAGGTAAACGATTCGTCCCGATTATTACAGCAGCTTTATCTCTGTTGCTCGGCATCATCATGGTATTTATTTGGCCCCCAATTCAGAGCGGCTTGAATGCATTCTCCCACAGCATGATCGATAAGAATCAGACTTTGGCGGCTTTGATATTCGGGGTTATTGAACGATCTCTTATTCCTTTTGGCTTGCATCATATTTTCTATTCGCCGTTTTGGTTCGAGTTCGGTCAATATGTGAACAAAGCTGGGGAGCTTGTCCGCGGGGATCAGAAAATCTTCTTCGCTCAATTAAAGGATGGTGTGGAGCTAACAGCAGGTACGTTCATGGTCGGGAAATTCCCGTTCATGATGTTCGGATTACCGGCAGCGGCGTTAGCAATGTATCATGAAGCAAGACCTGAGCATAAGAAGATGGTTGCCGGCATGATGGGCTCCGCGGCATTGACGTCGTTCCTGACAGGGATTACGGAACCATTGGAATTCTCGTTCTTGTTCGTTGCACCTCTTCTATTCGCGGTGCATGCGGTATTTGCAGGATTGTCGTTCATGACGATGCAATTGTTGAATGTGAAAATAGGGATGACCTTCTCGGGCGGCGTCATCGATTTCTTGCTGTTTGGTGTGCTGCCGAATCGTACGCACTGGTGGTTGGTTATCGTCGTTGGTCTAATCCTGGCGGTTATTTATTATTTTGGCTTCCGGTTTGCGATTCGTACTTTTAACCTGAAGACGCCGGGCAGAGAAGTTGTCCAAGAGAAGACGGTTGTTGGAGCACAGGGGGCAGATGAACTTCCTCGCAATATTCTGAATGCACTCGGCGGTCAAGAGAACATCGCATCGCTCGATGCATGTATTACGCGGTTGCGCGTTGCGGTGAAGAATTCAGGCGAGGTGGATAAAAATCGGTTGAAGCAGCTGGGGGCTTCCGGCGTACTAGAGGTCGGGAACAATATTCAAGCGATTTTTGGTCCGAAATCGGATATCCTTAAGACGAAAATTAGTGAGATCATTACACGAGACAGTATGGAGCTGGACACATCGAAGAATGATACGAAGGATGCAGAGAAGTGAATTGCACAATATAGACGCTTGAATATATGCAAATCCGTTGAAATTATTGGATAATCCAATATAGCGTAGCCACCAACACGAATTCGCGTACCTATCCTGGATTTATCCAACATAGGTTCACTACCAGTACTAAAACGCGCACCTATACTGGACGTTTCCAATATAGAGGGGGAAAATCAGCATTTTAGAGGCATTTTCAGCACATTCTATTGGATTTATCCAGTATAGAGTGCGAAATCGTACTGAAGACGGCGAAGTTAGTGGATTTATCCATTATAGTACCACCACAAACACGTTTTCCCCACCTATACTGGAGTTTAAACAACATCGCAAACTTCATTCATCTTCATCATTGTTTTAGATCGTTTTAAATTGGCTTTTCTTCTACGAAACGAGATCACCCCAAAAAATAAAGTGCCGAAAAGTCCTCTGGACTTTATCGACACTCTGACCGATTATTTTATCGGCCTTGCTTTTTTTTATGGCTTTAGCCTGTTGAGCACTGTGCTGACTATTCATCTTCAAGTTTGGGCATATGTGGGATAATCGGGAGTCGAAGGCGAAAGATAGATCCTTTGTCAATTTCGCTGGTGACATCTAAGGTACCCCCATGATCTTGGGCGATTTTCTGACAGATCGATAACCCTAATCCCGTTCCATTATCTTTGGTGGTGTAGAAAGGATTAAAGATTTTGACAAGATGCTGTTCCGGGATTCCGCTGCCCGTATCTTCAATTTCGATGTTCGCGGCGAAATCATTGACTTGAATGCGTATGTATACATCGCCGGATTCTTGCATGGCTTCGAATGCGTTCCGGACGAGATTGAGTAAGACTTGTACGATTTTGTCGCGATCCATATTGATATGTTCGCACGAGTTCGATGGTTCATAGTGGATGCGGTGTCCCCGAAAGGCCGCTTCGGATTCAATCAAAAATAACAGACGATCGATTAGATGCCCGATCGGCTCTGGCTTCATATTGCTGATGTGCGGTTTGGAAAATTGCAGAAATTCAGCCGTAAGCTCATTCATACGCGTAATCTCACTCATGATGGTATCGAACCAAGGTCGTACGTTGTAATCATGATGAACAGCGATTTGCATAAATCCCTTAATGGTTGTCAGCGGATTTCGAATTTCATGGGCCATGCCTGCGGCAAGTTCCCCTACAGCTTTGAGCTTCTCCGAGCGAAACATATTCTCCTCGCGTTTGAACCAGAGCTTGCGGCGGTTCTGGAATAATTTTTCCTCTGCGAACGTGATAAGTTCTTGGGACGTCACCGCTTCGGAAGGAAAGCGTGTTGTACAATAGGTGACTTGAAATCCGAGTGCATTGGAGTCGAGCATTTCACCCAGCTGCAGCAACACGTTATCTTGCGGCGGGAGGATGAGTGCAAATCTGTCACCGGCGTATCTGGATATCGCTTTGGCATTCGGGAAGAACACATGAAGAAGCTGCGCAATTTTTGCCAGTATTTCATTGCCGTTCTCCATACTTTCATGGTTAATCGACTTGAAATCCTGTAAATCCAGCAAGACGAGGATGAAGGGTTCTTCTTTTTGGACAAAGTCTTGGATCGACTTCATATAACCCTCGTAATTTAATAAACCGGTTACAGAATCATGCGTACTGAGAAAATTGTATTTTTTGCTCAAGCGTTTCTTCTCCATTTCTAAATTCATGACATATCGGAACAAGAGAACAATGACGATCGATGTCATGAGATCGAAAAGTGAGACGAGCAGATTATACGTACTCAAGCTCTGGTAGGATAACCGGATAGCCGTATATTGAAGTACGTAATAGATCGCAATGAATGCGCCATGTGCATATTTCGGTTTTTTCTCAATCGCACTAATGACAAGAATACAATAAAGCAGTTGGCACCAATTGAGGTGACTGTACCAATGAAACAATCCGAGCAGCAGAATCTGTGTGTACTGGAGACGGGGCCACTTTTTATCGAATACGATGCTGAGCATAAACAGGCAACCCGATATCAGGAGTGCTGCAAGATTTGGAGCCTTGTCTAATACAATGGACGACATGATGATTAGCACACAGATGGAGGGAACTATAAATAGTTTGATGATATTGATAATAATCAACTTCACACACTCCAAACTCGACAATCGCTCGAATTTATTCGTTATCATTATAAACGAGAATTGCAAATTTGAGTGTCGAAAGGTGTCGGTTGGAAGGCATAAAAAAACGATCTTCCCCCCTGGGAGGGAAAGACCGTATTCTCTAAGCGCAGCGGGGCTAGTTTACCTATAGGAACTTACGGTTTTGTTTTCTGCCGTCATAGGTAAATAGTACTTTTTTATCTTCGACAAAGGTTTCAAGGTGGATAGGTTTGCCCCAAAGCTGGAAGACAAAGGGGAGTGTCCGCTCCAAATATTTAAGATCCAATTCGATCCCCTCATATTGATGTTTTAAGTATAGCTCTCCCGTACGTAAGAAATCGCCGTCTTGCACGACGAGGAACGGGAATCCGCCATTGACGCGCGAGTAGACTAACTGGTCGCGAATATTCTCAAACGCTTTGTCGGTAATCTTCCACTCGTTGCCTTTCTTCTCGAACACATAGAGATCCAAATCAACGGCAAGATCTTTGGTTAAGTAGTTCCGGATGAAGGAGGTATCGGAATCAAATTCCCGTACCTCAAAGATCTTGGTGCGCCCCTGCCCTGGCGTACGATGCAATCGGTCGCGTTCTTCGGTAGAAGGACGGTCCCAACGCCGTTCAATGTCCTCGAAGATCTTAAGTCCAAGATAGTAAGGATTTAAGCTGTTTTTGGACGGCTGTACAACCGATGAATTCAGCTTGGCGAATTCAACCGTCTCCTCACTTGTTAAATCGAGCTCACGTATGATGCGTTGATGCCAATAGGAAGCCCAGCCTTCGTTCTGTTAAGGTGCTTACGAAACAGAGGGAAATCCTGATCCGTCTTGATTGCTAGATCACATCTAACTCGATGTCCAGTTCCTTCTCCCCGTGTACGGTCACTTTGAGAATCAACGTCCCAAGCAGGGATTTGGCCTCTTCAACGGGAAGAATCTCGATGGCCTCGATTAATGTACTGATTTTATTTCCTATTATTTCGCTAAGCTGCTCGATAGGTAATTTTTCGATCATGTTGCTCTGGCTTTGATTTTCTAACAAGATTCGGTCCCTGCGCTGTTTTTCCTCTTCGAGATCGGATAAATCAATCAGTCCGGATGTATAGGCTTCCACTTTACGTTTGTAACGATTTTTGGCAGCTTGTATTCGTTGATGGATTTGATCAGCGGGACTGTTCTCTTTCTCGGCGAATTGGGGGATGAGTTCAAGCGAGAGAGATTGCGATAACATGGATAGGCCGCTCAAAAACGATGACTCCACTTCATTCGCCCGGTATTGTTTGCTTGTACACGTTCCATTATTTTTGTTCGCGGAACAACGGTACACACGATACCGCCGATTGGGGGAACCCGACCAACCAATACTCATCCCAGCACCACAATGGCCGCATTTCAGCAGCCCGCCAAGTAAATGAGGACTGGTTTTGGCACGAGGAGCTATGTTTTGTTTGGTCATTTTGGCTTGAACGCGATCCCACATGACCGTCTCGATAATGACAGGCAGACAGTCGTCGATGACAATCCACTCGGCATCGTCTTTTAACTTGCGTTTTTTCTTGCTAGAATCTGTGCGGTTCCAGACGAATGTCCCTTTATAAACGGGATTGGACAGCATCAACTTGATGGAGCGAATGGACCACTCTTTGTTCTGTTTGGAGGGAAGCCCTTCTTCATTCAATCGCTTCGCAATCGCCAAGAACCCCAAACCTTGATTCAGATACAAATCGTATACCCGTCGGACAATGCTCGCTTCAGATTCATAGATGACAAGCTCTTTTTGTTCGAGATGATACCCGTACGGACTCTGCGTTAGCCATTTCCCTTGGTTAGCCGCATGGAACATATTATCAAGGACCCGTTCACGAATGCGTTCGCGTTCAAATTCAGCTACGGCACCTAATACTTGCAGGGTTAATCGGCCGGATGGTGTGTTCGTGTCGAAGGATTCGCTAATCGAAATAAAAGAGACCTGATGTTCCTGAAACATATCAATGAGCGTAAGTAAATCCAAGAGTCGACGGCTCATGCGATCCAGCTTGGTGACCATGACTTTGGAGATTTGTTCCTTGCGGATGTACTCCATCAAGCGATTAAGCTGAGGTCGATCTGTGCTCTTGGCTGAAAATCCATCATCGATGAAAAGAAGGACCTCTTCTGCCCACCCCATCGCTCGACAATAGGCTTTAAGCCGCTCCTGCTGTTCATCCAAGGATACGCCTTCCCGGGCTTGTTCGTCGGTGGATACACGGCAGTATATCGCTACATATCGGGTTGGGTTGTTATTACCCTGCATAAGATCACCCCCGTTGAGATGGACTGATTTCTCATGTATATGCGCTCGATGTGAAGTTTAAGAATTTGTAGGTTTGTCCTTGCCATTCCTGTACATATGGTGTATTAAGGAGGAGGGGAAATAATGGATGCGAAAATTCGTTTTATTGTGGGGACTTCTTCTCATCAGGTGATATTTACCCAAATGGAGCAAATCGACCAACCCATGATCACGGCGAAGATCATCGAACGTTACTCCGTATTGGAACAGAAAATAAAAGAAAAAGCAGCGTACCACCTCTTGTCGAATATCGTGGGAGCCGAGCATGCGGGCTTCTACACCGTATCTTTCTACGAAGCGAAGCGGGAGTCAACCTGACAAGGTCTGACTCTCTTTTATTTGATCACAGGGCCTGTGTATGTGCCCCATTCGTGTTCGATTTACGGACAAGCTCACCTTGAGTCAAGAGGTGTATACGAAAGTAAAGACTAGTATATAGATGGGGATCTTTCCCTTTCCTATACTAGAACTAGGAAGAGAAGCTGCTGCAAGTAAGCAGCTGCACTAACTATTTTGAGACAATGTGGAGGGGTAGTATGAAGAAAAAAAGTAGAATACTTTTAATCGTCGCATTGATCCTATGCTTGACCATCACTGCATGTGGCAAAGCAACGAAAGAAGTGGAGAAACAGCCGGAGGTGAAGCAGCCGGACACTACTGTAGAACAAAAAGATGAAGTCGTGGAAGTTTCGACCGTTTCGGCAAGTGATCAGTATCTCAAATTTGATTCTGGCGAGAGTTTTGACAAGAACGCGGTCTATGATGCGTATGAGAAAGACGTTGGCGTAAAGATCACGAACAAATGGATAGCTGCCGATGACAATCAATTCAAGGAAAAATTGAAGATGTCCATCGCCTCCAATGATATTCCAGACTTCATGCGGGTCAATGCTACACAGCTGAAAGAGCTGACAGAAGCGGATATGATTATGGATCTGACGGAAGTGTATGACAAGAATGCAACAGACGAAACGAAGAAGTTCCTGATGATGGATGGCGGTATGCAAATGAAGACGGCCACTTTCGACAATAAGTTAATGGGGATTCCGAGTTCGTATAACCCGTACCAATACCAGTATATCTTTCTTCGTACGGACTGGTTGAAGAAATTGAACCTGCCGGAACCGAAGACGATGCAAGATCTATTGACGATCGCCGAGGCGTTCAAAACGAAAGACCCTGGCGGCACCGGGAAACCGTATGGAATTGCAGTAAGCAAAGATCCATTTAACGGGAACACAGGTGTTACAGGACTAAGAGCATTCCTGAATAGTTACCATGCCTATGAAAATATGTGGATTGAAGATGGAAACGGCGGTTTGGTCAATAGTGACATCCAGCCGCAAGTGAAGGACGCGCTTAAGGCATTACAGGATATGTTCAAAAAAGGATTAATTGATCCTGAGTTCGCTGTTAAAGATACGGAGAAAGAAGCAGAGCTCCTCTACAACAACAACATCGGTATCGTATACGGTCAGTCTTGGGTACCGGCTCAGCTCGTTAAAGGTGCTGTGAAGGACGGTAAGGTCGTACAAGAGTGGGGCGTATTCCCGATTCCATCGGTGGATAGCAGTCCTGCACAATCGCAAATCGGATTGGGTGTTGACGAATATTATGTCATCTCCAAGCAAGCAAAACATCCAGAAGGCGTTATCAGGCTGTTAAATCAATACATCGTTACGCAAGCACATCCAACAGAAGAGCAAAAAGTATATGAATACGGTAAGGATAAAGTTGAAAAAGGCGCAAACTACTGGTTGCTTAATCCGCTTCGCGTTGGTAGACAAATAGACAATAACGGCGAAATTCTGCCAAAAGCTATTGAAACCAAAGACGCAAGCATTCTAGAAACAAAGGACCAAAAAACACGGTATGAGCGTGCTATGAAATATGTTGATGGCAGCGATATCAACATGTGGTGGGAATACCTAATTTCGGGACCAAAAGGTGCGGTTTCGAATGTGCCTGCAATTCAACAAAATAAACAGTACCTACAAAACAAATTCTACGGCGCACCGACACCAACGATGGCGGATAGACAGGAAATTCTCATCAAGAAGCGTGATGAAGTCTATTTCAAAATTATGATGAATCAAGTATCTGTAGATGAATTCGATAAATTCGTAGCTGAATGGAAAAAACTTGGCGGCGATGAAATGACAAAAGAAGTCAACGAATGGTACGCAGCTAACAAATAACGAAAAGCAGGTGGATCGAGGGGTTGGACAAAAACAATCCCTCTTTTCTTTAATCTGGTTCCTATTTAATAGTCATACAGCGAGGTGAATGGCATGAATGGTTTAACACGCATGTGGAAGAGAGAGTGGCCGCTTCACTTGATGTTGGTTCCTGGGATCGCATTGGTCCTCATCTTCAGTTACATCCCGATGGCCGGCATTATGATGGCCTTTCAGAAATACGTTCCGAATAAAGGTTTGTTCGGCTCACCCTTTATTGGTCTCAAGAACTTTAAATTATTGATCGAGTACCCGGATATCGGCCGTATATTCTTCAATACGGTATACATTGCCTTGATGAAAATTGTAGCAGGTTTGTTCGTTCCAATCACTATTGCAATATTGCTGAATGAATTGCGGAAAGAATGGGTCAAACGGACCTTCCAGACGCTCGTTTACTTGCCTCATTTTCTTTCATGGGTCCTGTTAAGCGGTATTTTAATCGACGTGCTGTCTCCATCTTCCGGTATTCTCAATCAAGTGCTTGGCCTGTTCGGCATCGATCCAGTTTTTTTCCTAGGAGACAATAAATGGTTCCCTTATGTCATGGTCATATCGGATGTATGGAAAGAGTTCGGATTCGGTACCATTGTCTATCTGGCTGCACTCACGGGTATCAACCCGTCACTGTATGAAGCAGCGGAAATCGACGGTGCAGGACGCTTTAAGCAGACGTTACATGTGACACTGCCTGGGATGCTCCCTATTATCATTTTGATGTTTACGCTCAATATCGGGAATGTGCTGAATGCCGGATTTGAGCAAATCTTCAACCTGTACAGTCCTCCGGTCTATGAAAGTGCGGATATTATCGACACGTTCGTATACCGTATGGGAATTCAGCAAGCACAGTTCGGTTTCGCTACGGCCGTAGGGCTGCTGAAATCCGTCGTCTCTTTTATATTCGTATCTATGTCCTATTTCATTGCCTATCGTGTAGCGAATTACCGCATTTTCTAGTGTAATCGGCGGTAATTCAGAAGGGAGACACATCGTGCATACTAACAGATCATTCGCTAGAAGATTGTTTTTAGTCATCAACTTCATCGTTCTGGCATCTATATCCTTTTTATGCCTTATGCCTATTATTCATATATTAGCAATTTCGTTCAGTTCCGGGGCGGCAGCCTCTGCCGGAAAAGTCACCCTGTGGCCTGTTGAATTCACAACAGCTGCTTATGATAACGTATTTGGAAAACCTGAATATTTGCGCGCATTCTGGGTATCGATTCAGCGTGTTTTTCTTGGAACGGCGGTCAGCATGCTGCTGACAATTATCACGGCCTATCCATTATCCAAAGATTCTCGGCAATTTCGGCTGCGGACCTTCTATGCATGGTTTTTCGTGTTCACGATTTTATTCAGCGGCGGTCTTATTCCCACGTATTTAACCGTTAAGAATCTTGGAATGCTCGATACGATATGGGCTTTGGTACTGCCGGGAGCCGTTGCGGTGTTCAATGTTATTTTGCTGCTGAATTTCTACCGCAATCTGCCCAAAGAACTTGAGGAATCTTCGCGCATCGATGGGGCAAGTCATTTTACAACCTTATGGAAAATATATGTGCCGCTATCGTTGCCGGCACTGGCAACGACAGGTCTTTTCACCATGGTGGGACATTGGAATAGCTGGTTTGATGGTATGATTTATATGAATCATCCCGAGAATTATCCACTGCAAACCTTTTTGCAGACAGTCATTATCAAAATGGATTTTCGTTTTATTAAACCAGAGAATGCCGAATTGATGGTTAAGTTATCCGATCGTACGAGTCGCGCAGCTCAAATTTTCGTAGCGGCATTTCCGATTCTGATCGTCTATCCGTTCTTGCAGCGGTTTTTCATTAAAGGAATTGTGATGGGTAGTGTCAAAGAATAATATCAGAGCACTCTACTAAAACACAGCAGGAGAACAAATGATGAAAAGCCAATTTTTCCTAAAAGACTCCTCCATATTCAAGAAAATAATGGCTGCCTTTCTGGCAGCCTTGTTGCCGCTCATGGCGATCACGTGGATGATTAATGAAAAAGGTTCAGAGAATATTCGAAGCGAAATCTCGGAGTCTGTCCTGAATACGACGCGCTTCTATCTGGATTCGCTCGACAAGGAGGCAGACCGGATTAGCCGTTATTTGCCGAACTATGTGATGGACAGAGACTTGATGGAGATTGCAACCACGGGCAATGACATAAGTTATTACGAACGTGCACGAAAAATACTGGATATCCAGAGACGGCTTGAACTGATGAAGAATTCAAGTCCATTTATTAAGGAAACAAGGGCCTATATCCCTGTAATCGAACGAACGATTCTTAGCAATAAATTCGAAACCTTCCTGAATGAGCAGGAATATGCATCCATGCAACAATATGCGAAGCTGTACGAAGAACCATTCATTTACTGGAATGATCGATTATTTATTTCCATGCAATACCCCATAAATACGGTTAAAAATCCGATATATATTGTAGCGGTTGAATTATCTACGAATAAAATCAAAGAAACATTATCTCAAATCGGGAGCTCGCGAGGCGGTCAAAGCGTGTTGCTCAATTTGGAACGCGGTTGGGACATTGAGAGTGATATGGACCCTGCATTGTTAGAACAGATGAAATCCTTCGCTTCAGATAAACGGGAATTGCAAAAGGACGAAGGTTACGAGACGCTTCTGTATGATGGTAAGCGGTTTCTTACGGTATATAAATACTCTAAACTTTGGAATTCCTATTCCATTACGTGCATTCCTGAAGAGAAAATCTTAGGTTCCCTCCATATGTATCGAACGTTGTTCTGGTGGGCATGTGCACTCGCTGTAGGCATTGTTGTTTTCTTTTCCTATTTTCTAATACGATTCATCTATCGACCGTTAATGAAGCTTGTACATTCCTTCCGGCGCGTACAGCAGAATAGGTTGGAACCCATCGTGATCGATCGCGGAGCCGATGAGTTCGGATATTTGTACCAAGCATTTAACGATACGATCCGATCCTTGAAAACACTAATCGAGGAAAATTACGAGCAGCAAATCAGGAACCAGCGTTCCGAACTGAAACGATTGCAATCGCAAATTAATCCTCATTTTTTATATAATTGTTTTTTTGTGCTATGCCGCTTGATTAAATCTGAGAATCAGAAGGAAAAAGCTTATCAATTCTGCCTATACATCGGGCAATATTTTCAGTTCATTACCCGCAATGACGAGGATGATATTCCGCTGGAGCTAGAGGTTAACCATTCTCGTACGTATGTAGACATGCAATCCATATGCTATGGAGACCGCATTCAAGTCCAGTTCGAAGGGGATGTTCCCGATATCCATGTACCAAGGCTGATTCTACAGCCAATCATCGAAAATGCTTATAAGCATGCCTTGGGCAATATGATTCAACAGGGCGAGCTATGGGTTCATAGTGAACGTGTGGACCATGTGTTTACCATCTATGTCGAAGATAATGGCAGAAGCATCACCGATGAGGAAATCGAACAACTTCAGAAACGGCTGCGTCAATCTTCCAATCGCATGGAGGAGACAACGGGGATTATGAATGTGCATCGCAGAATACAACTACGTTACGGAGAGGAATATGGCATTACGGTGTCACGTTCTGCTCTGGGCGGACTTCAAGTAAAAATCAATCTGAGCGCGAACTAGAGGAGGAATCAGCATGTACCGACTGCTTATCGTCGATGACCTTCCCATCATTGTCGATGGTCTTCTGGAGTTATTCGAGCAGACCCATCATTTGCAACTCGAGGTTATGAAGGCTTATTCAGGTGAAGAAGCTCTGGAGGTACTATCACAACATCGCATTGATATCGTGATTTCCGACATTAAGATGCCTGGACTGGAAGGGATTGAGCTGCTGCAGGAGATTAAGTCCCAGTGGCCCGCCTGCAAAGTTATTTTCTTAACAGGCTACAACGATTTCCAATATGCAAGGAGTGCGATTACTTTCGGTGGCTTCGATTACATTCTGAAAGTCGAAAGCGATGAGAAAATTATTCAGTCCGTAGAACGGGCTATCGAGAAAATAGAGGAAGAAAATAATCAAGAACAGATGATCGCAAGGGCGCAATCCAAAATGAGACTGGCATTGCCCTCGCTGCAAAAAGAGTATATGTGGGGACTTTTTCAAGGGAAGCAGGTAACAGATAGCCAGTTAGCGCAGGCATTCAAAGAAATCGATATCGAGCTCGATGCGACAAGGCCTGTATATTTGCTTATTGGCAGGGTAGACGCTTGGAGAGAGATGTTCACGACGCCGGATAAAGCGTTGTTGACCTATGCACTGCAGAACATTTGCGATGAATATTTGTCTTCCCATGTGAGATGTTATTCTGTCGTCTTCGAGTTATCCAAAATCGTCTGGATGATTCAACCGAAGGTCTCGGATTCACTGTCTGCCGATGCCATCGATGACCAGGATTGGGTTCGAGCGCATCGATATACGAGCGGCATTCTGGAGACCGTACAGGAAACTTGCAAGCGGTTGCTGGGTTTATCGGTTTCTTTCCTTCTAGGAAACGAGGCAACGACATGGGATAACGTATCGGATCGGTTCCACTCGATCAAATATGGTCTCATGCAAGGACACGGATTATTTAATGAAGTTATATTGACCGATAAAGACATTCAAAAGAATGAGGACGGCAATAAATATGGAAGTTATCACGATGGCTTCTACCATGCCCGCGTTCAATTGCTGATGTCTTGCTTAGAGAATAATCATCGGGAGCAATTCAATAAGCTGTACGTCGAGCTGACGTCCATTTGGAATGATCCGGGGATAACGTATGAGCGAAAGACGGAATTGTATCATTCGCTATCGGCTGTATTTCTTTTCTATATTCACAAGAACCGGGAAATTCGGGATTACATAAATACGCAGATGGAATTGGATAAGTTATACCGTCACGGGGATTCCGCTTCATGGACGGAGTTGATCCAATACTTCTGGCAGATGGCGGATTGCTTTTTCGAATGGAATGCGATGCGGGGTACGCAATTGCCGACAGAGGTTGTGAATAAGGTGCACCGCTATATCGAAGAGCATATTGCTACCGATATTTCCTTAAATGCATTAGCGGATTACGTCAGCTTGAATCCTTCGTATTTGTCCCGACTTTATAAGCAAATAACCGGGATTGGGTTATCGAAATACGTGAACGACTATCGAAACCTGACCGCGAAAGACATGCTGTTGAACACGTCGATGAAAGTGAATGAAATCGCGGCTGCCCTGGGGTATAATTCGGCGCTCGCGTTTATACGCTTCTTCAAGAAGCAGAACGAAACGACACCGCAAGATTATCGCATGACTCGGTCTCAGACACCGAATCAAGGTCAATAAATGTATATGAAATGTCAGCAACGATCTCTTTTGCCTCTTCTTCTGCCGCCTTACAATTGAAGTACAAGGTGCACAAGAGGAGGAGAAGTCTTGAAAACATTAACAGCCGTATTACTTGGCGCTGGCAGTCGAGGAAGATTTATTTATGGGCCTTACGCAGAGAAGTTTCCGAATGAATTAAAGATTGTTGCGGTAGCGGAGCCGGACGATGAACGTAGAACTCGGTTTGCCGAGATCCATCAGATCGCGCCAGAGCATGTCTACGATACTTGGGAGAAAGCCTTCGATCAAGGACGTATTGCCGATGTAATGATCATCTGTACACTCGATCGGATGCATTATATACCAGCGATGAAAGCGATGGAGTTAGGGTATCATGTGATGCTGGAGAAGCCGATGTCTCCATCGATGGAAGAATGTATCGAATTAGAGCAAGCTTCGCTTCGCCATAAACGTCTGCTTGTCGTAACCCACGTCCTTCGATATTCCCCGTTCTGGTCTGGGATCAAAAAATGTATCGAAGACGGCGAGCTTGGAACCCTAGGTACGATTCAATTAACCGAAAACGTGGGTTACCTGCACATGACGCACAGTTATGTCCGTGGGAATTGGCGCAATTCGGAGGAGACGAGTCCGATGATTCTGGCTAAATCATGCCATGATCTAGATCTTATCTCATGGCTTATGAATCAGCCATGTACAAGCGTTAGCTCGTTCGGTTCTTTGCTGCATTTCAGAGCGGAGAACGCTCCGGAAGGCTCTACGGATCGTTGCATCGACGGTTGCGAGGTTGAAAGGGAATGCGCCTTCTCCGCGATGAAGATGTATATGCAGCCGCCGGAACATCCTTGGGCTCGCTATATGACGAATGATTTGTCGCAAGAGGGGATCTTGAAGGCGCTTAAGGAAGGACCGTGGGGACGCTGTGTGTATCGCTGCGATAACAATGTCGTGGATCACCAGGTGGTCAACATGGAATTCGAAAACGGAGCGAATGCATCGTTCATTATGTCGGGGCTGACGCAGAGCGGTACGCGTCGGGTTCAAATCATGGGAACGCAAGGCGAGATCATCGGGGATATGGACAAGGGATCCTTTACACTATACCGGTATGTCACGGGCGAGAAGGTTGAGATTGGCTGCAATGTGGCAGGCGATGGCCACGGAGGCGGCGATGAGCGCATGGTAAGCTCATTCCTGCGGAATGTGCGTCAGTTCGATGTGAATCCATCGGCAGGCTTAACTTCGGCGACGGCATCCCTGCAGAGCCATTTGATCGCGTTCGCGTCGGAACAATCGAGATTGAACGCAGGTCAGGCCGTTAAGCTTTCGGACTTACAGAAGAAAGAAGAAATGTCTGTTTAAGTTCAAGATACTAGGAAACCTCTTTCTGAAATGATGGGATACATCATGGATGAGAGAGGTTTTTTTGACATTCAAGAATGTATAACTTTTCGAGAGATTGCCGAAATCAAATTAGGGTGCAGGGAACGGAGCGCGAAATGAACGGACACAGGAGACCTTAATTATGCCAAAAGCACTCAAAATGCAGGGTGAACGGACACAGCAGCTCTTATCATGCTAAACATAAGCTATATACTCATGATTCGAATGGAATAAGAGCATCTAGGTCCGCAACAACGGCTAATCTATGAGCATAGCAAACAATAAGGTCTCTCATGTCCGTAATGCACAAAGAGCTTATTTAGTTTGTTAAAATTTCGTATCTACGACTGCTGAAACTGAAACACCATCATAAGTAACGTACCAATATTAGCAACAGTCCGCTAGATCATAGTACAATTAGTAAAGTTTTAACTGTCATAATCAGAAGGAGGTCGAACATCGTGTCAAATCCGGATGAGAAGAAAATCCATACGTATCATGATTGGCTAACCTGGAATGGATCTTGAGAGTTAATTAACGGAAAAGCCTATACTATGTCGCCGACGCCGACTTCATTACATCAATTTATTGTAGGAGAGCTTCACTTCTCGCTGCGGACATTCTTTCAGAATCGGAGTTGCTTTGTGTTCGTTGCCCCATTTGATGTTTTTTTAGCGAAAGCGGGGAGTATGAATCGCCCGACCATGTCATACAGCCGGATCTTTCGGTTGTTTGTTCGAAAGATCAAATATCCAAGAATGGCTGTCATGGTGCACCAACTGTAATTATTGAAGTGCTGTCACCATTTACCGCCTTGAAGGACTTTAATGAGAAATTCAACTTATATCAGAAGAATGGCGTGCAGGAATATTGGATTGTCGATCCCGGGAATCGAACGGTCCATGTGTATTCGGTGCAGGATTGTGCTTATCAGGTGAGAAACCTGTATATGGAACACGAAACGGTTCAATCTAATGTCTTTAAAGATCTGCAAGTGCCTATGAACAGGCTATTTAGCCTAGAATAAATAGAACAAAAATAACCGGCGAGATGTGTTCTCGATCGGTATACCGGATCTCTGACCTGATAAGGAAGGAGTAGGTGGCAGGTAACTCGATGTAGAACAGAAGAGGGAATGGGTATGGGGGTGGAAAAGCGAAAGCGTCCGCCTTTGAAATTGTGTTATTACCGCTTAAATAAATTCAAACAACACGATTTCAACAGCGGTTGGAACCCCATACCCATCCCTCCCCGAGCGGGAAACGTATGGGTTTGCACATAGAGGTTTGCAGCAGCCCGTCAACGAGATCAATTTTCATATTGTACGACTCCCCGTAAGCCTCGAAGGGCACGAATCTCGATCTTCAGTTCTTTATTCGAGGTATGGGAAACAATGACTCCGTCTTTCGAACGAAGTAATTCTTGGGTTGCCTCCTTGGGATCATGGATCGCTTTAATTAAGGCGACTTCATCCACATATTTGGTATTCCCATCGATATGGGATGCGAGAATTTGCAGCTTAACGTATTGATCAGGGTAAATCTTGCGAACTTCTTCCCATTGCATAGTTGACACCTCCACTTTGGTATTGGTAATTCCATTGTATCAAATAACTAGCAAGAATAAAGCTATCCAGACGATCGTTGATCGTTCGTGGAGAGCTTATTTGCGTAAGCACCTTAGCTCACCGAAGCCCAGCCTTCGTTCATGATTTTCGTCTCCATCTGCGGCCAGAAGTAGAGCATCTCCTCACGCAGCATCGACATGATATCTCGCTGCCAGTCTTCCAGTACAGGTGAGTGTTCTTGAATGAACCACACAATATCTTTCTCCGGTTCCGGAGGGAATTGATTCTGTTGCGGTTGGTCGGTTTTATCCAAAATACTAGCTGGGTCCAAGTCCCATAGATCATCGTACTCTCCGGCTGCTTTGTAGGGTGGGGAGCCATCTTTATTTTGTCTAATGAGTTCATCTGTGTAACGTTTCTTGTCGAGTCGCTTCGGCTTGATCAGTTGGGGGTCGATATGCTCTTGTATGGCTAAGACCGCATCGATGAAACTCTCGACGGCCGCTGTTCCATGCTCCATTTCATATTGGCTCACCCGTTCTGCCGTGGCAGACATACTTTCTACCATGTTGCGGTTGGAAGTGGAGAATCGGATGTTATTTTTGAAAAAGTCGCAGTGAGCTAAGACGTGAGCGACAATCAGCTTATTCTGGATGAGCGAGTTGCCGTCCAACAGAAAGGCATAACACGGATTCGAGTTAATGACGAGCTCATAGATTTTGCTCAGGCCGAAATCGTATTGCATTTTCATTTTATTGAAGGTTTTAACGAATATAAAATTAAATGAAAAATAATTAATATAAATTCCATTCTATTTGTGGAGTCCCGTTTTTACCGTACAGGATAACTGATTTGATGATTTTTCGAATCGCCATTTTCTTTTCTTCATCAGAGAAAAATTCCCAAGCTTCACCAATCTGTTTCACCAGATCATATGCGGACTGTTCATCATGTTTGCTTGGTATTTCTTCAATAATGTCATCAATATCATTTTCAATTACCTCTCGTTGCTCTTCTAAATGTCTAATACGATCACTAACTGCCGATGCTTTTATGTCACCATTTTGAATTGCGTCATAGAGGTTTTCTAAATTTGATGATATTTTTTGTAATTGATCTTGCAATTGACTAAGTAATAATTCATTACTATTTTCATTCACATCAGTAACTGCAAGAAAAATCTCTTTAAATTTTTCTGGGTAAATTCCAATTGATTGTATTTGGTCTGTAACATATTTTTCGACGTTACTTCTATGTGCATAACCTAGTTTACAATTTAGCGTTTTTGCATCTTTTTTTCTAACATGTTGTGCAGCACAAACATAAAACTCATAAAAATATGTTTTGTTATTATTTTGAGTATATCTTTTGACATGAACAATGTTACCACCACAACCACCACATCGAAGTAAACCTGTTAATAAAAAGTCACCTAGTGGCGTAATTCCATCCTTTCGCTTTTTTGATTCAATTTGAGCAGCTTCCCACGTTTCTTCATCGATTATTTCTTCATGGATTCCGTCTACGATTTTCCCTGCATTATGGAATTTCCCTTTATAAACTGGTCTTGCTATCATATCCCTAATGATATTATGATACATGGCACGGTTATTAACTCTTGCTGATGCCCACTCAGATATAGATAAACAAGAGTGTCCATTAAGATACATATTAAAAATTTCTTTTACTATCCTGGCTTCCTCAGGGACAACAAGTAATTGTTGTGTTTCTTTATCCCATGAATAACCAAAGGGGATTCGACCTCCATACCATTTCCCTTCATTTACTCTTTGCCTTCTTCCTGCGGTCAATCTTTCAATTATCATATCCCGATCTAATTGAGCAAATACTGCCAAAACTCCTAACATAGCTTTTCCAAACGGTGTAGACGTATCAATTTTTTCTTGGTGTGAATTAAACGAAACATTATTTTTTTCAAAATGATCTTCTATTAGTTCCAAGATATCTTTTTGTTTTCTACTCAATCGATCTAATTTATAAACGAGAACTGATGTTATTTTTTTTTCTTCAATGTGTCTTAAAAGACGTTTCATGGCCGGTCTATTAATATTCGTTCCTGTATAACCGTCATCAATGTAGAGTTTATAATCTTCCCATCCCTGAGACTTACAATAAAGAATCAGTTTCTCTTTTTGAGATTCTAAAGAAAATCCCTGCTCGGCTTGTTCGTCAGTAGATACCCTAATATAAAGAGCTACAGTCATTGTTAACACCTCACATATCAATGACAATTTTTTTTAACTTGCCTATGATTCTTATGTGACCATCATTTTCAGTCTTGAACATTGGAGGGATCTCGCTGTTTTCAGATTGTAAAATAATCATGTCATTCGATTTAAATACACGTTTCAAGAAAATTTGTTCATCAATTGTTATAGCGGCGATCTCACCATCTTCTACATCATCCTGTTTTTTTATTAATAAAAGATCCCCATCATGAATACGTGCATTAATCATGCTATCACCGCTTGCTCTAACGTAAAAATGATCTCCACCACGTACCCATGTTTTTGGAGTTTCTTCATAACCGTCTATTTCTTCAAAAACAGTTATTCCATTTCCACATGAAACACGGCCAACAATCGGAAGATTTATTACATCATCATCAGAATCATACAAATCAAAAAGATCGGCTTGTTCTTCAAAAAGCTTGTTTTTTGCAACACCGAAATAACTCGATATCTTCTCGATAACACCAGCTCTTGGATATTTTTTTGCTTTCTCCCAATCAGAAATTGTAGAAACACCAACACCCAATACTTCCGCAAGGTCTCCTTGAGTCATACTTTTGCTTTTGCGTAATTTATGAATATTTGTTGCAAAAATTTCTTGAATATTTTTATCTCCCACTTTAGCCGCCCCTTAATATTTATTACATCTTATTATATCGCTAAAAACGAAAAATACAACGCTTTTTACGAGAAATATTTCGTTTTAAGCGAAAAATAATTGTTGCAATTTCGCTTTTAGCGTAATACAATGGGTTCCAAGGAGGTGAGACAAACATGAGTTCGGTACCTGTTTACATGATAAACACCTTGCGGTCATTGAGAACTAAGTTAGGATATTCTCAAAATGAAGCAGCTTTAATGCTTGGAATCAGTGTTAAGACATTGCAAGGTTGGGAAAAGAACGCTGAGAGAATTCCTTATGAAAAAATTAAGTTGATCGAACGAGTTTACAAAACGCCTCAAAACTATATTTTTTTTGGTAAGGAATCCGCTTTTAGCGAAATTTTAAAAAAGTACAAAGCGGTATAACTCCCAGGGTAGTCCTACTTAGGGCCTTGCATAAGTTAGAACAAGGGAGGGAGTGAAAATGCATATTTCTCAATTTCCGCAGGAAACTCAGGACTTTATTTATGAATTATGTTTTAAGGCTATAACCAGAGCAATAAAAGAGGGGAAGTATCCAAAAACAAAAAACCCGGACTATATTGACTCAGAGCCGAAAGGTGAAAAAGACGATTTATCACCCGCTAATTAGCGGGGTTTCCATAGTGGACAAGCCATAGAAGGGAGTATGAACATGCGTATCAGCAGAATTGAAGATTTTTGTTTTCAGCAAAGAGCTAAGTATCTGGATACACCAAACAATGAAATTGATACTGGTTCTTCAGACGTGATCGACTACTGCGCTAACGAAGAATGCGGCGCGGAGATATATGTTGGACAACCAGTATTAAAGATCGGCCATGAATTGGTTTGCACGGGTGCATGTCTGCTTAAGAAGCTTGGGGCTGTAACAGTGATCGCTGGGGAGGGGGTGAACCAAAAGGATGGACGAAGAACTGCAATGGCGGAAACTTGAGCTCAAACGTCTGCGTTGGAAGCTGCAAAGCGGACTCTACCAATGCGATCCTGAAGTGCTGCCGGCTGCGGTTGATTGGCTTAACGGAGAGATTTCAAGGATTGATAACGAAAAACAGCTTCTCGCGGGGTAGGAGCCCGGGAAGCTGCAGAACAAAAAAACAATAAGTTAAGGCCAGTTTATCACTGGTCGGAAGGAGAAGCAAGATGAAAGCTACTGGAATTGTTCGTCGTGTTGATGATTTAGGTCGTGTGGTAATCCCGAAGGAGCTTCGCCGGACACAGGGTATCAAAGAAGGAGATCCAATGGAGATTTTTGTTACTAGCCAAGGCATCGTCTTTCGGAAGTATGTACCTGGCTGCTTCTTGTGTGGTAATTTGGTTGATTTGGCGCTAGTCAATGGAAGAGATATATGTTTGTCCTGCCGCACTTCGGCAAGTCGAACGGTGAAGTAAATTGATCTATTTCAAGGGTGACGAGGTCAAGCTTAAGTCAGGTGAACTAGCAGAAGTTTTAGATACCTGGGGAGTTGCTAGGACTTGGCACAAATTGAAATCTAGCAATGGGAACATCATCTTCGCGATGAGTGAAAATATTGAAATGATCGTAAAACGTCAAGTCGACAAAAAGGGGAAAGGTTGGAAGGCAAAATGATTAAAATCAATAAGCTAGAAATCGAAAACGTCAAACGAGTAAAAGCGGTAAAAATTGAGCCGACATCTTCAGGATTGACAGTAGTTGGTGGTAAGAACAATCAAGGTAAAACCAGTGTACTCGATGCTATCGCATGGGGACTGGGTGGTAATAAATATCGTCCGTCGCAGCCTGATCGTGAAGGATCGGTGGTTCCGCCTTATCTGCACATTACACTATCCAACGGCCTAATCGTTGAGCGAAAAGGTAAAAATAGCGATTTAAAAGTCCTTGATCCAGGAGGCCAGAAAGGTGGCCAACAGCTTCTGGACAGCTTTGTGGAAGAGTTGGCCATTGACCTGCCGAAGTTCATGAATGCTTCCAATCGAGAGAAGGCAAACATCCTACTTCAAATCATAGGAGTAGGTGGCACGCTGTATGAACTGGAAACAAAGGAGAAGGAAGTATACAACAATCGGCGGGCGCTTGGTCAGATTGCAGATCAGAAAGAAAAGTTCGCTAAAGAGCAACCGTACTTTACAGACGCTCCGAAGGAACCTGTCTCCGCTTCGGAGTTGATTCGCCAGCAGCAAGGGATCTTAGCCCGGAATGGTGAGAATCAGCGTAAACGGCAGCGTGTGACGCAGATTCAGGCAGAGTTTGAACAGCATGGTCGTGAAGTGGTTCGGTTGACTGCGATGCTCAACGCTGCCCAAGAGAAGTATAGCCAGGCGCAGAATGACCTAGCGATTGCACAGAAAGATGCGCTCGACCTGATCGACGAGTCAACGGCTGAACTAGAGTCTAACATTCAGCAGATCGACGAGATCAACCGTAAGGTAAGGGCGAATCTGGATAAAGACAAGGCCGAAACGGATGCAGGCGACTACCGCCAGCAATACGAAACACTCTCAACCGAAATCACGGCGATTCGCAAGCAGAAAACGGACCTTCTGACAAATGCAAACTTGCCACTGTCTGGTCTGTCGGTTGAAGATGGTGAACTGATTTATAACCGCCAGAAATGGGATAACATGAGCGGTGCTGACCAGCTAAAAGTTTCCGCGGCAATTGTCCGAAAATTGAAACCTGACTGCGGTTTTATCCTACTAGACAAATTGGAACAGATGGATTTGGAGACATTGCAAGAGTTCGGCCAATGGCTAGAGCAAGAGGGACTGCAAGCTATTGCAACGCGAGTCAGCACGGGTGAAGAATGCTCCATCATTATCGAAGATGGTTATGTCGCAGGGCAGGAGATTTCAACACAGCAGCCTGTGCAACAACCGGAAGCAAAAACGTGGAAAGCAGGTGAATTCTAATGTTTGAGATTACTGGCGGAAAAGTACAGAAGGCCAAAAAGGTTGTCCTTTACGGACCTGAAGGCATCGGTAAATCATCGTTGGCAGCTCAGTTCCCGAACTCGGTTTTCATAGATACTGAAGGCAGTACAACCGAACTGGACGTAAAGCGATTCCCGAAGCCGACCAGTTGGGAGATGATCAATCAGCAAGTCAGATATGCCATTCAGCAAGGTCCGTCCCTGATCGGTACATTGGTCATTGATACCATCGACTGGGCCGAAATGCAGTGCAATGAAAGTGTATGTGCGAGCCACAACAAAAAGGGCATCGAGGATTTCGGATATGGCAAAGGATATATTTTCGCTGCCGAGGAATTTGGACGCTTCCTGAACCTTCTAAGTGATGTAGTCGAAGCCGGAATTCATGTCGTACTGTCGGCACATTCGCAGATCGTCAAGTTCGAGCAGCCAGACGAAATGGGCGCCTACGATCGCTACCAACTTAAGCTCGGGCAAAAGACGAGTTCCAGAACGGCAGCATTGGTCAAGGAATGGGCTGACATGGTGCTCTTCATTAACTACAAGACTTTCAGTGTTGCCGCTGACCAGAAAGGAACGAAGCACAAGGCCCAAGGCGGCGTGCGGACGGTTTATGCAACGCACCACCCAGCTTGGGACGCAAAGAACCGTCATGGCCTACCAGACGAGTTTACGTTGGATTACGGGCAGATCGCACATATCTTCGCTGGAGCTGCTCCAGTTTCACCGCCAACACAGATTGCGCCGCCTACACCGCCGCCGACCGCTGTTGTAGCGCAGACAACTCAAACGGAACCAGCCCAGGTGGCGAGCTCGTCGCAACAACCGGCAGCCGCAACGCCAGAGACGCAGGATGGTTTGAACCCGAATATTCCGCAGTCACTTCGTGATCTAATGGCGCAGCATCAGGTGCAGGAGTACGAGATCCAGTTGGTTGTTAGTCAAAAGGGATACTATCCGAATGATACACCAATTTGCAATTATGATTCATCGTTCATTGAAGGAGTATTGGTGGGGGCTTGGCAGCAAGTGTTTGGCATGATTCAAGATGCTAGAAACAAAATTCCATTTTCATAATACAGGAGGATTAACACATGAATCAAAACATGGAAAGAGAACTAGGTTGGGATGATCAGATTCAAAAGGACGGTGTGGACTTTGTTGTCCTTACCGCTGGTGACTATAATTTCACGGTTTCAAAATTTGAACGTGGTCGTTTTGCTGGTAGCGAAAAAATGCCGGCATGCAATCAGGCTAAATTGGAATTAACGGTTCATTCGCCGGAGCACGGTGATGTTGTCGTATTCCATAACCTGTTCTTGCATACCAAGACAGAAGGTTTGTTATCCAACTTCTTCGCGGCGATCGGTCAGAAGAAGAAAGGAGAACCGCTACGCATGAATTGGAATGCTATAGTCGGTGCAAGGGGTAAGCTGAAGCTGGAAATTAACACTTTCAAAGGCCGAGACGGTGCGGACCGTACCAATAACCAAGTTAAGTCCTTCTATTCTTACGAGGAACTGATGCAGCAACAACCGCAGCAGCCACAATATAATCAGGCTCCACCTCAATATAACCAACAGCAAGCACCATTTCCAACAAACCAGCAAAGCGGTGGATTTACACCCGGCCAGTTTTAGGAGGTAGCCTATGGAACTTAGACCATATCAACAGGAGGCACGTCAGTCTATTCAGACGCAATGGTCTGACGGTGTTCAGCGGACATTGCTTGTCCTACCGACGGGCTGCGGGAAGACGATTGTTTTTTCAAAGGTAATTGAGGACCGAGTGAGGCTGGGCGAGCGCGTGCTCGTCCTTGCCCACCGAAGCGAGCTCTTGGATCAGGCTTCCGATAAGCTGGAGAAATCAACAGGACTGAAAACAGCGACTGAGAAGGCGGATCAGACATCGATCGGTAGTTGGTACAGAGTTGTCGTCGGAAGTGTTCAGACGATGATGCGCGAGAAACGGTTACAGCAGTTCGATAAAGATTTCTTCGATACGATTATTATCGATGAGGCACACCATTGCTTATCAGATAGCTATCAGCGCGTGTTGCAGTATTTCGAGCAGGCGAACGTATTGGGTGTAACAGCCACGCCGGACCGCGGGGATATGCGAAATCTTGGATCATATTTTGAAAGCCTAGCCTACGAATACACGCTGCCAAAGGCTATAAAAGCAGGTTTCTTGAGTCCAATTAAGGCGATGACCATTCCGCTGCAGATCAATCTATCAGCCGTGGGTCAGCAGGCCGGAGACTTCAAAACACAAGACTTGGGTACTGCATTGGATCCATACCTGGACTCTATCGCCGCCGAGATGTGGAAAGTAGCAAGTGACCGGAAGATCGTCGTATTCCTTCCATTGGTTAAGACAAGCCAGAAATTCACCGAGATTTTGAATCGATTCGGCTTTAAGGCTACGGAAGTAAATGGAGAATCACAGGACCGTGCTGAAGTCTTGGCAGACTTCGACGCAGGCAAGTACAACGTTCTGTGCAATTCCATGTTGCTGACGGAAGGTTGGGACTGTCCTAGTGTGGATTGCGTTGTTGTCCTGCGGCCGACGAAGGTTCGCAGTTTATATAGCCAGATGGTCGGGCGAGGTACCCGACTCTTCCCTGGAAAAACTGAATTATTGTTACTCGACTTCTTATGGCATACCGAGCGGCATGAGCTTTGCCATCCGGCGCATTTGATCGCGGAAAATGAGGAGATTGCCAAAGCTATGACCAAGCAGATCGAAGAGGCTGGGATCCCGTTAGATTTGGAAACGGTCGAAAAGCAGGCTGCCGAGGACGTCATTGCGCAACGTGAGGAAGCACTGGCGAAGCAGCTTGAAGAGATGAAGCGACGTAAGCGTGCGCTGGTTGATCCGCTGCAATTCGAGATGAGTATTCAAGCGGAAGACCTGTCCAGCTACGTACCGTCTTTCGGTTGGGAGATGGCGCCGCCAAGTGATGCCCAGGTCAAGACGTTGGAGAAGCTAGGGATTATGCCCGATCAGGTCGACAACGTCGGGAAGGCGACAAAGCTACTTGAACGCCTAGACAAACGGCGTACTGAAGGGCTTACGACTCCGAAGCAGATCCGATTCCTGGAACAGCGCGGCTTTGAACATGTTGGTACGTGGTCGTTTGATTCAGCCAAACGCTTGATCGACCGGATCGCCGGGAACGGATGGCGCGTTCCGGAAGGCATTAATCCTCAAGAGTATCGTTAATAGTATTAATAAGGCGTATGTCCAGACAATTTTCATTGTCTTAACCACATTGGGGGAGGACGAGCAAATGGATGTCTCATACTATTACCCCCACCCGTTTAGTTTCATTAAGTTATAAATCTTCTCAGCCAACCTATACTCTTCATGTGGATTTTCAGTTACCAATAGTTTTGCCGCGACCCATTGGTTTAATAGCGGTGAATACTCGGGGAACTCACGTACAAAAGCGTGGAAATATTTTCTGTCTGTTTCATTAACTTGTCTCATTAAGAAGACCTCCTTAAATTTTCTAAAAGCATTATAAGTACGATGGCAACCGGCTTAACATTTTTGTGAAATCTGTTTACAGACCGGGGAAATTTCAATTGTGTACTTGCTTTGTAGGAATTATAAGCAATATGTAATTTGTTTTTAACAGAAAACTTGTCGAACCTGGTTCGACCATATGGGGAAGTGAAAGAGAATGAAAGCCTTAACGATTCATCAACCGTGGGCGACATTGATTGCCCTTCGAGAGAAAGCATTTGAAACACGGGGTTGGGCAACAAAGTATCGCGGACCACTTGCAATTCATGCCGGCCAGAAAATTGACCGTGAAGCGTGTGAGAAGGAGCCAATCCGGAGTGCGCTGGCGAAGTACGGCTACAAGGCGGACAATCTGCCGACTGGGGCGGTTGTAGCAACATGCAGGATAGAAGAATGTTGGGAGGTTAGTCGTTGTCTTCGTGGGGACGTAGTTCTTGAAAAAGAAGGGGGCAATACAATGCGGGAGGACCCGATCGGAAAGAAAGAAGAGTCCTTTGGTTGGTACGATGATGGTCGGTATGCCTGGGAATTGAGTAATGTTAAGAACTTGATACATCCGGTTTCGGTGAAGGGACAACAAGGTCTGTGGAATTGGGAGAGATAAGCTATGACTGTACCGCGCATTCTACATTATCCCGGCAGTAAGTGGAACTTGGCGGAATGGATCATAAATCATATGCCGCAACATGGGACGTATCTTGAACCGTTCTTTGGATCTGGTGCGGTGTTCTTTAATAAGCCAGCATCTAAGATAGAAACGGTAAATGACATGGACGGCGACGTGGTTAATCTGTTCAAGGTGATTCGTGATCGTGCAGATGAGTTGATTCGTTTGGTTGAGTTGACACCTTATTCGAGGGGAGAATATTACGCTTCTTATGAACAGGATCCTGAAGGAGACGAATTAGAAAGAGCAAGAAGGTTTCTTGTTCGGTGCTGGATGGCGCGTGGTGGAAAAACAAGTGATCGGACCGGATGGAAACACAATATCGATGCGAATAAATGCCCCAACAGCAATATGCCAATTCAATGGTCCAGAGTGCCGGAGCGAATAAGCATGGTTACAGATAGATTGCGTGGCGTGCAGATCGAGCAGCAGGTGGCCGTCGATCTGATCAAGCGATATAACAACAAAGACGTACTAATCTATGCTGATCCGCCGTACATCCTGTCAACACGAAGTAAACGATTGTACAAGTATGAGATGAAGAATGAGGACCATATTGAGTTATTGAATATCTTAGATGCTCATTCCGGTCCGGTATTGTTATCTGGATATGCTCACGATTTGTATGATGAGCGGCTTAAGCACTGGACACGAGAAACCAAGTCGGCAACTGCGGAAATGGGGAGAATCCGGACCGAAGTCCTTTGGATCAATCCAGTAGCTGCGGCACAAATGGGCCAGCTTGTAATGGATATTTAAGGACGTGACCAAACAATAGGGAGAGAAAGTAGGCTAGAGTATGGAACATAAGTTGGATCTAATTGCGCTGCTCACCTACGTTGACCCGGCCTACTTGAGTTATCAAGAATGGGTCAACGTAGGTATGGCATTGAAATATGAAGGTTACACGGCCAGCGATTGGGACGATTGGAGTAAGCGTGATATGGGGAGATATCATCCTGGCGAGTGCTTCAAGAAATGGACATCGTTCGAGGGAACAGGTAACCCAGTCACTGGTGCAACAATTACGCAGATGGCGAAGGACAATGGCTGGATGCCGCGTTCCGGTCGCGATGACCATGAGCTGGGCTGGGAAGACGAGATTTCCGGAGATTACGTGGTCGTTGATAAGAACTGGGTTGAGGGAAAAGAGATCCACGAGCCTAAAGACTGGAATCCAGTGCAGCAGCTGACCACGTACCTAGAAACGCTGTTCGAAGCATCGGAGAATGTCGGGTTCGTTACAGACACTTGGCAGAATGATGATGGCAAGTATCTGCCCACAAGGGGCGCATGGGACCGGACGGCAGGCGAGTTGATCCAGCTGCTCAATCAATGCGATGGCGATATCGGATCTGTACTGGGTGATTACAACCCGGAAGCAGGCGCGTGGATCCGGTTTAATCCGTTGGACGGCCGTGGCGTGAAGAATGAGAACGTGTCTGAATTCCGCTATGCGCTGGTCGAGTCCGACACGATGGACATTGAGAAACAGAACGCCATCATGCGGGAACTTGAGCTGCCGATCGCTGTCATGGTATACAGCGGTGGAAAGAGCCTGCATGCAATTGTCCGGGTCGATGCAGCCAACTATGACGAGTACCGTAAACGGGTGGATTATCTATATGAAGTCTGCCGGAAGAATGGAATAAATGTTGATAGTCAGAACAGGAACCCGTCCAGATTGTCCCGAATGCCAGGAGTGGAACGGAAAGGTAAGAAGCAATTCATTGTTGATACCAAGATCGGAAAAGGCAGTTGGGAAGAATGGCAGAATTGGATCGAGGACATTAATGACGATCTTCCGGATCCGGAGAAACTAACGGACTTTTGGGACAATATGCCGAAACTGGCGCCGCCATTAATTGAAGGTGTATTACGACAGGGTCATAAAATGCTAATTGCAGGGCCGTCAAAGGCTGGTAAGTCTTTCGCATTGATTGAGTTATCTATTGCTATTGGAGAAGGTGCTAATTGGCTGGGATGGGCGTGTACACAAGGTAAGGTATTATACGTGAATCTTGAGCTGGACCGGGCGAGCTGCTTACATCGTTTTAAGGATGTATATCAGGCGCTTGGGCTGCCACCGCGGAACATCGATAACATAGAAATATGGAACCTGCGGGGCAAATCGGTACCGATGGATAAGCTGGCGCCGAAACTGATCCGGCGAGCAGCCAAGAAGAATTATATTGCCGTCATCATTGACCCTATTTATAAAGTTCTGACGGGTGACGAGAACAGCGCCGACCAGATGGCACACTTTACAAATCAGTTTGACAAGATCGCTACGGAACTTGGTGCAGGCGTAATTTACTGTCACCATCATTCAAAGGGGTCCCAAGGCGGCAAGAAGTCAATGGACCGGGCCAGTGGCAGCGGCGTATTTGCCAGGGATCCGGACGCGCTGATTGACCTTGTAGAACTAGATGTGACGGAGGACCTGTTTAAGCAGGAGGAGAATAAAGCAATTTGCGCAATATACAAGCGATATTTTCAACAGTATAACCCGCAATACTTGGAAAATTCCGTCTCCCAAGATGATGAGCTTAGTGCGAAGGCGATGGAGGAACATTCACGCCGCGCCATCTACAACACAGAACAATCTGCAGCCCAGGAGGAAATAAAGAGAGCTGTGAAGAGTGTTCGTGGTCGATCTGCTTGGCGCGTAGAAGGCACGCTACGAGAGTATGCGAAGTTCGCGCCAGTGAACATGTGGTTCCAGTATCCGGTTCATAAGGTGGATGATGTGGGCAGCTTGAAGGATATCAATCCAGAAGGTGATGCACAGCATCCTTGGCAAAAGGCTGCTGGTAAGAGGAAGGACAAGGCAAAGGAACAGCGTAGGAGCAAGGCCGAGGAGTTCGAGGACGCTGTGAACAACTGTAACATGGGCGAGTCGCCGACAGTGAAAGATCTATCAGAATGGTACTCAACAACTGGAAAAACGGTAGCTGAACGAACAATAAGAGATTGGATTGCTAAGTACGGATACGTCATAGATAGAAATAACGGCAATGTTGTTGTTAAAAAGGACAGCGACGACCATGAAAATCCGCCGCAATAAAAACATGCCGCGCGGCGGCGGATAACATGAATTTATGGTCGTCGCCGAACGGCGGATATACGTTTTTTATGTTTCATGCCGAACGGCGGATATACGGCGGGGATTGGGTACGTTATGGTGGACGCCGCCGGGTGGCGGGGACCCTATATATAAATATATAAGGATAGGGAGTGGCGTGACGCAAGCGCCCCTCCCCCTCCCCTACATTTATTTGAAAGCCCGCCGCAAAAATATGGGAGAAAAATGGAAGTGATAGAATGATGACGGAATTCTTCATGCCGATGAAAAAGGTTCCGACTGTGACAGCTCAGCAAAAACAAGTCACCGTCATAAATAACAAGCCAGTGTTTTATGAGCCTGATGAGCTTAAGACAGCCAGGGCAAAACTAATGGCTTACCTCGGGCAGAATGTACCGAAAGTGAAATACACAGGTCCTGTTCGCTTGATCGTAAAGTGGTGTTTTCCGCTGGTTAAGGGACGCGAGGACGGACAGTACAAGCATACTAAGCCCGATACAGACAATTTGCAGAAGCTGCTAAAAGACTGCATGACGGATTGTGGATACTGGAAAGACGATGCCCTCGTTGTATCCGAGATCGTAGAGAAGTTTTGGGCAACGCTTCCTGGAATCTATATCAAGATCGAAGAGGTGTAGCCTATGGATTACAAAGTGTTTTACGAGGACGTTGTCGATTGGATCAACCAGGCAAATCAAGCTGCTGCTAGATTTGGGATGAGTAATTCAGAGTTTTGGCAGTGGGTGGCTGAGTCGTCCGGGGCATTATGCCTGAAATATCAGGACAACCGGTTGGTAGTGAAGCAAATGGCTATGATGGTCGAATGGCTCGAAGAAGTTTACGAAAGTAGGCAAACAGCATGAACTGGAAAGGCATACGTGAGTGAGGTGAAAATTATGAAAATGACGACAGCTTATGCTTTCATATGGATTTCGTGTTCAACAGCAATTACAGCAGGGATCGTTGTTACAGGAAGTCTAGCGCCGTTATGGGCTTTGCTTATTCCGGCAATGATTTCGGTAAGCGCTAGAACGGAGGATGAAAGTTGAGTAAAAAACGAAGACCATATAATTTGCGATTTAAGGTTTGTATCAAATGCCATAAGCGCTATAGATTAGCGTATTTTACTAAGAATAAATGTGAGGTGAAACTAGATGGATGAACACCATGTAATTGAACAGTTGAGTCAGTATCGGCAGAAGCTAGCGCGGATCCGTGTGCTTTCGACCTATGATATCGGATCAGGTATAACAGTCTCCCGATTGAACGGGGACGATCAGCTGCAGGAACTGCATCGCAAATTGCGCTGTGTGCCATCATACATGTATCTGAGCAAGCGTGAGCAAAAGCTGGAGACAACGGCACATGCATACTTGCAGCGGTATCCTTCAGGAGTAAAATCGCAGCTTGCAGAGATTCCGACACAAGGAACTGATGGAGAGGATAGCAAGCTGCTTCGAGAAATCAAGCAGAAGATCGAGAAGGTAATTGCGGCCCGAGGCTGGGAGATGAATGACCTTGATGCAGTGCTTGAGAGATTGGCGGAGTTCCAGGATTTGCAGGCCGAAGTGAAACGGATTGATACAGTGATTGAGGCGTTGGAAACGTATAAACCTGATTACGTTCGGTTGTTAAGATTCGTCTATCTCGAAGATAAATCAGTCCAGGAGGCATTGGATGGACTAGGAGTTTCCAAAACTACATTTTACGATCTCAAGCGAAAAGCGCAAGCAGAATACGTGCTTCTAGCGCAGTGATAATTTTTCCGTACAAATTCCGTACTAAACACGAACAAAGACAGGAACACAAGCCATTTTTTCCGTGATATTATGATAGTGTCAGAAGAAATATAGATATTAAATAATTCTTTAGTCCTACGTTGTGTGAAATTAGAAAATAATGTATAGTATAAAGACACAAACGTTAAAGGTGAGATTAGAATGTCTTTCGGCTTGACTGTTTTTCGAGCAGTTTTAATCTTTATGAATTTTGTAATGCTGAATTTTCAACCAACTACTGATACTGAAATCAAAATCTTTTTTGCATCAAGAACAGTATTTTTTCTGATGTTAGTTATTGACTACGCCTGTGTTGCGTATTATAGTAAAGGGTTGGAAAAAATAACTTCGGTCGTAGGATTAGCTTTTTCAGCAATTTTCTCAATAATTGACGGGGCAGGAGTTTTAGGACTGTTAGTGCTGAAGCATAATGCTAGCGGATATTTTATTACTGGGAATACTCAAAACTTTTTAACCCAGTTAATTATTCCATTTAATGCCAATGTTTATGTTTTAATTAGTTGGATCGTGATTTGTGCTGTTCTTGGTTTTGAAGTACTAAATCGAGGACTAAGAGGGATTAGCGAAAAAGAACCTGTAAATGTACCAACTTAGGAGGCGATCAATATGTTGACAAACACACATTTTGTAATTTTAGCAGTAGTGTTTTTGTTGTTCTCTCTTCTTGGAGTTATTTTCAGGATTCTTTACTATTCTGATGTTGGAGTTAAGTTTTACTTCATAAGGTTCAGCAATGTAGTCCTTCTCACATTAGTTTTCCCTGTTATTGCATATCGTGAACTTGTGAAGCACAGAACTGATTATATCAGTAAAATAAACAAGGATAGTGAATTATCTGAGGAACAAAAGAGCATGCTAAAGAGGAAAATAAGTTCGAATAACACAATATTACTCCGAGTTATTTATAACTCTGTAAGAAGATTTAAAGAAAACTTAGATTTTAATATTAGGTTATTAAACCATATAAAGAATGAGACAGGGAATGAAATAAGAGTTAAGGTAAAAATAAGTATTGAGATTAAAAAGATTAAAGAGAATCAAGAAAATTTTCAGGATAAAGTATTATCTATGTTTGCTTAAAATAAAAAAGCATCCTTCGGGGTGCTTTTTCTTTTTCTGCAAAACAAACATAACGCCGGAGGTGGTGAGCATGAAAGATGTATAAAAAAGCAGAGGCCGATTATCAACGGGGCATGAAATACAAGGAGATCGCCGATAAGTACGGCGTCTCGCTCAACACCGTCAAGAGCTGGAAGCAGCGCCATGGCTGGGAGCGAAAAAAGGGTGCATACACAGATAAAGGTGTGCACACAAAGAAGACAGGCGCACCGTCGGGCAATAAAAATGCAGTCGGCAACAAAGGCGGGGCTGCACCTAAAGGCAATTCCAACGCTGTTACTCATGGATTCTTTAAAAAATACTTCCCCGAAGAAACAGTGTTGATCATGCAAGATATTGAACAACGATCGCCTCTTGATATGCTTTGGGATAACATCATGATTCAATATACTGCCATCGTTCGGGCGCAACGGATTATGTATGTTAAAGACCAAACTGATACCACAACGACAAAGATCGAGGAGAAGGGCGGCAACGTTTGGGGCGAGAAATGGGAAGTGCAGCACGCTTGGGACAAGCATGCAACCTTCCTACAGGCTCAGAGCCGTGCAATGGGGGAATTACGCTCTCTTATTAAGCAGTACGAGGAAATGTGTCGCCAAGGGTATGAGGACGAAGAACAACAGCTTAGAATACGTAAACTTAAGGGCGATGTTGCTAAGATAGAGAAAGAAGTAGCAGGTGACAAAAATAATCCTATCGAGATCCGCATTACGCGCAAGGGTGATACATCATGATCGAGAAAGAGGTAAACCCACACTTTGAGGACTTTATATTCGATTGGACCCATAAGTTTTACTTTCTGGTTGGTGGTTATGGTTCATCGAAAAGTTATCATGTCGCCTTAAAATTGGTGCTTAAACTGCTGGAAGAGAAGCGAACAGCGCTCGTTGTCCGTGAGGTATACGACACGATCCGAGACTCTTGCTTTGCATTGTTTGAGGAAATATGTATTGAAATGGAACTTGATGATCACATAAAGTTCGTTACTTCACCAATGCAGATACGTTTTCCGAATGGATCCAAGATCATATTTAAAGGTATGGATAAGCCGGCTAAGCTGAAATCAATTCACAACGTGTCTATCATATGGATCGAGGAATGTTCTGAGGTCAAGTATGTTGGATTCAAGGAGCTTATCGGCCGTTTACGGCATCCAACACTAGACTTGCATATGATTCTATCCACGAATCCAGTCAGCACATCGAACTGGTGCTACAAGTATTTCTTCAAGTATAAGAAAAACTTTATTCTGGATGATGAAGAATTGTATCGCGAGCGCGTTGTGATCATAAAGAACACATTATATCACCATTCAACGGCTGATGATAACTTATTCTTGCCCAAAAGCTATATTGAGCAGCTTGAGGAGCTGCAGGTGCACGATCCAGATCTATACCGCATTGCCCGTAAAGGTCGATTTGGTGTTAATGGTAAAGTGGTCCTTCCTCAGTTTGTAGAATGGTCGCATGAAAAAGTTATGGATGCCATCATGGAAATACGGTCGCCTATTAAAAGGGCGGGGATGGACTTCGGCTTCGAGGAATCGTACAACGCTCTTGTAAGGCTTGCAGTGGACCATAAGGAGAAAATCCTTTATATCTACTGGGAGTACTACAAAAACAAGATGACGGACGACAGGACAGCCATTGAGATCATCGAATTTAAAAACTCTGGTGAGCAGATACGCGCCGATAGCGCGGAACCTAAGACGATTCAGTATTATAAGCAGATGGGATTCAGAATGCGGGCTGCTAAGAAGTTCCCAGGATCACGCTCACAGTATACGAAGAAAATAAAACGATTCAAGAAAATCATATGTTCCAGCAATTGTCCGAACGTTATCGGGGAATTAAAGGACCTAACATACGCCGTGAATAAGGACGGAGAGATTATTGAAGATGAATTCAGTATCGATCCCCATACATTCTCGGCTATTTGGTATGCCTTAGACGATTACGAAGTGTCTGATTTGAAAGGTAATGTCACCTATGAATAGAAAGGAGGATACAAATTGAGCCCGGAAATGCAGGAGATTAGCAGAATATTGCAAAATGGCGCTGCTTCAGCGATGAATTTGGAACAAATCATCCAAACAGAAATAAGTGAGTGGAAGACGTCTGAAAAACGGAAATTGATGCTTGTCGGAGCGCGGTACTATCGAAATCGAACAGACATCATGGATCGAGAACGAACAGCTATCGGAGAAAATGGCGTCAAAGAGATTGTAGGCAATCTTGCTAATAACAAATTAGTTAATGCTTTTGTGCGTAAACTAGTCGATCAGAAGGTTGGTTATCTACTTTCCAAGCCATTGAGTATACAGACAGATAATCCAACCTATCAAGCTGAACTTACTGCGTTTTTTGATAAGTCGATGCTTCGAATGCTTCAGAACATTGGTAAAGAAAGCATTAATAAAGGGATTGCTTGGTTACACGTTTACTATGATACAAACGGACAACTGTCGTTTAAGAGAATACCGTCCGAACAAATCATTCCACTGTGGAAAGATGAAGCTCATTCCGAGTTAGACGCCGTAATCCGGATGTATGAAGTTGAGGTTTATGAAGGCATACGACGGACAATCGTTAATAAGGTCGAATGGTGGGATACGAATGGTGTACGTCGGTATACAACTCAAGGAGGGTTAACACCTGATATTGAGGCAGGGGACGAAGGGTCTCATTTCGGTGTTAATGTAAATGGAAAAGAACAAGGATTAAATTGGGATCGAGTACCATTCATAGCTTTCAAATATAACGAAGAGGAACAACCTTTAGTTGAGATTATCAAGTCACTGGTGGATGACTACGATAATAAAAAGTCTGATAACGCCAATAACCTAGAGGACTTACCAAACAGTATATACGTTGTCAAAGGTTTTGGTGGATCAGAAGCAGGAGAAATCAGAAAAAACCTATCAACTTTCCGCATTGTTAAGATTGATGATACGGATAGCAACTCTGGTGTTGATACGATTAGTTTGACGATAGATACCGAAGCCTTTAAAACGCATATGAGCATGAATCGTAAGGACATTTACGAGTTCGGCCGCGGTGTGGATACTCAGTCTGATAAGTTAGGCGGCGATAAGAGCGGGGTTGCACTAAGGTTCCTATATGCCGATTTGGATATGGATGCAAACATAATAGAAACAGAGTTCCAAGCGGCACTAGAACAGTTGCGCTGGTTTCTTGATGTTCACATTGCTAATACAGGATCAGGTGATTATTCAAATGATTCTGTTGATTTCATTTTTAACCGAGATATTGTGATCAACGAGACAGAAGCAGTAGATAATGCTGATAAAAGTAAAGGTGTTATTTCTGATGAAACCATTGTCGCTAACCATCCATGGGTAACAGATGCCAAAGAGGAAATGAACCGTTTGAGCAAGCAACGTGAGGAAGAAACAAAAAGGATGGCTAATGCAGATTATCCGGGGTTTACAGTTCCGCCAGCGGGTGAATAACGATGAAGTCACCCGAATATTGGGCAAAACGTAGCGAAGGTATTGGGGCGAGGCAATTTCGGAAGGCAGATAGTTACCAAGAGCGATTAGATCGAGAATATAACCGCTCAATACGCTTGATGAGTAAGGATATTGAAACCTTTTATGAGCGATTTGCAGTTAATAACGAGGTTGATATTAAGGCAGCACGTAAGATACTAAATGCAAACGAGCTTAAAGAGTTTAAAATGTCCTTGGAAGAGTTCACAGCCCTCTCAAAAGATAATGCAGATGGTCGGTACACTCAGATCCTTAACAACGTCTATTATAAAACCCGCGTAAGCCGATTAGAGGCGTTGCAGGTCCAAGTGAATCATCATGTCGAAATGTTATTTGCAAAGCAACATAAGGGCATGTCAGGGCTTCTGGGCGATGTATATACCGATACCTACTATCGGACGTTGTTCGAGCTACAAAAAGGTATAGGAATCGGTGGGACATTTGCCAAAGTGGAATCTAACAAACTCGAAAAAATGTTGTCTACGAAATGGATAGGGGCCAATTACAGTCAAAGGATATGGGGCAACCGTAGCAAGCTTATTAATGAGATTCAAACGGTATTGTCTAGATCGTTTTTACGAGGAGATAACGTAAAAAGGGCTTCGCGTGATTTAGCCGAACGCATGAATGTGTCACGATCCAATGCACAGCGACTCATCCAAACAGAAACGGCGTTCTTCGCAGGGCAAGCCACTGCAGCAAGCTACAAATCTAGTGGCATTGTAAAGCGATATGAGGTGCTTGCGACACTAGATGGTAGAACGAGTAAGATATGTCGTAATCAAGATGGGAAGGTTTATCGATTGAGCGAAATGGGAGTAGGGGTAAATTACCCGCCATTCCATGCACGCTGCCGAACAACAGTTGTTCCTTATTTTGATGATGAAATTGATGCCGGTGAACGTAGCGCTGTAGATGCAGAAGGCAATTCAATCTATGTTCCCGGGGACATGAAATACGAAGATTGGAAGAAGGAATATCTCGATTCGCCAAATAAACCAAAAAGTGGTATTATTGAATCGAAGTCTCCTCTTCGTTTTTCGACTGAAAGCGAGGTCAAAGCTTGGGAAGAAGAAGTTACACCTTCTTGGCTCAACAAATTAACAGGTGATGAAAAAACAGCTATACGGACATATACAGGCGCTGCGTATGACGATATAAATGATTATTTAAGAGGGAAGAAACATCATACTAATTTTGCTGAGGTAATTCGAGGCATAAGTACTGGTTTAAGTAAGTTCAACCTTTCTAATGATTTAGTGGTTTATAGAGGACTGAAGGATTATGTTTTTGATGTCCCTGTGGACCAATTAAAAGGTCACATATTTAAAGATTCTGCATTTATGAGTACGAGCTTCTTAGAAAAGAGTAGTGAAGACTTTGCTGGTAAAGTCATGATAGAGTTAACCATACCAGCTAAGTCCAAAGGCGCATTTATTAATCCGATAAGCAAATTCAAGGATACAGAATATGAATTCCTGTTAGATAAAGGAACATCGTTTGAAATTCTTGAAGTTAAAGAAGTAAATGGGGTTTTAAAACTGGTTGCGGAGGTGTTGGAACTTGAGTAAATCATTTAGAACTGAAAGATTCACGTGGGAAAAAGGCGATCTTCAGGTGGTTGCGACTCCTGAACAGTTACAATGTCATGATTGTCGTTTCAGGACCGATCGAACTGCTAAGTGTGAGAAGTTCACGAAATGTAAACCAGATTATGTACTGAAACGATTAAAGGATTGCCCTGAATACGAGAAAGAATAGAAGCACTTACGTAATCAAAAACGTGAGTGCTTTTTTCATGCCGTCCTTTTGGTATTGCGGACGTAAAAGAACAAGACATCACCGGACGCGACCGGGTAAAAAGCGAAGATGAATGGAGGAATTAAATGTGAATAAGGAACAATTTATTGCACTAGGACTGACAGACGAGCAAGCAGATAAAGCGGCAGCAGCTTCACAAGATGAGTTGAAAGGGTTTGTTCCTAAGGCTCGTTTTGATGAGGTGAATGAAGCTAAGAAGAAGTTTGAAGGCGACTTGTCGGACCGAGATAAACAGTTAGTTGATTTAAAAAAGGCCGCCGAAGGAAACGAGGAGCTTAAGAACCAAATCGAGACACTTCAGGCCGATAACAAAACGGCTACAGATAAGTACACTACCGATATGAAGGATCTACGTGTGAGTACGGCGCTTAAACTAGCGTTAGGTAATGATGTGCATGATACAGACCTGGTGTTATCACTCCTGGATAAAACGAAAATTGAGATAGACGAAGCTGGATCAATTAAAGCTGGCTTCGACGATCAAGTGAAAGCCTTGCGAGAGAGTAAGGCTTTTTTGTTTGCAGAAAAGCAGGAAGATAAGGGTTTTCAGTTCAAGGGAGCAAAACCCGTAGAAGGAAAAGGTGACAACGGCGGGGGAAGTGGGCAAACAGGCGATTTTGGTAAACGTCTAGCGGATTTCGCTAAGAGTAATGAGGGCTTGGATAAAGCTCGTGCATCTTATTTTGAGTAATGGAGGCTGAATAGAAAATGAGTAAATATGTTGAAACGAAATATAGCAATAAAAAAGAAATTTTGAAGTTTCCTGATCACTATGTAGCGGTAGCCGTGACAGTAGACGATGCTGGGGTAACAGCTAATGCACACGGTAAGAAGATCGTTCCAGCCGGTACCATTTTAGGCGGCGGCGTTCTAATTGACTCTAGCAAACTAGCTAAGAAAGCTAAAACAACTGCGGATATATCAGATGCTGATGGTGTGCTATTAAATGATACAGATGTTACGTATGGTCCTGCGCCGGGCGCAATGGTGATTCACGGCTTTATCGATATGGGTAAAATCCCGAATGCGCCTGATGCTGCTGAAACGGGTACATTGAAACAAATCACATTTTTGAAATAAGGAAGGATGATAACAAATGAATATTTTTGATCTTGTTAACGCGAAAAACGTAGCAACCTATTACCTTGCTAACCCATCAAACACGATCCCATACTTGGGGGCTACATTGTTTCCATCAAAGAAACAACTAGGGCTAGATTTGAGTTGGATCAAAGGATCCCGAGGACTACCGGTTGCATTAATGCCATCTGAATTCGATACAAAAGCAACACTGAGAGATCGTATTGGATTCAGCAAGGTAGACACAGAAATGCCATTCTTCCGTGAAGCGATGCGAATTGGTGAAAAGGATCGTCAAGAACTTAACAAACTTGCTGCATCCCAAAACGAGGCACTGATTATGCCTGTTATCAATGCAATCTATGATGATGTAACAAATTTGGTCAACGGTGCACAAGTGATTCCGGAACGAATGATCATGCAACTCTTATCCACGGGTAAGATCAGCATTACTGCGAACCGACTTGACTACGACTACGACTACAAAATGGCGGCATCACATAAAGAAACGTTGACTGCTGATGCGAAGTGGAGCAACCCTGATGCGGATGTCGTAGGGGATATTAAGACATGGCAGGATACGGTTGAAGATGACACTGGGTCCCGTCCAGTAAACGCAATCTGCACGCGTAAGACTTGGAACTATATTCTCCAGAACAAAGCTATTCGGTTGGATATGAACCCACTGGGTGGACAGAACATCATTATGACAGATGCAATGATGAAGCAGTATCTGCAAACGAAACTTGGGGTAAATGTTGCTGTTTATAACAAGAAATTTGCCATTCAAGACGGCAGTACGAGCCTGTTCTATCCCGATGATGTATTTACACTCATTCCGGATGGAACACTTGGAAATACCTATTATGGTACAACACCTGAAGAATCTGATCTTATGGCTGGCAGCACAGCAGCGCAAGTATCTATCGTAAATACAGGCGTGGCGATTACAACGATTAAGGAACCGCATCCAGTTAACGTCGAAACTATCGTATCGGAAATCGTGCTGCCATCATTTGAAACGATCGACACTATCTTTATTGCGAAAGTTGCTTAGTTTAGTAGGAGGGGAGTGATCCTCTCCTTTACTTTCCTTGAAAGGGGTAAGACTTATGACCGTCAAGCCAAAAAAAGACAAAGCAAACCTTGTTGAATGGATTGAGAATGTTAAATATCGTGGAAAACGATATCGAGCTGGCGAATCGGCTGAAATCAACGAAGAGGACCGCGATGAGCTTATTGCAGATGGTGTTATTAGAGCGGAGGACGAGTAATGGATGTTCCTGATATTTGGGCTATCATAAAACTACGCCTTGGGCTAAAAGATGATGAATTGCAACCTTTAATGGAAACCTACATTGAAGAGATCGGCAACCGTATCATGCATTATTGTAGTGTATCTACCGTGCCTCCAGGACTCAAATTAGTTTGGGTATCAATGACAATAGATGCAGTACGTATCGATCAACCAAATATTGATGAGGTAGCTGATACTGCAGGGCGTGGTGAAACGATAAAGATTGGGGATACATCGACGTCACCTTCTAATGCCTCAGGTGGGCTAACAAACGTTTCGAAATCGTCTATTGATGCGGTTGTACTTAACTATCGTGTTGATCTTAACAGGTATCGTCGGATGAGGTGGTAGTATGAACTACTCACGGCATCGAAAGCAAATGGAAAAGATGTATGAGGACCTTGCCACCATCAAGCGTTGGGAGAAGACGAAAGTCAACGGTGAAACGAAATTCGATTGGGTTGTAAAGCTTATGGATGTTCCTTGTCGGCTATCTCAGAAAGCTCTTGCTTCCAACGGACAAACGGAGACTACGAATCAAATCGCATATGAAACGAAATTGTTCATCTCGCCAGATATCGAAATTAAGCAAGGTGATTTAATAGAAGTTACTCGCGGCACTGTAATCCGGGCATACGCTGCTGGAGAACCGTTCCCGTACCCAACGCACCAAGAAATAAGCATCCAGCGGAAAGATAAGGCATAACCATGGCAAATTGGGGCAAGTTTGAATTTGGCGAGTTCGAAAACTTTGCAAAGACAATAAAAAAATCTCTAGATGAACGAGTTATTGAGCGTTGGATCCGTGAATTTTTATTGGAAATGGCCTACCGTGCTGAACGTAAAATAAAAAAACGAACTAAAGTCGGTGAGACTGGTGATCTACGGCGTAATTGGACAGTTGGTAAGGTCGAGCGCCGCGGCAACTCCTTTGTTGTGGAGATATACAACAATACGGACTATGCATCGTTCGTTGAGTACGGGCACCGCACTGGTGAAGGCTTGACCAAATGGGTTGAAGGCCGTTTTATGATGACGGTATCCATGAAAGAGATTGAGCGCGATCTACCCAAGTTTATTGAGAAAAAGCAAATGGAATTACTCAATCAGATCATGAATGGCAGGAAGGGGTGACGCCGTGGGGGTTGTAACAACAAATAGCATTCGAGGCGGTGTCATCCTGGCACTGTCTCTTTTGTTTCCGGACATGGATGTCTATGGCGAGAAGATACCAGAAGGATTTGAAACACCATGTTTATTTGTGAAGTTGTTGACCGCAGCACAAGACAAGGAAATGAACAGGCGCTATAAACGCTCTTATCCCTTTGATATCCACTTTTTCCCTCATGGTCATGATTACAACCGGGAAGGTCATGAGATGGCTGAACGGCTTTATGACGCGCTCAGGATAGTAGATATTAACGGCGATCTGTACAAGGGGACCGGCATGAATCACGAGATTGTAGACGATGTGCTGCATTTCTTTGTGGACTTTAATTTCCATGTACTTTCTCAAAAAGAAGATGAACCGGTAATGCAAACACTGGAACAAAAAGGAGTGATCAAATGAGCAAACCAGCAGCAGTGACCACATATACCAAGGAACAAGTATTAGGCTCGCAGCGCTTTTCGAACGTCCAAAAGGATATATTAGGAGCACTTTTGGGTGGAGATCAGGAATGTACATTGGAACAAGCGGAAAAGCTTATCCAGGAATTTGAAAAGAAGGAGGTTCGCTAATGCCAGGAGGAACATGGGTTACCCAAAACAAAGTACGGCCAGGCGTATATATCAATTTTGTAGGGGAAAGCAAGCCCAACGGGGCAGTCGGTGAGCGCGGTATTGTTACTATGCCATTACCGCTGAGTTGGGGGCCGTCTAAACAAGTCATTGCAATCAATGCGGGCGATAATGTCAGCGATGTGCTTGGATATGACATAATGTCTCCACAACTTATATTGGTGCGAGAGGCTCTAAAACGAGCTAAGACACTCTTGCTTTATCGTTTAAATACTGGCACAGCCGCAAAGGTCACAGCCGGTACACTGACAGCAACAGCCAAATATGGCGGTGTAAGAGGCGACCATATCAAAATCATTGTTCAAAAAAACATTGATGACGATACGAAATTTGATGTTACAACCGTTTTTGCTGGGCAGGCAATAGAATTGCAGTCAGTCAAGAAGGTAGAAGATTTGAAGTCTAATGCCGTTGTGGTATTTAGCGGTAGCGGAGCATTAGAAGTGACTGCAGGCGCGTCGCTCACGGGGGGCGCCGATGGCACAACCACGAATCAAGATCATACAACGTATTTGGAGGCCATCGAAGTACACGACTGGAATACTGTGGCGCTACCAAGTACAGATGCAAGTCTGAAATCCGTGTATGTATCGTTCGTGAAGCGACTTCGAGATAAAGAAGGGGTAAAGATTCAAATTGCCCTTGAAAACTATCCAGCAGCCGATTTTGAAGGTGTGATAAGCGTTAAGAATGGTGTTATCCTATCCGATGGAACTAAACTCACCGCTGCACAAGCAACGGCATGGGTAGCTGCTGCAACGGCAGCGGCGAACGTTAACGAATCCATGACGTACACAGCTTACGACGATGCCGTGGACGTAGACAAACGATATACAAACTCGCAAATTGAAGCGGCTTTGCTCAACGGCGAGTTTGTTTTTGTTGCAAACAATGGACGGGCGGTAGTCGAGCAAGATATTAATACCTTCACATCATTCACACCGGAAAAGGGAAAGCAGTTTGCTAAGAACCGTGTTATTCGTGTCTTGGATAGCATCGGAAACGACCTTAAACGTATCTTTGAACGCTCCTACATCGGCAAAGTAAACAACAATGATGATGGACGCTCTATCTTCAGGGCGCAATGTACGACATACCTGAACACGCTGCAGAATATTGCAGCAATCAAAAACTTTGATCCGCAGACGGATGTAGTTGTACTGCCTGGAGACGAGGTGGATTCGGTATATACGGAACTGGCAGTTCAACCGGTAGATGCTATCGAGAAAACCTATGCGAAAGTGAGGGTGAAGTAATATGAGTTTTTTGAAGGCCAAAGATACCATCTCGGGTCAAGAGGGACGGGCATATGGAATTATCAACGGACGAAACGAAGAGATGTTTTTTGTGAAAAAATTGGAAGCCAAATTAGAAAAGGAAAAGACCGATATCAAGACACTAGGCCGCAGAGGTACACAGCATAAAGCAACCGGATGGAGCGGTAGTGGAAGTATGACGATCTACTATGTTACATCATTGTTCCGTCAGATGATGCTTGATTATATCAACAAGGGGATCGACACATACTTTGACATCCAAATTGTTAACGAAGATCCTACATCAAGCATCGGAAAACAGACGATCATCCTAAACGATGTGAATTTGAATGGTGTTGTTATCGCTATGCTTGATACCGGCAGCGATGCTTTGGAAGAAGATATCGATTTTACATTTGAAGGCGTAACGATGCAAGATCAATTTAAAGCCCCGACATTGGGATAGGAGGAAATATAGATGAGTAATTTGAGCGCATTTTTTGCACAAAACGTACCAACTGAAGTAGTGGAGGAATTGGTGGTATCGCAACGTTTTAAGGGGAAAGAAGAGAAGCCAATCCCTTGGAAAATCAGAAGCATGACAGAAGAAGAAAACGCCGCTCTACGTAAGGCGTCAATGAAAAAGATTAAGGGTAAAGGCGGTGTGTATAGTCAAGAGATTGACTTTGAAGAATACACAGCGCGGTTGGTTGCTACCAGCGTCGTATTTCCTGAACTGAAGAATGCAGAATTACAGCAGTCTTACGGTGTCATGGGTGCTGAAGCGTTGTTGAAAAAGATGCTACTACCTGGGGAATACACAGTGCTTTTACAGAGTGTACAGTCATTGAACGGCTTCGATAAGTCTGAACAGGATTTGATTGAAGAAGTAAAAAACTAATGAACGAGGGCGATGCTGAGACGCATTACGCTTACTTCGCCCTCCATAAACTTAAAATTATGCCTCATGAATTAATGGCTTTGGGAAAGCACGAAAGAACTGCTATTTATGCAATGATAGATATTAGAGTCGAGGAAGAAAAGAAGGCTGAGAAAACAAGAAAGAAATAGACCACATCTCCTATATTTGGTAGTATAGATAGTGAATATCAGCTATAAGGGGATGTAATTTATGAGGGTAATACGTAATATACTTGCAGCAGTATCTTTTGTGTTGACGGCTTTCTTTTTTGTATTCTTCATATATACATTGACACAGCCTGATATGCGTACAGGAAAGATTATCGGAATCATAATGTTTCTTGTCTTCATCATCTGTGGTTTTCTTCTCCGAGTTCCATCTAAAAAAAGTGTTGAGGCAAAAGAAAGGATGGAATCACTCGGAATACTTGCAACAGTGCCACTAAAACATGTGGAAGGTCTGCCATTAGCAGAAAACTCACATTGCATGGTGTCAGTTGCTGAGGACAAAGTGATAATTGAAGGTGGCGGAACCGACTTTAATATCGGAGTGTCCCAAATAAGAGCGGCTGAAATTAAAACAGATGTGGAAATTGCGAACATCGTACATAGCAGCGCAGCGAAGGGGATTGCCGGTGGATTGTTATTTGGTCCGATCGGACTTGTGGTTGGTTCGAGAGCGATGAACAAGGAGAAAAAGACATATTCATATTACCTGGTCATTAATTACACAAATTCAGCTGGGGAACTTGCTGTTGTTATGTTTGAGTCCGGCACAGATCCTTTCGTTGCTAAGAAGATAACAAGCAAGTTAAAACCACTTATCATTAACAATCCAAAACAAACAGTGCAATTATAGGAAATTAATTATAGCGTCCCAACCGGGGCGCTTTTTTCATGCCCTAAAACCCGAAAGGGGGTGGTTCAATGGCGACAATCGCTTCTAGTTTGGCCTTACATGACAATATGACTTCAGTCCTTAAATCAGTAACAAGTGCTATGAATATGACAGTGTCATCTATGAATGACATGCATTCTACTATGGGAAAGACATTTGATACAACAAAGATCGATGCTGCCAGACGAAGCATTCGGCAAGCTGAAGCAGCAATACAAGGCATGCCGGCCCCAATTGAACAGAGCACACGAAAACAAAAAGAGTTTAATCAGCAACTAAAAAACGGATCATCTACGGCCAACGACTTAACCAAGAAAATAATGGGATTTGTAGCTGCATATGCAGGGCTGCGAACCATTACAGGGATGTTAGGCGGCGGCTTTGAGATGTTCAAAAACTTTGAACAGAGCATGGCAAATGTCCGCGCCATAACAGGTGCTACGCCAGAAGAATTCATGGCGCTTCGGAACGAAGCCAAGCGATTAGGTGAAACAACCGTATTCAGCGCGTCAGAAGCTGCAGATGGGATGAAATACCTTGGTATGGCTGGTTGGGACGCAATGAGCATCATTGCTGGTATGCCTGGCTTGTTAGACCTAGCTGCTGCAGCTGGTGAAGACCTTGCTCGTACTGCCGACATTGTATCTGATACCATGACCGGTTTTAGGTTGTCCGCTGAAAAGGCGACACATGTTGCTGACGTATTCGCATACACGGCCACAAAAAGTAATACTAACGTATCGATGATGGGTGAAACGATGAAGTACGTTGCGCCCGTGGCGGAGAGCTTTGGAGCGTCGATTGAGCAAACGTCAGCGATGATCGGTATCATGGCTAACTCTGGTATTAAAGCCAGCCAAGCAGGTACATCTATGCGGGCAGGCTTTTTGCGTATGGCCGACCCTAAAGCACGCGCTGAAATGTCGCTGGAACAACTCAATGTGTCTTTTATAGATGCTAAGGGTAACATGAAGGACGTCGTAACCATTGTTGACGATTTATATAATGCCTTTGGTCGTTTGACGGACGGAGACAAACTGGCAGCAGCACAACGTATATTTGGTACTGAGGCCGCTACAGCTTGGCTTGCGGTGATAAAAGAAGGACCGGATGCTTTGGTCAAGTTTACTCAAGCTCTGGAACAATCGGACGGCGCTGCTGCGAAAATGGCGGAGATCATGAACAACACAACTACTGGTAAGATAAAACTGTTCTTGTCGGAGATAGAAAGTATTTGGATTGACTTTTACGACGGGCTTGCTTCACAAGGTGTTGGTGATGTATTCAGTACTGTGTTAGATGCACTTGCAAATGGGTTGCGGCGTATTCTACCTATTTTCAACGACATCATTATTGGCGCTGGTAATGTCGTTTCGTTTGTTCAAGATAACTGGACGACAATCGAGCCAATAATTTGGGGGATTGTTACAGCACTAGGAGCTTGGATAGTAGCAACTAAAGCGCAAGCAATCGCGGAAGGTATGAAAACTGCTGCTACAACGTTTGGCACGCTTGCTATATTCGCTCAGACTTTGGCGGTCGGTGGACTGCGAATGGCATGGGCAGGATTAAATGCTGTAATGAAGGCAAATGTATTCATTTTTATCATCTCTGCGATTATTGGTTTGATTACATGGCTAATACATCTTTGGAAGACAAACGATAACTTTGCTGCTGCCTGGGAGCGTACATGGAATAATATTTTTGGATTTTTTGATCAAGTACCGATCTTTTTTACGTGGGTTGGAAATGGGATTGTAAACGCATTTCAGTGGGCAAAAGTAGAATCGCTTAAACTGATGGAATCACTAGTTAACGGTGTGATAGATGGGATTAACTGGTTGATAGAGAAGCTAAATAGTCTACCTTATATTCAGATGGATGCGATCCAGCAAGTGAACTGGTCGGCACAAGCAGCAACAGAGGCAGAGGCAATAAAACAAGCTGGAGACGCATCGCTCAAAGCTATGAAGGACGAAGCTAGTCGTAAATCTGCTGTACGCGAATTAGAAGTCCAAAACATGTTGAAAAATCGTCAGGAAGAGCGTGACGCTGCAGCGAAAGCACAGAAAAATTCAACTGCTAAACTTGAAGGTCAAAGCCAAATCAAGGGTTCCGGTGGTTGGGGTGATGGTACGCAGCGACTCAAGGGGATTGATGAGGTTGGCAAGGTTAAAAAGGTCGAAGGCAAGGTTGATGTTGCTTCGGAAGACCTGAAGGTGATGAGAGAACTTGCGGAGATGAAGAATATCCAAAACTTTGTGAGCCTTACTCCTACGGTAAGCGTTGGTAAGGTTGATATCAAAAATGGTGCGGACGAAAAATCGTTCATTGCTCATATTACTAAGGAACTACAAGAACAAATTGTTACATCCGCTCAGGGGGTGTATGGAACATGAGTTACGGCATACAACTGAGTTACAACAATAAAGAAGAGGTTATTGATTTGCCAGTTATGCCACCCTCTATAAGCGTTAATGAGGGTAGCAATGGCAAAGACTATAATGTTGTGGGGCTTGGGGAGATCAATGTCATCAAGGATGCGAAATTAACTGAATATGAGTTTAGCAGCATCTTTCCGGGTCACCTTTACCCGTTTGTTCATACAGAAGATCTACTGTCCCCGGGTGTGTACGTCGAATACCTAAATCGCTGGAAGAGAACAAGGCGTCCCATCCGATTTATCGTCAAAAGTGATTTGTACGATATCAACACGCCTGCAAGTATTGAGTCGTTTGAATGGAAAGAAGTGGCCGGGACACAGGATATAGAGTATTCAATCAAACTCAAAAAATACATCTTTTACGCCGCCAAGCAGGTTAAAGTAACGAAAGCAGATGCAACTGGTAAGACCGAGGCAAAGAGTACTACCAAAACCCAAAACACTCGGCCTAACGAAAAGGTACCACCTAAGACATACACAGTAAAAAAAGGTGATACCTTGTCCGCAATAGCCAAGAGAACATTAGGTGACGCCAGCCGTTGGAAAGAGATCCAAAAGCTAAACAACATGTCCGATGCCGACGTGAAAAAACTCAAGATTGGACGAGTGCTGAAGATTCCTGATGCTAAGGCGGTGGCGAAAAAATGAGTATTGAAGTGATATTGGATAACAAAAACGGGAACGTGTGGAACATATCCGAGATCGTTTCCGGAATCACATGGAAGACATCAAGGTTCAGCGGAGCCGGTAGTTTGGATTTTACCCTTATTAAAAATGCGATCTACCAAGCGACAGCATTTACTTACCAAAACGGCGATGTTATAAGTGTCAAGAAAGATGGCGAAAAGGTTTTTTACGGATACATCTTTTCTATCGATGGTGGCAAGGACGAGGACGTAAAAATCAAAGCTTACGACCAAATCCGTTACCTGCAAGCTAATGACACGTACAAGTTTACCGGTGCTACAGCGTCGGAAGTGATTAAGCGTATTGCAAGTGATTTTAAGCTTAAAACCGGCTCAATCGTGGATACCAAGCATAAAATTACTATGCTTGAAGACAACAAAAAGCTATTGGATATAATCTATAAAGCGCTTGACTTGACGATTATTAACACCGGCAGCAACTATGTTTTTTATGACGACTTTGGCAGTTTGGCGCTAAAGAACGTTAAGGATTTGCTGGTTGATATATATATTGGTGAAGGCAGTTTGTTGACAGATTTTAACGTTAAAACATCTATCGATTCTGACACTTACAATCAGATCGTATTGTACAAGGACAACGAAAAAACGAAGAAACGAGAAAAGTATGTCGCGAAGGACAGCGCCAACATAAAGAAATGGGGCGTGTTGCAGCTTTACGAGAGCGTCGATGAAAACATGAATGCTGCTCAAATTAATAAGTACTTGGATGCGTTGGCAATAATAAAGAATCGAGAGACAAAGGAAATGAAAATAGAAGCGATCGGAGATATCAGGATCAGGGCTGGAAGTTATGTCCGCATACTCATAAGTGAGTACGGCATAAACCAGCCTTTTCTTGTGGACGCTTGCTCGCATTCCTTTGACGGGGCCGAACATATGATGCAGCTGGAGTTGAAAGTGATATGAATTTACTTGAACTCATAAAGAAAGCCGCAAGCGATGCCGTGTATGCTGCCAGTCCCGTAAATGTCGTGTTTGGCACTGTGATTAATACTAGTCCGATTGAAATAAATGTGGATCAACGTCTATCACTAACCGAGGAATTTTTGGTAGTAGCAGAAAGCACACAGGAATTAAAAGTAGAAATTGAAGGAAAAGAATACGAAATTCGGCGTGGTTTGCAAAGGGGCGATATCGTTTTGCTGCTACGCGTGCAGGGCGGACAACAATATGTGGTTTTGGATAGGGTGGTGTGACAATGATACCTGAAGGATCAAGTATTGAAGATGGACTGGAAGAGGTAGAGGAACCATCCAAGACGTGGTTGGTGGACTTTGCTTCAGGTCGGGTTGTGGGTATGACCGATAACTTGGAAGCTATCAAGCAGGCTGTTTTTGTGGCGCTGTCAACCAATAGATATGAACATCTTATCTATTCTGACGAGTATGCCAGCGAAATAAGCAGTCTAATAGGTTCAAATCAAACATTTATCGAATCCGAGCTTAAGCGCATGATCGAAGAGGCGTTAATGCCAGATGACCGTATTTCGGGCATTGAAAATCTTACCGTAGAGTATGGCAGCGATCAGTTACTTGCAAAGTTTACTGTTATTACATCTTACGGAAAGTTTGATGCCGAACAGCAGGTGGTGAAGTAATGTACGAAGATAAAACATTTGAAGCAATACTAGATCTGATGCTGGCTAGAGTGCCTAATGACGTAGACAAGCGCGAAGGATCAGTTATTTATAATGCTTGTGCTCCTGCAGCGTGGGAATTGGCACAAATGTATATGGAAATGGATGTGATTCTACATTTGGCCTTTGCATCCACATCCAGCGGGGAGTATTTAACACTTCGAGCAGCTGAGATGGGAGTAAATCGCAGTATGGCAACAAAAGCACAACGAAAAGGGATATTTTACGCAGCCGGAGAGGCATTAATAGATGTCCCAATCGGCACACGGTTTTCTATAAATGCTGTGAACTATGTAGTATTGAGCAAGATTGATACAGGGCAATTCATCCTTGAGTGCGAGACAGCTGGGGAAGCAGGAAATTCTCCAGTAGGTGCTTTATTACCCATAGATTATGTTTCTGGCCTAGCCCGTGCTGAGTTAACAGACATATTAACAGAGGGTATAAATGAGGAATCAGACGAAAAACTTTTAACGAAATACCAATTACGTGTCCAGCAGCCATCCACATCCGGGAATATCTATCAATACAAACAGTGGGCTATGGCTGTCCAAGGAGTGGGCGACGCTAAAGTATTCCCTTTGTGGGATGGTCCTGGCAGTGTAAAGGTCGTGATTGTAAATAGTGATAAGCAACCTGCAGGCCCCGCTTTGGTGGCTGAGACAGTCTCCTATATCGAGAAGGTGCGGCCCATCGGTGCAGCTGTAAAAGTAGTATCCGGAGTAGGCAAAGCGATAACCGTGAAGGCTACTGTGACCCTTGCCTCTGGTTACACATTGCAAAGTGTGTCGGATGGATTAAAAGCGGCGCTGACAGATTATTTAAAAAGTATCGCCTTTGAAATGTCTTATGTAAGCTACGCACGTATAGGTACTTTGTTGATGGGTGTTCCCGGCGTGCTAGATTATTCCGCGCTATCTTTAAACGGTGGTTACATCAATATTGCGTTGGCTGATGAAGAAATACCTGTTTTCGGCGCGGTAGATTTGGGGGTGTGATAGATGTCTTATCCCGATCAGGTGGACCAATTTACGGACAAGCTGAATAAAAAGCTTGATGGAAGCGTGTATGTGATTGAAGAAATACTTACGATCACCGGGGGATTATTTGAGGGGTTACTTGCACACGACAACATCACCAACAACAGCATAAGGGTCTATACTGGCCCTAAGCTAACCGGTAAGGAAATCACCGATTATGTCATATCCATCCCATCAGATACACCTTGGCGTAGATCCATAAAAATCTTTGCAGATGTCCCGAAGGTTTACGTTACTTATGAAACAGACGGTGACATCGTAGAGGCTGATGATATAAACCAATTACAGGTTAGCATCACATCGACGCAAGCAGAGATTGAGAGGTACAAAGAAGAGGGGATTATTGATGGTGGATATTTTTCGAGGGGGAAGTGATACATTTTGGCACAGCAAACAATACGTGTTCGACGAGGCACAAAGGCAGAATTAGTCGCTTTAGGTGCATTGTTGTCCGGAGAGATGGGTTTTTGTACTGATACGAAAGAGGTATTCATTGGGGACGGTACTGTAAATAACTTTGTGGGGAGAGCAATGTCGGGGACAGAGGCAGCACGCCCAGCAGCTGCTAATCTAGGGCGGTTCTATTACGTCACAAGTGGTACAAACTCAGGTTACTTGTACTTTGATACAGGGACGGCATGGCAACGTGTGAATGCACAAAAACTCTCTGAACTAACAGGAACACTTGATGATATTAGTGATGGCGCTACCTACGCAAAAGTTAAAAAGGCCGACATCACGAATGGACAAGTTAACAAAGTGTCAGATGGGACGAATACCAAGACAGCTGCAGAAATCAAAACGCACATTGACGATGCAACATTACATCGTAAGATTAATGATTCCAGCACAGGTATTATCGATTTATGGTCTGCTCAAAAAATTAATACCGAAATTTCTAACGCCATTCGAGGTTTAAGTTGGCAGGATAGTGTGGGATCCAGAGTTATTACTATTCCCCCCGGATCGCCAACTTTGAATAACAGGTACATCATCCCTGCGAACGCTACGGGAGTATGGGCAGGAAAAACGAATCAAATAGCCCACTGGAATGGTACATCATGGATTTACTATACTCCAACAATAAGCTGGGCTGTTTATGTTCACGATGAAAATAAAAACTACACATACAATGGAACATCATGGGCACGAAGCGGTGAAGCCAACCAAAACATTATTGCTGGTGATGGACTTGGAGGCGGAGGCCAAGCAGACACCGTAACACTATCCGTCGGGGCTGGGAATGGTATTACAGTGGGGACAACAACAGTCTCTGTAAAGGGGGCAAAAGGAATTACCGTTGATGCAAGCGGAGTGTCAGCAAACATTGATAATAGCAGTATTGTAAATGATGCCGCTAATGGTAACCGACTCATGGTTGCTGTAATTGATGGCGGTACATTTTAGGGGGATAGAGTATGCCAAGGAAAGCACTGATACAAATCCGTAGAGGCATAGAAGCAAATATCGGTACATTGGCCTTAGGTGAGTTAGGTTACTGTACTGATAATAAAAAGTTGTATATCGGGACCGATTCGGGGAATGTGCTGTTGGTGGCGGCTCAGACAGCCGGGGATATGCTTAAAAGCATCTATGATACTAATAATGATGGCAAAGTAGATAAAGCAGAAGTGGCTGAATCAGTTCCGTGGGCAGGTATAACGGGTAAGCCTACGTCTTTTGTTCCGGATGCACATGAACATAGTAGAGTACAAAAAATAGATAAGAGGGATAGAAAACCCGCCGACACATCAAAAGGGTACGCTGAATTTGTATTTACCTCACTTGGAGGAATGACGGGTGCAAGCAATTCTGATTATCAGGATATGATTGTGCTCAATATGTATCAAGATGTCTCAGGAGGTATGGTGAATGCCCTGGTATTTGATAAAAAACAAATGAAAATATTGCATTATCAAGCAGCACAGACTGCAACAACCTGGGGAGCACCCAAAACACTGGCCTATTTATCGGATGTTATGCCCAAGGGTCCATTAACGTGGAACCAACTTAAGGGGGTGTGATATGTACGGACAATATCAGTATGGAACCTTGCAGTATGGAGCGGAAACCGAAAAAGGAAGTCCAATAGACATCTTTACACCTGATCTGCTTGAATACCTACCAAAATATTGGTATGACATTACTGAAATGGTATGTATCCAGGACACGGCCGCCGCCGAAATTGGAACAACTAAATTTTCAATCGATGATGTTTTGAAACAAGTTTTTGTTAAAACGGCAACATGGGGATTAGAGCTATGGGAAAGGGAGCTGGGACTCACTACCGATAATACTAAGCCTTATGAGCGTAGACGAGAAATGATATTGGCGAAGCTGAGAGGATCAGGGACCACAACAAAAGAAATGATCAAAAGTGTAGCTGCAGCTTTCAGTGGTGGCGAGGTAAAGGTTTTTGAGTATCCCTCGGAATACCGGTTTGAAGTTCAGTTTATTGGAGTGATGGGGATCCCACCTAACATGGCCGGGCTTATGCAAGTGTTGGAGGAGGTTAAGCCGGCACATCTGACCTACAACTTCAAGTACTCTTACACTTGGTGGGATACGTTGAAGCAATTAACATGGCAGCAAGCAAACAGTAAGTCATGGAGCGAATTAAGAACTTATAAGGGAGAGTGAGCCTATGAAGACAACCGGGAATCTAGCGTTGAAGAAACCGGAAGGCACCGATATTGTTAATATCGATGACCTTAACGCGAATATGGATATATTGGATACGGAGGTGGTCAAGAAGGCGTCTGCTACATCTGATGGCAGGATAAGTAAAGAGGATTGGTCCAAATTAAACGGGATTGAGGCAGGGGCGAATAAATATGTCCATCCTGCAAATCATCCACCTAGCATAATTGTCCAGGATGCAAGTAACCGCTTTGTATCAGATGCAGAAAAGACTGCTTGGAATTCGAAGGAAACACCTACAGGAGCACAAGCCAAAGTAGATGCACACGCTAACCGAAAAGATAACCCGCATAGTGTTACGGTTGCCCAAATAGGTGCTGAGACACCTTCAGGGGCGCAAACTAAAGCAAATACAGCGGAGAGTAACGCCAAAAGTTATGTTGACGCAAAGGCATGGCAGAAACACAGATTAACAGATGATTCAGGTGTTGCTACTGTTATTGGAGACTTAAATTTAGCGGATAATACTGGTTATTATATGGGTTCTAACATGCTGAATGCACCTACTGCAGACTGGTATTACGTCGAGGTAATTAGACATAATCCCATTTGGTGTGTTCAAAAAGCTATTAATTTTAATAGAGATTCATTCTATATGAGACGAAAAGAAAATGGAACATGGAAGCCTTGGAGCCAAGACCTTTTTACATCTGTCAGTGACGGTAAAAACGCTATTGCAGGCGCGATTGCTGGCAAAGGTGTTCCTGCAAGCGGTAGCGACGCATTCGCAGTATTAGCAAGTAAGATTGGGCAGATAAACACAGGGAAAAACTTTAGATACTTAGAGTTCGGAGAGACAACAGGGTTCCAAACCATTGAACTTGGGTGGGAGTGGCAGGCAATACTATGTACAATTGAATACCCTGTCCCAGGAAGAGGATTGGCCATTATGAGAGGTGGATTTACTCTACAATCAGAAGGGAGTTATATTCCATATATAAGTCCTTTCGATATGACAGCAACAGGGTTCGGGATAAATTACTACGCCGAGGCGAAGAGAACAAGGGTCTATGCATACGGAAAATAACAAGGAGGTTTAACCATGGAAGAAACGTTGATTATTTACGACACAACAGGATATATCATTTATCAAGCATTTGGTAACTTTAGGGAGCCTGTCGGTATTCCATTTTTGAAGGTATCTATACCTGACGGGAAACGTGTATCAAAAGTAGACGTATCAGGAGAAACGCCAACGGCTGTATTCGAAGATTTGGCAAAGTCAGATATAGAACTTTTAAAAGTATCGAATGAAGAGTTGAAAAAGTCCATAGCTGAATTAACGATATTGATTGCAACGCCACAAATTTAAATAATGGAGAATGATGAAGATGACATTTACAAAAGATAGCGGATTGGTAAAGGTTTGGGTTAGCTTGGTGATGGCAGGAACATATAAGCTTGAGCAAGTGCCGCAGCTCTCTAATCTTAAGACAGTCGTTACAGAAGTGATCAACAGAACAGCAGCTTAAGCGCCGCCGATATGGTAGGCGCTATTTTTATGCCCTCGGGAGTCTGGGGGCTATTTTATTTGAAAAGGAGAATGACAATGGAAACGGTTTTGAAATGGTGTGTTGCTTTAATTACTAGCTCTGTAACATATTTTTACGGGGGGTGGTCGGCTGTGTTAGGTGCATTACTTGCATTTGTTATTTTCGATTATATCACTGGTGTTGTTGCGGCTGGATCCTCGGGAGAGTTAAAAAGCAAAAAAGGATTAATCGGGATTGCACGTAAAGTGTTCATTTTCGCTATGGTGGCCGTAGGTCACTTGGTGGATGGAATCCTAGGTGATAGTCATATGTTGAGGGATACAATTGCATATTTCTACATTGCCAATGAGGTATTATCGATTATTGAAAACGGTGGCCGGTTGGGTGTACCGATCCCACCAGTTATTGTACAAGCAGTTGAAGTATTAAGAGGGAAAGGCGGTGCTAAGAATGACTAAAGTTGTGGTTATCGACGCAGGGCATGGCGGTAAAGATCCAGGAGCAATTGGCAACAACCTTCAAGAAAAAATGATTGCGCTACATATCGCAACCGAAGCAGCTAAAAGACTAGAGCAGCTATATGATGGTGTGAAGTGTATCTTAACTCGATCTACGGATGTATTTCTAGAATTGAAAGAACGCACCGATCTAGCGAATAAAGCAAAGGCAGATGTGCTGGTTAGTGTGCACTGTAACGCCGGTGGCGGTACTGGGGGGTTCGAGTCATTCCGTTATACATCTGCATCGGCTGCTTCATCGGCGTTTCAAGATGCGCTGCATACCGAAATTATGTCCAGACTTAATCCGTTTGGAGTGAACGATCGTGGTGTGAAGGCGGCAAATTTGCATATGTGCCGCGAATCAAAAATGCCAGCAGTTTTGACCGAGAACCTGTTTATCGATGTTCTTGCCGATGCTAATCGATTAAAACGTAATGATGTCATAGAAGCAATCATTGCAGGCCATGTTGCCGGTGTGGCGAAATACTTGGGACTAAAAGTAAGGCTAGTTAACGTTACAAATTATGGAGAGGATAAAGATAACTTGACACTTACAAATTATCAAATGCAGGTATTAGTGAAAACATTAAATGATTTATTAAAAAGTGGTGTCATTACAGATAAGACATGGGTAGAAAAAGCGGAGCAAGGACTTCTTTCAGTTTCAGAACTAGCTTGGTTAATACTAATAATATTAACAAGAGCTAACATTAATCAGTAAATGTTTTTTTTCGGATGTTATTGGGGGCCGATGTACTCAGTTTCTATTCTTTTAGGGACTTTGTTAAGGTGCTCTTTTTTTGCTATTTCCTCGAGTTCTGATTTATTAGTGATAACTTTATTTTGGAGATCAGCTCGGCTATTCTTGTTAGGTGAAATTAAAATAACATCGTCTTTTAGAACTATGTTAATCAATAAGATAATGGAAGCTAGTAGCATTAATAAGAAAATAAATTTCTTTTTCAATTTTAGATCCCTTCTTTTTTTGAATTTTCTTCATTATACAATAAAATGGAAGGGAATTACAAATGGAGGGGATATATATCCCCTCCATTTGTTTTTAGTAAAGTGTTTTCTTGATGTATGCACCATCAGCTTTATAGCCAAATCCTTCGCCAAGGTAAACCATTCCACCTACACTATTATCCATCCCATAAACTTGATATGATTTTTTATGGTATGTAGTATATATCTGTATATGCATATGCTCGCCAGCTGCAATTGGTGTATTGCTTTGATAGCGGATTGACTCAGTACTTGAAATGTTGAATCCGAGTGAACTACTAAGTAGACTTGCAGAAGCACCAAAAGTACCAGTTACAGAATTTGATTTTTGTTCCGTTTTATCAATTACGAATGTGTCTGGTCCATCGATATAAAATTCTCTATACAAATCTGATGAGGCATTATAAAATCCACTTCCAAAATCTTTAATGTTCATAATATCGTACCAGAGGATAGCTCCAAGAGCGGAAGGTGATTCTGGAATTTCTTGCGTGATCTCTGTGTTTGGATTAGGAATATATTCATATTCGATTCTTTTTGGTAATTTGCCATTATACTCTAGATTTTCTTTTAATGCTATTTTTTTTATTTCAGCGGGGTCTGTTATTGTGATTTTATTTGAATCTCCATTAAGCGATTTTGTTGTATGAATCGGAATTCTTTGATCTTTTTCATCAACATTTGACACATCTTGTGCGAATGCATTAACAGGAATGGACAATGACAACACTGTAACAATAGATAAAATTAGACTTTTTAATTTCATTTACTTATCCTCCTTGTTTGTTGGTTGTCCTACTTCAGAAGAGATAATGAGTAAATAATTGGTTCACCACCCTTATATTACTTTGTGAAGTTTAACAACCGTCAATGAAATACGTGATTTTACATTATCTCTAATCTATATACTAAACTACTAAAAATTGTAATTCACCGAAAATCGTGTTGCGATTATCCGAAAACCGTATTGCGGAATAATATATGCATCATGCATATTGTTGCGTGGTCCGCAAGAAAATTGTTATTAAATGTAATTAAAAGTTATATAATGCTATAGGGCGTAAAAGAAGTCAAATATTGCGGTGACCGCAATGAACTCGAAAGAAAACTTAAAAAAGCCCCGGATTACTCCGAGGCTCTTTTCATTTTATCATCTGATTTTACTAATTTCATTTTGTTGTCAGGCATTGGATAGCTTCCATTATTTATTGCTCTGGTAATTGCATTGAAACAAAGTTGGTATAGAGTAGCCTTTGGAAATTGATCAATATGCATTCACACCAAGCCTTCGTCATCTGATTTTAAATATTCAGAACCCTGCCCACAGTTATGTATACAAGGTTGATTGAAATAGCAAATCCCCACTGGCTCTTGCTGGTGGGGCATCTTTTTATTTTTTTTTGAATTTCCAAGCGCTAGAGATTTTTGCTGATGCTGAACATATATCATGATGGTAGTATATTAATCTTAAAACTAGTTTAATTAGATAATATATGAATATCTAATAATACTTGTCCGTTTCAAGATGATAGATTACCACATATATTAAGGTGTAGGGCCTTACAATAATATGAAAGCTAGGGGTTGGTTTACATGGCAATTATTAAACCATTTTTAACGTCTTCAAGGTTCGATTCTACAATTGGAGCTGGAACAGGCACAGGTGCCACATTTGCAATTGCGGCAACTGCGTTCGATAATGATGCTGGAGTTGTAGCCACTGCATTTCCTAGTGCATTTGCTTATTACAATCTCTACATTAATGGAGTTCTTCAACAAGGTAGTACGTCAACAATCACAACTACAACAATTACCATTCCTAACGGTGATGCTGAAAATGCTGGTACACCAGTAACTGTAGAATTCGTTATCAACTAACAGTTAGATAAATCCCAGGCGTATTTTTCCGCTTGGGATTTATCTTTTTTTGTAGCTTTACTAATTCAGATCAACCCCCATGTGGCTACATATTCAAGGTGTGACGTAGCATGACGACGGTCGACCGCATAGAATGTATGAATGCAGAAATTGATTCAGTAAAAAAATTACTATGCGTAAGGAGTAGTCTGATGATGACTTATGAATGGAAAAGTAACCTAGTGAGTAATTCATATGTCAGACGTAGTCAGCACCTAGTTATCACACCATCAGGTTGCCCAGACATTTTTCCTGGCAAACCGTGCCCCCCTAATCCGTGTCCTCCGATTATACTGAAGACAGAAACCTTCCAGTATACGACTATTTCTGATGGAACAAATAATCAGTACACAAGCAATGATGCAGTGCTGCAATTCAGTACTTCCGGTATACTCGATCCTAACGGTATATCTATTGTTAATCTGTTTATTAATGGGATCCTTCAATCCTCAAATTTATATGTTGTACATCAGGATGTTTTAATTTTAAATGAAGCTCCTTATCAAGGTGTTCCCATCATCCTTCAGTTTATTAAAATCACCACAGTTTAAATGGAACTCGAACGATTAACAGGTGATAAGAAGTGATTTGGGCGTGAAATAAACATTTAGTAATTAACCGTGTTTATAGAGTGACAATACCCCACTGGCTTCAAGGCTGGTGGGGTATTTTTTTGTGCTGATCACTCCAAGGCTCTTTATTCTGTTGCACAAATAAATAAGCACGGCGCCATAAAAAAGGAAACCATGCAATCGAAGGGTGACGAGGCTCTTTGAGATATACTATGCAAAGAATATGTTTACTGTGCATTTGACGGGTAGGTTAACGTAACAATTTCAAGACTTATGTTAATTACGAGCCATCTCGACGGATCTTTCATATTTCAATAATTTGATTCCCGCACCATCCTGGATCCATTCGGGAGTTACGTGAAAAGTTAATCGATCTACATTATTTACATTGCCTGGTTTAACGTAGACTGTGACAATGAATCCTCCATGCTCATTGCCCGATCCATATCTTATTGTATTATATTCATATTTGGGTTCAAAGCTGCTGCTGTGTCCCTGAGTGATGTTATATTCCATTGCAGCATGGACTGTTTTACCTAAGCATGTTCTGAGCTAACGGGCAGTTTAGTTTCATAAGGAATAAGACAAATTGGGTATGATAAGGGGCAAATGTGAAAATGAGGTGCACCCTGATGGTTAAACAATACCTAATTATAGGAATTTTATTATTCGCTCTTGCCCCTTTACAAATTGCTAAAGCAGAACCTTTTTCTGAAGGGTGGTATGTCACAACAGAGGATATTATTGCAGATATTGTTTTTTCATCCATTGATAAGAGAATCGAAAAGGAGTACGGGCACAATGTTTTTGGTTGGAAACGAGGAAGAATCGTTGGTATTGATTACAACAAGAACCATTCTTATGATATTTCTATGAGGATTGAAGTTCCCTCCAAAAGTAATTCGTCTGACTATGTAGAGGACCTAGTTAAAGTAAGAATATATCCAGCCTGCGACAGCCCTAAAATTGCTTGTAATCATAATTTCAAGGTAGTTATATTAGATTACAATCATTTGTCCCAATAAGATTTCACTCATCCGAAAGTGTTTTGAACGTTGAACTAACGGGCAGGTTAATCGAATAGTTAATCACGGATTTTGCAATTCAGGAGGTAAATCATATGTAGCTAAATGGGTGTGGTTAATTAACTCTACTGAAGGTCCATACGAAATTCGATACGTTAATCGGTCTTTTCCTACTGGAACATGGTGTCCTGCAGTCGGCTCAATTTCAAATGAAATTTCTAATTTGAAGCCACGGAATCCATTTATTCTTTTGGTTTCGGTTACTTCAATTTTCCACGGTGTAATTTCAGGCGAAAAAGTTTTTGAAATATTTGGGCGGTAATAGTTATCAAGAACTTCACTAATATAAGGAGTTAGCAAGTTCATGAGCATATCCTGTAGCCTAAGTTCTTCTGAGTCCTCAACGGGTTGATTTGCCGAAGCTATATTGGTTTGAAAAGAAGAAACAAGAACAAGCGATAAAAAAAAAGAAAAGATTATTTTTTTCATTTTATTTACAGACTCCTTTTATGGTTATTATTTACCAACTCCTTTAATTTATGTGGCTTATTAAGCTAACGGHGCTNDGRYANAGTATHNATSSGYAS
>NZ_MSZX01000005.1 GCF_002021565.1 Paenibacillus selenitireducens | reverse complement strand
TTGCCAACATAACCGCCGACCATATGATCCATGTTACGTTCAAGCCAAAGGACACGGGTGGCGGGAATAGTAACCGTGGGAACAGTAGTATCCCTTCTACTGGTGGTGGTACAGCCAATGGAAATACCGATATTCATACACTTATCGTGAAAAAGGAAGACCTTACCGCTCCAGCTTCCAATGGGGTTGTGACGATCGTAGCCAAAGATAAAGAGAAAATTGTACTTCCTGCTAATGCAGCCGAACTGCTCGGAAATTATCAATTCGTAATTCAAGCGGATCTATTCACGTTGGAAGTACCCGCTGAATTGCTTAAATCATTATCAGATAAATTGTCAGCAATAGATAAACAAAACAGTACGATCGAGCTGATCATGACTCCCTTATCCCAACCCGATGCGAAAAATCTTCTAGCGATAGGGCAATCGTCCACACACGCACAAATTAAACTTTCTGGCAATGTAATTCATTTTAGCTTATCGATTGTCGGAAAAGACGGTAAAGTGACAAGTTTGAGCAGCTACGACAAACCGATGACGATTCGATTCAAAGCGGATCCTTCCTTAAATCCGAAACGGACTGGCATTTACTATTTGGCAGACAATGGTGTGCTGGAATATGTGGGAGGCACATTTATTAACGGAGAATGGGTCGCCAAGATTCACCATTTCGGTAAATATGCGTTGCTCGAATTCAAGAAATCATTTATTGATGTTAATTCCACACACTGGGCGGCCGATGCGATCGAACAGTTAGCGGCGAAGCAAATTATTGGCGGCACTAACGCGACAATGTTCGAGCCAGAGCGTTCCATAACAAGGGCCGAATTTACGGCTATGCTTGTCAAAGCGTTGAACCTGACATCTGTGGGCGAATCGAAATTTACGGATGTGTCGAAGGGTGCCTGGTACGAGGAAGCGGTTTCCATAGCGGTCAAAGCAGGCATTATTCATGGAACAAGCACAACGACTTTCAATCCCGATGCGAGAATCACACGTGAAGAAATGGTCACCATGATGATGCGGGCGTATGTTATCTTGAAAGACGTCAAGTTGAACGAATATACGGCTTCTTCCTTTACTGACGAATCCGCTGTGGCAGCCTGGGCGCTTGATTCAGTAAGAGCGGCGGCGGCACTTCATTTGATTAATGGACGCGATGCAAACAAATTCGTTCCGAGCGGTATCACTTCCCGTGCAGAAGCAGCAGCTTTGCTCAATAGAGTTTTACAGTAATCGTGTTAACTCCCAAGCCGGTCATAATTCTAAATCCTTTTATCCAAAAGCATTTTGTAAAGGGGGTGATGGTCGGTTCGAGAAAGGAATAACACCTGCAAGGCGGATGGAAATGAGGCCAGTACCTGTGAATAGACGTAGGGTTTCCCGCCGGCTGGCTTGGCGGGCTTGCTCTCAACACGACGAACTTCCCGTCCAGCGCCGAATTCGCTTTTGTCATTTACCGTTTCGGGGCAGATTGGAAATTCCGCAGCGCTTTTGACAAGAGGTGAAAACAGTCAAAATCGCTTCAACTCCTTGACCGGTTCGATGAACAAGGCTCGTTATGGCAAGCTTGATTTTGATTTTCTTGCATTCATAAAAGGGTAATCGAAGGGAGTCATACCGAATGGCAAATAAAAGAGGGTTTATTGTCGTGATTGTTATGCTTTTGAACTTATTCCTTTTTGCCGCATGCGCATCGCAAGAAACAGGGAAGACGGATAATGGCGGCGATATGCAGAAGGCGGAAGACGAGCAAGACCTGGAAAAGAATCCGGAGGCACCCGCCGTAAACATGGATGAAAACCTTACTTTGAAAATTATGCTTCCATGGGGCGAGGACATGCTGAAAGAAAGAGTTACCGATACGGTGTACAAAAAATACCCGAATATCAAACTGGAGCTGCTGCAGCAGCTGGTCAACTCGACGGCCTTGCAGGAATTGAACGCCAAAGGCATCTTTCCCGATATCATGCTGGCGCACGACGGGCTTGACGTGCTTCAAGAAATGGATATGGCCTATCCACTGGATGACATGATCGAAAGATTCCGGTATGACTTGACAAGGTTCAGAGCGGGGACCGTCGAAGCGGTCAGAGCCAGGGATCCGGAAGGAAAGAATCAATTACTAGGGCTTCCCGCGGAAGATATGGTATTTGGATTATTTTACAACAAAGAAATTTTCGATAAATTCGGCGTCAAATATCCGACTGACGGTATGACCTGGGATGAAGTCATCAATCTTGCGAAAAAGCTGACGACCGAGGTGGATGGAGTGAAGTATCGCGGAATCAATTTTCTCAATATGGAACAAGCCTTCGCCCAGCTGTCAGCTACCGGAACCGATCCCGCGACTGGCGAAACCCAATTCTCCAAAAACCCCGCTTTTGCCAAGTTTTTCGATTTGTTGAAGCGAATGCAGAGCATTCCGGGCAATTACGAGAAGGATGTCGAAGATTATTTCCAAAACCGCAATGTCGCGATGCAGGTTGAACATATTTATAGAACGCCTTCTTTTACGACCATCGAAGGATTAAATTTTGATATGGTCAGCTTTCCGAGCTGGCCGGATAAACCGGGAGTCGGACCGTCGAACTTCGCATACCCTTGGGTTATTAATAAGCATAGCGAGCATAAGGAGCAAGCTTTTAAAGTGATCGAATGTATCTTGTCGGATGAAAATCAGCTCACACTCACTCGGATCGGGGTTCCTTCCCCACTAGCGGATACGAAAATTCATGAACAATTCGGCGCAGCGAAAGGACTGCAGGAGCTGAACTTGAATTTAAAGGGCGTTTATTCGATAAAAGACGCGGAACCTGCTTATTCTCCGTACGGGCCTGAAACCTTATTCTTCGGAGGAAATTATATTCGGGACCAAATACGAAAGTTTTTGGATTCGAGCGGCGACATTCAAACGTATTTAAGAAAAATGGACGATGAGTACACGACAATCGTTAAGGAGAAAAGGGAGAAACAATAAAGCCGCTGGCATACCGTCATCTCCATGCTGAAGAAAGTCAAACCCGGGCTGCTCATCGTACTCGGTGGCCCGGAAGTGTCGTACGATGCCGAAAATTGGATACTGACAAATCCGCTATGTTTGTCCACTTTTTTAAATTTGCGCCAAAAGAGGGATGACAATGAAAAGATACGGATGGAGCATTAAGGTGAAAATGGATAGGTTAGCCGAATACAAAGCTTTGCACACGGCAGTATGGCCTGAAGTATTACATCGGTTAAAAGAAAGTAATGTCCAAAATTACTCTATATACTACCGAGATGGGTATCTTTTTAGTTATTTAGAATACACGGGACAAGATTTCGAGAAGGATATGGCTAACATGGCTGCTGATCCGAACACACAAGCGTGGTGGAAACTAACAGATCCATGCCAGGAACCCGTTAATTCCGCTTCGGAAGGAGAATGGTGGGCCACCATGGAGGAAGTATTTCATATGGATTAGGGCGTTTATCAAAAGAATCTGAAGAGAGTCATCGACGTCGTTTTAAATTCACTTCGATATGGCGAGGAGAAACTGAAGGAGGCAATTCGATGAATGATATGGATATCAAGGTACTTGAGCAAGCAGATCCGCCGGAACTGAAAGAAGGCGTCCACGGATACAGCAGCGAGACGAATTGGGTGAAGCCGGAAAATCCAATTACACTGGAAAGATTGGAATGGTTCAAGGATCAGAAATTGGCTCTGATGATGCATTGGGGACCTTATTCGCAGATCGGGGTCGATTCCTCCTGGATTCTCAGTGACGAAGACGGTGATTGGGCGCGTAAAGATGTCGACTGGACGAGCGACTACGAAGAGATGAAGCGCGAATATTTCGGCCTGAACCACACGTTCAATCCGTTCCGCTTCCAGCCGGAGCTATGGGCGGAAATCGCCGCCGAAGGCGGGTTCAAATATTTGATTTTTACGACAAAGCATCACGACGGATATTGCATGTGGGACACGCATACGACGAATTACCGGATTACCGGCTCCGAAACGCCGTTTTATGCACATCGCTATGCCGACGTTTGCAAGCATGTGTTTGATGCTTTCCGCAGCAAGGGGCTTGCGATTGCCGCTTATTTCTCTAAGGCAGATTGGCATACGCCGTATTACTGGGCGCCAGGAATGGAGCGGGGCCGCGATACGTGGAGAGGGCCTTCGTACTCCTCCGAGGAATATCCGTGGCTGTGGGAGCAATTCGTCGATTTCACCCATGAGCAGATCATGGAGCTGATGACCCGTTACGGCCGGATCGATATTTTGTGGCTGGATGCGGGCTGGGTAAAAGATAGTGACCAGGTTAAGCAGGACATTCGGTTGGGTGAGGTCGTCGAGCGCGCCCGTCAGACGCAGCCGTGGCTGCTGTCCGCGGACCGTACAGTCGGAGGGCCTTACGAAAATTATGTGACGCCAGAGCAAGCGATTCCGCAGCATCCGCTGAACGTACCGTGGGAAAGCTGCATTACAATGGGCACACAGTGGGCCTTTAAATACGAAGACCAGTATAAATCGGGGAGGGAGCTCGTTCACATGCTGATGGAAGTCGTATCAAAAGGCGGTAATTTGGCGCTGAACGTAGGTCCTCAGCCCGACGGAAGATTGCCGGCCGGGGCTGTCAAGAGTATCAAGGAATTGGGCGCATGGATGAAGGTTTACGGTGAGGCAGTATACGGCACACGCGTGTGCGGGCCATATTTTGTCGGTTCCTGCGCGTTCACTTCGAAAGGTAATACCGTGTACTGTACGTACTTGTATGAAAGCGCAGATGTTGCCGTCTCCAAGGTGGTTCATATTCCTCATTTGGAGCCCGTTTCTGGTATCGATCTTGTTGGAAGCGACGCCTTGCTGCAGGTTGAGCGTACGCCAGAAGGAATCTCGATCACGCTTCCAGATTGCGAATTGAACGGGCAAGCTCCGATCGCCCATGTTTTCCGCATGCAGAAGGGCGAGGAGGCATAAGTGTTGATCAACGACTACTGCCTCAGAATCTGCATTGGCTTAAAAGTGAATTTAAGAAGTTTTTAATCGAATGATTGTCCAGCTATTTACTTTCAAGAGAATTGGTGTATAACACCAATACTTTCCTCTGAAATAAGAGGGAGCACAACACCGTGTTGTGCTCCCTTATTTAACTGTATAGAATTTATAAATTCATCTTGTTTCAAACCCAATTGGGAAAAGGCGGTTTTTTTATTTTACATGGAATCAGGAGCGCCATTTCTAGAGCAATTAATCAGGTCCGGATTATCTGTAAAGCACCTGATAGTTTAAGTGAATTTACTCACAATACGAAAAACCATTAAAAAAACTCCCTTTATTACTAAAGGGAATTTTCTTTTAAAAGAATCGGATGGATGATATCGGAGGCGGATTTATATTTCCTCCTATCACCTATTTTTGTTATATATTCTTCTTTTGTTGAATCAGGAACCATAAATAAATGTTATTTACTTATATTTTCTTTGTTACCGAATTCTAATTCGGAAGGATATTTATATCCAAGGTTACCGCGTGTTAAGAACAGAATAATCAAAGCGAATAATCCTAATCCTATACTGACAGATAAATCTAAATTTTTCAGAACTGAATTGGCAAGATACGGCTGTATGATGCTAAATGTATTTAAGCTCGCATGAACCAGCATGACGATAAATAGGTTGCCCTGATTGCAGTTATACACCCACGTGAGAATAATCGAAGTGGCTAAGCACAGCACGATAAAATTAGGCAAATTAAAATAGAGAAGTGATAGGTCAGAACCAGGCCCGCCCTTTTGTGCCGACGTTAAAAAATGCGGTAGATGCCAAAACGCCCACAAAATACCAAGGAGCAGCGTTGCTTTTAAGGGTCCAAATTGGGATTGCATCCGTGGCAGAGCAAATCCTCTCCATCCGATTTCTTCAGGGAAAGGTCCTCCACCAAAGAAAACCACAATCAAATTAATGGGATAGGTAACAAAAAATTGAAAAGTAAGACCGTGGAAAGTAGGCAGCTCTCCGTTTAATAGTACCATTCCCAAAAACACGATAGCAGGAATTACCAAAAGGGAAAATACATACCATTTCAATCCGACTCTTACCTGTCTGATGCTTTTTCCTATGTTTCGCCATGCTTCCTTGCCTTCAAGAGTCCGAATCATAATATAAGATGAAAGCATAGGACCTACGAATGCATTGGCAACAAAGAAAATAGAAAACCATTTCGTATCAGGGAGAATATTCCATTGAGATAAGATAAAAGGGATTAATATAATCCACGAGAATAGATATGCCATGATAAAAAATGATGTTAACGGTCGGGATTCGAAATATTTCTTTAGACCCGACGATGTATCATTTGATTCTGATAAAGAATTCAATATAGCCACCCTTTCTATTATAAAAGACTCGATATGTATTAATTCTTTATGATGTTTTAAAAAACCTTTTTAAAAAAGATTTTTTTTCCAATTTTTCTATATAAATCTAATTTCTTATGAATAACGTTTGATTCCCGTTGAGTTCCAACAACGGCTTTTGCACGATTTGAGTAATAGATGATGGCAAAGGATTCAACGTTGAAGAATGTTCACAAAAAGTTTAGGTTTATCTATTGTAAATAGCTATGTAGAGGATAAACTAAAAGGGAGCATGCAATTTGAATCTACAGCGTGTGGAACAACAGTTTCATTCACGTTTAAAATGTAATAGAGGACTACAAAGGCGTAGTCTTACTAAAGCAAAGAGGCTTAAGGTTATAGCATTCCTACTTGATAGGAAGCGGTATAACTTTAGGCCTCTTTGTGTTTATTCTCTGGTATGGGAGATGAGGGAATGGCAGAAGAAACCAGAATATGGCGTCATCGTTTTCCGTTCCGCGTATTGTGATTACAGAGAAAGAAGTCATATACCGTAGTGAAATTTGTTTCACACCTCCTTTTAGCCGAGAACAGAATCGATGTTCAAAAGTGTATCACAGCTGTAATGGTTGCTATGCTCATTGCAAGAAAAATGGTTCTAAAAAACTGCACCTAAGAAATAGAGGAGGGTACTCATGAGTATCGATAAAAAGATGATTGAAGAGATGGTTCGTAAAATTATCATGGAAAAAGTAGGGGCTGATGTTATTGAACAGAACGTTCATAGAGGTCCTGGAGGGATTACTTCTGTTAAAGTGCCAAATATGAAAGTAACAGAAGAGGATCGTCTCGATACAGGCAATCCTAATGATATCGTCTATTGTAAAGATCTTTTTTCGCTAAAGGAAAGTCCAAGACTTGGCTGCGGTATCATGGAGATGAAAGAAACAACCTTTGACTGGACACTTAACTATGATGAAATTGATTATGTAATTGAGGGACATCTGGATGTTATCATTGATGGTACAAAGGTGTCAGCTGGTCCAGGAGAAGTGATCCTGATTCCAAAAGGAAGTAAGATTCAATTTTCTGTGCCAGAATATGCACGATTTATCTATGTAACATATCCGGCTAACTGGGCAGAACAAGCGTAACATTCTAATTTCTACTCGCCGGAGGAAAAGCGGTTTATATCGGAGGCTGATTTCTTAGAAGGTGATGTCCTTGCGGCATCGCCTTATTCTTTTTATTGTCTCACTGTTTTGGGTTTGTCACTCCCAAGAACTGCGTACTACTATGTGAGTGTAGGATAAACGTAATTTATCATCATCTGTCGAATGTCAACAATATAATCCGATTATGATCCGCGTAAATCGCGGTTTTTTTATTTTATTGGATCATATTGTTGTCAAAAATGATTGTCATCTATATGATCCGATTGCCCCGGACTTTAGTCCAAACTAAAACTAGACTATAGACAATTTCGCCCGGATCCTAAAAAAACTAAACTAGGATTTGTTGAACACATACCTAGTTAGAGAGAGGAAGTCATGACGTGAAAAATAAACTCGCATGGGTGCTAGCCGTTACATTGTCACTCCCTATGATTCTACCAACAGGATCGATAGCGGCTCCAAGCAAGAAGACTTCAGTAGTAGCGAGTCAACCAGGACTTACGAAGATTTCGGCGGAGAAAGCGGAAATCTTGACGAAGTTCCATGGGTCATACAGCGTGCAGTATGCACTGATTGATAATGGGAACCTTATTTTGTCGGGTCAGACCGGTAAAAACGACATGCAAGGAAAATAGCCGTTGACCAAAGATACTGTATACGGTATTGGGTCGGTAAGTAAAATGTATACGGCAGCTGCAGTGATGAAGCTAGTGGACGAAGGTAAGATCGATTTAGATACGCCTATCACCCAATATATCCCTGAATTTAAGATGAAGGATGAACGGTACAAACGGATTACAACCCGGATGCTATTGAACCATTCCTCCGGCCTGCAAGGTTCCACTTACAGCAATGATCTTTTATTCGAGGATAATAATACCTATGAACATGATACATTGTTGCAGCGATTATCCGGCCAGAGCTTAAAGGCGGAGCCAGGTGCGTTCTCAGTATATTGCAACGACGGCTTTTCACTGGCTGAGATTCTGGTGGAAAGAGTTAGTGGCATGAGCTTTACCGCCTTTCTACATCACCATTTTACAAAGCCGTTGCAGTTAAATCATACGAAGACATCGCAAGACCCAGGGGAAGACATCAAGCGGGCAGGGCTTTATTTTCCTACATATAAAGGACAGCTTCCGAATGAATCGCAGAATATGATTGGTACGGGGGGCATCTCTTCTACGGCAGAAGACATGGTGCGATTCTCCCAATTATTTATGGGAGAGACCGAAGGGATTCTCTCAGCCAAGGCAGTCAAAGCGATGGAGCAAGAGGAATATGAAAAAGGAATGTGGCCGGGGGATGTAGATAGTATGTTCAATTATGGCCTCGGTTGGGATAGTGTGAAGTTATATCCATTCAACGAATATGGGATCAAGGGCTTGGCTAAAACCGGCGACACGCTATTGCAGCATGCTGTGCTAGTCGTGCTTCCTGAACAGAAAATGGCAGCGGCTGTGTTGTCCTCCGACGGCCGTAGCTCTACAAATCGATTGCTAGCTAATGAATTGCTACTAGCGGCGCTTAAAGAAAAGGGCGTCATCAAGGCCGTCAAGCCGGGCAAATCATTTGGCAAACCTGTTAAGGCCAAGATGCCGCAAGAGGTGATGAAGCAAGCAGGATATTACGGCGATAGCAGTAGCCATTTCAAACTAAACATTTCGAAGAATGGGGAATTGTTCTTAGCTCCCGAACCAGAGGAAAAATATGTGTACACTGCGGATGGAAGTTTTGTCAACAAAGATGGTACCTCCAAGCTCAGCTTTGTAACCGAGAAGAATGGACGCACCTATTTGAAAAGGAATTCATATCGCATGGAGCCTGGATTGGGGCAAGATGCGATGTCTGAGTATGCAGCTGAAAAGTTAGAAGATAACAAGCTATCCAAGGAAACTGCCTCTGCTTGGAAGAAGCGGGATGGCTTCAAGTACTATCTTGTGAATGAAAAATTCAACTCTATGATGTATTTCTCTCTCCCTATAAACCAGATTACTCGTGAGGAAGATTTTCCTGGCTATTGGGAGGGTAAAAAAATAACAGGTCCGAACACAGCGGCGCATCAGATCCAGATCCCCGTGTTGGCAGGCCGCGATACAAGTGAAGCCCGCTTCTATACAGAGGGCGGCCATGAATACATGGAAGAGGCCGAAATGCTATTCGTGAACGAGTCAAATGTAAAACCGCTCTTTGCAGGCCAATCGTCCAAAGTTACGCTGCAAGCGAATGGGCATGCGAAATGGTTTACGATCCCGCAAAGGGCAGCAGGGAAAACGATGACCGTGACGCTGCCCGCGAATAGTACATTCGCAGTATATGATGAAAATGGAGAGTGCATCAACTTTAGCTTTTTGAGCGGCAACAACAAAGTACAGCTGCCGAAGAACGGTACGATTGTATTTGCTGGCGCGCCGAACGTGGAATTTGGAATCACGTTGAAGTAAATCCAATTCAAGGTGGATATTAACAAGAACAAGTAGGGCGCATGAGAGGCGTCCTACTGTTTTTTTACACTCATTGCCCTAGTCCATAGTCTAGACTAATAGACAATTTCGTCCGTTCTTGTCATCCGAAAATGATGTGCCTAAGCTAAGGGATCAATTAGGCCATTCATCTATACAAACAACAATGATTTATACACATCTAACAGTTGATGACAAGAACTTTGTTTGATTCCCGATATGATCTCATCGGCAGCAGGCAAGTTGAAAAGATGCCATTTTTGTTAAACTAACGGGCAGTTTAGCAAAGTGTAGATTTACTATTCTACCAATCGGTACGATAATTATCTGAGGAAGTACAAATAGTTAATTCATAGACATAGGGAGTGATTTCAAATGGATTGCTGTGCACCATCAAATAATACAGAAGCTGTAAAAACGAAGTGCCCTTTCTGCGGCGAAAAGGGCAAGAACGTGCAACTCTTAACACTCAAGTCCCTGCTTAAAGCGTCGACATTAGAAACCATTGAATCCGAGAATTTTTACGCTTTTTGTTCTAACCCTGCTTGCTCTATCGTCTACTTCAGCGGGAACCATTCACAAACATTTGTGGAGAATGACCTAAAGGTGCCAGTGTACCAAAAAAACCAGAGCGCAGATGTGCCTGTGTGTTACTGCTTTGATTGGACGAGAGAGCGGCTTCTTCAGGCCGTTGGCACCGACCAAAAACCTGCTGACCAAATCAAGTCTCATGTCCAGTCGGGGCGATGTGGGTGTGAAGTAAACAACCCCCAAGGGACTTGTTGCTTAGGTAATGTGAATGCTTTTGTACGGAGTCTCAAAAAGATATAAGCAGAAAGTCTATATGACACACTCATTATGATGTGGTTACGGGGCATGTCCAAGAGTATTGCATTCCACTTCAGATGATACACCGTTGGCTGACGGGCAGTATAGTTTAAGATCGAGCGCGGTGAACCGTATCACAAATAACGGCAGCAAGTTTGTTGAAATATAGCCTGGTTTAGAGTGAAGACATTGACTTTTATTTTCATTACTATAAAATATGGTAAATACATTATTGAGGAGGCGGTTCCATTGGTAACTATTAATAGGTGGACAGAATTTAGAAGGATAACGCCTACTCGTCCATAAACTGCGTATTTCCTTCTTAATGAGGGTACCAGATGCAAGAATATCAAATTAGTAAAATGAAGGACTTCTCAAATCATTCGATTGATCAAATCCGAATATTAGAACACCTTTGCAAGACATCCGACAGGTCAAGTTTGAGGGTGGGCATAGAAAGCCTTAAGGAGATAAACGGAGATGAGGCATTTCTTTTCCAGATCGATAACCAGTTAATCGGATTTCTCAGTTGGTATACTTCGGATGGCATTCAAGCTAATATTAACGGAATGATTCACCCGGACTTTCGTCGCCAAGGTATATTCCACGGCTTACTGAAACGTGCCGCATCAGATATGCAAATACATGGCATACAAACTTGTCGCTTTAGAATACCTTCAAATTCTGAATCAGGGATTGATTGTATACTGCATTTAGGGGCTAGCTTTGCAACGTCTGAATTCTCCATGGTTTTCAATCGGGCACAAACGGTTGTATCAAGTCACTCCAGTTTAGTTGTACGATTAGAAGAAGATCAGGATTTAGAGTTCATGGTTAAATGTTCATCACAAGCCTTTGGCGATTCAGAGCCCTGGACTAGGAATTATTTCACACGTACAAGGGAACCGGAACGGATTACTTACATTGCTTTGGACAGCATGATTCCGGTTGGGATGATCAGAGTCAATTATATTGATACGAATACTGCGGTTATACATGACTTTTGTGTGCTTCCTTCGTGCCAAGGCAGAGGATACGGCCGTGAAATTCTTTCAGGGGTAGTTAAAATCTTGCTAGATCAGAAATGTTTTCAGATTCGCCTTGGAGTGGTCACTCAAAATAGAAATGCTTTATACCTCTATCAGTCGATAGGGTTTGAGGTGACTGCGGAGTCTCATTACTATGTGATTTCCGTCGATATGATTTGCTAAGTGAAGAGGCGCTACTCAAGCGCCTCTTTCTCCTTTTCAGGACAAGTTTTCAAGTAGATTCTAGAGAATTAAGCTCTAACCGAGTTCGCAAAGAACTAGAACTTGCCGTTACAGACAGCGCGGAGAACCTTATCACAAATAGTGGTAAAGCGGAGAGTGGAGCTTCTGGTTAATTTAAAAAGTGAATTTCATGTTTCCTATCCGATAATCCGAAAATTTCGGATGTCGAGGTTGGTAACTGATAATAAATATATAAAGCCCTGAAAATTCGCAGAGGATTTTCAGGGCTTTGTTTATATTAATAATTAGGTTTTGAGTTAGTTGGAGTTTTTTCTTATAAAGTATTCTCGGCTATCTGTCCGCAATTTTTCAGGTAAAACGTGATTAAGTTCATCATTTAACCATGCAAGGGTCTTATTACGAAGAAACTCACGCATATATTCTTCTGCCTCAAGCATCGTTAAGTTAATCGTACAAGAAGAATTGGCGGATGCACAGGAAGAGCATTCTTTATCTAGATGCATAAGATTATCTTTCAAAACATTTTTACATTGAAAAATAGGTTTTACTCCTTCAACTGCTTCTATGACATCCCAAAAAGAAATTTCTTCGGGGGACTTAGCTAATTTATAACCACCTTTTACACCAGGTGTCGAACTCACGATACCAGCCTTTGATAATTTACCAAAAACTTTTGAGAGATATGTTTCTGAAAGCCCTTGAAATACTGAAAGGTCTTTTATTCCAATACTTTCCTCTTCGGGTACGTCTATTAAATAAACAAGGCTATGCAACGCATATTCAACCATTACACTATACTGCATATAGACTCACCTGCTTTCATTATAAAAAGGCTATCAAAAAAATCATTATACTCCCTAAATGTTTTTTTGTAAATTAGCAAAAACTAACTTTAGAACCTATAGAATTTGACAAAAGGCTATGAAACCTTTATATTGTCTATTATATCAATCGACGATTCATATTATCGACGATTGATATAATAGACAATTAAGATTAAGTTAATTAAATTTAAAGGAGAAAACATCCAATGAGCAAACTGCTTGTCATTAATGCACATCCAGAAGTCGATTCCACATCTTCATTTAGTCTAAATGTATTTAATTACTTTATGAAAATTTATAAAGAGAAGCATTCTAATGATGAAGTTATTGAACAAATTAACTTGTACAAGGACGTAGTACCAATGTTAGATCAAACGGTTTTAAGTGCATGGGGAAAATTAAAAACAGGTCAAGAACTAACAAGTCGAGAACAAGAAGTAACAGAGCGTATGAATGATGTATTAAAACAATTTAAAAGTGCAAACAAGTATGTAATTGTTTATCCAGTGCATAACTTTAATGTGCCATCAAAGTTAAAGGATTATATGGATAATATTATGATTGCAAGGGAAACCTTCAAATATACAGAAACGGGATCAGTTGGTCTTCTTAAAGATGGAAGAAGTATGCTTGTGATACAAGGAAGTGGGGCAATCTATACCAATAATGACTGGTATACCGAAGTTGAATATTCGCATAAATACTTGAAGTCGATGTTCAATTTTTTTGGTATTGAAGATTATCAAATTCTTCGAGTGCAAGGTACTGATAAACTGGACAGAGATGAAGTATTAAAAAAAGCTTATAAAGAAGCTGAAGAAGCCGCTTCAAAATTAGCAGTGAAATAAGCTAACGGAAAAGTTTAACAACAAAAGCCGATCGTAGATAAATCCTATAAGCTCTTGTATAATGATACTAACTTCAAAAATGAAGGGACTGAATTATGCGCAGATATCAATATCTTAAACCTAACTATTAAAATATAATGGAGGTAAAAGTATTGATTACAGAGATACACACAGAACGTTTACATTTGAGAAAAATGAAGGTATCGGATTCGTCTAGTTTGTTTAGAATTTGGTCTGATCCAGATGTTACTAAATTTATGAATGTTAGTTGTTTTACTGATGAAAATAAAGCAAAAGAGATGATTAATCTTCTTGATGATCTTTCTCGAGACAGTAAGGCTATTCGTTTCTCCATAATAAAAAAAGAGTCCAATGAAATTATAGGTTCTTGTGGTTATAATTCCTTTGATTTTGAAAATGAAAAAGCAGAAATTGGATATGACATTGCTAAATCATTTTGGGGAAGAGGATACGCTTCAGAAGCTATCTGTTCTTTGTTAGATCACGCATTCACATCTTTAAAGCTGAATCGAATCGAAGCACAGGTTGACCCCGAAAACGTGAATTCTATAAAGCTTTTACAAAAGCTCAACTTTACGTTTGAAGGAACACTTAGACAATATGGAAAAGTAGAAGGAAAGTTTAATGATCTCAATATCTATTCCAAATTAATATCAGATTGATTTGATTTTCTGCCTATATTGAACTAACGGGGAACGGTAGTTCAACGAACCAGGGAGCAGTTGGCCGACGGCAGCTGCTCCTTTTTATTGAGACTAAAGGAAGAGTATCACTCCGATTCTTTGAGACCCGACTGCTCTGGCCTTTAGGACGAGGGGGTTTTTGGATAGTTATAGCATATCGAAGTTGGATTTTCTATTTTTAGAAAATGTATTATGAATTTGATTTAATTAATGAGTGGACGTAGATTTCAATCATTTTAATATTTTCCTTCCATAATACAACAAGCCATTCTGTGTCTGCCTTAGAAATAAAAAATGTTGCAAATCCATTTATATAAGTTGCTAATAAATCATTCACTAACTCCAAGTCATTCGCGTCTAGCGTATCACCATAGAAATCATTCACTAAAATCTCAAAGAAATCATACGGTGTTTTCTCGCTGTCTTTACCATAGATAAGCTCTTCAAACTCCGTATCATAGGAAGCCTTCACTAAAAATTGCATTTGAACATTAATTAAATTTAAGTAGTCTTTATTTTTTTCTTCAATAAAGAAGAGAATATATTTGAGCATAATCTCCGCAAAAGAATCCGTTTCCTTCGCTTCCTGATAAATTTGTTCCAGCGCTTCACTCATTAGCACATTAGCAAAAATAAATGCTTCTTGTTGCATTGTCTCCATAGAACCAAAGTGATGAAACACGCTTGCTTTACTAACATTTGCCTTCTTTGCGATGCTGTTGGCACTTAATGCTTCTAGTCCATTTTCTGCGATTAAAGTGATTGTAGCGTGTAATAAAGTTTCTTTTGTTTTATTTCCCTTTTTTTCTCTACCATCTATCATTAACTTTCCTCCTAGAATGGTTGTCACATTTTCTTCAGATATTATAGCATAACCCAAACCGTTGACCGTTTGTAAAGGAGTGAAGCAAAGGAAAAAGGGAAAGCTACTTTATTTTTGCGATCGGACCCGCATTGAAAAAAAGAAGAAGGAAGGCACGAGGGTGCCTTTCCTTCTTTGTTTAGGGTATTATATTGGCTTGGTAGACAGACACGTTCACTATACTCTCGCTATTTTTATCTCAGGTTTTCGATCGAGAGATCATGAGTCTTTATTTATCTAATAGCAAGTCTATCGCATCCAGCACAGCTTCGGCATTATTCGAACCGATCTGATATTTCGCCGTCCTCTTCACGTGTTCATTCGCGTGTTGCATCGCATAGCTATAATTTACATGACTTAGCATTTCGACATCATTGTCACTATCTCCAAAAGCCGCCGTCTTATTGTCCGCAATCTGCCATCTTTGCTGAAGAAGCTGAATTCCGTGCGCCTTGTGAATGCCTGTTACAATAATATCCACATCCCCATGACCGCACGATACGGCCGTAGCTTCCTCCGCTAACTCAAGCTTCAAGTTCGCAAGTGCTTGATCCAGTTCTTCAAGTGGAAAACGAAGGGCAAATTTAAACAATTGATCCTCAATAGACGTTAGATTCTTTACTCTCTGTAATCGATGGTAGTATTGTTTCGAATAGTTATAATAGTCATCTGATTCATCATGCCGCATATAAGCACTTTGTTTGCCGCATATTGCAATGTTCGAGGATGGATAGTGTTTCAGAAGCTCCAGCGTCTTTGCAATCGTCTCATCAGACATTCGACCAGTGAACACTTCCTCTTTCCCATCTATAATATAAGCGCCATTATCCGCAACAAAAGCAATTTCTTGCTCAATTTCAGGGAAAAATGACCGCAGCTGGTAATATTGATTTCCACTAGCCACTACAAACCGAATGCCTTTTCTTTTCATCTGCGCATACTGATTCAGAAAGCGATCTCGGTTATAGTCCTTGCGGTCATTTAGAAACGTGCCATCCATGTCTACGGCAATGATTTGTACATCCATATTAAATTCCTCCCCTTATTAATTTAAGTTCACGGCCGTTTGATTACGGTAGAATCTGCCGATACCTAGCAGCAGTATGATCAAATAGGTTGCCGCAAAGCCAGCGATATACCACACCGCAGACACCGTGCCTGAATGGTCCATCGAATATCCAATTAGTGCAGGGAAGACCGCGGCTCCGAACCCGGCAAAAGCTGTAACCAGACTGGTCACGAGACGCGTCATGCCGGGAAACGTATGATTCGCATACACCATCGTGATCGAATACACACCAGACATCGTTAACCCCATCGTGATGACCAGGATAAAGGCGACGACAGCATCCCTCCATAACGCAAACATGACGATCACCACGAGCGTGCCGAACATACTCCAGCGCAAATAACTCGCATAATTTACTTTTCGAATAATCCAGCCTGTAGCAGCCCTGCCAATCACCATCGCTGTCCAGAACAAGCCAATACTCAATGAGGCGTAGTAAGGGGTAACTTCTAAATGATTCAGGAAGATGGAGGACATGAAATGATTCAAACTTCCCTCAATCCCGCTGTACATGAAAATCAAAAAAACGAATGCGAAGAGAATGTACCGCTTCATCTGCCTCGTCTTGAACATCGGCGGCGGTGCAATGCCGGCATCCAAAGATTCCGCGACTTCCGTTCCCTCCTTGGCAAAAGAGATGAAGCACCATATGACCGCCATAATGATTCCAAGACATGCCGTCACGAGGAAGGAATACTGCCAAACCTGATTCGCAATCAGTACACTAGCGATGAGCGGCATACAGAGCGCACCGATCCCGAACGAGACCTCGAGATAACTCATCACCACAGCTCGACGGCCCACGAATACTTCCATCATTAATGTCGCAACAACGCACTCGATTGCTGCTGCACCGACACTGTTTAAGAAATTTAATGCCACAACCCAGCCGAACGGTGGAAGTGACCATACACTGAACTGCGCAATCGCAATGACAATCGCAGCGAGCGCGAGTACGTATTTTTCCTTCTTCAACACGTTCATGAGCCATGCCGAAATTGGCACACCTGCAATAAATCCGACTGCACTTACGAATACCATCTGCCCGCCAATCGTATAAGATTGCCCATAGTGAGCGAGCAATTGCGGCATCACAGAACCGATCGTTGTAATGACAAGTCCAGCTAGAAAATACAATGAATACGAAGCGAACGCAAAGGTTCTCATGCCTTAACCTCCTTCTAGAAATAGGATTCTTCCTGCTGATTTTTTCATTGTAAAATATGAAACGCTTTTCAAGTCAAGCATTCAAAACCATATTTCTAAAAAAGAAATCGGCATGTTACAATGGTTCCGATTATGCAGTGAAAAAGTGGGAAGCTATGGCGAATATCAAAGATGTCGCTAGAATGGCAGGTGTCTCGATTGCAACCGTATCTCGCGTTCTCAATGAGTATCCTCATGTAGCCAAGGACAAGCAAGAAAAGGTTTTGGCGGTTATGAAGGAATTGAATTATTCGGTAAATGGCAATGCGGTGAAGCTAAGCAAAGGAAAGACAAATACCATTGGCGTCATTGTGCCGTATAACAATAACTCTTGTTATGATGAACTCATTAACGGCATTCTGAAGAAAGCGCATGAGTTGCATTATCAAGTTCTTTTGTTGCCTTCGTATTATGAGAACGTCATAGAGAGTAGCTATCTAACGTTATTGAAAAAGAAAATGATCGATGGATTATTACTCACTTCGCATACACTTCATCCTGAGCAGATTAAAGCCTTGGCCGAGTGGGGAAAAATCGTATGTTGCGATGCTTGCCCCATCGAACTTGTTCCGTCTGTATTCCCAGATCGATTTGCAGCGTATATCGAAGTCTTCACTTATTTGAAGAACAAAGGCTATAAGCGGATTCATTTCACATCTGGAAGAGATTCGCAATCAAGTCCTAGCACTAGATTACGTATTCAGGCGTATCAAGAAATCATCACCGAAGCGTATGAAAGTCAGTTTTTCGACCAGTGCTTCGACTTTCAAGATGGGAAAAGGGTTGGCGGCATCATGTTTCGAAATTCGATCGTCCCGGATGCGATTTTTACGAATGGCGATGAAGTCGCTGCAGGAATCATAGCTTCCGCCCAGACGCACGGGTACAGTTACCCACAAGATTTCGAGATTATTGGCGAGGAGAATACACCATTAAGTGAAATATTAGGTTTCCCAAGTGTGGATTATCATCAGACTGCAATTGGCGAGCAAGCCGTCTCGCTATTACTAAGCGATGAATATGCCCGAATTCAGATTCGACATCAACTCAACTTCAGAGCTCGAACAGAAGCGAGTGCGTTGTCCTGAATGAGCGCGAAGTTCACTCCTACCTACACCACAAAGAAGCCATACCCTTGAGGGAATGGCTTCTTTGTGGTTGTTCGAACTCCATGAATATCACAAAGGAGGAGGGGGGTCTCGTGGACAAGTTATATTCGGCATTTGACGCATCAGGGTGATTGTAACGTGTACTTACACTTAATATCATTGACCGACTGGTTAGTTTTGAATAAAATATTATTGACCGTTCGGTTAGTTTTTTAATTTGTACCAACTGTTCTTAGATTTGTGAAAAGGAGAGGACCAATAGGCAGCCCATTTTGAGTTTCCGACAATTCGGTTCATTTGAAAGGAGTGAAGACTATATGCGTAAACAATGGAAAATAATATTATTTACAAGTATTTTGATGCTAATAACAATAGCCGTAAGTTCTACTCAATTTTCAAACCCCTATGAGAGCAGCCATGTTAATGACGAGAAGTTTTCGGTAGAACGTGCAATGCAGCATTTAGAAATAATTGCCAAAGTACCACATCCAGTAGGTTCAGAAGCTAATAAAAAAGTTAAAGACTATATCGTGAAATATTTAATGATTCCACACCTGAAACATCAGGCGCAGGTGACGATGGTTATGGAGTTGTAACTTTAATGGAAACTGCTCGTATGATGAGTCAGCTTCCTCCCACTGAAAATACATTGTATTTTGTTTTTACTGATGGTGAAGAAGAAGGTGTGCTAGGGGCAACAGCATTAACAGAACGCAAAGATATTTTTGACAAGACACGTATGATCATTAACTTTGAGGCGCGTGGTAATACAGGAGTGCCCATTTTATTTGAAACAACAAATCATAATGCACAATTGGTAAAAGAATTTAGTCATACGGTATCTCTTCCGGTAGCTACAGATTTTTCAGAATTAAAGCACATACCTAAGCTAGGCTATAATATTGCTAATATGGGTGGTGTTGAAACATATCACGCGAATATAGATACATATGAAAATAGTGATAGAGATACGATTCGTCACTTTGGTGCTTACGCCATACCATTAGCTGAAAAATATGCTAAACTTTCAACAATAGAGTTTGAAGCGTTAGAGAAAAATCAAGGGGATGCCATTTACTTCCCTCTAATGAAAAATGTCTTAGTTGTATATTCAGACGAAGTGGTTTTACCGTTAATGACATTGCTAATTGGTTTAACGATCATTGCGACAATTATACTTATCCGTAAAAAGGTATTTAATGTTAAAACATCATCTCTAACATTTGGTAGTATGCTGGCAAGCTTTATAGGAGTTGCTGCAATACTTTATGGTTTAGTAAACATTTTAGCTATAGTATTTGATGGTGTTATTGACGATGAGGGTTTAATCGTTTTAGGCAACTATGATTATGTAGCTTTCATCCTTATTATGCTTATTACGATAGTTTTGAGTGCTTTTATTAGTCGTTGGATTAGTAAACATATTAGAGCTATTCATTTTATTATTTGCATACAAATGATTTGGATAACATTAGCGCAATTAAAACCACGCGTTATGCTTTCTAATTATCGTTATATAGTAATAGCTAGCTGGACTATTGTAACAACGATTTTAGTGGCACCTTTTATCTATGTTATGTATACCGCTCAAACATTAAAATTTGCACCTATACTAGGTATCTTAGTCGCATTATTAATTATGCCAATAGTTGCTGCAATTCAATATAAATCGGCAAACGCGTAGTGGCTTACCTCGTCGATGCCGCAGAGTTATACTCTGCTACAATAACTTAGAATAAGGGAGTGAACTTACATGGAAAGTAAAATAAAAAATATGCTTATATTTTCACAAACGATAACTGACTATTGGCGGGAACAATTTTTGAACGGAGACGTCCTCTACAGCGATGAAGTCCTTACTGTCGCAATCAACCCAGACCTGGATGAAGACAGTCGGGTCATGGTGCTGGAAACCACCGACGGCCGAATTATGGCGGTTCTGACGCCTGCGATGGCCGATAAGGTAGGCCTTTATCCACGACAAGACCTGTCTGAGGAGATCTTTCGCCGAAAAATAAAAGAAGCGGGAGTCATGCTGCATGGCGCAGATTATCTTTTTTATTTCTCAGAGGCCGATAAGAACGTATTGCTGCAGGAAAATCTGGAAGGTGACTTGCACCAGTTAACAGAGCAAGATGATGCGGTTTTCTCCGAGTTCGAGTCCTCCGCTTCGGAACAAGACTTGGATGATGCTTCTGTGGAATTGGATCACTGGGCCGTGTTCGGCTCTTTTGAGAAAAACCGCCTAGTCTGTGCCGCCAGCATGTATCCTTGGGAGGACGATACGCAAATTGCGGATCTCGGCGTATTGACGCTGGCGCCATTTCGAGGAAAAGGTCATGCCCGCAAAGTGGTGCGTTCCATTTGCAAGTTTGCCTATGAACAGGGATACGAACCCCAGTACCGATGTCAGCTCGATAACCATGCATCTACATTGCTGGCTAAAACGGCGGGTTTTACATTGTTTGGAAAATGGGATGTGATTTCACCCGACTCCATAGACTGAGAACACGACTAAAAATAAGCAATTATGATGGAAACATCACGGCAATCCGGCTGTAATTTCAGCTCTTGGCTTCATGATCGAACAATTAGAACCATTCTAATCCGTGCAGCCGTCAGAAGCACTTGTCACTTTCTTAATGACTTATATCACATCTGCTTGGCATTTTCCTTGACACATTAGCGATATCGAGGATATTATAGATACAATAAGTCTTTTATTGAGGTGATACCGTGAAATTTACAAAAGCAACAAACTATGCTTTGCACACTATGCTCGCGCTCATTGACAATTCTCCGGTAAAGCCGATAGGTGTTCAGCAGTTAGCAGAAATACAAGGTGTTTCACCAACCTATCTTTCCAAAATTTTAACGAGGCTCGTAAAAGCAGGGATGATCGAATCTGTTTCCGGAGTCAATGGGGGATATCGCTTATCTCGCAAAAAAGATGATATTACATTTTTGGATATTATCCAGGCTATTGAGGGTAATGCCTCCTTGTTTGAATGTAATTTTGTCCACGGCGAAGAATGCTTGATTCAAGCTGTAATGAAGGAAGCGGAAGAGAAAATGGAAAGCCATCTTAAAAACACGAAGTTGACAGATATGGTCCAAAAGAAAACGTAGGTTTAAGGTTGAGCCATTTGCAACACATTAAAAATTTTTCGTCCAATAATAGATATAATATGTCTATAAAGTCTATATTAAGGAGTTGAGCGTCATGATTTACGAATGCGCCATTATTGGTGGAGGACCGGCCGGGTTGAATGCAGCCCTCATCCTTGGAAGGGCAAGGAGAAGCTTGGCTATCATTGACAACAATCGACCCAGAAATGCCGTTACACATGCGTCTCACGGCTTTATTACGAGAGACGGCGTAACACCGACCGAATTCCGCAGAATTGCTCTTGAGGAGGTTAAAAGTTATCCTTCAGTCGATCATCTTCAAAACGAAGTTGTTTCCGTTGATACTACCCAATTCGGATTTGAGTTAGTTGATTCTGCTGGCCTTCGCCTTCAAGCGCGAAAACTAATTTTGGCAACGGGCGTAAAGGAGATATATCCAGATATTGAAGGCTTTTATCCGCTTTACGGGAAAAGCTTGTTCAATTGCCCATATTGCGATGGCTGGGAGCTTCAAGATCAACCGCTTGTTGTTGTTTCCGAATATCCAAACCTATTTCATAAGGCCAAACTGCTCCTCAATTGGAGCAAAAATTTGGTTGTCTGTACGAACGGCAAGGCGTCTCTGTCAGATGAGCACAAAAAGCAGCTTCAATCAATGGATATTGTGGTAATGGAGCAACCTATTTCAGCTTTCATTGGCCAAAATGGTCGGCTTGAACATGTTCGCTTTGCAGACGGAGCTCAAATTCCGAGGACTGGCGGCTTCGTGACTCCTAAATTTGTGCAAAGCTTTCCGTTCGCAGAACGATTAGACTGTGAAATGACGGCGTCGGGCGGGATTAAAACGGACGGAAAGGGGAGGTCCGCAATACCTGGTTTATATATCGCCGGAGATGCTTCGTACGTGGCTCCTTCCCAAGTGGTTTTTGCTGCAGCGGACGGCAGCCGAACCGCTATGAGCGTAAATATGGATTTGACGGAAGAAGATTTTACAGTTCGTCGGAGTGCCTCGACGGGCTAATTACGGATATAAAATATCTTTAATATCTCCATAATGTTGGATTGGGGATGTACGTACCAAAGCCTTTCGATTTCAAACGTGTTTTTAAGGAGGTGATGATATCCCGTTCGATTCATCATTGGTAGTAGAAAGTTTGAAAATGATGCGGCTCTCCGTATTCGGATCCAGAACAGTAAGCTGTTATTTAAATGTGTGAAAAATTATGAAATGGAGGAAGATACACATGACGATTTGTCACTCTACGGATACAACCTTTAAAAGTGATTTGAAAAATGAAGGCTTTACATTAGTTAATTTTTGGGCGCCTTGGTGCGGTCCTTGCCGCTCTTTTGCACCTATACTCGAGAGGTTCGATCAGGAGTATAGCAAAGTAGTGAGGGTGCTAAAAGTCAATGTAGACGAACATCCAAATACTGCCGCTCATTATGGAATTATGAGCCTTCCAACTACGATTCTTTTTAAAAATGGTGAACCGATCGAAAAAATGATTGGGGCTGTTCACATTGATAAATTAAAGCGGTTGATATCAGATAAAAATAATTAAACAACTTAAAACTCCCAACGAAAGCCGCCGGCACAATCGGCGGCTTTCGTTAAGTTGAGTAGTTAAATTTTAAGAGGAGATAAAAAATGAAGAAGTTAGATAAAACAGCACAACCTAATGCTTTCATTATATTGATATTGTTTTTTGCGGGATTGGTAATTATGTCAAGCTTCTATGTTACAATCCCTTTAATCCCCGTACTTTCAAAGGAATTTTCGGTTTCAGAAGGGGAAACTGTATGGATAAGCAGCATGTTTACGTTTTGTTTTGCTTTTGGATGCTTATTGTTTGGACCCTTATCAGATCGTTTTGGCCGAAAAAAAATCATGCTTTGGGGATTAGCTGCGTTAACGATTGTTACTATCTTTCTAGGGTTTCAAAGTAGTTTGTACACAGTTATTCTTTTCAGAGGAATACAAGGCTTGACTGCAGCTACATTCTCTCCCGTAGTGCTTCCCTATGTGATGGAATTGTTCCCGCAAAATAAAAGAGTATTTGCAGTTAGCTGCATGAGTTCAAGTTTTCTGATGGCTGGAATTATTGGGCAAGTGTACAGTAGCTACGTCAGTTCTCATCTAGGTTGGCAGTATGTGTTCATCATTTTGGCGGCGATTTATTTTTTATTAACACTACTGATGTTATTCTTTATACCAAACCTCCCGCCGAACGGCACTAGTATTGCGAATGCATTTAATCAAATGAGAAAGACACTTGCACAAAGATCACTATGGTTTGCTTATGTAATCGCATTAGTCATGCTGCTTTCCTTTGTGGGCATGTACACTGCATTGGGGCAATTTTTAAGCAGTTCTCTTTTCGGGTTCACGAATCAACAGATTTTATATGTGCGTTCCGTAGGGATCTTAGGGATGCTAATGTCTCTTTTTTCTAGCGGTCTGATTAAGCGATATAGTGTGATTCCGATACTTAGAAGCGCCATAATCCTATCTGCTATCGGATTGATCCTCTTAGGATTTGGTGCAAATATGGTGTTTATTATTGTCATGAGCGTCGTATTTGTATCCGGCATAGCAATCGCCATCCCTTCATTGGTTTCACTGGTAGGTGAACTAGGGGGAGCCTCAAGAGGTGCGGCGATTTCTATTTATACGGTTGTAGTGAATTTAGGTGCTACCATTGGACCAATCCTAGTCATTCAGCTGCTCCGAACGAGTAATTATATCCTCACTTTCTCAATCTTGGCATGCTGCTTACTGCTGGGATTCCTGGCTACATTTTTTGTTAATCGTGTATCACCAGTGGTTGATGAACTTAGTAAAGCTACAAAGAAATCTATAACACCACAATAATACTTATTACCCTAGGAAAAAGGTTCAATTATTTGGCGGAGGTGAGTGTATGCCAATAAAAATCATAAAACGTATCGTTGATATCATTACGGTATGTGCAATTGTGTATGTTTTATATTTGGGTTACTTTATATTTTTTGATAAACCTACGACTTCGTATGAAATTACTTCACTATATGTAAAAACGGGGTATGCTTATCTCACACTATTTATAATATTGATAATAAGAACTTTAGTTAACAAAAAAAGAGCGGCATAATAATCGAATAGGAAAGGCGGGTAGCCCTTGTCCTCTTACGCCACTTGATATGTGGTTATGTATTCGACGGTGTTCGGATTTCTTTTACTATTGAATAAGCGGGAAACGATAGTTGAATATGAAAATAATTGTCGGACAAGTGATATCGCCTAGAAACGGTGACGATCACTCTGTCCGTTTTTTTCATGCCTATTGTATTGGAATTATCCAAGGTTGTACTTACTTAATATCTTATAAGAAATTCTTGAAATTACAGAAATTTATCCAATAGGGGGATGCTATTATACAAATATAAATAGAGACGAGGTGAGGATATGCAAGCGAAATTGGCAGCGGACGCCATTCCCCGCTCCAAAAAGCGGAAGTCATGGATAAGAACGATACAAAAGTATAAAGTCATGTATGCTCTTTTGTTCCCGGCATTAGTTTACTTTGCCGTATTCAAATACATTCCTATGGCGGGAATCATCATTGCTTTTAAAAACTATAACCTAGCGTTGGGACTATGGGATAGCCCATGGGTGGGGTTGAAAAATTTTACAGATTTTATTAACGGCGTTTATTTCTGGGACATCATGAGAAATACGATTGTTATATCGCTGTATAAGTTATTGTTCGGTTTCTCCGCTCCCATCGTACTAGCTTTGCTTCTCAATGAAGTTTATACCCAATGGTTTAAGAAAATCGTACAAACGATCACGTATTTGCCCCATTTTCTGTCATGGGTCATTGTTTATGGACTGATGGTGGCATTATTAGCCCCAGGAGATGGCCTTATTAATATGATTTTGAAGGAAAATGGTGTTCAACCCATCTCCTTCCTAACGGAACCTGCTTGGGGAAGACTGCTGGTCATCTCATCTGAAATATGGAAGGACATTGGATGGGGAGCGATACTGTACCTCGCCGCATTAGCAGGTATTGATCCAAGCTTATATGAAGCGGCTCGAATTGATGGCGCTTCTAAATGGAGACAGCTATGGCATGTCACATTACCAGGCATTCGAGGAGTCATTATTCTGATGCTGATTCTTAAATTGAGCCACATCCTGGACGCTGGTTTTGACCAAATCTTCATGTTTGCCAACAGTTTTAACCAAGAGAAGATCGATATTATCGACACATGGGTATACCGTGAAGGGCTGGAGCGTCTTAAGATTGGCTTGGCTACTGCTGTGGGGTTGTTTAAAGCTGTTATCGGATTTATTTTAGTGTTGGCTGCGAATAAGCTCGCCAAAAAATTCGATGGGCAAATTTGGTGAGGTGGTATGGGATATGATTAAGCTGACGATCGGGGAAAAGGTATGGCAAGCAGCCGTTTATACTATTCTTATTCTACTATCACTGCTTTGCTTGCTTCCCTTTTTATATGTGGTCGCTGTTTCGGTAACACCAGAATCAGAAGTGTTAAGAAGAGGGATTGTAATTATACCAGAATCCTTCACCTTTGTAGCCTATAAAGAAGTATTCATTTCTCATGGTATAGGGCAGGCGTATAAAATTACGTTGTTTCGAACGATTGTTGGCACTGCGTTAAATGTGCTTTTTACAGTAATCGCGGCATACCCGTTATCCAAAAAATATTTGCCGGGACGCAGTCCGTTTCTAATATTCATTGTGTTTACCATGATGTTCAGTGGGGGGTTAATTCCGACTTATTTGTTAGTCCGCTCGATGGGACTTCTAAATAGTCCTTGGGTATTGATTATTCCGCATCTGATTAGTGCATTTAATCTGGTGATCATTAAAGGCTTTTTCGAGCAATTGCCTGCTGAAATCGAGGAATCGTCTAGGGTAGACGGCGCAAGTGAACTTCAGTCGCTATGGAGGATCATTTTACCCCTTTCCTTGCCCGTTCTTGCCACCATTTCCTTATTTTATGCCGTGGGCCATTGGAACAGTTATTTCGATGCGATTGTTTACTTAAATGATTCGAGCTTAATGCCGCTTCAAGTTGTCTTGCGCAACATTCTGCTTAACGTCGCAACACAAAGCGCGGATTCGATTGCCAATTCCGGGGCGGTTAGCAAGTTCGCTGTGCAAATGGCCGCTGTCGTTGTGACGACGGTTCCGATTTTGATCGTTTATCCCTTCATGCAGAAGCATTTTACGAAGGGTGTGCTCTTGGGCTCGATTAAAGGTTAAAAGGCAATTCTTATCTAGGTTGTTACGGGGACACCGTGATAATATATATACAAGCTAAAGGAGAGGTCAATATGCAACGTAATAAGATTTCATTACTTGTTCTGGCTACTATCGTTGGGCTGGGAACGCTATTGTCAGGATGTGGGGACCAAGAAGAAGTTAAACCGACAGCTTCGAACAGTCCTCAATCCGAGGCTAGTAAGTCTACGAACAAAATGAAAATCACGATGTTTAACCAAGGTACTTTCAATGCTGCCGCTCCGATACCTCCACGTGAAGAAGATATTCAACGCCAAATGTTGGAAAAAGCATTGGACATCGACTTGGATATGATGATTCCTCAAGCTGGGCAAGCAACAACCAAACTGAATACGCTCATTGCAGGCGGGGATATTCCAGATTTGATCTTCTTGAAGAGTCGGGCTGATCTCGCGCAATATTATGACCAAGGCGTCCTTGCGGATTTGACACCATATCTGGATCAATTTCCTGAATTGCAGAAGCGTTTTAGTAGTGACTCCTGGGAGGCGATGTCCTATCAAGGAAAAACGATTGGAGTTCCAGGTTATGATAATGTAAACGGTATGAGTCGAAGCTTCTTCATCCGCAATGATTGGCTGAAAAAGCTGAATATGGAAGTGCCAACGACACCTGATGAACTCTTTGAAGTTATGAAAGCCTTTACAGAGAAAGACCCAGACGGTAATGGCAAGAACGATACGTACGGATTCATCGGCGGTATGAATAAAGAAGGCAATCTGCAAACCTATGGATTCGATAGCTTGATGTGGATGTTTGGCGTCAATCCTCCCTCGGCCATTGAAGTGAAAGATAATCAACCGATCTTCCTATTTATCGATCCCAAAATGAAAGAGGCACTTGCTTACATTCATAAAATGATGGAAGCCAATGTGGTAGACCCCGACTGGGTGACGATGAATACGCCTGATTTGTTGGACCAAAAGTTATTTAAGGGTAAAGTTGGCTTCATGATAAGAGATGCCCGTAGGCTGGAACCGGATTATCAGCAGAAAATGAAAGAAATCAGTGGAGAGGTGCCGGAATGGATCGTCATTCCTCCAATGAAAGGTCCTTACGGTGATCAAATTGTAGAGAGAAAATCGTTCCAAGGCAATTCATGGGCCATATCCGCGAAAGCGGATAAGGACAAAATCATTCGGATCTTGTCCATGCTGAATTATCTCTTTACGGACAAAGAAGCCTATCCGAATTTTGCATACGGAATTAAAGGGATTCATTGGGATGTGGTAGACGGCAAGATCAAAAATAAAACCTCCGAATTATCGAAGGAAATGAAAGAAAAGTACCTATGGGTCGATCATTATAGAATGCCGCGCCGTGGTGATGATGCGGAGTACTTCAGCTTCCAGAATCCTAAGACAACAGAAGCTTTCACGAATAATCAGCAATATGTGGGGCCAACGTTGCCCGGAAATTTATTGACCGCAGACCCCAGCGATACCTTGGCAGCTGACCGCACACGTTTCATTAATGAAAGCTTAGTCAAATTTATGACGGGCAAAGAACCTCTTTCCAACTGGGACAATTTCCTCCAAACGTTGGATACCAAGTTTGACATGCAGAAATATAAGGAAACAGCCATCAAGCAATTTAAAGAAGCCGGTATCATCAAGTAAAATAAAAGAAGAGAGTGGCTATTCATAGCCCCTCTCTTTATTGTCATATGCTATTCTTAGTTTAATACGGAATTAAAAGGAAGATGATGGATGCGAAGAAGAATCAGCTTGCCTTTAAAATTATTTTTTATCGTGTTTGCGTTTGTGTTAAGCTGCATCGTCTTGATCAGCCAATTGTCTTATCGCTATGTCCAAAAGGAAATAAGAGCCAATGATATTTTTTACACCAACCAAATACTTGACAAGGTTGATCAGTATTTCACGGTTAATTTTTCCTCCTTCCAGACGATCCTGTTTTCGGTCGAGACATCGTTAAAAGCCAACATCGACAATCCGGAAGTGATTAAAAAGCAATTAAGAGAGCTCTATGAACTCAACAGTAATTATGTCAGTAATATTTATTTGATCAAAAACGATTTATCCATTTTAGGTGGAAGTACACCAACTCGAATATTCGATGAACCTTTATCGGAAAGAGAACCTTTGTTTGAAGCGGCTGACAAGAATAGACGGACTACCTTTGTCAGTAATCCTTACAAATCTAAGTATTCCGGCTGGACCGTTACGATGGTTCGATATCTGAACGGCGCTCCATTTCCTATGGCCATTGCGGTAGATTTGGATCTAAATGCCATGGAAGAAACCTTGTTCAAGATTAATAAACAAGAACAAATGAATCTGGCTCTGATCACCGCATCGGGTAAAATCATTGCCGGATTTTCTGAAAATAAAGGACCACTGAATAATCAAGATCATACGTTTTCAATCGGGGAAACGTCAGCGGAACAAATTCTGGATACGACAGAAACAAGCTTTCAACTGCATACCAAGGATGGCATTCCGGTCACCCTTCTGAAAAAACCGATGGAGAAATTCAACTGGACCATCATCTCGATCAACGATGAATCACGCTTGAAAGCTGCTTTGTCCCGATTGGAAACCTATTATTTCGAGCTTCTAGCTGCAGGTCTTCTCTTAAGCTTGTTCATTTCTTTTTTTATTGCCAAATATATAAGGACCCCACTCTATGCGCTCAAAACAAAAATGAAGCGGGTGGAGCAAGGCATCCTCACAACGACTATAACGATTAACCGAAACGATGAGTTTGGTGATCTTTCCCGAGCCTTCGATCGTATGCTGCAGCAAATTGTGGAACTGATTCGGCGAGTGGAGCTTCATAATGAACTTGAGCGGAAGCTGGAAATCCAAGTGCTGCAGTCTCAAATAAATCCTCATTTTCTATATAACACGCTTGGTTCGATCAGCAATGTTATACGCCTCGGACAAATAGAGAAAGTAGATGTGGTGATCGGGTCTCTCATTTCATTATTGGAATACGGGATTGAAGACGCTTCGGAGAAGGTTACACTACATCAGGAATTGCGAAATGTATCGGACTATATCGAGATCCAGAACATCCGCTATAACCGAAACTTCCAATTGATTGAACATATCGAAGCAGGGTTACTAGATTTTCCGGTTTTTCGAATGTTGCTGCAGCCCCTTGTGGAGAATAGTATCTTCCATGGTTATAACGGAGGGGGGATCGAAGGCCCTATTACGATTCATGCGTATAGAGAGGGCGGCATCGTCATCATAGAAGTCGTTGATCAAGGCGAGGGAATTCCAGCGAATAAAATAAAGCATATTTTAGAATCAGAACCGAGTGATGTGGAAGCGAAAAGGAAAAGAATCGGGTTAAAAAATATTCATGGTCGAATTAGACTTCATTACGGAGAACAGTTCGGGCTTCAAATCATAAGCATACCTAAGGAAATAACCCGAGTTCGCGCTTTATTCCCAGCAGGCTTGTATAAAGGAGATGCATGATGGTGAGAAACTACACCTGCTTCATTGTGGATGATGAAGATCTAATCATTCAGAGATTGGAATTGTTTTTTAACGAGCTCTCCCTTAGGGATAGGCGATTTCTTTTAGTGGGAAAAGCGAATAACGGGCTGAATGGGATCGAGGAGATCGTAAAGCTTAAGCCGGATATCGTGATATCTGATATCGTTATGCCGCGGATGGATGGAATTTCCATGATTGAGCAGCTAAAGCCAGAGCTTCCCCATACCCAATACATTCTATTGACTGCCTATTCATCCTTTGAATACGCGCAGAGAGCTATTCAAGCCAACGTTTTGGAGTACATTGTTAAGGTTCCGCTCAGGGAAGCGGATTTGAATCGAGCTTTAGATAAGGCAGCCGGGATTTTAAATGAGGTTAAGAAAAAAGAAGCGGAATTTCAATCGTTAAACGTATCCGTGCTTGAAAATAAATATAGAGTCCGCAAGCAATTTTTTAACGAGCTGATCAGAGGCGAAATTCCTTCTCATCGGGCATCGGATTTTGCCAATCGCATGCAGTTCCATTTCTTTCAAGCCAACTATTGCTGCTTTATTGTTGAAATGAATCTGTATGAAAGTTTCCGTAACGAGTACGCAGCGGCTGATCAAAACATCTTGAAATATGCGATAACGAATATCATCGAAGAAACGGTAATGAATGGTGGCATAGGTGTAGCTGCGGAGCTATCCGATAATCGTTTTATTGGCTTTCTTTCCTGGGAAAATAATCGCAGTGATATGGAAACGGAATATGCATGCCAGTCATTGGGGGGGCAGATCATCTCTCATTTGCATCAATATTTGAATCAAAGGGTATCCGTCGCTTTTGGAGGTCCACACCGAGGCTGGGAATCTATTAAACAAGCGTACACGGAAGCTAAAAATGTGAGTGAGGATTTCTATTATCATACCGAGAAAGTAGTCAAAACACCCGTGCATCGGTTCCAATACCATAATGACAGAAAAGAGGACTTTCAGCAGAAACTGGCTGATTTTCTTGCTTGGGTGAAAAGGAATGTTTCCAAAGAAGAGATAGAGAAAGAATTTGCTGATTTGAACCAATTTGTTACGAACCATAAAATCCAAAAGTCCATCATGGCACCCATGCTTCGAGACTTGTACAGAGACATTACGCTGAAGTTTAAATCGGGGAACAAGTTGACGACGGAAGTAGCAGAGTTTCCGATCGAATTTATGGCTTTTCGGGAGCAGCTTGCCTATATTGTTGACTTCACATTCGAATATGTACACGCTGGCCAACTTGTACATCGTGCAGAAATCATGCTTGCCATGCAGTTTATAGAGAAAAACCTCAAACAGCGATTAACGCTCGAGGCGATTGCCGAGGAAGTGAATTTAGCACCATCGTATTTTAGCAGCTTATTCAAAAAAACAATGAACGAAGGCGTGATCAGCTACATTAACCGTAAAAAAATTCAATTGGCTCTCGAGCTGTTACATGTTCAGGATTACTCTTTATTGGAATTGTGCGAGGAAGTGGGCATCGTCAATGAAGGTTATTTGTGTAAATTATTTAAAGAATATACGGGTGATACGCCTAAGCAATATCGGATAAAAATGACACGGTAAGAATCCAAATAAGGTTGCAAAAAATGTATGATTTTTTCGCGAAATCATGTAAAAAAATAGGGATCAAAAGGATTACCATGATAGAAGGATCTAATCATGGAGGTTATCAAAATGGAGCTTATGAAAGCAGATGTAACCGTCGTAGGCGGAGGTATTGCTGGGATATGCGCTGCCATTGCTGCCGCACGCCAAGGGCTGCAGGTTTCACTTATTAATGATCGACCGGTTCTTGGAGGAAATGCGAGCAGCGAGGTCAGGGTTCATATCAACGGATCGGCATATCTCGGAAACAGTCCATCCTATTATGCACGCGAGGGCGGGTTGGTGGAAGAACTCAAGTTGAAGATTTTTCACTATAATCCGTTATACAACAAGAAGCTTATGCTTTCGCTTTCGGATACGGTCTTGTTGGATATGGTTTATGATGAGCCTAACATTTCTCTATTTCTGAATACATGCGTGCATGAAACGGGCATGGAGAACGGCAGAATTAAATGGGTGGAGGGCCTTCAATTGGCTTCCGAAAGAAAATTTCGTTTTGAAAGCCGAACCTACATCGATTGCTCGGGAGATGGCGTTGTCGGATATCAAGCAGGTGCTCACTTCCGATGGGGGAGAGAAGCGAGGCATGAATACAAGGAGGCGCTGGCCCCTGAAGTCGCGGACCATTACACCATGGGCGATACGATCCTGTTTCAAGCCCGTGATGTAGAGTATTCCGTTCCTTACAAAAGGCCTGGCTTTGCTTATGATATTACGAAGTTGGCCTTTTTCGATAGCATCAGAAAAGGCTTAAACCATCGGTCTTTTCCAAGGAAAATTAACGGACTTGGCGGATTGTGGTGGCTGGAATACGGCGGACATCTGGATATTATCAAGAATAATGAAGACATCGCATTGGAACTGCGGAAATTGGTGTACGGGATTTGGGATTATATCAAAAATAGCGGCGAATTTGATCATGTAGACAATCTCATCTTAGATTATGTATGTCCGATTCCGGGAAAGCGGGAGTCGAGGCGGTTTATTGGGGATCACATGTTGTCTCAGAGCGATCTTACAGCAAAGCCGCATTTCGAAGATGCTGTATCCGTCGGAGGATGGTATATGGATTTACATGCGAATAAGGGCATCTACGATGAGGGGCCGGCTACAGCATGGAATTTCGTGCCTGGATTGTACAATATCCCTTTCCGCAGTTTATATTCACGTAATATTCCTAATCTCATGTTCGCTGGTCGCAACATTAGTGCTACCCATGTGGCTTTCGGATCTACCAGGGTCATGGCAACCTGCGGTTGTATGGGGCAGGCGGTTGGAACGGCTGCTTCGTTATGCTTGAAATATGAGGTAGACCCCGCGGCCATAGTGGAAGCTCATATGGGGGAGCTGCAGGCGCTGCTGCTTCGAGACGGGCAAACGATTGTAGGGCTTCAAGAGGAATTGGATCCTTACTTCGCTGACGGATTGACTATTCGTGCTTCGTCTCAGCGCAGCTATGAGAATCTTCAGCCAACTGAAGAGATTTCCTTGGAGAAAGCGTTATGTTTGGTCTTGCCGATTCAGACATCCGTGGCTGAAAGCGTACGGATCAAAATTAAAAATATGTCTGAGCATTCGGAGACGCTGCATGTGAAGCTGCTTGGCGGGGAGCGGAAGGAAAACTACATTCCCACCAGTGAGATGAAAGACTACCGCTTGGTTATTGCAGCCGGTCATGACGACTGGATTACGCTAGACTTGGGCTGCAAGAAGCCGGCTGACGACAAAATCTACATCGTATTGGAAGGTACGGCGAGCCTTGCTGTATACGGCAATGAAGAGAAGATGACAGGAGCGGTCAGCTTCCAATATAGGCCGGAAGAGCCGTCCAGGCTGAAGAAATTCAATAAGAGCATTTGCTTCAAGGATCTGTTACCACCCCAAAATATGTATAATCCCGAGAATGTCGTCAACGGCTTCTCCAGACCGTATGGTCTGCCGAACGGCTGGATTTCTGAACGTACGGAAGGACAGGAATGGTTGGAATTCTGTTTTGCAAGCCCCAAAAATGTAGACGAAATCCATCTTGTTTTCAATTCACAGTTGGATTTGGAGCATTTCGACGATCCGATCGAGCCACTTATCCAAGATTATGATGTGACCTTAACCTTAGAAGACGGAACCGAGCGTGAAATTAAAATCCGTGGGAATTATCTTACGTTGAATAAACATAAGGTGGATGCGAAAGATGTAACCCGAATCCGGTTTGATTTCTCCGCAACTTATGGTTCTCCTTATTTTGAAGTGTTTGCTGTAAAATGGTTTGCTCCTAAAACGATAAGTGAGGTCAGGTGAAGTCGTGATGAAGGAATTATTCCCTCGAAGAGGGCTGCCTAATGTCATTCCTAAGTTGGAAAATGGGGATCCAGTAACAATCGTCTATTTTGGCGGCAGTAATACGCGTTCGGAAGGATACAGGGTCATGTCGGCGGATTGGCTTCGCGGGCATTATCCTAATGCGGATATCCGCTCTGTGAATGCAGGCATTTCTGGGACAGGATCGGACCTCGGCTGCGCCCGTTTGGAGATGGATGTGCTGCGTCATCAGCCTGATCTCGTGTTTGTTGAATTTGTGGGTAACGATGGCGGAGTTCCCGAATCCAAGGCGCGGATCGAAGGAATTGTCCGTCAGATCCGCAAGCGCAGCCGGTTTACCGATATCCTGTTCGTTTATACGCTGAAGGAGCGGGATGTGGTCGGATTTCAGTCTGGGGAATACCAGAAGGGGGCTCTCATGCAAGAGGAAGTGGCCGATTACTACGGTATTCCTTCAATTCATTTGGGCGTAGCAGTTAGTCATTTGGTGTCCGAGGGAAAGCTCATTTTCACCTCAAGGGCAGACCAGTCCAATCCCGGAGCCATTATTTTTACGCATGATTCGATCCATCCGACAATTCCCGAAGGACACCAGATTTACACGGATACGATCACCCGGTCATTTGAGAAAATGAGCGAACTTCGAGATCATCTGGGAAGGTTGGAACATCACTTGCCTCAGAATCCGTTAATCCCGGCTAATCCTTGGGAGTATGCGACCATGCTGTCACTGGATAGTCTTACTCATTTTTCCGCAGGATGGTCTTATATGACTCCCGATGATTTTGCTTTAGTGCGCGAGTACAATTGGTTGTTCCCCGGCCTATGGCGAGCAGTCGATCCTGGAGAGGCTATCACGGTGCAGTTCGAGGGAACCCATATCGGGTTATTCGATATTGGGGGGCCTGATTCTGGCAGATTGAAGGTATCGGTAGATGGTGGGGAACCCTTTGTTGTCGATCGGTTCACACCACACAACGATCATAATCGAAATCAGTACGTATTTTTGCCGGAGCTCCCGAATGGGAGACATACGGTTCGCTTCGAAATCGATACCGAGAAGACAGACAAAGCGGCCGTCTTTGAGGCATGCGGCAATGAACGAAGTATGGAACATGTTCGGCAGCATCCAGATTGGTATGATCAAACAGTGATCCAGATTGGGAAGTTGTTATTGGTGCAGCCGCCATTATAATGGATCATTAAGCTTTGTTCACTTGGAAGACCTACATCCTATCTCACTGCAGTTGAGCGGTTAGTTAGGATGTAGGTTTCTTTTTTACTTAAAATTTTATAAGAAATTCTTGAAATGAAAGAAATTTCATGGTGATGTGACATGCTATGCTAAAAACGACGGAGCGGGATTAGCCAGAAGGATCAGGCTAATTGCTTCTTTACGATCTTCGAACAAAGGAGGGCATGATTATTTTGAAAGCGTTATCAATTTAAGAGAGGCTGTGAGTTGGATGATAAAGAGGAAGCTGTTTTTCTTAATCGTTTTCATCGTGACGATATTAGTTCCTTTTAGCCTAGTCGGAATAAGGACCGCTAATGCGGAGACCTTACCGTATCAGACGATTATCATCGATGACGGGAGCATCACGATCAATGATGTTGTGACACCTGATGTGGGTAACGAGACCAACGGATATTCGGCTCCAAATTGGACCACAAGTACAGGGGTGAAGGGGCATGATAACTCCAGTTCAAAATATACAGATGCAGTAGGAAGAAGCATCACTTGGAATCCACGCTTGGAAGCAGGAACGGCGAGAATATCATTCTATAAGCTTGATTGGGCGGATAAGGCAGATAGTAATGTAAAGATTGAGATTGTTCACAACGGAATTACAGATGTCATGTTTATGGATCTGAGGCCCTCGTCGGGCCCTTCTGTCGGATGGGTGGATTTGGGGGAGTATGATTTCAGTGGTGCTGATACCGAATTTGTCAGGCTGACTCGAATGCAACCTACGACAGGCACCATCATTACTCGGGCCGATGCGGTCAAGTTTGAAGGGAATATCCGGCAGCAAGCTCCTCCTTTACCTCCGCTACGCAGCCGTTCATTGGCGAATCTCAGTTACACGGAAAAAGGCAGCATCGAGAATGCAAACTATAAGGCGACTTTCTATGAAGCTGCATGGGATGGAGGCCAATCCATCGTTCGTGATATGTTCTACAAGAGCACGGAGACGGGGAACTGGGTGCCGATAAATAATGTGGCAGAAAGACTTGAGGAGCAATGGGTATTATTGGATGGGAATGCCGGGAGTCGAACCAATTACTATGATACGATGAACAAACGCTGGATTACATTTGACGGGATTCATTTTCCCGACAGCCACACGGCGGTATTAACCGATTCTTCGCATGGAAGCGAATACGATTTACAAGTGAACTGGTCCATGGCAGGGGACAAACCAGATGTCTCCTTCGCCTTTACACCTCGCCGGGATGGTAATTATGTGATTGGATATCAGTCCTTCACAACAGAGCTAATCTCTGGCGTCAATGAAGTGTTAAATGGTTTCAGGTCACACGCAAAAATGGTAGGTACAGTGGAATCAACAAGTTTGAGGGAGCTGAGCGCTCCGATGAGTCTGGTTGAGAAGAATGACGGCGCGGGGAACGCTTTGACGTATGGCGTATTTGTACCGTCGGAAGAGCTTCCGGTTGAATTTGAACCGACGGGAGGCGTTACAAAACAACGGCTTGGGATGAGTCTTGTCAACAACGAAGGCAGCGTGCAGCCAATCTTGTATGCTCCTCAATTAGGGACTTATTCGCAAATGACCGCAGAAAGCACTTATCAATTTCATATGGGACTAATCGCTCAAAAAAGTAATCTGTATGAGTCCTACACGGATATTCTTCGCAATGAATACGGATATTCGGCATACCGAGAAAATGTCGCTGATCAGTCGCTTACTGACGCGATGTTCAATATGATCGATCTGCTTAAGATTGAGCCGCAAGGGGACGACTCTGTTAATTATGTCCCGTCACCTAGCGGATGGTGGAGCCGTGCCAAGGGCTTTATTGATATCGAGAACGAGGATAGCGTTCGAACAAGCTCGAATGCGGTTCTTCTCGGGGCTTACTATTTGACTGGGGATGACCAGCTTTACGATACGAGAGCATTGCCGTCCGTCCAGTATGGCTTATCGCGAAATGGTATAGGTTGGTCGCCGACGCAGAAGCCAGTATACGGTGTGCCGTCGTTATGGAAAATGGCAACCTTGCCGTTTGATTTTTCAAGCGTAGCCGCTGTCAATCAGATGATGGGTACTTCGGCAGGAATTGGGGCGCTGGCACAGGAAGAGTACCTCGTGCGTGATCCTGACCAGAAAGACCGGGGTCCTGTCATTCAGCCCCTGATGATGTATCGTATGACGGGAGATGCGCAGTATTTACAGGCTGCCAAGGATGCAGCCAACAGCTATATCATGCAGCATATTGATACGCCTGCATCCGTGAATGTGAGTAAAAATGAGTTCATTTATTATTATAGCAAGCTGTGGATGGAGATCTTGGAGCTTTACGAGGAAACGCAGGATCCCAAATACTTAAATGCCGCTTACAAGGAAGCCAAACGGTATGCGACCATGTTCGTTGCTCGTCCGGTTACTGAAGGTACCGTTACGATTCCGCAGCCGAAGACGTATAATTACGCGGAGTCGTTCCATTGGCCGGAAAGTGGTAAATATCAATATCCTCGGATCAAGCTCCCAGAAGATGTAGCCGGAGGCGTACAAGCGGATAGTTGGCTTGTTTCTCCCAATGGATTGACGTTTGAAGCGGGAAGTACAACTGGCTATTATCGGATGAATGCTCAGGAAGCTCCATTCATGCTGAGATTGTCGATCTATACAGGTGATAAACTGCTGCAGGATATTGCTCATAATGCGGTCATCGGACGATATTCCAGCTATCCAGGTTATTACTATAAGGGCTTCGCCGTTAGTCAATTGGAGCCAAATTTCCCTCTGGAAGGTCCAAGCGGGGCTACATCCATCTATTATCACCATATACCGGGACAGCTCGGGCAAACGATGGATTATTTGATCAGCGAACAATCGTTGAAATCGAATGGTAGTATTACATTTCCTTCTGTATTTGAAACTAATTTTTTATGGTTCAAATATCACCTCTATGGAAATAAACCAGGTCATTTTTACGGTAATTCCGACGTTTGGCTCTGGATGCCTAAGGGGATAATTCAAACCAACCATCCTCAATTGAACTGGATAACGGGAGAGAGCGGGAATAAATTCTACATCGGGTTAAGCAACGAATCGTCAGCTGAAGTTCAGACTCCGATCGAGTTGAATGCGCAAATCATTGGGTTCAACCCGGTACAAGATTATACCGTAACCATCATCCGCGACAATGGCACACCAGAGCAAGCGATTATGCGTGGCGGAATCATTCAAGCCACGGTTTCAAGCAAGGGAATAACCGCTATCATTGTAGAAGGACTCAATATTGATGTGCCGCTGCACCAGGTCAGAACTGCTGATACATCGGATGCAAGCTATTTCTTCGATATCCACAGTCCAATCGATGCGGTTAAAGGCATGCTGATCGTCAAGCCCGACGAAACGGCCTATGATGCTTATGTGCAAGCCAAAACGACGAAACCAGCGACAATCCATTATTCCCTGGATGGCGGGGCGACGTATACGACGATCCCAGATACAATTTATCCGATGGAATGGTCGATACGGGTGAACGATTTATCCCAAAGCTTCACGTATTACGTGGAATCGGAGGGGAAACAGACCCGCAAGCGAACGCTCTATCTGCCTGATCAGGTAACGGCAGCGCCAGTTCAACCGGATTGGCAGGATGGTTCATCTATCATAGTGGATAATACGGAGGCGGAGACAGAGGGCGTCTGGATACGGGATACAACGGCTAACGACTATTACTATGATAACTATGTGTATGCCAAATCGACAGCCGGCACAGCGACAAGCAAAATGAGATGGCGGCCTGAGCTGCCGGAAAGTGTTACTTACAGTGTGTATTACAAGCTTCCGCAAATAACCGCTACGAGTGAGAATTGGGCAACGAATGCCTCATTTAACGTTTATTATAGCGGGGGCTCCAAGACGGTTACCGTTGATGAGACAGCGGCCAATGGGACTTGGGTGCACCTGGGTGCTTATCCTTTTGCAGCAGGAAGTAGTGGGTACGTGGAATTAACCAATAAGGCCAATAAGTCACGAGTCGTTGCCGATGCGATGATGTGGGTGGACCCGAACAAGATGCCGCAATTGGAGTCTGCGGTGATCCTATCGGATCGGGACGAACTGCAGATGACTCAAACCGCACAACTGAGCGTAACCGGCTATTTGGATAACGGTCTGATTGGTGATCTGACACAGGCAAACGTGCAGTATTTCGTTGATCGAACCGATCTCGCTGAAGTGGACAGCAGCGGTAAGTTGACCCTCCTAAGTCTCGATGGGGAAACGGATCACATTGAGGTATGGGCCACAGTAACGATTGACGGAGTGACCTTAACTACACCGCCTTTGACAATAAAGATCAGGGACCTAACGGTTATTGTCGACAGCACAAATACGACGGGGTTATATACGACAGAAGGGTCTTGGAGCCAGAGCAATTTAGCCGGATACAAAATTGGTGTTAAGTCCCGTTACTCTACAGTTCAAGGATCATCAGCGACGTGGAAAGGCCAGTTTCCAGAGGGGAAATATACGGTCTCCATCTACAAGCTCGTCCATACGACGGCAAACGATAATGATGTCAAAGTGGAAGTGAAGCATCAGTCGGTTACTGAGGTCACGTATATCGATGCAACCGTCGGCTCGTCGGGTTGGGTTAATCTAGGAACATTCGACTTTACTGGAGACGGCAGCGAGTATGTTCGATTAACCAGGGTTACTCCGACAACGGTAGATCCACCAACTCTACCTGCCGATATGATCTATACGAGGGCTGATGCAGTCAAGTTCGAACGGCATTCCGTTAGTCCGGCGCTGCCTGCAAATGGGGTGCCAGGTAAACCGACACTTTCGAATAATAGCGGTGTTGCAAAAGGCTTACATGATGGCAATTATGAGGTTACGATGAATATGTGGTGGGGAAACAATGGCTCGCTGTATAAGTTATACGAGAATGGCCAATTGATCCATACGAAGTCACTGGCCGATGTTTCGCCAGCTGCCCAGACTTCCTTGATTCCTATTCAAGGAAAGCCGAATGGAACCTATGTGTATACATGTGAGTTATCGAATATGTATGGAACGACTTCATGTGATCCACACACTGTCAACGTGACTGATGCGAATCCTGGCAAACCTGTGTTGTCCAGCGACAACTGGGATCAAGATGGGAACTATACCATTACTGCTAACATGTGGTGGGGCACGAACGCAGCACAGTATCGATTATATGAAAATGGCGAACTTATTGAAACGCAATCTTTAGCTTCACAAACACCAAGTGCTCAATCGGCCATTACACAAATTTCAGGGAAAGCTCCTGGCATTTATCAATATCGCGGAGAGTTTATAAATGGAAGTGGAACAACGGTAAGTGATGTTATAGAAATTATTGTAAAATAACCCTATGAGCTGAGTGGATGAGAACGATCCATTCGGCTTTTTTATTTCTTGGAATTTAGTATTGAACGATGCAAAATGCTTGTAAAACGATGATGTACCGAGGACACCTTATCAACCTGTACATGATATATCTAATTAAACCCCCAAATAAATCGTAGTAAAAAAAAGGCTTTGCTGACATTAACTTCACGGTTGTTATCTATTAAGCTAACATGGAGAGCAGAAGTGACCTCGTGCTAAACGTCATAAGAGCGAGCTTGGAACTGTTTTTGAAGGTATAGCAATGACTTACACTTCAATGTCCTACCGCATCTTATAGACCGCTGCCTCCTTATAGTATTACCTCTGCATCAGATATTCTATTGAAAAAGTACGGGGCCGTTTAGGATCACCATAATTTTTTTAGGCTTCCATCGAACCTTTTCGAGTGAACGAGGCAATATAGATTGTAAGCTTACTAAGGAGGGCCCTTTTTTCATGAAAGATATCAATATCGAGCATTGGATTGAACGGATGAAGGAAGGGGATTCGTCTGCGTTTCAAGTGATTTATGAATGGTCATTCCCCGAAATTTATCGCTCCGCTGTCTTTCTGATGACGGAAAAAAATGAAATCGAAGATGTTATGAACGAGATATATTTCCAGCTGTGGCGGTCCATCGACAAGTATGATGCGAAACGTCCCTTCCGATTCTGGATGCATGGCATCGCGCTGAAGCAAATACAGAAGTGGCGAACCAAAAGTTGGAGGAGGTTCCGAATCTTCGAGAAGAAGCGGCTCTTGGAAGTGGAAGAGCATCTATTTTCGGATCGTCAGGTCCTTGAGGCCGAGACCCATCAGGAGATGTTGACTATCGTTCACCAGTTATCCTACAAACTTCGTACGGTGATTATTCTGCGCTACTATCACGACTATACACTCGAAGAAATCGCTGAATTGCTGGACATTCCCGTAGGCACGGTCAAATCTAGGCATCACGCAGCACTGGGAAAACTTCGCGAGCTTAGTCCCTATTTTGAACCAGAAAAGGAGCAAGAACTTTATGTCCATTGAACAACAACTGCGCGATAAGTTACAGGATTGTGCGGAAGCAATGGAAAATCCATCCGAAATGCAGAAGCGCATTCAAGAAACTTCTTACACGCGTTATCGCAATGAAAAATATAAAGCAAAATCAAAACTGAAAGTTCGCATGGTGGCTTGTGTGCTTGCGGTTATACTGCTCACGCCCGTTGTCATCTATACCGGGCCAGTCGTAGCGGCGCAGATTCGAGCCTTACTCAACCTATCCGGGACGGAGGATGTGCGCAGCTTCGTCACCAAAGATGAGGATTCGGATTATGTCACCACGAACTTATATGCGGATGAGATTAGCGAGAATAAGGCGGCGCAAGAAGTGCTCGCGCGTATTTACCGTGGGTTTCCTGAGGCAAAGGACTTCGACATCGCGAGCGCACAAATTGCCAAGGGTATCCATGGAGGAGAGCGGATCCATCAATTGAATGTCATTCTAATGGAGAAAGGAAAGACATTCGCGGAGACGCATAAAGAGGTTGTGGCCAATGTCGATGTGGATACAGGCAAGATTCATTTTGTTCAAACGATTGGGATAGAGCCGTTTGCGCAGCATCCATCGAAATTGCAGGAATCAGAAGCGATCGCAATGGCCAATACATTCTTGAAGCAATTGGATGTGCACACCGAAGGATATGAGCCAGAAGTGGCGGGAGTCCGTGCGGATGAGGCGCAAGGCGTAGATCAAGCCATCATCATCTACAAGCGTGCAGCGGATGGCAAGGCGATGTTCCAAGTGAACCTCCAAGCAGGAAGTACAAGCGTTGCATACATCCCTTCGGAGAAGTCATGAAGCGGAATCATCTCTGCCGTAGAGAAGGGTTGGTGGCCGTAACGTTCTTGTTGCCAAGCGCTGTCGGCTTTGCTCTATTCTATCTCATCCCGTTCGGGATGGGGCTTGTCTACTCGGTGTTGGACCGAACGGTTGGCGGCTCATTTGTTGGACTCTCAAATTATCGGGAGCTGCTAAGCAGCGATTCCTACCGCAAAGCCGTCTCGAATACGTTCTGGTTCACCGCGGTGAATGTCCCGCTGATGATTATGCTGTCACTCGGGATCGCACTCGTGCTGAACCGGAATCTCTATCTGCGTCAATTTCTACGGATGGCTTATGTTCTGCCGTTGGTTGTGCCCGTCGCCTCCGTCGTGATGGTGTGGCAAGTGCTTTTTGATTGGAATGGATCCCTTAACGCTTGGATGCATGATGCTGGGCTTGAGCAGGTAGACTGGATGAAATCGGCCTGGGCGAGAGGTGTGATCTCCATGTTCTACCTTTGGAAGCATATGGGCTACAACATTATTCTTTTCCTTGCAGGGCTGCAAGGCATCCCGCGAGATTACTATGAAACTGCGGATTTGGAAGGGGCGGGCAAGTGGCGCCAATGTTATGGGATTACACTTGTCTATTTAACACCGACGATGGTCTTCGTCATCCTAATGTCGATTATGAATACATTCAAAATTTTCCGAGAAACGTACCTGATCGCAGGCGATTACCCGCATGACAGCATCTATACACTTCAGCATTATATGAACAATATGTTCCTCGCGATGGATGTGCAGAAGCTATCTGCGGCTGCGACACTGATGGTGATCAGTATCTTTATCATCGTGGCGATGCTGCTTCGGGTAGAGAAGCGATATACACAATTTATGGAATGATACAGGAGGAAAAATGAAGAAGAAGGGTTTCATTTGGAACCTATCGGTCACGCTGGTGATGGCATGCATCGGGATTATGATGCTTCTGCCTATTGTGATTACTTTCACAAACTCACTCATGACGGAGCAAGAAATTCGCGGCAATTACGGACTGGTAGGTAAAATGCCAGACATTACGCAAGGGGAGCCACCTGTATTCGTAAATCTGAAGCTCATCCCGGATTGGCTGTCCTTCGAGCAGTACGGGAACGTATTGCTAGAGACGCCGACGTATTTGTTCATGTTATGGAACTCCGTGGCGATGGTCGTAACGATCATTGTGGGACAGACGGTTGTAAGTGCGCTGGCAGCGTACGCTTTTGCCAAGCTCCGGTTCAAGGGGAGAGAAGGCTGGTTTCGGGTTTACCTGATGACGATGCTGATGCCTTTCCAAGTGACCTTGGTTCCGAATTATATTATTGCTGACAAGCTGGGATTGATGAATACAGCTAGCGCGATTATTTTGCCAGGGATATTCGCGGCATTCGGTGTGTTCATGATGAGACAATTTATGCTCTCGATTCCCTATGCGTTGATTGAAGCGGCTCAGATGGATGGTGCCGGACATTACCGAATTTTCTATCGGATTATGCTGCCTTTGATGAAGCCGGGGATTGCGGCGCTGATCGTCTTACTGTTCGTTGATTATTGGAATATGGTCGAGCAGCCCTTGATCTTCTTGGAGGATGCATTTAAGCAGCCATTATCGCTCTATTTATCTAGAATTCATAAAGAAGCCCAAGGCATCGGTTTTGCCGCATCGCTGATTTATATGACGCCCATGGTTCTGCTGTTTTTATATGCGGAGTCTTATTTTATCGAAGGGGTTCAAATGTCAGGGATCAAGGGGTAGTTCATGAGAGGAGGGTTCGGATGGCTACAGGGTTCACAGAAGCGCAGGATGCAAGAAAAAAACGAAAAATAGTGTGGATCTCCGGGCTATTCATCGGCTTGCTCCTTCTCCTTACCCTATCAAGCAATACCTTACTAACGTTAAATCTACCGAAGGTACGAACAGAGCTAGGGAGGCAAGGTGCGTTAGTCACCGAGTGGCGTGGCACGGCTCGGCTGATGCCCCGTCAGCATATCGATTTATCGAACACGGCGGAATGGTCCGTTCAGAAGGTTCATGTGAAAGAGGGGGATCACGTAGCAAAGGGGCAGACGTTAATTACCTATGAGAATCCTGCTGCTGCGCAGGAAATCCTGGATGTACAGGCGGGCCTTGCACAGCAGCGGCTAACGCTTGTTGACTTGCAAGATGCTTATATTGAAGCCGTACAAAATAACGACGAGATGCAGGTGCGCCGCACGAAGCGGGAGTTAGAACGTGCGCGACTAGCCATTGGTGTTCAGGAGCGCAAAGTGAACACGATGCAGTCGGAGGCGAGTGATCGCAGACGTATCATCGCGCCTTTTGACGGTGTTGTGACCCAGGTGCGTGCGACGCCGCAGCTGCCTTCGGGGAGCGGCGGGCCAGATATCAGCCTTGCGAATAGGCAGAAAGGCTACCAATTCGAGATTGTCATCCCGGATGCCTTGGGGCAGAAATTACGTATCGAGGAGAAGATGAATGTTCAAGTCGAACATGAGGGGGCAAGAGTCCCGGTTGAAGGAGTTATTACCGACATTCGTACAGTGACAGGCGCTGACGGGGGGGATTCCTTCCAAGAGGGATCGGGAGGGAATGCATCTCAGACGGCTTCGGGTCAACGGGTCGTTGTGAAGGTCCAACATCCGAATGTTCAAGCGAATGAACTCGTGAGCGTGGAATTGACACAATCGGAGAAGACCGATGGCGGAATGCTCGTATCGAACCAAGCGATTCGTCAGGAAGGGAAGAACAGCTATGTGCTTGTCATCGAAGAGCGTAAAGGGCCGCTAGGTAATACCTTTATCGTTCGCAAGGCTCCCGTCCAATTAGGAGGGACGAATGGTCAAGAAACCTTGGTGTTACAAGGGGTATACATGAAAGATCGCATCATTGCGGAGAGCAGTGAGCCGCTAACCGAAGGTCAACGCGTAAGGGTCTAATGCGCCCTGGGCCGCATCGATCGCATGGAGATTGGAGAGGAGAGGTTAAGGATGAAAAAAAGTGGTGTACTCGGTTTAATCGTTGCCTTAACGATGATGTTGTCAGCATGCGCAGGCGTACAGGCTGGTGGGGGGAAGCAAGAAAGGAAGCAGGGACAAGACGGGAAGAAAATCGTTGTCTTATCTGTATTCCAGACGGATCCTGTGTATTCCCAGGCAGAGAAGATGTATGAAGAGAAGCATCCTGATGTGGATATTCAAATCAAGGAATTCAGCCAAGGGGAAGGATCCAATCAAGAAGGTGATCTCGAGAAATATGTGAATACCACCAATACAGAGCTATTGTCCGGTAAAGGGGCCGATTTGATTGCCTTGGATGTGAGCGGTCTGCCGGTTGGGAAATACGTAGACAAGCAAGCACTAGTGAACTTGAGCGAATTGATGAAGCAGGATCCTGACTTTGATGCCAATTCGTATGAGATGAACATCTTGGACGGGGCCAAGATGAGAGGAGGTCTTTATTCGTTGCCTCTACGGTTCTTCTTAGACAGTCTTATGGGTGATGCAATGGCCATTGAGCAATCCGGCGTAAAATTCGATGACAGCACATGGACATGGGGGGAGTTCACAACGGTGGGCAAACGACTGGCAGCATCCGGCGGGCATACGTATTCGATGGGGAATACGCCGCCCGAGCAGATGTTGAACAATCTGTTCGTCGATAATTATGCTCGCATTGTCCATGAAGAGAAGCGCCCTGTTAGCTTTGATGCCGACGCATTCGTTGGATTAATGGAACAAGTGAAGACGATGTATACGGATAAGGTAGTTACGGATGGAGAAGTGAACGCGGGCGATTATTTCTTCGCACCTTCCTTGATCTTATCCCCAGAAGATTATTTCGTTGGGCCAGCGATGTTCTACGAGCAAGGGAGAATCTATCATAAGCCGCTCGCTGCGGGGCAACAGGTTGGAGGCACCTTCGTGATGCATAAGAACTTAGGGATGAATCGAAATTCGAAAGTACAGGCGGAAGCGTGGGATTTCATGAAGTTCTTATTGTCCGAGGAGATCCAGACGATGCCTGGACTGCAAGGCTTCTCTGTCAATAAAAAGGTAAACGAGAAGACGTTCAAGGATCTTGAGGACAAAGGCACGATCGAGTCGCCAATGGGTTCCGCGATCCCGGTTGAGAAGAAAGACATCGACATGATCAAGCAGATGGTGAACCATGCCGTCACGCCGCAACAGAATAATTCAAAGATTCAGACCATCATCGAAGAAGAAGCGAAGGCTTACTTTAGCGGTCAGAAATCAGCGCAAGCGGTTGCGGATTTGGTCGCGAACCGTGTGACGACGTATTTAAATGAGTAGATGGTAAATTCGAAGAGATAAGGAAGGAAACAAGATGAGAAAATGGATGTTGTTATTGTTTATCACGGTAGTCGCAAGCATTTCTGCTTGTCGTTTCCCAGGCAACAATGAGAAGGATGCTGGTGAGAGCAAAGAGGCCGCATTGATTGTGCAGCATGAGCAACAGGAACAAGGGAAAGAAGAAAAAGAAAATAACAATACGAACAATGAGGCTGCTGAGCAAGGAATCATCCACGTGTTCTCGAATTTGATGTCACTGAAGCTCCCCGATGGGCTCGCAGTACAATCGAAAGAGACATCGAACGCGAAGCTCGTCTATACGGATAGCGATAAAAAAGTTAAGCTCGAGATGTGGCATGATCCAGAGCAAAGGGTGACCGATGCTGACATCGATAGGGGACGATTGAAAATGAAAGGCATCCTCGAACAAGACGGTGAAGGTGAAAAGCTAGAGTGGTTGAAGGACGAGACGATGCTCGTGCATGGGAAGCATATTGCGGTTAATGAAGTTATCATTCCATCCCAGAAGGGTGACACGTACCGTCTCGTCGGTTGGGCGGAATTAGACGGAGCATTTCTTGAGATTAAGTTTAGCGCGCCAGCCGATGAGAAGGACACGTGGCAGAAGGCTGTAGTGGAGATGATCGAGTCGATTCAGATGTAGCATAATGGACCGTTTAGCAGCATGGCTAAGCGGTTTTTTTGCCTTGCTTTTTTCTTACTCTACGATTACCCTACAAGCCAACAAAATTCCATTATAATTCTCTGACGCAATATTATGATAGCTGCGGCAGCCAGTTACAAGTTCATCAATTCTGAACTCATGAGGTAGCTATCCCATAAAAGATGATGCAAACTGATTATCGGAGTTAAACTAACGAGTAGGATAGAGCCAATCAATTAGACGGGCCTCTTTTTTATGAAACACTATTAACGAACGATAAAATTATCTTAACTGGAAACCATTTCTTAGATTGTGTTAATCTGTCTAATAGTGAACTCAACTTAGAGAGAGGGATGTTACTTGAAAAGAAACGTATTATATATTGAAGATAATGAGAAAATAGGCAGTTGGGTAAAAGAAGAATTGGAACAGCGAGGATTTTCAGTTCAGTGGCTGCTTTCTGGTGAAGGAGCCGAAAAAGAAGTAAATCAGCATGAAATCGTTATTTTGGATATCATGTTACCCGGTTTAGACGGATTTACTGTGGGGAAACGATTAAAAAAGGCAGCACCTGCTGTTCCTATTTTGCTGTTATCTGCTCGAACATCGATAGATGATAAGGTAGATGGTTTACAATTTGCTGATGACTATTTAACGAAACCATTTCATACGGATGAATTAGTTGCAAGATTAGAAGTATTAATCCGTCGAAGTGGCGGAACACATTCCGGACGCATTTCATTAGGTGATCATATTGAAGTAGATCCAGAAATCCAAATGGTGTATGACAAACGCACAGGAGAAGAAATTATACTGACAGGGAAACAACATCAAATTTTAATGTACTTCTTACGCCACCCTAATCAAGTTTTACCAAAAGAACAAATTTATGAAGCAATTTGGCAAGAAACTTATATCACTGGTGATAAAACAATAATGGTGCATATCCATCGTTTGCGTCAAAAGTTGGAACGTCATCCGGATTCCCCAGAGATTATTGAAACGTTGAAGGGAATAGGCTATCGGGTGATACTATGAAACAGAATAGATCATTATTTCGTCGTTTTCTAAAAGGACATTTTCTATTTATCTTTTTTCCTCCAATTTTGCTTATTTTCATCTCCGCGTTCTTTGGGTTTTCTAACAATGGGGATTCTATCAATAGAGAAGATCTGAATACGTTAAATCTATTTTACGTTACACTACTTTTATTTGGTTTTATTATTGTCGCATTTGTTGTAATGTCTTGGCTGTTCTTCTTGAGACTTCGTAAACGTCTCACCGGCTTACAGGAAGTTATGTCATTTTCAGCTAATCATAACTCCTTTCCTAAACCAATTTCTGTCCAAAGTGATCGTATGGATGAAATAGACCAGTTGGGAAGTTCTTTTAATTGGATGATCCAGCAGCTTGAAGACAGTCGCAAGCGGGAATATGAAGAAGAATTGTTACGACATCGGCTCATTGCGAATTTATCTCACGATTTACGAACGCCACTTACCATATTGAGAGGACATGTAACCAGATTAAATAAAGAATCAGTAAGTTTAGAAGGACAAAACTCATTAACAGAGATGAACCATACGATTACAAGAGTCGGAGATCTAATGGATGATTTACTGTCCTACACATTGCTTACATCAGGGAAACATCCTTTTCGACCCACTTCAACAGATATTGGACGTTTAGTAAGAGCATCTGTTGCTGCGTGGTATCCTGTATTTGAAGAAAAAGAAATCCAGCTCGATGTTGATTTACCGGCAGAGGAGACTTTTTATTGGGAAGCAGATCCTAAATGGATGACACGGGTTCTGGATAATTTATTTCAGAATATTCTTCGCCATGCAGCAGAGGGGAAATATGTAAATATTGTGGTTGATGTAGAAAAAGAACAAATCATTGTTGCAGACAGAGGTCCAGGTATGGATAACTCTTCCTATGAGCGTGGGGCGGGGATTGGTTTATCGACTTGTAATTATATGTTGAAAAAAATGAAGCTGAAAGCTGACTTTACATCAAATGATAATGGCACAAGAGTAGCTATTGGTAGAGCTTAACCTAAAGTTAACCCAGAAGTAAACAGCATGATAACCGAGATGTAACTTTGCTTCTTTATAATTGGAACCATAACAGAAAGGGAGTGTTATGGTTGCTAACAATTAATAACTTAGTTAAACATCGCGGAAATCAAGAGATCTTATCAGGTATCAGTTTTAAAGCTAGACCAGGTAGAGTAACTGGTTTTTTAGGTCCAAATGGGGCAGGAAAAAGTTCTACATTGCGCATCCTGCTAGGATTAGATCGTGCCACCTCAGGGAGTGCACTAATTAATGGTAAGCCATTCGCAGAATTACATAATCCTCTAGCAACAGTAGGTGCCGCGCTTGATGGATTTGGTGCTCATCGTATGCGAACAGGACGGGCACACTTGCGTTGGATTGCTCGTGCCGCAGGATTGTCTCGCTCACGTGTCGAGGAAGTTCTGGAAATAGTAGGTCTTACTAATGCAGCTGGGAAAAGAGTCGGGAATTATTCCCTTGGTATGGGGAGAAGACTTGGAATAGCAGCTGCACTACTTGGTGATCCAAAAATATTGGTTTTAGATGAACCCGTAAACGGGCTCGACCCAGAAGGAATTCGGTGGATTCGGACATTTTTACGTGAACGTGCTCAGTCTGGAAACACGGTGTTACTATCCAGTCATCTAATGGGTGAGCTTGCAGAGACTGTTGATGATGTGGTGATTATTAAGCATGGAAAAATCGTTGCAGATGGAACATTGGAAGAAGTAACAGGTAACCATCACACACTGGAGGACGCCTTTTTTGCCCTGACATCTGAACATACAGGTGATGTTGTATGAGAGCATTCAACGCGGAACTATCTAAATTGTTCTCCCTGCCGGGCATTTGGCTTGCCTTTCTTATTGGAGCATTTGCCCCAGTGTTCATTGCTTCCATGGACAGTATAGCACAAAAAGAGGAGATTATAGCTGGAGTTAGCACACGGCTACCGGAAGTTGGCTATATTGGATTAGCTCTTGGCGTGCAAGGTGTCATTATACTTGGTGTACTTGCTGTCAGCAGCGAGTATTTGGCAGAGAGCAGTGAATCTGGTGGAGGACAACAGATTACAACAAGTTTAACGGTTGTTTCATCCCGGCTTCATTTTTTGCTGGCAAAAGCAGGCGCTGTGACAGTGATCAGCATACTGCTTAGTGTTGTTGCTATTATCACAACTTTGTCAGCCACGCATCTTGTTCTTGGTGAATATACCCCTGCATTTGATTGGTTAAAACTGATCGGTGCAGTTTTGTACTGGACATTCACTGCTCTTTTAGCATTTGGGATTACTGTTCTAACTAAGAATGGCATTATTCCGCTTGCTGTGCTCATCATAAATACATCCGTTGTATCATTCAGTTTCCTGCTTTCTAAGGTTACAAAGTTAGCGTTATACTTACCGGATCGGGCTGGCGCTGAAATGTTTATGTTTACGAGCGATAGATTTCTCACCCCGTTCACAGGCGGCTTAGTCATGTTTGCCTGGGTAGTCGTTCTTTTCATTGCTGCAGCTATTGTATTCCATAGGAGGGACGTTGCATCATGAGTGTCCCTTCTAGTAGAAAGATAACACAAATCCTTCGTGCTGAACTGGATAAATTAGTTACATTACCATTGACATGGCTCACTCTTATAGTTACATTCATTCTTAATTTACTTTTAGCCGCAGCTTTTACTTCGGCTGGTCTACAAGGGGCAGCAGGGACACAAAGTATACTGAAAATAGGGCTTGCTTCTATGGGATATCTTCAAGCAGGGTTCATTATTCTTGGGATCTTAGCTACTTGTTCGGAGTATACCGGTGGACAGATTCGAACGACATTAACTACGGTACCTTGGCGTGGACTTCAACTATCCACGAAGTATTTGGCATTGGCAATCATAACCATTCCCGCGGCGTTTATTATTGCTGCATCAGGTGTACTATATGCTTTTATTAGGATGAGAGACACAGCAGTAGTGATTGAAATAGACACAATGATAAAAACATTAGTAGGTGCAACAGGCTATCTAACATTAACCACACTTCTCAGTGCAGCTATAGGTGCTTTATTAAGACGAACCACTCCTGCTATAGTGGTACTGCTTAGTTATTATTTCATTGTCAGTCCATTGTCGAGAGATTTTCTACCTAGTATTAAAAATTATTTTCCGGATACGGCAGGATATTATATGTATATGCCGCCTTCCTCTGATGAAATAAATGTCCTTACACCAATGCAAGGGACAGGTATTTCAATGTTATGGACACTGATCTTTATTACAGTAGCTATTGTATTTTACCGTAAACGAGATGCTTAAGTTTAGGTTTCATCATTTTGACAAAATAAGGAAATGAATTTCCCCCTCTGGAAAAGGATTGGCTTAAACCGATTTATGAAGAGCGAAAGGAAATAAATTTCATAAGAGCCAAAAACAAACCTATTCAAAGAAAATGACTTCAACTGATATTTCAAACGATGCTCTTGTAATATTTAAAAATATAAAGGTAGATCGTGATTTAGATAGATTGAAAAGAAGGTACATGAAACTTACTAAATCTGAACTAGCTGATATGGTCATTAAACTAGCATCTAAGAACGGACACCAATATGAGTGTCCGTTTTATTTTATCAATCAAAAGAAAAATCTGGATTAATATCATAGACTTGAAGTTTTTTAGTGGGAGATATGGATTGTGTAAGGTAACTATAAAAGAAAGCAATGTCGGGTGACAAGAACGAGGTAACTATCTCATAAAAGATGATGCTAACTTATTATCAGAGTTAAACTAACGGGCAGGATAGTTTGAACGATCTTCAAAAATTGGCTCGTGGTCTGAGAGAGGCTAAAATCAGCTTCGTGGGTCGTTACTTGAGCAAAGAACACATATGTTTTTGAACAGCGGCAATCATCGCTGTTTTTTTAATTTTTAAGACTAAATATTCCAGGAGGCGATATTGCAAAGCGTTGGAACGAACAAATCATGTTAAATGAAAATATTACGAATGGCAGAGATAGAAATACTCGAGACAAAGGCTTAGAAATACAACTTATTTTTCTATTACATAAATATTGTGTATATGGTGTATGACAATATACTGGGTTATATTGAGATGCTTCATCTCGTTCCGGCGATACATGCAGAGGAGCGCGAACGTCTGCTGGGCAAAGTGTATATCAAAACCCGAGAGATGTTGGTGATCATTCATGATTTCTTCGATTTGGCTAAGCTGGAGTCCGGGGATCAAAATATGCCGATGACCCGAATTCTCATGAATGAACCTTGCGGCACGACGATTCGTGCTGAACAATCTGATCTCGAACAGCATTCAATATGGCAATCACGGCAAGCAGCTCGGTTTGACGCTCCGGGAAGATGAATCTTCTATCTATGTGGATATATGGGGCCGGGGACAGCAAGCCTTATGAGTTAACGGTGTTTACCGTTCAATTGAAAAAGTTTTTCATGAGCATCATCGCACATAGAGTCAGCTTAAGAAAATCGTAAGAGTAAAGTAAGAAAAAAGAAGATTACGTCCTGTAAGATATAGTTATGAGAGAGCGAGAGGAGAAAAGAGTATGGAGCATATAGTACGAACGATTCGATTGACCAAGGCTTTTCAAGGGCAGGAAGTCGTCTCGAATGTCAATATGAATATGAAGAAAGGCGAAATCTACGATTCTGCTAGCCACGATTGGGATAGCGGTTGGATACATCGCGATTCGAAAAATTGATCAAATCGATATTCGTTAACTTGGTAGAGTATATTTGATATTTTTACGCGATTCCAATGATTATTCCCAATAACTGGTTAGTCAACACATCTAATGCAGAAGAAAGGAAGATAAACGTTTGAACAGCAATATGAAGTTAGCTATGATTCTCCTGGCCGCTGCCAGTATCGGTCTCGCCGGATGTACGAAAGAATCCTCCGTCACTAGTACACCAAGTTTGTTCCAGCAAAACTCTTCTATATCGACAAACACAAATGTAAATTCAGAAACATCGGAGATTAGAAATGTCTCGAATGCAGTAAAAGGGGATATTTCTCAAATAGATGTAACTAACATTCATTCCCTAAAAATTCAGAGTAACGCTGCTATAGTTACAGTCATAGGCGACAAACAAATCAATCAAGCAGAATTGGAATTATCCAAGGGCAATTCACAAGGAATGGATACCAACGTGACTACATCGATCCAAGATGGAACATTACAGATTATACTTGAAAATAAACAAAAGATCATAAATACGGGGCCATTGCCCTCTTTAACGATTCGTCTTCCGTATAAAGAATTCAAATCCCTTAAGATAGATAATAAAATTGGCAACATATCCGTTGAGTCAGAATTGTCGGTCCAACACTTAAATGTGAGCAGCAGTGCCGGCGACATTACTGTAACGGATGTAATTGGTATGGAAAGCAGTAAAATATCTACTAACGTTGGTAGCGTCGAATTCGCTCTACCTGATCAACCAGCACCTCTATATGTAAATCTATCAACAAAAATAGGAACTATCGATAATCAGGTTACTCTTGAAAAAGCAACAAATACCACAAAGTTTGTTTCCAAAGAACTCCATGGATATGTTGGTAAGGCTCAATCCGAAAGTGCAACGCTCAACATTTCCACACAGGTGGGCGAAATTCTGTTCAAAAATTAAGTGTCATCATCGTACCAGGCTTGCCATAATCATGATCACACGTGAATGAGAGACGTTAGAATATAGTTCATCGAGATTATATCCTTCCATAAGAGAAAAAACTAGAATTCAAAGCTCTTATGGGAGGTTTTATTTAAGTGATTTATGGCGAAGGGCAACAACAAAATGTGAAGGTCGACGACATAAGTTGAGAAGGATGATTTTCAATTAGATTGAATTTCGTGCACTTTCGCTTGATTCAACACTGGACACATGAGGTAACTATCCCATAAAAGATGATGCTAACTTATTATCAGAGTTAAACTAACGGGCGGGATAGCGAGCGTAACAATACATGTGGGTTAGCCGTTTAAAGACAACTAAACAACAGAAAGGTGGTTTTTTAATTATCAAAAAATCCATTAAAACAGGGGAGCCGCGGGAAACGATGTATGTTCTTGTCATCCGACAATTCATTCAAAAACCCTTATAGAATAAGGGCTAATACAAACTTTAATACATATGTACAAAATACGGGTTTTGTGAATAAGTATTGGTTAAATAAAAGTCAAACCCGATCTGTCCGTTGAACTTAAACTAGTTGCATAATGTACGGCTATGCCATACTCCTTGCTTATATTTATCATTTCACTCGTAAACCATTTTATTAACTACTGTTTTTATATCCTAATCTGTATATTCTCATCGTTATTTGTGTTTATGAATGACCTTGTTGATTTTTCTTTAGTTTAGAGTTTCTAATTGCATAATTCTTTTATAATTGACGCAAATATATTTTATGCAAATACTACCAACCACTCGGCTAATAAAACCTCATCGTAATTTGAAACACATTGTGATAAAAGCTGCTTCTTTAGCCATAATTCATCATACCCTAAGTCTTTAATCTCATCCCACAATACTTCCCCATCACGAATGACTTGAAATCCTCTAATGTTGTTTTTTGATACCTCGCTTTTTAAGTATGCTGATCGAACCGTTCGGCTCTAAATAGCAATATGCAACTCGCCCCTCTTATATTCAGCCGATGATAATCGTTCCAGCAAAAAATCAAATTATGCCTACTTTTACTCATCATGCAAATGCCAATGTGTACCCATGAACAAGCGAAATATATTCGTCAGATGTATGACTGTCACATGAATATGTCCCAATAGTCATATTGAGTTGTTCCATTGTTTTTGATTTTGGGCGCACAAAAAAGGCTCATTCCTCCTTATCGTTCAAGTTGGAATAAGACTTAGAAAGTTTATCAAGTGTTTGATTCGAAAAACTCCGATTTACTTAAAATGATTATCCAAAACTTAATTTCGGATTTTTATAACACCATTCTGAGTCAAATGGTAGAGATTTTAGTTTTTGCATGTCTTCCCAACTGTAAACCCAATCATAATCCGCAACCCAAAAATAGTTGTCAGGATTAGATTTGAGATAATGATATACAAAGCGAAATACTAACTCTTCAACACCATAAACGTCTTCGATAGTTCCTACTTGATACAGTTTAAGATTGGAATCTAAACCCAAATCCTCATAATAAAGAAAATCAAGATGTGGATTATCCAATGCATCTACATAAAGTATAAACGAATCATTACTTTCTCGTACATTCTTATCGCTAATATTCAATGTCGTAGAAAGGAATTGTCCATTGCTGGCATAATTTTTACTGTTATGAAAATTCAGCATAACATCCGCATGGAAAGCAGAGATGATGGAATCAGCTAAAAGACGTTCTGGTGTATACTTTTTTTGGTTCATTAAGATAAAAGCAGAAGTCCCCATCTTATTTTAAAACCTCCTTCAGTTTCTCTAGTGAGTTAACGATCGTAACACCTTTAGATTTTATGGTTTCCAGCATGGCTTGTTGTTCGTATCTTAAATTACTCAAAGGCTTATCAATATACAAAATAACCTTTTTATTCTCCGGATTAAAAAATAAATCATGAGTTGGATCAGTAAATTTATTCAATTGATCTACTTTTACCGATCTAATGGATGCTTTGACTTCAATAATCGCATCTTTTGTAACGACGTCTAAATCACCGGCAGCTTCACCAGTACTCTTCAGAACTTTTTGGGCATACCCAGTGACTTCGCTTTCTTTTCTTAAAAAGTCCGCAACCTTAGCCTCAGTTGCTTTACCAACGTCTTTACTATTTAAAAAATGGTTAATATCTCTATTAATATTTTTCGGAGGTTGATCAACCCAAGTAAGTTTATTTCCAGCTGGATTCGTATATACCGTTTTATCTTTAACCTTAACCATGTTGCCAATGGTCTTATCTTGTTCCGTCCCCTCATCGGCTTTATCCTTATTCGGCGTATCGTCTTCCGACTTCTTGGGATTGTCATCCTGCTTCTTGGGATTATCATCTGACTTTTTGGGATTGTCATCCGACTTCTTGGGATCGTCATCCGACTTTTTGGGATTGTCATCCGGCTTTTTGGGATTGTCATCCGGCTTCTTGGGATTATCATCCGGCTTCGTGGGATCTTCCTGATGCTTACCCGGACCGTCATTCTTCGGAGGTTTCGGTTTATCCGGAACGTGGATGTCCGGCTTCCTGGAACCAAGCTTATCCAGAATCTTACGCACATAGTGATGCCCTTTACTCCCCACCCATTTTAGCACTTTACCAAACGGGATTCGGTTAAGCGCAATGTTTATAGCGACAGAAAGCGCATTTTCGGGAGTCAGCAGCTTCTTCGGATCGCGGATATAACCGGCAATCTCATGTCCGCTCCCGGCGGTGCTCGCCGCTGTCATCGCGATGCCTAAAGCCGGCCAGAATCCGACGAACAGCAGTGACAAGGCAAGGGCCCCGAGCAGGATCGCACCCTGTTCATACCAATCCAGCCGATCCCACCAATCTTGCAGCGAGTCGAACATGCAGGCGAAACATGCCGGTTCTCCTCCGCTCGTGTGTGCCCCGATGCCTGCGAACATACCGACCACGAGCAGAATCACAATGAGTCCGGTTAGCGCTTGATAAAGAGCTTTCACCCGATCCTGGACAGGCTCCTGTCTACCGGCCGCTTCATCATTTCCATAAAGAAAATGAAATCCAAGCTCCCGTCGCTCCCGGTAAAAGCCAATCCAATATATAAATTTCCCCCGGTCGAGACAAAGAGAGCGGATCATATTCCACAGTTCGGTAAACGGATTCAGAAGCGGCTCGTTCGGCAGCGTCGGAAGGCGGTTCCGTATTTTGTTCAGCGACCAGTAATCGGCAAAAAGCGATGCGGCCAACATCAACAGGAAGACTGGTTGAGTTTTATAACCGCTGCCGGTCCAATCATGAAGCCGGAACACCCAACCCGGCAACTGGTGCTGACCGTTATAAGCCGCGTGATCCAGGATGGACCAAAGCAAAATAATTGCCGGGAACAGAACAACCCATTTCGTCAGTCTTGACCGCAGCCGGTAGGCAATTCCGCACGCAAGCGCGATCATGGCGGTATGTACGGGATGACCGACAGTCATCAGCGTCGGAAACATACTTTCTTCGAAATGCCCGGGAAACAGCGAGAAAAAGTCCCAATGGATCGTTTCGCCGCCCAGCCATGTATAGCTGTAGCCGAACTTGCCGGGATTCAACCACCTTCGGGAAAGCTCCTCCATCAGTTGGAAGCCGACGCCGGTCGCCGCGCCGATGAGCGTGTAGTCGCTCAAGCTCAAAGCGGAAGCTCGACGCGAGAACAGCAGGAATATGCCGAGCGGAAGCAGCTTCCATAACTCTTCGAAAATCGGCGTGATCACGGCAATGGACCAAGTGTCGGAAGTTTTTCCGCCGAAAAGCACGTGGAGAGCATTTACCGTAAGTGTCGTGAACGGTACGACAAGAAAAACGCCTGCCAGTACGAACGGAACGATTGACTTCCACGGCATCGTTTTGCTTCGGCACAGAAACCAAAATTGCAGCAGCACATAAAACGACCATAAATATTGAACCACCATGGTACGCGATTCTTTAACGAAAAACAAGCTTAAAACAAACATGATTAGCGACAACCAGGAAAAAATCGTATACACCGTTTTAATAAACGGATACTTCTCAATCCATGATTGGCAAGCTCGATAAATGGCCTCAAGGAAATCCCGAATCCCGGTTCGAATGGACCAGATCGTATTCACTACGGTCCCCTCCTTTAAAAGCCGACCTCGTGCGAGCGGGACGTCTCCCTTGACGACAGTCTGGCCATGAGTAATTAATGAGTTCATGAAAACCATGGTCACCGATCGATCGGAGTGGAGGTTATAGAGTAACACCTCGCAACATGTACCTAACCTATTTCTCGCGGGATACTAGTATTATAGGCATTTTTACAAAATGTGGCAAAAGGCTCTGGTCTCAAATCTTGATGATTATGTCGATAAAAAACCGGGAAACCTCGGAACCATGAGCAAAAATGAATACAAAAAAGGAGACAAACCCCAACAACAAATCGGGGTCGTCTCCGCCTTGCGATTCGATATGAATTCATTTGAATCCATTCCGGGCCCTTTTCAGTAGCCTAAGGCCTGTAAGCCAAACTGCTGCCCCTGTTCCCCATAATATCAGGGCTGAGCCAAAGCCGACAGATGTCCACCATGCCACAATTTGATGATGCCCTAGGGTAACTCTCGCGGGCACCATAAGCAAAGTGATTGCCGCAAGCAGGCACAGGAGCGAACCCGCAATATAATGGGTCCTGACCCGGAAAAGATGCGCAAGAGGAAAGAAATGAGCGCCGACAATAAGGCCCATCACAGGAAAAAACAAATCAAAGTGATTGGTTGCGTCGCAGATTGCGCTTGCAGCACCGATCAACGCGCCTTCTAGACCGTAAATAACACTGAACCACATACCCACTCGCTTCGAGCGACGGGCATCCGCTTCCGACATCTCATTCGATAATCCCCTGGATGCCTTTATCAATATCATTCCGCCAATAAGAAGCATGATGCCGATCATTAGAGATAGGATCAAAAGCCAGAGGAACCCCCATCCCTGTAGTCCGCCAATTCCAATCCCCGCCCACAAAGTACCGAAAAACGCCATGAAGAGAACTCCGAAAGCCGTACTGCGTACAGCAACTCTGGGAATGACGTTTTGTGACATACATGAAGCCCCCTTTCAATTGATTTCTAGAAAAATAGTTTCCCTTAATCTTTTCGTTAGCGAGTTTGAGTCAAGTTCATTTGCTATAGTATGCATATATATTGCTATCGCCTCTTGGATATGCGCTGCATTATTCACAGCTTCCCAAACAAGCTCTTTCATATCAATTGCACGAAACCTAGACGTCCCTATCAACTGACTTTTGATGTCCAAATGACAGGTTCTCCTTTCGTTGTCCAGCACTTGGTCGACGGCGAGACCAGATCACCACCGGGATTAGCAGTAAGGACAAAATCCCTCCGGCTAATGAGAGGCTGGCATAGCTGAAATTTGCAACCACCATACCGGACAGTGCGCCGCCCGATGCGCCAGTCAAAGCAATCAAAACGTCAATTGACCCTTGCGTTTTGGCACGAGTAGCCACTGCCGATGCATCCACGATGATCGCAGTCCCACTAATCAAGCCGAAGTTCCAACCAAGACCAAGCAGCGCCAGCGCAATAATGAGAAGCACCATGGAATCGGCCGGTACCCAGGCAGCCATTAGCCCAGATAATAGCAGTGTGACGCCCGAGGAATAAGCCATAACCGTCCTTCCCCACTTATCTACTAAAATCCCAGTTATAAACGAAGGCAGATACATGGCCGCGATATGAATACCGATGACTAGCCCGACATCCCCTAATGCATGCCCGTGATGCTTCATGTGAACCGGGGTCATGGTCATAATGGCGACCATAACGACGTGAGTTAAAATCATGACCGCCGCCCCAACCACAATTTTTCGGCGGTTATTGTTTACCTGTGGCTGCTCCTCTTCCACACCAGACTGTTGATTCGCAAGCTGTGCCCGTGCAATGGCTTTAGCCACAAGGAAAGGATCGGGACGGAGAAAAGCCAGGAGCACCAAACCTGCAAGAATAAAAGCGGCCGCTGCAAGTAGGAACGGCCCCGCCAAAGGGGGAACACCGATAGAAACTGCAAAATGTCCCATCACCTCCACTAGATTTGGACCAGCAACCGCCCCAAACGTGGTAGACGTCATAATAATACTGATCGCTTTTGCCCGCTGGGTTGGTTTGGCCAAATCGGTGCCCGCATACCGCGCCTGCAAGTTGGAAGCTGTGCCTGCACCATAGATAAACAATGAAACAAACAGTAGCGGAATACTCGACATGACGGCTGCAAGCACGACACCGACTGCGCCAATCCCGCCAGTCAGGAAGCCTGTCGCCAGTCCCATGCGACGGCCGAAACGTTGTGAAAGCCGTCCGATCAAAAGTGCCGCAGCCGCCGAGCCAAGCGTAAAGAGTGCAGCGGGAACGCCAGCAAAGCTGTCCGTCCCCAGCATGTCTTGTGCCAGTAGCGCTCCAATGGTGACGCCTGCTGCAAGCCCCGCGCCGCCTAAAATTTGCGCAAGGACGACGATGAACAACGTCCGTCGCTGGAGCTTCTGCCGTTTTTCCGGCGAATCGCTGTAGTTCTGCCAAAGATCCGCCTGATTTGGGTTATCCGACATAACTTTTTGTGTTTTGCTCATTTATTAATAAGCCTCCTTGGCTATTTATTGTGATAAATCATGGCGCTCATCTTCTATTAATCGGATATTACAGACTGTTTATATCTATAATTAAGTGAAACTTTTATTTGCTTTTGGGCTAGGTCCACCAATTTCGTTTTTTGAAGATGCCACTCCATTTTCTCTTCCGCTTCCTTCATTACAGCTTGAATCAAGCATTCATCGCCGTGGACAAAATCACATTCAAATATGGAATATAGAATTGAAATTAATCCAATTTCTTCGCCAGCAGGTCGTCTCGCCTGCTTGGCGAGAGATTGGTAAACTCCTTAAGCGACAGTTCACGTCATTTTCAAAAGCATGACCGAGTCATTCCGCTTCAGCCGCTAATTATTTTTCTTATTAGTCAAATCATCGATATTCTTATTTCCTTCATCCTTTATATCGTCATAAACCTGATTTCCACTTTTAGAAACTTCGGCGTACAAACGCTTCCCTGTATCGCGAGCATAATTCCATGCGAAATTCTTACGTTCAGTAATCTTTTTTAACAGCTCGCTATGGGGGAAATCATCCTCTTTTTTAGTTTTTAGATACTTAAGGGCTGCTAGCAGATTAGAATTTTCTTTGTTCGCGAGACCTTGCATTGTTTCTTGAGTGCTATTGATTGTTCCCTGTTTCTGTTCTTTTTGTATATTTGCCTGCCCTTCTCCTTTTTCTTTCCATATCGTCCACTCGCCTCGTAATTTATCATACGTTTTATTCAGATAATTTTTCAGTGCTTCGTCATTATCAACGAAAGTAAATTCTCCACCACCAGATGCAGCAACCTGTCGAAGCAGTTTTTGTCCTTCTTTATCCACATCAAAACCAATAATATTCACAATTGTCTTAACTTTTGATTGATGGAGTTCTTTTGCAATCTGTGCTGGATTACCTCCACATGTTTCAATTCCGTCACTTACCACATATACAATCGAATCGGTTGTCTCAGGATTAATATCTTGTTTTACAGATTTTAGAGCATTTGCAATTGGTGTCCATCCGGCTGGTTTTATATCTTGAAGTACCGTTTTTATTTGATTTGTCTGCTCACCTTGACCATGAAAGATTTCTTCTGTACTGTTACAGGATACTTGTTTATCTTTCTGACTTCCTGTTCCTTTATGTCCATAAACCCGTAAAGATACTTCTGCATTTTTGGGTAATTTATCCGTGAAGCTCTGAATAGCTTCTTTTGCAGAATCCATTTTTGATTTTCCATTAATCGTTGCTTTCATGCTGCCGCTGGCATCAAGTAAGATTGAAATATGTAGCTTCCTACTTGAGGGTAATGTAACCTTTTCATTAGGTCGTGGATTATTCACTGTAACTTCGGATTCAAAATTAAGGAAAGTGGACACGTAAGGGCGATAGTCTTCAGCCAATAGGAGGAGTAGTTCTTCCTCATATTGATCAGCTGTCAAATCGGTTGATAATTCATCCAGAACCGCCTGAACTTTCTGTTCATCGAAGTTAGAACCCGCAAATCGTCCTGGAGGTTTCATTAATATTTGTTCATCTGTTAAGGGGGTTTGAGGTTTACGTTGATTTGAATCGGATGGGGTCTGGATTTTTGAAGTATTCTTTTCTGGTTCATTACTATTCTTTTCTGGTTCATTACTATTCTTTTCTGGTTCATTACTTTGATTTGAATCTGTTGGGTTCTGAATTTTTGAGGAATTCTTTTCCGGTTCATTACTACAACCAGCAAGGATTACGATTAATGTTACAAATATAAAGATAGATCTTCGTATCATCAACTTACCTCCAATTAAAAATCTTCTTATACCTTTTAATCAGGCTGGTACGAGCAGACTAAATCTGCTGATTTCCATTCGTATTGAAGCTTTAATTCGTTTCCGTTGCGGTCGGCGGCCATAATGAAAGGCTCTGCTTTGGGCTCGTGCAATATAACCCGAATATCGTTTCCTTCTTTCTCGTAATCACCGAACCATATTTGGGTAAAGTTGTCCGTTGTTTCATGAGCAGATATAGGGCTCCTTTTGGAATATGGATTGTTCAAAAATTTCATCTCGGAAAAGCAAGCTGGCGATTGGGAACCGGCAACAAGCTTCCAGTTCCCCTCTAATTTCAACTCTGCAGCTTCCGTTTTTTTTGCATCATTACAACCAACCAGCAAGGAAACGGTAAATAATACAACGATCGTTCCTACTACTGTACTTTTCATCAATAACTTACATTCCTTTCCGCCATATTCGTCGACACAAGCTCGGTATAACAAATCTAAATAAAACCATGTGTCTCAAATGTACGATATCGAATTTAAAATATTCCCCCTATCTCATTTTGTTCGCCGGCAGAAGTTCGATGAAGGAGCTGCCTGCCCCTCCCCTGGTGCTGCCCGAAATGTTAATTATCCCTCTTCCCGGTAGAATCGGCTTCAGGGTACCGTCTGATGCTTTGCCGTAAACCGGCATCGCGAATTGGACATCATAGCGGCCATACTTTGTCGTTCCGGTATAGATGATCTACGATGGATCAGTGTCCGAACTGGAATAGTGGTCGACGATCGGCGCCCAAGATACGATGAATGGTGTCGATTCCCCGGGATCCCCGTTGTTCCCTATGAAATGCAGCGTTTCTCCAAAGTGTGCCGGGTTGGGACGGATGGTCAACTTGGTAGGAAGTACTTTAAGACGCTCAAAATCCTGGACGGCTTGGAGATCGTTCAAAACGACCGTATTGCCTCCTTCCCCTGAACCGAGAGCCAATTTGGCCCCGACAGCTCTATAGATAGAGATATACTCGCCTTCCACAAAACTGATTTCCATCCCATGGAAGAACGTCACGAGGGATACGGTGGGCAATGTCTCTTCAACGCCCTTGGCAGCGAATTGCTTCAAAATATCGCAAACCGTATTGATGGAATCCCGGTCCTCCTCGTTGGCGCCATTCAGCGGGATATATATTTGATCTCCGTCTTGCATGGATATGTCCTCCAGTCCGAATGATAGCTCAACGAACAATAGACGTTCGGAAATAAGAATAGTTGCAGAATTTCCATAATTCGGTATCAGAATCATCGGAGTTCCTCGGGCATTTTGGTGTCGTTTCTAGTAAATTCGTTGAAAATGTCACGTTACCACGATCAAGTTAAAGCTCATCATTTGGAATATTAATAAATATTTCAAGCAATATAATGAACATATCGGTTTGGAAGGATGGTACATATGCTTTCTAAAAAAATAATGATATTGATTGTTAGCATCGTCTTATGGCTTTGGATTTCAGCAGGTTATGCGGGTGCTGTCAGAGCACCTGATCCAGTTGATTCCTCCATTTTTAATGATATTCAAAAAGGCGGATATATCCTGTATTTTCGTCATGGCGAGGCAACAATCGGAGAAGACCAACCTTTTGTAGACCTAAATAATTGTAATACACAAAGGAATCTAAGCTTGAATGGAAAAAAGCAGGCTAGCTTGTTAGGGGAAATTTTTATCAAAATGAATATTCCAGTTTATTTTCCAGTTATTTCGAGTCCCTATTGTCGTGCTCGTGAAACAGCCGAAATTGCATTTGGAAGGCAAAACGTAGTAATAGAACCATCTTTGCAAAATATCGCAAAGCTAAGCCAAACTCAAATTACCAATGAACAAAAACAAAATATCCTTTCAATTTTTTCAAAACTCATTGAAAAGCAACCTCCTCGAGGAACCAACTTTATCATTGTTGGACACAGCTTTCCTACTGGAGAAGCGTTAGGTGATATTCCTTATATGGGAGCAGTCGTTATTAAACCGAAAGGACCAGGTAAAGGGTATGATTTTATAATGAAAATAAGTCTAATTGAGTTTATGAAATGGTCGAACCTGACTGATCGTAGATAATTTGCACCTCAAAAGACAACCGGTTAATGCGTTTATCCTTGGTCAGTACATGATGATTCGCCTACTCGTCTAGGACGGTTAATGCCTCGTTCATGCAATAGTCTTAATGCGTTAAGAATGACTAGGATTGTACTTCCTTCATGCCCAACCACACCTAAGGGAAGCGCAATACCTTGAATAAAATTTGCTGCAATTAACAGGATGATAACCGTCATCGCAAAAAGAATATTTTGTTTGATGACCGTTTTTGTTCGTTTTCCAAGTTCAATTGCTGCAGCAATCTTTCTTGTATCATCATTCATTAACACGAGATCGGCTGTTTCAAGCGCTGCGTCGCTTCCTGCCCCCATCGCAATCCCCACGGTAGCCGTTGCCAAAGCTGGAGCGTCATTAACGCCATCACCTACCATAGCAATACTACCGTAAGCTTGCTTCAGTTCCTTGATCCGACTCACCTTATCTTCTGGCAATAAATCGGCATAAACCAATTCAATCTCCAGTTCTTTCGCAATTGCATGTGCTGTTTGAGTCTGATCTCCTGTTAACATGGCTACTTGAACACCTAACCCTTTAAGCATGGCGACCGCATGTTTTGCCTCGGAGCGGATTTTGTCACGTAAAGCGATCACACCGACAGCTCCCTGTGAATTGTGCATCACCGTTACGGTCTTCCCCTCATGTTCCAATCTGTCAATCACTGCCGATAATTCTTCAGTCCGAAACCGATCATCCAGTAATGCTGGTTTGCCTATTTTCCACAAGTCTCCCTCCCATTGCGCTTGAATTCCCCAACCCGTAAGTGTACGAAAATCAGATGGGCGATCAAGTGTCAGCCCCTGCAGCTGAGCTTCAAGCACGATTGCTTTGGCTAACGGGTGCTCAGACAAACACTCCATCGATGCTGCAATTCTCAGCATTTCGGTTTCGTCAAATCCTTGGAATGAAAGGATATTCGTGACAACAGGTTTGCCAGATGTCAGCGTTCCAGTCTTGTCAAATGCAATTGCCTTGATCGATGCAAGATTTTCAAGATGTGCACCTCCCTTAAAAAGGAGTCCCTTTCTCGCGCAGGTGGATATAGCTGATAGCATGGCTGGCATAATGGAAGCGACGAGTGCACAGGGAGATGCGACGACTAAAAATACCATCGCTTTGTAAAAGGTTTGATCCCATGACGCTTGGAATACAAAAGGTGGAATAACGATGAGTAGCAAGGAAATCAAAATGATGGACCTCGCATAGATGCGTTCGAACCTCTCCATAAACAGTTGAGAAGCAGGCTTCTCGCTTTGAGCTACTTGAACCAGACGGATGATTTTCGCGAACAATGTGGATTCACTTAATTGACTTACTTCAATGAACAAAGCCCCTTGGCCGTTCAACGTTCCAGCAAACACGTCATCCCCTGCATTTTTGTCCACCGGAACCGATTCGCCCGTAATGGAAGATTGATTGACGGCTGAAGAACCTTCAAGCACGACACCATCAGACGGAATTCGTTCTCCGGGTTTGACCAACACGATATCCCCAACCATCAAATCTTCGATAGCAACGGTCGTCTCTACTCCATCATTGAATCGCACACCAGTCTCAGGCTTCAAATCCATCAATGAGGATATATCGCGGCTGCTCCGATCCATGGTATAGGTTTCCAATGCTCCGCTGAGCGAAAAGATAAAAATAAGTACCGCACCTTCTGTCCAATACCCTATACTGGCTGCACCAATCGCCGCGATGAGCATCAGCAAATTGACATCCAGGTCACGATCTGCAATAAGCGTGTGCAAGCCTTCTTTGGCCTTCACATATCCCCCCACAGCAAAGGCGATCAAATAGAAGAAAACCGACCAAAGATGAGAACCCCCTCCAATCCCCCATGCAACGGCAATGAATACTCCACTTGCTATAGCTGCCAAACCTTCCCCATAACGGGCAAACCATTCTTTTCTGTCTTTGTCTGTTGTTTTGGAACGTTGAATATCCTGTTGTTTGACGCAGCCATCTGGCATATGAATTGATGAACTCATAATAAATACGCCTCCTCATTGAGAATGAATTCCATTATTAATACCCTTAAAACAGCACATGCTGCTCCTGGTAAGGAGCAGCATGTGAAATGAGAATTGTTCTCGTTTTTACTTCATTCAATTTTTTTGCCTATAAACAACTTTACAATAATAATTATAATCTAATACTTTTGAAAAATAAAGTATGGTTTCGATTTTTGGGAAAATTTTGTTGTAAAGGTAATACCAACTAAAAATTTGACGATCTTAAGTTCGTCACGGACTGATTAACGGATTCTATCCGCGGCAACAATAATTAGAACGATCATAAAGTGGGGTTATATAAGTTGAAAAGTAAAATCATGATTTTCATCAATAATAATGGGGCAGTGTGGAAAATTCCATTAGCTTCAGCTCTATCGTGGGAGATCGCCAAATGGGCAGGATCCAACCACCCTTACTTGGCTCCGCTTACAGTCATATTGTCCATCCAGGCCACAGTCAGCAAATCTATCCAATTTGCATGGCAGCGCATTCTAGGTACGATTGCCGGCGTCTTGCTGACTGCATCCATCGCACCCTATATCGGCTTAAACGGGTGGAGTATCGGTCTTATGCTGTTACTTGGATCCGCTATCGTTATGCTTTTGAAATGGGATCATGCCGTTATGATCCAAATTGCTATCAGCATTTTATTGGTTATGTACTTTCAGAGCAAGATGCCCAGCTATCCAATTGATCGTATTCGCGATACCATGATCGGTGCTGCTGTTGCGGTTCTGATCCATATGCTGATACTCCCCCCCGATTCCATGAATAAGGCCAAAAAAAAGATGATCCATTTCGCGGATCATTTGACCAATCATTTTTATAACACTGCACAATGGGTAGAACACGGTTGTTCGTCGAGTGTAGCTCAGACGTTGCAAGCAGAATTGCAAACCTTGTTCCAAGAACTTCATCAAGCGACAACCGAATTAGAAAAAGCGAACCAAAGTTTGCAATACAACCTGCTTGCTCAAAAAAAACGCAAAGCTTTAAATCAGGTGACCCGACAAATGGATCAACTTCGGTTAGGCTATGCGAATCTTTCAGACATGATACGAGTTTTAATGGAATGGTCCGACAGCAGCTCTTTTACGAAAGAGGAACAACGGATTTGGGCTGATCATTTGAACACGTTAGCAGTGCTTATTAAGGGATGGAAAAAAACATTAGATGATCCGGACAACAGCACCTTTGTACCGGATGCTATCGCCCTGCAAATGAAAACACCTTCTCATTTGGAGAACTATCAGTACCCGCTTGCTTTATATATGAACGCCGAACAAGTCATTCAAGATTTCCAATAACCCGTTAGCGGCAATTGGAGTTTATCCGAACCCATTCGGGTGCTTTGGCCAGCCGCTAAATAGATGCCATGGATGCTATTCTGCCTCATGGGTAACAGCTTCTCGCTTCTTATTTATTCGATAGGTATGTATTAAATCTGCGAGAATGCTCACTGCGATTTCCACTGGCCCTTCCGCCCCAATCGCGATTCCTACAGGAGCGTGCAAATTCACCGGCATCGGATTGCCGTTAAGTAAGCGTGCCGTTCTATGTTTCGAACCCAAAACGCCAAGATAGCAAAGCTGCCGCTCAGATAGAAAGCGAATCAGCTGCTGATCTCGCCTAAAATGATGGGTCATCACAACTGCGTAATCGGAAGAAGTAAAATCTATCATGTTTACCGACTCCTCAGGAAACCCTAACAGAAGAGTATCCGCATCGGGAAAATAATATCGATCACATAAAACAGGTCTCCAATCGGAGACGATAACGGAAAAACCGGTAGCTGCCGCAAATGCAGCAAGCGGTCTCGCATCCTGTCCCGCACCAAAAATCACCAAACGCGGTTTAGGATCATAGGTATGGACGAAGACATGCTCTTGCATGGAGGAGATAACCTTTATTCCGCTCCTTCGCGATTCCTTAGACGTTGTCCAATCCAATAGAGCTTGTGATATTCCTCCCCTCCACGCTCCGAATAGCTGTCGATTCTCAGCCACGAAAGCATAATCGGAAACCGATCGATCCGCGCTGATTTTTTTGATGATCATGACCTTCATTTGATGATCCAGATAATCCTTTAAAGCACATAAATGATTCAAAAATACGTCATCTACGGGCTCCATGGTCACATGAATAACACCGCCGCACCCTGATTCATCTCCCCAGGATATCGGGTCCAACGATTGCATATCGAATACAAAACCGCAGGCTTTGCCTGTTTCCAATATTTCTGGTACACGTTCCGCAAGATCCGCCTCTAAGCAGCCTGCACTTAGTAGCCCGATTTGTGAACCGTCCTCAAGAAACAGCATGGAAGCACCTTCTTTAAGGTAGGCGCTCCCTTCCACATGGATAATCGTTGCAAGCACGCTTCGTTGGTCGTTACATTGAAGAGCTTCCAGAATACGATGAATTTCTTCCAAGTCGGGCCTCCTCCTTCAACTCCCGTTGGCTGTCGGTTTCGCAGCGTTTTTTGGCGTAAAGACGGTCTTCACTGCTTCATGAATTTCTTCATAGGACATGCACCTGCAAATATTGGATTCTAACCAAATTCGGATCGTTTCTTCATTTGCATCCGGATGAATACTCAACAAACCATGACAGTTCACAATAAAGCCGGGCGTGCAGTAACCGCATTGGAACGCCTGTTTTTGAACAAAGGCTTGCAGCACCGGGGAATGGATCAAACCTTCGATCGTTGTGACATGCTGCCCATCAGCTTCCACGGCGAGCATGATACACGATTTGATCGGCAGTCCGTTGACTAAGATCGTACAAGTTCCGCAATCGCCATTGTCGCAGCCGGATTTGCTTCCTGTTAGTCCGAGACTTTCTCGCAGAACATATAATAGGGTATCCGCAGCCCGGACACGGATCGTTCTCCATTCGCCGTTAACTTGCAAACCTATCGGATACGAAGAAGGAACGTATGATGGCATTCTTTACCCTCCTTCCAACATGCTTAAGGCTTCAGACATCGTTTGTTTAAGCACGAATTTCCGATAATCGGCAGATCCTTCCGCATTCGTCAGAACTGGAGCCGGAAGCTTAACGATTGCTTGTTCTATTTTTTCCTCTCGGGATAACGCGGGATCGTTCAACACTTGTTCGATTTCAATAGAGCGAAAAGGAAATGCGCAGACGCCGCTATACGCTGTGCGTATCTGATGATCTTTCTTCAGTGCAGCCAACGTTACGAGAGGATAGCCAACATTACCGATCTGCCGCTTTTTAAAATGAACAAACGGCAATGATAAATATCCACGGTCTGTAATGATTTGCACAAGAAATTCTCCGCTCTCCAATCTCATCTGTTGGAAGAAAACTTTATGAATCGAAACCTCTTTCATGCCTCTTCGTCCGGCTATGACTATGCGACTGTTCGTGAGCAGCAGCGGGAGTACGGCCTCCCTATAATATATTTTGCCGCAAATGTTCCCCCCTATCGTAATTTTATTGCGAGCCGTTTGGTCGGCGGCATCTATCACCGTTTCGCTGAGCAGCGGGAAGGGGTTCACCGCGGATAAAACCGATAACGTGACGCAAGATCCAATCACGAGGTTATTCTCCTGGAAAGTCATGACGTTGCACTCTGGAATCGATTTCAAATCAATTACTGCTCCCGGATGAATGGCGTTCATTCGGGCCCATGTGATGATTTCCGTTCCACCGGAGAAATACACCGGGTTCTTCCCTTGCGCAAGCAGATGCCGGAATAATTCCACAGCCTCCAGAATGGACGAAGGTTTATAATACTCAAAATCAAACGGAATCATGAACCGCCCTCCAGATCAATTCCGGCGTTATAGGGAGCTGATTAATAGCCACGCCAACGGCAGTCGACAAGCTGTTCGCGAGCGCTGCAGGCATGCCAATCACGCCATGCTCACCGATCCCGCGTAATCCGTAAGGCCCTTCCAAATATGGCGTCTCGATGAAATCAACCAAGTACTCCGGTTGTTCCCCATACCGAATCAGCTTATACGTTCGAAGTTGCGTATTTAATATGCTGCCGCTTTGATCGAACAGGAAAGCCTCACGGCTAGCAAAACTCAACCCCATGCTCATGCCTCCTGTGACCTGGCTCCGGGCGAATTCTGGATTAATCACCTTGCCAGCATCCATGACCGTCGCTGCTTTGACGATTTTATACGTGTACTCCCTTGTATTCAATTCCACTTCTACCGCCTGTGCGCCTACGGTCCACTCCGGACCGGGATTCCCTTTACCGGTTTCAGGATCCAGCAGTGTTAAATTAGGCATCGCATAGCTACCGCGTCCGATCACCTGGCCTCCGATTGTATTTCCATTCGGGAACTTGTATCCACTCACGAGTTTTTCAACTTCTATTCCGATATCGGGACGATTTTTGAAGTAAACCCTTCCTCCTCCGACATTCAACTCGGCTGGCGAGAAGCCGAGCACAATTGAAGCTGTATTTTTCAGCTGTTCGATGGCATCATCAGCCGCCTTCAGAACCGCATTGCCCACTAAAAACATGCTGCGGCTCGCCACTGTTTTCCAATGCTGGGGATCGGTTTCGGTATTCACGCCCGTAGAAATCTGAATCATCCGGTCATCCATTCGTAACCGTTCGGCCAACAATTGAGTAAGCGCCGTCCGCGTGCCTTGGCCAATTTCCACTGCACCGCAAAGTAAATTGACGCTTCCGTCGGGATTAAATATCACAATGGCTCCCGCTCCGGCGTCTGTAGGCGTATTCGAATTTTTCCAGAAACAGCATATCCCTTTTGCCTTGATGAGGTGGCCATCGATTTGTTTGATGGGTTGGTCATCCCAATGAATTAATGTTTTCAATTTTGCAATGCACTTCGGTAAATCGCCCACATTACTACGATCCAGGATGGTTTGTGTCGGTGTCGTATCCCCCGGTCCAATCGCATTACGAGAACGAATCTCCAAAGGGTCTAGATGGACTTGATCCGCCAATAAATCCATTGCTCTTTCGATAGCCAACGTCAACTCTGGGTGCCCGAAGCCTCGAAATGAAGTGGAATAGGGGTGATTCGTATACATGCATAATGAATCGCAATGAACGTTATCGATACGATAAGGGCCCGTGCAATCGACGGCTGCCGCCCGGCTCATAACCACTCCCCGATCCGAGTAAGCACCGCCATCAAACAGATGTAGAATTTCTGCAGCTACAATGTTCCCTTCATGGGTACAGCCAAGCTTGATGCGGGCATCTAACCCAATATGAACCGGTGAAGAGATCATATCCAACTCCCTAGAATTAGCCAGTTTTACAGCCCTTCCACCAACGGCACGGGATGCCAAAAAAACAAGATATTCCATCTGGATGGCAGATTTCCCACCAAAGCTCCCTCCAACCAAAGGAGTATGGACTATGACTTTATGAAGCGGAATTTGAAAAGATTGGCTGATGGCCCGTCGGATGACATAGGGTGACTGTGAAGTGGAGTATATGATCACTTTGCCGTCTGGTAAAATCTCCGCTTTACTGCATCTTAATTCCATTGCGGCGTGATCCGATTGCGGTAAAGTTACACGGATTTCAATGGTATGATCGCTATTCTTCCATCCTTCGTCCATATTCCCTTTGCGTATTTTGGTTCGGTTAGCGATGTTTGTTCCCGGCTCCGGATACACCTCTTCGTGCCGCTTGTACGCAGCAAGATGTTGATGAATGATTGGAGCATCTTGCTGATAGGCTTCAAGTGGAGAATGGACGACCGGTAAAAGCTCATATTCTACGTTGATCCGGAGAGATGCCATCTCTGCTATATATTCCTGATCCGCTACAACGAGGGCGACAGGTTCGCCATAATACCTCACTGTATCCATTGCAATTGGAGGTCGGTCTGCTAATGGTGAACCCGTCAAAACCGGGAAGTATTCTCCGGTAATGACGGCTCGTACGCCCGGTATTTTCCAGGCCTCTGACAAATCAATCGATTTTATTTTGGCATGAGCATGAGGACTTACAGCTATTTTGGCATGAAGAAGCCCCGGGCTTGAGATATCATCCACATATTTAGCGGTCCCTGTAACTTTTTCCCATGTTTCCTTTCTCGGAACGCTTTTTCCAACCGCCTGGCGTATCATGGTCACCACCTTTTATTTCAAGCTGCTTTTTAATCCATATCTCCGTATCTTATTCCTATATATATGGAGAACTATTTGTCCGTATTATTTAAAATATAATGAGGAGACTCTTCCGTCTGCACCTTTTACGCAAACCGAAAAAGCCGATCCATATGATCGACTTTTATATGAACAAATACCTTTATTCATAACTTATATACACATCATGAAATTTCAGGTCATCGTTATTTTTTCTTACTTTGATTTGCAGGATACCGTTTTTGAATTTAGCTTTGCTTTCTTGAGACTTTACGATTTCTGGGAGTTTAATGATATGATGCTGATTTTCTGGAAGTCCCTCAATCCTGATCTGGTTCTGACTTACGGATACCTGCAAATCCCTAATTCTGATATGTTTAGGAATCGCGATTTTGATAAATACAAAATTATGAGTTTGAAAGATATCGTGTTTTATCAAGTTGTTTTTATTCGTTGCTGTTGGGATATTTTTCAATACACCTTGTACATAGTTTTCGACCCAACTTTCCGAAGGAGTTCCATTTTCCATTTCCATGAAAGGTAATTTTCCACCAAAAAACTCTTCAAAACTTTTCCAATCAAACATATCTTTCGGTGTTTTACTCAACTTTGTCACCTCTCCAATTAATATTTTCTATATTGTATGTAAGTTTAGTCTTTAGGTGTTCACCTATTGTTGCCGTAACAAATAGGCATTTGCCTGCATACGTTGTGTAATCTGGAATAAACCGTGGAATGTAGGTGGTATCGTATGAATCTCATTGTCCACCAGAGTATTACAATTCAAAACTTGCATGTGGGCACGATATCAAATTCTTCCATATTGCAGATTGGCAGTACTGGCGTTATAAATCCACTATCAAATTCGTACAACACAGGTGGTTCTCCTCAGGCCGCGGAGAGTGAATCTGAAGAACCTCTAGTCCCTTTGCCACCTCCAGGTTAATAACAAATATTTTTCAGGAGGAACCCGCCATGAATCAAGCTTCAAATGAGTGGAGCCATTATTTTCATCAACTTCATACTTATATCAACTGGCAGACAGACCGGATAAATAAATTAGAAACAAACCTCGAAGAATTAAAAAAAGAGTTGACAGGGATCAGAAATCAAAAGCAAATTTCAATAGATAAAATCGAGTATCGATTTGATATGCTAAAAATGGAAAATTTAAACGGAACACTTGTCATCGGGGTTACACCGGATGGAGCGAAATCTATTGAGGATATGGCAAAAGATGGTTGTAGTTGGGTGCACAATTCTAAGGATAAACAATCCGACCTTTATGATTCCACATCTAAAATGATGGACCAATATCTACAAAATCAAGTCCCGGATACAATTGATTCCTTTACGAAAACACACCAAGTACATGTAGATCAAGAGTATCGACAACTCATGGTAAGTGATTTAAAAAAACAAATACATGACAGAATTCATTATTATATCAACCAAATGGATGAAGAGACAGCTAAGGATGCGTCAATGGCTAGACAACATATATTGGATCATGTGAAAAGAGACATTCAAATGGCGATTGAACAGCATATCAGGACGATTCAATCTGATCCGAAGGGAGCTTAAGCATTATGATACAAATGACAGTCATTAATAAAGAAATCAAAGTAACTTCAATCCGTGTGACAAGTGTGTCCACTTCTTCTGTATTGATGGTCGGTGATACTGAAGTGATTAAATGTTCTTCTATTTCGGATACTCCCCCAGAATCGGTAATCGTCACTCCAGCGGCTCCAGTACCAGCAAGATCATAAAATGGCAAGAATCTCATGCGTTCAGCTGCTACATGTTGACAGCATTTCGGCGAGTGCCATTCTAATTGTAGGAGATGCACAAAGGCTGACACCTGATTCAAAAGCTCTCGTTTTCCAAAAAGAGAGTTCTACCTATCTTGGAACCGAAGGGGATTTTAACGATTATCCGATTTTCTCTAAAGAAATTCCAGAACCGATAGCACTGACTCCTTTACAGATGAATATCGTTAACGAATCAAAATTCATAAAAGTAAGGGATATAGAAATAAAGGGAGTAGATACTTCTTCGATTATTCAAATTGGTTCAAACTGCTTAATTGAGAGTGAATCGAGATTCAAACAGATACAACAGCGAATACAGAAGAAATAATTTTAGATATTCAGCTTGCATATTTAAAAAGTGTCACTTAGGCAAATGACAACATATGATGCATTATCTTGGTTGCCAATAGAGGTGGTATTACGTATGCCTTCCATAGTTGGAAATATTAAAATCTCAAGCGTAGGATCATCTGGAGTTGTGCTTATTGGCGATACATTACAAGTATCACCAGAAAGCACCAACAAATCCTATGGCGGTTCAGGGTCGTTTAATACAGGAGATTTCATGACGAACAATAATGCTGTCAGCGCTACTAATACCTGGGATTCTGATGTGAACGATTCGAATCAATCGACATTTGGTAATAAGGGAATCGTATAATTCACATATGGCTATTAAAAAAGGACAGGAAACCACCCGTTTTGGGGTATTATCCTGTCCACATTCATCTATTATTCATCAGCAGTTTCCGCATCTTGTTCCTGTTGGTTGTTATTCGTATCCGAAGCATCGGCTTTCTCTACTTTAATGAGATATTTCTATATAGTTCGGACAAGCTGATCGTCACCGCTTGGATAAAGGATTTGATCTAAAATTAGTATAAAAAAACAAATGCAGTCCCCCCTCCCTTAAGAGGCAACCGCATTTGTTCTTTTAGCTTTATTTTTAATAAGCTGTTTAACAAACATCGTAATCAACCCCGTTTGCTATTACCCGCTTCTCTTTGAATGATGTCTTGATAAATTTCCATATAGCTGTCCGTCATCTTCTTGTTGGTAAAGCGTTTCGTGACGTACTTTCTCAATTTATGTGGTGTGGGATACTTCTTCTTCCGAACCTTTGCGACCATATCATGCACGGTGTTGCATATTAAATTAGGAAATCCGGACAATACTTCCGGCACTGCACCATTCCCGAGCGCCAACACAGGCGTACCGCAAGCCATACTTTCTATCATAACCAATCCGAACGGTTCATCCCATAATGTCGGGAATAGTACACATTCCGCATGCTTCAACAGCTGCTGCTTCAGTTTTCCACCTACGGGTCCAACATATTGAATATTCGCATTTTTCTGGATACGCGGCTTCACTTCTCTTCGAAAAAAATGCGGGGCTTTTACGGGTCCAGCGATAATCAACTTTTTCCCGGTCTTTTCAGCGACTTCGATGGCATGCAAAACACCTTTATTGCGAATAATTCTACCCATAAACAACAAATATCCATGTTTCTCGGTGCTGAATTCATATTCACTCGTATTAATCCCGTTATATACGTAAAATCCTTTGTTGTTCCCCGTAAGCTGGCGGGCACTTTTACTGACGTATACCGGGTATTTGACGCGCCGTTTGACCGGGATATGAAAGGTGCATAGCGTTGGAATGCTCTGAATGGTTTGGCCTATAGCAGAATGGAATGTATGGTCGTGGATTATGTCAGCTCCCATAGGTGTCTTACGCGTGACAAACCTAGCGATACTTTTATGCCGTAACCCCTTAGGATAGGTAATCAGATTGGCCTTGCTCCTACTCCCCAAAGCCGCAAATAAATACACGTTATGCCCTCGTCTAACCAATTCTTCCGTCAGTTCAAACACAATTTTCTCCGTCCCACCCTTAATGGAAGGCACAGGCTGTGCACTTGGATAATTCGAAATCACTTGAACGATTGTTAATTTGTTTTTTTTCGGAAGTTTCATTCGCTTTTTCATGCAGCAAATCCTTCTTTCTAAAACGATTCAAAAACGGTTTTAGATAATTATCAAATTCAAAAGAAATAGGGTACAACCTAATTTTTGATCAGATTATCTCCTTTTTCATATCATACAAGTATGAACACGAGCATTTTCTTTAAAAGGAGGAACGACCGTTGTATAACAAAAAAAGAAATTTCAAAACGCCAGTCTCCAGCAGAGAGTTAAATAAACTAGCCTTTATCGCTGCCATACTGCTACTATTTGCAGTTGTAATCGTTCTATTTATTGTTTGGATTTATCTGAGGCAGCAAGGTTCGTCAACCGTACTTGTGGTTTAGCTATAATAACTTCGCCATGGTAAAAGGCCAGGTACAATAAACTATGCAATACAAACAAATCTTGAGTGGGCACCACTTGACAGTAGAACATGTGGAAATTAGCGGATTGCAGCGTATCGCGCCAATGGTTACCAGCCTATTAAAAATCTTATTAACTGTAGGCGTACCGGCTCGCGATATTTCTGAAAAAGAAGGCTGCCCCATACTACAGTTTACATCGTTCCGAGGATTTTTACTTCAGTAAGTCATTCCAATATAGTGAAAATAACTAGTAACAATCATCCAAACAATGAGAGCAACCTTCATAACATATCGGGTACTAAAAATTAAGGAGGTGCTCAAATGGGCGATTTTCGTGGAGGTTTATTTACTAGCACAGGTACAATCCTTGTATTGTTTATCTTGTTAGTAATCGTCGCTTGCGCTTGCTGTGGTTTTGGTATCTAATAATGCAGATCATGCCTTTAAGGCTTAATGTCTATCATGTGAAAATCGAAATGAAAAGAGCCTCGGAGTGGTCCGGGGCTTTTAAACTAATTTCTATCAATTCTTGTGACATTTCATCATTCGATTACTACTTTAGTAGCCATGCATAATAAAAAATCGATTTGAGAAGGCAACGTTATCTGATCTCAATATAGTGAAATAATCCAGTAACAATCGTCCAAACAAAGTGAGATCAACCTTCATAACATAACTGGTACTCAAAAATAGGGAGGTGTTGAAATGGGCGATTTACGTGGAGGTTTATTTACAAGCACAAGTACAATCCTTGTATTGTTCATCTTGTTAGTTATTGTCGCTTGCGCTTGCTCTGGCTTCGGTTTCGGTATCTAATAATAACGATATAGTACTTTTAGGCCTAATGTCGATAATGTGATATTTTGGGCTCAACAAAAAATGGACTGGGCATAATGCAGGAAACATTAACTATGGTTGAACCATGGGTTCAAAACGGTTTGAGAGAAGCTCAAACGATATCAACCGAACATGCTTTAAGAGAGGCTGCAGCTATCTCCTATCTAGTTGGAAAAGGTTATTACCCGCAAGTTGCACATCAGATCGTGGAGTCATGGTGGCATCATTAAAATGAACGCCTTATTAAACAAACTAACCGCCTAATGATGGCGGTTTTCTTTTGCTCAAAATCAACAGACGTGTGCGCACGGTTTATTTAGCGAAAGTTCGTAATTAGGAGTTACATTTTAATTCTACGAGACGAGATCCACCAAAAAAATAAAGTGCCGAAAAGTCCTCTGGACTTTATCGACACTTTGAGCATACTCACGCATGCCTAATTTTCATTCGATACATTAATTCATATTCATTAATGATGTACAACATCGGTATGCTGGGAAATTTCACTTAGCGCATCACTGGCGATGCTGTCGAATTGATCTGTAACGGCTAGGTCTCCGATCGCCACGACGCCGGCTAGCTCACCCTGATCGACGACAGCCAGACGACGAATCATTTCCTTCGACATCATATTTGCAGCTTCTTCGACGGTTGTATCCGGGGAAACGGTAACGATATTTTGTGTCATGACTTCCTTGGCAGGCGTAGAGCCAGGTCTCTTTGCAGCATAACCGCGAATCACAAGGTCACGGTCCGTTACGACACCCATTAATTTTTTGTTGTCTACAACCGGAATAAAGCCGATATTATTCTGCTCCATTTTGACGGCGATTTGATAAATGTCGTCTTCAGACGACACGGTTACATAGTCTGTGGTCATAATCTCACGTAAAGTTTTCATGAGAACCCCTCCTTCTTCAGGTTAGAATTTCCGAAACAGCGCATCCTATTCATCGGGAGATACTCATGCTCATAAAAGGAGTGATTTCACTTGCCACTCGAATCTATCAACGGAACCATGCTCTACTATGAAACGTATGGGACGGGCATCCCGATCGTGTTTATTCATCCTCCGCTACTCACGAGTGCTAATTTTAGCTATCAGCAAATGCAACTGTCAGATCAGTTTCAGGTCATTACCTTCGATATCCGAGGGCATGGTCGAAGTCAGCCCTCCAACATCCCGCTTTCCTATGCGCTGATAACCGAAGATATGAAGCAGTTGCTGGATCATCTGAACATTGAAAAGGCAATTATATGTGGTTATTCCGCTGGCGGCTCCATTGCATTAGAAGCGATGCTTGCTCATTCGGACCGTTTTTGGGGCGGAATACTGATAAGTACGATGTCTGAGGCGAGTGATTTCGTCCTAAGGAACCGAATTCGACTCGCGATCGGGATGTCTGGATGGCAACCATTGATGCGTTTACTGATGCTTGGTATTACTTGGGGAAATGCAGACAGCGCACATACATTTCGCAATCTGTTGCATAACTCGCAATGTGGGAACACCCAAAATATTCAAGAATATTACAAGTTCAGCTTAAACTACAACTGTACGAATCAGCTTTCCAAGATCAACACACCTGTGTTGCTGCTGTACGGTGATAAGGATCGAGGCTTTATACGATACCGCAAAATACTCCAGCAAGGTTTACGCCATTTCAAGTTGATCCTCATTCAGAACGTAAAACATCAACTACCTACGAAAGCGGCTGCTGAGATAAATCAGGTTATGCGTAACTGGATTCAAGAACAATCAGGCAACCTTCCGACTGACATTAAAGAGTCAGACTTCATGCCGGAGGCCTATATTGCTGCACAAGAACGATCGAAAGAGCAGAATCAGATTTCGGATTGATATGGCAACAATCAAAAAAAGAGCGTGCTCATGCACGCCCCTGTTGTCATCCTATCTACAATCTATATGGATTTTTATAACTAAATCAATGTGTAGCCCCCGAGGATATTTTCATTTTATATGTATTTTTGTGACATCGGAAACATTTAAATTATGAATGATAGGCCGCATCAAACTCAATAATGTGATGATCTACGTCCAAAATGTAAATCTGTGAAAATCCTGCAACGCTCTCCGGACGAGCTTCATAGGGAATACCTGCCTGTTCCAACCAGGCAATTGTATCTCGATAACTCTTCACCCAAACCGCAAAATGGCTGTCCTGCGAATTGATCGGACCTTCGCGCAACGCTTCGCCATCTGGACATTCGATCAGATGAAGTTGTTGGTCGCCGATCGCATACCATGCACCTTTGGATTGAAACGGCGGTCGTGTCAATTCTTGCAACTGTAGAACCTCCGAGTAAAATTGTTTCGCTCTTGTTAAATCACGTACCGCGATACTCACATGGTGAATGTTCAAGTACTCCATCATACCATACTCCCCCTTGGCTATTTTCTCCACCTCGTCATCTCGATCATATCATCCGCTCGTAATCGCTTGCAATGGAATTTCAAGATGATTGGCTTGCACAGCCTTCCCATGGGAATGATTTCACACCTGTTGGTGCAAATTAACATTATCTTGCAATGTTAGGAGTTTCCTATGAAAGCTGGCACAAAATCCATAACCTTTTTCCAAGCCTGTATGATCCTTATTTTATCTACCGGATTACTTAACCATGTTAACATTATCCCGCTGCTTCTCCAGTGTACTGGAAATGATGGATGGATGAGTATCCTGTTGGTCCTTTGTATTGCTTTACTGTGGATACCCACCTTGCTTTATGTCCTAAATAGAAAAGGAACGAGACCCATCTATTTATGGCTGAAAGAACAATCGGGTTCCTTCATCGCTTGGGTCATTGTCGGGATTCTCATCTTGTATTTATTCTCCATCGCTTTCGTTACCTTAAAAGATACGACGAATTGGACCATGACATCTTATTTGACCAGAACACCCGTATTTATGCTAGCCTCCATCCTGACTTTATTATGTTCCTTATCAGCACTTGCCGGGATTCGATCAATTGCTATATGTGCAGGTGCTTTACTGCCTATCGTGATTATTCTCGGTTATTTTGTGATGGGGTTGAACTTTCAATATAAGGATTACAGCTTAATCACACCCCTATTCGAGAATGGATTCTACCCGATCTTAAAAGGTATCGTCTACCCTGGGGCTGGTATGGTTGAATTGTTCATGTTCCTGTTACTGCAACATCATCTCTCCACGAAAGTGAGCTATAAAGGCTTAGCAATTTTGGCTATATGCCTTGCTGGTTTGACCATAGGTCCTTATCTTGGCTCCATCGCGAACTTTGGGCGTGAAATTGCGACCGACCTTCGATTTCCGGTCTTTGAACAATGGCGGCTTGTCACGATTGGCAAGTACATTAACCATTTAGATTTTCTATCCATTTATCAGTGGTTGTCAGGCGCATTTATCCGTATCTCTCTCGCGATATTTTTCGTATATGATCTGACACCCATCCGAGGCAAACGCCCGAAATTCATTTTTTGCGTATCGGTTTCCATCGCTCTGATTCTTGCCGTACAGTTCAGTATGAGTGACATGTTGTTCATGAAGTGGCTGTATACCCTCTATTATCCAACCATCACGATAAGTATCATTGTTTTGTCTTTCATCATGTGTCTGTTGACGTGGATTCACCAGGCTAACAGGAGGATCAAATCGCATGACCAACCAAGCAACTAGTCAGGAAGATCCATTAGATAAGCTAAATCCGACTTCCGGTCTGCCGTTAACCTATGCCAATCTGAAAGAACGCTTATCCCTATGCGCGGATATTCAATACCATACGCTTGAATACGGTACGCCTGTATCCGTCATGGAAATCTGCCTTGTATGGTGTGATGGTGTGACAGATCACAAACAAATCAATCAGTTCATTATTCCTAAAATCAATGAAATGCTGCACGTCAATCCTGCGATGGAAGAGCTGGAGCACAACCCGCTTCTGGCTGTGGACTTGATGGATGCCTCCAAAGGAATCCATGAGGCGATTATGAAGGTTTTCAATGGCTATTTGCTTATTTGCCAGCCTCAAGTGAATCTATTCTATACGCTTGATATCTCGGATGCCCCAAATCGAGTACCGGAAGAATCCAGTACCGAAATTTCGATTAAAGGGCCGAAAGACGGGTTTACGGAGAGCCTCACGACCAACATCGCATTGGTTCGCAAACGTCTTAAGACAGAATCGCTTAAAATTGAAAAAAGCATCATGGGGAAACGCTCGCAGACCAATATTGCCTTATTGTATTTGGAGGATGTCGCGAACAAAAACATGATCGAAACCGTGAAACAGCGCTTATCCCAAATTAATTTAGATTCGATCGTGAGCAGTTCTCAGCTAGGAGAAGCCATCGGGGATTCGAAATACTCCTTATTCCCATTGTTAGATTATATCGGGAGACCGGATTATGTCGTACAGGCTTTGGTTCGCGGGAGATTCTCGATTATCGTGGACACCGTCCCGATGGTATTGATTGGCCCATCCGAACTTTTATTGGAGCTTAAGTCACCGGAAGATGTCCATTTTCCGTATTTCTTCGTGACATTTCAACGATTGATGCGTGTGATAGGGCTGATCATTTCCATTTTCATTCCTGGATTCTGGTTAGCATTATGTTCTTTCAACGTAGAACAACTTCCACTGCCGATGCTCGCCACCGTGACGAATGCTCGATTAGGGCTTCCGTTCACTGCAGCCATGGAGTTAATCCTGATGTTGGGACTGTTCGAGATTTTCCGTGAAGCAGGGGCTCGCTTGCCCAGAGCCGTCGGACAAACCGTCGCTGTCGTAGGGGGATTAATCGTGGGAGATGCAGCCATCCGAGCTGGGCTGGGTTCGCCAACGATGTTAGTCGTTGCGGCCGTCAATGCGGTTGCTACATTCACATTGGTAAATCAATCCTTAAGCGGAACCGTAAGTATTCTTAAATTTGGAGTACTTCTGATGGCTAATTTTTTTGGCATGTTTGGATTCTTCATCTCCATGCTAGGAATTTTGCTGTACCTGTCCACTTTGGAATCCTTTGGCATTCCCTATCTATCCCCCATCTCACCGCCGTCCTTCCGCGATATGGTCAAATCGATTGCGGCGTTGCCACCTTTTCAAAATAGTAAACGTCCGCATTATATTCATCCTATGGACGAGACACGGCAAGGAGATGAGCAATGATGTACGCGAAACAGGTAAAAAGCTTGTTCATGATATGCCTTTTCTTGTTTCTGACTATTGCCTTGACAGGATGCTGGGACAAGAAAAACATTCAAGATATTAACTATGTTGCGGCGCTCGGTATCGATTATGTAGATAACAAATATATTGTCTATTCACAATCCCTGGATTTTACGAATGTCGCCAGACAAGATACGACCAAATCTAAAGAACATGTTCCCGTATGGCTAGGCCGGGGTGAAGGAGTTACGCTAGACGCGGCTGTGAATGATATTTATACCGCTTCACAGCTGCCCATCATTTGGGAACATATTGGCGCCATTGTCTTCCATGAGCGATCTATGAAACAAGATCTCCGGAAAATGATCGATACGATGCTGCGATATCACGAGATTCGATTTACGCCTTGGGTGTTCGGCACGCGGAGCAATATGAAAGAACTGTTCGCAGCACCCAATGCGTTCAATTTATCACCGTTAAATTCCATCCTCCATCAACCGCAAGATGTCTATACTCAGCAATCTTATATTCATCCCATCTCTTTAAGGGAAATGTTCATTCATTTGCTACGACCAGGATCCACGCTCTTGCTTCCCTCCATTTCGATCAATCATCATCAATGGTTTGAAGATACCAAACCGACGGATCAATATGAAATGGATGGCATCTTTGCGATCGAAAAAAACCATTTCCATGGATGGTGGGGCAAAAAAGATATCACGGGACTGCGGTGGAACTTCCAGAATGTTATACACACCGCGCTTCAAATCGAACCGCATCAGAAGCCTGTGGCCATGCTGTCTCTGAACGTGCCCGCTAGTAAGATCATCGTGAAGATACAAGGGCAACGCCCAAAGATCACGCTGCGCTTGAACATAGATGGTTCTATTGATGAAACGCTGACAGATATGCTGCCACACCAAATGGAGAAGCTTGCTGAACAAAAAATTCGCAAAGAAGTTCAAACCACGTTCCGTGACGGTGTTCAGAAAAACGTAGATTTATTTTCCATTCGCAAAGAGATTTACCGCCAACATGTGAACTATTGGAAAAGTCATCAACAAGGCCAGGGTATCCCATTAAGCCTAGACATGCTCGATCAAGTCGATATCAAAGTATCTCTGAAGCATGCGGGGATGATGAAGCTAAGGAAATAATTAAATTATTTCCCAGGCGAGCGCAAGATTCGATGCGTTCCGCTCCGATTGGACAAGAGGTGTACCTTCTTCGTCATTTTGGATCGATATTTGCCGCTACTTACGTACCTAAGGATGAGTCTCCTGCAACAAAAGAAAGACTTTTGGCGGATATTCCATCAGGGAAGCCCGCCAAAAGCCTTTTCTATAATCGTCGTTTTTCTTTCTAATTTCTTTATTGCCCCATAATTTGCTGTGCCATCGCCGAAAGGTCTACAATATCCAATTTCCCATCCTGATTGAAATCATACATCTGGAGATCTGACCAATCACTAGCAGCAGATGTTGCGCCATAACGTGCCGCAATCAAGGCTAAATCGCCAATGCTTGCTTTTGTATTGATGGATGCTTTGAAGACGTGAATCGCTGCTTGCATACTGTCTACTGCCTGATCCACCTGCGCTTGCGATGCCGAAGATAAATTCTCCACACGTATTGCAGATTGGATCGCCGTCGCGAAGGCGTCTATGGCAGCTTGTGGGTAATACCCCCATCTCTTATCGCTGATTTTAGCAGCTTGTTTCAAGCCTTCCGCCTGGGCAATGGTTGCTCGAAGACTAGATTTATCTACGACAGGTACATTGATATGGACATTATATGTTGATAATGACTTCAATGAAGCCTCATTTCCCGCCGCATCTGCGATCATTGCATCCGTGGCATAGACCGAGGTAGATACACTCTCTGTCGCAGACTTCACTTGAAAATGCAGCTTAACTACATCCATCGACCCTGTGATCATCTGGTCTGGGTCTGTTCTTGCTTGAATCAAGCGAACTTTCCCCGCTGTCGCCTCAGAACTTGCAACGATCTGGAAGCCTTCTATCGCGGGAGCAGCATCCACATATTTCAGCTTCGCAGGGTCATAATTCACCATAACTTCGTGCGCATACACGCTTGTAGCGACATTGGCCATCCCGTAGATCAATTCCAATTCACTTTCGGGACTTATGGAAGCGGGGCCTGTGATCCGTGCGCCCTCTCTTGTCGCTGCATCCTCATCTACAATCATAATCCAACTTATTTGAGGATCTGGACTAGAGGGTACGGCTCTCCTCACTGTAATATCGAGTTTCCCTGTCGTGACATTCATATTCTTGTAGGACAAAACATCATACGCATCCGTGAAGGCATATCCGCTGGTTTTGATATCCCCATTTATCAGGATATTGGCTTTGCGAGTTCCTTTGGTATATTGATACCAAGGATCGTACATCCCTAAGTAGACGGTGTAATGACCGTTATCGATTGTATCGAATGTATAGGTGATGTCATCTCCTGAATTTGAGAGCAAATATCGTAATGAGCTGAACATATTGCCATCTGCTCCGCCTGATGTATTTGTACCATTTCCCATGTAACCCCAGGTATGGCCTTGCGCAGGATCATACTTTTGATCAATTGCTTGCTTATTCACAAGCGAATCTTGCATATAGGATGACCATAACTTATAGTCCGCGGTTGCCGCGCCGCCCGCATGAACCAAATATTGGACATGTTCCGGAATGACGTGAATCGATGTACGAATTTCTTTTCTGCCTAATTCGGTTAAGAGCCCTGTGACAAATACCGTACCTGGTTTATCAAAATCAGAAGCTTTGATCGTCCAACTCACAGGCGTACTGAGTACGGTACCATCTGCTTGAGTAACCGATAGCATATTCGGTAAGGCTGGCGTTTCGCCGACAGCTACCTTCTCAGGTAACTTCGTATTAACGGTTATTTTGCCCATCCCATCAAGAAGTCCTAGATTCCATGTATCATACCATTTCAACAGAATCTCATCCTGCTGCCCGAATTCAATCGGCAACCAAATGTATCTTGAATCCTTCAAATCACTGGATTTCCAGCGATCCCCCATGAAAATGAATTTCCCCTTAGCAGGATCGACTGGAATAACATACGTACTTTGAGAATCGAACGTCGTGGAAGCTTGTGACCCCACGGAAGGATCGCGCATCGCCTTCCATTCGCCGAAGATATTGTCGGCAACCGTATACGCTGCGCGGTTAGGTGCCCATCCTGTTGCTCCCGACGTAATGAGATAATATTTGCCTTGATATTTGAACATTGCAGGTGCTTCGCGCTGTGCTCCAGGGAACACCCGGATATAATCCTTGCCGTATTCTGCTTTGTACGTCGTATCTCTCGCTTCGTTGCCGTCCTTATGCCATCCGACCACATCGGTGTAAGCTTCATTAAGTTTCGAAATATAGATCGTCATGTTCTCTTCGCTGGAATAGATGAGATAGGCCGTCCCATCATCATCCTTGAACAGATTCATGTCCCTAGCCATCCCCGGTTGATTGGGTTGACCGTCGTAATCCGCTCCCGGCGGAACGCGATCCATACGATGGCTAACTTGATAGACGAACGGGCCTGTAGGCGAATCGCTTAGTGCATAACCCGCTTCAGCCTTCGCATAATTGGCATTGGAAGTTTCGGAGGGACCATCGGTATGCATCCACATAACGTATTTCTTGGTTTTGTCATTATAAATGACCTTAGGTCGTTCGATGATTCGCTGTGTACCGATATCATTAAAAATATCAGCTCGATCCGTTCTACCCGCGTACAACTCAGCAATAAGCGGGTCAGAATCAAATTGATCCATGGATTCGATGGCCGTCAGCGCAAGACCTTCATCCTTCCAATTATAGAGATCTGTCGAGGAATAGACGCGAACCCCTCTTGCGGGAAGGTATCCATTTGTTTTATCTTCCCCGTACCAAAAATAGGTTTTCGATGCTGCATCATAGAGAATCCCGCCGCCATGCGCTTGAATCGGAGCTCCACTCGTATCCGTCCACACCGATCCCGGCGTAAATGAATCATATGACGTTGCTAAGATTAGCCCCGCCATTGCCGCATCCAATTCATCCATTGCTTCACGGAGTTCGGATTGAAGCTGGGCAATATCTTTTCCTTCTTCGTTCACCTGCTTAACAAGAGTTTGCGCGGTCGAAATCACCTTTTTCAGTTGATCTACACTATATTGGGTATACTTCGGATTGTTCGCTTCAGCTTGGGCGACCGCAATCTTTGCTTCGAGTACTGAAATCGGCAGGATGACACTTTTGCGCACCAACAGATAATTCACTAATGGATCATTATAGTTCGTTAGCGCTGCGGTTGCCGGTCCTTGGATGCGAACGTTTAACATGCCGTCGTCCACACGAATGTTACGGTAGGTAACTTCTTTTTCCACATTATAACTGCCAATGTCATAATCACCACCAGACACATTGTTACCTTCTAAAAGAATATTAACGCTTCGGCCACTCCATGGATTTTTAAAACCAATGGTAACATCATAATCACCGGATGTCGGGAGCTCAAATTTGTAAGCAAGGGCCTTATCTCTCACTTGTTCGCCCGAGTAATACCGAAGAGATCCTTTTTTGTTCGTTGGATCGGATACACTAGTTTTACTCGTCGTCGTTTCCAGCCCCCACCTCTTACCCGTTACGCCATCAGGACCGAATACTTGCTCTGTCACGCTGTTATACAACCCCATTTTATCCGTACCTTCGAGCGTATTCGGTGTTGGATCACCCGCATTGACGAAATAAAGAATGTAGTCGTTATCCTTCAACTGCTGCTCCGTAACATCTTCATCCCCTGCTGCAGCTGCAAATGAGGATAAGGGGAACAACGATAAAACAGTGAGAAGTGCAATCATCCAAGCTTGACTTCGGATAGAATTTAATGTCATTAATGAATAATCCTCCTGTTTTCAATGGATTGTTTTTATGTAGATCACTAACGATACGTTCTTATCGATAACCTCCTTTCCTAGGGATTCATGAAAGCCTTCCCATGATTTATCGTAGCGAGCAGACCTGAAGATTCCTATTGGACATATCTTGCTAACATGGAGATTTCACAGGTTCTTTGTATGAACAAATGTAATATGATTGTAAAATTGTTACTATTAGCATAAAAAAATCCCCTGAAGCCTTAGCTCCAGAGGATTTCATGACATCCAGCGAATCATCAGTTGATGATCATAGGATTGTCCTTTATAAGTGAATGCATCTTTTTCCACATCATACAATTCAAATCCGAACTGCTGATATACATGGATGGCCGCTTCATTATGCGACATGACGCCAAGCGTGACCGCAGTTAGATCTTTCATTTCTTGTAACGCATCTAACATCGCCTCAATCAACTGCTTGCCGATTCCTAAATTCTGATAAGATGCTTGAACGTACAATCCCCATAGATTTCCATGGTTCATGATGTTCTTGGATACGGGTGCTTTGCGAAAACCGACCATTCCTATCAATTGCTCGGATTCTCCCCATGCGCCAAGGATAAACTGATCCTCCGAAGCGGGATACGTCTTCTTGAACTCATCGAGCTTACGATCCGTCATCTCTTCATAAGAGGAGAAGAACATCGTAGGATGCTCACGAATCGATTGTAAGCGAAGCGCCCATAGGGTATCAGCATCCTCAACCGTTAACTTTCGTATCGTGAATATCTTCATGCTGATAACCCTCTTCTATGGAGAACGTTTGGGCAGCAGCTTCACGTATTCATCCGATAATTTCATATAGTTCATGACGTAGTCATAGTCCTTCTTAAATGGCGTGATATCCGCAATAGGCTCGAAGGTTTTTAAGGAAATCGCCTTGCCATCCTCAAACCCTTTGCCAGGAATGAACAGAATATCATCGGTGAAGAAGGTTCCTGTCGGCATATAATACCGCATACCGAACACATTGTGATCAATATTTAAGAGATCATGACCAAAGGCGGTAAAATGCTCATCCTTCAATGAAATTCCCATAAGGTTCGCTACCGTAGGCATAATATCTAGCTGTCCGCCGACACGATCAACGACTTTGCCTTCCTTTAACCCAGGTACGTGGATCAAAAGAGGAATATTGAATCGGCTGATATGTTCATTGTATTTGATGCCTAATTCATTGCTTAATTCTGTAGGATCATTGTCCTGCGGCTGCAGACCGAAGTGATCTCCATACAGAACCATAACCGTATTGTCCCACATGCCTTTTGCCTTTAATTGATCGATTAAGGTTCCAATCGCATAATCCGTATAATGAACGGCGTGGAGGTATTCACCAATCTGCTTCCCTTGCATACTCTCTGGCAAATTCAAGGTTTTGGCCTGATCTGGTACGGCAAATGGAAAGTGGCTTGACACCGTGACAAACTGCGCATAGAACGGCTGATTTTTCGCATCCAATTCGGACAATTTCTCCATACCCACTCGATATAATTCTTTGTCCGATGCGCCAAACTCATTAAAATGATCGTTCGTATAGAACGGCTTGTCATAATAATGATCAAAATTTAGGGCAGGATATAACCGAATCCGATCCCAGAATTTCACGTCGTTCACATGGAACGTATTCGCCACGTAATTATTCTTCTGAAGCAATCGCGGTAAGCTCGGAAGCTCCCGATCTCCGTACCCCGTTGACATGGCAATTGTGCCGGTAGGATAAATCGAGGTATTCGACATGAACTCCGCGTCCGATGTATTCCCTTGACCAATTTGCTGATACACATTTGGGAAATATAAGCCTTCTTTTGCTAAGTTGTTGAGTACAGGCGTTACTTCCTGATTATTAATCTTTAAATTGATCGGGAAATTCTGAAAAGCTTCCATCTGAATCACGATCAAATTTTTGCCTTTGGCTTGGCCGAAATAAACGGGCTGCACCGGTTTACCCGTGCTTGCTGCTTGATCTTGATAAGCGAACGTAGATTGTAGATCTTGGATCTTCTTCACCGTCTCTTGCAAGCTGCCATCTGCAACGGCTTTATTCTCTTCGCGCGCCTTTAATCCGGCTGCTACTTGATAATTGAGATACCCCATCGTCTCGGCTTTGACAAGCTCATTGTCAATCGATTGGTGCACGAGAATCGTTCTTCCGGATAGGAAAAGACTCATAACCGTCACAACGGCGATGCCAATCTTCCAAGCTCGCGTTGTTGCTGTACGGTTCGGTTTCTTCCGAATACGCAGCAGCCAAATAACGAACATGATGACCACATCCAAGAAATACACATAATAAATGGGACGGATTGTCGATTTCACGCTATCCCCGATTTGTGCAACTTGATGGAGCGCCGTTAACGCGGTATATGTGGGAACGTAACCAAAGTGGTCAAAATACAGCGTTGAAGCAAATAACATGAACGACATCACGAAGCCCAATATCCAATAGGCATATCGCTTCGAGCGTCCTGGGAATACTAGCTCAAAAATCCCTACGATCGCTAAAGCAGCAAATGCATCTGTCGCCAATTCTCGAATCGTCATGCCATGAAAATAAAAGTAACGAAGCAAGCCTAATTTCAGAAAAGCACAGATAAAGGCCCAAAAGAATATGGGGACAGTAACTCTTCTCGTATTCACCATATCCCTCCTTTTCTACTAAAAACCACAATAATTTTGATAGGTGCAGAATACATTCAACTAGTATATCAGCTTTGATAGATTCGTTCCATCCGAAATCCTTCCAAAACAAGAAGACTCTTCGTCATCTCCCATTTCAAGAGATCGAAGAGTCTTAGATAAACCTGAGCATTACGCCATCGCTAGAAGTTGTTTATAGACAGACGCGGCCTGAGGCACTTCACTTGTGCCGTGTACCAGCGCTCTACCATCCGCAAATAAAACAATCCGTAAATCTTCCATAATTGCGCTTAGTAGAAAAGAATTGGATGCTTCCACTTGGATACGCCTTTGGTGGTTCGAACGAATCCTGTCTACGAGTTCTGTCATATTCAGCTTCATGGAGGTATGAGGCCGTATATGTACGGTATCCCGTCCACATAATACAGCAGCTTTTTCCTGCGTCACCGTTTCATGGCGATGTAAAAAAGGATACGTGGCATGCGGCCCACAGGATGTGCATGTCTCCTTCTTCATTGCTTGAATATCGATTCGCGAGAATTGATTGGCCCACAGATCAAATGAGATCAATTTGCGGTGTAATGCGTCCATATGCCCTGTCAAAATCTTCAGCGCTTCAGCCGTCTGATTCGCGACAACCATTTGCACCGCAGGGGCAATGATTCCATCGATATCACAGCTTTCGCCACCGCCAGGGATTATTTCCATCATGCAGCTAAGGCAAGGCGTGTCTCCCGGCAATATCGTATACGAGATACCATAACTTCCGACACATGCGCCATAAATCCAAGGGATCCGATGTTTCTGAGCTGCATCATTGATTACGAATCGTGTATCGAAATTATCGCACGCATCCAGGATCACATCGACACCGGGGATTAAGGATTCCAACTCATCCCCTCGGACATCAAGTACATGGGCATGAATCTTCACTTCGCTATTGATCTGCTGCAAATGCTGCTGGACAGCGATGGCCTTGGGCAGGTGTTCCCGAACATCATCTTCCGTGTAGAGCTGCTGCCGCTGCAGATTGCTCCATTCTACATAATCACGATCCACGAGTGTAACTTGACCGACACCGGCTCTCACCAATGCTTCTGCGCTTGCACTTCCGAGTGCGCCAGCTCCTACGATAAGAACATGCTTGCGAGCAAGCTGCTGTTGACCGGTCCAGCCTATCGGCTTGAATCGTGCTTGTCTTGAATATCTTTCATTAGATGCATGCTCGCTGTGTTCTTCATTCATGTGGTAACCATTCCTTCAGTGGGGCTGCTGGCCGTCGCATATCGTTTGGCAGGGATTCGACCCGCTTCATAACCTAATCTTCCCGCTTCAATGGCTAAATTCATTGCCTGAGCCATCTGTACCGGATGCTTCGCGCCAGAGACCGCCGTATTTAATAAGACACCGTCCGCGCCTAACTCCATGGCATATGCGGCATGGGACGGACTTCCGATACCTGCATCGACGATGACAGGTACCGTGGCTTGCTCAATGATAAAGCTTAAATGCAAGGGATTCAATATCCCTTGACCCGAACCTATAGGCGAAGCTCCCGGCATCACCGCATGCACGCCCAATTGCTGAAGCCGCTTGGCTAGCAATACATCATCTGAGATGTAAGGCAACACGATAAAGCCTTCTTCCAGCAAGATTTCGCAAGCTTTCACCGTTTCTAGCGGATCAGGCAATAAGGTCAATGGGTCTCCAATCACTTCCACTTTTATCATATCACATAACCCTGAAGCTTTGGCTAGTCTAGCAATGCGTACAGCTTCCTCTGCCGTTGATGCACCTGCAGTATTGGGAAGCAGCGTGTATTTCTCCAAATCAAGCATTTCTAAAAAATTCGGCTGATGCGGTTCAAAAATGTTCATACGCCGCACAGCGAACGTTAAAATTTCCGTCTCCGAAATCTGCACTGCTTCTTTCTGGATTTCAAAATTTGGAAACTTACCGGTACCCAGTAATAATCGGGATTGAAATGAATGCGGTCCAATGCGTAACATGCAACGTTCCCTCCATCCTTCTGGTAAATTGAAAAATTGACGTTATTATTGATAGATTTTACTGCCCGACGCTTTGAATTCATCGGATTTCTCCTGCAAGCCCTTCGCAGCGTAGTCACGAATATCTTGTGTAATGCGCATACTGCAGAACTTCGGTCCGCACATCGAGCAGAAGTGTGCTGTCTTCGCACCTTCCGCAGGCAAGGTCTCGTCATGATACTCCAATGCCCGTTCTGGATCTAAGGACAAATGAAACTGATCACGCCAACGGAATTCAAATCGTGCTTTGGATAATGCATTATCGCGCTCTTGCGCCCCAGGGTGGCCTTTCGCGAGATCTGCGGCATGTGCCGCGATTTTATAAGCGATCACGCCTTCGCGAACATCGTTTTTATTGGGCAACCCCAAGTGCTCCTTCGGTGTCACATAACAGAGCATGGCCGTGCCGAACCAACCAATCATCGCCGCGCCGATCGCAGACGTAATATGGTCATAACCTGGCGCAATATCTGTTGTTAATGGACCGAGCGTATAGAATGGCGCCTCTTGGCAAATTTCCATTTGACGATCCACGTTTTCTTTGATCATATGCATCGGGACATGCCCAGGACCTTCGATCATCACTTGGACATCATGCTTCCATGCGATCTTCGTCAGTTCGCCCAACGTATCCAGCTCCGCGAACTGTGATTCGTCATTCGCATCTTGGATACTGCCCGGACGTAGTCCATCCCCCAAGGAGAAAGCCACATCGTACGTCTTCATGATCTCGCAGATTTCTTCGAAATGCGTGTACAAGAAATTCTCTTCATGATGGGCAAGGCACCACGCTGCCATGATCGAGCCGCCTCGAGACACGATACCCGTTAGCCGATTCGCCGTGAGCGGGATGTAACGCAGTAATACACCCGCATGAATCGTGAAATAACTGACGCCTTGCTCCGCTTGTTCAATCAAGGTATCGCGATACACTTCCCAGGACAGATCTTCCGCTTTGCCGTTTACTTTCTCCAAAGCTTGATACAATGGGACAGTGCCAATCGGCACAGGCGAGTTACGAATGATCCATTCACGCGTGGTATGGATGTTCTTCCCAGTGGATAGATCCATGACGGTATCCGCACCCCAGCGCGTAGCCCAAGTCATTTTCTCCACTTCTTCGTCAATCGAAGAGGATACCGCGGAATTTCCGATATTGGCGTTGATTTTCACCAAGAAATTCCGCCCGATAATCATCGGTTCGCTCTCCGGATGATTGATATTTGAAGGGATAATCGCTCTCCCGCTTGCCACTTCGCTCCGGACGAATTCTGCTGATACATTTTCGCGAATCGCAATATACTCCATCTCGGATGTGATGATACCGCGTCGTGCATAGTGCATCTGCGTGACATTCGCGCCAGGGTTCGCCCGCAGCGGCCGCCGATTCAGCCCGGGAAAAATCGCCGCCTGTTCCTTGGACTCCATAGAGCGCAATCCATTATCCTCCGGTTTCACGTCACGCCCCTCATAGAACTCCACATCACCACGTTCGATAATCCAAGGAAGTCGATTCGGTGCAAGTCCTTGTTCATAATTCGTATGTATGGCTTCATCGGTATAAGGTCCGCTTGTATCATAGACACGAATCGGCTCGTTGATCTCAACCCCTTGGGCGTTTTCTGTCGGACTTAACGTGATCTCGCGCATGGGAACTTGAATATCCTCACGGGAACCCTTTACATAAACCTTTTGACTGTTTGGAAAATTAGACATCTTTCATCACCCTCCACCTACAAAATGTACAAGCTCAATACGAACGCCTTCTTGCAATGTATAACTCGCATAGAGATCCTTATCTACAATGTGATGCTCCACTTCTACAACCACGATTTTGTTCGATAATCCAAAATGCTCCAGCAAATGACGAACCGTCACAATACGATCGGGAACCTCCACCGATTGACCATTCACGATATACTTCATGTCTCTACACCCCAGTAATGAGTTCTTCTTTAACCCTTTGTTGCTTCGGAAGAGCTGGAATGGCAAAAGGTGTAAGATCCGCGGCAGGTGGCTTTCCTTCGATGAGATCCGCCATTAACATGCCTGTTATCGGACTTAACAAGATGCCGTTCCGATAATGTCCTGAAGCAATAAATGCATGCTTCAACATCGGATGCTCCCCTAAGTAAGGCAATCCGCTAGGGGTCTGCGGTCTCAACCCGCTCCACGCACGACTGAACTCTGCCGATCGAATCGAAGGGATCAATTCTTCAGCCGCTTGAATCAAGGCAGCGATGCCTCCGATGCTTACCTTGCGATCATACGAGTGAGGATGTACGGTGGCGCCGATGAAGATCTCGCCATTCGATTTAGGCACCAGATAACAACCGTCGGTATAAATTGTACGGCGCAATAATGGCTTCATGGATTTTACCGCGATACATTCGCCCTTCACAGGAAACAATGGAACATGCAGTCCATTTTTGCTGAGCAGCTCTTGGGTCCACATGCTGGAGGCTACGATGACATTGCTGCATGGAATCACCTCACCCTGCAAGCGGACCCCGGTGACACAACCATGATCTTCGATGATCTCCTGCACCTCAGCAAATTCCTGAAATACGGCACCATATGATGCAGCAGCTTGCGCATAGGCTAGCGTTAATTGGGATGCATAGACTTGACCATCCTGCGGAAAGTACAATGCCCCGTGAATGGATGGAGATAATCCTGACTCCAGTTCAAGCGCTTGTTCCGGCGATAGCCACTGGGCTTCCTCTCCTAACCCCACATGCTGCGACGCCATGTTCTGGTAGGTCAAGACGTCTTCAGGAGTTCGAGCCACACGTAACAACCCGTGATGGACGAACCCGATATCAACGCCGCTGCATGCCTTTAATTCTTCTGCTAAAGCTGGGAATAAAGATCGGCTCTGACGAGCTAAATCAAATAATGGCCGTGAATCCATAAATTCGGCTTGGGCCGCTAACATGCCCGCAGCTGCGCTTGAAGCTTCTGCACCGATCTGATTCTTGTCGTATACCCGTGTAGATATGCCTCTCCGGGCTAATTGATACGCGATAGAACAACCGATCACGCCAGCACCGATGATGACCACATCAACCGTACGTTGCATATATCTACCTTCTTTCGTTTAACTTTTCGGCATATTGACGCACACGCCCCACAGGATCATGAGCTTTCATTACGCCACTGAGGACGGCGATGCCTTGCGCACCGTGTTGAAGGATTTCCGTGACCTTTTCCGGTTGAATCCCACCGATCGCAATGACAGGGATGGAGACAACGTTAGCAACCGCTTGAAGCTGTGCTAACCCGCGGGAAGGAATGCCTGGCTTGGATGGACTGTCATAAATATGTCCATAGAACATATAATCCGCACCGTCGTTTGCCGCTTGCTTCGCCTCTGCTACAGAATGGACGGAACAACCAATGCGCAACGCATGCGACAGCGCAGCGACTTCCTTAACAGGGAGACTGTGGTGAGCTAAATGAACGCCACCGATCCTTGTTGCCCAAGCGACATCCAAGCGATCATTCACGTAAATTTTGTGTGCAGGTATGCCGCGATGCAGAAGTTCCTGAACGCAATCCCTTAGTTCCCTAGCGGTACGCCGTTTTTCGCGAATATGAATCGCATGCACATCTGGATGAATCGCAGCCGCAATACGGGTGAACTGGGCTAATGGCATATCTCCAGTTGAAATGACATGTAATTCACGCACATCCACATCTCCATTCCGCAACGCAAAAAAACCACTTTCCCATAGAAAAGTGGTTGTTCAAGCTCCATAAATAAATCATCCATCACGATGAAGCCATTCTCAACACTTCCCTACGCTGGTATGATCCAGATCAGGTTCGAAGGGTCCGGAAACTTCCGTCTCAGCCCGTACGGGCTCCCCTAGTGCATTGCGTATTAAGTTATTTACAATATAGCATAATGTTTTCTAGATGGGTAGGAAAAATTTAGTGAACCTTGCCTAACCCATGCAATATCTTCACCGAGACATGCACATCAACTTCATTTTCTCGTAATGTCGGTCCCATTGATTCGTATTTCAGCCTACATAACTATTATTTTGTTAACATAATAATTATTATGTACACTAATTACGAGAACTGATGCTCAAAGGAATCTTACTGGACACTTTGTCCATCGCCATTTTCATCTGTTTGTTATCAATATGCGTATAGATTTGCGTCGTTTCAATACTGGAATGGCCTAGCAGCTCTTGCAATGTTCGTATATCCGTTCCACTCCGAATTTGCATCGTTGCAAAGGAATGCCGCAACTTATGACTCGACAACTTCAGCCCATTCAAAGCAGGCATCTTCTGCTGCAAGACCTCAAACGTCTGATCCGCCACGGTCTGAATCATGCGGACTGACAACCTTCTTCCGAACTGGGAAATGAAAAACCCCTGCTCCTTGCTTTGCTTCGGCTCTATACGTTCATCCAGGGATCGGATCAGCACCTGATGCATGGATTCCGGAAGCGGGATGACCCGCCATTTCCGCCCTTTACCCAAAATATGTATAGATCCGTCTTGATGCAAATCTTGGATATTCATGCGGTGAATTTCTCCCACCCGTAGACCCGCAAACGCCATAAGCAATAAGATCGCCATATTCCGATGCTGATACTTTCCTGCAATGGATTGGAAGAAGGATTCTAATTGATCTTCCTCCAAATAGGTCGGGATCCGATTTTTTTCTTGTTTGGATTTGGCAATCAGAGCTGCTGGATTAATCTGGATATGTTCCATTTCGTTCAAGGCTTTGAAAAAAGCCCGCAAGGATGACAATTTACGATTCCTCGCTTCATCTCCTGCTCCACGTTCACGGCGGTCAGACAAAAACCGCATCACATCGATTTTGCCAAGCTTCGCAATTTCATTCGGATAGATCATATGCAAGAAGCTTCTTGTATCACTCAAGTAAGCTTGCTGTGTCGCTTTGGTCATCCCTTGATTTTTCATCCATATCGAGAACAGCTCAACTTCCATGTCATAGGTATCTATGATTTCATGTTGTGTCGTTAACACCCAATATCCCCCCACAAAAGTCAATTTACTCCGTTAACTATTCATATCATTGCCTATAATCATACTAGATTAGGCTATTTAAACGCAAATTGCATGAAATATGTATTTCACGCAATTTATTTAACCCCATTAATGCGTTATTTTCAAAGATTTTTCTGAAAAAGTGCGGGATGAGGTTGACAATTCTTTGCGTTTCACGTTAAGATGTGTTCGAACATGAATATGTCCTCGTTAGGTGAGGCTCCTATGCAAACATAGGCCACTGCCCAGAAATATCGAAAGATACCAATGGGTAGACCAGGAATTGTCGGATTAAGGCTTTTCATAAGGTGGCTAAGAGAATGAACTTTTCACTCTTTACGTTGCATAGTGCTAAAACTGGACTAGGGGGAATCGTTTTTTTCGCTGCGAACGTATGCCCCCTGGGACCAAACCCTGGGGGCTTTCATATGTATGTACAAAGGGGGGATACTGGAAATGGACAGTAGTAGGGATCGAATACGACAATGGAATGAATTAGATGAAACTGTGCTTTCTAGGAAAAGTGTATTCCCATCGAACGGTATGCCTACAGTGTATCAACATCCAAATCCAGGGCTTTATTTCCCTATGGGCTTGATTTGTTATGCCAAGATACATATCGGATGATTTGACGATGGAATCATCACGCTCTCCTCAAGCAGAGGAGAGCTTTTTTTATGCTTAAAAGGAGGTTTTTACGATGAAATGGAACGGATTTATCCCAATGAGTAACAAACAAAAATTTGGTTGGGCCGATATTACGGTCATACTCGTCTTATTATCTGTCTTATATTTAACTGCTCATTTTGGCGAAGGGATGCAAGTCCCTTTCACTGCGCAGCATGAACCAAGCATTAGTCTCGATCCATCCATGCTGCCCTATTATGCTGGACGCTCCTTACTCCGCATGTTCATAGCTTTTGGCGCTTCCCTATTGTTCACCTTTATTTATGGTCGCATAGCGGCCTATAATCGTACAGCTGAGAAGATCATGATTCCCGCAATTGATATTCTACAATCTGTGCCGGTACTTGGTTTCCTCTCGGCTACTGTCTTAATGTTTATGGCATTATTTCCAGGCAGTCTTCTCGGTGTAGAGTTCGCCTCGATCTTCGCTATTTTTACCGGGCAAGTATGGAATATGACATTCAGTTTTTATCACGCTGTAAAATCCATTCCCCGTCCTCTCGCCGAAGCCGCGGACATTCAACGCCTCAGCGGCTGGTCTCGTTTCACTAAACTTGAAGTGCCGTACTCCATGATCGGACTTGTGTGGAACAGCATGATGTCCTTTGGAGGCGGTTGGTTCTTTCTTGCAGCGAGTGAATCCATCAGTGTTCTGAATCAGGATATCCAATTACCGGGAATCGGCTCGTATATGGCAATGGCCGCGGATCACGGAAATATTCCCGCTATAATCTATTCGATTATAACAATGATCATCATGATCATCCTTGTCGACCAGCTATTCTGGCGTCCCATTGTCGCTTGGTCGCAGAAGTTTAAGAACGAACAGACGGAAGCGAATGAAGTGCCGAAATCATGGGCGTTCAATATTTTGAAGCGAGCTCACTTCATTCAATATATTCAGCAGCAAATAAGCACCTTCCTCCATGATACGAAGATAAAAATTCAAAAAAAGAGTAGAACGATTCATTGGCCACAACCACCGGCTATCGTGTCCAAAGGCATTACGTGGTTGATTTGGGCAATCGTACTGGGGTTCGTATCCATCTATGTCTATCAAGCGGTCTATGAAATTGTTCAACTCAGTTGGCATGAATTGCTTGATGTCCTAGTACTCGGTCTCCTTACAGCTTTCCGTGTATTCGTATCCACCCTACTTGCGGTGATATGGACCGTACCTGTGGGCGTGATGATCGGTTTGAATCCCAAATTTTCACGGATTGCCCAACCCATTATTCAAGTACTAGCTTCATTCCCAGCGAACATGGCTTTCCCATTGTTTATCATTCTATATCTTAAATTCGGCATTTCCATGAATATCGGATCGATTCCATTAATGATGTTAGGCACACAATGGTATATCTTATTCAACGTCATAGCCGGTGCCATGGCCATTCCATCCGATTTGAAGGAAGCTTCGACCATTCTAGGCTTAACACGATGGCAATATTGGAAAAAGTTAATTTTACCCAGCATTTTCCCCTTCCTCATTACAGGGTGCATCACCGCTAGTGGCGGGGCATGGAATGCAAGTATTGTTTCGGAGATTGTCTCGTGGAAAACCGACGTTCTAGAGGCTCCTGGCCTAGGTTCTTATATCGCCCAAGCAACGACGCATGGAGATTGGCCGCAGATTATCTGGGGAATTATCGTCATGTGTATCATGGTTGTTGTCCTAAACCGGTTGATGTGGCGCAAATTATACGCGATTTCGGAGAAAAAATTCAAATTAGATTGAGGTGCAGCACGATGAAAAATACATTGATCAAACTACAACAAATTTGCAAGGGTTATGATCTACCGAATGGAACACATATGAATGTCTTAGAAGATATCGATCTTAACATCCATGAAGGTGAATTCGTATCGATCCTTGGACCCTCAGGGTCAGGAAAATCGACGCTGTTGCGGATTATCGCTGGTCTAATCCCTCCTACTCGAGGAAAAGTCTTGTATAACGGGCAGACAATTGAAGGAACGAACCCGGGGGTAGGTATGGTATTCCAGTCCTTTGCCCTATTCCCTTGGCTCACGGTGCTTGAGAACGTCAAGTTAGGACTAGAAAACAAACCATGGACGGAAGCTGAGAAAATGCGTAAAGCGCTCTCGATCATCGACATGGTAGGTCTTGACGGATTTGAGGGTGCCTATCCGAAGGAATTGTCAGGCGGTATGAAACAACGTGTTGGGATCGGGCGCGCGCTCGTCATGGAACCTGATATCCTGCTGATGGATGAACCCTTCTCCGCGTTGGACGTCCTAACAGCAGAAAACCTGAAACGAGATTTGCTCGAGTTATGGACCGAGAAAAAAATCCCAACGAAAGCGATCATTATGGTTACACACAGTATCGAAGAAGCTGTATATATGTCCGATCGTGCGATTATTCTATCACGAGACCCCGCATGCGTTACTGCGGATATTTCCATTCGCATGCCGCACTGGCGCGATAAACAAGACTCAGCCTTCTCTTCGTTAGTCGATCGGATCTATTCGATTCTCACGAAGAAACGGGAACCCCAACAGCAGGAGCACATCGAGGAGCAGAAACGAAAGATGGAGAAGGTGCCTGAAGTTTATGCAGGGGCATTAACGGGTTTCATCGAATTGATTGAAGACCTTGGGAACAGCGTTGATCTCTATAAATTAGCCGAGCAATTAAACCTTACGTTGGAGGATTTCTTACCTATTGTAGAGGCGGCTCAAATGCTTGGATTTGCGACGATTCACCATGGTGATATTGCCTTAACAGATACAGGCGCGGAATTTGCGATAGCCCGTGTGCTGGATCGTAAAGAAATATTCCGAACCCAAGTTGTCACGCATGTGCCAATGATGGAGAAAATCACTTGGATTCTGGAATCCAAGTCGAACAACAAAATGGCGCGTGAATTTTTCCTTGAAGTTTTTGAGAAACATTACGGATCAGAAGAAGCTGAACATCAGTTAGATATCATCATTGATTGGGGGAGATATGCCGAATTGTTCGCTTACAACGAACAGGCTAAGTATCTCTATCTGGAGCAAGATGCTTCGAATCCTTTAACCGATATGTAGACGATCGACATCAACTATTGGTGTCATCTTGCAGATTGCGGAGTCCAGAAAGCACAAAAGAAGTCTACCTTCTATCCGAAGGTAGACTTCCTATTTTCCACGCATTAATTAGATGGTACAATCCCGCGCTTCACCTTACGTTCGATCATTCCTAGACGAATGAATAGCGCAATGGCTCCAAGTGCTAAGCCAGTTATTAGACCAATCCAGAATCCATAAGCCTCTAGACTTGTGAATCTAGCAAGGACAAATCCTACCGGTAACCCAATGACCCAATATGAGCACAAGGCAATGATAAAGACACTATTAACATCTTTATATCCACGCAGCGTACCTTGGATGGGAGCGGCGATGGCATCCGATAGTTGGAAGAATATCGCATAGATCAGGAACGTTTCAGTCATTGTTTTGACCGTTGGATCAATGGTATACAATCCGGCTACGTTGGTACGGAACATCACGAGGAACACCGCACACACACATGCCAAACCGATCGCCGTAATGATCCCTAATCTCGCATATTTCTTCGCGTCTTCATATCGTTTGGCTCCAACCTCAAAACCTATTAATATCGTTAATGACATCGCAATACTTAGCGGCAGCATATACAATAAGGAGGCAAAATTCAACGCGGATTGATGCGACGCAATCGTAATCGTATCATACCCACTCATTAACAAAGTAACAATAGAGAAGACACTCACTTCGAAAAAGATCGATAACCCAATGGGTAACCCAATGCGCAATACTTCTTTCCATTCGGAGAACTTAATACTCTCAAATTTTTGAAATAACCCGAGTTCTTGCATCACACTATTTCGTTTCACGAACACGATTGCTACAGCCAAGATAATAAAATACGTTGATGCCGTTGCCACCCCTGCACCCACACCGCCTAACCGCGGGAACCCAAATTTACCGAAGATAAGCAAGTAATTTAATAGCACATTCACCGGGAAGGATAGCAAGGTAATGAACATGGTTACGCGGGTCATCCCTAGGCCGTCAATGGTAGCACGAATGACTGTATAAATGAATAAGGGTACAACACCTATGCCGATGGCATGAAGGAATGATTTCGCTACGCGAGCAACCTCTGCCTCTAAATTCATCGAATCGATTAAGGGATTAACAGCAAAAAATCCAACGATGACAATCCCTACACCCACAATCGCAGATAAGTAGGCCGCCTGCGTCACGCTGGACGCCATACGATGGCGCTCTTTCGCTCCGATATATTGAGCCACAATCGGCGTTACAGCGAGGAATATCCCGCTAAATCCGGTATACACAGGTACCCAATAGCTTACAGCAACCGCAACCCCTGCTAGATTCTCCTTATTAAAATTTCCCGACATCACCGTATCAAAAAAACTCATACATTGTAACGCTACCTGGGTGACAAAAATCGGGAGCAAGATGACAAGCAACTGCCTAAACTTCTGTTTTGTAGAAAACGTTTGTATCATATTCTCTCTCTCAACCTTTCTAGATGACTACCTATCTCAGTGTAATCGCAAATATTTTAAAAAGATACCTCGGAAGGGTGTTTTTTGTCGAAAATTGCAGGGAATCACGGTAAAAAAGTATCATAACTGCACCAATGTGTTCCCGTCTACAACTAAAGTTGTAGGTTCCATCGTTCATAGGTAGCATGTATACAGCTTGGAATTTCATACCATATTCTGACGATCTCACATCGATTTTCTATTATAATGAAATTAATTATTCGAGATCATTTAGGAGGAATATAGGTATGAATATCGTAATCATCGCCGGAAGCAATCGTAAATCTGCGACTAGTACACACCTTGCGGAATATATAGCTAAATTAATCCGTCAAAGAAATCATCAAGTGACATGGATCGATTTGTACCATTCCCCTCTCCCGTTCTATTCCTCAGATCAGTCCTATGCTGAAATTGCCGCAGTAACGGATTTCAAGCATGCGATTCTTCAAGCGGACGCTGTCGTTCTGGCATCCCCAGAATATCATGGTAGTATTTCAGGCGTCCTGAAGAATGCTTTGGATTTCGTGTCGAAAGATCATTTCAGTGGGAAAGCCGTATTGTCCATTAGTTCAGCAGGCGGCGCTGTCGGCATAAGTTCGTTGCAGCAGCTTCAAGCGATTGTTAGAAATCTTCATGGTATTAACGCACCTGAATGGATCTCAATCGGCGGATCACAGCGGAAGTCGTTCGAAGCAAGTCTGGACGTATATGAAGTAAGTCAAGATATCGACGATCGGATACATCGGGCATTAGGCGCCTTCTTGGAACTGGCGCGGTTGGTTCGTGGTTAGGGTGTTCCAGCACAGTAAACGACACCGCTGATCTGCAAGAGAATGCCATTGCCAACATAACTCCCGTGTAGTATACTATCCCTAACTTTATATGTGAAGTTCCCTAGGGTTCCGTAATCGCATGCCGTGATTAGTCTGGTCCGAGGGGGAACGAATGGTTCTATGAACCATTGAGACACGGAGGGACAAAAGCCCGGGAGATATCGAAATTCGATATCCCTCGGGCTTTTTTATTTTCTCGCACCCAACAGGGAAACATATAGAGCAAACTTATATTTGGAGCGTGAATCAAGAATGAACAATTGGTTAAAAGTCGGTTTAGGAGCTGTGTTTGAAGTCATGTGGGTCATCGGTTTGAAGCATGCCAATACAACGTGGGAATGGATTGGCACGATCATTGCCATTTATATTAGCTTCCATGTCATCATCTCAGCTTCCCGTCACCTGCCTGTCGGAACGGTATATGCGGTATTTGTCGGATTAGGAACCGCAGGTACTGTCCTATCTGAGATTATTTTCTTTGGCGAAGCTTTTAAAACAGGTAAGATTCTGCTTGTCGTCCTTCTTCTTGCGGGTGTTGTTGGATTGAAGCTCGTTACGGGCAGCAAGAAATCCGAAAGGAGTGAAGCGTAATGGCATGGCTGTTGCTTGTATTGGCAGGGTGCTGTGAAACCCTGGGTGTATCCATGATTAATAAATTGAATAAAGATAAAAAATGGAGCTCTTTATTATTCCTTATCGTGTCCTTCGGACTTAGTTTTCTCTTCCTCTCTATTTCCATGAAAACTTTACCGATGGGAACGGCCTATGCCATCTGGACCGGAATCGGTGCCTCTGGCGGTGCTTTTGTAGGTATGTTCTTCTTCGGTGAATCGAAAGATTGGAAACGCATTGTCTGTATTGCGATCGTACTTGGCTCAGCAGTGGGCTTGAAATTAATATCCTAATCATCTTCACGATCACAAATCAAAAAGGACAGTTTATTCGCTGGAATAACTGTCCTTTTTGTTTAATGAACGAAAGCCATGGAACTAGTTCATTTTGGGTTTATTATTTCCACCAGGAGCTTGGTTGTTACCTGTACCTGGGCCACCGTTGGAGCCAGAGCCGCCACCTTGATTGCCTGTTCCTCCACCTTGTGAACCCATACCGCCACCTTGACCGCCTGTTCCTCCGCCTTGTGAACCAGAGCCACCGCCGTATCCACCCGTTCCTCCACCTTGGGATCCCATGCCGCCACCTTGACCGCCTGTTCCTCCGCCTTGTGAACCAGAGCCACCGCCGTATCCACCAGTTCCTCCGCCTTGGGATCCCATGCCGCCACCTTGACCCCCTGTTCCTCCACCTTGGGAACCAGCACCGCCGCCATATCCGCCTTGGCCTCTACCTGGTCCGCCAGTTCCTCCACCTTGCGAACCCATGCCGCCACCTTGGCCACCTGTTCCGCCACCGCGGTATCCACCGGTACCTTTTCCACCTTTTCCACCTTTTGAACCAGATTCGTTGCCAAATCCGTTATCTTTACTAGGTCCTGTATGTACCCATTGGACTTGATGCTTCCCTTCAGCGAATATAGCGCCTGAACTAAATGCGAGTGAAGTCGTCAGAATCACTCCTGCAGCAACATATGCAAATCGATTGTTCATATGAGCTCTCCTTTTCGTTGTTAATATCGTTTGAGCAGCTTGCACCATAATAAATTGCCCAAATAACCGAAATTATACAAGGGAAAAGCGAGAATTCCGCAAAATTTTTTCCAAATACATAGATTGCAATTGAACGGGTTGTTCTTTCGTCATCCCTAAACCGTTCTCAATAAAACCTTCAATGGACCCGTATTCTTCTTTCATCGTATCCAAATCAGCCTGTAAATAAGACTCCCTTATGCTCTACAGAGTCTTGTGTATACTTGCCTTAAACCTGTTGTTTATGCTGCACAGAAGGTTGAACCGATGATTTCGCTTGTACTTCCGACAAACTCCCGCCTGATGTTAAGGCAAAAACCAGGATGGATAACGCGCAAATACGAATAGATGCTTTGATCATGGTGATATAACCTCATTCCAGTTGGATTTGACCTCATTATCCGCCCCGAGGATGAAGAGAATATTAAGCATTGTTAGACGAATGTCATCTTCTTCTGTAGATATTGTAAAAAGACAAAGAACCCGATCCATGTAATGTAGGGATCCCGCCAACAAAACGCGGAAAATGTACGCTAAGCAATTATAAGGAAAAAGCCGGAATTTCCGTACGCTAAGGAGTTCCGGCTTCTGTAATGTTTCTACTAGCTATCCAGTCCAAAGGTTGACTGTACAAGATATCCTCATTTAGACCCTGACATATTCTTTATATCTTTGAGAAAACCTGCCTCATCTGTTCACGTTGCAGCATGAAGACGGCCAGACCGAAAGCCAGCGCAGTGTAACCGCAAAGCACAGCAAAGCCAGCCCATGGTGTCAACGGGTAATATCCCATCTGCGGTACATAGGCGCCGATTACCTGTGGGTACTCCGTTAAGCTCTGCTGGATCGCGAACCCAGCAGCTGGGGTGAGTTTTAACAGCCACTGTGATGCGCCTGGGAGCAGAACGTTAGCAAGGATGTAGGGGAGGACGACTGCCGCAATACTGGCAATCACCGCCACGATCCTACGCCGGAATAAGGCAGCGAGGGCGAGTGAAAAAATAGCAACTACGGCGAGGAGTGCAGCGGTACCAAGTAGTACACGCAACTCGGTAAACAGAGTTACAGGAAGTATTTGAATTCCGTTTGAGAGCAGGATTTGCCTGCATAGTGAAACTGTAACTATAACGGCAGCCAGCCCGACAACAAACGTGACGGTACCCAGCACAATAGCCTTCGCTGCCAGCACCCGGTCTTGCCGTGTACTCGTAGGTTGAGTGTTGCGAGTCAAGCCTCGTCGATTTTCGGTGGTGACAAACAGCACCGCCACAATAATCACTGCTATCAGCCCGAATAACACACCAATAAGGAATTGCTCAATACGCCAGTTACCATTAGTTCCAGTTTGCGGCGCGATGTCACCAACTCCCGTTACTGTGAACCGACTACCAGACTCCTCCACCCCGCCTGGGTGATGCGGCGTCTTCCCATCGGGTTCCATGTCGACGCCCACATCGTCACGGCTCCATGGGCCTTGTAGGTTGACCTGGTCGAAGACGGCCGTGACCTCACTAAAGCGGGCCGCATACCCGACACCGTCGAACCTGAGGTCACCGGGGGAAGCAGCAAACATTCCGATCTGCACTATGTCCGGCAGATCCATCTGAACCGTGTCGATCTTGATCCACTGCTTGCCATCAAAGGACTCGTAGCCGATCAGCATGTCCCCCTCGCGGGTGAGCCGCAGCCAGCGGGGAGAGTTCTCCGAAACGCCACCCGGCCGACTAGCCGTGTCGTGGGTGAAGTTGTGCTGCATGTGCACACCATGCTCGGCGGTGACCATTACCCCCACATACGGCGCACCCTGGCGAACACCATCCTTGATCATGATACCGGCCTTCGCCCATGGTACCATTCCTGGCACGGGATTGGGGCCAGGCCCGATCGTGCCGCTAGGTGGAGGTTCCTTGATCCGGCCCGTCATCGAGGTCAGCCGGACCGTGATACTGCCGTCTCCCGTCAGCGGCTTATGCACAAAGTAGAACTTATCGGTCACCGCTTCGCCATCCGGCCCCACCAGAATAGGGGGAGAGCCACCTCCGTTCGAACTGGTGACAGAGATGAACAGACCCGGTAGCATGATGAGTAGAACCGCGCTTACAATTCCGATCACCAAGCCGCGGTTTTTTAGGAAATTAGTCCACTCTGCGCGCAGCAATTTCGCGAAGCCATCGGCCTCTGTGTTTATTGTCTGTTTAAAAGTCATCGCTTTGCCTCCTTAACCGGCTATCCTGTACCGATAACCTTGATACTCACGATAACTTAGGCAAGGTTAAATGACGGTTAATTTTTTGGCAGTATAACTGTTACTTTTGTAAAAACATCAATTTCACTCTCAAATAAAATTTCTCCTTTGTGCTTTTCTATGATGGTTTTTACGATGGAAAGCCCAAGCCCACTGCCTCCCAATTCCCTAGAACGGGAGGCGTCAATTCTATAGAATGGCTCGAAGATATTTTCCAATTCCTCCTCAGGAATGCCGATGCCGTTATCCTTGATATTGACAGTCACAAAATCATCATTCTGGGCTGCCGTAACCACAACTTCTTCGTTCAATTTATTGTATTTCACGGCGTTCTGAACAAGATTCAAGAAAGCTCTTTGCAAAAGCACTTTTTCACCGAATAGCATAATATCTGAGATATTGTTTTTTATGCGGACATTTTTAACTTTGCTGTTTTCCGATAATGCCAAAATAATATCTTCAAACATATCTTTCGCATCAAAACTTTCACAGATATCAGCATTAATGGCGTTATTCATCTTCAGCAAATCATATACCAGGGTACTCAGCCGCTGGGCGTTTGTAAGGGTATCGTCCAAAACCTCTTTATATTCCTGAACAGAAGGATTTTTATCCAGTTGTAACACCTCAATATTCGCAATAATACCGGCAAGTGGCGTTTTTAGCTCATGGGCAGCATTTGCCGCAAATTGTTTTTGATGATTAAATGATTTCTCCAATTTCAAAATCATATGGTTAAAGGACGCTGCGAGCCTTGCGACTTCGTCATTCGTGTCAAAACCTTCAAGGCGCTGGAACAGCTTGTTTTCGTCAATAGTTTCAATACGCTTGGTTAGATCGGCGACCGGTTTTAACGTCTTTCCAGCGACGAAATAAGATGCGGCCGTACCTAATACGATCATAATGAACATATAAACGACGCTGGCGTAAGTGAAATTATTGTTTATTCTATCAGTTACGGGTGGCTCCTTAGATAGATTCGACGGTGAAGTATTGAAATTATAGTCTTCAGCAGGTACCGAGTACATTTTTTGCGCCGTAAAAACAGATGAAGCCGTCAGCAGTACACAGATGGTTGTCAGAACAACCGTAGTCAAAATGGTAAGCCTTACCCGCAAGGGGAACTTATTTAGTAGTATCATCAGCAAACTCCTTTGAGATGAAATACCCAAGCCCTCTCGTGTTGTTAATCAGTTCCTTATCCCCGATATATTTTGCCAGTTTCTTTTTCAAGGAATTGATATGTACCTTGAAAGAGTTGGAGAACAAATCCGCCTCGCTGTCCCAAACATGCTCAATCAGCTCTTCGGCGCTCACAATTCGGTCTTTATTCATAAAGAGGTATTCAAGTATGGAGTATTCCTTCTTTGTCAACTCAACCTTTTGTTCATTCACAGTAACACACTTTAGAGCGGTATCGAGCTTAACATTTTCATGCGTATGGACAGAATCCTTTTGAATAAACTCCCGGCGGAGCAATGCGCGGATACGGGCCTCAAGCTCTTTGAAATGAAAGGGTTTTGACAGATAATCATTTGCTCCGGCATCAAGCCCGGAAATTTTGTCCTCGACTTCCGCTCTTGCGGATAAAATCAACACCCGAAGCCCCTTATTTGTTTTTCGAACTTCTTTTAGAACATCCATTCCGTTCATTTTAGGTAGATTCAGGTCGAGCACAACCAGATCATAGGGATATATATCGATAAGCTCCAAAGCTTGCTTGCCATCGTTTGCCGGATCAACAGCATAACCATATTTTTTCAACCCATTGCACAAAGCTTTTTGCAAGGACATTTCATCCTCAACAACTAAAACTCTCATTTCTCCACCTCCGTTATATAATCCTATATAATTATACACAATTTTCCAACACGCAGCCTCGTTGATGGTTTTTGACGATTACGTTTAAGCAGATGCAACTTGTCGATCCGATTCTTCCGGATTGGGTCAGCCAAGTTTGATTTTATAAAATGTTTTTGCCATAGACACCCATTTTTCAAAGCAAAGGACGTTGAAAAACTTACGGTGTACCGGGATCATGACGAAGACACAGTTAGAGACGCATAATAGCTTTTTGGGGAGCGGAATTTACATGAGGGCGAAGCCATTATTTTAAGGCCAGAGTAGTAGCCGTCGAAAGAAGAGAGCATAGAAGAAATCAATTGTACAGAAAAAATACAGATGAAGTGGGTGATATGAAGCATGAGCAGGATCGATGCGTTTTCTGCCTACCTCAAAGCGAGCAATAAAAGCCTAAACACGATTAAAGGATATATCCTGGACTACCTTTCGAGCGAGGTACTACGGCGAAAAATTCACCGGGGTTTGAACAAAGGCGAAGCCATGAACTCTTTGGCCAGAGCAATATTTTTCGGTAAACATGGCGAGCAACGTGAACGCGCTCTGCAAGACCAACTCCAACGAGCCAGCGCATTAAATATCCTTATCAATGCGATCAGTGTCTGGAATACGGTCTATTTGACCTAAGCTACGGAATTTAGGAAGAGCAAGAAACAGTTGAATGAGGAATTGTTGAAGCATATTTCTCCACTTGGATGTGAACACGTTAATTTTTTAGGTGAATATGAGTTTGATTTGAAACAAATTACTTCTTTGAAAGGTTACGACCGCTCAAACAACAATCAAATGAAGAATAATGTTATTGAAACAAAAATGATGGGCCGGATTTCCTTAGCGTACGGAATATTCGGCTTATGAAATGAATATTTCGCTTAGCGTACGTTTTTCGCGTTTTGTTGGCGGTACCCCATGTAGATCGGATTCCCTCTCGAATTAGTTAACATAATATATGTTATGTAATCTTAATGTAACAACTAGATCTCAACCATCGCTTTAATGACCCCGCTGCCAGGTTGCAACCAAGATTGAAAAGTTGGAATCATCTCGTCAAAGGATGCCCGAGCGGTATCCAAATCTAGTAAAAGAAATAAAAAGGATACCGTATCGTTTGGTATCCCTTTGCATACTTTACCCGTCTGTTGGCCGTCTATTGTATGTTTATTGAATTTCCCATTGCTTCTGTATGAAACTTGCCGATTACACGACGCTATACTTTGACATGCGTGACACTTCTTTCCCGTTAAGTTAAGCGATAAAAGCTCGCCGCATTGCTACCGAACAATTTTGCACGGTCTTCTTCGGTGAAAGATGTATCCAAGGATTGCTCAAGCAATTGTATGACCTCATCGTAATCAGCCGCCAACAAACACACTGGCCAATCGCTTCCGAACATAATCCGCTCTTTGCCAAAAAGGTTGATGGCGTGCTGAATATATTCCGTGATCTGCTCCCTCTTCCAAGCTTGGTGATCCGCTTCGGTTACCATGCCTGAGAGCTTACAATAGATATGCGGGTTTGAAGCAATCTCAGCCATTTGCGATTTCCAAGGTTCATAGACTTGTGCTGCGATTTGCGGTTTTGCGATATGATCGATGACAGCATGCAGATCGGGTACGATTCGCAGCAATTCGACGACAGAATGTAACTGCGTAGACTTACATAGCAAATCTACCGGCAACCCGATTTCCGCGAAATACTTCATCGCATGAAAATACCCAGGTGTAAGGACTTCATCGCTATCTTCCATTTCTTGAATCATGATGCGAACGCCGACGAATTTCGGATGCTGCTGGAATCTAGCAAGTTGCTCTTGATAGTCGGGTGCCAGGACATCTAACCACCCTACGACGCCCAGAATCCGTTCTGTTGAAGCGGCTAATTCTAGCATATAGTCCGTCTCAGCAAGAGTTGCGGCGGCTTGCACAACAATCGTTCCATCGATCTGATGATCCTGAAGATGTGGTTCCAAATCATCCGGCAAATAATTACGATATAACACGGGAAGCTCTGGCGTGATCCAACCATAATCATCCCGCTGTAAACTCCAATAATGCTGATGTGCATCAATTCGTCTCATCTTCATTGGGGCTTAATCACTCCTTTTTTGAGGATGAGATTGGCATATTGTGCACTTTCGCCTGTTGCCACGATGGCATAACACTTTTTGGATTCTTCATAGAAAGCGAAGCGTTCAATCTTGTCGAAGGATACAGGGTGACCCTCATGACGTTCGATGATTTGTGCATATTCATCCCAGATCGGTGTTGGGATATCATCCCCGGTAACGCGATCCATTAGAGCGACCGGCTGATCCACGTATTGATCTAAAGGAAATAGCTTGAGCATGGCATCTAATAATTCAGGTATTCCATGACCATCTGCACGAATAAGGCGCGTGGCATGACTTGCAGCTGGAAAGTTACCGTCTGCGAGAAGAATGGTATCTCCATGTCCCATTTCCATGAGTACTTTTAATAATTCTGGCGATATAAGATTTGAAATCCCTTTCAACATAGCTGACACCCTTTACATAAAATTTGTGATATTCTTATTATATCGTACGGATTTGAATAAGATATTTCGAATTTTGATATAAACATAGCAAGAATCTAGTTATCGCTTTGCATTTCGATCAATAGCTCACCTTATCCGTCTTATCGCAAGAAGCGCTTGCAAGTCCGGAACATTTCAGCCGCGTGTTTAAGCAAATGACAGGCCTATGTCTAACCGATTATATTCATGTGAAGCGGGTGATTAACGCGAAGAAGCTTCTCCATGAATCCTCATACACCATTCAAGCCATCGCGGATATGCGGGTTCGAGAGTCTTCCTCATTTTCATCGCGTATTTAAGAAGTATACCGCATTAACGCCTGGTACTTTTCGAAAAAGAGACGTAATTATTTGATGCGTTTCTCAAGCGAATACAGTTCATCTTCTAATTGCGTTGTTTTCTGGATCAAGACCGTTCTTGCATCTGCAATCCCTTTATTATAAAGATGAGGTCCTAGTTCCTTGATCATAAAATCAATAAAACCTTCAGCGGCTAGATCCCCTATGGTCTCATCCCGTTCATTCTCAAAATACATCTGGACGTTGCGAATGATCATTTCTTTCTGTTCTTTGGGTAGTTTCATTGGAATAATCATTGTTAATTCATTCTCCTTGTAGCATTCATTTATTTGGATGACCCTTTGTCCGATATGTAATTGTGTTCCCCACCGAATCGTGTTACTTCGACAACTTTCATGGCTCCACCTCTTTAATCAGCGACATAAATAACACTAATCCTTATATTTAACATCATTAAACAATCGGCTTATACCCTACTGTTGCAGGGATTCCACAAACTTCTCGGATAATAGTTAATGACGTTAATTTAATCAATCATTTTATTTAACATCATTAATATTATTCAAGATATCCCCTAACCTACACCACTTTCCTACCGGCGAATACGTTATGATGTACTTCTCTTTCTATAATAAGTTGTATTGCTCCTGCCAACAAGCTACAATTTAAGCATAGCATTCATTCAGCAATGGAGGTAATCAAACGATGGAACACTTAACACCAGAAGAAAAACAAGGTGTCTATAAAGCGATATTCAAGCGCCGAGATATTCGGACTTTCTTACCTGATCCCCTTCCGGGCGAAGCGTTAGAGAACATACTTGAAAGCGCACACCATGCACCTTCTGTCGGATTCATGCAACCCTGGAATTTCATCTTAATCGATGATCAAGACACGAAGCGTGAACTTGCTCATATCGTAGACAAAGAACGCCGTGCGTTAGCAATACATTACGAGGATACGGATAGAGACCTAAAATTCCTAGAATTGAAGATTGCCGGGATCCAAGAAGCTCCGCTGACGATCTGTGTGACATGCGACCCCTCTCGTGCAGGTGACCATGTCCTTGGAAGAAATTCGATCCCTGAGACCGATATGATGTCCGTAAGCTGTGCCATCCAGAATATGTGGCTTGCAGCATACGCAGAAGGTATTGCGATGGGATGGGTCAGCTTCTATAAGAAAAACGATGTTCGTCGAATTCTTGAGATCCCGCCGCATATCGATCCAGTCGCCCTTATCTCTCTAGGTTATACCGATTCTTATCCTGACCGTCCGATCTTGGAAATCAATGATTGGGAGCGTCGGAGAGAGTTAAATAAGCTCATTTATAATGGAAAATGGGGTAACCCCCGCGAGTAATACTCGTCTGCTTCGAAGAAATATAAAACGCCAAGTCTCCTACGATCCAGGAGGCTTGGCGTTTTTACATGGGGGCATGTCACACACTAGGGTATCAAAGACTTCGGCTCCTCTACGCTAATGTGGTTTTGCCCGCGCTTTTTAATTTGTTTTAATTGCGTAACAATAATAAAACTGATGATCACGAGTAAAAACCATGAGGTTAATTTCCCCCAATGAACCCAAGTCCAATGATGCATCTGATCCGGATATTTCCACGCTCCAAGCAAGGTTGAAATATTTTCAGCCACCCAGATAAAGAACGCGACGAGAAAATAAGACAGGATCACAGGCATATGATATCGCTCTTTCCCCACCGTAAAATATACCCTCGAACGAAAGAATGCAACGAACAAGACGGCGATCAAAATCCATCTGAAATCCATAAGAAAGTGATGGATGAAGAAATTCAGATAGATACACGCCCCGATGGATATCGCTATGATCTGCGGCGGCCAATTGTGAAAATAGATATCAAACCGCCGCCAAGCCTGGCAGAGATAACTTGCCACACTAGCATACATAAACCCGCTATATAGGGGAACGCCTCCAATCTTCGTCCATGCTTCTTCCGGATAAGACCACGATCCCATATGAACCTTATACAGTTCAAGCATGAGTCCAATGATGTGAAATAATGTGATCACCTTGAGTTCATCCCAAGTCTCCAGCTTGAATTTCAGCATCGCGACTTGTGCAAGAAGGCAAATCAATAAGATCACATCATAGCGATGAAGATATGGAATGGTGATCACCTTGGAAATGGCTAACGTCGCAAAGATAATAACGGGAAACACGCAGCTTAATGCCTGCTGCCAACCGAACAACCATAACTGCTTAACAAATTTCATCATGTAATCTCCAATTAGTTAACATAATATTATTTATGTATACTATCACGCAGGAACGTAAGAACGCCATAAAAATCTTGGAATTGATGCGCAGCTCTTGGGTCCGAATGACGAACCAGAATCGATGGAATCCCCACGGATTGAGCACCTAATACATCCGCGACAATATTATCTCCAATCATCCACACTTGCTCAGGCTCCCCTGCTTGGCGTAACGCAATACGGAAAATCTCCTGATTCGGCTTCTCATATCCCACTTCAGCCGAGTTAATGACATCTTCAATGAGCGGCTTCAACCCCAAATGTTCTACGATCACGCGCAATTCAGGCACATGATTTGATACGATATAATGCGTCCATCCCTCTGCAGCAAGTTCTCTTAACACCGGCATCGTATCCGGATACAATTCCCATCGGCTAAGATCCACATATTTATCCTTAGCAATCGCGGAGAGCGTCACAGCCAATTCAGGTGAATACCCTAGCGATATATAAATCTTCTGAAAAATCTTGCAGATGTGCTCCCACCATAACGCTGGTGTATGTAGATGGAGATGCGGAATCTCAGGCTCTTGCCACGGAAATCCTTGTTCTAAATGCGCCAAAATATCTTCTACTGTCGTCTTCTCATGCAGGTTCATCATTTGTAAAGCTTCCCACATCGATGCACTCCAAGCTCGTCCATACAGACCGTCAATTCGACCACCAAGGGTACCATCAAAATCCCAAAACAATACTTTTTTCATAACTAAACCCCCGATGAATTCAATCCTTGAACCATTTTTACATTTTAGGAGCATTCTAACACAAACCCATCGCCCAGTAAAATGGATGCGTACGCGCCGAAATGATGACCTCCCTAATTCTGGTCAATAAAAAAACCCCGTTTCACCTCAGCTGTGATGAGTTCACAGCCTTTGGAAACGGAGTCATATCTTGATTTAATTTTTCAATTGATTACCAAATACTCACTCGCTTCTCAGGCGCTACGTACATGGCATCCTTTTCCGTCACTCCATAGGTTTTATAAAATTCCGGGAAATTGGACACGGTACGGTTCACACGAACCTTATTGGCGGAATGCGTATCGACTGTCGTCAAATAGGCGGCGATTTCTCTCGTCATCGTCGAGCGCCAAATGATCGCATTTCCTTCGAAATAGGCTTTATAATCCGGATTCGCTAGCTGCGAAACCACTTGAAGAGATGCTGCCATCCCTCCGAGATCTGCGATGTTCTCACTTACGGTAAGCTGACCGTTATTATAAGCTCCAGGAACAACTTCGATACGATCATAATATGCAATGACTTCATTACATTTCTCTTGGAATTTCTTTAAATCTTCTGCAGTCCACCAATTATTCGCATTCCCATTCTCATCGTATGCAGATCCTAAGTTATCAAATGCATGGCTTATTTCATGTGCGATCACCATACCAATGGCTCCCAAGTTTGTCTCTTGCTTCGCTTTAATATCATAGAAAGGCGATTGGAGAATGCCCGCTGGGAATACGATCTCGTTATTCAACGGATTGTAGTACGCATTTACATCATACACACTCATGATCCAGTCACTTTTATCGACGGCTTTCCCCAGTGAAGCTCTCTGTTCATTATTTTTAGCTAGACTGATCGCGACCGTATTCGCAAACAATGAACCGCCTTTATCATAGGTTGAAATCGATACCTGATCCAGTGTCTTCTTCCATTGATCTGGGTATCCAATCTTGATCGTCATCTTTTCTAGCTTCTTTATCGCCTTCGCCTTGGTTGCATCGGACATCCAATCTAGGGACTGGATCCGCTTCTCATACGCGGTAACGAAACTATGTACCATTTGTTCGACATCTTTTTTCGCTTCTTTAGAAAAATGTTTTTCTGCGAACGCTTGCCCTAAATAATCACTTAGTGCAGATTTCGTCACACTGACAGCGATTTGCTCATCCGTTCTTTTCCCCTCAATCCCATACATTTGAGCGGAGAACTGATTGCTTGCCTCTCTGAATTTATCCGACAGCAGGGCTCCCGAGCTCATCAGCAATCTTGCTTTGGCGTAAGATTTCAGCGTGCCTAAGTTCTCTTCTTTCAAGAGTTCAGCTGATTTCTTGGCTAATCCAACATCCGTCACAATGATCTTATCTACTTGAGATAACTGAAGAGATTTTAAGAAGCCTGCTACATCAACCGTTGGATATAACGCTGTAAATTTATCAATGGCGTATAGATTGTAATATTTGTTCACATCGCCTTGATCTTGAATGTCCAGCGAAGCGGATGCAAGCTCCTTCTCCATATTGAATACAGCCGTTGCGTGTTCCTTCGCAGCTTGTTCCTTCTCACCTGACAACACAAAAAGCTGAGCGATATAATTGATGTACGTATTCTTCGTTTTTTCATCGCCCGAAACATAGCTGTTCTTATCAAGCCCTGCTGCCAAGCCTGTTGCATACAGCGCATTCGTTGAACTATTCTTCGCATCAGCCATGACAGCGAATTGCAGCAAAGTGCCGATGCCTGTTGCAACTTCAAGATCTGTTCCCGCTTGGAACAATTCCTTCAGCGAAGTTGCATTGTCAAAAGCACGCAGATACCCAGCAATAGGTTCAATGCCTTGTTTATTGCGTTGTTCCGCATCAAGCGCGGATTTGTAATAGTCTGCGATCTTCTGTTCTTTAGAGCCTTGCGGGTTCTGCTTCTTCACCAGCTCATCAATGATGTCCTTGATCTTATCATCGTTGGTTTTCATCAATTCATTAAAAACACCATTGCCCATTTCCCCAGCAGGGATCGTGGAATCATTCAACCATTTCTTATTAATGAATTCATAATAATCATCTCGCGCATTGGAGCCTTCCAATGCAATAACACGATTCACGAATGTTCGTAATTGTTCACTAGTTACTTTATCCGATACACCAAGCCGGCCGTCTGGATACCCGCTCACAACACCAGCTGCTGTAAGCTTAGCTAATTCTGGCTGCGCCCAAGCAGGGATATCGGTAAATGTGGCTGCTGTGTTCCCCACACGAAGATCATTACCTTTTGGTGCTGGTAAGTCCGAAAAAGCTCGATTAAGCATAATAAGTGCTTCAATTCGGGACACGGGTTGATCTTCGTTCAAGTTCCCTTGTCCATATCCTTTGAGAATATCTTCCTTCTTCACCGCGGGGTTGTAATCATCAGCAGCATTCAGCAAATAATCGACAACCTGTCCTCTTGTCACATACGATTCTGTCTCTTGAGCGAATGCCGATAGCGGCAACATCGTGATTAACAGCGTCGTACATAACCATACTGCAAGTTTCTTCATTCTTACGCCTCCCTCAATTTGATTCATCTATCATTCAACGCTGATGCCTTACGCTGCAACTCGAATGTAAGTTCTCAGCTTTTGAACGTTCTGTGATATTACCGTTTCCCAGCTAGGCATCCAAATGCTTCGTACAGTTGTATAATTCGCATGCCCAACCGTCATTCTTCTTGATTAGCTTCGTTAACGACGTATTAAGCAAATGACCACGCTCTTCATCCTTAGGCAGGAGCCCATTTAGCGTATAACCCAATAATGTACCATGACTAACAACCAATACACGTTTACCTGCATATCGATCCGCTAATTCTTCGAGACATGCACTTCCACGATTTCGACAAGACGCTTCACTCTCAAGTCCTAATTCCATATTATACCAGTCATTACCCCATTTAGCGACGCGTTCGGATTCCGTCGTTCCATCCAATAATCCTCCGGAAATTTCACGAAGTCGTTCATCCACGAGTACGGTTTCAATGCCAAGTTGTTCTGCCACAATCTCTGCTGTCTGTTTTGCTCTCATCAAGTCACTTGAAACAATAACATCCCATGGCTCTGTGTTAAGTCGACGAGCCAGGGCTTGTGCTTGGAGAATCCCTTCTTCCGCAAGCGGCACATCACGATGTCCTTGAAATCGCCCTTCTTGATTCCACGGTGTTATGCCGTGTCTAATAATTCCTATCATGCTCAATGTATGTACCTCCCAGCCGTTAGGCATGAAAAAAGGAAAGCCGCATAGCCTCCCTGTTCGAATCGAAATATGATTTTCATGCGCTGACGTGATTCATCCTCTTATTTTACGATAAACGCATGGCAATTACCAGCATTCTACATTTTTCATAACCAAAAGCTTAAATCAATCCAAATTCTCTACCTACCCTGGCGATCACATCTAAGGCAAATGCGAGATCTGCATCCGTATGTTTGGCCGTGACGATCAGCCGGACTCTCCCTTGATCTTGAGCCACTGTAGGATAGACGATACCTTGGGCAAATAGCCCTTCGTCTAATAATCGATCCGAGAATCTCATGGTAATTGCAGGTTCTCCAATCATAATCGGAATAATTGGCGTTTCACTTGCACCCGTATTGAATCCCAAATGAATTAGGGACTGTCGGAAAGCTGTCGTATTCTGCCACAAGCGATCTTGCAATACAGAGCTCTGCTTCAGCACCCGGATCGCCGCTAGACATGCCGCAGCGATACTTGGGGGTGCTGAAGTCGAGAATAGAAACGGTCTTGCTTTATGAATGAGATAGTCCTTTAACACTTGCGACGTCGCTACATATCCACCCACGACACCGATCGCTTTGGACAAGGTCCCTACTTGAATATGGACCCTCCCATGTAACGAAAAATGATCCGTCGATCCCTTGCCATGCTTCCCAAGAACCCCGCTGGCATGGGCATCATCCACATACACCAACGCATCATACTGTTCAGCTAATTCAACAATTTGCGGTAAGGGTGCAATATCTCCATCCATGCTAAAAACGCCGTCCGTCACAATGATACGCTGTTCAAAGGAAGAACACTGCTTGAGCACATCCTCTAATTGATCCATGTCTTTATGAGCGTAAATTTTGCGCTGTGCTTTCGTCAATCGAATCCCATCGATAATACTTGCATGATTCAATGCATCACTGATAACAACATCATTTTCGCTCAAAATGGAGCCTAATACGCCTTGGTTGGTCGTAAATCCAGATTGAAAGGTTAGCACAGCTTCCGTCTGCTTAAATTGGGCAAGTTCTTGTTCGAGTTGATCATGCAAATCTAGCGTCCCTGTGATCGTTCGGACGGATCCGCTGCCGACACCATAGGTCTCAATGGCTTCGAGTGCGGCTGCCTTTAACGCGGGGTGATCGGTCAATCCCAAATAATTATTGGATGACATTTGAAGCACTTGCCTTCCGTTCAATTCCATCCATGTTCCAGAACCGCTATTCCACACCGTTAAAGGCCGATATCTCCCCTCTCGTCGCCATTGATCCAATTCCTGCGTCAACCGATTCCAGTGAGCCATGTCAGATCTCCCCTTCCGCTAATCATGATTGAAGACAATTTTTCCGCATTGACCCGTACGCATCAATTGGAAGGCTTCTTCATATTCAGTCAGCTTCATCGAATGCGTAACAAGCGGTGTCAAATCAATGCGCCCGGTATCCAGCAGCCCTTTCATTTGATACCATGTTTGATACATGCGCCGGCCTGTAATTCCGTCAATATGCAGCCCTTTGAAAATGATATGTCTGGCGAAATCCAGGGTCACTTCCCGACTCGGAATACCAAGCAGCGATACACGGCCTGAATGCGCAGCGGCTTCGAAGCCATCGCGGATTGCTTCAGGATGACCAGACATCTCAAGTACGACCTCAGCACCTTCACCGCCTGTGAGTTCTCGCAGTCGCTCGGCCATGGATTCCATGCGGCTATTTACGATCGCATCCGCTCCAAGCTTGACCGCGAGCGCTAACCGATACTCGTTCACATCAACCGCGATCACCTTACCTGCTCCACATGCTTTGGCAACTGCTGCCGCCATAAGACCAATCGGCCCGGCACCAATGATCGCGACCGATTTACCAACAATATCCCCCGTAAGAACCGTCTGGACGGCATTACCCAGCGCATCTTGTAAGCAAGCTAACTCGAAAGGAAGTGCTTTCGAGTTAGGGATTACATTCGAAGCCTGCACCAGTGCATATTCCGCGAAGCAGCCAGGTGCGGTGATTCCGAAGCTGCGCGTATGGGGGCAGACATGAGAATTCCCCGTTCGGCAAGCTTTACAAATCCCGCATACCATATGACCTTCGGCCGAAATATGATCTCCAATATGAACGTTCGTCACCTGCGACCCAATATCAACGACAACCCCAGCGAATTCATGCCCGAAAACGTTCGGTGTGACCACCGTCTGTTCTGCCCACGTATCCCAATTATAGATATGTAGATCTGTGCCGCAAATCGAAGTCGCTTTAACTTGAACCAATACATCGAACGGTCCGCACACCGGGATCGGCACCTCCCGTAATACGGCACCCGGAGCCCTTTGTTCTTTTACGAGTCCCAACATCGTACCCATACGCATTCCCCCGCCTTCTACCTAATGAAAGCATGAATTCCTTATTCTTGGGATGATCCTTCCCAGTCTCTTCTAGAAATGCACGAGATATTATATGCCCCTTATCAGGCAACTTGACTGATTATCTGAGAATGATGGCTGTAAAAAACAATGACCTTACTGCTTCGTTCCTGTAAGAGCAATCCCTTCAATAAAGTAGCGTTGGAAGAACAGGAACATGATAATCATGGGCCATACCGCTAGAATTGAACCTGCCATCAACACCGGGAAGTTCGTAAAATGTTCGCCCTGCAAGTAGGCAAGCCCAGCCGATAGCGGCATCTTCTGCATCGATGTGTTCACGATGATCGGCCATAAGAGATCATTCCATGACCACAGAATCGTAAAGATCGCAAGCGCCACTAACCCGGGTTTCGCTAACGGTAAGATGATCCGCCAATAAATTCCTACATAATGACAACCATCCAGTTTCGCAGCTTCTTCTAATTCACGCGGAATGGTCATAAAAAACTGCCGTAAGAGAAACGTACCGAATACACTGAACAATCCTGGAACAATCAAAGCTTGCAAAGAATCAATCCAGTGAAGCTGCTTCATGATCATGTATTGCGGAATAATAAATACCTGACCTGGGACCATCAATACCGATAAACAGAGCAAGAATATAAATGTACGACCAGGGAATTGGAGTCTGGCAAATGCATACGCGGCCATCGAGCAGAACAACAACTGTCCTATTGTTTTCATCAACGTGGTAAAGATCGTATTGAAATAGAAGGTTTTAAAGGGCAATGACACCAAGGCTTTGGCGTAATTGTCAAACGAGAAGGATTTCGGAATGATGACGGGCGGCACTTGAGTCGATTCTGTCAAGGTTTTGAAGGAAGTCAGGAGCATCCAGACAAAAGGAATCATCATGAGAATCGCTCCAAAGATCAAGAGGGCATGAATCAATACCTTCGATTTGCGGCTTATTCGATAGCTTTGTGTACGCATAGGGATGACTCCTTTCTATTCATAATGAACCCACTTCTTCTGTAACTTCATTTGAATGGCGGTGACAACCATGATAATGACCAACAGCACGATCGCAATGGTCGAGGCGTAACCTTTGGCGTTATCAATAAAGGCGTATTTATAGAACAGGAATACGACCGTCTGCGCCGATTGAATGACCATGCTCTTATCCCCAATCATCATGAAGATCAGGTCAAACATCTGAAAAGCGCTAATTAACTGCATCACCGTAACGAAAAAAATAGTTGGCGTCAGCAATGGAATCGTAATATGAATAAATTTATACAACGGTCTTGCTCCGTCAATCTCGGCCGCTTCATAATAACTTGAAGAGATGCCCTGTAATCCAGACAGCAAAATGATCATGTTATTTCCGATCGACATCCAAACTGCTACGATAATGATCGCGTACATGACAAAATCAGCGCTCGACAGCCATGTCGGACCTTTAATATGAAAGAAGCTAAGAACATAGTTAATCAGACCGTAGTCTCCGTTATATAACCACTTCCATACAATCGATACCGCTGCTGGCATGGTGACGACGGGAAGGAAATATAACGTACGGTACAATGTGAGGCCTCTCACCTTTTGATTTAAGAGGGTTGCGGCAATAATGGAGAAAATAATCGTCAACGGAACGGAACAAATAACGAATTGCAGCGTATTCTGGAACGCATGCATTAGCGATTTATCACTGGCTAACTTGGTATAGTTATCGATCCCGCTCCAACTATATTTATTAAATGCGCCCCACTCCGTAAAGCTGAAATAAAATGTCTGTAGGACGGGCCAAATGTAAAAAACTGCGATACCTAGAAAAAAAGGCGCAATAAACAGATACCCCCATAAATATTCACCGTACTTTAATCGATTGATTCGGCTTCGCTTCATACGCTGCTTAGGCTTGATTTGCGTTTCCATCTGCATCGCTTGCACCTCCTAGGTCAGGGATTGATAAGAATAGGCCTTGTGTCTGCTTCCAGTCCAAGGCCTATATTTCAAAGTCTTCTATTTTTCGGCGGCGAGCGCTTCGTTCATCTTCGCCGCCATTTCCTTCGCGGCATCTTCCACGCTGACTTCGCCAGCCCATGCCTTCTTCAGGATATCAGGCTCAAGACTAGACCATTTCGCCGTATATCGGGAAACCGGATACGGTTTGGAGTACGCCAATTGATCAATAAAGATCTGCAGATCTAAGTCTGGCTTCGACTTCACCCAAGCTTCTTGCGTACCATTGAATGCAGGGATCGCTACACCCGTCTTTGTATGAATATCCGCTACTTCCTTCGAGCCTAAGAACTTCAAGAATTCCCATGCTTCCTTCGGATGTTTGGTATTCTTCGCCATGACGTGACCTAGACCATGAATGACAACAGATTGCTCCTTGCCTTTCGGGAGGGCAGCAACACCAATCTTATCTTTTAAATAGTCATTCGACGAGAACTCTACGGCATTCCAAGAACCTTCCCATAACATGGCTACTTTACCGGATGTAAATAAATTCAGCGGTTCTGTATCCGTCATTTGAGCCATCGTAGGAGATACTTTGTACTTATTAATCAGATCTACCCAGAATCGTAAACCTTCGATCGCTTCCGGTTTGTCATACCCTGAGGATTTTTTATCGTCTGAGATGATGTATCCACCCGATTGGTAAATGGTGTTGTAATACCCACCCTGTGAATCAAAACCTGCAGCGATACCCCACACCCCTTTGGTAGGGTCGGTTAGCTTCTGTGCCGCTTCAATCATTTTGTTCCAATCCCAAGTGGCATTGGGATATTCCACTTTCTTCTCGTCGAATAAGGCTTTGTTATACCAGACCCCAATCGTATCGAAATCCTTAGGTATCCCATAGGACTCCCCGTTATAGCTATACAGATCCACGAGCGATTTAGGATAATTGTTCATGTCATAATTATCTTGCTTAATTAAATCCCCTAGCGGCATCAACATGTCATTCGCCGCATACTGGATAAATCTTGGACCGTTCATCCAGAAGACATCAGGCAGGTTGTCACCGTTCGCAGCCGTCTCAATCTTCTGCCAATACTGCTTGTTCGGAGTATCTTGTATTTCAATCTCAATATTTGGATGCGTCTTCTCAAAGGCCTCTTTAATCATTGGATAAGCCTCTTTATAAGGACTTGCACCCCATCCCGCATAGGTGATTTTAACCTTTTCCTTGGAGTCGCTTGCTTTCGTTTCCTTCGATGTATTCGTATCCGTTGTTTTACTGTCTGTTGAAGATGCATTTCCTCCCTCATTGGATGAGGTTGAGCCGCCGGAACATCCAGCCATCATGACCATGAACGCAAGAAGAGTTACCATAAACATCCTTTTCATACGCAATACCCCCAATAATATACTTGTGATTGTTTTGCGTCTGACTGACGGGTTGAACCTTCATCTCCAACATCGATCGGTTACTGAAGCAACGACCACCTCCCAAGACTCATTCACCTGCCAGATAAATAGGTTAGACTGCTCCCTCTGGAATGAAACTCCGGTAGTACTCATCAATTTGAATCGCTTTTCCTTGTTGAAGTCGAGATTCTTCCGCAGCGAAAGCCATCAAATGACTGCGTACCGAAGCGGCAGCGGATGTGAGGCTCTCGCCCCCTGCATATTCCCTCACTTCTTTCAGGAACTGCCGGACAATCCCTTCATCGCCGCCGCCGTGCCCGAATGTGCCCGGATTGACTTTGAAGGTTGCTTCTTCTTTCGTCAGAAAATCGTATACGGTATAGGATTGATCCGCCATATCGCCGCGAATTTCACCCTTCGTTCCCATGATTTGTATCGTTCGAGTCATGTTATGCGTGAACCCGCTCATGCTAAAAGTTGCCGTCGCCCCATCCTCAAATTCCATCGATACAACCTGATGATCAACAACATTGTTATCGCAGTGGTATACACATCTGCCATAAGGTGTCGTCCGTAAGGCCTCTAAAATGCCTTCTCGCGTCGTATCGAGCGTGAATTTCCTTGCCCACCCTTTGCCATCGCCTAAGTAATACCGGGCCGCATGGTAAGGACAGCTCATTTCAGCAGGACATCCGTCGAGACAACGCTCTGGTGCTCCTTCCGGCGCATTCGCAGCGTTAAAATGCATCAATGAACCGTAGGAACTAATGCGCATGCAGCGTTGGTTCATTAACCAAGACAATACATCCATGTCATGACAGGATTTCTGTAGAATCATCGGACTTGTCTTATTCGAATTACTCCAATTCCCCCGTACAAAACTATGCGACATATGCATATGTCCTACATTTTCATTGAGCTGAATGGATACGATTTGACCGATTTTCCCTTCGTTCATGATACGTTTTATCGAAGACCAATAACTGGTATAGCGTAATACATGGCCGATCGTGAGCAAACGATCATGCTTGCGTGCAGCGAGCTCCATCTCGATACATTCCTGCGGATTGGGAGACATCGGCTTCTCCAATAGAACATGGTATCCAAGCTCCAAAGCCCGCAACGTTGGTTCATAATGTTGACGGTCCATGGTACAAATAACGATCACTTCCGCCATCTTAGGTTGGCTTAACACTTCCTTCCAATCCAGAAATGCCTTCGATTCCGGGATGTGATGATCCTCCATAAAGCTTGTTCTTCGCTCCTCATTCGGTTCCGCTACAGCTACAAACTGAAGTTCATGCGGATTATTCATGGCGTAAGGACCATATGCCCTCGCTCCGCGGTCTCCCGCGCCCAATAGGACGGCAGTCACTTTCATCACTTCACGACCTTTCTACAAGAATGGATTGATGAATTGAGGATTCTCTGAGTATGAGTTCAAAAGGTAAGAACATCTTAAATGGAAGTGGATAGGTTCCATCCATCCAATCCAATAATGCTTTCGCGGCCGAAAGGCCCATTTCGTATTTCGGAATATGAATAGATGACAACGCGGGCGTGGTGTATTTGGCAAAATCAATATTATCTAGACCGATGAATGCCATGTCGTCAGGAATTTGCATCCCCGCTTCCAATACGGCCCTCATCGCAGATATCGCCATCATATCGCTTGCACAGAACATAGCGGTAGGCAGGTGATTCGACTGTTGTTGAAGCATATCTTTCATGTACAAATAACTCTTATCGACATCCCATTCAGAATTGAGAATCCATGCGGTATTGAGTTCTAATCCGGCACGCGTAAGCGCTTCCTTATATCCGCGAAAGCGTTTCTCACGTTCCATATCTCCAGTCAATCCTACCCCGCCGATAAATCCAATTCTTTGATGTCCTTGATCGATAAAATGTTGGGTAGCCGCTTTGGCTGCAATAATCCGGTCATAGGCGATAACAGGTACCGTGGGATCTGAGATATCAATGCCTACGCAAGCCGGAACATGTTCTTTTAAAGATTGATATAAAGCAGGCTCTACGCCTTCGACGAATATGAGTCCGTCTGGACGTTGTTCGCCCTCAAGTTTGCCGTGAATGAGATCATTACGTATTTCTTCTTCTGTGCGGATAAATAAGAGTGTGCAGCCGAGATCTTTCAGTTTATCTTCGATGCCAGCTAAGATAGGGGAGTAATACGGGTGATTGTACTTGTTGTTGGGTAATGAGAGAACACAGCCGACTCTCCGCTCTCGGGGAGTTCCTTGCCTCAATTTTCTCTGAAGCTGCCGCCTAGGTGTATCTTGAGGTTTGTAATTTAACGCTTGGGCCGCGTTCCAAACTTTGTTCTTCGTTACTTCGCTGATGTGTTTACTTGTGTCATGATTAATAACGCGTGAAACGGTAGATATCGACACCCCAACCATTTGGGCAATATCCTTCAACGATGGCATGATGTCACCTCCATAAGACAGACATTACACGATGTTAACGTGGTTTATTTTTCCATTTGGGTGATTTTTCCTCATATTATCGTGCATTTGGGCTCGTGTCAACTCCTTTTTTGGGGAATTTTTGGGCACAAAACTTCAATAGTGAATAGACAAATAAAGCCTTGCGCACCTTCTAATGAGGTGAATCAAGGCTTCTGTCCTAGAATTTATATTCCACACATCCTAAGTTTCTTCACATCATGTCTCATTTCAGCTTCATCGTTGAATTCATTAAAGATGAACTTGTTCGGCAGTTGCATGTTGAAAACGTATGATCGAAAAGTCATGTAAGCTAGAGTTCAACACGGCATTACGAATGGGATATAAATTGGGGGTAAAGCGAAGATCGACGCCGCTCGCTAGGATTTTATTCACGAGATTATCCATCGGCTGTACATGAATGGGTGTCACAGGTTCGCGAGAGACATAATACCCTGCTACGGGATCATGAACCTCGAAGGTTTCCCGCTTAAACACGTATTTGTAAATCGTCGTCTGTTGAATGATCTGTTCCCATGAACTCTCTACCCAGATAATTTTATCCGCTTGGGAATGCGCGAAGAATTGAGCTTCATCCTCTACTGCGGATTCTGATCTAGAATAGATCACCCGCGGGCAATCACGGGGAAAATAGTAATGAACCGCGTGTTCTGGATCAATGGCCCAGACGAAGGGTGTCGAATCTTCTTGTTTCGCGTTCCTTCTTGGCATGAACTCCTCAATATGTGGATCTTCACTAAAATGAAAAAGCATCGTTCCCCTCATCCCCCTTATTAGCAAACATCAGCAAACATTTGTTCCTAACACATCATATCAGACGATTTTGAACATTTCAATATTTTTACAGTCAGGATGGGATTTATCTTGTAACACGATGATTGCGATTCCGATAGATACAGCGGTAATGACCAGCCCTCCGAAGAATCCGAGTACTCTCGGCGACATCACTTCTAACAAAAAGCCAGTGCTTAGCATCGTGATGCCCATAAAAGTGTTGTGCATGGCCGACATCAGACCGAAGAAACGCCCCTGAAAATGGGCTGGAACGGCATGCATTAGAAGCGTATGATTGCAGGCATTTGCAATGGAAGAACCTATCGCAGAAATAAGCAATAGGAGTATTGTCAACCCGAAGTTTGGAACCTGACTCATCCCCATATGCAACACACCTTCCAGAATGAATCCAGACACGACAGCCAGCTTCATCTTGTCCATGAACCTCGATGTCCAGCTCGATCCGATCACCATCCCGATGCCCAGCGCACCATACATCAACCCAATCCCAAGATCGCCTTGGTCGTACACTTGAACCGCATAAACACTGAGTAAAATATTAAACACACCGTATCCAATCGGCCATAGGGTGAACCCCACAATCATCGCGCGAACAAATCGCGAAGACTTCCATACCGCACGTAATTCCTTCCTAGTGGATTGCGTTTGAGAAACGCATTCCAGATCAGTATCATGTTTCACTTTGGTCTGAGCATGAGGTGCAGGAAACACGATGGAACCCAGTAAAACTGCCGAAAGTACAAATGACGCTGCATTCACGATAAAAGAAAATGCTGTCCCGAGGAATGCAGCGACGACACCTCCCGTGATAGAGCCCAGGATCAGCACCAATCCTACCATATGTTCTTCAAGTCCATTGACTGCGAGTAAGCGCTCTTTGGGTACAAGAATCGGAATGGAAGATGTACGAGTTGGTGCATAAATGGCTTCACCCGCGGATAAGAGAAACGAACTGACGTAGATCACCCACACATCGGATGCATCGTGCACGAACAAGAAGGATAATGCGACGAATGCACGAATGAGATCCGACAGAACCATGATCTTTTTGCGAGAAAACCGATCTGCAAGCATACCGCCTAACGGGCCGAACACAAGACTGGGTATGAGCCGCACGGCAAAGGTGATCCCCACAGCCATCCCCGAACCTGTCAAAGTTAATATGAGGCTTAACGAAGCAACCTGTGAGAACCGGTCTCCTATCCCGTTTACGAGTCCCGCTAAGAATAATTGACGATATCCTTTTTCTTGTCTTAGCATCGAGTTATGAAATATCAAGCTTACCTTCTCCTTTTACCCTATACTAATTATACGTGAATCTAATTTCATAATCATCTAATTAGAATTCAAAAAAATAAGGGCAGTCTGCATGAGGTGCGTTCTGCCGCATCGTTGTCACCTTAATCCCCATCCCATTTACATCGTACCCCAAAGCTCCGGTGGGTTCATCTCGTAAATATCTTGGTCACGATACATATAATGATTCATAATAAATTCTCGCCGAATTGTCGCAAAATCCGGATGGTATTGACGGATAAATTCATTGATTTCACGTTCCGTATATTTCGTTCCTGGCTTCAAACCTTTCACGATGTGCTCAAGCACGATCAATTTCTTCTTCCGCTGTGCGGGGAGATGCTTCAGCGTCCCGTCTGCGAGGAAGAAATTACGTAGGACTGAACTCTTTTCTTTATCTTGCATGCGCTCTACCTCCTCTCCATTCCATAATTCAGGTTCAGGTGATTGAACTTTCTTCACGATGGCTTCCGCTTGCAGGATTAGACTTTTCTCATTTAAGTAAAAATAGATCGTATTCTTGTCGCGCCGTTCAAAAATCAAATCGGCTTCTCTTAACTTCGACATATGATGCGTAATCGTTGGCGGTGTAACAGACAATTTATCTGCTAAGGCTTGACCGTGTAGCGGACCGTTCTTAAGCAAAGCCAGAATACGAATACGCGTTACGTCTCCGATCGTCTTGTGAAATCGAACAAGTTTATCGAGCTGCATCGATGGATGCCTCCTTTACTTATTTGATGAATATCTAATTAGATGATCATATAATATCATGATCTATTTCGAATGTAAAATACCACTTCCGACTTATACTGTCGACCTTTCGATCAACCGAAATGGAAGCTCATGCTTCGTTGGCGGCAGGTCCTTGTTGTTAATTCGTTCATAGAAGGCCTGGAACGCCAGTCCTCCAACTTCTTTCATGGACTGTTCAATGGTTGTAATCCCCATGACCTCTGCGATCGGTTGATTATCTAACCCAATGACGGCTAAATCCTCTGGTACACGAATCCCGTGCTTACGCGCCTCAGCTACAATAGCAGCTGCCGGATCATCTCCCGCGCCGATCAAAGCCGTGGGCCGTTCTTTCATGGTCAGAATCTGTCGTATAACTTCTACACCGCGTTCAAACGTAAATACCCGATCAAATCCCCACTCCTCCCTGGGAGTCTCACCAATCGCTTGCAATGCTTCTGCGTATGCACGTTTACGGTTAATGTTGTTATAACTATCCCCGCGTCCGATAAAATACCCAATATGCTGATGCCCCTTGGTTATCAGATAATCCATGCCGAGCTTAAAGCTGCCGTAATGGTCAATAAATACCGAAGAAATCTCACGATCCCCCGCATTTTCGCATGCAATAATCGGTCCATAGGAGGCATACGGCTCAATTACATCCCAGCTTATCGTTTTCGAGCAAATAATGATGCCGTCGATTTGCTTCATTTTCAATAACTCAAGCACTTTATATTCTTCCTCCGCTTGATAATCCGTCTGACAGAGCAAGAGTTTATAATTACAAGCCAACGCGGCATTCGCAACGCCATCAATGATGCTCGCAAAATAAGGATGATTCACATAGGGCAGGATTACCGCGATCATCAAGGTCTTCCCTCTGACTAAATGCACCGCATTCATATTCTGCGAGTAATTCAATTTCGCAACGGCGTCCAAGACGGCTGCACGCTTATCTTCCTTGACATAGGGATGTTCATTCAGTACCCTTGATACAGTTGCGATGGATACGCCAGCCATTTGCGCGATTTGCTTAATATTCGCCATAGAAAAATATTCCACTCCTTTTTTCTAAAATGACGCTTGACCTGAAATGCTTTTCATATTTTATGATAAGTTTACAGCAAGATCAATCACCTGCTACGGCCAGCGTGACCTGCAAAGGGCGTTATGGCCGTACAGTATTTTTATAAGAGGTAATTCTATAATCCATAGATGCTTGAACTAATCATAGAGGAGGAAATTCTGGATGGGAAGAAAAATCGTATTTTTTGATATTGACGGTACCTTAGTGAACCATAATAAAGAAATTCTTGAATCCACGAAAAAAGCAGTACGCGAGCTTCAGCGCCAAGGCGTATATACAGCGATTGCTACGGGGCGTACACCGATTCTATTCGAGAACATTCGTAAAGAATTGAATATCGAATCCTATGTTGCACTTAACGGGCAATATGCAGTATTTGAAGGGCAAGTGATTTATGAAAGTCCGATCCATACCGAGGATCTCGCTCAAATCTGCACAACCATGAAAGAGAACGGCGATGCCTATGTCTTCGTCAACCATGAAGATTTCAAGAGCAGCGAGACAAATAACGCATTCATTCAAGAATCCTTTGGCAGAACAAAAATTCATTATCCAGACGTGGATGACCGTTTCTATGAACATTCTCCTGTATATCAGGCCATCGTATTCTGTGAAGATGAACAGCGACAGAAGTATATCCAAAACTTTCCCCAATTTACGTTCTTGCCCTGGCATTCCTATGCAGCGGATTTCATCCCGGTAGGCAGTTCTAAAGCCATTGGGATTGCGAAGATGCTCGAACACGGCAACTTTGAACATGGTAACAGTTACGCCTTCGGCGATAACAATAACGACTTGGAAATGCTCACCTTGGTAGGTACAGGAGTTGCGATGGGCAATGCTTTGCCTGAGACGAAAGCCGTAGCGGACCATATCACAACGTCATGTGAAGAAGACGGCATTTATCACGGACTAGTCGATTTAGGCCTCATTCAGCCAATTCTTCAAAAATAACAAAAAAACTCTGCAACCATTGACAGCGAACTGCCAATGACCGCAAAGTCTTAATATGAAGCACATGTATCATAGGATTGGAGAAATTAATCTCGTTAAGGATTCTCCAATCTTCTGCATACGCGATCTCGCTTGATACTCCTTAAACGATAACCTCGATGCATCTCTCAAATCCTCCTGGAATATCTCCTGCAACTGTGCCGGTGTCTTACCGCCGTAGATAAAAGCGTTCACCTCAAAGTTCAGCTTAAAGCTTCGAATATCCATATTCGCGGTTCCTACCGTCGCCACTTTGCCGTCAGCAACCATCGTTTTCGCATGGAGAAATCCTTTTTGATATAAATAACATTTTGCACCTAAAGCGAGCAATTCCCCCAAATACGAATACGAAGCCATGTATACCGTTTTATGGTCAGGTACAGCAGGAATCATAATTCGAACGTCGACGCCAGATAAAGTCGCCATTTTCAACGCATTCATCACACTGTCATCAGGTACGAAATAGGGTGTTTGTAAATATAGTGTATGTTTAGCGGCATTAATCATTTTGATATAAGCATTCCGAATCTGTTCCTGCTCCGTATTCGGTCCACTGGCAACAATCTGAGCCCCTTCGCAGCCGTTAAATTGCAGGTTGTCAGGAAAATAGATGCTTACGTCACGCAGACGTTCTGTTGAAGCCAATTCCCAATCCAGAATGAACTGCGCCTGCATTTGGAATACACTGCTGCCTTCCATCTTCAGATGTGTATCGCGCCAATACCCAAATCGTTTATCCAGACCTAAATATTCGTCCCCGACATTGAAGCCTCCGATATAGCCAATTTTCCCATCGATGATCGCAAGCTTCCGGTGATTTCGATAATTCAATCGAAAGTTGATATATGGAATCCGAGACGGGAAAAATGCTGCCACTTTCCCGCCAGCTTGAACCAGTTCCTCGAACAAGGTGGTTTTGAGCCCCGCACTTCCAATATCATCATACATAAACCGAACTTGTACATTCTCTCTCGCCTTCTCCGTTAATGCTTGTACCAAACGACGGCCGAGATTGTCATCCCTTACGATATAATACATGAGATGAACATGATGTTCCGCCTGGGCGATCGATTCGATCAAAGCATCAAATTTCTCATCTCCATCGGTATAGACAGTAATGTCATTATCCTGAGAATAGAGCGCGTTAGCGCTTGTTAAGTTCATATATATCATATCTTGATAAGACAAAGCTTCCGGCTCGCGGAATACGAAATTCCCCCCGCGAAATCGTTCTTGCTGCATACGAACAATCTGCTCAATCTGTTCATGTTGATCTTTGCGGATTTTATATATTTTACGTTTGCTAATATTCTGCCCAAATAAGAGATAGAAAATAAATCCAACGCCAGGTAAGAACAAAAACACCATCAACCACGCCCATGTCGTCCCGACGTTGCGGCGTTCAATGAAGATAACCGCAATGGCGAGAATCAGGTTGATGACGGACAAAACCGTAAACGAATTGCTCAGATAATGACTCACAGGTATTGGTTCACCCTCTCGAACAAGTCATCTTCCTCCGAGGATTGGTCTTTGATCATTTGCACTTTCTCGTTCAACCGCATCATTCGACCATCCAACATCGCGATGGTGTCTGCTGTTTCTTTGAGCTCAAGCCGAATTTCATCCGGAACGTTCTTCTTGAATTTATAATATATTTTGTGTTCGAGACTTGCCCAGAAATCCATAGCAATGGTACGAATCTGGATTTCAACAGGCACATGTTGGGTCTGATTTGTCATGAAGACAGGAATACTTATAATAAGATGTAAGCTCTGATATCCATTTTCTTTGGGATGTTTGATATAATCCTTCATTTCCAGGACTTCGACATCATTTTGCTGGCAGATCAACTCATAAACCTTATACACATCGGCATTGAATGAACAGGTGACACGCACGCCGGCAATATCACGAACGTGTTCGCGCACATTATCGACCGTAATGTCCAATCCTTTACGTTCCAGCTTCGTCAAGATACTTTTTGGCTTCTTCAGCCGGGTTTTCAAATGCTCAATCGGGTTATAATGCTGGATGAAACTCATTTCTTCGTTCAATATCTTTAACTTGGTATTCACTTCTTCCAAGGCAAATCGATAGACTAGCATTTCCTTGCCGAAATCTTTGATCAATTGAAAATGTTTTGGTTCCAATCGTGCTTGCACTCCTTTGTAATCATTGAGGAACGTGATGTCCTACAGTTCGTCTTCATATTTCTTCGTAATCTTTTCGAACGTTTCGACTAACGCAATTAATTGATCTTCAGGTAAGTCACTAAATAACGGTGTCATGACCTTTTCCCTTAATTCAACTGTCTGATGAATGATGTCTAGACCTTTATCTGTCAGTTGAACCAGCACGATCCGACGATCATTTGGATCCGCCAGCCGTTCCACGAAACCCGCCTTTTCAAGGCGATCAATCATCACGGTAATCGAACTGGGCTTGACTTGCAGACGATCCGCCAATTGCGAAAGTTTACATAAACCAAGCTTATACAATTGGTAGAGCATCATAATTTGCGGCGGTGTAATATCCGCAGGCAGCAGCTCAAGCATTTCCGTGTTCACTTTCTTTTGGATAAAATCCATTGACTTTTGTAATCTTCTAATATAGGAATCCATGGTTCCACCCCGTCAATAACAATCTAAATATTTTTTAGCTTCAATTATTAGATAATCTAAAATTATCATGATCATCCAAAAGTGTCAATGAACGTTGAACGGTTTCAAGACGTAAGTGTGATAAAAGACATCGCAAAATTCGAAAAGACGTAAAAATTGAGCCTCACCGAAGGGAAATAGACCCTTTGCATGAACTTCTCTCATCATTCTATCCTTGACTAGCAAAGCTTACACGAAAAGGCTCGTCCTCGCTATAATTCTTTTCATAGGAAGTTTCGGCATCAATTGAAGCGAGTATACACAGGAGATGACAAAAGTCGAACACCTCCACGGAAAATGTCAACGGATCCGGGAGGTGTTCGTATAAGTTGTCGTATTGGACTATGTACTAGGACTCGATGTGAGTTCGATATTGTTCTGGCGTCAAAAGAGCCTTCAAGGCTTCGTCTACGCTGTTCGACACTTGGACTTCAACGAGCCATCCCGCTTCATAAGGGGATTGATTGACCAATTCAGGTTGAGATTCAAGCGTGGTATTAATACGAGTAATTCGCCCCGTCACGGGACTATACAGCTCGGATACGGTCTTTACCGATTCTATGGATCCCATGCTATCGCCTGCGTTAACTTCCGCATCAATCTCAGGGAACTCGACGAATACAATATCGCCTAATTGATGCTGCGCATAATCAGAAATACCTATGCGAATACACTGGTCTCCTACCTCTTCAGCCCATTCATGCTCCTTGCTATAACGCAGATTATCCTTTACTTCACTCATACGATCGCTCCTTCTCTTCCATGGATTATAAAATGCAACGTAGTACAGCTTATGAGAAAAAACGCATTCCAAGGCATGATTTTTCATTTTTACCATACATTTTATTGACCATGTCATCATGCATTGCGTATGCATGATATATTCCAGCCTTTTCTACAGGACCAACAATATACTGCGGATGATCGTATTGGGAGAGATTACCTTACTAGTAACGCTAGGTAACGCCGAAGGAGTAAGCTTGAATCAAGTGAATCTCTCAGGCAAAAGGACCATTACGGGACGCACCTCTGGAGAGCATTTATACCTCGACCAGGTATAAGTCACCCAAGGGGAAACTTATGATGTGTTGCTGCATTTTGCTGCTCATAAGGTAACTCTCAGGTACAAAGGACAGAGCGAAAGATAAGTTGATGCAGCCCTGCATCCTACTTTTCTTTTGCCTGTCTATTTTTATTTTCGAGAAGAGGTGAATCGATGACAGCGTTGCGAAGAACCCCAATCTACCCGCATTACGCGATCTATCCAGAAGCACGATGCATTGACTTCGGAGGTTGGGAACTGCCGGTGCAATTTATCGGGATACAAAAAGAACATGATGCTGTTCGTCAGCGCGCAGGATTGTTCGATGTGTCACATATGGGCGAACTGATCGTCCGTGGGCGTGATGCTGCTTCCTTCTTGCAGCGTATGACAACGAATGATGTTGAGCGCTTACGTTCTGGTCATGCACAGTATACGCTTTTGTGTAATCCAGATGGCGGTGTGGTGGAAGACTTGCTTATATATCAGCTCGACCAAGATGAATATATGCTCGTCGTGAATGCAGCCAATATTGAGAAGGATATGCATTGGTTATTAGCCCACGTGATGGATCATGAAGCCGTGTTCGTCACAAATCGGTCGGAACAAATCGCATTGCTCGCCCTTCAAGGACCGTTAGCGGAACACATTTTACAGCAGGTCACCCAGGTTTCTCTTCAAAACCTACTTCCATTTCAATTCATCACAGGAGCGTCCGTGTGCGGAGTCGCTGCGCTCATTTCTCGGACGGGATACACCGGCGAAGATGGCTTTGAATTGTATGTTCAAGCGGAAGATGCTGCTCAAGTATGGTTAGATTTGTTAAGCATTGGGGAACCTCTCGGACTCATACCTGCCGGTCTCGGTGCAAGGGATACGCTTCGATTTGAAGCGAGACTGCCGCTCTATGGTCATGAATTATCAGAAGAAATTACCCCTCTGGAGGCAGGACTCGGCATGTTCGTGAAGCTGAATAAAGGGGAATTTATCGGGCGGGATGCACTGATTCAACAGAAATCCAGCGGGTTGCCCCGTAAGCTTGTCGGTCTTGAACTGATCGATCGAGGGATTCCTAGAGCTCATTATCCCGTATACGCGCAAGGCGAGCTTATCGGCGAAGTCACGACGGGAACCCAATCTCCCACATGGAAGCGGAACCTCGGACTTGCATTGGTGAATGCCAAGTACAGCGTACTTGACACCAAAATTGAAGTGGAAATTCGCGGAAGATTGCTGCAAGCCAAAATTGTGCCAACGCCATTCTACAAGCGAAACCTCACATGATCATAGAAAGGAGTGGGAATCCATGAAACATCGCTACCTCCCGTTAACCCCTAAAGATCAAACCGAAATGATGCGAACGATCGGAATTGATGCGATGGAACAATTGTTTCAAGATATTCCACAAGAAATTCGCTATCAAGGAAACTTGCCTATATCTGAAGCGCTCGATGAAATATCACTACTGCGGCATATGAGGCAACTCGCTGGTAAAAATGCTGATTTTGATCAGTATAGCAGCTTTCTCGGTGCCGGTTTGTATGATCACCACATCCCCGTGGTCATCAACCATATCATTTCTCGCTCCGAATTCTATACTGCTTATACCCCTTATCAACCGGAGATCAGCCAAGGAGAGCTGCAAGCGATCTTCGAGTTTCAGTCCTTCATCTGCGAGCTAACAGGGATGGCCGTCGCCAATGCCAGCATGTATGACGGCGCGACGGCACTCGCGGAAGCGGCTGCGCTTGCAAGCGGCGCAACGAAGCGGAAACAGATCATCCTATCGAGAACTATCCATCCCGAAGCGCGTCAAATTGTTCATAGCACGGCCCGAGGTTTGCATTTGGAAGTGGTTGAAATCGAGGATCTCGACGGTGTGACGAACCTTGAACAGCTCGCCACTTGCGTGACGAACAACTGCGCCGCGGTTCTTGTTCAATCCCCCAATTTCTTCGGCTGTATCGAAGATGTCAAAGCGATTGCGGATATCATCCATCAGCATAAAGGATTATGCGTTGTCAGCACGAACCCGCTATCTTTAGGCATTCTAGAACGTCCGGGTCATCTGGGCGCTGATGTTGTCGTTGGAGATGCGCAGCCGTTAGGCATAGCCGCATCGCTAGGCGGTCCTACTTGCGGCTTCTTCGCGGTAACCGAGCCATACATGCGCAAGATGCCAGGACGAATCGTTGGTCAAACGGTCGATCGGGAAGGTCAACGAGGATTTGTCCTCACATTGCAAGCACGTGAACAGCATATTCGGCGTGAAAAAGCCACGTCAAATATATGCTCCAATCAAGCATTACTTGCATTGAGCGCATCGGTGTATCTTTCCACGATGGGAAAGCAAGGTTTGCAAGACGTCGCAAGGCTGAATCTTCAGAAAGCGCACTATGCAGCTCAACGGCTCACGCAACACGCGGCATTTTCACGTCCATTCCTAGCCCCTTTCTTCAACGAGTTTGTCCTGAAGCTTCCTGACCGCTGGGATATGTCTCAACTCCAAAAGAATCTGCTCGAATCCGGGTATATTGGTGGTTATCATCTAGGCAGAGACTATCCAGAACTTCAGAACCATATGCTCATCGCGGTGACCGAACGTCGAACTCGTACCGAAATAGACCAATTTGCCGCTGTTCTAGGAGGGATGTTCCCATGACGAAACCGGAAAAAGCCTTAATCTTTGAACTCAGTCAGCCTGGGCGTGTCGCTTACGCGCTGCCTGACTGCGATGTGCCTGAAGTCGAAATCACAGAGCTCATTCCCGCCTCTTATTTGCGATCTGTGCCTGCCGCCCTCCCAGAAGTCTATGAAGTGGATGTGATCCGGCACTATACCGAGCTCTCGCGACGCAACTTCGGTATCGATAATGGTTTCTACCCGCTTGGTTCCTGTACGATGAAATATAATCCGAAAATAAATGAGGATGTCGCGCGATTCAGCGGATTTGCGAAGATCCATCCCTATCAGCCCGAAGAAACGATCCAAGGTGCTTTGGAGCTCCTCTATACGCTGCAGAATGACATTGCGGCGCTAACCGGAATGGATCAAGTCACGCTCCAACCTGCCGCGGGCGCCCATGGGGAATGGACTGGATTAATGATGATCCGTGCGTACCATGAGAGTCGCGGCGATTCCAGAACCAAAGTCATCGTACCCGACTCCTCTCATGGGACGAACCCGGCAAGCGCTACCGTCGCTGGGCTAGAGACAATTACCATTCCGTCCAACGCTCGTGGACATGTAGACTTGGATGCCCTTCGCGCAGTCGTCGGCAGCGATACGGCTGCTCTGATGTTAACGAACCCGAATACACTCGGCTTATTTGAAGAACAAATTGTAGAGATTGCACGGATCGTTCACGAAGCCGGAGGGCTTCTCTATTATGACGGTGCCAATTCCAACGCCATCATGGGGATTACAAGACCTGGTGATATGGGCTTCGATGTCGTGCATTTGAACTTGCACAAGACCATGAGCACCCCGCATGGCGGCGGCGGTCCGGGAGCCGGTCCCGTTGGCGTGAAGCAGCTTCTTATCCCTTTCCTTCCCAAACCCATCGTCATTCAAAGGCAGGATGGTATATTTACATTCGATCATGAACGTCCGCATTCCATCGGACGGGTTAAGGCGTACTATGGGAACTTCGGTATTCTTGTTCGTGCATACACCTATATTCGAACATATGGTCCGGAAGGACTGCGCCACGTGTCTCAGCTTGCCGTACTCAATGCCAACTACATGATGCATCGTCTGGCACCCTATTTCCACGTTCCCTATCCTGGCGTTTGCAAGCATGAATTCGTCATCTCCGGCAAACAACTCAAACAATATGGCGTACGGACCCTAGACGTGGCCAAGCGCCTACTGGACTTTGGCTATCACCCGCCAACCATCTATTTTCCTCTAAATGTCGAGGAATGCATCATGATCGAACCCACCGAAACCGAGAGCAAGGAAACGCTGGACGCATTTATTGATACGATGATTCACATTATTAAGGAAGCAGAGACGACGCCGGAGCTGTTATTAAATGCTCCTTATAGGACGACCGTTCGCCGTCTCGATGAAACCCAAGCTGCGAGAAAACCCGTGTTGAACTGCTCCTGTAACTAAATGAAAAAGAGCCAAAAAAAGCTAAGGCAGCATTTCAATCGAAATGCTTCCTTAGCTTTTTTATGATGATCATTTCAGGCGTTCAAAAGATCGTAACACCCGTAAATTATTTAATGTAATAACACCCTTCCATTCCGTCTTCGCCAATTGCCACTGTTCTTCAAAACGCCCCCAGGCCCAGTTCGGTGCCCAGGCTCCATCCTCACCTTGCTGCTCTATTAACGTATCTAAGTCCGAAGGAATATACGTTGAGAACCGTTCGTAGTACCTCGAATTCGGCGACTGCAGTATTTGCAGCGGTACCGCACAGTACCCTTCCCGTTCCTCCGGATTGGCTGCCACACAATTGCTAATGAATTGATCCAGCTTGGCTTCCAGTTGTTGATACTGTACTTTGGTCAATCGATCCGCGAGACGAATATAACAGAGCATTTCATGCATCTCTGCCAGATCGGATGTTTCTTGCAAATAACGAATGGCTTCATCAACTACCGTATTCACCCACTCATCCGATAGTTTCGTGCGATAATCGATCAAATAGCCTGCGATTTCTGCATTGGGATTGCCCCAATGATCATTGAATGCGCCGTATTCCCACCAAAAGGCACGCGGTGATTCTTCCGCAGCTTGCGGGATAATCTCCCACCCTTTTTGCTCGGATTGGTATGTACGTTCTAAATAATTCAAAGCTTTGTCCACTAGATCGGGATCCGTCTCGTTCAACTCCGATAAAGTCTGAAATGCAATAGTCGTCGCCAAAGCAGAAGATTCGGAACAACGAACATCAGGTTCTAGTCCGTGCCCGAAGCCACCGTCCTCATTCTGAAACGTCTTGAGTTCCTCCAGGACGCGGCGAGCCGATCCGTTCTCGAACTCATATTCGAACATCGCTCTCTCCAGCGGTCTGGCTTCTGACTTCAAGAACGCACGCGCTTTTTCATAAGCTTCCGTATTGAATGTCAACACACCAAATCCTCCTTTATTGAATCATGGGCAACCGGAAATAATAAACATATTTTACCACTACTTCCGAAAAGAACAAGGACGAATGATACAAATTGCTTTTTAAATTGGGGTGTGATATAGTGTTGGTTCCTTTTGTCATGGGTGCAAATAAGTCTTAGGAGGTAACTGAAATGGAAGACACTTTTCAAAGTGCCTATCAAGAAGAAATGCGTCAACTTGAAATTGCGCAGCAAGAAATCGATCGGCAGCTCACCCACTTGCGCAATACCCCGGTTTATACCGGGCATGATTTTACAGAACAGGTCTTAGAAGAGACGCGGGAAGCTAGACGACAGCGGCTTGCACGTGCGGAAGATGCTCCTTACTTCGGTCGGTTGGATTTTCAGACGAATCAGAAGTCCGAAGCTACCCCGCTTTATATCGGAAAAGTTGGTGTCAATCACGGCGATCTAGATGTCGAACAAGAGAACCCGCTCGTCATCGATTGGCGCGCACCGATTGCAAGTCTATTCTACTCCTTCACCGGCGGCCTTGAGCCTGCTTCCTATGAAGCGCCAGAAGGTACAATAGAAGGCCTCGTCTATTTGAAGCGAAATCTCGTTATTCGCAAAAAGATTCTGCAGCGTGTCGTAGACACCTACACGCGGGATAGTGATCAACCCGCTGTATCTGATGAATTCCTCCTCTATCGGTTGGGAGAGAACAAAGATAACCGCTTGCGCGATATCGTCTCTACGATTCAAGCGGAGCAGGACCTTATCATTCGGGCGGCCAAGAACACAGCATTAATGATTCAAGGGGTTGCGGGCAGCGGAAAAACAACAGTTGCGCTGCACCGACTCGCATTCCTGCTCTATCAATACCAAGAACAGATTCGCGCGGAACGCATGATTATCTTCGCACCGAACCAAATGTTCTTAAATTACATCTCAGATGTCCTGCCAGAACTAGGTGTCGGGAACATTCAACAGAACACCTTCGCGGACTGGGCTATGAATTTGCTGGACCTGGATGCGAAACTTCTGCCTGCAACAGATATGTGGGGCATTTGGTTCGAAACTTTGGAGCAGAGACCCGCGTTGAACGATGATGTTTCAGGTCGATACAAGGGATCCACCCGCTTCAAGCAATGGATTGACAAGAGTATGGAACTGCTTGAAGTCAATTGTGTCCCAGATATGGATTTCTCTCCTTGGGATGGCAAAGTCTTGCCGCTGCAGACCATTCGGAATTGGTTCTTCGAGGAATACAAGCATTATGCGCTTGCGAAACGGAAAGAACGCGTGCTTGCCAGAATCAATCGCTGGATTGAGATGGAGCTCAAACCCATTACGAATACAGTGAAGCTCAAAGAATTTAAGCAAAAATCAAGTACGAGAATCAAAGCCTATGCCAAGAAATGGCCGGAATTCGATGCCTTTACGTTGTATAAAAATCTGTTCCAACCCGATAAACGCGGGGCGATTCTACAACAGGATCGATTCGAGTCGATTCCTGCGGACGTCGTGAAGCATACGCGAATCACGTTGAAAAATAACGAAATACGGCATGAAGATTTGGCAGGATTATTGTATATTCATGTGAAACTTCACGACATGGCGAGCGAATCCCGCTTTGACCATATCGTAATTGATGAGGCACAAGACTTCTCTCCATTCCAAGTCGCCGTCTTAGATCTATTCGTTCGGAATCATTCCTTCACGATTCTCGGAGATTTATCCCAAGGGATTCATGCATACCAGGGCATACATGATTGGAACGAAATGCAATCCTTATTCGAAGCCCAGGATACGGCTTATTTCGCACTCACACGGAGCTATCGATCGACCATGGAAATCATTGAGTTCGCAAATGGCATTCTTGAGCGTGGGGTGCACACCGATTTACTCGCCGTACCTGTCTTCCGCAGCGGACAGCAAGTGCAAGTTCTGGAGAAAACTTCGGTAGAACAACTGCAAGTGATCCAGGATGCGATTCAGCAATTCGAGCAATCGGAATACAATACGACGGCCTTGTTAACCCGGACATTGGAAGAAGCTCGCACACTCTACCAGACACTACTGGATCAAGGATTGAACGTGAATCTAATCGATGGCAGTCAGAACGAATACCAAGGCGGTATATCTGTGCTTCCCGTCTATTTGTCCAAAGGATTGGAATTTGACGCGGTATTGCTCATGGATGCTGACGCGTATCATTATCGCGAAGGCGCTATGGATGCCAAGCTGCTCTATGTTGGCTGTACGCGGGCATTACATGAATTATGGATCTTGTATCATGGGGAGTTAACCCCATTTATACAGCAACCAGCTTAACGATATGATATGAACGTTGTGATAAAGGGCTGCCCATACGTCGATAAAGACGTCGGGCAGCCCTTTTTGCTATTACCAAATCTAGCATTGAAATTATCCAATGATGAGCTGAGCTACCATAGACAAATCAACAATGTCAATTTTGCCGTCGCGATTCATATCCGCGAATTTGGCTTGCTGCCAATCTGGGCTTGCCGTTGTTTTGCCGTAATGAGCCGCAATCATGGCCAAGTCCCCAATACTTACTTTACCATCGTGATTCACGTCTGGTGAAGTTGCAGGTTCCTCAGTCGTAATCTGAACCGTTACGGACGATACGTTCCCTTGCGTTTCCGTACCCTTTGCATCAGCCAGAATCACTTGACTGATGTTGATCAGGGCATTCTTCGAGTTATCCACCGCTTTGGCTTTGAACGTGAACTGGAGCAACGCCTTATCTGTTCCTATCCCTTGATCCGCGCCCATGCTCGCAGTCAGGAGTCGCATGTTCCCCGGTGTTTTCTCCACGCTAGAAACAAGGTTAAGTCCTTCGATAAGTGACGCTGTTCGAACCAACTCGAGCGCATTCGTGTCATATTGCAAGGAGAAGTCCTGTGCATAGGTACTTGTTGTGACTCGATTCAACTCCAAATTCACAGTGAACGTCTGCCCGGAGTTGACCGTTACAGCACTAGAGACTAACTTGGCTAGATTCTCAGGTGAATCCACGTTTTTACTTGCTTCCAGATTGGTTTTGGCTGATGCCAGGTTTTGAATCGCCTGCTGCACGCTTGCTTGGGTCACGGATCGAGACGTGAATGTAGTGTTCGCCAAGCCAATTTTGGAACGATACGCATCCATGGCTGCCGCAGGATATTGGCCCGGCTCTGTCCCAACCACCGTAGCATCGTCAGCTAGCAGCTTCGCTTCCTCAAGCTTGCTAAATAACGTGTTCAATTCCTCGATGGACTGACGTTGGGCCAATTCGTTGTACAACATTTCTACTTGCTCAGGGTAAATCGCCGTACTGTAAAATCTCGCCACACTTACGTCGCCATCCATCACATAGTTGCCGCGATTATTGCTTTCAGGATCGGCTCCAATGGCAAACTGTATGGTCGGTTGGCTAAGCGAACCACTAACCGCTGTAGTTCCCACTTGCGCCCCATTTAAGTACAACGTCATTTGTCCGCCGTCATATGTCGCGACCAGATGATAGTTCTTGTTCGCTTCCAGCTGAACGCCGACTTTCTTATAGCTGCCGTTAATATAAGCCCATAGCTCCATTTTTCCGCTGGCTGTAGATTCAAAGCCTAAACCGCCGCTCTGCGTATTGCTGAATACATCCTGCGTACGAATGGAATTTAGTCGGAATTGCGATTCTAAAGTGAATTCTTTCGTTACCGCTTTGATGGAGTTGCTCGATGGGATGGCGAAATATTCATCCGTCGTTCCGTTCATGCGTCCCACATATTGTTTGAACGCCGTGCTATAAGCGATTTTCGCGCTTGCGCCCGTTGAAGCCGCATGATTTTTCGCCGGTGATCTGTCGTTCGACGTGCCATCGATAAAATCAATATCAATGACATCCGCAACCGGCTTCTCCGAATTCGGTGGACGATTTGCTGTCTTCGCCTGCACGGTCAATGGCGCAGCGCTTCGATTGCCAAAGGCATCGATTGCCGTAACCTCTACTCGGTAATTCGTAGAAGGTTGCAGACCGCTAATATCGAAGGACAACTGCGTTGGCGCGGGATCATCATACAACTGAGCAAAAGCCAAGAAGGATTGCGCCGTACTTCCTGTCGCTACATTCACGGTCTTCACTTCATAGGACCGCACGAATAAATTGTCGCTTGCCTGATCAAACGTAACCTTCATTTTATTCGGCTGAATGCTCGCGGGATCGATCGTTGCCGCAGCGGTACCAGAGAACGTAGGCTTAACTTGATCACGGTCACTCGTATACGTGAAGGAACTTTTCACGGCCGGGTACTTCACGACCCAATTGTCGCCCGTCCAATCATTCGTATGGAAGTCTCGCCGCTTGATTTGTACTTCATTGTCCAAAACTTCAACAACGAGACCTTGGGTGATTTCATCGGTTGGATGAATGCCTTGGATTTTGCCTGGCTCTAACTCAGGATAACGCACCGCTGCCGTCCCCACCGCCGTGAAATCCTTCTGCATAATCGAGCCGGGATCATCGAGTACATAATGGGAATGTCCTGAGAAGGTAATGGCTTGCGGATATTTCGCTAACGTATTGTACAATTTCGTCGCGTTCTGCTTATGTCCCCATAAATCGCTGCCATACACGGTTCCCGTGATTGGCTGATGAAGGAATACAAAAATAGGCTTATTCACATCTGCCTCTTCGGCTAACTTGGTATCTAACCAGTTTAACTGGGTGTCGGACAAGGTCCCGTCTCGCGTACCGTCTTCACTTCCCAAGATAATAAAGTGATAACCGTTGATCCATTGGTCGTAATAAATGCCGCTCATTCCTGTCTTATCCTTGAAGCGCTGTTGCTCGACGGCTGTTGTGCCATTCAGATAATCGTGATTGCCGATCGCAAATAACGATATGGCGGTCGGATTTTTCAGTTCATTATAATGGCTCATAAGTGTGTCATATTGCGAGACTGTCCCTGAGTCCGTAATATCGCCAACAGCAGCTAAAGCATCGTAATCCGGTGTTATCTCCTTCAATTGATTTAAGACCAAACGCCATTTCGATACATCCTTTGGCGTATGCCCAATATGAATATCACTCAGCACAGGGAAGACGAGATTCTTCCCATCTTCCCTTTTCACGGTGGTATGGGAGGATGCCTCAGCAGCATCCCCACGACCTTCGCCCATCCATGTACTGATCAACTGCAGCGTAAGTGCAGCAATCAATACTCTCGTTAAAACTTGCGAAATTCCCCAATGCCGTACCCCTACTGCCATCGTTGAACTTCCTCCTTATGAATTCAGATCTTATTGCAGAATGAGATTCGCAATTACCGCCAAATCCAAGATATCGATCACACCGTCTTTGTTAATATCCATGTATTGAATGGCTGCCCAATCTGGACTCTTATCTGTCTTGCCATAGTGCACAGCAATGATTGCTAAGTCACCGATTGTGACTTTACCGTCGTGGTTCAAGTCTCCCGGAATACCTTGCGGTACGGTAACAATCTGAATTGTATATTCCGATGCCCCGGCAGCGGTCTCTATCCCTTGCGAATCCCCCAGCAAAGCGTTCGTTACCCGGAACGTTCCTGATGTGTCTTTATCCGATGCTTTTGCCTTGAACGTGATTTCAAGAACATCCGAACTTCCAGTTATGCCATGACCAGGACCTTCACTTGCAATAATGTAACGAAGTGTGCCGTTCGTATCCGACTTCTCGAGAATATTCAGACCCGATTTCGGTGTAACGCCTACGAATTGGACCGTGTTCGGATCATAGGTTAACGATATATCTTGCGCATAGACATCGCCGGTCACGCCTGTCAATCCGAAGGTAACTTTAAATTCCTGACCAGCTTGAACCGAGCTAATACCTGTCAATTGAGTTACTGGCCCGACAGGAGCGACAGCTTGAACATGAATATCTACCGTGACGGATTTCCCGCCATAGGTTGCTGTAGTCGTGGTATTCCCTATGGCTTTCCCCGTAATCACGCCTTGGTCAACGGACGCAACCGCCGAATCAGCCACCGTGAATGTTGATAATGAAGTCACGTCTGTCGTCGTTCCGTCTGCGAACGCAGCCGTAATATGCATCGGTGTCGTCTCATTCACTTTCACCGTGTAGCTTGACGCATTCGACGTAATTTTCGCCAATTCAGCTGGAGCTTCTGCTGAACGGTACACATTCAATTCGGCTATGGAAGCAAAGTCGTTATAACCTTGCGTCGCTTCTAACTTCACGAATTTTGCCTTCACGCTCGGGAAATTAATCTCCTTCAACAAATTGTTGCGGAGCCATACGCCGCTATTTACTTTCGTGAAATTCGTTCCATCTTCACTAACGTACAGATTATACCCGGTGATTGTTCCGTTACTTGCTTCTGGACGCGGTAAATATTCTACCTTGCTAAGGTTATAGAGCGCTCCCAGATCAACAATGAACGATTGCGGTAACGGATCAACATTGAACCATTTCGTATGCCAGTGCGTTGTTGGATCGCCGTCGATGGCAAATTGCGGTTCATTGCCGCCTTCTTGTGAACTGGTTGCGGTTGCCTTCATTCCACTTTGCGGAATTTTGATCAATTGTTCTTGGCCTTTCACCGTGACCTCTGTCGTAGCCTTGAAATTACCGTCTGTCGTCGTTACGGTGATCGTTGCCGTGCCTTGACCTTTCGCCGAAACAACGCCGTTCGCATCCACCATCGCAATGGACGGATCGCTTGAACTCCACGTTACCGTCTTAATCGTTGCATCAGCCGGGGCAATGGTCGCTTTCAAGGTCTCTGGGGCACCCAATACATTCATCGCAAGCGTTGCTTTATCGACGCTAACACCCGTAACTTTAGTAACACCGCCCAGGGAGTAACCGAACAATTTAAATTCAGCAATGCTTGCACGTGTATTCGCATCCGGCAGACCGGTAATTGTGATCCGAGCATACCGGCCGCGACTCGCAAATGGGTCCTTCAACACTTCAGCCGCTTCCTGATTCGATGTACGGTTCGCAACTTGGATCCAACTGGATGTACTGTCTTCACGTACTTCGATTTTATATTGGTAGGCTTTGGTGCTTGATTCGAAGGATAGTTCGGATCCTTGAATCGAATACATTTTACCCAAATCCAGGGTTAAGGTATGACCTGTTAAGTTATCCGCGGCAGACCATCTGGTTGCCGCATTCCCATCGTTCGCGTTGGTTGCAGGATAATTCGGATCACTGCTGTCCGAAGTAATCGACTTTCCTTCGGAAATGTTGCTAATCACAATTTCCGGTTTGGGCGCATCGTAGACATCCAGCTCAGAAGCTGATGCGAATCCTCCAAGGGCAACGACCGCTTCTAACTTCACATAACGAGCCAAAGTAGGCGCGAATTTGATATATTTATGGAATTTATTGCGCACCCAATCCCCGCTGCTTATTTTCGTATAGTTCGTGCCGTCTGTGCTGATATAGAAGTTGTAGGTGGTTATGGTACCATTCCCCGCATCCGTACGCGGCGCATATCGGAACTGGCTGATTTCATGGATCGAACCTAGATCCACGATAATGGACTGCGGTAATTTGTCGGAACCGTCCCATTTCGTATGCCAGACCGTGGTAGGGTCTCCGTCAATCGCTTTGGAAGCCTCGCTGCCGGGCTGCGCACTGAATGCGGAAGCCTTCATCTCGGATTTCTTGATCGGTGTTGGCTCCGATTTTGTCGGGTCCCGATAAACATTCATTTCGGACACCGAAGCATACCCATTTACACCCTTTATTGCTTCGAGCTTGACATATTGCGCGTCCTGGGTGTCAAAAATAATCGTTTTCTCTTCCTTATCCATGGTCCATAGGCCATTCGCTACCTGATTATAGTTCGTGCCGTCTAGACTCGTGTATAGCTTATACTCCGTGATGACGCCGTCGGTACCGCCATATTGACGCGGCAATACTTTTACGCGGTTAATGAAGTGATTCGTTCCCATATTTAAGATCAACGATTGCGGCAGCGTTGCCGAGCCGTTCAGCGGTGTACTCCAGATCGATTCACGACTCGCGTCCAATACGTTCGCAGCAGGCGTCGATGCGTCTGCCGCTGTAGCCGTAGCGACGATATCGCCTTGCGGAATGCGGCTTGGATCGGTATCTTCTTGCGGAATTTCAATGACCGAAGGATCGGTTAAAGGCGTTGTATCCGCTACGAAATCAGTAGTGTGAAGCTCAAATCCCTGGTTCGTTGGCAATTCAGCCGTCTTCACATACAACATGCCGCCTTTATCTGTGGCATCATAGAACCATCCGTTCGAAGTAGCATCCCAAGCAGATTTGCTAGCAACCTCACTCATCGCTGTGCCGCTTAAAGAGACGGTGCCTGGCTTGTTATGCATATGAATCGTGAATTGATTGACTCGTGCAGCCAGCTTTCCTTTATAATCGCCAACCGTCGCCCCCACTTGAATGATGAGGTCGCCAGTTCCTTGTTCCGGCGCGATCGATTTAATCGTTGTTTCCGCAAACTTGCCTTCGCGGTGCTCTCTCGTGACGCCATCATCTTCATACATCGTGAAGCTGGATGTCTTGTATGGATAGATATCATACGTAATCGGATTCGGCGGCACTTGGCCGTCATACAGCGACTCCGGATACATCGGAATAATTGCTCCTGCTTTGACAAGCAACGGCAAGCGATTTAGCGGTGCTGCATATTCATCCAGCATTTTGGAACCATAATGCTCCGCACCCGACCAATAATCCACCCACTTCCCCTTCGGTAAATAGATTCCATTTCTCGAAGTTGTATCCGTATACACAGGGGCAACCAAGAAGCTGTCACCTGACATGAATTGATATTGTGTCAATGTATTCTTCGTATTCGGATCCGTCGGATAATCAAATACCATTCCGCGCATCAGCGGTGATCCATCAACGTAAGATTCATGCAAATACGTGTATAAGTAAGGTGTTAAACGTTGGCGTAATTTTAGATAATCCCGGTTATAGCTTGTATACGGCTCGCCCCAGATCCATGGCTGTTTATCCTTCGCCGCCCAACCTGACATATTCATGAGAATCGGCGTGAAGATTTTCCATTGCAGATCGCGCACTTGCGTCTTCGCGCTGCCGCCGAATATCCCGTCAATATCGCCCGTGGAGTAAGCCATCCCGGATAATCCGGCACCAATCATCGAAGGAATATGAAAACGAATGAATTCCCAATCCCCGGCTTGGTCTCCTGACCAAACTGTTGAATACCGCTGCGTTCCCGCCCAGCCTGCAATGGACCAGACATAACCGCGGTCGTTGGAGTTGTTCTCTGTTCCCTGATACGCTTGCTTCGCTCCATTCAGAGCGAAATCATGACCCGCTCCAACCCATGCAACATCAAGCTTATTCAGTCGTGTCCCATGTACGCCAACTTCTGTTGCGATTTGATCCACGCCTTGTTGCGTCCACAAACCGATGTAGAATCCGAGATCATGGAGCTTCTGTACCGTTTCCGTCAAATTCGTATAACCGCAACCATAGCCGTCATTCGGAAGAATCCAAGCTCCTGGCATGTCATGATCACGATAAGCCTGGGCTACTTTTAACACATCTAACGTTGTTTCTGGCGCTTTGTTATAACAATCGGCATCGCCAAGCCCCATTCCCCAGCGCGGGATCAAGGTCGGCTTGCCTGTAACATCCGTATATCCATTTAAAATATCTTTCATGGTATCGCCGTAGAAGTAATAAGCGTCGAAGCGGTTCTCATTATGTGTCAGACTGAGTGGGCTACCGAAATCATACGACCCTTCACGGAACGTGTTTCGCAATACCCCATAGCCATTCGTGCTTAAGTAGAACGGTGATGGATTGGAAACGGTTCCATCTCCCCAGCCGCCAAAATTATTTCCGATTTTAACCGTACGGTCACGATGGGAGAAATAGCCGTTCTGCATCCCGCCGCCGTAGAAATATTCGTCCGCACCACGCGATAGCTTCTGGGTAGTAGATGTGTTCGTATAATTCAAGCTGGCTTGCTCTTCCCAGATGAGCGTTGCATTATCTTCTTGGTACATCGCGAATTTTAATGGACTCTTATAGGCACGCAGCACGAACTTGCCCGTATCCAGCTTGTAATACGATCCTTCATCTGATTCATGCACGGTCACAGGACCGAAATCATTCTTGATTACAATGGGCTCCAACGCGGTACCGCCGCTCTTACCCGGAGCGTCTGTGAACGTGCCGCCAACGCCCAGCCAGATACGAACGATATCATCCCGTAGAAACACAGCTTTGATCTTGTCATTGCCGCTTGTGAACGTAAATGTCTTGTCATCTGTCTTCTCGAACTTTGTGATATCCCCGATTGGAGCAGCTTCTGCTGTGTCTTTGGAGAGGAGGAAAAATGTGAAAGCCATCATGATGCTAAAGGTGGTTAATAGCAGGAATTTTAACTTTTTCAAAAGTAAACGCCTCCAATTCACATCATTTTTGGGATTTATTCTTCGGAAGGAATGTTAACCCGTTTGATCTGTTCATCCTTTGACCATGTACCTTGCGATACTTTTTTGAATGTCATGCCGTCTTTGCTCGTGTAGACTTTATACGTCGTGATGATGCCATTGCTTACATTTTTGGTGGTACCCCGTTCACATCATCAATGTAGTACGTCCTCCCTTCACTCGTTTGCGTTGCTGCGGCTAACGCATGGGTGCAGGATGCACGATAAACATACTCGTGATCATGAGCATACACACGAGAGCCTTCACCATCCTGCGTGTCAAATGATTCACCACCATTTCAGCTATCCTCATCAATGCCAAAGGATGTGGTCGATACGGAACGTATCTAATGGTTTCTATCATATATCATTCATTTTATGTTTTACTATGTGTAATTTTGACTTTTTTAATTAATATTTTGATTTTTTCCATCATAAATACGGACCAAAGATTCAATTTTGTTAAAAATAATCCAAAAGACATGAACGGGTTGGACCAATGACTTAACCAACGATACAATATGTATTATTTTGTCGTATTCATTTATTGGATCATCGACAAGATAAACCCTCATGTCGAATGCGCACAGCGCATATATTTTACATAGCGTAAAAGGTGAATCACAAGGAGGAGACTGCGATGGTCATCACGCCCAATGTTCCGACATTGAGCTATGTTCTAAAAGACGGGGTGAAGCATTTCGAGTTGGTTGCAGAACAAGTGGAGTTAGAAATCTTACCGGGGATACGTCTGAAAGGACTTGGTTACAATGGTTCTATTCCGGGTCCTACCATAATGGTCTATCCTGGAGACCAAGTGAACATCCGTGTATCGAACCAATTAGATGAAGGGACGAGTGTGCACTGGCACGGCTTAGATGTTCCGAATGCCATGGACGGTGTTCCATGTATCGAGCCTTCTCCAGTTATTCCTCCGAACTATTATTATGAATATCGATTTACAGTCGTAAATCCTCCAGGCACCCATATGTATCATTCTCATTTCAATAGCATTCCGCAAATCATGGGAGGACTTGCCGGTGCCTTTATCATTCTTGATCCACCAGGTCATGGGCTCTGTGTCGATCGCGATTATTTCATCATGCTTCACGAATTTCATCTGAATGGGCTTGCCAAAGGGGAGGTCAAACCCGGACTCTATGATATGGATCCCTATAGTGATATGTTCAACTTTTTTACAATGAACGGTCGGTGCTTCCCACATACGGAATCTCTGCCGGTAAAGCTAGGGGATCAAGTCCGGATTCGACTTGGAAATCTTGGCATGCATATCCACCCTATTCATCTGCACGGTCATCCATTTTCGATTATTGCTTCAGACGGCAATCCCATTGGATGGGAGCAACAGCTCATGAAGAGTACAATTCCCGTAGCACCGGGAGAAACCTATGATATTCTATTTCAAGCGAATAACCCGGGAATCTGGCCATTTCATTGTCATATGCCTCACCATATGGCTAACAATTTCACCAAATCCGCCGGGGGAATGTTTACGACAGTTGTCTATCGTTCGAATTAATTTTTCTCCAGCTCTGTGATTGACAAGCCTGGCATAACTTCGAACGCTCGCACAGCTACGAACCCTTCCGATGCATACAATTGAAGTGCTGGTGTATTCTTCGAACCTGTTGCTACGATGAACTTGCGAATCTCAGGATGATGTTCTAATACATATTTTACTAACTTTCTTCCGATCCCTTTGCGAAAATGATCTGGATGGATGACAAGACGGTGAATATCCAAGGTATCCTCTTCTATTTTAAAAGAAATGGCACCGATTAAAGCTTCTTCATCACGTAACCCATAAAAGATTTCCCCACAACCCATCAGCGAGTCTACCGTATCTCGCAACGCAGGAATCGCATCCGACTCGATAATCGCTGCCTCGATTCGATAAGCGGGAAGTTGCACAGTAAGCACCTCATCGGCAACTTCCTTTTGTTCAATGGGTAATTTTGTAATCATCATATACAAATAATCCTCCCTAACATCCCCGTGTTCCTTCCACGGAGAGTAATGATGCGTTCAGAAAATACATATAGAATTCAAGAACACCCATGTCCTTTACGTATCTCCAAATCTTGCTAAAACGTATCATAACCTGTCAGGTATAAACATTCAATAGGAAACCAAATACTCTACATATTTCGCATTGTTCACATGTCCGTTGATATCGATTTCCGTCGAACGAACAGTTACTTCCAATATGGCTTCCATGATCTTGCCTCCATCATTTCGTACCACGTATCATACGCTATCAAGTTGCAGCATGACAATAAAAAACCTCGGAACCCATTGATCCGAGGTTTTGACATCCTATTATTCTTTCACCCAAGCGACTTTTAGATCCATCTGCTGAATGCACTCCAATGAATCGAACGTCTCATTCTCAATCATCGGGGATACGGGATATACTTGCATTTGCGTCTCATCATACGTTCTTAAATAAGGTCTCACGTAGTTAATCCCGCGCACCGAAGAATCCAGCCATACGTCCATCGCTTCCTCATCTAGGATCGCCGGCATACGCGTATCAAACTCCCGAATCACGGAATTCGCATTCGTCATCAGCAATGTACATGTCCGCACTTCTTCACCGCGCGTATCGCGCCAATTCTCATAAAGTCCTGCGATCCCGAATAATTGACGATTCGGCATGACCACACGCACGGGATATGTCTTCTTTCCTACCGTTCGCCAGTAATAGAACCCATTACATGGGATCACGCAGCGCTGCCGATCAATCATCTTGGGATATGCTGGATTCACATGTACCGTATCAATATTTGCGTTGATGGCATCCTTCCCCCAGAACGGAATTAACCCCCATCGACTCTGATCCAGATGGAGTTCATTTCCTGATTTCATGATGACTGCCATCTCTTGTGTTGGCGCTATATTGTAGCGTTTACGATAAAACGTGATGACGTTGTCAATCTTAAAATACGCTTGCACCTCATTCAGTTCTGCGCTTAATGAAAATCTTCTGCACATAATTCCCACCATCCTTTGAAGCCTATTTTTACCAATAATCCTGAGATTATTCGACAATTAACCCCACAAAGAGGGGACTTGGCTTCGAAGCTGATTCAGGTACTTTGCGGAGGGCCCCGGATACTATAGATTCTATAGATAAAAAAAAAGACCGCCTAAGCGGCGTATCCATCAGGATACGTTACTTAAGCGGTAAGGATTTTGGATTATGTTCGCCGTGCTACTTCATTAAATACCGATAACTTGTTTCAATTGCGTTGTGTTGAAGCCGAGGATTTTCTCCTCGCCTACAACGGTTACAGGCACAGCACGCATGCCCATGTTGAATAATTCTTCCATGTAAGCCTCGTTCGTATCCACGTTTCTTTCCTCGAACTGTACATTATTCTCTTGCAAGTATTTTTTCACTTGCACACAGTGCGGACAAAAGTTACGAGAGTATACGATAATGTTGTTATCAGACATGTCTAATCCCTCCTCGTTCGTTCTATTATACGCCTACGGCTGCGTGTTCTTCTAAGAACCGCTCGCACTCCAGTGCCGCCATACATCCGCTGCCTGCAGCAGTAATCGCTTGACGGTACTTCGTATCTTGAACATCTCCGCAAGCAAAGATGCCTGGTACGTTCGTTTCAGTTGTTCCCGGCTTGACCACAATGTATCCATGATCATCTGTCGTTACTTGACCGCCAAGGAATTTCGTATTCGGTGTATGACCGATGGTAACGAATAATCCTTCCGTCGCAATCACTTCTTCTTGACCTGTAGCATTGTTACGTACTTTCAAGCCTTGTACGCCATTGTCGCCAGCCACAACTTCAAGCGGTGTACGGTTAAGCGACCATTTGATTTTCGGATTTTGACGAGCACGATCCTGCATAATGCGGGACGCACGAAGCTCATCGCGACGATTTACGATTTCAACTTCAGATGCAAACCGAGTTAAGAAATTTGCTTCTTCCATCGCGGAGTCGCCACCGCCGACTACAATAATTTTCTTGTTACGGAAGAAGAAGCCATCGCATGTTGCACAGGTACTTACACCACGTCCAACGTTATCTTTTTCCCCAGGGATTCCTAAATATTTCGCCGAAGCGCCTGTTGAAATGATCAAGGTATCTGCAGATAACTCCCCCATTCCTTCGACTTGCAAAGTAAACGGACGTTTCGTTGTATCTACGCTAGTCACCCAACCCGTACGGAATTCCGCACCAAAACGCTCCGCTTGCTTCCGCATATTATCCATCAACTCAGGTCCTTGGATACCTTCTGGAAAACCAGGGAAGTTCTCCACTTCCGTCGTTGTCGTCAATTGTCCACCCGGTTCCGGGCCTTCAATAACAAGAGGATTAAGATTTGCGCGAGCCAAGTAGATGGCCGCTGTCAGGCCGGATGGACCGGTACCGATTACAATAGATTTATACGTTGTCATGTGAAGTCTCCCCCTCTTTTCCTATCCTTCATGAATTAGAATGTTGAAGCTAATTTGGCCGCTGCTTCCATACCTTCAGCTACGATCGCTGCGCTGCGGTCTGGGAATTGGTTATGTCCTTCGACGATAACAGTCTCGATGTTCTTCACACCGTATAAATTCAAGTTGTAGATGACGAAGTTAACCGCCATTTCACGGGAAGCCATTGGTCCTTCCGAGTATACACCGCCGCGAGCGCTCAATACAGCGACTTTCTTCTCTGTTACAAGGCCAACAGGACCTTCAGCTGTGTAACTGAATGTTTTGCCTGCTTGGCTCAAATAGTCGAAGTATGTGTGTAATACGGCAGGGACAGCCATGTTCCACAATGGAAATGCGAACACAACTTTATCAGCTGCTAAAAATTGATCTAAGTATTTGTTCACTGTCGATGCAGCTTGCTGCTCTTCCGCAGTTAATTCAAACCCTTTTGCTAATTTGAACATGCCGTTAATCATCGTTGCATTGTAGTATGGTAAGTTCTCAGCGAACAGATCAAGTTCAATCACTTCATCGGTCGGATGAGCTTCTTTATAGTTGGCAAGGAATGCATTATATAGTTGTACACTTACCGCTTGCTCTGCTGCACGATCATTGGCTTTGACGAATAAAACTTTAGTCATTGGGAATACCCTCCACTTATTTATCTAGTTGTTTTTGTTATGTCCTTATCTTATCACCGGAACGAGCTTTCTCCATCGGCATATCGGATGAACTTGGACTACAAAAAAAGACCAACATATGTTGGTCTTGGTCTACGACTTAAGTCGTAGGAAGGTGTAGATCTGCAATTATATACTCGTGTTCGAATCCGTCAGACCGTGCTTAATGGCGATAATGGCGGCTTGCGTTCGAGCTGTTAACCCGAGCTTGCTTAAGATGTTGCTGACGTGGGTCTTCACGGTCTTCTCGGTAATATGAAAAGCAGCAGCAATTTCCTTATTGCTCTTCCCGAGCGCAACAGATTGCAAGACTTCCTTCTCACGCGGTGTGAGCACGTCTAAATTATGTTCCTCTTCCTCCACCGATGGATTCACAGGCTTCTCTACCAAATGCGACATCAACTGCTCTGTCACACGCGGATGCAGCTGTGCTTGCCCTTGATACACCCCGCGAATAGCCTGTACAAGCTCATCGGGTTGGATATCCTTCAATAAATAACCGTTCGCTCCCGCTTGAATCGCAGGCAATACATGGTCATGATCGGAAAAGGATGTTAAGACAATCACCTTCGTATTAGGATGCTTCGTCCGAATTTGTTGGGTTGCCTCAATCCCTGTCATACCTGGCATGAGCAGGTCCATCAGGACAACGTCCGGCTGCAGCTCCTCGATCTTCTCGATGGCTTCCTTCCCGCTCGTGGCCTCGCCCACAAGCTCAATATCCGGTTGTGTATGCAGATAATATTGCAGACCGCGAATGACAATCGCGTGATCGTCTACAATCAATACTTTAATACTCATACTTCAAAGTCCTCCCCTTGATTGCAACTAAGAACGTAATGGAATCAACACACGGATCGTTGTTCCTTCGCCGACTCGACTATCAATCTCTAACGTACCACCGAGCGTTTCGGCTCGTTCTCTCATCGTTCGCATACCCAATGTGCCTGTTCCGTCCACTTTAAGCGGCGAAAATCCATCCCCTTGGTCTTTAATTTCCATGAGTACCTGGTCCTCGTGCTCCTTCAAGCTGATCTGCACTTGCGGATGCCCTGCATACTTCCTGGCATTGTTTAACGCCTCTTGTCCGATCCGGAACAAGGCTTCCTCTACACGGCTGGGAAGATCCAGCATACAGTCCACGCAATTGATGACAACAAGTCCTTGTGCTTTACCATACCGATACAACCCCGTCAGTAAGCCTTGCTCGAGTCCAACCGGACGAAGCTGCAGGATAAGCGAACGCATTTCTGATAGTGCATCTTGGGTAAGGTCTTTCATATCTTTGATCGCACGCTGCACGATTTCAGGGGGATTCTCTAACATGGCTTCCAACCCGCGTGCTGTAAATTGTAAGGAAAATAGCATTTGGGACACGGAGTCATGCAAATCCCGAGCTAAGCGATTCCGCTCTTCCCATTTCAATAAATCAACCTGCTGCTGATAGAGGCGTGCATTCTCGAAGGCAAGGGTAATATGGCCTGCTAACGCTTCGATCACTTCCACGTCCACCTCATCAAATGTTATTCCTTCCGCACACCCCGCATAGATCACACCAAAAGGTTTATCTCGAAACCACAAGGGGACAGCAACAGAGGAACGTACATTTATGTAGGCGAGAGGATCCGGCTCCTTCACCTTAGGTTTACTGTGCCACTCCTTCGTTTCGCCGTGCAAAAATGCCTCGCCAATATCATCAGCCTGTTTGAACGTATAGAGTTTGCGCCTGCGATTAATGATCCCGTTCTTCCAGGATACCCTCCGGGACAGCTTCCCGTTCTCTTCCATGAAAAATGCTGTGTGCTCACACCCCAAATGCTCGCCAATCCACCTTGTAACCATCTCCGGGATTTGCTCCGTAGCCAAAAGCTTCCCGAGATCCCGGGTCAAGTCCCCCAATTGGGAATACAAATCAGCGCGCTTTTGTTCCGATTGATATAATAATGTCCGTTCTAATGCCGTCCCAATTTGGAAGGCAATCGACTCCATCAATGTCAATTCTTCTTCTGTAAAATGATCTTTACCTGGTGCTGCCACATTCAAAATACCGAATTTTCGCGTACCTGCGGTCAACGGAATTGTGGCATGATGCGTAATCCCTTCCGTATCTCCGTAAATATAATGTGTTTCTTGATCCAAGCGTTGGCAATAGATCGTATTCACGGCCGCTTTTAACTTTCCGCCCCAATAGCCATCCAGACACCAGCAAGATCCGGTTGTCAGCGCTTTTTGATCATCCACAGCTAAGGCTTCAGGCAATTGATAATGGGCTGGACATGTATAGTAATTCGCACATTCGTCCGCCAGAAAGATCCATCCCGCCTGCATCTCGGTTAACTCGACAAGCTTGCGTAATACGGAGTTCAACAACGTTGTCAGATCATTGGATTGATTTATCGTCTCGGCAATGGATTTGATGACAAGCAGCTCACGCACTCTAAATTGTTTCGTCAATCCCATCCCGTCCTTTGCAATGTAAAGTCGTGAGCCCAGTGTACCATCAACTACAGTCAGCCATCAACCTGCATTCTCACCACTTGGAAATATTTTGAATAAATGAACTTTTTAGGTTTTTTGTGCCAAACCCCCTTTTTCACCTGAGCGCATAATGACTTCTACAATTAAACGGATGGAGAGTGAGAAAAAATCTTTCGCGCATATACATGTTTAAATGATCATATAACCACATATTCATATATTAAATAACAAGATTTGAATAACTTCTCTCCTATTCGTATCACTCATTTGTTTTCCTTTCAACCTCTGCAATTTTCTTTTCTTATTATACATAAAATCTATAATCACTAATTCTGTAATTTATGACGCCACAGCTCCAAGGCGCCTCATTATACTTTCTGATTAAAATTTGTGTTATAGTTATACCGATAACAATCGGTAAACCGGTATACCCCCTTATTAAATAAGGCTTTTATAGTTTACTACAAAGGAGAAATTAGAGATGGCGAAGGACGATATAAAATCAATAAAAATGGAAAGCGAACTAAAAAGCTTAGTGAATGAGCGGATTGAAAAATCTGGTATGGAGGGTGCAGAGTGGTTGGAGTCCCTCATGGCTTTAGAAATCATCCATACGATCAGAAATAGCGATTCTGCTGTAGAAAATGATCTAAAGGACCTTGAAAAATATATGAATCGGGTCTATCACCTTCTGATCCGGGTCTATCAGCGCGGGGCTGATGCCGTTGATGAGATGAAGGAACAGTCGATGGAGGAAGTGGCTCAAGCATCCCAGAAAGTGGAGACCGTGCGGGTCGAGCTCTCCCAAGCCCAGAAACGGTTAACACAAAAAGAAGAAGAGCTCGCGATTTCTAATAGAATCACAAGTGAACTACACGAAAAAATGCAGCAATACGAAAAGACAGCCAAAGCTGCGGAGGAAATAAATCGATTGACCCAGGAGAAGGTTGTACAACTTACAAAAACCATAGAAGAACTTCATAAAATTGAGGCAGATGCAGTCGCAATGAAATCTGAGGCTTTAGATTTCAAGCGTCTATCGGATGAAGAGCTAGCCAAGCAAAAAGAGATAGAGAAAGAGCTTCGCAGGGAGATTGAACAGCAACACAAGCAGAACGAGCGCCTACTAAAAGAGGCTGAGGAAGCCGTTTTACGCATGCAGAAGGAACACGATCGAGCTTATGAAGTTGTAATCAAGGAAAAAGAGATCGAGTATAAGGAGCTGCTGCTCCGAGAAAAGATAGATTGGCAAGAGCAAATGACTCAAATGAGGAACCAACTTACCGAGCAACATGCGAATACAATGGCAGAATGGGTTGGAAGAATGCAGGGAATGCAGGGAATCCAGAAAGACTAGAAGTAGCACATCACTTCTATGTCTAGGTGACACCACAAATAGGGTTTGCCATGGGCAACCCCCTAATGTGGTAAATATGTCTTGGTCCATTACATTAAAATATGATGATGATGCATGATGAATTAAGTTGCATTCGCAATTAAAACTCAATCCCGAGAACCGCAGGTATTCCTTCTTCATAATAATGCTTAATAGGCTTCATTTCGGTTACGAGATCTGCCATGTCCATCATTTCTGGATGGGCGGAACGTCCCGTTACGACGATATGCATACCTTCAGGACGGTTGCGGATCATATCCAACACTTCCTGGAACGGCAAGACATCCTCAACAGGGAAGCTCGTAATGGCCAGCGCGTTATTTAACTCATCTAGAATAATCACATCATAGGCACCGGATTCTATTTCCTTCTTCGCCGTTGCGAAAGCCAGCTTCAGCGATTCCCGATGTTCTTCAGGCGTCTTCGTCCACGTAAACCCAATCCCTAATTGACGAAATTCAACCCCTAACTTCTCCAATGCCAACTGTTCACCATATGAACGCTGCGGACTTTTAATAAATTGCAAGACAAGCACTTTGTAACCTCTTCCTATTGCCCGAACGCATAGGCCGATTGCCGCCGTCGTTTTTCCTTTTCCATCTCCTGTATATACAAGCGTAAGTCCTTTTTTAATCGTTCTAGCCATCTGTGTATCTACTCCTTTCGTTATAAGAAATAATCCTAAAGCCAAGTTATTTTATTTTCAATAGGTGTACGAGCTGTCTCAGGTGTCTCCCCCGCAGGGTACCCGATAAATAACGTACCTACGATCTTCTTATTCTCCGGCGAACCGATGAATTTAGCAAGTCGTTCATCACGCACAAGACCAACGCCTCTTGTTCTCCATACGAGCCCTAGACCGATATCTTGTGCAGCGACCCACATCGAATGAATCGCACAGGCTACCGCATATTCGTTATCCTCGGATGACGCCTCGTCACCAGGAATCATATCAGAGGTTACGACGATAACCAACGGCGTGGTTTCCAGAACGGCAAGGGAATCCTTCACAAGATGCGGTTTTGTTGGGAAACGTTCCTCCAGATAAGTACGTGCTAATGTCTCATAGCGAGCCTTCGCTTCACCTTGGATGATATAAAAATGCCACGGTTCCCGCAAGCGATCATTCGGCGCCGTTATAGCTGCTGCAAGTAAATATTGAATATGCTCGGACTCAACTTCGCGAGGCAAATAATGACGAACGGCTTGACGGTTCTTTAATAGATCTAATGCTTTCATTCAGGTAGTTCTCTCCTTTGATGAATGATAGGCTGCGCATGCTTCTACAAAACGTTCTGCGACATCCGGGTTGGATGCAAAATGGAGGTGGGTATAGCCTGCAACCAATTGTTTGTATACCATGCCTTCTTTCTTCGTTCCTCGCATCCCCTTGGTTTCATAAGCATAAGGAATCGCATCCGATTCAGCGGTATCTGGTGCCTGATACGTCGAATAATGAAATTCATGCCCCTTGGCTTGATCCTGCGGACCCAACAAAAAATTCCCTTCTGTACCGTTTGCTTCGCGGTATCCAAGCGCAGCGAGTTTCTTCTGCATCATCACTTGGCCTGGAATGATCCCTACCATGGGGTAGGATTGTCCATCCGTATCCACAATTTGCTCGGTTAAATACATATACCCTCCGCACTCAGCAAGGGTTGGCATCCCTGCCGTAATATGCGAGCGAACCGAAGCTTTTACCTGATCTTGTTCAGCAAGCTGGAGCGCGAATTCCTCGGGGAAACCCCCTCCAATATATAATCCATCTGCTTCTGCAGGAATGGTCTCTCCTGCCAGAGGCGAGAAGTACACGCAGCGCGCCCCGTAAGCTTCAAGCAGTTCGATATTTTCCGGATAGTAAAAATGAAACGCGGCATCCTTTGCAATCGCAATCGTGGCTCGATGTTGCGTCGTGCGCTGCACGAATAATTGGTTAGGCACCTCAGATAATGGCGGACATTCCGCTAATGTCATCAATTGGTCGATATCGATATTCGCTTCAACGATTTCAGCTAATTGCTGGAACATTGGTGCAAGTTCTCCCCGCTCAATCGAAGGAATAAGTCCTAGATGACGTTCCGGCACTTTGATCCCGCTCTCCCGCAGCATATAGCCGATGACTGGGATTCCGCACTCTTGTTCCACAGCATCTTTGACAAGCTTATAATGACCCTCGCTTCCCACTTTGTTCGCAATAACTCCGACGATCCGTACATCCTCGCTAAAACACTGAAATCCTTTCACGACAGCGGCAGCGCTTCGTGCCATACTCTGGCAGTTCACAACGAGTAAGACTGGTGCTTGCAGGATCTGACTGATTTCCGCCGTGCTTCCTGTGTTGGAGAGTGGACTTTTCCCGTCAAACAACCCCATGACCCCTTCGACGATTGAGATGTCTGCTCCCTCGCTCCCGTGTGCGAAGATCTCACAAACAGCCTCATGGCTGAACATCCAGCTGTCTACATTTCGAGATTGTCTGCCTGTAACCGAAGTATGATACGTGGGATCAATATAGTCAGGTCCACATTTAAATCCTTGAACCATATAACCTTTTCGCTGCAATGCGGCCATTAATCCAATGGTTAATGTTGTCTTGCCTACACTGCTTCCCGTTCCTGCGATAACTATTCTTCGCGTCATTTCCTTCCTCCTCCCTAGTAATGCAGCATGCCGACGGAAATCGTGACGTTCCCGGATTTACGTTTGTTCACGATTAATTGCGTATTGCCTGTATATAATTTAACAGCAGGTTCGCTTACGGCATAAGCCCCCGTATATTTGAATACGGTATCCGATGGCGCTTCGATATCCACACGATTAAGTTGGTCTGGTGTATAGGTAATGAAATCCCAACCGTAACGTGAACAAGTGTCAAGCATGCCGACCTCATCTTTCTTCAAATCAATCGAGCAAACAGCTTTTACACTCTGGAGCGAAAACTGTAACTCTAACAACGTTTCGTGGATGACAGACTGAATCTCTTCCGCAGAAGTCCCGCGATTACACCCAATTCCTAGTACGATAACCTTCGGACGATAGACGACACCATTGTTAAGCAGTACGGTTTCTTCCGGTTGAAGCAACCGATGCGTAATAATCAGGGATGCATTCGGTTCCGCGTCTATTGCATCCTGCATTCGCTCGAATACTTGAATATGATCAGGCATCTGCCTGTCATGGGTCCACCACTGGCGCTCACCCGATTCTTGAACGACGGCGATACGCTCTTCATTCACCACCGAAGCACTGACCGGTGTCAGCTTGTCTGCAGCATCCCATGTCCAACCGAACCGACGTCCGAACAAATCCACGGCGATCGTCTTCTGAACATCTGACGCTGTTGTAACGACAGGGCGTGCTCCAATGGCTGCAGCCACCTCATGTGTTAATTCGTTCGCCCCGCCAAGATGGCCTGATAACACACTAATGACATGTTCGCCTCGATCATCAATCACAACGACCGCAGGATCCTTCTTCTTATCTTCCAGCAGCGGTGCGATCATTCGCACGACAGCACCTAGTGAAATAATAATAATGAGTCCCTTATAAGCGGGAAAAAGCGCCGGAAATAACAGCCGCACGCTTCCCTCGAACATTTGAATCGATCGCTGCTCTTCATCGCCGCGACAGAATTTACTCATATAGTACACATCGGCATTGGTAAATTGGCTCTGCAAACGACGAGCGATCTCGACGCCATGCTTTGTAATCGCAACAACCGCATAATCACTGCGCTGCTGTATCGCAGGGATGACGCCTTCGGCCAATGGGATCGATGTCGCCTGGGATGTCATTCTGCGCTCACACCCTTTCGGAAGCGATGTGTGAAGGTTTTATCGTAAAGCTTCGACTTATATTCTTCCTTATTGTGTATATCCGGATCGAGTGCCCAGCCCGCCAGAATCATCGCATGTGAACGAATGCTATTGGCCCGTAAATCTGCATCCAAATTTTTTAGCGTCGTGCGTACGATTTTCTGATCCGGCCATGTCGCGCGCTGTACGACTGCCACCGGCGTATCCTCATGCCAATCCGCTGCGAGTAATTCATTCACGACTTTTTTGGACAAGGTTGCACTCAAAAATAACGCGATCGTGGTATGATGTGCAGCCAAATCCCGCAGCTTCTCAAGATCAGGAACTGGCGTTCTTCCTTCCGCACGAGTCAAAATTAAGGTCTGCGTCAATTCCGGAACGGTAAGTTCTGCCCCAACGGCTGCCGCTGCCGCAAATACGGAACTCACGCCGGGGATAACTTCATATCCGATCCCTTCCTTTTTCAGAAGAGAAACTTGTTCCAAGATCGCGCCGTACACGGCAGGATCTCCTGTATGGACACGAACCACCTTTTTCCCTTGCTTGACACGGTCCACCATGATCTCGACCATTTCGCCCAAGTCCATGCCTGCGCTTTTTAAGACCTCTGCCTCCGGCTTCGCTTTGGCAATTAAGTCCTCACTGACCAGCGAGTCGGTATAAAGGACAACATCCGCCTCTTGCAGCAACCGTAATCCTTTGACTGTAATCAGTTCCGGATCCCCGGGGCCTGCTCCCACAATATAAATTTTCATTATTTTCTCACCACCATTAACGTTAGGTACTCGAGTTCTCTTCCTTCCAACTCCTCAACATTGCGCCAGATCATTTCTTCGGAAGAAGTGACCTTCGTTAAGACTGAAGCTTTATCTATAAGCCCTGTCTCACGCAATGCAGCAATCATCACATCAATGACCTTCGCTACTTTAATAAATACGACGCAATCATGTTCTTCGAGCGCTTTTCGCATGTCAGAAGACTGATCTGTCGCAGGCACGATCGCGATCTGGTCATCTCCGTCTGCTAATGGGATACCCAGACGCGATGCCGAAGCATTAATGGAAGAAATGCCCGGAATTGAGATGACCTCCACCTCGGGGTGCTGCTCTTTCATGAGGCGCATTAAATGAATATAGGTGCTATAGATCATCGGGTCGCCTTCCGTAACGAACGCAACATCTTTACCTGCTTGAATCCCTTGCCATACCGCTTCTATGGTTTTATTCCATTCCCGATCGAGCGTCTCCTTATCTTTCGTCATGGGAAACGTAAGTCCCAGCATTTCCTTCTGCTCGGTATCGACGTAAAGTTCGGTAATTTTCAAGGCATAACTTTTGGATCCGCGCATTTTACGCGGGTACGCGATGATCGGGGATTGCTTCAAAATCCGAAATGCCTTCACCGTTACGAGCTCGGGATCGCCTGGGCCAACTCCAACGCCGTATAATGTTCCTAATTTACTCATCTGCCATTTCCCCTTTTCCTTCGATAACCTGACGCTTTGCGGTGATAATATATACTGGGTTTAGTCCCTCGAACCTTGTCATCGTTAAGATAGGTTTACTCCTTGATATTTGAACAAGCGTAATCTCCACATCGAAACCTTCGGCTTCGAAGGCTTTTTTCGCGTCATAGAGATTTTCGATCGTCACAGCATTTAATACAATTCGTCCGTTCGGACGCAACCGGGTACAACACACATGAAGCAGCTCGCGTAATTCCCCGCCGCTGCCGCCGATAAACACCGCATCAGGATCTGCGAAATCCTCGATTCCCGCCGGGGCTTTCCCGTGTACTGCCGTCAAATCAACACGAAACTTCATCATGTTCTGCTTGCAGTTCTCAAGGTCAGCTTCATTCTTCTCGATCGCGAATATTTGCCCCATTCTAGCCAGACGTCCACACTCAATCGCTACAGATCCCGTGCATGTACCGATATCCCAGACCACACTGTCTTCTTGCAGCTTCAAATTCGCGATGCTTAGAATACGGACTTCTTTCTTCGTGATCAATCCCTTATCTGGTTTCCGCTGGGCGAATTCTTCATCCTCGATGCCTAGACCCTGACGGTTAGGCCCGTCGTGCTGTTTCTTAAGAATCACAATGTTCAAAGATCCGAATAAACCTTCCGCCATTTCATCCAACGAATACCAGCCCGTCCGTTCTTGTGGACCGCCCAAATGCTCCGCCACGAAGACCCGATACTCCATCATCCCGAATTCCAGAAGATACTTCGCAATCGCATTCGGGCTATTGACTTCATCGGTTAAAATGGCAATCTTCTCCCGACCATCAATACGTTGAGCGAGCCCTTTGATCGTTCTGCCATGAATACTCGTGAAGAAGGCATCCTGCCAAGCCTCGCCCATTCGCGCAAAAGCCAGCTGTACGGAACTGATATTCGGATACACCTCTACCGCGACGTCCAGCTGTTTCAAAGCATAAGATCCGATACCATAAAAAAACGGATCGCCGGAAGCCAACAGGACGACACGCCCGGACAATTGCCGTAATTGTTCGAACAACGCTTTTAGGCTGCCTTTAATCACGATTTTCTCACCCGTGTATGACGGAAAAAAGGCAAGCTGCCGCTCACCGCCTACCAAGAAATCGCTGTTCTGAATGAATTCCACATAAGGCGGAAACAAGCTTTCACGCCCATCATCGCCGATCCCTATCATTTTTACCGATAGACTCAAGATGTTGCTCCCCCCTCCGCTGTCATCGACACGCGACCTAACAAGTCTGCTTTCATCGTGATGATCGCAGTCTCGATTTCCATGCCGCCTTGAACCTGCTTCATGCTTTCTTGGCAGCATAATTCACACATTCGCTCGAAATACGCGAGATGTCCGCTTGCCGCCATCATATCGCCGACTTGTGAGGCCGTGTTCGCCTCTAGGATCTGTTGCACGGTATCCTCATCCGCCCCGACTTGGGCTGCTACGTCCGCAAGAAACTGAAAATTAACCGATGAACTCTTCGAGTGCACCATCATGACCCCTTCGGCTACCTTGGAGAATTTGCCCATCATGCCGACCAACGTAACCTTACGTATCCCTTGACGTTTGCACATGGTCAGCGCAAATCCCACAAAATCACCCATCTCGACGAATGCCTCTTCGGGCAAATCCGGATACATGTCCATCCCATATTTCTCTGTACGCCCGCCCGTCGATAGCACAATATGATCGCAACCGCATCGTTCAGCGACACGAATGGCTTGGGCAACGCTGGCTTTATAAGCGGCTGTGGAGAAAGGAACGACAGTTCCCCGCGTCCCTAAAATCGAAATTCCCCCGATTATGCCGAGCCGTCCATTTAACGTCTTCTTGGCTATTTCTTCGCCTGAGGGTACCGATATGACAACCTTTACCCCTCGGTGGGACTGTTCGAACACTTCAAGAACCCCTTGTACAGCTTCCCGAATCATTTTCCGGGGAACCGGATTAATGGCAGCTTCTCCGACCTCCACGGGTAATCCAGGCTTAGTAACACGCCCTACGCCGATGCCGCCATCTAAGACAATGCCAGGTTCCTCGAGCCAAGATACAGAAGCTTCAATTCGTGCGCCATGCGTGGCATCGGGATCGTCTCCCCCGTCTTTAATCACGGCAGCTACTGCAAAATTCAACGAATGCTCACAGCTTTCCAACTGAAAATAAACTTCTTCACCAATGGGAATACGAATGCGTACGCCTGTCTGTTCTTCTTGCGTAATCAGCGCCATCAAAGCTGCCTTTGCGGTCGCGGTTGCGCATGATCCTGTGGTATATCCATGACGAATCGGTGTGGCAGCTTTCTCTTCCATGATCTACCCCTGCTGATCCGCCATAATGGTAATTGCATTTAAGGCAGCGACCGCGACAGGGCTGCCGCCTTTACGACCGATATTCGTAATGAACGGGATATCCAGCTTCGCTAATTCTTCCTTCGACTCTGCAGCAGATACGAATCCAACAGGCACACCAATGACAAGACCAGGTTTGGCTTCGCCTTCTTTTACCAGTCGAATCAATTCCAACAACGCTGTCGGTGCATTACCAATGGCAAAAATTCCGCCCTCCGCTTCGCGAATCGCTTTGCGGATCGAGATAATCGCCCGCGTTGTATTTAAGCGTTTCGCTTCTTCCATAACATCCGGGTCGGATATGTATACTTTCACGTCTCCACCGTATTTCGTAATACGTGGCTTGCTGATGCCGACCTGAACCATTTGTACGTCAGCCACGACCATTTTGCCGCTGCGAACGGCTTGGATTCCCGCTTGAATCGCGTTCGGATGAAATACGAGGCTCCGTCCAAGTTCGAAATCCGCCGAAGCATGGATGACACGCTGCACGACAGGATATTGTTCCGCGGTAAACGGGTGAGAACCTAATTCCTCAGTTATCATTGCAAAGCTCTTCGCTTCGATCTCTTGAGGCTGAATGGTAAGCGGCTTAAAATCGGTATGAAAATCCATTATGGCAATTCCTCCTATAGTAACGATTGAATATCTTGCAATACATTTGCAAAATCAGAATGTACTGTACCGTAAGCAATAGACGGTCTGCCAATAACGATACATTCGATCCCTAGCTCTAAGGCAGACTCTAACTTCTCATCCACCGCGCCGATTTTCCCGCTTTCCTTGGTAATCATCAGGCTTACGTTATAGTGACGGTACAATGCCAAATTTAATTCTTTCGAAAAAGGACCTTGCATCGCGATGATGTTCTTCTGTTCCAGACCCAACTGCTCGCATTTCTCCATATTATCGAGTCGCGGAAGCATCCGCGCCACTACTGTCGTATCCGGCAGCCCAAGAAGCCGCTCTGTAAAAATTTGCAAAGTTTTGCTCCCGGTTGTCAGCATGATGACACCGCGTTTATCGGCGGCAATCTCAGCCGCGTGCTTATAGTCATCTGCCCAGATAATGCCTGGGCGATGTTGATAGGCAAGATGCTCGCGCTCAAATCGAATGTAGGGCACAGCAACCTCTTGGGCAGCAGCGATCGCATTCCGTGATGCTTCTTCTGCAAAAGGGTGGGTTGCATCGACGATTGCTTGTACTCCGCGGTCGCGAGCCAAGAAAGCCAGCTGCTCCGCTGTCAGACGCCCGACTTGCACGGGGAGACCTGCTTCCTGCATGGACCCCGCGGCACTCTCCGTCACAACGGTCGTCAACAACGCATGTCCGGCCGATTGAATATGAAGCGCAAGTTCGCGCGCATCGCTCGTGCCAGCAAGCACTAAGATCATGAACGCTCGCCCCCCACGGAAACATGCTTATGGTGATCATGGTCATGGTCATGGTCATGGTCGTCATCATGATGGTGATGGTCATGTTGGTGGTCATGATGATGATCGTGATGATGATCATGGTCATGGTGATGATGATCCATATCATGCATGGCTGCGAGTCGGAACTGGCACATGTCGCAATTCATTTTCACATCATCCACTAACGCCTCATTTGCGCGTTCAATTAATATCTCTTGCAGTTTCGGGTGGAATCCGAAATATTCCGACATCGCAAATTCAACGTCAGGGTAAGCCGTTCGATACCCTAACAGCATTTGCTCCATTCGTTGAATAAGAATCCCTGTGAACAAGAAATAGGGAACGATCATGACACGCTTCGCACCAAGTCGAATACACCGCTCTACGCCTTCATCGATCAAGGGAGCCGTAACCCCGATAAATGCGGTCTCCACCCATTTCACCTTGATTTTCTCCCAGAGGAGACGAGAGATCTTGAACAAGTCACTGTTCGCATCGGGATCACTGCTGCCACGTCCGACGACAAGCATCGCTGTATCTTCCAACACGTCCGACGAATCAATTCCCGCTCCGCCGACACGATAAGTAAGGATTTCCAACACTTGATCATGAACCCCAATCGGTCGACCGTATGTAAACTGTATGTGCACGTATTTTTCTTTCGCTTCATCGATTGCAGCGGGTATATGTATTTTTGCATGTCCTGCCGAAAATAGAATAATAGGAATGACAACCACATGGGTAGCACCCGCTCCCACGCATGTTGCAATCCCGTCCGCAATGGTCGGACGCTCAAATTCCAAAAAGCACGTTTCGACGCGAACCGATTCCATTTTTCTTGCAATCTCCTGTATGAACTTTCGAACTTCTTCATTTCCTTCTGGGTCACGACTCCCGTGACCGACGAACAATACCGCTTGTTGACTCATGTATTCCGCTCCTCCCATGAATAGCAAACCGAATTCCCAACTTAATCGCCGCAAACAGCCTCTTCGACTTTGGACTGTCCAGGCTCCCGATAGACAAACCCTTCAACGACTTTCACACGTTTGAAAAATTTATGGAAACGTTCATTCGGATGTCCATCCGTCTTAAATCGGTTCACGATTCGTTCGACGACATCCACGATATCTTCAGGCGAAATCCCTTCCGCAGCAACCTGACCCGCATGCGCGTTACGCCCCACAGTCTTTGCACCTAAGAAGAGGTCAAATTTGCCTCGCCGATAGACGATGCCAATATCCTCGTTCACTGCACCATAACAAGCCATTCCACAACCATTAAATCCGATTTTCAGTTCCTTCGGCATGGCTGCGTTCCCGATACGGGCATGAATTTCTTCCGCATAAGGAATGGATTCCGCTTTCTCCAGATTGCAGAAATCACAGGCTTTGACCTGTGCAATATCTCCGATGGGCGACAATAAGAAGCCTTCCATATGTAAGCGTCGCGTTGCCTCTTGGGGGTTAACCGTACGTATGCGAACGACCAATTGATGATGCGGTGAATATTCAATCTCACCTTCTTCACCAACCAACTCTGCTAACATGATCATTTGCTGCGCCGAAAACTTCTTGTTCGCCACCCCAGGGCTGACCGCGAATTCAAGAACAGCTTCTTGTCTGAATGGCGAGCGCACCAATCGCTCTTCATCAGCCGCACCCGTATTCTCCGACATCGGAGCAGCGGGCATCGCTGCTAGAATCGACTGCGCACTCCCTGTTTCCTTCCGTCCAGCACTCACGAGTTCTAACGCTTCTGTCGCTAATTCAAAAGGAGACCATCCCGGTTCTGCCGGCTGCAACTCCTCCTGTTCACCGAACAGAAATGCACGATCCTCCGCGGCGGACATGGACCATGGTTCCGCTTCTTTTTGCAAACGTTGGTGAGGCCTCAAAGATTGTGAATCCGTATTGAGCGTGTACTTCCGCTGATATCCGCGCGGTGTAATCATTAACCCGTCATACACCGTCGTCGATGAATTTCCAATAATAACGGTAGTCAACATCCCGATATCATGATCCAACATATTCGCTAAGGTGGTAACCACGATATGCTCACGATCCCGGTAGGCACTCTTCACGATGCCGACAGGCGTATCAGGCGATCTATACTCCAGAAGAATACGTTGCGTCTCGACGATCTGGCGTGTACGACGACCGCTTCGCGGATTATAGAGTGCAATTACAAAATCAGCCTGTGCAGCCGCTTCGACACGGCGGACGATCAGTTCCCAAGGTGTGAGATGGTCACTAAGACTAATCGTACATGCATCATGCATAACCGGAGCTCCTAATAAGGAGGCCACCGATTGAATCGCCGAAATGCCCGGGATAATCTCCACTTCGACGCCATCCGCACGGTTCCAGCCTTTTTCGATCAGCACCTCATAGATCAGACCTGCCATCCCATATACGCCAGCATCCCCGCTGGAAATGACAGATACGATTTTTCCCGCTTCCGCTTGACGAACCGCCTCTTGGGCACGGCTGACCTCTTCGGTCATTCCTGTCTGGACGATCGACTGATCCGTGATTAATGAACGAATGAGATCAACGTAAGTGTTGTAACCAATAATGACTTGACTCTCTTCAATCGCCTCGCGCGCACGTTTCGTGATATGTTCGTTACTGCCGGGTCCAAATCCAATGACTAGTAATTTGCCTTTCATAGCGTAAGCCCTCACTCTCCGCACAAAATAAAAAAGAGCATTCCTAACAATGAAAATGTTAGAAATGCTCTTGCCTCGCTTGTAACCATAGAATACATGAAGGACCGCTATCGTACCGTATCGCCCTCATGCCCCTACTAACTAGGTAGCCCGCTCTCTAACACTCCCTAATTCCACGTAGGGTAACAGTGTTGTTGAACAAGGCAGGTCTCCTGACTTCGCATTCTTCTTTCGCCGTCTTCCCAGTCCATTGACCAGTGACATAGAGCGAAAAAATAGCCAAATATGTTGGCATGCTTCACAGTGGCGGGTCCGTGTCGGTTTTACACCGAACTTCCCTTTTAACTAAGCTTTGACAGCCCAGCACCTTGATCCATCACGTATTCAGTTATCTTTCATACTACACTCGGATCGATTGATTTGTCTACCTTAAAATGGGTCGGCACTTCCGGCTATTCCTCTGCCACCATCGTATGTTTACGAGCTTTTTCTCGATTCGATAATCCTACGAACCACTTCCCATACGGGAGTTGGCTGAGATGATAGGTTAATGTAACTGAGAGGAGAACAGCAATCACCTGCACGGACATCATCCGCAGAGCTACTGACAGTTCTGTGAACAACCATTCATCCACATAATAACCTACCCGCAACATCATGGCATGGGATAAATAAGCGCCGAATGAATACGTCCCGATGACGTAGAGCAGCTGCGTGAATCGGTGTTTTCTGTGACGAATGAGGATCATCGCCAAATGATAGACGACAAAGATGGAACTAATCAAAAATACAGCCATGACGGGGCGAAGCAAGAATACTTGGTTAAATTGAAACTTTAATCCGGATGCCGTATAAAAAGCTTGAATCGAGATAACGGTGAAATATCCATACAACCCTATAAATACGGTCCAGTACACATATTTATATCTTGTAATCACGTCTGTCCAGCGCTTTAAATTCATGCCTGCTGCTGCACCCAGCACAAAATAGAACGAATAATAGAGCGCATTGCGATCTGCGAATTGATTAAACAACGCTTGAATACCGAGAACATCGTGTTCTTTAAAAAAAAGACCGATATCGTAGACGTTCCCCATCAACCACACGTACAGCAGTCCCGCCATTGTTAAAGCAATCATGCCGAGCCATCCGCGCAGTTTCTGAAAACACCATTTTATGATGGAACGCCACAATGGGAATAACAGATAGAACTGCATCACCATGACGACATACCAGAGATGATAACTTGCTTTGCCCGTTAACGCATACCCTAGCAGATTACCAACATCATTCAACCATCCATGGCCTAGTGCTAGATTCATCCACGCAAAAAGGATAGACCATAAGAGATACGGAACGAAAATGTCGCTCCATCTTTTCTTCAGAAAAGGGCCATAGTGAAATGTAGGTTTATCATTATAGAAAAGCACCAACCCTGTAATGAACACAAAAACGGGCACAGCAAATTTAGACGCAACTAAGAACAGCGTCATCACGACGCCGTCTCCTAGTCCCATCTGGGGCACGATCGTATAATGTGCGATCGAGTGCTGAAGCACGACCGCTAAAAAAGCTAGACCGCGCAAAATTTGTATTTCTTCAATTCTGGGTTTTCGGTTCATCCATTCACGACCCACTTTATTTCTTTTGACCTATTTCACTCAACCAATCCGTCAGAGCCTTGACTACTTTGTGACGTTGTTCCTCAGGCGTGATGGTTGCTTGTCCATCCCCTTTTTGTACGCCATAGTCCCCGAACTGAGCATGATTACCGCCTTCAATGGTCATATATTGCGTATTTTCAGGCAGATTGGAACGATTTGCATTATAACTATCCCAATCCAATACTTTATCATTCGAAGCGATGATGGATAAGACCGGAAGTTCTTTGGATTTCGATAATGGAGCTCCACTGTCTGCATAAGCTGCTAAGAAGAATAGCCCTCTTATACCTTTCGGGTTCGCGGCTGCATAGCGAGCGGCCATCGCGCCTCCTAACGAGTGGCCTCCGATAACAAATGTCTGGTCTGGGTATTGCTGCATCCAAGCTTTCGCCCGGTCTTTGCCTAATATCGCCATATTTAACGGCATCTTCACAATGATGGTTCGATAACCTGCGGATGCTAGGTCTTTCGCCATCGGTGCATATCCTTCGGGGTTCACCTTAGCCCCCGGATAGAATAGAATTCCCATCGTCTGTACGGGATCATGTGCCGGTTCGAAGACGATACCTTGTTTCGATTCCGTTACTTTCACCACAGCATCCCCTTGCATGGCTTGCACAGCAACTGCATCCGTATCATACGGCCATAAATACCAAGCGCCAGCACCCACAATGATAAGGAGCACGGCTAGTATAATGAGTAATGTTCTCTTCACTCTTCTCATGTTGTTCCTCCTAATATTATGCGCTTTGTCACATGTAATGGTATTTATCATACCAAAAGAACGCGTTCCGTGCATCTTTTGCACATGGAACGCGTTCTATGTAAGCCTATATTAGATAACTTGAACGGTCTTCAACCAAGCCTCTGCGATCAAGCGATGTCCAGCAACCGACGGGTGTACGCCATCTTCTGCCCAATGTGCTGGCGGCTGGATCATCGATGCTTGAGCGAATAATCCGTCTGTCGGAATATAGAGCGCGCTGAACTCCGCTGCTAACTCGCGAACCACTTGGATTTTCGGATCCAGATCCTCACGCCAGTTCTTCCGATCTGCTGGAACAGGGAGAACGAATGGCTCGATCAGAATTAATTTCGATTGTAACTGATCCTGAATTTGTTGTAAGATATCGCGATATCCTTCTTGGAAGGCTGCTAACGAAGTCGCATCATTCGCATCATACCGTCTCCACACATCATTAATCCCGATCAGAATAGAAACCCATGTAGGTTTGAGATCCAGACAATCCTGCTTCCAGCGTCCTTGTAAATTGACGACGCGATTTCCGCTGATGCCTCGGTTAAAGAATGTCACATTCAACTCCGGATACAACGCGTTAAATGCCTTGGCCACCATCACAGGATAACCGTTCCCCAAGTTGTCATGCTGCTCGTAATTTCGCCCACAATCCGTAATACTGTCTCCTTGAAAAAGCACAACATCATTAGCTTGAATGAAAGTCATGAATGAGTTCTCCTTCACTTAAATACTATTACCCTATCAAATTTCAGTCTATCACTGCTAGAAAGCGTGATGCAACGGGAACTAATCTGAGGTAGGATCCATATAGGCCGTTCCAATCATTGTCTCTAGACGTCGACGACGACGTGCAACACCATCTTCAATCGCAGCGTGAATAACCGCATCCCTTACTCGTGCTGCAACCTCATTATGGAACACACTTGGAATAATATATTGTTCATTTAATTCCTCATCAGATACGGCCGAAGCAATCGCATGCGAAGCAGCGAGCTTCATCCCTTCCGTAATTCTTGATGCACGGCAATCCAAAACGCCGCGGAACAAGCCTGGGAAGCAGAGAACGTTATTAATCTGGTTCGGATAATCCGATCGCCCCGTAGCCATTACACGTACAAAAGGCTCTGCGAGTTCAGGGGCAATTTCAGGTGTCGGATTCGCCATAGCGAATACAATCGGATCCTTCGCCATACGCTGAACGTCTTCAACATGCAAGACATTGGGTCCGGACACGCCAATAAAGACATCGGCATCTTCAATGACTTGATGAAGATCGCCTTGGGTTAAATACGGATTTGTCATGGCTGCATATTGCCCAAACACGCTATTCGTATCATAATCACCAGCTACAATGGCGCCTGCGCGATCGACACCAATGACATTCACTGCACCGGCTGTGAGTAGCATTTTGGTACAAGCAATCCCTGCCGCGCCAATCCCGCAAATCACGATTTTACAATCCTCGATCTTCTTGTCCACAATCTTTAAGGCATTTATTAATCCAGCCAAGATCACGACAGCTGTTCCGTGCTGATCATCATGAAAGACAGGAATATCTAGCTCTTCAATCAGTCTCTGCTCAATTTCAAAGCATCGCGGAGATGAAATATCTTCTAAGTTAATCCCGCCAAATGCAGGTGCGATGGCCTTTACGGTTCGAATAATCTCTTCCGTATCTTGCGTGTTCAGGCAGATCGGGAATGCGTCTACATCCGCCATTTGCTTGAATAACATCGCTTTCCCTTCCATAACCGGCATCGCAGCTTCAGGGCCAATGTTGCCTAAGCCAAGCACCGCTGTTCCATCCGACACCACCGCTACCGTATTGCGTTTGATCGTAAGGGAGTGCGCCTTCAGCGGATCATCATGTATGGCCATACAAACCTTGGCAACACCAGGGGTATACACCCTCGATAAATCTGCACGGTTCTTAATCCGCATCTTCGGATGGGTCTCAATCTTGCCGCCTAGATGCATGAGGAACACTTGATCCGATACGTTAATAATTCGAATGCCAGGCAGGTCTAATAGACCATGCATGATCAGTGCTTGCTGCGCATCGTCACCTACTTGAATCGTAATATCGCGCGTTGTCATGGTCTTCGTGGATTGATTCACGTCGATTGCTATGATGTCTCCGCCGGCTTCATTGATTGCCGTCGCCACTTGCCCAAATGTCACCAGCTCTTTATCCATTTCTAATCGTAAAATAATCGTATTGATTCCATGCGCTGAACTGGACATGTCCTGAACTCCTCCATTGGTTTACCAAGTTTACTGAAAACGCTGTCACCTATACTAAGATATCTTTATTTTGGAAAATATACAAGCCCCATCTGCATGGTATGTCATGAACGTCAAAATGCCTCCCTATAGGAGGCATTCTAACGAGTCCATCGACCCTCATAACATAATCATTTCTGCATGTTCATGCGCCGCTGGGATTCATCCACCAATTGAATGAAGTGATCCATACGATTTAAAATCAACACTAACGATGCCATACCAGCGAGTGATAATAAAAATGTAAACATCGCTATACCACCTCCACTGCTTTCAACAATACTACGATCCAGGACCTCGAAAGTTTCAAATATTTAACGAGCCAAACGGGTCCCGAAACGTTATTACAGCGGACGGCTTTTTGGAATAAAATTAGAGATGATCGATTTCAATTCTGTATCTTCGACGTAATCGTTATTTTTCTCACCCGTGTCAAACTTCTTTACACGAATGGTATACTTATCATCTGGTGTCGTCGAACGGAACGTAAGGCGGCTTGGATCATCCACAACCACATGCAGATCGCTATCTTTAAACATGTCTAACAGCTCATTCACGGACGGTTTATGGCCTGGCTCCACATCTACTACGCCCCGAAGCGGACTTACCTTTTCTCCACGTATTAATTCATAATGCACGATGCATTCTATAAGGTTCATTCGTAGCTCACTCCTATTCCTATCCTGCTCGTAGTATAAACAAATCCTTCCCTAAAAACTCTACTTCATCATTGCGCAGTCACCGGAGTTACTTCCTTCACGATCCCTAACTTCGCCGTCAAGTAGATCCTTACAACAACTTTGTAAATTCAGTTCTATAATTTTGTACTCAAAAGCACTGGAATCTGTGCAGCAATATCCAGCAACGGTTGATTATCCTGCCTCGTAATGGAGATAATATAGGCCCCTTCAATCATTGCATTCAGAACAACGCCTAACTGATTTGCCCGGTTTTCATCGTATCCAGCCTGTATAAGCTTATTCGCGTAAATCTGATTCCACGATTCATAAGCTTGCCGGCAGGACTCACGAATCCGATCGCTGATAAAAGAGGTCTCGAGTGCCACAGCAGCAACCGGCACGCCTTGAACACCAATCCCTTGATCTTGAAATTGAGCTGCAACTTGGTTAATAAATTGTTGAATCGCGATGACAGGGTCATCGTATAAGGATAATCCGGACTGAATTCGCTCTGCCACCAGCATTCCACTCCTATGTACAGCTTCGGCGGCCAGTTCTTCTTTTCCACCAGGAAAATAATAATACAGCGAGCCTTTGGGAGATCCGCTATCCTTCGTAATTTGATTCAATCCTGTTGCATGATAGCCTTGCTGTTGAAGTAATCTTGAAGTCGTCTCGAGAAGCTTGGTACGTGAAGCATTGTTCACATTCGGTCCGCGCATGGATAACCCCCTTACCTCCAAAATATATCAACTGGTCTATATATTCTATATAACCACAAAATTGATCCGTTTCAACCTATTGACTCTGACATCTATGTGAAGGTTTATAATGGAAATAGTAACCGAAGGATTATCGTGAAAGGAGGCATCTGATGAAGATCAGTCAATTATCTCAATTAACAGGTGTCAGTATTCGTTCATTACGTTATTACGAACAACAGGGACTTATCTCGGCTGATCGTGAGAGCAATGGGTATCGAACCTATCATCCTCTAGTTATTGATCAGGTGAACACCATTAAGTTTTACTTGAACCTTGGTTTCACAACCGAGCAAATAGCAGGATTCCTGAACTGTGTTGTGATGAACAAAGAAGCTTTCTGTTCACAAATTCTCCCCATCTACCGCGAAAAGTTAACCGAAATCGAGGAACAAATCCAACTGCTAAGCCAAATAAAATCCAATCTAGAAGATCGTATTCAAGCCGTCATGCTTGAAAATCCAAATCCCCCTGGAGCGTGAATAATATGTCCATTATTTCGGTAAATGATGCTACGCTTAAAGAACACATTTTATCCACTGGTGTGACCATCATTGATTTTGGTGCCGTCTGGTGTCCTCCGTGCAAGGTTCTTCTGCCGATTCTTGAGGATCTAAATAAAACCTACGGCGAACAAATCCGAATCCTTAAGGTCGATGTTGATGAGTCTCCAGCGTCCACAGCTCAGTACGGCGTGCAGTCTATCCCTACCGTATTTATCCTTCGTCATGGAACGCCAATGGAGAAATTCATCGGTCTTCGCCCTAAATCAGCTTATTCGCAAGTTATCCAACAATTTCTTTAAGTGCTTGTATGAAAGCTTGCATCTCTTCATCCGTACCTATACTCACACGTAAAAACTGATCTATTCGCGGTTGGTTGAAAAATCTAACGAGAACGCCGCGATGACGAAGGGCTTGGAATAACTGACTCGCATCTTGATTCGGATGTGTGATAAACACGAAATTTGCTTTGGAGTCCATCACATCAAAACCTAAAGTTCGAAGCTGCGCAGTGGTCCATTCCCGCGTCTGAATCACTCGCGCATTCGTCGTCTCGAAATAAGCCTCATCTTGTAAAGAAGCAACCCCACCAGCCAGTGCTAATCGATCTAATGTATAAGAATTAAAGGAATTTTTAATTCGGTTCAACCCTTCAATCAACTCTTGATTCCCCATGGCATAACCAATGCGCAGCCCGGCTAAGGAACGTGATTTCGACATGGTCTGTACGACAAGTAAATTCGGGTACGAAGAGATCAGCTTCACGGCAGATTCTCCCCCAAAGTCAATATAAGCTTCATCGATAATGACGACCTGATCCGGGTTATGCTCAAGAACGGCGCGCAGCTCATCGACTGGGATATATTTTGAAGTCGGAGCGTTAGGATTTGCGATGACTACACCGCCTTCACTATAGTAAAATCGCTCTAGCGGTGTATTAAACGCTTCATCTAGAGGGACCCGCTCCACGGGCACTTGATACAACTGCGCATAGACTTGGTAGAAGCTATATGTAATATCGGCAAAACGTATTGCGCGATTCGGACTGAAAAATGCTGCAAAAGCAAAAGCTAATATCTCATCTGAGCCATTCCCAACGAAGATTTGATCTGCCTGCAGATCGTATCGATCCGCAATAGCATGAATTAATGATTCGCAGGTTGGGTCAGGGTAAAGTCTTAAATCCGCATGGGATACACCCTTCAACGCCTCCACTACACTAGGCGACGGCGGATATGGATTTTCATTTGTATTTAATTTAATATACTTCTGATCCTTCGGCTGTTCACCTGGCACATAAGGAGTCAATGACGCCGTTAATTCACTCCAAAATTTACTCATTCCAATATCCCCCATTTAATGAATCGTACAAGTTCGCTATAGTCTTGGTACGCCGATCGTGATACCCTTATATCATACCATGTTCTACCATGGGTATTAACAAGTTAATTTGAGGTGGGATACGCATGAAAGCTCAAGCTATTATTCTTTTCGACGGTGTATGCAATCTCTGCAATAGCAGTGTTCAATTCATTATCCGACGTGACCCCTCAGCCTACTATGCCTTTGCTTCATTACAGAGCGAAGTTGGACAACGCCTATTAGAAGAACATCACTATCAAGGAGCGCTCGATAGCGTTATTCTCATCGAACATAACCAGCTGTATGCCAAGTCAGATGCAGCCCTTCGAATTGTTCGACATCTTCATGGAGGGTGGCGTGTGTTCGGCTTGGGGCGGTTCATCCCTAGAGCTGTTCGGGACTCCATCTATACATTTGTTGCCCGACATCGATACCGCTGGTTCGGCAAGCAAGAGAGCTGCATGCTTCCATCTCCCGAATTGCGGTCGCGATTTCTGGATTAGAGCATTTTCCGGAACCCTTGCACCTCATCCAGCTTATATCCGAGTGATTCATAAAACCGATGCGCATCTTTCCGATAGCTGCTTGAGCAGAACATGATATACAAGCAATCATTTTCATTTGCGAGTTGTTCGAGCGCTTGCATGAGTTTTTTGCCTGCGCCCATGCCTTGCGCTTTTGCCGAGACAATCACATTCTCGACCACCATAAAAGGACGACATGTGCCGACAAGATCATGGCAAATCACGCCCATAACGGAACCCAGAAGCTCCCCATCCTTTTTATATCCTAGTAAATGGTAAGCACTGTTCGATTTCATCTGACGGAATACAGACTCCATCTGTGATAGGTCTCCAGCCTCCCCAATTAATTCTTCGTACAATAAACGTAAGGATTCCAAATCTTCATAAATAATCGGTTGAATCATTCCCTGCACTTCCTTTCCATGTATCTCATAACGTACCCCATCATACAACAAAACCTCCAACCCTTCCATATTTCATGGCATGAGTTAGAGGTTTTTTAAGTTATGATCATCAGTATTACGTTGCAGCATCAGAAATATCTTACGCGTATTGCAGTTTCAAAAATTTCGTTGTTTCACATACTTCTTTCTCTAATTCCATCTCAAAGCTGGCCCAACAAGCTCTGCATTGTTCTTCTGTCGTACATTTCGAAGCATCATCACATGTATAACAGAATTTCATGTATTTTTGTGTCATTTCATCCGTGAAGTTTGCGTTTTTCATTCGTCGTCAACTCCCTTGTGGTTTATGTGACAACTATAACATATGCATCAGGGGTATTATGTGATTATTTTCACAATACCTTATTTTTCACGAAAATGTTGATTTTAACTGATTTATTTCTTCCTTCAACTGGCGAATTTGACTGAGAAGAACGGTAGAATCCATGGATCCCTCTTCTGTGTTCATCAGCTGTGTGAGCGCCAATTCAAGTAATTGCAGACGATCAGCATCTTCGCGTTTCCCTTGAGGTTCCAGAAGTCGTTTCTTATACCCCGTAAATTCGGGATAGCTTCCATTAAACACGCGCACATGCCCCTTCTCAATCTCAACGATTCGATTCGCTAATTGACTCACCAAGTATCGATCATGCGATACCATGACAATCGCGCCAGGATACTCACGAAATGCTTCCTCGATCTTCTCGCGGGTCACAATATCCAAGTAGTTCGTCGGTTCATCCAGAACAAGCATTTGGGCATCGCTAAAGTACAATTTAATAAACGCAACCCGGCATCGTTCCCCCATACTCAAATCCTTGATTTGCTTAAATACATCGTCGCGGGAAAATAAGAAACAACCTAGTATTGTCCTTGCATACGTCTGTGTCATATTAGGAAGATCTAACAGACTGTCTAATATGGAACCTGACTCATCGAGGTTCTCCAGCTCTTGCGAGAAGTAACCTATTCGTAATTGCGGATGATGCTTCACCGATCCCAGCGATGGCTCTAGTTCTCCGATCATCAGCTTTAATAAGGTCGACTTCCCCGCTCCATTCGGTCCGATGACCGCAATACGATGGTTTCGATCTACTTGTAATTGGACTTGTTCCAGTAACAGCGTAGACGACGGGTAAGCAAACGATACATTTTCCATCCGAAGCAATGTGTTCGAGACCAATGAACTCGCATCGAACTGAACATGAATTTTCGTATCTTCGCGAGGTTTGTCGACCCGATTTTGTTCAAGTCGTTCCAGTTCCTTTTGCTTCGCATGATACCTCGTTATGTTTTTCATCGCCCGTGCTTTGTAGTAAGATTTCGTAATTTTCACTTCGGTTTGCGTGCCTGCTTTACGCTCTGCGGTATTGAACCATTGTTGGTAGCGTCGAACAACTTCGAGTAATTGTTCCTTTTCTTGCTCCTGCTTCTTATATAATGCGGCTTGCGTCTGGAGCTCGATGTCCTTCTGTCGGCGATAATCCGTGTATCCTCCTGTATAACGCGTTGTCCCTTGAGGAGTTAGCTCGATGATGGCATCAGCAACTCGATCCAGAAATGCCCTGTCATGCGATACCATAAGTACCGTCCCCGCATACGATGCAACCCATTCTTCAAGCCATTCCAACGTCTCTGCATCCAAATGATTCGTCGGCTCATCCAATAACAGAAATTGGGGTTCCCCCACCAAAATCCTGGCCAATTGTGCCTTTGTCTTCTGCCCGCCGCTTAATTCCGCATATGGTTGATTCCACACCGCAGGGTCTAATCTTACTCGCTGCATACATGTATCCATGGATACTTCGCTCTCATATCCTCCCATGGTCTCAAACTTCGCATATGCATCTTCATACTGCTCGAACAGATCTTCCGCATCTGTCTGATTTTTCGATTCCTGCTGCATCAGCTCTTGGATGTGCTCAACCCGTTGTTTCGCAGCGAACCATGCCTTAAGTCCACTCTGCACAAATTCTCTTGTCTGTACGGAAGTTTCCAGCTCCAACTGCTGATCTAATGTCCCCCATTCGTGCAGTGGCAGCATCCGTTGAATAGTGCCCCCATCCATCTCCTCTTTGCCTAACAAACCTTGCAGCAAGGTCGTCTTGCCTACCCCATTCTTGCCGAATAAGGCAACATGTTCACCTACTCCGATTTCTATATTTACATGTTCAAATAGTAATTTCCCCTGATATTCTTTCGTAACATCATTTACCTTTAATATCGTTGATCTCATTCAGACATTCCTCCATTCATGTGAGAAAAACCTCTATCGAAGCACTTTCGAAGATGAGCGACCGCGAATAGAGGTCGTTTTTATCGCCAAATAGAATTTTGCGTTTCGATACGTCGAAACTTTTGTAAATTCTATTGTGGTGATTTAAACAAAAAAACCCACAGCCGCTACTCGGCCGTGGATTGTGCAAACGAATGGTGATGTTCTATTGAGACAGGAAAAAAATAAGCAAATATAACCAGCTCTCTAGAAAACAGAGTTCGTTCATATACTGCATGCAGTCCCCTCAAAAAGACACACGTATCTCGTTCGCTCTACCGTCGGCAGAGGCCGCTTGAATTCATACATTCAAGTTCGCAACGAAAATCACGTGTAATTACTTCATGGGACTGATGAGTACCTCCGAAATTCTATAAGATGATGTCATATTAGCATGAAACGATCATAAGTGCAAGAAGACGATTACCCAAACAAACCTTCACCAATATAGGAATTACTGTTCAATACACCTGGAGGAACCACAAAATAACCTCCACCCACGGTCTGTGTGTATTTCATCAACTGGTCCAGCTGCTTCACATTGCTAAGTCTGTTCTGAATGGATTCGAACTGTGTCTTGAGGTTCCGATTGAAGCAGATGAACATCAGACCGGCATTCATCCGACCGACTTCATCTAAACCATCCATAAAATTATACCCTCGACGCAGGATACGCTCTCGTTCTGACTGTTCCCCGTTGCGAGGATTGGATAATCGAATATGTGAGTCCAATGCCGTCACAGTGCCTTTCGGATCTTGTGCGAATTTCGGCTCATCATGCTCCAGCATACCATCCATGGGAGCTCCGGATATTTTCTGACGGCCGATCACATCCTCTTGCGTGGTATATGACAATTGGTCCCAAGTTTCCATACGCATTTGGATACGTCGTACAACCATATAGGTTCCACCTCGCAGCCATGCGGGTTCATCCGAATTCCCAACCCAAATGTTATTGTTCATGAAGTTCTCATCTGTAAGCTGAGGATTATTCGTCCCATCCTTGAAGCCAAATAAGTTGCGAGGGGTTCCTTCTGGCTTTGTCCCGGATTGACCGGTATGCTGCCAGCGCAAATGCGCGACACCATTCGATGCGATCGATAGATTACGAATGGCATGAAAGTTAACGACCGGATCATCAGAACACACTTGAACAACAAGATCTCCGTGTATCAGAGGTTCCTTCAATGCATCTCGATGAAATATTGGCATTTGACCGAAGCCTTTAGGCTTTTTGCTCGCAAGACCAAACCGGTCGATCCCATCCTTCTGGAATAAGCTTGCCCCAAACCCGATCGTAATGGTCAACCGGGATGGACTTAATCCGATCTGTTCTCCCGTATCAAGCGGAGAGAATTTAGGATTCTGAGACCCTTCCAGAGGGGACTTGCCTTCTGTTAATCTAGCGATCATCTTCGTCCAAGTCTTGAGCATATCTCTGAGTTCATTCCGGTCACTCGAGATGATATCAAAGGCAGCAATGTTCAAAAACTGTTGAGCAGGGGTCACGATCCCTGACTGGTGAACGCCAAAAAACGACTCCGTTACCGGAGCTGTTCCTGGGGTGTTCGTCGTTTCAGTTGTCTGTGATTTGGAGTTGACAGGTTCTGAGTCTACAACAGAATGTACTCGCTTTGGTAGGTCTAGCATATTGCCGATCACGAGACCCGCGGCACCTGTTACGGCCATGCCAAGAAATTTACGTCGACTAAATGGTTGTTTTGACATGATTCTTCACCCTTATTCACCTAATGTTGCAGGAAGCTTCACAAGCGGTACCGCGAGGGCTTCCAATTTATTTTTCAAATCGATTTGTTGGGTTTGACTTAATTGATCAAATGGCGTGTACACACCATTCGGCGAAAGTTCTTCAATCTGTTGCAGCACACTCTGCAGATTTTTATCGATTTTCTCCTCTAAAGCAGGATCTTTTTTATGCAGCTCTGCACGTAGTAGATCGAAAATCTTTTTCGCACCTTCAACATTACCTTTTAAAACAGGAAGCGTGGCTTGGCTCCAGCGTTCTTCCTCGCCTGTAATTTTCGTAGACTGTGCCTCTTCCATTAACTCCCCGACACCTGTAACGAACAATGTTGGATCAATCGTCATTTTCGCAATTTCGGATTGCATCTTCTTCCCGTCTTCCAGAAGACGTTCCGCGAATGTAACCGCATCTTTCGTATTTTGCTTCACGAAGAGAATATTTTCAATGCGGTGATATCCTGTAAAGTTCGCATCATTCTCATCGGCAAAATCATCAACACGAGCATCCATCGTACCGTCTAATTCAGCGAACAACTCAATGATCGGTTCAATGCGTTCATAGGGGAACCGGGATTTGACATACTGTGCTTGTGCTTTTTTCAAATCTCCGCTTTTCACATCATTGAGTAGAGCTTCTATTTCAGTAACCATGGCTGTTCCTTGCTCCTGCACATACGCAGCATATAGCTTCGTCGCTGCAACAATTTCCGGATTCTTCTCTAATGAATCCTTATTAACCCCGCCTGTACCGGATTTCAATGTATCACTGAGACCTTGAAGTGCAGGCTGAACTTGATCCAATAAGGTAGAGAGCACATCAAACTCTAACGTGTCTTGCTTCCCACCTGCAATCAGTGTGTTTAAGTATTTTTCGACATTCACATATTGATCCGGATATTTGGCTTTAATATCATTCTCGAAGGATAGCCATTCTTCTTCGATCTTCTTCGTTAATTCCTTGGCCTTGGCGTCATCCTTCGCATCCAGTGATGTCTTTAATGCTGCTGCCGTCGCGATCATGCTGTCCGTACCTGTCTGCGGATCTACAGTCGCCGTTGTTGTTGCGTTGGTTGTATCCGCTTGGGTTGTACCTTGCGTGGATGCTGCAACTTCAGTCGATGTGTCCTTCGCCCCGCATGCCGTCATGGCTGCAGTAAGTAATGCTAATGTAACTAGGAAGGATACCAATTTAATTCGCTTGTTTTTCATGGGATGAAGCTCCTCTTTTCTCTCTTAACCAGATATGGGTTCTATTTTTTTCTTCGGTTTGATCTTTTGAACTATGATTACAATAAGAGCAGCCGCGATAATAATCAATTGGGGTAATGCACTTTGCCAAGATGGATACATCGCAATAAAGTTGATATTAGGTAACGGTGCCTGGGTAGATGGTATCGAGCTTGCTAGCTGTAAACTATGGATTCCCATCCCCGTGAACTTAATACAAAGATAGAACACGATTAAACTTGATACCATAAAGAACGGTCGCATAGGGAGCTTCACACCAAGTGTCAGCATCAAATAGGCTACGATTCCCAGAACGCCAAACCCGATGAGAATTCCAAGAATCAAATTCTGCATCGAGATCTGATTGACCATGCCAATCAGGAATAATACCGTTTCGGTACCCTCCCGAAAAATAGCTAAGAAAGATAGCACACCTAACGTAACCATCCGCCCCGTTTTCATAGCAGATTGACTTTTTGATTGAATATATTGCTGCCAATCCTTCACATTCGATTGACGATGTAACCAATAGCTCATATATAGCAGCATGACGGCTGCAATAATTCCCGTCCATCCGTTAATAATGAAGTTATTCTGACCAAAGGCTCCGGAAGAGAAGACGAACTTCACGATGACAGCAATCACCAAGCTTACAAGTACTCCCGCACCAACGCCGGTCCAAATCCATGCCTTACCTTTCTTCACTTCGGCTTGCGGGCTTCGTTTCACAAAAGCTAGTAACGCACCTACAACGAGAAGCGCTTCTAAACCCTCACGAATCGGGATCATCGCAGCATCGATCATCGTATATTCGGTCTTTGACGCAAGTGGCGTTAAATAGGTAATCATCGCTGAAACAGTATCTTCTGCACCTTTCAGATCGCCCTGATCTAACATCGCTTGAATGACAACGAGATCGCGCTCGGAATCGCTGTAGACCGTTCCGGATTGAGCAACAACAACGCCTTCTACGCTTAACCAAGAGTGACGCGCTTGCTTGATCCCATCCAACGCAGCATCCTTAGCCGATTGCTTGATGTCCGTATTTAATTGAGTTAAGATGCCCACGAAATCCTGTAATGTGATATCTTCTTGCTTAAAGGACGCGCCTTTCGTATACCCATTGGATATGTATTTCGTATTGACCTTCTTGAGATCTGTTAATGACTTCACGAGATCTTCTTGTTTGCTTTTAATCGAAGCATAATCGAATTGCCCCATGGCTGCCTCAATATCCGCGTAAGCCTGTGCGGACTCCGATTTGATATGTTCTTCAATCTTTAACCATGTGGTTCGGAATTCTTCAAAGGTTGCTTTTGCTGTATCCACATCCCCGCCTGTTGCCGCTGTCAAAGCCTTATCCACGATGGTATTTGCTTGTGTCAGATCATCCTGTCCTACACTTGCTGCCCAAGCCATCATGGGACTCATCATGAACATCAGGACGGTAAGAATCAGCAGGTATACGTTCCGCATTCTAATCAATTATTTCGCCTGCCTTCATCTGTTTTCTATACGTTAAATTCACGATAATGAGAATCATTATCGGAGTTTAGTTTACATTTACTGTCACCCGCTGTCAATCATTATTTACTATAATGATTCTCATCTAAAAAAGACGCCAAATTAGGCGTCTTCCACAGTTAAAGCTATTCGCATTCCTGTTCTTGCTAAGGTGACGTTGGAGGGGATCGCGTATCGTTCTTCGACATCCACACCATGTCCCATATGTGTAAAATAAACTTGCGAGGGCTGCAATTCTTGGAGCAATTCGATCGCCTCGACCATGTCGTAGACCGATCGGGTATGAAACTCTGCTTCTTCATGGTAGAAGTTGGTCCCTAATATCAGGAGATCTAGATTCATGAGAAACAGCTTCTGATCGGGACTCAAGTTAATCGCATCTGAACAGTATCCGACACACATGTCCCCTTTGGTTAATCGAAAGGCGTAGGACATCCCATTTTTCCCATGACACATCAGATGGGGTTCAATCTTCCATCCATATAGCTCCATGCCTTCGGGCTTGATTTCATGAAAATACAGATGTCTCGGAAGCCATGGAAATTGGGCCCGGATCGTCTCCAGCACTTCAGAAGGAGAATAGATATGTCCCCGTTGCCCAAGCCAACGACAGGCATCTACCCATTCGGGCAAACCTGCAATATGATCAAAATGCGCGTGTGTGATCAGCGTATGGGATACGAATCGTTGTTCAATCTGCTCCATTTGGGTTACCCAATCCGGACCGCAATCGATGAGAATATCTCCTTCCGCTGTTCTTATCATGACAGCTGAACGATAGCGACGGTTCATCCCGGTCGTTCTGGCTTCTTCACAAATCATGCAATCACAATACACGCGAGGGACTCCCATAGAATCGCCTGTACCTAAAAATATCAGTTCATCCATATCTGCCTGCCACTCCTTCATGCCTCCCATGTTACAACACCATAGGTCATATCATCCTTCATCTTCTATTTTTATAGTCTAGCATGTAAACTATCACATTTCATCATGATCAGATACGAACCCCATGAAAAGACGCCCTTGGAATCCACATCGCCATCAGGGATGTAGAACGCCAAAAGCGTCTCAATCATCATATTATCCGATGTAGGAAGGCGTCGCCGCTGCAGGACTCGGTCCTGGAGCAGGTGCTGAAGCTTCTTGCTGACTGCCTTGCTGCAGTTGATACATTTGATAGTAACGGCCTTTATGCAACATCAGTTCTTCATGGCTGCCTTTCTCTACGATCTCACCGCGATGCAGAACCAGGATTTGATCTGCGCTGCGAATCGTCGAGAGACGATGTGCGATTATGAAGGTCGTACGACCTTTTTTCACGACATCTAATGCAGATTGAATAATCGCTTCGGTCTCGGTATCGATATTTGCCGTTGCCTCATCTAGAATCAGAATGGCGGGATTAAAGGCGAGTGCACGTGCGAAGGATACCAATTGACGTTGACCCGCGGACAATGTGCTTCCTTTTTCAATAACCGGCTCGTCAAAGCCTTTCGGCAAGTTCGCAAGAATGGTCTCCGCTCCGACATCACGCAGTGCTTTCTCAATCTGTTCGCGTGTGATCGAAGGGTCCTCTAAGCTTACATTGCTTGCAATGGTTCCTGTAAATAAGAATGGATCTTGAAGTACAATCCCCATATGTTGACGCAGAAGTTGCTTCGGAATGCTCTGCACATTCACACCGTCGACTGTAATTTCGCCTTTTTGAACGTCATAGAACCGGAACAGAACGTTAAGGATCGAGCTCTTCCCGGAACCGGTATGACCGACAAGCGCGACCGTCTGCCCTTGCTTCGCTTCAAATGAAATGTCCTTCAATACATACTCATCGTCCTTATAGGCAAATGAGACATGATCAAATTTCACGTTTCCTTTGTAACGATCCAAAGCACCGTCAGCAACGTCTGTGCCTGGAAGATCCATAAGTTCGAACACACGTTCAGCAGATACTAAGGCCTGCTCTAATTGAGCTAACTGATTGACCATCCCGACGATCGGTTGGAACATACGTCCCAAATAATCGACAAAGGCATAAATGACACCAAACGATATAGCACCTGTTATGTCAAAAGACTTGCTGCCGAAATACCACACAACTGTTGCAAGCGCCAAGCTGCGAATGACATTGACTAGGTTGTGAGAAGTTAGAGAGTTTAAATTCAACATTTTATTCCGGTAATGAAGATGCTGCTCATTCATTTCTTCGAATTCTTTCTCCGTATCCTTCTGCCGGCGGAAAGCGCGAATGACGGTCATCCCTTGGATCGATTCATTGATCAGCCCGTTGATATCACTTAGCTTCGAGCGAATCACACGGTTATACTGCGTCGCGAATTTACGATAGATGTAGATCCACAGAATAAGAATCGGAACGATAACAAGACACACAAGCGCTAATCGAACATCTAGTAAGAACAAAGCAACGAAGATCCCCGTAATATACACGGTTCCGGAGAAGAAGTTCGCCAGCACGTTAACGAATAAGTCCTTCACGGCCTCTGTATCATTTGTTATACGTGATACGACTTTCCCGGCGGGAAGGGTATCGAAATAGTTAATCGGCAACCGGTGAATCTGGTTATATACATCCGTACGCATTTTCTGAATAACCCGGTTTGCAGACGTCTGCAAGTAATAAATCCGTCCGTATTCAAAAACACAGGATACCAGCAATAGGCCTAAATAAATACCCATCAACCACATAATTCCTTTCATTTCCGGTTGATAGAATTTGATCAGTTCTGAGACCGATAACTTCGATGCTGGGTACGCTCGCGTATTCTCTCCGGATGTAAAGACGAGCTTGCCATTCTCGAAGGAACGAACACCATCGGTTTGCACGGCTTCATTGACAAAAACGAACTGTCTGCCGACTTGAAGTACACGAACTTCATTCCCAGGCACTTCGCCTGCTTTTAAATTATCGGTTCTCTTGTACCAATGTTCTTGATAGGGTACAGCGTCTTTCGTGTTCGACTGTACTTCAGACCATGGCCTCTCAATGCCGAGAATATGATTGTCAATCATAGACTTCGCGAGGAACGGACCCGTGAGCTCTGCTGCCACAGCAATCGCAAGCATCACCAAGGCTATGACAAATGATTTTTTATATAAAAGTGCGTAATTAAACAATTTCTTCAATAGTTTCATGGGTTCACCACCTTACGATAAGTTTGCTTCTACTTGCTGACGGTCAAATTGTTCTTTGTACCATCCATTCGCAGCAAGCAGTTCTTCATGTGTTCCCCGTTCAATAATTTCACCGTTATCCAACACGAGTATAAGATCGGCATGTTGTACCGCTGAAAGTCGATGGGTTGTAATTAATGTCGTGCGACCGGCACGTTCCCGGCGAATGTTCCCAATAATCTTCGCTTCCGTCTTCGCATCCACGGCAGACATGGCATCATCCAGCACCAGAATCTCAGCGTCCGCAATAAGCGCGCGGGCAATGGATACACGCTGCTTCTGACCGCCAGACAATGAGACACCTTTCTCGCCTACGATGGTCTCTAAACCGCTCGACAGCGTATTAATGTCCTGTAAGAATGACGCGGACTCCAACGCTTGAAGTACATCATCTTCCGTACCATGGCGACGACCGTAGAGTATATTCTCTTGCACCGTTCTGGAGAAAAGAATCTGTTCTTGCGGCACGTAGGCGATCCATTCATTGATTTCACTTAATGAGATGGAGCCAAGTGCTGTCCCAGCCACCTTGATTTCTCCGTGACCGATCGGGTATTCGCGCAGAAGCTGCTTCAAGAGCGTCGTCTTCCCGCTTCCCGTCTTCCCAACAATACCAAGCGTCTGACCCCGATCTAAAGTAAACGAGATTTCCTTCAAATTTTTCGTTTCCGAAGTCGGGTAGGTGAACGTCACTTGATCAAATTCAATCATATGCGGCACGCCAACCGATTGAGTCTCCGCAGGATCCTGCACATCCGGCTCATACGATAGAATCTCATTCACGCGGTCAAGCGATGCATTCCCCCGCTGCATGACATTGATAAGTTCCCCCATCGCGAACATCGGCCAGATCATCATTCCGAGATACACGTTAAAGGATACCAATTCACCGAGCGTGATTTCTTGATGGAACACCAGATAGGCCCCATATGCAAGCCCGATCATATAACTAATACCAACTAAGATTTTAATCGTTGGTTCGAACAAAGCGTCAATGCGTGTCACGTCCAAATTCTTCTGAAACACATCATCCGTAACAGCCTTGAATCGTCTTTCATCTGCTCTTTCCTGAACATACGCGCGAATGACTCGCACACCAGAGATTGCCTCTAACACCTGATCATTCAGCTTTCCAAATGCATCTTGTGCCAATGTAAAGCGTTCATGGATCTTTTTCCCATAGATACTCATCGCCACAGCAATAAGTGGTAAAGGCAAGATCGCTGCTAGCGTTAGCTTCCAACTAATCATGAATCCCATAGTGAACAGGATCGTTAACATAAAGAAACTCGAATCCACCATCGTAAGAATCCCAAAACCAACGGTCGTTGATACCGCTCCTAAATCGTTGGTCGCTCGGGCCATGAGATCACCCGTCCGATTTTTCTCAAAGAATGTCGGCGTCATTTTTAGTAAATGCTTCATAAATCGTGTTCTTAGAATCCGTTCTATCACGAACGATCCACCAAAAATCTGATACATCCATGAATATCCCATCACATAGATCACGACCATAATCCCAAGAAACAGGAGTAAAAATTCCGATAATTTCGCGGATGTGAACGTACCTTGCTGGATCTGGTCAATGGCCTGACCCATGAGTTTCGGAGGTACCATTTCAAACAATCCAACGATCAACAGTAACAGAATACCGATCACATACCTGCGTCGATACATATTAAAAAACCATTTCAATTTATACAAAATCGAAAACATTTGAGGATTCACTACCCTTCCATTCCATCTTCAAGTTCTAACCATTGTTCGTACAATTCGTTCAATGCTTCTTGAACCGCCGCTTGTTCTGCAACAAGTCGGGCTAGCATCTCTGCATCTGTACGATGTTCCTCACTTAATAATGCTAATTCAAGGCTACATTGGTCCTGCTCCTTTAATGCAATTTGTTGTTCCAATTGTATTTTCCTTCTGGATGTCTTACTTGTTGAGAGGACTTCTTGATTCCGGTTCTCACGAGCGGGAGCATGCGTTCGTTGCACCGATACAGTCGAGGTATTGCGTGCCTTCTCCTTTTCAGATTGCTCCTTATATGCATCAAAATCACCCAAGTAACACGTCACTTGCTTGTTATGCAACGACCACACCTGTTCGGCAATTTGATTAATAAAATAACGGTCATGCGAGATGGTCAACACAGTTCCAGGGAACTCTTCAAGCATCTCTTCCAACGCTTCACGGGAAGCAATATCCAGATGGTTCGTCGGCTCATCTAACAGGAGGAAATTCGGCGATTGCTGCATGATTAACGCTAGCTTTAACCGCGTCCATTCGCCACCGGACAGATTCATCACGGATTTAAATACAGCTGCTCCGTAGAACAAGTATTTAGCCAGCATGCCGCGAGCTTCGCCTTCCTCCACATCAACCTGATTTCGAAAATATTGGATGACCGTAGCCTTTTCCAGCGGTGGAGCATCTTGGGCCAGATATCCAACTTCAACGCGCGCCCCCATCCGAATCTCTCCTTGATCAGGCTGCTCTTCCCCAAGAATGAGCTTAAACAACGTACTCTTTCCAACGCCATTCCCACCGATCATCGCTACACGATCACCATAGGCGAGGTTCAGCGTCACCTTCTGCAGCAGATTTCGACCCGCGTACCCTTTCTCAATGTCACGGCACACCAGCACATCCTTACCCGAACGTCCAGCGAAATCCAATTGGAAATCCACCTTCTTGCGTTCGAGAACTGGACGTTTAATTTTGTCCATCCGATCCAATGCTTTCTGAATCGAAGCTGCCCGCTTGAAGAACTTCTCATTGCCCCCGATGTTTCCCCACTCGATATATCGCTTGATCGCTTCCTTCATTTGCTTGATTCGCTTCTGTTGATCTTTGTACTCTTCAAACTGTAGAAGCAGCTTCTGTTGCTTTTCTTTATGATAATCGGAGTAATTCGTCAGATAGGTTGACGCTTCTCCGTCCTCAATTTCAATAATTTGGGTTACAACACGGTCCAGGAAATATCGATCATGAGATGCAATCAGACATGTTCCGGGATAAGCCACAATATATCGTTCTAACCACTCCACCGCATTCAAGTCGAGATGGTTCGTAGGTTCGTCTAGCAGCAGAAAATTCGGCTGCTCAATCAGTAATTTCGCGAGCGCTACTTTCGTTTTCTCCCCACCTGAAAGATGGTTGAAGGTGCGCTGAAACTGTTCCGTCGGAATGCCAATCCCGTTTGCAATTTGATGGATTCGCGTTTCGATTTCATAACCGCCTGCTCTTTCAAATGCTTCCTGAAGCTCTGCGTACTTGCGCAGCAATGAGTCCATTACATGTGGATCCTGGACAGCTTCGTCACTCGTCATACTGATTTCTGACTCACGCAGCTGCGCCTGAATTCTTAAAGCCTCATCAAATCCTTGCTGCAATACATCATAGACCGTCCATGCGGGATCGTTCCCTTGGATTTGGGTTAAGTATCCGATTCTCGTTCCCTTTGGAACGGAAATCGTTCCGCGATCAGGTTGTTCTAAGCCGGCCAACACATGGAGCAATGTGGACTTACCTGACCCATTCTGTCCGACCAGACCGACTTTCTCACCTTCGTTGAATTCAAAACTTATATGTGACAGCACCTGCTCGGCACCGTAATACTTCTCAATTTGTTGACAACTAATCATGGGTTTCGTATCCTCCTTGGTCTTTCCATTTCGGAAAGATTCGCAATCGTATGATGGGTACGCATCTCGATTTCCGCCTCCAAGGCAACAAAAAAAGGGCCGTAGGGAGGAATCCCTACAGCCCTTTAGCTATACAGTCCGCTAAGGTTTAGGCAGGAATCGATCCGCGTGAATATTCTGGATTTGATCAAAAATGGACAGACCTGTAGCGTGCGCAGCTCCAGTGTATACAAGCCCAGTTAGGTTAATCATTCCAGTTACCATCAAGTTCTGTTCCATCTGATTGCGTTTCATCCTGCCTTCACCTCCTTCTTTTAAAGTAAGATTACCATAACACACCATATTAAAAATTTGCAAGCATATTTTTTCCGTTTAAAAAAACTTTGAGGTTAGAAGCCGGTATAGACAAGTTCCCTTCGCGGCGAAAATAGATCGAAATCGGGTTCTTCGCTTGAATGTCGGGTACCAACACTCTTGCGATTTTCCCACGTCGAATCTCCTCCCGTACTTCAAGAGAAGATACAAAAGTAATTCCATAGCCCGCCATTACAGATCGAATGGTTTCTTGTGAACCTGTCCATTGAATAGCCGTTCTCGGGGATGCCACAGAATGCAATTGACACAAAGCCAATAACTTCTTACGCATGTAGCTGCCCTCCTCGCGCATAATGAACGGCTCCGCCATCAAGGATCGAAAAGAAACTTCTTTCCCTGCAAAGGGATGATCCGATGGCGCTATAAACCAGCATTCATCTTTAATCCAATTTTGCCGAGACAGTTCAGGATTTTCCTCGTCCTCTCCCCCAATGATCGCGATATCAGCATCAAAATTTTTCAGTTTATCCAAAGCATTGCTATTATTTAACGTCATTAAATGAATCTCGACTTGCGGATACATTTGCTTAAATTTCACGATGAGCTGCGGCAATAAAAAATTGGCCGGCAGGTAGGTTGCCGCAATACGTAATTTTCCTTGACGCCCCAGTCGAAAATCATCCATTTGACGTTCGATCTCTTGTTCAAAAGCAAAAAGTCTGTGCGCATGATCCGCAAGTGATCGTCCTGTTTCCGTCAATGCAATTCCTCGACCCTGAGGGGTAAGCAGCACCAGATCCAATTCTCGTTCGAGGTTGCGAATTTGAGCTGTCACTGCGGGCTGGCTCATGCGGAGTTGCTCAGCGGCACGTGTCACGCTGCCTAATTGAGCGGTCTTGTGAAAAATTCGTAGTGCGTGTAAGTTCATCGTTACAACTCCTTAATTCATAAATTTCATTTATGTATTCACCATAATTATATATTTGTTTTATTAATCATCTGCATCTATTGTAAGGTTACAAATCAAATGAATCAATGATGAATGAACTTAGAGGAGTGTTACGATGAAGATTATATGTGCTGAATGTAGTCAGGAAGCGCGAAATAACGCCGCTGTCTTCGCACCATGTGCCTGCGGCGGTCTCATGCAAGTGGAGCATGATTATGCTGGTTACGATGTAGAAGAACTCAAACATCGTTTTGATGAGAGATTACGAGATCGCATGTCACCCTATGCAAGCGGTGTATGGAGATATAAGGAGCTCATTGCACCCGAATTGGAAGATACCTCAATCGTGACCAAATATGAAGGCAATACCCCGTTATATGACGCAAATGAACCCCTGCTGCAATACGCAGGCATCAAGCACCTACAATTTAAAGCGCAAAGCCAAAATCCGAGCGGCTCATTCAAAGATAATGGGATGACAGCCGCCGTATCGCATGGTCACTCCCTAGGTTATCGGCACTTTGCCTGCAGCTCCACAGGGAATACCTCTGCTTCTCTTGCCATGTATGCCGGATGGATTGGTGCCGAAGCCCATGTCTATGTTCCAGGGAACGATATCGCAATGAACAAAGTACTTCAGACGTTAGCTTATGGCGCGCATGTCTATCCATTTGAAGGTACGTACGATGACGGGATACTTTATCTCGAGCGAGAAGCTGACTCCTTAGGATATTACGTTTGTAACTCGATCAACCCTTTGCGCATCGAAGGTCAGAAAAGCATCATTTATGAAATCGCACATCAACTCGCATGGAAGCTGCCTGACTGGATCATCGTTCCTGGAGGTGCATTAAGTAACGCCACAGCCTTAGGAAAAGGTCTCATGGACCTATATTCGCTTGGATTTATCCACCATCTGCCAAGGATCGCCATCATTCAAGCCGAAGGCGCTAGCCCATTCCATAAATTCATGCATGATCAAGGAAATCCTCATGGGACATTACAACCTGAAGAGCATCCGTATACCATTGCATCGGCCTTAAATATCGGGAACCCGCCAAGCTGGAGAAAAGCCATGCGTTACATCCAACAATGCAACGGGATTACCGCATCCGTAAGCGATGAGGAAATCATGAACGCGAAAGCCATCATCGATGCCTCAGGAATTGGATGTGAGCCCGCCTCTGCTGCTACGTTAGCCGGACTGCGCCAGCTTGTGGAGAATCAATGGATTCACCCTGAGGAACGTGCCGTATGTGTCTTAACGGGTCATATGCTGAAGGACACCCATGCGATTGAGTCATATCATCTCTCATCTACCTGCAAAAATCCCTTTGCCAACCCCCTTCAACCTATTCATTTATCCATTTGAAATAACAAAACCACCCTCCCGAATGAGATCGAGAGGGTGGAATATCGTAATATAATTACTTTTTACCTTGCATATGCTCTTCTAGAAGCTTACGCTTCATATCCCATGCTGCGACGCTTAAATCCACATGATATTGATGTGGATTCAGCTTACGTAAATATTCCGGCCAGAATAATTGCAGTTGGCCTTTGTGATGTTCACGAATCTCATCCAGTGTTGGCAATTCATACACTTGTTGGCCTGCCATGAAAATCGGAGTCAACAGCTCTTGTGCGTCATAATCTTGCACGAAGCGGTACATATAGGGATGAAGTGGATCAAATAGTTTAATTTGCTCGCGCTTACGCACATCCTCTTCTTCACTAAGACAGATGTAGTCAGCCACGGCCTTTCCGCGATTTGCGTCGATGATGCGGAAGATATCCTTTTTGCCAGGCGTGGTCACTTTTTCAGGATTTCCTGAAATCTTGATCGTAGGTTGATATTCACCGTTGACTTCAAGCGCCACGATTTTGTAGACACCACCCAAAGCGGGTTGATCTGCGGCTGTAATCAGCTGTGTTCCTACGCCCCAGATATCCACGCGTGCACCTTGTGCCTTCAGGTCGGATATCGTGTTCTCATCAAGATCATTTGATGCGACGATCTTTACATCCGGCAACCCCGCTGCATCCAACATCTCACGAGCACGGATCGACAAATATGCAATATCTCCGCTATCAAGGCGAATCGATTGAAGGCGTTTGCCCTCTTTCTCTAAATCCTTCCCTACCTCAATCGCATGCGGGACACCGCTTTTTAACGTATCATAGGTATCCACCAATAGGCTCACTTGATTCGGAAGCGCCTTTGCGAATTTCTCGAACGCTTCTTCTTCGGTATGGAAACTTTGTACCCAAGCATGGGCATGTGTCCCTTTGGTCGGTATTCCGAATTGCTGACCTGCCAGCATATTGGATGTTGCATCAAAACCGCCGATGTAAGCCGCGCGTGCTCCCCAGACAGCTGCATCAGCTTCTTGTGCTCGGCGCGTACCGAACTCTAAGAGCGTATCTGTACCGACAACTTGCCGAATACGCGATGCTTTGGTCGCAATGAGCGTCTGGAAATTCATGAAATTTAACATCGCTGTCTCAATCAACTGTGCTTCGAATAATCTCGCTTCCACTCGAATCAGCGGTTCATTGGGGAATACCAGGGTTCCCTCTTTCACGGCATGCAGATTACCAGTAAAGCGCAATTGACGCAGCTCTTCTAAAAAACGCGGGTCATACTGCTCTTCTTGCTCTGCCAAGTACTGCACAGCCGCTTCATCGAAATGAAGTTCTTTAATATAGTTAACAATCCGTTCAACCCCAGCAAAAACGGCGTAACCGTTCCCGAAGGGAAGCTTTCGAAAATAGGCGTCGAAAACAGCCTTTTGATTATGCGTACCATTCACCCAATGCGCATACATCATATTAATTTGATATTTATCAGTATGAAGAGCCATCGTGTCTGCGTTCATCTTGTTCATCTCCTAACGTGGTGCGCCTTGCTTATATGACATTTGCCCCTAATGAATTGCTGAAATGTCCGAGCGCCCAAGTATGGCCATCTGCATTAAAGCTAGCCACAGCGTCCTGATGGACGGTAATTTGAAATCCTTTATTATAAGCGTCAACCGCCGTATGAAGTACACAGATATCCGTGCACACCCCGATCAAGTGGATTTCCTGGATGCCACGAACTCGAAGCTGAAGCTCTAAATCCGTCCCGCAAAACGCGCTGTATCGTGTTTTATCCATCCAATAGATCTGATCTTGATGAGATTCATAGGAAGCCTGTAATGTACCATATAAATGCCTTCCCTCGGTACCACGAATATTATGCGGCGGGAAGAGTTTGTGCTCTGGATGAAGTGCATCCTGCTCATCATGTAAATCGACGGCCATGACCACATAATCCCCATCCTGAACAAATTGTTCCGTCAATGCCACGACACGCTGTTCAATATCGATCGCAGGTTGACCAACGGGCAGCTTCCCGATCACAAAATCAACCGTATAATCAATGACAATAAGAGCTTTCATCCTTCATCTCTCCTTGTTCTTTCATTGACTTTATGTATAAATGGATACGGTTGGCACATAGTCTGTAAACCGATATAACTGTGCTGGCCGTTGCGAATACTGATTGGAGTATAGTTTCTCCCCATGCTCGTCACATGCAACTTGAATAATACCTCTTCGGCTCTGCGTGGATGTAATTTTCCGGATAAAATTCGTTTCTTTAAAATCAGGAACAACCGTCTGAATGACTTGATAGAGCTCACTTAACGTAAATACCTCAGGCAGAAATTCCTTTGCTATGGTCGTGACAAGCATTTCTTGTTGGATTTTCTGATAAGCATCTGTTATAATCTCATGATGGTCAAATGCTAATTCTAACTTATTCAATGCTTCTTCTACCGTGAATAATTTCACATCTTCGGCAGCGTCTGCAGCCTTTCGCTTCTCTAGCCACTTCTCGTTCACGAGTGCGTAGAAAGCATGTGAAATCATCCATCCGCGTGGGTCACGTCCCGGTCGACTATACACATTTAAATAATCCAAATGAACATCCGCTACACCCGTCTCTTCCATCAATTCGCGACGTGCTGTATCGTAGAGGGCCTCCGATTCTCTGCCAAAACCACCTGGCAAAGCCCAACTTCCTGCGAATGGCCAACGTTTGCGTCGGATTAATAGAACCATCAGATCTCGATATGGTAACGACTTCTTCGCCGTTTGCTTCTCTTTGCGTGTTATTGTAAAAATAACGATATCCGCCGGTGCACCATCTGGTGTCCGATATTTCCCCACGTTGTACTGGTTCTTCTCTGTCGACTCCATCGATTCTCACCCGATTGTAAATGTATTTTTAATATTATTATTATGAACTATTCACGAGAAATGTCAATGTTTCACCCCAGAACAGTCAAAAAAGATAAGCTTCGCTTGTCGCTTAGCTTATCTTTCTTCGATTTCCTACATCTATTCGGATTTCTTATTTTTGAACATTTCTCCGATCGCGCCAATGCTTCCTAACGTCTCTACGGCGTTTGTCGGAATAAACACTTTGTTCGCCGCACCATTCGAAATATCGGTCAAGGCTTCGAAAGATCTGTATGCAAGAATATTCTCATTCAGTCCTGCAGATGCAATCAGCTCAATACGAATTTTCTCCGCTTCTGCAACCGCTTGAATGGCTTTGGCACGCCCTAGAGCCTCTAATTCCTGCGCTTGTCGTAAGCCCTCTGCTTCACGAATACGAGCTTCTTTGTCTCCTTCCGCCTTCAGGATCTTACTCTGCTTATCCCCTTCAGCACGCAGGATCATATCTTGCTTGGCAGCCTCGGCTTCCAGTACAATCGCACGCTTGCTCCGTTCTGCCTTCATTTGCTTATCCATCGATTCCTGGATATCTAACGGCGGCTTAATATCAATAACTTCGACCCGTTCAATCCGTACGCCCCATTTTTCTGTCGCTTCGTCCAGCGCGATGCGGATTTCAGTCGAAATTTTCTCACGCCCGGATAAGGTCTCATCCAACTCCAACTTACCGATAATCTGACGCATCGTAGCTGTCGTAATATTTCTTACACCATAAACATAATCCGAAATGCCATACGTTGCTTGTTCCGGCCCAACCACTTGATAGAAGATAATCGTGTCAATTTGCACTTGCACATTATCCTTCGTAATTACGGTCTGCGGCGGGACATTCGCTTGTTGAATGCGCAAGTCGTGGTACGTACGAACATGATCAATAATAGGAATAAGGATATTAATCCCTGGCGTTAACAAACGGTTAAATCGACCTAATCGCTCCACAACGCCTACACGTTGCTGAGGAACGATCTTGACCGTAAGTGAAATAAAGACAACCGCAACCAACAAAATTACAATCGTAATGATCCAAGACATCGGACTATTCCCCTCTCCATTTTTCGACTTCAAGAATGGTATTGCCGCGGCGCAGAACGATGACTTCATCATGTTTGAGCAGATCCTCGGAAGCCGTCGCACTCCAAAGATCATTCCCCACTTTCACGATCCCGTTCTGTCCAGGTTCGATGGGTTCAATGACGACGCCCTTTTTACCGACCAGCTGATCCACGGCGTCCTTAAATCCGCGCGAAGCACGGAAGTGCCGCGTAATCGGCTTCGTGAATATCGTCAGTAAAACAGCAGCTAGGACCCCAGCAATCGCTTGCAATACGAACAAAGTTGGTGCTATAAGCGCTACAATCATTGCCACCAAAGCACCAAGCGCCAGCCAAAGCATGTAGAAGGTGAGGGAGAACATCTCAGCTATAAGAAGCACTCCGCCTACGATAAGCCATATAACCCAAACTTCCATCGACCTTGCAACCCCCTTCACTCGTTCTTCAATGTATACGCAAGTCGAGGGGAAAATATCGTTATTTTTGCTAGTGTTTTTTCCTTCCGTCCTAAGTGAAGGAATTGAATTACATATCTTGCGAGCGTGATTGCCATTTCGCGGAACGTCGGCGAAGCTTCGCCGTACCCCATTCGTAAGCGATCCGAACGAGAATACTTGTGCCGACGATCAGAATCGACATCGCTGAAGCCGGCGCAATATCTCCAGCATCATCCATGTTCACGATCATCACGGAAGCAAGCTTTAAGTCTGGCGCATATAAAAATACGACGGCCGAAATGGTCACCATGGAGTTAATGAAGAAGTAGATTCCCATTTCCAATATCGCTGGAATCGTGATCGGTACAGTGACTTTGAACAATGTTCTGTAGAACGGTACACCCATCGAATCCGAAGCATATTCATACTCGTTATCCAGCTTCTTGAGCGCTGTTGTAGCCGTAATAAACGCCACAGAGAAGAAATGTACGATGTTCACGAGCACCAAGATCCAGATTGTCCCGTACAAGCCGTTCAACGGGTTCGACTTCTGATTGAAGAAGAAGATATAGGATAGTCCTAATACGAGGCCCGGCAAGGCAAGTGGGATGATGGACAGAAAATACCCTAATAAACGCAGCGGTTTCCATACTTTCAGCTTCTCAATGGCATAGGCCGACAGATACGTTACAATCGTACCTATAATGGCCGTCAAGAAAGATACCTTCAAGCTGTTCCAGAACGGTTCTAGCCCTGTTCCTCCTGCTACTTTTGTGAAATCAAAATGGTCTAACGTCAAGCTTAGATTGTAAGGCCATAACTTCACGAAGGATCCATATACAACGGTAAGAAGCAAGATCAGAATCGCACCAGCAATCACAGAACAATAGATCGTATATAGACGATCACGCCCTGGGCGGCGCTTGAGTTGAAAAGGAACCGCCTTGGCACTAACGACAGATTTTTGTTTACGTTCGAGATATCGATCCACCGCAAAAGCCAAAATAGCTGGGAGAATAAGTACAAGCCCTACGGTTGCTCCCATCGACATGTTCTGTTGACCAATGACATATTTGTACATATCCGTCGCAAGAACGTTATATTGTCCGCCTACGATCTTTGGCGCCCCGAAATCCGTGAACACAAGCGTAAAACAAACGAAAAATGCACTGATAAGACCGTATTTGACACCTGGCAATGTTACGGTAAAAAATTTACGCATTTGACCCGCTCCCAGTGTCTCAGCTGCTTCATACAAGCGAAAGTCAGACATGGATAGCGCAACAACCATAATCAGAAATGCTTGCGGAAATGTAAAAACAACCTCGGATATGATGATCCCTACAGGACCATAGAGGTGGATATCCCAGCCTGTGGGCAGCAACCCGAAGAATCCCGTCGTGACATAACCTTGATTTCCGAACATGAAGGTCAATGCCAGCCCATGCATCATCGAAGGCGCGAATAACGGGAGCAGCGCCGCATAACGGAAAAATGTCTTGCCTCGCATCATCGTCCGGACAATACCGAAGGCATAAGCAAATGCGAGCGCCACCGAAATAATCGTACTAATGACAGAGACAAACATGGTATTTGCTAACGATTGGGCAAGTGCAGGGGAAGCCAAATACGTGAACACATTGGAGACGCCGATCCATTCTCCCTCTTCGTTCATAAATGCCCGTTCAAATAAAGCGCCTAAAGGAAGCAGAATGCTTACGGCTAGTGCAGCTGCGATGATGAGTAAAAGCAATCGTTGTAAATTCTCATTCCAGTTCAAAGTGTTGCCCCCTACCCGTTCACGACAATGGGTTTGTCGGCATGAAATGTGATAATGCGTTCCCGCGGCAGGCGAAATGGAATGACTTGCTCCTTCGTCAGCTGAAGCCCCTTCGTCTGCTCGGAAGAGATGTCAATCATGACCTGACGTTGCTCAGGTTCTTCGGCACTGTTCATACATTGCAACGTTAGGCGATAGAACGAACCGCGGAACTCGATTTCTTGAATTCGTCCGTATTGTACAGCTTCAGCTTGATCCAATGCCCCCACGTGGATATGCTCCGGTCGAATCGCTGTCATTGGTTCTTTCGAGGATAGCCGTTCCGATGCATTCAATGTATCCATGAAATTAATGGCACCTATAAAATCTGCTACAAACGGACTATTCGGATGCTCGTAGACTTGCTGAGGCGTACCGATCTGTACAATCTCTGCATTATTCATAACGACAATTTTGTCTGCCATGGTCAGCGCTTCTTCCTGGTCATGCGTAACCATGATCGTGGTCATTCCTAATCGCTCATGGAGGTTACGAATTTCTTTGCGCAGCTTATCACGAACTTTGGCATCTAGCGCGGACAGGGGTTCGTCTAGCAGGAGAACCTTCGGGGACATGGCAAGCGCTCGTGCAAGCGCAATTCGTTGTTGCTGACCACCTGAGCATTGACCAGGATATTTATGGGCCAGATGTGAGAGATTGACTAAATCCAGCACTTCATCGACCCGGTTGCGGATCTCGCGCTTGTTAAGCTTCTTAGAGGATAAGCCATATGCGATATTGTCATATGCTGTAAGGTTAGGAAAAAGCGCATAGGACTGGAACATCATCGCAAAGTCACGCTGTCCTGCCGGCATCTTGGTGATATCCTTGCCATCCATCACAAGGGAACCCGTCGTCGCGGTCTCTAATCCCGCAATAATTCGCAATAATGTCGTTTTACCGCAACCGCTTGGTCCTAGCAAACAGACAAATTCATTATGAGTAATTTGTAAATCGATACCTTTCAACGAAACAAATTGTCCAAATTTCTTTTGGATCTGATTTAACGTTAAATAAGGCTGCATCCCTTTGGCCTCCATACATGTTCAAGTTATCTGCAACCTAACTATAGAAAAGTTTTGTTAACTTTATATCATTCGTGTATGAAGAATTTGTATAGATTTACAATTCCACAAAAAAAGCACCCTCGCGAAGAGGATGCTTACAAGAGCTTTAGATATTCTTAATCATTCGTGCCGGGTTACCACCAACGACGACGTTATCCGGAACATCCTTCGTGACCACGGATCCTGATGCCACAACGACGTTATTACCAATGCGAACGCCTGGGTTAATAACCGATCTTCCGCCGATCCAGACATTGTCCCCAATCGTAATCGGTTTCGCATATTCCACGCCACTGTTCCGTTCCACTGGATCAAGAGGATGTGTTGCTGTATACAAATGTACTCCAGGAGCTAAGAAACAGTTGCTTCCAATGTTCACGGGACAAACATCGAGAATAACGCAATCGAAATTCGCATAGAAATTGTGTCCTACATGAATGTTGTACCCATAATCACATTTGATGGTCGGTTCGATGTATATATCGCCCCCCACCGTACCGAATAATTGCTTCAGAAGCTGTGTACGTTCTTCTCCATCCACTTCTGTCGTCTGGTTGTAGAGTCGCGTTAAACGTCTTGCACGGAGGCGATCCGCGACCAACTCTTCGTCAGCTGCCAAGTAGTATTCGCCATGGATCATCTTTTCTTTTTCGGTTTTCATCTGATGCACTCCTTCTGGATGTGAAAAAAGCTGTTCAATCTGCATTGAACAGCCCTCTTCTTAGTCTCCGCATTTCGATGTAGATACAGTACCCGCTTCAACTTCGATTTTCTCGGAAACGGTATCACGAATCGCAGTCATAATCATTTGAAGCAAGTAGTTCAAATCGCTTTGGCTTTGCTGAAATTCCGAAACAATCGGAATATTATCCAGCTCATCCTGTAAATCTTCGATTTCTTGCTCAATTTTAGCCACCATCTCTGTGTTCTGGAAACGTTCAAACGCAACAATTTCCTTCTGCTTCTTCTTCATCGAAGCGATAAGCGTTTGTATTCGATCATTTGTATTGATCGTTTTCTCTGCCGTCTGGTACATCTTCACTTCTTCCGACGTATAGATCAAATCGGCAAGTTCTTTCGTCTTTGCCATAATATCTTCACGCACGAGGAGATCGCGAACTTCAAACTTAGGAATTTGGACTTCTTCATGTGTATGATCATGATCGTGCTGGCTCATCGTTTATCTCTCCATTCTTTCCCAATAAATCTGGACCTGTGACTTATTTTACATAGGGACTTGCTCGGTGACAAGCTCCCCTTTCATAAACCATGTGAACGAATCGGTAACTTTCACATGAACGAACGTTTCGATCAAGTCTTTGGAACCTTCAAAATGAATCAACTTATTCGTACGTGTCCGTCCTGACAGCATATTCGCATTATTCTTACTTTCCCCTTCAACCAAAACTTCCACGACTTGTCCTACCATATTGTCATGAATTTGGCGGCTGGATTGCTTAATGGAATCATTTAAGCGCTGTAGACGTTCCTTTTTCACATCCATCGGTACGTTATCTTCCATGGAAGCAGCTGGCGTACCTACGCGAGGTGAGTATATAAAAGTATACGCCGAATCGTAGCCAACTTCTTTCACCAGCGAAAGCGTATCTTCAAATTGCTCATCTGTCTCTCCTGGGAACCCAACGATGATATCTGTTGTAAGAACCACATCCGGAATCACCTTTTTGATTTTGCGAACCAATTCGAGGTATTGCTCGCGCGTATATTTACGACTCATAATTTTCAACATTTGCGTACTGCCCGATTGAACCGGAAGATGAATATGTTCAACCAAGTTCCCGCGTTTCGCTAACACGTCAATCAATTGATCATCAAAATCACGCGGATGAGAGGTCATGAACCGAACTCGCGGAATATCAATTTTGTGCATATCATCCATGAGGTGAGCGAAAGTATATTCAATATCGGTGAAGTCTTTTCCGTAAGCATTCACGTTCTGTCCGAGCAGCGTAATCTCTTTGAAGCCTTGTCTCGCTAAATCGCGGACTTCTGCAATCACATCTTCAGGACGACGGCTCCGTTCTTTCCCCCGCGTGAAAGGTACAATACAATATGTACAGAACTTGTCGCAGCCATACATAATGTTGACCCATGCGCGCATGCCTTCACGTTTCTTCGGCAGGTTCTCGATGATGTCGCCTTCCTTGGACCATACTTCAACGACCATCTCTTTACTGAAAAGCGCATCCTGAATCAGATAAGGAAGACGATGGATATTGTGCGTTCCAAAAATCATATCTACGAAGCCATGCTTCGCCATGATCCGATGAACCACAGATTCTTCTTGAGACATGCAGCCGCATACCCCGAGGATGAGCCCAGGTTTCTCCGTTTTCAGATGCTTCAAGTGACCCAGCTCTCCGAATACTTTATCCTCTGCGTTCTCGCGAATGGCACATGTATTCAGTAGAATGATATCGGCAAGCTTGCGATCTTCAGTGCTTTGGTAGCCCATCTCCTCCAACATGCCCTTCATCGTCTCGGTATCATGTTCATTCATCTGACAACCGAAGGTGTAAATGATATAGTGTTTATCTTTCCCAATTTCCTTCAACTCGTCTGGTATGCCTGCATCATAATGAACTTGGATATCTTCTTTCCCTCTACGTTTCTCTTCCGTATGATTAGGCGCAGAATTGATGGAGATTTCACGGCCGTTAATACGGTATGTTGTTTTCCCTTCTTCCTGCTTGATCACTTTCGCGGTTGAGAAGTCAAAGTATTTAGCGTAGTCTTTGGATTTGTTATTCTCCTGTGTCAAGTTCGGTCCACTTCCCTCTATATTGAAATCATCATTGTTATCTAATTAATCCAATTTAAAATTATACCATGCATACATAGAAAAATCACCTGCGGTATATCCAAAAAGCAGGTGATTGCGTGTATTGCTATGGTATTCGGAATAACAAGCTCATTCATTGGTTACGATCGGAAAAAGAAGGGTTACACAGACCCCCTGATGAGAACTGTTGCTGATACTAATTTCCCCATCATAGGCATGTACCAAGCGATACGCAATAGATAACCCTAGACCGACTCCACCACGCTCTCTCGTTCTCGATTTATCTACCCGATAAAAACGATCAAAAACATGCGGTAAATCTTCTTTCGGTATCCCGATTCCGTAATCGATTACTTGTATTGCAACTTTATTGTGAACTACTTGACCGATCACGTTAATATCTTTTCGTTCATCCGAATATTTCATGGCATTATCCAATAATATCAATATAATTTGCTCCAAATGCTGAGGAACAATTCGAATTCGCACCTGTGACAGGCTTTCTAAGTCGGTTTGGATATGAAAATCAGCATGAATCGCAGATACACTCTGAATAATATTCTGTACGAGACTCTTCACCTCTACCGGCTCTCCCGTTAGAAATTGCACGGTTTCAGCCCGAGTCATATCTAGAAGCTCATGAACGATCCCCTTTAAACGTCCAACCTCCTGCAGTCCCACTTGTAAAGATTCATTTAAAATTTCCGGGTCATCCTTGCCCCATCGATTTAAGAGTGATAAATGTCCTTCTAGAATGGCAAGAGGCGTCTTCAATTCATGCGATGCATCTTCGACGAATTGTTTCTGCTGCCGGAATGATGTTTCGAGATCATCCATCATATCATTGAACAACATCGATAAGTCGGATATCTCATCCTTCGCATTCGTGGTGACAACCCGCTCCTGAAGCCCTTTGCTCTTGATGTTCCGCATCGTGCTAGCCATGGATTGGACCGGCTTCAATAATTGACGAGCAAGGATCCAGCCCCCTATTGCACTCACAAGAATAGCGATAACTCCACCAATAAACATCGTTAGCAAGATAAGCTTATTCAAAGCATCGAACGCTTCTAAACTACGGACAATTTCAATCGTTCCTGTAAACTGATCTGTCTTTAAAGGACTGCGAATCATAAGCAAATGATCATCCAAATGCCACTCACTGATCAATGTTGTCGATTCAACAGTTCGGGGTGCGACCGCTTCTTCTATCAGACCATCCGAAACCTTAATAATCGGTTCTCCTTTTTGATTTAGGATGCGGATGAACTGATCTTTTTGATTTAATTCTTTAATAAAATGGGTGCTTGCCAGGATATCTTCTTGGGTCATCACCTGTTTTTCTTCGAAATACGTCTTTAATTGATTCATATCCTTCTGAATGCTTGCCTCAGTTTCGTTCACAAGCCAATGATTAATGACAAAATAATGCACTGAAGCATAGACAATGAACAATACAAATAACAACAACGCGGACCAAACCGTGAGTTTCCACCTTACTGGCAATCGAGACAAATACACCCTTACTTTGTTCATTGTCGCATCACATATCCTGTTCCCCGTATCGTATGAATGGCATTCTCTAGCCCTACATGCTTTAGTTTGTTACGTAAATACCGGACATAAACATCGACCACATTGGTCTCCACTTCCGTATCAAATCCCCAAACCGCATCCAGAAGAACTTCTCGTGTGAGTACCCGATTGATATTTTGCATGAACATGACTAACAGGTCAAATTCCCGCTTCGTTAGTTCCACTAGCTGCTCAGCCATGTGTACGACATGAGCATTCAGATCCACCTGGAGATCTTGGAAGACAAGCACATCACGCGGGCCCTCCTTGTATTCCTCAACACGTCGGAAAATGGAGCGAATTCGCGCTAACAATTCCTCAATTGCAAATGGTTTTGGGATGTAGTCATCTGCTCCAGTATCCAGCCCTGTAACACGATCTGAAACGCTATCCCTAGCCGTAATCATGATGATAGGGGTTGATTTATGAAGCCGAATTTGCCGGCATATGTCCATCCCGTTCATCCCAGGAAGCATGATATCCAGCAAAATAATATCCCAATCCCCACTGAGTGCCATCTCTAACCCTGTTCTACCATCGGAAGCGATGAGGACTTCGAAAGACTCATGTTTTAGTTCTAGTTCAATAAATCGTGCTAAATTTCGCTCATCTTCAATCACTAGAATTTTTCGCATGGACATCCTCCCCTCTCTTTCTTCTTAAGTTGGCATACGGATAGTATAACTGATTTGGATAGAAAGCGTAAATCTAAAGCATTTGATCGGATCAGACGCATGAGATCATCATAAATTCTGTAGGCTGAAATTAGTCCAATTGACTTCTCTTCTTCGGTAATACCTTATGTTCAGCTTTCTCATACACATCAATGCATAAGCCTATAAATTTGTGCACGAGCGCCCATCTCGTCAATAACATGTGAATGCCACAGGCAGATAGGATACCTAGACCAGCTCCGGCCATAACATCCGTTGGATAGTGAACACCTGTCCACACACGTGAAAATGCGATTAGCCCGGCGAACACCAGCCATAACTTCCCTTCTCTTCGGCGTCCAAGGAAAAATGCCATCGCAATCGCAAAAGCAGCCGTCGCATGATCACTTGGGAACGATGCATTCGCCGCATGTTGAATCAACTGATGTACAGAATGCGTAATGAATGGACGGTCACGATAGAAGAAGTCTCCTATCAGACCGCTTATTCCAAGCCCAACTGCTGCTGAAATCAATGCCTCAGCTACCATGATTCGGTGGTCTCTTGTTCGCGTGAACCAGTAGACGAGAATTCCTAAGAACAGGAAATACTGTGCATCTTCTGCAAAAAAACGCATGATAGGATTAAGAAATGTGCCCTTTCCTGCAAGGTCATTAATCCACTGAAATACTTGATAATCCAACATATTAAATCATTCCTTCTTTCCGATATCCTTTGATTGCTTTGTATACGAATCTTACAATAAGCAGAATAATGATAGATAAAACAGCATAACTAATTGGACGTACATAAGTTTCGACCATTTGCCAATGCTCACTGAGCTTGAAGCCAAGATAAGCTAACCCAAAGTTCCATGGAATACATCCCAAAAACGTATAGATACTAAACTTAGCAAAGTTCATTCGTGCCATCCCAGCCGGTAGTGAAATGAATGTTCGAATAAAAGGGATGTTCCGAGCAATGAATGCCGTCCATTCACCATAACGCGAGAACCAGTGCTCAGCTTTATCTAAGTGATGCTGATTCATAAACACGTACTTTCCGTAACGAGCTAATACGGGACGCGCCCCTTTATAACCTACGAAATATATGAGCATGGAACCGATTTGGTTCCCTAACACCCCAGCAAGTATCACTTCCCATAACGCAAAATCACCTTTTGAAGCAAAATAGCCCCCCGTTAGCATAATTACTTCGCTCGGCAGCGGAATACATGCACTCTCCAGCACCATCCCTATAAAAATACCAAACAATCCAAACTGCTGAATCAAGTAAGTAGCTATAGCAGAAATGGAATCAATGATGTGATGAAGCATGAGGCTTCACCTTCTTTCTCAATTTTTGAAGAAGAACGATGATGACAATGAGTCCTCCTAGAAATACCATGCCTCCAAATATATATTTTGAAAAAAACACATGGAGCTTTTCCCATTCTGGACCTAATATCTTCCCTAATATCACGAATACACTAACCCATAGCACGGCTCCGCTATAGGCATAGCATGCAAACGTGCGAAAAGGAGTTTTCATCATCCCTGCAAAATAACCTGTAACATGCCGAATTCCCGGAATAAAATAAGCAATGACGAGCAGTTTATTGCCATATGTACCGAACCACACTGTGTTACGTTGTAGATTGTTCGGTCCCAAATGAACGTACTTACCGTACTTCTCCATGAAGGGTCTGCCTGCAACATAACCACATATATAAGATGCCGTTATTCCTAGACATACGCCCAAGCTTCCCATGATGATCAAAGGTATCCCGTGCAGCTTACCTTGAAATACCATGTAACCCGCGAAACTCATCAGCAGCTCGCCCGGTAACGGCAATCCTAGTAATTCAAGAAAAAGAATAAAGAAGAGTACAAGAACCCCGTGATGTGAAAAAGCGTCTGTGATGAATTGGATCATGTTCTCTCCTCCTTCTCTTTCTATAAACTTATTGTATAAGAGGAAAATGAAATTAAAATGAGAAAATCATTTTTAGTTCCAAAAAAATCGTAAAAAAAAGAGAGCGCTAGGCACTCCCTTTTCCTCGTTATGATTCATCACGTTTATATTAGTCGATAATTTCCGCAGTATCGCCTGTTTTGGCACCAGCCGCATTTGCTTCATCTGTATCGATATGCATGTCCAAAGCGAATTGATCGGATACGCGTGCAATCACATGCTCAAGCACAAGACCGCGTTCGCCGCCTAAACGAACTTTCAATTGTTGCTTATCTTGAATGCCCCATTTCTCCGCATCTGATGTGTGGAAATGGATGTGACGCGCTGCTACGATCACGCCATCGTTCGTTACAACTTCACCAGCAGGTCCTTTAATTGTCATGCCTGGTGTTCCTTCTGTGTCACCAGACTCACGCACAGGCGCTTTAATGCCGATGGCAAATGAATCTGTACGGGAAATTTCCAGTTGGGTTGCTTTACGAGCAGGTCCTAAGATACGGACTTTGCCGAAAGAACCTTTAGGGCCTACAACTTCAACCGTTTCATTCGCTGCGAATTGCCCTGGTTGGGATAATGGTTTGAATTCTGTTAGTTGATAACCTGCACCGAACAATTGCTCGATATGCTCTTGGGATAAGTGAATATGACGTGCTGATACACCGACAGGTACTTCTTTTTTCATTTTCTCCACCTCATTAATTTTCTCTCTAGTTGTTTCTGAAGCATTACCATTATACACCCTTGGCCAAAAAAATCAAAAGACGTACGGCATATTCCGTACGTCTTTTGTGAATTATTTGAATTCTGCTACAAGTTTGTCGAAATCTTGCTCCGAAATTTGGATATCTTGATTCGCGATACCTTCTTGACGGAATCCAACAACCATGTCTTCATAAGATTTTCTAGATTTATCTTGATAAATAAGTCCAGTCAGCATACCGCCCGTTTCCATCAACTTCGTCATCGCTTGAATACGGTTCGAGGAATCGTATTCAGGAATGGAATCTAAGTTCACGATATGCTCTTTGAACCAGTCATACGTATTGATTTTATTGAAGGTTACACATGGGCTGAATACGTTAATCAACGAGAAACCTTCATGTTTAATGCCTTCTTCAATTAACATGGTTAACTGTTTCAAGTCACTCGAGAACGATTGAGCTACGAAGGTTGCCCCAGCTGAAAGCGCAATTTCTAGCGGTGATAATGTCGACTCGATGGAACCGTCTGGCGTACTCTTTGTTTTGAAACCTTCCGCACTACGCGGAGAAGTCTGACCTTTCGTCAATCCATAAATTTGGTTGTCCATGACGATATACGTAACGTTAATGTTACGACGGATCGCATGAACGGTATGACCCATACCGATCGCAAATCCGTCACCGTCACCGCCAGAAGCGATTACAGTTAATTCGCGATTCGCCATTTTCAATCCTTGGGCGATCGGTAATGCGCGGCCATGAATACCATGTAATCCGTAAGCATTGATATATCCTGAAATCCGGCCGGAACATCCAATACCGGATACGACTGCTAAATTCTCAGGTTCTAAGCCAACATTGGCTGCTGCTCTTTGAATAGCTGCTTGGATGGAGAAGTCTCCGCAACCTGGACACCAGTTCGGTTTGACGTTGTTACGAAACTCTTTAAAAGTTGCCATCGTTACACCAACTCCTTACATGCATTGTAGACAATCGAAGGAAGGAACGGATTACCGTCATATTTCAGAACACTTTCAATTTTGTCTCCATACCCTAAGTTCAACTTAATTTGAGCGGCTAATTGGGCGGTCGCATTGTTCTCAAGCACGACAATCTTCTTAGCTTTCTCAGCATACGGTGCGAATTGCTCCGAAGGGAATGGGTACAACAAGCGAACTGTAATATGGTTCGTTGTAACACCTTGTTCTTCAAGTCTGATTCTTGCTTCGTCTACAGTACCGCCAGTCGAACTCATACTTACGATTAACAAGTCGGCTTCATCGTGAGGAGCGTCAACATGGATTGGGTTCGTCACTTGAATGTTGTTTAATTTGCCAAGACGTTTATCCATCATTTTCTTACGGTTAACCGCACTTTCTGAAGGACGTCCTGTCTCATCATGTTCAACACCCGTTACATGGTGTATGCCGTATTTCTCACCTGGAAGCACACGAGGTGAAATACCGTCTTCTGTAAACTCATACCGTTTGAACAACTGGTTAGGCTCAAGCTCAGGAGTATTCGTGACCAATTTACCACGGTCGATGTTCACTTTACTGTAGTCCAGCATATCGCAGGATTGTTTACCTAAGGATAATTGCAAGTCTGTAAGAACGATAACAGGACATTGATATCTCTCTGCCAAGTTAAAGGCTTCAATCATATCGTAGAAGCATTCTTCGATCGAGCTTGGTGCAAGAACAATCTTCGGAATTTCTCCGTGCGTTCCGTAGATCATCGCATTGATATCACTTTGCTCTTGCTTCGTCGGTAATCCTGTACTTGGGCCACCGCGTTGCGTATCGACGATAACTACAGGTGTCTCAGTCATCCCTGCAAGACCAATAGCTTCCATCATCAAGGAAAGACCAGGACCTGCTGATGCTGTCATCGAACGAGCACCGCCGAAGTTTGCACCAATAGCCATCGTAATTGCAGCGATCTCATCCTCGGTCTGAATCACTGTACCACCGAATTTCGGAAGTTTTTTGATCAAATATTCCATCACTTCCGAAGCTGGCGTGATCGGGTAGGCCGGCATGAAGCGGCAGCCTGCTGCCAATGCCCCTAATCCCATCGCGTCGTTACCGATCATGAACAATTTTTGCTCGCCGTCTGCAGGTAGCAATTTAAACTCTTCCAAAGGACCGCCAGCTAGTTCTAGAACGTAATCAGATCCGCGTTTAACCGCCTCCACGTTCTTCTCCACAACCGCTGCACCTTTGCGACCAAATTCTTCTTCAACTGCTTTATTAAATACTTCTAGCGGAAGTCCAAGCAATGCCCAAGACGCCCCAGAAGCAACCATATTCTTCATTAGTGAAGTACCAAGTTCATCTGCGATCGCAGTGATCGGCACAGGAAACAATTTGGCATCAATGCCTTCAGGAAGAGATGGACTAAATTTCGCATCAGCGACAACCACGCCGCCTTTTCTCAATTCATGCGCATTCAAGTCAATACTTTCTTGGTCAAAAGCAACTAAAATATCCAGATCATCCGAAATTGCACGAATAGGCTTCGTACTGATTCTAATTTTATTGTTCGTATGTCCACCTTTAATACGGGAAGAAAAATGACGGTATCCATATAAATAATATCCCAATCGATTTAATGCAGTTGAGAAAATACGGTCTGTACTCTCTACGCCTTCCCCTTGTTGTCCGCCGATTTTCCAAGATAATTGACTAATCAAGCTCGCCCACTCCTTTAGTTATGACTCCCGCTAGAATGATAAGTGCCAAAATTCCCTAAAAAAATACATAGAAAATTTTTCTTTTTCAATTGAGTCAACTAAATTCTATGGCTAGAGCATGGAAAAAGCAAGCGTTTTCGGCGGATTCATTAGATAGCACTTTTCGATCGAAATCATATCAGTTTTAGATGATAGGGACGGATTAACTATTTAGCGGCAGCGCGGCTTTGAGAAAAATGGAAGCGTTTTTATAAGTGAACCCTTCGACATCTGCTGAAGAATACTGTCGAGCCAAGGCATTGTGAAGTTTATCATACTTTCCGGGATGTTCTAAATTGGTAATAAATTGATCGATTCCATCGAAGTCCGAACCAAACATCAGGTTGCTTTTTCCACCTAAAGAACAAATATGATCGATATGTCGCAGGACATCATCGATGGAAACGGATGAATCCCGACGCACGAATGGCGGGAAAAATGTAATGCCAATCCGTCCACCGCGACGAATAATACTTACAATTTGATCATCGGTTAAATTTCTTGGATGGGGACAGATGGTTTGTGAATTAGAATGGGAAGCGATAATGGGTTTGGAAGAACGTTCTGCTAGCTCCCAAAAACCCGCTTCAGATAAATGAGATACGTCCATAATCAGTCCCAATTGTTCGCATTGCTCGATCAATGCTCTTCCTTTGCGGGTAAACCCCCCATTCCGAGGCTCCATCACACCATCTGCTGCCCAATTGGCATGATTCCACGTAAAACCGATCAATCGAACACCTAACAAGTAACATAGATGTACGTAAGACAAATCGCCTTCCAGCCCATCTACGCCTTCTAGCGACAACAACGCGCCAATCTGATCCCCTGCAGCCTCCATCTCAACCCAATCTTCCTGAGACCGAATAAATCTCATTTTGCGATGATTCAGAACCGAACGATGGAATACATCGATACTGTGAAGGATATGTTCAAACCGGGGCTTCCCCAGACTCTCTGACAAATAAATCGCAAAGCACTGGGTCTTTACTTGTCCTTGCTCGAGGCGTTCCAAAGTCACATCCAGTCGCCGATCATCCTTAAATTGAATGGTTGGTGATTGCAGCATCTTGCTAATCACATCACAATGCATATCTACAATTTGATATTTCACGTTGAAGCCACTCCCTTTCTCTTAATCCCTATGAAATCAAGCCGCGAACTAGTCCCCGAAAACGCAAAAAAACCTGTTTACGATGTAAACAGGTTCCAGTCGTACCACTATATTTATCTAGGCTCGACAATGAGCTTAATTGCCGTCCGATCTTCGCCATCGATCACAATGTCTGTAAAAGCAGGAATACAAATCAAGTCCACCCCGCTAGGCGCTACAAATCCTCTGGCAATCGCTACAGCTTTAATCGCTTGATTTAATGCACCAGCACCAATCGCTTGCAATTCAGCCCCTCCACGCTCACGTAGGACGCCTGCCAGTGCACCTGCTACGGAGTTTGGATTGGATTTTGCTGAAACTTTTAATACTTCCATGATAAGTACCTCCTCGGGAATGATGAATGGATTCCACTATTACTCTTATTCGTGCATAGCGAAAAAAATTCCTTCTTTTTCCACAAAGATGTTCAGCAAAGCTTGACAAGTTAGGCGACTAGTTCATCACCCATTGATCTTCTACTTGACGGACTTTCTCGATCCGAGTTGCTCTACCCGTCGTTTCGTCAATCTCCATGTAAACCGCATGGAATTGCCATTTTCCCTCATCCACCGTAAAACGAACCGGCAACTGTGTCTTAAATTTATATAACACGGCTTCACGATCGACTCCAAGAACTCCATCCTTCGAACCAACCATACCCACATCTGTGATAAAAGCTGTGCCTTCCGGCAGAATCGTGTCGTCATTCGTTTGAACATGCGTATGCGTTCCTACAACGGCAGATACGCGGCCGTCTAAATGCCACCCCATGGCTATTTTCTCCGACGTTGTCTCCGCATGGAAATCGAAGAGGATACAGGATTGTTTCTTCTTCACTTGATCCACTATCTCATCCGCTTTCTTAAACGGACAATCCAGCGGCGGCAAAAATGTGCGACCTTGCATATTGATAACAATCAGCTCTTTACCATTGGCTTCGACCTTCATCCAGCCTCTTCCCGGTGTACCATCTGGAAAATTGGCAGGACGAACCATACGTTGATCATCATCGATAAAGTCAAAAATCTCTTTATTGTCCCATGTGTGATTACCCATCGTTAGCCCATGGATCCCCATATTGTAGAACTCTCTTGCGATGGCTGCTGTGATTCCCTTGCCTCCCGCGGCATTTTCCCCATTCGCGATAATAATATGCGGGTTATATTTATCTTTAAGCAGTGGTAGCATGTGTTTTAGTGCTTTTCTGCCTGTATTCCCTACGATGTCTCCAATGAATAATACTTTCATGGTGCTCTCCTCCTATACCCATTCCCGCGTTACTTCTGTATACATGTCCCAGGAATGAACGAAAAGTGGCTGCAAATCAGCCACTTTTCATTATGATCATTATTTAGCGTATTCAACCGCACGAGTTTCACGAATAACCGTAACTTTGATGTGACCCGGATAGTCCAGTTCACTTTCAATGGTTTTGGTAATATCACGTGCTAAACGGAATGCTTCCGTGTCATCAATCTTATCTGGCTGTACCATAACGCGTACTTCACGACCCGCTTGAATAGCGAATGATTTCTCAACGCCTTCGAAAGATTCCGAAATTTCTTCAAGCTTCTCAAGACGTTTGATATATGTCTCTAGGGTCTCTCTACGAGCACCCGGTCTTGCAGCAGATAAGGCATCAGCTGCACCTACCAGCATCGCGATAACGGATGTTGCTTCGCAATCACCATGATGGGATGCAATACTGTTGATTACTACTGGATGTTCTTTGTATTTCTTGGCTAATTCCACGCCGATTTCAACATGAGACCCTTCCACTTCATGATCTAGCGCTTTACCAATATCATGCAACAATCCGGCACGTTTGGCGAGTGTAATATCTTCGCCAAGCTCTGCGGCCATCAATCCAGTTAAGTAAGCAACTTCCATCGAATGCTTCAGTACATTCTGACCATAGCTCGTCCGGAACTTCAGACGGCCAAGGATCTTAATGAGATCTGGATGCAATCCATGAATACCCACTTCAAACGTTGCTTGCTCCCCGTATTCACGGATACGCTCGTCAACTTCTTTACGGGATTTCTCTACCATCTCTTCGATACGAGCAGGATGGATACGACCATCTGCTACGAGCTTCTCAAGGGATGTACGAGCAATCTCGCGGCGAATAGGATCGAAACCGGATAAAATTACCGCTTCCGGCGTATCGTCGATAATCAAGTCGATACCTGTCAAAGTCTCTAGGGCACGGATATTACGGCCTTCACGCCCGATAATCCGGCCTTTCATTTCCTCGTTCGGCAACGTTACAACGGAAACCGTTGTCTCTGCGACATGATCCGCTGCACAACGCTGCACCGCTAGAGTAATAATCTCGCGAGCTTTTTTATCAGCTTCTTCTTTCGCTTGTTGCTCGATCTCTTTAATCATTTGCGCTGATTCATGACGCACTTCTTGCTCTACATTCGTTAAGATGATCTGACGAGCATCTTCCATGGTTAGGTTAGAAATACGTTCAAGTTCAGCCGTTTGACTTTTAAGAATCACGTTGATTTGCTCTTGTGTTTCATCAATGCGTTTCTCTTTGCTCGCCACTTGCTCTTCTTTGCGTTCTAGTGATTCTAATTTTTTATCCAGCGACTCTTCTTTTTGCAACACTCGACGTTCTAGACGTTGAATTTCATTTCTACGCTCACGAATGTCTTTATCAGCTTCAGCGCGGACTTTGAAGACTTCGTCTTTCGCCTCCAACACTGTTTCTTTCTTAAGCGCTTCTGCATCCTTCTTCGCACTCTCAATAATCTGCTCAGCGGCATGCTCAGCACTTGAAATCTTTGCTTCAGCAAGAGACTTGCGAATAAAATATCCAATCACAAAACCAATGATCAATGCGGCTACAACGAGAACGACTGAAACAATAATATCCATCTGGTTCACCTCCTCGTTGTTTCTCCAAGCCAGTGCTTGGGCATTATTCGGTTTTCAAACCGTTTCACTTACATATTCATCGTTTTCATCTGTGTATCACAATATCGTTCGATTGTGACACCCATTGTCTTATCTTCATCGATATCAAGATAAGCGAGTCAATGATTGGCGAAATTAATCAGTTGAATCAACTTTTTGGAAGGAAAAATTGATTCGGAAATAGTATGATACTTTTTCATTTTAGTATTTGTAAAAAGAAGTTGTCAAGCAATTGACATGAGTTCCTCTTCGAAGATGCCGTTCTGCTCGAACAAGGTGATCATTATCAGCTATAATTATTTAACGTAATTAACATTAAATATCATTAATCGAGTAAAAAATCATCCTCTTCGTTCATGTACTCAGCTTCTTCAGAATCACGTTCCATTTGATCAATACGCTGCATGACTTGTCGCACCACTTGTGAAGGAAAACCTCTGCGCATCAGGAAAGCAAACGTCTTTTGTTTACGATCAAAACGTTCACCTTTTGTATTTTGCCATTTTCGGTAACCTACCTGAAAAGCACTCTCTTGTTCTGCTTCAAGATCCAGTTCTTCCATCGCTTCTGCAATTTGTGATTTGTCGATTCCCTTTTGCTGGAGTTCATGCTTTATCATAAGTCTTCCCTTTTTATGATTTCGTACGCGTTGATCTGTCCACTGTTTTGCATACTGCCCATCATCTATCAGCTGCTCATGCGTTAATCGTTCAAGAACTTGCTGAATCAACGAACCCTCGTAGCCTTTCTGTGATAGCCGCTGTTCAATTTCATGTCTAGTCCGAGGTTTGCTACCAAGAAACCGTATGGCTTGCACGTAGGCCTTCTGTAACTCGTCAGCAACCATAATCGAATGAAGGTCTCGATGTTCAATAAGCATTCCCTTGACGAGACGAAACTTCACCATGATATCTTCATGAACAGAGAAAGCAAGTTCTTCATTGATATAAACGCGGTATCGATGAGCTCTCCGAGGCTCTCTCTCAACCGATGTAATGAGAAGCTCCGTGTCAGCTGGAGGCTCCCATGTTCGCTGTACACGAGACGGATCATTGTGACCTTCCTGTATCTGCATGTGCACTCCTCCTTGTTAAGAAATAAGCCCCCTTATGGTTAAGGGGGCTTATTGGAATTAGTCTTCTAATTCGAAGTCTTCCTCTTCTTCTTGTCCAGCTAAGTTCGCAGGAACAATCGTTGAAAGTTGGCTTGCTTCCCGAATTTTGTTCTCAATGACATTCGCTATTTCTGCATTTTCTTTCAAGTATTGCTTCGAATTCTCACGACCTTGGCCTAGGCGCTCATTCTCGTAGGAATACCACGCACCACTCTTGTTCACGATATCCATTTCCGTTCCGATATCGATAATGCTGCCTTCACGTGAGATCCCTTCGCCATACATAATATCAATGTCAGCTTGTTTGAACGGAGGCGCTACCTTGTTCTTCACGACTTTGATTCTTGTACGGTTACCAACCATATCATTACCTTGTTTAATCGTCTCAACACGTCTTACATCCAGACGAACCGTAGAATAGAATTTCAATGCTCGTCCACCCGGTGTTGTCTCGGGGTTACCGAACATGACGCCAACTTTCTCACGAAGCTGGTTGATAAAGATAGCGATCGTCTTCGATTTGCTGATGGCACCAGACAATTTACGAAGTGCTTGAGACATCAGACGAGCTTGAAGACCAACGTGGGAATCCCCCATGTCTCCTTCTATCTCAGCCTTCGGTACAAGTGCTGCAACGGAGTCAATGACAATAATATCAACCGCGCCGCTTCGCACGAGTGCCTCTGCGATTTCCAATGCTTGTTCTCCTGTATCCGGTTGGGATAAGAGCAATTCATCGATGTTAACGCCCAATTTGCTTGCATATAACGGATCCAATGCATGCTCCGCATCGATAAAAGCAGCTGTTCCACCTGTCTTCTGAACTTCTGCAATGGCATGCAGCGCTACCGTGGTTTTACCTGAAGATTCCGGTCCATATACTTCAATAACTCTTCCGCGCGGGAAGCCGCCAATTCCAAGTGCAATATCTAACGCCAAAGATCCGCTCGGTACCACTTCCACCTGCATGTGTGTGGACTCGCCCAGTTTCATGATCGAACCTTTACCGAATTGTTTCTCAATATTACGTAAAGCCATTTCTAACGCAGCGCGACGATCTGACAATGAACTCACTTCCTTTTTCATTTATAGTATCATGATAACTTGTTTTTGTTCCTTTGCCAAGTGTTTTTTCGAACATACATTCGTTTTTTTTGCAGCATACGTTCATGAAATGGATGGATGTGAACGCGAAAAACCGCAGCAAAGGGACTCTTCGCTACGGTTCTTCCGTTAAACTTAGTCTTATTATACGAGTTCGAAATGTAAATTTCAAGAGCTTCCACCAATAACATTCCAATTCTAGATGATATTCACTGCTTGGAAGTTAACTCGTTCAACTTACGCCATAAATGATACAATACCGTCTTTACAGAACGCAAACGAATGATCTCGCGTCCGCCTGATAGCTGAAGCTTCAGAACTAATGTAGGTTCACCTTTATGGGCAATAGCAACATATACAAGCCCGGCCGGTTTGCGTTCAGAGCTACCCGGACCAGCAACACCCGTGATCCCGACACCGAAGTCTGAATTGGCCACGATTCGCATTTGCTCAGCTAACACCACAGCGACTTCGGCACTAACCGCCCCCGGTGCTTCAGGACCCTCTAGCAATGTTGCAGGAACATTCAACAGCTTCTCCTTCATCGCATTGGAATAACATACGATTCCACCGTTAAACATGTGGGAACTGCCTGGAATCGCCGTGATTAACTCCGCCAGTAGTCCGCCAGTGCAGCTCTCAGCCGCAGCTAAAGTAACCCCAAGTTCACTCATACGATCCACGATAATTTTCTCGATAGGTACATCTACAGTCGCATAGAGATGGTCTGATAAGCGATTTCGAATTTCTGTCACAACCTCGGCCAACTTTTCTTGCGCCTCTGCTTCTGAATCTGCTTTGGTCGATACACGTATCGTTACTTCCCCTTCTTTGGCATAGGGAGCTATCGTCGTATCCTGCTGAACTTCAATAAGATCGATAAGCTGCGCTTCTAAAGAAGATTCACCGATCCCCGCAAATTTTAACATTCTCGAATACAAGGGTTGCTCATTGGTTAACGCATGTTCTCTCAGCCATTTCGTTGCTTCCTGTTGGAACATGGGCTTCATTTCTTTCGGAGGACCAGGTAATAGAATATAGTACGTTCCATCTTGTGCTATCGCGTTACCCACCGCAAGTCCCGTTGCATTTGCTAGAGGCTCGCTGCCCTCGATCATAAGCGCTTGTCTGCGGTTGCTCTCTACCATGTGTGCACCGCGGCTGCTAAAGAACTGTTCAATTAGATCCATGGATGGCTGATGAATGTGAAGAGAACGGCCCAGCAAGCCAGCAAGAGCATCCTTCGTCAAATCATCTTGCGTTGGACCAATACCACCGGTAAAAATAACAAGATCTGCCCGCTCGCGTGCAATTTCAATGGCGCGCTGCAACCTTTTTAAGTTATCTCCAACCACCGTCTGATAATAGACATCAATGCCTAATGCAGCGAGTTCTTGAGATAGATACTGCGCATTCGAATTCACAATCTGACCTAATAGCAACTCTGTTCCGACTGCAATTATTTCTGCTTTCATAACCGTTTCCCCCTTATTCATTCCCACTTATGTATGAAGAGCAAAAAACAATAGGCATGCCTATTGTTTTTTGTCTGAAAAGTGAAGTACATTTTTATTTTTGACAAAATAATCTATTCCCGAATAGACGGTTACTAATGCAGCAATCCACATCATAATCAAATCCACTCGAACACCAATGAATTGGAACGGAAAATTGTTCAACAGCATCAGGATGATGGCTGTGATTTGTGTCACGGTTTTAATTTTGCCCCATTTACTCGCCGCTACAACCGCTCCCTCTAATAAAGCGATTTGTCGCAACCCTGTTACAGCAAACTCACGACTAATAATTACAATCGCGATCCACGCATCACATTTGCCCATTTCAACGAGTGAAATGAGTACAGCTGCGACAAGCAACTTATCCGCTAAAGGATCTAGTAATTTGCCTAAATTCGTAACCATTTTGCGGCTGCGTGCAATATATCCATCGAGCCCGTCCGTGCTCGCTGCAATAATAAAAATTAACGCAGCAATAATTTGATTATAATTAATTTGGAAACTTTCCATATGAATTTCAGGAAAGTAATTAAAATTAACCAACAAGAAAAACATTATGATCGGCACGAGAAAAATACGAGCTAAAGTGATTTTATTGGCGAGATTCAAGAGACACCCTCCCCAGATAGGTCAAACTCATAAGCATGTGTGATACGAACCTTCGTAATTTCTCCAATGCTTACTTTACAATTTGTAATAAACACTTCACCATCAATTTCAGGTGCATCGAATTGTGAGCGCCCAACGTATACATCATTACGGCCTTCATATCTTTCAACAAGTACGTCCAATACCTGTCCGATATGCTTACCGCTAACATCATTCGAGATTTGACGTTGAATCTCCATTAATGTATTTGCACGATATTCTTTTACGTCTTCATCTACGTGATCCGGTAGACGTGTTGCCGGTGTACCTTCTTCACTCGAATACGTGAATACGCCCATGCGATCAAATTTAATATCCCGTACAAATTCGCATAGATTCTCAAAATCTTGATCTGTTTCACCAGGGAAACCAACAATCAATGACGTACGTAAAGAAACATTAGGAATACGAGCACGAATTTTGGCAACCAATTCTCTCGTATCACGTTGTCTACCTGGACGACGCATCCGCTTCAGCACGCTATCTTCACTATGCTGTAACGGCATATCGATATACTTACAAATTTTGGGGTTATCCGCAATCACATCAATGAGCTCATCTGTGAAAAATCCGGGATAAGCATAGTGTAATCTTACCCATTCAATACCTGGTACTTCACTGACTTTATTCATTAATGTCGGAAGCATAAATTGATCATACAAATCCGTTCCATAGTTCGTCGAATCTTGCGCAATAAGACTAACTTCTTTGACACCTTGAGCTGCAAGCTGCTCCACTTCTCCAATGACGGATTCGATGGAACGGCTGCGGAATTTACCACGCATAATTGGAATGCTGCAGAACGTACATGCGTTATCACAGCCTTCAGCAATTTTCACATAGGTCGTAAACCGTGGCGTAGACATTCTTCGAGGAAGCTTCTGATCGTAATTAAACACCGGATTACCGACAAGAATCGGCTTCGATCCGCGTAATGCTTCATCTACAATATCATTAATTTTGTCGAAATCACCTGTACCGACGATCCCGTCGATCTCCGGCATTTCTTCCATAAGTTGCTCTTTATAGCGTTGTGTTAAACATCCCGATACGATCAATGCTTTCAAGTTCGCTGTTTCTTTGAGCTCTGCCAAATCTAAGATGGTATTTACCGATTCTTCCTTTGCAGCGTCGATAAATCCGCATGTATTCACAATAATAACGGTCGCTTCTTCATTATTTTCAACTACAGAATAGCCCCGTTCATGAATAAGACCTGACATAATCTCTGAATCCACAAGGTTCTTCTCGCAACCCAACGTTACGATTTTAATTTTCTCAGTCATTTGTTATGCATCCCCCATACCTATGCGCAATCATTCTCTATATCTAACTCAGTATAATACAATCGTTAAACCGGTGTCAAAATTGTAACAACCTCGACAAGAGATACTATCTCATGACCGAGGTTGTTTTTGGAAATTATTTTAAATTTGTGAACTGCAAATCAAGCGGAAGGTCCGCTTTGCGCAGTAATTGAATGACCGCTTGCAAATCATCTTTACTTTTGGCGGTAACCCGAATTTGATCGCCTTGAATCTGGCTTTTCACTTTAATCTTCGAATCCCGGATGAGAATGTTGATTTTTTTCGCATTATCTTGATCAATACCGGACTTCAATTTTATTTTCTGTCTCACGGTACCTGATGATGCTGGCTCGATCTTTCCATATTCCAAGTTTTTAAGTGTCAAACCGCGCTTCGCCATTTTGGACTTCAAAATATCCAGCACATTTTCCAGCTTAAAATCATCGTCGGAAATGATCGTCAACTCTTCTTTTTCCAGCTTCATACTGCTCTTACTACCTTTGAAATCAAAGCGTGTGGCAATTTCTTTTTCCGCCTGATTAATCGCATTGTTCATTTCCTGCATATCTAACTTCGAAACGATATCAAATGAATTTTCAGAGCTCATTCCAATTAACTCCTTCCCTACAAAACATCAAACTACTGACCGGAAGTGCCTGTAGTCGTGTCTGTTCCATTGGCTGGCGCTATTACTTCAGGTTGAAGAACAAAACGCTCTGCGGCAGCTTTGTTGCTGTCTTCCAAGACAACACCATTCACTTTAATCTCCAAATAATCGGGACGATTCAGACGAATATATAAACCTTCACCCAATTCGAAAGTCTGTGTTTCGCCATCTGCCAAGTTCGCATCGTACAGCTTCTCACCTTGATACACTTTCTTGTATACATTCAACCAGCTGCTTCCGCCCGTTGCTGTAATTTCCACTTTGATCGGTTCTGTAGATGTCGTTTGGACTTTGACCTTATTCGCTTTACCGATTTTTCCGCTCGGAACTAATGTTGGAGCCACAATCTGTTGTTCAACTGGCGGCTGTGTAGTTTCCGGCGTTGTTGTCTCAGGTGGAGTTGTCTCTCCAGTTCCTGACTGATCCGTCGGTGTCGTCGGAGGCTTCTTATCTTGTGTAATAGGCGTCTCGGTATCTACTTTTTCACCACTCGGTTTCGCATTATGAATGTAGAAGAAGTAAACCACGACGACAATCAAGATCAAGAACAGCCACATTAACACAGACGTAATCCACTTACTCGCACTAGCTTGACGCTGGCGTTCTGAGCGACGACGTTTCTGAATAATAGGCTCTACGGAAACCGACTCGGAAATCGGTTCTGGAATGTCACTCTTATACATTTGTACAATTTCATCAGAATCTAGCCCTAGAGTTTCGGCATATGTTTTCACAAAAGCGCGTACATAGAAGTTGCCTGGCAGCACTTTATAATCGCCATCTTCAATCGCTTCTAAATAGCGCTTCCGAATTTTGGTTAGTTCTTGTATCTCGTCGAGTGACATTCCTTTTTCTAATCGTGCATTTCTTAATAAATCTCCTAAATTCGACACATCCTCACCTCCGTTATTAAATATTTATCATCATGATTATGGATGAATGCGTGTTATACATTAGAAATCATTGTAATTCACAGTAAATGTTTCGTAAGTTATTTCTTCTTCTGGGGTATTGCGCAGTTCAATAATGTAATCGAAATCTTGCGGCCCGTACTGGGTTTCACGCATGAAAATATCAGGATGCTCGATCACCTTGGTACTTGGCATTTTCATAATGTCTTCAAGCAAATGATAGTGCTTCTCATTCGAACGAATCGTACTTACGATACCGTCGATGATGAATACATTGTTCGGGTTAATTTCTTCTTCCGAAAGTTGACTGCGCACCGTTTGACGAAGCAGCGTAGAAGAGACGAATGTCCAGTGCTTCATCGCACAAACGCTGCCTGCAATTATGGACTCGGTCTTGCCAACACGAGGCATGCCTCGGAGTCCAATGACTTGATGCCCCTCCCGTTTGAAGATCTCGCCAAGAAAATCAACCAACAATCCTAGCTCGTCCCTCGTAAAACGAAATGTTTTATGATCATCTGAGTCTCTTTCAATATATCTGCCGTGACGAACTGCCAATATATCCACTAATTTCGGCGTTCTTAATGCCGTAACGGTAATATTATCAACTTTCTTCAGCATCTGACCCATGAGATTGATCTTCTCATTATCATCCGTCTGCAAGAGCATTCCCCTTGTTTTTCCTTCAACACCATTAATTGTTAATATGTTGACCTCGAGCATACCGAGTAATGAAGCGATATCCCCTAGGAGACCAGGCCTATTTTTATGTATTTTGTACTCCATATACCATTGCTGATATTCCATGATCGACACACTCCCCATGATTGGTTATGTCTTAGAATATATTAACAGGAAATTCGCTGTCAAATATCAAATTTTGCCTAATTTTGCGGTTTTTCAATCAGATTTAATCATATATAAAATTAGTTCGAAAGGCAAGCGCAACCCATCAAAACATTAGAAGAAAGTCCCCACGAATGGGGACTTTCCAACTTTAGACCTATTGCGCTTTTATTATCCTTTTTCTACAAGTTTCACCATTAAGCGAGCAATGGTCTGGCGATCTTGCTCAGAACCTACATCCCACAGCTCTTTTAATGCTTGCTCAGGCCCATTCTTAGGACTAACTTTCTCATCGAGAAAATCTCCTATTTCATAAGCGAACTTTGCAATTGCTTCATCAGAAATTCCTACAGCTTTCGCCTGTTGCACGCGTTCCTTAAGGAAGTTTTTCCAATTATCGTAATTACCAAGCACTGACATCTGTTGTTCACTCCTCTTGATATAATCAACAGTTGTAATGTGCGCAATTACAATCGAAATTATTCTTAAGTTACGTTAACCAACCGCCGTTAGGGCTGATAATTTGGCCCGTGATGTAGCTAGATTCCGGTAACCCCAGAAAATATACCAACGAAGCAATCTCTTCCGGCTGAGCGAATCGCCCAAGCGGAATTTCCTCTTCAAGCATCTGTTTCTCTTGTTGATCTAGATTGTTCAACATCATCGTATCTACCGCACCAGGAGCTACTGCATTCACCGTTACGCCCGAAGGCGCCAATTCCTTGGCTAAAGCTTTGGTAAATGCATTCATGCCGCCTTTCGTCGTCGAATAGACCACTTCACACGATGCGCCAGACATGCCCCATATGGAGGATACATTGATAATCCGGCCATATTTCTGAGCTATCATGTGCGGCATACATAACTGCGTACACAAGAACATTCCTTTGAGATTGATGGACATCATATCATCCCATTGATCTTCGGTGACATCCGATAGCATGCCATAATGCGCGATTCCCGCGTTATTCACAAGAATATCCGGCATCATGTTGTGACTTTCCAATTTCTCAAGCATACGCTGCAGCTGTTCCTTAGATCGAAGATCAGCCGTGACGGTAAGAACCCGCCCCCCGTATTTCATACAATTTCGTGCGACTTCATTTGCACTTTCATGCGCATTCAGATAGTGAATGACGACATTCATCCCTACGGATGCAAATCGTTCTGCGATCGCTGCTCCGATCCCCCGGCTTCCGCCGGTAATCAAGACATTCGTTTCCCCAAATGATTTCATACCGTATCTCAACTCATCCCTATACTTATTTACGAATTAGATTGCGATGGACTTTCCACGATTGAAATGGCCAGCTGTTCCCAGTCAAAATGGTTACGGAGGCTTTCATTCACTTCCTCCAGCGTGATGGATTCATACACCGGCAAAATTTCAAATAAATCACAATCACGGAATTTATAGTTCGTAAATTCATTAGCAATCGCTTCCGGTGAATTCAACATCCGCAGATAACCGCCGATTTTCTTTTTCCGAGCACGTTCGAAGTGAGCTTGATTAAAGCCTGTTGTCTTCATCGCTTCAACTGCATCACGTATGCGTTGAATTAATAAATCCGGATCCGGTGTGTCCCCTCCAATGATGGAGAAAGCATAGTTCTTTCCGCTATTGAACTCAAATCCAAAGCCATCTGAAATTAATTTCTCATCGTATAGCTGCTGATACAACGGAGTACTGGAACCCAACATAATATCCAGCATTAATTTAATGACCAAGTCCCGACGCAATTGCTCTGCCCCAAGTTCCAAGATGTTCTTTTCTTTAAACCCAAAGAGACATTTCGGCAACGAAACAGGTAAGTGTGTCACTTTTCGTTTCAGATGAACCGCAGTCGGCTCTTCTGCGAAGATCCGATCGATTTCACCTTGCTGTCCATAGTCTTTCTTGGCCTGATTGGCACGAACTAATTCAATTACATCTTCGGCATTCACACCGCCTACAACGAATAACAGCATATTGGAAGGGTGATAGAAGGTGTTATAGCAGGTATACAGCGTTTCTTTGGTAATGGTACCGATGGATTCAATTGTCCCTGCAATGTCGATATGCACAGGATGGATCCCGAACATGGCTTCGATCACGCCAAAATAGACGCGCCAATCCGGATTATCTTGGTACATCTTGATTTCTTGTCCGATGATGCCCTTTTCCTTCTCTACATTTTCATCTGTAAAATAAGGATTCTGAACAAAATTCACCAAGGTCTCGATATTCGCATCAATTTGTTCCGTAGCCGTAAATAAATAAACCGTACGATCAAAGCTTGTAAAAGCATTCGCTGAAGCGCCTTGATTGGCGAAGGTTGCGAAAATATCGCCTGTCGGCTCTTCGAACATTTTGTGCTCCAGGAAATGCGCTACGCCATCCGGTACTTGCGTGTCTTCGCCTTTGGCTACTTTGAAATGGTTGTCGATAGAGCCGTATCGCGTGGAGAAAGTAGCATACGTCTTCTGGAACCCTTCCTTCGGTAATACATATACATCTAAGCCATTTGGCATTTTCTCATAATAGACCGTTTCTTGAAGCTCTGGATGTTGTATGGTTTGCATGAGCTACTCTCCCTTCCGATCCCGCAAATAATAAATCGTATCCAATTCGAACGTTTGCGCAGCAGCCTGAATATCTGCAATGGTCACGTTCTCAATTTGCTCTAATAGCTGGGATGCTGGGCGATTCTTGCCTGATAACTGGCGGTTAAAATCATAGCCAATCATTTCAAATGCAGAATCTCCAAGCTCGCGCACATGGTTAGATATCATTGCTTTGGTCTGAGTCAGCTCTAGATCACTAATGGTACCTGTTTTCATACTGTCCAGTTGTTGGCGAATGATCTCCACTGCCTTCTCATAATTCTCGATTTCAATCCCGGATTGAATCGTACAAATTCCTTTATGACCATCAAACCTTGAAGAAGCATAATAGGCTAGGCTGGCTTTCTCCCGTACATTAACAAATAATTTGGAGTGCGGGTATCCGCCTAAAATACCGTTATACATTAATGCCGCCGCATATTGATCATCGCCATAGGTAATCGATGTACGCAAGCCCATATTTAATTTTCCTTGCCCTACGTCTAACTTCTCTACAATCGTCTGAACGTCACGAGATTGTCTTGTAGGGGCTTTTAATTCATAGTTAACCTCTTTGGACCGCTGTAACTGGAAAGATTGCTCTACGAGCTTCTGTACTTCTTCTAAAGACGTATCTCCGACGACATACAAGTCCATATTTGCTGACTGCAGCCATTTTTCATAATGCTTAACCAGGGATTCCGATGTAATCCCTTCAATGTCTTCCCGTTTGCCGAGCGGATGTAAGCGGTAAGGTTCATTCTTACACATTTCTTCAATACAGCGTTCTGCTGCATATCGAATTTTATCATTCACAATCGAATCTAACCGCTTGCGTAGGGTTTCTTTCTCCGCATCGACATATTTGTCGCGATATTTGTTTTGCTTCAAAGCAGGTTTGGTCAATACCTCACCTAAAAAAGCGAAGGATTGCTGCAATAGTGATTGTTCCGATGCGACAAACGCATCGTTAATGATATCCATGCGGAATTGTACAATTTGATAATCTCCACGTTTTAACACATCAAATCCAAACCCAGCCCCGTACAAATCATCCAGTCGCTCACGGAATTGAATCGTCTCCGGGTAGGTCTCTGTACCTCTACGCAGCGCAAACGGCGTTAATGCCACTTCCGTCACCGTTGATTCTTCCAACGGAACTCCGATATAAAGTGCAATGGCAAACGTTTTAAATCGTTTGGTTGGCATCACATGAATTCGCATCTGATGAACTTGGCCCTGCTCAAAACTTGTCATGGTCAAAGCAAGTCTCCTTTTCGTCATTCCCTATTTTTAAAGTCAATCTTATTCAAATCAATTCCATTCTATACCATTGGAAAATGAAGAAGCAACCTCACACAATAGCGAGGTTACTTCTTCACGTACAACTATGTTACATACAGAAAATGTGTTTACCAATCGTCTTGACCTGTGGACGGGTCCAGATCCACTTCGACGTCGCTGTATCCGGGTTAAAGTAATACAAGCAACCTCCTGAAGGATCCCATCCATTAATGGCATCCTGCACCGCTTTGCGGGCATTCTCATTTGGCGTTAGCCAAATCTGCCCGTCTGCAACAGCCGTAAATGCGCCAGGTTGGAAAATAACACCCGATGCCGTGTTCGGGAAGCTTGGAGATTTGACGCGGTTGAGAATGACAGCTGCTACGGCAACCTGTCCTTCATACGGCTCCCCACGTGCTTCACCATAGACAGCATTAGCCATCAATTTCAGATCATTACTGGAAAAGCCCAAATTATTATGGGAGCCCACATTATTTGATGCTTCACCCGTATCAGGCTTTTTGTTTGGAGCAGCCGGGGCGGTATTTCCGGAAGGTACCCAGTGTTTCGTCGCATTCCATAATTTGACCTTCGTCTTCCCGCCTACAATTCCATCGACCTTCATGCCAAACTCAGACTGAAACCATCTCACGGATTTCAAAGTGGTGTTGCCGAAATGACCATCCACTTTACCGTAGTAAAAACCTAGAAACTTAAGCCTTCCTTGCAATTCATTCACGTCTTGGCCTTTGGCCCCGACTTTCAGAATTGCATTGCTGAACGTCTCTTGTGCAGTAAATAATGATGTTCTCAACTGATATGTACCGATGAGAAGCAGTACGATCGCTGCTGTAATCCAAATAATACGTTTTTTCATCGCCTAAGCTCTACCTTTCTCATGTTAGTTTTACAGGAATGGTAATTCTATTATGAGAAAAGCTTAGGCTGATTATGCACATGAATTTGATTAAGAGCTTATGCGATTATTGTTTTGGTGCTGTTCCATAGAGATCAGCACTTCACGCGGCTTACTACCCTCGTATGGACCGACAACGCCATGCGCTTCCATGGAATCAATTAAACGTGCTGCTCTTGTATAGCCGACACGCATGCGGCGCTGTAGCAATGACACAGACGCTTGTTTTGCTTCCAATACGATCTGTACGGCTTGATCATAGAGCTCGTCCATAATCTCTTCCGGTTGATCCGTGGTCTCATCAATCTCTGGTACAAGGTCCTCATTATAGACGGCTTGCCCTTGGTTGCGGCAATATTCTACGACGGATTCCACTTCTTCATCTGACAAGAAAGCCCCTTGAACACGTAAGGGTTTGGATGATCCCATCGGGAGGAAGAGCATATCTCCTCGACCTAAAAGCTTCTCTGCACCAACCATATCTAGAATGGTCCGAGAATCCACTTGTGAAGACACGCCGAAGGCGATTCGTGAAGGAATATTTGCCTTAATGACGCCCGTAATAACGTCAACAGATGGACGCTGTGTTGCAATGATTAAGTGAATCCCCGCAGCACGCGCCATTTGGGCAAGACGGCAGATCGCATCCTCGACATCATTCGAAGCGACCATCATCAAATCTGCAAGCTCGTCCACGATCACGACGATGAATGGAAGTACGGCAGCAGGATTACTATCCATGAGTTTATTATAACCTTCGATATTCCGAGTTCCTGATTTCGAGAAAAGCTCGTATCGTTTCTCCATTTCGACGACGATTTTCTTTAAGGCAAGCGAAGCTCGTTTGGGATCCGTCACGACAGGCGCCAACAAATGAGGAATGCCATTATAGACATTTAACTCCACCATTTTCGGGTCAATCATCAGGAATTTCACTTCATCAGGTTTTGCTTTATAGAGAATACTCGTAATAATCCCGTTAATACATACGGATTTACCCGAACCTGTCGCACCCGCAACAAGTAAATGGGGCATCCGAGCTAAATTGCCTACGATCGTCTGCCCTGAGATATCACGGCCGAATGCAATGGAGAGCTTAGAAGCAGAATCCGAAAATATCTGTGTTTCCATGACCTCGCGCATGGTAACAATGGAGACTTCCGAGTTAGGCACTTCAATACCGATAGCCGATTTACCCGGAATCGGTGCCTCCATACGGATATCTTTGGCCGCAAGGGCTAACGCAATATCATCAGTGAGACTTACAATACGGCTCACCTTAACACCGATATCTGGTTGAATTTCATAGCGTGTAACTGCAGGTCCACGCACAACCTCCAAAACTTTTGCTCTAACCCCAAAGCTTTCAAGCGTTGCCTCCAGCTTACGCGCAGTCTGCATAAAGTCAGGTTGATCCCCATTTTTCCCGCTTCCTTGCGGTTTACTTAGCAAGCGGAAGTTAGGCAAAAGATAAGGTTTAGGTGGCGGCATGACGACCACCGGCGTAGATTCTGCCGATTCCGTATCCTGTGCTGCAGGTGCTTGTTCGCCATTCGTGATGGTGTGATTAGCATCATCTTGTAAACCCTCGTGGTCATTCCCAAGTGAATCAGTGAGTGCAGGTTCCACATGATCATGTAAGGACTGTGGATTAGACACATTCTGATGTGAATGTCCAACTACAGGAGACATATGCTCATCTGGACCGTCCATCTCCTCATCTTCAGACGATGAAAGAGCGGATTCTTGAAAATCCCTAAAAATTGGGCCCTGAGGTACAGCATGACTCGACTGCTCTAAAGGACGAATTGGGTCCTCATCATCCTCCAGTTTCACGACTTGTTGTGGTGAAGTCATAATGACACCACGATCCAAGTAGTCGTCTTCCTCATCGATTTCATCTCGCGGACGGGTTGATCCTGTTTTTCCGCCAAATAGTTGAAAGAATAATGGCATCGTCTTACGTTTTGGAGAAGCTTCTTCACCCTGCTCGTCCGTTTCGTAATAATCATCTTCCTCATCCTCATCGTGAAGATCACGCAAAGGCTTTTTTTTGGAATGAAGCTTGAGCGCAGGTTTGTTCGCTTTCTTAGTTCGCTTCGCGGAACGGACCTTGATGCGTATCAAATCCTGGAATCGGAAAAGTCGCTGCTTGATCCATCTCAGGAGCTCTACGTATGACATGTTTGCAGTCAGCATTACTCCTATGCCGAACAAAACAATCATCATTAACTTGGCTCCAAGCGCGCCAAATAGCCAGAAAAGAACAGCATAACTAAAAGCACCCATATAACCGCCGCTGATCTGCTTTTGATAGATCGACCCATATTGAGCGGTCCCAGGTGTTAATAGTTCGGTTTTCATATCATTATGTATTTGCGAGATAATTCGATTCGCTGTGACATCCACAGTAGGCGGCAATTTGTGATCGATGGTCCATATTGTACTCATCAGGGTTAGAGCAAGCACGATAATGAGCATCCCTGACCTTCTTGCAGACCAGCCCAGCGGCCATTTTCGCTTGACCATAACATAAAGCCCTACGTATACCCCAATAATCGGGATGACAAAGTAAAACTTGCCTAATACAAGACCAAACATTTTCGTAAAAGAGCGGCCGACCGTTGCTTCCCCTGCTAATGCAATGACTGAAAGCGTAATCCAAATGATGCCGTAAATTTCGTATTTTAGGCTCGAACTGAATAAGGACTTCTTCTTTTTTCTTCGCGCCAAACCGGTCACCCCCAGAAGTTCATTATAGCATAAATCTGGGGATGTTCCTATCCTGTTCCTATTTGAACATGGAATTAGTCCCGGAAGGTATTATTGGATGATACTGGATAACCTGACCTGGTGCATAGGAAGGATCAAGATAGGTATGAAGTGGACAGCGCAACAGCCGTACAATCGTGCCTGACGTCGTACCTAAGGGGGATACTTGCATGAGAATGCCATTCACTTCCAACTCCATATCAGGCTGGCGAGGTTGTTCAACACCGCTTAGTACCAGTTCAATGGGCATGCTTGTGTAGATTGTCATTGAATGGGTACACTCCCCTCAGTCGTATGATGCTGCCGTCGTTCTTCAATAAGCTGATTTAATTTCTTAATAGCTTCCCCCACGCCACCAATAGCGTCAATCAGTCCGTATTTAACCGCATCGGGGCCTACGACGGATGTTCCAATATCGCGGTTGAGTTCGCCCGTTTTGAACATTAATTCTTTAAATTTCTCTTCTGGGATTCTAGAATGGGATGTCACGAATCGGACAACACGCTCTTGCATTTTATCTAAATATTCAAAGGTTTGGGGCACACCGATAACAAGACCATTTAACCGGATGGGATGTATGGTCATCGTCGCTGACTCTGCAATAATGGAGTAATCGGACGATACTGCGATCGGAACGCCTATACTATGTCCACCTCCTAAAACAACCGTAACGGTTGGCTTGGAGAGGGATGAGATCATTTCGGCAATAGCGAGACCGGCTTCCACATCACCTCCGACTGTATTCAGAACGATCATCACGCCTTCAATCGATCGACTTTGTTCAGCTGCAACAATTTGAGGAATGACATGCTCATACTTCGTTGTCTTGTTCTGAGGAGGTAAGACCAAATGACCTTCGATCTGTCCAATAATCGACATGCAGAAGATATTCGACTCGCCATTCGGGGTGGTAGTCTGTCCCAATTGATTAATCGTTTGTACTGTCGGCGGGACCTGCTTATTCTCAGGAGGGGCTTCTACAGGCTGTTCCTCATTTGTGTGTTGTTGTTCATTCCAATATGTCATCATAAAACCTCCACCATTCTGTTCTGGGTTTGCATCCCATAGTATGGTGCAGCTTGCGTTATTCAATACTCGATCCTTCAAACGCAAAAAAGAGCCGCTTGCGCGGCCCTCTTGATGTCGACTAAGGCAGATTACACTTCCATAATGATCGGAAGAATCATCGGTCTACGACGTGTTTGCTCGTATAGGAAACGACCTAGCGCGTCTTTGACATTCGTCTTCAACGACGCCCATTCGTTAACATTCTCATTCATAAGTTTGTGAAGCGTATTCGTGACAATACGGTTGGCTTCATCTAACAATCCTTCAGATTCACGTACATATACGAAACCTCTGGAAATGATGTCTGGTCCGGAAAGAATCGTGCCATCTTGTTTGCTTAGCGTAACAACGACAACGAGGATACCATCTTGAGATAACAACTTGCGGTCTCTTAAGACAATATTACCGACATCACCTACACCTAATCCATCGATGAGGACATTACCTGAAGGTACTTTGCCCGCTTTACGCGCTGCGCCACCTTGAATCTCAATCGTTTCACCAATATCAACAATGAAAATGTTTTCTTTCTCAATGCCTACTTGCTCACCAAGCAATGCATGTTGACGAAGCATACGGTATTCGCCGTGAATCGGAATGAAATACTTTGGCTTAATCAAGTTCATCATCAATTTCAATTCTTCTTGGCTACCGTGACCTGAAACGTGAACACCTGTGATGGAACCGCCATAAATGACGTGAGCTCCTAAACGGAACAATTCATCCACAGTTCGTCCTACAAATTTCTCATTACCCGGAATCGGAGTTGCCGCAATAATTACCGTATCTCCTGGTAAGATATCAATCTTACGATGCGTATTCCGTGCCATCCGTGTTAATGCAGACATCGGCTCACCTTGACTGCCCGTGGATAGAATGACGACGCGATCTGCCGCCATCTTATTTACTTCTTCAGGTTCAATCAACATACCATCTGGAATATGCAAGTAGCCTAATTCCGAGGCAATCGTCACGACATTCACCATACTGCGACCGATCACGGTAAGTTTACGGTTCGTAGCAATCGCTGCATCAATAACCTGTTGAACCCGGTGAATATTCGATGCAAAGGTAGCAACGACAACGCGTTGTTGCGCTTTGCGGAAGATATCTTCTAAGTTCTTTCCAACATTGCTCTCTGAAGGTGTAAATCCAGGACGCTCTGCATTTGTACTATCTGATAATAGTGCGATAACACCTTTTTTACCGATTTCCGCCATACGGTGTAGATCTGCATATTGACCATTGACTGGGGTATGATCAAATTTGAAATCTCCTGTATGTACTACAGTGCCTTCTGGTGTTTCCAAGCATACGCCGACAGAATCAGGAATACTATGATTCGTACGGAAGAAGCTTGCTTGAATGGAACCCATAGGGACAACAGAGTCTGCATCAATCAGAATGCGCTTCGTCTCGCCTAACAAATTAGCTTCCTTCAATTTACTTTCAATAAGTCCTAATGTTAATTTCGTTCCGTAAATCGGAACATTCAAATGTTTCAAAACGTAAGGCAATCCACCAATGTGGTCCTCATGGCCATGGGTAACTAAAATACCGCGTACTTTATCGCGATTTTCTGTTAGGTAAGAGATATCTGGAATAACAATATCTATTCCGAGCATATCTTCTTCTGGGAATTTTAAACCGGCATCGACGACGACAATATCATTTGCGTATTGTACGACGTACATGTTTTTACCAATTTCACCAACGCCCCCAAGCGCAAAAATTGTTATTTTATCCGTGTTGTTCTTTTTCGACAAGTGAATCAAAACCTCCTATAATTATCCGCAGGAAACTACCCTTCGGAATGACGATCAATAGTAATCCGAAAAATGATCCGAAAAATGATCCGATAACATATTCTCTTATCCGGTCATCTACCTAAAAATTTACATCTAAAAAAATACCGCACCCAGTCACTTTTTATCATTATACATGATTAATTTAGCAAAACACAAGTCAGACATTCGTCGCCTTATTTTTCCCAAAACAAAAAAACCGATGCTAAACTGCTCGCATCGGCTTGGTTGCGCTATTTGTGAAGCGTTTTATTTCAATAAATTCTGAATAAATAATGCTTCTTTTTCGTTCGGATTCACAAGTGGAAGTCTCACGCCGCCCACCGGAAGTCCACGAAGTCCAAGCGCATATTTCACAGACACAGGATTCGGGCACTCAAACAACCCTTTGAAAATCGGGAAGCATTGTTGATGCAATTGGGCTGCCTCTCGAACATTCCCTTGAAGGAAAGCGTCAATCATCGATTTCATGGTTGAACCGATAATGTGGCTGGCAACACTCACAATGCCATATCCTCCAATGGCAAGAGACGGCAAGGTCATGGAATCATCACCTGAATACACTTTGAAATGCTCCGGGGCTTCTGTCGCGATTACAGTAAGTTGTTCTAAGCTCGCGCAATCCTTCGTTCCGACAATATTCGGCAATTGAGCAAGGCGCAGTGTGGTCTCAACCGAAAGATTAATCACGCTTCGACCCGGAATGTTATAGAGCATGATCGGAAGTTGCGTTGTTTCAGCAATCGTCTTGAAATGTTGATACAATCCCTCTTGGCTCGGCTTATTATAATACGGCGTAACCAATAATATGCCATCCACCCCAGCCTCTTCAGCCAGTTTAGTTAAATGCACGGAATGGCGCGTGTCGTTGCTTCCTGTACCTGCAATAATCTTACAGCGGCCGTTCGCTTGCTTCACTGCAAATTGAAATAACGCGAGTTTCTCCTCGTCTGTTAACGTCGGAGACTCTCCCGTTGTTCCACATATCACTAGACTGTCACTGCGCTGTTCTTCAATTAAATAATTGATTAACTTCTCGGTTTGTCCCCAATCAATATCTTGTTGCTCGTTAAACGGGGTAACCATTGCTGTAATAAGTCTGCCGAAATCCACGTCTATTCCCTCCTTAATCACTGAATGATAATCATTATATTATAAGTGCAGCTCAAATTTAGTATGAAGTGCTCTTAAAGCCGTAACCATATCTTCCTTGCGAACAAGTACCCAAATGGTCGTGTTCGAATCCGCTGATTGCAATATTTGAATCTCTTGTTCCGTCAGCGCCTCGACAATATGGGCCATAATACCTGGTACGCCGTTAATCCCGCCACCAATGACGGAGACCTTCGCACACCCTGAGAGTGATTTGGGTTCAAATCCCAATTCATATAAGACGGAAATGGCCCGATCAGCATCCGTATCATATACGGTATAAACCGCACCAGAGGGTGTTACGTTAATGAAGTCAACGCTGATATGGTGCTGCGCCATCGCTTTAAATACTTGAAGTTGCAGATCCACAGGTCCCCCATGGGATTCCACTGTAATTTGCGTGACATGGGCTACATGGGCGATCCCTGTTACATAACGATCTATAATATCCGTCGTATGGTCAGAGAATCGATCCGGATTCGTAACCAAAGTCCCCTCTTCCTCAGAAAATGTCGAACGAACACGAATCGGCACTTGAGCTTGCATGGCGATTTCAACAGCACGCGGGTGAATGACCTTCGCACCTTGATGGGCCATATTACAAATCTCTGCATAGCTTACGATCGTTAGTGGTTTCGCATCTTCGACAATACGAGGATCTGCCGTAAGAATACCATTCACATCGGTATAAATATCGACCATTTCTGCATGTAATGCAGCACCTAACGCGGTTGCTGAGGTATCGCTGCCTCCACGTCCAAGGGTCGTGAAATCACCAGATTCCGTCTGACCCTGGAATCCAGTAACAATGACGACTTTATTCTCTTCTAACAGTTCAACCACACGACTTGGGCGGACTTCAAGAATCCGTGCATTCCCAAATTGTGAGTCCGTAATAAATCCTGCTTGAGCGCCAGTTAACGCTACTGCAGGAATTTCTTGTTCATTCAGAATACTGCATAGTGTAGACGCAGAAATAATCTCACCGCAGCATAACAATAAATCTTTTTCTCGTGCAGGCAGTTGATTCCCATTTTGGCTTATCCAGTCCAAAAGGGTATCCGTTGCATACGGATCCCCTTTTCTTCCCATAGCCGATACGACAACAACAAGGTGGTAACCTCGTGCTAGCTCACGGCGAATATGTTGAATGACACGTTCTCTGGCATGACTCGACGATAAGGAAGTGCCTCCGAATTTTTGTACTAAGATGCGCATTGCAATTCCTCCAAATCCATTCAAAAAGCAGATTATTTCACAGTATATGCGGTTTATTTCTCGATGGCGATAAATTCAGCAATTTGGACTGCGTTCCAAGCTGCACCCTTCATCAAGTTATCGGATACGATCCACATATTCAATCCACGAGAATGGCCAAGATCACGACGTAGACGACCTACGAATACATCTGGTTTCCCTGCTGCTTCCGTAGCAAGTGGGTACTGTTGATTGGCAGGATCATCTACTAACGTGATGCCTGGAGCATCTTGTAGCAATCTTTTTACATCTTCAAGTTCATAATCGTTCTTCAATTCCACATAGACAGACTCCGAGTGACCATAGACAACTGGAATACGAACACACGTAGCTGTCACTTCAATGGACTCATCGCCCATGATTTTTTTGGTCTCACGAACCATTTTCATTTCTTCCAATGTGTAGCCATTGTCTTGGAATTTATCGATTTGCGGAATCGCATTAAATGCGATTTGATGTTTCACTGGCAAAGAGCCTACAGGCAAGATTTGCGGTTCAACCTCATTGCCTGCTAATACTTCTTTGGATTGACGAAGCATTTCGTCAATCGCCCGTGCACCCGCTCCCGAAACCGCTTGATAAGTAGACACGATAACACGAGAGATTCCGTAACGATCTTGTAATGGTTTTAGAGCAGCTACCATTTGAATCGTTGAACAATTCGGGTTCGCAATAATACCTTTATGTTCATTAATTGCATCAATGTTGACTTCAGGCACAACAAGTGGAGTATCAGGGTCCATGCGGAACGCATTCGTGTTATCTATACAAATCACACCTTGCTCAGCAGCGATCGGAGCTAGTGCTTTACTAACATCCCCACCCGCGCTGAATAGTGCGATTTCAACACCGATAAAGCTATCTGGAGTTGCTTCTTCAACCATAACTTCTTGACCTTTGAACGTAAGCTTCGTTCCAGCGGATCGAGCAGAAGATAACAATTTCAATTGATTAATGGGAAAATCTCTTTTCTCTAGCAATTTGAGTATTTGCTCTCCTACTGCGCCTGTTGCTCCAACTACAGCAACGTTAAACAACTTCTGATTCGACATCTGGCTCTCCCCTTAGACAATCTATATACTACGGTTTTTCAACCTTATGGTTAACTAATGGAGGTCGTTCATCAACTTATACGTAATTAAAGCGTTCAATTACCATAGGCTGCAACTGTTTACCCTCTATAGCAGCTTCGCATGCCTCTACGATTAATTCCATTCTCGCAACCAATGAATTCGGCTTTTGATATGGATTGTCTTGCCCGAATGGAACAAAATAAATGTTCTTAGCATTGATAAGCTTAGCAATATTTGCAGCATTCAGTCCCAGACCATCATTCGTAGATATGGCAAGCACAACCGGTTTTTGATTGCGCATTTGGGCTTTGGCCGCCATTAATACGGCACTATCAGTCTGTGCATTGGCTAGTTTGCTCGTTGTATTCCCCGTACAAGGAGCAATGACAACCACATCTAGCAATTTAGAGGGTCCTAGCGGCTCAGCCTCCACAATTGTAGAAATGATATCATTCCCCGTAATATCTTTCAACTGTTTTTGCCAATTTTCCGAGGTTCCAAACCGAGTGTCTGTCGTCATGATCGTATTCGATACGATCGGAACAACCTTCGCTCCTAAATCTATGAACCTTTGAATTTGCGGCATCACTTCAGCAAATGTGCAATGCGAGCCGCTCAAGGCATATCCTACCGTTTTCCCATGCCAATTCATGCTTGATTCCCCCGTTCTTGCGCTTGTTCCGTGATCAACTGACTTAAGATGTTGGCCATGATTCGTCCAGCTGTTTTGGGAGCTACAATACCTGGTAATCCGGGGGCTAGCAATGCCTTGACGCCACGTCTCTCCGCAAAGCGAAAATCAGTGCCTCCAGGACTCGATGCGAGGTCAATAATGACCGCCCGATTGGGAATATTCGCGATAATTTGTGCTGTGACTATCATAGTCGGAATTGTATTAAAAAGCAAGTCAATGTTGGCAACATGAGCCGCCAAATCCTTGACATAAAACGGCTCAAAGCCGAGTTCAAACGCCCTTGCCATATGCTCGCTTCGTCGAACACCTACCTTGACTTTTGCACCCAAAGCTTGCAAAGATCTGGCCATTGTAAATCCTGTTCTTCCTAGTCCTAACACGACGCAGTGGGAGCCATGGATGGTAATATCCGTATTCTGGATTGCCATCATTAACGCGCCTTCAGCTGTTGGAATTGAATTGTAGATCGCTACATCATCCCGGTCAAATAGCTCAACCAACTGGACTTGATGTTTCTCGCTTAATTTACGCAGGTAAGGCTTAGCCATCCCCGTGTAGATACTGCTGCGCTTGGGTAGTAACGACACATGTTTATCTGTCAATTTCAATTCTTCGGATCCGAAGATTGCATTGATTGTCCCGTTATCATCCGTTGCAACCGCAGGCAATATGAGCGCGTCTGCTGATTCGAACAGCGAATCGCTTAACCCTGATCTGACAACGCCATGAAAAGAGTTCTGAAGTTGGTCGAAGCCAACAATCGTGACGGAAGCGTCGAGCTCTGCCAGATGGCGGATGATTTCTAACTGTCTAGCATCTCCGCCAATAAAGACAACTTGAACGCCTGTTAGCATTTTGCTTCTCACTCCTTAGACACCGCTGATGTATAGAATATCTTATGCCAGCGCCTAGAAAGGGTGCTTAAAATAACCCCACAAAGTGAGGACTTGGCTTCGAAGCTGATTCAGGTACTTTGCTTAGGGCCCCGGAAATTATAAATTCAAAATTGATTAAAAAAACAAAATGCTGGATTCTCGCCAACCGAGAATCCAGCATCACTTCTTTTATTTCGTACCTGTATGACCAAAACCACCAGCGCCGCGGACGGTCTCAGATAATTCGTCTACCGTTACGAGTCGCACCTGAGGAACCACTTGAATCACCATTTGAGCAATCCGTTCGTTACGTTCAATCGTGAACGGAGTCTGTCCTAAATTGATTAATAGAACCTTCACTTCCCCACGATAATCTGCATCGATCGTTCCTGGCGTGTTCAAGCAAGTAATGCCGTGTTTGTAAGCCAGACCGCTGCGCGGGCGAATCTGCGCCTCTAATTGCGCAGGCATAGCCATTGCAAAACCAGTAGGTACAAGAACACGTTGTCCTGGTTCAATCACTAGCGGCTCAGTGACTGCAGCGTATAGGTCAAATCCTGCAGCCAACTCTGACATTTTTGCGGGTAAAGATATATCTTCATTTCCTGGCAATTGTTTAATTTCTACATCGTAAGTCAATTTCTATTTCCCCCTAAGACGATATTACAATGATAATTGGCGATTTAATTGCCCAAGCGCTTGATCCGAGTTGCCCACCATGGCAACAGCAAACGGCACAGCCACCATTTGATGTAATAATGATTCGATATCTGCGACAGTCACAGCTTCAATACGTTCAATCATTTCATCTAATGTGTAGTGTCTTCCAAGCATCAATTCATTTTTACCTAGTCGGTTCATCCGGCTGGATGTACTTTCTAGACTTAAGATCAGACTACCTTTTAATTGCTCTTTCCCTTTTTGGAACTCCGATTCTGTCAACCCATGGGCCGCAACCTCATTCATGACGTCCATCGTGAGATCCAATACTTCCTTCGTCTGCTTCGGTGCCGTACCTGCATAGACCGTAAATAATCCACTATCTACATAAGAGCTATGGTAAGAGTATACGGAATACGCTAACCCACGTTTTTCGCGAATTTCCTGGAACAAGCGAGAACTCATGCCTCCACCGATCGCATTATTCAGAATGACCATACCATACAGACGCGGATCAGAACTTGAACATCCCGGTAAGGATAAGCAAATATGATTCTGTTCTGTTTGCTTGTTATTATAAATGATCTGGCCATTAAATTGAGGAACCGATAAAGTCTGCTGTTGACCGTGGTTCGCGAATTGACCGAAATGCTTCTCCAGTAATTCGATCGTCTGATCATTGATGTTGCCAGCTACGCTGATCACTGTATTTTCGATCGTATAATGTTCCTTCATGTATTGACGCAAATCAGAAGAAGACATTTCCTTCAAGCGCTCTTCTAAGCCCAAGATGGAATAAGCTAACGGGTGATCCCCGTAAGCCGCTTGCGATACGGAATCATGTACCATATCATCCGGTGTATCTTCGTACATCGCAATTTCTTCTAAAATCACATTTTTCTCTTTATCCAAATCATCCGCTTGGAATTGCGAGTGAAAGAACATATCAGCCAATACATCGACTGCAAGTGGTAAATGCTCATCTAACACCTTTGCATAATAACAGGTGTATTCCTTGGACGTAAAGGCATTCACATTCCCGCCGATCGCATCAAACGTCTCCGCAATTTCCTTCGCGGTATATCGATCCGTCCCCTTGAACAGCATGTGCTCAATAAAATGCGATATCCCGTTATTCTCTACCTGTTCGTTTCTCGAACCCGTTCTTACCCATATTCCAAATGTGACGGAACGAAACGTTGGAATTTGCTCCATGACGACGCGAAGTCCGTTTTTTAGCGTTGTTTTGATCATACTTAAAATCCCCTTTCAAGTCTTGCCGCGAGAAGTATTCGTATAACGCAATGCAAAACTAACATCACTAACCACTAACCTGAACTCACTCTTACCATCCTATCAAATTTAAGGTTGCGCCTCAACTTTGTCTTTTAACACTCTGGAACTTGATGCCATTTCATCCACTGTGCCTAATACATAACCGCGCTGCTTAATGACTTGGATCATGCCTTTTAGCGCCCCGCTCGAAGATGCAGTCGGATGCATGAGAATAAAGTGGCCCGCTTCAACTTTTGCACTAATTTTCTCAACAATGGACGAAGGTGAAGGTTTTCTCCAATCCACTGTATCTAGGGTCCAGAGCACGGTTTTCAAATGCAGTTGATGCGCAATACGGACGGTATTACTATTAAAATCCCCGGATGGCGGCGCGAACCATTTGTTCTCAACCCCAAGTTTTTCGTGTAAAAGCTTTTGCGTCTTCTCAATCTCTTGCTTTTGCTCATAATCACTCAGTTTACTCATATCTTTGTGCGAGTAGGCATGGTTCTCGAGCTGATGTCCACGACGTTGAATTTCCTTAGCCATATCCACATGCGAAGCAAGCCACTTTCCATCAAAGAAAAAAGTCGCTTTCACTTGCTCGGCATCTAGTGTATTCAACATGGGTTCAATGAATTCATCTCCCCATGCCACATTAATCATCAACGAAACCATCGGTTTCTTCGGATTTCCACGGTACATCGGGTTAGGCATCAGTTCATCCATACGCTGCTGCGGTTGAATTTCCTTATAAACGTACTGTATCTGTTCCGTTCCTTTGGATTTGGTTAATTGATATGTTGCATCGATATCGACTTCGAGACCATTATAGCCCGGAATCAGCTTCCATACGCGATCCACTTTGGGTTCAATAACGGGAATCTTTCGTTTATCTGCTTCAAATTGAATACGCTGAAGTAAAGGATCGGATTCATCCGCCTTAAACCACTCAAATGCATTCTCACTCGTGGAGTGCATATTCCGCATTTGTGCTATTCTTTCGCGGTATCCCGTCCATTGTGCGATCAGCAGAAAACTGATGAAGCAGCTAAAAATGAGAAACAATTTCTTTCGCATCATTGACCATTCGTCCCTCCACCTAATTTGTCCTAATGTATGACAAACGGGACGAGATTATGTCCATGCTTCTTTAAAGACAAAAAAAGAAACAGATGCCTCTGTCTCTTCTATGTGCAAACTATAGATTATATGGATTTAGATTTAGGATTGTGCAGGTGTTTCCGCTGTAAGAATTGCTTTGCGGGACAAATTCACACGACCTTGTTGATCGATTTCTGTCACCTTCACTGTAATTGTATCGCCAATGGCTACAACATCTTCAACCTTCGCCACGCGCTCTGTGGAGAGCTGAGAAATGTGCACGAGTCCGTCTTTGCCTGGCAAAATCTCAACGAATGCACCGAATTTCTCAATACGTTTGACGGTTCCAAGATATACTTCACCCACGACAACTTCTCTTACGATACCTTCAATGATCGAACGTGCTTTTTCATTCATTTCTGCATTAGCAGAAGCAATAAATACGCGTCCATCCTGCTCGATGTCGATTTTTACGCCCGTTTCTTCAATGATCTTATTGATGATTTTACCGCCTGCACCAATAACATCACGAATTTTGTCCGGATTAATATGCATTGTCATGATTTTCGGTGCATAAGGGGACAAGCTTTCTTTAGGTTGTCCGATCACTTCTAACATTTTGGATAGAATGTGCATACGGCCTTCTTTCGCTTGACGTAACGCATCGGATAGAATCTGACGATCAATTCCATCAATTTTGATATCCATTTGAATAGCAGTAACACCTTGAGCCGTACCAGCAACTTTAAAGTCCATATCGCCCAAGTGATCTTCCATCCCTTGAATATCAGAAAGAATCGATACATGTTCCCCATCTTTAATTAGACCCATAGCAATACCTGCTACCGGTGCTTTAATCGGAACACCTGCATCCATCATGGCAAGTGTACTTGCGCAAATACTTGCTTGAGATGTTGAACCATTCGATTCCAATACTTCGGATACCAAACGAATCGTGTACGGGAACTCTACTTCTGAAGGAATAACCTTCATAAGTGCGCGCTCACCAAGTGCACCATGTCCGATTTCACGACGACCTGGAGGACGAAGCGGTCTAGCTTCCCCTACGCTGAACGGCGGGAAATTATAATGATGCATGAATCGTTTGGTTTCCTCTAGACCAATACCGTCTAGAATTTGAACGTCTCCCAATGCACCTAATGTACAAATGCTCAAAGCTTGAGTCTGTCCACGTGTGAACAACCCAGATCCGTGTGTACGGGGCAACAAGTTAATGTCACAAGAAATAGGACGAATTTCTTCCAATTTACGTCCATCCGGTCTTACTTTATCATGTGTAATTAAACGGCGAACCTCTTCTTTCACGATATCATGAAGAATTTCCTTCACATCATCGAGAAGCTCGTCCTGTTCAATATATTGTTGTTCGAAATGTGCAATCGCTTCAGCACTAATCGCATCGATCGCATCTTGACGAGCATGTTTCTCGGCAATTTTAACCGCTTCAACGAGACGTTCTTGTGCAAATGCACGAACTTCTGTATTCACAGCTTCATTGACAGCATGAAGTTTCACAGCCATTTTCTCTTTGCCTGCTTGTTCCACGAATTGTTCAATGGTTGCTACGATTTTCTTGATTTCATCATGACCGAACATGATGGCTTCAAGCATAATATCTTCCGGTACTTCGTTCGCTTCCGCTTCAACCATCATGATGGCATCTTTCGTTCCAGCGACTGTTAGGAAGATATCGCTCTTCTCTTCTTGTGCCACAGTCGGGTTAATGATGAATTGTCCATCAATACGTCCTACAACAACACCACCGATCGGTCCATTAAATGGAACATCGGAAATGCTAAGAGAAGCTGATGTACCGATCATAGCTGCAATTTCTGGAGAACAATCTTGATCCACACTCATTACGAGGTTGACGATTTGAACGTCATTACGGAAGCCTTCCGGGAATAACGGACGAATCGGACGGTCGGTTAGACGGCTTGCAAGAATAGCCTTCTCGCTTGGTCTACCTTCACGCTTAATAAACCCACCTGGAATTTTACCTACGGCATACAAACGTTCTTCATAATTGACCGTCAACGGGAAAAAGTCCAAATCTTTCGGTTCGGACGAAGCTGTAACTGTACATAATACAACGGTATCTCCATATTGAACTTTAACCGCTGCATTCGCTTGTTTGGCAAGAACACCCGTTTCTAAGATCAACGTTCTGCCGCCAAGCTGCATTTCAACTCGTTTTTCCATGAAATCCCTCCTCATCTCTCTTCATTATGTTCTTCATATGTATCATTATTTCCTGCTTTTATAAAAAGCAACCCGGTTGCAACCACACGGCATCGAAGCGCATGCGGTGAACAACCAGGCTGCAGTTTGTCGTATATTAGCGACGAAGTCCTAGCTTTTCGATCAAAGCACTGTAACGTCTAACATCCTTGTTTTTCAAGTAAGCAAGAAGTTTACGACGTTGACCTACCATTTTCAAAAGACCGCGACGAGAGTGGTGGTCTTTCTTATGCGTACGCAAGTGGTCTGTCAAGTTCTTAATGTTCTCTGTTAGGACAGCAACTTGCACCTCAGGGCTACCTGTATCTGATGCATGTTTTCTGTGTTCCTCAATCAATTGCGTTTTACGTTCTTGAGTTAATGCCATCCTATTCACCTCCTTCAATATAATCGCCATTAGCCTCGTCATCGATGGTGAGAGCGAATAACCAAGCTAAGGTTAATGATGTCGTCCAACCAGACGACAACGTTACTCAGTATATCACATTTCACTTATGAATGTAAATGTCTAAATCGAAGCAATCAGCGCTCTTGCTTGATCTGCGTCTCGATGGATCTGAGCAACCAATTCCTGAACGGAGCTAAATCGTTGTTCTGGACGGATGTAATCCATAAATTCGATACGAACCTGATCGCCATAAATATTTTGACTAAAGTCAAAGATATGAGCTTCGAGCGTTTGTTTCATACCATCTTTGTGGAATGTTGGCTTCACGCCAATGTTCATCACACCACCATGACACTGGTCCCCAAGCCAAATCCGAACCGCGTAAACACCGTTACAAGGAATGAAATACTCATCGATCGGTTCGACATTCGCTGTAGGGTATCCTATCGTATTGCCTCTACCTTCGCCAGCAATGACTTTTCCTCTAATCGAGTAGGGACGACCCAGCAATTCATTGGCTTGTTTCACGCGTCCTTCTGTCAAATGAGCACGAATCAGCGTGCTGCTCACTTTCAAATCGGACAAACGGCAAGGTTCAACGACTTCAACAGACATTCTATCTTGACCAAGCTCCTGAAGTAGCGCTGGGGTACCCTCACCTTTAAATCCAAATGCATAATCAAACCCAACGACTGCATGTCGAACATCCATCGCAAATAAGATGTCTTGCACAAAATCAGCCGGAGAAATCTTCGAGAAGGTCTCATCAAAACGAACAACAAAAAGTTGCTCCACACCGAGTTCAGCCATGACTTCCATCTTGGTATCGATCGGTGTAATGTAGCTGCCATGCTTCTCTTTGCGAAGCACTTCACGCGGCTTCGGATGAAAAGTCATGACGGACGCAGGCATCCCGTTTGCGCGAGCAAATGATACCGCACGTCTAATCACTTCCTGATGACCTAAGTGAACGCCGTCAAAATACCCAAGTGCCATGACTTGCGGTTTACGAAATTGTTCAATTTGTTCGGGGGTTAATGGATAAGTTATTGTAATTTTTTTCACGTTATTAAACACCTGCAATTCTTTTCATTCAGAATTTGCTGTATTGCAAGTCCCAATTAAGGGAGAAACACTTTGACCGGCCTAATAAACGTTTCTTCCGGCTTTCTCTCGAAGATACCATAAAATTGGCCTTCTGGCGAGTATAACCGAATACAACCGGGTTCATCCACGTAAGGCGACACAGCACTGCCGGAAATTTTCTGTCCTTGAACAGCTTGATAAGCCTTTTCCGTGGCAATTGTATGTGCAGGTATGTGGGATATGCTCGCATCCATCGGAACGAGATGCTCCTGTAATGTCTGCTGCTCCGCATACGCAGCAATTTGTTCTAAGGTAAGACATTGAGATCTTGTCAAGTTCGCGGACATGGTTCGGATTAAAGAAGCCATTGTAGCTGGAACACCTAATGCTCTGCCGATATCAACGCATAGGGTACGGATATAAGTCCCTTTAGAGCATAATGCGCGAAACCGGATTTCAGGTTCGGGCCCATCCAATTCGATATGAATAATTTCAATCTCATGTATCGTAACCTGGCGTGATTTGCGTTCAACCACTTTCCCTTCACGTGCAAGCTCATAAAGTCTTTTTCCATCCACTTTGATCGCTGAATACATGGGAGGAACTTGTTCAATCGTACCTACAAAGGATTGGATGACCGATTCAACCTGCTCTTTCGTCACATCGACATGATCTTGCCGCTCAATGACTTCCCCTGTTAAATCTTCGGTATCTGTCGCGATCCCCAAGCGGACCACGGCTTCATATTCTTTCGGCAATTCTTGCAAATACTCTACAAGTCTTGTCGCTCGACCTAAACAAAGTGGCAATACACCTGTAACAGCCGGATCTAACGTGCCCGTATGACCAATTCGTTTCATACGAATTAATCGTCTCACTTTAGCAACCACGTCATGCGATGTCCAACCCGCAGGCTTCAATACTGGCAAAATTCCGTCAAGTTCCATCATAAGGTTTGCCTCACTCGCTCTACAACCTGATTCATCACATCTTGTAATACTCCTTCGATTCTGCAACCTGCCGCTCGCACGTGCCCGCCGCCGCCAAATGCTTGAGCGACTTCCGCAACATTCACGTGTTCATTCGAACGAAGGCTAACCTTTACAGCTGAATCACTAACTTGCTTAAATAGAATACCTACGTCAACGCCCTCAATGTTTCTTGGATAATTCACGAGACCTTCTAAATCTTCGCTAAGTGCGCCCGTGTCAGCCATATCTTCGGGTGTAATGTATACCCAACCTACACGGTTGTTCTCTGCAAACGATAATCTGGATAATGCTTTTGTTAATAAGAGCATTTGCGGCATGGTCATTTTCTCTAACAAATGGTCAGCTAAATGATGGCCATTGACTCCATAGGATAAAAGGGTAGAAATGATAGCCATGACACGCGGCGTCGTATTCGAATACCGAAACCCGCCTGTATCCGTGAGTATGCCCGTATAGACAGCTGTAGCAACATCCACATCCCAAGCGATATCGAACTTGTCCAACAAATCAAATAAGATTTCAGCCGTCGCTGCAGCGTCTGTCTTGATAACATTGACTTCACCGAATCCGTCATTGGTCGGATGATGATCTATATTCAGAATCTTCACATCATCTGTGAAAAGAGATCTTACTTTTCCTACACGCGAATAATCCGCGCAATCTACACAAATAACCGTGCTAAAAGTACGGTTAATCGGCGATGCCGTGTAGTTATGTATTTGGTCAACAGACCATAAATAGTCCAGACGACTTGGTATGACTCCTTCGTTAATCATCGTGAACGATTTATTCAACTGCTTGAGCAACCAACCAATGACGACGGTTGAGCTGGCAGCATCACCGTCCGGTTGGACATGTGATACTACCAGAAAATCGTCATGATGATTGATGAAGTTGTATGCAGCTTGAAGCTGTTCTGCATACAACGGATCGTTAGAATTCAACATCATCGTTTTACTCTCCATCTTGAATTTCACCGAGGATCTTCTCAATCCGACTCCCATACTCAATCGAAGAATCGAATTTAAAGATGAGCACCGGGGTGTGACGAAGACGGATTCTTTTCCCTAATTCAGAACGTAGGAATCCATTAGCTTTCGCCAACGCTTTTAACGTATTTGACTTTTGTTCATCATCGCCAAGCACACTTAAGTATACTGTAGCCTGAGACAAATCATTTGTTACTTCAACCCCTGTAACGGTCACGAAACCGATACGAGGATCTTTTAATTCGGATTGGATCAGTTGGCTAAGCTCTTTCTTCAGCTGCTCGCCAACACGTCCTACACGTATTTTAGCCATGGGTGTGTCACCTCTCTACTTACGCTCTACCGCTTCCATGACGAATGCTTCAATAATATCCAACTCTTTAATATCATTAAAGCGCTCAATTGTGATACCACATTCGTAGCCTTGCGCCACTTCTTTGGCATCGTCTTTGAAACGTTTCAAGGAATCGATTTTGCCTTCAAAAATTACAATACCTTCGCGGATCACGCGTACTTCAGCAGCACGAGCAATTTTACCGGATGTAACCATACAACCTGCGATTGCCATTTTATTGATTTTGAAAATATTACGAACCTCGGCATGCCCGATGACGTTCTCACGATATTCAGGATCAAGCATCCCTTTCATCGCTTGTTCGATTTCTTCGATCACGCTATAGATAACGCGGTGAAGACGAACGTCTACTTTTTCTTGTTCTGCAGTAAGTTTAGCTTGATTGTCTGGACGAACGTTAAATCCGATCACAATCGCATTGGATGCCGCAGCAAGGATGATATCCGATTCTGTAAGTGCACCAACACCACTGTGGATGATTTTAACACGAACGCCTTCGACTTCGATCTTCGCCAACGAACCTTTTAAGGCTTCAACGGAACCTTGAACATCACCTTTAATGATGACGTTCAGGTCTTTGATCTCGCCATCTTTAATGTGCTTGAACAAGTCGTCCAATGTCACGCGTGTATTAGCATTCAATTCAGATTGACGATGCGTAATCGCACGTCTCTCTGCGATGGAACGAGCTTTACGCTCATCTTCAAAGCCCATAAATGGATCGCCTGCTAAAGGAACTTCGGTTAAGCCCGTAATTTCTACCGGTGTAGAAGGTCCTGCTTCTTTCAGACGACGACCTTTATCATTGACCATGGCACGTACGCGACCGAAGCAATTACCCGCTACGAACGCATCCCCAACTTTTAATGTACCATGTTGAACGAGCAAACGAACAACCGGTCCACGGCCTTTATCAAGCTCTGCCTCAATAACCGTACCACGAGCACGTTTGTCAGGGTTTGCTTTGTAATCATTCACTTCAGCTACGAGCAAGATCATTTCAAGCAATTCTTCCAAGTTCGTGCGATGTTTAGCCGAAAGGTTAACGAAGATGGTATCGCCGCCCCATTCTTCAGGGACGAGTTCATATTCTGTCAATTCTTGCTTCACTTTATCCGCGTTTGCACCAGGTTTATCGATTTTGTTGACCGCAACGATGATTGGGCAGTTTGCTGCTTTTGCATGGTTAATGGCTTCAACAGTTTGCGGCATCACGCCGTCATCTGCAGCCACAACGATAATGGTAATATCCGTTACTTCAGCACCGCGCGCACGCATTGTTGTAAACGCTTCGTGACCAGGTGTGTCTAAGAACGTAATTTTCTTACTGTTGATTTCTACTTGATACGCACCGATATGCTGCGTGATTCCGCCTGCTTCGCCGCTTGTTACATTTGTAGAACGAATGGCATCCAGCAATGTTGTTTTACCGTGGTCAACGTGACCCATGATTGTAACAACGGGTGGACGTGTTTTCAAATCTGCTTCATCATCGTTTTCTTCAACCGTTTCAAAACGGTCTTCTTCGACTGGAATTTTAATTTCGACTTCGACTTTAAATTCAGAAGCAAGCAATTGGATCGTTTCCAAGTCCAATTCTTGGTTAATCGTCGCCATAACGCCTAAGAAAATCAATTTCTTAATGACTTCGGATGCGTCTTTGTGCAATAATTTGGCAGTTTCCCCTACCGTCATATTACCACGCACGATAATTTTCTTCGGTGTATTATCAATTTTCTCACGTTGTACTTGAGGCTGTTGATTTCTACCTCTGTTATTGCGATTACCGCCACGGTTGTTGTAACCGCCTTGGTTCCCCTTAAAGTTACTTGTTTTGTTATCATCGAAACGCTTATTAGTCGGTTTCGTCTTTTTCGGTGCAGCTGTTGTTGATTTGGTTACTGACACGAATTCCTCTCCCTCGTCCACTTGTTTGCCAGAGTTTCCATTGAACTTATTGGGAGTTTGTGTTGGCACTGAATTCCCATGATTTTGTGGTCTCGTAGCTTGTGTAGTATTCCCATTTGATTGGAACGGTTTGCCTTGGCGTTGTTGGCCATTCGAATTCCCTTGCGGCTTCGTTCCTTGATTCCCCTGTGGTTTATTGCGTTGGTCTTGATTTCTTGATTGGCTGTGATTGGAATTTCGAGAATCACGCGGTGGCTGCGATGATTGCCCATCACGCTGACGATTTGGTTGTGATTGCTGTGTAGGTTTAGACTGTGTCAACGTGTTCCCTCCATCTTTTTGGCCTTGCGGCTGTGTATTTTGCGGTTTGGCAGATACGGAAGCTATTTGTTTCGAACTTGTTGGTTGCGTGCTTGCAGCAGGTTGCGTTGGCGCGGATTGAGTCGCCGGTGGACTGGCTGGAGCGTTTTCCGAGCCAGAACGCTTCGCTGCTGCATTCGCTTTAATATCTCTGAAGAATCCTTCAACTTTACTGACAGCATCATTTTCCATAACGCTCATATGATTATTCACAGGGATATTCAAACGTTTCAAGATCGTAATAATTTCCTTACTGCTCATATTTAAAGACTTCGCATATTCATATACTCTTAATTTATCTTTATTATCTTTGTTGTCTTGTTTACTCAATATACTCCACCTCCGACAATATCATCATTTCCTTACTGATCATTCGAAAAAAACCTGGGTCTGTTATTGCAAGAACGACACGTTCCGCTTTACCGATACATTCTCCCAAAGTTCCCCGATCTAACCCGATCGCAAGCGGTACATTGTACGTATGACATTTGTCGCGAAATTTCTTCTTGGTGTTGTCTGAAGCGTCGCCTGCGACAATAACAAGATGGGCACCACCCGAACGAACGGCTTTCAACACGATTTCATCGCCAGTAACAAGCTTGCCGGCACGCATTGCCAGACCCAAATGGGATAGTATTTTACTCATCTTCATCATCCGCCCGCTCTTTATTCGCTATGAACTCATCTTCAACTCGAATAAAATCCTGCTCCAGCTGACTATATATTTCAGGTTGAACTTGATGCTTCAGCGCACGATCCAACGCTCTGCTCTTTTGAGCTAATTTGAAACAAGACAGCTTACCGCATAAGTAGGCGCCACGCCCTGCCTTTTTTCCAGTCAGATCAATGAGTACTTCATCTTGCGGTGTCTTCACCACACGAATCAGTTCTTTCTTCGGCATCATCTGTTGACAAGCAACACATTTTCGCAGCGGAACTTTTCTAGGTCTCATGGTGATCCCCTCCCCCGTCGCGTAGTCTATTAGTCAATCGATACGGAATCTTGGTGCATAGCTTCGCCAGTTCTAGGACGTCCGTATTCCTCTTCAGCTTGCGTCTCGCTCTTGATATCGATTTTCCAGCCTGTTAGCTTGGCGGCAAGTCTAGCATTCTGTCCTTTAATACCGATGGCTAAGGACAACTGATAATCTGGCACAATGACGCGCGCCATCTTCTCTTGCTCGAATACTTGCACCTCTAACACTTTGGATGGGCTGAGTGAGTTCGCAACATACTCTTCTACACTCTCAGACCAGCAGACGATATCAATTTTCTCGCCCTTAAGTTCATTTACGATCGTCTGAACACGCATTCCCTTCGGTCCTACACATGAACCAACCGGATCTACTTCTTCATTACGTGAATGAACAGCAATCTTCGAACGGAATCCCGCTTCACGCGCAACCGAGCGAATTTCAACAACGCCATCAAAAATTTCAGGCACTTCAAGCTCGAATAGACGCTTCAATAAGCCCGGATGTGTTCTTGAGAGCAAAATTTGCGGACCCTTTGTTGTGTTCTCAACTTTTGTAATATAAGCCTTCACACGGTCGCCTTGTTTGAACTTCTCGTTTGGCATCAATTCGTTCAACGGCAATGCCGCTTCAATTTTACCAAGGTCGATATACACATTACGCAAATCTTGACGTTGTACGATACCTGTTACGATATCTTCTTCCTTCTCGATATATGCGTTGTAAATCAAGCCGCGTTCCGCTTCGCGAATACGTTGCGTTACGACTTGCTTCGCTGTTTGCGCAGCAATACGACCAAAATCACGAGGAGTAACCTCGATCTCAGCAATATCATTCAATTGGAAATTCGGATTAATTTCGCGTGAAGCATATAACGAAATCTCCATACGAGGATCAAGAACCTCGTCAACAACGGTTTTACGAGCAAACACTTTGATGACACCATTGTGGCGGTTCATGTCCACACGAACATTCTGTGCTGTATTAAAGTTACGTTTGTAACTTGAAATCAAAGCTGCCTCGATGGCCTCAAACAGGATATCCTTGCTAATCCCTTTTTCACGTTCAATCTCATTTAATGCTTCAATAAACTCCATACTCATTGTGGAATAGCTCCCCCTTTCAACCCATCACTTATAATTGTTGTTAGAACATAATGCTTAATCTTGCGCTTGCAACCTTCGCATAAGGAATCGTCTTTTTCGACTTTCTTCCTTTATTGACGGCTTCAATCACCATTTCCTCACCATCGAATGAAAGCAGCGTGCCTTCAAATTCCTTGGTACCGTCAATTTGCTCATATGTAGTCACATAGACGTTCTTGTCGATTGCCTTGTATACATCCTCAGGCTTTTTCAAAGGTCTTTCTGCACCAGGCGATGAAACCTCTAAGAAATAGGCTTCTGGAATAGGGTCATTATCATCAAGCTGCAGACTTAAATATTCGCTGATCAAGCCACATTCCTCAATATCGATGCCGCCTTCTTTATCGACAAATAAACGCAAGAAATAGTTGCTGCCTTCCTTCACATACTCAACATCTACAAGTTCAAACCCATTTTCGTCTAAGTACGGTTGCACCATTTGCTCCACGACCGATTTAATCTTCGGTGTACTCAAGCTTGTTACCTCCTCAAATTGCCTTGCTCTGCACATTAAATGGAATGACACACCTAAAAAGCTATATACCAAAAGGTAAAGAGTGGGTTTCCCCACTCTTCTTCGCGACAGTTATATCATCATCATTACCAAAAAATTATAACATACGCACCTCTTTATGACAAGTAGCGCCATGTAAGCTATATCGCTGAATCCCTTTAGAACAGTGACAATTGATTACTCTCTGGCAATCCTCGGAAACAACCCATTTGCGTTAGCACCTCTACGATCGTCTTACTTGCTTTGGAACGCATTTGGAAATCTTCAATGGATAAGAACTCGCCTTGGTCTTTCGCCGCCGCTATTCCCTTGGCCGCATTCTCCCCAATCCCTTGAATCGCAGCGAACGGCGGAATTAATGAATCGCCGTCCACGATAAATTTCGTCGCATCCGAACGGTAGATATCAATCGGTTTGAAAGAGAAACCTCGAGCTGTCATTTCTAGCGCCATCTCTAAGATGGATAAGCTTCCTTTTTCTTTCGGCGTTGCTTGGAAGCCTTTCGCTTCAATCTCCGTGATCATCTTCTGAATCGCATCATATCCTTTGCACAATACATCAAGATCAAAATCCGCACCGCGCACCGAGAAGTAGGTAGCATAGAAAGCGATGGGATGATAAATCTTATAGTAAGCACAACGTACTGCGGAAATAACATAGGCTGCAGCATGGGCTTTCGGAAACATGTATTGAATTTTCAGGCAAGAATCAATATACCATTGCGGAACTTTACAATTCTTCATCTCTTGAATCCATTCATCGGACAGACCTTTACCTTTACGAACGTTCTCCGTAATTTTGAAGGCAAGCCCGGCATCCATCCCTGCTTTATAAATTAAGAAGAGCATGATCTCGTCACGACAACCAATTACGGTCTTGATCGAACAGGTTCCGTTCTTGATTAAATCTTGTGCATTCCCTAGCCATACACCGGTTCCATGGGATAACCCCGAAATCTGAAGTAAGTCGGCAAATGTGGAAGGTTTCGCTTCAATTAACATCTGACGCACGAATTTCGTACCCATCTCCGGAATACCATATGTTGCGACGGGTGTGCGGATCTGATCAGGTCTTACACCTAGCGCATCCGTAGAGCTGAATAAACTCATGACCTTCGGATCGTTCATTGGAATACTGGTAGGATCCACACCCGTTAAATCCTGCAGCATTCTCATCATTGTCGGATCATCATGCCCCAGAATATCGAGCTTCAGTAAGTTCGCCTCGAAGGCATGGTAATCAAAGTGTGTCGTCTTCCACTCGGCATTCACATCATCCGCAGGAAATTGGACAGGGGTAACATCTTCAACATCAATATAATCAGGAACAACCACAATACCGCCTGGATGCTGACCCGTACTCCGTCTAACCCCTGTACAGCCATTGGCAAGACGATTCAACTCTGCTCCACGCCATTTTTTGTGATGATCCTCTTCATATTTCTTGGCAAAACCGAACGCCGTTTTCTCCGCAACCGTACCAATGGTTCCTGCTCGGAATACATTTTTCTCTCCGAACATCTCCTTCGTAAAGTTATGCGCTATAGGTTGATAATCACCAGAGAAGTTCAAATCGATATCGGGAACCTTATCCCCTTTAAACCCTAAGAATGTCTCAAACGGAATATCATGCCCATCGCCTTTCATGGGTTGACCGCAATTTGGGCAAACTTTATTCGGTAAATCAAAGCCACTAGGGACACTGCCATCTAAGAACCATTCGTGATATCGGCACTCGCTATTTTTACAAACGTAATGCGGAGGCAAAGGGTTAACCTCAGAAATCCCCAGGAACATCGCTACAACGGACGAGCCTACGGATCCCCGTGAACCTACCAAATACCCGTCCTTATTCGACTTCTTCACGAGTTTTTCGGAAATGAGATAGTTGGCCGAAAATCCGAACTTAATGATAGGGACCAATTCTTTCTCTAAACGTTTAATAATGACATCCGGCAATTCTTCACCATACACGGCCTTCGCTGTGCTGTAGCATGTCTCGCGAATTTCCTCATCCGCGCCTTCAATGATCGGGGTGAATAGATTATCCGGGAACATCTTGATCTCTTCAAATCGATCAGCCAATGCCATCGTATTCGTAACGACAACCTCATAGGCCTTTTCTTTGCCCAAAAATAAAAATTCCTCAAGCATCTCATCTGTTGTCCGTAAATGAGCATCCGGTTTACGAATATCTTTTAACGGACTAAATCCGGTAATGCCGTGAATCGTAATATCGCGATAGAGTTTATCTCTAGGATTCAGGTAATGGACGTTGCCCGTTGCAATGACGGGTTTATCCAGCTTTTGACCTAAACGGCAGATTGTCTGAATGGCTTGTTCAATATGACCCGGACTCCCTACAAGTCCTTTTTCTATGAGATGCATATACATCGTCAAAGGCTGAATTTCTAATACATCATAAAATTGAGCGATTTCCTCGGCTTCTTCAAGCGTTTTGTTCAAAACCGTCTCAAACAATTCGCCCTTCTCACAACCAGAGATGACGAGTAGTCCCTCCCGATGTTCGGTTAATTTACTGCGTGGGATACAAGCTACACGTTTGAAATAGTCCGTATGCGAAATTGAAATGAGTTTAAATAGATTTTTTTTGCCCACATCATTTAATGCATAGATACCGCAGTGGAATGGGCGCACATTGGATAAATCATTGCCCACATAATCGTTCAGACGATCCAACATGGTCATGTTCTTCTGCTCTGCTGCATCCTGAAGTAATCCGTAGAGAATTCCGCCAAGGGCAATGGAGTCGTCAATCGCTCGGTGATGATTCTCTAATGAAACTTTATATTTAGCCGCTAACGTATTTAGACGGTGATTTTTCAATTTAGGATGAATCAATCTCGCAAGTTCCAAGGTATCAAGAACAGGATTAGTAATGACAGGCATGTCGAGTTTCTTCAGCGCCTTTTGCATGAACCCCATATCAAATCTCGCGTTATGCGCGACGAGAATGGAATCTCCTACAAACTCTATAAATTCACGAATGACGGGTTCTAACTCAGGTGCGTCCTGAACCATTTCATCCGTAATATTCGTAAGTTGCGTAATGTTGTAAGGAATTTTCTCATGCGGATTAATGAATTTCGCAAACCGGTCTATTTCGCGGCCTTCACACATTTTCACACCAGCAAGCTCAATAATTTTATTGCTTGTTACCGAAAGACCTGTGGTCTCTACGTCAAACACAACATAGGTTGCCGTCTTCAGCTCAATCGGTTGCGGCTGCATCACGATATCTACACCATCGTTCACCACATTGGCTTCCAGGCCATATATCATTTGAATGCCATGTTTCTTCGCTGCTTTGGCTGCTTCCGGATAACATTGCACATTGCCATGGTCTGTAACCGCAATCGCCTTATGTCCCCATTTGGCTGCTAATTTAATATATTCATCCACCGAATTCACGGCGTCCATGGTACTCATCGTGGTATGCAGATGGAATTCCACACGTTTTTCTTTAGCATGATCCATCCGATCCGGCGGTGATTTCACTTCTACAAGATCCGAAGGGATCATGACGAGTTCTGGAATCTGCATGAAGCGATCATATTCTACTTTACCGCGCGCTCTAACCCATTTCCCGTTCGCTAGCAAATTCATGATTTTAACATCTTCTTTGGTCTTCGCGAACATTTTCATCTGCAAGGAGTCTGTAAAGTCCGTTAAATAATACGTATATAATGTATTCCCATTACGGAGTTCCTTCACATCAAGGCCAAAAATGGCCCCTTGAATCGTAATCTTCTTCTCTTCGTCTTGAATCTGTTGAATAGGCACGGCTTGCTCTTTGATCTCATAACCGACCTGGAGTTTCACGGCTTCGCCGTTATCCTCCTCAACTTCATCTTCTTGCTCGATATTATTCACCATCTGCTGAATGACTTCACGTTGGTCCACAACGAGCTTCTGCTGGAACTCTTCATAAGCTACCTCATTAAATTCTCCAGCTTGCAGCTTGACGCGAACTGTCTTCAAAAAATAGGTCTCGTAGAATCGTTGAATGGCTTCATCAATTTGACGTTTCCGCGCGAGTTCAAGTGTCATGGCATCACTCATCGTCACAATGATTAATGAATCTTCAACCTCAATTTGCGCCTTACTCATCCAACCGTTCACGGATGTAATTTCACGCTGAACCCATTCGATGAATAACCCCCAATATTCTTCTACGATTTCTGCAACGGTCACAGATGACGCGTAGTCAAAAACGAGTTTGATCTTCGCAATATGCGACATACGCTCTCGTACTTGAACACCAAAAGTTCGGTAAGCAGGTGACGGCAAGAGCGTATCCCGGTGGATAAATATCGTCCATTCTCGGTTAGTACGGCTTGTCTCCACACGATCAATATAACCATCGGTAAAATAAGCATCCACCATGCTGTTCGGAATTTCTGCCTGCTTCAACAGCACATCGAACCGGTTTCTTTTCTCCGTCAAATTACTCATTTTGTTCCCCCTAAGAACTTAAAAAAATCGAAAAGCTTCCGCAAAAGAGGTATCGATGAATCATCGAGTTTCTTCGTGAGAAGCTTTTCAAATGTTAGTTCAATTAGTACGCTCTAGCAAATACAACGGTGTGTTCTGCCTTCTCCCCACAGCATAGACACGTATCCTTCTTCACTTGCGGTTCGAATGGAATGTTACGGCTAGTTGCCCCTGTCTCTTCCTTGACTTGCTGTTCGCAAGCAGCTGATCCACACCAGCCTGCAAGGTAGAATCCGCGCTTCTCTTCCATCGAAGCCTTCAATTCATCTAAAGTATCCACGAACGAGAAGTTCTCTTCACGGAACTGCTTCGCACGTGCGAACATATCATCATGAATTTCTTGTAGCATTTTCTCCACTTCAGCAACCAAGTTAGCTTGCTGAACAACGCGTTTCTCCCCAGAGATACGAGATACAAGGACGGCAACACCGTTCTCCATATCACGAGGTCCCAGTTCAAGGCGTAATGGAACACCGCGCATTTCATATTCGTTGAATTTCCAACCTGGACTTACATCCGCACGATCGTCAACGCGAACACGGATACCCGCTTGTTTCAATTCTTTGTATAATTCATCGGTACGTCCAATCACTTGTTCACGCGTCTTTGGCGGTCCAATCGGAATCATGATGACTTGTGTCGGCGCTACCTTCGGCGGTAATACCAATCCGCGATCATCGCCATGTACCATAATCATCGATCCGATAAGTCTCGTACTTACACCCCAAGAAGTGGTGTGTACATATTCCAAATTATTTTCACGACTCAAATATTTGATATCGAAGGCTACTGCGAATTTGGTTCCAAGATAATGGGAAGTCCCTGCTTGTACGGCACGTCCATCCTTCATCATCGCTTCGATTGAGAACGTGTCGACAGCTCCGGCGAAACGCTCCGAAGGTGTCTTAGCACCCATTATAACAGGAATCGCTAAAAAATTCTCTACGAATTCACGGTAAATTTCTAGCATTTGCATCGTCTCTTGACGTGCTTCTTCCTCTGTTTCATGCGCTGTATGACCTTCTTGCCACAAGAACTCACTTGTACGCAAGAATGGCAATGTACGTTTCTCCCAACGAACTACGTTCGCCCATTGGTTAATGAGTACCGGCAAGTCACGGTAGGATTGAATCCATTTCGAATACATATGTCCAATCATCGTCTCAGAAGTCGGGCGAATCGCTAAACGCTCTTCTAACTTCTCTCCGCCTGCTTCCGTAACCCAAGGTAATTCAGGGTTAAAGCCTTCCACGTGTTCCTTTTCCTTCTGGAAGAAACTCTCCGGAATAAACATCGGGAAGTACGCATTCCGGTGACCCGTTTCTTTGAAACGGCGGTTTAATTCTTCTTGCATGTGCTCCCAAATTTCAAAGCCGTCTGGCTTGAAAACGATACATCCGCGTACTGGCGAATAATCCATTAGGTCAGCTTTCTTAATCACATCGATGTACCAGCGTGAAAAATCTTCTTGCTGGGGTGTAATTTCTGTTACGAACTGCTTCTCTTTAGACATACGAATCCAAGTGCCTCCCATGAAATGCTATAGCTAGTTATCTTTTGAATGATTTATTTCGACAAAATCATCGATTATCCTTTTACCAATCGTAAAATATCGTTATACGTGACCGCGAGCATGAGTAGCATTAACATGGCAAACCCAATAATGTGCACCATGCTCTCTCGATTCGGATCGACTTTGCGACCTCTGATCGCTTCAATCCCCAGGAATACCAATCTGCTTCCATCCAATGCTGGAATCGGCAGCAAGTTGAAGATACCCAGATACAAACTCAGGATTGCAGCCCAAGATGTCAATTGTTCGATACCTTGCTTGGCAATTTGACCTGTCACCTCGAATGTACGAACAGGACCGCCAAGATCGTCTAATTTGAATTGGCCAAAGATCAACATGCGGAATCCGTCAAATATACGTACCGTCGTATTTTTCATCGCGATACCTGAATACTTAATGGTGTCAACAAAAGAGGCCGGCCGCATCGGTGTCACCGGTACAATCCCTACTTTTCCGCCTTCTTGTCCTTCAATTAGCTCCGGAGTAACTACAATTTTCATCGATTGTCCATCGCGAGTGATCGTCCAGTTCATCGGTTTATTCGTGGATTTCCCGATCATCTCAATCATGCGCTCGGAATCCGTCCCGATATCTGTACCGTTGATCGTATCAATAACATCGCCTGGCTTCAATCCTGCGCGATCTGCCGGCTTACCTTCTGTAATTTGTGCAATTTGTAAATGTGTCGGATGCTCTTCAGGTACGCCTACCATCATGATATAGGCAGCGAATAAGACGAAGGCAAGGAAGAAGTTCATCAGAGGACCTGCAAAAATAGCCATAGCGCGTTGAGCGACTGTTTTGCTGCCGAACTGACGATTGTATGGAGCAATCTGTGTCTCTTGTCCTTTGGTCACCATCATCGCTTGCGGGTGAATCGCTAACGTCTGAATCTCACCATCAACGTCCAAAGTTACGAACAGGTGCTCTTCGATATCAATCTCTTCAACAACACCGCGAACAACATTCTTTCTCTGGTCCAATTGATCCAAATAAAGATTTGTAACCTGATCCTGTGACATACGAACTGCGATTGTCTGACCGGGTTGAATCTGTACTAATTCAGGATCCTCACCAGCCATTCGAACAAATCCGCCTAGAGGAAGCAGTCGAAGGGTATAACGAGTTTCATTTTTCTTGAAAGAAAATACTTTCGGACCAAAGCCGATCGCAAATTCACGAACTAAGATCCCGGCTCGCTTCGCAAAATAGAAATGCCCCCATTCGTGAATCGTTACAAGGACAAAAAAGACAAGCACGGTTAAAAACACAACTTGAATCATTTCCAACTGACAGCATCCTCCCTTCATCTATGTCCATATAAATTACATTATTCTCTGTCCATGTTCAAGAGAATGCATTGACACAAATTTTTTCTATGCTTCTATCATAACCTAAAATGGTTATCGAAATCGAATTTCAGAAGCTATTCTACGTGTAAGGGAATCCGTCTCCTGAATTTGCTCCAGTGATGGCAGTGAAATGACTTCATGCCGGTCTAAGGCCGAGGCGATAATATCCTCGATTTGAAGAAATGTAATCTCACCTTGCAAGAAACGTGCAACGGCTACCTCATTCGCTGCATTATACACCGTAGGAGCTGTCCCACCTATTTTACCACAATCAAATGCCATTCTTAAACAAGGATAGCGATCATAGTCCATTTCACGGAAATGAAGCTGACCTAACTTTGCCAAATTCAACCGCTCTGATGGTGAAGCCACGCGGTTGGGATACGTGAGCGCATATTGAATAGGGACGCGCATGTCAGGATTACCGAGTTGGGCAATGATACTCGTGTCCTTAAACTCCACGTATGAATGGATAATGCTCTCGGGGTGGATCAAGGTATCAATTTGCTCATACGGCAAATCAAATAGCCAATGGGCCTCTATCACTTCCAGACCCTTATTCACCATGGTTGCCGAGTCAATCGTAATTTTAGCTCCCATAGACCAATTCGGATGTCGAAGCGCTTCTTCTACCGTTACGCCTTCCAACTCCGCACGAGTACGGTCACGGAAAGATCCGCCGGAAGCGGTAATTGTTATCCTTTGAATATTCTCTTTGGATTCTCCATTCAGACATTGGAAGATAGCGGAATGTTCACTGTCAATCGGCAACATCGTGACACCATGCTTCTTCACCATAGATGTTACAATATGCCCCGCAGTTACGAGGGTCTCTTTATTAGCTAGACCAATATCCTTTCCTGCCTCGATCGCAGCCAATGTTGAGTCCAAGCCTTTACTACCCACTAAAGCAGTGACCACGAAATCCGCATCCGTCTGTGATGCAATTTCAACTAAGCCTTCGTCTCCATAATACACTTCAATCCCAGCTGGAATTTGACCTTTAATGTGATCCGCTAGTTCTTTCGTTGCAATAGAGACTTTTCTGGGTTGAAACTGATGGATTTGCTCTATAAATAAAGCAGCATTGTTACCTGCTGCCATAGCTTCCACTCTAAATTGTTCAGGTGCATGGGATATCACATCCAATGTCTGTGTCCCTACAGATCCCGTTGACCCTAATACAGCGATTTTCTTCATTGCAATCTCTCCCTTACGAATACGGCAACAACGCAAGCAATTGCACAAATGGGAATACAATCAACCAACTGTCACAGCGATCCAATACGCCTCCATGACCCGGCAGCAAGGATCCGGTATCTTTAATTCCTCGAACCCGTTTATAAGCAGATTGAATCAGGTCTCCTAATTGACCTACGACAGAAGCGGCAAGACCGATTCCGATCGCTTTACTGAATGATAGCAATTCTGGAGCATACCATGCAAATACGAGTGCCACAGCGATAGCGATGGCGACACCGCCCAAAGCGCCTTCGATCGTCTTATTGGGACTAATAGAAGGCCATAATTTATGTTTACCCAAAGCTCGTCCCGCGAAATAAGCACCTGAATCAGATGCCCAAATACATCCAAATAGAAGGAATGTCCAAAATAATCCTTGATCGTCTGCTGTGTATCTTGCATCAATCATGGCTTGGAACCCAATACCTATGTAGACGGCACCTAAGAACATGACTGCGATCCGATCGATATCAATTCGATTCTTAGAGAAAACCGTAATGGTTAAGAACAAAAACATAAGCAGCCAAATGAAGTAGGGCTCAAACCGGATCTCAAAGCCTTTCCACGGGAATACAAAATAAATAACGCCTGCGAACCCAAGAAGTGAAGTCAAACTCCACCATTTGAACTGATTCATGCGAACAAATTCATAATATCCAATTAATGCTAATACGATCAACAGTCCTTGATACCAAGGTCCGCCAAACACAGTACAGGCTAAGAAAGCAATACCCGCTATAATTCCGGTAATGATGCGTTGTTTCAATGATATCCACCCCTACGAAGTTATACTAAACCGCCATATCTGCGAGTTCTCCGCTGGTATTCAGCAATTGCCTCATACAAGTGCTCTTCCGTAAACGCAGGCCAATATACATCTGAGAACCAAAATTCGCTGTAAGCTAACTGCCATAACATAAAGTTACTTAACCGCAATTCCCCGCTTGTACGTATGAGAAGATCGGGATCGGGCAAGTTATTTGTAAGTAAATGCCGTTCGATGTCAGCTTCCGTAATTTGATCTGCCCGAATTTCTCCACGCTCAATTCGCTGACCGATTTCTCGAACACTTTCGACGATTTCTCTTCGACTGCCGTAATTCAATGCAAAATTCAAGACTAGACCGGTATTATTCTTCGTTTGACGTTCTGCTTCTTCAATCGCTTTCAACGTATGTCTAGGAAGGTCTTCTTTATGCCCCATCATGCGGACTTGCACATTTTTCTCGATCAATTCAGCAAGTTCAATCGACAGAAATTCCTCGGGAAGCTTCATCAGAAATTCCACTTCATCTTTCGGGCGCTTCCAATTTTCTGTTGAAAAAGCATACATGGTTAAATATTTGACTCCGAGATCATTCGCAGCAATTGTCACTTTCTTCACGGCTTTCATCCCATTATGATGCCCCGCAATTCGAGGTAATCCGTGGTTTTTGGCCCAACGGCCATTTCCGTCCATAATAATTGCAACGTGCTCAGGAATATTTTCCCGTGCTAAACTTAATGGCTGGTTTTTTGTATCCTTATCCAACCATTTCTGGAATCGCTTAATCATTCCGTTTCCTCCAACCCTGGTGATGAGAAAAACACCATCGAGATCTTTCGAAGTTGAACGACCACGTGGCAAAAAAAGACAATAAACCCCACCGTTCGGAGGGGCAGCAGATGTATTACACTTCCATGATTTCTTTTTCTTTAGAAGCTAGTACTTTATCAACTTCGGCAATATACTTATCCGTTGCTTTTTGAATATCGTCTTGGTGACGGCGTGACTCATCTTCCGAAATGTCCGCTTTCTCCAATTTCTTAATATCATCATTCGCATCCCGACGGATATTACGAATCGCAACTTTTGCATCTTCGCCAAATTTCTTTGTCGATTTGACAAGCTCCAGACGGCGTTCTTCTGTAAGCAGTGGGATCGAAAGACGAATTTGTGTACCATCATTTGCTGGATTCAATCCAAGATCCGATTTCAAAATCGCTTTCTCGATAGCTCCCAAAGATGTTTTGTCCCATGGTTGGATCATCAACGTCCGAGAATCCGGTGTGTTGATATTCGCCAATTGGTTCACTGGTGTTGGTGCACCATAATATTCAACTTGAATCCGATCAAGCAGAGATGACGATGCACGTCCTGCACGTAATGTAGCCAAGTCGCGTTTCAGAGCGTCAATCGCTTTTCCCATACGTTCTTCAGCATTTTTTTTGATTGCTTGTGGCATTAGTCTACACTCCCTTTTACAATCGTTCCGATCTTCTCACCAAGCACGACTCGTTTGATGTTACCCTTCTCCGTAATTGCAAATACAACGAGCGGGATGTTGTTATCCATACATAACGAGGAAGCTGTGGAGTCCATAACTCCAAGGTTACGGTTCAATACTTCTAGATAAGTTAATTGCTCGAACTTCTCTGCAGTTTCATCCTTAAATGGATCTGCAGTGTATACGCCATCCACTTTGTTCTTCGCCATCAAAATGACTTCCGCTTCAATTTCAGCTGCACGCAGCGCTGCTGTCGTATCCGTAGAGAAGAACGGATTGCCCGTACCTGCTGCAAAAATGACAACGCGCCCTTTTTCCAAGTGGCGAATAGCCCGTCTGCGAATATAAGGCTCCGCAATTTGTTGCATCGCAATGGAGGTCTGAACACGAGTTGGTACGTCAATTTGCTCTAGTGCATCTTGCAAAGCAAGAGAGTTCATGACCGTCGCAAGCATCCCCATATAGTCCGCTGTAGCACGGTCAATACCTTTTTCACTGCCTGCGATACCACGCCAGATGTTGCCTCCTCCACATACTATCGCAACTTCTACGCCTAGTTCTACGACTTCTTTCACTTGTTCAGCGATCGAGTTAATAACTTCAGATTCAATACCGAATCCACCTTGACCAGATAGTGATTCACCGCTAACTTTTAAGACGACACGTTTATATACTGGTTGTTCCAATGATTTACCCTCCACTTTCGGATGCTAAAATCCATCCCTATAACCGTCTTTTTTTCTCTGTAGTACAAAAACCTGAAATGATGCCATTACGTAATATTAGACGACTAGTTAATATAGGTGGTTTTCATACCATAAGAAAGCTACTTTTCGCACAGCGAAACCTTATCCATTCTTATGTGGTTAAAAAAGAAGGAACACAGAGTGTCCCAACTTTTTACTTGTTGATGCAATTGTTGTACGAATAATTAAGCTAGAAGCTTACAGTTTCGCTTGTGCCATAACTTCTTCAACGAAGTTATCCACTTTTTTCTCCATACCTTCACCTAGTTCATAACGAACGAAACGACGAACGGAAATATTTTCACCAATCGTGCTGATTTTTTCTTTCAACAATGTTTCGATTGTTTTGTCTGGATCTTTAACGAAAGATTGTTCCAGCAAGCAGAACTCTTCGTAGTATTTATTGATGCGGCCTTCAACCATTTTATCAACGATTTTCTCAGGTTTGCCTTCGTTTAACGCTTGAGCACGAAGAATTTCCTTTTCTTTCTCAAGATCCTCTGTAGGAACTTCTTCACGACGAACATAACGAGGGCTCATAGCAGCAATGTGCATTGCGATATCGCGAGCAAGTTCTTTAAATTGATCTGTTTTACCAACGAAATCTGTTTCGCAGTTGATTTCAACGAGAACGCCGATACGTCCGCCCGCATGGATATAAGCTTCACATACGCCTTCAGTTGCAATACGACCAGATTTGTTAGCTGCAGCAGCCAAACCTTTTTCACGCAAAATTTCAATTGCTTTGTTTACGTCTCCGTTTGATTCGTCAAGCGCTTTTTTACAATCCAACATACCAGCGCCTGTTTTTTCACGAAGTTCTTTTACCATGCTAGCCGTAACTGCCATTGTATATTCCCTCCAAAGTTAAATTCGCCATATGTATGACGAGTATTTATTGTTTCTCTCAAAAAAAGGGCGGTGAGAGGTTTCACACCTACCAACCACCCTTCTTCATTTAATTAGTTTATAATTAAACTGTTGTATCTTCGCCTTGGTTTGCTTCGATCATTGCATCAGCCATTTTCGCAGTTAACAATTTAACTGCACGGATAGCATCATCGTTACCAGGGATGACATAGTCGATCTCATCTGGATCACAGTTCGTATCAACGATACCTACGATTGGGATACCCAATTTACGAGCTTCTGCTACTGCAATACGCTCTTTGCGAGGATCGATAACGAACAATGCGCTTGGCAAACCTTTCATGTTCTTGATTCCGCCTAGGAATTTCTCAAGACGATCTTTCTCTTTGCGAAGCAAGATAACTTCTTTCTTCGGAAGAACTTCGAAAGTGCCGTCCTCTTCCCATTTTTCCAATGTTTTCAAACGATCAATACGTTTTTGAATAGTTTGGAAGTTAGTCAAAGTACCACCCAACCAACGTTGGTTGATAAAGTAGTTACCACAACGCTCAGCTTCTTCTTTAACAGAATCTTGAGCTTGTTTTTTAGTACCTACGAAAAGAATAGTACCGCCTTCTTCAGCGATTGACTTAACAAAGTTGTAAGCTTCCTCAACTTTTTTCACCGTTTTTTGCAAATCGATGATGTAGATTCCGTTTCTTTCAGTGAAGATATAACGATCCATTTTAGGGTTCCAACGACGAGTCTGGTGACCAAAGTGTACCCCAGCTTCTAATAGCTGTTTCATGGAGATTACTGCCATCTTCACACACCTCCTAGTTTGGTTTTATTTTTTCCGCCGCCAATATCATCTTTCGACAAGACTTCAAATGAAGCACCCTCATCAAAATTAATCAGCGTGTGTTTTTAACACCGTCAATTAATATAACATATGTGAATTACGGATGCAACTAGTAAACTGCAGATTTTGGCGATTCTGTAGTTATTTGCTCTTTTCCGTTATTCTAGCTGCAATTTCGGCGTAAGTCGGCGTTCCAACGAACACGTAAGTACCCGTCTGCAAGTTTGCGGTAATGTTCTTCTTTTTGCCATAGGACACAAAATCGGTTACCGATGAAATAAGTCCTAAGCGTTTTAGCTCTTTGCTTACTTGGGTCAGCGTCACCCCTGAAGTAATGCGCAGCGAAGTCTCTTTTGTATCTTTTGTATCATTAGATTCCTTGGATACTTTGGAATCGGACTCTTCTTTGGCTGGTGAAGAATCAGACTTCGATTCAGCGTTCTTCGCAGCTGCCGGCTGTTCAACAGGCTTCTGAGAAGCCTTGAGCTTGGTTTCTTGCTGCACTAACTTCTCTTGCAGCTCCTGCTCGGTATACAGCTTTGTTTCTTTCGGATAGACCTGCATGTCTAACTTCGCTGCATACGATTCTAGTTGCGCATCTGTTAGGGAATCAAGATCATTTGATATATTTGAGGCGGCTTGCCCTGAAGTTCCAATCAACATGAGCTGAAGAAGGATACCGCCTGAAATAAGACCAATCCCGAGTCCCAATAGAAAATTACGATTCTTAAACACGATGGGCCTCCTGTTTCGATAACTGAAGAATGAGTTGTACTTCTCCACGCGGGATTCCGGTTTTCTTCGATATCATATCCACTGATTTCCCATCTTCGTACAGGGCAAATACATCTACATAACGCGCTTTAATCGATGTATCCTCCACAATTTCTTCTTCTAGGATCGGTTCATCCTGCTCAGCAGTTGCATCAGCTAGCTCCACTGGCATCTCAGCTTGTACGGGATGGGTAGGACCGGAATAGAGCGTTTGATACCGAGCCAAATCGAACTCCAATTGCTGCTGCTTGAATTCAAATTGTTGGCATCGTTGCTCTAGTTGATCGACCCGGTGCAGGAGAACATTTTGCTGAACCATAAAATCTTGTTTCATCTGGCCAACGAGTTCAACAAGCTCTTTATTATCACTTTCAATTTCATCCATGAAATGTTCGAGTGTATCTTCAACTTCCTTGACAATCTCTCCTTGATGAATGGCATTTTGCTTTTGTTGTTTTGGCATGATCCATGCAAACACAATTGCAGCCACGCCCAGGATAACAATGTACCACAGGGGCTGATCCAAACCTATCACCTTGACTTTCAGTATATTATAAGGTCAAATCGATACGATGACCTTTGTAAGGATGAATAGGGACCTCAGATTCTTCTGAGCTCCCCTCCTTACTTTTATGTTGATGTCTTCGATCAGACGACTGCTGCTTTCCTTTTTGATGATTATGTATAGGTAATTGAACCGTCTCATCCACTTGCGTGTTCTTCGTCCGAAGCTCTTCAATCGTCTTCGACGCTTGACCCGCAAGCTGCGTCTGGTCCAATAACGGTTTCTGTTGTGCTTGATGTTGTACAGAGCTCGCGTCTTGTGTTCGAGGAATCGACATTTGCATTTCTATCGGCCGAAGTCCCATCTTCGTCACCTCGCTTCAGTATCATCATTCAATAGACATCACCGATCCATAACATCTAACTTAGACATAAGGTATCATCGTAACTTCTCCGTCACTGAGACGGAATGTAACACGACCAGCAGGGTCCTTAATGAATCGTGTATATCGACCGATCACAATTTTGGCACCGCCATAAATCGTCTTCACGGCGTCGATTCTTGCGACCGTTGTATCCTCTAACGTTTTTTCAATTTCAAGGATACGTTCCCGCATATCAGATTGCTCTTGAACGGTTTGTTTTTTCGTCGAATTTAACTTCACGCGCATAGCAAGACGTTCAGGAGGCAACTGTCCGGTAGACGCTAACTGGTCTAATAACGTGAGTGCTTTCTCCGTCTTATCCAAGTTCTCCATACTGACACGCAAATGACTTCTTAACTCTTGCAATTCATTCCGCATCTCTGGCACAACACCGACTTCTATCGTCGTAGCCGTCGACATGGTATTGCCGATGGTGCGCGCAACGACTCGTTCCCCGGCTTGTATCGTCCCGCCAACGATGAGTCCTTTCGTTCCGCCGCAAATGACGTTTTTTCCAGCCCGAATCAAGGAATGCATAATACTCTGCGTGACCAGCACATCTCCGCCAGCCATGACGTTGCCATCTTGAATAAACGAGCTTTTTACATTGATTTTGGCACGCACATAACCTTTGTTCGCTGCAATAATCCCACCTGTAATTTCAATAGAACCGTCCGCATCCAATTCTGCGCCCTCTACGCCGCCAATGACACGTATATCACCTGCAGCTTTTACACGAAAGCCATTAAGGACGTTACCACGAATAACTACGGTCCCTATGAAATCGATATTGCCAATATTATAATCCACATCCCCATTCACTTCATAGACTGGAAATACATTAATTTTATCCTTATCCGTTGTGGCAATCAGTCCGTCGATGGCCGCATACATAGCTTTATTCCCGGGGTCAACAACGACATTCTTCCCCATCTTGAAACGGACTTCTTTCCCTTTCTTCGGTGCAATTTCCTCGCCCGTTACCGTCTTGCCTGGTGTACCGTCCGTTGGTAATGCTCTTTCTGCGATAAGCTGCCCTTTCAGCACGTTATTCAACTGAATAACCTCTTTATAGTTTACCGAACCGTCTTCTAACTCCATCGGCTTTTTGTTTTGATCAATCAGCTTCATCGAGTATTGAATATAACCATCCTTACCATTCACAGGTTCTGTTCCTTGTGCGATTAACGTTTCACTCTTCATAAATGCCTTTGGATTGAGCGAGATTTGCTGAACGGTCTTCGTAAATACACCAAAGACCACACGATGCTCTTTTAGAAATGATTCTAGCTGTTCTGAAGTAAATTGAATATCATTGAAGCCTTCATGAAAATGCAAATACGCTTCTAACCTGCTATCAGACAAAGAGATGTCCATGCATTCGTTCAAAGAGACTGCTTTTGACATAAACATTTCACCCTCCCCACATTCAACAGCTAGTTATATAGTAATTGACTTTTATACTTTTCTAGCGAACCGCGCAATCTTAAGATAGCTTTCGAGTGCAGCTGTGAAATTCGCGACGGTGATAGCGACATCACTTCTGCAATTTCACTAAGAGAAAGATCTTCGTAGTAAAAGAGTGATACGACCGTTCTTTCCTTCTCCGTTAGCTTCTCTATGCCCTTGACTAAGGACTCTTTCAAGAAAAATTCATTCACTTTATAGTCTGGATTTTTGGCCTTTTCATCGATAAGTAACGAAAGTCTAGTCTCAGACTCCTCATCCCGGATCGGATCTTCCAACGAACAGACACTCGTCACCGCAACATCCTGTAACATCTGGTGAAATTCTTTTTCGCTAATTTCTAGATACTGACTCATTTCAGCATCCGTTACGTTCCTCAAATATCGTTGCTCGAGCTGTTGATAAGCTTCTTCGATCTTTTTCGATTTTTCACGAACGGAACGAGGTACCCAATCGCCTTGTCGCAATCCATCTAATATAGCTCCGCGGACCCTCCATGAAGCATAGGTTTCGAATTGCAAACCTCTTTTATAGTCGAATTTCTCAATGGCATCGATTAGACCCATGACGCCATTACTCGCTAAATCATCTTTGCTCACATTTTTGGGTAATCCAATCGCTAGACGATTGGAGACATAATCAACGATCGGCAAATACTGTTCGATTAATTGTTTCTTCGCTTCGATCTGACCGCCGTCTTTCCAACTCTCCCATAAATCATAATTGGACAGATGCGACACTTTCGCTTCGCTCATTACATTTCACCCTCCTTAATCTTCTGTCAGGTGACGAATTGCTTTTGCCATTTGTTCGGGATCCTGTTCCGTAACTTTAACCAGCTTAGGCGGGTTTAACGGCTTAAATTCGGATGCGGCCGCTGCCTCTTCCTTCCCTGATTTAGGCTTGAGTAAATTGTGCAATTCCTCGGTCTCATCTGGCACAACAAGATCAAGTTGTTTGCCCAATGCTGCTTCATCTGGCACAGATGATGAGAGTTCTTCACTCTGCTTGCTTGCAAGCAATTGAGCAAGAATGAACCGAATGACATAGGCGATAACAAACCATATCACAAATGCATACAAGCTTCGCAATAGACTCGTTGTCAACAAATTATGCTGTATCGATAACAAAAACGTAATGACAAAACCAACAATAGCAAAACCAAAATTCCAGCGAATATTCCCTGTCATTTTCAAATTTCCTTCACACCAATCTGAACACTACGTATGTGCAATATTCCAGTCTGACAATTCATCTCAACCGTTCTTCCGTAATTCCCACCTGTATCCTCGGCAAGGAGCGGAATGGAGAACTGCTTCAGCATTTCTTTGCAATTCTCTACATTACGTGGTCCGATCCGCATCGTATCTGACATGGAGTTAAAGGCGAACATCTGCGCTCCACCTGCCATCTTGGCTACCAAGCGTCTACGTATCCCACCAAGCCTGTCTATTTTCTCTAGTAACATAGGGATCGCTGTATCTGCGTATTTCATCAAATTCAGTTGTCCTTCACGAGCCGTTTCAGAGGACGGTAACATAACGTGAGCCATACCCACGATATGGGCTGCCGGATCATACAATGTTAACCCAACACATGAACCTAATCCTGTCGTGCGGATAATCCCACTTCCTTGGACGACGTTTAGATCCGCCATCCCAACTTTCACAACTTGCAGATCTTCAATCATTCGTATGGTACTCCTAGTGCACGAAATATTTTCGCAAAAGACGGCGGATCTGGAATCAGAAAAAATTGCCCTTCCACTTCCTCGTCTCCTTCCAGAAACGTCGTGTCAATTAGAAGTGCTCCATCGCCCATTTGACCGAATTGTAGTAATCCAAAGCTTAGTATTGCTCCTGCCATATCGATAGCAAGGGCTGGTACGGTTGGTGTCATGAACAAACCTGTAAAATCTGCTAAAGAGGATAAATACGAGCCCGCTAGAATGTTCCCGATTTCGGATAACGCAGATAATTCCATCTCGGAATATTCATCTTCTGATCCAACCTGAAGTCCTGCTAAATAACGAAGTAATCTCTTCGCAGCATGAGGCTTCATAATGAAGAATAAATTCCCCGGTGCATCCCCCTCAACACGCAGAAATGTAGCAATAACGACTTGTTCAGAGCCCCCGACTTGATCTGCGATCTCATCAAAGGCTAGCATTCGAACAGCAGGAACTCCCATATCAATTGGTTTATCCACCAATCGTGATAATGCAGTTGCAGCGTGACCCGCCCCAATATTTCCGACTTCTTTCAGAACATCAAGATTGATTTCTGCTAAATTTCGAAAAATGTCCACCGCTTACTCCCCTATTTCCTCTAATTGAATAATCTCACTTTTATTTAAAACTTCAGGCAAGTTCAACATAATCAAGAGACGTTCATTGCTGATCTTCGCAACGCCGCGCAAATATTTTGCCTTAACCCCGCCAACAACTTCCGGTGGTGATTCAATCAAATCTGTATTCAAATCGATAACATCGTTCGCCGTATCTACAATAAATCCGACTTCCATATCCGCTACATTGACAATAATAATGCGCGTGTGCTCGGTATGCGCCGCTTCAGGCAGTCCGAACCGTCCACGCAAATCAATCACAGGAACAACGACACCACGCAAATTAATGACACCTTTTACGAAATCAAATGTTTTAGGAACACGCGTAATCGGGACTAAGCGTTCGATCGTCTTCACGCTATCCACTTCTACGCCATATTCCTCAGTACCTAATGTAAATACGATGACTTTAATTTCTTCTGCCATAACGAAACCCTCCTTGAATGTTATCTATCATTTACTTCACTAGTGCATTTGGATCAATAATCAGAGCGACTTGTCCATCTCCCAGAATCGTAGCACCTGAAATTCCATGGATGTTCGTTAAATACTTGCCTAAAGACTTAAGGACAATCTCACTCTGCCCGATAAAATCATCTACCATGAAAGCAGCAAGTCGATCGCCTTTGCGAATAACAACAACTTCCGTCGATTCCTTCTCTTCATCCGCCGTAGGGCAATCAAAGATTTCAGCAAGGGAAACGATAGGAATAACCGACTGACGGTAATCAATCATCTTGGTACCATGCACATGTCGAATTTGCTTGCGTTCAATGATGACTGTCTCAACGATAGAAGATAACGGAAGCGCATATTTCTCATCCCCGACACGCACAAGCATCGCTGAGATAATGGAGAGCGTTAACGGCAGTTGAACCGAGAACTTGGAGCCTTTTCCCCAATTGGAATCTACGGATACGTTCCCGCCCAAAGATAAGATCTTCGACTTCACAACGTCCAGCCCAACGCCACGGCCGGAAATGTCTGATACCTTATCTGCCGTACTAAAACCTGCGGCGAATAACAATTGATACACTTGCTCATCGGTCATCGACTTGGCTTCATCCGAGCTGATTACACCGTTTTTAATCGCTATCTTCAATACTTTTTCGCGGTTAATACCTTGTCCATCATCTTCGATTTCGATGAAAACATGGTTTCCACTATGGAATGCACGAAGCTGCAGCATCCCCGTATCCGATTTGCCAGCAGATACGCGATCAGCTATAGACTCTAATCCATGATCAACTGCGTTGCGCAATAAGTGAACGAGCGGATCGCCTATCTCTTCAATCACGGTACGATCCAATTCGGTATCTGCACCCGTAATCACGAAATCAACCTTCTTATCCAGTGATTTCGCTAAGTCACGAATCATCCGCGGGAAGCGGTTGAATACCGTATCAATAGGCACCATTCGCAATTTCAACACGATATTCTGCAAATCACCGCTGACGCGAGCCATATGTTCGACGGTTTCGGTTAGATCTTGGCTCTTCAAATCACTCGCTAATTGCTCAAGACGAACGCGATCGATTAATAGCTCGCTGAATAAATTCATTAATACATCTAACCGATCAATATCTACACGAATGGTACGAGACGCAGCCTGTGCAGAAGAATTTCCTCCGGCACTTGGAGTTCTAGCAGGTGTAGGTGTTGATGCTGGCGCGGCTGGTTGTGTCATAGGTATGTCAACCGTAACCGCTGTTTCTTGAACAGCTTGTTGCATTTGAGTAGTTGCTTCATTCACTTCATCATCTTCTTGACTAATGTGAATCAAGGTCTCGTTGTCGACCGGTAGAATATGTACGCTCTCAATTTCTGAGATGCTTGAAATTAATTGATGTAACGACGCTTGGTCTATTTTGGAAATATAATAAATCGAGAAGCTGCGGTCGAACTTCTCTTGCTCAATGTCTTGAACAGACGGGTTTGTTTTCACGACTTCACCGTTCTGTTCCAAGGCATCGAATACCATGTAGGCCCGAACACCCTTTAAGACACAATCCTCACGAATGACAACATCTAGATAAAATACAGTCAGACCCGTCTGAATCGACTGTTCTAGTACGGAATATTGGTACTGATCCAGGCGGAATCCGTTCGTCGTGTTCTGATTGCTAGCCGCAGCCGGTTCTACACTTGCTGCAGCTGCTTGGCCGTAATCACCGCGAACGATCGATTGTAATGCTTCGACAATGCTGGTTACGTCCGCATGACCTTCCCCGCCTTGTGTAATATCTTGAACCATGTTCTCTAGTGCATCTAAGCTCTTAAACAGCGTGTCAAAAATGAACTCATTCATTTTCAACTCATTGTTCCGCACCAAATCTAGTACATTCTCCATTTGGTGTGTCAAAGATGCGAGATCATTAAATCCCATTGTTGCTGACATACCTTTCAGTGTGTGAGCAGAACGAAAAATGACTTGTACAATACTGATGTCCTCTGGATTGCTCTCAAGTTGCATCATATTGTCGTTTAACGACTGTAAATGATCATTCGATTCGTCAATAAACATCGATAAATATTGATTCATTTCCATCCCTTGCACCCCCTCAGTAAAATCAAAACCCAAGTTACTTCACTACGTCTACCAATTTTGGTGCAATTTCTTGTACCGGTAAAATATGTTGTACACATTTTAATTCAATGGCGGATCGAGGCATTCCAAATACAACACAAGACTCCTCATTCTCAGCAAACGTTGATTTCACACCATGATCAAACAATGCTTTCATCCCTTTGGCTCCATCACTTCCCATCCCAGTCAACAACACGATATGTCTCTCTAACTCTTTCATGTCGAGCAAAGATTCATATAATATGTCTACGGAAGGTCGATGACCGTTACGAAGCTCTGTCTTCTCTAAATGAGTAACATACTTCCCTTTGGCTTCCTTGCGTATCGTCATGTGCCAACCACCCGGAGCGATGTAAGCCGTTCCCGGTTGCAATTGTTCACCATCACCAGCTTCTACGACATGGATCTGGCAAAACGTGTCTAAGCGTTGGGCCAGCGATTTCGTGAAATTAGCCGGCATATGCTGCACGATAACGATTGGTGCTGGAAAATCTTCCGGAAGTCCTGTTAGCACCTCTTTCAAAGCCCTTGGCCCGCCCGTCGATGACCCGATTGCAACAATCTGATCGAACGAGGTTTTCTTCATTGGATGAATGCTTTCCATCTTTGGTGTGGCTTTGAATGTAGGTACCACGGTTGCAGCTGTCTCTCGAATCACCTCAGTCTTCACATTTTTAAGATTCAACGTTTTGGGCTCATATTTGGGAATCGGTGATGTCGTTGTCGCTCGATTAGTAAACGTCGGTTTCTCTTGAATGATCTGTTTTGTTACAGGTGCTTTAGGCACTGGAGGAGGAGTGATTTGTCGTCTCCCCGCTTTGGAGCCTATAGCGGCTCTAAGCCGTTCTACTAAATATTCGCCTACTTTATGAATATCAAAAGAGATCGTTCCTGAAGGCTTTTGAATAAAATCAAAGGCCCCTAACTCAAGTGCTAGGATCGTTTCTCTTGCACCTTTCTCTGTAAAGCTAGATAACATAATCACCGGTACGGGATGTTTATCCATCATGATCTTTAGCGCATCGAGACCATTCATCACGGGCATTTCAATATCCATGGTAATGACATCTGGATTCAATGACTTGACCTTCTCGATCGCCTCCTGGCCATTTCTAGCCGTATCAATGATTTCAAACTGCGGATCTGAAGTGATCATGTCCGAAATATATTTACGCATAAATGCGGAATCATCAACTACTAGTACTTTAATCTTTTGCAATTAGGCTCAACTCCTTTGAAAAGGACTATTTCATAAATTTCATCATCCTGGTAAGAAATCCTTTTACTCCGCCTTCTGCGATCAAGCCTGGAGGTTGGCTTGAATTATTTAAGTACGCCTTCGCAAGCTGTTCGATATTTCTCGTGGAGATACAATTCGGAAATGCAATCGAGAACGGTACCTGTTTTTTCACCGCGCTAGATACGGATGGGTCATCCATAACATAGCCTAACGTGGGAATTGACAGATCTAAAAATTGTTCTGCGACCAAATTTATTTTCTTGGCCGTTTGATTGCCTTCCTGCTCATCCGATACACGGTTTACAACAAGCCGAAAATCTACTTTCGCGTTCATTCGATGAACGATTTTGATTAATGCGTATGCGTCCGTTATGGATGTTGGTTCAGGCGTTGTAACAACGATCGTCTCTTCGGCTGATAGAATGAAATTTAATGTTTCTTTTGATAACCCTGCCCCTGTATCAAATATAATGAAATCATACTGTTCAGAGATCATATTGACTTGTTCCGTAAAATAAATCAGTTCTTCTTCAGATAGCGTTAGAAGCTCTTGAAATCCTGATCCTCCAGCTATGAAATGTAAATCTTTGGGTCCCGTTAAAATGATATCATGGATGTTTTTCTCACGCTTTAACAAATGATACAGATTCACACGAGCATTCACACCCATTAGAACGTCGATATTCGCCATTCCCAAATCTGCATCAAATACTAATACTTTTTTCCCAAGCGATTGCAGAGCAAGAGCAAAGTTCAGCGTGAAATTTGATTTTCCCACCCCCCCCTTGCCACTGGTCACGGTTAGAATCCGAGTTGAATGATCAACTGGTGTTTGCACTTGTTTATAATTTCTAACTAGGTTTCTTAATGCTTGAGCCTGATCAACCATTCGTATGTTCTCCTAGTATTCGTTGAACAAGCTGTTCTGGATCAATGATGGCGATGTCCTCTGGAACATTTTGCCCATTCGTTATGTAAGAAAGCTTCAGATGATAGTCATGAATCACATTGATGATGGCTCCCATGCTTGCTGTCTCATCCATCTTCGTAAAAATCACTTTATCCAACTGATACTTCTGAAAATGCCCTACGATTTTCGCCATATCCCTATACTTCGAAGTAAGACTAAGGACGACATAGGTTTCGCTTGAATCCATAGGTTTCAACAGACTGTTCAGCTCCGACACCAATAATTCATTGCGGAAATTGCGACCCGCCGTGTCCATGAATATGAGATCGCAATGCTCTAATGATTTCATGGCACGCATGAAATCTGCTGGTGAATTCACAACCTCAAGCGGAATATTTAAGATCGTCGCATACGTTCGAAGTTGTTCCACAGCTGCAATCCGATAGGTGTCCGAAGTAATAAATCCAACCTTGCGCTGATGTCGGAACAGTTGCTCCGCAGCTAATTTCGCGATCGTCGTGGTCTTGCCCACTCCCGTAGGGCCAGCAACGTATACGACATGCGTTGTACTTCGTATCCCTTCTGGGGCCATCTCTTGGATCAACGTTCTCATCTGGTCTTTGACAAATGATCCAAAGTGATCTGCAGAACGTTCTTCGTCATTCAAATCTGTTAATTCTTTATATTGCTCCAGCCATTGTGTAAAAATATCAGCATTGATATCTTGTTCATCTAACAAAGCTAGAATCGGTTGAGCGAACTCATCTTCGTCGTTATTCCCTGATCGCTGTGACAACTTCGCCAAGGTCTCACGAACTTGGCGAAGCTCATCGAATATTTGGTCTTCTCGTGATGTTGTTTGGTTCTTCATTAATGAAGGAATCGGTTCTCGAGGTGAGGTGGAATCCGTCACAATAGGCTCTGATGGTCTTCTCATCTGACTCTCTGGCTGTGATTGCTGTTGAGCGTCAACAGGATCATGCTGATTCTGCGCTGTCCGATATGCGGTCGCTGCCGTCGACATCCGCGGAGTTGAAGATGCAGCTGCGATTAAAGAGGCAACAGCAGCTTCCTGAGCTTCCGCCGTACGTGGTTGTGATGGAGGTACCGCCCGAACAGGGCGTGACTCAGAAGATTTCGTCGGCGTAGACGTTTTGTCCACTGCAGCGACGACTTCAATTCGTTTCTTGCGGAACATGCCTAGAAACCCTCCAACATAGAGATCCTTTGTGCTTAGAATTACGGCATCATTGCCTAGATCTGCACGAATCTGCTGCATGGCTGAAGGCATCGTTTCCACAATATAACGTTTGATCTTCATAAGTTCACCACCCCTACACTTTGAATTTCTACATTTGGTTCAAGTTCACTGTATGATAGGACAGGAATGTCTTGCATCATGCGCTCAATGACTTGACGCAAGTACATCCGAATCGTCGGCGAAGTTAGAACCACCGGCTGATGTCCTGATTGAATAAGACGTTGTACTTGTTCAGTTAATTTCTGAAACACGAGCTGCGTTGAATTTGGATCAAGAGCCAAGTAACTTCCCTGATCTGAAGATTGCACGCTTTCCGCAATTTTCTTCTCGAGTGCAGGACCGACTGTAATGACACGTAAAGTCTCGCCCTGTGATGTGAATTGCTGCGTAATTTGTCGAGACAAAGACTGCCTTACATATTCCGTTAGTACTTCTGGATCTTTCGAATAGGTACCATAGTCAGCAAGTGTCTCAAATATAGTCACTAAGTCACGGATCGAGATTTTCTCGCGCAATAACTTCGCTAATACCTTCTGAATATCACCAACGGTCAACACATTTGGAATTAATTCATCGACAAGCACAGGATACGTATCTTTGACATTGTCGACCAACGCTTTTGTCTCTTGTCGGCCAATTAACTCATGTGCGTGTTTCTTAATAATCTCTGTCAAGTGTGTTGCCACAACAGATGGCGGATCTACGACCGTATAGCCTGCTAACTCGGCTCTTTCTTTGGTTTGTTCATCGATCCATAGTGCTGGAAGACCAAAGGCTGGTTCTGTAGTCTCAATCCCCGTAATCGAATCATCATCAAAACCAGGACTCATCGCCAAATAGTGGTTAATTAATAATTCACCGCCAGCTACGGTATTTCCTTTTATTTTGATGATATATTCGTTCGGTTTTAGTTGAATATTGTCGCGAATTCGGATAACAGGGACCACAAGTCCTAGTTCCAATGCACATTGCCGTCGAATCATGATAATTCTGTCGAGTAAATCCCCGCCTTGTTGAGTATCCGCCAATGGGATCAATCCATAACCAAACTCGAATTCAATCGGATCCACTTGCAACAGATTGATGACACTCTCCGGACTGCGGACTTCTTCAATTTGCTGCTCTTCGACTTGCAATTCATCATCAGCCTGCTGCTTCTCCATCGTTTTCTGCATTTTACGTGCCGCATATAATAGAAGAAGAGCAAATGGAAGCGTAGCCCATGGACCGATTGGCGTAAATAATCCTAAAACAACGATCGTACCTACGACGATATAAATAAGTTTAGGGTAAGCAAAAACTTGAGCACTTAAATCCGATGCCAAGTTGCCATCCGATGCAGCACGTGTCACGATTAGACCTGCAGCCGTCGAAATCAGCAAAGCTGGAATCTGACTGACCAAGCCATCCCCGATGGATAGAATCGTGTAACGGGAAATCGCTTCCCCAAAACTCATCCCATGAACCGCCATCCCGATAATAAATCCGCCGACCAAGTTGATGATCAAAATGATAATCGATGCGATCGCATCCCCTTTAACGAATTTACTCGCACCGTCCATAGCACCGTAGAAATCTGCTTCTTTTTCGATTTTGGAACGACGTTCTTTTGCTTGCTGCTCATTAATGAGTCCTGCATTCAAATCTGCATCAATACTCATTTGCTTCCCTGGCATCGCATCGAGTGTGAATCGAGCCGCAACCTCAGCGACCCGCTCAGAACCTTTTGTAATGACGATAAATTGTACGACAACGAGAATGAGGAAGACGACAAAGCCGACTGCAATTTCCCCTTGGGCAACCCATTGACCAAATGTCGCAACAACATGACCTGCTTCTCCATCCGTAAGAATGAGCTTTGTTGTTGAAATGTTGAGCGCGAGTCGAAATAGCGTTGTAATCAATAGTAGTGCTGGGAAAATCGAGAACTGCAATGCTTCCGTCGAGTTCATCGCAATGAGTAGAATCATGAGTGCTGTAGAAATGTTAATGATTAATAAGACATCTAGCAACCACGAAGGGATCGGCAGTACCATCATGAGCACAATTCCAATGATGCCGACAAGAACCGTAATATCTCTGACTTTCATGATTAGCGACCTCCCCTCCTAACGAGATTTGACTCTACCTTTTAATTTATAGACATAAGCTAGTACTTCGGCTACCGCTTGGAACAAATCTGGTGGAATCGTATCCCCGATTTCTGCTTGGGCGTATAGCGCTCGAGCCAACGGTTTATTCTCCATGGTAATAATCCCATGTTCTTTCGCTAACTCTTTAATTTTTAACGCGACGTAATCTTGCCCCTTTGCAATAATTTCTGGTGCATGCATGATCGATGCATCGTATCGAATCGCAACTGCAAAGTGCGTCGGGTTCGTAATAATAACATCTGCCTTAGGCACTTCCTGCATCATGCGCGATACCGCCATTCGGCGTTGACGCTCACGAATCTTCCCTTTTATCAACGGATCCCCTTCCATTTTTTTATATTCGTCTTTGATATCTTGCTTGGACATCCGTAAGCTCTTCTCATGCTCGTATCGTTGATACAAATAATCAAGCCCTGCAATCACCAATAAAACGGAAGCGATTTTGATGCCTAATCCTAAAGTGACGCTGGCAGCAAATGAGAATATTTGCGGTATTGTCGCGTGAGAAAGCTGTAATATTTCACTCTTCTGACCGATAATGGTTGTATACACAAGCAATCCAATGACCGTTAATTTAATGATTGATTTTGTGAATTCTACAAGAGATCGAGTGGAGAAAATATTTTTGAAACCTTTGATCGGGTCTAACTTACTCAACTTCATCTTGATGGGATCGCCTGTAAACAGAAATCCTACTTGAAGATAATTCGCTAACAGCCCTAGGAGGACCGCCATAATAAATATCGGTGCAAGAAATATAAAAATTTGCAGCGCCATTTGCCCAAAAAATTGCATGATGTTATCTTGGGTAAATGTCATATTCATACGATGCAGAAGGGGATCTGTAAATAGACTTAGTAGTCTTGTTTTGAAGAATCCTCCCAACATGAGTAAACACATAAAAGCGCCTAACAAAACCGAAGCGCCCGATATATCACTGCTTTTTGCGACTTGACCTTTCTTACGAGATTCTTGTCGCTTTTTAGGCGTAGCTTTTTCGGTCTTTTCTTGTGAAAAAAGTTGAAGGTCCAGTTGATAACGCAGTTCCACCGAGTTCCCTCCCTTTCTCACGTAGCAGCACCAGACCGTTGAATGATCTTGAGCAATTCATCCATGGAACTAAACATGGTTGCGAATAATTGTTGAAATAAATATGCTAACCCTGGAATGACGATCAGTAGAATTGCTAGACCTACAATAATCTTCAGCGGAATACCAATAACGAATACATTGAACTGCGGTGCCGTCCGTGCTAGAAACCCTAGCCCAACATCGGTCAGGAACAGCGCCACAACAATGGGAGCCGCAAGCTGAAATGCGAGCACAAATGTGTTCGTAAAGGTGGTTAGCAAAAAGGTCGATATGCTTCCTTCATAGATATGGTTAAATAACGAATTCGATAAAGGCACCCATTCATAGCTCGTAAATATCGCGTTCAGCATATGATGATGTCCATTCATCGTGAGGAACAGAAGCACGGCCACTGCGTATTTGAATCCCCCCATAATTGGAGCGGATTGTCCTGACAGCGGATCGATAACATTCGCAATCCCGAACCCGATTTGCATATCGATGAAACCAGCCGCGGTATTTACAACAGCAAAGAACAATGTCGCTGTATAACCGAGCACAAGACCTACCAATACTTCCCGAATGACAAAAAGAATATACTGCATATCAAAAGGAACAGTCTGACTCACACCATAACTTAAATACACGATTACCGCGATAAAAAAAGATAAGCCGATTTTGAATGAATTAGGCACATTTCGCGAAGAAAAGACAGGTGCGACAACAAAAAATGCGCTAATCCGACAAAATGTAAGCAAAAAAACAGGTAGTGCTTGTAATATTAGATCCATACGCTAACGCCTACCCAATGAATTGATTTAAATTGTCAAGAATGTTCGTCGTAAAATCAATCATCGTAGTTAAAAGCCAAGGTCCAAACAGGAGCAATCCTAGCATAACTGCAACGATCTTTGGAACAAAGGCCAATGTCTGCTCTTGAATCTGTGTTGTCGCTTGGAAGATACTAATGATGAGACCGACAGTCAAGCCCAACACGAGCATCGGCGCACTTACTTTAAGCACGGTATATACCGCTTGCCCGGCTAACCCGATAATAAAATCCGTGGTCATTGCTGTCCTCCCCTTGTTTGACCTGATCCGTTATGTACCAAAACTAGTAAGTAGTGACTTCACTACGAGATACCAACCATCAACCAGAATGAATAATAATATTTTAAAAGGCAACGAAATCATCACCGGCGGAAGCATCATCATCCCCATGGCCATCAGCGTACTGGCGACAACCATATCAATGACGAGAAAAGGTATAAAGATCATGAAGCCCATCTGCATTGCTGTCTTTAATTCACTAATCGCAAATGCCGGAACCAGGACCGTAATTGGAATATCTTCGTAACCTTTAGGCTTTTCGGTTTTGGTGTATTTCATAAATAGGAGAAGGTCTTTCTCCCGCGTCTGTTTGAACATAAACTTCTTTAACGGAACAGATGCCTTTTCTAGTGCTTGGGTTTGCGTAATCTGTGAGTTCATATAAGGTTGTAATGCTGTCGAATTAATCTCAGAAATCGTTGGCGACATCACGAACAGCGTCATGAACAAAGCTAAACCTATCAACACTTGATTGGGCGGCATTTGTTGTGTTCCTAGTGAAGTACGTACAAATCCAAGGACGATTACGATTCTCGTAAAACTCGTCATAAGCAGCAATATGGCTGGCGCCACACTTAATACCGTAATAATGAGTAATAATGATAATGAGCTGGTGCCAGGTTTGGTTCCCCCGTCTCCGATCTGAAAATTAATATTCGGAATCGGATCTGCGAAAGCAGCTTGTACGATGCTTAATGAAGCAATAATTAAGACTAGAATGAGACTGACGATTACTTTTTTCTTCATTTATCCATCAACCGATCTGAATTATTTTCATCGTGCAACAATTCCTCTACCTTCTGTTTTCGGTTGGATACTCGGTTTAACTTACTTTGAAACACTTCATGAAAGGAGGCATTCAGATCCTCCTGTGACATCGAAGATGAATCCTCGGATTTTCGAAATTTCTTCATGAGATTAGACACATAGGGTACGAGGTCTTGACCTTGCTTCGATTGGTTTTGCTCGAAATGAGCAAGCAGTGCAGCTACCTCGTCAGGGTCCGATATTTTATCCACGAGTCGAATATCTTCACCAACGCCGATGATATAGATCGAATCCCCGAGTTCAATAACCTGCATCGATTTATTCTGTGCAAGACCGATCGCGCCAAGCGTTCGAATCGCTTGATTTCGAGTCCAGTTACGGTTTTTTTGACCGAGAAACTTAATCACAAACACGATCAGAAAGATAATGATAACAAGCACGACGAGCACCCAGATGATGTTAATGACGGCATCTGAGTAGCTCATACTTTTACCTGTGTCCAAATCTAAATTGTCTGCTAGAAATGAGACCATTACTTAGGATCCTAGAGTTTTCTTAATCGCTTCAATAACGCGGTCAGCTTGGAATGGTTTGACAATAAAATCTTTTGCGCCAGCTTGAATGGCATCGATAACCATCGCTTGTTGTCCCATCGCAGAGCACATAATAACTTTTGCCGCTCCATCTAATTTCTTGATTTCTTTCAAAGCTGTAATTCCATCCATCTCTGGCATCGTAATATCCATCGTGACCAAATCCGGTCTAAATTCTTTGAATTTCTCGATTGCTTGAGCACCGTCTTGTGCTTCACCTACGACTTCGTACCCATTCTTCGTAAGAATGTCCCGAATCATCATTCTCATAAAAGCTGCATCATCTACGACTAAAATACGGTTTGACATGTTAAAAAATCCTCCCTAGAACTTATTGTAGTTTTTGAATACGATCCCATTGACTTACAATGTCGGTAACACGAACCCCAAAGTTCTCATCAATAACGACAACCTCGCCCTTCGCGATTAGCTTATTGTTAACAAGAATATCGACAGGTTCCCCCGCCAGTTTGTCCAATTCGATAATCGAGCCTTGAGACAACTCCAAAATTTCCTTAATTTGCTTCTGGGTTCTACCTAATTCTACAGTCACCTTCAGTGGAATGTCTAATAATAAATTTAGATTTGTTTCCTCTGCCTGTGAAAATGGAGTATTTTGAAAGCTAGCAAATTGCACTTGCTGCACATTTCGGTTAGCTGCATTTTCTTGTAACGGCTGCTGATACATCGGTTGTTGATACATGGGCTGCTGCTGATACATAGGCTGTTGATACATCGGTTGTTGGTTCATAGGCTGCTCATATACGGGTTGTACAGGTTGCTGCATAGATTGATACATAGGTTGTTGTGGCATGGCTTGCTGCTGCGTCGTTGACTGGTATGACGGTTGCTCATAGGTTGGATCCACAGCGCTAAATCCAAGATTCGGATTGATGTGTGTCTCAGACACTGGAGCCGTCTCCGCGGCCACCGCTGGTTCAACGACTGCCGGTTCTGCGTCCCCTAACGTGTCTCCTAATAATGAAGCTACTAATTCTTTTGCAAAAGACACAGAGAGCAATTGCATGATCGTGGAATCGATCAGATCTCCAATAATGAGACGGAATGAGACTTTGACCAAGTAATCTTCCGAAGGAAGCTTTGTTAACCCTCTTCCACTCTCAATATTCAGAATGTCGATTCCTGGTGGAGAAATATTTACAAATCGATTGAAGATCGTTGACATCGATGTCGCGGAAGAACCCATCATTTGATTCATCGCTTCTTGAACAGCACTGATATGAATCTCATTCAGCTCTTCATCTTCAAGGATTTGACCATCTCCGCCAAGCATCAAATTCGCGATGATCTGTGCATCTCTCGTATGAATGACGAGCGAATTGATTCCTTCAAAGCCATCCACATACGTAACATGTACAGCAACATGTGGTTTTGGGAACTCGTTGATAAAATTCTCTCGCGATATCAAGGACAGCTGCGGTGTCGTAATATCCACTTTTTTGCCTAGAAGTGTCGAAAGGGCGGTAGCTGCACTACCAAATGTAATGTTACCAATTTCCCCTAAAGCATCTTGTTCCAATGCTGTTAAGCAATCATGTATAGAAAGATCAGACTTAGCACTCTCAACGGGATCAGATACAGATGATTGATTTAACAAGGCATCAATTTCCTCTTGAGATAAATAGTCTTTACTCGTCAAATTCTTCAACCCCTTCGCTCACAATTTCATCAATTTGAATGGCCAATCGATCTTTCACTGCACCAGGACTGCCCATGAATTTGAGCTTATCACCCACACGAATCGATAGGCCCTCTTCAACTTTTTTGTCTAATGTAATTACATCACCCACCGATAAACCTAAAAATTCACGTATGGTTATTTGTGAATTACCCAACTCTGCAATTAACGGTAACTTCGCTTTGTTCACACGTTGGCGGAGCGTCTCGATCTCTTCAGGTGCTCTTGATTTTTTCTGAGATACAAACCAATGATGCACAGAGAGTCTTGACATGATCGGCTCGATTACGACGTGAGGAATACATAAATTGATCATCCCTGTCGTGTCACCAATTTTGGTGCTAAGTGAAATTAACGCGATTGTCTCATTCGGAGAAACAATTTGCATAAATTGCGGATTCGTCTCCAACGCTTCTAATCTAGGCGAAATATCAATAATTGTTTTCCAGGCTTCCTGAAGACTATCAAAAGCTCGACTAAAGATCCGTTCCATCACCATGGTCTCGATCTCTGTCAACGCACTAATTTTCGAAGGAGCTATTCCTGTACCGCCTAGCAAGCGATCTACCATCGCATAGGCAACGTTCGGGTGAACTTCCAGGACCATTCTTCCTTCTAACGGCTCCGCTTCAAAAATGTTCAAAATCGTCATTTTAGGAATGGAGCGAATGAATTCGTCATATGGCAATTGCTCGACTTGAACAACATTTATTTGCACAAATGTACGTAATTGCGCAGAAAAATAGGTGGTCAAATAGCGTGCAAAATTTTCGTGAATTCGAGTCAAACTTCGAATGTGATCCTTGGAGAAACGAACTGCTCTCTTAAAATCGTAAGATCTGATTTTCTTCTGCGATTCTTCCTTCCTCAGTTCTTCTGCATCCATCTCGCCAGAAGATAGAGCCGCTAACAAGGCATCAATCTCATTTTGTGACAATACATCAACCACTCGTTTCACCCCCTTAAAGGAATCATTCTATCGCCATTACAATCTCTTAAATGGACGTCATGATAAAGTCAGTAATATCAATTTTGATCAACTTGCCGCTAGGTAGCGCAGCATTGATTAAATTGGTTAATTTCGCTGTTACTTGATCCTTGCCTTTTGCACCATTCAAATCATTATGTTGGACATCCGCAAGCGTTTTGATAATAATCGGTTTAATGTTAATGTCTTTGATCTTATCAAACTCTGCTTTGGTCTTTTTGCTATCCAATTGGAACGCAAAGCCCATCATCACGATATATTCCGAATCTGCTAGATTTGTTTTGATATCTGTGATTTCCGATGTTACGGCAACAATGTCATCCGCTGATAATCTTTTGGCTTCGACCTTACTGATCGCCGAGTCCACTTTAGAACCTTTCGTGTCATTCTGCCAGTAATTAAACAATAAAAATGCTGCGACAATGATTAATGTAATCGCAAGTAATACGGTGATTAGCCATGGCAACATTCGTTTCATGAGGATCCCTCCGTTTGTTGAAACTTGATGGTCGCGCCTTGCACGCCAATACTGCTTAGGTAATCTTTCATCAAACGAATCACTTCAGAAGATTTCTCTAGGACGATGATTTTTTTACCTGTCACGAGCGTTATGTATGTATCGGGTGATTCTTCGACACTCTCTATAAGCAAAGCATTTAACCAAATTGGGGAACCGTTTAATCGTGTGACTGAGATCATGGCTGCCCTCCTTATAAGATCCGGAGGGGAGTTACCCCTCCGTGACATGTTGCATTACAGCTTCATTATTCTATCGTTTTAAGTTGACTACTTCTTGAAGCACTTCATCAGATGTCGTGATAATCCGAGAGTTCGCTTGGAAACCACGTTGAGCAACGATCATTTCCGTGAACTCGCCCGTAAGCTCGACATTAGACATTTCTAGCTGGCCCGCAACAATCGCGCCTGTACCTAAAGCAGCGTCATTTGCGCCAACAACTTCAAACTCTCCATCCAAAGTGGCATTAGCCGTTACACGGTATAGATTGCCTCCGAGTTTCTCAAGTCCTTCAGGGTTGACTACTTTCACGACACCAATCTTAGGTCCAGCAGAGACGCTGCCATCTGCATTTGAGAACATCAATGTTCCGTCTTGTGCGATGGTTAATCCGACAACTGTATCTTCTAAGGGTTCTAATACACCCCCGCCCTCACCTACAACACGCATCCCGTCACTTGTAACGATGTTGCGCTCTGCATCAATGTGGAAATCTCCAGCGCGTGTCAAGAACGACTGTTCTTGATCTTCTGTTAATTTCACGGCAAAGAATCCATCCCCATCAATACGTAAGTCAAGCGGTTGATTTGTTGTCATCGCACTTCCGCCCAAGTGAATCGTATCGACGGATCCCACGGTAACCCCTAAACCGATCTGTTTCGGGTTCACACCGCCCTTGCCGTCCGCTGGTGCTGTAGCGCCGCCGACGGTTTGACTCATAATATCTTTGAACATGACACGGCCTGCTTTGAAACCGACCGTATTCACGTTCGCGATATTGTTACCAATGACGTCCAGTTTTGTCTGGAATCCACGCATACCTGATACGCCTGAGTACATAGATCTTAACATGTATCTTACTCCCCCAATGTTAGTAAAGTATGTGTTCCATCCCGATTGCTTCATTCGGTCCGCAATCGTAGGCCTCCGATTCGGTCCAGCCTTATATCATGAAAGAACGATGGCACTATCAATTTGTGTGAAAATATTATCCTTCATAGATGCATTATCCATAGCTGTAACGACGGTCCGATTCTGTATATTCACGATAAGCGCCATGTCAGACATCACAACTAGTGACTCTTTGGCACCCTTTGCCGCAGCTTTATCAATCGCTGATTCTAACTTGGACAACTGCTCTGGCTGAAGATGTATACCGCGTTGCTGCAGCCTCATTTCAGCATGATGACTGAACCGTAAGAGATTACTTTGCAGCAAATCTTCAAATGTTGATCCATTTGCGTTCGTTGCAGGTGTTGCATCCGTTTTCTGTCGAACGCCAACCGGAGATAGTTTACCGGGATACAGCTGTCCAACCGTTATTGGATTTGTCATGACCCGCTTACCTCTGGTGACTCAGGTGTAGGCTCAGTAGGATCCGGCGTCGTGCTTTCTGCTGGTTTATCCGTTTCCTGTCCAGGTTGTCCAGGTTGTCCAGGTTGTTCAGGCTGTTCAGGCTGTGGTTGCTCAGGCTTCTCTGTAGCGACAGGATTTTCAATCTTCTCCACCTTGCTTAACAGAACTTCATCCTCACCAACCTTGGCATATTGAACGCCATCACGCACAATAATGGATTCCACCACACCCGTTTTTTTCTCAGGCGTTGCGCCTGTTGTCGTCCAAGAAATTTGCTTGCCAATTAATCCAGATGATCCTCCCAAAGACTGCTGCATAGACGTTAACACGTTGGAAATATTCATCAACTGTTCGACCGAGGAGAACTGCGCCATTTGGGCAATCATTTCACGGTCATTCAACGGCTGCGTTGGATCTTGGTTCGTCATCTGTGTGATTAATATTTTGAAGAAATCATCCTTGCCTAAAGAACTCTGCGGTTTCTTGGCCGCTGCTGCTACGTTTCCTGGACTGTAGTTCGGCCAAATATTCGACGTAGACACATTATCATTCGCCATTCGATTCACCTTCTCTCCTCTTAAACCGATGCAGTAAATGAGCTCCCGTATCCTAGCCCATTCACACGGATCGTAGGTTCTTGACCTAATTCAGAGATCATGCCGCTATTTGTCTGATCTTCTTTGCCCGTGATCCGATTTTTATTTTGTTGCTCGCCTTGACGCTGACCGCCATTAGGCTGGCGCTGTTCGTGATACATCTGCGAGTGCAAATTTTGGTTTTGCGTAACCTCTAGTTTATCAACCTGCAATCCTTGTGATTGAAGGGCTGCACGAAGCTGCACCATTTGGTTGTCCAGCATATCCTTGGCTTGCGCATGCTCCGTCATGAATTGCGCCATAATTTGACCGTTCTGAATGGAAATTCGAATGTCGACTTGACCGAGATGTTCTGGGAAAAGAATGATTTTCGCTTCAGATATCCCATTCAACTTCGTAATATCCAATTGTTTGATGAAATTGCTCATCTCCGGAGCAAAATTCTGTGCTACAACCACTTGCGGTGTTGTCTTCACCAAAGGTGCATCCTGGGTGCGCAAAGCCATTTGTCCAGCCGTAAATACATCAGGTACATCATCCGTGACTTTTGCATTTCCTGGGTTCGAAGCTGCATCCGTTTCATCCGATTCCGATTGTGTTTGGTTGGACATCTGTTGCTGCAGCAAAGAAGAGCGATCGCTTACGGCTTGTTTCAAACCATCCGTTACCTGAGCTCCAAACGCTGCATCCACGTCCCCCTCAAGCGTCTGTACCTGATCGCCCAGCTTAGACGGGTTCGCTTGATTCAAAATATGCTGCAACGCTTGAATCATTTGACTGACTTGCGCGATTTGCGTTGTAGATGCTGCCCCTGTTGATGGAACAGATGTTTCAACCGACGCTTGATTCAATGCAGCTTGCAGAGTTTGGATAAAATCGGATTGAACTTTAGCTTGTCCGCTAACCAATGGACGCATATCCATCGTTACACCCTCATTATCGTCTTTCACAAGTGCTAGAAGTTGCATTAACTTATCTTGCACCGTAAAACGGATCGTCGCAGGGTGTAATGTAAGATCCGTATCTGTCGGCACCAAAGTAGCAGTATGCGAAGCCTCACCTTGATTCGATTGCAACGTCTGGAGCAATGCATTCGCTTGTGCTAACCAAGCTTGCAATTGTTGAAGCAAGTCGTCGCTTCCAGCCAATTTATCGTCGACTTCCTGCAAGGAAGCAATCAGCTGTGCAATGAGTTGATCCAGCGTATTCTCTCCTGATGTTTCATTGCCAAGGGCATTGTTTAATGTGCCTTGTAACGTTAACGCCGGAGTTTGCGCTGAGCTTTCTGTTACAGCTTGACCATTCAACGATTGACCGAGTACTTGCCCGAAGGAGTCCCCTGTTTTTGTTGCATTCATACTGCCTTTGGCATTGGTCGTCCCCATATTTTTCGAGTTGCTAGGTGTTGCTACTGCAGTTGGAATCAACATGTTCATTGTTTCACCTCCTTTCATCTCAGCATGGGCTTTCGATTACTTCGCAGGCATGATCTTCGATAATAATTTCGCAGCAACCTTGGCGTTGGCATCTGTGTCTTGCATCGCAGCCAGGATTTGTGATCTCGTTGCATCATCAACAGAACGTAGAATACGTAGAGCTTTATCTTCGCTAATTTTTGTGGTATCCAGAACAATTTTAGCCGCATTTTTCGGCGTCATCGTCATAAAAGTTTGGCTTAATTGCTGATTATCAAGGGACGTCGAGTCCTTTTTCGCATTCGCATCGACTTTAGCAATTCGAGATTGCAAAGCAGCAATAGCTAGATTTTCAGAGCTTTGCACATCTTTTAGACGTATCGTTGCATCCGCCGCAACCTTTGGCGTCATCTTCTCAAGAATCTTGACACGATCGCTTGGCTTCATCGCGTTTAACACGAGCACCTGCTCTTCTAATGTCAGATTCTCAATGATCGGTGCAGACTTTGACGGTTGCATTTGCGCATACATATTGGCAAGACTCGTGATCTGAGCTTGATACTGCTCATCCGTCTGGCCCTTGTCTACAAGTTTTTGTTCCGACTGCTGTACATTCTGCTTCAGCGTTGAGATCTCGGCGTCTTTTTGCTCGATCATCGCTGTAGCTTTTTTTAATTCAGCATCTTTCGATGCCAGCAGGTCATTTAATTCGTTAATCTTTTTTTCTTGATTTGCATTCTTTTTCGCGGAACCATCATTCCCCTTGGTAGAACCATTCGAAGATGTTGGTTCTGGCACCCAATTCTTAACGATCGGAATACTCTGAGCCATTTCTAGCAAACTATTGCGCACAGGATAGTTAAATAACGCTAGCAACACTATTAACAATACAACCGTGAATATGATCGGGGTGACGAAAAACAAAAACCGTTCAAACCCACTATAAGAACTTTTCTCTACATCAGCGTCGTTCACTGCGATCTCTCCTTCTCGATTCACGATCCCACAACGATTTTGAAATCGTTCAAGCGTTAACGAGCCGATAAGGAAAAGCGGACGGTCGCCATTTCATCCAACTCATTCTGTTCCCGAAGCTGCATTTCATAACGAAACCGTTCTTTAGCTCTATCTCTCGCTTGCTGCCACACTTGCTCATCTTTCATTTTGTCTGTCAAATGCAACTGACTACGCTCTACATCCGTTTTTGCACGCTGGACGTCTTTCACTTGCTTCTGAATGCTGTGCTCCAGTCGGCTTAGATACGACTGCATATGCTGTAGACTAGATACACAACATGCGGCTGTGGCATCCAATATGGATTCTAATGTCTGCTCCTTTTCTGCATATAACTGCTGAAGCATCATCGTTTCTTGCTGTAACTTCCCTAGCGATGCAGAGAGCAGCCATTCGGCCTGCGTCTTTTCGCTTCCTTTTAAATCAACAACTTTTTGAAACGGGTAATGAAATCGTAATGCCATTTCAGCACTCCTCATTTCGAATTCGTCGCATCTTACTATAATCAAGACCAACCGAACTGATCTTTTAATTGTTGTATGGTATCGGTATAAGTTACTTTCTCATCGACTTTCTGTTTGGTAAAATCCCAAATGGATTGGATATAGTCTAGTGAGAGGTCAATCTGGGCATTCGAACCCCGCTGATACGCACCAATGTTGATCAGATCTTCAGAATCCTTGTATACAGCAAGAAGTCTCTTCAAATTCTCAGCTGCAGCCGTATGATCAGCGTCGACGATATCTTTCATCACCCTACTGACACTCGCCAATACATCGATCGCTGGGTAGTGACCTTTGTGAGCAATGGATCGATTGAGAACAATATGTCCATCTAGAATCCCCCGTACGGCATCGGCAATAGGCTCATTCATGTCATCCCCATCTACTAGGACCGTATAAAAGGCGGTTATCGAACCCGTAGGTCCCGTACCCGCACGTTCTAGTAGTTTAGGGAGACTTGCAAATACAGACGGTGTATACCCACGCGTCGCTGGAGGTTCACCAATCGCAAGGCCTACTTCCCGCATTGCCATCGCATACCGTGTTACCGAGTCCATCATCAGCATGACATTTAATCCACGATCGCGGAAAAACTCGGCAATCGTTGTGGCGATTAATGCCCCTTTGATCCGAATCAAGGCGGGTTGATCTGAAGTTGCCACGATAACGACCGAACGAGCCAACCCCTCCGGGCCTAAGTCCCGTTCGATAAAATCGAGAACCTCTCTCCCACGTTCGCCGATTAAGGCAATTACATTCACATCAGCGGATGTATTTCGTGCAATCATGCCCATCAGCGTACTTTTACCAACCCCTGATCCCGCAAAAATCCCCACGCGTTGGCCTTTCCCCATCGTAAGTAATCCGTCAATTGCCCGAACTCCTGTACCAATAGGTTCTGCGACGCGTGGTCTTTTCAACGGATTGGAAGGAACATTATGTGTTGAATAATGTGTCATCCGACTAGGTAAATGCGACAGATCAAGAGGTTGCCCTAACCCATCTAACACTTTACCTAACAATTCTGAGCCAACCTGGACCGTTAGTGGCTTCCCCGTCCCTACAACATCGCAGCCAGGTCCAATGGATTGAAGATCTCCCAAGGGCATCAGAATAACTTTGTTGTCTCGAAATCCGACGACTTCCGCTTTGAGCGGTTGCGCGGCTTTCGTAGGGTATATGTAACAAACATCACCGATACTAGCATCAGGACCTTCCGATTCTACGGTTAGTCCAATGACTTGCGTAACTTTTCCATTGACTCGAATCGCATCAATATGTTTCAGGTGTTCTATGTATCGTTCAGCACTACGCATGTTCACCCTCCACGTTCTGATCCTCCTGATACATGGCGATTTGCAGCAAGTGCTTCTTAATTTCAGTCAATTGCGTATCAATCCGCGCATCAATACTTCCATAAGAGGAACGAATGACGCAACCCCAATCCGATATCGTAGAATCCGGCAGAATTTGCAATTCAGCTTGAGAATCAATGGAAAGCGCAAGTTCCTCACGAACCGCCTGAACAAAAGCAAAATGCTCTGGAGCTACGCAAAGCGTTATCGTTCCTTGCTCTCTCTTCCGAGATAATTGTCTTCTCACCAATTCAATGGCATAATCTTGTTCCACCGATAACTGTTTATCTACTATTTTTTCTGCGATCGCGCAGCTTAAGTCAACGAGAAAAGGCTCGGCCTCTTGAACGATTTGTTCTTTTGCCGTATAAGCTTGTTCAAGAATTACCTTCGCTTCATGAAGCATTTGCTCGACTTGTTGCCGAGTCGCTTCTTGAGCTTGTTCAACACCTTCTTGATACCCACGTTCAAAACCATCTAATTTAGACATTTCGATGAGCTGTTCGTCGTCCTGCCGACGTTGTTCCCACCATGCTTCAGCCTCCGCTTTCGCAGCTTCAAGAATACGTGCTGCTTCTTCCGTTGCATGGCGTACTTCTTCCTCGGCAACGACTGCCGCTTCATCCATGATCTGCCTTCGCATCTTCTCATATTCATCTTCTCGGCGCTTGGCGATTTCCGAATCGTCTACAATCACAGAATCTTCGTTATTCGGATTCCCGTAGAACCTCGTACTCTCAACATATTTCAAATCCTGTGCCGATATATAATGAGTCGATTTAATCAAATTAGACAATGATATCATCTCCTCCGCCGCGAGCAATAATGATCTCTCCGGCTTCTTCCAGACGACGAATTGTCGCGACTATGCGAGTCTGAGCCTCTTCAACATCACGCAATCGAACAGGTCCCATAAATTCCATTTCTTCTTTGAATGTATCCGCCATACGCTTCGACATATTCCGGAAAATAACATCCCGTACTTCTTCACTCGCCACTTTGAGCGCAAGTTGTAAGTCGGCATTTTCGATATCACGAATAATGCGTTGAATCGAGCGATTATCCACATTAACAATATCTTCGAAGACAAACATCCGTTTCTTGATTTCTTCCGCAAGCTCCGGATCTTGAATTTCCAAGGAATCGAGAATTGTACGCTCTGTACCCCGGTCAACACCATTCAAGATTTGTACGATCGACTCAATACCGCCAGCATTCGTGTAATCCTGCGTTACGGTTGAGGATAATTTCTGTTCCAGAACTCGTTCAACCTGACTAATCACTTCTGGAGACGTACTATCCATGATCGCCACACGACGTGCAACTTCGGCTTGTTTCTCCTGAGGCAGCGATGACAAAATCACTGCCGCTTGTTCAAACTGCAAATAAGAAAGAACAAGCGCAATAGTCTGTGCATTTTCATTCTGCAAGAAGTTAAGAATTTGCGCAGGATCTGCTTTACGCGCAAAATCAAAAGGACGTACTTGAAGCGTGGCTGTCAGACGATTAATCACTTCAATCGCTTTAGTCGAGCCTAATGCTTTTTCTAGAATTTCTTTTGCGTATGTAATACCACCCTGTGAAATATATTCCTGAGCAAGACAAATCTGATGAAACTCCGCTAGAATCGTTTCCTTTTCAACACTGTCAACTTTACGCATGTTTGCGATTTCTAACGTGAGTTGTTCGATTTCTTCTTCTCTTAAATGTTTAAATATTTGGGCGGAAACCTCCGGCCCGAGAGAAATGAGCAGAATGGCCGCCTTCTGACGTCCGCTCAAACCTTGTGAGCCGTGATTCTGAGATCTTGCCATTGAACTCACCTCGATTCATCTGCTAACCAAGAACGCAACAAATTAACAAACTCATCCGGTTTTTTCTTCGCAAGAGTCTCCAGTTGTTTACGAACTTGATTTTCATTGGTAACATTCTCTAAATCAATCGACGGGAACTCCAACGCTGGTTGAAGAGGTTCATCATCGTATACTTCTTCTTTATTCCGTCTTCTTCTAAATATCATAAATCCAATACCTGCGAGCAACGCTAGTGCGACTATGCCTCCGCCGATCCATAACGAATTCGACAAAGTTGTATTTTTGACCGCAGAAGAATTTTCTCCAAAATTTTGTGCAACGACTGAAACCTTTTTGGCTAATTCAGCGTCTGAATATTTAATACCAGAATCAGCAAGTTTTGCGCTGACAAAATTAACTAGAATTGTCTCGATTTCCTGCTTCTTCGATGCATTAAATGCAGCAATATCTCCATTCGAAGGTTCAACGGCAACGTTGACACTTAAATCTTTCACGGAGAACGGACTGGATTGAATTTGGCTGGTAACCCGGTTAACATCGTAGTTCGTTGTTTTCGAACTTTCTTCCGATGTCGAAGTACCATTTGAGCCATTCGCCGGATAACCAGGAATTTCAGTACTGCCTGTTCCAGCAACACCGCCTGCTTGTCCATCTTTACCGGAATAAGATTTTTGAGACTCTTGAACACTGATCTCAATCCCTTTATTCTCGTCCTTGTTTACGGGACTAACCAGTTTTTCTTCCGAAGTCTTTTGGTCAAAATTCATCGATGCGGCTACAAGAACTTCGATCTTATCTGAAGAATACCAACGTCCTAAGAACTGTTGAATGCTCGCTTTAACATCATTCTCGAATTTTTTCCGAAGTTTCATTTGTTCCTCAACGGCGCTGGACATCGTTCCATTCCCACCATTTACGGAGGACATTAACTCTCCTTCGTCACTAGTAATCGTAATATTATCAATTGCTAGATTCGGTACAGCTGTTTTCACGAGATTAAAATAGGAATCCACCGCTTCTTGGCTTGGACGATAACCCGGCTTAAATTTCAAGCTAACGGATGCGGATGCGGCTTCTTGTGCCTCCATGCCAGCAAAGACGCTTTCACGCGGTAAATTTACCACCACTTTCGAATCACTAACGCCTTGCATACGATTTAAGAGTTGTTGAATTTCGCCATTCAATGCACTCTTGTACTTCACATCAAACTCGCGGTCTGTTGAACCGAAGGTTGAAGAACTATCCGTAAATGCGCCAAAACCAAGGGAACCGTTCTGAACAATGCCTTGTGAACCGATATCAACTTGAGCTTTCGCCGCAAGTGCGCTTGGAACGGAGATGGACTTGCCATCCGCACTTAATTTATAACTAATCCCGCTTGCATCTAATTGTTGCATCACCGCTGCTGCATCGACTTGATTCAAATCTTTAAATGCCGTTTCATATTGAACTTTAGAGAATTGAATGGAGAGCAGGATGATCACGATGATAAGTATTCCGATTACTGATATAAATAATATTTTTTGTTTTTTCCCGAATTGGCCCCAGAATTGGGTCACCTTATCTCGGTACTGGACGAACCTTTCGTTCACAACGTCACCCCATCCGAAACTTTGCTATACATTCCTATGATTAGATTTGGGTACGCATAATCTCTTGATAAGCTTCGATTACTTTATTGCGTATCTGTGTCGTAAGCTGTAGACTAAGCGTCGCCTGTTCGGATGCGATCATGAGTTGATCCACATTCACTTGGCCCAGAATAAATTTATCACTCATTTGATGAACATTTTTCTCTTGTGCGTCAATCTGATCTAACGCATCTCCTAAAAACTCACTGAACTGCTTAGTCGCTTGAGCCGGTGTAGGCTGTGTGTTCACGACAGTAGGAGTCAGCTTGGGCTGAATTCCTGTAAGCATCGTGTTCTGAATCATTATTTACCCCCCTGACGGTATTTGGATTATGTATTTCTCATAAAATTTTATTTACCAATCTCCAATGCTTTCATAAACATCGCTTTTGAAGCGTTAAGAGCCGTGACATTCGACTCATATGCACGAGATGCAGCGATCATATCGACATTTTCCTTCAAGATGTCGACATTTGGCATACTTACATATCCGTTCTGATCAGCATCCGGATGCGTAGGATTATAGACCTGCTTGAAAGGCTCTTGATCTTCTTTAATCTGCGTAACCTTCACACCATTCCCGACATTCGGTTCGCCCAGCTGAGATTGCAGCATCTTTGAAAAGCTGTTCTGCTCATAAGGCTGCAGTACGACCATCTTACGACGATAAGGCTCAAATTGACCGTTTACATAACGTCCGCGCGTTACTTCGGCATTCGCAATGTTCGAACTGATCACATCCATTCGAAGACGTTGGGCTGTTAAAGCTGAAGCACTGATATTAAAGCTATTGCTAATGTTCAACGAAATTATCTCCCTTCAACCACAAGACGTTTCATTTTAATGTCATGATTTAATTGCTGGATTAAGGCATTATACTTCAATTGATTTTGAGCAAGCTGTGACATTTCTCTATCAATGTCGACATTGTTAAGATTATTATTGTAAGTCGTATTTTGGTCTGTATTTACTTGAGGCGTACTCGTGGATGCTGAATTAGGACCAATGTAAAAATGTCTTGGATCTGTTCGATTCCCCACGAGTGAGCCAGAATCCCCAGACATTTCTTGCTCAAGAATCGTTTCAAATGCTACTTCTGACCTTTTAAAATTAGGTGTCTCTGCATTCGCAATGTTGTTGGATATGACCTTTTGTCGCAGATTCGAGGTGTCGATTGCGCCTTGTAAGCGATCAAAGCTGGCGCCACTAAGCAATTTCACTATCTCTCCCCACTTTCGTTTAATTCGTCAATAATTAAAATTCAACAAAACCTCTCTAAATCCTCCTTATTTCGACAAAAAATTAGTGACAATTCTTAGATTGTCTCACCTTATGCAGAAAAATGTATATTACTAATCTAAGCTTAATATTCTGTGAGTTTCCGTTTTTTCACAATAAGCAAAAAGCCCTATCTTTTTTTGAAAGATAGGACTCTTGCCATTGTTGCCTATAAAACTTTACAAAACATTAACGTCGGATATGATTGACCAACTGATCATTCAAAATCTTTATATAGGTCCCCTTCATACCTAAAGACCTGGTCTCGATAACCCCTGCCCCTTCAAGCTTTCGAAGGGCATTTACGATAACAGAGCGCGTAATGCCTGCTCGATCCGCAATTTTCGAAGCGACCAATAGTCCTTCATTATCTTTCAATTCCGGGATGATATGCTCGACCGCTTCCATTTCACTATACGACAGTGAATTTACAGCAGCTAGTACTGCGGTCTTACTCCGAACCTCGTACTCTCTTTCCTCTGAACGAACTCTTAACAATTCCATTGCAACAATTGTCGAGCCGTATTCCGCTAAAATCAGATCGTCATCAATGAACGGTTTGACGCCTCGAGTTAGGACAATCGTACCAAGTCGATCTCCGCCACCATTAATCGGTATGATCGTAATAATCGAATGCGAAAATATCGATGAGATCTCCTGTATAAACGGATTATTCAGATGTTCTTGCTCTATATTTGATGCGGTTTCCTCAATCTTAAGAAGCAAATGAGTCAGCTCTGCCGTAAATCGAATCTCATCCGCCGTTTCTTGCTGAAGTGCCCTTAGGCCTATTTCATCTGTAACCGCATATCCCAGCACTTTGCCATTTCGATTGACGACATACACATTCGCTTCAATCGTATCGCGCAGTACCTCAGACATCTCGCGGAAATTGACAGCCTTGCCAGCCGCACGCTGCAACAATTTATTTAAAGTACGTGTTTTGGCGAGTAGTGTCACTTTCGAAATTCCTCCCATGTGAAGGATGGTAGCTGTAAAGCTGTCCTCTTTATATTTCATGCAGAACGATAACCGTCCCGTTAAAGGACGGCTATACCCATTCCGCATGTTCTTATAGAATATATTGACTCAAATCTCGATTTTGTGCAATATCCCCGAGCTTCTCACGAACATATTCCGGCGTAATGACCATATGCTGGAGCGTAAGTTCAGGGGCTTCATACGATAGATCTTCAAGTAATTTCTCAAGAATCGTATGAAGTCTGCGTGCGCCGATGTTCTCCGTATTCTGATTCACCGTTGCTGCAATATTCGCAATTTCACGAATGGCTTCCGCCGAGAATTCGATTTCGATCTGTTCTGTCTTCAAGAGGTCGGTGTATTGTTTCGTTAGGGCGTTCTTCGGCTCTGTCAGAATAGACACGAAATCCTCTAAGCTCAGACTGTTCAATTCGACACGAATCGGGAATCGGCCTTGTAACTCTGGAATCAGATCCGAAGGCTTCGCAATATGAAACGCGCCCGCCGCCATAAATAGAATGTAATCCGTCTTCACAGGGCCATATTTGGTCATAATGGTTGAACCTTCGACGATTGGGAGAATATCGCGTTGAACCCCTTCTCGAGACACATCAGGACCTGAACCTCGACCTGAACTTGCCACTTTATCAATTTCATCAATGAAGATAATGCCGGATTGTTCTGCACGTCGAATCGACTCTTGTGTCACATCATCCATATCCACGAGCTTGCTGGCTTCTTCTTGAATTAAGACTTTGCGCGCTTCTTTAATCGCAAGTTTGCGACGTTTAGTTTTCTTCGGCATGAGGTTACCGAACATCTCTTGCATGTTCATCCCCATCTGCTCGTTGCCTTGACCTGCGAACATGTCTAACATGCTTGGCGCCATATCCTCAACATCAATCTCAATCACATCGTCCTCTAATTTACCTGCAAGTAAATTAAACCGGACTTGACGGCGACGTTCTGACAAATTAGTATCTTGCGGTTCCGTCTCTTCTTGCTGCGCTTGATTCGCATTATTATTGCCGAATAACATTTCAAATGGGTTCTTCTGATTTTTAGATTTCGTGCTCGAAGGAACGAGAATTTGTACAATCCGTTCATTCGCCATCTCTTCTGCTTTATCTTTCACACTCTCCATACGTTCGGTCTTCACCATACGAATCGATGTCTCGATCAAATCACGAACCATGGATTCAACATCGCGACCCACATAACCGACCTCGGTAAATTTCGTCGCTTCCACTTTCACGAACGGTGCATGAACCAATTTAGCCAGACGGCGTGCGATCTCTGTTTTCCCGACCCCAGTAGGACCGATCATTAATATGTTTTTGGGAACAATTTCATCTCGGATGGATTCATCAAGTAAACTGCGACGATAACGATTACGCAGTGCTACAGCAACGGATTTTTTAGCATTCTTTTGTCCAACGATGTACTTATCCAGTTCCGCCACAATTTGTCGCGGTGTTAAAGATTGGTTACTCATTTACATCCCTCCAAATCCATAGTCCTTTTTTCTCATACTTCTTCTACGATAATATTTCCATTTGTAAACACACAAATTTCCGATGCCACTTGAAGGGAAGCTTTGGCGATTTCTTTGGCTTCCATCTGTGGTGCATGACGTTGTAAGGCACGTGCTGCTGACAGCGCGAAGGATCCACCTGAACCGATGGCAAGAATACCGTCGTCCGGTTCAATGACTTCACCATTCCCTGAAATCAACAACAATCCTGTCTGATCCATCACAATCAACATCGCTTCTAACTTACGAAGAACTCGATCCGAACGCCAGTCTTTTGCTAATTCTACGGCTGAGCGCTGCAAGTTTCCATGATGTTCTTCCAGCTTACCTTCAAACTTCTCAAATAAGGTGATGGCGTCTGCTACAGAACCCGCAAATCCGGCAACCACTTGGCCACGATACAATCGGCGCACTTTTTTGGCGTGCTGCTTCATCACCATAGAATTTCCGAAGGTTACCTGTCCGTCTCCTGCAATAGCACCTTTTCCTTGATGACGTATCGCACATATCGTTGTCGCATGAAATGACATTTCCATGATCAGTTCCCTCCTAAGGCAAATTTCTCGTCTTCATACTTTCCTAACCATTTAAACAAAGAAACAGCTCATAGCAGCTGCTTCTCGTCGTCTTGAAAATCTACATAGTTTTAGTATAAATCAGTTGATGCTCTTCTGCAAAAAAACGAATGGTTTCGAGCGCTCGGTTCGCTAACATTTCATTTTTCTCTTTTTTGTTGCGAATCCGTTTCTCAAGCTGAGGCAATAAACCGAAGTTTGCGTTCATCGGCTGGAAGTGCTCAGGATCCGCATTCGTGATATAATGCGCCATACTGCCTAGCGTGGATTGCTCTGGAAACTCGAGACAAGGCAACCCTTTCGCATAACGTGCCGCATTAATCCCAGCAATAAGCCCAGATGCTGCTGATTCCACGTATCCTTCAACCCCTGTCATTTGACCTGCAAAAAACAGGTTCTCCCGACCCTTGAATTGATAGGTTGCATTCAACAATCTTGGCGAGTTCACAAATGTATTGCGGTGCATGACGCCGTAACGAACGAATTCCGCGTTTTCAAGACCTGGAATCAATGAAAATACCCGTTTTTGCTCGCCCCATTTCAAATGCGTCTGGAAACCAACCATGTTATATAACGTACCAGCTGCGTTATCTTGGCGCAATTGGACAACAGCATAAGGAAGCTGACCTGTGTGCGGATTTATGAGCCCTACAGGTTTCATGGGTCCGAATAAAGCGGTTTGTTTGCCACGCTTCATCATAATTTCAATGGGCATACAACCTTCAAAATAAATTTCTTTCTCGAACTCCTTCAACGCCGCTGTTTCTGCGGAGACCAGCGCATCATAGAACACATTAAACTGCTCTTCTGTCATCGGACAATTCAGATATGCTGCTTCCCCTTTGTCGTAACGAGAAGCAAGATAAACCTGATTCATATCTATGGAGTCTTTCTCAATAATCGGAGCTGCCGCATCATAAAAATAGAAGTATTCTTCGCCCAACAAATTTTTAATTTGTGCAGAAAGACTTGGTGATGTCAATGGGCCTGTAGCAATAACGGTGATTCCTTCTTGCGGGATTTCAGTCACTTCTTCGTTCCGTACTTCAATCAATGGATGATTGCGAAGCGTATTCGTGATTTCATTCCCGAAGCCGTCACGGTCTACCGCAAGCGCACCTCCTGCCGGCACCGCATTACGGTCTGCCGCACCTAAGATCAGTGAATTCAGCATACGCATCTCTTCCTTCACGACACCCACAGCATTGGCTAATCCATTCGCACGAAGTGAGTTACTGCATACAAGTTCAGCAAATTTATCGGTATGATGCGCTGGCGTTTTCTGCACAGGGCGCATCTCATATAATGTAACAGGCACACCTTGGCTAGCGATTTGCCAAGCCGCTTCACTTCCTGCTAATCCTGCTCCAATCACGGTAACTCTTTGATGATCTGACATGTTGTATCCCCCTCGAAGGTCTGAGAGCGAGCTCTCTACAATTATAAATATTTGCTTATCACTTATTTATGAGCGCATTCGCCGAAACAGTCCCTAAGAATTAGGGACTGTGCGGACGCTCTACGTTTTATGTTGTAAGAGTATAGGCATCGCTATACATCTAGGCTTAATCCTCTTGATCTTGAACTTCTTCGCTAAAATCACACGAAGTACAATTATGCTTAATCCCCTGCTTCGTACGCTTCTCAACCAGTAACTTGCCGCATTGCGGGCATGGCTTAGAAATCGGTTTATCCCACGATACGAAATCACATTCAGGATATCGCGTACAGCCATAGAAAATACGACCTTTTTTACTGCGGCGTTCTACGACCTGACCTTCATGACAAGTTGGACAGTTTACGCCCGTTTCCTTGACGATCGGCTTGGTGTTTCGACAATCCGGGAATCCGGAACATGCTAGGAATTTACCGAACCGGCCCATCTTATAGACGAAATGACGTCCACATTTCTCGCAAATCTCGTCGGAAACCTCATCTTCAATTTCGATTTCCTTCATTTCTTCCTCAGCTACTTCTAAACGCTTCTCGAATGATTTGTAAAAGTCAGCGAGGACCTTCACCCATTCGCCTTCACCTTCTTCCACATGGTCGAGATCCTCTTCCATATGAGCGGTAAATTCAACATCTAGAATCTCAGGGAAAAATTGTTCCATTTGCTCGATGACGAGTTCGCCCAATTCCGTTGGAACGAATTTCTTCTCTTCCACCGCGACATAACCGCGTTTCTGAATGGTCTCCAATGTAGGAGCATACGTACTCGGTCTTCCAATCCCAAGCTCTTCAAGCGTTTTGACAAGTCTTGCCTCTGTATAACGCGGAGGAGGTTGTGTAAAATGCTGCTTCGGTTCGATATCCTTGTTCGTCAGCACATCCCCTTGTTTCAGGGCGGGCAACAATTTATCCTCATCCGTTGAACCGTCATCGTTACCTTCCACATAGACCTGCATAAACCCTTTGAAACGAACTTTGGAACCCACAGCACGGAATGTTGCTCTCCCTGCCGCAATATCTACCGTTAACGTATCAAGGATCGCAGAGGTCATTTGACTCGCTACAAAGCGTTCCCAAATTAACTTGTAGAGACGGTACTGATCACGGCTCATAAATGATTTGATCTCATCCGGTTCTCTTAATACCGATGTAGGACGTATCGCCTCATGCGCATCTTGTGCATTCGCAGAAGTTTTTTTGGTATATTGTCGTGGCGTTTCCGGCGAGAAATCGCTTCCGTATTTTCCCACGATAAATTCTTTAGCTTCATCTTGAGCCACTGTCGAAATACGCGTGGAATCCGTACGCATATATGTAATTAAACCGACAGTACCCTCTTTCCCTAAATCAACACCTTCATACAGCTGTTGCGCAACAGACATGGTCTTGGCTGCACGGAAATTCAATTTACGGGCTGCTTCTTGCTGCAGAGAGCTCGTAATGAACGGCGGCGAAGGGTGACGTTGTCTTTCCCGCTCCTTCACTTCGGTAACCGTGAATTTCTGTTTGGCGATCGCCTCTAGAATTTCTTTTACTTCATCTTCATTATGCAACTCACGTTTGGTTCCATCAATGGAATGGAATTTTGCTTCGAATTCATTTTTTCCGATCCCAAGCTTCGCAAGAATAGACCAATATTCCTCAGGGACAAAATCATTAATTTCATTTTCACGATCAATGATAATTTTCACCGCTACGGATTGTACTCGACCGGCAGATAAGCCCTTTTTGACTTTCTTCCATAATAATGGGCTGATCTTGTAACCAACAAGACGATCAAGAATTCGTCGTGCTTGTTGTGCGTTGACCAAATCCATATTGATTTGACGTGGGGTTTTGAAAGCATCCTTCACCGCTTGCTTCGTAATTTCATTAAAAACAACGCGGCAGCTTTCGCCCTCTTCCAAATCGAGGACATGCGCCAAATGCCAGGCAATTGCTTCTCCTTCGCGATCCGGGTCAGCTGCGAGATAGACTTTTTTCACTTTTTTCCTCGCGTCTTTCAGTTCTTTCATGATCGAACCTTTACCACGAATCGTTATATATTTTGGATTGAAGTCATTTTCGACTTCGACACCGATCTGACTTTTCGGCAAATCCCGGACATGACCCATTGACGCTTTCACAATATACTTACTGCCCAAATACTTGCCAATTGTTTTCGCTTTTGCAGGTGACTCCACAATGACTAGTGAATCCGCCATAGGCTCATCCTCCTCTCCATCATCCAAACTCTTCATTCTTTGTATTTCATGCGTTAATTTGCTATATACACGGAACCCGGAAGTTGACTGATTACCTTTTTTATTAGTAAAGATAACAGAACTGAATGCAAATGTCCAAAATTACTTTCACATTTTTCCAGAAGCTCATCAAAACCAATCGGAGCCGGTTCGATTAAACGATAAACGTTCAACTCATCGCTTGTCAACTCGGGCGACGAATATGGCTCTGCCATGATGGGTTGAAGAGAAACTCTATTCCATGTTTGAAACTCTTCTATAATATCATTTGCCGTCATGACCAATTTAGCGCCTTGGCGAATCAAATTTAACGCCCCTAGACTTTTAGGCGATGTAATTGGACCTGGAACAGCAAAGACCTCGCGGGATGCCTCCAATGCTGCATCTGCCGTGATCAATGATCCGCTCTTGATATCTGCTTCAACAACTACAGTCCCTAGACTTAAACCAGCAATGATACGGTTCCGCTGGGGGAATAACCCTGGATGCGATTTTGTCCCGATCGGATACTCGGAGATCACTAACCCCTTCGCAGCGATTTCTTCATGTAAAGACCGATTCTCTGGGGGATAGATGGCATGTATTCCTGTCCCTAATACGGCTATCGTTCGTCCCTGAACTTGCAAAGCCGCTGCATGGCAGCAGCTATCTATCCCTCTCGCTAGTCCGCTCACAATTGTGAAACCCGCTCCGCACAAGTCTCGAGATAGGAACTCGGATACTTTCTTGCCATAAGCCGTCGGCACTCGAGTTCCTACCATACCAATCGACGGCTCCTGCAGCAATGATGTATTTCCTATCGTATAAAGAACCCACGGGGGTGCTGGCGTTTCTTTGAGCAGTTCGGGGTATTCAGGGTCCAAAATCGTAATGATCCCGATTTGACGCTGTTTATAGCCTTCTAACCACGCATCAATGTTGTCAGGTGTGAGCTGCTGCGCAATGTAGGAGGCCTTGTCCTGCGTTAAACCCAAATCAACGAGATCCTGCTTATCTAAAGTAAACAATTCATGTAAGGAATGCAACTTCTTCATTAATACATGGATGGTTCTTGCACCGATTCCCTCTAGTTGATGCAACCCGAACAAGATCATATTTTCTTCCATGTTAAAAAAACTCCCTTCTATTGTGCGATAAAATGGAACCTATTTGCAAGTTTTCGACATTTCTATACAAAAAAAGCAACCTTCCCACACCGTCGGAACGGCTGCAGAAAGGTTGCTTACCTTTTTCTATCGATTAAATCGTATTTAGTTCGCTTCTTGTAACGCATTGTTCGAGCATTCCGCGTTCTTCAAGAACTTTGACCAACGTGGAACCCATTTCAGATGGCGTTGGAGCCACTTGAATGCCGCAAGACTGCAACTTAGCAATCTTCTCAGCCGCTGTCCCTTTGCCGCCAGAAATAATGGCACCCGCATGACCCATCCGTTTACCTTCAGGAGCTGTAGCACCGCCGATGAATCCAACGACAGGTTTCGTCATATTCGCTTGAATCCATTCAGCTGCTTCTTCTTCCGCTGTCCCGCCAATCTCACCAATCATAATCACCGCGAAGGTCTCTGGATCTTCATTGAATAGTTTAAGAATATCAATAAATTCGGAACCTTTTACAGGGTCACCACCAATACCTACCGCAGAGGATTGGCCAATTCCGCGCGTCGTCAATTGATGAACGGCTTCATAGGTTAACGTACCACTACGGGAAACTACGCCTACATGACCTTTGGTATGGATGTATCCTGGCATAATCCCAATTTTACATTCATCCGGCGTAATAACGCCTGGGCAGTTTGGCCCGATCAACACGGTTTTTTTGCCTTCCATGTAACGAGAAACTTTCACCATATCGAGGACTGGAATCCCTTCCGTAATACAGATAACCAATTCTAGATCAGCATCTACCGCTTCCATAATCGCATCCGCCGCAAATGCAGGTGGTACATAGATAACGCTAGCCGTTGCGCCTGTTACTGCAACCGCTTCGACAACCGTGTCGAATACAGGCAGTGTTACAACAGAGCCGTTCTCTAGTTCGAAATCAACATTTGTTCCACCTTTGCCTGGCGATACTCCGCCAACCATTTGTGTACCGTATTCCAAGCCGCCTTTGGTGTGGAACATCCCGGTTTTACCAGTCATGTTTTGTGTGATGACTTTTGTATTTTTGTTAATCAAAATACTCATGGGTTACTCACATCCTCTATTATATTAAACAGCCTCAACGAGCTTCACGATTTTCTGTGCACCATCCGCCATGGAATCTGCGGAAACAATATTCAAACCGGATTCATTCAAGATGCGTTTGCCGATTTCCACGTTCGTTCCTTCAAGCCGCACGACAAGCGGACGATCCAGTCCGATTTGTTTGGCTGCTGCAACGACACCGTCAGCAATAACGTCACAACGCATGATTCCACCGAAGATATTGACGAAAATCCCTTTGACTTTCTCATCGGACAGAATAATTTTGAACGCTTCGGTAACTTTCTCGGTCGTAGCACCGCCCCCTACATCTAGGAAGTTCGCAGGGTCGCCGCCATAATATTTAATAATATCCATCGTTGCCATCGCAAGTCCTGCACCGTTCACCATACATCCGATGTTGCCATCGAGCGCGATATAGCTGAGGTCGAATTTCGAAGCTTCGATTTCTTTTTGATCTTCTTCATCCAAATCACGTAACGCGAGAATATCTTTATGACGATATAATGCATTGGAATCAAAGTTCAACTTCGCATCCAACGCCATCACGTTACCATCGCCTGTTACAACAAGTGGATTAATCTCTGCAATTGAACAATCCTTTTCAACAAATGCTGTATACAGCGCTTGCATAAAGTGGACAGTTTTGTTCACAAGTGTAGATGGAATGTTGATCGCATACGCTAGTTTACGAGCTTGGAACGCTTGCAGACCAATGGCAGGATCAATCACTTCTTTAATAATTTTCTCAGGAGAATGCGCAGCAACTTCTTCAATCTCCATGCCGCCTTCTTCCGATGCCATCATAACGACACGGCCTGTGCTGCGATCGACGACAACGCCAACATAATATTCCTTCTTGATATCGCAACCTTGCTCAATAAGCAAGCGCTTTACTTCTTTGCCTTCAGGTCCTGTCTGATGTGTTACGAGAACTTTACCGAGAATTTGCTCCGCATAAGTTCGCACTTCTTCTAAGCTCTTCGCAACTTTAACACCACCAGCTTTACCGCGGCCACCAGCATGAATTTGAGCTTTTACGACAACCACTGGGGTTCCGAGCGACTCCGCAGCTTCAACAGCTTCATCTACAGAAAATGCAACCTTCCCTTGAGGAACGGCAACTCCATACTGTCTCAGGACTTCTTTTCCTTGATACTCATGGATATTCATTCTAGAATCCTCCTTAAACTTTTGCGAACTAAACTGCATTTCACGGTGCCATTCCCGTCTTGCAATCTATGAAATGGCAGAATATACAAGCGAGACTATTGTAACACTTTTTTAAAACGCTTTCCTTAGTTTTCAGAGGAAGAATATAAATCTTTTTGATATGATACTTATCACTTTTTGAGATCAGTTGGATAAATATGGGTTAACCGTGCGGCTTCACTTGACATCATAGCCCTTTCACTTTAGACTAAAAGGGAAATTTTACAATATATTAAAATCCTCTGGATATAAGGAAGCACCTTTTTCCGCTATTTTGTTGTGGAAAGGGTGTTTTTATTATGTACGGACAAATCAATAGCGCATGCGTCTATGGGGTCGAAGGACGAATGATCCAAGTCGAGGTCGATATCAGTAACGGACTCCCTCAAATGAGCATCGTGGGTCTTCCAGATTCCGCGATACGCGAGTCTATAGATCGGGTTCGAGCCGCGATTAAAAATTGCGGGTTCACCTTCCCCCTCGCTCGAATTACGGTCAATCTAGCGCCTGCGGATATTCGAAAAGAAGGTTCTGCCTTTGATCTTGCCATTGCTGTCGGGATACTGCTAACAAGCGATCAAATCCTAATAGAGGATGCTGAACAAATCTTAATGATTGGCGAATTATCCTTAAATGGAGAGGTTCGCCCCATTCCCGGTGTCTTGGCGATGATCGACCACGCCAAACGTCACGGCATTCGTAAAGTTCTCCTATCCGCTGGGAATGCGCCTGAAGCAGCATTAATTGAAGATATGGACATTTATGCGATACAACATATGAATCAACTCGTGCCTGAGGATGATTCAAATAGAGCACTCAACGTAGGAAAACTGAGGTTTATTCCGAATGTGGAGTTCAATGAGCATGGTCACTCTAACATAGATGTGACTCAAGAAGATTACGCAGATGTCCTAGGAAATCAGCAGGTCAAACGCGCCTTGATCGTCGCTGCTGCGGGTATGCATAACATCCTGTTAGTTGGTCCGCCTGGTACAGGGAAAACCATGCTAATTCGCCGTCTCCCATCCATTCTACCACCCTTACAGGAAGACGAAGCTTTAGAAGTAACGAAAATCTACAGCGTTGTGGGGAAATTAACCGGACAACAGGAAGGACTCCTCAAAACACGTCCCTTCCGTTCCCCTCATCATACAATTTCTGCGGGAGGACTCATCGGCGGAGGATCCATTCCCAAACCTGGTGAAGTGAGTCTCGCACATAAAGGCGTCCTTTTTCTGGATGAGCTGCCGGAATTTACGCGTGCTGTATTAGAAGTACTGCGCCAACCGCTCGAAGAACGATCGGTTACGATCAGTCGTACACGGGCTGTGTTCCATTATCCGGCCCATGTGTTATTGGCGGCTTCGATGAACCCTTGTCCCTGTGGCTATTGGGGAGCGGAGACGCCTCAACATCGCTGCAGCTGCAGCATGCCCAAGATTGCCGCCTATCGCTCGCGGATTTCGGGCCCGCTCCTCGATCGAATTGATTTACAGGTCGAAGTCCCGCGGATATCGAATCATAAACAAATCGGACCTACCATGTCTTCAGAAGAGATGCGGACACAGGTATTGACCGCGCAAGCGATACAAATCGAGCGTTATCGTAGGCTTCCCATTGCTTGGAACAGCGAACTGTCTGGATCAGCACTCCGAAGATACACGCAGCTGACACCTGAAGCTGATCTACTGCTTCAGCAGACGTATGAGGCATTGGGCTTGAGTTTACGCGCAAATGACCGGATATTAAAGCTATCTCGAACGATTGCAGATTTAGCGGAAAAGGAGCATATCGAGGTGGAGCATATTGCCGAGGCGATTCAGTATCGGAATTTGGATCGGAATGTGGGTGGGAGTACAATGTAATACCCTTTTTTTAAAAAGAGAAAGGTCTATTAGCATCCATTTAACTAGAGCTTAAATACTCTAAAAAGTCATTCGTATATTCGCCATTTTCATTAAAGCCACATGTCATTCAGCCCTTTTCGTTCCATTTCTCTGCTCCGTAATCGTTCCATGCGAACAGCTTCGTCAAGCGAAAAGAAATACGATAAGGGCACGGTCGTGAAACCCGTTGACATCACAAATTGGAGGTGCATTTAATTGAAAATCCAAATCATCGGTGGCTCGGGTACCGGCAAAAGCACATTGCTAAATATATCAGAAATGATCAGGTAGATTGATACGGATCATTATCTATATAAATTTTTTGAGCAGAATCCACCGAAATAACAAACTCTCGTCCATCACCCGGAATGTGATTATTAATGCCCATTTCAATCGCAAGCATTGTACTTTTCCCGGAAAAGCCACCACCAGTAATAACCGTTATTCCTTTTGGTATAGCCATCCCACATATACTTTTGCTATCTGAAAAACGAATGACTTTTTTTAAACTCTCTGGTGTAATAAATGGACTGGGACTCGTCATGGGGGAAATGGTACCATTTTCTCTAGGGAGTGTACTTCCATCTGCGATGAAGGCAACATAATGATAATGATTTAAATATTCACGAATCTGCATTTGTTTATCATACGTATCTCAAAATCTTTCAAAATCCGAGTGATGAAATGATGAATAGCTTATTTTATAAGACCTGATGCTCATTCAGCCTTACTTCTTGGCTTGTTCCTTCTCTTTAGCTGCCTTTTCCTCCTGCTTGGCTTTGATTAGACCCTCCTGCAGCTGCTTCTGGATATTCGTTATCGCTTGGTCGGCCGACTGCGTGTTGTCCAGCACTTGTTTTGTTTGCTCATCCATTACCTGCAATATGGTCTGGAAGAAGCTTTCAGGTGTCTTCTCAAAACGATAGGTTACGTTTTTAGCCCGGGGAGTCAACATATAGAATGCGGACAAGTCATGGTTCTCCTTGTCTTTGATAAATTCCTTCCGCGTTGGCAAACTACCACTCAATTGGCGCGACTGCATCTTCGCCATCTCAGGGCCATTGACAAACTTCACGAATTCCCATGCAGCACGCGTATTCGGCGACTGCGCATTGATCGCTATTATTTCATCGAGATACATACTATCCGCCGTATTCGGGTCCATCGCGCTGACAGGGGCGGTTACGACTCCCCATTGGAATGGCTTATAATCTTTCAAATCATCTTTGACTCGCTGCATCTCATTCGTTAACCAAGTTCCGCCAATCGCCATTGCAGTTTTCCCCATGAGGAACGTTTTGCCCTGATAATAACTCTCCATCGTCCCCCCTTGCATATTCATATCTCTATTCACGAGCGTTTTCGACTGGAAGCCATCCACGACAAGCTGATAGACCTTTCTCCATTGCTCCGCGTCAAATTGTACTTTTTCTTCTTCTTTATCCACGAGACGCAAATTTTCGGTGTTGGCGACCATCATAATGAAATTCGAAGGCGTCATCCCATAATCCATATATAGCCCATATTCCCGATCCTTCTCCGATCCTCCCGTTGGGAACCGCTTGGCTAACTGGAGTACCTCTTCCCAAGTCATCTGATTCTTAGGCAGATCAACGCCATACTTCTGGAACATATCGATATTATAGTAGATCGCTTGGGCGCTGAATGTAGGAGCAAGGCCGTAAATTTTACCGCCGCCCTTGTCTTTCAACAGCTGAATCACGTTAGGGATTATACTGTCCATATCGAATTTTTCTTGTTTGATCATCGTATCCAACTCATAGAGCTTGCCTGCGGATGCAAATTTCTCAAATTGATTTGCATACAGCATTAAAACATCTGGTTGATTTTTCTCAATGAACTTGGTGTAGGCCTCATTGGAATCTGGATTCTTCGACTCCTCGAGCTCCTGCTGCATTTTGTTCGTGGAAATGACTTCGAATTCAACATTCGGATATTTCATAGAGAAATAATTGGCATATTGCTGATAGAAGTAGTTTTCATCAAAGCACACGACCTTGAGCTTCACCTGTTCATCCTCGCCTAATAGCTTCAAAGCATTCTTGTCTTTAGAGCAGGCTGATAAGAACAGCGACAACGCGAGCACACTTACCAAAAGCAAGCTATAAAACTTTCGCATCTCCAACTTCCTTTCTACTCTATATATAAAATATCTTGGAATATTACATGTGATACCTTTCACATAGTCCAAAAAACAATTCACCTATTTTTTTCACAAGCGACTGTTTTGATGTTTGCATTCAAGACCGCCGATTCTTAGCCAAACCTTACATATTGCCTTACTGCCGCGAAGTAATGTTTATTATTCCATCATGCGACATTAGCGCTATCAATAACTCTAATTTGTACTTGCTTAAAATCTCATCTGCTTCTTGCTGAGTCATTTTTTCTGCCTTCACTTGCTCGGCGCAAAATGCTTTTACCGCGGCAATGAGTTCTTTCTTTGAATGATATGAAATAAATTCTTTCGTATCACCGTTTTCAAAGTGGAATGCAATAGAATATGTAACAGTAGAATCGAATGAATTAGGATTTTCATTTACGCCAGTACCTTCCACGGTAGTACTATCCGCTTTTGTTACTATAATTGAAGCGGATGGTTTAATTGTAAAACCTACACTTATGTCACCATTTACAGATTTAGAAACCTTTGCACCATTTTTGATGTCCTCAAGTGTTTGTTCATACAGGGCTATAGTTTCATCTACCTTTTCCTGTGTCCATACCTCAGTGTGCAAAACACCATCTTTATCATAATAACCACTCTTTTCGCCGATCAAATTTGGCAAGGTTTTCTTTTCTTCTGCTAGCCATTCTTTATATTCATCATACGTCCACCAATCGATGTCAGACAACGGATTTATCTTTTGGTATTCCACCTCATCCATCCAAGTTTTACCGCCATCAAAACTGATCTTTTTTGATCCATTTGCATCTTTGGTAGATATAAGAGAGATGCTAGCTTGGTCATTATCTGTTGCTCCGACAGCGTTAGTCGCAAATACAGCAGGTATACCAAGAGTCAAAGCTAGAGCCAATATCATTCCGATACTGGAAGTTTTCTTCATTTTCATGATAGACACAATCCTTTCTTCTATCACGTTTTTACTAAAATTGATGCAAAAAGGGGTCAGCCTGCTTTTCTTCTCTTCCATGCCGATGAGTGTCATAGCGTATGCAGATTTTATCGTTTCCCCGTAGGTCCTCACCACAGTTTCATCGCAAGAAAGTTCAAGATCACGGTTGGCCAGCACATACATCACCCATACAATGGGATTAAACCAATGTATAGATAATACCGATACCAAAAGCAGCTTTGTTAACGTGTCAAAGCGCCGGATATGTACAAATTCATGGGCAAGGACATAACGTAGGCTTGTTTCATCTGTCCAGTCCGTTGTTTTGGGCAGGAGTACCACAGGCCGGAATACTCCATAGGTTAGGGGCGCTGTTATTTTATCGGATTGCCTGATTTGGACTGGTCGCCGCATAGGATGTTCCCCTAGCCAGTGAACGACAAAATCCTTCTCCACAGGTAGAGAGGTATTAAACTCTCTAGTGTACTTGATATAAGTCACAATGAAAAACAATGCGCAAACACACATCCCCACCAGCCAAATACTTGTAAAAAGAGAAACGGGTATAACTGGCCTATCGACTCCAATGAATTGTTCCGGATTAGGGGTAATGCCTATATAAGGAATTCCCATCGATTTTACAGGGGCAGCTAAGTCCTCCGACTTCATAACAGCCTGTTTCAGTAAGTCAATTACCGTATAAACGCTAATACCTGACGGAATCGAAAACGGAATCAACAGGCGACAAATCACAACGCCCCACAGGACAAGAAAAGTCTTTTTCGGCAGCTTGTGCAGAGCAAGCGCACGAATTATGACAATCGCGATAATCAAAACTGCCGCAGAGAGGCTCATATCAAAAAGACTCAAATCTGTCACCTCACTTCAAATTATTGACAAATTGCTTTAACCGATCTATTTCTTCCTGAGACAGGTTTTTCCTGTTCAGAAGGGAAGCAAAAAGTAAATCTGCTGATCCATCAAATACTTTGTTGATAAGTTCCGTAGCTTCCTGTTCCTGCACTTGTTCTTTGGGGAGGACCGCTCGGCATACAAAATTTGGTTCTAGCCGTTCAATTGCACCCTTGTCAATGCACTTTTTAATCACTGTATAGGTCGTATTCTTGTTCCATCCGACCTGTTCCTTTAGAATGCCGGTAAGCTCTTTTGCCGTTAAATCTCCCTCTTTCCACAAGACATCCATTATTTTGAGCTCGGAATCGAAAAGCTTTATCTCCATATGTACACCTCCTTTTCGGACTATTGTAATAGTCTTGCGTAGTTATATACTACCGCAATAGTCTATATGTGTCTAGACTATAATAGTAGTCTTATGATTTATTTTGAACCAATTTCATAATTTGTCCATGTTCATATCCTGTTGTTCATTCCGGCGGTTGTAATCAATGAATGCCTCGCGACGATCGTCTATGCTGTCATAGAAATCCGGGAGCAAAGGCGGACTCAAGCCATAGCAGCAAATCCCTAATACCTCCACTCCCCATCAAGGGTAATCGGTGGAGCATCATCCAAATCATATGATCGAAGATCTAATAGACCGTTATGGGCTACCGGGTGAGGGGGTGATTCGTGGTAAACAAACCAGAGCAGACTGAAACAGGTCAGAAAGATCATCGTGATGAGAAGAATCAAAACAAAAACAGAAAATAAAATGGATTTATCGTTTACTTGGACGATCCTTTTCGACAACACCCTGTATTTATGACAACAAAAAAACCGCGTTTTACGCGGTTCATTCATTAAATACCTCAGACGTGATATTTTCCCGTAGGTGCATTTAGCACCCATTCCAACATTTCTATTCTAGCAACAATCTCGCGTAATTCATTACTTTCATGAACGGATTCGAGCCGCTGCTTCGTCTGCTCTAACTGAATAATCATACGTTTAATTTGATCTTCTGAACGCATCGTTATTCCTCCATACTACGTAAAAATTGAATAATCGTACCCATTCTCTGCTTGCATTCAGCTAATATCATAAGTATCTATTTATTTCTTTCGTTTAAATACGCAAATAACTTCCTTCGAAGATCCCTGATATTGGCTTGTATCAAAACAAGAAATGAGTTCCCAGCCCTGAGATCCCATCGCGTTAAGTTCGTTATCGAATTCATCTAAATCTAACTTTCCTCCCGTAAAGAAACCTTTTGTAAGAAATTTGAGCGTTCGATATTCCCACTGTTCCATCTGATTACCATCCTTCTTATTGTTGTGAAATGGAGCCGTTATCCTCTATGAATAATTCATCGTCTTTTTTACTCCACATTCTTGTATTCGACATTTATCATCGTTCCCCTTTTAGAACAATAAAGAAACCCCTGCAAAACATCATAAGGCACTGATAATTTTAGTATTTTAACTATATCGATGATAAAGATCATGACGAAGTTGGCTATGTTGGATAAATCCAATAACTTTAACGGATTTGCCTATATTAAAGCGTCTATATTGTATATTTCCAATAAAAATGGATGAAAAACATTAATAATCCTCAATTCGTGGCTCCTATCCTGCATAAAATCCAATATAGATCATAAACAAAGCTCATTCCTACGTCCTATCTTGTATTACTCCATTATAGATAATAACAAGGCCCATCTGGATGGAAAAAAATCGAGGAAGGCTCACTTGGTTAGGGTGAAGGTACTCTTTCTGTGGTCTCAACACATCATCAGGAGTTTTTTGATTACTTTTATATCATTGAATTCGGAAACCATGTACTATGTATCATCCATGTATCCTCATACACCCTGCAGGTATCTTATCCGCCAACCATACACCACTTTCTGCAAAATAAAACGTACCCCCGTTTTGAGCCGCATGCGCTGTATCCACTTCAAGAATAACAAGCTCTCCTCGTCTTTTTCCCGCTAGCGTAGCAAACTCTATATTTTCAGATAAATGCACGTACTGTCTTCCCATAGGCTTAAGTCCCTCGGCTAAAATCTGATGTACAACTTTGGCGTTCGTACCGTGATAGAGAATGGCAGGCGGCTGCATCGCTTGATACGTCAATTTCTCTGCACTGTGACCATATCTCGCACGTATACCCTTGCCCTTAATTTCGTATCTCTGCTTCTCGCAATTCGACACTACGGTCTCAATATCATCCTCTGTAATATGCGCCCACTTATGTTCCTTACGGATTGCATGGAGCAGATCTTCAAGTTGACAATAGCCGTACGCATCCAGCACAAGTCCGAACTCTGCTGGTGTATGGCGAAGCATTTTACTCATAAATTTACTTAAACTTTGCTCTTGCGCCTTCGTTAACATGGTCCTCCTCCTTAAGCCCTTGCATGACGGTTCAATTATAATTTTGCCGATATGACTAGAATAAACGTTGCTATCGGTCCTAATATCAAAGAGAGCATAAACCAATTCAACCCGCTTCTGTTCTTCCCTTGCGCAAGTCCTGCATTAATTAAGGCAAGAGTTCCCCAGCCTACAAAATATCCGCTATCCATGTTTTACTCCCTCCTATCATGTTCTCATGTACTTCACTATTCATTCTTCTGCGCAACAATTATTTTGGAAAATAGGAAGGTATAATATATGTTACGAAACTCAATCGCATGGGATTCATTATTTAACATCAACCAATGGAAAAAGCCGATTCATTCCTTAGCGCAAGGAAAATCGACTTGTTCCATACAGAGAATTAATAATCAGGAGTTAATAATGAAGACCGTATTACTGCAAAATAAGGTGCGCTAACCGTCGTTAGAATTTCTAATCCATCTTCATCAGAATCCGCATTGACAAAATCAAAGAGTTCCATAGGATATTGAACCGTCATGTCCTGGGCATATGTAGCCTTTGTTATATTCGCAACCCCAAGGTCAATGGTAATTATTACCCGTTCTTCACTTACTCCGGTCCGTTCAATACAGTGCTAGCATTCTCCTTGCCTTCTTTACCCGTCCAAAAGAAGAGATCCGCCAATCCCCCGCCTAATGTAAGCTCGAATCGGTACTGTGATCCCGAAACATGTGTAAGCTGCACCGGCTCTACTTTCCCCGTATCACGGCTTACTTTTCTAAGCGTGTCTGGCTTCCGATCTCCTAAATCAAAGATCACTTCGATTTTCTGTTTCGTTTCTTCGGCAGACCCGTGCTGCTGTCCCGGCAATAAGCCTTCGCCGCTTGTAAGACCGTTCATGATCATGAAGTAATTTTCTGCCTTAGGTAAAAATTTATCATGAATATCCTTCAATCCGTCAATCGGTTCAAAATACCCGATGAGCACATCACCCGGTAAACCGTTATTTTCCGTGCCCATGTTCGTTGCTGTAACGCTTCTCATGTATGGATCTACCGTTGAATCGAATAACGCTACATTTTTCGGTTTCGCATTGGGTACGTTCTTGCCGTTTTCTTGATGTTGACCTTGAACAAATCGTACATCCGTACTGTTTAACCTGACAAGATACGATCCTAGGTTTCTTCCTTGCTTCGCTAACTCGGCATACCAATGATAATGATCCGTTACATTGCCATTCTTATCGTAGAAAAGGAAGACTTCTGGATTATTCTTTTCCCATCGGAACAGACTCGTCCATTTCGCTCCCATGGTCCAACTCGCAAAGGATACGATATTAATTTGTGATTCGGTTGCAACGTAAGGCCCCGTTTGTGCAGCATTATTCCCCGTTTTATAACCTAGAAGATATTGCCCCCATGGAATCGGAGACTGTCCTGTACCATCGTAACCCTCTTGTGCTACCGTTCGAACATGATTCACTTGTTCATATAATTGTTTAACGCTACCTGCAAGAGGCTTATCCCGCATTCCAAAGTAATAGGCGTCGAAAGTAATCATATCCGGCTTAGCTGCCCTGACATAGGATCTCATTTGATCCTGAGTCCACTGTTCACCCCATTGATTGTTGTGAACGATGACATCCGGATACAATTTATGGCTTAGATCATACCAACCTTTCATTTTCTTGATCAAATCCGGACTATAACCTTCCTCATCGCCAAATTGCATGCTTACGAGATGGTCCAAATTTGCTCTTTGGGTGTCATTGAGGAAATGTTCTTCCGTCGTTGGCGCCTCTTTCATCTGATCGGCGTAAGGCGCTTTGGCAATTGCCCACTGCATGTCGGGAAGGACTTTGTGCATGCTCTCGTTATATAGTGGCGGATCATAGTATGTCGGAGCCGTAAAGTGAATATCGCTCCATTCTTTGGCCGTCGGATATTCTCGGTCGCTATCCATAACGCTTGCGCCTATCGTATCCATCGGAGCATTCATCATGATATTGCTTTTGTCTTTGAATTCGCCGTTCACATACAATGAAGTACCCAAGGAGGTACCGACAAATGTTAAGTGCACCCATTCATCGATCGGAGCCTCATAATTGAAGGTTACATCCGCAACGCCGTATTTCGTGAACCCCACTTTTTTCGTTCTGGTTTCTTGTTCCAATTTCAGCGCTGCGTTCTTCGAACTCATCAATGCTGCGCTCGTCGTAGGACTTTGAAGCCGTTTGACCCACATGGAAGCTGTCCAGTTGTTCGAAATATCCGGTTTACCTATTTTAACGGAAGTATTCTTGCCGTTAAATTCAAGGGCGCCGCCTATTTTCCCTGAGACTGCTTTCACTTCGCCTTTCAAAGTTCCTTCATACTCTCCCCATGAATCGTGAACAAGACCGTCATCTATATCAAAATTCCAATACGCTACGCCACCCTCCGTGATTTGCGAGGGATCGCCTGTACCCTTTCCTGCGAGCTGCCCAATCTCTTCGCTGCTCAATGCACGGTTAAACACTTTAACCTCATCTAAGGTCCCGTTCAACACGCCAGTGCTTACGTCAGTCGGCACCCATGCTTGAATTTGAAGACCTTTGTCGATCAAAGCTTTGCTTCCTCGGGATAGACCACGGTTCGCTTCCGTGTTATAGACTTCAAACTCCGAAATGCTCGGTCCAAGCGCACCTGGTACTTTTTCCGTAATATTCAATCTGACTTTACTGCCGGTTACAGGTTTAAAAACAGCCTTTTCCTTGGTGGATGCTTTTCCTCCAACAAAGGCATCTCGCCATTCGCCTCCATTCCAATATTGAATCTTGTAGCTTCCGATTCTTTGCTGCAGCTGCGAGAATTCCACTTGATTAAACGTCATATTCGCGCCTAAACTCACCTCAAGCGTTGCCGAAGTCACATCATCGGTCGTTGCCCAACGTGATTCCGGATTGGCATCGACCGCTTTGTTCCCGTCATAGGCCGTATTTCCGTACTTTTGTGGCGGCTCATTTGTATTAAATACCTTAAAATCCCAAATACTCGGTCCAGCTGTTCCTAAGATAGATGTAATGTGAAATCGAACCTTGCTCCCCGTCACCGGCGAGAAGGTCACGCTCTCCGGCGCAAATTTGTCCTTATCGTTCACATTGGTATAACCTGCTTTTGCTTCGCCACCTGTATAGGCGTCAACCCATTCAGAACCATTCCACGCTTGGATTTTATAGCTTCCGATCCTTTTGGCGAACTGCATAAAATCAATTTTATTAAAAGTAACTTCCGTTCCGAAATCGATATCCATCGTAACCGATGTAAGACCGCCATCGTCCGTTGCCCAACGCGTGCTTGGATCCCCGTCTACCGCCTTGGATCCGTCGAAAGAAGCGCTATTCCCATAATAATTGCTTGCGGTTACAGGCTTCTGGTATGCCATATCCCCATCTGTGAAGAAATTGCTAACCGTAGCAGGTTTATCATAGACCAAATTTCCGAGTTCTTCTGTGTTGACCCATGGTTTAACCGTTTTGCCGGATTCATTTGCACTCATGACAGCAGGTGAAGAAGACATCCAAGTAAAAGATAGCAATGCGATGCATGCAGCGGTCTTTATTGTTCTTCTCTGACGGACGATTTCCTTAATCATTTATTTCCCACCTCTCAGACATGTATTATTACAGTTGTAAGTAGATCCATTGGAGTGAACAATTAAATAACACCTCAACGTTCTTCGACGATCCTCCTTTCATCTCGATGTTGAAATTACGAAAGCATCTATTCCAGGGTTAGCCAGCTTTCGGGTCTCATCTTAAGTAAATGAACGCGTTAATGCAATAAACAAAATTCTATGCTGCAACAATTATCGCCCAGCTTGAAAATAATATATATCGCGAATAAATGATCATAATCGCATCGAAACTATTTTCTACAATAAGCATATTTATCAAGAATATAAAAAAAAGATCCTGCTTGAATTCAAGTCAGGATCTTTCGTATTATACCGTTCATTGTTCTCTTGTATGTTCCAAGAACCAGTCATATAATGCAGGGTTCCGGTATGTCTCTGTCCAAGAATCATGTTCTACGCCTGGATATACCGTAAATTTCACTTTGGCATCCATAGCTTCTAAACCGGATACGATCATTTGTGTGAATTGGATCGGCACCACTGGATCTTGATCCCCATGGAACGTCCAGATTGGCATCTCTCGCAAAGGAGATAAATCACGACCAGGAATAGATCCGCCACAGATCGGAGCGATCGCAGCGAAACGTTCGGGATGCATCATTGCGAGATCCCATGTCCCAAAGCCGCCCATGCTTAGACCCGTTAAATAAATCCGATTCTCGTCTACATGATAGTCATTCACAATGTTATCTAGTAATGTAATGAGCGACTCGTTCTCGAACGGCCAGAATGAGTTGGTTGCACATTGTGGGCAGACGACAATGAATGGAAGTTCTTCGCCAGCATCCAAATTCTGAGGGATACCATATTTTTTAATTAATTCGATATCATCGCCCCGTTGATTCATTCCATGTAAAAAATAAATCATCGGCCATTTCACATCCGCTGACGGATCATAGCCTGATGGCAAATAAACAACATAGTTCAATTCAAGCGTCTTGGTTACGGTTTGTTGCAATCGTGATACCATTTGTTGCATCGTTATCCTCCTTCACATTCCATGGTTCTGCCTAAAATGCATTCATCCAATGGGATATCTCCATCTGCTTGCCGCTGACATCGGGTTGGAACAGCACGGTAACCACATCAAAACGAACCTGTGTTGGCGCATTCCCTTGTTGGTACAGATATACTTCCGCAGTCGCACGAACTTGTCTCTGCTTGCGATAGTTGACGGATTCCACGGCCATACCGTACCGAGTCGTGCCCGTTCGACTACGTACCTCAACGAACACGAGCACATCCTTGTCGCGCATGATGAGATCGATTTCCCCGCTGCGACATCGCCAATTCCTAGCCACGATGGTATATCCCTTGGCCAAGAGATAGATTTCGGCCTGCTTCTCCGCTTCCGACCCAATGGCTCTTCGATTCACCATTTGTCCACGCCTCTTGCTTGTTGGTCGGAGCGGTACACAAAGCTAAGAACTTCTGCTACGAGCTGATACAGCTCCGCAGGAATCTGTTGATCCAAGTCCAACTTCGACAGTACTTCTACAAGAGAAGGATCTTCCTGAACCGGGACGCCGTTTTCTATGGCTTTATCCAGAATCGCCTGCGCGAGCTGACCTCTTCCCTTGGCAATCAAGGTAGGTGCTTCCAATGAGCCTGGCTCATATTTGAGCGCAACGGCTTTCTTCAGACGAAACCCTTCTGGGGGCGTTTCTTGCTTCGAATGGGACGTACTCATACGCGCAGATCTACCCCTTTATATGAAGATGGCGTAAAAGGACGCGCCGGATTGTCGCTTGGCATATCGATTGGAACCGAAACATCCGGTTTCTCCGGTAGCGGAGCCGTCTGCAAAGAGATTAATTGGTATCCAATACGATCTAAAGCCTGCTCCATATCCGAACGACGTTCTTGCATCCACTCTCCAAGCCATGCTTGATCATTATGAAATTTCAAAGAAACGATATTGTCGACCACCTGCACATCTGCGATCGTGCGACCCAGCGCTTGCAATTGCAAATCGAACCACAAATGGCAGTTTCCTGCGTCAAGCTCCCCGCGTTTACCTTTGCGGGTCTGAATATGTACGGTTGCGGTTTCCTTGCCGTCCTTGGTCGTCAACGGGATAAACAGACTCACATGCGCAAATGTAGACGAACGATCATTCGAGAGCATCAACTGTTGCCCCGTAATCTGCTGCACTAACTGCTGAGCGGTATCCTTCATGGCAGACGGGATATCATCCGCTTGAAGTAATTGCATGAGTACACTCTTGAGATTCTCTGGGGCTGACGTTGTTCCCGCTGCGGAAGGATGAGGGGGTGTTCCATTCCCCAATTGGATATCTTGCCGTATAAGGGCATCAGCCATGAATTTACCGGATTTGATACCTTCTTGACCAGAAGCAAGTATTGCAGCATTCGGTGGTGCAGGATCAAGCGAGGTGGTAGCTGTTGCTGGGCTTCCTTTCGGGGCCCCGTCTAACGACTTCCACGTCAATTGTTCATGCTCCACGCCGAGGAGCTTCAAGACACGGCCGATCCATGGCTCTGAAGTCGGCTTAGGTGCTTGCGCATCCGATGCAAGCATCTCCGCCGATGCCTGTGCTAACGGAATGCTTGCAGCCGTCGCTGGTGCCGAAGATTGCGCAGTGCCACTTGATGATTGAACCGACGCCGCTATTGTTCTCGTGCTTGGTTGTTCAGCCGTCATGCCATTCATAGGCATTGTCATCGGGCCTGATGCTGCCGGGCGCGCCGCAGGTACGGGCGCCGAAGAGGCAGCGGGAGCAGCACCTTGCGCTGCGGTCGTCGCTGCTGCCTGGGCCGTTGCCGCAGCAGCTGTGCTGGCTGCGGATGCCGCCGGTGCGCCTTGCGGAGCCGGCGCACCCATAGGCGCTGCTGCGCTCGGGGCGTTCGCCCCTGGCGCAGCTTGCGCGCCCGCCTGCGGCCCGGCGGCTGTGCCGGCCGTGCCGCTTGGCGCTGGGGCCGCGGGCTGTGCCGCCGCGGCCAGTTCGCGCAGCACCGCTGCTGCCTGCGTCAGCAGCAGCGGTGTGCTGCCCGCGCGCGCGCCGCCGGCTGCGGCCGGCGCTTGCGCCGAGCCCGCCCCGCCTGCAGCTTGCTGCGGGGCCGCACTACCCTCGCGCGTCGCAGAGCTCGCGCGATCTACCAGGTCCAGCGCATCCGCCAGCTGACCCTGCAACGTCACTAAAAGCTGCGGCAAAGATTTGCCGAACAGCACTTGATGTAACGCCTTCACCGTCTCCTGCGTCAACGGGAGACCCCGCTTAAAGGCAAGTGCAGAAGCTTGCATCCACTGCTCCTGCGATACTCCCTGCGGTAAATTCCCCATGAGATTTCGCAGGGTCTCCGCATTTTCCTTCGTTAATGGCACACCATTCTGCTGCATAAGCTGCACCAACTCGCGCGACCATTTCTGATCCGGCAGTCCAACAGATTTTAACACATCCCCCATCGACTGCTCTGGAATCGGAACATTCGGCGAAGCTTGCAGCGGCTTCAGAACGACCATCCCATTCGATGTCTCGGGCTGTACCTGCAGCATCGTGGTCTGTCCCGGCGCCAAAGGAGATTCTAGCTTTGCTTTGACCTGTACACCATTAATATTCATGACCGCTTCCTGGCCATCATCTGATACTTGGCTCACGACCCCGCGGACCACTTGTCCTGATTTCAATTCTAACTGTTTCGCGTCACCGGCTTTTACATCGCCCATAAGCCCACGAACCATTTGTCCGATATTCATAACAATCCCTCCTCGTCTCTCCATGCGAGACGGCATTCGAGAGCAATCTCTACCCTATTTATCGGTCGGATCCCCGTAAAACATAACGATCATCCATTGCAGCAGCGCTATACTTCTATTGTATAACGCTCAGTTCGTTCTGTACTAGAATAATACCGGTTGTTCCAAATCTAGCATGATATTACGAATAAATGTTTTCCGATGCATAGGCGTTGGGCCTAGCTCTGCAATCTTTTCTCGATGCAGCTTCGTCCCGTACCCTTTATGTATCGCAATGCCGTACGTTGGATACATCGCGTCCCATTCTTCCACGCACAGTCGGTCTCTCGTTACCTTCGCTAAGATCGAAGCGGCTGCAATCGATTGACTTCGCGCATCCCCTTTGATGAGTGCCAGCTGCGGCAAATCGCAATCTATTTTTTCTGCGTCTACCAATAGAAAATCAGGATGAACCTGGAGTTGTTCCACCGCTTGCTTCATCGCCAGACGTGCCGCCTGTTTAATATTAATCCGATCAATGATCTCTGCGTCAATTCGCACGACAGCATAAGCTACCGCTTGCGCGATAATGACGTCATATAACGCATCGCGTTTTTTCTCAGATAATTTCTTGGAATCATTGATCCCATCAATTTCAAGTCCTTGGGGTAAGATCACCGCGGCTGCGACAACATCGCCAAACATACACCCGCGCCCCACCTCATCAATTCCGGCAATTGCGCGATACTGCTCTGCTGCATATTGCCGTTCGAATGCTAACATATCTTCCATCAAGAACACCTCATATCTTCCATCAACTCTAACTCTATCAATCCATTTCTCTCATTTTAACACAAAAAAACGCCCTAGGAACTGAATCTCCCGGACGACTTATCGGTGAATTTCTCCAATTGAAGCCATGTTGGCGCTTATTAAAAAGAGAGCTTACCCGGATTTCTCAATTTCCTTTTGCCTTTTTACAGACTGCTTTGCGAGGACAATCCGTGCGATTCTGACTTCGATAGTCGGAGAAAAATTTTATCATTACTCTCTCCGTCTTCTACTTACTCTCATGCGATTTGCACATTGAAGCCAGATTTTAAGTTGCCCATTTCGCATATGGTCTTCTTTCATTCTGCGGGAAAATGCTTTCTTAGAAACCCCTTTATATTTTTGTATAAAATTTGTTTCTAAATCATTTATTACCATCATTATTGTGTAAAGTTATTATACAATAGTCATATTATTTATCATTATATTTGAGAGAATTATACATGATTTGAGCAATAATCTTTCCGCCGGTCATAAAGTGGCGTTCTTTCTATATATATTTTCTTACATATGGGGGTGGGCACAGTGCCCAAAAATGAGAAAGTATCCATGTCATGGTTGCTGCGATATTTGAGCCCGGTCAAAGGTCGGCTGATGATTTTGCTCATCATGCTGTTCGTGTCGACAGGGATACAGCTCCTGAATCCGCAGATTGTCAAACGCTTCATTGATACGGCAGCTGGTGGCGGGGTATTAGCTAGTCTGATTCAGCTCGCGGGGTTATTCCTGATTGTTGCTGTAGTAAACCAACTGATTACAGTGGCTGTCAGTTATCTCGGAAACGACATTTCGTGGCGTGCAACGAACCGGCTTCGCGGGGATCTCCTGAAGCATTGCTTGCGGCTGGATATGCGGTTTCATAATCTGAAAATGCCTGGCGAGATGATCGAGCGGGTAGATGGTGATGTCACAAGCATTTCGAACTTTTTCGCGATGTTTATCGTGCAGGTCATCGGGAGTTTTGTGCTGCTGGCTGGAATTTTAGGGTTTATGTTTACCGTAAACTTGCCGATCGCCATCGTGATGACGGTATTTACGCTGGTGTCGATCATGTTCATGGTGTTCATCCGCAATCTGGGTGTCAATTCATCCAAAAAAGAACGTGAAGCCAGCGCTTCCCTGTTCGGATTGATTGAAGAGCGTATTGCAGGGATCGAGGATGTGCAGGCCAACGGTAATGTGCCTTATGTGATGAATCGGTTTCATCGCATGATGCGCGCCGTGTTCCTGAAAGGAAGAAAAGCTTGGATGCTCCGGGTCGTTCCATGGAACACCACGGTTATCCTGTTTGCCCTTGCGGTTACCGCCGCGCTGTTATTAGGGGTTCGTTATTATTTGCGCGGTGAGATTAGCCTTGGAACACTTTTCCTCATTTATCAATATACACAGATGCTGAATGACCCGATTGAGAGGCTGGGTGACCAGGTGCAGGAGTTTCAAAAAGCGAAATCTGGCATGCTTCGTTCCAGAGAGCTGCTATCGAACCGCAGCGAGATTGTGGACGGAGAGCAGGATCATCTTCCTGCGGGAGCGCTGGATCTGGAGTTCAAGGGAGTCAACTTCAGCTACAACGAGGATAAACCGGTGTTAAAAGACATTAATTTTACAGTTAAACCAGGGGAACGTCTTGGCATTATCGGACGCACCGGCAGCGGGAAGTCAAGTCTTAGCCGGGCCCTGCTTCGCCTGTACAATATCGACAGTGGGGTTATCCGCGTGGGCGGTACGGATATCACGAAGTTGAAGCTTCCGGCGCTTTATCGCCGGGTTGGCATGGTTACGCAGGATGTACAGCTGTTTGATGGTTCACTACGTGACAATCTGACATTGTTTGATAGCTGTGTGTCCGATGAATTTGTGTTGGAAACAACGGAGCGGCTGGGACTGCGGCAGTGGATCGATGCGCAGCCGGAAGGACTAGATACCCATCTGTCTACAGGCGGGGCGTCCTTGTCCGCAGGGGAAGCACAGCTGTTTGCGTTAACTCGAGTATTTTTGACACAGCCAAGTTTGGTGATTCTAGATGAGCCATCTTCACGCCTGGATGCGGCAACAGAAACGATGCTGCAGGTGGCGGTCGATCAGCTGATGAGTCGTTGTACAGGGATCATTATTGCGCACCGGCTGGCCACGCTGGAGCAAGTGGATAAGATTATGGTGCTGGGTGATGGCCGAATATTGGAATTTGGAGCACGGGAAGAACTGGCTCAAGATCCGGATTCGCATTATGCCAGACTGCTGATGATGGGCAGTGAGGAGGAATTGGCATGACGATCACTGGTTTTATAGGGCGCTTATTCCGCTTTAGACCTTCATTGTTTTTAGTTAACGGCTTGTTATGGTGTATATTTCACTCCCTACCGCTATTGATTGGACTCGGGATGCAGTGGTTCTTTGACCGTGCCACAGCGAATTCCACTGATTATTTGTGGCTGGCTGTACCGTTGATCTTCATCGCTGCCGTAAGGGTTATAAGAGTTGGGACATTTTTTGCGGCATTTTACCAGTGGATAACGTATATCTATCACATTCAGGCTATTCTACGAACGAATATGCTGGCAGGCATTATGCGCTGGCCAGGACGGAATCTGCCGGCTTCACCAGGCGAGGCGATGAGCCGCTTCCGCGATGATGTGGATGAGGTTGTTGAGTATGTGGAATCCTGGGTGGATTTCTGGGGAAAGGTCGTTTTTACACTAGTTTCCGTTGTCATTATGGCGAGCATTAACTGGAAGATCATGCTGGTCGCTGTTTTGCCATTTGTGGTTGTAACGCTGCTTAACAATCTATCTGGCAACAGAGCTCGTCGTTACGGGCAGAAAAACCGTGAGGCAACCGGACGCATTACCAGCTTTATCGCGGAAACCTTTGGGGCGGTTCAAGCTTTGAAGCTGGGGCAGGCTGAGGATCATGTTCATGAGCGTTTTACGAAGCTGAACGAAGAACGCCGCCAGGCAGCGCTAAAGGATAATCTGTTCAAGCAGTGGATGAAATCACTTAACCAGCATGTGCTTAGTATCTGTACAGGGCTGATCCTTCTGATGTGTGCTGCTGAGATGCAGGCTGGGCATTTTACAGTTGGAGATTTTGCACTCTTTACGGCATATCTGGCAAACATCGGCTACAGTATTTCACTATTTGGTTATATGGTATTTCAGCACAAACGGCTGAAGGTATCCTTTGATCGGATGCGGACATTGTTCCGCCCGGGTGAGGAGGACAGGATCATTGAGGCACGGGAAACTTATCTCAATGAGGACCCTCCAGAGCTAACTGCGATCAACAGAGATCCGAAAGAGAAGCTCAGCGAGCTTGAAGTCAGCAACTTATCGTATCAATATCCAAATTCAGAAAATGGCATATCGGATATCAATTTCCGGCTGGAACGCGGCAAATTCCTTGTTATCACTGGGCGTATCGGTTCTGGTAAATCGACGCTTGTTCGGACACTGCTTGGACTGCTGCCCAAACAAGAGGGGGCGATTCGCTGGAACGGAGAAGTGGTTGATCCGGCTACCTTCCTAATGCCTCCTCGCGCTGCATACACGCCGCAGGTTCCTCGTTTGTTCAGCGATACTTTGCGAGAGAATATCGTGCAAGGGAAAAAAGACCGTGCTGAAGAAGTCTTGGAACGAGCCATTCGTTTGGCCGTCATGGAAAAGGACATTGAGGATCTGGAGCAAGGGCTGGAAACGTTCGTAGGACCTAGAGGCGTCATGCTGTCTGGAGGACAGATTCAGCGCGCAGCCACTGCACGGATGTTGATAACGGGGGCTGATTTGTTCATCTTCGACGATCTATCCAGTGCGCTGGATGTGGAGACGGAGCAGCAGATTTGGGATGGAATATTCAAAGAACGTGACGTTACTTGTATTGCGGTATCTCACCGCAGGGCAGCTCTTGCAAAGGCAGATCATATCATCGTGATGAAGGACGGCCGGATCGAAGCGGAAGGCAGCTTATCTGAGCTGCTCGCGACTAGTGAAGAGATGCAACTGCTGTGGCAAGGAGAGCAATCCCCTGTGAAGGTCTATGCCAATTGTACGGACTAACTTGCTTCCTCTTCATGGCTGATAGTGATGATCTTCAAGTGAATGAAAACTACCTCTAACGCGGACGCTCATCTTCGAGTGGCCAAGGTTAGAGGTAGTTGAGGTTTTACTCATAAATGTAACATGAAAATAACGACCGTCACCGTAATAATACTTAAAATCGTCGATACGAACACCGATTGGGAAGCAAATTGCTGTTCATTATCAAATTCCACGGCAAGTAGGGCACTGCTTAGTGACGTAGGTACTGCTGAAGATACGATCAGCGCGGAAGCCATCAGCGCATCTAGGTCCATTGCCCATACAATTAGTGCAGCTAGCACGGGACCAAGTACAAGACGCAATACGGCTGAGATACTCACATCCGCCATCAATATGCGATCTACGCGCCACTCCATGTTGCCTAGTTGTACCCCTAGTGTCGTCAGTGCCGTTCCGATAAATGCATTCGACAAATACACAATCGGCGTATCGATGAACTGTGGAATCGGAACCTGAAATCCCCTCATGAGAAAGGCAACCGGAATCACGTACAGAATCGGCATCGAAGCAATGGTTCGCCAAATCTGTTTCATATCCGCTTTATGCGCGTTCACAGTGTATACACCGTATGTATTCGGAATTAAGGATTGCATCATCATGATGATAACCTGAACGGACAATGTGTAAGGATTGCTTGCGAACGCCAATTGGTTTAATGGAATCCCGTAATTCGCGCTATTATAGAAGAGCACGCTGTTACGCATTGCGCCGACCATCCCTTGCTTATACCCACGCAGTCGAATGACCACTTCCACACAGATATACTGCGCCACCATGAATATGACGAAAAATAAAAGAACCTGCCCGATCAATTGAGCCGATATATCCGTTGTATAGAGTAGATTAAAAATCATCGCTGGTGAAAACAAATAGAAATTCAACTTCGACAGCGTCTTAATATCCAGCTTAAAAGCCCGCTGCAACCCAATGCCAATGCCGATCATGACGCTCATCGGAAGGACATTATTCAATAAAATATGAAAAAATATTCCCATCGCGGCATCTGCTCTTTCTATCATCTAGGTACTTTCTTCCATTTGATTGTACCAGATTCTGCCGCGCTGGGAATATCCTTTTTTTAAGACCACTTATGGATTGGTCTTCAACGATTCACGATAATCCGATCTAGATGGTACATCACGATTCTCCAGATCTCATCGCTATCCAATCGTTCTGGATTCAACACGCAATGGACCACAAGCCCATCCACTAATGCGTGAAGACGTTTCGTTTCCTGTTCCGCATCTATATCCTCCGGCGTGAGTTTCATTTTCACCAGCATGTCGATCATTTTGCGAAATCCATCATACAGCGATCCATGGACTTCCTGACTGAGTTCTTTTAACGCAGCGTCTACCTGTGCTCGCACCGAAAAAGCCAGCCAGACCTCGGCTTCTGCCCTACGCTCCTCATCTAGAGGCATAAGTTCACGAATAACGATTTCGATATCATGCCGGGGATTGCCATTAAAAGCTAATTTCATAATGCGTTGATTGACCCTGTCGGACACCATTTGCATGGAAAAAGCAAGCAGCTCGGACTGTGTCACGAAATAATGCCGCAGCGATCCTAGCGACATGCCAGCTTCCTCTGCAACACGACGTACAGACACTCCTTCCAACCCTTCCCTGCGTATAACACGCCAAGCTGCTTCTGCAAGTAGCTCCCGACGTTGATCATGATTCACAATTTTAGGCATATTTTTAGTATATCACTATTGTCTTTTTTAATACAGTCATGCTAAAATAAATTCATTCTTAATAATACATGTGTATTAAAAAACATTTTAAGGGAGAATGCCTGTTGATTACTGCTTTTATTATTGGTTGTGAGATTGGTTTTTGGTTATTTGTCCTTGCGGGTTTATTCAGTCGATATATCCTGCGGATGAAGAAGCTTGGAGCCTGGTTGCTATTCTGTACGCCTGTTGTCGACTTAGCGTTATTGATTGCCACGATTATTGATTTAAGAAGCGGGAAAGAAGCGACTTTTATTCATGGACTCGCCGCGATCTATATCGGGGTATCCATCGCCTTCGGACATCGAATGATTCAATGGGCCGATCAACGATTTGCCTATTTATTTGCGAAAGGTCCTGAACCGACCAAAAAACCGAAATACGGTGCAGAACATGCTCGCTATGAAAGAATCGGATGGCTGCATCATTTCTTGGCCTGGGTGGTAGGGTGTGTCCTATTACTAGGGGTCATCTGGATGGTTCAGGATGCAGGGAAAACGGAAGCCCTCGTGAAGGTAATACGGGTCTGGTCACTTGTCCTTGGTATCGATTTTCTGATTAGCTTTAGCTACACCTTATTCCCGCGTAAGTCCAAAGAAACACTATAATTCTACGTAAAACGTACAAAAAAAACGTGCCCTTCAATGAAGGAGCACGTTTTATCTTTTATAGCATGAAGGATAATGGAACTTCCATGGAAATCCGTCCTAATTTACCAGCGCGAAGTTCGCGAAGAATAATGCCGGAGGCTTTTTCGAGATCTACGCGTCCGCCGCTAACGATGCAGCCCCGCTTCCGTCCGATCTCCTCCATCACCTCGACCACTTCATCCGGTGTATCGAAATTCTCAGGTTTCTTGGATAGATCAAATCGTTCTTGGAGCGTATCCCAATAATACTGGGTCAAATATTTCACCGCATAGAATGCAACCTCTGCGATATCAATGACCTGTTCTTTAATGGCACCCGTCACGGCTAATCGATACCCTACTTCCTGATCCTCAAATTTCGGCCACAGAATCCCCGGTGTATCCAGCAGCTCCATTTCCTTGCCGATCTTAATCCATTGCTGTCCTTTGGTCACACCTGGGCGATCCCCTGTCGCTGCAATCGCTTTACCAGCCAGCTTGTTAATCAAGGTGGATTTACCGACATTCGGAATACCCACAATTAATCCGCGAATCGCTCGTGGATTAATCCCTTTACTAATTTGCTTCTGAATTTTATCGTGGAACAGAACCTTTGCTTGCGCAGGAATATCTTGAACACGTGTACCTGTGGCAGCATCGACCGGAAAGGCCAAAATGCCTTTATTTTTAAAATACGTTACCCATTTTTCCGTCACCGCAGGGTCCGCTAAATCGGCTTTATTCAACACGATCATACGCGGTTTCCCTTGTAAAATTTCATCAATCATCGGATTGCGGCTAGACAGCGGAAGACGGGCGTCCAATAGCTCAATCACGACATCAATGAGCTTTAACTTTTCCTGGATCTCTCGGCGCGCTCGCGTCATATGTCCAGGGAACCATTGGATCGTCACAATCTTTCACCTACCTTAGTGGTTTACAATCGTAATATCGTTCAGCGGCCAGAATACAAGTTCAGCACGGCCAACGACTTCTTTCAGGTCTACATACCCGATCATGCGGCTATCGGTACTGTTACGGCGGTTATCCCCCATCACGAAGATATGTCCTTCAGGTACCTTATCTTCTGTCACTTCGCTATTTGGAAAATCACGAAGATTATTATATGGCTCACCTTTGGCCTGATATTCATCAATTTGCGATTGAATGTAGCCTTCGCTTATTTTCTTACCATTTACGTATACATCGTCGCCTTGAACTTTCACCGTATCACCAGCGACCGCAATTACGCGTTTGATGTAATCCCGTTTCTCTTGCGGAACATGAAATACAACAACTTCACCCGGCTTTGGCGCACGGAAATCGTATAAGAACTTATTCACAATGACGCGTTCGCCCGTATGAAAATTCGGTTGCATGGATGGGCCGTCCACCATGAAGGGAGCGAATACCAACCAACGAATAACTACTACTAATACTACGGCAATTGCAATTGCCTTGACCCATTCGATCGCTTCATTCTTCAGCTTGCTGTTCGCAGGCTGCTGTTGCGAATCGTTTGGCTCTGACACATCCCCATTTAAATCCGTTTGATTCGTCATCGTATTCCCTCCTTATATTACATTCCCTATTTCAAAGCGTTTCCATACCGCTAGAAATGCGAAAGGAGCTTGTTAAACAAGCCCCTTGGTCTTACATTAACGAATTTCTTTAATTCTCGCTGCTTTACCGCGAAGATTACGAAGATAATAAAGCTTCGCACGACGCACTTTACCACGGCGAGCCACTTCGATTTTCTCGATTTTCGGGGAATGAAGTGGGAAAGTTCTTTCCACACCAACACCGTAAGAAATTTTACGAACTGTAAAAGTCTCACTGATGCCACCACCACGACGCTTAATTACAACACCTTCGAAAAGCTGGATACGCTCACGAGATCCCTCGATAACTTTTACATGTACTTTCAAAGTATCACCAGGACGAAAGTTCGGTAAATCTTTACGAAGTTGTTCTTGAGTAATCAATTGTACGATATTCATCTATGACTCCCTCCTTCCACTCAGGTGTTCATACGTCTCAGGGAGCTTAGCTCCGCATCATCGTTCGTAGAGGACCACCGAATTCACACAAAGACCATTTTAACATGCTTTCTTCGAAATTACAAGTTTACTTTCAGAAAAAATCTATGAATATTGCAAAAGAATTTCATCCACCCGTTTGGTAACAAATGCTATAATACAACGACAAACATTGTAATTCACGAAACCAGGAAAGTAGGAAGCATATGGAGAATAAGGGACAGTCTTCATGGAAAAGACCTGGAATGAAGTTAGATCGAATCTCTCTCAAATTATCTATTATAATTCTTATTTCTATCATGTTCATTTCTTCGCTCACGGGTATCGCCATTTACTACCAAACCAAACAAACAATCGTGCATGACATTGAGAACACATTAACGAGCAAAAGTACGCTAATTGCCCAGAAGATCAGCTCTTTATTTCAGGAATACGGAACTTTGGTTGAGCAAATGACTACCAATCAAGATATGATTCAATTTCTGCAAAGTGCTGATCGCCGTTCTGATATAACCCAAGATCTCCATTATGAGGATGCGATGAATGCGCTAAATGCCATTGCGGCTTCCAACCAGCGACTGTCTCTTGTCTGGATTGCGAGCGAGAAAGGCAATTTCTATATTGGTAGCGGATTCAAACACTCGTCGCCGGATTATTCCCTTACCACGAGAGAATGGTACAAGGAAGCGCGTTCCTCAAAAGAGATTTCCTACAGTCGACCATATATTGATGCAGCATCAGGAAAATGGGTCATCAGTATTATTTATCCGATTATTTATGGTTCAGAACCGATCGGATATGTAGCGGCAGATATCCTGCTAGAATCGTTCCCTCAAATCATGGGGTCCTATCAATCGAATAGTTCAGGATATTCTTTCCTTATAGATGCAGATGGTCAAATTATTTACCACCCTGAGCCTCGGTACACGATGATTAGCAAATTCCCTGCATCCGAGACGGGCTTAGAGAGCATTATTGCAAAAATGAAGGATCAGCTTACCGGCGTTGAGTGCATTCAGACCTCCGCTGGCGAAGAATATATCAGTTACGCACCGATTTCACTTACGAATTGGTCGGTAGCTGTTAGTACCCCTTCTAAAGGTCCGATGTCGCAACTTAAAAATTACTCCAGCACGATTTTTCTATATTCCAGCATAGGCATTCTCGTGACGGTAGTCGTGACCTATCTATTATTAGCGTATTATTTAAAAAGATTCCCCTTCTTATCGAATGTTATACAGAAGTTCGTTACTGGCGAAGCCATCATTAATCAGAATGATTATGCCATCATTGTTGTGGACCCCAACTTTAAAATCACCTATTTTAGCAAGACTGCCGAAAAAATGTTGGGGTATTCTTCAGAAGAGATCATTCGCAAAGAAAATCTTATGCTCTTACAAGACATGGATGATATTAAGAAATACGCTGCCCAGATCTCCGAACGCATAGGCAAAACGGTTCAGCCTGACTTATCTCTATTTCGCTACATGTTCCCGGATGATCAGACGTCTTATGATCTAGAAGCCAATTACCGGCATAAAGACGGAACGCGGATTCCCGTCTCCGTCAACGTGAATAAGATGCTGGATCATAACGGCAAAATCATTGGCTATATTCGAATATGCCGCGATATTTCCGAATCCAAACGCAATCAATCTGAATTGCTGCAAGCCAAAAAAGCGGCAGAGAATGCCAATAAAGCCAAAAGCGCATTTCTAGCCACGGTCAGCCATGAATTACGTACACCGCTTAGCGGCATCATTGGACTCACGCAGCTGATCCAGAAGACAGAGCTAACACCCGTCCAGCAAGATTATGTCAACAAAATCTCATCATCATCACAGACGTTATTACAGATCATTAATGAAATCCTCGATTTCTCCAAGGTAGAAGCCGGAAAAATTGACTTGGAGGAAACCAACATTCATTTATATCAATTATTTCATAACTTATCAGACACCGTAAGCATCCTGCAGTCCAAAAAAGAACTGGACGTGATGATTGATCTCCCCCATGACTGGCCCCAATACGTCGTGGGCGATCCTTTACGTATGGAGCAAGTTCTATTGAATTTGATCAGCAACGCCATTAAATTTACGAATAAAGGTACCGTCACCATTCATGCCGAAACCGTCCGTCAAACATCTGACACGCTTGAAATTCGCTTTTCCATTACAGATACAGGTATTGGTATATCTGAACAACAGCAGCTTTATCTATTTGAGCCGTTTATGCAAGCGGATAGCTCAATAAGCCGTAAATACGGTGGGACAGGCCTTGGATTGGTTATTGCCAAAAAGCTGGTCGAGGTGATGCAAGGAAATTTGGAGGTTCATAGTACCGTCGGCGTGGGAAGCACCTTCTTCTTCACCATTCCCTTTCGTCTCACGCCGCAATCCTCTACAGGTTCCTTACAACCCAAGGCTTCACTGCAAGGTCATCCTATTCTTGTTGTGGAAGATCATGATGAAATGCGCTCGCATCTGGAACGTATGCTACGAGCGCTTGAGCTTGATGTCCAGTGTATTCACTCCTGGAAAAAAGCTGAGCAAATCCTTCGGCATGAAAATACACGGGCAGAGATCCTTATGTTAGACATGGAATGTTACGATATGTATGGCGAGGAGACGTGGATACGGATGCACAGCCTTGCCCGACAAAAAGGTCTTGTCATCGTTCCGATGACTACGGCTTTGGGGCGGGACGCCATTCTATCTTTGCCCGAGCAATACCAACCGCACGCAATCTTATTAAAGCCATTCCATATTCGCTCGCTCGAATGTGCGATCCGAAATCTATTCGAACATGAACAACCAATAGAGCGAATACCTTTCACTGAAATCGAGACAGCGGTTACGCAAGAAAAGCCTTATCGCATTTTATTGGCGGAAGATCATGAAATCAATCAACAAATTGCGATCGAACTCTTGGAGAGCCGAGGGTATTCTGTCGGTATTGCGTCTGATGGATACGAAGTGTTAACGCTGCTTAATTCCTTCGAATGGGATCTCATCCTGATGGATATTCATATGCCTGACATGGATGGACTGGAAGCCACCAAACGCATTCGAAGCCGAGCAGGTTACGAACGTTTGCCGATCATTGCTATGACCGCAAATATCTTTCAAAAAGATCAGAAGACCTATCTCGAAGCCGGGATGAATGACGTTATCATGAAGCCCATCGATGTGCAGCAGATGTATTCCACCATCTCGAAGTGGCTAGCACCACAAGATGCAGATCGATCCCTGTTGCTTACCAACGAGTTACAGCATTCGAGCCCATTTCAAATGTTGAAGCATTATGGGATTCATGTCGAGGAAGCCATCTACCGTTTGAATAATAAGATACATATTTTTACCCGGATGCTAACGACTTTTCGTCGAGATAACGAACATTTTATGGAACGATTCCTCGATGTGCTGGATCTTGAAGATAAGACGACCGCCATGCGCATGATACATACATTGAAGGGCACGGCTGGGAATTTGTCCGTGCAAAGATTATTTGATGCAGCCACGCAATTGGAACAATCCATGCAGCATGGCATCGATATCCATGATCCGATATTTCTTGTGCAGCTAGAAGATTTACAGACGGAATTATCTCATGTATTGTTCGCCTTGAAGCACTTTATGGAACACCAGATCGTAGAGTCCTCTACCAACTAATCTAACAATGAACGGAATAAAAAAAACAACACGGTGAAAAGTATCCTCACTGTGTTGTCTCTTTTATTCTGGATGCACATTAAATTTGTATCCCACACCCCATACTGTTTTAATAAATTTCGGTTCTTTGGGATTTTCTTCGATTTTTTTCCGCAAATTCGCAATGTGAACGTCGATCGCACGGTCTGTCACGAAGGAATCAAACCCGCGCAGAGTATTGATTAATTCTTCTCTCGTATATACCTTGCCTTGGTTCGCACAGAATAATTTCATGATCTCAAACTCAGAGAATGTTGTCTCTACATAACGTTGATTCACATATAGTGATCTTCGTTCGGAATCCAGTACAATAATTTCCGCCATTTCCGAAGTTACATCTCGATGATCCCGTTGCAATACTAATTGTTCATACAAATGCGTTCTTCGAATATTTGCGTTTATCCTTGCGGTAAGCTCTCGCATACTAAACGGTTTACTTAGAAAATCATCCGCACCCGCCTGCAGAGCATTTATTCTATCAGATACTTCCATCTTCATCGATACGACGATGATTGGAGCCAATGTAGCCGACCTCAATTTGCTGCATAATTCAATGCCATTCATGTCTGGCAATACCAAATCTAGCAAAACGACATCGGGACGAAAGCGTTCCAACTCAAGTAATCCCTCCAGCCCACTGTCGGTTCTTTTTACTGAGTAGCCCTCTTCTGATAAGTACATCGTCATCATCTCACCAATCATATTATCGTCTTCGATAATAAGTACTTTATCCATGGAGAAGTTCACCCTTAATAACAAAATTTAACAAATTTGTGCATAATTTTTAACACAAATCTTATACTTATTTAAAATTTAAACTAATTTCTGTTCCCAATATACTATATTCCGACAAAATCGTCTATCTAAATGAAAGTGTTAGGAAACTGTTAGGATACAAAAAAACAGCCATAAGCATCAATAGCTTATTGATGCCTAAGGTCTGTTGGAGCAAGAGGTTCAATTATGCTTGTAACTTGAAATTGGATACCATCTCATTTAATTCTTCCGCTAATCGTGCCAGTTCCTGACTTGAACTTGCGGTCTGCTGCGCTGCTGCCGCAGATTCATGGCTAACCACAGAGATGCTCTCGATGGAATGCAGCATCTCCTGCGTTTGTGCTGCCTGTTCTTCGCTAGCTGCTGCAATCTCTGTCACTTGTCGCGCCATGTCTACGACCTGATCGAGAATCTTATTGAAATTGTGACCTGTCTGCTCCGTCAGCACAACCGCCCCATTCACAGAATGCACACTTTGCTCCATATTTTGCTGCATTCCTTTGATGATTCCAGCAATTCTCTTCGTCGCTTCGCCACTTCGTTCAGCAAGCTTGCGAACTTCACCAGCGACAACGGAAAAGCCTTTGCCGTGTTCCCCAGCTCTTGCTGCTTCAATGGCAGCATTTAACGCCAATAAGTTCGTCTGTCTTGCAATCTCGTCGATCACTTCGATGATTTCTCCGATTTGTTCCGATTCTTGTTGTAACCGTGAGACTTGATTAGAAAGATGATTCATCGCTTGAACAGATTCCTTAACATCCTGTCCACCTTGGATGGCATTCTGCTGCGTTAGATCGGACAATTCTGCGGCCATCTCCGCATTTTGGGCTACGACATTGATCGCCATCGAATGTTCTTTGAACAGTTCATTCACAGCATGTACGGTTGTCGATTGTTCAACACCGCCGGCTGCGATTTCCTCGGTTGTAGCAGATATTTCTTGCGAAGCTGCGGCAACATTCTGTGAGGACATGATGATTCGTCCCACGAGATCTTTTAAATTCTCGACCATCGCATTCGAAGACATCGTTAATTCATCGACTTCATCTTTACCTCGCATATGGAATTGCAAAGGACTTACGGACAGATCCCCACTTGCAATTTTATTTAATTGGCCAGCAATCATTTTTAACGGTCTTGAAATATGTCTCGAGAAGTAAAGAATAATCACAATACCTAGAACCAGACTGATCGCGAATGTGAGTACAATTTTCATAGCAATTTCTTTGGCACCTTCATTGAAACTGGACATGTAAGATCCTGCTGATACGATCCAACCCCAATGCGGCGATTGCTCCGAATATGTGATCTTCTGCTCCACTTCTTCGGAATTAGGCAAATTATATTCAAAATAGGAGTAACCGCCCCCTGCCTTGGCTGCTTCAATTTGTTCTCTTACGAAAAATTCGCCGTTGGCAGAGGTTGCATCCCACATCTCTTTCCCTTCAATCGTAGGATGGCCGAGCGCTTTCCCTTTTGTATCTAGAATAAAAAGATAACCGTATTTTCCTAGATTAAATTGCTCCGTAATCGGACGTGTACCATCAGCTTGTTTAGGACCTAGGATGGTCTTCTTCACTTGCTCTTGTGCTTGTTCAATGGTAAGCGTTCCCTCTTCAACCTCCTTATTTAACACGTCGATAAGTGCGATGGCCATATGCGCATTATTCTTGAGGTTAATCATTCCCGCTTCATCCAACCGCTTTTTGGATATATTGTACGCTGTTAATCCTGTAAAAAAGGTGGGTACCGTTAATAGCAGTACGGATATCACGATTAATTTAACGCTGATTCTGACCTTCATCTTCTCTGTTGTCCCCTTCCATTTCTCGCCGCGCCGATGTAGACATGATCATTGCCATTAAAACAGGCCCTCACAATGACCCCACCACTTCATCGACTCCTAACACTTTGTAAACATGAAACCTGCTATACGATGTGTTCATCCCTCCAATTTCATACGGAAAAACGTGATTCACTTCACCTTGCTTCCTAGCTGTTCAGTAAAACGGCCCACGTCTAATTCATCTGAGATCCAATTATGCTGTCGAATATGTTCAAAAAGCACGAACAACGGCTGTATCGAAATGGAGTCTATTGGTCCTACCAGCCAAGTGTGACGTAATAATAGCAAATAATCTGTTGCATGATATAGAATACTCGTCAATGCTGTGTCCACCGCGATTTGACCCTTCCTCATATATTCTAGGATCTCTCCCATCCCATACGTGAGGTGAACGAGTGGTTTGTACCCCATGGACTTTGAACATTCATAAAGTGTATGTGTTGCTTGCACAAGCATTTGAATACCTGCGTCTTGATTCTGACATAAATCTAAGTTCAACAATTCCGCTTGGATCACTTGAATCTGTTGATCAAATTCATCTGTATACCCATGGACATATTCGTTGACATAAGAGGGCAAAGGCATGCTGCTAATAACTCCCTAAACTTAATAAATAGCTCGCCATCACCGAAGTCCTTCATCTTAGGAAATATCTAGGCAACTTCCAAATATAATTTTGTTCCATCCTTGTATTTAAATATCGCTACCTGGCCGCACAGGTCAATCGACATAATACAACGCCATTTCTTGCGAAACATAAAATCATATTGATACTCAATCATTTTGTATTCCAAAGATGATAGGTCTACGTTTGCATGATAACGGAATACTGGTACGCGCTTCTGACAGAAATCTAACATCATCGGCTTCACTCTGCTCACTCCATCCCAATAATACCTTCTATCATACTAAACGCGAATTAAACGATTATAAGCTAAGTATTAGATTACTGTTTAATATTTTCATAGAATACTAACTTGCATGAAAGATTGAACGCATAAATGTAAAAAAACACCTCCCAGTCAAATAACTGGAAAGTGTTTCCTAGAAAAAAACTCAATATTTCGTTTCGTTAAGGTTGTTCGTTCAATATGTCTTGGAGCCATTTCTTTTCTTTCTTATTTAACTCCACACGCTCGAGTAAATCAGGTCTACGGGCAACCGTCCGACGTAAAGACTGCTGCTTACGCCACTCCTCCACCTTGGCATGATGCCCAGATAGAAGGATGTCAGGTACTTTCCAGCCTCTAAATTCAGCAGGCCGGGTGTAATGCGGATACTCCAGCAGCCCCGTACTGAATGAATCCGTCACCGCGGATGTTTCATTGCCAAGGACACCGGGTAGAAGTCTCGCTACACTGTCTATAATGACCATAGCAGGCAATTCGCCGCCCGTAAGTACATAATCACCAACCGAGAGTTCGTCGGTCACGAGGTGCTCCCGGATTCGTTCATCATAGCCCTCATAATGCCCGCAGATAAATATCAAATGTTCTTCCTTCGCCAGCTCTTCGGCCTTCGCTTGTGTGAAGGTCTCCCCTTGAGGGCACATGAGGATCACGCGAGGGCGCGGCGCATCCGGTTCTAATAATGATTCTACCGCCCCAAAGATCGGTTCTGCTTGGAGTACCATCCCGCCCCCTCCGCCATAAGGATAATCATCCACGGTGTTATGCTTATTGTTCGAGAACTCACGGAAATTTACCGTATTTAATTCAATAAGCTGTTTCTCTTTGGCTTTACCTAGAATACTGCTATTGAATACCCCTTCGAACATCTCCGGAAAAAGGGTAAGGACATCCATACGCATGTTACAGCAACCCTTCCATGATATGCACTCGAATCACCTTATCGGTGATATTAATATCCAGAATCACTTCGTCGATGACAGGCAATAATACATCGCCGCCCTTTTTGCGCTTCACAACCCATACATCATTCGCTCCCGGACTCAGAATCTCATGGATCACCCCAAGCTCTTCTCCTTCATCCGTCACGACCTGACACCCAATAATATCACTGTAGTAATATTCGTCCTCATCTAAAGCTTCGCGGTCAGATTCCGAGACCTTCAAAAGCCAGCCCTTATACTTCTCAACTTCATTAATATTGTTAAATCCACTGAATTTAATCACAAACATATTTTTTTGCGAACGCGAGCTTTCCACCTCAACGGGGATCGTTTGCTGCGTATCTGCATGGTGCATAAATAATTTGCTCTTCTTTTGAAAACGTTCCTCCGGGAAATCCGTATGTGCGACGACTTTCAGCTCACCCCGAATTCCATGCGTATTCACAATCGTTCCCACTGTAAACAATTTCTCAGTCATGCGAACCTCCTAAATTGGTCATCATCTATGTGTAAACATGTTCTCGTCTATTGAAAACAAGTATGCTCTTCTATCTAAGTATTTATTTTTACTTGTCCTTATATTGTTGTACGAAAAAAGGCTGGGACATTCATCCCAACCCCTTCATCGTTGTCCTTAAGAGACAATATCAACGGTTACCCGTTTATTGACTTTCACTGCTGCAGATGTGACCACGGTACGAAGTGCTTTGGCGATCCGTCCTTGCTTACCGATGACTTTCCCAACATCGTCAGGATTCACCGTTAACTCGTAGACAATGACATGTTCCTTCTCCACAACCTCGACGTGAACATCCTCCGGATGATCGACTAAAGCCTTAGCAATAACTTTTACTAAATCTTCCATACGATTTCCTCCGTATCAACAGCTTATTTCTGTTGCTTAAGCTCATGGAACTTAGTCATTACGCCCGCTTTGCTAAGCAAGTTGCGAACAGTATCAGAAGCTTGAGCACCCGTTTGAAGCCATTTTAATGCTTTTTCTTCGTCGATGTTTACAACTGCTGGTTGTGCAACCGGGTTGTAGAAACCGATTTCCTCGATGAAACGTCCATCACGAGGAGAACGAGAATCAGAAACAACGACACGATAAGAAGGAGCTTTATGAGCACCCATGCGTTTTAGACGAATACGAACTGCCACGAAATTCACCTCCCTAAATTAATTAACAAGTACATTTTAGAACCATTATCTAAATGGTCTCATACCGCCTTTTCCAGCTTGCTTCTTTAAGTTCTTCATCATTTTGGCGCCTTTACCGCCGCCGCCCATCATGTCTGAGAACTGTTTCATCATGCGACGCATATCATCGAATTGCTTGATGAGGCGGTTCACATCGGTTAATGTCGTTCCGCTCCCCGCTGCAATCCGCTTACGACGGCTATGATTGATAAGATCTGGCTCATTACGTTCTCTCGCAGTCATGGAGTGCACAATGGCTTCAATCCGACCCATTTGCTTCTCATCGACTTTCAGATCTTTCATTTGTTTCACTTTGCCCATGCCTGGGATCATGTCTAGAATCTGATCCAACGGACCCAGCTTCTTCACTTGCTGCATTTGCTCAAGGAAATCATCGAACGTAAAGGATGCATCGCGCATCTTGCGTTCCATTTCCTTCGCCTTCTCAGCATCGATATTGGACTGTGCTTTCTCAATTAAGGAGAGCATATCGCCCATACCCAGAATCCGCGATGCCATCCGCTCCGGATGGAATGGCTCGAGTGCATCAATCTTTTCGCCAAGAGCCGCGAACTTGATCGGGCATCCTGTAACAGCTTTAACGGAAATTGCAGCACCACCGCGTGTATCTCCATCCAGCTTCGTTAACACAACCCCTGTCAATTCAAGCTGCTTATTGAAGCTGTCCGCAACATTCACGGCATCCTGCCCTGTCATCGCATCGACAACCAGCAAGACTTCATCCGGTTTCACCGTCGCATGAATCTGCTTCAACTCTTCCATAAGCTGCTCATCAATATGCAGGCGGCCTGCTGTATCGATAATCACATAGTCCAAACCATTGTCTTTCGCATGTTCAACGGCTTGACGAGCAATTTCAACCGGGCTTGTCTGATCACCTAACGTGAAGACAGGAACTTTAATCTGCTCACCCAAAACTTGAAGCTGCTTAATCGCTGCCGGACGATAAATATCGCCTGCTACCATTAATGGTCTATGATTCTGCTTCTGAAGCAATTTCGCAAGCTTAGCGCTTGTCGTCGTCTTACCGGCCCCTTGCAAACCTGCCATCATGATCACTGTCGGCGGTTTGTTGGCTTTGGCAAGCTTGGCATTCGTTCCGCCCATCAAGTCCGTTAATTCTTTATTAACGATGTCGATAATGACCATGCCTGGCGTGAAGCTCTTCTCTACTTCCTGACCTAGTGCACGCTCTTTCACCTTGGCGATGAACTCTTTCACGACTTTAAAGTTCACATCGGCTTCTAGTAAAGCTAAGCGAACCTCGCGCATCGCTTCGTTCAAATCTTCCTCGGAAACCTTACCTTTACCGCGTAATTTACTGAATACGCTCGATAATCGATTCGTTAATCCTTCAAATGCCAATCAAGTCACCTCCGTCCACAATTTACTCCATGTTCTGTAGGCTCATCAACGTTTGCTTCGCCTGTTCTTGATGTTCTAAGGGTATATATTTAAGTATCTCATTTAATTGTTCTATATAAGTATGACGCATTTCGAATTTGCGCACAAGTCCAAGCTTCTCTTCATACATTTCGAGTATTTGCTCGGCTCGTTTGATGTGCTCATATACCGCCTGCCGGCTGATGTTAAAGTCCGCTGCAATCTCGCCTAATGAGAAATCATCGTGGAAGTAACATTTCAGAAATGTCTGCTGTTTCTCTGTTAACAGCGGCTCATAAAAGTCAAACAGCAGATTCACCCGATTCGTTTTGTCGAGCATATTCTCCTCTTTCACCTGAGCAACTCCCTCCGTCAAGGAAAAGTCCTTTACAGCAATTCAACATCACCTATCTTACTGAAAATAAAAGAAGATGTCAAGGCTTTTACCTTAACATCTTCGAATAATTAATTTATGGGTAAGACATACAGCAGAATAGCGAAGAAATGAGCTGCTGAGCCTGCTAAGACGAACATATGCCATATCGCATGATGGAATGGAAATCCCCGCCATACATAGAAGACCGTTCCAAGCGTATACAATAACCCGCCAACAACGAGGAGTACAATTCCCCCAGTAGCTAAGGTATCCACCAAAGGATTCCACGCCAATACGATTAACCAGCCCATCGCAACATAGAACAACGTGGAGAGAAACAGGAACTTCTTCACAAAGAAAGCTTTAAATACGACGCCTGATATCGCGATGCCCCAGACAATCCCGAACAAGGTCCAACCTAAGCTTCCGCGAACGACAACGAACAGAAACGGCGTGTATGTCCCTGCGATAAATAAGTAAATCGACGCATGATCAAAAATTTCGAACAAATCCTTGACCTTGCCTTCGGGAAAACTATGCACCAACGTCGACGAAGCATAGAGCAGCAGCATCGTTATCCCATAGATCGTGAAACTCACGACATGCCACGCCGTACCGAAGAGGCTCGAGAAAACGATAAGCAGCGCTAAAGCCGCAATGCTCAGAAATGCTCCGATTCCGTGAGTAATGGCATTTGCAATTTCTTCGCGTCTTGAATACGTGTAGGTGTCTGCCATACTGCACTTCCTTTCTTTCCAGTGGTATTTCATTCGTATACGCATCCTAGGCGAATGTGCGATTGTTATTCCTAGTCTACTCTACTTTTTCTTCGTTTTCCAATTCTTCAGCGTCACGGATTAAGCCAGCGAATAACGCATGGACAAATTGTTCGGAATCAAATTCCTGCAAGTCGTCCATTTTCTCGCCTAATCCAATGTATTTCACCGGCAGGTTCAACTCCTGACGAATGGCAATGACGATGCCGCCTTTGGCCGTTCCATCCAGCTTCGTAAGCACCAAGCCGGTAACGCCGCTCTTCTCACCGAACAACTTCGCTTGACTAAGCGCATTTTGCCCCGTTGTTGCATCAAGAACCATAAGTACTTCATGCGGAGCTCCAGGAATTTCACGTTGAATCACGCGGTAGATTTTGTTCAATTCATCCATCAAATTGGATTTGTTCTGTAGACGGCCTGCAGTATCGCAGAGGAGCACATCCACTCCGCGCTGCTTCGCCGCTTGAACCGCATCGAACATCACCGCTGCAGGATCTGAGCCCGATTGCTGCTTAATCACATCCACACCAACACGTTGTCCCCATACTTCAAGTTGTTCGATCGCTCCCGCACGGAATGTATCTCCGGCTGCCAGAAGCACCTTCTTACCCTCTTGCTTGAAGCGGTGAGCCAGCTTACCGATCGTCGTTGTTTTACCAACGCCGTTCACGCCTACGAACAAGATGACCGTAATGCCGTCCTTGTTCATTTGAAGGCCTGTATTCTCTTCGCTGCGGAGTAATCCGATAAGCTTCTCCGACAGCACAGGTTGTAATTCTGCGGCATCCTCTATTTTGCGTTTACGAACCTCAGATCGCAAATCATCGATCAATTTCATGACCGTGTTGACGCCAACATCCGCCCCGATTAGAATTTCTTCCAACTCTTCATAGAAGTCTTCATCAATTTTCTTCCGACGCGTAATCAAATCTTGCACTTTCTCGACTAACGCGGTCCGCGTCTTGCTTAAGCCATCCTTGAAGACATTCGTCACGGATTCCGTTTTCTTCGAAATGCTCTCTTTTAGCTTCTTAAAAAAGCTCATGGTACCCCTCCATCTAAGTCAAAGATGCTATATATATCTAGGCGATTTCGGCTTCCTCATCCTCTAATTTAACCGAGACAAGCTTCGAAACGCCGCCTTCCTCCATCGTGACGCCATATAGTACATCGGCCTCTTCCATCGTTCCCTTCCGGTGGGTAACGACGATAAATTGCGTCTGTTCCGAGAATTCTCGAAGATACTGGGCAAAACGGGTTACGTTCGCTTCATCCAACGCCGCTTCCACTTCATCGAGTACGCAGAACGGTACTGGCTTGACTTGCAAAATCGCGAATAACAGCGCCATGGCCGTTAATGCCCGTTCTCCACCGGACAGCAATTGCAAATTCTGCAGCTTTTTGCCCGGCGGTTGAGCAACAATATCGATCCCTGTATCCAAGATGCGATCCGGCTCAATCATGACAAGATCTGCGCGCCCGCCTCCGAACAATTTCGAGAAGACAATCACAAACTCACGGCGGATGGCATCGAACGTCTCTTTAAACCGCTTCGCCATCTCCTCATCCATTTCACGAATGACTTGATACAACGTCGTCTTCGCTTCGATGAGATCATCCTTCTGCTCACTTAGGAATACGAATCGTTCGTTCACACGTTGGAATTCCTCAATTGCCCCTAAGTTCACATCGCCAAGCGCAGATATTTTACGTTTGAGCTCACGTACTTCATTCTGTGTACCCAGAATATCTTCTGGTACAGGATACCGGAATTTCGCGAGCTCGAAGCTTAATTCATACTCTTCGCTTAGCTTCTTCAAGATATTATCAAGCTCGACATCTAATCGGTTCACTTGAATCTCCGTCTGACGAAGTTGTTCCTCAACACGCTTCAATGCGGTTCGCTGTTCCTTCGTTTCACTTTCCTCAAGCTCCAGCTTTTTGACCCATTCCGCACGCTCAGCACGTTTGAAATCAATTTGCTCAGATGTCTTATCTTTTTGAATTTTATAATGGTTCAAATCTTCCCGCTGTTTCACACTTTCGCGTTCATACACCGTGAAATCCTCTTGAATTCGCGCAAGCGCTTGTTGGTTCGTCGTTAAATCACGAATATAACCTGATTTCTCTTCCCGGACACGCTTGAGCTGCTCTTGCAAAGAGAATTTCTCTTGATCCCATTTCCCGGCTTGAACCTTCAGATCCGTTAATTGCGATTGAAGCTCTTCCTTCGCCGATTCATTCGATTTGCGTGTAGACTCTGCGGCTTGAATGGCTGCTTGAATGCGCGCTTCTTCGACTTGGAAGGTGGCAAGCTTCTCCTCTGAACGTTTACGACCGGTTACGAAGTCCTCTGATTCCTTCGAGTAACCGTCATTTTCTTGGAAAATCACGGCCAGTTGTTCGCTGACATGGCGAGCTTCATGTTCAAGCTGCTTCATATCCGCTGCATACTGCTGCTCTTCCATGCGTTTCTCTTCCGTCTTCTCACGAAGCTTCTCCAGACGTTGTTGAATGGAAGCACTCTCTTGCTTCATGTCTTTGACGCCGCCATGCAGCTTCGCTAATTGAGCTTCCGTCTGTTTGATTTCCGCATCTAACTGTTCAATCTGCCGATTCCGGCCCAGTAGACTTGTATTCTTTTTATGAACACTACCCCCGGTCATGGAACCGCCGGCATTGACAACATCGCCTTCCAGGGTCACCACGCGGAACCGATATTGACACTTCGCAGCAATTTTATTGGCTTGCTCCAGCGTCTCTGAGATCACGACATTGCCTAGGAGACTGCCTAGAATAGCGTTATATTTGGAATCAAATTGAACCAGATCAACACCTATACCGACAAAACCTTCTTCGCCGTTTAATAGACGACGGTCACTATCCGATATCGTACGCGGACGTATAACACTCAGTGGTAAGAAGGTTGCGCGTCCCAATTGACGACGTTTGAGAAAACCGATGGCTTCCCGCGAAAGGGCTTCATTCTCCATGACGACATGCTGCATAGATGCACCCAAAGCCGTCTCCATCGCAGTCTCTAACTTCTCAGGAACCGTAATTAATTCAGCGATGGCTCCGTGAACACCCTGCAGTGCACCTTTACGAGAGGCCTTCAATACTTCCTTAACCCCGAGCATGAAGCCGTCAAAATCATCCTGAAGCTCTTTCATCGTATCGCGACGCGACACAATCGAATCTAACTTTTGTTCCCATTTACGAGCCGTAAGCTGCGCTTCTTCCAGTAAACGTTGGACCTCGCGCAGACGTTCGCTTTCTGTAATATATTGATTACGCAGTGACTCCACAGCTTCAGCCGCTTGAGCCAATTGCGAAGTTAATGCTTTGGCTTTGGCATCGAACACTTTTTTCTGTTCGGTCAGCTTGGACTCTTCACCTTCGATTCGCTCCATCCGTCGTCCCAACGTCTCACGCTGTTGGTCGATATAACGAATCTCATTTCGAAGCTGCGCCATTTCATTCATGACGTCCAGAAGTTCGCCTTTCAAGCTTTCTTCCGCCTGAACACTCGTCCCACCACTAACACCCACAAGCCGGGTTTCTTCTGCGGACAATCGATTCTTCAAATCTGTAAGCTGTGCTTCGATCTCTTGCAGCTTGTCTTTGCAGTTCTGTTCCTCAGCTTCTTTATCCTGCATTCGACGTTCATGCATCTCGAGCGACTGGGTTAATTGCTGCTCATTTTGCTTTAAGTTCTTATGGCGCTCCTTCAGCACTTCGCCGAAGCCTTCGCATTTCTCGAACTCTTCACTATACTGGAGCAACGCATGCTGCAATTTATCTAATTCTTCTTCAAGCTTACGCATTTCAACCCGATGCTTCTCCAAATGAGCATCATGTTGACTAACCACCGTCGAGAATTCCAGCTCTTCCTTTTTCAGCGTCGCCAGTTTCTCATTTGCTTCTTGCCATGAACTGTGAATTTGTTCAATTTGATACACGTACATGGAGATTTCTTGGGTCTTTAACTGATTGCGAAGCTCTTTATAGAGAACCGCCTTCTCGGATTGCTCACGAAGAGGTTCAATTTGATCTTCCAATTCACTTACTAAATCATGAATACGCAGTAAATTCTGCTCCGTGTCATCGAGTTTGCGCTGCGCTTCTTTTTTACGAGATTTATATTTGACAATCCCTGAAGCTTCCTCAAAAATACCCCGACGATCCTCAGAACGCGTACTTAATATTTCTTCAATTCGGCCCTGTCCAATAATGGAGTAAGCTTCTTTACCAATCCCTGTGTCCATGAATAGTTCTGTAATATCTTTGAGACGACAGGCTTGTTTATTAATTAAATATTCACTTTCTCCGCTGCGATGGACCCGGCGTGTCACAGTCACTTCGTTAAAATCAAGCGGGAGCGCCTGATCGGTATTATCGAGTGTTAGCGATACTTCACCAAAATTCACCGCTTTACGCGCATCACTGCCCGCAAAAATAATGTCTTCCATCTTGCCGCCACGCAAGCTTTTAGCACTTTGTTCCCCGAGCACCCAACGGATACCGTCCGAGATATTACTCTTTCCGCTTCCGTTCGGCCCGACGACTGCAGTAATCCCCTGGACAAATTCCAATTCGGTTTTATCTGCAAAAGATTTAAAGCCAGCGAGCTCAATCCGTTTCAAGAACATCGTTCATTATTCACCTCATTACCTATTGTAACACAAGTCGAAACGGTTAAGCTGTTCGTCCATAGGACGGCACCGCTTCTTGGAGGAATTCAACTGAATCTTACATGTACGAGCCTTTTCACAAAGAAGAGCAAAAGGAGCGCACGTCTTCACCCGTGAAGGTTTACCGCCCCGCTGCTCTTTTGCTCTTGGTCACCATCTTATTGTTCTATGACTTGGGATTCGCTAAGCGTTCAAGCGCCTGTGCGGCTGCTTGTTGTTCCGCTTCTTTCTTCGAACGCCCTGATCCACGTCCAAGACATTCATCGCTCATATGTACTTCAGATACAAATTCACGTTCATGTGCTGGGCCGCGTTCCTCCACGATACGATACTCGAGGACGCCCATGTTATGCTGCTGTGTATATTCTTGAAGGCGGGTCTTATAATCGTTAATTTGCATCTTTCCATCATTGGACAATTGTCTGAATACATAGGTATTCAGAAATGTTCGCACAACCTCCAACCCTTGATCCAAATACAATGCGCCAACAAATGATTCGAATACATCCGCAAGCAATGCAGGACGCATCCGTCCTCCCGTTAATTCTTCGCCTTTACCTAACAATACGTATTGACCGAATTGCAAGGATTCCGCAAATTTCACGAGAGAAGGTTCACACACAATCGCTGCCCGTAACTTGGTCAGTTCACCTTCTGGACGGTTAGGGTAGGCTTGGAATAGAAATTCCGACACCGTAAGTTCAAGCACGGCGTCACCTAGAAACTCTAACCGTTCATTATCTTGATGCTGACCGAACCGATGTTCATTGACATACGATGCATGCGTGAAGGCCTGCTTTAATAATGGTCGATTTTTGAACTGAATATTTAAGCTTTGTTGTAAATGCTTCAAATCCGCACTCAAAAGTTTGGCTCCTTACGCTTCGTATTTCTTCAGGACAATCGTCGCGTTATGACCGCCAAAGCCGAATGAATTCGACATCACAATATTTAAGTCCGCTTTACGCGGTACATTTGGAACGTAATCGAGATCACATTCTGGATCTTGATTGTCCAAATTGATGGTCGGTGCAATAACGCCATGTTCTAAAGATAGTCCGCAAATAACCGCCTCAACACCGCCTGCAGCGCCAAGTAAATGGCCTGTCATCGACTTCGTCGAGCTGACTGCTACTTCATGAGCATGATCGCCTAGCGCGATTTTGATCGCGGTTGTTTCCGATTTATCACCTACAGGTGTAGATGTTCCGTGTGCATTGATATAATCTACGTCTTCTGGTGCAATCTCAGCATCTTGAATCGCTTTGATCATACAACGAGCTGCTCCAGTTGGATCCGGTTCTGTCATGTGATGCGCATCTCCGCTCATCCCGTAACCGATAACCTCACCATAAATATGTGCGCCGCGCTTCTGCGCATGTTCGAGAGACTCCAGGACAAGAACCCCAGCACCTTCACCCATAACGAATCCATCGCGTCCCGTATCAAACGGGCGGCTTGCCTTCTCTGGTTCGTCATTGCGGGTGGACATGGCACGCATTGCGCAAAATCCTGCCATCCCTGTTGGACGGATCGTAGCTTCTGCTCCACCGCAGACCATCACATCAGCGTCTCCGCGTTGAATCAGACGATACGAGTCTCCAATGGAGTGTGTTCCTGTTGCACAAGCTGTAACCGTTGTGCTGTTCGGACCCTTCGCACCGAGAATCATGGAGACTTGTCCAGAGCCCATGTTCGCGATCATCATCGGAATAAAGAATGGACTCACACGTTTTGGCCCTTTCTCAAGAAGCTTGTTATGCTCGTCTTCCCAAGTTCCAAGACCGCCAATCCCTGATCCAATCATCACGCCTACGCGTTCAGGATCTGTATCTTCTTGAATATTTAATTTCGCATTTTCTACAGCCTTCAAGCTTGCTGCTACCGCGAACTGTACGAAACGGTCCATGCGGCGCGCTTCTTTCTTATCCATGTAATCCTCAGGATTAAAATCCTTTATGGATGCTGCAATTTGTGTAGGGTATTCGCTTACATCAAATGCCTCTACATGCGATACTCCGGACTTCCCTTCCATCAGGTTATTCCAGAATGTATTTAAATCTGTACCCAGGGATGTCATAACACCCATTCCCGTAACAACAACTCTTTGCTTCAAACACAATCACCTCTATATAGACTGCAAATCTGCATTTATAATAATAGCTATGTAAACCAAGTGTGGTAATCCAGATAATGAGGAGAAGTCCCGTTGTAATAACGGGACTAAGTTAGGTTTAAGTATGCGACTGTATGTACTTCACAACTTCACCAACAGTAGTAATCTTCTCTGCATCTTCATCAGAGATTTCCATATCAAACTCATCTTCCAATTCCATTACTAACTCAACGACATCGAGAGAATCAGCGCCAAGGTCATCTTTGAAAGATGCTTCAAGTGTAACTTCTGCCTCATCAACGCCTAAACGATCGATAACGATACGTTTTACGCGATCAATTACTTCGGACATCCGGTTCACCTCCTCTTTGGTATTATACGAGAATCTTAACTAAATTACCATACAATAGAGCAGTAAAATTCCCTGGTACCTAAAAATCCCAACGGTACCAATATACTACATGTACATGCCACCGTCCACATGGAGGGTTTGGCCTGTCATATAAGCTGCGTCATCTGAAGCTAAGAAGCGGACCGCTTTTGCGATCTCTTCCGGCTGCCCCAGACGAGCGAGCGGGATTTGACCTAACATCTGTGTACGCAATTCTTCTGGCAGCCTATCGGTCATATCTGTCTCGATAAATCCAGGAGCAACACAGTTCACTGTAATACCACGAGAAGCAAGTTCACGTGCGGAAGCTTTCGTTAATCCAATAACACCTGCTTTTGCCGCAACATAGTTCGCCTGACCGGGATTACCCAACACGCCTACAACGGAAGAAATGTTAATGATTCGGCCTGAGCGTTGTTTCATCATCGGACGTGTGACTGCTTTAACGCAATTAAACACGCCTTTCAAATTCGTCTCAATGACCGCATCGAATTCTTCTTCCTTCATGCGCATAATTAAATTATCTCTTGTAATGCCGGCATTATTCACCAAGATATCTACACGGCCAAATTGATCGAGTACTTGCTTGATCAATGCGTCCGCTTCTTCGGTTTTGCCGACATTTGCTTGGACAGCGACAGCCTTGCGACCAAGCGCCGTAATAGCTTCCACGACTTCTGCAGCAGCAGCCTGACTCCCTGCATAGTTCACAACGACATCTGCGCCGTTATGAGCCAATTCAAGCGCAATCGAACGGCCAATACCGCGTGACGCACCTGTAACTACTGCAACTTTTCCATCTAATGTATTCGACATCGATCATCTCTCCTCCTCTACATCATGTACAACTCTAGGCAACCTTAGACGAAAGCTTCGTCAGATTAGGAGAAGAGTTCCCCTTCCAAGGCGGCAAGGCTATTCACGGATACAATGCGTACATTCTTATCGATCTTCTTAATGAGTCCTGCAAGAACAGATCCCGATCCGATTTCAATGAATGTATCTACACCTTGTTCCATCAAAAAGCGCACGCTGTCTTCCCACAGAACAGGGGAATACACCTGCTCAACCAGCAACTGGCGAATTTGCTCAGCCTCTATAACGGGCTGCGCCGTCACATTCGCGATGACCGGCACGGATGCGTTATTCATCGCTACCGAATGTAATGCATCTCCCAATTTCTCGGAAGCGGATTTCATGAGCGAAGAATGGAACGGACCGCTCACTTCCAAAGGAATGACACGCTTCGCGCCAATTTCTTTGCCGCGAGCAACAACACCCTCCACGCCTTCTTTGCTGCCAGAGACAACAATTTGTCCTGGGCAATTGACGTTAGCTAGTTCTACGACACCTGTGTCCGTTGTTACTTGTGCACACAAATTCGACAATGCCTCACGATCAGCGCCGAGTACAGCAGCCATAGCGCCTTGGCCATTTGGAACAGCTTCTTCCATGTATTGACCGCGAGCACGCACGATAGCTACAGCATCATCAAAGGACAATACACCAGCTACAACGAGCGCACTATATTCACCTAAGCTATGTCCTGCAACATAGTCGGGTGTGATCCCTTTAGACTTAAGGGCTTCATAGTATGCCACGCTCGTTGTTAACAAGGCTGGTTGCGTGTTAACGGTTTTCTTCAAATCGGTATCCGGACCGTTAAAAATTATATCTGTAAGCGAAAAACCTAATACTTCATCTGCACGATCGTAGATGCTGCGAGCAGCCTCCACTGTATCATAAGCGTCTTTCCCCATGCCAACGGCTTGCGCCCCTTGACCGGGGAATACAAATGCGATCTTCGACAAAATTAAAAGCTCCTTTCCAGTCGTGCCCCATTCTACTCGTCATGCTATATGAATTAAGAAATAAATAGCCTCTACCTAATTACCATACAATGACCGAAGCACCCCATGTTAAACCGCCGCCAAATCCAACAAGAACAACACAGTCTCCTTCTTGCAAGCGTCCTTCTTCGTCCGCTTCCGCTAAAGCTAACGGAATCGAAGCTGCGGAAGTATTCGCATATTTTGGCAAATTAATCATGCATTTCTCTTCCGGTAAATTCAAACGGTTGATGGATGCTTGAATAATCCGAATATTCGCTTGGTGCGGAATGAGAAGATCGATATCTTCTTTGGTCATATCCGCTTTGGCCAGCGCCTCTTCTGCTGCGTTCCCCATCGTGCGAACCGCGAATTTAAATACTTCGCCGCCAGCCATATGAATGTAATGCTTCTTGCCTTCGATGGTCTCGACCGTAGCCGGCAAGCGCGATCCGCCGCCGCTTAATGTCAACAACTCACCGCCGGATCCATCGGCACCCAGCTCAAAGGATTTAAATCCGCGGCCTTCAGGCACAACCCCAAGGACGACCGCTCCAGCTCCGTCGCCGAATAATACACAGGTATTGCGATCAGTGTAATCCGTGATGCGAGACAAGCATTCTGCTCCGATCACTAGCGCTTTCTGATACATGCCTGTCGTAATGAAATTATTCGCTGTTGCCAGACCGTAAATAAATCCCGAGCAAGCCGCGGACAAATCGAACGCCGCTGCTTTTTTCGCGCCAAGTTTATCTTGAAGAATACATGCTGTCGATGGGAACATCGTGTCTGGCGTGACTGTCGATACGATGATGAGATCAATCTCGTCTGCCGTTACGCCCGCTTTCTCCATCGCAGCAAGCGCTGCATGATAAGCCAAATCCGATGTTGCTTGATCTTCCGCCGCAATCCGGCGTTCTTTCATCCCGGTGCGCGTCACGATCCACTCATCGTTCGTCTCCACCATTTTCTCCAGATCCGCATTCGTCAGGATGCGTTCTGGCACATACTTGCCGGTTCCCAAAATTCCAACTGGACGCAAATTCATTCTACAACACTCACTTCCTGCTAATTTCCGCTGAGATCGTCTGGATCAATTGATTCTGAATCGCTACTCTCGCCTGACGCACGGCATTCTTCACGGCATTTGCATCGGAAGAACCATGCGCTTTGATCACAAGACCGTTCAGACCTAACAAAGGGGCACCGCCGTGCTCTTTGTAATCCATCGTTTTCTTCAGACCTTTCAAGCCTGGCATCATGATGGCCGCTGCTAATTTCGTGAACACATTCTTCGTAAATTCTCGCTTCAAGACAGACAATAACGATCCCGCTGTCCCCTCCAGCGTCTTCAGTAAGATGTTCCCAACAAAACCGTCACATACAAGGACGTCACAGTTCCGCTCCAACACATCACGGGATTCCACATTCCCGACGAACTTGATTGGAGCTTCCTCCAAGAGCGGATACGTTGCTTTCGTTAACTCATTCCCTTTCATCGCTTCCGTACCGACATTCAACAGACCCACACGCGGATTGTTCATGCCATGTACCTTCGAGCGATAGACACTTGCCATTATCGCATATTGTACCAAATGCTCAGGTTTCGCATCCATGTTCGCGCCTAAGTCAAGGGCCAACACCCCTACTTCATCCATCGTAGGAAGCATAGGCGCCAGAGCAGGCCGTTCAATCCCTTCCATACGGCCGACGATTAATAATCCAGTCGTCATTAATGCTCCTGTATTTCCTGCAGAGATCATGGCGTCAGCTTGTCCCTCACGGACCAAGCGCCCTGCAACGACCATGGATGCATCCTTCTTCCGTCGAACGGCCTTCACAGGCTCATCTTCCGGACCAATAACCTCCGTACAATGATGAATATGTAAGTTACCCAATTTCACCGTCACTAGCGGTTCAATCTGAGCCGCATCACCAACGAGAATGATGTCAATATCACTCCATGTTTGCGCCGCGATGATTGCACCTTCCACGTTCGAAGCCGGAGCATGATCCCCACCCATTGCATCTATGGCGATCTTCATGATTCGTTCCCTCCCTCGATGTTCGCTTCATGCGTGGTTCGATATATAATAAAGTTGCCTTGGAATACCATTTCCTCTCCTACGTAAGAGAAGACTTCAACCTTAGCCTTTCCCTTCTGTCCAGAAATGGAACGCACATAAGCCTTCGCAATACATTTCTCACCTAAATGAACGGAACGGATAAAACGTATATCTGCCGAGGCCGTTAAGGCAATCTCTTCATTTATCACCGCAACTGCTAATGAATTCGCTTGTGCAAATATATGATGTCCGCGAGCAATCATCGTTCGGGAGAACACATGCTCAGGTTTAATTTCAAAGATGGATATGCCGCTGCGATCGAGCTGCAAATCTACGATATCCCCTATCACCTCATGTAAAGGCAAAGAGCGAACTTGGTCATAGGAGCGTTCTGCCATCATCTTCAGACGTTCGCGCAGTTCCGGAATGGCGAGTTCCATGCGATCCAATCGAATCGTCTGTATGCTTACTTTCAGCTGGCGAGTCAGCTCTTGATCCGTCACGAACGGATTCTCTTCAATGATCTTCACGAGCAACTGCTGCCGCTGTCTCTTAGGTAAACGTTCGATAGGTTTATACCGCCTTTCATACTAGTTCCCTTTTTTAGAACCAGGTACTAGGTAATAGTATAGTGAATTCGAACCGAAAAAGAAAGCTTTTGGGCAAAAAAAATAGCACCTCATCTTTCGATGAAGTACTACTTATGCGTTGTTATTGCTTGATGATTTCTCTTGCTTTGTAAGTTCCGCAAACTTTGCAAACGTGGTGAGCTAGTTTTAACTCTCCGCATTGTTCACATTTTACCATTCCAGGTACCGCCAATTTAAAGTGAGTACGACGTTTGTCACGACGTGTTTTGGACGTTCTTCTTTGAGGTACTGCCATGTGTTCCCACCTCCTTACCAAAATTACATTCTGTTCTAACGTTACTGTTACGCGCCAATCAGATTAATCTTGCTTGAAGAAATCCTTTAGCGCGGCAAGCCGCGGATCAATCTTCTCGTTGGAACAACCGCAAGGCTGTTCGTTCCGGTTGATTCCGCAGGTCGGACATAATCCCTTGCAATCCTCAATACATAACGGAGCATATGGAAGGCTCATGTACATTTCCTCTTCCACATACGACTCGAGATTAATCTTCTCTTCCGTGACGACCGTAATATCTTCGTCTTCGTTCATCTCCTCAGGAGATTCCGCTAGTTTGAACCGTTCATGGAACGGAATGACGTAGTTTTTCGTTACCGGAGTGAGGCAACGCGAACATTGCATCTTCAACTCTGCGGTTAACTCTCCTTGTACATCAATGACTCCGCCCAACACAGGACGTGCTTCTAAGTCAACCTTCACCGGACTGATATATGTAATATCTTGTCGTCCTTCGATGATTCGGTTCAAATTGATGGATTGATGGAAGTTTACTGCCGTATCTTTTGACATGAGTTCACGAAAATTTAAGTACATAACATCACTCCAAACAAACAAAAATTATTATATCGATTTTACTAGGGTTTTGTCAACATGTTATAGTAAGTCTAACATCTTTAACTAAGACCCGAAAGGATGAAAATCGGTGAAAACCGTTGGAATCGTTGTTGAATATAACCCGTTACATAACGGTCATCTCTATCATTTCCAGCAATCGAAAATCAAATCCGAGGCTGATGCTGTCGTCGCTGTCATGAGCGGACATTTTCTGCAGAGAGGTGAACCCGCGATTGTCGACAAATGGGCACGTGCCGAAATGGCGCTTGCCATGGGCGTCGATATGGTCATCGAGCTCCCGACGGCGTATGCAGTGCAACCCGCCGAATGGTTCGCCTACGGCGCAGTAAGCCTGCTGGACGCAACAGGCGTCGTAGACGCGCTGTGCTTCGGCAGCGAGCATGGCGAGCTGTCGCTCTTGCAGCAGCTCGCGCAGCTGCTGCACCGCGAGCCCGCCGGGCTCGGCGACGCCGTGCGCGCCGAGCTCCGCCGCGGCGCGAGCTACCCGGCCGCGTTCGCGGCAGCGGCCGGGCAATACGCCGCCCAGGCGGCGTCCCTTGGCGGCGATGCGGAAGCGCTCGCCGCCTTGCTCAAGCAGCCCAACAATTCGTTGGGGCTGCACTATCTCATCGCGCTGCTGCGCCTGCAGAGCGATATCGTGCCCTTGACGGTAGCCAGGCATGTCGCCGGCTACCACGAGCAGCGCATCACAGATGCGCAGATCGCAAGCGCAACGGCACTGCGCCGCTTGCTTACAGAGAACAACGGCGACCTTGCGCCGCTCGCACCTTTCGTGCCCTCTTCCACCTTGCAGATTCTGCAACGGGAATGGGAAGCTGGGCGCGGTCCGATCACTTGGGAGAATTATGCCGCTCCCTTGTTCCATACCTTACTCCAGCAAGATGCAGCCGCACTTGCATCGCATCACGAAGTAACCGAAGGACTGGAGCAGCGTATTCTGCAATCCTTGCCATCCCTTCCAGCCCTAACGGTGGGAGACCTGCTCGACACGCTCAAAACCAAACGTTACACGCGAACTAAATTGCAGCGAACGCTTACTCATTTATTGTTGAATCATCCCAAGGCTGAATTAACACCAGATAAGCTTCAGCATGGCGTATCGTATATCCGGGTTCTCGGCTTCTCCACCCGAGGACAAGCCTTGTTGAAAGAAATGAAGAAGAAAGCGAAACTTCCCGTGATTACGAACGCGCCTGATGCATCCGTATCTGAACATCCATACTTTGGATTCGATTTACGTGCAACAGCAATTTATGCTTCAGCTTACCACAATCAAGCGAATCCTGCACGCGCCTTGTTTCGAGACTATTATGAACCGCCGATTCGATATCTAATCTAAAACCTACTTCTAATCGCGGTCGCTCATCTTCGGATGCCTCAATACAGAGCGAAAAATGAACGGACTCAGGAGCCTTAATTGTGCAAAAAGCACCCAAAATGCAAGGTGAACGGACTCAGGAGACCTTATCATGCTAAACATAAGCTATATACTCATGATTAGCATGGAATAAGGGACTCTCTGTCCGCAAACGCAGCTAATCTGTGAGCATAGCACACAATAAGGTCTCTCATGTCCGCGAGCTTAATCATTCATCAAGAATTCGCAGTCTGTGTATAAACCCCAAGTAGCTAACCGTTTAGGATTAATGCTATAGGTTTACACAATAAAGAATCGTCCGGTGATCTGCTGCTTAGGGCTTTTTTTCAAAGTATACAAAATTGGGGCTTGACCAGATTTCCCCTGACAGTTTTTGTTATTTCCCTTTCACAGGTAACGCTTCAAGATACTTCAATGCCTCGTCTACCGTGGAAACTTTAACAAGCTTCATGTCCGTCTTCATGGTATCGTATTTCTTTTTCGCTTCATCATAATTCTGGGCTGGAGCGAAGAAAATATCGGCTTTCTCCCGATCTGCAGCTACAATTTTATGCGGAATCCCGCCAATAGGCCCAACCGTTCCATCCGGGCTCATCGTGCCTGTACCCGCAATACGATATCCTTTGCTCAAATCCCCGGGCGTTAATTGGTTGTATAATTCAAGCGTGAACATCAAACCAGCAGATGGCCCACCAATGTCTTTCAACTTAAATTCAATTTCCTTATCGCTGTCGCGTGGAACAACCTTCTGTTCAATCCCAAAGTTCACGCCCATTCCCGGACGCGTATTTCCTTTTTCATCTTTCAACGCGATCAGTTCCACGGTTACATCCGTTTCTTTTTTGTTCCGAAGCACTTTTCCTTTCAGGACATCGCCGACCTTTTTCGTTTTTAACAAGTTTATCAATTCGTCATACTCTTTGAAGGTAACGCCATCCAGACTAAGCAGCTGATCCCCGCTCTGAAAATCATTTTTTGTCGCTAATTTTGGATTATTATAAATAATAACAAGTTTATCCATCTTGATATCAAACGGAATTTTCGCATGAACATAGGCGGATACAATCGCATTTGTCTGAGAATTGCTCATGTTAAAAATCTGTTCTGTCGCATATTCCTGCTCTGTTCTGCCGCCTAAATTTTCTTTGGCAAGCTGCTCATTTTTATCCAGCACCGAACCGAGCATTAAAGCAACATTCGCTTTTTTACGCAGCACCGTCGTCAGCATAAATGTCCCTTTTTCTTCGGTGTCCCCGTTTTTCACACTCACGAACGGCTTGATATCTTCCGCACTTCCCGGCTCATAAATGACGTAAGGCGTTGGTAAAAACACGAGAACATAAATTACAATAATTAGTCCAAACATGTAAGTCAGCAGCTTCAAATTGCTGTTGCGGGCTGCTTTTCGATTATATGAATCCATTCCCATCGCCCTTTCGGTTGGCATACGCCTAGGTCTAAATGCTCGTCTCTTGGCGTAGACATGTACTATTCCTGTTTATGCTCAAAGAGGTGGAACTTATGTTATTGAACAAAAATATTCGAACTAGCCCTTGGCTGACTTTAATCTCCAGCTTTGGCGCCGTACTGCTTGTATTTTGTATCGTTTTGTATCCGGATCAAGCTTTTCAAGCTTCACTTCAAGGACTCTCCATTTGGTGGAAGCTCATTTTCCCTGCCTTATTACCGTTTCTGGTTCTTTCTGAGATGATGATCGCCTTCGGCTTCGTTCACGGTCTAGGTATCTTGTTGGACCCTGTCATGAAACGACTCTTCGGTATTCCCGGTGTTGGCGGGTGGGCGCTTGCGCTCGGCTGGACTGCTGGATATCCTGCGGGTGCAGAAGCAACAGCGAAGCTGCGGAATCAACAAGCATTAGAACGGCATGAAGCACATCGCTTATTGGCTCTTTCCCATGTAAGCAACCCCGTATTTATCGTTGTCGTCGTTGGCGTAGGCTTTCTTCATCAGCCGCAGACAGGCATCCTGCTAGGTATTTTCCATTGGGGATCCGCCTTGTTGACCGGTATCATCCTTCACATCATTTCACCCAGACCTCCAAGGACATTTCTGACAGACGACACAACCGTACAGACCTTATCGTCCCCAAATAGCCACGCGCCTAAGCGGCGTTGGCAGCAGATTATTGGAGCCATCGAAGAAGCGCATCGATCCGACGGGCGCACATTTGGCAAGCTGTTAGGAGACGCGGTGACATCTGCTGTCCAGAGACTTATGATGATCGGCGGCTACATGATGATTTTCTCCATAATCGCCAAGATCTTTCATTTCTTGCTTCCTTTTACGATCGAATCTTATTGGGTTCAAGGCTTCTTCGAGATCCATTTAGGCTCCTACGCTTTCAGCCATATTCAAACCTTGTCTACGCTGGTTCAAATGGCACTCTTGAGCGGCGTTCTTGCCTGGAGCGGTATATGCGCCCATTTACAAGTACGCAGCATGACCCAATCGACCGATATGAGTCATATCTTCTTTATTGCTACGCGCTTCTTGCATGCGATCTTGGCGATGATCATCACCTTCGCTTGTTGGAATCCCTTGCAGTCGCTTATGGGACGTGTGATGCCAACCTTGCTTCCAGCTTGGACATCCGCTGAGGAACCAACTTCCCATTGGCTTACACAGTTCCAAGGCTGGTTCTCCTGGTATGTACTGCCGATCTGGTTCATCGGAATTTTAGCCCTTCTCATGTTGGGCTCTGGGATGTTCTCCTTATTCCGACGTCGCCATTCTTAGCTCACACTTACGTCGATGGACTATACTTCGCACGTAGCGCCTGTTCCACTTCCGGACTAACCAAATCGTTAACCGGCCCGTGAAAACGGGCTATTTCTTTGACGATACTTGAGCTTAAATACGAGTACTTGGGATTTGTCATCATAAAAATCGTCTCAATGGATTCATCCAATTTATTATTGGTGGATGCCATTTGTAATTCATATTCGAAATCCGTCACCGAACGGATCCCCCGTACAATCACGTCTGCTTGACGCGATTTCACGAAATTCACCGTCAAGTCTCTAAAACTGTCCACTTCCACGTTCGGAAGATGCTGGGTCACCCGTTGAATGAGCTCCACGCGTTCTTGAAGCGTGAACAACGGGTTTTTGCTTGTATTATTCAGCACAGCAACAATTAATTTGTCATATTGTCTGGCTGCGCGCTCTACGATGTCCATGTGTCCTTGCGTAATCGGATCAAAGCTGCCAGGGTATACAGCCACCCTTGTCACTCGCGTCTGATGATCAGTCATGCTTGTTCCTCCTTCTCATATCGATATATGGAGATTGTCGTCTCCCCATAATGAGCTACACGCGTACTTCGGAAAGGTCCCACTTGTTCGGGATAGGTATGGTCTGCGTCATGTTCTACCATAATAACGGCTTGATCCTGTACCAATCCACGCTGTGCTAAGTCCATCATCATCTCATCCACTTGGGTCATTTTATAAGGCGGATCCAGAAAAATAAGATCAAACCCTCCCCCCCGCTTCTCCAATGCTTTGATGGCTCGGGTCGCTTCATTGCGATAGACCTCCGCTTGATTTTCTAGCTTCGCTGTCTTTAGATTCTGGCGAATCACTTCAATACTCTTCGGGTCCATATCTACAAATACAGCCCGTTCCGCACCACGGCTTAACGCTTCAATCCCAAGACCTCCGGTACCCGCGAACAAATCCAATACACGTCCGCCATCAAAATAAGGCCCAATGATGCTGAATACCGCTTCCTTTACCTTATCTGTCGTCGGTCTTGTCCCCATGCCTGGCACGGCTTTCAAGGGGCGGCCTTTCGCCGTTCCTGATATCACTCTCACTTGTTGTCTCACCCATTCTTTACGTCGGTGTTTCTGTCCATGCATGGCATATTCCCTGTCCGCATTGACTTTACGATATCGTACCACAATTGAAGCTTGTTGAAAAATAAATCAGACCCTCTGAATCCAGAGAACTTCTTTTTTTCATAACCGATGTATAATTCCCCGCAAAAGGGCAATCATAAAGTTATCGACATCATCGAATGTCGTAGACAACCGCGGAGAAGACTTACGTTTCCCCATAAGCTCTTCGTCCGGTTTCTCCTCTCCCATGATGGAGCTCTCGCAAGAGGGCTCCAGATAAAAGCCTTTGTAATCAGTGATTACGAGGGTTTTTATCTGTTTGTCTTCCAAAAAGGTGGCAGTTAAGGTGGCAAAACAACTAATTCCATTCATTTAATAATCAAAAATTGTTACAGTTTATTTCTTCATAAATTCCATCATCTTATTGCTAATAATTATTCCGTCTTTTAGAGCAACTGGATACACCGCCTTTATCACTTTATATTTGATGCTATTATATAAGTGCTCAAGCTCATATAGCGTTGATCCTGAAACATTCTCTTCTATTAATAGTGACATGAATTTTTTATAGTTTTCATCTTCTTCGTTGTCACAATCATCTGCAAGCTCATTGCATCGATTCTCGATGTATGGCTTTAGTATCTCTTCAATCATATATGACTCCTCCCGTTGTTGAGCTTTCCACGTTTGATTTAATTAGCTTCCGTCACCAAATAAGAACTTTTGTTCCCATTATACGGGAATACATGTTCGTATTCAAGGGCGAAAAACCACAAAGGCTTATGCATTCGTAGTCTCTATTTTATAAGTGAAAATCTCACTAGTGTCTTCAACGCCCTTCTGGGACGCCATCTATTCAATAATAATGAGGATTGATTGTATACATAAATAGCCGTGAACCTTTGATATATAAGGGTTCGCGGCTTTTTCTCATATTATACACCGCGTTTTGAGAATACGTTAGAAGTTCGTATCATTTTACACATTTTTTACACATACTTTTCCGCACAAAAAAACCCGGTTGAGCCGGGTTACTTCACTCCTATAATGTTTTTAAGTTTTATATCCTTAATTTCTCCATTAATATCAAGCTGTACTATCCCACGCTGTTGATTCACTCCAATTATGACTCCATTAATAACCATATTATTATACTCATCGAATAATTCTAAACCCAATTGCGTTCCCTCTGAATATGAATCATCGATTGCTTGAGCGATCATATCAAGTTCCTGCGGGTCAAGCTCAGGCCGTGAATTTAATAGTTTTTGCCTCGCCTGTTCATTAAGTGCTTCCCGGTGCTGCGGCATAATAAAACGACTTGATTCGAATAAACCGTTACCATCTAATTTCTTACCTATTATAATTCCCTCCAAGTAAATTTGCATAATAATAACTATCTCACATTATATACGAATAAACGTTCCCATATCAATATCCATAAAACATAATTCATGTTTACAGGCAGGATATGTAAGTAGATCCTCGAATAATTTAACATGTGAAGTAATTTACGAAGTTCTGAGCAAGATATTAAGGGTAATCGTAGAGGAATGTGAGTCTGCTAGGAAGATATACACAAACGTTATTTAAAACTTAATTGGACATCGAATTAAAGGAGATTGCTTATGGTATCAAATATTCTAGTAAAATGCGATGTATGTGAGGCAATAATAAATTTAAAGTGGCAAGTAGGACATATTGATGAAGCGCCTGTAAGTATTGTTTGTCCAGATTGCCTTACTGTATTGAAATTTACTCTTTATACAAACAATGAGGAAGTCACAATCGATCTTAAATCAAAGAATGCAACCCCAGTAAAACGAACCACACCGAAATATTATGCTGAAACTTCATCAGAATTACTTACGTTCAAAATTTCTAATCAACAAAACATAATCCCCGGCTATACTCCTTTTATACGTTCTACTCAAATGATAGGACTAGATAAGTATGCCGCTTTTCACGAAAGCTTTATGAGAGCCGTCTATATACACAAAGAACATAATCATATTTTTGAAAGAATCAACGAATTGTATTTGAATAATAATATAAAATATTTATCTTTAGAACTTGCAAAACAGCTCGATATAGAAGTTACTGATAGTTTTTCTAATGAAGAGATAATTAGACATTTATATTCATACAATATTAATTACTTTAATACTTTCTTTCATAATAGTGATTTTGAAGAATTCAATTCTCAAATATTAGAGAAAATGAATCTTATGAAAACCAATCGATATGAAGAGTTTAATAAATTCCTCATTGATCAATGCAGCAATGAGGTGCTACTAGGAAATGACAAGAAATTATATAGAACAATAAGTAGCATTCTTAGTAACTATTACTACTTCATACCTGCAACTTTTCTTAATTATTTACCTGAAGGAGAAATAGATCAAATATATAAAGACTACACCCTCACGACTACCAACTTCTTAGATGTAAAAGACATTTATATCACTGTATATGAGAATCTGATAGAAGTGTATCAATTGCTTTTGATGTTAAACAATATTCTAGAAAGAGGAAATCACTCACTGATGCCTGATATTAAGATTGATGGTAAAGAAATCAATACACTAGCAAAATATCAAAAATTATCTAAAGCGCACAAATTGAAATTCGTTGAACTGAATGAAGGCTTCAATATTTTTATGCCTAAGTTTGAAAGGAAAATAAGAAATGCAATAGGACATGAGAATTGGGAGTACATACCATACGAACATATGGTTAAATACGGAACGGATGAAGTATATATTCTTGAGTATGTATATAATTGTTGGTCTATGTTTGAAAAAATAATATCAGTTTATAAAATTATTCAAGATGTAAAAATTCAAAGAGAGATTGCCATAAATACTATTAGATAACATCCCTTTACATGCTGAAACAGTAATAAACATGAGGGTAAGTTATTAAGTCAAGAGGTGGTCTTATAATGAAGTTCGGTATGCGTAAACCGAGTTTAAAAAAGAGGATTGCAGCGAGGACAAGTATTAAACGTCAGATTGTACATAGAGCAGGACTTAAGATGCCGCGAGGATATGGCGCGCTAAGAAGCCCGAAGAAGGCCATATATAATAAGGTATACAATCGAACAACTTTCGACTTGTTCAAGTTCATTCGCAAATTGTTTAAATAAGAGCGTGGAAACAAAAAAAGAACCGCCAAGGGATTTGCCCCTAGCGGTTCTTTTACCGATTCTTTCGGATTTGTTATTGGTAATATATCATTTTTTGGAAATAACGTCAATACGCTTATTCGTAGCATCATAAATAACTTGTGCACCTAAAGCCTGCGCTAATGCACGAACAGGCCCGCGTGTAACGCCCTTTAAATTGTCGCCTTGCCCAACATTGACACCATCTACAAACACGTTTAAAACCTCGTCGGTAGGCTTCTCCGTTTGCTTGGTCTTCAAGCCTAGATACTTAGCTATACCAACAACATGACCATTTATTATGGCTTCTAACACTTCTGTACGTTTTAATCTGTTTGCGTCACTATCAACATCAATGAATAGATTTTCTATCAACACGGCAGGCATCTTAGATTCACGGCACATATGAAGGTTAGCTCTTTTTTGTCCTCTATCATTGACACCAAAACCTTTCAACCGACTATATATTTCGCCATGCAACACGTTTTGGAAGGCTGCTGTAGCTGCGTTTGTGCTTCCGTTGTATGTGAAGGACTCGAATCCACCCGCACCTCCACCTGCGTTACAATGGATCGAAACTAGCATATCTGCCTTTGTTTTGTTTGCCATATCTGTACGTTCTTTCAACTCCAAGAAAACATCTGTCGAACGTGTTAGGATACATTCAACGCCTTCATATTCGGCTTTCAATCGTTTAGCGATTTCATTAGCCACTTTCAATGCAATATCCTTTTCTCTAAGTCCGTTACCGCACGCGCCGCCATCTTTACCACCATGTCCGGCATCTAGCACAACCGTTTTATTCATTGTTATTTCCTCCCTTGTTCTTCAAGACTTCAATAACTTTCACAACGGCAGGGGGCAGGGGTAAGCCAATACGCCCCGCATTCTCTACAACACTAATCAATTCATTCGCCATATAGAAAAAGATAGCTGCGTCCCTCAAAGCGTTTGTACCGCCTAGAATTCCATCTAATTGGTGCGCCATGGCAACAATCAGGAAAATACCAAGCTTCTTGATAATTCCAACGTACCCAACACGTGAAGACAAACCGTTCTTGCCTTCCTTCTCACTCTCAACGGCTGCCGCTCCGATACCAGACAAATAGTCTGCAACCACCAGTAATACAAGAACACCCATTGTCTGCGTCCATCCACCATAAGCCCAAGTTAATGCACTACCGCCAATAGCGATAGCACTTTTTATAATCATTCCAAAACGTTCCACAACGTGACCTCCTTTTAATGAAAAAGCCCCTAGCGCATGCTAAGGGCATAATAATAGCGCCTACCATATCGGCGGCGCTTAAGCTGCTGTTCTGTTGATAACTTCTGTAACGACTGTCTTAAGATTAGAGAGCTGCGGCACTTGCTCATGCTTATATGTTCCTGCCATCACCAAGCTAACCCAAACCTTTACCAATCCGCTATCTTTTGTAAATGTCATCTTCATCATTCTCCATTATTTAAATTTGTGGCGTTGCAATCAATATCGTTAATTCAGCTATGGACTTTTTCAACTCTTCATTCGATACTTTTAAAAGTTCTATATCTGACTTTGCCAAATCTTCGAATACAGCCGTTGGCGTTTCTCCTGATACGTCTACTTTTGATACACGTTTCCCGTCAGGTATAGATACCTTCAAAAATGGAATACCGACAGGCTCCCTAAAGTTACCAAATGCTTGATAAATGATATATCCTGTTGTGTCGTAAAAAATCAACGTTTCTTCCATGGTTAAACCTCCTTGTTATTTTCCGTATACATAGACCCTTGTTCTCACTGCCTCTGCGTAGTACTGTATCCCGAACCCTGTTGCTGTTATATCGAAGGGACTTATATACGGAAGATGCCTCCCGCCTGAACTTATTTCCAATGCGGCATTATCTGATGGTCGTCTCATAAGGGCCATTCCTCTTGATGGGTCAACGTCAATTGTAAATATTATTGCTTGCCACTCCCACCCAAGTTCAATGGCTTGGCCCCCTGTTGTCGCCCCGAACTCTAAGTATCTAAAGTTCCTTCCAGGTTGTAACGTCCCGGCCATATCCAACACTTTTTTACCCGACCTTATATGTTCTGGTCGCACATCCGGCGCAGCAACCGTTACCCATGTTGAACCGTTATAATACCCTGGCGGTGGTTGTAAAAATAGTCGATCACCCGCCCAAACCGTACCACCTGTTGAGGGCATATGTTGATTTTCTGCGCTTCGGTTTGGAAGCGTTCCCGCAGTCTCTGCAATCGTTGTACCAACCAAAACTTTGGATGCATCTACTGGTACGCCTTTGACGGTTATCGCTCCATCATAGATACCTGGGCCCTTAACGATATCCGCTTTACCTGGCGTGATCGTCTGCGCTGCGGTTGCTTGAACTGGTTGTGTACCTGTAATTTTAGCGTTCTTACCATACGCGGTCTTTCCGGATCGAATATCCGCGGCAACTGCGGTTGCGTCCGTGGTATCGGTACCTGTTTTGATCTGCCCGATTTTATCAGCTAATTGCTGACCTGTATCGTTAATACTTGCCGGAACTCCCTTGCCAGTGACAGCATCGGCAACCTTACTCTTTATATCACTGGCAGATTGAAAAAGCTCGTTAATAGCTCCTACAATTTTTTTATCTGTAGTCTTTAAAGAAGTTAGAGGTCCACCAATAGCCGCGTCCAGTGAATCTGCATTACCATTAAGCACATCGATATCTGCGGTTTCTGTGCCATCCGGCTTCTTCAAAGAAAGATTTGGGGTTAATTTCATCTATGTCACTTCCCTTCGTAAACTTTAATTTCATTCCATGATTTCTTCTTAACTTGGTTCCAAGTGAGATTTCGAATCGAATCCCATTGTGCATAGGTATAACTGAATTCATAGCTAAGGTGCGCTGGCTTTATATCTTCTAGCATTTGAATAAAGCCTGCCATATTGGGCGGAATGCCTTTAATCCCAATGAATCGTACCTCAAAGTGATATCGAGCGGGATATTGAATGATCTGAACGTCTCCGCCGGAAAAAGTCGAAGCTACACGCTCGATCATTTCTTTAGTTGTAGTCCCTGTTCCTCGTAATTTTGCTTTGATGATTTCTCGACGTCGTTCATAAGATTTTGATGGGTCCGTTTGCAGACCCAATACTTGCTCCCAATCACCAAGCCCCCACGTGGCGTGTTCCACACAAGGCTGGTCCCTTACCTCTTCGATGAATTGATGCAGAAGTCCAATTTGTTCCCCAAGTATATTCAGAATGGTGTGTAAGACACCTTTTCTTTTATAGGTCTGGGGCAAGTATTTCATTAAATCCGGTGTATAGGATTCACTGGGCTTTTCCGTTGTTGGTTCTTCGCCATATTGACTCGTGCCATATATTTGATTGCCGTATCCCATTGTTACACCCCTTTTAACTGGTTCCACGTGATGGGTCCTTTAGGCATAACATCCGACAAGTACGCCAGTGTTTTAGGCTCTCCCCAGGTTGTTGCTGTCTGTGCTGCCTGGTAATGTAATATTTTCATTTGCTTTTTATCAAATACCAGGGCATTCACCAAACCTCCTGAGACATCTTTATACATATTAAGCACGATCATATCCTGATAATCAGAATTGGCTGCCCCCATCATTCCTCCAAGAGAGGTAAAGGCGAATTCAGCATAGCCTTTTGATGTGTCGGCGGGTTTTCTATCTCTATCATCTATTGTTTGCACTCTACTATGTTCATGCGCATCCGGAACAAAAGATGTCGGCTTACCCGTTATACCTGCCCACGGTATGCTGTCCGCAGCATCAACCTTGCCATTGTTATTCGTATCATAGATGCTTTTGAGCATGTCCCCTGTAGATTGTGCGGCGACCAGTAACACATTGCCGGAATCAGAGCCGATATATAGTTTTTTTGTATCGGTACAGTAACCAAGTTCGCTGACCCCAAGCACTCCAATATTGCGCTCAAGTCCACGCCGTATTTGTATCAAAACTTTTCTCGCCATGTGTGATTCCCTCCTAGAATGTCCCTCCGTCTACGACGGACACCGTTAATCTATTCCCATTCGATGGATCATACGAAATACTGGTTCCATCGACGTTTGCTGCCACTCCATTTGCATCAACAAAGACGCCTTTACCTGGTTTAACGGAAATGGATTCCGCTGCAACGGTTATCCCATTACCTTGTCCGATTGTTAATGTCACCGTATCCGATTGACCGCCGCCCGTTAATCCATTACCTGCGGTGATGGTTTGAAGCGCTCCACCTGTTCGGACCCATGCAGTACCGTTCCAACTATATATTTTTTGTTCGTCATCGACATAACAAGTCCAACCCGTAGCCGGATTATAATAGGTCCATATCCCGGATTGATATTCCACGATTTGATTGGTCTTCCCTGCCCAAACGCCTGTTGCACCCGAAGGGATAATATACCGATCCCCTTCGACAGGAGAAGCTGGCGGCGCCACAGTAGATCGATTTTTTACAGACGCTTGCGGCTCAATGTTATGTTTAGCAAGCTCAATTTCGTTTTTAATTTTTAAAGCGGACCAAAGATCGATATTTGTTATACCAGAATCATTGATTTGGCGATGCAAAGCGATATTATCAATATGCGTCTTTATTTCTGCCGCTGTTTTGGTATTCGTGCCATCAGATACCTTGTTCACACTGCCGTTTGTAATTTCAGTCTTCTTTACCTTTGCATAGGTTGATCCATCCCCGATGTCATCTAACGTCCCGGTTAAATCTGATAATTTTAATGCATTTACCGTTTTCCATGCTGTCCCATCATCTACAAAAAGATAACCGACACTTGTACCACTAGAAACATAGTATAACCGCCCCAAAGTGCCCGGATTAGGTCTAAGCGCAAGCGTCCCGGACATTGCTCGTCCACTCAATATATTTGAGGTTCCATCACCAACATATATTTCCTTGGTATCAGTACAAAATCCAAGTTCGCCCACTTGTAACGCGCCATAGGTATCAAGCTGTGCCCTGGTTCCTCTTTTGATCTTAATCGTTTGTGGCAACTCATTTCCCCCTTACGAATGATCCTCCATCGATCACACCATTTTCCTTGTAATGCTCAATTTCTTTTTGAGTTTCAGTCACACTCGACTGCAACACATTTATATCATCCGCCTCGATGGTATCTCCTGGTGTTTCGTAGGTGACATAAACGTTTGGAGTATTGGAAAAAATCTTGATCGATATCTTCCAAGGTGTGTCCGAAAGAATAGATACAATAAAATTTTTAACCTCTTCCCCTGTGAACCTGGGTCCTGTGTATACCTTGATACTACTAATTTCAATGTTGTCATGTATTAATAGTCCTTCATATACACCATCGGTCATTGCTATTTTCTCTTCAATCACATGAACGGTGCCGTCAAGTTTCTTGTTCAACTTCTCGTTAAAGCGATCAATTCCATTGGGATACGCCATCTAATGCACCCCCAAATTCACTGTTCCTAAAATAGGCACTTCCTCTGGTGCGAGAGGAATATTCGATGTTCCGCCGTTTATCGTAAGTACTGTGTAATCAATGACCCCTGGGGTATTCAATAACAACACACCCATTTTTGCATAGCTGATATATGAATCTTTGAATGCAATTTCTTTCATATGAGCTATGGTGGCAATTTGAAAAGCATCATAAACACCCTGGATCGTATATCCAGGGGCAAGGGTAACATTTGCGGTTATATGAATACTTTTCCCTATTGCAGAAACTACGGTCACGGACGCACCGATAGGCGCCTTCCCCTCCCCTTCGCCTGATACGGGGTCGATATACACCTGCACTTGATTTACTAACGTTTGGCTGGCGGGCTTCTTCTGATCATTGATGATGACCACTTTGACGGTGCCGCCGCCATTCCATAAGGGAAAGACCTTCGCACCACCAACCCCTAAAACATCGCGTGCCCATTGTATGTAATCCGCTTTATTGCCACTGGTGCCGGGGTTTTGAATCTCTACGAGATATCTTTCCCGAAACTCATTATCTGTCTCTCTTTCGCGACCACCCTCGATAGATATAATGTTTCGTATTGAGCTAATATTAGGGTCTGGATTTATCACTTCTGTAATCGTGCCAGGCGGGACATTACCTCCCGATCCGGCTAAGACCGCTTGAACTTCAACGGATGCCTGTCCATTTTCCCCAATCACGACATCATGTGTAGTAGAAAATAACACATTCGATTTTGTTCCACACACAAAGCCCGAAACGACAAGATAACCAGGCGTTCCAGTGATCTCTATCGGTCCGCTGCTAAACCTTTCCGGAAATCGAACGACACCCATATTCGCACTTAATCGATCCATACTCACTCCGCGGGCTGTATTGATAAACGCGGAATGATACACATCTTCTGTAAGTGCCCAAAGCTTTCCTAAAAACCAGGCAAAAATACGTAATATAATACCTAACGGCGAGCGTTCCGCCGTGTTAACCGTTACTCCAAAAGCTTCCTTTGCTTTTGCTTCCATTTCGTCTAAGAGGTCCGCGAAACGTTTGCGCTTAAACCCCTTATCATCTAGCATCAAGACCCACCTCGCTTCGTAGTTGCTTCCCTTCCGTTGTTGTTGCCAAAAATGTGATCTCCATATTTCGATTTTTCATATCATAGGTAAAATCGATTTGATCCACACTTTGAATTCTTGGCTCATGATCGTGCAATGCGCGACGAATATCCTCTTTCATCATTTCCTCATCGGGATTTTTACCCCGAAACAGTCCGAAGTCAATGCCGAGTGGCGGATTTAAAAACCACTCATTTTGATTAGTTCCTAGAACCAGATCAGCACATTGTATAACCTCACCCACTCCATCAATCATAAGTAAATCCCCGCCTTCAATGACCAAATCGCCATCTATCAATTTCAGAGACTGCAAGGAAACACCCCCACGATTACTGCATCATTTAAACTATGCATGCGTTGGCTATCTGCCGCTGCTATGTCACCGTTCAATGCATTTTTCAGTTCACGATCTGAGCAAATCACCAAAACCGTATCCCCTTGCTTAAGGGCAGGTTTACAAACCGATTCCGCACCATTGATAAGCAATCGTTGACCCAAGGCAGGGACGTTCTGAATCATGGAAGGTGGATCAACCCCGGCAAGAATTAAGGGTTGAACATCTGCCATACAAGTCTCCTGGTCAAACGAAAGTACTCGACAAGGGAACCCGACGTGTAAGCTCGCGTTCTGCTTTTGCCCATATAAGTGTAATAATTTCCCCATTGTCGCTGCCGGGTCTCTTGCTCTTTTCATAGAATCGCCTCCACTTCCGTTGTGAAATCTCCGGTAATACTTAAGTGATGGGCGCCCGATCTGACGTGAACAATGCCATCGAACTGCGAGCATTTCAACTGAATGGCGGAAGCTGTTGTAATTCGATGTTGCAATTGTGATGTAATGCTAAACCCCTTCGTTGTATCATCCTCAAAATACTCCGGCGAACCTATTAACCCGGTTTCGGGCGATAAACGAAATAGACCATCTGCACCACGTCGTAAACTTCGGACGTATAGCCTCCCCTTATTGATAAAAGCAGAGGTCCCACAATCCTTCGCAACGCTCTGAATAATGTCCACGCCTTCGCCTTGAGCCGTAAAACCGTCCACGTATCGAACATCTTTGTTTAACTCAAATTGTGCGATAGGTAATCCCAATCTTTTCGCCATGTCTTTGATGATATAACTTGCCGCTGTGCCTTTTGCGTAGGTAATATCTTTTATTTTAGCTTTTGATAAATCAACGGAATCCATGACATATATAGTCGTTACCCGGTTTACACCTTCCGGCTTTGTACGTACCTTGGAAATAAATCCATGCAACACCAACCCAACATCACCGCGATACCCGGCGTTCACCATTAATGTCGCTTGTTTTTTTATTTTGTTGATTGTATCCATCGATAGATTCCAAAGCTTGATTTCGCTTTCGTTGGGTAGTAAATCATTATCGAATGGGATTGTACCCTCGATCGTGAATTTATCATTGCTAAAACTCATGTTTGAAGTCATCACTTCAATTACACGCCCAAAATTAGGCATCCTCATCACCTTCAATAAGATACAAAAAAACACTCTGGCCGAGTGTTCCCCAAGTCACTTCTATACTATTTTCAGATTCATCGTAAGGCACAATAGGCACTTTCGGAAATCGGTTATCTTGGATATCATTGAAGAGCTGCACACCATAAACGATCTTCTCCCCGAGGGCTAATATCTCACCATCTCGTTCTATATCTACGGTGAAGTAATCAAAATCAGGGTTATAGTTTACTTCGAAAGTAAATAATTCATCTAAGAGTGAGATTTCAAAACGATACGGAACAAGGTCCTTTTCGATATCGATATATTCCATTTTGTCACCTTATTCTGCCCACGGGCTGCCTTTCTTGAATGTCACTTTCTGGACCGTTTTACTATCTTTTTTCTTGCTAGTTTTCTTAGATTTTTTGGCGTTCTTCGTTTGCTTTCTCCCGGCGTTCACGACGGGCGCCGCTTGTGATTTCACGGGAGGTGGAAGTGTATCAACATAAGATGATTCAGCAAACCGGATTTCCACGAGTTTTAAAGTAAAGGGAAATCCATCGGCAGTTTTATAATCATGCTTTGTTGAAAACCCGCCGAGCAAGCCCTTAAATGTATTTCGTCCCTGGTATTGAACAATTTTTCCATTATCCTGGGCGTCAAGTAAATATGTTCGAATACGGCTTGCGTCTTCCCCTACAATGTAACCACTCAGCGAAATGGTTCTAGCTCTTCGCTTCACGTGATCCGTGAGGTTAATTCCCTTTTCTACGGGCTGATCTGTTATGTCAACCTCGTAATTAGGCTCTTCGCTCTCAACAAGAATATAGTAACCATCAATCTTTGCCATCTACTCGACCACCTCAGGAGTTAGCCCCATACGACGAATCGTGCTTTCTAGTATTTCTTGCACTTGTTGTTTGACCTGTAAGGCTATATCACTACCCATTTTTTCATTTGATCCACTTCCATCAACTTTAACGGCAATACTCAAATCAATTCGTGACGATGATGAAGCGCTTGAAGAAACAACTCTCGCCGGAGCTGGTGCCGTGGTTTTTACATAGGCGGGTTGACCCTTTACTTCATTCGCTAAACTTGCCGATGCTTCGCCAACGCGGTTTTGCGTGCTATCAATCCCCAGGGCTAACCCTTCCCCGGTATAAACCCCCATTTCCATCATGACTCGCGAAGGCGAATGAATACCTAGAATCCCCTTGACCTTATCGGTGATGCTATTCCCAATATCCTTTACCCTATCCACGACTGCATTCGCCATGGAACCAATTCCGTTCACCAAACCCTCGATGATGTTCTTGCCGATATCGAACAAGTTAATGCCTTTAAGGAATCCTATGATCCGGTCCCATATTTCTTTTATCTTTGTCCATATATTTGTGACTGAGTTAGACACACTCGAAGTTATTTGATTCCAAGTCGATGACAACCAATTCCCAATACTCGTAAATATAGATATGGTGAATGTCTTGATTTGCTTCCAGTACTTCACTACAAGCGCAACAGCCCACACAATCGGACCACCAAGAACCACCAGAATCGTTGTACCCCAAGTTTTGAAAAATTGGATAATGCTATTGAATATATTCATAACCCACGTTTTAAAATTGTTCCACACATTGACCAACCATGTGCTAATAGCTCCCCAATTCTTGAAAACTAATATTACACCCGTGATTGCTGCGGCAACCAATAGAGCCAAGCCGATGACGGGAAGCCACGGAGCAATAGCCGCCCAACCTGCGGCAGCCGAAGCGTATTGAGCTGTTACCCATGCCCACATTGCAGGTACTAACGCAATCAAAATGACGGTTGCAAATCCCCCCAGAGCTGGACCAATAACATCGATATTGTCAACAAGATATTTCACGCCATCTACAACGGCATTAATACCTTTTGCTATACCGTCAATAAGTGCCCCGCCTACCTTTTGAATTTGTGGTCCGGCATTTTCCATCCATACCGAAAACTGTGTAAGGTAGGGAAGAAGTTTATCGCCTATCGGAATGATCAAATTGGTTTTAAGCTGCCGCCCAATCCGCGCTGCTGCCTCTCCTGGCGAATTGAACTTGATTTGATTTAATTCGCTCATCTTGTCAATCGTCATATCAAACTGCGTCCTTGCACTACCCATGGCGGTAATCGTCTTAACTTCTAAATCCTCGAATTGCGAACCCATCAAAGCGACCCCGATCGTATTTCGGGCAACAGGGTCCTCAACATCGCCGATCATTTGCATGATCTGTGTAAATGCTTGCTTGGCTTGGGGTCCACCCGCGGCGAACGTATGCATCAGCTTATCAGCATTCAATCCAAGCATTTCAAAAGCTTCCATCGATGTCTTGCTTCCGTCCTTTGAACGGATATTAAATTCTTTGACGGCATCCGTTTTGTTCGTACAGATTCGCTATTTCTGTACCGCCTTTTGGCTGCTGCATGTTTCCATGCAGACCAGACTATATCTTCACCCAAGCATAAAAAAAGAGAGCTTGGATGCTCCCCGTTTCGAACGCCAATAGCTTGCGCCCTACGCCTCTCGGCTAGTCGTTGAAGGTTCTTTTTGGATTTCATAATTATCGGATATGGCACTGAATGTTGACTTTTCGGTAATATCCTCCCTAAAAACATGATATCCTGTCGTTTGTTTATATTTACCAGTGAGAACTTTAAAGAGGCTAGAGTATGTAATTTCTTTACCTGTAATTATTCCGAGTCCTCTTTTCAATTCATACCATGATTCAAATCTATATATCTTTCCTGTTGAAATCTCACTAGCAAAACATATCATATTTTTGGCTTTCGGGTGTTCTTCACCTTGCCTATGATCCTTTAATTCTATGGGCTCAAAGATTTTCATTTGATATTTACGTCTTATTTCCGAAAAAATATCATTCGGTGTAACGTCTTCTCGAAAAAACTTATATCTTTTGTAGCTTTTCTTACCTTTATCCATTCGCATAATACCTAGTACGATACTTCTATTCAACTTCATCCCCAAGCTAATGAAAAACTGCTGCATTTCATAAAAACTACTGAACATTTCAATTTTTCCTGTTTTACACTCAAGAGAGTAACATTCGGTCAGCTTAGAAGCAGGGTTATTAATCCCAATATGTCGTCCTTTATTTGACTGACTTATTTTTGATTTTGTTTCAGATGAATGATTCTTTCCAAACAAAGGATGCTTATCTCCGGCAATCAAATACCCCTTCTTATACATAGGATTATTTTTACCGACCCAAGCTAACTGGTCCTTTTTTATTTTACTCATCTTGTCTCTCATACTTTGGGGAACTAACTTACCGTTTACACCTTCCCCGCCGAGTGTTGCATTATATCCATGGCTTCCTTTTTTATGAGCAAAGGTGTTCATTTTTTGGATATAGTAGATTTCTTTCTCTACTGCAAGCTCATGAGTCTCAACGGTTTCAAGTAATTCAACGGTGAAATTTTCTTTACCATATTTGCGAATGGCTTTACAAAGGTAACGCGAAGTATTTCCTTCATATGCTTCCTTTATATGAAGTCTAAATCTCGTTTTATATCCTTTCGAGGTGTAACCGATATATTTTTTCTCGTTAATGATATTTCTAATGACGTAAATATCAAACAAAATTAGTCCCTCCCAAAAAGCTTCCCTGCTGATTATCTTGTTAAATGTATTATATCAAACAAATTCTTTTACATATGATTTGATTTAATATCAACATAAGACGTCCCAGCAAATAGAGGAGTTTATAGTGAGCCGTATAACCCACTTTATCTAAATTGAACGCGCCGTTCTCAGACCCGGCTGCCAATGTGTCGAACATTTCATCAGCAGAGAACCCAAGCGCTTTAAACTGATTGGCGTATTCATTCGCTGTATCTAGCAGCTCGCCGGACTTATCCAACCCTTTCTGCTGTCCTTGAGCCAGAAGATTAAAGGAATCATCACTCGTAATCCCAAATTGCCTCATCATGGTATCCGTAGTTTTGATGGATTCGGGAATATCCTTTTTGAATGCCTCCTGGAATAGCAAGGCGTTACGCGTTGTGTTTTCGAGTTCCTTACCGTGCTGCTGTGTAATTTGAGTCGTTACCGCTATCGCATCACTGAGTAATTGCCAATTCTCGCCGAAATTCTGTTTATACAGATTTTTAGCGACATCCTTCGTCGCTTCCATTTGATCCGCAGTTTGTCCGGTTGCCATTTGAATAGATGCCATAGATTTATTGAAATCACTTGAAGCTGATAACGCCGCAACACCAACGCCAATAATTGCCGTCCCCACCGCAGCGGTCGCGATTCCGACTTTTGTCCAATTATCTTTCAACCCGGTCATTTGCTTATCGACCTTTTTCAGCGCACTATCGCCGACTTTGAAGCCAACGGCAAACATCAGGTTACCGATTACACCCAAATACCTCACCACCTCTACACAAAAACAAGCGCCATGTTGGGCGCTTGCGTTACTTCTTATTCATTTCTTTTTGTTGCTGTTCGATATGAATATCAAGTGCGGCGTTTGCTTCCGCAAGATCATCATCATCCATGAGCATTAAATCCGCGTATGTGATATTCATATCAGAAAGCAGTATCCGCCATTGGAACCAACGTTCCTTAGCCCTCCGTTTCGCTTCCTTCTTGCTGATTGTCATTGTCTTCCTCACCACCGTCTGATTGACCGGAAATAAAAGCATATGCGGAATTAATTACTTCGCTGTACTCCTTGTAATTAGTGAAATCATCGATTTTCATTTTTGGATCAACAACCACGTGCTTTAACATTTCTTCTGCAAGCCGTTCCTCCGATACAACGCCATGCTTGTTTTTACTGGCGTCATTGATCTTGGATACCATCCGCACACCTGGATGTTGGAATACAAATTTATTTCCTGCTTTAGTTGTAAAGTTCTTTTGTTTAAACATTGTGAATCGTCTCCCTTTGTTTGTTATTGGATATCCATATCAAGGCATTGCAATTCATACTCGCGATCTTCGGCATCTTTACCGTACGTGCGTGTTGCTGGTTTCTTCACAAAAGACTCTGTAACTGTGATCGTCTCTTTCGGTGTACCGCTATGGATGACCGAAACCGGAACTAGTGCCCCGGTATTCGCTAATTTATCCATGTATGCCACTTGAGGGCTGGTCGGGAGTAAAGTTAATGTAATGGTGCCAAGGGGATTATTCACTTTTGTACGGATAACATCCCCCTGCGCGCCGACTTTCGTCTCATAGTTATCCTCGTCCTTCTCAGCTTCAACCATATCCTCACTAAAACCCGTGAGATACGTCCCGCCGACGACAACCGTCACATCTTTTGGATCATACGTATTCATGATTTTTCAATCCTCCTTACAGTTTGATAATTCCTTTAATTTTCGATCTGTGAATCGCTCCAGCAAGTTCAAACTCGAATGTTCCGTCGTTGTATTCCCGGTTTTGTCTATCGGCAGGATCGACCTGGTCGCGCGTCTTGAAGAAAGTTGCGTACAACGCTTGTCCATCGTCATCGTGCGCGATCATACCGTTCAAATCCGCGCGTTTCAATACATTCCGAGTAGCAGATTCTAGTTGTGCAATCCCTCCATTGTCATAGTTAATTTTCTTTGCTTTGTTGAGTAACTTTTGAATTGCATACTGAATGCTAGTTACGAGGTAATCGCGAGAATGAATAATATCGATGTACTCACCGGAGACCGTTTTACCCTCACTTGTCACGTCATCCCCTGCTTTCGTGACATAGGTATTGGCACCTAACGCTTCAATCTCCATTAGCTCTGTCGTATCGATATCCAATGGAGCAATCCCTTTTAATGTCTTGAATTTCCATGTCAGGCTTCCGGGTTCTGCCGAAGCAGCCTCCCCAATCCAAGCGGCTTCCGGGTAATTATCTGTATCCGTATGATAGAAAAGAGTCGTTCTGTCGTATTTCTTTGCATAGATTTTCGCCAAGTCTTCTAAACTGCTCGTACTCGCGAAGAACTGGCGGGATTTATCCAATTCTACGGCGTCCGCAATCGCGGTAATATTGGTAACCTGGCTGCTTGTCGAAATAAGGAAGTACCAATCTTTCGCGAAAATTTTGGGAAGAAAAGTCTGTAATGTTTCTCCCTCGGTCTTATATAACATAATGGCAATTTCCGCAGGTGAATTATCGCCTTGACTTAATAATGCTAATGCAGCTTTATAAACGTCTGAATTAGCAGCAAAATCTTTCCCGACGCCTTCTAAATCAGAATACGTCGTGTACTCCATGCCTGTAGCGCTCGATCCAATGATAAGAGGCTTCCCAAAACCTAATTTTGGTGTAGGGCGTTGCATGTCTATCGTTACTGTTACATCACCTTTAACTGCCAAGGTTCTCAGCTCCTTTTATATTTACTTTCTCGATGGGGTTCAGCTCTGTTTCGATAATGTCCAGCGTACGGAACATGACCTCAAAACCCTGTCTTCGTTCCCACTCAATCCCAATCGCGATATCTCGATTTTCAACAGGACCCGTATCCACCACAATCACATTGGCCAAATCTTTTAATATGTCGTGTCCAATAGTTTTGAACCAATCCCGAGCCTTTATCGCATTCTCGAAACTGGTCGCTTTATCATCTGCGTAAGACAAAAAAGAGACGGTAAAAGGCACCGTCTCGACATACTTAATTTTGTTTTCTTCCGCGTAAACGATAGGGAAACCTTTGGCATCTCCTATCCCTTCTGTGAAGTCATAGGTCAGGAAAGCTGTTTTCGGAATGTCTCCGCCACCATTCATTTCTATGATCTCAAGATGAAGATATGCTTTTAGGTTCCGAATGATCGTTGAACGAATCAACTTAAACTGTATCACTGACGATCACCTTCTTAATGACGTATTGATTGATGTCACTATACTCTCGTTCCACTTCGGTCCCTACGGTATATCGATTGCCCTGGTATCCGATAATATCGCCGGATTCGTGACTTGATTCCGTGAAGAGCATCCGGTCCGTTTTCGTATAGCGGCCACCTTCGACCTGCTGCAATTCAGCACTGATCGGCTGGATATGCCCTTGCAAACTCTTAAGGATGGGTTCAGACGGAATCCATACGCCGTCTTCATCCCTCTTCCCTTCACTTTCTTGAACCTGGACATATGGACGAAAGTATTTACGGACGATAGATGCAAAACGAAAATTCCTCATCACCTACGCCCCTTTTTAGGAATCACAATAAATGTGATAGAATCCCTCAACTTTTGTTCTTGTACCAGAATTTTACCGTTACCCTTTCGACGTGCGTACAATGGCGACAATGAAGGCGTGCGAATCTTATCGAAGTTTTTAACAACGCGTGATTCCCCTTCTTGCCCGATCGATTCCAGCAACCCCCTAGCGGTTTCGCTTTTCTGAACAATCGCATTCACACCGGATTTAGCAAGCTTGGAAATAGCCGCCTGTGCTTTCTTCTTCCCGGTACCAATGAACGAACGAGCCGGGATGCCCGCCTTCAAGGAGCCATATTCATGGATTCCGGCAATCATCGCCGTTTCTTGATCCCCACTAGCACCGATATGCACTTCATGCTTTGTCAACTCTTCAAGCTTGCGAAGAATATCCGGTAAATAAGTAACTTCGGTGACCTCCACGTTCGCTCTCCGTGATCTTGTTCGTCTTGCCTTACTCATAAGTACCGCCTGTAACCTTCTAGAAGGCTTCTCACTGCGTTTGACATTCGATCCTGTGAATATGTTACCGATATATCTCCAACGCGCTCAGATACAACACCCGGCGTTCTCATGAGGTCTTGTACGTGAAGGATACAAGCAAGTTCAATATCCTCTGGCAAATTTGCGTTCTCATTACCAGGCAACACGTACCCGCCCGAATAGCGAACTTCGATATTTCGGAAGCCTGGAGTCCAACCTTTTTCTCTATACAAGCGCCCAATTTCCGGAATCAACTTAATGTCCCGGATTGTCTCACCGTCCATCTCAACCGATGTTACCTCATGTAGCGGATAGAGTTCCAAGTTCAAAAATTTTGATTCTGCATGCCCATTATGGAACTCTCCCAATTCTTTTTGTTCGAGTGGGCGGTTGATATATCGGATGATTGACGATGATGCCGCCTTGATTAAAAATTCAAGTTGCTGATCCTCGACGTTTGAAACTGATTGCTTTAATCGTTCGATGGTCGTTAACATTCTACACCTCACAGGAGGGGCTTAAAGCCCCTTGAGTTATGCAAGCGTGATCTCACCAGCAACTACCGCTGCGCTATCAAGATTCTCAGTATCATCCCGGTAAATTACCCGTGCTTCGGTACTGTTGTTACGCCATGAATTGCCGCCGACATTTGTTGTATCAATCCGGTAGCCTTGACGCTCGAAAATAACAATGAAATCAGAGAAAGAGCCAATAAAAATTGGAGCTTTTTTCTCGGTTGTACCTGTGGAAGGTAAATATTCGTTAGACACAACTTCAACAGGTTTACCAAGTAATAATCTCCCGGTCGAATCAGATGGATTAGGTTGAAGTAAAGGACGCCCTTGACCGTCAACAAGACTATCCAAATGATTGAAACCATCTTGGTTCGTAATAATCGAGGCGATCTTTGAAATGGCTGGATCAAGAGTAACATTCAAGATTTTTTTCAAATCTTGAATGTTAGCGATCGGAACCTTACTTTCAATTGCACCTAGTAATACCAAAATTTCACCATTCCTCGTGCCAACTACGCCGCGGGCGATCCATTCAGCCAAATAAGCCTCAATATCTTCTGGTGAATCATCAAGTAAATCATTTGGAATCGGGAAAAACCCACCTTTATCCACAACAGAAAAAGGAACTTGAGAAAATTGAGGGCTTCCACCTTCTTTCATATCCTGTAGTTCAGCTAATGGGAGGAACTTTGTAAAGCGAGAACCCGTCTCAATATTTCGCGTACCAGTATTCGATTTCACCGGAATTACGCGAACGAGTTTTTCTAATTGTGGTAAATCGCGCTTCAATCGAATGATCTCTGTCTCAACATCCTTCGGAACTAGGTAGCCTCCATCCTTTCCTGTAATGCCCGAGAGAGTCCGCACTTCTTCAAGCATTTGGCGATCTTTGTTCGTCGCTTCACCTAATACTCGATTGAAAAACGCCGTTCTATACTCTTTGCTGCTAACAATAGTTTTTACCTTTTTCATCGAACGCGTTTCTTCTTCATTCTCGATAACAGGGACTTCCGTTCCTGGGATCGGAACTTGAACATCGTCCAATTCTTCCAACGTTTGAATCTGTTCCTGTAAACTTCGCATTTCGGATAACATTGAACGTGCTTCTTCGGTTCTTCCTTCGTTCGCGGCTACCGTTGCAGCCTCTTTTTTCGCAGCTAATAACTGGCGTAATTCACGTACTTTATTTTTCATAGATTAAACCCCCATCAATTCGATTTGTATTAATAATTGCTCTAATTCAGCAAGATTTCGTATTTCTTTCGGGACAATGCCCAAATCCTCTAAGGTTCTGGATTCTGTTTCGACCTCACTGTCTTCATAGGCAGGGAAAGCCGTGGGCGATACTTCGAATAGTTCGATATCAAGTAACGTGCGTTCATATACATCCTCATCCGGGAGGTACACGACTGAATCTCGTCGCACATACATACCAAAGGACACGCCGTCTACGTCTCCGCGATTCACGGATTCATAGGCATCGTGTCCCCATGTACTGTTAGGTAAATCTATTTCCATACGCAATCCAATTTGATCCTCATAAAGCCTTAATGTGCCGCTTTTGGTTGATCCAAGGACCATATCGCTGTTGTGATTCCATAACGCTTTGATCGTGTCCTCTCGTAACGTGAGCGTAAAGGCACCTTGTGCGATTTTTTCGAAAAACTCGCCATACAAAAGCCTTGATCGTGTATTGAACTTCGCAGCATACCCCACGATGGTAATCGAATCCGATCCTTCACTTGTTGATCGTGTCTCAAGCTGCTGGATCGTTAGGTACCGTATTTCCTTCTTTATCGTCCTCACCCCCCTTCGTTCCTGCCCTTGCATTCTGATATTGGTCCATATTCGCCAAATTCACTAAATTCAAATTAATGAAATGCTTGTCTCCGTCAGGTCCGATCTGGTCTAGTTCTTCCATAAGACGAACCTCATTGATAGTCAGGACACCAATTTCTAACATCGCCTTATAGAAGGCGGCGCGCGTGGCTGAATCGCCCCGCAATTCGCTTGTCATGTTAAATTTGACGTAGTATTTCTTTTGTTCTGTTTCAGTGAATAGTTTCGTATCGATTTCCATTTCCCAATTGGTTACGATAGGTTGCAGCGTATTCTTCACGTACTCCAAGGATTGATTCTCCATATTGGAGTACTTCACATCCGAAATACCTAGCTTGTAACCTGGCACTTTATAAATTTTGGCGACCTCGGCAATACCGAATTTCGATGAATCGATAAATTCCGCATCCTTGAGGGGCATACCTAATGCCTGGTATTTCGTTGTGTTATCTAATATCGCAACGCGCGCCATATTATCTAAACCGGAGTTAATCTTTGCCCATTCGTCACGAATACGGTCCTTTGCTGCTCCTGTTAAAGGCTTATCTGATTCAACGTTAAGTACTCCGCCGACGGTTGTCCCGTTCCCATAGAAGGACCCTAGGAATTTCTTCTGCGCCTTTTGAATCCCTAATTCCTCGCGGATGACTTCAATAGGCGTAATCCCTTTTAATCCGCTGCGACCTATACTTTTAAAGTGTAGTACCTGATCAACCGTTAATTTCCGACGCGAACCGTTTGGTAATGTAGTTACATACCAAACATTCCCTTCAAGGTCTGTCATCACATCGGTACGTCCGGGATCAAGAGGCCAAAGAGCTTTGGGATAACCATCTTCGCCGAATTCAATTTCTGCGTAAGCATTTCCCCAAACCACACAGTGCAGCTTCATCGTTTCTTTAAACGTGTAGGCGGTCATGTGTGGGTTAGATCGTTTGCCAAGCAGCTTTGATACGGGGTGATTCGTATCGCGGCGAATGTTGTCACCAACACGTTTAAATACCTGTAGAGGAAACTTTCCGATATCTCCGCCCAGAATCGAAGCGACCGTATACACGTTGCTGTTCAGCATGGCGGTTTCTGTTGTGATTAACTCACCACTTCTTGTGCGACCGCCCCCATCAAATCTGCCACCATTCCATTCGATGGAGCGTTTACTCCAAAACTTCCACCATCGTTTAGCCAAAGTTTTGTTTCACCTCCTTCCTCAGAATGAAAATTCTTCGCTTAAGATATGCTCGTTCAAATCTGTGTCGCCTTCATCCAACATCGCTCGAACAAACGCATTTATGATTGCGGCAAGCAAGTCTATCCGCTGACTATCGTCCTTGTGTTTCTTGCTCAGTTTGATATTACCGTTGTTATCTACAACCTCGACGGCATTAGAAAGGCACCAAGTCAATAAAGGACTGCCATCATGAACAATCAATCCTTTGAGCACAAGATTTCTAAAGAACTTCGTCGGCTCTGATAGCGTCTGAACCCCTTGGCGAATCTCCACCCGTTGATAACCTTCTGCTTCAAGTTCTTGGGTGAAGTGTGTTGCATTGTACGGGTCATAACATATCTCTTCAATCGTCCAGCCCTCATCGGCTTCTAATTGCTGCATGTGGCTCTTGATGAATCTATAGTCTGTCACGGCTCCCTCGGTCAGCGTACACCAACCTTCTTCTGCCCAGGTATTGTACGGCACCCTATCAGAGTGTTCGTGCTGCGTGGCTCGTTCTTTCGGCATAAAGCCATGAGCCGTGACTGCATACCTTCCGTCACTTAGCTTGAAGACATTTGCGTCTGCGGTAAGGTCCGTCGTTTTTGCTAAATCCAAACCGCTCCAAGTTTTATGGTTGCGAACCAACGCCAAAAAAGCGTCCCGAGAAATACCGAGCGCCTTCCATTTATCCATAATACCGGACATATATTTTGTTTCACTGTCTGCTTGCCATCGGTTAACGCGTTTCGTCAACCATTCCCGAATTTTAGCCGGGTCACCAGTATTGTAAGCTTCGTCATGCTCTGCTTTAATCTGGTTATACAATTCTTCTGCGTATTCGTTTTCTTCTTGAAGAATCGGATTTGCTTTTACCCAATTGGATTCATCGTGCGGATCATCACCTTTATCCAGTTCACGAATCATCGCAAAAATTGTCTCGTTCATAGGGTTTTCACCTCGCATCATCTTACAAAGGGCATCATATTCCTTCTTACATGGACTGTTCTCTGCATCCTTCCCCGCTGTCGAGATGATCATCATGAGAGATTGCAGTCGCTTACCAAATCCGGAGAAAAGGACATCAAGAATATCCGAAGTTGGATGCGCATGATATTCGTCGATGATAACTAAACAAGGCGCGCCCGAGTCTTTATTTTTCGTATCCCTCGAAAGTGGACGCATCCACCCACCGCGGGTCGAATGCTCAATGTATGTTCGCTTAATTCGCAAGCGTTTCATAATATCCGGGCTGTGCTCGCCCATCTTCTGCGCGTCGCCCCATACCCGTTTTGCTTGCGTCTTATCTACCGCAGCACATTCAACCTCCGGGCTGTCCTCGTACCGCTTAAATGCAGGATTCCCAGGCGGATAAACACAATCGCCACACATGCCATACAGGGCAAGTCCGCTCATTTCGGTTGATTTGACATTACCGCGGGAGCGTAAATGAAATGCCTTTTTAAATCTTCGTTTTCCTGACTCGCGATGCACCCAACCGAACACAACACCTAAATCAAACTTTTGAAAGGGTAGTAACTCAATGAGCTGCCCGGAGAATGGTCCTCGCACATGTCGGCAACACTTTTCGAACCAATCAAATATGCGATCTGCACGTGATTCATCAAATACGTAAGGGAACTCATCCGTCCCTTGTCGCTTAAGATCGTTCAAATGACGTCTACATGCTAATTGCTCTAATTCACATCCCTTGCGCTTCCCGGTTATAATTTCCGCCGCGTAACGATGTGTGGGGTGAACGTCTTCCCATTCAGTCGAATAGGTCTTCATTCGGATCACCTTCCCCGTCCGCTATTTTCTTGGCGAGTCGGGCGCGGGCATCGGCGTTCAATCCGAGTTTATTGGAGTAAGCAAGTATGATTCGTGAATATCCTTGCGCTAGTTTGACATGAGCACTTACAACCGAATTCCCTTGAGCATTTACTTCGGTGTAACCGTGTTCTTCGATTAGCGTGTTTGCATATTGATATTTTGCGACCGCATCGCAATACGTTCCCAAAACATCTTCATCCACTTTATCCAATACGTCGAACTCTTCCATGTCCTTGACAGTCTTACGCCAAACCTTTCGTGCTTCATCTGTCAACCAATCCGGGACCTTAAGCTTCCTCTTCTTTTTGCGCTCAAATTTCTTTGCCGCTGCTTCGCGGTTTTCAACTTCTTTTTTTGTCCAATGTTTACCGCCGCCCTTTTTTCCAATCCTCATATGATTGAAGTCAATGACCTCATTCACGTGTGTCCACCTCCCTTCTCCCTCTAAAACTTCTGTCGGGGACTTTTTTTCACATTAGAGGGACACGCGGTCTCGCAATTTCTTAATAATAAAAATAGACCCCATGGGGGGTCTATTCATATAGTAGGACGGGAGTCTCTAAGAAGCTGTCCAGCTATTCATTTTTACATAATACTTCTTCTCATCGTCATAATAATTTACATCTATTAAACCCCTTCTTCTGAGTTTCTCTAAAGATTCCAGTGCTCTTTTTACAGTAATACTTAAGACATTTGAAATCGTAACTGCATCTAATGCTCCTCGGCTTATCAATAAATTGATAATCTGTAATTGGAGTGAAGATGTATTACTGTTTATATTATCCATAGTTAGTAATTCAGTAGATATCTTGAAATCCTTTATTTTTTCTTCAATAGGACTAAACTTCTCATTTATTAGTGATTCCACTGATTTCGAAGGGTCTTCTTTTTTGCTGACTTCTATAACCCCTGAAACTGATGATTCACCATTTGTAGGCGTTGAAATTTCTGTATTTTGCTCGGAAGGTTTTTTTGTTGCCTCTTTAGCAAGTGATATAATTTCCGCTTTAGATTCGGTAATAATATTGTTCATCTCATCAAATTGTTTTTTTAATGTATAGCTTCCTGCTAGTGTTTGCAAAAAGTTATCCTCATCTTTAAAATCACTTGGAGAGTATAAAACTTTTGGATTTAAATTTAATGTTAAGAAAAATATAACAACCAATAGAACAGGGAACACCATAACGAACCAAATAAAAATAAGCTGTATTTCTTCATTTATTAGCCCTAATGCTACTGTACTAGCAACCTCTGCTAAACCAGCAAAAATAGCAACAATAGTAAGTGGATTGCTTACTTTTTTTACTTTATCAACCATCCCGGATCCCCCCCTAAAAAACAACTCTCTATTTATATTAATCTAATCTATTTCAGAATGGGTTAACATTTTTACTGCCTCTGGTAAAACCTCGAAATTCTTAATATCTAATGCTTCAACAGCTCTAGGGTTCCTTTTTCTCCACTGAGATATTCTAGAGTCAAACGCGAAAAGCCAGTTCTTTTTATTCAAAATACTGACTTGCATTTTCAAGAAACTAATATCTTTTTTAAATTTATTAATTTCGTTTCTGAGTAGTTCTTTGTCTTTTATCTCTTCTTCTAATTGAGCTAAAAAAAGTTCTTCTAATGTTGATACTCTCTGAATTAACTTATTGACTTCATCAGTAGAAAATTGTTCATTCCCTATTCCGGATAATGACTGTTCCATCCCTTTTATTCTTTCAGTGCGTTGCTCCCTATTTTTTATAATTTCATTTACTTCATTAAATATTTTAAACTCAGTTTCTATATTATCTATCCACTTTCTTATTTCGAGTAGTACTTCTCCTTTATCAGTTAGTTCAATTGACTCTAGTTCTAATACTTTTCCCGGTCTCTTAGCGACTTTAAAAGAACCCTTTCTTATATATAATAAAAGAGAATATTTGGGTTGACCAGTAAAATACCTGTAGAATATATTAATCATTGGATTTCTAGCGTTATCTTTCCCTTCGGAAATAAGAAAATCATCAGCCGATAAATATGTACCACACAATGAGTCTTCTAACTCCTTTTGAAAAACCGCACTGATTATCAAATTATTCGCTCCCTCAATAGCATATAGTTATAGAAAATATACTATATATTAGAAAGATTTTCTAGCATTTTTGAGTATTTCCGAACCCACCATCCTCTCTTACCGTTTTTGAATTATGGCATGAGATACATAGCCCTTGCCAATTATCTCGGTCCCAAAATAGTAACTTGTCACCTTTGTGTGGTTTGATATGATCGACGACTGTTGCAGCGATTACCTTGTCTTGCATTGCACAGTATACACACAACGGGTGCTTAACTAAGTACCATACGCGAGCCTGGCGCCATTTGCTGTTATATCCGCGCTGTGATGCAGTTCCACGATAACGGTCATACTTATTTTTATCCTTAGTATGCGCTGAACAATAACGCTCTCTTGTTAGAATGCGACACCCAGTGTGGCTACATGGTTTCTGTGCGATCGGAGGCAATCTCTTCACCATCCTTGTGAACCTCAACATCTAATCCTTCATTGTCCATATGTGACTTAGTTGATGTAATGGTTAATGTGGTACCGTCATCGCATTCAATTGTCACAGTGTCAAATGACTGATCGACGTATCGCATTGCATAAACTATGGTCTTTCCAATAAGACACTTTAGCATCTCCATTCACTCCCAAAGCTCTTATTAGCTTTCTTAAGATCGATGCCTTGAACAGATGCCGACCCATCTAAACCAACTTGAATACTTTTCACTGCGATAATGCGATTGATTGGTCCTCTAAGTTCTCTTCGCCATGGAGCCAATGCTTCATCTGGTACGACATCGGCTATAAGCGTTATAGGCTTCTTACCATACAACCATCTTTGATGACTATTTCGATAATTCATACAGCGAATACCTTTTTCTTTGTATTGTCTTTCCATTACCGAGTTAGTAAGAACTACAATAGACTCGTTCTCCTTCGCAATCTCAATAATGGAGGATGTCGCCCCTTCTCTCCTTGTGTAATAAACAACTTGATAAGGGTATTCATCTATCATAGCTGCCCGAATGCGTTGTTCTATCGTTGGCGGTTGTGAGACATATTTATCAAATGGATCAACATCAATACCGATCCCCAATTCACACTCGATGCTATTACAAGTATCTATCAATCTTTTATCTAACATGGCGCCATGCGCGATTCCGTTATACCGTATTGTTCCTTTTTTTAAGCATTGAATAGCTAAGTCGCTTAATATACTCAAGTATTGAAGTTTATTTTTCACCACTTCTGACCTCATTTTATTTCCCCTTTTCAAGATATTTGTTCCCTCAAAACACGAACGCTTTGTGAACGTTTGAGTTATCCATATGTTATATTTTGTTGAACTCAGTGAGGAACCGAAAACCTGCTTGCTGATTGAGTTTAACCAACCTCACAGAAACGAGTTCCACCTATGCTCAATATGAGTAATTGATTACACTTTGAAGCGTTTTAGATGCATGTCCATCGTGTCTTGCTCGATGCCTATATAGCGTAATGTGACCTTTTCAGAACTATGATTAAATAGTTTCATGAGCATTGCCGGGTCCTTATATTGCTGATAGAAAAAATATCCGAATGTTTTCCTAAGAGTGTGGCAACCGATTTCTTCGAGTCTGAATTCATCAGCGACGCTGCGGAGAATCTTATAAGCCATAGATCGTGTGATAGGTCTATTAATACCTTCACGGCTTTTCACTAGATACTCAATCGGTTGCTTATCTTCCGTGTAAACATTCAATTCCTTTTTCAAATCTGGCGTAATGAGGATTCGCTTTGTCTTGCCTGTCTTCTGTTCTTTGAGAACGATGTGCGTCCCTTGTACATCACGTACCCGAAGCTTAAGCAAATCACTGATACGCAGACCTGTGTTGATCCCTAGCATGAACATCATGTAATTACGTTGATTCGTACCTCGTAAATAATCTTTAATGTCTGCTAAGATTTCCGGGTCTCTGATTGGCTGAACAAACTCTATTGTCGGTCACCCCCTCAATGCAAAATAAAAAAGCCGCTGAATAATCAGCGACCTAATGAATGGTAATTGTTTTCTCATTTCTAATTAAAATGCCGCCCCCGAAGGAGCGGCTATGGTGAAAGGAGAGAAACCAGTGTGATAGAGAATCAAACAACTTTCCCCCGCTTGTCCTACTCTTACAGCTCGTAGCCTTCACATGAGTACATTGTTGTGTCGGGTGTTCTTTTCAATTCTCTATGCTATAAGAATATCACCTGTAGAACCTAATGAACTGCAAGAACTCTGCAAAATAACTGCAAAATGTCTGCAACGGTTTTTTTAATTCTCGCAATACATTTCAAGACGAAGGGCGAACGCTAATCGATACATTGCTTTTGATTTGGCGTAATAATACGAACGTTCAGATTTTTCAAGCTCCACATACACATTAATATCAAAGACATATTCATCTTCCAGGTATCTCTTTTCGATGATTTGCCGTTGAAGCTTTGATAATCGGGAGACCGCACGCATAACTTCCTCATATTCTTTATACATTTCTTCTTCCCGGTCAACGTTCCATATTGCGATATCTTGAACTGGTTTTGATATCGCATTTGTGTTCCCATGTTCTCTGTTAGCATATGAAGGCGTGCTTTTGATTTCACGCCGAATGAATCCGAACTTTTTGTATATCCTAGCTGATTCAAGTCTTTCTTCTACGCGGCGCCATGTCTCTTTTTCATCGAACACGAACATGTTCATTTGTCCCATTACCCTGTCACCCCTTTAAATTTAGGTAACTGCCCGACGCATGGCAAATCGATTCGATGATAGCCCATCTGATAACCTAAATCTTGATCTATGATTGTGACGATCACATCCATATCTGCATCTTTGGCTATTCGTCTAATATCATGTAGCATCTTATCGACTTGTCCAATACCGTTATTTGACCGAGAAACTTCACCGTACACATTCAATAACGTTCGGTTCGCATAATAGCACGCATAAGCTCCATCTGTATAAGCTGGCGAACCACTGCATTGATGGATCACAGATTCTAATGCTTGCTTTAATTGAGACTCGCGACACTCCGCGGAATCCGCCCGTATCTTTTCTGCTTTGAATTCTTTTAACCATATATTCATACCTAGTAATCCTCCATTCCTAAAATGACATAACCCTCTTTTACATAATCCCGATCATTTAATATATAGGACACGCATTTGATTACACTATCACCTGTAAACTGCTGCGTTGTTGGATCAAACTCTTAAGTACAACAACATCACCTAGCTGATAATTCCGATCATTCTTTCTTACTTCGAATTTTTTCACTCCACTGATTACATCTATAAAGTATTCGGGCAATATTTTGAGTTCATGCCTCATCCCCTGTACCATGCTCTAAACCTCCATTTTTTTCGGTTTGGATACCCAGTTAAATCCTATGCCACCCCGACTGATTGGGCTTTCAATCAAATAACAAAATCCTTTGTGTATGTGGGGATTCACTATGATTTCCAAATCACCAAATTGAGTTTCTATATAACTGATTGAAGATAATTCTGAATTTTGAGATACATGCATATGGATTCGGTCTATCTTTTTCCCGGAATGAATAATAGGAGTAAGCGCTCTATGAATAAGTAACATCGCTTTACTGTTGACAAGAGGATTCATACAGCCCCCTGACCATCCGTTTCCTCAATGATCAAAACATCATCTACGATAACCATTTCAATTTGCTTTTCATTCTCCATCCCATTCGCGCCCCTTTCTTCTGGCTTGTATCAAAAACTTTCCGAACTTTTGCGAATCAATAATTATTGGCGCCTCATGCCCTACAAAGCCGATTTTTACCGATTCTCTATCAGCGGATTTGACCGCACTCCTTAAGAATCTAGCGTCACACACCACTGAAACATTAGCGCCTTCACAATTACTTAATGGAACAATATCAACACTTCTACCAAGCTGGCTCTTCGACATAATTGATAGAGTGTTATCCGCCAATTTAACTAATATTTCAACGATCCCGCCTTTCGCCCTATGCGCTGCAATGGTTGAAATATCTATAGATTTAACCAGGTCATCCACATTCACGATTGCCGAAGCGATGACTTCTTTATCCAGGAGTGAATCAACTGGCGGAAACTTCGCATCTAAAAGTCGCAAATAAAATGTATGCGTATCAGTTGCAAAGACGGCATCATTACCCTTGATGGCAAACCGTAGTGCATCGCCATCGTGAATGAATCCTTGCAATAGCTTCGCATGCTCTTCTGATATAACGATTTCGAACTCGGGACTATCTTGAATCTCTGTTCTCAAATGAGCCAACTGTGACCCATTGCAGCCCGTTACGCTTAAGCAATCACTTTCTAGTTTTAATCTGACGCCTGTTAGAGCCACGTTCGTACTATCCTTCTTGTCTACCGCATGCATTACGCACTTAATGAAACTTTTCAATACCTGCCCATCCAGTGTGAAGAGCCAATTTTCTGGCTTCTCCACTGTTCTTTTTGCGATGGCATCCAGGACCGAAACATCCATTTGAGTTTGTCCACTTTTGATTTTTGCCTTATTGCCTGTGCATGCGATACTTATTTCATCCGTACGCAATTTATCAATGATTTCAAAGAATAGATTAGCTTGCATAATAAGCGACCCAATGGCAACTATTTCGATATTCTCAACTATGAATGTACGAGTGACCGTGAACTCATTTGATATTGTGATTTCTAGGCTTTTTTCCGTCGCCTCTAAGAGCAATAATTTATTAGTTAGATTCAGATTCTTAAGATTATTTATGAGAGACAGTCGCGATACTTTTATTTGCATCCATACCCCTCCAAAGTGATTCGCAATCACTGACATTCCACCCAGGCCCATCCATTCTAGCTCCCGGATGATCGTCATCCTCTTGACAAAATTTGCACGGTCCAACCATCATCATCGAACTGCTAAATGCAACATCAACCTTTGATCCTTTGCAAATCATGCACATGTACGTCATCCCCCCAGGATTGAATCAATCTCTTCGCCGATTACGTCCGATAACAGGCACAACCTTCACAAACGGTTCGATACGTTCAAGGAGTCGTTCCGCCTTTTTAGGATCAATCCCTTCCTTTGCAGTTTTAGCGAAATGACTCTTAAGTTCGTTCAGAGTTAAATTAGATGTATAGATCGTTGTGAACTTCTCCATCCGATCGTTTAGGATAGAGCTGATAATTCCGTCACGAGTCCAATTAGAGTTTGGTTCTGCTCCGATATCATCAAATATTAAAACAGTGACATTTTTTAGAGCGTCCACCTTCTGTTGTACTGCATTATCTTTAATCGAATCCTTTATTTCTTCCAAGAAGTCCGGCACGTAGACAAGTGCGACGTCTACGCCTTGCTTCGCTAATTCATTAGCAATCGCTCCGGCTATACGACTTTTTCCGACCCCATAGGAACCGTACAAATAAAGACCTTTCTTGGTTTCGTTGGGTTTAAAGTCATTACAGAACCGAATACACTCGACGATTGCCGATCTTCGTTGTGAATCAATATCCAAATCATCAAATACAGAATTTTTGATATAATCTTTCACGTTATGACACTTAATCAATTTCTGAATATGCTGCTGTTTCAATTTCGCCTCCTGAAGCTTACAGGGACGCAATGCAAAATTTAGTTGATCCGGTTTTAGTTGATCTGGGACTGGAACCAATCGATGCCCTGGCATTTCATTTTGACAATCTTCTAAGCCCGGACATGAATTGCATCGCGTACAAGATTGAGCGTAATGAAATAAATCATTCTCCTTTGCCTTTCTATCTGGATATGAATCTTTCAAGGCAATTACATCTAGATGATTGTTCAACGCCTCCCGCATGCCTTTAAGCCGTTTTGAATAGTCGTTAGGCATGTACTTTACGATCTCTTCGATCACTCACTTCCACCCCTCTTTGCTTTAAGCTCTTCAAGCAATCTAAGCACCTCTTCGTCGCTTTGCTGTTCTTCTGTAGATGCTGCAATCTCTTCTATGAAATCCGACTCATTAACAGGAGCATCTTTTTGTTGAGCTTGAAGGCTAAACACGATTTGAGAACAATATTTCAAACTGTTTATCTTGTCCCGTGAATTCCTTGGTTTGTAATTATTAAAGGCTTTATCGATTCCATCCAAGACGATTTGTAAGGGCACCTTTTCTGTGAAAAATTCTTCTATCATGCTTTCATCAGAAATGGTTAGTTCTAAACCTACACCTCTTCGTTGGATGTACTTGGTTTCTACTTCCTTACGATACTTTTGCAGATCATTAAATTGATTGTTTTCTCCTAAACAACAACAATTGTCTTTAATACTGTCTTTAATACTGTCTTTAGACATCCGGTCCACCTTAGAGCGCCAAGGCATTGGGACATGTCGAACTTCCCGTTTTGGTAACTTTATACTTACCTTTTTGGTAAGTTTCTTGTTACCTTTTTGGTAACTTCCCGTTTTGGTAACTTCCCGTTTTGGTAAGTTTTTTTCTGTTAAGTTGAGGTGAAGTAACTCGTTGAAATCAACTGGATTCCAATCCTTCACAGCAGCAACTTGCCAAACATCATAATCTTTATTGAGAGCAAAGTTCATATTTTCACGCTCCCAAGTAATCACCTTGTATGTTTGTAAGAGTTTCAACTCTTTTGAAATATGAGTGGGACCGACACCGCATAATGAAAAATATTTCAATTTGGGTATGTGTGCATGTTTCTTCCTGCATCCATAAGATAATCGCAATATTAGCAATAGAATCTCTTTTTGACGCTTTGAGAAGTCACGACTTATTATTTCATCCCATAATTCATTTGCGATGCTCACAAAGCCATTTCCTAACTGCGGGCTTGCCATATCCCCCCTCCTTAACTTGGGGTTGCGCGAAATTGATAATAAGTGTTAAACTATCTTTGATTTTATTTGTAATTAACTTGTGAGATAGTTACGTTTGCCGACGTACCTATCTCTTTTCTTTAATCATGATTTCAATCCCCATGCATCAATGCAGATCCTTTCTATCTCTGCTAGTGTTAATAGATCGATCCAAACTTCGCCACATAATACACACAAGCGGTTTCCCACGCGCTTACCACATTTATATTTACCCATATTCTTTGTCCCCTTCCTCATTACTCACGCTTAGTTAGAATCTCTTTGATCATATGCCCGTTGCCTTCTTGGATTTCTCCGTCTGCCACCCTCTTAACCTTGTAGTGATAACCCGAGGTCATTTTCCTTTGACTTATCACAATCGCTTCCACTAAATTTCTACCATCCTGCACGTAACCGCCTAATAATTGGTTCTTAACTAACTTTGGTACTCGAACCTGATCACCCACTTCTGGAACCATTTTTTCATGCTGCAAATCCTTTACACGTTTGTTAACATCACGCTTAAGCATTGATAGTTGCTTCTTGGTCATCTTCAACGGATTAGAACAATAACTCGTGAAGTTGATAGCCCCAAGTACTTCATCGAATTTCACCTTTCTTTCTATGCATACAGATGCCATTTTCTCAACACATGAAACTCGACTTTTCCATTCAAATCCTCCGATACCTATTACTGACTCTTCGATATCAACATCAATCAATTGCGTTGCTTCCATTGCATTCACCCTCCCGTTTTGTTACTGGTCTCCAAAGACGAATCCAATCTATCGCACGATCATAATCAGCAACTAGTGTGTCGCGGTAAGAATTAATCCCGAAAATTCGTCTATAATCAGCCCATAATGCGGAGATTGTTTTCCGATAATCCGGGTGTGCTGCTGATCCTAACACCTTCGAAATACTGCGTTTTGCGAAATCATTAATGTTATTCTGATGCCGACTGTCACAAGTCATTTTGCTCTCAACACTGTTCATTCGCTGTTCTAGGCTACCGATCCGTTTATCTTGCTTGCCCGCCCCATGTGCAAAATTCGTACTAATCGCAATAAGACGTTCGATTTGCTCTTCTTGATTCCATTCTGGAACTTGTAGTGCTGTGCTCAATTTAATCCCTCCTAAATATCAATAATTTTCGTATGCCCATTCCAATGATCGAATACCCCTTTTATCTGCTCATCAAATTGGTGTAAAAACTGTTCGACCGCCTTATGTGCTTCGACATGACCTTCCACCATGGAATAGTTAAAAATCGCATTCATCTGTTCCGTAGTAACGAATGTGATGATATTTTTAAATGACTTTTTTAGCTCGCGAAGAGCATGTTCCGACTGATCTTTTTGAGTAACCTTTTCCTGATAACTGGACTCGATTTGTCGTTTTTCTCGCTCTAATTGAACGACCCTATTATTTAGCTCCTGAGCGGTGGACTTTAGTTCCGTGTAATCGTTCGGCTCTTGAACAATCAACTGCGGCGGTTTATCCTTTTCGCAAGTCCACAGTGCTTCAAAATGTTGTGCGTTCTTCTTCGCTTTCTCTGCTTCTTGCTTAACCTGTTTTTCTCGTTGCTCTGCTTCCTTTAACTTTTGTTTCACCTCCCTTAACTCACGAACGCTCATTTCATTCACTGTCTTTTCATCGCCTGTGGATGGCACTGAATGACTCTTTTGTATGAATTCGTGTCGATCAACCGATTCTGGAAGTGATAACATTTCGAATATCTTCCCGGTTGGCAAATGGTGCGATGTCGCATCGTTTCCAAATTGTTCGAAAGCTTGAATTAAACGTGTTGCTGTGCTTCGATCTATTTCCATCGACTCTATCCAGGGAATCCATTGACCATGTGTCAGATCATTTTCCTTTACGAATTTTAGTCGCCGTCCTATTTCGAATACCGCTTGTCCGGCTTGCTGCTTGTATATGTTTATCTCAGCGGTAATCTCATTAAGATTATTTGATTTTGATATTTGAGATTGATTCATGCACCTGCTCCTTTCATACTCTTACGTTCTTGTTCCTCCATCCATTTATCCAATGTAGATAATCTGAATTTCATTTTAGGTTTTAATGAACTCATCGCCCCAACAGGTATATAAGCAATTTGTTTTTCTCTCGCCATAATGTAAAGCATGGAAACAGAAACCCCGATGTACTCCGCCGCCTCTTCGACGGTCAATGTCGCTTTTGCGATTCGATTTTTATACATTTCATTTACTTGTGACTCTATCCATGGTTTTATTTCCGATATCAGGCATTCTTTCACCTCACCGATAAAATCTAATGTTGTCATGAAATCACTCCTTGCCATTATTTTTGAATTAAAAACAATAAATGTCATAATTTTTGACATAATTCACATAAAAAATATTGCGTCATAATTTTTGACGTGTTATACTCTCTTTAGTGATAAGGACAGCATAAATAAACATCAACTTGCATCTCCGAATAATTCTTCAAGTGATGAACCTAGATATTTTGAGATTTGAAAGGCTAATTTTAATGTTGGATTGTTTCGACCACGTTCAATTCCTCTCAGATGACTTTCAGTAATTCCAAGGTCGGCAGCCATTTTAGTTGTTGAAACTCCTTTTAATTCTCTTTGTTGTGAGAATGTTTTTCTTATCATGTAGTCACCTCCACTATTTTTGACATATCGCGAATTTACGACAATATTTTTGACACCCCAATCATAGCACGTCATAAATTATGACGCAATACCTTTTTTAAATATTTTTTCAAAGAAAGAGTGATATTTGTGGATGCAGTAAAAGAAAACCGTATTCTAATTGGAAAACGTATTCGTGAACTACGAGAAAAAAAGGGGTATTTACAGGAACAATTTGCAAATAAGATCGGTTCGAAACGCACCGCTGTATCCAATTACGAAAGTGGTCTAAGTGCCCCGCAGCCTTATATGCTCGCGATCATTGCGAATGAGCTTAACACGACTGTCGATTATTTAGTTGGTGCAACTAACATCCCCTCACCTCGGGGTATAAAGTCAAATTCAGTCACAGTGGATTTCTCAAGTGATGAGTTGTCAAACTACACATTTCTTTTAGATGATAAAGAGTTGTCTATAGACGAGATTAAGTTTGCGATATCCTTCTTAAGGACTACTAGAAAATAAATTTTTAACACCGAATTGATTGGAGTTGATAATTTTGGGTTGGGTAGAAAAACGTAACAATGGGTTTCGACTAGTTGTAGATATTAACGATCCTTTCGGTAAGCGCAAAAGAAAAACAAAAGTTGTTCATACGAACTCTAAACGCATTGCAGAAAAAGAACTCGTAATATTTGAAGCTGAATTAATGAAAAATATTTCAAACAACATAGATATGAAAAAAATCAATTTTGAACACTTCGTGGAACAATGGATGGAAATGTATGTAAATGTACACTTGGAGAAGACTACACAACAAAACTATAGCAATTACATCTATCGTCGCATCTTGCCTGTTTTTAAGCATATGTACCTCAACGATATCGAAACAATTCATATAGTGATGTTTTTAAACGACATGTTTGAATTGAAAAATCAAAAAAAGCCCGTAGGCCAAGCAACTCGGGTATATGCTTACAGAGTTCTTCGAAGCCTTTTTCAAAAAGCAAAAGAATGGTACAACATCGATCCGAATCCTATGGATAATGTGCTTAAACCAAAAGAGAATTCATCCCCTAATGTTGATGCATATACAGAAGAAGAATCAAGACAAATAATGATTGCTTTACAATCTGAAAACATTCAATTTCGAACTCTAATCACCCTCGCCTTCACAACAGGAATGAGACGTGGAGAATTACTTGGGTTAGAGTGGAAACACATCGATTTCGAGAATGATTGTATCCATATAAAACAATCCATTCCTGTTTTTGTTGATGGAAAACCACACGTTAAAAGCCCAAAAACTAAAGGATCTATTCGAATTGTTGCTATTCCTAATTATGTAACATTGGAATTAAAAGAGTACAAGAAAGTTTGGGATAGTTGGAAGTCTGAAAATGAAGATACTTGGTTCGAAGAAGGCGACTTTTTATTTTGTAACATCAGATACCATAAAAATTTAGGTATGCCGCTTTTCCCAAAAACGCTGCGTGAACGTTGGCAGGATTTCATCAAAATCCGAAATCCGCATATTAGATATATAAGATTTCACGATATTCGACACACATCAGTTTCTATATTAATCAATCGGGGGATTCATGCGAAAATTATTTCTGAGCGTGTTGGGCACTCGAAAATAGGAACTACAATGGATGTGTACGGACACCTTATGCGAACAGCGGAAGCAAAGGCGGCAGATACATTTAGCGATGTATTCAAGGTTTAGGTGTGTGGGTTGGGGTGGCATAAAAGGTGGCATTTTTTATTTAATCAATGATTAAACTATGCCAATGTGTGCAATAATAATAGTATAACGCCTTTATTATCAGCGTTTTGAGATAAATTGTAATAGTGTGTATTACCTTGGTTTATCCTCTCCCATGATGGAGCTCTCGAAAGAGGGCTCCAGAATATTTATTAGGGGTTATCAAAAAACCCCTTTTATATAAAGGGGTTTTCCATCTTTCGATCACTTTATCGTCATTAATTATAACGGCTTATACGAGACGTTGTTGACGAGTTGTTGACGGATTTGGAGAACCTTCTTCTTTTATTATAATTTTCAACTGACCCGAATATCCCCATTTATACTTTCCTTGTGTAGCTTCATTAATGTGTTTCTCATTTTTAATAACAGCTATTGAATTAGAGATTACAACCATCAATTGTTCTAAGTCCGTTTTTTTCACCATGCACCCTCCAGTTACTCTATGTGATGAAATGCAGTTGGAACGTTAATCGATTATGAGTCCTTAAATGTGGGTTGTTGTTTACTAGAAATGATAAATAGTTATATAATCTTTCTGAAATAACAATACATTCAAGGTGGGAAAACATGGCACTCCGCAAAGGAGAATGCCGTTTACCTGAACTTTTAGGCGATATGAGTCAAGCCGAACTCGCTCGCCGTTTAAATGTTACCGAAGCCACTGTTTCACGATGGATCAACAATAAAAGGGAAATGACTTATGAAAACGCTGTTCTCGCATCACGTATTCTCGATTGTCATGCAGAAGACATGTACCAGTGGATTGTTGTAAAAAAAGGTAAACGGCAGTGAGCTGATTTATTAGGCTCCTCCCAAACCGAAACTTACCTATATGGTAAGTACGAATTTCTTAATCCCCCTCTTTATTAGAACAATTAACCACATAAATAATTATAGGAAATAATTTCATTTTCCTAAAGCGGTAATTTGTTGAAGAATTTTACAATTAAGAACCAGCCTTACATATTTGAAATCAAATACAATTTGATATACACAATAAGCCTCGGAGAAATCCGGGGCTTATTGTGTATTGATATTTACTTAATCCCTGTATCTCTTAGTTTAGCTTTATTGGTCAAATAAATTTAATGTACGCGCCCTAACTCTCTAAATCTACATTAAAGTATTCGCTTAAATATCGCTCGATATCAGCTTTAACTAAAGTCCACAACATAGCGAATGTGTGGTGATATCCTCGGCAGATATATTGAATCTCTACATTAATACTCGTTCGCTTTTCCTCATATACCTTCAATCCATGGGACCGCATTTGCTTTCTAAGGCGTATCAGGTCATCGTGGATCAGACTCTGTATGTGCTCTAAATTTTTTACATATACTGTAGCCATTTTTAGTGGTGCCATTTTCATTGTATTCATATCACGTTCCAAGACGTCTAAAATCATAGGAAGAAGGATATATTGTTTGACTAAAGTGAAATCAACTTCTGTCTGTAATGGGGTAGATTTCATTTTAAAACTCCCTTATTTTAAAATATTACAACCGATAAGAACATTTGTTTCCATTATAAGCGAATGTACGTTCGTAAACAAGAACAAAAAAATAACCTATCCTAAGATAGGTTACTCAACTCTTATATCAAACAAATCTTCAATTTTTATACCCAATGCTTTAGCGATTGCAAATATATGACTGTCTTCGTGTCTAGTATTTTTATCAAAACGAGAAATAGACCCCTGCGGGACCCCGCACATCTCAGATAGCTTCATTTGAGTAATTCCTCGATCTTTCAATATTGCATTTAGTTTAGGCGTGACAATCATCCTAATCACCTCCACCAAGATTATACGATATCGAATAAAGTTTATCAATACTATTGACTTTATTTATACGATATCGTATAATGAATATATAAGGAGGTGAGACAAGCAATGAAAGATTGGGTACAACTTCTTACGGCTCTCATTCAGCTAATAACAGCTTACATACTACTCAAAGAAAGCCGTAAGAACAACAAAAAAGGAACCAAACGGAAGCGCCCACGCAAACGTTAAAGTTCCCTCGGAGGGGTCGAAAGACCTCTCCCCCCAATCATAACATAAATGCTAAACAAAATAAATCGGGAGGATGATCACAATGGCAGCAATATTTGAATTTCCAGCAAGCAACATTGCAAGAGGTATTCATTCATATACGCTCGAAATGGGGCAACGTAAGCCTAATTGCGAGCTTCAAATGTCCATCGGGCACTATGGAGGATACTTCATAAGAACTAAAATTGAACTTTCGGGGCGAGGTATAAAGCTTGTTGGCAGTGACAACGGTACACATCGCTATAAAGTAACGGACTTGGCCTTTGAAAAGTTGAAACAACAATATAGCATCAGCCATGAAAGTATTTTAGACTAAGGGGCTTCGGCCCCTACGGAGGTATGGATCATGAATGTAATTACCTGGATCGTTTCTTTGACTGCCTTAATTCTCAGTTGCATAGCTTTATATAGAGTTATACGAAAGAAATAATCAAATGGAGGGTTCATATATGGAAGACTGGAGCAATAACGCTTGTTTAGGTTACATCATATCAGGCATGCAGCGAGCAGGATATTCACGCGAGGAAATTAAGAAAGTGGTACGTTCGGTTTACTACGAATTCGATTTCAAGAGTGTTGATGAAGCCAAGGACATTTATAATAAATCAGAATATTAATGTAATGAAAGAAAAAAAGGAGCCGCTAGGGTACTTCCCTAACGGCTCTTTTTACCAGTGCTTCTGGATTTGATATAGTCATCTTAACTCACTTGCATAAATTTGTAAATAATTATTTTCTAGCAATAACAATCATATTGAGCCAAGTAAGCTCGGATACAGTCAATGTATCATTCTGAGCTTTATCTACCCAACTTTTATCAGTAATAACACCTTGCAATAGTAATCCTTTTAATACTTCGATCAATTGCGTTTTTTGATAGTTAGTTAGTTTCAATTTGTCTTCATCCTCTCCATTATCATTGAAAGCTGTAGCAATCAAAGGTATAAAATTCTTTTGTGCATCCAGCACTGTGTTTCCACCAAAAAATGCGGTACCTGGGCATGTTTTAGACGGTGAACCCTTTAGCTTCTCACCAGTTTTCAGGTTAAACACCTTGTCACCATCTGTTGACCACCAGTGGTGGTATACAACCGATTCTGTACTAATAGATAATTTGAATTTCTTACAAAGAACTGCATTAAGGAATAGAATTGTTTTTCTATGCTCGTCCGTCATTTTGTCGCCGCCAATATCAAAGTTGCCGAAATGCTCAATACATATGCCATTGGAGTTAGCTCCTTTTATTCCTGCTGGAGCTACATCAAAAGGTCTGCACACCGCAATCATTCCATCTGGAAACGTAGTCAAGTTCTGAGCAATATCGCTAAATCCACGATCGTTTATATGAAAGCTCTTCATAGAATCTAATCGTTGAAAATGATTACTTCCGTTGAAGTCTTTGTAATCAGGGCTCCATGTATGATGATTTTGAATCAGAACAACTTTTCTTTTAAAAGATTGCTTCATTAACCATTCTTCGAATTCTTCTCTATCAAATAAAGTAAATTGTCCTTGTATACGCATTAGTTACCACTATCCCCTTTCCTACTTTCTGCACGCTGAACCTTCTTATCCAACTCACTTTTGACCCAATCGGTAATTTTGATAAGTAACTTTTCAGGGAACCAATTTGCCCAACCAGCCCTTACAGCATTTGCTATCATGGATTGCAATGTGTGATATAGAACGCCAATGCAAAGGGCTCCAAATAAAACGCCTGGAAGTCCGAATGCTTCATCTAATAAGTGACCTCCCGCAGGTAGTAACAAAATAAAGAATGTTCTGAATACGCCATCTATCCCGTACTCACTTGCATATGAATTATCTTTTTTTGCCGCTCTTGTACCAGTGATCCAATCTAAGACGATGAAAAAAATTAAAGCAATCATCATCGATTTGGTGGCACCCCCATAAAGAAAATTAAACGCAGGTACCAGAATAGCCCCAACAATCGTGGACCAGAATTTGTCCATTGTTAATTCCCCTCTCCCATAAAAAAAGACCCGATGTTATTCGGGACTTTAATTGATATTATTTTCTTCGAATTTTGCTAAAGCTTCCCCAACCGATAAATCAACGGCTTCAAGAATCTCTTTTTGCTTCCCTGGATGCGAACTGATTACCAATGTAATTACTTCAGTTATTTCTTCGACCGGACGGGATAAATCAATAAGCACTTCAAGTTTTGGTATTGCATGTGCCAAGTACAATCATCCTTTCAAAATAGAAATAAAAAAGCCTTACCATGAGGTAAGACTTTAAAAACTCATTATTTTTCTAATGCCGCTAATGCTTCATTTACTTGTTCTAGTTCTTTGGTGTATTTAGTGATAGCATCTTCGTACTCTTTTAATTGCTCTTCTTTCTTTTTTAGCGACTCATCTGCTCCAGATTTCTTTAAAATTTCTATCTGATCTATAATATCTTTTCTTTCTTCAATTCTTGGTTTCAAAATACTGGTTTCAAGTACATCTTTACGATCTTCTAGTATACTTTTTTTCTGACCAAAATACGGGTTTGTTTCACTCGTCACTGCTTCGCCTTGTCCTGTATCTTTTGTTATTGTAATCGTCTTACCTTCCACTTTCACATCAGCTCCTAAAGCTTCAGACAATGCGCGGACAGGGGCATTTGTTTTACTGTCAATAACTGCCCCTTTATCCTGTAATGTCTTCCCATTTACAACAACAGTGTATTCACCAGTTACTTTTTTTCCGATAAGACTTTTAACTTGATCTGCAAATGCACTGCCTGTTGTCGCTATTAATCCCCCAATAATCAATCCACTTAGTAGATACGCCCACTTTTTCACAACGCATTACCTCCAGTAAAGAATAGTATGTATTTACCATATCATACTACTACGGCAAGGAAGTAGTAAACGTTCCGCCCCAGTTTTGGTTTTCTTTATTGCCATGATTATGAGTACCAATATTAACTGAATGGGAATGACCGCGGAATTCAGACCTTAGACTGCTGAGTTGATCTTTCAAAGATTCAAGTTCCGATCTTAACCCGTTGATATCTCCAATACCTAAGCTTAACCCATTAACAGAGGAGTTAAATGTTACGACACCATTAAATGTCGACCTTCCTTGAAAATATATTGGATTCGACATGCTATTACTTCCGATAAAAAGATCATTTGAAAAAATATTCATTCTGCCTTGGTTTGCATATGAATTGATTTCTCCAGCAAAAGATCCACCGGACCCGAAAAACGATAATGCCGATATTGTGTCATCACCTGATGTCTTGATTGCAATTCGGTTAACACCATTAGAATCAAAAGCTCCGAACCCTTGGGAACTTGTTTCAATTCTTCTTCCTGAAACAGCCGTTCGAATAAGCGCCCCCGTAATCGTCCCGCCTTCTAAAATACCCGCCTTTATCAAAGACCCAATTATGGTCCCCGCATTAATAACGGAAGAATTCATTTCCGAGTTATTAATCTGTCCCATGAGCTTGATTGAGTTTGCAATAACGTTCCCTTGCATATCAACACGAAACGGTGCGGAGTAATAGTCTGCATGTCCTGATGAGATCCCGTTTGTATTGATCTTGGTGACGTTGTTCCCTGAACCAATCACCATCGAAACGAAGTTCCCGAGCTGACCTATAACTTGTTCGGCGACAACCCCACGAGCTGTAATGGCTGCACGTATACTATTCCATCCATCCGTTGAGATCCCAATCCCCTTTGATGTAAGCCTGACTTGTTCTAATGGATTCGTCTTCTCTTGGGCTAGTATGCCGCCCTCGGGTGGGTAGATTAGTTCCGTTTTGGAATTATTGATATCGATCACGGCTTGCTTGGCAAATGATTCGAATACCTCGGTCCGCACTTTCCCATTGCTAAATAGGTTGTCTACGATATTTTTAGCACGCTCCAAGTCAGAGATGATATCGTCATAGTCCTGTAAGGTTGAATTCGAAATTGTCGGCTGACTGTGTTTTTCCATCGAGAAAGGATATTCCACAAGTTCCGTGATTCTGCATGATAAATTCTTCATGTCCATTTTGGGATCAATACAAAGAACCGTATCACCTAATTTAGGGATCGGTTGAGATTGATCGATTTTGAAGAGATCCGCAGCGGAAATGGTCGCTTCTAAGGTCAATATATCTTGCTCATTTAGTGCTTTCCTGGTTGCCTTCAACAATTCAATCGGGTCTTCAATATCTTGCTCTATTAACTCGCCATCAAAGTACGTATTCGTGGTGTTTGACCAATACTGAGCGAATGGAGATATTAGATAATTGACAGCAAGCCGACCGTTATCGATGGCGCCTGGTACAGAATTCAAAAGGCTTAGTTCGTCCGGTGTTAGATTAGATGATTCTATACCAATGAAGGTCCTCCCATCCTTCATCTGAGCAAACATCCGGGTTACAAGTGAAGAACCATCATCTTTAAAAGAACTGGAAACAATATTCTTTTTAAGCCTGTATTGCATCCCACTATTTGTTCCTATCTTCTTTTTCAAATGAATGACGAAATTATCCGGTTCCACTTCGCAACCATACATCTTTATGATTTGGTTGAGAGCTTGCAAGCAATTCCCGCGCCCGAAATCCTTTACATCGTGAAGATCAAATGAATCATCGATGGAGAATTTGAATTTCCCTCCGGTAGCTGCCGAAATTGCATCGGTTAATTGGGATATATGAATACCGTAAGCCTCATCAATGTACGAAGCATATGGGAACTTAAAATCCGTCAGTTTGAACATAACATGCGTACAATAGATTGATGATGTAAGCTTCTTGCCATCCCTTATACGGCCCCGAGAGTTAATTACATAGAATTGGCCGCGTTCATCTTGAATGTGTCCCTTTATGCTAATCTTAGTTTTGTAATCCTCGGAGGTCATAGGGACCATGAAAGAAATCTCATAATCACTATTAATCCTGCGCCTACGCTCAACTTCATAAGCGTTAATCAGATAACCATTTTGAATTAAGTTTTTATCAAACACTTTAAGATATTTCACTTAGCACCTCCTTAATACAAGTATTTATCCTTGTGCGTTACCCGTATAAGGACTTGGCGAGATGTTTCGGGATCAGTGTACATGATTGGGTTTGTCCCAGGGGATAAATCAAAGAAATCACCTTGCATCTGTGGGAATGCGTTAACGCCGTTATGCTTAATCTCATATTTCTTTGAATCTATCTCAATGCGATCCCCGGGTTTGAAAGGTCCTATAAAATCAATCGTCTCGATATGATAGTGACTTCCGTTAGCTATCAGGCCACCAATCCCATTTAATAGAGCCTTACGAGTTATTTCACGGATAAAATCAGCTTTCAATTCTCCATACGCTTCTAACTTCGCGGTAAAGGCGATTTCGCGTATAAAATTCGCTCGTAGCGTTCCATCCCCATCCATCCTCGCCTTACCCGTACTTTCTAAAGATGCTGTAACTCTTATACTGCCTTCACCTTGTAGTAAAGCAGAATCGGATATTTCTCGAATGAAATAAGCTTTCATACTTCCGTCGGCCTCTAGCATTGAAGTAGAAGATATTTCGCGGATGAAGTCTGACTTTAAATCGCCTTCTGCATGCATTTTGACTTGAGAAGAGCGTTCCCGGATGAAGTCAAATGAAGCAGTTCCTTCCGCAGACATGTTGGAAATTCCCGTCATGTCTGCATTGGCTAACGCCGCGATATCGCCATTAACATTAATTGTCGCACTCCCAAAAACGAACACCGTCATCTGACGATTGAATCCCATACGATTGAATGACGCTCTATTGAACATGCTCTTATACCTCATTCTTAATAATTAAGCTCCCGGACTTCCGAGGGCATAATAATAGCGCCTACCATATCGGCGGCGCTTTATTCTGATACGACTCCACTCTTGACGTACGTAAGGAGATCCTTGGCTAACATTGATTCCTCCTTAGATCATTAGATACATTATTTCCCCATCTATGAGCGTTGTGCTGGCATAGTTAGCGTTATTGGTTATCGTCACAGTCTTTGCTGTCTGGTCAATTCCTAGCGATACCATAGCGTAGTTACTTGTACCGATGTTAAGTGATACACCCTCTTGCGTGTTCACAAGATACACTACGTGACCTGCACCATTAGCGTCTCTCAGCCTAACCCTAGCAATGAAAGTTGCGATTCTAGATACCACTTGCTTAGTAGGAAAAGGTAGCGAAATCGACTGATTTGGTCCTAGTACGTGGTTCGGAGGTATCGTCACAAACTCTGTTCTACCTGATCTACTAGACTTACCAGATATCTTGACGCCCTTTGAGTACGCTGAGCGGTTAACGTCCAGATCGTCAGGGTCAGTAAGCGTCCCGTCATTCGTGTACGTCCCTACAACTCCGAAAACATCAGCGCCTTGCGCAATATATTGAGGTTTAAGGTAGGGATTAATTGACTGCATCTGAGCAATGGACACTTTAAGTTCTCCGTCGCCAACACCTCCTTTTTGGTATCCTTTTTCAGGATATACAGCTAAAGCACCGTCAGGCCATTTAGCAACGCCTGTTGCGTTTCTTGTACCTGTAAGGTTTGGCATCTCCCCAGCTTGCCCAGCTATTGTCGTACCAACTAAAACCTTACTACTATCTACTGGAACACCTTTCACGGTAATGACTCCATCATAAATACCTGCACCTTTTACAATATCAGTAGCGGTTGGCGTAACCGTTTGAGCTGTAGTAGATTGTACAGCTAGAGTACCTGTAAATTGAACACCAGTATTGTTTGTAGCTGTTTTACCTGCTCTTAGATCGGATGCAACAGCATCTCCAGAACCAAGTACAATGCTGCTAACCTTGTCTATTAAGCTTTTTAGAGTTTCAGTTGCACTTGCTGTAATTCTCTTAGCTGTCAGATTTGCGGCAAACGTCGTCTTTAAATCTTTAATCTTCGTTTCCATTTGCTCCGCTGTATCGGTTGCAGCAAGCGGTGCGCCAATAGCCCCTGCAACCTTACTCTTGAGGTTATTGGCAAGCGACTTTAAATACTTAAGCACCCCTAGCACGGTTTTATCGGTAAAGTCGGGATCGTTGACGACAATTGCCGTTGCATCATGCGCTGATGCGCTGGACTTATGATCCTTGATGTCCTTGGCGTTATTCTCCGTCATGGCTTGGATGTACGTATCAGCGTAGTTCTGCGCATCATTCTCGGTGGTCAGCCGTGCGATATTATTGACGTTATCCGATACAGTACCGTTAAGACCTGCTTTATACTGCACATCTGTCTGCGTAACGTTGGAAGAATAAGCGTAGTTATCTAGAGTCAGATAAGACGCAAAATACTGAGCCTTAGAGTTATAAGCTACCGCCTTTAATTTAGGTCTCTCTAAACCGTTTGCGCTGTTTGTAGATAACTCAAATGGAATGCCCGTTTTGATACCCTCATCTATTCTGACAATCTTTTTAACCCTATTCTTAAATTTAGTCGCTGAATATTCCGCTGGGGCAGTGGAGTTGCTGTAATAATAACCGTCTTTTCCATCCATAAAAGTAATTTCTTCACGAATTACAACACCCGACTCAACCGTCATCATGTTACCGCCAGCGAGTAAGGATATAGACCCATCTGCATCGGTTACTTTGCTAATTACAGGTGTAGCAAGCTGATAATTAACTTGGAAACCATCACCGCCGGGATAGCTGCTTATCGGTAAGTTAGATGTAATTCCTCCTCCATCAGATTTCCTTTTCCAATACTTGGTTCCAGTCACATACTTCGATCCGTCTGCACTACACATTATCCAACCTAGATAATAAGCTCTCATCTCATCTGATGTTGGAGATCCTGTAAAGTTGAACCCTGTTTCATCATTGCTTAAAAGGACAAATAACCTTCTATCATCGATCGTATAACAGTTATCAAAACTATTGGAATCAACTGCATCGATTAAGCTTTTTAAAGGTGCAACCACCAAAGGGAATCCCACTTGGTTTATGAATACAGTTCCTTGCCTAGTGCTAGTATCTGGAATATCATTTGAACCCGAAATATCTGAAAATGAGTTGGGTACTGATATAGTCATCAACTTCCGACCATTATGGTTTTTGTATACCACATAAGTAAGGCTTGTATCTAACATTACCCTTTCAATTCTTTTGGTTAGCGTCGCATCTACCCCTCTTACGGTTACTTCATCACGTACCCCTCCGACTTCGCAAAGTGATACAGGCAAGAGGACGCGTTGATCTTCGCGTGGTTCGAATGATGTAGATGAACCAATACATAACATTGGATTTTTGAACTTGTAAGTCCCTGCTGGGGAAGAGTAATTTCCTTGCCATAATCTAATAGTCTTCGTTCCTGGTGGAGATGTGAACTTAATAGAATTTACGTTATTGATAATATCAAATCTACCCACGCCTTGGGCGCCAAGCTCATTACCATTTGCGTCAATACACCGGACCGAGGCCCAACCGATCTTCTCCTCATAGCTCATTGAATACTCGGTATTTGGCAATGCAGGAATATCTCTATAAACAATGTTGTCCTGACTAGGTGCTGTAGTTGTAATCGTCATTTCGTACGATCCGATAATTGAAGAACTAACACCAGGGAATGAAACGTCTGGTCGGAGTGGTGGTACTAGGTTTTTACCTTGCTTAGTAAGCACAACACCCTGTACAGGCTTACGTCCATCTACATGAGGTAAATAATCTCGTATGTTCGCCTCAGTTATATCTACACCAATTCGATCATACAGAATCTTGTCTACTTCATAGATTCCTGCTCCATCCCATTGAGTCCATCCTAATTGACCTACTGTTATAGCGTTATACATAAAAATTCGCGCATCTGGAGTATCACTTGTTGGGTTGTGCTTAATATAATGTGTTTTACTTGCGTAACTTACAGGCGTTTCACCTATATAGTTTGGAGCAGCCGAACCATCGCGATACACACCCATTTTCGCTGATGCTATTCCATCAGTTACTACATCGGCAATGAAAATATAATACTTTCCTGCTTGCATTGGTATACCTGTAAACACAACATACCTAGATGCTCCTGTGTCACTTGCCAAGGAAGTAATTCTTTGTGCTTTTAGGCCGTATTTTTCACTCTGTTCCAGAGATCTGACTCCACCAGAAGCAGCAAGACCATCTGCAAGACCGTCCCCGTTACTATCTTTTTCAAAGTTACCCAAATCCCCAAGTAAGTTCGTCCGTGACGACCCATATACAGTTAAATCTAATGCACTAGCTTGATCTGCATTGATGATGTTAGCGCCTGGTCCGAGGGTCTTCTTTAATATGACCTCATTTATTTGTTTCGAAATCTCATCAATGTTCGCTTTGAATGTATCATGATCGTAAGCGGTGAAATATCGAGCTAATTTAGTACCGATTGCCCAAGATTTTGCCGTTCCCTGAACGCCCCTTGTAACTCCGGTTAACGTATTTCCGTTGATTCCCGTATATAAAATTGTCTCTGCTGATTCGTCGGTCCCAATCGTTAGTAGATTGGGGGCCACGGGAATGACGGAAATATCTATAACCGGAATCGTTGTTTGTGCTGCTGTTATTGCGGCAGACAGCTCAGATTGTCGGCTGTTTACCGCGGCAGGATACATTGTTTGCAATGTTCATACCTCCTTAACTTAATGTTAATACTACGGACCCTGTGAGCAATTTGAACACATCATTTACCAAAATACTTCGTGGTGTATCGAGCGAACCAAAGTAAAGCAAATTCCCTCCGGTTAATGCGTCACGAATTCCGATATGTGAAACAAGCCCCCAATCGGCAGTTGCAACGCTCCATGCAACGTCCGCACTGTTCTTGATTGTTTGTTTACTATTCTCAATGACTGGAGCCCCTAAGGTTATCGCCATTCGCTTATATGCCCCTGTTGAAACTTCTGCCCCTGTATCTGCTGCCGTTGGATTAGATGTATATAGCGCCACATATACCGTAGTTGGACGCGCATAGTTTGTATTACGAAAAACTTGGTTTAATAAGGAAGTAGCTAAAAAATTAGAAATATTCAAAACATTCACCCCTCAATTAGATATTCATGTGTTAACTTAAATCGTTGAATGGTCGTGGTTCCCGTGTTGGTCAAGACAATCATAGGGCTTGTACTGACACCACCATCCGAAAAGGCGTTGATCATATCACCGGATTGATACAAAGTCTTTTCATTTATAACTTCATCGCTCTCAGGATATGGATTCGACATTTTTATGGGGATAGTTACCTCACCGTCGAAAATCAACTTTTCAATGGGCATCGTCCCCGCGTATCTACCAACATATTTCCTTCCTTGCAAATCCGAAAAAGTGAATACGATATCGCCTTTTTTGATATTAAAAAGAGCCGCCACTTGGGCGACTCTGCGATGGTAATCTATAGTCGGATCATCAGCCATAACAATACACTCTAAGTCGAATGTTCTTGGTCCATACGTACTGCCGAAATCGATCTCACCGTCCATCTCGGCAATTTCGATCGTATTGTCTTTCGTTGGCGGGAGGACTGATATATTATGACTCTTTAACCCTAGTCCAATGGATTTGAACGAAACACCATTCACTGTTGCTTCAATCATGCTTTCCTTTTCCCTCCCTTGGATTGCATCCTCCGCACAAGATTATCTTTTTCCGACCAGAATGTTCGGGCTGTAGAATCATCAGAGATATGCACATCACCCGATGAAACAGAATAATAATTATAATTGGTTACAGATTGGCCGCTACCTGAATTCATGGAGAACTGCGGCATCGAGAAGCTTAATTGTGGAAAGTTGAAATTCAATAGTTTGAATAGCACCCCCTGTTGCGATTCATTCAGGAACATTTCTCCTGCATGAGCAACGACCGGAACAGCTTCCCCACGCTGACCTTGTACCAAGCCGCCATTTTTGAAGTGTTGAAGCTTACCTGTATCCTGTTTTATGCCATACTGATCACGAATTTGTTGATTCCTTGACGATAAGCGCGCCATCTCCGCTTGATCACCCCGAGCCTTTGCAGCATCGAAGGCGTCTTTGTTGCTATTGTATTCTTGTAAATCTAGCTCTCTTTGAGAAATGGAAGCCGATACGGAACTAATTTTGCCCATTCTTGCTTGATAATCCAAGATGAATTGATCCAGTTGTTTAAGGATCTCTTCATTCTTCTCAGACTCCTTCAAGATTTGAAGTTGTTTCAAGTCTTCGGCTTTAAACTCAATTTGTGACGAGAAGGTATCGAACGCATTGGATAATTGATCATAATGTTCTTTCGTTTTCTGGATCTGATCGTTATAATCATTCTCCTTCTGCGTTTTCTCATCCTGTAATTGCTGTTTCTGGTCTTCGAGACTTTTCTTCGCTTGCTCTCGTTGGTGTTTACGCTCCATTTCCTCGATATCTTTTTGGACTTGTTCGCGTTCCTTGATTCCTTCCGGACCAACAGCGGATTGCAATAGTTCGAGCCTTGCTTTCTTCTCCGCTAAGGCACGTTCATAATCATCGATGTTATTAGCTTCGTCCATCTTCTTAATTTCATCGTCGATAGCTTTGATTTTCAAATCCTGGGATGCAAGAAATGCGTCACGTTCTTCTTCAATGCGCTTAATGGCGTCGTTCTTCGATTGATCTAAGATCGTTTTAGTGGTCTTCGTGTAGTCGCCCACGGCTTTTTGTTCATCATCAAGCAATTTCTTTTTCAAGGTATATAACTGTTCATCGGCTTGCATCCGTTGGTCTGTGCCTTCTTTGTACATCCCCTGTATCTTGATCCAAGCTTTGATTTCATCCTCGGTGCTTATTTGTTCCATCGCTTTCTTGTGCGAGAGCTGCCTTTGAAAGTCAGCGAAATACTCCTGGTCCTTCGCCTTACGAGCAGCATAAACTTTCTCGTCAAGCTGCATTCGTTCTTCCGAACCAACTTTATATCGTGATTGGACACGCAACAACATATCAAGCTCTTGCGCTGCTGAGACCTCACGGATTCCTTTTTGATGCGAAATCCAATTTATCGAAGCGTTATAGGCTTCTTTCTCTTTCTTTTGCGCTTCATCCGATAGAGTTTTCTTCAAGGCATAGACTTTCTCATCTGCTTTCATGCGCTGTTCGGTCCCTTGAGCATATTGGGACTGGACGCGCTGCCACGCTGTTAATTCTTGACTGGTATTCAACTTACCAATCGCCTTTTGATGTTCTATATATTTCGACGAAGCATCAAACGCCTTCGCTAACGGATCATCCTTTTTGCTTTTGGATTTTTCTTTGGAACTGTCTTTAGAAACACCAAACTTCGGATCATTGTATAACTTAGAAAGTGACTTGATTTTATCGTCATAAGCCTTCATATCCTTTTCATACTCATTCAGGATGCTATCCAAATCGGATTCAGCGGCTTCTTTCGCTCCCATGACACCAAGCCCTTGTTGTTTAAAGGCAGGTTTGAAGTATTTTAAGTCGTCACCGGAGCTTAGATCGTTAGTTCGAGCGCTATTTAATTTAGCTTTGAGGTCTGCTAGACTCTTAATCGCTTGAGCTTCAATCCCATAAGACTGCAACCGAGCATCGGTTGCTACCTTGGTATTAAATTGAGAATCTTGCTCGGATTTCAAATCATCAATCGCTTTTTGGATCTTCGCTTTGCGAAGGATGTCCACCGCGCCAGTCTCAAACTTCCAACCATCAGCCACTTTATAAATCTTGTCTGCGAGCTGGGGATATTTAAGGATTAATTCCGTTGCAGACTCCGCATTCATGGATTGCCCTTTAGATAAATCATGGGACACTTGATTCAATTCACTGATCGCAGAAGTGTTATCCTTGATTTCATCCCTTAAATAGCTCAACGCATCTTCTTGGTCCTTGACGCTCTCCGTCGCCTTCCCGGCCGCACCCGAGAACTGATCGATGCTATCCACGGCAAGTTGACCAATTTGTACGCTAACTCCTGCCATTGCATCATCTAGTTTATGACTTTCTTTTTCGAGTGACTGAACCTTTTCCCTAAGCTTTTCAATCGCTTGAACTTGAACGAGTGCGTATTGTGGATCGTAAGCGGTTTTCTGTGCATCTTCTAAGTCTTTCAAAGCTTTTTTTAGCTCTTTTTGCTTATCAACCTGTTGCTTCGTTATCTCATCTTGTTGATCCAAGAGCACGTTTTTACGCGCCTCTTGCTGCTTCACGATCAAGTCATTCAAGGCTTGAATTTGGATTCGAACCGCTTCGTCCGTGTACTTCGCAGCATCTAACTGCTTCGCTCCTTCTTCGCCCAATGTTACAACAAGGGCTTTAGATACCTCATCCAACTGCTTCTTGACTTGGATTTGTTTCTCGGACGAGAATGTCCCACTCTTTAATGAGTTTTCAAGTGACACATGAGCATTGACTAGCTTTGGTAATAGCTCGATTTGCCGCTCGTATTGGCTAATCATCTGTTGACTCGCCGAATCCTCATCCTTCATGGCCTGAATCCGATCTCTCTCAGCTTTTTCAGCTTTACCGGACATGAAGGCAAATGCGGCCAACCCCGCCATAACTAAAGATAACCCTGCGGTAGCTGCCGCCATGGTTACGGATAATGCCGCTTGAGCCGTTGTCAAAATCCCTGTTGCAACCGCTGCCCCTTTGGTTGTCGTGGAAAGGGTCGTTTGAGCTAGTGACGCGCCTTCCGTTGCAGCCGTTCTAGAGACCGTGGACAATATGACCCCTTCTGTAGCAACGACATTCGCTTGATTGGTTGTTGTATTCGCAACCGTCGCTGCGGTATTAGCTACTGTTGCAATCGTATTTTTAGATTTGATTGCAGACAAGGCGGCTATTGCACCGGACGTAAGATTCAAAACCCCTTGTAAGGATTTCGTTACAACAATGAGGCCACCGATTCCCGCGGCAACTTCAAGCGTGCCTTTCGGAAGCTTTGTTAGACCAATTAGCAATCGATCGATGACATCCAGCACATCTTTAATACTCCGACGTAGACCATCGTCCCCTGCGTTGTTAAATACTTCGAGCAATGACGCTTTTGCTTGAGCTGCTTTCCGCTGGATCGTATCCATCTGGACCTTTAGGTACTCCATGGTGCTGCCTGTCGAACCAATAGATGTTGCAGTACCTAAGAGAATATCACCAGCGTTCAATGATGCGGCCAATTTTGCGAACTGGTACACACCACGCGAAATATCTGCATACGATTGCGTGAGATCATAGTTTTTATCAATGACCTTCGTGGATAGATCTAACAGGATATCTTCTGCTTTTCTCCATTGTTCGGTACCATCAACCAGCTCGGTTGTTTTGACGCCTAAGCGTTCAATCTCATTCACAGCTTTTTCTGTTCGAATGGTACCGAGGACGGTCTTCCACATGTTCCCTAGGTTTTCTCCTGAAAGAGCTGTATTTCTAATCCCTGTCGATATGAGCCCATTCATGAAGTCGAAAGAAACACCTGTCTCTGCGGCAATTTTACCCGTTCTCTCGAAAGCTGCCCCTAAGTCTCTTGCTGGTGCCATCGTATCATGGGCAACTTTTGACCAACTGTCCAGAACACGGTTACCAATAACCATCGCATCATTAGCATTTTGGATATGAACAGCATACTGCGCCATAACCGATTCCATGGATTTTGTAGAAGCTTCTAATTCAACCATATCTACCGTAGATAGCGCCGTGGATTGCCGAACAAGCTCTTGCACAACATTAACATCTTTGTACATTCGACCCCATAATCTAGCGGATTCGGTCACATCCATGATTTCCGAACCTAAGTCATGTGCCGTATGGAGGAATTTTGTCGTCTCATCGTGGAGCTTTTCCGTGTTCATGACCATTTCTTTCGTTCCAGCATTGTATTCCAGAAAGTAATGCTCATTCGTTTGTACATACCCGGCCATGTTGGTTTCAATACCGACAAGACCCTCTTTTAATGCGTGTTGAGCTGTATTAATTGCAGTGGTGATTGTATGGAATACAACAGCATGCTCGGCGTACTTTTCGATGCGACCAAATATGTTTTCTGAACTCACTAATGGTTGCGTCTGTTTCGTCGGTGAAAGTGCTGATTGATTCAATATCTGCATTTTCGCCGCGTGTCGCTCTGCTTCCATCTCAAGCTTCGCATCACCGTTTTTCATAATCTGAAATTGACGGTCTATTTTAGCTTGCATGAGATTGTCTAACCCGCTTGCCGCAGACGTTTTTTGTTGAAGAGCCGCCATCTTCAGTTGATGTTCTCGTTCCTGTTGCTCAATCGCATCCTCGCGCTTTTTCACGATGGCTTGTTGGGCCTTTAGCTTCGATTCCACGATATTGTTCGTTTGATCCAGTTGATTCTTCTTCGCATTAATTAATTCGGTTTGCGCTAATCTTTGCTTGATTAACGCCTCGGACTCCGCAAGTATCTTTTTGCGACGCTCTTCGGAAGTCAGAGCGAATTTATCCGCTGCACTCCCCATGGATGCAAAGTTCTTTTGTGTAATTGCCAATTCAGCATTCAATGATTGAAACGATGCGGCGTTCCCTCTCGCTCCCTCGTCGATTGCTTTAAACGCTGGAAGGATCTTGGTCACATCCAAGTTAATCTTGGCGCCAACTACATCCTTGTTTAGCTCTGTCAATGATCATTCACCCCTTTCCATCGCTGAGGTAAGAGCCAATACAAATAGACCCTTTATTAAGAAGGGTCTATTTCGGATAGAAACCAAGGTCAGAGAGGTATTTCGCTTTCTTCGGTTTCTTGTTTTCAATTTTACCGCCATGAAGCATGATTTCAAATTCTTCTTTACGGTTCTTTGCTTTCATGAGCGCTCGTACCTTGGGGATGGTCATATTGATCCATTCACTATCTGTTATGCCGTTGGATACACAGAGCGCCCACATCCCCATCCAATCGGTATCTTTTCTGCTTTCCCCGTCTGCTTCCTCGTCGGTATCTTCATCCATATCTTCGTCGGGATCTGGAGGGAATGATTCATTATAGAAATCGTTCCAGGAGCTCATCCAGCTCCTTAATTCCTTGCTCATCTACTTGCTCATACTCTTCATCGGTTAGACCTTCAACCAAGACAAGGTTAAAAGCCTCCTTATACGCTTCCTCAACAGCATCAAAATCAATTTCTTTTCGATTCTCGGTTGCTTCCCATTTACCACGTCCGATGGAGAAAGAGAATTTATATTCATTGCCTTTCATGATCGAACGGACCTTACGAATTAACCCGATACTACCAATTTGAATACGTTTGGTAATCCCTTCAGCCAACCGAATTTCTGAACCGATATTCAATGTTTGATCTAATGTTTCTTCCAAGGTAATTCCTCCTTATATTGAATATCCCCCACCGCAGAGGTAGGGGATATTATTTCGTAGACTAGATTCCAAAAATCAATTCCGCAGCATAACCATTCGGGTTATCTGGTGTGATATCCGGTTCCATAATTTCAAGAGCTAATGTGCTAGTAGATGGTTTCTTGCGCTCCTGAGATACGTCGAGTGTACCACCGCCAAGCGCCTTATGAATTGTCAATTGACATTGAACGGGCTTGCCTGATCTATCATCCACTAACTCGAACCGATGGGTGAATTTAAACGGTTTAGGACGGCGCTTGCCGCTCAAGGCACTCTTCGTACCTGTTGTAGACCATTTTAATCGAACAACAATGTTCTTGTTGTCATTGCTTGCGTTCGATGTGATTTTCCCGTTTGCAATCATATATTGTGTGGCTGTTGGCGTCGCTGCGACACGTTCAAGCTTCTTTAATTCTCCTGTGCTTGGATCTTTCAAATAGACCGAATCACTTTTATCTACCAAAGTGCCGCCGAACTTCGTGGTGGCTTTGATGGAATACCCATTTGTCGGGCTTAGAATACCTTCCTCAGTCTCGTTAAACTCTACCGTACCATTGATCGTATCTGCTCCTTGTGAAATCTCAGCAAGAGCCGTAGAGAATCGCGGTAGTTCAATCGAAACCTTGTCTTGCAGATCCTGGGCTGTGTAGTGGAATGCGTATCCGCTGTCGCCACCCATGACCTTTTGCCAATCTAATTGTGCTTGGAAATTGACTTTAGTGATTTTATCGTCAATTAGCTTCAGTGTGCCGTCCAACTCTGTAATTTCCATTGTACCTACGCCATCAAATACTATTGGATTCATTTGTGTTCCTCCTTCAAATAAAAAAAGAACTCGTCAGATTATTTGACCAGTTCCCATAAACGTTTATCGATTTCTTGTAGTTCCTTGTATTCTTCAGTACCTTGATAATTATCGATTGGATTGTAATCGTCCATAATGCCAAGCTTATTGGCTAATTCGATCTTGCGATTAATTAACTTACTAAGCTCTGTTTCTTCTTCATGTTCTGTCTCGATATTTTTCTTACTCGGCATCTTATTCACCTCAATTCATTCTGAGATAGTCCACATCATAGATTGCTTTGTACCCCTTCACATCACGAATACCTGTCGCGAAATCCACATCGTAAGCAAGGACGCACAAATAGGATCTAAAATCCGATGTGTGAATAGGCTTATCGTGGAGTAGTTCGAACGACCGCTCGAACATTAGTTTTGCTTCGTAAGATGTCTTACCGTAAAAATCTAAACAAAACTTTCCTTCAAACACCAATGGATTCCTAGAAAACCTCCCAGGCATAATGTATTCGCATATATGCGGGACCGTTGAGGATGACAGTGTAATATCAGCTTCCATCCCCTTCGTAAATCTCTTTACAATGTCTTCTGGAGGGGATTGAGGATTCAGGCTAACGAGAGTCATAAACGTTGGATCGTTTTTATGAGTATCTTGTATAGCATTGATAAGCTGTAAGCTCATGAATCTTTTACCTCCTTGAAGTATTTATGATATGGGAATGTTGTGAGCACGCGGCTAATGCCTTCTAGGATTCGGTTTCTATTGGCCTGGAGAGCAATTCGCAAAAAATAGGATGGCGGTGTAGGGCCATATGATTTATCAATATCGCCCCTTGCTGCCAACTCTTCTAAATCTACGCCCGCATATCCACCACCTGAATAATGCGTAGTGCCATCAATGCTGCGATAATTACCCTCACCACGGCCTACGACGTTTTTACTTCCTTGGGATCGTAGCGGATTCCATTGATCTGAGTTTATGTAAGATACCAATCCCGGATTATCGATGCTATTAGCCATTTTGGAACCTTTACCAAACTGTTCTAACCAAGCTTGCCAATGTTCGGCCGTAATTTCACCCTCGACCATCTCATGAGCTAGTACCGTCATTTGCATATGCATGTAATCCCGCACTTCTGGATAATAGCGAATGCCGCTTTTGGCAGTAAGTAGGACCAACTTGGTCAAACCTGCAATCTCAACACCTAAATCATGTTCTAAATCTGCGGAGGCTTTCGCATAATCGTATCCGGTTATCATCGTTTGTCCTCGGATAACTGGACATGATACAGATTTGGAAATTTCAAATCATCGACAACATCCACCTGATAAGGCCGCTCATTAATTATGATTCTGTCCGGAAGGACTAATGCTCTATCGCTTGGTCTTTTTACATCAACGGTTGATTGTATTTGCAGCACGTAGACAGTTGTGGGAAGCAAACCTGCATCATTTTGCCTCAGTTGTGCCGTTACATACTGTACATTGGCTTTAATATCTTTTTCGACCGAATCGAAGGAAGCTTTTAACGGATTATCATGTTTATCGTAGATTTGTGTATACCGCTGCACTTCAATGACCGCATTGGTTTTAATCAAACTACAGTATTTGTCTTTATCCGTCGTGGACCGCATTGTCTGGACCAGGAATGAATCAATTGTCTCGACCAAGGAACCTTGATGTACTTTCGACACTGGAGAGAACATGCCGTTATAGACATATTCCTTTCCTGCGACCGTCGTTGCTTTGTTTTCCCGCGAAAGGATGACGAGATCATGTTGATTATCAACATAGCAAGGGGTGTGACGATGCGTGAATTCATAAAACATTCATTTCACCTACCTAAAGAATCGAAGTACATATTCAGATAGCAGCTCGGAAATCTCCGGTGTAACCATGTTTCTACTGAAATACTCAATGGATAAATCGAAGTCCTTCTTTGCTTTAACATTCGGATTAGGGTTGCTTGCCAATTGATTGATAATCAATCCACAAGCCACCTTTACCTTCTCCGGTATGTCTTCCCATCCACTTGTATAGGTGACTTCTAATTCTGAATATGGAACCCCGAACAAAGAATATCCGCACCATAATGTCCCAATGGGTTTATCGACATCCAGAATGTCCGTAGAGACGTCTTGGAATGTAGGCGGTCCAAATATATCAATTCCAGTTATTCCGTGCGTAGGACGCCCCCTGACCGCTGTCACATCGTTTACAGGGTAATAAGACAAATGCCCTCGTTGGTTATCAGTCAACGGTACACGCTCTGTATACGACGTTATAGCAATCGATCGCTTACACACCCCATCAATAATGGCAGAAGCGCGAATAATCAACGGCATGGTTAATTGAACGCCATTCGCTACATAATCTGAATCATCGATGGTTAAATAAGTACTCATTCGATATAACCAGCATTTTCTAATTCCAACGCTATTGCGTCTGTAAGCTCGGCTTTACCGTCAATGAATGTAATGATCTGTTTGCCCAAATGAAGCGAATGAACGCCCTTTCTCTCGCTCTCAGAACCTTTCAGTGTGACGATTCTAGTATTTACCTGTGGTTCATCTGTGGATGGTGGGATTTCCGATGCCTGGAATACCTTTAACGCTCCATTGAGCGACGTGAGCAATGTATCCAGTTGACCATCATCGGTGGATTCATCTTCGATAAATTTTTGCGCTGTTTCAATCTCTGTATTCAAGAGATCAACAGCATCTTTCGAGAAGTTACCCGCCTCAGTCCCAATTACAGCGGCATCCCGAAAAGATATCGCGGTTTCTATTAACGTCATAGCTTTTTCTTTCTTTGATTTAGCCATTGGCTTCGTTCCTCCTTCTATATCAAAGAGGCAGCGATTACGCTACCTCTTGAAAAGTATTTAACCAACCGGAACCATGGTTGGCCGTTCGATTTTACCGTATGCATGTGCATAGCTCGGACCTTTAGCGACAGGTGCGCCGTATTTGATACCGATAAACTTCTCTTGTAGATCTGAAACAGTGCCTAACTGAAATAGATAGATCCCTTTTTGACCGACATAATGGTATTCGATCATAGGCTCTGTAAGAATCGCAATGCCATAATCCGTCAAAGTCGAATCCGAACCATTTACTTCTGATGGCATGAATGGTTCAGGAATAATAGGAATGATTCCTGCGGCGGTCATAATAGCAAGCACTTCGAGACCAGCGACCGTCGTTTTTCGTAGATTGTTGATTTGTGTCTGATTTGTTGATGCTTGACGTTCTTCTTCTTCCAGGTAGTGATGACCAATAGGATGAATATAAATGGCGGTCGGCATTAACTCGTAATTCTCACTCGCCACCATAGCGGCAACTTTGGCGCGAATTGCAGATACGATTGAAGATGTCGGGCTGACAACGAATGTATTTGTGATTTGCTTCGGAATTCCGACATACGACAAGGTTTTTGGAATAACCAAATTCGTATCCGTGCCTCTCCATAATCCTTTACCGTGCGTCAAACCAACGGCATTGAGCATATCGTTTAAATCTTTTGCTTTTAATTCGGGGAAGTTGTTTTGCTGCTGCCCAAGTGTCGTGTCATAGTGACCGAAATTCACTTGATTTGTAATCGCCTTAATCTTCACACCGTGCGGTGTGCGTTCATTACTTGATGCTGTAGCCGATGGATTTCTTGGATCAACAAAATCTCCACCGTTAACCGTGTTTTGTTCGTAGTAAGTTGAAATATCACCAGTTGCAGGAACGTAATTCAATCTACCATCCAGAATAGAATTCCGACGGAGTACATCGGTGATCTCCTTTTGGTAATCATCTGTGATCAAAGTACCTGGTCCTTGGAATTGGGTTGCTGCCGACATGGATACAAACTGTGCTTGTCCTACGCGTTCACTCATCGATTAGATTCTCCTTTTATTTAAGCTCAGATTTGGCTTGTAGTTTTAATTTCATAGATTCAACCGTCGGAAGATTCATCTTATCTACGGCTGCACAGAACGAAGTATAATCAAGGCCATCCGCACCATTGGAAGCATCGATCTTATTCAGCAATTGGGCTGCGGAAACTGTTTTACGTTGTGGTTCCTGAGCCGCGCTGTTCCCCGCTTTCAAGGTTGCAAGCTCTTGCTTATATCTCTCTGCTTCTTCTTTTGCGGCGGTCAATTCTGCTTCTTTTGTTTGCTCGGCGGCTTGTTGTTCCCCCTCCGCTTGAGCTGCTTTCATGGATTCTACATCCGATTTGATTGTCCCCATATCGGTTACGACCGATTGCATACTTGCCGTAAGTGCAATCATTGCATCTTGAAGGGCTTTACTTTCTTCTGGTGTCATGGTATTGACAACCTCCTTTGAATTGTTTTTAGCTGCAAAGCTTGTTGTTGTATAAGCGGCGGCATCCGCGAAAAGAATCGCTGCACCCGTACCGCAAAACTCGATGACGTCTAGAACGTCGTTCGTATCCATGGCATCTTGAACCGCTGCTTCCATCTCCAGCGATGCACCAAATTGATATTCTGACCATTGGTTTTCTGACGCTAAGCTGTTGTAATATCGAATGGTTGCGACGACATCGGGGAAGTCCTTACCGAAAATGTACCCTTCGACCCAAGCGAATCCGTCCATGGAACGATACGCCTTTTCAATCACGGCGACTTTGAACCGTGGGTCATGGTCAGACATACCGTGAACGTAGTCGATATTCAACGCCATTCCTACGAAGGTCTGTAGGTACTTATCACACACCGCTGACGATATACGAATCTTCTTACCGCCTGCACCATGTGGTGATCCGTCACTCGGCTGATCAACTGCAAATAATGCACACTTGAAAGGTACTTTATTCGGATGCTCACTGACACTCGACATTTTGAATTCTTGGACCCGTAAAGATTCCTTGCTCATTTTTAAGGTTGCGAGCATATTGTTTCACCCCCTCTCCAGGCAAAATAAAAACACCTACGTTGGCGTGGTGTTAGGGTCATTGCTATTCGGATCTATTTTTTTGTTTACATGTTCCGTTGTTTGAGTCTGCTGTTCCATCGTTTTATTGATGTCGATCGCTTTTTCTTTGGGAACAAGAATCCTTTCGCCATGCCCGTTAGGGTGAGCCTTCTTTCCTTTGCTATCTCGGACTTCATCAATCGTATCCACGCCGCGATCTAAATAAATTGCGTCTATATCTGCTTTTGTCTTCAAATCCTTTAGAGACGTGGCGTAATGGAACTTGAATTCGATGATTCCACCCATTTTAAAGATTCCGTCGATGATGTGGTTATTGATATGCTCGACGATATTTTCCGCAATGGATTGAATCGTTGAATTTGTATCTTCATCTTCGCTGTCTGCGGTGTTTCGATTAACATCCTTGGTCTGCCCGAGCTTCTTTGGCGATATCCCGAATGCGATAGCAACGATTTCAATCAAGAAGCGTTGCCACTCGATGAATAAGGCTTTATCATCTGTCGCTCCGAGATCCAGTATGCTCGGGCTCTCGCCTGAGATAATCGGTGTTATACCGCGGCCCATTACTTCGTTCTCCCAATAAGCACGAAACGCTTTAACATCGGTACTGTTGGCATTCTTCCCGAGATTTAGAATTCTTCTCAAGAATGTATTTATCGTTTGTTTCCCTGCCGTTCGATGTGACATAACGAAGTTTGTTGCTGTTTCCCATACCGTTTCGAGCGGCCCAAGTCCGAATGGCGTATTTGTTCGCGGATTCATGCGAATATACATCATCTCAGAATCAGTTAGGTGAACATATTTCCCGTTGACTCTTTGTGCATATCGGTATGATTCCGGTTGTCCATCCCATGTGGGGTAAAGTTCGATAGAGAACGAATCGACCGGATACATTCGAAATGGACGTTTCAGATCATTGGATTTGACCGTCTCCGATGAACCAGCACTACAAACAAGCATATCTTCAATGATCTGTTCAACCCATGATCGGAATGAATCCGCTTGGTTTGGTTTTAATAACGCCCGTTCGATGATCTTACATAGCTCTTGATACTTTTCGGCGTCATTCTCATCAATGGTTGTTACAGACCAATTCAGTTTTGTTATGCCATCCTTTATAACGTTAATCGCTCGTCGTGGAATTGGTGACTCACTCAAAGACCTTAGATTCGTTTCTGTCTTCTTTGGTATTGGTTGGTTATTTCCTATTGACCCTATCACTCCGAACGGATACGGGTATGATTCTGTCTGTCTGACGGGCTCATTCTTTGAACGTCCTGCCTCAAGCCAATTAATGACCCATTGTCTAACTCCCAAAAAAACCACCTCCTTTCATGGACAAAATAAAAAGAAGGTGGGATGTACATCATCCTACCTTCTCCGCAATCGAAATATCGTTATGTATTACTATGTTGACTCTTTACTATTTTTTTCTTTGTTCAATAGATAACCTATCATTTGTTTCAATATTTCCGAGCTATCATTATCAGTTTTGTGATCTTCGAATAACTTAAATGATAACAGCATATTTTGAACATTTAATAAGCTATCATGATAATCCTTTAGTTGCAGAATCGTTTTGCTATAGAGATAAAACATCAAACCTGCTACCACTTCAACAACAATACCAGCCGCTGATGCTACATAAGTAATTTCTTTCGCCCCATCCATGAAGTATGGAGCTATTAAGCCACCTGCAATAAGAAAGAAACCCATAAAACAAGCAATTAGTGAAGCGTTAAAAGATTTTTTATTGCTTTTTTTAACGAGATCATAGTATTCTTCCAAATTCCTCAAGTTAATACCAACAAGTGTATCGAAGTATCGATCTGTATTTTTAGATTTATCTGGTTTACTTTTAACTTTAGTTACCTTGTTCTCTAACGTTTTGATTTCTACATCCATGGTATCCGCTTTACTACTTAAATAAGAAGCTATAACAACTGTTAATCCGATTAGAAATACAACCACGCAAGCAATTGTAAAAGGTATGGAGATATTCATGACTATACCAATTAATCCAGAAGCTGCAAGAAAGCCATACACTGATCTGAATAGATAATCTCTCTTTTTTAGAGCTATTCTGTCAATTTTTAATTTTTCTAATTTAGATTCATAATAATCCCGCCCGACAACGCTCATAGAACTATATACATCATTTGCTAGAATAATATTATCAATTTCTCCAACACTTCTAAGTTGTACTTTTGGTTTTTGCATTGCTATAACTCCCTGTATGTAATAATTTGTCGTAATCTCCTAATAAATTATTACATAGTTCTTCCAATACGTAAATGCATTTACCCAAACGCGAACCCCGAAGTTTGCTCAATTTCTGCAAACGCCAAAATAAATCCATCCGCTCGGTCCGGTGACTGTAACCCGCGCTTTTTCATATCTTCTTTACGTTCTAGCATTATCTTGCCGTTACTACCCATTCGCCATTTCCTTGTTGTAAGCTGCGTAATCAACTTCTCGTCATTAGGCAATTCGAGTACTCCTGGCATGCCTAATATAAAGTTGCTCATGTTCTCTTCAAGCAGATCCTTAACATGGCCCCATAATTCTGATCCAAAGTTGCCGTAATGTTTATCTTGTGCAGCGGAGCCGTTGTTCACGGGGATGATCGTATACCCAAGGTTTTGCTCTGTGTTGATTTCATTCAAACGATCCGTTACGGCACCACCGATTCCGCTGTCATCCACTCGAATTTCAACTTCGGTGATCTGCGGATATTCCGTTTTTGCATCATCAACAAGCCTTAATATCCATCCGGTTGTTACCATCGTGTCCTGCTTATGATGTTGCTTTTGCTTCACTAGCTTCCCACCGATTCGACCATAAATGGTTGTTTCATCATCTCCGAACCTAGCGATGTCGGCACCAATATATAGCTTGCTGCCTTCTGGCTTCGTTCTTACATGTTCTTTCGCATGTAACGCAGATTCTAAAGCAATAAACGAATCTGATTCACCTCGTGGAAACTCACCTTCCACACGAACCCTGTAAACATCGCTACCTTCGCCGTATTTTCGTTTAAGCATGGCGATGTTCTCTTTACTCGTTCTTGGGCTATCTAAAGACGATACCTTATGTGTCTTGTAATCCGCTCGATCTCGATTGTGAGAATCATAAAAAACCCCGCTCGTCTTTGTGGGGTTTCCCATCATCAGTAGTTTATTTTCAAGACCTGATAACGTACCTACAATCGCTTCCATGATCGGATCGGCAACACCTGACGCTTCATCGACGATAAACAACATATAATCTTCATGAAACCCTTGCATGTTCTCTGGGCGCGTCGCGGTTCTCGCTGTAGCGAACCATCGTTCCTCTTGACCGATCATGTAAATCTTGGTCTTGGTCCATTTGAGGAAGTCTTTCATGCGAGAGGTGTTCAGCCATTTTGCAATCTCGGCCCATAACACGTCATGAAGTTGTTGTTTCGTTGGCGCGGTACATATGATCTTAGGGAAAGGACGACAGCATAAATACCAGATGCATATAGCCGCTTCGACTCCAGTCTTTCCGACACCTTGACCAGACCGAACACTAACTTTCGGGCTACTTGCCAAATCCATCATAACAGCGGCTTGCCATTCATCCGGTTCGAAATTGAGCATGTCTTGTGAGAAGGCAACGGGATTGTCCCAATACAGGTCAATTAGGTCCACAACAACGTTATATGGCTTTTTACTCATTGCCCTTCATCGCCTCCCTGCGGCGATTTGCAACCTCTTGAATACCGGAAATCCAATCATCTGCTTTTGTATCTTTCTCATTACCTTTCAAGCTCTCGATTTCGATTCGTGCTTTTTCAACCTGCGCTTGCATGATTTGCAACTTCACTCGGCGTTCATCGTTCTCTGGTGCCGCAGATAAGAACTGTTTGACAGCGGACCTAAACTCTGACATTGCAACAGATTGGGCCTTGAGGAATGTTGAGTAACGATCCCACGAAAACTGGAATTCATGTTCTTCTTCCGTAACGACTTGGTGAAGCTTCTTCTTATCGCCCTTTCCTGTGCTGTGAACCTCAAATTTTTGCTTCTTCAATTCTTTGATCATTTCATCCTTGTTCTGAACAAACATGATTCTTTGTGCTCGGATAATTGCGGCCTGTTGGAGTTCGATATTCTGATACATCATGTCTAACGGGTCCATTTCCTGAACCATATCCAAGATTTCTAGATATTCAGGATCTTGCGGCAAAAATTTACGGAAAAATCCATGCGTGACCGCTTTGTCATTGCCTAGAGGTCCACCAGAACCACCCTTATTACCTTTGGCGTTTTGGTTCCCTTTCTGACCGCCTCGGTTGCGCTTATCGGGGATTTCGTCCCATTGATCAGTCCACTTCCATTTGCGGATCATAACATCACTTACGCCCAATTCCAGAGCGATATCTTTCAACTTCAAGGTTCGACCGCTGTCCAGCCACATTTTCAGGGCTTTTTTTCGGTTTGAACTTCTCTCTCGTGACACTACATTTCACCACCTCCGCATGTATTCGAGTTGGTTTGAACGCTGCGACTTCATTGGTAACGCTCTGTTGATCGATTGAAGCTATGAAGACACTGGTTCGAAATCGATATATCGACTAAATATTGTAATTTGAGTACATCACAATAGACAAAGAGTTGCACTCGTCGGATCATAAAATTTATTAATCTGTCAAGATAATTTTCGCTTTCAGAAAATGAGTGCTACTTAATTCGTTTTTTTGAATAACTCAATCTTAGAATTGCTCTGTCCATAGCGTCCTGGGTCAATCCAAGATACCGTAATGTGATTGACTGCTTACTGTGGTTGAACATTTCCATTAGTAACGCTAAGTTCTCCGGATCTTGGATATATAAGTGGTATCCCCACGTTTTCCGCATGGTGTGACATCCAATTTCCTTCAACCTAAATACCTGTGCAGTAGAGTTCAACATCTTATATGCCGTTGTTCGATGAATCGGCTTTCCTTTTACGCCCGTCTTTGTTTTCCGCTGCCTACTTGCGAAAAGATACTCATCGTCATCCATATCTTGAATGTACAAATCAATCAACGGTTTAATATCAGGATGGATTATGAACGTTTTTTCCTTGTTGGTCTTTTTCGTCTTCTTGGTTTTCTCTTCAATCAAGGTTATATGTGTCTTATTTCGCACAGATGCAACCTGTAAATTCAAAAGATCGGATACCCTCAGACCACTAAAAACACCCATACTGAATAACACACAATTGCGTAGATTCGTGTTATAGAGATATTCTTGTATCGCCTCGACAACTTCGATATCCCTAATTGGTTGTACGGCCTTCAATCACTGTCACCATCTTTCGATGCTGGGACCCTTACACATCCCAACACCTTGGAGCAGAACTGAACTGGGGCCTCCCAATTTCCCCAAAAACAACCTTTACACTTCACTGGTTGTTGGGGTTCAGGTCTTTCGAGCAATACATTACGTTTATGTTTTTCTGCCATGTCTGCGCTCACCTCGGTTCCGCGGAACTGGCTTAGATCTAGCGGCCGTTATCTTAATAAACCATTGAAATAATTTCATGAAATCACCATCCTTTGTATGAAAAATAGCCGCCCCCATTAGGGAACGGCTCAGCAAGGAGAGAAAAACAAAATTTACAAAGTTGATCTTGATGGGAGTTGAACCCATCTGCACCAATAAGATCATAATAATATCCCGTACTTCTATCCCGCCCGGGAGGAGCGGATCTAGGGCATCTAACCCCGCCTCACATCACACCCCTGACGACTGGCGTCTAAGGTACAAATATCGTACCCACAGCGTGACCGAGTCCTACAAGTGATAAAGGTACAGTAGGAGTTACCCGAGCGTTTAGCTCTATAACTCAACTGTACCTTTTCGGGGTTAATATTTAACTGGCAGGAATGTCGCATCTTCATCGCATGTTTGTCGCATTTTCACCACTTAATAAGTGAGTCTGCTATCGATTCAATTCCTTTGTTTATCTTTCTATTCACCGTACTGACATCCATTACTTTTGCATACTTTTGAATTGTCAGTGAATGCCCGTTACCTTCAATATATCGATACTTTATAATTTCTCTAATATCTTGGTTAACTATTAATTTCACGGCCCGATTTAGTCGGTTAATCTTATAAACGGATTTATCATATGTTTTTTTCTCTTCTGGATCAAGCTTTTCGATTCCGTCCTCTTCAAGTACCTTCACATTATTAACACATGCCACGTACTCGTCAAGCAATTGTCTAGTAGCTTCTATGTCCTCTTTCGTAGCACGAGGGAATAGCTCTAATTGTTCTGCGAGCATTTAACCTCCCCCTATTATACAAAGTCCAACAAATCCATTTGCCCCGGCTCGCCATCCTCCGGTGTTGCTTCCCTAACCCATCCATCTGCAACCCATGCTGGAGGTATACAATCCTTGTAATGATCCCATACAAAGCGACCTGGTAGCTGGCGCATGACTTCCGCACCTTTGTCTGTCCATACCCATCGTTTAGGATTACCTAGCTTGTCTACAGTATTAACGAGCTGACCGAGTAATCCAAAACCTAAATACGCTCCTTTGCTCATTTCCTTTACCTCCTTAACTATTCGACTTCAATCTCTTCAATTTGGATATCGTAGTTTGAGATGTCGTACTCTGTGCCACAATCCGTATGATATGAGTCCCAAAAATGAATAGTAGCCTGTAATTTTATTTTTTCTTTAAACCTAAACTTCTGGTCACATCTAACTTTCCACGGCGGCGAACCATCCATGTTGTCCCGGGTTGGGAGGTCTTTAGATGTGATACCTTCCTTAACTCTTCTGTGGAAATCCTTTTCCGCAGCGATTGGGTTTCTAAAATATTTAACTGAACCATCATGACCCCATTGCGATATTTCACTGACTTTATATATCTTCATCCGTTTCATCTCCCCTGATTGATTTAGCACATTTCCCATATCGTCTTTTGTTCTGTAGGATACCTTTCAGCCATCTTTCTCCTGCGGCTCGGTGTATCCCATCCTTTCGGCCTAGCCTGTGTCTCCCCGATTACTTTCCACCCTGCTGCTTTCAAACTCGTTCCCGGCTCAGATTTAAGCGTGTAGGTAATTAGCCGATGAAAACCAAGGTTCTTGCTCGCCCTCCAAGCAGCTGCGTACAACTTAGAGCAAGCATCTTTATATCCTTCCAACACGCATAATCTGATTACTTCTAGCGTCATGCCATCGTCATTATGGCGAGCTATTGGGCGACCAACTACTGCAACACCTATCAATTCATCGCCGCACGCTAACCCAATCCTGAACTTGTCACCTATAGGCGCTACGTTATGCCTATGATGCATATTGATAAATGCCTGTGCTTCTTTACGCTCCAAAGGGACTAGATCCTATTTCAGTGTTTATCCCTCATTGGGCTTTGCCCTCTCCTTAATATCCGTTCCTATTCGTATTCAGGATTTGTAAACGACGTTTCATAATTATCGATGATCAATTTTGATTTACGAGTCCACATTTGGAAAATCATTCGTTCTAACCCATAAATACCGCCCATGATAACTCTATTTTCGAAATTCTTCTTGTCTACATCGGATCTCCAGACTGTACCGTCCTTATTAAGAGCAATCATATATTTGCATTCATACCAGTCCTTCTCCTCTTCTGGATCGATGTAAATATATTGATTTCCGTACTTCTCTTCAACGATCACTGTTATTTCTTTGTAATCTTCATACCACAGTTCGTCTAATTCGCAATCATCCTCGACCATTTGCTTGATCAAGTCTGATAATTTGTATTCTTCCTTCGCCGTACCAAGCAATTCTTGCATTTGTTCTTGAATCATCTTTGTGCCTTCATCTGCCATAGCACGATTCAACTCGCCTTTAATTACATTCATGATCAAATGATTGTATGACGGTATATCAAGGTTTTCTAAGCTAAAATCCATCTGCTCTTTAATCCGTTCCTTCATTTTCTTACCGAAATCGCTCCAACTTCTTAGGCTATCCTCAACAACATCCTCAATGGTTTTCTCTAGGTGCTTGCGGATAACTTTTTCCATGTATCCTTCTTCTTTTAATTCAGCCAAAGTATTGTTAACGATTAAATTCATATCCATATCTCATCTCTCCCTATAAATTGGTTATCACTGGTTCAAGCACCATATCCTGTGCTATAGTCTATTTGGAGGTGCATCCATGAGTGGCAAAAAACTTGTGCTCTTGATATTGTCTTTCTGCGCAGTTGGGTTAATAGTTCATTACGGATTGATATATTTGCTCATATGGGTTGCCTTCAATTCAGCCCCTCGCTGATTCCTATCAGGGCTTTATAGATTCATAACGAGCTGGCCCATTTGTTCCGCAGCGACTGGGTTTATCCAAAGGACTTCGGTCCGGATTCTCCCCATTTCCGCAGTCGCCGATTTTGTTTCTCGCGTCCAATGTTTAAGCCGCTCATCGTACAACTCGTGTGCATATCCAGATAACAATACCGGACCAGGATGATCGTCTAAGACTTCCAATAGCGCTATATGGTCATGATCTTTCATTTCATGCTTATATAGTCGTTTGCTGCGTGTTGAGAGAATGTAAGGAGGATCCGCATATATCAATACATCTTTATTGTTGTATCGTTTGATCAGATCGACTGCCGCCTGCTGCTCAATCTGCACGCCACGTAATCTATCCGTAACCATGCTTATTCGCTCCGGCACTCTGGACCATTGAATCGGCATATTGCTGTTGGGGCATTTACTCGCATCGATATTGTGTTTCCATCCGGTCCGATCACTTGTTTTTCCGCCACGCGCCATCCAGCACCGAACAAGAAACATTCTTGCTCTTTCTAATTCGTCCGCTTCGGGATCCGGTTCATAAGAAGCGTAATATTCTTCTCTCGAATATGGAGTCCATTCGACTTCGCGAATCAAATCGTCTGCACGATCTCGAATCACCTTAAACAGATTTACTACATCGCCGTCCATATCATTGACCGTCTCTATCTTGGATGATGGTTTATTGAAGAACACTGCACCGGATCCAAAGAACGGTTCAAGATACGTCCCATGCTGCGGCATATGATCAATGATCCATTGCGCCAAGTTCCACTTGCTGCCGGGATAATGTAAAATTCGTGGTACTGTCATTCCCTTCTCCCTCCCTTTGGTCGCCTAAATCCCGAAATTCTGGATAATCTCATCTATTGGATCTACTGTTTTAGTTGTTCTATAAGGCAAAATCAACAATTGCTTGTTAGCGAAATAAAGCGGAGTCAAAAGGTTTTCACTGGTTGCAAATACTTGCCTTTTTTCATCCGAAAGCCCGAAATAATCATTGTTGACCATGGCAAATTGATCATTGAATTTCAACATTCTTGCTTGCTCTCTATCTAGTTCTTTTACATAAGATGTAGCCACACCCTCAATTACCGCTTGATCTGGACGAAAGAGCGCCGTAAATCCAAATTCTTTATCCACACTCTTAACCTCACCGTGAATCATTTGAAGCGTCTCACCGTCCTCAGGAATCCGCAAAAACCGTCCGAAAAGTGTTGTCATCACATCAATTGGTAATACATCATTTTTCACCATGTACTGCCGATTCGTAATGTAGTGAGTAGAACCTTCACGTTTCCAAATAATGCTCGTATCCTTCTTTAACTGCTTGCACAACATTCTTGTATTAATAAATGATTTCATGGGAATATCCTCCAATTAGTATTATTATGGGTACGTTCGTTCAATTCGCAGATATGGATTCTTTTGTTGTTAGGAATATCTCCCCACCCAGGCCCGTCCATTCTAGCTCCTGGATGATCTTCATCATCTTGACAAATGCACGGACCAACCATAATCATTGAACCGTTAAATGCAACATCAACCCTTGATCCTTTGCAAATCATACACATGTATGTCATCCCCTAGGATTATTTCGATCTCTTCGCCGATTTCGTCCGATAACAGGTACAACTTTCACAAACGGTTCGATACGCTCTAGAAGTCGATCCGCTTTTTTTTGATTAATCCCTTCTTTTGTAGTTTTAGCGAAATGACTATTAAGTTCGTTCATCGTTAAATTTGATGTGTAGATCGTTGTGAATTTTTCCATCCGATCGTTTAAAATCGCGCTTATAATTCCATCACGGGTCCAACTTGAATTCGTTTCTGCCCCGATGTCATCAAGTATTAAAACAGTTACCCTTTTTAAAGCATCCACTTTTTGTTGAACTGTATTGTCACTAATTGAATCCTTCATCTCTTCGAGGAAGTCCGGCACATAGACAAGTGCGACATCGACGCCTTGCTTCGCTAATTCATTGGCTATTGCTCCAGCGATACGACTCTTCCCGACCCCATAAGAACCGTATAAATATAGTCCTTCCTTGGTTTCGTTTGGTTTGAAGTCATTACAGAACCTAATACACTCAACTATTGCTGCTTTTCGTTGATCAATATCCAAATCATCAAATATAGAATTTTTGATATAGTCCTTAACGTTATGACACCTTATCAATTTTTGAATTTGTAATTGCTTCATACTTGCTTCTTGCAGCTTGCAGGGACGGAGTGCGAAATTCAAAAGATCCGGTTTAAGTTGATCTGGAACAGGCACTAAGCGATGCCCTGACATTTCATTTCTACAATCTTCTAATCCTGGGCAAGAGCGGCAGCGCGTACAACTTTGGGCGTAATGGAATAATTCACTCTCTTTCGCCTTTCTGTCGGGATGCGAGTCTTTCAAGGCAATTACATCAGGATGATTGTTCAACGCCTCCTGCATGCGTTTAAGCTTGTTAGCGTAGTCATTAGGCATATACTTTACGATCTCTTCGATCAATCCATTTCACCTCTTTTCGCTTTAAGCTCTTCAAGCATTCGAAGTACCTCTTCATCGCTTTGTTGGTCTTCTGGTGATGCTGCAACATCTTCTATTACATCCGGTTCAAATATGGTAGCCTCGTTTGATTGAGCGTTTAGACTGAACACGATTTGAGAACACTGATTCAGGCCGTTTATTCGATCTCGATTGTTCCGTGGCTTAAAATCATTAAATGCTTTATCAATACCATCCAAAACGACTTGTAAGGGTATTTTTTTAGCAATGAAATCATCTATAACTGCCACATCTGAAACGTTTAATTCCAAACCAATTCCGCGGCGCTTGATGTACTTGTCTTCAATCGTTTTCCGATACTCTTGAAGTTTAAAAAAAAGAGAATCTTCTTCTTTAAATCTATTACTGTCTTTAATACTGTCTTTAATACTGTCTTTAATACTGTCTTTAGACAGCCGTTTCGCCTTAGAACCGCAAGGGTTTGAGACACGTCGAAGTTCCCTTTTTGGTAACTTTATACTTACCTTTTTGGTAACTTTCTCATTACCTTTTTGGTAACTTCCCAATTTGGTAACTTCCCGTTTCGGTAACTTTTTTTCCGTTAGATTTATATGCAAAAGATCATCAAAATCCGTTTTATTCCAACCTCTAACGGGGCTGACCTGCCAAATATCGTAATTCTTATTAAACGAAAAGATCATTTCATTTCGATCCCAAGTAATAACTTTGCATTCTTGCAAAAATTTCAATTCATTTGTGATATGAGTGGGTCCGATACCGCACAATGCAAAATATTTCAGTTTTGGTATAAGTGCCGTTTTCTTTCCACATCCATAAGACAGTCGCAATATAAGCAACAGAATGTCTTTCTGACGCTTTGAAAAGTCGCGGCGTAGTATTTCATCCCAAATCTCATTTGCAAGGCGTACGTACCCGTTTCCGGTTTGTGGGTTAGCCATCCTCCCCCTCCTTAGCTCGGGGTTGTATAAACATCGTTTTTAGTGATACACTGTTATTGATATATTTGTTGAAGATTTGATATGGCGTCCTGGCAGGGATGCCATATTTTCGTTTGATTGAAACACTTCTCTCCCAATCTCCTGTATTTCATTCCACAGAAACCAATCCCATGTACCATCCGGGTTTTGGACAGCAGACAATTGACGGTAAAATACTATAAGTTCGAATAATCTGTTCACAAGTTCATTATTGGGCTTCAAGGCCTATCACCTCCTGGTTCCCTTTGGAAAGAATACCCTTGATCATGTGTCCATTACCTTCCTGCATTTCTCCATCCTGTATCCTTTTAACTCTGTAATGATTTCCGTTAGACATTTTCCGGACCGCAACTACAACGGCTTCAACAATGGTTTTGCTTTCCTGGATGTATCCACTAAAAAATTTATTTGGAATGAGTTTCGCCACCCGCACGGTATCACCCACCTCTGGCACCATTCTTTCATGGTGAATATCCTTCACTTTATTAACAAAGTCTCGCTTAAGCATAGATTGCTGTTTCTTGGTCATTTTCAGAGGGTTACTGCAATATCTCCCGAGCTGCACACGACCTATAGCCTCATCAAATTTCAGATCAGAGTCTACACATAAATTTGCAATCAATTCGACGCAACCAATGCGATTAACCCACTCGAATTTACTAGTCTGTGATTCGCTACTTACCAATGTGATTTCTGATATCTCCAAAATGTTAACCTCCTTAGAATTTTTTTATTGGCACCCATGCATCCACGTATCTAATGACACCCTGCAAGTCTTGTCGTAATACATCTTTATAACTCGCAACTGCCCATCGATTTTTAATGTCACGATGCAATTGTCTGAATAATTCTGCACGCTCAGACTTTATTGGCTCGATAATGCAAACCCTTTGATTAATAGCTTGTTGCAATCGACGTTGCTCACCGCTAAATAATGTGATTTGCTTGTCCAATTTGCGCTCTACCGTTTCAATCTTTGATTCAAGTTCTGGAACACGAGTCATCATTTCCGCGGTCTGTTGCAAGGCAACTGCCATTGCTTGATTAGGTGTTAAAGTTGGGACTGAGTACGTACCAGTTCTACGAATAGCTGGAAGAATTTCATCAGCAACCTTGGATTGAAAAGATATAGCTGCTTCTGATTCGCCTTTCATAGACAACCGATAAAACACATTTTCAGGTACAAAATCTTTCCCCACCAATTGGGGAAATCCCATGTCAGCAAGGTAACCATGAACTCGTTCCCAACGAACATATTCATATTCTTTTTTTCTTTGAATGAATCCTAAGCCACGGGCCAAGTCTTCCAAATGCAATTGAGCTGTTCCTTTATCATCGATATAACCTCTGACACCTTGAATTGTTATTAATTGATTCACGCTGTCGCTCCTTTCATACACTTTAGTTCCTGTTCTTCCATCCATTTATCTAGTGCTGATACTCTAAATCTGATTATTTGTCTCGTTGAACGTTCAGACCCAGCACGATAATGAGGTATCACACCTTCCTTACACATTAGATATAGAATATCTTCTGACACATCTATGTACTTTGCTGCTTGAGCAACTGTCATTCGTCGCTGATCTAGGATTTTTGGGATTTCTTGATTGATTGCTTCACGAAGTTCATTTAAAAGCACTTCTTTAATTTCGCTAATGAAGTCATTTGAATTTTTAGTAACTGTCATTTGTATCCCTCCTGTTTTATCCTGCAACTTTAATGAGGTTATAAAGGTCTTCAGGTATTGTTTCTTTAGCAGCGGCGATTCTTAGTTGAGATTCATCAATCTCTAATATTTGAGCGAGAACCTTGTTAACATTATCTTTTGCTGGCGGGATTTTTCCGTTCTTCAATTTACATACAATCGCTCTATCGATGGTGACTCCTTTCTTGTCCATTCGTCTGCATATTTGAGCAAGGGAAAGGTCCGCTTTTTCGATACCGAGTTTCAAAAGTTCATGGTATTTCATAATGAAATCACCTCCTATCTTTTTAAAAAAAATTACATGTGACTCAATATTCACTGTTGATTTTTTAGTCACATTCTGTTGACGATTTAATATTATCAACGAATTTTGTCGTAGTCAATGAATTTTTGATCACATACCCAAAAAACTGTTGAATAAAAAATCAACAGTGTGTTAAAATACAGATTGTAAGATCTAAATAGGTAGAGGAGAAATGAAGATGAATTATCCAGCTCTTGTTGATGAATACATCAAGAAAAGTGGTCTTAGTCTTGCTGAAATAACAAAGAGGATGCACGAGTTAAAGGGGATCAAGATTGATAGATCTTATATTTCTAAATTACGGAAAGATCCTAAGTACCCCGCATCAGAAGAAATAAACAGAGCATTAGCAGAAATTACAGGTGGAGATGTTGAGGCACTCGTTATGGCTGGTTATTTAGAAAAGGCGCCTGAAAAGATAAAAGAGTCCATCAATAAAGCATCTCTACTAGAAAAATTATTTTCTTACTTGTTAGCTAAGCACCCGCTTCAAGTGGAAGTCATAGGAGAGAATGAAAATTCAGATAATGATGAGGCTATAGAATACTTTAATTCACCTGAATTTTTATTGAGCCTAAACGAAGAAGAACTTAAACAAATATTAGGTGATCTACTAGAAAACATGTCAGAAAACGATCCGAAAGATTTTCAATCATTCATATACAGCCTAAATGATGATAAAAATTCTTATGTAAAAGAGAGGTCATCTATTTATTCAACGGACAATATGAGACGCGTTCCAGTATTGGGTCAGATTGCCGCTGGAATTCCAATAGATAGGCAAGAGTATTGTGAAGGATATACGCTCGTCGACCCTGCAACACTGCATGGTAAAGAAGCTTTCGCACTTCGAGTCAAAGGCGACAGCATGATTGGGGATCGTATATATGATGGGGATTTAGTTATTGTTACGAGACAAGATGAAGTGTTTTCAAGCGACATTGCCGTAGTAGCAGTCAATGGAGATTTTGCCACATTAAAAAGGGTAAAGTATTACGATGATAAATGCATGTTAATACCCTCTAACCCTTCGATGGAGCCTCAATTAATTCCAGCAAAAGACGTGAAGATAATTGGCAAAGTAGTGGAAGTTAAGTTTTGGCCAAAATAATTAGGAGGTCCGATTAATATGGCTAGCTATCAGAAACGCGGTAAAAACTCTTATCTTTTAGTAGTTGAAGCAGGATACAATCCAGATGGTAGCAGGATCAAGAAGACGAAAACTATTAGAATCGACGACTCACTTCTCAAAACCCAAAAAAAGATAAATAATTATCTGGATGAGGAACTAATAAAATTCAAAATTGAAGTTGAGACGGGGAATTATATTTCTCTGGAGAAGATGTCTTTCAAAGCATTCGTAGAGGAATGGAGAACAAAGTTTGTCGAGAAAGATTTAGAGGCAACAACAATTGAAAATTATAACTTCCAAGTAAAACGCCATATCCTCCCCTATTTCGGCCATATGAGTTTGGATAAGATTAAGACAATGCATATTGTTAATTATATGCAAAAACTCTCAGAAGAAGGGTCTAGATTGGATGGAGGAACACTTGGGCAAGCCTCATTAGTCTATAATTATAGGGTTCTAAAAAGCATCTTCACCAAAGCAGTTAATTGGAAAGTTATACCTAAGAACCCGATGGAAGGTGTATCGAAACCAAAAGAAACCACAAAGGAAATGGAAGTTTATAGTGAAGAGGAAGTTGAATTGCTTCTCAAATTATTAGAGAAGGAAAATGCAAAGTTTAGGATATTGATAATTCTTGCATTAACAACTGGAATGCGTCGGGGAGAATTATTAGGATTGGAAGAAAAACATATCGATTTAGATAATGAGATTATTCACATAAAACAGAGCATTCCTAAATTTGTAAATAGAGAAGCAGTTATTAAATCACCTAAAACAAAAGGATCTGTAAGAAAGGTTGTTATCCCTTCGAGTATCATCGATGAATTAAGAACATATATTTCGGAGTTAAAAAAACAAAGATTAAAAAGCGAGGAACCTTGGCTGGGTGGAGATCACTTCTTTCTATTTTCACAACCCAACGGAAAGCCTATCTATCCTAAAACACTTGGAGAAATGTGGAGATCATTTCACAAACGAAATCCTAAATTAAAATATATCCGTTTTCACGATCTCCGACATACTGCTGCGACTTTATTAATAAACAAAGGCGTACATGCTAAAATTATTTCCAACCGCTTAGGACACTCCAAGATCACAACCACAATGAATGTATATGGTCACGTCATCGAATCTGCTGACCGCTCAGCCGCTGAGAAATTAAATGCAATATTTCAAGATAATTCTAAGTCTTCTCGTACAGAGGCGAACTAAATCAAAATTGATGAGTTGTTGACGAGTTGTTGACCAACTACGTCAACAATCAACCGAAACCATCCGACTGTATCGAAATGTTTTTATAAAAAAGCCGTAATATCAACGTTTTTTTATGACTCATCCAACTGTGTCGAAATAGAAACCATCCTCTCCCATGATGGAGCTCTCGCAAGAGGGCTCCAGAATAATCGATAACCCTCCCGTAATCGAAGGGTTTTCAAATAACAAAGAGCCTCGGGATTCCCCTGAGGCTCTTTACTATTATGATGGCTGTAACCCCTTCAGACGATATATTGGTTTGTTCTCAATAACACGGATCGGTTTGGTCCATTCTTCCGTTTCCGGCGTTGTATTTAATGCATCTTCGACGGCTTGCAGCTTCGCATCGAGCTGATCGATGTAATGAAGCGCCACAGCTTCCGGAAGCTGTGGTTGAACAGGACTTCCCCACTCCCCTAAATTGTGATGGGATAATACCAAATGCTGGAGCGCGATCACTTTTTCGTTCGTCAGAGACAGCTGTAAATGAATGGCTGCTTCCGTAATCCAACCGTATGCTAATGCTAAATGACCTAACAATTTGCCGGATACACTATAATCGGACACGATGCCTAACTCTGCAATCATTTCTTCCGGCTTCGCAATATCATGAAGAATAATGCCTGCCTTCACAAGGTCTGGATTCAAATACGGTCGTTGCCCACAGATGAACTCTCCCATTTCGAGCATCCGATTCATATGATAGGCTAGTCCCGCAAAATACGCATGATGATTCGATTTCGCAGCCGGGTAATGAGTTAGCTTGTCCCCTGATTTCCCTACACAGAATGCAACAACTCGGCGTATATCCTCATCCTTAATACTTGCCGTTACCTCATGAATTCGCTCGATCAACTCTTCCGCGGGAACCGGGGCTGCCCGGATAAAATCCGTCAATTGCACGCCGTCTTCCTCCGTAGCCACTCGAATTTTCTCAACTTTAAATTGCAATCTTTCATTGTAACTCTGCACAATCCCTTTAACCTTCACCAATTGTCGCGGGAAAAACGTCTCTTTATCTGTCGGCGTCACGTCCCAGAATTTTGCGGGAATGTCGCCGCTCTGATCCGATAGCACCATATCAAAATAATCCTTCGGCGTTGTGGAGCGCGTCTGTTTTACTTCCGCTTCCTTTAGCAAATAGAATTCTGTAATTTCATCGCCAACAACCATATTACGAATGGAAGTCATTCGAACACCTCTTTTTTTATCTTATTTTAAGGTTCGGATAATGTTCTATTAATATTCCACCACTATACTAAGGTCAGTCAAGAGAACACATCACATTTGCCCCCCAACAATAATTAATATAGATTGCATTGCTACAAGCAAAAGCCCAAGGACCCTCTGGGCTTTTTTGCTTTTCATCGACTTACTTAAGCACCTTCTCATAGCACATACTATATGGATCGTCGACATATTCTCCGAAAGGCTCGATTTCTTCATAGCCATGTTTGAGATAGAAACGGATCGCCTCAGGTTGTAATTCCCATTTTCAACCGGATATCTTTGCTGTAAATCGGCATCCAGCCGATCGATTAGCTCTTTTAAATCGATATTTGACGACTCAACCGCCAATAAACGAATCTCTCCCATTTCTATATATCTCCTCTTGTTCCAACCTTCTCATCCCGCTCCATCTGTATGTATATCCCCTTTCCAACATTATATCATTGCGTCTAAGCACTGTAATCAGCGGAATAAGGGGGGGTTATCGAATTCTATTCACTTTGCAGCAGGTTGAAATAATTGCGGGAGATGTTCATTGTTGAACGATATAGAAATAGGAGCACAACATAAATATGCCTCCAGCCAATCCGATTACCGCGAAAAGCCTCTTCATTCCTTCTCCACCTTCATTTTCCAAATGTTCCACGCCTGCAAATATTCTTCTAAATCTTGCGGATGATGGACGATACAGGTAGCCATTCGAAAATAAAGCCCAATCAACACGTCAGCATACAATGTACTTAGGTGATACAATCCTCCATCCATTGACTTTACCGCATGCTCTATCGTCTCCGGTTCGAGGGAATCTGGTGAGGAACAGAACGCATAAATCAGATCATATAGCGGTTCTCCTATCGTTGGGATTGGATCGATCACACCTGTAACCTGTTCCTGCTCGAAAATGAAATTATGTACCCCGCAATCCCCGTGCAGCAGATATTTTCGGCCACTTTCCGGTGTGTTCCGAATGAGCTGTTCTACGAACTTGTGATCTTCCGCAGACAATACACGCTCCAACGTCTCTTGCGCCCAACCATAACGCAGAAGCAAGAAATCTTGCCATGTGGGTGAAGGCTTGTCTTGGTATCCGTACCCCTCAGCACTTGGATCCTCTTTCGTATGATTGATCAGCTGAGTTACCAGCCTATGCAGCATGGCCTTTTTATGCTTCCTGGGATATGTCGCCTCTCCCGTCTGATAGGTATAGACAAAATATTCATAGTTCTCGTGAACCTGGATCATTTGCGCAAATAACGGGATCGACTTGTAGAACTTCAAGTATTCGGATTCTAACCTGACCGTAAGCGGATCATTCATCTTCACTATAAGCTTCGGCTGCTGATTCTCTCGAAGGGCATAGACCGTGCTTAACGTCCCACCACTCAGCGGTATCCAATCATCTATACGATGATCAATGATTCCACGCTGTCGTAATTCTACGAAAATCTCTTCGATCTGCATCGTCTAACGCCTCCTTACATATACCTATTCTCGTAGACGACCCACACCCTTTCAAAGATTCCAACATATTCTATGATATCAGCCTTGCAGAGAAAGGGGGGCGCCTTCATGTCTTCGATTCGGAACTATAAAAAAAGTAAAAAATATATAAATAAAAATGTCCAGATCAAAACGAAACAAGGTATCACTTATCGCGGTAAAATTGTAAAGGTTAGTAAAAATAAAGTATATCTCAAAGTATCTTACGTCAATACGGGCAAAAAAGCTCATGTATCGTTTTTCCCATTCATATTGCCGCTCGTTCTATTTGATCTACTCGTTATTGTGTTACTAGACACAAGACGAAGAGCATTCTTTTAATACGATATGACGATAGCCTCCCAGGCATGATTCTTGGGAGGATTTTGTTTTTTGATCAACTTTCGAACGGAAAATAGAACAAAATCGGCTGCCTTTAAGGGCAGCCGTTTTCTAATTATAGCGTTATTTGCGAACGGAGAGAATGAACTTCTCCAGTGCTCCTGTATCGGTAATGCTCTGATTACATCCATGGTTCTCCATACATACGTATTGACCTACGGCACAATAATCATCAGGTGAAGCGTTCGCAGGCTTGGTCTTGACCGAGAAGAATGCAAGCTCTTGAGGCCGATTACAGAACAGGCAATACCCTTTCTTGTTGGTCGGCGTGATTCTTCCCTCGATGCCGATGAACTGTCCTTCGAACGGATATACAATAAATAATTTGTTCGTGGCAATATCTACCCAGCTCAGATACGTCACATATCGAAAGTCGATGGATGATAGATCAGGCGCTTTTAGCTTTTTATGCTTAGGGAATAGCTTCTGAATCTGTTTCAGCGTAATCGGCGGATATGACGCTAGGTATGGTTCTAATGCGCCAAGATATCTCTGAAAATCATATGCCGTCTCGAAGGTCGATATTTGTTCCAGCATCTGCTGCTGATCCTCTGTAAGATAAGGAAATGCTTCAGTAATGATCGCTGCAGCACGATATCTTACGGTCTCCAAGACGCTCCGATCCGCGACGGTTCGCAGTGTATTCTGAAGGAATTCCGATTGTTTCTTAATGACGTTATATTGATGGTTTCTAATAAATGGTGTATTCATAGCTCTTCAGCCCCTTATTTGTTATGAAAGATCATAAGGTGCAAAGCCCACTATTAGAAACGATAAAGTTAAGTTTGGGCGATCGAATCTCTTCTATCGCACCTCACGCAAAGTATCGCCCTAGTTTAGGCTTTGCATGAGGACTTCCTAGCTAATGAGCAATTCTGCATTGCCATCTGCACCACCCCCAATCATATATCTTCCGAAAATTATAGCAGAAAATCCCAGAAGGCGCAATTTATCTCGGGTGGATGGATCACCCGAAGCAAGACACCATCCGCCATGATAAAACCCAGCACCACGCATCTTACAAAATGCGGAACTGGGTTTAAGTGTGCATGATTATGTCTCGAAGGTTATAATGACACGGCGGCCTGACTCAGAAGCGATGCCAACTGATCCGCATCAACCGTTTGCCCTTGGCGCAGCTTGATCGTCTTTCTCTCCGGTGGCCCATCAAATATACCCTCAGGCAGTGTTAGCTCCGCTGCATTAAAGATCGTAAAACTTACCGCGTCCTTCGACGTTGATATGACTGCGGCATACTTTCCATTTTTCAGAAAATGAGGTTTCTTGTATTGGATGCGCTCTTGCACTTCAGGAATGGCCTGATAAACAACCTGTCGCAGGTTTGTGCTTAACGCCTTCTGCCAGGGTTCCTTCAATGCTTCAATAAAATCCGTGACTTCTTGATTCATATTATCGCTCCTCTTATTAGTTATGGATTTGAATCGCCTTTATGTATACGACGAATGAAGAATGACCAAATCGACAAATCGATTAAGAAATTACAAAAAAATTTTATGTATCGCGAGACTTACATTCCTCAGCACGTCTTAGCAATAATTCCCGTTCACGATCATTAGTCGTAAGCGAGGCAGCTCGTTCGAATTCAATCCGAGCCTCAGCCATTCGCCCGAGCTTCATAAGAAAGTCGCCGCGAACACTCGGCAGAAGATGATATTCATGCAGCGTTGGTTCACTAGCCAATACATCCACAAGTTGAAGCGCAAAAGCAGGTCCGAAGACCATGCCAAGCGCGACGGCGCGGTTCAATTCAACGATGGGTGAAGGCATAACACGTGACAGAGCTTCATACAACGCGGCTATTCGCATCCAATTGGTCTCTGCAGCTGTCCTCGCTTCGGCATGGCAGGCTGAGATTTCAGCTTGCAAAACATAGGGACCGGAAGGCCGTCCTAGACGTTCTGCACGCTTCAACGCGGCGAGTCCGCGACGAATGAGCATCTGATCCCACAAACCACGATTCTGATCCATGAGAAGGATCGGCTCTCCTTGATCATTGACACGGGTACGGAAGCGGGACGATTGAATCTCCATCAATGCCACTAGTCCATGAACTTCCGATTCCGAAGATGCAATTTCTGCGAGAATCCGTCCAAGACGAAGCGCCTCCTGACAGAGCAGCGGACGGATCCAATTCCCGCCAGAGGATGCGGTGTAGCCTTCATTGAACATGAGATAGATCACTTCGAGCACAGATGCCAATCGCTCTTTCAATTCTTCACCTGCCGGAACTTCAAACGACACCTTCGCCGCACTCAGCGACCGCTTCGCTCTGACAATCCGCTGGGCAATGGTTGATTCAGAGGTGATGAAAGCATGCGCAATTTCCTCCGTCGTCAGACCGCCTAGCAGGCGTAATGTTAATGCTACGCGTGCATCTTTTGATAAAACAGGATGGCAAGTCATGAAAATCAAACGCAGGAGATCGTCACCAATCTCCCCGTCCATAGCCGCATTCACATCCAATTCGGTAAACAATGGGCTGCTGCGACTATATTCTTCATATTTTTGAACCTGCAGCTTATTTCTGCGCAGAAAATCGATCGCACGGCGTTTTGCCGTTGTCATAAGCCATGCCCCTGGCTTATCGGGAATGCCGGTTTCCGGCCATCGTTCCAACGCTATGATCAGCGCATCCTGCGCTAAGTCTTCGGCGAGGCCGACATCCCGAACCATTCGGGTCAAGCCGGCGATCAGCTTCGGAGACTCTATTCGCCAAATGGCGTCGATCGTACGATGCGTTTCGTTCGCCATCACGATTGATTAAGCCTCTTCATTTCTTCGCGCAGCATCGCTTCCTTCACCAACGTCTCCGGATCCTGCATCAAATCCGGTGCTTCGAATACCTGCCGCAGCTCGATTTGCCCTTCGCCGAACCCATGAGGATCCGGCATGCGCAGTGCCCATTCGATGGCTTCTTCCCTTGACTTCACCTCAATGAGTGTATAGCCCGCGATAATTTCTTTTGACTCCGTAAAAGGTCCATCGACAATCTTCGGCTTCCCTTTGGGCTCGGGATAGGAAATTCGAATCCCGTTTGAGCTTGCGTGTAACCCGTCTGCCGCGAGCAGCACCCCCGCCTTGACCAACTCTTCATTGTACCGCTGCATCGCCTCAATAAGCTCTTGGCTCGGCATTACGCCTGCTTCTGAATCTTGGGTTGCTTTGACGACCATCATAAATCTCATTTTGAAACCTCTCCTTTAGGAAATGTAGTATATACAGACAACGAATAAGAATGAAGCAATTCGACATCCAGAAGCAAATGTTTGTTAAAAAGTTATGCGATCTAGAACAGGCTATACAGGTAATATAAACCAAAAAAACGCTAGCGACTATATGCAAAAAAAGGCCACGAAACGTGACCTCGAAGAATATATTATGTTTAGATCAATTCTTTTAAATAATGTTTGAACGCTTCTCCTTCTATGATGATCACCGTCATACCTGCTTCACTTTTCGTCTCATGCCACTCCCCGCGTTCCCAGAATACTGCAAACCCGGAGTAGACTTTGGTTTCCTGATTTCCTGCTCCAATTACCATCCCTTCCCCTTGTACGACCAGCATCAATTGATCCACAGGCGCCTCATGACCGCCAATCACGCCCTGTTTACCAATGAACATACACCCCATATGGATTCCATCGTCGGCTTGAGCCACTTTTGTGAATGCAATATTATGACTTTGATATGCAGTAACTTCCCTAGCCACATCGCGATCAAACTGAAAAATTTTCATATTCCATTTCTCTCCATTCACAAATCAAATAAATCCTTCAATAACCATTCATCAATGCCGTCTTTTGAGAGGAACCAAACATTCATCATCCCCGACGGTTTGTAGTATAAATCTTTGTGCTTCAGAACATCTGACATCCCAAATAAGGGTGAGACATTCCGTACCAGAAGGGAAACGGGGTAACTCTGATTATATTTTTTGAACTTTTTCTCTTTTTGTTGGAGCAGGTCATTCAATACTTGAGCAAATTCCTCGAAGCTTTCTTCCCCGTGGTTATTCGGGTTCAGTCTGCCTAAGACTCTCCTTGCTTCCAGGTGATCGTAGAACAAATGCGTTACTTCCACCCCAATCCGATGATGGCGGCCATCCGTTAAGACATAATCCGGGCGCTCTTGACGTTTCCAGATCGATAGCGGTTGAGGATGGTTCAGGTTATAAATATTCAGAAATATGCCGATCGCCGCTGCTTCGAGGGCGGCCTTCTCATCATTATGATTCCTCATATATACTCCCTCCTATAACGCCAGATCTGCTGTCTTTTCACTTGAAGGATGGTAGTTGTATCTTTATCATAGTATAATTATTTCAATTTTTATAGATTTTTATGGATGGATGTATGGTATTTGAACATAAAAAAGATGCACCACGTTTTTTCCTAGCGCGCGATGCATCCCTGTTTATGATTTTGAAATGTTCTGTATTAATGCGACAACCGTCTCAATCGCTTGATCTTTCGCAACTTGGCTCATGTTAGATTGTATCTCGAGTCTACGGGCGGCTAAGGTACGCAACGCTTGGAGGAAGGATTGATCATTCAACTCTTCTTCCAGAAGCACTTCACAATACCCTGATTTGCGAAAAGATTCTGCGTTCAAGATCTGATCCCCACGGCTTGCTTGCCGCGACAATGGAATCAACAGCATCGGCTTACCTAGCGCTAGAAATTCAAAGATGGAGTTCGAGCCTGCTCTGGACACGACCAAATCTGTCATCGCCAGCAGATCAGCCAGCTCCTCTTGTACGTATTCGAACTGAACATATCGAGGATGACGAATGGAATGATCCACTTGATCCTTACCGCAAATATGTATGATTTGATACGACTTCGTCAGTTCGGCTAAGTTGCTTCGAATCGCTTCATTAACTTTTCGTGCGCCTAGACTCCCGCCCATCACCATGATCACAGGAATACCCTGCTTAAATTGGCACAAAACCCTTCCGCGTCGCGCATCACCCTGCTGGATCTCTTCACGAATAATCGCTCCGGCATGTACCGCTTTATCCCCGCCAATGTATTGCGCAGTCTCCGAAAACGTGAGACAAATTCGGGTTGCAAACCGAATGGCAATTCGATTGGCCAGCCCCGGCGTGAGATCCGATTCATGAATGATGACCGGCACTCGATTCATCCACGCGCCTAATACGACCGGAACCGATACGAACCCGCCTTTGGAAAAGACGATGTCAGGTCGAATCGTGCGAATGTTGCGGTAAGCCTGGAACACCCCTTTGACCACCCGAAAAGGATCTTTGATATTCTCCAGATCCACGTACCTGCGTAACTTCCCTGTCGAAATTCCGAAGTATTTCACGTCAGGCACGTTACGAATCAATTGCGCCTCAATCCCTTTTTGCGAGCCCATATATGTAATATCCCAACCCAGCTTCTTCAGCTTAGGAATGAGTGCTAAATTCACCGTCACATGCCCTGCCGATCCGCCGCCGGTAAATAGTATACGCTGTTGTCCTTTCACGGCTACATCCCCTCAGAAGTTATTCTTCACCCGACAGATTATATCAGAAATGAAGACGAATAATGCATGACAGTGAAATTTATTTCTTGCCCTCGAACGCTGCTCGCAAATTCCTTACCCTTGATAAAACCGACTTGCTGATACACCTTCATCGCTCGTTCATTCCATGACGCAACAACCAATCGAAAGTTCGTATGGCCGTATGTACGCCGAATGAATTCGAGGCTTTCTGTCACAAATTCGGTTCCATTCCCTTGACCTGTCCGGGTCGGCTCTAACCCAAGCCCAATATCTATGTAAGCTTCGTTATCGTAAATCCCGCTCACATACCCCCCAGGAACACGCGCTGACCCTCCCATACAGACAAAACCAATACAAGGATTATCCGCGGTCTCGGCATAAAAGTACTCCCCGTTCATCAGTTCTTCTAAAGTGTCCTCGCTGTCGTCCATACTGTACATGGTGTATGGCGTGGGATAGATCCATGTAGAAATCGCAGCTGCTGCTTCCTCATTCATCGCATGAAACTGATATTTTGGCATGATGAGCTTCCTTTCCCCTGGATATGATGCAAAATAAAGATGATTGTGATTGCTGCACCCCGGATTGAACGATATCCCGCAGGATGGACAGTTATAGTCACAATGTAGATATTCTTCTATCGTTAGTTCCGCGCCGCATCCTCCACACAGAATCGCATGGGTATGCCATTCGTCGGTCGGCCACACCATAGCATCATGGCCTGCAGCTTCCTCGTGGCAATAATAGCATCCATAGTACTTGTTGCAACATTTGAATTTGATCGCAATGACATCTCGATCTTGGTGATAATGTCTACACCGGGTCTGTCCGTCGATTGCTCCCACTACGTGTATCATGGAATAACCTCACTATATAATTTTTCTTTAACGATAACATGTTGAGGGCCCTACATAAATACCTATCGATATGATTTATAGCAACTGTGATGGCTAACGTTTCTTTTGGCTTCATCCCCCATATGCGGCCTGATAGGCAATAAAAAAACCACCTCGCAGCATCTCATAAAGAGATCCTCGGGTGGTTGTCATGTATACGTCAATTCCGTGCAGCTGTAGATACGTGCGTCTGCTTAGCAATACCGTATCCGACCGTCCATGTAATCATCTTGCCTGCAATACTTACCGCAAGAACCGTGTACAGTGTCTCTGCAAGAGGTAAATAAACGAGTGATAATAAGAGGACGAACACGTCCAATACAAAAAACATGGTTCCTACCGTCCAACCTGACCATTTACTTAAGAATAAGGCCAAAATGTCATCTCCGCCTGTTGCTCCGCCAAAACGAATGACAATACCCGCACCAAAGCCGGTAATCACACCCGCTAATATCGCAGCTACAAGCATATGATCTTTCAGGTTAATCACTAACGGTGAAAACTGCTCGAAAATGTCATAAAACACGGAAAGGGATATCGCTGCAATCACGGTATTCAGTAAAAACTTGCGCCCTTTCACAAACATTGCGATGACTAGAATCGGAATATCGAGTGCAATCATCGTAATCGACGGTGACCAGTCAAAGGCGTACTTTCCAAGTAACGCGAGACCAACAAAACCGCCTTCGGCTAAATTGTTCTGAAAATTAATGTGATAATAACAAAATGCCATTAAAAACGTACCGACTAACATCATAGTGACTTGTAACAACTGTTGAATCCGTTCTTCTTTTCTCCTCATTGTCGTTCCCTCTTAACATCATTGGTTTGGGTTTAGCTTTCCAACCAACGATGAGGGACTTCGTCGAGGACTTCATCCTTCGCATCATTACACGCTTCTCTCATAGTTGGTTGGTTAATCGAACATGTCGACGTGCAAACATCCAACTATGACGCTAAGTGTAGGAGAGATCATAACGTTTCCAGACTGTCCTTGGGGAATTCGTCCTTCGGGGACACATGGTATCCTGATCCTTTCTGTTTTGAATTTTGAACTTTTTCTGAACTAAGTATACCACAAATTCAACATTGGCTAAAGTTCAAATTTTCTCACCACATAAGAAAGATAAGTTTTCGGCATACGAAAACAACTTTCTTATTGGCGATAAAACCTACCTTTAAACGCGGTCGCTCATCTTTGAAAGGCCTCGATAGAGGTTTTCTCACAATTCAACCAGTGTGACTTTGTTCACATTACCTTGCATTTTATTGTGCGCGAAATCACATTCATGATCCATACAGGGGACTATACTGAGATTCAGATTAATGTGACATATATCACGAAAAGAGGTCCTTTGTATGTTGAATCAAGCAACGATTGAAATTATTAAATCTACGGTACCCGTCCTAGAAGTCCATGGTACCGCTATAACCAAACGATTCTATGAAATGTTATTCACGAGCCATCCTGAACTGCTAAATATTTTTAATCATGCGAACCAGCGTCAAGGCAAACAGTCTGGTGCCCTTGCGAATGCCGTCTATGCAGCAGCAGCGAACATCGATCAGCTAGAGAACATTCTTCCGGTTGTCAAACAAATCGCTCATAAGCACCGTGCGCTCGGCATCAAACCCGAACATTATCCTATCGTGGGTGAGAATCTACTCAAGGCCATTAAGGATGTGCTTGGCGACGCGGCTACCGACGATATTATCAATGCATGGGCTGATGCCTATGGCGTCATTGCCGATGCGTTCATCGGTGTAGAAGCGGACATGTATGCCCAAACGGCGGCTCAACCGGGTGGTTGGGACGGCTTCCGTAAATTCGTTGTTACCCGTAAAGATCAAGAAAGCAGTGCCATTTCGTCTTTCTATTTAAAGCCTGCGGATGGTCAAGCCATCGCTGCATTCCTTCCAGGACAATATATTACCGTGCGTGCAACGGTTAAAGGCAGAACGAATACGCATCTTCGTCATTACAGCCTTTCCGATGCCCCGAACTCGGATTACTATCGCATCACCGTCAAAAGAGAAGCAGGCAACGATGCACAACCTGCTGGTGTGGTGTCGAACTATTTGCATGATCAAGTTCATGAGGGCGATGTACTCGAGATCAGTGCTCCCGCGGGTGATTTCACACTGGATCCAGCCGTACCAAGCCAAGCTCCCGTCGTACTAATCAGTGGAGGTGTAGGGCTTACCCCTACGATCAGCATGTTGAATACGCTTGTGGGTAAGCAACCTGAACGCCCCGTTACTTTTATACATGCTGCGATCCACAGCGGATTCCATGCGCTGCGTGACCATGTTAAGGATATAGCCGAACAGCATCCGCAGGTTACTTCGTATGTATGTTACGAGTCTCCTCTCGCGGGCGACACCTGTGACCACACAGGTTATATTGATCTCCAATGGCTTCAATCCGTATTACCTGAAGAGACGGCTCGTACGGCTGACTTCTACTTCTGCGGCCCAACACCATTTATGAAAACCGTTCTTCAGGCATTGAAACAAAACGGTGTCGCAGCTGATCGTATTCATTATGAATTTTTTGGTCCTGCAGGCAGCTTAGAAGCTTAGACGTTTGCTCCATGGATTCAGGTGATCATGTAAAAGTGAAAAAGGTGGGCAAGGACAACTTGCTCCACCTTTTTTCTGTTGTACTCCAACGTGCGAAAACTCGAAAAGCAAAGTTCTAATGCATTTGATTACGAAATAGGATAAAGAGGCAGCAAAAGATATAGCTCAAAAGTTAAAGCGTTTAAATTAAGGGCTTTTGAAAGGAGTGAAATGCATTTAGTTAGGATGAAGCTTTACATGAGGGAACCTGTCGGCCAAAAGTTAAAGCGCTTGTATTTTATGCGTATCCATTACATTCATTTAGGAGGGAATTATTGATGACACATGCTAAACCCATCAGAAATAAGACGAAATTATTTGTTTTAACATTGCTTAGTTTTGCAGTTCTGACGTCGTTATGGGGGACCGCCCCCTCGCTTCAACCCAAGGTTCATGGAGCAAGCTCTCCCGACGCTAATTTCCCGCCGTCTATACTTCAGTTCCTAAAAACCAATACGGGTCTTGATGGAGAGCAGTGGAATAACATTATGAAGCTCGTCAATAAACCGGAGCAAGACACTCTGAATTGGACTAAATTCTATGGATATTGCGAGGACATTACGGATGACCGCGGATATACCATCGGTATATTCGGCGCGACTACAGGGGGACCGAACGATACGGGACCAGATGGTCCTGCCCTATTCAAGGAATACGATGCGGTTAGCGGAGCGAGTAAACCTAGCGTTGAGGGCGGTCTGGCACGCATAGGCGTCCATGGTACGATGAAGGGATCTATCTTGAACATAACAGATAGTTCAAAGGTTTTCTGCGGCAAAATCAACGGTCTCCAGAACAACGCAGCTTGGAGAGAAGCGATGTGGCGTACGTTTTACAATGTCTATATCAAATACAGCGTACAGCAAGCTAAACAGCGCGGTTTCAGTACCGCGCTAACCATCGGATCTTTTGTGGATACGGCTCTTAATCAGGGAGCTACAGGAGATTCAGGAAGCTTAGAAGGTGTTCTTTCACGGTCCGGCAGCAGTAAAGATGAGAAGACATTCATGACGAATTTCTACGCCAAACGTACCCTGATCGTGGATACGAACGACTACAACCAACCGCCCAATGGGAAAAATCGCGTGAAGCAATGGAGCTCGCTTTTGAGTATGGGCGAGACCGATCTCAAGAACGCTGATGCCGCCATTATTAGTGTCACGAATTGGATCATGAAGTAGATCCGAAGAAAAAGGGGCTCTCCATCCGGTCATTTCAGACCTTTGGAAAGCCCCTTTATCCTATTAACCTTGGCGAAGGAGTCGGTTTACCGTCTCGCGTCGAACTCCGATCAATTGCCCGATTTCCTCTTGCGTCAGTAAATCCGTTAATACGTTATTTCCCGAATAGCTATACATCCATTGCTTCAACAATTCCAATCGCTCACCCGGCGAACCGATCGTCAAATGATCGATACGCTGCTGCATAAATCGAAGCTTCTCCTGCAGCATCTTGGCAATCGCAAGTGCTTTGTCCGGATTGTCCTCCAGCTCTTGATACCATGTATGAGCAGAAATGACCTCAACCTCGCCCATCATAAGCGCAGTTGCTGTGCCATGACATTCCTTCGGGGTGATCAGCGAATGATGCGGAACGATCTCGCCGGGATACAAGATATTGAACAGAACAATATTGCCGTTCTCATGCAATCGGGTTACTTTGAAAATCCCGCTTCGAATATGATATAAATTCTCTCCAGGGTCCCCTTGCCGGAATAGAATTTCTCCTTTATGTACGATCATGACGTTCCCCCTACTTATCATTTCTTACTTAAGAATAGCGAACCTCTCCGCTTGTCGCAAACCCTAATCCTAACTTTTTCAATAAATTGCTATTGAAATAAGAATATTTGTTCGGTATTATGTGTATAATAAGAACAGATGTTCTTAATGTGAGATTCGTATTCTAATAATGGGAAGTGTTAACGATGAAATCCATCCCACTGCAGACAGAGGTCGATTTCACACTCGTCAAACAATATGTTATCCTCCCCATCGTACTTGATGTATTGGAGCGAGACATGCAGACGATCGGTACGGCACCGCTTAAAATGCCGATGATTTACGTTCGAAATTTACGCCACGTGCAGAATCAAGTCCATGAAGACTTGGTCCGCATCCGTAAACAGCTCCGCGCTCACGGACTGAAAGTATATGAAGAGAAGCGCACGAAGATTGGTGTGGAGGTCCTCTATATATGCCGTGGTTACCATCATACCTTTTCTATGCTCTGGAGCCTGGTGAAAGCGGAGGTCGAGCGTTATCTAAGCGAATACTTAAATGTCGATTTGAATGAAGAAGTTTAAATGGAACACGGAGAAGCAGCCCTCACGCTATTCGCTGTTCGCTTTTGGCTGCTTCTCGATAGATCCAGTAATCACGATGTGGTCTGTTGCTCTAAGGCACTTGTCTCTTCCTCAATCTGACGGGGGTCTATTCGTTCGAACAGCAGCTCTAATCCTAAGACTTGTCGATCTGATGGAACCGAAACCCATTGCCACACGGGCTCTCCAAGGGAAAGGAAGGTTCTTACCTTGGCGCATGCGAACGGAATAAATGGCTGTAGCAAATGTGCAAGATTAGCAATAATTTGTACGCAGGTATACAGTGTATCCTTGCATGCGTCGCGGTCCTCCTTCACTTGCAGCCATGGCTTTCGTTCGTCAAAATATTTGTTAGCCTGACGTACCGAGGCAAAGATCAGTTCAATGGCCTCTTTCAGGTTTCCTTTCTCAATGAGGGTCCCTGCTAACGTGTACAAACTCTCTAGGTTTTTGCGCCAATCCTCATGCAGAGTTCCTTGCGGCACATAACCGGAGAACGATTTTTCTATGAAAACCAATGTACGGTGTACGAAGTTCCCGAATGCGCCCAGCAGTTCGCCGTTATGGCTATGAATGAACTCTCTCCATGAGAAGTCGGTATCCCGTTTCTCCGGACCGTTTGCAATCAGAAAATAACGAATGGAATCCGGTTGGTATCGACGCAACAAATCGGGAACCCATACCGCCCAATTCCGACTGGTGGAGAATTTCTTGCCCTCTAATGTCATGTACTCACACGATAAGATCTTATCTGGTAAGTGCAAGCCCTCAATGCCCAACAGCAGTGCAGGCCATATCAATGTATGAAAAGGAACATTATCTTTCCCATGAACATAATACGCTGTAATATCTTCATGCGTATTCAACCAAAATGACTCCCAATCTCCGCCTGTTTCTGCTGCCCATTGCTTGCTAGCCGACAAATAGCCGCTAACCGCTTCGATCCACACATAAATTTTCTTATCCTCAAATCCTGCCAAAGGGACATCAACGCCCCACGTCAGGTCTCTCGTCGCTGCACGGTCTTGAAGACCTTCTTCCAGGTAGCGTCTTGTCAATTGAACGGCATTCTCTCTCCACCCCTGCGCTTCAGCAGCATAACCCGCTAATTCCGCTTGAAATTGGGATAGTTCCAGATAGAAGTGCTCCGTTGGGCGTTCCACGGGAGGATTCCCACACAATTTACATGTCTTATCCGTTAAATCTGCTGGATCCAATAACGTCGAACAATAATCACATTGATCCCCTCTTGCTCGATTTCCGCATACGGGACAAGTGCCTTCCACATACCGATCGGGTAAGAACCTTTGGTCGGTTTCACAGTAGGTTTGCTGAAGGGTCTTCTTATACAAATACCCATGATCCAACAGCTTGGTAAAGATGTCCTGAACAACCTCATGATGAAAAGATTGATCTGTACGTGTATACAAATCATAGGAGAATCCCAATTGGTTGAAGCAATCTAGGAATTCCTGATGATACCGATCTGCGATATCTCCTGGCTTAACGCCCTCCTGAATCGCCTGAACCGCCACAGGCGTACCGTGGCAATCACTGCCAGACACATACAACACGTCTTCTCCCTTTGCCCGATAATATCGAGCTAGAACGTCGCCTGGGAGCAGGCTCGCGAGACGCCCCAAATGTAATGAACCGTTCGCATAAGGCCATGCCCCGCCAATAAAAATATGTGCCATCTTCTCCATCCTCCTTTTTTTTTAGACGCAAAAAAACCCTCATCCATAAAGGGACGAGAGTTGTCGCTCACGTGGTACCACCCAAATTCATTCCTGCCTTGCGGCATTCACCTTATCAGGTACGACGCGATAAACGCGTCACGGTAACGGGTGCACGGTTCCGGCGCAGCCTACACCCTCTTAAGGGTTCGATGCGCAGCTCTGAGACCATATTCCCAAGGTTATTCTTTACTCCTTTTCAGCGACCGGAGCTCTCTGTACAAAGTCATCACCAAGGTACTCTTTCTCTTCATTGCTTTTCATATTACATGAAGTTATTGGAGATTATACGCAACCAAATCGTGGAAGTCAAGCGGATAGATCACCATTTAAAATGTTACAAACCCCATGGCTCGCTTCGCTCGAATTAATGTTTCATTCGCGACCTCCGCGGCTCGTATAGCGCCTTTTTTCAGGATGTCATCCAATTCCTGTGAATGAATGATTTCTTTATAGTTCGCTTGTATGGGAACCAGCTTCTGAATAATGACTTCCGCAAGATCTTTCTTAAAAGAACCATAGCCGTGTCCCTCATACCTTCTTTCTATGATATCCACGGAATCGCCCGAGAATACACTATAGATTTCGATGAGATTGCTGACTTCCGGCTTGTGATCCCAGTCATAACGAACGCACATGTCCGAATCTGTGACGGCACGAGATATTTTTTTGCGGATATCATCCGGCGCATATTATCCAGAACAATACAGGATAACGAATACATCCATGGGAAAACATAAGCACGAACTAAATTTCATACATCGAGGTGGCACATCCATGAAGAAGTATCTGGCATTTGCAGCAATGTTGCTCATAACTGGTTGTATGAGTAACAACCAAACGTACAAGAAACAATCAACTCCCCAGCCAACACGTATTGTAACGCATGGTAAATCTACCGTGCATACAACATCTTCAACGCATGCTTCATCCACCCGTACCACGAAGAAAAACAAATCAACCATCAAGACGAGACAAGCACCATCGTATACCTTACCCGACGGTCTCCTTGACATCCGTGTTCCAAGCCAAGGACCTATCGGAGCTCCAAATCAACAGCCCGTACAACAACCAACACAACAGCCTGTTCAACAACCGACAAAACAACCGACACAACAGCCGTCTCCACCCGCACAGCATACAGGGCAACCTGCCAAAGACACGCAAGGGTTCAACCAACAAGTATTGGATTTAGTGAATAAACAACGTCAGAACGCCGGCTTAAAAACGTTAAGCATGGATGACAGTCTATCCCATATGGCACTCGTTAAAGCCCAAGATATGATTAATAACAATTATTTCGATCATAATTCTCCAACCTATGGTTCCCCATTCGATATGATGCAGAAGTTCCAAATCACGTACAGTTACGCAGGCGAAAACATCGCGAAAGGTCAGACCACCGCCGAGCAAGTTATGAACGACTGGATGAACAGCGAGGGGCATCGGGCCAATATTTTAAATAACAACTATACCAAGATCGGTATTGGTTACTACAATGGCGCATGGGTTCAAGAGTTCACAGGTTAATGGATACATGGCGAAGGCACCCGAATTCGGGTGCCTTCATTCATATCAATAGGCTCGTTCGCGAAGCAACTGCATGACACGCTGGCTATTATATTCAGCAATATCACGCGCGAGCCCCTGATTCGGATAACCGCGATGCAACAGCTTAAGTCCTCCGGAAGCACAAGAAATGTGATGATGTAATCGATAGAACTGCATTCGATTCGGATCGAGATCCTCTCGTTTCAAATAGCGATAAAAATCCCCAAAGCGAAACTCTAGAAAGCTATGCTCGTGCTCAATATCATAGAACATGGCTCCCTCGATATCGATCAAGTACGGCTCAAGATTTTCACCCACCATGATATGATCCGGCCCAAGTTCCCCATGAATATAACCATACCGATCACGCGGTTGAATGTTGGACTCCAATTCATATAACCAATCTATCAGACTGCCTTGATGCGTTGAGATGTCGTCCATGTACTGGGATACATAAGATAACTGTGTAAAGGCATTATTCAATTCATGGCGATGGCATGGCGTCACCTCTTTCGTCGAATCGCCCTCCCATTTTCCATACGTCGTACGTGTGATATCATGCATCTTGTAGAGCATCTCCGACAGCCGGTAGAGCACGGTATCACGCTGAATCGAATCCGCGCCAAAATACGCTTCGGCCTTCTTTCCATCAATGTATTCTACAAATGCAAAATCGAAGGGATAACGATCTTGTTCTTTATTTAGAAAGTATAGGGCAGGTGTTCGAATTCCCTGCTCAAGCATGAACGAATTATTTTGTACAAACAGCGTACTCCCGTAGGAACGTTCCTCTTCTTCCGTATCCTCTGTCTCTTCCTGAAAATAACTCATCGTGAGGTCCCATACATAGAGAACACAAATGAAATGATTTGTGAACTCGACTTTGTATACGACCTTTTGCGCACCGCCATGCATTCTGCTCACCCGGTGAATGACGTAATTGGCACCAAATGTATGTTTTGCGTATGTCTGCAAATCAATTGGATCGATATGCTCCTGATATTCCTTCATCGTCACCACTCCATCTCAAAGGTTTTAGCCGGCCGGCAAACCCTAATATACGGAAAAAACAGCCTAAAGTATAGACTGTTTCTGAACGATTTGTTATGATGTTGAATAAGGTCTAGATAAAAATCGGCATACGAAATTCTTTGGAAAAACGTTGTTTTTCAAAGAATTTTTTTGTGGGCTAAAGCTGCTGCGTAAAGTTCTTTAAAAGCTACCGGTTGATGTTGACGCACATATTCCGTGATAAGCTTAGCACACGCATGAATCGAGTTGGTATGCGTATTCACTTCAAGATCATACGTACGGTGTTGATGTACGATATCCCACTGCGCTCTCGCAAGGCCGACAGGTCGGTCCCCCCGATCACGTTCTCTTCGCTCCATCTCATCTAACGGACACCGCACGCCTATGAGAAATGCCGGCGTCTCGTGAAGCAATTGAGCACATTCCGCCGCCCATCCCGACTCCACCAGTACATGATCTACAATCACGTTCTTACCTAACATCGAGAAGGCCTTGATCGTGTGATGGAACAAAGATATCACTGGGGGTTCAATCGTTTCATCGTTCTCGATGCTTCTGATTTCGTCGACAGACACATGCTCCCCATACATACGCAGCAACATCTCATTCACGCCGGCAATCGCATGATCTACGGATACATACATGAAATCCTCTTCACATGTCTGCAATAAGGCCTGAGAAATGCTTGTCTTTCCTGCACTCGATGTTCCGTTCAGAAATATCACGGTTCCTTGTCGCATAAGCTCCCCCTTAAATCATGACTGTTCTCTATCCTACTTCTCGCAGATGCTCTCGTAATAGATCGAGTATCTCTCGTTGTTCATGTCCTATTAATTCTTCCATACGGACCGTTAAGGATGGAATGATCCATCGATCGATTTCCTCATTCGTTAGCATACAATCCTTCATATATGCTTGGAGATAGGTTCGCAGAAACGCATCACGGTACGGACGATGATGGACCCACGTCGGTGCTTGTGGAGGTACGGCAGTAGATTTTAAGATCATGGCGCTTCTAGCCACATCTGCAGCGGCATTGCGATCATGGAAAACCTTAATTACTTCATGACGTCCCCATTCAAAAACAACGGCCGTCTTCCCTTCTCCCATGCGTTCCCCGATGTTCATCTGATTTCTCCTCCTACTCCTTCACCTGATAACTTACAAATGCCAACTGCTTGCTGTCAGGCGACCATGAATTCACGTTAATCGTACCTTGTCCTCCAAAAAGCTGCACCAGTGTACGGTATTCGCCCCCTGTGCTTGCCATCCATCGAATTTCAACGTTCTTATTCGCAGGATGGTCGCCAGGCGCAACATCCCCTTTGCGATAACTAAGGTATGCGACCGCCTCGCCATCTGGAGAAACATGCGGGAACCAGTTATTGCTCTCATCAAAAGTCATCTGCGTCTGCTCGCTGCCATCGGCCCGCATTCTCCACACCTGCATCAATCCTGTACGAACCGAGTTGAACCAAATGTACTGTCCGTCTGGCGAATATTCAGGCCCATCATCCAGTCCCGGAGTATCTGTCAACTGTACCTCTGCGCCGCCACCTACCGGAATCGTATAAATATCATACTGACCCTTCCGCTCTGCACAATAAGCCAATTCGGCACCATTCGGTGACCAACCATGCAAATAGCTAGGAGCCTTCGGCGTAACAAGAACCGGCTCACCGCCCTCTAGCGGCAGAATATAAATACGAGACTTGCCATCTTCTTTCGTATGATGACTAATGGCAATCTGGGAGTTATCAGGGGATAGGACATGATCATTATTACATTGCGTCGCATAATTCGAATCGATTACTGTACTCTCGCTTGTTGCAATATCAAACGAATACAGGCGACCTTGGCTATTATAAATAAGACGCTTGCCATCGCTTGTCCAATTCGGCGCTTCAATCAGGTAATCGAACGTTATTAACGCGGTACGCTCCCCTGTCTGTATATCCACGATTTCTAATGTGCTGTTCACAGTCATCGGTCTTCTCCCCCATCGTTAAGATCTGTTATATCCTTTCGACAGCGGTTTCATATTCCCTCTCCCATAGTCACATTACTTGATGACAATACGCTGATAATGGGAGAAACAGGACCTAGAAATGGTGCAAAGATAGGATTGCTGCCGTGATCAAGCGCAACAACAAATAAACAGCGCAACACCAAGAAAAGCCATTCCAATTACCTGAGATGGCTTTTCGCTTATGAAATTAAATGAATTCCATTCCAGCCACTTTGTTACCGCTGCAGAACTTTTCTCCTCGTTCTAGGCACAATCAGCTTTCTAGTCTTTCTCCGTTTAACAGGCGTGATCTTATTCAACGGGGTCCAAATCATCTTTGTCCGTTTCTTCGTTTTTATTATCTTGCTTCTTCTTGCCAATCGCAATTTACCTAAAGTTGATTTCCGTACTCTTCTTCCTTTCAAGCCAAGAAACCTCGAACCCACGGTCTTGCCTTTACTCTTGCTCTTTGTAATCTTCCGTTTAACCTTATCCTTGACCGAATGCCCGATCGTATGATTCATCCACGGCGTTAGATTGAAGTATTCCTGATACAGATGATAGCCAGGAGAATGAGCATCCCAACCTTTCACTTCGCCTGCAAAATGGATAATTTTATGATTAAGGTCATGATCATTACCTGAGGAGTTAGTGAAATTATAGCGTTCATCCAATGGAAGATAATTCCCGCCGAAACCACTGTTCAATACATCCTGATCTGGCATGGCTGTCATGGGAAAGTTCCGCAAAAAGTTCAGCATATCTTCGTGCCAATTCATTTTTTGGCGGATATTGTCTAATCCAAACAAAATAACCCCAGAATTAAAATAATTCTCTGGATTCAGTCCACAAGCAATAACCATATCCGCTACGCCTTGAACGCCCTGGTCCTGAACTGCGGCTAAATAATAGCTGCCCAAATCGGTTTCCCACAGCTCCTTAATGTCCATGTTAACTAATACATCGCAATCTAGATAAATCACTTTACTTGCCGGTATTAATGTAGGCAGCAGCAAACGGTACATACTAGCCATCGTCCACTTGCCAATCGCGCTAACACCTGCCGAAGCCTCCAAGAAATCAGCAGAAAATGTAATCGGATAAAAATGAATGTCGTGCTTATAGTTTGTTGTTAATTTTACGAGTTTTTGCTTATTTTCTTCGCTTAATGTTTCATCATGCAAAATATGAATATTCATTTGGGATTTCGTGTTGCGGAAGACTGACGAAAGAACGACTGCCGCATGCGCAGCATAGCTTCCATCTATATCATTAAAAGCCAAAGCCAACTCAATCATTCGATAAATCCCCTCTCCATCAAATAATGTTACCGATTTCCGTGTCTCACAATGGCTCCTTATTCTCTCCCAGAAGCTTTATCATTTCATCACGAAGACGCCGTTTCAGATCCTCGCGTAATCCCGTCATTGCCAGGATCGCTTTGACATAGCCCAATGGATCACCCACATCATGCCAACGTCCGTTTACTTCACAAGTGAACACCGCTTGCTTTGTTAGCAACTGGTTCAAAGCGTCCGTCAGTTGGATTTCCCCACCTACGCCCGGTGGCTGATGCTCTAGAATATCGAAGATGGAGGGTGTCAAAATATAGCGGCCTAACATCGCAAGACGTGAAGGCGATTCTTCGACGGTGGGTTTCTCGACTAACCGATCCACATAAGAGAACTTTTCGTTCAAAGGCTTAGCATCAACAATACCGTAGCTAGACACCGCATCCGCTTCAACCGTTTGAACTCCTAGAATTGAGGTTTGAAACCTATCGAAGCCTGCAATGAGCTGCTTCAAGGCCGGCGGATCCGCTTCAAAGAACGTATCTCCAAGCAGCACGGCGAAAGGTTCCTCTCCGATAAACTTCCGTCCAACCCAGATGGCATGCCCAAGTCCTTTGCGCTCGGATTGGCGAATATAATGAATGTCCGCAATCCCTATAAATTCTCTCACCTTGCGAAGTTGCTCAAAGTTTCCCTTTTGTTCCAAGTAGAATTCCAAATCCAGTGCCGAGTCAAAATGATCTTCGATGACCATCTTCCCTTTGCTGGTGACGATCAGAATTTCTTCGATTCCGGAAGCAACAGCTTCTTCGATAATAAATTGTATGGTGGGTTTGTCGATTATCGGCAGCATCTCTTTGGGCATCGCTTTGGTAGCTGGAAGAAACCGTGTCCCGTAACCCGCTGCTGGAATGATCGCTTTACGAATCTTCAAGCGGTCCTCCTCCTTCATTTTCACATAACTCAATGATATGCTGGGAAGACATTTTAATAGTGGACATCTATCCTTTCACACAAAAAATGTACGATTAACCATGTTCTTAGAATCCTATAGAAATCTCAGCATATAGAACTTCCTGGCAGGAAAGCCCTAGCCCTCTGCACCAGAATGGATTGCTGCTGTAATTAAGCGCAGCAGCAAATTATCGCAAACAAAAAGGACAACGATTTATTCGTTGCCCTCTTCGTTTACGATTACGCATGATTCGGCTACAACTCTTGGCATTCCATCTGAAATTCATGAGGTTTATCCAAAAAGAGGTAGATGTGATCAACCCTCTTGCTCTTCCCAAACAGCCCCATGACCGTAACATGATCTTTCAAACGAATACATACATTGGGTTCCACGACGAGCGGGATCACGGATGTTTTGCACTCGCTTTTCGATAATTTCTCATATTTGATCATCGAGACCGATTCAATATAACTTCGATCCAGATACAACGACATTTGAAGTCCATACTGAATCCTGATCTCATGTTCTGTAACTAAGAGAGGATTTAAACACATCGCCCGATAATCGGCAAGGAGTAAGATCATGATGTAGATGTTTCCGATTGATAGAATCCATGCCACGGGATGCGACCATTGCATCAGAAGAAGATGAGCACCAATCCCTTCAATCAACATTATTTTCGAGACCATCAAGACAGTGATAAGCCAACTCGAATTTTTATGATAACTATAGGCCGAGGAACCGTCTCGTATATATGGTTTTTTCCTCCATGCAAATATAGCGTAGTAAAAGATAGATACATCGTGAACAAATAAAGAGGCAATTTTAGATGGAATGAACGTTGCTTCGAGACTTCTTCGAAGTGTTTCTATGGGGTGGGAGTTCTCTGATAGATGCTGCTTATCATTTTTAATGGTTTGATAAATTCTATACATCCCATAACTAAGAAACAGTAGCTCCATGGGGATCAGCATGTATTTCACGATTTCAAGCGTTTTCTGGCCTGGATCAGGGACAAGCAACACCACAGCGATATAACCCACAAGCACAAAAGGAAGAATAGATACGATTTTTTTGTTCAATCTACGGTAAATAAAGAAGTATAGCAATAGTGGCAATACGACAACAAAATCTAGTGTGATACCGAGCGTCAAGATTTGCTCATGCTCTCTATATAGAATGGATTGGAGAATCGCAAGGTCAAATAAGATGATCACCATACTCATTGCAATAAAATAGGAAAAGTTATGTTTATACAGTTTGATGATGGTCAATACACCCCTTTCCCTTCCATTCGAACCATCTCGCATGACCATCTACCGCAGCCAAGGTTTCATGGAATGCTTCGCCATTCAGGAAATAATCTAAATGAAGATCCAAATCCCACATATTATTGTATAGATGAAAAACATCTCTCTGTAGACCGAGCTGCTGGATATACGCAAGTAATTTCATTTTATCTGCATAGGGGATCTGATTCGCAACATGGGTATGAAAAATACAAACCGTTGTCCCTTCAGGGATAGATTTTAGGATATCCGGAAGCAATGCAATCCCATCCCCTTCAGTAATCTGCAAAGGATACGAGTTCATGGATGCCGCAGCTTGATCAAAAAGTGCCGCTCTCTCGCGATGCTCCGGCCAAATCAATGCCTTCATCCACAAATAATGATCAGGATTGGACAAATCATTCCGATGAAGATCCAGTCCCATCTTGTAAACGACGGGTGGACTGTTCTTTAGCAAAGTAGGCAGCCCCGCTCCTCGCAGTTCTGATGTAATATGAACCTTCGATAGATCGTCTCCAAATGTACACTCCGTATGATTATAAGAATACCGATAGTTATCCCAATTCAATTGTAGACCTGCGCTCGTTCCAATTTCGATAAGGGATAGCGGCTTGTGGGTTTTACCATAGATGTGACAGAAGCTTGGATACAGATACGCACAACGTCTGACTTCATTGGTTTGAACGCGTTTATTCTCAAGAAGCTCTATCATTTCTTTTTTATGCTGCAGACAAAAATCACGAAGATAAAGGTAGGTTTCTGGATCTATTGGTTGAGGGTCTCGTACGATGCTGTCGTAATACTGACTTACACCATGTTGAGCACCATCGAGCAGCAAATAATGCACAGCAGCCAAGAACAAGTTGGGAATCGGTTGATTAGCCCTTGAGCACGCAGCTAATTGAAGGATCTCATTGTCTTCTGCGATCCGATTTGCCAATAACGCATACAAAGGACTCGAACCCTCGCATTCCCGCTGTGAAAATTGTTTGAAACGCTGAGAAATATCAGCAATATCCAACAAGCTCCCCTCCTAACCTTCATTTGATTATGGAGAGTTTATCATGTATAACCTATAAATGGAATATTATCGTTTTGATTAGACATATGAGAAAAACCTCTATCGTGGTCCATCCGAAGGTGAGCGACCGCGTTTAGAGGTAGTTTTTATCGCCAAATAGAATTTTTTAGTTTCGATACGTCGAAACTTTTATAAATTCTATTGTGGTAAAAAATTTTATTCTGTAATCTTCTTTCGGAATACCTGCCGAGACACACCTTCAGGACCCTTCGGTGCCTCTTCGCAATTAGATCAACCCATCCATATTCTCCGTATGGTTGGTGATGTACCATCAAAATATAAATGGTAAACATCAGGATTGGATAATGCATCCCATTCCTCAAAACCAAATTGTTTATTATCAAATTGCATAAGCAATAAGGACATTAAGTTTCCATGGGTAGCAATGACTACATTGTTATCCCCATTTTTTCTTACATCCGTGATGACAGATAAAGCACGCTTGATCGCGGCATTACTTGATTCCCCGCCTTCATAACACAATTCAAGGTCAATAAAAGTATTTCGAAGCATTTCATACCAGTTAGGATGGAAAAATGGATTGAACTGCCCTGACATAAGGGCTGGAAATGATGCTTTCAATATTTTTATGATGCAGAAATTCTGCAAGTCTCTCGGCTTGTATGTAACCTTCATCGGTAAGATTTGCATCTGGTGATTGTCCTTCTGCCTTACAGTGCCTTACGATGTAGATGTTCATGATTACCCTCCGTTTTCATATAGTTTGGATTTCTTTTCGCTCATTAACATATGATGTAAAGTTCAAATTATAAAGGAAGAATACCATGGTTGAAGTTAGTCTGGCCCAAAAAACCCCGTCCCTATATGGACGGAGTTGATTTTGATCCGCATTACCACCTAGATTGTATATTTGACCTGCCGAATTGTCCTACACGCAGCGAAACATTTAGTTCAAACTTCGGGTCATCGCATAATATCCAGGAACGGGCTTGTATCCAAGGCTTTGATTGATCTTCAGCATAGGTAGGTTGAGTGAATCGTTGTTCGTACGAATATAGCGGTATCCGCGTTGATAGGCTACGAGAATGGATTGCACTTTCATGGCTCTTGCGATGCCTTGACCACGATATGCCGCATCCACACCGGTGAAGCTGTTGTAAAGGCTCTGTGATTCCGGATGGGCAGTCAGTTGTACCACTCCAATTGGACGAACTCCATCAAGGGCTACTATCACCAAGGATCTGTCAAAATCATCCTTATCGATCGTCCGCTTGCGCCACTCGCTATACCACATGTACTCTCCCTCAAAACCAGGGATATCTTCATGCGTTGCGTGGTACAAATCGTATAACCGCTGCTCAAATTCCTCTCCAGGCATATCGGCCAAGGTTACGATTTGAAAGGTACTGTCATGGAAGGGGATTTGTTCTGCTGACTCCATGCCTCTACGATCATCGATCTCCATCCGTGATTCGAACAAATGCCGCTCTTGTTTATAGCCGCGACGGGTTGCAAATTGCAAAGATGCCGGATCATCATCTCGAATATCGAACACAACTCGGCTTGCTTGCACCTTCGAAGAATAAGTCACAAGCACGTCGTAGAGCGCTGTTCCTACCCCTTTATTTCGTTCGCTTGGATCTACGATCACTTGCTCATATAACACGCCTGGCGATGACCACGGTGCTCGCCAAGCATGTGCATATCCAAGGGTTCTCCCCTCACTGTCCTCCGCGATCCAACGCGGACGGTCATGACCTGTTAACCGCCCGTCCTCATCACGACTTAGCGACCCGACAACAGGGATCAGCGCATCCTCATCCGCCAATTCCTGTACGGTGAGCAGCTCCGAAGATACCACATTGAACAGTTTCACAACATCATCATAATCATTAGGTACAACCATAGGTCTAATCACGATATTCATCTTGATTCTCCTCTTATCCCATTATTTAAGACATATTCGTGGGTACCCTCTCTATCTCCACCGGCTTGATGACTTGGAATAAAAAAGGGTCTACTTTCAAAAAATCTCGGATAATCGCTTGCGCATAGGGTTGTTCGGCGATTAAGCCGCTTATTTCTGTTGGATTAGCAGCATGATGCGAATAATTCCCGATCATCACCATCACAAAAAAACATTCCAGAAGCTCAAGATCTTCCTCCGTCAATCTTCTAACCTGCTCATACCCTTGCAAGAACACTTCTCGATGCTGCGGATATAACCCTAGTATCGTGCTGGCAATATCATAGAGATAATATCCGTAACCGCATCGACCAAAATCAATCGGATAGGGCTTACCCTCATGAAACACGATATTACCTGTATGCAGATCTGCATGAATAAGACCATAGTTATCTCTATTCTTAGGCATGCGCACGAGGGAGGCTAGAATTTGATTCGCAGCGGCCTGGTATGCTCCCCAAGCAGCTTCCGATAGAAATCGAGCATAATATTTTTCTAATCGACCAAGTTCCTCTCGGAAACTCTCTGCACCCCATGAAGGTCTAACAAAGTGACTCGGAGGAGCGAATTGTGCCGCAGCATCATGCAATTTTCCCGCCATAACCCCCATGCTATATGCGTCACTGTCTGTCATCTCACCTTGCATCGAATCCCCCTCCACCCAACGCATTATCGTGACATAAGGGCGTCGATATCCCTCTTCGGTATCTACTTCGAGTACACAAGATCCATCCCGGCTTGCCAACCCCTCTGGTACCGTAAGACCAGCGCCTTGCCTCAAGGCTTGCAGCAGCATAAGCTCAGAGCGGATTTCGTCTTTACTCCATCGATCCGAATGAATGCGAAGTAAATACTTTTCTGCTGCTGAGGTTTCTATTTTATACGTAATCGTATCGGATAGTTGAATGAATTGAATGCGTTCCCAAGCCAAGTCATACTGCTGTAACGCGAATAGAGCGACTTTCCTTGCTCGTGCGAATAATGACATGCGATGCTCATCTGTATCTATTTGAAAAAAATCTTTCATAACGTCTCCCCTACTTGCAGTGATTTCCAAATTCTTTGGTATATCTCACAGTATAAATAGGGTCATGACGAGAACATAGGCAAGAAACACTTCTGAATTGTTTTATGCACAAAAAAGCCACATTAGCATGACATCCAATGTGACTTCTATGGAACTACTTTTTTGAGTATACAATTTTCTTAATGCTATCATAGGATAGATAGAATTGGTCTGACAGCTGATCAATCGTTGTACCTACCGAGAATTTTTGACGAATCTCTTCGTTTCTTCGATGAAGATACACTCTGCTCCCAGATTTTTCGCCCCATTTCTTGCGCAATCCTTCCGGTTTCGGGACATATAACATGCCGCCAGGTACGTATTTCTGTAATTCCTTAAGTAGATGTTCGGGAAGAACAACATCCGCATTGATATATTTCATATTCGCTCTACTCCTTAAAATTGTAATAGCTTTTTTTAAGGTAGCAAAGTCTATATGACGAACATTACTATGCATTTTCGCATTAACTTTTGACGGTTACTTCCTTGAAGCTCCACACAAACAACCGCCGTTGTTCGTAATATAGACTTGCATGGAGCTGATTATGAATCTTGTCAACTGCACAATGAACCCTCCTTTCGTACTGCTCATCTCACACGGAGCATAATTGGACAAAGATCAGAATAATGAGTACGACGTGATTTATTTTCTTTGCCACGCGTCTCTACTCCTTCTCTCCTTCTCTCCTTATCGCTTCCGTTCCCAACCTTTTACCGCTCGAACGAACCAATATAGAAATAACCATGGCAGAATATATTTGGTGACCCACTCAAGCACGCCTATGAAAACCCCAATGAAGATGCCCAAGTATACACCAATAAAGATTCTATACTGTGCAATGACTAACACAACTAAAACAAATGTAATAACCATTGAGATCATGATTCGCTTGTTGATCACGCAACATCCTTTATCCAACCATAATTTCCCTCTAATATAACATATTTCTTTAATTGTAAGATACAATTTTATTAAAATTTCTATACAAGGAGTTTAAAACCTAGATAAGAAGGATCGTGAATTAGCGATAAACGCATGTTTTCGATAAATAAACGTTGTTGCTCCGTCCATTGGTTCTGATCCGAAAATACCGAATGATATGTATAGGAGAATAGATATCGATAGTCGATAAATAAATCGATTTGAGAAATGAATGCTGTACTGGAGTTAGTGCGCGCATAGCCTTTCATCAAGGAATCGAAAAAACGAAATGCAAATTCGTTTCTCTCTTTCCCCCTCGGAACCGTCTGGACCGCATGATAGATCGAAATGGCCATATCATAAGCGAACCAGTGATACTCCGCGTCACCGAAATCAATCAACGTCAAGCCTTGCTCCGTATACATCAAATTATGATGATGCAGATCTCCATGGATCAATCCATAGTTGTCTTCCATTGTCGGTAGGGATTTGAATTGGGTAACGTATGACGTCCATAAATCCATAATTTGAGGATCTTCAGAGATAATGTCTGCTTTCAACAAGGGATGTTCCGACCATTGCGGCCAATGATGCTGAGGTTTATAAGTTTTGGAGAGTGCATGTATGGAGCCCAGGGCCTCTCCCCATTGCTCGAAGATCTCCGCATTCCAGACATTTTTATGCTGCGGCTGAATATGGATTCCTTCGACCTTTTCATAAGCTGCGAAAAAGAAATCGCCTGAAAGGTCTGTGATATAATCACGCCCATCCAATAGCAACGGCTTGACCACATGCTGACCGTGGTGCAGCAACTCCACTAACCACGCTACTTCTGCTAGGACTTGGTTCTTCGTTGTGTAGGTTTCCTGCAATATTTTAACGATGATTTGACGCCCGTTATGATGGACCTCAAAGACATGATTGTGGTACCCCCCGAGAAGTTTCAAATCGGTCGATTCGCAGCCCAAATAGGCACAGACTTCCTGAAGTACAGCAGGCGTTATCATTGTTCCACTCCTTATCCATGAAATTGAAAGCTTTCTATACCAAATATAGATTGCTCCGCATCAAAACGAAGTGTTTTTTGCTCCAATGTCATACCCACGCTTTCCAGAAGCCTGCACGAAGCCAGATTAGCCGTCTGTGTCTCAGCTATGACTTTACTTAATTTGAGTTCCTCAAAAGCATATGTAATAACTCGCCTAAGCACTTCCGTTGCATAGCCCTTTCCCCACCACACAGGCAAAAGCTGATAAGAAACTTCAATATGTACCCCATCATGATGTCTATCCAAATGGATCATCCCAATAAATTCATCGTTCTGTTTATTTCGAATTGCCCAATTCATGGAGTCTGGATTCGATTGCATAAATTTATCAAAGAAATTAGCTCGGAATATGGAGTCGTCCATAACCGTCCCGCCCAGAAATTTTCTAACCAGCTCATCCGTATACAGCTTCCTCACATCGCCATAATCCGTTTCATGTAATTCGATGATTCGGCATCGATTCGTCTCTAACATGACACTCCTCCATTATTCTTCCCAAACATATGATTGAAAGAACTTGCATCCCTTATTTGACAGATTGGTCAAGCTTCAAAAAACTTCGAATGTCTCGATAATAATCATCCCAGGCATAATCTACATTCTCGATGATCATTGATGGAGTCTTCCACGACTGTAATAATCCTTTGAAAAGCGACTGTGTATACGTCCACCCTTGCGCAGCTTTTTGAAAATCAACATCCGTGTGTAAACCACATATTTTTGCGAATTCCATACCCCGTATGTCACAAATCCTTCTCCAATTTTTCTCAGCATCTTTCTGAACATAAAAAATGAACATAGGATTCATAACATCAAGAATTTCAATGATTCTCTGAGCGAGCGCGATAACCTGGTTTACTTTCATCCCTTTGAATAACGCAACACTAAAGATTCCTTGATAAATTAAACTTTCGATGATAATGACCGTTTCTTTTTCTTTATATTCTTCAACGAAATTCAAATACAAAGAGATCACTCTCGAAGAGAACTCTTCAGAATCTTTCTCCGAACTTAAAGAATGCAAAGCCGGTGTATTAATAAATAACGGGTTATCTGAGCTTGTTTCTAGGAAAAGTTTATTATTGATATGAAGTGACGACAACTGTTCTGCGATAAAACTTGCAGTTGTCGACTTACCGGAACCCGGCATGCCATCTACTATAATGATCTTATTATTATGCATGATTAACACCATTCCCCCAGTCACTTATCAGGTCGCGCCCAAACTAAATGGACCATATCCATCCAATGGTGCTCCGTCCGCTCCAACTTGAGGTCAGCTTTCTGCAGCATATCCATGATATCCCGGTTCAAATGACAGCCCACCATCTTTCGGAACATAGGATTAATCAAGTTCTGGATGTTTCGAACAATACGTCTTGAACTTACACCGTGCTCCATCATTAGAATCTGGCCATCAGGCTTACACCAATCGGTCAACATGGCTAACACGCTCGAAGGATTCTCATAACCACAAAAGGATAAAGTAGACACAACCGTATCAAACGTATCCGTTGGAAATGAGAGGGACTCGACATCCGCTTGAATGAATTCTGCACGCAAGCGATGATCGGCAGCAGCTTCTTGCGCGCGAAGGAGCATTTGGTTACTGAAATCCACTGCGGTTACTTCCACATCCTTGGGGTAGAACGGAAAATTGGCACCCGCTCCGACCGAAACTTCAAGAACCTTCCCGTAAGCGCAGGATACCAAGGGTTCCCGCCATTTTCTGTCTGATGATTTCTTTCTTCTTTTATCGTACACACTTGCCTGTCTGTCAAACTTATGTATAAGCTTTTCCTTATCCATGAATATCCCTCCACGATGTTGGCAGCTATTATCCATTGTCCTGCTTGTTGGCTTACATGCGAAAAAGGCAGCCGAACGTGTTCGACTGCCCTCTTTTTATATTTTTCTACCAATATAGAGTAAATGAGAGGATGTACCTAATAGATAGGGATCCGTCGCAGCCTCGTAGATCATATCCATAACTTGATTCAATTCCTCTTCCCCACGATTACGCCAATATTCCCAGTTCTCTTCCGTTAACCGTCCCCCTAGACTTGTAGATCCCAAGAGTTCCAGTGTCTCAAAGCCATTCTCCTCCATAAAAGGTTGAATAGCAGCAATCGGATAAAAGTAAGCTCCTGTAAACCGACCTTCATCCTGATGATTAAAAATCCCTGTCTGCATGAACTCATGTATAGACTCCGCCTGATCCAGCGGTTTCCAATGGGTAGGGAATTGGAGAGCTGTCTGTAATTTGCGGACCCTCGACATAAATGCCACGAACACAATTCCGTTCGGTTTGGTAACCCGGTATAGTTCACGAACAGCAGCGACCTGATCTTCTTCCTTTTGCAAATGATAGAGTGGCCCTAACATCAAAGCGGCATCATACTGCTCGTTCGAGATTTCATACAAATTTCTTGCGTCTTGAACATAGAACCCGTCAAAATGATCCAATAACTCCATTTCCGTGGCTTTCTCCCGTGCTTGAAACACAAGTTTGGCTGCCAGATCCGATAGGGTAACTTGATACCCTCTTTTGGCAAGATCCATGGCATACTTTCCGGGTCCAGCACCGATATCGATCACGGTTCCAGCCTGCGGGAGGTGCTTTGTCATATAGTGCCAATTGACCTTATATTCCAGCGGTTCGCGATCCAGCCTCCCCCATTCATCAAATGCAGAGTAGTATCGTATAACATCATCCATATAACAGCCCCCCTAATGGAAATTTTATCAAGTATATCCTGATTAGAGGTTCATTTCAACTGTTTATGTAAAGTTATTCTGCTCATCACTTCATGCGAGGGTATAGACATGACTTTGGGGTTCCGTCAAACCCGCCGGTAAGAGAGTAATATTCCATTGCGCTGTGTGATTGTACGTTCGTATGGATATGTATATAATCAGAGGATATGAAAAAATTGGAATGGAAGAAAGTGGGGGTTGTATCCGATGAATAAGACAAATGATGTTCCTGAACGCACACAACGACTGAATGAATATAGCCAATACTTAGCTCGAAAAGGTGATCTGAACGGTAGCGTTCTTATTGCAGAACAAGATCAGATTTTGATGAGCCAAGGCTTTGGTCAAGCCAATATGGAGCATCACGTACCGTGTACTCCCAAGACGAAATTTCGAATCGGTTCGATTACGAAATCGTTCACTGCCGTTGCAATCTTATTATTGCAGGAGAAAGGCTTACTCCATGTTCAACATCCCGTAGCAACCTATCTTCCCACATATCCACACGGGGATAGGATCACGCTTCACCATTTGCTCACTCACACTTCCGGGATTCCTTGCTTCACCAACCTTGATGATTATAACAACACCTTGAAAAGTCCCTCCAAATTGGAAGATACCATCGCAAGATTTCGAGAGCTTCCGCTTGAATTTGAACCCGGGACTCAATTTAATTACAGCAATTCCGGTTATGTCTTACTCAGCTACTTGATTGAACAACGATCAGGTGTGGACATCGCTACCTTCATTCAACAATCCATTTTGGAACCCTTGGAGATGATGGATACGGGCTATGATGACGCTCGATCCATTCTAAGTCATCGTGCTTCAGGTTATGAGATGTCGGGGGGCGTTACCTTTCATGCTGAATATATCGATATGTCAATTCCTTCCGGTGCTGGAGGTATGTATTCGACCACAGAAGATGTATATAAATGGGATCAGGCATTGCGCAAGGGACAAGTATTATCTCCAGATTCATGGTCTCGAATGACCACGCCATATTTAGAAGATTACGGGTATGGCATATGTGTGATGCCTGATCAAATCAATGGACTCGTGGATACGGTCATGGGTCACGCCGGGGAAATTAACGGATTTCTTTCAGATTATCGCCACTATGTTCAAGCAGATCTGACGGTCATTATACTTTCCAATCTGACCTCTACATCTCCAGCTGAGCTAAGTAAACAATGGACTAAAATCGTACTTGGAGAGGAACTCGATACGTATCATATTCCTGATGCGATCAGCTGAACGACACCAATCCAACTCAGCTATTCAAGAACCCCACGATATCAACTATTTATGGCTCAAATCGAAATATCCCGAAAGATGCGCACTTTTCAAGGTGTTCATTTTTCGGGTCCGTGTTCATTCCACACGATGGAATCCTATTTTCTCTTATTGATACATTTCTCGTAAATATTGAATCTCCATGGAGAGCCCTGTCTTGAGATCAACGGATGGCGAGTAGCCTAATAGCAACTCCGCCTTAGATACATCTGCCCAAGTACTTGTGGGTTCTCCAAAGGTATTACCGATCACTTCGATCTGCGCCTTCTGATCAAACAATTGCTCCAATAGGGCAATACATTGATTAATGGAAGCACGTTCTTTACCGCCGATATTGATCGTTTCTCCGACCACACCATTCGCATGAGCAACAGCAGCGATAGCTTTGACACAATCAGCGACATAGGTGAAGTCCCTCGACTGCGTTCCGTCTCCATACAAGGTAATCGGCTGTTGATCTAACATCTGCTTGATAAACCGATGAAATGCCATATCCGGCCGTTGTCTCGGACCATATACAGTGAAAAACCGAAGAATAACTACAGGAATACCTTCATCCCCGTACACACGACACAGATGTTCACAAGTTAATTTACTAATACCGTATGGGGATAAAGGAAGCGTACTAGCCTGCTCGTCGACTCTACCTTTTTTCTCACCATACACGGAGGAGGTCGAAGCAAAAATAAATCGCTGAAGAGGATATCCCTTGCAAGCTTCCAACAATCGCTGTGTCGCCACAATATTGTGATTTGCATACTGCACGAAATCAGGTCCCCAGCTTGATCTTACGCCAGGCATGCCTGCCAAGTGATAAATGATATCTACTTTAGCAAGCAATTCCCCCCACGAGACGGTGAGGAGATTCCTGTCAACCCATTCAAATCGTGGATGATGTAACAGAGAGCCTATGTTACGTTTACGCATCCATATCGGTGTTGTAAAATCTATAAAAGCATCCAGCCCGATGACTTGATTCGACTCATCCTGTAACAGTTCCTCACATAGATGGGATCCGATAAAGCCCGCTGCACCCGTTACTAGTATTCGACTCATTTTCTGTCACCCATTTCCTATCCCGGTATAGTTCAATCCCCATGATTCCAGCTGCGAACGATCCAGTACATTGCGACCATCAAATAAATAAGGAAGCTTCAACAGATGACTCCATGCCTTCCAATCGCCCTTAACATAATCTGACCATTCCGTACACAGAATGACCGCATGCACGCTTAGAAGCGTTTCTTCTATGGTGTCATACTGCTTAATAGCATGTGTCTTCAATCCATCAGGCAGCTTAGCAACGGGATCATGAACCTTCAGGAATGAACCACATCCTAGCAGCTCCTTTATGATCGCAAGTGCAGGCGCCTCTCTCATATCATCTGTCCCAGGCTTAAATGACAATCCGAGAATCGCAATTCGCTTGCCTCTTAGGATCCCTAACTTACTTCTGATACGCTTGATAAAATATTGACATTGCGTGTTATTTACCTCTACAACACTACGTATTAGATTTAGGTCAATCCCATAATCTTGCGCCGTGTGGAGCAATGACAACACATCCTTCGGAAAGCATGATCCGCCATAACCAATGCCCGCCCTCAGAAACGATCTGCCTATTCGAGGATCTAGTCCCATACCCTGCGCTACCGTACTGATCGACACATCGACTTGATCACATAATCTTGCTAATTCGTTCATATAAGATATCTTCGTTGCAAGAAAAGCGTTCGATGCATACTTGATCATTTCTGCCGTAGTTGGATTCGTCATCACAAGAGGACTAGCTATAGATTTATACAGCATACTCACCTGTTGAGCTGCAGTCTCAGAATCACTACCTATCACAATTCGATCCGGATGGAAGCAATCATGCACCGCGCTTCCTTCCCTTAAGAACTCAGGATTCGATACGACGTCAAAAGGTAAATGTACCTGCTGAGCATCTGTTATCCATTGGCAGACCTTTTTGTGGGTTCCTATAGGAACCGTACTCTTCATCACAATTAGCTTATAAGATTCCATATCATCCCCGATCATCTCTGCTACTTTTTGAACATAGGTGAGGTTTGTGCTTCCATCTGCTTGCGAAGGTGTACCTACACATATAAAAATGACATGATGCCCGCGAATCGCTTGGGCTGAATCTGTTGTGAAGGAGAGGTTTCCTAGCTGAACATGTTTATCCAATAAGGTGTCTAAGCCTGGTTCAAAAAAAGGCAGATTCCCCTCCTTCAGTGCTTGAATCTTATGAATGTCCGTGTCAAAGCCTGTAACCTTCCAACCTAACTCTGCAAATAAAAGGGCTGTAGTTGTCCCTACATACCCTACGCCTACAACTAATATATTCACGTTCCTCCCCCCCTAAATCGGTGGCACAGCATGATGAATACTGATAATAGAACCCTTCAATGTGCAATCACGAAGGTTTACGCCCTCCAGGATGATGCTATCTTCAATCTTACAGTTCTCCAACGTAACTCGAGGACCGATCACAACATATGGACCTATAACACAATTCAGTAATTTACTGCTTGGGTCAATTAGGACTGGCGATTGAATAATGCTCCCAACATACGAATCGTACGTCGTCGTTGTCTTCTCCGCAGGCATGGTCTGAAGCATCCAACGATTCGCCTCCAACCAACGCCCTGGCGTTCCTACATCTGTATGTGGATGGGTTGCAATATCGTAAGAAATGGAATATCCGTGTTGAATAAGATACTGAATCGCATCTGTAATCTCATATTCCCCTCTGCGAGAAGGAGAAATCGCATGAACTGCCTTAAAGATCTGTGCTGTGAAGGCATAGGCCCCCACAATAGCCAAATTTGACTTCGGCTGTAGCGGCTTCTCTTCTAAGCCAATGATTCGCTGTTCCTCAATCTCAGCAATGCCGTATTCTTGCGGGTTCTCTACTTTTCCTAAAAGTAAGGCGCCATCATAGTGACCCACGAGAATCGAATCCTTCAACTCGGCTAACGATTGGGAGATCAGATTATCTCCTAACAGGAGAATAAATGAATCGGATCCGATAAATGATTCGGATTGCTTCACTGCATCAGCTATACCTAGCGGGTTCTCTTGGAAAAGATACGTGATCCGAACACCCCAATTTACACCGTTACCTACATGCTCTTTGAACATCATCTTCTGTGCGGGTTGAATCACGATACCAATTTCGGTAATCCCTAGGGATATTAATTTCTCCAAACTATAGAAGATAAGAGGCTTGTTGGCTACGGGCAGTAATACTTTGGAGGTTAGATATGAGAAAGGTTGTAGTCTGGTACCTCTTCCTGCACACACAATTAGTCCTTTCATATTTTCCGCTCCTTTGTCTGTTGGTTTCTTCGGTATTCATTAAAATATGTTTTCACTATAGAAATAGGAAGGGCAGTTATGAGTTGATAGGAAAATATACGTATGTACAAATTTCCTCGAACGTATTTCATTCCAAATTTCATTCCAATACCCAAACAAATGAAAAAACATGACATATAATAGATTGAACCGATAGGATCGCGAGCTTCAAAGCCATGAAGACTGACCTATCAGCAATCAATAAACCACAAAATTCTAAGAATTCATTTGGTAGTCGATGAACTAGAATGGAGGGACCTCATTGGATCAATATCAGGTTGTACCTTGGGATCATTTAGTCGATGTCATATCAACCGGAACGGTTCTGGAACAGTATGTTCCACCAGAATTAGAGGCGTTAGCCTATCAAGTCATGATGAATTACGATATGACTGTATCAAGCATGGTTCTTATTACTTCGAAGCCAGATAAGGGCGGAGCGATCTGGCGTATTGATACAAATAAAGGACCGCGTAGTATTAAGGTGCTCCACCGACTTCCTCAACGCAGTTTATTCAGCGTCGGTGCCCAGCAATATTTGGTTGAGAAAGGTGCACGTGTACCGGCACTCATCCCCACGAAGAACAACGAGTTGTATATTGAAGCAGGCGGAAAGCTGTGGATTGTGACAGATTGGATCGATACCCTGCAGCAAGCGTCTAAAATTGATCTTGAAGGAGCTTCTGCGCTCTGCCTTGGGCTTGGCGAGTTCCACCATCATACGAAGGGGTATCCATCGCCTCCCGGCGCAGCCAAGTCATCCCGTTTAATGGGATGGACAAAATATTATCAGAAGATCATCGCCAAGATCGGTTGGTTCCGTGATATTGCGGAGGCATACCGGGATACCACTGGAAGCGGGCCCTTGCTGCAGGCCGTAGACGAGTTCGAACGTCAGGCGAAGGATGCCCTTGAACGCTTGAATCAATCTAGTTATGCGAAGATGATGGCGATGGGAGACTCTTATTGGGGTCTTGCTCATCAAGATTATGGTTGGTCCAACGGTCAAATGGGACCCGGGGGAATCTGGGTTATCGATTTGGATGGCGTAGCCTATGATTTGCCATTTCGCGATCTGCGCAAGCTGATGACAAGTACGATGGATGACATGGGTACTTGGGATATTACCTGGATTCGCAGCATGATTGCAGCTTATCATCAGGGCAATCCGCTTGACCGTGAAATGTTCGAGATCTTATGGATCGATATGGCATTTCCTAATGAATTTTATAAGCATACGAAAGAGATCGTATTCGATCCAGTTAACTTCTTGAATCTGGAGTTTGAACCGATCCTGCAGCGCGTTCTTGCAACGGAAAGCACGAAGTGGCAGGTCCTGCAAGAACTCTGGAAGGATATGGACATGTATCCTGCTGGCAACTATATTGTAGAACCTGTTGCAATAGCGAAGGATCTCCCTATCCCGCCTGTTCCATCTAAGCTTTCTAAACCTAAAGCTGCTGACCCTGCACCTACACCTGCTCCTGCTCCTGCTCCTACTCCTGCACCTGCAATGACATTTAATCCCCCTGCAGCCGTTGAACGTAAAGTCGTTGAACCTGCTGCATCGGCGAAGGAGCTGCCTACCCCACCTGAATTCTCTAGAAAACCTAAACCTTATGCTCCTGTAAAGGATTTAACCGCCAATGCGCCTAAAAACGTTGACAAGAAAGTCCTCGAACCTGCTGCATCGGCGAAGGAGCTGCCTATCCAACCTGTTTACTCTAAAGAACCTAAACCTTATGTTCCTGTAAAGGATTTAACCGCCAGTGCTCCTAAAAACGTTGATAAGAAAGTCCTTGAACCTGCTGCATCGGCGAAGGAGCTGCCTACCCAACCTGTCTACGCTAAAAAACCTAAACCTTATGCTCCTGTTAAGGATTTAACCGCCAATGCTCCTAAAAACGTTGACAAGAAAGTCGTTGAACCTGTTGAACCGGCGAAGGAGCTGCCTACCAAGCCTGCCTACTCTAAAAAACAAAAACCTTATGCTCCTGTAAAGGATTTAACTGCCAATGCGCCTAAAAAGGTTAAAAATACAGCGCCTGAACCTGCTGCATCGGAAGAAACTTTCTCTAATTCACCTGAATATTCTCAGCAAGCGATCCATCATGTATACCAAGAGTACAATCGTTCAGAACGTGTACCACACTACTTTCGAAGATGGTAGCGCAGCGTCCATGGATTCATACAATAGCTACTTGTAGAACGTTATTACGAAGAGAGCACCATGGGTTAGCTTTCCATCCTATCACCGTCATACATCTATGCACTCCATTTGGAGTATTGAAAGGAGGATTAATTCCGTGAATGTTCTTCTGATATGCACGGAGAAGCTCCCTGTTCCCAATATTAGAGGCGGTGCCATTCAAACCTATATCGGCGGAGTCACCCAGCAATTGAGCCAACATCACCAAGTCACCATTATTGGAAGATCAGATCCAACGCTTCTATCCGATGAATCCGTCAACAAGGTTCGCTATGTTCGTGTCCCTTCTGACGGGATGTTTGAGTTATATCTCGAAGGCGTAATCAACTTCATTTCCCAAAGTGGACAAAAATATGACCTCATTCACATTTTTAATCGTCCACGTATGGTTCTGCCTGTGAGAAGAGCTGCCGCAAATGCAAGAATCATACTCAGTATGCACAATGATATGTTCAATCCCACCAAATTAAATACCGAGGAAGGCCGAGCTGTTATTGCTCATACGGAGACGATCGTAACGATCAGCAACTTTATTGGCAAAGAGATCGCACGTTATTATCCTGAGGCAGAGCCTAAGCTTCGCACCATCTATTCGGGCGTAGATTTGGATCGCTTCGCACCCTGGATGGAATCCAATATTGCACGGCAAAGCCGACAAGAACTCCGCAACCAATATCAGCTGCAATCCAAAAAGATCATTCTGTTCGTCGGACGTCTTTCTCGAAATAAAGGGCCTCATGTACTTGTGCGCGCAATGTCTCATCTCCGCCATCCGGATGCTTGTCTTGTCGTCGTAGGGGGAGCGTGGTATAGCGACGATCGAGTGAGTGATTATATAGGTTATGTACGTGCTTTGGCAGAGCGTTCCACTTTGCCTGTCATAACGACCGGCTATATTGATGCCCAAGACATCCACCGCTGGTTCTGTGCAGCTGATGTATTCGTATGCACCTCCATCTGGGATGAGCCGTTGGCCCGTGTTCATTATGAGGCTATGGCCGCTGGCTTACCTTTTATCACGACCGCTAGAGGAGGAAACCCTGAGATTATTATCAATGACAACGGCATGTTAATTACGAATCCAGAAGATCCATTGGAATACGCTGAGAAGCTGAACAATATGCTGAACAATATGGAAAATTCCCGCAAGATGGGCCTAAGAGGCAGACGCTTAACGGAACAGCGATTCCATTGGGACCGGGTTGCGCAAGAAATTTTGGCTGTATGGGGAACACGTTGATCTCCTTAGACCAATCTAGTATATGGATGTCCTCGAAACTTCCACCAATGAACTTCATACAACTACCCAATCATATTGGAGAACATATCATAGAATAGAATGAAACCTCATAGAGTTTCGACCTTCTAACCGAGAGGAGGTGAGCTATGGATTGCTGAAGTTGGCCAAAGTGAAAGCTGAGCTGTATAGCAGTGGTATCGATGTAATTGATGAAATTGAAGTGGAATATGAAAACGGACAGACCTCAACGTATAAATCTGATGATCTTTTTCTAGCCGATCCTGCCATAGATAAGGAAGAGTCTCTGTCCAATTGGTTGGCCAATATTCATTGGAATACAGCAGAAGAATTAAAAGTAGAACTTTTTGATAGCACCACGTTTGCAATTGATCTGAATCACTTACAAGACAATACTAATAATGCCAAACAGAGAGGAAATGTGATTGAAATGAGTACATTTGAAACAGTAAAAGCAGGTTTATATGGGTACGGTTTAGATACAATTGATGAAATTGAAGTAGAGTACGAAGATGGACAGAGCGTAAAGTATGTACTTGATGATGCTCTTGAAGCCGATCCTGAAGCGAGTGTAGAAGATTCCATCTTAGGATGGTTGCATCAAGTTGACTGGGATAACGTTGTAGAGGTATCCGTAGAAACGCATGATGACGACAAGTATAAGATTGACCTTGGCCTAGAAGATGGCGAAGAAGATTCAGAAGACGAAGAAGATTCGGAAGACGAAGACGACGATGATGACTATGATGCTGACGAGAATGAAGAAGATGAAGTAGAAGAGGAAGAAGAAGGGCAGTAAACACTGGATTGATCGGGTTGAGCCGCTGGGATTCCACTGGAATCCTGCGGCTTTTTCATCTACCCACTGTGATTCTTCACTTGCAAGAAACAGCACCACATTCGCAATGTCATGAGGCACTCCTAGACGTCCAAAGGCGGACTACTCGCATCGTTCACGACGGGAAAAATACATAAAAGAACCCCATATTGACATGCAATACGGGGTTCTTAGCGTAATTGAATTATTTTTTCGTTGCCTGATACACATAGGTCTGATTACCGTTCGTTGGTTGTTTGCCATCTTCAAAATCAGCGGAGATTCGAATATCCGTAAATCCGATGCGCTCGAGAATATACTTGAATTCTTCTACCCCGTACCAACGTAATGCAAACCTCTGCAATTCCGTTTGAATCAATGTGCCATTGCGCCACTTCTCATATTTTAAGTGATTCACTTGATATTGATGAAAGAATAAATCGGCTTCAACACATTTGCTTTCCAGTGTAATCATATCCCCATTGGGAAGGTGATACGTACCCGTTCCACTCCATTTACCTAGATCTGAGCTATTGATTTGATTCTCGGGCAAGAATAGATCAAGAATAAGCTGACCACCTGGTTCCAAATGCTCATACAAGCGATTTAGAACTTTCAAGGATTTTTCTCGTTGTTCAATCAACAGAAATGATCCTCCAGGAATGATAATAGCCTCATACTTGTTCGGCAAGGAAAGCTCCGTCAAATCAGCTTGATATAAATGGGTCTGCAGACCACGTGCTTCACAACGCTTACGACAGGAAGCCAGCATCTCAGGAGAATAGTCTACTCCCTCTACAATGAGACCCGCTTCAAGTAACGGAATGATAACTCGTCCAGAACCAACCATGGCTTCTAGAATGGGTCCCTTACAGTTTTTTAATTTGTTGAGATAATATTCTACATCTCCGCCAATGGATTGACCGATTTGCTTGCTTAGGTCATAAACCTCCGTACATAATTCACCGTAATTACTGAAAGACATATACTTTTCCCTCCGTGGTTTTCGAATTTCGACGGAAAGGGAATAGGCTAGTTGTTATCCCTTCCGTACCTCACAAATAACTGCGCCACCAACGAATGATCTGACTCTCACGATAATCACTCACTTTCTAATAGAATACTTTCATCCTACATCAGGAGGGAAATTTAGGCAATACGGAAAAGCATGTGAAATCCATGTCATATCCAGTAAATCAATCGCATCTATTTACATACCTTCATTTGATTTCTTAAAATAGCCGACCCCAACTTTCCAGATTTCGAATTTGAAAGCCGAACTTCGATAACGCTGTTTGCTAAATCTGCCGTAATATCGTCGATTCTTCCTGCAAACCCCTCATACTTGTCATAATCCCCGTAACTGCGGGGCTCAGACAGATGACTTGCAAGCATGTTGATGCTGGTGCGCGGGAAGCTCGGTGTTAGTTTCACTTTATAGACCAGTGCAACGCCTTTTTGATTATGTTCACTTGAATCGACAGGTTCCAGGATTACACTACACGGCATGTCAGGGATTGCTCTTGCATTTGCTCTCTCAGGGCCTACCAAGCATGTCATCACAATCATGAGCAGGATGATAAGCTGCTTCATACGTATTCCTCCATCATTTTTTGTGGTTAGTTTTCCCTGAATCGAAAATAATTACTTCATGCTGTTCCGTTCCACAACATGACTCCAAATCGTAAGCATTAATCCTAACAGCGTGACCAAAGCCGCTACCCAAGGCAGAGACTTCAGTCCTAATGGACTTTCCAGCACGACCCCGCCGAGCCATGCTCCCCCTGCTCCCCCAAGATTAAATGCACCAATGTTGAGCGCGGATGCTAAGTTAGGCGCCGATTGCGCTTTGTCCAGCACTCGCATCTGGAATCCTGGGACCGTGCCAAACGCGAAGAATCCCCAGACGAAAATCGTAATCACCGTAGCGATTTTGTTGTGACTTGTGAACGTGAATATGGCCATAACCAGCATGAGCATCATTAACATCCCAATCAATGAAGGCATGAGCTTCCAATCGGACAGTTTGCCGCCCACGATATTTCCAACCGTTAACCCTGCACCGAATAATAGCAGCAAGATCGTCACAGTGCTCTCACGAAATCCTGTTATATCCGTTAGAAGAGGGGTGATATAAGTGAAGATGACAAAGACCCCGCCAAAGCCTAAGACCGTCATTAAAAGCGTACGCAATACCTCAGGGTTCCGAAGTACGCTAATTTCTTTCATAAAACTAGGCGTTTCTTGGTTCTGTAACCGTGGCACGAAGATGGCCAGCGTGATCATCGAAAAAATCCCCAACACCGCAACAACCCAAAAAGCGGTGCGCCATCCGTAGCTTTGCCCAATAAGCGTCCCCATCGGAACCCCCATGATATTGGCTAACGTTACACCTATGAACATCATGGCAATCGCACTGGCTCGTTTCTCTGGACTTACTAATCTTGCTGCCACGATCGATCCGATGCCAAAAACAGTACCATGTGTAAATGCAGATAAAATCCGTGCGATCATCAAAACATAATACTCATTTGCTATTGCGCTCATGATGTTGGCTGCTACGAATAATGCCATCAAAGCTAAGAGCAACCCTTTCCTTGGTAAGCGTACCGTCATGACGGTTAAGATCGGCCCCCCAAATGCCACACCCAGTGCATAGCCTGACACAAGCAATCCCGCTTGACGTATGGATACTTCGAGATCACTTGCAACTTGAGGCAGGAGTCCCATGATGACAAACTCCGTCGTGCCGATCGCGAACGCACTGATCATTAACATGTAGATGGCAATTGGATAATGCGACTTGCTTTCTTTCCTTTTTATGGCTGTGTCCATTCTTTCTTTCTCCCTCTCCTTTGATTCTCATTGCACAATCGATTATGCTTGAGAGATAGAAAATTGAGAAGTACGCACAATATTCCGCGTTACTTACTTCAAAGTAAGTAATGTGAAAGGAGTAAGAGGATTGAGACCTGAAAAAAGTGATTATGCTGCTAATGTTACCCTTGGCATCATTGAGGGAAAATGGAAGCTCTTGCTTTTATGCCACATGCGTAATGGAACAAAACGGTTCTGCGATTTTACAAATTTAATACCGGGCCTTACGCAGAAAGTTTTGACGTATCAACTGAGAGATTTAGAAAATCATGGTTTGGTGAAACGAACCATTTACCCGGAGATCCCACCGAAAGTAGAATATTCCTTAACCGAGTATGGAGAAAGTCTGATCCCTTTGATGGACTGCATGAATCTCTGGGGAGAAGAACATCTCAAGCTCAGATCAAATGTGGAACGAATCTGCTAAAGTGCTCCTCACAACACACCAAAACGCCACCTCTTCATAATAGAAAAGGATGGCGTTTTGTTTTTGTACAGCAGACTATTTTCCTGTTTTAATAAATTCGATATCCTTAGCTCCAGGCTCCAACAATAGCTTTATAGACACTAGAACAATGCGACCATTGGAGTCGGTATGAAATGAAGCTGGCGTCTTAACCCCAAAAGGCTTAAAATCCAGTTCAAATTTATGATTAGATACACGGCTTAGCGGCAACTGAAATGAATTAAACTCCACTTGAAGATTTCCATCTATCAGATCAATCGACAATGGTCCATAACCCGGGTGCTCATATAACCCAACATAATCTTCAAGTGTATGCGTAGTTGAGGCCTTAGCCTCCCCTGTTACCTGATCTGCAGTATCATTATCTTTATCGTCTGTACTTTCCGCTGCCTTCCATTGCTTCATCTCATCAAATCTCCGTTGACTCCAATCGATCTCATCGAGCCCCAACATCCGATCCATGATATTGTACGTTAGTAACATCGGAAGCGGACTATTATAGGCATTAGACAATATCACGATCCCCAAGTTCTCATAAGGTAAAAAGGACACCTCGGCTGAAAAACCATCAATGTTACCCCCATGATGAATCATGTGATGACCACGATAGGGTTCAATTCCCCATCCAAGGCCATAGCAGCATACAGGACGTTCTTTATTGCCAGATGAACCGCATGTCATATGTGGCGCATGCATGGTTGCTAAGTTTTCTTCAGATATAATCTGTTGACCCTGATGCACACCTTTATTAAGATGAAGCATGACCCATTTTGCCATATCTTTAATATTAGAATTAATAGAGCCCGCTGGTCCTATCGTATCGATATTTCGGAAGGGAATTCTTTGCACCTGATCCCCCTGATCCATATAAGGCAATGCATAATCAGCTCCAAGCTGAGACGTTTCTACGGATAAATTGCTCGAATTCATTTGTAAAGGATTGAAAATCTTGTCCTGAACAACTTGTTCCCAAGAAGTATTCGATCGTTGCCCTACGAAATATCCTGCTGCCATATACATAATGTTCTGATATTGCCAAGTTGATCGAAAATCCTGATTGGGTTCTAAATATTGGAGACGCTCGATCATTTCTTCCCTTGTGAGCGGAGAATTGTACCACATGAGTTCATGTCTTGGCAGTCCGGAACGATGACATAACATATCACGAATCGTGATCCGTTCCGTAGCGAACGCATCGTGCATTTTAAAATTCGGCAAATACGTACGAACGGGTGTATCCCATTCCAGTTTCCCTTCATCGACGAGAATTCCGGCCGACATGGCTGTAAAAGCTTTGGTAGACGAACCAATGGCAAATAGCGTTTCCGGGGTAACTCGAAGCCCTTCTTCAACATCCCGATAACCAAAACCCTCCGCCATAATAACTTCTTGATCCTTGATAACCACAACGGCAAGTCCAGGTACTTTCCATACATTCATCTGCTGTTCAATAAATGAATGAATATTTTGCAGTGATTTCATAGCATCTCCCATGGGTAAGCTCCTTTATGATAGAATCTTTAACTGCGTTTGCTAATCTCATTGAGAACTTGTTTGACTCCTGCAGGCGCTCTAAGCATGCCGAATAATTTCAGCTTATCAAATGTCTCTCGGGCTAATTCGGGTGTCACATCGTTAGCGATCAGTAAAGCGCCAACCAACCTGATATCGAGCTGTTTCCCTTCTCTCTTCCGAGCTTCCAGTTCTGCCGCATCAAACTCCAGCACACCCATGACAAAAAACTTATCCGAAGTATATTGCTTCACTTCAGACGCATGATTCTGCAGTTGGTTCCGGATCGCGATTCTAATAAAATCCGTGCGATTGGTATAGAATCCTTGATCCACAAGTAAATCAATTTGACCAAGATCAACAGGTCCTAGGTTAATCGTTATTTTCTCAGTATCAGCCAATGAACATCCCTCCAACATCCGTATGGATGGTATTATCGCATATATTAGATAAATATTCCACATCATCATGATTGATTAAATTTCTGCCCATGGATAAAAAAGTTTCCTTAGGTAAACATTAATGTCTGAAGGAAGCTTTTTATAGAGCATCCTTACTACACCGTCAGGAGGATCGTATGTTATACGTGTATAGTTTTGCTCTCCTATTCGGAGGCTTGTCGGTTATCAATCTGATTTTTTCCTATCAAAGCAAGCACATCGATCCGCATTTTTGGATCACATTAAAGTTTCAACTCCAAATGCTCCCTCTTTTTTTAATCGCAAATATGTCAATCGGGTATGGGGTCTTGTTTGGCTATAAATCAGCCGCGAATTTAAGTTTTGCTCTGATCGCGGGGAAGTGTTTGGAGATCTTGATTTCCTTGCTAATGGGCTATCTCTTCCTGAAAGAAATCCCCAACTGGAAAACGTGGATCGGTATCGGAGTTATTATTATTGGGGTTATCCTTGTCAAACAAAAATAAAAGGCAAGCGAGTTCGTAGAATCACAACGGCATAAGAATTGACGGCAAAATTAATCAGTACTAATATATAAGAATTAATGACCATTCTTGAATTATAAAGGTAGGACAATCAATGACTAAGAATTACGAAAATTCAGCACCTATAACGAGCAGCAACCGAGAAAACTTGCAAGCCGACTGCGAGAATTGCTTCGGATTATGTTGTGTAGCGCTGCCCTTCGCAGCTTCTGTAGATTTCGCGATGGACAAAAACGCCGGTCAACCCTGCAATAATTTACAATCGGACTTCCGATGCGGGGTTCATACAAGCCTGAGACAGCGAGGATTCCGAGGTTGCACCGTATACGACTGCTTCGGCGCGGGGCAAAAGGTTTCTCAAGTGACCTATGGTGGACGTGACTGGCGGCAAGCCCCGGAATCGGCAAAGGAAATGTATGCCGTGTTCCCCACCATGTGGCAGCTTCATGAATTACTCTGGTATCTGAATGAAGCAATGACATTACAAGCAGCCCGTCCGATTCATAGTGAACTCTGCTTGGCGCTGGAAGAGACAGAACGCCTCACGGATCTCAGTCCAGACGCTCTTCTAGAACTGGATGTGTCAGCATACCGTGCAAAAATTAACGTTCTTCTCCTTCGGACCAGTGAACTTGTACGAGCCGATATTGAAAGCCATACGAAAAATTCCCGTACGGGTCGCAAGAAAACCTACGGCCGAGGCGCAGACCTGATGGGTGCTAAGCTCAAAGGTGCCGATCTCCGAGGCGCTAACCTCAGAGGGGCATACCTGATTGCAGCAGATTTGCGGAATGCAGACCTACGAGGGGCAGATCTCATTGGAGCGGATCTCCGAGATACGAATCTTAGCGGTGCCAATCTTAGTGAGAGTATCTTTCTCTCTCAAGCCCAAATCAACGCGGCAAAAGGCGACACCCATACCCAATTGCCCTCGTCATTAACTCCTCCTCCCCACTGGACGACCATCGGAGCATAAAAAAAGCGTGACGGTCATTGGACGCCTAAAAGGCACTCGATGACCGTCACGCGGACTGTTTCGATCTATTCAAACCATAAGCTCTGCACTAAACTACTTCTTTTCCATAATGGCAAAGTAATTGTTTTCATGATCAGCAAAGTTAAATACCCGACCTGAAGGCATATTCACCAATTCTCCGACAGTGATGTTTTTATCCGAAAAATCTTTATACAATGCATCGAGATTATCCGAGAAAAACAAAATCGAAGGTGTATTCAAATTTAACTCAGGCTGCATTTTAGCAATGAGTTCCTTGTTATGTAGCACGATGCTCGTTGCTGCTTCTTTGGTCGGAGCAATCTCGATCCATCTCATTCCTTGGCCATTATCTTCTTCAGAAATGACGCTAAACCCTGCTTTTTCTGTCCAAAATCGCACAGCCTCGTCTTGGTTATTAACATAAAGCATAATTTGACCGATTTTATTGATCATGTGCTTCTCTCCCTTTCTGCTCGTGCAGTTCTTATTCCTATTATTTTCTTTTCGGCAACCCTTATACTTCGAAGTTGAAGTTCATAGCATTACTCCATAATTATACCGAATAAACGGTTATTCAACAATTTTTTGCTACATAAAATTGAATTTCTCAACATCAAGGATTCGATTCATCATGTGCCCCTAAAGGAGTAGGTTCCCTAGACAAAAGTCCAGTTCTTATTCAAACCTAAGCCCGTTACCAAATCTTTCTAACCACTGTACGATGAATATACAAACGGATCCATGTGATATAAAATGACGATCTGTTTAGCATATGCAGAAGAAAGGAAGATAAACGTTTGAACAACCACATGAAGTTAGCTATGATTCTCCTGGCCGCTGCCAGTATCGGACTCGTCGGCTGTACGAAAGAATCCTCCGTCACTCGTGCACCAAGCTCATCCCAACATAACTCATCTATACAGACGAACATTGTAAATTTAGAAACATCGGACATCAGAAATGTCTCGAATGCAGTAAAAGAGGATATTTCTCAAATAGATGTAAGTAACATTCATTCCCTAAAAATTCAGAGTAACGCTGCTACAGTTACGATCATAGGCGGCAAACAAATCAATCAAGCGGAATGGGAACTATCGAAAGGCAATTCAAAGGGAATGGATACCAAAGTTACCACGTCGATTAAAGATGGAACCTTACAGATTAATCTTCAACAGAAAAAAAAGAGGATCATAAATACGGGGCCCTTGCCATCATTAACGATACGTCTTCCTTATAAAGACTTCAAATCCCTTGAAATAGATAATGAATTTGGCAACATATCCGTTGAATCAGAATTGTCGGTCCAACACTTAGATGTGAGCAGCAGTGCTGGCAACATATCCGTAACCAATGTAATTGGCATGGAAAGCAGTAACATATCCACTGACCTTGGTAACGTCGTATTCGCTCTACCTGATCCTTCAGCACCTATATATGTAAATCTATCAACACAACTAGGAAACATCGATAATCAGGTTCCTCTTGATAAAGAAACAAAAACCACAATGGTTGTTTCCAATGAACTTCATGGATATGTGGGCGAGGTTCAATCCGAGAGTGCAACGCTCAACATTTCCACACAAGTGGGCGATATTCTGTTCAAGAATTAAGGACGAAGGTTTACATAAACATTCATACTAGGTTACGGAGATAATATTATGAAAAAAGCAAGAAAAGGAGAAAACAGCATAAGCGAACTGAAGCAAGTCGAAATTAATGGCACCGGTCATGAATTGATGATACGCGCTCAGGACAAGGCCAATCCCAGTGTCATTTTTGTACATGGGGGACCCGGCGTTCCGGAAATACCGTATGTAACCAAATACCAAGAGGAGTTAGAAAAGCATTTTACGGTTGTACATTACGACCAAAGAGACGCGGGGAAATCTTATCACTTTGGAGAAGATTATTCCAGCCTTTCGACAGATCTATTAGTGAAAGACTTATTGGCTTTGACAGATTACATATCCGATCGTTTTGATAAAAAGAAGGTTATTTTGATTGGGCATTCTTTTGGAACCTATATTGCTATGCAGGCAGCGTATCAGGCTCCTGAAAAATATGAAGCCTATATTGGAATTGGTCAGATGGCTGATATCGTAGAGAGTGAAATAGATGGTTTGAATTTCACACTGGAGCAAGCAAAACTAAGCGGTAATACAGCCGACGTCGAGCAGTTGCAATCGATAGCGGATACATTTGCATAATACTAATAATTCCTCGTCAGGATGATTCGTAAGTCTTGCTATTTTTTCTTTCATACCGAATGAGAGAGCAACATTTCAAACATCACCTTGTGATATAACTAAACATGAATTACAAACAAGGAGATGAAGGCATGAGTAAGTTGAAAGGTAAAATCGCTGTGGTAACCGGTGCAAGCCGGGGAATTGGTCGTGGCATTGCATTACGTCTGGCACAGGAGGGCGCAGTCGTCGCAGTACACTATGGAAAAAGACAAAATGAAGCAGAGGAAGTGGTTCATAAGATTGAGCAAAATGGAGGTACCGCATTCACGATCGGCGCTGACTTAAGTACCCTTGACGGCATTCATGATTTATATGCAACATTGGATGAATCCCTTCGGGAACGTACCGGCGATCATCGGTTTGATATTCTTGTGAATAACGCTGGAATCGGTCAAATTGTAACCATAGAAGAGACAACAGAGGAATCTTTTGACGAAGTCATGAACATTAATGTCAAAGCCCCGCTGTTTATTACCAAGCAAGCTTTGCCGCGTCTAAAAGATGGAGGTCGCATTATCAATATTTCATCGTTTGTTACACGCGTGGCCTCCCCTAGTGTTTTCGCCTACAGTATGTCGAAGGGGGCAATCGACACACTTACGCGTGTTTTGGCTCAGCAACTTGGGAGCCGTAATATTACGGTGAATGCCATCCAACCTGGCATTATTAATACAGAGATGAATGCCGGGACATTGCAAGATCCCAATGGACAGAAATTTGCCGCTGGTCTTTCAACCTTCAAAAGGTGGGGGGAGCCTGAAGATGTGGCGAATATTGCTGCTTTTCTCGCCTCATCAGACAGCCGTTGGGTAACCGGCCAATTGATTGATGCAAGTGGCGGATCCCATCTGTAAATGAACGGGTTTGGAAACCTAGCTGAAAAGCTAGGCTTCCAAACCCTTCATTTATTTCACTATGGTGCCCCGTCCTTCAGTAACAAGGTTGCTGGTTTGTGCCAGCAGCCTCGTCCTAGTTGCTCATTGAGCTCATGTTATTTGAACTTTTTTATAAAATTTTTTTGGTCCTTTGTAAACATATAGTCACGTCGTTCATAAAACCTGTGAGCATGTGTTCGACTTGGGTGGGATAATAGTTTAATCCCAGAAAACCCATTGTTTCTTCCCCACAGTTCAAGACGCTCAATCAACATGCTACCTACACCTTGATTTCTATACTTATCTTTAACAACAAATCCGAGTACGTTAACTAAAGAGTCAGAAAAAAGTAATTCATATGGACTGCCATGTATATATCCGATTACCTCATTGTTTTCTTCACAAACAAAGACAATATCTTTTGTTTCCTTCGTAATGATTTCAATCTTCTCTTTTACTTTTTCTTCAGAAAATAGAGATAGATTTGGGTTAAAGTCTTGGTTTAACAAAAAAATATCATGATAATCCGTTACCCTGATTTCCCTAACATTTTTTTCTTTGATTTTAGATCGCCTCCTATTTCATCACAGACACCTTGAAATAATGGTAGACGCCTTTGCATATTTTGGCAAGGCACTACGTTTGCACTAGCAACGTAAACCTAAACCCGAGTTATAGAGGCCATTCATAATATGCACCAAGTTTCTTCAAGTCTTTTCTCTAATTTTACATATTTTCTCCTTCGTACCATGGATTTAAATGAATTAATACTTCTTCTACATCATTATGGTGTTCCATGATTGTTTGCTTGATTTTCCGGGATACATCATGACCTTCCTGAACGCTTAATTCAGCCGGTATTCCAACGCGAACGTCAATCATTACGTATTGGCCGAACTCTCGTGCGCGAAGTCGGTCAATACGTTTTACTTCCTGAACAGAAAAAACAAGTTTTTCGTACTCCTTTAGCTTTTCCGGGGAGACAGTCTTTTCCATCAACACATCAACAGCTTCTTTGCCCATGTGATATGCAAGTTTTAATACAAAATATGCAACAATTACACCTGCCGCAGCATCTCCATATCTCAAGAAATCAATATCGTACTTGTCACCAATGATTGCTGCACCAATCCCAACAACTGCTGCAATTGAAGCATAAACATCAGCCAGATGGTCAAACGCTGTTGCCTCAAGGCTTTTGCTGTTTGTCTCTTTGCCAAGTTTCATGCAATAAATGTACAGCCACTGTTTCCAAATCAACGAAATGACTGCAGCAATTAACGCAACAAAACTTACTTCAGCCGCTGTATGAAAAAATGACTCAATCGAGTGATAAGCGATAAAGATCGCAGCAAGAGCCATAATAATTGCTACCATTGCGGAACCAATCAGCTCACTTTTACCATGTCCGTACGGATGGTCATCGTCGGCAGGCTTTTGAGCTACTTTCGCTGAACCTAAAGCAGCCATTGTTGCGATAACATCCCCTGCGTTATGAACACCGTCTGCTATTAATACCTGGCTATGGAATACAAAACCTACGATAAGCTTCATGCCAGTTAAAAGTAAATTACTTATTAAGCTTATCCAAATCGCAATAACATTTGATGCTACTTTTTGATGGTTCACAGTCATACCCCTTTTATTTCCCTTATCGTTATACATGAGAATGATCTTTACACGACAACGATAATAATCATAATTGATTGAGTATGTGTGGGTCTAGAGAAACAGTTTTGTGATAGTCCTTAAGTATAAGCAGGGGTAAACAATGTTGAGTTAGACCAAAAATCCCAACAAGTTCTTGGGATGGAATTTCCGCATAATTCTAGCTTCACAATATATGTCTATACAAAAAAAACTAACCGTAGTGGCGGTTAGTTAAAATTAAGCATTTTCGATTTTCGACAAGAATAAATAAAAGTATAGAACTAACGTTTCGCGATAATGGCTGTAATAGAAAGAGCGAATAAAACCAGCAAATTAAAGATGAAAAGCTGATTTATTGGAATGGTTGTATAACCCAAATATTTGTTAATTAACAAATACCCCGTTAAGGCAACGAAAGCGAATATGAAAATGATATTCATGTATTTCTGCATTAGAAATTTTACTCTCTCATCCACCTCGGGCGTCCCTTCTTTTTTTGCTTTCTTCTCCTCACCATTTCAGCCGTCCCAGAACCCATCATGATCGCAATAAAAAGTTCCCATTGAATAGTACGTTCAATGATAGAAATGATAACAAAAGCGATCAATAACCCAAGAAGTAAAAGCCAGAAACGAATGACTCCCTTTCGCTTGTTCACAAAGATTCCCCCTTATCATCGAGAGTAAATACATCTTCAACGCTTACGTTAAAATAACGTGCAATTTTAAGCGATAATTCTAAACTTGGATTATAGTGATTGTTCTCGATCGCAATTATTGTTTGCCTAGTTACCTGCAAGTCCTGAGCCAATTGAAGTTGAGTAATATTGTTTTTATTTCTTAGATCACGGATCTTATTGTGGACTATCCTATTCACCAACTTTTGAAGTAAAGATATCTTTACTTTCATTATAACTAAGTCACCTTTTTACGTAAAGATATCTTTACATGGTACAAAGGTAAAAAGGGTTGCAGCCCATTCCAAAGTAATTAAAGTTGAACAATAAGTATATAGAAAAGTACCCCATAGAGTAGACCTTTTTTAGGTGTCTACTCTATGGGGTACTTTTTAGATCAGGCTTGTCCTTTTTCATGCATACACTAATTCATCATTTTATGATAACTCTTTTCATCTACTACACGCCGAGCTGTAATATAACGATCTTTGTAGTACGTTTCCGTTAACTTGCTTATTCTTACTCCCTTACTGCTAGAGGAGTGAGCGAATTGATTGTCACCTATGTAAATTCCTGCATGGGAGATACCCGTACCTAAGGTATTAAAAAACACTAAATCTCCTGTTCGTAGGTTCTTTTTAGCTACCGGTGCCCCTACTTTAGCCTGTGACTGCGATGTGCGCGGTAGGTCATACACATTAAACTTTTTCATTACATACAAGATAAATCCAGTACAATCAAACCCTGCAACAGTAGTACCACCCCATAAATATGGTGTCCCCAGTACGTGATTCACTTCACTTTCTAGCTTAACCTCACTTGCAAATGTACTTGGTGCAGTGGCCGTGAATATAACTGCAGCTCCTAGTAAAGATAAGATGAGTTTCTTCAGAACCTTGTTCTCCCTTCAATGCCTACGGAGTTAGCTGAGGGTTCGGTTAAAGGTTCCCTATATTCTCTTGCATACAAGAATAATTCACCCGGGATGGTTCCCCCGTTTTCAAAACGAAATTCGGCAATTGGTTAATATTTTGTAACTACTTACACTTTAATATACCTAGAAATCGATGTCAACCTTTTCTCAAATTTAATATTTTTAATTTTAATCTAAATGTTTTCTACACTACTATGTAATATAATGCACTTTTTATGGCCTTTTATAAAGAAAATATCCTCTCAAAAGGCAAATCAATTCCTATTCGTGGGGTCTATCCTCTTTTTCTTTCCTGTCTAAACGAATACCGATATACACCAATAACAGAAACAAAAATGTAATAATTAACCTGAGAATATTATCCATAAGTTCTTGGTTAGAGCCACTGAGGGAATTATTCCCATGACAGTTAGGACAATATTTATAACTAAACTTATTACGATTGACCAGGCTTCCCATTCAATTAGCCATCGGGTTGAGGTAAATTGAAGAAGAACGGATCCACTCGACCAAAGGAAATGACGCATACATTGGCTCAAAATTGAAATAAAAAAAGTTATTCAAAACGAGAACTATAATGGTATATTATTACACGAAATGAATAATAAATTCGTACGATTAAGGAGGAAATTATGAAAACGTTTCGATTAAGGATGCCGAACTTGCTCATTGTAGGCTTATTGGTCATGCTTTTCGTTCCCCAGTTGGTCTATGCGGAAGAGCGGGCAGGCACTCAAGAAGCAGCTGATCCAACTTCCATTATCGGTAGCGTGAGTCCGGCAGACGGCGCAATGATAACCGAGAGCTTTACGCTCATCAGCTTTACACTTGGGATTCCAATAACAGATACGGGTTCGATCATTATCATGGTTGATGACCAACAACTTATAGAGCCGAATTATGTGCATGGTATGGTGTTTTCGTATTGTTCTAATTTGCAAAACGGTACCCATTCCTTAAGCATTCGTGTCTTAGACCATGATAAGAAATTATTGCAGGAATACAACGGAAGCTTCAACGTGAGGCTTTCAGTATGGGAAAATAGCGTCTTGGAAGCAGCGAATATCGAAGCGGATTCACTCCGTTTATCATGGACGCCTGCCAAAGAGAGCTTGGGTTACAGAATATATGGAAATGGCATACTCATTGGAGCTGTGAACGGAAATATAACCTCATTCGATGCAACGAATCTGAGGCCAAATACCGCGTACTCCTTTAAAGTGGAGGCGAAGCGCTCTGACGGCAGTTGGACAACGGACGGCCCTACCGCTTCCGTGTCAACATTCCCACAGGATCGTATAAACCCGATTATCGAATCGGTGTTTCCCGCTGATGGCGATAGCTTAACGACGGCCTGGCCGAGGATCACGGCCAAAGTATATGATGAGGACTCAGGCATAAATCTAAGCATGAGTATGGTCGGGATCGACAATAGGATGGTGCCGTTCAGTTATGACGAAGCATCTGAGACGCTGACCGCGATCGCTCCCAGATTGCCAAGCGGTACGCATTCCCTTCTAATCTTTGCCACGGATAACGACGGTAATAAAACGCAGTACACCAGCAGCTTTTCCGTAAAATACGAGGCGGGAACGCCGTTCCTGGAACGGAGCAACAAAATTCGTGCAGCTCTTGACACAGGTGATCCGGCAGATGTAGAGGATGTGCGCAGGCTAAGTTCTGAATTTGCCGAACTGGACGAGATAACCGACCAATCCTTGATTGATCCGATCTGGAACAAAATCAAACTCAAGCTGCCTGCATCTGTTGACAAGGCTGAGTTGAAAAGGAAGCTGTTTCATATCATTGTGACGATTGGTTCGCTCCCATACGATCAACAGGAATCCGCGTTAAAAACCATCTTGTCTGATCCCGAATTTCTATGGACATTGAATACTCTAGCTGTGGCAGGTGGAGAAACAAACCTCACGATGGAGGATACTCTCTCATTCATTTTCGGGGATGGCAACAATCTCAGAGGGATCGAAGGCCATGTTCTATATTATCTCTCGGAATTGTCTCCCATCGAACTTTTTGGTCTTCTAGGCGATCATCAGAAAATGACGGACGTCCTGATGAAAGCAATAACGAATCAGCTTAGTCAAACAAGCTATTACAAAATCAGCTCGATTTTGAGAAATCTTAACGTCACTGCTCATGATGTTCAGTCGACTTTACTAAATTTCCAGCAAAGGCTGAAACATGACGGGCCGGCCGTTCATGCGTTGACAATTGCTTATATCCGCTTAATGGCCCAGGAGTCGGTTAAAGTTAGCAGCGATGGCCATCAGCACAATTATAGCTTGAAGGTATCCTCTATTGACATTCCGCCGCAAGCGCTAAAATGGAATAAGGTATCCGGAAGCTCCCATTTCAGTATCACGCCAGACGGCGTCGTCTCTATTCCTGAAGAGGCGTATACTGCAACCGCGGTTATTCAAGCGGCGCTCGTCAATCCCTATAGTGGAGTGAATAAAGTTATTTTCCAGAAAGAAGTGACTATCATCCCTGACAAAGACCAAAGCGTAATTTTCCAGAGCATAATGAATGCTTTCGAAAGCAAGCTGGGTGAAGCACACAGCAAGCTTAAGGACGCGACAACGCACGAAGAGCAAACGTTGCTGCTACTAGACTTGGTGAATGCAGGGAAACAGGCAATCAAGCAGATCAAACCGTTAAATCTATCCCAAGCAGTTATAACGGAGGGTATTGACACGATCACAAGCGGGATTGTACAAGCGGCCAGTAGTTTGCTGGTCTTCTAAGCTGCAGCTGCCTGCCGATTCGTCTATAACAGTGCCTTGTCGATAGATCGTTCGGTACATTTTCAATTCCTGAATTACATTTAACTACCTCCTTATTTAGTCACCGAACAGACCTCCGTAGAAATAAAAAAGGGGCACAACACGATGTTGTGCCCCCTTCTTAATTTAGAGGAAAGTAAATAGTTAGATAATAACCTGATTGTACTGTCATTTAGTTGAGCAAACAATTTGGTTGAATTCACAACTGCTGCCCTCCGCTAAATATCCAGATAGGATATCCGTTTCACATTCAACTTCACCGTTTGTTTGTAGGGATTCCCAGCTCCTTATAGGCCAGAAGAATGGCACCGACTACGGGCTGCAATTGCGTTTCAACCACGCGATATTGCTTAATTGGATTTGCCATGAGCAATTCTGTCAGCTTACCGCTCATATAGGGGCTGCAGATGACACTGCCGATTAACGCGACCTCAACGTTGCGTTGAGCAAAGTTGGAGCCGACAAGCTCAATACCCAATCGGAGCTGCTCTGCAGCGCGGTTGCATACACGTCTTGCAACACTGCTGCCCTGTTCTGCGGCCCTCGTGACTTGTGGAGCGAACTGCCCGAACAATTGATTGCGCTTCATCGTATCGGGATGGAAGCCCTGTCGAGCAAGCTCCTGCAACTGCTCCAAGCTACTCACTTGCAAATATTGCAGCACTATACGCGTATTGATGATAATCTGAGTTTCTGATCCGCCTGCCATATTCATTGATGCCCATGATCATGGTGCCCGTTCCCGCGATCGCAATAATACCTGGCCTATTCTGAAGCGCTCCGGCGTGAGCAATATCCGAGTCATTCAAGTGCAGCTTTGGACAATGGAGTCCCGGCAAGTCGGTAAAAGGTATAATCCATGCATCATCAGCTTCTGATTCGTAGCCTGCAATTCCAGCAACAAGCATGGCCACATCAGTTGCAACTCGCCCTGCCTTCGCAAGTGCATCCTCAATAGCAGCTTTCACATGATCAGACGCGTTCTCGTCCTTATATTTGGAAGCACAGCCACCCTCCGCATAAGCAAGCTCGTTACTTCAACAAAAGAAAAAGGAGCCTCTATAAAGCAAGCTCCTCCCACTATAGTATTACACTAGTGTGTCCCGTTAGCTAATCTTGATCTGTTCTTGAATAATAAAGTAAGTACGCAAATGATAAATATTATTCCACCAAGGCTTAAAAGAATGCTCCCTTTCCATCTCAATTCTTCTATAAAATTTTGAAGAATTATATTGTATTGGTCAGTCCCCATACTCCCCTTCTCACGTTACTAAATTGCATTTTTTCAATAAATAACCCTCCCCTAGTTAAAGGCGAACTCTTCGAAAACGTGCCGAGGCAAGACAGCAAAATGGGACTGTGTGCAGCGGAATAAGGCGATCGCTTTCCAGTTAATGACTTGATCTGTATAGTCATATATAATTAGTTTGATAGTCAATAATAATGGAGGAGGAGTATCCTTGGATTCTACCTTGCAAATGTTAAAAGCCCTAACCGACGCCAACGGCGTACCAGGTCACGAAGACGAAGTGCGCGACGTTATGCGGGAGCACATTGCCCCTTACGCTGACGAAGTGACGGTTGATCATCTCGGCAGCTTGATCGCCAAAAAAACGGGCACGGCCCCGGACGGCCCTAAAATTATGGTAGCCGGACATTTGGATGAAATCGGTTTCATGGTGACGCGGATCGACGACAAAGGCTTCCTATACTTCCAACCGCTCGGCGGCTGGTGGGAGCAAGTGATGCAAGCCCAGCGGGTGACCGTCATGACACGCAAGGGGAACATTCCCGGTGTGATCGGTTCGAAACCGCCGCATATTTTATCGCCGGAAGCACGCAAAAATCCAGTTGACAAAAAAGAGATGTTCATTGATATCGGCGCGGAAAGCAAAGCGCAAGCTACGGAGTTCGGCGTTCGCCCGGGCGACTCCATCGTACCGGTTTGCGAATTTACCGTGATGAAAAATGAAAAACTGCTGATGGCCAAAGCATGGGATAACCGCATCGGCTGTGCCATCGCGATCGATGTACTGAAGCAATTGAAAGACGGTGAGCATCCGAATACCGTTTATGGTGTCGGCACCGTTCAAGAGGAAGTCGGCTTACGCGGAGCGAAAACGGCCACAAATATCATTCAACCAGATATCGGTTTCTCGGTAGACGTAGCGACCGCCGGCGATACGCCAGGTGTGAGCGAGAAGGATGCCTTGGGCAAACTGGGCAAAGGGCCGCAAATTCTCATTTTTGACGGATCGATGATCTCGCATCGCCGACTACGCAACTTCGTAACCGACACAGCGGATGAGCTCGGCATTCCTTATCAATTCGACTATACCGCGGGAGGCGGCACCGATGCAGGCGCCATTCACGTGACAGCTGGCGGCGTACCGTCGCTTGCGATTTGTATTCCAACGCGATATATTCACTCGCATGCGGCGATTCTCCACCGCGAAGATTTCGAAAATGCCGTGAAGCTGATCACCGAAGTAATCAAACGATTGGATAAAAACAAAGTGAAGGAACTTACATTCGGCCAAGGGTAAAGAGCGACTGCACGCCGTCTTCACTATTTGGTGCCACGTGCGATCGAACAATTGAACTATCGTACTCCTTCGTATTATGAGGTCAGCCAGTTCTTGGTTGACCACTTTTATTTTTGTGGTGTATTTGTCAGTAGGCGAGGCAGATCGATCGTTCCCTTGGGTATATAACCCGTCGATTTATGAGAGGGAGAGTATTTTCATGAATCCAGTGATCGGTCTGGAATTCAGTTCCTAGAGGAAAAGGGGGACGTATTCCTGGTCCTTAAGTTCTTGTCGACGTACAATTTTCAACTATCCTGCCCGTAAAACGGCAGCTGAATAAGGCTGCCGTTACTCTGTCTTTTATTGATCTATCGTGTCCCGTTAGTTCAATCAACTTTCAATTTTTGGACTCTTTGGGTTCTCTAAATGATCCAAAAATTCCTGTAATAAGCCCAATTAACCCAAAAGTAAATCCATATCCAGAAGAACCTTCAAATGCCAATAAAACAATCACTCCGAACAGTATAATATGTACACCTAATAGTTGAACTTGAAGAGCACTTGGATTGATAAAGTCCAAAAATACAAATGCATAAAAGGCTGCAATAACTATTAGTGTTAGAGTGATTAAACACACAAATCCAAAACTATCCATCTCGGCCTCCTCTAAATTTCAATCATTTGCTTTCAACCACACCATTTCCCTCAGCAATATTCTTAAGTATATTCGCTTAAATTAACTTTTTTCGTACATATTGTATTTTTGAAATACCCTTAACCTCTACCACGTAATCCTGCCCGTTAGCGCAACGCGGCTHGCTNDGRYANAGTATHNATSSGYAS
>NZ_MSZX01000044.1 GCF_002021565.1 Paenibacillus selenitireducens | reverse complement strand
CTAACGGGCAGGTTAATCGAATAGTTAATCACGGATTTTGCAATTCAGGAGGTAAATCATATGTAGCTAAATGGGTGTGGTTAATTAACTCTACTGAAGGTCCATACGAAATTCGATACGTTAATCGGTCTTTTCCTACTGGAACATGGTGTCCTGCAGTCGGCTCAATTTCAAATGAAATTTCTAATTTGAAGCCACGGAATCCATTTATTCTTTTGGTTTCGGTTACTTCAATTTTCCACGGTGTAATTTCAGGCGAAAAAGTTTTTGAAATATTTGGGCGGTAATAGTTATCAAGAACTTCACTAATATAAGGAGTTAGCAAGTTCATGAGCATATCCTGTAGCCTAAGTTCTTCTGAGTCCTCAACGGGTTGATTTGCCGAAGCTATATTGGTTTGAAAAGAAGAAACAAGAACAAGCGATAAAAAAAAAGAAAAGATTATTTTTTTCATTTTATTTACAGACTCCTTTTATGGTTATTATTTACCAACTCCTTTAATTTATGTGGCTTATTAAGCTAACGGAGAACGTTAGTTGAATAGCACATATTATTGACCAGGCTGCCGAAGCCTGCTTATTTTTGTTAACCTAACGGGCAGCATAGTTTAAGATCATACTCGGTGAACCGTACCACAAGTAACGACAAGTATTTTTGAGAATCAAATGTGCTTTAGCAGGGAAAATATGGATAGTAATCGAAATGTTATTTTATGCCTTTTTATACGATTCAGAAACCGAAAGGAGAAACGAAATGAGCGAACTAGGCGTTAAAGATAACACGTGTAGAGTGGTCAAAAGAGGATTCTCAGCAGTTGGAACAAGGCATGAAGCGAAGTATTCAGAATACCCAACCGTAATTCCGCAATCATTTGACTCTTTAATAAGTCGTATGGAGGAAATCCAAAATCGAACTGGTGAAAAATTGGCTCTATACGAACCAGGTAATTATGCACCCGATAACCTTGGAACCTACTATACAACCGCTCAAGTCACAGAGATTGGTTCTATTCCACAAGGAATGGTAAGCCAGACCACTCCTGTGTGCACTTATGCTGTCTATACTCACAAAGGTGAGATTTGGAAAATAGGTGATGCTTATGGTTCTCTTAACCGTTGGATTGATGAGAATGGCTACAAACATAGTAAAGGTTGGGTAGTGGAGTTGATGGACGAAAGATTTAATCCGACHGCTNDGRYANAGTATHNATSSGYAS
>NZ_MSZX01000043.1 GCF_002021565.1 Paenibacillus selenitireducens | reverse complement strand
ATACTGCACTGATCTATATAAGAAAGAAACTGTAGAACTGATGCTCAGTCACTATATCGTGATACTAGAACAGATAGTAGAAAATAGATCTAAACAGATCAAAGAAATAGAAGTGATTACAGAAGAAGAACGCGGCAAGATCCTTGGTGAATTCAATGATACACGGGTTGAATATCCGATGGATAAAACTGTGATCGACCTCTTTGAAGAACAGGTAATGGAAACTCCTGAAAACATAGCGGTGATTTATGAAGAAAAGAAAATCACATATGCTGAGTTAAACAAGAGATCAAATCAACTCGCAAGGAAATTGAGAAAATTAGGGGTAAAGCCAAATGAATTTGTTGCCATAATCTCAGAGCGGAGCATCGAGATGGTCATCGGTATCTACGGCATAATGAAAGCCGGAGGCGCATATGTACCGATCGATCCGGAATTCCCGGAGGAAAGAATTCAATATATGCTGGAGGATTGCAGATCGAAGGCAGTACTGGTATATAATGCAGAGATCAATACGGAATTACCAGTGATCGATCTGTCTGACAAGGATATATATATAGGTGAATCTACAAATCTCCAAAAGGTAAACAAGTCGGAAGATCTAGTATATTGCACGTATACTTCAGGGACAACAGGTAATCCAAAAGGAATACCTGTACGGTACAGAAATGTAGTAAATCTAATAACCTGGTATAAAGACAGGTTTGAGATGAATGAGAGATCCAAAGTCATGCTAATGGCATCCTTAAGCTTTGACTTAACACAAAGAAACATATTTGGACCACATATAAGTGGAGGAACCGTATGCTCATGCGGAGATACTAATGTCTATGATCCAATAAAGATAGTGGAATTTGTAAAAGAACAGGGCATCACAATAATCAATTGTGCGGCAAGTGCTTTCTATGCATTGATCAATGCAGAAAAGCAGAACGGGTATAACGGTCTTAAATCATTAGAAAAAGTATATCTTGTAGGCGAAGCTTTGTTATATGCAAAGCTGGAAGATTATATGTCTTCCAGTAACTGTAAGGCAATAATCGTAAACGGATATGGTCTAACAGAAGATTCTGGAATAGCCAGTACTTATGAAGTAACGAATCAGGCTGTGAATGAATACATAATTCCTATAGGTAAGCCTTTGTATAATAAACAGATGTATATCGTTGAAAATGGGAAGCTTTGCGGAATTGGAGTAAAGGGTGAGATATGCATCTGTGGGGCAGGTGTCACAGATGGTTATTTAAATAATGTGGAGCTGACGGCAGAGAAATTTGTGCCAAACCCATATGGCGAAGGCATGATGTACCGTACAGGAGATCTAGGAAGATGGCTTCCGGATGGTAACATAGAGTACCTAGGACGTATGGACGAACAGGTGAAGATCAGAGGACTAAGAATAGAGCTTGCCGAGATCGAAAGTACGTTAAGGAAGATAGAGAACGTCAAAGACTGTGCAGTCATTGCAAGAGAGGATAAGAACGAAGAAAAGGCAATCTATGCATATATCGTAAGTGAACAGGAGATAAGCGTATCGGAAGTCAGGGATACGCTTGGTAAATCACTGCCAAGTTACATGATACCTTCTTATGTAGGGCAGATAAAGAAGATTCCCGTTACAAGGAATGGAAAACTGGATAAGAGGAAGCTGCCTGTACTAGAAGCAGGCATAGGAAAGGGATATGAAGCACCTCGGAGCGAAACCGAGAAAATGCTATGTGAAATTTATCAAGAGGTCCTGAATGTAGATAGAGTAGGAATAAGCGATGGATTTTTTGAGCTGGGCGGCCATTCCTTAAGAGCAATCAGGGTAATAAACAGGATAGAAGAAGAGACAGGCATTCGGCTAGGCATAAAGGAGATCTTTATCACACCGACGGTAAAGGGGTTAAGTGAAAAGATAGCAAAACAGGGAATCCAGAAATATGAACCGATACCGGAAGCCGAGATAAAGGAATATTATCCGATGTCTTCGACGCAGAAGAGGACCTATTTCATATGCCAAATGGATGATGCAGGAGTGGCCTATAATATGCCACGAGTAATAAGGATGACGGGAGAAGTATGTCCAGAAGCAATTAGAGAAGCAATGCAGGAAATGATAAATCGACATGAGATCCTGCGTACGGAGTTTCTAATGAAAGAAGATGAGCCGGTACAGAAAATCAGAGAAGACGTCATGGCAGACTATAAATATATTGAAAATAGAGAGACAAGCGAAGAAGATATTATAAAAGATTTCATAAAACCGTTTGATTTGGGGAAAGCACCATTATTCAGAHGCTNDGRYANAGTATHNATSSGYAS
>NZ_MSZX01000042.1 GCF_002021565.1 Paenibacillus selenitireducens | reverse complement strand
TTTGGTCAAGAATTCTATATTCAGAAAAAAGAGCAACGCGATGCAAAAATTATTAATGGTGAGTATGCTGTAGTCAATATGTGGCATCCTGTTGCCGCGAATCTTGAGAAGATACATAAAGAAGGCAAAACATACGACTGGAGATTCTACCCTATTTTTGTAAATGAATTAGACCCTAGTGTACAAAGTGAAACAATACAATCCTTTCCATTAACTACAAAATGGAATTCTAAAGCAATTAATCCTAAAAAAGTGTCTGAAGATATGATTCCGCAAATCCTTCACTGGATGGATTGGAACTATTCACTTGAAGCTGCATCTTTACGCGCATGGGGTACACCAGACATGTATACAGGTGAAGGAATGGAGCGCCGCTACAAGCCAGAATATAAAAAAGTCGAAGAATATAAGCTGCTCGGCAAACAAGATAAAACAGGTGACGGATGGTACTACGGTATACAAGGAGATCAAGATCAAACAATGGCAAATCCTGAAGTATACGGTCTGGCAATGGCGGATGAAATGGGTTATGCGTATTCTCCGTCCGTTGTGTATCCATTTAGCGAAAGCAACTACGACCAATCAACAATGGTTACCACAGCATGGATGCAGCACAACTTAAAAGCAATGTCGTTGTATGCGGAGTTACCAGTTGACGATGAAACGCTCAAAGCGAAAGCCGAATTTGAAGCTGTAACAACGGATCTAAATAACAATCTTATTTCACCTCACAATGATGAGTTGGATAACCTTATCGTTAGAGCTATTACGGGCCCGGTAGATAAATTTGATAGCAACTATAAAGATTACACAGATGTAATATCAAGTCCCAATATTGCTGACGGCATCATCAAAGAAAAGGAAGCTTGGATGAAATATTACAAGCTGCGGGCTAACTTCATGAATAAATTGAATTAATAGGCAAGAACATGCTTCGACGTTTGTTGCGGCGTGCGATGCCGATGAACCAATCCGTTCGGTTCAAATATAAAAGGGGAGGACTTTTGATTATGAAACGAAAGTTGATGGCACTCATGTTGTCTGCTGTTTTAATGGTAACTCTTATTGGATGTGACAATGGAAAGGAAGAGACAAGCAATTCTAGTAATTCAAATGGAACTCAAGCTGCTAGCACAGGTAATTCATTATCTGATGATCCCGCTAATTTTAAAGAAATGCATTTAGAAGTCTTAAGCGAATTACCAACAAACCCGCGTAAGCCAGTTGAAGACCGCTTAACTCCAATTTGGCGCGAAAAAACGAAAATCATTCCTGATTTCGTAGAAATTCCTGCTGGTCAAGATGTTAAAAGCTGGCTTCAAATGCAAATATTAGCCAATACCGTACCGGCAGTTATTGCAAATTCAAACGGTATTGCCGACAACACGGATAATATGGAAATGCTTAAAAAAGCAGGCATGGTTCGCGAAATTACATTAGATGAGATAAAAAAATATATGCCGCTCACAGCTGAAAGATTGGCAGATTTAGGCGTTACGATCGAACAATGGTATAAAGCGAGTGTTGACCCGGTTGATGGCAAGCTATGGGCGATACCTTCACTGCCATACCCGCTTCTCAAAGAAGAATACCGCAAAACTCCATACGCTGATCCTCGCCTCGGAAAAGGAGGTTATGCCGTTTGGATTAGGGATGATATCTTGAAGAAAATCTATCCGAATGCGATGAGTGCAGCCGAACTCAAGGCTTTAGCAATAGCAAACAAAGGTAAATTAACACTGGAGCAAGTTACGGATATTCCAATTCATAATCTGAATGATCTATTCGATTATCTCAAAAAGGTAAAAGATCTCAATTTAACAGAAAATGGTCACCCTATTACACCCGGTCACCTTCAACATGATAACTCCAGAAGTTCGCTTAACATGTCATTGTTCTCAGCAACAGGGTTACATATTAGCCAAGCCTATCCGCTTGTTATCAATGAATCTAAAAATATGTACGTTGACTATCAATTGACTCCCGAGTGGAGAAACTACATTTCTTTTATGAACAAAGGCTTTAATGAAGGTCTGTTTGGTCAAGAATTCTATATTCAGAAAAAAGAGCAACGCGATGCAAAAATTATTAATGGTGAGTATGCTGTAGTCAATATGTGGCATCCTGTTGCCGCGAATCTTGAGAAGATACATAAAGAAGGCAAAACATACGACTGGAGATTCTACCCTATTTTTGTAAATGAATTAGACCCTAGTGTACAAAGTGAAACAATACAATCCTTTCCATTAACTACAAAATGGAATTCTAAAGCAATTAATCCTAAAAAAGTGTCTGAAGATATGATTCCGCAAATCCTTCACTGGATGGATTGGAACTATTCACTTGAAGCTGCATCTTTACGCGCATGGGGTACACCAGACATGTATACAGGHGCTNDGRYANAGTATHNATSSGYAS
>NZ_MSZX01000041.1 GCF_002021565.1 Paenibacillus selenitireducens | reverse complement strand
GAGGGCCCTCATTTCTAGGTTTTCGTGTTGCATTAAGAAATTAGTCAGTAGAGTAATTATTAATTACGCTTTTTTATATGCTATACTCAAACTACAAGTTGAATCAAGGCGGTGACATAAATGATGAATCGTACGCAGGATTTATCTAAACTAATCCGATTAACGGGCGATCGTGCAAAATTAGATGCGAAAGTAAATGGAACATATATTGTGTATAAAACTACTGATGGTCATATAGTTAGAGAATATGCTACGGGTGAGATTGTGCGAATGAGTGAGCAGGAGCTACATCATGAGTGATGTGAATGCTACAATGTTTGTTTTTGCTGGCAACAATGGAAGTGGTAAGAGTACAATTCGAAACTTAATTGTTGATAAACTTGGCGTAAGCATCAATATTGATCCTGATGCACTAGCACGCAAAATTGACAATATGAATCCTGAAAAGCGAAAAGTATCTGCAGGCAAAGAAGCAATAAGATTAGTTAGAGAATGTATTCGTAATAAGTGGGACTTTACCGTCGAAACAACTTTAGCAGGTGGAAACGCAATCCGTCAGATGCAAGAAGCTAAGAGTCATGGCTTTGAGATCATCATGTTCTACGTAGGACTAGGGGATGTTCAACTTAATATTGAACGTGTTGCTACGCGTGTGAAGAATGGTGGTCATCATATCGATACGGAAGATATCATTCGACGTGATGTTACGAGTATGAAAAACCTTCTGTCAAATTTATTCTTTATCGATCATTTAGTCGTCATAGATAATAGTAAAGCTGATGGTGAAATTATTATTGAAGCTGATACGAGTGCAATAAAGTATTATGTTGATGAATTACCTGAGTGGGCGCAAGTTATTGAAAGATCCTTATTATTGAGGAATAACCACCTAAAAGAGTAAACTAACTCATGCATGATTGAAGTTAGTTTATTTTTTTGACATCGCATCGTGTTCATATCGTCAAAAAATTCGATAATACCGGCGAAGATCTTGAAGACCTCATCTCGATTGGCACCATCGGGTTAATTAAAGCCATTGAGAGCTTCCAGCCGAACAAAGGCACCAAATTAGCGACGTTTGCAGCAAGATGTATTGAGAACGAAATACTTATGCACCTACGCAGTCTGAAGAAAACCCGTAAGGATGTTTCCCTACACGATCCGATCGGGACAGATAAGGAAGGAAATGAAATAACGCTAATCGATATCCTCGGTTCTGAGGCCGATGATGTTGTTGAGAAGGTGCAGCTGAAAATTGAGAAGAGCAAGATTTATCAGAACCTTGAGATTCTAGATGATCGGGAGAAAGAGGTTGTCGTAGGACGCTTCGGCTTGGAAGCGGGTGGCGAGGAGCGCACGCAGCGGGAGATTGCAAAGGAACTGGGGATCTCGAGGAGCTATGTGTCGCGGATTGAGAAGCGGGCGTTGATGAAGCTGTATCATGAGTTTTATAAGGCGAAGCGGTAGTGATTATAAAAACCTAGATTTGAGAGGGCCCTCATTTCTAGGTTTTCGTGTTGCATTAAGAAATTAGTCAGTAGAGTAATTATTAATTACGCTTTTTTATATGCTATACTCAAACTACAAGTTGAATCAAGGCGGTGACATAAATGATGAATCGTACGCAGGATTTATCTAAACTAATCCGATTAACGGGCGATCGTGCAAAATTAGATGCGAAAGTAAATGGAACATATATTGTGTATAAAACTACTGATGGTCATATAGTTAGAGAATATGCTACGGGTGAGATTGTGCGAATGAGTGAGCAGGAGCTACATCATGAGTGATGTGAATGCTACAATGTTTGTTTTTGCTGGCAACAATGGAAGTGGTAAGAGTACAATTCGAAACTTAATTGTTGATAAACTTGGCGTAAGCATCAATATTGATCCTGATGCACTAGCACGCAAAATTGACAATATGAATCCTGAAAAGCGAAAAGTATCTGCAGGCAAAGAAGCAATAAGATTAGTTAGAGAATGTATTCGTAATAAGTGGGACTTTACCGTCGAAACAACTTTAGCAGGTGGAAACGCAATCCGTCAGATGCAAGAAGCTAAGAGTCATGGCTTTGAGATCATCATGTTCTACGTAGGACTAGGGGATGTTCAACTTAATATTGAACGTGTTGCTACGCGTGTGAAGAATGGTGGTCATCATATCGATACGGAAGATATCATTCGACGTGATGTTACGAGTATGAAAAACCTTCTGTCAAATTTATTCTTTATCGATCATTTAGTCGTCATAGATAATAGTAAAGCTGATGGTGAAATTATTATTGAAGCTGATACGAGTGCAATAAAGTATTATGTTGATGAATTACCTGAGTGGGCGCAAGTTATTGAAAGATCCTTATTATTGAGGAATAACCACCTAAAAGAGTAAACTAACTCATGCATGATTGAAGTTAGTTTATTTTTTTGACATCGCATCGTGTTCATATCGTCAAAAAATTCGATAATACCGGCGAAGATCTTHGCTNDGRYANAGTATHNATSSGYAS
>NZ_MSZX01000040.1 GCF_002021565.1 Paenibacillus selenitireducens | reverse complement strand
TCATCCATTTGGCATATGAAATAGGTCCTCTTCTGCGTCGAAGACATCGGATAATATTCCTTTATCTCGGCTTCCGGTATCGGTTCATATTTCTGGATTCCCTGTTTTGCTATCTTTTCACTTAACCCCTTTACCGTCGGTGTGATAAAGATCTCCTTTATGCCTAGCCGAATGCCTGTCTCTTCTTCTATCCTGTTTATTACCCTGATTGCTCTTAAGGAATGGCCGCCCAGCTCAAAAAATCCATCGCTTATTCCTACTCTATCTACATTCAGGACCTCTTGATAAATTTCACATAGCATTTTCTCGGTTTCGCTCCGAGGTGCTTCATATCCCTTTCCTATGCCTGCTTCTAGTACAGGCAGCTTCCTCTTATCCAGTTTTCCATTCCTTGTAACGGGAATCTTCTTTATCTGCCCTACATAAGAAGGTATCATGTAACTTGGCAGTGATTTACCAAGCGTATCCCTGACTTCCGATACGCTTATCTCCTGTTCACTTACGATATATGCATAGATTGCCTTTTCTTCGTTCTTATCCTCTCTTGCAATGACTGCACAGTCTTTGACGTTCTCTATCTTCCTTAACGTACTTTCGATCTCGGCAAGCTCTATTCTTAGTCCTCTGATCTTCACCTGTTCGTCCATACGTCCTAGGTACTCTATGTTACCATCCGGAAGCCATCTTCCTAGATCTCCTGTACGGTACATCATGCCTTCGCCATATGGGTTTGGCACAAATTTCTCTGCCGTCAGCTCCACATTATTTAAATAACCATCTGTGACACCTGCCCCACAGATGCATATCTCACCCTTTACTCCAATTCCGCAAAGCTTCCCATTTTCAACGATATACATCTGTTTATTATACAAAGGCTTACCTATAGGAATTATGTATTCATTCACAGCCTGATTCGTTACTTCATAAGTACTGGCTATTCCAGAATCTTCTGTTAGACCATATCCGTTTACGATTATTGCCTTACAGTTACTGGAAGACATATAATCTTCCAGCTTTGCATATAACAAAGCTTCGCCTACAAGATATACTTTTTCTAATGATTTAAGACCGTTATACCCGTTCTGCTTTTCTGCATTGATCAATGCATAGAAAGCACTTGCCGCACAATTGATTATTGTGATGCCCTGTTCTTTTACAAATTCCACTATCTTTATTGGATCATAGACATTAGTATCTCCGCATGAGCATACGGTTCCTCCACTTATATGTGGTCCAAATATGTTTCTTTGTGTTAAGTCAAAGCTTAAGGATGCCATTAGCATGACTTTGGATCTCTCATTCATCTCAAACCTGTCTTTATACCAGGTTATTAGATTTACTACATTTCTGTACCGTACAGGTATTCCTTTTGGATTACCTGTTGTCCCTGAAGTATACGTGCAATATACTAGATCTTCCGACTTGTTTACCTTTTGGAGATTTGTAGATTCACCTATATATATATCCTTGTCAGACAGATCGATCACTGGTAATTCCGTATTGATCTCTGCATTATATACCAGTACTGCCTTCGATCTGCAATCCTCCAGCATATATTGAATTCTTTCCTCCGGGAATTCCGGATCGATCGGTACATATGCGCCTCCGGCTTTCATTATGCCGTAGATACCGATGACCATCTCGATGCTCCGCTCTGAGATTATGGCAACAAATTCATTTGGCTTTACCCCTAATTTTCTCAATTTCCTTGCGAGTTGATTTGATCTCTTGTTTAACTCAGCATATGTGATTTTCTTTTCTTCATAAATCACCGCTATGTTTTCAGGAGTTTCCATTACCTGTTCTTCAAAGAGGTCGATCACAGTTTTATCCATCGGATATTCAACCCGTGTATCATTGAATTCACCAAGGATCTTGCCGCGTTCTTCTTCTGTAATCACTTCTATTTCTTTGATCTGTTTAGATCTATTTTCTACTATCTGTTCTAGTATCACGATATAGTGACTGAGCATCAGTTCTACAGTTTCTTTCTTATATAGATCAGTGCAGTATTCAAGTCCTATTTCATAATTACTATTACACTCAATCATTTTGAACGACAAATCAAATTTTGTGCTTTTGCACGAACTTCCTATATATTCTATCTTCACTTTATCTAACTCGACATCTGTAACTGCATTATTGTGTAATACAAACGTTACATCAAACAAAGGATTTCTAGACATATCCCTCATTACTTTTACCGACTCTACCAGTTCCTCAAACGGATATTCCTGGTTCTCATATGCATTTAAGCATTTTTCCTTTATTTCTCCCAAAAACGCTTCATATGTCTTACTCCCTTCTAGTCCCCCCCTCATTGCAAGCGTATTTACAAACATACCTAGCATACCCTCAGTATCCTTATGTGTTCGTGCACTTATAGGGCTTCCTATTACGATGTCTTCCTGCCTACTGTACTTACACAGAAGTATCATCGCTGCCGAAAGGAATATCATGTACTCTGTTGTTCCTGTTTCCTCTGCAAGTTTCTTGATATTTTTTCTAAGTTCTTCCGTTGTTTGTATTTCTATTCCTGCCCCATAGAAGCTTTTTTCTTGTTTTCTTGCATAATCTGTCGGCAGATCTAGCACTGGGATTTCCCCGCTGAACTCATCTAACCAGTACTTTTTCTGATCAGATAAATCCCTTCTGCTCATCCATTCGCTGTAGTCTTTATATTGACGTGCCACTGTCTGGAGCTTCCCTTTATTGTAAATTGCATTGAAGCCCCTTATAAAAATAGTTTCACTCATACCATCACTTACAATATGATGCGTATCAAGCATGAACAGATAATGATTCTCTCTCTTTACAAGCTCTGCTCTGAATAATGGTGCTTTCCCCAAATCAAACGGTTTTATGAAATCTTTTATAATATCTTCTTCGCTTGTCTCTCTATTTTCAATATATTTATAGTCTGCCATGACGTCTTCTCTGATTTTCTGTACCGGCTCATCTTCTTTCATTAGAAACTCCGTACGCAGGATCTCATGTCGATTTATCATTTCCTGCATTGCTTCTCTAATTGCTTCTGGACATACTTCTCCCGTCATCCTTATTACTCGTGGCATATTATAGGCCACTCCTGCATCATCCATTTGGCATATGAAATAGGTCCTCTTCTGCGTCGAAGACATCGGATAATATTCCTTHGCTNDGRYANAGTATHNATSSGYAS
>NZ_MSZX01000004.1 GCF_002021565.1 Paenibacillus selenitireducens | reverse complement strand
GTTAGCGCAATTCAGGGAAGGTATTATTACTTTTCCTCGTTCCCCTGCCCGTGCGAACCGAGTGAACGATCAGCGCACACACCGCAGCGATCAAGGTTGCAACCGCCATCGTCGCCATCGCGTAAGCGTCTCCTCCCTCTTCCTTGAACCATAGCAGCATCGCTAGGTTAATCAGTGCGTGGAACGTCGTGGCCGTCGGCAACTTAAGTCTTTTGCCGCGCAGCAGCTCTCCGAGGATGACCGAGAGACAGACGGCAAACAAGATGAACGAACTTGCGTACAGCCAGCCCTCGGCGAACACCCCCACATGCCACACGCCCCACAGCAGTCCGACGACGACAGAGGATAGTAGGACGCCCATGCGGGTCTGTAGGGCGGGCTGCAGAAAACAGCGCCAACCGATCTCTTCTCCAGCCGCTCCGATGAACTGCGCAATGACGATGATCCATATCGGGTGCGCCAGATCGAACGGATTCGTAAAGTCGATCATATGGCCGGACAATCCGTACCAGGCCAGCGCGACCACGAAAATCGCCACCACGATCAGCACTGCTTCCCCCAATTGAGCAATGCCCGCCTTCGATGATTGGAGTCCCGCCTGGCGAACAAGCCCTCGAGAGCCAGGGAGTAACCACAGAACGACAAGTACCGCCAGCATCGGCCCGAACTGCGTCAGCTGGATGATCACCACAGGGATGCCGGTAGCCGGCTGCACGATTCCAAGCAGTAGCGCGAAGACGGAAGCTAGAACATAATAAGCGAGCACGATCCCGCTCAGTCGATTGAATCTCGGACTATCGATTAACGTCATATCAAGCCACCTCGATCAGATGATTTTTCCATACCATCATATTAAGCGAAGGATCATCTCGCTAAAACAGGCTAAAGTCTCGTTATCGCCTGGACTGGAGACGGATGACGTAACCACGACTTCAACTAATCTGCCCGTTACTTCAATAAGAAAAGAGGAGCCGCATCACTGCAAGCTCCTCCGCTATCGTTCCCCGTTAGCCATCCATGCATCCTCTGCAATGCACCACAGAGCATGAAAGTTGACCCGTTCTTTCATGGTAGTTGAATTACACCCGGGCATTCTAACTCATTACTGTTAACAACACGGCGATCGTATTAAACACCCCGTGAACGATCATGCCAGGCACGACCGATCCCGTTCGTTCATAGGTCCATGCAAACACAACCCCGCTAATAAAACTCACGGGCATGACATTCATTGTGGGAAAATGCGCCAGAGAAAAGATTAGTGAACTAATCACAATCGCCCATCTCATCCCTACACGGGTCCTTAGCCAACGATATATAAATCCACGGTAAAATATCTCTTCATAGAACGGTGACACGATTCCTGCCGATACAATACCAATCATGATGGTAAATAGAGTAACATTTTGCTGCAGACTCTCTGTTTTGCTGTTCTCCACCGTATTTCCAAGAAAACTCGTTAGGTAAAAAGCCGTTACACTGAATACGAAGAGAACTAGTATCCAGAGCACAATTCTCCACCAATCTCTCGCAGGAAATCCCTTCACACCTACATCTGTCCAGGACATCTTCTTCGGTCGTAAAGCAACAAAATATAATCCTAGCAAAAGAGTGATCGCGATGGTGAGCCCTGTAAGAGTACCTGAATAAAAGGTATTCTCCAACCATTTCTCATACATTGACTGTATCGCGTATTTGATAACGAACATTACGAATACGAATTCAAGTGTGAGTAATGCAATGAACTCACGCCATGTCCACTGATCCATCTTCTTCCACATTTCCGTTCTAGTCATCCTTAATCCCTCAATCCTCTGTGATATAATGTAATGATATTAGGTGACGTTACGTCACCTGCAAGCATTTTTTTTGGGAGGAAGAAACAAAATGAATAGATGGACAACAGGACAAGTATCCAAACAGTGGAACATCTCCGTTAGAACGCTACGTTATTATGATCAAATCGGTCTCTTAACACCGAGTTATAAGGAAGATAACGGTCGCCGTTATTATTCAGAAGAAGATTTATTCACTCTCGAAAAGATAACATTTGCTTAAATCACTATCACTACCGCTTGAAGACATTCAAAATGTAATAGACAAGCTATCTTTTCGTCATATTCTGATCGCACATTATAATCAACTTCAGGAGCAGCTCACTTCTCTACAGGGCAGTATTGCAAATACTACATCTTTGATCAACATGATTGATTTAGAAGGTACACTCTCCTGGGATCGGGTTTCTCATCTTGTACAAAACGTACAACCCAACTCCAAACAGTGGATCGATTACTTCAAGGATGACGAAAGTGCATTTCTACAGACTGCACTACCGAATCTTAATAGTAATGACCAGACTTCCCAACAATATGCCTCTTTGCTGCGCCGGATTGAGTGGTGTGTACAACAATCCGTTTCACCAGAATCTGACGAAGGCTATAACATTGCCTGCGAATTAATTAAGTTATCCCACGAAACCTTTAATGGAGATGAGGAATTGATCGAGAAGTTCTGGGAAGTGAGGAAGCTACCTTCAGAGGAATCAGGACTATATCCCGTATCCGAAGAAGTGCTGAACTTTGTGGAAATCAGTATTGCCCACGCTATAGAAAAAGGAGCGGAACAGAAATAGGAGAATGAGCGAGGCGTTGCTGATTATACTTTCTTAAAAATGAGCAGGTTTCGGAAGCCTGCTCAGAAATTGATATTCAACTATACTGCCCCATTAGTTAAAGAAAAAGAGGAGTAGCTGCCGCAGCATTCTGCTCCTCTATCGTGTCCCGTTAGTGTAACTCGTTAGCTCGCTTATGCTTTAACATCCCACCGATATGGCTCGAACCAGTTGAGAGACACCTTTGTCAATGTCATTTGCAGACCATCCTAAACTCCAACCATCTTCAGAAAGGACATCTGAAACTACATATATTGCCGATGACTTGATACCTCGATATTTAGCTACGACGAACAAGCCTACAGCTTCCATTTCAACACAAATAGCACCTTGTGATCGATATTTTTTCGTTTTTCCCCACGTCTCTAAATAACCTGCATCGGTAGTCCAGTGAAGACCTTGGACAAATTGATTTCCTTGTGTTTCAAGTATATCTTTCATTTCTTTTACCAGAGTTTGGTCAGGATATATAATTTCATCATTAAAACCATAAAGCGTAGCTATGCCAGTTTCGTTAAAAGCCCCCGTCGTTATAATCAATTGACCTGGAATTAAATCGGGATTAATCCCACCGACATACCCTAGATGAATTAATTCTTCGACTCCAGCGGCAATTAAGTCTTCCGCCTGTACTGCTATTCCTGGTGAACCAATGTTTGATTTGACCAAACCTATCGCTGGGTTACTTTTGAAAATATATAATTTGCCCCCAATAGGAATGTCGGACTCAATGACCGCTTCCTGTTTAATAAATTCTTTGATAATACCAGACATCGCGATAAAAACCCGCTTAGGGCTGATTACTGTATCCAGATCTAGCCCTGCTTTTCTCAGCTCTTCACGAACTAAGAGCTTTGGATCAGTTAACACTTGCTGATCATGCATCATTCTTACCTCCATCCGCTTATCTTAGATATATCCTAGATTATATCAAAAGGAACCTAAATATCCTGCCAGTTAGCGCAGCGACGGCAGCCGATCGTTCTGGCCGGCTGCCGTCGTGTCATCATTGAACTATCGTGTCCCGTTTGTTGAACGAGCATCTCATAAATATTTTTTGAATCCCTTACTTACTGAACCGCTATATCCTTCCCTTTCAAAGAATTGATGTGCTTTTTGACGTGTAGAATTACTTAAAAGCATAATCCTATGACATTCAATTGATTTGCAGTAATCCTCAATATATTTTAAAAGTTTTTGTCCAATATTTCTGTTTCTATGATTTTCATGAACAATTACATTCTCCACTACTCCATATGGTCTAAAGCCATGTAAAGCCTGCAAACAAATATTTAACGTAACGGTACCAAATATTTCTCCATTTTCCTCGTATACAAGTAAAAAATTGTTTGGATCTCTTCTAATAGTCTCAATTTGTTCTTCAAATACATGCATTTTCTTACTGTTTGGCACTAACATTCTATAGAGATCGAATATTTGATCTTTATCTGATCTTTCAGCTTCTCGAATCATCAGATTTCGACTCCTTCATAAATTGATTAATAAATAGTATTCGTCCTCAACGGATTATTCCCTTTATTTGTAACTGACCTGCCCGTTAGCTCAATGAAGTCCGACTAAAAATATGCATAAACATGATTGTTCATTTGCTAGACCAACATCCGTGACCACACCGAAATGAACTGAGCGCATACAACTTCCCTCTAATGCAACTGATATCGACCAATCACTCTGGTCATAAAGTAAATGTGAATTAAACTTGAAATTTTTGGATGATTATAGATATACTATGTATAGTAAACTTTACATTATGTTAAATTTAATTTACAGGAGCCCTTCCTTGACCTATCAAGAAAAGAGGAGCATCTTACCATCGTGGCTCTGGAGAAGTGAAACTATTCCCCTTCTCTGGAGCTGGCCTTTCGTATCGCTCTTGCCTTCATTATGCCTTTGGAAGAGGTATTTTTTCTACAGAGAAATAATAACGGGGGTTAAAAATGAGTTCGACATAGGAGGGATACTTATTAAAGTTGTTGCTGCAACGAAATATGGGTCACCGGAAGTTCTTCGGCTTATTGAAATCGACAAACCTGTTCCCAAAGACAATGAAATATTGATAAAAGTGTATGCGACAACGATCAACGCCGGAGACAGCAGGATGCGCAGTTTTAACGTTCCCTTCGTACTCTGGCTCCCTGCTCGGATTGCACTAGGTTTGAGAAAACCGGAAAATCCGATATTAGGAATGGAACTGGCCGGAATCGTTGAATCGGTTGGCAAACATGTCACACGGTTCAAGCCAGGCGACCGGGTGTTCGGGGCGACGTCTCACGCGAATTTTGGTGCCCATGCCGAGTACAAATGTCTTTCCGAGGACGGACCAGTCCTCAACATACCGGACAATGTGACATATGAAAAAGCCGCCACTCTTTCGATTGGAGCCACAACTGCACTGTACTTTCTCAAAAAAGGTCATATTCAGTCCGGACAACAAGTTCTGATCAACGGCGCTTCGGGTAGTGTAGGGACTTTCTCTGTGCAACTTGCCAAATACTATGGGGCAGAAGTTACCGGGGTATGCAGCACTGCGAATGTTGAGCTGGTGAAATCTCTAGGAGCGGATAATGTCATTGACTACACACAAGTGGATTTTACAAGAAATGGTGAAGCATACGATATCATTTTTGACACAGTGGGCAAGAGTTCACTGTCACAATGTAAAAGTTCGTTGAAGAAAAACGGATCTTATCTTAACACTCTCCGGGGTGGGACAGCAGTAATACGGAACGAAGATTTGGATTTGCTTATTGATCTGGTAGCGACGAACCGGCTAACACCGGTTATAGATCGCTGTTATCCGCTAGAGCAGGTCGTCGAGGCGCACAGGTATGTCGATCAGGGGCATAAGAAAGGGAATGTGGTTATCACATTGGCGTAAGAAATAATTAATTATTTCTTTTATAGATATCCTTAGCAATACTATTTTGTAGATGAGTATTTCTTTTAGATGGATAATAAGGTACTCATTTTATAATGATATAACTGCTGAATTGCAAATAAAAAGAGTGATAAATCAAATGATCTATCACTCTTTTACTCTCCGTATAAGCTAACGTGTCCCGTTAGCTTCACCATTCCTCAGTTACTCAGCCAGGCATTGTAACAACATACTGTTAAATGCAAACTGGTCGTCTTTATAATCGTCAGTATATTTATTTAACATTCGAATGCCAACCGTATTAAACTGAGGCAGGATTACGCAATGGCATCCTGCTGCGCCAGTAGCATAGTACCAATCAGCTTGATGGTACCAACCGAGTATGCGCTTGGTTTGAAATTGGGCTTTTAACTTTTCTGTAAGTTCAAACACTTCTTCGATAATGAGTTGAGTGCCATCAATAACTCCGTTTTTTAGGTGTAAATATCCCCATGTGGCCAAATCTCTAGTACTCGAATACAAGTTCCGTTCATGACCATCTGTTGATTCCAGTCTAACCATGGCAAAGTTATCTGAAGTAGTGTAATCGGATACTAAATTCTGATGTGGATTGCTGGCCCATTCCGTTCCTTTCATCTCTAATGGGTTAAGGATTTTCACTTAGATATTCGGATATAACTTTACCAGTCAGTGCCTTTACAACAAAGCCTTGCACACCTTCCCGTTCGATCTGCTCCTTTCCAAAATACTTAGGTCCAGTGGCGGTTGCCAGATCGCATAATGTAAGATCTCCAAGTTCTTTTTCGCCTAGTTCATTGATGATTTTGTAAATAGGTGTATTTAAGTTGATATTATTTTCCAAAGCAGCCATAGCCATTGCTAAGCAAACATAGGTCTTTCTCGTTGAATAGATATTGAACTGGGATTGATCAGATACAGCAAGAGCCCCCTTTTTGTGATGATGGAACCCGTAATACCGTTCAAATACGATTCGGTCATTTTGTATAATCAATACCGATGATGCTGATGCTCCAAACTCCTGTTGTGCTTTATGTATATAGTTGTGTATTGGCTCAAACTTCTCATTCTCATAACATACAGGAAGATTCACTTTGCCACTCCTCACAATTAAACGTTAGGAATATATGTTCGATATATATGGAAAAATATCCTTCCCCAACTTGAGCTTTTTGAAATCTTCTCTTCACATTACGTTAAACTGCCCGTTAGCGTAACGATTAGAAGCTTATAAAAGCAGCCTCTTGAGCAATATGTTTCGTATCTCTGTGACGTCTGACACAACTGCAACTGGAATATGTTTGGTGGACGGTGAAAGTCCCTTTCCATTAACCCAAATAGCTTCCATCCCAATTTCCATTGGACCAACAACATCGTGAGTCCAAGAATCTCCAATAAAGAGGGTCTCATTCGGTTCTTTACCAAAGTGCTTCAATGCGACTAAATAAATTTCTGGATCTGGTTTTCTATATCCTAAATGCTCTGCATGGAATATTGTGTCTTCGCTAAACACTTCCGATAATCCCATTTGGCGAATTTTCATTCTAGAATCATATAGCCCATTTGTAACAATTCCAACATCATAATGTCTTTTCAATTCATTTAATAAACTTGTGACTGACTTATTTATTTCAATATAAGCCATACTTGTTTTAAAGAAGAGTGTATCAAACTGATCTATGACTTCCACATCAGGGTGTAAGTTAAAATGGGTAAACGCATGTCTCCATCTAGCCCTCTTAAATTCCGTTGGAGTTAGTTCTCTACTTTTAAATCGCTCCAACAAAGAGTTCGGGACCTGCATCACTTGCTCAAGGAATAAAGATGCGTCAAGATATCTTGTAACAGAATGCATGCCAAGAGTCTGAATTAATCCAACGCTAAACCAAGATGAATTATTAAGAAGCGTGTCATCCAGGTCAAATAAGAGCAAACTATACTTACTCATTCTCCTCCCACCTTATCCCTTGAATCAGTAACGATTCCCCCTACTTTAACATCTCATACTGTCTAAAGACTCAGGGGTCGTTGTCGATTGGTGAGGCTGCCGATCTATCTCGCAGCAGCCTCGTAGTATATCACCGGTCTTGATTATCGGTGGGCAAGTTATACGCTACTACACGATGATACACGCTATACTTTTTCCGTCTCATTCCTCCACGATTGCGACCGGACGGGCCCAGCCGGCACTCGCCATTTCTACTTTAATCGGAAAGCAGCAGACTTTAAAGCCAAACGGCTTCGGAATTTTCTCCAAATTGGCCAGCTTTTCGATCTGGCAATATTCCCGGTCCTTGCCGACATAATGTGCTGCCCACAGAACGCCTTCCCTCGGCTGCTTTTTATACGCTTCGGCCTGCAGGTTGAGCGGAATATCCCAGCCCCAGCCGTCAGTACCGACTACCTTGACGCCTTGGTCCAGAAGCCACAGCGTAGCATCAGCCGATACCCCGGCATGAAGGAACGCATAATGTTCGTGGTACAACCGTTTGTCCGCATCGCTCCGGATGAGAACGATATCTAGCGGTTTCAGTGTATACTCGATCCGTTTCAGCTCGGCGATCAGGTCGTCCGTCGTAATCTCGTAACCCGGCGGCTTCGCACTGAAATCGAGCACTACGCCGTCGGAATAAAACCATTCGAGCGGCAGTTCGTCAATCGTTCTTGCCTGCTTCCCTTCCGAAGTCGGCCAGTAGTGCCACGGTGCGTCGACATGAGTACCCGCATGCGTATTCAGCGTCACCATTTCCGTCGCCCATGCCTTGCTTTCCGGAAAATCCTCCTGCTTGAGGCCAAGTGCCGCCGCCGCTTGCAGCGCCCCGTCTTCATGGGTCGCATACTCGATCTTCGCCGGCAGCGGCTCGCGGATGCGTGGACTAATAGGCACACTCAAGTCAATAAGCTTCATCATGTATTCCCCTTCCCTTGTCTCCCAATTCATGCATATTATACTAAATTGACCCAAATACCGATAGATCACCGTCGCGTGCTATGGCATCCTTTCGAGCAGTGAGTCTTCGCGCGACGCTCTACCGATGGTGTGTGATCTCAGTTTTCCTTGACGCCGTTTTTTATTACGCATGTGCTGTTTAGTTGAACAGAAATGATTGCTGAAATGATTGCTTCGAATGAATCAAATATTGTAAAAAACCGTTTTACCGTTTAGGAAAGGTTTGCAAAAATGTTCAATCAGACCTGGGATATTTTTATGTATCCACATATGCTTATCTTTATTACTTACGAGAAATGCGTAGTATGCAGCTATCGCCAAAAACATAAAGCTCTCTAGTTGCTCAATGTCTATTTTTCTGGAAATAATACTCGTGTAGCCGGAAATTAGGGCATCTCGCAATTTGTTCTCGGTCAATAGGGCACCCATAGCGACGTCCATCGCGTAATATCCAAACCCTGATAAACCAAAGTCAATGAATGAAATCCCTCTTGATGTGTGGATTAAGTTACTATAGTTGATGTCGGCATGGATGAATCCCCATGTTTCAATCGATTTGCTCAATACTTTCATACGATCGTCTATCAACGAAAACGTATTTTCAAGAATATGAAAATCTCCCGTGGTAATAATACCCATTTCTTCACCTGATCGCAATTTGGTCAACACGCTATTTGTCCACTCCATCCCGTATTCGGGTCGCATAAAACTTGGACCATGTTGAAAACTCTGCGAAAACTGATGCAAATATGCAATACGCGTCCCCAAGGTACTAACTGTCCCCTCACTGTTCAAATCTTGCTTAGACATGGTTTCCCCAAAAATCCATTTTAAGACTGAACAATGCACTTCTTCGTGTTCAATGACAACGGTTGTTACCAGTTCACCGTTTAGATTTGAAACAGGGATTTGAACAGGTAATTCGGAATGAGACGACCAAGCTAACAGATATTCTAGTTCCGATTGAATAGCCTCGCGTGTATTATGCACACCCTGCATGTTTTTTGTAATAGGTTTATGCATTCGCAACAAGTAAGTATCTTCAGATCCCTTTTCTGTTACTTTGTATGTAATGTTTTCATTATGACGAATCAATTCCACGGTAGGGTCAATAAAAGAATACTTCAGTAAGACTTCCTTAAAACACTTCGTATAATCCATAGAATATCACCCCATAGAGTTGTTTTTATATAAGCCACAATACCATAATATAGGGGATGTTATCTTTGCTATTTTTCATAATAGTCTTGTCCTCTAAAACCGTTAAAGACAGACAAAAGTCCACAAAGATGAACCCGTTCTTGATCGATCATTTCTTTGCCATATGCTTGTATAAACCGTTTGGGATTGTAATCACTCTTTAAATTATGTTGTAATGACCATAGCCCCCAGAAAATATCATAATGGCGATCACCTACGCCACCATACCCTACATCAACATATCCATTCAATTTAAAATCGTAAAGGATTATGTTAGGTAAGCAATAGTCCCCATGAATAACTACTTTATGTTCGTTGGCATTTCTGTTCAAAGACATCATATCTCGATAAGCGGTTTCGATGCTTGTATATCCCATATACCGAAGAAGTCCCTTCTCGGCCCTGCCCTCAAGATAGTTTTCTTCCGCTCGAATAACCATTTCCTCTATTCCGTTTATACTAGGACAGCCCTCTTTTCGGACTCGATGCAAGTTTACAAGACTTTCTGCAAATACTTCAGATAAACGATTAGGCTGTTTAACATATTCATCACTTGTTGCATCCGAACCCATAATTCGGTTTGTAATAAGATAATCCCTTGTAGCATCAGAAGTGGAGTGCAATACTCTTGGACATGCCCCGTGATTATATAGATAATCCGTCATCAGAGCTTCACACTGCATCTGTCCTTTTGGAGTCACTTTTAGAAAAATATCGTATGTAGGTTTTTCAATGTGATACACAGATGATCTGACTTTATTCTTAATGACTGTCACTACTGCATCTCTTAAGTATCCCTGTACTTCATCGGGAAATGTCTCGTAAATGGCTGATTCATTTTTTAGATTCACTTATTTAGGTTCACTTCCTTATTTTTATATTTTTTGGCATATTTATTATTAAATAATTCGTATCTTATATACTATTTTCCTCCTGACATGGCTCTGTTGCCCGCACTATTCTGCGCGTTACTTCAACAAAAGAAATAGGAGCTGCTCATAGCAAACTCCTACATTTTCGTATCCCGTTAGATGAATAATATGTCTCTTACATGTACCATAGCAGTTCCGACTTCATAGGCACGCCATTTTTATTGGATTTCCTGATAACAGTCCAAGTTCCATCTTCTCTCTTTACCGTTATGACAACATTTGTCCCGTTGCTCTTTTTGTAAACGATGTATCCATAATTATCCTTGATAAAAGTAAAGGGATTAAGCACGTTTTTATATCCTCCCGTTACTTTAGGTTGGAGATCCTGTTCAATAATTTGTTTGTTGATCTCAACAAGTGATTGTAGTTCTTTTTGTTTTTCCGAAGCGTAGAGTAATTGTCCGTACTCGAATTCCTTATACAAGGTAAAATCTATACCGAACGTTTTTTGAATGTCTTGAATAACTCGATTTTTAAAGGCACTAATTTTACTTTCCCACTTGTCTCCCTTGTGTTTAAAATCAGTCACAGTTACTTTGCCTAAATCAATCTCAAATGTAATGAAGTCTTTTCCATAAGGAGGATTGTGGGCATGTTCAAAGGTATCTAATTTTACTCTAACCAAGAAGTGATATTTTTCATTATTCTCATCAATATGGCTAACTTCTGTAATTATTTCATTCATGAATTGCTTTCGTACCCCATAATAATTTGTAATTGCTTCAAATACATTAGGATACAACACAGCAAATAATGAGTCTTTAAGAACCTGTTCTGTTGTGATATTTGTTTTCTGAACCTTTATTTCATTCGGGGTCGTTGATTTAGTGATATTGCCTTGTACTATACCTAAAAAAAGTACCACAGCCACTAGAAAATGTGTTCGCATAAATTCACCGTTCATGTTTTCCCAGTATTATTCCGTTGAAGGTAAACTTTATTCAACATTATTAGTTTCATTAAAATGTGTATTAAAAATATCAATAAATTCATTTTTTACAATGTAAAACTTCCTTCTATAAAACAAAGTAGCCACATCCTTTCTAATTGCCTATCCTATTTATTTCAGTGTAATTAACCCTCTACCTGAGCCACGATCACTTTAACCCCAAGCGCTTGAATTCGTTCAATAGCTTCAGGATCCGCGTCCTCGTCCGTAATCAACAAATCTAAATCCTCAATCCGCCCAGCCTTTGCAAACCCTTCGTTGCCAAGGGAATGGTGTGTCGCAATTCCAATACGGCGGCGGGACACAGCGGACACCGCTCGCCCGAATGCCCCTACTTCAGGAGTAGCTACAAATATCCCTTCTTCCGAGATACCGCCTCCAGTGACGAAACTAACATCAAATTTGAATTGACGAATAAATTCATTTGCAAGCACATCGGTCATATTTCCAGATGACTTTACTCGACCACCTATCAAGTAGGTTTCAATCCATTGCCTTTCCCTTAATACGTCGGCTACCCGCATGCTGTTTGTAACTATTGTAAGTGGCATTTGGTCGGGAAGATTCTTAAGTAGCCCATAGGATAAAGAACCGCTGCCGATAAATACAGTATCGTTTTCTCGAATATACGATACAGCCAATTTAGTAATCGCATTACCTTGCGGAGTTCCTTCGCTGTATCGTATTTCTGGGGGCTGAGGGGCCATTCGAACTTTCATGGATGGTATCGCACCACCGTGGGTTTTTTTCAGCAATCCCTGTTCCTCCATAATGGAAAGATCACGCCTGATCGAATCGATTGAAACCTGGAACTTCTCCGCCAAATCTTTGGCCATTACACGCTTTTCTTCGTTCAGTAACACTAAGATCTTCTCCCGACGTTCTTCGGCAAACATACCTGCATCTTCCTTCACCATGCATTAATCCTCCTGTATTTTCATCTATTACTCTAGAGTGATTCAATTATATCCAATTTTATGCTGTTTTGTGAAGTGTTTTTGAATAAATGTTTTCATTTTTGTGCTGTTTTATTAAGTTATTTTCATTTTAGAATTCACCAGTGGTATAACCCAGTAAAATGAAACAAGACCGCCTGTGCGGTCCTTGGAATTTTTGAACAATTAATGCGTAGGATATTTCGCCTTTGCTTGACGCCTGCAACAATATAATAAAATGGCTATGTTAATCCTCGATGTTGATTTTCAGCAAAAATAGAACCGCCCAGCAAAGGGCGGTTTATTAAGCTATCGTTCTCCGATAGTTTAATCCTTAGAGGAATCAAGTTCCTCTGATGAAGGTGGCTCAAAAATTTGTATCCATTCTTTAAGTTTTGCTTTTGGTATGAAAAAAGTTCCTTCTGTACGCATATCATTTCTAGCTTTTAGACGTTCAAATAACACTTCTTCAGGCACATCAACAAAATGAATTTTAAAGTCAGCCCCTAAGTTTTTGGCTCTAGAACGAAACTCGTCTCGTTGACTTCGAACCCAGCATCCAAAATCCAGAATTACATCAACACCAAGAACTAAAACTCTAGCCGCCACATCCCACATTAGGGATTCCACTGAATCATGTCTAGAACCATGCTTAGCTTCGTCAGATTCCGTCATGTTATCCCCGAAATCATGCCCAAATAATCTGATATGCCATTCATCGGGAGTAAGGCGAAGTGCGGAGTATTTCGTTTCAAGTTGTCGAGCCAGAGTAGTCTTACCGCTACAAGGGAGACCAACCATTAAATGAAGTGTCGCCACGTGATTCCACCTCCTTATATAAACGGATATTTACAGATTGTTTTGCATTAATCTGCCTGATAGCTCAACAGTAAGCCATCCGTCGAAGTCTGGCGTTCGTATCTTTCACAGAAAACAGGCATGAAGATACCAACATGTTCTTCTTATTCGACGTTGTGTTCTCATAGTCCTTGCTGTCAAGGTAGCGGAACCACGCCAAATAATGCTCCAAATACTTGGTTGCAACTCCATTGAAGCGATCCATCCATTTTTTCAGACGGCTGTGGTAGCTGTTGACGTTCTGGATAGGGTAATCAGCTCCGAGCCATATGATGACCCTAACTATAGAACAAACGTTCGAAAACCTCAAATATCAACAATAAGGTTTAACATAGCCAATAAAATAAAGGATTTACCTTGGTTGTTGCAGAATTTACTAGCGTTAAGTGAACCGGGGTGAGAATATCTGTTCTGTTTCCATTATATTTCAACTTTATGGTAATTCATGAAAAAGATAAAAAGGAGATGGCGTGTATGAAGCTTAAGCAAGGTACACCGGAAGAAGCAGGAATGTCCTCGCAAAAAATCTTTCGCATGGAGAAAATGGTACAAGGATGGGCGAATGATAACGTATCTCAAGCTTTTGTCATCGTCGTAGCTCGTAAAGGTATTATCGTTAGCCATAAAGCCTACGGCACCGCATCCCCCGAGGCAGAGGCGGTTCCGCTATCGAAAAATACGATTTTCCCGCTCGCCTCGATTTCCAAACCCATAACAGCTACAGCGGCCATGATATTGGTTGAACGGGGATTGCTCTGCTTAAGCTTTCCAGTGTCGTACTACATCCCGGAATTTGTAGGAGAAGGCAAACATAAAGTGCTTGTTCATCATTTGATGACACATACATCCGGACTCCGAAATATGGATGTCGCCGAGCATTCCAAAAAGAAAGAAGGAATGATCGACATCCCTCAGGCAGATGAAACCCAGCACCCTGCCATTCACCAAAGGTTGTTTCTCGGTTACGACACGCCATTATGGAAGCCACCCGGAACAGAGATGTCTTACTGCGGCTATGGAGTGGAACTTCTTGGTGAAATTGTACGAAGAATAAGCGGTCAATCGCTTGAACAATTTTGCAGGGGAAATATTTTCAGCCCGATGGAAATGGACGATACGTACTTTGTCGTTCCAGAATCGCTACATAGCAATGTTATAAGGAGATCGGAGGATGTACCGGGAGGGAATTGGTATCATACGCCGGAAGCGCTAACGTGGCCGTCAGCGGCAGGTGGTGCATATGCTACCGCTCTTGACATTGCCAAATTCGGACAGTTGTTTCTGAACAAGGGCAAATACGGAGAGGAGCGGATCTTGAGCTCTGCAGCCGTCACTGAAATGACTCGCGACCAGATTCCGCATGTATCATCAACTTATGGTTCCCAAGTTTTTATCGATGCCTCTTACGGCTATTGCTGGCCGGTTAACGGCAACAAAAAAGATAGTGGTGACTTGTTTTCACCGAAAGCTATTGTTTGCGGGGGAGCGGGCGGAGTCAATATAACGGTTGACCCTCACTATGAAACTGTCCAAGTTATCTTTTCTGTGGAAAGCAGAAGAAATGATGGGCACGATGTTTGGTTCCCTTGTATGAATTTATTCAATAATGCCGTTATAGCTGCGATCGAGGATTGAGGCTACATTATGAACGGATAAGCAGTTGGCCCCGGTAGTCGTCTGCTTTTTTGGATATATACTGCACATTAAGGAAGAAGGGCTGCCAACACCATCGGTAGCCCTATTTTCTTTACGCAATGTAACATCGTGTCCCCTTAGTTGAACGAACCACTATTCTTTGTGATACGGTTCAGCTTAACGGGTCTATCCGCAAAAAGTAAAAAGGGGCTTATCGCGGCGCGACACTATTCAACCTGTTACGTACATGAAAAGTTACCTTAGTCCCTATACCTAATGTACTTTCGATATGAAGTCCTGTTCCGAAGTGCCGCTTTAATCGCTGATCCGTATTTATCAACCCGACTCCTGAACTACGATCTACTTTTCTTTCTAATAATCGTTGCAATTGCACTTCGTCCATTCCGATTCCATCGTCTTCAACTGTTATCTCTGTATGCGTGTCATAGACTGAAATCCTAATAAAAATATTTCCCCCACGAGCGCGCTTCATAACGCCATGTCTTATCGCATTTTCAACTAGAGGCTGGATCGAAAGAAATGGGATTTTTAATTCCTCGTAGTCAGCTATCTCCCAAACAACCTGTAGCCTTTCTTCAAAACGAACCTTTTCAATATAAAGATAAGAGCGCACTAGACTTAGCTCCTCTTCGATCGGAACAAGCCCATCCATATTTTGAAATTTAAATTTGTTCCTCAAATAATTGCTGAACTCATTAAGCAAATTACGCATCTTATCCAAATTAATGTCACTTAAAGCTGTTACAGCATTCAACGCATTAAATAAAAAATGAGGCTGGATTTGTGCTTGCAGCCATGCAGCTTCTAATCGCAGTTGTTCCCGAACAAATTGTTTAATCGTAGTTAGTGCATCGATCCGGGATTTTATTTCTATTGCTTCCACTGGCTTTGTCACATAATCGTTAGCTCCCGCTAAAAAACCAATTTGAATATCTTTCGGTTGGCTTCTTGCTGTAAGGAGCAGAACAGGGAGCTCTGTGAGTGTAAACCGCTCACGAATCATTCGTGTCAGCTCATAACCGGACATCTGCGGCATCATAATATCGGAGATGACTAGATCCCATTCCTTCGTATCCAGCACAGCTAACGCTTCTTTACCGCTTGTTACCATCGTTATATCATATTCGTCTGGTGGTAGTATTGCTTCAAGCACTTGAAGATTGACAGGATCATCATCAACAATCAATATGAGCGGACGTTCACGATTCATTTCTACTAAAGTTGTAAGTTTCGTAACTGGTGGGATCTCCACTTCTTCCAAACCGATTGAGGCTTCTTCCTGAATCAGCATAGATTGGTCGAAGGAGTTAGAAATATTATTCTCTTCCTCCGCATTCAAACCTGATAGCTTTAACGAAAATGTGAATTTTGAGCCTTCTCCTAAAACAGAGGACACATCTAACGTACCTCCATGAAGCTCAACCAGTTGCTTGCTTATACTTAAACCTAACCCAAAGCCACCTTCAATCATGGTCTCACTCATGCTGGCTTGCTCATATGGATGGAATAGGCGCTTAAGTATGTCCTCATCCATTCCGATCCCGGTATCCGTAATAACAATATAAGCTCTTCCGTCCTTTGCAAACGCTTGAATTGAAATTACTCCTTCATTCGTATATTTCACAGCATTATGAAGTAAATTGAAAACGATTTGAATAACCCGGTTCTCATCCGCAATTACTGGAGGAAAATCTTCAGGAATCTGATTTACCATCTTTACAGGCTTCACTTCTGCGTTAAATTGCAGCAAATCAAGCACTCCGGTCGCGATTGGCTGAATCCAGATGACTTTTTTCTGTAGACGCGGTTTGCCTTCTCGTAAACTCATCACGTCAATCAAATCGTTTAATATCAATGTCAGCCGACGTCCTACAGATAAAACTGTTTCAAGCTCTTTGATACTCCTTACCTGTAACAAATGTCGTTCCCTTTTTAAAACAGATTGTGACATGTTAATCATGCCATGAAGCGGATTTTTAAATTCATGTGAAGTGTTTGCCAGAAATTGATCCTTATGGTCATTCATTCTTTGCAAGGTTGCAGCAAGCTCTTTGGTGTTCGCATGCATGATAAAGTAACCCTTAAACCATTCAGAGGCTAAACAACCCATCGCAATAATCATATCGAACGGATAGTAGACAAGACTCAAACCGCTATCCAGCAAGATTAACGACCAAAGAACATAGTTCACAAACGCAAGAAAAGAGACAAGCAGTAAAAGATTGCTCTTTAAATCTTTAATCACTTTTTTAAACATCGTAATTAGCGTAATAACTCCAGCAGTACCACCTAATGCATAATAAATAGGGAAGAGCATGATCACCTGAGTTGGATTTAAAAACAACGTGATGCCGGCAGTCCCTAGATTCATTATTTTATAGACAGGGTACATCCTACGCCAATATGGAAGCTCACGATGATTCGTACACTGGAGCAAAGCATAGGCTGCAATAACGAAAGCAATATTAGTCAGCCTAAAATCCCAATTACTCCCAATATAAAATAATTGATGGAACAACTTCTCATCCGTACTAAAGACACTCGTGATCGTTACACATAATGCAAGCAAACTGAAATAAAGCAGCTTCTTTTCCTTATTTCCTAGTAAATACAAAATAAGTGCATAGACAGCATGCATAATAAATATAATCGCTGCCAAGAACTGCATAAAAATGGAAGCTTTCATCTCTTTGGCAATGGCTTCTTCTGAACCAAATTTAATGGATCGGACAATGCCCCCGCTTCGACTATCCACATAATTTGCCGCCTGAATGACGAGTTCGATTACACCGTTGTCATCTGCTGTAAAGGTTGTAGAATAAGGTAGGTCCTTTGAAATATATTCATCCTTTGTTGTCGCCACCTGTCCGGATTTAGTAAGCAATCGACCGTTTACATATAATTCTGATGCAGTGCGTATGCTGGGTACACGAATACTATAATTAAGATGCTTTGCCGGGTCTACATAAAGACGCAAACGATAAGAACCATACCCGTATGAAGATGGCTTGTCAGCATGCAAAGCTTCACTCCATCCTCCCGGTACCTGAATATGCCTTGGCGCATTATCACCTAACAATTGTTGCCGACTACCATCTATCAACCATTGCGAGGGATAAAACTCCCATTCCCCATCAAGTAACAGAATGTCGCCATCTTCTGCATTCCAACTGCGCAAATCGAATTGCCCATTCTGAATTGACGCCTGTTTGGGATCATGAAACGTTTTCATCCATAAAATGCGAAAGCCGGTTAAAACAACTAATATGAACACTAGTAATAATATAATATAGCTCTTTTTCATTTGATATTTGGATGAGTGAGTTTCCAAGAAGTATTTCTCCCCTAGTCATTTTCTTCTAAGACATTTAAATAAGTACTCTCCATAATTTATCACAGTTAATATAGCAGAGAAACGGACGATAGAGATATCTTTATATCTATTATACAGCCATACCTACTTAGCAGGCTTTAGTATTCAAATCGGAAATGGTACTATTTGTGATACGGTTTACCGCGCTGTCTGTAACAGTTGTTTTTTTATTCCCGACATGGCATTAGACCATATCATTATTCTCCAGTTGAATATTGTAACTAATACCCACTCATTTAAGATGTTGCCTATTTTCATTATTACTGAAATGAGGTCACCCGCCATGGCTAGTTTCTACACAAAATCACATGTTGGTACGATTACACGCCGTTTCGGCCTACGGCCCTTGAAATTTAGATGGATTCCTTCCCTTTACCGAAAAAATGCTGTGATCCGGATACAAACGAGCACTGAATCCTATGCTTTGAAACCTTATATTCGAAGTACCTTACTCCAGTCGAGCACGGTTCATCAAATGAAAACAACCGCCGACCTTATACAGCTCTTGATGAACAACGGTTACAGCTATATGCCCCAATGGCTTTATGCAGACTCTGGTAAGCTATGGATTGTAGATAAAGGAAGGCCTTTTTACATTACGGAGTGGATTCATGGGCGAGGTTTGGTGGAATCAGGAGACTTTGAAAAGCTTGGTCGAGCCATAGCCACACTTCATACAACCTCGAACGATCTGCTTCACACAAAAAAAGCGAATTCTTTCACTCTCAAACAAATCCGATTACGGAAAATCGAAGATCGCCTTTTCCATAGACGCATGGAACGAGCTGTTCAAAATAATGGCAAGTACCGCAGATGGTACAAAAAACACGGAAAAGCCTGCAAAAGACTGTCCGATCAATTATGGACCGACATGAAGGACCCGGAGATTGTAGATCTCTTGAATCAGGAATATACCCGCCCCGCATTGATACACGGGGACATCACTTCAACGAATGTGATTGTATCTGATGACGGCCGATTATTCATCATCGATTGGGATCGCGTGAAAATAGACTCCATCTATGTAGATTTAGCAAGGGCCCTCGTAAATACCACGCAATTCAACCCGGAATTCATACGATCCTCTCTGAAAGGGTACGAAGAAATTAAGCCATTACATCGGGCTGAACGGAGATTAATTACCGCCTTATATAGATTACCGCGTGAAGCTTGGATTGCAGCCCGGTTTCCTGGTCGAAAGAGAAGTGGACAATTACTCGACATGATGGATACAACTTGGTCTTCCCGATTGGAAGCTATAAAATTATTAGATGAATGGGCACATCAATAGAAGAACGCAGGGGTACAATCGGCAGTCTTGAACGAGAAAATAAAGTCCAAGACTGCCGATGCTTTAAAACTACTTCATCTATTGATCAACTTATAGAAAATACTTTTTCAGATCCTTATCTTTTACTCCAAGTATCTTTTAAGGGTACGACACGATTAAATACAAGGCGGTCACCGGTTCTATATTTCTTATCTAGGCAAAAATATCCATGACGTAGAAATTGGAATTTCTGTTCCGGACGGGCATCTTCAACGAAAGGCTCCATTAAAACGTCCCTTATGGTAACCAACGATTCAGGGTTGATCATAGTCTTCCAATCTACGCTTTCCTTCGGGATTTCTTGGTCAATCAGCAGTTTCTCATAAAGATGGATATCAGCCTTAACCGCGTGGTCCTCTGAGACCCAATGGATCGTCCCCTTTACCTTACGCCCGGTAAACCCCGTGCCGCTTTTCGTAAGCGGGTCGTAGGTACAGCGAAGCTCCGTAATTTCACCTGTCTCTCGGTCCTTGATCACTTCCTCGCACCTGATGAAATACGCACCCTTCAGCCTCACCTCACCATTCAGACTAAGCCGGTGAAAGCCCTTAGATGGCTGCTCCATAAAATCGCCCCGTTCGATATAAATCGTTTTGGAAAAAGGAACCTCTCTTTTCCCCAGCGCCTCGTTTTCACTGTTGTTTTCAATTATCAACAGCTCCACGTTACCCTCCGGGTAGTTGGTAATGACGACCTTTAAAGGTTGCAAAACGGCCATGACGCTAACTGTTTTTGCTTTTAGATCCTGCCTGAGGCAATGTTCTAAGAGCGAAATGTCTACCGTGCTTTGGGTTCGGATGCTGCCAATCTCCTCAATAAAGCTGCGTATGCTTTCTGGTGTGAAGCCTCTTCTTCTAAAGCCTCGCAGGGTCGGAAGTCTTGGATCATCCCAACCGTCCACGTGTCCCCCTTCTATCAGCTGCCTTAAGAACCGTTTACTTGTCACAACACCTGTTAAGTTCAGCCGGCCGAACTCCTTTTGCCTTGGAGGTTCAGGAATATCGAGCTCCTTCAAGACCCATTCGTACAAGGGCCGGTGATCTTTGAATTCAATGGAGCATAAAGAATACGTGATGCCTTCAATCGCATCTTGAATGGGATGAGCAAAATCATACATCGGATAGATGCACCAGTCATTTCCTGTTCTATAATGCTCAGCATGGATGATTCGATAAATAACAGGATCTCGGAGAGTTAGATTGGGTGATCCCATATCGATTTTGGCGCGAACAACCTTGGAAGAGGCTGGGTAGTCGCCATTTTTCATTTTCGCAAAAAGCTCCAAATTCTCCTCAACTGATCGGTTTCTATAAGGGCTATCCCTGCCCGGCTCCGTCAAAGTCCCTCGATACTCCGTTACTTCTTCTGGCGTCAAATCACAGACATATGCCTTCCCATGCTTGATCAAGGTGGCAGCGGCGTTATATATTTCGTCCGAGTAGTCCGAGCCGTAATAAATATGTTTTCCCGGATCATAGCCAAGCCACTTGATATCCTCAATAATCGTGGTCACATACTCAAGGTCCTCCTTAAGAGGATTCGTGTCGTCAAAGCGTAAATGAAACGTTCCGTTAAACCTTTGGGCTATAGTAAAATTCGTGTGTATGGCGTAGGCGCTTCCGATATGCAGATAGCCGTTGGGCTCGGGAGGAAATCGTGTGCACATATCCCTGCCAAATGCTCTCTGTTCAAGCTCCTCACTAATCAGCTTAAATAAAAAATTTTCGTTATGATGCTCCTTCTTAATATCCAATGTCGACTCCTCCTAATGAACGTGAAAAGTGGTATTTCGGTACAAAACAAAAAAAACTTCACCTCCAAGACCTTCTGTCTTGGGGACGAAATTTTCGTGGTACCACCCCAGGTTCATTAATATGTCGCCATATTAACCTCTTCAAGTACGGCATTGCAGGCAATGCTTATACTCTAGCTCAATAACGGGAGCTCCCGTCACACCATCCCCCCTGAAGGTTCCGACATGCTGCTCAGAGACTTGTTTCAGGGAAAAACTCTTTGCTCCTTTTCAGCTGCCGGAGCTCTCTGCGTAAGAACATCTTCCCCTACTCTTCTCATCATTGCGTTTGCGTTTGAATATTGCCTATATAATATCAAATCATTACCTTTTTTGTAAACTACTATTCTTGGCAATTACCAAATAGGCCTTAGTGCGAGACATCCCTTCGATGCGCACTTGGTGTACAACCGTATCGCTGTTTGAATGCCCTTTCAAAGTGAGGCACTGTGTTAAAGCCTGATGCATGGCAAACCTCAGTTACCGTTAGGCGGGTAGAACGAAGAAGGGAGCTGGCGAATTGGAGTCTAAGCTTCTGTAGATAAATCTGGTATGATAAACCCGTTTGCTGATGGAAGCATTCACTAAAATAATTGACGGACAGACCGCCATGAGCCGCTACATCGTGCAAAGTTAGCTGTTCCCTGAAGTGATGGTGCATATAAACAAGCGCCCTACGAATAGAAGGGTGCATTTGCATGGATTCGTTGCGTATGATGTCGCCTGCATTTGAGCGTTTGCTGCACGCGCGGCTAAGGTCAATGATCATTCTCTCTAATGCACCTTGAATGACTATTTCTGCTCCGAACTCCATCTGAACCGATTCCTCCCAAATTCTATTGCACTCCTTCTCGATTTGGCTTGAAATCTCATTTGGGAAAATATGCATATACTGCGTTTCCGCACGAAAGATCATTTCATGCACTTCATACCGAATAAATCGCTCTTCAAAAATAAGATCATATAAACAGATCGTTTCACCGGGATCCGGGATAATTTTGTGAAAATCAGCAGGCGTAAGAAGAAACATCATACCTCGCCGTAAAGGCATCTTCTCGCCATTTAACAGATGCATGCCTGTACCAGAAACGACAAACGCAATTTCGAAAAATTCATGCCAATGTGTATCAATATTTCGGGTAATCGTATGTTGAAATATTCGAAACGGGGATGAGACCGTCAAATAATTCTCATTCATCAATCGTTCCGGAGTTAGATTCGCATTCAAGATGATTGCTCCTTTCCTGATAAAATCATACTTTAACATAACATCCGAAGATATGCATACTTTTGCCGATGCTAAGTGTAGTCCTCATGATTGTTGAATCGTTATGATAGACCTATGAAAAACATCACTGACAATGTCGGGAAGGATATGATATCAATGGCGATACTTACACAAGAAGAAGCAAAACATTACGAGGAGAATGGTTATCTGCTCCACAAGAAACAATTATTTAAGCCTGAACAAATGCAGGAATTATCGAACATTTTCGAAGAACAATGGGCAGCGGTAGGCAAGAAACTGAACAGTGAGCTCGATACGCCGCATTTTCGCGATGAGAGACTTCTGAAGTTTCTGCTTCACGATGAAGTGCTTGATTTAGTAGAGCCGTTAATCGGTCCGAATATCGGTTTGTGGTCAAGCCACTTCATTGCTAAGGAGCCTTATGTAGGCAAGCAAACGCCTTGGCATGAAGATTCAGCTTATTGGAAAGGCAGATTGGACAGGTTCGATAAAATCGTTACCGTTTGGCTTGCGATTGATCGAAGCAATAAAGAAAACGGATGTATGCGAGTTATCCCCGGGACTCACAAAAACGGTTTTTCGGAATACGAAACGGTGAGCAAGGACAGCAATATTTTTAGTACCCAGATTAAAAATATCGATGATTCCAAAGCAGTGTACTTCGAGCTTGAACCGGGCGAATGTTCGCTACACGACTCACGTATTATACACGGCGCCGCAGCAAATACAAGTCCGTATCGTCGGTGCGGTTATACAATGAGATATTTTTCTACGGAAGCGAAAGTTATTCCCGACAAAAACCCAAACTTCAAGATCTGGCTTGCACGCGGTAAAAACATTGCTGGCAGCACGTTTGTAAACGAATAAAACGGAGGCAACGTGTAAGATGCAGAATCACAGGAAATGATCAATCGACTCGAGAATCAAATTTCTTTCATCATGAACAGTACGACTTTATTCATTGATTGCGTACGCGCTCGAGTGCCCAAAACACCATCCTTATCGCGAAATTAACATCGCAACATTGTTTAGCTTACTAAAATGAGCAGGCTGTGGTAGCCTGCTCAACAATATGTGTTATTCAACGAATTACTTTTATATTTTCTCTGATTCATAATCATCTACGATGATATTAATAATTTTATATGATTCTTCTGCCATTGCCTTGCTAGTATTTTTATTACCATCGTAGGTTATTAAAGCCTTCCATAAAGCCCATCCTCTTGCTCTGTTCCAAGTTTCTTCGTCCATATTCAATACAGTCTTGAATATCTTTCTACTATTATCATCAAAAAATGTCCATGCCATTGCAGCATCACAAGAAGGGTCTCCTACACCCAGTATTCCGAAATCAATAACTGCACAAAGTTTCCCATCTTTAACTAGTAGATTTCCTGGTGCTATATCACCATGAACCCAAACTGGATCTGAATCCCATTTAGAACCTAATGCCAGTTCCCAAATTTCTTTCAATACATGTTCATTAAAAGTATCTCTATTATTCTCAATTGCATTTCTAGACTCTTCATCGTATACAGCTAAGGCTCCACCTCTATAAAAATTATGCTTCCCAGCTAATGGACCTCCACTAACATCAATAGATTGTAATTGAACTAAAAATGTCCCCAAGTCTCTCGCAAATTGATTTAAATCATTAATAATCTTGTGAGTTAATGTCTCTCCTTCCAACCACTTGTTGATGGACCAAGGATATGGATATTCTTCACTAGGATTACCTTTAGCTAAAGGTGTAGGGATTGGTAAAGAAAGCTTTTCGGATAATATGGGTAGCCATATTTGTTCTTTCTCCACTTGAGGAACATAGGATGCTGCACTTGGTAATCTTACACTCATATGTTCACCTAAATGAAAAGTTCTATTATCATTCCCACTAACTTTTACAGGTCTGATATCTAAATCAGACCATTCGGGAAATTGTTCATTTATTAATTTCACAACTAAATCGACGTTAATATTATTCATTCATTACCTCTCCAATCACCCAAAATTTTGTAAGAGTGTAAAAATTAATCAAAAATAGATGCTATCCCAGCTGATCGCCCTACTTCTTCTCGTCCGTTCTTACCTCTCCTTCGATAGGTACGATGACGATGTTTTTGTATTGCGACTGCTGATCACGGTCAATCCGTCCCAGCTCCATCTCTTTGCCGCTAGCGTCAATCTTGCCGTATATGAGCAGGTCGTTCATCAAACTGTCGGTGAAGAATACTTGATTGCCGAAGTCAACTGGTTTCGTCCCCTTCTCCATTATTTGGGGAAATTCAAATGCGTCTTTCTGCCATTTCACTTCCGCCAAACCATCTTCGTTAATCTCCACATAGTTAGTTAATGACTTGTAATCGACCATGAAACGCATCGCCTGACCTTCGGGAAATGTATAGTCTGTCGTGAAGCCTTCTCCCTGAGGAGTTAATGCATCTTTTGCGTAAACACGTGATAGCCTGATCGCAATTGTACGCGCCTCTGTCAGATCGCCGCTCATTAGCTTTTTGTACGCTTTCTGGCCAGCAGGCGTCCGGATAATCACACGCTTGTCCGCATCATTATATGTAACGTATGCATTCAACGATTCGCTTATAAACCGCAGCGGCACATACGTGTGTCCGTCCTTGATTATAACCGCGGCATCAAGAGTCGTTTTCTTACCGTCAACAATAGCCACTTTCTCTCCCGCTTTAAGTTGCACGACTCTGCTGTTATCTTTGCTCCGGGCAAAAATCGTTCGCGACTTAGCATCATAGGTATACGTAAGCCATTCCGGATCATCGAGTGCCCTCAGCTGCACAAACGTCCTTCCCTGTATGGTTATAGCACTGTCTTCCATCATTCCATTGATAAACACCAGATTCGATACTGGCGTGCTCGCGTAAGCCGAAGATCCTACAGCTAGCAGGCCACCTAGCAAAGTAGTCACTACCAAAGATTTCATCCATTTTTTCATTTCTTCACTGCTCCTATCTTTCTTAAGTGCATTCATGAATTGAATGGGCAGTCCGGAGTATTTGTAGCACAAAACCCATGCAACCGGTATTCAACCCTTGTCTCGTTCGTTCAGCAGTACAACCTCAAAACTTGCCTTGTTTGTTTCAACTTCAATATCTTTTTTATTGTCCCCCTCATCATTTGAGAATCTTGCAATTGCTGACACTTCATATACACCTGGCTTTTCAATTTTATACACATACTGCTCAGTTATCATCCCTTTTCCTTGAATAAGATGATATTTTCCTACCTCAGCCATAACAAATGTATTGACGCCCTTGCCGTTCGTGTCTTTAATAGACAAATAAAAAACACCTGACGCATGTAAAATCGTTAAATCATTATCAGATAAGTTCTTTAGAGTTGCCTTAATAACGAACTCTTCATTTGATTTTATTTGATTAGGGACAGAAATACTTGCTAAAAAAGGGTCTTCTTCAGGAGCAGGAACCGTTGTTATTACAGCTTGATCCTTGGGAATATCGCGATTTACAGTAATCTGTTCTTCAGATTGTGAAGACTTATCACATGCAACTAAGCCAAGCAAGGCGAGAATTATAATCATTAATTTCTTCATTTAAATCACCCCCAAGAAAAAAACGCAAAATTCTGGGATTTTGTTGCAATGAAATCGCAATCGATAAAAAATGTCCCTAATCTTTATTTTAATGGATAGTTTACCATGCTCCTGAAGCAACAATATTGCTGCTGCCGTAAATTGTTTGCTAACTGATCCAATACGAAATTTTGTCTCAATTTGGTTTGGTACTAAATGCTCTCGATTTGCTAATCCCCATCCTTTGCTAAGTAGGCGATTACCTGATTTCTCTGGTAGTTGAATCCATAACGATATTTTTGAAGCACCTTCTTAAAAACAGCCTGTTCCCACCACGACGTCATAATTAAGACATACAGGAACACCTTGATTGGCAATTTAGAGATTAGTAATTCCCTTTAATTCGTTACCGTAAAGATCGTATCATTTTCTTTAAGATGCTTTATTTTTTTCGAATAATCTTGTTCTGCTGTTTCCACTTCCTCATTCAAAATTAATTTTTTCCAAAATACAACCGTCTTGGATAAACTCATGAACATCCTCTAAAGACATTCCAGTTTCTTTTAAACCTTTCAGGAACATCAAGAATCGAATATCAGTTTCTATATAAAAACGCCTTCCACCGTTTTGTCTTTTGGGTGGGGGAAGTAATCCAAGCTTTTCGTAATATCTTAATGTATATGAACTAATACCGGACATCTCAGCAGTTTTACTTATGGAATACAATAACATCATCCCTCTCTTTGGATTAGTTAGTTTACAACTTAGAGTTAACTCTAAGTCAACTAAAATAAAAAACCTGCACCGATAATCACGGAGTGCAGGCTCATGGCTTATTTCTCTTCTGCTATTTCAAAATAAACGATTTCGCGTAATTGAATGTAATGCGTTTTGCCAGGAAACGGCTTATTGCTAGAATACAAGATATTCAACTCTTTAAGAAAATTAGGAACCAACATAGTTATTCGTTTTATATTACTTTATAAATGTATCGCACATCCATTTATAAAATTTTTCCTTCTCTTCAAATTGTGGATAATGAGCTGACTCTTCAAAAGAAATGAACTCCTTTTGATCCGCTTCAATCCTATCAAAATATTTCTTTGCTGCATTAGATGAAGTCATAGCGTCGTATTTACCCATTACAAAATAAAATGGTAAATCAAGTTTGGTAACTATCTTAGGTAGTGGCTTATCAAAAACCTCTTTTACAAGCTGTGCTTGTGTCTTAAATCCACTGGTATAGCGAATTAAATCTAACAAATTATATTCACGACTTAATAGTATCCCTAATATATTGCCATCCGGCATATTGATAAGTCTTGTAGCGCCGCCGTACTTCCCTACATAATCTCTTGGAGCCACTGCCTCTCCTTTATATATATTTTCAGCGATCCCCTCTAAGTACTTCACATCTTCTGTATTTCCGGCTTTTTTCGCTTCACTTATTGTATAATTCAAATTATCTATTTCACTTTCTTGCATATTACCCAGTTGACCAATCCCAATATAGGTTTCATATTTTTCTGGTGCTTTATAAGCAGCCATTGTTCCTAAATATGTACCGTAAGAATGACTTAATAAGATCACTTTCTCTTTACCTAATCGTTTCGAAATATAATCGGTAAGTTCTAATAAATCATCTACAAGTACATCTGCCGTTAAATTAGAATAATCCTCATTAAAATGATATGATTTACCGCTTCCTCTTTGATCGTAATTAACGATAGTGAAATCCTTTTCTAACAAGTCCTCGTACTTAGCTGCATAAGGAATTTCGGAACAAGCCGGTCCCCCGTGTACAGAAATAATAACCGGGTTATTTAGATCACGGCCTCTAATCATGATTTGCTGTTTGGTGCCATTGATCTCAACTTGTTCTAAGACACTAATACTGTTATCCCCTTTTATATTCGAAGTCCATGTGGGCCTGAAAAGTGCAATTACCAGTATGATAATAATGAATACACCGACATATCCGACATATTTTATGAATCTCTTTAAATTTTTCATCTAACCCCTCCTTACCCAATACTCTACAATTGAAAAGTAATATACTGTAGTGCCGGTAAGTCATTAATAAGTCATAAATATTTTTAAATACAACGAAAATTATGACCTTTGGCTAATATTTAAATAAGGGGCTGCAATCAAAAAAGAGCGTAGACAAAGTCGAATTAACTTCATCTACACTCTCTTATTTAATGTTTCTTATCTTCTATAAGACTCTCTTCCATTGCTTTAGTAATAGCGGAAGATCTGTTTTTTACATTTAATTTCGAATAAATGGTAGAAACATAATTTTTCACCGTTCCCATGGAAAGAAACATCTTTTCGGTAATGTCTTTATTAGACAATCCTTGGGTTAAACATTTTAAAACTTTTATTTCTTGATGATTTAAATCATATGGATGATTTATCGAGTTATGGTCTTGATCCGAGTGTGAGTTATTATTTAATTGTATCTGCCCAAACACCTCTTTTGCTAATTGTTGAGGAATGAGGGAACCTCCGTGATACACCATTTTAATCCCCTGAACTAAATATTCTGGATCAACCGCCTTTAATATGTAACCCTCTGCACCAGCATTTAAGGCATTCAAAACATGAGTAACATCTTGAAAAGTAGTAAGTATGATAACTTTAATATGGGGCCAACGTTTTTTAATTTCGTCTGTCGCCTTTACCCCATCCATCACCGGCATTTGAATATCCATTAAAAGAACATCAAGGTTTTCCCTTTCGCATAAAGCAATGGCTTCTTCTCCATTTTCCGCAGTTCCAACAATCTCAATGTCAGAAATATTTTCAATCACAATTTTTAAGCTTTTTCTCAAAATCTCTTGATCTTCAACGATTGCTGCTTTAATCATGATCATTAAACTTCCTTTGCCATAGGTATGTTACACGTGATCCTCATACCATTATTCAATTTAGAATCAAAGTTAACCGTACCCGCTAATGCCGATATTCGATCTTTCATGGAGCGTAAGCCAAATCCTAAATTCAATTCATTACAACCATTTCCATTATCTTCGATAAGAACGATCAACTCTTCTTGTTCAAACGAAATATTTACTTTAATAAAAGTGGCCTGACCATGTCTTTTCGCATTTGTAAGTCCTTCTTGGATACAACGAATAATGGCTAACTTTACTCTTTCACTGACTTTGGTCGCTTCCCCTTCGACATTCAGTTGTATATCCGTTGATGTATGTTTCATAAAATCAGCAATCAATTCTTTCACTGATTCAACAAGCGTCTGATGGTCCGTTGAAGACATATGGTGAATTGTCTTTCTCACATCGTTTAATCCATTTCGTGCTAAATCTGATATCTCTTTTATACTTTTTTCTGCTTCTTTTTGATCTGCCTGATATAGAAAAGGAAGGGCATCCAAACTTGTTATGACTGATGTGAAAATATGGCCTACCGTATCATGCAAATCTTGTGAAACTCTATTTCGTTCTTCCTTAATCGTTAGTTCCTCAATCTTTTTCGCGTAATATTCCAAATCCTTGTTTTTTTCCTCTATAGAGGCAATTAACTCTTTATTAGCTTTGTTGACAATGGTCATCCTTCCTAAACAAAACCCAATACCATAAAAAATAGTAGTATCAATGAAGAGTTTAAAGAAATCCTGATTAGTGAAGAGACTGCCTGCCCATGTACTAGCTAATACGGCGAAAGGTCCTAACCAAATTAATGGCTTAACTTGACAAGCATAAGCAAGAGTAAGGATAGGCACAAGTAAAAAACTGTAAGTCACTGATATATCATACTGACTCGATAAGTAAATAAACAAAGAACCCGTTAACAGCACCTCGGCCATTAAATAATATTGGAATTTAATAAGCCTAGGTCGATAAAATAGATGGGGTAATATATAAGAACAACTAGCCCATAAAAGTAAAATCCACTTTTCTGAACCAATCGTACTACTAAATATCGCGTAGCCATTAAATGCAAACCATACCGTACGCATGAGAAATAGAAAATAGTCCAACCAATGCCATTTCCTTTGATCACTCATTTTCGAATCATGCCTGGAGATGATAAATTTAACTGCATTATGAACCTTACTCCCCTTTGTGAATTTTGTATTTTCTTATGTTAAAGCCTAAGAAATCAAACCCAATGAAGTGCTTCAATATCAACTAAAGGATATAACTTTTTTTGAGGATTTGTCTATACTTTAAGGGAATAGGTCTTTTTATTGGAGACCCAGGCGCAGGAAAAAACGTTTACCATGAATACAATAACATCATCCATCTCTTTTGATTAAAGTTAGTTTACAACTTAGAGTTAGCTCTAAGTCAAGTTAATAAAAAAACCTGCACCGATAATAACGGAATGCAGGTATATACAAACAGATGGAACAAAAAGGTACATCTTTCTTTCAATTCTACAAAAGATGTCTTATGAAAATAAAGTCAATGAAAATTCGGCAATACCAGATTTTCCTTGCACTGTACGTCTCCATTCCGATAATATTGCGGATATGACAACTACCTATATGGTGTTCCAATACGCCAGCCTCCTCATTTCATCTCAACTTCCAGTTTAGGTGAATTCGGCTAAAGGCAAAGTTTTTTGAAATCATGCTACGTTCACTATTCGGTTCGGTACAACTGACCGCATACCGCATTAATGTCCGATCCGAATTGTGACGCCGCCCGGCCCAGACAAGAACATGTATCGATAACCGAGATACCTGAAATATTCGTTCGACCTTTTAAACGACAAAAGCTGCCGGATCCGACGCCGGCAGTTTTGAACTATCCTGCCGTTACTTCAATGCGAAAGGGAGCAGCTGCCCGTAGCGGTCTGCTCCCTGGTTGTTTGAACTATCGTTCTCCGTTAGTTCAATGATCTGGGCTTCTCCCTCTGTTACGTTCTCCGTGCTGTCTGTATCGGCAAATTTTTGCCATTGTTTGTGGGAAGATCCTATCTATGCACGCTTTATTCAACTTTGAGCCACCGTTACCTGAAGAAGAATCAACTCGAAATGGACTAAAAAATCTCGTCATCAATACATTCCATCATGTCATACGCACCCGATGACCTATTTGAACACACAACGGCTTTAATCGATTTACGTGGATAATAGGCAGAATGGAAGCTCACGCCAGGATCGTAGCCCATTACGTGATACTTTACGATTTCATCTTTTTCATTTTTCGCGATCCAGACTCCATATCCGTAAAAATTGTCTCCGTTATCGACCTTTGCATGAGCAGTAAGCATTCTCTGAGTGGTCGAAGGGCTTAGTAACTGATGTGTCACAAGTGCTTCCCAGAACTTTTCCATGTCATTAACAGTTACAAATGCTCCACCGTCAGAACCGCCTTTGGCAGGCAAAGAATAGATGTTTGTCTTCCACGTACCATCCGAGAAGTCGATATACCCTTGTGCTGTGTTTGATGGAAGAGTATCGAACTCAAAATAACCTGACCTACTCATACCAACTTTGTTAAAAATATTTTCGTGAACAAATTCGGTAAAACTATGTTGAGTCGCCGCTTCAACGATCAAGCCCAACAAAATATAACCTGCATTATTATAACTAAATTGCGTTCCAACATCGAATTTCATTGGTCTGTCCTGAAACAGCGGTAAGAAATCCTTAAGTTTTCTTATGTGGTACATAGGTGTCTCACGCCACAACTCTTCGAAGTCATCCATAATCTCTTCATCAAAGTAGTCTGGTTTTCCCGAAGTGTGCGTTAGAAGATGATGAATTGTTACTTCTTCATCGAAATACGGGAAGTCAAAATCAACGCAGTCTTTGATCCTTGAATCGAAGGATAGTTTCCCGCTTTCAACGAGCTGACAAATAGCTACGGCGGTGAAAATCTTGCATCCTGAAGCAATCCCATATCGAGTCAATGTATTATTTGATAATTGTTCCGATCGATTTGCATATCCGAAACTCAACTCCACCAAGGAATTCGATTCATCTTTAACAAAAACTGTTCCAGAGAAATCGTTATTTTCTCGAACGAGTCGAATCCTCTGTACAACACTCGCTTGCATATAACCACCTCAAATATAACATTCTTCTTCAATACTACTGCTCTTTAGAGCTTAAGAACCGAATCAAGTAAATTATCGAACATATATCATATTCGTGACTAGTGCCAAGACTCCTTTCTGAGGGGTCATTCTCTTTTTCAGGAGGGATCATCAAAACGAAGAGGGCATTGCCATTTTGTGCCGCACAAGTACACTTCCGGTGAAGGGCTTGAACAAATCTGCCCGTTAGTTCAACGCCTCGGCAGCCTCCACGATGTTATTGAACTATCGTGTCCGTTAGCTTAATGCTTACTTGTATCGTCCCTCATCAATTCTATTCTTGGCAGCATTGTGATGAACGAGTCATGCTCTTAAATTGTCAATTTCCAGCAAAATCTTGGATCCCATTTTACATACGCTGTTTTGACATCATTTGCAGTCAATCTGAACACCTGCGAGTCAGAATTGCTAGGTACGCGGGTCTTCATTCGGACAATGTTCTTGTCAGCCGACACCAAAGGAGGATTAAAGTGTGATTGTATTTTCTAACAAAATCTTTGACTGCAAGCTCTAGCAAAAAAAAAGGACCAGATTTATCTGGTCTCTGTTGATTACATATCTAAACTTATCGCCGCTTCACTCATTTGTCTCAACGCAGCACGATCTTTATCCATAGTTGTTTGATTTGAACGTTTCTGACCAGCTCTCCATTTGGTTTTAAACCCTTCATCAGAAACCCTTCGAATTACTTCGAGTGAATCCATCTCCGAAGAAGAAGTGGGTCGCTGGCTTGGGGATGAACCAATTTGATTGGCAATCATTTTTTTCATGATCTTCACTCCTTCGCTTAATAATTCAGGCATCTGGAAATCTCCAAAGTGGCAAAACTTATTTGGTAATATAAACTTACCATTCGTATCCGATAAATCCAAGGAAATCCGGTAATCTTCCACGAATGCCTCTTTTAAAATCCATACTTTATCCAAAGCTGATTTGTTTTCAAAACCAGGCATTCTCATCTCCACAAGTTCATAATAACCATGTTCCACAAACCAATCGTATATATCTAGAGGCGAATGGATACCAAGATGATCGAACTCTCTCCAATGCAAGATATGCCCATACTCATGTTGTAGGCTTTGGGCACATCGCTCATGAACATTTAATAACTGTAGATTTTCGATCAACTCACTTTGTTCATCTGAATCCATCCAACCTCTGAACAACAACCCCCTAGCTACACCAAGATAACTCCGACGCTCGTCTGAATATCTTCGCTCCGTATTATCCGGTAATAATATAATACGCTCTTGGTTATGATTGGTTCGATACATTAACGCAATACCATCGCCTCGTAAGTGACTTCTGAATTTGAAATAGAAATTGAACACTTCTACTTCATCAAGCCTTGCACCGCGCCTACTTGCGATTTTGTACCCACCTCTAACTTCATGTTTTGAACGCGCAGGATCCCTAGTAGGTAAAACATCAGTATGATCATTGATTAGTTCCAAAATTAATCCTAAATTTCGTCGGATATTCCGAAAGGTATCTCTATCATATTCAATTTCATGATCCACCCTTCTATCAGATCAAAAATAACTCACTTTAATACAAATCCCTTTTTTTCTCAATATTACGAATTGAAAAAATGTTCTACTCGAAAACAGGTTTCGTTACAATGAAAAAAGACGCTAAAAAGCGGCTTGATAAGCAGATATGTTCATTGTTATCTAAGTTTGCAAATAAACATAAAGGCAAAGCATGTATGTATAAATGGGGCTATTTGTAATTCAAGAATTATTTTAATATGCATCTTCCTGCCTTTTAGTACTGTTACATAACGTCTTAATAACGAACTTCGCTGTTGATTAAATTCGAAATACTAGTACCAACTATGATTGTTACCAGACCTTCCCCCTTCTCAGCTCTGACAGCAATCCATCCGCTCTCCGTATTCGGGTATGGATGCAGTTCAATCTGATATGACGCAGCTCCCGAAATCCGCACATCTTCCGCTGTAAGCAGAGCAGCGCGAGGATGGTAGATCCGCGTCTCACCCCCGCTTGGGATATACTCGACTTTAACAATCTCCGTATCGTAATCATAGTGGTAGCCAATAAGCACGCCTCCTGTTGTATGCGGAAAGCCGCGTCTCAACGCCTTTACGAAAGGCGTATCTTTGAAGCCGTCATACCAGCACCAGAATGTGTTGCTCCACAAATATTGCTCAAAAATAGAATTCACTGCCTTTGCAAGCTCATAGGTTGCTGGATGAGCATTAAAGGCACCCCATTCGCCGATCAGAACCGGCGTGCTCAAACGAGTCTGAACCTTGCGGTGGGTTGAAAAGATGAAGTTTACTCTCTCCTGGTTATAAATCTCGTAGTGATCCGTATCAACGACCAAATCATAACCATGTGGTGCGTAAACCTGATGTTGCGCTATCGTTCCATCCGGATTTTGCACAAGCTCGATTCCAGATTCCACCCCCATATTCGTAAAATAGCTCGTTTCCAGCATTAAGAAACCATCAGAGTCCACGGAGCGAACCGCTGCCGCGATCTTGTTGAAGAAAGGAGTGAGTATATCCCGATCGAAGGCTTGTGAGGCTTGTTCCGCGCTATCCATCAACACTCGGTATATGTCCATATCCGCCATGCCTTGCAGTATCTCCTGCTTCTTCTCGTCATCAAACCACAGTACAGCAATCTGCTCCATATCGACCTCGTTCATTCCCATGACAGTTTCGGCATAAGCAGCGATCATGGCGCCAAACACCTGCTGCCCGCTCGTCCCCGGGTAAGGTTCGTTCATCATGTCGTAGCCGATCACATTGGGGCAATCCGCGAAAAATGCAGCCACATGCCTCCACATCGCTTCATAATGATCCTGTAGGCCAATTCCGTCAGCAGCAGGCGTGTTTTGCCAAAAATGGTCCAAAGCCCGATTCACTGCTGGGCTTTTCAGATAAGCATCACTCCACATGTCCCCGACAATATGCGGCAGATCATCCGTTAAAGTGGCCCACGCCGGCGCTCCGTCTCCATAAAGCTGGCTGTACAGGTCCTGATGCATATCCAGAAAGACGTAGAGATGGTGCTGCTCTGCCCATCTGATCTGCTGTTTGATTCTGCTCAAGTATACATCATCATAAATACCTGGCTCGGGCTCCACACCATCCCAGATCAGGCCTAAACGGATAACATTGAAGCCCTGTTCCTGAAACCATTGGAATAGGCTTACATCGCAAGGTTCCACATAGCCTAATGACTTATTTTTGCAAACGAGATTTATACCGCTTAAGATGACCTGCTCCCCATCCTCATTCACAATTCGTTGTCCGTCAATCGTTAGCTTCTTCATGATCCATCTCCCTCACCTTCTTGTTCAGCTACAGGTATGTAAATTTCAATGTAGTGCTTGTTGTACTGGTTATATAGGTTTATTTCGAGTGAATCCCCTGCGATCTGCAGACCGCATCGATGGATAAACGCTTTCATCTTCTCATAATGATGGTCCAGCTCGGAATAACGCTCTTTGTCGATCACTGCATATTTTCGGGCACATAAACATGGCTCCAACCTTTGGAAGCCTCCCGCTTCACCCTCCATCGGAAAAGTGGACAATATCCCATTGTTCAAATACGTGTGGTATTGCCCCGCGATCACATGCTCCATCGACACAACGGAAATGATATGGCAGATAGCGAGCCATTCCTTATTGGCGTTGATGCTGCGGAATTGCTGCTGCACTTTGCTTCCAAGCCGCTTGTCGCCACTCTCCATGATCGAGTCAGTCAGCAGCACCCAGCTTGAGCTCCGTTTGACCAATTCTATGGTATCCGAATCTTCAAACCGCTGAAACTGCTCATTCAACGCCACCAACTTCTTAGATAACTGCGTTAAATAGATCAACTGACGTTCAATATCTTTTTGCTTGCTGGATAGCAATGATCGTATCTCCTTAAGATTATGATCCGCCAGAAGTCTCTGAATCTGCTCAATGGGAACATCCATAGCGCGCAGCATTCGAATCGTAATGAGAGAATCGAATTGTTCCAGATCATAGTAGCGGTATTTGTTTTCATCTCGTTTGAGCGGCGGAAGCAATCCGATCTTGTCATAGTAGCGCAAGGTGTCGATCGGGATATCTAATAATTTCGACACCTCACCAATGGTGAAAGTAAGCTTGATCATCGAGAAGCCGTTCATATCATTCACCCCTTTTAGCGTGATAGTCTTAACGCCGCAGTCCAGATGCTGGTAGCGGATATTTCGTTCTACCATCATTATAAAGTATGGAGTAACTCCAGTTTAAAGAGGAAATTGCAAAAAAACGGAACATTTCCACTCGCTTAAGTCTCGGTTCTATCGATACGATGTAAATTATGTGTGTTTTCTGATCTCAAAGGAGACGATTGTTCCTTCTCCTAACAAGCTCTCGATATAGAGACCTTTTTCCTGCGTATAAAACAGCATTAATCTTTTGTTAATATTTCGTAAGCCTATGTTTTCACTCGTATCGTACATGGGGATGTAAGCGAAAACAAATAAAAAGATGACGGAAGGTATGACCATGGATTGCAGTGCCAGTTGATCCATCATTTTGAATCGTCCTGGCTTCTTCACTTGCCTTCTGCGAACCACCTCCTCTTGCTTGCTTCCAAACACCTCTGCTTGCATGCTATCAACACCTCCTGATCTTTTCTCACAGCTTCATTATAGAGGAGGCACAAAGAATGGATGAATGGGGATAATTACGATTTATTGAGCATTTTTGTCACCGCTTTCAAAAGATATTCGGCACCGAATGAGAACTGGGGTGAAATATCAAGTTCCATGAAGGAACAATCCAATTTCGTTAGACAGTATCCGTTGGGGACAAATTAAAGAGGCATTTCGTAATAATGATTACGAGATGCCTCTTCTTTTTCACATGATAGTGTCAAATGGGGTTGCCGCTAGTGGAAACCCTTTTGCTAGATATAGTAGCGGTTCTTCCGATATAAATTGCCTAACTAGGAGGCCAATTCCGCCAGCAGGTTGCCAAGCCGATCAAGGTTCTGTTCATTACCTTCTATGCAGTACGGCTTAGCTTGTTCAAACTCCTCTTTTTTCTTGAAAAGCTGACGGATGGTGACCCTGGTGCGGCCTTCGAAGCCCTCGAAGGTAGCCGTTACCCGAAATTCGTGGTCGGATAGATGGTCAAGCACGATCCGCTCAAACGGCACGATCTCAGCAAAGACGTTATGGTTCGGATAATCCACGCCATTCGGTCCATGCATGGTGAATCGCCACGTGCCGCCTGACCTTACATCGCACTCGTGGAACGTATTGGTGAAACCATGTGGCCCCCACCAACGAGCTAGCAAATCGGGGGTTGTCCAGGCCCGAAACACGAGCTCCCGCGGGACATCGTACTCGCGTGTAGCAATAAGTTCATTTTCACCAAATGTCATGTTCATACCTCCCCTTCAAATATCTTACCCAGTGCGTCCAACATGAAGTTTGTACCGTGTTCCCGAACTTCCGGCGTATCGTGTCCATCAAAGTAAGCTCCTTGCTCCGTAAAAATCAGTTTCGTGCCACCCTTCACCTTGATCAGCTCGACCGTTGTAATCGAGACGGAGATGCGTGTTCCGCCCGAATCCAGGGTGTATGTATAGACAATGCGCTGCTCCGGAACAAGCTCTTGGTAACTGGCGTTGAAGATAAAGATCGGCCCTTCCGGCGGCCCATCGCTGCTGTACTCGCGTCCACCAACCTGAAAGTCGAAGATGTCCGGCTTCGAAAACCACTTGGCTTTGGCAATCGGGTCGGCCCAGGCTTGGTAAACCCGCTCCGGCGAAGCGGCATAAGTCCGCTCGACGACGAAGGTTGCATGCTTGACGAATCGTTCGTTCATTGATTTCCCTCCTAAGATTTCGGCATTCCACTCTCCTCGATAAGAAAGTCTCCCAACAGATCCAAGTGTCGCTCCCAAATCATTTGCCGCTCCATGACCGGCTTCTCAAATCCCATTTTCATCGCTTGCAGAAGGCTCGTGAAATCTTCAACAGTTAATAGCGCCTTGCCCTGCATAAGCTTGGATACATGTCCTAGCTGCTCCAATAGTTTCTGCTGCAATTTGATCTGCTCTTTGATTCGGTTGATCTGCAGGTTGACGATCTCAAGCGGACTGATTTGCCCGCCACTTAAGGCCGACTTAATCTCCTCGAGAGATAACCCCAGCTCCTTAAGCGATAAAATCTGTTGCAAACGCGACAAATCCGATTCACTGTACAGCCTATGGCCGGATACCGTCTGTCCGGATGAAGAGAACAATCCGATTTGATCATAAAACCGCAAGGTTCGTACGGTAAGCCCCGTCAGCTTGGCGAGGTCCCCGATCTTCCAATAACTCTTCATTAACCATCTCCTCACTGGCACTAGCGATGTACCGGTGTCTTTATTATAAAACCTTACGTTGCGTAAGGTGCAAGCGTTATCGTGACGCTCTATTGCAGAAATCCTTTTGATCATCTGAAGTGATTTGTGCTTACTTTTGATACAGTTCAGCTTAACGGGGCTTTTTATTGTGACAATACACATTTGCAAACCATGTTTCCGAAGGTTTGAATGTCTTTTATATAGTCATATTGCGGAGGATTACGTTCGGTTTGGTTCAACATTCTTACTGCCACAACATTATACTCAGGAATAACCAAGACCGTATTTCCATACAAACCAAGTGACTGATAAGTATTTTGGGGGAGTTGGTCTCCTAATTCCGATAAAGGTCGAAACTTGTCCTGGATCCACCAGAAAAATCCATGACGTGGTAATGCCTCGTTAAGGTTTAGTGGTGTAGCTATAGAACTGACTTGTTCGAATATGGAGCTAGGAACAAATTGCATTCCATTAACTTTTCCTTTGGTTAAATGAATATAACCCCAATAGGCTAATTCCCTCGTACTAACAAAAAGATTTGCATCATTGCCTTCATTATCCTTGTAGTTTTCATTCAGCCATACTAATTTTTCCGATTTTTCTTTGATCCAACCTGTTTCAGTAAATCCGTAGGGTAAGAACAGTCTTTCTTCCATTACCGATGCGAGTGTTTGACCAAATACCTTTTGTACAATTTTTATTAGCAAATTAACACCTGTGTTGTTATACTTCCAATCCGTCCCTGGCAGAAAAATCTTTTTGTTAAGATTATCACTACCTTGGAGACCGTGAGTATGCGTAAGCAAATGACGTATTTTAGTATCTTTTAAAACAAGTTCGTCCAAATCATCTAGATAATCAGTAACATCGTCATCTAAATTTTTAATTCTTCCCTCGTATAGAGCGAGGCTAACAGCGAAACCTAAGTATGTTTTACGGACTGATGCAACATTAAACCTGGACTCCGCATCAACCATTCGACTGCCTTCTGTATTGTCGTGACGCCCCGAATACCATTCATTTACGACACAATCATTTTGAATTATATAAGTGGATGCGGCTGATGCAGAAATCATATTTTTTATCTTTAAGACGTACTCATTTAGTTCACGAAACGCATTATTCGAAGTATCAACTAACATTTCCATCGATATTCTCCTATCCATCCAAGACTATTCGGTAGACTTATTCGAGATTTCATTGCCTTATCCTGCCGTTACTTCAACAAAAGAAGAAGGAGCTGCTTCATAGCATACTCCTATTATCGTATCCCGTTAGCTGAGAGATGAGATATTCTTATCAACGAAATTTTTGATGGTTTCTGCAAAAAGCTCAGGTTCCTCATGGCGAGGCATATGAGCAGAGTTGTTAAATATTTCTACAGTCGAGTTTCTAACATTTCTTATGAATTCTTCTGTTTGATATTCACTGCAGATCGGATCATATTTTCCTTTTATTAACAAGGTAGGACAAAGCATTCGCCATGGGGGTCAGGCAGACGAGAGACTTCACGGAAAATGGAGGATTTTACCTGCGTTTGTCGAATACAACATACTTGGTCTCTGATAAAGGGATGTTCCATCATTTGAAACTCTGGTTGAAAGGAAGCTTTAGGATGTCAAAACTATTTCAAGTATCGCTGTTTGTGCCCGGGGTACTGCTCATTGTTCTGCTGTTTGCGATGCTGCCGGCTCTGATTCAGGCGGATCCCATGAACGGTGGGCTGCATCTGATGTGGGGGCAGGCGTTCTCGAAGATTAGGGAATATATCGAGGGCATCTGGACGGGGCAATCCTTCCATTATTATGCAGGGCAGAATGAGTTATTGTTTTGGGAGCAGATTGGCAATAGCCTCAAGGTGACGAGCTTCTACATGGTTATCGGTGCGGTGATTGGAACGATCATCGGTGTGCTGCTAGGAATCTATTTTGCGGTGTCGCGCGCGGGATGGCTCATGCGTCTCATGGAATTATTCGGCGCCTTGCCGGACTTCGTGATTGTGATTCTCTTGCAGTTTATAGTGGTGCTGGTTGCGATGAAAACGGGGGTGGTCTTGGCCAAAGTTGGAAGCTTCAATCATAACGAGCCAGCGATCTTACTACCGCTGTTATCTACAATCATCATTCCTGCTAGCTTCATGATCCGTAATGTAGCACTTCATATGAAGCATACGTTGACGGAGGATTATATTAATTTTGCCAAATCGCGTGGGCTGACCAAAGGGTATATCATTTTTCACCATGCGCTCCCGAACGTGCTGCCGTTCATCAAAGCGGACTTGCATAAGTTTATGGGGATCTTATTCGGTAATTTATTTATTTTCGAATATCTGTACAATTTACTGGGGGTTACGCTACTCGTATTTGTCAATGCATTTGGTATGCACGGCTATCAGTATAACCTCGTTGTCAATGGTATTCTGACGTTCTTGCTGCTCTATGCGGCCGTGTATCTGCTGCTGAGGCTCATGATCATCGGATGGGAGAAGGTGCTCACACGATGAATCGAACTTTGCTAACCGGTCTCATCATCACTGTGATTTTGATCGCAATGTCCTTGATTGGACCTTATCTGGTGCCGTATAACGAGAGTAAAGAGGCAACTGTCCATTATTCGGTCGATGCGAATGGACAAGGTACATTGGTCGTACCGCCGCTATCGCCGAATGCCGAATATCCCTTAGGAACGGATAAAACCGGTAACGATCTCCTAGCAAAAATCATAGCGGGGTCCAGGTACACCATCCTTGTCACGATCGTTGTTGCATTCGCTCGCACGTGTATCGGTGGGATCGCGGGGTTATTCCTAGGTTACTTCGGCAAAGACAAGATAAAATCTGCAAGGCGGCTTCCCCTATGGAACGTATTAAACGGCATACCGATCTTCATCATCGTCTGGATGGTTATGATCGGCATCTCGATTAACGCGGTGATCCCTCCGCTCTTTCTAACCATCATGCTGGCGGTTGTGATGACGATGGTTGGTATCCCTTCGGTCGCAACGACGATTCGAGAGAAGACGCTGGTCATTCGAGATAAGCAATTTATTATCTCGGCGCGATCCATCGGAGCAAGCCCGATGACGATCATTCGAACACATATTTTCCCGCATATGAAGGAGAGTCTCATCATTCTGTTCGTGCAAGAGATTGTCCTTATTCTAGGACTCATGGGCCAATTGGCCATTTTCAATGTGTTCGTTGGCGGATCGACGATGTACTTCGATCCCGTTGAATATGTGAGCCGCACGAATGAATGGACGGGACTGATCGGTCAAGCACGGAACTATCTGTACGTGTATCAGTGGATCTTGGTGTTCCCGCTGCTTGCTTACCTTCTCTTTATTTTTGGATTCCATCTCATTTCTGTCGGGCTTGAATCCATCTATAAGGACAAATTTTCGAAGGTATCGCATCTTTAACATAGAAAGGCTCGTGTTCGTCTCATGATTTGCAGGCGAATGCAGGCATACTAATGCAACGTACAAGGACTGACGTTAGGCAGCGGGACTGACCCCGTAATGTGAGACAAATTAAAGCACCTTCAAGAGAATGCAACCATGTCGTAAGATATGGAGACAACCTTGGAGGTGTTTTTTCGTTGACAAAAGCCATTGAGATGAGATTGGCTGGCATTCCAATTTATGAGGTAATGAATGAGTTGAATATATAATGGCTGCGCTGGTATCGAAGCGGAGAGATTCATCGCCTTGAACAGCCAGTTGGTAAACAATACAGTTATGGCAAAGGTCCTGAATATTCATCGGAAGTCGAAAAATTGAAAGCCGAGAATCGCTTTCTAAAACAACAGCTGGTGGCTTATAGTATTGCAGACAGATAAACAAGATACAGCGTTTGTTCCTGACACGTTGAATCAATTACCAGAACTGTCGGGAATGATGCCCTATAGTGATCAAGGCAGCGTATACACATCCTGGGTATACCAAGAAGCCGTAAAAGGAAAGGCATTACCATAAGCATGTCCCGTAAGGGTACGCCCGCTGATAATGCCCCCATCGAATCGTTTCATTCCACACTAAAGTCTGAAACATTCTATCTCGAAGGTTTGACCTGTACAACGACGGCAATCGTTGAGCAGACCTTTCGAGACTACATTCAGTACTATAACTCAATTCGCATTCAAACGAAATTAAATAACCAGTCGCCGATTGATTTTCGACGACTGGCTGCTTAAAACTTGCTAGGTACTTTGATCCCTGTCTCACAAACGGGGGTCACTTCAATATTGCTGCCTTTCCTTATGCGTATTGAGGTAAAGTGTCCCATTAGCGGAATTAACACATGCAAGACTAAGTACAATTGAACTATCGAGTCCCGTTAGCGTAATGATTTATTTGTCTTTGAGCTTTTCTTCTTGGTACCGTTCTAAGGCTTCTTTTGCCAAATCACGCCTGGGTAGTTTCGAGTTAATTCTAAGAAGAAGTGTAATGATTATTAATAATAAAATGACAATTAGAACTTGCATCATTAACACCACCTTCATCCAATTAATAGCCTTATGCATTAGTTCCTGGTTATCGTAACGTTCCCCGTTAGTTGAGCGACGTTATTAGAATTACAGATGAACAGTTAGATTTTCTAATGTTAACTCCCATTTCCCTTTGCAAAAATCAATCATATGAATACTGGTATTTGAAGCTGGGAAAAACTTGTTCTTATTCGTCCACTCTATGCCTTTTAATATATGATAAATGATATTTATTACACCGCCATGAGTTACAACTACTACGTTTTCATTATTTTTTTTGTTAATATGTTCATTACATATACCATAAAAAGTTTCTTCTATACGCTTAAAATTTTCAATTGGACTCTCACCATCAGGGTATTGTTCATCCATTCGTAAACTTGAAAAATATAAACCTGGATATTTTTCATTTGCAATATCGTTTGGCATCCCTGCCAACACTCCATTGTTTGTTTCTCGCCATTTTTCCGAAATTGTAACTGATATGCTAAGTTTTTGTCCAATTATACTAGCCGTTTCGAAAGCCCTTCTCAAATCGCTACTGATTATTTGTTTAATATTATATAAATGATTACTTTCAAAAAGATATTGTCCCAGTTTTTCAGATTGTTGTATTCCTTCGTCAATAAGTCCTCTTTCACTCCATCCACCACGATACCCATCTTCATCTCTACCATGTCTAACGAGATAGATTGTCATTGTTTCCTCCCCATTAATTGATGTTGAGTATATATAATTCATCTCAAAGTTAGTAATTTCCTTCTCATTCAGCATAACTGCCCGTTAGCGAAACAAATGCAGGACTAGAATAAATTAATCCACTCTTTGTAATATATTTATTGTCTTAAGTACTCAACAACTGTGAGTGAATCATCTCCACCAGCTTCAGCATGATTTATAAGTGGGATACCGTGCGGGCCAAGTGAATGTTTCAGATTAGGATTATCAGTAAGCATCGCTATGACAATGTCGATCTTCCCTAACATTGCAGTTGCAAAAAGGTCAATGCGAGCCCCTTTACTTAAAAGAAAACTCGCAATGTCTTTTCTACCCATATGAGCGGTAGCCCCTAAAGCAGTCTCCCAATCACCATTTCCCCAATCCCAAGATGCATTTATAAGGCCTGGTTCTTGATCGAGTAGTTGTTTAATCCGTTCTAAGTCACCATGGGCATTGCCTACCGGCATCCCTAACTTTCTCGGAAACCAGTCTTCTCTAATCGGTTTTTCCTTTTTATGTTTTTTATTATCCTCTTTCGACATACGCTTGCATGCGTTCAACTTCCTCATTGCCTACCATATCGATTACGGCTTGATAAAGATTCGGCGGAAATTCCGCAATCCGATGACACAAATACAAATACCATTCATGCCCGTATGGAAGATAAATCCGTACCGGGTGCCCAACATTTTGCATCCTGCTGGCTAAATCCGGTCGAATGCCATATAACATTTCGATTTCCGCCTTAGAGTCGGATAACCATCCTCGTTCCAGCACTTCATCCATAATGACTTCGTCATGGCTAGCGATCGACACGTGGTGTCCCTGACGAATAGCGCTTTCGACAAGTTCTAAATAACGATGATTAAGCTCCGGAGAACGAGGAATCGAGTAATCACTCGATTCCTGATAAGCCCCTTTCACAATGCGGATACGACTAGGAGAAAGTAGCGAAGCCAGATCCTCCGGCGTTCTTGTCAAATGAGCCTGCAAAGTAATGCCGATATTCGGATACACACACACTGCCTGTTTGTAAACGGAAAGAATATCGTCTGTTTTGCTAGACTCTTCCATGCTAATGAAAAGCTCTACGTCGGTTCCCTGTACTTGCTCCGCTAGATTCATCAAATGTGAGAAGGCAAGTTCTTGATACAAAGAAAGTCCGATATGCGATAAATCAAAGGATACCCGGGCTGATATTCCAGCTTGTCCTAAATCACTGATCAAGGCCTTCATTTCAGCAACGATTGCTTCACATTCGGTGGCATCCGTTGTATTTTCACCGATATATTCGATGGAAATTGCATAACCTTTAGCCACTAACTTTCGGCCAGCTTCTAGCCCGTCTTGACGAAAATTCCCCGTAATATACCGTGAGGCAGCTTGTCGCAAAAGACGATTCAGTTGAGGCGTCCGCTCCACATAAAGCTTTAAGTCCGCGCGGCGAGCGATTGATTTTAATGTTTCTGTGAATTGTTTTTCCAAAAACAATTGTTGGTACATGATACCACTCCCTTTTCCAAATTAACTCTCATTGTACTGGGGAGTGGAGAGACTGTATTGTATAAAATTGCTCCTAATTTACATCGATAACGCGTATTTTTGCGGTGTAATCCCTACAATCCTGCCAAATGTTCTCGCGAAGTGGCTCTGGTCGTAGAATCCCGCTTCTACAGCAATTTCGGCAATAGGCCGCTGCTTCATTAATTCTGTTTTTGCGTGATTAATTCGCAATAAGTTTTGATAGGCATGCGGAGGCAAATGATTCCACCTCTTATATAAACGAATGAGATGAAATCTACTAATTCCGGATACGTTCTCCAGCTCATTCATCGTGATCCGTTCGGTATAATGCTCGTGCAGGTATTCCTTTATGAGTTTAGCGTACTTGTGGTCCTGGTTGCCACGGCGCGATTCATGTTCAAGATCCGAGGCATTCTGGCTAATGAGCACATGTACCAGCTCAATCAAAGCCGATTCGATCTCAAGCGGAGAACACGATCCAGTAAAGGCCTCCATCGTACGGTTGATGTGCTTACGACAGGCTTTATTCTTACCCTCTCCCAATAAAAAAGGAACATGCAACTGATCGAGTTCCTGTTGTTTAAGCCCCTGCAACCACTCAGTTTTAATGAACAGCATCTTGTAACTCCACTCTACGCCAGCATCCGGATGACATGCATGCAGCATCATCGGCGGAAAACTAATCATCCTCCCCGCTTCAACCCGATGCAAGGTTCCATCGCACCAAGCGTTCGTCTCACCTTTATCAATCAACCCGATCGAATATTCTTCATGGAAATGCTTTTGATAAGCAAAATCACTCTTCAGACATCGCTTGGCCTCCAAGAAAGGCAGCTTATTATCTCGGTAAAAGGTTACATCAGACATACTTCACTAAACACCCTTTCTATACGAAGAAATTCTACGCTGAACACAAACGAGCTTTCTATCCTCAGCCAATGCGCAGGTCGCGAATGGAAGAATTGCAACAGACAGTATGATAGGAGCAAATATGTTGTGTCGGTTTAATGTTAATTTAGACGCATTAAAGCTGCTATTGTTGCACTAACCTGCCCGTTAGCGTAACGCGGCTACCCATCGATGCCGGCAGCCGCGTCTTAGTTGTTTATTAAGCTATCGTGTCCCGTTAGCTGAATACCAAATTAACAATCTTTAATAAGGTAAGATAGCCCTCTGAATCAGTTACGTGAAAACTAGTCCAATCACTTCAGCTGTCGGTGAACGCGGACCAATGCTCAAAAGCCATTAATATGTAAATCGGGATAGTTCGCTATATTTATAATATTGCCTGAAGGGTCTGTAACATTGAATTCAGGAAATCGATCAATACCCCAAGTATACGTTATTTCGGTTACCTCTTCACCTGCGTCGACGAATCTTTGGTAACATTCAAAAACATCAGATGTTTTTATACAAAGTACCGCATAGGGTTTTCCGTCCGATACAATATGGATTGGAATGGGTTGTTCTACTCGTTTAAAAAACAAATAGGGTCCTGGTTCAAGCTTCAGGTCTGATTCTTCTTCGGTTTTCCAGCAATGTGTAAAGCCGAAATACTTTTCATTCCATGCAACGGATTCATCGATATTTCTAACTGGCAGTCTAACCTGAACTACAGTATGAACAAGTGTTTTACTCTTTGATGTGGTGTTCATTTGAAACCCCTCCTTCAAGAGAAATAAATCGTGATTGTATTTCAATTCGAGATACACCCATTATTTTCCTGATACACAATCAAACTATCCTGCCCAATAGCGAAACGCGGCTGCCGATCTATGCCGGCTGCCGCGTTTTAGTAATTTATTTAATTTTCGTTCCCCGTTAGTTCAACGGCCTTTCTTGTCTCTATCATCTCATTCCATTCACTTAGATAAATTGCATATCCCAAATTGTGAGGTTCGTCTGGTAACCATGTAATAAATTCCAATTCGTTTCCATCAGGATCATTAAAATAAATAGCTGCCGCAGGCATCCATGTATGTACAATTGGTTCAATTGGCTCTTTTCCAAAGGTTTTTACGGGTTCAATTCCCCTTTCTTTCAGCCAATCAATTGATTTCTTTAATAAATCTAAATCAGTCCCAAAAGCAAAATGCCTTCTACTTACTTCATTGCCGTCCAGGACTTCCCAAAGACCAAGTAATTGACGTTCCTTTCCAATATAAAAAAATGCAATCCTTCTATCTTCAATTAATAAAGATAGCTCAAGCCCTAACTTGTTATAGAATTCAATTGAAGTATTGTAGATGAGTCTCGTACAAATTCTTAATCATGATTGCTTCTACTCCTTAACGTAAAGTTAGAAAGAATAAAATGAATTTTGCTCTGCCCCGATTGCATATAACGTTTCCGTGTTCACGACGTCCCACCACCTTAAGCGAACGTAGTGACCGACCCGCGATGCGGTTAGGTGGTGCGGATGTGTCCCGGCATCTGCTTCTTCGACTTTCTCCCGGGACCGAGGGGGCTTGTCCCCCGATGCGTGAACACATTGTTATCTGATGCATCTGCCCTCTTCGAATAACTTTTACATTTCATTCCTAATGATTATTTGAGTCGGTTTTTCTAGTGTAGATTGTTGCTTCGAAAGACCACAAAGTGAGGTCTTTGTACTTTTATACTATTACTTGATTTTTACTCTTGATCTTGAGTAAGAACAAAACCCACCATAGTAATAAAAATAAATTACCCAAAATTATATATATAGACCAAATTGCCCCTTGTTGTAATTGAATAATTAAATGTTCAAATTCATTTATTCCTTCTGCCCTTCCAATACTATTTATCAGGCCAATAATTGGAATCGTTACAGTAAAAACAATGGCTACCATGGATAAACTTCTTATTTTCTTTCGTATAACAATAAATACTGCAGTTCCTAATGTTGTTAATAAAAACAAGTAATATAGTGCCCAAAACCAATTAGGAAGGGTTTCCCAATACACTTTTTTCAACTCCTCATAATAAGTTGGATTAACCTATGAATGGTTTTCAATATTGCAGATGTTTCAGATAACGTCTTATTCACGAACTTCGTAAATAATTCCGTATGTAGGGTATTCGCGAAACTTTTGAACTATCCTGCCCGTTAGTTGAGAAAAGGCAGCCGATCACAAGAAGCCGGCTGCCTTCAACTGCCTTTATGGAGCTATCGTGTCCCGTTAGCTCAATGCAACTATGTGTCGCTCACGATCTTCAACGCAAGCGACCTAGCATTGCGCTTGCCCCGAGGAACGCAAAACGATCAAAATCAAGGGAAACAACAGATTGGATGAAAAACGGTTAACCCGTCTGCTCACGCATACATCCTCTGCTATCTATCCTCGCCTGCCATTAGCAGAATTAACCTACTTGCCCCTATAGTATAGTGGCTGCAAACAGGCTATTTGATTCCGCTTATATCATGATATGTCTTTGTTCAATGCCAGCCACTGCACCGCCAACTCGAACTTGGTTGATTTCACCGCTCTCGCTCAGGCGCAAACTTGCCTTGATTTCAGAAGGACAATCCATCGAATACCCTTGCCTGAACATGACATGCTCCACTTCCTGCAAAGATCGTTGGCCATGTTGGTACAAATAGCTGAGCAGGGCACCGTTGGATGTTCCTGTCGCGCTTTCCTCGGGAATATCGTACAGCGGCGCAAAATTCCGGCATTCCGCAGCAGCATCGTCTGGAGTATCCATCGTGAACAGATGATATCCAACCACATCATATTTTTCGCTGATGGCGGTTATAGCGTCAAAATTGGGCTGAACCTCATTCAAGAGCTTCCTGCTGCGGATCGGGATCAAAATGTCCCGCAGTCCCGTCGAAACAATTTGGATGGGTAACCCGGTTTCCAGATCTTTGGTATCCATTCCCAAGGATGGAGCTATTTCCTCACAGGATATCCTTTCAAGAAATTTTGGTAAAGCCTGTGACAAATAAACAAGACCCTCGGAGCTAATACCGACATCCAAAATCCCTGCCTTGGTTTCTATCGTATAGAAGGTCCCTTCTTTTGCCAAACCCAGCGAATGCATGAGTCCAAATGCAGCAATCGTGGCGTGTCCGCACAGATCAACTTCGCTGGCGGGGGTGAAATAACGGATTTTGTAATCCGCAAGCAAGGATTTTTCCATAAAGGCCGTCTCCGATAAGCCCAATTCCTTCGCTATGAGCTGCATTTCGGCAGCCTTCAGCGAAAGGCCATCCTCTAAGACAACACCTGCTGGATTACCGCCACGCTCCCCTTTCGAAAACGCATTTAATGTATACACTTCCACATTCATGTTCCGCTCGTCCTCTCCTTATCTTCAAAAAAACGATGTGCGCAACAGCACGTCCCATTCGCTAACTTGAGATCCAGCTGGGAAATCTCTTAGTACAATAAATTGTATCATTAATAATACAGATAAAAAGCCATAATTATCAACACACAAGGAAAATCGCATGCCCAATATGCCGCAAGTGGCATGGACAAAGCTTTAATTCTGACTTCCGACATAGGCATTTTCGAATATTGTGGTCTAGAGGTGCTGAACCATGTGATTTTCGAATCCGTACCGAGTTCCGAAGAAGCAACTCGTGCTGATTGGCTGGAACAGATCAAGGAGATGGTGAACAAGTTGTAAGGAAGAAACACAAAAAAATAATATACGGCACTAGGAGCAGCTCCGCAACGGGCTGCTCCCTGTTTTGGTTGAACTATCGTCCTTAGCAAAATCTTTCGTTGCCGATTATAGATACTGTTTTGAACAGTAAACAAATGCTTCAATAAGCCCAGTTTGACTCTATCTGTTTGCAATAGTGCAATGTGGTGTCCACATATTGGTTAAGTACAACGATTCTGGATTTTGAGTATTCACTAAAGCTAGCGAGATACTCTATATGTAGATCAATGAGCTGTTTGGGTGGAGTTGGGGTTAACATCAAGGTTCCAGCATTTAAAAATGTAGAAAGCGCACAATAAATTCAACATCGATTTCTAAGTAGTCTGCAATAGTAATATGTAGCTTCCAATTAGAAATTTCATAAGCGTTGTTAGATACATTACAATACCACATATTGGAACTATCCTGCCCGTTAGTTGAGAAAACGGTATCCGAGTAGTATCCGGTATGCCGGCCAAAATACAAGATTATAAACAAAAGAATAACATGTAAAAAAAGGAGCCTCCGGGCTCCCTTTCGCTATGTCAGGGGAAACTTTTTCCAGGATGAATCGTCTATACTTCTATATGAAGAAGAGGTGAATATGATGAAACCCCTGTCAAAAATTATGCTGTGTACTGCCCTCGGGGCGATGATTGCTTTAGGCTCTGCTTATGCAGAATCTAAATTGAATTTACTTATCAATGGACATGGCGTTGTGACGAGCTATCTAGACCTTCAAGTCAAAGACGGCAAAGTGCTTGTTCCGATCGATCGCCTTGCGGAAGAATTTAAAGGCAAGGCGGTCTACGATGCTGATAAGAATGAAGTTCAAGTGACGCTGCCGGATTCCGCTCAACAAGCGATTCAGATCGAACGTTTGGAAGCGGCGATGGTCCCCTCTACAGCAAAAGAAGCCTTAGATACTTGGGTCAAAGGCATTCAGACTCGCAATGGAGCGCTGCAATTCGCTGTTTTCTCACCTGAACTACGTTCCAAAACCAAGAAAGAATTCGAAGATTACTACTGGACAACGGGCGGCTCCAGTCCGCATATGTCTGAGATCGAAAAGCTCAAAACAAAATCTCTGAATAAAACGACGACTCAGTTCTCATTCGATTATGGCCTTGTTGCTTCCAATTGGAAAGGCAAGGGCTCTGCGGTTGTCACCGTACAAAAGTTTGCATCTAAAGGTCATGAAGGTTGGTTTATTACGAATATAAAAATGAAAGACCCGAGCGATACAGGTACTACGATCGGTGTCGAACCGTTAAAAAAATAATTGATCCCAAAATGATATATCGAACTAAAACCTCTAAGAGCCCTGTCACCCTGTTGTCAGGGCTTTTATTTATAATCATACATACAAGAGAATCAAGCCAATCGATAAGTTTTTTAATACAATGACTGTTGCAATGGAGGGCAGGAGATATTCCTTTAGTGCTGTATGACGATTTCAACCTAACACAATCTTGAGGGACTTGCTTCCTTACTTCGTTTTGTTCAAGATTTAGAATCCTTTACAGGGAAGTGTGCAACTGTCGTATTAGAAGCAACGGGCCATTATCATAGTTCAGTTGTTCAATTCTTGGAAGGGCATCAGTATCTGCATATCGTCGTCATTAATCCGTTGCTTTCACACCAAGCGAAAAAGTCTAAAGTATACAATTGCAGAGCATTTATGGGGGGATTTATTCAGCCCAATGGAATACCAAAAGTAATTTTATGTTTGAAAAATAAGATGGGACCTGCTGGTAAGCTGATATCCTCACGCCAACTTGGTGGATTCTTATACTTAAGAAAACAATAAGGGAGCTATAATAATGAAACTATACAAAAGACAAATTTGCGTTGCGATTCTTTCAATAAGCATGTTATGTATAAATTTAGGTCCAACATATGCAAAGGGGACTTCCTTTAGCGATGTGACAGCTGAATATTGGGGTTATGCAAGCATTCAATGGGCTTTTGAAAATAAGATAGTGGATGGATATCCAGATGGTACTTTTAAGCCAGACAAGGTCGTAAGTCAAAGTGAATTTCTTGCTATGCTTATAAGAGCTTTTCAGCCCAATGATTTCATACTGGGTACCCATCCAGCACACTGGGATGAACCGTATTTAAATTATGTTGATAAAATAGGTTGGAAAGTGAAGCCCACCAATAAGACATTTTCTAGGGGAACGGCCGCTCAATATTTAGCAAACGCCGCAGGACAAAATTACAATGTGGCTGATTCGATTCAGTACCTCCTTGATCTTGGATTAGCTAATGGAAAAACTACAAGGACTGTAAAAGGATTTTATAAAGACGATACACTGTCAAGGACTGAAGTTGTCGTATTTATTGAACGTCTGCGATTAGACTCTAAAGCTCTGCAACCCATTTCGGCGGTAGAAGAAAAGTATAATCGAAGTGAAAATGTGCTGGTTTATAATAATACTGAGTATCACTTTACACTCACTCTTCCGAAAACTTGGGAAAATAAATTTGAGGTAGTGGATACTAAAGATCCACAATCCAATCACATTCTTAAATTTATTAACAAAACAACAAAATATGGGGTGTTATTTACAATAGCTGTGTGGCCTAAAGACTATTGGATTGAGAGGGAAGAGGAAATTAAAGGCCAAATTCCTGCCGTTAAAGTTGGTGAGTATGGAGACCACGCATACATTTTCCATACGCCAACGGATGTTCAATATGATCCAAGCGATAATAAGTCAATGGAGGATTATAAAGCTATGTTTAAGGATGTTCAGAACATTAAATCATCATTTGAAATTATATTGTAGTAGTATGAAAGCAGCGGTCGAATTGAGAAATTCAACCGCTCTTTTTATGGATAATATACCCATTTTTCACTGCGATTCAGGACTATGGAAATGTAAAAGGGTCTTCTTCCCCGTTCAGTCTGTTAATAATCGGATGTCGACAAATCATCCAGTATTTGTTGTGCATGGTGCAACACCGGAAGATGTTGTTCAGTGGGTTTGACTAAATTCGTTGTAAAAATAATAAGGCAATAACAGAAAGAGCAGCGAGGTGTTCCTCCTGCTCTTTCTGTTATTGTACCAGGTTCAATAAGGGGGTGTCCTAACCTATAAAAATCACGCAGGTATGAATTATGCAGTAAAGCTATATAAAGAAGGAGGTATGACTTTTGATATATTGTCTGTTAATTAGATTCAACTATCGTGTCCCGTTAGCTTAATGGTTACAACTAATAAAAGAACAACAATAAACAAAAAAGCATTACTTAATGATTAGAGTAATGCTTTTTTGTTCGATTCTCGACTTTACGCGTTTGATTTACTTCTGGTCGACCCTGTAACGCTGCAAATACTCATCATTTATGTTGTTTTCTCCAGCTTGTGCAAGTGAAAAGCCAAGACCGTAAAGGCTTCCTCGCCAAAAGAGATCTTGGAAATCTTCCGTTCCCATTTCGCTATCTCGGTCAAATCACGAGCTTCAATCTGCCGTATAATCACGCTTGTCATTCCTTTCTGGAGATACTCGTTTCTTGGCCACCATATCAAACGAATCATGACTGCAGCCCGTGCATCCTTCATTCTTAAGCTGCTCTATGGTCGCAAATTCCCCGTTAATTCCGACATACACATCTCTTGAGCACTGCTTGCAACGGTAAGTACGAAGCGTTTGTTTCACCTCGCCAGTATACAAGGCGTCTGTAAATGCCTCCGGATATTCCGGTTTTGACTGATCTGTTGTCCGCAGAATGAACATCTGGCTTCGATTGGCGATCATTTCCGCGCCTTCGTAGGCGTTGAATTGCGGAAAATTAGCACTGACCGTCAGCCCCATGCGGACAAATTCCCGTTGCATGGCAAGCATAAACTCTGGCGATTTATGCGCAAATGACAGAAAAATTGGCAGCCCCCTCTCCCTCATTAATGCCTGCATGCCGCGCGATACGAACAACCCCATTTCCTGAAGCGTATAGGGCGGATCTGTAAAGAAACAATCATACTGCCCGTGCAGGTTTTCCGGCAGCGGCTCCCTCAAATCCAGCCGGTGGCACCGAATCGGCAGTCCCCGCTCCTTTGCAATCGTTCCAATGTACGTTATGAATCTTTCGTCAATATCCAGAACATCTACATGCGTAACGGTGTGCCCGCCATCTGGAAACAAACGCTGCAGCAGCAGACCAATAGACACACTCACCAGGTCATCATCGCCGACACATAAAATCTGCTTTCCGATCAATGCATGCTGCTTCAAACAAAGGATAGCCCGGCGCAGGCTCGTTTCCGGTGTGCATTTGGACTGATCAATCTGAACATCCACGGAAGGCCGCAGCGATAAAAGTTCCTCCAATATAGCCAGCGTATCTTTAAGACTCTCGATCCATTTTGACTCATCAAGCAGATCATGATAAAGGGAATGATTCAAGCCGCGGTATCCCCATTCCCGTTCAATCGATGCGAGTCCGTCCGTTGTACAGCGGACGCCGCGTTCCTGCACGAGCGCCCCCGCTTTAATTAATTCCCGTTTGATTGCCGCAGCCACAGGGGTAGGGAGTAGCGTTTTGCGTGCTAACTCTTTCGTTGAAATCCCCGGGTTCAAGTAGCATTCGAGTAGTAGCTGCTCGATCACCTGAGGCCCTTCTTGCAGCCGGATATGCTGACTTGCTTGTTCAATGTACATATTCACACAATCCCTCCTAAAAACTGTAATTTCACCATAATGAAAATACAAAAAGGGCAGGAATGAACATACGTCATCCCTGCCCTTTTTGAACACTACCTAAATAAACACCGCAAAAAAACAAAAAACCCGCGCTGAAGACAGCACGGATTGTGGGTGCATAACAATAGGCAGCACTAAGGCTTTGATTATTATCCGCTGTTCTTAACTAATTCCGAAGCCTTCAAAATTCCCATCAAAAAAAACCATGCTATATCAGCAATTGGTCCCTAGGACTGTTGAAAACTTCAAGTATGGAATTTGGTTAGTTAAGAACTACCGCCGACATCAACATCTCTCCCTTAGTAAATATTACTATATATTACTATACACGATTACTAGAGTCAAGTTGATCAGTGCGGGCTTTAAATTATATCGAAATTCGCACTTGACTTGAGCAACCGATTGATAATTGGCTGCCTTCTTGTTGCTATTGAACTATCGTGTCCCGTTAGTTGAACAACTGTTGATTCATTTGATAAAAACCTTTACCCAGCGGTATAGAAGTTTATTTTAATCTCAAATAAACGCTCGTCCAATCAGTGCAACTTATTGTACATACTATATAAAACAAGGAGGTGATAAATAGATGAAAAACACCAACAAAAAACATGTGCGGACAAGCTCAAACAAAAATATGAATAATAAAGCTAAACAAAAAAACATGAAATCAGTACGCACAAAATGTTCTTCTTGCGGTTCTGACCGTTTTGACCGTTTTGATCGTCGTGACCGTTTTAACCGTTTTGATCGTCGTGACCGTTTTGATCGTTTTGATCGTCGTGACCGTTTCGAGCCATTCTTTTTTCCATTCTTCTTCCTCTAAAATAATAAGCTCTTGATCTTCATCCTAAAATAAACGAACTTTCTGATCGGGAACCAAATTTTGCACATAATTGTAGCGTAATCCGGCAAGGTCCTGTAGATCAAAGCTCAAGCGTACGATGCTTGGGCTTTTTTTGTCTATGAATTTATAGACGATGAATCATACCCTACGATAGAAGGTAACAAGGAATGGGGAAACGCATCTGACGATACTACGTAATCCTGCCCGTTCGTATTATGAGGTCACCAAATCTTTCTGGTAGACCTCATTTTTGTGTGGTCGTAAGATAGCTGTAGCCGGGGATCGAACGAATCTGCCCGTGGGAGCTGGATCCCGAAAGCTATACAGTTCATCCCACCTACTTGTTAAACCATGATCTGGTTGGGACGATGATCCCGAATCACATGCGATAATGTGGACGACAAGAAGGTGAGGGGTTGCCGGTGAAAATTATTTTGGGAGTGATGAAATGAACCCTGTTATAGTTGAATGCAACGTCGGTCTCGTACTTAGATTCCGAAATGAATAATAAATTAATTAACGCTCTGCCCTCATTTCCTCTAACGGATCATTCAAATCGCTCTCAAGTGCCTTTATTCTCGCGGAACAAAAGTCGAACCATACTTCTCTCTCATCTTCTTTTGAGTATCAATCACCTCTTCATAAGAAGAACCAGAAACGATGAAGAACCACAATTTCTTATTTGGTCCCCATTTACTCACAATATTTATATGTTCAAAATTGTCATCAAACCAGATCATACTTAAGGTGACAATTTCCCCTGGCTTTGAGGGTTTATGATAAACAAGATTTCCTGAATTGATCCCATTATTTTTATCAAGTACATAGGTATCGAGGGTTCCATTCTCTTTAGTAAATTCTAAGCCATCAATCGTTACTGTGCCTTTGAATATATGTTGTTGAAACAAAGGTCGGTTCAATGTTCCTGATATTCTTATTGAAGTATGCTTGATGGAAGAGGGGTCTTTCTCGTAAAAACTTACAGCAGGGGAAACTATATCCACCTTCTTAGGGAATTGATAGAAAAATAAAATGAGTGTTATTATTATTCCTAAAACAATTATCAGAGATATTGTTACTTTAAATACATTGGATCTCATAAATGCACCTTCTACTTTCAGGAAAATTCAATAAGATTTGTGCGAAGTCATAAGTCACACTTCGACACAAATCTTATTATTTTACGGTATTATAACTGTGCTGGAAATGAAGGTCAAAGTCAGATTAGTGAGTTTCAACCTATCTGTCTCGATATCAGGAAATTTAAAGTTTGAATTGGACAATTCTTATGGCCTCCAATAAGAATTATTTTTTCGAATGAGAGGAAAGCCCCCGTCCGATAAAGTTTGCAGAAACAGGCTTTCTTCCTAATTCTCTTGCCCAAATTGATAATTGTCCTATATGGTGAATTTCGTGAGCAATGGCATGGCGCATAACTTCACCCCAAGTATCTGTTACAATTCTTCCATCTGGCAGGGTATCGTAAAATAATTGATTTTCCATACTATCATCCCAGTTGTTCACAAAGTTCTCCACTTCTAAATGAAATTCTGCGTCCAATTTTCTAACCTTGTTCAAGCTTTTATAATTATCGAAACTCTCCTGAAAGTCAGTTTTATCCTGTAAGAGACGTATCCAGCTCCACTCGACATCAACAATATGGAAAAGCGTATGTAATATACTTCCCATTCCACCCGTTCTGTTTTGCAAAAGCTCTTCTTCACTTAACTCTTCACACCAACGATACCAGTCTTCTCTTACCATCCAGTTATATCTAAAAAGTGTTTGCAATAAAACCCCTCCGCAATAAGAAAATAAATTAACTGTTAAATTATACTTTAAGAATATACTTCGATAGGTATACAGTATTTGCAGGGTTCAAGCTCGGAAGATCGTGCATATCAAAAAAGCGTATCTCGTGTGATTCAGTCGGATCGCTTAATCCCCAATTCCCGTCTTTGCGATGTTGTAATAGAATTTGATCGTTATCATTTTGAATGATTACTACCGAACCAGTTAAAATTAAAGGTCTTGTTCCAACTAATGAACGTAATTCTCGAATATATTCGCTCATTTTGTCCCCCCAATTAATTGAGTAATAAGTGCCGTATCTCTGTAACATCAGGTACAATTGCTACTGGACTATGGTTTGTAGTCTGAGGGAGCCCCTTTGGGTTAACCCAGATAGCGTCTATCTCAGCTTCCATTGGACCAACTACATCGTGAGTCCAAGAATCACCAATAAAGAGCGTCTCATCGGGCTTTTTTCCAAACAGCTCTAACGCAACAACATAAATTTGTGGATCTGGCTTGCGATAGCCTAACTGCTCTGCGTGAAATATGGTTTCATCACTGAACACTTCTGCAAGTTCGGAACAAATGGAGAAAACCTTCCGTACCAATTTCTTCTCTATCTTTTATTTGGCAAAGGCTGCCTTACCCTATTTAAAACAAGGAAGTACGATCATAAACGCAGCATCGCTAACGGCTTATGAAGGTAATGAACAGCTAATTGATTATTCTGCAACAAAGGGCGCTATCGTTGCATTTACGCGATCCCTTTCGAAATCGCTCGTAAAAAGCGGGATTCGGGTTAACGGAGTCGTTCCTGGAACGATATGGACACCCCTCATCCCTGCTTCATTTCCTGCTGATCAAGTTGCGAGATGGGGAGCGACGACACCAATGAAACGTGCTGGACAACCTCAGGAAATCGCACCAGCTTATGTTTTTTTAGCTTCTGAAGATGCTTCTTATATTACCGGACAAATGATTCATATCAATGGCGGAGTGATCATTAATGGATAAATAACGAACATGCTTTCTTCCCCAGATGAATCCTTAATTTTTGTATCTTATAACGGTGCCCGCAATAAGGTCATATACAGTTTGTTTATTTTTGCTCCATAATGGACTTATCAAGTAGATAAGTGCCAGACCGTAGACCGTCGCCAATAATGAATAAATGAATGAATTGGGGTAATCAGAAGGAATGACCATGTGCCAAATGGTGAAATGGGCTAGTTCCCAAGGGATGAATTTAAGGGCAGAACGAAAAAGCGAGGAGCCTAGTCCGATGGATTGACCATAAATCCCAGTCACCACAATCCCCACTTTTCTTTTCCCCCATGTCGCGTGCGATTTCGATCCCTCACATACGGCAAAATAAAGATATACAGGTAGAGTAATGAATAGAAACCCAGTGATCTCGGCCGAAATAGGATTTATCGTAAACAGTGGAATCAACAAAGGCCGTATAAGAAAGGATACGCCGATTAGCAGGATGATGTAGCTCGTAATGATAACATAATCCCATAAAAAGGCGATTATGCGGGTACCTAGAGATACGCTTTTTAACTCTCCATGCCTATGCACAACTCTACCCCTCCTGACCCAAATAAGGAACATAACACTAGTTGATTATTCGGGGTTTTATTCAACTTTCCTGCCCATTCCGTTAGCTGAATAAATCAACTTAACAAATATGCCGCCGCTTCTGTGTATCTTTCCACCCATTGAGAAAAATGAAGGTTTTTATCCCAAGTGACATTATTTATTGCTTTGGCACATCCCCAATCTAACACCCGTTGGTGAAGCATATGGATTCTAAAGCGTTCTAGGAAGGCTTCTTTTGCTTTAGAACAATTGAAATATACAGTGATGAACTGCTTTGCTAGTTCTTCTTCCCCATGATCTAGATACATGGAAACTATTCTTGGCAAGTCTGCAATTCCATCACCAAAATAACCCGTGGTGAAATCAAAAATACCACTTAACTGAAAACCATTAGTTTTATCTTGCACAAGAATGTTATCTGCTTTGAAATCGCCCATGACGAAGGTTGGTAAGCACAAGTTATCGAATACGTCTTCCGAAGCAGCCAATAAATCTTCGACCCATTCCGTATCTCTAGAGGTGATTTCTGAATATTTTTTAGCATCCTCCAACCAATATCTAATTCTGTTGTAAAGCCATGTTTTGTAAGAACCCTCAAACGGACGAATAGTCTGATTTTTAGTGTCAAACTCGCCATATTGGTCAACTTTCCAACTATGTAATTCGCATAAGCAAATTGCTAATAATTCAGCAACTTGTTTTTTTTCTGTTACATTAAGTCCTGCTTCAAATCCTGGCTCGTTAATATGTCTGCCCGGAAGACGAGGCATTATAGAATAACACCAATCAAATATGTCTTTCGATTCATCAATTAGGTATGGGGAGGGAACAGGCAATTCTGTTCGTCTAAGCAGATTATCCACATAGAATTTTTCTTCAATGAACTGTCCCTCATAGAGTGGGTTTCCTTTAAGCACATACTCTCCCGAAGAGGATAAAACAAACAGGGTCTGGTTTCCCACACCATTTGATGTTCTTTCAGAGGAAATGAGTTTTCCTAGATTAAATCGGTTAAGCATCAACTGTAACTGCTCGTTTGTTACTACGCCCAATTTGTTCGAAGAAAAAAAGATTTCAGTAGTCAATTGCACTCACCACCATTCGTATGATAAATTATTAATTCGATTCCAATTATTAGTATCCTGCATGTAAAACTCTCATAATAGTACTATGTAGATAACCAGCTTCGCTGACAGCTTAGTCTGCAAAGCTGGTTTAAGCCTTAACCGTTAAACATTTTCATAAGCGGCATAATGGATTTGATCATTCCATATCCCATCCTCATTATTGGGAATGCTTTTCCCATAAATCCCATGATGCTCCCTAAGCCTCCAAAGCCCCCACCTATTCCACCTGCTGCGCTTCCTCCACCGATGCCCCCGGCGCCGGGATTCAAACCACCGCCAAACATCGAACCGCTCCCAACCATTGTCCCCAACATACCTGGTATAAAACTGGAAACCCTAGCTTTGCGTACACGTTTGTTAGAAATCATTTTTGTCTTCCTTGGGCTACTCTGTCCGGACAAAATCAGTTGCCCACTCTCTGCACCTGTGACCCAACCAACATAAGAGCGCCCGTTCTTTAATTCGATATATACGGGTTGACCTATCCATTGCTTTGCGCTGTTCCTTGTCATCTTGGATTTTACAGCCATCAATCATCACCTCTTTTCTACAGGTATTACAATCTATTCAGGCAGTAGCAAGCCGTCTGTACGCATGTGCCGTATGAAACCATAATGTTAGGAACTGGTCAGGATGTTAGCTTAATCACGACGTATTCAGCAGGCTGCCGAAAAGCCCGACAGCCTAACTGGCGTGGTATTAATTTTTTATCCTAAGTAACCTCATGCTGTTCAATATAACTATCAATGCTGCTCCCGTATCACTAATCACCGCAATCCATAATGTGAGCAGTTCTGGGAAGATAAGAATCAGGGCAGTTGCCTTGATAATTAGTGAAAACCATATATTCTGCTTAATAACTCGAATTGCTGCCCGACTTAACTTAATCGTATGAGGGAGCTTCTCTAAATTATCAGCCATTAAAACAATGTCCGCCGTCTCCATGGCAGTATCTGTCCCAGCTCCACCCATAGCTACTCCTAGATTGGCCGTTGCAAGAGCAGGCGCATCATTAATGCCATCGCCGACCATTGCGACAAGGTAACCTTCATCTTGCAGTTGCTTTATTGAATTCACCTTGTTTTCAGGTAATAGCTCAGCGAAATAACGATTAACCCCCGTTTGAGCGGCGACCTTCTTCGCTGTGCCTTCGTTATCACCCGTAAGCATGACGACTTGACTAATCCCGACTCTATGAAGATCGCGAACAGCCTTAACAGAAGTCTCCCTAACGCTGTCCGCGACAGCAATCACGCCCAGGATTTTATCTTGTGTACCAACAATCACGATTGTATGGCCTTCTTGTTGGAGATGATCGATTTGTGATTCGAGTTCCCGTACCGGATAGTTTAGCGCTTGAAACAGCTTAAGATTTCCAGCAAAGTATTCTTGGCCACCAATCACAGCCCCAACGCCTTTACCGACGATGTTTCTAAACTTCTCACCTTGGAGGGCATTAAAATCTTTAGCTTTCGCATAACCAACAACAGCTTTAGCTATCGGATGTGTGGAATACTCCTCTAGGGTATGCGCGATGGACAATAATTCACCTTCTGTTGTTCCTGTAGCAATGACTTGAGAAACGCTGGGTTTGCCCTCAGTTAACGTACCTGTCTTATCGAAAGCAATCGCTGTTATCCTTCCCGCGATTTCTAGGAAGGCCCCTCCTTTGATCAGAACGCCATTTTTTGCTGCATTGCCGATTGCGGATACAATTGCCACCGGAGTGGAAATAACGAGTGCACAAGGGCAAGCTACAACCAGCAGTTCCAATCCTTTATAAAACCAATCACCCCAAGTACCGGGGATAAAGAGCGGTGGGAATAGCATTACAGATAGGGCAAGAATAAAAACGATCGGCGTATAGACGCGAGCAAACTTGTCTACAAAGGCTTCCGTTGGTGCTTTTTGTTCTTGTGCTTCTTCAACAAGGTGAATGATCTTGGAAATCGTCGTATCTTCGACGAGCTTCGTTACCCTAATATCCAAAGATCCATGCTCATTGATCGTTCCAGCATACACCGAATCCCCGAGATGCTTATCTACAGGAATGGATTCTCCCGTTATCGGTGCTTGATTAACGCTGGATTCGCCGCTGATAACTTCTCCATCAAGAGGGATTTTATCTCCCGGTTTAACGACAATGACTTCCCCAACCGAAATTTCTTCGACTGGCTTTCTGATGAGCTGTTGACCGCTTTTAACAAATGCTTCAGGAGGGGCTAGATCAATCAGACTTCGAATGGAGTTACGGGTCTTTTCAATGGACATTTCCTGAAGGATGTTACCTAACGCAAAGAGCCATACCACTGTTGCACCCTCGAACCATTCTCCAATCGCGGCAGCACCAAGAACAGCCGCTGTCATCAGTACATTCATATCCAACGAACGACTTTTCACAGCATAAAAGGCGCTTTTTGCCGGCTTGTAACCACCAAGGACAATGGCTGCTGCATAGATGACATTAACCAAGAACTCAGAAACACCAGTATACGAGCCGATAAAACCGATCAGCAATAAGACTCCCGATAGAACAACGCGGTTTATCCCGGACTTGCCTTTTTTCACTTCACCAGACCGGTTTCGTGAAACCAGGGAGGCTTTATATCCTGCCTTAGATACCTCTTTAATGATATCTTCAACGGTATTGTCGTGTTCGATCGTCATTTTCCCTGAAGAAAAATTGACGCTTACATGTTTTACAGCAGATTGAGATTTTAGATGATTTTCAATCGTTAACGCACAAGAGCTGCAGTCCATGCCTTCGATGCTGTAGGTCCGCACATTTCCTTTTTGTTGTACCTTCTCTAAAGTATATCCCAGCCTTTCAACAGTGGCCGGAAGCTTCTCGAATACAGCTTCCTCTAATGCTACAACCTTCATTTTCCCTGTGCTGTAGTTCACTTGGACCTGGGAAATGCCTTCCGTTTGTCTCACTGCTTTTTCAATCGTATTCGTACAGGCGGAACAATCCATCCCAAAAACGATAAATTCGGTTTTATGACCCACTGCATCATCCGGAATGGTTTCACTGTTATCTGAGTGTCTGTCTTCGGATGTGCAGCAAGTATCCGTTGGCGGCGCCGAAGGGGCTACATTAACCAGATTAAGACTTTTCTTAAATTTCAGTTCTTTGGGCTTCTCAGAGGTTGAAGAACAACTTTGATCAGCACAGCACGAATCGCTTTGTTCTTTATCTTCGCTCATAATAGGAGTCCCTCCATTATTGTTTTGGGCAGCAATCCAATTCATCGTTTCTCTCGCAGGCCGCTACTTCTTCCTCCACCTGAACAAAAACGGCCTCCATGATATCCAGTAACTGCGCAATTTCTGCATTTCTTAAGCTGTAATAAATGTATTTCCCTTCTTGTCGGCTAATGATGATCCCGCAGCCCTTTAGGCAAGCCAAATGCTGCGAAATATTGGACTGGTTTCCTTTAAGATCATCGACAATTTGAGATACTGTTTTTTCTTTATTTTTGATAGATTCGAGTATTTGAAGTCTTGTCTTATCACTAAAGCCACGAATGAACTTAGCTTTTACTTCATAACTTGTTTTTCCCATTTTTTCACGTCCCTTCCATCAAATTAGAATCCACTAATATGTATCATATTAGCAATTATTAATATGTGTGTCAATTTTTACCCACTGACTGCCAGGCTGGATTCATTAAAGTAAACTGCCACTTAGCTTAATCGTCGAATGATCTCACCGACGATGATTAAAGAAAAAAGTGCCAGTGAAATGGCTTCACTGGCACACCGTTTAGCATCAGGTAAAAAATATATATACCTATTTTTCTTGGACAACTATCTATCTTGCAAAATATGCTCATAATCAAGCAGCCATAGTTAATGCACCTAACCTTAAGCACAAAACGCTTCATCAGTCTGACGAGAGCTTCAGTCCGGTTATGCGCCGACATTGGAGCAGCCAAAGCTCACCGTCTGCGAAGGCCCATTCAATATCGATGTCCGGACCAAAAGTATGCTCGCACTTTGCAGCCAGACGGTTCAACTCGCTGCATTGCTTGGCGGTCAGGCATAGCGAGTGCGCGGCATTGTCGGCCAACTTATGTTGAATCGTACCTTCGCACAGGCCGACTCGAACCGCAATCTCCTTCATGCTAGCCGTCGCTTCCGTAATTTCCCCATTCCGGTTCATTCTGAAGTAATCCGGCGTTACATATCCAGAAGCAACCGCTTCGCCAAGTCCCCAGGTTGCCTCTATTACTCGTTCATCCGCATTCGTAACAGGATTGCGTGTAAACATTATTCCCGACACGTCGGAAGCGATCATTCGTTGTATGATGAGCGCTACTTGTACAGCAGTCCCAGTCTCGTCTTCATCTACCGCAGTCGCTCCCTCTGCTCGCCTCATATAGCTACGCAAACGATTCGATTGCGCCGACTCCCAAATGTACCGAATCGCTCGCTCAATTCCTTCGGCGGTCACAACGTTCAAGCAGGAATGAAACAATCCAGCATAGCTGGATAGTCCACCATCTTCTCGACTAGCAGACGATCTGACGGAAACGGCACCTAAGGAGTCTAGCGTAGTCCGGATTTCGCTCTCCAAATTCAGCTCTCCCCTCACAAATTGCTGAACGGCTGAAGCCGACAGCGCATACCCTGTTGGCACCGGCAAACGGTTTTGAAGCGCCTCACCCAAATTCACCGCTTTACGCCCGTATAAATCAACCTCGGTCGCCTCATATAAATGTATCAGTTTCATTCATTATCACATCCCATAACGATGCCAGAGATCGCATCTATACGAATTTTATGACTGCTTGTAATAACTTTCGTAGCATTTCCGCAGCCGACAATACACGGGATGTTAAACTCCCTCGCCAAAATAGCAGCATGGCAAACGATGCCGCCCCGATCCGTGACAAGTCCTGCTATAAGCGGAGCAACCTCGATGAATTCAGGAGTCGTCATCGTCGTTACTAGAATGTCACCTTGCTTTATCTTCCCAAGCTCATCCATGCTCAATATGACTACGGCTGTACCTTCGGCATGACCGGAACAGGCAACTTTTCCGCTCGCAAGAAATAATTCTTCTACAGAGACACTGTTATCTGCCGATTCAATCTCTTGTCGCTCATTCAAGAGTGCGCGAAGCTCCTTGCTCCAAGGCGCTTCATTGGCGTATTTCCCGATTGTTTTGCCTAACGTTGCATACAAATGCAGTTCGTACATCGCCCGGTCAAAGCACATAATCAATTCGGATGACGTGAGTTGCTCCTGCCTGCCAAGAACTTTAATATAGCTACTTTTATACGCAGGAATATGCTCGATAAAAACTTCCAATACCAGCGTCGTCTGAGTAATTGCTTCGCGCATCTGCAATTCAAACAGCGACGTCCGTTCAAGCTGATACCTATGAATTTTTTTGTATACATCACGCACCAAAGGCTTAAGCTGTTCAATCTCTTTCTGATACCACATTCTGACTCTGTTGAAAATAACCATCTCCTTCTCTCGCTTCCAAATAAGACAAAACAAAAAGCCACTGCAAACAAACCAGAGGCTTTAGCGCGCGGCATCACTCTATACTCCAGAGTGGACCCACACACATATAAAGCCCTGCGGACAGACATATCCTCAGGGCTTATTTCGACATAAGCGAATTAGTTAAAAATAACAACGTGAGGACCTAATATGATGTTTTTGGCGCTTCGTTTGAAGTTTTTCATTGACCTCACTCCTTCGGGTTAAATTACTTTTTAATACATGGTAAAGTATACACTTCCAAATATTACCTCGTCAATAGCTACCTCTGCTCACCCGAAAAAAGGCAGCCAGCCAATGCCGCCTGCTCAACAACATCTGTTATTCAACTATCGTGTCCCGTTAGCTCAATGATTTCCCCTACGCAAGAAATCTTTCAACATTGAATATTCCTTTTTAGGGAAGTCATAATTAATCCATTTTGCTTTATAACCATCCATGCCGTGTTGTTGTAAAAGTAAATCCAGTGAAGTAACAACCGCTTTGACAAACTCCGAAATTGTACAGGTCTCATTAAAATTTTGAGCCAGTTCTTTCCTTCTAACCAAATCTTCAAATGAAACAATATTAATGTTTAGATGAGCTGAATCTATCTTTTCTAATGTCCAAACTGTTCCGCCTGGCTCCTCATGCATTTCGAATTGAACGCTTTTCACAGGGTATGTAACCAATTCAGGTAAGAGAGAAATTATTGCTTTTAACATATCGTGCAAAGCATCAGTTAGGTAGCTTGCAGAGAAATGTTCGGTATTGGTATTTATTTCGATAAATCCATCAGCCCAACCAGTACCACTCAATTCATATTTGTACTCCATTTCTCTCCCCCTCCTTTATCCATACAATTTAACAAATGAAGAATCAAATTACTACGCTAACCTGCCCGTTACTTCAATAAGAAAAGAGGAGCCACATCGCTGCAAGCTCCTCCGCTATCGTGTCCCGTTGACTCAGTCTTCCTGTTCACTACATTCATTCGATAATAATTACTTCTCCATCCCTCAAAGCTCTAAAAAGGATTTTATTATCGATCATATATTCAACTGCTTTATCCATATCTTCAGATTCTTTATGATCCGATTTATAATGTGGGGCAATAGCATAATTCAAAATATTTAATCCTTCCCAAATCGTTTGATGTTGTTCTCCGTACGGTTTCTGATCGGGGTCATCTACTAGGTGAATCCCTCTTAGTGTTGGTCCTAGAATACATATACCTGCACTATATCCCCCATAAACAATATTTTTACTGTCTCTATGGTATTCTTTAATAATCTCATCAAAACCACTCAATTTCATGGCCTGTGCTAGAACAAATGTGCTGTCATTTCTTTCAATCTAACTTCTTCAGTTCCTATTTTATATGATGATGATAAATAATATTTCAATTTAATCCTCCTTAGTCATTAGTTTTGTAAAGACGAAATAAAACATGATTTCCGGTCAAAACAATTATTATTTCTCCGCCTCTTTAAAATTTCCTTTTTTTAACTATCCTGCCCGTTAGAAAACGGCAGCCGGTCGTTCTGACCAGTTGCCTCGGTTTCTTTATTCAACTATCGTTATGTCTGCTCCTTCCCGATTCTCTAACACTTCGTTTTAAGTTCATTTCAATTTTAATCCTCTTAAATAGTTACCTGCTAACTCGTTAGTTATATGAATGGCTTCTGCTCTACTACTAGATGGAACTGTTATAACTTGACCACTTACTGAATTCCAAGCAGTTCCACGATTATCTTTTATTTCACTGTGATTTCCAACAAATATTGTTGCGTTAGTAAAATTACGATTGATCACTAAAGTTCCATAATAGTAAGTATGTGAACCATTTGTTGCACCATTATCTTTTCGATATGTAAAATACGGATAATTAATGACACCCGCTCCTTCATCTGAAATGAGTATGGTTAGTTTTCTCTGATCTAACGGAACAGGGAGTTCTTCTCCTTCAATGTCTATTGTGCCTTCGAATTTTCTCTTACCAGTGATGCTTTTATATAGTTTCCCTTCAATTTGTACATTTACTAGTTTTTCTGATTCTACAATCTCAGTTCCATATCCATATTTTATGCCTTGTGCGTTTATATTAATTTCCTTTGGATAATAAATGATTAGAATTACAATAACCAAGATTGTGAAAACTAGTGTAATAACTAATAGAGTAAACCTCTTCATTGTGAACTCCTCACTTGTGCAGATTTCCGATAACGTCTTATTCACGAACTTCATAAATAATTCCATATGTAGGGTATTCGCGAAACTTTTGAGCTATCCTCTCCGTTAGGTGAACAAAGGCTACCGATCATGCCGGCAGCCTTTGTTAGTGTGTTTATTGAGCCAACGTGTCTGTTAGCTTTACGATCTATATGAGTATGATTACTTATGACAAAGATGACTCCTTTACTGAATACCATCTCAAATCCTCTTGCCGTATATAATTTGTTTTTGGGTAGCGATACTCATAAAGTAGTTCGCCATTTTTATTAAATGCCTTTGGATAAAGGAAATTCAGTTGGACTGCAACATCCCATGCAAATGTCATAGGCTTCCCTAAATTGACTCCTCTCTTCACTCGGTTACTTTCAGGTCCCACTTCTAAGTAAGAAACATCTGGATCATCGACTATAATACTTATCACTGTTGCTTTCTCCTTTGGATTATTTAAGGTTCCACCACCGATTGTGATAATCCGATCATCTCGGTGATAATGGTAAACTGACATTCTCGAGGACCATAAAAAGCGATAAGATTGTAATGTAATTGCAGTAACCGGCTTTTCTGGAGAGTCAAAAATATAAAATCGTCCCCAACTATAATCAACTTCATCTATTAAAATGGAGTCTTTAGGTACAAAAGAATTTGCCTTAGCCGCGCTTAAAGCATTAAACCTATATCCATTCATATAACCAATACCTGTTATTAGAAAAATTATTAGAACAACTAACGTTATTCTGGACTTTTTCATTTAATCACTCCAAATTGTTGAGTCCCAACTTCCTGATACTTCCAATATCTATACGGTTAAAAATTGAATTTTGTTGCGCTAAACTGCCCGTTAACGCAACAAGACTGCCAATCCGATACGAAAACTCCTATTTTTTCTTACGTTCATTGCAGGAGGTAATGCAAACATTGCATGTCAATAATATGCTTTTATTGAATCATTGAGCCGTCTCTTCATTTCATTGCGCACATGCTCAGGTTCAATGCATTGGCATTTATCTCCGAAGCTCATTAGAATTCCGTAACCATAATCATCTTCAATAAAATCAAGATATGCATAGAATTCGCCATTGCCGAGGGGAGTAATGTTCTCTTCTCCGCAATAATCCAACATCCTGTCGAGGATGGAATGGTCTAGCTGCAATTTTATTTTTTGCATTTTCCTAGACATAGTATCTGAAAACTCTGAAAAAGCCGGGGGAATCTCACGCATAGCAAAACGGTCTTCCGTTCTCTCCAGTTCAGATATGCGGGATAGCTTGAATACCCGAAATTGCTGCCGATTCAAACAATACCCCTGCACGTACCAGTGATTTTCTTTCAATAACAAACGATGAGGTTCAAGGGTCCGCATGACCTTGTCTCCTTTAGCGCTTAGATACATAAAAGACAGTATGCTGCAATGCTCCAAGGCTGTTCGAATCACTTCAACTTTGGTCTGCAGATCATTGCTGCCCAGCCAAGCGGATAGGTCAAAGGAGATTTGGTTGGCTTTCAGCGTAATTTCATGCTGTCTATCCTCCGGGATAAAGCTTTTTACTTTGGCCAGGGTAGCAGTGGTTTCCTCACCGGATAATGTATTGGATATAAAGCCAAGCCCCATCAGTAGAGCGGTAATGTCCTTGAAGGTAAAAAACCCTTTTTCTATCTTATACTCATTCATGATCCCAATTCCCCCTCCTACACCGGAGCTGGTCACAATCGGAATACCTGCTTGATTAATTGTTTCAATATCACGATAAATGGTTCTAAGTGAAACTTCGAACAGCTCGGCCAGCTCTTTCCCGCCCATCTTCTCTCTTTGCAAGAGCAGCATAATGATAGCGATCATTCGTTCCAGCTTCATAATCAACCCCCCTGAAATTTATGTACTATGACTGACATACAAGCTGTCATCGATACATTGCTATACTAAGTTTATCAAATGCTAAGGAGGAAATATAAGTGGATTACAAGAACGAATTTTACCACACATTAGACAAGACCAACGAAATTGCTCTGGCAACAGCGGTGGCAGGCGTACCCAATGTTAGGATTGTCAATTTCTGCTATGATGCCAGCAAGCCAGGAATCCTGTATTTTACGACAGACAGGGAGAATCAGAAGGTGACTGAGTTTGCTCAAAATAACAATGTTGCCTTCACAACCGTCCCCTCTGACGGGTCTTCCGTGCCGCATGCACGCTCCAATCATGCAGTTGTACATAAGAGCCGGTACACCATAGAAGAGATCAAGGACCTGTTTATCCAAAAAATCCCTGGATATGATGAGACGCTCTCTGCCATTGGCGACACATTGGATGTTTTTGAAATTCACATCAAAAATGTTTTTGTCATCGTGGATTATGAGACTGCCGGACCGGTTTCTTTTGAGGTATAGCACTGCCGGAAATGCAGCATCCATAGGAATTGTAAGAAAAACCGGAGGCAGAGCGAGGAAACTGAAAAACATAGGATATACGGACTCAAGATAAACCCTGTTGCTTCGGAAACATCGGGACCACCAGCCCTTGATTGGATGATCTGATTATACTAAAAAAAAGAGACAGCCTCCTCCAAAACTAGGAAGCTGTCTCTTTTGGGGTTAAGGGACTTTTTCAGTATCCTCCATGTACCGCATAGTTCTTTGACCCTAAAAAGGACGCGGAAGTCCATTTGTACTGACTTTTCCGCCGAGGGTAGCCCATCCCAAACCCATGTCGGTTAGCTCACTTTTGAAGGTTTCTGCAAGTATTTTCAAATAACTAACCGTTACTTGTGATACGGTTCTCCACGCTGTCTGTAACGGCAAGTTTTAAGGCCATCCTTCGCCGGATGGCCCTGCTTTTGATATCGCTTTATTAACTATCGTGTCCCGTTAGTTCAACAAGCTTTCCCCAAATTGTTTGTTATCAATGATACTTTGCAGTATCCTTTTACTTTCCAAATCCTTTTGGCGGAGTTTCCTACCTATTTTTTCATACACTTCTTTTTCTTCAAGTAATTGTCGAGGATTTAATACATTCGCTGTTATTCCGTTTAGTGTAAAAACTTGCGGTAATAACGCATCTGACCTCCATACCCATTCTGGTAATCCATTAGGAATAATGCTTTCATCACCATTTGTGGTCAAGTAAAGAAACTGGATGTCTACATTGCTTTTACGAAAATCGGTCTGTCGCTCACTCACAGGTATCCGTTCAAAGCCTGCGTCCATAAGCATTTGTGCCAATCCCTCCCGATTATGAACCCAAGTTACCAAGTCTAGGTCTTCATGTGGTCTAGTAACCCTTCCAAGTAAGAAGTCTATCGCCCAACCTCCGCGTAACCAGTAACGTCCTCCAATTGATTTAAATATCTCATTCATCTCTGAAATCACATTTAATTGTGATTTAGTTTGTTCGTCTAATAAGTCCATTGTTGAAAGCCCTCCTGTCTTATCAATGAAAACGGCAGCTGATCGTTTGACCAGATGCCTCTATATCATGATTCAACTAACGTTCCCCTTTAGTTTAGTGGCTTTACAACTCCGGAATCATATTTTAAAAGGGCTTCAGTTAGTTTTTTTCAGTAAGGTGAACTAAGATTACTCCCAAACGCTTCGTTTACATTATGAGTTATTTAGTGGAAAGATCGTCAATCGCTTGAACAGCAAGTTCCAACGCTTTAATTCTTCTTTCTAAAAGCGTTCTTTGGGGACTACCTGCCTTTGACTTAGTATAACTGTTTTCAATTGATGGAAATAAACCAGTAATCACATTGCGAGCTTCTGCTAAATCTTCCTGGGTGTAATGATGGGGTCTTTGATTCCAAACGTGTTCTAGCATGGCTAAGCCGATGTAAACAGCTTTGAGTCGTTTCTTTACTAGGGTAGTATTTGCACCATTTTGAGTCATCTGGGACAAGGCATTCTCAAGTTTACTGATTGTCGATTGTAATGATTTTGTTGATTCCAATTTATCTAACTCTGTAATTTGATTAATTACAATATCGTCTTTGTTCACCGCTACGAATCCTCCTCTAACCCCACTTTTTTAGATCGCAAAAATTATACCACATATTGGAACTATCCTGCCCGTTACTTCAATAAGAAAAGAGGAGCCACATCGCTGCAAGCTCCTCCGCTATCGTGTTCCGTTAGTTCAAAAACGAACAGTCCGAAAACTGAAAACAATAACTATTTAGAACGGTTTCCCACGACTCGGTGTCGGAGGAGTTTTTAGAAATATCGTACGCTTAACACCTGCTCGAATGAGACTAGCTGCTTGTTTTGCAGTCGTCCGAACGCCGAATACCGGATCAATTTCGACTCCAGGTGACTTTGCCTCCACCTCTACAAGAATCCAGCCAGATCGTATTTAATAGACTCGCTTCAAGCACACTTCAACGGATTCCCCGTGCTCCAACTTACCGCCTGAAAACTCCCACATACTCGCTTACGACTTACCTGTCGACGTCGAGCGATGAGGACCTGACTTTCATCGTTCTCAATGATTGCTGCCGCTACTTGGATCAAAGTTCATTCACCCCAAAATACCTCTTGGAACTTTTTTACAACAACCTGCGTCTATCTAGTATATACCTACTCATACTAATCTTACGAAAGGATGAACAATCCATGAAATCGCCTAATTCTATCTACAAGACTCAATCTTCACCCATACGGCATTCCGCAGCATCAATTGCCTTTAAGCCGCTGATCATCGCCATGATCATTGTGCTTGTCGGGAAAGCGATTCCTGTATCCGCTTCTGCTTCGGAGAAAGGAATCCATGATGCCTTGCAATTCACGCAAGTCGAATCAGGTAATTATTACTCGATCGCTCTTCGCAAGGACGGCTCGGTATGGACATGGGGACGCAACCTATTAGGCGAAATAGGGATACAAGAAACCGTTACCATATCGGAAACAGACGGGCCTGTTCGTCTGAGCTTGTTGTCGGATATCAAGCATATTGCTACTAGCGGAGACGGACACAATCTCGCTGTTAAGGCTGATGGAACGGTATGGACATGGGGAACAGCACCGCGTTCAGATGATAATACGATTCATTCTGTACTGCCTCAGCAGGTGGCAGGAATTGCAAATGCAGTCACTGTTGCATCAGGCTCGGACTTTGGTGTAGCGCTTCGTCAAGACGGGAGCGTATGGTCGTGGCAGTGTGAGTTGAACAAGAATGATACGTACAGCGTTCGGAAACCTGCTGCTGTGAGCGGCATTGCGAATGTGGTGCAGATACATGTATTCAACCACCAAATCTATGCCGTGAAACGGGATGGCACCGTATGGAGCTGGAATGAACCATCACTCATGTTCAATTCCAATATCAAGACTCCTACTAAGCCTGTACGGATGAAAGGATTATCCAATATTCGTTCCGTCACTTCCAATGAGCAAGCCTCATATGCACTAGACAAGAAAGGCAAGGTCTGGACTTTGGACGCCAAGGGTAAGCCAACTGCCGTTCAACCTAAATTGACTGTTAAAGAAGTACGAGCAGCTAGCTTTTACACGCTGTTCCTAACGACAGCAGGCGATGTATATAGCTATGGAAGAACGGTTACAGGCAAGCAAGGCAAGGTTAACGGCTTACCTAAGATCAAATCGATCAGCGCAGGAACTTACCACAATCAGGCGATCTCGGAACGCGGCGAAGTATGGGGTTGGGGCGGCAACCATTTTAATTCAGTTGGCGCAACGGCAGCTTCACCCGATGGCATGATCTATCTCCCGATTAAGGCCAATATTGCAGTAGACATCATGATTGATGGACTAATGATCAATTCGATATTTGCTCCGCGAGTGAGTGCAAATACAGTTCATATTCCGATAACTACGATTACCCGAGCACTTGGAGCACAGTTTGCGACCAATCAAGATCCATCGGGCACACTTTCCTATACGATTGAATATGAAGGCCGATCCTTCACGTTTCGCGGCGGGGAAAGTATTATTCTAGTGGATGACCAAGCTATCGAGCTCCCTGAATCTGTATCTTCTTTAACAGGTGCTGTCGCTGCTCCTTATCAACTCTTCGAGAAGGGACTCGGCCTTTCGATCACATGGGATTCACAGCTGCAGCAGTTACGGATGAATACACAGGTGCAAGTACATTAAGCAGAATAGCGGATGGCCTCTGGCCACCCGCTGTTTTATATCCCTCACCAGCTATCCATTGATTCCTCGATTATACATAAATCCGCATGGCCACCTCACTTTTGTAAGATTACCATGCGGATTTATGTATAAAGGACTTTTTCTATGACCTCGCCTTTTGCTGCGCTCTTGATTTAGATCCATGCTTTGAGATTGACTTGTCGAATGAAATCCTCAGCAGAAAACGCTTCGGGTTCTACCTCTATCTCTTCCTCCTCCTGATCCCGATTCATGACGCTCTTGAACAATGCTTCGTTCCGGGTCGCAAGCGCAAAATCAATTATTGCTTCACGTTCAATGCGTTCGACCTCTTCTTGAATCTGCACTTCTTCTACTTCGATGTCCGTATACGGTACCGCATAATTCCGATTGGCCCTCGGGACACGCACAACGTGATCAAAGGCATTATCCGCATTACGATCGTAAGCAATTATATAACCATATTCCCCAACAGGAATATTATTTTCCGACGATAATCACTTTCTGTCCTAAAAACCGTCAACTTGTTAAAGTAAGTATTAGACTGACCCCAGTAATAGAAACAACGGCAGCCATGGACGAGAAATAAAGTCCTAGACTGCCGCTGTTTCATTGAACTATCGTGTTCCGTTAGTTGAATTAATCCTTGATAATAGCTCATCAATTTTTTCCTCAAAGTCCTCGTCTTCTTCATCCTTTGTTGGCTGGTATTTCATTCGTTCAAGATCATCTTTAAGCTCCAGCAAGTGGTGAAAAGTGTATTATCGTCCCTGTAATTTTTAATTTAGTAATTTGTAAATTATATACCCTATAACCAATAATAAAATAATGATTCCAGTTCCTTTCCATCCCAAACCGCCAAATAAACCAGTTGAATTTCCAAATTCAGCACGATTTACTCCATCACTAAACGCACCAAAAGGGTTATTTTTTAATTCTTCTTGTCTTAAACGTTCTATTAGTTCTTCAGGTGTTTCTTTTCGAGAATCCATTTAACCACCTCCTGAATAAACCTGCTCGTTAGTTTAACAAGTCCCTATAATAATTTAGACATAAAATACTGGTCGAAAAGTGTGTCATTTATCACTAGTGAATTCCTTTTTATGCCTTCTATCTCAAATCCCATTTTCTTATATAGAGATACTCCTGCTTCATTTTGAATGACCACTGTAAGTTCTAACCGTAAGATATTATGAGTTATTGCCCATTCTTCTAACCTTTGAAATAGATTTGTTCCTATACCACGCCCGGTGTATTCTTTTAAAAAAACCTATAACTAGGTAGGCTGAATGCTTTGTTCTCTTTGTATCTCCGCCAATGACTGCTACATATCCTACGATCTGTCCACCTTGTTCAGCAACAAGTACAGTTGAATTACTCTCTTTGTCCACCCTTTCCAACCATTTACGTTGTTGTTCAGGAGAACCTTTTCTTTCTCCTGGTTCCATAAGCATAAAATCAGCCTCGTTTTCAACTTGCTTCATTAGCAAATCAAAACTTTCGGCATTCTCAGGTTTTATCTCTCTGATTAACATCGATTTCCCCTCCATAAATATATATATCCAATATTATACATCTCAATGGACTAAACTGCCCTTTAGTTGACTAACAGTTTGCTTAGGTACATTTCATCTCTTAATATTTCAGAAATGCTAAAAAAACCGGCGGTAGAGTTCTCGTCGGCGTTCCCCGCGCAGCTGGGCATAAATTTGAGTGGTTGATGCTTTTTCATGCCCCAACATGCCTTGAATGAAATCTAATGGCGCTCCGTTATCAAGGAGCTGACATGCATAGGTATGACGAAAGCGATGGCCTGTCACGTGGGTAATAGTTTCCGAATAATAACCGTGACAACAACTTTATTCCACCAAACCCAAAGAAGCCGCGATTTACGCGGCACTTAATGAGATAAAGTTTTGTCAACCGACATATGGCTGTGACAAGTCAGGTTAAGAGATCCTGAGCTCTTTTCGTTTATAAAATTAAAACGTATTATATACTTCTTCACATTCTTCCGCGGTCGGTTCATAAAAACAGTGCTTCTTCCATCGTCCTGCGAGCGGCTGATTATACCAAGTTGGCGGACATGGTCCGGGATTTTCGAACGTTCCTGGACGGAAATACCATAGGGAGAATTTGGCTGGCCAACTTCGCTCCCCATTTACAGCCCGTTGCGCCAGACGGCGTTCCCTCTCTCTTGCGTTTTGATAGTACAAACCATGTTGTAACGCTTCGAACGCATGCGCCTGGTTGATCATTTGGGGAATTGTCCGAATATCTTTAAAATCGGAGCAATTCGCTCTTATTCGGTTAATGCCAACATTTCCAACAAGGAGCATGCCCGTTTCGCCTTCGGTCTCAGCTTCAGCTCGAAGCAACCTTGCCAACATATCAATATCCCGTTTCCTGGATTTTACGACTGCCATTTGCTCACCTCTTTAGATTTCTAGACTCATCATATTGTAGGTGAAGCGGATGTGTTACTCTGGCAAAATAAAGAGCAATAAGAAATAGCCGTTCCACCACACTCTTCTGTCCGGGTAGCTCAATAGAATGAATAAGCGCTATTTCACATAATAGCCGCCTTTTCCGCCTGGGTTAGGCAGCGAAACTTGTACCTAAGTGTGCCGCACGGCGACATTGCTTGCCCCTAAAGTAACTTGTATTTTGCTACCTCAAGCCTCTGCAACTGAAGCTTATCAAACTACTGCCAAAAACCATGAGAACCAAAATTTCGCCCTACTTGTGGTATGGTTCAGCTTAACGTGGCTATCGGCGAAAAATCCATAAATCAAAACATACTTCAATCCTAGGATTACTCAAGCTTCATAAAAATGTATAGAAGGCCACCGAAATAATCGGCGGCCTGGTTATCAGTGATTCAACTATCGTGTCTCGTTAGCTTAACAACAAATTTAAAAAGTTGCTGTTTTGTCAAACTAATTGAATCCATTAAAGTGCCTGAGCATTTGGATGAAATCATGAAGCTCCGCATCTTTCCATTCAGAGAGTCGTTCATAAAAAACGGACTCTTTCTCCTTAAGCGCATCAATTATTTTTTGTTGTCCATACTCGGTAAGAGACAACACAATTTCCCGCCCATCATTAGGAGACGCTTCTCTGTTCACATACCCCAGAGTCTGGAGCTGTTTGACAAGGCGACTGACCGAACTTCGATCCATCGCAGTTGATTCCGCTAAAGTGGCGGCATTTGTTGGACCGTAGGAGTATAGCCAACGAACAATATGGAAGGCGGCAGGCTGTAAGGAGGAATCGAATTTAGTAGCAGCTCTGACATTCAGGGCATGTGAAGCACTGATGAGGGCGTTAAGCTGCTCGCCCAATTCAATCTCCAGTTTCTCCCTCGGTTCATTTTTTAACTCATTATACTTCATCCTCAATCACCTTTCTCTAGATCAAAAACAACTCAAAATTGATTGACATATATCAATCAAATCATTATAGTGGATATATGTCAACTAAACATCCTGCCTTTACGTTGTTTAGATAGATTACTTCAAAAAATTATATCACATGAAGGAGAAATGACGATGCCAAATAAAGCAACTGTTGTCATCACCGGTGCCACCAACGGTCTTGGACAGCTTGTCGCGATTGAATTGGGAAGACGCGGTTTTGACCTTGTCTTGACTGCCAGGAGTAAGGAACGCGCTGAAGCTACGAGAAAACAGATTGAGGCGAATACACCATCAGTCAATATTGACTTTTTTTATGGAGATTTATCGCTATTGAAGGATGTTAAACGGGTTGGGAGTGAAATAGCCTCTGCTTACCCTAAAATTGATGTCCTTTTGAACAATGCGGGAATCCATGCTTTTGAGCCCCGTATCACTCCCGAAGGGCTTCCTGAAATGATTGCTGTCAATTATTTAGCGCCGTGGCTTTTGACACATTCACTAATACCGTCTCTGCAGAATGCAGGTAAGGCCAGAGTTGTCAATGTTGCCTCTGAAGCTTCACACCGTCACGGCGTTTTGAAGCTCCCCGAGGATTTAACGGATACCACTCCCTTTACCGCTCGCGGCTCATCCCCCATCTATGGAAAAACCAAATTATTTAATATTATGTTCACTGCTGAACTGGCACGACGGTGGGCAGGTACGGGTATCAGCGTAAATGCACTAAATCCAGGATTTAATGTTACCGGACTAGGACGAGAACTTTGGTTTGCTTCCGTATTAGAACGATTGTTGAAAGCCCTTCGTCTTGGAGATCCGCGAAGAGGAGCAGGTATTATCACCCGTTTGATTGTGGAGCCGGAATATCAAGAAATGACTGGCGGATACTTTAACGTTGGAACCGGAAAATCTATAGACCCAGTATCGCCCGGGGGGGATGCCACTACGCAGCACAAGCTGTGGAAGGCCACAGAAGATTTGCTGAAGCAAAAAGGATTTATTTCCTAATACACGAATGAGGAAAGGATAAGACAAACGATGAGTGGAGAATAACTGTCAACACCGTCAAAAAAGGTCCCCTTCTCTTTATTATGATCTTGGGCGCATTTATTACCGTAATAAATCAAACCATTATGAGTGTGGCGACTCCGGAACTGATCAAGGCATTTGATATTACAGCAATGACCGCCCAATGGCTGACAACTGGCTACATGCTGGTCAACGGAGTCTTTATTCCAATGACAGCTTATCTGATGCAGCGCTTTACAACCTGTAAGCTGTTTCTTTCGGCAATTTTTGCGTATCTTGCCGGATCAACCATATCCGGCATCGTGCCAAGCTTCAGCTCTGTTTTTGGAACATTACTCACCTAATGACGCTGCTCCAAAACGTCATGAAGCTCGTAAAAGTCTGTTAACTTGCTATCGGTATGAAGGGTATCCCCGAACCTTCAATCCATAGTCATAAATATGACTACTATGGGCTTCTCTTTGGCTCCCTTTTCCTAATGGTTATTGCGGTATAGCTCTCAGTTAGCTCAACGCTAGAGAAATGACATATATACACCCTTACCTTGTATTAACTTAAATCCGAGTTGCTTGTACAAAGTACGAGCAGGGGCATTATCGTCATCTGTTTCGAGCTGTAATCGTGTGGCTTTGTTTGAAATAGCTAAATCAATGGCATGCTTCATTAGCTTCCTACCTACGCTCTTCTTTCTATGCTTTGATGATGAATATAAAGCCTCTATACGCAATACTGGGTAGCCTTTGCTTATAGAGAAGCTCCAGGAAAGGATGATGAACCCAATATATTCATGATCCTGTCTAGCTAAATAACAATTAGCCGAACTGTTACTAATAAATCTATTTAAAATTTGTTCACATTGTTCTAGCTGCTCTGGTGATGGATCTGATTCGTCCACTCCGTTGGAAGAAGAATTTAAGTAGCCAGCTATCAAGCCTTTAACTTTAGGAATATGAGATTCATCAATGGGTATGATTTCAATATCCAATAAAATCCCTCCCGTCAAAATTAAAACCTTCATTATAAATTATTCACGAAATTATGTCAGTATCCTGCCCTTTAGCGCAATCGTCAATCCGAGTTACCCATCATAATCTGAACTTTTCTTTAATGCTATTAGCGACTTCCACTGGAGTCAGATTCGTATTATTTAATTTTATATAATTCTTTCTTGTGATTTCCCCCTCATATGTATTTAATCTATGGTTTTCTGTTGCAATTCTCATTCTGTGTTCGGATTGTTCGATATTCCTTTTTGAAGGCTTATGTTCCAGTCTATGGGGGGTTTTATTACGTTCAATTCTTTCATCAAAATCAGCCTCAAGTTCTACAAAATAAACTTCTCCGCCTTTTCCTTCAAAAGTTTCGCAAACATTTTCCACGTAATCCCAGTCCTCTTTCGAATCAAACGCCCATACAAAAGTGAATATCAATCCATTTGAATCACTCTTCGAGACTGCTTCAAATATCTTTTGACGGAATAGATTTGATAATTCCCACATTTCAGGACCAAATCCTAAAAATGGACAAAGTAATTCGATGGTCATGTGATTATGAAAAAGCTTCAATTCCGTTATTTCTTCTAACTCATGTCCAACGGTCATTTTTCCAACTGCCTGTGGTCCGAATATTAATATCAACTTCATAAGCTGCACTCCCGTAATCATAGTCTATACATTATTTTTCTATTCCTATTAATACTATCTCTAATTCAATTATCCTGCCCTTTAGTTGAGTATCGGCCAACCAATTTAATTACCGTTACTTGATGGCTGGGGCATTTTCGCCCTACTTATGATACGGCTCTGCGCGCTGTCAGTAACGGCAAGCTTTGCATCTCGTTTGTTTTGGGGTTACCCAAACAGGGCGAAATGCGCCTGGTCTAGCATTGGAAAAGGTGTGAACCAAATCTCGCATATCTGAACGAAGTCCTTGTATTTCTTTATCACCAAGGACTTTTTGCCAACGTTTCTCGATCGACGTAAAAATACTTCCCGTAGCACGAATACACTGCCACCTCGTTCCGTTAAAACTACAAGTTTTCCCCTTCGGTCAGATGGATGGGGTTTCCTGCTCACATAACCGCGCTCTTCCAAATAATCAATTGTGATGCTCGAAAGAAGCAGTTTGATAAAAGAAGGAAAACCAAGATTAAAACCGAAAATATCTAGATGAAAATAAATATATAAAATCCGTTATTATTTATGTAAATGAAAGCGAGAGTGAAAACTTGGATATTCGAGTAGCAAATGAATTAGATTACCCTGATTTAAGAATGATATACCTAGAATCGCGTCGTAAAACTTTTCATTGGGCGGGCAAAGAAGAAATGACTTTAGAAGATTTTGATAAGCATACTGTAGAGGAGTATATAATTTTAGCAGAGGAAGATAATCAAATCCTTGGATTTGCTTCATTATACTTGCCAGATAACTTTATACATAATTTATTTGTTCATCCCGATTTCTCAGGTAAGGGTGTTGGTGGTCAGTTGCTGAATGCCTCTATAGAAAAAATGAATAAACCCTTAAGATTAAAGTGTGTATCTGAAAATCATAAAGCGATGAAATTTTATAAGAATAAAGGTTGGAGAAAAGTTGTTGAAGAAGGTAATCCTGGAGAAAAATATTGGGTTATGGAATATGAATAAAATGTATAATACCCCAGAGTTGATCAAGGGCTGCCGATGACGGTCATTGGCAGCCTTGTTATTGGCTGAGCTATCATTCACCGTTAGTGAAGCAGTCTGAGTCTCCACCAGAACAAAGCTCCAAAAGGAGGGATACCGTCTAGGTGTTATGTGTTGTTAAAAGTGTCAATTCCTAACTCTCTAACAAGTCTATCTCTTTCAGCTATGGTATCAGTAACGCCGAAACGTAAAGGACCACTAGCTTCGTAACTCGCCCTAAAACTATTATAATCCTGGCCATCTATAAGCTTGAGAAACGAATCGAATAACTTCACCGATAAAAGCCTGCTCTTGCGGCTTACCTGGTTCAGAATTTGTCATAACGACGATCCCGCATTTTTGACGTGGATAGGTGACAAGCATGCACTGATAGCCGATACCCCAACCTTTGGAAATCATGTAAGGTTCTCCATTGGCTTGAGATAGAAAAACCCCTAAACCAACATATTGGGCGCAGCCGTAACCTGTGAGCATCTTTTGAGCTGACGCTGGTGATAAAAGTGATGTAAGGTCCCCACCCCAAGATTTAATGACTTCGATTGCGATTAAAGCCATCTCGGATGGTGTTGTCCACAAGCCGGCACCAGACAGATTGGGGTAATGTACCCTCGTTCCGGTCACCATATTTCCATGCTTATCATGGCCTACTGTTAGTCTGGCTGCCTCGGCACAACGTGGTTTCGAAAGACCATTCCAAAAAAATGTTTTCTGTAAACCCAAGGGAGCAAACACAAGCCGGTCCATGGCAGAGCTGAAAGACTCCCCCATCACATCCTCGATGATAAGTTCTAAGATCGTGAATCCCGTATCAGAGTAGTGAAATTCACTGTCAGGAGTATATTTGACTTCTACGGCTTCGGAATTGTATTTCGTTCTCCCCGATAGTAAATCCTTAGGGGTGGGGAATGGAGACTGCTCCTGGTAGACGTCAAAACTACCCTCAGGGTCAATGAAACCAGCCTGATGAGCCAACAAGCTGCTTATCGTTACTTTTTTAGCAATCGTATATTGATTTTCAGGTATGTGCCAAGAGTTCAAATAAACGTTCACATCTTCGTATAAATCTAAAAGACCTTCTTGAACTAATTTCAGTGTACCGATCGAAGTGACCATTTTACTCATGGAGCATGCGTGAAATATGCTGTCTGCATTCACTTTCTGAGGGTTACCCGCCTCTTCGATCCCAAGGTTGATTGAGCATTCAAGCTGGTTCTCTTGAAATATTGCAATGCCAGCTCCTGGAACACTAAAGTGGGTCATACGCTCTTGAAGCCCCTCTACTAAGAGACGATTATGTAAATCCATCTCAAACCTCCTTCAATCCTTTGTACACGATTCCGTCAATCATCATAAGGCAATCAGAGTCAATAAACTCTGTGGTGGATGTCATTCTAGCAGGGAATTTATCTTTTTCAAAATACTCGCAAAAGACCTGCTCCATTTCAGGTAAGTCCTTTATATTTTTCAGGTATACATTCACCTTCACAATACGATCCAGTGGGAGATCAAGTTGATTGAGAGTCTCTTTTATGTGTGAGAACGAATCATGAATCTGTTCTGTAAAACTCTGCCCAAAACCCCGATGTAATCCGAGAAACACATAATCTCCGGCCGCAACAGCCGATGCATAGCTAAATGGCGTTGAAATTCGTTGAATCATATATAGAACCCTCCTAAGAATTAAATCATCTTCTTCTATATTAGAACACATGTTCCTGTTTGTAAATATTAACATTATCACTATCGGACCAGTGATCCATGAATTCAATCGTAGTCACCACGTACTGCTGCCTGTTACTTCACAAAAGAAAAAGGAGCTGCCTCATAGCAACTCCTACATGATCATTTCCCGGTAGTTAAACGTAACAGGCTACCTCTCAATTAAACTTTCAAATTCACGTAATCACTTTGTGTTAGCCCATATACATATTCATCGAAGTATTGGCCCTTTGTATAAATCATATTCCGCAGCCTACCTTCTTGAATGAGTCCAAGGTGCTCTTGCAACGCACTCGAACCCTCGTTAAACGCATAAACATGCGCATTCACTTTTTGATATCGCAGTTCTTCAAAATAATATCGTAGTAATATCAGGACTGCTTCCGAAGCATACCCTTTGCGCCAGTGCTCGCGGAAAATTGCGATGCCATACTTAAAAGTTCCATGTCGTGAATTACAGCTGTTCGTCCCGATGCTTCCCACAAGTTCGCCATCCAGCGTTTCAATAGCTAATGAAATATTATCCCCATTGGAAGTGTTAGACGCTTGGTGCGCAGCCCACGACCTTGTTCCATCTTCTGATCTTGGAAAATGAATAACATCGCAGAGCCTAGCCCCTTCGGAATCGAAATCGTTATGATGGAATTTCTCCCAGTCGGTGGGTAGAATGGGCCGTAGTCTCACTTTAATACCTGACCAAATGTAATGATGCAAATGATCTCCTCCTAAACAATGAATTTCACATAACTCAAACCGTGTGATTTAAAATAGCCTCGATGATGGTATCCCAGTCGTCATGGTGAATCTCATGTCCCGTACCTTCTAATGTCAGTAAAACGGCCCCCGGAATGATGTTAGCAAGCGCGATTCCGTGCTCATAAGGGATAATCGGATCTTCCAGACCGTGTATTACCAATGCAGGGACGCCGATTTCACCTGTCCCCTTCGATTATCGCTCGCTTTATCATGCAAAATAGAATTGTTTGGTTTGCATATCTAATATACGAGTACGCACATCATTTTTAGAAATGAACACAACATCACCCTGTTTATCGAAACAATACGCAATGGGAATGGATATACCCGTGTCACCAAAAGATCCATCAGCATGACTCGTCCCTATGACCATCACTTTGTGCTGAATTGCAATTTCCCGAGCGCGGCCTATCCATTCATCAAATTGCTCCTCGCTAAACATGCCTACACCTATCGGATGAACAATTAGATCTAGGCGTGATTCTTGAACGCCATTTAGGCCTTGGATAACTAGTTCATCACATAGGATATGACCGATGGTGAAACCACTTTCTTGGGCAAATGTCGCCACACTGTACTTGATCCGGTCAATGACGACGGTGCCATTCCGATTAATCATTACGGCTCTATCTTTAGGTCTCTCTTGTAAATTACGGTATCCAGTAATCAAGGCAACATTGTACTTTTGAGCTAATTCGCAAGCTTGAACTATATTTTCGTTCAGATATCCCTCGGGAAATATAGCAGCGTCCACGAAAGGATTTTTATGTAGTTCATATTCAAGCTGCTCAAGTCCACTTTCCAATTTAGGCTGGCAAATAAGAATTTTCAAATGATCCAATCCTTTCAAAATGAATAAAATCTCTGATCTCCGTGAGTCGGAATCTCTCCATCCGAGTAATAACGGATTCCTTTTCCCAACTTTTGAGCATATTCAATTTATCGTTCTTGCGTTAATTCAAATCCTTCACTTTGTTCAAAAAAGGCTAAGCTAATCACAATGTTTCCTTGAAGTGTAAGAAAGGCATTTGCTTGTTCAAATTGTTCTTTGAATTTTGTAGAACCGCATAAAGTTATAACTCTCATCATTCGTTCCTTTCTTAAGTAGCTGTGAGTAGAAATACAAATGGATCGTAGAAGTTTATGATTGAAATACAAACACAGGTCCGTTCCACCGATCATCCTTCCATTGGTGTTCTCTTATAAACTTGTAGGGACCCAACGTGTTTGTATAATTTTACCACGATCTATCAAGATCGGAAATTCCTCTTAAACAACATTGTTGGCAGAATTTTCACTTCGATGTGGCTTTTTGTTTCTCTGCGGTGTCTAATAGAATGTAAGGTCAAGAGGAGGTTCTTACGATGTCTAGCGCGCATGACAAAACTCCTGTTTATCCGGATGAACAGGACAATATAATCAAATTTGAAGTCATCTATAGTCAGTACCGAGATCGAATTCGCAAATATCTTTCACTAAAGGCAAATCCGATGATGGCGGATGACTTAACGCAACAAGTTTTTTTGAAGGTCATGGAGAACATGCATACGTTCAAAGAACATGCCAGTTTATTCACTTGGATATTTAAAATCGCTCAAAATACCGTCAAAAATGAATACCGAAGTTTATCGCGCAAAAAAGAAAGTACCTATGATTTTACAACGTATGAATCACAATCCATTGCGCTTGATTATGCTAAAAATGTTGAAATACGTATCGATATCAGCTCAGCATTAAATCAGCTAAATGAGCTAGACCAACAGATTATTACGTTGCGATTTTTTGTTGACTGTACCCTATTAGAAATTGCCAAAATCGTAGGTATGCGTGAGAGTGCAGTAAAAAACAGATTATACCGAGCATTAGAAAAATTACGAAAAGAATTAAAAGAATGGGGTGACATTACAATGATGTCTATTCAAGATATGGTATCGATTGTAAGCAAAGGTGAAACGAACGAGAAGAATGCTAGTCTGAAGAAGGTGCACCAGGACTTATTTAATGAACTGAAAAATAATGTTGAGCGAATTTCGTCTAAATTTAATCACCAACCGTCTAGAAAAATTATTATCGAAATGTACCCAGACCTTCCTACTTTCCATCATGCTGTCGGAGAAGAAAATGCACCTAACTGGTTCATGGGGACGATCGAAGGAAATATCTTAAAAATCGTTTCTCCATTGAATCCAGGACCAGAACACACGTATCAATCCATTCTAAATTCCACAGTACACTTGTATGCCATGTGGTTGATTCATGATATTAATCCGCTTGCTCCCAAATGGTTGCGTCAGGGTATTGGAGGAATTGAAGCAAATCAAATGACCCCAGAATATATTAGAGACACTACAAGGGATGAAATCAGCAATCTAACAATCCCATCTTTCCAAGAATTAAACAACGATACTTGGGATTTCGGAACAATGAAAGGATTTCAGTTTTCTTATTTATGTGTAGAATTCATTCTTGCAACATATGGCTTGGACGCATTAAACAAACTTATACGGGATCCCGAAGATTATCGTGGTATCTTTCTACGTTCGGAGTTAGAGCTGTATGAGCAGTGGGTCGAGTATCTAAGAAACAGATAGTACGTGATTGACCTATTTTAGGCCCGGTGATAACCGGGCTTTTTACATTAGCTTATAAGATGTAGAATATACGTAAACATTACTTTATTCAGCAGTAATCGCAAACAAATTGTGATCTTCCCACGCACCGTTAATTTTTAAATATTTTTTTGCTAAACCCTCATGTCTAAATCCTGATTTTTCTAAAACCCGGATAGATGGTAGGTTTTTGGGCATGACCCCAGCTTCAACGCGATGCAATCCTATTTCGTTAAAGGCATTTTTCACACATATTTGGACAGCCGCTGTTGCATAGCCTTTGCCATTATGTTTCTCATCAATAAAATAACCCAAATATGCATTTTGGAAAGGACCTCGAGAAATACCAGTTAGTGCTATTCTTCCTACAAGTTCATCCATCTCTTTAATAAAGATTCCGAAGATATAGGCCTGATCGTTTACTCCCCCTTGAATTCCAGTTGCAATTTCTCTTTCCTGTCCTTCTAGGGTGAAATGTGATTCATCCCTGATTGGTTCAAACGGTTGATAAAAATTACGATTTCTTAGAGCTTTAATTCAAGAAGATTGCCTGCATCCTTCATCTCAAGATACCTTAAATAGATGTCATTGGCACTCAAATAATATCAATCCTTTCTAAAGCAAGAAGTGGGAAAATATAATAACAGCATTTTTACATGCGGTCAATACGTATGCCACTCAACTATCCTGCCAGTTAGCTTAACAACGAGTTTAGAAAAATGCCCTCATTGGTACGTTATCGTCCATCGATAGCTTGGTAGCAAAAACTCAACTGAAACAATGTAATTACCCTCTGTTTATATAAAATGATTCGAACTCAGGAACAGAGTTGAACTTGTTCAAAGATACTCCTTTTGTTTTTAGGTGAATCTCCAACTTTTCTATAAGCTGCAGAACGGCTATTCTTAACGGTTCGAAATTTGCTGTATCCAACAGATTGACAAGATCGGATATGCTAACAGTAAAAACGGCGAACATGCCGTTTTTTTGTTATTGATGCACGAATTTATCATCATCCATATTTGCTTGTATCACGTCCACCCAATTTGTATTATGCATCATCTCGGAAGAATCCCCTTGAAATGCCTTCATGGCTTCCTGATCATCAAGCAGCCAATATCTCATCCAAGCCGTCAAGTAACCCCTATGATTGCCACCATTACCTTCAATCGCTGTATGAGCTGCACCTTTTGCCATCCCCATCATAACAGGCGTACTAGCGTTAGTACTATGCAAGGCTAATTGATTCGTTGATACCGGTGAGATTAGAAAATCTCGTGTACCGCCCATAATGAGAAAAGGAACGGTAATACGTGATGTATCGTACACATCTTCTGGATCACAATGCTTTAAATCCGGGAGAGCGATGGATACAACCGTCTTAATCAACGATCCACTTTTATAGTTGGTATGAGCATTAATGACCCCAGTAGACCCTTGAGAATGTCCAGCGACACCAATATGTTCCATTTGTATTTTTTGATAAAACAAGCTGTTTGCTAGTTGGTTTTCATTTCTCAAATAATCAATTGCCTCCACAATTTCTTTGCCTGTTCCTGTTGTCTTGCTATAGGAATCTATTACAATGAATCCCCAGCTAGCAAGATGAGTTAAGAGCTCATCATAACGATCTGGCGTGGCATCTGTTCCATTCCCCCAAGAAATAATAGGATAGGATTCGTCTCCTTGAAATGCTGGGTAGTATATTCTAAATAAAGCCTCTCCACTCGTACTCTTAACTTCTTCTACCTTTACATGATAGCTTCCTTGCTGTGCATACCGCTGCTCAATGCTTCCTTCTGCAAGTTCTGGCACATTAGAATGAATGATTATTTGCAAGAAAATTGTAATTGGAACTACAGCGATAAGGACTAAAGCTGACAACCATAAAACCCACTTTCGTTTTTTCAAAACCAACATACACGTGACCTCTACGATAGTATAGGTTTCTCTATCGTTTTCTCTGTTAAAATATGAAACTAAAGGGATATACGTGAAAGATGTAGTTATGATTCATTAAACAAGATGCTAGATTTAGCTTAATCTCACCGTCTTGTTGTTTCTAGATATGTATCCTCAATTTTTTACAACAATAGCTTCGCTCACGTCTTTATCTTTGATTTTATAAAGCTCAGTACCAACCTGATAAGCGTTTGAGAAAGCATCTACAACATAGTGCTCGCCACTTTTATTCGAATACGACTTCACTTCTCCAACTTTTTGTTCAATGTCTTGGTCGTTAATTTCTTCATTAGTTACCTTATAATTCAATCCCTGAAAAATTATTATTTTCAATGATTGATTATTCAATGGTGCTGGTTTGTCAGTATCAGCGGTCTGCGACTTGGCAATCAGATAGGCGACAAACGCTCCGACGATGCCGCCTGCATAGTTACCGAAAAAGCCCATCTAGGTGTCCCCACCGCCGTAAGCCAGTTTGTTGGGTATCCACACAAGCACGTTGATACCGATCGGCACGGCCAGCACGGCCACCCAATATTTGCGCGGGATACTGAGTAAGGTTTTGTTCCAGAATGATTGTTGTTCCGTCTCCCGCGGCGTAGTCATGTGATCAACCTCCACGCTACAATTATACATAAACTACCAAACGATAATACCATGATAGAGGTGGGATCACGCGCTTGTGCCGACATTACGAAGCTGCCGTTTTTCCGCGTGTAGTACACTTGTCTTTGTCCCGCTTCCTAGTCTTCCGATGGTGCATGAGGAGGTCAAGTCCTTATTTCCCTGTCCATATCCCCACTATCTGTGTCTTCTCTGGATGCAACGCCAGTTCCAGGCGCTCCATAATCACCTGAATGAGCTAATTATGCTGAGTAGTCGGAGTGCCGATTTTTGTCCGGAATAGTGTGAACGATGATATCTGAATCTTTAACTACCTGTTCACTAATAATTTTCTGAACGTCTTCTAAATGAGCGTATACTGTTGTTTTTAAAAACGGATTATTTCTAATTAGGCTTTATGTTAAAATGCATCGTCAAACGCATGTTCCATTTGATCGACCTCTTTAGAAACTGCGAAGAAGACAAATGGTCCTTTCGTCTTTAACACATGATTTTCCACCAGAAAATATTCGTTTGGGCGATAGTCTTTGAATTTTATTTTTTGTGCATCGATTCGCAACTTTATTTTCTCTTTGACGCTATCTGCCTGACTCTGTTCCGTTAGCTTGATAACGGCCAATTCGTCAGCTCTCACATTTGATGTAGACGTGTAAAGAATAAAATCTTCAACGCTGTCCGTATCAATCTTATACAATTTCTTGAGCTTATTCCGATCCTCCTCTTTCATGTCCTTCAAGTTCACCGCCTGTTCGATTCTTTTTCCGATTTGGGTAGCCGACAGTTTTTCAGCTGTCTTGTCATCCTTGCCCGAACATCCGGACAATACGCCGATCGCGACGACAAATGCAAGAATAACGGGGAAATAGCATCTTTTTTCTTTCCATTGTTTTCCCATTTCATCACTCCGTTAGATTTTTTATGGATGGGTCTTCAAAAAAAGTATTCGCATTATAAAGTAATAGCATGTCATGGATATCGTGTTTGTTCACGAACGACGCCAAGTCTTCCTCATAATACCGAAGGTCTACTACATCAATTTCGCTGAAGTGCTTTAATAAGAAAGGAATGAAGCTGTTGGCGTATGAATCTTTGACCACCAGTAGCTTTTTCCCGTTCGGATGAGCTGTTTTGATTTGGATAAGCGCATGGTTACCATTAAGAAACACCGCATATTTATCCTTCTCTTGAAGCTGCTCCATCGCATATAACGAATCCGTGGTTTGCCCTTCATCGACATACGTCACGGCATATTTCTCTTGTTCCTTTGGCAGATACAGTTCAATGCTGTCAGGCTGCAAGTGTCTAAAACCACTCTTTGAATACAGCGAGCCGTAAAATTCACTGGTTACCTGCCGGATATTAAACTCTTCCTTATTCAGCGGTGTCAGTCCCATTTGCTTGCAAAGCTCTAAGTAGGCGACATAAGCGCCTTGGGTCGTCCAATGATGGTCGGTTTTATAGAAAATGGGCTGCTCCCGTTCGGAAAATAAAGCAGCAGACACATCGACAAAACGAATATCAGGATGCAGCAAGCTGCGGACTTTTCTCAAGTATGCTTCTTCATCGCCGACCATGGCATATTTCGGAAGCTTGTCTTTATGCAGTGCCGCTGCCGTTGGCACCAGCATCATATATTTGCGCAAGCCGGGCGTGGCATGGTCAAACGCATGAATGGCATCAACCTTCTCCTCCACATCCTCTTCCGCCGGGGGAATAAAATTCTGAATCAGATATCCGTCTTTACCGAGGTAAATTCCGCTACTCTCCTTCTTCCCCATGATGCGATCCGTATCGGTTTTCGCCCCGATCCAAACATCTCTAAATACAAATTGGTCGGACACATATTTCTCGAAATCGGAAGTGAATTTTCCAGACACCAAAGTTTTCATCGAGAAATGCGGCAGTTGCTCCAGCATCCGGTTCTCCGATTCCGAAAATGTACGATCCGGCGCCACAAGATTGAGAACGGCGATATTGCCTATAAACAGCAGTAGCAATAAAGCTAGCAAATTTCGGATGATTTTGATATATCTGTCCATAGCCGCCCCCTTAAAATCGAAAGTATAAAAACGGATTGTAGGTGTCATTGACCAAATAAGCCGTCGACAGAACCATAAATAAAATATATATAAGCGGAACGGCAATCACGCCGGCAATTCTCCATTTTTCCTTCATGCAGGCTAAAATTTTTCCAGGAAGCGGAGTCGCACAGAATGCCAATACGACAAGTAATACTACATTCGTAGACAAACCGTAGAGCGCCTGCTGATCCGCAAAACCATGACTACCGAAACCGAACATCACGCCGATGAAACGCCAAGCTGAAGCCAAATGGTCCATTTCGAACAATACCCAGCCGATAATGATGACCAAAAGCGTGTAGACATGGCCGACAAAAGCGGGCCTGCGCCCAAGCCACCGCAAAAGCAATAATTTCTCAATCATCACGAAGAAACCGAAATACAAACCCCATACGATAAAATTCCAGCTGGCGCCATGCCATAAGCCGGTTAAAAACCATACGACCAATAAATTCCGGAGCTGTATCAACAGCCCTGACCTGTTACCGCCAAGCGGAATATAAACGTACTCTCGAAACCAGGTACCGAGCGATATATGCCATCTGCGCCAAAATTCCGTCACGCTTTTGGATATATAAGGATAACTAAAATTTTCCATAAAATCGAAACCGAACATTTTGCCCAGCCCGTTTGCCATATCGGAATACCCGCTGAAATCGAAATAGATTTGCAGCGTAAACGCGATAATGCCAAGCCAGGCGGATAGTACGGTCAATTCCTCGACCGGAGTCGCTTTGACACTTGTCCACAATAATCCGATATTGTTGGCCAACAGTACTTTTTTGGCAAGACCTCTGATGAACAGCTCCGCCCCTTCACCAAAACGGTCCAGCGTCACCTTACGTGTAACAAGCTGCCCCGCGATGTCGCCGTATTTGACAATGGGACCGGCAACAAGCTGCGGGAACATCGTCACGTATGCCCCAAAAGAGATGATATTCTTTTGCACGGGTACTTTATCCAAGTAGACGTCAACGACATAAGACATCGTTTGAAATGTATAAAAGGATATGCCCACAGGCAGTGGCAAATCGGCCGCTTGGAGATGCAGATGAAACAACTGATTGATATTGTCCACCACAAAATCGGCATATTTGAAGAACCCGAGAATGCCTAAACTGCCGGCCATCGAACCGATAAAAATCGATTTGGCAATCAGTTTCCGATGTCTATATTTATTGATCAGCAGCCCGTTGAAAAAATCGAAAACAGTTGAAAATATCATGATGAAAATGTATAGCGGCTCGCCCCATGCATAAAAGATCAGGCTGACGACAAGCAGGACAGCATTTCGAAATTTCATCGGCGAAACATAATAGATCAGAACGGTGATCGGCAGAAAGAGGAACAGAAATATTAGGCTGCTAAAGACCAATATTCACACCTCCAAATAGGTTTACCAGTTTTCATGTTAGTTCACTTGATCTTTCAGTTGATCCAGCATTCGAGCGTAAAATTTCGGTTTAAAATGAATGCCGTCCGAGTCGTACAGATCTGTGCCGTTTGATATTATCGGGGACAAATCGGTAAATCCGATGTGTTCCTTGTCCGCCAACTCTTTTAAGCCTTGATTATAGTCGTTGATATTTTTGTATCTGGGTTCCTGCTTTTCTGCTTCGGCCGTTACCGGAGTTACTGTTAAAAGCGTGATTTTTGCTTGCGGAAGTTTTTCCTTGATCATCTCGATCAGCTTGGCGTAGTTTTTTATGGAATATTCCTTGGGATTATCCGTAGGCCACAAAATGTCGTCTGACCCCAATTGGATAAAGATATGTTTCGGGTCCCGTTTGGTCAACTCGTCGATATCTTCCAGTGCAAACTCCGCAGTTTTTCCTGCGCCCGCCAGTACATTACCTTCATCCAGTACATCATGAAAAGACAGACCCTCCGTAATGGAATCCCCCAAAAATACGGTGTTTTGAAAGAGCGATTTATACGAAGTTGCGGTTGCCACCGGAGAAGTCGCTTTATGCTCCTGAGCTTGAGGCGACGGTTGTTGCGGATTTGTGCTTGCAGGTTCGTTACCACATGCCGCCAAGGCAAGCGTAAAGCCCCCAATGAGTATTGTCGTAATAATTTTTTTCATGATCATATTCCCCTCTTAATTTAATTTCAGAAATTCCTTGATTCCGTCCAGAATGGAGCTGGCCATCCGGTATTGGACTTCTTCCGTCAATATTTTTTTCTCTTCTTGCCGACCGATCCCGAAATCCATTTGCTTGGACCCTATGCTTTTGCATGATTTCAGCCAAGGACAAGGAATCTTCGTGGTAATAGTAGGTTTCCGTACCTGAAACACTAGGGTCCTTGTACGTATTGCCATGAATGGATATGAGCAAATCCGCACCCAGACTTTATAAGCCGTCCCTAGCTGGTGGTGCGGCAGTTTTTCCTCATCCGATCGGTCACACGGGCTGGTTATATTCGTAAGGTGGTGGCTTGCTGTACCATTCCCTGAATGGATGTTATACAGAAAAACGATCAACACCGCAGACAGAATAATTGTAATGATCGGGACACTTCTTCACCCAGTCTCTCCTCCTTCCGATAAAGAGTGTAATTGCCCGTTATAAAGATAAAGTGCAGATCATATCAAATTGATTTAAAGAATCAGGCTGCAGGAAGATAAAAAAGAAGCTGTCCCGCAAGATCCGAAAAAGACCTTCCAAGAAAGCTTCTTGTTCCAAAATATACTCCAAATCCGCGACATTTCTACAAGCGACGATCCTTTTGGAAATTCAGGTGAAAATGCGCATTATCGCTATAAACACCAAATCGGTATCCTTTTTTTTCGTAGAATGCAATGATCTCCGGAAGAACCTGCAGCGTTTGCGGCTTTTCATGCATCAATACCACTTCCAAATCGACTTTTGTCGTTTTTTTGATGTTCTCGACAATTTGTTCCGGATGGTCTTTCAGTTTCCAGTCGTTCGATTCAATGGTCCAATCCCAAATCTTCATTCCCTCTTTGACGATTTGGTCGCGAAGTTTTTTATCGTTCAGTCCAGGTACCGAGCCGTATGGCGGACGCACCAAATGTGGACTTTCGCCTGTAATGTCATGGATGAGCGCCAAGCTCGATTTCATCTCGGATACGAATTGCCCTTCTTCGTACAACTTCTTATATTGGTGAGTCATGCTGTGTCCTCCGACATAATGCCCCTCGCGCACAGCACGCTTCACGTCGCTTTGTAAACTTTTTCGCTGCAATTGGCTTCCTTGCATGAAAAAAGTGGCTTTGACACCATGTTGCCGTAGAACGTCGAGAAACTTCCCCGTCCATTCGCTCGGACCATCGTCAAACGTTAAATATACGATCTTCCCTTTCGGTCGGGCATCCTCGCCTTCCGCAACTTTCGTCGTAGAATGTTGGTACATAGACTGTTCTCCATGCTGTTCCGCAATCGCGACCCTATCCATTGGCATCAATCTCATCAGGCAAAAACAAAGCAGGCCAATGGCTACAAGTAGAATGGCTTGACGTCTGCGCCTCTTTGCTATAAATTTTCTTTCTCTCAGACCCCGAACAAGGTTTGTTCTTGCTGTCATTTTCGATCCATCCCCTCTCTATGTAGAAAGAATAATAGAGAGAGATGCAGAGAAAGTGCAGATGAAATAAAGATAAGTTAAAAAAACGCAGAACCGGAGTTCTACGCTTTTTTATTTAAATGAAAATAGAACATGACCCCATCGGGTGTATTGGTTACGCCATAAGGCATGTCATGCATCTCCAGAATCTTTTTGGAAATGGCGAGGCCTAGCCCGGTACCTCTGGTCGACCGTTGACGGGAAGGTTCGCCGCGATAAAATCGGCCCCAGATCTTCTCAAGTTGATCATCCGGAATGCGGGCTCCTTTATTTTCGATGCAAATTTTAACGGTATCCTGATCTTCCGAGGTGGTTACGAGAATGGACTCCGACTCCGGCGTATAACGAATCGCGTTGGTGAGGAGATTGATGATGACTTGCTCAATTCGGAGCTCGTTTGCCACAACTTCGACAGGTATCAGCGAAGTGTAAAGATGTAATTGCTTTGCCGCGATATCCACAGCCAATTTATCGCATATCCGTTCGATAACGTCGTCGATATAAAAGGAATCCATGACCATTTTATACGTTCCGGATTCATATTTTGCCAATTCCAGCATATCCACGATCAGCAGATCCATCCTTATGACTTCGTCTTCCATCGCTTGAAAATAATAATCCCGCTTATGGCTTGCAACCCCGTCCTTCAGAATCGCAAGGCAGCTCTGAATAACGCTTAACGGGGTTTTCAGCTCATGCGAAACGGTGGATATAAATTCTTTTCGCGTATGCTCCAACTGCTTTTCTTTCTCGATGTCCTGCTGAAGGCGAAGAATATGGGAGTGCAGCCGTTCGGAAAGCTGGTTAATGTTGCGCGACAAGTCGCCGATTTCATCCTTCGTTTTGATGGGGATTTTTTCCGAAAAATCGAGCCCTGCCATTTGCTGCGTCGTACGGTTGATGCGCAGTAGCGGCCGAGCGATCTGGCGGGAGTAATAAAACGATGCCAGCAGCACGAGAAGCAGAGTGGCAATAATGATGTACACATAGTAATCTTTGATCATCCCTGCAGCTTCATTTACCGGCTGAAGTGACGTCATCGCAAACAGGTATGCAGGATTTCCGTCGTGGTCTTTGATGCGGTCCACGAAAATTTTGTAATTCACATGGTTTTCTTCATAATCTACGGTCTGATTTGTATTCGCGGTATGATCATAGTCGCCGTACAGTAGATCCGCTTGGAAAGCTTTGATACGATCCAGAAACAAGTGATTTGTATAATGCGAAATTCCTGCACCTTCCGGTGTCCGTACTTTCGTGATGGTTCCTTTGACCAGAAATGATGGATATTTTTCATGATATTGGATCGGGTTCGCGAATCGATTGACGACCTCATACTCTTTGCTCACCATCTGCCGATTTTCCAGCCTGTTTTCCTCTCTCAGATTGGATACGTTCCTTCCCATCCGCTGGATAACTGGCTGATTGTTCATGATCAAGCCTTCAATAACGATCCTTTCCCCTTCTTTAATCCATGGAGTGAGGAACGGATTATCGCTGATGAAGTCCTCTACATTGATAAAGCTGTAAAGAGGTAAGGTCATCGTTTTATTGGAAAGCGCAGAATCATCCGAACGATCCAGCTTGATCTCCATGAAGAAATCGTCGGCATACTTCAAATTACCCTGGGCGTCCAAAGCCGTGATCCAGGTGTTATACTTTTGATAAAAGTCTTGCTCCAGCTTTACCGTCTCCTGCGTGTTCGAGGCATAATTCAGGTAGTCTTGTTCATAAGCTTGAAGCACCGCGTTAACGTCCTTAACTTTTTGATGAACATAAAACTGTTTGAAAAATACGGTTTGCCCGACAAAAATAACGGCAAGAATGAACAGGCATAATCCCGACGTTAATAGAAACAACTTAAGAACAATGCTTTTTTTCATGGCTACTCCTCGAATTTATATCCTGATCGAACGACCGTGACAATATGCTTGGCATGCTCCCCCAGCTTGGAACGCAGATTGCGGATATGGCTGGAGACCGTTCGATCGTCACCGACGAAATCATATCCCCAAATTTTTGTAATCAGCTGTTCTCTGGTCACTATAATTCCTTTGTTTTTCATCAAATAAACCAAAATTTCAATTTCCGTATGTGTCAAACTGCAATGTTCCCCATCGACCAAAACGGATCGTGACGGAAGATGGATCGAAATACCACTGCTGGACAACGTATCTTCCTCTTGTTCCCCGATCAGTCGGCTTTCTAAAAGCCGTTTCGCCCGTGCCAGCAGGATTGGAGGACTATACGGTTTGGTTACATAGTCGTCGGCACCAAGTTCAAAACCCAGCAATGTATCGTCTTCATCCGAACGGGCCGTCAACATGATAATTGGAACATTCGATATCTTTCGGATGCGTTTGCATACAGACCATCCGTCTAATTCAGGGAGCATGATATCCAGTATGATCAGATCCACCTCATGTTCTTGAAATAACGCTAGAGCTTGTTTCCCATCGCCAGCTTCAAGCACTTCATATCCCTCTTCCAGCAAATAATCTTTCATAACTTCCCGTAAGATAAGCTCATCTTCTACAATCAGTATTATTCTTGACATATAGCTACCTCTCAATGTTTTTCTGTAAACGCATGACTTCAGACTTTCGGAACCACCAGCATGCGTATAAATTAGATATTTCGTTTATTCAAAATATTCTTTATGAAACCGATCGCCAACACCGTCCAAAGGGGTGCGTCTTTTATCTATTATTTGCAACTGCAAGGTCAGTCATTAAAATTTCATGCCGGGGTGGATATAAGTCCTCAGGATACTTCCCTATCCAATTTCCGACAGGATCGTGGTATGCTTCTCCCAATTTAACCGAAATTAAAATGAATCAGTTCCGTAAATTGATAAAAGAGACTTTGAACCCCTATTAAGTATATCGAAGTCACACTGGCACCTTCTTATCTGATTTAACTGAGGAATAGCTGCATTGTACTCTCCACGGCACCGAAAATGCAACTTTATCTTAGTTAGTATCCGTGTTAAAAAGTAGGTAACTTCTTACCGCCATTCCTTAGAGCTGTGCCGTAAGTGTCATTATTATCGTCATACATATACTCGAATGCGCTCAAATTCTACAGGATCCTCTGCCTCTACATTCGCTACCTCCAACACACGAAATCTCTTTAATAGCATAACACCATATAGCGAGCAAAGGAGAAATATATCCAGCAAGCCGATAATTGTACCTGACTTGCGCAAACTATAAACTTTACCGAGGTCTCCGTGCAATCAACCGCAACCAACAGTTTAATGCTAATAAAGACGCCGGAAAGCAGTCCCTCGACGGTCAGTGTCAAACTTTCCGCAATTGCCGTTATCCTCACAGCTTCTGCCGAACCTGTAAGTTGCAAGGCAATCCACAGCCATGCTGTATAGGCGTTCTCCTATTATGGAGCCTATCTATCCAAGCCACAAAATCAGTGGTATGGGTCTCCTTAGTAAAGCAAGGTAAGACATTAAACCGTTTGTACCCAAAATCACGGTGCAGAGCGAGCTACAAAGTGGCGAGTTTGTCCAAATTGAGATAACGGATTTACCTCTTTATACATGGAACATTTCCATGATGTATCGTGAACGAAAAGAATTGAGCAGTCAGGTGAGCGCCGTTTTAAACGCGTACGCATTACTCAAGTAATCTGCCTGTTAGCGAAATTAAGGGCTGCCACTCGGCAGCCCTTCTGGTATTGAACTATCGTGTCCCGTTTAGCTCAATGAATGCCTATCATAACGTGTTTCCTTCAAATTCATTTTGAGGGCGTACCATGTGTTCAGCAAGTACACCAGCGATGTATATTTTTCATTAGCCAGGTAATATTTCTTGCCGTCGCGTTGTAAAATTCCATTTTATGAAGCTTGCCGTTTCGTCGAGAGAACCGTATCATAGGTTACGTTGCTATTATTCAAAGAATAAGAAGAGCAGGAAGGATGACTGATATCGTGAACATTACTGAAAAACAGATCGTCGTATCCTTGGAGCCCGAATATGAAACCGAATACTTGCAGCTTTTGAATAATTACTTTACGGCTTCCGAGCGAAATAGCCGGGCCTCCTCCATTCATGAAAAAAAACAGCTCATGGCGATTAAAGAGCAAATGGCGCTTATGTGCGACCAGAATCCGCAAAAAATGAACATGCTGAGGTCCATCATCCGAGATGTGAGTGACAGAAGGGAAAAGGCGATCGTCATCTCCAAATCGAATGCCGTCACCGCCCTGTTATTAGACGAGCTTTCTGCGGACGAGGACATCAAGGGCGTTCTTATTATTACGACACAGCTTTCCATCCATGAGGCCAATGAGATGATTGACAGATTTAATAAAATCCCGGAATTCACCGTTCTGCTTATTACGGATTCCGTCTACACCGGTCTCGACGTTACGGCGGCAAATCATCTTGTGCACTATGATTATCCGGCCCGCTACTCTGATATTTTGCAGCGCAACAACCGCATATCGAGACAAACTTCATATCATAAAGAAGCGACCATATATTATCTCCTAACGTCGGGCAAAATCGACGAGTTCGAATATCGGGAATGCCGGAACCCATAGTGTAACGCTGCAGCAAGGCTGCCAATCAATTCCGCGGCAGCCTCATGCTGTTGTCTGATCCTACTCAATCTTTGTTTATACTCTGTAAGGGATTAAGTTGACCTGCTCCTACCAGCTCCAAGGTGAAGCGATCGATATGAATACAAATTATCATTTTATTGTCGATAAGAATCGAGAACGTTTCCTCGTCTTGGTCAGGGATCCACTCAAGAACATACGCAGTCTACATATCGCTAAACTGCCTAAAGAGGATCGCCTCACGAAACGAAAATAATCGTACGCTAAGCAATTCATTGCATGAAAAAACTGGCCCCTTTACTCCTACAAGGGAATCCGATTTTCGTAATCAAAGCTGAATTGGAATTCAACTATCGTTTCCCATCAGCAGTGAATTGAGTTTTCTCTGTGACACGGTTCCCCGCGCTGTCAGTAACGGCAAGTTTTGAGCCTACCTCTGGGTGATTATAACAAACGGCTGCCACATTGATGGCAGCCATTCTATTCAATCCCTATCTATTCAGCATTTCGTATTCGCTCTTGGTCAATCCATATACAAATTCATCAAAGTGTTGCCCTTTTGTATAAATCATATTCCTCAGTCTTCCCTCTTGAACGAATCCAAGATACTCCTGAAGTGCAATCGAGCCATCGTTAAATGCATAGACATGAGCGGTTACTTTCTGGTAACGTAACTCCTCGTAATAATAGCGTACAAGGATTTTAACTGCTTCTGAAGCATATCCATTACGCCAGTGCTCTCGAAAAATTGCTACGCCATACTTGAACGTTCCATGCCGTGTATCGCAGCTGTGAGCAACAATGCTGCCAACGAGCTCACCATCAAGTGTTTCGATTGCGAGACTGAAGTTATCGCCGTCTGGACCTTTGGACGCTTGATTCTCAGCCCAATGCTTCGTGCCTTCTTCAGACCTTGGAAAATAGATCACATCGCAAAGTCTAGCGCTTTCCGAATCAAAATCGTTGTTATGAAACCTTGCCCAATCTGTAGCCAAAATCGCACGCAATCTAACTTTGTTACCGGACCAAATATTGTTATTCATATAGACCCTCCTAATTAAATGATTTCACTCCTATTCCTCCTAAGAAAGAAGGTGGAGATCTTACACGAGGATCTATATTTCTAATTGGGACTACATTGTTCTCATTCCTTTCATATTACTAGATTATACCAGTAGTTTTGAAAGGAATTCCACTATAAAACTCTGGCTATTCATCAAGCTGAAGAAACGAGTTCGAGACCAGCTTTTGCATGAAATCTCTAATGAACGTCAGCTGCTCCTCCGTATAACCCGCCATGAAACGGGTAGCGCCCGCATGGATACGTTCGTCCAGCTGCTTATGGAGCTTGTAGATCTTCTCGCCCGATGGCGTAATCGCAAAATGCAGCTCCTTCTTGTTTCCCGGAATCGTCTCACTCACGATAAGACCGTGCGAAACAAGGCGCTTCGTCAGCTTAGAGATGGTACCCTTCGGAATGCCGAACCGGCTAGACAACGTGCTGCCGTTCGCTCGGCCGAGCTTGCCGATCGCATCCAGCACATGGAACATCGTAGGTGTCATCTCGCGCAATACAGTCTGTATTTGCAGATCCGAGCATTGAGCCAGCAGCCATGCCTTCTCTTCGTCGTCGTCTTGCTGTATTTTCTCCGCAAATTGCGTAAAAGCTTCAAACACTTCCTGAAGCAACCTTTCGTCGTGAGCCTGCTTCATCCTTCCGCGCCACCTTTCATCCGTTACATATGCCCCTAAGTATAGCAAATAGAATCCATGTCCGTAAATAATATTTCCAAGAAACAATATTGACGGATCTCACTCCCTATGTTATTTTGTTTCCAAGAAACAATAATAATGAAGGAGTGACTCCCATATGACGAATCAATCCGCTTCCACGACAAACCGAGTGCTGGCAACCATCATGAATCACCGCTCGATCCGCAAATTTAAGAACGAGAAGCTGGTGCCCTTCCAGATTGAAACCATCGTACGTGCCGCCCAAATGGCTTCTTCTTCCAGCTTCATGCAAGCCTACTCGATTATCGGTCTTACCGATCCCGCTTTGAAACACGAGTTGCGTGAGATCACGAAGACACCGTATATCGAGGAAAACGGACACCTATTTATTTTTTGCGCGGACCTTCAGCGACTGACGGTCATGGGTACCAATCAGGAGAAGCAGGATATGCAAATCATGCTGGAAAGCTCCGCTTTCTATCAAATCGCTGTCATCGATGCCGCACTTGCAGCACAGAACGCCGTTCTGGCCGCAGAATCGCTTGGACTCGGCGCTGTCATCATGGGCGCGGTCAACAAAGACATCAAACGGCTTGACGACATGCTTGGTCTACCTCAGTACGTCATTCCGCTCTTCGGCATCGCCGTCGGCGTTCCCGACCAGCAGCCGGAAGTAAAGCCTCGCCTCCCCTTGGAAGCCGTCTATTTCGAGAACCGTTACTCCTCCGAGACGGAGCAGCTTGAACGAGTCCAAGCTTACGACAACGACATGAACCACTACTACCAGACGCGCAGCGAGAACAATCGTAATGACGGGTGGTCGCGAAAACACATTGACATTCTGAAGATGAAAATACCGCTCGGCGCCATGACCGAATACATGCGCAGCAAGGGCTTTAACATTACCTGAGGGAAACGACGAGGGATACTCATTGCGGGGAATCATTTCGCCTTACTTTTGATACGGTTCTCCGCACTATCTATAACGGCAAGTTTTCCACATAACCCTAACGATGTTGTTCAGGTTGATGAAACCTTCGAAGTGCTCTTGATTTTTTTGACCGATCGTACTAAAATTGAACCATTAGTACTAAAATTAAATCGTGAGGATAAAAACCAAAATGAAGAGCCAAAAAAAGTTGTCATTCATCGAAGAAGCAAGGCGAAACCAAATCATGACATGCGCAATCGAGATTATTTCCTCGAGAGGTTATGCACAAGCCTCTTTGGCACAAATCGCCAAAGAGGCTGGGATCAGCAAAGGGGTGATTTCCTACCATTTTTCCAGCAAGGACGATCTGATCGAACAGATTGTGTCCGACTTATACGAATCCGGCTCTACGTTCATGACACCTTATCTTGCGGCGCAGACGACAGCATTGGGTTGGATTAACACATATATCGAGAAGAATGTGTTGTTCATGAAATCGCATCGGAAGCATGTTATTGCCGTAACGGAGATTATATTTCATGCAAGGGACGAGGAGGGAAAGCCTCGCCATTTCAGGAACATCGATACTGATGCGACAATCAATGTGCTTGTGAAGATGTTGCACAGGGGCACTATGGAAGGGGATTTCCGGGAATTTACCGATTTCTCCGCTCGTGTCTTGGCGGCCACGATCCGATCGGCCATTGATGGACTCAGCTTTCAGTTAGCAGCGAGTCTTGATCTTGACCTGGACGCTTATGCTAAAGAGCTCGTTACTATATTTCAAATGGCTGCACGCAAGGTTTGAACCGCTTTATCCATTACCATTAAGCAAAGGAGTTGGTGAGGTTGAATAAAACATTTGTGGTCGGTATCCTCTTGATCCTGATCGGGATCGCGTGGGCTCTGCTATTGGATGGGATCGGAATGCTCGAATGGTTATTGTTGCTGTCAGGAATCGTCCTAGGGATTATTGCGGGTCTCGTTCAACGCTGGGCAGTCGCCAGACAAAGACTCGGGCTCATCACACCTGGCAAGAAGAGACTATGGATTATCGGCGTCATCGTTATGCTTGTCATTGTAAAAGTTGCCATAAACGTCTTCATCCCGTCTTATCTTGCGACGAGTAATAGCGGCATCTACCTGTCCATCGTCTACGCCATCGGGGGCCTCCTCCTCGGTCATGCATTGTATCTCAGATTCAACCCATGCCTCAGCCAGCAAAGCTAAGGACTAATCGAACGTGATTCACATTTCCTTAGCGCGTAGCCTACACACATATCAACCCCATACGCCGCAAGGAATTCTGCAAAAAAACTTGCCTTTACTTGTGATACGGTTCACCGTAATTAATCTTCAACAAAACTGCCCGATAGTACAACATTAGACTGCTGTTCGTGCTGGCAGCCTAATGTTGTACTATCGTGTTAATTTAATCTCTTAGGTATTATTTCTTATTTGCAATGACTTTTTTGCATCTATGATAATGGATACCATCCCTAATTCTTTAGTGGAATTCCTTGTATCGAACCGAAATGATCTTCCTATCCTTCCATCCACTTCATTCCAGTAGGTATAATGAAAACCTCCGTTCTCGTCACAATACTCCAATAACGTTACTTCAAACCCTGCCATTTCAAATACTGTTACGAAAGTTTTTGCATCATAAAGATAATAAATTCAACTCATCTTCCTGGGTACTGAGCCAACCATCATACTTTTTCTGCCCTGCTCCAATGACCACCTTCATATAACTACCACCATCCAATCTTGGTTTTGAACAATATACCCCAGTAAATATTCTTTGGATTCAGGAATTTCCTTTATTTGTAACTATACTGCCAGTTACTTCAATGAAAACGGCAGCTGATCGTTTGACCGGCTTCCTCTATATCATGATTCAACTATATTTCCCGTTAGTTCAACAAAAGAAACCGATCGTGCCGACCGGCTGCCGCCGTGACTTTATAGCGGAATTACTATCTCTTATATTTATGCTACGGATCTCCGCGAAGTTTTTGTCCATCCCGCAATGGATGGCCCGTTATCAAAATCATACTTTATCAACATAAAAGGATATGGTTCCGTAGAATTTCATAAACCTTTTATAATCGTCATTTCCTTTCATAACGATTATGGTCGGATAAGCATTTACTTTGCGTTGTTTTAATAAGTTTAATAACTTCTTCTGAACGATATAATGAAATTCGCCTTCTTCGTACTGAACAAGAAGCGGTGCTGGAGCGGTTGCATGGTCATCATCTTCAGCTTCATGGTTTTCCCCGATCTCTATTTCATCACGCTGAATGAGACGCAGTGGAAACTTTACGACTCCGATAAATAGATGATCTTCCTTCATGAAATCATGTAGAATGGGAATGACTTTTCGGGTAAGCAGCAGATAGCATTTGAATCCATTCTTCGAATATCCCGACATTCGCATACTGTACAGCTGACTCCAAAGTCGGGGCATATGATAAATGTCTATCGTTTTTCTTCGAATAGATGATTTTTTTACGGAATCCAAGGATATAAAGTATTCGTCCGCAAGTTCCGAAACCGTAACTCCATGAGCATACTTATTGCGAATCATGAGGTTGCGCTTCTGCAGTTGATCTCGGTAACCGGACGTCTCACCCCAAGCCTTTTTGATTATGGTGAATCAAGTGGAAAATACCGTATCGGTTATTCGCGGGTAAACGGAAAGAAAGGCCACCTGGCGTACGCCAAGTGGCCTATTGGTTTGCGATGCGCAGGCTACGTCCGAATATACTTCGCGATAAATGCGGTGACGCGGCTTTCGTATCCGGTCGGATCCGTTTGGTACGCTTTGGCGTGGCGGGCCGTCGGGACGACGAACAGCTCCTTCTCGCCGCCTGCGGCATCGTACAGCTCGCCGGCCATCTCGAACGGCACGAACGTGTCGGCATCTCCGTGAATGAACAGCACGGGCAGCTTCGTTCGCCGTACCTGCTCTAGCGCCGACGCTTCCCCGAAGCCGTAACCGGCACGGATTTTCGTCAGCAGGCTCGTGCTCTGCACGATCGGGAAGCTCGGCAGATGGTACAAGCGCTTGAGCTGGTAGCTTAATTCGTCTTTGACCGACGTGTAACCACAGTCGGCAACGACCGCCTTGACATTTGCGGGCAGCCGTTCTCCGCTCGTCATCAGCACTGTGGCGCCGCCCATCGACACGCCATGCAGGACGATTTCGGCATCGGCACCGGCTTTGCCGATCATCAGGTCGATCCACTTCACGTAATCTTTGCGGTCCAGCCATCCGAACCCGGTATAATCGCCTTCGCTCTCGCCGTGTCCGCGGTCGTCCGGCATGAGCACGTTATAGCCGAGCTTATCGTGGTAAAAGGCGGCATAAATGCCCATATCTTTGGCTTTTCCGGCGTATCCATGGGCGATGATGACCGTTTTCTTCGTCGGCGCAGGCGCATGCCAGTAGTAGCCGCGAAGCTTCAATCCGTCGTCTGATATCAGCTCCATCTCTTCGTATGGATGCGAGTCGATCCACGCTTTGCCGTCCACGTTAAAGCCGGCTGCGGCAGGCCTCGCTCCCAAATCGGGGCTGCTATACAAGAAATCTTTCGGCGACCGTTCAATCGCCAGATGATAAAAGTAAAAGCTCCCCCCGACATCGACGCTCACCAGCAAGGCGACGACGATTCCCGCGGCGGCGAGCCATTTCTTCGTTCTTTTCTTCAATTACTTACTCCCTCCATGCAACGTGCGGTAGTTTGTTGTTCCGTAGTTCTGTCACAAGTGTAGCACGAATAGCACATTACCTGTTTTACTAATGACGAGAAGAGCTTTGTGATCATCCAGTGGATGCGTTTTACCACGCTTTTCCCTCTACTCCAAAAACATGCTTTGCAAGGCTTCCCGTCTTTGATTGGTTAAGCCGAATTCTTCAGAAAAATAAGTGTCAACATTGCCATATGTCTTCTTGATCGATCCGAAAGCGGCTGACAAAAACGCTTCGTTAACCGTGAGCAATTGGTTCAAATTTTGCAAAACTGCTTCGTCCGCATGTTCAGCCAACCGTTTCAGAAGATTCCTGTTGAACGATTTCATCGTCTCATTGCTTAAGAGATAGTCTTCCATGACCGTTTGTTCGGAGACACCCAGCGCAAGCAAGATGAGAGCGGCTCCGACCCCGGTTCGGTCTTTGCCCGACGTACAATGATGCAGTAGCCCCAATTGATCCGGATCCTGGATCGTTTCCATCAAACGTTTGAACGAAGGATTGTTAATCGGAAGTTTCGTATACAATTCCGTCATGTGGGTTTCCGCGCAGAAACTTTTGAAGAAGGCTTTTTTAACCAATTCTTTCAGAAGATGGCCTTGCTGTTCCTCCCCTTCAGGAGCGGCCGGCAAATTCATTTGCTCATGCTGATCCTCAGTGTTCGCCGGTATCCGTATATTTTTTGCATTAGGGAGAACCGGATCCGGCATTATGCGCGACTCAAGATCGCCGCGGTAATCGAAAACCGTTTTGATATTCAACGTTTGCAAGAAGGTTAAATCCTGCTCCGTTAAACCGGTCAAGTGATCGGAACGAAAGAAAAGGCCGTATTTTACTTTGCGGCCATCAGACGTTCGATAGCCTCCCATATCTCGGAAATTATGCACGCCTTCGAAGGGAATGACCCGATTGGCGGGATATGTGGCAAATTGGCTTGTTGACATAGCTGCACCTCTTTAGCGAAATATTTATTATTCAAAATCTCATCACCATAAAAATCCCCCCCTCTTCTCGATATGGCTTATGAACAGAGGGGGAAGGCTTTTTTAATAATCACTGATCGTTCAATTCGTTAGGTCTTTCCGGGATTGAAGGGTCAATACGGCCGGTACTAACCCTTCCGAAGACGCCTCAATGCGTATCTCTCCTGCCTCATCCAGTGACTGAATCAATGCCAAGGCGTAGCCATTGAACACGCTTCTCGCATCACCTCGATCCGACTCATGACATCCCGGATCTCCGTTCCCAAGACCAAGCAACTTACCTTCACCCGTAATATGGAACTGGATCCGATTATTGGCGACCGGCACTACCCTTCCCGATTGATCTCTCACCGAAACCGTGACCATGGACACGTCCTGGCCGTCAGCAAGGAGTTCCGACCGGTTCGCCTCCAAGTGAACAGTGTATGCTTCCGTTGTGGTCTCTTTCCGCTCTGTTGCGGCCACCTTACCATCCCGATAAGCGAAGGCTTCGAGCAGACCAGGTTCATAGGCTACCTGCCACAATAATGTGTGCTCGCCCGCTTCAGCATCCGCTTGCTTCTTGCCCAAGCTTTGGCCGTTCAGCATCAGCTCCACTTCATTGCAGTTGGTATACACGCGGACCTCCACCTGCTGTCCCAGCCGATCCGGCCAGTTCCAGTGCGGCATGAGATGAACGATAGGCTCGTCCTTCCAGATCGATTGATAGAAATAGTAAGAGTCCTTGGCAAATCCGCAATAATCCAGGATGCCGAAATGCGATAGCACAGACGGCCACTGGAACGGCGTCGTCTCCCCGCGATAATCGAAACCCGTCCATACGAACAAGCCGCCCGAAAAACGGTTATTTAAGAAATAACGCCAGCTTCGTTCAGGCGTTGACGTGCCGCCCGCTCCGCCCAGATTGCCTACATCCAGTTCCTTACCTAACATCGTATATCTCGAGCCGTAGCTGGAGCACCGCCCGCCCTCTGGATCATCCGCATAGACGCCTCTTGCCGAGAAAAAGGAGACATTCTCCGTATTCAGCACTTTGGCTTCGGGATGGGATTGAATCCATTCACCGATCGATTGACCTATTTTTATGGACTCGCCGTAATTAACGCCATTAACCTCGATGTCCATTCCTATCTGACTTAGATTGGCCGCGGTAACAGGACGGGTAGGATCGATTCGTTTCGCCAAATCCTTAGTGCGCTTCAGCATCCGATTGGCTTGGTAACTGCCGCTGATCTTCTCTTCATTACCGAGACTCCACATAAAGATACTTGGATGGTTGCGGTCACGGTACAGCATGGATTTCAGATCATCGAGCTTGATCTCCGTACTCTCCGTGATCCGGTTCTCGTTCAATACCAGCATCCCGAGTCTGTCGCAAGCATCGAGCAGTTCCGGGGCCGGCGGATGATGGGCACATCGGTAAGCGTTACAGCCCATTTCCAGCAGGCGTTTGACTTTATATTCATGCACACGGTCCGGCAGCGCGATGCCCACACCGGCGAAATCCTGGTGGTTGCAGGTGCCTTTCACTTGTACGTACTTACCATTAAGATATAATCCATCCTGAAGGTATTCCACCGTTCGGATGCCGTAAACGGTCCGATACGTGTCGACAATTTGACCTTCATGAAGCAGTTCCGTTACGGCCTCATACAGATGCGGCGTATCCTGCGACCAGAGCAGTGGCTTCGCCACTTGAACCGTTTGAAGAACCGTTTGCTTGTCGATTCCCGGCGTATCGCAGTCGGTTTCCGTGATGGCAACGAGTTCCCCGGCCGGATTCAGAATACTCGTTCGGATGCCGTACTTCATCTTCTGCGGATATTCGTTGCTTACCGTTGTTTCGACCGTAACCGCGGTCATTTCATTGTCAATTTGCTCGGTTCTGACGAAGGTTCCCCAGCGATCCACATGCAGATAATCATATTTGGTTAACCAGACATGGCGGTAGATGCCTCCGCCTTCGTACCACCAGCCTTCGTCTCCGCCTGTCGTATCCGTTCGGACCAGGATGACATTATCCCCTTCCTCATCCCCATATTTCAGCAGGTCCGTGATGTCATAATAAAAGCTGGTATAACCGCTGAGATGGTCGCCGACGAAGCATCCGTTCACCCAAACCGAGCTGTTCCGCATTACACCGTCAAATTCGATGATGATCTTCTTGCCTTCATCCTCCTGCGGAATTTGAAATACCTTGCGGTAATAACCCACTCCATTGGGCAGATAACCTTGAAACGCACCCCCGCGTTCCGAGTTGTACGGCTGTTCCAACCTCCAATCATGCGGCAGATTAACACCCACCCAGCCTGTAATCTTATCCTTTGGCGTGTCCGAGCCATAAATTTGGGTAAGCTCGAAGTTTGGATCGCCCAATAATTCTCGAGCGACATTCTGGGAGACACGTCCAGCTTCGCCGATTGCAAAGGGCTCATGTCTTTCCTCACCCAGCGCATTCGTCAGTCCGGCGATCATGCCGGCTTTTTTTACCGTCTTGACAATTTTCCCTACCTCACCGACATGAAACATCCAGTTTCTATCAAAATTTTCTCTGGTTCTCATAAACAACGGCTCCTTTTGATCTTATTTTCGAAAAGAGTATCCCCATAGCAATCAATCTTACTCGGCTGTATCTATTTTTAATTCTTTCGATTCATAGATTCATCGAATTTTTTTCGGTTACCGGAATAGCCGGTTTCAAAGCAGGTAAATAACTGGATTCCGTCCACAGCACCATGTCCAGCGCCGTAATTTCTTCCAGCGCTTGGACGATATTTTCTTCTTGATGATTTTTGACCGTGAAGCAGAGTTGCATCGTAGGCATACCCCCGGCCTCAGGTGACGCGTGTTCATCCGGCATCATTTTGACGTTGGAGATTTGGATCCCTTGTTCGCCGAATTTGGAAGCAACCTTCCCAAAAACGCCTGGCATATCGATAATCGTACACTTGACCTCGTGCTTTGTGCGGTAGCGCATCAAATGTTTCTCCCACTTGTTCAGCACGTATAGACTGATAATGACGAAAAACGTACACAGAAATGCGACAAACAAAAACCCCGCTCCGACGCAAAGGCCGATTGCCGCCACAACCCAAATCGAAGCCGCGGTCGTGAGCCCTTTGATGACAGACCCGTTACGCAGAATCGCACCCGCACCCAAAAATCCGATCCCGCTGATCACCTGAGCGGCCAGACGGGCAGGGTCGAGCCGGACGTTGGATTCGGCAACAAAGTCGGAGAATCCGTAAATCGAAAGTAGCATAATGGTGGTCGAACCGAGACAGACGAGAATATGGGTGCGGAACCCTGCCGCATGGTTGTTCCACTCCCGCTCGATGCCGATCAATCCGCCCAAAACTGCGGCGAGGCCCATGCGTACGAACAAATCCCAATGACCAAGTTGCCAAACATTAGCAGCGGCGCCGGTCAATATCGTCCCCCCCTTATTTCAAATATATATTTTGCAGAGTGTCTTGCCCTTGAAAAAGGAATTACGCGTTGCATGCCTATGCACTTCGTTGTTATTTTTTTGCGCCTGATTTCAAGTCTTTTAAGATGTCTGCCAGTTTCTCGTCCGTAAACATCGGATCGGATAAATTGAACAGCGACTTCAACGAAAACGCTTTGATATAGTCGATCTTCGGCGATGCCAAAAGATCCGGAAGATACCGCTCCAATACGGGTCTGCTGTAATCATTGGCCAGCAACTGGCCTACTGTTGTATACTCGTCAATCACTCGTTCTACAAGGAGGAAATTCCTGGATTTAAACCATGCCTCGCACAGCTTTGTCCATGCTTGCGCTTCCCGATCGCCACTGGCCAGTCCGAGTCCATGAGGACCACTTTCAAAAAGATGCATTTCGAAAGAAACCCTAAACTTCCTGAGCGCTGCTGCGAACATTAAACAATTCTCAGCCTGAACGACCGGATCGTCTGCCGTGATCCACATAAAAATCGGCGGTGTTTCCTCCGTTACTTGCTTTTCACTTGATAACAGCTCGATCAGAGCACTATCGTTCTGCCGTTCCCCCATCAATACCGACTTGCACGATGCATTCGTAAATTCGCCCATCGTAATGAGAGGATAACAGAGCACGAGCACATCGGGACGGCTGCTGTATCGTTCGATCGGATCATTGGCTTGCGGATTGCCGTTGTCAAAGCTCGTACCTGCCATCGAAGCAAGATGGCCTCCGGCTGAAAATCCCAGCATACCGATTCGCTCGGGATCAATATTCCATTCCGTCCCTCTATGCCTGATCGTTCGTATGGCCCGCTGAGCATCATGAAGCTGGCTCGGATATTGTGCCGGAGTAACCCTATAATGAAGGACAAAAGCCGAAATGCCGATCGCGTTCAACCACTTGGCGACAGGCTCGCCTTCATGAACAGCCCGATGCGTATAGCCTCCGCCAGGACAAACGATGACGGCAGGAAACGGCCCTTCCCCTTCCAGCAAGTACGGTGTTACGCTGGGACAACCTTCGTTGAATCCCTGCAATGCAGGTTGGTCTTGCCACAAAGGAATGTTCATTGTTATGCCTCCACCAACATACTTTTTATTTTTTCCGCAACGGCACTTCCGAGCTTCAGGTGTTGTTCCGCTTCGAAATGAATGCCGTCTGCCTCACTGGAAACGATCACGGTCGAAGCATCCATGATAGACGCGTCGGTATACGGACTAAGCATTGCGAATGCCTCGCCCAATTGTTTGGACTTCTCTTCCCCGCCCTTGAACATGCCTGCGAATAATCCAGTTTCCTTGATTGGCGGCGGAACTAGAATCAGAACCTGAGGGACTATCGTAATCCCCGGCCTTGAAAAAGTCGTTTTTACGAGTCCGGCAAGCGACAGGGCGCTCATCGCGATATCTAGCGCCGAGACGGAAAACCGCTCTTTCAAATCATTCGTTCCGAGCATGATCACGACAAGATCAAGTGGCCTGTGAGACAGCAGGCAGGTCGGCAAGTACTCTTTTCCGCTCATGATTCCATCGATCGGATCCGCCCACACTGTCGTCCTCCCGGGCAAGCCTTCCTCGACAATGTCGTAGCCGTCTCCCAGTTCCTTACGCAGTACGCCCGTCCACCGAACATCCGCCGGATACCGAACTCCTCGATTCTGCGGATCGGCTCCCCATGTATTTGAATCTCCGAAGCATAAGATCGTTCTCGTGCCGGTCATCTGTAAACACCTCCAAAATAATAGTTTCAACCTTTGACGGCGCCAACCGTCAGGCCTTTCACAAAATACTTCTGAAAGAATGGGTATGCGACCAGCAACGGAACGACCCCGATCGCGGCTATGGCCATGCGCATGGAGGTGAGCGGAAGATCACTTGTCGCGACGACCTCCGTCGATGACTGCAAAAATTGCGCATCGAGTAAAATCCGGTTGAGCATGTTTTGAAGGCTGAAGTACCGGCTATCGGTAATGTAAATCAATCCGTTAAACCAATCGTTCCAGTACATAATCGTATAAAACAACCCGACCGTAGCCAAAACTGGCGTCGATAACGGCAATACGATTTTCGCGAAAATTTTCCATTCCTTCGCCCCGTCGATGTAGGCCGATTCGATAATCGGCTTCGGAATCGAGGTTGCAAAGAACGTTCGCATCAGGATGACGAAAAAACCGTTCATCAACAGGCTCGGTATGATCAGCGCCAGCATCGTATTTTTAAAATTGAAATAATTGGTGTATAGCAGGTAGGTCGGCACAAGGCCTCCGTTAAACAGCATCGTGAAAAATACGTAGAAGGACAGTATATTGCGAAATGGCATCTCGGTCCGTGACAGCGGATAGGCAAGCAACGCCGTTAGAGTCAATCCTACAGCCGTTCCGACCACTGTCACGAGAATCGTAATTCCATAAGCGCGCAGTATATTAGCTGAGTTCGTCCATAAATATTCGTATGCCGCAAAACTGACGGCTTTCGGGAAGAAAGCATATCCATGGCGAATGATTTCCATGTCGTCCGTAAGAGAAGCGGAGAGCAGCAACCAGAATGGCATGATGCAGAAAAATGTAAATGCTAGCATGACGATGTTGATCGTCCATTGATAAACTTTACCGGATGATGGCATGGGAACGCCCCTTTCTAGAACAGTGCATTGTCTTTGTTGAATTTTCTCACGACCGCATTGGAAGCCAGCACCAGAACAAATCCGACGAGCGCTTGATACAAGCCTGCGGCCGACGACATCCCGATATCGCCCATATTGACCAGCGCGCGGTACACATATGTATCGATCGTGTTCGTGACCGGCATTAAGACGCCCGTGTTAAGCGGCACTTGGAAGAACAAGCCGAAGTCGGAATAGAAAATGCGCCCGATCGCAAGCAGTGTCATAATCGTAATAACCGGCGCAATGAGCGGAATCGTAATCATTTGGATTTGCTGCCACCGGTTCGCGCCGTCTATTTTAGCCGCCTCATAGTACTCTTGATCGATGCCGATAATCGAAGCCAAGTAGATGATGCAAAGTTGTCCTACGCCTTTCCAGGCGTGTACGATTGTCAGGATCCACGGCCAGTATTTCGTTTCGCTATACCAAGAGATAGGCTCTAGGCCGAAAAAGGGGAGCAGGGTTTTGTTCATGAAGCCTTTTTCGACGTCCAGGAAACCGAGCACGAGGTAACCAACGATCACCATGGAGATCAAGTGCGGAAGCAGGATCAATGTTTGGTACGTTCTCGATAAAATGCGCTTGCGGATTTCATTCAGCAGGATCGCAAGCGAAATCGCGATTGCCGTATTCAAGACAATGAAGGAGAGATTATACAATAACGTGTTGCGGGTGATGATGTATGCATCCTTCGTCTTGAACAAATACTCGAAGTTCTTGAAGCCGACCCACTCGCTCCCCCATATACCCGTCGCAAAATTGACGTCTTTGAACGCGATGACGATGCCGAACATCGGCAAATAATTGTTGACGAGAAAGTAGAGTAGCCCCGGCAGCGTCATGAGCACGAGCATCCGGTATTTTTTTGCCTTCCTCATCTCAAGCCGCAACACCGACATTTTGCTTGCTTTCATACGTTACAACCACCTTTTGCTGTCATTGTTTAGTGCATGTTTTCATCTTATAGCAATTTGTCCGCCCCTACTTCCATGATCCCGACATCATATTTTTGAGTTTCCGACATCGGCTTGACTGCATTCGCGATGGCGTAAAAAATCCCCCTGTTCAAGACATTCCGTCTTTTACAGGAGGATCCGTCGGATTATTTATTGGCCGCTGCCCAAGCATCAAGCTGCTTTTGCTTCTCGGCAATGACCTTGTCGATGCCCGCCGCTTTCATTTGCTTGATATACTCGGGCAATACCTTAGCGGGATCCACCGTACCGGTCTCCAAAGCGAGAGCGTACTGGTTCACCACATTCGTAAGAGCCGCGATTTCCGTCTTAACAGACTCCGGATTATAAATGAAGCCCATCGCTTTCGATTTTTTCGAATTCTTAATGAATTCCTCCAGCTTCTGGTTACGGTCCGGATCTTCGCCGTTGAACACATAAGAAAGGAACATATTTCCGAATAGCCAGTTTTCGTAAGGGTAATAGCCGCTGTTCGAAGCGTTGACGCCCTCCGGGAAATCGATGACATTATCCGATTTTTTTACGTAATGCTGCCCTTCGATTCCCCAGTCGAGCAAATTGATAAAATCTTTGTCTGTATACATCAAATCAAGCAGCATCATTGACCTTTCCGGGTTCTGCGCGTTTCTGGGAATGCTCCACATATAGGTGATGACGCTGGTAGTGCCTGAAGCGGCCGGTAACAGGCGCACCTCGATCAAATCTTGTCCTACAGTTAAGGAATTTGCCGCTTCGCTAAATGGGCTCATATGGTGGAACGTCGAGAAGGCTTTTCCCGCCTTCATCAAATTTTGCCAAATTTCCGTACTGGTTGCTGCATCTTTAGCAACATATCCGGCCAAATACCATCTTCTTGTTGTATCCAGCAGCTTGGCATATTCCGGAGTTTCAATCCAATTGACTACCTTCATCCCGTCATTGTGTGCCTGCAGCACACCGAAGCCGTCTCCCAAAGGATCCATCATGCCAGCGGAGAAAGGGCTACCGAGAATCGAGTTGGAAAACTTGATCACCGGAGTCACATCAGGCTCATTCTCCTTGATCACCTTGAATACGGTGTCAAGATCGTCCACCGATCTGATCGCATTCGTATCGATTTTGTACTTGTCCACAAGATCCTTGCGCATCGAGATGCCGAAGTCGCTCGCCAGGTCCCGGATAGACGTTATCCCGTAAGTTTTCCCGTCGATCCTGGATGCTTTTAGGTAAGCCGGATCCAGATCGTCTAGCGCTTTTTGGGCACCTTGACCGTATTTGGCAATGTAGTCGTCTAGCGCAAGATAATTGCCCTTGGCCACTTGCTGCTCGTACGTGCCTCGGCCGCTTACGATGAGGTCCATTTTCTCGTTGCCAGACAGCATCAGTGTGGTTTGCTGCGCCCAGGCACCTTTCGTGATCTGAACGAGCTTCACGGTCGCATTGATTTTTTTCTGCGTAATCTTGTTGATTTCTTCTTCTACGGCTTTCAAGTCTTTCTGCTCAGTGTTAACCGGAAACACCATCGTCAGTTCAACGGGCTCCAGATCCGGCTTCGCGCTGTCCGACAGTCCAGGAGCTCCGCTCGTATTCGGTTGGTTGCTCGAGCCCGAGCTGCAGGCCGTGACCAGAGTAGACGCTGCCAGCACGGAAATCAGAAGCATTGCAGCGCTCTTCATACTTTTCTTCATGTAAGAACCCCCTATTTTGATTGTTCTTGCCACTTGCTATTATTATTTTATTGAAGTTCCCGTTTACCCGCTTTCAAGAATCCGTTCTCTTGCTTTCGAGATTCCGTCCACATAAGAGAAAAACGCCAGTTGGCGTCTTTGATGTACATATTTCGTTTACAATCTGGAAGAGAATCTTTTCCGATATTCTTGAGGCGTCATCAAGACTTCCTTCTTGAAGAGGGTGGAGAAATAAGAGAAACTAGCGAATCCTACCGCCAAAGCGACGTTGCTTATCGAAGTTTCCGATTTGGCTAGTAGTTCTTTCGCAAGATCAATCCTTTCTTTCAGAATATACTCCGATATCGAGAGACCTGTTTCCTTTTTGAAAAGCTTGACAATGTGGTCGGGACTGAGCCCAATGTAGTCGGCAATGTACTGTCTGGACATCTCCTGATCGATATTCGCCGATATATACCGCTTGATCTTTTCCACCACTGTCTCGTTCGAACCAAGCGCTTCGATGGAAGTCATTGCAAATTCAAGGACGTCCGTTACCCAGTCTTGCAGATTCTTGACGCTCTCGGCGGCAGACGAAATACGTTCCGGCGCGAATTGATCCGCTAAAATATCGTCCGTATACAACCCTTTCTGCTGAAGTGTATGCAGAACCATCTGCAGGAAGCTTAAATAAAACTGCTGCAGGCTTTTCGAGTTCAGCCCTTCGATCCGCTTAAGCGACTCCAGAAAATCTTGCGACTCAGCCATCACCTTCTTCTTGTCCCCCTGCTTGATCAGCTCGGACCATATTCTCATCGGAGGCATGGGGAAAGGTGTTTCATTTGCCATTTTCTCGTCGATAAGCACGACCCGGTCGATAGCGTTCACTTGATTCTTTCTAAGCGCTACCAAATTTTCAACCATATCGCGCACGCCGTGTATCTCCGACGGTTGCCCGATATAGCAGGACAAATGGCAATAAAAATATCGGTTACACGTCTCGATGAACAAACCGCAGCGTTTTATGAGCTCTTTGCGGAACTTCTCTCCGCTCGCCTCTATCGCATGTTCCGAAGAAAACACCGCCAATAATTGATTGGCCTTGACGCGAACGATGTGAACCGCTGCAACTTGATGGATGACCAATTCCTCCAAGGCGTTCGTTAGCGCGTACTCCATATTTTGGGCATCGCGAGCGCTCAGTTCTTTTTTCCAGTGTTGAATGCCGATCAAAATGGGTAAAAACTTCATCCTGCTCGTATACGGTATATTGTGCTTCCCGATAGCCTCCATGATTTTGTCCGGCCGGGATAAAATGACCTGCTGCAGCACATCCTGCCAGAACCGCTCGATGACGAGCGATGACGATTTCCGGTCTATGCTTATTTTCTTGATCATCTCCGTCATGACTTGCTCCAGCTCTTCGGGTGGCGCAGGCTTGAGCAAATACTCGAAGCTCCTTAGCTGGATCGCTTTTTTCGCGTATTGAAAGTCGGCATGGCAAGTCAGAAAGACGCACTCCGTCCAAGGATGCTCTTCCCGTACCCACTCATAGAGTTCGAGTCCACTTCCTTGCGGCATCTCGATATCGCATATCATCATGTCGAACGGATGTTCACTAAACTTTTCCTTCGCTTGACGTGCATTGTTCGCTACAGATACGTGAATGATGCCGAATTTTGACCAGTTCACGCTTGCCTTAATGCCGTTCGCGGTAAATTCTTCGTCGTCCACGATCAATAACCGGTACATACTCTCGCCCCTATCCTTTCATGATCGGCAAAAAAATATCGACAACGGCGCCGTTATCGTTTGAAAACCCGATGATCGCCTGACCCCCGTACAACAGCCGCAGTCTTTGCCGGGCATTCCAAATCCCAATATGCTCACCTTCTTCAGTCGTCAGCTTGATCTCTTGTCTCAGCTTCTCGAGCATCTCGTCCTCATAACCCATGCCCGTATCGCGAATGCGGATATGAAGCCGTTCCTCATCATTCCGGCTATCCCGTTCGATTGAAATCTCGATATGGGTAGGCTCGTCCGTGTTGATCGCATGCTTGATCGTGTTTTCTGCAAAGCTTTGAATGATCAGCGGGGGAATACAACAATCGAGCAGGTCATCCGGGACGGTGATGGCGTACGTCAAGCTTCCCGGAAACCGGATCTTCTGGATGTTCAAATAATTTTTCGTATGACCCAGCTCGTCCCGAACTAGAACATGATCCGTATGGCTGCGAAACATGAAGCGGAAATATCTGATTAATGAGAGGGAAAGCTCTTGAATCAATCCGTATTTCCTCTCCTGGGCCAAATAATAAACGACATTCAGACTGTTCAAAAAGAAGTGCGGGTTGACTTGTAGCTGCAAATGCTTCAGCTCCGCTTTCTGATTGATCAATTGCTCCTCATAGACATCGATTTTCAGCTTCTGAATGTCGGTCACCATGCTGTTGAACATCTCGTTCATCAGTTCGAATTCGTTAGAGGTCGGTTTCTTCGCTATTCGCATCTCCAAGTGACCCTCTTTGATCCTTCGCATGGCCAGTACGATTCGGTTAATCGGACGGAGTACGACTCTCCTCATGAAATAGAAGGCAAGCAGTAAGATCAAGACGGTCCCTGCCGCAATTAGTGAAATAATCCTCTGCAAATAAGGCAGCTTCTGGAGAATGCTTTGATCGGGGACCACAGCGACCAGTCCGAAATCCCCTTTGCCGGAATGCTCTCCGATCACCAGATACCCTTCATCGAAACCGCTTAAACGGTACGACTTAGGCGTATAGGAAAGATCGATTCCCTGTTCTCTAAAAAATGATTCGTCCTTTAGCGGCTTGTGGTTGCCATCGACCAGCAGCGCTCTCCCATCGGCGCCGAGATCCAAAAGATTGAGCGGCCCCGTCACATCCTGCGTATTTACGCCAGCCCCGATATATAAACCACCAACCTTTATGATATATAACAAATAATCCTTTTTATTAACGCGAAATACGGACCATCTCCCGGTCTGAAAACTCTCTGCCGATTGCCCGTCATCAATAAGTGAGACGATGGCATCCTTTATAGGTTGATTGTCGGCGTCAGCCGAGCCTGTCTGCTTGGGAGCAAATACCAAATCGTTGTTAATGGGCGAATATATGAAAAAATAGTCGAGACCCTCGTAGTAAGTCACATTATTCACCAGTTGTTTGAATTGCCAAATGCGTTCCAGTTTATACAAATCGATATCGATCTCAGGAGACCGGTCGAGAACGTGCAGTCCTGTTACCTCCGAGGCATACTTCAGCAAATAGTTGTCAATGTCGGCTAACGACTTGTCGATCAACCCCGTATAGAGGCTGATCATGTTGCTGTTAGATTGCGCGACCTGGTTGCGAACAACCTGGATCGAATAGAAGTTTGTATAAATCAGGAAGAGAACAATCGGCAGCATAATAAGCATGAGTCCCGTGATCAGCTTAAATCGGAGCGAATTGAATATTGTAGAAGGTGGTTTTCTCATGTTGTCCATGTTCCCTTCGTCCCTTTAATGATAATTATTTTACCCACATGAACGGCATGACTTTTACGGCTCGTTTCCCCTGATCGTCTTAACAATGATACCTGATTGCCAAAAATGTTCCTTGTGTCTTGCAATCTATTCGTTTCTAGTCAGTTTATAGCGCCTATAGTCATTTGTGGTAATCTTACCCTTCATAATAAATGTATAGATGGGTTGCCTGCTTTCAAGATTCCGTCATACTCTTTTTGAGTTTCCGATTCATCAGACCTCTCCCTTCATCTCAAACAGGATTTCTAAACCCAACTCCTCAAGAAGGGTTTAGAAACAAAGAAAACGCCCGTTCCATCCAGGCACGGACAAATGACATTAGATGACGTTTTATCGTTCAAACAAGGCAGCAGCAAGATGTCGCAGCTGCCGCGGCAAACTGCTCCTTTTTTTCGTTCAACTATAGTGTCCCGTTAGCGTAATCAACCGATTCTTTTTCTGCCACAAACAGGCTTAATTCATCTTTTATGTCATTTACTCCGTACCATTGAAGCATTCGTTTCCCTCACTTTACAGCAATTTAGAGATACATCGTGGGAATATACGTTCTTACCATTATATCAGTTTCCGAATATGAAAGGAATCCTAGTTCCATAGTATTCTGCCCGTTACTTCAATAAGAAAAGAGGAGCCGCATCACTGCAAGCTCCTCCGCTATCGTGTCCCGTAAGTTAAAGAAGTGACAATTACTGTCCAGTATTTCCTGATGATATTTTATTTTTGGAATGTGCAATATTATTTCCCATTCAAATGATAGATTAGTTGCACAACGCCAGAGGAGAATGTTCTTGTATTAACCATTTTTAAATTCAACCTCTGTTTAATATCAATAAACAACGGTTTTCCTTCTCCCAAAATAACAGGGTGAACAGATAATCTAAATTCATCAACAAGCCCTAAATTGATAAAAGTTGTAATAAGACTTGCTCCACCATATAGCCAGATGTCTTTACCAGGCTTATTCTTTAATTTTATTACTTCTTCAAGAATATTATCGTTTATGAATATTGCTTTATTATCCGTCTCTTTTTGCGTTCTAGAAAACACATATTTTTCTTTACTATGAATTAATCCCCACATTTCTTTTTCAGTTTCAGTATCTTCAATTTCTGGAGTAAATCCCCCCCATAAATCGTAGCTTTTTCTTCCATATAAAATAATATCAATTTGTTTTAAGAAATTAATAAACCCCATCTCAGGATCCATAATGCACCAATCAACTTCTCCATTTTTCCCTTCAATAAAACCATCTAAAGTAACTGCTAAATCTAAAATTATTTTTCGTTTCATGATTTGTTACTCCTTTCGTTGATCTACCACCCATTATAGACCTTTAATATGTCACCTTGTGTCATATTAATAACTGAAAGGGTATCTTTTCAACTATCCTACCCGTTAGAAAACGGTAGCCGATCGTTCTGACCAGTTGCCGCGGTTTCTTTATTCAACTATCGTGTCTCGTTAGTTAAATGCTAATGAGATGTAATGTATCACTTGTCCCAGTTATAGCCATTAGGTTAATATTGAGAAAAGCATGGTAATATCCGCCTGTATAAAGGGCATTATGGAGTTGAATCTTCGATTATACACGATAAAAATTTTGTTTTACATGCCTCTAGTAATCAATTCTATTGGCAAGGTATCGGCCAGCTTTCTATAAAAACTTTTCGTTCAGGTAAGGTCCATTACCGGACCAACCGAGGGCATTTCGCCGTTGAGGAAAACCGATATTTATTACTAAATCCCGGCTTTTACGACTTGCTTATTGATCAAGAGAAAGACGTAGAGTCTTTTTGCTTATTCTTCCGGGAGGAATTGGCCGGCGAAGTGCTTCGTACGCTGATTACATCGACCAACGATCTCCTAACCGATCCATACCGAGAGCGCGATACTGTGAACTTTTTCGAGAAGACCTATTGTATCAGCCCTATTCTTAGCGAGCAGCTTGAATCATTTAAAAATCAAATACCCGTCCTTAAACACGACGAGCTCTGGATGGAAGAAAAATATATCTCAATAATGCAAACCCTTTTAATAGAACATTTAAATACGTACAAAGAAATTGAAAATCTCCATGCACTCCGTAAGTCGACTAGAGAAGAATTATATAGACGGATTTCCTTTGCTCATGACTACGTAAGAGCTTACTATAATAAACCAATCACACTCAACGAAATAGCACGGAGCGCATGCCTCTCTCCCAACCACTTACTAAGAAATTACGCAAGCCTCTACCGGAAAACACCTTTCCAGCATATTACGGAACTGCGAATCGAAAAGGCCCTACAGCTTCTAAGTCGTCCGGAATGGAACATAACTGAGATTGCGCTCGAAATTGGCTACGAGAATCCCGTTTCGTTGACCAAAATGTTTCGAAAACATGTGGGGGTATCTCCTTCGCAGTATCGAAAAAAAGTGATATTGGCAAAGACATAATTTTTTCTTCACGGTAGGATTGAGTTATAACTTACATGGGGAGTGAAAATCATGACCATAAATCAAATACAGCAAATAGGGTTGCCAGTAAAACACCTAGAAACAGCTATTCTTTTTTACCAAGACACCCTCGGAATGAAGTTTTTATTTCAAACTGAGACAATGGCTTTTTTCGATTGCAATGGTATTCGACTGATGCTTTCTATCCCGGAAAAAAAGGAATTCGCTCAAGTCGGTTCGGTTATATATTTTCAAACCGAGCAAATTGAAGAGACTTACGATAAGTTAATAGAAAAAGGTGTATTGTTTTTAGATTCCCCTCATCTTGTTGCAAAAAGTGGACAGATTGAGACATGGATGGTGTTCTTCAAAGACAGCGAAGGAAATACACTTGCACTGATTAACGAAAGATTAGCCTGAAGTCCCAAGAAGACTCTTACACAAAAAGGGTTAGCCATTAAGCTGTCTCCTTTTTCTGTCAGCCTGAGAGCAAATTATATATCTCTCTCCATTATCCTGCCCGTTAGTTGATCAAAGGGCTACCACTCGGCAGCCCTTTCAGTATTGAACTATCGTTTCTCGTTAGCGTAATAGTTACTGCATTAATATCGGCAGGATTGAGTCGAGTTGTATTCCTCTTGATGCTTTTAGCAAGATCACATCATTTTTCTTAACCTTATTCTTTAATGCTTTAGCCAACTCCATTTTATCCAAAAATGTTTGTACAGTGCCCATTGGAAATCGCTTTTCGGCTTCTAATGCAATAAGGTTACTTAGAGCACCAACTGTATATAAATAATGAATTTTATCTGAATCAAGGTCTCTGCCAATTTCTAGATGAAACACCTTTTCTTGATCACCAAGTTCGAGCATGTCACCTATTACTAAATGTTTTCTGCTATAACCAGTTAGTTCTTGAAAAGTTTTTATTGCTGCGATCACAGAAACTGGGCTAGCATTCCATGCATCATTGATTATTGTAAATCCAAAAGGAGAATCAATCTTCTCCATTCTCATATCCGGCATTTTTAAAGAACGAAAACCTTCATTAATTTCTGTTGAATTTAAGCTCAGTTTTGAAGCAATTGCAATTGTGGCAAGTGCATTTGTAATATTGTGTGCACCGAGAAGTAGTATGGAAAATTTACTATCACCGACAGAAAAATAGGAACCGTCGGAGTTAGTTACTGCATTTTCAAATTTAATGTCATTTAATTTCCCTTCACCGAAACTAATGGTTAATATTGAGGTGTTTTTTTGTATATTTTCGAGTCCCTTTGCTAACAAGGGTTCATCACCGTTGTAGACAAGACACCCCCCATTCTGTAAACCATTCACAATTTCTAATTTTGCTGCGGCTATTTCTTCTCTAGAACCGAGGCTCGATAGGTGGGAAACACCAATAATTGTAATAACAGCTAAATCTGGCTGGGTAATTCGAGTTAATTGATCAATTTGACCTCTTTCACTCATCCCCATCTCAATTACCGCAACTTCGGCATCCCTATCTATACCCAAAATCGTTAATGGAACACCCACCTGACTGTTTAAATTTCCTGCGGTCTTATGAACTCGATATTTTGTTTGTAAGACTGAATTGAGCATCTCTTTTGTGGTTGTCTTTCCATTGCTACCTGTAACACCAATTACTTTGACTAATAGTTCTTTTCGATAATTAGTTGCTAAGTTTTGCAAAGATTGCAAGCAATCATCTACAAAGATTAGCGGCAAATAAACAGGCGGGTTTGGATGATCCTTTTGCCAAAAAGATGCCATTGCTCCTTTGGATATTGCTTCTTTAACATAATCATGACCGTCTAAATTTCTTATAATTGGAATAAATAGATTACCTGGCTTTACTGTTCTGGAATCGATAGACACTCCTTGAATCAAAAGTTCCTCAAACTCTTGAGATAATCCATCACCTTCAGCCATTTGTTCAATTATTTTTAGTTTATGAGAAATCATCATTGCACCACCAATTGACAATAATTATTCATTTGCTTGGATCGCGGCCGAACGTTCACGAACGAACCAGAAATCATGGAATCTTCTTAATCGCCTCATATTGATAATGACATGGGAGAGGAGAGAAAAAAAGAACCATCATGCAGGATTCTTCATCCTTGGGTGGTTCTTACACTTAAGGTTCACGATGGTTAATCTTGACCTACCCTCCCGTCAGTTCATGAAAAAACGGCAGCCAATTATCTATCCAGCTGCCGTCGTGTGTATTGAGCTATAGTTTCCCGTTAGTTTAGTTTACAAATAATTCAATAATGTCCAAATTACTACTTACAGTAATTATTTTTTCTTTATTTTCATAATTTTCAACAAAATGGGAAAGTTTTTTAAGATTATATTCTTTATTCCACTCTAAAAGGTTCCGAACACCTTCGAGAGTCTCCCGCTTTTTACTTGTGACAACTCCTGAAATACGTTCTTCATACCTCGCCCATATTCTTTCTTCTTGAACAGACAAAGGGGTCATGAGAACAATAATCTTGTCCGCAACTGAAAAACTTGGATCTACCCATGATCTGTATACACCCTCTATGATCCATGAATCTTGACTGACAATTCCTCTAAGTTTTTGATCCCGCTGTTCCTCTGGAGCCTTTACTCCATAAACTTCTGCTTGATTGTCCCAAAAAATATCGTCTAAATCGTGATGTGGGATATTAAGCTTTTGACTTAATAATGCTGATATGTATGATTTACCACTTCCCGCACCGCCAATAATATGTATTTTTATCATATTCCCCTCCCATTCTACTGAATTATATCACCATAATTACATACACAAACTGCGTTGTAAGTATACTGCCCATTAGTTCAACACCGAAGGGGGATCACCATCACTAGCATCTTACGGTTCTTGCAATCAAACGCTGAAGATCACGCACCCGATTGGGGGTATCTATCGTGGAATGGTTCAGCATATCGCACAAGGCAACAAGATCTTCCAGTTTGGAAAGGAGTCGCCAGTTATCCTCAAGAACCACTCCTTGCTCCTGATAAGCTTGAATAAAATGCTTTTCAAATATTGAACCATCATCTTCATACCGAAGCATGTTGGCGATATCGGCATGCCGCCTCCAAGAAAATGCGAACTCCCAATCGAGAACAGCCGATACCGAACAGCCTGTTGGACCATGCTGCATCAGTATATTTAAACCGTTGAAATCTGAATGAACGAGTACAGGCGTTTCTTTGTTTTCCGACAATAATGAGCTATTTGTTTGGCAGAAAGACCATAGCGCATTTGTTAGTTCCTCTCCCAGCCATTTGCCGCATTCGTTATAGAAGAGACTTTGTTCGATGAATGAGAGAAAATGCTCACCGTACATACTGTAAGGATGGGAGATCTCCAGATCCTTCCCGAAAAAACCGGACTCAGGAAACGTGTAGCCGTGTATATTCGCAAGAATGCTGCCGACGGAGTCTGCGGCTGAGGCGATATCCTTCGCAGTGCCGTTTTTAAACACATCGCGCAAAAGGAATCCCTCTTTCCACTCCAACACGGCCCAAGGTTTATCAAACGTACTAAGACTCGTATCGACATATATGAAGTCGGCGACAGGCACAGTTTGCCGCACAAGTTGTGTGATGGCAAGCTCTTTGTCTGCAACCTCCCCTTTCCCCCTGAATACACGAACGACGTAGGGTTTGGCGCTTCCTTCCAGATGGATTTTGTAGTTAGAATTGCTGAATCCGGTTCCTAATCGTTCAGCGGCAATGACTCGTTTACCCGGAAAAGCGGGTTTGATTATTTCATTAATCTGCCTATGGTCAAGAGAAGTGGGCAGTTCCGTTCGTTCCCAGCCTTCCTTCATAATCTCGCCTCCTTAAATAGATAATTATCGAAATCGAGAAGGATAAAAAGAGGTAACGTAACCGGCAGGAGCACGAATCGTATCTTTAAATCCTCTTTCGTTAGGTTCAGGAGGGGCCGCATGTCCTGTAAACTTTAGTTTCCCTGTAGCTTGGAAATGAGCAACGTCAAAAGGCTGACGCTCAAGAATTTGCATGTCAACGATATGTAAATGAATGGGGTGGTCATCAACTGTCCGGTTAATTTAAAATTCCTCTTCTCGAAGTATCGGCACAAAAATATCCGCGTTATTAAAGTGTTGTTCTTCCCCAAATCTGAATACTTCAAGTGCAAGCGATCTTGGATTATTATCCAAACTTTTTTCTGCTAAGAAAGATTTAATTAACGCATACGGGTCTTCATTTATTGATCTTACCTTGGCATAACGTTGACTTGGCACACTGAATCCGATCATGCCTTTCGGAACATCCTCAATTCTTGTTACTTCCATACAGTAGATATATGTGAAAAGTACATCGTTCGCAAAATGAGGACATACATATTCGTGCTGATTCAAAACCCCTTTAATCTCGCTCTTTCTAGCAAGAAATACTTGATTTGCTTCTTTAATGCTTTCCGGATCAAACCTTTGAAAAACATTAGTCACGGGAACTCCGACAAAATGCCTCTCCTCAAGAGTAACGATCTCGATTTGATTATTCTGCATGAACCTCACTCCTCGCAATATGAGTTGGAAAAAATATTCTACTTTGATTATTCGCGGAATCAATCAAGTATCCTGCCCGTTGTGGACTCTATACAATAAACCTAAGCCTTAAAGGGAAATTATCCAAGGCTTAGGCTTATTTCTTTGCTATATATAGGTATTTTTTTAATATGAACTAAATACTTGCCAAACTTCCGGTGGCTCATGGCCTATAAACCAAGCTGCTGTACCCTTTAATTTATATTTGTTAACAAGGTCTAACCGTTGTTTTAGAGATTTATCATCTTCAACCCAAATTTGATGTTTCTCATCATTTTCAGTGTACTCTATATAATTTTGTTTTGTGTTTGGATCCCATTTCTTTTGTAACCCCTTCTCAGCAATGATTTCCTCAACCTCAATCAAAGTTAAATCGTTGCTGGAAGTCTTCTTCGTCTTGAGATCGGTAACCCAGTCTCTTGTATAGAAGGGAATACCAAGAATGGTTTTGCGAGCAGGAACTTCTTGTAATAACAATTGGATCCCTTTCTCTACCCAGGGTAACGAAGAGACTGAACCGATGTTCCCGCCACCTCCTAAATCCTCATCATATCCCATCATAATGATGTAGTCCGCCACTTTGCCCAGACCACGTCGGTCAAAACTGCCAGACCAAAAGGGATCCGGGTTCGCTCGACTTACATCGACGGAAACTAGGATACCATGGGGGTGAAGCGTTTCTTGAAGTTGGCGAATAAAGGCAACATAATCTTGCTTATTAATGATGTCAATATTTTCAAAATCAACATTAATGCCGTCAATATCATTTTTAACTAAAATATCGCGGAGGAGATGGATCAATTTTTCGCTTTTCTTTTTGTTACTAAGAATAAAATTGGTTAATTCTGAATCAAATCGATTACCAAACAATGGCCATACTTGTTTACCCGAATCATGTGCCCAACTTATATAGCGCGTATCAACCTCTGACTGAAGTAATTGTTCTGCATTCAATCTGAACCAGCTAGGTGAAACCACGTTCAGGCTGGGGGAAACACTATTCTGCTCGATATATTTCTCCGTGGTACCAAAGGCATTCCACCCCATAACAATTCGATTAGCGTTTTTTGAGACCTTTTTCTGTTCGCAAGTTTCTGCTGGTGGAGGTGGTTTTGAAGTGCTGCACGAACTAAGCAGAACGACAATGAAGATCAGGAGCAGCTTAGAATACCGCAATTTTCAACGATCCTTTCTGTGAATGTTTTTCATCTGCAGTGACAACAGCTGGTTTCACAAATAAATATCGAAGTATAGGGAGCAAAGCGCTGCTTCCGGTAATTCTAACCTCTCTTGTACTATAGCAACGATTCCACGCCGTCAATAAATATTTCAGTACCTGAAATATGACTGGAATCTTGCGATGCAAGAAATAAGACCAAATCCGCTACCTGCTCGGGCTGCCCTGGTCCATGCTCAAGCGGCTGGCTGCCTTCGGGATAGTTAACCGGTATCTTAATTTTCTCAACTTGGGGTGTCTTTTTCGTGTTTTCTCCAATGTTGGTCTGAATGGCACCCGGACAGATGACGTTAACACGAATTTTATATCGAGCCAATTCTAAAGCGGCCATTTTGGCAAATGCCATTTGACCTGCTTTGGAAGTACTGTAAGCGGACATACCGAACCCAGAAAAAGTGCGGTTGCCATTGATAGAGCTGGTAATAATAATGCTTCCTCCGTTATGTTTCATATGCGGGATCGTATATTTCACGGTTAGAAACGTACCCTTTAAATTCGTGGTCAGCGTATGGTCCCACGCTTCTGCTGTCAAATCTTCAATAGGAGAGAGGATACCGTTGATCCCCGCATTCGCAAATACAATGTCCACTTGTCCAAAGCGATCAACGGCAGATTGAATCGCGTGCTGTACCCGCTCTGGGTCCGATACATCCGTATCTACGAACAACGACTCGCCGCCTAATTGATTAATTTCCTGCTCCAAAGACTCACTGCGGTTGTTATTTAAATCGATGAGGCATACTTTGGCCCCGTTCCGAGCCAAAAGTAATGCGGCAGCTCGCCCAATACCCGATCCGGCCCCCGTAATGATTGCGACTTTATCTTTTACTTGACGCTTGCTAGAAAAGTCCTGCAGTTTATTTTCGTGAATATTCATCCTATGTAATCCTCCAGGTACTTAATTTCCCGAATTAGTGTTCCATGGAAAAGTTGATTTAATCCGCGGTCACCTTTAGATAAATATTCAAATAATCGTACAGCTAGGGCCTGGTGAGTTATTCATGTTAGGAGTAATTTCTCGTCTGAATATACCTTAATTACTTTAAAGTGCTTATGTCACTTTAAAGTGCGTACTTCCCAAGTATGGTTAGTTCATACAAAATAATATTGTACAAAAAATAGTACAGAAGGAGACGAAACACTATGAATATTGAATCTACAACAACACGCAAAGTCGCCTTGGTCGTAGGCGCAAATGGTGTTATCGGTCGCAACCTCATCGATCACCTCATCACGCTCCCAGATTGGGACGTGATCGGCGTATCGCGTCGCGGCGGAGAATCTAGCAACCATGTTCGATATGTGGCTGCGGATCTACTCAATATAGACGAGCTTCACGAGAAGTTAAGCGATTTAACTGAGGTAACACACATTTTTTATGCTGCTTACCAAGATCGTCCAACTTGGGCCGAACTTGTTCCACCCAATCTCGCCATGTTAGTGAACATCGTAGAAGTGATCGAACCAATCGCGTCGGGCTTGAAACATGTCAGTCTGATGCAGGGATACAAGGTATACGGCGCACATCTCGGTCCGTTCAAAACTCCTGCTCGTGAGACAGACGCTAACCACATGCCTCCCGAGTTCAATATTGATCAGCAAGACTTCTTAGAGCAACGGCAAAAAGGTAAGGCTTGGACTTGGTCAGCACTCCGTCCTTCTGTAGTCTGCGGCTTCTCGCTTGGAAATCCGATGAACCTCGCAATGGTCATCGCGATTTACGCCTCAATTTCGAAGGAACTTGGAATACCTTTGCGTTTTCCAGGTAAGCCGGGAGCTTACAACAGCCTCTTGGAGATGACAGACGCGGGGCTCCTCGCAAAGGCAACAGTATGGGCGGCGACCGACGAGCGCTGTGCGAATCAGGCATTCAACATTACGAACGGCGATCTGTTCCGCTGGAATGAGTTATGGCCGAAGATCGCTCAATACTTTGGCATGGAAACAGCGCCTCCGCTGCAGATGTCACTGGACGTTGTCATGGCGGACAAGGAGCAGCTTTGGAACAAAATGGTTGAGAAACATGGGCTTGCTCGGAATTCCTATAAAGATGTATCCTCTTGGCCATTCGGCGATTTCGTGTTTGCATGGGATTACGACTTTTTTGCCGACGGAACGAAGGCTCGTCGCTTAGGCTTTCACGAATTCATCGATACCGAAGCCATGTTTATGAACATCTTCGACGACTTCCGCAAGCGTAAAGTCATCCCGTAAACTACCGTAAGAAATAAGAAAGCCGACCTTGTATATTGGGTCGGTTTCTTAACTGTTATTTACGTCTGTAAGCATTGGATTAACCAGAACGGCAGCTTTTCCCTCGTATTTTCTCTCTATATGCGAATCCCCCCAACGGCACATCAGATGTAGGATTTCCTTTAGACTCCAGCCGTAGTCTGTCAACTCATACTCAACTTTCGGTGGTACCTGATTGTAAGAAATACGTAAGATGACGCCTTCTTCTTCAAGCTCCCGAAGGTGCTGTGTTAACATCTTTTGAGTAATTGCGGGAATCAAGCTTCTAAATTCACTATTACGTTTCTTACCAAATGTTAGATGAAAGAGAATAACGGGTTTCCATTTCCCTCCAATCACCTCCAAAGTTGCTTCTACTGCAGTGTTGTATATCTTTTCGGTCTTTTTCACACAACTTGCCCCCCTGATGAATTAGAGCCATTTAATGGCCGTATTAATCATTATAACTACAACCAAAATATTACGCTATCCTGCCCTTTCGTATTATGAGATCAGCCTTTATGGATAGAATATAAAACAAAAACAGATCTTCGCTTGGATTCCCTCCAAGAAGATCTGTTCTCCTTACAATCGAAATCGATATCCTGCGCCCCATAACGTCTCAATGTATTGGGCTTTGGATGCATCGATCTCAATTTTCTCTCTTAGTTTCCGGATATGGACAGTTACTGTCTGTGAATCACCTAACGCATCCATTCCCCATACTTTCTCGAACAATTGATCCTTGCTGAATACACGGTTGGGATTCAATGCTAGAAAATATAATAAATCGAACTCCTTCGCCGTAAGTATCACCTCTTGATCATGTACAAAAACTCTTCGTGCTCCATAATCGATCAAGAGGCCGTGAATGCGGATCTCTTCTTTGTTTTCCTTGCTGCCAATCAGTCGCTCATACCTAGCTAAATGGGCTTTCACCCTTGCAACCAATTCACCCGGTTTGAATGGCTTGGTAATATAGTCATCTGCTCCCAGACCTAAACCCCGAATCACGTCGATATCTTCTTTCTTTGCAGTAACCATTAGAATGGGTACATTATGCTTCTCACGAATTTGTCTACAGACATCAAAACCATTAATTCGGGGAAGCATCAAATCCAAAATAATTAAATCGTACTCCCCGCTCATCCCTAGCTTTAACCCCGACTCGCCATCTGTCGCGATATCTACTTTAAAACCATGAACCTCTAAATAATCTCTTTCCAGCTCCGCAATGATTTTCTCGTCTTCTACAATTAGAATTTGCTTCATTGTTGGTCACCAACTTTATGATTTCTCCGTGGTAAGGTCATTGTAATACATGTACTCTCACCAACCGTACTATCTGCTTGGATCGTGCCTTCATGACCATCCATAATTTGTTTGGTAATCGCGAGGCCGAGCCCGCTTCCCCCCGTGTGACTGTTTCGAGATAGATCTGCGCGATAAAACCGTTCGAATACATACGGCAGTGCGTCTGGTTCTATTCCCTGGCCATTATCTGTCATCTGAATAACAACGTCATCTGTTGTCATAAAAGCCCGTAGATGAATCGTCTTCTCTGTTTTGTCCATATATTTTAATCCATTATCCATAATATTCGCGAATACCCGCTTAAGTTTGTCTCGATCGATCAACACATAAGTCTCCGGTTCTAATGTAATATTCGATGAATAATGGACACCTTGTTTGCCGAGATCAAATGCAAGTTCTTCCGATAAATCCAATAAAAATGCGTGAAAATCAACGATTTCAAATTGAAATGGCAGTCGGTTCAAATCCAGTTTGGAATATAAGAATAGCTCATCGATCAAGTGGTCCATCTCTTCTGCTTTGGAAGAAATGATATCGATATATTTCTGTCTTTTCTCCGGCGTGTCTGCAATGCCGTCTCCCAGACCATCAACATACCCTCTGATCGCAGTTAATGGAGTTCTAAGATCATGAGAAATGTTCGAGATGAGTTCTTTCCGATTCTCTTCATATTGAATTTGAGTATGAATCGAATGCTGAAGCTGATTTCGCATTTGTTCAAAAGCGACACTGAGCTCCCCAATTTCATCCCTACTCGTCGGTACAACTTGAAATTCTAAATCGCCTGCTTCAATACGTTTCATAGCATTTTTCAGCCTCTGAAGGGGTCGAATGATACTTCTAGATACGAAATACGTCAAAATGGTGTTCGTCAGAATCAAAATAATAATACTAGTGATAAAAAGAATCGGAAAAAATTTCTGTGCGAAATTCACCAAGGGATTCACGGTTGTCACAACAATGACACTACCGGGTGTTTGGTCAGCGAATCTAAAGTCAAAGTGTCCGAACGAAATGAGCTGCTTCCCAATGTGTACTGCCTCATCTCTCTCCACATGTCCTGAATCTTCGAATGCTGGTAAATGATCCAGAATTTCAGTCTGTTGTATGGAAGGTGATGTAAATATGATGCGATGATCTTTACGTACAATCAAATTGGACTTATTCCTTAACAGCTCTTGATCCAGATCTGACAAGTAACTTGAATCGGACAGAATGGAAGGATTCTTCTCAACGGATCGTTTCATCTCCTTCAATATGCCTTCGACATGTTGATCTTCGAACATGCGATGGGCACCAACGCCATATTGTTCACGGATGGTCTGAAGATCACCACGAAATACGACAATCAAGAGTAGTGCAGTGAAGAACGTGATCACCAGCGGAATAACTAACATAGCAGCATAGGAGAGCAGTAACTTAATACGAATCGACATCGGTAAATTCCCCGTTTACACTTCTTTTCGATCAAATATATAGTAACCTAGTGTAAAAAACAACACACAGCTGGATAACAAGTAAAGTGAAGTGGACCATAATTTACCTACCGCAACGGTATGGCTAATCCATAGCATATGCCAGTCGGTATAGGAAGCTGGTGAGAACGTAGACATGGCACTCAGTAGAAATGGTGAAATTTTCAATGCCACATAAAGTACAATGGCAGATACCATAAACCCACTCACACTTTTGAAAAATTGAGATACAAAAACAAAGACAGCAGATAGCGCGACCATCGCCACGAAAGCAGCAACATAGGCCTTGAATACACCCATTCCCTCTGCGAAACTAAGGGCTGTACCTGCAAATACATTACAAATCAACGTAACCACGCCTAATAATACAAGTAACGCACCTATCCCCACAGCGAGTGCTGCAACCTTCGCACAGAACACTTGAAATCTCGTATTGGGCCGTAAAAAAGCAAGCTTCAAGGTTCGTGTAGCCACTTCACTCGGGAAAAGATCTGCCGTCATGGTTAAGATGAAGAGGGGAATCCATACCACCGTATAAATACTTAACATCTGAATCGGAAAGGATTGGCTAACCGCTACAAGTCCCAATATCGGCTGTAATGCGTGAAGTGATACGGCTAGCAGAATCGGAAGAATGACCGAGAAGGTGAAGAATGCTATCATTTTCTTGCGATATAAGAGCAACCATAGCTCATTGATAAACCCAGCTCTCCATTTATGCACTTTCCTTCCCCCCTTTCCTGCATTCTAATTCGTGAATATAGAATTGTTCCAGCGATTGCCCACTCGCAAGCAAATCAGATACATACCCCTCTTGAATCAATTGCCCATCGACAATAATCCCCACGCGATTACATAGTTGCTCCAGTTCGTGGATCATATGACTAGAGATGAGGAATGTGGTTCCATGCTCCTCAGACAACTGTTTAATAAGCCGACGAAACATGACCGTACCTTCAATGTCCAGACCGTTCGTAGGTTCATCCAAAATAACAAACTTCGGATTCGGCAAAATAGCCGCAGCAAGCGCTAATTTCTGCTTCATGCCGGTCGAATAATTCTTGATTTTATCTTTGCGAACTTGGATCAAGCCTACAACCTCTAATACCTCCGTAATTCGTTGATCCGTAATATTCGGATAGAATCGACCCACTAACTTCAAATATTGCCATGCCGTTATAAAATCATGAAAATCTGCTGATTCAATCATACAGCCGACATGCTGCATGCCCTCTTCAAATTGATCGATTAGGTCTCCAGTAAAGAGTGTAATCTTCCCTTGATCCGCACGGATCAAACCTGTAATGAGCTTCAAAAATGTTGTCTTGCCTGCCCCATTCGGCCCAAGTAATCCATACACATCACCGGCATGCAGCTGCAGACTGATTTCTCGAATCCCTCTGTTATTACGGTATACTTTCGTAAGTTGATGCGTTTCTAGTATCGGATCCATTTGGATGATTCCTCCTTCATATGGTGTTGCAGCAGATAGACGCTGAGTAGAGCCTATCTGCTGCTGTTCCATCATCGTTACTTAATTATTCATTGTCACCATGAAATTTACCATGTTGATGATTATCCATTTGCTGAACTTTTTTACCAGAAAGATCTATCGTATCCGGTGTTGTTGTGTTATAACCCGAAAGATTCGCCTGCAGGTGTACAGTCACTTGATGCGCTGTGCCGCTAGCATCTTTACCGGAAATCGTGATGTCAGCTTCTTGATGCTCAATATAATTAGCAGCGTTAATATTAGCTTTGAAGGAAACCTTCTCAATCTTAATATCTTGCGTCAATTGAGGTGTCGAAGCTTGAAGTACATCGTGATTAAATGGAAGTTCATTCGCATTGTTATCTTTCTTCTCCCCATCTTGCTCATGATTGGAAGCATGTTTAATCACAATCGGTGCGATTGCGTTCACGACAGTTGGAAGTTGTGAATTATCGAGTTGAGCTGAAACCTCCTTGGAACCATCTGTCTTCGCATCTACAGCGACATAATCCTTCAAGTTCCCTACTAGCGCATCAATAACCGTCTCAACTTGTTGTGAGATTTGCGGATCTAGCGTTTCTTTTGCATCGTTCTTGTTCTTTTCTTTGTCACGTTCTTGTTCGACATAATACGTATCATTTGTACTAGATTTAAGTACGGTTTGATCTTTCAGCTTATAGAAGTTAACAGATTGTGTTGCACCATTCGCTTTCACATCCGCACTACCGCTCGCGGTCTGTGTGTTTAGACTGACCTTGAAGTTACCTGCCGCGCTAGCAAGAACATTGCCATTATCCTGCAAAGAAGCGGATGCTTGCACAGCTACATTCTGAATCGTTCTTGTGTTCTTCAGTGCAGATTTATACGCGTCATACCCGGATGTACTCGCAAATGCACTTACTCCTGTTGTAATCATCATCACGCTACTAATACCTAGTGCGCCGCCTAGCATTAACCATTTCTTCTTCATGTTCTACCTCCTGAAAGTAAGATATTTGACTTACAAGATCAATCATAGGCAATAAAACTGAAAACCTTGTGAAGCATTTATTAAATTCTTATTAAATCAACAAAAGTCATAATTGATTTTTGACTATAAAAAAAGGAACACTGTAAATTAATGCTACAGTGTTCCTTGGATTTAGAGGATTAACCTTGTCTTTGCTTGTGTTTGGTATTCTCGCAGATGACCATGACGGTTCTATTTCTTCTAATGGTTTTACATTTTTCACAAATAGGTTTTACAGATGGTCTAACTTTCATTAGAAACTCCTCCTTGCCAGATTACTTTTAATCTGCAATCTGCCCTTTGTCAGTATAGAAATGAGTATATGTATATAGTATATTAATCTATATTGACAAATCAATTGATAATCACTGGAAATGAAGATTATTATCCTTATTCAACTAAGCTGCCGTTAGCATACTTATTACACTTGACCTTCCCGATAGGAACCCCATCAAATCGACCACCATGCGGTTCGAGCGCTTTATCCATTTGAGGATCCTTACTTCACAGCTACTTCAAAGGTCTCAATTGTTGTGAAAATCCGTGTATAAACATCCTCAATATTACGTTCATTTGCTTTATCGTTGTATAACCCATAACCCCAATGTCGATATTCCTTCCCCGATTGAAAGTAACCTGTAGCATAATTATCCGATGTAAGATCAGGAACATCTTCGTAAGACATTTCTTCGTTTATAAAAGGGAGATATGATTTCTTAGACTCTATAAAGAAAAAAGGGATACCTGCATTTTTATATATTTTAGCGTATTGTTGTCTTGCAGCTTCAGATAGATGTTCTTTCATAATGAAAATGGCGTCAAAGTCAGCAGAAAGATTTGGAACCTCTAATTGGTTAAAAGTAATTTTTTTGAAGTTCACAGTTTTTTCTCTTATATTCGGAGCATCTCCTATAACGCCAATAATTAAGCTTTTACCTTCGTATCTAGGTGTATTGATTGTATCAGCGTTACAACCCGCTAAAATAAAACAAATAAAAAGAAGGATCATTGAGATTTTATTCATTATTGGAGACTCCTTATGCAAATTATCTTCTCAGCAACAAGTAAAGCTTGCGTTCAAGGAGACACACAGCGGATTGCCTCTCATTGGAAGCTTCATCCTTTAGGTTTCAGAGCATAACGTTAACTATTTCCCATATATTTACACATCTGCATTAAACCAACCTGCACGTTACTTCACCAAAAGAAAAAGGAGCTGCCTCATCGCAAACTCCTACATTATCGTCTCTCATTAGCGTATCAAATTCAGGATTAGAACAAATTGATCCAGCTTCGCAAATACTTATTGTCTTAAGAACTCAAGAACTTGGACAGAATCATCTCCACCTGCTTCAGCATGATTTATCAGTGGGATACCGTGAGGGCCAAGTGAATGTTTCAGATTAGGATTATCATTCAGTATAGCTCTGACAATGTCGATCTTCCCTAACATAGCAGCTGCAAAAAGATCAAGGCGAGCCCCTTTACTTAAAAGAAAACTCGCTATATCTTTTCTACCCATATGAGCGGCAGCACCTAAAGCAGTCTCCCAATCACCATTTCCCCAATCCCACGATGCATTTACAAGACCTGGTTCTTGATCGAGTAGTTGCATAATTCGGTCTAAGTCACCATGGGCATTGCCTACGAACTCTTGAACAAGTTCGGGACGAATAGATTGTTTGTTTTCCATTAATAATCTCCTCTAATTTAATTTATTTTAAGAGTTCGGCTGACTCATGATGCCCTTTTAATATGGCTACTGTATATGCTGTTTCCCCATCATCGTTTAAAGAGGTTTTATCAGCATCATTTTCTAATAGAAGCTTAATGATCGATTCTCTACCAAAATACCCAGCAACATGAAGTGGAGTATACCCTGAACGCCACTTCCCTTCACATTTAGCATTAATATCTGCTCCATTAGCAATTAAAGTTCTTACAACATGCTCGTGATTCCCCGCGATCGCCGCGTGTATCGCCATGTTGTTTAAGTTCTCATCTTTGCTTCTTGCGTTTACATCTGCACCATGATCCAGTAAAAATTTTACGGTTTCCTCGTTACCAAAATGAGACGCTAACCCTAGAGGTGTAAAGCCATCATTACTATAGTTATGTAAAAATTCTGGTGATTTTTTTAGCAACTTCTTCAGTTGGGTTATGTTTCCGATGGCTGATGCTTCAAAAACATTTAGTTCAGCACCGTTACTAACAAGCAACTCTTTAATCTCATTTGTTCGATAATAGGCGGACATAAGAACCGCTGTTTCTCCCTTGTCATTACTTGCGTTTACAAGCATCGAATCTTTATTTATAAGTTCAGCAACTTTTTCAAGATTGTTTATTTTTACAGCCTCAATCATTTCACTTTTTAGTTGATGAACATTATCTGCAAGACGCTGGGCCTTAACTAGCAGATCTTCTGATGATTTAATACCAGCATTAATAAAATGGGAAACTGCACGAGAGCGATTTGTTTCTAATCCCGATTCAATTAACAAATCAACAGCACGTAACGATAATTCATCTAAGCGGATGGATATTACTACACTCTGCTTTTTATTTTGCATAAAGGACTCCATTTGTATTTTTAATTACAAAATTACAATATCATAATTCCATTTTTTGTTCAACTAGCCTGTCCTCAATACAACTAGATTCACATTTCTTCAATAAACTCCCACATCATCGTTACCCACTAGTTTCAGCGGGGTTCACTACCTGCGACTTTACATCCATAGGACAACTTTGCCAGTTGTAACCACTCATTTAATCCATACCATTACGAATAGTTGTTCACTAGCGATTTTCCGATTTTAAATAAAATAGGAATTATCCCTAATAACACTCCGCCTAAGATTAGAGTTGATAATAATAACCCTATCCATGTGATTTCATCGCGTTGAAAAAATTGATAAAGAACTAGACTATTAATAGGTATGTTTAATAAAATCCCCGTTACAAGGCCTGGTGCATATCTTTTTAAAATGATCGTTGCAAGCAAATGCGGGAAGATCGCATTCATAATCATAGAGCCTAGAAAACCAACAAGAATATATTTAGTTATCATGGAATTGGGAAAAAACAGATAAAAAGAAGCGGATAAGTACGCCAAAGATGTAATAATAATAACTGCAAAATGAAATTCGCTCTTTCCTACAGGCTTATGGTATTTTGATGCGTACTTCGACCACGCTGGCAACCATAATGCCTCTTCTACATTATGGAGTGTAATCGCGAATAAAAATAAAATAACCCATTCTTCCATCAATAAAACTCCTCTCTATCTCTTTCTTCTACTTAAAACTAAGGGCTGCCCTATGGCAGCCCCTTAACTTTTCCGATGTTCAACTAGTTCTTTCTGAGTTTGTAATAATTAAATATCTTGTTTTCGATCTCTATCCTATTTTGGAATTCGAAGTTGCATTTTTGTATGACCCTATTCGATGGAACGTTACGTACCTGTGCAATCGCGATAAGTTCCTCAACATTGGTGTTCTCAAACAAATACGTAATTAAACCCTTTGCAGCTTGAGTCATATAACCCTTCCTGCTATGTTCTTTGGAGATCCCGTAAAAAATCTCTCGATTAGGTGGTGGCAATTTATCTAAGATTCCGGTACAACACCAGCCGATGAACTTACCTGTCTCTTTAGATATCATTCCCAATCGTAAATAATGGTGTCCAATATCCCCGTTTTCGGATACAGCCTTTAAAAACTGTTTGTTTTCTGGTATTTCATAATTTATTAAAAAGTCTTCTCGTTGCTCCTTGGATACGTTCCAATCTAACAAAAACTCATAAATTTCAGGTTCCCAAGTAATACGGTGTATATCGTCCAAATCCTCAACCATATATTCACGTAAAATGATGTCTTCACACTCGATTGTAAAGATGTTTTTACCTGTATTTTGTAAATTACTCATAAATTTCCTCCTAATATATAGAAGGGATACAAAGCAGTGAAAATAGACGCAAAAATAATGCAGCAATCCACAAGGATTCGCCGCATCTCGTGAGATTTCACACTATGCTTCGCATCCTTGTAATAGTTTGAATTTTTAATGAACCATTACAAAGTTACTGGCATAGCGTTAATCCTCCTCCCAAATATATCCTGTCCCTAACAGTATCAAAATCTTGGGTTATTTACAATGAAATCCAACACACTGGCAAAAGTACTTATACCTCATGATCCAGCCATTTTTCTAATTCAGGAATCATTTCAGCATAACGTTCAATGGCGCATATCGTTGCTGTTACTTGAGCAGTCCCCAACTTCTGTTCTTCTGCGTCTGTACATTCAAGCCATAAAGACCGTTTTAAATTATATTCCAGCCAGCCTAATTTGCCTAAAAAGCCATGTACGAGGACCGTACTCCAATTGGATTTTAATATTCCGTATCTTTTTTTATACCCACCTATAAAAGATAAAAATCTTTGTTTCTCCAGGTTTCCCCCATCATCTTCAGACCAGTAAACAGCAGTTTCGGTCAATTCTTGCATCGGATTTATATATCCCGCAGCTTCCCAATCAATAATAATTGGGTTGTCTTGGTTCCACATCACATTTTTAGGATCTAAATCCCTATGACTAATAACCCTATCTGAAGTAAGCAATTTTGCCGATTTATTGGCCTGAGCGTTCCACTCATAAAGGTTATCTAGTATTGCAAGCAGTTGGTTAACCCACTCTCGGTTACTTTCTTCTCCTTTATGTAAATAATGATTCCAATCGATGATCTGTGCAGGGCCTGAGCCCTCATTGATCATGCATGTTTCTGAAAAATCCGTCCGATGTAGATCTGCGAGAATAGCCCCTATTTTTTCACAGTGAATGTTATAGATTTCATTAGGTTTGAGGCTATTACCTTCTACCCAATCGAATACAAGATAGAATTGATGATCTATTTTTTGTATGAAAGCATCATTACATTTCTGAGCTGGAAGAGCAGGGATATGTTTGGCTGCAATATTGGAGATTTGTTCTGATTTGATATAGTTCTCCATTGCGGTTGGTCTACGCATGATTTGAGGGTTTAATGCTTTGATAGCATATTTCCCCTTCGTGGTTTGAATGGCATACATTCGATGTAAAAGCCCACCAGACATCACTTCCGGCGTACCTACGATTTCACCAAGCCGCATCACATGACATAATTTTTCGAATTGTACATTGTACTGTAAATTATTCATTTTGGGCATTCCCCTTTAGGTGAATATGGGTAACTTTAGTCGTTGGTTATATTCCGAATCGCCCTTTAATCCAATGAACTGCGTCTAACAAATTATTTGCTACATAATCCGGCTCCGTGTGAGCCCATGAAGCTCTAAATTGACCTAAGGATCCTTCACCCCAACCCGTTTTGACAAGGATTTTCGTGGCCCCGACAGCTGCAGCAGCTAACATATCCGTAGAACCTACATCTCCAATTACGATGCATTTCGTTAAATCTAAATCATGCTCTCTTGCTGCTTGTAGCAACATACCTGGTGCTGGTTTATGACATTTACACAGATGTTCAGGTTCGTGGGGACATATATAGGCTCCATCCAATCCATATCCGCTAAACTCCTGCATAAAATCATCTGCCTTAGCCTCATCACGGGATATTCTATGTTGGTTCGTGAATCCAAACACCTTCATCCCCATGGCTTTCAATTCATGAATCGCTTCAACCGAAAAAGGATACGGCGTAAAATCGCGTGGATGAATAAAGTGGCCATTCCCCCCAATTGTACCGTCCCGATCTATAAAGACTGCTTGAAATTTCATAAACCACACCGCCTCTTCATATTACTCAGCATACAAATTTTCTACCATGAAATGATTTCTCTACACTTCAGGTAATATCCTTTATTTGTATAGGGGGAGTTCAGTCGTAATTTCAATGACTAATTCAACATCGCGGCCTGACGTACTGATTCCCCCAATCCGGGCATAACGCCTCGAACTTCCTTTCGAGGTTGCTACATTGAAACCAAAGGATATCTTACGTTGGTTGATTACGATCGGATCATAACAAAAGAAGTGGTAACCCGACTTAAAGGTTACCACTTCTTCTTGTTTCATTTAACGAATACGTTCAAAAGTAATAGAATTCCGACTAGTAGCAACAATTATGAATCCGTTCGACAAAAGACAACGTTCAGCAAATATCACGCGTCTACCGATGACTATGAATCGTCTACATGGTCTTGCGCTGCCGATAATAGTGAAGGATGTAATAATTCTGGTTCCAGTAGATGTGCGTCTAAATACAATCGTCACTCGATCAATTCTTCTTCTTCTTCTGCGAGTCATATCTAACACCTCGCTTTCCTATAAGATACTATAGAGAATGCGAGATCAACGAGAATAGCAACTGTGAAATCACCAGTATTCGATATAATTCCACTAATGACTTTAGGTAAACGAATAGATTAAATCTATTCTTTATCGACTGTATGGCGGATCTGATCTTTATATAAATCAAAATATAAATGTCCGTTTGCACTTTTCACAGCATAATCAATGTTATTGATTGAGAATCCTCTCATTTTTACTTGGGACAAAAGCCATTCTTTTTCGATACCATTTTGCTTAAGATTATCATCAATGATTTCACCGTCCATAATTAATTCGACCGGAAAAGATTGTCTCATACCCGCCTGTAAATTCAAATCTTTTCGCAACACAGGTAGGTACTCCTCCTTACGCAGCACCGTAATTTTTCCGTTCAATTCCAACACAGCATATTCAACTTCTTCAATATTAAAAATATTTTTTTCCCTTAGCTCCTGATTTAACATATCTAAAGTCATTTTCAGTTTACGCATGTTGCTCTCTAAAATCTTTCCATTTTGCATTATAACTGTCGGTTGACCTGAGATCCATTTTCGCAGCATGCGGCTTTTCATGGCAAGGACCATTAATAGATATGCAATACCGCCGAAGGTGAGCAACGCAACAAGTATTTGCCAGGTACTCATCGTTACATTAAAAGCAAAATTGGCGGTCAATGCACCTAGTGTTATCGCTGCAACAAAATCGTGGTAGGTCATTTGCGAAATCGTTGCTTTTCCAAGAATTCGAGCAATGACCATCATGATACCAAATCCAGCTACTGATCTTATTAAGATCTCAAAAAATTGTCCCATAGAACCATCCTATTTCCTATTATCTTATATTCTACTCTAATTGTTTAATATACCCTTAATTAAAGTTCGATAAACACGTAAATAAACATTGGAACTACTTCAATTTTCAATGGAGCCTGCTGGACAAAGCCAAAACGAAGAAAGGGCAATCGCTATACTCCGCGAGTGCCCTTTCTTTATGGAACTATGATTAAATTTTATTTATTTTAATGTACTTATTAGGCCCGATTCCCTTTGATCTTAAGGTTGCCGTATTTCGTATCGGCTACAGCCGTCAGAAGATCTCCGTCAATCATGCCTTTTGCTGTAAAAGGAATTTTGGTAATTAACTTCTTGATCTCCCCTGAGAATTCGAACGCATTCCCCTCGACTTTCCCGTCCGAAAAAACGTTACTACTTCTTAAGATGTTCATTGAACCGCTAAGCACGTCTCCAGTCTGTGAGAAGGTAATTGTTCCTTTTTCCATGCCTACTGGGGTTTGCATCGTAATGTTATATGTTCCGTTCATCGATGGCTTCCTCCTTTATCTGTATGAAGTATTCAAAGCTTTCAACAAGGTTCGAACATCATACATATGTGGTGTGACCGGACAGACCTTCTTATTCAATCCTAGCAAGGTATAGACAGCAATTCTGGCCGCACGAATCGAGTATTCTTCCGTAAATACCATGTCCTCTGGAATTTCAACGAACTGACTAATCATGGCCAAGTTCGTGGAGCCGTCTGGCACCACTTTTGGACGATCGCTCATCGCACGCGGCTGGAACTGGGCATCAATGTAAGGCATCATACATGGAATAACATTCACGACGCTATCCATGATTTCATCCATATCCTCTTCCATATGCAGATGGTGAATTAGCTCTACGAGCATCTCTTTACCTGTACAATCTCGCATTGGCTTCTTGACATAATCGCCTTCTTTATCCGTGTACAAGCCGTATCCCCAGAATATTGTCGTATCTGCCGGTTGATTTTTAAAGTGAGGTTGCGCCGCAACAACGATGGACATCAGCCAATTCGAATCTTTGAATGTCATGAGCGCACCGCTGCCCGGTTTGTTGCGAGAGTATTTCTCGATCATCTTCAACAACTTATCACCCTTGCAAGTAACGGTGAAGGACTCCCAGTTTGTTTCCTCTGCATTACCGAAGAATGGTGTTGGGTTACCAAGTCCCTCTTTTTTAGCTGCGATCTTCGCCCACAGGTTTCCTGACATCGGATCCTCAGGCAGCATCTTCGCAGGCGTGTTCAGATCACCTAAAGTTGCATTATCGGTCATACAGCCATTGGTCACGATGCACAAATCACCATTACGGAGTTGAATCATACCCGATTTGCCATCCTGCTCATAATGGATCGCTGTTACCGTTATCCCGTCGCCTTCTTCAAAATCGAGATCCGTTACCGTATATTTTAAGCTGAAATCAACGCCGTATCCATCAAGATACGTTTTGATTGGCAAAATAATCGAATCATATTGGTTGTAAGGCGTACGTGTAACCCCTTCAAGCGTTTGAATACGTGAAAATTCAAACATCATACGATTCATATAGCGTCTAAATTCAAACAAGCTGGACCATTTTTGGAAAGCAAATGTCGTCTGCCACATATACCAGAAGTTCGTTTCGAAGAAATGAGGTGTTTCCGCAAACCAATCGCAGATTCGCAAATTGTCCAGTTTCTCCTCTGGTGTAATCATTAATCTTCCAAGTGCTAATCGATCAGCTGTATTAAAGCCCATCGACATAACATCCAGAACCTCGCCGTCTTTATTAATCAAGCGAGCATTCGCATGTGTCGGATGTTCATGGTCAAAAGCTAGAATCTCATCGCATACGGACACCCCTTCTTGCTCAATGGAAGGAATGGAAGCTAGCAGCTCCCATGTATTCTCGTAGGTTTCTTCGTTTAACATCCGACCGCCGCGGCATACGAAACCTTGCATTTTATCGCCCGCACCGTCATTACTTCCTCCGAGAATGTGCATGCCTTCTAAAATATGAATATTTTCTCCTGGAAAATCACAATCTCGTATAAGATAGGATGCACCTGCGAGCGATGCTAGACCGCCTCCAACAAAGTAAACTTGTCTGTTTCCGTATTCTTTTTTCATCGATGTAACCTCCATATGTTCATTTATTGTTGTCCGTGAACCCAATATACTGCACATACGGATGGATTACCTTAGACACCAAAAGGGCTGTGTATAAAATTTATACACAACCCTCACATTGTCTAATAGATAGAGTACATGGAGCCGCCAGTTTAGCAGCTCTTTACGTACTTATTAATTGCTTTTTCCATATCACCTTCAATAAGGACACTCAATCGATCTATAATAATCCCTGGATCTCCACTCATGTCGTTACGGATCCACTCCAACATAATCCCGATAAACGCATACGTGTAAAAATTCGCGATAAAATTCTTATCTTCCAGCCTTACCTGCATATTTGCGTTGACCTCTTCGATGACGCCCATGAGCAGTTCGAATACCGCTTGGTGGAGAAACAGTTCCAAATGTTCTCGCCCCATGGACCGATAGGTGCACATGCAGAATTTCTTGTTATCCAGTACATAATGAAATATCTTAAGAAAACCCTGCTGCCACGTGTCGTATGTACGATAATTTATGATACTATCCAGTGCTTCCGTCTTGTAGATCCAACTGAGCAGATCATATATATCTTGAAAATGATAATAAAACGTCTGGCGATTCACTCCACAGTCGGCAACAAGATCTTTCACTGTGATTTTATCTAGCGACGATCGTTCCATCATTGCTTTTAAAGAGGAGGACAAAGCTTTTTTGGTCATCACGGACATGTCGCACAGCTCCTTCCAATCTATCAAGAGTTATTAATAACTCACATCTATTATACCTGCGCCGTGCCAGCGTGAGCAAAAATCGATTTTAGAATAAAGTGTGTTCATCATCAAATCCACGTTTTATCATTTACTCCGCTTCGGGTTTTGTTCCACATGCCATCAGAAACACCATCATCGCTAGAGGATCAGAGGATTGAATAAAATTCTCATAAGACTGCTGTAACTTCTCGTATTCCGATTGACTAATTACCCCTCTTTTATAAAATCCTACGAAGCGGTTGCTATCTAACTGCTGCTTGAATCCATCCATACCGTGCAAGTCACTATGCTGGATAACGGCATCCATATCCACATCCTGATACCCTGCCAGGGATAAGAGTCGCGGCAAGCTTCTACCAACATGCCGATTCCCTCCATTGGAGGCTTGAGATTGCGAGATTTTCTGCAAAATAAGTGGCAGTACCTCCACATCAGGCTCGATCACCCCGAATATACCATCATCAATATCAATAATAACAAGCTTCCCGCCTGGCTTTAAGACACGCATGATTTCTTGCGCTGCTTGTAATGGGTCATGCAAATGCAGAAATAGTAGTCTTGCAATCGCAAAATCGTATTCATTGTCAGGAAGCCCTGTATCATATACGGAAGCTTGCACGAATTGAACCTTGGATTCTGAAACATCCCCCAGCAAAGTTTTTGCTTTATCCAGCAGGCCTTGATCGATATCTAATGCAGTAATCGGGCTGTTCGGTAAGCTTGCAGCAAGTCTTTCCGTAACGAATCCTGGGCCGCAGGCTACTTCTAGCACCTTCATACCATCTTGAAGTCCATACCATTGCAATGTCCTAAATTCTTTTTCCCAGCCCATCAGGGCTTGCGCCTGTAATCGTTTGAGCTCAGCTTCTACGCCTATACTGGCATGCTTAACGTCATATGTTGAGTTCCGTTCTTCCATCGATTGTCACTCTCCTCGGCTTTAGCTGCATTCAAGCAGCACTTAACAATGCTAGAGTATCCATTCGATACGACACTCTTATTCTCCTTTTCGAAACATGGGAATGTCCAATGAAAACGTTTAACACCCCTTCCTGTATTCATGCGGTTACCACATCTAGGTGGTCCTCCATGTATACATTAAGGGGCGCTTTATTTTCGGCTATTTTAAAAGTAAACCCATGGTCCTCGTACGTTTAATGTACGTTTACTTTCTCTGCGTTCGACTTGGTCATCTTTGATTTTAACAGGATCACGAGGAAAGCAAGCACGATAAACATCATCCCGCTCCAGATGAGTTGATGTATTCCCAAACGAGATATAAACCAACCACCGATCGATGTCCCTAACGTAATTCCAAGATTGGAAAAAGAGACAAACAAACTGTTGCCGAATTCGGGAGCTTCTTGGGCCTCTGTCGTTAACCAGGCTTGACTGACAATAAGTCCGCCGGAATGCACTGCCCCCCATAGAAATACGATAATTAACATCGGTATGAAATAGGAACCCGCATAATAAGCAAGCAGGTAAACGGCCGCATATAGCAGTAGAAAAATAATGACGGTCTTTGTAATGCTTTTATGCAGCAAGCTCCCGAATATAAAATTCCCGAAGATCATGACAATACCGAAGACCATCAACATGATACTAATCCATGAGCCGTTCATGTCGGTTACTTGTCCAAGATATTCTGCAAAGTAGCTGTACACCGAAAACATCGCTGCAAAGATAAAAATGACCGTCAATATATTTAGCCACAATTGAGGTTTGCGTAATATGCCAAGTTGCTTGCCGTAAGACATTTTCTCCTTAACAGGCATGGATGGCAGCCAAGCAAGTATCCCTACAAAAGCAATGATGCTTACAACAGCCCCAAACAGAAAAGCGGCTTCCAGTGAAATCTTCTCTGCAAGGAATGAAGTCAATGGCACGCCAAAAGCAAACCCGACCGTGATGCCCGCGAAAACCTTCGTAACAGCTTTACCGCTTTTGTCCGGAGGGACAAGTTGGGCTGCCGTCACAAGCGCGACCGAAAAAAAGACAGGATGAACGATAGCGGGGATAATACGAAAAATTAACATGACATCGAACCTGGTTGTATAGGCATAGACAATATTGGATATTGCAAACGCAAGTACGGCGGTTAATAGAATGGCCTTACGATTGATACCGGAAACGAGCAATACCAAGAATGGACCTGAAATGGCTACGACGAGAGCAAATATACTTACAAGCCATCCGGCCTGTGAAGTCGAAATATGAAATCTTTGAGTTACCTGAGGTAAAACACCTATGATCCCCATTTCCGTTGTAATAATACCGAATACGCCTAACGCTAGAATCAAGATAAGCAACGGGTTCGTCTTTTTCATTGAATAGGTAAGCCTCCACTTATAATTATATATATAGAATTGTAGATATGATAAAACAAAAAAAATTAACCTCCTTTCTGTCTATAGACTCTTTTGGATGTACTCGGAAAATTCCCTTATTGTCTCTTCGTTCCGACGGTAGTACGTCCACTTTCCAATGCGCTCAGATTCCAACAAACCGGCTTTCTGCATCGTCAACAAATAACTTGAGATTACAGACTGTGCAAGCCCCGATTTAGCCTGAATGTCTCCCACGCATACACCAATCCGAAAATTAAGACCTTGCTGCAGATAAAGCTTTTCATCAAAGAATTCCTCTGGATTCTTTAACCACAGCATAATTTGACTACGAGTCTCGTTCGACAAAGCTTTATAAATCAATAAAGGTTCCATACAGATCATTATATCTATTTTTGTAGATTTGTAAATACATATTGCATTCGCGAACCGCAACCATTCAATTTCCTTTTCTATCAAGCGCTCCACACAAAAAAGACAATCGAAGCGGCTATTTCAGCCATTCAATTGTCTTTTAGTACTGCCAAGTCTATTCCTTGACCGCTGCGATGATCAGAAACATCGGACGACGGAGTTCGTCGCGCATTTCGGAACTCATTGCAAGTATTTCTTGCGCTGGTTGAGGTTCAGAAATCTCCTTCATTCTGAATCCTGCATTGATTAGCGTATTCATATAGTTTGCGATCGTGCGATGATATTTGACGACATCATGATCAAGAAATTGGGTTTGCCGGAATCCTTCATCCTGGTAGTTATCGACAGGCCAATGCAATCGCTCCCCTTGAGCTCCATAATGCCAATCTTGAGCAGCGTGTGCGGTAAAAATGGGATGCTCCACAGATAATACAAATGTTCCTCCCGTCACGAGATACTGATGAACTTTACGGCATACAACGTCAAATTGATCTACATAATGGAGCGCAAGCGAGCTGAGAACCACGTCGAATTCCCCTGCTTGAAACTCGATATCTTCAATCGCAAGCCTACGGTATTCGATAGCAGAATCGTTGGTATAATCTCTCGCTTGCGTCAGCATCTTCTCTGAGAGATCCACACCTACGACCGATCTGGCCTGCTGTTCACGAGCATATCTGCAATGCCAACCGAAGCCGCAGCCAAGATCAAGAACCCTTTTATCGCGCAGCTCAGGAAGCATGGCACGGAGTGCCGACCATTCCCCAGCAGCATTTAGGCCGCCGACGGAACGTGGCATCTGACTATATTTTTCGAAGAAACCGAGATCATCATATTTGTTCTGTTTCATAATTTTCGAATCCCCTCCTGTGTTATTTTAAAGTAAAATTCTATTTTCAATGATGTTTCTCATGGAGATATGGGACTTGGAGGGACCCAGCTTCACAAGTGAATCTTGAAATTCCGCAAGCTCCTCGATTGATGCCGTCTGTACCTTGATGAGGTAATTATATTCCCCACTTATACGAAACAAATCGGTTACCTCTTTCGATGCTCTACAGACATCTACTAACGCTTGACAATGTTCTGTCTTGATCAGAATAAACGTGGTTGTTCCTCGATTCAATTCCGGTAAATTGAAAATAGTACCGTACCCGGCAATAATGTTTTTCTCTTCTAGCTTCAGAATTCTCTCTTTGACCGAAGGTTGCGACATGGAGATTTCTTTACTGATTTGAGCAATAGGCATTCGTGCATGATGCTGAAGCAATAACATAATTTTCTTATCAATTTCATCGATGACATGTTCCAACTCAGGTACCCCCAGTTTGAAATACAATTCATAAGCAATATACGCTAAAATAACTTAATTTATTAAGTATTTTAACACATAAGACTTTTATTTCGCATGTATGTACAGATCACAATTCACTATAATAAAGCCATCTTATATACGAGGAGAGATACACATGAACGTGAAAGGCCTAGCACATATCGCGATACAAGCCAAAGACTTTCATAAAACCGTTGCATTTTATACTGACGTCTTGGGATTTAAAGTAGGTCATCATTGGAGTCTGCCTGCTTTTCAACTCAAAGAAGCTGCTATGCTGATTTCCCCTGACCAAAGAACATGTATTGAAGTCTTCGATCAAGAAGCGGTCATTCCCGCACAAGGTAAAAAAGCTCTGCGTGATGAAGATATCGCCCACGGGGCGCTCTTACATTTCGCATTCTATGTAGAGAATGTAGACGAAATCTATCGCAAATCCCTCGCGCACGGGGCAAAGGCATATATAGAACCTAGCCAGCTTTCACTTGGTGAACCGCCACTTCTGGTAACCAATGCGCTCATCTATAGCCCAAATGGTGAAGTGATCGAATTTATAGAGGATATTGATTTTGATATATCCGTCAAAAAGTAGAACATGAGTAAAACCGTCAGGGAATCACCCGACGGTCCTTTATTGTGTGAACTTATATATCGGTGGTTAGGAGATGCATAACGGACATGAGAGACCTTATTGTCTGCTATGCTCTAGATTAGCCGTTGTTGCGGACCTAGATGCCCTTATTCCATTCGATTCATGAGTTTATAGCTTATGTTTAGCATGATAAGAGCCGCTGTGTCCGTTCACCCTGCATTTTGAGTGCTTTTGGCATAATTAAGGTCTCCTGTGTCCGTTCATTTCTCGCTCCATTCCCTGCACCCTAATTTGATTTCGGCAATCTCTCGAAAAATTTCTCCCACTCACCTTTTCAATAGTTTATTTTTAACATAATATCAATAATTGGATTAAAAAAAAAGATTGAACGAGCCACCTATATATGGCGGCTCTTTGCTATTGATGTTTACTTTACCTCAATTACAAAGGTGGCGGATGTACTCCCCTTTTTCTCCCAGCTCGCTGAAATATGATAATAATACACACCTTTGTCTTTAGGCGTAATCCAATCGCTATCCTGGATCGGGATATCCTGATTCGTACTGTCTTGAATTTGGTTCAAATGTAGTTCCGCAGGTCCAGGTTGGTAATCAAATGTAAATTTCATAGAGGCCTCAGGAGTTACAATGGTTGGACTTCTCCCTTCAAAGCTTTCTATTCCTCCGGCATAATCTGCACACCCTAATTCCCCCCAGCAGTAACTACTTTGTTTAACCGGAACTTCCGTATTCCCTACAACCACTCTAGGAAGTGGGGGAGCTTTCTTCTCCAGTTCAACGCCAAGAACCCTTGCATAGGGTTCATACCTTGTAGATGATAGGGTTTCTGCTAGTACGATTCTCATCTCTTTCCCTATCGGCGTTACATACATCAAAGTTGTTACCAATACCATCCCCAAGCCAATCATGACGAGCACTTTAATCAATTTTGAACGTTTCATCGGAACCCTCCTGCATCTCTTATCCAGATTACCTGGCTAGCTGCGACTGCTTCTCCCCTTGTTGATCACAATGAAGATGACAATGATGAGTAGCATGCCTCCGAATATATAGGGTAAAATGTTAGACCAACTCTCCGGTTTACCCTTATATTCCCCCTTATAATTGGCTTGAATGAAGGATCCATCAGATGCCTTTATCGCAATCGCTTTATGGATATCAACATCCTTAATCAAGAAATATTCGGTACCCTTCGGAAAATAATTAGATACATTGCCGGCATACGTCCCCTCCTGATCGGAGTAAAAAGTAACCCTACCAATTTTAGAACCCGTTTGCTCCGGTTGGACATGTTGATCTGTAACCATATATGTCTTACCTTCATTCACGACAAATCGATATGTCCAATCCGCCCAAGCGGAGTTGATCATCATGAGATTACTTACCAACCAGAACGCGATCAGTATGATAAAGGATTTCCTCAATCGGGTCACCTCCAGAGGTCTTCTTCAAATCAGACGAAAATAACACTATAATGTTGCACAATTGGAGAATGCTGTAAAACAATTAAGACGTCGTTCAATGACATAATCCATCGGGCTTTTGCCTGTGATTTGCTAGAATACCTGTGAAATGTTGTATTCGGTCATGACGCATGAAAAATCCCTTCAAGCAACAAGTTAACCCCCATCTCGCCCGATGGTTCTTGTTTCCTGAAGGGAATCACTGATCTTCTACTTCACATCACTATTCCTCAAAAATACCTCTTAAAAGATCTGACCAAGATGACGATCATCGTCAAGTGAGGTAGTGCATTTAGACTGCTTGGCATGGGATCGACAATGCTCCCGATAAATAACCATAATAGAAACGCGATGAGCTGAAGGAAAAAAATAATGATTAGCAACGCTAGAATCACAGCATCAAGATGATGAAATTTTCCTTTTACATACCGAATCGCAATGGTCATAAGTAGGATAAGCATCCCTATGGCAATCGAAATCTTTCCCCATAACTGAACAATGCCGCGTACAATGCCTTGCACCGGTCCCAGAAATTGAAAAGAAAAAACCAATCCATAGATATAACTCAATCCAAAAACGATGGACAATATTGAAATAACAACCACATGATAGTGCTTCATATTCACAACAGTTGTTCTCCTCTTAATCAAATACCGTATCTTGCTCCGGATCTCTCATCATGGCGAACAAAGCTCTAATTTGTCCCTCTGTATTTCTCTCCGTGGATAGCTCAGGCAAGTGGTCTTCTTCAAAAAAACCGACTTGCGTGGTCTCCATACCTGCCGCTGCCTCCCCACCGACTTCCTCACATAAAATAAATACTTTATAAACGTGAGAAGCAGAAGGCGGATGATCATGAAATTTCTTATCCAGGAATGCCAAAATCTTGGTTGGTCTGACATCTAGACCGGACTCTTCTTTTACTTCCTTTACAGCTACTTCTTTGGCGGATAGACCTATGTCTGCCCAACCTCCCGGAATGGCCCATGCTCCATCTGTCTTTTCTTGGACCAGAAGAATCTTATGATCCCGAAATACAACGCCGCGGATATCCACTTTAGGCGTCGCATAGCCTGTTTCACTCGCAAAAAGATTCCGGATTGTATGAACTTCAACCTCTGTGTATTCATGCATGATTTCAACGCTTAACGCTCTAAGCTGTTCGAATCGTTCCAGATCATACATATCTTTCGAATAAGCTAGCCCTGCCTGACTAATCGCTTGGATTTGCTTCGCCCACTCCAGCCATTTGAGTTGCATGCGTATCCTTCCTCCCTAAACCCTTCTTGTCAAATCCTCGTAACTTGTACGTATTTATTCCAGTTCAACACTCGCTTGTCCAATGACGATACTAGTTTCTCAAAATGAACTTCAGATGTCATGAGGTGAAGCATGGGTTGATTCCATTCACTGGCAATCCTTTCAGCTTTCAGCTTATCAGCCACACAATGGTCAACCATCCTCCAATTATCAATATGTCCTGCTCCTGACATAAATCGATCCCATATCTGCAGTTCATCACACAATACGGCCAAATAAAGCAATGGATCCTGTTCCAGCGAATAGGTTACATTCGGCAAATTATGATAAGCCGCAGCCTTACAGGCAGGAAGAACATGTTTATGAAAAATATGCGGGTAGTAATGGAATTTTGCATTTAATTCCGCGTGTAATTGAGGATGAAATGTTTCTGAATGTTTATGTAACCAGTACCAAATCGAAGTATACTTTAAGAGCATCAATCCACTTGCAATCCCATGATCCACAACCGGTGTGCCATCGTACCCATGACTAGCCATATCATAAGCAAAACGCTGTAAACCAGGACCTATTTCTTCTCCTAGTTCCATAGCCAACAACCCCGTCTGATACCCCGGAATGAGATCGGCAAGCCACGGAATTTGATCTAGTGACGCTATTAACTCCTTTGCATTCTGGTTAGAAGCATGCTCCTTCATACCATATGTTTTGATAAGCGTACCCCATGCTTGTTCTAATTCTGATTTACCTTGATCGGATAATTCATCCGTATATTGATTAAAATATTCAAACGAAAGCATTCTATCATATATGTTCCAAGAACTAGCGTTAGCCCCACGATCAAAATCATAAAATAAGTAGCCAACATCGTGGAGCAGAGAGGCAAATGTCCATTGAAAAAGAAATAACTTCATTGGTTTTGAACTATGAATACGTGCATCTAAAGCATCCCTGATCTCTGTGATATTATCGTAGACCCATACGCCGAGTATATACAAATACAATGTATGCGCGGTATGGTCTGTCTGTTTTTTGTATGCAATCATGCGCTTAATCTCCAGCGTTGCCACCTCAGAGCGCAAAGGAATCATATCGCCAAAGTCAGTTAATGATAAAATGCACTCACTTAAGTGTTCAGCTTTTTGAATTCGTTCGATGTCCGAACGGCTTGCGAAGAAATCTGATAGAATAGCTGCGAATCCTGGGATTCTTCCTCTTAAGTATCCAGCTGCATTACCACCGTTCTCAAAATGTCGCAATAGAAGGCTATTTATGTTTGAACATGTATTCATATAATAGTTCTCCTCTAACTCTTTTTTACCTGCTTGGCAGCAGGGGTATCCATATTCGGAGAGTAGTGAATGGGCTTGATTCGGACAGGGTCACCAGATGAACGCATAAATTCAAAGTGTGTGAACCGCTCGTGATAGAAGCTGAATTTTCTTCGGAAAAGATTGGCTACATCTGGGTTGGCGGTTGTAAAAAATATCTGTCGTCCAGATAACGACAAGTCACGGAGTAGATCGAGTAAATTCATAAGGTGGAGATCATCCATATTAGCCACAGGCTCGTCCATCATTAGAACTCTTGGCGCTTTCGGTGCTGCTAAATGAATCGCAAACATTACGGAGAGGGCCAATGAAGCCCGTTGTCCTGATGACATCTGGTACGCTTTTACAGGTTTTTCGTCCCATTTTCTACGAAGCCATAATCCGTCTTGGCCTAATTCCAATTGATCAAACTCTCTCGGCGTATGCAGTAAATTAAAGAACCGTTCGATTTGAGAAATATTACTTTCAATAAAACCTTTGGTGTATTCCCGTAAGAACTTAAGCTTACCTAGAGCAGAAGCAGCTTTTGAACACCTTTGGATATCGTTCTCAATTCCCATGGATGTATTTCTTCGATCTTCTACTTCCATTTTTAATCGAGCCTGTTCCTTCAAGCGCTCCTGGCTTTTTACAAACAGCCCCAAATAAATCTGCATTTTTTGAACTTGACTGGACCATACAAACAAATTGTCTTCACTGCCAATGTCAAAATCATCAAGCAGCAGCTTCACGCTCTCAAGAATCTTTGAAATAGGCTTCAATTTTTGTTCGAAATCTAAAATAGTAGCATCTACAGAATTAGGAGACTGCTGCTTCATTCGTTCTGTCAGACTGGTGCGCTGCTCACCAAGTGCTTCTATAGCCTCTTTAATCTCTGATAGCTTGGTTAATAGAGAGACTTCTTTTTCCATAAGGAATTCTTCAAATGAAGTGCGGTGACCATTGGCTTCGAAATCCTTATATAGAACATTTTCTCTGTGAAAATATTCTGCCTGAAGTATGGATTGGCGACTCATCCCCGTCTCATCAAATAAACGAATTTGTGCCTGTACTTGAGAAAGTTCCCTCATAAGCTCGCTTCTTGATGCAATAATCTTTCTGAATTCATTCCACTTTTCACTTAACGGGATGTCGAAATTACTTCTCGTATAAAATGGACTTGCTGACAGTTCCGCGTATGCTCTTTCTACGAGTTCGATGTGTCTTGCGTTTTTGTCGTGGAGTGAAAGCTCTTCGCTCACTTCTCTGATTTCATTTTCCAATCGTCTAATTTGCTCATGTAATTCTGCTAGCTGTTCGCTATTGTTGTATGTAATGGTTTTTGCTTGTTCAAAAGCCTCAACAAGAGCTTGATGGCTGCCATAGTCCTGTGTGCACAGCGGGCATAATGTAGAGTTCAAATGATTTGTTAAGTATTCTTCACCCGCTGCATGGATACGAGACAAAGCAACCTCGATCACCCCTGTAAATTGTTCAGTTGTGGCAAGTTGTTGCTTCAGAATAGAAAAAGCAGCGTCCTTCTCTTTATGCTTTACGAATAGAGCATGGTGATTTTCGGTTGATAATATCCATAAATCATCGTCTGTTATCTGATCCAACAGATGGTGTTTGGCATGTAACTGATTGATCCATTCCACGCGCTTTATGATTTCTTCTTCTCGGATATCTAAGCCTTTTCTTATAGTCATTTGGTCTGGTTGTTCAATCGTTTTTTTGATTTTCTTCCATTGTTCGAGCGTCCCTACAATATGGTTATACTCTTGGTTAGAGGTAATGAGAATAGCTTCATTTTGATATATTTGTTCATCTAGTGCTGTTTTCTCAGCATTCAAGTTGCTAAGGGCCGTCTCGATATCTTGCTTCTTATTTATAAATTCATTTACGCTATTCTGTAGCTGCTTGTGGTACGTATCTAAATCGCTTAATGACAACATATCAGCATTTAATCCAGATTCTACAATTCCCTTCCGCTCAGCTTCTACAGCCTGAAAAATAAGCGATAAGCGATCAAGATAGTCACTCATGGATTCGTTGCTGGCACGCTGACTTCTAGATAATTTTAATTGCGATGCCTTGAGGTGTCGATCAAGCTCATTCGATTGGATATTGTCATCCTTGATTTCTGAGAGTTTTTGTTCTAAAGCGTTCAATTCATGGATGACTTTTTGATGCTGCTTCGTCAAGTTTTCCGATCTTGCTTCGAATTCTTGAAGATACCTTGTCCAATTTTTTTGTGCTTCAATCACCTCATCGCCAAAAACCAATCTGCTTAGATTATCGGAATAATCAAATTTGTTCTTCTCTCCTTGACCACTTTCATTTAATGCAAACCTATAAGCTGCTTCGGAATCAAAAAAATTATAACGATGATAAAAACTGTTTAGTTCAGAGGATTGTCTACCGGCTGGAACACCATACCAGTTCTGTGCTAACTTTTTATAAAAGGAGGAGCTCTCGCCAGGTTGGAAATGGATTGTTTTTCTTGATGCAGTTGTGCAGCTCACTTTAAGCGACTCCATTGAATCCACGAGGTTGTCACCAAATTCTGAACATCGATTAATTTCATTTGTGAAGGCCAGCTCGATGGCTTCCATCACCGAAGTTTTGCCTGCTCCGTTTGATCCATGCAACAAATTGACCCGTGTTAGGTTTAAATGTTCAGCATCATCAAAACAATGCGTTCGAAAACCATTCAGCTCCACTGATGTTATATTTTCGATGACTTCCGTTAATTTATCATCTTGTATAGTTCTTCGTTGAGACGCTGTACTTTCTGAAGTAAGAAAAGCTTGTCCCTCTAGAAAGCTCTCTACATGTCCCTGAGCAAATGGTTCTGTTAAACAACCCGTCAATCCAGCATCCACTAATCCGGTATGCCATTCTTGCATGGGGTCAATATACACCTTATCTTCATGAGAAACCTGCTTTAACCACTCTTTATCCAACCATTGGAGCGCATCCTTGGCAGTCATTACAAACTTACGCGCGTAATCCGCATCATTTTCAATGAATTGTAGAACCCCTGTATCCGTTAATTGATCGTAGGATTCGACAATCAGAATTAAATAAAGATTCCAGCGCAGATCACTTTTATGACTAAAAAATGTCTCAGACAATAGTTTGGTTTGAAAGTCTCGAAAATACGTTGTATCCGTATCTGCCACCATTTTCCCAAGGATCGGATCGGAGACCTCAACGAAAATGTATTCGGAGATAACATCTCCATTCGGAATTTCTTCTTTTCGCATCCCTTTGTATACTTTAAATAAATCCATTTGAAATGTGAAAAGCTCACCCTCTATATCATTTCCAAAGCCCAACTGTTTCACTAGATCCCCTAATCGCATAAAACTCCTCCAAGTCAAAACATTATTCTTTTATCGAACTCAGAGCCTTAATATTCGTCGCCTTATCAATCCTTGTTTGGCTTAAATCAAAGAAAATATATTCATCTGAATCATCTGGTCGATAATAGACAACGAGTTTATGACGAAAAGCAGCATGTAGCTGTTGCCTAATTTCATTCACTTGCCTCTCGACATCATTATGATTGGTATAGGCTGAAATGATACAAAGTACGGATTGAAATGGATTCAACTCCTCCAGCGGAGTATCTTTGGGGTATACGTTACCATACTTCTTCGTCGTCTCTGCGGTATCCGAGTCAATATATAGCCTATGGTTATTTGCTAGCTCTTTAAATTCTTCTGGGAACCGCTGTCGTTGTAGCAAGGTGACTAATCGTTTATACTGGCCTGCTTTGCTTCGTCTCTTCGTATCTGCCTCCGAATCAGATCCAAACATCATGCGAGTGACGAGTTCATCGTCTTCCGCTGTCAATTCGCCTTCCAAAAAGTGCCCAAAACAAAGCCCAAAGAAAGCATCACTATCATGGGGGTCTGCATATAACGGGAAATCGTATTCTTCACCAAAACTCTCGACCAAATCTTGAATAGAGTAAGACGGATCACATGGGGCAGACATCCACCGTTGTGCGGATTCATCAAAGCCATAGCAGGAATGTGTCACCGGTTCGTGGTGCGCTGTAAGCACATGGGAGGCACCAAGTTCAAAGCCTTTATTCATATCAAATCCCTTGCAATGCTCCCCCCGATGGCTGTACCAAATTTCCGTATGCTTATGTAGAGCGTAAAATGTACCTTTATCCAGGTTCCTTGCCCTTAGATCTTTTTTGGCCACTGTACCGTCAGTTGACTTCTTATAAAAAGCTGACCATGGCTTATTAAATTGTATATTACCAATTACTGTGCCATCTGCCCAATTTAACGTGATAAGCCGAATGTCTCTACCCGCATTGCGATTGAAAAGCCCATCTCTAAACATCCGAAAGCCCTGATGCCTTGGATTAGGATTCAATTGCGCGTGGAAAATGGTCAGATGTTTCCCTTCCGTCTTCTCTAGAAATTCTTGCGGACGAACGCTTAGCGCATCAGAACATATCAAGGAAAGAAAACGGTTTTGATCTGCTTTGACTCCGGATAGATCAAAGATATAGATAACTTCGCCTTTACATAAACCTGGTACTTCATAGTCATTCCATACCTCTGACATCGGAACGGTTTTGAACTGAGGAAGAATGCACAAGGTCTTGTCATCCATTAAAAACAGATAAACAAGTGCATCGACAAAATTTCTTTCCAATAGACGAGCGTATGCATTGCGTATAACTACGGTATGGCCGGTGCTTTCCCATTCATCCATTTTTTCACCAAATTCATGTAAAGAGTACGCTTCCATTCCTAAACACCACAAAGCACCTTTTGCAGGCCAGAGATTAGGGTCATGAACGATCTGATTCAGCATTTCATCAGGAAACGAGTATTCCGGTGTAAGAACTAGATCAGCACGAGTTTCTTTTGCTAAGTGAATAAAAGACTCGGCCTTCTTTAAATGAGCTGAGGATTCGGAATAGACACCAAGTTGTACATCTGCGATAGGTTCACCTTTACATTGCCATTGAAGTACTTGCACCGGATTTGTGTCAGAAAGACAAACTTGAAGTCCAGCATGTTTGGGTAAGAGCTCAGAAACATGAATAAACTCGGCCATTTTACACCTCTTGCAAAAAAATATATTCTTAACAACATTTTACATGTCAAGAAGGTATCTGTAAAATATAATCGTTCTAGCTCGAAGCTTTTTGTCGATAAATAGAAAGCAATTCTTCTTCTAAAGCGTCCAGCAATTCAATTCTCTCTAAATAGCCATAAATCTCCTGAAGATATACGAAAATTACATGGTGTTGAAGGCGCACATAATGTAGAAACTCAGCTTCTGTGTGCCCTTGATAATAGTGCACCCATTTCCTTTGTGTCTCCATTTCGATTCCATTCATTAAGGCAGTACCTAATTGCCATAAGTCGTTCCGATCCATTTCAATTATGATGGATTTGTTTTTAATATTTAACATCGCAAGAGAACCTCCCACATATAAAATTCTCTTACCATGTATACTTTGGGCTCGGATGAATTTAGAATCACCATATTAAATTTATAATCGTTAATCCCAAAAAACCTCTAAAGCACAACATGCCATAGGGGACTGACTACTTCCGTCTGAGTCGTATCATGATAATTGGAGGGATCTCTCGATCGTTCAAGACTGGTTCATGCAACCCATCCAACACGAAACCCGCTTCAAAACATGCTTGAAACAAATCGCTTAACGATCGGTGATAATATAAATGCTTGACGGGCTGCTTCGTAATGGCAATGTCCTCGTACACGCTAGATGTCATATACTTACCGTCTGGCTTTACGAAACAAGGATGCACGGTGGAGAATACAAAGATCCCATCCTGTGTGAGCATCTGATATACCGCATGCAGCAACGGTCCGATATGTGAGATGTCCATCACCGCCATATTTGCAACGGCTTTATCAAAGGGACGATCTTGTCGCAAAGCTAGCAATTGCTCCTTGTCGGTCGCATCTGCAACATGAAAAGAGATATGATCCAACTGGGCGGCACAACGAGTTCGGGCATGCTTTATCATTTGCTCACTATAATCAAAAGCAACAACAGATGCTCCGTGCTCCACTAACCGTTTGGAGAAATTTCCGTTTCCACAAGCAATATCTAGGACTAGATCATTACACTTCACATCCAACAGCCGTTCTGTATCAGGCCTTACGATATGGCGGTGGAAATCGTTCGAATGCTCTCCCATATACTCATCCCAGAAATCCGCATTCGTTTCCCATCGCTGTTTGCTCTCTTCGGTCGTCTCCTGAAAGTCGCTCACTAGACTCTCCTCCATTCTTTATTCATCGCCTCAAAGGTGCTAGCATGTGTACAATCGGATGATTTCACCATGAATCTGCTCACCCGTTAGCTTAAATCCTACGGATTCATACAAGTATCCAGCTCGTTCATTATCAGGTTGATGCCCGATGATAATTTCACGAAGATCCTCCGTATCCTTCATATATTCCACCACGCGCTGCAATCCAGCTTTGCCATAGCCTTTGCCTTGAACCTCTGCATCGATCATGAAAACATAAATCCAGTACCGTCCATCATCCGGATCTTTGCAATACATGCTAAATCCGATCACTTCTTGATCGAGTAAAATAGCCAAAGGCCTTAGGTGTGTCTCGACCTTCGACTCTGCGATGGAATAGACAATCGGCACGATAAATCGTTTCCCATTCTCTTCGCTAATTCTGAGTTGTGTACACGCAAACCAGTTTTCTTTATCTACGGGCTTAACTGTCATGTTCTGCAACTGCATCAAACCCCCTTCTTCACATCCCATATTCTCTCGATGCTCTCTAATTGATTGTTATAAAAGGTCATCTTATAAATATCGGGCATCGACGTGCTGCTCCAGAATTCAAACCCAAGGGTATGATCGTAATACTGCATGAGAATCGTCATGATATTCCCATGCGTCCCTACGGCAATCTGCTTACCGCGGTATTCTTGAAGTAGTTGCTCAAAGATCGGTATCGCTCTTTGTTGAGCCTGCCTGCTTGATTCCCCGCCCTCCAAGGCATAGTCCAAATCCACGAAGGATTTCTCGATGGCCTTCACCAACTCTTCCCATGGCGCCTTGTCATCCAATCCCTTAATGGCTCTTTCTCTTAACTCTTCAAATTGTAGAATCGGAAGGCCTTTTCGATCGGCTAATTCTTGAACGGTCTGGATGGCTCTTGTATACGTACTGGAAACAATACCGTCTAGCGCAACGCCCTCAAGTAAATCCGCTACTTTTCGAGCCTCAACAAAACCTTCCTCCGACAAACCTCTCGTTTGTTCTTCTCCGTGCACAAAAGGGGACTCTGCATGCCTAACCATGTATACCGTCGTGTTCATCTCTGAACCTCCTTTACCTGAAGTACTAAAAAAACATTTCTAACGTATACAGCTTTCGTTCATCTGGATTCAATACCGCTATAATATAGCTGCCATCTTCTTTTCTTTGCGTAAAATACAATGAATCTTTCGTAAAGGTCACGGGATGATCTTTAAATAATTGTTGATAGTGTTCGGCATCTTCATCATAGAGATCTTGGATTTGCCGCTCATAACTTGCGATCGAAGTAGACAGAAATGCAGCAGTACCTTCGACCTTTGTCCAGATCGTTAGCTGACGGAGCGCTTGAATTCCCTTTTCACTGTATTCTGAAATGAGATACAGATCCGGATCTCGACCGGCATTGTAAAAAATAGTTGCGACCTTCTCTGCTTTGGGTGCGTCAAACCCCCAATTATGTCTCCAGGCTTTCCCTTGACTTTCTTCGACGATCTTTTGCATGCCGCAATAAGCTGCAAGGATACACACAATAACTACAAATAATACGGCTAATATGACTTTCGTTTTCTTTGTAATTATCGTCGTCCTCCTTTTAGCGTTTCGTCAATTACTATCGAATTTCCTTCCAAATCTATGCGTTAAATAATAGATAAGCCCAGCTCGATCTACAGGACTAAATTGTTTAGGATCCTCTAGCATGAGATCATAAATTTCATCAACTGATCTCCAACCTACATTTAGCGTATCATCACCGGTTGTCTGCACATTCCCCTCAGCTCTGCATATAAAATACATGCCAACGGAATCGATCGGCCCCCGTATAGTTTGATAGACACAATAGGGTTCTAAACACTCCACTTCGAAATCCGAAGTAATCCCGCATGTATCTATTCGTGTCTGACTTCCTTCGACTTCAATGACCGTTAATCCTGTTTCTTCGAATACTTCGCGTTGTAGTCCTGCTAAAATCGGTTCAAATAACTCTAATCTCCCTCCCGGTAACTCCCACGCTCTTTCATTGGGTTTGTTTCGCGTTTGAAGAATGATTTCAGTCTTGCCATCCCTATGCGTTTCAATGAACGCCCTAGCATTAACATAGAACATGAAGTGACTTCCTCTCATTTTTGGAATAGAATCTATTTAATACCTCTCTATGAATGTTGTACGCTTATTCTTGGGCATTAGACATGAAATGTCATATCCCATATCATGCATGACTTCCAGCCCATCATGAAATACCATGGAATTTTGCCCCGTCCATCCGTGCTCATTTCCGTATATTATAAATTCCTTAATCCGGCTCGGATGATTTAGACTGAAATGCTCAACAGCCTTGGTTACCCTATGATTCAGATCAATGCCTACATACAGAGGACTTCCCGAGATAGCATCCTCCCACGTACAAAATTTGAACGATAAAGTGATGTTCTTTTGGCCCTCCAGAGAAATTTTCAAAGTGATTATACTCTCTTCTGGCTGGTAAGATTGATTCAAAACATAGACATAAGTTTGTCCGACTACCACCATTTTTCTTGTTTTTTTCTTCAATGTCCTGCACCTGCTATCGTAAAGGGATCTGTTCATCGCTATCTATGGATAGAAACGGATCGATGACTAATTGATTGGCATAAGCATCATAAATCGTTGGGATATCCTTATCGGTCTTGCTATGCACCATATATTCATAGGCTTTCTCCAGGAATGGAAAAAACGCTTGATAATAAGCATGCGCCTCTAGAGATAATCTATGATCTTCGTCATGAAGAGAGGGTACTTTTATTTCAGTTAACGATTCATTGGCTTTCCCTAGGCACAGCTTTTCGTCATTATGCAGCGTAAGGGTTCCTTGATTACCGAAGATCTTTAACGACGAACCAAATCCATGATGGATGCCTGATATGAATTGCATCGAAAATGTCGCAAGACGTTTCATCCTTCCATGAATAAAAAACGCATCATCAGCATCTCGCTGCTCTTCCGCGCCCTCTGGGACATGTGTATGTACAAAACCCGAAATATCCGCCATTTCATCTTCGCTCAGCCATCTTAAGCAATCGATCATATGCGTACCTATAGCCCCCAGCATGCCACCAAAATGATGCTTCTCCCCCATCCAACCTCGCTTGTTTGACTGTAGATGTTGATATTGAGGCGTAGATATATGGTACTCAAGATGTATCAATTCACCGAGCTCATGACTTCGAATCAGGTCCTTGACTTTTTGCCGGATGGGGAGATATCTCCACTCAAAGTCAATCAATACTTTGGCATGATATTGTTCAGAGAGATGTAATAGTTCCTTCGCTTGAAGCTTATTTATCGTAAAAGGTTTCTCGCAAATCACATGGATGCCCTGCTCTATCGCATGTTTAACCATTTCATAATGAAACGTCGGCAGTGAACTCACAAAGACGAGATCTAAGCTTTCTTTGTCTAACATTTCTATCCAATCTGTATAGTGTCTGATCGACACATCATTCGATATTTCGTCAGGGATTTGATGACGATGCATCGTACTTACTGCAACTAAGTTCATCTGAGCATAACTTTGGATAATAGGTGCTTGGACCCGAAGCCCAAAACCTCCCCCAATAATTGCCACCTTCACGAAACTCCCCCTATTCTTCTTGAAGTTGATATATACATACGATCTCAATCCGCCATCGGCAGACGAATAATAAACGTCGTCCCCTCATGTTCGCAGCTCTTGATCTCTACCGTACCTCGGTGCTCATCCAAGATCCATTTGGCAATGGATAACCCGAGCCCCGTACCCGGCGTGTTGCCTCTTGACGTATCCGCACGGTAGAAGCGTTCAAAGACGTGGGAAATTTCCTCTGGGCTCATGCCTATCCCGCTGTCTCGAATCATAAATTGAATGTCATGTTCTCCCTTGGAAGCTACAAACTCCACAGTACCTTCTGAAGTAAATTTGAATGCATTATCTAGAAAAATGAAGAATAGCTGCTGAAGATAATCCTTATCTCCAATCACATACAGATTCTCTAACACCTCAAGGCCATTAGCTTGAAAATCTGCCGTCTTCGGGAGGAGCTGCGCTTTTCTCACTACAGCTTCAATAACGGGTCTAATTTCAACCCTATCTTGCTTCATTTGTTGTCCCGCATCGGCTCTTGCCAAGGTCAGTAAATCATGAACTAATCTCCGCATGCGGTGGCCCTCATCCACAATATCATGGAGCGCTTCGACAGAAATCTCAATTTCATGTTTGTCAGCTAAACAGTATGGGGGTTGATTGTAAGGTGTCCAGATTTTGTGAAGGAGCTCTGCATTGCCGTTGATCGTGGTGAGCGGCGTCCTCAACTCGTGCGATGCATCCGCTATAAAACGGCGCTGCGTGGCATAAGCTCGGTCTAACTCCGCATACATCGTCTGGATTCGATCCAACATGCCATTGATCGTCTTGCTCAATAGACTAACCTCATCTGCTGTATGCTCTATTTGGACTCTTTTGCCGAGGTCTTCGCTGCTCTGAATTTGTTGAGTCGCCTGAATTAAGGCGTAGATTGGCCGTAAAGATCTTTTCGCGGATAGCCAACCTATACATACAGCCAGCAGGATCACAATACTTGACAAGAAGAATAACAAATATTGGAGAATCGTTAGAAATTTGGTGACGACGCCGATCGGATATGCCGCTTGTAAGACACCCACCACTTTATCGTTCAATAGCAATGGCGCGTTATAGATCAGAAAAGGAGTGTGGCGAATGGTTGCAGTCGTATAATACCCCTGCTTTTCTTCTGAATCCTTAGGGGCATAAGGCAATTGGGCATTGCCTAAATTATTGGACCGTTCCTTTTGACCCGTTATCAAATTAATTATTTGCACGTACATCCCGGTCTGGACCGTATCGAAATCTTCAATTTGAATCAAAAAGTTCCAACCCACAGGGTCTACAGCTAGGCTATATTTTACTTTGTCTCGAAAAAGATGGGTCTGTTCTTGGAGTGAGGATTTCAAATCGTTGTACAGGTAGTACTGTAAGAAGCTGTACAAAGCTATGCCAAACAGCAGTAATGCGGAAGCTAATATACCCGAATATATGAAAGTCAATCTTAAACGAATCGTCATGGAATCCTCCAGTTTTTTCCTTTATTATCCATACAGATCCTTAAAGGAAACTTAACTGAAGATAAATTTTACGAGTAAAAACGGTGTTACATTATTCTTACGTAATTCCGTTTTTACTCTGCAATGTAATGATGGTTTTGACCATTGCGAAATACTCCCGAATCATATTGATAGGCTTGAGATGCGCCGGTGACGGACTGGATATCCCATACGTCTCATATCCTAACTTACGTGCGATAAGCTCCGCGCGAAACATATGGTAATCACTTGTAACAATGAGAATCTTAGGATGCTGAATCCCCTTGTTACGTAGAATCTTTCTCGTAAACAGCAGATTTTCTTGCGTGCTCGTCGATTTGCTCTCTAACAAGATTCGATCTACGGCAAATCCTTTACTTACCAGGTAATCCTTCATCGCGACGGCTTCCGGCAGATGTTCTCCGGGACCTTGCCCACCTGACACAATGATCGGGATTTCCTTATGCATACTCGCATATTCCGCACTAGCATCCAGTCTTTGCCGCAACGTGGTGGATACCTCCGAACCTTTGAGTCCTGCGCCCAATACCACCACATAATCCACATCAGATACATCACTGTCATTGACGCTGAAGCCTGATATCACAAATGATTCTATAATGAGGAAGGACACAAGGCCAAGCCCCAGACATACGAGGAGAATTCTCCTGAACATGATATGCTTACGCCAATCAATTCTTCTTAAAATCATAAAACTTATACAACCAACACAAAAAAGCACAACGCCAAACCCTGTACCAACAAAGATAAGCAGGCATAGACATAGGAGGGTAAGCAAAATATCGATATATCGGGACTTTATCTGTATCGTTCGTACTCGCATACTAATCGTCAATCCTCTCTAGAGATCCATCGCATTCCCGGGGCATCGCTGGGACGTTCTTCGAAACCAAACTTTTTATAGTAGGTATATTTATCCTTGGTGGCAAAAAGTTGAACCATCATCAAATCATGCTCTTTGTATTCTATTAATCTCATAACATCACTGCCGCTTGGCACTGTGTTCTCATAGGTAATGGTCACGAGATCACCTCTTTCTGATTCTGCACAAAGCGCATAATCTCTTGATTGCTCTTCACAACGATCCGCTTATCTGCATAGCAAGCCGTCATTTCCATAATATCCTTCATGCTATCCTTATCATATCCTTTATTCCATACAAAAAGCATCTGGTACAGATTCTTCCACGATTGCTTATAATTCCATTCCTCTAGACCGAGTCTCGTTCGTACAAATCTACGAAAAACTCTATAGTCTCTAACATATGTATTGGACTGAATAACGAAGATCCAATCTACCTTGGCGAAGCTCTCTTGACCCCATTTGTAATGCACGCCTTCTACAATCCACGACTCCGTATGTATGATATCGTGCAACATCGTATCTCTAGCGTCGACCGGAAATTTACGATTCTCTACACTCCTGTCCCACACACAATTATCTAGCTCGTAGTAGGGAACACCGTATTCCCTCGATAGTTCTTTGGCAATGTAAGATTTGCCGCTTCTGCAGGCGCCGATAAGACGTATTCTCATATCAGTCGTTCCTTCATCTCCTTCAATACACCCCACACATGCTTGAGAAAAAAGAGTGCCAGGGTCTCCCCCGGCACCTTGCTATCCCTTATTTTCTCGCAATGATCATGAATCGCTTGGAATTCGTTCGAATCCCTTTACTTGTCTGATGTTCTTCGATGAATTGATGAAGTATCGTAAAATCCTCGGCTGTCTGACCAAAATTCGGGATGATCGGCGTGTGCTTTAACAAGAACACGAGATCCTCGTAAGTTTCATAATAGTCTATGGCATCATACTCGAAGGATTGGATATCTCGAAATCCCACTTCCTCTAATTGCGTCATGTATAGGTTCATCAACGTACCGTCCGGAACCTCGAAAGCCTGCCCTCTCCCAAAAGCAAGTTTTAAGTTCATTTTATCGGCTTCGCCCACCTGCTGCGTGAGAAAACATCCGCCTTCCGCTAACACTCTTGCTACTTCCCTCGGATCAAAACCGCTATGCCGATTGGATATAACTTGAAAGAACCCCTCAGGGAATTGAATGTGCGCAGCATCCATATACAGCATACGGACATTGGAAGCTTTAGACGCAGAGACATTTGCCTGTGCGGTCTGAATCATGCCCATCGAATGATCGATGCCGATGAGTAACAAAGCAGCATCAACGATCGATAACAGCGCTTCTCCCCCGCCGGTGCCGATATCTAATAGCATGTCGGATTTCTTGGAGTTCTGCGTAACAACATCATAAAAATCCCATGCTGCCCCTTCGGATTGACATTTCACACGGCTGAAATCCCATCCGTTCATTTTTCCAACGCGATCATAAAAATTTCGATATTCTAATTCATTCATTTTGTTTGTTCTCCACCTTTAATTTGAGATGTTCAAAGCAACTTGGCATTGGATCAAAAGGGCAGAGTCCCCCCTTGATAGCTGGTACGCGTTTTTTCCAGCCCGATAACTAGTTACTTCGAACGATACGGAATGACATCCTCTTCACCTCATAGGTAGATTTCTTTATATTATAAATTTTGGAAAGCATGATCTGCAAGCTATAGATTTTACAAGAGATGTTTCAGTTCATTCATTTCTCATTCAGACAACTTCCAAAGCATTGATTATCAAAAGGAACTTACGCAAACAAGTATCCCTTATACGTAAGGAGGTTGCTCCCCCTTCTCTTCTTCAAAATTCATTCCACCACGGATGACCGCATACGTCCATCGATGTTCACCCACCTCTTGTCCTTTTCGCCAACGCTCTATAAAATGAACAAGGTATTTCTCCTTTACCTCGGTTGTTTCGATCACGGTTTCCCGCTCCACCTCATAACCTTCAATTTGCAAGTGTATCTTACCCTCTTGTTTTGGAAAGGCATCGATGATCGTCCCTTGGCCTGACGTAGCGAAGGTCACCGCATCATTCGCGGTAAACGGCGGTCTGGGCGGGGAAGACCAGGACAACGTTCCTGCAATGACAATGAATACGACAATCGGCATGATGAGTAAGAACGACCAAATTCTCCGCCTATAACGAGGTGTAATGTACATGATGATCCTATCGAAACTAAAGAACAGCATCGCTGCCGTTCCGCCTATAATGCTAAACAAGGAAGACTGCAGTAAGATACCGAATGCAAGCCCAAAAATAACATGGAGAAAGCCCGATACGAGCCATTCCCCAGGACCGGTAAATTTCAGCTTCAAGGTTGCCCCCTCGACAAGTGCGGATACAATAATCCCGTAAAGGAAGATCACTGGGACGGCGTACATCGCAACAACTAAAAACCACCCCATATAACGTTCTGCAGCATTCCATGCTTCCCCTCCACCTAAAGAGAAGAACCCAAGACAGAACAACATGATCCACGTCGTAACATACGCAACCATCATTTTTCGAAGAAGCATGTTCACTCTCCCTTCGTATCACGAATTTACTGCTCAGGATTGGATAGCGGTCAACTGCGAGCTAGATATTCCGATCTTAATAGTGACATCACAATAAGAGATTCATATAGATCTCCCTTTCGGAGCGTTTCCCTGAGTGTTCCTTCAACAACAAAGCCCACGGACTCGTAGATATGACGGGCGCGTCCTTTTACATGTTCCGCATCGATTCCCTACTCGAAAAGACTGTTCTGCTTATGAAAAAAGCCACCGATCCTAAACGTCCGGCAGCTCTCTTGATGTGTATTAACCTAATGATTGCAGTTCATTCAGCATAGCAATTACATTTCAAAATACTTGTCTCTTTCGACTTTACATACCCGTAATGCGAAACTTTGGTACCAATCTCTTTTCCCGCGGTCCTGCGCAACTTGGTGAGCCGAATTCTCTTTCCATGACTTTATAGCATCAAGAGATTCCCAGTATGAGACCGTGATCCCCAAGCCATCGTCCCCCCGTGCGCTTTCTACCCCTAAAAATCCTTCCTGCTTAGTGGCCAACTCTTCCATTTTGTCAGCCATTTTTCCGTATCCATTGTCGCCTTCCGTTCGTTCCGAGACGAAAATGACCGCATAATACGGAGGTTGAGGCGTTTTTGCAATACCACTCATTTCATGTTCCCCCTTCGATATAGCTTCTCTATCTCCAGCTTAGCATATAACCTAAATATTATAGAGCGGAAGCCATTTTATTTCAAAATAAATATAAAATGTTCCCATCATGAAATGTTCTATCTCAGCTTCGCCATCAATTGATCGGTATATCTCCGTAGCCGCACACTGATCTCCGCGCGCATCGCTTCTTTCGTGATCGTAAAGCCATCTTCATAACCGCGGCAGACATAACGGCAATGGATCATACTGTCATCCTTTTCCTCGTCAGACATACGGATCTCTTTCTCCATCATTTCTTGTTTGATTTTAGATAAATCCATATAAATGCTCTGGGCGAGAATTTGTGCAACCTTGGCATACAGCAATTTTAACGTCTCGGAGGACGCTTCCATCTCGCGCATCTTTTTGCTCACCAAAGTATGCATGACCGGAAGCAGGATATAGTCACGCATCAGTTCGATTTCCTCCCTCTTCGGGCGGCTTGGCGCAACATGGGGCACATCACGGTGCCTATTTAATAAAGCTTCCCGGTGCTGCGGCAGCATCATACGACTGGACTCCCAAAGCCCATTCTTCTCCAGCTTTTTGCTCATTTATAATGCCCCCCAATTTTCATGGATCTCTCTAGCGCTTGGCCCGCACGGGTGAGGGAAGACGCTCTAACAATCGCCGCACTGCCGTATCGTTCTTTAATCGTATCCGTCACCTTATCCAACGCTCGAGTTCTTTCTTGATTCTCGAAAAGCGTCAGTTGATAATGCTGGTCATCCACCAACGTGCTTAACATAACTCCCGCACGGCGTACAGGCATCTGATCCCAATATTGATAAAAGATTCTCTTCACCATCTCAAATACTTTGTTCGTATTATTCGTCGGGTCTGGCATTTTCATCTGACGTGAAAATCCTGTAGGGGCTTCATACGGACTGCACATGCAGCTGACAGTTACAACCGAGCCCATATATCCTTTCAGCCGACAATCTCGGCAGACTTCCTCGGTCAATTCGAGCAGAATCGTATCGACCTCCGCGGAATCTGCATAATCTCGTGGCAAGGTCATCATATGACCAACAGATTTCGGCGGCGTATGAAATGTACCCGGCGTGACAGGACTATCGTCCAACCCGTTCGCTGTCCGCCACATAACCTCGGCATGAATATCCGACTGCTTGCCGAAGCGAGCCCGAAATTTATCCTTCAGCTCCGGCAGCGGCGTTCTTGCGATATCTCCGATCGTCACCATCCCCAGTTTAGCAAAATGCTTGGTCATCCGGGAACCGACACCGAACATTTTATGAACCGGTTCTGGCCACAGCTTGGTGGACACGTCGGATGGAAGCAAGGTGAAAATACCGTTTTTATTTTTCTTCGCCCAGATATCCGTCGCGATTTTAGCCAATATTTTATTTGTGCTAATCCCTACCCGAATCCGCACTCCTGTCTGGCTCATCACCCGCTGTTGCATCGCCTTGGCAATAGTGATTGGGTCCCCGAAAATCGATTGGCTCGCTGACACATCCAGGAATTGCTCATCAATACTGAATATTTCAACCAAATCCGTAAACTCCTCATAAATCTGGGTAATCATCAAAGAAACATCGATATAGTGCTGCATGCGGGGACGCATAATGACAAGATCCGGACATTTCTTAAGTGCCTCACCTAGTCGTTCGGCTGTCGTCACGCCAAAGCTCTTAGCGATCGGACATGCGGCCAGAATGATACCTGACCTTCGCGCAGGGTCACCAGCTACTGCAACCGGCCTGTTGTCGTACTCTGGATGATCTGCTTTCTCTACGCTGGCATAAAAACTCTGACAATCCGCTAAAAATATGACCCTTTCGCTTTTGGTATTCAACCGCAACACCCTCCACATGTTCTTGCTAACCACACATTGAATCGAACGTATATTCGTATTTATTATACACCAAACATTTGTTCGATATGCAAGTATTTTTTGGTATTTTTTTAGCAATGGATACAAAATGGGCGATTGTACCGTAACCTTTTGCCCATTCATCCAGTCTAACTAGGTAAAGATCGAGATCGAAGACATGAAAGGTGAGTGCTATGAAAGCCAGCCGGTTTCTAATAACGACATTCATCACGTTGCTCCTTGCTTCATGCGTACCCGTTACTCCAGCTCCCCAAACCGCTCAAGCCATGGGCACGAATACGGTGACCTACCGAACGGAAGACATCAAAAGGGTTAATATGAGCCATGCGGATTTGCAATATCTCCCCTTATTCGCCTCTCGGGAAGAAGATCAAGCCTTGATCAGTACCGTTGCTCAGGCATTGACGAAGCTCATAGGTAAGGCCAAGCCTTATACGAATACGATGGATGCGGAACAGCATTTTTTTGCTACCGATTTTACGATCACGTTCAATGACGATACTTCCCTGTCACTAACGTTCGCAAGTCAGGATACTGTCGTCATCCAAGACGGGGAGCAAGAATACTACGCTCAAAACGCTGATGTAGTTAAGGAACTGAATAAGCTGCTCAAAATGCCTGAACAGACACGGATCAGCACGCTCCAGCCTCGAATCGGGGAAACGATACGCTTAACTGGCAGCGATGCTCATAGCGAACAAGGCCCTATTCAACTCTATGTTATTCCAGACGGCATCTTATCCGGTTACACGTCCGTCAAGGGCGAATCGTTCCCGAGCAAACGCGCTCTTCGTATATATGTCGGAACTATTTCTCAAGCACGATATGATGTTTCATTTCCTTTGCCCGCTTACGGGGAAGCCGTCGACGGTTCCCTGCAGCCTATTACCCCAGGTAAATGGGAACTGACCTACGTGACGAACGGTCTCACGAGCTCGCGCCAAATCGAGATTCAAGCCCCTCTCAAGCCGCTTTTATCCATCAACGGCGTGCCGGTTACAGATCCAGCGATACAGCCTGTCCTCCGAGACGGACGCATGCTGCTTCCACTCCGATCCTTAGCGTCTGCTTTGGGATGGCATGTGAGCTACCTCGGACATAGCAAACAAGTGTCCATTTCGACGTCTTCCAATGGATCAGCAGCCATGACCGCCCCTCAGCAGAAGAAAGTGAGCCTATGGATAGATGGCGAACCTCTCTTCACTCCTGAAGCAGAACCGATCGTGCTGAATGGCGTAACCTATTTGCCTCTGCGGGCAATAGCCGATGCCTTCCATTTTGACATCACATGGTCCAAGGAAATAGGCAGCGTGCACTTGCAATACCAACCAAGCCTGTTGCCGCTTGACGGGTATGCGAAAGATTCGACCGAATACGCGATCGCTGCAATCGTGAATGAGTATGCCGTTGCGCTGAACAAGCGAGATGGTCAGAAGCTTAAGACACTTTTCAAACAGAAGGATTACTTCTTCCCGGCTTTCGAGGATATCGGGTATCGGCAAATTACCGCAGTTCGGGATATCCGCTTCCAATCTCGTTATGAAGGAAAAGCTTACGTGGCTTACGTTACTTTCAACTATTTATTTAACCGCAATGGAGACAATTCAAGTTCCCCGGGCATTGCGCTAATACTCGAAAATAACAAATGGCTCATAGCGGATATCGACTAGACGCCTTCAACCAACAAAAAAAGCCGATCATTAGACCGGCTCTCTTTTTTGTTTCATCATTTTCTTTTAAAATTCCAAGCAAAAGCTAACCCGCTAATGACAGTGAATATCACTAAAATCAGTAAGACATTACTGTATAGAGATGCTTTCGCCGATTGCAACGATAACAACCATGGAAAAGCGACGACATGTTCCGTTAATAGGCTGCCAACCACGGCGATGCCAATGCCCTCAGCCAGAAAACAGACCAAATTAAGCAATCCCATTCCCGCACCCGCCTGCTCTGCATCCAAAGACGCCGAAACCACCGTTGAAATGACCGTTTTGACAAAAGAAAGTCCCCCGAAAATAAAGATCAGCACAACAGGCATAAACCATGGCGTTCGATCTAAAAATAACGTAATCGTCACGAAACTCGCAGCGATGGCCATGAAACCCAAGTACCATACAACGGTAACCCCTCGCTTATCGACGAGCACGCCGCCTATCACGCCAAACAGAATGACACTGATGGTCCCGGGAAATAGGATTCTCCCACCGATCATACCTGTCGTTAATGCATGGACGTCCCGCATCATATAAGGCACCATGGATATAAAACCCGCCACGATGCCGAGCATCAAGGCGCCCGTCAACACGCCAAAAATGAACCGACGGTTCCGGAGCAATGAGGGAGAAAGGAACGGCTGCTCTGCACGGCGAATATGCATCAGGAACAAGATACTGAACAGCAAGCCAATCAACAAATACATCCATTGATGCTGCGTCATATACAAGGTCATCGTCACGATGCCGACAGACAAGAGTATCGCCCCGATGAAATCTGTTTTGCCCTCTTGCTTCGTCTCGTTAGGCAACACTTTAACCCAAAATGGGATGGTGAATAACGTCATCACCGGGAGCAGGAACAGAAAGGACCAATGGATATAATCCGCAACAATCCCACCGATGGCAGGACCTATCCCTTCACTAAGTGCTACGACGGAACCTACCAATCCAAAAGCCTTGCCCCTATTCTGCTTGTCGACATACCGCGTAATGATGACCATAATAAGTCCTGGAACCGCAGATGCACCAGCCCCTTGAATCATTCGTGCGGCAGCCACAGCAGGAAAGTATGACTGTGCTATCATCCCCATCAGCGATCCTCCGCTGTAGATGAGCAACCCGATGATCAGCAATTTTTTGACACTGTAAATATCCGCTATTCTACTAAAAATCAACGATCCGACACCAAAAGAAAGAATAAAGCTTGTGTTTACCCAATTCGCCACCGAGGGCGCAATACCAAATTGCTTCGCAATATCAGGTAGCGACACATTAAACACGGTTTCATTCAGCGTACTGAAGAACACCAAGAAGCAAAGCCAGCCAAAGGTACTTCTAACTTGACGTGCATATAGAGCATGATCCGATTCATATCCATCTTGTTTCACCAAAACATTTTACCCCTTCCAAATTAAAGGGGATAACGCAGTTTATAGGGCGAGTGATACGTATTCCCCTTGAATTTGAGCCCTAAATAGGTTTGTGCACTTCATATTAAAACGCCTCCTAAGTATTATTGCCTTCATTATATCACGATCACGATCCAGTCAAGCGAATCTCCACGCATCAGTAAATAAAAAAAACAGGCAGAGCCCATGGGCCCTACCTGCTTATTGTTCATTAAACCGTAACCTCTTGCTGATCGACTACACGTTCGCTCTTAACGAGCTTGCGGAACCGAAGTCGGAAATAGAAGAAACTTCCCACAAGACAAGAGATCATAAAGATGGAAAGCACGCCTATATTTGTCCAGACATATCCCAAATCCCCGCTCGATACGACGCCGCGGAATGCGCGAATGGCATACGTCATCGGCAAATACGGGTGAATCGTCTGGAAGAAGCTCGGTGCCAACTCGATCGGGAAAGTCCCTGCGGAAGCCGATAGCTGCAGCACAAGCAATATAACGACGATAAACCGTCCGACATTACCGAACGAAGTAGTAAAGAACTGCACGATTGCAAAGAAAGTTAAGCTCGATATCATACAGACGACAACCCATTCCATATACCCATTCGTGTTATAACGCCACAATCATACGACCTCTTAATTTCCCTTGCAAAATAAGATCGATAATACTAGACAGATGCGCCAAAGTCGTCACGCGACCGATTTGATCCAGCAAGAGATCCGGCTTCAAATCCATCCCCAGCCGTTTCCATAATGCGATGCGTTCCTCCATCGGGCAATACACCGAATCAATGCCAATGAGCTGTACGCCTCGTAAAATAAACGGATACACATTCCCTGGAAAAGCTGCTCCACCCGTCATGCCGCTCACGGCTACGGCCCCGCCGTACTGCATTGTGCTTAGCGCATGAGCTAGCGTATTCCCACCAACAGGATCAACAACTCCAGCCCAACGCGTCTTGTTCATCGGCCTTATTTTCTCAGGAGATACATCCTCACGAGTCAAAATTTCTTTGGCCCCGAGCTGCCGCAAGAAATCATGCTCTTCTGTCTTGCCGGTACTTGCGACAACATGGTATCCGCGCTTTGACAGCATCGCAACGGCTAAGCTGCCTACGCCTCCAGAAGCCCCTGTAACCAGAACTTCTCCCTTATCCGGCGTCAATCCATGCTGTTCCAGCTTCTGTATGGATAATGCCGCTGTAAAGCCAGCCGTACCAATAGCCATCGATTCCTTCAACGTCAGACCTGCCGGGAGATGGACGATCCAATCCCCAGGTACACGCACATATTCACTAAACCCACCGAACTGAGAGACACCTAATCCATAGCCCGTAACGAGTACAAAATCTCCTTCTTCAAACCGCTCATCCTTCGACTCCACGACCGTACCTGCTACATCAATTCCTGGAATGAAAGGATATTGCTTGACAATACCGCCTTGAGGCACCGTAGCAAGACCGTCCTTAAAATTCACACTAGAGTATGCCGCACGTATCGTGACATCACCTTCTGGCAAGTCCTCCATTGACAGCATTTTGACCTGTGTTCGAGTCTCGTCGCCTTCTTGTTCTACTACGAAAGCTTGAAATCTTGTCATCACAAATTCCTCCCGTATGTATATTGCACTAGTAGTCCATTGTTTATCATTGTAGCATATGTTGGGCAAATACAAAAAAGCCCGCCTTTTCAAAAAGACGGACTTACGTGCACAACGATATCCGCTTGCACATCAATTCACCGGAACATTCCCCACAATTTGATAAGATGGAACGTATTCTGAGGATCAATTTTCTGCGCCAGAACAAAAGCAACAATCTGATCCTCTTGCGTACTCGTCAACTTTTCGTTAAGAATCGTTCCGGCTGATTTGACTAAACGACGTACTTTCGCCCGATCTTGCAAATCAGATTTATTTACTCCATCAAGCAGCTGTTTCAATTTGTCTTTGGTGGCCGGGGTCTTCAGCTTCCGCTTTACCCGTTCCACAAATTCTTTACTAATTCCGTATTTAACATAACTCACGCATCGCACCTCCTGCAGAACAACATCACGACGTTATCCCCCAGTATATGCAGGTACCGCTTGTCCACTGAACTAGTCCAATAAATCTCCTTGGAAAATTTGTTCCTGTTGCAAATAGCGCCGCAGACCGACATAACTGGCAGAAGTCCAGAAGTCGGCATCGTTCACCAGCTTAGCCGCATCATCCCGAGCCTGCTCAAGTACAGCAAAATCGGTCACCATATCCGCCAGCCGGAACTCCGGCAGCCCGCTCTGCTTCGTCCCGAAGAAATCCCCCGGCCCGCGCAGCTCGAGATCCCGTCGAGATACTTCGAAGCCATCATCCGTTTCCGTCATAACTTGCATCCGCTGTTGACCCACTTCCGACTTCGGATCCGCGGTAAGAATACAATAGGACTGGTGCTCGCCCCGCCCTACGCGTCCGCGGAGCTGATGAAGCTGAGAGAGTCCGAACCGATCGGCATCCATCACGATCATCAGCGTCGAGTTCGGTACGTCAACCCCTACCTCGATAACCGTCGTAGATATGAGAACTTGCAGTTCATTACGGCTGAACTGCTGCATGACCTCTTCTTTTTCCTGCGCGCTCATCCGTCCGTGTAATAGGCCCACGCCGTAATGCTGTGGCAACGCTTGCTGCATTTGCACGAATAGATCGATCGCATTCTGCACATCCAACTTCTCGGATTCCTCGATCAACGGACAAATCATATAGGCTTGCCGCCCTTGATCCACTTCTTTGCGAATGAAGCCTAGAACCCGATCCAACATACTATGTTTGACCCAGAACGTCTGAATCGGCTTGCGGCCTTTCGGTCGCTCCGAAATGGTGGAGACATCCATGTCCCCAAAGGCAGAAATCGCGAGCGTTCGCGGAATCGGCGTTGCCGTCATCGTTAACACATCCGGATTCAGTCCTTTGCGACGCAAGACACTGCGTTGATTCACGCCAAATCGATGCTGTTCATCGGTGACGACTAAACCTAACTGTCGGAAGAATACATCATCCTGAATCAACGCATGGGTACCCACGATGATATCAATGAGTCCCATTTGCAGAGAGGCTAATAGATCCTTGCGTTTACGGCCTGTCACACTTCCCGTCAAGAGCCCTACTTGAATGCCATGCGGTTCGAATAATTTCTGTAATGAACGCAAATGCTGTTCGGCTAGAATCTCTGTCGGCACCATCAAGGCGCCTTGATATCCGGCTCGTACCGAAGCGAACAACGCAATGGCGGCTACGACCGTCTTCCCGGAGCCTACGTCCCCTTGCAGAAGTCGGTTCATGCAGCTTGAAGATCGCAAATCGGCGAGGATCTCCGTGACAACCTGCTTCTGCGCATCCGTCAACTCAAAGGGAAGACTTCGCACAAATTCCCGAATGGTTCGATTCGGAACCTCATGAGCAATGCCATCCATCCGTTCGCGTGTCAGTGTTCGAAATGCTTGCAGCTTCAGCTGGAACAAGAACAGCTCTTCATATACCATACGCTTCCGAGCCTGTTGTCCCACTTCCGTGTTCTGTGGATGATGGATTTCAGCTACCGCTTGCTTGCGAGGCATCAGATGATACTGTTGAACCAACGGATAAGGCAAAACCTCTTCAATTAATGCGCCGTACTGTGTCAAAGCTTGCAGCATCGTCTTGCGAATCCAGGTCTGCGTGATTTTTCCGCCAACGGTATACACCGGTTGTAAAGTTCCTTTACGACCTGCCCCGCGATCTGGAAATTCCGAATCGGATACCGTAATCTGCATCCGCTGCTGTTCCCATTTGCCCGTGACTACAATTTCTCGCCCTGCGACGATTTGATCCTGCAGGAAATGGCGATTAAACCATGTTGCTGTCACAAGGAAAGAACCGATCATCACTTTACAGGTCATCCGCGATTTATTCTTGCCAAAGCGCGAGACCACAGGGTTGCTAGCAATCTTCCCTTCGACCGTAACCTTCTCGCCATCCTTCACTTCCGTCAAATCACGCAGTCGATAATCCTCGTAACGGTATGGATAATATTCCAATAAGTCTGCCACGCTAGAAATGCCAAGGGCGTGAAGCTCTAGTTCCTTGGGAGCACTCACGCCGCTAATTTTTCGTAAAGATAATTGCTTGAGATCTAATTGTTCCATATGAATAACCTCTTTTAAATCGGAGTCACGAAGATAGCGACCACACCTGGACCGACATGCGTCCCGATCACCGAACCAATCGTTGTATATTCTACGGATGCGACATCGAATTGCTCTCGCATCTGGGCAATGACATCCTCCATGACGCTTCGTTCGGTGGCATAACCCGCAGCAATATGGATTCGCTTGCCTTCGAAATCCTTCTTAAATAACTCGACGACACGGGAGACCGCCTTCTTCTGCCCCCGCACCTTATCGACCGCATAGACTTCGCCTTCCGCATCGATCGACAAAATCGGTTTGACATTTAGAAGCGTGCCTAGAACGGCTGAAGCCTTCCCGATCCGTCCGCCTTTTTGCAAAAATTTCAATGTATCCACGAGAAAATACAATTTACGCTCCTGTTGGAAACGTGTAATCGCCTCTAAGATACCATCCTTCGATGTTCCTTGCTCCGCAAGCCGTGCAGCCATAACAACCATCTGCCCGAAGCCGTAAGAAGCTGACTTCGAATCTACAATGGTAAGACGGTCTTCATAGCTTGCATCTAAATCTTCAATCATCGATTTAGCTAGCATAGCCGATTGATAGGTTCCGCTCATTGCCGCAGAGAGATGAATGGAAATAATCTCGGTGTCCGGGTCTGCTAGCAGTTCCTTATACAATTCACTGAAGTCCAAAGGAGAAGGCTGCGACGTTGTCGGCAGCTTCTCCGATGTGACAAGAAGCTCATAGAACTGTGCAGGCTCGATCGTAATTGAATCCATGTACATTTGATCACCAAAATGCACTTTCAGTGGAACCATTCGGATATCATACTGTTCGCGTAGCTCACGAGGGATGTCCCCCGTACTGTCTGTGACAATACGAATTTTACCCATGCCAATGCCCCCTAATTTTCAATTACGATGAAGTCTGAATGGTAGACGACCTTACTCTACAGAGAAAATATAATGATAAATAGGCTGTCCACCGGTATGAATTTCTACTTCAGCATCTGGATACTGCTCTGCCATCCATGCTGTCAATTCCTCTGTTGTTGCTTGCTCCGCGTCATCACCGACAAGTACCGTCACAATCTCATCTCCGTTGTCGATCATTTGACCGAGCAAGCCTTGACATGTTTCGACGAGCGATTCCTTCGTTGCAACAATTTTAGAATTGTGAATACCGATATAATGGCCTGCCTTAATATCTAATCCGTCCAGATTCGTATCTCGAATAGAATACGTCACTTGACCCGATTGCACATGGGCGATTGCTTGTTCCATGGCTTCCGCATTGACTTGTACAGATTCATCCTCTTGGAATGCAAATGCAGCTGCAAGTCCTTGTGGAATCGTCTTCGCAGGTAATACCGTCACGTCACGATCCGGTACCAGTTCTTTCGACTGCTGCGCGGCCAGAATGATATTCGAGTTATTCGGCAGAATGAAAATATGCTGTGCCGAAATGGATTCGATCGCCTTCACGAAATCTTCCGTACTCGGATTCATCGTCTGTCCGCCCGAAAGAACAATATCCACCCCAAGACTCGTGAAAATATCGGAAATACCTTGTCCCATGGATACCGAAATGATGCCATATGACGCGATTTCGTCCGCAGGAGGCTCTACAACCGTCTCAATGAAATCAGATACCTCATGATCAATCGCAGGGAACAGCTCAGGCATCGGCGTAACATCGCCCCCATCTGCCAATAAGTCACGATGTTGTTCACGCATATTTAAAATATTTATTTTTGTTATTTCACCGTACAGTAACGCTTCATTTAGGACGTCGCCTGGTGTTTTGGAGTGTACGTGAACTTTAACGATTTCATCATCCGCAATGACAATAATGGAATCCCCATTTCTTGCAAGCGTTTTCCGAAATAACTGCTCATCGAACTTCTTACGGGCATTTCCTAAATTTAGTTGAATAAAGAACTCCATATCGTACAAGAATTCAATATCTTCCGTAGACAGCTGCGATTGTGCAGCATGTGTATGAGGAATAGCCGAAGTAACCGCCGATGGTCTCTTGCCTTGGTCTTCAACAGCAGGACGCGCTGCGTCTGGAATCGCTGTGTCTCCTAGTTGCAAAGCACTTAAAAAACCTTCGTAGATATAAACAAGCCCTTGACCCCCGGAATCCACGACGCCAACTTGTTTAAGCACCGGCAATTGATTCGGCGTGTTCGCTAACGCTTCTTTGGCTTTTTCCAACACTTCTTGCATCAATTCAATGACATCCGTCGTACGGCGGGCTATGTACACCGCGTGTTTTGCAGCTTCCTTTGCCACGGTCAGAATCGTACCTTCGACAGGCTTCACAACCGCTTTGTATGCTGTGTCCACCCCGTTTTGCAATGCAGCGGCAAATTGGACAGATTGAATCGAATCCAGCCCTGTCACGGACTTGCTAAATCCACGGAACAATTGAGACAGGATAACGCCTGAGTTACCGCGCGCACCCATCAACAACCCTTTGGACAAGACTTCTGCACTTTTGCCAATCGAGGCGGAACTTTTCTCCCGTAATTCGTTCACACCAGCAGCCATTGTTAAATTCATGTTCGTCCCCGTATCTCCATCTGGAACCGGAAACACGTTTAAAGAATTAACATGCTCTGAATGAAGATGCAATTGATTCGCACCTTGTAAGACCATGCTTGTAAAATCTGCCCCATCTAATGAAAGCTTCCTCAATGGTGATTCCCCTTCCTAACTTATTACACGTACGCCCTGCACGAATACATTTACCACATCAACGTGTAGTCCCACGATTTCATTCAATACATACTTCACTTTAACTTGAATGTTATGAGCCACTTCCGATATTTTCGTTCCATAGCTGACAATAATATAAAGGTCAATTTGAACCGAATCATCCATCTTGCGTACTTCGACACCGCGCGTTAAATTCTCGCGTCCGAGCAGCTCCGTAATGCCATCTTTCAATTGTTTGCGCGAAGCCATTCCAATCAGCCCATAACAATCTAGAGCAGCAGAACCTGCAATAATCGCTACGACATCATCTGAAATGAATACTTTTCCGTTATCCGTACTTAGTTGAATGGTCATTTTCTTATCTCCACTCCCTTTTTTGAGTATTATGGACTAATCAACATTGTACTATAATAGATAAGATAAATAAATAAAGTTTTTCAATCAGTTGACGAAGCTTTTTAGGCTGTGCTATTATATTTAAGTATTGTTTTATGCAGGTGTCTCGTACAAGGAGGTGTACTCAATGTCTCGCAAATGTTTCGTAACTGGCAAATCGCCAAAAACTGGGAACCACGTTTCCCACGCAAACAACAAAAACAAACGTACTTGGGGCGTTAACGTTCAAAAAGTTCGTATCTTGGTCGACGGAAAACCAAAACGTGTTTATGTTAGCACACGCGCATTGAAATCCGGTAAAGTAGCTCGCGTATAATAACGAATAAACTCATAAGCAAAAAGCACCTGATCCTCAGGTGCTTTTTTAATTGCGCCTAGAAGCGCACATTAGCTTTTATGGAACGTATTAAGGATCGCTTTAACAAAGCCTCCTAGAAACTTCGGTAATTTAAACGTATAAAATTTCATGGTTTCACCCTCCTACAAGTTTTCTGAAGAAACCCCACTCCCGCACATATATGTAACCATCATATGCGGGAATGGCATGACCTATTCCTACAGACAACCCTAGGTAAAATGAAGATGTCCCTTAAGCCGGGATCGGATTTGCTTTGATGAATTGAATCATCGTAAGAATCACAATAAAAAGCAAGTAAAAAACAATCGATAAGACGACGTACCAAATACGCGAACTAAGACGTTCGAACTTTCGGAAGAAATAGATGGACAAAATGAGGGCCCCGAGCGAAAAAATAAGATTCGCCGGTGACGGTATGAGGGAGTACATCCCAATTAACACACCGCATAATAAACTCGATAATATAAGCCAAAGTGCTTTCACGTAGTCACTCCTCTTATGAAGTAATGCTGTTTCGAATACGATCCATCGCCGCTTTGCGATCCGGTTGTCCGAATACCGCACTACCCGCTACGAGCACGTCAGCCCCCGCTGCAGCGACCTTAGGCGCTGTCAACTCTTGCACACCGCCGTCCACCTCAATATGTACATGCTGCAAGCCACGTTCGTCTAGCATAGCACGTAGGCGCGTAATTTTGGCTAGCGTACTCTCGATAAAGCTCTGACCGCCAAACCCAGGGTTCACCGTCATGATGAGTACAAGATCCAGGTCCTCCAAAATTTCTTCAATCGCAGATAACGGCGTTGCAGGGTTTAGCGCCACCCCAACTTTGACACCTTGCTCTTTGATCAAGTGAACGACACGATGCAAATGCGTGCATGCCTCTGCGTGTATCGTAATCAGATCTGCGCCCGCCTTCGCGAAGGTAGCAACATAAAGCTCAGGACTTTCAATCATTAAGTGAACGTCTAGTGGTAATTTGGTAATCGGACGAATCGCTTCGACGACTAACGGTCCAATCGTGATATTCGGAACAAATTTGCCATCCATGACATCAACATGAATCCAATCGGCTCCTCCTAATTCTACTTCTTTAATTTCGGCTCCCAATTTTGCAAAATCCGCTGATAAAATAGACGGAGCAATTTTTGTTTTCATGTTTAGTACCTCCGTTTTTTCTCTTTCATCTCTGTAAAAAACAAGACATAGTGATCATAGCGGCTAGGCGCAATATCTCCTGACGCTTTGGCTGCGAGAACGCGGCATCCCGGCTCATGTATATGCGTACAACCACGGAACTTGCATTCCGCCGCATAATCGTGGAATTCACGGAAACAATCGCCTAAAGCTTCGACCCCCAACTCCAAGAAATCAAGCTGGCTGAACCCAGGGGTATCCGCAACAAAACCGCCTTCAGGCAATGTGATCAGTTCCACGTGCCTTGTGGTATGTTTACCTCTTCCAAGCCGCATGCTGATCTGATTGGTCTCAAGCGATAGTCCGGGTAATAATGCATTTAACATCGATGACTTACCCACGCCGGATTGACCCGCGAATACGCTAATTTTACCGTTCAAATGGGTCATAAGCTCGTCTTTTCCCATACCCGTTACCGAGCTTGTACGAATGACTGTATAACCAATTTGTTTGTATAAGACTTCCGCATCTTCAATCTTCGTGATTTCTTTTCCATGTGACGATGATGCAGGTAGATCACCATCACCTTCATCCGACGGCTCATCAAGCAAATCTTCTTTCGTGAAGCAGATGACGACATCTAAGCCGGCATGTTCAATATGTACAAGAAATTTATCCAACAGCTGTAAATTCAGCTCCGGCTCCTGTACAGAGAAGACAAGAATCGCTTGCTCAACATTCGAAATCGGTGGACGGATGAGTTCCGAAGAACGGGGCATGATTTTATCTACCATGCCCTCGCCGTTCTCCGTGACTGTAAATTCAACGTAATCTCCGACCAGCGGAGAGATACCCTTTTTCTTGAATATTCCGCGCGCTCGGCATTGGATTACATCACCGGACGCTTCAACATAATAATAACCACTTAATGCCTTTACAATTAACCCTTGGGGCATAAAATCGTTAGGCCTCCTGTTCTTCGAATGCACGCATTCATTGCGGCTTCGACTTCCTCAATCATCTTGGTTATCTTTGTTTTTTTTATCTTTTCCTTTACCATTCCCATTCCCATTCCCATTCCCATTACCATTACCATTACCATTATTGGCACTCTGGGTCGACACTTCCCCTCCGATCGGGTTGCCATTTTCATCCGTCTGGAACGTAGTAGGATCTGTAGGCGGCTGTTCGATTTGCGGGATTTGCACGGTACCTTGCTTCGCATCGATATACTTTACAGGATACGAATCTAGATACTGACCATCCCTAGTAACGGTGACGACACCATCCTTGTTCGGCGCAAGAACGAGATCAATCGCAAAGGTCTGCACATGAGAAATTTTCTGTGATGGTCCCCAATCGATATTCTCTCCGCGTGCATCCGTATATTTGATACTTATCTTGCTTTGTTTACCTTCTTCAGCCGGCGCAATCGGCAAATTAAAGGTATATTCAATAGCCTCTGGCGGATAACCCGTGCTGACATAGATGATAACTTCAGAGCCTGGATCCACCTTTTCATTCGGCTCATGCGGCCACTGCTTGAATACTTCGCCTTTCGCGAAGTAGCTTGGTTCCCTTTTCACGCCGCCGGATTCTTTCGCAAGTTTTAAGTTATTACTTTGAATTATGGCCTTCGCCTCACTCTCCGTTTTGCCGATTAAATTCGGCATTGCGAATGAGGCGCTGCCTTTACTTACAGTTAATTCGATTTGGAGCTGTGCGAGATCACTCTCCGTATTGGCGCTAGGGGATTGACGAATCAACTTCCCTGGCTCAATATCATCGCTATTCTCTTCCTTTTTCGTAATCTGAGCTTCCGGTACCTTCATGTCAATGAGCATCTGGCGCGCTTCGGTATAGGTTTTACCAGTTAAATCAGGCATCGTAAAGGACGGAACACCTTCACTTACCGAAATCGAAATCGTCGAACCTTTCTTCACCTTCGCGCCTTCCGGCTTGCTCTGATCGAATACGACGCCTTTAGCGAAGCCTTCCTTCACTTCCCGCACGATCGGTTCCTCGATTACAATGCCAAGGTCCGTTAACTGCTTGATGGCTGCTTCCTCGGTCTGATTCACGACACTCGGTAAAGTAACTTCAGGCACAAACACTAAATTTTGTACGTAAATGACGACCGCGATCATTAACCCGATGATAACAAGAGGTATCCCGATCCACAACGTCGGCTTGAGCCACTTCTTTTGTGTCCGCGGTTCCTCCTCCCACTCTTCTTCATTTTCCTCTTGTGGAAGGTTACGTGTAGATGGTGGAGCCGCTGCTGCGGCTACCGACTTCTTGGAAGTATATTGATCCGGCTTAATCGCTGGAATAATTCGTGTCTTCTGCGCATCGATATACGCGTCATCTTCGAAGTCGATCTTCTTCTCAAATCGACGTGTTGGAGATAAAGCCGTCTCTAAATCAGCCATCATTTCCTTGGCATTCTGATAACGGTCCTGCGGATTTTTCCGCATCGACTTCAGAATTATATTCTCTACGCTCTGCGGGATCAGTGGATTAACGACCCGTGGCTCCTCGAATTCATCCTGCAAGTGTTTCAGTGCCACGCTGATCGGGCTCTCTCCAAGGAACGGCAATCGTGCCGTCAACATTTGATATAACACGATTCCTAAGGAATACAAGTCAGATTTAGCACCTGTCGTAATTCCTTTGGCATGTTCCGGTGAGAAGTAGTGAACGGATCCAAGCACGGAACCTGTCTGGGTAATCGTCGAAGACGTTACCGCCCTTGCAATCCCGAAGTCCGTCACTTTAATGCGCCCATTTTTTCCTATCAGAATATTATGCGGTTTAATATCTCGATGAATAATTTCGTTCTGATGCGCATGGTCTAAAGCATCACAAATTTGTGCTGCAATATGTATCGCTTCATCAACCTGTAACGGTGCTTTTTCTTTGATATATTCGTTTAAATTCTGGCCCTCGACATATTCCATGACGATATAATGAATATCTTGCTCTTGACCTACGTCATAAATACTGACGACATTCGGATGCGATAAAGATGCTGCCGATTGTGCTTCGCGGCGAAACCGACGAATAAATTCTTCGTCATGGACGAACTGTTGTCGCAAAATCTTGATCGCTACATTCCGACCCAATAACAGATCTTGTGCCTTGTAGACTAACGCCATACCGCCGCCACCAACTCGAGTAAGAATCTCATAGCGTCCGCCTAGTTCGTGTCCAATCATTCCGTCTCCCCCCCTGTTGTTCGTTCGGCAGATTCCTCCGTTTGTTCTAAGAGAACTACGGTGATATTATCTTCTCCACCCGCTTGTAGTGCCATTTGCAGCAATAAATCGGCTTTGTCTTCGAGAGAGTAGTCCGATGAAAATACGGTTGCCGTCATTTGTTCCTCGCTAACGCGGTTACTTAAACCGTCGCTGCAGAGGACAAGCATCTCACCGGGTTCAAAAGAGATCGTGCTGATCTCTACCGAAACATCCGGATCCGTTCCCAGCGCCCGTGTCAGGACATTCTTGCGCGGATGATGTTCTGCCTCTTCATCCGTAATCTGACCCGATTTCAGAAGTTCATTCACAAGCGAATGATCCTCTGTCAATTGCTCGATCGAATGGTTATTTACTTTGTAAATGCGGCTATCTCCAATATGACCAATAACCCCTGCTGCGCCATCTAGCAGCACGGCAACGATCGTTGTTCCCATATTGTGATATTTCATATCTTGAGATGCCAGCTCATAAATAACCCGATTCGCACGCAAAATAGCATTCGTTAAAGCCTCACTCAATTGTTCTGTTGTAAGATCTGCTTCTAAGGATTGCAATTGCTCCGTAACCGTAGCAACTGCCAGACGACTTGCGGTGTCTCCGGCTTGATGGCCCCCCATCCCATCGGCGACAATCGCAAGCGTATGTCCATTATCTAGTGTCTGCACCCAAGATAAATCCTCATTAATTGTTCGCACGCGTCCTACATCTGAACGCTGTACCATGTTCATGGTTTTCACCTCGCATTGGACTCCATGTGCTTCGCCCGCAATTGTCCGCAAGCAGCAGCAATATCGTGACCTTGTTCACGACGAATCGTCGCATTGATTCCCTTGCCTTCTAATATCCGTTGGAATTCAAAAATGTCATTACGCGGTGTACGTACATAGTTACGCTCAGGCACATGGTTAACTGGAATAAGATTGACGTGACAGAGCATGTCCTTAATTACCTCTGCAAGCTCCTCAGCATGTTCAGGGCGGTCATTCACCCCACCGATCAGCGCATACTCAAATGTGATCCGTCGCCCTGTCTTCGCTAGATAGTAGCGCAGCGCATCCATCACATCAGCAAACGGGAATCTCCGGTTGACTGGCATGAGCTTCGAACGAAGCGCATCATTTGGTGCATGAATGGAAATGGCTAGATTAATTTGTGTATTCTCGTCAGCAAATTTATAAATGTTCGGCACGATTCCGCTTGTAGATACCGTAATATGACGTTGGCCGATATTTAATCCCTTCTCATGGATCATGAGACGTAGAAATTTCATCGTCGCTTCATAGTTCTCAAACGGTTCGCCCGTACCCATAATTACGATGCTACTAACGCGTTCGTTGCGTTCATCCAGAATTTTCTGTGCTTGCACAACTTGGGCTACAATTTCTCCAGCCGTAAGGTCCCGCTTCAGACCGCCTAGCGTCGACGCACAGAAGGTACAACCTACGCGGCAGCCAACCTGTGTCGTCACACAAACACTATTACCATAGTTGTGTTTCATAATAACAGTTTCTATCGCATGATCATCTTGGAGACCGAATAGGAATTTCACCGTTCCGTCCTTTGATTCATATTTTGCAATTTCGTTCAATGTGACGAATTGAAATTGATCTTCCAGCTTTTGCCGAAGCTCTTTGGACAAATTGCTCATTTGCTCGAAGCTATCCACCCGCTTCACATATAACCAGTCAAAAATTTGCCCACCGCGAAATGCAGGCTCGTCATTCTCTTTTGCCCAAGTTTGCAGCTCTTCTAGCGTGTAATCATAAATAAACGGTTTATCCAATTTTTCTCACAACCTATTCAGTCCATTTTCTTTTAGTTTATCTCATTCGATCTATTTTACCATAAATAAAACGAGGGCTAAAGGGGTGTGAACTTTTCGCAAGAAAGTTAGCACCCCTGACCCCCCTTTTCAATACTATAGGTATGGGTGAATGACTAAGTCTACAGACGGAAGGGGTGAACAACGACATGGCTGTAGTGAAAGTAAATTCGGGGGATGTAAAGCTGCTAGGACGACTAATGCGGGCAGAAGCGGAAGGCGAAGGCGAGCAAGGAATGCTCATGGTTGGGAACGTTGGCGTCAATCGTGTCTTAGTGGATTGCCTTGATTTCAAAGATATTCGCAATATCAGAGATATGGTATTTCAAAGCCCAGGAGGATTTGAAGCCACACAAAAAGGATATTTCTACCAAAGGGCGCGCGATAGAGATACGCGGCTTGCTAGGCGAGCCATAAACGGAGAACAGGCGTGGCCGGCAACTTATGCATTGTGGTACTTCCGCCCTGCTGGACCTTGCCCGGACCAATGGTACAACCAACCTAAAAGCGGACAGTTTAAGAACCACTGCTTCTATGCCCCGACAGGTGACAACTGCCCTTCCGTATATCGGAATTATTAGCGTTAGGCTCGTGTTTCACCTGTGCAGCTATTGTAACTACAGAGAGAACATGAATGATAATCGAGGAGGAAAAGAACAACATGAATTATTATTACAGATCATCGACAGGTAACTACGGATATGGAGCACCTACGCAAATGCCTATGGGTAGTGGGCAACCCTATCCAGCACCCATGAATGTCGGGATGCCAGCACCTATGAATGTTGGAATGCCGACACCAGCACCTATGAATGTCGGAATGCCGGCACCAGCACCTACCCCGCAAGGTCCTCTAGCAGCTAGCGGAGGCGTCATTACACCTTCAGGAAGTGTATTTGCCTCAATTACTGAGCAATCATTCGTAGAGAATATCCTCCGCATGAATCTTGGCAAAGTCGGCACGTTCTATATGACCTACGAGAACAACTGCGACTGGAATGCCAAAATCTTCAAAGGCGTTGTCGAAGCCGCAGGCCGTGATCATATCATCATCAGTGATACTACAACAGGTCAACGTATAATACTCCTGATGGTGAACCTCGATTTCGTTACTTTCGATGAGCCGCTTAACTACACCTATCCCGGGGTCATTGGAAATCCCCCTCAACCTCGTTAATCTATAGCAGCACGCAGGCCCATGTCATGACATGGGCCTCTTATATTATCGTAAATTACCAATATACATACGGTTATGCGGTTCAATTTCTTGTTTCGCTTTCTTGCGACGTTCTTTGGCGAAATTCACGTTGAAAATGGTACAATATGAAATATAAAACAATAAGGAGCTGGATCCTGTGAAACAAGAATTAATACACCGATTTACAACTTACGTTCGTGTAAATACACAATCGAATGATGAAAGCGACACTTGCCCCTCTACTCCGGGTCAGCTCGTTCTCGCGAAGATGCTCGTAGAAGAATTAAAAGGCCTAGGCATGGAAGAGGTTACTATAGACGAAAATGGTTATGTCATGGCAACGCTTCCTGCCAATACAGACAAATCGGTTCCGACGATCGGGTTCTTAGCCCACTTGGACACAGCGTTAGATTTCACGGGCGAGCATGTAAACCCGCAGGTCATTGAGCGTTATGATGGCGAGGATATTGTGTTGCATGAAGGATTACAAGTGATCCTATCCACAAAGGATTTTCCGGAGTTGCCGGCTTACAAAGGGCATACGATCATCACGACAGATGGAACAACCCTGCTTGGTGCGGATGATAAAGCTGGCATCGCGGAGATTATGACGGCAATGGCTTATCTGATTCAACACCCAGACATCAAGCACGGCAAAATCCGCGTTGCCTTTACACCCGACGAAGAAATTGGACGAGGTCCTCATAAGTTCGATATTGAAGCCTTTGGTGCTGCTTATGCTTACACCATGGATGGCGGTCCACTTGGCGAACTCCAATACGAGAGCTTTAATGCCGCAGCTGCGAAAATTATCGTCCGTGGATCGAGCGTTCATCCTGGGACAGCGAAGGATAAAATGATTAACTCCATGAAAATAGCTATGGCTATTCATGACCGTCTGCCAGCACTTGAGGCTCCTGAATTCACCGACGGATATGTTGGTTTCTACCACTTGACTTCATTGAACGGAACGGTAGAAGAGACAAAAATGAGTTATATTATTCGCGATTTTGATAAAGATACGTTTGAGTCGAAGAAACAACACCTTACTCAAATCGTAAAAGAGTTCCAACAAATTTATGGCGAAAAAAATATTAATCTAGATATACACGACCAATATTACAATATGCGCGACAAAATTGAGCCTGTGATGAGCATCGTGAATATCGCTCGGGAGGCCATGGAATCCCTAGAGATTACTCCCATCATTGAACCGATTCGCGGGGGAACAGATGGGTCACAGTTATCCTATATGGGAATGCCGACACCGAATATTTTCACAGGTGGTGAAAATTACCATGGGAAGTTCGAGTATGTGTCCGTTGATAATATGGTAAAAGCTACGAAGGTCATCGTTGAGATCGTTCAACGATTTGAACAGCAAGCCTAAACTGCATAGCCATACAGCAAACGCCCGAGTTCGATAATGAACCCGGGCGTTTGCTGTATATTGGTAGTATAGTGCCTATGTTACCACTCGTTCGATCTCCTGATCAAATCGATGAATTTCCGTGATATCAGCAACCTAATGGATAAGACGATGTGTTCCAACGTAAGTTATTGCGTCTTCACCAGTCTTGCGATAAAGAAGCCGTCCGAATGATAATCCTGAGGTAAAATCTGAATATGGCTCATGTCGTTACCGCCTGACTCTCCACGAATTCCACTGTATAACGCTCGCCAAGCTTGACTTGCCGTATTTTCAGCGGCCCAAGTAAAGTTGGGATGGTTGCGCAGAAACTGTTCCACCATTCGGATATTCTCTTCCGGTTCCACCGTACATGTACTATATACAAGGATGCCGCCTGGTCTCAACAACGAATGGACTTCGTCAAGGAGCTTCGTTTGCAATGCGACAATCTCATCCACTTCTCCCGGCTGCTTGGCCCACTTTAAATCCGGCTTCCGGCGAATAACACCAAGTCCTGAGCAAGGAGCATCCAGAAGAATGCGGTCAAATGATTCCGGTTCAAATTGATTCGAGAGCGTTAACGCATCACTGACCATCGTACGTATCGATTTCAATCCGAGACGCGCGGCTTGGTCCGTAATCAGCTTCTGTTTATGGGGATGTACATCGTTCGCAATAACGGCTCCCTGATCCCCCATAAGCTCGGCAATATGAGCGGTTTTGCCTCCAGGCGCTGCACAACAATCCAATACACGCATACCCGCTTCTGGATGGAGTGCTTCCGCCACGAGCATAGAGCTTTCATCTTGTATCGAAATCCGCCCTGACCGGAACCATTCCGTTAACGCCATATTCCCGCCGCTATCTACAACAATCCCTGCCGGCGATAATGCCGATGCATGTGCTTCTAGACCCGAAGCTTCCAAATCTTGCAGCATAGATGCGCGGTCTGTCTTCACGGCATTCACACGGACACTTACATGCGGAGCTTCATTGTTCGATGCACACATGGCCATCGTCGCTTCTTCACCGTATTGTTGAACCCACCGCTCTACCATCCATTCGGGATGGGAATAGGTTAGAGCGATGCGCCCCACAGTATTTAGATTCTCAGGAATCTGTAATCCCTCTTTGTTACGAAGAACATTACGCAAGACACCGTTCACCATACCCGATATCCCTTGATGTCCTTTTCTCTTCGCTAAATTTACCGCTTCGTTCACCGCTGCGTGCGGTGGAATGCGATCGAGATAATAGATTTGATAGAAGCTCAAGCGCAGTAAATTCCGCACCCAGGGCTGAAGCTTAACCAAACCTTTTGCTACAAATGAACTTAGATAGTAATCAATCGTATTGAGACGTTGAATCGTTCCATACACCAATTCGGTGGCAAAACCCGCCTCGGCACGTTCCAGTTGATGTTTCTGCAGCGACTGATTCAAGAGCAAATTACTGTACGCGCCCTCTTGCTCCACTCGTGTCAGCACATCCATCGCAACTTCACGTGCCGTTAGTTTTCTTTTGGTTGAATTCACGTCAATATCGTTCCCTTCGTCATTTTCCCGCCGCGGACGAATTCAGATACGTCCATTGCTTTCTTTCCAGCCGGCTGGACTTGTGTGAGCACGATAGATCCGTCTCCGGTACGAACTTCAATGCCACCTTCATCACATGCCAAGACAGTGCCTGGAGCAGCCGAAGAGTTCACGGCAGATGCGCTTGGTTCAGGCTTGCGGCAAGCCCATACTTTAAATACTTCTTCGTTCCAAAGTGTAAAGCCGCCAGACCAAGGGACAAGTCCGCGAACTTGATTGAAAATCTCACGAGAACTGCGATTCCAGTCAATTCGCTCATCTTCACGGGTTAAGTTCGAGGCATAGGAAGCCAAGGAATCATCTTGCTTCACGGCTTGAATACGACCTGCGATCAGCTCTGGCAAGGTCTCGCGCAGGAGCTTCGCGCCAGCGATGCTCAACTTCTCGAACATCGTACCTGACGTATCGTCATCGGTAATTGGAACTTCGACCCGCGAGATCATATCTCCGGTATCCAATCCCTCAGCCATATACATAATGGTCACACCCGTTACGGACTCCCCGTTCATAATCGAACGTTGAATAGGTGCGCCGCCTCGATAACCTGGCAGCAAGGAGCCATGTACATTAATGCATCCATAGCGAGGAAGATCCAAGATCGCTTTCGGCAGGATTTGCCCATAGGCAGCTGTTACGATTAAATCTGGTGCAAGCTTGACAATCTCTTCAACCGATTCCGGACTGCGCAGCTTTGTTGGCTGTAAGACAGGCAACGATTTCGCTACGGCTAATTCTTTCACTGGCGGCGGGGTCAACACGCGTTTTCTTCCTTTGGGACGGTCTGGCTGGGATACGACAGCGATCACGTTATACCCTTCATCCAACAACATTTGCAATGACGGCACCGCAAATTCCGGTGTCCCCATAAATAGAATATTCATTCCTTATTCCTGGCCTTTCCGCTCGGTCACATCATATAGAGTTTCAGCTAATTCGGTAAATAAAATGCCGTTGAGATGGTCGATCTCATGCTGAAATGCTCGTGCTAACAAATCTGTGCCTGTAATTGTAATTTCCTCACCCTTACGGTTGAGGCCTTTCACCGTCACTTTCTGTGCACGGCGAACGTCTCCATTCAATCTGGGAATACTTAAGCAGCCTTCGGGTCCGAACTGTTCTCCCTCTTTGGAGACAAATTCCGGATTAATCATTTCGATGAATCCTATTTCATCCCCGCAATCAATCACGATGATGCGTTTTAGAATCCCTACCTGAGGGGCAGCCAGCCCTACTCCATCTGCATCGTACATCGTATCTGCCATATCATCTAATAATTTAATAATTTTAGGTGTAATTCCCGTAACTTCTTTGGCCCGTTTATGTAGGACCGGATCCGGCTCCTGTACAATCTCCCGAACTGACATGTAAGCACCTTCCTTGATTCAATATTCAACGACGCTTTATCGCCGTTACATTAACATTTGTGGATCCACATCCACACTAATGGTCAGCTGATCTGACCGAACATGCTCATCGAACTCCGCTGACACCGCACGAACAAGCTCGACGGCATCCACGTTTCCCCGATATTTTAACATACATTGAAATCTGTATCTATTCTTGATTCTAGGAATGGGCGAAGCCACAGGACCCAGCAGCTCGATCGCATCATCCGCAGCTTGATGCAGCATATGAATCCATCCGCGAGTTTGCGCCTCCTCCTTTAATCGCGTAGCGAAATTCTCACTCATGCGAACAAGCATAGGCAGCTGTTCATGGGAGAATGTAATCAATATGAGTTTGCAATACGGCGGATATCCGCGCTTTCTGCGATGTTCCAACTCCTCTTCCGCAAACGGCTTATACCGATGCTCTGAGGCATGTCCAATGGAATAATGCTCAGGCGTGTAGGTTTGTATATATACTTCACCCGGCAAATGATGCCGTCCTGCCCGTCCTGCTACTTGTGTTAATAATTGAAACGTTCGCTCCGCAGCACGAAAATCTGGAATATTCAAGGCCGAATCTGCTGTAATCACGCCTACAAGGGTCACATACGGAAAATCCAACCCTTTTGCCACCATTTGTGTGCCTAGAAGCACATCGGCTTGACGATCTCGGAACTGTCCCAACAATTTCTCATGAGATCCCTTCTCTGTCGTGGTATCGACATCCATCCGAATCACTCGAATGCCAGGGAACAGCTTCGCTAATTCTTCCTCCACCCGCTGCGTTCCCGTACCGAAATACCGAATATGCTCACTCTGGCAAGAAGGGCATGTCTTGGGCGCTTTCTCCGCATGACCGCAATAATGACAGCGAAGATGATCCGACTTCTGATGATACGTAAGCGCAATATCGCATTCTGGACACTGTGCTACATAACCGCATGTGCGACACATGACGAACGTCGAATAGCCGCGCCGATTCAGGAGCAGCACCATTTGTTCCTTTTTTGCAAGTCGGTCTTCAATCGCCTGATAGAGGTCGCGGCTGAACATGGAACGGTTGCCATTCTTCAATTCTTCCCGCAAATCCACGACATGTACTTTCGGCAGACTGCGTCCCCCTACACGGGTTGGCATCGACAACAGCTTCAATGCTGCGCCGTCTTCAGATCCTGCTAGAGGTTGATTCGTGACAGCCGCCAAATAACTCTCCAGCGCTGGTGTAGCAGAACCTAGAACAACAACAGCTCCTTGCTGCGCGGCTCGTTTCACCGCAACATCCCGTGCATGATACTTGGGACTTTCTTCTTGCTTATATGACGTCTCATGTTCCTCATCAATAATGACCAGCCCAATGTCTTCAAATGGGGCAAAAATCGCCGAACGCGCACCAATCGCGACTTTTACCTTGCGCTCTCGAATCTTCCGCCATTCATCATATCGCTCCCCATTCGACAATCGGCTGTGTAATACAGCCACCATCGAACCAAACCGGCTCTTAAATCGTTCGACCATTTGAGGGGTTAACGAAATTTCCGGAACGAGAACGATCGCTTCACGCCCTTGCGATATACAATGTTGAATGGATTGCAAATAAACTTCTGTTTTGCCGCTCCCCGTTACTCCATGCAGCAGGAAGACATTATGTTCACGCGTATTCAATGCCCCTTCTAAGGCGTCATATACATGTTGCTGTTCCTCTGTAAGCTCCATCGCAACAGACTTCTTAAACCGTCGGTCTGCATAAGGATCACGGAACACTTCCATCTCGCGGATTTCAACATAACCCTTATCTTCCAGTCCTTTGATCGTCGAACTCGTCGTATGCAGCTCTGCCAACAATTCCGTCATCAGCATCGGCTGCCATGTCTGCATTAAGAACTCCAGCGCTTCCTTTTGCCGACGCGCTTTGGCTGGGAACGAAGTGAGCACTTCATCCGCCTGATCCTCCTGGATGGTGATGAAGACCACTTTGACTTTCTTCTTCGCTACGCGGTCTTTAATGGATTGCGTTTCAATCAAGAAACCCTGCTTCAACAACCGCTTAATAATCTTCTCGTGCTCCGGGAACATCGTGGTGACCTGCTCCAGCTTCATTGGTCCTTGCCTGTCCACCGTATCTAACACCCGCTGCTCTTCCGGCAGCCACAACAGCTCTTCGTCGCCATACGTCTCGGAAACATGAAGCACACGTTCGACCTTGCCCTTGAGTGCGGTGGGAATCATCGATTGAAGCGCAGCAATATCATGACATACATATTTCCGGCTCATCCATGCCCCTAGCTCTACCAAGTCGGGTGACAGCGGCGGGACCAAATCCAATAATTCTTTAATACTCTTCATCCGCGTCAGATTGACTTCCGATTCCGAAGTGAATCCGACGACAAAGCCTTGAACCGTCCGTGGGCCAAAGGGAACCCCTACACGACTTCCCACTTCAATCCATGGATCCATTTCTGCAGGAATCATATAATCGAACGGGCGGTTCGTTTGTTTACTCGGCACATCTACAATCACTTTAGCAAAACGCGTCAAATAGACCCACCCGCTAACCGATCAGCGATGAGCGAAAGTAACCGATGAGCGACCTGTTCTTTTGTCATTTGCGGTAATTGTTCGACAAGACCTTGATGATCATAAATCTTAACAATATTCGTATCGACACCAAAGCCTGCGCCTTCCGCCGTCACATCATTCGCTACGATGAAATCGCAGTTTTTGCGTTTTAATTTATCTTGTGCGTAATAGTCGACATCATGGGTCTCGGCGGCAAAGCCTACGACAAATTGATGTTTTTTCAACTCACCGATTTTTTGCAAAATATCTTCCGTACGCTCTAGCTCCAAGCTGAGCCTTTCGCTGCTCTTCTTCATTTTATGCGGGGCTTGCTTCACGGGACGGTAATCCGCTACAGCTGCCGCCTTGATAATAATATCCGCGTCATCCATACGCTCCAGCACAGCATCATACATGTCCTGCGCGGACATCGCCTGAATAACTTCAATTCCTTCAGGCGGAGCTTCATTCGTATTCGCTGCGATCAATTGAACGGTCGCACCCAACTCTTTCGCCACGCGAGCGATTGCAAACCCCATTTTGCCTGAGGAATCATTGGTGATATACCGAACAGGGTCAATCCGTTCTATAGTCCCCCCTGCTGTGACCATCAATTTCTTACCTGCTAACGGCTTCGAAATTTCTTGATTTGTATTTGTATTTGACTGTTCTGCAAAATAACGTTCAATCCAATGAAAAATATCTTCCGGCTCAGCCAAGCGGCCTTTGCCTACATATCCGCAAGCCAACTGACCTGTTCCAGGCTCAACAAAAAGAACACCGCGCTCCTCCAATACCTTCATGTTGTGAACTGTCGCGGGATGCGCGTACATATGTACATTCATCGCCGGAGCAACCACAATCGGGGCTGTTGTCGCAAGCAGTGTCGTAGATAACATATCGTCAGCAAGACCATACGTCATTTTTGCCAAAATGTTGGCTGTTGCCGGAGCAATAACCACCATGTCCGCCGCATCTGCTAAATGGATATGAGATACAACAGATGGCTCACGCTCATCGAACGTATCGGTGTAGACTGGATTTCTGGAAAGGGTCTGTACCGTCAGTTCTGTTACAAAATGTTTCGCCGATTCACTCATGATGACATGCACGTTGGCCCCGTGCTGTACAAGCCTGCTACATAGCGTAATCGCTTTGTAGGCGGCAATGCCTCCCGTGATTCCGAGTACAATCGTCTTCCCGTTTAACATGTAATCACCGCTTTCAAGAGAACTTGTTCCATTTCATTCTGAACGCCAAATAGAATTTTACGTTTCGATACGTCGAAACTTTTATCCATTCTATTGTGGTAAAAAAATAACAACCTTGCGGTTGTATGAGAAAGTTTCTATCGAAAAAAATCTGTCTGTCTGTGTTTATCTCTATATTCTAGTTGTCTTGTGGTTCTCTGGTACGATCGATTTGAACAAAATCGCCGTAGATTTCTTCTAATGCCAAACCTACGAATTTGTGAGATTTAGGATTACGAAGCTCCGATTTCTCACCATCTCTTAATTGTCTAGCTCTGCGGGAAGCAGCAACAACTAAAGAGTATTTGCTGTCCACTTTGTACATCATTTCATCAATCGAAGGGTATAACATTGACAAGCACCTCGTTTTCTTATTTAACCGTCTCAATAGGTCCAAGTGACCTTATTTTTTCGGGATTTTGCAATGTTCTGCCATGACAATCGCCTCAATACGCTTGCACGCACGGTCGATCTCATCATTTACAACGGCGTAGTCATAATTCTCAAGCATATTGATCTCTTCTTCCGCTACAGACATCCGATGGTCAATAACCGTATCATTCTCTGTACCGCGGTTTTTAATCCGATCCTTCAATTCATCTAAGGATGGAGGCAATAAGAAGATAAAGACGCCTTGAGGGAAGGTCTTCTTCACCTGCAAAGCTCCTTGCACTTCAATTTCAAGAATAATATCTTTCCCTTGATTGATCGTCTGTTCTACGAATTCACGCGGTGTTCCGTAGCAGTTGCCCACATATTCGGCATGCTCCAACAGCTGATCATTTTCTATCATATCAAGAAATTGCTCACGGGACTTATAAAAATAGTTCACGCCTTCTTCTTCACCGAGACGTGGCTGGCGTGTCGTCGCCGACACGGAATAGACTAGATTATCAATTCGCTCGCGATTGCGAAGCGCAGTACATACTGTACCTTTCCCAACACCAGAAGGACCAGATAAAACAATTAATAAACCTTTACTCATATTATTCTCCATATTATTCGTCGTTGTCATCATCCTTCGTTGAGAGGCGATGCGCTACAGTCTCAGGTTGTACTGCAGATAAAATGACATGGTCACTGTCCGTAATAATAACAGCCCGCGTCCGGCGTCCATAGGTTGCGTCAATCAGCATATGCCTATCTCGCGCTTCTTGAATGATTCTTTTAATCGGTGCGGACTCCGGGCTTACGATCGAGATGATTCGATTCGCAGACACGATATTCCCGAAACCGATGTTAATCAGTTTGATAGCCATTTCTGGTTTCCCCCTATAATCAATACATTATTCCATATTCGCGACCTGTTCGCGAATTTTCTCCAGCTCGGCTTTCATGTCAACCACACGATTTACAAGCGCAAGGTGATTCGCTTTCGAACCAATCGTATTCACTTCGCGATTCATTTCTTGAATGAGAAAATCCAGCTTACGTCCCACAGGCTCCTGCTCTTGCAATAATTTGCGGCATTGGGCTAGATGACTCTTCAGCCTTGTAAGCTCTTCATCAATGTTGGATCGTTCCGCGAAAAGGGCCACTTCCATTCCGAATTTCTGCTCATCGAACTTAAATGTCGAATCAAGCATATCCTCGAGTCGTTGGTTCAATCGCGCACGATATTCTTCCACAACCGTTGGAGCAAGCTCAACAAGCTCCCGATGAGTCTTCTCTAAAGTAGTTACTCTAGAGGCTGTATCTTCTGCTAAATGCTGCCCCTCTCTGGCTCGCATCTCGCACAATCCGTTCAGCGCTTCCTCAACACCTGCTACCAAATGTGCTTCCACCTCTTCATCCAGCAAAGAGGTTTCATCCCGCACAACAAGTACGTCCGGGAGTTGCATCAGCTGATATAATGTTAACGTGTCCGTGAACCCGAACCGTTCGCGTAACGCGGAGGCTGCTTGCACATAATTCTCTGCAGCAGGCCAGTTCACATGCGTACTCGGACCAACGTCTTCCTCTTTTTCTTTGTTGATAAAAATATCAATCCGTCCACGTCGAAGTCGTTGTTGGACGGTACGTTTCAGAACATCCTCGTAACATGTCCATTCCCGCGGAAGACGTATTACAGTCTCGCAATAGCGATGATTGACAGACTTCATTTCGATCTGTACTTTATAGCCGCCGAAATGCTTCGCGGAATGACCGAATCCTGTCATACTGAAAACCATGGGAACCACATCCATTACACTATAATAATTGATTCTAATATTCCTTACAAGTGGGAATGACTAACGGCTGCTTTTTCCCATACATATTGCGCGAGGTTTACGCTCATTTCGTAGAACATAAACGGTGTCATGAAATAAATTCCATTAAATCGCGGCATCGCCGCATCCAGCAACTCTCTGGCAATTTCTGTGCCGATGATACGTCCCGCTTCCCCTTCTAAACCTGCCATCCGTTTGCGAACCTCGTCCGATAGTTGAATACCCGGCACTTCATTATGAAGGTATTCGGCATTTCTTCCACTCGCAAGCGGCATGATACCGATAAAGATAGGAATGTTAAGATGCTTGGTGGATTCATAGATTCGTTCGATCAGCAGCGGATCATAGACAGGTTGTGTCATAATGTAATCCGCACCCGCTTCAATCTTCTTCTCCAACCGTTGCACCGCTTTGTCCAAATATTTTACATTCGGATTAAAGGCTGCGCCTATGATAAAATTCGCTTTTTGCTTCAAAGGTTTCCCCGAGAAAGCGATTCCTTCATTTAACTGTTTGATCATACGAATGATTTCAAAAGATGTTAAATCATACACAGAGCTGGAGCCTGGCAAGTCGCCGAACCGGGCCGGATCACCTGTTACCGCTAAGATATGATCCATGCCAAGTGCATCAAACCCCATCAAATGGGACTGTGTTCCAATCAAGTTGCGATCACGACATGCGATATGTGTGAGCGGACGTAATCCTGTCTCTACTTTAACTTTATAGCCGAGAGCCATGTTACTCATACGTGTTACGGCAAGAGAATTATCTGCCAGGGTCAGCGCATCGACCTTCGCTTCTTTCAAAGCAGCTGCACCCTTCATGAATTTCGTGATGTCCAGATCTCTCGGAGGGTCCAATTCAACAATAACCGTATGACGTTGTTTCGCTAGCTCTACGATGCTTGGTTGCGTATCACGTCGCGTAAACGCTGCAGATACATGATTGTCCAACAAGGATGGCTCTGTAACTCTTACAGAAGTTGTATCTCTTGATACCCCACCGTTTACGTTAGGAACATAACCATTTAATGCGGTTGCCATCGCATGAATATGCTCTGGTGTTGTACCGCAGCATCCGCCAATAAGTCGTACGCCTAGATTGGCAAATTCAACGGCACATGCTCCAAAATACTCTGGAGACGTCATATACATATATTTTCCATCTACATAATCCGGAATACCCGCATTCGGGAAGACAGATAACGGCAAGTTATGATGCCCTTGAATAGATTCGACCGAATGCATGATGCCCTTCGGACCTGTGTGACAGTTGAATCCAATGACATCTGCGCCTGCTGCTTCAATCACCTTGAAAGCATCTTGCAGCGAATACCCATCCATCGTTCTTCCGCCGCCTTCAACCGCGAATTGGCAAATGACAGGCACATCGCTTAATTCCCGTAACTTGGCTAGAGCAATTTGGGTTTCTTCTACTTCGTAGAAGGTCTCTAGTAAAATTCCATCTACCCCTTCAGCTAACAAGGCTTTAAATTGTTCTTCAAAACAATCTTGTAAGAACGTAACTGAAATATTTTTACGGCGGCCTGCACGAATAGGACCTACCGCTCCCACAACATATGCGGAATCTCCTGCGGCTTGGCGCGCGATTCGTACACCTGCACGATTAATTTCTTCAACTTTGCCTTCCAGACCGTATTTCGATAGTTTATCTGCATTCGCAGAGAACGTATTCGTCTCTATTAATTGAGCGCCCGCTTGAACGTATTGGCGATGAACATCTTCGATAACGTCTGGATGAAGCAAATTCAATTCTTCATATGATATACCTATTGGAAATCCCATATTATACAGATAGGTCCCCATGGCGCCATCCCCGACGAGAATGTGCTGTTGCAATGCTTGACGCAAATCTATTTGCATGAAGTCCACCCCACAATTCATAAGTATACTAACTGTATCATAATTCACATGAAAAAATAATGCCAAATAGAATTTTTTAGATTCGATATGTCGAAACTTTTATATCATATTATTGTGATAAGAAAAAAAATGCCCCATCGGAGCATTTTCTCAATGAAACTTTTATAAATTCTATTGTGGTTACAGAACACCCTCATACACAAATGCGGCTGGCCCTGTCATGTAAACATGGTTATCCGCTTCATTCCATTCGATCTGAAGATCCCCGCCCTTTAAGGATACCGTTGCCGTACGATCCGTATACCCATTCAGAACGGAGGAAACGATCGTTGCGCATGCGCCTGTTCCACAGGCTAAGGTAGGGCCTGCTCCACGTTCCCATACGCGCATATCTGTATAGTCCCGAGATCTCACCGTAACGAACTCGACGTTTATTTTACGAGGGAACAACGGATGTACCTCTAGCTTCGGCCCCCAGGCTGCCAAATCGAAGTTTACTGCATCATCTACATAAATCACGCAATGCGGATTCCCCATGGATACCGCCGTAAAATAGAAGGTCTCTCCGTCCACCTCGATCGGCTGATTCACGACACGCTCTGCGTCAATCGTTGTCGGCACTTTCGTACCCTCTAAGATAGGCTCCCCCATATCCACTCGAACACGTTCTACGGAATGGGTTGCCGCATCCACCTCAAGCTGAAGCGGTTGAACACCTGCACCAAGGGTCTCAATCGTTATGTTTTTCTTATCCGTTAATTGACGGTCATATACATATTTGGCAACGCAGCGAATCGCATTTCCGCATTGTTCTGCTTCCGAACCATCAGAATTCATAATCTGCATTTTAAAGTCCGCATGTTCAGAAGGCAGAATATATACGAGGCCATCCGCTCCGATCCCAAAAAATCGATTACACAGTTGTATAGCAAGCTCTGATGCGTTACTCGGAAGCTCTTGCTCCCCAGCTACGACGATAAAATCATTACCTAATCCATGCATTTTCACGAACTCCATATTCTACACTCCTCTACGCCCTTGAACAATATTACTGAGCATACTCCAGGAGTGTAAATGAAGTCGATTCACTTTATGCACGAATATTTGTACTTTTTACTAAGACATTCCGATTTGTGTTGGTTTTGCGAGGTTTACGGCCTGACCAGACACTTCCGATGCCCATCACGAACGTTGGAATTCCGGCAGCTACAAGTGTTATGGCCCAGTCTCTCAGGTCTAATGGAACGGTCTTAAATACCGGCTGAAGCGGCTCAATGTAGAGCACGGCGAGCAGCAGGATAATCGATGATAAGACGGCAAAAACAAGATAGCGGTTCTGGAACATATTCCGATGGAAGATCGAACGGGAACTCCGGCAATCAAATACATGAATAAGCTGCGCCATGACCAATGTTGCAAAAGCAACCGATTGGGCTTTTAGAAGCTGCTCCGCACTATTCCAATCCACACGCAGCGTGAGCCAGAAGGCCATCAAAGTGAATACACCGATCAGAATACCGCGGCTAATAATTTTCCATCCCAATCGTCTCGCAAAAATATTTTCTTTGGCTCCCCGCGGCCTCTGCTCCATCAAATCCTTCTCGGCTTGATCCACCCCAAGCGCCATAGCTGGCAACCCGTCGGTGACCAAGTTAACCCATAAAATTTGAATGGGAACGAGTGGTAATGGAAATCCCAACATCATCGCGATAAACATCGTTAGAATCTCGCCCACGTTCGACGCGAGCAAATAACGAATGAACTTACGGATATTCTCATAAATACCCCGTCCTTCTTCAATCGCGGCTACAATGGTAGAAAAATTATCATCACTCAGAATGAGCGCTGAAGCTTCCTTCGATACATCCGTCCCCGTAATCCCCATGGCAATACCGATATCCGCCGCTTTAATGGCAGGCGCATCGTTGACGCCATCCCCTGTCATTGCAACCACATGGCCTTTGCGCTGTAAGGATTTCACAATCCGAAGTTTATGTTCTGGGGATACGCGAGCATAGACAAACACTTCATCCACTTTGTTATCCAATTCATCGTCTGACATTTGCGCGAGCTGCTGTCCGGTATAGAGCAATCCACCGCGCTGCATAATGCCTAATTGATTCGCAATGGCCTCCGCTGTTGTCTGGTGATCCCCCGTAATCATAACCGTCTTGATTCCCGCACGACGGCAAGTAACGATCGCATCACGAACTTCTTTGCGCGGTGGATCGATCATTCCCGTTAAGCCCACGAAGATGAGGTTGCATTCCGCATCTGCTTCGGTTGGAGCATGTTCGTAGGATTTTAAATCTCGATACGCCATGCCAAGGACACGCAATGCGGATTTGGCCATCGCTTCATTCGCTGCCAATACTTTCTGACGCAGTGTGCCCGTGAACGGGACGACTTTGCCATCCCACAGAACATAGGAACATTGATCAAGCAGCATGTCTGGCGCGCCCTTCGAATAGATCAGTTGACCACCTTGATGCTTCAGCTGAACCGACATCCGTTTGCGATCGGAATCGAACGGATACTCATTGACACGATCATAAAGGCTACTTAAGGATTGTTGCGTAACACCCGCTTTGGAAGCAAGAACTACAAGCGCCCCTTCAGTAGGATCGCCTTTAATCTCCCAGGTGGACTGTTGCTCATCCTTCACTTTTTTCTTATTAGATTCCGACTGGAAGGTCTCTGCGAGTGAGGCATTATTACACAATGCCGCAATTTGCAATAAGCGTCTTAGTGCTTGGTCATTTTTCAAATCTACAGCTTTGTCAGACTCTACAATTTGACCGATTGGCTCGTAGCCCTCGCCTGTCACTTGAAGTACACGACCGCCAAGCCACATATGCGTTACGGTCATTTTGTTCTGGGTGAGCGTTCCTGTCTTATCTGAACAGATCACCGAGGCGCAACCGAGCGTCTCTACCGATGGAAGCTTACGGACAATCGCCTTGCGTTTAATCATGCGCTGTACCCCTAAGGCAAGTGCAATGGTCACGATCGCTGGCAACCCTTCTGGAATGGCCGCTACGGCTAAGCTAACTCCTGCTAAGAACATGCCGTATGCAGGTTGACCATGCATGATTCCTGCAACAACAACCATAACGGTTAAGACAAGCGCGAGAATAATCAGAATTTTACCTAATTGCTCCAGCCGGTGCTGTAATGGTGTCTCCATGCTTTCCGTCTGCTGAATCAAATCTGCGATTTTTCCCATTTCCGTATGCATCCCGGTACGTACGACAACACCTTTGCCGGTGCCGCGCGTCACCATCGTACCCATAAACCCGAAGTTCTTCTGATCCCCGAGTGGAATGCTGGCATCATAAATCGCTTGATTATGTTTGTTCACAGGCACGGATTCACCTGTTAAGGCAGATTCCTCCACATAACAGACGTTCGTCTCTAACCAACGAATATCCGCGGGAATCCGGTCTCCGCTTTCGAGTAGGACGATATCTCCTGGAACAAGATGATCTGCCTGAATCTGAACAACCTCACCGTTACGTATGACATGAGCTGTCGGCGCCGATAATTTCTTCAGCGCACGCAGCGAACGCTCGGCTCGATACTCCTGCACAAAACCAAGAATCCCATTAATCACAATAATGGCTACAATCGTAATGGCATCCAGATACTCGCCGAGCAAGCCAGAAATCAGCGTAGCCCCCATTAATACAAGCACCATGAAGTCCTTGAATTGGTTCAAGAACAGCGCAATAGGTGAAATCTTCTCCCCTTCCGACAGTTCATTAGCTCCATGAGCTTCGAGGCGTTTGCCCGCTTCTTCCGAGGACAATCCACTACTTCCATTCACGTCTAACGCTTGTTGCAGCTCATCTGCATTCATTTGGTGCCACAATTTCTGTTCCATGTCCTGTATTCCCCTCCCGCGTTTTAAGCAAGGTTTCCCATGATTAATGAAAGACAGCTTTTCCAACCTCTTTAGGGTAAATGTATTCTGACAAGCTAGGAATTATCACCCTTGCTCTTAAGTTTTTCCGTAAAGTATGGCATCATAGAGAGGTATCCTTGATTTAACACGACTCAGGTCGAACCGACTTGATAGAACGGAGAATGAACCATGGCACTAGACGGCATTGTCACGCACGCCATTGCAGCAGAACTATCACGCTGCGTCGGCGGACGCATTAATAAAATTTATCAACCCACAGCACATGATCTTGTCTTACAAATTCGCGCACAAGGGGAAAACTTCAAGCTGCTCTTATCCGCTAACCCTACATATCCCCGCGTTCATTTCACAGAACAGACATTCCTTAACCCGCAGGAAGCACCGATGTTCTGTATGCTGATGCGCAAACATTGCGAGAGCGGAATTATTGAGTCCGTGGAACAAATTGCGTTCGAGCGTATGATCCAGATCAAGATCCGCCAACGCAATGAACTTGGAGACGAATCTACGAAGTTCATTCGAATCGAATTGATGGGACGGCATAGTAATATCATTCTGCTTGAACCGGCTACGAACACGATTTTGGACGGCATTCACCATGTCACACCTGCAATCAGCAGCTATCGCATTGTGATGCCTGGCTTCGGTTACACCGAGCCTCCGCAACAGCATAAACTTCATCCGCTTGAGGTTACAGAAGAGACCTTCAGATCCGCATTAGCGGCCACTTCCTCCGACAATGAGACGGAAGACGAGGTAACACCTATGTCCTTTGCTGCACAGCTGGTCGAGCATTTTAGCGGTATCAGTCCATTAATTGCCCGTGAGATCGAATTCCGCGCAGAGCGGCTGTTCGATGCCAACGAAGTTGCAGATCTCGAACGCGCGCGTTGGCAAGCATTTTCAACATTAATGATCCAGGTTCGCGAGTTGCTTTTCCAACCTTGTATTACAGAGAATGCCAAGGGGAAAATGTTCTTCTCAGCAGTCCCGCTTACGTCCATTGCGCCTACGCGAACAACCTACGACAGTATCAGTACATGCATGGAGGCTTTCTACGGGGACAAAGCAGAACGGGATACGGTCAAGCAACGCGTCAGTGATTTGATCCGGTTCCTTCAGAACGAACGGAACAAGAACATCAAGAAGATTGATAAACTTCATGATTCCAGAGAAGAAGCCAATGATGCGGACCAGTACCGCGTTCAAGGAGAGCTCTTATTTGCCTCGCTTCATGCCTTACAGAAAGGGATGAAGGAGATTGAGGTCGTCAATTATTATGACGAAAATCAGGAATCGATCCGCATTACGCTCGACCCGCTTATTACGCCATCAGAAAATGCCCAGCGCTATTTAAAGAAATATAATAAATTCAAAAACAGCCTGACCGTGATTGAAGAACAACTTCGGATCACAGATGACGAAATCCGGTATATGGAATCCTTATTACAACAACTTGAACATGCTTCACTGCATGACATCGACGAAATTCGTGAGGAATTAACGGAACAAGGCTATCTTCGCGATCGTTCGAAGAAGAATAAGAAAAAGAAAAAAAATGACAAGCCAACCGTTCAATGCTATACCTCTTCGGAGGGCATAGCGATCTATGTCGGCAAGAACAACATTCAGAATGAATATGTAACGAACCGTCTTGCACACCCGAATGACACCTGGCTGCATACCAAAGATATTCCAGGATCCCATGTGGTCATTCGCAGCAGCGAATTCGGTAACGCCACACTTGAAGAAGCCGCGATGCTAGCTGCGAATTACAGCCAAGCGAAGTCTTCCAGTATGGTCCCTGTGGATTACACGTTAATTCGGCATGTACGCAAGCCAAGCGGATCCAAACCAGGGTTCGTCATCTATGATCATCAGAAGACCCTATACATTACGCCGGATGAAGAAAAACTCAAGCATCTGCCTTATGTGCTGAAAAACAACTAATTACAGATACACAAAAGCTCCTTAAACCCCGTACGGGGATTCAAGGAGCTTTTTCAATTCCGTGCTAATTTGTAAGCCTACTACATTTCACGATGATATTTCTCTTGTGAGCTCTGCGGCGCTGCGCCGCGATGGAGGCGTTCATATCCATAATAACGTGTACCTTGGAACTTCAGCATCCCTTGATCTCCCTCAGCCAACTGCCCAAACTCGCGGCCGTCCACCTTAAATTCCATCCGATCACCACTCTCCACTTCAAAAGTGATGTAATAGGTCGTACTCGATGTATTATGGAACTCTCCGTTATTGTTATTGTGATGATGGCTAACATGGGTACGTTTACTAACCACGCGAGAGGACACTGTAAGTACAGGCTGCTTATTGTTATAGCTCCATTGCGAAACCCCTTTAACAAGCGAAATGATGATAATGACTGCAACCGCGCCGAAAATCAGGTAGAAGAACATGGAGAACATTCCGAAACCTCCCATCAACGAGTTAAAACCATCAAAACCCATACAGACCCCACCCTTCATCCCATCGGAATAACCAGCAACTTCCTTCTGTGCGTTTCCCTGATGCAGGACTAACTTCGAGCTTGAACTAATGCATCCAACACATCGATCGTCGTTCGTCTGCCGCCAAGCTCCCCATGAAATACCACACCTTGCCTTGCTCCATGGAAATCAGATCCTGCCGTGATGATTAAATGATATTTCTCCGCCAGCTTGCGATAGCGAAATTCTTCAGGCTCAAGATGATCCGAGTGGTAGACTTCAATCCCCGCGATCCGCGTTTCCTGAAGGATCCGCTCTACGAGTACATCATCTCCATATAGACCGGGATGAGCTAATACAGGTGTACCACCTGCCTCGCGAATCCACTTCACAGCCGTTAAAGGCTCAATACGAGGCGGATTGACATATGCTTTTCCCTCGGCGCCTAGATACACATCAAATGCATTCCGCATATCCGTGGCATACCCCTTCTTCACCAGAACATCAGCGATATGCGGTCTTCCCACTGTTTCATCCGGAGCCAATTCCCGGCCTAAACCTGCGATAACTTCATCCATTGTTATATCGATGCCCAATTCTTGCAGCTTTGCAATCAGCATATCATTTCGTCGATCGCGTGTTGCTCGCAAATCCGCAAGCCGTTCTAAGAAAATGGGATCCTGATCATCAATGAAATACCCCAGAACATGAATGTCCTTTCCCTCTAACACGGTACTAATCTCTACGCCAGGTACGACTGTAACCCCAAGCTTCTCTCCTTCTTGCATAGCTTCGCGAATGCCAGCTACCGTATCGTGATCCGTGATCGCGATTCCAGCCAAGCCAGCAGCTTTCGCGATGCGAACATTCTCAGCAGGAGATTGCATCCCGTCGGAAGCGGTCGTATGCGTATGTAAGTCGACATATCCAGGTTGTTGCATCATTCCTTCTCCCTTCCCATACATCATGATTCAACATGTAGGACCAAATAACTATTTATCCAGCTGTTGTTCGCGTAAGAATGTTAAAAATGTTACGGCAGATATCGGAAGCAGGGCTGACTTCAAGTAGATGGAGTAGAATTGACGATGAAAGGACAGTTCTTCAATATCTAGGATCTTGACTAATCCAAGTGCAACCTCATGCTTCACAGAAGAAGGTGATAACAGCGTAATGCCTAATCCAGCTTCAACGGCAGACTTAATAGCTCCCGTGCTGCCAAGCTCCATCACCGTGCGAATATCATGCTTCATATCTATATTCTTACGCGCGAATTGCTCTTCCATGACTTGCCTTGTTCCAGAACCCGGTTCTCGGAGAATAAACGGATATTTGAGCACTTCATCTACCGAGACGACTTCAGCTTCTGCAAGTGCGTGTTTTGCCGGTACAATCAGCTTTAATTCATCCCGCATCACAGCTTCGATATGCATATCCGGGTGATGGACAGGCGCTTCAATTAATCCGAAATTCAATTGATGATTAATGATCTCTTCTAAAATTTGCGCTGTATTCATGACTTTCATACTGATCGTGATATTCGGATATTGTTGACCGAAAGGTCCAAGCATTCTCGGCAGCATATACTCGCCAATCGTTAAGCTCGCTCCAAGCTGGAGTCTCCCTTGAACCATATGCGTAAATTTAGACATCGCTAAATCCGTCTCCCGAATTAATTCAATACTCTTGCGTGCAAAAGGCAGCAGTGCTCGCCCTGCTTCCGATAATTCAATACGCTTCGTTGAACGATTGAATAATCGGGCTCCGAAATACTCCTCTAAGGATTGCACTTGCATGGTCACCGCAGGTTGCGTCATATGTAATGCATGCGCAGCAGCTGAGAAGCTGCCTTTTTCGGATACGGTAAAAAAGATATGCAGCTGATGAAAGTTCATGGAATCCTCCTCTCCGTACTTTAGCGCATCACGGACGCCTTTCCCTCATTATAGCAGAAACGATCTTCTGACATCCTTAGTTTTACACAAAAAAAAGCATACCGAACCATCTCGGTATGCTTGCATATCAATCATTATTTTCGCTTGCGACTATTCTTAATCAGCGTCATCCGGCGTGAATGACGTAACCAAGAATAATACGTTTTTAAGTCACGGAGTTCCATGGTCTCCGACATACGTCCTAGAAATGTAACCACAATCATCTTGTGGAGCGGGTTTCCCGCAATATCTATTTCGTTCTCAAGTACCGGAAATTCTGCAACGACAACCAAATCGTCATCGATGAGATAAACATCCTCTTCATTCCGGTAATACGGAAGAATTCGATTTTGCTTCAGACATTCCCACATAAACATTGCTATATCATCATAGCCAGTCTTCTCATGTTCAACCCGCTCAGCCCAGCGAGATTTGGCATGATTCGTTATGACTACATCTGCGACCTTCTTATCCCCTAGGGTGACATAGAAAGGCTCGTATGTGCTGTATCGTTCCATCACCTTGTCTCTCATTGGGCATCACTCTCCAGGTTAGATAGGTCTTTCTATCTAAGCAATTATACCTATACCCATTATATTACATGAATGCACTATTTTTCTCAAGCGTTAATTTGCAAGATTGTTCATATCTGCTAGAGGGTATATGCCCTCGTCTTATCCGGACCATTGCTGCTATATTCTGTCTTAATTTCATTCCGGTATGATCGTTCAATCTTCTTCACAAAAGCGAGCCTACGTATATTCTTGATCGTCTCTTCTGCACGTTCTGCGTTAACGTACATGACAACATAATGCATTCGACGCGAAATATAATGAACTGTTCCATACTTATCTAAATTTCTAGCTGCTTTTACATCACTTACCCAAATAATATAACCGGTACGTTCCGCAAACATGTTGTACTATCCCTCTTTCCTGCTCATCCGCAGCTGCAACTTCCGCCGCCGCCACATCCGCCGCCTTTTGGATTTGGATCGTTGCTTGGCACTTTAATGGTCTCTGAGACGGAGTGAGCAATCATCTTAGAGATATCGTAGAGCATATTATCTAATCTCTGCTCCTGCTCCTTAAATCGTCTCACTTCTTCAAATTCCTCCAACCGCGCTTCCATAGACTTTACTGCATCTTTGGCTTCGTGGTAGTTGGGATGAAAGTGGCCAAAACGCTCAGTCTCTTCAAAAAGCTCTTTTTTCTTATCCAATTCCCGGACAAGTTGTTGCACTTCTGCGTTCTGCTCGACCTTTTGTTTCCAATATATATATTCAGCCACGTCGGCAGAACTATTAATCATGTCGCCTAATTCATAGGCGTTACCGAGCAATGAAGCCATATCAATTGTGTTTATTTCCGACACGCTCATGAATTTCAACTACTTTCCTATTAAATTTAGTTTAATATCTCTATCATAACACGAAATGCCCCATTATGAACCTTAAATTTAGCTTTAGGTAAGCGCTGGCAATCGTAATTGAATCTGGCTCCAATGTTCCCCCGAGATTTCCTGCAATTCGCTGGAACCGTCGCCTTCAACATAACCTTTCAAAAGCCAATGATCACCCTGCATACGAACTTGAATCGGCATCACCATGATCTCGCGATCCTTGTTACTAAGCATGATATTCGTCTGCCACTCTATCGCTCGCTCGATGATTTCCTTACTCGTTGATGTATGGTAAGTTCTTCGTTCTTGTATCCACATCTTAGGCGTTTGCAACAAGCCAGGGAACAACTCTTCATCTGAAGGAAAAGTCATATCCAAATCATAGTACTGAACATTCTGCTGGGTGTATACGAGACCTTGGGCGTGATTTACGTTCTCTGCATGTGACGATGGCACTCTCCCTGTAAACTGGGGATAACCCGTTCCTTGTGTCCCACACACCAATTGCTCAAGGTGCTTTCTCGGTGTCACCCCCGCCTTATCCAATTTCGATCGCAATTCTTCAACCTTATCTTTAGGTACGATATAATCCCGCTCGCCAATGGGTTGCAGTTCCGGCAACAACGTCATATAAGCACGGATTTGCTGAGACATTTGATCATCCACGCAGCGCAATAAAATGACCTCAGAGAAATATACACGGCCATACTGCATATTCCACTGCTGCATCGTTATTTTCACTGGATCAGGCAATCCTGTTCGGGACTTTTGTACTAATAGTTCTAGGACATCATCCAAATGTCTTCCATGATCAACCGCACGCATATAACTTTCCTTGGTCAATCGATATATCGCTATTTGATCCGTTCTTACGTGCTCTGCGCAGCATTCCAGCTCCCAACGGACGAAGAACGAAACATCTGGCGGGACAATGATTTCAAAATCAGGTTGGACGTAAAATAGTCCTTCCTCCTCCATCTCGATCGCGACGGCTTCCATCTGAATTTTCCAGCGAAAATACGTATGTCCGTCAGGCCCCGCGCCCATTTCCATCCAGCCGAAGGCACACAACATCGTGAACCATGCCATCATAACCTCATGCAAGGAATCTGTGGCTATTTGATTAGAGATCGATACGAATTCGTGCTTAATCACCCAATCCGACAGGTCACGAATATCATGCCATGACTCATCCTGAATCATTCCTAAGGCATGCATGAGATGCTGCAGCCAGATTTCTGTTCCATTCACATTCGACAGCCATAACGCCCAGAGACGTATCTGCATCGACGATCTCCCCTGTGCTAACCAGGAAAACAATGCGTCGTCCTGAAGGACGTAGGCATCTGGAGTTTTGCGAATAAGATCAAGTTTGAGTGCAAGATCCAGCACAAAAGCTACGGATGACGGCAATACGTCTGGATTTGGATATTGCAGCTTTAGTGGGGCGAGATCTTTCACAGTAATGGCCACGGATGAGAGCATTTTTTGCACGTTTTTTTTATGAATGGTTCCTTTGGAAGTTAAGGGAGAACCGTATTTCGCGATGGAAGCTAATAGGTAGAATAGATCCAATTCAAGCCCTCTGCCCGCTTCATGCCTCACCGTTATGCTTAATGAATCCGTAACAACTGGAAGCATTTGCAGCGGCATCAAGTATTGTTGCAACCGTGGGAATAGATCCGTAGGAATAAAGAACAATCGGTCCCCCCATGTTTTTCGAACAGCATAGATCACACCTTTGTTCCGCAGCAAATTAAGTGCAACGCGTAAGTTAGCTCCCGACATCGAATAATTAGTTACCTTTAATAAGGTGTGGTATTCAAAAGATTGCAATCCAAAATGCCGTAATATGAGAATTAGCGTTTTCCTTTCCATTATAGAGAGCTTGTCCATGATCGAAGCGAACGCTGCTGAATTTTGCATAGCCTGTAGCATTTCACGAGTTCGGCTTTGCTCGGCAGTGTCCATTTTTGCTAGGATATCCTGCATTTTCAAGTTGCGGCCACCTCCTTCGTTGGTGGGTCGATAGTACGAACCGTATAAGCATATCCCTGTTCAATCAGGAATAATTGGCGTTTCAACGCGAACTCCTGCTCCTTCGAATTGGAGGATACAACGGTATAGAAGTAGGCCGTGTTCTCACCCGCTTTAGGACGGAGTATACGTCCTAAGCGTTGCGCCTCTTCTTGTCGAGATCCGTAACTGCCAGATACTTGTATTGCCACTGCCGCATCGGGCAAATCCACGGCAAAATTCGCTATTTTGGAGACGACTAACAAGCGAATATCCCCTCGTTTGAATTGCTCATACAGTTCTTGCCGTTTGGCTTGCGGTGTCGTCCCTGTCATTAACGGTGCCTCTAATTCTTCGGCGATCACTGCAAGTTGATCCAGATACTGTCCGATGATCAGGGTCGGAAGCCCTTGATGTTCCCGAAGCACATCGCGAATGACATGAATTTTCTCAGGATTCTCGCCGGCTATTCTGAACTTGCTCTTCGCATCAGCATGCCAGTACTGTTCTAACTGGGGGGTTATTAAGGGAACCCGAATTTCACAGCAGTTCACCGTAGCGATCCACCCTTGCTCTTCGAGTTCCTTCCAGGGCAATTCATATCGCTTCGGTCCGATCAACGAGAAGACATCCTTCTCACATCCGTCCTCACGCACCAGCGTAGCTGTTAAACCCAATCGCCGCGTAGCCTGAATATCCGCAGTAGCCCGAAACACGGGTGCCGGAAGCAGATGTACCTCATCATAGATAATGAGTCCCCAATCCCGTTCATTAAACAATTGCATATGTACAAAGTCATCCGACTTCTGTTTGCGATGGGTTAAAATTTGATACGTTGCAATGGTTACGGGTTTTACCGCTTTCGCAGCCCCTGTATATTCCCCGATATCCTCTTCACGAAGCGTCGTCTTACTTAGCAGCTCCGCCTTCCACTGTCGCACGGAGGTAACGTTTGTCGTTAAAATTAACGTCTCACATTGAAATTCCTTCATCACTGCCATGCCGACCACGGTCTTTCCTGCTCCACAAGGCAACACGACGACACCGCTCCCGCCGTAGCCATCGCCCCCCTCTCCTTCAAAGGCTGTGACCGCTTGTCGCTGATAGCTTCGTAATGTAAAAGATGTATTCGAAGCATCTGGTGCCACAAAATCAAGGTGAAGCTCCTTCCCTTCATGATACCCAATGGTATCTAAGACAGGATAGCCAAGCCTTGTTAGCTCTTGCTTCATGAGACCGCGTGCATGTTTCTTTATACGGAGTGTCACATCATCCAATTTTTCTTCGATAAAAGATTGGATACTCTTGTCTTCCATGAACTCATCGAGCATGCCTGTCTGCATCGCGGATAGCATTAATTCATCATCGATATACTCCAATTTTAGACTCCCGTAACGTTCCATCCATTGCTTTATTTGTTGAGTCACTTTAACGGGAACATCCCACTTGGCATACTGCTGCAGCTGCTCGATCACATCGCTTGCTTGCATTCCTCCAGCTGCTGCATTCCACAATGATAATGGCGTAATGCGATACGTATGGATATTCGCAGGGCTTTTCAACAACTCTGCAATCCGAAATAATAGTTCTCTTGCCTGTTTCGAAGTCGTGTGCTCTGTCTCAAGAAGCACCGTAAAATCAGATTGAACAATACACGGGCCATTCGCCTGATAAGACATTCATCCGACCTCCTTCTGTCTCACTTGTTCTGTCATTTCGTAAAAAAACGGCTTGCAGCGCAAGCCGTATCTTCTAAGATCTCATGGATGTAACGCCTCATAAAATGTCTACCTATACATCGCTGTAATACTGTTATATTTTCCATATTTTCATGGAATCATTCACTGTCTGGGCTATATTCCACAGTCGATAGATAATCTAGCGCCAGATGAATGAGTAGCTTCGCGGCCTGTAACATGGATGCTTCATCGATATCAAAACGCGGATGATGATGCGGATGGACAACACCCTGTTCTGAATTCCCCGCACCTACCAATATAAAACATCCAGGAACGCGCTGCAAATAGTAAGCAAAGTCTTCTGCCGGCATCATCTTCTGTGCTATTTCTGTCCGTTCCTCACCAAACAGCAAAGTTGCCACACGACGGTAACGTTCTGTCTCCTCCCGATCATTCACGACGGGGGGATATCCTACCTGATAATCCAATTTGACTTGTGCGCCATACATCCCGCAGGTTTGTACCACGATCTTCTCTAATCGGTCACGAACGCGCTGACGAACATCTTCTTGGAATGTTCGAACCGTTCCACTAATATGACAGCGTTCTGCAATGATATTTTGTACCGTACCCGCTTGCATCGAGCCAACCGTCACAACTGCAGGCTCCATCGGATCCACCGAGCGACTCACAATCGTCTGTATATTCATGATCATGGCCGCGCCGACAAGCACACTATCTACGGTCTCTTGCGGTACACCGCCATGCCCGCCTCTGCCCTCGATCTCGATAAAAAATTCATCCGCGGCTGCCCACATGGGTCCTTCTATGCTAGCCGTCGTACCTACAGGGAGAGGAGACCATAGATGAACGCCATAAATCGCATCTACACCCTCGAGGACACCGTCTTCGATCATCTGAATGGCACCGCCGGGACAGGTTTCCTCCGCAGGTTGGAAGATAAACCGCAAGTTTCCATGCAACGTATCACGCTGCTGACTGAAGTAATAGGCAATACCCAGCAAGGTCGAGGTGTGCCCATCATGTCCGCAGGCATGCATCACCCCGGGCACTTGCGAAGCATATGCGCAGGTTTTCTCATCTTGAATCGGCAAGGCATCCATATCTGCCCGCAAGGCTACTGTAGGCCCCGCTGATCTTCCACGTAGATTGCCGACTACCCCATAACCGCCTACGCCAGTCTGAACTTCGATGCCCCAGTCTCTTAGTTTTGCAGCAATAAATTCCGATGTCTTCGATTCTTGATAGGACAGCTCAGGGTTCATATGTAAGTATCTGCGCCATTCCACCATCGTTGGATACATGTTCGTTAATATTTCTTCACGAAAGATCATTCCCATTCTGGTCCCTCTCCCCCATAGCATTCCTTTTTTTTCAAGTTTATTTCTATCATTTTCCTCAATTCCAACCCCATTGTCTACCTATATTTCACAAAACGTTCATACCCAATTTCAACCAACTATCGTTCCCGAAGGCTTGCGCATCCCTAGGAAACATACTATCATGAATAGTGAATATCGAGGGCAGGTCAATTTAAGGAGGAAATCGAAATATGATTATTGAAAACTCAGGCTTAATCGGTCTTAAAAGCGACTTGGCCTATTTAGATGAATCAGCTGAAAAACTTGGATTTGTCCGTTGGCAGTGGGAATATACACGTGCTACATACGATTTTAAAATGGAAGATCAACAAAATAAACAAGATTATTACTTACGCATCAACACACGTGCAATTGAAGGCAAGTTAGAAAATCCCGATGCGGTACTTGCGATTGAAGCAGTTTACATGGGTAGAACGACTTTCCCTCACGGCTTTGATTATGAGACACCTATTCCATCGTCGTTTGTCAGTACGGCAGAACAAAAAATCAGTCAATTAAAAGCACTTCTTGAAGCATAGACGGGTTTGAACATGAGAGAAAATCAATCTCAACCAAAACGACGTGGTGCACCGGATTTCCAGTTATTAATTCTCACGGTATTGTTGGTAGGCTTCGGACTCGTTATGGTCTTTAGCGCCAGCTCCAGCATTGCAGTCATCAGCAAGAAGTTCAACTATGATTCCTTGTATTTTGTCAAAAAGCAGTTAATGTGGGCAGGACTTGGTTTTATCGTCATGATGATCGCTATGAATATTCGCTACGAGAAATATAAGAAACTGTTTATTCCGTTCTTCATACTGACTATCATATTACTCGCACTTGTACCCTTCGTTGGTGTGAGCCTCAATGGCGCACGCAGTTGGTTTGGGGTCGGTTCCGTAGGGATTCAGCCTACAGAGCTAGCTAAAATTACAACTATTCTATATCTCGCGGCGTTGATCTCCAAGAAGGGCGAGACGTTCCGCGACTTTAAAAAGGGATTTTTGCCCGTCATCATGATCGTCGGGTTCATCGCCTTTCTGATCATGCTTCAACCCGATTTCGGATCATGCATGATCCTCGTAGGTTGTTGCGGTATCGTGATTATCGCTGGCGGCGCGAACTTGAAGCATATTTTCGCCTGCGTTGTCGTGCTAGGCATCGGCGCGGGTATCGGGATGGTTGTGAATATGCTTTTCAATTCCAGTGCGGGCAGCGGGTACAAAGCCGGACGGATTTCGTCCTTCCTTAATCCATGGAGCGATCCGCAAGGGACAGGCTTTCACTTGCTGAATTCCTTGAAGGCCTTGGGTCATGGCGGATTAACAGGTGCAGGATTTGGACAAAGCATCCAGAAATTGCATTACCTGCCTTACCCGTACAATGACTTTATTTTCGCCGTCATTGGCGAAGAGCTAGGCTTCATTGGAAGCGCACTGTTCTTAATCTTTTACCTCTACTTCATCTGGCGGGGGCTGATCGTTGCGCTGCGCTGTCCAGATCGTTACGGCACACTCGTTGGCGTCGGAATTATGGGGTTAATTGCAATACAGACGTTCATTAACATTGGCGGCGTCTCGCAGACCATACCGATCACCGGGGTCACGCTGCCATTTATCAGTTATGGAGGATCTTCCTTGTTAATCATGCTTGGCAGTATCGGTATATTACTCAGTATTTCCCGTGAAGCCAATCGACCCGAAGATCAGTCGAAGAACGCCAAAAATAGGCGCTTTAGCGCCTAAACAAAAAAGACTCCAAGAGTTCAATCTCTTCGGAGTCTTTTTTCTTATTTCAGCCGAACTGGCTCTTCCTGCTTCAATTGTTGTTCTTCCTCTTTGAACGTAACGCCTTCCACTTTCACATTCACTTCGACGACATGCAGACCTGTCATATTTTCAACGGTTTCCTTCACATTCTGTTGAAGGTCACGGCATACTTGATGAATCATCGATCCGTAAAGTACTATGACACGCAAATCAATAGCAGCTTCTAGCTGACCTACTTCCACAATTACGCCTTTTTGTGCGTTCTTCCCAGTTAATCGCTTCGCCCAGCCTTCCGAAATACCGCCAGACATTGCGCTAATCCCAGGTGTCTCGAGCGCCGCTAACCCAGCGATTGTCGATACAACATCATCCGAGATTCGAATTACACCAGTTTGCACAAGTTCTTCTGTCATAACCTTGTCCTCCCCTTTTCATATCCATATACAATAGTTTAATGCCTTTGCCATTTGAAAGCAAATTACAGATCCGTAAGGTCATTTACTTACGGAAATTTTTGGTTTATAGTAAGAGAAAAAATTCGAGGTGTGGAAGTTGAAACAGAAATTTTTTTACGGTGCACTTATCGTCTCCTTTCTTTTGAGCGGAGTAGCACATTATACAGACATGAGCTCGACCGTCCAGTTTATCATCTCGGCCATTGCCATCGTCTTTGTTGCAGGATTCCTTGGCAAAGCGACGGAAAGTGTCGCACATTACGCCGGTCAACGTCTTGGCGGATTTCTGAATGCTACCTTCGGGAATGCTGCAGAATTAATTATATCTATTTTCTTAATTAAAGAGGGGCTCTTCGATATGGTAAAGGCAAGCTTGACAGGGGCCATTATCGGGAACCTTTTGCTCGTCTTGGGACTGAGTCTTTTTGCTGGGGGACTTAAATATAAAGAGCAGAAATTCAACATCTCTTTAGCAGGGCATAATGGTACACTTATGCTTATGGCGGTTGTTGCCCTAATTATACCTGCCATGTTCGCCGGTACGAAGGTCATTACGCCAAAAGAAACAGATACGCTCAGCTTAATCGTAGCTGGCATCCTCATTGTTGCTTATATCTTCTGGCTGTACTTCTCTATGGTCACGCATAAGAATTATCTCTCCGATCAAGAAGAGATGGAACCGGATCACCACGAAGAACCTGCTTGGTCCAAATCCAAGTCAGTATTGTTCTTAGTTGTCGCTACGGTCATGGTTGCGCTTGTGAGTGAATGGCTTGTCGGTACGCTGCATGATTTTACAACCCAATTTGGCTTTACAGAGTTGTTCTTAGGGGCATTCATTATCGCGATTGTCGGGAATGCTGCGGAACATAGTGCCGCAGTCATGATGGCGCTTAAAAACAAAATAGGGACATCCGTAGAAATTGCCATTGGCAGCAGTCTTCAAATTGCGTTATTCGTAGCCCCTGTCCTTGTATTTGTCAGCTTCTTGTTCGGGGAAACGATGGATTTCGTATTTACGACGATTGAGCTGGTTGCCATCGGGGTGGCCGTCATTATCGCTAAATCGATCACCCAAGACGGCAAGACGAACTGGTACGAGGGACTCCTGCTCATGTTAGTCTACGTTATTCTTGGCGTTGCATTTTTCCTCGTGTAGGACCAATACAAAAAAAAGAGTAGTCTCCAGGTCGGAGCTACTCTTTTACATTTAATGCTTCATATAATACCGCTAAGTTCCGCTCAAGCTTACTAAGTATCTCTTTCCCGATGGCTTCATGAACCAGACCCGCACGTACCGCAAAATCAACCTCGCGCGAAAAGCCATACATTTGTGTATCAAGCACTTCCTCATATAGAGGACACTTACGGGTCGCCAGATTCTCCATCTGAACTTCAATAAGTTTTTCGATTTTATCTGCATCTCCCTGAAGCAGAGACAAAGCTTTCTGATTTAATTGTTCCATGAACTCTGATGAAGACATGTAACTCCCCCCTATGCCCGAAAAATCAGTATACTGCTAATCCTAATATTAAGCGATTATGAGCTATTACACAAGAAAATATGAGAAAAACCTCTATCGAGGTTCATTCGAAGATGAGCGACCACGTTTAAAGGTAGTTTTTATCGCCAAATAGAATTCTTGCGTTTCGATATGTCGAAACCTTTATAAATTCTATTGTGGAGAGAAAAGTAAAAAAAAGCATTCCTTGTGGTGCAAGGAATGCTTTTTTTCAACGTTATGTCATCGATTAGACAACCGTTACTTGTAAACCATGTTTTTCAAAAATAGCTGTCATTGCTTTTTTAGCTTCTTCTTCGTCTGGCCCATGAACATGTAGTTCATATTGATGGCTGTTCACAAGCGTTGTGAATAGACCTAAGATACTTTTAACGTCAATATACTTGTGGTCAGCTTGAAGAACGATGGAAGAACGAAATTGACCTGCAGTTTGTGAGATTTCTACGATAGCTGTGTTATTAGACATGGGAACTACCTCCGTCTAGTACGAATTTTTATACACTTTTATGATACATTGATTACGCATACAAACGCAATACGTTTTTACCACAATAGAATTTATAAATGTTTCAACGTATCGAAACTAGAAAATTCTATTTGGCGATAAAACCTATATCTAATCGCGGTCGCTCTTCTTCGAAAGGACTACGATAGAGGTTTTTCTTACTTCAAGTTCTCGGGGTTAAGTGCTTCTAATTCCGGAATCACGAAGATCCCATCTTTACGGATGAGAACATCATCAAAGTAAATCTCTCCGCCACCGTATTCAGGACGTTGGATCAACACGAGATCCCAATGAATGGAGGAACGGTTCTTATTATCTGTCTCTTCATAAGCTTGACCTGGTGTAAAGTGCAAGCTTCCCGCAATCTTCTCATCGAACAAGATATCTTTCATTGGTGTAAGGATGTGCGGGTTAAAGCCGATCGCAAATTCACCAATGTAACGTGCGCCTTCGTCTGAATCCAGAATGGCATTTAGTTTATCTGTGTTTCCACCGGCTTTGGCTTCTACAATTTTCCCATTCTCAAACCGGAAGAAGATATTCTCGAAGGATGTGCCGTTATATACCGTTGGCGTATTGTACTGCAACGTTCCGTTAACAGAATCACGCACTGGCGCACTGTACACTTCTCCATCCGGAATGTTCTTCTGGCCCGAACATTTCTCTGCACCGATGTTCTTAATCGAGAACGTCAGATCTGTGCCTGGAGAAACAATACGCACTTTATCGGTTTTCTTCATCAACGCTTGCAGAGGATCTTGCGCACGGTCCATCTTTGCATAATCCAAGTTACATACATCAAAGTAGAAATCCTCGAATGCTTCCGTGCTTGTATTCGCCAATTGTGCCATCGCTGCGTTTGGATAACGCAATACAACCCATTTCGTACGTTTCACACGCTCTTCGGAATGAATGGGATGACTATAAATCGAGTTATACAATTTCAAATTCTTCTCGGGAACATCCGAAAGGTCATTTACATTCTCGCCTGCACGAATTCCGATGTAACAATCCATCTTCTGCATACGTGCTAAGTCAAATTCCATCCAAGTTTTCAATTGCTCTTCACTTGTGTGCATCAACATGCTGCGAAGCACCGTGCGGTCCGTTAATTCAACAAATGAATGTCCGCCGCGTTTGGCAACTTCTTCAATGATGCATTTTAGCAAATCACGCTCTGTACCAATCATCTCGATTAGTACATTCTCCCCTGGTTGTACATCTACCGAATAGCCCACCAAATTCTGAGCTAATTTCTCCATTCTTGCATCTCTCATCTTCTGAAGCCTCCTCAAAATTTAGTTACCAAATCGAATTATGTAAGTAACTGAACCACATTTAATTGTACCATGGTCAAAACCATACGTAAATTCATTGATACCCATCAAATTTTGCGTCTGTGGTTACCGCTTCTGTTCTCGCCTTCCCCTTATCGACAAATCGCGTTTGGGTCTTCGAATACACACGAGTCGGGATCAGCGAGGAACGATCAACCCACAGAACATAAGAAGCATTCGATTCCATATTCTGGGTTAAACTTTGTAGTTTGGTTACTCCATTTTTGTATATGCTGTCTAATTCCTTCTGGAGTTCTTTTTGTTTTTTCACATCCAGCTTCGCTGCGTTTTGGACCAAATATCGACCTTCTTGTAACCCATTCATTTCACTCTTCAAATTTTGAATCAGCAGCTTCGTGCCTTCTCCCGGATTTAACTTAATCTCCAACACGATTTGTTGATCGTTCGATTTTTGTTCATTAATCTGAATGGATTTACCTAAATTGCGTAACAATTCTAATTGATGTAATGGATTCCAACGTTCTGAGTAGGTCAAGGCTGTACCGCTCTCCGAAGCGATCTTGAAGGTTTGCTGCTTATGTCCAATGACATTCCCCTCATAATTTATGGGTTCAAGAATACGCTTCCCATTCGTACCATAGACCTCAGCTCGTCCTCGAAATTTAAAATTATCCACGCCAGAAAGCCCGGACAATGCCATTTGATAGATTTCAGTCGGGCTTTTCTTGGATTCGATGGCGTAACAGCCGTTCAGACTCAGTACAATCATAACAAAACTTAACCCAAACGCTAACGTTCTACATGACTTGATACTCACGCTAAAGTAGCGAATCATCCTGTATTGCCTCCTCTTTTCCTGAGACCCTTAGTTCGCACCTTATCGTTTCCTGAACCTCTAAACTTATACCCATGCTGGTACGCAAGGAACAAAAAAAGTACCCATCCCACGGATGGATACTTCTTCCTAACCAACTTGAATTTGATTGCGCCCGGCATTCTTTGCCTGATAAAGCGCCATATCGGCCTTGTAAAATAAAGATTCTACGCTAATCTTGTCATCATCCCAATTCCATTCCGATATCCCGCAGGACACGGTGACCCCTGGATTGGTCTCTATTTCGACACGAGAACGAATTCGTTCTGCAACACGCAGTGTCTGCGATTTGGTCAACTGTGGGAAATAGATGGCAAGTTCTTCTCCGCCCCATCTTGCAGCAATATCTGTTTCACGAATGGAGGTTCGGATCACTTCACAGACTTGCCGTAAAATTTGATCACCAATTTGATGACCGTACGTATCGTTAATTTGTTTGAAGTGGTCAATATCCACCACGATCAATGAACCGCAAAAATCAATTTTTTGCTTCTGATTTACACGATCATCCAAATAATGTCTTGCGTACAGGCCTGTTAAATTATCGTGATTCGCCATCCGTTGAACTTTCGCATGCAGTGATGCATTTGCGATGGCTAAGCCAATATGGGTCGACAACACCTGTAGAAGCTTAAAGTTATCATAAGAGAAATAATTGGGATCGCGATGGGATAACATAATGGCCCCATTGACTTCGGAATTGACCACAAGAGGTACCACCATCAACGAACGGGATTGTGTCTCATCCATAAAGACCGACTTTACTTTGCTGAATGCCGAATAATCAACCAGAATCAACGGCTCCTTCGTCGCATAAACAAGCCCGGTAAACCCGTAATCCGTAGAATACAATTCCTTTGACATCGCATCCACATTACTAGACATGACTTTAAATAAATTTTTATCCGCGTCTAATTGTAAAGTTGAACAAAAATCCGCTTTAAATATATGCAATAGCTCTTTCAAAGCAAAATTAAATATTTCACTCAACCGCAAGCTCTGATTCAACTGCTTCGTCAACTCATTAATGAGACGCAGTTCACTAATCAACATATTCGATTGCTCGTAGAGCTTCGCATTCTCGAATGCCGTTCCGGCGGTATCCGCCAAGATCGTAATCAGCTGAAAATCCAAATCCTCCAGCCACTGTCCATCTAAACTGAGATATAAAACACCGTATACCCCTTGTTTTCCGCTCAATGGAACGGCAATATGGACTAGTTCGTTCCCACCAGGCAAAGTTACTGTCTCTTGGATCATTCTGCCTTCCATAAAAGCACGCACACTAATATTGTCTGTTAAATTATGAAGAACTAACGGTTTGACATGCTGATTGGTACTTCGATGATCTGAAGAAATATGCAGCTCTAACGCAGCAGACGGATATAAATCCGAAATGCTCTCAATCACTTCACTTAAAACCGAATCCACATCGAATTTGCCATGTATGCGCTGAACCACATCGAAAAGGATCGTCTTCTTCCGCGCCTCTCGGTCGGCATGATTCTGCAACTGCATCAAATCTTTGATGAAGATAAATTCGAACATGCGGTAAAAACAATTCAAGAACGTCTTAGCAGACATCGATAGCATGTCCAGCATGCCAGGCTCGTAAGATTCCAACGGAATGCGATAAGCCAGTATAGCGAATACTTCTTGCTCGCTTCTGCTACATAACGGCACAACTAATGTTGCTTCCGTATTCACATCTGCATGCGGTCGCTTACTTGATATTACGGCTGATACTACACGAGCATCCCATACGGAAGAATCATTTCCTATTAATGACGGATCCGCGCTAGAGATCAATCTGGCTTCCCAATTGAATACCGCTAAGATCCCTCGTTGCAAACTTGGGAATTCAGCAATCTGAAGAAGCCATTCTTGAAAGCATGCTGTAAGTAACGGTTCAATATAAGGGTAATCACTGCTCGTTATATCTTGTTGTTGCAGCCATGACTCATTATCAAAGTAATTAACTAAGGGTGAAGTAGGCCATTGGTCTATATGATGTTGTTGGAATTCCACCAGCGCTTTTCGTAGATTTTGAGCCATACGATTCCCCACCACCCAAGTTCAATCATCTTCATTCAATCCAACACCTATATTTAATAATAACTTGCTTTTTCCCTTTTTGCACTAGTAATCTATCAATTATTTGCAATATTTTAGGTATTTCGAACTATTAAAAATTCCTTAATGAATAGATCGCTTGACAATTGTGTTGAATTTCTTATAATATTTAATGATGAGTACAACGGGCGTAACGATTGTGTCACCCTCACGAACTTTGTTGCTGACAGGACAGCGGCTGAACTATTCATGTCAGAGTTGGTGGAGCACATGCTCACATCGAACATAAAAACAAAATTCGGCGCAAAAGGACCCCATATAAAATTGAACATTAAAGGAGTCTTTTATACATGTCACGTTACACAGGTCCTAAATTTAAATTAAGCCGCCGTCTTGGAATTTCCTTGAGCGGTACTGGTAAAGAATTGAAACGTCCTTTCCCTCCAGGACAGCATGGTCCAAGTGGACAACGCAAAAAAATCAGTAACTATGGTATGCAACTTCAAGAGAAACAAAAACTTCGTCACATGTACGGTTTGAACGAAAAACAATTCCGTAACTTGTTCGACAAAGCTTCCAAAATGCAAGGTATTTCTGGTGAAAACTTCATGACTTTGCTTGAGAGCCGTTTGGACAACCTTGTATATCGTCTTGGTTTTGCAAACTCCCGTGCAGGCGCGCGTCAATTGGTTTCCCATGGTCACATCACAGTTAACGGTAAAAAAGTGGATATCGCTTCTTACCTTGTTAGCACTGGCGATGTAATCAGCCTTCGCGAAAGAAGCCGTGGTCTTTCTTCGATCAAAGAAGCTCTTGAAAACCGTAACCACCTTGCTGGCTACCTTGAGTACAACGACAACGCTATGGAAGGTAAATATATCCGTTTGCCAGAGCGTGCTGAGTTGCCTCAAGAAATCGATGAAAAACAAATCGTCGAGTTCTACAGCCGTTAATATTTACAATCCATCAGAAACCTTGGTCTTCGGATCAAGGTTTTTTTCATTTTCATCGATGAACGCCAGTTCTTCATACAACTCTTTTTCAAAAGCGAAATGGTTTATGATATAATATACCTGTTAAAAAGGAGGGCAATGCATGGATGAAGAGAATTTGCAGACACCATCGGACAAACCGAAACGTCGAAAAAAATCAACTGGTCGGATCATTTGGGGGATTACGAAGTGGATTATGATCGTCGGATTTACATTAGGCTTGTTCGGAGGCGGAATCGCCATGGGTTACGTATCTTCCATTGTGAAGGACGATCCTGTACGATCTGCTGCATTAATTGATGAAAAAATACACGAGAATTCTGAGACAGGATTCGTATATTTTAATGACGGCACGTTAGTAGGACAGTTACGAACGGATGAAGACCGTCGGTTAATCGCATTGAAGGATATTCCGCAACAAGTAATAGACGCGGTTATTGCTATTGAAGACAACAATTTTTATAACCATATCGGAATTGATTTGAACGGTGTATTTCGTGCTGTGAAGCAGAAAGTCTTGAACGAAAACATTCAAACGGGCGGTAGTACGCTAACGCAACAGTTGGCAAGACGTGTGTTTCTGAACCTGGATCGCACAACCAACCGCAAAATCAAAGAAATTTTCCTATCGATTCGTCTCGAACGTTATTTAACCAAGGATGAGATTCTAACGGCTTATCTGAACAAGGTTCCATTCGGGAACGGTAATACAGGCTATAATTTATTCGGTGTTAAAGCAGCAGCTAAAGGTATTTTCAATCTAGATCTTAACAAAATAAATCTTGCACAAGCCGCATATATCGCTGGCCTCCCTCAACTGCCAAGTGCGTACTCCGCATTTAACGGTAAAGGAAGCTTCAACGAGAAAGGCTTCAATCGTGCAATTGAACGGCAGAAGCTGGTTCTTCGTCGGATGTATGAGGAAGCAAAAATTACGAAGCAGCAGTATGACGAGGCCTTAAGCTTCAACATCAAATCTTCACTAGCGGAGCCTAAAAAGAAAGCTTACGATACATATCCGTACTTGATGATGGAAGCAGAACGTTCTGCAACGGAAGCACTTGTTCTGCAACAAAACCCATCATTAACCGTGGCGGATTTACGTAAGAAGGAAAATGCCGAGCTCATGAACGACGCTAGAGAACAAATGCTGCGGAGCGGCTACAAAATTTATCTAACGATCGACAAGAAAATTTATGATGCGATGCGCAGCATTGCTAGTGATCCTAAGAATTTCTCACCTGATAGCAAAACAAAAGGCATCGAGCAAACAGCCGCTGTGATGCTCGATCATAAGACAGGTGCGATACTTGGCATGATCGAAGGCCGCGACTTCTATGTCGAGCAGATGAACTATGCTACGCAAATGTTACGTCAGCCTGGATCAGCGATGAAAACAATAGGTGCTTACCTCCCTGCAATCGATTCAGGAAAAATACAGCCAGCCAGCATTCTCGACGATGCTCCTATCGTATTGAAGGATGGTACAAAGGGCTTCCATATTCCGAAGAACGCCAATAACCGCTATCAAGGTCTTGTAACGGCTCGTACAGCCTTAAACCAATCCTTGAACTTACCTGCCTTGAAGATCTTCTTGGAGAAAGTCGGTATTGAAAAAGCTTGGGAATTCGTCAAAACACTCGGAATCACCTCCATTCAACCGGAAGATTACTATGCACAAACCGGAGTCATCGGCGGTTTGAAATATGGTGTATCCGTAGAAGAACTAACCAATGCCTATGGAGCGATCCCGAACAATGGCGTATTTAATGACGCGTACATCGTTCAGAAAATCGTGGATACCAAAGGTACCATCGTGTATCAGCATACGAATAACCCGCAGCAGGTATTCTCGGAACAAACCGCTTACCTCATGCAAGATATGCTGCGTACGGTTATTGCGGGTCCATCAGGAACTGCAGGACGTCTGAGAGGTGAATTCAATAAATACGGTAAAATTCCGATTGCTGGTAAGACAGGCTCAACACAAAACTACGCAGACGTCTGGTTTATGGGCTTCACGCCCGATGTAACGTTAGGTGTTTGGGCTGGTTACGAGCAGCAGATTAATACCCTCACCGGCGATGGTAAAGCGCGCGCACGTAAATTATGGGCGACCATCATGAACAAAGTTACAGATATCGAACCCGAGTTATTCCAGACCTCATCCTTTAAGAAGCCTGATGGCATTGTATCGATGACGGTATCTGGATTTAGCGGAAAACTGCCAACAGACCTAACCAGACAGGCAAATCGTCTTGTTACGGATATTTTCAATAAGAAATTCATACCTACACAGCAAGATGACGGGATCGTCAATATGAAGGTGATTTCTTATAATGGTGTCAATTATATTGCACAAGATAGTACGCCAGCCGATATGGTTCAGACCAAGGTTGTCGTCAAACGTGAGAAGCCGATCCAAGATCTGGTCGACGAAATCACCAAAGCTCTATCGAAGATGTCCGCGAGCAGTCGTAAATCCATTCAATCCTACTTGCCTAGCGATGCGAATCTAGATGCACCGTCACAGGTGGATCCACGGGTGGATGACGGAAATGCGCCTAGTGCACCTCAAAATCTGCAGACACAAATAGTCAATGGCAAATTGGTTATCACGTTTACGCCAAGCGGTCAAGCAGATGTCGTAGGATATCGTCTATATCGTTCGATGAACGGCGGCAGCTATCAAATTGCCTCTGATCCCGTCTTAACGGGTCAGACTAGCCGCTTCTCGAATTTTATCAGCGGCAATAATGGGTACAGCTTTTACATTACAGCTGTAGATGTTGGCGGTCATGAATCGGCTCCAAGCATGGTGGTAACACCGAATGGCGGCAGCTCAGAGATCCCAGGTACTCCGAACACGCCGGACCCGAATGTACCTAATCCAGGTTCTTCTGGTGAGACCAATCCAGGTTCGAGTGAAAATACGGGATCCAACACAGCATCCAATGCACCCGAGAAACCAACGAAGCTAAATGCCAAATCATCTAATTTAGGGTTGGAACTCACATGGCAATCCAAACAACCTGCCAAGGAGTATAAGATCTATCTGAGTGACAAGAAGGATGGCAAATATTCTTATCTTGCGACCTCTTCCATTGCTCATTTCGAATATATCGGAACCGGATTAACTGGATGGTACCAAGTTACTGCGGTCAATGATGTTGGGGAATCAGCTCCATCCTCCCCTGTATACTTCAAAGAATAACAAAAAACGCCTAGTATGCACGTCATCGTGCACTGGGCGTTTTTTTTAACTCATATTTTGCAAAAATAAGGTTGCGTTGAAAAACCGTTTGGCCATCGATTGAAAATATGAAGTCTGAACAGACAGCATCGCAATGAAGATGAGATTGCTGATCGCTTCTCGCTCTCGATCTGAGACCTGTTCTAACCCTGCTGCATACTCGTCAGCTTTCTGTTTAATAAGGTTCTCGAGGATATGGTCTTGATTGCGTTTGCCGCTCTCATGTCCCGATAAATCCAATACCTGATCATTATTCTGATCCAGCTCTTCAAAGATCGACGTATAAGCCGTATAAATTTGCAAGGGGCGTATCCCGTTCAAATTCGCCTCTTCCTCCGCTTGCGGGTTCAAGAATACGATAGCTAACAATTTGCGAATAGATTCAAAATCCAACGTCGCTTTGAGATCATCAATCATAAAGATTAAGGCCGCTTGATCCAATGAGTATTTTTTGCCATGTGCCGGGGACTGAATTAGATCTTTAAAATCACGCTTCACCCAGTTTTGCACGGACGTAATCGAATAATGTGAATATTCGATTTGATTCCCCAGGGCGATGATCTCATTTAACGAAAAACCAGGATCACGATGAGACATTTTGATCATTTTCTCAAATATCGGCGGTAATGAAGTACTGATGACGGCGCCGAGCATGTTCCCTTTCATTTTCTCCGCCGGATGCGTCTTGGCCCAAGCACACTGAAGAATCGTTAACGGTGATTTTAAATGGGGTTCCGCGACACCGTTTAATAGCTCAGACATTTGATTGCGTGTTAAATAAAAAAGCTCCATAGGAATCCCCTCTTTATCATAAGTTCATATGAACTTATCTTAAGACTTTGGCGTTATTTTGTCAAAGCGTGAAATAATAAACGAATCAACCTACTTACACCCCCATGTTGATCAGATTACGCCTGATTCAGGTCAAAAATCACCGAATTTAGACTTTGTATAACGGTGAAGAAGCTAATATAATTAGTTCATGTAATAAGTTCATAAGAACTTGTCATAAAACTTTAAAAAGAACCACAAAGGAGACTATAGAGAATCAGATGCCTATTCTCAACCTATTTCTTGTCGCAATTCTTATTATCGCAACCGCCTTTTTCGTTGCAACTGAATTTGCGATCATTAAACTTCGCCCGAGCCGTGTCGATCAGATGGTGTTAGAGGGTCGTAAGAATGCCTTAGCCGTAAAGCAAGTTACAACGCACCTTGACGGATATTTGTCCGCCTGTCAGCTTGGCATAACAATTACAGCCCTAGGACTTGGTTGGTTAGGTGAGCCCACGATCGAGATCATGTTACATCCATTATTCGTTCAACTAGCTATTCCAGATCAGGCCGCTTCCATTATATCGTTCATCGTTGCCTTTCTTCTCGTAACGTATTTACACGTCGTATTAGGAGAACTCGCACCTAAAACCTTTGCCATCCATAAAGCAGAGATGATCAGTCTATTTACGGCCAAACCTATTATTTACTTCTACAAGGCCATGTACCCTTTAATTTGGCTGTTTAACGGTTCTGCCAACGGGATTGTTCGTCTATTCGGTCTAAAGCCTGCTACAGAGCATGAAGAAGCCCACTCCGAGCAAGAACTACAAATCATCCTGTCGGAGAGCTATGAGAGCGGTAAAATTAATACGACGGAATATGGTTATGTTAGCCGTATCTTTGCTTTTGACAATCTGCTTGCCCGTGAAATCATGGTGCCTCGTACCGATATGATATGTCTAGATGCAGACAAAACGATGCAAGAGCATCTTAAGGTCATTCAAGAAGAGCAATATACTCGCTTCCCCGTCATCTCAGGAAGCAAAGATAATGTGGTCGGGATGATTCACACCAAACAGTTCATTATCCATAAGGATCTATGTGAAGATGAGATGCGTATCACGAACATGCTCCATCCTGTCTTGACCGTCTCTGAAGCCATGCCGATCAAAACCTTGTTGAAACGGATGCAGCAGGAAAGCACACATATCGCCATCCTCGTCGATGAATATGGCGGTACATCCGGTATGATTACGATCGAAGACATTCTAGAAGAAATCGTCGGAGAAATCCGAGATGAATTCGATGCCGAAGAGCAACCTGACATTGAGAAAATTCAAGATAACCACTATATTCTGGACGGAACCGTTCCGCTATCCCAAATGAATGATCTATTGCATGCAGATATCGAAAGCGACCATATTGATTCCATTGGCGGTTGGCTGTATGAGCAGCAACCAGAGTTAGCAAAGGGTGGCGAATGGACCTATCAGGACCTCCACTTTATCATTCGGAAAACAAGTAAACACCGGATTCGGAAAGTAGAAGTCAAAAAAATGTAATCCTTTCCAAGCAAACCTAAAAGAGCCCGTCATCCCATGACAGGCTCTTTGCTTTGTAGGATATAACTCCTGTTTTCGCTTAACACAGCTCTACATTACTTCACGGCCCCAGCAATCATACCGCTCGTAATCTGGCGTTGGAAGATGAAATAGATGATCAATACCGGGATAATGGATAAGAGCAAGCCGGCAAATAATGGCCCCCACTCGGTGCGATACTGCATCTCCGCTTGCATGACAGCAATCCCAATGGGAAGGGTATACTTCGATGGATCATTCACGAGGACGGTACCCATTACATACTCATTCCAAATGCTCAGTACATTCATAATCCCAACTGAAATCAAACCAGGTCTAGCAAGTGGAAGCATAATCCGGAAGAACACCCCGTAATCTGATGCTCCATCTATGGATGCTGACTCATCTAATTCCTTCGGTAAGGTCCTAAAGAACCCGGTAAGTACAAAGACACCGAATGAAATATTCATCGCCGTGTACACCAGAATTAATCCTAACAAGGTATTACTTAATTGCATGTCCGATAGCAAGAAGAATAATGGAATCAACCCGAGTATCATTGGAATCATCATCGAAGCAAGATACAGGTTATACAAAACTTGGTTCCCGATAAATCGGAATCGAGCAATTGTATAGGCCGTCGTCGATGCTAATAATAGAGCCAACAGGGTACTAAGCGTTGTAACAAGCAGCGAGTTCATAAAGTATGTACCCACTTGATAATTAACCCAAACGTTAGAGAAATTTTCCCATAACAACGGGAATTCTGGCAAACTCCATGGCATTTTCAACAAGAACTGTTGATTGTCTTTGAGGGAACCAAACACGGACCATACTAAAGGATACAGTACGCAGAGCGCCCAAAGGATTAATATGACATAGAAGATTGCACTAAGTACGACAGAACCAGCCGATTTTTTATGCATTGGCACCCTCCTAACTCATCTCATACGTATCACGTCGCATGATTCGTTGTAATGCAAGTGTCGTAATCAAGGATAATATCAAGATTAACGCCCCAATAGCTGAAGCATAACCCATGTGATACTGCCTGAAGCCCATTTGATAGAGATAAGACCCCATGACTTGCGTTGCGTTATCCGGTCCGCCCTCGGTCATAATCCACACAATGACGAAAGATCCGTTCAATGTCGTCATAACAACCCACAAAATGGAGACTTTAATCTGTTCCCACGTCAATGGCATCGTAATCCTTACGAACTGCTGCCACTGCGTAGCACCGTCCAAGTTTCCTGCTTCATACAATTCTGTTGGAATGCTAAGGATCGATGCAATCAGAAGGATCATAACAAATCCGACACCAGCCCATATCGCCGGCGGCAAGAGTGACCACATCGCGTAAGCCTCATCACCCAAGTAGGAGATTTCTACTTTCTTCTCGGTAAATAACGATAAGAATGAATTTAGAAATCCGATACTCGGATTATAAATATAGTTCCACAAGACACCGATGACGACAACCGATAAGATGTTCGGTATAAAGAATACTTGTCGGAAAAAGCCTGAACCTTTCATACGGAATCTCGTGAGAGCTACCGCAAAAAAGACACCTAGGCCGACGATGCCAATGACTTTCCAGAATACAAGAAAATAGTCATTGTATATGGCATGGCCTAAAATCGGGTCGTTCAACATCTCCTTGTAATTGTCAAACCCAATAAACGATTTGGTCTCAGATCCTCCAGACCAATCAAACAAGCTAATATACAGGCCTTGAATAATGGGATAAATCATAAATAAGCAGAAAAACAACAAGGTTGGTACCGTAAATACAAAAATGAAAAGCTTTCGCTTTGTTTTCCAGTTCATTCCTTTACCCGCTTTGGGTTTACCCACTGCGTGGTCTATCGATGGAGCATTGTTCACGGTTATCACCCCATAGGTCTACTCTTTGTTAATAAACGTCATGAGGGCTTTAGCCCTCATGACGTTCTGTGCTTATTACTTTTTGCCGCGGGATTTCTCAGCCGCTGCTTCCATCCGGTTCATCCACTCTTCTGGCGTGATTTTGCCGTTCGCGAGTGCTTGGGTAGAATCTTGCTTCACTTTATCTACGTCTGCATTTAATTCGATGTAAGGAGCTACAACCGTATCTGGAGAGTTATAGTAGCCGCTCGCTTGTTTGGACAAGCTGCTAACTTTATCCGAAGCGCTCAAATCTGCTTTGATATTATCCAATGCGCCCGTTAACTCTGCCCAACGTACTGCATATTTCTCAGTCAAAATAAACTGCATAAACGCTTTTGCTGCTTCAGGGTTTTTCGCTTTTTTCGCAACACCTACGGTAGAAGTGTATGGAATAGCTACGAATTTACCGCCAGCTGGTTGTGTGACGGATGGGATGAAACCAAAATCAAAGCCTTTAGGAACGTCCTTCTTCATCTCGTTCTCTACCCATAGACCGTTCGGGATGAACGCATCTTTATGCTGCAAGAACAAGGATTGAGAATCCGTATGGTTGATTGCAGCAGAAGCTGGATCGATAAACCCTGCGTCAACCAATTGTTTTACTTGGTCAAGCGCTTTTTTCACGGGCTCTGATTTAAAAATACCTGGCTCAAGCGCTTGCATTTTGTCTAGAATGGAACCGTCATAATTGTTGTTCACCACGACTGCTGTATCCACTAAACCGCCGTTGATATAGTACGGATATTTACCGGTATGAATGAACGGATACATTTTGCCGGAATCTTTAATTTGCTTCGAAACAGCTAGGAATTCATCCCAGTTCTTAGGTTCTGCCCAGCTATTTTTCGCGAATTCTGCTTTATCGTAGAAGATACCCCATGTACCGAATACGAACGGAATTGGAGCAATCTTGCCGTCATATTTCACCGGTTGCATGATCAGCAAGTCTTTAATTAACTTGCCATCTTCGTTCTTCGCTGTTTCTAACCAGTCCGTAAGGTCAAGTAACTGATCATCTTTCACCATTTGCGTTGCATTCGCGCCTGCACCATCAATGTATACAAAGTCAGGTGGGCTGCCTTGGATCCAACGCGGTTTCATTTGATCATTGATTTTCGGACCCGCAGATTCTTTAATTTTCAATTTTGGATACTTTTTACTGAAATCGGCAATCGCCTCTTTCCAGAATCCGTCTCCGTAACCGCCTACAAAATATTGAACCTCGAAATCGCCTTCTAATTCAGGACCTGCAGCTTCCGCCGGCGTCGTTGTTGTATCCGTCTTGGTGTCTGTCTTCGTATCTGTCTTCGTATCTGTCTTCGTATCTGTCTTTGGCGTTTCGGTGGTCGTTGCCGGTGTATCCGTTTTGGTCTCCGACTTCGATCCGCAGCCTGCGGCTAACATGAGCAAAAGTGCCGTGATGAGGAGAAGCGTGAGTGATTTGCCCCATTTCAATTTCATCTTAAAACCCCTCTCTTTTGCTAATTATTACAAAATATAACAGACTAAGTCATACAAAAAGGGCATACGTATAGAAGCATTGTTCAAACTCAACTTTGCTTCATAACGAATGCCCTAAACGGTAACATGTTATGACCTGCGGTTATTTTGTTAACAAAATCATACTGCTTATTTCATAAATTTGTCAATACATTATTTGCAAGTTTAGTGATTTAATACCTTGTGAAATTTAGTCTTCTATGGTAGACAGGTCGCCTGTAGGTAAGTTCAACTCCCACGCTTTAAGAACACGACGCATAATTTTACCGGAACGCGTCTTCGGCAATTTGTCTTTAAATTCGATTTCACGAGGTGCCGCATGGGCAGATAAACCTTCTTTTACAAACTTCGCAATGTCAGCTTTAAGCTCTTCTGACGGTGTAAAACCCTCACGAAGCGAAATAAATGCTTTGATCACTTCTCCGCGCATCGGATCAGGCTTGCCGATAACACCCGCTTCTGCAACGGCAGGATGCTCAACGAGTTTACTCTCCACTTCAAATGGGCCTACACGCTCCCCGGAGGTATTAATTACATCATCTACACGCCCTTGGAACCAGAAATAACCGTCCTCATCCATGTAAGCTGAGTCTCCGGACACATACCAACCTTCTAGCCGGAAGTACTCCGCATACTTCGCAGGGTTATTCCAAATCTTACGCATCATGGACGGCCATGGTGTTTTGATCGCCAGGTTCCCCATCCGATAGGGAGGAAGTACATTCCCGTTATCATCCAAGATTGCGGCCTCAACACCTGGGATCGGACGTCCCATCGAACCTGGTTTTACAGGCATGCTTGGGTAATTACAGATTAATTGTCCCCCTGTCTCCGTCATCCACCATGTGTCATGAATACGCTGGTTGTACACTTTCATCCCCCAACGAACAACTTCAGGGTTTAAGGGTTCCCCGACCGAAAGCACATGACGCAAGCTGGATAAGTCGAATTGAGCGATGACGTCGTCCCCTGCACCCATCAGCATACGGAAAGCTGTCGGCGCGCTGTACCAGACCGTAATTTTATATTTTTGAATCGTATTATACCAATCTTGTGGACTGAATCGGCCTCCGCGAACCACATTGGTGGCTCCATTCAACCATGGTGCAAAAATGCCATAGGATGTCCCCGTAACCCAACCTGGGTCTGCCGTACACCAATATATATCATCTTCTTGAAGATCTAATACAATTTTACCTGTGAAGTAATGTTGCATCATGGCATTATGCGCATGGAACACGCCTTTCGGCTTGCCTGTTGAGCCCGAGGTATAGTGAATAATAAGACCATCTTCACGATCCAGCCATTCTACTTCAGCGTCCTCAGATGCCTCTGACATCTCGGCATGGAAATCAATGATGCCATCCCCTGCTTCAATATCCTGACCTACCAGAATCACATGCTTCAAGTCAGGCAGTTGCTCGCGCGGTACGCGAGATAGAAGCGCAGGCGTTGTCACCACGGCTATCGCCGCACTATCTTCCAACCGGTCTTTTACAGCTGTCTCCATAAATGCTTCGAACAAAGGTCCAACTACGGCACCTACTTTAAGAGACCCAATCAAGCTAAAATAGAGCTCAGGTGTACGGGGCATGAAGATGAACACTCGCTCGCCTTTTTCAACCCCATACTTGCGTAATACATTCGCGAACTGATTGGACTTCGCTTTCATGTCCGAGAAGCTGTACGACTCATCGCGTGTCGCATCGCTGTAGTGCAGAGCAATTTTAGCACCCAGCCCATTCTCCACATGACGATCGATCGCTTCATGTGCCATGTTCACTTTTCCCGTTGTAAACCAGGAGAAGTTCTTCTCGACCTCTTCCCATTTGAACTGTTCATAAGTTTCCTCATAACTGTTCATATTCGATTTCGTAGCCACAACCTCGATAATTTCGCCTTGCACGTTTCCCATTGTTTCATCCTCCCATTATATTTCTCTCAAAATAAATATAGTTTCCCTTGGGTGACAGCGTTAGCGCTTACAAACCTATGAAATAGGAGCGCTTAAACTTTGAAAATCCTTACTGTCACTGCAAGGGATGAACGATGTTACAACGTATGTAGTTCGTGATGTCAAGAAGAAAAATTTGTATATTTTATGGCAAAATTTATTATATCATACCAAAGTTCATTCGCCTATTCCTTTTCAAAGATTCGTTTCCATGTTATAAGTGAGAGGAGATGATGAAAGGAGTTGTGTCCGTGGAACATCGGAAGATTTATCATGCTCATATCCTCCAACATCAGGACCAAGTACTGGTTATTGAAGGTCCCGTACGTCCTGACGTGCTAAGGACACTTGAGATGCATCCCGACCTGCACGCATTTCGAAGGCCAAAGGAACAGCATGAAGCCTTAATAGAAATCGCTGAATTACCCGAAGGACGAATTATTATCGCCCGCGCAGAGAACACGATCGTTGGCTACGTCACCTTCCACTACGCGGATGAGATGGAACGCTGGTCACAGGGGCAAATGCAGGATTTAATCGAGTTAGGCGCCGTAGAGGTCGCCAAATCCTACCGTTCTTACGGGCTGGGCAAAAAAATGATCCAAACGGCGTTTGAAGAAGATCAATTGGAAAATTATATCGTATTCACGACAGAGTACTATTGGCATTGGGATCTCGATGGTAATAAACTTAGTGTATGGGATTATCGAAAAATGATGGAGAAATTAATGGAATCTGTGGGTATGATTTGGTATGCAACAGATGATCCTGAGATCTGCTCTCATCCCGCCAATTGCCTCATGGTTCGCATTGGAAAAGATGTGCCGCTTGCATCCGAGCAGCAGTTCGATCGCGTACGCTTTCAACAGCGCTTCATGTATTAAATTGTAAGGGCAAATAGTAGGGGGTACCACAATCGCATGTCTATTAATGCAATGTTCATTCATCATGATGATGAATTAAAGTACCGATTCAATGAAGATCATCCTTTTAACCAGAAACGATTGGAACTCACCTACGACTTGCTTACGGAAATCGAGGCCCTTCTTCCGGCCCAAATGTTACAAGCGCGGCGCGCCACAGAGGACGAGCTCCTCACCATTCATCAACCCTCTTATATTCATACCGTAAAAGGGTTAAGTGTAGACCACCCGAAGCAGCAATGGCTGGATAAAGCCGAAATCTACGGGTTTACCAGTGAAGACACACCTTACTTTAAAGAAATGCATGCGGTTACCTCCACGATTGTAGGAGGGTCTATTACGGCCGTTGATACTGTTATGTCTGGACAAAGTCTACATGCGCTGCATCTTGGCGGCGGATTGCACCACGCCTTATCCAATCGAGGCTCAGGTTTCTGTGTCTATAATGATGCATCGGTGGCCATTGCTTATCTCCGGCAGCATTATCATGCACGTGTGCTGTATATCGATACGGATGTCCATCATGGCGACGGAGTCCAATGGTCATTCTACACAGACCCGCAAGTCTGCACCTACTCCATTCATGAGACAGGTAAATTTCTATTCCCAGGAACAGGGTTTGTTCATGAACGCGGTGAATCTGACGGGTTCGGCACTTGTTATAATATCCCGATGGAACCCTTCACAGAGGATGACTCCTGGCTGGATTGCTTCCAAGAAACGATTCAACGTGTAACAGCCATGTTCAAACCGGACATCATCGTAAGTCAGCACGGTTGCGATGCACATGCGTATGATCCGCTCTCTCATCAACAATGCAGTATGCGGATTTATAAAGCGATGCCCGCAATCATTCATCAGCTCGCCCATCAATACTGCGAAGGGCGTTGGGTCGCGCTGGGCGGCGGAGGTTATGATATTTGGCGTGTCGTTCCGCGGGCATGGAGCCTGCTCTGGCTTGAAATGACGGATCACCCCTTGCTGAAGCAATTGGATCACGACCCCCTCTTACCGCTTCCTGAAGCTTGGATGGAACGATGGCAGCAAAAAGCCCCGGTCACGATTCCTGCAACCTGGCTAGATAATCTAACCGATTGGGAACCGATGCCGAGGCGTTCGGAAATTTCAAGTAATAACCGCAAAATGGTCGATGTTGCTCTTCAGTATATCCCTTAATGAACTGGTGATGCGTTAGATATGACTGAGCACATCATCAATAATCTGATATGAATGCTTCGCAGCTTGAACCGTAAACTCACCAAAATTCACATGTGCGGAACCATCGGCCCGATCAGACATCGAACGAATAACAACAAACGGGGTTCCGTTCATGTTACACACTTGTGCAACGGCCGCGCCTTCCATCTCTGTACATATCCCATTCATGGACTCGTGAAGCTCACGAACAAGTTCACGGCTTGCCACGAATTGATCCCCGGATAACACTTTACCTAATCGATAACGTCCGTCGAACAGTCGTTGGCATGCCGCTTCCGCTTTCTCCACCAAATCGGGTGCCGCAAGAAATTCTGATTGCTCTTGATACGGAATGACGCCGCGTGCAAAACCTAACGCTGATACGTCCATATCATGCTGCATGCAGGATGTAGACACGACGATATCCCCAATATTCAACTCGGGATGAAGAGCCCCTGCAACGCCCGTAAACAAGATACAATCTACACCATACGCATCAATTAAAATTTGAGTTGTCACCGCTGCGTTCACTTTCCCCACGCCAGATCTACAGAGAACAACCTCTTTCCCATGAAAGTTCCCTTCATAGAAGGTAATACCAGCTCGATCTGAGCGCTGATTATGCTGCATATCTGCAAGCAATAACTCGATCTCTTCGTTCATCGCGCCGATGAGCCCAATTTTCTGATACGACATCTATTCTTTCCCCGTCCTTATTCCAAATCTTATGAATTTACGTGACTTACAGATAATCTTAGGATCGTCTCATGCGGCAAAATAACATGCGCATTATCAACGTTCTCTTTCTTCATGAGCTTCGTTAGCAACCGCATCGCAACCGCACCGATATCATACATCGGTTGAGCAACCGTTGTAAGCAATGGACGAACCATGGAAGCCATACGGATATTATCCACACTGATCACGGAGAAGTCATCCGGTACCTTTAAGCCTGCATCTTGGATGCTGTGAATGGCACCAATCGCCATCTCATCTGTAGCGGCAAAAATGGCTGTCGGTTTATGACGTAGTCCTAAGAAATATTTCATCGCTTCCACACCGGACTCATAACGGTAGTTACCGATACGAACTAGATCCTCTTGGTACGTGATGCCAGCACTCTCTAATGCGCGCTTGTATCCTTGGAAACGAGCGTAGCCGTTCGCAGGATCCTGTAATGTACCGCTGATCATTGCAATCTCACGGTGTCCATGACGAATCAATGTACTTACTGCATCAAAAGCAGCACCCTCGTGATCAATATCAACCGAAGGGATGACGCCATGCTCATCTTTGGTCGCACATAGGACAATCGGTACCGCTGCCGTCTGGAATGCTTGAATATGCTCATCCGTTACAGCGCCACCCATAAATAACAAGCCGTCAACTTGCTTCTCAAGCAACGTATTAATTACGCGAATTTCTTTATCTTTCTTCTTATCCGCATTACAAAGGATGATGTTATAGTGGTACATATTTGCAATATCTTCGATTCCTCGTGCAATTTCTGCAAAGATGGAATTCGATATATCGGGAATGACAACGCCAACCGTTGTCGTTTTCTTGCTCGCTAACCCTCTTGCTACAGCATTCGGACGGTAACCTAAACGTTCAATTGCTTCATATACTTTCTTACGGGTTTGCGGTTTCACATTCGGATTATTATTGACAACCCGAGAAACCGTTGCCATAGATACTCCTGCTTCTCTTGCTACATCATAAATAGTTACAGTCACGATCCTTCTCTCCAAACGTTAAAGTTTTTCGTTCATATCCAACATATTAATGTAATGATACGACATAATCATACTTTACGCAACGTGACCTCGTTGAAAATTAATTCATATTTAAACGATAAGCACCAACGGAAAAACCTGTCAATAGCTTCAAACGCTTCTGGACATCCTCCATCCATTCCACATCATTCATCGTCTTTGCTAATAAAAATACATCTAATAACTGATTAATCCGTTCTTGCAGCATCTTTTCTAATTCAGCAATGTGTGCATACTTGCTCCCTTTAGAGAACAATTCAAATAGAACATTCACGAGGTCATTCGACTCTTGAAAAAGAAAGGATTGCTTTTCTGTCGAATTTTTGCCGTACTTGGCGATCAGATCTGTCAAATCCTTCTTTACATAGTTTAACACTTCACTCCGAGAACAATTCGGACAGGTAAAAACGGGAACATTGCGAATCTCTGTTTGTTTTGCAAAAATGACCGTTCTAAGCAACAAATTCATGACATGTCCACACACACAATTCATGTGCACACTGACCACCCCGCCTATAAGTAAGTTAAAAAAATCATTGCAAAAATTGTGATCGGTTTCAAAAGCTATTATTCGACTATATTCGCAGAACTCCTTCTATTTGACTAGTTGTAATTAATGTCTTTTACGGAAATTTGATGGTTAAAATGGTAATTAGCTATGATATTTGTCATAGTTTTTGAAATAGTTTAAGATGATTATATGCACACATAAACGTTTCAAGACTTGTACGGTCATGTATTTAGGAGGGATTTTATGCGTTTAGCAGGCAAAAAAGTCATTGCACTCGTCGATGAGGAATTTGAGGATTTGGAACTGTGGTATCCGATCTATCGCGTGCGTGAAGAAGGCGCAATTGTCCACTTGGTTGGACCTGAAAAAGGAAAAAAATACATTGGAAAATACGGCGTGCCAGCTATCGCGGAATTAGCTTTCAGCGAGGTAAATAGTGCTGATTATGACGGGATCCTCGTTCCCGGCGGTTGGGCACCAGACAAGCTTCGCCGTTACGATAAGGTACTTCAGCTCGTGAAAGAAATGGACGCCGCAGGCAAACCGATCGGTCAGATTTGTCACGCAGGCTGGGTGTTAATTTCTGCAAAGATTCTGAATGGGCGCACGGTTACTTCTACGCCGGGCATTCGGGACGATATGGAAAATGCAGGAGCCACTTGGATCGATGAAGATGTCGTTATAGACGGCAACATTGTATCTGCACGACGCCCGCCGGATCTTCCACCTTATGGTAAAGCATTCTGCGATGCATTAGCTAAATAGTACAAATCAAAGAGGCTGCCGAATCTCTCGGCAACCTCTTTTTTTTACGGATTACAGCGGGTAATAATATACCACGGCATCGTACGGATGTAACGATAGACGTTCGCATGAGACTTGATTATGGATCGCATGAGAATCACCATTCGTAAGCAATATCTTTACGTCTGACGCATTTCTCAGGGCTTCTGGCAGCCAAATATCGGTATACACATCAAAAAAGTTACATACCACAAATAACTGGTTTTCCTCGAATGTGCGTGTATAGGCATACACATGCGGATGTGCTTCATCGTAGATTTGGCATGAACCGTATACGATGATTGAGTGCTGTTTGCGAAGCTGAATAAGCCGTTGATAGAAATAGAAGACCGAGTCACGGTCACGCAATGCTTCTTCCGCATGGATAACATCATAATTCGGATTGGTCTTTAGCCACGGGATTCCTGAAGTAAAACCGCCATGCGTCTTGCTGCTCCACTGCATCGGCGTACGGGCATTATCTCGTCCTTTGGCATGAATACTCGCCATAACCTTCCCTGCATCTACTCCATCGACCATCACTCGTTGATGGTACATATTTAAGGTTTCAATATCGCGATAGTCATCAATCGAAGGGAATTTCACGTTGGTCATGCCTAATTCCTCGCCTTGATAAATAAAGGGTGTGCCCTGCAGCATATGAAGCGCTGTCGCAAGCATCTTCGCGGATTTTTTGCGATAGACCGTATCATTTCCAAACCTCGAGACCATTCTTGGCTGATCATGATTGTTCAAATACAAGCTGTTCCATGCTCTGCCATCGAGTCCCGTCTGCCAATGACTTAGGGAGGACTTCAGCTTCGCCAGTGAGAAGGGTTGTACGTCCCATTTCCCTCCAGGACCCGCATCCAAATCCATATGATCGAATTGAAACACCATTTGCAGCGCTGTCCCTGCCTCATTCGCAAATACAGCAGCTTCATCCACGGTAACGCCAGGCATCTCCCCTACGGTCATCATATCGTAGCGTGAGAGCACTTCTCGATTCATTTCCTCCAAAAACTCATGGATACGTGGCCCATTCGCAAAATATTCTCCGCCCCAAGCATAGCCGCCATCATACGAGGGGATACCAGGCAGCGAGTCATCTTTGGAAATATAGTTGATGACATCCATCCGAAATCCATCTACGCCTTTATCCAGCCACCACACCATCATCTCGTATATTTCTTGACGTACTTTAGGATGATTCCAATTCAGATCCGGCTGCTTCTGGCTGAAAAGATGAAGAAAATATTCGTCTGTCCATTTGTCATGCTGCCAGGCGGAGCCTCCGAACACGGAGACCCAATTATTCGGTTCTCTTCCGCCTTGACCAGACCGCCAGAAATAATACGCCCGATAAGGATTATCTTTGCTCAATCGCGATTGTTGAAACCACGCATGCTCATCCGAAGTGTGATTCACGACCAAATCCATCATGAGCTTCATTCCCCGCTGATGCAAACCGCTTAACAAAGCTTCCCAATCATCCATCGTCCCAAATTCGGGCTGAATCGCGCGGTAATCGCTAATATCATATCCGTTATCATCGTTCGGCGATGCATATACGGGTGATAGCCATACCACATCGACTCCAAGCTCATGCAGATAGTCTAACTTTTGAATAATGCCCTGTAAATCGCCGATTCCATCGCCATTGCTGTCCATGAAACTTCGAGGATAAATCTGATACACAACACTTTCTTTCCACCATGTTTTTCTCAGCGTTTGTCCCTCGCCTTCGTAATAGACCTATACTATTATTTATGCAAGGCGAATTCATGAAGTAACTGTTCAATCTCACGATGTGTACGGCATTGATATAATTTGTCTTTCAGTTCCAGACAATCGGTTTTCCGCATTTCCAGAACACGGCTCTTCAGATGTAAAATAGAGTGCGCGGACATACTAAGGTCATGGACCCCTAATGCGACCCAAAGGGCTAAGGCCCGCTCATCACCAGCCAACTCGCCGCACACGCTGATCGGTATTCCCTTCGTTTTCGCAGCTTCCACCGTCATACGGAGCAGTCTTAGAATAGCAGGATGGAACGGATTATACATATGCGAAATTTGCTCGTTCATTCGATCCACGGCAAGCACGTATTGCACCAAATCATTCGTGCCAATACTGAAGAAATCCACTTCATCAGCCAGCAAATCCGCAATGGTTACGGCAGCAGGGACTTCCACCATGATGCCGACGGGAATCTGTGCATTATAAGGAAGCCCTTTCTGATCAAGCTCCCTCTTTGCTTCGGCCAAAACCTCGTTCGCTTCACGAACTTCATCCAAGGATGAGATCATCGGATACATAATCTTCACATTGCCGTAATGGCTCGCACGCAGAATCGCACGCAGCTGCGTCTTGAATAGTTCTTTACGGTCTAGACAGATCCGTATCGCCCGGTAACCTAAAAAGGGATTATCTTCTTCAGGCAGCGCAAAATAATCCAAATGCTTATCGCCGCCAATATCCAGTGTACGAATCACAACATGATTCGCGCCCACCTTCTCGGCGACTTCTCGATAGACGTCGAATTGCTCTTCTTCTTCCGGAAAATGTTGACGGTCCATATACAGAAATTCCGTTCGAAACAATCCCACACCGCAAGCACCATGCGACAAAGCCACATTCAACTCTTTTAACGAGCTGATATTCGCTTGAAGACGCATTTCCGTGCCATCTACCGTGACAGCCGGAACATTCGCCAGCTGACGCAGCTTACTCTTCTTCTCCGTCTGCTCATCGCGCAGCTGCGTGTATTCGAGCAATACTTCTTCTGCAGGGTTGACAAAGACTGTACCATCACCGCCGTCAATCACAAGCATATCGCCCGTCTGGATCGGATCATCCAGCTTGCCTTCAAGCCCAAGGACGAATGGAATGCCCAGCGCACGCGCCATAATGGCAGAATGCGATGTTCTCCCGCCTTGAAGGGTGGCAATCCCTAAGACATAGTTCTGGTTCAGATTCGCGAGTTGGGAAGGCGATAATTCCTTGGCCACCAGCAAATACGGATTCGTGTCGGAAGGCAGCGTAATTTCCGGCGCCCCAAGTAAATGTTTAAGTAAACGATTGCCCACATCTTTAATATCTAGCGCACGTTCTTTCATGTATTCATCATCCAGCAGGTCGAACATTTTGACAAAATGATCAATCGCTTCTTTGACAGCGACCTCAGCGGCCGTGTATTGACGTTCAATAATCCCTTGAATTTCACTCATGAACACCGGATCTTCCAAAATCGCCAAATGCGCATCAAAAATGGATGATTGATCAGGTCCCACGACTTCCCGGAACTCCTGCTTCAAAAACTCTATCTCATTTTTGGAGGTACGAACCCCTTCATACAGTCTCTCAAATTCTTTCGCTAAATCGATGGAATCTATCCGCTGATCAGGCAAATCCCATTCCCACGTCGGGAGTACAAAGGCTTTTCCAATTGCGATCCCTGATGAAGCGCCGATACCCTGTATCATTCTGCATTCCCTCCAACATTCCTATCATTTAATACTACGGACATGACGGAAGCCTGTCCTTTTTTCACCGGTTTGTACGGCGCGAAGCTCCATGATCTAACAATTTCGGAGTTGGTAATCACCATCGGCGTGACGATCGACGCTGCATGCTTCTTCACATACTCCAGATCGAATTTCATTAACAGTTGACCCGCTTCCACGTGGTCTCCTTCTTTTACCAGTACCGTAATGCCATACCCATTTAGTGAGGATGTATCAATTCCCAGATGGATTAATACATTCAATCCTTCTGCAGTTACGATGCCAATCGCATGCTGCGTCGGGTAAATGGTCATAATCTCGCCTGCAAGCGGTGCAACCATCTCCCCCTTATCGGGAATGAATGCCACGCCGTTGCCTACCAATCTCTTCGCGAATATATGATCCGGCACTTCATCCAGCGGAATCATTTTGCCTTGCATTGGCGCATGGAATAGCACCTGATCCACATCTTTATTCAATACCTTCATAATTTCCGCACGAATCATATCGGAGTAAGTCCCGAAGACAACTTGAACAGCCCCGCCGCCGAGACGAATCATCCCTGCTGAACCTAGCAATCGCAGTGCTCTCCGATCAATTAACCGATCATTCTTGACAGACAATCGCAAGCGCGTTACGCAGGCTTCCATTTGGACGATATTCTCTTTGCCGCCAAGCGCTTGCAGAATGAGTGGTGCACGATAAGGTATACTTCCTGCCCAATCATCGAGCACGGAACCCTCTTCGCGTCCTGGCGTGGGTATCCTGTATTTATTAATTGCGAACCTGAACAAATTATAATAGATTAATCCAAGTGCTAATCCCATCGGGATGAGAAGCCATTGGTTCCGCCCTAAGTGACTGCTCAGCACGAAATCAATCGCGCCGCCGGAGAAGGAAACGCCTAAGTGAATATCCAAATAACTGCATAACCACATGGTAAATCCTGAAATGAGTGCATGCACGACAAATAGATAAGGTGCAACGAATAGGAAAGCGAATTCAATCGGTTCTGTAATCCCGGTCAAAAAGCTGACAAACGCGGACATCAGAAACATCTTTTTCACTTTCGGCTTCAGATCTTCACGTGCTTCCTGAATAATGGCAAATGCAATGGCAGGGATAGCAAACATCGTCAGTGGATACAACCCGGTCATGAATTGACCCGCCGTTGGATCTCCCGCAAAGAAACGCGGTAAATCCCCATGCACAATCTGCCCTGCCGTTGTCTCAAATGAACCCACCTGGAAGAAGAATACGTTGTTCAGAATATGATGGAGCCCAACAACGACCAGCACACGTTGCATGACGCCAAATAGAAAGACACCAATGCCTCCAAGCGACAATAGAAACTTTCCTAATGCCACGACGCCCTGCTCTAAGGGTTCAGCAATCATTGTCATTAACGCAGCGAAGATTAGGGTACTGAAGCACATAACCAGCAGCACGAACCGGGGTCCGCCGAAGAATTGGATATATTCCGGAAGCTGTATATGCTTGTACCTATTCGTTATGTATCCCGCAAGAATACCAATTAAAATACCGACGAGAATACTAGGCTCCATCGGTGTCGAACTAAAATAAGATGTAACCTGGTCCACGATAAAAATCCCGATCAAAGCAGCGATTGCTGCCGTCCCGTCATTATTACCGAGGCCCAAGGCTACCCCTACCGCAAAAATATAAGGCAAAAACGTAAAAATTGTACTTCCAGCCACCGTCAAGATGTGTCCGACCGACTCCAGGCCGATCGGATCCCAAGGAAAGCTTCCGAGAAACAACATCAAGGATGCAACAGGAAGAACAACGGTTGGCAGCATTATTGCACGCCCAAACTGTTGTAATGTTCCTAGCGCACTCATGCTTAAACCTCCCCTCAAGCTCCGGGTTGATCCCATTCGCTGTTATTTGCCATTCGGCAATAAGATTGAATCCTCTACTTTAATGCAACGGTCCATGATCACTTGCAATCCGCCGCGAGACGCGATGTTTGCCGCAGTAACATTGAGAATTCCTAATTGCAACCAAAGTACTTTGGCTCCGATAGTTACAGCTTCCTCGGCTACGGGCTCACAGAACTCGCTGCGACGAAACACGTTCACAATGTCCACTTTCTCTCTGATATCTTGGAGTGATGCATAAACCTTTTCTCCCAAGATCGTCGAATCTGAAACAGCAGGGTTTACGGGAATAATCCGATACCCCTTTTTCTGCATGGCTTCAGACACCATATAGGATGTCCGGTCCGGCTTATCCGAGAGACCTACGACAGCAATGACTTGGGACTGACGAAGAATTTCACGAATTTCTTCCCGTGAAGGATTTTCAAATGACATACTTCAAGCACCTCCAGAATAGTTGACTTTCTTAGACCCATTCGATTTGCGCACCAATGGATTTCATATGATCAAAAAAGATCGGATACGATTTCGCCACATGGTGGGCATCTTTAATACGAAGCGGCGCTTTCGCCCGCAAACCGACAACAGATAAAGCCATGATGACGCGGTGATCGTAATGGGCATTGATCTCGACTCCGCCTTCCACACCTTCTGGACGGCCATGCACGATGATCTCCGCTTGACGCTCTTCCACATTTGCACCTGCTTTGCGAAGCTCGTTCAAATAATCTGTAATACGATCACATTCTTTGTAGCGCAAGTTCTCTACATTATAGAATCGAGAGGTCCCTTCTGCGAACACTGCCGCAGCTACCATCGCAAGAACCGCATCTGTTGCAGCATCGCCATCAAATTCGAGCGCCTTTAAGCGTTGGTTCCCTTGCACATGTACAATATCATGCTCATGCGTAAGCGGTACTTCCATCATGCGTAGTACATCGACGATGGCCCGTTCGCCCTGTTTACTATTCTCTGCTAAACGATGAATTTTTACATCGGAATTCGTCACAGCTGCAGCAGCAAGAACGGCCGCTGATCCAGGGTAATCCCCTTGAACAATATATTCTTTGGCTTGGTAGTGCTGGCGTCCAGGCACTTTGTAGTGCATAAGATCTTCACTAGCATGGATAATAATACCAGCTTGTTCTAAAACTTCGAGCGTTTGACCTACAACGACTTTGGATTTCAAGTCATGCAGTACTTCAATCTCACTATCTTCTTCAAGCATCGGTGTAAGGAATAGCAGTGCACTAAGGAACTGCGAGCTTACATTTCCAGATACCGTAATTTTACCACCTTTCGGTTGTCCCCCACGAATCGTAATCGGCAGTTTTCCTTCCTGATGTTCAATAACTACGCCTAATTGTTGTAAGGAGTCAATCAAATCGTCATGCGGGCGTTTGCCAAGTGAATCGGGGTACGTGTTCACGAAAGTTACATCGGGACATAGCGAAGCGATAGCCATCAGAAAGCGCAATACCGCACCCGCGTTCCCTACATTCAATTCACGGATATCTTTGGGATGATTGCCAAAGCCCGTAATTACGATTTTCTTGTCATCTTCTTCGATGATCGCACCGAGATCACGGATACAACGGCGCATCGCATCACTATCTTCACTATGCGCAGGATAATGGATCGTACTTGTCCCATTCGCAAGCGCGGCAACAAGCAAGTAGCGCGTCGTATAATTTTTTGATGATAAAGCTTGAATATCTCCCTCAAGACGGGGGGTTGGCGTCACAATTACATCCATTAGATTCTCTCCTTCAATAATATATGTTAAAATAAGGCTTAGTTTGTTTATGAATTGGGGGTTTACGGTATGGAAATTGAACAAATACAACCTGAAGAAATAAAAGCAAGACTGGAACGCGGTGAATCATTAAACATGATAGATGTACGCGAACCCGAAGAAGTTGCCCTAGGCATGATTCCCGGTGCAATCCATATTCCTCTTGGTCAAATCCCGGAGCGCTTGGAGGAAATCGAACAAACCGGCGAAATCATTATGATCTGCCGCAGCGGTTACCGCAGCGAACGGGCTTGCGAATATATGACGCAGTTAGGTATCCAAGGTCTTAAGAATATGGAAGGCGGCATGCTCGCCTGGAGTCAGTTATAATCCAATTTCACTTCTTCATATGATGTTCATGGATGGTCCGAACAATGTTCTCAACAGGAACCCCTGTTGTATCGATTGTCACATCCGCAAATTGATATGCATCTTTGCGCTGAGCCATTAAGGTGTGTACTCGTTCTTCTACATTTCCTTGCAATAACGGTCGATTCGGATCTTGCGACACACGTTGAATAATATGATCTGTATCGGCCGTTAACGCAATAACTTGCCCATTCGCCAGCATCACAGCGCAATTATCTTCCCGAAGCACCGAACCTCCGCCCGTTGACACAACTAATCGTTCATTTTGTAGTATTTCCTTGATCACTTCATGCTCTAATTGACGAAAATGTGCTTCCCCCTGCGATGCAAAAATCTCGGAAATCGCACATCCTGCCTTCTTTTCTACTAACGCATCGGTATCTACAAATTGATAATTTAAGGTTTCAGCAATCGCTTGACCTACTGTAGATTTTCCAGTTCCCATAAATCCAATAAGAATAATATTGCGGTTTTTCGGACTTTCCAACGAATGAGCACCTCTTTTGCCATATCTTCTGTGAACTAAAACCTCCCATATCATATCACATTTTATAGAAAGATTACATTTGCAACATGTAAAAGGATGTATAAAATAGGGGTGTTTTTCGTAAAGATGATAGTATACTATTTTCAAATATTTGAACTAGGAGTGAAACTCACTTATGTCCGAGGCTATTTCCAACACACAAGCCGTCAATCAACGGTTAGACCGCATTTTTGATCCGAACCATTCCCTTTGCAGAGAAGATATTATTTATGTATTGGAGCTGATTAAAAAAAGAGTGGCTGATGAAGACCCGAATTTATTGGATCTGTCACAGCCACGTCTTTTACTCAATTTCCAATATTTCGCCGAGGTTGCCATGCTCTTAATTCATCGACGTACGGTGTACGATCAAGAAATCAATCAGCTCCGTCAACAATTGATGGAAGCTGTGCACGGTATTTACTCGAAGCAGCGTTAATCGGAAAATATTAATCCATCCAGTTAAAGTGGAATGTTCCTTCTTTATCCACACGTTTGAACGTATGTGCGCCGAAGTAATCACGTTGTGCTTGAAGCAAGTTCGCTGGCAATCTTTCGGTACGGTAGCTGTCATAATAAGCTAAAGCACTGGACATGCCTGGAACCGGAACCCCATTCGCCACAGCGGCAGCAACCACTTGTCTCCACGCATCTTGGTAGTTGTCAACGATATCTTTGAAGTATGGATCAAGTAGCAAGTTCTTAAGACCTGCATCGCGATCATACGCATCTTTAATGTTTTGCAAGAAACGGGAACGAATGATACAACCCCCGCGGAAGATCATGGCAATGTTGCCATATTTCAAATCCCAGCCATATTCATCGGAAGCAGCGCGCATTTGTGCGAAGCCTTGAGCATAGGATACGATTTTACTTGTGAACAATGCTTTACGTACATTCTCGATAAATGCAGCGCGATCGCCGTCAAATTTCGAAGTTTTGGGTCCGTTCAGCAATTTGCTTGCATGAACACGTTCTTCTTTCATTGCAGAAAGGAAACGGGAGAATACAGACTCCGTAATCATCGACAAAGGAACGCCGAGATCAAGCGCACTTTGGCTTGTCCATTTTCCTGTACCTTTTTGGCCTGCGGAGTCAAGAATCACATCAACCATGGGTTTGTTCGTATCTGGATCATATTTAGAGAAGATATCTGCAGTAATCTCGATAAGGTAGCTGTCTAACTCGCCTTTATTCCAATCCGAGAAGATCTCATGTAATTCTTCTGCGTTAACGTTCAGAACATTTTTCAACAGATCATAAGCTTCACAGATCAATTGCATATCGCCATATTCGATACCGTTATGAACCATCTTCACGTAGTGACCTGCACCATCCGGTCCGATGTATGTACAACAAGGATCGCCGTCTACTTTTGCAGAGATTGCAGTCAAAATAGGCTCAACCAATTGGTAAGCACTCTCTTGTCCGCCTGGCATAATTGCTGGACCTTTCAAAGCGCCCTCTTCACCGCCGGATACGCCCGTACCGATGAACCGGAACCCTTTGGCTTCCAAATCTTTGCTGCGACGTTGGGTATCAGGGAAGTATGCGTTACCGCCATCAATAATGATGTCACCTTTGTCTAGGTGTGGAACAAGTTGTTCAATTGTCGCGTCAGTCGCGTTACCTGCTTGTACCATAATTAAAATCTTACGAGGTGTTTCAAGGGATTGCACGAATTCTTCAATGGAATAAGTACCAACTAAGTTCTTGCCTTGAGCTTCTTGAATCAGATCGTCAGTTTTCTCTCTGGAACGATTAAAGACGGATACAGTAAAGCCTCTGCTTTCAATGTTTAGCGCGAGGTTTTTCCCCATAACCGCCAAACCGATAACACCGATTTGTTGTTTAGACATTTGGTTTTCCACCCTTTACCTTTATATATGTAGATTTTCTCAATATACCTATTTTACTCTTTTTATATACAGAAGTGAACCCCTAACCTATTCCGCATCAAAAACACCCCAACAACCGTGAGGTGTCCATGATACCCACTGCCGGTTTTAGCACTCTAATTGCAGCATTTCACTGCGCAGAACGAGCAGCTTTTCCTTGCATTGATCAATCCCTTTCTCATCCTTGCGTTCCAATGCTTCATATAGATTCGCTAACTCATAATCAAGCTCCATTCGAAGCACGCCAATGCGTTCCTCCGCACGTTTGGATTGAAAGGCTCGTATCATCTCTTCGGTGGTCACAAGCGGTCGCTTCTGGAAAATAATACGGTGATCCACGCCGGAAACCTCCACCAGTAATATAAGTTCCCCAAATAGGATGCTTTCAATGAGGATTTGACGGTCTTTAAATCGTTTGACAACAGCATGACCGCGCGTATCGCCAATGAGTCGTTCCATAAATTCAGCCAGTTTCTCATCCTTGATCGTGTAATTTCCTACAATTTTGTACCGGTTATGAATCCGTTGAAATTTGAGCTTCACTAACTTGCGCCCCGTTCGAACCGAGATAATAAATAACGACTCATTCTCACTCCAATACAAGGAGTAGCCTTCATGAATCAAATCGCGAATCAGATTTTGGATATATCTTCGATCAAATCGTAACTCCAAATTGCAATATTCCACTTCATAGCTCTTGTTCATGGCAATTCCTCCCTTCCTGATACGTGAATGACGAGGCAGATCATTGTTCGCAAATTTGCTGACAAATCAATGATTTACCATATCTTATACGTTATTTTATGTTTCGGTAACTTGGTTTATTGACTATTTTTACGCCTGATTCTGATCTAATCATGAATAAAAGCCCCTTGAAGGGGGCTTTTAGATCAAGTTATGGGTTATGCTGCCTTTTGGGAGGGGCGAAGAATGACGGCCCCAATGGATAACAGCAGCACGGCAAACATAAGCAGGATGACCATGTGCAAGCCGATGGTTCGCAAGCTATGCCCATCTGCTAACTTCAGAATCGCATCGATGGCCCACTTTTGCGGAACAAAGTTCGCGAGCTTCTGCATGAAATCAGGCATGATCGACACGGGCCAGAAGCAGCCTCCAAGCATACAGGTTGGCGTTACGATCAGAGTATTGATATTGCTAAGACTTTTCACATCTCGGACCAAACCTGCAACGGCGCTAGATATACCGAGTGCTGCGAACAAGAATAATTCTAAAATAATGAACAATACCCAGAGCGGAATATGATTATAATCAAATCCAAGGATATAACGCGTAAACAGGAGAATCACGCTAATCTGGATCGTACCTATGGCTACACTCCCGAGAAAGTTCCCTAACGTAATCTCCCAAGCCCGAACCGGCGCCGTAAACATTCGTTGCATCGTACGATTCGTCCGGTCCTCCATGATCGTATAAATCCCACCGTTGCTCGAGAACATCAGGAACATCAGCATGATTCCAACAATGGAATTAAAGAAGGGATTCATGTTCAGGGTTCCTTCATGTTCTACCAACTTGATGGCAGGCTTCTCCTGTTGAACCAACAATTGCTCAAGGAGCTGGGCCGAATCACCCGCTTGTGTGGCTTGGGAAATCTGAAGCACGCTTTGTTCCAAACGTTGAATTTGAGCATCGATGTTCATGGTGAGCATGACTATCTCTTTAGATTGATTTAAACCATACACTTCAATGCTAGCGTCCTGACGCGCAGATACCGATGAAGAGAATGAATTAGGAATTCTGATGGCTCCATTGACTTGATGTCCAACGACTTGTTGTTTCAAGGATTCCATATCCGTTACAGGGATCAATTCCACATGTTCCTTCGCCAAGCCCGTCAGAACATGCTGACCGAATGTTCCTTGGTCTTCATTCAGATAGGCGATCTTCGCATCACCTGACGTCATCGTAGCCGTCAACCCAATAATGGCAGATATCACGATGACAGGAATCACAAGACGGCTAAGGATAGATTTGGGAGAGCCTAACATTCTTCGGATAAATAACCCTGCGATATAGATGCTATTCATGTAATGTTACCACCCTTCTAGAGATCAGCATGGCCCCGGCCATCAGTGCAACTGCGATACCAATTAAGACATATAGATTATTCCAGGCTGTGCTCGTATCCACGTTCAACATAAAGCGAAGAATGGCTCCCGCTGCCCAGTAATTTAATGTAAATTGTCCCACCGTCTGCATTTGATCTCCAACGAATACTATCATCCCGCCGCTTAAGAACGTCATAATGGTCACGAGACTGGAATACACCGATTCAACAGCCTTACTACTTTTGAATAGAACAGCCAGAATGGCCGCAAGACTGATCGCCGCTACGATCGTGCACAGGCAGATGATCGCAATGGCACCAAGGTGCTCACCCCAGTTCACGCCATAAACAACCCATGTAAAGATAATAATGACGCTGCATTGAATCATGGACAACACGGCGACACCCAGCAATTTTCCAAGGAGCGCCTGCGCGACAGTGACAGGTGCAACCATGATACGCTGTAACGTCTTGTTCTCCCGTTCCTTCTGCAGACCAATAGCTGCTGACATGCCGCTAAATAATAGGAACATGATTAACATGGAACCGGCGTAATATTCCATTGCGCTTGCATTGTAAAGGTTATCCTGCAGCGTCCCTTGCACAACCTGACTCGTTCTGTCTACGGGAGCCGAGACAGCTGCTGCTTGGGGTCCAAGAACCATAACTGCGGCCTGGGTTTGGGTAGCCTGATCCGTGAACTTTTGCAGCAATATTTTGATCGTGTCATTCGCGCTGGTGTTCGATCCTCCATAATAGGTCCATTCCGAAGATGCTCCGCTCATAATATGCTTCGAAAAAGAGGCTGGAATGACAAGCCCGCCGTCGACTTCATTCAATTCGATTCTTTCATTCATTTCTTCCTCAGACTGAACCTCTGTCACTTGAAGAATTTCACGAACTTGATCGTTCGCGAAAAATTGCTGAAGCGGCGCCTTCATTTGCCCCGAATCTTCATTGAAAACCGCGAGTTTAGCTGGAGCTGGCACATAATCTTCGGCTTTAAACTGACTGGACAAGGCCGAACCAAGGACAAAAATTAATAGCAGCGGCATAATAAAGAGAATCAATAGGACGGATCTCATTCGTGTAATTTGAAGCAATTCATTTCTCATCACGTGCCATATGTTTTTCATTCGTCCGACCTCCCTAGTCTCGCAAGCTTCGCCCTGTTAATGATAAGAATAGTGTCTCTAAATTCGGCTCGACACGTTGGAACGATGTAATCTTGACCTCATGGCTCGATAAGATAAATAGAATGTCTTGCAATACCGTATCAGACGGTCGTAGGAGTAATTCCAATTGGTTTTCTCTGAACTGAACACTCCGTATATGTGCATGCTGTTGAAGCTCTTCCAATGCCCGTTCCTTCATATCCTGCGTTGCCATAAACAATGTTTCGTCACGGCCAATTTGATCGAGCAGCTCTTCTTTTGTTCCGCATGCAATAAGTTGGCCGTGATCCATGATACCAACACGCGTACTGATCGCTTCCACTTCTTCCATGTAATGACTCGTATAAATAACCGTCGAACCCATCTCGTTCAGCTTCTTGATTGACTCCAAGATATGGTTGCGGGATTGAGGGTCAATCCCAACCGTAGGTTCATCCATAATGATAAGCTCCGGGTGGTGCATAATCGCACAGGCAATATTTAATCTTCGCTTCATTCCGCCCGAGTAGGAAGCTGGCTTATCCCCTGCACGATCTCTTAACCCCACAAAATCCAAAGCTTCATCCACCCGTTCACGAAGAAGCTTCCCGCTTAACCCATAAAGTCTGCCAAAGAATGTTACATTCTCACGGGCGGTTAAGGTCTCATAAATGGCCAGCTCTTGCGGAACCAACCCAATTTGGCGCTTAATATCAAGCGTACTCTTTTTAACGGACAATCCCCCGATTCGTATATCTCCTTGATCATAAGGAAGCAATCCGGTCAGCATGTGAATCGTTGTGCTCTTCCCTGCTCCGTTCGGTCCAAGCAATCCGAATACTTCACCTTTTTCGATGGTAAGACTTAAATGGTTCACCGTAATCTTCGTATCATAACGTTTCAATACATGATCCAATTCAATAAAACTCATTTCAAGCGCCCCTCTCCGGCTTCGTTACGTTGTTATGAATTCATTGTAAGAAAAATTTGGCTGTGCCACACGTACGAATCGTCATAAATGGGAGGTGACAAAAGTCATTTCTATGACCTTGGAAGATTCCCTGTGATATACTAAAGCCATGAAATTGGATAAAGGATGTGTATCATGTCCGCCATATTATCTTGGGCACGCCACCTGCTCCTCGTGGTTCCTGCCATCGGAACGCTATGGTGGCAAGATGTAGGGTCTCCTGCGATATTTATGATCTGTATTCTAGCAATGCACATCCTTGCTAGATTGAGGTTTGTAAGAATTGGAGGGTTGATCTGGGGATTATTCATCATCGAATCAGGTTTTGTTGGCTATATAAGCTATCATTACGAAGGTATGATGTTTCTCGCATTGTTATCTACTCTTATCTCCTTATTCGATACCTCTGCTCCTCAGCCTCTGCTGAAACAGCAAATCGCTGGTATTGCTCTTTTGATGATTGTATATAACATCTCCATAATGCATCAGCCCGCAACGACGCAACTGACGGCAAATATCATGTTTGTCCTTACGGGGCTGCTGCTGATATGTCTTCGTATTGCATCGACCCAGAAATACCAAGCGGAGACCTTATATGACCAATTAAGTCTTAGTCACCTTGAACTTGAAGATGCTAGAAGAAGGCTCGTCCAATATGCGCAGCAAGTCGAACAATTTGCTCAGCTTGAAGAGCGAAATCGTATTTCGAAGGATATCCATGACGACTTAGGCCATCGCTTGATTCGACAGAAGATGATGACAGAGGCTGCACTGCAAATTTTCCCGTCCCAGCCAGAACAAGCTCTGTCCTTATTGGAGCAAGTACGGGACCAAATGAGCGACTCCATGGAGACCTTGCGCAGAACGGTTCGCAAAATCGCGCCTGCCGCGAAGGAAGTGCAGCAATACTCACTGGAACAACTCATGCATACGACAAGTGAAACCTTAGGAATCCAGGTTACCTATCAAGTGGAAGGCTTGCCTTATGCGCTTTATCCCAGCATTGAATATGTTCTCTACCGGAATGCCCAAGAAGCCATTACGAATGCGATTCGCCATGGACAAGCCACGAAAGTAACCATTACGCTTCAATATGAGCCTGAACAAGTCAGCATGCGAATATGCAATAATGGCAGCCAACCCAGCGGTTCGATCCGCCAAGGACTTGGCATGCGCGGCATGGAAGAGCGAGTTCATATTATTGGCGGGTCAATCGATTGGTCGAGTACAGAACAATTTTGTATGATTACAAGGCTTCCGCATTATCCCACGCAGCGTGTATACTCATGAGAAAACCTCTATCGAGGCCTTTCAAAGTTGAGGCGACTGCGAATAGATGTCTCTTAAAGGAGAAATGGTATGATCCAGGTACTCATTGTGGATGATGATGCCTTCATTCGTGAAAGCTTAAAAATGATCTTAAACTTACAACCTGACTTGGAAGTTGTTGGAACCTGCGGCAATGGCTTAGAGGCCCTTGCGTTTGTGAAGCAGCATCCGACCATCGAGCTTGTTCTGATGGATATCCGCATGCCCGAATGTGACGGCGTACAAGGAACGCGGCTTCTGAAAGAGTATGCTCCGCATATCGCTGTGTTCATTCTCACCACGTTTGACGATGATGATTATATCGTGGAAGCCATTCGATACGGTGCTGGCGGGTATTCGCTGAAGAACATTTCACCGGAACGAATTATTGAAGGGATACGCACGGTGCATCGCGGGGACCTGTTGATACATCCTGACGTGGCGAGAAAACTGGCTACGCTAGTTCAAGGCCCTCGTACAGACCACTCGCCGGGTTCTCGCAAAGTAAAGTTGGAAGCATATCAGCTCACGCCCGCAGAACAGCAGATCGTAGAACTGATTGCCGATGGCAAATCCAATAAAGAAATTGCACAAACCCTATTTTTAAGCGAAGGCACGATTAAAAACTATATTACAGAAATTCTAAGCAAATTATCGCTGCGCGATCGAACGCAAATTGCAATATTCTACTTAACGTAACTTAGGAGGTTTACACATCCATGACAGCAAATACACAAATCCAATTCACAGGTTTTCTTCCCCAGGATTTTGATGTCTTTACGATTCCTGGACTTGAAGCAAGAATGAGCGAACTCATCGAACGTGTACGACCGAAACTGACGGAACTCGGCACGCAGCTCGCACCCCATTTATCTGTTCTATGTGGTGAAGAAATGTTCCCTCACGTTGCCAAACACGCCCGTCGTACGATTAATCCGCCGAATGACACCTGGGTAGCTTGGGCGAACAATAAACGCGGATACAAAGCGCATCCGCATTTTCAAGTAGGTATGTTCGAATCTCATTTATTCATTATTTTCGCCGTCATCTATGAAAGTGATAATAAGAAAATTTTCGCGAAGCATCTCGATGAACATCTGAAGGAAGTTCGCAAAACGATTCCAGCGCATTTCTTCTGGTCGCTCGATCATATGAAGCCAGAAGGCACGCTGCATAGCGAAATGGATCAGGAAGCTTTCCGTACGATCATTCAAAAGCTGGAGAAGGTTCAGAAATCCGAAGTGCTCTGTGGATTACGCATCGAGCGTGATGACCCTATTTTAGCTAACGGTGATCAGCTTCTCGCAACCATTGAACAGACCTTTGAGCAATTATTACCGCTCTATAAATTGGCATTTTAATAGACAGGATTATCGAACAAATGATGAGAGGCCCATGCAATCGCTGCATGAGCCTCTTTCTTTTCGTTATAGGATTCACGTACTGCTCTCCATCATAGCACTCGTTACGAAGCGGCTGTAACGCGCGGTCGCGACGATATGTACCAATGAATACAAAATAATGCTAATAACCCTAATGCACTGCCATAGAACGGCGCATGCGATCCGATCATATCCCATAGACGACCAGACACAATCGGCCCTACAACCATACCTGATCCCTCTAATGTTAAGAAGAATCCCCAAATCGCCCCCCGCTCCGACTTCGGAATGACCGAAGCAATAAAGGCGTTCCATGCAGGAATGATCAAAGCGTAACCAACCCCCAGCATGCAGACAAGAATGTATATGAAAAGCATCGAACGAGTTGTCGCAAATACAAACAAGGTAGCCGCCGTTAGACCAAATCCAATATGTAAGAACCATTTCGTACCCATCTTGTCCACCCATCGTCCCATCGGAATCAACGCAACCACGGTGATCCCTCCGCCGATAATTAAAAGAATACTGTACTGTGTCGGGTTTAATCCGATGACGGTTCGAGCATAGAGCGTGATCACAGGCGTAAGGAGGCCGATCGAGAAATTCTGCAGGAAGAGTGCAACATAAAACCACCAGCTAACGTGTAAATTCTTACGTACCTCGTGCAGCGTTGCTTTGATCTTCTGGGACAAGTTCCCCATGGACAGCTTGGTTTCTGCGGAATCCTCTTTCTCACTGCGATGAAGTTCCTCCGTCTGCTTGCGACCTGGGAGAAATAACGCGACAATCGTCACTAAGGCCATACACAGCAGCAAGAATCGAAATGCCGGCGCATAAGAATGTTTGACAAAAAAGTTAATGACAACGGGCCCTACTCCTGTTCCACTCAACCATGCCACATATACGACACTAAGAACGGTACCCTGCTTTTCCTGCCCCGCTACTTGGGTCGCCCCCGTCACAACGCAGGGCCACAATGGTGAAGTTCCGATACCAAGCAATAGACATGCCAATATAATAAAATATAACTGGGATGTGATCGCAATGATCCCGACTGCCACAAAAGTGACAATGAGCCCCATAAGCATGCAAATGCGATAACCTACACGCTCAATAATCCAACCGAGCGGACTTCGAAATAAGTTGTCCCCGATATATTGAAGCGAAAATGCCCAGCCGATCGCAAAGGCAGAGAGCCCTAGAACAGTCCCCATATATATCGGTAGAATCGTAACCAATAACGCACCTTTCACAAATTCTACAAGAAATAGAATGACAAGTAGTTCCATAACAAACGGAGAAAACAATTGGTGCAGACTAATGGCTTTTGGCTTTTCCAAATGAGTCAACTCCTTCATCAAGATGATCCTGCTCGTTCATGCCGACACGATGTCCATCTTCCTATTGTGACCCATTTCAAGGATTTTTTTCACACCTTCATAAAATTGTTCTAATTTCATACCAACAATCTTCTTGCATTCCCGCCTGTATTTGTTATACTCATCCTTGTTTGTTTAATATTTATGGTGTTTATTATTTGCAGAAAGTTGGGATGAAAGAAATGGATCATTCACGCACACCTTTGTTTACAGCTTTGAAGCAGCATGCGGCGAGCAATCCCGTTCAGTTTCATATCCCCGGCCATAAAAAAGGAGCCGGCTCTGATCAAGAATTCCGTGAATTTATAGGTGATAACGCCTTTTCCATAGACTTGATTAATATTGCACCCCTGGATGACTTGCACCAACCTACGGGAGTCATTGAAGAGGCACAACAGCTAGCGGCAGATGCCTTTGGCGCGAACTACACCTTATTCTCAGTCCAAGGGACAAGTGGTGCGATTATGACGATGATCATGTCTATCTGTTCGCCGGGTGACAAAATTATTGTTCCGCGTAACGTGCATAAATCCATCATGTCGGGGATTATTTTCTCTGGGGCGCGCCCTGTGTTCATCTCCCCTGCTCGTGACGAGAATTTAGGGATTGATCATGGGATCACTACCCGCTCTGTACGGAGAGCCTTAACGAAACATCCGGATGCCAAAGCTGTGCTCGTCATTAATCCGACGTATTATGGATATTGTGCGAACCTGAAGGAAATCGTAGATCTTGCCCATTCCTTCAACGTCCCTGTTCTCGTGGATGAAGCACACGGCGTGCTTATTCATTTCCATGAAGAGCTTCCGATGTCCGCGATGGAAGCTGGCGCGGATATGGCCGCGACAAGCGTTCATAAGCTTGGCGGTTCGATGACTCAAAGCTCTATCTTAAATGTCAACACCAAAAACGGCTATGTAAATCAACAGCGTGTGCAGACCATTATCAGTATGTTGACGACAACATCAACATCCTATATTCTTCTGGCATCCTTAGATACATCACGTCGCAACCTCGCTTTGAATGGGCATGCTATTGCCGAAGAAGCGATTCGGTTAGCCCAATATGCCCGGACTGTTATTAACTCCATTCCAGGATTATATTGCCCAGGCGAAGAAATTCTTGGCAGCGAAGCGACGTATAATTACGATCCGACAAAAGTGACTATAAACGTTCGTCATCTCGGGATCACGGGCTATGAGACAGAGAACTGGATGCGTGAGCACTTCAATCTCGAAGTTGAGCTTAGCGATATGTATAATATCTTGTGCCTTGTTACGCCGGGTGACAACCAAGAATCCATTGAGACCTTATTGACGGCACTTCGTCAGTTGTCTCAAGAATTCTATAACATCAATGAAGTACAAGACGTCGTCGTCAAAATTCCTGAGATTCCCCACTTATCGATCACACCGCGCGAAGCTTTTTATGGGGATACCGAAGTCATTCCATTCAAAGAGTCCGCTGGACGAATCATTGCGGAATTCATTTATGTGTATCCACCTGGAATTCCGATTCTATTACCTGGTGAAGTTATCTCGCAGGAGAATATCAACTACATCATGGAACATGTTGAAGTCGGCCTTCCGGTAAAAGGTCCTGAGGATCGCAGTGTGCAGAATGTAAAAGTCATTGTTGAGACAGAAGCAATCTTCTAATCAACGATATGCAAAAGGTCATGACCCCGGGTCATGACCTTTTTGGTTCTATCTGGTGAATGGAAAAGTCTCGATCCCCTCATACATCGGTTGCTCCGCCATATGGGTCTGGTAGAGAATGATTCGATCTGCCAGCCATGTTATTGGTTCTAAGGGATTGCTATCCAATAGGTCTATGGCGAACGGCGTATCTCCTCCGTACTTCTTCGCTAGCGTAATATGCGGTCGGTACGGACGGTCTTCGGATATAAACCCTAATGGTTTCGTACGTTCCTGTACTTGCTTCAATAACGCTTCAAGTCCACCAGTATCGCCGCCAACACCGGCCCATAAAATGCGAGGAGCTATATCCCTGCCAAACGTACCTATTCCTTTGAGAGAAAGCTCCAAGGGAGAAACCGTTGATACCGCAGCTCTTAGACCTTCAATCAGCGAACCTAACTGATCCGGTTTCGTATCGCCCAAGAACTGCAATGTGATATGATAATCTAACGGATGCACCCAACGCTGGAACGGAATTTCCGCCTTCGCATGGCCTGTCCACTGTTCTAATGCTTCCCTTGCCTGCTTACTTAATGGCACCGCCACAAACAAACGTACGGAGGGTTCACCCATCTCCTGTTTCCTATTCATGCTGCTCCTCCTTTACCATTACCAGTCTGTACAATAAAAGCCAGGATCACTCCTAAGTTTCCTTAAAGAGTGTCCTGGCTTCCGTGAATTCGCTTAATATTGATCGGTCATCCCAACGCCTGAGATCCGCAACTTCAATAATGCGGCTAAATCTTCACCGATTTTCGAATCGGTAATATGAAACATGTTCTGAATATAATCCACATTGTCGAGATCTTCTACGCCGACGACACCCGATCTCCCCGTTTGCATACACACCACGAGGGGTTTGCCAAAAAAATGTTTGGAATAAATGATTGAGAAATCATACCTTGCACGTTCTGAAATACATCCGATAAAATTGACGTTGGCTTGTTCTGCTTCATCGTATAGATGTTCAAACATTACAGATTCCTCCTCTCGATACTTTCGAAGGCTGCCAGAATTTTCAGAATATTTTAATGATTGTATCACAAGATTGGTTATATTGACAATACCTGGAACAACAGAAAATAGAAATGATTGTCAAACAGGGCACAGGATGCTATGATGTTGATGTATTATTGGGATAAGATGGAATCAGAAAACCTTACTGCATGAAATTATAGATATGAGGTGGGGGAACGATGAGTCAGAGCGCATTCATAACATTTGTCGAAGGATCAGCCGTACCCGCGATGTCGCTTGAAGAAGTGAAGCAGTCGCTTATGCATTACAAGGAGCAAACGACGTTAACAGGTCAGCAGCTCGATTGGGATTATTCCGAAGCTGCATTTCCTTACACGGTTGAGACTCGAGTAGGTGAGGAACAACAGTGGTTTTATCTCAAAGGAACACTTCCGCGCTATAAATACATCGTTTTTGGTGTCGGATCCAACGTTGAAGAAGATAAAGAACGTCACTATATTCAAGTCGTCCTTCCAGAAGATGCAACACATGGGGATAAATCTAAAGGTAATGAACTATGTAAGTTCATCGCACGTAAGAATAAAGCGGAATTGAAGATGTTCAACGGACGCACGCTTTACTTCAATCCTCGTAAATAATCATGAACCACAACAATACCCGCCCGGTATCCACCGAACGGGTATTTTGCTTCCATACGTATTAAGCTTCTTCGTGAGCAGCGACAAGTTCGTTGTACGCTTCTTGAACGCGATCCCACTCTGCTTCGTCTTCGATATTGTAAAGGACCATTTCCTCGTCTTCTTCTTCAATACGAAGAATCACGCCATCCGCTTCAGGATTGCTGCGCTCTAATAATAGAGCATATACACGATCGTCACAGTTAAAAGTTTCAACGAGTACCATTTCCACTTCTTTACCGTTCTCATCGGTTAATGTTAGTACGAATTCTTCATGCTCGTGGTCATGGCTATGATCGTGACCGCATCCGCAGTTGTCGTCGTGATTATGATCGCTCATCTGTAAACCCTCATTTCAATTAATTATGTACACACATCCGTATCGTAACATGGAAATAAATCTGGGTCAAACATCGATTCGGCGGTGTGATTCATGAAATTCCATTAAATTGCTGTGATTTCTTTCTCGGCTACTTGGGTATAAACGCCGCTTCCGGATGCTTTCACAAAAAACGCAATCGTGTATTTACCAGCAGCTTTAAAGTCATAGGTTAGTTCTTGGGTCTGGAACATGAAATATTCTTTGCGTTCCTTCAAATCCAACTCTTGAATGTCTTTAACCTTCCCTGCGGGATCAATGATTGATACTTTCACTGAATCCGCAGCGACTTTTAAATTGTCTACAGAACAGATCACATTGAACTTGAATTCTCCTCGTTTGACCACGCCAAAGATATCTTTCCCCGAAAAGGTTAGCATATGTACATTAGGTTTATTCACTGTTACCTTCTTCGCTTCGTCATCCCACTCAACGAGTGCTTGCAAAGAACTCCCTGCTTGACTTATGGATAAGTATGTCTTGCCATCTATCATTACAGCACCGTCCGCTACTTCTTGCCCGTTAAATACCATTTTTATTTTTTGTGTTATGGAATCCGCAAAAATAACGGAGCCCCCCATTAATGAGAGTGCGAGTGCTACAACTAAAACTCTTTTTGCCTTCATAAACCTAGCCCCCTATTATTGTTTCAGTTACTGTTTATACTCCAAAAAGACGACATAGTTGCGGTCTCTTGTCCAATAAATAATAGGATAACATTACCTGTGGAATGAAGGCTGTAGATGTTGTCGAAAAAACAAATAATGCCAATTACCGTGATAAATCTTGTTACTTCATGCGGTTGCCTGGGAAATGAATGAATACTTCTCATTCATTTCCCAACTTTTTACTTGGATTTTAATGTGCGTGTCAAAATACATGGAACACCTTTTCCCATAGCACCATCAAGTCGCATATGCTCCATGTACCGGATCCCTCTCGCACATTGCTGCTTGCATGCTTCACAACGGTCCGAGGTCACGATTTTCATGTTATATTGTGCACGCTCAGACGTACTTTTTTTCTTTTTCACTACCTTACCTTTAGCCAATGCGATCAACTCTTTTCATACGTTGGGATGGATTCCCTTCATCATATGAAATGTCCAGCCCACTGGTTCTCCGGGAAAAAAGAAAACGACCTGTCAGAGATAATACCTCCAACAGATCGCTTAGCCTAAGTTAAAACGTCGGTAAGTTGTCCAAATTATTCGATGGGTCTCCATCCGCATCTCCGCGAATATAAGTCTCTCCATCTCTTCCTTTAAACGCGTTCACGCCTGCGATTTCGCCGTTCTGTACGGCCTGCAAGGCTTCCGAATAATTCATAACACGTCCGGATGATGTTTTGAATTGCTGAATATCTCCATCGCCATTTTTTTGAACAGCCACAATGGTGTCTCGTACATTCCCTTCCACTTCAACACGCTCCTCTGGAGTCAAATGATGGTTCTAAGGGAATAGTGTGACCTTATAAAGGCTTTTTCATACGGACATGCAAAATGCCTGCATCGTAGAACGGCTCTTCTGAGATTACTTCATAGCCGAGCTTTCCATAGAACTGTTCCGCCTGACATTGTGCATCTAAGATTGAATCGCTAAGTCCTAAATCTGTTGCAATTTGTTCTAGGGCTACCAGAAGTACGCTTCCGTATCCAAGACCGCGATGTGATTTCGCTACGGCAATCCGCTGCATTTTAGCCATATGCTCATGATAAATGATGAGGCGACCCGTGGCTACAGCCTGTCCTTCGTCTTCCAAAAGAACGTGATAAGCTTTCCCGTCCACCGTATCGTATTCATCATACTCCAGATCTTCTGGAACGAGTTGCTCGACCACGAATACTTCTTTCCGAATGGCGAGGCATCTTTTCAAATCTTCATCTGTCTTTACTTGTATAATCTTTGCTGTCATCATTTCACCTCTACCAAGAATCAATTAATTATCAATATTTTGTAACAACCCTGATTATACAAAATATTAATTTTGATGTATAGTTGGTGGCATAACACATCTGGTTGTAGCGAAAGGGGGTTGCCATTTTGTTCTTCGCCATTACAGGCTCGATTGTTATTATTGCTCTGATTACTTGGGTCACCTTATGGGTAACACGGAAGGCTTATTCACGCAAATGGGAAGATGATTGACCGTTGATCATCCTCGACCCCGTTTCACGAAAATCGCAAGCAACCAGATTATGATACACACGAGGATTAGAAAACCGATTAACCAACCGATAAACAGCCCAGCATCCATAATAGACATCCTCCTCCATGGCTCAAAAATTACATCTTACAGTCACTTTATGAGCCCTCGTTGAGAAATAGTCCGATGTTTGATCGCGTTTATCATGCTTGAAAGGAGTATCATCATGCCCTTGACATTACCTCAAGATTGGAATACTCAACTTGCTGGTGAGCTGGAGCAGCCCTATATGCAGAAGCTATTGGAGTGGTTAGAAGGGGAGTATGCGAATGAAACCATCTACCCTCCGCGATCTCATATATTTGAAGCATTTGCTCGCACATCTTACACCAACACTCGAGTCGTTATACTCGGGCAAGATCCCTATCACGGAGCGAATCAAGCACATGGACTGAGTTTTTCCGTACAGCCCGGTGTTCGAATCCCCCCATCTCTTCGAAATATCTATAAAGAATTGAATTCGGACCTGAACTATGATATTCCTGAACATGGAACGCTGACCTCTTGGGCTGATCAAGGGGTATTGCTGTTGAACACCGTACTGACGGTGCGATCCGGGGTGGCATTTTCACATCAACGCCAAGGCTGGGAAGCGTTTACGGATGCCGTCATCCATGCGTTAAATCAACGTGAGCAACCGCTCGTTTTTATGCTTTGGGGAAATCATGCCCAACAAAAAGCAGCTTCGCTCGATCCCGACCGGCATTGTATTATATCTTCCGCCCATCCAAGTCCCCTGTCGGCAAGAAAAGGCTTCTTTGGAAGTCGCCCTTTTTCTCGTACGAATGAATTTTTACGCCAAAAAGGAATGGAAACCATCGATTGGAATCTTGCCAAATATGAAAATTTTGCTACTATTAATGGTGATTGCAATGATTCGGTACTAAGGGAGCATCAAGGATGAACGATTTATTAGGAAAAAAGGTTAAAATCTATTATGGCCAGGATATGCAGCATGTAGCGGTCGGTCTTGTCCAAACATGGGATGAGGCGAACGAAATAATCACCCTTGCACCCGATGGTACGATGATTCCGTTTGACACCATTGCCAAGGTAGATGTACTTGATCCGATCGATAAACCTGTGGATCTTGCATCAGACCCTTCCTACAAATCTGGAAACGTACGTTTTGTCATGCATGCTGCAGTGCAATTCGATAACGCGATATATTTTCAGTCTCCGGTTTCCGTATGGCAAGAAGATCACATATTATGCTTTGAGAATCGAATGATCCATCATACCGCAGATGATGTTACCATGAAGGATGGTCAGACTTTTCGCAAAGCAGATTGCCAATTTATCGTCAAATCCATGTTAGGGATTCATTTTGAATCCTAAATTTCCACCCCATTCAACTTTCAAAAGGTAGCCCAAGGGGCTACCTTTTGTTTATAGGAGAGATTCCCGGCTGCATGAAGACGATGGCAGATTTACCCCGAAGGTTTGGGCAAGTACATAGATACAATCATTTTCTGTGGGTTCAACCAAATGTTTCAGGATGAATAGGATGTAGAAAAGGAGGAGACCGTGATGCCGGAATATCGCATTATTGTAGACTTATCCGAGCGTATGTTATATCTACTCGATGGAAATAAAGTGGTGCGTGGCTACCCTGTTGGAATTGGCAAGATGCTCACCCAGACACCGCAAGGAGAATATGAAATCATCAATAAAGTTCCGAACCCAGGAGGGCCTTTTGGCGCCTTTTGGATGGGGTTATCCAAGCCGCATTACGGGATTCACGGAACAAATGATCCTTCCTCCATCGGAAGAGAAGTATCTCATGGATGTATTCGAATGCATAACGAAAATGTACTAGAACTCGCTTCGATCGTCCCCCTGCATACACGTGTAACGATTCGACCTTAAATCCGTAGGTGCCCATTTTGAACTAGGCAAGTGTCCTGTATGATACGTGCTGCATAGGCTATGGTATCACGTAACCTCGGGAGGCTGAATCACAATGACATATATGCCTACTAGCTACCAAAATCCTTATGATCCATATTATCCATATGATCAGTATGCAGATCAATATCCTTACCAACCTTATCCCAATTATCCTTATCCAGATGGATATCCTGCTCCTTACCCTGTTCCTTACCCCTATCCTTCGTACTTCCCTTTTGCTTTTCCTTTTTTCATTGATGGTTTTCATGGGGACTTCAATCATGAGCATTTCCATGGCGGTCATGATGGTCATGGCATGCAAGGTGGGCATGGCGGTGAGCATGGCGGTGAGCATGGCGGTGAGCATGGCGGTGAGCATGGCGGTCATGGCATGCATGGTGAGCATGGCGGCGGCCACGGTGGCGGACCAGGTCATCGTCAGAACCCATCGGTACACATTCGGAATAAGAAAAAAACAAAAAAATAACGTCAAACGAATCAATCCCCTTCATCGAAGGGGATTGATGTTGATATAGATTTCGTGCCCCTCGATTCGGGGATTTGCTGTGAATCCTAATATCGAAGAGACAGCAACCAACGGAATATATACTTTCCCTTGGATAAATACGGGGGCCGTCTCCAGCGTAATTGCTCCACTAGAAGTTTTCGCTTGCGTGGAGTCAACCGTCATTTCTAATCGATTCATTTCCTTCTTCAATGTAATTGTGTGGGTGGCTTGTTTCCAGTCTAAGTTCAATCCGAGCGCCTTCGCCGCTTCCTTCGCAGGGACAAGCAGTTCCTTATCCCCGATAAGCTTTGGTTTCGTGAAAGTTACGGATTCATTATACATCTGAACCTTTAATCGAAGCGCTTCGTGTTGATTATTCAACAACGTTAATTCGGCATCCTGTTCCAACTGATTATTCAAAGTATCGATATTTTGTTCCGTCACTCGATATTTGCCATCATCGCGGCCAATCGCCTGTACAATCCAAGAATTCACATCCTGATGATGATGCGACAAGTCCGCATACAACCCTAATTGATAGGTCCATTCCGATTCCGATTGGAAATCATATAGCTTCACATTCGATACAGTGGAGAATTGTGCAAACATCCATTTTCGCATATCGAGTTGATTCGTAAATCGTTCATGGTTCGTGTTATACCAAACCACTTGTCGGAGGACACTGTACGGCGGATAGTAGAAATAAAATTCCACATCAGGATACGCTTTCACCAAAGAGAAAATGTAATCGTTGAAGTTCTTCTGTACGACCTCAAGACCCTCTTCATTCAGACCAAAATAGTATTCCTCTTGATATGCCTTGTCGTAGGCTTCAGCTACCTTCTCTTTGGAGAATGTCGCACTATTATTCCAGTTATTTAATAGGTCAAGATTGGTATTATTGGCCCCTTTTATCATTTGCCACAGGCTTTTCATCAGTAAAGCATATGTAGAATAATTGAACCAGTACTGATAGTCATTCCAAATTTGATCGTCATACAGATATTTCGGGAATTGTTCTACAGCTTCCTCCGTATTGGTCTTCAAGGAGAAATAATCTAACCCCCATAAGACCTTTTTGACTTTTCCGGTAGATAACGCCAACTTCGCAATCTGATAATGTTCGTCTGCCGTAGACCCTTCCATTGACAATTTCATCGTTGTCCCATTGAGAATCTGCCCTACCTCAGAAGGCCGAAAATTCTGAGTCATAGAAGTCCCGATAATGATCGTATCGTAGTCATAATTCTTCGCAAGACCTGGGTTCTGGTACCGTTCCTCCCTCGAGAAAATCGGTTTGTACCAGCTTGCTTTATGATAGACTTGTAAAGGATCGATAACCACATTGATCACAATAAGCAGGGAAGAGAACACCAAGGATAAGATGACGAATAGGAGCAAAGCCTTCTTGGATCGTGTTTGATAGGATGGCCTTGACTTCGGGCTCGGGCGATTTAGGGTTTGAGTTTTGGATAAGATAGGATCCATCGCAGTCCCGCCTTTCTAGAAGTTAAAATAAAGAAACTCGGTTATTCGATTCAAATACAGCAAAGACACGACGAACATAACAGCCATCACCGCGGGTATTCGCCAATTGGGTTCATAGCGTTCCGATCGTTCGGATGAATTGGATGCGAACAGCACAATCGGCAAGAAGACGATGATGAGCAAGGCTGGGAGTACGAGTGGGGAGATTCCCGCATCCGTGAGTCCCTGTACGCCGAACATCCCTTTTAAAATACGAGTTGCTTGACCCCAATTCTCTGCCCGGAAGAATACCCACGTTACATTGATAAATCCAAATGTGATGACCCAAGCAAGCCATTTCGGCAGAGGTTTACCTACTTTCATCCATAACTTATGAACAGCCTGTCCGACCCCGTGCATGAGTCCCCAAAGAATAAAAGTCCATCCTGCGCCGTGCCATAGCCCTCCGAGCAAGAACGTAATGATAATATTCCGAATCGCAACGGCCGTACCTTTACGATTTCCGCCTAGCGGAATATAAATATAGTCTCGTAAAAACCGACTTAAGGTCATATGCCATCGCCGCCAGAAGTCTTGGATATTCAGGGCTTTATACGGCGAATTAAAATTCTGAGGTAAAATAATATTGAAGAATAAAGCGATGCCGATCGCCATATCCGTATATCCGCTGAAATCGAAATATAATTGGAACGTATACGAAAGTGAGGCAACCCACGAATCAATGAATGAACTCGCATGCGTGAATCCTGTATTCGCATATTCCGCGAAGGTATCCGCAATCACAACCTTCTTAAATAGCCCGATACAGAAGATATACGCCCCTCTCGAGGCATTTCCCCAATTCCAGAGCTTATTGCGCAACCGATCGAACTGCGGCATCATCTCGCTATGATGGAGAATGGGACCTGCTATTAAGTGCGGATAGAACGTCACGAACAGCACGTAAGCCACGAAATTATATTCTTTGACCTTCCCTTTATAGGCATCAACGAGATAAGCAATCTGCGTAAAAGTAAAGAAGCTAATTCCTAGCGGAAGCACGAACTTGATAACCGTGAGGTGACCGCCTAAAAGCGTATTCAAATTTTCCAAGAAGAACCCTGCGTATTTGTAATAGCCTAGTAAAAGTAGATTCATGGATATGGCTATAATCAACGTAAGCTTACGCTGCCTTGGCTTATCCGCATAGACGGCGCTCAGTAACCAACCAGCCGTATAATTAAACACAATCGAACCTAGGATGAGCGGTACATATTTTACATTCCAATATCCATAGAAAAACAAGGAAGCCAGCGCAAGCCATACTTTGGATGCCAAAATCCATTTCATGCGATTCAAGACAAAATACACCATGACGGAAACAGGAAAAAACACAAAAATAAATGCATATGAATTAAAAAGCATCTTGTCCCTCTTTCTGTTAAATGCTGGGTAGAATTTCCTAAAATATACCTTTGACGGTGTCAGATTGTCAACCCAATTCATTCATCTAAACCGATACTTTTGCCGATATACTCTATGAACCTATATAAAGGAGGCAGTCAGTCATGAATATTTCAACACTTTCTACAGTTATGAAACAGAATAGTCTTTCACAAGCTGTAGGCATTCAACTTCTCAAAATGTCCAATGATCAAGCAACACAGCAAGGGCAAGACCTTGCGAAAATGATGGCACAAAGCGTGCAACCTCATGTTGGAGGAAATTTGGATATCAAAATCTAATAAAAAACCAAAAAGCCCTGACCCTTTTCACATTGGAAAAGAAAATCAGGGCTTTCTATTTTACATTTGACGGTTCGTACCTTTATTTACCTAGAAGCTTCTGCTCGGTCTGCTTACGTTTTTCCAAGCTCAATTGCACAAATACCGTCGAGAGCTCGTGATTCGGATTGTCGACACGAATATCCCGATTATTGAAGTGAATATGATCAATACCCAGACTATGCAGCATAAATTTCTTCTCGGAATCGAGCATCTCAAACGATAGGTCTGCCAGGTAACGAAAGACACCTTGGTTATCTAACGTTAAAATATCGATACTCTTGGTATTCACATGGACATTGAGCAATAATGTGTCGGACAGTTCGATGAGAAACGTTCCTTTTCGTATGCTCGCCTCCAGACGATGCCATTTGCCAGAAATCGCCTCGGTTAATGTACCTTCATTCGTCGGATCACTCATGATATGCTTATCCCGCCTTTGATTAATTTGAAAGTTATCGTTAGCCTACGCTCCATTGATGTTCTCTTACACATATTTGCCGCATGCATCGGACAATACTAGTGATAACCTATTCTGGAAAGAAGGCGAACGCCATGAAACATGATGATTTAGATCAAGTGACCGATCCCAAAATTCTGAACGATCTCGGATTTACAGATAAGACCCTGATCAAAACCGAAAACATCATTAACAATATCGACCATTCCTTCGATAATAAGCCCTACAGCGTTATCATTGATTCAAGTACGGATGATCTAACACCTTAGGGTGTATTTATCTCCAAAAGGTGGCGATTTTCGAACACTTTGAACTGCCCCACAGGCTGAAAACCTGCTTTGGCATAAATGTGCAGGCCGTCTGATGATGCTTGAAGCACTCCCAGTTTACATTCACGCTGCTGTGCTTCTTGGAGAAGGTAATGAAACATCGCCGTTCCGAATCCTTTTCCCCGATATTCTTCTTTGGTTGCTATGTCATAAAAGCCTACGCTATCCTCGGCGAACACCAGAGAGCCAACTGTGACCACATCCCCTTGGTATTCAGCAATATATAGGTTTGACAGCAAATCTTCCTCGAACGGAAGCGCTGCCACCTTACTATAAAAGGACCGGACATGGTCAGCCTCCTCTGAAGTACCAAATAACGATGACAATACCTCACCGAACTGCTTGATCTCGTCTGAAGTTACAGCCTCTTTTATTTGAAGACCTTCAGGTAATCGCAACAATGGACTGGATGACTCTAGATTCGCCACCATCGCAATGTTAATTTCCGCCTCTTGAAGCCCCGCTTCTTGCAGCTCCTGATCCAACTCATGATTCAAATGGTCCCAACACCATACCGCCATAGGGAACTTCTTCTCAAGGAACGCTTCAATCTCCGTCGTTATTTCTTGAGATAACGTCGATTCTTCCCCACGAAAGACAATGATATTAAACGTGTCTGCCGGCAGACCACAATCAATCCTCACGTAATCAAGGGTTTCTATGACTTCCGTTCCCTCTAACCGAAGAGGCAAGTAAGTCACTTTGTGAATCAAATTATTGACGATCGTCTGTTGTAATTGATTTAATGGTCTCATCATGATCACCCACAGCTATCGTCCTCAGTTATTATACTGCTTCGCTCAATGACGATGTAGTCCGCATGTCTAACGAACCAGTGTTCTGTTTCCATATGTTCAGCTGCCTCTACGCCGAATTCCCCGTCTTCTGGTTCAAAATCATACCAATTCGTCACGATTAACACTTGTCCGATTTCAAATGGATGATCATTTGTATTTCCCGTAATTTGAATACGATTACCTACTAGCGCGTTCTCTTGATGTATCGCTTCACTCACTTGGATATCCCCCTAAGCTTTACTGTTCTTCATCGGCCACAACCGAATCCCGAATCTGTTCAAATGTAATCGGTGTATACTCCCAATGCTCCACGCTCACATTAAAGTAATTCTTCCCCTCGTACTTCTGACCATGAATATGTCCATGAACATTCACGTAAGGCATGTGCTTATTCATATACATGGGTTCATGCGTTAGAAAAAAGAAATCTTTATAAATGATCGGATGCTCACTTACTTCATCAAACCCAACGTCCAACCACCAGCTTCTCGCACGTCCCCGATCATGATTCCCAAGAATCAGGTGTTTATAACCATGTAATTGATTCACAATGTTAGCCGTCTTCTCCTTGTTCAAAAAAGAGAAGTCTCCTAGATGAAATACCTTATCCTCAGGAAGGACGACGGCATTCCAACGGTCCATCATCACTTGGTTCATCTCATCGACGGTCTTAAAGGGTCTGGATTCGAAGTCAATGATACCTCCATGACCAAAATGATGGTCGGATATAAAGAATACCTTAGACATGAAGTCCCATCCTCTCAGCCCTATGGGCATCGTTCTTTACACACTTATCTTTCTATTTGATTAAAGCAAAAAAGCATTTGCACTGCAAGAACTCTACGGTCATGGCTTGGGTATCCAGCCTTTTCGCCACAAAATAGAAATAGAGGGGTCATATAGCCGACACCTGCTCGTCAAACTTCTAATACAATGTCTTAGTTCCATATAAGGAGGACGAAATCAATGGAAGCATACTACCATTGTCTGAGATGCAAGGATCGCAGAGTTCGCATTCTAACTGTTCATGGCGAGACGCATGAAGGTGTCATTACCGATGTCGATCGCAATCATGTATTTTTACGAAGAGACAGCAGCAATTGTGCAAGAACCTCAGGATTCTTTGGCTTCAACGATGATATAATAACCCTCAGCTTATTCACATTACTAGCCATTGCTCTTATATAAAAGATACCCCCTCATTGTAGGGGGATTTTTTTTGGGATTCTTCATCGGAAAGCTCACAGCGAAACCATATTCGGAATGAATGTAAATCGAAAACAACAGAAGTACGATAATGAGGATGAACTCCATAGACTCTTCCAATACATGTAACGAGGAAAGAGGGAAAAAGGTTGCATGGAAGCAGTAGATCGGTGCACAATGCCGTACAGAATTCAATGATCTGTTATAAACCTAGCCTCTGTTACATAAATACGTGCTATAATAACTAGGGAAATATTACTAAAGGAGCAGCAGCAAAATGAACAAAAAAATCTTAGTTGGTTCTCTAGCACTATTCTTAATCATAGGTAATTCAAGTGCAGCATTGGCTCATCCTGGGCGAACAGATTCAAAAGGCGGGCATACTTGTAGAACGAATTGCGAAAAATGGGGGCTTGAGTACGGGGAGTACCACTATCATAATGGCGGGGGAGCATCCTCTTCCAACCGATCCACATCCAGCAGCAAAATAACACCAAAGTCTTCAACTACAAAAAAGGCTGCGCCGAAACCATCGACACCAACTTATCAGCAATCTACTCTATCCGTTTATGTGAACGATAATCAGATCAACTTCAGCAGTAAACCCGTCATTTATCAAAATACAAATCTGGTTCCTCTTCGCGAAATTGCCGAAGGCATGGGCGCAACGATTGATTGGGACAAGGATCATGGAACGATCACCATTACCAAAGATCTGCGGAAAGTCACTTTGACGCTTGGAAGCAAAAAAGTATTTTATGATGGGATATCTGAAACAATGAATGCAGCACCGAAAATCATTAAAGATGTTACTTATGTGCCTGTGCAGGTTCTAGCAAAAGGACTTGGAGCTAGTATTGTATTTGATCAAAATATGAACTCATTACACATTACATATTAACGTTGACCTAAGAGAGTCAAACCTCGACTCTCTTACTCTTTCAAATCTTTTATCCATTCGCTAGTCCATAATCCGCCAAGTCATAACATATTCTTTCGCAGCCGTATGTTCATCTACAAGCTCTTCAGTAATTGTAAATCCCTGCGCTTGATAGAAGCGGACCGCTTTTTCGTTCTCTTGATACACTTTTAATTCCAATATGTCCCGCCGCTCTTTCACGTGGTCCAGAAGCTTCTTCCCATATCCTTTCCCTTGCACCTTAGGGTCTACGAACAACGCTGCCAAATAATGATCTACAACAGCGACAAAGCCTGCAATGCTTCCTGCCTCTTCAATGACATAGGCTTCCGACATGGGAAGATAAACATTTTTCATTTCTTGTTGGTTGGACTCCCAATACGCTTTATCAATGAAATCATGAGCCTGAAGGGAGCCCTCTAGCCAAATATCTACCATACGATCCAAGTCATTTTCTTGATAGGTTCTCAATATCATTTGCACATCACCTTTATGATTGTTTTACTCATTGTATCATGTACAATAAGAATAAATCCAAATCCTAGGAGGTCTGTTATGGCAAAGCTACTTCATTATATAGGTGGAGCTGCAATCGTATTTGGAATTATACTCGGTATCATCTATGGGTTCTTAGACCAAGGGTTTCGTTTCTTTGTCATGTTAGCTTGGTGGGGAAGCGGCGTGATTTCTGGCATCGTATTTATCGCATTGGGGATGATTCTTGAGACCGTTGAGTGCAATCAAATGTACTTACATGAGCTTCTTCGGAGAACGCCCAGTGACTCTTCCCCGCCTGTATCGCTCGGTAACTCTAAAGCCAGTCTGAGTTCACTGCGTGGATACAAAATAGGGAACACCTCAGAAGAGGAAAAAGGCCAGTAATGAATGCCCCACTTACTGCGTCAGGAAGCGAACGATTTCTGAATTGATCAACGCAGGTTGTTCATGATTTATGGAATGTCCTGCGCCCGGTATGACCATATAATTTAACTTCAATTCTTCAAATGCTTCTATCGATTCCGGGTAATAAGAAAGTCTGTCCTGATCACCCAGCATAAATAGTCCTTCTTCTCTAGATATTTTGAAGTCGGATTTACTTATGGAAGATGTTTTATGTACCATCATAGAAGCGTTACGAAATGACTTCAATAAAATATGCCAATGTGCTACAAGAGCAGGTTTACGAATGAATGAAACCCCATCATCACCTGATAATTTTTTTAAAAGTTTTACTACATTTTTGGGGGTCGGGAATAACGCTTCTGGCAAAAATATCAGCATTTTTCTCAAATTATTTGTTTTGTATCCTTCAACAGATGGGCCCCCAGCAAGTCCAACAATTTTCTCAAATCGGTTAGGCAATTTACATTTGAATAGCTGCACTAAATAACATCCGTAAGAAACACCAATCGCGTACACTTTATCTATGTTGAGCGTATCAAGCAACTCTTCCATCCAGATCACTTGATCAAAGCCTTTTGAGTAATTTTCATTTGGCTGACTTTTACCCGCTCCGCCGATCGCATCGACTGCGATCACATAGAACTCTTTTGATAGATCCTTTATATTATATATCCACATCATAGCTGAATTGTCGCCCACGCCGTGAAACAAAAGTACAGGTATATGGTCTGGATTACCGGTTTTGATCAGATGTGTTTTTCCATAAGTGCCTTCTATAACTAGTTCTTCATAAGCTACATCCCACTCAGCTAGGATATGATCATAGGATTCATATACTGCCTTTTGCTTTGCCTCACTTTTAAAGACTTTAGGCATCGGATAGCCCCCCTTTATGTTGTTTGACATCATTTCAATAATAACATCATCTTCCAATAAGTGTTAAATAACAATAGACTTAAAGTAGAAATCTTCAAAATACAGATTCTAAAAGTTCGATTTATACGCTTTTCCTTTATACAGAAACAGGATGAAAAATGAATATATCTATATTTTCCCTAGCTTTCATATCATCTAGAAATTATGATGAAATTTACGCGGGGAATTCATTCTGGTCAAACTCAGAAAGCTGGTGATAGGACATGACAAATGATCTACAATCTACAGCAAAACCTTATGGAAAGCTGCCCGAGCCGCAATTTACGCCCGAATTGCTCTCCATGATCCGTAGTGGCAAAGTGTATAGTCTTCAACATGTGCTGGAACCTGGGATACCGGTTTTTGCAGGGCACGCGCCCTTTAAAAGCATGCCGTATATCCGTCACTTTGACTCTGAAGGCATGTTGGAAGGTTCGGCAGGGTTTGCCTCCGAGTTTACGATGATGGGGCAGCATACCGGAACGCACATTGATGCTTTGTGCCACTTTAGTAAGCGAGTTGGTGACGAAAGATATTTCTACGGTGGGGAGACCGTTTCAGATGCCGAAAATCATGAAGGGATAGCCACGTGGAGCATCGAGCAAATGCCTCCGATTATCGCGAAGGGTATTCTTTTGGATGTGCCTCGGGCCCTTGGGGTAGATATTTTAGAGGATAGTTATGCCATTACGATCGAAGATCTTAAGCTTTGTGAAGAGAAACAAGGAGTAAACATAACAACTGGAACTTGCGTCTTTACACGTACAGGCTTCTCACAATATTGGAAAAAAGAAAACGAACGCTTTCTAACCAGGCATGCCGGCGTCAATCTGCAGGCTGCACAATATCTGGTTGAACAAGGAGCCATCGTTGTCGGAAGTGACACTTCTGCGTTTGAGGTCCTTCCATCACCGAAGCATGACGTCCATATTTATTTGTTGGTGGATCAAGGGGTGCCTATTATGGAATGCCTGAACTTTGAACAGCTGGCACAGGATGAGGTTTATGAATTTGTTATCATCGTGACGCCGCTTAAATTAAAAGGGGCAACAGCGTCGATTGTACATCCGATCGCGATTTGTTGATATATTCTGTGGCCGTCAAATCGTACTAAAGAGGTGAGTAATTTGGTGAAAACAATCGATGAACCTCCTAGAGTGTAGATTTCATTTTAGGAGGATAATTACATGATATTTCATCGTATTGATAAAGAAAATTGGGCTCGAAAACCCTATTTTGAACATTATTTCAATCTAAAGTGCACTTTTAGTGTGACAGCAAATATAGATATCACGGCGTTAATAGAACAAATTCAACATAAAGGGATGAAGTTTTATCCTACTTTTATTTACATGGTCAGCAAAACTATAAATGCGCATCCAGCGTTCAGAACTTGCTTTAACGATGAAGGGGTTTTAGGTTACTGGGAGCAAATGATTCCAAGTTACACAATCTTCCATCCGGATGACAAGTCATTTTCAAGTATATGGACGGAGTTCTCGGAAGAATTTCATATCTTTTATCGATACGTTCGAGAAGATATGAAGCATTATGCTGATATGAAAGGTCTTTTCACGAAAGAAAAAGTACCCCCGAACTCTTTTCCTATATCGTGTCTTCCTTGGGTTAGCTTTAATGGCTTTAACCTCAATATCCATAACGGTGGCGATTACCTATTACCCATAGTTACAGGCGGGAGATATGTTAAGGAAGAGAATAAAACCTTGTTACCTATATCGATCCAAGTGCATCACGCAGTTTGTGACGGGTATCACGCTAGTTTATTTATACAAGAGATGCAGCAGCTTGCTGATGATTGTCATAAGTGGCTGTCATAAGCATAACTTGATGAACATTCTATAGTGGAATTTAGACCACAACAAACAAGCATCCATCATTCATTGATTTGGATGCTTGCTTTTTCTACGACATACATGATTTTCATCAAACCCAAAACCCCGTACAATAACAGGTCCTAGACTTATTCTTGTTTCAAAACATCTAAGGGCACTAAATATACTTCCATGCTCGTATCTTCAACGAGAGCCAAATTTTCATGCTCATATTCATGAAGTAATGTAAGTTCGCTATCCGAGGATAGCCCGTCAATTGATTTTTTAATCGTAACTATTTTCTCATTTTTATCATCTGGATAATGATTTGAAATCTGAAGTAGTTCAGCGTATATCTCATCTAATTGAAAAGTCATTTCAGCATACACATTTTTCAGCACTTCATCGGATGCTTTCGTACTTAGTTCATTATACTTATCTGCCAATGCGGTAATTTTCTTTGAAACTTCAAATGTATTGTTAATATTCATGTTGTTAGCTCCTTATTCTAGTCCGTGTTTTTCAGATAAAAAAATGATATTCCTCTTGGTAAATAGGACGTTATAACAATTATTGTTTGACTCGCCTGAAAATATAAACAGCATTATCCTCTGATGGTGGTAATAAGAGTGAAGACAATCGGTCGTTGATTTCCATTGTAAACTTGTCAACGCTATTGTAAGTATCAAAATCTCCCGTAATTGCGGGGTTCTTTGTACCGATCACGATATATAAATCAACAGAGTTTGTTTTAAAAACATGTTTTTCATATGAATTTTTGGGGACAGGCCAAGAACACAGGACGACTTCAGGGTTATACTTATGAAGAGCGTTTTTTGCATCCGCTTTTTCCACAAAGCCGGGATACTTGATATAATGCTCCCAACTATAATCATCTGTAGCAAGACAGTTCATCTGTTCCCCCTTCAAAAATCTAGTCAACGTACCATCTCCAGCTGCTATTTCGAGGCACTTTTTATCCCCGATCAAACTTGAGAGCTCCTTAATTAAAGCTTTTGAGTAAAAACAGTATATCCCCTTTTTATTGACAAGCGGCATTAATATTTGTTTATTTACAATAAATCTCCAAAAGAACTTGAACAGCCCTAGGGACACCGGCTTCCTTTCGAAACCTTGCTTAAATAATAGTTTTTGCAATATTGTACCATCCCAAAGATTAAATCGCACATTTTTTGTGGGTTCTTTTGAGGAAACAGCAACATTTAACTGCTCCAACAGATAGATAGCAAAGCGGGCCTTGATTATTTCAGGTAGAAATGTACTTACTGTTTTTTCGTTTAAACCGCTCTTAGAAATTTTGTTACCCGCGTTTTTGGCGCTCGCCGTATATTTATTAATTATAGCATCAATTAAATTCGACTCATGTGTGTTCTTTAATGCGCGAAGTTCTTTTAATACCTCGTCTTTATACTCCGGGTACAGTTGCAATAATGCCTCCACACTAATTTCATTCGCTAATATTTTTTTTGCAGTGTCTTTCGTAAAATTTCTCATTTTCGCTCCTATGTATAGGGATTATTAAAGTTCCTATAATAACCTCAAAACCATACATCATATTTGTCTGAGTTCCTTGAATAAATATAGCAATTAGAATCAAAGCAATTCCTAACAGCATTACTTTAACACTCTTCATCCAGTTCCCCCTAGTTATAAACTCATAGTTAACAAATAAATGATATATTTCTTTATCATACATTAATTTCACTCCTTAGGTGAGTGATCTAGAGCGCAAAATATCTTGTGTAAAAGTATAATTGACATTAGAAGGGAATTGACGCTCACCATACAAAACGACAAGAAAAATGTATGCTACTGCAGGCCCCAGAAAGTTTACAGGTTTATCAGAGAAGATTAGAATTACTGGATAATTTAGCTAAATTCTTGTGTCATTTCATCAATCGATTACATATGTTAAATAACTCCCATCATCCCCCTTAAAATGCATGGAATTTCTACTTTAGTAGCCATGCATTTTTTGTACATAAAATCGCTTTTGAGATAGCCAGCGCTTTATTATTTAATTTATCTTGATTCCAATATAGTGAAATAACCAGTAACAATCGTCCAAACAAAGTGAGATCAGCCTTCATAACATAACGAGTACTCAAAATTAGGAGGTGTTGAAATGGGCGATTTACGTGGAGGTTTATTTACAAGCACAGGTACAATCCTTGTATTGTTCATCTTGTTAGTGATTATTGCTTGCAGTTGTGGCTTCGGTTTCGGTATCTAATCATGCCGATATAGTACAGTTAGTTCCTTCACACTAAACACATTCTTTGCATTAACTCTAGCTCATACAGTTACCCCTTTAAAGCACGGTTGCCAACTTTAGTGGCACTGTGCTTTTTTATTTGTACAACAGAATAAAGAGCCTCGGAGTGTGAACTGTAACCCGTTTTGTAGACACTTTAATAAAAAGTACTAAGAAGCAAGAAGATGGTCCCTGAACTGATCGGGGGTCAAAGACATACTTGCTACGATCATTAATGTAGTGATAACTTTTTAATTTTCATTTTGCATGTCACCCTCCAAATTTTTTTTCATGAAATATAAAACTTTATATTAACGGAGTTCGAGGCTTGGACATTCAAAATATCAAACAACGGCAGACATTTATGCACACATTTCTAAAAAACGTTAGTAAAGATACAGCAGATAAATTTAATTACTACAAAGTTCGTCCACAATATCATTATAAATATCCTTGCTCATTTTGAGATATCATATCAAAAACAAAAAAAAGCCCCTATTCCTAAGGACTTTTGCGTTCATTATATGGTGATCTGTAGTGGGCTCGAACCACTGACCCCTACCCTGTCAAGATAGTGCTCTCCCAGCTGAGCTAACAGATCATGTAGTGAAGACAATTAATATATTACTAATTTTTCTCTATGTTGTCAACATTTTTTTTGAAAATGAATATTCGCGTTTGTTCCGGCAACAATATACACGTCTTCTCTATTCTAAACCAACTCAAAGGAGTGGCTTGCATGCGTGAGGGATTGATTCCAACGATTCTGGGTTCAGCCGTTTCTGCTACTGGCGCAACACTTTTGAAAAATCGGCGATACAAGGTAGCTGCTGCAGGCGTTCTAGGCTTCGGCTTAGCGCATGTCGTTCTCGGTGTCATCGACTTGTTAGAACATCGCTGAGAAGATCAAAGGGTGTGGCACATGTGCCCGCCTTTTGTTATACCATCTAATCTACTTTACTCTATGAAAATAAAAAAAACCTTGATAGACAAGGATTTTTACGTGGTGGGCCCTGAGGGACTCGAACCCCCGACCAATCGGTTATGAGCCGACCGCTCTAACCAACTGAGCTAAGGGCCCCTAATCAACATTTCATATGCATGAGTGATAAGGTTTTGGTTGCGGGGGCAGGATTTGAACCTGCGGCCTTCGGGTTATGAGCCCGACGAGCTACCGGGCTGCTCCACCCCGCGACATCAAATATAACAGCAACAAAAATAAATATACACTATACCCATACCCAAAGTCAAGGAAATATAAACATTTTTCTCTGGAATTTGGCTTAATTCGTAAATCGAATTCCATATCGGCCCGTTCTCGAACGGAAAATTTCGATTTCCGATGGATCTTGGTATCCGTAGACCCACGCATCATGCTCAATTCGCTTCAATATACAACTGGCTTGAAACTTCGTATTATACAACTTCCCCCAATAGACCCATTTCATCTCCATGCCCTTCCACTCCTTCTCTAACGAGTTCCTTTCCTTATATGCTTAGAATACCCAATTCATCAAAAAAAAGCCTTAAACTCCAAAATAGAAGTTCAAGGCTCTGTATTATTAGCCAGCTGGTACAGCTTCGGTCGTCGTACCATTGACGGTACCATCAGTCACCGGCTTTTTCTGATTTTTTTTCATTTGCAGCAATAGCTCGTTACCCTTTTGTTCCCATTCCTTCAGACCCTCAGCAGATGTCTTCTTACCTTCTAATACAGTCTGGAAGATCTCTCTGCCTTTATCTTGCACTTGCCAGAAATTGTTCATTCTATACATGGAATCCATATCAGCATTGTTTGGCGGTACGGGCTTCAATGTATAGAATGCTGCGATATTGAAGTTCAAACCATCTTTGGGTTGAATGTACTTCTTACGCGATACGATTTCATAACTGCTGCGGGATTTTAATTTCGCCCATTCTTCACTATTCAAGAACTTTATGAAGTCCCATGCATCTTTATCGTTTTGTGCTTTCGCATTGATACCCATAATGTTATTCAAGTAGATGTTGCCGCCGATTCCAGGCTCTTCTGGGAAAGTCGGAAGCGTAACAACATCCCAATCCACTTTTTCGAAATTCTTAATCTTAGATGCATTCTTGTTGGCATCAATAAGATCGTTAATATAATTGTAATCCGAAATCGTCATAGCTACATTGCCGCTCAAGAACTTATCGCCTTGCAACGGATCATACTTGCCCCCATCCATCATGTTGCCATTAAATCCATCTTTGGCACTTGGAATGACCTTGTCGTTCACAAGCTTCGCGAACGTACTCCAAGCCTTCTCCCATGCAGGCGTATTCACGGTCATCTTCTCGCCTTTATCGTCCAACGTACGCAATTGAAGAGCAGGTAAATACGTTCCTGTCATATCGTAGAATGGGTCATTCGAATATCGGTTTAACTGCAAGCCGAATTTTTTGCCGTCATCGCTTTTCAATCGACGTGCAAGGGCGAAAAGATCATCCCACGTCATTCCGTCTTTTGGCGGCTCGATGTTATTCTGCGTAAAGAATTTTTTATTATAGAATAAGGCCGATGAACCGAACGTCGGTGTTAAACCGAACAGGTTGTTATCGCCAAGCTGCTTAATCCCATCTATCACCGTTGGCACGATATCTGAAGTATCAAATTTATCTTGCTGAATTAATGGATCCAATTGCTTCAGCATGTTGTCGCGAACGAGCTTCTTGTACACGCCAGTATCCATAATCATAACATCCGGAGGATTTGTACCCGTTAACAGTTTTTTCGTCTCTTCAAAAGGATCCGGTTGGTTCTCATCCGGCTTAGGCTCATCATAACGTCTGGAACTGCCGTCAATCGCAGATACGAACTCGATTTTGATATTCGGATGCGCATATTCATAGATGTCCGTATATTGTTGACGCAAATAAGAATCGTCTTGACCGTACCCATAAATTGTACCGATCCGGAGAACTCGTTCTTGACCGGCTTCCTCACCTCCGCTCTTACTGCACGCAGCAAGTACCGGAACGAATAACGATAAACTTACACTTACCATTAATAACTTACGTACGAACTTGGATTTTCCTTTCATCCTAAGTTACCCTCCCATGTTTTCGGTGCACGAATAATAATTTTGTCTCCATCTAATTCCATGGATGCTTTATCTTTAATTTGCAGAGCCTGGAGATATTCCTTCGGGACTTGAAGCCTTCCAACGCGGTCAATCACCACGTAGGCTTCGTGGACTTCTTGAAGCCCTCCCGCTCCCATCAGGAACTCTCCTCCCTCATGATTTAAATTCGGATTTCGTTTAATAAACTCCGTACTCGTTAATCCGTCCCGGATGGCTACCACACGATCCACTTTCTCCGCGAGCGACAAATCATGCGTAACGATCACGATCGTCACGCCTAATTCTTGATTCAATCGACGGAAAATCTGCATGATGTTATCCGAGGTCTGCGTATCTACCGAACCCGTCGGTTCATCGGCTAACAAGAGACGCGGTCGATTGGAGAGTGAAATTGCAATCGCAACCCGTTGCTGCTCACCGCCTGAGAGTTGATGAAGTTTATTGTACATCCGGTCCTTCAGACCAACCCATTCAAGCAGCTGCTTCGCATAGGCATGATCCGTTTTTCCGTTCAGCATCATCGGCATTTCAACGTTTTCAATGGCCGTTAAATACGGTAATAAGTTACGGGCATTGTTCTGCCAGATGAACCCGACCGTTTTCCGTTTGTATTCTACCAATTGATCATCGGTAATCTTCAGCAGATCCCATTCGCCTACGCGAACTTGACCAGCCGAAGGACGATCAAGTCCGCCGAGAATGTTCAGCATCGTCGATTTCCCGCTCCCGGAATTCCCGATGATAGCCATCATCTCGCCTTCTTTGACGGAGATATTCAAGCCTTGGAGCGCGACAACCTCAAGATCATCCGTTTTGAAAATTTTGACGAGTCCTTCGCATTCAATCATCGATTAACGCTCCTCTCCCATTTTGACCGCTTGATGTACGCGTAGACGACGGATGTGCATGAACAAGAGCGCAGCTCCCGTCAACATCATCACCCCAACCACGATATACAGCTGGGTCGTATCCTTCGCATCGAATACAATGCGGAACGGCGGAACTTGCATATTGACATTTTCCGTCGTCTGTAGGAATGGCAAGAAGAGAATACTGGACAACTTACCAATCAACACCCCGAGCACGATGGACAATCCAGCTGTGAATATTTGTTCAAGCAGCAGCATCCCCGTCAGCTGTTTTCGAGATAACCCCATCGCACGCAATACCCCGAATTGCACAACGCGTCCGGATAGGTTAAAGAACCAGAACAGCAAGTAACCGATTAATGAAATGATAATCGATACGAGGAATCCTAAGCTGAGAATCCCGAATACGCCGCCGCGTTGCGGATGCTTATTCTGTTTTACGAGTTCCGTACGCACATCATCTACGCTGGCTAACTCAACGTTATTTTTGGCAAGCTCATCAATAAGCGGAGCGACCAACGCTTTTGGCTCCATTTTTAACCAAACTTTATAGGGTATCAATGGTACTTGATCGTAGATATAATCCAGATTTGCGACAAAGAACGGCGATTGCTTCGGATATTGCGTTGGCCAATATGGCAATATACCCACAACCACAAATTCCACCGGTTGATTCTCAAGGGATATCGAGATCAAATCGCCAGGTTTAATCTGATATTTCGTTGCAACATTGGTAGGAATGATCACGGCATTCTCGTAAGTACCTAGTAGATTCAAATAATTGAACGGATGCACCGGAAATAGATCATTACGGAACCAAGCTACCTTGGAAAAATCAAGGTTGTCGATACCTACCACATTCCCTTGACCAATCGACGTGCCAGACACGCTCACACTGCCTTTTGTCTCCAAGACCCGCGTTGCAGCTTCGACACCCTTCAGATGCTTAAAGATCTCAAACGGAGGCTCGTTATTATAAATCATTTTGGTTGGTTTCTGACCTTGACCGCCAGCTCCCCCGCCTCCAGGTGGACCGCCATTATTGCCTCCGCCGTTATTCTGATTCTCGCTCACGTCGGCATTACCTTCCCACACGGCCTTCATGATGACATCCGCGCCGTATTTGTACAGCGTGCGCTCTGTCGAGTTCGTATCTATCGTACGCGCAGCAGAGGCATTATACACACCTAATCCGAGGGTTAAGATCAATAGAATCATTAACGGATAATAGGAGGTCGCCGAACGGGACAACTGCGTAAGCGTGAGATACAGTGGGACCGGCAGCATTTTCTTCGCGATCCAACTAACAAAACGCAGAATCCATGGGAACAATCTCAAAAAGAATAAACCAAGCGCAAAGATCGATAGCGCTGGGACGAAAAATAAGAACGGATTGACTTGAAGCTGGTCCGTCGTCATCCCCGTCTGGAACGTTAACAATTGTCTTTCATTGAACATGTAATATCCATAACCGGATAGCCCAAGCAATACAATATCCAAATACCACTTTTGCCAGAACGGCTTCTGATCCGATCGTGCGAGCTTTTGCTTGTAACTTACGATAGATGCACGAGCAAATACCACTGCAGGAATAATACTAGCAATAATCGCAATAACAACTGCGATGGAACCATATAGAATGGCTTGTGAGTTAAAGCTCACCGGAATCGATTGACGATCTACAAAGGTGAGGAATCCATTCGCGGATCCGATACTTTTGGCCATGAACCATCCGACCACAGGACCGATCAATAACGCGATCGCACCTAGGAAGATCCCTTCGATCAAATACATCATTGTGATCTGCCTCGTGCCAGCGCCGCGGCTTCGAAGGACGGCAATATCGCTTCGCTGCTTGTCTAGCGCCTGTCTCGCATTCATGGCAATGAAATAGAATACCATCGCGATCATCGGTGCCGCTAATGTAAATAGAAGCGTCTGCAATTGCACGCTCTGTACTTTGAATTCATCGAGTACGTCTGCAAATGACATTTCTATCTTTGTATCTTTGAGATGCTGGTACAGCTCGATTTTCAACCGATCCAGTGTCCGGCCAAGCGGTGTCAATTGACTCGTCTTAATCTCTCGTAGATCAAACGCATAATACCAGCTTGCTTGATTTAAAGGCACTTTGGATTCTTTGAGAATATAATCATTGAACACTTTTTCACTAATATAGAACGTGTTCATCATGCTATCTTGACCTTGATACCAATAGGGATCGGTATCATTTTTGGCTTTGACCGTTCCGACGATCTTTACTTTCAGGACGAGGTCTAGACCACTGTACACCGGATATTCGAACACGTCTCCAATATGAAGATCATTGCGGTACAAAGCTTCATCGAGCAGGACCGCTTCGATGACACCCCCGTCATGGGAATCCGAATACATCTTCCCAAGCCCGATCTCCGTTTTATCGGCTAAACCCGATAATGCGCCGAGAGACATGGTCCGCACCCGACTGGTATCCACATTTGTGGAAGCTGTAGGTGTAATTTCCGCAGCGCGTATCCCTTTGTTGCTGACATAGACATCATGCGGAAATCCAATCTCTTGTGGAACTTGCTCACGAATAAATTGATCCACAGATTGCAGTGAAGCTACATCCGTCTTCGTTCCGCCCGGAGCCTGGTATCGAAGTAATAAAGAGCCTGCCGGCATGCCGTCGCTCTTCTCTTGCAGCGACTTCGCCACAACCCGCTTGAGTGAACCGTCTGAATACATTGGAATACTCACGGTAAAAGAAACCGCAACGATTAATCCCAACAGCGTACTTAATGTCATCCAACGGGTGTTCCACATCTTGCGGAACAAGAATCGTAACAAAGGAATACCCATTAGCGACCCACTACTTTCTGTCCTGGTTCTAGGCCTTTCACAATTTCAATTTCGGTAGGTGTTTGCTGGCCCACCTCAACGTCCACTTCCCGCTTGCCTTTCTCATCAACAACCTGCACATAACTGCGCGAACCAATGGAACGCAATGCCGACTGAGGAATAAGCACCACGTTATCTCGGCGAAGCGTAATTACTTCGACGCTTAGCGGCGTACCCCGATTCAGGCCTTTCGGCATGTTATCCAGTTGAACCAGCATGTAATCTTCCAGCTTCTCTGGTTTCTGAGCACCGCCATTACCGCCATTCCCATTGCCATTCTCATCCGTACTATAAGGAAGCTGCTTCACTTTCCCTTTTAACGTTTTACCAACGGTATTGATGTCCACATTCACTTCCATACCGACGGCTATCTTCTTCAGATCATCCTTCGTTACGGATGCTGTAATCGCCAAGCGAGCTGTATCCGCAACGATCATCAGCGGCTCGTAAGCTTTGGCAACCGAGCCCTTCTCCGCATTTAACATCACAATCGTCCCGTTGAACGGAGCAACCATCGTACCTTTTGCGATATCATTCTCTAAATCCGTTATCCCTTGTCGACTCTCTTCAAAGACAATGGAAGCTTCTTCGAACTCGACGGGATCCATCTGATCCTTCTGACGCAGCGTTTCTTTCATCGAAATTTCGTCTTTACGAAAGGCCAGTTTCTTCTTCCGCAAATCCTTCTGCATATCTTCCATATCGAGAACCGCAAGAACTTGCCCTTTCGTTACTTTATCGCCATTCTTCACAAGAACGTTCTTAATCCGTTTTCCATCTGCAGTGAAGAATAATGTCTCTTCTTGCTGTGACATTAATTTACCGCTAGCGACAATCTTCGACTCGATCGGCCCCCGTGTTACTTCATACTCCGGCTTTTGAGAAACTTTAGGCGGTGTGATTGTTGGAAGCACTTCCTCCGTATCTTCTTTAGGAAGTAAAGAACACCCCGATGTAAAAATTAAAGCTCCGCATAATGACACCGCTAAAACTTGACGCAGCCTCCTTCCGGATTTAGACGAATTTTCCGTCAACCATTTCATAGACATGGTCCGCAACCTCCAAAATTGTAGGATCGTGTGTCGTCATACAGATCGACACTTGCTCTGTTCGAATAATATTTTTAAATACGGCCATGACTTGCGCTCCCATTTGGGAGTCTAGCTCCGCCGTCGGCTCATCCGCTAGCAGCAACCGCGGCCGATGTGCAATCGCTTTGGCAATCGCAACCCGCTGCTGCTCCCCTCCGGACAGCTCAAATGGACGGTGATGCATCCGTTTCGCTAACCCCACCAACTCTAAACAATGTTCAACTCGGCTTTTCCACTGCGCTTTCGGTACATTTGCCATCCGCAAGGACAACTCTACGTTCTCCCAAGCAGACAATAACGGCATTAACGCAAAAGCCTGAAAAATAAAACCAATATCCATGCGACGCGCGAGCGTCCGCTTATCATCATCCCACGTATGGAATGGATTCCCGCGAAAATATACTTCGCCGGATGACGGCTGATCTAGACCGCCAAGAATGTTCAACAACGTTGTTTTCCCTGAACCTGACCTTCCTCGCAACATGACGAGCTGACCCGGTTGTACTTCCATTTGGATACCTTTAAGCACATGCAATTGCTCGTTCCCTACTGGAAAAAACCGTTCTACTTGGTTAACGACTAGAATCGGACCTGCATCTAGCTCTCTAGCAGGCACTTCTTCTTCAAGCCGTTCTTCTTGTTCGGGTTCTGGTTCTGGTTCTGGTTCTGCTACTAGTTCTTGTTCTGCTACTTGTTCTATGTAATCCGGTTCTTCGTCTGTTGATGGATCCTGTGGTAGATCAGAACGCTTTCGGAACCAAGCCATGTTATTCTTCGCTCTCCCTCCGAATATGTTTTTCCAAGGCTGGAATATTTCAGTATGACTTCTAGAATTATAAACGATATGAGATTTCAAAAAGTTACAAGCCTTTAACGAATTTTAGCAAATAAATACAATAATTTAATAGTTTGTCCATATTTTTACTCTGCAAAAAAAGCCAAACAACTATGAAACATAGTCATCTGGCTTCAATTCCTTATGTCTATTCATTTGTACAGTCTTATTTGCCGAATGTTGTCGGGTCTTCACGCCATGCTTTCAACGTCGCAAGGTCTTCTGGTTGAACATAACCAAGTTCTACGGCTACTTCCATCAACGCCGTATAGTTCGATAATGTTTGCAGCGGGATACCCGCTTCCGCGAATGCCGTTGTCGCTTTGTCCAATTGATAGCTGAAGATTGCAAGAACCGCTAAAGGTGTTGCTCCTGCTTCTTTCACAGCGACAGCTGCTTTTAACGAGCTGCCCCCTGTAGAGATCAAATCTTCGATCACGACTACTTTTTGTCCTGGCTTGATAATCCCTTCGATCAAGTTTTCTTTCCCATGACCTTTGGCTTTGTCGCGAATATATGCCATCGGCAAGTTTAACTTTTGTGCTACCCAAGCTGCATGGGGAATACCCGCCGTCGCTGTTCCAGCAATCACTTCTGCATCAGGATACTGCGCACGAATAATCGTTGCGAATCCTTCTGCAATCAGATCGCGGATTTCGGGAAAAGACATCGTTAAGCGGTTATCGCAATAGATCGGCGATTTAATGCCTGAAGTCCAAGTGAATGGCTGATTTGGCCGCAATGCCACCGCCTCAATGGTCAGTAGTTGCTTCGCAATTTGTGCAGGAATTTGTTCTAAAGTAATCACGTTCAAATCAGCTCCTCAATAATGTTCTCGATTGCTTCTCTTGGATTCGCAGCCGTCGTAATCGGTCGACCAATGACGATGAAATCTGTCCCCTCTGTCAATGCTTGCTTCGGTGTCATGACGCGCGTCTGGTCACCCTTCGCGCTGCCCGCTGGGCGAATTCCCGGCGTAATCGTCTTGAATTCATTTCCGCACGCGGCTTTGATCATTTCGACCTCAAGTGGCGATGCTACGACACCGTCAAGACCGGCTTGCTTCGTTAGCTTCGCATAATGCACAACTGCGTCTGCTACAGCACCCGGAATACCGATTTCTTCATTCAGCATCTGCTGGCTCGTGCTAGTAAGCTGCGTAACAGCGATGACGATAGGCTTGTCCAATGCGGGGTTTTCTTGCAGAGCTTCCTCTACACCCTTCATCGCTGCTGCCATCATCTCTACGCCGCCTGCTGCGTGAACATTAATCATGTCCACGCCAAGCTTCGTAATGCTGTTCGCTCCGCTTTTCACGGTATTCGGAATATCATGCAATTTCAAATCTAAGAATACTTTATATCCAAGCTCTTTCAACTCACGTACAAAGGCTGGGCCTTCAGCATAATAAAGCTGCATGCCCACTTTCATATAACAAGGAATCCCCTGTAATTGTTGTAATAGCTCACGCGCTTGGTCCACATTCGGATAATCGAGCGCGACCATAATGCGACCTGCTACTTCATCTCGGTGACTCATCGTTTACGGTTGCCTCCTTGTTTTTAGATAATTCGATAAATGATGGCTTATTGCTGATGGAAAGCCGGCATACTGCGTGTAGAGAAGTTAATAGCTTCAAGCATCCCTAGCAGTGCACTTACCGTATCCAAAGATGTCATACATACAACACCGTTCTCTACCGCTTCACGGCGAATTCTAAATCCGTCACGTTCAGGGGTTTTGCCTTTTGTTAACGTATTGACTACAAAGTGCGCCTGCCCATTGCGGATCATATCTAGAATGTTCGGCGTTCCTTCACTCAATTTGTTCACAGTCATTACAATCATGCCGGCATCCGTAAGAGCTTGTGCCGTACCGCCTGTCGCAATGATTTTGTAACCCATGTTATAGAAGCCGCGAAGAATTTCAACTGCTTCATCTTTATCTTTGTCTGCTACCGTTGCAATAATCGCGCCCGTTGGCGGAATACGCATGCCCGATCCGACAAGACCTTTATACAAGGCTTTGGCATAGCTTAAATCGCGGCCCATGACTTCGCCTGTTGATTTCATTTCAGGTCCTAATGTCGGTTCTACGCGACGCAATTTCGCAAAGGAGAATACCGGCACTTTTACCGATACATACTCATCTTCTGGCCATAGTCCGTCTTGGTAGCCAAGATCCGCAAGCTTTGTACCTAAGATCGCTTTGGTAGCCAAGTTCGCCATTGGAATACTCGTTACTTTACTTAAGAACGGTACTGTACGGGATGAGCGAGGGTTGACCTCGATTACATACACTTGATCCTTAAAGATAACGAACTGGATGTTCACCAACCCGATCGTTTTCAATTCTTTGGCGATACGGATCGTAATATCTACAACTTGTTGTTTCAAATGCTCAGCCAAGTGTTGTGGAGGATATACCGCGATCGAGTCGCCGGAGTGAACCCCTGCGCGTTCGATATGTTCCATGATCCCTGGGATCAATACAGTCTCACCATCACAGATCGCATCCACTTCTACTTCTTTACCAAGCATATAACGGTCAATCAATACCGGATGATCTGGGTTAATCTTCACGGCTTGTTCCATGTAATTTAGCAATTCTTCATCCGAATACACGATTTCCATCGCGCGTCCGCCGAGGACATACGAAGGACGAACAAGTACAGGATACCCCAGACCTTGTGCTGTGCCAACCGCTTCATCTACGGAAGTTACCGTGCTGCCTTTAGGTTGTGCGATGTCTAATCGGGATAGAAGCGCTTCGAATTTCTTCCGATTTTCCGCTTCATCGATGCTCTCTAAGCTCGTTCCGAGAATGCGTACACCTGCTTTGGAGAGCGGCGCCGCTAAGTTAATCGCCGTTTGTCCACCGAATTGAACGATTACGCCTACAGGTTTCTCTTGCTCGATCACGTTCATAACATCTTCAAAGAACAATGGCTCGAAGTACAATCTATCGGAAGTATTGAAATCCGTCGATACCGTTTCAGGGTTATTATTGATGATAACCGCTTCATAACCAGCTTTCTGAATTGCCCATACCGCATGTACTGTAGAATAGTCGAATTCAATCCCTTGACCGATCCGGATTGGACCCGATCCCAGCACGACGATCTTCTCTTTTGGCGATTCAATCACTTCGTTCTCAGTCTCGTACGTAGAGTAGTAGTAAGGTGTTACGGCTTCGAACTCTGCCGCACAGGTATCAACCATTTTATATACCGGCTTCAATCCGTGCTCTAAGCGGAAGTCACGTACGTCAGCTTCCTGCGTGAATGCTGCATCGGGATTCGCTGCATGGCGAATTTCGGCGATGGAGCGGTCTGTAAATCCTTTACGTTTCGCTTCGTAGAGTGTTTCATAACTTAGGTTCGTCTCTTGTTGAAGCTCTTGCTCGAATTTCACGAGACCTTCGATTTTATCGAGGAACCACCAGTCAATTTTCGTAAGATCTTGAATTTTCTGCAAAGAATATCCTCTACGGAAAGCTTCTGCCACTAAGAACATACGCTCATCATCTGGTTTCTCCAACCGTAGATTCAACGTTGCTTCATCAAGCGTCTCAGCATCCTTCAGATAAATTCGGTTCACACCGATTTCCAAAGAACGAACCGCTTTATGAATCGACTCTTCGAATGTCCGGCCAATCGCCATAACTTCGCCTGTCGCCTTCATTTGTGTGCCAAGCTTACGGTTGGCAGAGATAAATTTATCGAACGGCCAACGTGGAATTTTCGTAACGATATAATCCAGGGTTGGCTCGAAGCATGCATACGTCTGTCCTGTTACAGGGTTCACGATTTCATCCAGCGTATAGCCTACTGCGATTTTGGCTGCCATCTTCGCAATCGGATAACCCGTTGCTTTGGAAGCAAGCGCCGAAGAGCGGCTAACGCGCGGGTTTACTTCAATGACATAGTATTGGAAGCTATGTGGATCAAGCGCGAACTGCACGTTACATCCGCCTTCAATGTTCAGGGCGCGAATGATTTTGAGCGAAGCAGAACGAAGCATTTGATATTCGCGGTCTGACAACGTTTGGCTTGGCGCTACGACAATACTGTCGCCTGTATGTACGCCTACCGGGTCAAAGTTCTCCATGTTACACACGACGATACAGTTATCGTTCGCATCGCGCATAACCTCGTACTCAACTTCTTTCATTCCTGCGATGCTCTTCTCAATCAGACATTGGCTGATTGGGCTGTAACGAATACCGGATGCTACCGTTTCTAGCAACTCTTCTTCGTTCGCACAAATCCCGCCGCCTGTACCACCTAGCGTATAAGCAGGGCGAACGATGATTGGATAACCGATTTCTTTTGCGAAATCTACAGCTTCTTGAACGGTTGTTACGATGGTACTATCAGGAACCGGCTGCTCCAATTCACGCATCAAGTCGCGGAACAAATCACGATCTTCCGCTTTTTCGATCGCCATAAGCTGTGTACCTAGCAATTTCACGTTCTCACGTTCTAGTACACCCGCTTTTGCAAGTTCAACCGCCATGTTTAGACCTGTCTGGCCTCCAAGTGTTGGAAGCAATCCATCTGGACGCTCTTGACGGATAATTTGTGTCACGAATTCCAATGTAATCGGCTCGATATATACTTTATCAGCCATGTTCGTATCTGTCATGATGGTTGCAGGGTTGCTGTTAATCAACACAACCTCCAACCCTTCTTCTTTCAATGCTTGACAAGCTTGCGTTCCCGCATAGTCGAACTCTGCGGCTTGCCCGATCACGATCGGACCGGAACCGATGACGAGAATCTTCTTAAGTTCAGTATTTTTAGGCATATTATAGATCTCCTTTCATGGCTGCGGCTACGATCTCAGCTTGACGAGGCGCTTTGGGATGTGCCAGCTTATGTTCACGAATCATATCTAAGAACTGATCGAAAAGATAGCTATTATCATAAGGTCCTGGTGCTGCTTCTGGGTGATATTGCACGGTGAACACAGGATATTTCTTATGTTTCAAACCTTCGATCGATTTATCATTGTTATTGATGTGCGTTACTTCTAAATCTGTTCCTTTGATGGAATCCTCAAGTACCGTATATCCATGGTTCTGGGAAGTAATGAAGCAACGGTTTGTTGCAAGTTCTTTTACCGGATGGTTACCGCCGCGATGTCCGAACTTCAAGCGCGTTGTATCTGCCCCACTAGCTAGAGCGAACAATTGATGTCCTAGACAGATTCCGAAGATAGGATACTCACCAATCAATTCTTTCAACGTAGCAACGGCATGCGGTACATCTTTCGGGTCCCCAGGGCCGTTGGACAATTGAATGCCGTCTGGTTTCAAGCGGCGAATCTCTTCTGCCGTTGTATCATGAGGGACAACGACGACGTCGCATCCGCGTTTGGTCAATTCACGCACAATCCCGCTCTTTGCACCGTAGTCGATCAATACGATCCGCTCACCGTCTCCAGGGCTGCTGTAGGAAGTTGGCGTTGACGTACGTGCCACTTGATCACGCATTAATTCCGACATCCCGAGCATTTCTTTCAATTCTTCAACCGGCATGGAGCCTGTCGTAAGAATCCCTTTCATCGTTCCGTGGTTACGAAGGATACGAGTGAGCATCCGTGTATCAATTTCGCTGATACCGACAATGCCGTACTCTTTCAACAAGGAATCTAATGTATATTCAGCGCGCCAGTTACTAGGTACAGGTTCATGGCGGCGCACGACAAATCCATGAATATATGGGCGAATCGCTTCAAAGTCATCGCGCGTAATTCCGTAGTTACCGATTAACGGATGCGTCATCGTTACGATTTGACCGCAGTAGGATGGATCCGAAATAACCTCTTGGTACCCTGTAATCCCTGTATTAAATACGACTTCACCAGTCGACTGACCTTCAGCACCAAATGCCTTGCCTGTAAATAATGTGCCGTCTTCTAACAATAATCTTGCTTGCATTCGATTCACATCCCTCGAGTAAAATAAAACCTAACATGATAATTATACCTTATACTGCATACTTATGCATAGCTACATCCGAGCTTAATTTTTAATTAATTATTTTGCGGACCATACGAGCTGCCCGTTCACGATCGTTGCTGTTGGCCAACCTTTTAAATTCCAATCTGTAAATGGCGTATTGCGCCCCTTCGAAAGGAAGGTTTCTGGATTTACAGCTTGTTCTGTCTCAAGATCTACGATCGTGAGATCCGCAAGCGCACCCACTTCCAATTTCCCTTGCTCAAGGCCGAACACACGAGCTGGATCCGATGTCATACGTTTCACTAAGAAATCTAATGTCCATTTGCCTGTTGCAACGAATTTCGTATAAAGCAGCGGGAATGCTGTCTCGAATCCTACGATGCCGAATGGAGCAAGCTGCATGCCGCGCGCTTTTTCTTCCGCACTATGCGGTGCATGGTCTGTTACCACGATATCAATCGTTCCGTCTTCCAGCGCTTCGATACAAGCTTGTACATCACGCGGAGAACGAAGCGGAGGGTTCATTTTCCAATTCGCATCCAATCCAGGAATATCTTCTTCCGAGAGTAAAAGGTGATGTGGGCATACCTCTGCCGTCACTTTCACGCCGAATTGCTTCGCTTGACGAATTAATCGGATGGATTGCTCTGTGCTGACGTGGCAGACATGATAATGAACGCCCGTTGCTTCCGCTAAAAGCACATCGCGTCCAACATGGATCGCTTCGGATTCATTCGGAATCCCTTTCAGTCCGTGTTTCGTTGCGAATGTTCCTTCGTTCACAGCCGCGCCTACGACAAGGGACTCATCTTCACAGTGCGCGATCACCGGCATATCCATGGAAGCCGCTAATGTCATCGCATCTTTCATCATTTGCGCATTCTGAACGCCTACCCCGTCGTCGGTAAACCCGATCGCACCCGCTTCTTTTAATGAAGCAAAGTCCGTTAATTCACGGCCCAATTCATTTTTCGTAATGGCTGCATAAGGAAGCACTCGGACAATTCCTTCTGACTCCGCTTTATCTAACACGAGCTTCACCGTATCCGCCGTATCGATGACAGGGCGTGTGTTCGGCATACATGCGATCGTTGTAAAGCCGCCTTTCGCAGCGGATTGTGTGCCTGTTGCAATTGTTTCTTTATGTTCGAAGCCTGGTTCTCTTAAATGAACATGCATATCAATGAATCCTGGAGCGACTAATTTGCCCTCAGCATCAATCACTTCAGCGTTGCTCTCTACAGTACTTTTTGCATCTATAATACCGGTAATCCGGTTATCTTCGATCGTAATTGTTTTTAATTCAAGTTCTCCAGCTGCGTTCAATACGCTCGCATTCTTAATGATTAATCCCATTTGTCATTCCATCCCTTCAGGTTCTATTTTAACGCTCTTTCCAAAACCGCCATCCGAACCGGTACACCGTTGGACATTTGCGGGAAGATACGGGAAGATTCGCATTCCACAAGTTCATCATCAATTTCAACATTTCTATTTACAGGTGCTGGGTGCATAATAATGGCGTGTTTCTTCATCTGCCCTGCACGTTCCACCGTTAATCCGTATTGTTCACGATAGTCATCTGCGAATTTCATTAACCGATTTGTATGACGCTCAAGCTGTACGCGAAGCATCATCACGACATCGGCTTGTAAAGCTTCTTCCATGGAAATATAGGAGGCATGTGCTGCAAGCTCAGGTGCTTGCATTGTTTCTGGTGCGCAGAAGCTTACTTTTGCACCGAATTTTTGAAGAGCCCATAGATTCGAGCGAGCTACGCGGCTGTGTTGTATGTCGCCGATGATCGCAACATGCAAGCCTTGGAGGCTGCCGAATTGTTTGCGCATCGTGTAGAGGTCAAGCAATGCTTGTGTAGGATGTTCGTTGTTACCGTCCCCTGCATTAATGAGAGGAATATTCAGTTTCGCGGCTAATTGCGGCAGTACGCCGATGGGCTTCAAGCGAATAACGCCTGCGTCGATTCCCATGGACTCCAAGGTCCGAACCGTATCATAAATGGATTCACCCTTCTCCATGCTGGATGCTGCTGCTGCGAAATTCAGCACTTGTGCGCCTAAGCGTTTCTCAGCCATCTCGAAGGAAAATCTTGTGCGTGTGCTATTTTCAAAAAACATGTTGGCTATAAAGCTTTCTTTCAACACAGGGGTGAGTTTGGTAGGCTGAGCTTCCCAGTAGGCCGCCCGATCTAGAATCGATTCGATCTCGTTCTTGCTCAAATCGTACAATCCCAACAAACTACGTTCTTTAATGCTCGCTAATGTCAATGTCATTCGAATGACCCCCTATGTTGTAAAATCGATACTTGATCCAAGCCATCGTATTCTTGTAACGACACGCTGATTTCCTCGACGCGTGACGTTGGTACATTTTTCCCTACATAATCTGCTCGTATCGGCAATTCGCGATGTCCGCGATCTGCAAGTACGGCAAGCTGTATCGATTGCGGTCTGCCTTTATCCATGATGGCATCCATTGCCGCGCGAATCGTTCGACCCGTATACAGTACATCATCGAACAAAATGATTTTTTTGTTATGAATCGGGAACACTTGCGGTGGCTCTTGGAACTTCGACTCACTTGGCTTTTTATTCGACTCTCCATGTTCGTTCAAGAGGTCATCGCGATAAGAAGTAACATCCAATTCTCCAATCGAAATGGTCGTCCCTTCGATCTCACTGATGCGTTCCGCAATCCGTCTTGCCAAGAACACGCCGCGAGTTCGTATTCCCACCAGTACGCAGTTTTCAATCCCTTTGTTCTTCTCCAGAATTTCGTGGGCGATCCGAGTTAATGCTCTTCGAACAGCGGTTTCGTCCATAATGACCAAGTGCTCTACATACGTCATTCTGCTGCCTCCTTCATTACTAGCACCCAAACAAAAAACTCCTTGCCCGAAAGCAAGGAGTTGTCGTTAGTCGTTCACATATAGAAGGGTCCGTTATTGGCATCTGGTTGTTCGCGCAGAACAACACAGATAATCCACGGGATCATCCTTCTCAAACGTTTACCTTGCCAGCCTCACGGGACTGAATTAAAGGTGCTATTCATTTAAAAGGATTATCCCACTTTATGTTCCAGCTGTCAACCCAAAGATCGAATTAGAATTCAAATTCGACATCTGTTAACCGGCTTTTAATTTCTTCAATGACACGTTTCTCCTCTTCCACACCGTTCGCAATGAATGTCACTGAGAAACGAACGAAGTGGCCTGCGTCATCCCAAGGTACTGTAGAGATTAATTTTTCACGAATCAAATACTGCGAGAAATCTTCTGCCGTCTCGAACCGTTGTCCCCCTTTAATCCCTTTCGGCATTTCAACGTACAAGAAGAAGGAACCTTTCGGTTTGGAAGCTGTAAATCCGATTTCATTCAATGCCCCAACGAGCATATCGTGGCGACGTGAATATTTAGCTGCGATCTCTTCGGTTATTTGCGGGTTATCAAGGCCGTAGGCCGCTGCTTTTTGAATCGCAATGAATTGTCCGGAATCGTTGTTGTCTTTCACATCACTGAATGCTTTGACAATCAATGGGTTCCCGGCAACAAAACCTATACGCCATCCTGTCATGTTGTAGGACTTCGATAAGGAATGCAATTCCACACCTACATCCTTCGCACCTGGCACGGATAGGAAGCTCAGCGGCTTCAATCCGTCATACGTTAATGCAGCATATGGAGCATCATGCACGACAATGACGTCATTCTGCTTCGCCCATGCTACAACTTCCGTGAAAAATTCTACCGTTGCACTTGCGCCTGTTGGATTGTTCGGATAGTTCAAGTAGAGCAGCTTTGCCCGGCGACGAATGTTCTCTGGGATTTCATCGAGCTTCGGCAAGAAGTTATTTTCTTTCAGTAACGGTACTGAATATACTTCACCGCCAAGGTATTTCGTATGCGTACCGAGAATGGGGTAACCAGGTACGGTCATAATGGTGATATCCCCAGGATTAATGAAGCAAGAAGGAAGCATGGCAAGCGCCGGCTTCGATCCAATGGAGTGAACGATCTCTGTTTCTGGGTGGATGCCGTCCACTTGAAATACATTTTTTAAGTAACGTGCTGCAGCTTCTTTAAATTCCGTAATACCGTTATCCGCGTAACCCCGATTCTCAGGTTTGGCCGCTTCTTCAGCTAGCTTGGATAAAATTCCTGCATGCGCCATTTCGTCTGGCTCGCCAACACCCATATCGATCAGCTCTACATCGGGAAAGGCTTTTTTCGCTGCTGCTTTGGCACGTTTTATTTTTTCGAATTTATAAATGGCTGTGTCTTTCCCATAATTTTCGCCCCCGATACGATTCGCGAAGCTCTTCTGAATATACGTTTCTTGATATTGTTCAATAGTCAATGATTACCTCTCCTTTAATAGCACGAGTTCATAAATACATACTATAATCTACTACTGACTAATATGAAGAAAATCCATTCCGATTGGAATGGATTTTTCATCTGAACATTTGTATTTTCATGTTACCTTGTTCTTAAGCGCTCAAGAAGGTGCTCTATGTCGTCTGGCAGCGGAGCGCTGAATTCCAAGTAAGATTCATTCATTGGATGCACGAATCCAAGAATGGCTGCATGCAGCGCTTGTCCATTCATTTGCATTCCTTTACTGCGACCATACATCGGATCTCCTACCAAGGGATGTCCAATAAACTTCATATGAACACGGATCTGATGCGTCCGGCCCGTCTCTAATTTCAATTCCACCATCGTATAATCCCCGAACCGCTCTAAAACAAGAAAATGTGTTACCGCATGTTTACTATTCTTCTCTGTCACAGTATACATTTTACGATCATTGGAATCGCGTCCGATCGGTGCATCGATTGTACCATGGTCATGCGCAATATTACCGTGTACGATCGCAATATATTTACGGGTTACCGAATGATCCTTCAGCTGTGCTGCAAGTGAGGCATGTGCTTTGTCATGCTTCGCTGCCATCAGAAGCCCTGACGTGTCTTTATCAATGCGATGAACAATGCCTGGACGTAATTCCCCATTGATCCCGGATAAGTCCTTACAATGGTACATCAACGCATTGACTACGGTTCCAGACGTATGACCTGGCGCCGGATGAACCACCATGCCCCGCGGTTTGTTAATGACGATCACATCACTGTCTTCGTATGCAATATCTAGCGGAATATCCTCGGGCACGATATCTACATTCGAAGGCTCCGGTATGGTCAGCGCAATGCGATCCCCTTCTGCCAATTTATAATTTGCTTTGACAAGTCGATTATTGACCAATACATGTCCATCTTGGATCCACAATTGGATCTGTGACCGAGATATTTGATCTTCCATCGACTCGGTTATGTATTTATCAATACGCTCTTTATGAAATTCAGCGGCAACGACCCATTCCAATGTCTCCTGGTCTGTTTCCGTTCTTTCTTGTTGATCACTCATTGCTGTTCCTCACTTTGTACGTGATGTTCACTTTCTTTTTTCGTCATGAATAAGGAATCCAGAAGGACAAGTACAACCCCTACACAGATGGCCGAATCGGCTACATTAAAAATCGGGAAGGTATAGCTTCCAAAGTTAAACATAAGAAAATCGACCACTTCGCCATGTAATGCACGATCCCAGAAGTTCCCGATGGCTCCCCCTAAAATAAGTCCTAGTCCTGTAAGGATGACCCAACTTGCGCTTTTGCGAATATGCAGCATGTACCAAATAATCGCACTAACAACAACAATCGTAATCACAACAAAAAACCAACGTTGCTCTTGCAGTATTCCAAAGGCTGCTCCGCGATTTCGGTGCGATGTAATGAGGAAGAAGTTGCCGATCACGCTAATTTCTTCACCGATCATTAATTTTGTGGCAATCATCCATTTCGTTACTTGATCCAAAATAATCACAATGAGTCCAATAAGAAAATAAATCACTTGTTCGTGTCACCCCGATCTAATCTGTCAGCAACGACTGCAGAAGCCCATTGCCCTAAGTTATTGTAGCATAGCATAAAAGTAAACGTCCATTCTCTCCCCATCTCCTCAGAATTTACCGCGTTAAAAACCTCCTCCCTCGTGCAACCTAAAGTCAGATTAGATCGCAGATATAGGGACGAACGCATGCAAAGGAGCTGGTCTTTACAATGTCACAGGAATCCCATTTATCTTCGAAGCAGTTGAAGTCGCTTCAGCAATCACTTATCGCTATGCAAAAGGATTTAGAACAACGTATTGAACAAAGCAATCACATGGGCTTGTCTAATTCCATGCGGGATGAAACAGGAGAGCTGTCCACGAATGACAACCACCCCGCCGATTTAGGAACCGAAATGTTCGAGCGTGGCAAGGATATCGCGCTGTTAGAGAATGAAGAACGATTACTCACTCGTGTGAACGAAGCCTTGGATCAAATGGATCATGGAGATTATGGCATTTGTCATGAGTGCAGCAAACCCATTCCTTACGCTCGTCTGCAAGCCATTCCATACACCCTTTATTGTGTCCAACATTCAAAAGAACAAGAAGTGTCCAACCATCGGCCGATTGAAGAACAATTTTTAAATCCTCCCTTTGGACGAACCAGTATGGATGACCAAGAGGATCAGAATGGTTTTGATGGTGAGGATGCTTGGCAAATTGTTGAAAGCTGGGGTTCCTCCAATACACCAGCCATGGCCGAAGACAACAATGTGGAGGATTATGAAGACATGGCCATCGAAGCTTCGGAAGAACTTGACGGGTTCGTTGAATCTTATGAGAGCTTTGTCGCAACGGATATTTTCGGCAAGAATGTATCTGTTATTCGGAACAAGCAATACCATAAGTACCTCGCTGAACAAGAAGGAGATCCATTATTGGAGCCTGATCTCGTGGTCGATGAAGATCAATAAGGTTTTCCTTCCAATTGCCGTTGTACGACACGCACCAGATCGGCAATATAATCGCCAATAATCGGTAAATTCAATAGGTTTAGCCACTGTAAGATGGACAGAAAAATGGCAGCAAAAACCGAGAATCCGATCGCTAACCCGACGCCTTTCGCAGTACCTGCCAACATATTGATCCAAATCAATCTCCATGGCTTCGTCATAAATTCCGTATATTCTGCAATACGCGCTTTTTCCAAGCTGTGAGCAAGGGTATCGATTTGTTGATGTAATTGGTCGACAACTTTGTTCATTTGGGTTAATTCATTCTTATCATCTTGGATCTGTGACATTTTCCACACTCCCTAAAAAAACACCAAACGAGCTCAAGCGTTAGCAGAAAAATATCTTCTTATCGCTTCTTGAGCTCGTTTGGTTGCTTCATGCTTGCAGTTCAATTATGCCCGAAACGTAAGTTTCACATGCAATGAAAGACTGCTGCTATTCACTTTTCGATATGGATCGCAATTTGCTTTTCACCAAGCTCAATTTGTTCCATGTTATTCATTGTACCAAAGTGAACTTCGTTGACTAATACATTCTCGCGTAGAACATGATCGAATGCCGTAATTGCTGCTTTCAATTCATCATCCACCTGCAATGTAAGGTTAACACGTTTCTCAATCGGTAGATCAAGCTTCTTCCGTGTATCCTGGATCGCACGAACGACTTCACGCACCCAACCCTCTTGCTCTAATTCCGGCGTAATATCCGTATTCAAAGCCACGGTAATCTGGTAACCCGAAGCCGAAGCAAATCCTGCTTTGGCTTGTTTTTCGATGAGTAGTTCTTCCAATGTGATGTCAAGTGACTCATCTTCGGCTGTAACATAAGACAGCTGGCCTTGTTCCACGATTTGACGCGTCTCTTGAGGATTTAATCCTTTCAGATGTCCTTGGATCGTTCCGACATTCTTGCCATATTTCTTACCCGCTACCTTCAAGTTCAATTTCAACGTGAAATCTACAAATTCATTATCGCTGGTTTCGATGCGGATGTCTTTGACATTAATCTCATCCTTGATAATTTCTTCGTAGCTCGCGAGATCAAAATCCCGATCCATCGATACGATTAATTCAGATAATGGTTGACGAGTCTTGATGCTGGTCTCATTCCGTACGTTACGCGCAAGCTCAACGATTTGACGAGACGTCTCCATGTCTTGCTCCAATGCCGCATCAATCATCGATGCATCGGCTTGAGGATAATCCGCTAGATGAACGCTCTCTTCCGTCCCGCCCAAGTTACCGTAGAGTTCTTCCGCTACGATCGGCGCATAAGGCGCAATGAGGAGCGATAGATCAAAGAGCACGCGGCGTAACGTTTGGTAAGCAGAAATCTTATCTTCCGTCATCTCACTGCCCCAGAAACGGTCACGGGAACGACGGATGTACCAGTTACTCAATTCATCCACGAAAGTCTCGATGGCTTTGGCAGGATTTAAGAAGTCATTAGCTTCGAGTCCTTTGCTCACCACTTGCATCAAACTGTTCAGACGCGAGAGAATCCAACGATCCAACTTGTTCTGCGATGGACGGTCAGGATAGGCTTGCGGATCGTATTGATCGATATTCGCGTACAGCGCTAGGAATGCATGCGTATTGACAATGGTATCAATCACTTTCGATTTCGCCTCAGCAACGATTTGCTTCGAGAACCGTTTGCTGTTCCATGGTGCACTATCGGACAATAACGCCCAACGGAATGCGTCTGTACCGAACTCATTAATAATCTCCCAAGGGTCGATCACGTTCCCTTTACTCTTCGACATCTTCTGTCCATTCTCATCCAGGATATGTCCTGTGGACAATACAGCCTTATAAGGTGCTTTGCCATTGAAGAGTGTAGAAACAGCGAGTAAGCTGAAGAACCAACCGCGCGTTTGGTCAATCCCCTCACAGATCATATCTGCAGGATATTGCGCCTCGAATTGCTTCTCATCGCCAAATGGATAATGTTGCTGCGCGAACGGCATCGAGCCACTGTCAAACCACACGTCAATGACTTCAGACGTACGTTCCATCACGCCGCCTTCACAATGAGGGCAATGCAGCTTTACTTCATCCACATAAGGCTTATGAAGTTCAAAGTCTTCACCAATCGGTGTAATCGATCTTGCACGCAATTCGGCGTGACTATGCGGCGCATGCTCCTCTTTGCATGAGTTACATACCCATACGTTCAATGGCGTACCCCAATAGCGATTTCGGCTGATGTTCCAATCCACAAGATCTTCTAGGAACTTCCCGAATCGACCTTCACGGATGTGCCCTGGGTACCAATTCACGCCGTTGTTATTCGCTATTAATTGTTCTTTCACCGCTGTCGTCTGAATGAACCAACTTTCCATCGCATAATAGAGCAATGGTGATTTACAACGCCAGCAGAATGGGTAGCTATGCTCATATTTTTCTTTGGAATAAAGCAAGCCGCGTTCCGATAACATCTTCACGATGTCCACATCACAGTCTTTCACGAAACGGCCTGCGAAGTCTGTTACTTCATCCGTATACCGACCCGCTGCATTCACAACACTTAACATGCTGATGTTGTTCTGACGTGCTACGCGATAGTCATCTTCCCCGTGAGCAGGAGCAATATGAACGATACCCGTACCGCTTGTATCACTAACATAATCAGCTCCAATAACGAAATGACCATTCTCAACTTGCACGTATGGCAATGGAGGGTTATATTTCAATCCAACAAGTTCCGAGCCTAGGTGTGTAGATACAAGTTCGTATTCACCTTTGATGGCTTTGTCCACCAAGTTTTTCGCGACGATGATCACTTCGCCATCTTGTTTCACCTTGACATACTCCATTGCTGGATTCACAGCAAGTGCAACGTTTGCTGGCAGTGTCCAAGGCGTTGTCGTCCAAGCGATAATCGCTTCGTCACTGTCTTTCAATCTAAATTTCACAGTTGCAGACAAGTCCTTCACATCTTCATAACCTTGAGCTACTTCATGCGAGCTTAACGTTGTCTGACAACAAGGACAATAGGGGCTTACGCGATGACCGCGGTATAAGAGTCCCTTGTCATGAATCGTCGCGAGAATGTTCCATACACTTTCGATATAGTTGTTCTCAAGCGTTACATATGGATGATCGAGATCCGTCCAGTATGCAATCGCTTCGGTTAATTCCCGCCATTGCTTCTCGTATTCGAAGACACTCGCTTTACATTTCTTCACGAATTCTTCCACGCCGTACTTCTCGATTTCTTGCTTGCCGGAGATACCAAGCTGCTTCTCAACGCCAAGCTCTACTGGTAAACCATGTGTATCCCAACCTGCCTTACGCACAACGCGGTATCCCGACATTGTTTTGTAGCGGCAAATAAAGTCTTTGATTACACGTCCTAGAACGTGACCAATATGCGGTGCACCGTTCGCTGTTGGCGGACCTTCGTAGAATACGAAATTCGGCTTACCAGCACGATTCTCAATGGATTTTTTAAATGTTTCTTCTTCATTCCATTTGGTTAATACACGCAGCTCGCGTGCACGAGCTTTCTCTTTGACATCAATTTTACGCATTACTCAACCACTCCTTCTTATACGGATGATCCATCATCGTTGCCACTCAATCCTTGATTTTAAACACCAAAAAACCCCGTCCCCAAAAAGGGACGAGGTTCACTCGCGTTACCACCCTTGTTCCATCCGTTACCTACGATTCATCATCGTATGATTGCGAATGGCACCTTCGTCATGTCATGGGCTATTCCTAACACCAAAGACAAGTTCCTGTTAACGGTGGAAAGACCGGCTTAGCTTACTAGTCAACAACTTCCAACATCACGTTGCTCAAGGTTCTGCTTCGCTTCTCAGGGATGATCTTCCATCAAATCCTGTTCATTGGCTTGCACCAAACGCCAACTCTCTGGAGAACGTGGATCCTGATGTACTCTTCCCATCAATGAAATTCAATAATATTACAAGATAATATATCTTCTTTACACGTAAAAGTCAACTTTAAACTCGTTCGGTGTAGACTTCTTTGGCCTCACGTTCGCGTTCAGCTAACATTTCATTCCGTTTCTCCAGCGCTTCCCATCCATCTTGGTTCAGCAAATCTAATTGAGCTTCAACCAATGTACGGAAGCGTGCACGATAAATCGCGGCTTGTTTTTTCAACTCATCGACTTCAAGGGCAATTTTCCGTGATTTCACGATCGAATCATTAACAATGCGGTCTGCGTTCTTTTCGGCTTCTTTAAGTATCAACTGAGCTTCTTTTTTCGCGTTATGTTTAACTTCGTCTGCTGCTTCTTGGGCTACGATGATCGTCTTGCTCAGCGTCTCTTCGATATTCGAGAAGTGATCGAGTTTCTCTTGCATGTTAAAGATTTGGTTCGAAAGATCTTTATTCTCACGAATAACGGATTCGTAATCTTTAATGACTTGGTCTAAGAACTCATTTACTTCATCCTCGTCATATCCGCGCAGTCTGCGGCCAAACTCTTTATTATGTATATCTAACGGGGTTAACGGCATCCTCTGCACCTCCTATAAAGTCAACACACATTGTTTCATATAGCCTATTCATTTCGACAAGAACTCTAAAATTCCTGCAATCGATCTACACGAATTTACCGATTTTCACACGATTTCTGCCTTTTTTCGTTACTCCATCGATTTCAAGAACTTTAAAGCGGCCCAAGCCCTGCATGGAAACAATATCTCCGACTTTAAGGGGTTTCGACGGATCCTCTTCCACTTTCCAATTCACGCGACATCTGCCTGCCTTAATTGGCAGCAATATTTTGGTACGACTCATTCGAAACGCATCGCTTGCAATGCCATCTAGACGAAAAGAAGCCACCGTTAAGTTCATTTCTTCCAACTTCGAGACATTCGTCTGCAACTGCTCAATCGGAAGAATTTCGGTCTGAACTTGAATACGGTGAACTTGTCGTAACTGTACATTCATATAATGACTAATCTCTTCCTGAACTATGCAATGACAGCCTGTCGGAAGAACATGAATATCGCCAACTTTATCCCGTTTAATCCCTAAACCAAGAATCGAACCCATGTAATCTCCGTGATCCAACTCAATAAACTTCTGATCCCCAGATGTCACGGATAACACGGCTAGTCCCATGGATTCACTCTCTAAATGGCGGTAATCCGGAGCAATCAGTGCACGTCGTCTTTCTGCTTCCGGATACCCTCCATCTAGTCGAATATTCACATCCGGATGACGATTCACTAAAGTCTGCACAATAAAAGCTTGTCTTGGATCAAGAAAGTCCGTCAATTTGACCTCATGATATTCGGCGCTATTCCTCACCCATTCCCATGCCCGATCTACAAATGGTTTCTCATCCGGATGAAAGTGTTCGTATATTTCGCTCATGCCAACATCACCCTGGAATAATAAAATGAACGACGGCAATGATCCCTTGAATCACAAATTGCAATACAAACAACGCAACGATCGGGGAGATATCCAACATGCCTCCGATAGTCGGAATAATTTTGCGGAATGGTGTTAGATAGGGTTCAACGAGCTTCGCTAGAATATTTCCGATAAAGCTCTCTCTTGCATTCGGGACCCAAGAAAGAAGTACATACACGATAATCATGTATAAATAAATTTGTCCCACCATGTGGATATAGTAATCAATTTGACTCAAAATGCATTCACCTCATTCAACTAAAATTCTTTGTCTTCTGCCAAGATCTCGGTGATCGCACCTTGAATTTCAACGGAGTCCGGTGTGCACATAAAAATATTCGTTCCAAGCTTCGAGATATTTCCATTCAATGCATAAACCGTCCCACTTAAAAAATCAATAATTCGCATCGCTTGATCCTTACGAATCCGCTGTAAGTTGACGACAATGGAACGACGTGACCGCAAATGATCTGCGATCTCCGACGCTTCGTCATAAGAGCGCGGCTCATAGAGCACCACTTTATTATGTTTCTGCGAATGAATGCTAACCACATTGCTTGCCTTTACATTTTTACGTTGTTCAAAGCTAGGAGTTTCAAATTCTTGTTCTTCTTCATGCGTTATTTTTTCCCGTTCTACAACTTCCTCTTCTTCTTGCAGCCCAAGAAAGTTCATAAAGCGATTCATAACACCCATTACACTTCCTCCTTATCCCCTACCAAAATAGAGCCGAGACGAATCCAAGTCGCTCCCTCTTCAATCGCCACCTCAAAATCATTGGACATACCCATCGAAAGGTGCTGAATTGGGTCTTCTGTGATTGCTTGCTGATTCAGCTCATCCCGTAGAGTTCGCAATCCGCGAAAGACCGGTCGTGTCTGTTCTGCTTCGTATTCAAACGGCGCCATGGTCATCAGCCCAACGATGCGCAGTCGAGGATACGATTGCATTTCTTTCATGAAGGGAACGAGTTGCTCCGGCGCAAGGCCATACTTGGACACTTCACCCGATACGTTAACTTGTACAAAACATTGAACATCCGTCTGAAGCGACTCAGCCTTTTTGTTCAATTCCTGCGCGAGCGAAAGCCTGTCCAACGAATGGAAATAGGCAAATTTCCCAATGACGTCCTTCACTTTGTTCGTCTGAAGGTGTCCGATAAAGTGCCATACGCCTTGGGACCCTAGCGTTTCCCACTTTTCTTGTGCATTCTGCCAGCGATTCTCACCAATATGCTTCAATCCATGCTGCAGCACAGATGCTGTCATTTTTGTTGATACATATTTCGTTACGGCAATGATGTTAACTTCTTCTCGTTGCCGGCCGCTTCGAGTGCATGCATCCGTTATCCGTTGCTCGACGAGCTCGATTCGATCTTGCAATGCCATAAGAACATTACCCCTTTTCCAATGCGATCCAACTGATCATACGACCCGTTTTCCCTTGATCGCGTCGATGTGAGAAGAAATTCTCCTCATGACAACTTGTACACCACGTAGAACATTCGATATTTGTCGGCAAAATTCCTGCTTTTATCATAATGTGTCGATTAAATTGTTTCAAGTCAAGCATATACTTCCCATTGGACTTCGCAATATAGATGGGGGCATCGTGTTCTGTTACGTTAAACGTATCTGCAAGAGACACCACATGTTTCATGACATGGTCATCGACTTCATAGCAGCAAGACCCGATCGAAGGCCCTATCGCCGTGCGAATATCCGCAGGATTAGAATGGTACGTCGACTGCATCGCTTCTATGGTCTTGGCTGCGATTTCAGTTACCGTTCCTTTCCATCCGGCATGCGCAAGTCCAATGACACGCTGCACAGGATCAACAAAAAACAACGGCACACAGTCCGCATAAAAAGAGGTTAGCCAGACATTCGGGATATTCGTGATCAGCGCATCTGTATCCTGAATGGCCGACTCCCGTGTTAAGCGCCCTTTCCCTCGGAGCGCTTCAGTCACAACAACGACGTGATTGCTATGAACTTGTTCAGCGCATGTCCATGCCTCGAACGGAATCTGTAGAGAATTCGCGATCATTTCGCGATTTTTAATAACATCTTCAGGACGATCCTGTACATGAAACGCACAATTTAATGAGTCGTAAGGACCTGCACTGATTCCCCCTATTTTAGAAGAGAAGCCTGCCGTTAAGCCTGGGATCTGGTTACACCAGGATTCCAACAGCAAAAGCGCAGGCTCTGTTGGCTTGTTATGTAGTACGAATGGTTCCATCTCGCTCACCTCAACCATAGTGTACCATAAGCTGCCGATTAATTTAACTCGGATACGTTCGACGTTCGCGCTCTTGCCGTTCCTGCGGCTCATATCGACTGGAAGGAGACTCATATCGATTAGAGGGAGACTCATATTCTTCCTGTCGCGTGACACGGGTTTCCTCCATTTTCACCAGCACGACGTCCGCACCTATTTTAACAATGTTACGCCATGGGATAACCAGATCTGTTCCGCCACCGAACAACCCCAGAAATTTATTATAATTCGGCACAACAATAGAATCGATTCGGCCTTGGCGTAAATCCAGCTCCAGATCCGATATCTGACCGAGCTTTTTCCCATCTACAATATTAATGACGTCCTTCGTTTGAAAATCCGATATTTTCATTTTGGCATCACCACAAATCTTATAAATTGGGGTACAAATGACTATACCCTAATATATGTGGAAAAGTCGCAAAATGTCCTGATGTCCAAAAGAAAACAAGACGCCTTGCCAGAATTTTGAGAAAACCTCTACCGAGGCCTTTCGTGGATGAGCGACCGCGGGTAGATGCGGTAAAAAGACCCTAACGTCTTAACGTTAGGGTCGTGATCGCTGATATCATTCGATTTAAGATTTGACATGCTTTTGCATTTGATTTATCGCCGATTTCTCTAAGCGAGATACCTGTGCTTGAGATATGCCAATCTCTTCAGCCACTTCCATTTGCGTCTTTCCTTCAAAAAACCGCATGGATAAGATCATTTTCTCACGCTCATTCAGTTTGCGCATCGCTTCACGAAGTGCGATTTCTTCAATCCATGAGACATCTTTATTCCTATCATCGCTGATTTGGTCCATTACATAAATCGGGTCGCCACCGTCATGATAAATGGGCTCGAACAAAGATACCGGATCTTGAATTGCATCTAGCGCAAACACGACATCTTCCTTCGGCACGTTAAGCGCCTCCGAAATTTCGAATATCGTCGGTTCACGAGCATTCTTGTTCGTTAAGCTGTCCCGTACTTGCAGCGCTTTATAAGCAATGTCGCGAAGCGAACGTGAGACTCGAATCGGATTATTGTCGCGCAAATACCGGCGGATCTCACCAATGATCATCGGAACAGCATACGTGGAAAATTTTACATTCTGACCCAAGTCAAAGTTATCAATGGCCTTCATTAACCCGATACACCCCACTTGGAACAGATCGTCCACGAATTCTCCGCGATTATTAAAGCGTTGAATGACACTTAACACCAACCTCAGGTTGCCATTCACTAATTTCTCTCTTGCTGCTCGTTCGTTATGTTGTTGTAAGGCGACGAATAATTCGCGCATTTCCGCGTTAGTCAGAACTGGCAGTTTTGCGGTATCAACACCACAAATCTCGACTTTGTTTCGGGTCATCGTGTACTACCTCCCAAGGAGAAACATTAATGTACATTATCTCCGCGGGCTGTTTTTTTATTCCTTTCGATCTACCTGAATTCGACATAATCCCCCATCAAATGGGACGGAAAATCGCGCTGGTATTGCATTATACCATCTTATTAAATTCTTTCCGAAGACGCTTAATGATCCGTTTTTCCAGTCTGGAAATATAAGATTGGGAAATCCCCAACATATCGGCTACATCTTTCTGCGTCTTCTCTTCACCATCCGTTAATCCGAAGCGCAGCTCCATAATGACGCGTTCTCTGTCCGATAACTTATCCAAGGCTTTATGTAAAAGTTTGCGATCGACCTGCTCCTCGATGTTCCGATAAATCGTATCGTTCTCCGTTCCGAGCACATCCGATAGCAGCAACTCATTGCCGTCCCAGTCAATGTTCAGCGGTTCGTCAAAAGAAACTTCCGTTCGGATCTTGCTGTTCCGTCGCAAATACATGAGAATTTCATTTTCAATACAACGTGATGCATAGGTAGCTAGTTTGATCTTTTTGTCCGGGTCAAACGTATTCACAGCTTTGATCAGCCCTATCGCACCGATCGATACAAGATCCTCGATATTAATACCTGTATTCTCAAATTTACGTGCGATATAGACAACAAGTCGCAAGTTACGTTCAATTAACATCGCACGAATCGCCGAGTCGCCCGATGACAACCGCGTGAGCAGATACTCCTCTTCTTCTCTTGTCAAAGGTGGTGGAAGAGCTTCGCTACCTCCAATATAGTAGATCTCCCCGCTTTTCAACCCTAGCAAAAAAAGAACCCGATAATAGTTCAATTGCAGCATCAATTTCCATTTCAAGAGCATTCCCGTTCCTCCTAAACATTAATGTTGAAGTAGCGTCGGGTGCAGTATCGCCCGATAGCTGCCGTCTGATGACAACGTGCCGCCATCCAGTCCGATCAATACTTTCGTACATTCCGTCGTCGTTCCTTCATGCGTAATGGCCACTTTATCAGGTTTAATAGCTAGCATCCATTGCGTAGCACCGCGATTCACACCGCGAAAAGGTACCATTCGCAACCGATCTTGCCATGGAATCGATGACTCTTGCATTTCCATAATCAATTGATCGGTTTCCATTGTTCGTAATCGCTGTGCCCAGCCTTCAGGCAATACATGCTGCCACAGACTGGCTTCCATGACGATAACAGGTGTTCTTGTTAAAGGATCGGTAAGTTGATTGCCCGTATCAATCAATCCAATACAGCTTGACTGCTCCTGATCAATCCATACATGAACCTGTGCAAGAAATTGCGTCATTGTCTCTTTGTTCGCACGACTGCGTATCACCGTCTTGTATAACAGTACTGTGACGATGAAACCCAATACAACCAGCCAAAACCCGACTTTCAAGTCAAACCGAAACCCTCCGGAATGCGAAAACCAGATGCCGTTCAACACATCTCCTGAATTCTGCAACAGATAGTGAGCCCCGAGGATGCCTCCTGCTGCCACAAAATTTATGACATAGAATGCTGCCATGTTGCGTAAGTAGTTCTGTAGGCTGATAAATCCAAAGGCAATCCAGAGCATCACGAATGAAATCGCGAATTTAATGAGAAACGTGAACATAAAAGATAATGCAGGCGCGAACATCATCACCACATAACAGGCTCCCAGCACCGCCGCTACGATGAGGCGCCATATTCGGGGCTTTAGTTTACGCATCCATGCCGTTGTCCACAAGAGTGCAGCATCAATGAGTAGGTTCATTAAAAATATGAGATCGATATATACAACCAGTCGCTTCACCACCTACTTGCCATATTCCAACCAGACTTGGCAGCGGATGAAACTAGTATATTAAAATCAATATCCAAAGTCTGTCTAAACGTGCGGAAGGGATGTATCTTTTTTTGTCGAGGAATGAAACAAAAAAATCTCTACCCTTGGTTCAATTTGGGGCGGCAAGTTATTTTTTTGTATTGCATTTGTAAAGTGTGAAAAACCGTCAGGGAACAACCCGACGGTCCTTTATTGAGTGAACCTATACGTTAGTGGATAGGAACGATGGGTTGGTGGATAAGAGCGGTGGATTAGTGAATAGGAACGATGGGTTGGTATTTCAGTTTCAGCTGTCTTAGATACGAAATCTTGACAAATTATATAAGCTCTTTGTATATAACGGACATGAGAGACCTTATTGTTTGCTATGCTCATAGATTAGCCGTTGTTGCGGACACAGATGCACTTATTCCATTCGAATCATGAGGATATAGCTTATATTTCGCATGATAAGAGCTGCTGTGTCCGTTCACTCTGCATTTTGTGTGCTTTTGGCATCATTAAGGTCTCCTGTGTCCGTTCATTTCTCGTTGCGTTCATTTCTTGTTCCGTTCACTCCGTTCCCTGCACCCTAATTTGATTTCGGATATCTCTCGAAACGTTATAAATTCTAGAATATTAAGAAAAAAAGAATATTAAGAAAAACCTCTATCGAAGTCCATTCGAAGTTGAGCGGCCGCGTACACGCTCTCTTAGGAAGCAGATGGCGGTTCTCGTAGGCGCAATACGACGGGTTTTTATTCAGGATCGAATCTCAGTATATTCAGGATTGAATCCCAGTACTACCTTCGTCATTTGATTTGTTATTACTCATCTTTGACGAAATGATTTCTATTGCGTCCAAAATGTGTGAGAACGCATTTATTTTCATTCTTGGTGGTGACGCCAGAGAGACGTCATGAGTGGTTTTTATCGCCAAGCAGAATGTAGTGTTTCGATACGTCGAAACTTTTGAAAAACGCTATTATGGTAAAAAAGCTCATCTCACAGTAGGATCTACTGTAAAATGAGCTTCATCTCATAGGCATGATATTAATCGTTGTTGCGAGGACGGTTGCGTAAGAAGGTAGGAATATCGAGTTGATCCCCAGACGGTTGGTTCCCGAACGGTCTCAAATTACTAGCCGCCGATTTGGTTTCGTGTACTTCCTCCGCAGGAGCTGCTGCCGTTGGTCTACGACCTGGCATTGTAATGCTCTTATGTTCGAAGCCCGTTGCAATGACCGTAACTTTGATATCATCCTTCATCTCTTCTTCAATGATGGCACCGAAGATCATATTCACTTCAGGATCTGATGCTGAAATGACAATTTCTGCGGCTTCATTAACTTCATAGAGAGATAAGTTCGTGCCGCCCGTAATATTCATAATCACACCGCGTGCACCTTCAATCGAAGTCTCTAGCAATGGACTCATAATCGCTTTGCGCGCAGCTTCAGCCGCACGGTTCTCACCATTCGCAACGCCAATCCCCATCAATGCAGAACCGCGTTCCGTCATAATCGTCTTCACGTCGGCAAAGTCAAGGTTGATTAACCCTGGCACTTTGATCAAGTCAGAAATACCTTGTACCGCTTGACGCAATACATTATCTACCTCACGGAATGCTTCGAGCATCGGGGTCTTCTTATCCACAATCTCCAATAGGCGATCGTTCGGAATGACAATGAGTGTATCTACTTTTTCCTTCAGCGCTTCGATACCAAGTTCCGCGTGCGTAGAACGTTTGCGGCCTTCGAACGAGAACGGACGTGTCACCACACCAACCGTCAAAGCGCCGCATTCTCTTGCAATTTCAGCGATGACCGGTGCAGCACCTGTACCTGTACCGCCACCCATGCCCGCAGTAACGAACACCATATCTGCGCCACGTAATGTATTCATAATCGCTTCACGAGACTCTTCTGCAGCTTTTTTCCCTACATCTGGATTTGCACCTGCGCCAAGTCCACGAGTCAATTTATCACCAATCTGTAAACGATGCTCCGATTTTGCCAAATGAAGCGCTTGAGCATCTGTATTTACAGTTATAAATTCTACACCCTTAACGCCATTGTCAATCATTCGGTTAACTGCATTACTACCGCCGCCACCGACACCGATGACTTTAATTTGCGCCAACGACTCCAATTCAAAATCAAATTCCAACATAATCTTCATCTCCCCCTCATTGCCCTTGACTGGCTCTTGTTACCGATATTCAGTGTGATTATATGAAATCTTCAAAAAACTTTTTCATTCGATCAAAGAGCCCAGGTTTTTCTTCCACGTTCTTCGGAGTTTTCGGATTTTTGGTAACTTTCTTCGTTACGGTAGCCGTACGCATTCTCACTGTACGAATAACATTATGAATAATACCAACACCGCTGGTATAGCCTGGATCGCGAACCCCGATGAAATCAGGAACCGCTATACGTACTGTTGCTTCAAGCTCTGCTTGGGCAACGGCAAGTACACCCGACATAGACACTGTGCCACCTGTAAGAATATAACCGCCAGGCATATCGCTATACCCTAATCTCTTTATCTCTTGACGTACCATTTGGAAGATTTCTTGTACACGTGGTTCGATAATTGCCGCAAGATCAACTTGCGAGAACTCTTTCTCCACATTGCTTCCAATACGAATCACTTTGAATACTTGATCCGCTGCAGCGTCAGGGCCATAGGCGCATCCGAATTTCAATTTCACTCGTTCGGCTTGATCCGTCAACGTACGAAGTCCATACGCAATATCATTCGTCACGAACTCTCCGCCGATCGGTAATGTAGAAGTCGCAATCATAGAACCGTTTTGGAAGACAGCAATGGTCGTTGCGCCTGCTCCAATATCCACAAGAATCGATCCCATCGTCTTCTCGTCTTTGGATAGGGCTAATTGGCCCCCGGCTAACGACATAAGTACTAAATCTTTTACTTTCAGCCCTGCTTTTTCAACGCAGCGAAGTAGGTTATGTATAGCAGTCTTAGCACCTGTAATAATAGTTGCCTCTACTTCTAACCGTACACCGATCATTCCGCGAGGATCTTGAATTCCTTGCAATCCATCTACAACATACTGTTTAGCAACAACATCAATAATTTCTCGTTCTGGAGGAAGTGCGATCACTTCCGCAGCTTTTAATACACGTTCAATATCCTCGTCACCGATTTCACGATCTTCATTCGAAACAGCGACGACGCCATGACTAGATTGCAACCCAATATGATTTCCTGAAATTCCGACAAAAACTTCCGATATTTGAATGCCAACCATACGTTCTGCATGATCGACAGCATTGCGAATCGACTGTACCGTTTGGTCAATATCTACAATTGCTCCTTTTCGAATACCTTCCGAGTCAGCAGATCCAACTCCAATAATATTAAAGGTTCCATTGTTCATTTCACCGATAATAGCTCGAACTTTGGATGTACCGATGTCCAAACTAACAATGATGTCACCGTTGCTCAAATCTGTGGCACCTCCTATTTCTACCTAAGTATAATAGTAATTTTGTATGACACTCTGTACTTATTCAACAAACTTTATTTTTTCCCTCTTTTTTCTACAATTTTTTTATTGGTAAATTGTTTCCAAAAAAAATTAGAAATCAAAGACAAGTCTATCTTTTTTATTCTAACATTTTTTCAATTTATTGAGTAGTGTCTTTTTCTAGATCAGTCCCCCATGGTGTATTGTCAAACGGGCGATAGGTGTCCGCAGTAAGCATCGTTATCAGGCCGGGTTGCTGCGTCTCTATCACATTGCTTAAATACTCTACTTTATCTTTCATTAATGAGATCGTCGTAAGTACTTCAAACTGAGAGCGCGTGTACATTTTGATACGATCAGGATAAGACTTCGATGGGTCTGGCATAATTTCCGAGATGTCCGTCAACAATTCATCAGGTATCTCACCTAACTGCTTACATAACTTCCCTAGAAGGGCATCCCCTGCTTTCCAATTCGTTAGAATAGGCTTCTCCACAAGGATATGGTCCTTCGGCAAGGGCAGGGTTGTTCCATTGGATAGAAGCCCTGTGATTTTACCGTCTGTCGGAGACATTTGATAGGCTACAGTTGAAAACTCTTGCACCGAGATGGAAATGACTCCTGGAAATTTCAACTCGATCTTCACATCTTGAACGGCTTTATTCTCCAGCAGCCGCTCTCGAATGGTTCCTTTGCTTGTCCCAAAAAATTGGTCGCCGATATGCAGCCCGCTCTTCTCCACCAACTGTTGATTCGGTATCAACTGATTTCCGGTTATATGAATCTCTGAAATCTTACTCATGGAAGAACGAAAAAATAGAACCGCAAGCAGCACGACAAAAAGGATCAGAAGAATAAATAATAGCTTCCGACTTGTGTTGGTTTTTACTTTTTTTTCTTTTAACACGGGAAGTTGTTGAGTCATTTCATTACCACCTATAAAAGCCTTGATCCCCTTCACAAGGAAGGGGATGCAGGGTTAATTTGCAAAGTCCAGCTGCCTGGATACCGGCGATTGACGATAAATGGTTGCGCCTAAACGAGAGAATAATATTTCAATCTGATCATAACCGCGATCAATGTGATGTACTTGTTCGATAATGGTCTTTCCATGTGCAGCAAGGCCTGCGATGACAAGTGCGGCACCTGCGCGCAGATCGGTTGCTTCCACACTCGCTCCAAGCAGACGGTTCACACCTCGTATAAACGCAGAATTTAAGTCAATTCGAATATCCGCACCCATGCGAGTTAATTCATCCACATGTTTAAAGCGCCCTTCAAATATAGTTTCTTTCATAATACTAGTTCCGTCCGACAGCGACAGCAGCACCATAATCTGAGATTGTAAATCCGTCGGAAATGCCGGATAAGGCGAAGTTACGATTCGCTCAACGGCATGCGGTCTTGTCGCGCAGCTCACATGTATTATATCATCATCAACCGAGACTTGAACACCAACACCTCTTAACACATGAATGAGAGATGTAAGATGGTTCGCATTCACGTGCGTAAGCGTGACGTTGCCTCTTGTGGCTGCTGCGGCAATCATGAAGGTTCCAGCGACAATGCGATCTGGAATCACTTCATACTCACATGGAACCAGCTCCTCAACACCGTCAATCGTAATCGTATCGGTACCCGCACCATGAATTCGAGCGCCGAGTTGATTCAAGAAATTCTGCAAATCTTGAATTTCCGGTTCTCTTGCCGCATTTGTAATTGTTGTCGTCCCTTTAGCAAGTACAGCCGCCATCATAATATTCTCTGTCGCGCCAACGCTTGGGAAATCCAAATGGATATTTGCACCAGTCAGCTGTTCTGCACGGCAAATGATGCGTTGATCCGTTTGCAGGATTTGGGCACCTAGTGCCATTAACCCCTCTAAATGCAGATCAATTTTACGTTCACCAATGGCACAGCCTCCAGGCTGATAAATCTGCACTTCTCCAAACCGAGCAAGCAACGGACCCATTAAAAATATCGAAGAGCGCATCTGTTTCATCAAGGATTCCGGAACATGCGAGGAATTCGCCGCCGACGTATCCACGACAACAACATCATTGATATGCTGCGTCTCACAGCCAATATCCTCTAAGATCTGAAGCATAACCTGAATGTCCAACAACTTCGGAACATTATGAAGCTGTATTCTTCCACGCGTCAGAAGGCTTGCTGCAAGAATCGGCAATGCGGCATTTTTCGCTCCATGGATACGAATGGTTCCTGACAGGGGTTTCCCACCCTCAATCACCAATTTGTCCAATGTATCACCTCCGAGTTTACCGCTCACCCACCACCAACACTTCCGGCACTAACGAAATGCCATACTTCGACTGAATCGTCTGTTGGATTTCATCAATTAGGGTGAGAACATCTCTAGCTGTCGCTTGACCGGTATTTACAATGAAATTGGCGTGTAACGTCGAAATTTCAGCACCACCAACGCGATATCCTTTCAAGCCTGCCTCTTGAATTAACCTTGCAGAAAAATCATTCGGCGGGTTCCGAAATACGCTGCCACAACATGGCAACTGCAGCGGTTGTGTTTTTAATCGACGATCTTTGTATGATGCCAATGCGGCCGCAATTTCTTTACGATCTCCATGTTCTAACGCGAATGTCGCTTCAAGCACGATGCCGCGTACTTCGTGTAGAACGGAATGTCGATAAGCGAATTGCATTTCCGAAGCAGAATACCGCACCAATTCCCCTGTCTCCAGTACAATCTCAGCTTCCTTAAATATGCGTGACACATCAGATCCGTGAGCTCCAGCATTCATGTACACGGCACCGCCGACGGACCCCGGAATTCCCCCTGCATATTCCAAGCCCGTCAGGCCTTCCTTACCAGCCTTGATACTTAATGTGACAAAGGAATAGGCTCCCCCAACACGGACCGTGGTGTCCTCAAACTCTACATAGTTTAGGCCTTTGCCTAACTTTATGACCACGCCGCGAATCCCTTTATCCAACACAAGCAAGTTCGAACCCCTGCCGATCGTCGTCCAAGGAATACCGTGCTTATGCAGCAGCTTGACCGTCATCACCAGTTGTTCTTTTCCGCTCGGTACAATGAGTACATCCGCTGGGCCTCCGATTTTCCATGTCGTATGCTTTGCAAGTGGTTCATCGATAAGAATGTCTCCTACTTGAGCGGAATTTAATTCTGTTATAAACGGCTGCATATCATGCATACCATGAACCTCCTTCGTGCAAATCAGTAAGAGAGCGACCTCAGGCGTCAATGTAACTCCAATCAGGCTTGTGAATGCCGGACCTCATGGATGTCTGCCACGATTATAGAGTATCTTATGTCAGACAGAGGGGGAGTGTGACAATCGCCTAGGGTCTTCTACTGTGTGCTAATTCTAGTTGTCGTTTTATCGATTTTGTTCCGTTAATCGAATCATTTCTTGCACGATACGTTCTGCCGAATCCGGCTGTCCCAGCGTTCTCGCGGCTTCAGACATCTTATCCCACCGTGCATGATCATTCATAATATTCTCTACAAGGGCGAATAGCTTCGAACCCTCGAGCTCCCGCTCTAGAATGACTTCCGCCGCATTCGCTCGCTCAAGAGAACGGGCATTAGCTTCCTGGTGGTTATTCGTCACATTCGGCGACGGGATCAGAATCGACGGGATGCCAAGAGAAGTCATTTCTGCTAATGACGAAGCCCCTGAACGTCCAATCACAAGCGAAGTTGCTGCAAGCACATCCGGCATATTATGAAGATAAGGCAGGATCTGGAGCCGCTTCGGCATCGGATTGACCGTTTGTTGAATCTTCTCCAGCGTATTCGCGTAGTAACTCTCCCCCGTCACATAGACAAAGTAGACATCTGGAAGACGCGTGAGATGCGAAGCCATCCCCATCATCGCCTCATTAATCGCCTTTGCACCGCGGCTTCCGCCGACGATCAGCACGATGCGACTGCCTTCAGGGATACCTAACGAGGCATACCCTTTCTTACGGTCAGCATGGTAGACGGCTGTCGCACGCGGATTCCCGGTAAACAACACATGTTTGGCTTGTTTGAACTGATTCTGAGACTCTTTGAAACTTAGCGCAACCGTGTCTGCATAACGACTTAAGAAATTGTTCGTTAATCCTGGGATGGCATTCTGCTCATGGATCATCGTCGGAATGCCCAGCTTAGATGCAGCATAGACAACAGGACCGCAGACGTATCCCCCCGTTCCAATGACGACATCGGGTTTAAATTCTTTCAATATTTTTTTGGAACGGCTCACACCTTTTAGAAACCGAACGACCGTCTTTACATTTTCCATCGATAGCTTCCGACGAAAACCTGTAATTTCAATCGCTTCAAAAGGAATGTTCTCTTTTGGAATGAGCGTGCTCTCCAGTCCTTTGGTTGTACCAATGTATAATATTTGTGTGTCCGGATGCTCTGTTTGACATTGTCTAGCAATGGCAACTGCCGGGTAAATATGACCTCCGGTGCCGCCGCCGCTGAGTACAACTCGCATGACATTCACCTCGCGTAACGGGATATATTCAATAAAATACCAAAAGCGGTCAGCATTAAAGTCAGTGATGAACCACCATAGCTGATTAACGGCAGCGTAATACCTGTAACAGGCATCAGACCGATAACCACCCCGATGTTAATAATGACTTGGACGGCAACAATACCTACGATTCCTACGGCTAGAAAGCTGCCAAAGGGATCGGATATCGTCATCGCCACACGCATGCCGCGCCATACTAGAATTAAAAATAAGACTAAAACGGTTATTCCGCCAATAAACCCAAGTTCTTCAGCTAAAATCGAAAAAATGAAATCCGTCTGCGGTTCAGGAACGTAGCTATACTTTTGCCGACTCATCCCAAGCCCAAGACCTACAAATCCTCCCGGTCCGATCGCATATAGCGATTGAATGGCCTGGTAACCGGCGCCCAACGGGTCGCTCCAAGGATCCAAGAACGATGTGATCCGTGCAAGCCGGTACGGAGCGGCTAGAACGAGCCCTATAAAGCCCGCTACCCCAACTAAGCCGAGAGAAGCCAAATGACGCACCTTCGCGCCAGATATGTAAATAACAAGCAGAGATGCGCCCACCATAACCGTACCTGTTCCCAAATCCGGCTGCAGCATAATCAATCCGAACGCAAGACCCATAATTCCGAGAGGCGGTACAAGACCCTTTACGAAGGATCCGAGTTCTGCCTGACGATCTGCGAGCAGCTTCGATAAGAATAGAATCATTGCTAGCTTCATAAATTCAGACGGCTGAATACCAAATGAACTGATTCCGAGCCAACTGCGCGCACCGCCGCGGACAGCCCCAATTCCAGGAATCAATACGATGACCAGTAAAGCAAAGCAAAGGATCAACCCTAACTTCGCATACTTTTTCCATACCCAGTAATCGGTGTTCATCGTAAAATACATCGCAACTAAACCTAGTACCGCAAACAGTAATTGACGTTTGACAAAATAGAACGAATCGCCGTAATCATGAAAGGCTACGACAGCCCCCGCACTGTACACCATTACCATTCCGATGCCGAGAAGCGATAGAATCGAAATAATAAGCCAGATGTCTGGCGCGGAACGTGTTTTTGACATGGCAGGCACACCCTTACATTGAAATGTGAGGGCTTGAACATGCCCCCCTATTAAAGATTATGCACGGCCTCTTTAAAAATTCGTCCACGCTGTTCATAGGATTCAAACATGTCCCAACTTGCGCACGCCGGAGATAATAGAACGACGTCTCCCGGTTGGGCAAGCTGAGCTGCCTGGATCACTGCAGAACGCAGCGTTGCTGCCGCATCTTCCACAGTATCGACGGTTTTGATCACCTCTATCCCCGCAGACTGCGCTACGCCAGCGATCTTCTCTTTGGTCTGTCCCATGACAACAACAGCCTTCACGTTGTGCTGCAATGCGGGAAGCAGCTCTAGATAATCCGACCCGCGGTCTAATCCGCCTGCAATCAGCACAATATCGTCTTTGAAGGCTTGCAGCGCCTTGATGGTTGCAATCGAATTGGTTGCCTTGGAGTTATTGTAGTACACGACGCCGTTTTTCGACTCCACGAATTCTAAACGATGCTCCACCCCACGGAAATTCGATAATGGCGTGCGAAGATGGGATGGTTCGACACCGGCAGCAATGCTAATGGCGGAAGCAGCTAACGCATTATCTACATTGTAGCGAGCCGGAATGCCAATGTGACCCACTTCGATAATCTCATGGATTTGCCCTTCCGCATCCCGATACACGACATGGCGTATCCCCTCATATGTATCGACAGTGTCCGCTTCTTTCGGATAAGGAGGCTCTACATATACGCCATACTCCAGCTGCTCCTTGCCGGAGAACGGCAATACTTTGGCCTTCATTTGGGCCACCAAAGAACGACAGACTGCATCGTCCATGTTCAGAATCGCAAAGTCATCTGCCGTCTGATTGGCAAATATGTTGACCTTGGAAGCGACATAATCATCCATCGTTCCATGATAGTCCAAATGCGTCTCCACAATATTCAACAGACAAGCAATATGCGGATGAAAAGCTCGGGTGCCTTTCAACTGAAAGCTGCTTAATTCGACAACCATTCGGTTCTCCGATGTCGCATCTGCTACCGCTTGAACCAGCGGTGTTCCGATATTGCCCGCCACGATTGGATGCAGTCCTGCACGATCTAATATTTCACCCACCCACGTGGTGGTCGTTGTTTTCCCATTGGAACCGGTAATCCCGATGATCGGTGCGTCACTGATATAGGAAGCGACTTCCACTTCCGTCACAATTTCAATGCCTAATTGCAACGCCTGCTGAAGCGGTTTTACCGAATAAGGTATGCCCGGGTTTTTGACAACAAGAGCCACACCAGGATGAATAAGCTCGTCCGGATGACCCCCGCAAATAACAGAAATGCCCAAAGCTTCTAATTCGTCAGCTTCGGGACTTAGATTACGTTCTTTTTTATCATTTACTGTAACGTTCGCGCCCCACTGGGACAACACTTTCGCGACTTGCAAGCCGCTTTTGGCAAGACCAAGAACAACAACGTCTTGGCCTCGGTAAGCTTCAGGTAACTTCATGTATTACAACCCCTTGTTGATAATAAGTCCAAGTCCTGCAAGCAACAGGCCGACAACCCAAAATGTAATAACGACCCGCCATTCCGACCAACCGCTTAATTCAAAGTGATGGTGAATCGGGCTCATTTTGAAGATGCGTTTCCCTCTTAGCTTAAAGGAGCCTACTTGTAGGATAACAGAAAGCATTTCAATAACAAAAACGCCTCCAATTATAATAAACAACAGCTCTGTTTTCGTCAAAATTGCGACGGCTGCAATGGCTCCGCCAATCCCGAGCGATCCTGAATCTCCCATAAATACTTTGGCAGGATGCGCATTGAAGACGAGGAACCCGAGCACTGCACCAATCATAGCCGCTGCCGCGATGGCCGCCGAATGCTCTGTAACCTGCATCGCAATAACTGCAAATGCTCCAAAAGCAATCGCACTCACGCCGGATAATAACCCATCCAAGCCGTCCGTAAAGTTCACGGCATTACTGATGGCGAGCATCATCAAGGTGATAAATACATAGTAGAACCATCCAAGATCCCACTTCACGGATGTCCCCGGAATCGAAAGCACCGTGCTATGATGATCTGAGATGAGTAATGCACATACGATAATAGCGAACAATAACTGCCCGAATAACTTCTGCTTCGCTGTCAGACCCAGCGAACGTTTAAAGACGATTTTAATGTAATCGTCCAGAAACCCTACTAATCCAAATCCTAAGGTTGCGACCAGAAGGACAGCAAAATCTGTATTAATCACTGAAAACTTCAAAAAACTTAACGTAAAGGCCAGCAGAATGATAATTCCGCCCATCGTTGGAGTTCCTGCTTTTTTCAAATGACCTTGAGGTCCATCCTGACGAATTTGTTGACCGAATTTCAATCTTCTTAGCAGAGGGATACATAGAGGTCCGACGATAACTGCTAATATGAAGGAAACACCGATCGTAAGTAATACTAATTTAAAGTCCACTACCGTCACACTCCTAAAATACTATCACTGCCACAATCACATATTTTAAAATCACTTGTTTTCACGAATGCCATATGGGAACAGCCTCTATAATGCGGTTTCACGGAGTGAACGCACCACTTCTTCCAATCTCATGCCGCGGGAACCTTTCACCATCACGATGTCTCTAGGAGATAGGATGCTGCATAGCTCGGATGCAAGTTGTCCTTTGTCATCAAAGGCACGTACACGTCCTGCTAGAAAGTGTTCCGACGCAGCTGCTGCAATTTCTGCTGCAAGCGGACCATAGGTATACAAGTAATCTATTTTCTTTTCTCGGAATTCATGCCCAATTGATCGATGCAAATTGACTTCATCAGGTCCAAGTTCTAACATGTCGCCAAGGACCACCGCTTTTTGCCGGAAGCCACTCATTTGATCGAATAATTGCAAGGCTGCACGAACGGCTGTCGGACTGGCATTATATGCGTCATTAATGATCGTAAGACCCGTAACTCCCGTAACGACTTCTGTTCGCATGCCGGTAACTTCCAAGTCTCGTAATTGCTGGCGGATATCTTCTTCAGCAACGCCATAATATCTAGCCACAGCCATCGCGGCCATCGCATTTGACACATTGTGTTGACCAAGTAACGGAATGAAGTAGCTCCCGTCTTCTGTCGAAGTTGTCGTGAATATCGTACCTCGTGCGTTCAGCATAATCCCGGTGGCGTAATCATCATTCGTAGGTTCAAAGCCAAACCGATAATGCTTCATATCAGCGGGCTGAATGGTTGCTTTTTCGTTCAATACTTGCGCGATCAGCGGCTCATCACCGTTATAGACAAGCAAACCGTGATCCTGAAGACCGCTCACGATTTCAAGCTTCGCTCTCGCGATCTCTTCGCGGGAACCTAACTGAAGCATATGTGCATCCCCAATATTCGTAATGACGGCCACTTCCGGTTTCGCAATTCCTGCTAATAATTCAATTTCGCCGCGGCCGCTCATACCCATTTCCAGCACAAGGATATCGGTCTGCTCCGGCATTTGAAGAATCGTAAGCGGTAGGCCGATATGATTATTGTAATTTCCACTCGTCTTATGAACTTGATATTTCGCACGCAACAACCCGGCAACCATATCTTTGGTTGTCGTCTTCCCGTTACTGCCCGTGATACCAACAACTCGCACATTACGTTCTTCAAGATAGTTCGCTGCCAAACGCTGCAAAGCTAGGAGTGGATCATCGACTAGAATGAGCGCTCCTTCTATAGCCGGCAGCTCACGGCTCTCCGGCCAGAATGCCGCAGACGCCCCTTGCTTCAATGCGTCTCCGACGAATTCGAGACCATCAAAACGCTCGCCTGACAAAGGTACGAATAACGTACCTCCAGACAACTTCCGCGTGTCGGTTTCTACGCCGTGTATCATGACATCTTCGTATTGTTCATGTGACAATCGTCCACCGCTTAATGCAGCGATCTCACTTAATTTTTTATTAATCACGTGAATTGCCCCTTATCGCTTCTTTCGCAACTTTTCGATCATCGAAATCATGGGTCTCATGTCCAATGAGCTGATAGGTTTCATGCCCTTTCCCCGCAATCAATACTACATCGTGCGGGCTTGCCATTTCAATAGCCTTTTGTATTGCCGCTCTGCGATCGACTTCTAACTCATAGGTAGATGTATGCGTCGTATCATCGATAATCCCTTGCTCAATATCTACGAGAATAAGCGCCGGATCTTCTGTACGAGGGTTATCCGAAGTTACGATCACATGGTCTGAATATTGGGCAGCCAGTCGCCCCATAATCGGGCGTTTCGTCCGATCCCGATCACCACCGCATCCGAATACGGTCAGCACACGTCCTGTTGCGAACTCTTTGACCGTCTTCAAGACATTCTCCAAGCCATCCGGTGTGTGGGCATAGTCTACAATGACGGCATAGGATTGTCCTGCATCAACGGCTTCCACGCGCCCATCAACGCCAGGAATCGCTTCTAAGCTCGCTTTTACTTGCTCTAATGAAATCCCCTCTAATAATCCGGCCGCGATCGCAGCCAAGGCATTATACACATTAAACTTCCCTACCATTTGAAGCTGAATGTCCGTATTTCCCCGGAACGTAGACACATGAAATTGCGTCCCTTTCGAAGTAATTCGAATTTCACTCGCGCGGACATCTGCCGGTTGATCAACCCCGTACGTAATGACCTCTGCTGAGGTTAATGTTGTGAAATATTCCGTCGCAGCATCGTCCACATTGAATACGGAATATTGATGCTGTTCTGGGGATATAGGGAATTCATTTCCTAACCGAGAAAAGAACAGCCCTTTGGCAGCACGATAGTCTTCCATCGTCTTATGATAATCTAAATGATCTTGTGTTAGATTCGTGAAAATCGCAGTCCGGAACCGGCACCCCTTCACTCGCCCTTGCTCCAAGGCATGAGAGGATACCTCCATGACACAAGCATCCGTGCCTGCTTCAACCATCGCATGCAGCGATTGCTGTAATTCTAAAGCTTCTGGAGTTGTTCTAGACATATCGATTTTGTAACCGGCATACCGCATTTGAATGGTGCCGATGATGCCCGGCTGAAAACCAGCATCACTTAGTATCCGCTCAATCAGATAGGTTGTCGTTGTTTTCCCGTTCGTCCCGGTTACACCGATCATTCTCATCTGTTGGCTTGGAGACCCGTAGAAATAATCTGCGAATACGGCCATTGCGTATCGGCTGTCTTTTACAAGAATCTGCGGAATCGCCACATCAAGCTTATGCTCCACTACAAGTGCAACCGCACCTTGCGTTACGGCTTTATCTGCAAAAGCATGCCCGTCGACGGTATGCCCAGGCAAACAAATGAACAAGTCCCCTGCCTGCACCTTTCGAGAATCTGTCTGTAGTCCAGTTATTTCAACGGTTTCTTCGCCATCCAGCTGAGCTGTCGTTAACCGTGATACGAGTTCCTTTAATTGCATGTCTTAATCCCTCCGTCTAATCCATAAATACCATCATTCACTTGAAGCTGCAGGTTCATTCCCCATATAAATGCGGATGGTTGAACCTTTCTCAACCCGCTCTCCCGGCTTAGGCGCTTGGCTAATCACCACATTGCCCGATCCGGCTCTTGCTAGATTGAAATTCGAATTCATATCTTCATAAATATCGTCGAGCGTCATCCCTTTCATATCTGGGACGGTCACATAGGGAATCTCATCAAGCTTATAATTGTGCGCGATTTGATCTTTTCGTTTCGGGACCCCCATATATTGTAATGCATCGTCCAGAATATTTCGAACAATCGGCGCAGCGACCACGCCCCCGAATTGAATCCCTTGCGGATTATCAACGGCCGTGTACACGACGATTTGCGGATCGTCAGCTGGAGCGAACCCAATAAACGATACGATATGCTCATTCGCAGAGTACTTTCCATTAATAACTTTCTGTGCTGTCCCTGTCTTCCCGCCAACGCGGTACCCATCAATAAAGGCTTTGCCTCCCGTCCCTTTCGCAACAACGCTCTCCAGGGCTTCTCTTACTTGCTTGGAGGTGTCCTCCGAAATGACCTGACGGATCATCGTTGGGGCAAAATTTTCAAGCGTTATCCCTGTATCCGGCTGAATTAAGGATTTAGCAACATGTGGTTGATATAACTTTCCACCATTAATGGCTGCAGAGACCGCGGCGATTTGCTGAATAGGTGTCACAGAAACCCCTTGACCAAAGGCTGTCGTCGCTAACTCAACAGGGCCCACACGAGAAGGCTTGAACAAGATTCCCGTTGCTTCACCGCTTAGATCGATACCGGTTTTCTGTCCAAACCCAAAGTTACGTATGTATTCAAACAACTTATCCTTGCCTAACCGCTGTCCTAGTGCAACGAATCCGGGGTTACAAGAGTTCTGCACGACTTCCAAGAACGTCTCGCTGCCATGTCCCCCTCTCTTCCAACAGCGAAGCTTAGCCCCACTTACATCCACATAACCTGGGTCATAGAAGTGGTCATTCTTCAAATCAACTTTCTTTTCTTCCAACGCTGCAGCTAACGTGATGATCTTGAATGTCGAACCTGGCTCGTATGTACTCCAGATCGGCAAATTCCGGTTATACAGCTCTGGTGCGTACTCCACATAGTTTCCTGGCTCATATCCCGGTTTGCTTGCCATCGCCAGAATCTCACCATTTTTAGGATTCATCGCAATCGCAATAATGGAATTCGGCTGCAGTTGCGCCATCGCTTGGTCTAACTCCCGCTCCACTATTGTCTGAATATATTTGTCAATCGTCAATTGTAAATTTAAACCATCCTGTGGCTGCTTGAATTTTTCGGATGAATTCGGCATTTGTCTGCCGGCTGCATCCGATAGGAAGGAGACACTTCCATTCATACCTTGCAGCTTATCGTTATAGCGTTGTTCTACACCGGTTAATCCGCCATCATAACCAACAATGCCAAGCACAGAAGCAGCAAGATCGTCAAAAGGATAATATCTTTTATTATCTTCCGCTACGACAATACCGTCGATATTCAGATCGCGTATTTCACGTGCCTTCTCCAGCGTAATCTTCCGTCCCGCGGGACGAATATTCTCTAATCTGGAGCGCTTGGAAATTTGTTTGAGGATCGTTTCTTCCGGCATATTCAGGACTTTCGCGAGCGCTTTGGCAGCAGCAGGTTTGTCCTTAATCTGAACGGGAATGGCCATAATGCTAGGAGAGCTGACATTATAGGCTAATCGTACATTGTTGCGATCCAATATTTCACCGCGTTTGGCGGAATACGGGATATTGCGACGCCACGAATCTTCTGCCTTCTCTGTCAGCTCATTGCCTTTCCATAATTGCACATACCCCAGCCTACTCATCAGAGCAGCAAACCCCAAAGATATTATGAATAGCGCGAATAATATTCTCCGTCTTACCGTTACACCTGAACTTTTCACAAAGCTCCCCTCCCTGTCCATCATGAATGGTTTCATATCATGACTATTCGGGACAAACAGGGGATAGAACAAGCTTATTTCGGCGGAGGTTCACCTTTTGATTCATCCGCCACATGATTTAGCGGCGCTAACGTGAAATTGACATGTACCTGGTTCTCTTCTTTCGTAATCTCTTGACTCACGACATAACCCTCACCTGTAATGGTGTATGATATATCAAGCAAGGTACAGAACTCGAGCACATCGCGCAGCGAGGATCCCTTCATATCCGGTATTGTAATATTTTTCGGATCCTCTGTAATGAGATAGACTCGATTTCCATTCGCCAGCGGCGTTCCTTTATCCGGAACTTGCCGAATGATCTTGTTTCCTTTCCCGATCGTCTCAAAGGTAATCCCTTTTTTCGTTAATTGATCCTTCGCCTCATTCAACTTCATATTCGCTAAATCAGGTACGATCGCTGCGGGATTCGCTGTCTGCGACGATTTGCTGCTATTTTTATTATTGTCTTTATTCGCATCATTGACCTTCGTACTTGGCTTAATATTTAAGTAACTTAAGGATTGGCTCATGATTTCTTTAAAAACCGGACCTGCTGCCGAACCCCCGCCCGCATATTTATCATTTGGTTGATCGAGCAATACATATATCAATACTTGAGGATCCTCGACGGGCGCATATCCGATAAAAGAGACCACGTATTTGTCCGCAGAATATTTCCCGTTCACGGCCGTCTGGGCTGTCCCTGTTTTACCGGCAATGCGATAGCCTTCAATATATGCACTTCTCCCGGTACCAATCTTCTGGTCGGATACAACTTGTTCCAAGTATTCCCCAACCTTACGTGAGGTTTCAGGGGATATGACTTGGCGAATGACCTTCGGATCGACCACCGTTTTTTGATTCGTTGTCGGATCGATGATTTCCTTCACCAGTCGCGGTGCCATTAGCTTTCCTCCGTTCGCCACGGCAGCTACACCAGCCACTTGTTGAATCGGGGATACGACAACCCCCCCTTGTCCGTAGGAAGATGTCGCAACCGCTGTACTTGAATCCAATAGCAACGTACCTGCACGTTCACCTGGTAAGGGAATACCCGACTTCTGACCGAATCCAAAATCTTTGAAATATTGTTCCAGCTTTTCTTTCTGCAATCTTTCGTATCCTAATTTGACGAAGGCTACGTTACTTGAACGCTTCAGACCCTCTAGAAATGTAATTTCACCCCAGCCTCCGCGTTTATGGTCACGAATTGTCCATCCCCCTACCTTCATAGAACCCGATTTATACAGTTCGTTCGGATTGAACACTCCTTCTTGTACCGCAGAAGCCAACGTAATAATTTTAAACGTGGAACCCGGCTCATAAGCAGACTGCACTGCATTGTTCTTAAAACTGGACATATCTTTCGTATCCCCATATTTGTTCGGATTAAAGGTTGGCATATTCGCCATCGCCAGAATATCCATGTTCCTTGGATCCGCCACGATCGCTGTCGCACTAACCGGTTGGTACTTGTCATAGACTTCTTTCAGCGCTTTTTGCGTGAAATGCTGAATGTTCTCATCAATGGTTAATACCAGATTCTTGCCGTCCTTCTCCGGCTTATAGATCTCATCCGCGGAAGGGAGCTTATAGCCTTTCCGATCCTTCTCATAGGAGATCGAACCTGCGGCACCTGCCAGATCCTTGTCGAAGAACGATTCTAACCCCATTTTGGCATTGCCGTCCTTATCCATGTAACCTAACACTTGAGAGGCCAGTTCATCGTTCGGGTAGAAGCGTTTGCTCTCCTTCATCAAATAAATGCCGACATCTGCATTTTTACCTACTTTATCTTTTAACTCATCTATGTAGGCAGAAACTTTATCTCCAAGCGGTTGATCAATCATCCACCCCTCTGGCTTAACTTCCCTCTGTACGTAGTAATCTCCGTCCTTATTCTTGGCCGTGACAAGAGTCATCATTTCCGCCTCTGGTTTGTTCAATATTTTACTCAATCTAGCAGCGATTTGGGTCTCTAGCTTTAATTCATGGATTCGCTTGGGATTCACAGCAACCGTGTAGGCTGGCGCATCCACCGCTAATGCTCGCATATTCCGATCGAAGATGGTACCCCGAACCGGTTTCAAGTCTACTGTCGTCGACCATGTCTTTTTCGCTTCAGCGGTCCAGAAGGAGGCATTTACCACCTGAACCCAAAAAATCCGTGTTATTAGAATAAAAAAGAGGATGGTTATACATCCTCCTATAAACATTGTTCGAATTCGTATTCTTTTTACCATCATCCAGCACTCCTTAATTCGCAGTAGCCGTCGGATTCGATGTATTTGAATCACTTGAAGAAACATCTATTTCATTTCCGCTTTCGCGTGCAACATAACCTAACTCTGTCGCCTTTTTCATAATTTCAGCCGGACTGCTTAACATATCCACTTCATTTTTCATTTGTGTCATTTCTTGCTTCATAGCTTTCATTTCCCGATCCATCTTCTGCATTTGCATATTCAGATCATAGATTTGTGCATACCGCCAAATAATCACGCCAGCAACGAGGGAGCAAATGACAATGGTGAACAAATACAGCAGTTTCTCCTGAGTCGATAACATTGCCTTGCGAGAAACAACCTTGGTTGTCTCCCGATACCGTTCAGGTGTGCGTTGGATCTTCTTTTCTTTTAGCGCTAAATTGCCACGAACATATGCCATTTGTTTAATCCCCCATTTTATTCAAGCTTTTCCGCGATTCTTAATTTGGCAGAGCGGGATCGCGGATTGTCATCCAACTCACGTTGGCTTGGAAGATACGGCTTCCGATTCACCAACTTTACCGTACCTTTCTTACCGCATACACACATCGGAAAGTCTGGAGGGCACGTACATTTTTCAATATATTGAGCAAAAATTTGTTTGCAAATACGGTCCTCTAAGGAATGAAACGTAATTACTGAAGCTCTTCCGCCAGGTGATAAGCAGCGAACACTCTTATGCAAGGCTTCTTCAAAAGATCCCAATTCATCATTGACGGCAATCCGCAATGCTTGGAAGCTTCGTTTGGCCGGATGACCACCCGTTCGCCTTGCTGCAGCAGGAATCCCTTCCTTCACGAGCTCCGCTAATTGACCTGTACTCTCAATCGGTGCTGCTTCTCTAGCTTGTACAATGTTCTTGGCTATACGGCGCGAGAATTTCTCTTCCCCGTATTCGAACAGAATCTTCGCAATTTCTCGTTCTGACCATTCATTCACAATTTCATGCGCAGTCAGCATTTCATCTTGATTCATACGCATATCGAGCGGCGCATCCTGATTATAACTAAACCCTCGATCAGCCTCATCCAACTGCGGTGAGGATACACCTAGATCGAACAATATGCCATCGACTTGCGGAATACCGTTCACCTTTGGCACTTCGGGAATGTCACGCAATACTTCTTCAATATATCGGAAGTTCGTCTTTACTAATTTGACGCGGTCACCGTAAGGAGCAAGCTTCTCCTTGGCATTGGCTAAAGCTGTATCATCTTGATCCAGCGCGATTAGCAATCCCGGTGCCTTCAACTGCGAAGCGATCACAGAACTATGGCCTGCGCCGCCTAAGGTGCAATCGACATAGATTCCTTCGGGCTTGATGTGAAGACCCTCAACGGCCTCTTCTTTAAGTACAGTGATGTGATGAAACAAACAGCAGCCCTCCTAGCTAGCGAATCTAGTATTAAAAATCAAAATCAACCAATTTCTCAGCAATTTCATTAAAGGATTCCTCCGATTGATCGAAGTAGTTCTCCCATATGTCTTTGCTCCAAATCTCCACACGGTTAGAAACGCCAAGGACAACACAGTCCTTGTCTAATTTGGAATATTGAAGCAGATTATTCGGTATATTTACCCTGCCCTGTTTATCCAGTTCACATTCTGTTGCACCGGAAAAAAAGAAACGCGTAAATGCGCGGGCGTCCGACTTCATCAGCGGCAGTGCCTTCAGCTTCTGCTCGAGCACTTCCCATTCAGTGCGAGGATATACGAAGAGGCATTGATCTAACCCACGGGTTACGACGAAGTTGCTGCCTAGAGCATCACGGAACTTGGAAGGAATGATCATTCGACCCTTTTCGTCAATCGTATGTTGATATTCCCCCATGAACATCGGTCGCTCCACCTCTCCCCCTCAATCTACCACTTCGCACCACTTTCCACCACTTCACTGTTACTACTTCGCCACACAAAACAAAAATCCTGCATTGGATTGCAGGATTTTCATAAATAATAAAAGTTTTTGGCTAGTTCAGCCTTAAATATCCAGATTTTTACGCTTGCGCTTCCGCCAATAGTAAAACACTGGAATTCCAATGACCGCCAAAATGATGAGGACAGGCAATAAGGCAATGACGACCAGAATGAACCCTTGAAAGAACACAACAACCCCATCCATACTATTCGATAACGTCTTCCCCATACGGTCAACAAAAGGAATATCCGACGCTTTTACCTGTTTATTGGCAGATTCGATCGGTTGATATAAACGAATACTCACCGTAGAATAGGCCACGTTCTGGTCTAAATAACGCATTCTGCCTTGAACTTGTTCAATTTGCTCTTGGACATCCGCAAGCTGCGAAGAAATTTTCAACAGATCGCCCGAATTCGCGGCTTTTTCCATGAATCCTAATAACCGCTTCTCGACCACCTGTTTCGCCTTAAGACGTGATTCCAGATCAACGTATTCTTCCGTAACGTCTTGACCTTCGACGCTCTGTTCAAATAGTTGATGGTCGATCTGTTCGATTTGCTTCATGAAATCCATAAATCCTTGCTGTGGTACCTTAATGGTGTAATTACCACCCAATTCATAGGTGCTCTGCTGATCTGCGAACTGCAAGAGATACCCGCCAGCAAGCTGAATTCGATTCTGTAATTCACGTTGTGCTTTCGCATAGTCTGTTACTTCGATCGTCACATTTGCTTTATAGATCAACTTGCGCTCATAACTCCCAGGATCGATTGGCTTCTCCCCTGCGGCAGCCCCTGCCCCAACAGAAGCCGCCTGGGGCTTCTCTAGACTTGCTTGGGATTCGGACGTCACCGTCTCCGCATCTGCCGATGTTTCTGTTTTCATATCGGCTTTGTTCGCCGAGTCGGATACGGTCAGCTTGTCGGCAGATTCCGACCTATCAGCGTTTTTTGCACTCCCGCATGCGGTAACTAACATCACGAACAACATCAAAATCATCAGTATGACCCAACTCTTCTTCGCCCCTCTTTTGACCATAAAAAAACCCCCTTATAGATCGCATGGTGATGGATAAACACCATTTCCCCATTAGACGGGAACGATTACAAGGAGGTTGCTAAATTTTACCTAAAATTTCAATTTATTCGATTGGATTGCGTCTATTATTCCGCCCAACTATCTAAATAAGCGATTTGCTCATCAGATAACGTATCGATCTGAATGCCAAGCGAAGTTAACTTCAACCGTGCTACTTCACGATCCGTCTCGTACGGCACATTAATGACTTTATTCCCAATTTGTTGGTATTGCTCATTCACGTATTTCAATGCTAGAGCTTGAAGTGCAAACGTAGTATCCATAATCTCAGCTGGATGACCATCCCCTGCCGCAAGATTTACAAGGCGGCCTTCCGCTAGCAAATAAATTTTGCGTCCATCTTTCAGTTGGAACTCCTCAATATTCCGGCGAACGGTACGTACGGATGAAGATAGATCATATAATTCCGGTTTGTTCACTTCAATATCGAAGTGGCCCGCATTCGACAGAATCGCGCCGTCTTTCATGACTTCATAGTGCTCCCCGCGAATAACATCCCGGTTCCCCGTTACCGTAACGAAGAAGTCTCCGACTTTCACAGCTTCGATCATCGGCTTCACGGTAAAGCCATCCATATATGCTTCTACGGCTTTAATTGGATCTACTTCTGTCACGACAACATTCGCACCGAGTCCTTTGGCACGCATAGCGACGCCTTTACCGCACCAGCCATACCCCACAACGACAACGGTCTTGCCTGCAACAACAAGGTTCGTCGTACGGTTAATGCCGTCAAATACGGACTGCCCTGTACCGTAACGGTTATCAAATAGATATTTACAGAACGCATCATTCACGGCCACCATGGGGAACTTCAACTTGCCTTCTTTCTCCAAGGCTTTTAACCGGATGATACCTGTTGTCGTCTCCTCCGCACCACCGCGGATCGTATCGATCAGATCAGGACGCTCCGAGTGCAAGATCGTCACAAAGTCGCCGCCATCGTCAATAATTAAATCCGGCTTGGTCTCAAGGGCTTTGAGAATCAATTCTTTGTATTCTTGCGGGTCAGGATTATATTTCGCAAATACGGTAATGCCGTCTTCGACGAGGGCTGCACATACATCATCTTGCGTTGACAATGGATTGCTGCCTGTAATCGTCACTTCAGCACCGCCGGCTTGAACCACTTTGGCCAAATAGGCTGTCTTCGCTTCCAAGTGAAGAGCAATCGCTACTTTCAATCCTTTAAAAGGCTGCTCTTTCTCAAATTGTTCGCGAATACTGTTCAACACAGGCATGTGGGCATTTACCCAATCAATCTTCAAATGACCTTCCGGTGCCAAAGACATATCTCTGACAATACTATTTTGCTGCGCAATACTCATTCGCTTACCCTCCCACAAAATGTATGACCTAATATCTATTATGAGAAAACCTCTAACGAGGTTCTTTCAAAGATGAGCGACCGCGTTTCTATTGTGGTAAAGAAATTACACGGTGTTGACCGGACAAATCGAGCGGAATTTCGTATAATGACGAAATCCAAGCCAGTCCGTATCGATTAAGATATGCAAAGATATTATAAACACGTTCCTGTGGTTTGCCAAGAGGCAAGATTGAACTGTGGATCCGTTCCCAGTGTCGAAGCGCCGTCTCATTCTGCTTCGCGAGATCATTCGCCGCACGATGCTGTAGGAACTCAACCTGCTCCAATACCTTCTGTTTGTTCGTTTCTCCCAACTTCCCTAACCCCGCTTGAATCTGGGCCAATTTCTCAAGAATCGGCTCATAGAGCTCGTTCAATTGCTGCTTCATATCTTCGAAATGTACATCTAATCCAAGCGTATCCTGCGCTTGCAGCCAAGCTTCCTTGCGCACTGTGAACCGCTCGACGACATCGGCGAAAGACAGCTCATACTTCGTCATTTGCTTCTGTACCGTGCCTTCAACAAATGTAAACGACATCCGTGGCACAATGATCGGCATTCTGAAGCCAAATGCATGGAATGCACGATGCGTCAGAGCCCAATAGGCAATCTCACCTGTCCCTAACACCGTTGACAATACCGGGAACAAGTAATCCTGCATCAATGGACGCGTTAACACATTGTTACTGAAGCGTTCTGGATGTTCTTGAACAAGACGTTGAAGCTCATCACGACTGAATGAGACCTGCTGTTTACGGTCCGTAAACCGGCCATCGACTTTATGTAACAAGAGCCGGGTTCCTTCATGGATATAGAATAGATTTGCATTGCCTGCGGTTACATCTGCCTGTGAGTTATATTGATGATCCTGTACATCTTGCAACGACTGCATCAACGCTTCTTCTAATGGATCATTATCTTCGATAATTCGTTCAAACATAGGAACTTCGATCGAACGAAGCGCAGAATCAGCGGAATCCAGCAGCACGAGACCTGCCTCGCCAAAAAGCATCCCAAAAATTCTAGCATAATAATCACTCAGATTACAGGATACCTCTGCGTAAGACTGAAGTTTTGCGAAGAAATCTTCCTTAAATTCGGTATTCGGTAATTTAGCGCTCAATTCTTCAATGGCCTGCTGCCAAGCGTCCATAGGCACTTGAACCTGACTCACCATGGAGCGTTCTCCCGTCGGGTGGTCAATTTTAATTTTCTGAACTTGAAGATCTGACGATAAAACATACGTATGATTCACTTCATCAAAATCATGATCTTCGCCGGCAATCCAGAATACGGGTACAACCTTCCGGTTCAATCTTTTCTCAGCCATACGAGCTGTCTGAATAATCGTCAAAGCTTTATAAATGACAAGCAGCGGCCCGGTGAATAATCCCGACTGTTGGCCACCCACCACGACAAGTGTATTTACATCTTCCAAATCATCTAACGAGCGAGCTACTGCTTCATGCGGATTTCGCTCAGCATTGTAGGAACGCAAGCGACTAACAAGCGCCTTTCGATCCGCACGTAAAGCATGTGTCTGATCTAGCCATGCCGCTCGTTCATGCCACGCTTCTTCGGTTTGAGGATTATAATCATATAACTCCTTTACCTTATTGTAATCACGCATGTATATATCTGATAAAGGTTGGCTGACCGCCATTGGTTCTTGAACAACATTCATGTTCTAGCCCCTCCATTTCTTCAATTCTGTTTCATCTTGGATGACAATCCACTATTTTTTTGAAAGTGATCCTCTTTGATTGTACACAACGATTCGCACTTCGTCAAAAGGTAACATGAGAAAAAAGGCTGTCTACAGACGCGGGAACCGCTTCTATAAACAACCTCTCTATTCAACGCTTAAATATAATGACAAGCAGCAAAATGACCGTCTTTTGTTTCTAACAATTCCGGCTCAACTGCAGCACACTTCTCTGTTGCCAGTGGACATCTTGTACGGAAATGACAACCGCTAGGCGGGTTGATCGGACTTGGAAGATCGCCTTGTAACACGATACGCTCCTTATTCGCTTCGACCGCAGGATCCGGAACCGGAATAGCCGATAACAATGCACGTGTATAGGGATGTTGAGGATTCGCATAGAGCTCTTCACTTTTAGCAAGCTCAACCACTTTCCCTAAATACATAACGGCTACGCGGTCACTGATATGCTTAACCATGGAAAGGTCATGGGCAATGAACAAGTACGTCAGACCCAGCTCTTTCTGTAGATCCTGAAGCAAGTTAACAACCTGTGCCTGAATGGATACGTCAAGTGCTGAGATCGGCTCATCACAGATGATGAACTTCGGATTTACCGCAAGTGCTCGTGCAATCCCGATACGTTGACGTTGACCCCCAGAGAATTCATGCGGATAACGAGTAGCATGGTCTGGATTCAGACCAACCATATCCAGCAAGTCTTCAACGCGTTTTTTACGTTCCGCACGGCTCGATGACATATTATGAATCAGAAGCGGTTCACCGATAATATCGGACACCGTCATACGCGGATTCAACGACGCATACGGATCTTGGAAGATCATCTGCATTTCACGGCGCATCGCTTTGAGCTTAGAACCGTTTAATTTATATATATCGGTACCGTTAAAACGTACTTCACCCGATGTTGGTTCATACAGTCGAAGAATGGTACGACCTGCAGTCGATTTTCCACAACCGGACTCCCCTACAACACCAAGGGTCTCACCTTGTTGAATTCCAAAGTTAATATTATTAACAGCCTTCAACGTCTGTCCTTTTCCAATATTGAAAAACTTCGTCAGTTGATTGACTTCAACTAATGGTTGTTGATTACTCATGCGCGCACCTCCTTAGCCATCGGATGGAGTAGCCAGCAACGAGATGCATGTGATTCACTAAGCTGCGTAATGGCCGGATCCTGTGTTTCGCAAATTCGCATCGCATCATCGCAACGTGCACAGAATGCGCATCCTGCTGGTGGTTTAATTAAATCTGGCGGTGTTCCGTGGATCGGAATCAATTGCTCATCTTTCCTCTGATCAAGACGAGGCATCGAACGCAGCAAGCCGCGTGTATACGGATGTGAAGGATTCTGGAAAATCTCCCATTTCGTACCTGTCTCCACGACTTTACCCGCATACATAACGACCACACGGTCACACATATCGGCAACGACCCCAAGGTCATGCGTAATTAGAATAATGGAAATGCCTAGACGTTTCTGCAAATCTTTCATCACGTCTAGAATTTGAGCTTGAATGGTAACGTCAAGCGCTGTTGTCGGCTCGTCGGCAATCAACAAAGCAGGATTACAAGCAAGTGCAATCGCAATCATTGCCCGTTGACGCATACCGCCTGAGAATTCATGCGGATATTGGCTAAAGCGGGCATCCGGATTCGGAATACCAACTAAATTTAACATTTCAATTGCACGAGCATAGGCGTCCTTTTTGGACACGTTCTGGTGCTTGATCAAACCTTCTGTAATTTGCTTCCCGATTGTAATGGTAGGATTCAACGATGTCATTGGATCCTGGAAGATCATTCCGATATCTTTACCGCGAATGGACTCCATTTCTTTTTCGGATTTCTTAAGAAGGTCTTCGCCATTAAAGATAACGCTGCCTTCTTTAATGAAGCTGGGCGGTGTAGGAAGAAGTCGCATAATCGTCTGTGCAGTAACACTCTTTCCGCAGCCGGATTCACCTACAATAGCTACAGCTTCCCCTTTATTAACATGAAAATTCACACCGCGAACCGCTTTTACTTCTCCGCCGCGAACGTGAAAAGATACATTTAAGTTTTTCACTTCCAAAATGGGTTGCATACCTACACCTCCTATTTTTTCATTTTTGGATCGAGTGCATCGCGCAAGCCATCACCTAATAAGTTAAACGATAACATCGTCAAACTAATAAAGATAGCTGGGAACAACATTCTCCAAGGATAAATCGTCCATGAATTCAAGGCATCACTGATCATCGATCCCCATGAAGCTACAGGCACTTGTACCCCTAAACCTAAGAAGCTTAAGAATGCCTCCGCGAAAATGGCTGACGGAACCGTCAACGTAAGTGTTACGATAATAGGGCTTAATGAATTCGGAATCAAGTGGCGCAGCAAGATACGTCTTGCGCCTGCACCCATGGAACGAGAAGCAAGAACATACTCCTGATTCTTAAGTCCCATGATTTGACCACGAACAATCCAGGCCATATTAATCCATCCCGTGATAGATAAAGCCACGATGATTGTAAATAGACTTGGTTCCATAACAACCAACAATAGGATACATACGAGCAAATAAGGAATGGAATATAGAATTTCCGAGAATTTGTTCATGATATTATCTGTTCTTCCGCCGACGTAACCCATAATGCCGCCATAAAGAACACCGATAATCAAATCAGACAATGCGGCTGCAAAGCCGACCGTTAATGAAATACGCGCACCCATCCATGTTCTCGCGAACATGTCACGGCCGAGATCATCCGTACCGAACCAATGTTCACCCGAAGGTGGCAAATTCGTTTTGTCCAGATAGTTGGTGAAATAATCGTATTTCGAAATCATAGGACCAACGATAGCCATAAGAATTAATACAATAAGGACAACAAGTCCTGACATTGCTAATTTATTCTCACGAAGTCGCTCCCAAGCATCACGCCATGCAGACAAACTTTCGCGCTGTATAATCTCTGCATTTTTTTCATCCTGGCTAATGGGGCGAAAATCATCAGGAGTCAAATTGTTGATTTTTTCATTTGTTACGTGATTTTCTGCCACGATTAGCCCTCCTTCCCTGCGTTTAACTTAATACGAGGATCAATTAATCCATAGGAAAGATCCGTTAAGAAACGCGCGACCATAAGAATAATACCGTAGAACAACGTGATACCCATGATCATTGGATAGTCACGGTTCGTAATGACGTACACGAAAATTTTACCCAAACCGCTGATTCCGAAAATCTGCTCAATAACGATGGATCCTGTAAGAACGTTTGCAGTCAATGGACCCAAATAAGTAACAACAGGAATAATACCATTACGAATAACGTGCTTGAATAAGATAGAAATATTTTTCAAACCTTTTGCTCTTGCTGTTTTGATATAATCTGCTGATAATACTTCGAGCATGCTTGAACGAGTCAAACGCGCAATAAATGCAATCGATAGCGCTGACATTGCAAGCACTGGCATGATATATGTCAATGGCCCGTCCAATCCAGCAACAGGGAGCACCATCCATTTAACGCCTAATAAATATTGCATAAAGGATGCGAGTACGAAGCTTGGAACCGAAATACCGATTACAGCAAGTACCATTGCTACATTATCCATGAGTTTACGATGTTTAAGCGCCGCAATCATCCCGAGTCCAACACCGATAATGACCGAAACCACAATCGATACAAGACCTAGACGCAACGAATATTTGAAAGATTCCGCTACTACTTTAGATACTTCTTGGTTTTGCATTTTCATGGAAACACCAAAATTTCCGTGAATAATATTATTTAAATAGATACCATACTGCTCCATTACCGGCTTGTCCAAGCCATATTGAGCCATTAATTTCGCCTGTACCTCTGGTGGTACTGCTTTCTCCGACATAAAGGGATCGCCGGGAATTGCTTTCATAAGTAGAAAAGTTACGGTCGCGAGCACAAAAATTGAAACGAGCATGTAAAAGAATTTACTAAATAAATAACGTGCCAAGCGAGCACCCCCATATCATTAGATTTTTGATCAATAGAAACGACCAGGCCGTCGTTTAAGGGGACGGTACTCGTTTCAAACTGTTGTACGCCTATCCAATATCTGTGAAATCTGATACATAGTTTAGCTCAAAAAAATTCGGGATATATGTGAGATCGCATATATCCCGAATTGACCCTCACTTCAAGTACTGCTTAGATTCTATGGTGACTGTTACTTTGTGAAATAAGCGTTGTTGAAGTGAACATTTCCGCTAAAGTCGATATAAACATCTTTTACATTCTGTTTAACAAGACGAACGTTTGTATAGTAGTAGATTGGCAATACAGCTTGGTTGTCGCCCATTAGGATTTTCTCCGCTTTAGCAAAGTTATCCATACGTACTTTTTGATCGTTAGTCGCTTTTGCCTCATTGATCAATTTGTCGTACTCTGCATTGGAGAAGAATGAATCGTTGTTACCCGCTTTAGTTACCCACATATCCAAGAATGTCATTGGATCCGAGTAGTCCGCGCCCCATCCGGAACGAGCGATTTGGTAGTTACCATTCGTACGATTTTTCAAGAATACGCCCCACTCTTGGGATTCGATTTTCACATCTACACCCAAGTTTTGTTTCCACATATCTGTAATTGCTTGTGCAACTTTTTTATGTCCATCGCCTTGGTTATGAATCAAAGTAATGGTAGGAAGTTTTGTGTATCCTTTTTCAGCCATACCTTCTGCAAGCAATTTCTTAGCTTCATCTACATTTTCAGATAGCAATTCTGTATCGCTATGCTCTTCACGGAATTGTTTGTTCTCACCCATAACACCTGGAGTAACAAAACCGTATGCAGGAACCTGACCACCTAAGGTTACTTTTTCTACGATTTGTTTACGGTCGATTGACATTGCAAATGCCTTACGGATTTTTGCATTGTCAAACGGTTCAGCTTTATTATTGAATACATAGTAGTAAATACTTGCGTACGGTTGAATCTTGAACTCATCCGGCATTGATTTTTGCAATGTAGGAATTTGGTCACTTGGAATTTCACCAGTAGGACCACCGGAGTAATCTAATTGGTTCGTTTGGTACATGCTCAACTCTGTTGCAGAGCTGTCGATCATCGCCAAGTTAACTTTATCGAAGTTTACTTTGTCTTGTGCAAAGTAGTTTTCGTTTTTCGCCAACTCGATCGATCCGTTATGTTGCCATGCCGTCATTTTGAAAGCACCGTTCGAAATGATTGTGTTCGCATCAGCAGCCCATTTTGGATTGGTTTGAGCTGATTTATGAACTGGCAAGAAAGTGTAGAATGAAGTTAAGCTGATGAAGTAAGGCGTTGGATTTGCCAATTCAACTTCTAATGTGTAATCGTCAGTTGCTTTTACACCAACTGAAGCAGCGTCGCCTTTACCGGCGTTGTAGTTCTCAGCGTTTTTCAAATAGAACAATTGATAAGCATAAGGAGCGGCAGGTTGCGCTTTCGGATCCAAGACATGTTTCCAAGCATATTCGAAATCATGTGCTGTTACAGGATCGCCATTGCTCCATTTACCGTCTTTGCGCAAATGGAAAGTGATTTTCTTGCCGTCTTCAGATACATCCCAGCTTTCAGCTGCCGCTGGTTGTGGTTTGCCGTCAGCATCAAGATCTGCTAAACCTGCATACAAAGCGTTAAGCACTGTACCAGAAATATTGTCTTGTGCTAGTGCAGGATCAAGAGTAGGCGGCTCGGCATGCAAGTTCATCTTGAACGTTCCGCCTTTTTTCACTGCAGTTTCTGCTCCGGAGCCCGTTTGCTCTGTTCCTGTAGAAGACTCGTTCTTAGAACTGTTTCCACAGCCAGCTAGCACTGTCCCGAGGACAACAATCAGTGAAAGGATAAGAAGTAAACTTTTTCTTTTTGTCAAACTAGACTCCCCCTAAAAAAATTTAAAGTAATTGAAAACAAGTATACATCCACTGGTCAAAAAAATCTAGGTCTTTTTTACAGAAAATTATCAAACATTGTGGATGGAATATCGAATGATCCCAATAATTAGGAACACAAGGTAAAAAAGAACCATGACAAAAAATGTAAGTCGCCAAATAGTTTTCACTAATTTGTGGGGATCTATTCTGCCTCTCTTTCGGTTCTGAGCTCCCGCCAGCAAGCCGCCTGCAATTAGTAATATCAATAATATCAAGTAAAAACCGAAGCTACCGCCAAAGATCGTATTATACATAGATGCCACTGCTAAAATTAAGAAGAGTGTTGTAATATCCATGGCTAACCGAAAAGCTCGCTTATTATCTCCTGATACGAACCCATAGATAAGCCATATGCCGAGAAACGGTATGAAGGGTAATGCTGATAAGTACTGTAAAATATAACCAATGATATTTTGCAATCTTGCGGCTCCTCCCCTGTTATTGCTTATGTATTTGATTGATGCATTGCTTTCACAAGCGTGTATACCATTCGGTTAACTGGCGCATCGATGCCCAAATCATCTGCCATGCGCAATAAGCTTCCATTAATCCATTTAATTTCGCTTTCAGTCCCATTAAGAATATCTTTCAGCATAGATGACGTATTGGCCGAAGTGCTTCGACAGACTTGATTCACCTGTTCCCAGAGGTTTTGTTCTACGGGGATGTTATGCGCACGGTAGATGAACATTGTTTCTTCATATAACCATCTCATACACTGCACACGTTCTGATGTCTCCAGTAATTGGCCATTCTTGATTCTCATGATCGCTGTAAGTGGATTGATCACGGCATTGATCAGCAGCTTCCTGTAAACATCCATATCGATATTTTTCGACATGAACGCCTTGAATCCTGCACGTTGTAACCAATTTATAAGATGAATTTCATGTTCAGACGCCTCGGCATGTCCTCCCATTCGTCCAATCCGAGTTTCCCCTTGTCCCGTATGACGAACAACGGCGCCTTCATCTCTTCTTGCAGCCTCCGTCGTGATCGCCGTATAGATCTGTTGAGGTTGAAGATACTGCTCCAAAAACTGTACATGACCAACTCCATTTTGAAAACAACATACCCGCCCCGTCTCCCCAAGGACGTGTTGCAGCTTCCTTGCAAATGCATCGGTCAGATCTTTTTGCTTCATTGTAAGAAGTATCCACGCATTCTCTTCGATGCAGTAAGAATCTTCTATTTCGTCCCATACTCTTATCTTCACCGCGCTAGTCTTCTCCGTGACTAAATTCATCTCGGTAATTAAAGATAAACCTTGATCCTGCAATTCTACTGCTTGTGAAGAAGTACGCGTATATATAGTAACATTCGCGCCAACTTGAGCTAATTTACTGCCAAACAACAATCCGAGTGATCCTGCTCCTACAATATGTATATCCAACGCTGCCAGCTCCTTCGTCATCCACTATTAAGATACTTATAGCAAAAAGATGCACAAAACACAAAAAAACCTGAGCGGTACACGAGAACGACGTGCAACTCAGATTTTCATGTTATTCTTTCAATACCCTATTCAATACGTTCTAAATTTCCGTTGGCATCCATCTTGAATCGCGGTTTATTCTCTTCCTCTTCCTCGGACAAGAAAGCAAGTCTACGTGCACGATCCATAATTTGAATAAGCGCCTTGTAATCATCATTGACAACACGGTAGTCCGTCTGGACATCATTGACTTCACGCGAGAGACGTTCATTCTCTTTACGCAAATACAAGAGTTCCTCTTCTTTATCACGTACGTCTCTTTCCAATGCTTTAATCTGGCGACCTACGTCTTGATAGGCACCTTTCCATTGGCGAAGAAACCGAATAACCGCATCAATCGAAATAGACTCTTCGCTGATGCTTTCATGTTTAAAGGTTGTATCTTCCGCAACTTCGAGTGTCAATAGGGATGCCACATGCGCTCCCGCAGAACTGATCGGCTGTTTCTTCAGATAATTCCTTTTTTGACGCTGGGATTTTGCATTTTGAATCGCTGTTTCATACTTTTTACGGACAAAGCTGTTCCACCTGAAACCGCAGGCCGCAGAGGTTCTACCGATTTTTTCTCCTACTTCTTCAAATGCAGCTAATTGAGTACTTCCTTCGCGTATGTGGCGCAACGTTACCTCTGCTAAAATCAAATCATCATCTGCGCTCCATGCATCCTGTCTAATGGCAGTCATGCAATAAAACCTCCTAACAACATTCTAATAATAAACCGATAAGAGCGGCCAACCTGCATCCGCCATAAGGTATCGGGGTTAAAAATGTGCTTACTTCATCTCTATGCCCTTGGTAGAGTTCATAGAATCTTTTTTCTACTATTTTGTATTGCCAAAATGCGTAGGGCTCATACCTATTTTTGAGGAATGAATAAAAATCAATAACAATTGTCACGATAACAAGAAAAGTTTGCTAATTCGTCACGAAGCGGGATTTACACTTTTCAACCCAAAGGATATAATAAATCTAGAAAATTATGGTTAGCGCGTGAAAGGGGGATGTACATATGGCACGCATGTTTCGCGTATTAGGCTTCTTCACACTGATGATTGGGCTCATGGCATTCGCCGGAGATATGATGGAGATGGCTCTGCTGTTCTTCTTACAAACGGCATTTTTTGTACTGTTAGGCTATCTGAAGTTCACGGAGAAAACCTATATTCTGATTTTCTGGGGATATATGATCGTGACGTTTACAGGTTTCAGCTACTGGACAGTATTCAAAATGGGCTTACCATTCTAATTTCGAAGTACATACCAAAAACGATCGAAGCGATTCGCCTCGATCGTTTTTTTTATTTATGAAAGTTACCGTTCTTTGCGAGCGACCCACACTTTAAATAGCTCACTCATCTGATCACTTAGGAGCAATTGACGGATTGCACGATTTCTTCTAGAGACCGCATCGAATGGATCTGTGGTGAAATGATCTTGCAATTGCTCTAGAACACCGGCTTCCATCAAAAATTGTTTCTGCGTTCCGTAGAACATCGTCTCGAGTCCATGTCCTTCTCCATTCCGCCGCAGAAGCGAGAAATCCACATGCGAAGTGATATCTTGTTCTCCTACATGCAGGAGGGGATTGTCATGAGCTTGATGCCGGTGGTAACACACTAATGTCCCTAACATCCGATGTGCCCCCATCAGTTCTTCCGCAACATCTCCATAATCAATGACGATCACAAGTCCATGGCCCATAGCTCCTGTAACCTGCGCCAACCACTTTTGACCTTCGCGATTGATTTCGAGTTGTTGATTCGGTGCAACAGCTACACCTGAGTTTACTATATATTGATGGACATAAGTCGCAAGATCCTTTTGAGCCGGACACCACACCGATTCAAATGTATTCTTCTCCTCATTCCAAGTGATATACTGCTGTTCGAATTTCTCGACGGAATCCCTTGCATGCAGACGAATCCGATCAACGGGAAATGCATCCAATAATTCATTCGCTAGTAGAATCACAGGTGTTGCATGAGCATGCACTTCAAACTGCTCGGGTGTCCACCATTCCGCATATTTCCCTGCTACATTGAAGTTTTGCTGTGCTCTCAGTCGATGATATTCGCTCTGCTCAACTATCGTATATGTAATAACCTCCGTATGATCAGGCCAATTACGTTCTAAGGCTTCTAGGATTTGTATCCCTAGTTGACCTGTCCCAGCACCCCATTCTACGATTCGAATCATGGATCCGTCCTTAACCTTGGCTTCATATCCCTCTTGTTCAATCATTCGCACAATATATGCTGCTAACATATCTCCCATGATGGAACCAATTCCAGCACTCGTATAGAAGTCTCCTTCTTTTCCAATCTTCGGTCTTTCATTCATGTAATAACCGTACAAGGGATGATACAAACATGACTCCATATAGGCTTGAAAAGATATCATCCCCTGGGGACTCGCTTGTATTTCTTCACGAATATATTGAATTAATGAATCACTTCCTAGATAATGAGACAAGAGAGAACATCCTTTCTGACAACGTGAATGTGATGTAGATTCGTCATGATTTCATTTCACAATCATATATTTATATGGACCAAGCTAAGGGGGACACCCTATGAAATACTGGATTCGCTGGATCGCATGCACGCTTACGATCGCCCTCTTCATCACGGCGACCAAGCCGATCGTGATTCAAGCAGAGCCAACAGATGAAGAAACAAGACAAATTTTGGAGAAAAGCTTATCCATTGTAGAGATCGATCACGAGATTGAACGAATACAGCAACAAATCCAAACCTTGACCTTGCAAACTAATGATTTAAAAACTAAAATCTCTGAAAAAAATGCGCAAATTGAGAGCAAACGCGATCAAGCGGGCCAAGTGCTGCGTGCCTATTATATGGGAGATCGCAACACCCTGCTTACAACCTTACTTTCATTAGACAGTCTTCAGAAATTTTTCATGGTATTCGATTTTTATTCCATCATCATGGAGCGAGACCATGAAATCCTGAATACCTATGCAACGGAGTTCAAGGCGCTCGAACAAACAGAGCAGAACTATCACATGAAACAAAATGAGCTCACATCGGTATTATCTAATTTGAAAGAACAGCGCTCGAGAGTACTTGCCTTACAAAGTGAAGTTAATAATCAACTGGCACATAGTACAGACGCTGATAAATTAAAGGCCTTGATTGATGAACTGACAAGCTTCTGGCAGAATATCGGTATGTATGAGGTAAGATCCTATTTCCGAGCACTTGCCGATGCGATGCAGGATCTGCCTTCTCTCATTAAGAATACCAAAGACAGTCTTGTAATTAACGGCCTCAACTATACCATTACCTTAAAAGAAGATGATCTTAATCAGTTCCTACGGAATAAGAATGAGATGTTCCAGAATTTCGCCTTCCGATTCGAGACAGATCAGCTTGTTGCTGTAGGTGAACGTAATAACATCAAAGTTGAAATCAAGGGACATTATACCGTCGAAAACACGCCCGAAAACTGTATCCTATTCCATGTTGATCATCTCGTCTTTAACGGATTAGAACTGCCGGATACGACACGCAAAGCACTTGAGAAAGAATTCGATCTGGGCTTTTACCCCGCGAAACTTGTATCCTTCATTCAAGCAACCGATGTATCGATTGAAGATCATGTCTTGCAAGTTAAACTTAAAATGAATTTGTCACGATGATTAAGGATTAGTATTAGGGGATGTCATCCCTGTCGAGGAATCGATGGATGATGTCCCTTTCTCCTTTTGATTAGGAATATCTTCTGTTGCGGATTTATCTTTCGCTTGTTCTGTCTCTACTTGTATCCAATATTCTGTAAGCGATTGCAAAGGTGCAATAGCATGACTGAATTGCTCGAATTTCGTTCCCAATGTGATCATATCTTCATACCTCCCCGGCTTGTTCACGACACCTAAATCCGTTCTATTGATGAGCATTTGCCGCAATCTTTCAGGCAGCGCCGGAACGGAAGACATCGTATACATTAATTTAAGCGAAGGAAGTGTATTGGTCTCTTCTCGATACAACTCTTGAGCACTCGATGTTGTCATCGCTTGAATCCATTCCCTAGCTTCTTTCTCCACATTCGTCGCTGCTGAGATCACGAAACTTCGGCTTTGGACCCAATACGGCTTGGCCTCACTTGCGATATTTACGGCTTCCATACTTAAATCAGATGTCCGATGCATAAGCCATTGCGAATTCGTCGTTACCATCGCGAGCAGTTCGCCTTTTACAAGCATATTCCACATCACATCCGAATTGCCTTTCGCGGTATACAGATAAGGCTTCAACGTCTCCAGGCTTGTTAATGCTTCATTAGACGCCCCTATTCTCCGCATCAATGATAGAATCTCATATCCATCCTCTAGATCAGCACCCAACATATAAGGCGGATTCGGAAATTTTACAAGATGACGTTCTAAGTTGAGCCAACCTTCCTTTTCAGCCGGAATGTGTTCCATTTCCAACTCACGTAATAGACGGTCATTCCAGACTAAGACATAAGGATCGATCTCCTTCGGAATCCCCCAAATGTACCCATTCCATTTAACTTGGTTCATGGCGATATTAATAGGTTCTGACGCTGTAACACCGGAAAAAAACGAGTCTACTGGAAGAATAAATCCCGAAACAGCGAATTTATTCACCCATTCGCTTGGGATGAGCATGACATCCGCCGCATCTCCTAGCTTGGCCTGCTTCACGAATTGTTCATAGGCATACGCAGATCTCACATTCGTGATGTCTACATCTAAAGGATGGTCACTCATATATTGTTGATTTAAACGCTGTAACGCGTCAAATTGATTCGGTTCCAAATTGACGGCTACCGCTAGCTTTTTTGCTCCAAGTGACGGATTACCGCCTTTAGGGGCCGCAGAATCGTAGTTAGAACCGCTTTCCGGTTTTACTTGTACGTGTGTGGGAGCTACTCCATTCAGTGGGGTTAATAGAAGAAGAATAAGTAGGAGCATCACGACAAGGACAATGGTATTTCTTTTTTTAGGCATGACTTCTCCTCCCCCTCGTTTCATGCTTTATATTCTAGCAATATTGGAAGCATTTGTCGCGTACAAAAATAACCTCCTCCAAAAAAGGAGCAGGTTATTTTCATAGTTATTTTACGATTTCTACAATAAATCCGCAGCGAGTTGTGCAAGCTTTGAGCGTTCGCCCTTTTCCAATGTAATATGACCGCTTATCCCTTCATGTTTGAACCGTTCAACAATATACGTAAGCCCGTTGCTTGCTGCATCCAAGTAAGGATGATCAATTTGTTCCGGATCGCCCATCAGGATGATTTTACTCCCCTCACCTACACGGGAAACGATCGTCTTGACTTCGTGCTTCGATAAGTTCTGTGCTTCATCAATAATGATGAACTGACCTGGGATCGAACGACCCCGAATGTAGGTGAGAGCCTCTACTTGGATGCTGCCGAGACCCACAAGTATTTTATCAATGTCACCCGATTTCTTGGTATCGAAGAGATACTCTAAATTATCATAAATCGGTTGCATCCATGGGCGCAGCTTCTCATCCTTTTCACCTGGCAAATACCCAATATCTTTCCCCATTGGAACGACTGGCCGCGCAATCAGTAGCTTCTTATATTTATGCTCATCTTCTACTTTCAACAATCCTGCAGCGAGCGCTAATAAGGTCTTTCCCGTACCCGCTTTCCCTGTGATCGTAACAAGGGGTACATCATCATTCAACAATAGTTCCAAAGCCATCCGTTGTTGAGCATTTCGTGCGCTGATTCCCCATACCGGATCATTACTTAAGAATAATGGCTCTAGCTTCGTAGCCTCTGGATTAACGCGCAGTAGTGCAGACTTGCTCGTACCCATTTCATCTCGGAGAATGACAAACTCGTTGGCATACAACGGATATTTTAAGTTCAGATTTGAAATATTCAAATACCGAAACGTGTAGAACTCATCAATGACAGATGGATGTACGTGTAAGGTCAAATAACCTAGATAAAGGTCGGTTAAGGAAACGGTACGATCAGACAAATAATCTTGGGTATTGAGCCCGAGTACATCGGCTTTAATTCGTACCAGAACATCCTTGCTTACCAGAACAACAGGTTTGGGTTCATCTAGCTGCTGCTCTTCGATATGATAATTCAGCGCAACAGCGAGAATGCGATTATCATTGGTGATTTCGCCGAACATCTCTTGTACTCGCACGAAGCTTCGATGATTCAATTCAACCGTTAACTTGCCGCCATTATCTAACGTAATACCGCTATGCAAATGTCCTCTTTCGCGAAGACCGTCCAATAATCGAGACACGTATCTGGCATTTCTACCGATTTCATCGGCATTACGTTTCTTCGAATCGATCTCCTCCAATACCACAGCAGGAATGATAACATCATTATCCTCAAAAGCGTAAATCGCATTGGGATCATGTAACAATACATTCGTATCCAACACAAATATCTTCTTCATCTGCGCCGCCTCCAAGCGTGGTAATCATTGCCGCATCACGTAAACCAATGAGATTAAAGTCCACTACCTCTACTGCGAAAAAGCCATCACCCTCTCCTCAGAATAATCCTATCTGTTGAACCGTTCAACGACTCCAAATACACAAAAAGCCCAGTGATTCACTCACTAGGCTTTTTGAATGGCCGCACGAACTTGTCCGTTCAATTGATCCGCGGCATGTTTGTTGTATGTTGTTGGAATGAAAGGCACAACGGAATTTCGTGAACCATTGTTCATAGCCTCACGCACCGTGTCCATCTTAACTTCAAAGGGTTCCTGCTGCAATTGCAATAATAAAGCTTCGGAAAGTGTTTCAATCGCTTCTGCCATTCGATCGCGCCCTCCTACTTTAACTTGCTATGATTAATCATATTATAGCACAGGCAAAAACTTGCATCCATGAGGAAATGTCCTATACGTACAAACTCCCTATGAAGATAGATATTCACGAACCTACACAATTATTTCTCTGTTAGCTCTTGTTTTAGCGCTTGCTTCGCTTCTTCAAACTTCGCATCGTCCAGATAAACATATGGGCTCTTCCAATTACCCTCAATCGGAATAAAGGTTACATTATCTTTATTCATCGTAAAGTACGTGGTGATCAAATCTTTAATCTGATCTTTCTGCACGTCCATCTTTAAGTTCTTACCTACAGAATCAATGATCGCAGGAACCTTGGTTACTCCGTCAAAAGTCTGCATTTTTCGCATCATCTCGTGCAGAACTTCACTTTGTCTGCGATTCCGTTCGAAATCACTAGAACCTTTCGTTGGATTCTTCGTATTCGATTTACGGTAGCGGACGAAGTTGAGTGCATCTTCCCCGTTTAAGGTTTGGAAGCCTTTTTTCAGGTTAATATTCGTGCCGTCAGCTGTATCAACATAACGCATATCCATATCTACGTTCACGTCTACGCCGCCGAGCGCATCCACGACATCGGCAAAGCCTTTAAAGTTGATCATGGAGATATAATCAATCGGAATATCCAAATACTTACCGACAAATTCCTTCATATCATCGTTGGCTTTATCCTTATCCTGCGAACGAAATGCTGCATAATACGCGTTAATCTTACGTGATTTATACCCCTTCAATTCCACTTTGGTATCCCGTGGGATCGAGACAACCGTAGCCGTCTTTGTTACCGGGTTCATCGTTGCGACCATGAAGACATCGGTATTCAAACCGCCAGAATCTTCCCGTGTATCTACACCTAGCAAAAGCATGGATACAGGTTTGACCTTTGCAGACAACTCCGGCGGAAGAGGCTTCTCATCCGGTGATACCGTTGAAATCGCATCTAAACCTTTATCAGCCTTATATACTAGATAGCCAGCAGCTACACATGCAGAAATGATACCGACAATGAGCAATATGCCTATCGTCTTGAAAAATGTCCGCCAGGGACTTTTTGCCTTTTTCGGCTTTGTTTTTTGTGTCTTTTTTGTATTTTGCGTATTTTGCGTATTTTGCGGCTTATTTGATTTTTGCGCTATGCTTGTGCGCCCGCTCCGCTCCCTTGGAGGGAGCCCTGAAGCTGGATTCATTTGCAACAACACCTTTTCAATAACTAAATCTGTAATTACTCATTGTACTTCGGATTAGAGTTAATGTCATGAAGTAATTGTTCCGCGCTCTCACGCGGAACCATTTGTTTCTTCGTTTTCCCGTCTATCACATATTGAATATGTACCATCGTATGATCGATCATCACAATGTCGAATGCCGTCATTTGATGATCTTCACGAAGTATCGTAGCAAAAAAATCTACGGTATCTGCTGCAGCGCGATCTTCGGGTCTTGCATCTGCAACCATTTTTATCTGAAGCCAGTTAAACAGTGCATCTTGAAGCTTCATTCCATTCTCCCCTTTCGACGTAACCTCGTCTACTTTCCTTCCGCAGAAGGTTGTCCCGCTGCAGCTTCTTTACGCTTTTGGCGCGCTTCGACAAAATATCGAATGCGCACCATAAGCATAAGAGCAACTGCAACTGCGAGACAAGGAATAATGGGCAATTTATCAATTTGAAACACGAGCAGTACAAATGCACAGATCCCAATCAACACATAGATAATCATGTCTTTTAAGATCGGTAATTTGCGAACGCGAAATACCTTGTTAAAGATGTAAACCAAGAAAACATAAATGATCAGATAAGCGATTATCGGATGTGCAGCAAACCAATCATGCAACATGATGTTCACTCCTCTTCCTTGATTTAATAACTTAAATTCCCATACTGCTCGCTAACGTTACATTAACTATTGGCTTCTGCCATTTTACGGTGTTTCTCTGCACGTTCACGTTCCGCTTTATTAAGAATTTTCTTCCGTAAGCGAATCGATTTAGGTGTAATTTCACAATATTCATCATCGTTCAAATACTCAAGAGCTTGCTCAAGAGAATATAGACGTGGCGTTTTCATTTTGACCGTATCATCTTTACCTGCTGAACGAATGTTGTTTAATTGTTTTTCTTTACAGATATTCACGATAATATCGTTATCGCGTGTGTGTTCACCAACGATCATACCTTCGTATACTTCGGCACCTGGTTGTAAGAACAAGATTCCGCGATCTTCAATGGAGAGAATACCATACAATGTCGAAGAACCGTTCTCACTCGATACCAATACGCCTTGGTGACGTCCACCTACTTGACCGCCCACTAATGGTCCGTAGCTATCAAAAGCATGGTTCATAATCCCGTAACCACGTGTCAAAGTAAGGAAGTTCGTACGGTAACCGATCAAGCCGCGAGCTGGAATCAAGAACTCAAGACGAACTTGGCCATTACCATGGTTCACCATGTTCACCATCTCGGCTTTACGAGAACCTAGACTTTCCATGACAGAACCCATGCTCTCTTCTGGAATATCAATCAGCAAGCGCTCGATCGGCTCCATTTTCACGCCGTTCTCTACGCGAACAATAACTTCTGGCTTGGAAACTTGCATTTCAAATCCTTCACGACGCATGTTCTCAATGAGGATACCTAAGTGAAGCTCACCGCGACCTGATACGATAAACGCATCTGGGCTATCCGTTTCATCTACGCGTAAACTAACGTCTGTCTCAAGCTCTTTGAATAGACGCTCACGAAGCTTACGAGAAGTAACCCATTTACCTTCACGGCCTGCGAAAGGACTATTATTAACAATAAATGTCATTTGCAATGTAGGCTCATCAATTTTCAATACCGGTAATGCTTCTGGATTTGCAGGATCCGCAATGGTCTCCCCAATGTTAATATCCTTAATCCCTGCAATCGCGATGATATCACCTGCGCCTGCTTCTTCCACTTCAATACGTTTCAAGCCTTGGAAGCCGAACAATTTCTCGATACGTGCCTGCTTCGTCTGACCTTCACGTGTCATAACTGCCACAGATTGACCTTGGCGGATGACTCCACGGTTTACACGGCCAATCGCAATACGGCCCAAATACTCGTTGTAATCCATGAGCGTAACTAAGAATTGAAGCGGTAGTGTAACATCCTCTGTCGGTGCAGGGATATGACTCGTGATCGTATCATACAATGCAAGCATGTTCTCATCTTGCTTCTCAGGATCTAAGCTGGATGTACCGTTTAATGCAGATGCATAAACAACTGGGAAATCCAATTGATCATCATTTGCACCTAATTCTATGAACAACTCCAACACCTCGTCGATTACTTCATCTGGACGGGCGTTTGGACGGTCAATTTTATTTACAACAACAATGGGAGTCAATTGACTCTCAAGTGCTTTACGCAATACGAATTTAGTCTGAGGCATACATCCTTCGAATGCATCCACGACAAGTAATACACCGTCAACCATTTTCATAATCCGTTCAACTTCGCCACCAAAGTCAGCATGGCCCGGTGTATCCATAATGTTAATTAAAAACTCTTTGTACGTAACTGCTGTGTTCTTCGCTAAGATCGTAATCCCGCGTTCACGTTCGATATCACCGGAGTCCATTGCACGCTCGGTTACTTGCTCATTTTCACGAAAAGTACCGGACTGTTGAAGCAATTTATCGACAAGTGTCGTTTTCCCGTGGTCAACGTGGGCGATAATTGCGATATTACGAATATTTTCTCTTGAATGCATACGAAATGTTCAAATCCTTTCAAATTCAAATTCAAATTTTATTCAAAAACAGTGTAATCTACAACTGGACTACCCAAAATAAGCGCCAGGCAAAATGCCGACGCTTGACATATCCCTTTAATTATACGGAATTGCATAAAAATTGCAAATCAAAATTTTTCCTAAACGACTATTACCAATACCGTTTACGCCCTCCAAAAACAAGCACCAATCCCACGATGATCAAACCGAGTGCAATAAAGTAAATCCCAATGGTCCACAGTAACGTCACCGCCAGGAATACAATGGAAACAATCGTTAAAATCAACGACGCCACATAAGCTGGGCGCGGACGATCCATGCTAAACACGTAATATTCATACAAGCCTACTGCAACCCCAAAAATAAATAGTGGCCACAAATATTTCATCGATCCCCAACCAAAGATATTACAGATCAGGAAGATAAGTCCATAGGTTGTTAATATACCTGCCGGAATGAGGATTCCTGCAGACAATACGCGCGAAAAATATAAGAATTGCAGCACGATACCAGGAATTAAAATGAAAAGCGGCCAAAACACGGAGCCAATAAAGCTAAATACGCCAAGCTTACCAAGCAATATAACGACACCGGCGATCACAATCCATATCCCGAGTCCCTGCTGTTTATTCGTCATGCCAAAACCCCCGTTCACGTAAAATGGACAAGACAAAAAGCGACAGTTTCTACTTTTAGTGTATCTGAATTTTCCCAAAAAAACCACACTCGGCAAAAAAAAAACCGTAGGTTTGCTCCTACGGATGGATATTATTGGCTATGGGCGTGATAATGTTTCGCGGACTTTCCGATGATAATCACCAAAATCGCGGCTGTGACAGGGATTATCGTATGTAGTATTGGCGGCCAGTTGTAAAATACTAAAGACTGCAGTTTTGCATCTTCCATTAACATTTGTCCTGCTGTGAGCCCTAAAATACCGGACCCTAAATAGATGAGAATGGGATACCGGTGGAGTAAATTCACAATGATCGTACTGCCCCACACAATGATTGGAATACTTAGTGCGATCCCAATCACAATGAGTCCGAAATCCCCTTTTGCTACCGCGGCGATCGCAAGAACATTATCCAAGCTCATCACGAAATCGGCAACAAGAATCGTCTTCACAGCTTTCCACATGCTCGAAGCGATTTTGATTCGCGAAAAATTATCTTCATCCATCAAGAGCTTCACCGCGATATAAAGAAGAAGCAAAGAACCAAAGGCTTGGATTAATGGTATCTTTAGCAAATACATGGCAGCAACGGTTAAAACACACCTTAAAATAACGGCTCCAAACGCTCCCCACCAGACTGCTTTTTTTCGTTGGGCAACAGGTAGGTTTTTGCTCGCCATTGCGATAACAACGGCGTTGTCGCCACTTAGGACCATATTAATAATCAGGATCTCAAGCAATAAAAATAGATTTTCCAACGACTTCACCCCTCTATACTTGTATGTGCGAATGAGTCAAGCTATGCTAAAATATGAATCCAAGCCTAATTTGAAACGTATATAAATTATAAAAAAGAAATTAGCACATATAGGACAGACAGAGGAGTGACACGCGTTGGACATTGAAATCTTCAGCTTACAATTTTTTATTGCACTTGCTAACATCGTATTCGTGGACCTTCTATTAGCGGGAGATAATGCGATTGTCATTGGTATGGCAGCACGAAATCTTGATCCACAGCAGCAAAAGAAAGCCATTATTCTTGGAACAGGCGGCGCCGTGCTCATTCGGATCGTAGCTACGATTATAGTCGTGAAATTACTACAAATTCCATGGCTCCTACTTATCGGTGGTTTATTGCTCTTATGGATCGCCTTCAAGCTGTTGGTCGATCATAAAGAAGATGATGAACATGTGAAAGCTGGATCCTCGCTCATGGCCGCTGTATGGACCATCATTCTTGCGGATGCAGCTATGGGACTGGATAACGTCATCGCTGTCGCGGGGGCAGCACAAGGCCACACATTACTTGTCACCATCGGTCTACTGATTAGTGTTCCGATCGTGGTCTGGGGCAGTACCATCTTTATTAAAGTCATTGAACGTTATCCTTGGATTATCTATGCAGGGTCTGCTGTACTCGCCTTTAATGCCGCGAAGATGATTACTGAGGAAGCTAAGATCCATCATTACTTTGTAGAATCGCCTGTCCTTAAATGGACCTTTATTGTGGTCATTGTTGCTCTGGTCATCGGAGGCGGCAAGTTAGTGAAAGGATTACAACACAAACGCCAGGAACAAAATGCATAATATTAGATGAAAAAGGACGCTCCGAAGAGCGTCCTTTTCTTATTACCCCTATCATTAGAACCACGAATCCTCGAGTTCTTTAGAAGACTCCTTGACGATCGAATTTGCTGGTGTGTTCTCAGCCTCGTGCTCCGGGATAGACCCTTTAGCCTCAGCCTCCGTATCCGCATCAAGACCGTCCTGCAAAACAACCGTCTCGGTATTTCGTACCGCTTCAAGAATCATTTCGTCTAAGCCCTCAATATACGCTTCGATATTCTCAACCATTCTAAGATTCGGATTCGTGGAAGGATTCTTAGGTACGAATAACGTACAGCAATCCTCGAACGGAAGGATCGATAAATCATATGTCCCGATATTTTTAGAGATCTCGATAATTTCATTCTTATCCATCATCACGAGCGGACGCAGCATCGGAATATCCGTCGCTTTGCCAATGACATTCATGCTTCCCAATGTCTGACTCGCGACTTGCCCTAAGCTATCCCCAGTCACCAACGCCATGGCACGATGCTGTTCTGCAAGCTTCGTAGCAATACGAAGCATGGAACGACGCATGAGCGTAATAATCAAATTATCATGGCCAACCTGTGTGAATTTCGTCTGAATTTCTGTAAAAGGCACCATATGCACCTTGATTTTACCAGCGAATCCAGCAAGCACTTGGGCAAGATCTAACACCTTCTGCTGCGCGCGCTCACTCGTGAACGGATAACTGTGGAAATGCACACATTCAATCTCAAGCCCGCGTCGCAGTGCAGACCAACCTGCTACAGGACTGTCAATGCCCCCGGATAATAACAGCATAGCTTTACCGTTCGATCCAAGCGGGAAACCGCCTACAGCTGTCACAATCTCATGGTACATATAGGTACCATCCTGACGAATTTCAATATGAAGATTAATCTCCGGATGGTTCACATCTACTTTCAAAGCAGGAAAAGCACGTAAGATTGGTGAACCGACTAAATGATTCATGTCTTGAGAACCATGAGGGAATGGCTTCCAAACACGCCGTGCACTCACTTTAAAGGTAACAGTACGATCACCTTGCGCTGCCATCACTTCGGTCATAAATCCGAGCGCAATCGCTTGAATTTGTTCTAAATCCGTATCCGCTCGCTTCACGAGACAAATCGAGTTGATCCCGAATACATTTTGAAGTTTAGGTACGATTAATGCTGGATCTACACCATGCAATTCAACATAGATTCGCCCATATTCTTTACGGACAATGGGTTCAGGGAATGCAGCCAGTAATCGGCGTACATGATTTAAAGCGGTATTTTCAAATCGAGTTCGGTTTTTCCCTTTAATGGTAATTTCGCCGAAACGAAGGATAAGCATATCATAATTCATCGTCTGTGTTGTCCCTTCTCCAGTGGCTTCAGCTCTTTTACAATGATGCGAAGTGCTTCAGCAAGCTTTACTATATCTTCTATTGACTGTTCTGCATCCATACTAATTCGTATCCCGCCGGATGCGCGTGCTTCATTACATCCCATCGCTAGGAGTACGCGACTTGGCTTTAAATCTTTTGACGAACAAGCCGATTGGGTAGAAGCCACGATACCATGTTGCTCTAACTTATGAATAATAACCTCCGGCTTCATGCCAGGATAGGAGAAGTGTACCACATGCGGGGCACCTTCTTCTAAATTACGGCTCGAATTGAGCACAAGCTCCGGGATCGAATCAATTCCTTGAATCAAATGCTGGCGCAGCTCACGAAGCTTCGTCACAGCCGTTTCTTGACGCTCCAAAGTCATCCGAACCGCTTTGGCCATCGCGACATTATTCGGAACGTTCAAGGTACCTGCACGCAATCCGCGTTCTTGTTCTCCACCTGCAAATAGCGGTTGAATTTGAACGCCTTCCCGACAATATAATACACCTACGCCTTTAGGACCTCTCAATTTATGAGCGGAGATACTATATAGATCAACGCCCCATTCATGCAATTTCACCGGCACTTTTCCGAGTCCTTGCACACCGTCCACATGGAATAGAATACGAGGATACTCTTTTAATACTTCACCTATAGCTTCAATCGGTTGGATACTTCCAACCTCATTATTCACATGCATGATACTCACCAAGATCGTCTGTTCTGTAATCGCTGCTCGGAGATCGGTGATGCGAATCCGTCCGCTTGAGTCAACAGGCAGATAGGTAACTTGGAATCCTCTCCGCTCAAGCAATCTACAGCACTCATAGACGGAGGCATGTTCAATGCCTGTCGTAATAATATGATTGCCCCGGCTTTTCTTCTGCATGGCAGCACCTTGAATCGCCAGATTATTGCTTTCTGTTGCACCAGACGTGAACAAGATTTCATTCGGTTGAACTTGTAGAGCTGAAGCCATCACTTCCCTTGCCCGCGTGACTAACTTCTCCGCTGCAACCCCTGCTTGATGAATGGAGGATGGATTACTATACTGAAGCTTCATTACTTCACTGACGGTTTGAATCACCTCGTCAAATGGCGGCGTTGAAGCACAATGGTCAAAATACAACATATTTCTTTCTCCTTCCCAGCCTCATGACTTATCTATATAAATACAAAGAAAAGGATCAAAGACTGAGGTTTACCCTCATTTTGATCCGTCATCCTTGCTTTTATCCTTTTTCAGCTTGCTCTTATGCAATTATACCGTAACACTTTGAAGCGCATGATCAATCTTTCTTAGATAGTTCTGTGTTTCCTTCGGGAGAAGGTGTAACTTTTCCATTAGCTCCTGCTCGGTCTGAATCCCTAGCTTCGCTAACCGATTAGGCCCGCCATTATATGCAGCTAGCGCGAGCTTCTCTTGTCCGTCAAAACGCTTTAACTGATAGCTTAAGTATTTCGTGCCACCATCAATATTTTGCGCTGGATCAAATGAGTTCGTAACCCCTAATCCACGGGCAGTCGCATCCATTAATTGCATAAGACCTTTCGCCCCTGCAGAGGAGACCGTCTCTGGATTAAATGACGATTCCACTTTAATGACAGCCTTAATTAAGGCTTCGCTAATTCCATACTTCTGACTCGCTTGTTTAATGATATCATCATATTGTGTCGGAATCGTCTGTTGATTCTCATAGCTTGCAAACGCATTTACATTATCTTCATTAAAGTACGGTGAATCGACTAAGGACGGATAAAGACTGGCTAGCATGTTCAAGTCCAGATTGGATGATGTCGATGCTGTTGTAGACTTGTTGTCAACGCTATTCCATAAGAATTGCTCTAATAATGATTCAAACGTATCACTACCCGAGCTTTGTACGGTTGTACTCTCGAGAGCTGTGCCTGATAAATCAATATTATTCATCACTTGCATTTGAATCATTTGCTTCAACACACGTGGATCAATCTGCATTATTTCTCCCCATTCTGTTATCACATTTGATTTTTATTGTACACCTTTTCCCGATCAAGAACCACTCTTTTTCGACAAAAAAAACAGTGAGACGATTCCTGCGAATCGTCTCACTGTCGGTACCTAACGTATAATAAAAGCAAATACAAAAAATGCAATGGCGCCGATCACCATCGACCAAGTTCCCATGGAACGCTGACCTTGTCTGTAAGCGTAAAAGCCTAAAACTGCCGCAGTCGGCCCCATAATGATTGGCCAGAAGAATAAGGATGCAATCGCAAATACAAGAGCAACCCAACCTAACTGCACGCCCGCTCCCACCCCAGCATCATCATCAACGTCAGGTCGTGCATCGATATCACTCTTCTGCACCCATGCACCTGGAGCTACTTCTGACGCATACTCTTCCTTGTTGTGGTCATCCAATGACTTATCTTCATCTCTTCGATGCTGCCGCGTCCGAAATTCATTGCCAAGCTGCTTCCGGTTACTCACCGAGAACCACCTGCTTTTGGCTTGAATGTATGACAGCATGTCACAGACGAAGTTGGAGCAGGTTCAGGCGATTTAGATTCGAAACCTTCGGCAGCGAATTCCGCATCGTAACGAGCCTGTGCATTCGCATCTACATCAATAATGATGGACTGCGCGTGACACTTGTTCCCTGAACCCCAGTAACTGCAATTTACTACACTACAATTCACAACTGGTTTTTGTGTTGTCATCGTTTATCACCCCAGTAACAAGTTACCCGCTACCTCGGTGTCCTAAACTAGAAATTATTATATTTTCTGGTTCTGCATACGACGTTGTGTCAAATAATCACTTTCGTAATACGACAGCTCGTCGCGCAATTCCTCATATATCTTACTTACCTCAAGAATAATGTTACGGGCCGGTTTAATCGGCTTCTTACCGAAGCGAATGGCATCTTGTCCTGTATAAGCATACCGACCATCTTCCGAATAACACTCATTCTTCGGATAATAGAAGCTGTTCACGCAGCGATGGTATACATCATATAATGCTTTTTCAGCAAAATCGACATCGAATGTTGCGCGTCTTAGCGTTACACCAAGCGATTCATAAGAAACCTCGGAAAATACAAGTACATGCCGTAAATCGGATAAAAATCCTTGGTAGAACTCCTTCATTTCCTGCTCTTCTTCTCCAGCTAATTGCGATAATGCATACTCATTCAAGAAGCTTTCCATCTGTTGGATTGCAAGCTTTAATTTCTCTCTTGTCGTTTCACAGAGTTGCTTCACATTAGATGCTGACATATACGGCTCCCCCTTAAGCAAAAGTTCCAACTAAATCCTACCATAAATCACTTCGAAACGGTACACTTTTCCGCAGGGATCGAATAAATTCGCAGCCTTCGTACCACTCTAATATTGATTAGATCACCACTATGGACTACGGAGGGACAACTTATGCGGCGCGGGCTCATCGCCTTATTATTCGTCATCGGAATCGGGGCGCTTCTCTACCCCATTGTAGCACCTAAAAATCCAGCAAATCCAACGCAACCTGCAAACCCAGCACCCGTACCTCAAGCCACACCCCATATAACAACCTTGCAGGAAAAAAACATGAAGGAAATGGTGCTGAAAAACGACGTCGAGTTAACTCAAAAAATGTGCAAAATCGAATGTACCAATCATGTACAGATGATGCTTCATAAACTGGACAAAGCCACCCCAGCTCGTATTCAAGCCTATGCTTCAAAAATGCAGAAAGACCACAAACATATAGGCTATCTAATCTGGATGGACAATCGCGCAAATAAGCAATACGAATACGGTGCTTTGCCTTCCAAAATGGAGCCTGAGGCGAAGAAAACACTCCAGCAGCATATCCTTACCGCGAAATCGAAAGTAAAAAAGCGTGAGAACTATGAATCCGCACCGGTACTTAAAGGAAATCACAAATATCTCGTGATGGGCATCCCAGCGAAGAATAGCGAACGCGGTATGGTTGCCGTCGTGAATCAAGAAATTCTCAATACTGTAAACAAACATCAGCGCCGCAATTTGCGCTTGATTCCTTATCCGCATGATCATAAATTCCGGGTCAAAACCGTAGACAATGATAACATGAAACCCAAAAGAGCCACCCAAGGCGAAGATAATGCGGACACAAGCCATTACTATACGAATGAGATTGTCGTGAGATTCAAGCATCAGCCAACGGCAGACCAGATGGAGAAAATAAAACGTGATATTCATTGTACACATGTACGCCATGTAGGTTATGCTTACATTTTCCGTTCCAATAAGATGAGTGCTGAAGCATTAACATCCTATTTCAAAGCGTATGATCCTGTGTACGTCGAGCCCCATTTCTTGTATTTGACCAACGAAGTAAGCATGAAGACAACACAAAATGATTCCGGAACAGATCAGCCCAACGATTCGTTGTACAAGCAATATCAATGGAATTTGCCAATTATCGAGACCAATAAAGGCTGGCACCTATCCAAAGGTAAAAAAGAAGTTATCGTAGGTATCGTCGATACAGGCGTAGACCTGACACATCCGGATCTAAAAGGTCAATTGCTTAAAGGATACAACGCAATCGATCCCTCGCTGCCTCCAACCGATGATGTCGGCCATGGCACGCATGTTGCCGGTATCATCGGTGCCCTTGTAAATAACCATGAAGGCGTCGCAGGAATGACTTGGTATAATAAAATTTTGCCTGTCAAAGTGTTGGATGACTCCGGAGCCGGCACTTCCTATTCTGTTGCTCAAGGGATTATATGGGCAGCAGATCATGGTGCGAAAGTCATCAATATGAGTCTTGGCAACTACGCGGAAGCCAGCTTCCTGCATGATGCCATTAAATACGCCTACGACAAGGATGTTGTCCTCGTCGCTGCTACGGGAAATGACAATACGGACCAACCAGGTTATCCGGCCGCATATCCTGAAGTTTTTGCGGTATCCGCTACGACAAAAACGAAAGAAAAGGCGTCTTTCTCGAATTATGGGGACTATGTAGATGTGGTCGCACCTGGCGAGAATATCGCAAGTACCTTTATGGACAATCAGTATGCCGCGCTATCCGGTACATCCATGGCTTGCCCTCACGTATCTGCGTTGGCAGCACTCATTCGATCTGTTAACCCGAATCTCAAGAATACGGAAGTCATGGATATCATGCGTAAAAATGTCATCGACTTAGGGCAGTCGGGTCGAGATATTTATTTTGGTTACGGCCAGATTGACGTCGTCAAGGCACTGGAAGCTGCTGATCAGCAGACGCATACGTTGAATTTCTTCCCTTATTTCGTGAAGAAACAAATGGATAAAGCCGCATCGAAATACCAATAATCACAAAAGGAGAATGGAAGTTTTTCACTTCCATTCTCCTTTTTTTTCATTTAAAACATGTTATCCCATTCCTGTACTATTCAATCCGTACGGCATCTCGTTGGGCAATCAAGCACAATTCTGCAGCTTTGAACGCATGTTCATGCGACATCGCATGTTCGGTCCGATGGATACAATCCAATATCAGCGCGCCGAAGAACGGAAAACCGACTTTACCTTGCACTTCCATCCGCTGCTCCCCATCACGATTAACGAGATAGACTTGGTCACCTGCTTGATCGCGAGCAATATCAATATATTTCCGTAATTCGATATACCCTTCGGTACCTAAGATCAATGTTCGACCGTCACCCCAAGTACCGAGCCCATCCGGCGTAAACCAGTCCACTCGAAAATATCCCGTCGCACCGTTGTCCCCAACAAGCGTCATATCACCAAAATCTTGGAGTTCCGGGTACTGCTTATTGTTGTAATTGGCTACCTTGGCGCTTGTGACCTTCGCATCTTTACAACCGGTAAATGTTAAGAATTGTTCAATCTGATGCGATCCAATATCGCACAAGATTCCCCCGTACTTCTCGAATTGAAAGAACCATTCCGGTCGAGAGGCTGCATTCAGTCGATGCGGGCCTAGACCGATCACTTGAATGACGCGTCCAATCGCGCCTTGTTCGATCAATTGCCCTGCGTATATTGCACTCTCGACATGCAGGCGTTCACTATAGTACACCATATATTTTCGCCCTGTACGTGACGCTACAGCTTTTGCTTCTTCCAACTGATGAAGTGTCGTAAATGGAGCTTTATCCGTAAAATAGTCTTTTCCGCTCTCCATCACGCGCACGCCTAAGGGCCCACGTTCACTAGGAACCGCGGCAGCGGCAACCAGACGAATCTCCGGATCCGATAGAATCTCTTCCGCCGAGGATGCCGCTTTTGCTTGCGGGTAATGCTGCAGGAAAACCTTCACTTTCTCATGATCCGGATCGTAAACCCATTTCAGGTCGGCACCTGCTTCACATAATCCGTTGCACATACCGTAAATATGACCGTGATCCAATGCCATCGCAGCAAAATAAAATTCACCAGATTCGACAACCCGACTCGGTTTACCTTGTGGTGCATAATTCATTCCATCTGATTTTTGCATTTGATTCACCCCTTATATACTGAATTAGCTACACGTTCTTGAAGTAATGTATGATACAAATCTTCATCCAAAGGAAGATCTACCCAGTTATCCGTCCAAGTCGATAGCAACATCGCATTCGAGATGGATAATCCTTTAATGCCTTCTTCCCCTGGTGCGATAAGCGGAGCTCCGTGCAATATGCTATCCGTCCAATTCTGGATGATACCCTTATGTCCCGAGTTTTCGCCGTGAACAGGAATCTCGCATTTCCAACATTCCGGCTCACCGAAGCCGCCTTTATATTCTTCGTTAAATACGGACTCAGGCACACGCAGTCTCCAGAACGTCAATTTGTTATCTTCAATCACGATCTTCCCGCGATCCCCCGTCACTTCAAAACGGTTCGTTCCCGGCGCCTCCCCCGTTGTCGTCACGAATACGCCCGTTGCACCGTTCTCATACTCCACGAAGGCGGTGACATCATCTTCAACCTCGATATTGCGATGTTTGCCAAAATAACAAAAGGCACGAACCCGCTTTGGCATTAACCCTGTCGTCCATTGCCACAAGTCAAGTTGATGCGGATCCTGATTCAATAACACGCCTCCGCCTTCGCCTGCCCATGTTGCACGCCATGATCCTGAATCATAATAACTTTGGGAGCGATACCAATTCGTAATAATCCAATTCGTACGCCGGATCTCACCAAGTTCACCTGAATCAATCAATTCTTTTAACTTCTTATAAATAGGGTTCGTGCGCTGGTTGTACATCATACTGAATTTCAGATCTGTTTTGGCTGCTGCATCATTCATTTCTCGAACTTGCTTCGTATATACGCCTGCTGGCTTCTCACACAACACATGTAAACCGCGTTCAAAGCATTCGATTGCTAACTGTGGGTGATCAAAATGCGGCGTCGCGATGAGGACTCCATCGATGATTCCAGAACTCAGAAATTCATCTACGTTATCAAAAGTCTTCACTTGCTCTCCGAAACGCTCCTTCGCCCATTCCAATCGCTCTGGTTTTATATCACATACTGCTGTCAGAATCGCGCCTTTAACTCCACCATTTATCATATCTGAGGCATGTCCCGTTCCCATATTCCCTATGCCTATGATCCCAATTCGTAATTGTTCCATTTGCCTTCGACCCCTTTGGCTACAAATTCGTATTCGGCTTCATTGTATCATTGGCATACGATCATTCTCTTCACTAGCATTTGCCAGTTTTCCATACCATTTAACTCTGGTTGGGGTATAATGGATTCGACAATGGAAAGGAGAATGATCATGGCTGACCAGATTTTGATGATACAACCGGTTATCATAGGTACGTCGTCCGACCATCACAACCAATATACCTACCATACCCATTCTCACTATGAAATTTATTATTTTCGCGGCGGAAAATGCACGTATTTGATCAATGATCAAATCTACATCATGGAGCCTGGTGATCTTCTTCTTATGCACGGCATGACGCTTCATCGCCCGCACATTGACCCCGTCGAACCGTATATCCGTACCACCATTCATTTTGATCCCGTATTCCTGCAATCTTTCATGCATGCACCTTTAAAAGTAAACGTTCTTGAACCTTTTCAGAAATTACAAAATATTCGCCTTCAGCTTCGGGATGAGACCAAACAAGAGGTTGAAGCATCCATAGACCGGATACAGCAGCTATATGACCTTGGCGATGTGGTATCCATTCAGCGAAGCCATGTACTGCTGCTCGATTTATTGCTTCAAATTCACAACCTATGCAGTACGCCGCTGCAAGCAAAAACAGTCTTGCCATCTGCTAGAGCAGAACACGTCCAACGGATTATCACTTTCATCGAACAGCATTATGCCGAAGAGATAACGCTAGAACGTTTAGAATCAGAATTGCATCTTAGCAAATATTATCTGGCCAAAATTTTCAAGGAGATCACTGGCTTAACTATTTTCTATTACCTAATGCAGCGTCGCGTCAAACAAGCTAAAGTCGAACTCATGGGAGGCGTAAGGCCGATCACCGATATCGGTTATGAGGTAGGCTTCAAATACCCCTCGCATTTCAGCCGGGCCTTTAAGCAGCACGCTGGCGTAACACCAGAACAATATCGGAAAAAGAATCTTTTTCCAAGCTCATCATCATAAAACAACAATATCAGTTAAATGTTCTTCGACATCAGCAAATTTCAGATAATGTCCCGTTCGATACCTATGCTATCATGAACACAAATAGACGAAATACATAAGGAGCGAGCTACTATGAAATTTGCTGTCTTTACGGTCATGATGCCAGAGATCCCTTATACAGAAGCACCAGCACTCCTCAAGAAATATGGTTATGACGGTGTGGAGTGGCGTTTTACATCAATATCTGAAGAGAAGCGTCAAGACTCCCCCTCTTTCTGGGGAAATAATCTATGTACCCTGGATTCCAACGCAGATCCTTCCGTATGGACCGAAGTTCATCGCCTGACTGAACAAGCGGGGTTAACTGTGCCGAACATTGCAAGTTATATCACATGCGGCGATCTTCAGGCTGTAGAACAAGCCATGAAAGCAGCAGTGATCTTGCAAGCTCCGTCGATTCGTGTAGGAGCTCCGGGATATGACCGCAAGATTGGATTTGATGCGTTATTCCAGAAGACGCGGGAGTTCCTGAGCGGGGTATCCGCATTAAGCGAACAATATGGTATCCAAGGGCTCGTGGAGATTCATCACAATACCATCATTCCAAGCGCAAGCGCAGCGCGTCGCCTCGTAGAAGGCTTTGATCCGAAGCGTATCGGTGTCATCTATGATTCAGGAAACATGGTATATGAGGGATACGAACAGACATTAATGGGGTTACAAATTCTTGGCGAGTATCTAGCCCATGTCCATGTAAAAAACGCGAAATGGGCACCAACCAATGAAAAAGAAATTACGGCAGGGCATGCTGCTCATTGGCAAGCATCGTGGGAAGGCATTTCGAATGGTATTATTCATTGGCCGCAAGTTATTCAGGATCTGAAGACTTTCGGTTATGACGGATGGCTCAGCTATGAAGATTTTAGCGGCACTTTGCCAACAGACAGAGCATTACAGGATAATTTGGCCTATATTCGTTCACTTCTATAGTGGTAAAATAAAGCACAAATTAAAAACCGCAAAACACTTCAAAAGTGTCTTGCGGTTTTTAATTTGCGTGGAAAGTTCGCCGTAAGCCGGGTTCTGTACTTACCGTGGTAATACGGGGGCTACCCTCCCACTTGTAAGTGACAATCATCTATCTAGACTGTACATTGCTGCACAGTTCCAGCGACCAACCCAGACGCACCTCGGGCTAAGGCTGCAGCCTCGAAAGCTGCTTGCGTCCCATTAGGTCTTGCTCCAGATGGGGTTTACCAGGAACGAAGTCACCAGCGTTCCTCGTGGTCTCTTACACCACGGTTCCATCCTTGCCTGATCCGCATAAAGCGGCCATCGGCGGTCCATTTCTGTGGCACTATCCTTCAACTCGCGTTGACTGGACGTTATCCAGCATCCTGCCCTGTGGAGCCCGGACTTTCCTCTCGTGATTTGCATCACCAGCGATTGTCTGTCAAACTTTCCGACAACATACGTTAGTATACTCGTATTTGTCCCAAAGCACAAGAACAAAGTCCTAGCAAACTTAGCTCATTCTGGAAATCCACGTTATGCCTAAACGAATTGGAACACTTCCGTCGATAATTCCGATGCGATAATCCGTGTCGTATATTTATGTTCTTCCATTTTCTTTTGTAACATCGCGGCTACGGCTGGCTTGACGATTTTCTCCACATTGTGACCGGGATCGATTAATGCAATCCCTGCTGCTAATGCATCGTGGGCCGTATGGTAATCAATATCTCCCGTGACCAGCACATCCGCACCGCGGAATAAGGCGTGCTTCACATATCTTGATCCGGAGCCGCCAAGCACGGCAACCTTTCTCACATCACGCTTCAAATCACCAACAACACGAACTTGCGGTACGTCAAAACGTTCCTTCACACGCTCAACCAAATCTGCTAATGTCAACGCGTCCTGAAGCTTCCCTACGCGACCTAGCCCAAAGCTGCGTCCTTTTAAATCCATACGATATAAATCGTAGGCAACTTCTTCATACGGATGCGCCTTGAGCATCGCTTGAACCACTTTACGCTGGATACTTTGAGGGACGATCGTCTCGATTCGTATCTCAGGGACACGTTCCATGACACCTTGGCTGCCGATATACGGATTGGTTCCTTCCAGCGGAACAAAGGTTCCTGTCCCTTGGCTATTAAAGCTGCAATGGCTGTAATTACCGATATGTCCTGCCCCTGCATTTAACATAGCCTGCATAACCTTCTCATGATCTGTCTCCGGTACGAATACGACTAACTTGAACAGATGATCTGTATGAATCTCTTCGAGGCATGTGCAATCCTGTAATTCGAGTGCGTCTGCCATCAAATCATTTACGCCGCCTTCAGCCGTATCCAAATTCGTGTGTGCAATATAGACTGCGATGTCATGTTTGATCAACTTCTCATACAGTTTCCCCATAGGTGTATCCGTCGTCAGTTGAGCAATGGGACGATATATAATCGCATGATGAGCAATGATCAAGTCCACGTCTTTCGCAATCGCTTCATCGACCACTTCCTCCGTCACGTCCAAGGCCACAAGGACATTCCTGATTTGCTTTTGCAGCGTCCCTAATTGTAGGCCAATTTTGTCATCGGGTACGGCATAATGTTTGGGAGCGAACTGCTCCATGTATTGAATTATGGTCTGCCCTTTTGCAAGCATTGCAATACCTCCTCAATTCGCCCAATTTGTTGTTGAAAAGCCTGTTCCTTGACGCGGGACTCCTCTGCTTGAGATTGCTGCAGTGTCTGTACGATTCGTTCCAGCTTGCTCTTCTCGGACTCCCATTTGCGAGCAAATGCAGCATTCGGTTGACTCAATAAGTAAGGTCCCATCCAAATTTGTTGCTCCTTCGATACGTGAACACCATAGGCTTCTAAGGGATTCGCGGCATACAACTCCGCATTGCGCGCTGCAGCATCTTCAGCCCGAACAGCGACAATCACTTCGTAGAACTTCCCGTCTTCCTCAAGGATATGTTCATCCACTAACAGCCAATTCTCCTGTAATAGCCATTGACGTACCGTGTCTTCACCGACATTCGGCTGAAGCACCAATCGCTCGATCCCGACCAATTTAGCAGGATCTGCCGATAAAATTTTGACGATAAGACTACCGCCCATACCAGCAATCGTAATGACATTCACCTCGCCCGGTTGGATAACGGCTAACCCATCGCCTTCACGCACGGTTATGTACTGCTCCAATTGTTCTTCACGAACTTGCTTCTGCGCTGCCTCGAGCGGCCCAGGATTTACTTCCCCCGCAATCGCGCTTAATGCTTGTCCTGAATTCACAAGATAGCACGGTAAAAGCGCATGGTCTGATCCAATATCTGCAACACGGGAGCCATGTGGTACTTGATCAGCTATTAACTTTAATCGTTCAGAAAGCTTTATTATCTTCGTCATGTTAAACAACCCACGCAATCCATTTTTTTCGTAAACTAAACAATAGCACGGCTCCTAGAACAATCTTCACGAACAATGCCGACTGAATAAATCCCATACTTAAATATTCTTTATAAAAGAACATTTCGTGCAGTTCTGGAACGAACCAGAGTAATGTACCGATTAGGAATAAGACAGATGACCCCGTCTTGTTCTTATGATGTACATACCAACTCAACCAAAGCATTACGAAACAAATCGGCAACCAGAAGATCTCAACTTCATACCAAGCTGCATCCGGCATCGTTCTGGTCAGGAATGCACCGTATAACAGAACAAACCCGATCCATCCACAAAAATGAAGCAAGGGTACTTGGACGAACGTCCCGATCAGCAGCCACGTTAGACTACACGCCATAATTAGCATGACAACACTAAATTGGTTATCTACCTCATGCCACTGCAGCAGCATCATTCCTACGCTGATCATCGTCATGCTGCCAATCCCAAGCATCATAAGACTTGTGGACGGTTGCTTCCGTCGAATCTTCACGCCAAGCCCGTAACAACAGGTAATAAAAGCAACTCCTGTGAAAATTTGCAATGCAAGAGGAAATCCTTTAAAATGAAGTACAACAAAACAAATCAAGGAAAAAATAACAAATCCAAGCAACCAACGTTTCCAGCTCCATAACATCAGTGACTGTATGGAGAACCAAGAAGATGTAGAAGAACCCGCTGTATGAAGCCGTTGATCTGGATGATCTTCATATAGATTCAACAGAAAATCACAGTATTGCTCTGGTAATAATCGGCTATTTCGCCAATGAAGGATTTCTCTTACAATGATCTTTCGTTTGTCCAATTTGTCCGATTCCATTCCATTGATCCTCTCCCTCGGCTGAGAGATATCTGAGCCGTTTCTAACAAAAAGACCTTACTGCAAACCGCAGAAGGTCCATAACATGCGCTTTATTCGAGAAAATCTTTAAGACGTTTGCTTCGACTTGGATGACGAAGTTTACGCAACGCTTTCGCCTCGATTTGACGGATCCGTTCACGTGTAACGCCAAATACTTTACCTACTTCTTCTAACGTTCTTGTCCGACCATCATCTAATCCAAAACGTAGACGGAGAACATTCTCCTCGCGCTCGGTCAATGTATCGAGAACGTCTTCCAATTGTTCTTTCAACAACTCGTAGGCTGCTGCATCTGCAGGAGCTAATGCCTCTTGATCCTCAATAAAATCACCCAAGTGAGAGTCGTCTTCTTCCCCGATCGGAGTCTCAAGCGATACTGGCTCTTGTGCAATCTTCATAATTTCACGGACTTTATCGGTGCTTAGTTCCATTTCAGCTGCAATTTCTTCTGGAGTTGGTTCGCGCCCTAATTCTTGCAGTAACTGACGGGATACCCGAATCAATTTGTTAATGGTTTCGACCATATGCACAGGAATCCGAATCGTTCTGGCTTGGTCTGCGATCGCACGGGTAATCGCTTGACGAATCCACCAAGTCGCATACGTACTGAACTTAAATCCTTTACGGTGATCAAATTTCTCGACCGCTTTAATCAGACCCATGTTCCCTTCTTGAATCAAGTCCAAGAATAGCATACCGCGTCCAACATAACGTTTTGCGATACTTACCACGAGACGAAGGTTCGCTTCAGCTAATCTGCGTTTCGCTTCTTCGTCGCCATTCTCAATACGTTCCGCTAGAAGAACTTCATCGTCAGCAGATAGTAGAGGTACACGTCCGATTTCCTTCAGATACATCCGCACGGGGTCATTAATTTTAATACCTGGTGGGAGTGTTAAATCATCGTCGAAGTTGAATTCATCATGTTCACGTTCTTGATCGTCAGATCCCCTGTTGTCTTCATCGGTTTCGTTGTTGACCTCAATCCCCAAATCAGCCAAATGTTCAAAAAACTCATCCATTTGCTCTGCATCTTGATCAAAAGATGCCATCTTCTCCATGATTTCCTTGTAGCTCAGTGTGGATCTTTTCTTACCGATCTCAATTAATTGATCTTTAACTTGGTCTAATGTCAATTCTGTTTCTAGTTCAGTATGTTGATCATTCGCCATAATTCGACTCCCTCCTCCCTAGAAACTGCGTATTATCCATCATTTCAGGTCTCTCTCTAGGGCTATAATCTCACTTGCAATTTGTGCAGCTCGCAGAAAATCTCCGGCGCGCTCCGCTTCTTTCACTTCATCTCGTTTATGTTTAACTTCACGAAGTCTTGGTACCTTCTGAATTTCACGAATGTAATCATCAAGCACTTGTGGGTTAAACTCCAACTGAACTTCCATCATGGATATCGAAATTGCGATCTTCTCCAAGCGGTCGTCTAACAATGAAGAGATGAATCGGCTGATATCCGGTTCCTTCCCTTGTGCGTAGTATGCATATAGATAAGCAGCAATCGCTGCATGATCTTCTACGTTAAATTCATCACCGAGACGTTCTTGAACATAACGGGTAACTTCCAGATCCTGTAGCATGAGCGCAATGATTGTTCGTTCAGCGTTATGATAGGCTGGTAACAGGTTTGGTGGCGGAGTTACTCGTTTTTCATTCATAACATTATTCCACCAATTGTCGTTATTATCCCCAACCGGTTTCTTTTTTTGCAACGTGATTCGAAATTCATTACATTCTTGCTTCAGCGTCTCATAATCAAAGATTGGAAATTGTTGAGCTAATTCTTTCAAATAAACTTCACGCTCTGTCGGTGATTGTATTTCAGCGATTAATTTCGTCGCCTCACTGACATACCGCTGCTTACCACTGTCTTCTAGCAGTATATGGCTTTTTTTCAAATATATAAGCTTAAATTTCGTAGGGGTAACTGCACCTTCAATGATTTGATGACGGAATCGCTCTTTCCCATGTTCTTTAATATATTCATCTGGGTCTAATCGGTCCGGCAACACGGCTACACGAGCTTGAAATCCTGCTTTCTCAAGCATGGGTATTGCCTTCATTGCTGCAGCTTGTCCAGCATCATCGCCATCGTAACAGACAACGACTTCTTCTGCTTGGTTCTTCAAATGATTCAAATGATCGGATGTTAGCGCGGTTCCCATCGTAGCGATTCCGTTCGTAACACCAGCATCCCAAGCTTGAATCACATCAACATATCCTTCAAATAGCACAATTTGGTGGGCTTTTCGTATGGAAGGTTTGGCATGATGCAAATTATAAAGCACACGGCTTTTATTAAAGAGCATCGATTCTGGTGAATTCAAATATTTGGGTTGACCATCATGCAGCATTCGTCCACCAAACGCGATGACTTTACCGTTACGATCCCAGATTGGAAACATGATTCGATCCCGAAAACGATCCACATACCCTGATTCATCCGAACGCATGGATAAAAGTCCACCTTGTTCCATCTCAGAAAGATCGAATCCTCGCTTCGTCAGAAATTGAGTTAATGTATCCCATCGGTTCGGCGCATATCCGATTTGAAATTGATCAATAAGCTTGTCTGTAAAACCACGTTGTCGCAAATACTCCATTGCAGGCTGACCGTGATCCGAGTTTTTGAGCAGAAAATGGTACAGCATCGCGGTAAGTTCATGCGCTTTAAGTAGTTGGTCGCGAAGCAGGTTACGAGGGGATTGTTCCATCGCCTGGGCGTTCCAACTTATTGGGATGTTCGCATCTTCCGCCATGGTACGTACTGCTTCCGGAAAGGAATAGCTCTCGATTTCCATCACGAACTTAATCGCATTTCCACCTTTGCCACAGCCGTAACAATGAAAAATTTGTTTGTCTGGTGTAACTGTAAATGACGGTGTCTTCTCAGAGTGAAATGGGCACAGCCCTTTCATATACTTTCCTTGCTTAGTTAGATGAACATATTTTCCGACGACATCAACGATGTCATGTTGTTGTAACACCGCTTCAATAACATCTTCCGGAATGTTGCCGTTACCGGTACTCATCTGAACCACCTTCATCTCTTTTACACGTACGTATATTTATTCGCTATAACGAAACATTCTCCTGCAAGTTCCTCAAAACTTTTGTCAGTTTATGTTGGAAAATTTGTCGATCTTCTTCTGTGAAGGGTTTTGGACCTTTGGAATGCTTCCCACTTCGCCGTTGTTTGGCTTGGGTATGCCTTCGATCCAATAAGAAATCAATCGTCTCATCCGTATATTGCTGACCTCGCGGCGAGAGGACAATAGCACGTTTGGCAAGCCCTATCGTCGCGAGTCCGAAATCTTGGGTCACAAGAATATCTTGCGCACAGATTCGATTGGCAATATATAAGTCGACAGATTGATCTGATCGATCCACTTGAATTGTTTCGACACCTTCCGACACTTGCAGTCTGTGATCGTATGAAGCCACCATAAGTACTGAAGCTTGGTACAATTTTGCGGCTTGGATGATCTCTTGCTTCACTGGACATGCATCTGCATCCACTACAATGCGATAAGTTGACATAGGGATGGAGATCACCCATTTCTTCATAAGGATTTAAAGAGAACTTACATTCTCCTTATTATTATATACGATGAAGAATGAAAAAATCCTGCAAGCCATTGCGACTTAAGCCCAGACGATTTTCGAAAAATCAGCAAAAGACTTCAAATCTTCCGAAATAGCATGTAATTGAGCCAATCGGTTCGCACGAACATCGAGATCTTCAGCCATAACCATGACTTTGTCGAAGTATGCTGTAATCGCTTCTTTTAAACCGCTAAGGTCTTGAAGTGCTTTGGCATAATCGCCTGTCTGTAAAGATTCTTGATAATGTGCATGGACATCGTTGTAGCAATCGAAAAGATCACGCTCAACGCTTTCCACAAATTTTCCAGCATCAATGGTAAAATCTTCTGCTTTCGCAGCCAAATTCGATGCACGGTTGAACGATTCGACCGTTACTTTAAAGTCAGGCTGCTCATTCACAACCTTCATTAATGCTGTACCGCGTTGTACGACCGATACGACATCATCATAACCACTCGCCATAACCGCATCTACAACATCATAACGGACATTGTCAGATAAGACATTTTTGACACGAAGAGCAAAGAAGTCATATAGGTCTTTACGTATTTCATCACGGCTTCGTTTCAACAATTGTTTGGACTCATGGACAGCGATCGCCATATCGAACAATTCAGTTAACGTGAAAGATAACCCTTGATCCAGCATAATTTGCACGATGCCTGCTGCTTGGCGGCGCAATGCATACGGATCCTGCGATCCCGTCGGGATGATGCCGATCGAGAAACAACCTACGATGGTATCCATTTTATCCGCAATACTTACAATAGCACCCGGTAAGGAAGACGGCGATTGATCGCCTGAGAATCGAGGTTGATAGTGCTCATTGATGGCCACAGCAACCTGTTCGGCTTCCCCTGCTTTACGCGCATAATCCTCACCCATAACGCCTTGAAGTTCAGGGAATTCATAGACCATTTGCGTAACCAGATCAAATTTGCATACATCCGCTGCACGGCTAACCCATGCAGTTGTGTCCGCATCTGCTTGAAGACGCGTAGCAAGCGTATCTGAAATGGCACGAATGCGGCGAACTTTATCCCCTACCGTGCCTAACTCTTCATGGAATACGATCGTCTCCAGCTTCGCAAGGAAATCAGCGATTGGAGATTTCTGATCTTCATGATAGAAGAATTTCGCATCGGACAAGCGTGCGCGCAATACCTTTTCATTCCCTTTTGCAACCGTTTCGATAGCATGACGATCCCCGTTACGAACCGTAACAAAGAAAGGTAGAAGTTGACCTGATGCATTAAGCACCGGGAAGTAACGTTGATGCTCACGCATCGATGTGATTAAGACATCTTGAGGAATTTCCAAGAATGACGGATCGAAAGTTCCGAATAGTGCATTCGGATACTCTACCAAGAACAATACTTCCTCCAAAAGATCCTCTTTGATCGCAATCTTCCATTGCTTCTCTTCAGCTAACGCATGGATTTGATCTAAAATCAGCTTTTGACGTTCCTCCACATCTGCAATAACGAATTGTTCGCGTAGACGATCTACGTATTCTGCAGGTGAGGAGACGATCGTTTCTTGGCCTAAGAACCGATGACCGCGAGTTACATTCCCCGCATGAACACCGCAGATTTCTAAAGGTACAATCTCTTGACCAAATAGAGCGACTAACCAGCGAATTGGACGCACAAATTTAAAATCATAAGCACCCCAACGCATATTTTTCGGGAAATTCATCGCCGAGATACAATTCATCAGACCTTCAGCGAGCAACGAAGAAGTTTCTACACCTTGGCTGCTTTTGTTCGCATAGATATATTCTACGCCGCCTAATTCTTTGAAGAAGAATTGCTCCAGTTCAACACCTTGACTGCGTGCAAAACCTAAAGCTGCCTTACTCCAGTTCCCGCTCTCATCTTGTGCAATTTTACGAGAAGGTCCTTTCACTTCTTCGTTCACGTCTTGCTGCTTATCTGCAACGGCATGAATAAGAACTGCAATTCGGCGTGGAGTTGCATATGCCTGAACGTCGCCAAACTCAATGCGAGATTCCGTAAGCCACTTCACGACACGTTCCTTCAATTGCTCCATGGCATTCCGAAGAAAGCGAGCAGGTACTTCTTCCATTCCGATCTCTAGTAATAAGTCTCTAGTCATCTTACACCTCTCCTTTCTTCAGCATAGGGAAGCCTAGCTTCTCGCGCTCTGCTAAATAAGTAGCTGCTACTTGACGAGCCAAGTTACGTACGCGTGTAATGTATCCCGTTCTTTCGGTTACACTAATTGCGCCGCGTGCATCCAATAAATTAAACGTGTGTGAACATTTCAGCACGTAATCATAAGCCGGGAATACAAGGTTCTGATCCATCGTCTTACGCGCTTCCTCTTCATACGTGTTAAACAATTGGAATAGCATTTTAACATCAGATGTCTCAAATGTATATTTCGAATGTTCATATTCAGGCTGCAAGAATACGTCCCCATAGGAAACGCCTTCTACCCATTCCAAATCGAACACATTTTCTTTTGCTTGGATATACGAAGCAAGGCGCTCTAATCCATACGTTATTTCAACCGCTACAGGATTCGTCTCAATACCTCCAACTTGTTGGAAATATGTAAATTGCGTCACTTCCATACCATCCAACCATACTTCCCAACCTAATCCCCATGCACCGAGTCCTGGATGCTCCCAGTTATCTTCAACAAAACGAATGTCATGTTCAAGCGGGTCAACACCAAGACGTTTCAAGCTTTCTAAATAAAGCTCTTGGATATTATCCGGCGATGGCTTCATGATCACTTGGAATTGGTGATGCTGGTACAACCGGTTCGGGTTCTCGCCATAGCGTCCGTCTGCAGGACGGCGTGAAGGCTCAACATATGCCACATTCCAAGGCTCAGGACCAATGCTGCGTAAGAAAGTCATTGGATTGAGCGTACCCGCACCTTTCTCCACATCGTACGGCTGAACAACAATACATTTTTGTTCGGCCCAAAAATTTTGCAGGGTCAAAATAATCTGCTGAAAGTTCATTTTCCATGCTCCTTTACCAATGTAGTTCTATCTCTCTGTACAACAAAAAACTCTCTTCCCCATGCCCGTTGTACAGACATAGGGACGAGAGTATATTTTCCCGCGGTTCCACCCTACTTGATCAAGCATTCCTGCTTCATCCGCTTTTCATAATCATCGTGGCTCTAATCGGAAGTGCCTTTCATTCACATGCTGGACCGGGCTTTCACCATCCCCGATTCGCTTCACACGCGCAACATCTAGAATTACTCTCTCCCACCACATTTTCAACCTAAAAGGTCATAATCCTATATATTATAACTTTAAATATTATATTTGTCCATCTGATCCAGGAAATTTTGTGATTTAAGATTTAGTCCTAAATGCACATCCAAGAATGAACGCATACATTGCTTCATTTGCACTTTGGTTGCCGGTTTGACGTCTATATTTCCTAGACGACGCATATCCATTCGATCAAATAACCGTAACAACTTCAGCGTTCCTTCCGAAATCGCGAGGGCTGCTGGATCTCGATTCTGACAATGAATACATAATGTACCGCCCAATCGACTGCTAAATAGCATAGGTGCGTCATCTCTCCCACAAGAGACACAGGTCAATAACTCAGGACTATATCCTGCGGATTGTAAGATTTTCATTTCATATAAATGAATGGTTATTTGGGGATCTTTCCCTTGTTCGAGCGCCTGAAGACAGGCATGTAATTGTTCGAACAAATAGCCCCCAACTTCACCTTCTTCCAAGCCGCGGTCTAACAGTTCAGCTGCGTAAGAAGCATAGGCCGTTAGATGAAGCTGTTCTCGTAAAACATGGTGAGATTCTAAAATCTCACCTTGATTCAACGTGCCTAATCCTTGACCTGACTTGAAATACATAAACTCCCCGTAAGTAAATAACTGTGTCATCGCGGCATGCCGGCTTTTTACTTTTTTTGCGCCACGAACGAGAACGCCTACCTTACCGTGCGTCTTGGTACATACCGTGATGATTTTATTCCCCTCACCGTAGTCCATGCTGCGGATGACAATTCCTTCCACCCTATAAAGCACATCTTATCCCCCATGATTTCCACTAAAATATCATTCCGACATGTCAACCTGAACGGGTTCTTCCGAGTCCTCTAACTCCGTCTCGATGTTCTGGCTGTTCACTTCTTTGTATAGCATATACGCATCGACATCCCCCGTCATCGCAAAATACTTCCACGAAAAATCTCGCATTCGTATTCATCCTTTCTATTCGGAAGTGACTATGCCCTCCTTTATAGGATGTACGAAATCAGAAGAACTATCCCGATTCGATGAGGTTGGGGAATCTGCTAAAATTGGAATTTTCGGGTATATCTATACATCATGACGGAAGCCGAGATCCTTCAAAATCCGCTCCTGGTTGCGCCAGTCTTTCTTCACTTTTACCCATAACTCAAGGAATGTCCGCGATCCAAGCAAGTTCTCGATATCCCTGCGCGCAAGCTTACCGACTTCCTTCAGTAGAGAACCTTGCTTCCCGATCACGATACCCTTCTGAGAATCCCGTTCCACATAAATGACAGCACCAATATAGACGACGCCATTCTCCTGAACCTTCATATCTTCAATCGCTACAGCGATGGAATGAGGGATTTCTTCACGTGTCAAATGCAAAATTTTCTCGCGAATCAGCTCGGCTACCACAAATTGTTCCGGGTGATCTGTTACTTGATCATCTGGATAGTATTGCGGACCTTGAGGGAGATACTTCGACACTTGCTCTAACAAAGTATTCACGTTATTCCCGTTCATCGCAGAGATCGGTACGATTTCAGCAAAATTATACAGATCCTTATACGCCACGATAATCGGCAGCAATGTTTCGGGATGAACTTGGTCAATTTTATTCAACACCAAGAATACCGGTGTAGAAATCTTTTTCAATTGTTCGATAATATATCTATCGCCGCCGCCAATCCCTTCAACCACATCCACGAGGAATAACACAGCCTCGACTTCATTTAACGTATTCAAGGCAACGGTATTCATGTAATCACCAAGCTTGGATTGTCTCTTATGAATCCCTGGCGTATCCAGGAACACAATTTGCGAATCATTGGAGGTATATACCCCATGAATTTTATTCCGCGTAGTTTGCGGCTTATCCGACATAATTGCAATTTTCTGACCGATCACTTGATTCATAAGCGTCGATTTCCCAACATTCGGGCGACCGATAATGGCAACAAATCCGGATTTAAATTGTTTTGACTTTTGCATGCTGCTGCTCCATTTCGTAAGTAAAATTAAGATGTTACATCGAGACTGCTCTGATCAAACGCACCAGGCAACAACGCACCCACGGTGGTTTGTTTCCAGTCTCCTTTTAGGTTCCCCATAAACACGGGCATATCTCTCGCACATAATTCCACGAGAACCTGACGGCACACCCCACAAGGCGTGATCGGCTCTGTCGTATCCCCAATGACGGCTATTGCTTGAAAGCTGCCAGGTATATGTCCGTCTGCAATTGCACGAAACATTGCCGTTCGTTCTGCGCAATTCGTCGGTCCATACGCGGCATTCTCTACATTGCAACCATGATGAATATTTCCGTCTTTGTCAAGTAAGGCTGCACCCACTTGGAAATGCGAGTAAGGTACATAGGCTTTCGTACGAGCAAGTGCTGCTTGTTGCAATAACGCTTGTCCATCCACTTTCATCAGAACCCACCCTCTCATCGATTCCATACTTGCTGAAGCCAATCCATCACTGGCGTATAGAAAATAATAATTCCTATGATGACGGCAAAAGCCGCAGTGACGATGACAGCGCCTGCGGCTATATCTTTGGCAGATTTGGCAAGTGGATGAATTTCTTCCGTTACCAAATCAACCGTTCTCTCTATAGCTGTATTCATCAATTCTGTTGTAATCACCAATGCAATCGTCAACAAGAGGACCAACCACTCGACTTTCGAAATCGAAAAAAACCAACCTGCAATCACCATGAGGATACCCATTGCAATATGAAAAGGCATATGCCGTTCTTCACGAATTGCTTGAAGGACACCGGTGAGCGCCACTTTAAACCGATTTTCTGAGTATCGAGTAGGACTCATTATCGTGTCAGTCCTGCTTGCGCAAGCACGGACTCCTGTTTACTCATCATTTCTTTCTCGCTAGGCTCATCCTGATGATCGTACCCAAGCAAATGCAAGAACCCATGTACGAACAAGAATCCTAATTCCCGTTCTAACGAGTGACCGTAGTCCTCGCTCTGCTCCTTCGCTCGCGTGACGGAAATAATAATATCTCCGAACGTATCATGAAATGGAGGTGCATCATCTTCGGATTCCACTTCATAAATAATATCTAATTCCTCATCCAATTCTTCATGCATCGCAAAGGAAAGTACATCGGTAGGGCGATCAATCCCGCGATAATCCCGATTAAGCTCATGGATCTGTTCATCATCCACAAACGTTAACTCGACTTCACCGTCCGTGATCCCTTCCATCTCGGCAGTAAGTTGCAGCAGTTGATTCAAGCGTTCAATCAATTGCTCCGAAATCTCCATTTGCTCTTGTTCGTTATTCCACTCTAAATGCACACTCATGCATGACACCTCTTACGATTTTGTTTTCGCTTTTACTTCATCCGGATATTCGATCCGGGAATGGAAAATCCCCATGACTGTTTCCTTCAAAGAATGAGCCACTGTATCTAATTCTTTCATCGTTAAATCACATTCGTTATATTGCGAGTCGTCCAGGCGATCCCGAATAATCTTGGCAATCATTGCTTCAATCTGATCCACCGTAGGATTTCGGAGCGAACGAACCGCCGCTTCGACGCAGTCAGAGATGCCTACAATCGCAGATTCTTTAGATTGCGCCTTCGGGCCTGGATAACGGAAATCGTCTTCTGTGAAATCCGGTTCAACACCTTGCTCTTCGGCTTGTTTAAGCGCTTTGTAATAGAAAAACTTCAAGAATGTTGTTCCATGATGCTGCTCCGCGATATCACGAATCGGCTTCGGAATTTTGTAATCCTTGAGCATTTCTACCCCATCCCGAGGATGTGCCGTAATAATGGATTTACTAAGCTTCGGTTCTATTGCGTCATGCGGATTCTCAATATTGGTTTGATTTTCGATGAAATAGCTTGGTCGTTTCGTCTTCCCAATATCATGATAGAAAGAACCTACTCTACATAACAATCCATCGGCTCCAATGGCTTCTGCTGCAGCTTCCGACAAATTCCCCACCATGACACTATGATGATACGTACCAGGTGTCTCCGTTAGCAATTTACGCAACAACGGATGATTCGGATTCGACAGTTCTACAAGCTTCAGCGCAGATAAGATGCCGAATGTGATCTCGAAGAAAGGCATCAAGCCTACCACGAACACCGCCGTGAGTAATCCGCTGGCAAAAGCAAAACCAATCGCATACAACACATCACGTTGTACAAATGAATCCCCATTGATCATCGCGAGCATCGCGACCGATAGGGAACCGAATAAGCAAATCATGATGCCGGCTTTCAATATCGTGGATCGCTGGCTTGCACGATGGATTGCGAACACCGAAGCGAACGATACGACCGCTGCAACAAATCCGTAATGGAAATCAAAGATCTGACCTTGCCCCACATTGAATATAATGCTTGCAATAATACTAAAGATGAACGCACTGATGAATGCAAGCGACATATCGAGCAGTAATGTCACGAGCATGACACCCATAGCGACTGGCGCAATATAACCAATATAGGACGCTTCTTTGGTCTGCCATAAACCTACGATTTGCATGGCCACTAGATTCAAGAAAAAGATAACCACGAGCATTAATAGCTGTGCATTATTGAATTTGAACCCTGTTCCGCCTGACTGTCTAATGAACATGAACAGCATTAGGGAGAACAATACGGACATAATCAAGACACCGAACTGCGGCCAATAGTTCACATCCGTTGTGAGTAAATCCAATTCGCCAAGCAGCTGATATAACTCCGGCGTGATCATTTCACCCTTGTGTACCACGATGTCTCCTTGCTTAATAAACACCGTTTGCGTATTCTCACGGGCTTGTACCTTGGCTTCCTTCGTGCCTTCTTCGTCATAGAATTTATTCGGTGTAAGAGCGAACCGAACGAGTTCTTGCACAACTTCACGAGTAGCACGCTTGTTCAGCGAGCTAATATTCACTTGTTCTGCGACCTTCGCGCGTACGGTTTGGGCATCCGTTATTTGATCATTCATCAACTTGATCACAATGGTACGCGCTGTTTCTTTAATTGAAATAATGTCTTCAGGCGTCAATCTAGCGATTTTGATATACGTCTCTTCAGGAATCTTATATTCCTGCTCCGTGACTTTGGCACGCATTTCATCCAATAAGCTTGCGGAATAATTGGATCTGTTGTTATTAATAAAATTGACAATGTACTGATTCGGGATTAATGGGATATCTTTGCGATAAATCTCTACTTTCTCGGTGAACGATATCGCATCATCTTGATTCAATTGTTCAATTCGCGCCATGATGGCGTCTGTAATATCTTGATTACGGATTGGAACAATCTTATAAATCGGCTGAACCTGCTCTGCGGCCTGCTCTTGGGCCTTTAAGGTTGCCTTGTTGTTCGCAACTTGCGCAGGGGCAAGGATTTGCTTCTCACTTGGCAAGCCGACCTTAATGTTATATTTCTCCGGAACCAAGTGCGGCGCCAGACTAAAATAAAAAAGAATCGTTAAAAACAAAAACAGAAGAAAGCGTACGCCGACGCTGTACTTCCATCCTGTCATTTTGTATTGAAATGTGGTCCCCCATGCGGAGGATATTTTTTTTTGGAACATAGAGACAGTCCTCTCTATTCGTGTTTTTCGGAATCCTTCTGATATGCGACTATAATCTTCTGTACTAAGGAATGACGAACAACATCTTGCTCCGCAAAATGTACGAATCCGATCTCCTCAATGTTCTGAAGGATCGTGGATGCCTCGACGAGTCCTGATTTTTTGCCTCGAGGCAAGTCAATCTGTGTGACATCCCCGGTAATCACCATTTTGGAGCCAAATCCAAGACGTGTTAAGAACATCTTCATCTGTTCTGCAGTCGTGTTCTGAGCCTCGTCCAATATAATAAAAGAATCATCCAAGGTACGTCCACGCATATAAGCTAAGGGCGCAATTTCAATTAATCCGCGTTCTAGCGCTTTAGCGGTTTGTTCTGGTCCCATGACATCATAAAGCGCATCATAAAGCGGACGCAAGTATGGATCGACTTTCTCTTGCAGATCGCCTGGTAAAAATCCAAGACTCTCTCCAGCTTCGACAGCAGGCCGCGTCAATACAATGCGTTTCACAGAACCTTCCTTGAGGGCAGCGACTGCCAACACGACAGCCAAGTAAGTTTTCCCTGTTCCAGCAGGGCCTATGCCGAACACAACATCCCGCTTCTTGATAGTGGTTACATAATGCTTCTGACCAATGGTCTTCACACGGATTGGTTTTCCACGGAATGTTGTTGTAATTTCACCTTTATACAAATCCAATAACTGGTCAGTCCGCAAATCCTTTGCCAATTCACATGCATACAACACATCGCGGTCTGTTAATATGTACCCGTTCCGAACCAACTGCAACAGCACTTCGAACAATTGCTGCAATGAATCGACTTCACGGCGCCCGCCATGAATAACAATCTCTGCTTCACGCGAACCAATCTGTCCCTCAATTTGTTCTTCAATAATCTTCAAGAACTTATCCTGCGGGCCGAAAAGAGCGAGCCCTTCAGACGCATTTTGCAACGGTATTTTGACAGAATATAAGTGTTGATCAGGCAATAATCCTCAGTCTCCTTATGGTTGGACAATCGGAAGTTCTTCCGTAATCCATTGCTCTACTTCAAAAAGTATGTTCAAATAAACTTTACCATTCTTAATCTCCTGATGCAAAATTTTTTCCGCTTGAATTTGCGCATTTGGACCATTTTTGACAAGAACATCGGATCTCGCCTGCTGCAAGCCAACATTTTTAGCATCTGTCTCGGAGAGTTCACGTTCAATATATTGTACTTCCATCAGCTTCTCCGTCATCATGCCTACAGGAAGTTGATAGGGTCCTACCTTTGCATCCTCTCGATCCTCTACAATATCATACTTGGCAAAAGGAATTTTTCCATACCCCGTCAATTGGAGTGCTCGATCGCCCGTGATTAGATATTTCCGTTCCTTCCACTCGCCTGTATACGTTTTTTCCTTTTGAATCAAGGGAACACTTACTTCATATTCATGCCAGACGAGACCTTTCACATCCCCCCTCGCCACGACCACTTGCGGGTTCTGTTCCGAGCCAATGATACCGGAGATCAGTATTGATCCCTTTTTGACACGAGTATTCTTACGTACCTGCGGCCGCCCCTGCTCCGTGTAAATATCCGTTATGACAGCATCTGCTTTCGCCACCAAATGGCGCGGATTATTTAAGACCCGCTCATCCGGTTTTGTAGCCTCTGCTACTTGTATTGTGATATTCGTGCCGTGCTTCTCAACCCCCACCCAAGTGACCCCAGGAATGCTATGGGATAGCCTTTTCGATAAATCCTCTTGATTCTTCAACCGGAAGGACCATTGAAAGACATAAATGCCTTCTTGTCTAGCCGCCTTGAGTATCTCGTCTTCTGAGAGCCTCACATTGCCTTGCACGTCCACTTTCCAGACAAGCGAAGACAGCACGTACAATCCGAGCAAAAACAAGAAGAAGCCCGATATGAACGCTTTGCGACGACCAAGCTTGTTTAATTGAAAAGGCAGACCGAACCGCTCTTGTACATGCACACGGCAGCTTGTCTCTTTTAATAAGGGACGGAATTCGAAAAAATCACGCAGCAGCACCTTCATCGTTATTCCTTGTCCACCCCGGAAGCGAACATCCCAAATCTCCAGCCGCTTCTTCGTCGCCAAATTAACGAACTGCTCCCGTTGCTCACCTCGAATAACGACACTTACATAACCTTGAATAAAAGAATTGAGTTTATTCAACGTGATTCCCCCGTTCTCATATATTGAATCCCCGTAATCTTGCCTTCGACAATGACTTCATCGGGCCAGATGGCACGAATGATCAGGTCGCTCCCTGTCAATTCAATCTCACCTGTACTGACGGATAATCTTAATCGATCGTCTGAAAAATGACGTACCCCTCGATGATTTTCGATATGTACCTGTACATCGCCCATCATCGTAACTCGAGGCAAATCAAATACGACGTCTTGCGGTAGATCTAACATTTCCGTGGTCATCTTCCGAATTTTGCGAGCAAAACGACGCATTAAGATAGTGCCCCCCTTGCGATTGTTGCTATGTAAATTGCGTGCGCATCCCATTTCTTATAGATAGTTCGTATATGTCATGTACTTTACAAATTATGCGGGGAGATCTTCATTTATGAGAAAAACCTCTATCGAGGCCCATTCGAAGATGAGCGAACGCGTTGAGAAGTAGTTTTATCGCCAAGGAGAATTTTAAAAGTTACGATACGTCGAAACTTTGATAAATTCTATTGTGGTGAGGAAGAACGCAAAAAACCGTTCTCGCCCGAGAACGGTGGGAGGTGGGGGAGGAAAATAAGTGATTTACGAAATCTTGACAAATTATATAAGCTCTTTGTGTGTAACGGACATGAGAGACCTTATTGTTTGCTATGCTCATAGATTAGCCGTTTTGCGGACCTAGATGCCCTTATTCCATTCGAATCATGAGTATATAGCTTATGTTTAGTATGATAAGAGCTGCTGTGTCCGTTCACCCTGCATTTTGAGCACTTTTGGCATAATTAAGGTCTCCTGTGTCCGTTCAATTCTCGCTCCGATCCCTGCACCCTAACTCGATTTCGGCAAATCTCTCGAAAAGTTATCAATTCTTGAATATCAAGAAAAGCCCCCAACGCACTCAAAGAGCACGCTGGGGGCGGGATAGGCAGGTTATCTTCTGCCGTAGGGTTTCTTAGCACGCGGAGGACCTAATATTTCGGCCCATACGACGCTTTTGGCTAATTCTGATCTTGTGACATTCAAATCCAACGTATTGCGCTCAGAACGCGATTCTGGACGTTCAGGAGCAGGCACAATCCGTAATCGTTCTGGACGACGCTCAGGCTCCATCGATCCTTCGTTATTCAAATCGTAATCATACGCCATAGGATCAAACTCCGAATACGATGATTCCGACGTCGACGTATGTTCGAATCCACGATAAGGCTCGTTGCCAATTCTCTTTTCATCCCGTTCATCTCGTTGATCGGAATCCGACGACTCCGTTGCAAAAGGACGATCGCGATCACCGCCGAAGGACGGCATTCTGTTCTTGGAATTCCCGTTCTTTTTCTTGGCGAAAAAGGAACCTAAGAGCCCCAGAATGAGTACGCCCAGAATCGGGCTTTGAACGAAAAACCGAATGATTTTCTCAATTAATTCACTAATTTCCATAAGCTATCTTCCATCTTTCGAATCGCTAGGACCAGTCTCTCCCGACTTCCCGATCGATCCGCGCATTTGCGTATCAGCTTCAATATTTTTCAGGTTCATATAATCCATCACGCCTAAATGACCACTGCGCAACGCCTCTGATAATGCAATAGGTACTTGAGATTCCGCTTCAACGACGCGAGCTTTCATCTCGACGACGAGCGCCTTCATCTCTTGCTCATGCGCTACAGCCATCGCACGGCGTTCTTCCGCTTTTGCTTGGGCAATGCGTTTATCGGCTTCAGCTTGCTCGGTTTGCAAATGCGCACCGATATTCTTACCTACATCAACATCAGCAATATCGATAGACAGGATCTCAAATGCAGTACCTGCGTCTAAGCCCTTTCCTAATACCGTACGTGAGATCATGTCCGGGTTCTCTAATACATCTTTGTGTGAATTACTAGAACCTACTGTCGTTACAATCCCCTCGCCTACACGAGCGATGATGGTTTCTTCCCCAGCACCCCCGACTAAACGCTCAATGTTAGCACGAACCGTCACACGTGCCTTAACCTTTACTTCAATCCCGTCTTTCGCAACAGCTGCGACAGTCGGCGTTTCAATCACGCGCGGATTAACACTCATTTGTACAGCTTGCAAGACATCACGGCCAGCAAGGTCAATCGCTGCGGCACGTTCGAACTCCAGTTGAATATTAGCACGATGTGCTGCAATTAACGCGTTAATAACACGGTCTACATTACCCCCGGCTAGATAGTGACTCTCTAACTGGTTAATCGTTAATCCTAAACCAGCCTTGGTTGCCTTGATCATTGGATTCACAATCCGGCTCGGCGTAACACGACGCAAGCGCATCGCAACAAGCGTGATAATGCTGATACGCACCCCTGAAGCAAGCGCCGAAATCCACAACATGATCGGGAAGAAGCTCAAAAACACCGAGAGCACAATAATAACAACTGCAGCAATTAATAATACACTAATCAATGGATCCATGAATCACATAACCTCCGCTATTTTTTAATCAATTTTTCACGCACAACCACTCTTGTACCCTCAATCTTCGCGACAATAATCGGTCGATTGGCTTCGATAAAGGTGCCGTCTGTCACGACATCGACATGTTCATCATCAATGACGACAGTGCCCGATGGACGCAGCGTCGTTAAGCTGACGCCTTCTTTATGAAGCAGATAGCTCTTGTCTTCACTGGATAAATACCCTTGTTCAGATGTTAAACTATCCTTCAGAATAAAGCGATTCCAGATCCCACGATGCTTGAAGATCCGAGCCACGACCACAACAACAATCAATGCAGCGACAAAAGCAATCCCAAGCGATAGCAGCGCGTCTGACGTATCAAAGGCTGCCATGACAACGCCTGCAATCAAGGATAGAGATCCCAAAATACCTAAGATTCCGAAGCTTGGGACGAATACCTCGCAGACAAGCAGCACAATGCCAAGTACGAACAAGACAATCGATCCCTGCTCTGCAAAACCAGCTACAAAATTCCCGAAGAAGTACAACCCAAAACCGAGAAGACCAATCACACCCGGTATACCGAAACCTGGTACGAACATTTCAATAGCTACCCCGGCAATCCCCATAAATAATAAAAGGGTCGCGATCACGGGATGGGTCAACCATGTAGCAAGCTTCTCGAAAAACGTCTGGTTCACATGCTCGATAACGGGATTGTCGATCCCTGCATACGAGACGGCCTCCTCTAACGTGTTGGCGATATGATCGGCATAACCAACAGCCAACGCCTCATTCGCCGATAAAGAAATAATTTCTCCCTGCTGTTTAACCTTCTGGATTGGTTTCAGCTCGACAACCTTTTGGCTATCCACCATCCCTTCAGCAATGTCGCCATTCCGATGATTCTGTTCGGCAACCGAACGCATCATACTTGCCCATGCAGCAATCGTCTTCGCATTCTCTACAGGCTTCCCGCTCCCGTCGACCAATGCCGCAGCACCAATCATACTTCCCGGTTTCATGACAATTTGATCTGCACTCAGTGAGATATAACTTCCTGCAGATGCGGCTTCACTCTCCACGTAAGCTAACGTGGGAACTGTAGACGACATGATCACATTCCCAATGTCGAGCGCGCTATCAACGCGCCCTCCTGGCGTGTTCACATTCAATACAATGAGCGAAGCATGTAAGTCTTCTGCCTTATGAATCGCTCTTTCAACGAACTGTCCCAATCCTGACTCTATGCTCTGTTTCACAGGAACAACAACGACAAGCTTCTGAGCAGGATTGTTCGAAGCTGCGTTCGCCTGTAAATCAGCGATGCCGCTCCACCCCAACATCAACAATGGCATAACCATGAGGAAGGCTAGTCCAAATCGCTTAAACCACGAATGCAAGTCCATTCCTCCTTTCATCTTCAACTTATCAAGCGCTTACTTATTCACATTATACGTAAATTTTAGTATTTCGTTTCAGAAATAAAAAAACACCCCTAAAAATTAGGGGTGTTTTGCTTTTATTGCAGAAATTGTTGAACCGCTTGGTTCACTAATTTACCGTCAGCGCGGCCTTTTACCTTAGGCATCAAGGCGCTCATCACTTTTCCCATATCGGCTTTTGAAGAAGCACCGGTTTCCTGGATGGTCTGCTGTACAATTACTTTAATTTCTTCTTCAGAAAGCTGGGCAGGAAGGTACTGACTAATTATTTCGATTTCTGCATGTAAGTTGACGGCAAGATCATCACGACCTGCCTTATTAAACTCTTGGAGGGAATCTTTTCGCTGTTTGATTTCACGACTTAGAATTTCAAGCACTTCATCGTCATTCAAAGTTCTTTTCAAATCTATTTCAAGATTCTTTATCGCCGAACGAACCATTCGAATGGTGGAGAGTTTGAACTTGTCTTGACTTTTCATCGCTTGCTTCATATCTTCGTTCAATCGTTCGCTTAAATTCATCGTTGTTAGATCCTCCTAAAACTTTCTCTTGCGAGCAGCCTCGGACTTTTTCTTGCGCTTAACGCTCGGCTTTTCATAGTGCTTACGTTTCTTCACTTCAGCCAATACACCATCCTTAGCAATGGAGCGCTTAAAGCGACGAAGAGCAGCATCAATTGTTTCGTTTTTGCGAACTTTCGTTTCAGACACCAGTTTTCCCTCCCTCCGACCAGACCGTCCAAGACGGATAACACGGTTCATCAAATTTCATTATATGTGAAAAGGAAATAGGGTGTCAACTATGAGTCCATTTCCTTTTTCTACTTTTCTTACAAGCCTAGTCATTATGTACCGATGCACTACCCACTAAAGCGCCTAACTTCTCGCCGCCAAGCAAATGATAGTGAATATGGAACACAACCTGACCACTGTCTTTGCCACAGTTATTAATCAAGCGGTAACCTGCTTCTGCGATACCTAAATCACGTGCGATTTGCTGTGCTGCTTGATGTATTTCACCGATCAGAGCAAGATCTTCCGTCTGAACATCGTTCATCGTAGGAATATGTTTTTTAGGAATAATAAGCACATGTTGTGGCGCAGAAGGTTGAATGTCGTAGAAGGCTAAAATACGTTCGTTCTCGAACACTTTTTTGGATGGGATCGAGCCCTCGATAATTTTACAAAAAATACAATCCATTATGGCAACCTCCTGTAAAAATGGTTTACTTTATCATTCATATTATCCATCATACAGAATTTATAGCCAAGAGTCCAATCGAGATGAGAAAAACTTCGATTGAAGCCGTTTTTAACAAAAAAAAGGGAGCACTAGTTAGAGATATACGCCGGAGTCCTAGATGCAACTTCCAGTGCTGGAGCTCCTTCCAATCGAAGGAGTCGACGTATACTTCTAACAAGTGCTCATATATGATGTCGGTAAGTGTATTATAACAGCGGGTTGTGCCATACTCTGTGAGTTGTATCACAGAGTATAACAGTTTTCCAACTTTCTAACTTTTATTACTTATCGAGAGATTGCCGAAATCAAATTTGGGTGCAGGGAACGGAGCGAGAAATGAACGGACACAGGAGACCTTAATTAGACCAAAAGCACTCAAAATGTTGGGTTAACGGACACAGCCGCCCTTATCATGCTAAACCTAAGCTATATCCTCATGATTCGAATGGAATAAGGGTATCTGTGTCCGCAACAACGGATAATCAATGAGCAAAGCAAATAATAAGGTCTCTCATGTCCGTTATACACAGAGAGCTTGCTTTAGAAGCAAGTTTTGCAAGCAAAACTTGTGGGTCGCTCATCTTTGAAAGGACATCGATAGAGGTTTTTCTCATAATGTCTCTATCGAAATAACCGAACCCTCACCCGATTGCTGCGCAGGCGTCACAACAAGCTTCCTCGCCAACCGTGCACGCAATTCCGGTACGTGACTAATGATCCCTACCGTTAAACGATCCAAATGTAATTTTTCCAATGCTGTAATGACCGTATCCAACAATTCAGGATCCAGTGTACCGAATCCTTCATCGAGGAAAAAGAACTGTAAAGGATATTTACCTTGCAATTGAATTTGTGCGGATAGCGCCAAAGCAAGTGCCAGCGAGGTTAAGAACGTCTCCCCGCCTGACAAGGTTGATACCGGTCGCCGCACGCCTCCATTCGCATCATCGCGAATCACAAAACCTCCAGCAGAATCCACTTCTAACGCATAACGCTGCTTCGTCAAGAAGCTTAAGCGGTCTGACGCAGACCGACTAACCTGCATGAGCTGCTCCTCTGCAATGAACTCTACAAAGGTATTCCCACGAAAGACAGCTTGCAGTTGCGATAACCGTTCGATTTGTGATTGTTGTATAACACGATTCTGTTCTAGTACAGACCACCGCTCTGCTTTACGCTTCAATTCTTCAACATCACGCTCTGCTTTTGCTTTGGATCGAACCGCCTCTTCATCTTGCTGCAATTGCATTTGAAGGTTCTGAACACAGGCTTGCCACACTTCTTCCGTGAACGTCTGCCCTTCTAATTGTTCATCTAATCGTTGAAGCTGAACAACGAGCTTCTGCTGAAGTTCTCGGTGAGATTGAATCTTCTCCGCATGAATTTGTCGATCCACTTCTGAAATGCATGCCACACGCACCTCTGAAGCGTCCATGAACATCGAGTTACGGCGCTGCTCCTCCCACACAAGCGTCGCTTGCGCTAATCGCTCTTCGGCAGATACAGAGGCTTGCTTCGCCGTAGCCGCTTCCTGGGTCGATTTTTGCAGCACTTGTTGAGCTTGGTCATTGGTACTCTTAAGCGTCTGATGTTTAGAACGAAGCGTTCTTAATGTTTCTTGGACGCTTTGGATGATGTTCAAAACAGAAAGGGCTGATCCTTGTTCCCCGATCCATTGACGAAGTCTAGCTTGTTTTTCTTGTGCCAGCTGTTGCTTGCCTTCGAGTTGGGCGGATAGAAGAACCATATCTTTTTCCACTTCATTCAGCTGCTGTTGATGCCGTGTTAATTTATCATTGGTTTCTTCGATAAATGGAACACTTCGTTCTAACCGCTCTTGAATATCTTGCAGCTTTTCTTCCTTTGTTTTTAGCTCAACTAGAATTTCATCCAATTGCTCCACACGAATAAGAGGCAGTTCCTGAAGCCATTGATCCTCAATGACCTTCATTTCAGCAGAAAGGGTCTCCACGGAACGCTCTTGTTGAATTCGCTGCTGCGTTTTAGCTTGTTGATCTGCTGTCAGTGCCGTGTTCTGTCGATGCAGCTCGGACATCCGCGCACGCAGTTGTTTCACGGATTGTTCCATTTCATGAAGCTTCAGATCATGACGAGAACCGTCCTGCTGCAATTGTTCAACCGCCGATTTTACAGATGAAAACATCGTATATCCCATACCAGGATTAGATAGTACCTGTTCGGCATCCAATGCGTCCATCGTAGCATGTGCTGCTGCCGCTTCTACAAATCCCTGCTGAACCGATGCATCGATATCAAGCGATTGCTGCATCGTCTCCCATCGCAATATGAAATGACGATATTGAACCCGCAAATCATTCAACTGATGAATGATTTGTTCTACATTCGCCAACGCTTCTGCAATCCTCGATTCTTCCCCCTCTTGCATACGGGATGAATCCCTATTCGCATGCGGTTGAGCATGGGTAGATGAACCACATACAGGACAAGGCTCGCCTTGGACTAATTGCGCTGCGAGACGGACCGCGATATGCTTGAGCTCTTCCTCACGCTGCAGGTCTCGGACACGTGACGATTCACGAATGAGTGCTTCATGCAGTTCTTCAAGGAGCGCCTGATCTGACTGGAGTTGGCCCAGAAGCTTTTGGCCGTCTGTGAGCCATTTCAGGCTTTGCTCTTGAATTAGTTGTTCTGATTCACGTTGGAGTGATGCCGATGATTGCAGCTTCGCAAGCTCCTCTGTTGTGGCTTGAAGCTCTGCTTGCGCTTGCATATGTTGGCGCGCTATATTCTGCAGTGTTTGCCGAAGTCGATCGGCTTTATATACTTGATCACGCCACTCTGGACGCACTTCATGAAGCTTTAAAGCTTCTTTTAACTCTGCTTGCCGCTTGACGGCCTTGTCCGCTTGCTGCTTTAAGTGTGTGTATTGTTCCGTCAGCACGGCTTGATTCGATTTCGATTGCTGCTGTCGTTCGAATAGATCATCTGTCTCCCGTTTCAACTGCACACATTCTTGCTCCAACGTACGCGCTTGCTCCAGATGATCCAACCGGACGAGCAGCTTTGGCTCTTGTTCCGACATCTCCTGTTGAATCTGTTCCCAGGCTTCTGTTGATGCTTGCGCCTTATGCTGCGCGGTTTGTTGTGCAGCTTGAGCGATCTCAGCCTGCGTCTTCCGTTCAGCCGCCATGTGGACAGATTGCTCATATTCTGTTACGAACGGAAGCAAACGCTGTGCCAGTTCCGAACGTTTCAACAGCTGTTCCAGTTGTTGGATCTCATGATCGTTATCATTCAAAGCAAATTGCTTCGTCAGCAATCCATTTCGTTCTGTCATCAATTCTCGAAGATGCTTCTGTCGATCATGCTGCCCTTCGGCTTCCTTCCGCTTCACACGTTGTTCCTCTGCGAATTGACGTGCTGTGTCGAGCACGATTTCCGCTTCCCGTAAGGCAGACTCCGATGCGTCGCCCAGCCCTTGCTGCTCCGCAGCGATTTCTTTTAAAAGCACATCTGTCTCTTTCAACCGACGACTTAATTTGATATTCAAATCATCGCCGTACTTCTCGAGATGAAATAACCGCTGAAGCATTTGCCTGCGGTCGCTCCCCTTGAGAGCTAGAAACTCTGCAAATTTCCCTTGTGGCAATACGACGGCACGCGTAAAGTCTGTAATGGTTAATCCAATGATGTCCTCCACGCATCGCGTAACATCAGCTAGCTTGTCCGCAAGGACGATCTCTCCCTCTTCCGAGATCTCAATAAACCGGCTTACCGTATTGCTAATCGACACCTCGTTCACGCGCTTGAAGCGCCGTTCAACCCGATATCGCTTAGGTCCTGCTGCGGCGAGCAATTCAAATGTAAAAGAAACAGACAGCTGGTTCTCCGATATATTCATGATGCCTTGCGTACCATTGGTGGCACGTTCGACTTTTCCGTACATCGCTAAGGTGATGGCATCCAACACCGTTGATTTGCCGCTGCCTGTCGGACCGAAAATTCCGAATAAGCCTGTCTCGCATAACATGGTAAAATCGATCTCTTGCGGTTCACGATAGCTCTGCAGCCCAGCTAACTTCAAATGGACGGGTTTCATGCCGACTCACCTCCATTCGCAACAGGCTGTGCAGCATCTGATTCCGTACCTTCAAGGAGCTCCATAAACAGTCGAACCAACGACGCGTCTGGCTCTGCGCCGCCCGTCTGGCGTTGATAGAAACGGCGGAACAGCTCGTCGATCGGCATCTCGGATTTATTCGTCATGAGCACATCCGCTTGTTCCATCTCGGGGTAGATCGGACGGATATGAACAATACCGTCATGCGCTTTACGCAGAATTTGGATTTGTTCCATCGTCATCGCTTCGGTCATTCGGATCTCCAGATCAATCCATGCCTGAGGATCACGACCCTCTTCCAGCCAGCGAAACACCTCTTCCACGCCACCTTGCGCTTGCCATCGAACAACCGGACGCCCGCTGGTCAAGAAAATCTCTTCAGGCTGCACGATCTGTCCAGGCGCAATGTCAAACACGGTGACGGACTTCGCCTGTCCTGCTTCGGAGAAGCTATAGGCAAGCGGTGATCCGCTATAACGGATCATTCCTTCACCCTTCACGCGCTGCGGACGGTGAAGATGCCCTAGCGCCGTGTACTGGGCGCCGATGTTCAGGGCCGCGGTGTCTACCGTGTAGGCACCGCCGACTTGAATCGGACGTTCCGAGTCCGATTCAACGCCCCCCAGCACGTAAATGTGGCTCATCGCCACATTGATCGTGTCCGGGGCGAAATGCTGCGCCTGCTGGCGCAGCAGACGCCCGACGCGCGCGCTGTACGCGCTGCGGATGCCGGATTCATCGGCATCCGCGTCCGTCAGAAGCTCGGCTAATCGAGCTTCTGACGGATACGGCAGTCCAGCGACGACTGCGCGCTCGCCTGTGCGTGCAATGTCAAAGCGCATCACATCAGAGGTCGGCAGACCGACGATGCTGATGCCCGCCCGAGCCACGAGCGGACTCGACGCCGCAAGTCGCTCAGGCTGATCATGATTGCCTGCGATGACGGCAATGGGCCGACCTCCGTTCGCGGATAACCTGGCCATCGCGTCAAAGAATAGCTGCTCTGCTGCGGCTGGCGGATTCACGGAATCGTAAATATCGCCCGCCAGCAGGATCAGATCAATCTGCTGATCCTCTACAATATGCACGAGTTCATCAACGAACGCAGCCTGCTCCTCCAACCGACTGCGCCCTTCCAATGTTCGTCCAAAATGCCAATCCGCGGTATGCAAAATTCGCATCCGTTCGTCCCCCTTGCTAATCAATTCAATGTACTCTTTATCAATCTACACTTATTATCCATGCACTCTTTTTTATCATCGAAGGATAGCTTGCAAGCTATCCACAAGCTATCCTCCTACAGTTTTACCACATGACACCCGTCAAAGAAATACAATACAAGCTCGTCTACCGGTCTGTTCCAAATGTGCTCCACCGCTTTGGCATAGAGCTCCAATTGGAACCGATAACGTTCTGAGATCGCCTCCAAGCCGCCCTGTTCCGTTACGATTCGATCCGTCTTATAATCGAGCAGTACCAGCTTCCCGTCCGATGTCTCGTACATACAGTCGATAACCCCTTGGATGAGGACCGTCTCATCCTCTAGGGATTGCAGGTCTGCATGGAATCGATCGTCCTCCCCTTGCGAGGCTTGCAGCTTCTGAAGGTGCGGGATCGCTTCGAGTACGTGAAGGCCAAAGCTAAATGGCACCTCGCGTTGTATCCAAGCAGCTGATCGAAGCTGTTGACCCGCTTCACCACCATAGAACGCCGCAACACTGGAGGCGTCTACGGCTTCACGCTGTTCATTTGTAATTAGGTTACGTTCAACCATTTGTTCCAATAAAGCTTGGACAGCATCGGCATCTATTTCCTCATCCGCGGATATAGGAACATGCTGCATAACCAAGTGGTATACCGTTCCTCGTTCTGTCGGCGTGAGTTTCTTCTTCTCCATAAATCGAGGTCTTCTCAAATGTAAGGTCAGCGCAGCTTCACTTGCTGACTCATCCTTGATCTCCAGACCATCCGTGTGTTCGCTACGCCATTCGGTATATTCATACAGCTCTTCCGCAGGATCCTCTTCCTGCATTTGCAGCATTCGTTTCATTTCCGTGACCGACGTCTTGGCGGCAATGCCGCTAGCGACGAGATATGGATAGGACCATTCCAGCTTCGTGCCGATCGTGTGTCTGAATGGGCCATCCACCGATGTTACGCTAGGTTTCTCCTGCTCAATGGAATGATCAGACCCTTCCCCAACTTCTGACACCATGCTATCATGTTCCACGTCCTGTTCTACGGGTTCATCTAGGAATAGCGCTAGTTGACCTTCAAACGAATCAACGGGCTCCCCATCTTCAGATACCGGTAGATCCCATTCTTGTATATGAACAGGCAGGCTTGAAGCTGCTTCAGAATAACCCGTCTGTCCTTCGGCCATTTGCATGACGAGATTCAGCTTTGCCATGTAAGCATCATCTTGATCTACGGTTTCTAGGCCTACCGCAGCCCATTGCTGTATTTCATCCGCTTGAACAACCGATACATACCATTGAGACGGATCATCCGCTAGGCAATCTCCTGATCGGTTCGGCAGACCGCCGATGCGGCGGAGCTCACTTGCATCGCGATGACGAATCAAGGACGGTGCGATCCAATCCAAATAACTACGTCCTCTGGCAAGTAGATAATCAGGCAATAGCAAGTCAGGTGTATCTAAAGCTTGTCCCCAAGTCTGTAATTGTCGTTCTAGATTTTTAACGGTTCCAATCAAGAATAACTTTTCTTTGGGGCGCGTGAGTGCAACATAAAGCACACGCATTTCTTCCGCCAATAACTCCATCTTGACCTGCCGCTTAATCGCCAAGCTAGGTAACGTCGGATAGGCCACACGCAGATCTTGATCTACATAACGCGGTCCAAAGCCAAGTTGCTTATGCATCAAGAATGCGGCGCTTAAATCTTGTTGATTGAATGTTTTGGATAATCCCGCCACGAAGACCACGGGAAACTCCAGGCCTTTACTTTTATGAATCGTCATGATTCGGACAACATCTTCTTGCTCTCCAAGCGCACGCGCTGTTCCCAGATCTCCGCCGTTATCCTGCATGCGTTCAATAAATCGCAAGAAACGGAACAGACCGCGGAGAGATGTCGTTTCATATTGTCTAGCGCGATCATAAAGCGCCCGTAAATTCGCTTGACGCTGTGTGCCGCCAGGAAGACCGCCAACCCAATCGTAATAGCCTGTTTCACGGTAGATTCTCCAGATCAGCTCGGATAACGGTCCCTGTCGCGCTTCATCGCGCCAGTGTGCGAGCTGTTCCATGAACCGCTGCAGCTTCCCGACTAAGGTCATGCTGACCGAAACCTGCCCAGCCTTTATCCCATTTCCTTGCGTCGCTTGTTCGGTCAATTTCACCATAGCATCATAGTAGGTGAGACCTTTACCGTTCAATCGAATTTGCGCAAGTTCTTCCGCGGACAGCTGCACCATCGGAGACCGTAATACGCCGGCAAGCGGAATATCCTGCACGGGATTGTCAATCACCTTGAGGAGCGAAGTCATCACTTCAACTTCGGTCGCCTCGAAATATCCCGTATTCAGTTCTGCATACGCAGGAATGCCTTCTAACCGCAATTGCTCAATCATCAGCGGCGCCCACTGCGATGTTGAACGCAATAAGATGACAATATCTCGGTACGTAATCGATCGCATGCCCTTCAGATGTTTATCATAGACCTGAAAAGGTGTCCCATACTCGCCCATCAATTGCCGAATTTGCGTAGCGATCATCCGCGCCTCGAGCTGTGCCGTCATGAGTTCTTCGGCATCGATCTGCTCAGGTCTGCGTGAACCAGCACCTTCCCCTTCAACCGTGTTCGTGTCATCTGTATCGGAATCATCAATCGCTTCTACCCCTTCCGCGCCCGAAGCACCGCCGCGTTCGATCAACCACAATTCCGCAGGATAGGTTTGACCCATCGCCTCCTCGCCAACAGGGTATTTAGCCCCGCAGACCAGTTCTGCACGTTCGTCATAATCGATTTCTGCGACGGATGCATTCATAATCTGGCGGAAAATCGTATTTACGGCATCGACAATCTCCTGCCGGCTTCGGAAGTTACGAGCCAAATCAATGCGTAACCCTTGTCCAGAACTTTCAGAAGGATAAGCTTTATATTTATTCAAGAACAATCCCGGCTCTGCAAGACGGAATCGATAGATACTTTGTTTCACGTCACCCACCATGAAGCGATTCCCTGCTCCAGGCCGTGATATTAAAGTAACGATGGCTTCTTGCACCATGTTCGTATCCTGATATTCATCCAACAGCACTTCAGCGAATTGCGACTGATACTCCAAGGCCGCATTTGACGGGTACGTCTCATCGATCGTTGACGCCGGATGCCGCAGGATTTGCAAGCAATAATGTTCCAAATCCGAGAAATCCACCAAACCCTTCGCACGTTTCTCTTGCTCATATTTCTCACCGAAAGTCACCACAAAGTCGGCTAACGTACACATCAATGGCGCCAATGCCTGCATTTCGCCCAAGAATAGCTCTGGTGGCCGGCGAAAGAGCTCATCCTGCATGCCGGAGAGTATTTTTTTCACCTGATCTCTAAGTGCCTTCACTTGCTCTTGAAGCTCTTTGTTATACTGGTCTCCGCGGCAAGCCTTTAATTTACCGAATTCAATCTGGGTAAAATGTTCATACAACGTCTCCCAAGGCGCATCTTCCGCTGCTTCCCGCAGGGCTAACACCATACTCATATCTTCCATCAGGGTATCTCGGTACGGTTCGGGCCCACCAGGCTGTTCTAACAGCGTTAATGCCTGCTTCAGCACGCCAACCACGCCGCTTAATGTTAACCGTACGTCAGCTACAATGCTTTGTGCCCATGCGCTTCGGCCTAGCTGCTCCACATCCGCGACATCAAATGTACTCGCCATGGTGTACATCCATTCCTTCGGCCAAGGATGGCTGCGTGAGAAGTCATACAATGATTGAACAAGACGTACCATTGCCTCGTCACTGCGCTCTCCGCTGAACCAATCGACAAGCTTGCGGAAATCACTGCCCTCCGGGTCGTTTGCATAACGATCTTCGAATAAATCTTCCAGCACTTCCTGTCGTATGAAATCCGCCTCGGTTTCATTGGCAATTCGGAATGCCGGATCTAACGGAATCAGTTGAAAATATCGCTGAATCACTTCAAGACAAAAAGAATGGAGCGTCGTGATCGAAGCACGATTCATCAGGGCAAGCTGTCTGCGTAAATGCTCAGACTCCGGATTCTTGTCCAATTCCTTCTCTAACGCTTCGCGGATCCGCTCGCGCATTTCCGCCGCTGCAGCCTTTGTAAAGGTCGCGACCAGCAACTGGTCCACATTCAGCGGTTCCGCTTCGGATGCGATTTTGCGGATAATTCGTTCGACGAGCACGGCTGTTTTACCGGAGCCGGCGGCCGCTGCGACAAGAATATTTTCACTGCCTTTGACAATGGCACTCCACTGATCATCTGTCCATTGACTGTCGACCGGCTTCTGAACGTTACTCATGATCCATCACGCCTCCTTTCTCTTCTAGTAAGTGCCATACATCGTCTTTCTTTGGCTTCGATAATTTCTTAAAGTGATTGCCTTCGACTAATTCGTCAAATTGACATACGGGTTTATAAGAGCAATGGTCACATGCCGTACTTTGTGCGATTTTATAGGGTTCGATGGCCACTTCACCGTTCGTAATATCCGTCCCAATGTGCCGGATCGTCGATCTTACTGCCGAACGCAATGTATCCCACTGTTCCATCGTCGCAACCGAAGCATTGCTGTAGAATCCTCCATCTGCCTTTACGGCAACAGGCAGCACTTGAGAGTACCCTTTCTCCAGCGGCGCATCCATTAAGGATACGACCTCCCGATCCGCGAGCAGCAAGCCTTTCATCTTGAAACGTTTGAGCATTTGGTCTTCTGCCTGATCCCGCGTTAACCCGTTCGAAGCTTGCAGCAGCGGATTGTGTACGTGAAAATACAGGGTCCCTGCCGGAAACGCCTTTTCGCCTAACCAGACTTCCGCATTGGTTAGCAAAACGTCGAGATACGTCAACATCTGTAAGGACAAGCCATAATATACTTCGTGCAGCTTTAAGTCCGTCTGGCTTGATTTATAATCAATCACTCGGAGCATAACACCTTTATCGCCGTCGGCTTTATCCACACGGTCAATACGACCGACGATTTCCATCGTGCAGCCGTTATCTAAGGTAAATTGCAGCGAAGGCAAAGGCTTGTCTGGTCCAAAATCCAATTCTAATCCGATTGGTTCGAAGGATCCCCTTCTTGCATGTTCCCCAAGGATCGCGGCTGCCCGCCCGACGATATCTTTCAGCTTGCGTGCAATATAGCCAAACCGTTTGGAGCTAAGCAATATTTCTCCTTGCAAACGAGGCGTTAGCGTCTCCACGATTTTTTCCGCTTCAAACCGGCATTCCTCTGGCGTCAAATCGCTCCAATGCCTGTCCTCTGCCTTAAATTGCATCGCCATTTGGCTTAATGCCGCATGGAATAATTGACCGATATCCGGCGCTTCTAACCGGAAAAGCTGCCGTTCTTTGAGCCGCAATCCATGCGAGGCAAAGTGGGCAAACGGGCACGACACATACTTCTCCATCCGCGACACGCTCGACTTGAGGTGCGTACCATACAGTTTTCGGCTCGTCTGCGCCTCGAGGGAGGCTGCATCATTTTTATAGAAAAGGGATTGCAATAACATTTGCAGCTTCGGCTGCCAAGCCGGTTGATTCGCGAACCAATCAAATACTTGCCACCAGAAATCCGCAATATCCAGACCTCGGCGCCATTGCCGAAGCTGTACGATCAAATACGATAACGTGCGCTCCGGATGCGCAATATAGCTCAACTGCTCTTCAGGCGTCTGCAGCGGATGCGGTTCTCCAGATAATAAGCGTTCTTGGATCCCCGGGAAAATCGTACGAAGATGCCGCATTAATTCCGATGGTAGCATGGTCTTGCCTTCTTCATCAGCAAGCGGGTAGCTGACCCATAAGTGCTCACTAGGCGTCGTTAAGGCATTGTATATAATAAATCGTTCATCTAATAATTTACGTCGAATGCCAGGAGCTAATTGCAGCCCAATCTCTGCGAGGCGTTCCCGTTCTTGTTCCGTGAGCACACCATCCTCAATCGCGCGAGCAGGAATGACCCCGTCATTGACACCCATCATGAAGCAATATCGGATGTGGCCTGAACGTGTACGATCCATGCTCCCAATCAGCACTTGATCCAACGCGGCAGGCACGAGGGCGAGCTTTATACTCTCTAACCCTGTCTCAACAACGCCCGTGAATAACTCAACAGAGAGCTCTTCGTCGCCCATCATCTCCACGATTTGATCCAATAAATCGATCACATTGCCCCAGAGTTGACGATGTTCCTTGGCCCGAACGGGCTGTCCAGCAACGGTCTCCCGGTGACTCATTCGATCCAAACGATCTGCCGCTTGAATTCGCACGAGCAAGCTGTAGACCGCCTCGCACATTCCGCGGACGTTCGTGGCATGGCGAAGTGCTTTTTCAAAGGCATGTAGCGGCTGCACAATTTGCAATCGGCACTGTTCTAACACGTCATCCGTTCGTAATTCCTGCTCTGCTTCTTCGGCTGGAGCTTCGCTCGGATCCAAAGAGATAGAATGCATTTTTCGCCACGGCTTGCCGTCGGTCCAGCGAGAACCTTGAATGCCGGTTGCCAGCACATAATTCTCGAGCATATCCATCTCATGGCGCCCAATGCGACCGTCTTCAGATAATAGGAAATCCGTCTTGATACACCGGAATACCGCATCATACCGCCAATGATTCTGGACGATCTCAAGGGAGGATCGAATAAATTCGACCAAGGGATGATGAAGTACGTTTCTTTTCTGATCCAAGAAATATGGAATCCCGTGATCTCGGAATACCGTCGTAATCAATTCTTCATAGTCTGCCGTATTACGTACCATAATGGCCATTTCACGCCAGCGCACCTGTTTCTCTCGGGCTAACCGAAGCATTTCCCGCACAACGCCTTCCACCTCGGCTCGCCGATTTACTGCGCCATAGAGCGAAACGCCGCAAGCAGGGTCTTCCGGGTTTAAGATCGATTTATCTGCCAGCTTCATCGGTTTGCGACGATCATAACCACGCTCGAGATGCGACAACATCGGACTCTTCTGAAAACGCGGTAATGGGGTGCTATCCAATACGACGGATGCCTCCACAGCTACATTGCACTGTTCAGCAAGTGCACGAACCTGCATATAGGTCGTTGCTGTCGGATGGAATAACTCTAATTCATGAGGCGGAAGCCCGTCATCGTAGGTCTTATCCACACAACATGTCACGGTTACCTTCTTCGCATGTTGGATTAATTGTTCTAGCACCTGATATTCCTGTGGCGTGAACCCATGAAACCCATCAATCCATATTTCCGCATCCCGAATGTAGGTCGAGTCAGGAATCCCTGATGCGAGCAGCTCCAAATAATGCTCCGAATCCACATAGTGATTCGCTAGCGTATCCTCGAACTCTCGATAAATGGATGTTATATCATGTAATTTATCTTGCATAAGCGACTGTCCGCTCATATGTTGTGATGCAAATTGGAGATGTTGGTCTAGCTGCGTGACATCTAAGCAATAACGTTTGAACTCGTTATACAGTTCATTTAATTTATCGACAAAGCCCAGCTGATCGGCAGATTTGCCGAAGAGCTTCAAAGCTTCCTGTTGGCGGTGAATAATCTTATAGAGAAGCATCTTCTTGCCATCATCATCGATAGGAAGCAACGCAGTTCCCCCGCGTTCTTGCATAATCCGAAAGGCTAGCCGGCGAAAGCTGAGCACCTGCCCGCGAATCATGCCCTGTACATCCGGGGAACTCACGATCGCATGCTCGACTTGAAATGTCCCTTGTTCCGGCACGATGATGATTAATGGGGGACCCTCTGGTTGTTGACGCAGCTTATCCCTGACTTGGTTCAGAATCGAGTACGTCTTTCCGCTGCCCGATCGACCGATAATAAATTGAATCGACATTACGTTCCTCCTTATTACAAACATCCGTTCTACTATTAAATCTATTTTACCATAAATACACCGCTTGTTGCGTTGTGGAAGAAGATGTCGAAAGTGAACAAAAAAAAACAAGCAACGGCACATGCTTTCTCAGCCATTACTTGTTTCCTTCATAGAATATCGACGTACGATTTATTTACTGCGCACTTCGAACACGGCAAATTTAAGGTAGTGTCCTTCCTGTACGCCAAGAATTTGCGGATGATCCTTCCCAGCAGCACGCCATTCGACAAGACGCAGAATTTTGCCGGCATCTTTGGCCGCATCTTGGATGGTCTCCAAAAACAGATCCGGACGCATATGGAACGAGCAGCTTGCTGTCACTAAATATCCACCTTCATTCACGAGCTTCATGCCATGCAAGTTAATGTCTTTGTATCCGCGGCAGGCGCCAGCAACTGCACTTTTGGTCTTTGCGAAAGCTGGAGGATCGAGAATCACCACGTCCCAGGTACGACCTGCCTGTGCATTCATTTTGACCGACGTATCGACTTTGGCGTCTAGTTGTCCGCGGACAACCCGTTCTTCCGCACCCTTAACTTGGGTTCTCAAATAATCAAAGGCATCTGCAACGACGAATTCAACCCGCTCCGAGAAACCATTCAACTCGACGTTCTTCTTGGCGCTTTCGATCGCATGCTCAGAAATATCTAAACATGTGACTTTTTTGGCACCGTATTTACACGCATTCAGCGTAAAGCTTCCCGTGTGGGAGAAGCATTCGAGCACCGTTGCGCCGTCCCAATAAGGGAATGTAACGACTTTCCCATTTGCATTGACAGGCTTGCGCTCGACCGCACCTTCAACCTCAATATTTTGCAGCGAAATGCCGCTGCGTCGGCCCCAACCCTTCATCAAGGGTTCGATGGATGCACGATTTTCCCGTTGATCAAAGAAATACCCCGTTTTCTGGCCTTCCACAATATCCACTTCAATGAGCAGATCGTTTTCTTTGACCATTACATGCCGTGGACATTCTCCGTAGAGCAGCCCTGTCGTCTGTTCTAAGCCCTCAAGCTCGCGAATAGGCACATCGCTTCGTTCGTAAATTCCTTGCGGCTTCATGACCTCTACCAACGCGGACACGATCTTCTCACGATGAACATCCATACCCAGCGTTAAGATTTGTACGACTAGCACATCGGCGAACCGATCCACAATTAATCCGGGTAAAAAATCGGCTTCCCCATACACCAAACGATACGCATGAGCATCGTCTAAGAAACGTTCGCGATGGGCTAGACACTGCTGAAACCGTTCTACAAAAAAGGTATCATCGATGGCGTCCATCGGTTTATATGAAACGACACGTACCGTGATTTGCGAAGCTGGATTATAATACCCTACCGCAAGAAACTTCCCTTTATCATTTAATATTTGGACAAGTTCACCAGGGTTCGGCTCTCCGTCTACACGCTCAATTTCATTATTAAATATCCAAGGATGGCCTTGTTCTAATCTTTTCTTCCGATTGCGTTGCAAAATAACTGCTGCCATTCTCCAGTTCTCCTCTCTAATGACAAAGATGCTTGTCATGGTCGTCCTGTTTTTTTCATACCTATGTAATACGTCTTTTTGCAAAGGAGCTATTTATGTTCGGATCGATCGTATTTCCACTGCTGTATGGACTTTCCCTGTTTCTCTTCGGTATGAAGCTTATGGAATTAGCCTTAAACCTCTGGGCGGGTCCTTATTTAACTCGAGCCATTGCCGTATCTACCAAAACGCCTCTTCGCGGCTTATTATTCAGTACCGGAATTACGGCACTGCTACAGAGCAGCACAGCGGTGACCGTCATTACGATGGGACTTGTAAACGCTGGACTGCTTCCCTTCGCCCGCTCCTTGGGCATTATTCTGGGCAGCAACATCGGTACTTGCCTCACCACGGAATTAATCGGATTGAATATTAATCAATATGCACTGCCTTTAATGGCCGGTTCCGTGAGTATCTGGGCCCTGACGGTCCTACTCGCTGAATATCGTCCTCATGTCCTCCATGGAATCATGGATTGGTTAAGACCCGCACAATTTCTCTCTTTAGCGGTATTTGGATTTGCATTAATATTATTCGGCATTGAAGAGATGAAATCCATCGCTCCCGCATTACAAGAACGTGGGTTATTCAATTGGTTCCTCGAACAATCCGCACAGAGCATGTTATGGGGACTTGCAGCAGGTGCCTGCATCACAGCCATCATCCATAGCAGCGCAGCTATGATCGGACTCACCATGGGCTTGGCCGCAATGGGAGCCATTCCTGTAGAGCTTGGTATTGCGATCGTCATTGGTTCCAATGTCGGGACATGTGTAACGGCACTGATTGCTTCCCTTGGAGGAAGTCGTTCAGGGAGTTATGTAGCTTGGACCCATATCGTGTTGAATGTTGGGGGAGCGATTCTATTTTACCCCTTACTCGCTCAGCTCCATACGATCGCCGGTTGGATGACACCCGATCCATCTGCACAAATTGCTCACGCACAGACGATCTTCAATATAGCTAGCTCACTTCTGGCATTACCGTTCTGCTATTTGCCTGTGTGGAACCGAATGCGTACAATCACCTAGTTGAATCGAGAATATAGCCTTCGCTATCGTAACGAATTCAAGGGCACAATGCAAGACAAGAACCGAACATTCCGAATGTATACACAAAACGGGACCGACGACTCATCGCCAGCCCCTTGATTCCTTTAATAATTGCCATTCGTGCTTGGTGCTGTACCCGATACAATCTGAATGCCTGCGCTAGCACCAATTCGTGTGGCGCCCGCCTCAATCATCCTTAGCGCGGTCTCTTGATCCCGAACAGCCCCAGATGCCTTTACACCGATATGCGGGGATACATGAGCTCGCATCAATCGAATATCCTCAACGGTTGCACCGCCTTTGCCAAAGCCTGTCGATGTTTTGACGAAATGGGCTCCTGCTTGTTCAGACAGCCGGCATGCCGAAATTTTCTCATCATCTGTAAGCATGCCTGTCTCAAAAATAACCTTTACGATCGCCTTCCCCTGTACCATGCGAACGACTTGTGCAATATCTTGCTGAACCTCATCGAGCTTACCATCCTTCAAGAGTCCAATTTGCAAGACCATATCGATCTCGGAAGCGCCATCTTCCACAGCTTTCGCTGCTTCAAAAGCTTTGACTACGCTCGAACTTGCGCCTAATGGAAAACCTACGACAGCCGCAATCTTCACATTCGAGCCTTGCAGTAATTCTTTACATTTGGCTACCCAAACACCATTGACGCACACGCTGAAAAATTCATACTTCTTCGCTTCTTCACACAGTTTCACGATATCCGCTTCATTCGCATCTGGCTTCAATAACGTATGATCGATATATTGGGCTAATTGCGCTGTATTCGTCATGCAAAATCCACCTCAGCTTTTAATATTTCCAATGCGCTTCGCAAAATGCGGTCATTGTTATCATATCCGTGTTGTTTTTGTTGTGCCCAAGCCTCTTGCGGCTTAAACCAAAACACCCCGTTGATTTCCTCCACTTGTGCTTGCAAATCGCCTTCTAGCGCTTCAACAACATAATAATGGACAATCTTCTCCGTCTCTCCATGAACAGGATGTTTGTATGTATACGAAATTTGGTCAATCGGTTGTATGATGCGTCCAATCAAACCCGTCTCTTCTTGAATTTCACGTAATGCCGTCTCTTCGATCGTCTCGCCCGGCTCCATTTTCCCTTTTGCCAGCGATACTTTCCCAAAACGATCTTTGATTAATTGGATTTCGAGGCCTTGTTCACCTTGACGGTATACGACACCGCCTGCACTAATCTCGCGCATTTAAATCATCCTTTCGAGTTTCTTTTCTCTAAAATAAACTTTCGCCATCCCCTAAATCCCCTTCCGGAGGAAGGGGACCCCAGAGGGCTTCCCTCTGGACTCCCAAAATGAGCGAGGGATCAACTTTCACTTTATCTATTTCATTTGTTCAATCAATCGCTACTGTCCATACCCATTTGCCAAAATAGGCAAACGGTGAGGACGCGCTTTACATCCACGTATCTACTTACATGCTTTAACCTTACTGACCTTGACTATCTCCTCTAGACTCCCAAAATGGAAGAGGCTCCAGCTTTCCCTATATCTATTTACTGTGTTCAATCAATCGCTACCGTCCAAACCCATTTGCCCAAATAGGCAAACAGTGCGGACGCGCTTTACATCCACGTATCTACTTACAAGTTATTTTACACGGAAATAGGTACGAACGCCATAAAGCGTGTTTAGCCGAGGTTCCCAGCAGGAATCTCGGCTAAACGAAAGCGTTCCTTGCAAATATGAAACTAAAATCCGCCAACCTTGATCCCACGACCCATTTCGGGTGTCCAGAGGGCGGTAGCCCTTGGGGTCCCCTCCTCCGGAGGGGATTTAGGGGTGGTGATTAAAGCCATAAAGCGTGTTTAGCCGAGGTTCCCAGTGGGAATCTCGGCTAAACGAAAGCGATCCTTGCACATATGAAACTAAAATCTACCAACCTCGATCCCACGACCCATTTCGGGTGTCCAGAGGGCGGTAGCCCTTGGGGTCCCCTCCTCCGGAGGGGATTTAGGGGTGGAGAAATAAGGGGGGTCCGGGGGGTTAAACCACCTGGCGTTCCTCGATGACGCGCACGAGTGCCCCTTTGCATTCGTTGACACCCGGTTCTGTAATTTGCACACGGCACAATTTACCTGTCAAGGAGTCATCCCCATCGAAGATCACCTGCAAATAGTTATCCGAGAATCCTTTGACTTTGCCAGGACCCGCTGTACCTTTGGAATCCCGCTCAGGAATGACATCCACCACTTGACCCACGAATTTCTCGGCATAAGCCAATTGCATTTTCTCGGACAACTCAATCAACTCATGCACGCGAGCATGCTTAATCTCGTCATCCACTTGATCTTCCATACGAGCGGCAGGCGTACCTGTACGCTTGGAATACGGGAAGACATGCATTTCAGAAAATTTAATTTTCTCCATAAATTCAAAGCCGTTGCGGAAATGTTCATCCGTTTCACCCGGGAATCCAACGATCACATCTGTCGTAATCGCAACGTCTGGCATCGCTTCTTGAATACGTTCAATTTTAGCGGCAAATTCTTCTACCGTGTATTTACGACGCATCCGTTTCAATACTTCGTTGTCGCCTGCTTGAAGCGGAATATGCAGGTGGCGGCACATTTTCGAAGACTTCCCAAGAACTTCGAGCACTTCTTCCGTAATCTGACTCGCTTCGATCGAGCTGATGCGAATCCGCTCAAGACCTTCCACTTTATCCAGATCCCACAGTAAGTTCGCTAGACGATAGTTCTCTAGATCATCCCCGTATCCACCGGTATGAATCCCTGTCAACACGATTTCCTTGTAACCAGCTGCAACAAGCTGCTTCGCTTGCTCGACAACGCTCTCCGGATCACGGCTGCGTGATAGTCCGCGAGACCACGGAATAATACAGAAGGTACAGAAGTTATTGCATCCTTCTTGGATTTTCAAGTAAGCACGCGTATGATCTGCGAAATCCGGCACATCCAACTCTTCGAATTCACGTGTTTTCATAATATTGCGAACGGCATTGATTGGCTGGCGTTCATGTTGAAGCTGCTGCACGTAAGGCATAATTTTATCGCGATCTTGTGTTCCGATGACAAGATCCACGCCTTCGATATCCAGAATCTCCGCAGGAGATGTCTGTGCATAACACCCGGTTACCGCAATAATGGCATCCGGATTACGACGTACGGCACGGCGAATAATTTGACGGCTCTTCTTATCGCCCGTATTCGTAACGGTACACGTATTAATTAAGTAGACGTCCGCGGTTTGGGTCTCAAAATCCACTTGTTCATAGCCTTCATTCTTGAACAACTGCCAAATCGCTTCGGTATCATAGAAGTTAACTTTACAGCCCAGGGTGTAAAATGCTACTGATGGCATTCTCTACACGCCTCCCATCTCTCCAGATTCATAGAAAAGGCACGTAAGCCCCACCATTGCGGCGGTCTCCGTGCGTAAGATACGTTTGCCTAACCCCACCGATTGCGCACCCGCTGCTTCGGCTGCTTCCATTTCCGAGACGGTGAAGCCGCCTTCTGGACCTACGAGCAGAAGCACCTGCGGGGGTTGACTTGCTTCGTAAGATGCTACGAACGGTTGAACAGCGCTGCGAAGCTGAAGTCCCTCTTCTTTTTCATAACAAAAAAGAATGAGGTCATACGATCCAAACCGTGCAAGCAATTGCTTCCACGTGCTGGTCGACTCTACTTCAGGAACGCGATTGCGATGAGCCTGCTCTGCCGCTTCCTTCGCAATCTTGCCCCAACGTTCCACCCGTTTGGCTTCTTTCTTCGCATCATATTGAACGATCGTTCGCTCAGAAATATAGGGGATAAACCGAATGGCACCGATCTCAGTACATTTCTGAATGACGGTCTCCATCTTATCGCCTTTTGGCAAGCTCTGGGCAACAGTCACCTGCATCCAAGCCTCTTGCGTTAATGCTCTCATCTCTACAATTGAAGCTTCGACGCCGTTAGGCGCCAGATCAACAATCTCCACTAACGCTTCTTTGTCCGCACCGTCGCTAACAATTAATTTCTCACCGACGCGCGCACGCATAACTTTACTAATATGATGGGCGTCATCGCCCGTAATCATAACGGTATGTTCGCCAAATTGGTCTGACGGGATAAAATATCTTTGCATTCATCATCGTTCCTAATCATTATTTCAAAAATCAACAAATTACATCATACCTCTTTTAACCCGTAAAATCTATATGATTAAGTATTTTCCACTCTTCTTACGATAATCCAAGAATTTGGGCACACGCATTATAGAAGCTTGTTTGTATAGGCCGAATGAGGCTAAAGAGCGGTTGAATCGTAACTTGACGAACGGGTGGAAGAAATACAATCAGCAAGAAGATGAAAATAGACCACTTCTCGAACTCTTGTAACTTCGAACGCAGCGAACGCGGAGCAAGGTCCTCAACAATCCGATAACCATCCAACGGGGGCAGTGGAATCAAGTTGAAAATAAAGAGCAAAATATTAAAATGCACGAGATAATTAAAGAAGATATCGATGGCTTCACCAATACGCTCATTGGAGAACGAAGCTTGAACATTAAATTTGTACAGCAGAATATGAATAAACACACCGATAAACGCAACCACGAGATTACTAATCGGTCCTGCTGCAGATACGATAATCCCCATGAGACGCGGTTTCTTAAAGTTATCCCGATTCACAGGGACCGGGCGAGCCCAACCAAACCCTGCAATCAAGAACAGCAATGTGCCCAAGACATCCAAATGACGGCTCGGATTTAACGTGACCCGACCTAAAAGCTTTGCCGTCGGGTCACCGAATAAGTTGGCGAAGTACGCATGTGAGAATTCATGAACCGTAAATGCTACCAGCAAAACAAGCAGCATAAATGGGAGATATTCAACAGGCACGACCAAAAAGTTATTCAAAAAATCCATTCGTCACCTACGACTTTCTCGCCACAAACGCGATCCAATCATCTTCACGGTTCTTCTCAACAATCGTGAAGTTGGCTGCAACCAACGCCTGCTCGACAGCTTCTTCTTTATTCTTATATATACCAGAGGCGATGTAGGTTCCGCCATCCTCTAATGCGTTATATACGTCATCGACGAACAACATAATAACCTCGGCAAGAATATTGGCTACAACGACTTTCACAGGCAATGTTATCCCAAGCTTGGCCATGTCGTCACCTTCAGCATTCCGATTGATCACTTGAAGCAAATCGCTAAGATGCACGGTGATATCCTGCTCTAACCCATTCAATTGTATGTTTTCTTGTGCGCACGTTACTGCGACGGGATCCAAATCGAGCGCAAGAACATGCTTGGCGCCTAATTTCATGGCACCAATGGCGAGAATACCCGAACCTGTGCCTACGTCAATGACCTCTTCGCCGCCTTGAATGACCTTCTCGAGCGTACGAAGACACAACGATGTTGTCGGATGGGCTCCTGTCCCGAATGCCATCCCTGGATCCAACTCAATGATTTTCTCTTCCGGTGCTGGTGTGTATTCTTCCCATGTTGGCTTAATGGTTAACGTATTCGTGATACGGATGGGCTTGAAATACTGTTTCCATGCCGTAGCCCAGTCCTCCTCATTGACGATCTTCGTCTCCATCGTATAAGAACCTGGATCGATATCAAACGTCTTTAATTCTTCAATACGAGGCTTAACTTCCGCAATCAGATCTCCCGGATTCGCAACATCAGCAAAGTATCCTTTAATGACCGCTTCCCCTTCTGGGATATCATTCAGCGGAAAATCATACAATTGACCTAAGGACGTATCCCGCTTGCGGTTCAAAGAACCCGATTCTTCAATGGATACACCATCCGCACCCATTTCATGCAAGAAATTGGAGATCATTTCCTGTGCTTCTTCCGTTGTATTTATCGTTAACTCGTGCCATAACATTAGTTAAAATCCTCCCACAAATCATCATTACCGTTTATTGTACTATACCATGACACTTTTCACAAAAAATCACGATCACACATCTGCTAATTTCATAGCCTCAATCAATGACATCTTCTTCTTATTTTCTTCATGAATCAAATACGTATCTTGTACATGGTCGATGTACAGCACGCCATTCAAGTGATCCATCTCATGTTGGATACAACGGGCTAAATACCCTTCCGCCACAAGCTCAATCGTCTTCCCTTCACGCGTCAATGTCGTGATTTTCACATCATTGTACCGCTTTACGATCCCTATATACCCAGGCAGTGACAAGCAGCCTTCATACCCGATTTGTTCACCGGATTTCTCAATGATCTCGGGATTAATTAACTCGTAATAGACATCTTCAATTTGCATAACAATGACCCGACGGAGAATGCCCACTTGCGGTGCAGCAAGACCTGCGCCATACGCGTCATCCAATGTATCCTTCATATCATTCAATAAATTGATGATTTTTGCATTTATTTCTGTGACGGGTTTCGCCACTTTTCTCAATACAGGTTCGCCAAAAGGCACGATTTCTCTTACGCTCATTACGGTTTTCCTCCCAAAATTCTGATCTATTCGCATCCCCAAATATACTATATGCAAAATAATTCTGACAAGAATAAAATAACCCCACAAAGTGAGGACTTGGCTTAGAAGCGGATTCAGGTACTTTGCGGGGACCCGGAAACTATAAATTCTATAGATGTAAAAAAGCATTCCCTCTAAAAAACAAAGGAATGCTTCGAATTGCACAGAAGATTACTGTATCGATCCACCCGATAATTCAATGGCATGTTTAGCCTGTCCATAGGTATCATCCGGCATCGTTGCCGTCAGAACAAAGCTGCGTGCTGCTTCAGAAAATGCATTCGCTCCTGCTGCATATAATCCTGCCATCGCAGACGTCGAATAGGATAACATCGACATCGAGCTCAGATTTCCTAGACTATACCAAGCTGGGTCGCCATTGTAATTGAGGAAGCCTTGGTACGTATCTGTCGTGCCACCGATCTGTTCAACCGTGACTTGTTCCACACGAAGCGAACGAAGCTTATTTTGAGCGGCCTCAGCATCAGCAGCGCTTTGAAATACAGCTTTTACTTGTATCGTCACCTAGAACCCCTCCATTACTCATTCTCTTGACGTGCGTCTGCTGCCTTGGCACGCTCGAGAGCTTCTAGGTCATCTTCGTCTGCTGCTTCCAGTGCAAATTCAACATCTTCGTTTTTTGAAATAGGCAATTGATGTTTTGCCTGTTCATCCTTATTTCTTGCCACGCTCATCATGCTCCTTTTTCGTTCATGTCTTCTATAGGATGCTCTTTTTGACAGGAACTATAATCAAAGGAACCGAATTCTAATAAAAAAAGCCTGATCAGCGCATAAGGCTAATCAGACTTTCTGTGGTTACAAGTTTGAAATCAATCTCCGCGGAACGCTTTTTTCATCCGATCGAAGAACGATTTCTGCTGTTCATGCGTTTGTTCCCCGCTTAAGCCTGCAAACTGACGGAGCAATTCACGCTGCTCTTCTGTCACCTTGGTCGGCGTAACAAGAGTCACCTTGACATGTTGATCCCCTTGACCAATACCGCGAAGACGCGGAACCCCTTTGCCTTTCAAGCGGAAATAGGTTCCTGTCTGCGTTCCCGCAGGAATCTTCAGTTTTACTTTCTCCGTCAATGTCGGAATTTCGATCTCATCACCAAGCGCCGCTTGCGCAAATGTCAGCGGAATCTCGCAATAAATATCGTCTCCTTCACGTTCAAAGAACTCGTGCGATTTCACACGAATGACAATGTACAAATCCCCAGCAGGACCGCCGCGTAAGCCGCCTTCCCCTTCACCGGACATGCGCAATTGTGCGCCATCATCGACACCCGCAGGAATTTTGACATGAATTTTACGTTGTTTCTTCACTTTACCCTGACCGTTACATGTCGTACAACGTTCACGGATAATTTGTCCTTTACCGCCACATGTTTGACAAGCACGACGATTCACCATACGGCCGAAAGGCGTATTTTGAACTACCTCTTGTTGCCCTGTACCGTGACATGTGGAGCAAGTATCCGGCTTCGTGCCCGGTTTCGCACCTGATCCGTGACAAGTATCGCAATTCTCTGTACGCGGAATCGTGATGTCCGTTTCTTTTCCGAACACCGCTTCCTTGAACTCAATCGTCATCGAATATTGCAGATCATTCCCGCGTTGTGGTGCATTCGGGTCACGGCGACCGCCGCCACCGCCAAAGAACATATCGAAGATATCACCAAAACCGCCGCTGAAATCAGCGCCGCCACCGCCAAACCCTTGGTTTGGATCGACATGACCGTACTGATCATAAGTGGCACGCTTTTGGTCATCGCTTAGCGTCTCATAAGCTTCTTTTACTTCTTTAAATTTATCTTCAGCATCTGCTGCTTTGTTCACGTCAGGGTGATATTGTCGAGCAAGCTTACGGTAAGCTTTCTTGACTTCTTCATCCGACGCTCCCTTATCTACACCGAGAACCTCATAAAAATCCCGCTTGTTCGCCACTTTTCCACCCCCATTGCTTTTTACATTGTACATGGTTCATGAACAAAACGAAAGTCAAAGCGAAGGAAACCCTCGCTTTGACCTGTCGTTTCACCTTGTGAAACTAAAAGCGGTTAACCCGCTTAACGTCCTGCATTACTTCTTCTCGTTGTCGTCAACCACTTCGTAATCCGCGTCAACCACATTATCTTTACCGCCTGCTGCTTGACCTTCTTGGTCAGCACCTTCAGCTGCTTGCTGTGCTTGAGCTGCTTGCTCATACAACTTCACAGAAAGTTGTTGTACGATTTCAGTCAACGCTTCCGTCGTGGATTTGATTTCCTCAAGATTATCTGTCGCAAGGGCAGCTGTCACTTTTTCTTTCGCTGCATTTGCTTTATCGATTTCGGCTTGATCTACTTTGTCGCCAAGATCTTTGATTGTTTTGTCAACTTGGTATACCAATTGATCCGCGTTGTTTTTCGCTTCCACCAAATCTTTACGATTACGGTCTTCTTCAGCATGCAATTCTGCATCCTTCATCATACGTTCAACTTCGTCATCGCTTAGACCGCTGGAGGAAGTGATTGTGATTTTTTGGCTTTTATTCGTACCTTTATCTGTAGCAGATACGTTAACAATACCATTCGCATCGATATCAAATGTAACTTCGATTTGTGGAACACCACGCGGTGCCAATGGAATATCGCCTAGTGTAAAGCGGCCTAATGTTTTGTTACCCGCTGCCATTTGGCGCTCTCCTTGCAATACATGGATCTCAACACTTGGTTGACTATCTGCGTACGTGGAGAACACTTGCGATTTGCTCGTAGGAATTGTTGTATTGCGGTCGATCATCTTCGTGAATACGCCGCCTGCTGTTTCAATACCTAGGGACAATGGTGTTACGTCAAGCAATACAACGTCTTTTACATCCCCTGTTAATACACCCGCTTGAACCGCTGCACCTAAGGCAACCACTTCGTCTGGGTTAACGCCTTTGTGCGGATCTTTACCGATTAAACGTTTGATGGCTTCTTGTACCGCAGGGATACGAGTGGATCCACCTACAAGAACAACGCGGTTAATTTCGCTTGCACTTAATCCAGCATCGCTCAAAGCTTGACGAGTTGGGCCTAACGTACGCTCAACAAGGTTCGCAGACAACTCTTCAAATTTCGCACGTGTTAAACTCAATTCTAAATGCTGAGGAACCCCGTCAACAACCGTGATGAACGGCAATGAAATTGTTGTTGTCAATACACCTGACAATTCTTTTTTCGCTTTTTCTGCTGCATCTTTCAGACGTTGAACCGCTGCTTTATCTTTAGTCAAGTCAATACCATGTTCTTTTTTGAACTCAGCCGCTAAATAGTCAATAACCACTTGGTCGAAATCATCTCCACCAAGGCTGTTATCTCCACTTGTTGCTTTAACTTCGAAGAAGCCATCGCCTAGTTCAAGGATCGATACGTCAAATGTACCGCCACCAAGGTCAAATACAAGAATCGTATGATCTTCTGCTTTTTCCATACCATATGCTAGGGCTGCTGCTGTTGGTTCGTTCACGATACGCAATACTTCAAGACCTGCAATTTTACCCGCATCTTTTGTAGCTTGACGTTGGCTATCATTGAAGTAAGCAGGAACTGTGATAACAGCTTGTGTTACCGGTTGACCCAAGTAAGCTTCTGCGTCAGCTTTCAATTTTTGCAAGATAATTGCAGAAATTTCTTGTGGTGTGTAGTCTTTTCCGTCAATAGATTCTTTATGGTTCGTACCCATATGACGTTTAATTGAGCTAATTGTACGGTCTGGATTCGTGATCGCTTGGCGTTTTGCTGTTTCCCCAACGATACGCTCTCCGTCTTTCTTAAAACCGACAACAGATGGCGTTGTGCGGTTTCCTTCTGGATTCGGGATTACGACGGCCTCGCCGCCCTCCATTACTGCTACACAAGAGTTTGTTGTACCTAAGTCAATACCAATTACTTTACTCATTGTAATTATCCTCCTCTAATTCATACGAACATTCGTTTATTTGGGTTATATAGAAAGCCGCTGCAACAGCGGATGTTACATACTCACTTTAACCATGGCTGGGCGAATTACTTTGTCTTTTAACAAATAACCCTTCTGAACTTCTTCCACCACAACACCTTCTTCATGCTCATCAGATTCAACTTGCATAATGGCTTGATGGTATTCCGGATTAAATGGTTGACCCACGCTGTTCATTTGTTGCAAGCCTTCTTGTTCTAATACTTGCGACAATTGACGGAAGATCATATTGACACCCTTCGAGAAGGATTCGAATTCTTGATTGTCCGTTGTTGCTAGAATGGCACGTTCGAAGTTGTCCAGAACGGGAACAAGCTGTTCAACCAACTTCAAAGATGCATATTTTGCAAGCTCATCTCTTTCCTTTGACGTCCGACGACGGAAATTATCGAAGTCCGCTTGTGTTCTTAAGTAACGATTATTGTTCTCTTCAGCCAAAGCGTTCAGACGCTGAATTTCCAATTCTGTCTCAGATAGTTCCGTTGTGTCTACAGTTTCTTGTTCTACTTCTACTTCTGCTTCAGTTGCTGTATGTGATGACGTCGTGTCTTGTTCATGATGATCTGTCATGTGCTCGTCCCTCTCCTCCGTCGTATTCTCTCTCTTTTTCACGATACATTCACCTCCTTAACGTAGTACGATTATCGCATTTTAATAATGGTATGGATGCGTAATATAGCTGCCGCAACCTCACCCGCTGCATGAATTGCATGTATTTTAACATACGCGGGGTCAATAATGCCCTGCGCTGTATAATCAATCATTCCACCCGTGTCGCAATCCACGCCCACCGCATCTGTTGCATATTGCAATTGTGCCGAACGGGCTTGCTCCACTTTCTCCAGCGGATTAAATCCCGCATTGAGTACAATTTGAGACATGGGCTTTCGAAGGGCTGCTGCAACAGCCGCCACGCCGAATGATTCCATCCCTTTTAAGGATTCCCGATATCGCTCTAACTCATAAGAGACCGCAAGCTCGGTTGTTCCTCCACCAGGTAAAATACCGCTTCGTATGGCCGACTGAACCGCCGAAGCAGCATCCGCAGCAATGCGGGCACGTTCCCCTACAACTTCAGCCGTGCTAGCGCCGACGATGATTGTCACCGCGTTACTCCCTGCAATCCGAACCCTTTCAAGCCGTTCATCATAATGAACGAGCTCAGAATAACCGAGCATACCTAGCAATTGATCATCATGCTTATGTAGCGCAGCACGTTTCACCGGGATTGCACCGGTACATTGACAAATGCGTCGAATTTCCTCTCGACTCACACGCTGAACCACCATCATGTGATGGTCTGCGCAGAACTGTTCAGCATCCGGGTGAATACCTCTTTCTAAAACAATAAGTCCAACTTGAAGGCGAGATAACCGCTCTAACTGCTCCATAAAACGGGATCGCAACTCCATATACTGCTGAAAACCAGCTTCTGTCGTTAATAGCTCTTCATCTAATTGCTCAGGTTCTAATGCATCCTGCATCACTAAAATTCGAGCTTCACGTCGTTCTACGGCTCCGTGTCGGTGGATCGGCTGTTGCCGAAGCATAAGACCCAACCAAACTTCGCTCTGCGCCTTCTCATGCGCAAAGACAGCTTCTGCTAGACTGTAGTTCTCCTCGAGCAACTTAGAGGTCCCTACGCGGTCTGCCGCCTCCATGACGAGTTCTACAATATCTTGTTGCTCTCGCCCTGCAATACGGGCTACCTGGTGTAACAGGGGATCCGCAATTCCTTGAATCTGCACGGCGCGTTGTTGCAGCGCCTCCTTGGTCCATTGAATCCCATGCTGCATACCAGCAACGACCTTGGAAGCTGGAACACCACGCATGACTTGGGCTACCCCTTCCTGAACCAAAGCCCCTGCAAGAACGGTTGCCGTTGTAGTTCCATCGCCAACTTCACGTTGTTGAGAACGAGCAACTTGAATCAACAACTTGGCTGCGGGATGCGAAACATCCATTTTCTCAAGAATGGTCACGCCATCGTTCGTAATGATTACTTCTCCTTGCGGTCCGACGAGCATCGCATCCAGCCCTTTTGGTCCGAGCGTGCCTTCGACAGACGAGCAGATCGCACGAATCGCATTCGCGTTATTGATGAGCGTCGCATGACGCTCATCCCCTTCATGCAAATTAGAGTTCCCTTGCGTCATGCTACACAGATCCTCTCACACGCTATTTGTTCCAATGTTGCAGCACGGCGGTCATATTTTTGGATAAGAAATCTAAGAGTCCAATGACTTTGCCGTACTCCATTCGCGTAGGTCCGAGAATTCCAATCGTCCCCATCGCTTCTCCATCCATCGTATATGTCGCTGTAATTAAACTGCAGTTATTAATCGCTTGATGGTTGTTCTCTGTACCTATTCGTACTTGAATCCCGTTCTGAGCGGATGAGATCATCTTCAATAAGGTAGGCGTCTCATCGAGCAGATCCAGTATGGTCTTCACTTTATCGACATCTTTAAATTCAGGCTGAGTTAACATGTTGGTTGCACCGCTTAAGAACACGCGGTTCTCTTCATCACTCTTAAGAACATTCTCAACGATACCAATAAGCTCTTCATATTGCGACACATGTCTGCTCATTTCGTCGCCGACTTCACTGAACAGCTGTGATTTTAATTTATATAACGGCACGCCGACCAATTTATGATTCAACAGGTTCACCATTTGCTCCAAATCGGAAGACGAAATTCCTGCCGGCAAGGTAACCGTCTTGTTCTCCACATGCCCTGTATTCGTGACCACGATGGCTACTGCCGTCGTGTCTGTCAGCGGGAGCAATTGAAAATGTCTCAGTGACGTACTGAACATTTCAGGTCCAAGCACGATGGACGTGTAATTCGTCATATTCGCTAAGATCGTTGCGGCATGCTGTATCACCTGTTCGGTTGCATTTAGCTTCTCCGCAAAGAAAGATTTCATCATCTCTAACTCGGTTGGTAATAATGTACCAAACTGAACTAGATGGTCAACATAATAACGATACCCTTTATGCGAAGGAATCCGCCCGGCAGACGTATGCGGCTGTTCCAGGAATCCGAGTTCCTCCAAATCAGACATCTCGTTGCGAATCGTCGCAGGGCTGTAAGATACTTCCCCCCGCTTCGAAATGCTTCGGGAACCTACTGGCTCGGCAGAACGAATATAATCATCTACTATGGCATTCAATATCATCCGCTGACGCTCCGTTAACATGCAAAAGCCCTCCCTTTTAATCGATATGCCCGACTCTCGTTAGCACTCCTCTTTAATGAGTGCTAAGCGTTAATACAAAAATACCAAACTGACAAGATAATTGTCAAGTCAGTTCATCGTCTTAAACGCGCCTATTTCGTCACATGAATGTCGCTTCATACAATGTATGCAGCCTTTACGTGCTTTTCCTCTAGAAAAGCTATTTTGGGACGATATTCAAGACATCTTCACGCACGAATGAATTGATATGAAAAAAAACTACGATACAGCCATGTTCGCGGGCTTATTATCGTAGTCTTTTGCTAGTCAGTTCAACATCTTAAGTACTGCAATCTCGTCACATGCATGCTGTTTCTTACAGTGTACGCAATCTTTCCATACCTTCTCTGGGAAAATCTCTTTTTCAACGACATCAAAGCCGTTTTTTTGGAAAAAAGATACTTCATAGGTTAATGCCATGACTTTCGGAATTTCTAGTTGCCTTGCTTCCTCTATGAGAAAATCGACGATCTTTGAGCCGATTCCTTGTCCCTTATGTCCATCGGAGATGCCTAATGATCGAATTTCGACCAAGTCTTGACCTAAGCGGGTCAATGAACCGCATCCTACCACTTCATGATCGATTTCTGCAACAATGAACCATTCCAGCTGTCTCTCCAGCAATTCCCGCGAGCGCGGCAGCATAATTCCCTTTTCCGCATATCCTCTGATTAATTCCACTAAGGTATCCAAATCTTCCATCGTCGCTTTTCTACACACCGCTACCGCAGGCATCGCTCTTCCCCCTTACGAAATCCTGGTTGTATTTGTAAACAAGAATAAATATACAACACAAGGTATAATTACGCAAGAGAGAAATTTCCATGCTTTAGATCACATTAATCATGGGATTCGATGAATTCCGCGAAGACGTCATTTCCGAATAATATGCCTTGTTCACTTAGTTTATAACCGATATCGGTCGCTTCAATTAACCCTTTGTTACGCAATTTCTCAAGCTGAGGTGCATAAATATGATCCAAATCTGCATTGAACTGTTCACGGAAACCTTCCCGCGACACCCCTTGAAGCATCCGCAACCCTACCATCATGAAATCTTCCATCGCTTCAGCTGCGCTGATCTCATATTGCTCTAGACGAGGGAATCCGAGTTTACTCGCATCATTATACGCTTGAACGCCTTTAATATTCACATGACGCTCACGGTTCACATATCCATGTGCACCTGCACCAATCCCATAATAGCTTTCATTGAGCCAATATTTCATGTTATGTCGACTCGCCATGCCTGGTTTCGCGAAGTTACTGATCTCATACTGCTCATAACCCGCTTCCTTCATCCGTTTCATGAGCAACAGATACATCTCGAGCTCAATGTCTTCATCCGGTAACGGGAGCTGGTTCTTCTGGAACATCGCATGAAATAATGTATTCTCCTCGACCTTCAGACTATAGATGGAGTAATGAGGGAGATTCAGCTCAAGCGCTTTTGTAATGCTGTCATCTAACATCTCAAGCGTTTGATTCGGCAATCCGAACATTAAATCGATGGACATGTTATCAAAGCCCGCCGTGCGAGCATTTTCAATACTGCGATAGACGTCATCCGTATTATGAATACGCCCGATTTCACCTAACAGTTGGTTATTGAAGGATTGGACACCGAAGCTAATTCGATTCACGCCACCGGCACGCATCACTTTGAGCTTCTCTAAATCCGTCGTTCCCGGATTGGCTTCCATAGAGAATTCCAGATTCGGATGCATCCGTGGAAACGCCTTGTGTACGGACTTCAGAAAATAATCCATTTGCTCAGGCGTGAGCACTGTCGGTGTTCCTCCACCCACGAAAATCGTCTCAATCACTTCCGGTGGTTGTAACGCCGTTGTCTGTGCCATCTCACGTTCCATGGCCTCCAGATATTCCATCACAGGCTGACCTTTTAACACATAGGAATTGAAATCGCAGTAGAAACATTTATTCGTACAAAAAGGGATATGAATATATAGCGCTTTAGGAGCTGCAACATGCTGCATGCTTCCGATCGATTGTATTTGTTCCATCTTGCATTCACCTAACTTTCACATATGGCTTCTCTTCTATCTAAAAAAAGGGAAGCACGAGGCTCCCCTTCATCTTCAACATCTATCAGCAGATTACTCGTCGATTCGTAGCACAGCCATGAAGGCTTCTTGCGGCACTTCAACACTACCGACTTGCTTCATGCGTTTCTTACCTTCTTTTTGCTTATCGAGTAATTTACGTTTCCGTGAAATATCGCCCCCGTAACATTTCGCAAGAACGTTCTTACGCATGGCTTTGACGGTCTCACGGGCTACAATTTTGGTACCGACAGATGCTTGAATCGGCACTTCGAACATTTGACGCGGGATCAATTCGCGCAGCTTCTCACAAATGATACGGCCACGGTTGTACGCACGGTCTCTGTGTACGATAAAGGACAATGCATCAACTTGCTCGCTGTTCAGCATGATATCCATCTTCACTAAGTTGGATTTACGGTATCCTGACACTTCATAATCAAAGGATGCATACCCTTTTGTGCTCGATTTCAGCTGATCGAAGAAATCATAGACGATTTCCGCAAGCGGCATATCGTACGTAATCGTAACACGGTTTGTATCCAAATATTCCATGTTGATAAATTCGCCGCGTTTGCCTTGGCACAGCTCCATAATTGCCCCAACATAATCATTTGGTACAATAATCGCTGCCTTCACATACGGTTCTTCTACAAAATCAATACGTCCAACTTCTGGGTAGTTCGACGGGTTATCAATGGTAAGCACTTCACCGTTCGTCAATGTAACACGATAAATAACACTTGGTGCCGTCGTAATCAACGGAATGTTGAACTCACGCTCAATCCGCTCTTGAATAATTTCCATATGCAGAAGTCCTAAGAATCCGCAACGGAATCCAAATCCTAAGGCACTCGATGTTTCCGGTTCAAAACGAAGCGATGCATCGTTCAGCTCCAGCTTCTCAAGCGCTTCACGCAAATCGGTGTAATCCGAGGATTCAATCGGATACAGACCGCAATATACCATCGGATTAATACGGCGGTAACCAGGCAATGGCTCAGGCGTTGGATTTTTCGCATCCGTCACCGTATCCCCGACGCGAGTATCCTTCACGTTCTTAATCCCAGCCACGATAAATCCTACGTCGCCTACGTTAAGCTCGTCCACGATACCCATCCGCGGCATAAACGCACCCACTTCGATAACTTCGAAGGTTTTTTCCGTCGCCATCATCTTGATCTTCGACCCTGCACGAATGGAGCCGTCAATAACCCGAACATACACGATAATACCTTTATAGGCATCATAGTGAGAATCGAATATCAAAGCCTTTAGTGGTTGATCCGGGTTCCCTGTTGGTGCGGGAACTTTAGATACGACCTGCTCCAGGATCTCCTTGATTCCGATTCCTGCTTTGGCAGATGCAAGTACTGCGTCGCTCGCATCCAACCCAATAACATCTTCGATTTCTTCCTTCACACGTTCCGGATCTGCGCTAGGCAGATCAATCTTATTAATAACTGGCAGAATTTCCAGATTATTATCAAGTGCCAAGTACACATTCGCTAACGTCTGTGCCTCGATCCCTTGGGCTGCATCGACAACAAGCAGTGCGCCTTCACATGCAGCCAGGCTTCGTGATACCTCGTACGTAAAATCGACATGTCCTGGTGTATCAATCAAGTTCAGCAAATAAGTCTCTCCGTCGTCTGCTTTGTATTCCAAACGTACGGCTTGAAGTTTAATTGTAATACCGCGTTCACGCTCTAAATCCATTTGGTCCAACACTTGCGCCTGCATTTCACGTTGCGACAACGCGCCGGTATATTCCAAAATCCGATCCGCTAGGGTTGATTTCCCGTGGTCGATATGTGCGATAATACTGAAATTTCTAATTTTCTTTTGTCGAGCTTGAATGTCCGTCATTCCTTACCCCCACTACAAAGCCAAAATGTTTTCAATTTACTCATTATAGCAGTTGTGTGAAAACCCTTCAATGGTGGGGGACAAATCCTTAATCCAGAATCGAACTGAACATGGACACAACCCATTCAATTCCTTTATGAGACACGGATTCAAGGACCCCACCTGTCGTGCTTGCTAATTTATCTACGGTTGGCTGTTTCGTGGGAACTAAGGCAATATAGTCTTCTTGCGCTGCCGTATGTTTCCCATCCAAAACTCCATCCTTCGTGATTGTCTGCTGATTTGCTTGTTGCTTCGTATTCGACGTCTGCGGGTACTGAACTTCCATCTGTGAATTAGATTGTTGTTCCGCTGTAGGTATCTGTTGTTGGACAGCCCAGGCAGGCGGATTGTTCTGAAGGGCTGCCGGACCCTGAATTCGTTCAATTCCTGATGAAGCTAAATTTAGTCCCAACATGACACCAACCGCTACCATCGCAACCATGGCAAATACTCTTCTTTGAAAAATGGACATGTGTAACGCCCCTTTCCCTCTATGTAATAAATATCTTTATTTTTTCGTTGCTTTTGCATTTACTTTCTCAGCTTGGAATACTTCATCCGCAATGAGCCTTGCTAAGATATCTGCGGTCCGATAACTTTCTTGCAGCGTATTATCTACCCCGCCGATCTCAATCAAGAAGCTGTTCGGTGAGAGAGATTGATTATATTCTCCGTTTCCATTCGCGGAGCTTTTCCCCCAGATTCCTCTAGAAATGCCAGGATACTCTTTCTCCAACTTGGCATGAATTTTGTTAGCGAAAGCTTCGTTTTCACGCCAATTCTTATTACCATGCCCAATAATGAAATAGACTTGTGCGTAATCTTTTCCGTTAATCGTTACCGTTGTTTTCTTACGCGCCTGAGAATCCCGATGAATATCGAAGAAAAATTGCAGATCCTGATTCTGAGTCATCGCTTCCTTCACCGTTGTCCGAGAATATTTATAAGAATAATTCCAGTTGTATGATTTCACCGTTGCGGCGTAGTCCTCTTCGGAATGAAGGGTTCCAACACCTAATTGCTCTAGCTTTTCGGCTAACCGTTGTCCAACAAGTGTAATATTTTTCGTCGCAGAGTTCGGTTCTTTCATCTTCTTGCTTAATTCTGGATTCCAAGATTCCCGGTTATGCGAATGATAGATAAAGACAAACTTCTTGCCGCTGATCGCTTGCTTGGTGCCGTCTGTTGTTTTACCTGCGTCGATATCTTTGGCTGGTACTTTCGTAGGGACTTGCGTTGCCCCTGGTAAGGGTATCTCAACCGAAGGGGTAGGCAGTGCTAGCGGTGGTTCTTGAATCGCCGGGGAATCGTTAAAATCCTCTGGAGCCGTCATGGCACCATTCCCAATGGCTGTCCGAAGCGGAACGGCGTCATCTCTACCTAATCCCGGCAACTCATGTGATAGTAGGCTCTTTGGGTCCGATGGGTTGACGTTCGTTAGCATTTGAAAAAGAAAGGAACTTAGCTTCTGTCGCGATAAAATGGGCTCTTCCGTACTTGTCGATAAGTGCGGTACTTCCATTCCTAGCATGTCCAAAAAAAAGTGACTTGAAACGGCTGCTGCGAATCCTTTCATCGACGTACTAGGTGACGTATTCCATTGCTTCTGCAGCATCGTCCCTAGACCTAACATTATAAAAAAGAGCATCGAGCACAACGTGAGTATTGCGAACGTTCTGCCCATCACGAGTATTTGCATCATCCGTTGCTTCATCTTAGGAATATGTATCGTTTGGAATGTGGTCGGCTTCATAGCATCTCCTCCTGAATCTAGCGATGATTTACTATATGAGCCGAATCTAGCAGATAGAACAAAAATCGGATCAAGAGAATTGAAAAAGATAGGCATTGATGCAAGTCTATGAATTGATTTTGTAAAAGAGGAGAGGGGCTCTCTTTTCGGTCGCTTCTTGTCCGCAGCTACCAAAGAGCGAACGCAGGCTCCTACAAGAGATCCCCCTCCTCCTTTTCTTAAAAATCCAAATAGGACTTCCATCAATTCTTTTTCAAAGTCTTGATCCGATTTTTGAGAGGAGGGGAGGAGGGGAAGGAAACGCTAGTGGGTATACGCTCCCACGTTGTCTTTATCCACGGCCTTATGCAATGCAGCATTCAGACCACTGGCGATAATATTCGCAATATCCTCAATAAATTCATCGATTTCTTTGGGTGTCACAATCAGATCATGACCTAAAGGCTGAAGGACTTCTTTAACTAATGCAAGTCGGTCATTTTCAGGAATTTCATCTAACATCCCGAGAATCTGCTTTGTATTGTTCGTTTCTTGTTGAAAGTGTGTCCGCATCATTTCGATGGCATTGTTCACGATGGTTGATGCATAACACACGGTAGGTACGCCAATCGCAATACAAGGGATACCTAGAATCTCTTGGGTAAGACCTTTACGCTTATTTCCTATCCCTGATCCAGGATGTATACCGATATCGGCGATTTGAATCGTGGTGTTCACACGTTCTAATGCTTTGGAGGCCAAGGCATCGATCGCGATAATCAGATCCGGCTTGATTTTCTCCACAATGCCTTGCACGATTTCACTCGATTCAATTCCTGTAATACCTAATACGCCTGGAGCGACGGCGCTCACTGGACGGTATCCATCATTCACTTGGTCTGGTGTTAATTCAAAATAATGGCGTGTCACCATGGTATTCTCCACGACTAAAGGGCCTAGCGAGTCCGGCGTCACATTCCAATTCCCTAATCCGACGATCAACACCTTGTCCATTTCCTTAATGCCTAGCTTGACGAGAAAAGAGGCGAATTCTTGCGCGAACTTTGTTGCCACACGATCTTGAAGATCGGTGTCTTTATTGCGAAGTTCAGGTACTTCAATCGTAATATAGTGACCTTTGACACGCCCTAGAATTTGAGCACCCGCATCGGTCTCCACATCAATCCGTGTCACCTTAATACCCCGATCCTCATCCACTTGCTCCATAACACCCGGAATCGTACATCCGTGCTGTGCAGTTGCCATTTCTCTAGCTTCTAGCGCAAGGTCCGTCCGAACCGAATACTGCTGCAAATCCAATTGGTCGCTCATTTCGTTGCTCCTTCACATTCATTTTCTATAGTGTGCGAGGAGTTGCCTATGATTATTCAAATCGCGCATATTCTACGATACGGATTCTTTCCTTGATTTTTGTGAAGTCGCGTGATAAACTATTTTAAGTTGTGGAATCTCTATTGGTTCCAGTTATCGTAGGTAGTAATGCCTTACAGGAGGTGAATGCAATGCCAAACATTAAATCCGCTGTGAAACGCGTAAAAACAAATGAAAAACGTCGTTTACTTAACGCTTCTCAAAAGTCCGCTCTTCGTACTGCTGTTAAAGCTGCTGATGTAGCTGTAGCTGGTACTGAAGTTGAAGTAGCTAAGAGTGCAATTCAAGTTGCTTCCAAAAAGCTGGACAAGGCTGTAACTAAAGGCTTAATCCATAAAAATGCAGCAGCTCGTAAGAAGTCTCGTTTAGCGAAAAAATTAAACGCTCTTTCCGCACAAGCGTAAGGTTAGCGAACAAAAAAAAGTCCTCGAGATCACTCTCAAGGGCTTTTTTATATGTCTTTTTTACATTTAGACAGCTAATCTTAGCAAAAACAACTCTAAACCTAACACTTTTTCTTTCTTCCCCGTCTTCATTTCATAGTCTAATTCCGCAATACTTGATAAAATCGATGCCAGCCGTTCACCTTCGAATTTACGCGCTTGTTCTCCAGCTAATTTGACGACATAGGGATGCAGACCAACTTGTGATGCGATCTGCTGCTGGGAGTAGCTCTGTCGCGTCAATTCCTTCACTTGCAGCATAATCCGGAACTGTCTAGCAATTAACGCTAAAATTTTAATAGGCTCTTCCCGTTGCTTCAATAGATCATACATAATGGAGAGCGCGCGATCTACACGTAGATTGGCAATCTCCTCGATCAACGCGAAAATATTCTGTTCCGTATTCCGCACGACGAGGCTCTTCACCGTCTCCTGATCGATCATGCCACCTTGTCCGACGTATAGACTTAATTTATTGATCTCTGCGGATAACGTCTGTAAATGCGTACCTGCGTAATTGACGAGCAGCTCAGCTACACCCGGTGCCAATGAACAAGCGTGTTGCTCAGCCTGCTTGGCGACCCACTGCAACAGTTCTTCAGCGCTTAAGGGCATGAACGAAATCAAGGCTCCCTTCTCTTTCACCGCCTTGACGACTTTCTTCCGCTCATCTAACTTCTCACCTTGCGCAATAAATACAATGACGCTGTATTCCGCTGGACTATTTAGATAAGCGATAAGATTTTCGACCCGATGCTCGATTTTGGCTGATTCTTTGCCTCCTGCGATGAACAGGGATGGGTCTCGAACAATGATTAGTTTGCGCGGAACGAGGAAAGGCAATGTCTGTGCCTCGTCGATCACGGTATCAATCGGCACTTCCCCTAAATCATATTTGCTTAGCGCAAAGTCGCGATGCTCTTCATCGATCAATTTTTGGGTTAAGTATTGTACGAATTCATCCATTCTATATTTTTCCGTTCCATAACAAACATAGATCGGCTGTATGTTTCCTTTGTGTATATCGCGCATAGCTGCTTTGTAATCCACCAGTCGCTCCCCCTTCTACTACAGTTATCTTAACAAAAAAGCTTGTCCCTCGCCAACTATAATGATGCTTTAACGACAACAAAGGGACTACGCTAATTGCATGCGTAATCCCTCTGTCCCATAGCATCTATATAAACATTCGCGAAGAAGTCCTAGGTTCTTCTTAGCGAACGATCATACGACGCAACGGCGCCGCAGACTTGTTGTTTGTATAGTATACGACGGCGGCGTAAAAGTGTGCATCAAATCCAATGTAAATTTATGATTTGGACTTCTTCGGCGTAATGGTCATGAGCTCCGGCTCACCGAATGTCCCATCTGCATTTTTGGACGAAAATTCAAATGTGAAGGTCTTCTGATCCTCGGACCACATCGGATTCGTTACCATACCGTCTGTTAATGTCTGTTTATACAGCACTTTCTTCTTGCCATTATAAACGACCAACTTATGTTCATCGAATACCGCACGGAAGGCTTTATCTTCTGAGCGTACTTCCATATGGGCGTCAGCAAGCGACGTATCGAAACCCGGTGCTGCTAAGGACATCAGACCCATCATGTCACTGGACTCGAATCCTTTATCTTCAACTTCTTGAGAAATAGACCGGCGATCCTGCTCCTGATCAGAGCTTTTGTCTGTATTACCCGAGTTGTCATTCCCTTGCCCATTATCAGATTTTTTCGACTGTTGATTGGACGAGCCTGCGTCCGATTTAGGATCCGATTTAGTATCTGGCTTAGCGTCCGGTTTCGTCGTAGGAACCTGCTGCTCTCCGCCGCTGCCTCCCACTTTATGGTCTTGTTGACCTGATTTTTCACCTTTGGTCGGAGGTGTTGACTTCGTATCCTGCTCAGAAGGCACGGTTGCAGGTTTTTCTTGCTGCGTGTCCTTTGGGGCAGGCTCATCTGGAGCTTTACCTTGATCCGCAGGTTTTGTTTCATTCAAGTTATCCGCTTTATTCGGCTCATCTGCTGCTTTGGTGTCCGTTCCAGCATCATACGTAGCTGTTGAAGGAGCCGTGGATGTCTTTCCTTTATCTAAGGTCTGACTCTCATTCATAACCATACTCTTGTCAGCAGATGACTCTTGTACACTCGTTAATTCCATATCCGCTTGTTGAACCGAATCCGGTTTGTTAAATAGTAGAAATAGTCCGACTATAAATCCAGCAGCTACAACTCCGCCAAGGGTACGGAAAGGCATCCGATCTCTCCAACGGGGTTTCATCGGCACAATCACCGATGGTGATGATGTTTCACGTACCGCTGCGTTCTGCTGCTGCTCCAAATCTAATAGATCAAGTTGTGGCATAATCGCATCAACAAGACTGAATTTAGGCATGACTTTCGGCATATTCTCGAGTTCTGCGGATAGGTGTTTGAGACGTTCGAACATTTCGGAACAATCCGAGCACTGTTTCAAATGCTCCATTAGGTGGGAGATTTCGATCTTGTTCAGATCGTCATCCACATATCTATTCATTAATTCCATCACCTCTGGACAATTCATCATCGAACACCACCCTTCTGATAATCATGTAGTAATAATTGCAATTGTTGCCGTGCTCGGAATAAATAGGACTTCACCGTATTTAACGGCAAGTTGAGCGCATCTGCGATCTCATTATAGGAGAAATCCTGTAAGTATCTCAGCACAACGACCGCCCGATGATGTTCAGGCAATTTCTCTATTGCCTCTTGAATATCTTTGGCTACATATGTGGACATGACTTCCTGTTCCACATTATCGTCCCCTTGAAATACGAGCTCATGCTCATCAATAGAGACCGACGGTTTATTGCGACGGAATTTATCAATACATATGTTAGTTACAATACGTTGCACCCATGTTTTAAATTGGGCTTTCTCTTCATAGGAATTTATTTTCGAATAAATACGAATTAAAGCTTCCTGAGAAGCGTCCATTGCATCCTGTTCATTATTGAGAATATAGTAGGCTGTACGATAGACGTGTGTTTCAATATTACGCAATAGAGTGATGAGTGCGTCGCGATCGCCCGACTGAGCAGCTCGAATGAGTTCTTGCTCTACCACTACTAGGATCCTCCCCTCTTGCAACATTACAGACGGTTTCATACTCGAAATTGTTGCAATGTTGCGACCAAAATTCATAATAAATATTTGGCAAATCTTTTTGATACTTTTTTTCACATGCTAGAGTTCTTGTCTTAGGATAACAGAAAATGATTTAAGTGACCACTTTGTTCATTCGATAAGCCTTCTAACATCTATGCTGTTGTCGTGTATACGCATCTGAACTTCCCCATATAGGTCTGTGCGATAAATATCTATCCCCATCTGTTCCAGTCGATCTATGACTTGGGGACTGGGATGACCAAAGGTGTTATGCTCGCCCACGGAAATCACGGCAGTTCTGGGGTTCCAATAATCTAACCAGCGTTCAGATGTCGAAGTTTTACTGCCATGATGCGCAACCTTTAATACATCAACCGAACCTTGCCTAGATGCTGATTTTCCCCCAAGCCTCTCTAATTGCTCCACGATTTCTTGCTCTATACCCTGTTCTATATCTCCAGTAAATAGAACCCGTGCATGCTTCATATGTAATAGGAAGACGACGGAATGATCATTTTGCTCGTTCATCAACGTTATACGCGAGGAATCTCCAAGTGTTGCGGTGGGATAGATAAACTGTACCTTCGTCTCGGTATCCAGTTGCATGGGGATGGAAGGATTCGCCTGATATAAAGGGATATCTTGATCCAGTGCCGTTCTGAACAATTTGGACATCGAGGCATTGGGCTTGAATGTTCCGTTGAAAATAAATGCCTTTACAGGAATTTCTTCCAGGACGGCCTGCAACCCTCCAGCATGATCCTGGTCCTCATGGGTCAAAATGAGCGCATCCAATTGATGAACACCACGCTGTTTCAATAGTGGCACCAGCAGCTCTCGTCCGACTTCATACGGCTCTTCACGAGCCTTCCATTCGTCACCCTTTTGGCCAAATCTCACGGTTCCACTCCCATCCACAAGCATATGCTTACCCTCCGGCGTTCGGATGAGAATGCTATCTCCTTGCCCCACATCCATAAATTGAACGTATCCGTGATGATCATAGAATGTAGGATTGTACGCATACAGCAGAAATAAGCTGCCAACAAGCAGGTATCCGCTTCGTGACACCAGCTCTCGTCTCTTCCAAGCTCTAGATTGCCCCTGTGGATGTCCCGCCAAATCCGGAGTTAACGGAAGGGTGTCTTCATGAGAAACTTCGCCAGGCCCTGGTATAGTAGATTTTCGTTCTCCGATCATACGTACACCGATTTCAACAAGCGCGTAATAGATCAGGATCCACCAAATCGGTGGCGACGCCCAAATCATGACGAAAGTATTCGATTGATTCATCCATGTAATCAGACCAAAGCACCACGTATTAAGCCATTCCGTAGGCCATACGAGCAGATTGGCAATCGCTGGATGAATAAAGCTTAGAACTAGTGCGATTGACCCAAATGGTAGAACAATAAAACTAATCAAGGGTACGAATACAAAGTTAGCGAGAAGCGATAGAAGCGATACTTGATTAAAGTAGTATATCGTTAACGGAAACGATACCACCTGCGCAACACTCGAAATAGCTACCAAACTAGCCAGCCATGCTGACCTGAAGGGCAGCCTGCGTTGAATGCGCGGTACCCATAGAATCAACCCCGCAGTAACAATAAATGATAACTGAAAGCTCACATCTAGAATGTAATACGGATTCCATAGTAACATCACGAGTGCAGCAAGACATAAGATATGCAGACCATCTTTCAGGATCTGCTTACGAAGGGCATATAACGCAATCATCGACATCATGCCGGCACGAATGACGGAAGGCGATGCGCCTGATATCAATACATACGGTGGTATTAAACACATGACGATCAGAAGACTCTTTTCCTTCGACCATCGCAGACGCCGAAACAACCATAAAAAAGAACCCACATACACCGCAACGTGTGTGCCCGATATCGCTAGAATATGGGTAAGTCCCAGCTTCGAGAAGTCACGGAATTTTTCTGGATCCAGATCACCGCTATCTCCAATGACAAGTCCCTTCATATATCCATCGTGAGGCGGAGTGAATAGCAGAGACAATTGCTGCCCCAGTCTCAAACGCACTTCATCATTCCCACGTAGAATCGTCTGTTGATTCCAGGCGGTTGGCGCCTCCGTCACGATGGAGTCTAGGCCTTTCGCTTGGAGCATCCAATGCACATGCTTCAGACGCAGATAAGCCCGGTAATCAAAAGCTCCAAAGTTGTGGGCCGTACCTGGAAATCTTAATGTCCCTGATATGTTGATGTGATCTCCACGCTGCCAGGTAGACGCAATCTGCTGTTGAGGCTGCTCTATTAATTGAATTTGAACCATGATATTCTCTGAAATTCGAAGCGGTTGCTTCGGATCATCTGTCCCCCATTCATCAGCCGCCATTTGAAAACTTACCCGATCTCCGTCCAGCGCCACTTGTGAAGTTATTCTCCCAAACATCGTCACCTCGGCGTTGTCGAGTTTAGCCGTTCCGATCCCTGTCATGTCGGGTAGACGGCTCATATTGTGATCATCGGTCCACGTATAATACAGCGTTCCGCATACCAACACCAGACCATATATCAGCATGTGATGTACTGAAGATAAGCGATAGTATATGGATAAAGGCAATGTAACGAGAAGGAATCCCGTCACAATCAACCCTAGAACGAACCCTTGCCACAAACAAGCCATGCCCATACCTATGACCCAACTTACGGTGATCCATACCATAGGCCTGCGGTCGAACATTTTCATCTAACCTGCCACCTCTCCTAAACAAAAAGAACCTTCAATCATCTTCGCCATAGGTTTGGCGTTAGGATTGAAGGTTCTTCCTCATGGTTATATACGATTGGATTGCTTATTTCTCTATCAGTTGGAGACAGACATCACGGTATCATTCGGCGGTTGATAACCTGCCAAGTGGCGGAAGGTAATTCCTTTATGCTCCATCATCGTAATTACTTTTTCACTATCTTTCGGGTATGGACGATGGTATACGATTTCAACCACACCGCTATTGGCTAACATATTCGCACAAGTCCAGCAGGGCTGATCTGTGACATAGACGATCGAGCCCTCCCGGTCATTGCGGTCTGTGAACAACAATAAGTTTTGCTCTGCATGAATGGTTCGAACACAACGCTGCTTCTTCACCATCTCTTCGCGTCCATCTATGATTTTCAATTCATATTCTTCTGCAATCATACATCCCGCTTCTTCACAATCAGGTACACCCATAGGTGCCCCGTTATAGGCGGTACCGAGCAGCTTCTTGCCTTGTACAAGAACGGCGCCGACATGGCGTCTCGGACAACGGGAGCGTGTTGAGACCATGTAGGCGATGTCCATAAAATAAGTATCCCAGTCTTTACGCATGTTCGTTTCATCTCCAGCTTAGTTAAGTGATGCGACCATTGTAGCATGTTTTCATAACGGTGTATATTTTCAACGGTTTTCACACCATTACAACCCAACCAACGGTTTCAATTTAGCGAACACCTTGGGACCAATTCCCTTCACATTCCGAAGCTCATCAATCGACGCAAACTTCCCGTGCGCCTCCCGGTAAGCGATAATTGCCTTTGCTTTGCTATCACCTATCCCTGGCAGCTCCATCAGCTGTTCTTTCGTGGCTGCATTCAACGGAATAAGCTGATGAACAGGTTCGATCTTTGTTTCTCCTTGACGCATATCATTATTCACTTGCGAGGATGGTATCGGAATGATCGCCTGACTCGGGGCTTCTACGATATCGGTTTTCTTAGGTTTCACCTCAGGAGAAGTATCTGTCTGTATGGTTGCGCTTTGTGTACTAGAGACATCTTTGGATTTTGTTTCTTGCAATGTATTCGAGGTTAACGTCTGTTCCATGCCATCATTCAACTTCGTCCAACCCGGAATATCAGCGGCGGAGGAAGAACGAATCCAAGCGAATACCAATATACTTACCCCAATACATACAAGGCCGAACATGAACCAACTTTTACGGTCAGACATGGATTGTCCTTGTCGTTCCATCTAGTCACCTTCTTTGAAAGATTGTCATATCATAGCATGATGGTCAAACCATTGTGCATATATTGAAAAAATAGAATGTGCTCATAGCAAGATAAGGGAGGAATCAGGATGAAAGTAGGATTCATCGGAACGGGGAGTATGGGCAGGACGCTGATCGAATCGTTCATTGAATCCGGTGCACTTGAACCGGGGCAAATTATCGCCAGTAATCGAACCATGCAGAAGGTTCATCAATTGGCATCTCAATATCCGGGGCTGCAAATTGCCACCTCCAATACCGAAACGGTAGTCGGAAGTGAAATCATATTTCTATGCGTTAAACCGATGCAATTTAAGAGAGTTGTCGATGAAATTGAACCTATCGTTCAGGATCATCAAATTCTTGTCTCCATCACGAGCCCAGTGCAAATCCTTCATCTAGAAGATCATTTGCGCTGCAAAATTGCCAAAGTCATACCGAGTATTACGAACTCCGTATTGAGCGGTGCAACGTTGTGCATATATGGCAGTCGTATAAAAGGCAAAGACCGGTTGCTGCTGGAGGATTTGTTGCAATCCATAAGTCGTCCTGTAATCGTTGAAGAAAATTACACCAGGGTGACTTCGGATTTCTCTAGCTGCGGACCGGCCTTCATTGCTTTTTTTCTACAAAAATGGATTGATGCTGCGGTGGAAACGACGGGAATTAATCGGGAACAAGCGACCTGTCTTGCCAGTGAAATGGTGCTAGGAACAGGCAAATTATTAACGGAGGGCCGACTTACGCCTGAAGAAGTTCAGACCCGTGTCGCCGTCCCAGGCGGAATCACCGCCGAAGCTCTTCACTTGTTAGAGAATGAGCTTCAGGGCGTTTTCCATCAATTAATTCGAGCCACCCATACCAAATATGATGAAGATTTAGAAAAATTAAACGTTCTGTTTAACCGGACGGAAGTTAACCGACCACAATATTAACGAGCTTGCCTTTGACAGCAATAACTTTACGAATCGTCTTGCCATTCATCGCGGCTTGAACATTTGGCTGTGCTAATGCTTTTTCTTGCATACCTGATTCGTCCAAGTCTTTGCCGATCATCATGCGTTCAACAATTTTTCCGTTTACTTGTACGACAATCTCAACTTCAGCATCGACGGTCAACGACTCATCATACGTTGGCCACGCTACATAAGAGATACTACCGGAGTGACCCAGACGTTCCCATAGCTCTTCCGTGATATGTGGTGCAAGCGGAGCCAGCATCTGCACGAAGTTCTCGATCGCTTGACGAGGCAATTCTTCTGCTTTGTAAGCCTCATTAATAAATATCATTAACTGGCTGATCGCCGTGTTGAAACGTAGACCATCGAAATCTTCGGTCACTTTCTTCACGGTGCGATGCCATGTCCGCTTAAATGCTTCACTACCTTCTCCATCGGTAATCTTCGGATTAAGTACGCCATCCTCCGTTACGATGAGGCGCCAGATCCGTGCCAAGAAACGGTACGATCCCTCTACCCCATTCGTGTTCCAAGGCTTCGTTGCTTCCAAAGGTCCCATGAACATTTCGTACATCCGTAATGTATCGGCGCCGAACTCGTTGACAATATCATCCGGATTAATGACATTCCCACGCGATTTACTCATTTTCTCATTGTTCATCCCCAAGATCATTCCTTGGTTCACAAGCTTGTGGAACGGCTCTTTCGTATCGACGATACCCAGATCGTACAATACTTTGTGCCAGAAACGGGCATACAACAAGTGAAGTACGGCATGCTCAGCTCCGCCAATATATAAGTCAACAGGCAACCAAGCTTGTTGTTTGTCCTTCGCACACAATTCATCGTTGTTCTTCGGATCGATGAAACGCAAGTAATACCAACAGCTGCCCGCCCATTGCGGCATGGTATTCGTCTCGCGACGAGCTGCCATTCCTGTCTCCGGATCAACCGTGTTTACCCACTCCGTAACATTCGCCAGCGGGGACTCTCCTGTACCGGATGGTTTAATATGTTCCACATCAGGCAGCAACAATGGAAGCTGATCTTCCGGAATCGTCTTCATGGTTCCGTCTTCCAGATGAATCACCGGAATTGGCTCTCCCCAATAACGTTGACGGCTGAACAACCAATCACGCAATCGGTACGTCACTTTACCTTGACCTTTTCCGTTCGACTCAAGCCACTCGATCATGGAAGCCATAGCATCTTCTTTGTTCAAGCCATCCAAGAAGCCAGAGTTCACATGTGCACCTTCACCAGCATAAGCTTCCTCTTGAACATTCCCGCCTTGAACGACTTCAATAATTGGCAAATCAAATTTCTTAGCAAATTCCCAGTCACGTTCATCATGCGCAGGAACCGCCATAATCGCACCTGATCCATACCCGGCAAGCACATAATCTGCGATCCAAATCGGCAATTTCTCACCATTCACTGGGTTAATGGCATAGGCACCCGTGAATACGCCGCTTTTGTCTTTTGCCAAATCTGTACGCTCTAAATCACTCTTATGCGAAGCTTTCAGTTGATACGCAGCTACAGCATCAGCTTGTTCCGCTGTCGTAATCGCCGCTACCAACTCATGCTCAGGCGCAAGCACGCAATACGTAGCACCGAATAATGTGTCAGGACGCGTCGTAAATACCGTTAATTGCCCTTCATAGCCATCGATCGCAAAGTTGACTTCAGCCCCCTTGGATTTACCAATCCAGTTCCGCTGCATATCCTTAATGCTCTCCGCCCAATCCAATTCTTCCAAATCATCTAATAGACGATCGGCATAAGCCGTAATCTTCAGCATCCATTGACGCATCGGCTTACGCACAACCGGATGGTTCCCACGCTCACTGAGTCCATCGATCACTTCCTCATTGGATAGAACCGTTCCAAGCGCTTCACACCAGTTCACTGGCACTTCAGCGACATATGCAAGACCCATTTTGTACAATTGGATAAAAATCCACTGCGTCCATTTGTAATATTCCGGATCTGTTGTACTGATCTCACGATCCCAGTCATAGGAGAATCCTAGCGACTTGATTTGACGGCGGAAGTTGTTAATGTTCTTCACCGTAATGTCGCGCGGGTGTTCCCCCGTATCTAATGCGTGTTGTTCGGCTGGCAACCCAAATGCATCCCAACCCATCGGATGAAGGACGTTATATCCTTGCATACGCTTATAACGTGATACAATATCCGTCGCCGTATATCCTTCTGGATGTCCTACGTGCAGGCCTGCACCTGATGGATACGGAAACATATCCAGGGCGTAGAATTTCTTCTTGCTTGGATCGTCAATCGTCTTAAATGTTTTGTCTGCGTCCCAATACTTCTGCCATTTCGGTTCAATGACAAATGGGTTATACCCTTGTGATTGCTGAATTTCCTGTGTCATTCGCTCTTCATCCTCCTACGATATCAACCATTTTTCATACAAAAAACCTCTCATCCGTAGCGCAAACATGTCGCTAGGGACGAGAGGTTGCTCCCGTGGTACCACCCTAGTTAGCCCTTGGCATACTTTGCCAAATGCTCCCTTTAGCACCCTTAACGCGGGTGAAACGATGCGATTTGATCCACTTGGAGTTGACCGCATGACTCAGAGGCGAGTTGATTTTGACGAACCATCGGCTTTCACCACCCGCCGACTCTCTGACAGAATTCGATCAAAACTAATAATCCTCATCAAAGTCTTCTTCCATATCTAGCTTAATACTGCTCATTATAAAAAATCGACAACGTCTATGTCAAGGTAGAACAACTATTTCAATGCAATATAAAATAATCGGCTCGTCTCATCCGTTGGCTGGTTCCAGGTGAAATCCCCAAACGTATGCACACTCGTAAATCCGACGGCATGCAGCTGAGACATAATCCATTCGGGATCATACGCACGCTGAACATGCATTTCTTCGAACCGTTGGAACAAATCCTGCCCACCTGATTGCCCTTCAGCGCGAGCAAAAATCGTTAATTGATGCTCAATTTCATGCAGGGAAGGTTCATAATCACACACCCAAATATAAGATATGTTCTCTTCATCATAAATGAAAGGCTGCTCAGCGACATACTTTTCAAATTGGCGAGGATGATGCACATCAAATAAGAAGGATCCGCCCGGTTTGAGTGCTGCATAGGTTCGTTGAAAGGCTTGCTCCAGATCTCCGTCTTCCACGAGATAATTCAAGCAATCACAGAAAGAAATAACGGAATCCACTTCATCTGGAATCTCCCATTCCCTCATATCCTGCTGTACAAGGCGGATGCGCCCTTCCCGCAACAACCGGCTGCCTGCTGGCGACTGATCGAGCTTCTGATGCGCAACAGCAAGCATATCTGCTGATAGGTCGATGCCTGTCACCCGATAACCTTCGCTTGCTAACGGAATGGCTAAACTGCCTGTCCCGCAGCCCAAATCAACGATGCTCTTTGGCTTCCCATATGTATCCCAGCCTTGGCGAGCGAATCGCAGCCACTCTGTGTAAGGCATATCTGCCATCAGTTCATCATAAACATAGGCAAATTGCTCATAGGATTGCATCATTGTGAATCGCTCTCCACGTTTTCGGTATTCTCCGTTTTTAGATACGTCCAGTTATCTTTTTGCGTCACAAGCCCCTCGCGCATTAATTTACCTAACGCACGCTTAAATGCTGATTTGCTAATCCCAAAGCGCTGCTTGATAATATCTGGCGGGGTAGCATCCGAATAAGGCATCGCGCCATTCGGACGTTCTTTGATGAAAGCAAGTAAACGATCGGCATCCTCTTCACGCCCAACTTCTTTGCGAGCTGCCATCGACAGATTGATCCGTCCATCTTCTCGAATAAAGCTGACTCTCGCTTTTACGCGCTCGCCAAGACGAAGCATATTCACACGTTCCGAGCTATGAATCATTCCTATCACCCCGAAACCAAGAACACCGCCATCCACAAGGACGAACGTTCCCATTTGAAGGGTTTTGTACACCGTGCCTTCGACCCACTGGTTTAACCAAGTGCTTGGCGCATGGAACGTAAGCGGGTCCAATTCGCGTTCTCCAGCAAGCTTCGCCTTTAGTCGTCCTTGCTTATCATGATCCATCGTGACGAACACTTTATCCCCCACTTGGGGATGAAGCTCCTTCAGCTCAGGTAATTCGCGAATGGGCAAGAGCAGTTGGCGACCCAATCCCATCTCCAAGAAACAACCAAGACGAGGATGAATATCCGCTACTTCAAGTAATGCCAAATCCCCTAACGTCAAATAAGGGGTCTTCATTGTCGCAGCTAGACGATCTTCCGTATCGTAAAAGATAAAGACCTCTACGATTTGCCCCGGCTCCACTTGACCGATAATTTCCGAATAATGAAGCAGGACATCCTGCTCCCCATTGGTTAGAAAAAAGCCATAGGGAGATACCTCACGATCAATAGGTAATTGGACGACTGTACCTGCGATTAAGCTCATAGATTCACAACTTTCGCATCAGACCATAGTCGTTCAATGTTGTAATATTCACGCTCATCACGATGGAAGATGTGCACGACAACATCCCCAAGATCCATGAGTACCCAACGAGCCGAATCCATGCCCTCGATTCCGCGAACGATACCACCCTTTTCATGAACGCGTTTGCGGATTTCCGTCGCGATCGCATTCACTTGTGTATCTGAATTCCCGTGGCAAATGACAAAATAATCTGCAATCAAGGAAATCCCTTGAAGATCTAATGCAACGATATTCATCGCTTTCTTTTCATCTGCTGCCGTAACTGCAATTTCTAGTAATTCTTTGGACTGAACCGCCATTCGTCAACCTCCCAAATGTTGTATTAAATCATTTCTCGCTAAGATCGTTAGCGGATAAATTCGTTTTTTCTTCGATACTAACAGTTCTATGGTGGAATCAAATCCTGCAATCAAAGCCTCTTCAAGGCTATGTTTGGCTAGTTCACGAATATTATTCACACCTGGGAAATCTCTTCCCGGTTCCATATAGTCTGCTAAACAGACGATTTTGTCCATCAAGGTCATTTGTTCGCGCCCTGAGGTATGATAACGAATCGCATCCAATACTTCCGGATCCGTAATCCCAAAATCATTCTCTGCAACAAATGCGCCAACAGGCGCATGCCATAACTGCTTATCATGTTCCAACAGGATCGCCGGCATATGCTGCTCACGTACGACCCGTTCCAATCGATCGATCGGCCAATATTTCGCTACATCATGTAAAATCGCTGCTAACTCTGCTCTTACAGGGTCGCCGCCATATTGTTCTGCGAGCTTCACGGACGTTGTCATGACACCTAATGTGTGATCCCAACGTTTCGCAGGCATCTGAGAACGCACAGCTTCAATTATCGCTTCACGACTTCGATTCATACAGATCATTCCTTTGGATGAATTGATGGACTGGCTCCGGTACCATATACCGGTAAGACCGGCCTTGACTCGCACGCTCCCGAATCTCCGTCGAGGACAATTCAATAAGCGGGATTTCAACCATCTTCACTTTATCGCGTATATGTGCAGGTAACTCATTCAAGTGTAAGGTCGTACCCGGTCTCTGCACACCAATAAACTCAATACGTAACGCCAAATCATCAATGCGATGCCACTTAGGCAAATAATTCACCATATCCGCGCCCATCAGAAACGAAAAGGCATGGTTCGCATGACGACGTTGAAGCTCTTCGATGGTATCTACTGTATAGGAAACACCACCGCGCTCCATCTCAATATCCGTCAAGCGAAAGAACGGATGCCCTTCAATCGCCAGACGAATCATTTCCAACCGTTCCTGCCCCGTAGCGAGCGGCTGGTAATCTTTATGCGGCGGGTCTGCAGCCGGCATGAACCACACCTCATCTAGATGCAAGACTTCACACGTATGTTCCGCAAGGAGCAAATGTCCTATATGAATGGGATCAAAGGTCCCGCCGAAGATGCCGACTTTATGCATGAGCAATCCTTCGCCCCTATCTTATGATCTCGGCAGCTCGATTTGCTTATGTTCGCGAGATTCTTTATACAAGACAATCGTTTTACCTATCACTTGTACAAGTTCTGATTGTGAGCCTGATGCGAGATCTTGTGCAATTTCATTGCGATCTCCTTCATTGTTGTTCAGAATTGAAATTTTAATTAATTCCCGGACTTCAATCGCTTCGTCGATGTGACGAATAAGCTGATCGTTCACGCCACCTTTACCAACTTGAAAAATCGGGTTCAAATGATGAGCAAGCGAGCGTAAATAACGTTTTTGTTTTCCTGTAAGCATGGTTGTTTCAATAGCCTCCAATTTTAACTTCTACAGCAATGACTTTAATACAGCTTGACGCATAACCTCAATAGGTGCAGTCTGTCCTGTCCAATATTCAAAAGCATAAGCCCCCTGATAGACAAACATGCCTAATCCACCGTGCGTTCGGCTCCCTCGTTCCCGAGCCTGTCGTAAAATGGTCGTCTCGAGCGGATTATAAATCAAATCACTTACAATAATATCCGTACGGAACCCTTCTAGTGAAATGGGAGTTTCCTCCATATGCGGGAACATCCCAACAGATGTGGTATTAATGATGATATCGACATCACCGCAAATATCCGAAATTTGTTCGGTTCCTATCCCTACAAGATTTCCACAATGTTGTAAGGCAAGCGCTAGTTCTTCTGCTCGTTCGATCGTGCGGTTCGCAATCCAGATCACTTCCGGCGATTCTTGCGTCAGGGCATACACGATGCCTCGCGCCGCTCCACCTGCACCGATCACCAGAATTCGTCTACCAGCTAGGTCCGGTTCAACTTCTTCCTTCAGAGATCTGACATAACCAATCCCGTCCGTATTATAGCCAATTAAACGTCCCTTGTCATTGACAATTGTATTGACAGCGCCGATGAATTTCGCGCCTTCATCCAATTCATCCAATAGGGGAATGACATTCAGCTTGTGCGGTATCGTGACATTAATGCCTCGAAATCCCAACGCGCGAATGCCGCGAATGGCTTCGCCAATGTCTTCCGGCTTGACATGCAGTGCTGTGTAGACACCATCGATACCCAGCGCTTGCAGCGCACTATTATGCATCAACGGAGATTTCGAATGACGAATCGGATCCCCGATCACGCCGAATACACTCGCTTCACTACTGATCATGACTCCCGCTCCCCTAACTTAAATCATCGAATCTCTTGCCAGCACTTTAACGCCTTTTGGCGCATGGATAGTCACGAGTGCCCCTTCATCGGAGTTCACTTTAATCCAACCCAGTCCTGAAATGAATAGATCCGACTTACTGCCTTTCGGAATCCGGATTTGATGTTTCGTCCATACCGGAAGATCTTCAATCTGTTCACGATTCGGCGGTGCCAGCATCTCCCCGCGATGCTCAGCATATAACTCATCTGCTCGATCCAGCTTGGTCCGATGAATATTCAACCCATTGGATACGAAGCAGGTAAACGATTGTCGTGGGCCTTGTACAAAATCAAAGCGTGCCATGGCGCCGAAAAATAAAGTCTGTCCTTCATTTAACTGAAATACCATTGGCTTCAAAGGACGATCAGGCATAATAGCCCCTAAATCCTTTCGGGAAACAAGCTCCGTTAAGCGCGATGGATAGACAATTCCCGGTGTATCAATGATAAAATTGCCGTCATCTAACGGAATTTTCACTAAATCAAGGGTTGTCCCAGGAAAACGAGATGTGGTCAATTCCCGCTCTATATCACTGTAGTCTCGGATCAAGCGGTTAATTAAGGTCGATTTGCCTACATTCGTCGCCCCAACAACATAAATATCCTGACCGTGTCGACGATATTGCCCCACTTTGTCGAGCAGCATTTCAAAGCCTTGGTTTTTCTTCGCGCTGACAAGCACGACATCAATCACTTTAATGCCATGTTCCTTGGCACGTTTCTGCACCCAGTTCGTCAACCGATTCCAGTTCGTTACTTTTGGCAGCAAGTCGATTTTATTAACAACCAGCAGCACAGGATTATTCCCTACAAAACGTTGCAGACTGGAGATTAAACTTCCGTCAAAATCAAATAAATCAACAATGTGAATGACCAGCGACTCATTCTTGGACGCACCGACTTGACTGAGCAATCGCAAAAAGTCATCCTGCTCCAATGTGACTGACGCTGCATCATTATAGTTCTTAATGCGGAAACAGCGTTGACAAATGACGGGCTCGCGGTCTAACGTCTGAGCTGGGATATAGCCCGGTAATTCTGGTTTCTCTGTTTGTAATTTCACGCCGCAGCCTTCGCACGAGGTTATCTCGTTATGTTGCTGTCGTTGTTCAGTCATCGTTGTTCCTCCTCGTGCCAAAGACCCTTTTTCCGTAATCTTCGCAAAATAACTTTCTCCATTCGACGGTTAAACTGCGTCATCACACCTTCATCCGCAGCTGCGATTGGCAGCACGAGAATGGTATATAATCCTGTGCGGTTCCCGCCAAATACATCCGTTAACATCTGATCTCCAATAACAACCGTCTGCGCGGCCGATAGATTCATGAGTGAGAGCGCCTTCCGAAACGGCTTGCGTCTAGGTTTGCGCGCTGCATGAACGAAAGGAATGCCTAACGGCTTCGTAAATAAGGAAACGCGCCCCTCATCATTATTGGACACAATGACAACTTGGAAACCTGCTTGTTTGGCAGTTTCTAGCCAAGCAACCAATTCAGGTGTGGCATGCGGTTCTTTCGCACCGACAAGCGTGTTATCCAGATCCGTAATAATACCGCGATATCCTTGCGCATATAAAGCTTCCAAGTCAATATCGTACACGGTATTTACCCGTAATCTGGGAATAAACTTCTCTAACAAATACGTCACCTCAGTTTCATACGACAAACTATACCATATTCTTTGTTTTTCGTGCAAAGAATTGCCGCCCAAACCGTAAGGCTTGAGCGGCAATTGTGGTTTACATATTATAGTCTTTGCATGAGCTTTTTCATTTCGGATTGAGCCTGCGACCAATCTTGATCCGTAACAGGTTTGGTGCTGTACTTCGCCTTCTCAAATAAAGGCAATAGTTGATTCCATGCACCAGCGAGCGCACTTCGTTCCTTCTCCCAGCGCGACACACTTTCACGCAGCGTTTCGTGCTCCTCACGAAGCAACCCTTTTCGACGGCAATAATACAGCCAATGTTCCGTAAGGACAATTAATTTCTGTCCGCTTGAAGGACGATGTCCATGAACTAGCGTTCTCCATAACATGTTCCAATGCAATCGATAACGAACAAACAATACATACAACATGATAACAAATATGATACCCATAATGGAATAGGTAAGAATCGAAGGTTTCATAAACGCGAAGGAACTCTCTTTTGTCTCATCTGTATTGGCTGTTGTATCCAAGTCCGGGACGGTTACAGGCGCAGCTTGATTTTCTTCTTGTGCCATCGGAATGGTGAATCCGGGTGTCGCTTCAAAGGGGATCCAGCCAAACCCTTCAAAGTAAATCTCGGCCCATGAATGGGCATCCGCATTACTTACAATGTACGTCCCTTCTTCTTTGGCCATCTCTTCCATCATCGCATTAGGCATGTACTGATCCGGACGGTATCCCTCTTTGGAGCCCCCAACGTACCCCTTAACCCATCTTGCAGGAATGCCAATAGAACGGGCCATCGTGACAAGTGAAGTAGAGAAATAATCACAATATCCTTGTTTTAGCTCGAATAAGAAGCTATCTACAAAATCACTGCTTTGTTTTAATGACAGGTCCGGTTCATTCGTATAGGTGAACTTTTCTGATTTCAGGTAAGTTGTCAGTGCCTGGATTCTGTCGTAATCATTCTGCTGCCCCGCGGTCAGGGATAATGCCAGATCCTTCACACGCGCAGGAAACTCCTTAGGCAGCTGTATATAATTCATGCGATTGATGGATGTGCGATTACGTTCAACTTTTAATTCACGAAGCTTTGCCTCATCTATAATTGGAATTTCGGACACGAACGTATAGGTCTTCGGATAATCTTTCTTCCCCGTAAACAACATGGAAGAACTCTCCGGCTTCCACGAGATATCTCCCATTTTTGCAGCATCATCTAATTGTGTTAAACGCTGTGCGGAATATGCGCCAAATAGGACAGGGTATGACTCGTTGCGTCTCATCGTAACTGTGGCGGTTAGCTGCGTAGTCTCTACCGTAGGTGCCAGGTCAAAAGATTTTAACGGCTGATCTAACGCCACCGGCTGAACTTGGGCTAACGTCTCCGAGTAAGATTCAATCCAACCTTCTCCTGTATAATAAGAACGAGTCTCTCCACGCCAATAACTTCGATGATTCGTATTGATTTCCATCACTGGTGTGTGGTCAAAATCAAAACCCGCACCTAAGGTGCTATCATCACGGCCATAGCCTGAACGGTACGCCCTGGCGTTTATGGTATCAGCACTCACTTCCCCGCTATAAAATGTAGGGACAGCTTCCCCTTTCCATGTTTTCCACATGGTATATGGATCAGGGATAAGCGGAACGGTGGATGGCATGCTCGTACCCGCGACAACAATCACAAGCAAGAGCAAACCTACGGTACAAATCAATTTCAGCGGATAGGTGGCAAGGTTTCTCCAGCCCTCCGGATATTTGGAACGCAACCGAATAAAATGATCGACGATGAGCCAAGACAGCCCTGCCAACACAACCCAAGCGACTTGCTTCCATAAATTCAATACCGTAAATGAATCCAAGATCGCAAGCCCGATCAACTGAATCGTCATAAAAGCGATAATCCTTCGCCGGCTTCGAACAAGAAACCGAATGATCTCGAACAAAGCCCACGTTCCGAAGGTAAATAACATATAAGGGTATTGCGATGCCCCCCATGAAAGGATGACATCACTCCACTTCACTGTTCGCAAGGTAAGCAGCTGATAAGCCCCTAGCACCTCAAATTGAATAAGTCCGATGAGCAGGATGATAAGGATGCGTCGAATCCATACATGGAGAGGAATAAAGAGTTGAATCGCCGTATAACCGAGCAGTGTAAGTCTAACCATCTCTATCGTCTCTTCCGACCATAGATTTTTCAAGGGCAACTGCCACTGCCATAACATTACGAGCACGCAAAGTAGGATTAATTTATCCAGCCCATCTTGCCTAAGATTTCGAGCTATCGCCAACAGCGACTTGACCATTTGACCAACCTCCTAACACAACAGGAAGCTCCTGCAACCGCTGCACAGGATATACCACGATACCTTTTGATAAACAAAACGTGCTCCAGCCTTCAGGTGATCCGGTTAGAGGACTCGTCATCAGCATCTGACTCACGGTCATTTGCTTATGCTGCAGCCATTGTAAAAGTCGTAGGACACTATCACTGGTACCCGGACTGATGACGACATAGAAGCTTCCCGTACCTAATTTCGATTGAAAAGGCTGCAATCGTCCGCTGAGCTCGGCATATCCGTCTGCATCCGTATCCATTAAGTGATCCTTGATTTGTTTATGGTGAAGTGTCGAGCTTCCCGGCTCAAAGATGTCCACGGATTTCCCTAAAGAAATAAACCCAACGGGGATCTGACGCTCACGACTGAATTCAAGCAGTGACGCAGCAATCGATACAGCCAGTTCGAACTGTTCTTCGGTTGCATAATGCCGCTGAGTTCGGTCAAGCACCAACACCATGGAAGGCAAAGACTCCCGTTCGAATTCCTTCGATTTCCATTCCCCTGTCTTCGCCGTAGCGTTCCAATGGATCCGTGAAATACGATCTCCGTAAATATATTCCCGTACCCCGTTAATTTGGGTTGTTTCTTTGGAGGACCGGTGAATCATGGCGTGTCTGCCGTATCCTTGATTCCGAACGTCGAACATTCTCCATCTCGGAATGCGAATGGTCTGGGGCAGCACACAGAATTGGGATGCGACCTGAATGGCTCCCTTGTGCTGGAACCATCCGAAAACATCCTCCATGGCACATTCTGACGTACCAAAGCTATAGAACCCTCGCTTCAAGTTCGTTAGCTTATAGTGCATCACGCAATTCCGATTCCAATCGGGGATTACAAGCGATTCAAAGGTCAACGTCTCTCCATGCCGACGTACGAGTTGATCGCGCAGCAAGACATAAGGGGCCATGCCAATCATTTGGACTTTCACAGACAATTCTGCTTCAATCGTGTCTCCTGCGTAAAATATGGCTCGGTTCTCGCCCGCATAGCGCAGTTTGCGTATTCCCTTCGACTTCGATATTCCGCTCCATTTGCCGATCCATAAATACAAGCAAATCATGGTCATCATGCTTAAGAGCATGAAAGAGGTTTTCCCACCTTGAAACAGCAGAAAAAATAAGCAAATGATCCAACTCGCGAAGACGATCCAGAAACGTGAAGAAAACGAAAACCATTGGCGTGCTGACGAGCTACGATTCGATGGCTTCATTTGCATTCCTTCATCGCTCCAATCTAACGGGAACATCCACCTGCTTTAAGACTTGATCCATAAATGTATAGGGTGTCAATCCTTCAATTCTCGCTTCAGGACGCAGCGTAATCCGATGGGCAAGCACATGAGGAGCCAGCTCCTTCAAGTCATCCGGGATCACGTAATCCCTCCCTTGAACAAATGCATAAGCTTTAGCAGCTTGCATGAACGATACCGATGCCCGAGGGCTTGCGCCTAACACGGTCAGGGCATGGTCTCGCGTCTTGCGGACGATATTGACAAGGTAGTCACCCACGGCTTGATCCAAGTGAATATGTCGAACCTCCGCCTGAATTTGCGCCAGCGTCTCCATCTCTGTCACCGCTTGAACGGTATCAATGGGTTGTCCGTATTGATGGGAAAATAACAAACTAGCCTCGGTTGCTGCGTCCGGATAGCCTAAGGAAATGCGCAGCATGAAGCGGTCAAGTTGTGCTTCCGGGAGCATATAGGTACCATCAAATTCGATCGGATTTTGTGTAGCAAACATCATAAAGGGATGTGGCAATGCATAACTCTCTCCATCCACCGTCACATAACGCTCTTCCATTGCTTCCAACAAAGCCGACTGCGTCTTCGTCGTTGCACGATTGATCTCATCTACAAGCAAAATATTCGTAAATACCGGGCCAGAACGAAACACGAACTGCTCTTCACCGGGATGAAATATGGACACGCCAGTAATATCGCTTGGCAATAAATCCGGATGACATTGAATCCGTCGAAATTGGCCGTTGATCGTTCGGGCTAATGCTTTGATGAGTTGAGTTTTACCTGTTCCTGGCACGTCTTCCACTAACACATGACCGCCTGCAAGTACAGCGGTAAGGAGCAGCTTAATCTCAGCGCTTTTGCCGAGAATACATGCTTCCAATTGGGTTCGAATCGCTGAAATCGTCTGCATATACGGGTTCATATTCATCAACAACAACCCTTTCGTCAACTAATAATATCAATCGTTTCCTATATTTTACATGATGGGGAAATGAGCGTATATAGTAGACTTTTACAGGGTTATGTGGCATTTTCCACAAAAAAACAGACAAAGAAGATCGTGACGAGCACTTCCGTGCCATGTCACTTTTCCTTGTCTGTTTTATCCATTTCACATGTTGCATTAACCTTTTGGCTTCGCAATTAATGAGGCAATAAACGAGAAGATGATCGCCGAAGAGATCCCCGCACTTGTCACCTCAAAAATCCCTGTGATGACACCGACCCATCCATCACGTTTAAGCTCCGTTAATGCTCCGTGAACTAGTGAATTCCCGAAGCTTGTAATGGGTACGGTTGCTCCGGCTCCTGCAAAGCTGATTAACGGCTCGTACCATCCGAGACCATCAAGCGCTGCGCCGGCGACAACAAGCGTTGTCATCGTATGCGCTGGCGTCAATTTAAACACATCGAACATCAATTGCCCGATCACGCAGATGATGCCTCCTATAACAAAGGCCCACAAAAACTGCACGATTTACCCCTCCAAACCTGTTGCAATCTTCCACCAACAATTACATTATGAGTTATTCGAGGGTTGGTTATGCGGACCTTTCAGATATTCATCCGGGTCAAAACGTTTGAGCGCCGAAAGTTTCGGAAGCAATACAAGAATAAATACGAGCAAAATAACACCCATGCCTACAACGGCAAACTGAATTGGGACTTTGGTGTTCAGGTATAAATAAATGAATAGCCCAATAATTGTAAGCGAATTTTCCACCAGGTTCTGTACCGCGATCGTCTTTCCTGCGCCTACGATATCCTTGCCAACGGTCTGCAAGATCGTGTTCATAGGAATTAAGAAGATCCCGCCGAACACGCCAATCAAAAATAACATAACAACAGACAACACCAGACTATGCATGAAGGCCGTGACTAAGACGCAAAGGACCATCAGAAAGCCGAAATAATAAGAAAGGTACATTTTGCTTGCCGGAATGATCCGAGGCATTAGAATCGATCCTAGCACGACACCGATCGCCGTACTGCCGATAATTAACGATTGTTGATCCGTATTCGTAATCCCTAAGTTCGCAGGAATCCAAGCAACAAGCGCAATGCGAAGCACGGCAGCTGTTAACCAAAATGCCCCTGTTGCCACCAAAGAAAACTGTGCTTGCGGATGACGGAACAACGCGCGGGTATCTTGAAAGAATCGTCTGGCTGCAGCGATGTATTGAATTTGCGTATTGCCAGGGATCTTAGGAATCAAGAAAGTGAGCGCCCATGATAATCCGTAAACTATGAAACAGGTAACAAGACCTAATAGATCCGAATATTCAGCCAAAAATCCCCCTACGACAGTACCTAATAAAATGGCTAAAATCGTGGTGCCTTCCACTTTCGAATTCGCACGCAGAAGTTCATCTTCCGTTCTGGTTAGCTCGGTTAGGATACCGTATTTCGCAGGAGAATAAATGACGGCTCCAATCCCTAAGATCGCGTAACAAAATATCGGATGAATACCAAAAATAAGTAATAGAATGGCAGCTGCCTTAAATAAGTTGCCGACCATGAGGACGCCAGACTTCGCATTCCGATCCGCGAATGATCCCACAAATGGGGCTAAGATCAGAAATACAGCTAGAAATCCGATCTGAATATACGTAACCGCTTGGTCTGGGTTCTCCAGTCCTTGTCGTTTCAACATCCCGATAATAATAAAGAAATTAAGATTATCGGAAAATGCGCTCATAAACTGTGTAAGCACCACAGCATTCACAGGGCTAAGCAGCTTCTTGCGAGGCTTAGCAGAGCTATTGTTCTGTAGCATAGATAATGTTCTCCTTTTTCCATAATTCCAATTTGTGACACCGTCCAAGCCACGAAGTAGAATATACCATAGCCCTCCAGATATATCCACGATTACCGATCCCTTCACACCAAAAAACCCGTTTCAACATAGGTTGAAACGAGCTGGGTAACCTATTAACATTCCTAGCAATAAGTAAGATCACCGAACACTCTCTTTCATCGATTTCAATCGTTTCATGACATCATTTTCACCACGGCCAAAATAATCATGGAGCTTCGAATACTCTTGATAGAGCTTCTCGTATACCGCGACATGTTCAGGAATCGGCTGGAATGTCTCTTCTTTAACGCGCGCCATTGCTTTAGATGCATCGACAATGGAGTCGTAACCGCCTCTCTCGGATCCTGCCGCAACGGCACCGAACATCGCAGCGCCTACCGCCGGTGTTTGCTTGGAATCCGCTATTTTGATCACACGGTTCGTTACATCCGCATAGATTTGCATGAGCAGACGGTTCTTTTGCGGCAATCCGCCACAAGCGTACAATTCTTCAACCGGAACGCCGTTATTGTGGAACGCATCTACAATTTTGCGCGTACCGAAGGCTGTGGCTTCTAATAGCGTACGATAGATTTCTTCCGGCTTGGTTAATAATGTGCAGCCGAGCAGCAATCCTGTGAGATCCGTGTCCACAAGAACCGAACGGTTGCCATTCCACCAATCCAACGCAAGCAGCCCTGTCTCACCTGGTTGATATGCGGCAGCTTTCTCCTCTAACCAGACGTGAATGTTCTTCCCGTCCCGTTCCGCAGCATCCTTGACATAACTAGGAACAGCCTCTTCCACATACCATTCAAAAATATCGCCTACGGCCGATTGGCCTGCTTCATAGCCGAGGTATCCCGGAATAATCCCGTCTTCAACCACACCGCACATGCCTTCCACATGTCTCTCTTCGGTTCCTAAAAGCATATGACAAATGGATGTCCCCATCGCCATCACGAGCTTGCCCGGGGTAACCACACCGACGCCTGGAACAGCCGCATGTGCATCGACATTCCCAACCGCGATCGCCGTGCCTGGCGCAAGACCCATTAGCTTTGCCATGTCTTCTGTTAATTCTCCGGCTTTCGTGCCCAGAGGCGCTACCTCACCTCGTAATTTCGTTTCTGTCAGGTTCTCTAAGCGAGGATCTAACGCTTTGAAGAATTCCTTATTTGGGTAGCCATCTTGTTTGTGCCAAATGGACTTATAACCTGCCGTGCAGCTGTTCCGGACAACATACCCTGTCATCTGAGATATAACCCAGTCTGTCGCTTCCACGAACTGATCTGTAACTTCATAGATATCCGGCGCTTCATTCAAAATTTGCCAAATCTTCGCAATCATCCACTCGGATGATATTTTGCCGCCATAACGCGGTAGGAATGCTTCGCCACGTTGTGCTGCAATTTCATTCAACCGATTCGCTTCATCTTGCGCAGCATGATGTTTCCACAATTTCACCCAGCTGTGTGGGTTCCACATAAATTTCTCGTTGAAGCACAATGGCTGTCCCGCCGCATCAATAGGAAGCATGGTGCATGCAGTAAAGTCAATGCCAAGACCAATCACATCAGCCGAGTTAATACCTGATTGCGCAATCACGGCCGGTACGGAACGCTGCAAGACTTCAATATAATCCGCAGGGTGTTGAAGGGCCCAATCATGCTCCAACTCGATCCCTAAGCCTGGAAGCTCCTCATCAATCACGATGTGCGGATAAGGTGTGACATGTTCCGCTATCTCTGCACCGTTCGCAAGATCTACCAGAACTGCACGGCCCGATTGCGTACCATAATCCACACCAATTGCGTATTTTTTAGTCATTTTGGCTCCCCCATTTTTTGTCCGTAGTAGGCATTTGCGCCGTGTTTTCGTAAGAAATGACGATCTAATAATGTCTGATCCATCGGTTGCACATCAGGATTCACTTGACGCATCCGTGAAGCAATTTTCGCCACTTCCTCAAGCACCACCGCATTGTGAACCGCATCCTGCGGGTCCTTGCCCCAGTTAAATGGCGCGTGGCAGTAAACTAATACGCCTGGAACTTGGTCTGGATCCAAATCCCTGAACGTCTCAATGATGACATTCCCTGTCTCTAGCTCATACGCACCTTGAATTTCGGCCGCCGTCATCGGACGCGTACAAGGTACTTCGCCATAGTAATAATCTGCATGTGTTGTTCCGTAAGCCGGAATGCTTATACCCGCTTGCGCCCAGCTGGTCGCCCAAGGTGAATGGGTATGTACAACTCCGCCAATGTGTGGAAAAGCTTTATATAACGCAATATGCGTCGCCGTATCGGAAGAGGGTCTTAAATTCCCTTCAACTACATTCCCGTCCAAGTCTAATACGACTAAATCTTCCGCTTTTAACTTCTCATACGCGACACCGCTTGGCTTAATAACGACAAGCCCTCGTTCCCTGTCGATACCGCTTACATTTCCCCAAGTGAATGTGACAAGCCCGTGCTTCGGCAGATCCAAATTCGCTTCTAGAACGGCCTGTTTCAATGATGCTAACAATAGATATCAGCCCTTTCTTAAAGGATTATGCTTTTGAGATTATTATAAACTTGTACGTACAACTTTGGAAGATATAAATCGAAACTTGCCTAACCTTGTCTCGAACTTGTATGTAATTGGATGTAAAAAAAGAACACCAACCTTTGATAGGCTAGTGTCTCTTGAGAAACGCTGATTGTATGATGTAATAACTTATTCGATGCTGCGGGTAGATTCCCGGATAATAAGCTCCGGCTTATAGATATAAGGTTCTGGTTGTTTGATATTCCCTTCAATCATATCGATCAATTGTTCTGCTGCACGTTTCCCCATTTCATTCTTCGGATGAACAACGGTCGTTAATTTGGTTTCTGTCGCCGTGGCCAAAAATGAATCATCAAATCCGACGACAGATACGTCCTCAGGGACGTTCATGTCTGCTTGCCGGATCGCTTCGAGCAATCGAACCGCAAGCTCGTCATTATAGCTTACAAAGGCCGTTGGTCGATTCACTTCACGACTCAGGAGAGACAACGCCATCTCGAATGGCTTTGTCTGTTTCTCTTCGGTTTTATAATGAATCACCGAATCCGGCTGCAAAGGCATATCATACTCTCGATGTGCGCGAATAAATCCTTTTAATCGATTTACGCCTTGTAGGTCATCCATCTTGAAAAACCCTGCGATATGACGGTGCCCCTGCTGGATCAGATGCTCCGTCGCCATAAAACCGCCTGCTTCATCATCCATTTTCATATAGGGACAATCCATTTCAGCATACCGTTCGTTGATCATTAAGAAAGGAATATGTTCCAGATCCAGCGATAAATAATAGCTTAAGTTCGGATTCCCTTCTGCACTGCGCGTAGGCTCGATAATAAGTCCGCTCAAAGGCTGACTTAAAAGAGCTTGCAGATTCTCACGTTCGCGTTCTTTATCGTTGTCTGTACTGGATAATACCAAGCGATAGCCACGGTTCCGCAACACAGCTTCAGCACCTTGCACGATATGCGGAAAGATATAGTCCGAGATGTACGTTGTTAAAATACCGATCGTTGGGACTTCAGGGTTCACGGACCGATGCTGCTGCGGCGCAGACACGAATGTCCCTTTCCCTTGAATCCGTTCAAGCCATCCGTCTTTCTCCAGCTCACCAAAGGTCTGTCTTACCGTCTGCCGGCTTAATTGGAACTGTTCTGCAATTTCATTCTCAGACGGCATTTGATCGCCGCGTTTCAGTCGTCCTTCATCGAACCAAGTTAATATTTCATGCTTTAACTGCATATATTTCGGCGGTTGCTTCTTCTCCATCATTCACCTCGTAAATCGGATCGTCCTAAATATCATTACAAATTACGAGTATTATAGCATGATTGCCCGTATTTTGAGAAAAAAGCGGCTGTCACATCGACAACCGCCTTCTAAATTAGTCCTTTATTAACGCAATTTCCAAGCGATATCATTCAAACGAAGTTCGTTGCGGAATGCCAGCGCCGTCGTGCTATGATCAATAATAACACACTCAATCCCCAACATTTCTGCAAAGTCTACGATATCTTCCGCTGTCAACGCGTAAGAGAATCCTGTATGATGCGCTCCGCCGGCATGGATCCAAGCCTCTGCCGAGACTTTCAAGTTCGGTTGCGGCTTCCATAATACACGTGCTACAGGAAGCTTCGGCATATCGTTCTCTAATTTCACCGCATCGACGACGCTCACGATCAGACGTAACCGGTTCCCCATATCGACGATGGATACATTAACCGCTGCTCCTTCTTTGCCATCAAACACGATCCGAGCAGGATCCTCCTTCCCGCCAATCCCAAGCGGATGAACCTCAATCCGAGGGCGCGTCTCGGCGATTGTCGGACATACTTCCAACATATGTGCGCCAAGAATCATTTCATTATTAGGTTCAAAATGATAAGTGTAGTCTTCCATGAAGGAAGTATCCTTGCCATCCGCCATAACCTTCATTAAGCGCACAAGTGCCGCTGTCTTCCAGTCGCCTTCACCGCCGAACCCGTAACCTTGTTCCATCAAACGCTGAACAGCAAGTCCTGGCAGCTGTTTCATGCCGTGTAGATCCTCGAACGTTGTCGTGAATGCCGTGAATCCGCCTTCTTGCAAGAAAGCTTTCATCCCTAGCTCGATCCGCGCCTGTTCCGAAATAGAATCCCGGACAGCACCAGCTTCTAGTCCTTCTGGGACGATATCATATTGAGTTGCATATTCATCGATCAATGCTTGCATGTCCTCATCGGACACCGCTTGAATGTAATCCACCAAATCTCCAATACCATATCCGTTCACAGACCAACCTAATTGAATTTGCGCTTCGACTTTATCGCCTTCCGTAACTGCAACCTGGCGCATATTGTCCCCGAAGCGTGCAACTTTCAATTGACGGCTCTCATTATATGCTACGGCAACACGCATCCATCTTCCGATTCGAGCGCGTACTTCGCCATCTTCCCAATGTCCTACAACGACTTTGCGAGCAATCTTCATCCGTGCGCCAATGAACCCGTATTCACGATCGCCATGCGCAGATTGGTTCAAGTTCATGAAATCCATATCAATGCTGTCCCATGGGATATCCCGATTAAATTGTGTATGCAGGTGGAGCAGCGGTTTACGCAGCTCATTTAATCCTGCGATCCACATTTTAGCTGGGGAGAAGGTATGCATCCATGTCATAATCCCCGCGCAAACAGCATCTGAATTCGCTTGGATCACGAGGTTATAGATTTCTTCAGCCGTCTTCACTACCGGTTTGAAAACCAAATTTACCGGGATGGCTGAATCTAGATTTAGAGCATCCGTAATCATCTTGGAATGAGCATCCACCTGCTCTAAGGTTTCTGGACCATATAAATGTTGGCTTCCTGTAACAAACCAAATTTCATATGTTTTTAATGGCAACATGTGTGAAATTCCTCCTTAGATTCAATAAGGTTATTACTCCAAATGTATTGTCTTTAATTGTATGTACATTTATATATTAAACCCTGAAAATAATTTTAGATGTACGTACAAGTTAATGTTGAATTCATTCTACGCTTTTTAGATTAGAAATTCAAGAACAAAAAAAACCATGTCTCTGCTCAAAATCCAAGAGACATAGTTAAGATCTTATATTCATGATTAATTTCCTGTTCTTGATCGTCCATAAATTTCTCGAAATGTATTCAACATCGCATCCACATCCGGTTTACGACCTGTCCGATTACGAATATCGATCGCTTTATTCAAATATAACGTGAAAAGACTTAAGATCTCAGGACTATCACCGCTACCCACAGAACCTTGCCGTGAGATTCTATGAACCCCCAGCTTCGAGGCGCGCTGACGAATTCTTTTCAATGACCGATCTTCTGGAAACAACGCTACCAGCTCCTCAACGTCTATCGTCGGATATTGATTGCGAATGATTTCATCTTCCCACGGTTCCCATCTTCTCCCTGTCACTGACATTCAGCATACTCCTCTCGATGGTGTTGAGTAAAATATACGTCAATAAACCCGCATGAACACAACAACGGAACCATAATAAACCCGGTATATGAATGAATCATATGGCTCCCCTCATTAATCAAAGGTTTTGTGACATACACCGATAATCCATATTCCTTAAATTTTTTGCATATGCCTTGGCCGAATAACCTTCCAAACTCATGAAGTACGCGCCATCCCTTGTCATCGAATAAAGTAACATTCGTTCGACCACACATCTGCTCTATCAAATTCAAACAAGTTAGCCGATTAATATTACATATGATCTGTCCCTCTATATCTCCAATTACCTGCAATATGATCGTAATATGTTCACTCTTTAGTTTGTTATCTGAAACGTCGTTGTCCATGGATACGGCTTCAATGCCTAACTTATCTTCTAGAATGATTGCCCCCACATCGGCGATGATTTGCGATATTTCTGTGATTGCAGCCATGCAGTAACCCCCTTGCTTCCACTTTTTTCTTTATAAGACTAATGTACTACATGACTTTTAGCATAAGTTGTGATTTATGTTTAACGAATGTGTTTTCTGCTCATATTTATTTAACATTTACCTGCCTGGGCACAAAAAAAAGCAGGAATCACAGAAAAATTAGTCTGTAATACCTGCTTCTTAAAGCATATTTGCTTATTTTCCGCTAACATCCTGCGGGTGTGCTTCTGTTACGAGTTCGACTGCACTTGCATTCGATACGACTTGGTCTGGATTTTTACACCCTGGAATCACGGTTGTCACCGCCGGATGCTTCAAACACCATGCCAGAGCCCACTTCGCCATATCCACGCCAGATGGAACTTCATTTTGCTTGATCTGTTCAACTTCCTCCAGCTTGCGACGCGTCGCTTCCTGATCATGACGATGACGAACGTCCGTCTCCCCGAATACAGCGCCAGGCTTGTATTTACCGCTCAAGTAGCCGCTTGCAAGCGGAACGCGAGCGAGAACACCTAGATCCTGTGCCTGACAAGAAGGGAAGACACGCTGTTCAGGAGCACGGTCGATGCGGTTATACACCACTTGGATCGCACGTGAGTTCACTTGCGAAGATGCTGCCGTCTGATGTAAGTTATCGTTATTGCCGATCGATGTACCTAAATTGCGAATTTTGCCTGCTTGAACCTGTTTGTCCAGAACCGTCCATAGCTCATCATTATCAAAGGATGTATCCGGGCCGGAATGGAATTGATATAAATCGATATAATCGGTATGTAATGCTCGAAGCGAAGCATCAAGCTGACGAACGACGCCTTCAGCATCGAATACGTCGGTTCTTGTGAACCTTTCATGAAAGTGATGCCCGAATTTCGTGGCGATGATCCAATCCTCACGCTTGCGTCTAGAAATATAGTCCCCGATAAACGCTTCAGATAAATGATCCCCGTAGCATTCCGCCGTGTCAATCAAGTTAATGCCTAACTCATGTCCTTTGTCGAGGATCGCATCTACATCCTCTTGCGTAAATTGCTGTCCCCATTCCCCGCCGAACTGCCATGTTCCTAACCCAACGACGGATACATTTAAATCTGTTTTTCCTAATCTGCGGTACTTCATGGAATCACTCCTTCATCCGTAATTAAGTTGATGTCCAAGCATCAAAATGCATTCAACCTGCGTTGACACCCAGCAAGTACTTTCCACCCTAAGCGTACCATAGAAACACCCGTGAAGGCTAACGGAAGAGGGGCGAAGAAATTGCTGATATTTCAGCATCATGGTAGCAGGCAACACACTACTTACAAGCAACACGTTAGATGTTAACAAAAAAATGTTTCTAAACGATCAAACTTCCCACACACACATGAGAAAAACCGTCAGGTGATCACCCGACGGTCCTTTATTGAGTGAACCTATACGTTGATGGATAGGGGAGATGGGTTGGTGTTTTGCGTAATAGCTGTCGTAGATACGAAATTTTGACAATTTTATAAGCTCTTTGTGTGAAACGGACATGAGAGACCTTATTGTTTGCTATGCTCTTAGATTAGCCGTTGTTGCGGACACAGATACACTTATTCCATTCGGATCATGAGTATATAGCTTATGTTTAGCATGATAAGAGCTGCTGTGTCCGTTCACCCTGCATTTTGAGTGCTTTTGGCATCATTAAGGTCTACTGTGTCCGTTCATTTCTCGCTCCGTTCGCTGCACCCTAATTTGATTTCGGCTATCTCTTGAAAAGTTAATTCTAGAACGTCTAAAAGAACAACGACTACAGCGGCAAGCTGAAGAAATCATACGTTTCTCTGAACCACGCTCCGTCTTGAATCGCTTCACCACCCAAGATGCGTGGCCACGCCACAGAGAAGCGATAGGTTTGGATACCTAGCTCTTTCATCAGCGTCACGTCTTCTTCCTAGCGATGGTAGCTGTCACAAGCGACATCTCTCCCAGGATTTTTGCAAAACACTAAATTTACCATGATTTACAAATGCAGCAACAAACAAGACCCCACCTCCCGAAGAAAGTGGAGCCATAGTCATACTATTCCTTACTTTTAGTTGGTTCCAGTGGCTTGATCCTCTCTAGGTCCGAATTCTCCGCGAATAACAACATATTCGGCTTGGTCCGTTGTTCCCGATTTCAACCACACGGTGATCATCTCGTCTGCTTTCAGATCATTCGCTTGGATTTTCTCGTACGCCATCTTCTCATCTTGGCGCGTCATCGTATAGATTGGCGTATCTGCCGCAATTTGAATGACACTCGTGTCTTCCTCAAACGTCATACCGCCGCCCATCCCCCGACTGCGTTGTCCTTGCTTCTCGCTGCCGTCGCCTTCGCCTTCCTTCATATCATTCGGTGCTGGTTGGTCGCCAGAAGTAGCTGAGGCAGACTGTTCATTCCCCGTTTGGTTCGATGGTTTGTTTCCATCGCCCTGACTTTGTCTCGCACGTTCTCCACCCTGCCCCGGTTGGAAATTTGCTTTCTGTATCGTCACTTTCGTACCTTCAATCGCAACAACTTTCGCCATGAAATCCATTTGACGATCCGGCTGGTCGGGGGCATTTTGCATTTGCATCATACCTTGTCGTCCCATCCCAGTGTCTGTACCCTCGTTTTGTGCGCCAACCGCTTGGGAGGTCCCATCATTCCCTGCATTCGAGCTGCAAGCTGTCGTAAGACCTAGGACGATCATGAATGTACAGATCCATCCGATCACTCGTGTTCCTTGCCGACTCACTGTCTTCACCTCTTCATAAAATATCTGTTTGATCCCTTTTTGGATCCCTAACAGCATATCAAAAAGGTGTGAACAAATTATGGACAAACAATCGGAATTATATTTATTTTTGTAATTAATCCAATTTAGGTTATTGACTTTAATTTTGTTTGTAACTATACTAAGTCCATAGATATTCATCATATTTATTTTTTTCACACGGAGAGGATTGATAATCATGACAACAACATTATACAGCGCAATCGAAGGTAGACGTTCCGTATACGGAATTAACAAAGACGTGAAAGTATCTGACGAGAAAATCCAAGAAATCGTGAATTTCGCCGTCAAACATACACCATCATCGTTCAATTCCCAAAGCGCACGCGTCGTTGTTCTATTGAACGAACAGCACAATAAATTGTGGGATTTAACGACAGAAACACTTCGCCAAATCGTTCCTGCCGACCAATTTGAGCCAACGGCTCAAAAAATGGAATCATTCCGCAGCGGTTACGGTACGGTATTGTTCTTCGAAGACAACGCGGTTGTCGAGAGCTTGCAAGCTAACTTTGCAACCTATGCAGATCGTTTCCCAGTATGGTCCCAACAATCCAACGGGATGCTGCAATTCGTGATCTGGACATCGCTTGAAGCAGAAGGCCTTGGCGCTTCCTTGCAGCATTACAACCCATTGATCGACGAGCAAGTGACAAAAGAATGGAACATTCCTGCAAGCTGGCAATTGGTTGCTCAACTTCCATTCGGTAACCCAGTCGGCGAGAATGGCGAGAAACAATTCCAAGCACTAGAAGATCGCGTTAAATTTTTCAACTAATACGATACGTAAAAGCCGCTATATATCAGCACCTATGCTGCGTATATAGCGGCTTTTCTCATGCTATCATTTCCTGCCCCGATAAGTCCTGTAATTCGTCTGGCGTAACGAGCAATGACAAATCATCATGTTCATTCACATTCATTACTTGAATGCGAATAGGCACATCAACTAGGAGTTTATGTCCCGGGTAATAATTCCGAACCTTGAACACGCTCCCCCTATCTTCATATCCATCTGAACTATCCGATAATCTTCGTCGCAATCGCTGCAAGATCTTTTACGTCAATGACGCCATCTCCGTTAATATCTGCTTTTTTCGCTAGTTCCCAATCTGGGCTCGCAGACGTTTTACCATAATGCACAGCGACGATAGCAAGATCCCCAATCGTTATTTTGCCATCTCCATTTAAATCTCCAGGAATCGTGGTATTGACGGAAGCCTTGAATGTATTCAATGCTTGTTGCAACGCAGCTACAGCACCATCCACTTGGGCTTGCGTCGCTTGGTTTTTGTTCGCAACACTCGAAGCTTTTTGAATAGCTGACAACAGAATTTGCTTTGAGCCTACCGGATACTGACCGATCTGCGTACCTTCTGTGGCTCCATCATGAACGTTCTGTGCCTCGCGAATAAGGTTATTCAACGCCGTCTTATCCGTATTGACATTCACGTAGATGCTCATGGATGTAACCGTAGTCTTCGATTCCATTCCGTTGCTATCTGCCAGAACAGCTTCTTCAACCGCAATCTTGCCTTCTGTCCCTTGAGATACGGGCTTTGCTTTGAAGGTGAGTTCAAACAATTCCCGGTCTCCTGTAATGCTATGTTCAGCACCTTCGCTTGCGGCGATCAACCGCAGCTTTCCTGCCGTTTCCTTACCTATGTTCAACAAATGGACGCCTTCATCCAGTGACTTCGCAGACACGAATTCCACCAGATTCGCATCATAGGTCAGGGTCATATCCTCGGCATATACAGCCTGTGTAACATGGTTGACGCCGCTGCAGCGTAAAAGATTGATTAGCTTGAACGAAATCATCGCCAGACAATACAGCCGTAGGCTCCTTCGGAATCCGCTGCGAAGTGACTTTGAACTCTCTCACTATCACCCAGAACGTCTGCGTATCCGTCACCCGAATGCGGACAAAGCGCGCAAGTTGTTGATCTACCGCGGCATTGATTTCAGGTTGCTCCTCCAGGTTCGCGATCTTCGTCCAATTCGCGCCGTCTACTGAAATCTCAAGCACGCCATGATGTATAAAATCCGAAAGACTGCCGCTTTTACCCATAAGAACTTGGATATTGGACACCTTCCGAATTTCATTCAAGTCCACACCGATGACATCGCCAATGGCCGGTGAGTTATTGCTCCAGAAATACGTATTCAAATTACCATCCAGCATCCGGTCCGGCGTATTGTTCTGATAGGTTCCCATCGTTGTGATCGGGAACGGAACGGACGAATCGCTCCCTAACCATACATCATTCTCCCGAATGGCTCGTGCGAAGAAGTCCTCAAACACTTGGTTGGACTTCGCTTTTGTGATGGCTTGAATATGCGTCTTGGCATCGAGCAGCGCACTCCGGTGTTCGGCAGCTTGCTGTTTGTTGTTACGTTTCTGAGCTTGCAGCATTTGTACAGCTTCTTTACCGGCTTTCCCGTACCATTCATACTTATTCAGATATTCCGCCGTTTCTTCAATAAAGCCGGCATTATTCAACTGGCTGCGCAATATGCCGGGGGCCTGTTGAAGCTTCGCAAATGCGTCTGTGAGCGGCATGGCTGCATTCGTGACATTGCCTCCGCCGACAAATGCGGTCCAGAAGTTGCCGATCAGAGGTTGAATGGTCAGGGACTCTTTGGCATTCAGCGGAGAAGAGTAGTTATTCTCTGCGAAAATTTGCAGCGCATCGGCCGCGGCCCCGCCAAATCGCTGAATACTGAGCTGCCAAGACGTCTCCGGATTATAAGCCTGCGGGTTCCACAAGTAATCCGCGATTGTAAATAACGAAATCTTCGATGCTTCTGCTTCATTCATCGGATTTGATGTCAACCCGATAATGCCATGGTCGGCAAGACCCGGATCCCGATTGTATAACGGCCCGAGATACAGCTTGTCGCGCGCATAGTCGTTCACTGGGAAGTTATCCCAGATTAGCAGATCATGCTTGTATATTGCGTTTGCTTTATCGGCATCCGAAGCCGAAATACCGGCAGGAACGACAGCCGCCCCCGTCCACTGAACGATAATACTCGGATCCACCAACGCAGCGAATCGGCTGATATACGCCGTCGTCGTGATGTTGGCATAATCCGTCGGCACCGTAATCAAACGATGGGCACCCGCGTGTGTGTCAATAAATTCGGTTTTGAACCGATTCAGCAAAAAGGCTTGCGCAGCAGCAACCGGATTCGTATCACTGTTGAATTTGGTTTTATCCGCATTGCAGCGCAATGTCTTGTTAATATCATCCAAGAAGATTGCATAGGATCGAACCCCAATATCCCACATTGCTTGCGCTTTCTTCATTAAGGCTTGGAAATCAACATCATCCGAGAAACAGACCGTATTCCCCGGTGAAATCGCAAATACCAGCTCCACATGATTCTGCTTCGCTTTCGTTACGAGCTCCTTAATTTCGTTCACTTTATCCGCAGGATACGGATCTCTCCACTGATCGCGGTGGTACGGGTCGTCCTTCGGTGCGTAAATATACATATTCATTTTCTGTTCACCATAAAAATCCAGCTGACGCAGACGGTCTTGATGGGACCACGGATCACCGTAGAATCCTTCAATCGAACCGCGCCATGTCATTTTCGGCCAATCCTTGACCGTTACGGCAGGAATCTGCTTGTGTCCACTTTCAGACATCAGCAATTGACGAAGAGTCTGAGCAGCATAGAATGTACCTGTAGGCGTCGTACCAGCGAGAACAATCTCTTTCTTCCCCTGGGCATCCGTTCCGGAAGCTAAGATGTAACCATCCTGCGGTAAGTCATTCAAACCCGTAACCCCCAGGGCTTGGAGAGCAGCAGCTGAACTTTGATTCTCAGTCGGACCGCCGATCCATACGTTCAAAGGAGCGGTAGGTATTTCATTATCCTGTATCCGCTTAATCGTCTGGACGCCAGCTTGTTGAAGGATCGCTTCGACGGCTTGGATCGCTGGCTCATCCGTCGTTGCTCCTGTCACTACGCCAACCTCCGACGGAATCGCGATGCTGCCACCCGCTGATTGAAGCGATTGCGGAACAGGAGATATTGGCGGAACTTCCGTCTGTGATGCACTCGCAGACACCGAGGATGGCGAAGCAAGCATAGGTATAGCTAATGCAAGCGTCAAAGTGACTGTTAGGAGCCAACGTGTACGCTGCCTTACCGAGGTTATAAAGTTCATGAGCACGGCACCTTTCTTCATTAGAATTATGGGTTTCTGCTGCACTCTACACTCGTATGTATCTATCTCTCTCTAATGTCCCTCCTTCTTCAGAATTCCCTTAACGTAAAAAAGAACACGAACAAAAAGAGTCTCCTCTTTAAGCTCGTGCCCGCCTACGTCCGGTTACACGCTTATAGGCAGAATCGCTAGATAACTGCATCATCGCCTTAAGCATAAAATAATCAAGATTGCTGCTCATTTCAATAGCTTCGACAAAGGTTATCAAACTATAACAGGAATTTATGCGCCTCGCGTATGCTTCTCGCAAGCAACTCCGAATTCACGCCGAGCTCTTCCGGCGTCGTCTTGCCGCCTACTTTTTCCAGATACCCTCGAATGGTTGCTTCATCCGGAATTAGGGCAATCTCGTCTTCGATGTGTGATCGGTTGCCATCGTTTTCCCCGAAGCCCGAAAGGAGTAATCTTTTTTCGCATCAAGCCCTCCTTTCCTGTGGGAAGTATGCTACACTATGGGCACGTCAATCTATTATCCCAAAAGGAACCTAAATCCTATGAATGACATGAATGTACATAATCGCTTCAACTCCGTTTATTGGCAGCAGCACCTGGCCAACGTGCAGTTAGATTTGTCGATTGCGGCCTATACGAAGGTACCGGAAGACTGGCATGATACCAATTACATTCCTGAATTTAACAAGCTCTATTACATTGTCGAAGGGGAAGGATTCGTCCAAGTGGGGGAGGAGCGACATGTGTCGCAGCCGGGACAGCTCATTCTCTTGCCTGCTGGGACCTTGCAAAGCTACGGCACCATCCCTGACGCACCAACCTTTGGGAAGTATTGGTGTCATTTCAGCGCAAAGGTGGGCAATCAGCATCTGTTTGACCTGCTGCGCACGCCTCTCTTCGTGAATGTGGACGAAGACGATGAGCTGCGCAAGCAATTCGATCGATTGATCCGCTTCCAGTACGCCGAAGGTTTATCCGCGGCATTTCGAGTGCGATCAGCGCTGCTAGAGATCATCTCGATGTTTTTGGATCAAAGCCCACGGATTCAAGTGAATACCTCCAAATCTCCCAGTTTCGAGAAAATGAGCCGTGTCATTCGACACATTGAGGATCATCTATCTTCGACATTCAGTATTGAGGAATTAGCTAGAATCGTTCATCTCCAACCGAACTATTTTATTCAAACCTTCAAACAAGTCACAGGGCAATCCCCTATTCAATATATCAACCGATTGCGATTAGAGAAGGCTGCCCAATTACTTAATTTCACGAATCTAGGGATCACTGAAATCGCGGAAACGGTCGGGATCGAATTATCCTATTTCTCCCGGATGTTCAAAGAGTACACAGGCTATTCTCCCTCAGCATACCGGGAATATATGTTGAACAGTCAGACAGGACCTATGCAAAAATAATAACCGAATCCAAAAAAGGCAGTGGTGCGATATAAGCACCACTGCCTTTTGCATATGAATGTAATGATCAAGGATAAAAAGTACTGGCAGGCGTTGTCGTCGAACACCACCGGGACTGGAATAAGGAGTCGATGAGTATATCCTTCGCCCGTTCCGAACCAATATAACGAAGCGCTTCTGCCGCATGTGCGCGGACGTAGCGATTGTCATCTTCAAGCGCAATTTCAAGCTGAGGAACGGCTGCATCTGCCGAAGCTCCAATCCGTGACAAGGCTAGGCCTGCCGTAAATCGGACTTGCACATCGCTATCTTGCAGGCATTGAATCAAAGCAGACACCACTTGATCGGATGGAGACCCGATTAACCCCAAAGCCTCTGAAACGGCCTGACGGACGCGATCCTCAGGAAAGCTCAATAGCTCCGTTAGACGGGGTACCGCCACAGCGGCATGCTGCTGCTGTTCACTTAAAGCAAAGATCGTACGAACCAATGTAGCCGGGATCTCATCATCTAATGCACTTAGCAATGCTGGTACGGCATCCGGACCCGCGACGGACAAGCCGTAGGCAGCGGTACGTGAAGCGTTCTCATCGCCATCAAGCAGCGCTTGCATGAGTACATTCACCCCTGCATTGCCATGGCGAGCCAGTTCATAAGCTGCATTCAAGGCGTCAGGCTCGAAGTCAGAAGTTAACTGCTGTGCGAGTGCATCCACAACGGATGGCTCACCAGACCCTGTCTTCGCCAGACTTCCTAACCGACCAGACAACCAGTTCCACGTTTCCTCCCACAGGGTCTCATGCTCAGCAATTGGCGTGGTATACGATGCCGGTTTGCTCCACTCGGTTACTTGGTTATCCCAACTTGGCAGCATCGGGGCTTCCGTCCGCATGAATTCGAACTTCAACATATACCGGGGCTTACCAAGAACATTAGGCGTCGAGCGATGCCAAATGTCGTAATGGATCAACGCGAAGGTTCCTGCTTCACCACTGGCCAAGGCCTCTTCCGGCATCTCGTCAGGTACGAACGTACGGGTTTGATGGTTTTGCGTTCCTGGCAATACACCTGTTGGACCCAATTCCTTCGGCGTTGCTTGCGGGAAATACATGATCATAGCCCACCATGGATGGTGGTTTCGCATTTTGTCATATCCCCAGTAACTATCTTTATGCCATCCACCGGCAATTTTCTGTTCATTATAATGACCATGCCGATGCGCGTGCATCATATAGTTAGGTCCAAGGACGCTGGTAAGCGCACCCGTCACAACGGGATGATCGAATATTTGTTGTACTTCGCGGATTCGCGGAAGCAAGTTATTCCCCGGATTTCCTTCTTGCTCATATACGTGGTTTAATTGATCATTCAATCTTGCATGGAAGTCTTCGGAGAAGTCAGTTTGCAGAATTAAAAAGCCTTCCGTAATGAATTTGCTCATTTGCTCATCGGTCAACAATAAAGGCGCGTTCGGTTTCAAGTTAAGGATCCCTCCTCAGATTTGAGTTTACGCCCTTATTATATAAAGCAGAACGCCAAGCGGATATAGATAAAACTAATTTAAATTTGAAGAAAATTAAGATACGATCACTTGTTTAATTTTAATGGAAGATTGCTGGCTTAGATTCAAAAACTCCTGATCGACTTGGACAAGAGGATGCAGCGGGTCTTGCGTATGAATCATTCGGATGGTGGCAATACGTCCATCGTTTAAAATCACTTTTTTGCCTAGAAGCGACTGCATGAGACGATCTAGAAATACGCTCAAAATTTGTGGATCCAGTGCGCCAAATGCCTGATCTTTCATTTGCTTCATTATTTCATGAAAAGGAAATGCTGCCTGATAAGATCGATTCGATAGAAGCGCATGAAATATATCAGCCACAGCTACAATTCGGCTAAACAAATCAAGACGTGAAGCTCCAAGGCCTAGCGGATATCCGCTTCCATCTTGGCGTTCATGATGTTGTAAGGCAACAAGCGCGACTCGATGGTTCATGCCGACGGTCTCTTTCAGCATCCCATACCCAATGACCGTGTGTTTCTTCATGAGCGCATATTCGAATGCAGTCAATTTCTCGGGTTTCGTCCAAATTTCCATCGTTATTCTGAACTTCCCAATGTCATGCAGTGTTGCAGCTAGCGACAATGCTGGTAGTTCAGATTCACTAACGCCATACCACTTGCCGATCCATGTAGCCATGACGCCAACGCCGATGGAATGCCTGTATATATAGTCATCTTTAGACTGCAGAGCTGCGAGCAAACAAGGAATATCAAGCGATTCGGCGGCATGTTGGATGCTCGGAATGATTTGCTTGCGAATCTCAAACAGAGGTATTTTATGATGAAGCTGTACAGTATTCATCAATTCTTTCATCATCCGTACCATATCATCAATGAATTGATGTAAGGCATCATCCTGTCCTCCGGTAAACGGCGAAAAGGGTTCAACATCGATAGATGCTGAAGGTGTTGCTGTAGGCCATATGTTCTGGGTATGTAAATTGCTGCTCATTTCATAATCTCCCCTCCTTACAAAATTCCCCCTTAGCTTAGCAGACCAATCTCTCAAAAATCTCACAAGCGGCAGCACAAAAAACAGAGAGAATCACTTCCCTCTGTTCGACGTACAAGCCTGAAATTCATCACGTATTTCCATGTACATGTACTAGAGCCCAATCTCTCATGGCTTGCGGTGGGTCTATACCAAGTTCTTTGCGGCAGCCCAACTCAAATTGCGTATAATGCTTCATCATGAGGTCCCTGTTCCCGCTGCGCTCATACACTTCCAAGATCGCCTGATTCATTTCTTCGTCCAATGGATAGATGAGCAAAAAAGCGTGTAGACGCTGTTCCATCCTAGACCAAGCCTGACGTTTGCCATCCTCCCGATTCAAGGTTCTTACAAGCATCCGGTACTGCTTCGCATAAACTTCTTCCAAAGAGACCTTCCACAAATAATCTTTCCTCCCAAACAACGGTCCTTTGTACAGCGCACATAATTGCTCTAGTTGCTCGATATCTATTTGATCCTCCGGTAAAGTAAAATCATACTGTTGAAAAACAACAACATCCACCCTCTGAGATCTTGAATCCAGTGTATACCCTTCATTTCTCTTGAGGAGTTCCATGCCAAGATTATGCTCTTTCAAAATCTTCTTCAACCGATACACGGTATTGTATAAATTATGCGATGCGCGCTCTTCATCCATATCAGGCCATAATAAGTCTGCTAACCGCCACTTGCTCATTTCTTTCCCTGCATGGCATAACAAATAGGCGAACAACTCTTCTGTCTTGCGAGTCGGCCAGCGAACCCATTCCCCTCTGGCGCTCCGAACTTCAAAATCTCCGAAGCATTGAATATGGGCAGTACGCCCCATCTCCACCGCAGAAGTTTTCGGATGATGGTTTTTCAACAGCCGTTGTGCAACACGTTCAATGGATGCTGGGGTTACAGGTTTTAAAATATAATCCACCGCATTGACTTCGAATGCATCCAACGCATAGGTTTTATACGCGGTGGTGAAAACGACTTGCAGATCGTCCAGCTTCAATAGCAATCGGTGCGCAAGCTCCAGTCCATTAAGATTCGGCATCTCCACATCCAGAAATACGACATCCGGTCTCAGATTAGGAACTTCTCGAAGCGCCTCGATTGGATTGGTGAATTCCCCCTGAATGTTGTAATGTGAATTGCGGCTAATGATGTATTTCATCAATTCCAATGCAGGCACCTCATCTTCCACAATGACAACATTAAACATCTCCTACGCTCCTTATCCGGTTCATGTCGACAACAGCTTCCGCGTCTAAAGGGAGGTACATCGTTACTTTCGTGCCCGCATCCAATTCGGAGCTAATTTGGAGCGAAGCCCCTTCAATGACATCCAGCCTTTTACGGATATTCGGAATACCGATACCGCCCGCATGATGATTGCCATGAATCATTTGATAGAGGAGATCATCCGGGATCCCAACACCGTCATCTTCAATGACCACTTTCATATATTGATCTCCCTCATGAATTTGAAGCGTAATCTTGCCTTGCCCGTCTTTCTCGAACAGGCCGTGCCGAATCGCGTTCTCAACAAAGGGTTGAATGGATAATGAAGGGATGGAGACCTCCATGAGCCCTTGCTCGACCTGACATACAAAATCGAATCGTCCGCCAAATCGGGCTTTCTCAATTTCGACATAAGCCTCGATAAGTTCCAATTCATGAGATAGCGGGACGAACGGCGTAGAACGGTCCATATCCAGAATGTGCCTTAAATATTGAGAAAGCATGAATAATAAATGTGCAGCCTTCTCCCCGTCGGTGTAACAAAAGGAAATAACACTGTTGAGCGCATTATACAGGAAATGCGGCTTAATCTGCGCTTGATAGAACGCTTGTTCATTCTGGATTGCCTCGCGTATCGAGGTCTTCATCGCAATCAACGTTTGAATTCTGGCAAGGATCGTCTCCTCGTCGAAGGGTTTCGTCACATAATCATTCGCACCCGCTCTGAAACCGATGGCCACATCCTGTGATGTATCCTTGGCAGTCGCAAATAAGATCGGCAGATCCAGGATCGAATAATGATTCCGGATTATCTGACATAGCTCAATACCTGAGGTGACAGGCATCATAACATCCAAGATAACCAAGTCTATATTCGGATAGTCTTTCATTTTCGATAAAGCCTCTTTGGCAGAAAATGCAGTAATCACATTGTAACGATGACGCCGCAACATATTCCGAAGCACTTGAATATTTGAGGATTCATCATCTACGATGAGAACCGTGTACCCCTGTTGATCCATGCTATCCAGCGAAATGGGTCCCTTATCGTATGAAGGGCGCTCGTCTATAGCATAGGCCGTCTCTCGATACGCCGCCGTAAGTCTGTCCACGCTTGGCAGCGTGAAGGACATCTGTGTCCCTTGTCCGACTTCAGACCAAGCCACTTGAATGGTCCCACCCATCCGTTCAATGAGCTTCCGACTAATATATAGCCCGATCCCCATGCCTGTATAACCGTCCCTAGAAGGAACGCGATCCACCTGCTCGAAATATTCAAAGACCGCGGTATGCTTATCCGAGGGGATGCCTGTCCCGGTATCCTCTACCATAACGGTAACGATCCCTTGATCTATGCTCGTCATCACCTTGATGGTGCCTTGCTCGGTATGCTTCATGGCATTATGAATGAGGTTGTACATGACTTGCCGCAGACGATTCTCATCCGCAAAAACCCAGATATCCGGCTCGACTTGATTATCTAGTTGAACTTCTTTTCCCAGAAGCTCGAACTGCAGCACGTCAAACACAATTTGGGTGATTACCTTCATATCGACCACAGTCAGATGCAATTGCAATTCATTATGCTTCAGGCGACTCACATCAATCAGATCCTGAATCAGCATCGATAATTTCGTTGACGTATCTTTGATCAACCATAAATTCTGACGCTGCTTCGCCGATAAATGATGCTCTTCGTCATCCAGCAGGTACGAGGTCATATTCATGATGCCATGAAGGGGTGTCTTTAACTCATGCGATGTTTGCGTTAGAAATTCATCCTTGAGCTGGTTAGAGACCATTAATTGCCGGGTAAGAAGCTCGGTATCGGCATAAGCTTTCTCGAACCGAAGCATCAACAGGAAATTCATGCATGCAACAAACGTGATCACACCAAGTTTGCCGACCAAATCGGACTGAACTATATTTTCCGAATATAGGGAGCCGTCTACCAAATAGATAATTAGCGATATTCCTCCCCCAATAAACAACATGAGCTCGTTCCGGCCAGTCGCATCTTTTTTAAGGTTAAGCAAGTAGATCATGCGTCCAATGATAAATATATGCATGATACCCAGATAAGGAAATAATAAATACTTAAATTGAATATGTATCGCGTAAGGCAACACAACAATCGTGGAGATGTAAATCAATAATGGTGCTAACATCGCAATCATCATGCGGCGTGACAACAGTTTGGTATGGATGGATTGGAAAAATAAGATAATAAACAGCGAACTCAGGCATTGGGTCATATCAAGCAGCTTGTAAGCCAAAATAAAAGGGATGTCCGGCAACAGCTTCAAAAGGATTTTCTCTCCATACAGCAATGACATGATGACGAGAAGAAGTTGGTACACGCCAATATATAAATAGATTTTTACTCGCTTCTGCATAAAGTACAAGCCCAAATGATAGGCACCGAACATCACGAGCAGCAAGATGACGCCGAGGTCTGTGCCAATCTGCAGCCCATTTAATCCTGTAATATCTTCCGCGGTACCGAACTGGATGGAATGAATAATGCCCCCTGTTCCATACATGTAATTCGCAACTTGAACAATAATTTCTATTTCTTGGGCATTGTTATGAAAAAAAGCGTTATATGGTGTATTTCCAGGCTTATGGGATTCTTGCGATTCGGCAGGATTCCCGCTTCCCCCTGCTTGTATGCCATTGATAAATAAACAGTGGGACATACGGATATTTTCAATTTTCATCCCCAAAATCTCATCTTTATCTTGTACGAGAACCTTCAAACGGTATGTGCCAAATCCTTTTCGAGGAATACCATTGGATTGCATGCCCTTCCAAGTTCCAGGAACCATCGGATATTGCACTTTGGGTCTGGCTCCTTGTTGAAAGTCTGCGGGCTGAAGCAATTCATTCTCGTAGAACTCCCATTGCCCGTCCAGACTAACCATACCCTGCTGATGGAAATCCCAGTGCCTTAGATCTAACACCCCTTGCTGTGCAGCGGGTGAATTCTTATTTGGTAATGTCTGGGCATAAATTGCCGCATACATGAGAATAGCTAGCATAAAGATCAACCCAATAGAAATGAGCTTCCCATAATTTGTTCTTCGCATGCTCGGTCTCCTTCTCATGATTGATCTTCATCTATTCTATCATTTTGTCCTCACAAAAAACTCACAAAGTCAAACGTCAAGAACATAGATGTTTGTCGAATAATATCTACCTCGCACCCATCTCTTAATTTTTACGATGAAAATATTGAGGCCTGACGCTTTTTTACAATACAAGCCGCATGATTATTTGGTATATTCATGAAGATGGCGTCAACACTGAGGATGCATAGAGGTACGAAGGCGAAATAGGAGATGATCGAGGAATGACCATTTATATTGCACTACTACGGGGAATTAATGTGAGCGGACATAATAAAATCAAAATGACGGATTTGAAGAACATATGCGAGAACATGGGTCTGACCCACGTAAAAACCTATATCCAAAGCGGAAATGTACTCTTCAAATCAGGTGATGAGCCAAAGGTACTCCGCCAACGAATCGAGGAAGGCATCCAGTCGGCATTCGGTATTTCGATCACGGTCGTGATCCGAACAGCAGATGAAGTCGAACGTATCATTGCGGATTGCCCGTACGCAGGCGTTCCCTTGGAAAAAGGGCATAGCATTCATGTTTCCTGCTTAACTGAAGCACCGCCCCAGAAGGTTGTCGACCTCTTGGCGAACAGCGAACGTAATCGCGATGAGTACCATATCCACGGATGCGAAATCTACTTCTTGTTCCGTCAGAGCATATCAGATTCCAAACTGGCAAAAAACCTGCAAAAGTTAGGGAATACAGCAACAACGCGCAATTGGAATACGATGAACAAGCTGGATGAGTTAGCGAAGGCATTATAGGCTAAAATGGGAGACAGGCTGGCTAGCCTGTCTCTTCCGACGTTACAGAGAAGGCCACTACACTGCAAATCTTGCCCAACTGATTGAATGTTCACCCAACTACACGCTTAACCTTGTCAAAGAGGCACAGGACAACACCTCTCGCTTAAATGCATCGGACCTATCACCCTTCAATGACGCGAACCGTTATCCTACATCATTCACTCTTTATGCGAATGACGGGGAATAACGATACTTCGTTACTTGTTCAAAGCCGTAGGCTAATTTGATTAATGTCGGTTCGCTAAATGCCGTACCCACGAACGTGATCCCTTGCGGGCCTTTCGTAGTATAACCGCCCGGTGCAATGATGCCCGTCCGTGCGAAGCCTCCCGGCACCGTAATCACGGGATAACCCGCTCTTGCAGCGATATCATCCCCGCCTTCATTGCCAAGAAAGAGAAGTGCATCTAACTGATGCTCCGCTAGAACATAGTCAATGCCTTGTGTCCCAGCCAATTCTTTATTTCTCCGCTTGCTGTCGAGATATTCTTGTTCTGTCAGCGTCCCGCTCGTCTCCTCTGCCCACGTCAGTCCATCCTGCCCATATTTGAGACAGGTTTCTGCATGATCGTTATTGAATGCAATAACCTCCTTCATGGAGTGGACCGGTATTGCAGGAGCTAGTTTCTCAAGATAATCATTCAGACATTTCTTGAACTCATATCGCATTACATTACCGTCCCAATCTACACGTTCGCATGGGAGCTGCACCGGATCGATAATCGTTGCGCCCGCGTTTCTCAGCACTTGAATGGCTGCTTCAATGATTTCAAGTCTCGCATCATCTAGGTCTTGGTAATAATATCGAGGAATGCCTATTCGTGCGTGCTGCAAGAAATCTTTATCCAAAAATGGGGTATAGTCACCATGAGCATGGTTGGCACTTAAGTTAGTCGACTCATCCCGTTCGTCCACGCCCGTTAATGCACCAAGAAGAATCACAGCATCGGCCACGGTTCTTGCCATGGGACCCGCCGTATCTTGGCTTCGTGAAATGGGGATAATCCCCGATCTGCTAACTAAACCGATCGTAGGTTTGATTCCCACCAGACAGTTCTGACTCGCAGGGCTAATGATCGACCCCGATGTTTCTGTACCAATAGCAGCTGCCCCCAAATTTGCCGCAACCGCAGCCGCCGACCCTGAACTAGAACCGCCGATGAATAATTCTCCGGGTCCATACGGATTCAGCGCGAGCCCTCCTCTTGAACTGTATCCCGCCCATATGGTGGAAGACATCATCCCTGCCCATTCGGTCATATTGGTTTTCCCTAATATTACGGCGCCCGCGATGCGTAGTTGAGCGGCGACAAACGAGTCCTCCGCAGCGATGGATTCCGCTAAAGCTGCAGATCCTGCGCTCGTGTGCATGCGATCCGCCGTATCGATATTGTCTTTTAATAAGATGGGAATTCCATGCAACCATCCGCGACTTCCCTTTTCCTGCCGTTCGATATCAAGCGATCTGGCAATATCCAGCGCATCAGGATTTATTTCTAAGATAGAATTGATCCTCAAATCGTATGTTTGGATTCGGGCTAAGTACAACTTCACTAATTCCTCCGAGCTTAATGTGCCTGATTCCATGGCAGCTTGCATGCTCATCATATCCGCTTCGATAATCCATTCATCTAAGTTTCTTTTCATATGAACAACCCCCTTATCATTCCTAGTTTAACTATAATGAACGGGCTCCCTTGAACCAATATGGAAAATAACTACGAATCATTTTTTACCACAATAGAAACTACCTCTATACGTGGTCGCTCATCTTCGAATGGAGAGATTGCCGAAATCAAATTAGGGTGCAGGGAACAGAGCGAGAAATGAACGGACACACGAGACCTTAATGATGCCAAAAGCACTCAAAATGCAGGGTGAACGGACACAGGAGCTCTTATCATGCTAAACATAAGCTATATACCCATGATTCGAATGGAATAAGGGTTTCTGTGTCCGCAACAACGGCTAATCTAACAGCATAGCAAACAATAAGGTCTCTCATGTCCGTTACACACAAAGCGCTTATATAATTTGTCAAGATTTCGTATCTACGACAGCTGAAACTGACAATAACATTCTACTTGGCGATAAAAAAAGTACACATCGGTTATCCAACCAACATGTACTTTGTCCATCTCATTTCGTATATATAATTTTTTTAATACTATCATAGGAAAGGCAGAATTGATCTGAAAGACCGGTGATCGTCTCGCCCTTCGAGAATCGCTCACGTATTTCAGTGTTCCGCTGTCTGAGGAGTTGCCGGCTCCCTGAGTTCTCTCCCCATCTCTTGCGGATACCTTCGGGGTTAGGGATATACACGAATTCCCCGTGTACATATTTTTGAATTTCTGCTAGCAATTTTTCGGGAAGAATACCCGCTGCGTTCTGATATTTCATCATTACTCCGCTCCCTTAAAAATGAATTCATAATTTTAAGGTTGCAAAGCCTAAATAATAAACCAGATTTCACTCTACATTGCAGAATAACAATAAGCAGTTTTATTTACTTTAGCTCCATGCAATCCCTGCTCTAGTCCTCATTTAGACTTTGCATGGAGCTTTTCATTCGCTGGATCCTTGACATACTGAAACATCGTACATCCCCCTCGCTCAAAAGTTGGCATAACCCTTAGTATCATCATACACATTCTTTGTCATTTGTACAGTCGGGCAAAGCCTTCTTCGGCTCTCCTAAGCATCCATTCCTTTCAACACTTTTCGGGCACGGAGCGATAAGAAGTAACAGAGTAGTAGAATAATGGCTGCCGATACATAAGGATAATTGATATTAATGTCAAATAGGAACCCCGCTGTCACGGGACCTATGATATTCCCAAGACTTGTATAGGCCGAATTGAGTCCCGCCACATACCCTTGCTGCTCTTGGGCCATCTTGGACATCTGCGTACCGATCGCAGGGCGCAAGATATCAATCGATAAGAATACAATGAATGTTACCACAATAATCATCCAATATTGATGCACGAAAAGCGTCATAAATACTAAGAGGGCCGCGATGAGTAAGCACCATGAAATGACTTTCTTCTCCCCGAACGTATTCACAATCCACCCGAAAATCGTCACTTGTACGACAGCGCCAGCAATGGAGCCGAATGTAATGATAAAGGCGATATCTTTTGGTGTGAAATTAAATTTATGGTCAACGAACAATCCAAACACGGTCTCATAGTTGGCCAAACCAAAGGAAGTTACGAATACAATGATAAGACTTATGAAATAAGGCTCTTTGTACGAATGTAACAATTGAGTCAGAAGGCTCTGCCGAGGAACGGGGTTCTCTTGGCTCCGCAACTGATTTTCCTTCTTCAATGATTCTGGCAGAACGAACAACGTGATTAAGGCAGCAACTGCCCCTGCTACGCCGGCTGCATAGAATGGAACGCGTATCCCAAATTCTGCGATATACCCGCCGATTCCAGGACCAATGATAAACCCGGTCGTGATCGCCGCATTAATGAGCCCCATCCCTTTGGCTCTCTCTTCATCTGTCGTGACGTCCGCGGTATAGGCCATGACAGCAGGCATAATCAATGCTGCCCCTACGCCGCCCAGCATCCTGGAAGCAAAGAGTAATACGGGCGTATTAGCAAATCCGAACAATCCTTCAGAAATTGCAAAAATGACCATTCCGATTACAATAACCTTTTTCCGACCATACGTATCCGACAATCTGCCTGCTACAGGTGAACACAAGAGCTGCGTTAAGGAAAATGCCGCAACCAGCATCCCCACCGTACTCCCGCTAATATGGAGTTCGGCCATATAGGTAGGCATAATCGGGATAACTAACCCAATTCCTGTAAACACGAGAAATATATTGAACATGAGAAGCAAAATAGCCCCTCTATTTTTCATTAATAATGACATATAAAATCCTCTCTTTGTGTCAAGTTCCTATCCATAAATAAGAGCTATATTATTTCTCTATAACACAATCTTTAATAATACTGAATGTTCAGTCTGTAAAATGGCGTGGATCGGTACAGATTCATTTGGAAAATGAACGACCGCCCATGAAAGCCTGCTGCATTTCTATCATCAGTCCTGCGATTTGACAATACCGTACAAAAATACTTGGAAAGCCGAATGATATAATGTCAAGGCGTCTTCGAGATTGTATTTCCGTCGCGTCATATGACTCAGCCCCATGATCAGACTCTCCAAAATAAAAGCAAGCACCTCGACTTTGTCTGGCTTGAATTCACCGCGATCGATCCCTTCCTGCAGCAATTCCTGATTGAATTTCAGGTGTCGCGCCACCATTTCAGCGATACGCTCTTCCACGTCATTCGTTTTTTCTTCATTATTAAAAAATTCATCCGCCGCTTTGGTTAGAGGATGATTCAGATCATCCTGAACCATTAATTCTGCCATCCCGAACAGCTTATCGATCGTGGTTGGGTACAGCGCTACTTTTACTCGCCATTTCTGTTCCCACTCATAGTCCCACTCATCCAGCAAATGAAGAAATAACCCTTCTTTACTTTTGAAATGATAGTAAATGTTACCCTTGCTGCTCCCGGTTGCCGCCACGATGTCTTCAATCGAAGTTGCTTTGTAGCCCTTCTGGACAAACAGCGCTCTCGCAGCGTCAGCCACTCTTTTCTTCGTTTTTTCGGTTTGAAGCTGTTTCTTATTCATGATTTCACCTCCAACAACACCATCTGAATGACCCCAAATCCATCGTAAATAATACTGAACGTTCGTTCTGTATTATAGCAAGAAGGAGCTTTATTTTGCAACTTCTGAAGTATTTCCTTATTTCCACGAAGCAACTCCAATGTTATAGCGATATTCTCTCCTGATATACCCTGCTCTCTCACTTTCCCATTTTCCCACTTACCTACTTTCCCAACAAAAAAACAATTTAGTCTTATCCCTAAATTGTTTTTTGCATGGAAGATACCTAGTCTTCCTTAATCCATTCATTTGTTATCTACAAGAAGGACGCTCCGAGGCTCATATGTCCATGGTTCCAATTGCGCTTTGTATGGATCATCGATACGAAGAAGTTCGCCTAAGTCCTCTGCGAGCATAGGCTTACTGAAGCTGTAACCTTGCACTTCATCGCAACCATAATGAAGAAGGCAAACCACTTCTTCAATCATTTCGGCACCTTCCGCTACAACTTTGATCTTGAGATTATGAGCCAGCGTGATAATCGACGATACAATCGCTTTATCATAATCATTCTGTGTCATTCCTTGAATAAAGGAACGATCGATCTTCAATACATTAACTGGAAAGTCCTTCAAATAACTTAATGATGAGTAACCTTTGCCAAAATCGTCGATCGCCAGGCTTACCCCGAGTCCTCTCAATTTGTGAAGTGTACGTATGGACGCTGCTGTGTTCTGCATCATCATACTTTCGGTGATTTCAAGCCTTAGAAAATTTGGATCTAGGTTCGTTTCCGCGAGAATATCGCACACCGTCTCCACAAATCTCTCTTGTTGAAGTTGCCTTGCCGATAAATTTACAGAAACACAAATTGGTGTTAATCCTAGATCTATCCAGCATACATTCTGGGTACATGCCTCTCTCATCACCCACTCCCCTATTGCCGTTATGCACCCTATGTCCTCCGCAATCGGTATAAATTCGTCTGGCGGGATAATCCCCATCGTGCTGTGGTTCCAACGGATCAGTGCTTCTGCACCCACGATTCTGCCTGTCGAAATATCCACTTGCGGCTGATAGACAAGATAGAATTCCTTTCGCTCCAGCGCGCACTGCAAATCGTTTTCCAGCTTTAACCTTCTTGTTAATTGATCGTAATTAGATTGATATAATTGGTACTTATTTTTCCCTGTCTCCTTCGCTTGGTACATCGCCTGATCCGCATTTCTTAATAATGTATCCATATCCCCCCCATCTTCTGGATATATCGCGATCCCGATGCTAACCGATACATGAAGATCAAACGTATCGATAGTTAGAGGGTCCTTCATCGAATTTACGATTTTATTCGCAGTGATTTCGTATCTCTCCTGCGAATTCTTACTCGAAAGAAGCAAGGTAAATTCATCACCGCCCCAACGGGCAATGAAATGATCTTCAGGGAGGCAGGATTTCAGTCGATCCGAAATCATCCTTAACAATCTGTCGCCAACCGCGTGACCGAGACTGTCATTCACGGATTTAAATCGATCCACATCCATAAACATCACCGCAAATTGAAAATTCGAGTCTGCTTGTTCAATTAGCGCATGACACTCCTTATTGAACGATCGACGATTTGGCAGACCGGTTAATTCGTCGTGGAAGACCAAATATTGAATTTGTTCTTCGGCTTCCTCCTGAATTCCGTTCACGATCTGCTCGATTTGTCGAGCCATCCAATTAAATTGATCACCGATTAATTGAAACTCATGATCTCCTTGGACTTCAAGCTGTATATTGAAATGTCCTTGCGAGATCTGTTCTGCACCTCGTATAACCTCGCGAAGCGATAGCATAATGGAACGGTATGTCCAACGTCCGAGATATACGAAGGAAACCAATGTCACCAACAGAACAAAAGATAAGAGAACGAATAGAGTCCCTGCACTTTTGCTGTTAGCCTCAAACGTTCCATATGTAATTTGGTCTAAGCGGTATCCCAGGTGGTCTTGCTTATCAAATAGTTGGTACACCAGCGGTTGGATATCCGACAAAAAGAACTCATAAACTTGATAACTAAGCGTATTATTCCCTTTCGCAACGACAACATCGCGCTTCTGAAGATATTCTTCAAGCTTAAGGTTACAATCGGTGAACTCCTCCATCATCTCTGGATTAAAGTCGATGTAATCGAACTTCTGAATTATTGCATGGATCCGCTCAATCCGTTGCTGAGAATCCGTCTCAAGGGCATTCCTATGTCGTACATCCGTACTTAGAATCATTTCAAGCGTATTGGCATTCACCTGCCGCAGTTGCATTCGAATCTCTTGAAAATCTTGGGTTTGGAGCTGGGACCGATGTGAATACTCCGCTAATACTTGCAACCGATAACACGATAAAATTCCAAGTAACCCTACGATCGCGATCATGGTCGCGGCTGTGCTAAAACAAATACATAGTCTCTTGCGTACACTCCAATTTTTCATTTCTCACCATGGTTACACTTTGAACATGGAAATGTTCGTCTGTAATTCTTCAGCCATGGTCGTCAGTGATTCGGAAGATGCCGCTATTTCTTCCATTGTTGCCAATTGTTCTTCCGTGGCAGCTGAAATATTCTGTGTGCCCGCTGCAGAAGATACTGCCGTTTCATTAATTTGCTGGATCGTAGCGAACATTTGCTCCGTACCGGAAGCCAGATGTTGAACGGCTGTAGATACATCTTGGATTTGGCCTGCAACCGAATGAACCGCTTGCTGCACGTCTAGGAATGACTCGCCAGCAGCGTTGACCGTCATCAAGCCATTCGATACTTCTGTTGTCGCGAGATTCATGGAATCAACAGCCGCATCTGTCTCGGTTCGAATCGCATCCACAAGCGTTGAAATACGGCCTGCCGAGTTCGCGGATTCCTCTGCTAATTTACGCACTTCACCGGCGACGACTGCAAATCCTTTGCCGTGTTCCCCGACCCTTGCCGCCTCGATTGCGGCATTTAATGCAAGTAAATTCGTCTGTGAAGCAATACCTGTAATCGTATCTACAATAAGTCCGATTTCGCCCGAACGCGCACCAAGCCCTCGGATGACTTCGCCGAGTCCCTGGATGGTTTCATTAATTGTATTCATCTGGGCCGACACTGTACCTATTGCCTCAATACCACGTACGGATTTCCCCTCCGCCTGCACAGCTTGTTCCGTGACAGTCTGCGCGCTTTCCGCGATGTGTTGTGCATTTTGTGCCATGACTTCTAAAGTGCTGCTGCTCGCTTCGACAGCACGAACCTGCTCTTCCACGCCGTTAGCGATTTCTTGAACGGATACAGCAATATGCTCGCTTGCAATACTCGTTTGTTCAGCGCTTGCATTCAGCTCAATCGAGAACGCTGCCAATTGATGCGATGACTCAGCAATCTGACTGAACGAGGATCGTAATGTAATAAGCATTTGATTGAATAACTTAGCCATCATGCCAAGTTCATCTTTCGAATCGTAGTTCACATGACAGGTGAAATCTCCTGCTTCCGCTTTTGCGATAACACCTCTTACGACTTGAATCGGATATGTAATCATCTTCGTAATGGCGATGCCGAGTAAGAGACTAAGAATCATCGCAATCGCAGTTCCAATGATCATAATCAAAGAAGTTTGTTCCGCTCGTGCCGTATTATCGTCATTCAAACTTTTAGCATAAGCTTTATTATTATCCTCTAGCTTGTCCCCTAAGGAAACAATGGTATTCTGCAACGCATCTGCATGATCTTTGTAATATTGATAAGCTTCCTCATTTTTATTCTGCGCACCTAAAGATACAGTATCCTTGACAACTTTCATATAACTTTGATATTTCTGATTAATTTGCTGGATCAATTCCTTATTCTCCGATGAAATATTCGCATGCATTAACTGATTTAGGTACTCGTTATTTGCTGAGAACAGACTCTCCATTTTCAACAATAATTGTTGACCTTCTGATTCACTAACCATTTGCATGATCTGAAACGTGATCGTTTCAATTGCACGGTTATTCGCCCGATAATGTCCCAATGTCATTGTGGGGAGTGCAACATCTTGGTACATGCTCTCTGTATCATGTGCCAATCTGTTCATAACATAGATTCCGTACCCCGATAAAGCCGATGTTAGCAACAATAAGATGCCAACTAATAACGTCAACTTTTTTCCAACCCGTAAATTTCTTAGCAAGTTCATTGTTATTCCCCTTTAATTACTAAATTAGAATTCAAACCTTATATTGAAATCTATTGTAATAGTCAGGTCTTAATAATAAATTTGCTGGGCATTAAAAAAGCATGTCTTTTGGGACATACTTTCGTAACAAACATGCAGCCTATCACATCACAAATTTATAGCCTACGCCCCAAACCGTTAGAATATGTTTAGGGTGTTTTGGATCCTTTTCAATCTTTTTTCTTAATTTCGTGATATGAACATCGATGGAGCGATCGCTGACAGGAGCATCTTCGCCTCCAAGCGCAGTAATCAAGTTCTCTCTCGTGAACACTCTTCCTGGATTGAAGTAAAACAATAATAATAATTCATACTCACTAAAAGTGGTTTCAATATGCTGACCATCAATCCGTACGGTTCGTTGAATTTGGTTTATTTGTATGGAGGAGATAGATTCCGGCATATCAATCCTCTCATGAGGTTTGGTCTCATGATTGATCATTCTTCGCATACAGACGATGATTCGAGCCAGCAACTCTCTCATGCTGAAAGGTTTGCACATAAAATCATCGGCACCGGCCAACAGGGCTGTTATCCGGTCAGAAACGTTCGTTTTTATCGAAATCATGATAATTGGAATGGAACTGAAGCTCCGTATTTCAGTGCATAATTCGATGCCGTTCGCATCAGGAAGAAGGAAATCCAAGACGATGATGTCCGGGTGAAAGTCTCTTACTTGTTGAACTCCTTCTTTGCCGTAACCTACTCTTAACACGTCATAATTTTCATCACGTAAATACATTGCAATCATATCTCCGACAACATAATCGTCTTCAATTAATAGAACTTTCATTCTAACAACCTTTCGATAGTAAAGTTATTTTGCAATAACGTCCTCCAGAGAATTTAAGATTTCTTGTAATGCACGTTGTATATCAACGAGATGCAGATGGTATGCCTCACCTTGGTCCAAGACCTCTTCTAAACGAGATGCGTAATTCGTCAATGTATATGCAGAGATATGTCCAGCAACACCATGCAGCGTATGGACCATTTTATAAGCTTCTTCGGTAATCCCCTGATCAAGCACGTTATGTAGCCTCTCCGAGAAATCAGAATATTCATGATAAAAGTTCTCTAGGATTCGAATGAGAATATGTTGTTTCCCTCCAACACGATCAAGCAAAGACGAAACATCAATTCCTTGGATCCCTGTAAAATCCATATCCTTAATCGGAACGATAGATTCATGAGTTTCCCTTCGTTTTTTCACCCATTTATCCATGATAAAATCTAATTTTGTTTCACTTAACGGTTTGACGACCACATCGTTCATACCCACTTGATAATACGTGCCATGGTCCTGAACAACCATGTTGGCCGTTAGTGCGATGATAGGCACATCTCGATAACGTTCTTCCCCACGGATGATTCGCGTCGTGTCGACTCCATCCAGCTCAGGCAAATGAACATCCATCAGGATGATATCCCATTCAGCTATAGCTAATTTCTTCAGTGCATCGTAGCCATTGCTCACTACGGTAATTAGCCCACAGCGCGAACGAATCATTTCCGTAATCACAAGCTGATTGATCTCATGATCCTCAACGAGCATTACATTCACATTATGCATACAAGACATCCAGCATGGTTGTTTCACAAATCCAGATGGTGTAAGACTGCTACTTGCCTCTTCGCGTCTGTTCATGGATTCTAAGACACGATATAGTCCCTTCTGACTCACAGGTTTGATCATGTAAGCATCAGGTTGAATGTAAGCGGGATACTTCGAAAATTCATCTCGAACATGGGTCGTAACGACCCCGATGATCTTACTGTTTGTCCTTGAAACTTGATCCCTCCATTGAACCCACTTGTTCAACGTACCTTCACCTTCATACACATGCAAATCCGTCACGATGAAATCAAACGCAACGCATCGAATCTGCGCTTCTTCGAAATCCTCGCACCATTCAACTTGTATGCCCAAGGAAGCCAGCAACGCACACAAACCTTGCCGGATCACAACATCGCGTTCGATTACAAGTGCTGTTTGGTTTCTATCCATTTGCGAACTTCTCGTGATCTGTTCTACTAGCATAGGTCCTTGCGATATTTCAAATGGCAGCTGTATGGTTAATTTACTGCCCATTCCTAATGTACTTTCTAGATCAATAGATCCTCCTAAGAATTCGACCAAATACTTGCAAATAGCCAACCCCAGCCCTGTTCCGCCGAACTGGCGACTGATGTCGTCATCAGCTTGCGTAAAGGGTCTGAATATCTTATCGATCTGATCTTGTGAAATTCCAATCCCCGTATCCTCTATCGTAAATTGAATATAGGATACACCATTCGCTCGATTCATTTCTTCCACTTTAACAGATATGTAACCGTGTTGCGTAAATTTCACAGCATTCGTCAATACATTTAATAAGATTTGTTCCAGTCGTAGGGAATCGCCGTAAAACAGGGCTGGCAGGCGACTAGAATCATTGATAATAAATTTAAGCCTTTTGTTATGCAATAGACCACTAAGTATGCTTGCTAAATTTTCTAGGATTTCTTTTATGTGAAAAGTACTAGGTAGTAACTTTAATTTCCCGGATTCAATACTGGATAAATCTAAGATATCGTCGAGCATACCTAGAACGGAATGCGATGATAACAGTATTTTACCGGCATAATCTGCTTGCAACGGGGACAATTCCGTTTCTTTTAACAAATAAGATAGACCAACGATACCGCTAATCGGTGTTCGTATTTCATGACTCATATGGGATATAAATTGACTTTTCGACTGATTCTCTCGATCGATTCTCACACGCTCCGTATAATCCAAACCAACACAAATTAATGAAACGATGCAAGATTCCTCATAATGAGGGTAGATGGTAAAGGTAATATGACGATCGTTGATGATAAACTCATCCGTTACAAGGTGACCGTTCCACGCTTTCTCTAACTGATTCTTCAAATATGTTTTCGTACCCAGAGAAATGTTTTGTAATTCATCAATCGATTTTCCCGTAAGTTCTGAGGATTGTAATCCCAAATCCAACAACAACGAACCGCCCGAAACAGTAATTATAAATTCGCGTTTCCGTTTCTCTACCTTCGCAATAATACCTTGTTGATAGAATAAAATATCGAAGAGATCCGACTTGGAATCCTCCACTTGAGCTCTTACTTTACTGGATTTCATAAATAGAATAATAAGGATAACCAATTGAACCCCCACAAATTCAAAAAGCATAAATAATTGATCTATTGAAATCCAATTTCTGAATTTAGCTGCCACTAATAAAAAAGAAAAGGAATGAAGTAATATTTCCATAAGAATCATGTTCCACCTCTACGATAATCATCCAAAATAAAACGCTGGTTTTGACCTCAGCATGACGGAAAATATTTACTAAAGTATTGCGTATTTATTAACTCATCGAATTTTAACGATTAGAGACATGTTTAATAGGTCTATTGGCAGGGGAACAAATCCAAGAATTATGGATGGAAGAGAGGAAGTTGCAAGACTAGCGTACTCGTACGGTCTTAGATGATTGTAAGAGATACTTCATAAGTTCACAATATATAGACGACTGGTAAAAAAAAACACCCTATCACAACCTAAGGGCACTGGATTGCTATGTTGGATAAATCCAATAACTTTAACGGATTTGCATATGTTTTCGTGTCTAGACATGAATATACAACATGACTTTTAACCTATTTTGTTGTCGATATTTATTAAATATGTTTTCTTCATCATATCCCCCTAACAATTTCAAATTCGTGAACTTTCGTAATAACAAAAAATCGAACAGACATGATTCTGTTCGATCGTATGCGCATCTCGCATCCTGCTACTCAATTGTTCCTGTTCGAATAATATCGATATCCACCCGACCTTGTATCGAGGACTTCGGAAAGGCTTCCCTCCATTTCTCATTTTCAAGCTTAGTATGCGGCACAAGACTTCGATACTTCTCTCCGAAACCGACGCAATCCGAATTCACTTTGCGAAGCTTATCCAAAAATTGTTGCAAGTGCGCTGTTAATTCCTTGCTCAATTGACGTTTCAAAGCCTCAACTGCACCTGTTTTCTCGAATGAATAACGTTCGGAAATCTCCTGAATATCCATATCGATATGAAGATTGACGTCAAATTTAATGTTTTGGGAATCCAGAAGCTTGATCGTTCCCTTACTCTGAATCACATGAAATACGACTTTGACCTCGTCCTTGCCGTCATTCATGGCCAGAAATTGCGCCATACCACTGGCTTGCATCGCTGATTTTTTGATAACCGTTTCATACAAAAAGGACGTTTTCTCTCCTTTCATGGTCTTGAGAAAATACCCCTCTCTCGGCGTCGCTTCACCGACAATATGATCCCCATGTAACAAAGCGACGCCCTTTAACGCAATCTCCTCTCCTTCCCTTTTCATCATCGGGATCGCCAACTCCTTGGTATGAATATCCCGGCTATGTGTAAATTCATGTAAGGTCATTAACGGTCCCCAATTCCACTTCATGTTATGATCAAGCAAACTATTGACTGTGACGCCAATATTCGATTTATTTTTGTACGGATAAGTCAACAGATCCTGAACCGAGCCATCTACAATCGCAACCATGACCATATCCCCAAAAGCAGGATCACGGCTGAGGACATCCACTTCATTCAACATCTTTAAACGGAAAATATTGCGATCCAGCAAAATAACCCGCAGCTGCCCATTCGCAATTTCATGAGGGAGCATCTCATTCATTTTCCGACGAGCTCCTTTGCTCGTAGCTGCATCAACAGAAACCGTTCGATTCATATCCTTGACATCCGGTTGAGATTCCATCAATGCGGCTGTAACCTTAAAGGTATTATCTTCTTTGGCATCATATCCAATGGCAACGAGAATGGACAGACGCTCAAGCACATTCGTCTTGAGGCAGCCGCTTAGCAACAATAGGATGACAAATACCGAAATGAAGCGCAATCCTTTCACCTGGAGCCTTCCCCCTTACTGGATGCTTTCCGTCTTCGAAAAGCAAATACAATCGCAACAATACAGCTTAGTAACATCGGATACACAAAAGATAACGCAACATTCCATTTCCCGATCCATTTGTTCATCTGCGCGATTTGCGAATGCGCCTCAAAGCTGAGCGATAACGCTACTGTAATAATAGACACGATCACAAGCATCGTCTTCTGATTCCAATTCCACATACGTTTGAAGCCTCTTGTAATGGCCCATGTATTCAATAATAGTCCTGTTAGTGCTACAAGCATCCATACAGATACCACGATAAACTCCAACCGTTCCAAATACGGGTACTTGATGATCTTCAGCATATTAATCGATGGCCAGATGGAGCGCAACAGCTGAGACGGCGAGAAGTAGACGATCGATATGATCATCGTCACAAGATAGATGACATTACTGCAAGCAACCCCAAGCTGAGTGTGAAGCATCGTTCGCTCCTTATTGCGAATGAAAGGATAGAGCAGCAGAATAAGCTCGAACCCGGATAGACTAAAGCCCATTCGAACAGCGCCATTCATCACATGCCATGCATCCGTCTCCATGACCGGGAGCAGTTGCGTCCATATCGCGTATTTCAAGGGAGAGTAGAATAGGAATGCAGTGAACAGAATGACGATGAAACCTAACACACACATGCCAATAATGACACGTATCCCGCCATATCCTGCATAAATCGTTAAAAGCGAGAGCAAGACAATGACCAGCCACGCCGGAAGATCCGGAAAGATCCAAACTTGTATCACCTCGACATAATTTCGCATCATAATCGCGGTAACGCATAGATAATACAACATATACAAGCAATTCAATAGGGTCCCTGCAAGCTTGCCAAAGACATCATAATGGATGCCATACAGATCCGTAGATCCATACCTTTCAAGCATGCGAACGATTAGCCATACCGTCAAATGTGTGATCAGACCTGCAAGAACTACCGAGATCCATGCGTCATGCCCTGAGACCTGATAAATATATCGCTCATAACTAAACACACCTACGCCAATCTGAACATTACAAATGACAAAGAACAGAAGAAAAGCATGAAATTGAAAGTTCTTTCTTGGGGTATATCGTATATCCATAGCTTCTCCTCTTCACTCCGCTTCACTGTCAGATGTAAACCATCTGGATAAACGCGTCTTCCAACCTCGAATGTTACTGCTCGCTAGATCCGTTTTGTAAGAAAACAAAGATGGGACCGTCATCAGCATGGTATCGATGAGTCCCTTCTTATTCGGGGGATACATGGGATACATATATGGTTTGCCATAACTGGTCATGCGCAGCAAATGAATGCATAAAAATGCGGTAAAAAATGCGATTCCAATCAGCCCTAAAAAACCGGCTGCGATGAGCATTGGAAAGCGGATTAACCGAATGGACGAACCCATCATATAATTCGGTGTTGTAAAACTACCTAATGCAGAAAGAGCCACCAGCATAATCAACGTATTGCTCGTAAAACCTGCTTGTACAGCAGCTTGACCAATAACGATACCGCCTACGATACCCATCGTTTGACCAACCTTCGTTGGTAGCCGAGCACCTGCTTCCCGCAGCAGTTCAATGGAAATCTCCATGACCAGCGCTTCGATTAATGGCGGAAAAGGGACGCGTGACCGTGATATAATGAGCGGCTCCAGCAAAGGCATTGGAATCATTTCATAATGGAAGGTTAAAGCAGCAACATACATTGGAGTCAAAAATATGGAGAGCACCAGGGCAAAGGTTCGCAGAAATCGAGTGAACATTCCGATTCCCCATGTAGAATAGCGGTCCTCGACCGAATGAAAAAAGTCAATGAACGCGTTGGGACCGATAATGACCTGAGAATTCCCTTCCACCATCACAACAACCTTACCCTCCAGTAAAGCTTGTGCCGTTCGGTCCGGGCGTTCAGATAGACTCATTTCGGGAAACAACGAGTATTTATTATCCGCGAGAAGTTGAAGAAACAAGGGGCTTCCGATCAGCCCTTTCATTTTACGTTTCCGAATTCGCTTGCGAATGATTTCCACGAAGGGGCTGGCGTCTTCCTCTTTCATGTAGAGCATATTGGCCAACGTACCGGTTTCTGAATCGACCTGAATCGCCTCCTGCATGAAGTCCGTACTCGTAATGTAGGATCGGAGTAAAGCAATATTATTCTCCATGGATTCGGTGAAGGCAATCATCGGTCCATAAATGGTGGATTCGGTCTCTGCGTTACCTGGAGAACGTGAGGGGATGTTGACCACATTCACGAGTAATCCGCCGTTCGCACCTTCCAACGTCACGATCGCAAATCCGCTGATCAGCTTGTCAACCGCATCTGTAAGCTGTTCAAAGCGTTGGCAGTCGCCGATTGCGATATAATCCAACAGCTTATCTAGCGATTCGATATGTTCTTTTACAGGTAAGCGCCCGAGCAGGTTCAAGTTCAATTGAGCGGTATCAATCATTCCCGTCATATAACAGACTGCTATGCGTTTACCGATCGCTTTCACGACTAATCCGTCGCTATGATGAATTAGCTTCTTCAACTGATTCTGAATCTGTTCGCTGTATACTGACATCCTTGCCCTTCTCTCATCCATCATGGGATAGACTTGCACATCACGATCATCAAAATATTCCAATTTTCGGTTAAGTTCAGGTTACCCTGCGTATTACCAGATCATGCATATATCCGTTCCTGAGGTACAGTTACATGCGTGTGGAATCTCAAACAGGTTAAAAAAACAAAAAAACTGTCAGAGAATGAACTCCCTGACAGTTGTTGTATGTATTATCTTTATACGGTTCTTATGTATGATATCACTCGTGTTGCATGCCTTGCCCCGATTGATTCCTCGATGTCAGTATCCTTCTATCGGAACGACTCTCCTTCTTGGTTCTTTAAAAAAGAGTCTATTTGTTCTTTGTGTTTTAGATCATGATTGACCATTCCAACAAAATATTCATATAGAGTCATAGTTTCTTTTCCTGGAAACGGTTGGTTGAATTTCTCTGCTGGAATAACATCTATAAGGGAAACTAACTCTTTGCGGACAGAGATAAACCTATTTATTACCTCTTCTTTCGATATACCTGTTCTTGCATAGCTAATTGCTCCCTTGTTAATCGACTCAACATCTACAGTATTTGTAGGAAGACTCTCGTCTTTCAGGATATAAGTTATCCGATTTTCTATCATAAATTGGTCCCAGGATATAAAATGGGATATTACGTCAGCAGTACCCCACGTTCCATTATGAAATTCCTTGAACCATAGTTCATTTGACAAGTTTCTCAAAGAATTTGACCATTCTATTAAACCTAATTTCTCTTTAATAATACGTTCTTTATACATAAATAAACCCCTTTAAAAATATTAACTTTCATCTTCATTAGTTTGTTCAACACAACTTGATAAGTTCCTTCTTTCTGGAATGAACTACAAGCGTATATTTTACATTCGCGAAAAGTCCATATCAATATATGGTGTGTTATTCAGTAAGTTGAAATAATAGAAGCGTCGAGTTTGTTCATCCCATTCACTCCAATCAGGAGCATTAAAATCTCTGCTTCTATATAGCGCGGATAAAACCCACGGGATAGGGATTTCATAAAATAATGGTGTAGCAATATCAGACACAAGCCAGCTATATTCCGCATCGTCAAAGTCGATAATATTGGCCATATCCCCATCATTTAGATAATTACCACAGCTGACATCCCCTATTAAACGGTCGAAACTGTTATATCCAAAGGTAATATGATCTAATTCTAATCGGAATCAATTGATTGCTGTAGATAAAAAACGTTTTTAATTGAATTTCCTAGCTGAATAAGTGTACGTGGACGCTTGCGCGTTAAGGAAACGTCCATGAGATAACATGGGATCGGTACTGAACCGATCCCATGTTTTTTATCAATATTCCTTTACAGGAATATTCCTGATCATGTATATTAAAACCAACAGGAAGGATAATAGTGATGAAGGAGATGAGATCATACCGAGAGACCATCAATTAACGAGGTGAGCGACATGTCAGCGAAGAATCGGGGCATAAATATGATGACGCTGAGCGGTTTGGCCGAACCGAATCGTATGGATATCGTCGAACTCTTGCGCGAAGGTCCCCTGACCGTGGGGGAAATCGCCGATCGGCTGGGACTTCGCCAGCCCCAAGCCTCGAAGCATTTGAAGGTGCTTAGCGACAGTGGGATTTTGGAAGTAAAGGCCGAAGCCAACCGCCGGATCTACAAGCTCCGGCCCGAGCCCTTCCAAGCTCTCGATTCTTGGGTGAAGTCCTTCCGGCGCGCCATGGAAGACAGATTCGATAATCTGGAGGACTACTTGCGGGAACTGCAAAATAAGGAAAAATCATAAGATCATCAAATGAATGAGGAGGAATTACAATGACAAACAATTCAATGGTTTCGAGGGTAGAGAACGATCGGGTGCTGGTGCTGGAGCGCATTTTCGACGCGCCGCGCGATCTCGTATTCAAGATGTTTAAAGAAGCTGAGCATCTCAAGCATTGGTGGGGACCGAGAGGCTGGGAGATTCCAATTTGCAACGTCGATTTTCAACCGGGCGGTTTTTGGCACTACTGCATGAAGTGCGTCGATCAAAACCTAGGTGAATTTTACGGCATGGAATCTTGGGGCAAAGCTGTTTATAAGGAAATTGTCGAGCCGGAGAAGATCATCTACACCGATTACTTCTCAGATGCCGAAGGCAATACGAACGAGAGCATGCCATCGACCGAGGTCACGTTAGAATTCATCGATCTCGGCGGCAAGACAAAGCTGATTAACCGCGGTGAATATGTCTCCGCGGAGGCGCTCAAGACCGTTATGGACATGGGCATGCTGCAGGGCATCACCGAAACTTGGGACCGTCTGGAAGAGCGTCTGAACGTGAGCAAGTAAGGAAATATGGGGACGGCCGCCTGGCTTTGAGAGCCGGCGGCTGTTTTAATTTTGGCGTTTTGTTTGAAACGCGCGTGATTAATCCTTACCGCCAATACCTTTGATTACTTTTCTCCAACATGAAACACACCAATTACGGTTTCACCATCAACGTCATACAGTGGAATATCATGACCACCTGGTGATCTACTGTTCTGTATCGCAATGGCTTCCTCGGGTGATTTTGGTAGCTCACCATCTAAGTCTTTTTTCAGCACATATCCTGCAGTGCCATCCACTCCTATAGCACTGATTAATTCAGGTTCCGTTTCTGGAGAAGTAGCATCTGCGCTAGAACCGTATGTCTGTCCATGTTCATTTTCAGGATAGTTAGGAGAATCTGTGTGGCTTTGATTAGTCGTACTTTTAGCATATGTGCTTTGGAATACCATTACACCTCCCACTACACAAACGATAAAAACCACACCAATCAATATTCTAATGCTTTTAGAATACATCCTCACATTTGTTCACTCCTAAAAGTTTTCTCGCTCTTCACTCTATAACCGTTGTCCCGTCTGTTTCACTCCTTAAACGACACCAAATAATGGAAAGTTGCACTAATCTGCCAAATTGTTTAATAAACGAAAGAAGCAGCTGCCGTAGCAAACTGCTTCTTGTTCTGTTCCGCTATTGGTGATCCGCCTCTACTTGATTAAATTGCAGATTAGTACTTGAGGGTGCCTGAGCAAGCTCCGTCGCGACAGCTTCATACCCGCTCCAAGCTTCTTGATCCCGCTCCTATGCTCGGTAGTTTATAACTCGTTGATTGGATAACTGACATTGAGCGATTGCCTTCTCTGCTGTGTTCAAGTTATTGCCCCAATAAACCGAATATCGGAACTCATAGAAGCCCCCCAGTGTCGCTTTAAAATTCGTCTCCCAGAAATTGTTTAATATCCACGAGTATACCACTCTTGTTTCGTTACCGTCCTGCTGACCTTGCAGCTTCCGATCCCCAAAAGCAAGCGGGCCGATTTGGACTAAAGGTGCATCCGGTATGGCAATAGCCAAACCTTGATCTTGGCCGATCCAACCCAACCCGTCTTGAATACAATAGAAATCTAAGCCTGTACCTGGAATCTGGTCAATTCCTGGCTGCATGAGCGCACCCGATTTCTCGAACCAAAGCTGAGCGTTAGGCATATACATCGGTAGTGAAATATACACATTCTCCGGTTCCCACACACTGTCTTTATGTAGGCGTATCGTCGCGTCCACTCTAGGCTCATGAGCATAAACCGTCAGTCTCAGCGTGTAATAGCTCATCCCTGCCGTTTCATACTCTTGCTCTATCGTGATCCAAAGCGGACCCCGTTCCACTTCGCGCACTTGAACAAGCCTGCCTACGGTCCTCTGCACGTTCATGCCCTTCCGGTTCCGCCCCATTCTCGTACGCGTCTGGCGGATCAGACCCCTATCCTTCACCGGCGTCACTTCGTAGACCGGAGCAAAAGCCGAGTGTGGAGCCGATGTATCGATGAGTTCTACCCCTGAATGCTTGTCAATCCAAGATACGATACCTTTTCCCGCCTCCCAGGTGATCAAGACATGAGCACTCTCCACGGCGTTTTCCGTCACGTAGAATGGCTGTTCTTCCATCCGAAAATCGCGAACGTCCTTCACTCGGTCCGAACCGATTAAGTTAAAGCTCGAGGTCGTCTTCCCTATCTCGACTGAATGAGGCATAATACGGAACATTTTTTCTTCCTCTGCCTTCAGCGTGATCAGGATGGACACTTCCGTGCCCCGACTAACTTGGCTTAGCTGATGGATAATTACGTCAGTCTGGCCTTCCTCTCTGACCTCAAAGCCATCTCGAATCAAAGGAAGCTCCCAATAATCCAAGTACATCTTGGCTATAACCCGGATTTCATGCGGAAACGGATTGATTACTTTGTAGCGCATTTGTCGGCCTGGTGCGAGCATGACTTCACCCTTGGCCTCCAATACGGCATCAATAGCGGTATGGACAAGCCGGCTCGCATTGGCAGCGTAAGCTTCCTTGCGAGCACCGAGCGATTGCACCATGGGATTCCAAGGCTCGCTAACCGAATGTGAATATCCCCAAGTATGCTCCGCATAAAGAGTGAGATGCTCCTCTATCTCCCGAACAGCGGCTTTGGGAATGATGTTATTCTTCGGATCAAGTCGAGTGAGAAGTTGGAAATTGCGCTGTGCATCCCTGAAAAGTTGAGTGTGTGCAGCTGTCGAAGCAACACCATCCGACCACCAATCTGGCCAGTCACCGCGATAGACGGGAATATCAATATCCTTCTGCTGTCTAAGCTTTGCAAATAGGTCCGATAAAGTCGTCATTTGAATCGTTACTATATCTCCGTGAATCTCATTCCATTGATGGAACAGATCCATAATGGAGCCGTTTGGCGGGGCGTTGTCCACGATAATCCCGGAAAGCGCAATCGGAGTAAAATCATAAGGATAACCTTCCTCCTCCAAGCGGCTCAAGTAGCGCATAATTCGAGCCTCCATGATCTCCCAATGATTGTTCACGATAGGTGGAGTGTTGAACTCGTCACGAATAATGTAGGAGTGAATCGCATTCTGGGCTAACCCCAAGTCATTTCCAAGATTATAATGATCCCCGTTCCACACGAGCAGCCGATCACCGCCAGGAGTTTCCCACCAAAAAGGCGTTTGCTTTTGTCCCAGCGGATACATGCCGTGATGCGTGTGGATGCACGAGAATAGGTTATTGATACCAGCGTCTAATAAACATTGCGCGAATCCCCAGCTGTATCCATTGATATCGGCTGTCATTGCAGAGTCCAGCGTAACGCCAAAGGAGTTGGCGTAATCCGTCGAGCGCTTGATCATTCGTGCAAGAAGGTCGGCATGAATAAGCTCAGTCATATTCAGATAGTTGCCGGACAATGAAATATCCCCGTCCTGGATGAAGACTTGTAACGCCTTCGCCTCTTCTTCCGTTGCCTGAGCCAAAAACCGTTCCACGGGCCAGAACGTTTCACAAGTCCATTTAAAGCCTTCCCAATTTTTCTTTTCACCTGACTTGATACTGCTTAGGATCTGTATGGCTTGCTTAATAAAATGAACGTGATAACGTTCGATCTTCTCTTGACGTTCGGTATAACCGATATCCGTATGAGAATGATGGATGATATCCAAAGTCCATTTTCGGGTTGGCTTCTTCATAGGATGATTCAACTCCCTCTCTACTCCTTCTCTATTCCTTGACACTTCCCATAACTAAGCCGGTCATGAAATATTTTTGTAAAAACGGATAGGCTGCAATAATCGGTAAAGCGCCTATAAAGATTTGCGCCGCACGTGTAGTCCGATCCGATATCTGAGATAAGGTTTTCACATCCTCGGCGCGCATGTTGGCGAAATCCTGTTGAATTACTGCTGTCTGCAAATAAGTGGCAAGCGGGTAATGACTTGGCGAATTCATAAGCATGAGACCGTCAAACCAGGAATTCCAATGTCCAACAACCGTAAACAACGTTACCGTCGCTATGGAGGGCATGGAAAGTGGAAGGGAAATTTTCCATAACGTCGTCCAATGACTTGCTCCATCGATGAAACTCGATTCCTCTAGCTCTTTGGGCAGTCCCCGAAAGAAATTAAGCAAGAGAATGACATTAAACACCGTCACCGCTCCCGGGATGACTAGAGCCCAAATCGTATCCAATAAATGCGTGTATTTAATCGTCAAATACCATGGAATTAATCCGCCACTGAATAAAATCGTAAAAACAAAATACCAGGCATAAACGGTCCTCATACGGAAATCCTTCACTTCTTTGGAAAGTGCATATCCCAGCGTTACCGTTAAAAACATACTAATACTAGTTCCCAATATGACTCGCATTACGGAAATCAGGAACGACCCTAGAAAGTCTTGTTTCTTTAAAATGAATTCATAAGATTTCAGTGAGAAATCGACCGGCCATAGCTTGACTAACCCCGACGCTGCGGCACTACTCGAGCTGAATGAAACGGCGATGACCTGGATAACAGGCAAGATGCACAGCAACGAAAGCGCGATTAAGCAAATATAATTGCAAATGTCGAACAGACTCCGTGACACGGAGACGCGTCGTATCATTGTGTTAACCTCCCCATTCTAGAAAATTCGGTAATTCGCAAACCGGTAAGCCATCCAATAGGAGACCGAGATCAGCATCAGCGAAACGCTTGATTTCAGTAATCCAATGGCGGTTGCCGGGCCATATTGAGCATCTGCGACTCCGATACGATAAATCATGGTATCCAAAATATCTCCACTTTCGTAAACTTGAGGACTGTATAAATTGAACACTTGGTCAAAGCCTGCATTTAAGACATTACCTAAACTAAGCGTCGTCATCAGAATGACGATAGGTAAAATTCCCGGCAGTGTGATGTGTAGGGTCTGCTTCCATCGATTGGCGCCATCTATCAGTGCCGCTTCGTAGAGAGACGGATTGATGCTTGTCAATGCAGCCAAGAAAACGATCGTGTTGAAGCCGAATTCTTTCCATGTATCCGTTACAACAAGTGTAATGGGAAACCATGTATTATTCCCGAGGAAGTAAATAGGCTGGATACCGAACCACCCCAATGCTTGATTAACAATACCATTCTGGACTGAAAGAATATCGATGAGAATTCCAGCAAGAATGACCCACGAAAGGAAATAAGGGAAATAAATCATGGTTTGTATGCTCCGTCTTACATATGTTTTTCGGATCTCATTCAACATTAGAGCGATGATAATCGGAACGATATTACCCATCATAATTTTCATCGTAGAAATGTAGACCGTATTCCAAATAATGCGGTACGTGTTTGGCATTTCCAGCACATATTTCAGATTAGTGAGTCCCGTCCACTCCGAACCCAGAAGCCCTTTGATAGGTCTAAAATCTTGAAACGCAATGATGTTGCCGAACATAGGAATATAACAATATAGAAATACAATAATTAAGCTTGGAAATACCAATATATGCAAAGGTAACTCGCGTCTCCATTTAACGGTTTTCATCCGTCATCCCACCATCCGGTTGTTAGGATAAAGAAAGGGAAAAGAAGAGTGACCCATCTTTTCCCTTTCTTTTTCTTAGAACTCTTTATGATTATCCGATTCCTCGATATTTCAGCTAGAACTGTACGGGCTTACTTCTTTTGGGTCGCAGCCCACTCATTGACTTCTTTCGTAATTTGGTCACCGCCGGACTTATTCCAGTTCTCAACGAATTTATCAAACTCGTCTAACGATGCTCCTACGATAATCTTCGTAATCATCTCTTTTTCCAAATTCAATAGCGTTGAGAATTTAAGCGTCATCGTCTTCGTCTGCAAGCTAGTTTGATATTCATTCGTATACAAAAGCCCTTTTTCCTTATACGTATTAAGGACCGCGAAAGAGGAATCGGTAGGACCTGCTTGACGGACCGTAGACCATTTCGTTTGATCGCCGCTATTGTAGGCTTGATAAGCATCATAATCCGCTTTTTGTTCACCATTCATAGATGAAGGATCATTCGATGCTACAGCTTTTTTCAAAGCCTCGTATCGTCCGGGAACATCCTTGTTGGGTGGGAAGCCATACACAAATGGCCACTTGAATGCTTCCAAACGGTCCTTCGTCACTCCCCATTTGTTCCAATCACCCGTTTCTCCAAAAAACTTCTCATAGTTCATGTTAAACATCTTAACAATGACTTCGGGATGCTTATAATTCTTCTTCACAACATAATACGTACCGATCGGGAACCCTACGGTAGGACGAGCCGGTTTATCATCGATAGAAAGAATCGGATAGGCCTTCCAATCCATATTGGGATTTAGCTTACGCGCGTCATCAAAAGGATAGTACGGATTGGAGTTGGACCCGAACGCAATACCTAATTTATTTTGCCCGACCAGCTCTGCCTCTTTGGCCGCATCCTTCACTCCGAATTCCTTATCGATGAATCCGGATTTGTATAGCTCCTGCAGCTTCGCAAGAGCCGACTTCATTTCCTGCTGTATGGCACCGTACGCCAACTGACCGGAGGCATCTTTGATCCACACGCCATTCGGATAAGCATGATAACCATTAAAGAAGCTCTGCAAATCGGCAAAACCATCATAGATGTTCTTATCGGCTGCCAATCCCACAACACCTTTACCGCCATCGCCATTCGGATCCTTGGTAGCGAAGGCTTCTATGATGTTGAACAGATCCTGCATATTCTTCGGTTCGGGCAGATTTAACTTCTTCATCCAGTCCGAACGAATCCAAAGAACGCGGGCATCTGTAATATTTCCGTTAAATCCGGGAATCGCCAATAGTTTTCCTTGGATCGTAGCGGAATTCATGGCCATACCGCCATCCTGCTGAGCCACATCCTTCAAATAAGGGGAAGCGTATTTAGCAAAAACATCCGTGAGATCGGCTAACTGTCCGTCCTCGGCCAGCTGCTTGAACTGCTTGGAGTTCGCAGCCACAATATCTGGCAACTCACCGGAAGCTATCAAGAGGTTCAGCTTCTTCATGTATGCGCTATCATTCCCGCCCGAGTTGTCTGCAACCCAGTCATAAATCAGATTAATGCCGAGCTCGTCCTTATAAGCCCTCGTCCAGAGGTTATTGCCGATATCCTCTCCCTGCGGAAATTTATAACTCCCATTAATGCCGCGCACCGCATGGACATCAATGGGAGTTTCGTATTTCCCAAATGGATCCGCTGTTCCTGTTGTTGACGGTTTGTTCGTGTTGCCAGTTGCAGACGGACTGCTTGTGGCATTATTGCCTGCATCGCTGCAAGCTGTAGTCATCAGGGCGACACTCATAAAGAAAGCCATTGCTAAGGATACATACTTTCGTCTGTTCAAACCAATTCCCCCCTCATCGTACAATGATTTTGAAGATCTATTCCTCTGTATTATAGGAGGTGGTGCTGTTCTCAATCTACTGACGCATTTATACTTATCGTGACCATTGTTTACTTCTGCAGTTCGCGGTATTCCTGTGGTGTCAGATTGGTGATCGATTTAAAAAAACGGTAAAAGGATCGTTCGGACAGGAAACCGACACACTCCGAAATATCCGTCATCCGAATGCTGGGATTTCTCAGAAGCTCCTTAGACTTCTGTAGTCTGGCTTGTTTGATCGTCTCAGTGAGCGATTCCCCTGTATGTTTCTTGTATAATCTCGATAAATAAGAAGGGTTCAGTGATACGAAATTGCTTAAACATGTCAAGGAAAGGTCTCCGTCCAAAAACTCGTAAATATACTTCTTGATTTTCGTTATGATGCCGTTCTCAGAGTTCGCATGGCCCTTTAAACGATGAGTAAAAATCAATTCCGCTAATTCTCGCAAATATTCAAACGCCGAACTCCATGTCTCATGGGCTTGCATCTTCGTCAGCTTATCCAAGTCCATCTGCTCTGCTGCTTGGTAGAGAACAGAACTGTCATTCAGAACGGATAAGTAAATGGCGACTAAGGTATAGTACCACTCTGTTCTTGCTTTCTCGGTCTGCTCATCCTGGGCAGCAAGCAAAGCGGTTATCTTATCAAATGCAGCCATGTAGGCTTCACGTTGACCGGCTTCCAAGTCATTTTTTAAATCGATCCATAAATGAGTCTGCAAAGGATTTATTACGGAATCGAGTCGGCTTTGATCCGTAGAATCCATAGTATAGGGTTGGTCGGTCAACAATAGCTCTTGACCCAAGCCAAGTCCATATCCGAACATACGTTTGATATGAATAAAACGGTTAGGCAATTCCATCCACTCGCAAGGCTGACTAGCTGATATGAGCGAAAGCTTGATTTTGAGCAAATGCTTGCACGTCTGTTGGACTTGCTCCAATGTACCTTGTACGAACCTATGGAGTTGATCCCACGAATCTTCATCATCCGATTTCGGTTGGATGAACCAAAGCATACGGAAACGTTCGTAATCTGTAAAAGCGACACGAGTTGAAACACCGAGCAATTCCTCCGAAATATTTTGCGCTGCATACATGATCAAGGCCCGGTCGAATGTGCTCAGTCCCTCTCGCCACTCATCTACGCGACCAACAACCAATAGTACGGGTTTAGAGGGCTCAAGTGAAATGGATAGCTGGGAAAACTGATTCCGAAGGTTATCGAGCGCATAGGACTCTCCTTGAAGGATATCGCGGAGGTATTCTTTTTGAATATATGGCAGCGCCCGCTGCAGCAAATGCGTTGTTTTCTGTAGCGTGCTATGCATTTCCATCTCTTCTTCCAGCTCCACGATCGCTTTCTTGACGGATCCGATAATCACCTCATCGGTCTCCGTCTTAAGTATATAATCGAACGATCCGTTTCTCATCGCTTCGTGGATATAGGTAAATTCGTTATAGCCTGTCAGGAAAATGACCTTGCAACGGGGCCAAATCTCCATGATTCGCTGCTGCAGCTCGAGTCCGGTTATACCTGGCATTTGAATATCGGACAGAACAATGTCAAACTTCGTTTGCTTCAGCCAATCGATTGCCTCTAATACATTGTAGGCCCGACACACCTCCAGCTCCATGTCTGTTTGCTCTTGAAACAAAACGGCCATACCATCCACAATCACATCTTCATCATCAATAATCAATAGTCGATACATTCGTTTTGTCCTCCTCAATAGGAATGTAAATCTCGGTTCGCAACCCGCCAAGAGAGCTGCGCGAAACAAGGACACCGGCATTGGTCCCAAACTTCAATTGCAGACGCCGATGCACATTGATTAATCCCGTCGTTTCCATATGTACATAATGAGAATTCAGTTTGGCTTGAAGCATACTCAATTGCTCGTCAATCAATTCTTCACCATTGTCTTCAACAGCCATACAGATGAATCCCATCTTTACTTCAACGGAAACGCTGATGATTCCATCCTTAATCTTGTTCAGCAGTCCGTATTGGTAGGCATTCTCCAGAAGAGGCTGAATGATGAGCCTTGGTACTTTCAGAGAAGCATACAAGCCCGGATCACCGACAAAATCGGTCCGCAGCCTCTTTCGGAAACGGGCCATCTGGATGTCCGCATAGGTACGGGCGTGCAGCCACTCCGCTTCTAGCGTTACCTCGTCATCCGCATTTCTTGTAATATATTGAAAATAATTCCCGAGATGCTCAACAAAGCTTATTGCGCTTTTATTATCATCCGCCGTTATCATACGCTTCAGTACAAAAAAACTGTTATACAAAAAGTGTGGATTGATTTGCGACTGCAACTGCTTCAGCTCCGCTCGCTGGCTATGAATTTTTTCTTCGTACACTTCCTGGATCAACGTATTCAGTCGGCTGATCATAACATTGAATTGCCGGTACAAGTATCCGAATTCAAAGGCCGTTTTATAGGGGATCGAAATTTCCATATCACCATATTCCACACGACGGAAAGCGGATACAAGACTGCGCAAAGGCTTATGAATCATCCGGTAAATCCAAAAAGAGAAAAAGATAATGACAGCGACCGATAAAATGGACAGTACCAATAACATAACGAAATAACGGCTAATAGGATCAAGAATTTGTTTCTCCGGAACATATACGAGCAGCGCGGCATCCAGCATATCGGACGGCTCATAAGTGACGAGATAGTATTGATTATCAATCTTAAGACGTTCGCTACCCGCTTTGTGATCTTCCGCTTTTTGCTCCCATAACTCCTTTAATGTTTGAATAAGTTCATCTTCTTGGGTGGAAGTGATATGCCAATCTTGCTCCCTCGCAAATAAAACCGCTCCCCCTTCTGATGTACTGGGAATTTGTTTAAGCATGTTTTTCAGACTTTGTAAAGAAATCTCAACCTCAATGACCGAAGTCGGCGCCTGCGCAGCCGTAATACCTAAAGGGAACAAGCTTCCCATGAAGAAGCGGTCGCCCAGCATTGTAAAAGGCGAAAGTGTTTTATATTGCACAGAGCGAATCTCGCTTATTTCTTTATCTGGAATGGATACCTCGTCATAGCCTCTCTCATGAATCGTAATTCCCATAGAGGGAATGTACAGCTTCGAACTCAAAATATACTGGCTGGAATTATTTAAGAAAAAGAGCTTGCTCTCCAAGCGATTGAGCATTTTAAACCGTTCATAGGTGGGTATGTTTGGATACAAATTGCTTAAATCGGACAAATCTATGTCATTTATGAAATCCCGCATGGATTTGGTCACCCGATTCAATTCGTCTTCATACGAGGAAAGGTAGAAATGAACCCGAGATTGCATCGAATTCGTAATTTCCTGACGGACACTTGCCGCACCTGACAAGTTGATATAAAGACTCAATGTATACATCGGAATAATCGACAATAAAAAGGTTAAAACCAGGTTGAGATATGTAGACGATCTCCACAGACGCACTTTTTCCCTACCTCCTAAAATCCCATGAAAGAAATAAAAGCAACCAACGGAATACCGTAAGCTGCTTTATTCATACATTATAAGTCTAAATTCCACTTTCTTCCACTGACTAATTTTGATTTTGTTATGACCAATTTTTACGTGTCCATGTTTTTTTCAATGACCCATCCTCGGTTGTAAAGTTAAGATTACTCTTTGTAATCTTGTGCTCATTTCCGCATAGATCCAGTCTATTTATCGCATCATCGATATCCGCAAGCCCAAGTATTTTTATTTTTAAAGACATATATGACCAACACTTTATAGGGTGCTATTTTTCAAAAATGTATCTCGGGTCAAGTTCAAAAAGGCTTCGATCGCAGGCGAGATCCACTTCTCTTCATGCCAATACATTTGGGTTGCAAACGATGTGGCGGTCAAATCCCACGGCAACGGAACCAGTTCTCCCCGATTCACTTCTGCAGTCACAGCCATTTCAGGCAATATGGCGATGCCCATTCCTATTTTCGCACATTGTTTAATCGCCTCTGCACTGTTAAATGCCAGTTCGGTAATTCCTCCCATGCCTTTCTGCGAAAGACTTCGCTCAAAAAACGTGCGATAGGAACATCCCTTCTCCGTCAACAAAAAGGTCTCTCCATTAAAATCTTCAATGGCCAATGCAGTACGTGCAGCCAATGGATGATCGGGCGCTGCCAATACATAAAACGGCTCATCCAGCATTTTCTCTCCGCAAAATCCTGTCTCGCCCTTGTCCTCATCCAGCATAAAAATAATGTCCGCGCCCCCTTCCCGCAAGCTCTGTTTGAGGTTCGAGTTAGCCAGCGGTCGAAACATCAGCCGAATCCCCGGATAGCGCAAGCGAAACCGGCGCAGTACAGCCGGCAGCCGGTACGTGCACAACGTTTCATCCGCACTGATGATCACCGTACCCGTCACCTCGCCGGATTGCTTGACGGCATGCTGTGCTTCTTCAAGTTCACTCAACATGTTGTCTACATAGACCAGAAAACGTCTCCCCGCATCGGTCAGGATCACTTTTTTACCCAATCTGTCCACCAGCTTGACACCCAGTTCTTCCTCCAATGCCTTCATCTGCATCGTAACCGTTGAGGGGACATAGTTCTGCACTTCTGCAGCGCGGCTAAAGTTGAGTGTGGAAGCAAGCGTATGAAAGGTCTTTAGTTGGCGCAATTCCATGGTACATCCCACCCCTTAATTCAAAAAAATTGAACGTTCTATTCAGAAACGTTTCTTTGACTTCACAATAACATCATCGTAGAGTGATGACAAGAAAGGCAATTCATCTTCAGCTATGAAAAGGAGATTTTCACATGAGAGATTATGAAATTTATGAACTGGGGGACGTTCTGCTGCAATCCGGTGACACCCTGCCACATGCCGTACTCGCCTATAAAACATACGGAACACTAAATGCCGCAAAAAATAATGTGATTGTTTATCCCACCTGGTTTGCAGGTCTGCATACCGATAATGAATGGTTAATCGGACCTGGCAAGGCACTGGACCCGGAAAAGTATTTTATCATCATACCGAATATGTTAGGCAATGGATTATCCTCCTCGCCAAGCAATACGCCACCGCCCTATCATCAAGCTAATTTTCCGCAGGTTTCGATTTATGATAATGTACGGCTGCAGCATCAACTGGTTACCCAGAAGTTTGGCATTACGAAAGTCGCCCTCGTTGTTGGCTGGTCGCTTGGAGCTGTGCAGACCTTTCAGTGGGGATCAAGCTATCCGGATATGGTCGAACGAATCGCTCCATTCGGAGGGACTGCCATGACCCGGCCGCATGCAAAGGTTGTATTTGAAGGAATGATCGCTGCCCTTCAGGCTGATTCTGCCTGGCAGAATGGCTTTTACACGCAGCAGCCCAAAGCGGGATTGGCAGCCATGGGTCGGGTCTATGCGGCTTGGGGCTTCTCCCAGGCTTATTATCTGGAGCAGCTCTATCAGCAAGAGGGCTACCACACACTGGAGGAATATCTCGTGGATTACTGGGATCAAGTGTTTTTGACCTTTGACGCCAATGACCTGATCACCATGCTGCGTACTGGAATCACCGGCGACATTAGCGCAAATCCGGTGTATGACGGCGATTTTGAACTTGCATTAAGCAAGATTACAGCACGGGCCCTGGTTATGCCGGGAAGTACGGACCTTTTCTTCCCTCCCCAGGACAACAAATATGAGGCACAATATATGCCTAGTGCGCTCTTCCTCCCGATTGAATCGAAGTGGGGGCATTGCGCAGGTATTGGACAATATGAACCAGATTCCGTATTTATAGATAAAAACCTAAAAAGGTTCTTGCTTGAATGAAACCTTCGCAAGTCGCCCTAACGATAAATGTGGATCGCAAGAAGCTACTCATGGTTACCCTCAGTGTGTTCATTGCCAGCAACGGACTGATGTTTATTAGCCCTTCTTATGAAACAACACTATGGATACGAATTATTCAAGGGGTTAGCGGAGGAATCGCTACCGTGGTAGCCATGGCAGTAGCTACTCGTCTGGTTGAAAAAGAACGAAGAGGCCGTGCTATCGGCATTATTTTGATGGGCCTAAGCAGCTCGCTCGTGCTGGGTGTTCCGATTGGCACATTTTACACTATTTACTTATATTACGCCTTTCTTGCAAGCCACATCTACTCTTTCCATTACCGAAATTAGTGGCATTCTATTCCTGGCGGGAATTTGCAGCTTCGTTGGATCCAAAATAGGTGGGCAATTAGCAGATGCAAGGGGATCGAAATTCACAATTAGGTACCTCGAAATCCGGACATTGCCCTAAGTGTAAATACTTCCTTCATCCAATTTGGTTTTGCACTGGGATCTGGGTTAGGCGGGCTTGTCATCAGCCGTACATCAGTGCTGTATCTGAATTGGCTGGGTCTTGCTGCTGTTAGCATCGCTTTACTTCTTGCGATCTTACTATTCAGAAAAATGAGCAGTGGGCTTGGAACCCCTATTGTTACTAAAGAAAAATGAAATGGACTGAACCAGGGGTGATACTAAATTATACTTATGTCTCCTAAATAGGCGACACAAAAACCCGCTCATCAAAAGAAGCGGGTTTTTGTGTGATTGATTTTTCTCGTTTCATTTACCGATTCATCCATTTGCCGTTCGTAAAGTCAGGAATGGCAACCGGCTGGCCTCCAAGCGCAATGGATTCCTCCGATAAGGCGGAAATACACATCCATGAAGCCATATCATACACATCGAGTGGCGTAGGGGTACCGTTCTTGACGCTATTGAAGAAATCCGAGAACACCAGCCAATCCATACCGCCATGGCCGCCCTTGACGCCTTCCGCAATATACTTTTTCCAGACCGGATGATCATATTGCTCCCTGAATTCCTCTACGTTGCCCCACTGCTTGTTCCATTCAGCATGATGAGCATCATGCTGTCCGTCGAGATAGATGGACTGATTTTCCTCGTGATACATGCCTTTCGTCCCGCGAACGTTAAATCCTCTGGAATAATATCTTGGCAGTGTCGTATCCAAGGTTAGCGTAATCGTCTCGCCATGGGCGCATTTAATCATGGTCGTGACAATATCGCCTTGCATAAACTCGGTATGGGCTAATGCCGAATCCTCGCCTTTCTTCTTCAACACATACTCATGCATCCCTCTGGCCTTCGAGGCCATGGAGACGAGAGATACCATTCGATTCCCGTGATTAATGCCCAGAATTTGCGCAATGGGACCCAGCTCATGAGTTGGATAGTTCTCGCAATTACGGTGGATATAATTCTGCAATCTATAGTGCCGATTCTCCACGCCATAGGCAATCTCTTCTCGCAAATCATGATGGTATCCGCCGGAACAATGAACAATATCACCGAATATCCCTTGCTTCACCATGTTCAGAACCATCATTTCATCTCTTCCATAACAACAGTTCTCCATGATCATACAAGGCACTTTAGTTCTCTCATAGGTTTCTACCAATCGCCAACATTCTTGAATAGAATACGCTCCGCCTACCTCACTGGCGACGTAAATTCCTGCCTCCATGCAGGCTACTGCAATATCGATATGGTCTGCCCAGGATGCGCCAATGACGACCGCATCAATGTTGTCCAGCGCTACAACCTCTTGATATTGTTTCGCAGCAAACGGCCTTTGGCCTCTGGCTTCTTCTACCAGCGACGCTGCCTTCTCGCGGCGGTCCTCATATAAATCACATACCGCTACGACCTCGACATCGTCCATATGCAGTATAATCCCCGTTAATAACCCCATGCCGCGGGCGCCCAACCCAATCATGCCTACTCTAACCTTTTCCATTTCTTTAACCTCCTTTATCCATTTTCGTTTATAGATTCACAATAGAGATTTCCAATATATGATAGAGGAGATGACGTCCGAAGATCAACCCAAACATTTTGCCCAAAAAATAAAACAGCCAACGCTAAGTAGGCCGTATGCAAAATCATCGCATGATAGCATCCTCGTTCAGAGCTTATCACATGCCATCTTCCTACTCGTCTTGCACAAAATTCAACACACGCTCATCCAGCTGTGACGTAATCCCTAAATCAGGTTGGTCAACGAGTGAAATGACCGGCATTTCCGGAGAACCATGCAGCTCAAAAAGTACAATCTCATTGCGTCCGACCCTCAGCAGGGGTCCGGGAACGTACAACGCACGCTGCGGCCCCGCGTTCCAGTAGCGTCCCAGATGAAAACCGTTCACCCAGGCAATCCCTTTCTGCCATCCGTCGAACCGCAGGAACGTATCGCCAATCTGATCCGCCGTGAAATATCCCCGGTAGAAAGCGGGGGTTGAACCCTGAATGGAGTGAAGTTCGTCTTCCCTCTCTATCTCCCTCTCCACATAGTTGATCGTCGAAATAGAATTCGGTTGCAAAGGCAGTGTCCGGATGGTCCAATGATATTGGAACTGGTTATCGATACGTACACCTTCCGTGATTCCCTTCGGATCGCGAAGAAGCGGACCGTAATTAATTCGTCCCATATTCTCCACCAGAATATCCAGTCTTCCGCCCTCTTCTGGCACGCTGATCTCCAATGGCAGCGGGTTCCAACGCTCGACAACGCCTAATGGCTTGCCGTTCAAAAAGACCTGCGCCCGGTCACGAACCTCCTGAATATGCAGCTGCTGCCGTGATCGAGGACCCTTCACCCACGTCGAATAAAGAATAAACCCATACGCTTGTCCGAATTTTTCCATCGGCTGAATGGAGGTCTGTTCAATCGGCTCAGATAGCTGATCCAGAGAATCGAACAGTGCAACACTTTCCGATAAAGCGACTTCGCCATATGCATATTTCGGAATAGGGTTTGGTAAAGGACAGCCCGGTTCAAAGCCATGCTTCCCAAGGACCTTCTGGACTTCCTTGCATTTCTTCGTTACGTCTCCCCATTCGGTCAACGGCGCATCATAATCGTAACTCGTAACCGTAGGTTCATAGGTTTCAATGTGATTGGCACCACTATAGTAACCAAAGTTCGTTCCCCCATGGAACATGTACATGTTTACGGACGAACCCTGCTCTAACATTTCATCCAAAACTTCCGCGACATCTGCCGCTTCGCGCACGTGATGGGGCTCCATCCAATGATCGAACCAACCATTCCAGTACTCCATGACCATAAGCGGCTCCGCTGCCCGATACTCACGGAACTTTGCGAAGGATTCCGCGACACGGGAACCGAAATTCACCGTAGCGTGAACCCCTTCGATCGTTCCTCCTATCAGCATTTCATCGGTTGGACCATCCGACGTAAAGAGCAAGACATCGATCCCTCTTCGCACAAGCCCTTCCTGTATATATGTCAAATAAGCCGTATCGTTACCGAAACTCCCGTATTCGTTCTCGATCTGAACCGCTAGAATCGGTCCGCCATTCGTCGAGAGCAGCGGCACCAACCTAGGGATTAATTGATCGTAGTACCGATCCACTTTAGCCAAAAATAACGGATCCATGCAACGGAGCTGCAGCTGGTTGTCCTGGAGCAGCCATGCCGGCAATCCGCCGAATTCCCACTCCGCGCAGATATACGGACTAGGCCTTACGATAACGTGAAGTCCCAGCTGTCCCGCAAGCTCAATAAACTTCGCAACGTCTGCCATCCCATGAAACTGGAAGTCTTCTTTCTGTGGTTCATGCACATTCCAAGCTATATAGGTCTCCACTGTATTGAACCCGCAGGCTTTCAGCTTCAACAACCGATCCTCCCAATAAGCCGGAACGACCCGAAAATAATGGATGGCGCCGGACACGATCCGATAGGGAGCTCCATCCAAGACATATTGCCCTTCGCTAATTTCCAATCGACTCATCATTTACCCTCCCATGCTAGACCGAAAAAAGGGTTTTGAAGCAGCCCTCCGTTAGACGCTTCAAAGCCCTTCATCATTATTCCGCTAAAATATATTTACTTGTTTTCTTTCTCATTGATAATCTTCGTTGCTTCGTCGACCATCCACTTCTGTACGCTATCGATCGAATCATTGCTCAGCATGAATTTACTGAATCCATCATCGATGACTTTGGTTAAGTCTGACGTGCTTTTCGTAACCACTTCAGAGGTATCCAAATATTGAATGTCTGGTCCGAACAAAGTGCTCTTCAGGGATTCCACATCATATTTGTCCGGATTCTTACCGATCAACCGATCGAGGACTTTATTCTGGTCGGCCTTCTTCCAACCGGAAAACTCCATTCTGGATTCCGAATCGGTTGTCGTCATGAAACGCATTAATTTAAACGCGGCCTCCTTATGCTTGGAAGTTCCCCCCATCGCAAGCTGCGAACCGCCTACAAAATACTTCCCGCCTGCATAATCTTTAGGCAGCGCATTTTGCGGAGGAAGCGGAACCGGTGCAAAGGCTGTTTTGAAATCATGCGGATATTGTTCGATATTGCCTGGATCCGGGATCATAAAGCTGCCGGAAAGAATCATTGCCGCATCACCGCTGAAAAATTCGGAACGATAGTTCAGCTTCGCAGCAAGTACGTCCGCATATGGTTTGGCAGATTGATCGATCTTCTCCATGTCTTTGCGTAATTGGAAGAAATACTTATAGGTCGGGTCGGACAAAATCGTCGTTCCGTCATCATACCGGAAAGGATCTTTCATGACAGTCTGCGCCGGCGCATTCATATAGAGCTCCCATGTATGGAAATACGTTCCGTAACGCTTGTCCACGCCTTCGCCTTTCGTCAACTTCTTGGCATAGTCACGATAATCGTCCCAAGTCCAGCCAAACTTCGGCACTGGCAATCCAACCTCATCCAATGCATCCTTATTCAGCAATACGAACTGATATCCTGTTGTGAATTGCATGCCGTACGTCTTGTTATCTACCTTCGTATTCACATAGTACTCGTCCGCAGGAACAAGGCTGTTCGCTTGATACAATTCATCGAGTGGCGCCAATGCGCCCCGGCTTGCCCGCTCAACCAGCGAACCAGCGCTCGGCATGGCGATCACGTCTACCGCTTCCCCGGATGAAATCAGAAAATCCAGCTTTTTCAACATTTCTTGGGAATTACCTGGAACTAGGACAACATGTTCCACTTTGATGTTCGGGTTCTGTTTTTCGAATTCCCCAAGCATCGCTTTTGTAGCAACTTCGCTATCCGCATTATCCCAGTTATAATACTTGATCGTTACTTGCTCTTCGGTCGAGCTGGCTTGACTTTCCGTAGTTGACGAACTTGTGGTGCCTTCCGAAGAAGACTTGGTGCCACAAGCACTAAGCATCAACATGACTGCCATCATGAGACAAAGTGAAACAGAAAACTTGCGTTTTACCGATGGATTCATTTTGTTTCCCCCTTTGATCTTTGTACAACATTTGTCATTCGACTACCCCCTCAGTATACAGACCGGTACGATTTACCAAGTGCATAATTTTGAGGTAAAAAGATTACTTTTTTGACCTTTTCCCTACATAACCTATCCTTTAACGCCTCCAAGCGCAATGCCGTTAATGACTTGCTTCTGCAGGATGATGAAGACAATAAGCAGCGGAATGATCGCAGATAACGAAGCCATCATCATCATTGCGTCATTGGTCGTATAATCATCGCGGAATAAGGTCATCCCGAGCGGAATCGTATATAAACTTTTGGTCTGCAAGAAGATGAGCGGATTCTGATAATCGTTCCATGACCAAATAAATTTAATAATGGCAACCGTAGCAATTACGGGTCTGCATAACGGAATGACAATGGAACTGAAGATCCTTAACTGACCTGCCCCATCAATTCTCGCCGCTTCGAGATATTCATCACTGATGCCCACCATGAACTGGCGCAACAGAAACGTAAAGTAAATCGAGAACATACTCATCAAGATCAGCGCAGCGTGCGTATCGTAAAGACCTAACCATCGAATCAGCATAAAACGTGGAATCAAGGTTGCTTGATCCGGGATGATCATGAAGGACAGCAATGCCGTAAATACGAGATTTCTTCCCCGAAAACGAAGCTTCGTAAAAGCATAGGCCGCCATCGTTGAAATCACGATGGTAATCAACGTCACGATAATTGAGATTTTAATCGAGTTCATGTACGTCTGTAAGAAGGGTACTTTTCCCATCCAAACCGCTTTGAAATTGTATACCACATTGACCGATTTTGGAATCCATTCAATTGGAAACCGCATGACATCTTTCTCATATTTAAAGGCGGATGACAGCATCCATACAAATGGAATCATAAAAAATACGGATAGCAGCCCCATCATGATCGTTGTGATCAGTTTCGTCATGTTTTTCTTGATATAGAGCATTCGAATTCCCTCCCTTTTGATTCTGTATCTTTATTCTTCTTTTCTCATTTTCCAGGTTGCCGCCGTAATGATCGCGATGATCGCGAATAACAGCCACGAAATCGCAGCAGCGTATCCCATGTTGTAATTTACGAAACCTTCTTCGTAAATCCGGAAAACAATAACGGTCGAAGAATTGTCTGGTCCTCCCTCGGTTAGGTAGGAAATAATATCGAATACTTTAAAGGAGCCGATGAGCATTGTAATGAACAAGAAAAACGTAGTCGGACGAAGCAAGGGCACCGTGATTTTCAAGAACTTCGTAATGGACGACGCCCCATCGATTTCAGCCGCTTCATACAGCTCGTTCGAAATGTTGGTCAATCCAGCCATATAAATGATAATGGTATATCCGAGTCCGGCCCAAGAACTGATAATCGCGATGGACAATAGCGATGTTTTGGGATCGACAAGCCATTTCGGCGGCGAGGATATGCCCAGATCCATCAGGAACTGATTAATCGGTCCTAACGAAGGGTGGAACAATGCGCTCCACACGGCCGCAATCGCGATAATGGAAGAAATATAAGGAATGAAGAACACGACCTTAAAATATTCCTTCCAGAAGACCTTGCTATGAATCAGTACGGCCAATACAAGTGCAATGGCGATCGGCACAGGTACCGTCAACACCGTATAAATCAGATTGTTTTTCAATGCCCGGATGATCGTTGGATCTTGGAACATGTGGATGTAATTATCCAATCCGGTAAATTTAATCCCCGATATGCCTGATAATAAATCCCACGAAGTAAAACTTAAATATAGAGAAAACCCCAGTGCAAATACATTTAACAACAGCATCCCCACAATCTCAGGGGCAAGGAACAACCAGCCAATCAAAGCTTCTTTCCGTCTTGGCGTCCAAAACTTCTTGCGCTTCTGCAGACCATCCGGCGTCATCGCTCGTTTCGCAGCTTCCATACCAATCACCTCAACATCATTAAGTTAATTCTAATCATAATGAAAATAGCGGATTATAGAGCGATGGATTATGACTAGGTACGAGCAATATTTTGACTTTTCTTGACGATCAAACGGGATAAAAAAATAACCTGCCCGATCATGAACATGGGGGGCAGGTTATTGCGTCGCGCGTATGTGCGCTATTATTTTATTGACCGATGGGTGGCGTTTCTTGTTTTGTATTCACTCGGTGTCGTACCGACATATTTCTTGAACACTTTGGAGAAATATGTTCTGTCGGAGTATCCTAGTCCCATGGCGAGCGACTCTAGGGATTGGCTGGATGATTTCAACATGTTAGTTGCAATTTTCATCTTGTATTGATGAACGTAATCCGTAAAGTTAATCCCTGTCAAGCGCTTAAAATAGCGTGAGAAGTAACTTGAATTCAGATATAAATAACGGGCGATATCAATAGACGTGATATTATCCGATAAATGCTGATCAATATATTGTTGAATCACTTGCAGCTTCGGTTCCTTAATTACAGGACCTGATCCTTGCTGGCGATATTGCGCAATATGCTCCAGTTTCCTGAGGACCAACGTCATAACATCCTTTAATGATCTTGCGGACGAAAGGTAGACATAGATCTCTTCATTGGACTTCCATCTTGAGAACATCAACTCCATACTCCGCAGCGTCATCGATAACTCACGGACCAATTCAACAGGCTCAATTCTCGACTCTTCAGCCGTCATTTCTATACGCGACACGATACTCTTCATCACTTCTTGGTCATTCTTTAAGATCGCGCGTTCCAGATCCGATTTATAAGGATCTAGAAACCCTTGAGGCATCGGGAAGAAGACGTGCTGCTGTAAATCATTCCGATCGATTACCTTGAGATCCTTAGCCTTATAAAACTCTTTCTTCTCTTGAACGAGCTGATGGTACGCAGATCCTAACGTTCCAAGCTCCAATTTATCCGGCATGACTAGCAGACTAACCTGCAGTTTTAGAAACTCGCAACATTTATAACACAACTCCTGCATGTAACTTTGCATGCGGGACGAGGCATTATGCGCCAGATCCAGACGATAATTATAGAGAATAACGAGATGGCCTTGCTCCACAAAAGGCGTTATTCCTTCGTAAAATGCGGATACTTCGATCGCAATATTGTAGATGGCGTAATAGATCAACGGAAGGTTGCTCTTTGTATAATGCGTCGCATATGATGAATATTGAATATGGACAAGACCTAGCATAAACCATGGATAATCCCATGAAATACCTAACTGAGCTGCATAACCTACTGTCGATTTCGCATGTGCTCCGCTCATCGCTTTCTGAAGCAATCCTTGCTTGAACAGCTCTCGATTATAATTCGACACTTCCTGCTCAATCGCCATGGGTTTCGATTTCAGCAAACGAATCGATTTCACCAAGCTTTGCTCCAGCTGCTCTGCCGTTAATTTATCCTTAAGCAGGTAATCATCCGCATTCAACTTCACGGCTTGCTGCGCATAATGAAAATCCTCATGACAGGTCAGAAAAATGACCCGCGTATCCGGCTTCTGCTGCCGGAATATCGTCGCCAGCTCGATCCCGCTTTTTTGCGGAATGCCGATGTCCGTTATAACAATATCCGGCGAAGTTTCTTGGAACATCTGCATTGCCTTCGTGCTCGAATAGGTGGAACCAACGACATGCAAGTTCAGGGAATCCCACTCAATCATCTGCTGCAGTACTTTAAGCATCGGGACATCATCATCAATTAACATTACTTTGTGCATCATAGCGCAGTCCTCCCGGTAAGAAAAACATGATGATCTGGATCTGGAAAACGAAGAACAGCGGTTACCCCGCCCATTTCATTCGGACAAAGTACTAGACTAGCCGTTGAGCCAAAGGATAACCTCATTCGCTGGACCACATTTATCAATCCTACCCTTTGGTATGAAGCATCCTGTTCAGAATCACTGGATTGTAAATGATCGTTCAACGCGATTCGCGCTGCTTCCTCCATCCCGCTCCCGTTATCCTCAATTTCAATAATAATATCGCTCTCTTCTCTTCTTCCGTATACTGAAATTCCGGCATCGTCATGATCGATGAACCCATGGACAATCGCATTCTCAATTAAAGGCTGCAGCAGCAGCTTCGGAATAACAAGCTGGTCCAACCCCGGTTCCAGATCGACCTTCAGCTCTACGGGAATTTCATTGCGGACCTTCATGATATCCATGTAATGCTTCAGCAATCTGCACTCTTCCTGCAAGGTCGTAGGTTCATTCACTTTCAGATATGCCCGCAGCAAACTCATTAAGGAATCAATGATTCCGCTGTGCAGCTGGTCCTTCTGCAAGATCAGACTGCATTTGATCGAATTCAAGGTATTGATCAGGAAATGAGGTCGAATCTGCATGAACAATGCATCAAGCTCCATCACACGTTTCTGTTCCTGTTCTTGCTCGATATCATAAATGAGATGTTGAAGCTGATCGAGCATCGTATTTAATGTCTGGCTCAACTCCGCAATATCATCCTTCCCTTTGACTTCAAGCCTGGCATCCAAGTTCCCGCTCCCGAATTGCCGAACGACGCGCTGTAATTTTTGAATCGGGTTGTGTAACCTTTTGGCTATAAAGATCGAGGTGATCGAGAAAATAATACAGAAAAAGATGACGCCCCCCATACCGGTATAAAAGGTTCTTGAAATTTGGCCCGTAAACGATTCTTTATTGGCTTCATAAACCAGTGTCCAATTCGTCTTGTCCAAGGTGACTTCGGAACGCAAGGTCGACCCCTTCTTTGCATTTTCGTTCCATGAAAGCTCCGTATTGCCCGCGATCCGGTTTCCCGCTTTGTCGAACAACGCGACTTTTCCAAACTCGACCGGTTCCAGCAGCTTTTCGAAATACGATTCCGCAATTCCGATAATGAGCACGGATAGGAACTGCTTTTCATGCTGATCATAGATGACTCTGGCCATGTAATAGGTTCCGTTCCGGTTCGATGAATCCCTCACCATGCCCAGCCACTGAAGGTTATCCGGCTTATCTAATTCGACTTGGGACAGGAGGCCATCTAAGTTTTGATGAATCAGCTTCAGATCATCTTCTTCATTCGATGAGATGATGAAATGCTGCCGATTGACGAGAAACATCCGGATGTTACTATTCAATGGCTTCGAGGTGATGAGCGAGAACACCCCTTTAATCTGAGTGAAATTCGTGTAATCTTCAAAGGTACGGATTCGCTCTGCGTCCGCAAAATTTCGCAAATAGGTGCGAAAGCTTGTATCATTCACGATAAAATGGGACGAAAATGTCACATCATCAATCGTCTTCCCTATCTCATCGATCATAACTTTCAAAAAATTATCGTTGCTTAATTGAATCTTCTCTACCATCGACTCTTTAATCAGAACATACGAAATGACTGAGACTGTGAGAATCGGAAGGATAATAAACACGAGAAACGAGATTTGTATTCTTCGGTAGAACGTAAACTTAAACATGCTGACCCGCGCCTCTTTCGACCCTTTTTTACTATTATTGTATCAGGTTCGTCTACTTTGCTGTAACCGTTTTTATAATAATCGCTGGAGCATCATGATGATTTGCTAGGATCGTTCGTACCAATATCCTGTGATGCCATTGTCCAGCCTCATCAGCGCTTCCAGATAGAAATAATCTCCCCAAATCATATAATCATCGGGCGATAAGCCCCCATGTACGTAATATGAGCCATGCTTCAACAATCCTTCGGCTTCAGCTTCCCCGAGGGTCGCATAATGCTGAACTAGAGATGTCATCGATTTTAACAACATGTCCTGAAAATAGGCGCGATCCGGGTCCTGTTCATCCAAGTGGGATAGGAGCTCCACGAGGCCTGCAGCCGCAATCGCAGAGGCCGAGCTATCCCGATACGTATCTGCTGTGACAGGCGCATGAAAGTCCCAGTACGCCACGTTGTCCTCTGGCAAATGCGCGAGAAAATATTTCGCTAAACGCTTAGAAGTCGCTAAAAATAACTCGTTTTTCGTATACCGGTAAGATAATGCGAATCCATAAATGCCCCAAGCCTGTCCTCTCGTCCAGGTCGATCCGTTCGTATAGCCTTGATGTGTCGCACCGCCGATCGGTTCCCCCGTTGCCGTATTGAAGAAAAACGTATGGTACGAGCTGTCATCGCCTCGAACAAGATACCGTCTAGATTTCTCAGCTTGCGTAATGGCGACCTCTCGGTAAGCAGCGTCACCCGTCTGTTCGCTTGCCCAGTATAATAACGGAAGGTTCAGCAGGCAATCGATAATGATCCGCCCGCCTTCTTTGGGATCGTCCTTCTGGCCCCAGGCTTGAATATAACCACCGGGTTCACGCCAACGCTTCATCAGCACATCAGCTGCCTGAAGGGTTAATTGCCGTGCATGCTCATCCTTTTCCACGATCCACTGTGCCTTCGAGGACAAGGAATACAAGAATCCGATATCATGGTGATCGAGTACGACATGCTGCCGTAGACGTTCTTCGAAGCTTGCAACGGACTTCACTGCCGCCTGGCGAAACCGCTCGTCTTGGGTATATTCATAGCAGAGCCACTGCATTCCCGTCCAGAATCCGTTCGTCCAATCGTTATTCTCTATCAATTCATACTTCCCATGTCGGCTGACATGCGGGAATTGTTCTCCGAATGTATCTATATTCGCTAATGTCTTGGCTATCGCGTCACGTATGGCGTCTTTAAACATGTGTTCAAGCTCCCTTCGATTTCTAAGAAATCATTTGCTGTTTTCCATGATAAGCCAGAGAACTCAATCTTATAGGTTAAAATTATGCTTGGATTGTGCACTATTTTGACTTTTTGGCCGCATGGATTATCTACGATCGAAAAAGGATACTCTTCGTCATGGGCTTGACGTTGAGTATCCTTTAGGAAATCGGGATTTAAGATGGAGCTGCTAAAAAACGCTTATACCAACGTGATGTTGTAAATTTCTCCGGGTGAGCTATGAAAGACATATGTACCTTCCAGCGAATCTACAGATATCGGATCGTCTTCAGCGCCTCGAATCTCTATGGGGACCTCGCTATATATCACACATCTCCCCTCTGCTTCGCTGCGTATCCTTGCCTTCTCCAGCTGTCCATGCGACCATTCGATATCCACGACGAATCCGCCTCTGGCTCGAAGCCCTTTTACACGGCCCGAAGCCCATGCAGCAGGCAGTGCTGGCAGCAGCCGAATTTCTCCCCCATGGGATTGCAACAGCATCTCTTGGATCGCAGCCGCTCCACCAAAATTCGCATCAATCTGAAATGGTGGATGATCACCGAATAAATTCGGATGCACTGCTTTGCGCAATAGCTCCTGAAGGCTTCTATACGAAGAGTCTCCGTCCTCTAACCTAGCCCAGAAATTCGAAATCCAAGCCTGGCTCCATCCCGTATGCCCCCCACCGTGTGCCAATCTCCGTTCGAGGGTACGCCGTGCTGCCGTTCCTAAAGCTGGCATCCGATGTGGGATGATTTGCTCCCCCGGATGCAGTGCAAATAAATGCGAAATGTGACGGTGCCCAAGCTCAACTTCCTCGTAATCTTCAGACCATTCCATGATCTGACCCTGCCGACCGATCTGAGGCTGCGGAAGTCTCTCACGGATTTTCTTCCAATCTTCCTGTTGCGGATGATCCAGATCCAGAAGGCGAGCGGCCTCGATGCTTGCAGTGAATAAGGCATACACGATTTGCGAATCCATGGACGGTCCCATGCTTAATGCCCCACGTTGACCTTCCTTCGTCACATAGCTGTTCTCGGGAGATACGGATGGTCCTGTGACCAGTGCTCCCTGGCCATTATCGACCAAGTAGTCCTCGAAGAAGAGGCATGCTTCTTTTAAAATCGGATAGGCACGATCTCGCAGGAAGGATTCCGATAGCGAATACCGATAATGCTCCCATAGATGGAGCGCCAGCCAGGCGCCCCCCGTCGGCCAGAACATGGCAGGTACCCATGTGCTGAAAATCCCCGTTTCTGCCCAGATATTTGTCACGGAATGAGCTACAAAACCCCTGGCGCCATATAATCTCCTTGCCGTTTTGCGTCCTTGAATAACCATTCTGTCCACCAAATCAAACAAAGGTTCATGACATTCCGGTAAATTCCCTGCTTCTGTGATCCAATAATTCATCTGAAGATTGATGTTGAGATGGAAATCTGACTCCCACGGCGGCATGAAGCTATCATTCCATATGCCTTGCAAATTCGCCGGCAGACTTCCAGGGCGAGAGCTCGATAGGAGCAAATAGCGTCCATATTGATAAAACAACACTTCCAGCGAAGGATCTGAATCCCCCTGTTGGTAGCGGCGCAGCCGATCTGACGTAGACCATTCTGTATGCTGTGCTTGGTCCTCGTCAGCAAGCTCTAAGGAGACGCGGCCGAACAATAGGTTGTAATCCTTGATATGTGTAGCTTCTAGAATCTCATAATGTTGAGCGGCTGCCCGCTCGGCTTCCTTCATCGCCTCTATATATGGGTCACTGCACCGAAAAGAGGTTTGTGCCGCTAGGATCAGCGTAACGGTATCTGCTTGGCGAATTTCAATATAATTGCCAACCCTCTCCGTTTCTCCTCCCTTGGCAACCGCACATAATGTCGCAGCATAATGAACCCCATCCGGCCCGCATTGGCCCTGCATGGTCAGCATGTTGCTAGATTCACTACGAATCGTTCCTTCGAAAGGACGTCGACTCAACCGGGCCGTTAGCGAAATGGATGCGGGCTCCGAAGCCGTCAATCGAATGATTAGAACCTGATCTACCGCGCTTGAAAATACCTCTCGCCGATATCTCGTGTTACCGGATCGGTACTCAACAGACGTTATCCCACGCTCCAAATCAAGCTCGCGGCGGTAATCGGAGACGTTCTCTTCGCCAGTGATGTTCAAATGCAGCTCCCCTAGCGGCTGATAAGGGCCGAAATAATGAGGCGCATTTGACATGTTCAATAACGCCATACGCTCCGCTTCCTGCACTTTTCCTTCCTGAAGCAAGGTTCTGATTTCCCCGAGCTTGTTCGCGGCGTTGGAAAAGTCATTCTCTACCGGGCCGCCATACCAGACCGAATCTTCATTCAGCTGAATTCTTTCAGTTTGAATTCCCCCGAACACCATCCCGCCTAATCGGCCATTGCCCACGGGAAATGCTTCTGTCCACACTCGTGCTGGTCGTTGTTCCATGAACTTGAGGCTTCTACTACTCACATTCTCCCCTCCTGATCGGTAAATACGTTCGCGTTCCAATAGATATCGCTTCTATTATAGAGCAACCGAATTTTTTTCCAAGTTGGAATTCTGACCAAAACAAGTCATATTTTTACCTAAATGTGATGATGCTTGATCTATAACGCTTGTTTATGATGAAGTGATTATTCGATAAGAAGCTTATATGCTTCCATAAAAGGTCGAGGATCTTCCGAAACCATATACGAAAATACACCTTGCCGTGTATGCAAATAAAGTATCCCTCCGTTCCCTCCCATGGACCGATAAGACATATCAAAGACCTCCTGAATAGGAAACTCGCGATACTTCGTCACAATCTTCTCTTGATATAAATAGATCCATCTCTCCTGTTTCATGATGGTTTGTTCTAAGCCAGTTACGTTCCTCTCCACCTTGTAATAAGACTGTACTGCAATCCAACTCATGATCCTCCCCCTATCCGAACCTCATTATATCGACCTTACTAGAATTCACCACGCATAAAAAGACAAAAAGGAGCCTTGTTGACAGGCTCCTCCGGTAATAAACACATATTCAATTATTATTTGGGGCTCCAATCCAAAATAAGTGCTTGACTAGCTAATCACCGTTAATCGATAGTGATTCGTACGAGACAAAGCCCCGGGCAGAACATATTACGGACTGAGAAGCCTCTATTTGCTACAATCGACCCCGTTTTGCAATCGTTACGGACTGAGAAGCCGTTATTTCCACAAAACATACCTAACTCCGCTTAAATAAGCGTAAATAACGGCCTTTCTGCTCTTCTGTCAATAAAGTGGACACAAAATTAAGCTGAATTTCGCTCATAATAGAGCTGCTCGAAGCGAACCGGCGACATGTATCCCAGCGTGCTATTGGAGCGTTTCCGGTTATAAAAGAATTCTAAGTATCGATATAGTTTCTCTTGCGCTTCTTGCTTGGTTTTAAACTTTGGTTTGCAGTAGATCAACTCGCGCTTCAAAATGCTGTGAAACGCCTCAATACAAGCGTTATCGTAGCAGTTTCCTTTCCGACTCATACTGGGTTTCATATCGTACTTTTTAAGTTGTTCACGGTAATCTTTTGACGCATACTGCGAACCGCGATCAGAGTGGTGGATTAGTCCCTTTCCCGGTCTTTTCGCTGTATGGGCTTGCTTCAGCGCATCCAAAACCAAATCTGTTGTCATATAGTCGCCCAATTTCCATCCTACGATCTGTTTCGTGTACAGATCCAAGATACTGGCTAGATACAGCTTTCCTTGGCGACAAGGAATGTAAGTGATGTCCGCCACCCATTTTTCATTCGGCTTAGTTGCTGAAAAATCTTGTTGCAGCTCATTGGGTGCGATAGGTAGTTCGTGTTTGGAATCTGTCGTGCTTATTCTGAATTTACGTGACATACAGGAACGAAGCCCTTCTTCGCGCATAATGAGGCCAACCGTTCGTTCCGATACGGTCCAGCCTTCCTTCTTAAGATCCCGATGAATTCTTGGGCTTCCATAGCGTTCTTCGGAGTCATGGAAGTGCCAAATAATACGCTTTTTGAGCTTCTCCTTTCGTTGGAGCTGCTCAGAAGGCGCTGCCGTACGCCATTTGTAATAACCACTCCTGGATACGCGTAGTACGCTGCACATCTTCTCCACGCGAAACTCGGAGAGATGATCTTCAATAAATTGAAATCTTAGTTCTTTTCTTTGCTGAAGATGTGCAGCGCCTTTTTTAGAATGGCTAACTCTTCTTTTAATTCATTAATTTCACGCTCTTTACGGCGGTTCTCCTCCTCATTGTTCTTTAGCACTTGCTCGAGTTGTTTAATCTTCTCCGGATGATTGACCGCTTCCTGATCGAATTGCCGATATTGCGCGATCCATTGGTGTACGGTGCTTTTCGGAATGCTAAGTTCATCACATATTTCGGATAGAGACTTCGTTTGCTCTTGAATGTATTTCACTGTTTGCATTTTAAATTCTTCGTTATACCTTTGCCGTTGTTCCCCCACAATTGGACACCTCTTCTTTCGTTAAGTTTATTATCTTTTGTTCCTTAACGTCGTGTCCACTTTTTATTCTAGTTGCAHGCTNDGRYANAGTATHNATSSGYAS
>NZ_MSZX01000039.1 GCF_002021565.1 Paenibacillus selenitireducens | reverse complement strand
TGGTTAGAGCGCACCCCTGATAAGGGTGAGGTCGGTGGTTCGAGTCCACTAGGGCCCACCATTCAAATTTTATATTTTCAAGAAGTGACTGGGGTCCCCGAAAAGTAATCGGAATAGGCCTCGGAGAATAAAGTTCACTTTTTGGGGTAAATTATGGGGCCATAGCTCAGCTGGGAGAGCGCCTGCCTTGCAAGCAGGAGGTCAGCGGTTCGATCCCGCTTGGCTCCACCATAAAAGTAATACCATTTGATCCTTGAAAACTAGATAAACGAAACAAACAATTGCGAATTAGAAATATCCTTTTAGCTGATCTTGTGTAAACAAGAATCAATAAATTGGTAGTCAAAGATGATTGTATCATCAATGGTTAAGCTACTAAGAGCACACGGAGGATGCCTAGGCGCTAGGAGTCGACGAAGGACGTGGCGAACAACGAAATGCTTCGGGGAGCTGTAAGCAAGCTTTGATCCGGGGATGTCCGAATGGGGAAACCCGGCTGGTGTAATAGCCAGTCACTCACATCTGAATACATAGGGTGTGAAGAGACAGACGAGGGGAACTGAAACATCTAAGTACCCTCAGGAAGAGAAAACAAAAGTGATTCCGTCAGTAGCGGCGAGCGAAAGCGGAATAGCCTAAACCAATCAGCTTGCTGGTTGGGGTTGTGGGACGTCTCACATGGAGTTACAAAGGAACCGATTAAACGAAGAGGTCTGGAAAGGCCCGCCATAGAAGGTAAAAGCCCTGTAATTGAAAGTCTGTTCTCTCCGAGACGGATCCCGAGTAGTGCGGGGCACGTGAAATCCCGTATGAATCCGCCAGGACCATCTGGTAAGGCTAAATACTACCTAGCGACCGATAGTGAAGCAGTACCGTGAGGGAAAGGTGAAAAGCACCCCGGGAGGGGAGTGAAATAGAACCTGAAACCGTGTGCTTACAAGAAGTCAGAGCCCGATCTATGGGTGATGGCGTGCCTTTTGTAGAATGAACCGGCGAGTTACGTTCCCGTGCAAGGTTAAGGTGAAGAGCCGTAGCCGCAGCGAAAGCGAGTCTGAATAGGGCGACTTAGTACGTGGACGTAGACCCGAAACCGTGTGATCTACCCCTGTCCAGGGTGAAGGTGCGGTAACACGCACTGGAGGCCCGAACCCACGCATGTTGAAAAATGCGGGGATGAGGTGGGGGTAGCGGAGAAATTCCAATCGAACTCGGAGATAGCTGGTTCTCCCCGAAATAGCTTTAGGGCTAGCCTCGGTGTTAAGAGTCGTGGAGGTAGAGCACTGATTGGGTGCGGGGCCCGCCAAGGGTTACCAAGCTCAGTCAAACTCCGAATGCCATAGACTTATAACCGGGAGTCAGACAGTGAGTGCTAAGATCCATTGTCAAAAGGGAAACAGCCCAGACCATCAGCTAAGGTCCCCAAGTGTGTGTTAAGTGGGAAAGGATGTGGAGTTGCAAAGACAACCAGGATGTTGGCTTAGAAGCAGCCATCATTTAAAGAGTGCGTAATAGCTCACTGGTCGAGTGACTCTGCGCCGAAAATGTAACGGGGCTAAACACACCACCGAAGCTATGGCTTGATACGTATGTATCAGGGGTAGGGGAGCGTTGTATGTAGGTTGAAGGTGTACCGTAAGGAGCGCTGGACAGCATACAAGTGAGAATGCCGGTATGAGTAACGAAAAGACATGTGAGAATCATGTCCGCCGAAAGCCTAAGGGTTCCTGAGGAAGGTTCGTCCGCTCAGGGTAAGTCGGGACCTAAGGCGAGGCCGAAAGGCGTAGTCGAAGGACAACAGGTTGAAATTCCTGTACCACCGTAAGCCGTTATGAGCAATGGGGTGACGCAGTAGGATAGTGACGCAGACTGATGGATGTCTGTCCAAGCAGTGAGGCTGATGTGTAGGCAAATCCGCACATCGATAAGGCTAGGCTGTGATGGGGAGGGAAAATTGCAGTACCGAAGGTCATGATTTCACACTGCCAAGAAAAGCCTCTAGCCAGGTGATGGTGCCCGTACCGCAAACCGACACAGGTAGGCGAGAAGAGAATTCTAAGGCGCGCGGAAGAACTCTCGTTAAGGAACTCGGCAAAATGACCCCGTAACTTCGGGAGAAGGGGTGCCCCGGTAGTGTGAATAGCACGAGGGGGCCGCAGTGAAAAGGCCCAAGCGACTGTTTAGCAAAAACACAGGTCTGTGCGAAGCCGTAAGGCGAAGTATACGGGCTGACGCCTGCCCGGTGCTGGAAGGTTAAGGGGAGTGGTTAGGGGTAACCCGAAGCTATGAACCGAAGCCCCAGTAAACGGCGGCCGTAACTATAACGGTCCTAAGGTAGCGAAATTCCTTGTCAGGTAAATTCTGACCCGCACGAATGGCGTAACGACTTGGGCGCTGTCTCAACGAGAGATCCGGTGAAATTTTAATACCTGTGAAGATGCAGGTTACCCGCGACAAGACGGAAAGACCCCATGGAGCTTTACTGCAGCTTGATATTGGACTTTGGTACGATCTGTACAGGATAGGTGGGAGCCTTTGAAGCATGAGCGCCAGCTTGTGTGGAGGCGACGTTGGGATACCACCCTGATCGTATCGGAGTTCTAACCTAGGACCGTAACCCGGTTCGGGGACAGTGTCAGGTGGGCAGTTTGACTGGGGCGGTCGCCTCCTAAAGAGTAACGGAGGCGCCCCAAGGTTCCCTCAGAATGGTTGGAAATCATTCGAAGAGTGCAAAGGCATAAGGGAGCTTGACTGCGAGACATACAGGTCGAGCAGGGACGAAAGTCGGGCTTAGTGATCCGGTGGTACCGCATGGAAGGGCCATCGCTCAACGGATAAAAGCTACCCTGGGGATAACAGGCTTATCTCCCCCAAGAGTCCACATCGACGGGGAGGTTTGGCACCTCGATGTCGGCTCATCGCATCCTGGGGCTGAAGTAGGTCCCAAGGGTTGGGCTGTTCGCCCATTAAAGCGGTACGCGAGCTGGGTTCAGAACGTCGTGAGACAGTTCGGTCCCTATCTGTCGTGGGCGTAGGAAATTTGAGAGGAGCTGTCCTTAGTACGAGAGGACCGGGATGGACATACCGCTGGTGTACCAGTTGTTCCGCCAGGAGCACCGCTGGGTAGCCAAGTATGGACGGGATAAGCGCTGAAAGCATCTAAGCGTGAAGCCCCCCTCAAGATGAGATTTCCCAATTAGTAAGACCCCTTGAAGACGACGAGGTTGATAGGTTGGAGGTGGAAGCGCAGCAATGTGTGGAGCTGACCAATACTAATCGGTCGAGGGCTTATCCTAHGCTNDGRYANAGTATHNATSSGYAS
>NZ_MSZX01000038.1 GCF_002021565.1 Paenibacillus selenitireducens | reverse complement strand
AATCGAACCCGCGACCCTCGCCTTGGCAAGGCGATGCTCTACCGCTGAGCCACGTCCGCATATGTAATGCATTTTTTGCTGTTGACGCAACACGAATTGTGTTTCACTTCGTTGCCGTGTCTCATCAGCGACAAGTAATAATATATCAAAAATCAAAACCGATTGCAAGTGTTTTTTTCGAAAAATTTTAATTCTCGTCATATTATCAAGAAAAACTCATCATTTTTGACGTTCCCACACCCTTGATTCTATAGAAATATCACTCACTTTTTCCTCTTCCAATTTATAAGACATTAAAAAACACAGATCTAATGACCTGTGCTTTCTTAACATATGTTGAATCATCAGATCAGCGTGCCACTCGCTCGAGAAAATGAGCCAAGAAACGATCCGCATCTACTTCTAAGCACACATCAACATTCGGAGAATGATCCGGCTTAGAACGCCGATCTGCTATGGTTCGTCCAACAGAATAAAGTCCCTCACAATCCACTTGAACATGCAACGGCTGTGTTTTGACAAAGGTAGTATCTATGACGACGCCTATTGCTAAGGGGTCATGTAGAGCACATCCGCGAATGCCTGGGTAGAACTGTGAATAGGCGTTAATGTAGAATTCTGTGATATTCGCAAGGAATTGTCCTAATTTCGTCCCCTGTTCTCTCCATTTTGCAATCTCTGCCCTAGGGAGAAGGGTCTGCAGCGTGACATCCAATCCAACCATGGTGACCGGTATCCCTGATCTAAAAAGAAACTCAGCGGCCTCAGGGTCCGCATACATGTTGGCTTCAGCTTGCGGCGTGACGTTTCCCGGTACAGTCACTGCGCCCCCCATGATTACTACGCGCTTCAATAAATACATAGCTTCCGGGTCTTGCATGATAGCCAGAGCTAAATTCGTCATCGCCCCTACAGCAACTACAGTAACTTCATGCGGATATTTCCTAGCTTGTTCGACAATAAATGAGGCTGCAGACTGACTTGCTGGGCTCCCTAGAGGCTCCGATAACCCCGTATCACCTAGACCATCCTCCCCATGAATAGACACCGCCTTGGCTTTTAGCGACGGTCTAAATAATGGTTGATTCGCTCCCAAAAAAACAGGAATATGCTCAGCATCTAATTGTTCTAAAACGAGCAGAGAATTCCTCGCAGCTTCATGTACCGTAACATTGCCGAAACATGTTGTAATCCCAAGTACTGCTAGCTCAGGAGAACGGATAGCATATGTCATGGCTAACGCATCATCAATGCCCGTATCTACATCTAGAATTATTTTCTGCCGTTCCTGCATCACTATACTTCCTCCCCCTCTATAGAGCTAAACACTTCGATAAATTGCTGTATAAAACGTTCAACATCCACGCTGACACATACATCTGTGTTGATTCGCTTTGGCGTTCGACGACGTAAATCGGCTAATGTCGCTCCAGCTGACAACGTTCCCTTCGTTTCGATCTGTATATATTCCTGACGTATATCTACTAGACTTGAGTCTAAAGCTGCCGCGACAGCAAGTGGAGCCTGTAATGGTATCCCTAATAGGTCTAACTCCTGTCGGTATGCAGTTAGGAGATAGTTACCAACATGTTCAATAAACTTCATCATACGTTTTTGCAGTACTGCGCCTTCAGGATTTTTCAATGGGCAAGCAACCGCGCGACCAAGCTTACTCAGTTCTGTTAAATGAGCCTCAGTTAGCATTACCTGCATCGACACATCGAGACCCACCATCGTAATGGGAATACCTGATTCAAAAACACGATGTGCTGCCTCTGGATCATAATAAATATTCTTCTCTGCCACTGGCGTGACGTTACCTGGAACCTGTAATGCGCCTCCCGCGATCACCAATCGCTTTACCTGTGATACAAAATCAGGATCTTTAGATAACGCTATGGCGACATTCGTGAGACTCCCTGCCGTGACAATCGTGATTCGACCTGGATTTTCTCGCACAATACGAACCATAAAATCGGCTGCATGTTCCTGATGCATCACGCTCTTTGTTGCAGGCAGAATGTAATCTGCCATTCCATTCGTTCCCTGAATATCTGTTGTCTTACGTTCCCACTCTCTAAAAAGTGGCTTCAACGCCCCCATGAATACAGACGTATCCATCCCTGCACGATGAAACTCCAAAACCTGCATCATATTCATCGTCGCCTGTTCTGCCGTCACATGACCAAAACCGGTCGTTACACCTTCTAGCTTTGCTTTATTCGATTTTAACGCGAATAACACACCCAGTGCACCGTCAATCCCTCCATCAACATCGAGAATGATCCGTGTTATGTCTTCCATGAACTCACTCACCTTCCGATACGTATGGCATTGTTCTCCTACTATTCTATCATTTTTACCTATAAAAAAATTCTTTAGTTGTGGCGAGAGGAGAATTCTTCTAGCCTGCTCTATATATTCATGTCCTAAATGATAAACTATATAAATGTTATATTTATGAATAAATGAAGCCAAAAAATAGATCTCATATCGTTTTTCATGTGAAAATGGGCGATTTACCAGAATGATCAATAGCAATGATTTGATGAGGTTTGTTATAAAAGCATAACAGTACAAAAAGCAAAAAATCCTGTCAGATCTAATGATCTTCAGGATTTCGATGTTGTAAGTATGGTGCGCGTAGAGGGACTTGAACCCCCACGGTCGCCCGCTAGATCCTAAGTCTAGTGCGTCTGCCAATTCCGCCATACGCGCACATGAGATAAAACTGGTGAGCCATGAAGGACTCGAACCTTCGACACCCTGATTAAAAGTCAGGTGCTCTACCAACTGAGCTAATGGCTCTTACTAAAAATGGCTGGGGATATAGGATTTGAACCTATGCATGACGGAGTCAAAGTCCGTTGCCTTACCGCTTGGCTAATCCCCATTAGTCAAATGGTGCCGTCGAGAGGACTTGAACCCCCAACCTACTGATTACAAGTCAGTTGCTCTACCAGTTGAGCTACAACGGCATATGTGGTGGAGGCTAACGGGATCGAACCGCTGACCCTCTGCTTGTAAGGCAGATGCTCTCCCAGCTNCTCCCAGCTGAGCTAAGCCTCCGAAAAAATACTAATGGTGACCCGTAGGGGATTCGAACCCCTGTTACCTCCGTGAAAGGGAGGTGTCTTAACCCCTTGACCAACGGGCCTTACTGCAATGATGCTTGTACATAGGTGCTACATGGAGCTCTCAACCGGGATCGAACCGGTGACCTCATCCTTACCATGGATGCACTCTACCTACTGAGCTATGAGAGCAAAAGTGGCTCCCCGAACAGGACTCGAACCTGTGACAACTCGATTAACAGTCGAGTGCTCTACCAACTHGCTNDGRYANAGTATHNATSSGYAS
>NZ_MSZX01000037.1 GCF_002021565.1 Paenibacillus selenitireducens | reverse complement strand
GGTGTTGGTATATTAAGCTCATCCCAGTTCATCGGGGATGAGCTTTTCTTTTATACTTAAAAGATTAGCACTGGGTTAAGAACGAATGTGGTGTTGGGACTTAGATCTCGTCACATAAAGTGTTTCAGCCCTAGCAATGTTCATACCCCGATTTAGCTGGTTGGGCCTAGAGCCCGTATCACCGTGCCAACCTGTGGAGAGCATTTGTTTTGGGTCCTAGTGTCATCCAAGGAGGTCATATGAATCAACCTGTTTTAAGTATCGATATTGCGAAGGGGAAGAGCGTTGCCGCTGCCTTCACTTCCTATGGCGTACAAGTGAAAAAGCCCTTCTCTTTCTCCCATTCACCTGATCATGTTTCGTCATTGCTTTCAGTTCTTGTTCAGCTTGAAGAATCTACAACGCTGCGACCAACTGTCGTTATGGAGGCGACTGGTAATTATTCGAAGCCTATTGCTTCTTTCTTTTTCTCGCACGGGTATCCCGTTTTCTTGTTAAACCCCTTAACGACTCATGAGCTCAAAAAGCGCTCTACTCGTAAGGTAAAGACCGATCCTATTGATGCAATTCGAATTGCTAATGCATTCTATTTAGGGGAAGGTACGCCAATCATGCCAATGGATGAAAAGGTCACTGAACTACGGTTTCTCTGTCGCCAACATGCCCAATGGAAAGCTCTTCTTGGTGAAGTTCAGCTGCAATTCCGTTCCATTCTGGATTTGGCTTTTCCGGGCTATGACAAGGCTTTTCAGAACATTTTCAACCCTTCATCCATTCAGCTTCTCACTAAATTCCCTTCCCCCTCAGCTTTACTGACTGCGGACAAAGAGGACGTATTAACCATTCTTATGCTGAATCGAAGAGGTCGTACTTGGAATGAAGATAAATACGCGCAGCTTCTGGGAATTGCGCGGAGTAGCCTTCCTGATCCGTGTGGATCTCAGGCGCATATATTTGCAATGCAGAATTTCATAGGGTTATTCAAGGCTTACCAAGAAGGAATTACAGCACTCGAAAAACAAATGGAATCCTTAGTTCAAGAATCTTCTGCCTACCACCTACTACGATCGATCCCTGGGGTGGGGCCGATTACTGCGGCAATGATTCACGCTGAAATTGGGGACATAAAAAGGTTCCCTTCCGTGAAACAGTTGACCGCTTTTGCAGGGCTGGATTCATCTGTTTACGAGTCAGGAACCTTTAAAGCAAACCAGAATCGTATCTCAAAACGGGGCTCTGCATATCTCCGTACAGCGCTCTACCAAGCAACAGTTGGGGGTATCTCAAAGCAAATCCACGGCCCTCGAAATCCGATTCTATGGCAATATTACCAGCAAAAACGACTTGAAGGCAAACCTGCCAAAGTTGCCATTGTGGCGACTTCAAACAAGCTTTTGCGCATGATTTACGGAATTTTGAGTAACGACGCGCCCTTTCAGAGCAAATAACGGATATTAATAGTTATATTTTACCATTAACTCGCTTCTTGCAGTAGGCTTATTTGAGTCTGCATTCTTTGGAGTTCTGAAATCTTAAATCTGTTGAATCTTGACTTTGATTAGCTGGTTTATCTGGATACGCCATCTAGGAAACACTAACATTTCTTTTACTTAATTTCTTAAATACCGAGTATTCCTTATTGGACTTAATAAAACTTAATATCTTTTCGGCACATTCTATTGGATTCATCTCTTCAGTATTTACTTCGAGGTCATATTCATCAAAGCAATATACTTTGCTAAACTGTGAAGCTGCTAGTCCAATCTTTCGATCTCCTCTTGTTTGCTCTCTTCTTATGAGTTCTTCTTTCGAGCATATTACACCTATAAATAACGTAGGCTGATCGAAAAATTGATCAAGAAAAACATTAAACCTCTTGTCATTGTCGATTACGGTATCTACTATTACATTAAAACCCATTTCTGATAACAATTTAATTGTCGAATAGTACACTGAGATTATGGAATCATCAAGTATTTGTGCGACAACTTGATCATCTACTTCTCTTATAGGTTCATCTGGAAATTTATTATTAATAAATTCATTGTAATTATTAAAAAAATCATCAATTGATAAATGATAAAAAAGAATCTCTTTCTGATTTATCAGTTCCATAGAAATACTAGTCTTCCCTGAACTTGAAGTTCCGTTCAACAACACAATGAGTCCTTGCTTCAAACGAATCACCCTCACATATAAGATTTGCGTATCTTTCAGATAACGTTATATTCACAAAGTTCACAAAATTATCCAACTCATAAAATATTCGAGAAACGATTGAACTATCCTGCCCTTTACTTCAATGAACATTAAAGAGGAGCTGTCCTTATGGCAGCTCCTCACTATCTGAACAATTTATGTAAAAACATAAACTATTCAAACCACTGCCTTGGTCCGATGGTATGGAATAAATGATCACTATCAGTATTAGAAGCATCCTTTATACGTGAAATAGTAAAATCACTAATCGGACTAGGTAAATCGTCCACATTGAAAAACTTACATTCTGTTACTTCCTCCGCATCTGGTTGTGGTTGATGATTGTCGACCACCTTACAAGCGAAAACAAAGTGATGCATGTCGTAAGCGGGTTCATAATACACGCCAGTTAAACGCCCTACAGTAACTTCAAGCCCCGTCTCTTCAAGAACTTCTCTCTTTACGGTATTCTCTGCAGACTCATTTTGCTCAGATAGCCCACCAGGTAGTTCCCAATTGTATTTCCCGTAGTTATGTTTTACTAGAAGGATTCGCTCTTCTGAATCCATAATGACCGCAGCTGCCCCCACTGGCTTTTTTGACATATCCATATCCCCCTGAATATTCCGAATTGTAAAAATACCCCATCTAAATAAACGATAAATCTTCTAAATTTGTTTCGTATTTAATTAAGGAATCCTGCCCGTTAGCGGGGAAAAGGCAGCCGATATTGGCTGCCTTTTCTAATGGTTATTGCGGTATAGTGTCCCGTTAGCGGAATAAATAAAGGTATTGAGATTCATGCCAGAACGTAGAACCCACAAACGGTGGTTTGCAGGGTCACTCCTCTTTCATCGACTATTTCTCTTCGATTGGCGTATAAATCTCTAGCTCACTTTCAGGTGATGTCGGATTAAATCTTTCGTCCATCAACTCCACTACCCAACCTTTACTATGTTTGTAGCCATTCTCATCAATCCAACGGTTAAGAGAACCATAAGCATCACCTATTTTCCAAATCTCACCTTTGTGAGTATAGACAGCATAAGTGCACACAGGAGTGGTCTGGCTTACCATTCCTTGTGGAATAGAACCAATCTCTGTGACTTGAGCGGTTGTATAGTAGGTTCCAAGGTTATCGGGTGCATAATTACCTGGTTCGTATAGAGCCAATTTTTCACCAGTTCGATTTTGGATTTCCTCCATACGACTTATTAAAGAGTCAAATGATTGCGGAATTACGGTTGGGTATTCTGAATACTTCGCTTCATGCCTTGTTCCAACTGCTGAGAATCCTCTTTTGACCACTCTACACGTGTTATCTTTAACGCCTAGTTCGCTCATTTCGTTTCTCCTTTCGGTTTCTGAATCGTATAAAAAGGCATAAAATAACATTTCGATTAHGCTNDGRYANAGTATHNATSSGYAS
>NZ_MSZX01000036.1 GCF_002021565.1 Paenibacillus selenitireducens | reverse complement strand
GTCGGATTAAATCTTTCGTCCATCAACTCCACTACCCAACCTTTACTATGTTTGTAGCCATTCTCATCAATCCAACGGTTAAGAGAACCATAAGCATCACCTATTTTCCAAATCTCACCTTTGTGAGTATAGACAGCATAAGTGCACACAGGAGTGGTCTGGCTTACCATTCCTTGTGGAATAGAACCAATCTCTGTGACTTGAGCGGTTGTATAGTAGGTTCCAAGGTTATCGGGTGCATAATTACCTGGTTCGTATAGAGCCAATTTTTCACCAGTTCGATTTTGGATTTCCTCCATACGACTTATTAAAGAGTCAAATGATTGCGGAATTACGGTTGGGTATTCTGAATACTTCGCTTCATGCCTTGTTCCAACTGCTGAGAATCCTCTTTTGACCACTCTACACGTGTTATCTTTAACGCCTAGTTCGCTCATTTCGTTTCTCCTTTCGGTTTCTGAATCGTATAAAAAGGCATAAAATAACATTTCGATTAATATCCATATTTCCCCTGCTAAAGCACATTTGATTCTCCAAAAAACTTGCCGTTACTTGTGGTACGGTTCACCGAGTATGATCTTTAACTAACCTGCCCGTTAGCACAACGTGGCTGCCGATCATGCCGGCAGCCGCGTTTTAGTTATTTAATAAGTTATCGTATCCGTTAGCGTTGAGACCAGCACTCTTACTTTTGATAATCCGATCAATTTGGAGACGAAAGTCTCTGATTCTCATGCTTCAAAATGATATTCCATATCCCCAGCCATTGCAGCTGGCGTATCGCCCGTCTTCCGAAAGTCATGGGCGTACAGTAGTTGAAAATCCCCAAAATCCAATTGTTTATAGAACTCGAAGCAAGGGAACCCGTCATGGCTGCCCTTCACCTGCACGGTGCCATCCTTACGCGCGGTAATCTGCAGAGAGTAGTCTACCGTCGGCGCATCAGGACGAAGCGGATTGCTTGCACTCGCTCGCATGGTTAATGATGCCGTATCCCCGTTCCACACTTCATCTTCAACTCGAATACCGTCTGTAGACGATTTTCCTTGTTTGTATTCGACGGAACCGTCTGGAGCTGTCAATTTGAGCACCGTGACACCCGTATTGGCAAAAGTAGTAATTCGTTGCTTTACGAAGTCGATGACGACTTCCTGCTCCACACGGCAACGCCCGGTGTTTACCGCATATGGGGTGAATTCCCTGGCATCTGCCTGATATTCATAGATCATGCCTGTAGACGGATCTTGAATTAGAGGCAAATAGAGCATACCGCCGATAAATATACTTCCTCTAATTTTGATTATTTCTGCCATAATAGCATCCCCTTGCCTCCGAAGTTCTTTAAAAGATATTTAAAGTATTCGTTGGTTATTAGTATTTTCCTTTTTCTAACTAACCTGCCCGTTAGCGCAACAACCAACATACATAAAGAGCTCTCCAGCTTGTGCCAAAAAGGGATAAAAAAACGAAGACATCTGCTCGAATTTGCTAAGGGCAGATGTCTTTTTGCTTTATAGAGGCTCCGCTAGGATGAGAAGCGTTAGTTCTTCAGTAGTCTCATTGCTGAGCAGCGTGTTTATTACCGTTTTGTTAAAATTATAGCCCTATCGAGTCATACTAAATAATGAAAACAGACTAGGGTCCAGTGGCCGCCTAAACTTTAGGAGTGCCCCTCTACTGAACCACAGACAGATGATATGTTCTTCTTGTTTTGTTAAATTTTGAGGGTAAGCAATCGACTGGAAGGAGCGAAGCAAGTGAAAACTGTATTACGCATCATGATCTATCTCATCGTTTTTATCGTCATCGTAGGGGGGACAGGCGCGGTCGGGTTCGTCAATACGATGAATGCCGGAATGTCGGTTTACGATAAAGCCCCTCCTGCATTGACGGATGTGCAGGTACCAAAATATGACGCGAACAAACCGACAGTGGCCGTGCTGCTGGCGAACGAAGCGACGGAAGTGTTCGATTTTCTCGTCCCGTACGAGATGTTTGCGATGACTGAAGCTTACAATGTATACGGCGTTGCCCCCGATCGCGAAATTAAATCATTAACCGGCGGACTCGATGTCGTCCCGCATTATTCGTTTGACGAAATGGATGCGATGCTCGGCAAAAGCCCGGACATTATCGTCATTCCGTTTATGCCGATTTTGGACGAGAAAAAATATGCGCCTGTCCGTGAATGGATTCGGAAGCACTCGAGCGCCAAGACGACATTGATCTCCATTTGCAACGGGGCTGAAAACCTGGCGGATACCGGCCTGCTGAACGGCAAATCGGCCGCGACGCACTGGGGAGACATCAACCGGCTCATTAAAAAATATCCGGAAATCCATTGGGTGAAAGATCGGCGCTACGTCCCGCAAGGCAATATCGTTTCATCTGCCGGTCTGACATCAGGGATCGACGCTACGCTATACGTCATCTCCCAGCAGTTGGGCGAGGCGGCGGCGAAGAAAGTGGCGAAAGAGATGAACTATCCCTCTTACGATTACGTGACAAACCCGCAAATGAAACCGTTCGATGCCGGGCTGAGCGATATAACGTACGTACTGAACAACGCTTTTCAATGGAACAAAGTAAAGGCGGGCGTGCTGTTATATAATGGCGCCGATGAACTGGATTTGTCCGCCGCATTCGATACTTACGCCGCTTCCGGTACGACGACGACGTTGACCGTTTCCAGCGCGAACGAACTGATCGTAACGAAGCACGGCTTGAACCTAGTCGCGCGTTATCAGATCAAAAACGTACCGAAGCTGGCGAATATGATTGTCGTCGGTGCTGATGCCGAATCTGCAGCCGCCGAAGACATCAACCAATGGAAGAACAGCGGCAACAGCGCGAAACTGCTGTTCCTGCACCGCGACGCGGCGGATCGGTTCGCAATGGATCCCGCATTCGAGGATTTGGCCGGGCAGGAGGATATCCAGACGGCGAAATTTGCCGCCAAGCGGCTCGAGTATCGCGCTACCGACCACCTGAAGCTGGAAGGCAGCCCCTTCTCTTTTGAAGCGTTTGGCATACCGGTTTTGCTTGGCATCCTGTCCTTGCTCATCGCTTTTTTCATCGATCGGCGCTTCATCCGTAGGAAAAAGGGATCATCCGTAAATATAAGCGCTTCGAGGGGATGATTGAGTTATCGGAGGCTCAGCTATAGGTGCTAGTTATGTACCAGTCCTCGATTCTATATTCCTTTTATTTTGAAGATTATTAATGTACTCTGCCAGTTAGCACAACGCGGCTGCGGATCCATGCCGGCGGCCGCGTTTTAGATATTTATTAAGCTATCGTTCTCCGTTAGTTCAATCAACTTTCAATTTTTGGACTCTTTGGGTTCTCTAAATGATCCAAAAATTCCTGTAATAAGCCCAATTAACCCAAAAGTAAATCCATATCCAGAAGAACCTTCAAATGCCAATAAAACAATCACTCCGAACAGTATAATATGTACACCTAATAGTTGAACTTGAAGAGCACTTGGATTGATAAAGTCCAAAAATACAAATGCATAAAAGGCTGCAATAACTATTAGTGTTAGAGTGATTAAACACACAAATCCAAAACTATCCATCTCGGCCTCCTCTAAATTTCAATCATTTGCTTTCAACCACACCATTTCCCTCAGCAATATTCTTAAGTATATTCGCTTAAATTAACTTTTTTCGTACATATTGTATTTTTGAAATACCCTTAACCTCTACCACGTAATCCTGCCCGTTAGCGCAACGCGGCTHGCTNDGRYANAGTATHNATSSGYAS
>NZ_MSZX01000035.1:2500-4561 GCF_002021565.1 Paenibacillus selenitireducens | reverse complement strand
TAGGATAAGCCCTCGACCGATTAGTATTGGTCAGCTCCACACATTGCTGCGCTTCCACCTCCAACCTATCAACCTCGTCGTCTTCAAGGGGTCTTACTAATTGGGAAATCTCATCTTGAGGGGGGCTTCACGCTTAGATGCTTTCAGCGCTTATCCCGTCCATACTTGGCTACCCAGCGGTGCTCCTGGCGGAACAACTGGTACACCAGCGGTATGTCCATCCCGGTCCTCTCGTACTAAGGACAGCTCCTCTCAAATTTCCTACGCCCACGACAGATAGGGACCGAACTGTCTCACGACGTTCTGAACCCAGCTCGCGTACCGCTTTAATGGGCGAACAGCCCAACCCTTGGGACCTACTTCAGCCCCAGGATGCGATGAGCCGACATCGAGGTGCCAAACCTCCCCGTCGATGTGGACTCTTGGGGGAGATAAGCCTGTTATCCCCAGGGTAGCTTTTATCCGTTGAGCGATGGCCCTTCCATGCGGTACCACCGGATCACTAAGCCCGACTTTCGTCCCTGCTCGACCTGTATGTCTCGCAGTCAAGCTCCCTTATGCCTTTGCACTCTTCGAATGATTTCCAACCATTCTGAGGGAACCTTGGGGCGCCTCCGTTACTCTTTAGGAGGCGACCGCCCCAGTCAAACTGCCCACCTGACACTGTCCCCGAACCGGGTTACGGTCCTAGGTTAGAACTCCGATACGATCAGGGTGGTATCCCAACGTCGCCTCCACACAAGCTGGCGCTCATGCTTCAAAGGCTCCCACCTATCCTGTACAGATCGTACCAAAGTCCAATATCAAGCTGCAGTAAAGCTCCATGGGGTCTTTCCGTCTTGTCGCGGGTAACCTGCATCTTCACAGGTATTAAAATTTCACCGGATCTCTCGTTGAGACAGCGCCCAAGTCGTTACGCCATTCGTGCGGGTCAGAATTTACCTGACAAGGAATTTCGCTACCTTAGGACCGTTATAGTTACGGCCGCCGTTTACTGGGGCTTCGGTTCATAGCTTCGGGTTACCCCTAACCACTCCCCTTAACCTTCCAGCACCGGGCAGGCGTCAGCCCGTATACTTCGCCTTACGGCTTCGCACAGACCTGTGTTTTTGCTAAACAGTCGCTTGGGCCTTTTCACTGCGGCCCCCTCGTGCTATTCACACTACCGGGGCACCCCTTCTCCCGAAGTTACGGGGTCATTTTGCCGAGTTCCTTAACGAGAGTTCTTCCGCGCGCCTTAGAATTCTCTTCTCGCCTACCTGTGTCGGTTTGCGGTACGGGCACCATCACCTGGCTAGAGGCTTTTCTTGGCAGTGTGAAATCATGACCTTCGGTACTGCAATTTTCCCTCCCCATCACAGCCTAGCCTTATCGATGTGCGGATTTGCCTACACATCAGCCTCACTGCTTGGACAGACATCCATCAGTCTGCGTCACTATCCTACTGCGTCACCCCATTGCTCATAACGGCTTACGGTGGTACAGGAATTTCAACCTGTTGTCCTTCGACTACGCCTTTCGGCCTCGCCTTAGGTCCCGACTTACCCTGAGCGGACGAACCTTCCTCAGGAACCCTTAGGCTTTCGGCGGACATGATTCTCACATGTCTTTTCGTTACTCATACCGGCATTCTCACTTGTATGCTGTCCAGCGCTCCTTACGGTACACCTTCAACCTACATACAACGCTCCCCTACCCCTGATACATACGTATCAAGCCATAGCTTCGGTGGTGTGTTTAGCCCCGTTACATTTTCGGCGCAGAGTCACTCGACCAGTGAGCTATTACGCACTCTTTAAATGATGGCTGCTTCTAAGCCAACATCCTGGTTGTCTTTGCAACTCCACATCCTTTCCCACTTAACACACACTTGGGGACCTTAGCTGATGGTCTGGGCTGTTTCCCTTTTGACAATGGATCTTAGCACTCACTGTCTGACTCCCGGTTATAAGTCTATGGCATTCGGAGTTTGACTGAGCTTGGTAACCCTTGGCGGGCCCCGCACCCAATCAGTGCTCTACCTCCACGACTCTTAACACCGAGGCTAGCCCTAAAGCTATT
>NZ_MSZX01000034.1 GCF_002021565.1 Paenibacillus selenitireducens | reverse complement strand
CCGTTAGCTTAATAAGCCACATAAATTAAAGGAGTTGGTAAATAATAACCATAAAAGGAGTCTGTAAATAAAATGAAAAAAATAATCTTTTCTTTTTTTTTATCGCTTGTTCTTGTTTCTTCTTTTCAAACCAATATAGCTTCGGCAAATCAACCCGTTGAGGACTCAGAAGAACTTAGGCTACAGGATATGCTCATGAACTTGCTAACTCCTTATATTAGTGAAGTTCTTGATAACTATTACCGCCCAAATATTTCAAAAACTTTTTCGCCTGAAATTACACCGTGGAAAATTGAAGTAACCGAAACCAAAAGAATAAATGGATTCCGTGGCTTCAAATTAGAAATTTCATTTGAAATTGAGCCGACTGCAGGACACCATGTTCCAGTAGGAAAAGACCGATTAACGTATCGAATTTCGTATGGACCTTCAGTAGAGTTAATTAACCACACCCATTTAGCTACATATGATTTACCTCCTGAATTGCAAAATCCGTGATTAACTATTCGATTAACCTGCCCGTTAGCTCAATGAAATGAGCAGGCTACCGTAGCACCTGCTCATCAATGTGTATCATTCAACTATCGTTCTCCGTTAGTTGAACAAGTTTTAGAGTTCTCGATTCAACTCAATCGAAGCTTAGTCCCTTTTCGCAGTTGGAAACTCCACAATTTGAATGTTAAATAGATCTAATACCGAGATAATTGCCAACGCAAAACTGCTATTCCATATCGCTCGAATCCAATTCTCTTCAAATTTCTTTTTGCATTCATCAATAAGAGATTGATTGATAACAATAGGAGATGTTACGGCTACCTCAGAGTTGAGATGTTCCCTTAACTCCAACTTATCAACCATCCATACTAGACCCGCTTGAATACCCGCATCATATTCATCTGTAGCCTTCTCATCTGAGGTTATCCAGTCAAGTAACTGATCTTTTCGCTCCTGAGTCATTTCCACAGTAACAATGAACATATAATCATCTCTTTTATAGTTTGGTGTGAAATTCTCCATTATTCTTAGTTACAACATTCGATGTACTGAGATAACTTGTCTTGTTAGTCCAGAAGCTATCCAGTAATATAATTGATACCTCATCATTTGACCTTGGCACCGTGGTAATCTGCCCGTTAGTTTAATAAAAAAGGTAAGATTAGATTTTCTTATCTCAATGATTATTATTTCTGTAAAATGAGTGCCTGAAAATGCGGTTGCCCATCTTGTAAAGGAATTGTATTAACACTTATTTCTTTGAAATATTTTCCTACCAACGTTCTTATGGAAGTATCAGAATATGATGCGAAAAAACGTTTAGGATCGCACCAATCGTTCTCCCATACTCCCTCTGAATCGTTCCCGCCATAAAGTCCCATATAAAATAAAGCACCTGGTTTCATTATTCGTCTTATTCCCAGAAGTACATCGCCAATTTCATTTTTAGGAACATGTAACAGACAATTTAAGGCATATACAGCATCAAAGGTATTGTCCGCAAAGTCTAAATGGTAGAAATCCATAACATATGCTTGTAGTCCCTTCTCCTTGCAATATCGTATCATCTCAGCAGATAAATCAACGCTTGTTACCTCAATACCGTTTTCTTTGAAGTAAATACTATCAATTCCAGGACCAGCACCAATTTCAAGTAACTTTTTTTTATCCGATGATAGTAACTTATTCAGAAATTCTTCTCTTTCGGCCAGTTTCCACTCAACTGGTTTAGTATTTGCCCTACGATGCGAATCAATATCATATGATTTAGAAAGATTAATTTTATCCATTTTCACACCTCGATTGATATATGCTTTCAATAAAACTAACTTGCTTAGAATTTAAGCAGTACCTTATTACAAATTAAACTATCGTGTCCCGTTAGCTGATTATCATCAATCCTTACCCTCTGGTAAACTCCAAACTTCAATGAAATTTCCATCCAGGTCGTAGAATGAAAATGATTTGCCTTGATAATCAAAAAATTCCCCAACCTTAATCCCTTTATCCATGCAGTACCGATACGCGGATTCTGCATCGTCCACCATAAACCCATACGACGATTGAACCGCTCCATTCGGATAGATGAAATGAGAATTGAGGTTATGTTCATTTTGTTGGAATAGGATTTTAATCCCTGATTCATTTTGTAATTCTATGTAATTCGTGTCTTCTGTTGTTACTTTAAAACCGAAATGTTCTCCATACCAATCCACAGAGTTGTTAAAGCTACTGACGGGAATGGTTAGATATGCTGAATTAAGTTTCGATCCCACATTAAACTCCCCTTTCTCATTTTTGCTATGTATATGATTTGCCCCGTGTGACTAGGCAAATGTCTGAATTGATGTAGAAGCATTTCTAGAATGGTGGATTGATTATTCAAGAGAGCGGAGTTGAACGTTGGGTAATGTAGATAAGGTTGTTCCAACAATCGTTTTGGGTCTGCTTTCATCATTTCAAGAACTTGAATGATGCAGTCATATGATTTATTCGAAATTTCTAATGCCTGCTCTTTCGACATTTGCAACCCGCCTTCGAATTCGTTGCTCCTGTCTTCGATCAATGGAGCGCCAAAGTATGCGGCTTCAAACCAATAACTTGCAGCGCCTGAAATGTGCGCTATTAAATTAGCGATGCTATTACTCTCTGGTGTCGGTGACCAAATGATATCTTCCTCCGATAACTGTTCAATCACCTTGCGAGTCCATTTCTGGTCCGCTTTGTATTTAATTAGTAGAAGGTCAATCATTATACTTGAACTGTCCAAAAACCTTCACCTCCCATATTTTACAAAAATAATAACAAACGAATGTTCGTGTGTAAAGAACGAAAAAGCACCCCTTCTTTGATACTGTATGGACATATTATTTTGAATGGCAATTACGCTAACCTGCCCGTTAGCTTAACCCCACTACTTAGTATGCATCATTTTTTCAAGGTATAGTTTCCCAGCCCCCTGAAGTTATTACCATGAGTTCAGTTTTGACTCAAGCGAAAATGCGACGAAATTAACTCTAATTGAAAACCGTCTTCATTTACGTAAAACAATATATGTTCTTGTCCTCAATCGGCAAACGATATATGTTCTTGTCACCCGACAATAGTTAGTAGTGTGGTTTTAAATAGTTGCAAAGGCGATCTTCATTTTGATAGTAATCAACAATGATGATTACTTAGCCATATTTGTAAACGTAAAATAGCCCCTACCTGGCAATCAGATGGGGCTATTTTACGCTTACGACCAAGGCAGTGTGTGCAGTCAGTTGTAGGAATCTTTAGAAAAGCTGATATTCCCTCCCTCTCCCTCGGGAATGGGACAATATTTCTGACTTCTGACACCACTTCAAAGTACTCCTATTTATTACCGAAGGAGATTGGTTTTCGCCAGTTCGATGATTTCGTTGCCTTGCCCGTTCAAAACGGCTTTCAGCATCCACATCGTAAATCCGCGTGCCTGCTCGAAGTTGATCTTCGGCGGCATAGCCAGCTCCTGACGATTGACGACGACGTCCAGCACTACCGGACCGCTGTGTTCGAGCGCTCGGCGAACGGCGCTTTCCAAGTCATTCGGATCCTCGACCCGGATTCCTTCGATTCCCATGGCTTGAGCCAGTACCGCAAAGTTTGGATTGTCGAGTTCCGTTCCGAATTCTAAAAATCCGGCTGCTTTCATTTCCAATTCCACGAATCCAAGCGCACCATTATTAAAGACAACGATCTTGATCGGGAGCTTATGCTGACGAAGGGTCAATAGATCTCCGAGCAGCATGGTGAGTCCCCCGTCCCCCGACAGCGATATGACCTGGCGTCCTGGCTGTGCAACCTGCGCCCCAATCGCCTGAGGCATGGCGTTCGCCATTGTCCCGTGGTTAAACGAGCCAATAAGCCTTCTTTCTCCATTCATGCTCAAGTATCGGGCAGCCCACACAGTCGGCGTCCCAACATCGCAAGTCAAAACGGCATCCTCATCTGCGAGATCGCTGATTACCTTCATGAGGAATTGCGGATGAATAGGTGCTCGGCCGGGATCTGCAAGATTGTCCAGTTCCTCGCGGACTTTGGCATAATGTGCGGCAAAGTGCTGCAGATGATCAGGGGAGTGCGGTTCCTTTAACAGGGGTAACAGCATTTCGACCGTCGTCTTCACGTCTCCGCACACCCCGTATGCGAGCGTCGTTCGCCGGCCTAGTCGGGAGGAATCCAAATCAACCTGAAGGATTGTCGCTTCTTGCGGATAAAATTGCCGGTATGGAAAATCTGTACCCAGCATGAGTAAGACATCGCATTCCATCATGGCGTGGTAGCCGGAAGAATATCCAATGAGGCCGGTTAATCCGACGGAATACGGGTTGTCGTATTCCAGATATTCTTTTCCTCGCAGCGCTATGACCATCGGGGATTGCAGCTTCTCGCACAGCTTCATGAGCGAAGCATGAGCTCCCGCGCAGCCGGCACCGCACAGCAAGGTGATCCTCTTGCCTTTGTTTAAGTAGTCGGCAAGCGTCTTCAATTCATCTGTAGAAGGGCAGACATTCGGCCGGGTGGAATGGATGACGCGTTCCGGAACGGGGCTTTCGTCGTATTCGAAAGCGGCTACATCACCCGGAAGAACTAAGACAGACACTCCCGACCTTGCCGTCGCGGTTTGCATCGCCATCGTAACCGCTCGAGGCATTTGCTTCGGTCCGGTTACGACTTCACAAAAGAAGCTGCATTCCTGAAACAACATGTCCGGACGGGTCTCTTGAAAAAAGCCGCTGCCGATTTCACTGCTCGGAATATGAGCGGCAATCGCAAGTACTGGCACTCGGTTTCGATGGCAATCGTACAATCCGTTAATGAGATGCAAATTACCTGGTCCACTGCTACCTGCACATACGGCGATTCCTCCGCTGAGGGTGGCATCCGCGCCCGCCGCGAACGCTGCAACCTCTTCGTGGCGGACATGGATCCATTCTATTTTTCCGGAACGACGGATCGCATCGAGCAAGGCATTGAGCGAATCGCCGATAATGCCGTAAATTCGCTTCACGCCGGCGTTCAGAAGGGATTCCACAATGGAATCCGCTATCGTTCTTATCAAGGGAATCTCTCCTTTTTGTTTTTATTATATTGCCATAATACGAGCAGCCTATTCTTTTCAHGCTNDGRYANAGTATHNATSSGYAS
>NZ_MSZX01000033.1 GCF_002021565.1 Paenibacillus selenitireducens | reverse complement strand
GTGAACTTAGGGTCGGGAAATCCCGTGTAATGGGTAATGTCAGCCAAATCGTTGGCCGCAATCGATGCTAGCAGTTTATCATTGTATTGAGCTGAAGGTATGGCCATCGGTTCATATTCAATATTCAGTTTTTCCTCCATCGCTTTCCATACTTCCGTTTTCTTCGGAGGATTATTGTACAGCGGGTACATCATGCTGATTTTTTGCTTTTTCTCCGGTGTAGTTGTCGTTGTTGTTCCTTCTTTTGATGCCGTTTCTTCCTTTTTACCTGTACACCCCATCACCGAACCTGCGAGTAACACAACGGCAAGGATACCCGCCATCGTCTTGAATCGTTTCTTACTCATGTTCAACTTCCCCTTTGTCTATGTAGATTTTTTGAAATATAGACAAGAACGATATCATGGCGAACACCGTTCCATATCCTGAATCTGGATTGAACACGTCTGCTTAGCCTTTAACAGAACCAAGCATAACGCCTTGGGCGAAATGTTTTTGCAAGAACGGATAGACAATCAGAATCGGTACGGTAGATACGACGATGGCTGCCATTTGAATGGTTGTTGGTATGATTTCTACACCTGATATGACACCTGCTTGTCCAATTAAGTCCTGCGTGGAACCCTGGAAGATCATTTGTCTTAGAAATACCTGCACCGTCCATAAAGATGGTTTGGTGATGTACAGTACAGCATTGAAAAATTGGTTCCAGTTGCCCACCGCATAGAACAGCGTAAAGGTTGCAAGAGCCGGCATCGATAAAGGAAGCACGATCTTAAACAACACGCCGAAGTTTCTGCAGCCGTCAATTCGCGCGGCTTCTTCCAATTCTTCAGGAATACTCTGAAAGAAATTTTTCAATATAATTAAATTAAAGGCGCTTATGGCGCCCGGTAAGATGAGCGACCACATCGAATTAAGCAGTCCAACGGATTTAACTAAGATATAGGTTGGAATCATTCCCCCGCCGAAGAGCATGCTGAACAGTACAAGAAACAGAATGAAACCTCGGCCCCCCAACCCTTTCTTGGATAAAGGATAGGCCATAAATGCGGTTAATATGAGATTGGTCAACGTTCCGATCACCGTAACCATCAATGTCACATAGATGGATCGGACAAAATTATCGTTAAATAGGATGGCTTCGTATGCATCCCATGACAACCGTTCCGGCCATAAGATAATGCCTCCGCGAAGCACCTGCTCAATAGGCGCTAACGAGGTAGCCAATATATAGATGAACGGGAACAACGTACACGATGATAGAATAAGAAGTAGAATGACATTCACGATACCTAACAGTTTGCTTCCCCATGTTTCCCCAATGCGCATGACGGTGAATCCTCCTTAATAAATGCCTTCTTCTCCTGCTTTTTTTGCGAGCCAGTTAGCCCCCATAATAAGCACAAGACCAATTACAGATTTGAATACACCGACAGCAACACCAAAGCTGAATCGCCCTCCCGAGAGGCCTTCCCGAAATACATAGGTTTCAAATACGTCGCCAACTTCATAGACGAGATCATTAAGCATGAGGAAGATTTGCTCAAAGCCGACATCCAGCACACTTCCTAGACGAAGAATGAATAAAATTACAATGGTACTTTTCATCGCAGGGAGCGTAATGTGCCAAAGCTGTCTCATTCGCCCCGCTCCATCCATGACAGAGGCTTCATATAGTTGGGGATCGACCCCTGCGAGGGCTGCCAAGAAAATAATGGTGCCCCATCCGACTTCCTTCCAGATGTTCTGCGATAGGATGAGAGTTCGGAACCAATCGGGATCGCTAAGGAAATTAATCGTGCTGCCACCGTTATGTGCGATCATTTGATTAATGAATCCGTTCTCAGGATTAAGTAGGAAGAATGTAATGGATCCGACAACAACCCATGAAATAAAATGCGGCAAATAGATAATCGTTTGTACGGTTTTTTTGAACCATTCTCTCCGCAGCTCGTTCAGCATTAATGCAATGATGATTGGCGCCGGGAAAAAGAATACGATGTTATAGAAACTAATCAGCAGTGTATTTCGGAGCAATCGCCAGAATCCGTCATAAGCAAACATGACAGAAAAATGTTTGAATCCTACCCACTGGCTCCCCGTCACACCTTGAAACGGACTATAATCCTGAAAAGCCATAATAATGCCAAACATCGGTACATACTTAAAAACGAGAAAAAAAGCTAAGCCAGGTAGCAGCATTACATAATACTCCCAGTTCGTGAACCAACCTTGGGCACGAGAACGCCTTGCTGTGACTCCATTCACTTTTACATCCCCCTTTATGACTTCTGCTCTCTCTTATTTCAAAAAACTAACTTGCGACGGTCTATTTATTTCCTCTCCTGTGGCGTAGCGGCACTTGGATTGTGCAAACCGTAATGTCTGTAACAGGGTTAAAGCATACTCCTGGGTAACCTCGTCCAACGTCAGAAACACATCGTTAAATTCAGCAATTTTATTCACCTGATTCTCGGGTTGTGTCATTTCCTCAACCTTCTTTCGTTATTCGTGTCATGAACACAATTTATCATGATCCTATTGAGTTGTCAACGCTTTTTTAATGGTATCTTTGTGTTGACTTTGTGTCTTTTGTGTTATAAAGTAAGTGCATCTAAATATAAGGAGGTTTCTCGAGTTGTACGAACGGATTAAAACCTTAAGAGAACATTTAGGCTTGTCCCAAAGAGAGTTCGGCGAGAAGCTAGGCGTTAGTAGGGATGTCATCAGTAATTTGGAATATAATCGAGTTCAACCGAAAGAACTATTACTCAAGCACATTTGCGAACTATACTCTGTACATGATAAATGGTTGCAAACCGGCGAAGGGGATATGTTTGTAGAAGGAAAACGTCAGAACAAGAAGCTTGATGAAGCCATTACTATATTTGAGAATTTACACCCTGACTTTCAGGATTACGCACTGGAACAGTTAAAGAAGCTATCGGAGTTGCAAACCAAGGGGCTAGGTTCCAGTCATCAGGAATAACGTTTTACGGACCATTTTCAAAACCATATGAAGAAGCCTTCAAAGCCACTTCAACGTGGTAGCGTAGGCTTCTTTTTCTGTGCTTTCAACACCTTGTCCATTGTGATTTTTGAGTGATCCAACTTGTGCAGTTATGATTTTGCGAATCGTGGAAATACTAATATATACCATTATACAATAAAATGATATTAATAGGTATGATTTTTGATATCTAAATGACAATGTATTGCTCAAGGTATTTTATCTACACTTTTTAATAGAGAGGTGTGGAATGGATGACGGATAAAGAAATACTTCTTCGGGTTGGAACTCGTATTCGCGAACTGAGGAAAGAAAAAGGCTTAACGCAGGAAGCTCTCGGAGAAAAAGGCGGATTTCACTTTTCATATGTCGGACAGATTGAGCGCGGTGAAAAGAACGTCGCTCTATTGAACCTTGCCAAAATTGCGGATGCATTAGGTGTAGATATATCACAGCTCTTTGCCCCGACCAATCGAGAACATAATGAAGAATCACAAGCCGATATTCAAGAAATCACCTATATGCTCAACCAACAAAATCCTCAAAAGATCGCCTTGGCGAAGAATGTGGTTAGAGAGATTTTTAATTATAAGTGAGGTCATGCCAAATCAAAGAAGCTTCCATCACTTCAGATGTGGGTAGGAAGCTTCTTTTTTCTGTGTTTCAGACAATTGCAGAGACTCTGAATATCCGAGATATTCGGGATATTATTGATCGTGTTGAAGTTGATGAATTGGATAAGAAGGCTCGATTTATTTATTTTGGTTCTTATACCATTCGTTTACTTCTTTTGTTAGTTCGTCTCCATCTTTAGCTTTCCATTCTTCAACGAACTTATCAAATGCTTCAATCGGCGCTACGCCAATTATGAGTTTAACCGATATTTCTTTTGAAATTCGATCAAGTTCAGCCAATTTCTCTACGACGGTGTCGGATGGCACATAAGTAATCGCGGGGCATACCACATCCAGTTCTTTAAGACCCGTCAAATTTTGCCGCTGAGCTTCTTGAATCTCGGCCGGTGCGTCCAATGCAATGGTGGTACCAAACGGATTATTAGAAATTTGCCATATTAGAGTATTGATACCTTCTTCACTATACTTATCGCCAATCATGGTAATCGTGCCGTCAGCATTTTTCGTATGATGGACGCCCTCGATCCCCATTTTCTTTAGATTGTGTGCTTCTTGGCTCATTTCCCAATCCAGCAATTCAATCGCTTTTTTCGCTTTTGCCTCATCGATCTGACTCGGAAGAACGAACTGCCCGAAGAATCCAGTACCGCCCGGATAACCGGTTGCCCCATTTGGTCCGACAGGTGGTCTAATCATAATTAATTCGGCTTTCGGATCGACCTTTTTCAAGTTAGTGACAAAACGATAATAATCACTTGTTTGTCCGCCAAGGAACAAGCCGGCTTTACCGCTCTCAAGCTTCTCCCACATTTGATTATCTTTCATAATCGTGAAATTTTGATCGATACCGCCTGCCTTATACAATTTATTCAGCCATGCGAGCGCCTCTTTCCGCTGTGGGGTAATCATTGAATTCATCAAGGTGCCATCTTCCATTTCCCTCCAACCACTCCCTGCATCGAATGCCAAGAAGATTGGATCAAGATGCCAGCCCATGGATTGATTTAAGATGATGCCCACTGTATCGTCTTTTCCATTTTGATCGGGATCTTCTTTGGCAAACTTCACAGCTACATCGTAAAATTCGTCCAATGTTTTAGGGATGGATAAGCCTAGAGCGTCCAACCAGTCCTTACGTATAATAACGGCTCGACCTGGAATTGCTGGACGCGGAATGCCATATATCTTCCCATCCACTTTGATATAGTCCCACATTTCTTGCGGTATATCTTTGATATATTTTGTATTTTTAATGAGTTCGTCTAATTGTAGAAAAGCTCCTTGCTTGGCATACGTGGTGAACTTAGGGTCGGGAAATCCCGTGTAATGGGTAATGTCAGCCAAATCGTTGGCCGCAATCGATGCTAGCAGTTTATCATTGTATTGAGCTGAAGGTATGGCCATCGGTTCATATTCAATATTCAGTTTTTCCTCCATCGCTTTCCATACTTCCGTTTTCTTCGGAGGATTATTGTACAGCGGGTACATCATGCTGATTTTTTGCTTTTTCTCCGGTGTAGTTGTCGTTGTTGTTCCTTCTTTTGATGCCGTTTCTTCCTTTTTACCTGTACACCCCATCACCGAACCTGCGAGTAACACAACGGCAAGGATACCCGCCATCGTCTTGAATCGTTTCTTACTCATGTTCAACTTCCCCTTTGTCTATGTAGATTTTTTGAAATATAGACAAGAACGATATCATGGCGAACACCGTTCCATATCCTGAATCTGGATTGAACACGTCTGCTTAGCCTTTAACAGAACCAAGCATAACGCCTTGGGCGAAATGTTTTTGCAAGAACGGATAGACAATCAGAATCGGTACGGTAGATACGACGATGGCTGCCATTTGAATGGTTGTTGGTAHGCTNDGRYANAGTATHNATSSGYAS
>NZ_MSZX01000032.1 GCF_002021565.1 Paenibacillus selenitireducens | reverse complement strand
GCGACGAAATTAACTCTAATTGAAAACCGTCTTCATTTACGTAAAACAATATATGTTCTTGTCCTCAATCGGCAAACGATATATGTTCTTGTCACCCGACAATAGTTAGTAGTGTGGTTTTAAATAGTTGCAAAGGCGATCTTCATTTTGATAGTAATCAACAATGATGATTACTTAGCCATATTTGTAAACGTAAAATAGCCCCTACCTGGCAATCAGATGGGGCTATTTTACGCTTACGACCAAGGCAGTGTGTGCAGTCAGTTGTAGGAATCTTTAGAAAAGCTGATATTCCCTCCCTCTCCCTCGGGAATGGGACAATATTTCTGACTTCTGACACCACTTCAAAGTACTCCTATTTATTACCGAAGGAGATTGGTTTTCGCCAGTTCGATGATTTCGTTGCCTTGCCCGTTCAAAACGGCTTTCAGCATCCACATCGTAAATCCGCGTGCCTGCTCGAAGTTGATCTTCGGCGGCATAGCCAGCTCCTGACGATTGACGACGACGTCCAGCACTACCGGACCGCTGTGTTCGAGCGCTCGGCGAACGGCGCTTTCCAAGTCATTCGGATCCTCGACCCGGATTCCTTCGATTCCCATGGCTTGAGCCAGTACCGCAAAGTTTGGATTGTCGAGTTCCGTTCCGAATTCTAAAAATCCGGCTGCTTTCATTTCCAATTCCACGAATCCAAGCGCACCATTATTAAAGACAACGATCTTGATCGGGAGCTTATGCTGACGAAGGGTCAATAGATCTCCGAGCAGCATGGTGAGTCCCCCGTCCCCCGACAGCGATATGACCTGGCGTCCTGGCTGTGCAACCTGCGCCCCAATCGCCTGAGGCATGGCGTTCGCCATTGTCCCGTGGTTAAACGAGCCAATAAGCCTTCTTTCTCCATTCATGCTCAAGTATCGGGCAGCCCACACAGTCGGCGTCCCAACATCGCAAGTCAAAACGGCATCCTCATCTGCGAGATCGCTGATTACCTTCATGAGGAATTGCGGATGAATAGGTGCTCGGCCGGGATCTGCAAGATTGTCCAGTTCCTCGCGGACTTTGGCATAATGTGCGGCAAAGTGCTGCAGATGATCAGGGGAGTGCGGTTCCTTTAACAGGGGTAACAGCATTTCGACCGTCGTCTTCACGTCTCCGCACACCCCGTATGCGAGCGTCGTTCGCCGGCCTAGTCGGGAGGAATCCAAATCAACCTGAAGGATTGTCGCTTCTTGCGGATAAAATTGCCGGTATGGAAAATCTGTACCCAGCATGAGTAAGACATCGCATTCCATCATGGCGTGGTAGCCGGAAGAATATCCAATGAGGCCGGTTAATCCGACGGAATACGGGTTGTCGTATTCCAGATATTCTTTTCCTCGCAGCGCTATGACCATCGGGGATTGCAGCTTCTCGCACAGCTTCATGAGCGAAGCATGAGCTCCCGCGCAGCCGGCACCGCACAGCAAGGTGATCCTCTTGCCTTTGTTTAAGTAGTCGGCAAGCGTCTTCAATTCATCTGTAGAAGGGCAGACATTCGGCCGGGTGGAATGGATGACGCGTTCCGGAACGGGGCTTTCGTCGTATTCGAAAGCGGCTACATCACCCGGAAGAACTAAGACAGACACTCCCGACCTTGCCGTCGCGGTTTGCATCGCCATCGTAACCGCTCGAGGCATTTGCTTCGGTCCGGTTACGACTTCACAAAAGAAGCTGCATTCCTGAAACAACATGTCCGGACGGGTCTCTTGAAAAAAGCCGCTGCCGATTTCACTGCTCGGAATATGAGCGGCAATCGCAAGTACTGGCACTCGGTTTCGATGGCAATCGTACAATCCGTTAATGAGATGCAAATTACCTGGTCCACTGCTACCTGCACATACGGCGATTCCTCCGCTGAGGGTGGCATCCGCGCCCGCCGCGAACGCTGCAACCTCTTCGTGGCGGACATGGATCCATTCTATTTTTCCGGAACGACGGATCGCATCGAGCAAGGCATTGAGCGAATCGCCGATAATGCCGTAAATTCGCTTCACGCCGGCGTTCAGAAGGGATTCCACAATGGAATCCGCTATCGTTCTTATCAAGGGAATCTCTCCTTTTTGTTTTTATTATATTGCCATAATACGAGCAGCCTATTCTTTTCACAACGATTTAAGCCTGAACCAAGAAGAAAGCCCGGCAATCCACATCTCGGGTTTGTTGGGCTTCAATCTTAGATTAAGTAGTCAAATTTCGGTCATTTCATTCCTTATTATAGGAATGCTCCCGTTAGCGCAACGAGGTTGCCGATCCATGGTGGCAGCCTCGTTTTAGAGTTATTTTATTAAGCTATAGTGTCCCGTTTAGCTCAATATGCCAACGTATATACCTCTACTCAAATATGTTACAATTATTAAAAAGTTAATAACATCCAAGGATGGGTAGGCAGGTGATACATTGCATGAAGAAGAAGTTAGATAAGTTATAACGGAATGCCCGAGCCCCTCCTCCTGAGCCTAAGCCTTATGTTCCATTCATAAAATTTCAGGAGGATGATTTTGATGCGAAATGAAGCCGAAATGCTACAGATAATTCGAGATTATGCCAGAAACAACGTGAATATTCGGGCAGTCATTATGAACGGCTCACGGGCAAATTCCGAAGTAACTAGAGATATTTTTCAGGATTACGATATTGTTTATTTTGTTGATTCTGTGCAGAATTTTATTGATGATCAAAGCTGGATATCCTATTTTGGTGACATTTTGATTATGCAGACACCGGACAAAATGGATAACCCACACGCGGAACATTTCAACAGGTTTGCTTTTCTCATGCTATTTAAGGATGGGAACCGGATCGACCTGACTTTTTTCCAGACGGATCAGCTTGACAAATATGTCCATGACAGCCAAACAGTCATTCTGCTTGATAAGGATGGACTCTTCGGAAATGTACCATCGCCCAGCAATCGCGATTATTTGCCGACTCCTCCATCTGAGATAGAATTTTACAATTGTTGCAATGAGTTTTGGTGGGTAAGTACGTATGTGGCAAAGGGATTATGGCGTCGACAGCTTCCATATGCCATGCGGATGTATGAGGTTCCGGTACGGGACATGTTGATGCAAATGATCACTTGGTATATCGGGGTTCGAACGAGCTTTAAAGTTGAGACAGGAAAAGAAGGCAAATATTTCGAGCAATACTTGGAAGTGTCTAAATGGGGTATTTTTGTAAGAACATTTTCAGACGGAGATTATGAACGAATATGGAAGGCGCTATTTGAGATGGGATCTCTTTTCCGAGATTTAGCATTAACGGTATCCGAAAATTTCGGCTATGACTATTCAATCGATGAAGATGAGCAGGTGACATCCTATCTTCATAAGATCTACAACCTTCCAACGGACGCTAAAGATATCACTTGATTCTTCATAAAAAAGGCAACGGCTGATTATGATTTGTTTAATCAGCCGTTGTTTTTATAATCCCGGGATAATGTGAGAGTGTTATACCTAACCCTTATATAAACCGAATGAAATACTATTGGCTTAACAATTCCCTTTTGCTCAAATTCAGACCCATTAGCGAGTTCTGTTTCCGTTCGGTCTATCCAAGTATTTCCTATGCCAACCTCGATATATTTCAAGCAGGACGACCTCTTTCATCATAAATATCAACCAATTTTATGATACCACATATTGGAACTATCCTGCCTAATAGCTTAATAAAACAAGGAGCAGCTGCCACGGCAATCTACTCCTTGTTTCGTTTAACTAACGTGTTCCGTTAGCTTAATTAATTACCGGTGCAATTCTAATGGCCAACCTGTGTTTTTTTCTGCAAAATCGCACCAAAGTTTACTCAAGTTTAGCAATACTAATGAATGTATCGATTAGATGATGGATAATAAATTAATGAACAAGGTATATATGTTGAGGATTAAAGATTGTTTGTATAATATTATTAATAAATAGGATTTTGTAACGAAACAGATTGAAGAGATCCAGTTAATCTTTGATGAGAACGTTGAGGAATACTTTCGACAATTGACCCTTCTGCTGATGAAGCAGATGGGTCTTTTTGTGTTCCTAAAAATAATATCCATAAGAGTGTGAAGTTTACATAGTAATTTGATCATTGAACATCTAGTATTAAATATATTGAAATGACACATTTGGCGGATAAGGCGTACTACGGGTTGTTTATATTATCCTCGCATAATTTTTTCGAAATGGAGAGTTTATGAAAAAGACTATTGTTTGTGTATTAACGATACTTATATTATTCTCAGGATTCGAAACACAAGGTTATGCGTCGTTGTCAAATACGCAATCTGCGGCAATACAAGCGTTGCTGGATGATGCCAGTCGTATATCAGGTGTGCCGGGAATGTCAATCTCAATACTTGCTGATGATGAAGTGTTCTACTTTTCTTCCGGGTATGCAGACCGTGAAAGTGGGTTGTCTGCAAGTGAAAATACACTATATGAGTTGGCCTCGGTCAGTAAAGCTTTTACCGGCATGGGTATTCTGCTGTTGGAAGAGCAAGGGCTGCTGTCAATGACTGACACTGTCCAAAAATATTTACCTTGGTTTACGTTAAAGTATCAAGGGAAACCTGTTGATATGCAAAGCCTTACACTCAATAACTTTCTTCACCATACTAGCGGCCTAACAAATGCTAGGCATACTCAAAATATTCCACAAGGCAATACACCAGATTTGCTGCAAAAAACTGTGGAAATGCTGGTAGATGCTGAGTTGGCGTTCCCTCCCGGTGAACAGTATAACTATGGAACCGTTAATTATGACGTATTGGGTTTGGTTATTGAGATTGTGTCGGGACAAAGCTATGAAGACTTTATGAGGGAACAGGTATTTCAGCCGTTAGGTCTTCACCAGACGTATGTTTATAAAGAAGATGCTCAAGCCACCGGACAGTTGGCACAGGGCTACCGTTCTTCCTTTTTTATGACAACTCCATATAACGCGCCGGATTATTCCGGGAATAAACCCGCAGGCTACATCATTTCTGGTACAAAAGATATGGCGCATTGGATGGGCATACAGATGGGTATTGTGCAGGACATACCCGAAATATTCCATACGGTTATCGAAAAATCACATCAGGGTGATATGTCTGTTCCGGCTGTCAACGAAATGTATTATGCGGCGGGCTGGTCGGTAAACGCCAACCAAACGATTATAGAGCACCCAGGGGGCAATCCCAATTTTGGAACCGAAGTGGCCATACTGCTAAATGAACGAACAGCCGTCTGCTTGCTGACCAACGGCGCAAATATCAATAGAAGCATGGTACTAAAAGTCAAAGATATATTAGACGGCAATCTAACGCAGTCATATGAAATAAGTGGCACACAGCTTTTGGACATCATTTTATCGTCTACCACAATTATTCTTTGCCTATTGGCCGTTCTGTTCTTTCTCTTAGGATTACACAGAAGGAAAACGAATGAGCGGCAGCCAATGACAAAAAAGCGAATAATCGTAACAGCTATTTTGCTGATTGCTACGATTGCTCTGTGTATAATGTGCTGTGCATTAGATTGGTCAACGATACTTATTTGGCAAACATATAGTGTTCTTACAGCTTTGATTTCGTCGGCATTATTAACAGCAAGCATTACATGGTTTGTATACACTCACCGATATAATGCCTCGCTCCGAAAATAAGCATTTTGTTCGTTCGCCTTATTGGATTATTGTGAAGTAGACATTTGATAACAAACAATGTTAGCACAAAGGGAGTGTCTGCACACTCCCTATTTTTCGCCGTTACTTATGGTAGGGTTCACCGCAAATGATCTCAAACTATCCTGCCCGTTATTTCAAAAATGAACTGGCATCTATATCATCTTATTCTTGAATTTCTTTGATACTTCTCCCGTCTAAAAAGGCATGATCTATTTTCAATTTATCGACTGTTTGAAATCCATACTTTTGATATACCTTTTCGATTGATTCATTTATAGGAAAAGCCCAAAGATATTTTTTCCTCTATTCATTACTTCTTTTTGTATATGCTGAATTAGTTCACCGATGATTTGCGGCCACTGGTTTTAGAAGTTGCAACATAAACACCTATCAGCACCATTACCATCCCCACGATTTGTGTCAAAGTAATTGAACTACCATATGCAATAACTGCAAGTAATGTAGCTACAATAGGGGTTAGGTTTAAATACATGCTTGCTTTACTACCTCCTAATAGCTCTACACCTTTGTTAAAAATGACATAGCCGATCAATGTTCCACATACAACCATGTAGGCCATTTCAATCCAACTCTGTGCCGACATATTTGATACTTTATCCCAACCACCTTCAAATACAGTACTGATCGCCAGAAAAATTGCTCCTGATAACATCATAATTGTATTCGATAACATTACCGGTACTCCTTGTATAATAGATTTACCTGTTAGTGCATAAATAACCCCACATAAAAGAGCTGCAACAAAAAGCAAGTCTCCTAAATTAAATGAGAGAGATGACAAAGCCGATAGTGAACCTTTAACTATAACAATAATTACCCCCATCAATGATAAAGATAAACCGATACCAAATTTATTGTTCCAATTTCCTTTACAAAACAAAACGGAACCTACCATAGTGAATACAGGCATAGCAGCTATGATTAATGCACCGTTTGTTGCCGAAGTATATTTTAATGCCGTAAAAAAGAGAGCGTTGTAACCAAAAACCCCAATGAAGCCAATAAATAATAAGCCTTTCCAGTGTTTCTTTATCTCTTTCCAATGCCATTCTTTTTGAATAAGTACGATTATCGCTAGTATGATCCCTGTTATACCAAAACGAAGCGTTCCAGCAACAAGCGGTGGAATTTCCGTAATAACATGCTTTGCCGTTACAAACGCCCCTCCCCAAAATAAAGGAACGAGTAACATTAAAAAATAAATGCTCTTCGATTGATCCCTATGCTTACTCTCCATTTTTTTCATCCACCTCATTTTTTTCATAAATGTTTATATGTTTAAAAATTTGAACCTTAAAGCGAAAAAGAACAAATCAATAGCTTTGTTCAATAGTTTGAATCAGTTCTTTGATTTGTTTTAGAAACTCTTTCGAACTCAATGAATAAAATTTTTCATTTCCATTCCTGTGAAAAGCAATCAAACCTGCTTGCCTCAGTATTTTCAAATGATGAGAAACTGCTGGTCTTGAAAGCTCCATTCTTTCTGTTATCTGATTGACATTTAAGCTATCTTTCTCAAGTAAAAGCATAATGATTTGTTGGCGATTAACATCTCCTAAGGCTTGAAATATGGGAGTTGTTAATTTAAATTTTTCTAATACCAGTTCTTTGTTATTGCATTCATAGTTTTCCATACTCTTCATCCTTATGTTTAAGCTTTTAAACATACTTATCGTACTTTAATAATCATAGATTTGTCAAATTGATTTAGACGTAGGGTACCAAGATTAAAGAACCAGTTTCAAAAAGGCTCTTATTAAAATAAGATGCAACAGCAAATTTTCTTTAGAAAGTGCTGCAAAATATGAATATTTGGCGAACAACTATACAGTATCTCACCGAAATACGAAAAACCCGCACTCATTATCGAGTGCGGGTTTCATAAGGGAGTAACCTTATTGTATTGTCTTGCTTTATTGTTTTTTTCATGACAACGAAAGACCGTCGTCAGACCAGAAGGTTCTGCCCCCTTTATTCAACTATCGTTCCCAGTTAGCGCAATTCAGGGAAGGTATTATTACTTTTCCTCGTTCCCCTGCCCGTGCGAACCGAGTGAACGATCAGCGCACACACCGCAGCGATCAAGGTTGCAACCGCCATCGTCGCCATCGCGTAAGCGTCTCCTCCCTCTTCCTTGAACCATAGCAGCATCGCTAGGTTAATCAGTGCGTGGAACGTCGTGGCCGTCGGCAACTTAAGTCTTTTGCCGCGCAGCAGCTCTCCGAGGATGACCGAGAGACAGACGGCAAACAAGATGAACGAACTTGCGTACAGCCAGCCCTCGGCGAACACCCCCACATGCCACACGCCCCACAGCAGTCCGACGACGACAGAGGATAGTAGGACGCCCATGCGGGTCTGTAGGGCGGGCTGCAGAAAACAGCGCCAACCGATCTCTTCTCCAGCCGCTCCGATGAACTGCGCAATGACGATGATCCATATCGGGTGCGCCAGATCGAACGGATTCGTAAAGTCGATCATATGGCCGGACAATCCGTACCAGGCCAGCGCGACCACGAAAATCGCCACCACGATCAGCACTGCTTCCCCCAATTGAGCAATGCCCGCCTTCGATGATTGGAGTCCCGCCTGGCGAACAAGCCCTCGAGAGCCAGGGAGTAACCACAGAACGACAAGTACCGCCAGCATCGGCCCGAACTGCGTCAGCTGGATGATCACCACAGGGATGCCGGTAGCCGGCTGCACGATTCCAAGCAGTAGCGCGAAGACGGAAGCTAGAACATAATAAGCGAGCACGATCCCGCTCAGTCGATTGAATCTCGGACTATCGATTAACGTCATATCAAGCCACCTCGATCAGATGATTTTTCCATACCATCATATTAAGCGAAGGATCATCTCGCTAAAACAGGCTAAAGTCTCGTTATCGCCTGGACTGGAGACGGATGACGTAACCACGACTTCAACTAATCTGCCCGTTAHGCTNDGRYANAGTATHNATSSGYAS
>NZ_MSZX01000031.1 GCF_002021565.1 Paenibacillus selenitireducens | reverse complement strand
AAGGAATATTATCCGATGTCTTCGACGCAGAAGAGGACCTATTTCATATGCCAAATGGATGATGCAGGAGTGGCCTATAATATGCCACGAGTAATAAGGATGACGGGAGAAGTATGTCCAGAAGCAATTAGAGAAGCAATGCAGGAAATGATAAATCGACATGAGATCCTGCGTACGGAGTTTCTAATGAAAGAAGATGAGCCGGTACAGAAAATCAGAGAAGACGTCATGGCAGACTATAAATATATTGAAAATAGAGAGACAAGCGAAGAAGATATTATAAAAGATTTCATAAAACCGTTTGATTTGGGGAAAGCACCATTATTCAGAGCAGAGCTTGTAAAGAGAGAGAATCATTATCTGTTCATGCTTGATACGCATCATATTGTAAGTGATGGTACGAGTATTGGAACGTTTTTGAATGAGTTTGCAACACTGTATAATGGCGAAGCACTCCAGACAGTGGCACGTCAATATAAGGACTACAGCGAATGGATGAGCGTAAGGGATTTATCTGATCAAAAAAAACATTGGTTAGATGAGTTCAGTGGGGAAATCCCGGTGCTGGATCTGCCAACAGATTATGCAAGAAAGCAGGAAATGAGCTTACGTGGGGCAACTAAGGAAATAAAGACCACGGATGAACTTGGCGAAAAAATTAAGAAACTTGCGGAGGAATCAGGAACAACAGAGTACATGATATTCCTATCGGCAGCGATGATACTTCTGAGTAATTACAGTAGACAGGAAGACATCGTAATCGGAAGTCCTATCATTGCACGAACACATAAGGATACTGAGGGTATGTTAGGGATGTTTGTAAATACACTAGCAATGAGGGGGGCACCAGAGGGGAATAAGACATATGAAGCGTTTCTGGAAGAAATAAAGGAAAAATGCTTAAGGGCATTTGAGAATCAGGACTATCCGTTTGAGGAACTGGTGGAATCCTTAAAGGTAACGAGGGACATGTCCAGAAATCCGCTATTTGATGTCATGCTAACCTTGCAAAATAATGAAAAAGCTAAATATCACCTGAATGGCATCGAAGTTGATTATATTGATGCGGAAGAAGAGATATCAAAATTCAACCTTTCATTTACTATATCTGAAATAGATAAGAAATATGAGATTATGATGGAATACTGCACCGATCTATATAAGAAAGAAACGGCAGATCTGATGATAAGTCATTATAACGTGATACTGGAACAGATAGTAGAGAACAGATATAAACAGATCAAGGAAATAGAAGTGATTACAGAAGAAGAACGTAGCAAGATCCTTGGTGAATTTAATAATACACAGGTTGAATATCCGATGGATAAAACCGTGATCGGCCTCTTTGAAGAGCAGGTAAAGAATACACCTGAAAACGTAGCGGTGATTTATGAGGACGAGAAAATCACGTATGCTGAGTTAAACCAGAGATCGAATCAGCTTGCAAGGAAATTGAGGAAATTAGGAGTAAAGCCTAATGACTTTGTCGCAATGCTGACAGAGCGGAGCATCGAGATGATCATCGGTATCTACGGCATAATGAAAGCCGGAGGCGCATATGTACCAATCGATCCAGAATTCCCGGAGGAAAGAATCAAATATATATTGGAGGACTGTGAACCAAAAGCAGTTTTGGTGTATAAGGCCGTGATCGATACGGAATTACCAGTGATTGATCTGTTTAGCAAGGAGATATGTATAGAAGAAACAACGAATCTTCAGAAGGTAAATACACCGGAAGATTTGGCATATAGTATCTACACTTCGGGAACGACAGGAAAACCAAAAGGGGTTTTAATCGAGCATAAGGGCTTACGCAATCTAATGGCAGCATATACTGAAATCTATAATCTGAGTTCAAAAGATACAGTACTGCAAGCTGCAAATTATATATTTGACCAGTCCGTATGGGATATATTTAATATTTTGTTAGTAGGAGGAACATTGTGCCTGATTTCAAGAGATGATGTCAGGACACCATCGGCAATCGAAAGATGCTGTAAGCGAAACCATGTAACGATAGCTGCATTTACACCAGTGATGATAACTGAATTGGATGCAGATAAGTTCCCTAATCTAGGGATACTAGAATCAGGTGGAGGGACAGCAAATGCTGAAATATTAAAGAAATGGGTAAAAAACAGAGAGGTAATAAACACGTATGGACCGACTGAAATAACCGTAAACGCATCAAGCTATAGATATAATGGAGAAGATGTAAGCAATATACCTATAGGAAAACCTATAGCAAACATGAAGTATTACGTGATCAATGGTAGCAACAACATGTGTGGCATAGCCATTCCAGGGGAACTATGCATAGCAGGACCAGGAGTAGCAAGAGGTTACTTAAACAATTCTGTCTTGACAGCGGAGAAGTTTATAAAGAATCCATTTGGGGAAGGAAGAATATATAAGACTGGAGACCTTGCGAGATGGCTGCCGGATGGAAATATAGAATGTCTCGGTAGGATCGACGAGCAGGTCAAAATTAGAGGGTACCGGATAGAGTTGGGTGAAATTGAGAACGCAATCCGAAGAATCGATGATATAAGGGACTGTGCCGTCATAGCTAAGACAGACGACAGGGGAGACAAGGAAATTTATGCATACATTGTAAGTGAACGGGAGGTTAATACATCAGAGATAAGGGATAAGTTAGGCATAACCCTTCCTGAATATATGATACCTGCCTATATTGCACGAATAGAGACAATACCAATGACAAGAAGCGGCAAGCTAGACCGAAGGGCATTGCCAGATATCGAGACTAGGAGCGAAAGAGAGTACGTAGCACCAACCACAGAGGAAGAAAAAGTATTATGTAAAGCATTTAGTGAGATACTTGGTATCGAGAAAGTGGGAGCAGATGATAACTTCTTTGAGTTGGGCGGTGATTCAATAAAATCAATACGAGTAGTCTCAAGAGTAAGAGAAGCAGGCTACGAGTTAACAGTAAGAGATATAATGAGAAAGAATGTTGTAAAGGTAATATCACAAACTATGACAAAGGCTGTAGCGATTGTATATAACCAAGGGGAAACAGTTGGAAAGATTAAGCCGACGCCTATCATCCGTGATTTTGGCAATAGCAACTATAAAGTTCCGAATTATTATAATCAGTCAACGATAATAAGACTTGAAAAATGGGGAACCGAAGCAATAAAAAAAGCACTTGATGCGGTTGTTAAGCATCATGATATCTTACGATCGGTGTACAGGGAAAACACCCTGGAGATATTAAGTATATTGGAGGGCAAACTTTATGACTATTATGAAATAGATGCAGGGGAGGATGGATATATACAAAGAATAGAAGAGGAATGTACGCAGATTCAGAGCAGCATAAATCTTACGGATGGACCGCTTGTGAAAGCTGCAAAGATAAGCACTATGAATGGAAAATATCTATTTGTATGTATTCATCATTTGGTAGTCGATGGAGTATCTTGGAGGATACTTACTGAAGATATAGTAAGTGGCATAAACCAGGCAGAAGCAGGAAGGAAAATAGTACTCCCCCAAAAGACGGCATCGTTCAAGGAATGGTCGGAAGCACTGGATGAGTACCGTAAGAGCAAAAAGCTTGAAAAAGAAAGAGTGTATTGGAATAAAATAGTCAATGATCTGAGTTATGGAATGATTAATAGTGAAGAAACAGGAGAAGATGGATATGGAAAAATAACAATAGAATTTGAACGTGAACTGACAGAGAATTTATTGTACAAATCAGGAAGGGCATATAATACGGAGATCAATGACTTATTACTAACAGCACTGGGGATGGCAGCAAAAGAATTGACAGGGCAAAGTAAGCTGTTAGTGATGCTAGAAGGACATGGAAGAGAAGAAATTCATAAAAAGATAGACATAGACAGAACGGTAGGCTGGTTCACTAGTGAATATCCGGTAATAGTGGAAAGCAACGAGAACGTAGAAGAGAATATCATCAATACAAAAGAGATGTTGCGAAAGGTACCGAATCATGGAATGGGATACGGATTGCTAATGGAAGAGCATAAGGAAGTTAGTATCATATTTAATTATATGGGTGAGATGGATGCTGAAAGAAAGGAAACAGAAATTGAGCATCTATATGTTGGACGAAATGTTTCGGAGGAAAACCAATTTAATGAGCCAGTACGTTTTAATGGAGAAGCAGTGAATGGGTGTTTGAGTTTTGATATTACATTCGATAAGAGACAATATTCAATAGAAACTATTTCCCGATTTGCTGAGAGATACAAAAGATGCCTGGAGGATGTTGTAATCACTTGTGTATCTCAAAAATTTAAGTTAAATACCGCATCTGATTGGAGTGCGAGCGACTTAGAATCTGGGGATTATTTGGAAATACTTAATTCTATTTCATAGGGAGATGGAAAGTGTATGCACCAAGAAAAAGCTGATTTATTACAAGATATATACTCTTTAACACCTCTTCAGGAGGGAATTCTATACCATCATATGGTAGATATTGATTCAACAAACTATATTTCACAGGATGTATTTTTGATTGACGATAAAGCTGATGAACAATGTATAAAAAAGTCATTACATTTCTTAGGGCAGAAACATTCTGCCCTAAGAACAAACATAATTTATGAAAAAATTTCAAAACCTCGACAAATTGTATTTAAAAATCGAGAAATTGAGTACGAAAAAATCGATCTAGCTGTGTTTGATGAAAAGGAGCAAGATGAAAAGTTAAAGAAACTATTAAAAGAAGATTTAATCAGAAGGTTCGATTTACAAAGAGATGCACTATTAAGAATTAAATATGTTATTTTAAGTAGAAAAAAAATAATGGTGTGGACATTGCACCATATATTACTAGATGGTTGGAGTTCTTCCCTTTTGGTTGCTGACTTCATGCGCTACTATAAAGAGCTGAAAATTGGTGAGAGTGAAGCTAAAATAGCAAGTGATTTGGAAAATGAGAAAAATACAAGAGCTGAGTTCGGAGATTATGTCAACTGGATAATCGAACAAGATGAAGAAAAGGCAGTTGAATATTGGAGGCAACTGACTAAAGACTATGAACATATATCTGAAATACGCCCCATGATAAAACCTAAAAAGACTGACAATCAAGTTGAACGGGTGGAGTTATTTCTATCGGAGAAATTAACCCAAAAACTATCTGAGTTGGCAAAAAGACACAATGTTACTATAAGTAATATCTCAGAAGCAGCATGGGGAATTGTATTGCAAAAATACACAAAAACTGATGATGTGATTTTTGGAAAAGTTGTATCAGGTAGGGAAGCACCGCTAAATGGAATAGAAAAGATGGTAGGATTGTGCATCAATACCATTCCGGTACGTGTAAAAAGCGACAGGGAAATGTCGGTAGAAGATTTGATAGAAAGTCAAAAGGAACAAGCGTTGGACAGTAAAAATTATGAATATTTGTCCCTTGCTAAGATACAAAATTCTACAAATCAAAAGAGCGAGTTAATAAAAACACTGTACGTATTTGAGAATTATTATAAAGATGATGTAAATATAAAGGCTGATGAAAACAGTATTAGTATGACTTTAGTTAAAACACAAAATCAAACAAATTATATGCTAACTGTGAATGTAGCGATTAGAGAAAAAAAATTACGGTTAGCTATAAAGTATGATCCGAATATGTTCTGTAAAGATGAGGTAATTGGGATACTGGAACATTACAAGAAAACACTGGAAGTAATGTTGTTGGTCCCTCAGATCAAAGCAGATGAAATAGAATTGATCATGGAAGAAGAACGCAATAAGATCCTTGGGGAATTCAATGATACACAGGTTGAATATCCAAAGGATAAAACCGTGATCGATCTATTCGAAGAGCAAGTACAGAGGACTCCTAATAATATAGCAGTGATTTATGACGAAAGTAAGATCACATATGCTGAGTTAAACCAGAAATCAAATCAGCTCGCAAGAAAGTTAAGAGAATTAGGAGTAAAACCAAATGATTTCGTTGCAATTCTTTCAGAGCGGAGCATCGAAATGATGATTGGTTTATATGGCATAATGAAAGCTGGAGGCGCATATGTGCCGATCGATCCTGGATTTCCAGTGGAAAGAATCCAATACATGCTGGAGGACTGCAAAGCGAAGGCAGTACTTGTGTATAAGGCAGAAATTGATACCAAACTACCGGTGATATATCTTTGCGATAAGGAGATATATACAGGAGAATCAAAGAATCTTCAGAAAGTGAATAAACCGGAAGATTTGATATATTGTATATATACTTCAGGAACAACTGGCAAGCCAAAAGGAGTACCTGTACGATACTGTAATGTTATCAGTTTATTACTATGGTATAAAGACCGTTTTAGAATAACTGAAAAAGAGAGAGTAATACTAATAACATCATTGAATTTTGATTTAACACAGAGAAGTATTTTTAGCCCGCATTTGGCAGGGGCAACATTATTTGCATGTGGAAATGGAAGAGAGTATGATGTTTGGAAAATAACGGATTACATTTCTAAAATGAATATAAGTATGCTTAGCTGTGCCGCTAGCATGTTTTATTCGCTTTTATATATAAATGAACAAAATGGTTTTCAAAAATTAAAGTCTTTAAGAAAGTTATTTTTAGGTGGAGAGGCTCTATTATATGTAAAGATAGAGAACTTTCTTAAAAACCATCCTGATATAAAAATAACAAATGTTTATGGAGCTACAGAAGACTCTGGATGTGTAACTTCATATACTATAAGCGAAATTGATGAGAACCATTCAATAGTACCGATTGGGAAACCTATAAGTAATAAGAAGATATTTATATTTGATGGAAATAAAATGTGTGGTATCGGTGTTGTTGGAGAAATATGCATATGTGGCGAAGGAGTAACGAACGGCTATCTTAATTATTCGAAATTGACAGTTGAGAAATTCGTAAAGAATCCATATGGCGAAGATATGATGTACCGTACTGGAGATCTGGGAAGATGGCTTCCGGATGGAAACATAGAATGCCTAGGGCGTTTGGACGAGCAGGTTAAGATTAGAGGAATAAGAATAGAGCTTGGCGAGATAGAAAGTATGTTAAGGAAAATAGAGCACGTCAAAGATTGTGCAGTCATTGCAAGAGAGGTTAAGGACGGAGACACGGCAATCTATGCATATATCGTAAGTGAACAGGAGATAAGCGTTTCGGAGGTCAGGGATACGCTTGGTAAATCATTACCAAATTACATGATACCAACCTTCATCGGACAAATAGAGACAATCCCAATCACACGAAATGGTAAACTAGATAGACAATCATTACCTGAATTGGCTCTTAAGAGTGAAAAGGAATATATTGAACCACGAACTAAGGATGAGATCACAGTAGTAGATGTAATTGAGAAAGTATTAGGCCTTGAAAAAATTGGAATGAATGATGATATTTTTGAATTTGGTGCAAATTCAATTAACATTATGTTAATTGTGAATAGACTGAATCAAATAGGTTGTAAAGTCAATATAAAAACTATACTGAAGTCAAAAAGTGTTTATGAGATTGTAAGAGGTTTAAATAAAGGGATGAAGATAAAATATCGGACGATGTGATGAGTTATCAATTGTATGGAAAAATAAGAATTGTCAAAAAAGCAACCAAAGTGAAGTTAAATTGTTTTCGACGGTCGATTACGATACAGGTAATATCGTATGGATGTAGATCAACTATTAATTTCTGTGTTTTACAAAAAGTCGTAGAAGCATAAGCAGTTAAAATTGCCATGGTTTTAGACAATGCCTAAATTCATCATGTCAAACTGCTAGAGACATTTCTTGAAGTAAAGCCAGACTCAGCTTAGTCCGATATGAATGATTTATTTAACACTGTCGTGTAAAGTTGAAAAACGTGAAAGATCATCTAGTAGATGAATATGGGATCGCCACAAATTATCACACGACTCTGAGTCAGGATTATCGAGTTTTTCAGGAAAGTAATTTTCTTTTGCCCAGATGGTCTTGATGAGCTTCTAAACTAATATATGAGGAGATATACTATGAATCCATTGGTTTATTTTTCAAGAGATTATCTCAACTGTAGGAAGAGACAAATTTTGAATGCTCTGCTATTGAGAAACATTCCGGCTGATTATTTACTTTATAATTCATTTGAGAATACTAGGGAAATTTATAATGAAATTATTATCAAAGGAAATTTATGTTGGCAATACCAACCGAATTATATTAATACATCTGATTTGAACTTACTAGGAATAAAGGAAAAAAAGGTTAATTTTGATAAATTTAAAGATGCGATTGATTTTATTAATTCGCTTCTTATTAAGGGAATGGATGTTTTTGTAAATGCAAGTACAAGGTTTATTCCTCATAGGTTAGAGCCTAATTCAACTGGAAGTACTTTTTTGAAGCTATCTTCTTATAACAATGAACAGAAAAGTTTTTTGGTAAATGATGTTATTTTGGAAAGAGACTATGATGTTCAAATTATTGAGGAAGCTTATGATAGCCTTCCTAATAATAAAAAGTATATTACTTACTTAGATTTTTCTGATTATTCCCTTCAGAAAAATGCTATAGAAAGTTTTAAAATCAAAGGAGATAAATGGATACGCGATTTAGATGATGATTTATCCTTCTATGACAGAATTGCTGGTTTACTTAATGACAGTTCTGAAGAAAGATTTAAAAATTTAGAAGACTTGCTAAATAAAATAACACAGGCTTTTGCGATAATTTCTGGGTCAAGATTATTATATCAGTTTTATTTGTCAATAAATGGAATTTCAAAACCTATATTAAACTTGTTAATGCGGTCGTCAGATCTCGCGCAAATAGTAAAATCTTTGAGTATAAAAAATCAAGAACTAATTAAGATAAGTTCAGAAAGAATTAATCTGTCTAATATTTATTCCAACTTAAAAAAATTAAAAGAGATGGATCGAGAAATCCTTAATATGCTTAAATTAGAAATAAATGGGTTAGAATATGAGGATAAGTTTGGTTTAGATTTGGTTGATTCTTGGAAAATAAATAAAGGAGATGACTTAGCTCTCCATAAACAGGTTTTTTCTTCATCTGACTCTGAAATCGTTTACTACAAGAGCAATCTTGTAGATGGATACAACTTAACGAGATGGAATAGTAAAGAGAGTGATCCACAGTGGATCTATGTTGATTTAGAGAGTGAGCAGGTAATAAAAACTGTAGTTTTAAATTGGGAAGCTGCATACGCAAAATCTTATAAAATTCAAGTGTCCAACGATGCATTAGATTGGACTGATATTTATACAACATCTACTGGCCAAGGTGAAATCGAGGAATTAAAGGTATCTGGGAAGGGAAGATTTTTAAGAATGTTTGGTACAGAACGCGGAACTCCTTACGGATACTCATTATGGGGGCTTTCTGTATTTAATAATTAAGACCCTCCTGTAGTAGACATTGGACCCACCTGGTTTATCCGGTGAATTCAAGGGGTGCATTTTTTATGGCAATTAATGTACAAAAGTTTAAGACGTAACTCTGAGGAACTAAAGATGGAAGCTATCTGGCTACATTTAGAGGAGAAGTGGCGTATCGGCAGATTAGTGAGCACTTGGGGATTCAAGTTAAGGACCGGTTGACGCGTTGGATTCAAAAATATCGAGAGCAGGGTGAGTCTCGGAGCTACGTCTCGCGGATCGAGAAACGGGCGCTCATGAAGCTGTACCATGAGTTTTATAAGGCGAAGCATTGAATGTGGATGCAAAAGACTGCTCTTTTTGGAGCAGTCTTTTGATTTTGAGGGAATGCACGTAATGTGAAAATTTGCGGTAGGTTGCCATTTGAAATAAGAGAAGTAAGGTCATCGCTTTTGAGTAGAAAAAAAAATTCTATTAACTTTGTTTGTTCGATGGACAAAGCAGTTCTCATGAAAGTATAATGTTACCGAAATCATGAAAATGAAAGTGTCAAGCACTCAGAAAGCTAAAAGGAGAAAACAATGAGCACAAGAACAGACTTACAACATTACCCTTATATGAATGCAAGTTTGCCTATTGAAGAAAGAGTTGCGGACCTTATATCGAGAATGTCACTTGAAGAAAAGGTAAGACAGCTTGATATTTATTCGGGAAATGAAATTTCAAATTCTGTAGAAGGTTTAAATGCAGATGCGCTTAACTACGAAAAAATGGAGAAGGTATCTGCAGGAATTGGAATCGGATGCATCCAAAATCGAAATTCCAAAGCAGAGACAGCCAATAAAATTCAAGAGTATATCATCCAAAACACAAGATGGGGAATTCCGGTGCTCTTCAGCGAAGAGGGACTTCACGGTTTTGGATGGAGAGGCTGTACCGTGCTCCCTCAGCAGGTTGCACTGGCATCAACATTTGAGCCTGAGCTTGGATATAAACAAGCGAGAGTAATCGCTTCCGAGGCGCGCAGCTTTGGTATTCATGAGATTTGGGCACCTGTTCTCGACCTTGCCAGGGAAATCCGATGGGGACGAGTGGAAGAAGGGTACGGAGAGGATCCCTATCTGGGGTCTCTGTTCGCGGAGAGCATGGTAAGAGGGCTTCAAACGGATGATCTGATAAGACCCGATGCCGTGGCGTCTGAGCCAAAACACTTTACAGGATATGGTGCGCCTAGGGGAGGGCACAACTGTGCTCCGGCCATGATAGGGCATCATGACAATGCATTTTTCTGCCTTCCTGTATTTGAGGCTGCTTTCCAAGCGGGTGCCATGAATACCATGTGTTCCTATAACTCCATTGATGGCACTCCTGTGGCTGCCGACCATTCGCTGCTAACCGGTGTACTCCGTGACCAGTGGGGCATGAAGGGCTTCGTAAGATCGGACATGACGGCTGTCTCCATGCTGCATACCTGTCACTATGTTGCCGAAAGCAAACGGGAAGCGATCAAGATGGGCCTTGAATCCGGCGTTGATATGCAGCTTTACGACTTTCCGCATGATATATACCAGGACAACATTATTGACCTTGTAAAATCAGGCGAGGTGGACGAGAAGGTTGTAGATACAGCCGCAGGACGTGTCCTAACCGTTAAATTTGCAGTAGGGATCTTTGAAAATCCATATACGGATACCGAACTTTCTTCTAAAGTTGTCCATTGTGAGGATCACGTGCAGACGGCTCTCGAAGTTGCAAGAAAGTCGATCTGCCTGTTGAAAAATAGCAAAAATATGCTTCCTCTTAAAAAAGACTTCAGCAAGATTGCAGTGATCGGACCAAGTGCCGATGTTCCCCGTTACGGAGATTACAGCAGCCCTGTTGTGCCTGAGCATGCGGTTACGCTTTTGCAGGGCATCAAAAACATCGTATCGGACAAGACCGAAGTGATCTATGCCAAAGGATGCGAGATTCTGGAGTCCGACCTTATGCCGTTGCCGGACAAATGGCTCAAAGACAATGCCGGCAACGACGGACTTTTGGGTGAGTACTACAATTCTCTTACTTTTGAGGGTGAACCTGCTTGCGTGCGAAATGACAGGCAGATCAACTTCAACTGGATTTACACAAAACCCGCTGACGGCGTAAACACAGATAACTTCACCGTTCGCTGGACAGGCAAAATTAAGCCGGACGCTACTATGGATGGTTACATTGGACTCAGCAGCATGGACAGCATGCGTCTGTGGGTAGATGGCAAGATGCTTGTTGACGGTTGGGGAGAGCATGACGCGAATCAGATGGTTGCGTTCAAATTTGTCAAAGGAGAGGAGTACGACGTTAAGGTTGAGTATCTCAACGATTCACGTGGCGTAAGGGTCATCCTCGGTTACAGCCTTGGCAACAACGATATGGACGCAGCGGTTAAAGCGGCAAAAGACGCGGATGTTGCCATTGTTGCGGTGGGTGACAACGAACAGACCAGTGGAGAAAACCTGGATAGAGCGGATCTTAATCTTCCGGGAAGACAACTTGAGCTCGTCAAGAAAATTTATGAAACAGGAACGCCTGTTGTTCTTGTCCTTCAGAACGGACGTCCGATGTCGATCACATGGGAGGCAGAGCATCTGGACGCGATTGTAGAGGCATGGTTTGTTGGCGAGCAGGGCGGCAATGCCATGGCAGAGGTGATTTTTGGAGATGTTAACCCTGCAGGTCGCATTCCGATGTCCTTCCCGAGATCGGTAGGGCAGCTGCCTGTATTCTATAATCGCAGACCGTTCTATGGACATAAATATGTTGAAATGGACTGGCTCCCCTTGTACCCATTTGGGTTCGGTCTGAGTTACACAACATTTGCATATTCTGATCTTGACATTTCCGCACAGGAAATTGCTCCGGATGGGGCAGTGAATGTATCGTTTAACGTAACCAATACGGGAAATGTCGCAGGTGAGGAAGTTGCCCAGCTTTATATCAGGGATGAATTCAGCAGCACGGTCAGACCATGCAAGGAGCTTGCGGGAATTAAGCGAATTCACCTTGAAAAAGGCGAAACAAAACGCATCACGCTGACACTGGGATATAGACAACTTAGAACACTTACTAGAAATTATGAATGGGTTGTGGAACCGGGTAAATTCGAGGTGATGGTTGGACCAAACTCGGATGAGGCACCACTGACAGGAGAGTTTTACGTTCGGTAATAAATTTGATGAAGCTGTACCACGAGTTTTATAAGGCGAAGCGGTGAGATGAATGGTGGAAGTAGGCCTGTGAGCATGAGGAAATGAATTCTCATTCTTGCAGGCTTTTTTATTTTGTTGCATGAACGAATTAATTCGTTTAACTGGTGATCGTGCAAAACTAGATGCTAAAGCAAATGGCACTTACATTGTATACAAAACGTCTGAAGGATAATTTGTAAAAGAATATAGTACGGGTAAGATTGAACCAATGAATGAACAGGAGCTCTACCATGAATGAGACAAATGCAACCATGTTCGTGTTCGCTGGTAATAATGGAAGTGGAAAGAGCACCATACGTAATTGAGGCAGAGGATATCATTAGACGCAGTGTCACTAGTATGGAGAATCTACTGGCTCATTTGGATCTAATCGACCTTCTAGTTGTTATTGATAATAGCAAAGCAGATGGTGAGATTGTACTGGAAGCAGATAAGGAATTCATCAAATATCATCAGAATGTTTTGCCTGAATGGATTGAAAGCATTGATCGACATTTGAAAAATAGGATGATTATTCACAAATAAAACCGAGCGCTGTAAGGTCACATCTCGATTGGCACCATCGGGTTGATTAAAGCCATTGAGAGCTTCCAGCCGAACAAAGGCACCAAATTAGCGACATTCGCGGCAAGATGTATTGAGAACGAAATACTTATGCACCTTCGCAGTCTGAAGAAAACCCGAAAGGATGTCTCCTTGCATGATCCGATCGGGACAGATAAGGAAGGAAATGAAATAACACTTATCGATATCCTCGGCTCCGAAGCGGATGATGTCGTTGAGAAGGTACAGTTGAAAATTGAGAAGAGCAAGATATATCAGAACCTTGAGATTTTGGATGATCGGGAAAAAGAGGTAGTTGTTGGTCGCTTCGGCTTGGAAGCGGGTGGCGAGGAGCGTACACAGCGGGAGATTGCGAAGGAGCTCGGTATCTCAAGGAGCTACGTGTCGCGGATCGAGAAGCGGGCGCTCATGAAGTTGTATCATGAGTTTTATAAGGCGAAGAAGTAGTGATTATAAAAACCTAGATTTGAGGGCCCTCATTTCTAGGTTTTCGTGTTGCATTAAGAAATTAGTCAGTAGAGTAATTATTAATTACGCTTTTTTATATGCTATACTCAAACTACAAGTTGAATCAAGGCGGTGACATAAATGATGAATCGTACGCAGGATTTATCTAAACTAATCCGATTAACGGGCGATCGTGCAAAATTAGATGCGAAAGTAAATGGAACATATATTGTGTATAAAACTACTGATGGTCATATAGTTAGAGAATATGCTACGGGTGAGATTGTGCGAATGAGTGAGCAGGAGCTACATCATGAGTGATGTGAATGCTACAATGTTTGTTTTTGCTGGCAACAATGGAAGTGGTAAGAGTACAATTCGAAACTTAATTGTTGATAAACTTGGCGTAAGCATCAATATTGATCCTGATGCACTAGCACGCAAAATTGACAATATGAATCCTGAAAAGCGAAAAGTATCTGCAGGCAAAGAAGCAATAAGATTAGTTAGAGAATGTATTCGTAATAAGTGGGACTTTACCGTCGAAACAACTTTAGCAGGTGGAAACGCAATCCGTCAGATGCAAGAAGCTAAGAGTCATGGCTTTGAGATCATCATGTTCTACGTAGGACTAGGGGATGTTCAACTTAATATTGAACGTGTTGCTACGCGTGTGAAGAATGGTGGTCATCATATCGATACGGAAGATATCATTCGACGTGATGTTACGAGTATGAAAAACCTTCTGTCAAATTTATTCTTTATCGATCATTTAGTCGTCATAGATAATAGTAAAGCTGATGGTGAAATTATTATTGAAGCTGATACGAGTGCAATAAAGTATTATGTTGATGAATTACCTGAGTGGGCGCAAGTTATTGAAAGATCCTTATTATTGAGGAATAACCACCTAAAAGAGTAAACTAACTCATGCATGATTGAAGTTAGTTTATTTTTTTGACATCGCATCGTGTTCATATCGTCAAAAAATTCGATAATACCGGCGAAGATCTTHGCTNDGRYANAGTATHNATSSGYAS
>NZ_MSZX01000030.1 GCF_002021565.1 Paenibacillus selenitireducens | reverse complement strand
TGAAAAGAATAGGCTGCTCGTATTATGGCAATATAATAAAAACAAAAAGGAGAGATTCCCTTGATAAGAACGATAGCGGATTCCATTGTGGAATCCCTTCTGAACGCCGGCGTGAAGCGAATTTACGGCATTATCGGCGATTCGCTCAATGCCTTGCTCGATGCGATCCGTCGTTCCGGAAAAATAGAATGGATCCATGTCCGCCACGAAGAGGTTGCAGCGTTCGCGGCGGGCGCGGATGCCACCCTCAGCGGAGGAATCGCCGTATGTGCAGGTAGCAGTGGACCAGGTAATTTGCATCTCATTAACGGATTGTACGATTGCCATCGAAACCGAGTGCCAGTACTTGCGATTGCCGCTCATATTCCGAGCAGTGAAATCGGCAGCGGCTTTTTTCAAGAGACCCGTCCGGACATGTTGTTTCAGGAATGCAGCTTCTTTTGTGAAGTCGTAACCGGACCGAAGCAAATGCCTCGAGCGGTTACGATGGCGATGCAAACCGCGACGGCAAGGTCGGGAGTGTCTGTCTTAGTTCTTCCGGGTGATGTAGCCGCTTTCGAATACGACGAAAGCCCCGTTCCGGAACGCGTCATCCATTCCACCCGGCCGAATGTCTGCCCTTCTACAGATGAATTGAAGACGCTTGCCGACTACTTAAACAAAGGCAAGAGGATCACCTTGCTGTGCGGTGCCGGCTGCGCGGGAGCTCATGCTTCGCTCATGAAGCTGTGCGAGAAGCTGCAATCCCCGATGGTCATAGCGCTGCGAGGAAAAGAATATCTGGAATACGACAACCCGTATTCCGTCGGATTAACCGGCCTCATTGGATATTCTTCCGGCTACCACGCCATGATGGAATGCGATGTCTTACTCATGCTGGGTACAGATTTTCCATACCGGCAATTTTATCCGCAAGAAGCGACAATCCTTCAGGTTGATTTGGATTCCTCCCGACTAGGCCGGCGAACGACGCTCGCATACGGGGTGTGCGGAGACGTGAAGACGACGGTCGAAATGCTGTTACCCCTGTTAAAGGAACCGCACTCCCCTGATCATCTGCAGCACTTTGCCGCACATTATGCCAAAGTCCGCGAGGAACTGGACAATCTTGCAGATCCCGGCCGAGCACCTATTCATCCGCAATTCCTCATGAAGGTAATCAGCGATCTCGCAGATGAGGATGCCGTTTTGACTTGCGATGTTGGGACGCCGACTGTGTGGGCTGCCCGATACTTGAGCATGAATGGAGAAAGAAGGCTTATTGGCTCGTTTAACCACGGGACAATGGCGAACGCCATGCCTCAGGCGATTGGGGCGCAGGTTGCACAGCCAGGACGCCAGGTCATATCGCTGTCGGGGGACGGGGGACTCACCATGCTGCTCGGAGATCTATTGACCCTTCGTCAGCATAAGCTCCCGATCAAGATCGTTGTCTTTAATAATGGTGCGCTTGGATTCGTGGAATTGGAAATGAAAGCAGCCGGATTTTTAGAATTCGGAACGGAACTCGACAATCCAAACTTTGCGGTACTGGCTCAAGCCATGGGAATCGAAGGAATCCGGGTCGAGGATCCGAATGACTTGGAAAGCGCCGTTCGCCGAGCGCTCGAACACAGCGGTCCGGTAGTGCTGGACGTCGTCGTCAATCGTCAGGAGCTGGCTATGCCGCCGAAGATCAACTTCGAGCAGGCACGCGGATTTACGATGTGGATGCTGAAAGCCGTTTTGAACGGGCAAGGCAACGAAATCATCGAACTGGCGAAAACCAATCTCCTTCGGTAATAAATAGGAGTACTTTGAAGTGGTGTCAGAAGTCAGAAATATTGTCCCATTCCCGAGGGAGAGGGAGGGAATATCAGCTTTTCTAAAGATTCCTACAACTGACTGCACACACTGCCTTGGTCGTAAGCGTAAAATAGCCCCATCTGATTGCCAGGTAGGGGCTATTTTACGTTTACAAATATGGCTAAGTAATCATCATTGTTGATTACTATCAAAATGAAGATCGCCTTTGCAACTATTTAAAACCACACTACTAACTATTGTCGGGTGACAAGAACATATATCGTTTGCCGATTGAGGACAAGAACATATATTGTTTTACGTAAATGAAGACGGTTTTCAATTAGAGTTAATTTCGTCGCTTTTTCGCTTGAGTCAAAACTGAACTCATGGTAATAAATTCAGGGGGCAGGGAAGTTATACCTTGAAAAAATGATGCATACTAAGTAGTGGGGTTAAGCTAACGGGCAGATTAGTTATAGATTAAGCGCGGAGAGAACCCTACCACAAGTAACGGCAAGTTTTTGCTCCATGCGATTTCTTATAAAGTTTGGATCTTTCGGGCGACACGTTCCCCAAGCTCGGAGGATGCCTGGTATAGGTAGCCGAGCACGATGTTTTGCGTTTCGGGGGATATGCCAGCAAGATCGACAGCCAGGTTATCTACCAAGTGTTCTTGTTGCAATGGGGCAAGAACACGATAATACTGACCGGCTTGCGCGAAGTCGTCTTGCTTGGGCAACTCGGACCGTACAAGGTGACCTTCCACGAATCTCCCGTTGCCGCTGGTCACAAGGGAATCAGGCGTCCAGTTCTGCTGATGATTAATCGGAATCTTGCGGAAATCCGGACCAAGCCGCCGTCGCTGCGAATCCCAATAAATGTTTGCGCGCCCCTGCAGGATCTTATCGTCCGACAACTCTGCACCATCCAGCAGGTTGGAAGGGGAGAAAGCCAGCTTTTCTACTTGCTCCATGTAATTATCCGGATTGCGGTTTAGTAGCATTCTCCCGACCGGTAGCAAGGGATATTGCCGCTCATCCCATACCTTGGTATTATCCAAAGGATCATAAGGGAGAAAGGACTCGTCTTGGGGGTTCATCAGCTGCACGTAAAGCCCATATTCAACCGTTTTGCCCGCCTTCAGTGTATCGTATAAGTCCTTGCCGGCATAATCCGGATTCTCGCATGCGAGCCGGGCTGCTTCTTGGCGGTCAATATACTGCACACCCGCAAGAGGCATCCAATGATATTTCACGTAAGTGCGGACACCTTGCGCGTTTTTCCAGACGTAAGTATTGACGCTGTGGCCCGGGATGTGGCGAAGACTCTTGACAGTACCCGCGTCGGAGAAGAGCTGGACAAGAAAGCTTGTGGATTCCGGTGCTCGGGCGACGAAGCTCCAAAATCGTTCCGGATCGATGAGGTTGTTGACGGGTGACGGCAGGAAGGCGTTGATAAACTCAGGAAAGCGGACGGCGTCTCGGATAGAGAACACGGGGATATGATTACAGACAAGATCGAACACACCATGATCCGTATAGAACTTGGTGGCGAGTCCCCACACGTTACGGGAAGTATCCGGCGTGCCTTTATTGCCGACGGCTAAGGAGAATCTTACCGTGACGGGGACCTGATGACCCGGATTTTGCAAGAAACAAAGCTGTGTGTAAGCCGTCATGGCATGTACGGTCTGAAAGTAGCCGAATGCTCCATAACCTTTGGCATGCACGGGCCTTTCCAACGATTTCGAATGGATGAACGCCTCCAGCTTTTCATGCAGCACGTTGTCCTGTTCCAATACAGGGCCTCGTTCGCCCACCGTCTGCGAATGAAAAGCAGCCTGAGTATCTCGTGACCATTTGTTAGGGCGAGTTCCATTGTTTTCGTTCATCTCTCAACCTCCCATACCGGCATGCGAATTGTTTAGATATATCAAAAAGTATGATGAACTACATGCGAATATGACATTGCGGCTTCCGACGAGCTTACCGTAGTTGGCGTGGCGGGACACACTCGGCGGAAAAAAAGAGGATATGAAATTCCCCATCCTCTTTTTTGACGAAAGGGCGGAAATAAAACATTGCTATTGAAAAAATAGTTATTTAAGTAACGGGAAACTATAGCTTAATAAACAACTAAGACGCGGCTACCGGCATCGATCGGTAGCTGCGTTACGCTAACGGGCAGGTTAGTTTAACCGTATACCGAAGATGCATCCGTACTTAAAACATTGTAATGTTCATGCTAACGTTATTAACTGTATTCGCCTTGACTCTAGCGCTGCGTGATGCTTTATCCTGTTGAGTCAGGAGGTGACATTAAAATGCAGACGGTAGGGACGGTATCAAATTATACCGGTATTACAGAAAGAACTATTCAATATTACGATATATTAAAGGTTCTTTCTCTACACCGGCATAATGGTATTCGAATACTATTTGAAAAAGATTTAAATGCCCTGCTTAAAATAATGACCCTAAAGATGTTGAATACCAAAGTAACGACGATAAAGAAAACCAATCTAGCGGAACTGGATTTCAACGAAATTCTCATTAGCCTTGAGCAACTAGGACATCATTTAAATGAGGTTATGATTTGTCTTGAAAAATTGCAAGAGGAAAAATCGGAAGAAGGGTTATTAACTGCGTTAAGAATAGTGAACGAATTTATTAATTTATATGTAAATAAGAGGTGAGAGTAATGAATCTACACATCGAAGATACGCTGCAGCATTATGAAAAGCTGTTTACAATGGTTGAATCAAAAAGAGAAAACTTTTTTCGTTATACGATGATGAGGCCTTTTGAGCGTATGTGGAATATCATCAATGTCCCTATGGTGGCCACACAACCAGGTGGATATGATGTAATTATGGCCTCGAAAATGTTGGGTTTTCTGGATGGAAAAGAGACGAGTATAGGACAAGCAGGTTTAGAGAAATTAAAGCAAATTGATATTAACCATATCGCGGAGAAATCGACCCTACATTGTATTGACGTAATGGCAAAGGCGGGGTTAGAGGTAAAGGCGGATACACTACACTTTGGTGCATACCTAGCAGACCCTCAAAAACTTGCTTATACAAAAGGGTACACGGGTTTTGGGGGGATACCAGGTTATATTCAGCTTATTATTTACCCAAATGATTATAACATACCTAAAATTCCGTCTATTATTGCACATGAATTCCATCATAATGTTCGGTTTTCATATTTTGATTGGGATCATGGCAACGTGACAGTAGGCGATTACATTATCATAGAAGGACTGGCCGAATCCTTTGCAAGCGCCCTCTATGGTAAGGAGATGTCGGGTCCATGGGTTAACTTCGATGAAGAAGATTTAATGTACTCTATCGAGGTTATTCGCCAAGCGTTAGATATTAAAGGGTTTGCAGAAGTTAGCAGCTATATGTTTGGTGACGATATCGCAAAAGAACAGGGATATCATCCAGTAGGACTTTCTTATGCTGCTGGGTACGCAGTTGGCTACCACACAGTTCAAGAGTTTTTGAAAAAAACAGGCGCTACGATTTATGAAGCTACGCGCTTGTCGTCAGCAGAGATCATTAAAGATAGCAAAGTGTTTTGAATATTTGTTCAGGCCAAGGGATTAAACTAACGGAGAACGATAGCGGAGGAGCTTGCAGCGATCCGGCTCCTCTTTTCTTATTGAAGTAACGGGCAGGATAGATCAATCACTTTGCGAATACATCATGCATAAAAGTTAACGAAAGGGTGGTGGGGGAGTAGCTGCTGAGGTTTACTTTTTTTCCTTTATCCGTTGAGAATGAGTATTCTAAAGCCTAGGAGCTAAAACTTTCCTCGGGAGCGTGAATCTTTTAGACGCTAGAGTCATAAACTCAAATATGTCGTCTAGGAGAGGATGTTGTTCGTGTTTCCTTATCAATCGGGGAATTATCCAATTCCAAATCCTTATTACCGGTTCGTGTCCCAGGGGCAGTATTACAACCCCTATTCTGACACTGGATGGCCTTGGTGGCATTATCCCATAGAATCGAAGGGAAGCTACCGGTATTCTCCGCCTCAGCTACTTACCTTCGTACTTGTGCATGGCTCCTGGGCGGATGCACACTTCTGGGACGGCGTAGCTGCTGAATTGCGCAGTCAAGGGCACACAGTATATACGCCAGAATATGCAGGTCACGGATCAGATCCAAATAAAAAAGTCACGCATGCAATGATTACGAAATCAGTCGTTGATTATATAAAACAGTTGAACTTGCACGACATTATTCTCGTTGGGCACAGCTTCGGTGGCACAGTCATCCAAAAAGTTGCGGAACAGGTACCCGATCGTATCAAGCGTCTGGTCTTCTGGGATGCATTCGTATTGAAAGATGGAGAATCGGTTGCTGACGAGTTGCCGCCCCAAACGAGACAAGGTTTTGAACAGCTCAGAACCATGTCGAAGGACGATACGATTATGCTTCCGTTTGAGCTGTTTAGGGCTTTGTTCGTAAATACAGCCTCCACGGAGGATGCCAAACTGTTCTATAAAAGTGTCTCTCCTGAACCAGCTAAACCACTTTTCGAGAAACTGGATCTTAAAGCGTTCTACGCGCTGCCAACCCCAAAAAGCTATGTATATTTCTATCAAGATAATGTATTGCCTCAAGGAGAGGGCTACGGTTGGAATCCCCACATGTCAACACGACTCGGTCTGTTCCGTCTGATCGTTGGCGATGGGGACCACTTTACGGATACGCGCACAAGGCCAGCTTATTTGGCGCTGAAGATTTACGAAGCAAGTCGAGATTAATCTGCTCAAGCGTATATAATCGGCAACTGTCGGTGACGAGAACATATTGTTTTATTTAAATGAGGACGGCTATGGATACTCCTTGTCGATCATATTCATTATATAAAAACCGAGGAACTGCTGGGTAATATCCAGAATCCTCGGGTTTTTATTCTTCCTATGAATTACTACTTGAGCAAATCCTAACGGGCAGATTAGCGCAACAAATCACTTGTGATAAACGCGATATTTATATGTCACATTGAAGATCAGATACCATCGACGATATGATTGGAATGCAAGGATCCTTGCTTTGACAGCTCATCTTCATCATTCGTCATTTGTTTGACAGTTTAGTGGGATCAATTCCTTGCGGGAAAGTTTCTTCAAAGCAATTCTTCTTTTCGTATAAGTCATACCAAGCTTCTGCAATATGATCTGGATCTCCAGCAGTACCTGCCTGTATGAATGTTCCGATTGATAGATGTCCGACATAAATGCCTTTTTCTTTTAATTCATTGTAAAGGTTTGTTGCATAATTGCGAAGACCGGACATGACGATTCCGACATTCCCAATAGACGGCAATGGAAACATTGCAGATAAGCCTGTTGTAAAAAGAATCGCTCCCGAACGATTCTTTATCATGTCGGGTAATACTTCATTGACAGCAAAAATCGCAGGCAGTATATGACCATTTACTTGTTCTAAGACGTTTTCAGGTGTTGTTTCTAACACATGTCTGAAAATACCCGGTCCTGAATAAGGACTATATTCGAGCACATCAATACGGCCAAAGTCTTGTTTAGCAGCTTGTAAAGCTTGCTTGAGAGCTGGCAAATCCGTAACATCTGCGACATAAGGTGCCTTTCAATAGGCCACGGGGAATACAGCTTTGGATAAAGAGGAAATTGCCAAGAAGGTCGCATTGGTAGTAGTTAATGGGTTTCGTTCTTCTGTAAGTTCGTTAAGCTAACGGGCAGTAGAGCGTAATAAACCGGGAGCAGACGCCGAGGCATTGCTCCCAGATTTGAAGCTCCAAGACATGAAGGCAGCCGTTATAATGTCAGTTCCATCAACCAGGCAGCAAGGGCTACGCCAATCTCATCAGGTGAGTCTTCCTGGGGATAATGACGTCCACGAACGGTGATCTCGGTTTGAACTGGCCAGGTACGGCAGAAATCAACATGAGTTGACGGCATCGTGCCTGGATCACAGTTGACGAATAGTTTTGGAATCGAGCTCTGTGCGAACCACTCGCCATAAGTGGTGACAATGTCAGTCACATCAGCCGGATCGCCATCAAATGGAAGTTGTCGCGGCCAGGTTAGTGTAGGACGGCGTCCTTCACCGGGCTGCGAGAATGGCCGACGATATTCTGTCATCTCTTCCTCCGTCAACTTACGCAGAATACCGATTGGAAGGTTAGTCTCAATGAAAGAGTTTTGTTCTAATACCATCTGTTCACCTTCCTGGGATCGCAATGCCTGGAAGATTTTTCGTCCCGATTCAGGGATCTCGCTCCAGCTACGAGGTTTTATGATTCCCTCCATGTAGGCGATTCCTTTCACGGCCTCCGGATGGCGATACGCCCAATCAAATCCTAGGGCCGACCCCCAATCGTGCACAACAAAGGTAACTCGTTGGCGAACGCTAAGTCGATCCAAAAGGGCATCGAGATAACGACGATTCTCGACAAAGGTGTAAGAGTCGGGTCCACTATTGGGAAGTTTCTCGGAGTCCCCCATACCAATGAGATCAGGAATAATGCAGCGACCGAGATTTTGAGTATAAGGAAGAATGTTCCGCCAGAGATAAGAGGAAGTAGGGTTGCCATGCAGGAAAACAATCGGATCACCACTTCCTACCTCCACGTAGGCCATCTCTAGATCAAACACCCGTTGACGCTTCTTTTCGTAGGGAAAAGACGCACTAATCATTCAGCATCTCACCTTTCATTTTCACTATGAATGCAAGTACATACTTTCACATTTTTGTTAAAGAACAGCCCCAATCGGAGCTGTTCAAAAAGAAACATAAATATTATTAGGGACTTAGCGCCTTAGTGAATAAACGTACGCTTTCTTCAATAAATTCGTTCAGCGTCTCTTCCGAAACCGCTTCTTTCGCATTTAGTCTACTGATAAAAGCTCCAAAATTCATCCACATGAAAGATAATGCTTGGATTTCAGGATTTGAAGTGACAACTTTGCCTTGTGATGACATGGTAGTTAGATATTCTGCGAGCAGATTTTTCAAATGCTTAGGGTTGTTGGAAGCCTCTTGAAGAACGGAATCAGGAAGAGTACTACTTCCTTTTAGTGAGATTGAAATTAGTTTTCTGTTCCTATTCATGATGTTATGGTACGTTCGGCTGAGTGTAAGAAGATCCTCATGCAGATTTCCTTTAAGACCCTCGTTAAATAGCTTTGTCATCTCATTGCCATAGTGAAACCGGTTGAAAGCGGCCTCAAGCAGTTTTTCTTTCGTTCCAAAATGCCGAAATATGGTGACTTCGTTCACTCCGGCAGCTAATGCGATTTCTTTGGTAGTTGTACTGTCATATCCTTTTTCGGCCATGAGGTTGATGGTTGCCAGTAATATTTTTTCGCCTGTAGTTGGATTAGCGCTCATGAATCTCCCCCTTTTTAATGCAAGTGCTTGCTTACATTTGTGCTTTCATTTTAGAATAAGTGTAACTAAATGTCAATAGAGAGGGGATTGGAACCGCCGTTTCGCAATAAAAGCAGTTTACTTCGATTGTTGCGCTAACGGGACACAAGAGTTGAGGAGCTTGCAGCGATGTGGCTCCTCTTTTCTTATTGAAGTAACGGGCAGGATAGTGTAATTCTATAAAAAGGAAACCTATACTCATTAATGACGTATAACCCTAAAAAAGGTGAATTAGGAAGATGTTTGAAGATAGAAGTCTACTATAACGAGTGTAGTGGTGGGATTGAATCAAGAGATGAATGAGTTACCAGAAAGAAGGAGAGGACAAATGATAAAAAGTAGATGGATAATAGGAGCTGTGCTATCTTCGTGTCTGCTGCTAACTTCCTGTGACGACAACAAAGCACCGACAGTGGCGCCGAATACATCTGAGGTGATCATGCCAAGCGCTGCTCAGTTAACCGTGCCAACAGCAGCAATAGACTCGCCCTCGAACAAGGCCATGATCAACTACGAAATAACCCAGAAAGTTGCAAAAGTGAAAGCAGATCTCCTCACGAACACTTACGGCACGAATAGCGTGCAGTACGCCATTATCGATCATGGAAATATCGTCGTGTCCGGTCAATCTGGCAAGAATGATGTGAAGGGACAGAAGCCACTTACGAAAGACACGATGTATGGGATCGGCTCGACGAGTAAAATGTTTACCACGGTTGCCGTCATGCAGCTGGTCGACCAAGAGAAAATCGATCTCGATACACCGATCGTCCAGTATATCCCCGAGTTTACGATGAAAGATGAACGATACAAGCAGATTACGCCACGCATGCTACTGAATCATTCTTCCGGCCTGAACGGATCGTCGGCGACTGACGCCGATTTATTCGAAGATAACGATACTTATGCCCACGACACACTGCTAGAGCAACTAGCAGGACAGACCTTGAAGGCGGACCCGGGTGCTTATTCGGTGTACTGCAATGACGGATTTACACTGGCCGAAATTCTGGTCGAGCGTGTCAGCGGTATGGACTTTACCTCCTATATCCATCGGTATATGACGGAACCTCTTGGTATGGCTAATACGAAGACGCCGCTTGATTCTCCGGATTCAGCGAAGATGGCGGGGCTCTATTATCCTACCTACATAGGACAACTTCCCAACCAGACGGTTAACTTGATCGGAGCTGGAGGTATTTATTCCACTGCGGAAGATTTGGCTGCATTCTCGGGAATTTTCACAGGGGAAGCGAAAGAAGTGTTGTCCGGCAAATCGGTTGCGGCTATGGCGCAAGACGAGTACAAAACACCTTTGTGGCCTGACGATGCGGACAGCTCGTTCGAATATGGTCTAGGCTGGGACAGTGTCAATCTGTATCCCTTCAGCGAGTATGGGATGAAGGCGCTGACCAAAGGCGGGGACACGCTTTTCTATCACGCGTCGCTTGTTGTGCTTCCCGAGCAGGACATGGCGGCAGCTGTCGTCACTTCTGGTGGGTCAAGCATGTACGACCAGCTCCTGGCTAACGAAATTCTGCTTCAGGCACTGAAGGAGAAAGGGACAATTGCTGAATTTAAGCATGAGAAGTCGTACGGCGCTCCGGTAAAGAATGATATGCCGGAGTCAATGCTGAAGTATTCGGGAATCTATGGTTCGTATATTGGAACGTCTAACATCGATATTAACGAAGGCGGCGTCATGTTCATCACTTCGGAGCAGTCGCCCGTTAATCCGTTCCAGATCTACGAGTATTCGGCGGATGGCACGTTCCGGAGTACGGACGGGAATACGATGATCAACTTCGTGACGAAGGAGAATGGCCGCACCTACTTATGGATTCGTCAATACGTTTCGGTGCCAGGTCTTGGGCAGACGGCTCAGTCAGAGTACAACGCCGAGAAGCTCCTGCCTCAAGATCTTCCGACAAAGACAAAAAAAGCATGGAAGCAACGCGATGGCAAGAAGTATTATCTGCTGAATGAGAAGTATACGTCACTCATTTATCTGGTGTTGCCACCCATCCAATTAAATGTGTCGAAACAATTGCCAGGGTACGTGTTAGACAAGCGAATAACAGGCCCGAATACGGCCGTCTCAGAATTGCAAATTCCGGGAATGAACGGTCGGGATCTCTCAGGTTTAACGTTCTTTACGCAGGACGGTGTTGAGTACTTGGAACTAGGCGGAAGAATCTTAGTGAACGAGGACGCCGTGAAGCCCATCAGCTTCGCTAAGAAGTCAATCGTTACGATTCCGTCGAGCGGATACGCCCAGTGGTATACGATAAGCGACAAAGACGGGGGCAAGACCGTTAAGGTGAACATGTCCACGAACGCCTCCTTCGCTGTTTATGATGCGAAGGGTACATGCATCTACTTCAGTGTCATAGGAGGCAAGGATCAGGTCGTCCTGCCTTGGGGCGGATCCATTGTTTTCGCTGGAGATGCCGGCACGAAGTTCGAGATTTCCGAGCAATAATGTAGCAATAGGTAATTCATGTGAACATTTAGCTAACGGGACACTATAGCTTAATTAATACGCGGCTGTCGGCATGGATCGGCAGCCGCGTTGCGCTAACTGGCAGTTATGCGTAACTTCCAGGGAATGTAAACATCTAAATAACGTAAGGAACGAGGAGGCAGACAATTCATGGGAGGAACGAATGTATGGGATGCGGAGTGGGAGGTTAACGAAGAGCAGGCGCGGACGCTGATCGGCAGACAATTCCCTCAGCTGTCATCGAAGCAAGTGAAGCGATTGGGCTGGGGCTGGGACAATACGGTTTTTCTCATCGGTGACGAGTACGTGTTCCGGTTTCCAAGAAGAACGATTGCAGTTGGCTCGATTCGTATGGAAGGGAAGCTGCTGCCGAAGCTGGAGGCATATATGACCATCCCCTATCCGAAACCGTTGTTTTATGGCGAAGCAAGTGACGAATACCCGGCACCATTTCTTGGCTATGCCTACGTGCCAGGAGATTTCCCAATCGGTTTGACGGAAGAACGCCGGGCTTTATCGGCAGAGACGCTGGCGAAATTTTTGCGGAGATTGCATGAGTTTCCGGTGCAGGCGGCGCTGAAGTGCGGAGTTCAGCAAGATCATCGAAACTTGACGGACATAGCATCGCGCAAAGTGAAATTGGAGGGCTTTCTATCGAAGGTGGTTGAACACTTGTCGCCGGAGGAGTCCGGTGTGATCGAAGCGTATATTAGCAGGCTGCAAAAGGACCGTGTCGAGGCGGTGAATGCACTGCTACATGGCGATCTTCATTTCAAAAATATGCTTGTGAATGAGAACGGGATCGTTTCCGGCATCATTGATTGGGGCGATCTGAGCGTAGGCCATCCGGCTTGCGATTTGAGCGTTGCTTATAGCTTTTTACCACCTTACGCTCGCGGCGTGTTTTTCGAAACGTACGGAGGAGCGGACGAGGAAACGAAGCTGCTGGCGCGGCTGATCGCGGTATACATCCCCATACTGATCTTAATGCAAGCGGTCGATGACGGGAATGAAGCGATTGCGGCAGAGGCGAAATCCAACATCATGCGGGCACTGTCGGATTAGGCTCATTATTTCGTTGCGGCTATGGGGCTATGGCTATCGGCACCATTTTGTCGTTTAAAGGCCGCGATAAGGTACGATCCGCCTTCTCTGATGCCGCTTTATGTTGAGGAACACGAAATTCAACAGAGTAAGTCGTTGCGCTAACGGGACACGTTAGTTAAACAAAACAAGGAGTAGATTGCCGTGGCAGCTGCTCCTTGTTTTATTAAGCTATTGGGCAGTATAGCGTGGTGGCAGACAGATGCTTCGCAGAAATATTGGAACAGTAAAGAACGGTTTAAAATAAATTAAAAATCTTCCATTTAGTGGGATATTATTGCATGATAATTAGAGCAATAGAAGTTTGATTTGAAAGAGGGGGGAAGAATAATGGAGTTACTCATAGATAAGGTGAATTCCGACAGGAAAGAAATATTAAAAAATCTAATGACGTTGCATTTACACGACTTATCCGAATTCATTGATAACATAAGTTTGAATTCGAATAATGGTCTTTTCGAATTCGATGTACTTGACTGGTTTTTTGAGAAAGAGGGGCTCACACCATTTTTTATTAACGTAAAAGGTGAACCGGTAGGCTTTATTCTATTACAAAGTGGTCCATTTTCAAATCAAGAATATGCAGATTATGTGTTGAATTCCTTCTTTGTTATCAAGAATCAGAGAAGGAAAGGGATTGGGAAATCTGCTTGTAACAAGTTCTTTGAAATGTATCCTGGTAGATATGCAATTGGTCAGGCACAAACCAATATTCCAGCAGTGAAATTTTGGAGGAACGTATATGAATCATATGGGGTAAATCCTTATGATAAAGAAGAAATTGAGGATGGAATTAAGATGGTATATCAATACTTTAAGACACATTCATCATTAAGCTAACGGGACACGATAGAGGGGCAGAATGCTGCGGCAGCTGCTTCTCTTTTTCTTTAACTAACGGGCAGATTAGTTGAAGTCGTGGTTACGTCATCCGTCTCCAGTCCAGGCGATAACGAGACTTTAGCCTGTTTTAGCGAGATGATCCTTCGCTTAATATGATGGTATGGAAAAATCATCTGATCGAGGTGGCTTGATATGACGTTAATCGATAGTCCGAGATTCAATCGACTGAGCGGGATCGTGCTCGCTTATTATGTTCTAGCTTCCGTCTTCGCGCTACTGCTTGGAATCGTGCAGCCGGCTACCGGCATCCCTGTGGTGATCATCCAGCTGACGCAGTTCGGGCCGATGCTGGCGGTACTTGTCGTTCTGTGGTTACTCCCTGGCTCTCGAGGGCTTGTTCGCCAGGCGGGACTCCAATCATCGAAGGCGGGCATTGCTCAATTGGGGGAAGCAGTGCTGATCGTGGTGGCGATTTTCGTGGTCGCGCTGGCCTGGTACGGATTGTCCGGCCATATGATCGACTTTACGAATCCGTTCGATCTGGCGCACCCGATATGGATCATCGTCATTGCGCAGTTCATCGGAGCGGCTGGAGAAGAGATCGGTTGGCGCTGTTTTCTGCAGCCCGCCCTACAGACCCGCATGGGCGTCCTACTATCCTCTGTCGTCGTCGGACTGCTGTGGGGCGTGTGGCATGTGGGGGTGTTCGCCGAGGGCTGGCTGTACGCAAGTTCGTTCATCTTGTTTGCCGTCTGTCTCTCGGTCATCCTCGGAGAGCTGCTGCGCGGCAAAAGACTTAAGTTGCCGACGGCCACGACGTTCCACGCACTGATTAACCTAGCGATGCTGCTATGGTTCAAGGAAGAGGGAGGAGACGCTTACGCGATGGCGACGATGGCGGTTGCAACCTTGATCGCTGCGGTGTGTGCGCTGATCGTTCACTCGGTTCGCACGGGCAGGGGAACGAGGAAAAGTAATAATACCTTCCCTGAATTGCGCTAACHGCTNDGRYANAGTATHNATSSGYAS
>NZ_MSZX01000003.1 GCF_002021565.1 Paenibacillus selenitireducens | reverse complement strand
GGCTCGGCGTGGCGCAGCATGTGCGCGAGCCGCGGGTGCAGCGGCAGCGCCGCGAGGCTGCGCCCGTGCGCGGTGACCGCGCCGCGGGCGTCGAGCGCGCCCAGCTGGCGCAGCAGCTCGCGCGCTTGCGCTACCGCAGGCGCTGGCGGTGCATCCAGCCAGCGCAGCGCGTCCGGCTCGGCGCCCCACGCGGCAAGTTCCAGCACCAGCGACGCTAGATCTGCTTCCAGCATCTCCGGCGCTGTTCGGGCCGCTAGGTGGCGATCCTCCTCTGCCGTCCAGAGTCGATAACAGACTCCTGGCGCGACACGTCCTGCACGTCCTCGTCGTTGATCCGCCGAAGCCCGTGAGACGCGAATCGTCTCCAATCTCATCATTCCGGTTCGCGGAGAGAATCGGGGCACTCGCATCCATCCGCTATCGATAACGATGCGAACACCTTCGACAGTCAAGCTGGTCTCCGCAATCGATGTCGCAAGCACAACCTTGCGTTCCCCTGTCGTACTCGGCGCAATTGCTGCATCTTGCTCCTCCTGCGATAAGCTGCCATACAACGGTGCAATCCGGACCTGCATCCCCGTACCCTTAAGACGTTCATCCAATAAGGCGGCTGTTCGTCGGATCTCACCCGCTCCCGGCAGGAAGACAAGCGCATCGCCTTCATCCTGCTGCATCGCTTGCATAATGGCAGCGGCGACGGCCGGCTCCATTTTCCCCTCCATACGAAGTGCCGCATGATGAGTCACAATGGGATACATGTGCCCTTCGCTTCGAACGATCGGCGCTTGCTGTAACAACTCGGCAATCAGCTCCGCATCTAAGGTTGCGGACATCACCAGGATGCGCAAATCATCCCGCAGCACGGCTTGCGACTCCAGCGCAAGCGCCAACCCTACATCTGCATGCAGATTACGTTCGTGAAATTCATCGAAAATAAGAAGTCCGACATGCTCTAAAGCCGGGTCCTCTTGAAGCATTCTGGTGAGTACCCCTTCTGTCACGACTTCAATCCGTGTCTTCGTACTGACACGCGTATCATGCCGTACCCGGTAGCCCACGGTCTGCCCTACCTGCTCTCCGAGTAGGGATGCCATATACGCTGCTGCGGATCTCGCCGCCAACCGGCGCGGCTCCAGCATAATGATCTGTCGATCTTCTAACCAAGGTTCATGCAATAATGCCAACGGCACTTGCGTCGTTTTCCCTGCCCCTGGCGCGGCAACAAGAACGGCGTTGGGCGCCTCCTGCAGCTTAAGCTTCAGTGCCGGAAGCACCGATTGAATCGGCAACTGCACCATCCTACCCACTCCTACTTAACTTCAAAATCCTTTGTTACTATCATAACATATGTGAACCAAAATGAAGCCCTCTCCTCGATTTCCCGAGCGATGGGCTCTATGTGTGATTTTTATGATGAACTTCAAAATATGGTTTGAACGCGTTGCGCCAAATCCTCTAAATTTCGGTGCACTTGATCGATGCTGTTATTATCCATTCTTAATGACATCCAGTACTTGAAATACTTGATGTATATGCAAAACAAGCCCTTCATGTTCCAATCAATGAAAAAACGATGAACGACATTTTTCGTGATGTCGTGCAGTGCAGTTCAGTGCCGTGATTGTTTCTAATCATCGGATCAAACAGGCAGCCGCAGCGAGGGCACTGAAAAATTTGTGTTATGAGAAAAAGCTCTGTCGAGGTCCATTCACAGATGAGCGACCGCGTTTAGAGGTGGTTTTTATCGCCAAATAGAATTTTTAGTTTCGATACATCGAAACTAAAAATTCTATTGTGGGAACAATAACGATGATGCAGATAAAGATGAAGATTGCTATGTTGGATAAATCCAATAACTTTAACGGATTTGCCTATATTTAAGCGTCTATAGTGTATATTTCCAACATACAAGGATGAATAACGCCAGTAACAGTCAATTCATGGCTCCTATCCTACATAAATCCAATATAGATGAGTAGCAAAGCTCCGTCGGTCGTCTTACCCTGCATATATCCAACATAGCATTAAGGGGAGAAAAAAGTTCAGTCGAAAGACCGAAGGTACTGCATAACTTATGTTTTTCATTTCTATGATGGTTCTAATTTAAGAGGCGACTATTTGTTCAATTATGAACGAATAGTCGCCTCTCTCTTGTATCTATTCTTACTTAGTTTCCTCATACGAATTGGGTGTACATCATTACGGCCATGATCGAGTCAATATTTATTCACCCATTCCTCGAGCAGACTTTCCTTAATAAATATCGAGGCAGGCTCGCTTATTTAGGTTGAAGGTACTTTTTCAGTGGCCTTGCCGCAGCCGCCCGTTATTTCGATTCCTTTGATTCCTTCGATTACTTCGAATCCTTCCATGCTGTTACATAGGCTTCCACCGTTTGACGAACCATCTGTCCAATATGGAGATAAGATTCATCATCCAGATTGGCAAGCGAGAAGCGAACAGACCATGCTGGTCCTCGGAATCCCCCGCCATTCAGCAGCACGATGGAATGTTCTTCTGCCAGTCGGAACAGAATGTCGATTGGCGAATAATTCTTCTCCAGATAATCGCCAAATTCCTTCCCATGCGTGCGTTGAGCCCATTCCATAATATCCAGCTCAGAATAATACGCGGCATCGTATGGATCATGCTGGAGTTCGATGCCGAGCCCTTCGTAGAGCAATTTCTGACGTCTCCTGCAGATTTCCATCGTCTGCTTCTTATAGACATCCTCCCGATCCAGCAATGCGTAAATTGACATTAAGGTCATCTGTACCTGCTGCGGTGTCGACAATCCCGCCGTATGATTTAATGCGACTTGGCGACTATCAGCAACCATCCGATCAATGAACTTAATCTCCTCCGGATGCTCCGTTAAAGCACCATATCGGCGGGCAAGACGTTCTGCTTCATAGGGAGGCAGCCGCTTTATTTTCTCATCGAAAATATTATGCTCATGCACCGCAACAACCCCAAGCCGCCAACCTGTTACGCCAAAATACTTCGAGAACGAATACACGCCAATCGTGTTATACGGCATATCTGTCATCAAAGACCGAAATTCATCCACAAACGTACAATACACATCATCCGAGATGATCATCAGTTCGGGATTATGCTGGGTGACGATTTCTTTCAATTGATGGACCGACTCCGGCTGAATGGCAACCGAAGGCGGATTGCTCGGATTAACGATGAACAGCGCTTTGATGTTGGGGTCCTTCAGCTTCTCCAACTCCGAAATCGGATACTGCCAAGTATGAGACCCGTCCTCTCTTAGCTCAGATGCTTGAATCTCGACGGTATCGAAATGATATCTCGGCAAGTGAGGGATCTCCAGATATGGTGTAAAGATCGGGACCATGATCGCGATTTTATCACCAGGACGAAGCAGCGCATTGGAAATCAAGGTATCGAAAATATAGCACATCGCTGCCGTCGCGCCTTCCACAGCGAAGAGATCGAATTTCCCAATGTCCTTGTCCCCATACACCTCTTGAATGATATAATCATTCACCGTCTCTTCCATATGGCGAAGCATGCGGTCCGGTACCGGGTAGTTGTCTCCAATGATGCCATCCACCAGCTCATGCACCCACGCATCGGGATCAAACCCTTGGGATGTAATTCCGTATTCGACCGCCTTCTTCAAGAACTCCATCCCCGGGTGGTCTGCATGCTGCTCGGCGTACACCTTAAAACGGTCATAGATGCCTTCTTTCTTCGCCATCCCTGCCAAATTACCGTCACTCCTTACGCGCCGCGCTTCCACCACCGCATATTGACCTAGTGTAAAGAAGGCTTCACGCGGTGTTGCAGCAATCCAATTCGGATTTCCTCGACCTGCATTCAACATGATTTTCGTGCTTTTCTTCGCCCCGTCTTCCGCATAGCTGATCAATTTATCTTTAAGCTCAAAGGGGCTCAGCTTCCCATAGGTTTCTTCCAGTTCCCGACGCTGCAAATTATCCGTCATGTGTAGCATGCTCCTTTGTCATATCATGATGGCGAGCCTTTTTTAAATTCTAATGTGGTAATAAAGCGACGATAATGGCTCCCCAGACCGTCAGTAGAATATTTCCGACCGCATAGGTAACGGTGTAACCCAATACCGGGACTTGACTCTTCGCAGCCTCTGTAATCGCACCGATCGCTGCCGTCGTTGTCTGTGAGCCGGCACAAGCGCCAAGCGTAATGGCAGGATGGAACTTGAAGAAATACTTCCCAATCAGTACGCCTACGAGGAGGGGAATGAGTGTGACGAAGATCCCGGCAATAAACATGCTGAGTCCCGATTGCTTAATGCCTGATACGAACCCAGGTCCTGCAGATATGCCTACCACAGCGACGAATGTCGTTAAGCCGACATTATTAAATACCCATACAGCCCCTTCGGGAATGCGGCCGAATGTTGGATACAACGACCGCAGCCACCCAAAGATCAATCCCATAATGAGAGCTCCTCCACTCGTCGTTAGGCTTAAGGGGATCCCTGCAATATGCGCGGTTGGAATACCAATCAGACCGCCCAGCAATACCCCGAACCCGACGAAGATCATGTCAGACTCACTCGTTCGATGAGCTGGATAGCCAATCTTTTTCGCCACGCCATCCACAGCCGATTGCGGTCCAACAAGGATAAGCACATCGCCACGATGCACCTTCGTGTTAACGCGACGCGGAAGCATCTCGCCTTGCCTTTTGATACCTTGTACATAGACACCACGGGTTAATGTTTTGAAAGAAATATCATGAATGGTCATACCTCTAACCGCTTTGCTGCTGACGACCACATCCAAGGTTTCAATCGAGAAATCGAAGAAATCTTCGTCAAAAACCTCCTCGCCGATCACGTCATCAACGAACATGTCCATATTCTGCTTGGTCATCCCTACGACGACAATGTCATTCGACCGCAGGGTCATTTGGGGCGTTGCATCCACCATGCCTTCGAGCGTTTTGACCTTAAGGATAAAGATCCGGTTCCCTTTGTCCCTGAAGAATTGTTCAATCTCTTCAATGGTTTTACCAATATAATGCGAACTCTCCACGCGATAGGCGCGATATACGTTGAAGCGATAACTCGAACTTACTTCCTCATTCGTCGCGGTAACGCCCACCTGCTCCTCCAGTTTCTTGCACTCTTCTACAAGATTGATACGAAGAATTTTGGGTCCGATGGATGATAGGAACCAAGCAGCACCGATGGTCCCGAATATATAGGTAATGGCATACCCTACGACCACGAAACTAATCATGGATTTCTGTTCTTCGGGTGCGAGATGTAATGCGTTAATCGAGTCGGAGGCTACGCCGATGGCTGCAGATTGCGTAAGCGCACCTGATAGCAGTCCTGCGCCTTGTCCCGGATTATAACCAAGAATAAGCGCACCCGCATACGCGGAGGCTAGACCGACGACACATACAATGACAGCGAAGAGTACTTGGGGCAACCCTTCTTTCTTCAAGCCATGCACGAATTGCGGGCCTACCTGATACCCCATCGCGAATAAGAAGAGCAAGAAGAAGAACGATTTCACGACGGGTGCCACCGTGATATCTAATTGACCGACAAGCACCCCGGTGAGCAGCGTCCCTGTCACAGCACCCACTTTGAAAGATCCGATTCTAATCTTGCCTACGGCATAGCCAATACCTAACGTTAGGAATATCGCCAGTTCCGGGTATTTCTCCAATAGATCATGTGCCCAGTGCAGCATAGGGTTCCTCCTTGCGTTTCGTAGCCTGTACAACGCGTAATTTCATAACATTCTATAGGATAACCTGCAAGGATAAACATCATTCCCTCATCTTTCCACCTAAGAAGCGAACCTACCAAAAAAGCCTTCCCGCTAGGAAAGGCCTCAAGATTTACTTCTATCCCTATTTATTTCGCAAACTCGCCGTTCTGATATTCTTGAATGGCTTGTTCAATTTCTTCACAGGTATTCATCACAAACGGACCGTATTTCACAACTGGTTCACGAAGTGCCGCCGCGCGAAGCATCACCATACTGCCCTCGTTCGCATGCGCAGTGATCGTCTTCACGTCTGTAATCGATAGAATGGTCCCTTCATGCACAATACTCTTCTCGCCGTCTGCTTCAATCGTAACTTCGCCGCCCGTAATGAAGATGACATTCACCTCGTTAGCTTCCACAGCGAATTCGCCGCCATGTAACATGACATCCAGATAGTGAATCGGGTGGTGCGTATGCACGGGCCCTTCTTGATCTTCATAGGTTCCCGCAATCACCTTCACCTGCAGTCCCTCATGCTGAACAACCGGGATTGATTCTGCAGCAAAGTTGGAATATTGCGGCTCCGTTAACTTATGATCCTTCGGCAAATTCACCCACAACTGAAATCCGAGCAAATCACCATCGAATTTCTCCGGCAATTCCTCATGGAGAATTCCCTTGCCTGCGGTAATCCATTGTACACCGCCTTCGCCCAAATGACCTTCATGACCGCTTGAATCCCGATGCGAGAATGCACCCTTCTTCATGTATGTAATGATTTCAAAGCCTTTGTGCGGATGCATGGGGAAACCTGCCTCATATTCTCGGCGATCATCGTTTTTGAACTCATCCATAAGTAAAAATGGGTTGGCATCTTGAAACTGTGTCGAACCGATGACCCGTCGCATGAGAACGCCTGCGCCGTCGCTAACACGCTGTGTTGGATATAGTCTGATCATAGGGCTCACTCCATTCCATTGATGTCATTCGACACTATTGTACCATTCCAACAATCCCATATACTAGTCTTCCACATTTTCCAGGAAACAGAAAAACGCCTCGCATCTTCCACAACCGTGGCATTCGCAAGACGTTTCTTTATTTCAATGGTTTATTTGGTTCTAGGAACCTTATGGTACCCTTGATCTCCGTAGGGTTGCAGCTTCTCGATCCATAGTTCCTCTAGCACTGCAATCTCTTGCTTGTATTCCTTCATGTCTTCGGGATTCGTACAGATTTCGTCCTTTGGCTTAATCTGCTCCAGGATTTCAAAAGCAAAGGCATCCTCGCCATACGTTTTCCAATCCTGCGCGAGTTCTTTATTCACATGCTGCCCACCCATTTGGAGTTGGAACAGGTGACGATTCCAGACCGTATCCAGGTATAGCGAGCTTCCGATTAACTTTTTCCCGTTTATTTTATTTTCTATTTGATAGACGCCCATGGGGCGCAGTGTCTGTGAGACTTGCTTAGCAAGTTGTTTGCGTGTTTGCTTGTGTTCGTTCATGATTTTCACTTCCTTTCACTTGTATTTCCATCATTTCGTCTTCACCCAATACTGGCTTCCATCTTCCAATCGATCGAGAAATCCATATTCAATCAAGTAACGGCGAAGCGTAACGAAATCATCGTTCGCTGTCTTCAAAATGGCATTTACTTCTCTCTCGGTATACTTCTCACGGACATCGAACCGATTCATCAAATGCGTAAGGATCGAAATCTTGCGTTTCTCCTTCCGCGGGAATTCGATTAATTCCCCCTCAGGACCTTCCGGAAAATATTTGGCTATAATCCCGGCATGCTCCTCTTCCGTGATGGCATAACGTTCATCAAGCTTCTTCGCTGTCTTCGGCGGATTTACAAAACGCGGACGTTCCGCGCCCCCCTTGGCCTCAGCCATTTCCATAATGGCTAGAAAAATTCGCGCTTGCTTCATCTTCTCCCGAAGGGAGAAGCGATGATTACGAATTGTGGAAGTGCTGCCTCCTTGAAGTTCTTTGACAATCTCTTGGTCGCTCCGGCCCTGGTAGAACAGCTGAACCAGATCATTCTGCAGCTCGGTTAAGCCTGTCAGCTTCTTGTCCAAGCCCGTGAGGTAATGGAACATCGATTCGTGTTCGAGCGCAACATGCACTTCTGCGAACTTAGAGGCCTCATACATCACATCTGCTTCAGAATAGATGATTCCTTTCACAAAACGCTCTCCACATACAAGACATGTATACTCTTCTTTCTTCTCATCATATATATAACCTTGCTTCAACTGTTCGACTGAGGCATTCCAGAACATTTCATTCAATTCACTCATCCCAAACACATCCTATTGTCGTTTGTCCTTTATATAGATATTATATTAAACCGTTTATACAAAAGCAATGGTAAGTTCATAAAAAAAGCAAACGAATTATGGATTCGTTTGCTTTTTTATTTCACGGTACGATTTATTCATTTGTCATGGCTTGGACAACAATATGACTATCTACGTATTGCTTGAACTTCACGATCTTCCCGCTGTCCAGTTCCCATACATGTACAAAGTCAGCGTGAATGGATCTCCCCGTAGCCTTATATACCCCTGTATAGGTTCCTTCAGCAATGATGATGTCTTTATCCTTGAACTCATGATACACATGCACGGTTGGAGTAAAGCCATCCCATTCTGTACCCAAGCGGTCAAATACGTTCTCCTTGATGCTTGCCACACCATGGTATGTGCCCCCATATGGATATCCTGCGGCCTCGGTCCATTCCGTACTTTCGGTCAGAGCAGCCAGCAGATACTGAGGTCCTTCATACGTGTGGCGGATGATGTCTATATTCGCAAGCTGACTCGGCATATCCAACACTCCAATGATCGAATTGTTCTTGCTAAATTATTGATGGAACTTCACAATTTCATCGAACGGCAAGAACGTGCGCTCGCCCGGTTGCTCGTTCGGCTCGCCGAATGGCATTTGTGCGATCAAGCTCCATTCTTGTGGAATATCCCAAATGCGCTTCACTTCTTCATCGATAATCGGGTTATAGTGCTGCAAAGACGCACCGATACCATCGGCTTCCAAAGACATCCATACTGCGTATTGCAGCATGGCACTGCCTTGTTGCGACCAGAACGGGAATTGTTCTTTATAGCTAGGCGCATTTACCTGCATGCTTTGGATTGTCGCTTGGTTCTCGAAATACAAAATCGTACCAACACCATCACGGAACCCTTGCAATCTTTGTACAGTTGCGTCAAAGTTCTCGGCAGGCACACGGGCGCGTAACGTTTCCTTAACGATGTCCCAGAACTTTTCATGCTCGCCGTCCATCAGAACGATCAAGCGTCCGCTTTGCATATTGAATGATGTAGGAGCATGCAATGCCGTCTTGATAATCTCAGTGATACGCTCTGATGTAATCGCAGCATTTTTAGTTACTTTGCGGATAGAGCGACGGTTGATAATCGCATTTTTTAAAGTAGTAGTTGTTGTAGTTGTTGTCATTGTGAATTCCTCCATTATATGTTTTATGACCAAAAACTTATATCATTAGTAATTTTCATCCTGACCGCATTCCATAGCATAGGCTGGATGATTGGTTCCCTGTAACCATTATAGTTACAGGATATGCAAAAGTCAACCTCAGCGAAAGAAACCGCTGAGGTTGATCTAAATAACATGACTTCTCGTAGCATGCAGTTCATCTGATTTTGAAACTGCGAAAGCTGAGAAAATAAGAAGCTCCTTCATTCTTTATTAAACTTCCTCATGCGCAAACCGACTATCCAACCGCCGCAAGTCCAATAAATAAACATACTGCACAGCACTTGGTATAGGGTTAGGCGCTCCATCTGCATATAAGGCATGATAACCATGGAGGCACCTATAAATAATATGAGGTCCATTCTAATCCATCTCACCTTAAACAGACTCGTCCCTTGTCTTATTAGCCTATGTATGTTCCAAAACATTGCCACCGTTTCTAAGGACAAAACACCAATAGCTGCGGCAATATAGCCGAATCCGGGGATTGCCAGCAGGAAATACAGCAACAGCATCGATACAACCATGCCTACGATCAACCCCGTGAGCGGGGTATTTTTACGTCCTTGTATCCATAATATGCTCGTTGTTAGTTCACGGATCCCTACGATGAGAGGAATCCCCGATAAGTATCGTATAGGCTCTGCGGCGGCGGATGTACCGAAAATCATGGAAGATAGCGGCTCTGCGTAATGAAATAAAAATACCCCGCTGATCAATCCCCACGTCCAAGCAAGCTTCATTACATCCTCGATGTGCCTGTGATACTTGGTTAACTGCCCCTGCTGGAAATATGCTGCGATTTTCATCGATATGGTGTGAGACAACGCCGCTGTTACGATCGTGGGGACATATGCAAGCACAAGTGCCATGCCAGTAATGATGCCATACATCGCTATAGACTCAGGTACCGTGTAACCCGCTGCCTGCAGCCGCCTTGGGATAAGTATTGAGTCGATAAAGTCAGAAGCCGGCACGAGCATCCGGGTGAATCCGATAATTAGAGAAGTACGGATGAGATATCCCATATACTTGTCATTGTGTTGTGGTCGTACCGGTGTCGTTCTGAACTGAACTGCCTTCGCATTGTAGAGCAATAGGATGAAGAATGCTGCAAGCGCACCAGCGGTCGTACCGATAATACCAGCGCCGAGCGCTGCCTCCATTCCATCCGGAAGGAACAGCATGACTAGGGTAAGCATTAATGCAACGCGTACAAGCTGTTCTGCCATCTCAGAGAAGGAGATGGCTCCATACTGTTCAATTCCTTGCATGTATCCCCGCAGCAATTGCAGTAATGGAACCACTAGAAGAGCTGGAGCCAATGCCCGTAATGCTTTCGTTAGCTGTTCGTTGCCAAGCAGAGAGGCGATTGAGCCGGCATTCATGTATAGCATGAAGCTGAAGGCAGTCCCAATCAGTACAATGTACAAACAAATATTGCGAAATACGATCCATCCCCTGGCAGGATCGTTCACCGTGAACAATGCAAGCACAGTTGGCAGTCCGCCTGTAATCAACATAATCGCGATCCCAAAGAAAGAATAAACGATCTGGTATAGGCCGATTCCTTCTGCTCCAAGCAATCTGGTTAATAAAATTCTTCCAACTAAACCGATACATTTTCCTATGAAGATGGCTCCAGTGCGAAGTAATGTATGCTTCATCAGCGGCGGCAGCATCAATGATTATCACCAACCATTCATCTTGTCCCTCCCATTGTATGGTCGGAACCGCCGCAATATGTTTCATTGTGTACTGGAGTATCGGATTAATCACGAATATGAATAAGTATATATCGGGTATGCTTGTCCCAGCCCAGATCAAAAGGAACACGGTACCGGTCTGCTGAATGGCAATTCACGAGCACATATCCTAACACGTCGAAGCCGACAACAATCGCAAAATGATCGACATCGCCTTTCATCACATAAGCGATTAAATCTCCAGGCTTCAGCGCTGCGATGGCCCCTTTCGGAAATCTGTCGCTTGGTTTCACGATTTGCTCAAAGCTTCCTGATGCAATAACGCGCCCGTATCCACTATGGATGAGGAAATTTTTGAATGCATCCGTTTGAACCCAAGTCTGGGTTCCGCCTACCGATGGAATGTGACGCCAACCTGCTTTTTTAGGCAAACCTCCCCCCTCTTCTTGATCGCCGACACATTGGGATGCGAAATTCGTACAGTCGCCACCCTCACCAGAATAATCGCGGTATTTCTGATTGTAGCGGTTATTATGGCCTGCCCCCCAAGCCGTACCTGCATATTTATTCGCATAGTCGACCGCTTTTTGCCGATTGTATCTCTGCTTTCGGTTCGAAGGCACAGCCTGCTCTTCCTCAAGCGTAGAACCGTCCTTGCGCTCTTCATGTGGTCTGAAAATCATGCCGCTCGAATCGGGTATCAATTTCGGATTCTCTTCAAGCGGATCCAGATACCACTCGCGCAGAATTTGCCACATTCCGTTTTTCTTGGTCAATGTGAATCCATGCCGGGTTCCAATACCAAATGACTGAACCGGCTGTCTGCTATGGGTATAGGCATAATCCAGCCGTAAGGATTGTACAGCTGAGATGAATATTTCATTGCCACGCTCAACGATGCGTACAATTCGAACATGACTATGTGCATCCGTAAAGTGAAGGCCTCGATGTTCTGCCCATGCTTTAACGTAATCCCCTCTAGCTATTTCACGATGCAGTGCATGACGGCTTGACGCGATGTCTTGCACATAGTGTTTCATTAAATGATCCTTGTCATGATCAATCAAGTACTGTGCCCGATCTGTGAACAAACGGCTTACAAATGCAGTAAGCTCCTCCTTCACTGACTCATCCATTGTTTTCTTCAATAAAGCCGACGCTGGCTGGACCGAAGTGTTCCATACACTGAGGAATATTAGGGTCAGATACATAAATCGCAACATGGTAAAATTCAGTTCCCCCCTCACTTGTCATTTTCCCCCATAAAAGAAGGCGGCAGATGAAATAATCCTTATTAGTCTGACCTTTATGCCTCATTATCATTTATGCTTTAAACAAAAAAGAATGAGTCCCGGGTTCTGTCCGTTACTCATTCTTCGACTTCGTATTTATCCGATGATGCGGTGGATGACCATTTGAAATAGGGTTGCATACACACCGATAAGGCCGTAGCCCCCGATGGTCCCCGTCAAAAGCCTGCGCAGATTCGTCGATTCCAGCCAACCTCGCTGCTGAATGAACCAATCGACGAATAGAATCCCCAGGCAAATCACACACACGAGCAGGGGAGGCGTGGGCAACCAAATCCACTGGAGGATCATGGCCATCTGACCCACAGCAACCCCCGTGCATCTTGCGCATACTGGAAATTGATAGGATCTGAAGAAGAAACTTCGGTCTGCACGCTGATGGCATCCCGCGGAGCATCCGATCTTCATCAGGGTTAGCCAGATCCTATCGGCTCTGGAGAGGCTGTTCTCCCGCATTACTTAAACCGATACCCGCAAGACGCGCAAATACGGAATACTGTAGATTTGCTCTTTCCCATGCCGCAAAGTCCGCATAAGAAACCAATCGGACCAAAAATCAAATAACCCAAACAACCTTTTCCTGCACCAAATCCCTTAGTCTCCGATTCCGAGACCACCTGTACCTGTTGACTGCCGCAGCGTGGACAAGCCATGGCCATTCCCCCTTTTCATGAACAATAACACTTTCCATAGTATATGAAAACACCACGATAAGAGATACGTACCATCTTCCGGGGGGTTTCACCTCCTTTATTTCCTCCATTTGGAATTGCCCCGATTTTATGTTATTCTTTTCACGAATTTAATTTGAACGACAAGGAGTGACCACGATGAAAATTCAACGCGGAAAATTTGAAGGATTACAACAGTTATCTAACGAAAAAGGAATTATTGCCGCACTCGCCATCGACCAACGCGGATCAATGAAGAAAATGATTCAAAAGGTTAAAGGGGATGATTACAGCATCGAGCAGGTCTATGCCTTCAAAGCAGCGGTATCACGCGAGCTAACGCCTTATGTCAGCGCCATCCTACTGGACCTTGAAACAGGGACCGAAGGCATCAAAACCAAAGCAGCAGACGCCGGACTTCTCTTGTCTTATGAGAAAACAGGTTATGATGCGACAGAACCGGGAAGACTTCCCGATCTAATCGCAGACTTATCCGCATTACGCATTAAAGAACACGGCGGACATGCCGTCAAAATATTAGTCTATTACGACCCGAATGAACCAGCTGAGATCAACGAGCAGAAGCATGCTTTCTTAGAGCGTATCGGCGCAGAATGCAAAGCCGTGGATATTCCATTGTTCGTGGAGCCTATCGTCTATGATGCAAATATCACGGATGATAAGAGCTTGGAATTCGCGAAGCTGAAACCAGCCAAAGTGAAAGATACCATTAAGGAGTTCACCAAAGAACGTTATGCCATTGATGTCTTGAAGCTCGAAGTACCCGTGAATTTTAACTACGTGGAAGGTTTTGCGAAGGGTGAAATCGCCTATACCCGCGCGGAGGCAGCAGCTCATTTTAAAGAAGCGTCTGATCTATCAACCGTACCGTTCATCTACTTAAGCGCAGGTGTAACGTCTGAATTGTTCCGCGAGACGATTGCTTTTGCGATTGAATCCGGCTCCCAATTCTGCGGCGTGTTATGCGGCCGTGCCACTTGGTTCGACGGTGTGGCAGCTTACGGTGAAGGCGGCGATGAAGGCTTAACGAAATGGCTTCAAACGCAAGGGAAAGAGAACATTGATCTGCTGAATGCCGAGTTGAACAACGGCGCGCAACCTTGGTGGTCCATCTACGGTTCTTCCACTGAAGATTTAGAAATCATTGGCTAAGTCCAATACTTATATTTTCTTTCTAAAAATGCCAAAAATAAACCGTTTCTTGTGCGTGGTGCCGAGCACCCTACAGAGAAACGGTTTTTTATTGCTTCTATTCATAGAGAGAGGTTTCCCATTAGCTTTAAAGAACGGGGAATTCTCGTTCAATGAGAGGCTTTACCTTCTGCTGCGGCTTGAAGAATGGATTCCATCAGTCCGGGAAAACGCGCATCCAAATCTTCTTTTCGCAACGAGATAAACCGCTGCCTGCCTTCCATTCGCGTAAAGATAACCCCGGCTTCTCTTAATGTCTTGAAATGGTGCGAAAACGTCGATTTAGCGATTTCAAGATCACTGCATGCGCTGCAGGGCAATTCATCTTGATCATGCAATCTCATCACGATATGAAGCCTTGCTGGATCGCTAAGCGCATAAAGAACCGAGGACAAGAGTATTTCATCGCGGTTCGGATGGTGTAGCTGTCTCAATTCCTCCCACCTGCCTTTTTCTTTTTCATATATTGAAATATAACATACTTCATGCTATATTTCTATTGTTCGATAGTTATCGAACTTATGAAATGATGATTTGTTCTAAAGAAAGGTCGGTGGACATATGAACAAAATTTTGTCTCTCTTATTCGCTACGATGTTCTTTATCGGCATGGATACGTTCTTGCTATCCCCATTGTTGCCTACACTTCGCGAGCTTTACGGTGTCTCTGTACAGCACGCAAGCTGGATGGTTAGCGCTTACGCCATCGGTTACGCTGTTTTCGCTCTATTTGCAGGACCGCTCTCCGATGGGCTAAACCGCAAAAAAGTAATGATCTGGGGGCTGCTGGCATTTTCCTTTTCTACCTTTTTATGCGGTCTGGCTCCAAGCTTTTGGTTTATGCTGCTATTCCGCTTCTTGGCCGGCGTGAGCGCTTCGTTTGTCTCTCCGCAAATCTGGGCCTCCATTCCGTCGATCGTTGCACCGAATCAAGTTGTAAAGGGGATCGGTGTTGTAACCGCCGGATTGTCGGTCTCCCAAATGCTAGGCGTGCCATTAGGCGGGTATTTGGCAGTCATTCATTGGTCCGTTCCTTTCTTTACGGTAGGTATCGGCACACTCGTCCTTGTCGTTCTCATCTCGCTCTATATGCCAGTTATAAACCCCGTCTCATCAGAACAAGTAAAAATGACCATTATCACACGCTACAAGACATTGCTCTCCGTACCCAAAGCACCTAAATCGTTTATCGGTTATTTTGTATTTCAAACCGGTTTATTCGGCGGATTCTCACTTTTAGGCATTTGGTTATCTGATATCTTTCATCTATCGGTCAGTTCGATCGGCTCTATGATGGCTGTATTCGGGGCAGCTAACTTGCTCGGCAACATCTTTGCCGTTCGAGTCATTTCAAGATTCGGGCACTCCCGCACACTTTATGGCGGAATCGCCATTCTCAGCGTGATTTATCTGAGTCTGTCGTTTGCCCACAATATCGCAGCGGTGGCTATTCTATTCTTTGTGATGGCTTTCTGTATGGGGACGCTCTTCACACTACTCATGAGCTTGCTGCAATCCCTCTCTCCAGTTGCACGGGGAACGATCGCAGCCTTAACCAATACTTGCATGTATGCCGGTCAGACAGTCGGTGCCTTGATTGCCGGCGGATTATACGCCTCGAGCGGGCAATTCTGGACGATCGGCGCATTTGCTGCCCTATTCTATGCGACTGCGGTTTTGGTTTTCTATCGCAGCAAATTAGCAACAAGACCAAGCCAAGTCTCTTAACATAACGAAAAGCATTTGTATCATCTAAAAGATAACGTAAAGACCCCTTAGAATAGACAATGGGAGAAGCTCCTTTGCTTATCCGATTGTCTATTCTAAGGGGGGGCGTATCTACTAGGCCTTTGCAAACCGGATTGCCCGGCTAATCAGAATGGGTAGAACCGAGGTATGATCTTCCCCTTCAAATGCGTTACATGCCACCTGCAAGCCGTCCTCCCGAAGTGCCGAGAGTCGCTCTGCCAGCTCCTTCGCGTTATCCAGCATGTTATGCCCTGTTTCTTGTTCGCCAATGCCAATCAATAATTTCACTTGTCGTGGATGCTGTGCAAGTGCTATAGCAAACTGTTGTTCCGCTTCCAATAGCAGCCGCTTGGCCCAATGAATGGAGGGGCTCCCTGCAACATACGCGGTGAACATATCCGATCGGGTAAAGAGCGTATGCAGGACAAACAACCCGCCAAAAGAATGGCCGAATAACGTTTGCTTACGCGTATCAATCGGATAGTTCCCCTCCACGAGAGGCTTAACCTTCTGCTCAATGAATTGCTGAAAGACTGCCGCACCGCCTAGTTCCGGCCAAGGCTTGCCATCACGACTCTTCGGAAGTTCTTCGGCAGGCGTCGGCAAGGATAGATCGTAGAACCGCGATGGGTGAAACGGTTCTTCGGTCTCATAGCCGATTCCCACGATCACTGCCGGCTCAATGCCGGTAGCTTCGGGACGTCGCGATTGCAGGCGCATCGCTTCAACCATGGTCCCAAAAACGGAGTTTCCATCTACGTGATAAATGACCGGATACCCCGAACTTGGAGGCGGTTCGTGAGGCACATACACAAAGATTTGATACGCACTTTGTCCATCTTGCGATGGGATGGTCCACCGTGTGGTACGCGGAATACTCACCTTTTCCTCACTAGATAATGAATGGTCATGTCCACCGAACATCCATTTCAATGCGCTTGGGAATCTTTTAACGAATGACAATCTTGCATGATCAGCACCTTCGTCGATCACGAATTGAAGGCGATCCTCGCCATAACCCTTCGCTCGCAAGATCGCATGCAACGTACGTGTACGCGGAACCATATACTTCTGTATCGTATCTTTATTGCCGCCTTCCAGCGTACCTACGTCCATATAGATACGCTGAGCAGGATGATGTATGGGCTGCTCGACCATAAATTCAACGAACCCCTCATACCAGTAAGAACCTGAAATGGAGCCAATGCTACCGAACACATTGGGATAGAGACAGGCACCGTACATAGAGATAAGCCCACCAAGCGACTTGCCGATTAACCCCGTTGCTTCCCGTCTTCGATCCGTACGAAATTCCTGATCCATGTTGGGCTTGCACACCTCAACAATGAATTGGAGGTAGGCTTCCCCTTGTCCGCCGAAGTCCCCATATCCTCTTGCCTCGGACAACTTAGGAGCGAACCAGGGTGTATACTCATCGTTACGCTCCATGGGCGCGATACCTACGAGAATCACCTCGGGAAGCTCCCCTCGCTGGAACATCGACTCCAGTTGAAGCAAGGTATCGTGCCCTTCAGGATCGAATACATCTCCCCGATCATGTACGTAAGCCACCGGATACCGGCATTCGCTCGTCTTGTAGGTTGGCGGCAAGTAGATGAGCAGTTCTCTCTGATCTAACGTCTGGTTCAACACCATTCCCTGCATGGATGTTCTGCCTCCTATTTTCGCGCTTTAAACAATAAATAGATAAAATACGGAACGCCGATGAGCGAAATAACAATGCCCACGGGCAGCTCAACGGGTTTGAATACCGTCTTCGAGATAAAATCAGATAAGACGACCAGCAACATCCCGAGCGTTCCGCTAATCGGAAGCACATACTGATGACGAATACCTACTAACCGTCTAGCCATGTGCGGTGCCAGCAACCCGACAAACCCGATGTTCCCGGATACCGAGACACAAGCGCTTACGACCCCAATGCAACATAATAGAAGGATCATCTTTTCTCTCTCTGTAGACACCCCAAGCCCTTTGACACTAATCTCCTCCAATTGGAGCAAATCCAGCAAATGCGCTTTGCGATAAACAATCGGAAGAAGTATTAGCAGCCATGGCAGCATCGCTGCGATATAAGCCCAGTTCGCGTTCCAAATACTACCCGTCAACCACACGGTTGCCATTTCGAAGTCCTGCGGATTCATTTTTAGCGATAGAAATAATGAAACGGCACCAAATCCGGAACCGATCGCGATGCCGACCAGGATCAGGCGCTGCGGATCCAGCTTGCCGCGCTTCCACGCAAATACAAAGATCAGGGCAGCCGCAGCAAGCCCCCCTACAAGACCGAACAATGGTTTCGCCATAATCGCGAACCAACCCGTGCTTGTCGGTAAGCCTTGGAACAAAAATGTAAAAATGACGATTGCAGCCCCTGCCCCTGCGTTAATCCCGAGAATCCCCGGATCGGCAAGGCCATTGCGTGTTAGGCCTTGAATTACAGCCCCTACCATACCCAGCGCGAACCCGATCAAGGCTGCGATCACAATCCGAGGCAGACGAAAATCGAAAACGACTAAATCATGCTCGGGTACCGGATGAATACGTAATAACGTCTCCACGATATCTCGTACGGTCATGTCGAATTCACCGTTCGTTAAGCTAATATAGATCGAGATCAGAATCAATATCATACTTGTGATAAGCACTACGCCATATCGACGCGCAGGTTGTCTAAGCATGATTCCCGCCCCCCTTCTTACGAATCAAATAGAGGAAGAACGGGACGCCGAACAAAGAGGTAACGACACCGATCGGCGTCTCAAACGGATAATTCAAGAATCGGCTTATCAAATCGGATAACGACAGAAACAACGCCCCCATAACACCTGCCACAGGGACGATGCGACGATAATCCAACCCTACGAAATACCTTGCAATATGCGGGATGATCAGACCAATAAAGCCAATTTTACCTGCAAGCGCAACAGAGATTCCTGATAGAATAACGACCGATAGCGTCGTTATCAATTTTACAAGCATTGTTCTTTGACCCAATCCCTTGGATATGTCCTCCCCGAGGGATAAGACCGTGACGGATTTCGATATCGACAAGGCGAGCAAAATCCCGATCACACCGAGTGGAATCGCCCACTTGACCATATCCGGCGACATGAGATGCATTCGCGCGTTATACCAGAAGCTCACATTTTGCGAGATTTGAAAATAAGAAGCCAATGCTGCAGATACCCCGCTGAGAAAGGTACCGACGATTAAACCGATGACGGCCATATTCACGGGTGACATCCCCTGCGGCAATAAGGAAGCCAAACCAAATACAATCGCAACACCTAAGGCTGAGCCAACCATAGAAAATGCAATCATTTCTAAAGAAGAGGCTCCTCCTGGCATCCAAATCATGCAGCACGTAATCACGAACGCCGAGCCATCTGACACACCCATAATCGAAGGGGATGCAAGATAATTTCTTGTCATCCCCTGCATGAGCGCTCCCGATATGGCTAGGAACGCTCCGATCAGAAGCGCACCTATCGCCCTCGGCAATCGGGAATGCATAATGATTTGGTGATTCACGTCTCCCTCATCAAAGTGAAAGATCGCATGCCATACGGTACTTGGATGTATGTTTTTCGCTCCATACATGATCGATAGGAGAACCGCTCCTACGAACAGAACTGGAGATAACCATAATAGGATTCGTAACAGACCCTGTCTTCGTTGCATCACAATCGCTCACTTCAATATCTATTAGTTGGACAATTTCTCCACCGCTGCTTTTAAAAAGCTGATCTTACTATACGCCGTACCGCCTTGCGCCAATGGATCTATGACATTCACGAATACTTTCCCGTTCTTCGCAGCATTGATGCTTTTCCAAATCGGGTTATCCTGAATTTCCTCCCAAATTTTAGGCGTTTCCTTATTCTCATCCTCTGCGAATTGAACAAAGATATAATCCGGGTTCATTTCACTGAACTTCTCTAACGTCATCATTTCTTGCGCTTTTGCGGCTTTCACCTCATCAGGTGCTGTAAACCCTATATCGCTATACAGCGAAGGGTTAAAGAACACTTTCTCCGGGTAAATATAGATATTGCCGGCCCGAACTCGAACCGCGACGATTTTCTTATCTTTATGGCTGACGCTAAGCTTCGCTCTGGCAGCATCCAAATCCGCTTGATATTGCTGCAGCGCTTGATCCGCTTTGTCCTGCGTACCTGTCAATTCAGCAAGCAGACGAAGATTTGCTTCCCAGTTGGTCGAAATATGCGATACAGGAATATCCGTTGCGATTTTACCTAACTTATCGTGAACTTCTTGACCTGCTTTTGTGGAACTCAGAATCACATCCGGTTTCATGTTCAGAATCCCCTCGAAATTCGGCTGCATCTTCTCACCTGACGATTGGCTTGAACCCGTAACAGCTTTGAATAGATCAGGGAATTTACCGCCTACACTGATCGCACCGACAGGCTGTACACCTAATACTACGGCATCCTCCATCGACTCCATGCTGCCTGTGATGACGATCCGATCTGACTTGGCAGGAATGGTATACTCCGTATCCAAATATTTAATCGTCTTTGTCTCAGCCGACGTTGCCGTTGCTTCTTGGGTATTCGCCGTCGTTGCTGTTCCGCTTGTTTCGGACTTCGGTTCAGCCACCTCAGCCTTCGAACTGCATGCGGTCATAACTACAATAAATAATGCAATGATTCCGAGATTCCAAATGGTTTTCTTCATCTTTTTCCTTGTTCTCCCCTCAACATCTATCGATCGATTGATCGTAATTGATAACGATTATCATTATTGATTATAAAATAGACCTCCGCATTCGAACATGGACGATATCCAGAACTCATCATGGACAATCTCCAGACAGCATCGCAACACTCGCATCTACAACCCGATCTATCGCATCTGCCGCATACATCCGCCAAGGATCCGAGGAGATGAGGTAGGTTGATTTATTCTTCACGGCCTTCAATTCTTGCCACGGTACGGTAAGCTGTAGCCCCTTCCAATACTGGAGCGTCTCCGTCTCCTGACAGACAAGTAAAAGGAGCCTATCCACGTCCATCTGGGCTAGTTCCTCAACGGTCAACGGAACATCGCAATCCATTTGACCCGGAGAAATTCCCGCTTCCCTCATTTGAAGATCTCCATAAAATATTTCTGTGATATTCTGATTCCGATAGACGAACAGTTGATTTTTGAGCATACGAATCGCCAGAAAGGAGTCATCCTGCACGATCGGCTGCAGCCGTTCCTTAGCGAGACGAACTTTATGATCATAGCTGCGCAACCATGCCGCCGCTTCCGCGGTCTCTCCTAACCACTCGGCAACCAACTCCAACTGCTCCCGCCAACTGGTATCGCGAGAAGGAATATAATAGACAGAAGCAATTTGCTCTAATTCCCGCTTCTCGTCATCCGAAATATCATCCAAGCTAAGAATGAGCTCTGGTGGATGTTGGCGTAATGCCTCTAGGTTGTCGGCATGTGAATGCTCACCCTGACGATAAGCGCTTAAGTGAACGGGGATATCTGAGCGTAAGGTTTGATAATAGTAGGAAGTCCATTTCGGGTGTAACGGCGCAGCATATGGAAGTATTTTGAGCGGGAGCAGCAATCCCATGACAGCGGCTTGATACACCGCTATTTTACGACGGCGTTTCTTCATATAGAGCGTAGGTGTCACGCCCACTTCTTTTTTAAATTTCCGGCTAAAATAAAATTCATCCTGATACCCGATCTGATGCGCGATATCCCGCAGCTTTGCGCTGGACCTCGCCATCAGTTGTTTAGCACGATTCATACGCAGAGCGGTCAAATAATCCATGGCGCTGTGACCATACGTTTTCTTGAATACATCCACAAAATACTTGGGACTAATCTCGGCGATGCGCGCCAACTGATCAATCGTAATATTCTCGTGATAATTCCGTTCAAGATACTCCCTGGCATATTCTAATGCGGTTCTAGAATCTTGCTGTATGAGGCGTCTATTCTTCAAGACGGTATAGATCAATTGCTCAAAAGCATACTGCACCCGAAAGCGTTCCAGCGCATCGGCACATCCAAGATAATCGAGAATCTCCTCACATGGAGCAACAAGTGAACCCGTAGGGAATACCGTCACCTCTCCTTGCAGAAAATACGGCTCGCTCTTCAGCCATTGCAACCGTCGCGCACTTCGTTCTCCCTCTCCATACACGTCAAAACGAAAAAGAAAAAGCTCTTCGGCTCCTATTCCATCCGCCTCCAGGCCAAAGGTGTGCTCGGAAGGACATATATAAACCGCGTTCGGTCGAACACGATACGTGGTATGATCAATCGTTAAGCTGCCTTGTCCGCTTTTGATTAGAATAAGTATGTAGGACGGCGTTAGCTGCTGCTTCATCTCCCAATTTTCACCTTCTCTGTACTCTGCACCGCGGAATCGAAAATACATTTGGTCGACCCTTAGTGATTCATCGCTGTGTACGATATGATCAAGAGATTTCATCTTGAACTCCTCCCTATTCCGCCTTCTTCAGAAGAGGAACAATAACTACCCACCATTCTATTGATAATGATTATCAAAGTCAATTGGAAACAGAACACGAACCCCTACCAGTCACTGCAAAATAACAAAAACGACCGCCTCTCCGTTATCTACGGAAAAGCGATCGTCCTAATGGTTGTAACCTATATTTCTGATTCTAATACATCTAAGCTTTTACTGAGCGTTGGCCGTCGGAAGGAGCGCAAATAAGCAAGCAGTCCTTTCAAGATCATTGGCTGTGGTTCAGGCTTCGCCCACTCTTGCTGCAATACTTGATAACATGAGGTGATTTCTTCAACGATCTTCACTTCAGTATCCAATTCCGCAATTTCCTGTCCTAGCGCGATTAACTCTCTCTCCACCTGCGTCATTTCGTGGTCAAATCCCTCTTTGCCGCATTTCATGAACGCTCCCATGTTGTCCATGGAGAGGATCGGCGCCTGCTGCTTCTCGATGAGCCCATGCACTAAATCATCCAGTCGATGCATGAAGAACGTACTAAGGTGCTCGGTATCGAACTTTTTCCGATGGAAAATCATATAACCGATATAATCCCCCGATATCGCCTGAATCATCGTCGCAGCGTCCAGAGCATACTCCTCAACGTCGGACCCATAAATGGCCAGAATGCTATTGTAGTACCAATAGAGGGCTTCGGCTTTAGACGTAAACATGAAGCGTTTCATATCCTCGTTGATCTGGAATGCCTGCTCATTCAACATCATGACTATGAAATCCTGATGTTTCATGAACTGTTCCATCTGCAGCGTGAATTGTTTCATTAACCTCTCCCGAGGAGAGAGGCGCAGGTCCTTCGCAATGATCATAATCTCATGCGCCATCAGACCATGATAATGCTTGAATGCGGAGACCAGCACATCTTCCTTCGATTTGAAGTAGAAGTACAACGATCCTTTGGCGATTTTTAGAGAATCCGCGATTTCTTGCATCGATGTCGCATGATACCCCTTCTGGGCAAAACATTTCATGGCTGCTTCGAGAATATGCATTCTCTTTTCATTCACACACAACACGTCCCTAGATCAATTCTTCCTGATTCTTCTTCTTAAATTTCATCAAGAATTCATACACGATCGGCACGATAACAAGGGTTAACAGCGTTGAACTGGTTAGTCCACCAATTACCGTCACACCAAGACCTTTCGAAATGATCCCCGCTCCTTCAAACCCAAGCGCAAGTGGAATCAATGCACCAATGGTTGCGAGAGCCGTCATCAAGATCGGACGAAGTCGAGTAACCCCTGCTTCTAGTAAAGCTTCTCGTGTCGTCATGCCTTCACGCTCTTTATGAATAACACGGTCTAACAATACGATGGCGTTCGTAACGACGATACCAATCAACATGAGCGCCCCCATCATCGCAGATACACTGATGGTCTCATTGGCCATCCACAATGCCACCAGTCCGCCAATAATCGCGAACGGCAAGGAGAATAGAATAGCTAACGGTGCTAATGCGCCGCCGAAAGTCACGACAAGAACGAAGTAGACAATGGCAATTGCCGCTGCCATTGCAAGGCCTAATTGCGTGAACGTCTCATTAATTTGCTGCGTTACGCCGCCAAATTCAACCTTCACAGATGTCGGTAGATTCAATGCGTCGATTTCCTTTTTCAACGCTGTCGATGCTTTGGATACATCGGCTGTCGTAATATCGGCTGTCACATTCACAAACATACGATCATCTTTGCGTGTAATCGTATTTGGTGATTCGCCTTCCTTCACGTCAACGACATCTTTCAATGGCACTTGCATGCCTAACGGCGAAGCGATCATCGTATTCTCAATATCGCTAATGCCTTTGTATTTCTTTTCATCAACTTGCACGTATACATTGTAATTCTTACCTTCGACTTCCACAGAAGTCAATACAGGACGTTCCCGTACAGGACTTAATTTCATAGCAATCTGACCTGCCGTTAATCCTAACTTGCTCAACTTCTCTTGATTCGCTACTAACGTATATTGTCCATAGGTCTGCTTCATGCTGGATTCCACTTTATCAAATGTTGAATCCTTGTGCATCAAATCTTCGACTTGCTTCACGACGGGCTGGATATCATTCAATGAGTCGCCATATACCGTCAACGTCATCTGATTGCCGCCGAAGCCGCCGCTCATGTCCATTTGCTTCCATTCGCCTTGAACCGAAGTCGCTTGTTTAATACCTTCGACTAGCGCCTTCTTCTCATCTTCGAAGTTTTTCGTATCATTATTATAAATAACGTAGAAAAGTGCTGAGTTCGAAGAACCGCCGCCCATGCTCATCATGGAATTATTGCTGCCGATGGAGTACTGCATTTTTTCCACACCAGCACGTTTCATAATATACTCTTCCGCTTTCAATGCATCTTGCTCTACGTCAGCTTTAAGCTCGCCCGGTGCTGGCGTATAGGTTACCATGACGTATTTATCTTCTTGACTTGGCAAGAAACTTACGCCTACAGCCTTTGTTAAGAACAAGCTGCCGACAAGCAGGATGATCGCTGCACCGAAGGTGATCAATTTATGATCCAAACACCATGTGAGTACACGTTTATAAAATCCGCTTAATTTCCCTGGTTTGTCGTGATGCGCCTTTGCATTTTTCACTCCATTCTTGAACATCGAATGTCCAAGCATCGGAACGATGGTAATGGCCACAAGCAAGGATGCGAGTAATGCGAATACCATCGTAAGTGCAAATGGCATGAACAACTCGCCGACCATGCCGCTCACAAGCGCAAGCGGTAAGAATACCGCAATGGTCACGATCGTGGAGGAGAAGATCGGCATGAACATTTCTTTCGTAGCATCCAGAATTAATGCTTTGCCTTTCAGTTTCTCCGAAGAGGATGTCATCCGCCGGTATATATTCTCAATGACGACAATCGAGTCATCCACAACCCGTCCAATCGCAACGGTCATCGCACCAAGTGACATCATGTTCAACGTGATATTAAATTCGCGTAGAATCAAGACTCCGATGAGCAATGACAATGGAATCGAAATAATCGAAATAATCGTCGTACGGAAACTACGCAGGAATAACAGAATGATAATAACCGCGAATAAGGCCCCAAACATTGCTTTATTCAACATTGTAGAGACGGAATCCTCGATTGGCTTCCCTTGATCGAGCATCGTCACCATCTTCATGCCCGGATAATCCGACTCAAATTGTGTAATTTGCTTCTTCACGGCATTGACTACATCTACCGTATTCGCATCTGCCGCCTTCACGATCTGAATACTGATGGATTCTTGCCCATTTGTACGGGAAATGGAATCTGCCTTTTGAACCATTTCAATCGTAGCAATATCCTTTAATTTCACGGTCGGAATACCTGCTGGCACGCCTGCTTGACCTGCCGGCATTTGTCCAGCACCTGCACCCGCACCCATATTACCTGCCGAAGCTGCGCCTTGCGCCCCTGCTCCTGCAGAACTTGGGATCACAGGGATCTCTACATTCTTAAGATCGTCTAAGCTCTTAATGTTTCCATCAACAACAATTGTCTTCTGCTCCTTACCCATTTCGAACACGCCTAAAGGCACATTCAATGCAGAACCTTGCACAATTCCTTTTACCGTATCTTCAGACAAACCGAGTGATTTCATTTTGTCTTGATTAAATTTCAACTCAATTTCTTTCAACTGCTGACCGGCAATACTGACGGTACCTACGCCGTTTAATCCTTCTAGACTAGGTTTGATGTCATTCTCCATGACTTTGGTTAATTCTTCCATGGATAACTTCTCGTCCGAAACACTAAGTGTGACGACCGGGAATGCATTCATGCTAATACGAGAAATCGTCGTATCTTGTGCGCCGTCTGGCAAATGTACGGTTGTCGTCGCTTCGCGAACATCCGCAGCCGCTTTCTCCATATCCTGACCATAGTCATACTCCACGGTGATCGCGGAAACATTCTCCATCGATGTTGAGGTGACGGTCTTCACACCGTTCAAATTTTTAATCCGCTGCTCTAACGGCTTCGAGATTGAATCCACAACCTCTTCTGGCGCCGCACCCGGATACACTGTCATGACCTGAAGCACAGGAAGCTCCAAGTCCGGAAGTGTCTCTTGCTTCATTGTCATCCCTGCGTACAATCCCGCAACGGTCACAATGATCGTCAAAATCCAGATCGCAAACTTGTTGTTTAACGAAAAACGAATAATGCTTTTCACTCGGTTCCTCTCCTTTATATCTATCTCATTTTCGAACACTTGACCCATTGGTCAACACAATACTTAGTATATCTAAACTATTTTTTAAAATCAAATTTGAAGTGTTTGACCACCGGGTCAAGTAGAATTACAGGCGTCTTACAAAGATGTAAGTTTCCTGAAAGCCAAATCTATCGTTCACTCGACTAAAAAGCCGTATGCTATATCCATAACGAACGACTTCAACCGATGCAAATCGTAACTTATTATCATTTTAGAGGAGGCATTTTAGATGTTCATTTTATTAACAGGTATTGCATTATTCATGATTCCAGCCGCTTTATTCGTACTTCATATCGCCTTAATCGTGTGGGCATTCCGCGACGCGAACGAACGTTACCAAGACCGGACCATCGCTTGGATTCTCGCAGCCGTATTATTCTGGTTCCCTATCGTCGGCATCATCGTCTACCTGGTCGTACGCAAAGATCGACCGCAAGACCGTCAAGCCAATTACAGCCATTTCGTCTAATCAAAATACATTACCTTACTATAAGGAGGCATCTTTATGAAAAGCTCGACCAAATTCATCACAGCGATTGTAGTCCTATTCATTGTTGTACTTGGCGGCGCCGCTGCTGTATCCAAATATGCCCCTGAGCATAATCCATTTACACCGAAAGATGAATACTTCGTCAAAGTCGCTGATCATTTCGAAATCATCCATGACAAAGCAGACCAAGGTCAAGAATATACACGGTATACCTACACTTTGCCGGGATATAATAAAGACGGACAGGCCAAAGACATTGAATTCAACGCTTCGAAGGAGCTCCGAAAGGACGCTTATTTAAAAATATCGATTCGCGCAGACAAGGTCCTTTCCTATGAAGAGGTACAATCGAAGGATTTGCCGCAAACTGTATCCAGCAAAATGTAATCAAAGGATCTAACTACCAAATAACAAAGAAAGCCCCCGCTATTCAAGGAATAACGAGGGCTTTCTTCTATTATGTATTGAACTAAAAAACTCTCCATGTTAAAATGGAGAGTAATCTTTAAATTAAAACGGAATTCGAGCTATTATTACTTCTTCTTATCTATGATAATTATAGCATGAAGAATTCCAAACTGTCAATGTCCATTTTTATCATTTATAAAGGAGCGAATTACATGGGAACAGCGGAACAAGATTGGCAGGAAGAACAACAGCGCGTGGATCGTGTCATCGCCGAAATCGACCATCGGCTTTCGAACCTGCAAACCCAAGTGCTGGATACCAAAGAAGAAATCGTCGACATTCGCAAAAACTTCTGGGACGATGTAACGGTTAACTTTGAGGATGCTGCAGAATCCGCGGAATCTCATGCGAGCTTGAAACAGCAGGCGGAGGTATTGCAAGAGCGTGAACGAACCTACCGACAAGCCGAGAAGCAATTAAAAACCTTAACCAAGCTGCGTCAGTCCCCATATTTTGGTCGTATTGATTTTACAGAAAAGGGAGATTCAAGCTCAGAGCCGATCTATCTCGGTATCGCCTCCCTCCTTCACCCCAATGGGGAAGAGTATCTCGTGTATGACTGGCGTGCGCCGGTATCAAGCTTGTACTACGACTATCCCCCTGGACCAGCTCATTATGAGACGCCGATGGGCACCATCCAAGGAACAATGGATATCAAACGGCAATTTATTATACGCGATGGCGTCATCCGAAGTTTGTTCGACACCGGCGTTACCATAGGAGACGAATTACTGCAGGAAGTCCTAGGGAAGCAAGCGGATTCGCAGATGAAGACGATCGTCGCCACCATCCAACAAGAACAGAACCAGATTATTCGGAATGAACGGAGCCGATTGTTGATCGTACAAGGAGCCGCAGGGAGCGGTAAGACATCGGCAGCTTTACAGCGCGTCGCTTACTTGCTCTATCGGTATCGCGGAACGTTGCGGAGTGAGCAGATCATCCTCTTTTCACCGAATCCAATGTTCAACAGCTATGTCTCAACCGTTCTCCCCGAGCTTGGGGAAGACAATATGCAGCAGACCACATTCCAACAATATTTAGAGAGCAAATTATCCCGTACCTTCCGCGTAGAAGATCCGTTCGAGCAAATGGAATATACGTTAAATGAAGAGGAAGACCCGAGCTTTGACTCCCGCCTTGCAGGCATTCGCTACAAAACGTCGGTGCATTATATGCAGTTGATTCAACACTACGCCGATCAGTTGAAACAAAGAGGCATGAAATTCAAGGCGATTGGATTCCGTGGTCGTGAACTGATCTCTGCAGAGGCGATTGCGGAGCAATTCTATGCGCTTGACCCATCCATGTCCATTCCGAACCGAATGAAGCTGGTGGCCGAATTCTTGCTTCGTGAGTTAACCAAGCTTGCCAAGCAAGAGAAGAAGAAACGTTGGGTAGAAGAAGCGATCGAGCTGCTGGATAAAGAAGATTACATTGACGTGTATCATCGCCTTCGGGAGAAGGAGCAATTTACATCGAATTCTTTCGATGACTTTGACCGTGAACGGGATCTATTAGCAACCATGGTTGTACAGGAAAAGTTCAAGAAGCTGCGCCGACGCGTAAAGCTCCTTCGCTTCATTGATGTTCCAGCTATGTATCGCCAGCTCTTCACAGACGCAGAGTGGATGGATCGACTCGATGGCCACACTTCACTTCCCCATGCGGAGTGGGAACAAATCTGCGCGCAGACCATAACGGCGATGGATCAAGAAGTACTTCCTTATGAGGATGCTACACCTTATTTGTACTTGCAAGAATTATTGGAAGGGTTCCAAGTCAACACTTCGATTCGTCATGTCTTTATTGATGAAGCGCAGGATTACTCGCCGTTCCAATTTGCCTTCTTGAAACGGCTCTTCCCTTTCGCCAAAATTACGGCATTGGGTGATTTGAATCAGACGATTTATGCGCATGCCGCAGACCATAGTGGATTCCAACCGCTAATCGATCTATTTGAACCTGAGCATACGGAGACCATTGCGTTGAAGCGAAGCTATCGGTCTACGCGTCCGATCGTAGAATTCACCCAGGGTATGATTGCCGGCGGCGAACAGATCGAACCGTTTAACCGGGATGGCGCTAAACCGACGCTATCCTATGCGAAGTCCAAGACAGATCTCGCTGAACAAATCACTGCGCAGGTAACCGCATGGCAAGCAGAAGGCTTACAGAACATCGCCATCATCGGCAAGACCTCTGCCGAATGCCATGAAGCCTATGAGACACTTCTTGCGGCAGGTGATCATTCCCTTCGGTTGATCAATAAGGGAACGGCCTCATTCGAAGGCGGTACCGTTGTTATTCCTTCGTATCTTGCCAAAGGCATGGAATTCGACGCAGTTATCCTGTACAATGCATCAGCCAATCAATACCGACACGAACGTGAACGCAAGCTGTTCTACACGGCTTGTACACGTGCGATGCATAAGCTTCATCTCTACTCGCTCGGCGAAGTTAGTCCTTTCGTTGCGCAGGTGGATACGTCTACTTATCAGACGATATAACATGATACCCCCCTTTGCCCAAGTTCATGGGTGAAGGGGGGTATTTATATATGACTACATTTGTGAGGGCAAAGATCCTCATTTCATCCACGTGGAGACCCTTGTCGTTGTTGTTGGTCCAGGGCAGTGGGAACAAGCGGCAACAAAACAACGAAGGTCGAGCCCTCGCCGACGCGGCTATGGACCGCGATCTCGCCATGATGCATATCAAGGATTTTTTTAACGATCGACAACCCTAAGCCGCTGCCGCCCAACGCACGGTTTCTTGCCTTATCCGCCTTATAGAACCGTTCAAAAATATGAGCTTGATCCTCGTCTGCAATGCCGATCCCATCATCTTTTACCGTAATAATGGCCTGTTGATCATGCTGCCGCAAATCAATCCCGATCGTTCCTCCTACAGGCGTAAACTTGATCGCATTACTAATCAGATTGACCCACACCTGACTTAAGCCGTCTTCATCTGCCACAATAAACGTCTCTTCGAGCGTAATATCGATTTCAATGGATTTCCCTAGCCAATGCGGCTCCAATGCAAGTACCAGATTGCGCAGCTGCCGATCCAATCGATAGCGTTTGGTCTCGAATGGATAACTGCTGGATTCGAGGGATGTAAGCTTCAATAAATTATCGCTGAGTTTGGAGAGTCTGCGACTCTCGGTCTCGATAATATCCAGATAATGCGTTCGTTCTTCTTTGGTCAATGCATCGTTATGCATCGCGCGGGCGAAGCCGCTAATGGAATGGAGCGGCGATTGGATCTCATGCGACACATTCGAAATAAATTCCTGCCGCATTTGTTCCATCTGACCGAGCTCTACTGCCATACTATTCACACTCTCCGCCAAGATCCCAAAACCACGGAAATTCCTGTTGATATCCAAGTTCACGCTGAAATCACCTTTAGCAATACGTCGAAGCGCATCAATAATCGACCGCATGATGATAAATTGCTGTGGTTCCCCTCGAACGCGCATCAGCAGGCCAATGAAGAACAATAAGACCAAGTCGACAAGTATCGTAACCAACTGCCGCCCATAATCATGGAACAAGGAAGGTGTCGCCTGCTGCAATAACAAGGCATAGGTTGTTCCGCGAATCGTTACCTGCTGTCCTGTCGTGAGATAACCTTCGCTCAACAGATGCGGGCGTTGGAAGAACGTCAGCTTCTCGCCTTTCAGGATTCGAGCCACTTCCGATTCCCCAACTTGTTCACGCAAGTACGCCGGTATTCCTCCCCCATACAGTTCACCATCCAAGCCATTACCTGATCGTTGGGTCAGCAGAATTCGGAACTGATCCATACCTGAGAGCTGCTCAAGCACCTCACGACGATGATCATCCGCTACATAATGCAGGACTTGGGCAATCTGTGTACCTCGATCGAACATCCCTTCCCAGACCTCTGTTTTGTTGCGATGATCATAGACATAAGAAGTAATGATGAATGCTACAGACCAGATGATCGTGGATACCCCGATAAAGAGGAGAATACCCACCCCGATCTTCGTACACTTCAACCATTTCATCCTCGTACCTCCAGCCGATACCCCAAGCCGCGTATCGTACTAATTCGAAAGGCATGCTGCTCTTCAGGGAAGCGTTCACGCAAACGATTCACATGCACATCTACGGTACGATCCACTCCTTCGTAATCATACCCCCAAATTTGTTCAATGAGCTGATCTCTGGAGAAGGTTTTGCCTGGATAGCTCGCCAGCTTGAACAACAACTCAAACTCCTTAAGCGGCAGCGATATGGTCTGGTTGCCCACGGAGATCTCAAATGTCTTGCGGTTCATCTGCAAATCGCCCAGCTGGATCGTCTGGGAGGATTCAATGCGGTAACGCTTGAGCAAAGCCTTTACACGTACAACGAGTTCGATGGGCTCGAACGGTTTGACAAGATAATCATCCGTTCCGAGTTCAAATCCCTTTACTTTCTGCGACGTTTCCCCTTTTGCCGTGAGCATCAACAAAGGAAAGTCATAGAGCTCCCTCAGCTTCTCACAAAGCTCCCATCCATCCATATTCGGCATCATGATATCTAGAATGACCATATCTACCTTTATGGTGTCCAGCTTCTCCAGCGCCTCAACGCCGTCCGCTGCCTCAACAACTTCAAGCCCTTCCTGCTCTAAAAATAACTTCACCAATTCTACGTTATGCGGATCATCGTCCACGACCATGATTTTCGTCATCGTACCTCTCCCTTTATAGCGAGCTTCTTGTTGAAACATTCCATGTAAGTAAAATGAATTCCTTCCTAATGCATAAAGCATACCTTATCGATTTAAACTGAATATGAACAAAAGCAGCAGCACAACATCGAAACTGGGGGACCTATGAAAAAAATCTGGACGATCTTCTGGACGGACATCCGACATATCTGTACGAACATCCCGGCAGCCATCATTATCACAGGACTCATCATCCTCCCCTCTCTCTATGCCTGGTTTAATATTCTTGCTTCATGGGATCCTTACGGCAACACCAAAGGGATCGCAATCGCGGTATCGAACGAAGACGAAGGCGCATCTATTCTAAATAAAAAGGTCAATATCGGAGACGAAATCATCGCGTCCTTGCATGAAAACCATAAAATCGGTTGGACCTTCGTCGATACGAAAAAGGCTCTCTCCGGTGTCAAACATGGCGACTACTATGCCAGTATCATTATTCCCAAGCATTTCTCAGCGCGTATAGCTACGGTCATTTCGCACGAGCCGATCAAAGCGGAAATCGACTATTACGTCAATGAGAAGATAAATGCCATCTCCCCTAAAATTACATCCAGCGGCGCATCCGGGATCATTAGCGAGGTCAGCTCGAACTTCGTCAAGGAAGCGAACGGGGCGATTTTCAAAATATTCAATGAGGTCGGGGTTGAACTCAGTAATGAACTGCCTACCATTGAAAAAGTAAAAAGCCTCGTATTCAAAGTGGAGAAGAACTTCCCTGAATTCGAAAGAGTGCTAAATATTGCGTCGTCCGATGTCGTTAAGGCACAAGAAATCGTGAAAGAATCGCAGCAAAGCCTGCCGATCCTCTCCGATGTCGCTAGCAAAGCCCAGCAATTCAGCAAAGGCGTAAGTGATTTGTTAGGCTATAGCACGCAAGGGATTGAAGCCATCGCTCCCTATGTGAAGCAGGATTTAAGCTCCTTGCAGGAAGCGGCGCTTTCCATGCAGGAGTTAACCGGTGTCCTTCAGGATGCTACCGCCGGTCCCTCCGCTGTTGCCAAAGCATTAACACACGCTGCCACACGGCTAGATCGCGCGATTACTATTTCGACAAGCGTCAAAACCTGGTTCGAGCATCTCAGCCAACTGACTCACGGCAAGCTGTTTCAACGAGATGTCGATCGGATGAATCGCATTCTGACCAAGTTTAAGGAACAGCGGTCCACCGTGTCTGAGATCCAAGCCGCCGTCAATCGCGGAGAGACCGTATCCGATACATTAATTAATCGTTTAAACACACTGTCGAAAGATACATCGGATGATTTAGGCAATATTATTGGACGATTTGATTCGGATATTACACCCAATATCGTCAACACGATCAATCAAGTCAAGAAATCGACGGATCAAGTGAACGCCCTTCTCAACAAAGCCTCGGGTCGCATTCCCGATATATCCAAATTACTGACAGATGCGAGTAAAGGGCTAACCTTTGGGGGAAATGAAATTCAGACGATCCACAAGGAACTCCCGACCGCTAAATCCAAGATTACCGACTTCGCCAACAAAATCCGGGACTTGGAGCAAAAGGGAGATATTACGGAGATCATCAGTTTATTGAAAAACAACTTCGAGAAGGAAAGCGAGTTCTTCGCCCAACCTGTCGTGTTAAAGGAAAATAAACTTTTCCCTATTCCGAATTACGGTTCAGGCATGTCGCCTTTTTTCACGACGTTGTCCTTATGGGTCGGGGCACTGCTCCTTGTCTCGCTATTAACGGTTGAGGTGCATCATGAAGGGATCGAATACGCGGGATACCATGTGTATTTCGGCCGTTTCTTGACATTTGTGACATTGGCGATGCTGCAGTCCCTTTTCGATACCCTTGGAGATATCTATTTACTGAAGGTTTATGTCGTCGAGAAAATGTGGTTCGTACTATTCGGCATGTTCCTGAGTATCATCTTCATGCTGATCGTCTATACCCTTGTCTCTATCTTTGGGAATGTAGGCAAAGCGATGGCCATTATTCTGCTCGTCCTACAATTGGCAGGGGCCGGCGGCACATTCCCCATCCAAGTGACACCACATTTCTTCCAAATGATCCACCCCTATTTGCCGTTCACCTACGCGATCAGCATGATGCGAGAAGCAACGGGAGGCATCCTGTGGGACATCGTTTGGCATGATGTTCTCCTCATGCTTGTATTCGCTGGGATTGCACTCGTGCTTGGGCTGGCTTTGAAAACGCCGATTAACCGCATGAGCGCAGGGTTCGTGAAGAAAGCGAAGGAGAGCAAGATTATTCATTGAAAAAAGGGGGTGTCTCTAACGAAGCTAATGCTTTCGCTTGAGACACCCCTTTTTATTATGAAATTTCGTTACACGACCTCTTGGGTAATTGCCTTGCCTGTGAATTGACTATTATATAGATCCGCATAAAACCCGTCTTGCGCGAGAAGCTCATGATGCGTTCCTTGCTCGATGACGCTTCCTTTATTCATCACAAGGATCAGATCTGCGTCACGAATGGTCGAGAGCCGGTGCGCGATAACGAAGCTGGTTCTTCCATGCATCAGATCCTTCATCGCCTTCTGAATGTACACTTCCGTACGTGTATCCACGCTGCTCGTCGCTTCATCCAAGATGAGGATGGCCGGGTCTGCAAGTATAGCCCTCGCAATGGTCAAGAGCTGCTTCTGCCCCTGCGATATGTTCGAAGCCTCTTCATTCAGTACGGTATCATAACCGTCTGGCAGCGTCCGTATAAAGAAATCCGCATGCGCCGCTTTGGCCGCGTGGATGATCTCGAGCTCTGTTGCGCCCTCACGACCATAAGCAATGTTATCGCGGATCGTGCCGTTGAAGAGCCATGTATCCTGCAATACCATCCCGAACAAGCTGCGAAGATTGCTTCGCTTCATATCCCGGATATCTACGCCATCGATCGTAATGCAACCGCTATTCACTTCATAGAAACGCATTAACAGGTTGATCAGCGTCGTCTTCCCGGCTCCGGTAGGCCCTACGATCGCGACCGTCTGCCCTTCTTTCACATCAATGCTCATATGGTCAATGATCGTCGTATCCTCTTTATACCCGAAGGTCACATCGGCGAAGGACACATGTCCTTCCGGATTCGCAAGCGTCTTCGGCTGCTTCGCTTCAGGCACTTCCTCCGCTTCGTCCAAGACTTCAAAGACACGTTCTGCGGATGCGATCGTCGATTGGATGATGTTCGCAATGTTAGCGGTCTGCGCAATCGGCATGCCGAATTGTCTTGCATATTGGATAAAAGCTTGAATATCTCCGATTTCGATGGATTTCTTCGTGACCATAACGCCGCCCACTACACAGACCAGAACGTAACCAAGGTTCGTAATGAAGCTCATCAGCGGCATAATGACCCCGGATATAAATTGTGCACGCCACCCCGAATCATACAGCTGTTCATTGATCTGACGGAACTTCGCCATCGACTTTTCTTCATGACCAAATGCCTTCACGACTTTGTGGCCTGTGTACATTTCTTCCACGTGCCCATTGAGTTCGCCCAGCGCCTTCTGCTGACCCATAAAATATTTCTGCGAACGCTTTGCCACCTTCGCTGTCACGAGGAAGCTCAGCGGCAATGTCACGATGCAAATGAGCGTGAGCCACGGGCTAATGGTTAACATCATCACGATGACACCAATGATCGTAATAATCGAAGTAATCAGCTGCGTTAAGCTTTGTTGCAGCGTAGTACTAATGTTATCCACGTCGTTCGTCACCCGACTCAGAATTTCCCCATGCGTACGCGAGTCGAAATATTTCAATGGCAAACGACCCAATTTATCGTTCACTTGCTGGCGCATATCGAACACAACCTTCTGCGCTACGCCAGCCATCACATATTGCTGCACATAACTGAACAGCGCACTGATTAGATATAACCCTGCCAGAAGGAAAATAATCTGACTGATATACGTGAAATCAATGGCTGCATCGGGTACGCCCTTCATTTTCATGACGACGCCTTCGAATAACTTCGTTACCGCCTTACCCATAATCTTCGGACTGACAATGCTAAACACCGTGCTCAAAATCGCGGTGAGCAGTACAAGGATTAACTGTGTCTGTCGAGGCTTCAAGTAGCCGATCAAACGTTTCAGCGTGCCTTTGAAATTCTTGGCTTTCTCGCCGGGCATGCCCATCCCCATCGGCCCGCCGCCCATAGGTCCTCGACCGCCGGGTCCGCCGCCAAAGCCGCCAGGTCTACCTGGTCCACTGGTACGTTGTTGTTCACTCATGCGATCTCCTCCTCTGACAGTTGAGAGGATACGATTTCGCGATAGACATCGGAAGTGTCCAGTAGCTCACGGTGTGTGCCGATTCCAACAATCCGTCCTTCCTCCAACACGATAATTTGGTCTGCATCCATGACCGTGCTAACACGTTGAGCCACAATAAGCACCGTTGCTTCGGTCGTCTCGTTCTTCAATGCGGCGCGTAATTTGGCATCTGTCTTGAAATCAAGTGCAGAGAAGCTATCGTCAAAAATATAGATTTCCGGTCTGCGCACCAAGGCCCGTGCAATCGACAACCGCTGCTTCTGGCCCCCGGATACGTTCGTTCCGCCTTGCGAAATCAAAGATTGATATCCGTCTTTCATATCCCCGATAAAGCCGCTTGCTTGCGCAATATGTGCAGCATGTTCAACTTCTGCATCTGTCGCCTCTTCTTTACCGAATCGAATGTTATCCGCAACCGTCCCTGTGAATAACATCGCCTTCTGCGGTACAAATCCAACCCGTGCTCTCAACGCTTGCTGCGTCTGGTCTCGAACATCCACGCCATTCACGAGCACCTGTCCCCCGTTCGTGTCGTAGAACCGTGGAATCAAGCTAATTAGCGTGGATTTGCCCGAACCGGTACCGCCGATTATGGCCGTCACTTGACCAGGTTTCGCAGTAAAGGATACATCGCTCAGGGCCGCTTGTTCCGCACCCGGATAGTTGAAGGTCACGTTCCGGAACTCCACCGTCCCATGAAGGACACTTGGATGCTTCGCTTGCGTCGGGTCCGTAATGTCCGGCTTCATATCCAATACTTCATTAATCCGTACAGCGGAGGCGGAAGCCCGCGGAATCATGACGAACATCATCGATAACATGAGCAGCGAGAACATGATCTGCATGGCATATTGAATAAAGGCCATCAAATTTCCTACCTGCATATCTCCGTTATCAATACGAATCCCGCCAAACCAGATAATCGCGATAGTCGCAAAGTTCATCACAAGCATCATAACCGGCATCATGAACGCCATAATCCGGTTCACACGGATTGCTACATCTGTTAAATCCGAATTGGCTTCATGAAATCGTTGCTTCTCATGATCCACGCGATTGAAAGACCGAATGACGCGTATCCCCGTCAATCCTTCACGCAAGACGAGGTTCAATTTATCCAGCATCTTCTGCATCGATTTGAACAGCGGCATTCCCTTCATGGCAATGACGATGATCGCGAGTGCCAATACGGGCACAACAACCGCGAGTACCCACGTCAATTGCGCATCTTTGGAGATCGCCATCACAATCCCGCCAATACACATCATGGGTGCCATCACCATGAGACGCAGCATCATAATCAACACTTGCTGAACCTGTGTAATGTCATTGGTCGCCCGTGTGATAAGCGATGCCGTCCCGATTTTATCAAATTCTTGTAGTGAGAAATGTTCTGCATGCTCAAACACCTGGTGACGTAAATTTTTCCCGTAGCCTGTCGCTACGCGGGACGATACATAGGCGGCCAGTATTGAGCATAAGGCCCCGCCTGCTGCCACGAGCAGCATGTATGCGCCGATTTGCCAGATATACGTCGTATCGGCTTGCACGATCCCCTTGTCTACGATATCTGCCATTAACGTCGGCAAATACAGTTCGGACATGGTCTGCAAAAAGACGAAGACAAGTACCAGCACAACCGGGAGCGTAAATGGTTTGAGAAACCGAAACAGTCTAATCATTCCTGCCATCCTCTCTTTTCCCTCATATTTTTCCAAGATCATGAGAGGATTGTACGTTAGGAATATAAACTGAGTTTAAACAAAAGAGACGATTCTGTTGAAGGGACGGGCCAAAGGGGACGATGCATTGCATGTTGAAGCCAGGTATTGAGGTTGGGGTTATCTGACTCCGTCGCTGTTGTCACCAGAAAATTTAGATCGGATGAGATAACGGATATTTCCCCGTGACAAAGGCGATCGCTTCGCTCTCCATCAGACACCCCCAAGCCCGTCCATGGCTTCAACATGCAATCAACCTCAACCTTCGGACACCGAATCCATTCAAAGGAATCGTCTTTTTTGTTAGCGAGGAGGTAGGGGAGGAAGAGAGAGATGAATCATACGTTTTTCTCTACGTATGCGTCCTATATTGGAAAAATGTAGAATAGCAGGCGATGAACGCCTCTTCTATTGACCTATAGTGGATGAACCCAATATAGGCGGCCAAAATCGCTCATTTTACCGTTAAAACAGGTGATTTTATTGGATTTATCCACTATAGGATGAAAAATGAGCTCCTTTGAGCACTACTTAATGGATAAATCCAATATAGCAACGGATAAGCTCCTAGAACCGTAGGGGCTAAGCCTCATGCGGGCACTAGCGTTATAGATTGGTCCAATGGTCTTGGTGTTTTGGTGTTTTGGTGTTTTGGTGTTTTGGTGTTTTGGTGTTTTGGTGTTTTGGTGTTTTGGTGTTCTGGTGTTTTGGTGTTTTGGCGTTCTCCCCCCAAAAACAAACTCCTCACGGAATCATCCATGAGGAGTTGTCTATACATTTACAAGAATACCTTCTGTCCGCTCTTCGCACTCTCGATGGCACCTTGCACCATCGCCATGCTATGGATATTGTCGCGGCAATCCGTCTCGGCACGGCGCCCTTGTTCAAGCGCTAGGAACATCTCGTCCAAGCAGCCTGCATGCCCTGTGTTCCCGTTCCAGCGGAACGGTGCTTCTACGCGAACCGTCTCCCGCAGGAATTGACCTTCTTGATCACCAGGAGCCACAACCTCGGCATAGGGTGCGCCCACTCCATCCCAGATCGCAGTCCCCTTCTCGCCCGTGATCCGCCAGTTCGCCTCCCAAGAGGTTGATGCTCCTTCCGCGCACCATGAACCACGGTAGCAGAACACCGAACCATCTGACATTTCATAGATACAGATGGCGGAGGCGTTGCCTTGATACCAGGACCCTGGCGGGTTGAATTCGTGACAGTACACCGATACCGGGTCTGCGCCAAGGATAAACCGCGCCTGATCGAAGGTATGAATCGCCATGTCCAGAATCAAGGGGCTCTCCATCACTTCGCGGAATCCACCAAAATGCGGACCTAAGAAGAAATCCGCATTGATCATCCCCGGCTTCCCGATCGTCCCGTCCAGGATCAATTCGTGCAATGCGCGAATGTTCGAATCATACCGCCGATTCTGCATCACCGATAATGTCTTGCCTGTCGCTTCTGCCACCTGAATGATCTCTTTCGCTTGTTCCATGGTCGCCGCCATCGGCTTCTCTCCAAAGACATGGCACCCCTGCTTCATCGCTGTCGTACTGATGTGAAAGTGGCTGTCTGGAATCGTCACATCCAATACGAGATTGGCATTCGATTCCGAAATGGCTTGCTCTAGCTCCGTATAGATCCCGCATGTCAATTGATATGTATCTTTGATCTTCTGCGCATTCTCTATATACACGTCTACAAGCGCAACAACCTCAGCATCTGCCCGCTTCAACACGTCCTTGATCCATACGTGAGACATCCCGCCGCAACCTGCAACAACGACTCGATAGGATTGTGTCTGCATCCCGCGCCCTCCGCTCTAGACCGGATTCGGCACGAAAGAGCCGCCGCGGCATTGTTTTAAATAATTAAGTGCATGCACTTGACCTGTCATTTCCAGCTCATCCCGATAAACGGGATCATGCCAGCCTTCAATATCAATCGTTCCTTGATATCCCGCTTGGCGCAAGATCGTGATCACGTCCGTCCAATTCGTATCCCCGAATCCTGGTGTCCGATGCCATACGAAATCCTTCGGACCGTGAATGCCGTGTTCTTTCACGATGTCCCAAGCTATCGTCGCGTCCTTGCCGTGGACATGGAATACTTTATCCACCCACTTCCGCAGCTGTGGAATCGGATCAATCAAACTTACCATCTGATGACAAGGCTCCCATTCCAGACCGATATTATCGGCCGGAACGGCGTTGAACATCATTTCCCATGCCTGCGGGTTATGTGCGATATTCCAATCGCCTGTCGACCAATTGCCGCCCATATTACAGTTCTCAAAAGCAATACGCACGCCGCGGTCCGCTGCACGTTTCGTTAATTCGCCGAACACTTCTTGAAAGCGCGGAATGGACGCATCAATCGGTTGATCCGTTAATCGCCCCGTAAAACCGCTTACGAGTTCGGTACCGAACAAATGCGCGTGATCGATGACCCGCTCCCAACTCGCTAACGTATCAGCATTGCCACCTTCGCCTGTCAGCGGATTTCCGAATACACCCAGACTTGAGATAACGACACCATGTTCATCCACGATCTCGCGTACCCGCTTAGCCGTCTCCACAAGATCAATGTCTCCAGTGGTTTGCCAGAATGTAAGACTAAAAGATTCAAACCCATGGGGTAAAATTTGTGGTATCACACGTACCGCATCATGCCCGCCGACCAAGGTACCTATACGTAAAAAATGATTGTTGCTATTCATTGTATACCACTCCTAAATTGAGTATAGTGTTAAGCATAAGCCCATTTTAACGTGGTTAATTGGATATTTCTCTATACAATCTTGTGCTTTTTAGGTTCTATATTGCGATAAGGAGCTGGCACGATGACCTATCCTCAGGAATTGCGTGAACATACTTATTTTAGCGATCCCTCTTATCCGTTTAATATCTTTCGAATTCGACAGGAGCCTTCCAATATGGGAGCCCCCTCGCTCTATATGCACTGGCATGAACATTTTGAGATTTTGCTGATGGTCGAGGGTCGGGCTATTTTTCATATCGACAGCAAACCCTTTGAAGCTGGGCCAGGGGACATCGTTATCGTTCCGTCGGGTGCACTTCATGTCGGATACAGTGCTGGTATAGGCCCATTACATTACTACGCCATCGTCTTTAATGCCGCATTGCTTAAATCCAACAAAACAACGGATCCGATGCATGCTGTCTATATTGCCCCTTACTTGGATGGGAGTCTCGTATTCCCTATTATGCTTCGTCACACAGATACCACAAATGCGGTGTTCAAATCTGTATTGGAGCAAGTCATTCAAGAATTCGAAGGGAAACAGCGCGGGCATGAGCTTCTAGTCAAAAGCCAGATGTATATCCTATTCACCCTATTATCTCGTCAATTCATGCCCGACCAACTGCCTGAGAAAGTAAAAGCGAGTCATTCGCGAAATGTGGATCGATTCAAGAAGCTTCTGCTATACATTGACGCCCATTATCAGGAACCGATTACGGTGGCACAAGCCGCCTCGATTGTGAATCTGAATCCCTATCATTTCTGCAAAACATTCAAAAAGACGACCGGATCGACGCTTATCGAATACATCAATTTTGTTCGCGTGAACGCAGCAGAGAAACTTCTGCTGGAGAGTGATCTTACCGTCACCGAAATTGCCGAGCATATTGGATGCGGTAATCCGAACTATTTTACGAAGCTATTTAAACAATATAAGGGCATCGCTCCCTCGCAATGGAGGAAGGACGCCCTTCGATCTTAGTTATGATGATGACGTTGCTGTATTTCATGCATCCCCATAATGACGGCCACGAGTTCGTAATCATCAAGTCGGGGCGATTGGTTATCCAGGCAATACGCCCCGGATTCGAACCAGCTGCTGGTCTGCTCAAACCTTGCTACTAATTGCTCCTGCATATCGAATATTTCATATTCCTTGGAAAATGCCGGCGAGACGATATCATAGTCGCCACGCCCATCCGTTTCATACGTAAACTTCTTGGAGAAAAACGTCATCCGTTCACGCAAACGCCCCAGTGTCTCGCCATGCGGACCCGTTACTTCCCACTTGTAAGACAACATGGGAAATCGGCCGTTGCAACGAATTGCCCCCGTCTGATCATACACATCCACCGATGATGTGAATGCGCTCCGTAAATCCAATGTTCCTAACATTTCCCGCGATTCGCTGAATATTTCCGTTTCTCCGCTGCTAAAGAACCGATCCCGAAACATGAGTCTCATTCTTCGCACCTCCTATTTTCTATACGAACCGAATGAATGAAAAGGTGCGAATAACTTCAAAATCATTCCAATTCATAGGGAAATGAGGAAAATGCGATTCCCCTTTATTCTATATACCACACAATTCTATATACCACACATCCACACATGACAAAGAGACCCCTAACTACAGGGTCCCCTGCAAAATCATTTACGCATAAACAACTTCCGTTCCTGCTATAAAATCATGAATGGACCGCTTATCTTCGCGAACGCCAACCATAATTGCGCTAATGATAGCGGCAATGCCAAAGGTAAACCCGTAGATCAACCCTGCGGCCACTTGGCGAAGCAGCATCGTTCCAATGGTAGGCGGCGAACCGTCTAATTTTACGATGCGAATCCCAACACATCGTTTGCCTATCGTATACCCGTCCCAGAACACGGGCAAAAGTAAGGTGTATAAGAAAGATAAGAGGTCTGTGACATATTCCTTCCCGTACCCTCCCGTGATGCTGTATGAAAGTATCGCCAAGGGCACACCGACGATGAGACCATCCAACAGACTAGCTCCTAACCTGATCCAGAAACCTGCATTCACGGATTTCCCCCTCCTTCATTCATCCAAAATGATCGATTCATTTATCCTTATGAAGGAACATGCTTCGCTAGAAGAAATTAGACATCAAATCCTATCCTCGACAAACTGCTTCCGATAGGCTGACGGGGTTATTCCCAACGCCTGCTTGAAACACGTCGTAAAATACGGCGCATAGGTATATCCGACTTGTTCCGCTACTTCGGCTACGGTACGATCCGTCTTCGCAAGGAGAAGCTGAGCTTGTTCCAGCCGATAATGGTGCAGATATTCCATCGGCGTACAATCGAAATGCTCCTTCATGCAACGGGTTATGTAATTCACATGAAAGTGCAACGCCATGGCTAACGATTCATTGGATACTTGTTCCGTATAGTGCTGCTTAATATACGCTTCCGTCTGTTCAGCGAGCAATAGGCTTGGCGCTCGCTTATCCGATATCCGCTGCCCTTCGTCCATCCGCTGCAGCCATTCCAGCATCAACTGCTGTTCCTGCCATACCGCCTGCGATCGACGCATTGTTGCGCATGCGATCAGGCGCTCCGCAAGTGCGAACATCTGCCCCGCATTCGGAAAGGTCCATAATTTCGGGAGCTGCATGACATAAGGAAACAAGCGAGAGTAATGGACTTCCTGGCCAATCTGAAAATGCACCCAATAAAAGACGGTGCGCTCCGTACAGGGACCCGTTCCGTAATGATGCCCGTCTGGCAATAATATCAAGGAATCCCCGCGTTTCAGCTCCCACGACTGTCCATTCTCTCCGATATGTAGACAACCTTCTTCCACAAGCAGCATATCGTAGACACCTAATTGCCTCCGATTGGGATGAATATCTCCTGACACATAATCCGCTTTTCCGCTCTCCAAATAATACGGCATCGGTGGGGTCGTGATCTGAATGGAGGCGACCATGCTGGGCTTTCACTCCTATCTATTTGTGTGAAATATTATAATTTTTTAGTTGATTCTCTTTCTATTATAACGCTGTGTATCTAGCTACACTAGGCATATACCTATTCAATGGGACATTAAAATATTGAAAGGAATGTTGCTCTTTATGAAAAACACGGCAAAACCAGAATCCGCTACCCTCCCTCTGCAAGATGTCCAGATTCAAGATACATTCTGGTCTTCTTATATGGACCTTGTCCACCAAGTCGTGATTCCCTATCAATGGGATGCGCTGAATGATCGAATTCCCGATGCAGAACCAAGTTATGCGATTCATAACTTTCGAATTGCAGCCGGCGTGGAACAAGGCAGCTATGGAGGGTTGGTTTTTCAAGACAGTGATTTGGCAAAATGGCTGGAAGCCGTCGCTTATCGGCTAGCTACACATCCGGATCCTGCATTGGAGGAAATAGCTGATGAGACGATTCAATTCATCATTCAAGCACAACAAAAGGATGGCTATATCAATACCTACTTCACTGTGAAAGAGCCTGACAAGCGTTGGACCAATCTTCATGACTGCCATGAATTATATTGCGCAGGCCATATGATGGAGGCGGCCGTTGCTTACTATGAAGCAACGGGAAAACGCGCATTTCTGCATGCCATGTGTCGTTTTGCAGACTATATCGATACCGTCTTCGGACCGGATGAAGGCAAAATCCACGGCTACGACGGACACCAGGAGATTGAACTGGCTTTGGTGAAGCTGTATCGTGTTACCGGCGAGCAACGTTACTTGCGTCTCAGCCAATATTTCATCGATGCTCGCGGCCAACAGCCTAACTTCTTCATTGAAGAGTGGGAACAACGCGGCCGTACTTCACACTGGGTCCCTGGAGAGTTCAAACCCGACCCGCAATACAATCAGAGCCATCTTCCCGTAAGAGAACAATCGACGGCCGTCGGGCATGCTGTTCGCGCCGTATATATGTACTCAGCGATGGCGGATTTAGCCCGCCTCACAGGAGACCAAGCACTTGCGGAAGCCTGCCGGCGATTATGGAATAACGTAACAAAGCGCCAAATGTACATTACAGGCGGCATCGGCTCGACGCGAATCGGCGAAGCCTTCTCGCTTGACTGGAATTTACCGAACGAACGTGTGTATGGGGAAACCTGCGCTTCCATTGGCCTCATCTTTTTTGCTCATCGAATGCTCCAATTGGAACAAAAAGCCGAGTATGCTGACGTGCTGGAACGCGCCTTATATAATAACGTCATTGGCAGCATGTCAGAGGACGGGAAGCATTATTTCTACGTGAATCCGCTTGAAGTCTGGCCTGATGCTTGCGCCAAAGATCCGGAGTTACCGCACGTGAAACCGGTTCGTCAAAAATGGTTCGGGTGCTCCTGCTGTCCGCCGAACGTAGCTCGTATTCTAGCTTCGCTTGGGACCTATATCTATACGGTGAACAACGATACGATCTACACGCATCTCTTCGTAGGAAACAAGGCGAAGGTTCACATGAATGGACTTGACGTGCTGCTGAAGCAGGAGACTGATTCTCCATGGAACGGGAACATTCGCATTACGGTTACACCGGAGCGCGCAGCCGCATTCCGTCTTGCCCTCCGTGTGCCTGGTTGGTGCAAGGAGCAGCCGACCCTTCGCATCAATGGGCAAGCCCATACCACGCTGCAAGTAGTAGATGGCTATTGCCTGATCGATCGGCCGTGGCAGCCTGGCGATGTGGTCGAATGGGTGCTTGCCATGGAAGTGCAATTCATTGCCGCCCATCCTTTCATGCGGGCAAATGCAGGCAAAGTCGCCATACAGCGCGGACCTTTCGTCTATGCACTCGAAGAGGTCGACCACGCTGCGCCGCTTGCTTCTTTATCCATTAATCCGACACAGCTGTTAACGGCTAGACGCGATGCTTCGCTACCGGGTGAACCCATAGTTCTGGAAGGAATACTCCACCAGGAAGCTTCCGCTCACGCACTTTCCGAAGACGAACCTTATCACGTGTTCGGTACGACAAGCGCACCAACGCTGATGCCGCTGCGGGCTGTCCCTTATTTCATGTGGGGCAATCGCAATCCCGGCGAAATGGCCGTCTGGATTCGGACGAATCACAACGACTATTAAACGGAAAGGAAATATAATATTTTAAAAATGTGATTTGAATCAAACCTCTTCTGCTCCTCCTTTGTTATGGTTAGGTCAAAGCTAATTACATCTCAATACTGGAGGGCATCCCGATGAGTGAAATGATAAATAACCGCGAACAACAGGCAAAGGTTCAATCCGAACGCCAACATATATTGAAGGACATCATCAAGCAACTCCATCAAGGAGCACCTGAAGAAGCCGTTCGCGAACGATTTAAGCAAGCGGTCGGCAACATTAGCGTCGCAGAAATCTCCCAATTGGAAGAAGCACTGATGAAAGAAGAGGGGATCCCTGTATCTGAGGTGCAGCGGCTCTGTTCTGTTCACGCTTCGATCTTCGAAGGATCTATTGATCAGATTCATCGTTCCGACCGACCTGAAGATCAGCCGGGCCATCCCATTCATACCTTCAAAATAGAAAATAAAGAAATTGATTTGCTTGTTAATTTCAAAATCCAATTGCATCTGGAGCAATTCCAGAAAGAGGATTCCAAAGAACATATCTTTAAATTAATTGAGGACCTTAATCTACTGTTGGACGTTGATAAACACTACAGCCGAAAAGAAAACTTGCTATTCCCTTATCTTGAGAAATACGGAATCAACGGGCCCTCCAAAGTGATGTGGGGCGTTGATGATATGATTCGAAGTGTTATTAAAGAAGTGCGCGGTCAACTATTTGAATATAACGGAGACAAGCAAGCCGTCGTCGAGTCTATGGAGATTGCGATTCGGGAAGTCACGCAAATGATTTTCAAAGAAGAAAACATTCTATTCCCTATGGCATTAGAGACACTGACAGAAGACGAATGGCTCAAAATCGCGCAGGAAAGCGCGGAAATCGGATTCTGCTTAACAGCCCCAACGACGGAATGGAAGCCGATACGCCATCCCCTTGAGGGAGTCCCTTTCGAAGAAGCCGTTGATCAACCTGCTTCAGACGGGTATATTCGTTTGGAAACGGGCATCCTATCTGTTAAGCAATTGGAACTGATGATGAACCATTTGCCCGTTGATATTACTTTCATTGATCAGGATGATGTGGTTCGATACTTCTCCCACGGCAAAGAGCGAATTTTTGCACGAACCAAAGCCGTCATCGGACGTACGGTACAGAACTGCCATCCGCCTCAAAGCGTTCATGTGGTTAATCAACTATTAGCGGAATTTAAGGCCGGAACCAAGGATGTCGAGGATTTTTGGATCCCAATCCAAGATAAGTTCGTCTTTATCCGATACTTCGCTGTTCGGGATGAAGAAGGGAACTATCAGGGCACCTTAGAATTTACTCAAAATATTGCGCCGATTCGGGAGCTTGAAGGCCAAAAACGAATATTATCCTCATAGAACAAACCCCAATCCCTTATCTAATCGGGGGTTGGGGTTTGTTTATCGATATCCATGAAAATCGATCTATCGTTCCAGCTTCCATGCTACATCGGCAAGGATCGGCAAATGATCCGAAGGAAACTTGCCTCCCTGATGATCCGCGAGGATCCCGAAGCTCTGTACCTTCACAAGATCATTGACGAAAATAAAATCAATCGGCGAATCGAATTCCAACCCAGGTGCATGGTCATGATGATATTGCTCAGGGAACATCTGCGATGCCATTTCTTTTCGATCGAAATCATGGAACGTGAAGCTCAGCCCGAAGTGATGATAATCTGCCACAGCAGAGGCATCATTCAACGGAATGCGTTGTTCTCCACGTTGGCATAGAATACGATACGGCACGGAATCGGAGGTACAGTTGAAGTCTCCCGTAATCATAACCGGAGAAGAGCCCGCAAGCTGAGTAACCCGCTCAACCAACAAATGGGCGCTCTGTTCGACGGCCACCACGCCCATATGATCGAAATGTGTATTGACATGGAGGAATTCTGCTCCGTCCCGCTTATCCTTGAGCTTTGCCCAAGTTACTGTACGCGCGCATGCTGCATCCCAACCCATCGCGCCAGGCTTGTCTGGTTGCTCAGACAGCCAGAATGTGCCGGAGCCCAGCAATTCGAGGCGCTGTTTGCGATAAAGGATGTTCATGAACTCTCCCGCCTTCTCCCCATCATCCCGACCGACACCAATAAAACCGTATTCCGGGAGCAGGCGTTCCAGATCTTCCAGTTGGTTATACAATACCTCTTGCAATCCTGCGACATCTGGACGATGGAATCGAATCATCCCCGCCACCATCGTCGCGCGCGACGGCCAGCCATCCACGCCCTCGTTGTCGTAGCCATTCTTAATATTGAAGGACATACATCTCATTTCGTGTTCCATTTCCAATTGGTTCATTCCGATACATCTCCAATCCCATCGGTAATTCATATCAATGTTAATGTATGACCCCTACCCAAAAAATACAAGCCCTTTGATGAAAAAGTTAGCATATCTTTAATTCCAAGCCGGGATTAGCTCCGAATAAAAAAATAGCCTTAACCCCTCCATATCAGGGCTAAGGCTTAATTTTATTTATACGGCGTCAATTTCTATCATTTTACCGGCAAATTGGCTGTTATATAGGTCGGCATAGAATCCGCCTTGTGCCATCAGCTCTTCATGATTGCCCTGCTCAATGACACTGCCTTTATTCATCACCAGAATTAAATCCGCATCACGGATGGTCGAAAGACGATGGGCGATGACAAAGCTTGTTCTGCCTTTCATCAATTCATTCATGGCTTTCTGGATATATACTTCCGTCCGTGTATCTACGCTGCTCGTCGCTTCATCCAGAATCAGAATAGCTGGATCTGCAAGGATAGCACGCGCGATGGTGAGCAACTGCTTCTGGCCTTGCGATATATTCGAAGCTTCCTCATTCAATACCGTATCATAACCGTCCGGCAAGGTCCGAATGAAGTAGTCGGCATGCGCTGCTTTGGCTGCTCGGATGATTTCCGTCTCTGAAGCATTTTCGCGTCCATATGCGATATTGTCCCGAATCGTACCGTTGAACAGCCAGGTGTCCTGCAATACCATACCGAACATACCGCGCAAGTCGCTGCGTCTCATCTCACGGATATCCACGCCATCAATGGAAATTTCACCGCCATTAATTTCATAGAAGCGCATTAACAGATTGATTAACGTTGTTTTCCCCGCACCTGTCGGACCTACAATCGCAATCGTCTGCCCCGGTACGACGTGAATGTTCATATCCTCAATCAACGGCTCATCTTGCTTGTAGCCGAACTTCACATGTTCGAATTCCACGTAGCCTTTTGGCTCTTCAATTAAGCTTGGACGATCCGCTTCAACGACTTCTTCCTCTTCATCTAGAACCTCGAACACCCGCTCTGCCGAAGCAATCGTCGATTGAATAATGTTCGCGATATTCGCCGTCTGCGCAATCGGTTGGCCAAATTGTCTTGCATATTGGATGAAGGCCTGAATGTCCCCAATTTCAATAGTTTTCTTCGTAACCAGCACCCCACCGACGACACAGACGAGGACATAACCAATATTCGTAATAAAGCTCATCAATGGCATAATGATCCCGGAAATGAACTGCGCACGCCAACCGGAGTTGTACAACTGCGCATTGATTTCATCGAATTTCTCCTGGGAGTTCTCTTCCCGGCCAAAGGCCTTGATAATCCGATGACCTGTATACATTTCTTCGACATGACCATTAAGTTCCCCCAAGGTCTTCTGTTGGGCGGCAAAATACACCTGCGACTTCTTCGCGATCAGAATGGTCGCGATGAAGCTGAGCGGCAAAGTAATGATCGTAATGAGGGTAAGCAGCGGACTAATCGTCAGCATCATGACAATAACACCGATAATGGTAATAATCGACGTAATGAGCTGCGTTAAGCTCTGCTGCAAGGTCGTACTAATGTTATCAATATCATTCGTAACACGGCTTAAGATTTCCCCATGGGTACGCCCGTCAAAATATTTGAGCGGCAGCCGATTGAGCTTATCATTCACTTGCGACCGCATATCGTACACGACTTTCTGGGATACGCCTGCCATAATATATTGCTGCAAATAACTAAACAAGGCACTAATGATATATAATCCCGCGAGAACCAATAAAATTTGCCAGATGTACGTGAAATCTACGGTGGCACCCGGCACGCCCTTCATCTTCGCCATCATGCCTTCGAACAGTCTGGTTGTTGCTTTACCCATGATTTTCGGACTCACAATACTAAAGACAGTACTTAAAATCGCTGTAATCAACACCGCAATGAGCTGATATTTGCGGGGCTTGAGATAGCCTACTAATCGTTTTAGTGTCCCTTTGAAATTTTTGGCTTTCTGCACGGGCATCCCCATACCCATGCCAGGACCGCCCATGCCGCCACCACGGGGCTTATGACCACGTTCCTTACTCATGCGATCTCCTCCTCTGACAGCTGCGAGGATACAATTTCGCGGTATACTTCAGATGTATCCATAAGCTCTTGATGCGTTCCTTTTCCGACAATTTTACCTTCCTCAAGCACAATGATCTGATCCGCGTCCATCACCGTACTTACCCGCTGTGCAACAATAAGAACGGTCGAATCTGTCGTCTCGCCCTTCAAGGCTTCACGAAGCTTCGCATCTGTCTTGAAATCGAGTGCAGAGAAGCTATCATCGAACAAATAGATCTCAGGTCGTCGTACTAACGCTCTTGCAATGGCAAGGCGTTGTTTCTGTCCCCCGGAGACGTTGGAACCGCCTTGTGCAATAAAGGAATCATAACCGTCTTTCATATCGCTAATGAAATCCGTGGCTTGCGCGATGGCTGCCGCATGCTTCACTTCTTCATCCGTCGCCTCTTCTTTGCCGTAGCGGATATTCTCTGCGATCGTGCCGGTAAAAAGAACGGCTTTCTGCGGCACAAGACCGATTTTGGAACGCAATTCGCTTTGGGTCAACTCCCGAACATCTACACCGTCAATCTCAATACTGCCGCTTTCTACGTCATAGAATCTAGGCATCATGTTTAACAACGTGGATTTACCGGAACCCGTTCCTCCAATGATCGCCGTGACTTGCCCTGGCGCGGCTTGGAAGGAAATACGGGATAGCGCAGGCTGTTCTGCTCCCGGATAACTGAAGGTTACATCCTTAAATTCAATGTATCCTTTACGTCCATCCGTTCGAGTGGTCCGCTCTGGATCTTTGATATCCGGTTTCATATCCAAAACCTCATTGATACGAACCGCAGAAGCAGAGGCTCGTGGAATTAAGACGAACATCATCGATACCATGATAAGCGAGAACATGATTTGCATTGCATATTGAATAAATGCCATCAAACCCCCAACTTCCATATGTCCCGTATCAATCCGATTACTGCCGAACCAAATAATAGCGATGGTGGAGAAGTTCATCACCAGCATCATGACCGGCATCAGGAAAGCCATAATCCGGTTTACTTTGATCGCCGTATCTGTCAAATCACGGTTCGCTTCACCGAACCGTTTCTTCTCGTAATCCACGCGATTGAATGAACGGATAACTCGAATCCCTGTCAAACCTTCCCGTAATACGAGATTCAGCTTATCCAGCTTCACTTGCATGGCCTTAAAGAGCGGAATCCCTTTACTCGCCACCAAGAAGATCGCCAGTGCCAGAATCGGAATAACGACGGCCAGTACCCATGTTAGCTGCGCATCCTTGTTGATTGCCATAATTAATCCGCCAATACACATCATTGGGGCATACACCATGATCCGCATCATCATGACAAGCACTGTCTGTACTTGGGTAATATCATTGGTGGTCCGCGTAATTAGCGAAGCCGTTCCGACTTTATCAAACTCTTGCAGCGAAAAATTGCCTACATGCTTAAATACGCGAGCGCGTAAATTTTGGCCATATCCTACCGCGATTTTCGCTGACATAAAACTACCAATAATCGCGCAAATGCCGCCTCCCGCTGCAACCAATAGCATGAAGCCGCCTATTTTCATAATGTAGTTCGTGTCGCCTTGCACAATCCCTGTGTCTACAATGTCAGACATTAATGTCGGCAAGTATAAATCCGATAAGGCTTGCAAAAAAACAACGACAAGCACGAACGTAATGGGAAGCCAGAACGGCTTCAAAAACCGGAACAATTTCAACATGCCTCTTTCATCTCCAATCCAAATCTATTGCCGTATCCGAAGCAATATCTTGTTCTTTATAATAGGTGAACACCTTCGTTAATAATTCGGCCAGAAGCTTGCTTTCTTCTTCGCCAAGATATTCTATAAGTCCCTGGAATGTCGCCATAAACGAAGATCCTGCCTTGGTATGGATTTCCCGACCAAGCGGCGTCATTTCGACGCGTACGGCCCGACGATCCTGAGGATCCATTCGACGCAGCACAAGCTTTTTATGCTCAAGCTCGTTAATGGTCTGGGTAACTGTCGGCGACGTCACGTGGAGCAGCCTGCTGATCTCCGATACTTTTAAGTTCGGCTGCCCCTTCTCTTCGGCACGAACCAAACAATAGAGCAGCGTCATTTCGCTCTTACGTAATTCCAATTCGCCCCCCCCACGCCAATATGCCTTATTGAAGCGCATAAAAGCATGCAATAATTGTTGGGCGGTCGTCTCTGTACTCATGGCTACATCACCTCCTGCTTACATAGACTGCCAATTATTTAGGCATTCAATATATTAGATGATCTAATTATATTACACTAAAATATTTGATGTCAAATGAGTGGAACTTCCTGATTTAGGGTGCGCTAATCGTGTGATTTTTAACACATTCTTATTTAAAATTGAACAGGAAGAAGCTATACTGCTTATATATTGAATTTACGTCGAAGAAGCGAGGAGCGAAGCAATATCATGCCATCATTTACAATGAAGACACCCTGGGTCAAACCACATATCCGTGCTGAACAAGCAACAACTGCCGATACAGAGGCTGTGATGCAATTATTGAAGCAAACTGCATTATGGCTCCTTAGTCAAGGATCTACACAATGGAGCTCCTTGATCGATGGAGAGGATGTACACGGAACAGCGAATTCCATCGAACGTGGAGACGTGTTCATCTTCCGTCATGTGGAGCGTGGAGACCTTGCCGGAGTAGTCATACTCCTGCAGCAGCCTAGCGCATGGGATCTTGAACTCTGGGGAGATCGCGACCCTGCGAATGCGGTATTCTTGCATCGCCTGGCGATCAATCGCAACGATGCCGGCACACAGCTTGGTGAAGCCATCATGAACTGGGCATCCGAAGGAATTCGCTTCGAAGGCAAGGACGTCATTCGACTGGATTGCATCGCGACAAATGAGAAACTCTTCTCGTTCTACACTTCGCTGGGATATACCCATCAAGGCGAGCATGCGAGCGGCTTTCATATTTTTGAGAAGGCCATCCTAAAGTAAGTGCGTTGATACCCTGAGATAGGAATAATTTGGGATTTTTTAACTATGCACCGGACACTTCCCTTGTTACAATGAGGGTAGCTTACAAGAACGTTGGAGGATTACCATCATGCTCTTCGCACAGCAAGTTACCCGGGAATTCAAGCTTTGGAACCGAAATATTCGCATGTTCTTCATTGCGAATGTACTCTTCCAAATCGGCACCGGCATGTTCAGTGTCTTATATAATTTATACATTCAAGCGCTGGGCTACCAAGCGGATATGAACGGCACCATCGTCAGTGTTCAGTCCCTAGCTACAGCGCTTCTCTTTATTCCTATCGGTTTGTTAGGAGATCGGACAAGCCGTAAAAGCCTGCTCATGATCGGTGCCCTGTTCACTGGCGCCAGTCTTATTGGGCGTTCCTTCGTGACAGGAGAGTCTTCACTGATGGTTTTTGCCGTAGCTACGGGACTGTTCACCGCATTTTTTCAGATCATCGCGGTTCCCTTTCTCGCCGAAAATGCGGACAAAGCCCAACGGCTTAAATTATTCAGCATTCATTTTGCCTTGGGGTTAGCTGCACAGGTGCTTGGAAGCATCGGCGGAGGATTCTTCGCTGACTTGCTTCAGGGGGCCGGCATGAGCGATGTCCATAGTCTACAGATCGTGCTCATGGTTGGTGGAGCGGCGACCTTCATTGGGTTTATCCCACTCTTCTTCGTGAGAGAATCCGATGCCCAGAAGATGCACGAGGAAGAACCCTCTCCCGCAGTAGCTGCTGCATCTTCCGTAGACGCTCGGGAAGATTGGAAATCCATTCTCAAGTTTACGTTCGCACAGTTACTTGTGGGCTTCGGCTCAGGTCTTGTCGTACCTTATCTCAACTTATATTTCACGAACCGATTCTCGGTATCCCTGACCTCTGTGGGAATTCTGATCTCATTAGGACAAGTCATGACCATTGTATCTATGTTGATCGGCCCTTCCCTAGCAAGACGTGTGGGGCAAGTACGCGCCGTCGTTTATTTTCAAATGTTATCCTTGCCGTTCCTGCTCTTAACAGGGTTCACCAATGTCTTTCTCGTTGCCTGTATCAGCTTCTTATTCCGGCAAGCCTTGATGAATGCGGCGAATCCCATTCAATCCTCCATTATGGTGGATCGCGTATCCGATAGCCGACGGGGCATTGCGAATTCGTTAACCCAGACCGCCTTCATGATGGGGTGGGCAACGATGGGGCCGGTTCAATCGCATCTCTTAACCAGCTATGGAACGTATTGGGGATATGTGCTCACGTTCTGTATGACAGGTGTCCTATATATTAGTGCTTCTGCGATGTACTACTACATGTTCAGAAAAGTGGAGAAGCCTGCCGCTTCCGTCGTAGATTGTTAAGCGTCACGACGAATATAGTTAAAATTCATACTTTCATGGAGGTTGATTCTTATATGAACCCTAATGTCTCTTTGCAAAAGCCGTCCGTGGAATGGCTGACCCCGTATCTTGATTTTTATGAAGAATGGAAAGCATCACAAGAATCTTTCGTTCCTTGGGTCATCGGTAAAGATCCCGAAGATTTCGAAGCCTATGTACAATTTCTAAATGAAGGGGCCGATGAGTCCAAATTAGCGGATGGCTTCGTGCCTCACTCCACGTATTGGTTGATGGATTCTTCCCATCGCATTTTAGGCGCAGTCAATATTCGGCATCAGCTGAATCAGAAGCTGCTCGAGAGCGGTGGACATATCGGCTACGGCATCCGTCCTTCTGAGCGCCGCAAAGGCTACGCTTCCGAATTGCTGCGTCAGTCGCTTCAGATCACCCGAGATCTGGGATTAGAGCAAGTACTGGTGGTCTGCGACCAGACGAATATAGGTTCCGAGCGAACGATTCTCAAGAACGGCGGCGTATTGGAATCCGAATTCATCGAGGCAGATGGCAACGTCGTACGACGCCATTGGATTACATTATCTTAAATTGAATAGACAATACATTTTTGGCGATACGTACAAAAAGGATAGCGCAGACGAGATTCCCTCGTACCACGCTATCCTTTTCCTTTTGACTTGCTGGTAACTTGATTCTTTTATTATCCGACTTCGTCCGAGGTATACGTCTGGAAGTTCTCCCGATATTTCCCCGGCGTTACACCTTCAATTTTTTTGAATGCACGGATAAACACGACGTCACTCGTATACCCCACCAATTGAGCAAGTTGAGCATTGGTCATCTCCTTGGTGCGCATGTGTATCTTCGCTTGCTGAATTCGCCTGCGGGTAATCGAATCAATCACATTCATCCCACTGCACTTTTTATAAAAGGTAGAGATATACTGAGGTGTCATGCCAAAGCGATCGGAGATCATCACAAGCCCCAAATTCGGATCGGTGAAATTCTCGTCCAGAAATTGCTCCATATCTTGAAGCAGCTGAACGCGATGATCCGTTCGCTCGATAACGAATGACCCCGTTAGCATCTCATACAATTGTTGAATACGCCGATACATGCTCTCGGCCGTCTCATAGGAGAAGATATCTTTAATCAGGTCGATGTCAGGACCAAGAATATCCCGCTGATCCGTACCTGTCGTGTTCATGATCTTGAGGAATGTGCTCGTCATATTGAAGAACAAGCATCTCCCTACTTCTGGCGTAATGCTGCCGGATTCGAAGTTCATGGCATAGATCGTATCAAGCAGCTTCAGCACATTCTCCATATCCCCGCTGCGCACGAAATTAATGAGCTGAACCTCAATATCAATCGGGTAATAATAATGGGAATGGACATTGGTGATATCCCGGAAATAAATGATGGTACCGCCACCTTTAATAATTCGGTATTCCATTGCCGCGACTGCTTCCGCGTAACTCTCACCGATGCTCTTCGCTCCTACATGCGGCAGGCCGACCGATACCGTAATATCAATATGGAACCTGTCTTCAATCATGTGCTTGAGCGATTCGGCCATCTCTTGGATGTCCGAGTCCATCTCGCTGGCTCGTTCCGCAGCGAAGTTATTCAGGAATACAACGCGATCCCGGTCCAATTCCACCGCGAAGGTCTGATGCGGAGCCTGTATCATATCCGTTCCGACATTCGATATAATGAATCGGGCCAATGCCCACTGCTGCTCATCGTGTTCGATATGAAATCTTGCAATGCTATCCAGTTGAATAATCATCACCGAGAAATACTCACTAATAAACGTAATATCCATAAATTGCAGCGACTGCACGCCTTTCTCCGTCGTATCGACATCCATTTGTCCCCGAATCAATCGAGACAAATAGTTGGACCGAAGGACAGGCGTCTGTCTTGCTAATAGGTTGCGTAAATTCTGTTCTTCTTGAAGGGAATCTGCAATGGTCCTTTGAATGAGCTCATATTCATTCACAGCATGCCGCCCTTTCCATCCCGCACCCCTAGGGATGATATCGACAGCTTTACGGAGCGGACTGTAATTACGGTAAGCGATGATAACCGCAGCAATTAAACCAATCGCTAGGCAGAGGAGAAATAGAATCAACGTCCATTCTTGAATGAGATTCAATTGTTGCATATACACACTTCGTGGTGTTACCAGAATGTACTTCCATCCCTCCTTCTCGGAGGAAGTGAACGAGACCACCTTCGAATCGCCGTTCAGCTTCTCATTGAACAAGCCCTCATCGTTATGGATTTGGCGCAGCAAGGAGGGAGGAAGCGGTTCTCGCTCCGTGGACATGATGCTTCGGCCCTCGCCATCCACGACATAGATGGAACTGTCACTTGCATATTCAATTTGCGCGAACATTTCTTTCACGCGGCTCTCATCGATGAGAATGACAAAACTACCCGTAATATCCTTACGGTCGCGGCCTGGGAGTGACTGAGTGAAAGTAATGACATCTAGCGGTGTATTCTCAATACTCTTCATCGGATCCAGTTCTGAACGCCGGAGCAATGTAGCCGAAGGTAAGTATTCCATCGTATGAAAGCCGTGTAATACTTTGTCTCGCCATGCCTCATACGTCATACCTTCATAGCTGTAGTACATGTCATAGAATTTGCGAGAATCCGTTAGCAGACCCGATTTTAGCACCAGGTCACTCTTGCGGAAGTATACATAATAATCCAATATGAAATTGGAACGGAGGTTCGAGCGAAATGCCGGCCCACCCATAAATTCAATAAACTTATAGCGGTCAAAACCGCTCTGATCCTCTTTCAGCTTCAGCAAATAATCGAGTTTCGGATCGAATACAATCTGCTGCGCCAGCTTGTCTACTTCTTTCAATTCGGTATCGAGCGACAATTTCAGCTGCTCCAGCATCGCTTGATTCGATCGATTCGCGCCCTTCTCAAGGCTGTCTTCTACTTTACTATATAGAAAAACACCAATGGATAAAGGAATAAGCAGCATGACTAGATTGGAGATAACCATCGTGATCCATACACTTTTCAAATGACGAAACCCTAACCATCTTAGTGACCATTTCACGAATGATCCCCCCTACCTCTACAAGATAGCTTACATTAATACCCAAATGAAAACGTTTACGAGTATTATAATGCAAGCAGGCAGGGAAGGATACCTATTTATTCCTTAATCGCACCAATCAGCACGCCCTTCACAAAATACTTCTGCAGGAATGGGTACAAGCAGATAATCGGCAGCGTTGAAATAATGATGGTGGCGTATTTGATCGTTTCTCCAATCGCGTATTTATCATCTGCAGCAGCACCCGTTGACATCGAATCCGTCGAATTCGCAATCAATATATCCCGAAGAACCAGCTGTAATGGATACAACGTACGATCTCTCAGATACACGAGCGCGGAGAAATAGGAGTTCCAATGTCCGACGGCATACCACAGAATCATGACCGCGATGACAGGCATCGATAACGGAATGATAATCCGGAACAGGATCGTCAGCTCTCCAGCGCCATCAATCTTCGCTGATTCCTCCAGAGACACGGGAATTCCTTGGAATGCTGTCCGCATAATGATCAAGTTAAAGGTCGAGATCGCACCCGGAATTAATAAAGCCCAAGGCGTGTTCATCATGCCTAGCTTGTTAATTAACATGAAGGATGGAATGAGGCCGCCATGGAATACCATCGTCAATACGATGGCAAACATCAAGAAGTTACGAAAAAACAGATTGCGCCGCGAGAGCACATACGCTCCCACTGCTGTCATTAATAAGTTAATCGCCGTCCCAACCGTCACGTAGAACAACGTGTTCTTATATCCGGTAATAATCATCGGATTCTGAAAAACAGCCTTATACGCATCCAAATTAAATCCAACGGGACGAAGCAGCAGCCCGCGATGTTGGAGGAAGGCCGCTGCATCACTGAAGGAAGCGAACAGCACATATACGAACGGATATAACGTGATAAAACATAGTCCAATCATCAGTATCGTATTGAAGACGCCAAATACCTTCTCACCAACGGTTTGTGCACCCATGTCATGAATCCCTCCTCACCACAGTTTATTCTCGGACACGCGTTTGCTGATGGCATTCGCCGATACAATAAGAATGAAGCTAATTACGGAGTTGAATAGACCTACCGCTGCCGTAAAGCTGTAACTTGCTTCTAGAATCCCTTTGCGATAAACATAAGTCGAAATCACGTCCGCTGTCTCATAGGTCAACGGGTTATAGAGCAGCAGCACCTTATCGCTGCCGACAGAGAGCATGTTCCCCATGTTCAGAATCAGCATGATGACAATTGTTGGCATGATTCCGGGAATGGTGATATGGAACGTCTGTCTCCACCGATTAGCACCATCGATTTTGGCCGCCTCATATAGTGTAGGATCAATATTGGCGATCGAAGCTAAATAAATGATCGAGCCCCATCCAATCCCTTGCCATATCCCCGAGGAGACGAATAGGAATCGGAACCAGCCCGCTTCTTTCAGAAAATCAATCGGTGTAATCCCGATAAATCCGAGCAATTGGTTGATGAGTCCGTCACGGCTTAAGAAATCGAACATCATGCCTGCCACAACTACAATCGATATAAAATGGGGTAAATACGAGATGGTCTGCACCCAACGTTTGAACATCATCCCACGAATTTCATTAAGCAGAAGCGCGAGGATAATGGCAGCCGGAAAGGCAAATACCAGCTCATAAATGTTAATAAGCAGTGTATTCCGTATTAATCTCCAGAAATAGATCCCATCGAAGAAACTCATGAAATGTTTGAACCCAACCCATGGGCTCCCCCAGATTCCCCGTGCGGGAGAGAAATCCTTGAACGCGATCTGAAGACCATACATCGGCCCATAATGAAAAATGAGATAGTAGGCGATAACAGGAAGCGCTAGCAGATAAATCATCCAATTTCTGCGAATATCCTTGCCCATGATACGCCAAGTCGACGGCTCGTTTTTCCTCTTAACCGATCGCTTATTCATCGGTCGCTTCTCCAAGACTTGCCTCATCTGTATTCCTGCCCTTCCCGTAGATTCTGCTCTAGTAAGCCGGGAGAAGAATCCTAGTCCTCTCCCAGGCCCATCATAATTGGTACGATTAACGCTTGTTGAACCGTTCTAGTGCTGCTTGTTGGATTTTCAGCGCATCTTCAATGCCCATCGTTTCAATTTTCTTGACATATTTATCGAAGTTATCGAGCGGCTCTGCACCCATAATGAATTTCAGGAACATCTCGTCTTTATAGGTGTTGATATCGGTCATGATCGAAGCGAATTGGGAGCTTTCGTCATTAGTCGGCGTCACAAGCGGCATTTTGCGCTCGCCGGTCGGATGCGACCAGATCGAAAGGGCATCTTTCTGGTTGTCTAAAGCTAAATATTGCATTTGAAAATTCTCGCTCAGCACGAATGGCGCACTCCAAGTGGAACGATTGTGCTTCGCAAAGGATTGCTGCAGACTCACACCGCTTGGTGGATTCAATACTTCAGGCAAGAAAGTTGGGACGCCATTGACCATACTGTAGGCTTCGCCTTCTTTACCGTAGTTGAAAAGCAGATCTCCCTGTTCGCCGTAAGCGTAATCCAACCATTTCACCGTCTCGATCGGGTTCTTGTTACTCGTTGAGATGGCGGCGCCGATCCCGTTCGTTGCAAAATCCTTCTGTCCCCACATCTGCTTATCGCCTTTCTTCAGCACAGGGTACTCGGCAGCTACCAGATTAAAGTTCGGATCTTTATCTTTCATTAGATTCGCGTATTTCCCAATACCGCCTCCGTTATATACCAGTGCGGCACCTAACTGATTCCCTGTCATTTTCGCGTCGAACAGCTTGCTGTTCGGTGCGGCAAAATCTTTATCAATCAAGCCTTCTTGGTACCATTTGTTCATGGTTGTCAGGAATTCCTTGTACTCCGGCTGCGTCGGGCCGAACTTTACCTTGCCCCCGTCTTGGTAGAAGCCGTAATTGATGCCCCATGCGCCAAGGAATGGAGCGTCGAGCGCTACATCATCCAACGTGATGTATAATGGGATTTCATCCGCCTTGCCATTCCCGTTCGGATCTTTATCCTTAAATGCGGTTAATACTTCATGCCATTCATCAATGGTTGTCGGTACCGTTAGTCCCAATTTATCGAGCCAATCTTTACGGACCGCTGGACCATAGAAGACACGAACCTTATCGCCGCCGCGGAAAAACGGGAACATATACATATTGCCATCATCGGTTGTGACTTGCTTTTTCCAATCCGGATGATCGGTCAACAGCTTTTTCAGATTCGGGGCATATTGATCGATATAATCGTTCAGCTTGATAATCTTGTTATCTTGAATCGCCTTCTCCGGACCTCCCGGATATCCAATCCACGAGGTTTCAATGACATCCGGCAACTTCTCGGAGACCATCATGAGATTGAACTGTTCTTTGGCCTGTGCCGCGTCTGAAGGCGGGTGCTCAAAATCAACCTTCACACCGGTAATTTTCTCTAATTCCTTATACATGCCCATTTCAGCATAGGTTTTCATTTGCGCGGCAGCCGCGGAGTGCATGCTCACCCAGTACGATAAATTCGTCAGCTTGGCGCCCTCTGTCGTCTTCCCATCGGCAGTTGTGCCTTCTTGCGTCTGATCGCTGCCCGAAGTACTGCAAGCTGCGATGGATAATGCAAGCAGAGATGTTAACAGGATAACTCCAAATTTCTTTACGTTTCTTTTCATGAAAGCGCCTCCTTTTTATTGGTTACAGCGATAACGAAACTTCGTTTTTCTGGATATTTTCGAAGACTGCGGTATGACGTTCACTTCATTCCCCGACGCGAACGAGCCGTATCGCACGCAGCTTAACGGCATCCGCATGCCAAATTTCCGTAAACCGAGGTGCAGGATCCTTCAACTTGGATGATCGTAGTGTCAGCCTATAGGTTCCTGCCTCTTCCCAAGTGATCTCTCCAAGCTTAGATAAAATCGGTGTATAGGGATGCTGACATGCTGGAGAATCTGTATCCACGGCATCCTCTGACGGTGCGCAGACCATCTGTGCCCCGGTTGTATCTATTTCAATCTCTTCAGGGTATAACCCTTCCCACGTCGCGTCATAACGTTTGTAACTCACGAGCATCAATTCATAGGTTCCTGGCCTTACGAGAGTGAATGTCCATTCTGCGCTTCGGATGATTCGGGAAGTATCAAGGTCTTCCACCGTATGAACATCGGTCACCTTCGCCCAAGGTACATCCAGTTGAAACCCGCCATAGGGCTGCTGCGTAAGCGTCGGGTCAAAATCATTCTCGCCCGCTAGCTCTAAAACAAGTACGGATACATGCGTATCCGACGGCTGTGAGGGGACCTCTAAGATTAACGTGTAGAGATCCAAGCTGACCTCATACGTCTGCACAACCTTCAATTCCCGTTGATTCGGATCTGCAAGCATATACGCACGCGTAATACGGTTGCGAATCCCATGAACCCTCACTTCATGCTCCGGCCACTTATCGTTATGAATATGAAGATATACGCGTCCAGGCTTCGTCGTTACAGCCCCCCAAGTCAGTTCACATGGGAACGGACTCCCTGTTGTACCATAGATCGCTTCTGCATTGCGGTGGGTCCATTCGCCAACTTCTCGAAGTCGATCTGCCGATAATTCCGGGATGGTCCCCTCCGGAGAGGGTCCAACATTGAGGAGTAAATTGCCTCCTTTGCCAATCACGTTGACGAGCTTATGCAGAAGAGACTCCGTCGATTTCCAGACTTGATCTTTGGTCGTATAACCCCAAGATTGATTCAGCGTCATAGGCGTCTCCCACGGTCTTGTATCTTCACCGCTCATCCCAATCTCGTTATCGCCCTTGGACACATAGTCGCCCATTCCCATAATATGAGAGACCCGAGAATTGATCAGGCAATCCGGTTGCAGATTACGCACATGCTGTACGATATCTCGACTATTTTCCTCGGACAATCCTCCCGCAGTATCGAACCATAGGAGGCCCACGCGCCCGTATTCAGTCAGCAATTCCGTAAGCTGCGGCTTCACTTTGCCATGCCAATACTTAGAGAACTGCTTCTCTTCCTGGTTATAGTCCCACGTGTTATTGTGTTCCTTATGCATCGAATCCGGATGATGCCAGTCGATAACATGCGAGTAATAGAAGCATAAGGCAATTCCCGCTTCCTTGCAGGCTTCCGCTAATTCCAGCATCGGATCGCGTCCGAACGGCGTTGCATCGACGATATTGTACGTGTCTGATCGAGAATGGAACATCGCAAACCCGTCATGATGCTTGGCCGTAATGACGATATACCGCATTCCTGCATCTTTCGCGAGCTTTACCCATGCGTTGGCATTGAATTTCGTCGGATTGAACTGGGCAGCCCATTTCTCATACTCCTGCACAGGTGTTCTCTCTGCATACATGATCCATTCACCCTTGGCGGGAATCGCATATAATCCCCAATGAATGAACATCCCGAATCTCGCATCCGTCCACCATTTTGTCTTCAGATCTTGATCTGCTGCTGCCTTGATGCTATTCACTTCCACTTCCACATCCACCTCTTCCGGCGCTCGATCTCATCCTCATTTTTCACCTTTACCAGTACGGCTTCCAATCCCTCGTGACGCGAACCAATGCCTCATAAAAGTAATAATCGCCCCATATGCAGCACTCATCGATCCCCGTCCCATTCGGCTTGCCGTATACCGCATGAAGCAGAATTCCATTCGATTCCGGTACCTCCTGGGCCAAATAATGTGCGATCAGTGAATCCAAAATAGACAAGGCTGCATTCTCATATCTACGTTGGTTCGGATCCGTCAACGGCAGATGCTTGGCTGTCTCCAATAGTCCGCATACGGCGATGGCAGCTGCCGAGCTGTCCCTCTCTTCTGGGCCGCTTGTAAAGATAAGATCCCAATAACAGACCAGATCCTCGGGCAGACGGTTAAGAAAATAATTCGAGAGCTTCGTTGTAAGCTCGATGAGCTCACCATCCCCGGTATATCGATAAGACAGCGGGAACCCATACATCCCCCAAGCTTGACCTCTTGCCCAGCATGAGTCATCCGCATACCCTTGCGCGGTACTCCCATACTTCGGTTCACCTGTTTGCGTGTCCATATAGAAGGTGTGAAAACTAGATGCATCCTCGCGGATTAAATACTTTGCAGACTGATGAACATGTGCTTCTGCGGCGTCGTAATACTTCGGATCCCCTGTGACTTCGCTAGCCCAATATAAAAGCGGTAAATTCATCAGGCAATCAATAATCATCCGTCCTTGCTGTTTCGGATCATTCAGATTGCCCCAAGCCTGGATGATGCCCGCTTTCTCTAAATATCTCGCGTAGAGCAGATCCGCCGCCTCGATGGCTAATTGCTTAGCGCCCTCGTTACCCGTCAGCTTATAGGCTGATACGCAGGATAACGTATACAGAAATCCAAGATCATGTGTCTCCGTATACCGTCTTTCATCCACCCGTTGACGATAACTAGAAAGTTGGTTTTCAGCGGCGAGACGATATTTCTCATCTCCTGTAACTTCATACGTAAGCCACAGCATGCCCGTCCAGAACCCTGGCGTCCACGCCACATTGCCCACTTGTCGGTACACTTGATTCGTACTGCTTTCCGAGGGGAACGTATCTGCAAATGTCTCCAGGTTACGATCCATCTGGCGGATAATAAATTCCATGGCTTCGTCACAGCGCGCTCTTGTAAGCGGTTTCGTTGTCGCGAATTGCTCAATCATTGACATTCCTCCCACATGATCGTTATTCGTTTCTGGGTCCATTGTAAGCAACGGCGGGTTCAGCCCACAATTTCCAATTTTTCGAGTGAACTGCCGTTTTTATGGAGGTGAAAAAAAGTATGTAGGCATGAAAAATCGTTCACCTCCCCTTTTTCTGCGCAAAAAAGCCGCCAGAGGCAGCCCGGGGGCACTGAAAAAGTACCTTCAACCTAAATAAGCGAGCCTGCCTCGATATTTATCAAGGAAAGTCTGCTCGAGGAATGGGTGAATAAATAAGGACTCGATCATGGCCGCAATGCAGTGTCACTAATTCGTATGTTCAACACGGGCGAAATCGCCCTGGAGAAAGAATGAATTGAAGGTACAACGATTATCGTGGATGCAACAAACGAATGGTGACCTTGATGAAGAAATCTAAGTGAGAATAGATACAGAGAGAGGCGGCTATTCGTTCAAAATTGAACAAATAGTCGCCTCTTAAATTAGAGCCATCATCGAAATGAAAAACATAAATTTTTCAGTACCTTCGGTCTTGCGACTGAACTTTTTTATCCCCTTGATGCTATGTTGGATTTATCCACTAACTTTGCGTTAATCTGCGAATTTCGGCGCCTATCATGGAGTAATCCAATATAGAACGTGGACATGAGCTCATTCTGGACCTTTTCGTGCTCCTACATTGGATTTGTCCACTATATGAGTACCGTTATCCTCTATAATGAGGGCTATATTGGGAATTTCCAATATAGGTACTCTCGAATGAACCGAGGGTAGGGGTTTTTCTCATAACACAATTTTTTCAGTGCCCTCAGGCAGCCCCCAGCGGTCTTTTCGATCCTTTCGGTCTTTTCCATCCTTCTTATTCACTTCAACTTCAATCCGTTAAACTACACGGTCACTCTACGCAAGAACAGATACGATAATGCAGCGAAAATAATCGATACCGGCATACTTCGAACCGCAAGGTCCAGCGCCGTTTTTCCGACAAACCACTGGAACAGATCCGCCCATCCATCATAGTAGCTCATCGCCAAGGAGAAGAGGCTACCTAACAGGAATAACACAATGAATAAGGTGAATGTCCCTGTTTTGCCAAACCGTTTGCTGTAGCTTCCCGTGACGAAACCGTTCAAACAGATGAACAGCATCGCTAGGAAATAAACGAGAAACTGCTGCACATAGCTGCCGCTGCTAAGATAGGGTAAATGGAAAAATCCGAGCTTTACTCCCCAGCCGTTCGTCAGCACTTCCACCCAGGAGAACAGCGTCAGCAGAGCCGAGAATATGCCGCTTAATACGACAATCAATCCCACGGTGCCTAAATAATAATCCGATCTCCGAACGGAAAATCCTAATGCAAAAGGGAATGACTGTGCTACCACGACGATGCCCATCACAAACATATAAACATAGATGGACATTAACCCTCCCGTATAGAAGCCCTTCTCTTCATTTACCAGAATACCGACAATGATGTTAACGGTAAAGGATGACAATAGGATTATCCAAGGTAAATATAAGTAGCCGAACTTATCTTGGAAGTGCATCTTCAATACGCCTGCTGCTCGATTCATTCAACTTCACCCGCCTTTCGTACCGATCCATTCGTTAAATGAACAATAAGTTGCTGCAAAGATACCGGCGCCACGGTTAAACCCAGTGCTTCCGCACGTTTGCGGTCCTCCGCTTTACCATTTCCCACCACAGTTGCAGTCAATAACCCTCCGAAAGGTTCCCGGTGGATGACTTCTCTGCCCTTCGTGAACTCATCGACCTGCGCCGTGGTTCCCGCTACAGATAAAGCTTTGCCCCGCAGCACTTCCGTATCTTCATTCAGAATCAACTTGCCTTGATCAATGACCATCACATGTTCCAAAAGCTGACTCACTTCGTCGATCAAATGCGTGGATAAAACCACCGTACGTGGATGCTCCGCATAATCCTCAATGAGCCGGTTGTAGAACAGCCCTCTTGCCACCGCATCCAGCCCTAAGTACGGTTCGTCAAAGATGGTCAGCGGTGCGCGACTCGCGAGTCCTACGATTATTCCTACCGAGGAGAGCATCCCCCGAGATAGCTTCTTCATCCGCCGTTTCAACGGCAACCGGAAATCCTCAATTAACGCATGGGCATACACTTTATCCCAATTCTGGAAGAACAGCCCAGCTACCTCAAGAACATCAATCACGCGGTAGTTATCCGGGTATTTCTGACTCTCCTTAATGAAGCAGACTTGGCTTAGCACGCGGTTATTCTCGTAGGGTTCTTCGCCGAATACCTTCAGCATGCCGCTCGTTGCGAACTGCTGTGCCGTGATCATATGCATGATCGTTGTCTTGCCAGCCCCGTTCCGCCCAAGTAATCCATAGATTTTGTTCTCCTCTAGCGTAAAGCTCACGTTGCGGACGACTGATTCTTTGCCGTAGGATTTCGTCAGTCCTCTCACTTCCACCACACTACTCATGTTTGCTCCCCCTCTTTCGAATCATGTCTGCCAATTGATCTGTCGTAATCCCCAACTTCTCTGCTTCGCGTAACATGCTAACGACATACTGCTCATAAAATTGATCCTTGCGCTTCTCCACCAGCACGGCGCGCGCCCCTGTCGCTACGAACATTCCAATCCCTCGCTTTTTATACAGAATCCCTTGGTCCACTAGCAAATTCACGCCTTTCGCCGCCGTCGCCGGATTAATCTGGTAGAACGTCGCGAATTGGTTCGTCGATGGAACCTGCGATTCTTCGGGTAATCTTGCCTCAATAATGTCATCCTCGATCCGTTCTGCAATTTGCACAAAAATCGGGCGACTGTCATCCATACTCATACTCATTCCATCACCACCATGTTGGTTCATTACTCATGTAACTAACTATATAACTAACGAGCTCATTTGTCAATAAATGGACAAGCATAATTTTCGCCTAATTTTCAAATCGATCCTGAAGACTATGCACTCATGTCGATCCTCAGCGATTTGAACCCAAAAAAGAGCAGCCCCACCTGGGACTGCTCTGCTCCATTATAGAAACAACCTTATTGCAACTCAACCGACTTCACGCCGGGAATTTCTTGGATCAAGGACAACAACTCCGTGCCCGGATACGATCCGGGAACTTTCACTTGCATATAGATTTCAATATAGGCCGCTTCCTTATCCATCTTTTCTGCATGAAAATTCAAGATCGATATATTCTTATCCATCAGTATCCGCGTGATTCCACCCACCAGGTCAGGTTCATTCTCCATTTGAAGAATAAGCTGTTCGGATTTCGGAAATGCGAGCCAGCGGAACTGACGATGCAATAATTTCTGCCCCGCAAGAATAATCAGGGTCACGCCAGCCCCCATAAAATACATCCCGGAGCCAAACGCAAGCCCAATGCCCGCTGTTGTCCAGATTCCCGCTGCCGTCGTCAACCCTTTGACATGCTGGCGTTGAAGAAAGATCATCCCCGCCCCCAGAAACGATATACCGCTTACAACTTGCGATGCGACACGAGATGGATCTAAACCAACACCCTCATGGCCTAATATATCATCAAAGCCATACTTCGACACCATCATCATCAGTGCCGCACCAATGGCCACAACAAAGTGTGTTCGCACACCCGCTTCTTTCATCCGACTTTTACGTTCATACCCGATCATGACGCCGCAAATCCCTGCGATGATCAGTCGAAGCAGGAATTCAAGCTGAAGTAACATGCCAACTCCCCCATTCCAGAAAAGATTGATGTAGCATCATATTTCAGTCTAGTGCATTCCGATTGTCAAAGCAAAACCCCCTCGCATTCGCCCAAAAAAAGGGAATTTAAAGCCAGCCTCTTGAATTCGTAACGAAACAGTGTTACGATACATGCGTAACATTGTTTCGTTAACATCACAATGAGGAGGTCACCACCATGGAAGACCATTTGATATCTAAAAAAGATCTACTCGAGCTGACCGGTATCTCCTACGGACAATTATACCGCTGGAAGCGCAAGGATCTGATTCCGGAAGATTGGTTCATTCGCAAATCTACGTTCACAGGTCAAGAAACCTTTTTTCCAAAGGATAAAATATTGGAACGTATAGATAAAATCGTTAACTTGAAAGACAACACCTCGCTAGATGACTTAGCAGACCTATTCTCCCCCAGTTTGACGGAAACGGCACTCTATAAGAAGGATATCATCGAACGCAACATCGTATCCGAAATATCCCTGAAGCTATTAACCGACCAAATTGGGGATTGGGATGTGCTCACCTATGAACGATTGATCGCTGTCTATGTATTGGACCAATTGCTGCTTACGGGCGAAATGAGCTTGGACGAAGGGAAGATTCTCCTGCAAGTGCTGAACGATCATTACAAGAAATTTGACGGCAAGAGCTGCGATCTCTTATTTATTCGCAAAATGGGCATCGCAACATTCCTGTTGATTTCAGGGGCTAGCGAAGTATACCTCGAGAATAACGCCAAGCTGGTCAAGCGACTCGTCATTTCCAGTTCGATTGAAGCGTTAAAAACACATTTATCTTGATCGGAGGAATATTCCAATGAATACACAACCTTTAGGAGACATTAGCATATCCGGTATTGCCAGCTCATCCGGCGGTACATTCAACCAAGTCAACATCGACGGCGTCGGTAAAATTCGTGGCGATGTCACATGCCGGCAATTTCAAGCCAATGGTACAGCCAAAGTAGAAGGCAACTTACAAGCCGACATTGTACGAATTAACGGCATGAGTACCATCAAAGGCGCTGTTCGCGCAGACAGCATGCAAATGGACGGTAAAGTCACGATTCAAGGTCCATTGACCTGCGATTCGATTCATTTCAATGGGGATGTCAAAATCGGCGCAAACTGCTCGGCTGAACAATTCCAAGCGAGCGGCACCTTTGTTATTGAAGGTATGCTGAACGCAGGCAACATTATGATTCACATTCACGGCCGCTGCCGCGCGAACGAAATCGGTGGCGAACAAATTACCGTGAAGCAAATCCGCGGAAATCTTATGAATAAGATGATGGGCGCATTGTTCAATTCGCATCTGTCCGCTGAAGTCATTGAAGGCGATCATGTGACGCTCGAAAATACAAAAGCGCAAGTCGTACGCGGCAATCAAGTGGCGATCGGACCGGATTGCGTCATTGACCGCGTGGAATACAAAGAACATTTACACATCCATCCGAGCGCAAAAGTGAATCATCAATTACGACTTTAAATAATAGAGTAAGGGGAGGCAATCCACGATGAACACACAGGATCGGCAAAACATTCGAATTACAGGCACAGCAAGTGCTGCCGGAGGGACCTATAATCAAATCCGTATTATGGGCGAGGGAAAGCTCACAGGCGATATCGATTGCATCACATTCGGGTGCACAGGCACGGCCGACATCACAGGGCAATTCGTCTCGCAAATTTTCAAAGTCCATGGTACGACCGTGGTGAACGGCACCGTATCGAATGACAAAACAACCGTAAATGGCGAAATGACGGTTCATGGCGATGCCACCATACGGGATGGCAAGATTAACGGGCAGCTCAACGTGAAGAACAACCTGTTCGGGCAAGAGCTGAAGCTCTACGGTATGGTTCAAGTAGATGGAGATTGCGAAATCGACCGTCTCTATGGCAAAGGCGCATTCGACGTCAAAGGCTTGCTGAATGCAGGACAAATGGATGTACAGCTCTATTGGCCCTCACAAGCCAATGAAATCGGCGGTGAGCATATTACAGTCAAGAAAGCACAAGGGATCTCTGGGATGATGAAGTCCTTGTTCGATATGTTCAAAATCCAACCGGATGCGCGGCTCACAGCACGCAGTATCGAAGGGGATGACATCGTATTGGAGAATACCACCGCTCAATTTGTCCGGGGGAACAATGTTACGATCGGACCCGGTTGCCACATCGAGCACGTCGAATACCGGAATACGTACAACCAAGCTTCCGATGCGATCGTGAATCATTATTCCCAAGTATAAACTCATGACATGAAAAGGTGGATTGTTAGACATGGTTAGGGGAAAAAATAATTTAGGCTTAGTCGTTGCAGCACTGCTGCTCGGCATCCTTATGGCATCGATGGATAATACGATCGTATCGACGGCCATGGGGACCATCGTCTCGGATTTAGGAGGCATGGACAAATTCGTGTGGGTGACTTCGGCGTATATGGTCGCCGAAATGGCTGGCATGCCGATCTTCGGTAAACTGTCCGACATGTATGGACGCAAACGGTTTTTCGTCTTTGGGTTAATCTTCTTTCTCGCAGGCTCATTGCTCTGCTCTACGGCCGAGACGATCACACAATTAAGTATTTACCGGGCGATTCAAGGGATTGGCGGCGGTGCGCTGATACCCATTGCCTTTACGATTATGTTTGATATTTTCCCCGTCGAGAAACGTGGTAAAATGGGCGGATTGTTCGGTGCGGTCTTCGGGCTTTCCAGCATATTCGGCCCCCTGCTCGGTGCATTTATAACAGACACCTTCACATGGCACTGGATCTTCTTCATTAATGTGCCCCTTGGCGTCGTCTCTCTTCTGCTCGTGATCTTCTTCTATAAAGAGTCCCATGTGCATGCACGGCAGCAAATTGACTGGGGCGGCGCAGCTACCCTCGTAGGTTCGATCATTTGCTTGATGTTTGCGTTGGAGCTTGGCGGAGGCACCTACGCCTGGGATTCTTCAATCATCATCAGCTTATTCGCTGGATTTGCGGTATTGTTCCTGATCTTCATCCTGATCGAGCGCCATGCTAAGGAACCGATTATCTCCTTTGCGATGTTTAAGAATCGGCTATTCGCTTCCAGTACCATTATCGGATTGTTCTCGGGAGCCGCCTTCATTGCCACGGCGGTCTATATTCCGATCTTCGTTCAAGGGGTAACCGGCGGTACGGCAACCAATTCAGGGATGATTCTATTGCCTATGATGTTAGGTACGACCGTATCTGCACAGATTGGGGCGATGGCTTCCGCGAAATTTGGATATCGTAAAGTCATGGTCGCATTCATGCTGATCTTCCTCCTAGGAATTGCCTTGTTAACCACCATTACGACGGATACAACTCGCGGGATGATTACGTGGTATATGGTCATTACCGGCTTGGGACTTGGCGCTTCCTTCTCCGTGTTAGGAATGGCTGCGATTCACCATTTTGATGCTTCGCAGCGCGGGTCTGCCAACTCCACGATCGCGTTTATCCGCTCCTTGGGGATGACGATCGGGATTACGATCTTCGGTATGGTTCAACGAACGGAATTTACCGACCGACTGCAATCCGCCTTCTCGGGCATGGGGCAAGCGGCCCCACAAGGAGAAATGATGTCTGATCCGCGGGCAATTCTGTCACCGGAAGCTCGAGCGAGCATTCCTTCAGACATTCTGGACAAAATAACGCATGCACTCTCTTCTTCCATTGCGACGACGTTCCTCTGGTCACTCATCCCAACGGTGCTCGCCTTGCTGTTCACGTTCTACATGACGAACGATAAGTTAAAGAGCTTCAAGGAAGCGTCATCCGAAGTTGCGAATGAGACATCTACGACATCTTCATCTTAAACGCTGAAGAGCCCTCTACCCGGATACGGGTAAAGGGCTCTTTCCTATTTAATACGTATTGATATTATACCGTCAACACATAGTAGTCATTCGCACTGACCACACGGAAACCGCAGGACTCGTAGATGCCTAAAGCTCGCTCGTTCTTTACGGCAACCTCCAATTCGAAGCGCGATATGCTCCGCTCCCGATTCAGCTGCTCTATTAGCCCGCGCAGAATGGCTCGCCCGTAGCCTTTCCCCCGTAATGTGGGCTGCACGCAAAAGCCATAAATAAATGCCGCACCATCTTCATAGGTCACGCCTAACTTACCGATCGGCTGACCCTCTAATTCTGCAATAAAGGTATATTCCAACGGACTGCCGAAGCAGCGTTCCACATATTCTCTGCTATCTTCTTCTGTCATATCAAATCCGTCTTGGTTCAAGGACACAAGAACTTCCGTATCTTCGACATCAGCAGCACGGATCTCCATCGCCAGGGCAGCAGAACGTTCAACGTTCGTTACGTCAGCCCATTCACAGCGCATCCAATGCTCTGACATCGTATAGGTTGTCCCTGCTTCAATCAAGAATGCTTTGCCTGAAGCAGACGCATGATGACAGATAAATAGAACTTTAGGGAACTCTCGTTGCCGGCATTCGGTTAACGCCGCATCAACCAGCTTCCGGAAGAGGCCTTGTCTACGATAACGAGGGTGGACCATGCCGCTAATCTCCGCCTCGGACGAACGGAACACGTACATGCCTAAGTAACCAATTAGATCGCCCGCATCATTATAGATTAGGAAATCGTTCGTTTCTTCCCCGGAACGAGTCTGTAACGATACCCAATTTAATTTCAATTGAATGCCGTCCAACAGATTGCAGATATCCGCTAATTCGCGTATATCTTGCAGTTCTTGTTCCGACAGGGTTTGCTTTCTATGTATCTTCAAAACAGATCGCCTCCTTTGTCTTCCTCATTCTACGCTATATCGATATCCTTTGTCTTCCAAAATAAGAAAAGGCAGGGTTTCCCCTGCCTTTTCGAACTGTCTATTCGATCTGTTTATTTAATTGTATTCCAATGCGTCACTTCATCCACCGATAGGCGAACGGTTGCATGACCTGGTTTCGCTGCTTTGCCCAAGGCAATCAGCATAATATTCTCATAGTGTGCAGGAATTTCGAACGCTTCGTTAAATTTCGCCACGTCATACCCACCCATAGGGACCGTATCATATCCTTTTGCACGAGCCACCAACATCAACTGCATGCTGATCAGACCACCGTCGATATGCACGATTTTCTTCTTGCGCGCTTCATCCATGTTGCGGTATCCATTATCTACGGTCGCGACCATTTGCTGTTTCACTGCTTCGCTCATGTAACCCGCTTCAACAGACTTGGCGTAGATCTTCTCCCCTTCGTTGAACCACTCCATGTCTCCGAAAACGGCGATTACCGCCGATGCATCTACCACCTGTTGTTGATTGTACGCGATAGGCAGCAATTTCTCCTTCAAAGCTTGCTCGTCGATGACGAGAAACCGCCAAGGTTGAAGATTGCTAGAAGATGGTGCCAACGTTGCTTCCTGTAAGATGTCTTCCAACTCCTGCTTGGAAATTTGGACGCTTGGATCATAATAACGTACAGAATGGCGTTCATGCACAACGGTAAAGAAGTCTTGCTTTTGATCAACTGACGTAGACATGGTTTCATCCTCCTATGCAGCCTATACTGTGATTATATACACACAGTTAAATGCTGTTCATATTACTGTGTCTCTATTCGCACAGTATATACCTGGAAATAAAGAATGTCAATCGAGCTCACATGTTCGGTTTACGAGATCCTGTATCGTATATTTCTCTAATACATTCAGAATACTCTGGTCGATTTCCGATGTGATGTCATACATAACCGCTTTCATTTTCAACCCAAAAGGATTCTCACCCGTTGCTTCAGTCATGCTGACGCAGCGCGCTTCATCGATGTGAAGGGCAGCGTAAACTTCGGCGAGTGTAATCTCCTCAGGCCTCTTACTCAAACGGTATCCACCCTCACGTCCTTCACGCGTCTCAATAATATTCTCCCTCGACAAAACCGATAGAATTCGGCGCAGCAAGGTCGCTTCGGATTGTATATCCTGCGCAATATCTGAACTTGGGCACAGGCTCGAATGCTTCGCAAGAATCACAAGTGCTTGTAAGGACAGACTGAATGTTTTATAGGTAGAAGGGCAGGCTTTCGGCTGCTTCTTCGATATCTGTTGTTCTTCCACGGTTCCTTCTCCCTCCTTATTCCCGTTACTTCCCTGCATTGTATCGTAATCCGGAGTTTCCAGCAAGAGCATTGCCCTTCAAAAAATAGAAAAAGGGATGCCCCTTTAGGTCATGAAGACCCTAAAAGAACATCCCTGCGCTAACATTTACAAATACGTATCCATTAGTTCTCTTTGAACCAATCGCCCACGATTAATTGTGCGACCGCAGCGAGCGAACGAATCGTAATCTCGCCCTCATCGAACATATCCGCTTGGGCAATGTTGCTCCAATTCGGATCTGCCGATGTCATACCGAAGTATTTCGCAAGGATCGATAGATCATTGATCGTAATCTTCGTCGCCCCTGGAACCAAGGTAATCAACTTAGATTGGAACGTTACAAGTGCTGTATTCAATGTCGATACTGCCGCATCCACTTGCGACTGCGATGCAGAAGAGCTGTTCTTCACATCCGTTGCCGTCGTGATAGCCGACTGCAACGCAGCTTTGGCTGCTGCTGGATACTGACCGACTTTGTTGCCTGTGACAGCTTTGTTCAGTTGACTTTGTGCATTCGCAATCGCTGTCGTTAATGATGTCTTATCCACTGGTGCCGATGGATTCACCGCGTTGCGGAACGTGTTCACGGCGGCATCCAATGCTGCAAGTGCTGCATTTAATTCTTCCTGGGTAGCAGACGCATTATCACGAACCACACTCGCTGCTGTAATGGCTTGCTGCAAGGCTGCTTTGGCTGCTGCCGGATATTGGCCTGGAGCCGATCCTACGACAGCATTATCATATAAGTTCTGTGCCTGCTGAATCGCTGTAGCCAGGGCAGTTCTGTCTGCTGTTTTCACTTCGATATGCCAAGAAGCTTGGGTGATATCTAATACGTTGGATGTACCATCCGTTGATACATCAAAACCGGATATCGAAACGGATGTTGTGCCTACCGCTGCACTCGATTTTAACGTTCCATGCAACGTCAGCAGCGGTCCCGTTCCATTCACGGCATGATCGGTTCCCGTACTTCCTACAATGACAAGGATCTGGCCTTTGTCCGGTTTGACCCCGGTTGCAAGGATGCCTGCACCTTCCCAGGTCGAGGCAACTGCCGTCTCCGCTAACGCCAAGGTACCATCCGTGTTGGCCTTCGTAGCAAAATCCAATACGTTCGGATCATATTGAACGACGATGCTTCCTGTCGTAAAACCATAGGTTATATTTTTGACGCCCACCGCCAAATCCACAGCGCTGCCCGCATACGACGAAGCCGGTCCCGTTAAGGTCGCTGTATTAGGTGAAGCTGGACCTGCTGGCGTGACCTTAATCGATACATTGATCGTTGCCTCGCCGCCTTTCCCATCCGTTACACGAAAGGTCGCCGTATAATCCCCTGCCGTTTGCGGCGTCCAGGAAAATTCGCGGCTAATTGCATCAAAGGCTGCATCCCCTGGAAGAGAAGGCGCTGTATAGGTCAAGACATCACCATCTGCGTCTGTTGCCTCGATCTGGAATGTTAGGTGCTGCCCTTCTGTTACGCTTTTCGCATCAATAGCCGTAAATATCGGAGCTTGATTGCCTTGGGAGGCTACCTGCACGTCCGCTACCTTTAATAATTTCAATTGGTATGTGCCTTTAAAGATCGATGAAATCCCTGTAATGTCCACCTTCGTTCCAGCCGGGAACGACTGCTTGAAGCTGTCCGCATTGATATTCGTTCTGCTGTCTACTCGGACGCGGCTCGTCACGCCATCCTTCACCAGATCGAATTCAAGGGAATTCGTTACCGTTGCATAATTCTGAACGGTTACATCCTTAAATGTGACTAACGTCCCCTGATTGCTGTCATTCAGAGTTGTCTGGATCGCCGGAACCGCAGCAGGGATATTCGCATTCGCATCCAGCTTCTCCACCTTCGCATCATTCATCAGCTCGACTTCGGTGTTAAAAATCGTCTTTTGCGCTGTGATTTTCACTTTGTCTCCTACGTGAAAGCCTGTCGCTTGGGTAGGATACACGTAGATTCCGGCCGTACCATCCTGCATGTAGAAGCCGGAACCGCCGAAGATCCCAGGCTCAGACGTCACAATACCCTGAACTGTCACATAGGTGTTATCGCTGACTTGTCTAGCTGCCGCAATCGTCGTTAGATCCGGAATGGGTACTTCTGGTGCTCCTTTGCCTGTGCCATAGGCACCTGCTTTGTATGTAGCCGGATCGTACCATTTGTATCCTGCAGCCGGGGTTCCCCACGGTTCTGTGCCTGGAATCTCTACCGAATTAGCTGGATTCTCCAACCCGTTTGTTAACAATGGCGTCGGGGAATCGAGCTTGATGCCTTTATTTTCGAATGTCGCATAATCTTCTTGGAGCGCAAGCCACTCCACCGTCTGCACGAGGAACACACTATTCTGCCCTTCGCTCTTGAAGCCGTCATACGTCGTTTTCTTCGAGCCATTATCTTCACGGACATAACGTGGGGTACTGTCTTCTACTGGAGAGGAATCCCCGATGAACGCAGCTTTTCCCTTCTCCAGCTTCGCGATCGCCGCGAACGGACCTTCATCCACTCCGCCGCCTTTATAGACGCCGCCATTCGGGAAATTTGCCGGATCACTTTTCTCAACCGCATTATTCCAGCCCAATGTCGTCTTCGGTATATAGACAAGCCCTTTGACGCGCGTCGGATCCAGTACCACCATGGTCGAGCCGGCATGCATTTCGACATCATTGACGCCTGCCGTAATGCCGAAGGATTGGTCGTATTTCACCGTATCCGTCTTCGTGAAATCGCCTAACGCATTGTAACGGAAACGTACGCCGAAATTTTGTCCCAGCCAATCGGTGCTGGTCACGCCTTCCATTGCTCCGGATGCCACTTCTGCCGCAGCCATCCCTTTCGCAGGATTGTTATAAGCGCCCCGGCGGTATCCGTTCATGACTTCCGATGAATCCCATCGGTTCAAGTTACGGTCAGCATTGTAATGGTCCGAAATAAAGAAAATACTGCCGCCATCCTTCACATACTGCAGCATCGCTTCTTGCTCGGATGCTTTGAAAGGAATGTTCGCTTCCCCGATCACAAATACGTTATATTGCTTCAGCTTACTCAACGTAATTGCAGGGGTATCATAAGCTTGCGAGGTATACGGAAGCGTTCTTTCGAGCGCATCGACCTGGAACCCCGCCGCCTTCAACCCATCGGCAAAATCCGAGAATGCTCCATCAACTACCCAATCCGCTGCACCGGCTGTCTGCGCATGGGATTGATCGAATAGCACTTTTTTGCCTGTACCGTCGGGGAGGGTTGTGGGAACGCCAATGTTCTCACTCCCTGGGTCAGCTGGATCTGGATTTCCGCCTCCAGGCGTGCCATCCAAGACAAAGCTCGAAGGATTTTTCACGCCGTTTATGCCGCTATATAAGGCAAGCGTGCCTGTTACCTGAACTTTTTTGCCGGCGAGTGTCGGATTGCTCTTCAGACCGTATTGGCTCCGGTAGCTAGCCGTGATCTGAACATCTATGAGTTTCGTTTTATCTGTTTCGCTCGCTGTATCCGCAATTAGAAAGTTGAGATCATCTTGAAAATTAGAAAAAATGGGTTTTGAATTATACACTTCACCTACGATATAACCTTCTACCGTGGCCGTTTCTCCGTTGTTGTTCTTCGCAATCGCTTGTGCGACATTGATCGCTGATGCAGCTGAGGCCGTACCTGGCAGAAAGTTAAGTGCATTGCCGATAAGCAACGAGAGAGCAAAAAATATGGCTCCAAGCCTTCTCAAGTTCTTCCTGTTCCTCATTGTCCCATGTCCCTTCCTTCATCCCAAAATTAGTAGTTTCAACGTCATAACTCTAGCATGTCTAGGTGCATTTTAGTGTTAATATTATGTAAAATATTGCCATTATAGGACACGAAAGCAGAGGCCGTTGACGAATGAAAAGACAACCTCTGCTTGGCAATTCGTTGATTATATGAAGTTCAGGACATGATTATGACGGTAAAAAGTTACCTTGTCATCTACAAGTTCAGGGAGAAGATCCCGAACCCTTTTGCATCAAGTTTTCCCGTGAATTGAATGTGTGGAAATGCTTCAAGATATTTCACAGCCTCCGGCGATGTTGTGAACGTGACAATCGCTTGATTGCCAGGGATCGGCGCCAAAGACCAATTATGGTCCGCGCGAGGGTTAATCTGCCCCTGTTCAATGATGTAATCCATAAGAATCTGACGGTTCTCATCGGCTGAATCTAGAACCAGCTCCGCTTCCTGAATCCTTGGGAATTGCCCCCCGCCAAACGCGCGGTAGTTGTTCATGACAACAATGAATTCCTGATCCGGATTCAATGGCTCTCCTTGATAACGGAGATTCAGGATGCGGCTTGCGTCCTTATTCAACAATTCACCTTCCGGCGAGTACTTGGGCGGCTGCGTGATATCGATTTGATAGGTGATCCCATCGATGACATCGAAATTATATACGGAGAACAGAGGATTTAATAACGGCTGCTCCTCCTTGCGGGACGGATCAATAGTATGGTAAATCCCGGCGGACATCTCTAGCCATTCTTTGACGATTTCCCCTTTCACTTTGACCGCTTTAAGCAAGTTATCATACAAGTACAAGTCGCTTGCACTCTTGATCGCGATCGGGCCTGCTTCAACATCCGTATATTCTGACGGACCATTACGCCCTGCCTTAAACGGCGAACCCACAGAGAGGATCGGTAATTCTTGATATTGCGGCAGCGAGTTCGCGATATATTTCTCGGTATACCAAGTCTGCGCATTCGTCACAATCTGAATGGACGGATCATCCTGCACCAACGCAAAATAACTAAAAATCGGCGCACTCGTCATGCCGATCGGCCCGTTCGCATACTTCACGGTAGCTTCATGAGCTTGTTGGACACGCGCCATAATACCAGCATCCGCATCCACCAAGGCTTTTCTTTGTTCCACATCATAGACCGCCCGGTTCCAAGATTGGCTATCCTCTACGGACCATTGACCTTCATGCTGGACAAGGAATAAATCAATCCCGCCGAGATGACCGCCGCCATATCCCGCTTGAACCGCGGCAACGCCATGAATCTTCCCTTTCACATCATCTACTTCTGGCAAAGGTTGACCCTGCTTGTCTTTGAATTTAGGATCCAAACGGCTGAAATCAACAGCAGGAAACACTTTATGCGTATGGGAAAAGGTAATGGCATCGATGCCAGGCACTTTACTCAGCGATAATACGGCATTCTCCGCACCCTGACGGCCATCGTCGCTGCTATCAAACCCCGTATGCGCCAAAGCGATAATGATATCCGCGCCTTCCTTCTTCATCTGCGGGATGAATTCCATGGCTGTGTCGGTCATGTCTCTTGTCACGACCTGCCCTTGCAGATGAGCTTGATCCCACTCCATGATCTGAGGTGTAACCAGCCCGATAACTCCAATGCGCAGCTCATGCATGTCCCCATTCGTATCCCTGCACGTTTTATTTAGAATCGTGTAGGGCGTGTATTTGTTCTTGCCAAATTCCCTATGGTCCTGGCTCTCATCCACATATATATTGGCATTCACATACGGAAACCGAGCTCCACGAATCATCCGGTCGAGAAATTCGAGCCCATAGTTGAATTCATGGTTACCGAACGTAGCAATATCATAATCCATCTCATTCATCGCGAGATATACGGGGTGAACCGCATCCTCCAATTTCATCAATGGGTCAATTTTAGCGACATAAGTACCCAGCGGCGTGCCTTGGATCAGATCCCCATTATCAACAAGAAGGGTATTCGGCACTTCATCCCGGGCTTGCTTCACCAAGGAAGCGGTTCGAACCAATCCGAGATCCGCGGCGGGTGCGTCTTTATAATAGTCATAGTCCATCACATTCGCATGGATATCCGTTGTTTCGAGAATTCGAAGCTGCAATCGCGGTCTTTGATCATTCATAGTTCCTTCCATCCTCCTCTATAATTCATCCTACTTTCATATGTACTATATTCCCTATCGGTTTGTCACGTTTAATATATTTTTGATTTTATTTACATATAAAGGGATAATTTATATAATTTAGTATTGTCATAAAATTCCAATCATTGTATGATTTTAATGAAGATTTTACATAACCACCCATTCTATTTTACCTTTCTTTTTTTTCTTTGTGCTACGATTTGTTATGTCGGATTGATAGATCTGATATAGGAGATTTAGCAATAGATAAAATTTATTATTTGGAGGGTACCAAGAATGTTTAAAAAAACAATGGCGATCTGCATGACCATCCTTATCGCTGCGAGTCTTGCCGCGTGTGGATCCAAAGAATCATCGAGCTCCGCATACGTACCGAAAGAACTTAACGTACAATTTGTTCCATCTCAAAATGCAGACACCCTTGAAGCCAAAACCAAACCTCTAGAGAAACTCCTTGGTGACAAACTTGGTATTCCCGTTCACGTGACCGTATCCCCAGATTACAACACCATTGTTGAAGCCATGGCATCGAAGCAAGTCGATGTCGGATTCCTACCACCCAATGCTTACGTACTAGCCCATGATAATAAAAAAGCTGTTGACCTTCTGCTCCAAGCCCAACGCTTCGGTGTGGATGATGCAACAGGCCAAGCAACGACCGAAAAAGTAGACTTCTACAAAGCGATGATCGTTGTGCTCAAAGATTCCCCGATCAAAAGTCTGGCAGATTTGAAAGGCAAGAAAATTGGCTGGCAGAACGTTACTTCATCCGCCGGTTATGTATACCCTGCTGCTGAATTGAAAAATGCCGGCGTCGATCCGGATAAAGACGTGCAAGGCGTAACCATCAAAGGTCATGACGCGGCATTAATGGCATTATTGAACGGCCAAGTCGATGCAGTGGCGAACTTCCAAGATGCACGGAATACAGTCCTTAAAGATGTACCGGATGTTTTCGAGAAAACTCGTGTGCTTCATTACACAGCTAAGATTCCTAACGATACAGTAAGCGTTCGTAACGATATGGATCAAAGCTGGAGAGATAAAATCAGCCAAGCGTTCATTGACATCACGAATGATGCAGAAGGTGCACAAATCATCAAAGAAATCTATACCCATGTGGGCTACGTTAAAGGCGACGACAAGAACTTCGATTCGGTACGCGAGTATGCTAAGGCCGTTGGCCAAGAAATCAAGTAATCAAGTTATCATAGCTCAATTGCAGCACCGTTCATGAGCAATCATGGCGGTGTTGTTTCTATTACCTCATTCCTACAGAGAGAGAGTTGGAAACGTATGATTCAATTCAATAATGTATCCAAGACCTACCCCAACGGAACCATCGGGCTGCGCAACATTAATTTGACGATCGAAGAAGGCGAGCTTGTCGTGATTGTCGGGTCATCCGGTGCAGGGAAATCCACGTTGCTTCGGTCGATTAACCGGCTGCATGACATTACAGATGGCGAAATTCAAGTGGACGGCAAATCTATTACGCGTGCCAATGACCGGGAGCTGCGCCGGATGCGCAGAGATATCGGCATGATCTTCCAGAGCTTCAACTTGATTAAGCGAAATACGGTGCTCAACAACGTTCTATCCGGCCGCGTCGCTTACCACTCCACGTTGCGGACGATGTTCGGTATGTTCCCGCGCGAAGATATTGAACTGTCCTTGCATGCGCTGGAACGGGTGAACATCCGCGAAAAGGCGTATATCCGTGCCGATCAACTCTCTGGAGGCCAGCAGCAACGGGTGTCCATTGCCCGGGCATTGGCGCAGGAAGCTAAGATTATTCTAGCGGATGAGCCTGTGGCCTCCCTTGATCCGCTGACTACCCGTCAGGTCATGGATGATCTGCAGCGAATTAATCAGGATATGAAAATTACGACGATTATCAATTTGCATTTCATTGATTTAGCCCGTGAATACGCGACACGGATCATCGGTCTACGCGCGGGTGAAGTGGTCTTCGACGGGCCGCCGGAAGAAGCGACCGACGAAGTCTTTGCCGAAATTTATGGACGATCGATTCGGCATGATGAAATGCTGGGAGGCGAGGTATGAAGCCCGTAACGCCTGCGTCAGGCAAGAAATCTCCCCCTGATATGCAGCTTACAACCCAACGTTACAAGCGAATTGCTACATGGCTGCTGATTGTTATCGTACTCGTGCTTTGTTCTATCCAAACAAAAGTTACGCCTTACCAGTTAATTGTTGGTTTGCCGCAGATGGGTTCTCTTCTTCAGGAAATGATCCCTCCCGATTGGAGTTACGTGCCGACGATCTGGGGGCCGATGCTTGAGACCATTCAAATTGCGATCGTCGGTACAACGTTAGGGGGCATTATCGCCGTTCCCGTTGCGCTTCTATGTGCTTATAACATCATGCCGAACAAGCTCGTCTCAATTCCAATGCGCATCGTTCTGAATCTCGTACGCACGGTTCCCGATTTACTCTTTGCCTCGATTTTCGTCGCGATCTTCGGTATCGGTCCCTTCGCAGGGATGCTGGCGCTCGTATTCTTCTCCTTCGGAATCATTGCGAAGCTTACCTTCGAAGCCATCGAAGCCATCGATCCGGGACCGCTGGAAGCGATGACGGCCGTAGGAGCCAGCCGCATGCAAGTCATTATTTTTGGCGTCGTGCCGCAGGCGCTTCCGTATTTCATCTCCTATTTTCTCTATACGTTTGAGGTCAACATCCGTGCAGCCTCTGTATTAGGGTTAGTAGGAGCTGGAGGAATCGGCCTATTGCTCGATCGTTCACTTGGACTCTTCCGTTATGATCGCGCATCCATGATCATTCTGCTTACACTCGTCATTGTGCTTGTCATTGATTACGGCAGCACGAGAATTCGGAGGAAATTGCTATGAGAGGGACAACGTCATATAAACCGATGGGTGCCCGGATTCGCTTCTGGGTGATCGCTATTGTCATTCTTGCTATTTATTATTGGGCTTTCCAAGGGATGCACTTCGAAGGTATTCAGGCGACGACCAAATCCGTATCGTTGTCGATATTGGATGGGTTTCTTCATCCCGATTGGGCCTATGTATACATTCCGGAAGGCGAAGATTTGCTTCGCGGCTTACTGGATACGCTTATCATTTCGATTCTCGGTACGTTCGTATCCGCATTTCTCTGTATTCCTTTCGCTTTCTGGGCTTCGACGAACATGAGCAAACGTATCGCAGTATCTGGAAGCGGCAAAGCTGTTCTAAGCTTTATCCGTGTCTTCCCGGAAATTATCGTTGCCATTCTATTCATCAAAGCCGTCGGACCTGGTGCATTCGCGGGTGTTCTCGCGCTTGGCATTCACTCCATCGGCATGCTGGCGAAGTTATATTCCGAAACCATCGAGAGTATCGATTCCGGACCGCAGGAAGCTTTAATTGCCAGCGGAGCGAATCGCCTGCAAGTATTGCGATACGCTGTACTGCCGCAAGTCATTCCGCAGTTCCTTTCCTACTCGCTCTACCGCTTCGAAATCAATATTCGTTCAGCAACAACGCTCGGTCTTGTTGGCGCAGGCGGAATTGGTACGCCATTGATCTTTGCGCTGCAAGTGCGGAATTGGAATCGCGTGGGCGTTATCCTTCTTGGCATTGTCGTGTTGATCATTCTTACCGACCTCATCTCCGGATGGCTCCGCAAACGGATTATTTAATACTAGTTTTACGATGTGAAGAAGATATAGGCGATCCTATAAGGTCTAAGATGACCTCAGGGATCGTCTTTTTTTATTTCGCAACCATGCATGGTAGCGAATGTTACAAACCTTTGAATAATATCTGAAAAATATCCATTATATTGAAATTTTTTCTGAAAATGAGAATATGACATCAAATGCGAGCATTCGACTGAAAAGGGGCATTGTATACGTTTACTTTCATTTCAGCTCAGTTTTACAGATATAGATAAATTAGGTTAATTTGGTAATTGACTATATGTTGACTACAACCATAAGAAAAGTGGGTATAAATGTAGATTTTGTAAAGGAGTGAGCAGCTTGTACTATTTTTTATTTGTGTCCACCATGGTTTTCCTTGTGTTTCAGCTTTTGTATACGGTCATCCCCCTATTTTTCAGTAAGGTACAAGAGCTTAAAGCAGATTTGACCGAGAAATCCATATCCGTTCTCGTTCCTGCGTATAACGAAGAGCTAACGATTGGGAATTGTATTGATGCCATGCAAGGTCTCCTTTACGAAAACCTCGAAATTTTGATCATAAACGACGGCTCTAAGGACGGCACCTTTTTCAAGCTGGATACGTTATTAGACTTGCAGCTTGATCATCGAAAAGCAGATAACAAATTGACATACAACGCGATTCAAGGGATATACAGGTCTAGGTACTACCCCAACATCTATGTCATTGATAAGCTCAATGGCGGCAAAGCAGATTCACTGAATGCGGGCATCGACTGTGCACAAGGAGAGATTGTAGTGACGTTGGATGCAGATAGCATGCTTGAGGTCCATTCGATGAAATACGTGAATCAATACTTCCACGATCCTGAGATTATCGCGCTGGGAGGTACCGTGAAGATTGTCCAAGGTGCAGAGAAGAAGGATGGCATCATTATCGAGAAATTTAAAGGCAAGGGGCTGGTTAAGAGTCAGATCATCAGCTATATTCATAGCTTTTATGTCCGTAAGCTCACGCAGTCCTTCTTCAATTCGATCGTGGTAATATCCGGAGCCTTTGGGGCATTTTATAAGGACATTCTCGTTCAAGTGAATGGTTTTCGGAGTACGGTTGGAGAGGACATCGATATCACCCTCAAAATCCACCAATACATAAAGGCTAACCAATTGAAGAAAAAGCTTGTATATGCTCCGGAAGCCGTATGTTATACGGAATGCCCCGAGAACATCAAAAATTTCTACAAACAGCGCATCCGATGGCAGAAGGCTTTTGTGGATTGCATCTTGATTTATTGGTCCAAATTATCGCAAAAGTTCAGTATCGGCGTCAGTTTGTTTTTTGCAATAGACGGCTTTATCTTAGGTACCCTTACCGCTTTTACGACGGTTTTTTATGTCGCTCAAGCACTGATTATCGGAGATAACTTACTTAAGGCATTAACCCTGCTCGCCGTAACATTGGGTATCAACGCCGTTCAGATCGTAATTTCTTTATACTTGTGCAACAAATTCAATAGCCATTATTCTCTGAAGGATTATGTGAAAATGTTCTTGTTCAGTCAGCTTGAACTCTTATCTTATCGAAATTTGCTTTTGTATATTAATATTGTCGGCACTATGAAATACTTTGACAACGATGAAGGCTGGGGGTTTGTTGAACGTAAAGGTGTTGCCGCGATCAGTCAGAATATGACGGCTCGTTCCCAATAAGCTGCCCAGGAGGCCATTATGAACAGTGTATTCCAAAACAAACGTATCGTTTATATAGACATGCTAAGAATTCTATCCATTATAGCCGTCATCATTCTTCATATTACGGCAGACCTGCTCACACGGACGAATGATTTTAACACAACTTCCTGGTGGGTCAGCAACATATTCAATTCAGTCTCTCGTTTTGCAGTTCCTGTATTCTTCATGATTAGCGGTGCTATGATATTGCGTGTGGAGATCAAGTCTTACAGGGATTTCTATAAGAAAAGAGTCTTGCCCCTGCTGATCCCACTGCTAAGCTGGTCCTTCATTTACGGCTGGTACAATCAGTATTACATCTTAAAAAGCAATATGGGCGTGGGTGAATTCCTGCTCGACTTCGGCTATAAACTGCTGGTTGATCGCAATTATGTTCATTTATGGTTCCTCTATGCCATCATAGCCATCTATTCGACTGTTCCACTGATTAGTAAGCTGGTCAAGAGCTGCACCGAAAAGGATATTCGGTATTATCTCATCCTATGGTTTATCGTTAGTGTAATCTACCGATTTGCCTCGGAAGTGATCTTCCGATGGACCAATCACTATATCGATATTTCTATTATGAATATCCCAATGTTTATGGGCTTTCTCGGGTACTTCATCCTTGGGTATTATGTATACAATTATGATCTGCCTATCAAATGGAAAAATTCATTATATAATTTAGGCTTTATCTCGTTCTTCCTCACACCGATCTTAACCTACTTTGCTTCAAAGCATAGCGGGATACTCGATGAGATGTTCTACGGTAACTATTCCATCACGACCTTCTTCATGGCCATGGCGATGTTTATTTATTTCAAAGAAAAAGAAACGTCGATCCATGATAAAACCAACTATAAAATCAAAAAAATCATTAGCTCCATCTCCAAAGCAAGCTTTAGCATCTACTTGATCCACTTGCTTGTTGAACTCATGGTCACCCAACGCATTGAAGTTGAAGCTACGCTGCTAGAGACCCTCTTCAGCTTGCTCTTCAACATCATTATAATTTTCACGATTAGCTATATCGCGGTTAAGGTCTTGAACTTAAACAAATGGGTTACCCATGTATTATTTGGCGGAAGAGGGTAGATGGTCATGAAAATAAGTATTTACTCCAAAGCCTTTATCGCTCTGTTACTCGTTAGTATGGGGATTTATTATTATCAGATTGTACATGCTGAAGAGCGAAAAATTTCCTCGGTATACATTGAAGCTTGGCGCGACCCGAAGGACATCGATTTAACGGGGAAAAAGGTCGATATTGCTTTTATCGCCTTTGCGAAGATTGACGGCACCAACTTGTATTTTCACAAGGACGCCAGCGCCAATCATCAAATCATAGAAAATATAAAGAAACTTAAGGAAAACAACAAAGGGACCAAAATGGTGCTGGCTGTTGGTGGATATGGCGTGGATGGATTCTCTGACGCTACACTGGATGGTAATCGATATTTATTCACAGAAAGCATCATCAATATGGTCAAGGAGTTGGACTTGGACGGGGTGGATATTGATTGGGAATATCCAGCCTTCGATGCATGGGATACACAAAAGGCTCGTGCGATAGATACCCAAAACTTCACCAGCCTCATGAGAGAATTAAGAGAAAAATTAAATCGTCTCCCGCACAAAAATAAATCGTATTTACTGACGTTTGCCTCAGGTACACAAGACTGGTATTTCAAAAAGGTAGAGGTCAAAAAAGTAGAAAAGTATGTGGATTACATTAATGTGATGACTTATGACATGACGGGCAGATGGTCCGATACAACAGGGTACAATTCAAATCTGTATCCCGACCAATACAAGAAGTCTAAGATGAGCATAGACAGCGTCATAAACCAGTATCTTGCACATAAAATTGACAGTAGGAAATTGCTGCTTGGTATTCCTGCCTATTCCTATGGTTGGAAGGGTGTAAAAGGGAATGCCAACGGGGCATTTACTTCGGGTCAGCCTGTAGATATCGAGAAGGTGGATTTGAGTTATAAGACGATCGTGAAGAAGTATCTGAACCAAAATAGGTTTAAGCGTTACTATGATGAGCAGGCCAAAGCGGCTTATTTGTACAATGGTGACATGTATATCAGTTATGAAGATCAAGAGGCCCTGAAAGAAAAAGTAAAGTACATCAAGGATAAGGATCTTGGTGGTGCGATGGTATGGGAATATAGTCAGGATGCGGAAGATGGTATTGTGAAATACTTGTCCACCCATCTTAATACAGAAAAGTAGTGGCACACCAAATGTCACATATCTGTAGAATTTGGTTCCATGGGAGATAATTCCTTCGACAACATAGTTGATAGATCAAAGAACTCGCAGTACAATAATCAGCGATACCTTTAAGGTAACATCTTATGTGATTTTGCAATAGAAAGGTCCTGATTGTATGAACAAATTTATGCATCGAATTCCTAAGCAAGTTCTTCACTGGGCGCCCCTTGCGTTGATGTTGGTATTCCCGGTGCTTGGGGATCTATACCATCTCGTGAACAAGCCATCTGAACAGGTCTATTCCCTGATGACCACTGTAGATGAATCTATCCCGTTTATTAAATACTTCGCATTGCCATACGGCGTATGGATCTTCTACATCTACGTCTGTATCGTCTACTTCTTCATGCGAGACCGAACGGCCTATTACCGCGCGATGCTGTTGTATACCGTCTGTGCTCTTACTTGCTATGCGATCTATTTAGTGTTCCAGACGACGGTGCCACGGCCTGAGGTGTTAGGCAGTGATCCATTCTCCCAGTTGGTAAGATTCATCTATAATCGAGATCAGCCGTTTAACTGCTTCCCGAGCATTCATTGCTTCTCCAGCTACATGGTCATGCGCTTAATGCTGAAGAGCCCTGCACGTAACCGTGTGAATACGACGTTGATTAGCGGGATGTCCCTGCTCATTATCGCTTCCACACTGTTCGTGAAGCAGCATGTCGTATGGGATGTCATCAGCGGTATCGCCCTTGTAGAGATTTATTATTTCCTCTTCTACACCATGCCTGCACTCTACCGCAGTCGGTCCGCGAGACAGCAGCAGCGTCAAGGACTTGAAGCTTAGTACCGCTGACGTCGTCAAATTCAAAACGGCTGTATCCCTGCAACTTAAGGCAAGGATACAGCCGTTTCTTTAATTTTGATGTTAATGGATCTTACGAACGGATTCGCCTTGAACCAGTGTTACGTAAATCCGTTCATGTTCGATGCTGTCCCCGACAATCAACTTCAACAATTGCTCCGCTGCCAGCGAGCCCCATTTCTTCTTGGAATAATTAATCGTCGACAAGCGGGGCTGCGTGTACTCGGCCAATTCGATATTATCAAATCCAACGAGATGAATATGCTCCCCAATCCGATATTCCGTGGATGATACGTAATTGTAGATCCCAATAGCCATCTCATCATTGAGGCAAAATACACCGACCGGCTCCGTGTACTCATCGAGAATCTGTCGTGCTGCTAGTTCACCAGCTGATTTATTGAAATCCCCCGATATCTCCTCATATGTAACCCCTTGTGTGCGTCCAATGGATTGCATCGCCGCTTGCAAGCGCTGTCTAGAATCATAAGAACCTTTGGGTCCAGAAACCACATAGAGCTTACGATGACCCTGTTCAATCAAGAATTCCATCGCTAACGTGGCCCCAGCCTTATTATCCAATAACACTTGATTCACGTTCGGGTGCTGCAATTCCCGGTCTAGAACGACAATCTTATGCCCGCGTTCCGCATACTTTAATAGCTCATCACTATCAAATGTCTCGTCTAGTATAATCGCACCATCAATGATACGCTCCGGCAGCATGCGATGCGATTCCTTCCCGCTGCACACAATAAGATCATAATCCTTCTGATTCAATATCTCCTTGATTCCTTGCAATAAATCGCCGTAGAAAGCACCGCTGAAATCGGTCAGGAACACGCCAATAATGCGAGACTCCTTCTTCTTTAAGGATCGAGCTGCAGCATTGGGAATATAATTCAACTCCTTGGCAATCGCCATTACGCGCGCGCTCGTCTCTTCTGTTACCTTAGGACTCCCGTTGAGAGCGTATGACACCGTGGAGACAGAAACCCCGGCTTTTTTTGCGATATCCTTAATACTAACCACTACATTCGCTCCTATCTGACTTTCCATCCCACTTTTCTATAAATATACCATAAAAGATTGGCAACCTATGCAGGTCGCCAATCTTAAATTTTTTACATAAACACTTCGATACGGTTCGTACCCTCTATCGCGAGTTTGTCAAAGTCTTGCTGCTTCACGCGAAGTCCGCCCGTACGATATCGATTATCTTCGACTTCTGTCGCTACTTCCTGCCCATTGATAAGAATACGCTCTACAGGGCCTCCCGTCAGATGGTATACGACTTGCACCATCCGTTCATTCACACGGAAATCGAACTTCAACCCGTTCAACCCCGTAGGAAGAACCGGATCGAGAATCAAATCTCCGCCTTCCTGACGAAGACCAAGCGCATTGGAAATCAATTGGTTCATGTAGATTCCAGGACCGCTGGAATAAATACGCCATCCGCCTTTTACCTGAACCGTTCCTTGACGAAGCTCGTCAAAATGCTCTTGTGCTTCATAACGCGTGTTGAACTTCCCATCTGAGCTGCTGAAGTATGCATTGCTCTGACGAAGTTCGGCATTCGGAACGACACGTTGAATACCAACCGGATTGATCATGAGCAATCCTTTCCACACTTCATTCGACTTCCCGAATTTCGCCATGGATTCTACGTAACGAATATGCGCATGCACGTATTGCAACCCAACCTCGCGACCAAAATTCGCCGCTTGTTCCGCACGTTTGAAGTTCGTACTCACACCGCCAGCGTAATGTGCCGGATGATTCATTAATCGTACGCCATCTGGGCAATACATATGCTCTTTAATCAAATCGTAATGAGATGCAGCTTGCTCAGGCGTCAATAATTCACTAATAATGCTGCGTGTCATCGGAAGTAGGCGATATTGAATGCCCGTCTTCGTGTCTGTCGGATGCAGCATCAGCTCTGCCTGACCTTGTTCTTCCATGTAGACAAACCCAGGGATTACGCCCGTGTCTAACATGTACGTTTGGAAGTCGCGCTTGATGCCTTCGGCAAGTTCATGCAATTCAGAGGACAGTTGAGCTTCTTCTGTTGACAATATGGAAGATAAGCGGTTCATCACTTGATACGTCAACGCGACCGTCCAGCTGCTGATCATATATTTCTTCAATTGGGCGTTGGCAGGCTGCAACGTATCATCCCAATCTCCGTCGCCATAAGAGCTGAGGTACGTATCATGCAAGAAGTTATTTTTAATATACTCGATTTCTTTCTTCGCATGATCCAACAACGTTGCTTTATGATCCGTGAATTCGAACGTATGACGAACCGTATACGGCAATTCCACCTTCAATACGTCAAAATCTTGCGTAGCGAAAAGATAATCGCCTAACACTTTTAATGGCCAGACGATAATATCCCCATGGCTTTCTTCTTGCTGTATACGACTGTATTTATCGAACATGAACCATTGCGGCCAGTTCCCATCATCTTCGTACTGATGCGAATAAAGGGTCGTAAGAATATTGCGAACCTCTTCATACTTATGGGTTGCCATAAAGTATTCTGTCGGTCCTTGACAGACATCCCGCGTCCCCCAAGCTGCGCCGCCGTATTGCTCAAGCCCGTGAGGAACCGAGTAATGTACCAACATATTGTGTGTATACCACCATGCCAGTGCATTTACCTTCTGCAGATCCTCCGTCTCGCCAGCTTCTTGGGAAAGATGGAATCCATTCATCACCGAACGGTAGAACTCGCGGTATTTGCTGATTTCTTCCTCAGCGGAATGGGTTACGACAGGCAAATCTTCTCCGTCAAGAAGTCCTTGCATCGTCATGACCCAATCACTGCTCTCGTTCAATTCGAAGACAGCAAGGGAGGCAGCCTGAGAATCCATATTCGGACCGAATTTCTTCTCATCCGTCACTTGGAAAGAAGCACCCTCTAAGTGGAAGGAGTAACGTAGGTTAGGATATACCGAAGCACTCTCCGCCTTTGCATCTGCCGTAAACGATACCTTGGAACCTTCATGCTCCATATGGTAATCCACTTCGTATTCGTTATTGTTCATCGTCACTTGATTCGTAACTAACCAGCGGTATCCGCGCCCCTTCTCGGAGTGGACATGAAGCATCACTTCAGGCGTATCGAGCGCCGAGTAATTCGTAATCACGATAACATCATCTTCTGTTTTGTAGAACCAACGCGCGTAATTGAAGCCCATTTCAAACCACGAAGGCATCGTTAACAGCTGATATTTTCCGTCACGTTCCACATAGATGCGTTGTCCCGACGTCTTCATCATATTGAGAGCGCTTCTTGCATTTGTTAGCATTTTATTGAACGACGTGTTCCCGATAACCAACTGGGAGTTAAAAATCCCGTACATATAAGAGGTCGTCGTAAGTACTGGGGTATCTAACTGCACATTATTCCCCGTCATGAGAATATGTCCATGCGGACGTTCAACCAACAATTCTTTTTCCTTCAATACAACATGTTCTTGTCCTGCCGTGAAGAAAGCAAGCAGTGTATCCTCTTGGTACTCCTCATTATGACGAGCTGGATAATACTGTTCCAGTTCTTGTGCGGATATGGATCCGGTCTTCAGAGGTTCTCCAAATATCGGGTTCCGTGTCAGCTGCGGCACATTGCGATCTGCCGTTACGCTGCGCTCCAACACCGAACTCCATGCAGCTTGTACTTCATCTTGATATTCCAGCGCTGTAACAGCTGCCGCATGATCCTTCTTGTACAGACCATAGAATACAAAACGTGCGGACCCGTCGAGAGATACTCGCTCCGATTGAAGTGCCGTATACGCGAATTCGTATTGGTAGACTTCATTTTTCAGGGATGCTTGGCTTAGAATTTCAGGTTGATTCGTTTCTTTATAAGACAACCCAAAGAATTGGAAACCGTCTGTGGAGTATCCTTTCGCCTTCGTGATAGAGCCCTGTTGAAGGTAAGGGAACACACCGCCTTGCTGCGGTTGATTCTGACGGGAACATACAATGTAACCCTTGCTATCATCTTCGAACACCGCATGATCAATATATTGCGATAGATACGCTTCGTTCGTGCGAATCGCGCCGCGATGCGCAATCCCCACATCCTGACCATAAATGAGATCCACGTTGGCGTCGGTTCCGTTCACGCGTACATCCCAGAACCAAATGCCTTGATCCGTTAGTGTGAAAACAACGGTATAACTCAAATCACCTGCTTCGCCTTCCCACACCACTTGTGTATCCGAATGTCTTACGCGGCTGTTCGATTGAATGCCTAGTAACGGAATAACACGTATGCCTGTGGCTTCAAATACGCGCAGGTATAAATTATTCATTGAACCATCAATGACGTTCGCCAACCATTGATTGACCATCATGTCTTCCTGATGGATCTGATAGATATCGCCGCTTGGCAAAAATTTAAATGATAAAGGACCGTTTTGAATCTCAAACAAAACGCGGTTAGGTGCTATCATGGATTCCACTCCCTTTGCCTATTTCGTTAATTTAAATGCGAATGACATTAGATCTACGCTGTTCGGACCAACATAACCTATAAAATCTCCTAGGTCACTTGTAAAAGAAAGATCCGAATGATAATAGCGAAGCTGGCTTTCATCTATAGTAAACGTAATGGTCTTGCTCTCACCGGGCTGGAGAGAGACTTTCTCAAACGCCTTAAGTTCCAACAGCGGACGTACAACTTCACCCGCAACATCCCGAATGTACAACTGGACGGTTTCCTCGCCAGCAGCAGGCCCTTGGTTAGTCACGCGGACACTTACACTTACAGGTTGATTCACCGTCATCTCGTCCGATGAAACAACAAGTTCGTCGTAGGCGTATGTTGTATAACTTAATCCAAAACCAAAAGGAAGCAGCGGTTCATTAGGAATATCCAAATATTGCGAAACATATCGGACTTGTGCATCCGGAGCACCTTGCGGACGCCCGGTGTTAAACCGATTGTAGTAAACAGGGACCTGGCCCACCGAATACGGGAACGACATCGTTAATTTCGCGGACGGATTGATATCTCCGTACAGAATATCCGCAATCGCACGTCCGCCTTCGCTGCCTGGGAACCAAGCTTCCAAGACGGCATCCGTCTGATCCATAACCCCATGCAGATCCAATGGTCGTCCATTGAAGAGTATGGCAACCATAGGTTTATTCAATGGCTTCAATTTCGCGATGAGCTCCAATTGCGCTTCAGGCAACCGGATATTCGCACGGCTTCCAGCCTCACCGCTCATGTCGGAATGTTCCCCCAAAGCCAGCACGATAACATCCGCTTGTGCTGCGACTTGCAGTGCTTCCTCGAGCATCGCCGAAGTGATGCTTTCGATCTCACATCCTTGTGCCGTCAGAAGTTCACTTGGCTCCACATGGCCTTTCATGCCATCATAAAGTTGAACCGCATCGTCTTTTGAGCCTAGCCATGACCAAGGTCCAAGAATGTCACCGTTCTGCGCGAACGGACCGATCAGCGCAACTTTTTGCGTCTTCTGAAGCGGTAATACAACATCATTCTTCAACAGAACAATGGATTTCGTCGCGAGTTCATAAGCAGCTTGGCGATGTTCCTCGCAATATACGATTTCTTGCTCACGTGCGACGTCTGCCCCGCGATGCGGTTGCTCGAAGAGGCCGAGCTTCGCTTTTAAGGTTAATATACGAAGAACTGACTCATCGATCAAAGCTTCTTCTACAAGACCTTGAGCTACAAGGGCCTCTAGATGATTCACGTAGCAAGGGGTCATCATTTCAATATCTACGCCGGCTTGAATCGCTTTCAAAGCGGCCTCCGCTTCATCCGCGGCAACGCCATGCGGGATCATTTCCTTTACAGCACCCCAGTCGGAAATCAGAACGCCCTCAAATCCCCACTCTTCACGAAGCAAGTCACGCATCAAGGCTTTGTTCCCTGTAGCCGGAATGCCGTCAACCGTATTGAAGGACGTCATCACCATCTCGCAACCTTCATCTAATGCTGCCTTGTAAGCCGGAAGATAGTACTCTCTACGCTGACGCTCTGACATATCAACCGTATTGTAGTCTCTTCCCCCTTCTCCCGCGCCATATGCAGCAAAATGCTTAACGCAAGCCGCAACGCGATCGGTATCATCCAGGCTGTCGCCTTGGAAACCGCGTACGAATGCTCTGGCGAACTCACTATTTAAGTATGGATCTTCTCCGGTAGACTCCATCACTCTGCCCCAGCGCGGATCGCGAACCAAATCAACCATGGGGGCGAACGTAACATGAACACCCGAAACCGATGCTTCTTTGGCAGCAATCTCTGCGCTCTTCTCTGCCAGCTTCATATCCCATGAGCAGCCAATTGCGAGCGGAACCGGAAAAATGGTCTTAAATCCATGAACAATGTCCGCCATAAATAGAAGAGGAATACCCAGACGATTATTCCGCATATGTGCTTCCTGCACAGCGATAACTTCACGCGCCCCTGTAACACCTAGAGCAGATCCTGTATCACAGACATTCTCTTTAGTGATTCCCATGGCCTCCATAGGCCCTGTGATTTGTCCATCTTGCTCGGCTCCTTCAAAAAAAGGACCCGCTAATTGCATTAATTGAGCAATCTTTTCTTGTAATGTCATTTGACGCATAAGGGATAATAATTGCTCATGTTTCATGACAAAACCTCCGTTTGATGTCTTATTCTAATCCATAACTCATGCTTATTTATTTTATAGAAACGTTTCGATTGTGTGCTAATTGGGATTATAAACACTTTGTTTCACATGGTCAACCCTGTTGAAATAGAAATTGAAACGTTTCGATTGGAAGTTTGAACCTTTAATTATTTTTTGAGAAACCTGTTGAATACGATTTCAAAATGATATATAATGACAATCGAAACGTTTCACCAAATTAGAACACCAAGTTTAAACACAGTAGTATTTCCGATAGGGGGTTGTGAGTATTCAGTTTGTTTACTGTTTCACTCATGCGTAATTGGGTAGTTTTACAACAAAAGTGCATAATAACGGGAGGTACTTTCACGTACTTTTACTAGGAGGAGAATCAACAATGAAAAGAAAAACAATGGCCTTAGTGTTATCAAGTCTTATGCTCGTTATGGCGGCTCTGACTGGATGCTCTTCATCAAATAAAGATTCATCAGAATCCGCTGGCGGCTCCGACAAGCAAGTAACCCTGAATGTATGGGGAATGGGCGAAGAAGCCAAGTCGCTTCCTAAAATTGCTGAAGATTTCGAAAAAGAAAATCCTAACATTAAAATAAAAGTTCAAGCACTTCCTTGGGATACAGCGCATGATAAATTGCTCACAGCTGTCGCATCTAAGCAAGGACCGGATGTCCTTCAACTGGGAACGACATGGGTACCGGAATTTGGATCCGCAAAAGCTTTAATGGATATTGCCCCAATGTTGGATCAATACCCAGAGCTTAAGCCAGATAACTTCTACCCTGGATCCATTAATACAACGAAATTTGACGGGGCTACGATCGGGGTGCCTTGGTACGTTGATACACGCGTTTTATATTATCGTACAGATATTTTGCAATCGGTAGGCTATAACGAAGCACCCAAAACATGGGATGAATTGAAAGACGCTGCTACGAAATTAAAAGCTCGCGGCGGTGACAAATACGGGATCAGCTTAGATACAAAAGAACAGTCCTTAGCTTTCATGTTCGCTCGTCAGAACGGTTCCAAGCTGCTTGATGGCAACAAGCCATTATTCAATGAAGCTCCGTTCGTTGAAGCCGTTGACTACTTGAATGGTTTCTTCAAAGAAGAATTAGCGCCAATTGACTTAGGCATGGATATCATTCCTGCATTCCGTGATGATGCCATTACCCCTATGTTCATCAGCGGACCTTGGATGGTCAAAATCATTAACGATCAAGCACCCGAATTAGAAGGTAAATGGGCTACAGCTGTTCTTCCGAAAAAAGAAAACAACATTTCAGCTTTAGGTGGATCTAACTTAACTGTATTCCAATACACAAAACATAAAGATGAAGCTATGAAATTCTTGGCTTACATGAGTAAACCAGAAACACAATTGAAATGGATGGAGCTTACGAATTCACTTCCTGCTGCCAAAGAAGCATGGAACAGCGATGTATTGAAAAACAACAAGAATTACAAAGTCTTCGGCGATCAAATGGAGCATTCGGAACCTATGCCAATGATCAAACCGTATGAAGCTCTTTCCCAAAAATTCTTATCAACGTTTGAACAAATTTACCGTGCCAATGCCAACGTACAAGATGAAATGAATAAGTACAACAAAGAAGCAGAAGATATTCTGAATAACAAATAAGAATCGTGGAATGAAATTACCGGCGGGAGCAGCTCTCGTCGGTAAAATGATCTACCCGTTCGCGTTCTGTATCGAGCAAAGGAAGTGATTAGATATGAAAGGCTCTGTCAATCGAGCTCCGTATTACTTTATAGCACCAACGCTTATTTTGCTGACAATATTCTCGTTGCTGCCTATTTTTGTCGCGCTTTTTATCAGCTTTACCAACATGGATTTAGTCGGTCTGGCTGACTACTCTAACATTAAGTTCGTCGGTTTGAAAAACTATATCAACGTGTTGGCTGATCCCATCTTCTTGAAATCGATAGGTAACACCTTGTTTTATGTCATCATTGGCGTTCCGCTCGTTATCGTGTGCTCGCTCGGCGTCGCGCTTATGATCAATTTCGGCAAAGCTCGCATCTTCAAAGCTTTCCGGGTCATTTTCTATATGCCAGCCGTCACGAACGTCGTCGCTGTCGCAGTAGTATGGGGATATATGTACAACACCAAATTCGGTCTGTTCAATTATATTCTGGAGTCCATTCACTTACCTGCTGTTCCTTGGCTAACTCATCCGGTATGGGCGAAGCTGTCCCTTATTCTATTAGCCGTATGGAGAGCGATCGGGTTAAACATGATTATCTTTATTGCCGCGTTACAAGGCATTCCCAAATCGTATTATGAAGCTGCGCAACTGGATGGAGCAAGCAACTGGAAACAGTTGACCTCAATTACATTGCCGATGCTGCGTTTTGCAATTTTCTTTGTATCCATCACGACGATGATCGGTTGGCTTCAATTCTTCGAAGAACCATTTATTATGACGCAAGGCAAGCCGCTCGACAGCACCACTTCCGTAGCATTGTTCATTTACCGTAACGGGTTCCAATTGAGCAACTTCGGGTACGCTGCCGCTGGTTCCTTTGTACTGTTCTTCGCGATTATCATCATTACGTTGATACAATTTAAATTCCAGAACAAAGACACGGATCTTTAATTACAGAATGGAGGTGCTCGTATGAAATCCAGCTCTACAGCAGCAATGAAACCCATGAAATCCACCAACCGCCAAGAAAAGCTGTTCCAGTGGTTCGTTGGAATCATCCTAACCATCGGCGGCATCCTCATGCTCATCCCATTTTTCTGGATGGTGCTATCGTCGCTCAAACATGAAAGCGAGCTAATGAAGCTGCCGCTTACGATTTTCCCATCAAGTCCAACGTTAGAGAACTTCACGAAATTGTTTGAGAATATGAATTTTGCCGTTTACTTGAAGAATACTTTGATTATCGTCTTCTTCTCTTTTATCGGATTGTTCCTGAACGCCGCAGCCGGATTCGGATTTGCGAAATACGACTTTAAAGGAAGAGATTCCTTGTTCTATATCGTACTCGCTACGATGATGATTCCGGGACAAGTAACGATGATTCCTGTCTACCTTATTCTCAACATGATGAATTTAACGAATACGATGATCGGTATTGTTCTGCCTGGGCTTGTCGGTGCTTTCGGAATTTTCTTGTTCCGTCAGTTCATGTCAACCATTCCGAATGAATTGTTAGAAGCAACGCGTCTGGATGGCGCAAGTGAATTCCGGTTATTCGTTCAAATTATATTGCCGTTGACGAAGCCGATCCTTGCCGTGCAAGGGATTCTTACCTTCATTGCAGGATGGAACAGCTTCCTCTGGCCATTGATCATCGCTAATGATGAGAAGCTGTACACCTTATCCGTAGGACTTTCCCTACTCAAAGGGCAATACGGCGGCAACTATGCGTTACAAATGGCAGGATCCGCTTTCATGATTATTCCTGTCATCATTATCTTTATAATCTTCCAAAAACATATCATCGAAAATTACACCATTTCTGGTATGAAATAAGCGTCATTCCAAACAACAAAGCGGTGAAGCCTTCCCCTATCGGAGGACTTCACCGCTTTGTTGTTGCTTCAACTTATCAACCTTAAGATCACATTACAACATATCACGGAACAATGCCGGTGAAATGCCGCAATATTTTTTGAATTGCTTGTAGAAATAACTGGGGTCGATATAGCCCACCTTGCAGGCAATTTCATTCGTCTTGTATTGCGAATCCGCCAACAGCTGTTTTGCCGCCTCGATCCGGTATTTATTCAAATAATCCGAGAATAATTGCCCCGTTTCCCGCTGAAACAATCTCCCCAAATACACCGGGTGCATATTGTACGTTTGTGCCAAGGTTTTGAGCGAGATCTCACGCTCATACTGCGCCTCCACATGCTTCACGACCTGTTTAATCACAGGGCTTAACCCGTCATCCTCCATGCGGATGCATTCCATCGCCGCCCCCGCAATCCGCTTAACATGTTCTTTCATTTGGTCCAGCGTATGGATGCGGAATATCCCCGTGAATAAAGCTTTGTAATCCTGCATCCAGTCTGTCGAATATGGATAATTCTGCATCAGCTGCTTGGTATGTAGGATGCATTCCACAGCGCTATTCCGGATTTGAGAAGGAGAGGCCACCTGGCTGCACTGGAGCTCATTGAACCACGTATCGATAAAGACGTCCAGCTTCGATCTTTCCATGCCGAGAAGCAGCTTCGTATACGTCTGCAGATCCATATCCCAACGTTTATTCGAAATATCCAATTGAACGAATTCTTCATCCATCATCTCATGATGCTCGTAAATCAGAAAGTATTCTTGTAATTTCTTCGCGGATTCGTAGCTTGCCGGCACGTTGCTGTGGTTCAACTCCATTCTCCCCAGGGAGATATACAGTTGGATCCCCTTGTGCTTTGCGGTCACACTGCTGCGGCATCGGTCAAGGGTACCTTGCAGATTAGCCTTGTGGTTCATGTGGTCATGGCTCCCCGAGATGATGATGATATCCCCTTCCGGATCGCAGAAACATTGGCAACCCTCGCTGCGTTCCGCATGATACCTGCTGATCTGGTAGAGGTCCTGCATCACGTCTTCCGCAAGCGGATGATGATCTGCCTTGAGGGGACGAATAACAGCGATCCTGTAATAAGGGTAATCGATATGAAAAGAGAGCATCAACGCACGACTCTTCAACTCCGCCGTATCAATTCGGTTCGAGACCCAGCGATATAGAATATTATCCCTCAGAATATCGAGACTGTTCGACGGGATGCTCTCCGGCCGCTGCCTTGTATCCAATTTCTCGACCGTACGCGTCAACGTCTGCTTCAATTCGCCGACTTGGATCGGTTTGAGCAAATAATTTTCAATCCCGTACTGCAGGCCTTCTTTAATATAGTTAAAATCATCATACCCGCTCAAAACGATGCACTTCATCTCCGGGAACTGTTCCCGGGCTCGGCTGATTAATTCCAGCCCATTCATGGTCGGCATCGTAATATCCGTAATGAGGATATCGATGTGCATCTGCTGCAGGGCGATGAGCGCTTGGTCCCCATCTGACGCCTCCCCTACAATCTCAAGTCCATAATCTTCCCAAGGAATAATATAGGGCATTCCCTCCAGAATAAAGGGTTCGTCATCTACGATAAAAACATTATACATGTGCAAGCTCTCCTCCTTTGGCATAAGGCAGCATCATTCTTATATTTGTTCCGGCATTCATGCGGCTATCCAAGTGAAGGTGACATTCCTCTCCATATATGATTTTCAACCGCTCATTAACGTTACGAAGCCCAATCGATGCGTGACTATGTTCATCAAGCTGATTCAAACGTTCCCGCAGTTGTTCCAGCTTTTCCGCCGACATCCCTTTGCCGTTATCTTGAATAGATACACATGCATACCCATCCTCTGCGGTGACGCGAATGTGAATTTCGTTATCATGGCGGTTCAGCCATATCCCATGCATAATGTAATTTTCGATAATGGGCTGCAAGGAACATTTAATGACGGAAATATGGGATATTTCTTGATCCATCGTAATCGTATAGGCGAATTTGTTCTTGTACCGGATCTGAAATAACTCTAAATATTGCCGACAGTATTCCAACTCATCGACCATGGTCACGATCGTATCGTATTTAATCGAATATTTCAGCAGATTGCTCAAGATGCAGATCATATCCGCAACGTCATGCGCCGACTTCGAGAGCGCCCTCATTCGGATCGCCTCTAACGTGTTATATAAAAAATGGGGTTTGATCTGGGCCTGCAACGCAATCAGTTCCGCATGCTTCTTCTTCACTTCGGACAAATATACGCGGTTAATGTAATCATTCAGCTCTTCGCACATATGATTGAACCGACTGGATATCAGTGATAATTCATCCTCCTCAACCAGCGGAATCCGTACGGATAGATCTCCGTTCTGCAATCGGCGCATGGCTTTGACAATCGTCTGCGTCCGCCTGGACACATTCCGAATGGCTGCATAGGTGAACAAAATCGCTGCCACAATACATCCTGCCGTCACGAATATGATCGTATTGCGCAGGCCCCGGTTCGCTGCATACAATTCGGCTTTTGGAAGAACCGACGCGATCAGAAAATCGGTCTTACTTGAGGTTAGGACATCAACGTATGACTCTTCCGCTAACATACCTGTTCCTGATCCCCGACTCATCTGCTGCATATAGGGATAGGTTGCTCCGTAATACCGGTCGGAGGAGTCGTAAATCACCTTGCCCTCTTTGGATAATACGACGATATATCCCTTAATGGGATCTTGCTGCTGGTGCAGAATGCGGCCAATGCCATTGGCATTGTAGTTCATGATGATGCTTCCCATGCTCTGCAAAGTGGCAGGGTCGTTGATCGCACTCTGGGTACTGAATAAGGATTTCTCTGGGATGATATCAGCGTAAGGCGCTGAAGGCGTGATGCGAATGAATTTAGGGGCTCCAGAACCGCTGCTTGCGCTAAGAAGCTCAGAAGGTGGATCTGCCAACTGCATATATTTTTGAATATCGTAGGGTTTGAATGTATATATAAATTGCTGATCCTTGCTATACAGCATCATACTGTCGACATCGCTATCGCCCTCCAGACGGAAATGGAAGAAGACGTTCATATTCCGGGCCGTAAATCCGCTGCTCTTCGCATATTGATCTAATCGATAGTGGGAGTAGTCCGAAATGTCATGCTTTAGAAAATACAATACATCCTCCAACATCGCCTGATCGGTATAGAGCTGCTGAATGGTCTGCATGGAATATAGATATTTCCCGTCTACATAAGATCGAATGCCCTCTAATACTTGCTTGTTCATATTCAATTCCTTCTGTACCCAATGATCTGCATAATACTGATACGCCACAATGGACAAGGCCAACAAAGACAGGATGGTGATGGAGGAATACACGATCAACAGCTTGTTGAACATTTTTCGTCGAAAATGCTGCTTATACCATTCGATCATCGTATCGATAACCACCTTTCACAGGGAGGATCCAAAACATTATTTAATTTCAACACTGATAGTTTAATTTTTTAAGATTCCTATGATCCATGCTTTTGCTATGATGAAATGGAGCTTACGTCACGTCGTGACATGATGAACGGATTGGAGGGATTATGTGAAGGCAACCTTGCGGTTTATCAAAGATCTTAATAAGAACAAAGCGTTTCTGTGGATGGTTCTACCTGGAGCCTTGTGGTTCCTGTTCTTTTCCTATCTTCCTATCCTCGGAACGGTCATTGCCTTTAAGCAATACCGGTTCCACAAAGACGGCTTCCTCGCCAGCATTATCAACAGCCAGTGGGTGGGATGGAAAAACTTTGAGTTTCTTTTCAGTACTGAAGACGCTTACATTATTACACGAAACACGATCTTGTACAATTTTATTTTTATTGTAAGCGGTTTAGTATGTTCTGTCCTGATGGCGATCATTCTGAGCGAGATCGTGAATCGCAAACTTGCCAAATGGTATCAGACAGGCATGTTTTTGCCCCATTTCTTATCTTGGATCGTCGTGAGTTACTTCGCTTTTAGCTTTTTAAGCGCGGATAAAGGTGCCTTGAACCAGCTCCTCGGCAGCTTCGGGGTCGAGCCGATCGCTTGGTATTCCGAGACTGCCTACTGGCCATATATCCTCGTACTGATGAACTTGTGGAAAACGATCGGGTATACCAGCGTCGTCTATCTCGCAGCCATTATCGGCATTGATAAGTCTTATTATGAAGCTGCTATGATCGATGGAGCGAATAAGTGGCAGCAAATTCGCAATATTACGATTCCTATGATCAAACCTCTGATGATTATTCTCACTTTGCTCGCCATCGGTAGAATTTTCTATTCGGATTTCGGCCTTTTCTATCAAGTGCCTCGCAACTCGGGTTCGCTATTCTCTGTTACGAATGTTATTGATACGTATGTCTACCGGGGTTTAAAAGTCTCGGGCGAAATCGGGATGAGTACGGCTGCAGGTCTCTATCAATCCTTCATTGGATTCATCCTCGTCCTGACCTCCAATGCCCTTGTACGAAAAATCAACAAGGATCAGGCTCTATTCTAATTCATCCTTATGACTACGGTCGGCGAGAGGAAGTGTTTACGTGGACAATCAGCCAGTCTATACATCCCCCCCAGGGATACAACAAACGCGAAAACGTAAGAGCCGCGATTTTTCACAACTGTCTCCGTTCTGGAATGTGATCGCGAATCTTATTGCGGGTGTGTTCTCCATTTTGTGTGTATTCCCATTTGTATTTGTATTGATCCTTTCGTTCACGGATGAGGACACCCTTGCCATGAACGGATATCGAATTTTCCCGGAGAAATGGAGTATTGACGCCTATTCCTATATTTTCAACGTCGGCAATCAGCTCCTTCGTTCCTATGGTGTAACCTTGTTCATTACCGTCGTAGGCACGTTGCTCAGCCTAGTCATCATTTCCCTATATGCCTACGCGCTATCGCGCAAGTCCTTCAAATACCGGGGATTTTTCTCCTTCATTGCTTTCTTCACGTTGTTGTTCAACGGAGGACTGGTCCCGTTCTATATGGTCGCCACTCAATTGCTGCATATCAAAGATTCCATTTGGGCGCTGATCCTTCCGCTATGCGTCAATGCCTTTTACATCCTGATCATGCGTACGTTTTTCTTGACGATGGTGCCTGACGCGATCATTGAATCGGGGAAAATCGATGGCGCAAGCGAGTTCCGCGTATTTCGAAGTCTCGTACTCCCCCTGTCGCTTCCCGGCCTTGCTACCATTGGCCTGTTCAGCACCTTAGGCTATTGGAACGACTGGTTCAATGCCCTGTTGTTTATTGAGAATCCGAAGCTTGTCCCGCTTCAAGCTATGTTAATGCGAATTGAGAACAACATGCAGTTCATTCTCCAGAACTCCAGTATGATGAGCAGCGCCGAAGGTCTGGAAATCATTCGTAACATGCCGCAAGATACATCGAGGATGGCTATGGTTATTCTGGCTACGGGACCCATCGTTCTCGCCTATCCTTTCTTTCAGCGTTATTTCGTGCAAGGACTTACGATCGGAGCCGTGAAGGAATAAATACCGTGCTGTACATTACCAAGGCAGTGGACTATAAGCTCTGCTGCGCTTGCTAATGATAGATAAGATGATATTGCCATTAAAAGGAGGAGTAACATGTCAAAACGCAACTTGCTACTAACTCTCATCTGTATCGTGCTCTCATTCAGCTTCCTATCTGCCTGCGGTGGAGGAGGGTCGTCCTCCAATACAACGGAACCGCCTGCAACAACCACAGAACCGCCCAAAGATACGAAGGAGGCCGAAGCGAAATCCGCGGAAAAAACAGACGAGAAACCTGTTGAGCTGATCTGGTACATGATCGGTACGCCGCAGAAAGACACGGATAAAGTTTTTGAAGAACTCAGCAAATATACAAAGGAAAAAATCAACGCAACCGTCAAAATGAAGCTGCTCGATTGGGGCGAATATGACCAGAAGATGCCCGTCATTGCCGCATCCGGCGAGCCGTTCGACATCGCTTTCACCTGTTCTTGGGCATTTAACTATGTGACCAATGCAAGAAAAGGCGCATTCTTAGAAATTGGCAAACTACTAGACGAGAAAGGCGCTGGTATCAAAGAAGTCCTGCATCCTGCTTTCCTAGAGGGAGCAAAAGTAGACGGCAAGCTCTACGCCATCCCAACGAACAAGGAACTTCCAGCACAAGACGTATGGCGGTTCAACCAGAAATTCGTAGAGAAGTACAATTTCGATATTTCCAGCGTGAAGTCTCTTGAGAGCCTGGAGCCAATGCTTAAGACCATCAAAGAGAAAGAGAAAGGCATCGTGCCGCTCGGAGGCGACAAGAATTTCAAGCCGTTATTGCCGTTCGACTACGTGGATGAGTCCATTCCGATTGCTTTATATGCTGACGGGCGCGACACCAAGCTCATGAACATCCTCGAAACACCTGAAACGATGCAAGCACTTGAGACGATGCACAAGTATTATAAAGCGGGTTATGTATCCAAAGATCTAAGCACGATCAACTCTAACGATTATAGTAAAACAGGCAAATGGTTCACGGACAGGGCCAATACGGCTCCGTTAGCCGACAATCAATGGTCAGCATCCTACGGCTACAAGATTGTGTCTACGCCTGCGAATGATCCGCTCGTCTATAATTGGTCCGTTACGGGCAGTATGAACGCGATTTCCGCAACATCTCAGAACCCCGAGAAAGCCATGGAATTCCTTAATTTATTGAATACAGATCCTTATGTACGCAACATGGTGGGGTATGGTATTGAAAATGTGCATTATAAAAAGATTGGCGACAACCGGATCGAGCTGCTGCCTGCTTTGACCGAAGGATATACGGTACCGGGCTTTGCACTTGGCAACGTGATGATTACGTACCTACAGAAAGATGACCCCGAGAACAAATGGGACGAATACAAGAAATTCAACGAATCCGCGAAAAACGCACCATTATTAGGCTTTAACTTCGACCCTACGCCTGTCATGAACGAGATGGCGGCCTTGAAGAACGTCAAGGAAGAGTTCTATCCGCCGCTTATGACAGGTACTGTCGATCCCGTGGTGAATTTACCAAAAGCCATTAAAAAATTCAAAGATGCCGGCATCGATAAAGTACGCGATGAGATGCAGCGTCAATTCGATGAATGGAGAGCGAAGCAGTAGCACGATTTGAAGGGGTCCAATCTCATGGTGAGATTGGACCCCTTGTTAATGAGGTGTGTTGATTTGCGGCTGTACCCGCCGGCTGTGCCACGCGGCTGTACCCCCTCCTCATCACGTTCCACACATGATTCGTCTTTTTAATGACAATCCGCCGGTTTCAAAATGAATGATCTCTCAAAATCAGCGTTCTACTGTGTGTCATACCCTAGTGAAAACGGGGAGCGGTTGGTCTATGAATGACCACCGCGCCCCGTTCTTTTTATGATTACAATGTTTTCTTTTTCGGACTAATTGCGTGTATGTATTTAATTGTAAGTTTCCATAACACTTTCCCCAACCAAAACATCAATACACCAATTACAATAGAAATTGGTAAGAACTGCATTGGGCTTGGTGTAAATGTTCCCATCTCCATTGTTATTCCGGCAATATCATATCCCATAAGATACCCGACAAATTTAATAATTCCGCCTATTGGTGTAATAACACCACCAATCATAAAAGCAATGGAAAGAGTACTGATAAAAGGCAAAAGAATCATACCGCTGACGCCTGCAAAGCTTCTACAAAATGCAAATATTGCGCCGAATTTACTCCAACTAAATTTATTGTTCTTTGAAATGGCTTCACCTAAGTATGCTTTCGCTAATTCTTTTGGGTTTCCTAACCGTTCGATGATTTGCTCAGAAGATACACCATTATTTTGCAATTCAAGCATTACGCTTTTGATTTCTTTTACAATGTCAATACGCTCGGAATCGGACATAGATTTCAAATACTTTTCAATTTTTACAAGATAGTCATTCAGAATTTTATCCATCATTTAACGCTCCTTTAATTTCTGATATAGCTGTTAATAAATTATCCCATTCTAAGGACATCGCATTTAAGTATTCGTTTCCTTTTTCTGTAAGGGTATAATATTTTCTCGGTGGTAAGCCCTCTGTACTTTCTTGCCAAGATGAAGAAATATATTCTTCTTTCAATAATCTTCTAAGCAGTGGATAAATTGTATTTTCTTTTGCTGCAACAATAGGATACTGCTCTAACTTACTTATGATTTCATACCCATAATATGGTCGTTGCTTTATCAGCAATAGAATACAAAAATCGAGTGTTCCTCGCTTAATTTGTGATTTCCAATCTTCTACATTCATGTATTATACCTCCTGCATATACATCGTACAACACAGTACATCAAATATCAATAGTATATCAGGTTTTTTTGTTCAACGTGATAGAGATATTTTGAAAGGAATTCAGTACCAATTTGAGATAAATCGTTTAGTTGGCTTTTGATTAAACGGGAAAATACATGCTGTAGAAATAAAACATCGCATCAGTTAAAACGTTGATTAAGTACTTCTAGGCTCATGAGTGTAGCTGTATTTGCATAAAGCTGACTACATAATCGAGTGAGGGAATCGTTTGCTACATGTTGACTGATCCAAATACATAAAGCAACCAAATCTCGTGCGCCATATTACTTTTCCGTTTTACAAAACCTGTCTCTTGTCGTTGCCGCCAGAATTCCAAAAAGCCCAAACTTATTTTTATAAGTAAGTTTGGGCTTTTGAACCAGAAAGGTATATTTTTAACGGTAAAAACTATGACAAAATTTTTCCGTTTTTCCTTTTTGCCTACTTGCTAAATTCAGCAAGTAAAATATTTTTAAAAGGATTAGGACTGTTATCTCTACCCAAACTGTTCAAACTGACGGCCAACGTATGCTTGCCTCCAAGTGTACCTCCAGCAAAAGTAGAAAACCCTAGAATGCCACCTGTGTGTCCCCATATCGAGACACCGTTTGGAAGCTTTGTTTCAAAGATTCCAAGGCCATATCTATCGATTCCTGCTCTTCCTACAGGAACTGTAGTAAGCATTTGTTTTAGTTGCTGTTCCTTCAGTAATTTGCCACCGAGCAAGGAAGAGAAGAATTTATTTAAGTCGTCAGCAGTAGAAATCATATCTCCAGCCGAGCTACCTGCACTTGGGTTATAATATGTAACGTCTTTTATCTCACTTGCTTCGTCTGATTGGGAATATCCCCGAGGATGCTTGGTGCCTGGAATAACGCTTGAATTGCCAGGTAGGAATGTATCCGACAATTCAAGCGGTTCAATAATCCGATTTTCAATCTCTTCTGCGTAGCTGTTTCCGGTTATTTTTTCAATAAGAATACCCAGTAATACGTATCCTGTGTTTGAATAAGACCAGCCCTTTCCTGGGAGAAAGTCTGGGGGCAGAGAAATCCCCATCTTCACTATTCCTTCAGCCGTATACGATTTTTTTGTATCCATAAAATCAGCGTCTTTTGACCTTGAGTATTCAGCGATACCACTTGTATGGTTCAATATCTGCCGGATGGTAATCTGTTTTCCATTATATCCGTTTCCTTGAATGACACCAGGCAACCATTTTTCGATGGAGTCGTCTAGATTCAAGCGGTTCTCTCCAGCTAATTGAAGTACAACCGTTGCGGTGAACGTCTTCGTCACGCTGCCAATACGAAAGCGAAAATCTGTTTCCATTGGTTTCTTGGTGCTCAGATTCGCTACCCCAGCCGCATAACCCCACGTTTTTCCACCCTCAGAAGTTTTAGCAAGTATCCCCGGGAATCCAAATTGCAATGTATCTCGCATTGCTTGCTTGACGTAATTATGATCTCGTTGAGTGCTTGTTTGTAACGAACGAGATACATTTTGAGTGGGCTCTGCTTTTACAATTGAGGTTGGCGATGTGTATAGCAGGGAACTTCCAGTTATTAAAAGGGCCAGACTTGCACATGTAATTTGACTACGTATTTTCATAAGGCATTCCTCTTCTCTATTAATATTGTATAGATGGTTGCTTGTTGTTCCATATTAATCACACAGCTATCACCTCCACCAATGACGAAATGTCATCATTATGTTTGTAATCATCTTCATAATTGCTGTTTTACCAACGTCATTCTGTCCTAACAAGTGGTAAATTCCTCTTTTTTCCACATGTATGTTAACCCTAGATATTACTTCTTTTCCTTGAAATACTCTTGTTAACTGGTTTGTTTTCATACATACGTCATATCTGTTCCGCCTTTCACACCTACCTCCTGCATATACATCGTACAACACAGTACCTCAATTAGCAATAGTATATCAGAATTTGTTTTTCAACGTAATAGAGACATCTTGAAAGAAATTCAGTATCAACAACCTCCAAGCGCAAGCAGAAACAGCGGGTAAGGTTTATTTCTAAACCATGAAAGTTCTATCAATAGCTACTGAGTTCCACTCTACGGCTTGTCCTCCCCTCGGCTTCACGTTCATCTCATCTCGTCTCGTGATTCGGATCTTATCCGATCGCTGAGGCTGGCAGAAATATGATAAAGTTACTGGATTTATCCAACATAGCACGCCTCTTCACACGCCTCCCTGCGTAACTTCTACCTTCTTCCGAAATAGTAAATGGTGTGCAGGGGGCTATTCTCACTATGGAAATAAACAGCCTATGACTCATTGGAATCTGGCAGTCTATGTTCACTATTGAAATTGACAGCCGATTCTCACTTTGGACCTGGCAACTTATCCTCCAATGTGGAACAAACAACCGCCTATCCTAAGGATGGCGGTTGTCTTTGTTTTCTTTTACGGAATCAACAGCTTCGCGAGCGCAGCCAAATCTAGAATATCGATCACGCCGTCTTCGTTCATATCGAACTTCTTCACCTGATTCCAGTCCAGGCTTTGCGTATTTTTGCCGTAATGCGCGGCCATCATCGCCAAATCACCGATACTCACTTTGCCATCATGGTTGAAGTCACCGGTCAATCCTACCGTCACATGAATCGTCTTGGTCACACGAGCAGCCTCAACCTCCTTGCCTTCGGCGTCAGCGAGCGTATACTGCAAGGTTCCGACGGTTCCGGACTGATTCGAAGCCACTTCTAATGCACGGAAGCGGAGGCTGATGATATCTACACCCGCTGTCGATGCATGGTCTGTTCCTTCGCTAGCTAGAATCAGACGAATCTTACCAGCGGGATCGTGTACCGTCTTCAGCACATTTACGCCGTTCACAAGTGATTTGACGTCCACATAGCTGAACTTATCCGCAGCATATTGTACGACTAAATCCTGTGCCATGAATGAATCAGTACTGTTTCCAATGCCGATGTTCACGGTGAATTCTTCCTTGGACTTCACGGATTCCGGGGCATATACCACGGCAGTGACCCCTTCGGACTCATGAGGAACAACAGTTACCTGTGCAGATGCAGAGACCTCCGCGACCGCAGCAGTTACGGTTGCCGTCCCTGCCTTCAGCGCGGTTAGGACGCCCTGCTCGTCGACGCGGACGATATCCGCAGCACTGCTGCTCCACGTCACCTTCTTATCTGTCGCATCTTCCGGCGTCACGGTTGCTTTCAGGGCTAACGTATCTCCCGTCTTTAAGCTTACCGTCGTCTGATCCAATTGAATGCCACTAACGGGTACACCCGTATTGCCTTCCTGAGGCATGAGCGTCAATGCCATAATACGCATATAAGCATCGCTTGGGAGCGTGAGACTAACCACTTCTTTACCAGGATCAGTCGTCAAGTAATATGCGAAGATGTAATTTTGTTTCGTTTGATCCGAGCCTTGGAAGGAATTATGGCGGTGATCCAATGTAAGCGCTACATGTTGTCCCGTGATATCGCTTGCGCACCAATCTTCCAGAGTGAGTTCAATGCTCGTAGATGTACCGTCTGCGTAATTGATTTTGAAAGTACCAGGGTTCTTCTTCGAGACAGAAGTCCCTAAGAACCGTAAGGAAGCATACTTGCCTTTCGTTAAAGGAATCGTCTGCCCTTGGGGCACGAGTACGTTCTTCGCACCATCTGCGAACGACCCGAATTTGTAGTCGGCTCCATCATATTTCAGCTCCGCTGGTACAAGATCTGCCGCATAGGACCAGGAACCATTGTCATAATTGCCGTCCTTCTTATTCGCTTCGGTACTGAAGCCGTCTACCGTAAAGTATCCGGACAAATCCACCTGCACGGACGGTTTTGGTTCAGGATCTGGATTTCCTTCCGTCCATTTCATGATCGTCTCGGCAGCTTGACTGCGAGTTCCGTCTTTACTGACCGCTACCAGCTGAAGCTTCGTCTGGGTTTCTGTACCCACCCGCTCCAAGGATTTCACATAAAACACCTCATCCATCACGCGTCCGATGACTTCCTTCTTTGCATTCGGCGCAATACGAGAGAGTTCATAATATCCGACATCTTGGGCATTAAAATTCCATGATACATACAGTTCCGCCTGATTGTCTTTGACGTAGGATGCATCCAGCGTAAAGTTCGTCGGTGCCGCAGGCACTGCACTAGAACCTTTCGTAACTGCAAGCTGACCAATATGCATCGTATAAGCTGAAGATGTATCGGATTCAAAGTGAAGCCCTATCGTTGCAATCGTCCGTCCGCTGTAGTTGCCTAGCTGCATCGTCTTTGTATTCCATCCCGTATTTGGGCTGCTGCCCACATCCACATACTCGATTTGATTCGGCGCATCCTCAAAGATGAGTCCAACCTTCATATGCGTAGGTCCAGCCGTATTCACTTTGTACGTCAAAGACAAGTTTACGTCTTGGGTGACGTTTAATTTTGTCTTGTACAATCGAAGATCCGTCGGATTCGTAGCATCTAGCGTACCTGATACTTTCAGCGAGGATCCGCCGTCATAAGCGGTCGTATAATCGAACGAAGCGCTGAGCGGGTTTCCCGCTCCTGAGCTCTTCGCCCACCATTGCCAGCTCGGCAGAATATCCTGAATGCCTGCATTATTCCATTCCTTCGCACTCGATGGTTCGCCATTCAAGAAGAATGCCGTCCCGTGCCCTGTATTAAAGTTGGTCACAAAAGGATAGCTTCCGATGACCGATCGCTCGGGTATGAAATGCGCAACACCGTCCCAACAGCGGTATTCTGTAGGATTATTCGGTACCCCTGCATCTGGGTAAGGACTACATCCTGTCGTTAATGTACGTCCCGTACGCGTAGGATCTTGATTCGGACCCGACCAGTATACGCGCTCCCGACGGAACACTTCATCTTGGGCATTCGGATCGAATTTGTTCGGTGCCTTGTTCCACACCATATCGGTGCCGAATAGCGCCCATCCGCTTTTCGCTGGTTTCCCCTGCGGGAAGATCAACCGCGGATCATATGGCGGGTTATAGCCATATTTATCATTTTCCGTACCGGCGAACAGCACTTTATAAGGATCTAGACCAAGACTCTTCGCATACGTATTTGCACTTGTAAGCCTTGTGTCATTCCACGCATAGTTCATGAAGATGCTATTGTTGACCGGAACTCCGTTATCCACGATCCATGGCGCATTCCGATCATTGAATCCATTCTGATAACTAATGCTGCCGCTAACGCTTAAAGAGTCATACCATTGTAAATGGAAGCCTGCAGGCGCCTTCGCGTGCATGTATTTGAGCATTTCCATAAGTTTCTTCGCATTATCTGACGAGATACTTGCTTCCTGATTAATAAAATACCCGTCAAATCCAAAATATTCAGCCATCTCGATCATTTTATCGGCCACAGGGAATGATCCATCCGGCTTCTTCTCCACCCAATCTGTAAAATTCTGACCGGCCCGCGGCCAGAACCATCCCCCTAAGCTCAACACCCCGTTCTTATGTGCTGCATCCGTATACGCAGGGTTCGGCAAGTTTATGACGCCGAATTCACGTTGGGTCTCTGATGAACCATCGACCGGCAGCCCATGCCATGACCCATATATATCGGTGTACTGCCAGAAGTTCAACAAATTCCGAGAGAAGGAGTCATTATAGCGATAAGCTTCGAAAAAGGCCTCCTTGTCATAATCTGCCGACAGATTCATCACCTGCGGTTCTGCACTCAATGCAGGATTCGCCTGCGTAGCAGCAAACGCGGGAATGCGTTCAGCCAGAGGAATACGCGACCGAAAGAATTTAGCGAATCGGTCGGTTTCTGGGCTCCAGCCTTTGAGTTGATTCACATTGTACCCATGCAAATACGGCTGGTGATCCCCCTTCGGTGTTTCAGCGGACGCAGTTGCCGCAAACGCGAACATCACAGCAGCTCCGGTTACTACCCATGCCACGAACCACTTCCTGGTCTTTCCCGTTCGTCCCCATGTACGGAACATCCATACACCCCATCTCAATTAAAGTAGTATAGCGAGGAAACACAACATGTCTGTTCTCCGCTGCTTACTATATTCATAGGACGATCGACGCGAAAGTATCACAGTCGAAACTAAAGCTTACAGGGACAAATTAAACATAGTTGAGAATCTCGCAAACACAAAAAAGCGTAAACCCCATATCCATGGAATTTACGCTTACTTCTAATTCATCCTTAATTGGGGGCGATCCAGTTGATACAAATTGCGATACCTCGGCTCCTGCTCCATCAATGCCGCATGCGTTCCCCGCATGACAATCCGTCCATGCTCCATGAAGATGATCTCATCCATCTGCTCGACACCCACCAAATGATGCGTGATCCAGAGCAACGATTTGCCATCCATGGTATGGAAGATCGTCTTCAGCAGATCTCGTTCTGTCCGCGGATCCAAGCCTACCGTAGGCTCATCGAGGATCACCACGGGCGTATTCTGAAGCAGCACGCGCGCAAGCGCGACACGCTGCCGCTCACCGCCCGAGAAGCGCTGTCCTGTCTCATGCATTGGTGTCGCATAACCCGCTGGTAATGAATCAATGAGACGATCAAGCTTCACTTGCCGTGCCACCGCGGCAATCTCTTCGTCTGAAGCATCCCGGCGTCCTAAGCGAATATTATTCGCTACTGTGGTATCAAAGAGATGCGGACTCTGATTCAGCACCGACACGACCGAGGCGATACCGTCCCCATACCGATGCGCTTCTACACCATTAATCTGCACGATGCCTGAGGAAGGCAATAAAGCTCCTTGCACAAGCTTCAGCAAGGTCGATTTACCTGCTCCGCTCCGCCCGATAATCGCGACTTTCTTGCCCTGCGGAAGATCCAGCTGGATGTCGTCGAGCGTCCATGTTGAGTTCTTCGCCTCAAGAGACACGACATTTCCAGCTTCCGCTTGATAGCTGTACCGAACATCCTTCAATACAATATGTGCATCATGCCCCACAGGCAGAGATGCAACAGACGGTAGATCACTGAGCTCTGTCCCTGCTAAGTCCGAAGCCTGCATCTGGTTCAGACGATCCAAGGAATCCTGATATTGCGGAATCTTCTCGATCGCCTCCGATACTGGCAGAAAAGCATCCATCAACGGGAAGACGACCAACGTAAAGGCTGCGATCAACGTCACGGCGAGGTGTTCGTCGGCTGCCTGCTGCCCCGACCAATATGCCATTGATACGACCATAATACCAACGATCACTTGCGCGCAGAACATCCGCCACCGCGCAAAGCGGCCAAGCCCCCGCTCCAGTCGTGCGAATTCTCGCTCTTCCGCTTCATACGAAGCCATGAACTGAGCCGATCTCCCGCTGATCATCCAATCACTCATCCCGAGTACTGCATCCGTCAGCTTGCGATAGAGACCGCTGCGCTGCTGCTTCATCTCCTTATGCCGTTTGTGCGTTAGCCATAAAGATATCCCAGGCAGCACGAACACCAAAATACCAATATATAGACCCACAAGCCCGGCAAACCCCATATCATACCAGCCTAATACCGCGGTCACGATACCGCCCATCACAATGGCAATAATAGTTGGAAATACCGTGCGCAGGTATACGTTCTGCAAATACTCAATATCGTCAGCGAGTGCTCCCAACACATCCCCGGTACGGAACCGGGATCGGATAAACAACGCCTGCGGTTCCAAGATTCGATATAATCGAACCCGCATCTTCGATAAGATACGTAGAACCGCATCATGACCCACCAATCGCTCCACATAATGCAGAACCGATCGGCTTATCCCGAACGTACGAACCAGAACAACGGGTACATAGACCAGCAAGATATTCTCGGGACGTAACGCCGATTTTGAGATCAAAAAACCTGATGTGAACATCAGTGAACTCGCTGCGAACACCGTTAATAAGCCAAGCGCAATGATGACAACGAACCGCCAGCCATATTGCCGAACATAAGGGCGGAACCATGCTTCCTGTTCTTGCCTCATTGCACTTCCTCTCCTTCCGAGATGATGAGCGAATAATATACACCCTGCTTAGCTACCAGCTGTTCATGCGTACCGATCTCCGCCACTCGTCCTTGATCCATGACCACAATAACATCCATATCTGGCATCCAGTGCAACCGATGCGTTGCTAAAAACACCAGTTTATCCTGAAATAACGAGCGCATTGTCGCCTTAATCTCATATTCTGTCTCGATATCCAAATGTGCCGTAGGTTCATCCAATAGAATAATCGAACGATCGTTAAGGAAAGCTCGTGCCAAGGCAACCCGCTGCTCTTGCCCGCCGCTCAGTTGGCGTCCGCCATTTCCGATCATCTCATGCAATCCGCTTGGCAGCGACGCTACGAAATCACGAAGTCCCGCGGCAGTCACCGCCTCCAGCACCCGCTCATCGGAAGCATCAGGTGCATAGAAACGTACATTATCCGCTAACGACATGTTAAAAATGTAGGGGTGCTGCGGAATGTATGATGTTTCCTTGCGCCATCCCTGTGCCTGCAAACTCTCTAGTCGTTGCCCATCCAGCGTGCAAGTTCCCGCATTCGGATGAAGAAAACCGCCTAACACATCAATCAATGTCGATTTTCCCGCGCCGCTCTCCCCGATAATACCGATCTTCTGCATCCCGCTTACTTCGAAGGTGACATCGTTCAAGGAATGCGGACCATCCACTTCATGCTGTACGCTGATGCCGGACAATGTCAGGATACTCTCCGGTGTCCACTGGTAACCTTTCGATACATCTCGAGAAGCCTCCGCTGTGTTCATTTCCTGCGCAATAATAGATTGCATCGCCTGACCGGCTTCTTTCCCTTTCAATGTCGCATGATAATCCGAACCGACCATCCGCACAGGAAGGAAATACTCCGGTGCAAGGATTAAGACGACAAGCGCCGTCTCCAGTATCATTTCACCATTGATCAGCCGAAGACCCAAGCTGACCGCCACCGAAGCTACGGATAACATGGTGAAGAAATCGAGGGCAAAGGAAGACAGGAACGCCATACGCAGCGTCTTCATCGTAGCCGATCGATACCGATCACTGACTTGTTCAATCGAATCGCTGTGTGAGCGGCTGCGCCCCAAAAATTTCAACGTCTCCAACCCGCGCAGCGAGTCCACGAAATGATTCGATAGCTTCCGATAGCTCTCGAACTGCTTATCCGTATGCTTTTTCGTCGCGAGTCCGATCAGAATCATGAAAGCAATTAGAATCGGCATCGTCACGATGAGAATAACAGCTGAGGCTTGATCCTTCATAAAAATATAGACAACAATGAGCACCGGCGTAATTGCCGTGCCCATCATGCGCGGAATGATTAATTCCACATATGTCCTGAACTGTGATATCCCGTCTAAGACAAGGGTCACCAAATTCCCGGTTCCTTCCGTCTTTGCAAATCGAGGACCGAGCTGGAACAACTTCGTCATCACCTGTTGGCGCAAATCCGTCCCTGTCGTCTCAGCAAATCCATACGCCAATCGCTGCATCGCAACACTGCATAATTGACGCACGAGAAAAGCAAACAGGAACAGGGCCATCTTGCCGAACTGTTCCTGCAGCGGTTGCCCGGCGAACAAGGCGGAAATAACTTCCGCCAACCACGTCGCCAGCAATATAATTGATACACTTTGAACGAGTGTCAGGACGGCCGTCATCGCGAAGACCGGCTTGACTCCCTTAAACCCGAACAAATCTTTTCCCATTAGTATTCCAAATGCTCCTTCTCATGTAGCCGTTTATGAAATACGAAGTAACTCCAAATTTGATAGCCTAGTACAAAAGGCAGTAAAGCTAATGCCACGATGGACATCACTTTTAGCGAATACGCACCAGATGCTGCATTATGGATCGTCAAGTTGAACGCTTGATCAATCGAGCTGATCATCACCCGCGGGAACAAGCCGACAAATGCGGAACCAATCGCAAGAATAATAACCGCACCTGTCATACCGAATGCCCAACCATCTCTCTTGCGAGCCATAAAGAACCCAGCAAGCAAGAACGCGATTAACCCAATAACTGCAAGCACGGTAAGAATCGTACCGCGAACCTCGAACACATCCGTCATGAAATACGTCATCATCCCGAAGACCGCTAGCAATATCGCCAAAGGCACCATCATCACGCGCGCCAATTTACGTGCTCTTACTTGCAAGTCTCCCACGGTACGCAAGGTTGTAAACATCAACCCATGGACAAGACATAATACAACGACCGTAATCCCGCCAACAAGCGTATATCCATTGATCATATCGAACAAACCTGCGTTCATTTCCATTTTAGCATCAATTGGCAAACCTTTCAGCAGTCCTGCGAATACAACGCCCAATAATAATGGAGGTAGGATGCTGCCGATAAAAATAACCCAATCCCACGTCTTCTTCCATACTTCATTCTTCACCTTGCCGCGGAATTCAAAAGCAACCCCGCGTCCGATCAACGCTAACAGCAAGAAGACAAGTGGTGTATAATAGCCGCTGAACAGTGTCGCATACCAGTTCGGGAAAGCCGCGAACATCGCGCCGCCCGCTGTAATCAGCCACACCTCATTCGCATCCCAGAAAGGACCGATGGAGTTAATTAACACGCGACGTTCTCCGTCCGTTCTAGCTAGAAATTTCGTCGACATGCCTACACCGAAATCGAAACCTTCAAGGAAGAAAAATCCGACGAACAACACTGCAACAAGAATAAACCAAAGCTCATTAAGTGAGATCATGAACTGACTCCTCCTTATCGAATGGATCTTGCGAATGGCGTTCTTTTACACCCGTATCGTATGGACCTTTTTTGATAACACGAATAAATAAGAAAGCCATCACAATAGCAAGGATGAGATAGATGAGACTGAACGCAATGACAGAGAAGAGAATTTGCCCCGCACTAACACTTGGCGAGATACTGTCCTCCGTACGCATGAGCCCGAATACCGTCCAAGGTTGTCGACCAAACTCCGTCATAACCCAACCCGCTGTATTCCCAATGAATGGTAAGGCAATACTCCACAGCATCAGACGCCAGTACCATGTATTCGGTTGATCCATTTTTTTGCGAGCCATCAAATACACGCCGTATAGACCTAATAAAATCATCAATGAACCAGCAGCAACCATGATGCGGAAGCTCCAGAACGTCGTGCGTACAGGCGGAATGTAATTCCCTGGGCCGTACGTATTTTCATACTCAGCTTGAAGTTCTAACATCCCTTTTACTTCACCTGAAAATTTACTATAAGACAAGAAACTTAGCAAATACGGAATTTGGAACTCATATCCGTTCTCCTGCTTCGCTGGATCAATTGTCGCAAACACCGTCCATGCTGCAGGATCACCGCTTTTGCCCCACAAGCCTTCGCTTGCAGCCATCTTCATCGGTTGCGTATGAACCAAATATTGCGCCTGTTGATGTCCCCATAACGCTGTCCCAATGGACGATACGAGGCTCACAATAATAGCGATTTGAAATGATTTTTTGAAAAATTGAACATCTTGACGTTTCAACAATTTATAAGCACTAATACCCGTAATTAAAAAAGCACCTGTGGCGAAAGCACCCAAAACCGTATGAGGAAACTCGACAAGCAACTGTCCGTTCGTAACAAGCGCCCAGAAGTCATTCATTTCTGCCCGACCATTCGTAATACTGAAGCCGACAGGATGCTGCATGAACGAGTTGGCTAGCAAGATCCAGAATGCCGACATCGCGGTTCCGAACGCCACCAACCAGATACAAAGCAAGTGAACCCGTTTATTCAACCGATCCCATCCGAAAATCCATAACCCGATAAACGTAGATTCCAGAAAGAAAGCTAATAAAGCTTCAATCGCGAGCGGCGCCCCAAAGACGTCACCGACGAATCTTGAGTAATCGGACCAGTTCATTCCGAATTGGAACTCCTGCAATATCCCGGTTACAACCCCTACCGCAAAGTTAATTAGGAATAATTTTCCCCAGAACTTCGCCATTTTTTTGTATTCTTCTTTCCCTTTGACAAGATACATGGTCTGCATGATTGCAATAATTAGCGCAAGACCAATGGACAATGGTACGAAGATAAAGTGAAAAATTGTCGTCGATGCAAATTGAATACGTGACAATAACACCGGATCCATCGATATTCACCTCTCCAGTTTCATATTTCAATCCTTGATGGTATCATTCGTAACCCCATCAAGGACCCTGTATGAATTCTGCCACGTACGATCTGTTTACAATGTGATTTATATCACATTAAGGAGAAAAGATTGACAGTTACCTCCTAACTTTCGAGGTTTCGTCACACAATTCCTGAAATCAAGCCTGAATTGCGATAAAATCGCATTGCTTTGAATTAAATCATGCTCCGCAAAATAAAAACGACCGCTCACGGGATTTCACCCGGAACGGCCGTCTGTCCTTCATCTATTTACATAAATTTACTCGTGCATGCCTGTTATTGTTCTTCAGCTATGGTCGTTTCTTCTGCAGGTACAGCTTGTGCAGCAGCTCGAGCTTCCTTCTGCTCTTTATGCAGCTCTTTGCCTGAGAACTCCCCTTTAACATATTTCGTCACGAAGTTCGTAAGCGCTGCTGCCCGGTTGTCATATTCGGCTTGCGTCAGCTTGCCATCCGTTAGTTGTTGGTTGAGCTTCGCTTTGGCTGTGTTTACCTGCAGATCGATGACCTTTTGAACATCAACCCCTTGCTTCTCAGCAATCGCAGCTAAAGATTGGCCTGACTTAAGCGATGACTTCAATTCCTCCTGCGTCACGCCTAGTAATGAAGCTACTTCCTCAGAGGCTTTCATGAATCCTTTGCCATGATTCGCTTTCAGATCTTCCTTTAATCCTTCTTTACCCCTGCCGCCAAAATCAGCATTGACCATTTTCGTAGCCACTTCGGTTAATCTTGCCTTGGCTTCATCATACTTTGCTTGCGTTATTGATCCTGCTGCAAGTTCTTTGTCGATCCGGGTTGTCATGCTGCTCACTTGAAGGTCGATGATCTTCTGAACGTCCACGCCCTTTTGCTTCGCAAGGTCTGCCAAGCTCGTCCCGGATGTCAGCGCTTCTTTCAATTCCTCACGCGTTAAGCCTAGCAGACTCTCTAGTTGTTCGGATTGCTTCAGTAAGCCTCCGCCAGATCTGGATTTGCCTTGCGTAAATTTCGCTATCGCTTTCGTCTGTGTAACGCCCGGTGTCGCTGATGCGGCGTTTGCTTGGGATGCATAGACGCCTCCACCTATAGTAAGGGCCAAAGCCAATGTACTTGCTGCCAGTGCTTTAATTTTCATCTTATTCATGTACGAAATCATCCTTTCGGTTTAGGCTTATGTGTATTGAGGTTCCTCCTTTCCATAGATATCATCTTAGCCCGTCATCCTGAGCTAGGCGTTAAGTCATCCTTAAAATGCCATTAAATTTCACGCCACATAAAAAAAGGGCTGCCGCTCATCGTGAGCAACAACCGTTTTCCTATGCATAGCCCGTTAACCTTGCGGCTTTTCATCAAATTCAACATGACCGGAGAGCCGATCCAAACGCACGATTTGAAATCCATATTCATAACATGCCGCTGCCACGATGGACAATCGACGTTCCCCTTCTTCCGATTGCATCGTGCTCTGCATCGCGTCGTGCAGGAATTTCTCATTTTCCATCTCAATGGGATCCATATGTCCGCTGTCCGGCTTCACTTTGTCTTCAAGCTTCAAAAGAACATGTTCATGTCCTTTCGTTAGCAGCTCGAGATGTTCATCGAACATCTGCTTCGTTTCCTCCGAGCGAGGCGACTGAAAGTAATGGTTCTCGATCGATTCAAGCACCTCATACCCTTTAAGTAAGGTGTTCAGCATTTGCTTATAGACTACGATTTGCCGTGATCTCCGATACTTCGCCCGCTTGATCTTCTTCGTCTCTTCTTCAAATAACTTAAATTTATCCTGCAAGGATTGCATATCAGACAATAATGTATGTTGTTCCGTACGGAATGAGCTTTCTTTGATCTCGTCGGAAATCGCTGTACGAAGCAATAAGGATAACCGTTGGAAGACCGAGTCCATCTGCTTCAAGAACTGCACATCCGGTTTCGGCGGAAAAAATACAATATTAATCACAAACGCAGATCCGATCCCTGTTAGGGTCTGAAAAAAACGACTTAAAGCAAAATCCCATTGTCCAGAAGCCTCCATCACCGCAATAACCGTTACAAGCGTCAGACCGATCGTCTCGCCCATCTTCATCTTGAGACAAATCATAATGACCACAATACATGTAATTCCCGCGGTTAACGGGTCGGCTGGAAATGCCATCCCAGCTAGCAGCGCAATCGCCGCGCCTAATGTATTCGTCTGTAGTTGATCCAGAAAATATCGCCATGATCGATAAATGGAAGGTTGCATGGCGAAGATCGCTGCCACAGCTGCGATGACCGGCGTCTTAAATTCAAGCAGCATGCTTAGATATAAGGCCAACGTTACCGCAATCCCCGTCTTTAATACCCGTGGTCCAAGTGCCAAGTCCTCTCCCCCTTTAATAACAACCGAACTCAATAAGCATTATATTACATGCTGAGTCAGCGGATTGGCAAATGGACCCTGCAGAAGACGCGCATTTATACAGATTACGTAAACTTTAGCAGACGCGATTCACGATAGCTTTTCTTCTAAGTTTTTGAACTGATTATAGAACATGCGGTAATACACACCCTCTTGCTGAAGCAATTGATCATGCCCGCCGCTCTCCACGATCTCGCCTTGATCCACCACCATGATCGTATCCGCATCCCGGATGGTATTTAAGCGGTGCGCAATAATAAAGCTTGTTCGACCCTGCATAATATTCAGCAATGCGTCTTGAATATGCAATTCTGTTCGCGTATCAATGCTGCTTGTCGCCTCATCTAGAATGAGAATCGAAGGCTTCGCAAGAATAACCCGTGCAATGGCAAGAAGTTGACGTTGTCCTTGACTCAGATTGCCGCCGTTCTCTGACAGCATGGTGTCATACTTCTTCGGCAGCCGTTGAATGAACAAATCGGCATTCGCCATCTTGGCAGCGGCTTTCACTTCCGCCTCTGTCGCGTCCGGTTTGCCATACATGATATTCTCCTTAATAGTACCGGAGAATAAATACGTATCCTGCAATACGATGCCGAAGCATCTGCGCAGGCTGTCTCTCGTATATTCCCGAATATCCCGACCATCGATCAGAATTCTGCCGCCTGTCACATCATAGAACCTTGTCACCAAGTTGACGACCGTTGTCTTCCCTGCTCCTGTCGGTCCTACTAGAGCTGTACTTGTGCCTTCCTTCGCATCGAAGCTTACATGCTTCAAGATCGGTACATCCGGTCGATATCCAAAGCTCACATTCTCGAAGACTACATTCCCTTTCGGATTCTTCAGCTCGACGGCCCCGGGTTGATCATCTGGCTCTTCCGGTTCATCCATCACTTCGAAGACCCGTTCCGCACCTGCGACGCCTGACTGCAAGACGTTAAATACATTCGCTAAATCATTTAATGGACGGACGAATTGCCGAGAATAGCTTAAGAATCCAGCAATAACCCCCACGGTAATCATCCCTTTGATCGCTAGAATGCCGCCGACAATGGCCACCGCAGCAAAACCTAAGTTATTGATCACGTTCATAATCGGCATCAAAAAACCAGACCAAATCTGTGCCTTTAACCCAACATCGTATAGACGCTGATTGACCGCTTCGAACTCGGCAATCGCTTGATCTTCATGATTGAAGGCCTTTACCACTTGAATGCCGGAGATCGTCTCTTCCACTTGCCCGTTCAGCCTCCCAAGCTGAATCTGCTGATCCTTGAACAGGACGCTCGTTCTGCGAGCAATGGTCCGCGTTAAGAAAAAGACAAGAGGGACGGTAATCAAAGTGGCTAACGTGAGCCATGGACTCAAGACCAACATCATGACGAGCGAGCCAGTAATTGTAATTACACCCGACATGAGCTGTATGGTAGATTGCGATATCGTGTTACTGACATTATCAATATCATTGGATAACCGACTCATCACATCCCCGTGCGATTGACGGTCGAAATACGCAACTGGAAGCTTCTGCAGCTTACCGAACAATGACTTCCTTAACTTCATCACAATACGTTGCGAGACGCTCGCCATGAACCAGCCTTGCAGCAGCGTAAGCACGGCATCCAAGAGATATGCAACCGTCAGCACAATAATGAAAATCTCTAACAAATGAAAATCCACAGCCTGCCCCGTGGACATCGCATCTATCGATTTCCCAATCAAATAAGGGGAGAACAACATCAGAACCGCATCCACGACGATGAACAAGAAAATCGTTGCCAACCACATTCGCTCGGTACCCACGTATTGCCATAACCTGCGCAGCGTAGCTTTGAAATTTTTGGGCTTCACCACAGGCGCTCTTCCCCCGCGGTGACCGAAGCCTGGACCCGGTCTAGCCGATGCGTCCATAGCAGGTACTTGCGGCCGCTCGTTCGAGCCTGGGTTCTTACCGTCCTGCGACATGCTTATCCATCTCCTTTCCCAATTGGGATTGGAATATTTCCTGATATACGGTACAATTCAACATCAATTCTTCATGCGTACCCATACCCACAATTTCACCATCATCCAAGACAAGGATACGATCTGCATCCATGACAGAAGTGATTCGTTGCGCAATGAGCAAGCAGGTCAGACCCGAAGCGTATGTTTTCAATGCTGCTTTAATGTTCGCTTCCGTCGCCACGTCCACGGCACTCGTACAATCATCCAGAATTAGAATTTCAGGTTGACGGACTAAGGCCCGCGCAATGGATAACCGCTGCTTCTGCCCGCCCGAGAAGTTGACGCCGCCTTGCCCGATGCGCGATTCATATCCTTCCGGCGAAGCCATAATGAACGAATGCGCTTCCGCTATTTTGGCGGCATCCTCCACCTCTTGCGGGGTCGCATCCTCTTTCCCGTAGCGAATATTCTGCAGAACGGATCCAGAGAAAAGCACTGTTTTTTGCGGAACAATCGCAATTTTCTCCCGCAGCTTCTTCGGATCCCATTGTCTGACATCTTCGCCGTTCACCCTCACCGTTCCCGATGTCGTATCATAGAACCGCGGGATCAGATGGATTAAGCTGCTTTTCCCTGCTCCTGTTGAGCCAATGATACCTATCGTCTGACCTGGCAAACATGAGAACGTCAAGCTTTTCAAGACAGGATCTCCGGATGTCCCTGCGTAAGCAAAGGACACATTCTCGAAATCTACACGACCTTTCGCCGTAGTGGCTGTCTTGGTAGTCTCTGACCAAGTCATCGTATTGTGCTGCATGAATACTTCATCAATGCGCTCTGCTGAAGCTCTGGCACGCACGAACATATTGAAAATCATCGAAATCATCATTAATGAAAATAATATTTGCGTCATGTAGTTAATGAAGGCAATGATATGCCCGACCTGCATCTGACCTTGATCTACACGCCAGCCGCCAATCCAGAGCACCGCGATAATTCCAAGGTTTACAACGAGCGCGATTTGGGGACTAATGACGGACATGACACGCATCGCGGTCGTCGATCTTGCCCGAAACTCTTGATTCGCTTGATCAAATTTCTCGACCTCGACATCAAATCGGTTAAAAGCCTTCACGACCCTGACACCGGATAAATACTCTCGCATCACCAAGTTCACACGATCCAATGCCTGTTGCACTCGAACAAAAAACGGGAACCCGATTTTCATATTTAAAAGGATGAATATGGCGACAAGCGGGACGACAACGATCAGCACGACAGATAACTGCATGTTCAGACGTACCGCCATAATAAGACTCCCGATACAAATTAACGGCGCTTTCACGAAAATACGCATCAGCCCGTTCACGAAGTTCTGCACCTGTGTCACGTCATTCGTCAGCCGTGTGATGAGGGAAGCGCGTTCAAATTGATCAATGTTTTCAAAGGATAAGCTTTGAATTTTGCGGAACAGATCCACGCGGAGTTCGGCTGCGAATTTCTGGGATACTTTACTCGCAATAATGCTTCGCAGCGAAGCAGATATAGCGCCGAACAAGGTGATTAGCAACATGAGACCGCCCATGCGAAGGACATAATCCATTTGATTCTGCGCCACGCCGACATCGATAATTTTGGATAATATGGTTGGCTGCAGCAGATCGCATATCGCCTCAAACGTCAGGAACAATACGGCAATACAGAACATTTTCCAATGCTTGCGTATGTAAGGTTGTAAGAACTTCATTATCTCCTCCTTAATTGTTCGAAATCGAATTCAACATCTACATTAACCGTAAACCCTCATCAATTACGATACTCCTAAATCTTGGATATGTAAATTGGTTTGAACAACCACCGTTGGAATGACTTCCTTCATATTTACATGCAAGAAAGGCACCCTCTGAAGGATGCCTTTTCTTCGTTATTGCTCCGCATATTCCTTAAAAGATTTGATCTTTCCATGAGCATGTGGTGTTTGCTTACGGATTTTGTCGGCATTTTCACGGCGAGCTTTGGAAGTGGTCATTTACAATTCCTCCTTCGATCATGAACTCCTAGGTATCATTTCATCAAGAATTACTCTGGAGCAACACGATTAATATGTACCAATTGGAGATACAATATGTCTTCCTTCTGTACTAAAATAAGAAGAATATAACCATTCCCTAAGCAAAGCGAGGAACACCTATCATGTTCGATCCTACTGTCTTTGAAAACTTAAAGGTCGCAATCGAAAATCAAATCTACGATCTCGATAATCTCGATGAAATTATTCATATTACGAATCGCATCGATCGGATCGACATGTCCGTCATGGCTCGCGAGTTCGCACTCTGCTTCCACCGTGTCGGAATGGAGGACGTCTCCGTCGAGTTCCGCCTTGATGCTTCGCTGCAAGATTTAGCCGCGGAAATTCTGGAATATCCCGGGGAGGATCCGGCTTGTACCTTGCGTTTATGCTTCAACATGCCGATTCGCGACGTGGATTCGGAATGCCCACAGATCGATGATATCCTCCAGCGCATCTGGGAACCTTCCGTGAAGCCTACGCAAACCATAAGCTTTATCTATGGAGAAGAGCCGATGCATTATCTGAACAAGATTGAACTGCGCTTCCACCGCAAAATCAACGAGAACCAAATGGAAGACATCCCGAATCTCATCGAGCATGCCCTGCACACGTTAACCGAGCTGAATCGATTGCTTGAATCGTATGGAGACTGAATTCCTCACCTCAACATCCGATGTATCTTAGATTTATCCAAGATACCTTCACCTGAAGAGGTTCAATGGATCTCTACATCCCCCTCGTAACTGCTACGCATCTGCCGCGCAGCGGAAACCCATATGTCCTGTCGAGCTATCTGGTGTATTGGATGATCGAGCCGCGACGCGGTACCGATTGCAGTAGGATTTGTGACATAAATAAGAGCCACCGCGAATGACACGTGTATCTCCCTTCGTCGGACCTTTCGGGTTGACGAAGGGACCTTGTTGATATGCCACCGGACTGAACACATCTGCACACCACTCCCAAATGTTACCTGACATGTTATATAATCCATATCCATTGGGTTGGTAGGCCCGAACCGGTGCTGTACCTAGATAGCCGTCCGATGCATGATTAACGCGGGGAAATGCCCCTTGCCAAATATTGCAGCGATGTTCACCATCCATCAGCAGCGTATCCCCCCATGGATACCGCCGTTGCACAAGCCCGCCGCGAGCCGCGTATTCCCATTCGGCTTCGGTCGGGAGCCGTTTCCCTGCCCACTGGCAATACGCCTGCGCATCATGCCATGAGATATGTACGACCGGATGGTCTAGCCGATCATCAATGGAACTATCTCGTCCCTCCGGCTTCGCCCAGTAAGCCCCGTCTACCTTGAGCCACCAAGGTACAGCCTGGGCGACGGTCTCCACTTCTTGCTTCACTTCTTCCGATACAAGCAAGTGAAAAACAAATGACCACCCAAATTGCTCTGCTTCTGTCTTATACCCCGTGTCCTGCACGAAAGTCTGGAATTGCGCGTTCGAGACCGTACACGCATCGATATAGAATGGGTCCAGCGTGACGGCATGGATAGGTCCCTCTCCGTCCGCCTCGAAGCCCTCGGTATCATTCGTTCCCATCAGGAACTCGCCGCCGGCCAAGCGAATCATCCCGGACGGATCGAATCCTTTTGCCGTTCTATGTGTCTGCTGCATCGTAGATGTCTTCATTAAGACTTGTTCTTGTGGCGCTGTGACTTCACGCGATGCAGATGTCACGGAATCTTGCGGGACAGCACTCCGTTTCACCGAGCAAGTGCATTGTGGCTTCGTCATTTGGTCATCCTCCTAAGGTTTATGGATTTACCGTCTTATACGTTTCTTTCTCCCATTGTCCCATGTCGCATCGCCTTCGATCAAGAATATCCCACAACCATAGTTTAACTTGTTACTACAAGTGTTCTACTGAGGATCATGCTTTTTCAAACAAATTCGTATATTCCATCCAATCTTAGGGAAACTATCCATAAATTCACGTAAAGGTGGGTACATCGCATGGCATCGAATCGCAACCTGGTTCCGCAAGCACAAATGGCACTGGCACAGTTAAAATATGAAATCGCTCAAGAGTTAGGCATCGCCCTTCCTGCAGATGGCTATTACGGTAAAATGACGACCAAGGATATAGGTACCATCGGCGGCTACATGACACGGCGCTTGGTCCAAATGGGACTCAACAAAGTGGATCGCCACTAAACTTGTCCATATAAAAACCGTGCTGCAACGATGAGCAGCACGGTTTTTGATATTTCCTTAGGATTGCAATGCCTTGACTGACCGTGCTCCGCGCACCATCACGACATAACATAATACGGCCAAGATTTCGAGAACAACGATAATAATTCCCATCGGTACGGCCGTCTTGCTGCCCGCAATCCCAACCAATGGCGCCATGAAGCCCCCGAAGACGGTAGACATGAGCCCAATCAATGCTGAGGCGCTTCCTGCAGATTTCCCTTGATTCGCCATAGCAAGCGTAAAGCTTGCGGTGGAGACAATACCAACACTCGACACAACGAAGAATAAAGGAATAAGAATACCGTATAACCCCAGATCCAGCATGATCATGATAAATAGAAGGATACCCGCGACACAGGATTGACCTAGTCCATAAATCAACAATTTCGTTTCACTCACGCGCCCTGCCAATCGGCCTGCGATCTGACTCGCTATAATGATGCCGACGCCGTTAATCGCGAAGATTAAACTGAAGGTCTGCGGCGTTACGCCATATATTTCTTGAAGCACGAACGGCGACCCGGAGATATAAGCGAACATCGCGCCCGTCACAAATCCTTGGGACAAAGCATACCCCATAAATACACGGTCACGGAATAAGGAGCCAAATGCCCGGAACGTACTCGTGATCCCGCCCTTCAACCGGTTGTTCGGGGGCAACGTATCTCGTAGTCCAAGCAGAACGCTGAGGAACATCAGAACGCCAATGGCACACAATACGATGAACACACCGCGCCAGGAAGTAACCTTAAGCAGCTGCCCGCCTACAATGGGAGCGAGGACCGGGGCCACGCCATTCACGAGCGCGAGCATGGCCGAGAACTTCGTCATCTCGGAACCAGAGTACATGTCCCGCACAACAGCCCGTGAAATCACGATTCCGGCTGCACCGCCCATCCCTTGCACGAAGCGAAGGACGATGAACGATTCAATGGATGGCGCCATGACACACACCACTGAAGCGATCGCATAAACAACCAACCCCAACAATAATGGCGTCCGTCGACCCCATAAATCACTTAACGGTCCAATGAGCAATTGCCCAAAGGATATCCCGAACATGCAAGCCGTGAGGCTCATTTGCGCAAAAGAGGTGCTAGATCCAAAATCCTGCGCCAACTCCGGCAATGCCGGTAAATACATATCAATCGTTAACGGTGCGAACGCCGATAAGCTGCCTAACAACAGAATCATCCACAATTTCGCGGCTCCTACGGGGGTTTGCACCGCAAGCCGCTCACTCATTCCACTTTTCATGATGCACACTCCAGAACGTAATTTTCACACATGTAACTATTATAGTTACAGAATTGAAATTGTTCAACCCTTAACTGCAACCATTACACTGCTCTGCTTCCGATAGAACCCGCCAATCGACAGCAATACGACCAAATACAACGCGGCAAAGCCCGATACGAACCATAACGCCGACGTCGTTCCGAAATGATCCATCGCATAACCCACCAGCGCCGGAAATACCGCTGCCCCAAAGCCGGCAAATGCGGTAACAAGACTCGTCACAAGTCTCGCCATACCTGGGAAGGTATGATTGGCATACACCATCGTAATCGAATAGACACCTGACATGGTTAAGCCCATCAGCATCACGAGGACATAACCCACGATCGCTTCTTTCCATAGGGCGAACACTACGAGAGCCGCTAAGGTTCCGAGCATACTCCACAGCAAATACTGCGCATAATTCACTTTTCGGATAATCCAACCTGTCGCGGCTCGGCCAACGACCATCGCAACCCAATACATGCCAATACTCAGCGATGCGCGATAAGGTGTCTCGCCCAAATGGGTGATGAACATGGACGACAGGAAGTTATTCAGGCTTCCTTCAATCCCGCAGTACATAAAGATCAAGAACACAAACGCAAAGAGCACCAGATGCTTCAGACGTCGGGAACTAAACGTCGGCGGCGCTTCAATACTGGCATCCAGAGATTCAGACACGTCCACCCCTTCTTTGGAGAACGAAATGAATCGCCAAATGACCGTCATGACGATGCCCAAGCAACCCGTAATAAAGAACGCGAAGCGCCAGATATCGTTCGCGATCAGCACGCTGGCGATCAACGGCATACATAATGCACCCACGCCGAACCAGACCTCCAAATAACTCATGACGACGGCACGCCGCCCCACGAAAACTTCCATCATTAAGGTTGCAACGATACATTCAATAGCTGCAGCCCCCATACTATTCAAGAAATTCAACACAACCACCCAGCCAAATGAAGGCAGCGTCCAAATCGATAGCTGAGCGATTGCGATCACAAGCGCAGCTAGCGCAATAACGTATTTCTCCTTCTTCAGCCACTTCATCAACAACGCGGATATAGGCACCCCGGCAATGAAACCGACAGCACTAATAAACACCATCTGTCCACCAACGGTATAGGATTGATCATAATGCGCAAGCAACTGTGGCATGACCGAACCGATGGTCGTAATGACCAGCCCTGCCAAAAAATAGAGAGAGTATGAAGCAATTGCAAAAACCCTCATCGAATATCCTCCTTCACTGAAAACGTTCTCCTGCAATTCAACCATCTTATCAGATTTGCTCTAAAAAAGTTAGTCTTCAGTTTTGTCGAATAATTACCGATATTTAGAAAACAACACAATGAATTAGTGCAGACAGAAGCATACAAAGGAGCAGACAACAATGAAAAAAAACCTCAAAACATGGGCTAGCAAGCTTAATGCTTTAAAAGTCAAATTCATCGCCATCTTTTTACTGATCTCCCTCGTTCCCATGCTCGTATTGACCTTCATTCTGACGTCACAGTCTACGTCCGCATTGAAGAAAAAAACAGCTGAAGAACAAGCATTATCCGCTAAAATCGGTGCCGATTTCGTTAACTCGTGGCTCTCTGAGAAAATTAAGTCTGCGGAAGAAATCATGAAGAAGAATCCCGCTTTCCAGACCGGCCAAGCCGCAAATATTCTCTCCATTCTCAAAGTGATGGAACAGAGTGACCCCGATGTGAGTGTCATCACCTTCGTCGATAAAGCCGGCATGTTAAGCGATACCGAAGGAAATGTACATGACGGATCCAAATTCGATAACATTAAGCAAGTCATGACGAGCAAAAAACTCTATATTTCAAATATTACGTTAAATACATTCACGCAAAAATATTCCATCTTCCTGGATATACCGATCCTCAATGAACAAGGTGAATTTGTCGGAGCGATTCAACCGGAGGTTGATGCGAGCGAGCTTCTCCAGCTCATTGAGAACATCAAAATCGGCGAATCGGGCTACGCATATCTTCTCTCCGCTGATGGATTTTACATCGCTCATCCGGATGACAAAAAAGTAGGAAGGAACTATAAAGAGTTCGCCCTGCCGGGTAAAATTGAAGCGTTCCAAAACACTGTATTCACCAAGGATCAAGGCACTGTATCCTATTCGGAACAAAGTGAATCCAAATCCGCATCCTTTACGAAAGTGGAATCGAGTAATTGGAAGCTGATCGTTACCGCACCAGCAAATGAAGTTTTTAAGACGGTTCAACAAATCCAGAACAAAGCCGTCATTCTTATGATTGCTTCACTCATTCTCATCTCCGTGATTGCGATCTATGTCGCTTCTTTCATGACAAGATCCATCTTAGACATCTCACGGATGATGACCCTAGTTTCGCAAGGGGATTTGACAGGACGGTTGAAAGTCAAAGGGAAGGACGAGCTTGAAAGAGTCAAAGAAAGCATTAACAGCATGCTGGATTCCTTTACCGACATCATCCGCAAAATCACCCAGTCCACCGAACATGTAGCGGCTTCGTCCGAAGAGCTCACGGCCATTGCCAATGACTCTACGCAAGCTTCGGAGCATATCGTCAAATCCGTCGATGTTGTCGTGCGCGGGTCTGAAGTTCAGGTTCAAGGTTCTGAGGAAACGACCGTGGCTATGGAAGAAATGGCGACAGGTGTACAGACCATTGCCATATCAGCCTCTACGGTAGCGGATACCGCGCTGAACGTTGTTCAGGAAGTATCCGCCGGCAGCCAAGATATCCAGCATGCCATTTCGCAAATGATCAAAATGAGCCAATCCGTTGAAGACACGGCAGCCATTGTTCGTTCCTTGGAAACCAAGTCCCATGCGATTCAGCAGACGGTGCAGTTGATATCAGAAATTGCAGGACAGACGAATCTGTTAGCGTTGAATGCGTCCATCGAGGCTGCAAGAGCAGGTGAACACGGCCGAGGTTTCTCCGTTGTAGCCGCAGAAGTCCGCAAGTTGGCGGAACAGACCACAACAGCAACCAACCATATTTCCAGCCATATTCAAGATACCCTGCAAGCCATTACGGAAGCTGCTGCATCCATGAACAACGGATTGTCCGAAGTGAGCCTAAGCGTCACCCAAGTCGAAAAAACAGGGGTTACCTTCGGGGTCATCCAGAAATCGGTGCAGCATGTGAATGATCAAATTCAAGAGGTGTCTGCCGTTACCGAGCAGATTTCCGCCGGAACGCAAGAAGTCTCTGCTTCCATGGCCGAGATGGCGGTTATTATGAAGAACTCTTCGAATAAATTAAATGAGGTATCACGGGCGGCTGGCGATCAACACCATTCCATGAAAGAAATCTTATCCGCTTCCGAATCCCTGAGCACGATGTCCAATGATCTTCAAGAGATGGTCAGTCGGTTCAAAATTTAAATTCGAGTCTCTGGTGTCATATGTTCATAAAAAACCGCCCTACAGAAGCACCCATGATTCGTGCTTCTTGTAGGGCGGTTTTGTTCGATCCATTCCTCCTCCACCCTACGGGCAAGCTAGAATGGCTACGGTTGCATTATCTTGATGCGGTTTAGCCTCGGCAAGAATCTGCTCTATCAGCCATTCAGCGATACATTGCGGAGCCAGGCTCGGTGCGGCTCGCAGCATGTTTTCCGTTAATCCTTGATAGAACCCGTCGCTGCATAAGAGCACCAAGTCCCCTTGTTGAATGGGTAACGGGGTGTAATTGAAATCGATATCGACGACTTCGGGCAGCCCTAAATAACTAGTGAGGCGATGCCGATCCGGATGGGACACTGCCTGCTCTTCAGTAATGTGACCGGATGTGACCCATTGATTGAGTTGGGTCGCATACACATGGTCTGTCGTTAATTGAGTCAGTACATGATGACGATAGAGATAAATGCGGCTATCTCCTGCGGACACCCAGTATAGCTGGTGGTCTTGGATCACTGCAGCTGCCAGCGTCGTCCCTACGCTACCCTGTAAATCGTGCTGCTTCGCCAGCTGGTAAACCTCCAAGTTCGCTTGTTGAATGCCGACGATGAGCGCTGGCATAACATCATCCTCAGGCATCTTCGCCTCATAGATCAGGCGCATGGTTTCAACGGCGAGTTGACCCGCCTCTCTCCCCATCGCGAGTCCCCCTATTCCATCCGCAAGCACAGCCAATACACCGTGTCGTTGAATGGCATGAGGATCATCGAAGGGGGAGAAGCCGAATGCATCCTGCTGCTCCTTACGAGCTCCGATGTGCTGCGCGTAACCTGGAATGATAGAAGGGGAATAAACTGCCGGCATCGTGGAAGGGAGTGATGACGTTGCGAGAGGTTCATTGGCGTTCGTTGTTCGCATTGGAGATCTCCTCGTGTTGTGATGCGACAAAGCAGGAGTAGAGGTATGGCTAACCGTTCCTGCATTGTTCAGGGCGCGCTTGGTCGTGGTATGTGAAACGTCGGCCAATCTGTAGCTTCTCGAGAGCCGTAAGCTGCGGATCCATGCAGCGATCCATAGGATGCCTATACCGAGCATCGTCCATCGTACGATGCGTTCGATCTCAGGCCATCTTTCTGTCCAAACCCATCGTAGAAAAAATTCGCCGACGGCGATGATCAACAAGAGGGTTGCAATCGCGTACAGTAAACCTTTGTTCTTCATAACTCCCTCCCATCCGAAGCCGATATCTCACCCTTTCCATCTGTATGAATACAACCTTCCCGTATAAATCGCTTCAGCGTGTGAGGCTGTCAGTAATACAATAAACCTTATTAGGAGGCGGCTTTATTTATGTCACTAGACCTACTTGGCCAATACAAAAAGATGCGCCGAAACGCATCTCTTGTCACAACATTTAGGATGGTCCTTTGAAGTGATAACTCCCCGTTAAAGCGCCTTAAACTTGGTTTTTCATCGGCACTTTGAATTCAGGGATACCCGCGGACCCCGGTGCAATCTCATATTTTTGGAACACGATGACGACTTGGCCATTCCCCACATAGAATGATTGTTCATCCGAGATCCCTTGGAAATCGTAGGATTCCTCAGGCATCTTCACGATTTGCTCGTTAATCGCCGCGTTGATGACTGTCTTATAATCTTTTCCAAATAGATCCTGAAGCGTCACACGAGATGCCTCTTTCTCATTTTTGACTGTATAAGTATCTACGCGTGTGTATCGATCATTACTGCGATACGTCGTAACCGTGAAGGATAATAGACCGTTTTGCTCCGATTTCACATCGTAGTTGATCATTAACTCATATTTGTGGAATGGAAATCCCTCTTTCTGTGCCTTCCTATATTGCTCTTTCGCCTCTTGTTGGAGCCCCTCCATATCTTTCATCGCATGACGCTCGATAATGTCGTTCATTTCAGCTTGATATCGCGTGTCCTGAAGGCCTTTTACAACAGGAATTTGAGCTTTTACAGTCATGAATTTCGAGTCTTCGTTCAAAGCCTTGCTTTGGACCATTGGGCTGGATGTCGACTTCAAAGGGATTTTGAACTCTTGAACTCCTGCGGACCCCGGTGCAATTTCATACTTCTGGAATACGATGACAGCTTGGCCATCCTTTACATAGAACGATTGTTCATCTGAGATCCCTTGGAAATCGTACGTTCCTTCAGGCATCTTAGCGATTTGTTCGTTGATTGAACGATTGATAACCGCCTTGTAATCAACGCCGTACAGATCCTGAAGCGTCACACGGGAAGCTTCTTTCTGGTTATTCACAGCGTACGTATCCACGCGCGTCACTTGATTATAGGTGCTGGCGTAGGTTGTTACCGTAAAGGAAAGCACGCCGTCTTTGTTCATCTTGACGTCATATCCAATCACCAACTCGTATTTATGAAAGGTATAGCCCGCTTTTTTCGCTTTGGCAGTCCCTTCTCTTGCCGCTACTTTAAGTCCTTCGATATCTTTCATCGCATGGCGTTCGATAATATCGTTCATTTCAGCTTGATAACGTGTGTCCAGAAGACCTTTGATCACAGGAATTTGCGCCTTCACATGGACCAGGCTCGAGTTATAATTTAACGACTTCCCTTGTATATTGACTTTCGCTATTTTCTCTTGTGCCGATTGACTTGCCACTGGTGCTGTTGCGTGAGCTGGAGGCGTCGCCGCATATACGGAACTGCCGCTCGCAACAAGCATCGCGCTGACTAGACCGACGGTAGCTATTTTGTTCGATAATGGAAATTTAACATTCATGATGAAATTCCTCCTCTAATATGTATGGATGCTGTATGAGCTTTCCAATGCCTTATAGGAGTAGGACGTCGGTGACTCTCCAAAAAGTTTGATATGCCGATTGGAGAAATATTTATTTTAGAGGAGGGTGAAGAATGCATGTAATAGAAAAAAATGAATGAGGAGTGGAAAATTGATGATTACAATGAATTTCTCCTGTGAGTTCAAGATATAAGCTGGACGGGTAATTTTTATACAAAATACACTGTATAACATCATTGCAACCTTAAGTTGACAAAGTGTATCTCCCATATGGTAGAACCGAGAGCAATGTTTTCCTAAAATATAGATAGTAATAAGAAAGGGGATTTATAAAAATGACATTTGATGAATGTCGATATATTTACATGTACTTCGTTTAAACGAAATCCAGGAGAGAAGAAGTATTAACAATCGAATTGATATTCAGAAATTACGGGAGGAAAGAAATAATGAAAAGAGTAACATTTGCCGGAGTTATTTTTGCCATAGGATTATTAGTTCTTTTAAAAGTGCTTCAGAATTCAATACCCAGAATTAGCGATCCACTGACGAATATATTCGTTTTTATTGGCTTCGTCCTTTTTGCAATTGTATACGGTGCATCTCAACTTAGAAAAAATAATAAAAAGTAAAATAGTGTGGAAGTGATGAAATTTTAATTTTTGCATGTGGCAACAAGGGACATGGATGTGTAACAATACAAATAAGAATTTATTACAATAAATAAGAGACATATTACTCAGCGTCCATCTTTAAGCAGGTGATATTACCATACTATAGTTAGCAATTAAAGGAGTTCATACATATGACATTTGGTGAAAAACTTTTTCAATTAAGAAAAGAAAAGGGACTTTCTCAAGAGGCTTTAGCCGAAAAAATAAACACGACAAGACAGGCAATTAGTAAATGGGAAACTGGTCAAGGATATCCGGAAACAGAAAAACTTCTTATGATTGGAAATATTTTTGGAGTTTCGATGGATTATCTGTTAAAGGATTCTGTTGAACCGAGCAATGATAAGGACGCAGGATATTATGTTAGTAAAGAAATGGCAGAAGGATATTTATTGTCTGCACATAAGGTTTCTAAGTATATGGCATTAGGATTTTTCCTGATTGCTTTATCCTTTATCCCCTACTTCATATTTAAACAAGATCCAGCGATATATATTATCCCAACCATCCTTTTTGCTACATTCGGAATTGGGATGTTTGTGTCAGCATCATTTTTGGAAGAAGATCAATATAAAGTACTAAAGACAGAGTCTTTGCTGTTTGATGAAAAATACCTTAAAGGGTTGACCGTAAGATACGAAGATATAAAAAAAAGATATGTTGTTATTAATTTAGTAGGTTTCTGTTTATTTGCTGCGGGACTCTTAGCCTTTGGAATAGAAAGAAAGTTTATTACTTCCGAATTTTTAGTGCCTTATTACCCAGTCTGTATTGGATTGATTGCAATTGGTATCTACATTGTAATGCGAACTTCAACCCTACTTGACGCATATAAACTATTGGCAAAAAATGAGGTGTATACCAATAGCTTCGGCTTTAAGTTTCGAAGGAAGGTACGAAAAAAGGTTGATGATTTTTAATAATAGAACTTGAACAATACAAACGCATATACAGAGTCCCTGAATCGATTAATTAAGACAATGAATCATGTCGGTCGTGGAACACAAGCTGGCTATGAATGGGTATACGAAGAAATCTATGGTGCTGCTTTTTCCACACTGACTAAAGTTATAGAAGAGGGTACTTTTAAACCCTCTTTCCACACTATTTCCGATTACCCAAAATAAAAAAGGAGCCCGCTCTCACGGCTCTCCCTCAGTTCGACTTTCGCTATAAAAATCCGTATCTGTATCTGTAGGCGTATAGACCATACAATATTGCTCTAACAAGCTATTCGGCAATGGAATAACGTTCACCGTACGGAAATGATAATGTTTATACATAGGAAGATTACTTGGTGTCTGTGTCTCCAGCGTACAGACGGTATCGTTCGCACGGCATTCGGCAAGTAAGGGCTCCATAATCTTCGACACGTATCCTTTGCCTCGATAGCGTTGCTGTACAACGAGCATATCCAAATGCAGGTAGGGCCGATCCCCCAGCATTGATAACCAAGATGAGCTCATGCTGCGAAGAATCGAAACGCCTCTTACATACCCGCGAATGCCAATAAGGCGGCTTATCGAAGATGCCTTGATGATAGCTACGATGATTTGCTTCATATACTTCACTTTCGCCCATAAGGTATCCGCCATCGCGTTCGATCGGAATACCAGCGCAACGGCCTCATATTGCTCTGACGTCGTATACAAATCCGAATACGGCTCCAGCATTTCAATATAACGTTGAAAAAAAATCTCCAGCGCCCTGAGCCTTACGGATTCATCCGGCAAAATGTGCCTGTACATCGGATCCTCCATGAACGCTTGGGCCAATACACGTGATGCTGTTGGAATGTGACGTTTCTCTAGTGTTAACAATGTACTACAAATAGTTCCACCTCGTATCTCATTGTGATCCCTTTAAGCATAATCCATTAGATCGGGAGCGGCAAATGCAGTTGTGCAGGAATATGCGCATCGAACTTGGTTACAATGAAGCGAAAGGCATACTGATGATAGTGAACGGTGAGTTCTGTATCTGTAGCAGAAGCAGGCGCCGTATTCATGCGTTCTAGCCGCTCGAGCGGAGAAGACGTACAACTTTGGACCGAATTCGGGCTGCACAGCAAAAAGACTAGAAGGTTCCGAAGATCCCTCTAGCCTTTGGGGGGTGAATCATATCTCTACTATAACCCGAATTAGGATTCAGATACAACGGTAAAACGCTCTTTTATGTGTTGCGGCTTCTCAATTTCGTCAACAAGCGCGATTGCGTAGTCTTCATAGCTAACATAACTTTCGCCTTTCGAGTTGACAAGCAGGTTATCTTTACCGGTTTGGAACTTGCCTGTTCTCTCCCCAATTGCGAACATCGCAGATGGACTCAAGAATGTCCAGTTCAAGTCCGTCGTTGCTTGTAAGTCCTCTAGGTTCTTACCTTGATTCTTCGCTGTTGCCAAGTAGGCTTCAGGGAAATTCGGTGTATTGAACACTTGCAATGTTTTGGCTTCATCCACATACAAGCTGCCTGCACCGCCAACCACGATCAAACGTGTGCTTGAACCTTTTAACGCATCGATCAATACGCGTCCTGCTTCGACATGCAAATGCTCTTGTCCCGGTGCTGCCCCGAATGCATTGACGACAACATCGAATGATTGCAATTCAGTTGCTGTAAGAACAAATACTTCTTTCTCGATGACTTTCACGTCAGTCGTTACTTTGGAAGCATCGCGAACGATTGCTGCTACGTCATGACCTCTGTCTAATGCCTCTTTTACGATACGGCTGCCTGCTTTACCTGTTGCACCTACAACTGCGATTTTCATAATATATTTCCTCCTTTTATGTGTATCAAAAAATTATTCGTATTTGTTAACCTGTAACCATTATAGTTACATTTAAAATGAATGTCAAGCATCGCAAAATTTAGCTGCTGCACAGCGCATTTGGCCATTACCATCCATCCTGCTGCAGCATCTCGTCGGACAATTCAAATTAACGAAATCCCGTGTCCGCTAAGCTCATATGAATAGATCAAAAACCGTCCAAGAATGGACGGTCAAGTTGTCGAGGAACCCTCGTTTTTTGGGGGGTACGTAAAAAAGAACCTTCACCCTAAACAAGCAAGTCTTCCTCGATTTTTCACATCCGAATGAGCTTTGTTCATCAAATATATGCAAATCCGTTAAAGTTATAGGATCATCCAATATAGCTTTTCCACAAACATTAATTCGTGGACCTAAAATGGATTTTCCAGCAAAGCTACACCATTATCCCTTTTCGCGGACCTATCCTGGATTTATCCAACATAGCTTCACTACCAACACTAAAACGCACACCTATACTGGACGTTTCCAATATAGAGGGGGAAAATCAGCATTTTAGAGGTATTTTCAGCACATTCTATTGGATTTATCCAGTATAGAGTGCGAAATCGTACTGAAAACGGCGAAGTTAGTGGATTTATCCAATATAGCACCACCAGAAACACTTTTTCCCCACCTGTACTGGAGGATTTTAAACAACATAGCAAACTTCATTCATCTTCATCATTGTTATAGACCGTTTTAAATCGATTTTTCTTCTATGAGAAGAAGATCCACCAAAAAAACAAAGTGCCGAAAAGTCCTCTGGACTTTATCGACACGCTAACCGTCCAAGAATGGACGGTTTTGTCATGAATTACTTTGTTTTCGATTTTATTGTATTTTCTCATAGACGTGAAAAAAATACGTGTAAGGATTGTCATCATCTTAAATGCCTTGTTCAGCCGAAATCTCACACCATTCCTCATCAACGATTTCCGGAAAAAAAGTATCTCCATCGAACATCGCGTGAATTTTGGTTATATACATTTTCTTAAACATAGGGCAAAAACAACCTATAGATCTGTTCCCCGCCAAAGATGAAGACCTCTTCTTCGCCTTTACAACGTACATACACATCTTCAACGGTATGAACAACTTCGCACCCCACTGCTGTATACCCTTGATCTCTCGTTAGAATGATATTCCTTCGACCGGGCAAAGGCCTTCCGATGGATTCGAAATTTCGCCGTCCCATGATAATCGGATGTCCCCATGTCGTCGCTTTCACATATTGCCATTCCTTCGGCAATCTCCATGGAATATCATTATTTCTCCCGATCACTCTATTCTGATCCATCGCTGCAATGATTGAAATAAGCACCTGCTATCACGACCTTCTTCATCCTTGATAACAGTTACTTCTTGAAAAGAGAGATAGAATCCTGCCTGCGGATGATTATTCAGTTCTTTCCATCTCCTCCATCTCCTCCGTCTTGACATACACCTTCGTCAAAGCTTTCGCCACTTGAGCCAACTCCGCTCGTAGGGACTGCGGTTCGAGCACCTCGGCTTGCGTCCCCCAACCCAATAACCATGGAATGGCATCTTCAACTTGTCTCACATGAAGGGTCACGAGCAGCCCTTCGTCCGTTTCTGTCATCCCCGTTACATCAGGTCCGGGATTGTCCTTTACTTTCTTTGCCGCAGCCTGTTGAAAAAGCACTTGTATTAAGACAGAACGCCCTCTGGCGGACTTGTATCTACGGAGTTGGAAGTCTGCAGGCCGCTGGAACGTCCGTGCCTCACGCTCCAAATCCGAAATACGCTCCACCCGGAACTGGCGGATGTCCTGACGCAAATGGCAATGTCCAATCACACTCCATGCGCCCGAAGCAAACACCAGACCATACGGATCAACAGAGCGTACGCTTTCCGAGCTTCCGTCGTCATATGGCGTTAGCCGATCATAGCGAAATTGAATCGCCGTCTCCGTTACAATCGCGCTGCGCAAGACACTTAACGTATCGGTCTCCCGCTCTTCTTGCGCGTGGGATAATGCTGCAAGCCGCAGCCCTGCGCGCTGCCGGTTTACTTTTCGCTTCATATTAAGGGGCAATACCGCCTCTACCTTGGAACGAAGCTTCTGCGCTGCTGCACGGTACCCATGATCTAATTGCTCTTCAATCCAATCACTCCCGAGCAGTAGGGCCATCGCTTCCTCTCCTGTAAAGCTGACAGGCGCCAAGAACTCCTCTGCTGCAAGCGAATATCCCCGTCCTGGGGACCCATAAATCGGAATACCCGCTTTACTCAGGGCTAATGCATCGCGATATATCGTTCTCACACTTGTTGCGAATAGCGCAGCTATATCCTCTGCCCGCATCATACCTTGCTGCTGCAGTTGTTGCACGATCGCCATCCGTCGATCCGTTCGATTCATGCCATCTCCCTCCAATTCAATACATCTTATGAGGAAATGGATCGTTTTACGCACAAAAAAGCCGCTACGCGCGAGAAACTCTCGCCGTAACGGCTTTTCTATATGCAATTACAAGCTTTTGGATACTTCGTCAACCATGGCAGGAACGGAAGTTAATCCGCCGCCGGATAAATACCAGTAATCTGGATCCAAGTATACGATTTTACCGTCTTTGAACGCGTTGGTATTTTTCACAAGATCATTTTCTACGACTTGCTTCGCGGAAGAATCACCTGATCCCCCGGACATTGCACCACGGTCTACAACAAATAGATAATCTGGATTTTTCTCAACAATATACTCGAAAGAAATGCTTTTACCATGTGTAGACACTTCGATGTTGCTATCGGATTGTTCAAATCCTAATACATCATGAATTAATCCGAATCGGCCACCTGCACCATATGCACTAACTTTGCCTTCATTCGCGAGGACAATGAGCGCTTTCTTGCCGCTAGATTTCGCCTTCTCACTAACCGTAGCAATCGTCTCGTCTACTTTCGCTAGTTCTTCTTTTACTGCATCTTCTTTACCAAATATTTTCCCTAATATCTCAGCATTCTCTTTAAAAGACTCCATATAACGCTTTGTATCGACACCTAGGTGAATCGTCGGTGCAATTTTGCTCAACTCTTCATAAGAATCTTGTTGGCGCCCTGAAATAATGATCAAATCCGGTTTCAAGCTATTTATCTTCTCGAAGTCCGGCTCTTTAAGTCCACCGGCATTTTCGTATTTAGCATCTTTAAATTTCTCTAAGTAACCTGGCAAGCTATCTTTGGATACCGCTAGAACATCCACACCTAATTTATCTAAAGAGTCCAATGTGCCATAATCAAATACAACGACTTTCGACGGGTTTTTCGGTACAACCGTTTCACCCAATTGATGTTTAACTGTAATTCCCTTCGCATCTTGCGTTGTTTCAGTGCCCGCAGACACTTCGGAATCCGTTGATGTATTTTTAGAGCCGCAAGCTGCAACTACGGTGATTACCATTGCAAACACAAGAAAAAGTAATGCTTTTTTCATTTTCCTACCACCTCTTAATTTTTTTATATATTAAATCGACAGTCCAGCTGTTAACCGTCGAACTTAATCCCTTTTACGCGAAATAGACGCAAATCTTATGATTGTTAATCTCCTCAATCCGAATATCCATCCCATAGACCTCTTGAAGCACATGATGATCGATAATCTCGGCTGTCGCCCCTTCGCGTACGATCTTCCCATCTTTCAAAGCTACAATGTAGTCGGAATAACAGGAGGCAAAGTTGATATCATGGATAACAATGACCACCGTCTTGCCTAACTCATCGACCAATCTTCTCAAGATCTTCATAATCTGAACCGAGTGCTTCATGTCCAAATTATTCAGCGGCTCATCGAGCAGCACATAGTCGGTATTCTGCGCGATAACCATTGCGATATAGGCACGCTGCTTCTGACCACCGCTCAGTTGATCCAAATATTTGTCCTGTATATCGGTGAGCTCCATGTAGGCAATCGCTTCATCCACAAAGGTCCAATCTTCAGGGGTTAACCTGCCTTGGGAATAAGGGAATCGGCCGAATGACACCAGTTCTCGAATGGTTAGACGAAGACTCGTATGGTTGGATTGCTTCAGAATGGAAATTTTCTTAGCGAGATCATTGCTTTTCCATTGTCCAATTTCCTTCCCATCGATCAGCACTTGACCTGTATCCTTCGAGATTAGTCGGGTAATCATCGAGATTAATGTACTTTTCCCTGCGCCGTTGGCACCAATGAAGGACGTAATTTTACCCTTCTGAATAGAGACGGAGACGTCCTCCACCACATACTTCGCGCCATAAGTTTTGGATACATTCTTCACTTCGATCATGACTTATTCTCCCTTAGCAGTAGATAGATAAAGTACACGCCACCAATAAAATTAATAATGACGCTAAGTGTGGTCGAGAAGGTAAATACGCGTTCAACAATCAATTGCCCGCCGACTAAAGCGACGATACTAATGAGCGTGGAGCCCAGAATCAACGTTTTGTGCTGATACGTACGAAGGAACTCATAAGCGACATTGGCTACAAGCAAACCTAAGAACGTAATGGGACCGATTAACGCGGTTGAAATCGAGATCAGAATCGCCACGATAGTCAGCAGTCTTTTGACAACCCGGTCATAAGGAACCCCTAGATTAATCGCTTGATCTCTCCCAAGGGACAGGACGTCTAGGTATTTCATATATTTCGCCAGGTATACAGCCACCAAGATAAAACACACGAGCGATATCATTAGAAGATTCGTCTTCATGTTATTGAAACTTGCGAACATTTTGTCCTGAACAATCTGAAATTCATTCGGATCAATCAGCACCTGCATGAACGAAGCCAGACTCTGGAATAATGTGCCGAAGATCAGACCGATCAGCAGCAGAAAATAGATATTGCGACCTTCCCCGCGGAACATCACCTTAAAGAGGATCGCAGAGAAGACAATCATTAACCCCAAGCAAATAATAAAATTGATATTCCCATTCCGAATGAACAGGCTGGACGAACCGAAAATAAAGATGACAATCGTCTGAATGAGCATATATAAAGCATCTAACCCGATAATACTCGGCGTCAGAATCCGATTGTTCGTTATCGTCTGGAATACCACCGTTGCGAAGGCAATCGCCCCGCCTGTCAGTATCATGGCGAAAATCTTCATCCCGCGCCGCGGCAGCACATAATCCCAATTGCCTCCAGCTTGAATCAGCATGTATGTCGCTATTAATATCAGGGCTAGCCCGAACAGAGAACCTAGTTTAGCGCGATTACTCATATGCCTTTCTCCTCATCAGTAAGTAAACGAAAATAATACTTCCCAGTATGCCTACCGTCAGGCTGATTGGAATTTCGTAAGGATAAATGACAATCCGACCCAATATGTCGCAGAAGAGCACGAATACGGCGCCTAACACGGCGGTGTGGAAAAGGCTGTGCTTCAGATGATCGCCCCGATACATCGAGACCAAGTTCGGAATAATTAACCCTAAGAAAGGAATAACACCGACGGTCAAAATCACTGAAGACGTCATTAATGCTACGAGAACAAGCCCGATGTTAACCACTCGTCTGTAGTTCATCCCCAGATTACGGGAGAAATCCTCTCCCATCCCCGCCACGGTAAATTTACTCGCATAGAGGTAGGCCACGATCACCAACGGGACCGTAATATACATCAACTCGTATTTTCCTTTCAGAATCATAGAGAAATCCCCGAGCAGCCAGGAGGACATGTTCTGAATGAGATCATACTTGTAAGCAAAAAACGTAGAAATCGACGTTATAATATTACCGAACATCAACCCGACAAGCGGGATGAATATCGTATCTTTAAATTTGATTTTCTCTAAAATACGCATGAATACGAATGTGCCTAGCAAAGCGAATACGAAAGCGACACCCATCTTCAGCAAAGGACTTGCCGTTGTAAACAGCATGAGCGCAACCAGAATGCCCAGCCGGGCAGAATCCATCGTCCCTGCCGTTGTAGGAGATACGAATTTATTGCGTGTAAGCTGCTGCATAATCAGACCGCAAATACTCATGCTGACGCCAGCGATAATGATACTGATCAGACGCGGTATCCGACTGACGAACAAGATTTGCGCTTGGTCCTCTGTGAGATGCAACAAATCGGACGGCTTCAAATCCCTTACACCGACAAAAATAGATAGAATAGATAATACGATAAGGGCAATAATCAAATATCTCTTTTTCATGACGCATCCTTTGAGTAGAGAGATTGTGGTCTATTTCTTACGCACCACATTTTGTGATAATGAGAATCACTATCAACGACTAGGGAGAATTATAGCACATTGCAGAATATATGCAAGGAAGCAACCTCCTTTTATAACACTGTATAAAAATACACAAAAAAGAGAATCTGCTCTAGCAGATTCTCCACATCCCTCGTATAGCCTTGGATTTACAAATAATTTATGATGAATATTACCAATTTGTTCGATTAGCTCATAGGGTTAAGTTGTCTCGATTTTCATAAAATAGACACATTTAAAAAATGTATACTGCATGTATATTCTTGTTTAGTCGCATTACCCTTGCAGCGCTTTTCTCACACTGAGAATATACTTCGACTGATCCAGCGGATTCACACCTCGGCGTTGACGCTCTGCCTTCACATCGGGTGGGCAAACCTCATACCCATCGAAAAAGGTTGCAATCGTGCCCCGGCCCTTCGTTAATGAACCGAGCTCCATCGGGTAATCCAGTGATGTAGCAACGGGTACGCGACCCTCGATGACCATTCGGTCTCCATGCAGGCTTGGCGGTTCAAAGGTTCCTCGCATGAGAATAAGATCATTCATCACACGTCCGCCGAACTCCTCTGGGACAACCATGCGGAATTGCAATATAGGCTCCAACAATTGCGTACCTACATTCGATAGTCCATCCATAATGCCCATGGGCGTAGCAACGGCAAAATCAAGCGGATGTGTATGCCACACATGATGTTCGCCTTCGATCAGCTTCACCTTCAAATCCACGACTTCCCAGCCATATAACCCTTGCTGTAGTGCCTCAGGAACCCTGCGAGCCACTTCGTTCTGATACTGGAGCAGCAGCTTCTCGGTTCGAACGTCCGCCTCATAATGCAGACCGCTGCCCCGTGGACCAGGCTCGATCCAGAAGCGGAGAATCGCCCAACACGGCTTCGGCATGGTATAAGCAATGAACCCTTCTCCAGCTTGTGCCGGCGTTTCTTTATAAATGACAGAAGGTTGTCCGAATTTCACCTGCAATCCGTATCGATTGGCAAGCAGATTCGTTAGAATCTCAAGCTGGATCGGACCCATCACTTTGACATGAAGCTCCCGCTCATCTTGCATCCACTGCACATCCAGCAGCGGATCCTCGTCTGACAGCTCTTGCATGGCCTGAACAACTTTCGGATATTCTGCTTCGTTCACCCAATGCGCTTGAACCGTCAACAGCGGCACGGCAAGCCGTGCTTCATCCGGAATGGCATCCGGCTGCCCTAACACATCGCCAATCCGAACCTGTGTCATCCCGCAGACGGCGGCAATATCCCCAGCTTGCAGCACGCCGATATCTTCCGATCGCCCGCCATCCACTTTACGAATTTGGGTTATTTTCTCCGCCAACTGCTGCGTATGATTATAGATCACATCTCGGTTTCGCATAGACCCTTCATATAAACGCACATATGCCATGCGCCCCATCGTTTTGTCGCGTTCGATTTTGAACACAATCCCTGACAGTGGAGCTTCCGCATCACCGTGCGCTGCAGGCAGATATTCAACCATCGCATCCATGACCGCGGTTACGCCGATACCCTTGCCTGCTGCACCGAAGAAAAGCGGAAAAATTTCAGCACGCTTTATCATATCGACTGCATGCTGCTTCCAATCGATTGGGTCGACAGTCTCGCCATTTAAATAACGCTGGAGAAGTTCCTCATTCCGCTCTGCGAGCGATTCGTATAACGACTCGTCCCCGTTCGCCCATAAATCTTCTGCTCCTTGGAAATCATGTTCGATACCGATAGACGCTTGAAAAGGAACGATATCCGGGGATAAATATTTATGAATTCCCTCCATCACGGCCTCCACATTCGCACCAATCCGATCCATTTTATTCACGAAAATAAGGGTCGGGATGCGCAGCTTGCGAAGGGCGTTCCAGATGACTTCCGTCTGGGCTTGTACGCCTTCGACTGCCGAAATAATCAATACAGCGCCGTCCATCACGCGCAAGGAACGTTCCACTTCAGACAGAAAATCGACATGCCCTGGTGTATCCACGAGATTCACCGCTTGGCCTTTCCACTTAAAAGACGTCATCGCCGCCCGCACCGAAATGCCCCGTTCTCTCTCAATATCCATCGAATCCGTCAATGCTGTACCCGAATCCACGCTGCCTAGCGACCGAATCCGCCCGCTCTCATACAATATATGTTCCGTCGTTGTTGTTTTTCCCGCATCCACATGCGCAAAAATCCCAACGTTTTGCTGCTGCTTCGATCGGTTACTCAAGGCGTTCAACTACCTTCCGTCAAATCTATTGACTTCAGTGTAATGGATTCCATCCCGACACGGCAAGATTCAACTCCAGATGGCTGCAAGCGTCAGCACTAGGATACGCGCGACATTGATAAGCACAAAATTACGAACGGCTAAGATGAACGTGTCTTTCTTGGTCTGCAGTGATTCGAACCGCTTGATGTTCCGATGCACGGGAATCAGTGTACAGAGCAGCAAGAGCAGCAGTACCGGATGTACTCGAAGATAAAATAGCACGAAAATGTCCAAATACGCCGCATAATAAATATACCGATACAGAAGAAGTGCATTCGGCTTCCCGATATAGACGGGCAGTGTATACCGCCGGTTCTCCATATCGTCTTCAACATCACAGATGTTATTCGCAAGCATGATATTCGCAATGGCAAGGATGGCTGGAATCGAAACCCCGAAGACCAACAACACTTCGACGAGCTGAATATCGAGATGCACGAATAGATTACTGTCTATCGTCAATGACACCAATTGATCCCCTGGCACATGAATATATGTCGATATAAAAATAATGACGAACCCCATAAATAAACCGGAGAACAGCTCTCCAAGCGGCATGCGGGAGATCGGAATCGGCCCGAAGGAATACAGAATCCCCACACAGAACGATAACCCCCCAAGCAAGAAAATGAGGAGCCCCGTCTCGAATACGAGCATGATGCCTGCCCCAATAGCTAGGAAGAGCAATACAGCAATCAGCAATACAACCGAACGTTCTTTCATACCGTATCGTACAACCGCATTATGTGTCTCATAGCCATAACCATGGGTACGAACCGCTTTTTTAAAGTCATAGTAATTGTTAATCGCCGTCGTAGCCATATCGAAGCTTAACAAAGACACGAGCATCAATAACCAGTGATACCCGTTGAACGTATGAAAATGGAAGATAGCATAGACCGTTCCCATCAGAAAAGGAATCATACTTGCTACTTTGGTCTTGATCTCTACCAAGTCTAAAAATCGTCTGATCATCATCCCTACTCCCCGCCATCTTCGGCAAAGACCGGTGCTTTCTGATAGAAAAAGTTCGGCTTTATGATGGTATTGTTGTAAGGTTTATGAAAAATATGCGTCGTAGCCGGCGAAACTGGCGGAATCAACCAGGTCCAATTCCCCGTTACCGGTCGCTCTGCCTTGGCTTCATTCGCTTCAAATCGCATAAATTGCTGTGCAGCCGTATGATGATCAACGATGGACACGCCCTTTTCCTTAAACGAATGCAATACCGCAACATTCAATTCAACGAGCGCCCGATCCCGCCATAATGACGACTCACTGCTCGTATCCAATCCAAGGATAGACGCCACCTTCGGCAGCATATTGTACCGTTCGGTATCCGCAAAATTCCGTGCTCCGATCTCCGTCCCCATATACCAACCATTGAATGGTGCCGCAGGATAGTTCATCCCGCCGATGTCGAGACGCATATCCGATACGGCTGGCACGGCATACCACTGTAAATGCAAATCCTCAAACGCCGCGTTCTCCGGATGTGTAATGGGTACCTCCAGCACGAGAGACTTCGGAATCTCAAAATAACGTGGTACACGCTCCCCGATCTGAATCACGATCGGCAGGATATCAAAGTGTCCACCGTCCCCTGTCCAGCCTAACTTCTGGCACATCTTCGTGAATGGAACCGAATGCGGATCACCTATGACCCCATGCTCGGTCTCATAGCCTGCATATCGGATCAATTGATGATTGAAAATACGGATAGTATCCCCCGGCGCATGCTCGGCCTTGAACACCGTTATCGTAGGCCGGATTTTGCCGCCGTTCGTCGCCGTCTCCACATGCTGGAACAGCGCTTCAGCAACCTCTTCCTCCGTCCGCAAGTCGCGAGCATCCAATACGGTCAGCGTATCCCAGAATAACCGCCCAATGCAGCGATTACTATTACGCCAAGCCAGCTTCGCCCCATAAGTCAGCTCCTCAAGCGTTTGTTCATAATATCCATGCTCGCGAATAGCATGTCTCACTTCTTCAATCCGAGCTAAAGCCTCTTCCTCTGTTCTTCCCCACTCTAGATAGCAAGTCCCAATAAATTGTTCTGCTTCCGCAACATCTACATTTGATGACATGTTCACAATACTCCTGTCCCCTAACGGATAATACCCTTATTATAGGGGGAATCTCCGCAAAAACAAAAAACGGCAGTCCGGGAATCCCCGAACCGCCGCTGTACATCATGTGATTAAGCTTGTTCTGCAGCTTCAATTTCAATAAAGACCTTCACTTCGTCCCCAATCAATACGCCGCCGGTCTCTAGAACTGCATTGTATGTTAGACCATAATCACTGCGTTTCAACGCGCCTGTCGCGCTAAAACCAACTTTCGTATTGCCCCATGGATCTTTACCTGCGCCTTCGAATGAAGCACGGAACGTCTCAAAGCGGGTTACGCCATGTAGCGTCACAGCCCCTGTGACATCGTACTCATCATCCGATACTTTAATAATCTGGCTGGATTCGAAATTCAAGGTCGGATTATTCGCAATATCAAAGAAATCGGCAGAACGTAAATGGTTATCACGATCATTATTGCGCGTATCCACACTACCCAAATCTACATTAAAATTAATTTTGGCGGTTGTAAGATCCTCCGGATCCGCAACAATTTGCGCCTCAAAGGTGTGGAAAGAACCTTTAACCTTCGCGATCATCATATGCTTGATTGTAAAATCAATACTGCTGTGTGCTACGTCTACTGCCCATTTCGAATTTGACATGTGAATAACCTCCCATAGTTATGTACTATATTTTAATTTGTTACATTAATAAACTTACTTACATTTTTATATTACCTATACATAACTGGAGTGTCAACAACTTTTTTCTATACTATCTTTTATGAAGCAAAAGCCGTAATCAGAACACCAATTGCAATAAGACCTACACCAATACCGCCCCAGAGCGATAGCTTTTCTCCCAAAAAGACGATTGCAAAAACCACAGCGAGCACCACACTCAACTTATCGATTGGCGCAACCTTGGCGACATCCCCCTTTTGGATCGCAACAAAATAAAATAGCCATGACATCGCCCCTGCCATACCGCTTAATACAATAAAGATCATGGCCTTACGATTCGCTAACACTTCTCCGATTTGCGTCACCTTCCCTTGCACCATAAGTACGCCAAGAAGGAACAGCATCATAATAACTGCACGAATCGTCGTCGCCGTGTTCGGATCTACCCCTTTCAATCCAATCTTCCCAAAAATCGATACGAGCGCCGCCATCCCAGCAGAACCCAAGGCATACCATAACCAACTGCCCATCTCCTACAACTCCTCCTTTTCACGTCACTGATCCATAGGTTATCTTCAGTCTTTACCTAATCGCCAGATGATTTTCACATATTTGGGTTACATTATAACAGAGCATGCATTGTAAAGGAGGGTCAGAATGGATAATACACACGACTTTGTACAGAAAGTACATGACACGCAAGAGAAAGCACGTAAAAACAAGCAGCATAACGGACAAGGCAGCCCTGAGAAACAATTGCCTGGCAAACAGCAGCACGGTACCAACAAATAATTCATCGCATCCAAAAAGGCTTCATTTTCCGGCACAGGAACGTGAAGCCTTTTTTACTTTATCGTCCACAATTTTAATGATGTTATGTAATATTATATAACATTATATATGCAATTCGCTAATATATTTGTGTTAAATTCTAATTTTTTTGTTGTTTTTGGTTGTTCATCGGATTCATTTGCACAAATGAGAGAATACTTTGTATTTTAATGTTAGATATATTGACAACACACTTGTGATTTTTTATTATACGAACATAGTCATAAGTTTTTCCTACATTTTGGTAAGTCGATGGAACTAGTACACGATATAAATCACACGAGAGAGAGGTTATGTAACATGGAAATAGGAATCAATGGCGTATGGACCATGCTTGGCGCAATTCTCGTTCTTTTCATGCAATGCGGATTTATCATGTTGGAGGCAGGATCCACCCGAATGAAGAATGCGGGACATATTGCAGGGAAGACGATTTTCACGATCGGGATTGTATCGATAGTATTCTGGGCCGTTGGATATGCACTCATTTTTGGCTCTCACGGGAATGGACTTATTGGATGGGGAGATTACTTCGGCTTCAATGTCATGGATATTCCAGACGGAGCGAGCGTTGCGCCAACGGTCAACTTTATTTTCCAATTAGCCTTCGCAACGATTTCCATGTCTATCGCTTTCGGCGGTTTCGCAGAACGTGCTAAAATGTCGGCTTACTTGATCTTTGCGATTGTGTTCTCGGTCGTGATCTACCCTGTCATCGCACACTGGATCTGGGGCGGCGGTTGGTTAGCTGCGCACGGCAAACAAGACTTTGCCGGTTCCACAGTTGTTCACTTAACAGGTGCTATGGCCGCTATGGCTGCTACACTGCTCTTAAAACCTCGTCTCGGTAAATATAATAAGAATGGTAAACCTAACAATATCTTAGGACACAATCAAGTGTTCACAACACTTGGCGTAATGATTCTATGGGTAGGTTGGTTCGGATTTAACGCAGGAAGTACCATTACGGCTGGCGATGGAAGCTTCTTCGGTTTCGTAGCCATCAACACACAGCTAGGCGCAGCTGCTGGTGCCGTGGCAGCGATGCTCATCGCATGGCTCGTGACAGGCAAAGCAGACATCTCCGTCATGCTCAACGGTGCTCTCGCAGGTCTCGTTGCCATCACGGCATCCTGTGCCTTCGTTGAATCTTGGGCAGCCATTGTGATCGGTCTCGTTGCGGGGATCTTGGTATTCATCAGCATGCGTTTCTTCGAAAGACTTCGTATGGATGATCCGATCTATGCCATGTCCGCTCACGGTGCGGCAGGGGTATGGGGAACGCTTGCGAATGGATTCTTCGCAACACCTGAATTAGCCGCGAAAGTTGGTGTAGGTAAAGCAGGTCTTTTCTACGGCGGCGGCCTCGAGCAATTGGGCGTTCAAGCGCTTGGCGTTGTCGTATGTGCGGCATTTGCCTTCGGAGTAACATATCTGGTTCTTTATATCATGAAAGTAACCATCGGTATTCGCGTAACGGAAGAAGAAGAGACGATTGGTCTAGATATGAGTGAACACGGAGCTTATGGATATCCAGAACAAATGAAAGAGCTTCAAACCTCAGGAACAAGCCAATCCGTGTAACACATCTTCAGAGAGAATACGAAGAAGCCAACTGCATCAAGCAGTTGGCTTCTTCGATTGTGATATAGGGATCCCGATCCACGTTACTTTCTCCGTCTCGCCGGGATACGTATTTGCACCGACGTACCAATCCCTAACTTACTATAGATGGATACCCCGTAGCCTGCGCCATATTGAAGCTTAATCCGCTGATCCACATTTCGAATTCCGTACCCCGCATTCACATGGCCCTCGAAATCAAAAATTTGGTCAATCCGCTCTTGCTTCATGCCAATCCCGTCATCAATAATGCGGAAGAGGATATCGTCGCCGTCTCTTTGTCCCACAATGCGAATATGGATCCGGTCTGCACACCATGCGTGCTTCATCACATTTTCGATAAACGGTTGAAGAACCAGCTTCATGGTCTCATACGGCCAGATGTCAGGATCAACATCGAACATGACTTCCATCCGATCACCGTACTTTATTTTTTGAATCTCCAGATACGCATTCGCCTGCTCAATCTCCGTAGGTACGGGGATCATTGTGCGTCCTTCATTCAAGGTCAGCCGATAGAATTTCGCCAATTCGAGCACGGTCTGCTGCACTTTCTCCGTTTCACCAAATTTGGCTAAGCGATTAATCGAGGATAAGGTATTGTACAGAAAATGCGGATTAATCTGCGATTGCAGCGTCTCCAATTCTGCTTCCTTCTTCTGCAGCTGGGTCAGGTATACCTCTTTGATCAAGTCGCCGATATTCTCACCCATCTCATTCAGCGCCGTTGCAATCTGTGAGAACTCGTCCTTCCCACGATAGGATATCCGCTTATGAAGATCCCCTTCACGAAAGGCATTCAGAACAGAGACAAATTTATTGATTCGAATCGAGAAATACCGGGAGATGAAGACACCTGCAAAGGTAAAGACAACCAGACAAAGGAAACATACCGCGATGACGAACATCCGAACCTTCAAGGAATCCTTCTCCATAATATTCGTTGGAATATAGGCGACTAACTTCCACGAAGGATTATTCAGATTTTCTTCAATCGTTAGATAATGGCTTTCTGATTCATTCTGGTGAAGCAGCTCGCTTGATAACACCCCGGATTGATACATGACGGTGTCTTTCTCATCCAAGATGGTGATGACACTGCCTTCGCCAATCTTATGATAGTCTGCGCTCTGGAACAGCTCCGAAATTCGCACGCTCAGACGCATGAACCCAATCTCTTTGAGCCGCACCGGATCAAAACTATCCACCATCCGACGCAAGAGCGAAATGCGATCGAAGTCCCCATCCCGTTCAACTTGCTTCCACTGCATCGTATGCCCGTAATTCTCCACAGGGAAACTCAGGTACCAAGGCTTATCTTCAATTCTCTTCAGATGATACAATCCGTAAGAGCGCTCAAGCGCATCTGGATTCTCATTGTCGAAGGAACCGTTATAGACCTCCGGAAGGGTATCATTCTCCAGAAAAATCGACATCCATAAATTCATACCTGTTGCATTCAACGCAATGTTCAATTTCGGCATAATATATTTTGTAGTTCGCTCGAAGCTTTCCCATCCCTCTCGATAGCTTCGCAGCTGCGTGGCAAGTGAATAGTCATAATACAACATTCCGGAGACACGCGTAACATCCTCTAGCTTATATTCGATATTATCCTTGATTTGAAGCAGCGTACCTTGAATATTGCTCGTGGTCTGCTTGCGAATCGAATCTTGATACATGGCGTGCGAGACATAGCCAATTACCAGAACCGGAATAATGATGAAGATCATAAACGTGAACATAAGCTTATATCCAATCGGGAGATAGCCTGGATTTTTAGGACGGACAGGCATTGGCATGGATATATCCCCCCGTTAACATTCTCTTTTGCGATACTCCATCGGTGTCATGCCAAAGGTCTCTCGGAATTGCCGGCTAAAATAAGGAAGATAGCGATATCCCACTTGATCGGCAATTTGATAGATCTTAAGCGATGGGTCCTTCAGCAGCTCGCGCGCTTGATCCATACGCATCTGAATGAGCACCTCACTGAAGGTCTTTCCGACCTCTTCTTTGAAGAGAAATCCCAAATAATTGGGTGAAAAAGAAAACTGGTGCGCGATATCCTTTAACGTAATATTCTCATGAAGGCGTTCTTTGACCGTCTTTAATATTTCCCGGGTAAGTTTGCTGTTCTTCGAGGTTGACTTCTGATGAAGCAATTCGGAAATTTCGTACACCTTTCGCACAAGCCACGAACGGATATCCAAGGTCGTTTCGAACTGTAACAAGATATCGAGATTGTGAAGCTCCATCCCCAGCATATCGAAGATATTCTCATCCAAAGTCTGCAAATGCTGATCCAGCTTCCATATCAAATACATCGTAAGATTATGAATCGTTAATTTGGAACGTATCGTACTCACGGATTGGAATAAATTTTCGATTTCATCATGGATACGAACCAACTCATAATGCGTCATGGCCGTGAATAATGCATCCAATCGAAAATCTAATGTTTTCGCGTCATGTAACGCTGGCGCTTTGCGCACCTCTTCATAATAAATCTGCTTCCCTTTACCGAAGAACATCTTTCCATCTAAGGCTTCTAAGGCTTGCTGGTATGACACATGCAATTGATCTAGCCCTAAGACCGCTTCACCTACTCCGATGGTCATCGTCCGCCGTGCGAAGATGGATTCCAGCGTCCCGTACATCTCTTGCATGCATGCACCGAGTGCAGACTCGGACATCAGGATCGCCATCCGATGGCGTGATACCTTGCAGCTATGCGGCATGCCATGTTTCTTGCAAATCTCATTCATCGCAACGAAGAACATATTCATGATCTCTTGCTGCGACGGCTCCCCTTCACCCTGGAGCATCCATGCCAAATCATCCAGCTCCAACACGGCAATCCGAATCGGCCATTGCAGGACACTTAGACCGTATGAAACGGCAAGTTTCTGGAGCTTATCCGAATGATCCCATGTTAAATCCCCTTCAAATAGACGAATAAGCAAATCATTCTTCGCCATCGGGATCATCTGCATGTACGCTTCCTCGGTATCCCGGCGTTTCCGTTCTTCATCCAGATCTTGCTTGACCTTCGTTAATGAGGATATGAGCTCATTATCATCCATCGGCTTCAGCACATAGCTGACGGCCTTCAGGGATAATGCCTGCTTCACATAATGAAAGTCCTGATATCCGCTCACGAAAATGATCCGCAGATCGCTTTTCTTATCCAGCGCAAGGCGGGCCAATTCCAAGCCCGACATGTTCGGCATGTTGACATCCGTTACTAAGATATCGATGACGTGTTGCTCCATGACCTCACAAGCGGAGAACCCATTGCTGACGGCATCTACAACTTCTAACCCTAACTCAGACCACGGGATGAATTGCTTCATACCTTCTAAATCTAGCATTTCATCGTCTGCTAACAAAACCTTATACATGCCCCCAGCCCCCCTTGGAATGATGTCTACACACTGCGAGTCTAGCATACAAACGAGGGTATACTATAGTAGTATACCCTTCGTTTATTATCGGACAAGAATATGCTACCACAATAGAATTCATCAAAGTTTCGACGTATCGAAACACAAAATTCTATTTGGCGATAAAAACTACCTTATAACGCGGTCGCTCATCTTCGAAAGAACCGAGGATAGAGGTTTTTCTCATTGACCAGCCATTTTCTTTAAGTTTTCTTGCCATTTCGTTGTTCTGAAGGCAAGAAGTTTATCGAAGCCAGCTGTTTGTGCATCTGCTTCAGCTTTATCTAGAACAGCAATGACATCTGCATCGGATTTTGCGAATAATGCTTTTGCTCTCGCCTCAAGATAAATATCTTCTATACGTTGGCGAATAATACCTTCTTCGCTCTCAGGCATTGGATCCAGATTCACGAATTCTGTTGCATCGGATTGTGACTTCCAAGTCACAGTGCTTTGCCAGTGTGTAGCCCAGCTGCGTTTTTCTTCTGGAAGAGATGCTTCATATTTCGCTTTTGTCTTATCATCAAATACCGTGTTACCATTCCACATCAAGTTAACCGTTTCACCTTGAAGCTTCGCAAGACCATCTGCATCTGTAACGTATTTATCTGTGAATTTAGGTGTAATCCCATCCGTGTCTACGCCATCCCAATATTCGCCTGGAGGGCCCCACATTTGAACGCTTTGTCCTTCTGGACCTGTGTACCAATCCAAGAACGCGAAGATCGCTTCTGGATTTTTAGCTGCTTTGGTAATAACGGATACGTTCCAACCTAATTGGTTAAATGAACCCGGGAATACTTTCGCTGGATCGATTCCTTCTGCATGAACTGGAGGAATCATGATATAACCGCCGTTTGGATCTGCTTTGGCAAGCTCAGGTTGAGCAAGCTGAGCGATGTCTGTCGGGCTGGCTGTCGCATAGATCGCTACGCGACCTGTCATAATTTTCTCTTTCTCTTGGTCTTTCGTTTGGGTCATCGCATCTTGCGTCATTAATTTCTCACGGAACAATTTCGCCGAATAGACCATCGACTGACGGAACGGCTCATCCTTGAAGATGGAAGTCAACTTGTCCCCTGTAGGTACAGCACGGATACGCGTGAAGCTCTTATTGTCTTCTTTGAACGCGGCATACAATTGATCTAGACCTTGCCCGTCTTTTGCAATACCTGTCTCAAACGGAATCACGTTCGGATATTTTTCTTTGACTTGTTTCAAGTAGTTGTACAAATCGTCTGTCGTTTCAATTTTCGGCGAACCAAGCTCTGTGTAGATCTTCTTGTTTACAACATAACCTGCATTACCGTTCGGTTGGCTTGTATACCAGTTCGGGAACTGATACAATTTGCCGTCCTCGGAACGAAGCATGTTCATCCCTTTGGAATCTAACCATGTTTTCAAGTTCGGATATTTATCAAGATAATCATCGAATGCAACGAGCATGCCCGCCTCACGCAACTTCTCCACATCGGAACCGCGATCCATCCAAATGACATCAGGAAGTTCATTGGTTGCAATCATCGTATTTAGTTTCTGTGCTGCACTACCGCCAGAGTGAATCGCTGTGATATTCACTTTTTTATTATCTTTAATCCATGCTGTTGCACGATCTTGCCCCCATGTAGGCATTGTGTACCAATCATAGTGACCATAGAAAGTAAAATCCAATTGCTCTTTGCCCAGCTCGTATTTATCACTCGCTGTTGTTGCCTCGCCTGCGTTACTCTCTGTCTTCGTACCTTCATCGGTTGTGCTCTTCTCTGTAGAATCCGATTTACCGCCGCACGCTGCTAGTAGAGAAAGAACTAGGAAAGCGCACAAGACACTCAAAAGCATTTTTTTCTTCATCTGACTATTTCCCCTTTCAATATTGTATTTATGTTTAAAGCAAGATGCCCTAAACGAAGGAACCAAGGTACAACTACTCTTTTAACGAACCAACCAATACGCCCTTAACGAAGTACTTCTGCACGAATGGATACACCATTACAATCGGTAGTGTTGCAACCATCATCGTTGCCATGGACAAGGATTTACTGGTTACGCTCTGCATCTTCGCCAATTGCCCTTGTGCCGCAGAATCCATATTCGACATTTGCTCTGTCATAATATTCGAACTTAGGATTTGCTTCAACATGGTCTGAATCGGAAGAAGCTTCTCATTCGAGATATAGATACTTGGAAGGAACCAGTCATTCCAATGATAAATCGCCGTAAATAAGGATAACGTCGCAATAACCGGACCAGACAGCGGTATAACAATACGGAAGAATGTCCCCCAATGCCCACATCCGTCAATCTTCGCGGATTCCTCAAGCCCCTGAGGCAGCCCTTGGAAAAAGGTTCTAAAGATAATCATGTTCCATACGCTGATGAGACCCGGAATAATGAACACCCAGAACGTATTGATAAGTCCAAGGCTGCGATTCAATAGGAACGTGGGAATCAACCCACCGTTAAAGTACATCGTGATAATACAGATGACCATATAATATTTGCGTCCCATGAGCTCGCGCTTGGACAAGCCGTAGGCAAGAATGCTTGTTGCCAAGATAGAGAATAGGGTCCCCACCACAGTACGCATTACGGAAATCCCAAACCCATTTAACAACCGCTTGTCCTTAAAAACAACCTCATAGTTCTCAAGCGAGAAGCTTCTTGGCCAGAACGTAACACCGCCCATAGAGGTATCGATTCCTTTATTAAAGGATATAACAAGCGCATTCCAGAACGGATAGAAAGTTAAGAAAGCGAGTAAAGTTAATAACGTATAGATTGCGATATACATCAGTCGATCAGATAGTTGAAGCCGTGCCACTAGAATACACCTCCCATGAAGTCTTTCGTCTTACCACAAGCTGTTACCGGATTTTCTTGCGAGATAATTAGCCATTGTCAGAAGACCTACACTAATAACCGCTTTGAAAAGTCCAACCGCCGTGGCGTATGAGTATCGGGAATTCTGTATACCGACACGATAAACATAAGTTTCTATGACATCCGATACTTCTCGAAGTACGGGGTTCACACCAAGCAGCAAAATGTCTTCAAATCCCGCATTAAGCAGGTTACCGATCGCGAGAATCATAAAGATAATGACAACCGGCATAATGGAAGGAAGCGTGATGAGATAGATTTGCTTGAATTTATTCGCGCCATCTATGGAAGCAGCTTCGTACATGCTCGGGTCAATGCCTGCAATGGCTGCCATATAGACGATCGAACCGAACCCTATCTCTTTCCACACAGTCGTCGTCACCAAGATGCTCCAGAATAATTTCGGAATGGACAAGAAATTAATCGGTTCATTCACGAGATTCAAATTCTCGAGCAAAATATTGACACTGCCGTTATCGGTGGATAACAGTGACATCACGATTCCTGCTACGATAACCCAGGACATAAAGTGTGGAAGATACGTGATCGTCTGAATCACACGTTTGAAGAACATGTGTCTTACTTCATTCAGCATCAAGGCCAGAATGATCGGTGCTGGGAAGCCGATACAAAGCTTCAATAAACTAATCACCATCGTATTCCGCATGACATTGAAGAACTCTGGTGAATTAAAGAACATTTCAAAATGTTTGAATCCCACCCATGGACTATGTAGAAATCCCTTAAAGATACTGTAATCCTGAAAGGCCATTAAGACGCCATACATCGGGATATAGCTGAAAATTAGAATTAATATGATGCCGGGAACGACCATGAGCTGCAAGTCCCATTGTCTCTTGAGCCTCGACAAATTGCCTTGCTTCGATGCTGGAATGGGAACATCGCTCTCCGGTTTGACGGATATCTGCGCCATGTAATAACCTCCTTGTCTGTATTCTTATTTTAAAGTTTAAGCGCTTCCATTGGGTAGATGTGTAAACAACGAAATGTGATACATTTCCATGTAATTTATTAACATACCCTGTGAACCCATGACAAAAAGGCCGATTTGCTGATGCAATCGGCGCTTTCTCACAATATAGGCATTACCCCCTACTCCTTCTAATATAGTGTATGGAAGAAGGGCGGGATGCACGTGGGTATGAATAGTTATCAAGATCAATGGGCCATTTTTCTTGCAGCTGTGTGTGAACAGACCTATGCACAATTCAACGATCCCAACGGCAAGTTCGTCGTTCCGTTGAATTATTCCGAAGTCGCTAGCATTCGCGCGAAATCCATTAGCAGGGTATGGGAGCGGTTCGGGTTTATGCTGGAGTCATCACAAGAAATCATCATTGCTTTTCGAGGTACCATGTCCAAGACCAATTGGATTTCAGATGCCATCGCATCACAGAAAACCTTCAAATATATTCAAGAGCCTTGCCTGACGCATCGGGGATTCACCGATATCTATTCATCGGCAAGGGATCAAATCATAGCTGGGCTCAACAAACTCTCCCCTGATAAAACCTTATTTGTAACCGGGCATAGTCTTGGAGCAGCGCTCGCCACGTTATGTGCCATCGATATCGCCGCAAATACGAAATTCACATCCCCTTACCTTTTTACATACGGTTCGCCTCGCGTCGGTGATCCCGCTTTTGCTCGGGTATTCCCCAAATACGTCAAGAATAGCACCCGCATTGCCAATCTCTTCGATGTCGTCACGCATGCGCCCCCATTCATCTATAAGCTGCCTAAACGAGAGAAAACCTACTACTATAGCCATGTCCCGTCCGTGACCTCTCTTCACTTTCAAAACGGCTCCGTCGCGGCCAATCATCTCATCGGTAGTTATTTCGACGATCTATCTGAGCAAAATCCAGCGTATGCCAAGCTCTTATGCAATCTCAACCCCGGGTTTTGCCCTGTTGCGGACACGAAATCCAGTGAATAAATGATGTACCCTTCGTCATTGAGTTTGACCCCTTGGTTACAACTTTTTCCAATAAGCTTAGGAAATCTACCCCCGATGCCGATATATGATTTAAATCATACATCGCATTCAGAGGAGATATCCTCTATACTAAAATGCATGACCCGATATGAGGTGAACCCATGACTTTCAATGTTGATAATTGCAAACGATGCGATAAGGTGTTCCAGAAATACTATTCGGAATATTGCCCTGAATGCTACACCTTCATCCGCTCCGAGCTGGAACGTTGTGCAGAATATCTGAAGAACAATCGCAAATGTACGATCCCTGAGCTGAGTAAAGCTACGGAAGTATCCGTCGGCAAAATCATTAAATATATCAATGAGGGCAAGCTCTATTCTCATGATTATCAGAATTTGACTTACCCCTGCTACTTCTGCGATACGCTGATTCATCGCGGTCACTTATGCAAAACCTGTGCTTTGCAGTTCAAGCTGGAAGTTAAACAGCTCTTTTTGGAAGACGGTTACGAATATGATGAGTCGACGAACCAAGTTCGCAATGTGAATAAAAAAGCAGACTGGAACAGCGTGGACAAATTCACGGTGGGCAGCCATAAGAAGAAATAGAATAAACGAAAAGACTGCCAGCATGCTGGCAGTCTTTTTGAATTTCAGATGAATTATTTGAAAGAGGCATATCCTTGGTCTGCCATCACAACACTACCATTGATTGCTTCCGCATCAGGTAGGGAAATGAGATAAACCGTGTTTGCTACTGTCTCTGGTTGCGTCAATTCTCCTCCGATAACTTTGGCACGCATACTGTCTAACATGCCTTTGTCTTTGAACCCTTGAATAATCGGTGTATCCACTGCGCCCGGTGCAACAGCGACGACGCGAATATGATGTGGCGATAGTTCCAACGCTGCGGATTTACTCATCATGATGACCGCGCCTTTGGTCGCATGGTAAGCAAATGTACCCGGTGAAGCAAGGAATCCGAATACAGATGCGGTATTGATAATGACACCTTGGATGCCAAGCTCTTTCATTTTGTTCCCTGCGGCCATAATACCGTAAGCAACACCATGTTGATTCACGTTAATCGTCCGGTGGTACAAATCCATATCTTGCGTCAACACAGGACCTGCGCCTCCGATTCCTGCATTGTTGAACATGACATCGATCCGACCGTATACTTCTACGGCTTTCTCTACCAATGCTTCTACTTCTGCTTGTTTCGTTACGTCAACTTTGACAAATACGGCTTCTCCACCCGTACTCTTGATATGCTCAACTGTCTCTAGTCCGCCCGCTTCATTGAAATCGGCTACAACGACCCGATCTCCTTCTTTGGCAAATTTCAAACATGCTTCCCGACCAATCCCGCTCGCTCCACCTGTGATAACTGCCACTCTATTCGTTGCCATATAAAATACCTCCAATTTGGTTAAATTAGTGATGTTTCTCATTGCTTGATTTTATTTTACCCCTGCTCTATGATTAAGTATATTTAAACCTATTAACCGATACTTAAGGAACTCTAAAGGGGTAATCACGATGCAGCTAGAACAATTGACTTGTGTGATTGAGGTAGCCAAGACAGGTTCATTCACGGCCGCAGCGCATAATTTGCATGTAACGCTCTCGGCTGTCAGTCAATCGATCTCGAACTTAGAGTCGGAGTTGGGGGTATCCTTATTCGTACGCTCACGTATTGGCGCAACCCCTACACCTGAGGGGCAAGTGTTGATCAAAAAGGCATTCGAGGTAGTCGCTAAGGCAAACGAATTGCGAGAAGAAGCAGCCGGCTATGCCAACACACAGCATGGAGAATTGCGGCTTGCCGCCTTCCCGGGTCCCTTATTGCTCGCTATGGATGCGATTCTGGATTTTAAGCGCGACTATCCTTACATCCAATTGGATATCAGCGAGAAAGGCATTGAGCAGATCATGGATGATGTTCGTCACAACGAAGTCGATCTCGGTCTTGTGATCTTATCGGAGCATTTTCAACATAAGAGTGGGGGGCTGCAGATTGGTCGGCTGCTTCAAGGGCGTATGGTTGTCGCTGTCAATCGCAATTCACCGCTCGCGTTAAGTAAATCCGTCACGTTGGATGATTTGAAGCACGAGGGGCTTGTACTATACAACGAAGATTATCTCACGGGGTTCATGGAACGGTATAAGTCGAAGCTCGATCCTTCCAATGTGCTCTTCTATACCAACAATACCTCAGCTATTGTCAAAGCTGTCCGAGATGGCATGGCTTCAACCATCGGACTCAACTTCTCCTTCTTGAACGAACCTTCGGTGCGGCAAGGCGAGATTGTTACGGTGAACCTGGAGATCGAGAATATGGATCCGGTTCATTTGGGATGGGTACGTGCGGAAGGGAGACATTTCCCTAAGGCATCCGAGCTGTTTATCCAGAAATTGAAATACCGCCTGGAGCAATTCGGGTAGACGAATGGAAAAGACTATCCGTCGTGCGGATAGTCTTTTCAATATATCACTATGAAATGGCTGCCACCCATACATCCTTGAAGTCAATCCAGCCCAAGGAATTCATGCCCACACCCCGCACGCTTTGATGGAATTGAGTGTTTAAATTTTTGTGAAGCAGGAATAGAATCACTCCCTCATCATGGATTCGTCGCTCAATGGCAGACAAATGCACCCACCGTTCGGCTGCGTTCTGGCATTCCAGGGTCCGATCAATCCTGGAAGAAATCCAACGATTGAAGTCTCCTGGCATGAACTCCTGCGCGAGGCCTCCTTCCTGTTCATACATTTCCAACAAGCATACCTCTTCTTCTGCCAGAACGAACTCATTTAAAATGCCGTCTGCTTTCATCAAAATATCCGGGTGCCTTATGGATTGCCATGTCTCGATTTGAACCTCAATCGTAATGCCGAATTCAGCAAAATACTGCTGCAGCCACAACAGATCTATCTCATGGACCTTACGCGTCATGATCGTAATCGGTTTTCCGTCATATCCAGCTTCGCGCAGCATTGTTAGGGCGTAATCCGGATCAAACATATCATGTTCATAGGGCGTATTATCATCTGGATAAAACCCGCGGGCCGGATACATGCGGTCCTCTCCCAATTCCTGAATCATTCGCTGCCGATCCAACAGCAAGTCTAATGCCCGTCGAAAAGCGAGAGATCGCTGGGGACCGTCTTTCCGCATATTCCAATGAATCAGATTGCATCCGCGTGACAGCCACTCAATCCGTTTCCACTCCGCATCCGTGGTGGTCTCCTTATGGTCATGTCCATACATTAATCGCGGCCATTGGGTATCCTTCGGTTGGCAGGCCTTCTCATCCGGTATAAAAGCGATGATGACGCCGTCCAAATGCGGACGCCCCTGAAAATAAGCATGATGCGCCTGCAGCACACATTGATTCTCCGTCCATTCGATAATCCGGAAAGGTCCCGTCCCGAGCGGAAGTCTCCAATAATGCTCCTCACTCAAGCCCCCCAGATCCCAAGGCAGAATCGATAGAGATGCTGAGCACAGGAAACGAAGGAATAGCCAATTTGATCGGGTCAAATGAATCCGTACGGCATAATCGCTAAGCTTCTCCACCCGATCTAGCGTACGCATCATCCAGCTCTGGATCTTCCCTGTCCGTAATCGTTCCAGCGTAAAGACAACATCCTCGGCTACCAATTCGCGTCCATGGTGGAATTGAATCCCTTTGCGAAGATAAAATGTCCAGACGCTCGCATCCTCATTATGCTCCCAGGTATGCGCGATACTCGGCGAAAAATGACTTCGAACCGCATCATATTGAACAAGCCGGTCGAAAATTTGCCGCGCCATGTGCGAGTCAAATGCGTACACCAACTCTCCTGTGTCCAGCGTATTAATAGGGCGGTATACAGGAAAGCGCAGCATATCCGCCTCGTTCTTCCCTTGCCAAGACTCCGTCCGGTAACCGAACTGCGTATCGAGCCAGTCCATGAACTTGCTCTTGACCTGCGTCTCTTCACTGTAGGCATGCAATAAATCAAAAGCTTGCTTATATTCACCGCGTTCCGCGTGCTGCTGCGCATGTTCCAGGACCAGATTGTCTTTATCAGCTAGAAACGTGAGACGGGACAAATTGCCCCTTCCTCGGCCGGCTTGCCATTGAATCCACCCTTCTTCTTCCAACCGGCGAATGATGAGCTTCACGTTCCTTACCGTACAATACAACGTCTCTGCGAGTTGCTCGAGCGACACCTCCGCAGTCATGCCAACCTTGCCGTCCGAGCTCCCGAATTTATCAAATAACACCGTGTAACGTTCAATCATCTGCATGTTTTCGTCACTCCCCCCTCCATTTTATGACCCTAAAAGAGGAAATATTTTGATAAAACTATACTCTTTTTCTGCCGGCTTGGCGAGAGGATAATGAACTCAAGCAAAGGGGGAATCACCATGACACTATCCGAAATGTATGTTAAAGAACAACTAACGGTTTTCCATCAACAAGATATTGATAAGCGGGATCGGAGCGGATATTACCTGCATCGCAAAGCCATCCAATCCGCAGCTAGATTGCGCAAGCAGAGCTTGCTCGGTTTCTTGCGGAAATCACGTCTTCTGTTCCATAATAGAACATAACTGATATGGAACGAAAAGAGGACCACTGCTATGAAAGATCATCATTTAACAAGTCTGCGCAACATCCTGCTGCTTGACCGAACCCAAGACCTAAGCGAGACCGACATCTTATATCCGTTTGCACTGGATGAACTGTTGTGTCGGCAGACGGGAAAAGGCGGTCCCGCAATCTGCCATCTCTGGCGCCATCCACATGCATTCGTCTTAGGGCTGCGCGACAGCCGCTTACCCCAGGCGAAGGAAGCTCTCCATTGGTTGGCTTCGCTCGGTCGTTCCACAGCCGTGCGTAATACGGGAGGAGCCGGTGTCCCGCTGGATCCCGGAGTAATCAATATTTCACTTATCTTACCGAAAACCGCTGGAGATGACCGCCATTTTCATCAAGATTTCGAACAAATGTATACTCTAATTCGCGAAGCGTTGCGCGAAACGGGATATCCTGTAGAAAAAGGGGAAATTCAAGGCGCATTCTGTCCTGGTGACTATGACTTAAGTATTGCGGGTCGTAAATTCTGTGGCATTGCACAACGGAGGCAGGCGAAAGCTTATATCGTGCAGGCTTTCGTGATTGCAGAAGGCTCAGGCCGCGAGCGTGCCAAGCTTGCAAGGGAATTCTACGAACGAGCGGCTATCGGCGCTGCACAACCTGACTATCCCATCGTTGAGGAGCAAAGCACCGCAAGTTTAGAGGAACTGGCACACATCGGTCCACACGCTGCGCAGGCCTTTATTGATGCGATCAAGCGAGTCATCCGAGAACAGCAATCCAGGGATGAAGCAGATCGTATCCTACCGAACGGGATCATTCCCACATCCGAAGAAATCCATGCGATGGCAGCCACATTGCGCCAGCGATATGGCATCTCATAAGAAAAAGCGTGCCCTCCCCATGTTGTTTCATCGAGAAGACACGCTTTCTGCTGAGTTGCGATGGGTGCCAAGCTTACGCGCTATGGCTAACCACCAGTTGATATTTATTAAGCGAAGCACCTAGCATATATTCTTTGCTGTCACCCGCACCGCGATGAGATTCACGGAAGGTATCACTGGATGTCCAGTTCTTGAATGCCTCTTCGTTCTCCCATACTGTACACACTTTCAGTTCTTCTTCGCCTTCTTGCCCTTGTCCAAGCCATGCTTCCATCCGTACAAAACCCGGCATCGCCTGAACGCCTTTCGCTTGCGCGAATCGTTCTGCGACCTGACTGCCAAAGCCTGCTTTAATGCGAATCGTATTGGTTACAACTAACATCTTATCGCCTCCGCTACGGACCCTTAGGAATCATCCGTGTATAAGTTCAATGGACAGATTTTCCTGTCCACTCCATTATAACGAAATGCACACCGCTAAAACAAATCTCCAAACCACTTAAACAAATCGCCAATAATGGGGATTAATCCGAAGCCGTGTGCCCCAATCGCGACCACGCCGTAGGCCCACTCTCCAATACTTACGACCCCGAGCGCTGTCTCGGCAATGGCTACCGCACCCAAAGCCCACTCCCCGATAGCCACAGCACCTACGGATAACCAGGAAGCAGCCACGGCACCCGCGGCGAATGATCCGCTGATGGCGACCGCCCCTAACGCAAGCCACACCCCAAGCGCTACGGCCCCGAATGAAAGCACGCCTAAACTTATCGCCCCAATTGAAATTAAACCTACCGCGATATCGCCCACAGCGATGAGGCCAATCGCGACTTTCGGCGACGGTCGGTGACCGCCGCGATATTCTCCCATACTACTGCGTATGCTGATTACCGGCAGTTGTGGAGAAGGCCATTGATAATCTACCTCACCGCCATGTCCGAACCGACTCGTCACAAATCGCATAAAAGGGTGCATCCACTGCATCATACAACATCCCGTCCCATTCTATCGTATCGTTATCTATCATCCAATTACTTCTATTGTACAAACCATTCCGCAGGAATAGAATCGGGCTGTAAAAGGAAAAAGACCTCGGTCTAGAGACCGAGGCCAACCATGTTCGATTTCCTTGCAAGCTGTCTTCTCCTGCTACGGTTTCATAATCATAAAGATAAACAAGATCACTCCTAGTGTAGAGGCAGCATAGAAAAGGTTATTGATCCTATTCACGGTGTGCTGCTGTTCAGCCGGGAATCGCTGTAGCCGCTCATTCGCGGGGATTAAGAGCCATTGTCTCAATTTGCCCATAGCAGGGGTTATGAAACCAAGCACGATGATCTGGATCAACACAAATAGAATGAGTGATCCCAGCAACCATAGCTGTGTGAAAGTTCCGTACGAACCAGCGAAGAATAACCACAAGCCGCTTAAGACTGCGATGGACCCGCCGATTTTCGGAAAAAAATCCAGATATTTCGTGATTTGAAGCGCAGACCGATATTCGGCAACCGTCTGATTGCGACGCATCAGCACATGTCCGAAGTACGTTGGTCCAATACCGATAATCGCAGATAATACGTGTACCAGAACTAACAGCTGCAGCCAACTCATCAACCATCCTCCTTTTCTCCTCATCTTACGTGACCGACTACGAATTAAAGCCTGTTTATATAAATTTTAGGTATATTCTCTTGACTTAGAGTAAACTCAAACCCCTACAATACAAGGCATCTACTAATTCTGGATCGAGGAGAGATGCAAAATGATGAACGTACGTGTGATTGTAACAGAATATGGTGGGCCGGAAACATTGAAAATCGTAGAGGAGCCGCTGCGCCAGCCACTGCGGGACGAGGTTCGAGTCCGTGTGCAAAGCGCCGGAGTTGCGCTTGCCGATATTATGCGAAGAGAGGGCAAATATCCCGGCTCACCGCCTACACCTTTTACACCGGGATACGATGCGGTTGGCATTGTCGATGATCTCGGAGAGGACGTGCTGCATGTCCAGAAAGGCGACAGAGTCGCTGTTTTTTACAACGGTACTGGAGGTTACGCGGCCTATGTTTATGCGAAATTCGACGAGCTATACCCGGTACCAGCGCAAATTGACGCCGCGGCAGCAACGGCGATCATTCTGAATTATGTCACGGCTTATCAAATGTTGCATCGACTCGCGGGCGTTTCCGCAGGGGACCGTATTTTGATTCATGGCGCAAGCGGAGGGACGGGCACCGCACTGCTTGAGCTTGGCCGGCTAGCGGGCGTTGAAATGTTTGGTACCGCTTCGGCTGCCAAACACGACGTCGTCACCCGATATGGAGCGGTGCCGATCGACTACAGAACAGAGGATTTTGTTGAAATTGTGCGCGGAATGGCGCCGGAAGGCATGGACGCCGTATTTGATCCGATTGGCGGAAACAACTGGGAGCGGTCATTCCGAACACTGGGTACGGGTGGACGCTTCGTTGGCTACGGATACACCTCAGTTCTCGGGCAGACTGACTCCGGCGGTTGGGTCAACGACTGGACGAACCTTGCTACCAAAAAAATGACCCCCGAGGGCAATCCCGCTTACCTGTATTCCTCCACAATGTTGAGAAAAGAGCGGCCGGAATGGTTCCGCGAGGATTTGGCACGCGTGTTCGACCTGCTTGCCGAGGGACAAATCAATCCGATTATCGCTGCACGGATTCCGCTGCGTGAAGCAGCGCGGGCGCATAAGCTGCTTGAAACGTCTCAAATTGCTGGTAAAATCGTTCTTATCACAAGTTAATCATAAATAAAGGCGGTGATGCGATATGTACACGATCGGCGAAATCGCGAAACTGTCGGGTATAACAGCTTTTACGCTTCGTTATTACGAGAAAATCGGACTGCTGCCGAGACCCCGGCGCCAGCACGGGAAGGAAGCCGGAATCCGACAATACGACGACGCGGATTTACGGTTTATCCGGTTTATTCACGGTCTGAAGCAGACGGGAATGAAGCTAGAGGATATCTCGAATTTTACGAAAGACGGCTGCCTGCTTACAGCGCAGCGTGAGGCCGATTTCGATATCGACGATACGTTGCATAAACGGATCGAGATTTTAGACCAGCACATCGACGAGTTGGACCAACGGATGAAGCAGTTGGAAGCTGTGAAGGGGATCGCACTTGAGAAAAGAGCGTTCTACTTCAACATGCTAAATGAACAGAAGAGTAAGGCAGAAGAAGAGGGACGATGTTAATAAGCAGCAAAAACCAGTCTAACACGTTATTTTCGTGTTTTGACTGGTATCGGCAGCTTGAAGTCACCTTAGGAAGGTGTCTTTTCTGGACGAATCGTCGGTTCTGCTGTGTCTTGCGCGCGTTCATAAGGCACGACATAGTCGTCCTTTCCCGCTCCAAGACCAAATATCGTAAATAGAAATAACGTAACAAACAGAGAAATGTAGGAGACCGTCCAGCTATTCGTCATATCATGAAGCAATCCGAATAACATCGGTCCTACGGCTGCAATTAAATACCCAATAGATTGTGCCATACCGGACATTTCAGCGGCTTGCTGTACCGTCCGCGTACGAAGCGCAAAGAACATCACCGCTAGGCTGAATCCAGCGCCGCCCGCAATCCCAATCAAGGAGACCCCGATTGCCGTGAGCACCGATCCTCCAATAATTAATGTTGCGTACCCGATACCAAAACCCGATACGACAAGCGCTACGAGCAGACGTTGGCTGCGCATTCGGCTTGCAATGATAGGCGTGAACAAGGAAGCCGGAAGACTCACCATTTGTAGCAGCGACATCATCCATCCAGCCGTCGTAATACTCATACCCTGCGCATGCATAATTTCCGGCAGCCATGTGATATTGACATAGAAGAGGAAAGACTGGAATCCCATAAATAGCGTCACGCACCAAGCCAATCTGGAATGCCAAAGATTGATTTTCTGATGGGCCTTGCGCGCCCCTGATGCAGCGGCGGTTGAATGGCGTAATTGAGGCAGCCAGATGAACATAGCAATGACGGCAAGCACGGCCCAAACCGCTAAAGCACCGTGCCACCCTAATCCTGCATTGTCTGCAAGCGGAATGGCGATCCCGGAGGCTACGGCTGCCCATAAGTTCATGAAGGAGGAGTAGACCCCGGTCATGAGACCAACTCGATCCGGGAAATCTCGCTTAATCAAGGTGGGAACCAATACATTCCCAACAGCAATCGCGAGTCCCAAGAGGGCTGTTCCGACGAATAGCGTCGTTACCGAAGCCATGTACCGGATCAGAATGCCGATCGTGAGGACAATCAGACTTAAAAAAATCGTTCGTTCCATACCAATACGCTGCGAAATCTTAGGCACTAAGGGAGATAGCACAGCAAAAGCTAACAAAGTAAGTGTGGTCAACAACCCAATTACGGTACCAGATAAGCCCGTATCTTCACGAATCATCCCGACCAGCGGGCCTAAACCTGTAATAGGCGCTCGCAAATTGGCTGCAATCAGCATGATGCCTATAAATAATACAACTAAATTTCTTGTTCCTTGTTTCTTCATGTTTCCTTACTCCTTACATCAAGTGCATCTGAATGTCACTCATCGATAGTTGAATTAAGCGGTGAACCGTATCCACAGCCGCATCAACGTTCTGTTCTACGATATATTTCACTAAATCAGCATGAATCTCATCATGCTGATGCTGAAGCTCGCTTGCCGGGTGGATGGTGGCCTTCACCGTTTCGGTCATATGCTCATAGAGATCAATCAGAATGCTGTTATGCGTTGCTTGAACAATCGCTTTATGCAGCTCCAAATCAACTTCAACGTATTCGGGTTTCCCACCCGCATCCTTATGATTCATCAAACATTGTTGGAGATATTCAATGTCCTCCTCTGTTCTGCGCTCTGCAGCCAACCGGACAGCTTCTCGCTCGAGGGCATACCTGACCTCCAATATTTCCATTAAGTCAGACTTCTTGAACCGACGGTTCAGCGCCGCGCCCAAATCGCTCTTCGAGCACACATACGTGCCATCGCCTTGCCGGGCTTCTAATAATCCCGCATGGATAAGCGCCTTGACTGCTTCCCGCACCGTGTTGCGACTCACGCCCAATTGTTCTACCAATTCAGGCTCTGCGGGGATCCGCTGTCCCACAGCCCATTCACCGGATTGAATCAGTTGGTCCAACTGAGCAGCGATCTGTTCCGTTAGGGTTACACGTGTTGCCTTTTGTAATTTCAAATTCATACCTCCAAACATAGGATGATTGGTCATTTAAAAATAACATAGGCGACACATCGAGGCAAGAACTAATTATTTCATGCCAAAAAACACCCTGCAGGGCAGAATGGTAGATTTACTACCTATCCCGACCCTGCAGGGTGTTTTTGATACATATCTATGAGTTCTATTTCCTAGATTCGAGTTAACCTTTTAATCCGTTATAGATCGCTCCGAGCAAACGATGCGTTGTATCGCAGCTGTACTCCCAGAACATCACGCCAGCTAATTGCTGATCCTTCACATAGCTGCATTTGTGATGAATAGACTCTTCGTCATCATAGGAGATGAGACTTTGACCGTTGAACAGATAAGGCGCGCGAGCTTCCTCATCCCAGTATCTTGTGTATCCGTTCTTATTAATATATTCTGCGGTAAGCGTCGTAAAATCAGGACCATACCCGCCCGTTGTCCCTGCCATTTGATGGAGGCCATGGTTACGGTCAGGCACTTGATGCCATACCCGGGAGTAAAAGGCCGCCCCGATCACGATTTTCTCGCGGGGGACGCCTGCCCGCATGAATAGATTCACCGATGCTTCCGTACTGATCCGGAATAAATCACCGGTTGGTGTGTACAGATTCGTATGATGCCCCGTCAGAACCTGGAACCCGCCGCGCATGTCATATGTCATCAACTGGATGAAATCCAAATACTGCTGGACTTGGTCCATCTCGGTACCATCGATATAATATTGATCCGCTCCTGCGGCAATCGTTAGCAAGTAGTGCTTGTTATCCTGCGCGCCTTTGCGATCCAATGCTTCGCGGATCGTCTTCAGAAGCAGCGTGAAGTTCTTCTTATCGTCCGGGCTTGAGTGAATGTCTGCTTCGCCATAACATGGATACTCCCAATCGAGATCGATGCCGTCGAGCGGGTATTCCGTTAATGCACGAACGGCCGATTCAGCCATACGCTGTCTTCCCACTTCGGTAGATGCTGCCTCCGAGAAGCCTCCTGCGCTCCATCCACCTACCGATAGGATAAGATGTAGTGCGGGATGGTTTGCTTTAATCTCCCGCAATAACTCCATATGCTGCATATGTTCCGTGCGGATTTGATCCTCACGCACATGCCCGAAAGCCAAATTCAAATGGGTTAGTTTCTGCAAGTCCTCCCGCGTCAATTCAGGAAGCTTAGTATCGACACAATAACCAGCCACAATATATTGTTGTTCCATCGATTGATCTCACTCCAATCCGTTTAAGATTTCCATACACTGGATAACACCTGCAACGCTTCTTTACTCGCACCCAATTTGTATCCAGAAGCCGTATACCGAATCTGATCCTCTCCATCCAGTACCAAAAGATGCGGGAAGCCCGCTTCACTGGCTGGAGGTTCGGAGAAAAAGCCCGGCAATAATTCATACGTGGAATCCCGGACGAACTTCGTGCCGGCAGGCAGCTTCGGATAACCGTTCGGATCGAAGGAGGCTGTCCACTGTTGATCGCCTACAATCAGAATAACGGGGGCGCCCAGCTCGGTGAGGGCGTCTTGAAGCTCCGCAAGTTCGCGGATCAAATGCTTGGATGGTTCCCGTTCCGGTTCAAGCCAAGCAACGAACGCACCGTGTGTACCTGTCAATTCACCTAAAGTCTGATCGGCTCCGTCCAGCGACGTAAGCGTACCGCTCCGATCCACCGTACCGAGCACTGGAAGATCCAGCGTAGTCTGGCGGAAGGTCAATGGAACTTCGGTCAGCTCACCCGCAGATACCGTAAAATACGTAAACCGCGCCTGCACCGTGCCATCTTTCAGACGAACACCGGATGTCAACCGATAAGAACCTTGTTCCACTTCGAAGGGCTCGTCGTATACATCGGATTTTCCATACGGGTAGACCAATGTTTTGTAGAACCCATTCTCTAGCCGGGCAAACGTAAAGTTCTCAGCATACGAAGCTGCCGGAGCGTCCGTTGAAGCGGAGAGATCCCGCAGCAAACGCAATGTACCATTGTCTGCAAGCTGTACTTGCTCAACCATGCCCTTCGTAAACGTCGCATCCTTCCAGATGCCGTTCACCATATATTGCGGCTTATGTTCGCTTGGGTGAAGACGCGCCGGGATACCTAAGCTGCGGCAGACGGCTACGAATAGAATATCAATCGAGTTCCGGTCTCCCATCTTCAACTGGAAGGTGCCTACCGGCGTTCCCTTGCCCTTCAAATTCTGAAGGTCTTCCCAGATACTCCATGTCTCGTCTATGAACTGAACGAGCTTTACAGGATCTGATTTGAACGCTGCAGACTCCGCTGCCGCGAAGGCCTGTTGGAAAAATTGCTTGTACGGCACGATCATTTCATACAGAACGCGCGGACATAGCACGTACGCAACAAAAATATCTTCCGCAAGATCTCCACGTTGTGCAAGCGAGCCTATGAGATGGTCATCCAGTGTTGGACGGAATGTATCGACAAGATCCTTTTCATTCAGGCTCTCCAATAAACGCAATGGCCACTCCCCATATTCAGGCATACGCTCCTCAAGGAATGCAGCGATTTCACGGCTGTTGCCGCGTGCTTTACGCAGTACATCCCATACCCGCTCGGTCGGAAGACCCGCGGCTTGGGCCAGCGTCGCTGCTTCAGCTTCCTCCATGAACGTCGCCTCATAGCCAGCACGAATCTTGGTTCCTTCTTCGAGACGAACATTATGACGCTGTATGCGCTCCTCAGAGATCGCATCGGCAGCATCGCCCTCGCGTTCCGGCGGCGGCACCATATCGAAGTCCCAACTCTCTGCCGGCTGTTCGTATTGGTTGATGACCAATTCCAAGCGTTCGCAGTCAGCAACCGTGATCTTCTGTTCGCCCCACTGGCCATTCTTCACTGCACGGATAACGAGGTCACCGAACCCTGTTTTGAATGACGCTTCACCCTGCTCATTGGTTGGCAGCGTAGCGATCGGATAAAATTCAGCCATATTATAAAGTTCGAAATGAACGTCAGCTCCATTTATCGGACTGCCCTGCTCATCTTTCACTACCACCGTAATCGTACGTGTCGGTGCGTATCCTTCTAACAAGTTAATTTCCGTGAACCAGTTATCCGCAAGCGTAATATCTTCCGGTCCGGGATAATTGGCGAAGATTCGCGTATTGATCAGCATGGCCCGTCGTGCCGGCGGACTGAACCAACCTTGATTCAGACGTGCTTCCGGCTCGCAAGCGCCAATGTAATACCATTCACCGTCAGCCCAAGCTTCTACCCATGCATGGTTATCATCGCAATGAGCCCAACGCGGCGTATACACTTGGCGTGCCGGAATCCCAATACTGCGCAGCGCGGCTACGGCAAGCGTCGACTCTTCACCGCAGCGTCCGCGCGCATTGCGGATCATCGTCAACGGCGAGATCGTACGCAAATCGCTGCCGATATACGTTGCTTTCTCGTGGCACCAATAGTTGGTCTCGAGAATAGCATCTGCCATCGATAAATTCCGAGTCCGATCGGCTAATTCATTGAATAGGATCCCGCGGCTGTCCTCGATATCTTCCGTATTCACACGGTAAGGCAGCACGAAATGCAAGAATAAATGATCAGGAACCCGCTCGCCCCAAGGAATTTGTTGACGAATGTCCAAGGTCGTTCTAACGTGGCTCAGAAATAGCTCACCGTTATAATCCGCCAAATCGTTCACAGGCATATAAGCAAACAAGTATTTCAGCGCCCATGTTTCTTCTTCCGTCAATGCCTCATCCAAAATACGAAATAATTGCTGTTCTCTCGCATGAGCCATCTGTCTCTTCTCACGGAATTTCCGTTCAATAAGCTCCAAAGCCTCTTGGTCTAATGAAAATACGGAGGTTTGCGTTGTCACCGTTCCTCACTCCTTCCATAGCTTTCCGTCTTCCCGGATAAACAGGGTTGCGGTTCCATCTGCTGATGGTGCTGAAATCTGAAATAATCGGCTCGTCGTCTCAATCATCGGTTGAATCGCCCATGTCTCATCACCCATCAATTGCTGCAAGTCCTTCGTAAATTGGCCATGGGCTTCGAAGTAATTACGCTCACGATAGTACAACTTGCGCAACTCCCATTTGATGCGTTCATCGGCCGGCATCTCGAACCCGTGCGGGCCTTCCTGATCCGCGAACACGACATAACCCCAGAGCTCTGGGTAATGCATGTTGATGAGGCCCATCGGCGACCATACCCAGTTATCTTCCGGATAAGGTTTGCCCGTATCCGGATTCACAACCTTGCGGTATTCGCCATCCTGAACTTCCGTGCGCCACTCCACACGGGAGAAATTCACGCGCCAGAACTCACCTTTGACAGGCGGGCGCCCTTCAGCCGCACATTCACGCAGGCTGGTCCATGGCATTGCCACCTCGACGCTCCATTTCCGGTTCTCTGCGCCCGGCTGATTCAGCTCGCCATCAATGTGAACGGCTGTCTGCAGTCCGTTAATATCCCACGCATTCACCGGAGGGCCGCCGTCACGGTACGGCTTCACTAATAGCAAATCCCAAACCGTGTTCAGCGCATTGATCTCGAACTCATAATATTGATGGGAATCCCCATCAGGATCAATGAAAATTTCAAAGTCATTGTCATAGAAAATAACGGAATCCCGCTCGGTTAACGTCCCCCAAATTTGGTCTTCGATTAACTCTGCCGCGAAATAGAAATACTGATCATCCCACAGCATTTTCACGCGAGTCTGCTTCGCTGGCTTCGGACGAAGATCGCCTTCGATATCGACGAACTCTTCTGTCCAATCCGCCGTATCCCAGAACGGTTTATCGATACGACCGTCTAGCACGAGCGGTCCCTCTGCACGTTTACATATATAATGTTTGGGAGCATATTCAATATTCGGCTCCGGCACTCCACTTCGATTCATGTTACTGCCTCCCATAGGATTTTGAACGTTCTTTACGATGGCATGCTGACCACGAGTGTTACAATCTCTGCTGAACCGACGCCAACCGCAAGGTCTGCTCCGGGTTGAACCTCTACCGCATCCACGCGATGCTCTAAGATCGTACTCTTATGAACACCTGTATACGCGAATTTCGGTTCAACAGCTAAAGTTGTCTTCGATGCTGTTGCATTAAACCACCGCAGTGCCAGATCCCCTGTCTCTTCAACGACTTTGACAGAAGATAATTCCATCCCTGCTCCGTCCCACTTGAACCAACCGTGAATAGGCTGAAGGGTTCCTTGATGTACATCGGTCTGTGCCGACATCCAAGGCACCTGATATTGATAAGCCGTCGAATAAGCCTCTTCTGGCGTTCCTTGTCCATGCGGAATAATCATGAGCTCCGCATTTCCTTGTCCAAGACATTGGGCTTCCGGTGTCGGGAAGACGCCCCAATCGCCAAGTTCTCCCACGGAGCGAAGGAGTGTAACTGCAATCGTATTGCGACCGTCACGAAGCACCTCGTATTCGTTCAGCCCTAGGTTCGCTACGGTCAAGCCCGTAGATGAATCCTTCACGCTGACGAACGCTTGTTGATGGTGACAATAGCTTGGGTTCACCCATTCTGCCGACGGTTCATTATCCCGTGTGACAACTTCGAACATGGAGTCCGCCTGATGGACAAGACTGTCTACATCCGTTGGGAATAACATTCTTAAGCGATGGTCTGTCGATTGATTATCGAACGAGCTGCTGACCTTCAATCCTTTGCCGTTTTTCTCCAGGGTAATCGTCGTTACGATGTTGAGCTTGACCGTCTCCAGCGCCCGAGCCGATCTTCTGCCCGTAAACCAGACAAGTTCGTTCCGCTCTTGCTCCAGAAGCGCGTCAGCTCCCTTCGGCACATCCCACGCATGTACAATTTGAATCGCGCAAGCATAAGGTTGATCTGAAACAACAGAAATCTCTGCGGACAGATCTGCCGTCGTGATTGCGATTTCCCCATCTGGTTGGCGATACATATATTCGTTGCCGATATCTCCGCTATCTTCATAAACGCACAAGCCGCTGTAGGTTCTACCGCTTTCTTTGTCCGTCAAGGTCACAGAACCGTTGTCTTCCACGTGTATGCGCAAATACGCATTCTCCATCGTGCGTTCATCAACCCGTAAGCTTGCCTTCGCGTTTCTAACGGAACCCGCATGAACGGAAGGAACCCATGCATAGGCTTGATGTCCGTTCGCAGGTACCGCCTCTGCTTCCAATTCGATGCGGACCCTGCGAGCAAAGTAAGGTTGGCGGAATTGGTCATCCGGCAAATCGTAACCAAAATTTAATCCAAGATCCGTCAGTGTGCAGCTTACTTCGCGACCTTCGCTGTCCACGACACGCCAATCGCCAATGACGAATTCTTTCACGCGTGACTTCATCTCATGGAATGGGATATTTTCACGGAAATAATGGCGAGCTACATCCAGTTCCACGGTCACCGTGCCGCTCCGATCCTTGCCTGTCGTATTAAATACGACGAAAGGACGCGCATCCTCTCCATACGTTGCAAAAGATGAGGTATCGATATGATTCGCAATCACCTCGATACTGTCTTGCACAATCGTCTCCGCAACATTCCGGCTTTTCTCAAAGCGCGTAACCATTTCACGGTGCACATCATCTACGCTGCAGCCGCAAATACTGTCATGCGGATGATTCTGCATTAAAGTCTTCCAAGCGTAAGTGAACAAGTGATGCGGATAGTCATGACCGAGCAGACTCGCATAAGCAGACAACGGTTCTGCCACTTTTTCCAGCATGATCTGTCCGTGTTGATTCATCTGTTTCAAGTACACGCGAGCGGAAGCCGTGTTCACAAGCGTTCCCCATCCATCCGTCCGTTGGCTGCGAAGCTCGCCGCGTACCGAAGATAACTCACGGTCCAAGGCGTTGTCTAATGACTGCAAGTAGTCAATAAAATTCGAATGAATAAATTCCGTGTCCGGATATAACTCACGTGCGACTCGAATCGCTTCGGGTAAATCCAATTGGACAGGCTGATGGTCACAGCCGTTCATGAAGAGCAATTCGCCTGTCGAAGCGTATTTCTCAGCATCCGCCAGCTTACGTGCCCAGAATGCCTTAGCTTCCTCGGGATCCGTCGGCACTTCATTGCCGTTCGAGTACCAGTTCGCAAATAAAATCCCAAGCACTTTCGAGCCATCCGGCCCTTCCCATTGCAATTCAGAGAAGGAGGATTCATAGTCTCCATCCGAGACCGTATTATTGAATCCCGTTGGCTTCACACCGCGTCCGAAGAATGCGTTCTGAATTCCTGATTGCTGCATGAGCTGAGGCGTCTGGCCGACAAGCCCGAATGTATCCGGGAAGTACCCGATTTTCGAGACGTCCCCGTAACGCTGTGCATCTTGGTGTCCAATCTGCATATTACGGACATTCGCTTCGCCGCTCGTCAGAAATGCATCCTGCAGAATATACCAAGGCCCAATGAGAATACGGCCGTTACGGATATGCTTCGTCAACCGTTCCTTTTGTTCCGGTCTTACTTGAAGATAATCTTCTAGAATAATGGTCTGTCCGTCCAAATAGAAACTGCGATACTCCGGATCTTGATCCAACTTATCGAGAAGCGTATCTACGAGTTTCACGAGACGCACATGATGTTTTTCATAGGGTAAATACCATTCGCGGTCCCAATGGGTGTGCGAGATGATATGGGCTGTTTTTTTGTTCGACATGCACTATTCCTCCTTGGAACCGATAACTTCAACTTGAACTTCATTCGGACGGTACACAGATGTGATCTGTCCAGCAGTATTGGTTGCGAAGAGAACCGAACGTTCCTGCTCCAATACGAATGCATATGTCATTCCTGTATCCTGATCTTTAATGCGGATATTCGTATCCCAAGCGTACTCGGATACGAAAGTATATAAGAACCCATCCTTGAACCGCAATTTCCGACCGTACACGCCTGCCAGGTCTCCGCCTTGAATCCACTCCAAGTCGGATTGGCAATTCGCCGCGTTCATCGCATAACGATACAATTCGGCAATCGATTCGGACCTTTCATTCAATTCGATCGGCAATGGACTCCAGATCAATCTACCTTGACCGAGCGGAATATCTACCACATCATCGCCTTGTCTTTCAAGCGAATTCGCAGCATCTCCTAGACGTCCAGCACGTACTTCCTTGCATACCTCGGCAATCCGTCGTTGACCGAAGGACAATGGAAGCTTTGTTCCGTTCACATCGATCATTTCCTCCCGACGTACATTGCGTATTTGCCCCTCGCCTAACGAGTCTTCCATACGCTTCGTATTTCTCCAGTAAGCATCGATCGAGAGCGGACCTGTCACGAGCAGCGTCGCACCTGTACGCTTCACGATATCTGTAAGCTTCTCCCAAGCCGCATCGTCAATGTTATGTGCGCTCGGGAGCATGATCAATTTCGCGGGCGTCGTGTCCAGCGAATCCAGATGATATTCGGAAATTGCGCGGAACGGCACTTTCAATTGATACGACATGACACGCGTCAGACGTGTTGTTGCTTCGAACGCGAATTTACGATTGGAGAAATCATTCGAATACGGGAAGACGGCAACAATCTCTTCGAGTGCGCGTTCTTGGAACAGATCCCGAATTTCACCCATGAACCGCCCGAAATCATAGGACACATCTGCTTCCGGCTTCTCTGTACCGTCTGCGCGAAGTGCGCCGATATGGGATTCATTCGCATTATTCATATAGAAGTTTGTATTCCAGATCCAATGGATCGCACCCGCTCCACCTGTTGCGAACGCATACGCATACTTGCGTTCCAACAAGCTTCGCAATTCTAGCTCGGAGCGTTTCGCACGGCCATCCGGCATTTCCACGTACATGATCCCGGTCTCTTGCGTCACGTTCGGCTTATGTGGTGTCTTGGTGAAGATCCCGTCCCATACGAGCTGATCGTTCAACCACCAGGAATGGACCGTCGTATAATCGACAGCTTCCTCATAGAAGAACGGAGATGGGCGTTGTGCGCCAAGGGCTTCATCTTGCCCTACCGTTACGAGATGATCCGGGCATTGCTCCTTAATCGTATCGTACAGCTGCTTCGCCCAACGGTTGTGCATTTCCATCGAGAAGAGGCAGTAATCCAACCAACGTGTTCCCTTCTTGCCGGAATGGATATCCTGCACATCAAAGTTAATATCCTGAGGACCCGGAACGACCGCAGCTGTGAAGCTTGGAAGCTGTGCAGGCGTCATATTCCATCGTTGCTGCAGGAGCTCGATGCGGCCATGACGCTTCTCCAGCCATTCCACAAAAGCCTTCTGCTCATAACGGTCACCGCATGAGCGTGGTCCGCCGGAGAAGATAAGCGCCGGATCGAACATCGACGGCTCGTTAATTAAATCCCAATCCACATGGGTTGTTGCCCGATGACGGGATACGATCGAACGAATGAACCGCTTCTGTGCTTCAACGCTTTGCGGATCCAGATAAGGGTTCACACCCTCCCATGTCTCTGGTGTGAACGAGAAGAACGTAAACGTCACTTGTAAATCATATTTCTTCGCCGTTAAGAAGAAAGCGTCAATGGCGCGCAGCACTTCTTCTGAAGCATGTCCGTCCACCTGCATCACATTCCGATAAGCTGTCCATATGCCTGTGCGAATCCAGTTAATCCCGGCATTCGCCATCTGCGCCATGTCACGATCCCATACATCTGCATTCGGCAGGAAAATGAACTTGCGTGCCACATCGGAGGCCATATAGGTCATTCCTACGATCGGAAGCGGTCGGCCGTCTTTCTCGAAATAATCCCGATTACACGTAATAGGGCTGCCTTGTGCGAGCAATTCCGGATCATTTCCCCAGAACCCCTGACGGAGAACGCGTACTTCGCCGTCTTCGGCTGTAGCTACACATACGACACGATAAAGACCGCTCTGAATATCTAACGGAACGAGAATACGGACAAAATCGATTTCCTCCGTCACTTCTGTCGCGAAGCGGTGCTCCCAATGCTGTTGTCCTTCATCCTGTTCGACCGTGACCTCGAACGTCCAGTGATCCTTGTGGTTCGTCGATTGACCTGCCTGCACGATCCGCTGCGTCTGCAGCGTAAGCACGGTGCGCTCGCCCGGTTCATAAGTGGCATAATTCGTCTTGATCCATAGTTCGGTGAGCTCCTTCGCACAGAAATTCACCCAGGAAGCCAGCGCCTCCAATCCGTTTTGCACTAAGAAGTCCGGGGATAATGTTGTATTCACGAACATCCAACGCGAACCCGCATAATCACCGCGCGTGTTCTCCCAAAGCACGATAGGCGCAGCAATCTCGCGCCCTTCCTTGCTTACTCCTTTTAGGAGCGGATACACTTGTGTACTCATCGTGCCGGCTGCACCCATTTGGTCCGGCATATCGCTATTCCGCGTCGTGTGCGGCACCAGATTCCATGTATCTTGAATCGGGAATAGGGACTCCTGTCCCGTAAGAAGTGGAATTCGATCCGATACGGTCCATGCCGTTACAGGTGTACTATCCACACGCAATGTCTCATGAATATATAATTCTTGGTGGTAAGCCGTCTGCTCGCCTTCAATCTGCCAACCGTCCGCCTCTAGACGCACAGGTTGTTTGAATGGCGCGCCGCCGATACTTACCAACCCGCTGCCTCTTTTCAAGAAAGCAACAATCTCCGGCCAAGCCGATTTCGGAAAATAAGGCGGATGCAGGTTGACGAAGCAACCTGCATCCTCTGAACGTAATGCTTCCGCCAAGCCTTTCGCATCCACGACAGAACCGATTTTCCCTAACCCTTCAATCGCTTGGCTGTCCATCGCTGCATGTCCAGGAAACGTAGAATCATAGAAAATAATGACCGGACGGCTCATAGAATCCCTTCTTTCATCGCCTTATACACGAGTTGAGAGAATAGGCTGTTCGACCATGCGAACCATGATCTTGTAAAGATTTTCGGATCATCCGAGTGGAATCCTTCATGCATATAGCCTGTGTCCGCATCGGTTGCTTCGAGCATGGCAATCATCTCTAGCTTCTCTTCCTTCGTCGTAGCCGTGAGGCCTTGCATCGAAAGCGCCATATGCCAAATATATCCGTCCGGCGTATGCGGACTGCCGATTCCTTTGGCCGCCTTACCCTCGAAGTAGAATGGATTCTCTTGGGACAAGGCAAAACGTCTTGTATTCTGATAAATCGGATCTTCCGCCGATACATAGCCCAAATAAGGAATCGACATTAATCCCGGCGTACCCGCATCATCCATAAGACAATAGTTGCCGAAGCCGTCTGTCTCATAGGCATAGATCGGGCCGAACTCAGGATGGCGGTAAATGCCGTACAGCTGAATGCCGTGATCAATATCTGCTTCCAGAGCCTTAAGCTCCTTCAAGAAATCCGTATCCCGGAATACCCATTCCGCGAATTCTTGCATGTGACGCAATACCACGACAGCGAACATATTCCCCGGAATGTTGTAGTGGAAATCACACGCATCATCGCTGGAACGGAAGCCGGACCATACCATGCCGGTATAATTCACAGGCATCCCTAGGCCGTTATTGCGCAGGGAATCCTCGGGGATCCCGTTATCCCGCGTGAAACGGTACGGAGATTGCTCGAAATGGCGCTGCTCTGTGACGAACAAGTCATAAATGATACGCATCGCTGACTTGAAGCCTGCATCGAAAATATCCGTTAAGCCAGTCTCTTTCCAATACGCATACGCAAGTCGCATCGAGAAGCACAGGGAGTCAATCTCGAATTTACGCTCCCATACCCAAGGTGACATCTCCGTGATGTCGGCCTTGTTCCAATGCCAATCATTCGCAGATTCATTGAATGCATTCGCGTATGGATCAATGTGAATATATTGAATGTGGCGTTTGATTAACCCGCTAAGAATCCGCTGCAAATCCGCATCTTCTTTGGCGAACGGCACATAGTGCATCACTTGTTCTACAGAATCACGAAGCCACGAAGCTGGAATATCGCCCGTAATGATGAATGTCGTCCCGTCTTCCATTAATTTCGTCGTGGTCTCCAACGTGTTCGGAAAACAGTTCTTGAATAACTGCAGCAGCTTCGGACGATGCGCAAGCTTCTCTTCCGCTTCTTGCAGCACCTCTTGAATCGCTTGGGGAAGCGTTAGTTCAGGCATCTTAATCCGAGGCAATCTGAATTGTTCCATCGTCATACTCCTTTATCGATTAAGCTCACTACCCGAAGAAAGGCTCCCGGGTAGCGGCGTCATTAGTTATGGGTTACAACAGCGCCAGAGCCGCCGTACATGTCCAACTCTTCATCAAATTCAAGCTTCAGAACCGTCACATGCTCCTGTGTGTCTTCCGGTGTCATATGAATCCATGTCGTCCCCGGAATGTTGAACCATGGCACGCCGCCATGAATCTCATGCGTCAATTCTTTGCCTGAGTGCATTACGGTAATTTTCTTGATCGGGTTGCACAGCCCTTTCAGGCATACATTTTCTTTTGGCGCATCATAGACAAAGAGATACAATGTCTTCTTATCTTTGGAAATGGTGCTGCCGCCTAAGTAATAGCGGGTCATAATTCCTTCTGTCGTACCGAACACCGCTTCTTCGTGGGTCCGAATCCAATCTCCAAGACCTAACAGAATATCTTCTTGTCGCTTATCAACCGTTCCGTCTTCCATCGGTCCGATATCCAGCAGCATGTTGCCGCCCAAGCTGATACAGTCACAGAACATGCGAATGATCTGGTTCAATGATTTGTATTTGTTATCGGTTGGCACATATCCCCATGACTGGTTGATTGTGGTACAAAATTCCCATGGTCCTTCCGGACGCGTAATCGGAATTCCTTGCTCCGGTGTCTTGTAATCCCCGTGCCCTTGCAACCGAGAGTTAATAATGAGATCAGGGTTGAACGATTGAAGATATTGCTTGAATGCCGGCAAATTCCATTGCTCCGCGCTGCGCTCCCAGTCTCCGTCGAACCACAGCAAATCGACTTTTCCATAATTCGTCATAATCTCGCGCAATTGGTTATTGTTGAACTCCAGGAACTTCTGCCACGTCGCTTCATCTTGAACGCCGTCTACAGGGTACGAGAACTTATTCACCGTACTCAGATCCTCTGGCACCTTGCCGCCTTCAAATACGCTTGGATAATCCGGGTGCGACCAGTCGATTAAGGAATAATACATCCCTAGTCGAATTCCTCTTTTGGTCACGGCTTCCGCGTATTCCTTGATTAGATCGCGCTTCGCCGGTGTCTTTTTCACGACGTTTAAGTCGCTGTATTGCGTATCGAACAGTGCCACTCCATCATGATGTTTGGTGGTTAGCACGGAATATTTAGCACCTGATTTTTCAATGAGATCGGCCCAATGCTCAGCATCGAATTTCGAGGCCGTAAAGCCATCCAATTGCTTCATGTAGTCTTCATGGGACATTCTCCCGTTATAGAAAGACCAAGATTCCGCAACCCCGTCTACCGCATAAATTCCATAGTGAATAAAAATCCCCAGCTTCGCTTCTTCAAACCACTTTTGCATTTTCATTTCCCCCTTTGTTTATTTCATGCGGAATACATGTGCGATTGGCGCTTGTTCTGACACGGCATTCTCCGGCATGCGAACAACGATTCCGTTCTCCGTGCGTTGGAACTGCAGGTTGTCTTGTCCACCGACGAGATCGATCCGGCTGAATTCTTGCGTAATTGGAAGGTGCACTTCCTCTTTCACCATCTCTTGCTCATCTTTGTATAGATAAAAGGCATAGGTTGTCTCTTCTTTTTGCGTAAAATGATAGTTCCCGACGGAATACGGCGCACACACGCGTGTCCCATAAATGGCTTCGCCATGAACGTTCAGCCATGCGCCCATCCCTTTGATCCGATCAATCGCCGTCTGCGATAATCTTCCGTCCGGCTGCGGTCCGACATTCAACGCCAAGTTGCCGCCTTTCGCCACGATCTCTACTAACAAATGAATCAATTGACGTACCGATTTATAGTTATCCTCATAACGGAAAGAGAACGATGTTCCCATTGTAATGCAGCTCTCCCACGGAACGTTCAGTGGACGTTCAGGCAAGGTCTGCTCCGGTGTAATGACATTCTCATAGGCTCCGCCGACCGTCCGGTCAGCTGACAGCAACCAAGGCTGCACTTCGCGCGCCTTCTCCACGACTTCGCCGAGGCGAATATCTTGGCCGCTCTGTTCGCAGACCCAACCTGCATCCAGCCACAACATTTCAATGCGGCCATACTTGGTCATGAGCTCCATAATCTGTTCATGGGTGAACTTCACGAACTGCTCCCATAGCCAAGGATATTCCTTCGGATTATACGAAGGTCCGCGCGACGTGAACGTACCGCGTTCCATGCCTGGCGCCCAATACGAAGGCGTGTTCCAGTCCGCTTTGGAGAAGTAAGCCGAGATCCCCAAGCCTTTGGCACGGAATGCATCAAATAACTGCTTGCAGATATCTGCATATTTGTGTGTATGGAACGGACAATCCGGACCTGTAACACGGTAGTCGGTAGTGTGGGTATCCCACATGCAGAACCCGTCATGATGTTTTGTCGTGAAATTCAAGTATTTGAATCCATTCTCGGCAGCCAATTCTGCCCATAATTCCGGCTGGAAGCGCACGGGATTAAAAGTCTTATTCAATCCGAAGTACTGGCGCTTCAGCTCATCTGCATCAACGTCCCAATCGATCCCGTCCCGGGACCATTCTTCATCCTTATCGCTAAGAGCCCACGATTCTACCACGCCTAGCTGTGAATAAGGTCCCCAGTGCATCATGAGTCCCAGCTTCTGATCCTTGAACCATTCAAGGCGCTCAAGCAAAAGCGGACTCTCCGGTTTTACCCATTCCTCCTCACTGCTGTAGTTATGAACCCCTTGCTCTACAACTTGCTCTTGCTCTTGTTCTGTCACATTCAACTCACTCATGGTTTACCTCCAGATGGGCGCGTTTGGCCTGTTTTTGTAAAATATAAAAACGTATAAGTTAGAACAGATACGGTGATCTCGTAGTTCGCAAGTTCCTTTTTTGACGCGAAATTATGAATCTATCGAATGCCTTTTGGAAAATATTATTTCGATTTTGTATAGCATCGACTCGTTTTTTTGGTATCATAGAATTATTCGACAAATTTCTCGTCTATGAAAATGATCATTGTCGGCTCGTTTCAAAGCTTACTTATCCATAAATTAACGTATCAACAGGATCCGGATGCTTCATCCGATGCGGATTTTAGCAACCAGAGGGAGGCCATTTGTATGAATCGGGATTATTTCAAATCCAAATTGTTCTTGAAATTTATCGGCTCTTACTTGTTCATTTTACTGATCCCACTCATTCTTGCAACCGTATTCATCTACCGTAATGCGGTTAGCAATTTACAGTCGGAGATCGAGCAATCTCACCTCAATCAACTTACACAAACCAAGACGGTCATCGACGGTCGGATTAAAGAATTGAACGACATTGCCTCACGTATTTCTTACGATGAGCGGCTAACCCCTTTCCGGGTCCATGATCCGTATGATAGCCGAGATTCGATCTTAGCGTTGAACAACTACAAAGCGACGAGCTCTATTATTGGAGAATTGTTCTTATACTACCATAATGACCCAAAAATTTATTCAACTCAAGGCATGTCCGATCTCCATGTATTCGAAGCCAATTACGGCTTCCAGAACTGGAGACACGAAGATCTTGTGAAGGAATTGAATACGGCTAAATACCCGAGCATGCGGCCTGCGGATATCGTTGTTCGCAACGGCTATCGCGAACAATCCATGCTGGCATATAACGTTCCCATCACACCGAACAGCCCTAACCCTCATGGGTCCGTGATGTACCTGATCAACGAATCTGAAATTGCGGGTCTCATTGAGTCGGTATTAGGTAACTACCGTGGATTGACCTATATTTTCGATAATAACGGCAATATCTTAACGCATAGCGGAAATGGCGAATCCCTGACGATGCAGGAAGCCAAATCTTTATTTACTTTAGCTCCAGGAATCCATAACCAGAAAATTAACGGCGAATCCCATTCCGTCGTATCCGTAAAATCCGATAAGAACGGCTGGTCATATGTGACATTAATGACAAGCGATCAATTTTTCAGCAGTGTACTGCATGTTCGCAGCTTTATCATTATCCTGTTCTTCATTATCGTGCTTGTTGGTGCAGCCATTGCGCTCGTACTCGCTAGAAGGCAATATTCGCCGATCTTCGAGCTTGTGAATTTCGCCAATGCGCAATCAGGAACGGACCGCTCTTCAGGAAATGAACTCGATCGAATCCGGACAACGTTACAGGATTACAGCTCCAGAGTAGATCTCCAAGAGCCTTATGCACGCAACCATTTTCTATCCTTGCTATTGAAATACGGCAACACCCAGAGCTTGACCCCCGATCTCCTCGAAGCTTTCGATCTCCAATTTGATCAATCGCATCACTTCGTGATGGTCATCGGATGGACGGAAGCGGAGGATCAGCAGGGCGATCTTCAAGACCGGCAAGAGATTATCCAAATGCATGCACAAATTGAGTTCCCTGAACTCGCTGCGCATGCTTACGGTGTTGAGCTCCCTCAACTGGATCAGCTTGCGCTCATTGTGAGCTTCAATCTTGGCGATGACATGCTAGAATTCTCGCATGTACGTCAAATCGTCGAGGCTACTCGCAACAATTTGCTTGAAATGTTCGATGTGATTCCGATGATTGGCGTCGGTACGTGCTATTCGAGCTTAGACCAACTGAATCAGTCTTTTATAGAAGCCTATTCCGCATATGAGATGCGTATGTCCACTGGACAAGGTACCGTGACCTTTTTCGAGAAGTTGTCTCATTCCCAAGATCAGACGGTCTGGATCGATAACAGTGTATTGCTGAAGCTCTCGCAAAGTTTAAAGCAAGGAAACGACGATGTCGCCGAGCAAATGATTCATATCGCGATTCGCGATTTGCAGACGTCCGAACTCTCTTCACTGCTCATGCGATGCGTTTGCTTCGATATTTTGAACACCATGTTGAAGACAGCTTCAGAATTGGGTATTCAGAATGTTCTGCAAGAGGTCGGACCTAACATCATGTCCGGCTCGCTTGATGAGCTTGAACGAAATTTCTTCATTCTTGCTTCTCGGATCTGCGCCCAAGTGGAGCGAAATCATAAGAAAGAAGAACATTCGCTCATGGATCAAATCGTGAACTACATTGATACCCATTACATGGATCATACGCTCAGTCTAGAGACGATTTCGTTCGAGTTTACGATTTCCCCTTCGCACCTTAGCCGTTCGTTCAAAGAGAAGGTCGGCATTAACTTCATCCAATATATTTGGCAGAAACGGGTGGAAGCGGTCATGCATGATTTGAAAACGACGAACGATCCGTTAAAAGATATCATCATGCGTGTCGGTTATCTGGATACCCCGAATTTCATCCGTAAATTTAAGAAAGAAACCGGGTATACGCCAGGGCAATACCGCCAGATGCATTCACAAACTGAAAATCCAGAGACAACGTTAAATGTAGACTAAATAGTAGCAACTTCCCGACCATGATTGAACATCATCGGGAAGTTGTTTTTTCATGATCTATAGAGCCTGATTATTTGCTAGCATTCCAACGATCGTAAGCACCTTGATAGATTTCTACGATTTTGTCGCTGCCCATTTTTTGAAGCTGAGCTTTGTATTTATCCCAGTTCGCCATGGGTTCTGCGCCTGTTACGAATTTCGCTTCCATTTGTTTCACATACGTATTCAAGTCAGATAGAAGTGCAGACACTTGAGACTGTTCATCAACGGATAGATATACGTCAGGGAAAGGAGCTTTAGCAATTGGCGTAAGCTTCGCTTCATTTTCCTTGTCAATCCATTTATCGAAGTCGCTTCTCAAGCCTAAGCTGAACGAGACATCATTAGCGCCTGGATTCAAGATACCATAGTTCGGTGTTAATGAACCTTTGTACTCTTCACGGTCTTTACCGCCTGGTACCGGAAGCCATTCTTTCACGTGCTTCTCTTTATCTGTATATTTCCACAACAGATTCTCCGGACCTTGAGAGAACAGTGTAGCGCCTTCATAACCGTAGAGGTAATCTACCCAACGCATCGAAGCCTCAGGGTTCGGGTTCGTGCTTGAAATCGCGAACGTACCGTTCGAAGATAGACCTGGGTGTTTACCATATACAGGTGTTCCTGCGATATCACTTGCTACCGGCGTCATCATCGGATTGTCTTCGCTTGGCTCACCGCCTAGTGTGAAGTAAGGGAAGTAATCGCTGAATAAAGCGACTTGATTGTTTTTACCTTTAGCTTTCTTCTGCTCGTCCGTTTGCGAGAATGTCTCGTGATCCAACAAGTTCTCGCTCCATAGACGGTTCAAGAATGTCAAGTAACCTTTGTAACCTTCTTCTTGCGGTGAGTAGTGTACTTTTCCTTCTTTGTCGGAGTAAATCACCTCATCGTACATACCCCAGAAGCCGAAGAAGTACATACGCAAATCATCCAACTTTACGGAAGTCAATGGAATTTCATCCTGCTTGCCATTGCCATTCGCATCTTCATCTTTCACGCGTTTCAAAAACGTGTAGAGTTCTTCTGTCGTAGCTGGTAATTTATCCATACCGAACTTTTTCAAGAACTTGCCGTTATACCACATCGGACCGCGATACCATACCGCAGATAAATCAATCGTGCGAAGCGCATAGATATGGCCATCTGGCGTTGTCATGGACTTACGGATGTCCGGGTGCTCGTCTAGAATTTTCTTCAAGTTTGGTGCGTAGTTATCAATAAGATCTTCTAAGGGAATAAGAACGCCTTGGCTGCCGTACGTCACTTGATCCGCAGGTTTCAAATCCGCTGCGTAGAAAATATCCGGAAGACTACCGCTCGCAAATACGAGATTTTTCTTGGTCTCAAAGCTGTCTTGCGGTGCATTCTGGAATTTCAACTTCACATTCGACAACTTTTCCATCTCTTGCAATACCGGCATCTTCTCCCAATCGGCAACCCCAACATCCGGCGCCATCATGGTCAAAGTAATCGGCTTGTCAACGATCGGGAATCCTTCTTTCTTCACATCAGAAGCTGTCGTGGACGTGCCTTCACCGTCTTTAGCTGCTTTGGAATCATTGGATGAACCACAAGCTGATAGGATCGAGATGAGCATCGTGAGGCACAACAATAGTGCCCATGGTTTACGAAACTTTTGCATTCAAAAATCCTCCCCTTTATTTTGTATATATGTTCAAAATCAGCCCTTAACGGAACCAATCATGACACCTTGGACAAAGTAACGCTGTAAGAACGGATAAACCGCAATGATCGGCAACGTCGATACGATGATAACAGCATATTTGACGAGTGAAGCAACTTCAGCTTTATTATTCAAAGCCGCTGCAGATGCTGCATCCATCGCTCCGCCTCCTTGTGCCGACATTTCTTGAAGGACGAGAATTTGACGCAAGACCATTTGTAACGGATACTTCGCTTCATCGTTCAAATAAATGAGTGCCGAGAAGTAGCTGTTCCAGTTCCCTACCCCGTAGAACAACGCCATAACGGCGATGATCGGCATCGATAGAGGTAGAATAATCTTAATAAATAATCGCATATTGGTACATCCATCGATTTGCGCAGCATCTTGTAGTTCTTTCGGAATGGAAGACTGGAAGAATGTGCGAGCCACGATAATGTTCCAGATGGACGCTGCGGATGGGAGCACGATCGACCAGACCGTATTCACCATGCCTAGGTTTTTGACGAGTAAGTAAGTTGGAACAAGACCGCCGCCGAAGAACATGGTCACCATGAACATCGCCATAAAAAAGTTACGGCCTACAAAATCTTTGCGACTCAGTGCATACGCTGCCGGCATTGTTACAAACAAGTTGATCGCCGTTCCAAGCAAGGTATAGTAAATCGTATTGGCATATCCGGTCCAAATCTTTGAATTTTCAAATACGATTTGGTACCCCTTTAGTGTAAACCCTTTGGGCCATAACCACATTTCTCCGGATCCTACATACTTAGGATCACTGATGGAAGCGCTTATCATGTAAATAACAGGATAAGCTACGATAACTAAAGCCAAAATAACATAGATATAGTTGAATATGAGGAATGCCTTATCCCGTCCAGTCTCTTTTACGCCAGAAATCATCATTCGCCTAACCCCCTTCTTCTACCATAGACTGTTCTCACTTGTACGACGAACAACCTGGTTAACGGTAATGAGCAGAACTGCATTGACAACGGAATTGAACAACCCTACCGCTGTGGAGAAGCTGTACTGCGCATCGACGAGACCTGCCCGGTATACGAAGGTTGAAATAACGTCTGAAGCTCCCATATTCAATGGATTTTGGAGCAATAATATTTTCTCAAACCCTACACCAAGTAAGCTACCCATATTTAGAATCAATAGAATGGTCATCGTTGGTACAATGGTCGGAATATTAATGTGACGCACACGTTGGAACCGTGAAGCTCCATCGATGATCGCTGCTTCATGCAACTGTGGATCTACGCCGGACAATGCCGCCAAATAAATGATCGTACCCCATCCTGCACTCTGCCACACGCCAGAGAAGACATACATTGTCTTGAACCATGCCGGATCTGTCAAGAATTGCGGTGCATCGAATCCTAACCATTCAATGATATGAATGACGATACCCGTTGAAGGAGACAAGAATGTAATAATCATACCTGCCATAACGACGACGGAAATGAAATGCGGTGCATACGTAACCGTCTGAACTAGTCGTTTGAAGAATCCATCCTTCACTTCATTAAAAGCTAAAGCGAGAATGATCGGAATCGGGAACCCGATGGCCAGATCATATAAACTGATACTTAGTGTATTCCACAGCAAGTCCCAGAAATAATAGGAGTCAAAGAACCGAACGAAATGGTCGAACCCAACCCATGGACTTCCTGTGATCCCTTTTGTGGGAATAAAGTTTTTAAATGCGATTTGGATACCGTACATTGGACCGTAGCTGAAAATTAGAAAGTAGAGAAATGCAGGTGCTATGAATAGATATAGTTCCCAGTTTTGGATAACTCTCTTCCACACTTTGTTCTTTTCTTTCTTCATCTTCGGAAGTGCACTGCCCGTTAAGATACTTTGCGTATCCTGCATAGTATCACCCCCTCCTTATCAAGTTGTTATTATTTTGTTGTTCTTCGCGATTCGCCAGAATTTGTTTTGCCAGCGCTTACATAAACCATACCCAACAACTGCCATTACCGTAAATATGTCATTTTGGTTTGGCCTTGAAACCGCGCCACTACAAGGAAAATGACATTCTTGACCCGATATGTAGATCTTGCGAATATATGTCATTCTTGTTGTAAATCCATACTTTTGACCTTCGTGCAATTTTGACCAATCGCCCCCCATCCCGTTCAAAGCCCCTCCGTTACGCGGGTTATGAGGCAATGTCAAAAATGACATGTATGCGTTTTCAATAAAATTCGAAATATATAGAAAAAGGAGTATGCGATTCCTCCTCTTGCTGCAAGTTCCCTCGCAAGCTTCGAGTCGGATCACATACTCCTCGTTTATTCTTTGCCTAACTTATTTGTAACGTTTAATGAAATCGATGGCTTTCGCGATATCCACTTCGGGGTTCTCGCCAACTTCCCGTTCAATCGTCAAATAGCCTTTGTAACCAATATCTTGCAACGCTTTGAAATACGCATCAAAATTCACATGGCCTTCGCCCAACGCCAGTTCACGATAACTCGCCCCTGTAGCAGCTTGCTCAGCGATTCGTTCATGACTCATCGGCTCATAGCCAAGTGCGCCGTACACCTCACGCGGATCAACAACACGCACACGAATACCGTCCTTCACATGCGTATGAACAATGTAGTCCTTCAAGTTGTAGACACCCTGAACTGGATCATCCCCGGTAACCATAACCATATTCGCAGGATCAAAGTTTACCGAAACGCCATTCGTGCTCAGCGAATCCAAGAATTGCTTCAAATGAGCAGACTCCTCAGGACCCGTCTCAATCGCGAAATAAGCATTCATGCTTTTCGCATACACCCCGAGTTCTTCGCAAGCCCGTTGCATGGTCTCATACACAGGATCATTTACGTCATTTGGTACGATACCAATATGTGTAGTCACGATAGGTGTCCCCAGATCAACTGCCAGATCGAGAATGCGCTTTGACTTCTCAACTTTCGCCGGATTTGCGGCTGCATCCTGAAACCCATGGCCCGCCAAATCGCCGCATAAAGCAGATACTTGCAGCCCAAGCGAATCAATATAGTCCTTCAAGTCTTTGCGCTGCGTAGATGACAGGTTCGCGGGATCCATGGCGCCGGACACGGCATAAATTTGAACGCCGTCGGCGCCAAGTTCTTTGGCCTTCCGCAGACCGTCGCGCAGGTCAAGACGCAGACTGTCAACCATAATACCAATCGGATTAACTAATTTCATGTGCGTGTTACCTCCTCTGCTTCATTTCATTTGGGACGATATTAAGCTTGGTCCCAGTATCTTTTGATATTATCCAGACCGATTTTCGTTGCTTTTTTGCACTCTTCAAGCCCTTCGAATTCTAGTGAAATATAACTATCATATCCCGAATTCTTCACAACCCGAAGCACTTCCTGCATATCAATATCGCCATGCCCTACAATAGCGCCTCTTAAATAGTTCCCGCTTGCTGTCTTGAACCATCCGTCACCCGGATTCTGATAAGAAGGTCTCAAATAGAAATCTTTCACATGGACCATGGATGCATACGAAATATTGTTCTTCACAGCCGCTACAGATTCCTCGTCTGAACACATAAAGTTACCTACATCAAGCGTCGTACGGAAGTTAGAACGATCAACCTTGTTCACCAAGATCTGTACACGATCACTGTTCTGAATAAAATATCCATGATTCTCTACGCTCGTTACGATGCCATACTGTGCCGCATGATCCGCGATCCGCGCGCACGCTGCTGCCAAGCGATCCAGTTCACGGTAGAAATTGCCGATCGAAATATCGCTGCTGTTCGCTACGTCATGGCGCATACGCTTGACGCCTAAGCGAGCTGCAACATCCACTTCAGCCATAACACGCTTAATCTCCGCTTCATATGCTTCTTCAGTTTCCGTCGCAAAATTAGCACCGATCGCATAGTTGGAGATATCAATGCCGCGAGATTGTGCTTTTTCACGAATCGCATCCGTCAGTTCAGGGTTCCCAATCAATTCGAAACCGATCGGAACGATCTCAATATGTTCGCCGCCTTGATCGGCCACCCAATCGATGACACCTAGAATATCCATTTCGCCGGACTGCATTGCACCCAATAAACTGTAAGAACTTACGCCCAGTTTCATATACTTAGCCTCTTTTCCTGATTTATGATGAATGAATTATAGTTGAACTTCTTGGCCTTTTGCCGCAGACTCATAAATTCCGCACAAGATCTTCATGATATTCAAACCATCTTCCACAGGGCTGATCGGTGTCTCTCCTGACTGAACGCATGACACGAAGTGGTTCACTTCATTACAGAACGCTTCCGTTACGTTGATGGATTTGCTATCAGTTTGCGGAGCTACGTTCAGAATCGTGTCGTATTTCTCTGTAATCATCGTCAATTCAGGCTCGATCTCCACGCCGCCTTTGTCGCCATATAATTTCACGGCAATTTCATCTTTCTTCGCATGGAGCGTGAAGCTGACATCGATCAATAAAGAGGCTCCATTCTCGAAGCGAATCAAGGCATTCGCCAAATCTTCTACGCCGTTCGTGTTGGGATCATAGTCAGCCGCTTGGTAGAAGGACAAGTTCTTGATATTCGCGCGGTTGCCTAACTTGTGATACGTGTTGCCGCTCACCGAAACCGGCTTCGGACGTCCCATCATGTACCAGCACAAATCGATGATATGCACCCCTAGATCGATCAACGGACCGCCGCCAGAGCGTTCGACGTCTGCGAACCAGCCGCCTGGGTTGCCGAGTCTGCGAATGCAGGTTGCTTTGGCATAATAGATTTCGCCCAATTCCTCCTTGTCGATGAAATGCTTCACGAGCTGCGCATTGGCATCATAACGGCGAACAAAGCCGACTTGCAGCGTTTTGCCTGTCTCGCGCACAGCGTCTTGCATAGCAATAGCTTCTTCAACCGTGCGGCATAGCGGTTTCTCTACCAATACGTGCTTCCCAGCGCGCAATGCAGCAATACTGATCTCCGCGTGCGTGTTGTTCCACGTACAAATGCTAACCGCTTCCACTTCCGGATTTGCCAATAGATCATGATAATTTGTATATACATTTGGAATCTGATATTGCTTGGCTTTTTCTTCTGCACGTTGTTGGTTCAAATCACAGATGGCATACAATTCAGCTTCATTATTTTTCGCATAGGCTTGCAAATGCATATCGGAAATCGAACCCGCTCCGATAATCCCAATCTTCTTCTTACTCATAACGTTGTTACCTCCTATATATAGGTGAAGTTTTGTTATACAATCAGGATAACACTACTTACAGAGAGGTAGAATGCCCATTATGACCACGTACATGGACTATACAGTCAGCTCGAAGCCGATTCGCATTATTGACCGCACCACGGATAAAAGCAAGCTTCAAATCCAGTCTTTATCGATCCGCAGCGTCGGGCATCTTCCGAATCGGTTGCTCTATCGGCCCCAAGCGACGTTCCAACACCACGCGCTCGTCTACATCGCAGGCGGTTCAGGCACGTATCGTATAAATAACGGGGAGACGCAGCATGTTCAGAAGGGTTGTTTTTTCTTGTTTTACCCCGGCGCGGTGTTCGACTATGGACCTGATGGGCAGGAGACATGGGACGAATACTATTTCACAATTGAAGGTCCGCGGATTGAAGAATGGATTTCCACGTGGTTTACAGATCCTGGACGCATCCGACAGACAGGTCAGGACGACGCGCAGCAGAGTAAAATTGATCGTATATTCACACTCATGGATAGCGGCATTCCAGCGAATTTGGATCGTGCGGCCTTGCTTCTGGAATCCTTATTGTATGAATTTGTGCACAGCAGTCATGCGCAACCGCGGATCGTCACAAATGATGACTACGGCACAAAGCTCATGGAGGACATTGCGACTTCCATTGATCAGAAGTTCGATGCTGAGGCACTATGTAGACGGCATCATATATCCATATCCACGCTTCGGCGGCTGATTCATAAAAATACAGGGTACTCCCTGCACGAATATGTCCATCGGCTCAAGATTTCCGAAGCCAAAAATATGTTGCTTAACACGGATCAATCGATTAAGGATATTGCGATTTCACTGGGATTCAAGGACGTGTTCTACTTCTCGCGCTTGTTCAAAAAGTTCGTAGGGGTCTCGCCCCAACATTTCCGCCATAATGTGTAACCCAATAAAAAAACAGACTCTGCTGCAGAGTCTGTTCTTGAGTAATCTTTATTCTTCTATATAAGTAGCAATGGCATGCGCAGGAAGCGACAACGAGTTCTTAGGAATGCCTCCGTACGCTCAGCCGCTTGCTGAACACAGGATAGATTAAGGTGGACGCTAGCGCCACTACCGTCATTAATGCGCCTGCCATATTCAGCGTCATCATCATGTACACGAGATAGAAGATCGGGGTGATTAACACCATTCCCGGTACCGCGAATAGCGCTGCAAGCCACGTCCATCGTCCTTCTCTGCACCGAAAAGATATATTTAACCCGATGAGACTGAACACGAAAGGCCAGAACATGAGATAGCTGCCGCCCGGCAGCATGAATGCCGTCGCCACACCAAACAGTAACCACAAGAACAAAATACTAGCCCATACATTCTCCGTACGGACATAACGCGAGAGCCAGCGATACAAACCGATGGTGATCAACGCCGTTACCGCGAGCAGCCCGATCAGATAATACACACTAATATGGGATTTCGTCAAAATATCCATATACCGATCTCTCGACAAATTCGATGGGATGAAACGCCATAGCAAAGTAATGACCCCATAGACTAAACCCAGACTGCCTATTGGAATCAGAATACCGCCGACCATCCCACTAAGCGTTAATCGATGTTGTCGGAACCCGTGCCATAAAGTTAATACAAACAGCAAGACACCAAGCGCAATCAATCCAATAGCCCAGGACTGAGGATAGCTGACCATATGCCAGCCGAACACATTGAAATAAATCCGATCCTCTTGCCGCACCTCGCTTAAATCAAGCTGACCGAAGTGCCGGGATAAGTTCAGCATGTATTCGCCATGATGCTGAAGGCTACTCCGATCCAAGTTCTCGGGCGTATCCGTAGGACTGTGGTACGCATCTAACCCCATGCCGAAGGCAAAGTTCATACCGGGCAATCCGCCCTGCTTAAACTTCGTAAGATCAGTGTCGTTGGGCATTAACTTATATACGTTATATATGAGCGAATACGCAATAGGCTGCGGTGCAGCTTTCATGAACTCTTGGATGATCCACCCGTTCTGTTCACTCGTCTCGAACATAAAGGCCGGGCCTTTATTTCCCCGTGCCTCAAAATTGAGGACTAAACCGATATCTTGAACCCATGGGTGCTCCTGAATAAATGCTTTGGCCCCGAGCAGCCCCATTTCCTCCCCATCCGTCATGAGCAGAATGAGATCATTCTTTAAAGGCTGCCCGGCTTGAATCGCTCGGACCGTCTCCAGCATCGCAGCAATTCCAGCGCCGTCGTCTCCTGCTCCAGGCCCTTCGGGAACTGAGTCGTAATGCGCAGCAATCATTAATGCCTTGCTGGAATCCGTACCCGGTATGCGCGTAACGATGTTCTCAATGTTCCCTGATAAATCCAAGGATTCCTTGGCGAAATCGGAAATCACCTTAGCCTTTTGTATTTCGGGTTGGTAACCTAACTGTCGAAGTTCAGCAATCAGATAATCTCGGACCTCCGTATGCCTGGCGCTTCCAATCGGATGCGCATCCTTCGCGATTACCTTCAACTTCTCAAGGGCCCGCTCCGCCGAGAATTGATCTGCAGGTGCATCGTTCCCAACTGGCTGTGGTGCCTGAATTTGCAGCATGCCAACAAGTACCGAAGCTGCGATCAACACGAAGATACTTGCACGCCTGAACCATGTAACCCATCGAATATGGGTCTGCTGTGAAATCACTGGAGAGATTGGTTGATTCGAATTCACAAAACATCCTCCTCATGTAAATATTGGAAAATATTTCAACCCTTCCATCATAGCATGAATTCAGCATCTATAGCGTGAATTTCAGCGGCGCACAAGAGAAAAAGGACAGGTTCTGTCGAAGAACCTGCCCTTACCCATGAAAATCCCTATGCTCTTTTAATTGGAGAAGCGTTGCTCATTCAACCATTTCGCTGCAAAATCAACAGCCTTTCGGATGGAAAATAGCTTGCACTGCGCCTTCCCTACTTTACCGATGGATACAGCCGTATGCCGCTCCATCGCTTTACCTAAGGACTCGAAATCATCCGAATTATAATCATAATCCTCGAACCATTTCCACGTTCGCGACCCTTCTTCCTCCATCGCGGCTCCCATTCGTTTCATCGGCATCGATTCGTTCAACGTCTCCGCCAAATGAAAGCTTGTACATGAGTCATAGCCAACACCGAGTAACAGCACTTTGGCATCCAAGTCATATAATCGCCCTAATGGAGAACTCTGGCCCAGTTGTGGTGTTAACAGATGATCCTGCGTAACCCGATGAGCTAACGGACCCTGTGCCGCAAAGGAACTCTGCGGATGAAGCGAACGAATCGTAGGGCTCATCGTCCGGAAGAGCTCTGCTATACTCCCCATTCCACGCGTCGGTGTAAGATCCGGATGAAACGCCGGCATATGCAAGTAAATATCTGCTAACCAGTCCGATGGAATCGGTGGATTGCCCCACTCCACGGGATCCGAAATATGAGAGCTATGCGCCGGCATGACCAATGTTCCTTCAGGTCCGAGCGTATGGAGCAGCGCCATAATGACGGCCTGTTCACCGCCACATACCCAACCTAAGCTGGACAGCGAGGAATGGACTAGCAATAGATCCCCTTCTAGGATGCCGAGTGCGACCAAATCGTTCTCTATGGATTCAACCGTATTCGGTGTACGGGTAGACTCAATAATATGTAATTCACTCATGATTGATAGCCCCCTCATGTACGTATAGAGTGATTAGAAAATGCCTACCCTATGATCTTATCATGATCCAACACCGAACACACCCTAACCCCGAAAAGATAAAACCGATCCTATACATACGTTAGCACCACATGCCGCTTTCAAGTGACGTTATGGATGTGTTACAATTCTTTGCAATAAATCATTTCCATGTAAGGCATATTCACATATATTATGGCATGAAGACACAAAGGGGGATTTGTATGGATTTGCGCAAACTTCGGTTAAACGAGCTAACTTCGACGACATTCAGCGAGGAGAGAGAAGAATATGAGCGCGATTACGCCCGTTTAATTCAGTCTCCTTCATTTCGCCGGTTACAGGGCAAATCACAAGTATTTGGCGCAGGAACAGGAGATTACTATCGCACGAGGCTTACACATTCTCTTGAAGTTTCGCAGATTGCTCGCGAGGTTGCACGGCGGTTACCGCGTCAATACCCGTTTCTTGAGAAAAGAGAACATCCCGGACTGATGATAGATCCTACGGTCGTCGAGTGCGCTGCCTTAGCGCATGATCTTGGTCATCCGCCGTTTGGACATAAAGGGGAAGAAGTACTGAATAGCCTCCTCGCTGAGGAATATGGGCTGAAATACGAGGGCAATGCACAGAATTTCCGTATTCTGATGTTCCTGGAGAAGCGAGCAGGCAGCGGCAGCGGATTGGATTTAACAGCTGCCGTGTTGCTTGCTACGAATAAATATCCGTATCACATCAATGAACCGGGTCGATTGAAAGGTGTCTATACCTCGGAATGGGAAGCCATCGCTGAGCTTCGTCATAAGTGGGCGATGCCGCATGAAGCGAAGACACTGGAAACCCAACTCATGGATTTATGCGATGATATCGCCTATTCTACCCATGATATCGAGGACGGGATTCGGGCCGGGAAAATTCAGATGAATCCAACTTTCTTCGAGGATGACCGTTTACTCGAGCATCTCGTACATGAGATCATCCATGATAATGGAAACGCAGAGCTCTGCTGGGAGCAAGTAGACATCAAATCCATGGCTAGACGTGTTCTCGCCGATTATCTCGCACAATGGGAAGAAATCTATCACGCCTGTGACCGTGAATCCTCTCGGACCCGGCGAGAAATGAAAGCTCGGTGGGTAAGCATCTTCGCGGGTCGCGTCGGGATTATCGACGACCCCGCACGTAACTGGAAAAAAGTCACGTTCGTGCGAGACGGGCAGCAGGACTTCGAACTGTTGCGAACGATGGAAATCCTCAAGAAACTCGCTTGGGTGACTTTAGTGATGGATTTTCGCGTTCAACGTCTTCAAATGCGCAGTGAAATCATGATACGCCGGTTATGGGAGAGCTTCATCCTTCCCGAAACAGGTGGGCGGATTATCCCGCCCGACTGGATCGAAAGCTATGAGAAGCACCAACAGCAATGGAGTTGGCCGCGTTTTGTCGCCGATTATATTTCAGGCATGACAGACAGCTATGCCGAGAAGGTCTATGCGGAACTGTTCGCTAGTAAATCTGGCTCCATTTATGAGATGGATTAAGGTTATACAGCTCAAAAAGGGACTCCCCTCCCAGGATCATTGGATCGACCCTAGGAGGCAGCCCCTTTTCTCATTTCAGTTATTTACCTGCCATTTTCCCCAGGTTTTCATGCCATCTCTTCGTAATGTAATCCAGATATTGCTGGTAGCCCGCTGCCACCGAATCTTCATGGGCTTTGTCTAGAATATCAAGCACCTCTTGATCGGACTTCGCGAATGCAGCTTTGGATAACTGCTCTAAATAGATATCCGTGATTCGAGTACGAATCTCGCCTTCCTGACTGTCTGGGACAGGGAACAAGTTAACGAACTCGGTTGCGTCTTTTTGCGTTTTCCATGTAATTTCATATTGATAGTGTGTGGACCAGTTCCGTTTCTCCATCGGAAGCGTCGCTTCAAATTTCGCTTTATTATCATCAATATAGACCGTGTTGCCTACCCACATAAATGGATCATTCTTGGATTGAAGCTCACCTAATCCAGCTGAATCCGAGCTATATTTGTCCGTGTATTTCGGTGTCTCGCCATCAGCATCAAACCCATTCCAATATCCGTCTGGACCTGGAGGGCCCCACATTTGAAGCGCACTACCTTCAGGACCTGTGTACCAATCTAAGAAAGCGAATATTTTCTCAGGGTCTTTGGCATTTTTGGTGATCACTGCACCATTCCAGCCCAGTTGCTTATAGTTACCAGCGAAAATTTTATTCTTATCGAGTCCTTCTTTATGAAGCGGCCAAATCATGATATATCCAGCATCGGGATCCGTTTTCTTCAATTCCGCATCCCCTTGCATCGCATCCACCGTTGGGTTCGAAGAGGCATATACCGCAACGCGCCCCGATACCACTTTTTCTTTAACCTGGTCAGCTGTTTGGGTAAATGCATCTTGCGTCGCAAGTTTCTCACGGAACAATTTAGCTATAAACTGTCTCGCTTCACGGAAATCTGGATCCTTGTAAATTGAAGTCAGTTGATCACCTTGAGGAACCGCATAGAACGATTGATAACTTGGATTGTTTTCTTTGTAGCCTTGATAGATCATATCTACCCCTTGGCCATCTTTCGCTAAGCCGGTTTCATAAGGTATGATTTTCGGATATTTTTCTTTGACCTGTTTTAAGTACGCATACAAATCATCAAATGTTTCTAACTTCGGAGAACCTAGCTCATTGTAGATTTTCTTGTTAACAACCCAACCCGCCGTACCATTTGCACGTGTTGTGTACCAGTTCGGGAAGATGTACAGCTTGCCGTCCGAAGAACGCAGCATATTGGCGGCTTTTGGATCCAGCCATTTTTTGAGGTTTGGATATTTATCCATGTACTGATCGATGGGTACAAGCATATCGGCTTCGATCAGACGTTCGACATCCGGTTGACGTTCGCCCCAGATCACATCCGGCAGCTCATTGGAGGCCATCATGGTATTAAGCTTCGCCGCGGTACCGCCACCTGAGCTAATTGCCTTGATATTTACTTTTTTATTTTCTTTGATCCATGCTGTTGTCTTGTCTTTGCCCCATTCAGGCATCTTATACCAGTCGTAGTTCCCATAGAAAGTGAAGTCTAACGGTTCGCTTCCCAATTGCCAACCTGCCGTTTTCGCTTCCGTATTTCCTTCAACCTTCGGTTCTGTTGTCTGCTCCGTCGTTCCCTGCTTTTCCGTTGACTCCGCGGTTTTATTGCCGCCCCCGCTACATCCTGCCACCGTGAGTGCGAGAACGAATACGACAGACATGGTCATCCATAACGGTTTCCTTTTGTTCCTCATGAAATCGAAATCCCCCTTCAATTCATTCATTTATGTCTAAAGCATTTTGCTCTAAACACACTCCCTTGCCATGCCTTCAGGTACTACTCTTTTAAAGAGCCAATCAATACACCTTTTACGAAAAAGCGTTGAACAAAAGGGTAGACGGCGATGATCGGCAGCGTGGCAACCATCATGGTAGCCATCGTCAGCGACTTACTCGTTACGTTCTTCATCTGCTCTAATCTGGCAAGCGAGGCGGAATCCAAGCCACTCATCTGGGTGACCGATATATTAGATAAGAGGGTTTGTCTTAAAATCGTCTGAATCGGCAGCAGGTTTTCATCGGAAATATAGATACTTGGAACGAACCAATCATTCCAATGCGCAATAGCCGTAAATAAAGCCAGTGTTGCGATAACAGGTCCGGATAACGGAAGGATGATGCGGAAATAAATGCCCCAGTTCCCGCTGCCGTCAATTTTGGCGGATTCTTCAAGGCCGACAGGAAGTCCCTTGAAAAACGTACGGAAGATGATCATGTTCCAAACACTGATTAGACCCGGAATAATAAAAACCCAGAAGGAATTCATGAGTCCCAAATTCCGAATGAGCATATACGTCGGAATAAGTCCGCCACCGAAGTACATCGTGATTATTCCCATCAGCATGTAATACTTATGGCCGATTAATTCACGCTTCGTCATGCCGTAAGCGAATATACTCGTCGCCAAGATGGAGAGCACCGTACCTACGATCGTTCGAGCTACAGAAACGCCAAAGCCGCGGAGAAGACTCGAATCTTGGAACACAATACTATAATTTTCCAAGGTGAACTCACGTGGCCAGAAGGTGATGCCTCCCTTCGCCGTATCCAACCCTGCATTAAACGAAATAGCAAGTGCGTTCCAGAACGGATAGAAGGTTGAGAACGCGAGCAACGTGAGCAGCAGGTAAATACACCCGATCATAATCCGATCCCCAATACTATAACGAATCACGGGCAACCTCCTTTTTTGTTATGTCGTTCCTTACCATAGGCTGTTACCTGATTTCCGTGCTATAGCATTTGCGATCGTCAGCATGATCACACTGACAACGGCCTTGAATAATCCAACAGCTGTCGCGTAAGAAAACCGGAAATTCGATATCCCGATCCGATACACATACGTATCGATAACATCGGACACGCTCCTCAGCCCCGGGTTGGTCGCAAGAATGAGAATATCTTCAAAGCCAGCGTTCAGCAGGCTTCCGATGGCAAGGATCATAAAGATGATCACAACAGGCATAATCGTCGGCAGCGTAATGAGATATATCTGCTTGAACCGGCTTGCGCCGTCCATCGATGCCGCTTCATACAGATGTGGGTCCACGCCGGCGATAGCAGCCAAATAAACAATCGAAGCGAACCCTATCTCTTTCCACACATTCGTCGTGATCAGAATGGTCCAGAAGTACTCCGGAATGGAGAAGAAGTTGATAGGTTCCTCGACTAGGTTCAGCCCAACCAGAACCCCGTTGACTGAACCAATATCAACCGATAGCATCGTAGTCACAAGACCGCCGATAATAACCCATGACATGAAGTGGGGCAGGTATGTAATCGTTTGCACGACTCGCTTGAAAAACATCAACCGAACTTCATTCAACATCAAAGCCAGAACGATCGGTGCCGGGAATCCGATGGCAAATTTCAGCAGACTGATCACAATCGTGTTCCGCATCACCGTGTACAGCTCGGGTGCATGAAAGAACGATTCAAAGTGTTTGAACCCCACCCACGGGTTGCTAAAGAAATTGTGTCCTACTTTATAATCCTGGAAAGCAATGAGGACGCCATACATGGGGATGTAGCTGAAAATAAAAATAAGTACCAAGGCGGGGATCACCATAAGTTGAATATCCCATTGCTTCATCATGCGTATCCCTAGACGCTGCTTGGGTTTCAACATCGGTGTATGGTTTGCAGTCCCCTTCGTAACCGTTGTTCGTGCCATAGAGCCCCCCTCGACTTCCCTAAATTGGTTGATCAACCTTCCATCTCATTGTATTTTTTTAATTATTTTTCCGGTATATGTCAAATCAACGGAATGTTATAGATTTCCATGTTGTTTAAAAAATAGCAGTTATTTGCAGTTCAGAATAAAAAAGGGCCCCCCAACTTGTTTGAAGACAAGTCAGAGAGCCTTTTCCAAGGAATCTATTGAATGATTTCACTTCGCTCGGCGCTAATAGGGTCGGTCACTGCTGTGCCAACGGGGTGTACACGCGTGAACCTCTTTTCAATCTTTTTGCTAGCCCACAAGGAAGCTGCAACGAATAAGACCACATACACGATTTCATAAGGACGCTCGGCGAATCTTCCAAGATCATAACCGATATAAGAGACCATAAGGACCATAATCGCTTTGCCCATCCCAACAGCGAACAAGAAAGACCGGAATGACATCCGTACCGCACCAGCCGCCATATTCACCATGACGAACGGCCCGACAGGAAAAACACTTAGTATGAACACATAACTAAAAGCATTGCGTCGAACCCAAATCATGCTTTTCTGGACTTTCGGTTTGGTCGCCCAACGCTGGACATACTGCGAAGAAGCAATTTTGCGTACAATAAGAAACGTCAATACGCACCCGCTAACGAGTCCGATCCAAGAATACAGGAAGCCAAGCCAGAATCCGTAGACCGCCGCATTCCCTCCAACAAGAACAATCGTCGGCAGCGGGGGAACGAACGATTTCATGAACGTCAACAAGATCCCCGGGAGAGGTCCCAAAGACCGATATCGCTCTAATAATTCAATCCAATTCCCGTCCGAAATCAACGAGATGATATCTGATATATTCATGTATGCGATGACACCTACTTATCTATTCATTACCCTCATTATAGCATTAGAATAACTAACCTCGTGTGATTACAATCAAATAGATATATTTTCTAATCACCGGCTACATATCTATATCCGCGACAGTTCTTCCCCCAGCGCACGTACCTGATTCTTCGGAATTTGAAATTCCGCGAAGTTAGCGAATTGAATGACCGGAATCCCTTTGACCCATGCCAAATGCGGGCTTGTAGAGATGCCTGGGATATGCTTTTCCAATATGGCGGCTGCCTGTTCGTTCGCGAGTAGAACCTCCAGCTTCGTATATTCGGAATACATCGGATACACATGGATAAAGTTCCGCCCTTGCAGCCAAGCCTCACAAAGTTGTGGCCACACCTTCGGTTCCCGTGTATCTTCGGCAAGCCCAAGCCCATGCCTTCCCTGCTCAAATACATGCAATTCGTAAGGCACCCGATGTCTGCTCAAAGCCATGGCAAGTTGCAAGCTGTTCTCCACGGGGACGGCCTCGTCATCTGCCGTATGCCAGATAAAGGCTGGCGGCGTATCTCCCGTCACCTGTGTTTCATTCGATAAGAGCGTTACGAGCGCATCATCTAAGAATTCTCCCAACAAGTTGGTGCGACTGCCTTCATGCGTGTATTCTCCCATCGTAATTACGGGATAGCACAATACCATCAGATCCGGCCGGCTGCTCTCCCGTTCTATCGGGTCTTCAGCATTCGGTTCACCTGCATCATAATGCGTCCCAACTGTTGACGCTACATGCCCTCCCGCCGAAAATCCTAAGATCCCGATGCGCTGCGGATCGACACGCCATGTCTCCGCATGATGTCTCGCCATCCGAATGGCACGCTGCGCATCTTGCAGCGGAATCGGATGCTTGTAAGGCGCGACACGATAATGCAGCACAACCGCGGATACGCCGATCCGGTTCAGCCATTTCGCAATCGGCTCGCCCTCATGAGCAGCACGCATCCCGTATCCACCACCCGGACAGACGACCATCAACGGATGCGGTCCTTCCCCTTCCAGCAAATATGTAGTCAGGCTAGGACAACCCTCGTTGGTACTGCCTTGATCGCTTTCATTCACGCCATGTTCCCATAAACTTAGATGCATCGCTGCTCCTCCTCCATCATGACATCCTTTTTGAACCAACAAAAAAGCAGAAATGCTGCTACATCTCCGCTTGATTCATCGACTATAATTGGCGAATATTACGCTGTATTCGTAGTAATAATTGTTCCAGCTGCGCTAGCTCAGACTCTGATAAATCCGCATGAATCCGTTCGCAGAGATTTAAGGTGGCATGCATAACTTCGTCCCGCACAGCTTTCCCTTTATCCGTCAAATATACCTGAGATACACGACGGTTATTCTCCGGGGTGATCCGATAGATCATCTCTTTCTTCTCTAAGTTACATAACATACGCGTAATATTCGGCTGATCCTTAATTAATTGCTTCGCGATATCCTTCTGGGTGATCCCCTCTTGCTGCCACAGACACTGCATAATCAGCTGCTGTTCCGTCGATAGATCGAACGGTTCAAGAACATCCTTCACCGCATGGGTCAACATCAAATCGGTCTGATGAATAAGGATACCAATAGTTTGCTTGACCGCCATCATACATTTCCTTCCACGCTGTTTTACCAACAGTATACCACAGATTTATCCTTGGGCGATTGGCGCTTCCAGGGATTCGGAAAATATCCTTAGAGCTGCTTCGCCATCGCTTCAGGTGTATATTCATCAGGCGCATTATGATCCAGACAGTATAAGAGCGTAAGACAGCTTCATCGACATCGATAGCCACCTTACGCTCATTTCATTCAAGAAAGCTTAGAGTTGGACAGGCTGACCCGCTTCTAAAGATTGGTATCCCGCTAACGCGACTTGAGCCGACCGCAGTCCATCTTCGCCCGTAATCGGAACCGTTTCCCCTTCGATTAAGGCATCCACAAAGGAACGAACCATAACATCATCCATGTTATCGCCCCAATAATCCCAAGTCCCTTTGCCCACTTCATCGCTGAACAGCTCATTGCTCTGCGCGAAGGAGTCTACGGATATAACCCCTTTCGTGCCGATGATTTCCATTGTCACATCGCCCCATGTCGGGAAGGACTTCGGCCGTGACCAGCTCGTATCCAACACGCCGAATACGCCGTTCTCAAACGTCACATGAATCATGCCCGTATCATCTACCTGCAATTCTTCATTGAACAGGGTTGCAGCATATGCGTAGACTTCAGATACTTGGGATCGCGTGAACCAGTGCATCAAATCCATCACATGTACGGTATGATCCAGCAGCGCGCCGCCGCCGGACAATGCAGGATCTACGAACCAGCCGCCTGGATTTGATCCGCGATTCGTACCTTTGATCGCAATGATCTCGCCGATATCGCCCCGATCCACCGCTTCCTTCGCTTCCACGACAGCCGTCAAGGACCGACACGGAAATGCCGTCATCAGTTGTACATGGTGTTCCTCACAAGCTGCAATCATAGCTTCCATCTCGGATACCGAGATACCCAGCGGTTTCTCACACATTACATGCTTGCCAGCCTTCGCTGCCGCGATCGTCAGCTCGGCATGATGAACATTTTCGGAACAAATGACTACAGCATCGATATCCGTTCGAAGCAAGTCACGATAATCCGCATAGTACGGAATGTTGTAACGTTGCACGACGTCTTCGACGCGATGCTTCTCTGCATCCGCAATGCCTGCAATCACCACATGGGGCAGCTTCCGAAATCCCTCGAGATACGAGAAGGCGTGACCATGCGCAAAGCTAATAAAGCCAACCTTTAATGTTGTCATTTCGTTACCTCCTGTACACGGCTCGCTTGAAGCGATACCACCTTGCCGGTCTTGGCGGAATCTGCTGCTGCCTTTGCAATCTCAATGGCCTGATACGCATCTTGAGCGGTGACAATCGCCGTATCTCCCGTCCGGATACACGCGATATAATGCTCTAATTCCAGCTCATAAGGGCTTTTCGCTCCTGGGCTCTTCGGAACTTCGACCACAGGGGCCTGCCCCGGTTTATCAGAGGATATTTGACGAACTCGAACCGAGTTACTGGATTCACTGTTGTTGCGCACAACACCTTTACTACCCGCCACTTCGATCCCTGTATGGAAGGAACCCGGGTAACCCCAACAGACTTCCAGATTCGCCACGGCACCATTCTCAAATTGCAGCGTAACAAAAGCAAACTCAAGATCTTGATCCGTATGGCTCTTCGCATATACCGATTTGACCTCACCAACAGCCCAGCGAAGGTAATCGATATCGTGTATCATCAGATCAAAGAGAATACCGCCGCTCTTATCCGCTTCCTTGAACCAGGGCGAAGCCAGTCCAGGATGGGAACCTCTGCGTTTGGTATGTACGACAGCTACGCGCCCAATCTTCCCTTGATCGATCACTTGCTTGATCTGTGCATATTCCGGGAAGAACCGAACCACATGTCCAACAAACAGCCGAACGCCCTGGCGATCGCAGCACTCGATCATCGCTTGGGCATCCTCCAATGTTAAAGCAAGAGGCTTCTCACTTATCACATGCTTGCCGGCTTCCGCCGCCCGAATCGTGTATTCCTTATGTAGATAGCTTGGTAGCGTAATACTAATCACATCAAATTCTGCTTCCGCCAGCATATGCTCAAAGGATGGATAGGCAACTGCACCTGTTCGTTCCGCGAGCGCTTCGGCCCGTTCCATTTGAATATCACATACGGCCGTCAATTCCACATCGTTCATCTTGGCATACGCATGAGCATGTACATTTCCCATACTCCCGCAGCCGATTACTGCGACTTTCATAACAGCACCTCACTTATAGATTGATATCTCAATACATCCCTATGATATAATTAACAACAGTATCCGAAAATGCGGACATTTACGCTCTTTATATCCAAATTAGCCTTTATACGATGAAGAGGTGCCACCCCACATGGATATATTCAAAGAACCTATCATTTATCAGCATCAAGCACTGTCGATGAAAGTATGGAGATTTGTTCAACACGAACTATCCACCATGACCTCCGTTCCTTGGCACTACCATAAGGAAGTCGAATTCATCCTCGTAGAAGAAGGCAGACTCGAGGTTGAGACTCCCGCGCAGTCCTATTCCTTAGCAGCCGGAGATGTCGTCATTCTTGGTTCTTCACAGCTGCATCGAACGCACAAAACAACCCCAGAACAACTAAAATATATTGTGCTGCATGTCCATTTGCAGACCTACTTCGATCCGGCAACGATGATGTACTACGGTCATTTCTCGGAGGTATATGAAGCGCTGGACGGGATGAACTATATTTTCAAACATCAGGATGCGCGACAGGAAATGGCGGAGATCATCACGAGCATTCACGACGAGGTCATGTGCGAGCGCAAAGGCTATGAGATGGCTGTTAGTATGAACATCCATCATCTCATGCTCTCTTTGCTGCGCCATGATACACAAGATGTGTTGCAGCCTTACGGGCACTTAGATGCCGCCGTCATGCAGCCTATTGTGTCATACGTCGAAGAACGTCTAGCCGATCGGATCGACATGGAGGATGTTTGTCGACTGGCAGGGATGAGCTACACGTATTTCTCAAAATATTTTAAACGCAAGATGGGCGTCGCCTTTACGGATTTCGTTAACCGTAAGCGAATCGCCAAAGCCGAGCGGATGCTGGTAACGGAACAACAAAGCATTGTAGATATCGCCGAGCAGGTCGGCATCAGCAATATGGCGCACTTCTATGAGCTATTCAAACGGTATAATCAATGTACTCCCAAGCAATACATGGAGCGCATGCTTCATGCGCAAGGACAATAGCGAGCGCATCCGACAGACCTTCCGCGCCTTCGGGTGCTTTTTTGTCTTTTACAATAACTTCACAATTCATCGCTTTACGGCGCATGCCACGGTTGCTACCATAGAGTTCGTAAAGGATGTGACCCATGAAACGAACATTAAATACAGCCATGAAATCAATCCTTGAGGTGTTCTGGGTATCCACCAAGCTCGGACTGACATCATTTGGCGGACCCGTCGCGCATTTAGGATATTTTCATGAAGAATATGTACGTCGAAGACAATGGATCGAAGAGCGCAGATATGCGGATCTTGTGGCTTTATGCCAGTTCCTCCCCGGCCCTGCCAGCAGTCAGGTCGGCATCGGCATCGGTGTGATGCGAGCCGGTATACTAGGCGGTGTTGCCGCATTCCTCGGATTCACACTTCCATCGGTCATCATGTTAATCTTGTTCGCTTGGCTGCTCCATGGCATGGATATGCAGCTTACAGGTTTGATCCACGGGCTTAAAATTGTCGCTGTCGTCGTTGTCGCCCATGCGGTGCTTGGGATGGCACAGAAGCTGACGCCGGACCGCACCCGCAGAACGATTGCCGCTCTTGCGCTTATCATTAGCTTACTCTGGCCGGCAACCTATACGCAGGTGGGGATCATCTTGGGCGCAGCCTTGCTTGGGCTTCTTTGGTGCCAGCAAGGCGATGGGGATATACAACCTTCCACCGTTACGATTCCGATATCCCGAAGATGGGCATGGACATGCCTGACATTATTTTTTGGTCTGCTCATGATCCTTCCTATCCTGCGGGAAATGACTTCTTCGTATTGGATCGCATTTGTGGACAGCTTTTATCGGGCGGGTTCACTCGTGTTTGGCGGCGGTCATGTCGTATTGCCTCTCCTCGAACGTGAGTTTGTTCCTACGGGCTGGATTTCCAAAGCCGATTTCTTGACTGGCTATGGCGTCACACAGGCCGTACCCGGTCCGCTCTTCACCTTCGCTGCCTACGTAGGCACGATCATGCACGGATGGATCGGCGGCATTGTAGCTACATTAGCCATTTTCCTGCCAGCCTTCCTGTTAATTGTGGGTACTTTGCCTTTCTGGGACAAACTACGGCATCATGCCACGACGAGCGCCGCCCTTCATGGGGTTAACGCCGCTGTTGTAGGCATCCTCACCGCAGCCTTGTACACTCCCATCTGGACCAGTTCGATCCTATCTTCCATGGACTTTGCCTTGGGAGCGGCACTCTTTAGCATGCTTGTCTTCTGGAAGCTCCCGCCTTGGGTGATCGTCATCACCGGAGCACTAGGGGGATTCCTTCTCTCCGCCGTTTAAATTCTATTTACATAGCGAATATATGCTATAGTGGTGGGGTGTGAAGGGAGATGTAGCGTATGATTAACATCATGATCGTCGATGACGATGCACATATTCGCGAGCTCGTTAGCTTATTTCTTCATAATGAAGGGTTTGGCACCTGTGAAGCCGTGAATGGAATCGAAGCGTTGAAGCTCATCGATCAAGTCAAAGTAGACATGGTCATTCTCGATATTATGATGCCGAAGATGGATGGCTGGGAGCTCTGCCGCGAATTGCGGAAGCACTATGATTTTCCCTTACTCATGCTGACCGCGAAAGGTGAAACGACCCAGAAGCTCAAAGGCTTCGACCTTGGCACAGATGATTATCTGGTCAAGCCGTTCGACCCGCTGGAGCTTGTAGCACGGGTGAAAGTTCTATTGAAACGTTACCAAATTACAGCATCGCAAGTTGTTTCTATCGGTCAACATATGCAGCTGAACCATAACACCTTGGAGGTTACGGATCGCCTCGGGCAATGTATTACTTTGCCGCCCAAGGAATTTGAGCTGTTATTCAAGCTGGCCAGCTATCCGGAAAAGACCTTCACCAGGGAACAACTCATCGAAGATATATGGGGTTATGATTTTGAAGGAAATGAACGGACGCTCGATGTCCATATCAATCGACTGAGGGACCGTTTCCCCGAAGAAACGTATGGTTTCAAAATCCGTACGATCCGCGGATTGGGGTATCGGCTCGAGGTGCTCCCATGAAGCAATGGATACAACATTTCCGGAAGCAAATGTGGGTACGAATGACGACTGCCATCTGTTCGCTGATCCTCTTTTTCTTGGCCTGCGAGGCAGCCTCTTATGGACTGATCTATTGGATTCGTCTGAAGAGCGATCTCCTGCCAACGGCGGAATGGGTACAACTTTTGGTTACGCAGTTATTAACTTTTGCGATCATGTCCTGTGTCGCCACACCGATCGCCTTCGTAGCGAAGCGGAAGTCCGGGAATGTTTTCGGAACCCTTATCAGTACAATCAACAGCGTTTCGAAAGGTGATTTTACGGTGAAAATCGCCTATCATAAACATTTTGAAGATGAGCAATTCCTAGATCTTGTGGAGAGTATCAATCATATGACCGCGCAATTGAATGAACTGGAGACCCTGCGGCAAGAATTCATCTCGAATGTCTCGCACGAAATTCAGTCCCCATTAACTTCCATACGCGGATTCGCCCGTGCGCTGCAAGATCCGGATTTGCCGATTGACATGCGGGTGCATTATCTGGGAATTATCGAAACCGAAAGCGTGAGACTTTCGAAGCTCAGCGAGAACCTCTTGAAGCTCACCTCGTTAGAATCGAAACATCATCCGTTTCAACCGAAGCCTTATCGACTGGATCTGCAGCTAAAAACAACCATCCTAGCCTGTGAACCGCAGTGGCGGGAGAAGAATATTGAAGTTGAGGCAGAACTGACAGAGCATACCGTTCTTGCCGATGAAGAAATGATGAGCCAGGTCTGGATTAATCTCATCCATAACAGCATCAAATTTACGCCGCAGGGCGGAACCATACATGTAAACTTATCGCAAGCCGGCAAGGAAACCGTCGTGCGTATCACAGATACAGGGATCGGTATGGATACCGAGTCTCAGCAGCATATTTTCGAGCGATTCTACAAGGCGGATAAATCCAGGAACCGCGATTTAGGGGGGAACGGGCTGGGGCTCTCTATTGTCAAAAGAATCATCGATCTGCACGAAGGTTCCATAGCCGTGCATAGCACATTGGGCGTCGGAACAGCATTCCATATTACCCTCCCTCCCAAACCGAATCCGCGAAAAGAGAAAGAGATCACAGTCGAATGACTGGATCTCTTTGTTTTTTCGCTATGTGTTTCTATAGCTGCGCATGGCCATTGTGCTCAGTGCCTACGCCACTTTTATACTAGCAGGACCTATTGCTAATAAAGTTCCTATATTGATGATGATACATTGTTCCTTCAGTAAAATGACCTAATATTTATCTTGTAATAGCAACTTGGTTCTTAATCGTTTTCATTAATAGTCTATCCGATACAGCATGATGATCTTCGATCGTCATGCGTTGTTGTCCTGGCACCCAGTTCTCATCCATCGAAGCTTCCAAAATACTACGCATTAAGGCGATATCCGTCATCTCACTTTCAGAAGGAACCGATCCTGTTTTACGTCTCATGCTTTCATTTTCCATAGCAGGTTGTAACATGCGTCGCATAATCTTCACCCCATCTTTCAATAGTTCTGGTGCCCGGAAGTCTGCACTAAATGTGTACTTACCTGGTAATATAAACATACCATTTTCACTATCTAGATTCAAGGAAATCCGATAATCCTCAACTAGACATTCCTTCAGCATCCACAATTTTTTCTCATCACTCAATCTAAAATAATTCGGTACACGTCCGTCGATTAGTTCGGCATAATTATTCTCTATAAACCAATTGTATGCAAGATAATCTTCATATGGTGTACCAAGGCGGTCAAAAATCCGCCAATGTAAGACATGACCATATTCGTGCATAAGTGTTTGTGCGCATCGCTCATGTAAATTCAATAGTTTTAAGTTCTCATTAATATGATCCAATGTTATTTCCGAAGATAATTTCCCTGACTCAGCAAAAAGCTGAGCACTACGTCCAAAAATACCAATTTCACTATCTATCGTATCCATAGTATTGTCCGGTAAAAGGACAATCCATTCCTGGTTGTTCTTAACAGGGCGATACATAAATGCGCGTGCCTCAGAGTGATCTATACGGGAATTTTTAAAACGGACAACTAAATTATATACGTTAACCTCATCAAGACGCGCTCCCCGACGACGAGCAACACGATAGCCACCCTCTACTTCTATCCGTTTCCGAAATGGAAATTCGTAAAAATAATTTGTGTCCGGATCAAAAAGTTCTGCAAAGAGAGATGCACTTGAGCGTACTTTTTTCACCGTTTTTCGATCCATCTCTATCAGTTCTAAATCTTCGTAACTCGGAGCTTCATTTTCATCAACAAACTCTATGTACATTTCTTCAGCTTCAGTTTCAAAATTTTCAATTATACGATGTAATAACACCTTGCCCTCCGGTTCGTCCGAATTTTCTCTCATCGCTATTTTATCACTTTACCCTAATATCTTCCATTCTAAAAAAGAAACTGCTGATCGAAATCAAAGGTCTAACTTTCCACCTTCTTCGGTGATTTCGTTTTTATCCTTCAACGTACATATGATCATCTTCCATTTGACACGAAACCCTAAGGTTTCGTATAATAACAAAAAACGAAACCTTAGGGTTTCATAACCACTCTAGGAGGAACAAACTAATGATTACGAGTGCAAGTCCATTTCTTGTTGTCGACAATGTTGAAGAATCCATTAAATATTATCAAAGCCGGTTTGGCGGCGAAACTAAAATTTTGAATGAACACCAAGGCGTGGTTATGCATGCTGAGCTGCACTTAGGTCAAACCTTACTACACTTCTCGGGTACCTTTGGCGGTCGCATCCCCAAAGCCACCAACGTAAAAGTCATCTTGCTGCTTGAGAAAAGAGAAGAGCTACAGCAGGTGTATGAGGCACTTATCGCGGATCAAGGTCAAGTCACTACCGAAATACAGGATACCTTCTTTGGGGCGCTGCACGCCGAAGTGACGGACAGCATGAATCACATCAATTGGGTGATGAACTGTTTTAATAAATAGTTATAGACAGGAAAAGCCTTGATCATCCCTATCGGGAAGTGATCAAGGCTTTTTTTGCTATCCATGCCTGTTATTTACCTGAAGTTCTCATCACAAGGTTTTCGCTTTGCGATGCTTTTTTTTTATTCTTGATGGCATCAGGCAGTACCATGAGCGCTGGAAGCAGCATCGGGAGCAAGATAAAGCACAGTACAATCAACCCCACGATCGTTGCCACAGCTAATTCAATCAATAAGACTAAGCCTGATGGTGCCAACGTTGCCAAGGTTCCCCCCAGAATGATCATAGCGGAGATAACAACACCACCCACATGTTTGGCTGCATGAACAATCGCTTCTCCTGTTGGCAAGTCTTCATGTTCCTTATAGCGCATCATGAGGAAGATACTGTAGTCGACCCCAACCGCTACGATAATAATAAAGGAGAAGAACGGCACGAAGGAAGATACCCCATCTGCTTTGATGATATATTCCGTGACGAAGTTAGATGTCGCCATGGCAACGTAATAAGAAGCCAGCAGTGACAGAATAATATATACCGACGGCCAGAACTTCCGAATCACGAATAACAATACCAGGAATACACCCGCAATAATAATGATCGCCGTACTGTTGAAGGAGCTCACCTGTGCAGCATTCGTATCATAGGTCGTTGAACTCGGTCCTGCCGCCCCAAATTTTGCGTCCGCCAATACCGTTCCTTTTAATCCGCTTGTCATGGTGTCATTGATCTTCTCGATCGTCTCCATCGCTGCCGGAGAATAAGGATCATGATTCAGGATGACGATCCACTTCGTAATGGTTCGGTCCTTCGACATGAAATTATCTAATGATTTCTTGAAATCCTCACTTGTTAATGCCTCACGCGGAATAAAGAAGGTCTTGGATGCATTCAATTCGGTGATAAAATCCCCCGTCTTATTTAGACCATCTGAGATGTCCCCTAGACCATTGCCGCTTTTGCCTAGTCCGTCTTTTAATTGCGTCATCCCATCGGACAACTGCGTTAATCCCGTTGAGAGCTTCTGCTGACCGTCTTTCACCCCAGCAAGACCTGCATTTAACTTCTTCATATTTGCAGCGATCTCGCGGTTGCCTGCAGCACCCTCCTTCAAACCTTTCACCAACGCATCCGCGCCTGTGGACAAGGCTGTGAGGCCTGTAGTCATTTGGGTCTGTGCATTTGCGATCTGTTTCAACCCTTGCGAAGCCTTGGCGAAGGATTCATTCAACTGGGTATAATTTTTGTTCAGCTCTTGGAAACCGCCAATGATCTGCGCCATACCTGATTCGAGCCCTGCACCCGTCTGCTTCAGCGTCAGATAATCTTGGTCTTGGCTTAACTCGTTATATTTCGCACCCAGACCTCCAATTAATCCATTCATTCCAGCGAGCCCTTGCTGAATCGCAGGCAATTTCCCTTCCAACTGCACGTAACCATCACCTAGGGTCTTGTAGCCTTGCTGCAATTGTGTCATCCCTGTACTTAATGTAGACGTCTCGGTTGCAACCGTATTAAGTCCTGTCTTGAGACGCGCGATACCGTCCCGAAGGTTGGCAGCCCCGCTCGCCCCTTGGTCAATGCCTTGGGCCACTTGATTGATCGCATCGGTAATTTGAGTATAGCCTTGTTGTACTTGGCCCGTACCCGAGATGAGTTGATCTACACTCGAGAAGTCTGGGCTAACCAATTTGCCTTGCATTTGCTGTATGCCGTCTTGAATCTTTACTACGCCGTCTTTTGTGGCATGAATGCCATCCGCGACCGATTCTGTCTGTGAACTGATATAAAATTTGTCAATCGGCTCCGATTGCGGTTGGGTCACGCTCGCGACCTTCTTCACGCCATCGATCTCTTTTAATTTATCCGTTAATTTATCGACGACGGCCAAAGATTCGTTATTATCCAAAGCTTTGTCGCTCTCTACGACGACTGTTGTCGGCAAAGCCTGCCCCCGACTGAAGTGCTCCGCCACGATATTAAAGCCTTGCGTCGAAGCATACCCGTTCCCCAATTCTTTCAATTGGTCGAAGGACAGCTTCTGCCCGCTGGACAACAGAACCGGAATCATTACGATAACGATAATAACCGTGGTTAGCACCGGATACTTAACCGCTGTCGATGTCATTTTCGCCCAGAACTTGTTCTCTTTATGACCTGTTGCTTTCTTCGTCGGCCAGAACAATTTAACGCCCAATGTCTTCATGATAAACGGTGTTAATGTCATGATCTCAAGCAGCAGAATAGCAGCCCCGATCGCAACGACATTGGCCGATTTATAAATACCGAAGGTAGAGAAGCTTAACCCTGCGAATGCGATGAAGACCGTTAAAATACTGTAGACAATAGTCTTCCCTGCGGTTTTATACGTCACAATAATGGCTTCATCCGTTGATTTCCCATGCGCAAGCTCTTCCTTGAACCGATTAAACAACAGAATGTTATAGTCGGTTCCGATCCCGAACAAAATCGCAATGAGCAGCATTTGCGTGACGCTGGTCACCGGGAAATGGAACTTATCGATGATCTGGGCTGCAATCCCCATCGAGCATGCGTAAGTAATACCCACGGCAAGCAGCGAGACGAATGGAATAATGATCGAGCGGAACATGATGATCAATACGGCAAGGATAAAGATAACGGTCAGAATCGCGCTCTTCTCGACGCCTTTCTCGGATGCTTTCAAATAGTCGTTCTGAATGAATTCCTCGCCGGTCAGATAGAACGGTACCTTCACGTCCTTCAACGTTTGACTGAATTCTTTCTTGATGTCCTCAATTTCACGTTGTTTCTTATCCAAGCTAAAGCTCACCATTAAGGTAGTCTTGTCTTCCGAAATCAACGACGACTTCGCATCCGGCATGGAGAACGGATCCAACATATCCCCAACACCGAGCTCGGATTGATGGGACTTCATATTGCCGATTCCCGCCTCAATCTGTTTCATATCCTGATCTGTCAGTTGATCCGGGTTGTGGAACACGATAATATTGCTCGTGCCATTCGTCGGATTCATCTTCTTCAAGATGGAAGCCGCTACTTTCGACGGATTATTATCACTTAGCGGATCTTGACCCCTTTGGCGCAGAATGGCATTCACATCCGGCTGGAAAGCTGTCAATACAACCGTAACCACCAGCCACACGGCGAGAATACCCCAACGCCACTTAATAATCTTGTGCATCTTTGCCATCTCCTCCTCCACTTTTTCCCTATCCACAAAATTCCATGGATAATGAACAAGCGTTCATTTTTTGTCTAAAAAAATACAAATCTATATATTCAATTTTGAAATAATCCCCACGCAGTATACTCGCAACAATTCGTCTACCAATTGCCGTACCGTCGCTCCGTCCTCATGATCGCGCAGAATAATACATGTGCCTTCGACTAAGGTTTCGGCCAGCATGTGAGCCAGATTGCGCTCTTCAATCCTCGCCTGATCCTGCTGATCTTCCCCGGGAATGAAGACCTTCATCAGAATATGGGCTGCCAATTGAATAAGCTCTTGCTTCACGGGTTCATACGAAGATCCGCTGCTCATATTCAACAGAATACGAAGCTCGACATTCGATTCTTTGAATAGTTCAACGATCGTGCTTTCTACTTTACGGAGGTAATGAAGGGGATCTGTGGTGTCTTTCGTGCAGGTATGGTCAAAATCATCCTTGATATCCATGATATATTGCACGAACTTCTCATAGACTGGATGGATCAACTCATGGAAGAGGTCTTCTTTATTCTTGAAATAACGATAGATATTCCCTGTCGTGATCCCTGCTGTATTCGCAATCTGCCGCATAGACGCATTCGAATAACCATGCCGCTTGAACTCTGACAAGGCTGCTTGAAGAATGCTGTTTTTCACGTCATCTTTTAAATACTGCATCCATGAACACCCGTTTACTTTTAATTGATAGGATTTATTATACTGGGCTCATGCGTGAGATGCAACTCCAACTTTGCCAAAAAAGGAGCACATAGGCTCCAGCACGATAACATGCCGATTCCATGCACTCCCGAAAGATTTTCAATCTTATTTCACAAGGTTCTTCAACACATCATCCATAATTTGCTCGCCCGCTTTAACCCCGCTGTACAACCAGCTGGAAGTGGAAGGCAACTCGATGACATGTCCTTCTTTGACGGCTTTCAGCCCTTTCCAAATCGGACTGCCGAGCGTCTCGTCGGTACCCGCCATCTTATCGCTGTTCACGAGGAAAATATAATCCGCGTCTAATCCAGCCAACTTCTCCAGGGAAACGGAGTTCCAACTTGCTTTCTTATCGTCTGGAATATCAGACACCAAGTTCGGAGGCAGCATGCCTAAATCGTTATAAAGCACAGCAGCACTGGATACCGTCTCGTCCACTAAGAAGAATTGTTTGTTCGTCAGCCATAGAATCGCCGCCGACTTTTGGCCTACGGCCTTCGTTAATTTCTCCTTCGTATCCTTGGCTTTGGCATCGTATTCCTTCAATGCTTGTTCAGCTTCAGGAGACTTATTCAGTAATTCCCCAATTTTCAATAGGGCCTGACGCCAGTCTTTGCTAATCTTATCTCCCAGCACGTATGTCGGAGCAATCTTCGATAATTGTTCGTACATGCCGTTGCCTACCGTATTCTCCGAGCTCACGATCAATAAATCCGGGTTAAAGCTTAAAACGGCTTCTGTCGGAAGATCATAAGCGATCGTCGGAATGCCTTTCAGATCCGTCTGCAAGTAATCTTGAATTCCGTTCGCAACGGACCATTGTGCCGCAGGCTTCATACCTAGCGTAACGAGAGGGTCTTCTAGGTAGGAAGCAATAATGCGCTCCGGATGCGCAGGAATGGTCACCTCATGCCCCATCACGTCCGTGACGGTCTTCGGCTTGGCTTCATCTGCGGCAGGATCCTTCGTCGTCTCTTGTTGTGAAGATTCTGTCGAAGATGCATCCGAACCCCGGTCCACCGAATTGCTGCAAGCAGATAGAAACACAGTAAGTGCTAATAGACAGCTAAGTATGATTGCGTATTTTCTAACGTTGTTTGCCTTTGTATGAAACATAATAGCCTCCCTAATCTATGAAAAAAATCGTATCGCCTGATGGATTGGACATCTCATCCTCACTTACCATATAGTTGATGATAATAATTATCATTATCATTGTCAATCTCAATATTATTGGAAAATGCTTACGCGGCTTGTCAACCTAGACTTACGACCAGTATGCAGCTTACCCAAAGACGGAAGACAGCATCCCGTCCGCATGGTAAAGTGATGCTAAATGAAATGTTCGAAGAAGGAGCGATACACACGATGAATCGAAACCTATTTGTAGGTGCCATCTTGATCGTACTCGGGGCCCTGCTCGTATTCAGCGGAGGCGAAGCTTGGAGCACCGGAACAATGTTTACTTATTTTTGGCCTACGTTATTCGTCATTCCTGTCGGAGTATTCTTGCACTGGATGTACTTCTCGGTAACGAACCGCCGCGGGGTCGGACTGTTAATACCCGGAGGAATTCTCGTTACGACAGGGGTCGTCTGCCAGATCTCAATGTTGTTCGATAGCTGGGCAATCATGTGGCCTGGATTTATTCTGGCCGTAGCCGTCGGATTGTTCGAATTCTACTGGATGGGCAGCCGTAACCGTTATCTGTTGATCCCGATCAACATTTTGACCGCGTTATCCACTATTTTCTTTGTTGTATTCACCATTAGCTCACTCTTCAGTCATCTATATGTAGGCAAGCCGATTCTTGCGATGATCTTAATTCTCGTGGGAGCGTTCATTCTTTTCTTCAAGAAAAAAGAACTCGTATAACGGAAAAAAGGGCATTCGCTGCATGCGAGTGCCCTTTTCCCATTATTGATGTACGTACCATCTCATCATGTTACTCTATTCAACGCAAGCTTGCTCTGCCGCACCGTTTAACTGCCAAGTAATGCCGAATTTATCACGTACCATACCATATAAAGGACTCCAGAATGTTGTTTGCAATTCCATAAGAGCTTGTCCGCCTTCAACTAGCCCGTGATATATGGATTTCAAACGTTCGAAATCCGCCGACGTGATCGCAATGCTTAATTGATCACCCAAGGTGAACGGATGTCCAGGCATGGTGTCCGAGAACATAATGACATTACCGTCAAATTCAAGTGATGCATGCAGTACGCGATCCTTCATATTGTCAGGCACGGGATGTTCTTCATTTGGCATATCGCCAAATCTCATTACACCCAAGTTCTTGGCTTGCAATACGTTTTCGTAAAATGCAACCGCTTCAGCACATTTCCCATCCAAATTGATGTACGGTGAAATTTTCATGATTCCTGTTCATCCTTCTTTCTATGTATTGTATAGGCAAAATCCCCCTATCTCTAGTATTATAACCTGATTCGATGCAACAGATAAGGCGAACAGAGGACAACGCTGAAGATTTTTTCCACCCCACGTTGCCCTATGCCGCAGCTGCTGTATCCCCGTTCGAATGACTGAATCTTCCGGTATTCCAAAACATACCTAATCTCGCGATGATATCATGCATCAACTCAAAGTAATGCTGCTCCCGCCAAAAAATCACCATGATGCACCACCTTGTATGAAAATCGTTTTTATACACCACAAATAGGAAATGCTTGTCGTATAATAGGAAGGCACCATTTAACAAGGAGGACTTTATTTCATGTTGGACGTAAGTAAAATTAACTATGTAGCTGTACTAATCGCCACGGTAGCAACCATGGTGATCGGATTCCTGTGGTACTCACCGGTCCTATTCGGTAACGCTTGGATGAAACAACGCGGGGTCAAAATGGAAGAGATGTCAGGAGGAAGCCCGTTCACGTATTTCCTTACAGCGCTCACCCAATTGGCAGGAGCCTTCGTACTGGCCTTGCTGCTCACCCTTGTTGATCACGTTACGATTGGAACAGGTATTACGATCGGTCTATTGATCGGTATCAGTATTTCAGTCAAGATCGGCATGAACTACCTATTCGAAGGCAGCAAATTAGGACTATACTTTATTACCATCGGATACCACTTGGTATCGTATGTTGTCGCGGGTCTCATCCTTGGATGGATGCAAGGTTAACCTACATAGGTAATATAACGAAAAGGATCCTCCTCTGCTTCGAGATGGGATCCTTTTTCACATCCATTTAGACCAGACCTGCTGTGCTATATAGGATGAATCCCATATAGCCCGGGAAATATCGCTATCTAAGCAAATGTTGCACAATAGTTGGTGTAAAAATCCAATACTACCTTCCTTTTAACGCCCCACTCGTTGTGACACGTCATGAATTGCCTTCATTTCATCGTCTGTCAGACGGAATTGCATCGTCTTCACATTCTCCTGTGCGTGATGCACCTTGGAAGCGCCAGGTATAGCAAAAACGGTATCTCCGTGATAATGAATCGTCCAATTCAATGCCACTTGCGTTGCCGATGCATTGTACTTCACCGCGATCTGTTCCAGAAGCTCAATGAGTGGCAGGGTGCGCTGCAATCCACCCGCTTTAAAAGCTGGCAATAGCTTGCGCGGACCCGTCATGCTCTTCACAAGTTCGGGCTGACGGTGAAACTTCCCACTGAGCAATCCTTGCTCTAATGGTGAATAGGCGATGATGGAGATCCCTAACTCCTTCGCCGTATCCAATACCTCATTGTCTTCGATCCGCCGATCGAGCATGCTGTATTTCATTTGATTCGAGATAAGCCGCAATCCCATATCCTTAAGAACTCGGTCGGCCTCGCGCATTTTGCTGGCGGTGAAATTACTCACGCCGACATACTTGATTTTTCCTTGCTTAACCAGCTGCCCCATCTGCTTCATTTCTGCGGATACCGACGAGAAAGAGAAGGGTTGATGGATTTGATACAAGTCGATCATCCGGCCTTTCAAGCTATCCAATCGTGTCTGAATGGTTCGCGGAATGTTCCCTGCCGTACGTAATGCAGGCCACCATTTGGTCGCGATGTGAGCGTCCTCTTCACGGACACCAAGCTTGTTCAGTGCGCTGGCAAGCATTTGCTCCGATTGTCCTTTACCATAGACCTCGGCCGTGTCGAACCAGTTGATGCCGCCCTCCAAGCAGACGCGAATGATCTCTTCAATGATCGCTGGATCGATATCCGGCCAGAATCGCCCCACTATTCCTTCGCCTTTGCTGAACTGCCAGCAGCCAAGACCCAGCGGAGACAACCGTAAATCTGAAGCTCCCAATGTTCTTAACGTTGGTTGAATGCCCACGAACCTTACCTTCTTCCCCTATTCGACTTGGCGTTTCTTCCTGTGCATCTTATTGACTTGATTGTATGTCGCATCTGATCCGCAAGTCAACATCATGATCAGCCCCCTCTACGTAACAAGACCAAGCCAAAAAGCCGATGCTTCCATCCTCGGAAACATCAGCCCTTATTCATTCTTTTATAGGTTTCGGCGCAAAATTCCTTCTCATCATCAGCCAACTCACAAGTGGTGAGCATCCTATGAACAGAAGCAGACAGTTTAAGACGATCGGCGCTTTACTGAAGTGAATGGTGATAATGAAAATGATCATGCTCACGACCCGCCCAGCACTGAGCGCCAGTTCTCGGAGCACCACATACTCTACTCGCTGCTTAGCGCTCTCTTCGTGCTGACCAATTAAATCGAACACCGCCGATGTCATCGGGATCGTGTACAGCGGAATGAACAATGAGGTTCCAATACCGAATACGAGCATCGTCTTATAGCTGATCCCGAAGAAGAAAGGAATAATAACCGCGGTCATGACGATGGTCCCGACCAACATCGCGCGGCTGCGCCAGATCGGCTTGATCCATTTACCTGCCGCATAGAAACTTAAGAAGGCAATCGCGGATGTAATCAACGTAAAATTCCCGAGCTTCATCTCACTGCCGGTCTGGATATAGACGAGCAATCCAATCATGACGCCGAATACGCTCTCCCGGAAACCCTGTGCAGCTAAGGCTCCAAGGGTAGTTTTCCATGCGGTGTGCGGCTTCTGAAATATCCGCACAGGCAGCTTCCATTCGTAGTCCCCTTCACTCTTGCGATTTCGCAACCAGATGCTTACGACGACGGCAGCTACGAATGTTCCAAACGAAATCATGAAAACCATGCGATAACCCGTCTCGGCGGCCATTCGGGTAATAAGTAAACCCGAACACCATGGGGCAACCATGCCGGCAACCGCCCCGATAATCCCCGTCCATCCGTTGAATCGATCGCGATTATCCGGATCGGTAACTTCAAAATAAATCACATTGAATACAAGCCAAAAGAGCCCCGTACCTAATCCTTGTACTATGCCTAACAACCATATGTAATGTACGGCATTTATCCCAAGCAATAAGACGATTGCATAGAATACCGCCGACATCCCGATGCCAAGGCGGAAGCACATCATTTTATGCCCTTTTTTCACCCAGTAGCCTGCGGTCCAGAATGTTACCGCCATACAGAAATGCGTTAATAGCGTAAACAAACCCAATACCGCAAAATTATGACTTGCTTTCCAGAGATACACCCCAATGAATGTCCCTGACAACGCACTTGCTATAATAAATAACGCATTGACTGCTAGCAGCAACCAAGACTGCCTGTCTAACTTCCCTCTGGAAGGAGACGGCTGATCCTTCTGCATGAGCAATCCTCCTTTCCATCTGCTTAGGATAGCCCAAATGCAAAAATAATTTGCATCTACTCGGTATACTATTTGATCTATTCAGACCTGATCGCTATACTATGGATTGAAACAAATTGCAGAAGATAGATACATACAACTTCTAAACCACTTATATGGAGGGATTACGATGTTTCATACCATTGAAGAATTTCTACAGGAATGGAATCAAGAGGCTGCAGGATCCGAGCGCATTCTGAATCACCTGACAGACGCATCCTTACCTCAACAAATCGCAGAGAATCATTTCACACTAGGGGAATTGGGATGGCATATCGCGAATAGTATCCCTGTGTTTGCAGGACAGCTTGGAATTGAAGTGCCTTACCCAGGAGATTATAAAGAAGTACCTACACAAGCAAGCGTCATCGCCGAAGGATACGCGAAGACCAATCGCGCATTTGTGGAGGCACTTCGTTCTTCGTGGACCGATGCCGATATCGCACAAGTCCGTCAAGTATTCGGCAGAGAAATGGCGAACGGCATGACACTCCGCATGCTGATTCAACATCAGACGCACCATCGCGGCCAAATGACCGTCTTGATGCGCCAAGCAGGCCTTACAGTGCCAGGTCTTTACGGACCAAGCCGTGAAGAGTATGCCGAAATGCTGAAGAACAGAAAGTAACCATTAAGCAGAAAGAGGCTGTCCCTCATGACTGGTTCCTTACCAGGTTCACGTCGGATAGCCTCTTATTTTACATACATCCATCTCTTCAGATCTAAATTAAAAGATCTCAACCGTTAATTCCATATTTACGCCCATCGCCGCTTTACTTCCACCTGCAGCTGCAATAATCAATTGCGAAGGAGCGAAAAGCGCTGAATCACCCGCAGCGTAAACGCCTTGGATATTCGTTCTACCGAACAGATCGGTGACGATCCCACCACGCTCATCCAACTCACAACCTAGAGACTCGCCAATAGAAGCCGCTTGCCCCCATTGCGGGGTAACAAACCCACCGGATCGCTCCAGGATGACGCCATCCTCCAGCACCACTTGCTGCAGCTGTCCGTTCTCCCCGACAAGTGCTTGGATCTTCTGTGGATATACGGGAATCCCTTTGCTCTGCAATTTAGCCACCTGCTCTTCTGTCAGAACAAGATTTCCATTCGTGCATACGATAAGATCCTTCGTCCACTGTTCCATCATCATGGTCATATGATACGCGGCTGCGGTATCTGAAATGACGATTAGCGGTTGATCACGCAGCTCCCACCCATCGCAATAGGAGCAATTAAAGATACTCTTCCCATAATACTCCCGAAGACGATCCACGGCAGGCAAGGTCTCACGCAGACCCGTTGCCAAGATGACTTTGCGGGCATGATACGTCTCTCCCACTTCCGTAATGAGTTCAAATACGTCAGCATGAGACTTCACGTCCTGCACCTTGGATGACTGTATATGAATGGAAGGGTATTTCATGAGGTCCTGATGCGCCAGTCTTCGAAACTCCTGCGGTGATGTACCGTCCCGGGTAATGAAGCCATGCGATTCCTGCGTCACTGCATTCCGTGGCTGGTTATGATCCAGCAGCAGTACCTCTCGTCTTGCTCTCCCGAGTACGAGCGCTGCATTAAGCCCCGCAGGCCCTCCACCAATAATGGCACAATCAAATATCATATTGCCTTCACGCCTCCCCTTCAATTAAAGACTCAGCTTATCTGTAATTCATCTAAAAAAAACTTACTGCGCTACTCGATTCACAAACGACAGAATCCGTTCATCTGACTTCTCAACCAGCTCAGCAATCGTACGTTGCTGCAAGTATTTCTCCATTTCCTGCTCTGCCTGCGACATGACACACTCAACCATACAATAAGGAGCGTTCTCATCATGCCCTGCCCCGCACTGAAACAAGCTTTCGTTACCTTCAATTGCCTGAATCACATGTAGAAATGAAATGTCTTCTTTGTTCTTTGACAACTTATAGCCTCCGCGAACTCCAGGTGTAGACTCCACATAACCCGCTTTCACAAGTTTCGTTAAGATCTTGGAAAGATACGTCGGAGAAATCTGCTGGAATTCCGCTAATGGCAGAACACCGATGGTCTTGCCTGCAGGCGCTGACGCAAGATACACCATCGTATGTAATGCATAGTTCGTAGCTTTGGAATATTTCATGACAACACCACCTTATTACAGACTGAATTTGTCTACAATTATATGCAAGTGTGCATATTGTGTCAAGTACAGCATAGAATGATCGTTGAAGGCGCGGATAGGCTGCTTGCTTCATTGACCCGCCTGTTTTAGGCATGAGATAATATGGAAAAGAAGGTTATTGTATAGGAGGCTTACCGAGCGATGAGCATATTCAATAAAATGAAAACCGGTTTGAACCAAGTAAAAGATAAGGCACAACAAACCGTCGAAGTGACCAAGTTGAGTTCCCAACTCTCCTCCAAGCGTAGAGAGATTCAAGATCACTACGAAGAGCTAGGCGAGCTGGTCTATCGTGCCTCAGGCATGAGCAAGAATGCAACCACCTCAATGGACGAAGCCGAAGGACAAATGACAACCCTTTGCCGTGTGATCGCCCAATTAGAGGAGCAAGTCATCACACTCGAACAAGTTCTTCATCGTGTCAAAGGGGAGCAAATATGCCTATCCTGCGGTTCTGTGGTTCCTGAAGAATCCCGATTCTGCAGCCGTTGCGGCAAGGCGTTCGAACCGGAGACGACCATTGTGGAGCCCGAGGTTAAATACTATCAGACGACATACACAGCACCTTCTCAAAGTTCCGTCTCCGAACCGCGGAATTCAGAAGAGGCTGCCACAACAGACACCGCGCGTTCAGATGCTGCTGAGGATACGCATTCTACGACATCCGATGATTCCAATAAACCCGAATAAAGCTCCAATAAGCAAGTAGAAGACGCCCGCACGAGCCTGTGCAGGCGTCTTTTCCGTATCCGATCCGATGATTACACTGTCAGATCCCGTTTGTTATAGAAATAATAGGTGGCGAAGAGTGAGACGGCTATGATCACAACCGACAGGATCACGAATACGGGATCATATCCCCCGCCATACATCACCTGCTTCGCTTCGAAATACTTAAACGGCGTTACATATTTCAACGCATCGATCTGTCCGCTAATATCAATCATCATCGATAAAATGAAAGTTGCCAGCAGTATGCCTGTAGACAAAGATACGGCACGTTTCGGATGTTTACTGATCGCTGCAATCGCCATTCCAAGCATTAAAAACAGCAGTTGAAGGATGAACATGCCGCCCATTAGCAGCAGAATATCCGGTATGACATTTTCCCCCTTGGCGTAGGGATTGACTAGACCGATGCTTGAAACCAGCATGACGACATTAAAGATGATCACGTTCATTATCGCGGCACAGAGCTTAGCGGATAACACTTGATTTCTGGAGACGGGCTTCACCATTAAGAACTCCGATGTTTTATCCCGCTCTTCCTTCGACAGAATGCTCGATCCGAGCATGGCCGCATGAATCGTTGCCATCACGAGCAAATATATGAAGAGTATTCCGTAATATCCACTCACTTTCGATAGATCCAAGCCGCCTACGCCGAACATCGCTTGCAATGATTTTGGCAAATCCGCCATCAGATTATTCATGGATTGTCCTGAGGAATACATCCCGGCATATTTGCTCATCCCTGATCCAACGAGAAAAACAACACCTATGCACCAAATGATTAATGCCTTCCGATTTGCTTTTAATTCCCGAATAAATATATTCACGAGCTCATTCCTCCCTCAAAGCTCCAACTCATCACCGTCATCTTTTTACACCGCATGAATGTCTTTTTTCACATACACGACATAACTGGACACAATAGCTGCTGCGATAAAAAGAATCGCAATGATCACGAATGGGGTCTCATACCCTCCGCCCTTTGCAATCGAAGCCACATCAACATATTTAAACGGCGTGAAGTATCGAACGGTCTGATCTCCCGTCGTCGCTCCGAACACCCCAATAAAGAAGAAGGCAAATACGGTCCCGAGCGAGATCGGAAGCACGGATTTGATCTTACGTGCCAGAACCGAGATGACAAACCCCAATGCCAAGAACATCAGTTGAACGAACAATAGCGATATCGATATGAGAAAAAAGTTCATGAAGCTATATTCATCGATTCTAACGACAGATGCCATAAGGAACGCTCCCACCAGATAGATGACATTCGTAAGGATGAGGGAAACAACCGCAGCGGATAACTTGGATGTGATGATCTGAGAACGTGTCACCGGTTTGGTTAGCAAGAAATCCGCGGTTTTTTCACGGACTTCTTTGGATACGATCGACGTTCCTAAATTCATCGCCTGAATCGCCCCACACAGCGCAATATACGCAAATGTATAAGCATAGAACCCCAGCAGCGATGTAATGGTATCCATATCGAGTCCCATCGCCTTCAATACCGTATCAGGCATCCCCTCAAGCATGGCCTTGAATTGTCCTGCATCTTTCGCGAACGTGGGGTACATGGAGAACATCATGGCCACAAGCGCCACCATCGTAATCGTCCACGTGATTGTGGATTTCCGATAAGCCCGTAATTCATGCCAGAACATATTCATGACTTGGCTCAGTCCTCCTTCTCATAGTAGTGCATAAAGATCTCTTCGAGGTCAGGCTCTTCTACCCAGACATTCTGAATTTCGATTGCCGCAATCTTGCGCATCACTTCGTTGATATTTCCTTTATACAAAAAGCTGACGTGTTGACCCTCTTCCTTCAATTCATTGACCCCGACCATTCGGAAATAACCAGCAGATACCGGCGTTTTGGTTTCGATTTTGAATCGTTTATAATTGCTCTCCTTCAGCGTGCTGATCTTCTCCAACTGAATGAGCTTTCCTTCCTTCACAATGGCAACACGGTTACACAAGCGCTGCACCTCGCTCAGAATATGAGAGGAGAAGAGGATCGTCGCCCCCTTCTTATTTTCCTGCTCCAACAATTCGAAGAACTTCTGCTGCATTAACGGATCTAATCCGCTTGTTGGCTCATCGAGAATTATCAGCTTCGGTCCATGAAGCAATCCCTGCACAATACCCACTTTCTTCTTATTGCCAAGGGATAGGTCATCAATTTTCTTCGAAAGATCTAGATCCATGACTTCCGCCAGTTCTTTGATCCGCTTACTGCAATCCTTGTTATAGAAGCTGGCTGAATACTTCAAGAGATCCTTTACCTTCATATTGTCGTAGTAGAAAACTTCGGACGGCAAATACCCAATTTCTCGCTTGATCTCAGGCCCGTGCTGGATGATGTCTTTGCCAAAAATCTTCGCGCTTCCGCTTGTCGGATGAATCAATCCGAGCAATGTACGAATCGTGGTCGATTTACCCGCTCCATTCGGACCGATGAATCCGAAGATCTCGCCCTTCTCTACCGTGAAGCTCAAATCGGTAATCCCTCTGGCCTGCCCGTACGTTTTGGTTAGATGATCAATCTCAATCACGTTCATGCTTCAACACTCCTTTTTTCGCCCTGTGAACTTTTTATTTATAAAAGGCTTGCTTCAACAACTCCAGATATTCATCGATCTCCTTCAACATCTCGTCTAGATTGATCTGATCCAGCGGTATCGCTCGAATTTGCTCCTGCACGCGGTTACTGTACCCTTCCAATGTCCAGAAAATGATATGGGTCGCTTTCGAAGCATCCACATCCGCTTTGAACTTCGATGTGTCAATATCCTGAAGCACGCGGCGGAACGCATCGGAAATCGTCGCCTTATTCCGCGGCTCCAAGGCTCGCTTCACCTCTGGCGCATCATCCTCATTCGCCATTCTGATAAATTGAAACATCTCGGGATGCTTATGCATCAGCTCGATCTTAATCACAACGACTTGCTTCCATCGTTCCAGCATGTCACGCTCTTTCATATCCAGCTTGGCGAAAAATTCGCTCATCATCATCTCGATCGAATAGTCGTATAAATATAAGAACAAATCCTGCTTATTCTTAAAATAATGAAACAGCAACCCCTTCGAAATCTCGGCTTCCTTCACCATCTCATTCGTCGAGGCCTGCGTGTATCCTTTTTGCGCGAACTGCTTCAGTGCGGCGTTAATAATTCGTTCCTGCTTTTCCGGATTTAAATTATGAAATTTAGAAATCATATGTTGTGTCCTCCATGGATTCCCTGCCATTGACCACTTTGGTCAACATCATTGTACTCCCGTTGACCATCGTGGTCAATAGTGAAATTTATCTGTATTTAAAACTTGAATTTATGCCTCCCTGGAGACGAAATAACACAAAAAGTCCTTGTATCCAATAGAATACAAGGACCTTTTTATTTGCTATGTTACATTGGCCGCTCCAATGCGAATATCTCGCCTAATTTCGCGTAATTGCTGCCTGCAAGCCGGCTTACGGGTTGAAGCGCTTCAGGAAGAACATGCCCTTCATCGTACACCGAATCATCGAGATGGAATTGAACGACACGTCCGATCAACAAATCCGTCGAAGGCGAATCGGCTGTTCCTCCCAAGGGAACAATGCGTTCTAGCCTACACTCCATCCTCACTTTGGCATCGGCAATCCCTGGAACGCGCACCTTCGAGCTTGGGACGGTTGATAATCCCGCGAATTCTACTTCACTCTCGTCCGGCGATAGATTTGCAGCGGTCTGATTCATCTGCCTGACATAGGATTCATCTGCAATATGGACGACGAACTCACCTGTCTCCGTCGCATTTCTTGCCGTGTCCTTTGGCATGCCTTGCTTGCGCTGTACCGATATAGAAATCATCGGCGGATCTGCCGTCACGATATTGAAGTAGCTGAAGGGAGCAGCATTGACCGAGCCGGTATTCGACAGCGTCGTGACGAGCGCGACGGGCCGAGGAATAATACTCCCAATGAGCAGTTTATAATTATCACGTTCACTTTGATGCTGTGGATCAATGCTAATCACGGGAACACCTCATTTCGGTCTTTGGAAGCCGCATTATCATTATTTATTGTTAAATTGATCGTTATACCATGCTGCTGCCGCGTCTACTTCGGTACGTGTCAGTTGATGACCGTAGTTCTCCCAATGGACGTCCACCGATGCCCCTGCTTGCGTCAGCATCGCTGTTAGATCTTCCGTCTCGCGGGACGAACAAATCGGGTCATTTTTGCCAGCTCCAATGAAGATCGGGATACCAGACAAGTTCGGCAGTTCTTTTCCCCTTAGCGGTACCATCGGATGATGAAGGATGGCCCCGCGAAGAGCATTCGCATCATGGAAGAGCAAGCTGCCTGCGATGTTGGCACCGTTGGAATAGCCAATGGCTACCACGTTACGACGGTCGAATTGATATTCTTCGGCTGCCGAGTCCAGAAAGGCATTCAGTTCCTCCGTGCGGAAGATGAGATCCTCCACATCGAAGATCCCTTCCGCCAATCGGCGGAAGAAGCGAGGCATGCCGTTCTCTAGAACATTCCCCCGTACGCTTAATACAGAAGATGTTGGCGATACCACTTCGGCGATGGGCAACAAGTCTCGTTCTGTGCCGCCAGTGCCATGTAAGAGCAGCAGTACAGGAGCTGATGCATCTGAACCTTGCTTGAAAATATGTTTCATCTTATAGATCCTCCTCTAATACACGAACCTCGAACGGTTCCAAATTTGCAGTGATCTCTTGGCGTTGCGGTTCGAACCAATCCGGCAGCATCAAGTTCTCGCCCAAATGCTCCGCTTCTTCGTCCCGGGCAAAGCCTGGAGGGTCTGTTGCAATCTCGAACAGAATTCCGCCTTCTTCCCGGAAATATATCGCATGAAAGTACTGGCGGTCAATGATTGGCGTTGGCTGGAAGCCGTTCTCCGCTACGTGGCTTCTCCACAAGGTATGCTCAGCATCGTCTTTGGCACGCCATGCAATATGATGGACCGTACCAGCTCCGCCGGAGCCATGCGCCATAGGTGTAACGTTTACATCGATAATATTCCCCAAATCGCCGAAGGATCTATAACGTGCATACGCTCCTTCTTGACCTACACGCTCCAGCCCCATCACATGCTGCAAAAGATGAGCCGTTTTGTCAGGCGCCGTACTGTACAGAATTGCCCCGCCGAATCCTTTAATGGCCTTATCCGCTGGAACGCCGCCGAATGACCACTGGCTAAGCGGACCTTCCTCACGTTCCACGATCTCCAGCTGTAAACCATCTTTATCTTCGAACTGAAGATATTGTTCTGCGAATCTGGATGTTTGGGTCACGGGAATCTGGAATTTCGCTAACCGTTCTTTCCAGAAGCCTAGCGTGCCTTTCGGTACGACATACGTCGTGATGCCGACTTGACCGCCGCCTACTCGGCCTTTTCGCGAATTTTTCCACGGAAAGAATGTAATGATTGTCCCTGGGCTGCCCATTTCATTGCCTAAATACAAGTGATATACCTCAGGTGCATCGAAGTTAATGGTCTGTTTAATCAGACGCAATCCTAATACGCCTGCATAAAAATCGACGGTTTGCTGTGGATTTCTTACAAAAGCCGTGATGTGGTGAATACCTGCTGTTTGTTGTTTCATGATAAATTCAACTCCTCAATTTAAATGTATTTAAGATTCTTAATTTAAAGATATATGACGAACGATGTTTGAGAATCGAAATTCCCTATCATCGTGCTACTTAAACGTATCCTGGGCTGCTTTGCCTAACTTTTTCAATAGCTTGCTCGCAACCTGCTTCTCTTCTTCCGTAAGCCCCTGTACCGCCTGTTCAATAACACCGGCATGTTTCGGGAATACTTCTTCGATGAATTGGTTGCCCTTATCCGTGATCTCTGCATAAATAAGTCTGCGGTCTTCACTTGAAGCTTTGCGCCGTACCAGTTCCTTCTTCTCCAGCTTATCGACCACATAGGTGATATTGCCGCTGCTCATCAGAACTTTGCCGCCGATTTGCTGAATAGGCTGTGCACCTTTATGATACAGCAGCTCCAGCACCCCGAATTCCGTACGGTTCAAGCCGTGCAGCCGAATGTCCCGATCCGCATGTGCATTGACCCATTGGCTTGCACGAGAAAGCGCAATATAGAGATCTAGCGATTCATTTTTCCCTTGTACCATAGGACCTCACTTCTTTCCTTCGCGTTCTTCATTTGAATAATTATCTTAATATTAAGATATTATACTTTGAGACCTTTGTCAACACCTTCAGAGGATCTAATTTTATGAAAACGACGCTTATAGATGCATGCATGCGAACCGAATCCAGATGGCTGACCCGGCGAAGGATGCGCTGTTACAGCCCATGCCAGATTCGTCCTCCTATAGGAGGCGGGGCCCGAGGCAATTTCCGCATTTATACCGTGACGGAAATACCGAGGTTTAACCCCTATCCATGGAAATTTCATATCGGTGGGTAAGTTCATCGCCCCGCTGCTTATAACTGGAAGCAATTCGATCGCCGGCGGACCTAACTTATCCAAATTTGATATCTAGGATATTCCCGCTCTCCACAAAACCAATATTACGATACACCTTATTGGAATCCGGGTTATTTACATCCGCATAGAGCATCGGCAGCAACCCTTCTTGACGAAGCATTGCGCATAACTCAGCAACAATCGCGCTTGCATAACCGTTCTTCCGTGCTTCTGAAGGAGTGTATACCGCATTGATCCGCCCGTGTCTTGGCGAGCGGTGCGCAATATTTGCCATGGATACAGGGGCATCATCCACGATCCATAAGTATAAGTTCTGTCCGGCAATCGTAGCCTCCGCGTTAGGACGCTGACTCGCTGAGCTTACCGTTACTCCATACGCTCGATTTGAGAATCCTGCTAGAAATTCAGCAACCGTGTCTACATCTTGGTTCGTTGCTTGTCTCCAAGATCCCGGAACATTTAGAGGTCGCTTTAATGTAGGACAGAAATACGACTCCAGTTGCATGAAAGGCCGCCCTTGGACGTTATTCCGTTCCGCGTACATTTCAGCGAATAAAGCTGCCGTCGCCGGATCTCCAGACACCCCAGGTAATGGCGATTGCTCAAGCTGTTTGATCAAACTACTCAGAACCTTTCGCTTTGCTTCGTCTGGCATATCGGATGTTAACCATAACCATGCATTGTGACCTGGCGTCTGGGCAAAAACCAGATTCCCCTGCTCCGATTGAATGCAGTGAGCGTCCTCGGAGTCTGTGATCCGATGAATCAAGTTGAATTGTACTTCCTGATCCATAAATTCAGGATGATCAAGCCGAATGTCTCTCGCGTGAACCTTCTGTAGTAACATGCCGTATTCCCTCCCCGGAACCTAGATTAAGATCAACAAACCCCTACTGTAAAATATGATTCAAGCAGGCCTTTACCGCGCAGCCTGTCTGAAGTTTTCCGTCCGTCACGTATCCTTCTTCCCGGCCTTTCAGCTCATGAATGAGTCTCTCCCGCCACATCCGAAGTTGATCTGCATAGGCCCCGTCCGCCACGACATTGACGCATTCCATGGGATCCATCTGAAGGTTGAACAGTTGTTCTTCACCGGTCTGAGAGTACCAGATATATTTCGCTGTCCCATCCGTTACATAATGATGCGACATGTTTCCATATGCATGTTCTCCGTGAATATAATCACGCCATACGGTTGGAGAATTTTGTCCCAGCGGCAGTACACTCTTACCGTCTACCGATGTCGGAATCGGCACATCCGCGATATCGAGCAGCGTAGGCATAATATCTCTTAATTCCACGACGTTATCAACCGTCGTCCCTCTTCGCAAATGCAGCAGATCCCCTGGATCACTTAGAATAAACGGCACTTTGGCACTTCCTTCGTACGCCAAGGCTTTGCGGAACAAACGATGGTCGCCAAGAAGCTCTCCATGATCCGATGCAAATAATACGATCGTATTGTGCATCACCCCATATTCCTCCATCGCTTGGAAGAATCGGCCGATCTGGTGATCCAAATGGGTAATAAGCGCATAATAGGCTGCTATGGCTTTCTTCAATCTACGACGTGGTACATTCCCTCCAAAAGTGGTTGGATTTAAGCCTGCAAGCTCCGGGTCCTCTCGCTTAGCCCAATTCCCAACAACTGGATCCGGGAGATCTAAGCCATCATACAAATCAAGATAAGCTTGCGGCGGATCAAATGGCGGATGCGGTCGAACGAATGACATCCAGTGGAAGAATGGCTTCCTCGGATCACGCCTGCGCAAGAAATCAATGGACTGGGTTACAACCCAGTTGGTCGGGTGCAAGGACTCTGCCAGATGCCAAGGTCTTGCTACCGTTGATGCATTGCAGTCAAGTCCTAGATCCGTTAGATCCAGCGAAGCACCTGCCCGGTCTCGCAGCCAAGGCAAATAATCGTCGCAATGGTCGAATGACTCCGCTACCGTGTTGGTATGTTTAAACCGGTTATGATGTAAATAACCGTCATGCAGCACCACATTGTGGAATCCGCATAAATTGCGGACAGGGTCTACATGCATTTTGCCGACACACTGCGTATGATACCCGACTTGCGCCAGCTCGCCCGCCAACATATGCTCATAATTCCATGGGACCTTTTCTTGATATCCTACGCGACCATGCGAACGCTGACTCATGCCTGTCATGATGGCTGCACGTGCCGGGACACAAGTCGGCGTTGCTGAGTAAGCATTGCGAAAGTGCACACCATTACGTGCTAATTGATCCAAATTGGGTGTCTCGACAATGGGATGTCCTGCATAACTTAAGCAATCCCAGCGCATTTGATCGACGGTAATCAATAGGATGTTAGGCTTCATATTCCGTTCCTCCTGTCATGGGTATCATCGAAAATCTTCGTCATCACACATTACCATTACGGTTAGAAGAATCTACCAGGCATATTAGTTGGTTCATATTATAACAGAGTCAGCACGTGGTATCTTCTATGATTTTTCTAACTTCACTTGAACTGTTAAATCGAAAATAAAAAACGCTCCCTCAAGGAGCGCCATTTATCGAGCTCTAGCATGCGATTGTTGCTTGGCGATGTTTGGTGTTACTTGATGTTACTTGGTGTTGCTCGGTAGTGCTTGGTGTTGCTCGACAGTGTTTGGTAGTGCTTGGTCTTACTTGACAGTGCTTTATCATACCTACCAGTACTTCTTAGCGCGGGGTGCGAATGACATGACCCAGTAACACTTTGTAGGACTTTGCAATATTACATATGGCTAACTATATCCAGGCCGCAATGTCCTCATCTTCAATCTCTTCTTCCGGAACAACCTCGACAGCAGCACTTATTTCCTCATCAACTTCTTGAAATCCTTCAACGACTCGATCAGCGTTACGGGAAACTACCAATCGACCGCCCTGCTGGATGGTTATACTCGTCAGGACATTACGTTCCATAGGAACAACCGTCTGTAAGTTACGGACGCCATGTTCAGCAATTTCCTGTTCGATCAGATACCGTAAAGAATCCATTAGATTCGACTGTGCGTTGAGCCAGTTCATCACTGCAGGATCTTCGGTTTTTTTCGTTTTTAAGCTAATATTATCGCCGGGCTGCTTGGTCTTCTTCACACGCGCCACCTTCTTCGTATACTTATTGGATCTCCTCTTCCATCAAGCAGACTTAAGCAGGTTGTGCGGCTTTATTCTTCAATGCTTCATAGATTTTGCCGCGGACAAAGGCATCCAGCCCCATCGCATTCAACGGAACCGCATACGCTGCCGGAATGTACAACAACTGCATTTCCCGCTCTACACACAGCTCGTCCAACAGCGGGTTCAAGAGAGGACGCATCAGAATACTGCCCCCACCGTATACGCAGATAAGATCAATTTCGTTACGCGCTTTCGTGATCTGTCTTTTCACGTTCTGAACGATCTGCTTCACCTGGCTTTCGAGCGGCCTCTTCAAGGTTTTGATCGCACGGGCATGATATTTATGCTTCGGATTCTTAAGGACATCGCTAAAGAATTGACGTGGACTATTTGGCAAATGGATGAGTCGATTAAATTCATCCAGTGCCTCCTCAATCGCATATCCTGCACCGTGATGGCTGCCATGCACGAATTGCCGCAGGAACTTATTGCCCTCTGTAATCGGATATTCCGTCGATCCATCTCCAATATCGACATGAAGAATCCGTTTCTCCTTGAAAAAGTTACCGTTAAACTTCTTTTCGATTTCATAACGTTCGACGAACTCTTGGAAAATCTCGCCCTCCCGCCATTTGCCTTCCGCATCCTTCTGAAGCGTAAATATAACCGGTGTCGCTTCCGGCACGACTTTTACAAAGGGGAATACGATATTCACAGCAACACGACGGATACCAAGGTGAACCGTAATGTGATGCACTCCTGTCGTAAATCGCTTCTCGAACTTCGCAGCAGTCTCATCCGTATGTTGGGTCACCGGGAGCGCTGTCGCCATATCTACCTCAACATCCACATGATCTGGGATACTCCTCTCTTCTTCGTAGGCTTTCTGTACAGCCACGGCTGCGATTTGGGCTAAGGTATTGATCACCGGTAAATCCATGTCGCATTTCAAATCAATGCCAATCTGCAGATTATCTAATATCTCTCCGCTCTCAAGTGCGAATTTCCCTACATAATACATGCCAGGACGCGCTGCCGGCGAATCCACGGTTACGACCAATTGCTCCTGCAACCGCTGAATAAAACCCTCTGGCACCTGTTCTTCACTCCATGGAAGCTCATCCACCGCGCAATTCACATTGGGCTGCTGAATTAATGTACCGTCTACAATCAGATCATGCTCACTGTTCCCATTATCATTTCCTACAAAGAAGTGGTAGCTCATTCCCAATTCCTCCTTATATGCAAAAATATGACTTGGTAATACTTTGCCACACAATGTGTTATTCCACATCTGCTGATGGACCCAACCTGGACAAGCGAAGATGAGAAGGTTTGCCGTCGGAATTTGTAAATACATTAGAAGGTTTAGCAAACAAAAAAAGGACACCTTGCTCAAGTGCCCTCCATTAGACCTATTTGTGATTTTTTCATGCGTTCATCGGTTCGACACACCATTAGAACGGAACCAAATAAGTTAAGACCGACAAAGCTTTCCTTTGCCGGTCTTAACTTGTTATTCTTTTCCTACCGAACTGTTCACAGCAGTTTCCATCTGATCATTGTAAGCACGGAATAAACCCAATCGCCAGAATGCGGCACCCTTCAGGTCATAACGTTTGGCGAGACCCAACTTATCATCCACTGATGTTGGCGTTTCACTGCTTAGACTGATACCTAACAGCAGTTTGTCTTTTGGCACTCCCGCTTGTAAAGCCAACTGAATGGCTTCATTTACAAGACTATTCGGTTCTGCCATCTGAGAGCCTGTACCAACCGGATTATATTGATAGGCCATGATCATAAGATCGTCTGCTAGCGATGCTAGCGTCTTGTAATCGTACCCTTTATAGGCGCTATTCAACGGCGGAACTGCGAGAGATAACGCTGTATCTTGCGGTAATGCTTCTCGAAGCTCTTTTACGTATGCGTTTAATAATTGTTGTTGCTCCTTCGGATTGAGCTTAAATCCAAGCCCCTCGAAATCAAGGGCAACTCCACCGAAACCATTCTCTTTCACAGCCGTCGCAATGCCGGCAATCGACTCGCTGCGTAAAGTTGCATCGCTTAACATCTTCGTCAATTCACCGTTGCCATCGAGTGCGTACACCATTAAATAAGGCTTTACGCCTTGCGTAGATGCATCCGTCACAATAGACTGTGGTGTGGTATCGCCTGCAGCTGCCGGCAGACGATATTCATCGCCTTCTAACGTAAATTTGCCGTCCCGATCAATCCGGCTCCAGCCAAAGGCCACGGAATTCATCGATGCGATGACATCTCTCTCCTGAAAAGATTGCAGAGCATAGAATGCCCGCAAATGCATCTCCCGCTTCGGAGATACAATCGACACGGTGCTTGAAGCCTGATTCCATGCCACTTGTGCGCCAAATTGACTGCTAAAGAAGTTCAACGGAATCAATACGCGACCTTCGCGCTGAACAGGCGCCGCCGGCAGCTTCACCTTCGTCCCATTGACCGTTGCCGATAGATTCCCTACTTGCAGAATCACTTCCGTTGGCTCGCCGTTCTTCATCCCCACGGCCTTCACGATTTGGGTCTTGTTGTCCCATGTCACTTGAATCCCTAACGCCTCGCCGATCGCGCGGAACGGCACGAAGGTAACTCCCTTATCCACCCGCGGCGCCGCGTCGAATGTGAGCGGTACATGATCGAGTAATACAGTCATATTGGACGCCGCTTGCGCGTGGCCTGTGAACGGAGCTGCTCCGATGATGGATAGTGCTAGAAGTGCTGCTGCAGCTGATTTTCCCCAATGCTTCATTCCTCTCATCTCCCTATGAGATCATTACGAAATCCTCCACATCGTGGAAGATTTGCATTTGTCTAGTATATCAATAGATTCATAGCATCTACAAATGCTAGATGACCTAAGCTTCATCATTGGATAGAATTGCATGCTCCCCATACCTGGAAGTTCGTGATTGAAATCACAAGCCTCTCCCTATCTCTGCCGTATATTTAAGCTATTCTCATCTATCTGTATAAGGAGGACCAACAAGATGACATTAACCAAAGAACAAATCTACGAGCAGCTTGAATATGTAATGGATCCCGAGCTTGGGATGGATATTCTCAATCTTGGTCTCGTGTACGACGCGATCATCGAGGAAGAGAATCATGTCAAGATCATCATGACCATGACCTCCATGGGATGTCCTATGGCAGGGCAAATTGTAGCTAGTCTCAAGAAACAATTACATGCCACCCTCCCTGTTCAACAAGTTGACGTTGAAATTGTCTGGAAGCCGCAATGGACCAAAGACCGCATGTCTCGATACGCCAAAATCGCATTAGGCGTTCACGTCTAGGAAAGGATGATCCCGACCATGACTTTTTACGAAACTTTAACACCCTACTATGATCAAATTTTTCCGGCTAATCCCATACAGTTGCATTTCTTATCAACTACCTTCGCCCAAAAAGGCCGTCTGCTTGATGTAGGTGCTGGTACAGGGAATATGGCTGCAGCTCTCGTTGAGCAGGGATTCACCGTCCTTGCTGCTGAACCTGAACGCATGATGGCTGAGCAAATTATGAAGAAAGCAGAGAAGTCTGATAAGCTAACCGTCAGCACGCTTCCTATGCAGCAAATCGAAGATGTCGGGGAGGCCTTTGATGGCATTTATTGCGTGGGAAATACACTCGTACATTTGAATGATATGGCCGAAATACAAGACTTCCTGCACACCGCGTACAGCCAGCTGAATGACCATGGCAAGTTGGTTATACAAATCGTCAACTACGAGAAAGTGCTTCTCCATCAGGATTTCAAGTTCCCCGTCATGACCCGGGAGACATTTCAATTCGAACGAAGCTACGCCTTGGCAGACGATAAAATACTGTTCACAACGACACTAACAGCAGATGGGGAGCGCTTATCTAACACGATTCCTCTATATCCTGCTACGGCGGAGCAGCTTCGGCCAGTTCTTCAATCTTGCGGGTTTGCGTCTGTAGCGACTTGCGGCAATTTTGATGCCGAACCGTATTCGTCTGCCGCATCTCCAGCGCTCATTATTGTTGCAAATAAATCATCAATTTAGCGTGAATCGTGCAACATGACATCCACAACTTCATACCCCGTGCGGATTGCATAGTTCATACCCCGGTCTTCCGGATAAATGTGGGTCATATTCGCAATATACACATGGGGTATGGATGTCTGGAACGCTGGTTTTAAGGATGAATAATTGCATTTGATCATCGGTTGCGCATATTTCGCTTTGAATATTTGAAAATCCTCAATCCACCCCTCATGAAACGATGGGTTTATTTTCTGAAGATGATGGATATATTCGGCTTTGATTTGATCGTCTTGCGCTTGATATAGCGGATCTGTTTCAAACATATAATTCGAGATATAGAGAATGTGCTTGCCATTATATCTTGAATCTTGCACCATATTGGTGTGCTCGATCAATCCCCCAAAAGGAATGTCCATATCTCCGATATTTAACCAGTAAATGTCCGAGTAGGATTGATTTAATTTCAATACAGAACAAATGACACTTGTGTATTCAATTTGATCGATGGTCTGTAAATCATGTCTGGAAAGTCCCTGAACGAGATGTCCAACAACAGGCAACGGCACGGTTAACAGTACTTTGTCATATTGAACTTCCTCTTGATCGACGTGGACGACTACATGATCATCTATGAACTCTACATTCTTCACGAAAGAATTATACTTTATCTGCGCGCCAAGTCCCTGCACATATTCGATGAGCTTCGTTCCTACTTCTTCAAAGCTGCCCATGACATACCCTAACATCTCTTTTGTCTTAGCGTCGCTTCTTGTAGAGCCTCTTAGTTTGATCTTTCCCCAAAACCACGCCATCGATATTTGATCATGCTTCTCACCGAATTTAGATGTTAATAGAGGCTCCCAGCAAATTTTATACGCTTTTTCCCCAGCATGCTTTACGAGCCATTCCTTTGCTGTAATACGCTCTAAAGGTCTCCAATCCTGAATCATTTGTAAACGCAATACCGATATGCCGAATCTTATCTTATCCATAAATGTGAGCGGTTTGAATTTCAATAGACTTATCGGGGTCCCAAACTCATATATTTTCCCATCAATATAAAATCCCATCTTACTCTCGAGCCACTTTAGTTGATTCTTTAATCCAAGCTCTTCAATTAGTGCAATAATTTCATGATCCGACGTAAAAATATGATGATAGAAAATTTCTAGTTTCGTATCTTCATAATTTATGCTTGCGGCCACTCCGCCCAGCTTGGCTTCTTTTTCGTAGATATCCACGTGATGACCTGCTTCTAACAACCTTTTTGCAGCAGCCAATCCTGTAAATCCACCACCGATAATTGCGATCTTCATACAGACTCATCCTTTATCGTTTCTATTCTTTGTCGTGAAGATTTGTTGCTCAGCGTAAGCGATAACCACATGATGCATCCTATCACGGTGATCGGAATATATTGACTCACATGCACCAATATACTAAAGCTTGCTGATTGCGAGGAATGAATCATGAACAGACCCAAGCTTAATGTACAGAAAAATTCAAATGTTCCTACATAGCCAGGAGAGGACGGAATCATGATTCCTAAATTAACGATTGCAACGGATACGATACCCAATAGAAATACGTGCTCGGAAATCCCGAAAGACTTCGCAATCATCATAAATAAGCTTGCTTCCAATCCCCAGATCAATAAAGAAGATACCAAAATTTTCACTAACATGGATTTGGATTGCACAACCTGAAAAGCAACCAGAAAGTTCTGCATAAAACGAGTCGCTGTATCCGCAAGCTTCTCGGATTTCTTGGAGATCATGCGCCCTAAGAAGTGAATGAAAGATTGTTGATATTTACATAAGATCACGATAAACACAATGCATGTGACGAAAACTAAAATCGATAAGTACATTAGTCGTGTTAGCCATAGAGACTCCGTATGCAAATTAACAAAACCAATGATTAGAAATATCAGCATGGTTAATCCATCTGCCACTCGTTCCAAGATGACACTGGAGAATGAAGCCACTTTACTTATTTTTTCTTTGTTGCCAATCAGAACGGCTCTTAGAATATCTCCCGCTCGTAATGGAATTAAGTTATTCGCTGCATAACTAATCGTCATCACTTGATAGGAGGAACCGTAACTGATTTTTTTAACCGGAGACAATAAATATTGCCAACGACTTGCTCGAATGAAGAAGCTGGTGCTCTGCAATACCGTACCGATGATGACATATTTCACGTCAATTAGAGAGAAAGCTGTGATGATGTCACCCCAGACCACATGTCTGAATGCCAACCATAAAAAAAATCCGCTAATCAGAATCTGAATACTTAATTTTGCTATTTTCTTTTTCATCGTTAATTTGCCTACTACCCTCCATTGACTAACACTTGAGTTGGTTGCAATCCATATCTTTTATCTTGGAACACGTCCTGCATGTCCTGCACGACCTGTGCTTCGAGCTTCACTTCGGCAATATATTTAGGTCTATTCTTAACCTCTTTATAAATTCTTCCGATGTACTCTCCAATCAGACCTAAGCTAATGAGCTGCACTCCTCCAATAAACCATATGGAAATCATCAGCGATGCCCAACCCGACACGGCATTTCCATAGAGTTTGCTTACGAATACGTAGATTCCCATGATGATGCTTAACAGAGAGAATATCACCCCGATAAGAGATACAGCCCTTATTGGAGAAATACTAAAAGAAACAATTCCATCCAAAGCAAAGGACAGCATTCTCTTCAAAGGATACTTGGATTCTCCTGCAAATCTTGGATGACGTTCGTAGTATACTTCTGTAGACTTATAGCCGATAAGAGGAATAACTCCTCTCAAGAATAAATTAACTTCTTTAAATTGCTCTAACCCCTCAAGGGCCCTCTTGCTCATCAGACGGTAATCTGCATGGTTTGTAACGATATTGACGCCCATACGTCTAAGAAATCGATAGAACATCATCGCACTATTACGTTTGAAATAGGTGTCCGAACTCCGATCCTTACGCACGCCATAAACAATGTCGTACCCTTCTTTATACTTGGCTATAAATTCAGGAATCACATTCACATCATCTTGCAAATCAGCGTCCATCGATATCACGCAATCCGACTTGTCTTTTGCATGCAGGAGACCCGCTAACAATGCATTTTGGTGGCCTACGTTTCTAGCTAGTTTTAGCCCACTAACGAATGGGTTCGTCAAATTGAGTTCCAGAATGTTCTCCCATGTGCGATCCTTGCTTCCATCGTCTACATAGAGGATGGTACTTAACGGTGATATTTGCTTATCCTCGATAAGATTATGAATGACGCTCGACAATCTACTCGTTGTTTCATGAATAACTTCCTCTTCATTGTAACAAGGAACAACCATAGTAAGGATCGGGTATTGATTACGATGTTCCATGATATACCTCCTTCGTTAACCGTCTTAATTCTACATTGGGATGCAGAGAACTATACGTCATACTCCAATTGTTTTCTTGCCTCTGCAATAAAATCGAGCGGTGTTGAAATCCCTTCCGGGTCATACTCAACAGCTCCAATCTTAAGGTTCAGTTCAACTTTGTACTTATAGGAATGCTCACCATTATTTAGATTAATTACGTTCTGCTTCAAACGATCAATAACTACATTAGCCCCCTGGCGATCGGTAAATAAAATCAAACCCCAAGTCAAATTCTCTTTATCAAAAATATACAAGCAATCGTTGGTTCGAATGCTCGTCTGACTTAATGTCGAGATATCGTAGATCACCGATGTCATCTCTTCATCACTGGTCATACGCCGTATTTCATCCCAATACCGAACACGCATGACGACAAGCGTCAAAGGGATATTAAACCGTTTCGATAGCGCCATAAATACAGTGGTATCCTTTTGAAACGACCAGCTATTTTTTAAAAGCGTATTTTCATCCATAGTCGCTAAGGATGCGTTGCTTCGTTGCAATTGCTCTTTTTCCTCCTGCAACTGCTTATTGGCCCGGGTAAGCGTCCAGGTCACCGCGGTAATGATCGGCGTCATTAGGATCCAAAAATAATTTTGACTATCAATGCTCACGCCTTGAACAACGCTTTGATACAACGTGTAGGTTCCACAACCAAAAATGAAAAGAAAGTTAAGGATCAAGCCTGCTGTCAGATTCGTAAAGTAAGTTACAATTGCAATTAAAAAGGCTGCATTCAAAAAAATGATATTCTGAATATAATAAGTTGGATTGCTTGAGGTAAACACGACACAAATAAAACAGATCACGAACAATAGCAGAAAAGCTACATCCGATAAAAGACTGCTTTGATTCCGTTTCATCGACCCTCACCCCGTTTCTTTCTATACTTGCGTACAATGAGAACGAGAGCTACAAGCACTAGCAGCAGCACCAATGAAAAAGCTACCGTAAAGCCCAACACGTCTTCCCGTTGGACCAATTTATCTATTAGCGTTGGTTGGCTATCATCTGCTTGCTTCTTGAAACGATACGAATTCACTTTGCCATCTTTATCGGCAATGACACCATCCCCGTAGATTTTCCACATTGCACTCTTGCTAGCTATCAATTTTGAGGCTAAAAAATAGGATTCCGAACGAGAAGCCGTCACAGCCAATAAAGCATGCCCACTCTTATAAGGTGAGTCCATAAGTTGTAATGTACCTGCACGCGCACCGTAATCGTCATCAATACTCATTTTTTCATTCGATAGAAACCCCGTCCCATCGGCTCGGAATTGAAAGTAGAAACTGTTATTTTGTGATCGAATAAGTTCATTATTTTCGTAGGTCCCAATGGCAATGATATTGCGATCCAACACGTCCTGTGGCGCCTTATCTTCGTAGAAATGGATTTCTCCTCGGTTGCCGTCTGTATATTGCCCAAGTAGGCTGAATATGTTGGAAATCGTCTGATACGTATAGTTATCACGCTGCTTCGGGATCACAACAGCCATTCGATTGAAGTTGCCATCACGAATAAAGGGATATGGATAATTATTGAATAACAACTCCGTTTTTTCGGTTGTGTTAAGCTGTAATATCGTATCCTTTGTAATAAAGGCCCATGGCATCTGGTCTTCATTTCGGTAACAATACGCATTTTTTAATTCCAGATCAAACGCAATGGTAATCGTGAAATTACCTGATATATTTAAGTTTTTGGGGATGGGCAGCGTGACTTGATCCCCATTTGCTAACGCCGTAGTCAGCTTCTTACTGCCAATCGGTTTATCATTGACCAATACCGTGATCATCGAACGTTCGAAATCAAGGTTTTGCGCATATCGGAAATCAACACTGATTTTGCTTGCATCCGCAATAGACCGGTTTACGGGCTGAGAAACAAAATACGTCTGCTCTTGATGTCTCCACCCTTTGAGCGTATCCCCATTTGCTGTTAATTCTATGGTTCTGTTCATGCTCACAGCAGGGGTATCAACGTCAGTATCTTTATTCACGATTTTGATATCCTTGTTCAACTGCCCAATTAAATCTTGATTTGCGATCCATTTCCCAGCCTTCACTAATAGATCCGGATTTTGAGATGTGACAACTAACGTTGACTGCTTTTCTGATGTTAGCAATTGAATGAGTGCCTTTTCTTGTAAGTCTTGTTGTGCCAGCTGGGCCTTAATATCACTCGGTAAATGATCATATAAGGACACAACCGCAATAGCCTTCTTTTCTGTTATTTGATTGGTTCCATAAGAAAGGAAGGGAATCGGCTTATCCTCATTGCTGCTGGATTTTGAAAGGCCTGTTAACGCGTAGACGGCTGCTTCCAATTCAGTGGTATTGCTCTCCCCAGGCAGAACAATGGCACTTTGATCCGCATCCATAATATCCAAGCCAGTAAAAAACGTATGAAACTCCCGAATATTTTGCGGCGCCTCATTGAAATGCTGAATCGCTACATGGGAGGTGCTATACATTTGCAGCCAGTTATCTTGCCAATTTTCATTCACACAGACTTCATCTTTGGTCTGAAATGTTTGAACGGTTCCTTCGATCGTGATGTTATTCGAACCTTTCATGACTAACGCCTTTGGGATCGTTACCGCAATATGCTGCTTCCCCTCTTCGGTAGAGGGTCTAAAAGAGTTCAAATATGTCCCGTTTATTTTCAACGTTATGCTTGAACGATCCTTTAACGCTAAAGGAGAGGCCTCATAGTCTACCATCAAGGTAACGTCTTGGACCGACCAATACGTCGGAATCTGAAAATAAAGCTGTTTTGTTGTCAAAGCACCCGATAATGATATATTCGTGCTCGTCAAGGGCATCTCATACGTTAACCGTCCTGATTGTTCCGCGCTTACTGCTGAGATTTGCCCCCATTGTACGAATATTAAAGATAGGCATGTCAGAGATATTACTAACCATCGTTTTATCACAATTTTCTTTCCCTTCTAACTTAATAGCGTTCCGTTTTATACCATTTTACTTCCCGTTTAAATATCAAATCTTTCAAATAGGTGTATAACCCATTCGCAGCAACGATGATCCATAACTGACTGTAAGAAATATACATCAGCATGATAATCCATAGATTGGACAGGCGCATCTCGCCTTTTTCCGTCATAACGGTAATAAACGTCCCCACAACAAACATGGTAATAGCTAACATCCATAGGAACGAGCTAAAGCTTGCAAGCGTCGTATGCACGTATCCCAAAGCATGTAAAATAAGCAATATATCGGACATAATCAAGGAGGTTAACAATAAAAAATAGATCGATAGGAAATAGATAATATCAAAACGTATATTTTTCGCTGCTGGATTAAACAGCAATGCAGCATTTTTCACAATGACATAAATATTTCCCTTCGCCCAGCGCGTCCGCTGCTTGAACCAAACCTTTAAGGTCTGCGGTTCCTGTTCCCATGTCACGGCTTTGGGTTGAAATTTAATTCGATAGCCCATCATATAAATACGGAAGCTGATCTCCGTATCCTCTGCTACCGCAGATTCATCCCAACCGCCAATTTGCTCCAAAATATGACGTCGTATGATGAAGTTGGTTCCCGGTATGGTGCATAGCTTAAATAATTTCCATCGACCCGCCTGAGCCATCCATTGAAACGATAACGTTTCTATATTAATAAATCGTGTTAACAAACTGGCATCACGGTTTCGCGTTCGGAACTTGCCAATCACGGCTCCTAACGAAGCATCTTCCACAATTTCGGCAACCAGGTAACGTAGGGCTGTTTTCTCCGGTGTGTTGTCTGCATCGTAAATGGCAATAAGCTCGCCCCGACTTTGAGCAAATCCGATATTTAATGCATTGGATTTCCCTTTTCCGCCCGTAATGGAATCCGTATTTATGATGTTTAAATGACGACCCGGGTACTTCACCTGTAAATCGTGGAGCAAGGTATGGCTGTTATCTGAAGAATTATCATTGATGACAATAATTTCGTATCGATCATGAGGATAATCCAGTGCAAGGAGTGCCTCGACTGTCTTGGTAATGACTTTGCCTTCATTATGAGCAGGGACCATGATCGAGACGAACGGTACCTCCCCTTCCAACTCCGGAACAGGTTCCCTCTCACTCTCGATATAGTAGAAGTATCCAGCAATAATAAGAACAACATTGACAACCAAGAGCGCCCAGATACAAATGACCGAAATGAGCATAAGAATATCTGCAATAGTCATAGTTCTTTCCTTTGCTTGATATATTTGTCTTTGTAAAGTCGATATCCAATAATGAATAACAATCCAAATACCAGGAGTGTCGCTATAATTAACGCAATCAGGATCTTATTCTGAATATTGAATAACGTGGCTAAGCTTTTCTTTTGTTCATGCAAATAGTCATATTCCGAATTGATGTGTCTATAGGCATCATTCATATCAACGCTTCGATCATTGATATACAATAAACCGTTCCGGGATAAGACCGTATTCGTAACCGTCTTAACCTCATGATCATCGATTTTGTAATCATCGAAGTGAATCCAACGATCCATCAGGGTCTGCATATGTTCATTCATTTGATCTTCTGTTTCATCGAAGTCGTAGGTTAGAGCCACATCCATTGGCAAACGGGCAATCACCTTATCGGCGTGCTCAAATTGTTCCAAAAAGCTCAATGGCATGCTGAAGGCGGAAGAGCTAAACCTCTGTGATTCGTCTTGCTGAGATTTGTATCTGATACTTTCATTCGGGAAAAGAATGGTTGAATTGAAAAATCTCATCCCTTGATTTACATAATATTGATCATACGACCAGTACATCTCAGCCCCCATTCCCAACGGAGCTATCCCGTAATTAGCTAACACATCGATAAATAACTCCATCTGATCCTCTAACTTAGCTCCTGCTTGATTAATGGTTGTCGTTACAACAGGAGCGTTGACCAATATGCTTCCATTACGAGACTGCACATATTTCAACGTCTCCAGGTAACGCTTCATGGCAGGATAGTCGGTATTGCTGAATACAGGTCGAACACTGACGATAAAGGGTATACCCGCCCGATACAATTGATCTGCCATGCTCTCTACAAGCTTCAAGTCGGAAAAAGGATAGATTTCTTTGATCAGCAAATAGGTTCTCCCTTGCTCCGTCACCTTCAGCCAATCCTTTAACACATAGGCCATGGCTAATTCACTAAGGTTGCCGCGCTCATAATAAGGCACATACGCGAAGCGGTTCTCCCGAACTCCGTAAGGGGCATGAATATCCCCTTTTTCAGACGATATGCCCCCATAATGTCTGCCGTTTGCTTGCACAATGTAGGGAATATGGCTGACCCGAACGGATCGTTGTTTCCATTGTCCAATAGATAATTGGACGAACTGATCGTTGGTTATCTTTGTATGAAGGTTGAGTTGGGATTGAACCTGCGCAGGAACGTGAAACCCAATATGCAGATAGTCGCCTTTATACGCTTCAAAATCATGTAAATAATCCACGCTCGTCGTCGTTGCGTCATCTAGATTCCGAACCACGATGACCTTTTGATATTGAGCTAACATCCCTTTTTTATAGGCATCGAAAGTTGATATAGTAACCTGCATGCGGTAAGAGGCTAGCATCCTCTGCAATGCCTCGATATTGCCCTCTCTCGAAGTTCCTATTGCCAGCCCATCATAGATCAGCAATACATGTGAAGGCTCTCGAGGTAATGCATGTACGTAATTCGAAGGAACTGCCCCTATAATAATAAGGATGCATAGGAATGTCCTTATCATTGTTTTGAAATACAAGCCAATCCCCCCAAAATATTAATCTTGATCCCCTTGTATCAAACGCCTGCGAATCGCATCTGCCACCAATAAGAAGGTAACCAGATCAAACGCTGCGGTAAATAGAAAGACATGCTTGGCCAAATCGGCGTCTCCCGCCCCAATAAAGGACACGACAATACCGGATAAACCGATTAAAATCAGCATGACAATAAGCGGAAAACGAGCTGCCTTCCTCATATTCCTTGATCTTAAGGCTGAGATAAAGGAAGGGAGGTACAGGCCCATGACCAATGAAATCCATATGACAATAAAACCGAAAGTTCTTGGTGTGAGATGTTTTTTCAGCTCGCTATATTCGGAAAAAAAGTTCGTCTGGGCACCCCATGGCTTGCCAACATCTTTCTCGTAACTCCCCATGGCAGGAGGCCTTATGATAAACGCGCTTTTGGCTGCCAAATCGAGCATTTGGCCTGCTTGACCCGGATTCGTAATGTAGTATTTAACAATCGACCCAAATCCATAGTGACTATAAAAACTCTTCTCTAGTATTTCAGAATCAAGATCCACCGTTGTATTCGATTCAAAATAAACGCTTTTATCCAAAATGGCATACTGTGGATCGATTCCAAAAGGCTTCAGTGCAGCCTCAGGATCCTTCGATTCCATAAGAATGCCTCTCGTCATAGCATGGTATTTATTAATATTCACGAATTCTTTTGGAATAAAGGCATAAGTGCCCACACCTGCTAGCAATAAGCATGCTAATGAGGAAGCCGTCAATATACGAAATGTCTTTCCTTTTCGTATAAAAATAAGCATGATTCCGATGAATGCCACGATAACCCCCACTGGAGCATTTTGCTGCTTACTCGTGGTTAATAAGATTCCACTCAAGGTAAACACGGTCAACATGACGTAATCGTTATAGCGATTGCGATAGAGCAGCAGACCCGATGCAAGGAGAAAAATCATCATAATGAAGGCTACGCTCTCTCCATAGAAAGAATTGAAGTAGGCTGTATACGCTGTATCGCCAAAAAGAAAAATAGCCAAAATCGCAATGGGGTAGCCATACTTGCGAGGCGTTTTCCATGTGATGCTCTCAACCAGCAAATACACCGCAATCGTATACAGACAGGTATAGATCGCCGCTTGAACTCGAACGTCGAACACCAATGCATCAATAAACAATTTGTTCAACCAAACAGCTGCTTGGATAAAGATAGACTGTGAGGAGACAACCACCGTGTTATTCTCATTAAAATATTGAAATATGCCATACTTGGGTATAAAGTAGCCAAAATACTGGCTTGTGTAATCCGGCACATTAAAATAAACCCCATTGCCGTATAAAATACGGAAATAATCCCCGTTGTCGGCCATTCCGATGTAAGGCGGTGTGAATAGCGCGATACTTGTAATCAACAACACCATAAATGCGGCGAAGAAAGCTGGGGATATATTGGTTAAACGTCTTAAAATACCTAGGCGGTTAATTTTTTGAAGATGATTCCTGATCATGAGGTGTGGCTTCCTCCTCTCTTTCATTGCTTAGTATGAGAAGGCCAACAGTGCCATTAAATTATCAAATGAGTAGACTGTCTGCGACTTCGTATCACCAAAGCTGCCATACAGAGGGCTATCGGCATTATTTACTTGAAATTGAGACATTCTCTGAATGCTATTCTCATAGAGCTCCTGATCATCAAGCTCAGAACCTATCATCGCTGTAAGAGCGTAAATGGCCGTGGATTGAATTGTGTTCGTCGGAATTCCCTCTCGCGTGTATTGGCCGTACAAAGTACCGCTTCTCACCTGTTCCTTCAAATAAACAATGCTCTCCGGCTTCTGTTGGTTGACTTCGACAAGCGCTAGAATTGTTAGTAGGGATTCGACCGTGTTAATGTTCTCGGAATGATACGAATGCGTATCATACTGATACCTTGTCTCGTAAAACGGGAAAATATGAGACACATATCCATTCTGTATCACGCTCAACATATTGGAATACAACTGACGCTGCTGATCTAAAGGGCCCGGCAGTCTTTGTAGTGTTGTCAAATCGATATAGCACAACATAATGGATTGATTCGTCATTTGATATGATGCATCATAAAAATCGTATACATATCCATTTTTCGTATTATATGTATAGAATCGTTTGGCATAAGTGTCGGCTTCGTTCTTATATGTCGTATTCTTAAATGTACTCGCTGCTTCATACAGTGCACGAATGATTCGTAAATCGTCCACAGCCGCATTGGTCGAATAACGCTTTGGAAGCTTTGGGCTGTATCGATAACTGAACCCCGATGCTAGATTAAGAGTACGTTTCACAAGTGCCCATTCTCTATCAAACGCACTGCGTTGGTTCGTCTTAACAAAGTAACGCAGCAGCAGACCCTCAGACTCGGATAATACTTCATGCCCGGTGGCTAGTTGCGCAGATTGATCCGTATCCCGATAATTTGTGAACACACCATGTCTTCCGCGAAGCTTGCTGTTGATGAACTGATATAGCATGTTTTGCTTCTGTTGAATTTGTAAGGTCTCATTTGAGGGGGTAAAGGGCCTGGAGGACGCTCTAAAAGATGTGTCAGGTTCACCAAAAACAGGATCGAAAGAAACAAAAACGACGAACAATACCATGACATGAATGCAAAAAAAAATACTCCACTTCATCTCTTCTATCTCCGATGAATTCATTAGGTCTTTAGTCCTTGTGAAACTGTAAATAATTTGCTTTCTATATCTTACACTTATTGTATCATGAAAATCTATACAAAATCTGATATTTCATGACAGATTAACAATTTTATTGTCATTAATCAGTGATACAAATTGCCTACCTCCATATTTTCTCAACATGTTATATAGGTTTAATATCCTATATAGCGAAGGGATGCGTACGCTTTTCAAATAATAAACTCCTTCCAAAAAGCTAACTATCGAGCCGAAATAGAGATATAATATGACGTATACAGACAAGACAATCCCACGCTTAGACGAAAGCAGGGCTTAGGAGGTTAGCGTGATGAAGGTGATGCTGGTTGATGATGAAGCTTTGGCCTTGCTTGCCCTTGAGAAGCATTTATTAAGGATTGGCGGGATGGACATCATCGGCAAATATCAGAATCCCGAAGCGGCTCTGCATGCAGCAATGGAGCTTCGGCCCGATGTGATATTCCTAGATATCGATATGCCTGTTATGTCCGGAATTGAATTAGCTGAACGATTATATGCATGCCACGCTGCCATGAATATCGTATTCGTAACAGCCTATGATACGCATGCCATCAAAGCTTTTGAAGTTAATGCTGTCGATTATCTCCTGAAGCCGCTGCATCCCGAACGCCTTCAGACCACCATAACTCGACTTCAACTTTGTCAGGATCGGGCACCGTATATGCACAAGGCAGATTCCCCTCCCTTGTTGCGCTGCTTTTCATTCCTGCAATTTGAACGGGAGCAGCCTATTCATTTCGCATGGCGGACTACAAAAGCGCAAGAATTATTCGCATATCTTATCCATTGGAGACAGAAAACGATAAAAAAAGATACCTTACTAGAGATGCTATGGCCAGATACCGATCCCAAGAAAGGACTAACCCAGCTGTATTCAGCGATCTATCAAATTCGCAAACTACTAGAATCTCATGAGATTCCGATCGAGGTTCATAGCATAGATAAAGGATATATGCTTGATGTACAGCAAGTGCGACTAGACGTCGACGAATGGCAGAAGAGCCTACAAGACATGCCGCCACTCTCCTTAGACACCCTTGCGCATCACAAGGAGCTCTTGGAATTGTACCGCGGGGATTACTTAGAGGATTATGACTATATTTGGGCGGAAAGCGAACGAGAGCGCCTTCGTGCAATCTGGTTCCAGCACGCCGTACGTGTGGCGAACTTCATGGCGGAATCCGAGTTCTATGCAGAGGCCCTCACTTTGAATTATCGTATTCAACAAGCCTTTCCGGACGTAGAAGATATCTATTGGTCATTGATGAAAATTTACCAAGCCCAAGGTGACTATGCCGCGATCAAAAAACAATACACGATTTTATGCGAGATTCTATCCGAAGAATTCGGAACCGTACCCGAACCGCATATTACAGCTTGGTATGAGCAATGTATGGTACGTTAAGTCACACGGCTATTTAGCAAATGGCAGCTTCACAGGGTATGCAGCTTTCAGCATCACATCATGTTTCACAATAGCTGCAGCAGTAGATAGTAACGGGCTAATATACGGCTCATACCCTTTCTTGGTGACGACAAGGTAATAGTTTGTGTTAGGGGAGAACCAATATACGTACATCCCGTTTCTATCGCTGTATTGTATAGCATTTGCATGATCCTGCGGTGCAAAACCGCTTGGAAAGTGATGATCCCTTGACGAATCGGCATCGTACATCCGAATCTCCGCACCTTCAATTGCACGTTGGGTTAACTTATCCGTTACTTTCCCATAGGGCCGAACAAAAATGCCCGAATCGGGATTCGGATGAACCACTTCCCTAAAGGTTACCTGCGTTTCGATCCCCCCTACGTTTATAACTCGAACTTCGATATCATTCTTCACATGACGCTTGGACACGATGACTTCATCCCTTCCTAGACAGTTCACAAAAGCAAATTCCATTCTAACAGCAAGATCTCTACAAATTCTGAAATCAAAACAACCTCCCCTCACGATGTGAGAGGAGGCTGCAGGCCACCCGAGATTATTTACTTAACAGCGCATCTGCCTTCTTCGCTGCCTCAGCTATGGCTGCTTCAGCGGTAACCGATGAATCGACCACGGAACGAAGGATTTCATCCTTCAGAATCTTCGCAATTTCCGGGTATGCCTTCTGCATTGGACGTGGTCCTGCATAGGCTAATTGATCAACTGCAACTTTGAATAACGGTTTCTCTTCATATAGTTTCTTCATTTCATCGCTTTCCACCGCGCTAACACGGCTTGGCAAGTACCCTGTGAAGGAGCTCGCATAAATCGTCTGTTCTTTACTCGTCATCCATTGGATGAACTTCCATGCCGCTTCTTGTTTTTCCGGCGATAACTTAGCGGACATCACGAGATTACAGCCGCCCGTCGGTACACCGAAGGTTGTATTGGCAGGCATAAAGCTCGTACCTAATTCAAAACCTTGTTCCTCCGCCACAATCATGTTCTTCGTCAAATCTGCCGTGGAAGCAAATTGCATCGCAGAGCGCTGGTTATGGAAATCCGTCTTGGCTTGGGTACCTGCATCATCCGTCGTAACGATGTTCATGGTCCCTTCTTTCTTCATCTTCAGCCAGAGCTTCACGGGATCTATGCCTGCTGCCGTATTGAATGCCGCAGTCTTGTTATCCTCACTAATCATCGTACCGCCGCTTTGTCTTACGAAGGCTTCGTAAGTCCAAATATCGACCGGCATCGTGATGCCGAAGCGTTTGTCTTTTACCGTCAGTTTCCGTGCATATTCTTCGAATTCCGCCCAGTTCTTAGGACCGGCTGGATCTAATCCCGCTTCTTTCAACAGTGTACGGTTCAAGTATAGAATCGGCGTGCTGCGCAAGTAAGGCAATGCATATAACTTGCCGTCCACATAAGAGTTCCCCATCAACCCCGGAATGAAATCCTTCATATCCAAGTTAGCCTTCTCTACAAAAGGGGTTAAATCTTCTGTCATGCCTGATTTGGCAAATACGCCCACCGATGAAATTTCGTTCTGCCATACTTCTGGTGCATTGCCTGCTGCGAATGCCGCTTGCGCTTTGGAATGTTGGTCATCATAAGTTCCTTGATATTCGGCTTTCACGACTACTTCATCCTGCGATTCATTGAACATTTTCACGAGGTTCTCGTTGTTCTCCCCGATTTTGTCGCCCCACGAATACCAATACGTAATTTCAACTTTTTTCTTCTCGGGTGCTGGCGTCGAGGCACTGCCTGAGGCTGGCGCATCATTTGAAGCATTGGACGTCGTATTCCCACAGGCTGCCAAAGACAAAGCAAGCGTCGTTGCTAGAAGAACAGAAGCTATTTTTTTCACGGTAAATCCTCCCTATTGGTATATTATTTAACGCCTGAATAGACAAAAGCTTTAATAATGTGACGTTGAGCCAACGAGAAAACGATCAGAATCGGAATAACAAGAATCATGTTACCAGCCATCAAAATGTGCCATGCTGCGCCGCCATCCACCTCCCGCAGCTTGGAAATCCCGATCGGCAGCGTACGTGCGGCATCCGTCGTCGTCATGACCAACGGCCAGAAGTAATCATTCCAATGGGCGATAAAGCTGAACAACGCAAAGGTCACCAGGGTTGGACGAGCCATCGGCACCATGATTTTCAGGATGATTTTCCATTCGGGCGCCTCATCCAGCCGAGCTGCTTCGATCAACTCCTCCTGTACCTGCTTGAACGATTGCCGTAACATAAAGATTCCGAAGGCGCTGGAGGAGAACGGCAGAATAAGGGCGAACAGCGTATTCAACAACCCCCATTTGCTCATGAGCAGATATACGGGCAAAAATATTAACTGTCCTGGGATCATTAACGTCACCATCGTAATACCGAACAGCAGATTGCCGCCCTTGAACCGATACCGCGCGAAGGCATATGCCGCTAGAATGATCGTCGTGAATTGCAGCAGCAAAATACTGATCGAAACCACGACCGAGTTCATGAAATATTTCAAAAACGGACCTGATTCCCATGCGGCGGTGAAATTACTCCACATGATCTTCGACGGAATCCATTTCGGCGGAAAAATAACCGTCTCCGCGTACGATTTCAGCGATGTCGAGATCATCCACAGAAAGGGAATAACGAAGGCGGCCATCAGAAGGACCATACCCAGATAATGAAGTACTTTGAGAAGAGGTCTTTGTTCTATAGGCATCATCCTCGCTCCTTTCTATTGGTAATGAACTTTTCGGCTTAATAGCTTGAAATATACCAATGTCAGCAATCCCACCACGACGAGAAGAACGACCCCGGCAGCTGATGCATAACCAATTTTGAAATAGCGGAACCCATACTCATATATATAGAAGACGAGCGTATTCGTGGAGTTTACTGGACCGCCTTTGGTCATAATCGCAATCGTCTCGAAGACCTGAAATGAACTAATCAGATTAATGATAATCAGGAAAAACAAGGTCGGCGACAGCATCGGCAGCGTTATTTTGTAGAACGTTCGTAAGCGGTTGGCTTCATCCAGCGCGGATGCCTCATACATGTCCTTCGGGATACTTTGTAGACCAGCGATGAAGATGAGGGCGTTATACCCGACACCTTTCCATACCGCCACAAGAACCAGCGACAGCAGCGAACTGTCCGGGCTGCTTAACCATTCCAGCTTCGGCAATCCGACGAGCTGCAGCAGCCAATTCAACAGTCCGAACTGCGGATCCATGAGCCACATCCAGACCAGCGAGACCGATACGAGCGAAATGATATGCGGGCTGAACAGCGCGCCTTGGACAATGCCGTACCACGTTCCCTCCCGATTCAGCCAGATGGCTAGGAACAGCGAGATCACAATGGATAAAGACACCGTAAGCAGCGTGTAGTTGAGCGTATTGCTAAGCACTTGAAGAAACTCGTTATTGCGAAATAGCTCCGTAAAGTTATCAAGTCCCACGAACTCCTTCACTGGATTGATGAAATCCCAGTTAAAGAAGCTCAAATAAATCATGTAAAAAATCGGGTAAATAAAGAAAATCGAGAAGATCGCAATGGACGGTGCCACCATCACATAGGGGCGAAGCCGAGACCACAACGTCATGCGTATCCCCCTCCTGCAATCACTAACCGTTCCTGCACCTCGGTAGGCTCTAATGCCCGAACTCGCTGCCCATCCTGGCCGAAGTAGAACAGATCCGTGTAAGACACCGAAACATTCACTTCCACGGCGGTTTCTAACGGCTTCAGAAAGCTCTTCACATAGAATGTACCTACCGTGGATTCCAACTGATAAATAATTTCCGCCCCGAGCGTCTCGCGTGTCACGATACGCGCAGGAATATGCAGCTTCCCGACTGCTGCCTTCTTGTCCATGGTCATCACGGCTTTCTCCGGGCGGAAGCCGATGTGATGCACCGATTCATCCACCTGATAATCCCATGCTTCTACCGCTTTGGAACGGGTTACGATATTCATCGGAGGGGTGCCAATGAATTGTGCCGTGAACAAATTGTCAGGATCATCGTAAATCTGCATCGGGCTATCCGCTTGTTGAATGCGGCCTTTGTCCATAATGACAATCCGATCCCCCATCGACATTGCTTCGACTTGGTCATGGGTGACGAAAACAAACGTTGCTCCGAGCCGTTTGTGCAGTTGAATGAGCTCCGTCCTCATTTGGCTCCGAAGCTTGGCGTCCAGATTGGACAGCGGCTCATCCATGAGGAAGACGGCAGGGCTCTTCACCATTGCCCGCGCAAGCGCTACGCGTTGCCGCTGACCGCCGGATAGCGCTTGAGGCTTCTTGTGCAAATAATCTGCGAGGCCAACAATTTCCGTGATCTCACGTATCACCTTCTCACGTTCCGCCTTCGGCATTTTACGGTTCACGAGTCCGAACTCAATATTTTCTTTGACTGTCATCATCGGGTATAAGGCGTAGTTCTGGAATACCATCGCAACGTTGCGTTTCCCCGGTTCAATCCCGTTCACGCAGCGGTCGCCGATCCATATTTGTCCGTCAGATTGTTGTTCTAGACCAGCAATCATACGGAGCGTCGTCGACTTTCCGCATCCTGACGGACCGACCAACACCGTGAAAGAGCCATCTTCTATCGTCAAATCCAAGCCTTCTATGACTTTCTCCTGCTTAAAACGCTTCTCAATATTCTTCAGCATGATTTGTGCCATCACGGTCACCCCCGCTTTCTGAATTATCGTGCAGCCTTCAATCGTTGCGTAACGAGTCGCAAGTCCGCTTCTTCGCCAAGTGCAGATGCTGTAGGTCCGAACCCTGGCATACGCGTATAGAAGCAGGCGACATCCTCGTTCAACTGGGGATCGTCCATACGAACGTAATCCATACTTACCTCGCCATCTTTAACTTCAATGATGCGAAATGCCGGAACATCCAGGCAGGCCGCGGTCTGAATATAATGCCAGCCTGCTTGGCGGACCAACGAATTCACATGATTATGACCACAGAAGTAGAATCCGCCCTCTGCCTTGCGATGCAAGACGGACTTCACATCCACGCGCGGATGGATCGATAACATATCCATCGTAGAGCGCATCGTCGTGTCATGCACAGGATGATGGCCAAAAACGAACACGGGTTTATCCCCCGACCGTTCAAGCTGTTGATGCAGCCACACAAGCTGTTCCGCATCTAATGTTCCGCCCCAATCGGATGGGTTCATTTCTTGCGTCGTATCCAGAATCAAGAGCATGACGTCCTCCGTATCGATGACACGGTAACGCTCCTGACCCGTAATCGCCAGAATATCTGCCTTCGGGATCGAATACGTATCGTGGTTGCCAAGGACATGAATGAACTGACGTCCGCTGTGATCTATCCATTCCACGAGTTGTTCTAACTCTTCCGGGACTCCTTCATGAGTCAAATCCCCTATGGAAATGTGGAAATCTGCCTCTTGGTCTAGAAAAGCTTGCAGCATGTAGCGATAGGCTTTTTCTTTGGCTTTCACCAACTCTTCGGAATCATGGTGCATCCGTGAATAATGGAAATCCCCTATGAGTGCGATACGCATCGATATCAACCTCCAGCATTATAGTTGGGCCGTATATAACCCCTTTGTTCCACGAACCATTTCGCCTAACGTAGAAATCACATAATCCGGATAGATCTGCATGTTGTCGATATCCTCCCTTGAAGCAATTCCTGTGAGTACAAGAGCCGTCTTCATGCCGTTATTCAGGCCAAGAAGGATATCCGTCTCTAAGCGGTCGCCCACCATCAGGCATCGTTCACTCTTCAAGCCTAATTGTTGAATGGATTTAGCTGCATAATAAGCAGAAGGCTTGCCAATGACGACATCTAGTTGCGACTGGCCTGCTGCCTCCAGCGCCTTGACTAAGGCACCTGTATCAGGAATGACATCATCCACAACAGGACAGCATGTATCCGGGTTTGCGGCAATCAGCTTGGCCCCGTTCCGTATCGCTTTTGCAGCCCCATGAAGCTTGTCATAGGTGAACTGGCGATCCATACCTACGAGCACATGCGTTGCTTCGAGTGGATTTTCTGTCATGCGAACAGCGAACTGGCGAAGCTCTTCCTTCATGGCCGCTTCGCCCACCATGAAGATAACGGCATTCGGTGCATGCTCCTGAAAGTACATTCCCGATACATAAGTGGCCGTCATGATCTCATCCACCTGGCATTCGAGTTCAAGCCGTGCTAATCTTCGCTGGCAGTCTTGCCGCGTATGCACGGACGTGTTGGTTAAGAACATCACCTTCTTGCCCCTTTGCCTCAGAGCCATGATCGTATCTAGTACACCCGGGAGAAGCCGATCCCCGATGAAGATGGTACCGTCTAAGTCAAAACAGTAAGCGTCAAATGATAATAAATCGTCCATATCCGATCTCCTTCTACTTCTTATGCTGTCGTTGCTGCGTGCACCGTCTCTATCCATTGCTCAAGCTCATCTGTGCATACCAAAATGGAAGGATCATGCTTAAATTTCTCCATTACCTTCTTATCGTTCACGGTCCATACCATCAGCTGAATCTGCTGCTGCTGACACAATTGCACATATCGTTCCGTGACAAATCCATAATGCATGGATAAGAAGGTTGCATTCACGGACTTGGACCAATCCAGAATGGCAGTAGAGCAGCTGAATGTGATTAAACCGATGGGAATATCATGGGACAGGGTACGCATGTGTTCCAAGGCATCAAAATCAAACGAAGTCATGACGACATCCTGTATCGCATCCATCTCCTCAATGACCTGCAACACCTTTTCTTCCAATCCGGGATACATATTCCCCATTTGCTTTAACTCAATATTGATCCGCAGCTTGCCTTTGAGAAGGGCTAAAGCTTCCACCAACGTTGGAATACGTTCGGTTCCGGCAATCGTAAATTGTTGCAGCTCCGCAGCTGTATAATCCACGACTCTTCCGGTTCCGTTCGTCATACGATCGATCGTATGATCATGAATCACCATAGGGATTCCGTCTTTGCTGAGGTGAACGTCCAATTCCAGATGGGAAAAGTTCAGTTCAATCGCCGCTTGGAACGAGGACAAGGTGTTCTCAGGATACTTTCTTGGATACCCGCGATGGGCCACTGCTTGAATCGTCATGTACACGTACCTCCACCAAATGTATTTTTGAATAACACAAAAAACCCAGTAGCAAACCCCCCTCTTTTTTGATGAAAAGATGTTGATTCACTGACCACCGGGTTTTCTCGTCGTCTCCACCCAAGGATCCTATATAGTTGGTGACCAGAATTTCTCATGGCCGATAGATACAAAATCTGCACCGTGCTCGATAGCTTGCACAATTTCTTCCTCATGACGGATCAAGCCGCCGACAATGAGTGGTTGCGTAATTCGCTGCTTTAAATGCCGAATGACTCTTGGCATCAACCCCGGCATGAGTTCGACTTCATCCGGTTTACATGTATTGATCATGCGAATCGCGGTCTCTACGGCCGCGGAATCAATCGCGAAAATCCGTTGTATGCTGGCCATGCCTGCCTGCTTGGCGGCTGTAACCGCGTTGCTCTTCGTCGTTACGATCCCATCCGCCCGAAAAACCTCGGCGACATATTGAATCGCTGCTGCATCCCGGCCAATTCCGCTAACCATTTCCGTATGTACATAAACTTGTTTGTCAGCCTTATGGAGCTGTTCGATGATCTGTTTCAAATTCGTGATACTGCCTGTCATTAAAATAACTCGCCTTACATCGCTCTTTAACGCCTTCGCAATTTGGTCTGCTTCCGTAATTGAAGCAATCACGGGATAGGAATTCATCAGCAATCCTCGTTTCTACCGATTTTCTAATTTAAAGATACCTGAGAAATATTAGTCCCGTATCAACGCTATGTAAAAAACCGGTAAATTCGTGAGCGATGACACCCTTTCTTCTGGCTCATTATGCAAAAAAAGCCCCCATCTTGTTAAGATGGGGGTTCTCCTCAGCAATAGTCCCTATAATCTTTTGCGTATCACTGCAAAAAGCTTCCCTACTATAACACCCGCCGTGCTGCACCCATAACAAATCATTACAAGGATTAATGCTAATGTTATCTCAGATGGAGTCTCTAAGAAGTATCTTATTCCATAAGCAGGCCCAGGCCAGATAAGAACCGCAGGAATAGATATTTCAGCTATATTGAAATAGTAACCTGATGCTAGTAACAATGCGCCTACGAACCAAAATACAGTGGATAGCAGCATGTATTCTTTTTGCTTCTGATACCTCATGCATCCAAAAACAAACCAAATTATCATGAAAAGGATAGATGAAAGTGCTTGTAATAGGCTAGGCATATTTCCCATTAGATAAGCAGTGAAATTCATGATACTGAACGGAACTGAGATAAGGAACATAATGACTAATTGTTTGTTTTTGCTCATGGTAGTGCCGTTAGATAGTTCACTTGTTTTTTTGGTGTAACAGCCGTACCGCTATGGTGGTCTCTACCCCAAAAACTATTTTTCGTCACATCCCAATATGTGTCGTCTCCGTATACTCTGTTACTGTACCATTCATAAATATATTCGATAACACCATCACAACGCATGGAGCTTATTTCATCGTACTTTACATATGTGCTAGCATCATCAGTGCTGTAATATACTTGGTAAACTAAATTATAAGAAATATTTTCTGTACGCAGGTTCCTCCCCATAGCAACAAATAAATCTCTCGCACTTGAACTAGGATCAGTATTCGGTTTGAATGTTCCTGTAAATGTATTTCCATCCAAGAAATTTTCATAAGAATCCCATTTAAGTACAGAACCAGGACCAGGAGCATGTAGAATAGGAAATGCATAAGCAGTCGAGGGTTCATCCCATAAACCTGCGTGCCAATCAAAGCCAAAAAACACACCATCTCTATATGCTGCATAGCCTTGATTTCCAGTAGCAGCATTAACTGTTTCAATGCCTGTAAACGAAGTTCCCAACAAAACCATTGTTGCTAAAGTAATACAAAACTTTTTACAAATTTTTGTCATTTTTATTCACCTCATCTATATGAGTTATTGTTATTTAACCCATTTATAATTTCCATTAATGCCTTCATTCTTTATAAGCAAAATAACTTCTTCACTCCGCTGCTTCAAATCAGGATCACTAATGTTGGATATCACATTTTTAAGCGGATCAAGCAAATCCACAATCGGCAGTAATTCGAGTGCAGTTAGCACAGTTCTAATTTCATCCTCTGTAGGATTACTAGTCAGCATTTCCTTTAGAGTAAGAAAATTTTGATCGATCGCATAAGTTTTTAGTTGGTTTTCAACCGAGTCGCTCTCAATAATCTGAGTAATAGCATTCTGGCTTCCAATTTCAGAAATGGCGAAAAAAGCGGAGTCTTTGAGGATGGGGTCATTACTGGTATTTATTATTTTCAAGCTTACATTGATGAAATCAGCTTCTAGATTTGTATTTTTTTGAATCGCAGATTGATTAGAATCTTTAAGATAGTTTGCAGTAGCTTTTAAAGCGGCCGATATCGTAGTATTTGATTCATTTTCTATATTTGACAAGATACTTTCTGAAAGCCTATACGATTCTGCACCATCTATTCTGCTTAAGCGTTTTAAACTATTGAAGGCTAGAATCCCATCGTCCTTTTGAATCAATTCCTTCAACAATTCAACGTCTTCTATAGTGAAGTTGGCAGTAGAAACAATTCTAGATTTAACCCGAGTACTAATCTCATCCTGAAGAAGGAGTTGCTTTATCTCGGTTCCATCTTTGCTAGCTTCATGTTTAAGCGCATATAAATCTACTAATGACTCATGTGTAATATCCGTTTTGCTATTATCAGCAATAATACTAAGAATATCGACATCCTTTAGTTCATCTTTTCTTTGAAATAGCTCTGATACAAAAGGAATAAGTATATTGATATTACTTTTCCCTGAACTACTGTTTAATGCCGGTTGATCAACTGTAGCAGCCAAAGTATCAATTTCATCAATAAGTTGTTCATTGCTCATATTTTCAACATCATTTTGCAAAGCCACTTCATCCTTCGCTAAATACTTTTGCAAAATATTATCCCAATTAGCAGCAGCAACTCCTACGGATAAGATTAGTGTTAGACAAATAGAAATACCGGCCAGTAAAAACTTCTTTCTTTTTACCATGTTATAAATCACTCCTTTATGAAGTATGACTAAAATAAAATTCCGAGGCATTCTATTTCCCTTTTTGTTCAATACATCCATCGCATTTCTCCCTCCCTCTAGATAGGAAATATATGAACACAAAACCATTTTTTCACATTTATTATAGTGAAAATATGATGTTTATTACATTTTCCCTATTTTATCATATATTTACTTTAAATAACATTAAATGCATAAGCCACTCACTTGAATAATGGCTTATAAAACCTGATTAATGACTGATTTTTCTATTTCTCCTCAATGAGTTATAGGGGCTCAAGAGAGGTACACCCCTCGAGGTGTTACATTACGATATATCCTTACACACAGAAGGGCTGAAGCTCCCCTAACCGTCGAACTTACGGTTGTTGATGCTTTCAGCCCTTTTATGATGGTTTTTTGGTTTATGCTTGGCTTCAATCAGTTATACCTTAATTCTATCTCGAACGCCTCGGCAATCATTTCCTGCAACAACTTTTCTACCGCACGAACACGGTACATGAATTTATAAATAGTCTGTTATATCAACCTAACTTCTGACCCTTCAAATGCTGCAAATAACGACGCGTCTCCGCAACAACCACACCGGATAAGCCTAACAAAGCGATCAAATTCGGCAGCGCCATTAAGCCATTCACAATATCCGAGAGCAGCCAGATCGCATCCAGCTTCATGAAAGCACCGAAGGCAATCAGGAGAATAAATATAATCCGGTACGGCAAGATCGATTTCACGCCGAACAAATAGGTCATGCAGCGCTCACCGTAATAATTCCACCCTAGAATAGTCGTAAAAGCGAACAATATCAGACTGACCGTTAGAATCATCGATCCATATGGAATCGCGGCATCATAGCCCCTCTCTCAGCTCCATTCCAGACCCCCGTCACGATTAAAGTAAGGCCCGTTAATGTACAAATAATAATCGTGTCAAAAAACGTACCTGTCATGGATACGAGTCCCTGTTCGGCTGGCCATTTGGTCTTCGCAGCTGCTGCTGCAATCGGTGCACTCCCTAGACCTGATTCATTCGAGAACACCCCTCTAGCAACCCCGTTGCGAATCGCCATCATGACCGTTGCACCGAGAAAACCCCCGCCCGCAGCCGTTGGACTGAACGCCCCCCGGAAGACAAGAGCTGCGGCATGAGGAATTTGATCGGCAAATGTGGCGAGCACCACAAGACTCGCGATAATATAGATGATTGCCATCACAGGAACAACTTTGGTCGACACTTGTGAAATACTCTTGATTCCCCCCAACGTGACCAAAGCCGTGATCACCGTCATGATCCCCGCTGTCACGATCACCGGGACTCCCCAGCTCGACTGCGTTGAAGATACGATCGCATTAACTTGCGGGAACGTCCCGATCCCGAAGAGTGCCACCAATACCCCGCTCACTGCGAAGAATATTGCCAGCGGCTTGAATTTTATCCCTAATCCCCGTTCAATATAGTACATCGGACCACCGGAGACTTGTCCTTTGTCATCGATTGTCCGGTATTTCACAGCCAGCACACCTTCGGCATACTTCGTTGCCATCCCGAAGAAGGCGGCCATCCACATCCAAAATAACGCACCAGGGCCTCCAATTTGGATGGCTGTCGCAACCCCGACGATGTTCCCGGTACCGACGGTTGCCGCAAGTGCCGTAGCCAAGGCGCCAAAACTTGTCACATCGCCCTCGCCTTCATTCTTAGCCTTGAATACCAGTCTTAGGGCCAACGGCAGCCGAATCACCTGTAGCATACCAAGCCGACATGTCAGCAATATCCCCGTTCCTACCAATAAAATAAGCAGCGGCGCTCCCCATACCCATTGATTCACTTTCTCCAATACATGTTCCAAAGCATGCATTTCCTTTTCCCCCTCATGATGTTGCATCCCTTGTAGACGACATGAAAAAGAGCCAAATCCGAGGATTTGACTCTGGGGACAATATTGCAGATCATAAATACGCCGCAGCATGTGAAACCATTCACATCTTAAGCGTGTACATGTTAGGTACCGATCTTGCAATCCCTGTCCTTTTACCTGAGAGTTTTAACGCGTCATAAGATACTGTTCCCTGATCGCGTATTGCCCCTTCGGTGCTCCATCCACGGAGTCTCTCCAGAGTCCTGTCCACTTACGGTCCTGCCTCGAACATGAGGGTTTATGTCAACCCATGTCTTCAGCGCCTGAGAGTTTATGCCCCTTCGGCCAAGCTGTTGCTTATCTCCCGTAAACTTCATCCAGTGTATATGCATTTGATTGGTACCCATTATAGGACCCCTTGTAGGATTTAACAAGGAAGTTTGATCGTTTGGTTATATTTTCCTATTGGTGAAAGTACGTTATTCTACCGATTTCAACGCTTCAATCATGTCGATATGCTTCAGCTTGTAGTGCATGGATACCATGACAACCCCAGAGAATAACAAGGTCAATGCTGCCGCATATCCATAACTCATGGCATGAACGGTTGGACTGAACATCATCGCATCCACTTCCGCCGTCTGAAGCACGAATCGGTGCAGCAGTACGCCGAGGAAATTCCCCGCGATAATGCCAAGCACCGTCAGGATCATATTCTCGCGGTAAATGTACATAGTGACTTCCTTGTCGTAGAAGCCGAGTACCTTGATCGTTGACAACTCTCGGATGCGTTCCGATACATTGATATTGGTCAAATTGTACAATACGACAAAGGCCAGTGCAGCAGCAGAAATAATCAGCACAACCACGACGACATTCATGCTATCCATCGTATCGCCGAACGCATTGCTTACACCGCTCGTGAAACTGACCATACCGACACGCGGATTTGCTGTTAATCGTTCACCGAATTGATCTTCCCATGCGGGATTTGCCTGATTGAATGTGAGCAGCTGCATGTTCACTACCGCCGGTTTTCCGAAAACCGCTTCATAATATTGTGGGGTCATATATACATAGTGCATAGCGTAGTTCTCGGTCGTCCCCGCTACTTTCAGCTCAAACGGCTCATTATTCTTATTCTGGACGGTCAACGTGCTGCCTGCATGCAGGTCGAATAGCTTCGCTAACTTCTCCGATACGATCACGCCATTGCTCGGTAAAGGAATGGTCTCCTCACGGCCCCGTTCCTTCAGTACGATGAAGTTATTCAACGCATCCGCCTGCTCTGGAATGAACAGGTTCACATCCTGACTGTTAACGCCCTTCTTTGTGGCCAGCACAGCTTCACGCGTAACATTCAAGCTGCCCGTAATCTCAGGCGTATCTGCAATGAGCTTGTTGTAATCCTCCGCCAACTTCTTGCTGCTATCCTCCTGCAAAACGACCGCTGCGTTATATTTCATAATCTTGCCATACTGCAGCGGTGCAATATCACCAATTGAATCCTTCAATCCGAATCCGGTCAGAATCAATGCCGTACACCCGGCAACGCCGCATACCGTCATGAACATCCGCTGCTTGTAGCGAAATAGGTTGCGTGCCGTAACTTTCCCGATAAAGCTCAGTCGGCGCCAGATAAAATCAATGCGCTCCAGCAGAATACGCGATCCGCTCTTAGGCGCTCTCGGACGCATTAACACGGATGCATTGCTCTTCAACTCAACCCGGGTCGCGATCGAAGCCGTCATCGTTGTACAGAGCACAGCAACAAGTACTGAAATGATACTATAACTCATATAGAAGCTGGTCCGTACGCCGGGCAAATTATAGAGTGAGCTATAGGCATCGTAAATAATCGTAGGGAACAGGGTGAAGCCAATCGCTAGACCCGCCGCCGATGCCGTAATGCTAGCCAACGTGGAGTAGACTAGGAACTTCTTCATCACATCCATGTTGCTGTATCCTAACGCCTTGAGTGTCCCGATCTGCAATCGCTGTTCTTCCACCATACGGGTCATTGTCGTCAGACTCACCAAAGCCGCGATGAGGAAAAAGAAGACCGGAAAAGCCGTCGCAATCGATGCCAACCGGTCCGCATTATCACTAAACTCCGTGTAACCCGGGTTGACACTGCGATCCATCACATAGATTTTGGGCAGCTCAAGCTTATTCAGCTCTTCCTTCCCTTCGGCCAGCTGTTTCTCGCCATTCGCAATCTTCCGGTCTGCACTATCCTTTTCCTTCTGGTAGGTATTCAGTCCTTCTTCGTAATCGGCTTGCCCCTGAGCAAGCTCTGTTCTCGCCTTATCTAGCTGTGTTTGCCCTTCTTGCTTAGCTTTCGCTAACTCGGCTGTCCCACGCTTCCACGCTGCTTCGCCTTGCATTAGCTTCTTCTCTGCCGCTTGCAGCTGCCGGGAGCCTGCTTGTAGCTGCTTCTTCTTCGCATCTAACTCCTGCTGTGCATTCGTTAACTGCTGAGAGGCTTGGTTCAAGCCTTGTTCGAACGAAGTGGCAGCGCGCTTCAAGGTTTCTCCATCAACCGCTCCCTGCATGAACCCGGCCACCGTTTGGCCGAGCTTTGGATCAGCCGATTGTGCTGCCGTCTGAAGCTCGGTTTGCTGCGCTTCCGGAATTGCATCGGGTGGCAGATTAGAGACTTGAAGCAGCGACTTCACCAGCGCCAGGCCTTGGGCTAGCTTCGGCTCCAGCTCTTTCTTCTGTGCATCCAGCTTCGCTTGCCCGGTCTGAAGTTGTCCTTGCCCCTCCGCTAGCGTCTGCCGATTGCGCTGAATCTCTGCTTTCCCCTTCACGATATCCTGAGCCGCTGTATCCAGCTTCGCCTGACCTTGGGCAAGCTCTGATTCAAGCTTGTCTACGCCCGCTTGGTAGCTTCGTTCCCCTAGATCAAGCTTCTGTTTGGCATCGGCCAACTTCTGACTCGCTTCGGCTAATTGTTTCTTAGCGTCATCTATCTTCTGCTGCGCTTCATCCAGCTTCACTTGACCCTCGACGCGGACTTCTGCCAGACGTTCTTCCGGCCGTGCAGCTAAGGCTTGTTCTACAGCCTTGGTATGCTTCTCAATCTTCGCATCGTACGCGGCCGTGTAAGGCACTAAGTCGGCTGTGTCCTTAAAGCTCATATAGGCTTCCGTGTAGACCGACAACTTAAAGTCTTTGTCCGGTATGACGGCAAATACATCTGCCGTTCCTTTGCCGATACTGCTCGTTCCCCGGCCCATGCTGCTGATGAACTGTGGGCTTTTGACCCTGCCCACGACTTTATAGTCGAGCGTATGGAAAGTATCCTCAAGGTCAGTCTCGGCATCCGGGTTCGTAAACGTGATCGTGTCGCCCAACTTAAATCGGCTGCCCCGCTCACTCGCATCTATCGCGATTTCGCCCGCGGCTTCGGGCATCCGCCCTTCGACGACCACATAACGATTCAGTGAATCCCCTGCATGGTAAGAAAACACCTTGCCAATCAACCCGCTATCGCCTAGAAAAGCATCCCCGCTATATTCAGGCTGCACCTCTAGCACGTTCGGGATCTGCTTCAACGTTGTGATGTCGCGTTCATTCAGACCATACGTCGATTGAACCTTCACATCCATAAGCTTCAGTTCTTTAAAATAATGATCCGCTGTATCCAGCATATCGGGTCCCGTCGCCTTGATCCCGGCAAAAAACCCGACACCCAACGTAATAATCGCGAAAATCGATAGAAACCTTGTTTTCGTGCGCCAGATTTCCCGAAGGATATCCCTCCACAATGCTTTTTTCTTCATGTGATGAACCCCTTACCATTCAATGTCATCGACAGAAATTGGATTCGGATTTTTTGCCATTTTACGAACCTTGGCATTGTTAATCTCGATCACCCGGTCTGCCATCGGCGTCAACGCGGAATTATGCGTAATGACAATGACTGTCGTCCCTGTATTTCGGCAGGTATCCTGGAGCAGCTTCAACACTTGTTTTCCCGTATTATAGTCTAAGGCACCCGTCGGTTCGTCGCACAGAAGCAGCTTCGGTTGTTTGGCAAGAGCCCTCGCAATGGCTACCCGTTGCTGCTCACCGCCAGACAGTTGTGCTGGGAAGTTGTTCAACCGTTCGCCTAACCCCACATCCCTTAACACCTGTTCCGCATCCAATGCTCGCGGCGAGATCTGCGATGCCAGCTCGACATTCTCTTTCGTGGTCAGGTTGGGCACTAGATTATAGAATTGGAACACGAACCCGACATCGTTGCGACGGTACCCCGTCAACTCTTTGCTATTGAACCGGGCAATATCCGTACCATCCACTAGAACTTGTCCTTCATCGGCCGTATCCATGCCGCCAAGTATATTTAATACCGTCGACTTCCCGGCACCACTGGGACCGACAATGATCGCGAACTCCCCTTTTTCAATCTCCAAGTTAATCCCATCGTTCGCAACAATGGTCGTCTCGCCCATCTGATAACGTTTATATTCATCTTTGATCGTCACAAATGCCATATCTGTCCACTCCCCCGTCTAAGATCGCTGCCCCATGATTTCTCTCGTTCGTATGAGCTTTAAACCAGTGTAGCACAAACAAATATACGAACAAAAATGCATAACGGCCGCAATGACAAAAGGCACAAAATGTTCATATCTGCGAAAAGAATGGGGGGCGCCAACCTCGCTAAACAACGCTTGGTATGGACGTAAAAAAACGCCTACAGCAACCATGACAGGTTCGTAAGCGTTTTTGAACGAAATCAGGGCCATAAACCATGTATTTCGCAGGCAATTAGCCGTCATCAGGATATCCGATACATTAATCTACGTAGCCAGCAAGGCCCTGCTCCATCAAATAATCCATCTCTAGATCAAGGATCGTCTCCACTTGCAGCTCGTTTAATTTCACATCCGGGCGACTCATCACATAATCCACCAGATCATCGCTATCAATATCGACTTCACCTTTCGCATTTGCGTTCGCCTTATTGATATAAGTCTCCTCATGCTTCAACACTATCGTGATATGATTCGGATCCAATTTAGACGCATCCGCTATGTATTGCACAAGCTCTTGCTGATTCACTTGTTCACTCATCTGTTGTCATCTCCTGTATTAGGTCATGCAGTCATTGTATCATATTGTAATTTCGAATCCCATCGTTCACAATTGAGAGGTACCTATCTTATTATGCACAATATGGACGAAAGGATGATAACGATTTGGGATTTATCATTATTCTCATCATTGCGATATTCGTCTTACTTGCCATAGCCAAAGACACGAACAAAAATAAGCGCAGCCACCGTCGAAGACGACATTCGAACAACGATGGATATTTCGCGAATCCAAGCGGCGGCGATTATGCTTCCATGAATGACCATCATCGGAACCATGCCCATCATCATCACAACCACCATCACGATACGCATGATAGCGGCAGCCATGGAGATAGTGGCGGCGACAGCGGGGGCGGAGACGGCGGTGGGGGTAGCGATTAGGTGCCACACCCAAAAAGCCTATCCCAAGGGATAGGCTTTTTGCTTATTTATGTTCAAATCTCGATTGTCCAACCGTAAGTGTCCGGAAGAACCCCGTTCTGAATACCCGTTACAGCATCGTAGATTTTCTTAGACAATTCCCCTGTAATTCCATCGCCTAGCACAAGCTTCTCGTCTTGATAGTGCAAAGAACCGATCGGTGAAATGACGGCAGCCGTACCTGTGCCGAAGGCTTCCTTCAACGAGCCGTTATGCTGTGCCTCCACCAATTCTTCAATCGAAATTCTACGCTCTTCGACAGGGATATTCCAGTGCTGCAAGAGTTCGATCACCGTCGCGCGCGTGATTCCTTCCAGGATACTGCCATTAATCATCGGTGTTACCACCGTATCATTGATCCGGAAGAAGACATTCATGCTGCCAACCTCTTCAATATACTTGCGATGAACGCCGTCTAACCAGAGGACCTGGGCATAACCTAAGTCTGTGGCGCCTTCTTGCGCTTTGAGACCTGCCGCATAGTTCCCTGCTGTCTTGGCATTCCCGACACCGCCGGCCACGGCCCGCACATACTCGGATTCCACGTGAATGCTAACGGGGTTAATGCCCTCTGCGTAATATGACCCTACAGGCGAGAGAATGATCATAAATTTGTATTGACGAGATGGCGCAACGCCTAAGCAAGATTCTGTCGCAATGACGAAAGGCCGTACATAGAGGGATGTACCCACTGCTTCGGGAATCCAATCCTGATCCGTCAGAATGAGCTGCTTCAGCGCTTCCAAAGCCAACTCTTCATCAATGGCAGGAATGCTCAAGCGGTCGTTCGATTTATTAAGCCGTTTCATATTCTTGTCTGGGCGGAATAGAAGGATCCGTTCATCCGCCGTCTTGTATGCTTTGAGTCCTTCAAACACCGTTTGACCATAGTGAAATACTTTGGAAGCCGGATCCATCAGGATCGGTTGATAAGGAACAATACGAGGATCGTACCAACCTTTCTCCGTATCGTAATCCATGATAAACATATGATCGGTAAAGTATTTCCCGAAGCCAAGTTGATTCACATGTGGTTGTTGTTTTTTCTTGGTGGTATATTCGATCGTGATGGTGTGCGCCATGTTCAAATCATCCCTTTGTTATAAGTATTCGTTAATTGAATGATATCAAGTTATTCGGTATATTGAAAATATCCGTATTATACAATTATTATACCTTTTTGGTATTGATGTAAAGGGGGCTTATCATGGATCTCCGCCAACTTCGCTATTTTCTTACGGTAGCAAATGAAGGAAAGGTCACTCGTGCGGCCAAAATTCTCAACATGGAGCAGCCGCCGTTAAGCCGCCAATTGAAACAGATGGAGCAGGAACTTGGCGTGACGCTCTTCGACCGAACAGGGAATCGACTTCGACTAACGAATGCCGGAGAACTTCTTCGTGACAGGGCTGAATTTCTGTTGAACCAATTCAACGAGACAGTTAAAGAAGTGAAAGAGTTGGACGAAGGCATTCAAGGCGTATTGTCCATCGGCTGTGTCGTATCCTGTATTTCACTGCTGCCCCCAGCCATTCATCGTTTCAAAACCATGCATACCGGGGTTACCTTCAAAATTCGTGAGGGCGATCATTTCTTGCTGGATGAGCAAATGGATGAGCGTGCCATCGAGCTTATCGTTGCGCGGCTCCCTTTCGAAGCTTCGCTAGATCAGGACAAACATGAGGTCATGCAGTTGCCCTCTGACCCCTTCGTGGCCGTCCTTCCGAAGCAATGTCACTACGACCCTGCACAAACGACAATCCGCATGGAAGAGCTCGCTCAGCACCCTTTCATCTCGCTCAAAACAGACCTAACCGTCGGTATGCACGAGAATCTCATGAAGGAGTTCCGACAAGCCGGGGTTGAACCGCATATACTGTGTGAATGCTCCAGCGTAGCCATTACGATTGCCCTTGTGGCTGCGGGTATTGGCGCCACCGTGCTGCCCAAATCCGTGATGTCTTCCTTCCCTCTGAACAATATTCACATGTTCGATATTCTTCATGCCGATTTTCAATCCGACGTAGGAATCGTCTGGTTAAAAGACCGCTATTTATCCAAAAGTGCACGAAGGTTCATTGATATGTTCTCCAGTTAACTAGTAAATCATAAAAATTCCCGCAAGCCTATGCTCGCGGGAACCATGAATTGCCGTTTCACTTTACTCCGATTCAACCACAGGGAACCAGCCCTTCATCGCCATGATTCTCTCCCATAAATGATCAGGAATCACAAGCCGATCTTGATCCAGTGGCGTCAGCGTCGTCTGAATCTCTTCTGCACGGCCTTGCTCAACTTTCTCAACCCAATCTGGATCTATAATAAGTTCACGTCCCAGCGCAATCAATGGGATACCAGACGCATGGGCTTTCAACACATCATCAGCCGTGTGTAATCCACCAACGCCAATAAACGTCATTTGTGAGCCATAACGCGTGTGGAACCATTCCATCCGTGTCCGCGACTCATTGGCTCCGCGACGAGGAAGCGACCAGAAATCTTGTAAGGAGACATGCAGATAATCCATTCCTCTATCGATTAGAGCTTCGACTAACCGGTACGAATCCTCCATCGTAATGCCGTCATCTCCGGGTTCTTCCGGTGAGAAACGGTATCCGACGACAAACGGATGCTTCGCGTGACTCGCAGCTTCTTTGACTGCCTCCGCTACGGCGATTGGGAATGCCAGACGTTTCTCTAGCGATCCACCCCAACGGTCTTCCCGATGATTCGAACTTGGCGAGAAGAACTGCTGCAGCAGATATCCATTCGCACCGTGAATCTCTACGCCGTCATAACCCGCTTCGATCGCACGACGAGTAGCTTCTGCATAATCACGAATGATGCCCTCAATCTCAGCATCGGTCAGTGCACGAGGGACTTTCGCTCCTTCACGGTCCTCCGCAATGGCACTTGCACTTACAATCTCTCCATTCGGTACCTCTTCCGGTGGGCAAGAACGTCCGCCATGGTAGATTTGAAGTATCGCTTTGGCGCCTTGATCTTGAATGGTTGCAGCCAGACGACGCAAGCTTGGGATCATCTCATCCGTGTCTGCCGCGAATTCGCCGGAGAAGCCCTTGCCATTCGGCGTAACATATACGCAAGCTGTAATGACCATACCTACGCCTTTGGAGCGTCGCGCATAATACTTGATTTCGGCATCCGATACGGTACCGTCTTCATGAGACGACCAATGCGTCATCGGCGCCATGACGATTCTATTTTTGAGCGATACACCGCTTTTTAAAGTAAATGATTCAAATAATGGGCTATATTTTGTGTTCATTTCTGTATTCCTCCTATATTTCCAAAGTTCTTGACGCAGATTACGATTACCCCCGCCAAATCTCGGAGACAATCTCATACGAGCGCAACCGATGCTGATGATCGTAAATCGCAGCGTTTATCATTATCTCATCCGCTTGGGTCTTCGCAAGAAAAGCCTCAAGTTGTTCCTTGACAGATGCAGGGCCTCCGACAATCGAGGAGCCCAACTGTTGATCGACAGCGTATTTCTCCCGTTCATTCCAGATCGCATCCATATCCTCGACAGGAGGTTTCAACAACCCCGGCGTACCCCGCACGAGATTCAAGAAATTCTGCTGCTGTGAAGTCGCTAACTTCCGGGCTTGCTCATCGGTATCTGCCGCAATGATGTTCAACCCGACCATCGCGTATGGCTCCTGCAATACCTCAGAGGGCTTGAAGGAATCCCGATACATCGAAAGGGCCGGTAAGATGAACCCTGGCGAGAACTGCCCTGCGAAGGCAAAAGGTAGACCGAGTTCTCCCGCTAGCTGTGCGCTGAACCCGCTGGATCCAAGAAGCCAGATCGGCATGTTCAAGCCTTCGCCTGGAATGGCATGGACTCGACGGAATCCCGAAGGACCGGCAAGCGCCGGATTGAAATACGTTCGTAATTCCTGCAATAGAGCCGGAAAATCCTCTCCGCTTCTAACATCGCGTCGAAGCGCTCGTGCCGTGACTTGGTCACTCCCTGGCGCTCTTCCCAACCCAAGATCGATACGTCCTGGATATAAGGTTTCCAGCGTACCGAATTGCTCCGCAATGACCAAGGGCGCATGATTGGGCAACATGATGCCGCCTGAACCTACGCGAATCTTGCTCGTATGCGCGGCTACATACCCCATCAACACGGATGTCGCAGAACTGGCAATACCCGGGATATTGTGGTGCTCAGCCAGCCAGTACCGATGATAACCCCATGCCTCCGTATGCTGCGCCAAGCTCCTTGTCCGTTGAAAAGCCTCCGCTGGCGTGCCGCCCTCTATAATAGGCGCTAAATCCAACACCGATATTCGTATATCTTGCAGAGATTTTGTTGTCTGCTCGTTCGTTAAAGCCATAGAACAAACCTCCTTATAACTAGATTCATTCACCTTCACTAGTCAAATCAATGAATAACCGCTATTATATACCATAGTAGTCCATGAAGTAATAACGTACTTTTTAGTGACATAGTTACCAAAAAGTGATAATTGTATATATCAAGGGGTGTAGCGCTTATGAAAAAATATAGTTGTTCCATCGAAGTGACCATGGACATTATCGGCGGGAAGTGGAAATGTCTCATTCTTCACCATCTCAGTCATGTCCCCCAGCGTACCAGCCAACTCCGAAGACTCATGCCTAGCATTACGCAGAAGATGCTCGTGCAGCAGCTCCGCGAGCTAGAAGAAGACGGCATTGTACTCCGGACCATGTACAACCAAGTGCCACCTAAAGTAGAGTATTCGCTTACGGAGTTCGGAACATCCATTGTCCCGTTGATCAACAGTCTTTGCGTCTGGGGCGATGATTATATCGTGCATAAATACGGAGATAAGAGCGCCATTCTCATGGATTGCAAAAATGGCGATTCTGAGGCAGCAGAAGCTTGAGTCTGTTCTTCAGCTCTTATAAATACTAAAAAGGACAGCCGTTATATGGGCTGTCCTCTTGGTAGTTCATGAATTTGACATCGGGTTCGGTACGCCTATATCGTGATTTGGATCAGAACTTTCTCATCCTCGTATTTGAACAATAACGCTCCTTTGTACTTCGTGACCGTCTTCTTCACAATCATCAGTCCATTGCCTCGTGCAGCATGGGCTTGATCTTTCGTCGAATAACCGTGTTGGAAAAAAGCCTTCTGCTCCTTAGCCGTCAGCAAGGCAGGATTTTCTACAGCAAATATATATTTCTCTCCCATCGTTTTGCAGGTGACACGGATACATCGCGGCTGATCGCCGTCATAGCCATCTAAAGCTTCAATCGCGTTATCCAAGAGATTGGCATAAATTTTGACCAGGTCCATCGATTCGACGCGACGGTAATCTTCTTGATCCGTGTCGAAATCCATTTGGATGTTCCTCGTCTGGGCCAACTCCCATTTGCTCTGGAAGAGTACCATAAGAATGGGGTTCTTGATCCTTAATGTCCAGTCCATTACCTTGACATCCACGCTAAGCTGTTTGAGATAATCCCATGCTTTATCGTACATCTTGATTTGCATCAGCCCGCTAATCACCTGTAGATGGTTCATCAGATCATGCCGTCCAGACTTGATCGTATCCACGACTTTTCCCAGCTCCGAGGTGTACAGATTTTCTGCTTCCTGTAGGCTGCGGCTTAGACGCACTCTATACCACTTGTATAAGAAAAACACCGCTGCTAACAATGCTAGCGCAAAGATAATGTCAATAAAAAAAATAAACGAGTTGCCGCGAACCACTTGATGGCTCACATTCGCTAAATCTTTGGCTTCGATATCAATCCCCAACGCACCTAACATTCGTCCAGTCTTATCATAGAGCGGTACACCGACAGATAAGTAATAGTCCCCGTATTCGCCTTGAATAATATCCGAATAATAGCTGTGGCCGCTCTTCGCCTGCCTTACCTGAGCTGAAGGAAGCGTACAAATGGCTCCTATCCATACATCTTCATACCCAGGCGGATTTGCTGACACGCCAACCCTCGAGATATCCGTATCGTCAAAAAGTAACGTGTACACATAATGCGCATTAATTCGAAGACGATACTGTTCTAGAAATAACTTAATATTTTGCCGCCGCGCTTCGTCCTGCGGGGTGTCCAGAAACTTCTGATATTCCCTTTTATCTAAACCTTTTACGATATCTTCGGCAATCCCGATGTATTGCCTAGCAAGCGCAACCTGCGCGGATTTGTCGGTCGCATAATAAGATAGAAATAGCTTGGCGCCTATTAGCGCACCGAATACGATACTTGTAACAATCACGAACAATAAAACTCTTTTGTCCGTATACATTTTTCTGAGCTGCATTACTTCTTCAAGCTCCCTTATTTCTTGGATTTGCACAATATAAGAGAGATATCTGAGATAGACATCTCCATCTAGCTTACCATTAAGCGTTGCCTTTTTTCACCCTTATTTCGCAATATGATTGATAATACGACAAATTTCGCGGTTGGTAGCACAAAATCCAAAAAAGCCCACCCGATGCATAAACTGTACCCTATCGAGTAGACACTTTAAAAAAGTCTCTCGATAGGGTACTTTTGTTTATAGCACGAAGATGGGAAAGAGGAATGGTATGAGCAAGAAAATATTCACAGATAAAGAAATCAAGCTGTTATCTAACAATCCTTATGTGAAGTCCGTATCTTCAGAGGCAATCACGTATACGGATAATTGAAGAGTTTTCCCGACTCATTTTGAGGGCAGGATAAGGTGATCGGCGCTTATGCGCCGACAGATAGCAAGCAAAGCTTGCAAATAAAGAAAACTTAGAACCACAAGGCTTTTAAGCTCCGCTATTAACGCCTACTATAGAACTTACTCCTAAACCTTAGTTTAAGATGAGAACGAATATCTATAAATCCCGGTACGGGAAAAAAGGAGAATTGAAAAATATGGGAAAATTAATACTCAGGATATAGAATGTGAGAAGGAATAAGAAATACAGATGAGCTTAACCTATATAATACAAAAAACCGCTCAAGAGATTGCTCTCTCGATGGCTTTTTCTATGCAAGTATTGCTCTAACATATGTAATGACGTGCTTATAAAAGTCCGAATTAGGATCTACATGCCCAATTACTGTTGCATTGCGTGCACCTAGATCCAATGATTTTGCATGGTCAGTTAGTGCAACCCCCGCGAGTTGGGTATAGATCGTTCCTATTGCAGAACCATCAATTGAGATACCCGCGGGCACTGGAACTTCAAAGGCATATCCTTTTACTTGACTAGTAACTGGTACAATATAAGCTAAATCTGAAATCGATGGATCGATAAGTCCATCTGATATAACAATTGCAGGTCGGTATCCAGCTTGCTCATGTCCTGCTTTTGGATAAAGATTAAGCCAGACAACGCTCCCGCGAACTACTTCTCCCGTAATGGCCATTAAATCTGTTCAGCTCCCATTGGTTCATAGGGTTCTTCTTCATGGCTTCGTACTCCTGGTCGAGACGATCCACGCAAAGAAAGAAAAAGTGCACGAAGAGACTCTTGGTCATCCGCATTCGGATAAGATGCTCGAAGAACAACCTCTCCATCCGCTGAAACATGAAATCCAACTTCAACCCCGTCTTTAAGCTTCGAAATTTTAACTACTTCAGATGGAATACGAAGAGCAAGGCTATTCCCCCAAGTTCGAATAGTTCCTTTTGCAATAGGTTCAGCAATTGCTACCACATGGATCAACCCCTCACTTACTTTATGCTCCAATTATATCACCTCCCCTTTCGAATGTATATACTTATGTATATACACAAAATGAAGAAAGTTGATACATCGATAACCTAAATTTATTCCTACATATGTACCAAATATAGCGTAGCAGCGCGGATCGGCCAGGATACCGCCATGCCCAATCCTCGCTCTCTGTTCTCCTTCTATCCGTCGCCCGTTCTCCCCAAAATCCGGTTCCCACCCTTTTAGTCCCAAAAGTTGCAACCGTATTTAGCGCAGGCGCTTATGCCGCAACGGTAGCTCCTAAATTCTTTATTCATGGCAATACCGTTCAAAGCAGTGCAGCACCGAAAATCATTGATGGATCAGTCTATGTGCCACTTCGTTCAATATGGGAGGGCCTTGGAGTAGATATTCAATGGGACAATAAGAGCAAAACAGTGTACGTCAATTCCGATCCGCAATTCAAATCGGAAGTGGGCACCAGGATTCAAAACTGATCTTTACGCTGAAAGCTTCCCTCGTGGAACCTACAATTAGGGCAGTATTGTCGAAATGCAACCTGTAGCCCGCAGTGAAAAAGAAAATACCTTAACTCATTTAAATCCACCGATCTAAGCAAAAAATACAACTATTCCGCATATATGCTTCAAAAAAAAAAAAAGACCCTCCATATAGAGAGCCCTGCAAAAGTCCGCAGTACGTTTAAAGAGCGTATTCGACGCCAGCCGATTATTGAACATAAGAATACCGAACTAAAAAGGTTGACCAGGGCATCGAGTGGACTTTCCTTACAGCTATGATTTGCTAATTATTCGTTGTGGTTATCCGCATAGAATGCCATCGCATCCCGCATAAATACGGCTAATCCCTCACCGAACTTATCGATATTCTTCGTAAAACGCGCATCACAGACGTACATTTGACCAAGCCCTTTGAAGGCCTCTAGCGAGTATTCCCCCATCTCATTCAAAAACGCATACCATACTTGAATACCTGCTTGTGCCTCTTCGGAATCCGGTGACGTATGGCGGATCGCCGCTAGATTTCTGTAAATTTCATTGAATTGTTCCTGCTTGTCGGGGCCAAATCCAGCCGCTTTGGTATTCGCTTTATCGACGGCTTCGTCCCCCCAACGTTCGCGAGCCTCTTGCTCGTAAGGATTATGGCTAAAATCAAAACCTTCGAATTTTTCCTGATTGGACATGTGAATTTCTCCTTTGCTATGCTGAATCGTCTTATCCAGCGTCATGATTAATTGATCGAGCTGCTTGCGTTTATCGAGCAGCATTTTGCGATGCAATCTGAAAGCCTCTTCCTGGTCAAAGGTAGGACTACTAAGGATTTCTTTTATTTTTTTCAAAGGGAAGCCTAATTCTCTAAAAAATAAAATTTGTTGCAGCGTCTCTAAATTCTGATCCGAGTAGAGACGATAGCCGGCTTCCGTCGTCTCCTCCGGGGTTAATAATCCAATCTCATCGTAATGATGCAGCGTGCGCACACTGATCCCGACGAGATCGGCAACTTCTTTTACTTTCATGGCCATCGGACTCCCTTCACTTTGGAGTATAGGGTATCACGTAACGTGAGAGTCAATACTTATTTCCGTTTTCTTTTGCCATGGAGCATCGGGATATTTATGCAATAAAAAAACAAGGGGACCTACGAAGATCTCCCTTGTTTACATGTCCCGTTGATCAAAGTCTGCATGTCGCCGAACCCACACGTCCTTATAGTCAATCTTTCCCCAAGCGTTGAGCGTTATTCCATTAAGCGAGGCATGATGACCTGCAACCTGCACGGTATGATACAGGAACAAAAGCCGATAATCTCGCTTCAATTGCTCCTGGATTTCATCCAAGATCGCCATTCTCGCGGCGGCATCTTCTTCCATGAGACATCGTGAAATATACCCATCGATCCACGCCTTCTCTTGATCGCTCCGATGATTGCGGATATACCCGTTGCCGATCGTATACATTTCCATCAACGTGATATCCGGCTGCTCTCCAAGAACTTCAGCTGCAAAAATCATATCGGATTGCGAAATGACAGATGCGTCTGTCAGCTGCTCAATGGGCAGCACGACGAGTTCCAGATGGACGCCTATTGCACGGCACGCCGCTTGAATCCACCTCGCATCCTGCTCGTTGCTCAGCAATTCATAGGTATATAACGTCAATCTTTCACCTGCGTAAGCCGTTGCTGCTAATAATCGCTTCGCTTCCGAAAGGAAGGCATGTTCATCCGATCCGCTCGAGACCCTTCGCTCTGCTCCGTTCCAAATGAACCCCTCCGAGGGTTGTTGACGAATACCGCCAAGGTCATTTACCATGCGTTGACGGTCCAGCGCAAGATGGATGGCCTGACGGAACTCCACATCCTGCATCACACCGGGCTTCCGTTGATTAAAAGAGAGATATGCACTTCCCTGCTCCAACTGGCTTAGACTCGGATTGGATCCCTTCTCAATTTGGATTTTCGAGTACAGAATCTGGACATCCTTCTCTCGGTCTGACACGACCGTCTGATCTTCGTAATTCGGCCACACCCACATCTCAATCCGATCCAAATGTGGACATCCTTGGAAATAGGCCTCATGCGCCTCTAGTATTAACATGGATTCGTTATTTCGAACGATTCGAAACGGGCCTGTCCCGATCGGCAAGGTTGCGAATGATTCTGCCCGCTGCAGCGTATGAATATCCTCCGGTACGATGGAAAATCGCTCCGTACCGATCAGATGAGGAAAAACTTGATTCGGCTTATTCAGCACAAACATCACGTCATGCTTCCCCAGGACTTGAATGTCCAGCAGCATGGATGCGATCCATTCATCCTCCGCCTCTTCCATCATACGACGGAAGCTATAAGCAACATCCCCCGCTGTCAGCAGCTTGCCATGATGAAACCGAACGCCTTTGCGCAAATGGAATACCCATCTTGTTTTATCCGTATTACTCTCCCAAGCATGCGCGAGCTGCGGCATCAGCCGTTGATCCTGTGCGGAATATACCACTAATGTATTGAAAATTTGCCGCATCCAATGAGCTTCTGTCCTCCGGAAGACGAACGCCGGATCTAAATGAGGTACCGACCGATAGAACGGAAACCGAAGTACATCGAGCTCATCCTCACCTTGCGACACACCAAATTGGGGGTACAACCAAGCCGTGAATTCCTGCTTCAGGTAGGGTTCCCCCAAGGATTCCAGCAAACGCCAAGCCTCGTTGATTTTGCGGAGCTCCACCAATCCCTTCGCCTTTGCCATCACCAGTTCCCGCACGGATGTCCGGAATATCATCTGCGACCGATTGCCGCGGCCGCGGCCCGCGATCCAATGGATATACTCGGATTCGCTCATTTTCTGAATAAGCAGCTGCACATTCCTTCGGGTACACAATAAGACTTCTGTAAGCTCATCCATAGTAACCATAAATGCCTGATCCTCAGGGATGATGCTGTAATGTTTCCTTAGTGCATGGTAATACGCTTCTACTTCCATCTTTACCGACTCCTAAAAAGCGAAATAACATCGTCACTCATTTCACTTTTTCTTCCTCTTTTACAAAAGTATAATGTGGAGCATCCCCACACGTAAAGAGGTGTAACGCATATGACTGCAAAGGCTGAAACCAACACAAAAATAGCATCCAAACCGAAATCGATTTGGCTGCACCCTAATTTCTTAGTCCTCTTCCTCGTGAGCGGTATCATCACATTCGGGAATCGGATCTACGAGCTCGCATTGCCACTAATCCTGTACGAACTAACAGAGTCCTCTGTCACGATGTCCACCATGCGAGGCATTGAATTTTTGCCGAACCTCCTATTAGCGATGTTCATCGGCGTCATGGTCGATCGAGTTCACAAGAAACGATGGTCACTCGGGTCCATACTGCTGCAAATTCTGGTGCTGCTTGCCTTATTCACCGCGATACAATTCGGTCACCCGTCGATTTTCGTCTTCTATATCGCCGGCTTCTTCCTTATGACGTTCGGTTACGCCTTCTCGAATGCCCGGGTTAGCATGGTAAAACAAGCGCTGCCGAAGGAAATGCTAACCTCCGCCAATGCTTCGTTCAATTTCATCACGACACTTATTGGCATTATGGGCCCTGTGATTACAGGGTTAATTCTGATGCTCCCTAAGCTGCATGAAGGCTTATTTATCACAGCCATTGCTTTTATCTTCGCTTTCGTCATTCTACTATTCTTAAAGTCGGAGGAGATCCCTGTAACTTCACAACGTGCAGGATTCTGGCGGGAACTGGGGGAAGGATGGCGCGAGCTGCGCAGCAATCGGCCCTTATGGTTAATTACGATCACCGTCATATTTCTCAATAGCACGGCAGGCATGGTGGATACCACGATTATTTTTCTCGCCAAAGATACCTTGCGGTTGCAGAATTACGAACTTGGACTTGTTCTGTCGATGGCTGGCGTAGGAGGATTACTCGGGAGTTTCGTGATTAGCTGGTTTCGGAGAAAATTTCGGGTTGGTGTTCTTATTGCTTGGACGACACTAATTGTAGGGATCACGTATCTGATGATGTTCTTCGCGCATTCTGCCATCCTGCTTGGGATGAGCCTGTTTTTTAATGGGTTTTTCGAGACGATCAGCATTGTGAGTATTTGGACCTTCCGTCAAGAGACGACCCCCCATCAACTCATTGGCCGTATCAGCGGAATTACCGGCTCCTTATTCAAGCTAGGGATGCCCTTCGCTATCATGGGAGCCGGCTGGATCTCGCAACTGGCCGACCCGAGTATGGTTTTCGCCATCGCATGCGTGGGAAATATCTTGATTTTCTTCGGCTGCCGGCACAGCACGTTATGGACGAAATAATGCTTACTCATTCAAATAATAATATGCGTCGTATGGCTTTTCGCCTCATAGAACAATTGACGTTCACGGTTGAACATGCAGCGCAATAAATGGATGCCGAAGAGGACATCAACGACGAACATCCCCAAAGCGTAGATCATGATCAGGATCGGCGACAGGGAACTGCTCGCAACAATAAAAAGAAGCTGATTAAGACCGCCCAGCACAAGATAGAATAGGCCGTAACGAACGATAACCTCGCGAGCGGTAAGACGCTCTCCTTGGCCTTTGACCCGAATACGAACGATCCATTTGCCGAGCGTATGCCCATTCGTGACATAAGGGAGAATGATGAAGTAAAGGATAACCCCTATAACAAACGGATACGGTACTTGCAGAATGGCCAACAACGTCAGAAAAGGAGACAAAACAAACCAATCGATGCAGAACGCAATGCCTCTACGGGTATACGAGACTCGCTTGGTCGATAAATCTACATGTTCATCTAGTCTGTCCACACGCGGTAATATTTTGGCAAACCATTCCGCTGCCAGCAGTCCAATCATCCCGCCCAGCGTATTTGTGATCAAGTCGTCGACGTCAAACAGTCGGTATGGATAATCATAAATCCCATATATGCCTGTCACTTGCGTGACTTCGAAGAACAATGACAACATGAAGGTTACCACAAGACATCTGACCCAGTGCGCCCGTAAATAATGACGCAGGAACATACCGAACGGAACGGTGAGCGCAACATTGAATACAACCTGCAAAAAAGCGCGCTCCTTCAACAGATGCCAATACGTGGAAGGGATCCCCGGTCTTACCGATGTCTCTCGTATAATATCCATGACAAAATGAAACGGAATCAGTTGATAGTAAGAAACCGCTTTCGGCGGAAGATTATGTATCGATGCAGGCAAAGGCAATACGATCAGATACAAAGCATTCATCATGTACAACAGGAACAAATAAAGAATCAATGCCCGGTATTTATGAATATATCCATGTCGTCGATATTGGACGATCAGAAATGGCAAAGTAAAGAATGCTGCCGCGATGGGAAATGTCATGAACGCATAAGAGATCGGAAATAGGTAAGGTTCTAGCATAAATTCACCTGCCTTTATCGAAAAATATGTGTCATGTGCGAAACATGCTGTATCATCATACCACAAACCGTGATACCCCACATAATTGACCGTAAACTCAATTGCTTCATCAACTTTGTACATGTTTAAAGGAGACTAAATTTGTGTCGCTGTTAAAGGCTCATTTCGGACGCTCCTAGGAATTTCTAATAGCCGACACAACAAAGAACAGTTACTTGTTTACACCATTTTTCAATGAATTGAACGAGCGAAGTTATTGCTTGTACAGTTGATTTGAATGAAACAAATATCTTATTTAGAACAATTCATAAATCAAATGGTGATGAAGATGATCGAGTGCATTTTGTCGCACTTAGTAGAGCAAAAGAAAAACTTTTTATAAATATTCCAAGTCTGTCAAAGAAGAACAAACTTAGACTAGAAAGTTTAAATCTATTTAACTTTGAGTACTTGGAAAAGTAAATGAAGCGCTGTAGTTGATTCTTTTAAAATGCAAATGAAGTCAATAATAATAAGAGTTGAGAAAAAGAAGATAGAAATTTCTTTATTTAGGAGTTCCATACCCCATAATATAAGGACTATTTTTTTCATAACTTAGTTTGGCAATTTTATCTCCTGAATTACCCTCAATTGTGTAAACAACCTCATTTTCTACTTTCTCCACGATCCCTACATGGTCGCTGACAGAATCACCAACCCAATCAAAAAAGATGATATTGCCACTTTTAGGCAAATTTCCTTTCCCTAGCCATTGGTTTTTAGCTTTAAAATTCTCAATACCTGTTGGGCAATAAGCAAACCGTTCCATTGCCAATATTTCATATTTTTCAGATAATCAAGGCAAACCCTAACAACTCTAAGACAAAACATTTGATTAATTGCTCTTACTACATAATAAAAAAATATATTTTTAAGGAGAACAAGATGAAAATAGAACGTATGTTAACCATTATTGTGATGTTACTTAATAGAAATCGTGTAACAGCAAATGAATTGGCTGAGAAATTTGAAGTGTCGGTCCGGACTATTTACCGAGATATTGAAACAATCAATCTAGCTGGTATTCCCATCATTTCCCATTCCGGAAACAATGGTGGATTCAGCATTTATGAGAGTTATAAATTAAATCATCAAGTACTAACTCTTAATAACCTGTCCTCCCTTCTTTCTGTTCTCAAGGATATTAATTTCACAGTTGACGACATTGAGTTAGAATCATCCATAGAAAAACTACAAAATATCATTCCTAAAAACAAGGTAGATTATCTAAAGCTGCATATGGAACAAATCATCATTGATTTACATCCTTATGGAGACTCTCCAAATCAAAAAGCATTAGTTAAGACGCTAAGGAAAGCTATTACACAGACTAATTTACTGACTATTGACTACAGAAATTATGATAATATCGTCAGCAAAAGACAAGTTGAGCCTATGTCGCTCATATTTAAAAATTATACTTGGTATTTATTTGCTTATTGTCTTTTAAAAGAAGACTTCAGAATATTTAGAGTTTCCCGTATAAGTGATTTTCACATTGAAAATCAATCATTTGAACGTCGAGAAAAATCCTATCACGAGATTATGGCATTATTAAATGAACAAACAACAATGACAACAATTGTCTTAAAAGTTTCCCCTCAAATGAAGTCTCGTGTGAAGGATGTTTTTAATAAAGAAGATATTGCGGTGTTAGAAACAGGTGAACTTCTTGTTACAGCTACATTCCCCGAAAAAGAATGGTTGTTCTCTCTCATATTTAGTTTTGGAGAGCATATAGAGGTCTTAGCTCCAAAAGAAATGCGCAAAAAAATTGCTTCCAAACTCAGATTGATGGCTGACAAATATCATTAAGTGAGTTTCTCAAAGCTGACAGACCGTTGTCAAACGTCCATGATAATATTGTCATTGTAAGATACTTTTATTTTAATTAGGAGGATGTTAAATGACAAACAATTATGAATTTCCAACACCAACACTTATCTCAGGTAACGGTGTGGAGCTAGAGGTTTTTGAAGCTGGACAAAAAAATGGGGGGCAACCTATCGTTCTCTGCCACGGATGGCCAGAGCATGCCTTTTCTTGGAGACATCAAGTGACTCCTCTTGTAGAAGCAGGTTATCACGTTATTATTCCTAATCAACGAGGGTATGGAGAGTCTTCTTGTCCAAAAGAAGTCACAAAATATGATATTGAACATTTAACGGGTGATCTTGTTGCTCTTTTGGATCACTACCAATACAAAGATGCCATTTTTATGGGCCATGATTGGGGCGCAAGTGTTGTTTGGAGTATGGCTTTGCTGCATCCAGAACGTGTTAATAAAATGATTAACTTATGCTTGCCCTACCAAGTTCGAGGAGAGAGACCTTGGATTGATTTTATGGAAGAAGCTTTTGGCGATGATTACTATTTTGTTCACTTTAACAAACAACCAGGTGTTGCAGATGCTGTATTAGACGAAAATGCAGCCCAATTTCTTCGTAACTTATATCGAAAGAATGTTCCATCACAAGGCTCTGTTGAAGGAATGGAAATGATTAATCTAGCTAAAGCAACCCAGCCGTTAGGTGAACCTGTTATGAGCGATGATGATCTTTCTGTTTATATCACAGCCTTCAATAAGACAGGTTTCACTCCAAGCATCAATTGGTACAGAAATTTAAATCGTAATTGGCATTTATTAGGTGACGTATCTCCTATTCTTCATCAGCCAACATTGATGATTTATGGTGAGAAAGATATTATTCCGCCGCTTCCAAATATAAAAGATTTTGTACCTAATATAGACATTAAGAGTTTAAACACTGGTCATTGGATTCAAGAAGAAAGACCTGAAGAGCTTAATCAAATGATTTTAGAATGGCTGGAAAAATGAGTGAAGTGCTATTTTTTAGTAATCAAACAGAATTTATTGATTGGTTGGATATTCATCACCAAACAGCTAGTGAAATTTGGGTAGTTTTTTTTAAGAAAAAGACCAATAAAGCAAGTCTCACTTGGTCCGAATCAGTAGATTGTGCACTGTCATTTGGTTGGATTGATGGGATACGAAAAACAGTTGATGAAGATTGCTATAAAATTCGCTTTACTCCACGTAAGCCTAATAGCCTCTGGAGTAAAGTTAATGTGCAAAAGGTGCATAAACTGATAGAACACAATCAAATGAGGCCTGAGGGATTGACTGTTTTCAATCAAAGAAATGATCAAACAGGTTATTCTTCCGTTCATAGGAACGTTACTTTAACGAAAGAATATGAGGATGAAATTAGAAAAGATCCAAGTTCTTGGGGATTTTTTAATCAGCTTCCACCTTCGTACAGAAGAGATTCTATTTGGTGGGTAATGAGTGCTAAAAAAGAAGAAACTCGGCTAAGAAGATTGAATCGATTAATTGTTTCATGGGACAAGGGAGAAATGTTAAGACCCTAGATTTTCATTTTGCTTCATTGTCGCAAAGAGAGTATGTAAGGGGTTATGCATTTCGCTAATCAATCAAAAAAAGAAACGTCGTTAAATGTCAAGCCCGTTAGAATAGACACTGAATAAAATCCTTAAAAGGCATGAACCCTAAATTCTAACAGAAAGCATGTCTTTTAGTTTCCTTTGAGGCATATCTGTATTGTACTTAATTTGACAATTCTATTGAATAAAACAAACAAAGAAGAATAACAGATGAATGTAAAGAACCTAACTAAGGAAAACAAAGATTAAGATTATACGATCGGATTAAGACATCATTTTCACCAGTACCTTGGAACTAGATTAGTCGCAATGTTACAAGACAATAAAGACCATCCAATAATTGGGTTAAGAACGGACATTGATGCACTACCAGTCAAAGAAGACACTGGATTACCTTTTGCCTCGAAATATAAGAAAAAGTCATTGCAGGTATTGCAAGAATGGCAAAGAAAAATCAAGTTCCTGCCATTGCTGTTGTTGGTGAAAATATAGAATCACTTTATGATAATGGTTTAAGTGGTATTTTCAGTATTAATAGAGGTGCAAAAGATTTTCAAATTACTAAGAAAAATAGCAAAGTCGATTTAATTCTAACAATCTACAATTTATTTAATTTTATTAAAACTATCTCTTCATAAAATACAACAATATTAAAAGAGAAACTCGCAAAAAGCTATCAAAAATTAATTGATAGTTTTTTTGTTGTTATTTGACAGCTTTAAAACCTCTTATTAGTAAAGAGGTGATAATTTGAACTTGTTAGAAGAAAAAAGGGCATTGATGAAGCTGATTGTTGAATTAATCCATGAAAGAAAAGCAATCACTAGTCTTTATGAAGCCATCGAAAACCGATTAAACCGGATAGAAGAAATAGAAAACACCATTTCTGAAGGACAATCATACACTAAAACAACTATTATTCCAAAGAAAGAAATTGATCGTGCAAAATTTAATGATCAAAAAATAAAGCCTTCTTCTATCCCCTACGACATTATTTCTAAAGATATTTGCTACATCCTGAAAACTTCTGGCATACCCATGAATGGCTCAAAAATCCATTCCTCTATCACTAAAAATCTACATTTTAATTTAGATTACAAAAATCTAGTAAATAACATTTTACCCAAAATGGTGAAAGACAATAATTTGCCTATTGAAAAAGTTCATAGGGGTTTTTGGCAGTATAGGCGAGCAGAAAAGACACAAAGGTAAAGGGGGATGGTTACATGGCAAATACTCCAAGTGATAACAAACTGAAGAAATATATTCACATTGGCATACACTATCACGCAAACAATTATTACAGAAAAAAGAGAAACTATTCTACTAGATCAATCCTTAATGATTTTCAAGATATCACACCTGATTCTTTTTACACAGACAACTATTTTAATATTAGTAATATATCAGCTATTGATTTGAAAAATCTTGAAGAATACTTTGAGGATGAAATGCTTATAAAAGCGATTAAACGACTAAATATACAAGAAAAAAATTCTTACTAGAAAAATATGTTGCAAAAAAAAGCGACACTGAACTTGCAAAAGAAAAAGAATTATCTCAACAGGCGATTTCTATTTACAAAAAAAGGTTATTAGAAAAATTAAAGGGGTTAATGATAAGATAGTCTCCTATTCAATTATATACGACCTCCTCCCTGGAAAATTAATCACAAATTTTTAAGGGAGGAATATAATATGGAAACTCTCACTTCTTTAGCACTTAAAGCTCAACAAGGCGAGAATGAAGCGATGGTCTATTTGTATCAACAGTTTCAACCTTTATTACTAAAAGAATCTACACGAGATGGTGAACTTGATTTAGATTGCTATCAACGTAGGAATTCCTATTGGTATGGTCTCTGAACTGAAAAATACTCGGAATCTAACTCCTAAAGAAGTCGCAAGGATTAGGATATTTTTATTTTTAGTAAGATTTTAATAGTTGAGGTTTTAATCAGGTAAATCATTTTTTGATTGATTGAAAATATCCTTTACATCTTCAAGATCATACAAATGTTGCCTACCAATAATAATTACTTCTAATCCATTTAGACGAAGTGTTTTTAATGTGTCATAGCCAATATGCAATTCTCTCATTAGAGTCTGCTGGTTTATATATCTTCCAAGAATTAGCGATGTTTTATCAGGCATATTCACCTGCTTGATTTTTTGAGAATTGAATAGCACTATCCAGAGAATAACTCTTACCTGAGTGACTTAGAAAACCACCTCCAAAATTATATGCTTGTACAATATTTAAAACATCGTATTCGCGTTGTCCTTTCCACATATCTGCAAAATATTTTACGCCAACTTCAATAGATTCCATTCTCAAAACGAACGACCTTCAACTTTATACTAGAAACGTTACAAAAAGCGAAGCTCAGATACCAGATACAGTATTCCTGACGGAATAATCCTGCATACAGACTTAGGAAGCTAATCAAGCCTTATTTAGTTATATTGAAGGATTTTATAATTAAAACCAGTCGCAAACCTGTTTTTTTCAATCCGTCTATTGGTAATCAAAATGATATTACAGCCCCATAAATCGATTCATTCCCTACGATAAGCTCCCCTATTCAGGCTCATATAGAAAATTCATTACGCAGGGGCACGTTTTTTTGATACAATAACTGAAAACTTACTCGATTAAGGAGATTATTATGGACTACATTAGCACTCGGGGGAAAGTAGGGGCAATCGGCTTCATCGATGCGGTCATGATGGGACTCGCAGATGATGGCGGCCTCCTCGTTCCAAAGCACATTCCACAAGTATCTGCAGACACTTTGAAGCAATGGCAGCAGCTCTCGTATCAGGAGTTGGCACTAGAAGTATTCTCCCTCTACATTGACGGAGAAATTCCGCGCGAGGACTTGAAACAGCTTGTTGATGACAGCTACGGAACATTCCGCGATGCGGAGGTCACACCAGTACGTTCGATCAATAACCATCTTCACATTCTTGAATTGTTCCACGGCCCGACATTTGCATTCAAAGACGTAGCCTTGCAATTTTTGGGCAATCTCTATTCCTATATCTCACGCAAAAATAACTCGATCATCCATATTCTAGGCGCGACATCCGGCGATACGGGCGCATCGGCAATCGAAGGCGTACGCGGCAAAGAAGGCATTCGCATTTGTATTCTCCACCCGCATCAGAAGGTAAGCAAGGTGCAGGAGCTGCAAATGACTACCGTGGATGATGCGAACGTATTAAACCTGTCTGTGGAAGGCAACTTCGATGATTGCCAGCGCATCATCAAGGAATTGTTCGCTGATGTGGAGTTCAAGCACCGCTACCATTTGCGTGCTATTAACTCGATTAATATCGCGCGTATTCTAGCTCAGACGGTATATTACTTCTACGCTTACTTCCAACTCGCGAACCAAGGACAAGCTGGGAAAGTGAACTTCAGCGTACCGACAGGGAATTTCGGGGATATCTTCGCAGGATACCTCGCGAAACGCATGGGTCTGCCGATTCACAAGCTTATTCTTGCAACCAATGAGAACAATATCTTGGAGCGCTTCGTGCGCGAGGGCGTATATCAACCAGGCGAGTTCCACAGCACTTACAGTCCATCCATGGATATTCAAGTGGCAAGCAACTTCGAGCGTTATCTTTATTACCTGCATGGGGAAGATGCGCAAGCGATCTCCGCGATCATGGATCAATACAAGGTTGATGGCAACATCGTCATTCCTGCCGACAAGTTAGCAACGGTTCAAGCCGATTTCGTCGCATATGGCGTACAGGGCGAAGAATGCCTACGCACCATCAGCAAGTATTATGATTCCAATGCTTACTTGCTCGATCCGCATACGGCATGCGGCGTAGCAGCGGCAGAGCAGTTCACCAGCGAGGATGAAGTCACCGTGGCCCTATCCACCGCGCATCCAGCGAAGTTCGACGAGGCCATTCGCCTGGTCAACATCGAACAGACGCCTCCACCTCAAATCGAAGCGTTATTCGATAAACCGCAATTCCAAACGCTTGTTGGCGGATCCAACAGCGAGATCGTGGAACAATTAGTGAAATTCTACTAAATGTCCCATGTCGTCACACAGCTCCGATACGGCATATTTGCCTATCGGAGCTGTATTTGTGTGTGATGATACCTATGCCTATCTATAGCCAGGAGAGTGTTAAGCCTCCACCCGTGCTTTACGTGCAACGCGACAGACCAGACGCATCAGCTTGCGATGCACCGAAGGGAACAGGGTAAAGAATATATCCATCGTCCGACGCAATGGCATCGGGCATACGATCGGCTGATTACGTTCTAGTCCCTTTAACGCGAAGACCGCAAATTTTTCTGGACTCATGGGTTTCTGCTTCTTAACCTGTTCGTTAATCAGGGCTTTATCCATGGATATCGCTTCTCCACGCTCAAAAATCGATGTATCTACGAAGGCTGGACATAGCGCACTAACCTTGATTCCAAAGGCTTCCGCTTCATAATGCAGTGACGTCGTTAACCCGACGATCGCATGTTTCGTCGTCGCATAAGCCGCTGCCGTCGGCGAAGGTCCCAACCCTGTTGCAGAAGCCGTATTCGCAATATGGCCGAAGCCCTGCTGCTTCATGAGAGGATAGGCCGCTTGAATGCCGTGAATAACCCCCCATACATTCACGTTCATGATACGTTCCCAATGTTCCAAGGTCATATCATACACCTCACCGTACATGGAAATGCCCGCATTGTTGAACATATAGTCCAAGCGGCCGAATTCTTCATACACCGCGTGAACAGCCGTATGCATTTGCTTCGCATCGCTTACATCCACCTTGATAAACCTAGCGTTACCACCCTGCGCCTGAATTTCCTGAACCGCGTTCTCCCCCTCTTCCGCATTCTTATCCGCAAGCATGACATAAACGCCGCGACGAGCAAGCTCCTTGCCTATCGCCCTGCCTATTCCTGAAGCGCCCCCTGTGATGATCCCTACCTGGTTCGAAGATGGCATTCTAGCACAACCTTTCTTTGACATAAGAGAATGAGATGACTTTAGAACAATTAGTACGATCGTTCTAATTGAGAGAGGCGAAACGCTTATTTCTTCTGAATTCCGCCCAAAAAAATCGTTACACTCTGCTGAAACATCCGATGCAGAACCTCGTACTCCATCGTAAAAACATGCTGACATAGGGCACCCATCCACGTACCGAACAGGAACGCCGTCTCTTGCACATCCAGAGTATCGAACTCCCCCGTATCCACGCCTAATTGGAAAATGCCCGCGTAAGCCTGCATGGGCACAACGGCGAGATCGTAGAGACTTTTCACCGTCTCGGGACTCGTCGACGGATTCGCCGCAAGTTCTTGCCCTACTTTGAGTAGAGGCGTCTTATAATGATTCAGTACGAACGTTGCCATGCCATACAGCTTCGCGGTAGCCGATGGATAAGCCGTAGAGACAGCCTCCCATTTCTCGCCCCATAAGCGCATCGAATCCTGTGCCAAAAAGACGAACAGCTTTTCCTTATTCTCGAAATGATAGTACACATGCCCTTTGCTAAAGCCCGATTCCTTAGAGATATCCGAGATCGCGGTCCCCGAAAAGCCATTCTGTGCGAATAACTGCGTCGCCTTCTCCGCAATGATCTGTCTTGTCTGTTCACTGTCATAATGTCTTTTCACGTAGTTTGTCATCCTCATCTATTGAACGATCGTTCTAATGTGATGATACGAAATAACCTTCCTTATGACAAGTGAACATTTGTCACCCTCTCATTTTCTAGTAGAATAAATATACATAGGTGAAGTTCCTTTACTATGCTTGAAAATCCATATTATCCATATCATCAAACGATTAGGATCGTGTACAATGCTCACATACAATCATGAGCGGCGAAGGGAGAGTTGGCGTATGATAACGACGCTGTTATACATTGAAGATGATCAAGAGATAGGAAGCTTCGTTGTGGAGCATCTTCGCGCACATCAATACGAAGTGAAATGGCTTCGAAGCGGAGATCGGGCCACGGAGGAGGTTGAGAACTGCAGTCTAATCATTCTGGATGTGATGCTGCCTGGACTAGATGGATTTACAGTGGGGCAGCGATTGAAGAAGGTTGCGCCTTCGATTCCAATCCTCATGCTGTCAGCGCGAACAGCGATTGACGATAAACTTCAAGGACTTCAATTCGCGGATGATTATGTTACGAAGCCATTCCATCCCGATGAACTGATTGCTCGAATTGAGGTATTGCTGCGGCGTTCCAGCACATTTTCCAACGTTCCAACGAACGTGAAGCACTTGCTCGTCTATGAAGCCGAGAATCGGATCGTGAATACAGATAACGAAGAAGAGATCACGTTAAGCGGCAAGCAGTTCCATATCTTTATGTATCTGATCCGCCATCTCGGCCAGATTATGACGAAAGAGCAAATCTATGAATCGGTGTGGGGAGAATCCTATCTTGAAGGGGACAAGACACTGATGGTACATATACGCTACCTTCGCGAGAAAATCGAGAGAGACCCTGCATCTCCTGAAATTATCGAGACCATACGAGGTTTAGGATATAGGATTAGAGGGTGATGAAGGGATGAAAAAAGCTATTCGCAAGCCCAGGGAGTCCAAATGGTTCGCAAGACAGTCCCTAAGGAGCCAGTATCTGCTTATTGTCCTTGGGTCTTTTCTGTTCATCCCCGTTGTCATGCCTATCGTAAGCGTATCTTATATCGTGTTTGGAAATATGATGAACGGCAATCCGAAAGATGACTTAAAGTACGGTAATGCGTCTGATGTGAGGGCCATGTGGTACGCTGCTGCAGCGGAGATGGAAGGAAAGTCGACGCCCCAGATCAATCTCCGATTGCATGAATTGAAGGCGCAGTACCCCGAAGCTTCTATATTCTGGGTGAACAGTGCAGGAGCTACAGAATTGGAGCTCCCTCCGCAAGCCGGAATACCCGACCTCTGGATGCCTAGTGATGCAGTAGCCTTCATGAAGAAGAGCGTGAACACGGATCCGTACACGGTGGTAGCCTTCATGGGAAAGGACAATGCCCACTCAAGCTTTATGGTGCTGCAGATGCCGAGAGATCTGTTCGAAAGACCTGCAACGATAGGGACGCCTGTATATATCGCCATTATCTTTACTATGTTTGTGCTGTTCGTTACGATCTCCATCCTCTTCTTCCGACATATTCAAAGGCGCTTGCTCCACCTTCAATCGGCCATGGCACTTCAGGATGAGCATGGTATCCCAAAACCCGTGGAGCTAAGGAGAACAGATGAGATTGGCGGGCTGGAAGCCGCGTTCAATGGAATGATTGAACAGCTGCACATCAGTCGAGAGCGACAGCTCGAAGAGGAAGCGCTGCGGAAATCGCTCATAGCCAATCTTTCGCATGATCTACGAACGCCACTGACCGTCATGAGTGGACATTTGTATGGCTTGCGGGAGGAAGCGCTAAGCGATCGGGGGCGGAACTCTCTCTCTATCGTGCAGGACAAAGTTTCGGGATTAAGTGAGCTGATCGATAATTTGCTGACCCACACACTTATGACAAGCGGTCGTTATCAACTGTCTCCTGAGCCGCTCGATGTGCTGCGTCTGGCACGAGAGAGCGCTGCCGGCTGGTATCCCATCTGGGAACGAGAAAATATGGAGGTCGAGGTGCTTCTGCCCGAAGAGGCATGGGTATGGAACGTGGACAAGGCGGGTTTCCAGCGTATATTGGATAATCTGTTCCAGAATATAGTACGTCACGCTTCGCAAGGCGGGTATATCGGGCTGTTCGTTGAGCAGCATGCAGGCAGGAGTGCGCTTGTTATCGCGGATCGCGGCACAGGCATCCATTCCGAATCAGGGGCTAAGGGAGCCGGTATCGGGCTGGTAATCGTGAACTATCTGATCGTCGAAATGGGGTTAGGCCTGGAGACGGATAGCTCGAGTGAAGGAACTCGAATCTACATCTATGAACGGAAGAAATAGAAGCGCATCCCTATTTTTAAACCAAATTTAAACTTTAGTCCCCCGTTCTTTTAACCTTGAGTAGGTATGCTGGTACTCGAGGTGATACAGATGAGTAAATGGATTATAGAGACGAAAGGTCTTAGTAAAAAGTATAAAGGGCGCTATGCAGTGTCTGATCTGAACTTGAAAATAGCGAAAGGTGAAATATACGGCTTTCTGGGTCCAAACGGTGCAGGCAAAACAACGACCATCCGTATGCTGTTAGGCTTAATCAAACCATCCAGTGGGAGTATAGAAGTGTTCGGACAATCGCTGGCCAAGCAGCGGCTCTCTATTTTGCGAAAGGTAGGCTCTCTGGTTGAGTATCCTTCTTACTATGGACACTTGAACGCGGTGGAGAATCTGGAGGCAATTCGGCGCATCATCGACGTGCCGCGTAAGCGCATCGATGAAGTGCTGGAGATCGTGGGCCTAACGAAAGAGGCGAAGCGCGCGGTTAAAGGCTATTCCCTTGGGATGAAACAGCGGCTCGGCATCGCCAGGGCGCTGCTCGGCAGTCCGGAGCTGCTCATTCTGGATGAACCGACGAATGGACTCGATCCTTCCGGCATTCTAGAAATTAGGGAACTCATCAAAAACATGCCGAAGCAGCATGGCATCACCGTGCTCATCTCCAGCCACTTATTAAGCGAGGTCGAACAGATGGCTTCCATCGTCGGCATTATTCGGCAGGGCGAGCTTGTGTTCCAAGATACCATTCAGAACATGCAGCTTCAGTCGCAGAGCGTCGTATCCCTGCGCGTATCAGAAGCGGAGCGTGCGTTAAGGCTGCTGCGCGAACAAGGTATTGAAGCCTCCTTCCAAGGTGCAGACTCGACTTTGACGATGGGTATAACCGACGATAATCGTGTAGCTGGCGCGGTGAGAAGTCTTGTGAGCGCAGGCCACTCCGTCTATCGCGTGGAGGAAAATCGCAAGTCGCTTGAAGAGCTGTTCCTTCATATTATCGGGGAGGGACGAAGCTTATGATCGGCAGAGCTATAAGGGCCGATCTGCTGAAGCTTAAGGGCAAAGGGCTCTGGTTTCTGGTGTTTCTGGCTCCAATCGGATTGATTGCCATGCAGGCGCTTAACTACGGCTTGCGATACGATTATTTGATGAAGCAATATGCGGATGATGTATGGAGATACTTACTGGAGAACATAGCGATGTTCGTTCCTATCGCGCTCCTCATGGGCATTACGATTCTAAGCTCGATGCTCGCGAATATCGAGCACCAAACGAGCGCATGGAAGCAGCTGCTGGCATTGCCGATATCACGTTATTCCGTATTTGGCGCCAAGTTTGCAGTTGCGATATTCCTGCTGACTGTATCGTGCATTTTGTTGGCTCTGGGGTCCATCACATTAGGCTTGATGCTAAGATTCGGGACGGATATTCCGATCGTCGATGTGGCAAAGTTGGCCTTCTATCCATTTATCGCTTCCTGGCCTATTCTAGCATTTGTGCTATGGATGTGTATGACATATCGGAATCAGTCACTTCCCATAACGATCGGTGTAGTCCTGGCCGTACTGTCCATCTTTCCGACCTCGGAATGGCTGCCCGTGAGTTGGCCGCTCGCTGCATTCAAAGCTTCTCAAGGTGAAGTGTTTGTAGGGGTAGGCTTCCTCTGCGGCTTCATCGTTCTGCTGCTCGGCTCCATTCACTTCAACCGGAAGGATGTGAACTGAGATGAACGTCAAATCATTTATGGGATTACTGGCTTCTGAAAGACTAAAGCTGAGCCGATCCCTCATCTGGATATTGGTTCCTGTAAGCCCGCTTATCTCGCTCATCATCGGTCTGATGGCATCGCTCGATGATACGCCAGCACTCATACAGTACGTCCAGTTGCAGTCTATCGTCTTCACACTTCACGCTATGCTGCTGCTTCCGATATTGACGGGAATATTCTCTGCATTTGTGTGCAGATATGAACATAGCGGAGGAGGCTGGAAATCACTGCTATGCCTACCCGTATCGAGAACGGGCTTATTTATGGCAAAGTTTAGTATTGTTGTACTGCTGCTTGCTGTTACCCAACTGCTTATGCTCGCTTCCCTAGCTGCGTCCGTAAGCTTTCATGATATTCCCGGAGGAATGAACTGGGAGTTTGCGCTTCCAGCCATTATCAGCGGTTGGGTTGCTTGTCTGCCGCTCGCGGCTTTGCAATTATGGGTATCGATCGGATGGAGCAGCTTTGCTGCACCGCTGGCCATTAATGTAGCACTGACATTGCCCAATATGCTTATCGTCAACTCCGCCCAATTCGGACCTTACTATCCTTGGGCACAACCTTCACTGGCCATGTTGACACATAGTGAGATGGACTTCGGTGCCTTCACGCTGCCGATCGAAAATATTCTGATTACGATTACGTGCAGTTTCATTCTGTTCTTTATTGGAGGATTGCTGCATTTGAAGCGGAAAGAGGTATAGGGATTAGAAAGCCGAATCCTCATACATAGCACAGAACTAGGGCAACTAGCCCTAGTTCTTCAGGCTGTCGAGAAACCCCCGTTTTTTTGGAGGGAGCGTAAAAAAAAGTACCTTCCCCCTAAACAAGCAAGTCTTCCTCGATTTTTTTCATCCGGATGAGCTAATTCGCGGACCTAAAATGGATTTTCCAACAAAGCTACACCACCAGTCCTTTTTCGCGGACCTATCCTGGATTTATCCAACATAGCTTCACCACCAGCACTAAAACGCGCACCTATAATGGACGTTTCCAATATAAAGGGGGAAAATCAGCATTTTAGAGACATTCTCAGCACATTCTATTGGATTTATCCAGTATAGAGTGCGAAATCGTACTGAAGACAGCGAAGTTAGTGGATTTATCCAATATAGTACCACCACAAACACTTTTTCCCCACTGTACTGATTTATACAACATAGCAAATTTCATTCATCTTCATCATTGTTATAGATCGTTTTTACCGCCACTCTGTAGAACTTGGGCAACTGCCCTGGTTCTTTTTTGGTTTTTCATCGACATTATAGGTAAAATAGGTCTTGGACGTACCCTTAGAAAATTCGAGATGTTATATTAAAGATATCGTTAGTACGGAGTTAAGTTTATACGAATTTCAAATAAAGAAAGGATTCCTGACATGAGCTTTTATTTGACCGAGCGGATTATCAAATTGTTATGCGGTACAAGCGCTTATGATAAGGGACAGGCTGACTACCAAGCTGGCAAAGTGACACTCACGCATGACGATCCCGACGCCTTCACCTACGAAGCTATTGTGCAAGGAAATACCGAATGCAAAGTCACCATCGAAATCGATAGCAACGGAGATATCGGGGCCGAATGCACCTGTCTCGCGTTCTATTCTTATGATACGTACTGTAAGCATGTCGCAGCTGCATTGCTGCACATTCATGATCAGCAGGAGCGCAGCTGGGTTGCGGTCGGTTCAGCGGATACAACGCAGCATAACGCAGGATCCTCTGCCGTTACGGCCAATAGAAAGCCAGTCATTTCGCCCATCGACAAACAAATGACAGAGCGGATCATGGGTCTCTTCACCGAGAAACCTCGTCGTTCAACGAGCACACGACCGATCTTCGATACACGGATAACGCTTGATGTTGAATTCACGTGCAAACCCGTCCCTTACGGATACCGGAAATATATGTTCGGTCTGGAGATGAAGGTCGGACCGAAACGACTCTATGTGGTTCAAAAAATTAGGGATGTTCTAGAGCACATTGACCGAAGAGAGCCCTATGTATTCTCCAAGAATTTCAGCTATGATCCCGAGCTTCATAGCTTTCAGCCGGCGCATGACGCCATTATTCAACAGCTCCTTCACATTTACCAACACGAAAAAATGTATCGTGAAACGCTCCATAACTTTGCAGCACGTGCCAATCGATTACAAAGCGACCGCATGCTTCTTGTGCCGCCGTTCGCGTGGGACCAGATGTTATCCCTCCTTGCATCGGCACCTTCGGTTAAGCTTGAACACGGCCACGAGACGTATGAAGGGATTGCATTAGATGATGGTCCGCTTCCGGTCCAGTTCGAATTCGATCAATCCCAGCCGGAGAGCTATCAATTGGATGTGGAGGGACTAGAGCAGATTCTTGTCATGGACATGTACGGCATCATACTGTCGAATGGGAAGATAATGAAGCAGTCGACGGAACAATGCAGACGCCTCGCATCGTTGAAGCAGCTCCTTGAAGCCTCTCCGAAGCATAACATCCAGATCGCACCGGAGCACATGGAGTCCTTTATGGAACGGGTAACGCCCGGGCTGATGAAATTAGGTGCCGTTCATATCGCCAAGACCGTATCCGACCGCATTCTCCGAACTCCCTTGAAGGCAAAGCTATACCTTGACCGCGTAAGAGATCGGCTATTAGCCGGCATCGAGTTTCAGTACGGCGAAATGACCATCAACCCGCTGGAAGGTCACAGCCAACAGCACAACCATGAGCTGATTCTTTTACGGGACGGCGAGAAAGAACGACGAATTCTCGAACTGATGGAGCAGGGATCGTTCGCCAAGACCGAAGCTGGCTATTTCATGGAGGACGAAGACGGGGAGTATGACTTTCTCTATCATATCGTGCCCCAACTCGAGAAGCTGATGGACGTCTATGCAACGACGAGCGTGAAATTAAGACTTTACACGGACATCATGCCGCCCAAGATCACCGTCAATGTGGATGAACGTACCAAATGGCTGGAATTCCAGTTCGATATGGATGGTATTCCCGAATCCGATATTCGAAATCTGCTCAAATCGCTGGAAGAAAAGCGCAAATACCATCGACTTCCAAGCGGTGCATTGCTTCCGCTGGAGACGGAGGAGTTCCAAGAAATTATTCGTTTCATGAACGAGATGGGCGTCACAGAGGAGGATTTCAAGAACGGAGAGCTTCGATTGCCTGTCTTCCGCGGACTTCATCTCATCGACTCTCATGAACAACGGAATTCCGTTAAGCTCGGGAAATCATTCCGACGGCTCTTAGACAACATGCGCAACCCGGATAACCTGGAATTTCCGGTGCCTGCACGATTAGATCCCATTCTTCGCGATTATCAGAAATATGGGTTTCAATGGTTCAAAACCCTTGCGTACTATCAATTCGGGGGGATTCTGGCGGATGATATGGGGCTCGGCAAAACCTTGCAGAGTATCGCCTTTATCGTCTCTGTACTCCCTGAAATTCGAGAACAAGGGCTGCCCGCGATCGTGGTATCTCCTGCTTCTCTCGTCTATAACTGGTATAACGAGCTGCAGAAATTCGCACCTGAAATTCGCGTGGTAATTGCCGATGGAACCAAGTCGGAACGTCGTTCGATTCTCCAAGATGTATCCCAGGTCGATGTGGTTCTCACCTCGTACCCACTCTTACGTCGGGATCTTGAGGAGTATATCGCAGCATCGTTCCACACCTTGATCCTGGATGAAGCTCAGATGTTCAAGAATCATGCAACACAGACGGCTCAGGCCGTCAAATCTATTCAGGCGCAGTATCGCTTCGCTCTGACGGGGACGCCCATCGAAAATCGGCTCGAAGAGCTATGGTCGATCTTCGACGCGGTATTCCCGGATCTATTCGTGGGTCGGCGCACATTTCAAGACCTCCCTCGAGCAACCGTAGCCCGAAGGGCACGCCCGTTCTTGCTTCGGCGGTTGAAAACCGATGTGCTCAAGGAATTGCCCGAGAAGATTGAATCCATTCAAGCTTCAGAGCTTCTGCCTGATCAGAAGAAGCTGTATGTCAGCTATTTAGCAAAGCTGCGTGAAGAAACCGTGAGGCATCTGGATGCTGAGACTTTCCAGAAAAATCGCATCAAAATTCTTGCTGGGTTAACACGACTTCGCCAATTATGCTGTCACCCCGCCTTGTTCGTAGAGGACTATACGGGGAGCTCCGCCAAATTCGAGCAGTTATTAGAGATCATCGAAGAGTGCCGAAGTGCTGGGAAACGAATGCTCATCTTCTCACAATTCACGGAAATGCTTGGTATCATTGGACGCGAGCTAAGCTATCAGGGCGTACCTCATTTTTATCTCGACGGCAATACACCTGCATCCGAGCGTGTAACGCTCTGTGACCGATTCAACGAAGGCGAACGCGACCTCTTCCTGATGTCCCTGAAAGCAGGGGGTACGGGACTTAATCTAACAGGAGCCGACACGGTCATTCTCTATGATCTCTGGTGGAATCCTGCAGTTGAGCAGCAGGCTGCCGACCGCGCTCACCGCATCGGACAGAAACGTATTGTACAAGTCATCCGCCTTGTCGCCCATGGCACGGTAGAAGATAAGATGTATGAACTGCAGCAGCGTAAGAAAAATCTGATTGATGAAATCATCCAGCCGGGGGAAGAAGCCTTGACCGCACTCACCGAGCAAGAAATTCGCGAAATCCTGATGATTGAATCCTAAGTACCGTCTATAAAAAAAGCGCCCTTATCGAACTCCTCCGACCTACTCCTAAAAAGTAGATCTTGGCGATAAGGGTGCTTTTATATTCCGATCGCTATGCATTTTGTGAATGCTTAAGTAATTGTTGAATATAGCTCTCAATCCGGTGGGGTTCATCTTTCGGTCCAAAGCGCTTCACCACATTCCCCTGTGGATCCACAAGGAATTTGGTGAAATTCCACTTGATCGCTTTGGTGCCGAAGATCCCTTTGGCTTGCTGCGTAAGATATTGGAACAAAGGATGTGCGTTGCTGCCATTCACATCAATCTTGGCATACAACGGAAACGTAATGCCAAAGTTGATCTCGCATGCCTGAGCGACCTCATCGTTGTCGCCCGGTTCCTGGTTCGCGAACTGCGCGCACGGGAACCCAAGCACCGTAAACCCTTGATCTTGATACGTATCATGAAGATGCTGAAGCCCTTTGAACTGTGGAGCTAGACCACACTGTGTAGCTGTATTAACGATCAGCATCACCCGTCCCTGATAAGGCGCCAGGGTCTGCAGCTCCCCTCGTATGGACTTGACTTCAATATCATAGATAGACATGCGAACATCCTCCTTTATATAAGTTGTATGTAATTAAATTGTATACAATTTATATGATATCGTCAACGGCAAAAAGTTAGGAAGACGTTTATTTAAACCATTGTGCAATGCGGTCAACTCGATTCGTCCATATGCCCCCCGAGTAATGCTTCGGTATCCGTTCAACATCCTCCATGGTGTCAAAACCTTCCGACCATCCGCCGTTGCCTGCTACAAGAATGACTCGCGTATTCACCTCGGCCATACGTTGTATGAACTTATCCGGCCACCCCCATAACCAAGGGGCATAGGTTTCTGGAATATGTAATTGCGTATCCTGGCATGCTGCTGGAACATACCCTGTCCATCCTGTCGCGAAATAAGACAGTACACAGCTCTTCAACGTCGACATGGACATCACACGGATGTCCGGAAGACTCTTCTTCAGCATGCTGATCGGCTGGTCATCGCCGTATACGGTTAACTGACTTAATTGATGCTCAGGAAGTGCTCCGAGATACTGTGCCAGTTGTGTTCCTTCCTCTGGATCCGCACTCTTGATATGGATCAAGAACGATTTCTCTGGGAAATAAGACAGGACTTCATCCAGCGACGGCATGAGACCTATACCTTTCCCGCGAAAAGGATATGTCTTCCCTTCGTCCGCAGTATACCCATAACCAACATCCAACTGCTTCAGCTCTTCCATGGTATAATCTTTGACCATGCCATGGGCATTGGTACGGCATTCCAGCGTCCAGTCATGGAATACGGCGAATTGATCGTCTTTGGTGGGCTTAATATCCAGTTCTACGATATCGGCTCCAAGATCAAATGCCTTTGCCATCGATGGAATCGTATTTTCTAAATAGGGATGCTCGGGTTCGAAAATCCGCTCCGCCGTACAGGTATCCCCGGTAATCCCCGTCATTGTAAAGGTCTGCCCGAGTCCCCGGTGAGCAAGGATTTCTGGGGGCGTAGTCGATTGTTTCGTGAATAACGAACCGTTGTTCAGATATATTAATAGGATGATTAGCAGAATGAATAATACGATTTTATTAGAAAAGAACCTTTTCATCATACCCTCCAAATATGGTCGACATGTCAATGCTTCATACTTAATAGTTTATAAATGCCCTTACGCGAATACAATAGTTATGACATAATAAGTAGATCATAGAATAATAACAGCATAACAACGAGAGTAAAGGGAGACCATTATGGGATTATCATTTCTAATCGTCAAACAAGGCGTTCCCTATCAGGAAGACACGACGATTCCGCTAGAAAAAAGTTGCGTCGTGATAGGACGAACAACCGATAGCGCTGAGGATACCGATATCGCTTTTAGCAGCATCTTCGTGTCGAGGAAGCATTTCGCGATTCACGAGGAGAACGGCCAATACTATATTGAGGATCTGGACAGCAAGAATGGCACATACGTAAACCACAACCGACTTCAACCGAACGAAAAGACCCTACTTCAACATACAGATCACATTTCACTCGCCCACGGCCACGTCCTGCTTACATTCTCAACGTACAATCTGAATGATACGATCGATATCGTACCTTTCCTAAAAGCCGCCAATGCCATGCTTGTAACCGACCTCAGCTTAGATCCAATCAAGCAAGAACTGAGCGTGCATGACGAGTGCTTTGCTTTCTCGGAGAAAGAGTATAAATGCATTGAGCTGCTCGTTCAGAATCAACGGCAATTCGTCTCTAAGGACGAGATCAAAACGTATGTATGGCCCGAACGATCGCCTTCGATCGACGAAATTCCAGACGTTAGTTCCGAAGAGGTGAATGCACTCATCTATCGTATTCGGCAGAAAACCCAACAAGTTCTTGCCATCGAGAACATTCGAAGCAAAGGATATATCCTCTCTCTGAAGGAGTCAGCTGCGAATCGCCTATAGAACCACAGAAAAAGCGCCATGAAACCTCTCTTGAGGCTCTGGCGCTTCTCTTATTTGGCATGCGGTACTTCATGTTTCTGCAAAAACTGTTCAAACCCCTCTTGCGTGTACTCTCCTTCTTGCAGCCGATCAACTTCTTTACCCTCGCTAAAATAGATCACCGTGGGGACAGCTTGTACTTGCAGCTTCTCCATCATCTGGTTCAATGTCGTCTCATTTTCTTGACGTGCCAGATCGGTATTGTAATAGAATACTTCGGTTCCCGTTGCCTTAGATACCTTTTCGACCTTAGGCTGAAACTCCCTGCATACCGGGCAAGTCGGTCGGCCAATATAGACAACTCCTGACTGTTGTTCCTGGAAGAAGGACTCCAGACCTTCATTCGTCATCGGCGTTAACACGGACTTATTCTGCATCCCATTCAACCAACCCAGGACTGCCAACAGAACAATAACAATGCCTACCCCCCAGAAAAAGGTATACTTTCTTCGCTTCTTCATCATGTCCCCCCATGCTATTCGGATACCAATAGCTTGTTTTTATCCCTTTTATACCACGGGGTGTTATGGACAATCTGATACTAATCTCACATTTATCGCGAATAACCCAAAATATTCCTAATTACATCATACCTCGGGGATGTATCGATACCTCTCCAAATCAATCGTCCCATTCGCCAGCATCGTGACCCCCTCATCTTGCAGATACACGGTCTGTGTGAACCGCCCTTCATCATCCTGTATCGCAATCTCACCTTTTGCATTGACGACACGATGCCATGGAAGACCATGTTTATCACTTAACGAATGCAGAATCCGAACGACTTGCCGGGCGCCACGACGGCTCCCCGCCAATTCGGCGACTTGGCCATAGGTCATCACGTATCCTTCTGGGATTCCCTGAATAATCTCAATGACACGACGTGTGAAAGGTTGCATGTCTGATGTCCTCTCCTCTCACGGTTGATTCAAATAGTTCGGCTCGAGCACAGCGAATTTATCGCCGTACTCTTTAATAATATGAGCTTCTCCCCATGCACACAGCGAGTCCAATATCGGTTGGAGACTGCGGCCGTATTCACTTAGTTCATACTCGACTTTGGGCGGCACTTGATTATAAATGATCCGGTTCACGATGCCGTCTTGCTCCAGCTCACGAAGCTGTTGGGTCAACATTTTCTGCGTAATGCTCGGCATCACGCGTTTCAGATCGCTGGTTCTTTTCTTGCCGTGGGTTAAATGACACAGAATAACACACTTCCATTTCCCGCCGATCACCTCCAAGGTTGCTTCAACGGAAATATTATATTTCTTCTCGGCCATTGCCTGTCCCTCCTTGTATCATGTACAGGAACTTTTTAGTGCCTATAGCACTTTATAGTGCCTATAGTACTTTAAAGTACGTACTGTTCATTTTGTATTGATTGTCCCATAATAACATTTACCGGCCGGTGATTGCCATACTGTAGGAGTGAAACACATGACATTCGATCAACGAAGAAGTACGCTGGCGCTCTTAGCATTAGCGGTAAGCGCCTTTGCAATTGGAACAACCGAGTTCATCAGCGTGGGGTTACTCCCGCTTATTGCTGAAGACTTAAATATATCGGTGACAACCGCAGGATTAACCGTCACATTGTATGCGTTAGGGGTGATGTTCGGAGCTCCCATCCTCACCTCATTGACGGCGAAAGTATCACGCAAGACACTTTTGCTATGGATCATGATTGTCTTTATTCTGGGGAATGGCTTAGCTTCCGTTGCTAGCGGAATTACTGTGCTACTTATTGCGCGTGTCATATCCGCATTCGCCCATGGCGTATTTATGTCCATCGGATCAACGATCGCTGCAGATCTGGTTCCGGAGAACCGTCGAGCTAGCGCGATCTCCATCATGTTCTCCGGTCTTACCATTGCCACGGTCACAGGCGTGCCTTTGGGTACTTGGATCGGACAACAATGGGGTTGGAGATCTGCCTTTATCACCATCGTCGTCGTCGGGATTCTAGCATGGATCGCTAATTCGATCCTTGTACCATCCGGTTTACGGACAGGAGCCAAGACACCGTTCCGCGACCAAGTCAAGCTGGTGACGAACGGACGATTGTTGCTTTCTTTAATCATCACCGCACTGGGTTATGGGGGTACATTTGTCGTCTTTACTTATTTATCCCCAATCCTGCACGACATCACCGGTTTTCATGAAAATACAGTGGCTATCATTCTGCTCGTCTACGGGATTGCGATCGCCATAGGCAACGTGATTGGCGGAAAAGCCGCGAATCGCAACCCCCTGAAGGCTTTATTTTATATGTTCGTCGTTCAAGCGATTGTGCTCTTTATTCTCTTTTTTACGGCACCTTTTAAAATCGCGGGATTGGTTACCATAAGTCTCATGGGTCTATTCGCCTTCATGAACGTCCCCGGATTGCAAGTATATGTGGTTATGCTAGCGGAACGTTATGCGCCAACCGCGAAGGATATCGCATCTGCTTTTAATATTGCAGCCTTTAATGCAGGCATTGCGATTGGCGCCTATTTGGGCGGTGTCGTTACGGACCATATGGGTCTTATTCATACGACATGGGTAGGTGCCATCATGGTGCTGGGAGCCGTTCTATTAACAGGCTGGAGCCGATCCTTAGAGAAGCGAAGTGAAGTCGCGAGCAAGAATGAATCAGTTGCATCATATCAAACATCTAACTAGGAGGTCATCATCATGACACAACACTTACAAGCTACAACAACATTACACAACGGCGTTCGTATGCCGTGGTTCGGTTTAGGCGTATTTAAAGTCGAAGAAGGATCAGAGCTCGTCCAAGCGATCAAAGCAGCGGTCAAGCACGGATATCGGAGTATCGATACTGCCGCGATTTATCAGAACGAGAAAAGCACGGGACAAGGCATTCGCGAAGCCCTGCAAGAGAATAACCTTTCACGCGAAGATCTATTCGTGACGTCCAAAGTATGGAATGCCGATCTTGGTTATGAGTCCACGATTGCGGCGTATGAAGCCAGCTTAGAGCGACTTGGGCTAGATTACCTGGACCTTTATCTCATTCATTGGCCTGTCGCAGGAAAGTATAAGGAAGCATGGCGTGCGCTCGAGACCCTTTACAAAGAAGGACGTGTTAAAGCCATCGGTGTAAGCAATTTCCAAATCCACCATTTGGAAGATTTGATGAAAGACGCTGAAATCAAGCCTATGGTGAATCAGGTGGAATACCATCCAATGCTTACGCAAAAAGATCTCATTCGGTTCGCTAGCGAGCACGGCATTCAAATGGAGGCCTGGTCTCCGTTGATGCAAGGACAGCTGCTAGATAACCCGACCTTGCTAGACATTGCAGGGCAATACGGCAAATCCGTCGCGCAAATTATCCTTCGTTGGGACCTTCAGCATGGCATCGTAACCATTCCGAAATCCACGAAAGAGCAGCGTATTATCGAGAACGCTTCGGTATTTGATTTTGAATTGTCTGCAGAAGATATGAACCGTATCGATGCGCTCAATGAAGATCGCCGCGTAGGTCCGGACCCGGATAACTTCGATTTCTAATCTGGGTATTTTGAGGTTGCATTCCCTCAGGGAGTTCGCTATAATCTTCCTAATTATACGTTGAAGGGGAATGTTCCTGATGAATAGCATCAACCTACAACAATTTCATTATTACAAAATGCGTTAGCACACCTGAATTCATTCAGGGCGGGCTAACGCATTTCGCGTTGGCCTCCCTGCGGCATACCAAACGCGCAGGACCAAGAGGTCCGGCGCGTTTTTTATTTTGCCAATCGAAAGGGTGCGATGAACATGCAGAACGTGAAAGGTACTTACGATTTTCTAGGACAGGAACAAGCGCTGCGCAAAAAAGTTCAAACAACGCTGCAAAACATCTTTGAGGTCTATGATTATGAATCCATGGATTCGACCGTCCTCCACGAAATGGAGCTGCTCACCTCCAAGTACGCCGGCGGAGATGAAATTGTGAAGGAAATGTATCAGCTGCAGGATCAAGGGAACCGCCGGCTCGGACTTCGCTATGACTTAACGATTCCATTCGCCAAAGCCATTGCGCTTCACCCGGGTCTGGAATTGCCCTTCCGACGGTACGAGATCGGCAAAGTATTCCGGGACGGCCCTGTCAAACGGGGACGCTTGCGCGAATTCCTGCAATGTGATGTCGATGTCGTCGGGATCGCAGGACCCGAAGCGGAAGCCGAACTCATGCAGCTTGCGGTTGACGCGTTCCGCCAACTCGATATTCCTATCATTGTGAAATGGAATAATCGCCGCTTCCTCGGGGAAATGTTAGAAGCGATCGGCGTGCCTGCATCGCTGACGCTATCTGTCATGCTGACCTTAGATAAGTTAGCTAAGATTGGCTTAGACGGCGTACGCCAAGAGCTTCATGCTAAGGAGCTCGACGCTGCTGCCTTGAATGCCATCACCGAACTGATCGCCATCGAGAATCCGACCTTTGCGCAATTGGTTGATACGTTCGGGATCGGAGATCGCCCGGGAGCCTTGGAAGTTCTGGCGCTGCAGGATCTGCTGCAACGGATTGGATTGGCTTCGCATTGCGTCTTTGATCCCTTCCTGTCTCGCGGTCTCTCCTTCTACACCGGAACGGTCTATGAAATCTTCGATGCCTCGTCCGCCTTCACATCCAGCTTAGGTGCGGGAGGACGTTATGACGCAATCATCGGCCAACTCATTGGACGGGAGGATCTCCCTTACCCCACCGTCGGGCTTTCCTTCGGCATGGAATCCATCATGGCCATGCTGAATCTGCGCGACGATATGTCCGTCGAGGATGCCGCAGTGGTGGTCATTCCGATTGGCGATACCCTGCCGGAGGCACTTCGGGCAGCAGCAGAACTGCGTGCCTGCCAGATCCGTACCCGAATGGAGGCACGTTCCCGCAAATTAAAAAAATCACTGGCTTCGGCCTCCTCCAAAGGTATTCGGTACGCGATCCTCATCGGGGAGAGCGAGGCAACTGCCGGAAAAGTACGGTTAAAGGATATGCGCGAATTGAGCGAAACCGTGGTTACGATAGATGAAGCGATCTACCTCATAACGCAGAATCTTTTATAAGCTAAAATGGACGGAAGCAATTTACAAACGCTGCCCTTTATGTTATTATTCAATTACGTAATTACGTATTTAAATAAATTAGTGAGGGTGATTCGATGAGTTCTCGAGATTATGGCGTCGAGCTAGATACCTTAAAAGCACAAATGAATTCACTGCAAAAGCTTATGGAACAAATTATGGACAGGAACGACGGGAAGCATGAACCTGTTGGGGCCAAGGATACACAACCGTTCATGGCTGTTGGACCAGATTCCCGCTCAACCGAAACAGATACAGGGCAAGTATTCTTTTCCGGCCACTACACCGGAGGACAGCAACGCTACAGATGGGAGCCTCAATCGAAAGGTGTAGAACAGTTATTAGACCTAGATGGTGATAAGATGGCTAAGATCCTCGCCGCTCTCGGACATAAGCAGCGCTTGGATATTCTACGCTCTGTTCTACGAGAGCCGCTTACCGGCCCCGAGCTTGTTGAACGCTTAAATATGGGCACGACAGGACAGCTGTATCACCATATCAAGGCTCTGCAAGGAGCTGATCTGCTGACACAAGAAGAACGCGGAGGCCAGTATACGATTCGGGGCCACCGCGCTTTACCGCTGCTTCTGTTATTCGCAGCAACATCCGAGCTTCTTGAGACGAGCGATTATCTCGCATTAGCGGAAGTACGGGATCATACAAGCGCATATCTGGGAAGTCCATCAAAGTCGTACGATCCTCACCTGCTTCTACGAACGGTTTTGGAGAACTGCGTCTTAGAGCACCAAGCAGGTTACTGCAAGCAAGTTCAAGTCTTCCTCCACCAAGATGACAGCGTCACCGTATCCGATGACGGTCGAGGCATCCCTGTCCAAGCGTTGCCGCATTCCGCGACAACACATGTCCAATCGGTGATGACAGACCTGAATCGCTTTATCCCTAGTGCTACCTTGAATGCCCCAGATGGTGACCATGGGATTAGCATCCCTGTCGTTAATGCACTCTCACAGAAGCTAACCGTGGAAATCCGCCGGGAGGGCAAGGTGTTCCTTCAGGATTACAAACACGGAATCCCGCAATCCCCTCTTCGAACTGTAGGCGTGACAAGCGAGACAGGCACAAGCATCACCTTCTTACCGGATCGCGAGATTTTCACTGCTGGCTTCGATCCGGGAACCTTGGAACAACTTGTGACGGAAATGGCAACTCTACATCCGCAATTATCTGTACAATTGCATCTGAATTAACACAAAGATGACCCCTAGCCCCTGTGAAGGGGCTTTTTACATGCCCAATGGCTGGTGCAGAACGAAATGGAATGGATGGTTACGGGTTACTTAAATTCCGATACAATCGGTCTGTAAAAATAGGCTGACAGGGGTTGAACAACATGAACATCACGACCACGCAAAAAGGGGATCCAGACCCATCCATATCCTTTCGTTACCGATGGTTGGCATGGGCTTCATTCATTGGCATGTTTCTAGTATTGATCGCAGGAGCCATCGTGACCAAGACCGGCTCCGGACGAGGCTGCGGGGATGATTGGCCCTTATGCAACGGGAAATTCATTCCCGCTTATACGCTGGAATCGATTATTGAATACTCGCACCGTATGGTTACAGGGATCGTAGGATTGATTATTCTCGCCACATTTATATATACCTGGCGTTATCTTAGACAGTATCGAGAAGCCGTAGGGTATGCTGGCGGAACGTTATTCTTTACCGTCGTACAAGCCTTCATGGGCGCCGCTGCCGTGATATGGCCGCAGCGACCGGCCGTGATGGCGATCCATTTCGGTATATCGCTGCTCGCAGTTGCCAGCAGCATGCTGTTGGTTGTATGGACGTATCGGATGAAGAAGACGAAAGAAGATGCGGTCCCTATTCGATTCCCGAAAGCCGTTTATCTCTTGGCTTGGGGAATATGGATCTATTGTTACGGTGTCGTTTATTTGGGAGCTTACATCCGCCATACACATTCAGATGCAGGCTGCATGGGTTGGCCCTTATGTAACGGGCAGGTTATACCTACCCTGTCCGGGGCTTCCGGCATTGTCTTTCTGCACCGGGTTGCCGCGGCGGTTCTACTTATTCTTATCGTATGCTTGTATCTGTTGATTCGCCGCCACGACTCGGGGGAGCAGGCGTTATCCTTGAACCACGTCGCAGGTCTTGCACTACTCTTCGTTATGGCTCAAGTATTTAGCGGCGCATGGCTCACCCTCACGATGAATAATGCAGATATCTACATCTTTACGAGTCTTCTTCACAATGTGCTGGCAACACTTTTGTTTAGTGCGCTGACGGATATATCCATTCGCTCATGGAAATTCAGAGCAAGATAGGATGCGGACCCTTCACTTGAAGGGTCTTTTTTTGTGGATAAAATGTGTCGCCATTGTATTCAAAGATAGCATTCTCGACAGAAATAACCTCTGTAAAGACATCTGAACCGCTCAACGTTTATCCACAAAACACTATGACATATTATACTTTCCACCAAGATTAAAGCTTTTCTTATGAATAAAATGTGTCGTATTTGTTGCGTTTCATTGAACATGGTTGGTGCGCAGACGCGGGTAGTGGCTGGTGACATGTCAAACGTTCCTCATTAAAGTAAGACGTGATAATAAAGTGCTCACGCATGTCGATAGGAGATGAGTTACATGAAAACACCCCAAGCATACAAAGCACTTCGCTGGTTCGCTTCCTTGTCCATGATGGTGCTGGTGCTTTTCGCGACTACTGGGTGTACTAAAAACATGATCGTGCTTGATCCGAAAGGACCCATTGCCGAACAACAACGAGATTTAATGCTGATCTCAACCATATTGTGTGCTGTTGTTATCGTGCCGGTTCTGATCCTTACGGCGGTCATCGTCTGGCGCTACCGAGATAAGAAAGGCAGAAAAGCGAAATACAAGCCTAACTGGGAGCACAGCACGAAATTAGAAATCATTTGGTGGGGGATTCCAATTATCATCATTATTGCGTTGGGGGTCATTACCGTTAAAGGAACGTATGCGTTAGAACCCTCAAAACCGCTGAAATCGGATGTGAAGCCCATCACCATTCAGGTGACTTCATTAGACTGGAAGTGGTTGTTCCAGTATCCAGAGCAGGGGATCGCAAGCGTAAATTATGTTCAATTTCCGGAAAATGTACCGATTCGCTTCGAAATTACAGCTGATTCGCCCATGAATTCCTTTTGGATCCCGCAGCTCGGGGGTCAGATGTATGCCATGTCCGGTATGGCCATGACACTTCACTTACAGGCGGACGAAAAAGGTGAGTACATGGGTTCTGGCGCGAATTTCACGGGAAGAGAGTTCGCGAAGATGTATTTCACAGCCAATGCGACTTCACAAGAGGCATTCGATCAATGGGTGAGCGAAGTCAAAACCTCTTCACCGGCATTGACACTAGACGGTTACAAAGAGCTGGCCAAGCCTGCCGCATCTGACGTTCGGATGTTCTCTGCATTTCCGAAGGGCCTGTTCGAGATGACGGTTACAAAATATGCCTCCTCGCACAATCATGGGCTTTCGTGGAAGGACATTAACAAAATTCAGTTGGAAGAATAACGATTTCAGTAAGGAAACATAGGGAGTGAATCATTCGTGTGGGAGAAAGTGAAAAGCTTTGCTTCGGAATTTTTTGTGACGGGCGATCCAATGATTTATGGAGCGGACGTCAGCATCGTACTCGTCACGCTAGCGATTATCGTCGGACTCAGTTATTTCAAAAAATGGGGTTGGCTGTGGCGAGAGTGGCTAACGACCGTCGATCATAAAAAAATCGGAATTATGTACATTATTGCATCCTTTATCATGTTGTTCCGGGGCGGTGTGGATGCACTGCTGATGCGGGCGCAACTGGCCATGCCGAATATGGAATTTTTGGCCGCGGATCATTATAACCAGGTCTTTACCACGCATGGCGTGATCATGATTTTATTTATGGCCATGCCGTTCATGTTCGGTTTATTCAACGTGATCGTGCCGCTGCAGATCGGTGCGCGCGATGTGGCGTATCCGTTCTTGAATGCGCTCAGCTTCTGGCTCTTCTTCTCCGGGGCCATGCTGTTTAACTTATCTTTTGTCATCGGCGGTTCGCCGGATGCCGGCTGGCTCGCTTATCCGCCTTATTCAGGCCTGATGCATAATCCGGGCGTAGGACAGGATTTCTATATTTGGGGGATCCAGATTTCCGGGATCGGCAGCCTCATGACAGGCATCAACTTTATCGTCACGATTCTGAAAATGCGGGCGCCTGGCATGAAGTTAATGAAAATGCCGATGTTCCCATGGTCCGTCCTTTCCAGTTGTATTGCCATCATATTTTCTTTTCCTATTCTGACGGCAACGCTCGCGTTATTGTTCCTCGACCGTTATGCGGGCGCGCATTTCTTCACCTTGGATGGCGGCGGCAATCCCATGATGTACATTAACTTGATTTGGATGTGGGGCCATCCGGAAGTGTATATTATCGTACTGCCCGCGTTCGGTATTTTCTCGGAGATCGTATCTACCTTTGCGAAGAAGAAGCTGTTCGGCTATAAATCCATGGTATTTGCGATGATTATTATTAGCGTTCTATCGTTTCTCGTCTGGGCGCACCATTTCTTTACGATGGGTTCCGGCGCGGACGTCAACGCGTTCTTCGCACTCACAACCATGTTGATTGCAATTCCGACCGGGGTCAAGGTGTTCAACTGGCTGTTCACGATGTTCCGCGGAAAGATCACCTTCGAGACGCCGATGTTGTGGACGATCGGATTTATTCCTTGTTTTGTGACGGGCGGCATGACCGGGGTTCTTCTATCGGTAGCACCGGCTGACTTCCAGTTCCATAACAGTTATTTCCTTGTCGCGCATTTCCACCATGTCATCATTGGCGGCGTGGTATTCGGATATTTCGCCGGTTTATATTATTGGTGGCCTAAATTGTTCGGCTTCAAATTGAATGAGCGTATCGGCAAGTGGGCGTTCTGGTTGTGGAACATTGGGTTCTATCTGTGCTTTATGCCGCAATATGTATTGGGCCTCATGGGTATGACACGAAGAGTCTATACGTACGGTTGGGATAAAGGCTGGTGGGAAATGAATTTAGTATCCACCATTGGAGCAGGGTTCATGGGCATCGCGTTCTTGTTCCAAATATGGCAAATCATATACAGTGTGAAGCATCTTAAAAAAGACGAAACAGGCGATCCATGGAACGGACGTACGTTGGAGTGGTCCATCCCGTCACCCGCGCCGCTCTATAATTTTGCAACGCTACCTCAGGTTTCGGATCAAGACGAATGGTGGGAGGAAAAGCAACGCAGAGCAAATGGCCAGCAAGTTCCTGCGAAGCCCGTACTGGAGCCGATCCACATGCCGAAAAATTCCGGCATTCCGATTGTGATGTCCATGTGCTGGTTCTTGGCCGGCTTCGGATTCGTGTTCCACTGGCAGTGGTTAACGATACCGGGATTGATTGGCGTCGTCGCATGTATGCTTGTTCATTCGTTTAATTATAACAACGATTATTACATCCCTGTTGATGAAATAACCCGTACAGAATCGGAGTTAAGGAAGGTGACCAGCTAATGGCGCAACGGAACGTGAACCATGCCGGACAAGTGTCCCCTGCCGAACTACATTCGGAAGACCATGGCCACCCGGATATGGAGGAAATGCGGAAGTTTGGATTCTGGATTTATCTGATGACGGATATCATCATATTCGGAACCTTATTTGCGACGTATATCGTCTTGAAAGGCAATACGAATGGCGGACCCGGACCTGCAGATCTATTTCAAATCGGCGGTATTATCGTAAGTACCTTCATCCTATTGATCAGCAGCTATACGAGCGGCCTCGCCGTACTGGCCATGCATAAAGGCAACCGTCAAGCATTGATGAGATGGCTTGGTGTTACGGCACTACTGGGCGCTGCCTTCATCGCTATGGAAGTGAATGAATTTATACATCTTGTGGGTGAGGGAGCCACCCTGTCGACGAGTGCATTTCTATCTGCATTTTACACGCTCGTCGGCACCCATGGGCTTCATGTGCTTGTCGGACTAGTATGGATGATTGCGATTATTATCCAACTGGGCAAGCATGGCATTACACCTGTAACGAAGCGGAAAGTCCATATTATCAGTTTGTTCTGGCATTTTCTTGATGTGGTTTGGATTTTTGTCTTCACAATTGTTTATTTGATGGGAGTGAGTTAGATGGCGCAACATGAAACCGCTCATGAGGAATCTCATGGCTCCTTGAAAACCTATTCGATCGGATTCCTATGCTCCATCGTATTGACGATCATTCCGATTGCCATCGTCTTGGGAGGATGGTTCGACGGCATGGTGAGCAAAGTCGTTCTGATGGGCGCAGCAGCGCTGCAGTTTATCGTACAACTGATTTTCTTCATGCACCTCCGGGAGGAGCAGAAGCCGCGCTATAATCTGATGGCCCTGATTCTAGGCATCGTCATCTTACTGATTATCGTCGTCGGCTCCATGTGGATTATGTTATACAATATGGTGGCCGTATGAGCAGAGCATCTTCAAACACCGTGGTTGTTAACGACAAAGCACCGGCAAGAGCGATGCTAAAAGACTGGATTCAATTGACAAAACCCCGGATCCTGCAACTCAATCTCGTCGCCGCATTTGGCGGCTACTGGTTAGCATCCAAGTGGAACGCGGATTGGGGCATATTGCTATGGATGCTTCTGGGGACAGTATTAACCATGGCTTCCTCCTGCGTCATGAACAATATATGGGACCAAAAGCTGGATCAACGGATGCAGCGCACCCTTAATCGACCGCTTGCGACCGGACGGTTGAAGACAAGGAGCGTCCTCTTCTACGCCATATCGCTTGGTCTAGCTGGTGAAGCGATTCTGTTCTGGAAAGTAAATATACTGAGCGGCTGGCTCGGACTGCTGGGGATGTTCGTCTACGTCGTCGTATACACGATGTGGCTGAAACGCACCTCGACTTGGAGTACATCAGTTGGCGGAATATCCGGTGCTATGCCGCCCGTGATCGGGTATTGCGCATTTACGAATGAAATTGATGCAGGCGCGTTCCTTCTGTTCGCTTTATTGTTCCTGTGGGAACCTGCACATTTCTGGTCGCTGGCCATTCGGCGCGTAGAGGAATATCGAGCAGCAGGCTATCCGCTGCTGCCTGTCCGCAAAGGCATCGAACGCACAAAACTCCAAATGATTCCTTATGTTGCCTTGCTGACGCCTACGGTTATCATGCTGTACGTCCTGAACTATTCAGGCATCGTATTTCTGGCCGTATCCGTCATTGCAAGCCTCATTTGGATGTGGCACACCCTGCTCGGGAAGCGTGCGGCAGATACGGACCAATGGGCTCGCACCAATTTCTTGATCTCGGTCAATTACCTCATGATTGTATTTCTGACGATGATTCTGGATACGCCAGGTCGTCCGTTCTGAATAGATTCGAAGATTTGATTTTGATGAGAGGAAGGGGATTGCTCTGAAGGCAAAGTTATCTGTTGTTCTTCTCTTTATCACAGTGCTCGTCGCAACGGGATGCGGTCAAGGAGCAAGCAATCAGACAAAGCGCACGGCCGATTCAACACCGGCAGAGGCGGAAGCAGCGGCCATCTATAAGAAGCAGTGCCTCGCTTGCCACGCTGCGGATTTAAGCGGAAGAGTCGGCCCGAACTTGCAGGAGGTTGGATCGAAATGGTCAGAAGAACAACTGGCTGACATCATCCGTGACGGGGCGAAAGGCATGCCGGCTTTCAAAAAGGTATTGCAGACCGAGGAAATCGATTCCTTGGCAACATGGCTCTCGAACCATCGTTAAATGAAGGGGAATCACAATGAAAAAGGCATTTTTGTTGGGTCTATTCAGTCTAATGATTGTTATGATCACGGCTTGCGGAGAAAGTAAGCATAAGCTTCGCACCGAGGTCGTACCGTTTGAGTATACGAATCAAGAAGGAACATCGTTTTCTTCGGCCGACTTGGACAATAAGATATGGATCGCAGATTTCATGTTCACGTATTGTACTACGGTCTGTCCGTCCATGACCGCCAATATGGCGGAATTGCAGAACAGAATAAAAGAAGCCGGCTTGGATGTGGAGCTGGTCTCCTTTTCCGTAGATCCGGAGCGAGACGATCCCGCCGCGTTAAAAAGCTACCTGGAGAAATTTAAAGCTGATTTTACCCATTGGCACGGGGTGACCGGATATTCATTCGAAGACATCAAAACCTTTGCATTACAATCGTTCCGAACCGTCGTGGCCAAAGACACGGCTTCCGATCAAGTCATTCACGGAACCACGTTCTTTCTGGTCGACCAATCCGGCACCGTTGTAGCCAAATATGATGGCATGACGGATGTACCTTACAATAAAGTGATAAAAGATATTAAATCCTTACAGCAATAAACGAAATAGAGACGATTCATCAAACAACAAAGGTGCATGAACCTGTGTGAGACTCACACATGTCATGCACCTTTGTTATTCTAGCTGAGAACGCTCCGAAGCGCTTCGGCAAATTTTGAGATGCCTGGCTCGATCTCGTCCGCCTTGGATCTTCCATACGTAAAGCGAACATAACCGGAATCCGAACCATAGACACTCCCCGGTACAAAGACAATCCCTCTTCGAATGGCTTCTTCCAATAATCTATGATCATTGACCTCGGGAATAATCTTGCACCACAGGTGCAACCCGCCTTGCGGAACCATAAAGCTGACCAGCCCTGGCAGTTCCTTGCGCAGGGCTTCAATCAGTAAATCCCTTTTATAGAGCAGACGCATTCGCAACCGTTCCAAATGAGGTTGGAAATAATCTGAATTCAGGAATTGCTCCGCAACCTTTTGCGGCACGATGCTAAGCCCGAAATCCATTTGTTGTCTGGCATCGGCCAACCGTTCAACAACGGAGTTAGGGGCGACCATCCAGCCGACCCTCAGCCCGGAAGCCGCAATTTTGGAGAAGGAACCAATGTAGATCACCGAGCCCATAGCATCGATGGATTTGAGCGGCGGACGTGATGCCCCGTCATAGGCGGTAAGGCTAAAGGGATCATCTTCTACGATCGGCAATCCCAACTCACTTGTCACACGCAGAAGTTCATTGCGACGTTCCTCATCGAGCAGTGTGCCCGTTGGATTCTGGAAGTTCGGGTTAACGAATACCATCTTGATACGATGTTTTTTATACAAAGATCGGATGCCTTCAGGTCGCACACCTCGATGGTCGACCGGCAGGCGAAATAACCGAAGTCCGGCGGACTGGAACATAGGCAGCGAGTAGCAATACGAAGGATCTTCTATGGCAACCGCATCGCCAGGGGCCAATAAACATTGGGTTATTAAATAAAGCGATTGCTGTGAGCCCGATGTGATGAGAATCGATGAGTCCGTCGTCTGGATATCCCGATGTTGATGTAAATATTGCACAAGCGATTTCCGCAAGGGAGCATATCCTTGGGGATGGTTGTACCCTAAATATTCCGTGTATTGATTTACTTTCATGAGCGCATTGATTTCTTCGGCTGGAGCGAGATCCGACGCGAGTTCTCCGCTTGCAAAATCTATTAATTCGGGGTTCTGCTGCAAGGCTTCACGAATACGGCGCAAAAAAGGCAAATTAGGCAAGAAGCTCCCGCCTTCTACATACCGATGCCAGTTCGGCGTATGCTTCGGCGTAGCTCCCCATTTATACTTACTCACACGCGTTCCGCTTCCCGAGCGGCTCTCGATAATGCCAAGCGAGCGAAGCTCCGCATAAGCAAGAATGACGGTGCTTCGATTCACGCCCAATTGCTCGGCGAGTTTGCGTTCGGAAGGCAGCATCGCACCGGGCGGGAATTCGCCATACGAGATTCTTCGTTCAAGATCATTTGCAATTTGTTGATAAAGAGGCTGAGCGCTTAGACGGTCAGGCTTCCACATGGTCATCGCCTCCCTGTTAGCGTAATTGAATGTTTGGTATTCAATGTCCTATTTCATCATATCATTTGATCATTTATAGTCCAAATGAATTCGGATAATAGCACAAAAAAGCCCCTGCAAAAGGGACCTTTTTCGAAACAATGCTTATTCGGTTACAGGCACCGTATGTTTCTCGATGTACTGAAGCGCATGGTAGACCAACACGGCAGCCTCTATGCGAGTCATAGGTTCTTGGGGCCGGAACTTCCCTGACTCGTCGAGTGTCACGATATGTAAGGCTAGCGCACGTTGAATAGCCCCGATGCGATCTCCCGCTATGTCCTTCTCATCCGCGACATCCACGGGAGCGATTTTCACCATCGGCAATGCGATATTGGCTTCCATGGTGTTCATCAATTGATAGGTAAACTCCTCACGGGTCCATACCGCTTGGGGATCTAAATCTGCTGTGACATCCACATGGTGATAAGCTGCGATGACCAACGCTTTGGCATACCACGCATCATTGTCTGCTTTCGGATAATAATCGGTCGCTTGGGGCTGCTTCACAAACTTTATAAAATCGATATTCAATCCTAGTGAATTGACCATGAGTTGTATCCCCTGCGCTGCCGTTAACTCTGCATAAGGCATAAATCGATCGGAACCTACCCCATGCAAGTATCCTTGCGACTGTAAAAGCGTAATTTTCTCTGTTTCCGTAACCTGGTTCAAATCCGTAAAAGGAGCCTCGGCCGCAAAGCTCTGTCCAGCAAGCGACAAGAACACCGCGACAGCGGCAGATAGTGCAATAAGTTTATGTTGTGTGCGCATGGAATCACCTCAAGTCATAAGATAGAACAATTTACCATCATAGACGAATCACATGCGGATAAGTTGCATGCACTTCATCAAATCGCTGCGTCTTATACCATTTGCTCTGTCGGCCTAAGTCTTCCTTCCATTCCCTTAAAGCACCGAGCGTTCAAATAAACTGGAAAGTTTTACAAGTTGGAATTTAGTGGTAACAGGATTACACTATAGTGATGATTACAGAACAAAAGGAGACTCCACATGCGTAACAAATTTATGACCGTACTAATGCTCGTTATTCTTATCCTATCCGTCGCAGCCTGCTCTACACCGGCCAAAGAAGCCGATCCTATGGACAAGCAAATTGCCTATAACGACGCTCGTGTAGCCGTTGATAAAGTTAAAACGCTATTCCACAAAACAACCGCAAAAGACGGAACACCCATCTTAGATCCGGCAACAGGCGGACAAGAAAAGGCGAAAGAACTTCTGCTTGGATACTTCGATGCACCACTCGTCGATAACATCATGAAGCATTACGTTACAGACCAGACGGTAGACAACAACGTGGTCTTGAACAAAGGCGAAGACGGCGCTGCGGCTCCATTCTTCAACCCTTCGATTGTCGATACAACGTTCGATACCGTGAAAGTCGAAGGCAGTAAAGAAGAATTCAAAATTACAACGCCGGAGAACAAGATCTATACCTTGAAATGGCAAGAAGACAAAGGAAGATATATCATCACTAATTTTGAATAATTCCATAAGTCTCACAACAAAAAACTACCCAGAACCTGGGTAGTTTTTTTGTGCCGTCGATCCGTTAATCGAATCGCTGCGTCTTATACCATTTCGTCTTGCGTCCTGCCACCTTATCCACACACAACGAATAGAATGCCTTGATCGAGATGATCAAGAACAACTGCGCATACGTAAAATAGGAGACGCAAGATATAATAAAGTTTCGCGTATTGCTCTGCCCGATATCGGCTGCCAGGGCGAGATTAATCTGAAGAACATAAATGTAATACATAAGCGCCCAAGCAATAATTAAGTATACGTAGACATCGCCTGCGAACTGGAACGGAGAGACAACCCCCGGGTTAAACAGGGCAATGGTCTGGTAGACGATATTGGTTAGGAATAGAATATCCGAAATAATGATCGCGATCATAAACCAGAAATAACTCGCTGCATAGTACAGAATATGCAATTTAATGCGCCAGCTTGTCCCATCGAATAAATGCTTTGCGTTATCCAAAATGACCTGATAATTCCCCTTCGACCAACGTTCACGCTGCTTCATATACACGCTGAGTTTCTCCGGTTCTTGCTGATAGGCTTCGGCTTGCGGCGCCAGGGCAATCAACTGTCCTCTTGTTAATATATCAAAGGATATGGCGGTATCTTCTGTAATGGCGTCTTCATCCCAACCGCCGATATCACGCATCAGCTCCGTCCGCACGATGAAATTCGTCCCGGGAATAGTTCCTAACTTAAAGAGCTCCCATAGTCCTGTATGGTGAACGCGCTGCACAGTGACCAGCTCCAAATTAATGCATCTGGAGAGGAAATTCTGACCGCGATTCCGCGCTTTGTTGCGGCCGAATACCGCACCGTATTCCTCCGGTTTCTCCATCGCTTTTTGCGTCAGGAATAACAGCGCATTCTTCTCCGGCGCAGCATCGGCGTCATAAATACAGCACCATTCGCCCTTGGCCATCTTCAGCGCGTCATTTAACGCACCCGATTTACCCCCTGTCCCGGTTCGATCCATAATATAGAAATCACGATCGCGATAAGCAGGGCGTGCCTGAAGCTGATACATCTTTAATGCCGTATCATCCGAACAGTTGTCTGCAATCACAATGACCTGCACTTTCTCCGGTGGATAATTCAAGTCGAGAATATGTTCGACCGTCGACGTAATGACAACATCCTCATTATGTGCGGGAACCATCACGGTGACGGTCGGGAAATGAGCCATATCCTCAGGGATATGGAATGACGTTCGTTGCTGTCTATATACAAATCGTACGGCACCTGCCATGATGATAATCGCTTCAAGCACGGCAATCCAAATGCTAATAATTGAAAATAATAGGATCGATTCAGCCACTCGACTTCCCCCGATCATACGTTTTGTTCACTTTAGCGCGAAAAATTAGCGTGGCAATGGTCAGACCGATGATCGCGAGTACAAATAAGCTGGAGACGACAATACTTAAAGGGATGAACCATCTCGTATACGATACCACAAGCAGCATATAACAACCTCCTTTGTTCGGCACGCTGCCGTTCTAAATGTATTCGCCCACGAGATCCGTCTCCGTCCTGCGTTCTAATGCAGCGATAACCTCATCGATCCGCTCATAGTGACTGAAGTGTTCCTTTTGGAATTCCATCGCTCCAGCACGCACGACTAATTTCAGAGGCAATCCCTTTTTATCCATAAATGCAAGATCCATCATCGCATTCTTGATCCGATCGGTCACCACGTGGAAATGCTCTTGACTGGTCATGGGACATAGAATAATAAATCGCCCGTCTTCAATCGAAAACTTGTAATCCTCATACCGGATTTGCTGTTGAATCGTATTCGACAGCTCTAGCAGCAACTGCGCATATCGTTCAGATCCTAGCGACTCTAGCACAAGCGGCAGGAATTCAATCTTGAACATCGCCATCGAGAACCCGTAATGCTCCGAATACCGTCGTGCCAAGTTCGATTGTTTCATCACGGCATCTTCCAAAGCGTCTTTATTCCCCAGATTGGTGGCTAAATCAATCTCCGGATTGGTATCCTTCAGTGCTTCCAACCGTTCCATGATCCGTTGCGTACGAATCAGCCGGGTCTTGATAAACGCAGCGATGAGGATGTTCACCGGAATGATCAACAACCAAGTCAATGTAAGAACGTTAACGGGTGCATATGTGACCAACCATACAAAATAGCCCACCATAAAAATAAAAATACCAACGACCGATATCCCGAACGGCACAAAAAAACCGATTAATAAAGCGAATAACGTAGCCATGCTAAATACAATATCTTGCATGGTATAGGTCTGTGTCATGTAAAGCTTCAAATAAATGAGCAATACTTGCACCATCGATAGTCCAACCAACAACATATAACCCAATTCCATACCGCGAGTGGGCGCTCGATTCTCCATCCTATCCCTTCTTTCAAAGAAATAAAAAATTCCAGTTATGATAACTGGAATCCATTTAACCTTATGTATTATAACAACGTTTTACATTATTCGACAAGTTTTTGCATAATTCGCTATAGGTCCACTCTATTACGCCTCTTAACGAGCATTCGCCTGATGTAATTCGGCTTCTGCTAGCAAGGGAAATAGATTATCAAACACATGCGTATTCTGATCGAACACATAACCGCCTCGATACGAAACATCCTGGTCGCGGAACGTGATCATCCGGTCATATAACTGGTTCGCCCAGGTCAAATCATCCACCTTCAGCGCGAGTAAAATAGCTAGCGCATAGACCGAAGGAGATTCATAGTCCACGGCCGCAGAACGGTCTACCCGATTGTAGCTCCCCATAATTCGATGATTTGACTTGAACTCATTCTTCAGAAACGCTATGAGCTTCTCAGGCTTGAGGTCCATCTCTGCACAATGGTTGGCAACAATAAGCTGATCAATCATATTAACGTTATCATCATAGCTATATTGATGCGTTGTCACATCATAGGCTTTTGGATAAAACACGCCGTCATCCGGCATATCTCGCAGCAAATCCATATATTTCTGAAGCAAGGATGGATCCATCAGATGCTGACCCTGCATGGACTGAAGCGTCTCGATATCGACGTAAACAAGGCTAAGGAGGTTTGAGGAGTCGTCTCTTGCGAAATCATGGTAATCCACGAAATACCCGTTCTTCTGCACACTTTTCAATAAGGTCGCCGAGATTTCTTGGGCTGTTGTACGATACTCCTCTTGGTTCCATTGTTCGTAGGCTTTCAATAAAGCGCCTATAATTCTAAAATCATCCCCTAACGCATTCGTGTTCACATGGGATGTGCCGTCGCTGCTTAGCTTCCACGTAATATATTTCTGTGGAGCGATGAACCATTTCTGGAGCAGCTGATAGCTCTGGTCGAACCGCTCATGGTCTTGTTGCAGCACGGTATATTGCATCCAGATGCCTAAGGATTCCGATAAAGACTCCCGACCGGCGACAATGTCCGGATGATCCGAAGCCGCATCCTTCAAGTAGGTAGCGATCGTCCCATTCGGATTTACCATGTGTTGCTCGATGAACTCCTGCGTATGTGACGATGCTCGTTGCATACTCTTGTCCTTCCGTACCATCATGATCGTGATCCCTACAATAATCAGCAAGATGACCAAAATCATAAATGTACGGTTGCGATTCAGAAACACCATATTCCACCTCTTCCTGCATAAAATAAAAGACCCGCGTCTGCCACACGCAGCTACACGGGTCTTCCCTATTCAACTCTACTTAATCTCAAGCAATTCATATTTAATGACGCCCATCGGGGCATCGACGTTAACCACATCGCCAACTTTTTTCCCGATTAATTCCTTGCCTAACGGGCTTTCATATGAAATTTTGTTATCCAATACATCGGCTTCTTCTGTACCGACAATACGATACTCGATCTTCTCGGCAAATTCAAGATCATTCAGAAGCACGGTCGAACCGATATGAACTTTCGAATTATCCAGACTGTCGGCGTCGATCACGCGTGCCTTTTTGAGCATTTTTTCGATGATAAGAATCCTTGTCTCCATAAACGCCTGATCATTCTTCGCGGAATGGTATTCACTATTTTCCTTTAAATCACCATAGCCAAGGGCTATCTTAATCCGTTCCGAGATTTCTTTGCGCTTCACGTATTTCAATTCTTCAAGCTCGGCCTCCAATTTTTCCAGACCTTCTTGAGTTACAATCACTTCTTCTTTCGCCATCGTTGCTACAACTCCTACTCCGCTTTCTTAATTTGTTTGCTTCGCAGCTGACCGCAAGCCGCATCAATATCTGTTCCATGCTCCAGACGCACACTCACACTGACGCCCTGCTTCTTCATCACATCGTAGAACGCACGCACGGATTCCTGCGCACTTCGTTGATATTGGCTGTGCTCATCTACTGGATTGTATGGGATCAAGTTCACATTGGCAAGCTTAGCCAGTCTTGGGCGAGCCTTGATCAACTCAGCCAGCTCAAGCGCATGTTCTACCTGATCATTGACATCTTTGAGTAAAATGTATTCAATCGTAATCCGCTGATTCGTCTTATCTAGGAAGTATTCAATCGCTACCATCAATTCCTCAATCGGAATCGCGCGGTTGATCTTCATAATCCGTGTCCGCAGTTCATTATTCGGCGCGTGCAAGGAAATAGCCAAGTTCACCCGAAGATCCAGGTCCGCGAACTCCTTTATTTTTCCCGCAAGGCCGCTCGTTGACACCGTAATATGTCTTGCACCAATCGCTAATCCTTTATGATCAATAACGACTTTGATGAAATCAATCAGGTTCTTGAAGTTGTCGAACGGCTCACCGATTCCCATCACGACGAGGTGACTGACCTTCTCGCCTTGACCTGTTTGATCCAGATGAAGCTGCACCTTCATGATTTGCTCCACGATCTCGCCGCTGGTTAAGTCACGGCTTTTCGCTAACAACCCGCTTGCACAGAAGCTGCAACCGATATTGCACCCCACTTGTGTCGTCACACATACAGATAAACCGAACTTATGGCGCATGAGTACCGTTTCAATCAAATTCCCGTCTTGCAGCCTAAATAAAAACTTGATGGTTCCATCCGCTGATTCTTGCTTAACGTGCTCATCTAAGGTCAGGATAGCAAATGATTCAGCCAATAATTGTATACATTCAGGATGAACATCTTCCATGGCCGCGAAGTCCGTCACCCGCTTCCGATATAACCAATCCCAGACTTGCGACGCGCGATACTTGCTGTGACCACGTTCCGCCAGCCAGGCATATAATTGATCTAATGTTAATCCATAGATGGATGGTTTATTCATGTAGTTGTCCTCTTTTCAAAACTTTCAAATTCATTCTTTTATTGTCCCAGAATTCATTGTTTTAAACAAGGGGACACACATACACGGATATTATTTCGAAATATCGACGAATCCTTCACCGAACACATCGCGTACGTCATGAATGGTAATAAAGGCATCTTTATCGATGGCTTTGACGATTTTCTTCAACGTGCTGACTTCCTGTTTGCTAATGACGATGTATAGGATCTCTTTCGGGTCCTTCGTATAATGCCCGTGGCCGTAGAGCACTGTAACACCACGATCCATCACGATATTCACTTGCTCGGCGATCTCATTCTGCTGCTTAGATACAATCGTAATGGCCTTTTTCGGGTTGACCCCTTCAATAATAAAGTCCATGACCTTGGTGCCGACATAGAGCAGCACGATCGTGAACATCAGACTCTGTGCGCCAATAATGAAATACGAAGAGAAGGCGACGATCAGATCAAAGAACAAGAGTGCATAGCTGACATTCCAATCCAGATACTTGTTCATAATACGGGCTAGAATGGTCGACCCTGCCGTCGTGCCGCCAACCCGAATAATCAATCCAATCCCTACTCCGGCAAAAACCCCGGCAAAGATCGCATTAATGATCAATTCATTCGACTCGATATGCCAGTGTTCTGTCAGATGGAGGAAGAGTGAATTAAATACGACAGCAATAATCGTATAAATGGTCGTTCGCTTATCCAGGAATTTATAACCTACAACTAATAAGATGGCGTTCAAGATTAAGCTGACAAGCCCCGGAGACCACTGGAACAGGTAATACAGAATAATCGTAAGCCCTGTTACGCCGCCTTCACCAAATTCGTTCGGGATAACGAACAAATTGACAGCCAAGGCAAATATCAATGCTCCGATCATAATGATAAAAATGTCCATGATGCGTTTTTTCATTGTTCTGTCCTTTCTAGATGCCATGAAGTAAATCTATCCAGTACCAAGACTCCTACGTTGGTAATTATCAAGATAAATCGTTATAGCAATGGGAGCGGCAACGGTTCGCGGTCCAGCACTTCCTTTACAATCGCCGCAGGCTCCTTCACCGTTGTATCTAATAGATAGGGCTGATTATGCACCGCCCCTTCTAGCTGTCTAAGCAAAAATAAAGAGCGATTGATCAACTCCTGATTCCCACGTTGGTTCAATCTCTCGATTAGCGTGTCCTCATTTGCGCGAAGTACCACATATTTGATATCCACGGTCAAGTCGGCTAGATTTTGGCAGAACCATTCTAACTCATCTTCGACAACATAATCAATGATCACGTCAATATCTTGCGAAATGAAATTGCGCGTAAGGGCTGTAATATTGTCCCATGTGAGCGATAATCTCTTCTCCCACGGCGGTTCATACCCTTCTTCGAACATGTGCATAATATTGTCACCGACGATTAACGCCGCGTGCTTCAGCTCTTGAGAGAGCATCTTCGATACCGTAGATTTCCCTACCCCGCAAGGACCGGATAGGAGGTAGACGACATGCTTGTCTTTGGTTGGCTGCATTTTCTTTTTCTCCCCTATGTATGGATGATTTGTGCCGTCGCACAAATGAAGTGTTAGTTTTTTGGTTCCCATTCTATACTAATTATACCTCGTTCCATGGCATGGAAGGAATATATTGACAACCCCGCAGAAATCAGGCATTATTTTCTCGAAAAGCTAAGGGAAACGGGAGATGATGGACAATGTCGGAACAAACCACAGGTATTAATGCAGTGAAGCTTGATCCGAATATGGCGATTAGACAGGTAGGTGACGAACCACTGAAGTGGTTGTCTCCGAAAGATAAACCTTTTCATCTTGCAGGTTTTTACTGGTTCGAACAGGACAACAAGTATCGTAGGTTGCCCGCAGCTCCATCCGCCTCATTACCACAGCAGGTAAATGAATTGGCTAATTGCACCGCAGGCGGGCAGATCCGCTTTCAAACAAATTCCTCCAAACTGTCCATCAAAGTAAAATTGTCAGGCATCGGAAACATGTATCATATGGCCGCGACCGGTCAGTGCGGATTCGATTGCTATATCGGCGAAATCGGACAGCAGCGCTACTGCAGCACAACCCGATTCGATCATACAAAAACGGAGTACGAATCGATGCTATTCGAGTTGCCCACGAAACGGCAACAGTGTATAACACTCTACTTCCCCCTTTATCAAGGCGTAGAGGAAATCTGGATCGGCGTTGATCCCGACGCAGAAGTAAGTGAGGTGCCTGCCTACATCAGTGATAAGCGTATTGTCATCTACGGCACTTCCATCACTCAAGGAGGATGCGCGAACCGCCCAGGGATGGCGTACCCCCATATTTTGAGCCGCTCCATTCCGCTAGAATTTATTAATCTTGGCTTTTCCGGTAACGGAAGAGGCGAACCCGAGGTTGCCAAGGTCATCAGTGAAATCGATAATCCGGCCTTGTTCGTACTGGACTATGAAGCGAACGTGGGTACGTATGAGCGAATGGAGGCGACTCTACCTGAATTTATCCGTATATTACGGAGTAAGCATACGACGACTCCAATCCTCGTCCTATCTAAGATCCGCAACGCAGCCGAATGCTTTTCCACCGATGCCGAGAATCGAAGGCACCGAATGAGACATATTCAGATGGAAATAGTCGAACAGTTGCGACAGAGCGGCGACAGGCATGTTCATTTTCTCGATGGTGGGGATTTGCTAGGAGAAGATTTCGCCGAATGCACGGTTGACGGCATTCATCCGACCGATTTGGGCTTCCATCGTATGGCCCATCATCTGCTGCCAGTTATCCAAAATCTGCTTACAGACGTCTTCGAAACCCCAAACAAACAGCAGTACTAAAGAAAAGACCTACTCAGAAGAGTTGAAACGAGGGGTATTGAGATAAAGAAGGCTGTCGAGAAACCCCCGTTTTTTTGGAGGGCACGTAAAAAAGGGCCTTCACCCTAAACAAGCAAGTTTTCCTATAGAGCCATGAATTGAGAATTATGGCGATTTTGGATAATCCAATATTACTTTGCCACCAACACGAATTCGCGTACCTAAAATGGATTTATCCAACATAGCTTCACTACCAGCACTAAAACGCGCACCTATACTGGACGTTTCCAATATAGAGGGGGAAAATCAGCATTTTAGAGGCATTTTCAGCACATTCTATTGGATTTATCCAGTATAGAGTGTGAAATCGTACTGAAAACGGCGAAGTTAATGGATTTATCCAATATAGCACCACCACAAGTACTTTTTCCCCACCTGTACTGGATTTTAACAACATAGCAAACTGCATTCATCTTCATCATTGTTATAGATCGTTTTAAATTGATTTTACTTCTACGAAACGAGATCACCAAAAAAATAAAGTGCCGAAAAGTCCTCTGGACTTTATCGACACTCTGAAGGCACCTCATAAGGGTGTCTTTCTTCTACTTCCCATGGTTTATGATCCGCTTACTGCATACTTCACACCATCGATCGTGATCGTCATATTGGTCGGTCCGCTATCTTAATTAGTTCTGACCATATTTCTTCTGTAATTCATCCAGCAATTCTTTGACAGGCTTCTTGCCGCCTTTGAAGATAATCTCTTCCACACCTTTTGAAAGGTCCGCTTGGAATGCTTTGGTCTGTTCTGGATAGGCAAAAGGCAAGCCTGCTTTCTCCATGTTATCAAATACAGGTTTCAAATCTGGATATTTCGTAATACCAGATTTATCGCCACATGCCGAGTCCAAATACGACCGTCGACGCTTGCGATTGTGGCGTTACCGTAAAATCCCACCCTACATTTTCGTAAATCCCCTGATCCCGATTCTGAGGGGAAAACACGCCAAATCCTTTTTGACTTTCCATACAGGTAAAGCACATATAATATCAGTCTACTCGCGCAGGTTTCTGCGCCCTCATTATTTTCAAAGAAGCCCATTTTCCCGTAACAATCCCGCGATAAAATGACGATAATAAATTCATTACAAATATGAAATATACTTCATAGAATCCGGGGGCCTGTTCATGAAACAAAAAAGCTTAGTGTTTAAATCGATTATCATTCTGTCGATTCTGTTCTTCCTCATGGGAAGCGCGTTAACCACCATCTCTTCGATTCGATTACGAAGTCAGCAGGATGCAGAATTGCTTAACCTAGAATGGACACTGCACAGTCTAGTAGCTCAGAGCATTCCAACTATTGAAAAGGCTAAAACCTTAATCGGGAAAGATACCCTGATGAAAGACCCTGAGATTCTACAGCTCCAGCGTGAGCTAGACAGTGTGAAAAATAATAAAATGATCGCAAATAGCTATATCTATCTACCTGATGTCGTGGCAAATGGCGAGAGCAAAAAGCTAACCTTATTGCTTGGCAACCAAGAATTATACGATGCGGGCATGATATCAGGTACCGTGTACGAGACCAAAGGCGCCTTTGCGAAGGCGGTGAGCCAAATGGAGAAAGACGGCTATGCCGCATCCAAGGTATACACGGATGAATACGGCCAATGGATGAGTATCGTAAGCTTGATTACGGATAGTACAGGCAAGAAAGTCGGTATTTTCGGCATCGACTTTAACTATGCAAGCCTCAAAGCCGACCAGAATGCTACGCTAATCGATACGATTATCATTGGTACAAGCATCGCCATTCTCTTCATTGCCCTAACGATATTCCTTGTACGCATTGCGCTTCGTCCGATTCGCCAGCTATCCCAATTAAGTATTCAAGTGGCTGAAGGCGATCTCTCGGTTGAAATTCCGGTCAAAAATAAAGATGAGGTCGGTATTCTGTCAGAGAACTTCAACACCATGATTCATAATATCCGTCAGCTCGTACAAAATGTACAATTGACCTCATCTCAAGTCTCGGCTTCTTCGAATGCCCTGATGATGAGTGCAGATCAGACATCAAAGGCAACGGAGGAAATCGCCTCTTCGATTCAAGAAGTAGCAACAGGCTCCGAGACTCAAATGCAGTCTTCCATGGAAAGCCAAATCGCGATAGAAGAAATGGCCGCAGGGGTCCAGCGTATTGCTGAATCCTCTTCACAACTATCTGAACACGCGAGTGAGGTCGCAGGAAATGCCGAACGAGGCAACGTGGTCATTCGTCAATCGGTTCAAGACATGGAGACGATTCATACAACGGTATCGGAAACGGTTACGATTTTAGCTGACCTACAGCTTCGTTCTCAAGAAATCGGCAGCATTCTAGGCATCATTACGAACATTGCGGCACAAACCAACCTTCTGGCACTCAATGCGTCCATCGAAGCAGCTAGAGTTGGTGAGCATGGCAAAGGATTTGCCGTTGTCGCGAATGAAGTACGGAAGCTGGCGGAATTATCCCATCATTCTTCACAGCAGATTTCAGAGCTGTTACATGGGATTGTGGAGAATGTCGATAACGCTTCAACCGCAATGAATACCAGTATGGTTCAAGTCACCCAAGGCGCAAAAGCCGTTCATCTGGCGGGACAAACATTCCAGGATATCGTAGGTGCCCTGCAAAGCGTCAATGAGCAAGTATATGAGGTATCGGCTGCAGCAGAGCAGATGTCCGCTGGCAGTGAACAGGTTGCCGCTTCCCTCGATGAACTAGCAAGAATCGGTCGAAATGCTTCACAGAATTCCCAAAATGTCGCGGCATCCTCCGAAGAGCAACTAGCCATGATGCAGGAGATTTCAGGTTCGGCTACGGTGCTTCGTGATATGGCCCATGATTTAGAGACGGAGATTAGAAAGTTTAAGTTAGAGGCATAATCGACTATACAAAGCAAAGAGCACCGGTACTGGCCCGGTGCTCTTTGGCTTTGGCTTTGGCTTTGGCTTTGGCTTACGCTTTGCCTTTATTGTATACTTTCCGCGGCTTGAATGAGTTGTGCTTTGGTGATGTTCGGAGAATCTGAACCTACCTTCACCATATAACTATGCTCCCCGTACGTCTGCGTCCAGAATAGCTCCTGGTATTGGTTCGATTCGCTATAGAACATCTGGGAATGGCTCGTGTAATGAGCTTTCACGCCATGAATGCTCACTTCCTCATAGGCTGTTGAATCCGGAAGCGTCAATTTCATCGAGATTTTCTCCGCAGGTGCTTCAACAAGTGTAACAAATAGTCGTTCACCGGCTTCTGAATGATAGGTGTAGGAGTAGGTTTCGAGTACTGGATTATACCCCTGAACTTTTTGCCATACGATGCTGTTCCCGGTATCCTGGCTTTCCTGTTTCAATTGATCCAGCATACGTAGTCCTTCCTTATCCAAATCTCCCACCAATGGGCTGCCCAATTGACCTGCCTCAAAGGTAAACTGACCCGCGATAACTTGGGGGACAGGAACGGAAATATCGTGCTCCTGCAACCGTCCCTGCCATTGATTCCAATCGCTTACCAATTCTGGTTGACTCACCCCAACCATTGGAACCTGGCGAAGCAAAGGATTAGCCTCTTTCTCCAAGTCCGCGAAATAAATGACCGCAGCTTCCCCGGCAGCCAACGTTGATTTCACTTCGGCCATTTTGCTTCGAATTTGTTCCGCTGAAATATGCTGTAATGTGAAATTGTCCCCGCTTGTTCGGGCTTCTACTCGCCAAGGGCCCTGATTCTCTTGGAACAGCAGCTTTCCCCCTACATAAGCAAACCCGGAGAGCAAACCTACGATAAGCAATACCGCAGCAATTTTCGGCAGTTTCGTCCTACGTGCCATATCGACCATCCCTCTATTCTTCTTCATCTCCTTGCGGTAGATGTCCAGAACATGTCTGTCGAGGGAGGGGAAGGTCTCTAAGCGTCTGGATTCCTGCAAATACTCCTGTCTTAGCTTCTCTTCAATGGACATAGGTAGACTCCCCTCTTTCCTTCATGGTGTGCGACACATGGTGCCGCAATTTTTCAAGCGCCAGACGATGTCTGGACTTCACCGTACCCAAGGGAATATTTAAAAGTTGAGCAATTGCTTCTAAGGTGTAATCTTGATAATACCGAAGGACAATGACTTCTCTGAGCTTCTGGGATAAATGATTCACCAGCGGCAGCAGCTCCTGCCCGCCATGAATCCCATCAAAAGGATCTTCCATATACGGAGATGCCACAAGCTGTTCCGCCGACTTGACCCGCTCCATGAGGCGAAGGCTTCTCCAAATCCGACGCTTCCAGTTGCGTACCTGGCGGACAATGATCCCGTTGAACCATGGCATGAAGGGCTGCTCCTGATTGTATTTGGACATACAGCGAATCAATTCCATGTACACTTCACTCACGATGTCATCGGTATCTTGCTTATTTGCAGCTAGAAAATAGACCATCCTGTACGTATGCGCACGTGTTGCCTCGAACACAACGTGCAACGCTTCCTCCTCGCCCTGACTCATCCGGATGAGCCAAGGTCGCAAATCTTGTTCATTCATTGGGGGCCGGCCTCCATTCAGGAATTACACTAGATATTGGTTCCTACCCGCAAAAAAGGTTCACTAAATGTAAAAAAATACGCCGCAGCCATGGATTTCTATACCCTATATTGGATATCTACTTTGAATACCACATAGGATATCTACTTTGGATATGTACTCTAGATTTCTGCTCTGGATTCTATTCCTACTCTGGATTTTCTGCTCTGGATTCCTACTCTGGATTTTCTGCTCTGGATTCCTACTCTGGACTTCACATTGGGTATCTATATTGGATTTATCCACTAACTCTCGATAAATAATGCCTTCAGACAGGGCTATATTGGATATATCCAACCAAAAACTACATTTCTACTTAAATCAGTGGGTTTTTAGGGTTCTATCTTACATTTGTCCAATATAGGGGTTGAATAGGAGCCGAACTGGCCTGCTGTCTTGGATAAATCCAGTATAGCGGCATGTGCTGCAAGGCTTATTTCTATTGCGATGTGTGCTGCAGTGCATATTTCTATGGCGGCGGTGCTGCAGGGCCTATTCCACTAGTCCATGATGTCCTTTTCAACTTTTCTATCTACTTTGGACTTCTACTTTGGACATCTCATTTTTCAACTTTTCAAAAGTGTAAATTTCCCGCCCCGAACCTCCGCTTTAAGAGTGCTCTCTTTGCTCTCTCCGTTCTTATAGCGATGCGTATTCCCTTGTGTGACAAGGGGAAATTCGCTCTTCATCTGCCCGCTTCCCTGCTTATATTGGAGGGTAAACCCGTCATTTTCCGGAATAACCACGTTCACGCTGGCTCCCGTTGATACAGAGTGAAGCCGCCGAATCATCGAGGATGATTCTATCCGCATACTTCTACCCGTAATCTGGGTATCAACCACCGAGAACATGCCCGAGAGATCTATTTTCGAGGAAGTAGCTTGAAGGCGAACCTTCTGTACCGACAGTTGCTCGCCCAGGATATGGCTGCCTATCGCTCTTACCTTAAGATCTGTGATCGTACCCGAACAATTAACTACGCCGGAGGTGATATGGCAGTTGCAATCCGTAACTTGAATATCCTGTATCGTGATATGACTGCCTGTGCCCTGTATCGAGAACGATTGAAAGGATTGAGCCGGAAGGTGAAGCTCCAATAGGGTTCGATGAACGTGAATCCCGAACGACAGTTTGCGTTTCCGTCCATCTAGAATGTTTAACGTTCCGTTCTCTACTCGTGCGTCGAATAGTTTGTTTTCCGAGAATCCCTGGTTGGCGTACTGAATGATTTTGATCTCGTCCGTATCGCTTTTTATAATCTGAATATCACCCGTCAGCCATGCTAATGAAATATTTGAAATGGTATCCTGAAAATGTTGCGTTTTTCGTATCGTACGGCTCTCCAACATGATTATCACTCCCCCTTTATTCCATGACCTCTGCTACTGATAGCCGCCCATTTCCGTATGTCGGTCTATGATTTGTTGAATCAATGCATCACTGACAATATCTACACCCAGCTGCTTCATCATGTGTTGTAAAAACGTTAAGCGGCGGCTCGTCTCTGGAAGCGTACGCTCGAATAAGATCGGATTCGCCCAGATATTCACGAGCATCATGAACACCTCCGCGCATTCCACCGGGTAGTCCGTATGTATGGATCCGTCCTCTCGGCCCTCCATCATGATTTGTGCAATGATCGCGGCATCCTTATTCACACCGCCTTGAATGCCAGCGACCACGAATTGCGGATTTTTGATCTGTGCGCTTAGGATTCGATCCATCGCATGGGCTTCAGGGTCTGCAATGCTGTGTTCCAAAATGCGGACAAGCTTCTCCCTCGCATTCGCTGCTTGGGTATACGCTACGAGTTCGTCCAGCATTTGCGCAGCCCGGTCGAAATGTCTTCGCATCACAGCCCCCAAGATCTCATCTTTGGATTTAAAGTGATGGTACACAGCTCCCTTGGACATGCCTAGCTCCTGAATAATGTCTTGTATACTCGTCTTATCGAAGCCTTTCTCGATAAAAAGCTTCGCTGAAACCGACAGAATGTGCTCTACGGTTTGTTCTGGATATTTATTTCTAGCCATAGGTCTTTCTCCTTTACATACCGAACGTTGGTATGTATATTATCATATTCACGTCTATTTGTCATGAACTAGCATCCCAATGTCTCCTCCCGCATCTTGATCTACGCAAAAAAACCTGCACAAGGCAGGTCATTTCAAGCATTTTTTCCGATTTTACTCGCGATCGAATCCTCCATAGAACAGGAGGTAGTTCTCGACTTGACTGCTCCAATAAGCATCGTCATGTTTCCCGCCCGGCGTGGTATGGAACTCAAAGGATTTGGTTTTCTGAGCTTGAAGAATATCGCTTAATTTCTTGGTTCCTTCTTTAAAATCGTCTTGGTCGCCGCAATCCAGATAAATGTTCAATTTATTTAATTTCTGACTTGCTGCGAGGGCGAGCGGATCATTTTCTTGTCTAACTGTGCTCGTTGGATATATCATTTTCTCCAGCACATCCCACATTTTGCCGACAAACAAGGCCGGTGAATGTCCTCCCACCTTGCTGTATAAATTCGGATGACGTAAGGCGATATGCAATGCAGCAAATCCACCCATAGAAGTCCCTCCGATATATCGGCTATTTCGTGACTTAATCGTGTTGAAGTGACTATCTACGTAGGAAATCACGTCTTTTGTGATGTAGTCTTCGTATTTGCCAGCGTTTAAAACGCCTTCGTCCCCGGGTTTGCCGCTTCCGTCTACATACCCGGTATGATCTGCTGAATTGACCCCAAAGCTGTTATCTATTTTTGGCGCTACGATAATCATGGGCTCGATTTTTCCACTCGTGATCAGTTCATCCGCTTTCTTCGTGATGTTAAGTGCTTTGAACCAATGATCTTCATTAAGTTTGTAGGAATGCAGCACATAGAGGACAGGATACTTATCTTGCGCATCATAGTTCGGCGGCAAATACACATTTACATTCATTTCTTTCTGCAGAGACTCGCTATAAAAGACGGCTTTCAACGTGGTCGAAGACACGTGAGCCTGTTGTGGAGCTGCTATCGCAGCAGACTGCCATAACGAGAAACTAAACACTACAGCACATACCGTTTTCATCCATTTCATACATACATCTCCTCTTTTTGATTTCATCGAATTGCTCTATTGGAATCGTATCAGGACATGGATGGTGAGGGTACTGAATATCCGCAGTGTATTCCTGCATATTGACAACATTTTAATATAAGCTTTTCGACATCAAAAAACGCTCCGCATCGGAGCGCTGTTTTATAACGATTTGTGCAGCATCCAACAATATTTATTACGGTATTCCGCTGGTGAATACCCCGAATGCTTACGAAAGTTCCTGATGAAATGCGCATCATCGTGAATTCCGATCATCTCCATAATCTCGGTTGTTGGCAATGTGGTATTGCGAAGCATCGCATCCGCCATGCGCATACGAATGTGGTTCAGATAAGAGATGACAGAATAGCCGGTTGATTTTTTGAAAGATTCATTGAGCGTGGTCTTGTTCACATGAAATAATCCAGTTAAATGCTCGAGCTTAATTTTATCTTTGTAGTATGTATGCAGATAGGCGATGACAGGCTTTATCGATTCTGGAACGACATGGGGGATCGGGTGGGGAGACAAATCCATCTCTTGATAAACCTGACGAATAAGAAACAGCAGTTCCATGAGATAGGAGCGGCTGCGGCATGGCCAGTAGCAATCTGGCTGTAATGTGAGATTCTTCCCGATGTGCTCGATTAATTCTTCCGCACGCTTCGCAACGGAGGGATCTAGCGGCATCCCTCCGTAATAGGATTCCGTGCGATCGATGAAAGGTTCCATCACCCATAGATCTTGGTAATCTGTAGTAAGACCTTCCTGTAAACCCTGAAGCAAATGACCAAGCCGGGTATTCAATACGCTCGGTTGGAACCGTAAGTACTTCACCTTGAACGATGCCCCTGCCATAAAGCGTACATGCTCCCGGTCATTGAAACAATATACCCCCGGGGCCATAATCGGGTACAGACGATCCTTTAGCTGCAATACCCCAGTCCCCTCTTTGATCAAGAGAATACGGTAGGTCCTAAGATCTTCGTGATCCTCGTAGACCGTATCTTCAGGATGGTATGTCATGCCCAGCTGATAGCCTTGATAGTAGATAATCCCTTCCGTCCAGAGCTTCATCATAAAGACTTCCCTCATCCTTTGATATTTGATCACTTGCATCATGAAAAAACCATGATACTAAATATACCATCATATGGTAATTTTATGCATATACCTCATCCATATCAATACCTATCAAATAATTATCTTGAAAATATTTTCTGAAAACGAAATAATATAAAGCAGGTCTCCAATTCAAGCAACTTGTACTTACAAGTTTATCGTATCACTTTATGCCATAGAAAGGTTGTCATTCACAGCATGGATTTATCTCACAGTATTTCGAGGAAAAAGGCTGTCAAAGAACCGTTTCCTATCTCCATTTTGTCGCTTACCGTAGGGGCGTTTGCTATTGGCATGACGGAATTCGTCATCATGGGTCTTCTCCCGAATGTAGCGGATGATTTGCACGTCAGCATTTCGACGGCAGGGCAGCTCATTACCATGTACGCACTTGGCGTCGCTGTCGGCGCACCCATTCTGACCATCCTTACCCACAAGATTCCGCAAAAGAAACTGTTGTGTCTGCTCATGGTGCTCTTCATTCTCGGTAATGGTATTTCTGTATTTGCACCAAATTACGCCGTTCTGATGGTTGCACGTATGATTACAGCCTTAACACACGGAACGTTCTTCGGTGTCGGTGCGGTTATTGCTTCCAATCTCGTACGCCCGGACAAACGTGCCGGCGCCGTGTCCATCATGATGGCCGGGTTAACGATTGCAAATATTATCGGGGTTCCGATGGGGACGTTCATCGGACAACATTTAGGTTGGCGGGCTTCATTCGGCGTGATTGCCATCATGGGCGTGCTGGCTTTGATCGGAATCTTCGCGTTCATTCCGAAGCTTCGGCAGGAACTGCCGACAAGCATGACACAGCAAATCAAGGCGTTAGCTTCACCGAAGCTCATGTTATATCTGCTTATTGGAGCGTTAGGAAATGCGGGGTTATTCGCGGTATTTACGTACATTGCTCCTTTGCTGCAACAGGTTACGGGGTATGCGGAGCACAGCGTGACTTGGATTCTGGTTCTCTTCGGCTGCGGCGTAACCATCGGTAACATCATTGGCGGGAAGCTCGCCGACTGGAAGCTCATGCCTTCCATTCTAGGGCTTTACTTCACGATCTGTGTGATCCTCACGCTATTTACATTCACCGTACACAGTCCGGTTGCTTCCGTCATTACCATCTTCCTGTGGGGAGCAGCTTCCTTCGCCGTGATGCCAGGTCTTCAGGTACGCGTCATGAGTCTGGCGCAGGATGCTCCTGCACTGGCCTCGACTTCGAGTCATTCCGCAGGCAACCTCGGGAACGCGGCAGGAGCTTTCATTGGCGGATGGGTTATTACGCACCTCTCGATTACGTCTCTACCGTGGGTCGGTGCCGTACTCGTAGGTCTAGGTCTCGCCATCGGTGTGGCAAGCTATCTCTCGGAACGGAAACGCCATGCAGCATAATGGTATAGATATCATCAAAATACGAACAGCCCCGGCTTCTCTTCTTGTAGAAGCGGGGCTGTTTGCTGTCCACATGATGAGCTGTAGGGATAGATCTTTATTCATGAAAAAGCGTCAACTTATCCGGGTTCCTAACAAAGTAAAGGTTCTGGATCAGATTCTTTTCGACATGAAGGAGAACAATGGTTAAGATTCCCCCTTCTGAACGAATAACAAGTCCCGTTTGACCATTAACCTGAGCGATCTCCACTTGTAGACCTTCTTCGTCCTGACGAGCTTTACGTATGACTCCAAGAAGGAATCGGACGACATGATCCCGTGTTTCAATAGGATGCGCAGCTGCGGATACTTTGCCTCCCCCGTCAGATACCAGCACGACATCTTCGCCAAGCAAAGATATCACCGTATCTACATTGCCCTGCTCAAGCGCAGACAGGAACCGGCCAACCCACTCTTCGCTTGCTGCCTCGGCATGGATGGGTTCGTCGGGCGAAATGCCCATTTTCCCTCGCGCGCGGCTGATCAGCTTGCGGCAATTCGCTTCGCTTTTACCAACAAGTTCGGCAATCATGGGGTACTCGAAGCAGAGTGCCTCACGAAGAACGAACACCGCTCGTTCCGCGGGGGATAGCCGATCTAACAGCACGAGCATCGCATAGGACAACAATTCGCCGCGAACGACGGATTCGAACGAATCGTCTTCTGAGGTACGGATGGGCTCAGGAAGCCAGGGACCGAAATACTGTTCCCGCCGTTTTCGTGCTGATTTGAGCACATCGAGACAACGATTCGTTACCATTTTGCACAAATATGCTTTGGGCTCGACTAGACGTTCCGGGTTAACATCGTACAGTTTCAAGAACACATCCTGTACAACATCCTCCGCATCAGAAGCCGAACCCGTCATTTGATAGGCAAGCGTAAACAACAGCCTTTTATACTGCTCGTATAGGTCCTGCATTGGATCACTTCCTGTCATTTTGCCATTCATTTGGAGTTATTTCAGCAAACTGGCCACATCCCACGTGTATTTCCTAATTTTCCAACCCAATTTCCCTGTAAGAACAATATCCAGACCCCACTGACGAGTCCATACCATTCCCTGCCCAGGACCTAAGCCAATACAGAAAAAATCCGTAAATGGCTTATGCGAGGGCGCCGTATGCCCCTCCACATCCGCTAGAATAACTTTGCCAAGTCGATCGGCTTGCGCATTACCTTCTTTACACGTCTTGCCATCCGTTCGACCAGTTACCGGATCAACGATCTGCGCGCAATCTCCGATAGCGTACACGCCTGGCGCACCTTGAACCCGATAGCTTGCATCGACGATAACATATCCTTCTTCCGTGAGTGGTAATCCGACGCTTCGCAGCATGGGATGGGGTACAAGCCCCAAAGTCCATATACATAAGCCGACGGATAGCGTCTGTCCGTTCGACAGGATCAGCCTTCCCTCGGTCTCCTGCAATCCCTTGCATCCATGTAAGGAAGTTACTCCAAAGTCAGCGAGAGAACGTTCTAATTTCATCCCTACCTTGGCCGGACCTTCCTTGAAAAGTCTATCCTGCGCATTCAATAGATATATTTTCACAGCACCCGGGTCTAACCCGAGCTTTTCTGCTTCCGCACGAACGACATAAGCCAATTCCGCAGAGGTCTCGATACCGCTAATACCGGCTCCTGCAACGGCTATGGTCATGTATCGCTGGCGCTCTTGCGCATTTTTCGTTTGAACCGCTTTTCTTAAGTTCGCCATCCATATGTCACGGATGTTCCTCGCAGCGTCCTGACTGTCCAATGCAAGGCCGCCCTGCGAGGGATCTGGCTGCCTTACGACACTGCCTGCTGCCACGACGAGAATATCGTAATTCATGGCGAACTCCGTGCCTGCTGGATCCCGATATAGCACTTTTCGTTCCTTAGCTGCAATATTTGTTACGGTAGCTTGAACGAATTCAACCCCTTCAGGAAACAATTGATTCAAAGGGATCGTAATATCCTCTTGTCCGACCGCAAGCTTAAAAAGTAATACTTTACGCAGATGGTAGGGGTTCTTATCGATAAGAATGACCCGGAGCGTTCGGCTGCTCATTTCCCCCTGACATGATTTGCGAATCGCTTTTACAGCATTTATGCCCGCGTATCCTCCACCAATAATGACACATGTAAGTTCGTTCATGACAATCACTCCATTCTTCGTTTGCACATGAAACGAGGAAGGATGCCATCTTGTGACAGCATAAGCGAACCTATTTATAAAAATACATGAATGCGAACCGGCGAGGGCTAACTAGGCATTCGAAGGTAATCGGTAAGCCGCAAAAGGCTCTCCATGGCGGAACGAATCGCTAATTTCGTCCAATGACTCGCTCACTTCTGCATCCATGTCTAAAGCTACGCTTTTCAAATTATCTTGCAATTGTTCCACTCTTGTGGCACCCACAATGACGGTCGAGACAGCGGGTTTATGCATAAGCCATGCTAAGGAAAGCGCACTAGGGCTGCTTCCTCGATCAGCAGCGAGCTTACTTACTTGCTGTCCTAGTGTAATCCGGCTAGAATTCAGGAATTTGTTGAAATTAGGGTCCGTCACGGCCCTGGAATCGGCAGGCGCCCCCTCTGTCAACGTATATTTCCCGCTTAGAATACCGCCAGCCAGTGGAAAATACGGTATAATTCCTACGCCCTGATCTACACACATCGGGACGAGTTCCTGCTCTGGTGTCCGATCTCCGAGTGAATAACTAACTTGCGTAGAGATATAACGGGGAAATCCTTTCTGTTCACTGATTCCCAACGCCTTCATCAGTTCCCATGCGGCATAGTTGGATGCGCCAATATAGCGAACCTTTCCGGCACGGACCATATCATCTAAAGTACGTAATGTCTCTTCAATCGGTGTATACGGGTCGAAGGTATGGATCTGGTAGAGGTCGATATAATCGGTTTTTAAGCGTCGAAGACTGCTCTCCAATTCTTGTTGAAGATGATACCGCGATGAACCCATGGCATTCGGACCTTGTCCCGTTACTAATCCGGCTTTTGTAGCTAGTACCACGTGATGACGCTTTCCCGCCAGCGCCTCTCCAATAATCCTTTCCGATTCCGTACCCGCGTAAATATTGGCCGTATCCACGAAATTAATGCCTTGGTCCAAGGCAAAATGAATGATCCGCGTGGATGTTTCTTGATCCGCACGTTTCCCGAATGCATTCGTACCTAATCCTAATGCTGATACTTCTAACCCGCTTCTTCCTAGTCGACGATATTTCATATTCGTTTACTCCTTTATTCGTTGTTTGGTACTATTCTGGTATTCGTAACGATGATTATTCCTCTAATTTATCACATGAACCGTTTCTCTAGCACATATGCACGAAAAAGCCTAGAGCCATTCTGCTCTAAGCTTTTTCGAATGATTTTATAAAATATCTACTTCTCCGTTAAATGGGACAGCGATATCTCGTCTCTTTTTGTCTTGGTCAAGTAAATCACCAAGCATAGAATCGTAACGAGGAAGATTGCACTCGTTCCTACCGTTCCCAACGCAAGCCCACCCTCATCACGAGGTTGTGATAAATAGTCGCCGAGAGAAGCACCGAATGGACGAGTCAAAATATAAGCAATCCAAAAGGCCGGCACAGCACCTAACTTAAAGTAGTAATGTGCAATGGTCACCAAGGCGATTAGTCCCGCGAACATCAGCGCTGACAACCAGTAACCCAAATTCAAGCCCTCTGCTATAAGGTCCCCGGCTGCAGTCCCCAAGGCAAAGGTGAACAGAATCGTCAGCCAATAGAAAACTTCCCGCTTGGTGGTGTAAATGGAGTGGATGGAGAGTGTATGCTCACTCGCAAACCAGGCCAAAAATACCAACATCAGCGCGACTGAAAAGATGACGGTCGTTATTCCCAAAGGAACTCCGAAGTTATCTGTGAGGTTATCCGTGACCAATGTGCCAACAACGCTGATAAGTACGACCGTGAGCCAGTAGATCCAAGGCACATACTTTCTCGCTCTGAACTGAACGAATAGCATAATGACCAAGAAGATACTCATGACAAGGGTCGTATTGGTCAAGCCTAAGCCCAAATTCATGTTCAGGAAATCGGCTGCCGTCTCACCCACCGTCGTTGCCATAATCTTAATGATCCAGAAGAAAATCATGACCTCTGGTACCTTGTTCAACATCTGCCGTCCATTTTGCTGAACATACAAATCGTTGTCAGAATGGATTGATTTTTCGCTATTCATGCTTCATTTCTCCTCTCTTTCATGGCTAGGCGGATTTCTAAGCTGATGCCATGAGTGTAGCATCGCATTCTGTGAATACGATGAGAAAAGATTAGGTTATTCCCTCGCTTTATTTAGTTCATTATTCCGTGTTTAACAATCTTAACCGTCACTTTAGGAACAAACTCCACCTTCGGGTAATCCTCTAACCAATGCAGTTTTTTCCATGTATTCGGATAGTAAGCCATCACTCTTCGACCGATTCCAAACCCGTCATGCTTGGCCTGCAGCATTTTCTGCGTAATCACTTGCGCTCTTCTCGTCAGTTCTTCCGATAGCTTCTTATCCAACTGGGTGAGATTTCGCTTATCATTTAAGTGATCCTTTGCGTATTCAACGACAGCTATTTTTAATTTCAGATCGAGCGTCACTTTAATATTTCGGTTGTTTTGAACGTTTACTTTCAACTTCCGCTTTAATTTTTGAATGTCTATCGCGATATATTTCTCCGGGTTCTGACTTCCCTCCTCATTTATTTTAAGCGTCACACTGGCAGTCTTGGCTAATTTATCCGCCATCAATAGGTATAACATGGAATCTTCCGATTTTAAGGTACCTGTCATTTTATCCCCACTAAATAATGCTATCCCGTAAATCGAAGGACTTGTCGTATCTTTAGAAATATAGGGGAGAGCAAAAGCATCACCTGGATCCAACATGGGTGGACAGATAAGTTGAAGGTTAACCGCTGGAATAATCGTTCTACGCTCCGCGCTACTGATTAGCTTGTTAAAATACTCGCCGACGAGTTTTGTTCCTGGTTTTTTGAAAGTGAGGATATCATGTGCTGTACCCTCAACGACAGCAATCCTCGCATTCAAAGCGCTGCTGGGATCACGGTAGTATACATCGAGATACGGATAAATACCTTGTCTCGCTAGAGCCTCTCCCATTAGAGTGACACGAAGCTTGGAAGCCGAGTATATACCGGATATCTTACGGTCAAGAATATCCCGCAATTGTCTGGTTGTATTTCCCTTCCCCGTTTGGATTTCGTCCAAACTCTTATTTCCGGATTGCGAACCGCTCACTTCGAGTACCGAGGAGGTAGCTTGAAGCTTCCCTTCCGGATCCAGGTCTAAGCCGCTGGCATCTACAATTCTGATGTCCTTCAACAGTTGTTGGTCCCAACAACCCGATAGAAGCGTTGCTGCTAGGAAGCAGGTTGCGAATAAGATTAACCCCGTTCTCACCTCGGTCTCCCCCTTGCTTCATGTATGTTGAACAGAACGGAAATCATTAATAGAACGAAGGGAATCCCAATTATAAACACATAACCTGTGATAGATAAAATTTTCCCTATCGTATCAATGAGGAGCGGATCTTGAATGATCAGCGCAATGATAAATACGAGCGCCGCCGTATAAGGCACTGCCTTGCGATGATTACTCTGTTGCCGAAAGAGATTGGCGACTCCCTTGGAAGCCATGAAAAAATAACCTATCGCCGAAGTGGTTGCTACAACCATCCACAGGGAGAGAAAATAGAGGTCTAACCGCTCGAACAATTTAAAGCCTAACGCCTTGACCATGTACAGTAGAGGTTGGGGCAGCAGTTTCAACTCCTGAGGACTGAATACGATAAGACTAGTAAAGACCGCAAAGGCATATAACAATGTGGAGAAAATATTCGCAAAGACGACTGCCTTGATTTTCGCAACGCTGCCTCCCTTCACGAAGGGATAACAAATTAATAGAATTTCATACCCCGCTAAAGCGGCCATGGTTTCGTGCACGCCCTTCGTAATTTTCCATATTCCTGCCTGTCCCACTGGCAATATATATAGAAAATTAACGTGAAGATACGCACAAGAAACGATAATGATCAACGCGATGTTACAGAAAAATACAAGAACAAAAAAACGGGCAATCGTTCGCAAACTCTCACGGACCAAATAGATACATACGCTCGTCATCATCCCTATAACGATCCATTGGGGCGTCTCAATCAACACCCAGTCTCGGATTGTTTTAGCAAAGTTAATAATGATGTAGCTTGACACGAGTATGAAGTAAGCCGCATATACGAGGTGGACAAGTTTTCCTATATATCTTCCTAATAGTGCCGGCAAATAATCATACAATGTAAGCGAAGGAAATCTCCTGCCTAAACACCATAGGACAACAATGAAAAATTGAACCAATAATCCGGCGATAAGGACGGAGATCCACGCGTCCCCTTGGGCTGCGGTATGCACTTGGGAAGGCAGCATTAACAGCCCCACTCCAATTTGAGTCTGGACGACCAAAAATGCGAGCTGTCCCGGTGTAATTTGATCCCTCACATTAATCATCGCTTCTCTCTTCCTCCACGGGTTGTGACTGCTGATTTAGTTTTTGAGGAGCTGGATCTTGCGAACGTTGTCTTAATGCCCACTGTGGCATTCGAATGATCGTATCCTTCAAATCCTTCCATCGGAACGGAGCGATAGGAGCCAAATAAGGCGTACCGAACGATTCTAATGAACATAAATGAATCAGAATGATCATTAAGCTGTAGACAATTCCAATAAATCCGAATAGCGATGCGGCAACCATAATAGGAAAGCGCAGCATTCGGACCGATGCACTCATCTCATGGGAAGGTACAACGAAAGAAGCAATCGCCGTTAAGGCGACAACAATGATCATAGTGTTCGAAACTAGACCCGCCTTGACAACCGCATCCCCGATGACGAGACCGCCGACGATCCCAATTGTTTGTCCCACAGGCCCAGGGAGGCGGATGCCAGCTTCACGAAGCAATTCAATCGTCAGCTCCATAAACAGCGCCTCAAGAATCGGCTGGAACGGAATGTTCTCAATGCTGCTTTTAATGGGCAGCAGTAAATCCTCCGGAATCACTTCATAATGGAAAGAAACCACCGCAATATAATAAGCCGGTAGAGCGATCGCGAAGACAAAGCTGCATACCCGGATGAATCGAATAAATGACCCTTGCAGAGACCGAAAACTATAATCATCGGGCGATTGATAAAAGGCAAAGAAGGTCACAGGCATAATTAAGGCCGTAGGACTACCTTCGGCTAACAATGCCACTCTGCCTTCCAGTAAATTCCCTATGACTCGATCCGGTCTCTCTGTATGCAGCAGCTGAGGAAAGGGCGAGAACGTTTTGTCTTCAATATATTCTTCGATAAATTCGGAAGATGAGATATTATCCGCATCAATATTCTGTATCCTGCGATCGACTTCTTCGATAAGCTCGGGATTGGCCAGATTCTGCAAATAGACAATTACCGCTTCAATTTTTGTTTCATTCCCAAGCTTATACCGCTTCACTACTAAATTTCGATTCTCGATATGTTTACGAACGAGCTGTAGATTTATACTGACACTTTCCACAAAACCTTCGTGTGAGCCCTCCACAACCTTCTCATTGTTCGGTTCGGTGACATTTCGGACATGACTCGATCCTACCTCAATAACAAAGCAATCTTCCATACCCTCGATAAATAGCACGGCATTTCCTTTAACTACCAAATCAATCACTTTCTCAAGATCATCATGCTTGTTCGCTCGCATCGAGATTAGAATTCCTTCTAAATCTCCGTCTTTATTTTCCAAAATCGGCTTGAATATTTCCTCACGAATTTTACTCTGGTCGCACATGGTGTACATAAAGAGGAACTCGCTCGTATACCCTGGGATCGATACCTTTTGGCGTACTAAATCATCTGTATGAAACAGCGCTTCTTTCAAATATTGAATATTCTCCTGCACTGTAGGAAATACCGGTCGGGGCGTCAATGTAGACTTTCCGGGCATAGGTCTGCTCTTTCTTCGATTATTATTCAACATTTCTTTGAAAAAACCCACGACCCTGCCCCCTCACAACTTACAATGATATGATAGCTACATCGTAGATTGTCCCCATAATAGGAGAAATATTCCTTTATCTAGAAGTGATGAGGAATAACACCGGGCTCCAATTCGCCCTCCATGCCTAGATAGTAGTGTCGGACCGGCTTCAGATTTTCATCTAATTCGTATACCAGCGGAACTCCCGTCGGAATATTTAGATTCACGATGCCGTTGGAAGGGATATTGTCCAGATATTGAACTAAGGCACGGATCGTATTCCCATGGGCGGATATCATCAATTTTTGGTCTTTTCGAATCGCAGGTGCGATCGCTTCATTCCAATACTTCAACACTCTTCGCTCGGTATCTTCCAGACTCTCTGTGAGAGGAAACTGCCCTTCTTTTAACGCCTTATATTTAGGATGGGAGGCCTCGTACCTTGGATCACTCTTCTCCAACGCAGGGGGCCTGATATCGGCGGACCTTCTCCATTGATGCACTTGATCCTCACCGTATTTCTTGGCTGTGTCGTCTTTGTTCAAACCTTGGAGCGCACCATAATGTCTCTCATTCAGGCACCAGGATTTATAGACGGGTATCCACATCAAGTCCATTTCATGCAGAACAATCCATAACGTACGAATTGCCCGTTTGAGCACAGATGTATACGCAGCATCAAATGAAAATCCGTTCTGCTTCAGGATCATTCCTGCTTGCCTTGCTTCTTCCAATCCATTGTCCGATAAATCTACGTCTGTCCATCCCGTGAATCGATTCTCTAGATTCCACACGCTCTGCCCGTGGCGAATAAGTACGATTTTCATCATCGCTCGCTTCTTTCTATATCCGGTATGCGTTAACAATTCCCCTTTATTCATCTCCCAGAGGCTCCGAAGTTATTCTCCTGGAGAAAACCGCGCCACGAAAGCTGGGCTGCATCGATTAACGAAGGTGCTTAAAAAACAGTTAGATCCTCGACACAACAAAAAGCCCGTATTAGCTATACCATTAGCTAAGCGGGCTTTATATTTTATCCAGATAAGGTTGGCCTAGTAGATGTTATGCAGATTGTTCAACCTGGGTGGTGGGTTCCAGGTTCTTCTTGTTTCGGACAGCCTTGTTCGCCACCAAAGTAATGACCAATGAGAGTAATAACGCGACCGCCATGGCGATCGTGAACCCCATCACGTTATTGGATAGCAAAGGCCCCATGAACGAAGGAACGTACGCGGTACCTCGAACGTTGAACACGCCCACGAGTCCGCCTCCTACACCCCCGGCCAAGATCGCTCCCGCAAATACCATTTTGTTCGAGAACATAAATGGATACGCCGCCTCTACGAACGTACCGAAGCCCATATTGATCAGAAATCCCGGAGTCGCGACCGCCGCTTCCCCTTTATCTCTTGGCGCAATGATATTCGCTAAGGTAATACCGGCAGATACCATAACCAAACCTACCATGTCTACCGCACCCAAGAAACTATTGCCCGTCTTCTCCATTTCAAGCAATACGATCGGCAGAATTGCGGCATGATAGACGCCTCCCAAGATCGCTGGCCAAATCAACAGCCCTGCCACAACGCCGGCTACGATCGGATTGAAAGAGATCGCCTCGTTAATCAAATACTTCATCAACTCTCCGGCTTGCAAGGCAAATGGAGCGATCAAATAATACATGATGAGTCCCGAGATCAGACCTGCGAATCCACCAGCCACGATATTGACCGTCGTCATAGGGAAACGCCACTGTACACATTTTACGAACAAGTACTGAACCAGAAGACCAGCACCAATCCCGCCAATAATACCGCCAATAATGCCGCCATTGATCGATAAGGTTCCTGCAATGACACCTGCAACGATCGATACTTCATCCAAGTCGGAGATTTGCTTCGCGGCAATGACCGCAAGAACAACCGGCAATGCCTTGAGCATGAGATCGAATACTTCGCTTAGCCCTTTTAACGCGGGGATTTGGCTTATGGCGAGCACAATCGCCATGGCTATAAAACCTGGCAGCGAAGCCTGCATAATCCCTTTCAGATTGATCTTCCGCCACGGATTGGAAGACACGGATGCATGTTGGGTGGACGTATCTCCAAGGACAGGATGATATTTGATCCCCCAATATTTGCACAAAGAAGTCATGAAGGATACGGCTCTTGTCCGATTCGTCGTTCCTGTCGTCCCGGAGGTAGCGATCACATTCGCTCCCTTGGAACTGATCAATGCCATGGATGTTCCCCCGGTCCCTACGACAGGAATCCGCTTCTCAACCGCCGCTATCATAGCTTGTTGGTTGGCCTGGTTAGGATCGGCGCTCATCACGATGATACCATCGATCTGACCGGCTTGGATCTGACCTGCAATTTCCGTGTCTAACACCATCGCTGCTTGGTTCGTCTCTTTCAATGGCCCCTCATACATCTTGGTGAGACGCATCTCGCCTGCATCCCATCGATAGAGAACCGCCGCTGTATGATCCTTCGCTACATCCATCGATTCTACGGCTGCAATAAATTGCACCGCAGCAATCTCTACATTCGCACCCTTACATTGCGAGATAATTTCACTCATCAACTTTTCGGGATCTTTCCCCCCGAGATTAAATAAGTTTCCGCCGCTGCTGCCCAGAATGGCTATACGTTTCATGATGTACCCCTCATCTAATAGCTTTCTCACTTTAATTAGTTACCGCATTAGCTTATTATACGAGTAAAAAGACGGGGGAACAATAGTTATTATGGGGCGAGTGGGTGCATACAAAAAAACGCCAAAGACCCGACCGGTGTCTTTGACGCTGCTTCAAATCATTGGCTACGCCGAGCGATGAAGCGCTTCAAGCGCTGCTTGCTCATTTTCCACGAAAAACACATCTTTACCTTGATTGCACTCATAGATAAAATCCTTCAAGCTCTTGCTGGTGTACCCCTTAAAATCTCCGACAATCGCAATTTTCACCTGGTAATTGATATACTTCTGCAGAATTTCCCCCGCCAACCGCGTACTTAAATCGAAGAAATCCTCCGTGATGTTGGATTTATAAATGACAAACTTATAGCAATTGTCGGTATATTGTAACGTAGACATCAAATCTAAGGCATCTTGAACATCCTTGATCAGGATATCCGGACTTGAAATGACGGCTACCCTAGAGCTCCCTTGTTGATCTACCCGCACTTCCATGGTTTATCCCCTTTCCTTCAATCGTTCAATCAACTGTACATACTGCGGATGCAGTCTATTCCATTCACTCTGGCGCGATTCAAGCGTCCTGTCATCCAGTAAGGCGCTGATCACATCCAAACATACATGCCAGCCGGCAAGATCCCTGGATGTATGATCCGTTAACCGATGAATCTTCTCTTGAAAGACCAACCGACAGCCCTCTTGCTCCGGATAAAGTTCAAAACGAACCTGGTCTTCCCCCCATGTATATTCCAAGACAGAATTAAGGGTAAGATCGGTAATTCTCATCTCCTCGAACGTACCGTTCTGCATATCGAACTTCATTAGACCGCCTATAGCCAGCTCCTCGACCTGAAGCTCGACGAACCATTTCGCAAGCATGTCATTGTCTGTCAACATGGACCATACCTTCTGAACGCTATGCTTCCAACGACGTTCCATTCGCGCGGTATATCCAACCTCCGTTTGTTCTATGACAGCTAACATGGTGGACCCTCCTATCATCGTTATGGGATAATATTACCATTTGTCGGAAGCGCGATCCAGCTTGCGCCGTAGGGTGCTGCTGAGATCTCATCCTGGTTATGATATGATAAAAGAAATCTCGTTCATCTGCACAAACAAGTTCAAACTTTCACAATATGAGAAGCAGGATATTGCACCATACTAGCATCAGGAAGGGAGGGCCTTGAATTGTTCCAGCTTTCCGAGCAACAGGCACAAGACATCGTCGATAAAATGATGAAAGACATCCCCTATAACATCAATATCATGAATGACCAAGGCGTCATCATCGGCAGTGGGAATAAAGGGCGGGTAGGCACGATTCACCAAGGTGCGGTAAAAGCTTTGGCCACGGGAAAAATGATTGAAGTATGGGATGATGGCCGCTTTGAGAAGAAAGGAACCAACGAGCCCATTGTGATCGACCACAAACGCGTAGGCGTCATAGGGATTACCGGCAATCCGAATGAAGTAAGACCCTTTTGCAACATTGTAAGAACAACGGTAGCGCTGCTGATCGAGCAAGGTACCGCCTTAAAAAACCTGGCTCATGAAGCGAATCGCAAAAAAGCTTTTCTAGAAATGCTGCTTCAACACCAGGGGGCCTATTCGCAAAAACTCAAAAAAGAAGCTTCAACGTATAAGATCGATTTGCTTCTAAAGACCGTAGTCCTGTATGTCAAAAATTTCACGTGGAATGAGGAATCCGCAAAGAGCTTGCTGCTCTACCCGTCATTCGTCATGGAAGAAGACACCCATCTCATTATGGTTCAGAACGCTAAAAGTACAGATAAACTCATACAGACGATGCTGCAGCATCAGAATGATGCGTTAATCGCCATCGGAAATCTGAAGAGCAGCATTGCAGAAAGCTACTACCAGGCCAAGTCGGCAATGAATGTATTGGTTGCCCTCAACCTGCCATCGCGGGTCGTTGCTTATGACGAGGTCGATTTCCTTGTTAAGCTAAGCCATGCGGATCTGAGTAACAACTTGAACGTTGTCAGCAAATTAGAGGATACGATGGACATGATGGAGACCTTGCGGAGCTTTATTAACCATGATTGCAGCGTCTCGCTCACGGCGGCCGAGCTCAATATTCATCGCAACACGCTGCAATACCGCCTCAAACGGATCCATTCCATCACAGGAAAAGACCCGCGAAATGTACTGCAGCTATTTGAACTCACCCATGGATTATTGTCTCTATACAAATAAAGAGCAGCGGCCTCGGACGAAACCTTCGAGGCGCTGCTCTTGTCATACCATTTCTCATTCGCTGAATCGAAGAACTCGCGCGATATTTTCGCAAGTCCGCTCTACGTTCTGTGCTCCCTCAGACAACAGCTTCTCCAAATCAGCCGCCCCAGGAACAATGCCGAATACGGCATCAATGCCTTCGGTATAGAGCGCTTCAATGCCTTCTCCAATGTACCCCGCTACCGCAATGACTTTTTTGTCGGCCTCTTTGGCTGCCTTCGCTACACCGTAAGGGGTCTTACCGAATTTGGTCTGGAAGTCAATGCCGCCTTCGCCTGTGAACACATAGTCCGCATCGGCAAGCTTCTCTCTCAAGCCGGTATACTCAATCACAATTTCAATACCTTTTTGCAGCGTAGCTTGGGTGAAAATCAACAATCCTGCGCCCAAACCGCCTGCAGCGCCGGCGCCTGGGATATCCCGCACGTCTTTGTCCAGCTGCTGCTTCACGACTTCCGCATAATGCGCAAGGTTACGGTCCAGCTGAAGCACCATGTCAGGCGTTGCTCCTTTTTGCGGGCCGAACACATGCGACGCGCCATGTTCTCCACATAACGGATTGGTTACGTCACAAGCTACGATCATCTCGACATGCTGGAGACGTTCGTCAAGCGAGGAAATATCAATGCTAGCCAGCTTATCCAGACGGCCCCCGCCGCGCGGAAGAAGATTGCCTTCCTCGTCCAGGAATTTTGCACCAAGCGCCTCCGCCATCCCTGTTCCGCCGTCGTTCGTCGCGCTTCCGCCGATCCCGATAATGATCTTGTTGATCCCTTGATCCAGACATTCCCGAATCAATTCCCCTGTCCCATAGGTCGTCGTGATGAGTGGGTTCTTGGTTTCCTTCGTGACCAAATGAATGCCGCTCGCGGAGGCCATCTCGATCGCTGCCGTCTGGCCGTCGCCCAGAATTCCGTACTTGGCCGTTACCGTCTGTCCAAGGGGGCCCATGACTTCTTTGTAATGAATTTGTCCACCAGAAGCATCAACAAGCGACTGTACCGTCCCCTCGCCGCCGTCTGCCATCGGGACATGAATATAATTAGCCGTCGGGAAGACCTTGCGTATTCCCTGCTCCATCGCGATACATACCTCTTTTGCCGTCATGCTCTCTTTAAAGGAGTCCGGTGCCAATACAAATGTTTTCTCTCTCATCTTCTCACCCCATATCTTATATTAGAACAGAAATCCGTAGATTAACGTTGCAACAATTGTCATTGTTCCACCTACAATGGCCTCGTAAGGAATAAGCCCCATCCGTTGCTTGATGCTCATCTTCATGCTGTCCGCCGTGACATGGAAGTAGTTGCCTTGAGGCAAGGAGTCAATGACCGTTGCCCCGGTATGCACCATCACTGCTGCAGCGAGCGGTGCCGTACCCATATTCAGAATCGCTTGTCCGAACGATCCTGTAGCCAGGATAACACCCGTCGACGTAGAAGCCGTTGCGGCTGCCATCAGAATACCGGATATTGGAGCTAGGAAGGTTCCGGAGATACCCGAAGCCTCGATCAAGCTTACAACCTGCGTAGATAAGTCAGATGCCGAGATCAGCCCTGCAATCCCGCCTGCACCAATTAAGATCAATACCGTTGCTGTCATTTTGTTAATACCGGATGTAGTATATTGCAAAATTTTCTTGCCTTGCCCCATCGCTAGCATGCCGACAATACCGGCAATCGGTAGAATGTACATCGCATCCACCTTGAATTTGGCAAGTGCTTCAATTCCAGAGAGCGAGCCGATCGGATTAATCATAAGCAGAATGATGGCCACAACCGGAGCGACAATGGCTTTGCCAAGCGTCGGGTAGTTGGAAGTATCGGCCTTATTGTTATCTACTGCTTCTTCATTCGATACCATAACGCCTTTATTCTTTAGCATTGAAGCAATGATTACGGTTACAATCAAACCACAGATCGCAGGAATGATGCCCGCCAACATGACATGGCTTAAATCCAAGTTAAATCCCCGTGCTGCTGCAATCGTATTCGGATTCGGTGAAATGATATTCCCTGCTTTACCTCCACCCGATAAGGCAAGAAGCAGCGCGATTTTGGAGATCCCCATTTTGTTCCCTACAGACAGGGCAATCGGTGCAACGATCAATACGGCAACGGGAATAAATACGCCTACTGCGGTAATAATCATCGTCGCTAAGGCTAAGGCGAGAATGGCTTTACCCCCGCCGAATTTCTTCACGATGGCTTGTGCAATCGTCTCGGCTGCCCCCGACTCCATCATGACCCCGGCCAGCACACCTGCGGCAAGAACCCGGATGACCGTCCCCATGACACTTTGCGTTCCACTAACAAGTACATTAATCGTTTGTTCTAAATTTGCGCCCCCAATTAAAGCGCCTACAATTGCTCCTAGAAATAATGCATATACCGGATTAAGCTTTCTTAGTATCAAAACGATCGCGATTCCAAGACCTATAAGAGCTCCAATCCAACTGATCGTAAAATCCATCTGTCATACCCCCTATGCATTTGTTGAACACGCTTTCATTATAAGGTCTGTACCCGAATAAAAATATTGAAAAACGGACGAAATGTATTGTGCATTTGCACAAAAATGAGCACACATAACAACAGCCTCTATACCCTAAGATTCGTTGGCAAGAGGCTGTTATTTCGTTATTTTATCCTTTAAGGCTTGATGCCGTTACATAATAAGGTTTCTTCGAAGACTGCAATACGAACGCGCATAACATCGCCCCCAACACGACCATCACGAGCACCCCGATGATGATGACCATACGCAAGGAGAACCATTCGGAAGCAAGCCCAAGCGCGGCTGTTGCCAAGATGATGAATACGGCATGAATAAATCCGTTCAGACTTCCGATCCTCCCCATCATATCCACGGGAACATTATTTTGATAGAAGGTCGCGAATCCTGCGTTCACAAAGGCCAGGCAGAATGCCAGCGTGAAAAATCCTGCTCCCGCGAAAAAGAATGTATGGGAGACAGCAAAGATCAAATAACCGAAGCATACGCCGATTGTACCTATGCCGATCATCGATGAAACCGCAATTTTTTTGACAATTAAAGTATTTACCATCGCTCCTATAATAATCCCTGCTCCCGCGATGCTGACGAGTACGCCATATTCACTTTCAGTCAAATGCAGCACGAGTGTAGCAAACGAAGCCTCGAGTGAGTCGACAGCGGATGCCATGACCACCATAACACCCCCGAACAGCAAGCAAATCGCCATAATATAAACATGGCTGCGATAGAACCGCATAACCGCCTTCCAATCATCTTGGATGACGGCGAATGACATCTTCGGCTTTGACTCACGTTGCCCGACGATTGTCGATTCCTCCAAGTTCGGTAAGAAAAGCGTGATCACACCTGAAATCAATAATGCCGCTGCATTGATGTATATGGCGAGTAGTGGCGAACCCAGCAGGAACAATAGTCCAGCGACAGCTGGGCCGATCAGAAACGCTCCTGAGCTGATTAAGCTGTGAAGCGAGTTAAAGCGTTGCCGATTTTCCTGCGGAATGAGCTTCGTGATATACGTCATCGATGCGGGACCGAACATGGAATCAGCCATGTTGATGAAAATGACGAGCATATAGATATACCATGTGGATGAAATTATAGGTAATAACGCGATGAAAACAGCCCGCAGCATATCAAGTAAAGCCATGGCGTTCCGCTTATTCCTACGGTCAATGAAACTGCCGGACCACAGATTGGTGAGCAGTGTCGCAATAGGCTTCAAGATATACAGCACCGATACCGCAAAAGGCGACTTCGTCATATCCAGCACGATCAAGTTCAGTGCAATAAAATAAATCCATGATCCTATGTTCGAGATACCGATGCCAAGCAATAAAATGGAAGGATACTTCCAATTTTCTAAGAATTGTTTCCTATTCATGGAAATGCTCCTTTATGAATCGAGATTGTTCCATCTCCGATGGCTATGACACAACAAAAAAATCCCACCCCCAAGACCGTAGTCTTGAGGACGAGATTTGGATTTCGCGGTACCACCTCAGATTCGTTAATATGTCGCCATATTAACCTCTTCAAGTACGACATCGGGTACAACCCGGTGTTTATACTCTAGCTCGATAACAGGAGCCCCTGTCACACCATCCCGCAATACTAGGTCCGATGTGATGCTCAGAGTCTTGGTTCAATACATGATTCCGTACTCCTTTTCAGCTGCCGGAGCTCTCTGTTACAAAATCCGATGTATTTACTCTTCTCTTCAACGCATTTGGAATATTCCTAACATAATATCAAAATATCCCAATTGGGTAAAGATGGCAGCGTTATTCTTTTACAAATTCCTTCGTACTGCGCACCGTATCGATCGGACGGACCACACTCTCGATATACTCGCGTTTCGCTTCTAGGAACGGCGGAAGTGACAGCTTCTCCCCAAGTGTCTCATAGGGTTCATCACCCATGAATCCTGGGCCGTCCGTCGCGAATTCGAATAGAATTTGCGGCGAGACTCTTGCGTACAAGGATTCGAAGAAGTGGCGATTGACGTATCCGGAATTCGGGAATTTATAACGATCCAGACGTTTGATCCATTCTTCCAGCACCGAGCGGTCTTCGACGCGGAATGCCGCATGGTGAACCGTGCCGTAGCCTTGCTGTGCTCTCGGAAGAATGACATTATGTTCCACAATAACTTGAGCGCCATTGCCGCCTTCACCGACTTCGAACAAATGAAGCGAACCTTCTTTCGCGATCTCTTTGAACAAGAGCAGCTCCTCCATCATTTGCTTGAAGAAATCGAAATCCGAGACGCGGACGAAGATGGGTCCTAAGCCTGTAATCGCATAATCCAAAGGGATGGGCCCTTTCTGCCATGGCGTGCCGGATTGAACGCCCTCATTATGCTCATCTGAGATCAATTGGTACTGTTGATCATCGTAATCCACAAAGGAAAGCGTCTTTTTGCCGAACAACGCTTGAATGCCCGTATGCTTCACATTCAGGCGATCGAAGCGCTGCACCCAATAATCCAATGCCGCGTCGCTCGGCACACGGAAGGAGGTCTTCGCAATTTCATCCGTTCCGTGCGTTCCCTTCGAAATCCCCGGGAAGTCAAAGAAAGTCATATCTGTACCCGCGCTGCCCTTGTCATCCGCGAAGAATAAATGATATGTCTGTATATCGTCTTGGTTCACTGTCTTTTTCACGAGGCGCATACCTAATGCATTCGTAAAGAACGCATAGTTCTTCTCCGCGCTGCTTGTGATCGCTGTTACGTGATGGATCCCTTTTAAACCGTTCATATTGTCATCCTCCATTCGATTGGTCTTTCACAAAGGAAAGGACATGCTGTTGAAATCATAATTCATAGCATGTGATTCTTTGAGCTATCCTATTTATTTTTTAACTAAATATCTTTATTTAAAGATATTATAGCGCGGTTATACTTGGGTGTCAAATACTCCTGCAAAACAAAGGCTCCATCACGAATGTCGCGACGGAGCCTTACGTATGAAGATCTTATTTCGCTGTCACACCGCCATCAACCGGCATTTCGATCCCTTGATCGTCTAGATTACAAGTCTTTCATCGCTTCTTGCCGCACAAGTTCCATAAAGTTAAGTATGACTTTATCGTTATTTCGGGTTCCCCCAAGCTTCAGCATCAGCTTACCCAACCAATTTACTCCTCTATTTTGACCGCTATAGTTAAATTCGGTATGCTCATCATCGATCTTTATGAGTGTAAATGACGCCTTAATCTCAAAAGCTTTGGCTAAGGTGAAACCTATGGTGTTATGTTTTTTGTCCGGTGTATTCTCATAAGCCAGATCTTCAACAATATACGTCTCAACACGCTTGCCCTGTTTATACTTCTGACGATACTTCGTACCGACAACGCCTTCATGCTGTTCAATGACTTCATTCTCAATGACATGCGGCATAATGCGATGAATGTTCTCCAGTGCGAACAGGTTCCATACCTTTTCTATATTTGCGTCAATTACAGTTTCTTCATTCCAATGAATCATCGTCAATCTCCTTCTCTCAGAAATAAGAATGGATAGCGTCTCAGATGTAATCTAAAACTCTATCCATTTCGTTTATTTATTTACAGTTGGCTTGTTCGTAAAAGTTAAATAGACCGGGCAAGACGGAATCCAAGGTCATCTATGCCAAATGTCGGATGGCTGCGACGACGACACGAAGCCCCACAACCCCTGGCCTCTTCAGCCCAGCTGCCTCCCCGAAAAATTCGGTAGGAGCCGTACACTTGCTCATCATATAAATCAAAGCACCACTCCCAAACATTCCCTAACATATCATACAGACCCCATGCATTCGGTTCCTTTCTTCCTACTTCATGGATTTTGCCCCCAGAATTTTCATTATACCAGGCAATCTTATTAATCTCTCCGTATCTATAACCCGTCGTGCCTGCTTTACATGCATATTGCCACTCTGCTTCTGAAGGAAGACGATAGCCGTCCGATTCCCAATCACAAATGATGTTACCCTCATTATTTATCGAATAACACGCTTTCAGCCCAGCTTTCTCAGAAAGTAGATTACAAAAAGCAATTGCATCATTCCAAGAAATATTCACAACCGGTTTTAGATCTCCGTCATAAGAATACGGTGATTTATTTGTAATCGCATCGTATTGACCCCTAGTTACAGGATACCGAGCAAGAAGAAACGGTCTTATTTCAGCTTTCCATTTGCTTTTTATTCTATCGTCTCTTAATTCTATTTCTCCCCCTGGAATTTCTACCATTGGATCGTCCATGTAACGCTTTATTTCATTTGACAATCTATCTTCCTCCCAATGATTTCAATTTTGCAAATTTTAGCACTTTTCGAGCCGTTAAATCAACATATAAATTTTCAAAGAATCTCTTCATTCGGAATTGACTAATATTCCATATTTTTCTATTCTTAAAATAATCTGTAGGTATGGGGAATTGCCCCATCGCTTACTCGAAAAAGGAGGTTGGATCTCATCGGTAACTTTCTCTTTGGTTTAACTTTTGCTTCTGCCCTTGGTTCTGGTTTGGTTGCTGGATTATTTTTTGCCTTTTCGACATTCGTCATGGCCGCGCTCGCCCGTCTGCCGGCAGATCAAGGGATTGCTGCCATGCAATCCATCAATATCACCGTGCTAAATCCCTTATTCAGCTTGGTGTTTATGGGAACCGCCCTGGCCTCTGTGATTCTAGCCGTCTATTCAATCTTCAAATTAGGCACGACTCCCACGACTTATCTTCTTGTCGGCAGTGCACTCTATGTCGTAGGCAGCTTCCTGGTTACAGTCGTATGCAATGTGCCCTTGAACGATGCTTTAGCCGCCGTGGACCCCAGCAGTGCCGAAGGAACCCGCGTATGGACGCAATACCTGTCCCAATGGATGGTGTGGAATCACGTGCGGACGATTGCCTCGCTTGCAGCTTTGGCATCGTTCATCATCGCGCTTCGCAAGTGGTAAGGGACATACGTAAGGATACGGCGTTCGTCCTCAATCGCTAGGCTACCCATACCGCACATTTCCCTCCCACAATATCGCTGCTATATTTATGTTACAGCCCCCATGGCATGACCGCTTATGGTAAGGTTAATATGGGCTTCAGTAGTAAAAAAATGACGATTTTGCGGGAGTGAATAGGTATGTCCACCATGGATCTCAGCTCCAACCTACATAAAAATGAATATACAACCCTCATTGATAAGCAAAAGACCTTCTTTGATACGCACCAGACCAAGTCACTCGCCTATCGGAGGGATGCACTGATCAAATTAGGGGATGCCATTCGAAAATACGAGCAGCACATCATTCAAGCGTTGAAGTCGGATCTGAATAAATCCGAATTTGAGGCGTATTCCACCGAGATTGGCATTGTCTTGAAGGAGATTCGCTTCGTCCTGAAACATCTGCATACCTGGGCGCGGCCCCAAAAAGTGAAGACGCCGCTCACGCATTGGGGTTCAAAAAGCACCATTTATTCGGAGCCCTATGGTGTCGTCTTGATTATTGCGCCTTGGAATTTCCCTTTTCAGCTCGCTATCGCGCCGCTTATTGGTGCCATTGCCGCGGGGAATTGCGCGATCATCAAGCCATCCGAGCTTACTCCCAAGACATCGGAGGTATTAGCTGCTCTCATCCAAGAGACGTATGACGAGGAATATATTACTGTCGTACAGGGGGATGTCGGTACAAGCCAAGCGCTGCTCAACGAAAAGACAGATTATATCTTTTTTACGGGGAGTATCTCCGTTGGCAAAGTCATTATGGAAGCGGCCGCCAAGCATCTGACGCCGGTCACGTTAGAGTTGGGGGGCAAAAGCCCTTGCATCGTTCACAAGGATGCGAACCTGAAGTTGGCCGCGAGACGGATTGCCTGGGGAAAGTTCATGAATGCAGGCCAGACCTGTGTGGCGCCAGACTATATTTATGTCCATCAATCGGTTAAAGCGGCATTCATCATACATTTAAAGGACGCCATTCAAGAATTGTACGGAGCAAACCCGCTCGATAACGAGTCCTATACACGGATTGTGAGTGATAAGCATTTTACACGGCTTGAAGCCATGCTTCATGAAGGCACGGTTATCGCAGGAGGCCACAGCAATCGGGACACCCTACGAATCGAACCTACGATTCTTACCGATATCACGGCGAATGCTGCAATCATGCAGGAAGAAATATTCGGCCCCCTACTACCTGTTCTTGAATATGACACGATTGCATATGTTCTTGAAGAAATCCGTAACCGCCCAAAACCGCTCGCGTTGTATATCTTCTCCGAAAATAAAGAGATTCAGCAGCAAGTGCTGACTCAGGCTTCTTTCGGGGGTGGTTGCGTGAACGATACGGTCTATCATTTCACCTCTCCGTACCTGCCTTTCGGCGGGGTTGGCAGCAGTGGAATCGGCAATTATCACGGAAAGGGAAGCTTCGATCTGTTCTCCCACCGCAAGAGCATATTGAAACAGACCACCTTATTTGATATTCCTTTTCGGTATCCTCATCTCAAAAATGGTCTGAAACGAATTAAGATGTTTCTCAAATAGCCTTGCATTCCATCCTAAAGGAGCCTGCGCATTGAATAAGTTCCGATTGCCCTTACTTATTCTGATCATGAGTTTACTCTATATTTTCGTCATTCCGACGGATCCACATGCCGTTAAACTCTTATTCAAGTTAATCCCAATGTGGCTCATTATCACCTATGCGTTCCTGCAAGCTCCACGGTCGAAGCAACGTTATTACTTCATGCTATTAGCCGGGTTATTTTTCTGTATGCTTGGCGATGGCCTGTTAGACTGGTTCGTGATTGGGTTATCTGCCTTCCTGATCGGACATCTGTTCTATATGACTGGATTTTTCAGCAGGTGGCGCTTTTCGAAGCTTCGGTTCGCAACAATTCTCCCCCTTGGGCTATATGCATATTTCATCGGTGGGGAGATTGTTCAAGCGTTGATCCGAGATCACAACGAAGCTCTAATCGTGCCCGTTCTACTCTACATTACCGTCATTTCATTGATGACATGGTCAGCCATCATGACCGGTCAGACATGGGCGATCATCGGAAGCCTATTATTTACGATCTCGGATTCGATCCTATCTTGGAATCTATTTGTATCCCCTGTCACGTTCTCTAACGTACTCATTATGACCACCTATTACACCGCCCAATTCTGCATGGCCTCCAGCATTCATGCTGTAGTACGGCAACCAGCTATACCTCCTTCCAGCAGCAAGAGCGTTCAAGGGTAATACACAAAAAGCAATAAACGCCGTCCATAGGACTGCATTTATTGCTTTTTATTATTTACGACTGAAGATTAGATACTCCAGCTCTGATGATTACTCGGCTTCGCCCTCAGATTCCCATCGGGATATCTCCTCCCGAACGCGCGGCGCCACCTCGGTTCCCAACAGTTCAATAGCTCTCATGACATCCGCATGCGGCATGGTGCCGAGCGGCACGTGCAGCATAAAACGCGTGATGCCTACATGTTTCCGAAGGTTGATGATCTTCTGCGCAACAGTCTCCGGATCGCCTACGTACAACGCCCCTTCAAAGCCGCGAGCTGCATCGTATCTTGCACGGTCATAATGCCCCCAACCCCGCTCCCGTCCAATCACATTCATGCTGGCTTGTGTGGAAGGGAAGAACTTATCGGCGGCAAGCTCGGTACTCTCCGCGATGAACCCGTGTGAATGTGACGCAACCGGCAGCTGCGATACGTCATGGCCTGCATGAGCAGCTGCTTTCTTATAGAGCTGCACGAGCGGCGCAAAATGCATGGGACTTCCTCCGATGATCGCGAGGACGAGCGGCAATCCGAGCAATCCCGCACGGATCACCGATTCCTGATTGCCTCCACTGCCAATCCATACAGGCAAAGGATGCTGAACCGGACGTGGATACACGCCCAAATTATGAATAGCTGGTCGATGCGTCCCACTCCACGTCACTTTCTCCGATTCTCGAATTTTTAATAACAACTCTAACTTTTCGTCGAATAGTTCGTCATAATCCTTCAGATCATACCCAAACAGCGGAAAGGATTCGATAAAAGAACCCCGTCCTGCCATGATCTCAGCCCGTCCATTCGAAATCGCGTCGACGGTTGCGAAATCTTGGAAAACACGCACAGGATCGGCGGAAGACAACACCGTGACCGCGCTTGTCAGCCGGATCCGCTTCGTCTGTGACGCAGCAGCAGCCAGTACAATGGCCGGGGAGGAGGCTGCATAATCTTTGCGATGATGCTCGCCTACGCCATAGACATCCAGCCCTACCTGATCTGCAAGTACGATCTCTTCCACAACCTCGCGGATGCGCTGTGCATGGCTAATCAACTCACCGGTCTGAACATCCGGCGTTGTTTCCACAAATGTGCTAATTCCTATTTCCATGAGTAACCCCTCCTGTATTTATTAACTTTTTTTATACCAGTAAATATAAAAAATAAAGCATTTTCTCGATTATAACCTTTCTTGCACCAAAGAAAAAGCACCAAGGCGAAAAATCTTTCCTCGGTGCTTCGGTATGCTATGCAATGACCTTCAATCCTCCTCTAGGGATGGATAACTCCGGGATCACGTCAGCTTCTTTTTTAGAAGAGGAACACTGATGAATAGCGCTTCGATGTGCCCCGCTTCTATTACATGTTGATCTCCTTCCAATGTAAAAACACTCTTCATCATGACATTTCCATCCCCTGCATCACTATTAACGGTATCCCAGACTGGACCAGCATTCCATACAAATGTCAAAGGGCAATGATTCTCTTGGAGATACTGAATCGTGTTATGTCCCATCCCGGCAATCAAGGTAACCTCAATATTCCTCCGCTTCAGGATGTCTTGATCCCTATTTAGCGCATCTAAAAATAGATTCTGGACTCCCAACGTCTGGTAGGGGACAAATCTCTTCGAATCCGATGCATTCACGATTACATAATTTCCGTAATCTTGAGAGGGCACACAATCTAACAGACTTGGAAAATACATATGAATCGCCTCTACCCGATTCAGGGGAGAGATCTGAGTTAAATAACTAAGGTATCTATCCATGTAGAGCGATACAACATTAACAGGAGCTTCTGAATGATGCTCTAGGGTCGCTCCCGTCCAGTACGCATAATTAGCTGGCGAACCGGCATTGGGAGAACATAATACAATAAGCTGGTTTACGTCGTCTTGATAATAATCACTCTGCACATACGCTCTACTCACAAGTCCACCCATACTATGTCCAAGCAAATTCACATGTCTGGCACCCGTCTTTCGTTTCGCTTCTTGAATGGTATGAACCAGAAAAGTCTGTGCAGCATTCGGAAGAGGTTGTCTCCAATCATAGAATGCAATGAACAGTGAAATATTCCTCTCATAACCTAACTGTTCCAATTGTCGAACAAACGGATCATAGATTGCCCCAGCCGCCCCAAAGCTCCATCTCCCGGTCCCAGGTATAATCATATCGCCCCTGGACCCGAATACCCCGGGAACAAAAACGAGTGGCGTTTTGCGCATACGGTGCATCTGCATCGATTCCACCCACCTATAGTTCAAGCTTCGATTAATCCCTAATATGCTATATATATGCAAATGAAATTTGAGCTAACCATCCGTTTAAACATCACAATCACCAAGAACATGTAACTCTCCGTTCATGCTCCGTTCATAGAGAGAGCATATACTCAAGCTGTACCAAAGAAATGGAGGGTTTGTCATGAATATGGCATGGAAAGAAATCAAGAAGAGCAAAGCGAAGTTTATTATATTAGGGTCCATTATTTTTCTCGTGAGTTTCCTAACCTTTATCATATCGGGATTGGCCAATGGATTGTCCCAAGATAATGCGGCCTTGATCAAAGATCTGCCTAAAGGTCATTTCTATATGAATGCCGATGCGAAAGAAACCTATAATCTTTCGAAAATAGATGCAGGCGTGCAGGATCAAGCTTTACAAGACCACAAAGATGCCGCGGCTTTTTCTATCCAGATGGGCTTTGTGAACGATGCGGAAGACAAACAGCATAGCGTAGCATTCGTCACTTCAACAGATTCCAAATTATTCGAGAACGTCGCTCCAGGCGAAATCGTGTTAGATCGCTCCTTGGAAAAAGACGGCATTAAAGTCGGAGATGTCCTTACGAATAATCAATTCAGTGGTACATTCAAAGTGACCGGGTTCGTGGATCAGAAGAAATACAGTCATGCCCCTGTCGCCTTTATCCACATGGACAACTATAAAGAGATATACCGTGTCAATAACATGCAATTATTGTTCATTCCGGCACAAGATCAAGCGCCATCGATTACAGGATTACAATCCTTCTCCACAAGCCAATTTCTCAACACCATTTCGAGCTATAAAGCAGAACAAATGTCCCTCAATATGATCATTTGGTTCTTAGTGGCCATCAGCGGGATGTTGTTCGCGATTTTCTTCTATATGATGAACGTCCAAAAAATCGGGCTATACGGGATCTTGAAAGCCATCGGCGTCAAAACGAGTACGCTATTCCGTATGATGTGGTCCCAAATGTTCTTCATTACGATCATCGCATTGGTCTTGTCCGTGGCATTAAGCCAAGGCTTTAGCCTGATTGCACCGGAAGGCATGCCGTTCCACCTAACGCTGGACACAACCCTTCTCTTATCGATCCTATTCTTGGTCATCGGATTTATCGGCGCGACGCTCTCAGGCATCCAGATTAAGAAAGTAGAACCTTTACAAGCTATTCAACAAGGAGACATGTAACATGACAACCTTCACAATACATGACGTAACCAAAACATTTACCAATGGCGAAGTTGAGGAGCAAGTATTGAACGGGATCAACCTTACCCTGCAGGAAGGAGAGCTCACGGCTCTCGTGGGTGCTTCCGGTTCCGGCAAAAGCACGCTGCTTACCATCGCCGCCGGCCTTCAACGCGCTTCCGACGGGCAGGTGCAATTCGAAGGAAACAACTTGATCGCGATGACGCAGGAGGAGATTCGAAAAATACGAGCAAGTAAATTCGGCTTTGTATTTCAATCGGCCCATCTCGTCCCATTCCTTACCGTAGAAGACCAACTCATGCTCATGCTTGACGTCTCGGAATCCAAAATGACCAAGCGAGAACAACAAGCAGAAGTCACCAAGATCCTCAACATGGTTGATATGAATCACCGCAAAGATGCTTATCCTTCTTCCTTATCCGGCGGTGAAAAACAACGCGTTGCCATTGCCCGCGCCATCATCCATAGACCCAAAATTCTATTCGCGGATGAGCCGACGGCAAGTCTCGACTCGAAGCGTTCCAGAGATGTGATGACGCTCATTCGGGATCTGACCAAAACATTGAACATCACAACCTTAATGGTCACCCATGATGAAGAAATGCTGTCCTATGCAGATCACATCATTACGATGAAAGATGGATTGATTGTATAGCAAAAAGGGTTGCCCCAATGCCATGATCTGTCATGACTTGCGGGCAACCCTTTTCTGTATATTTTCACAACGTATACATGTGAACTATATCTTCTTTACGAATTCGGATTTTAATTTCATTGCACCGAAGCCGTCAATCTTGCAATCGATATCATGATCGCCGTCTACCAGGCGAATATTTTTGACCTTGGTACCAATCTTGAGCACCGATGAACTTCCTTTTACCTTAAGATCTTTAATGATGCTGACGGAATCCCCATCGTTCAGGATATTTCCATTCGCATCTTTAACAACCTTTGTATCCTCGCTGTGATCGGCATCTAAAGTCCACTCATGCGCGCATTCCGGGCACACCAAAAGGCTTCCGTCCTCGTACGTATATTCTGAACTACATTTCGGGCAATTTGGTAAAACACTCATTCAATAAGTTCCTCCATCTGCTTTTTGTCCATTTTAGCTTATCACCATACAAAAACTCGGAAGGTCAACCACTTTCTTCAAAGTGCCTGCCTCCCGAGCATTTTACCACATTCCATCCTATTTGTCCGAAGATACGCAGCCCCAACGACCGAATGGTTCCCTCTGAACTCATTTGGTTTCATTATTCCGATAGCAAAAAAAGCTCCTTATCTAAAGATGCTCATTGTTCAAGTCCATGAAATGCGTAACCTGGTTTCTCCCCTGCTCTTTCGATGCATAAAGAGCTTGGTCAGCTTTTGAAACAAATTTAAATAAATAAAAAAAGAGCTGCTAGCAGCTCTCAAGATTAGCGCAACGAATAGGGTTATTGCTCTATTTATCACTAACGTCTTTTTTTCCCATATCTGATTTATTGTTATTCTTGATAATTCCCGCAATTGACATAATTAATAGAAATATTAATACAACCATCTCTATTGAGAAAAATAACCATGCTTGATTATCACGAGTTATTCTCTCGGAATCCGTTAAAAAATCATTTGGACGTAATTGCATTAATAATTGACCTAGAGATAAAAATATCAGAACGATTGAGACTATTAAATACCTAAAAGGCTTATTTTTCATACAACTTCCTCCAAATTATTAAAAGTATGATCTTAATGTGGTTATTATCCCATATAACCCCAATACAAGGAGATGTTGTGATGAAAATCATCAAAAAATTGAAGGGGATATCTATTGCGACAGCAGCAATTATGATGATTAGTGTAGCTATCCCATATTCAAATGCATCAGCCAAGAAATCGCACCGAATGAATTCTGAAGGGACGTTATGCAAAGATCAAGATGATTCTCATCGATTAGAGAATCTAAAAAAAGACACTGAAGAACATCAGCTCCAGCGTCTTTACCAAGTATAATGATCTGCGGTTATACCCCTCACCCCTCGTCCAAGTGTCGGAACGATTGCAAATAGTTGTGAATGGCCTCTTGCGGGGTCTGCAGCAAGCCAGCCAGCATCGTTTGCATAGCCTGCAGCGTGTTGATTCTCTCATTAATTTCGTTAATTTTATCGCGTACGTAGCCCTTTAAGGTCTCTGCATCCATTTCTCGACTGAGCATGTGCAGCGCCTCCCGGATTTCCTTGAGCGAATAACCTAATGACTTGGCATCCTGGATAAACTTAAGTTTCACCAGATAGTCATCCGTATAGATACGGTACCCATTCGCCACACGTTGGGTAGCAGGCAGGACACCGCTCTCCTCGTAATAACGAATGGCTGCCATGCTAACTCCGGTACGTTTGGCTAGTTCACCGCGTGTCATTCCTTCCATGCCTGCACCCCCATCATTTTACGGTCATTATTATTCATGATTTATTCTGATTATCTTTTTTTCGTATACGCAGCATCAAACTTCACCTCGGGATATGCGGAAGACGGGCCATCCAGAAGCGGCTGCTTTTCTCCTTTTAGATATTGATCGAAAAAGGCTCTCACATAAGATCTAGTGATATCGATATTATGCACCGGGTCGATCTGCTTAGCAAACAACGATGGCGACAACAGCGCAATATCTGTGAAGCTCTGATGGATCAAATGGTCAACGATCAAATAGTAGGTGTCATTCGTACTCTTCGTCATTACCGATTCCAGATCAGGAGCAAACTCCTTGTAGAACACCTTGTCCTTCTTCTCCGTCGATGGATCCAAACTCTTCGCGGTGCCGCCTGTCATCATATACATGAACGGCTGCTGCAATCCCGTATGGGCAACACTCCCCCAGAATCCGCCTTCCAGACTGACACCTGCCTTGAATCGCTTGTCCAATGCCATCGCTTCTACCGTCGTCGCCCCGCCATAGGAGTGCCCGAATATGCCGACACGATCCAGATCCAGTTTACCTTCGAATCGATGGTCCGGGTCCTCCACGTTCCATTCCGCAAGCGTGTCGAGTACGAACCGCGCATCTGCCGCACGAATGGCAACTCCCTTGATGTTGTTCTCATAGAGCTCTGCTGATGTCGGAAACTGAGGTTCCGGTTCATAGATCACAGCTCGACCGTCAGGGAACGTAACCTTGGCCGAAGTGTATGGATGATCCATACCTACAACAATATACCCGTGACTTACCAGCTCCTCGATGGCAGTCATACTCTGGAACCGGGTCGAACGGACACCGGGCGAGAACACCAATACGGGATACTTCGCTTCATTCGTAGATAACTCCGCCCCGTCAACAACATGCGTGGGGATATTCGTTACATGACTGAATATCTGCTTCGGGATACCGAAGACCAGACTGATGGCTTCCCCTAGGGAAGAAGGGTAGTGCTCCCGTGGCTGTCCTTCGACCTTGTTCCGGTCAACTGGATACCAGATATTCACCATAAGCTCCCGCTTGTCGTTCGGGTCAGCACTGTAAGTTTCGCCACGGGCTTCATCTGTAAGCTGGCGAGATACGGTGCCAATTCCATACTTCCCCGTCGGTTCAGGCATAGAGAAGACGGGCAGCAACATGCTGGAATACACCGCTGTGCCCGTGACAGCCAACACGAGTATGGATAGCAAGCTCTTTTTAAGTGGAGATTTAGACCGAACATCGCTGTGAGGCTTAGCCAGTCTGACGATGAATACAACGATCAGTCCCAGAGCCACAGCGTAGGCCGGAACCATCTGTATGCGGAAATGATCGATGATGCCATGCAAAGCGACAACTAGAGCAACCGATAATAACATCGCCACATCTAGCCGCCGATCTCTTTTTACGAAGAGAATTCCTCCCATTGCGGCTAACGTAACCAGGACCAGAATGATTTCTAACGTTCTCATGATACAAATACCTCCAACTTTATCACGATTCTCTGTCATGCAGAACCGCAATTGATTTTAGGCAAAGTATAAACGTTGAAGTATACTGCAAGGTCAAGCTGCAATTGCATTCGATGTTATATTGGGGACTCCCGTTCAAGTTTCCGTGATAATGCCACCGTTGACATGAAGCACTTGTCCTGAGACGAAGGAAGAATCTTCAGACGCCAAATAAATGTAGGTCGGCGCGAGCTCGAACGGCTGTCCAGCGCGTTTCATCGGGGTTTCTAGACCGAACGTCTTTACATATTCAGCCGAATAGCTGGACACGATGAGCGGCGTCCATATCGGGCCCGGTGCCACCGCATTGACACGAATACCCTTGCTTACGAGCTGGAGCGACAAGGATCTTGTGAAGGATACGATTGCCCCTTTGGTCGAGGAATAGTCGACTAGTAAGGGAGCGCCAGCATAAGCAGTCACAGATGCCGTCGATATGATGGTACTTCCTGGCTTCAAGTGCGGGAGCGCGGCCTTCGTCATATAGAAATGCGGAAAAATATTCGTGCGGTACGTATTCTCTAACTGTTCGTCGGAAATGTCCATGATGCTCTCCTGCGGAAACTGAACGCCTTGATTCAATACGAGAACGTCCAATTTACCGTAACATTCCAACGTTCTTCTGACCGTCTCCGCGGAAAATGCCGGATCTCGCAAATCACCTTCAATTACCAGGCATCGGCGTCCGTAGCGCTCTACTATCTGCTTCGTTGCTTCGGCATCCTCTCGCTCATACAAGTAGACGATCGCCACATCTGCTCCCTCTTTGGCGAAGCCAATGGCGACGGCACGGCCGATTCCGCTGTCTCCTCCGGTAATAATAGCGATCTTCCCCTCCAACTTACCGCTTCCCTTGTAATCGGGATTATCGGATATCGGGAGTGGGTTCATGACATACTCCAACCCGGGCTGTACGTCCTGATGTTGTGGCGGAAACGTAATTGGCACCTGCTGGCATCGCGTCTCGTAGCCGAAATAGGGATAGTATGGAATCACGGCGAATCCTCCTTTACTTTCTTAGCATAAGCAGGATATTCGCCTAGTTCCCGATGGGTGACGGTGTAAAAAAAGAAAAAGCCCTCCGCTCGGGCTTTTTTCGTCTTCTTGTCTCCCCTCTGATGTGGATAGACACAGCGTTCGGTCCGCTGCCCGCTATCCTTTCACAGAACCGAGCAGCATCCCTTTATTGAAATACTTTTGCAAGAACGGATACACAATGAGTAGCGGCACTGCGGTCACGATGACCGTCGCCATCTTCACCGGCGGCCCGTACTCGAAGCCCTCGATATCAAGCGACATCGAAGAATCGGCCGCTTCGATCAACATTTGCCTCAAATATACTTGAAGCGGCCATTTGTCGGAATCGTTGATATAGATAAGCGCATTGAAAAACGTATTCCAATTCTGCACCATGTAGAACAGCGTGAAGGTGGCAATGGCCGGCATCGACAGCGGTACGACGATGTTCCAGAACAGTCGCAGCTCCCCGCAGCCATCCATCCGCGACGACTCCTCCAGCTCGATCGGAAAGCTCTGGAAGAAGCTGCGCATGACGATTAAATGGAACGGAGCAATGGCCCCCGTTAACCAGATCGACCAGTAAGTGTCAAGCAGATGCAGGCCGTTAACGACCAAATACGTCGAAATGATGCCGCCGTTGAATAACATCGTGATCAATACGAGCAGGTTAATCGTCTTCCTACCGACCAGCCATCGCTTGGCAAGCGCATACGCCATGAGGCTGGTCAAGATCATATTGATAACCGTTCCAACGAAAGTGATCCATAGCGAGTTCTGAAATGCCTTAAGGAAGTTGTGCTCGCGGAACAGGAATTGATACGAATTCAGCGTCCACTCCTTCGGGAACAAAAAGAAACCGCGCGACAACACCTCATGCTTGGTGGCAAAAGAAACCAGCACGACATATAAGAAAGGCAACAATACGACTAACGAGCACACAATTAAGATCGTATAGACCGTACCTGTAAAGATGCGATCCGTTCCCGTCGTCTTCATTAGTAAACACCCTCTTCTCCCTTGCGTTTGGCGAAGCTGTTCGCCCCGATGATGAGCAATAGCCCAACAACGGATTTGAACAGACCAACAGCCGTCGTGTAGCTATACTCGGCCGATAAGATGCCCACGCGGTACACATAGGTATCGAACACGTCCGAAACATCTATGTTAAGCGTGTTCTGCATGAGCAGTACTTGCTCGAATCCGGTATCCATCGTCTGACCCAGCCGCAAGATGAACATAATCAGAATGACATGCTTGAGGGCGGGCAGGCTGACGTGCAGCATCTGCTTCCATCGGCTTGCCCCATCCATGACAGCCGCTTCGTAAAGCGTTGGATCGACTGATGCCAGCGTCGCGAGGAAGATGATTGCGCTCCAGCCCGATTCCTTCCAGATGTTCATGAACGTATACAATGGTCGGAAGTAATCGGGGTTCGTCAATAACTCGATCCGATCCCATCCCAGGGAGACGAATAGTTTGTTCACCGCACCCTCCTGGGTGGCGAACAGCAGCACGGAGATGCCTACCACCACGACCCAGGATAGAAAATGCGGCATATAGGTAATCGTTTGAACGGTCTTGCGGAACGCCCGAACCCGTGCTTCATTCAGCATCAGTGCTAGAACAATCGGCGCAGGGAAGAACAAAAACAAGTTCATGGCACTCAAAATCAAAGTATTTTTAAGCAACCGCCAGAAATCCGCTTCGCCAAACAACCTTGCAAAATGGTCCAGTCCCACCCATTCGCTATGCATGAAACCATTAAATGGATCATAATTCTGAAAAGCGATAACAATCGCGCCCATCGGCAAGTAACGGAACAAGAGAAAGTACAACAGACCGGGCAAAATCATGATGTACATTGGAATTCCTCTGCGGAGAAGCTTTTTCGTATCGGCCATGGCCGGCCATCCCCCTCAACTTGTATGAGCCTTCAGCTCAACGGCTTAGTTCAATTCGGCGTAGATCGCATTCGTCTCCTCGATAATCTTATCGCCTCCGCCGGTTCTCCAAGCTTGGATCGCTTGATCGATGGATTCGATCGGCTCCCTGCCGACAATCACATTCACGATAGCGGTCACCAGCTTCTGATCGATTTGGGCACCAAGCTTGGATGCCGTCTCGGATACTAGCCCCGCGGCCGGATCGGTCCAACGGTACTTCTCCGTGTTATTGAACCAGGCCATGACTTTGTCTGCATATTCTTTACTGTCCCACAGTCGGATCTGAATGCCCGGGTCAAAACGACGTATGAACCAGGTGGATAATATTTGCGGTCGATCTGTATCGAATTTATCCAGCTTTACGTATTTATCCCCGTCCTTCTGATAGTGAACGCCCTCAATTCCGTTCTTCGTCAGAATAAATCCTTCGTCCGAGAAAATATAATCGAGCACTTGCAGAACACGCTGTTGCTTCTTCTCTTCCAACTTGCTATTTAAAACGATTTTCGCCGTACTCGTCACCGTATTGGCGAATTGCAGCCCCGTCGATCCCTTCGGCGGATCCAACTGTACGATATCCGCCGTCGGTGCAAGCTTCTGCAGCGTCGGCAGCGATTGGGTGTATACTTCGTTCGGGTTGACCTCGGCCATTCCTAACGTGTTAGCCTCTAATTTATTCCATGGATCACGATCTTTATTGACCGGGAAGTCTTTGTCCAACACACCCTCTACATACGCTTTATGCAGAAATTCAGCCAGTGCCTTCCACTCGGTCGCCTGAACCTGCTGAGGAACAAGCTTGCCGTCCTCCAGCTTCCAATTGTTTGCCAGTCCGAACGCGCCTTTCAAGTAATCTATCCCACCGATGGAGGTGGTGCCTACGGACATGCTAAAACCAATGGTATCCTTCTTTCCGTTGCCGTCGGGATCTTGTTCCACGAACGCCTTAGCCGTATCATAGAACTGGTCTACCGTCGTCGGCATTTGCAGACTCAGCTTATCCAGCCAGTCTTGCCGGATCGCCAGATTGCTCCGAAATGCCGGCGCATACATAGGTAGTCCATAAACCTTTCCCTTTGGATTCATCATCTTCATAGCTTCATTCGGCACATTGTTCATAATGTTCGGATAATCTTTCAAAAGTGGCTCTAAATCCAAAAACACCCCTTTATTCATCCACTTGCTGTACATGGAAGCATCCCAAATCTGGAACACATCCGGAAAATTGTTCGATGCAGCCAATACGTTCAGCTTTTCTTTATAGCTGTCACCCGGCACCCATTGAAATTTCAAATTGATATTGAACTTCTCGTTTAGCAGCTTAACCATGGGATGATCATCTGACCACCCGCCGCCCGCCGCTGTGCTGACCATCATCGTGATGTCCAGCTTCTCCGACATGCCTTTATCCGCCGAGCCCGGTTGTTGGATCACTCCATTCGCCTGCTTCTCTCCTTCGTTTGCCTTGTCTCCGCAGCCGATAACACCTACTAGGAACAAAGCAACGGCCAGTAAAGCCATAAATAACTTTTTCATTTTGTATCCCCCTTGAGTGCGGTGTATGTTCTCACCCAGTATAAAAGAGCAAGACTCAAGGCGCCTTATCCAAATTCACGATCTCCGACTCATTTCCACGAAGTTGAATGGGCTTGTCTGTCCGCAATGGAATTCGTACCGATACCACGGTCCCTTTGCCAATAAAAGAGTCGATACGGATGCCATACTTCTCGCCATATTTGAGCACCAAGCGGGCATGGACATTCGCAAGCCCGAGCGAACGATGGGGGTGAGGGACCGCATCTTCATGCCGTATGGAGGTTGCTTGTTCCAGCATCCGGTGAATCTCTTCCAATTGCGCTTCATCAATTCCTTTGCCATTATCGGCGATTTCAATAACCAAAGCTTCGCCGTCCTCAAAAGCGCTCACAATAATCGTGCCGTCTCCTCCATGCGGCTCAATAGCATATTTCACCGCGTTTTCCACGATCGGCTGCAGCGTTAGCTTCATGCACAGGCAGTCGTGGAATCGTGTGTGAATGAGTACGGAACAGTTGAACGTCGCGGGGAAGCGCAAATGAATAATTTCGAAATATTTGGTCATAATATCCAATTCTTGCCGCAGCGTTACTTCTTCTTGCTCGAACCTTGCGGTATAGCGGTACACATCCGCAAGGTTTCGAGCCATCAGCTCGATCTTTGGCACGTTTTCGAAGAACGCCATGCTCTTGATGATGCCCAGCGTGTTATAGAGCAAATGGGGATTGATCTGATTTTGCAGCGCATGAATTAACGCTTCTTTCTGACGCAGCTCAAGACGCATTTCTTTCATCTGCAACTCATACACCTCGTCCAGAAGCTGTTGCAACCGCGAGACCATATTGTTAAAGCCGAGATGGAGATATTGGAACTCATCCTGCCGCTTCTCAATTTTGGCACGCACCCGTAAGTCGCCCCTCGATACCCTCGCCATCATATTTTTCAATCCCGTGATCCGTTTGACGAATTGATGCGTGAGCAGCGGAACGGCTGCCATAATAATGAGCGTAACGATAAAGAATGAGGCATATATCGCGTTGCGCACGGCTTTTAACCCTGCCTCCATTTCGGAAGAGGGCACGATGGAGACGATGTTCCATTTCATGCGATTCGATTGATTGACGGAGACGAGCCACGACTCTCCGCCCCACGCTTGCTTGTATGCGGCGCTAGCGTCCGCTGCCAACCGGATAGACGATAATGGCGTCTTTGACCGGGGTTTTCCGACGTAAGTATCGTTCGGGTGATAGACCACGATATCGTCGGAAGACACAACGAGCGGATATCCTCTTTCGCCCACCCCGACTTTACCGAACGTTTCGATCACCCGCTTCGGAATGATGTCCAACACCAGCCGACCGATGATCTCAATCGTATCGATATCGTAAATCGGAAGGACGACGGAGAATACCGCATATTTGGTTTGATCCGGATAATTAGTGTAGTGCGTTGGAATGATTTGCGGTGCGGATTGAAAAGGGAGCGAGAACCACGGCTCGTTAGAGTAAAATCCCGATTGTGAATAATAATAGCTAAAAATCGAGATCATGCGGCTCTGTTTGGACATGAGGAACATGCCCGCGAGTTCGGGACGATCGGTCGCTGCGAACTTTTGCAGCTCGCTCTCGATTGCCTCTGTTTCTTCGACCGATGAGTTCTCTTTTTTCAGATAAGCTTGAACTTCCGGGCTCGCCGCGATACCAGCCGTGGACTCCATCAATCGTTCGATATAGGAATCCATGTCGTAATTAAATCTCGAAGCAACATCGCCCGATAAGCGCATGAAGTCATTGGCGGCCACATTGTTGAACAGGTGACTGGCGATCGAAAGAGCAAGGGCGAGAGACATCAGATTGACGGCCAGAAAACCAACCGTCATTCTGGATTTGATCGAATGCAAATAGTGTATTTTCAAGTCAGAATCCCATTCCTTTGCGATAGTCGTTTGGCGTCATGCCTGCAATCGTCTTGAACATTCGGTTAAAATGAGGAAGCGATATAAATCCCACCATTTCCGCCGCTTCATACACCTTGATGTCTTCTTCCATCAATAACACCTTCGCTTTTCGAATGCGGACCCCGTTCAGATAACCGATAAAGGACTGGCCCGTAAATTGCTTGAACAAATGGCCGAAATAGGATGGGCTTAAGTTGGCTTGCCCGGCTACCTTCACCAATGTAAGCGGTTGCATATAATGGTTTTCGATATATTCGCAAGCTTTGCGGATCACCTGTCGTACTTCCTGGCCGGAAACAGCACGCGACTTGAAAGACCATACCTCCAGCATCGCTCGAAAGTATCCTGTGACAGCCTCCTTATTGTTCCAATCGGGTGATTCCGACGGTATGTAATCTGCGTCCATTCCCAGTATCAACGCTGTCAGCTTGCCTTCGAACGCCGTCAGAGCAGATTTTCGCGACTTCGGAAAGACCGTTTGCGCCCTCCATATTTCTTGAATCACCGTGTTGAGCTCCGTATTTCGTTCTTTTGCAGCCGATTGCGGCAAACGTTCCATAAAGGCGTTAATGAATTTGAAGCATCCGTTCAGCTCTTTGAAAAGCTCCAATCGATCTCTTGATTTCAGGAGTGCTTCCTTCAGTTCGTCCTGCATCACCGGCTTCAGCAAATATTCCGACACGCCGTATCGAACGGCCTGGCGGGCATAGTCAAACTCGTCATATCCGCTAATAATGATGGAGACAATCGGTAAACCTGCGTCGTCCATATTACGCAGCAGCTCCATCCCATCCTTACGAGGCATTCGAATATCCGTTATCAAAATAGACGGCCATAACTCATGCAGCATGTTCCAGGCATCCTCACCGTCGACAGCTTCCCCTATTACAGTAAAACCGCCGCCGATCCGCTCAATCATCTCCGTCAATTCGCTGCGAAGCCAATGCTCGTCTTCGGCTACCACAATATGATACAACTTGACTACCCCCTTCATTTCTATAATTCCCGTACGTTTCATTGCATCCCGGCTAGGATAAGCCCTGTGTAATTTACATCAAAACAAACAATGCATAATTCTGTCAATCCCAGAAATACAGCCCGAATAAGTACAGAAATGAACATTCCTCTAAAAATGAATGGACTAACTAGTATAATGCAAATAGGGGGTGTAATCATTTGGACAAGACATATTCCATTGGGGAAGCCGCGAAAATGACCGGAACCACCATCAAAACCGTCCGTTACTATGACACGATCGGATTGCTTAGACCCACAGGATATACCGAGGGCGGACATCGGCTGTACACATCGACAGATCTATGGCGCTTAGAGCTGATTACAACCCTGCGATATTTGGATTTTGGGATCGATGAGATTAAACAGATGATCTCTGGAGAAATACCGCTGGGGAAAGCACTCGACTGGCAGATTGAATCCATCGAGACACAGATGAGCACACTCGCGGATATGCTATCGATTTTGCGGCAAGCGAAGGAGCATGAAGAGGATTCCTTGCATTATATCTATGACCTGGTGACCACACGGGCCATCAATACCGAGAAGCGCAATCAATTTATCCTTGATAAAGTGGAAGAATCCAAATTTCTGGATGGGATTCCGGCGGAATGGAGAAGATCATTTCTTTATAACTTTAACAAACATATTATCAATCAAGTCAAAATATCCGCCAAACAAACGGTCGCTTGGCATGAATTGCAGGAACTCATGAACGACCCTCAGTTTATATCGGACCTTAAGAACGATGAGTTTCTATTTTTCAACATGGTTCATCAACCTCATTATGATGCTGCAAGATGGGTCAAGAAGCTCGAGGAAATTCACGAACGATTAAATACGGCTTTGGAGCACAAACGCTCTGCCGATAGTCCCTTCGTACAAGCCATTGTCGAGGATACGGCCATGCTGTATGCAAGTTCCGGGCAATCGGCCAACCAAGCGGATTTTTTCCGCTACTTTGCCGCATATTCGCAGCATCCTAGAACAGAACGAATCGAACGGTTCAATACGCTATGTTCCATCTTGAGCCCCAAATACCGCTTGTTCGCTAAAGGAAACGAGTTACTGCTTCAAGGCATACAGTGGAAGCTGAAACAGCTGTAAGCCAATACGAAAAGTCGAGGGCTCATCGCCCTCAACTTCTCATGCAACATCATTTGAAGTTCGGTATCAACCTTTCTGTAATGAAAATCCAGGATGGTCACCGATATTTTGGTCTAACAATTTTAACGGCTCTTGCTTTAAATAATGGTCAAAGAAATCCAGCGAGTAATCGTTAATCAACTGATGGACACGGTGTACATCCACGCCCTCCGACTTTTCGAACAACGGTGAAATTAAATACATGTCGGAAAAACCCATATGTTTCATGTTTTTAATTTTCATCCAGTAGTTGCCGCCCATGGCTACTGACGTTTGCCGAGCAAAAGTGTCCTCAAAAAACTGGGTTAACTCCGCTCGTGTCGTACCCTGAGAAGCAATATACGCATCGCTCATATGCTCTGTACCCGATAGCGTGTCATCTGCACTCATCATCAGGAATGGCTTCTTCAATCCGTCTGCCGGAATCCGAAGTTTGCCGTAGAGTCCGCCGTCCATATTGATCGCGGCTTTAATTCTGGAATCCGTCATTAACATTTGCGTCGTTGTTGCCCCACCGAAGGAATGACCAAACATGCCGATACGCTCCAAATCCATGCGATCCGTAAAACGATGGTCTGGATCGTTCTTGGCGAGCTTCTCGACTTGATCGAGCACAAACTTCGCATCTTCCACCCATTCTTCGTTTATTTGATCTAGATAGTCGATTGTATTGCTTTCTTGGGGAACAAATTGTACGGCACGGCCATCAGGGAACACCGATATCGTACTACGGTAGGTATGATCAATACCTACAACGATATAACCATGACTGGCTAATTGTTCGACCTCAAACGTGTTTTGGTTCTTCGTCCCGTTTAACGAATGCGAAAAAATGAGCACGGGATAGGTGGATTCCTGATCGGATAACTCTGCCGCCTCGATCGCGTGCGTTTTGGCAAACCCAATGCTTGTAAATAATAGCTTAGGCATATGCAACGCTTTGCTATATCCATCTGCAAAAACATCGGGGTGAGAAACATAAGGTGCTTTCTTTCCCTTGGCCGTTGAACTCGCCGGATACCATATCTGTATCATCAATTCACGCTTGTCGCCGGGTTCGGGCGTATGGAGTTCCTCTCGTTGATCATCTTTCCAAGCATAGGATACCGTGCCTATTTTGTAGGGGCCCGTCGGCTTTTCAAACGTAAATACCGGCAGCAGGAGAGGCAGAGCCACGGCGATGAATGAATATAGGACGGCCAGCGTCGTAATTAGAATCAACCTTAATCGGGATACTTTCTTTTTTACTTCCTTCGGTTTGGAAAAATGTCTTACTGCGAAGATAACGACGGGGACCAGCGTCATCCCATAGACCGGAATCATCTGCCACCGCAACCCTTCAATGAGTCCATGAAGCAGCACGAATAGGGCTGAAATTCCGGTACCCATGATCAGTCCTCGCTGCGATTTGTTCTTAGCGAATATCAACCAACCCAGTAATAGAATATTCAAGATTGTAGACACTATTTCTAAAGACCTCATAACGATAAAACCTCCTCTTTTTCTGTTCCAGCTGCTTGCTGAACCAAAGTATAAAACCTCCCCTAACGGGACATTCAACACCTATTTTTTCAGTTTCAAAAAGGAGCAATTAAGAAGCTTATATTAACACTGTTTATGTTTACTATTATCTATATTAATTTTACTTATGGCTCTGAATCGCTGTATAGTTAAAGGAGATATTATGGAGTATTTTGTGATAAGGAGCGATAATATTGGAAAGAGTAGTTGGAACAGTTGTTAGAGGTCTTCGTTGCCCGATCATCAACCAAGGGGACAATATAGAAGAGATCGTCGTAGATAGTGTGCTAAAAGCAGCAGAAGTCGAGGGGTTTCATCTCCATGACAAAGATATTGTGACGGTAACGGAATCCATCGTTGCTCGGGCTCAAGGCAATTATGCAACGATCGATCATATAGCAACAGATATTCGTGCAAAATTCGGTGATGAAACACTTGGCGTGATCTTCCCGATCTTAAGCCGGAATCGGTTCGCCATCTGTCTACGCGGTATTGCAAAGGGCGCTAAGAAAATCGTCCTCATGCTCAGCTACCCCTCGGATGAAGTGGGCAATCACTTGGTAGACATCGACATGCTGGATGAAAAAGGCGTGAATCCTTGGACGGACGTACTCACAGAAGAGCAATTCCGCGGTTATTTCGGACATAACAAACATCCGTTTACGGGTGTCGATTATATTGATTACTATAAATCGTTGATTGAAGAGTACGGTGTTGAATGTGAAGTCCTCTTCTCCAATAATCCCAAAACCATTTTGGATTACACGAAAAATGTGCTCACTTGCGATATTCACACCCGATTCAGAACGAAGAAAATCTTAAAAGCGAATGGCGGAGACAAAATTTATAGCCTTGACAACATCTTGTCGGAATCCATAGATGGCAGCGGTTGTAATGAGGCTTACGGTTTACTCGGATCCAACAAAGCAACGGAAAATACCGTAAAGCTATTCCCGCGTAACTGCCAACCTGTCGTAGATAATATCCAACGTATGCTTCAAGAGAAGACAGGCAAACAGGTTGAAGTGATGATCTACGGAGATGGCGCATTTAAAGACCCAGTAGGTCAAATCTGGGAGCTGGCGGATCCAGTCGTATCCCCGGCTTATACTTCCGGCCTGAACGGCACGCCGAATGAAATCAAATTGAAGTATTTGGCGGATAACAACTTTGCGGATTTAAGAGGCGAAGAACTTCAACAAGCCATCGCCCAATTCATTGATCATAAAGAATCCGATCTTGTAGGTTCGATGGAATCGCAAGGAACAACGCCGCGAAGACTTACGGATCTGATTGGTTCTCTGTCCGATTTAACTTCAGGCAGCGGGGATAAAGGTACGCCGATTATCTTTATTCAAGGATATTTTGATAACTACACCAAATAAGTCAATCGATGGGTTGATGCCCATAAAAGCAATGTTCGTGATGAGCATTGCTTTTTTCTGTTCGATGCGTGTTATTGGGCTATCGCTTTAAAATACTGATAAACCTGATTCAATTTCTTCTCGTGTCTGCCTTTCGGACTCTCCATGCTCCCAAATTCGAAAAACTTTACTTTGCGGATGCCCACGTATTGAAGCAGCGCTTTTCTCATGAGAATTTTATGTGCATTACCCAACCAATATAAAGGATAGAGGGCAGGCCCTTTCATGGTGGATATACAAACCGCGGATTTCCCTTTCAGCAGCCCCTCTGGTAGCAGACCACCATTGTCTCGATAGGCAAAATTCGATGCAAACATCTGGTCGATATACCCCAATAGCATCGCGGGAGGCCGCCCCCACCAAATCGGATACACGAACACGATCTTGTCCGCCCAACGGATTTGTTCACGATACTTCTCTAGCTTAGGATCGATATGCATATCCCTTCTCCGTTTGTTCTCGTTAAAGACCAGAACCGGATCAAAGCCCTCTTCATATAAATCAAGCACCTGGACCTCCGTGATATGCGCGTTCTCGCTGCTCCCTAGGATGACTTTCTGCAAAAATGCATAACTTAGACTCCGATGATTCGGATGCGTATAAATCGTCAAAACGTTCATTGCTCCACCCCATTACTTATCATTTGATAACCAAATGGTATCACACCCTCTTTTTAGTTGTCAAATGATAATTGTATGTTGATAATTAGTTTGTTATTGTTTCAATAAGAGGTGATTGTTATGGACAGAGCAGCGCTATTTCAAAAATTCGTGACCTTTACAACGGCCTTGCATGAAGTGACGCATGAATTAACCAAGGATATCAAGCCGGACGACATTACGCCCGTACAATATAGCATTCTGGAGTATATCGCAGTCAGCCAGCCCGTTACCCTAAGCCAAATTAGCGACTGTATGCATATTTCCATGCCGAATACGAGCCGAGAGCTTAAGAAATTAACCGAAAAAAATCTATGTGAAAAATTTGACGTTGCAGAAGATCGACGCAAGCAATTAATCCGGCTCTCCGAAGCAGGACAGACCATGATGGACGTGGCTTTTCAACGTATAGGCGGGCGTTTTCTGGAACGGATCAAGCATGTTTCCGCAGAAGAACTGGAAGACATCGAACGGGCACTGGATGTGCTTCAAACCAAAGTATTTCAAGGGGAGTAAGAGGGTGTAAAGATTTGGACAAAACATATGCCATTGGTGAAGTTGCTAAAATGACCGGAACCACCGTAAAAACCGTCCGCAGCAAATTTCTCGACAACAAGAGAAAAGAGAAGCCCCTCTCTTAAGCAAGAGGCTTCTCTTTTTGTATTTTCAATATATTTGGCTAATAGAGCAGTGCTCTGATTCAGGCTGTACCGGATAAGTTTGCGCTCTGAACCTACCCCAGCAATGAAAGCGTTCCTTTCACGGAATTATCAACAAAGGAGCGTTCCGGACGAGATTTCATGATGACAGTAAGTCCTATTAACGACACCACTAATGTCTGTGCCAAGCCCTTTGCGTTAATTCCGGCATCAAGCTCACCCGAGCGCAAACCTCGTTCAATCGTCTCCTGAAAGATGACCGAAAGATACATCTGATGCTCTCTGGTTAGGATTTCAAATTTCTCATCATGAGGTGAAAGCTCCACCATCGAATTAATGCAGAAGCATCCCCAGCTTGGACTATTTTCATATTCTTTTTCCACCATATGTTCAAAAAAGGCACGGAATGCCTCTTTAACCGATGAATTGGTTTGAAGATTAGCGCGAACATAGGCTGCATGGGAACTTGTATATTTTCGCAGCGCAGCTTCAAATAAGCCTTTTTTATCTCCAAAAGCTGCGTAAATGCTTGGCCGCTGAATGCCCATTCTCGATGTTAAATCACTTAAAGAGGTAGCCTCGAACCCCTTTTCCCAAAATACGTGCATCGCTGCATCCAATGCCTTTTCCTCATCAAATTCGCGTTGTCGAGCCATCATAACTACCTCTTTTCTTATCGAACGGTATGTTATTATTTTATGATCAGAAGATTATAATGTCAATACGGTTAAAACTCATCCACAACGACCCCTTGACAATTCATAATTTTCGAGGGTATATTTGTCGAGCAGTATTATATACCGATCAGTACGTTATTTATCGGAATGGACCATCGAAAATTTAAGGAGGCGTTATCTTTGGGGAAGTATGTTGAAGAAATGAAAGTCATGACAACACCAAGATCCGTGCCCGCATCTTCCATGTCTCGCAGTGTGGCGTTCTTATTTGCAATCGCCTGCGGTTTGGCTGTCGCCAACATCTATTACGCACAACCCTTGCTGGATTCGATCTCGAAAGAGTTCGGCATTACGCATTCATCCGTAGGAATTGTTATTACGATCACGCAAGTTTGTTATGCGCTGGGACTGTTCCTGCTCGTGCCGCTCGGCGATCTTTTGAATCGACGATGGCTCATTGCTGGCCAGATGCTTTTATCCGTGTTGGCACTGATTGTGGTGGGTACGGCCTCTTCCAGTACGGTATTGTTCATCGGCATCTCTGCGGTTGGACTGCTCGCCGTCGTAACACAGACGCTCGTTGCATTCGCGGCAACGTTGGCTGCCCCGGCTGAGCGTGGGCGTGTCGTCGGATCCGTGACAAGCGGCATCGTCATTGGTATTCTACTTGCGCGATCTTTCGCTGGCGTATTAACGGATTTAGCCGGTTGGCGTTCAGTTTATTTGGTCTCTGCGGTATTGACGTTCATTATGGCAAGTGCATTGTTCCGGGTGCTGCCTCATGATAAACCCGAAAGAGAATCGTTATCTTACCCACAGTTGCTTCGCTCTATGTTCACGTTGTTCTTGCAGGAACGAATCCTACGCATCCGTGCAGCACTAGCTCTGATGATCTTTACGGCTTTTAGCATCCTATGGACTTCGCTCGTGCTGCCGCTCAGTGCTCCGCCGCTTTCTCTTTCGCATTCTGCGATTGGGGCGTTCGGCCTCGCTGGTGCTGCCGGGGCATTAGCCGCAGCACGAGCTGGTCGTCTTGCTGATCGAGGTTTAGGGCAAAGAACCACCGGCGTGGCGTTAATTCTGTTACTTGCATCCTGGTTGCCCATACATTATACACCGCATTCACTGCTCGCATTAATCGTGGGTATCATCCTGCTTGACCTAGCCGTGCAAGCCGTACATGTCACCAACCAGAGCATGATCTTTACGGTACGCCCCGAGGCACGCAGTAGGCTTACAGCCGGGTACATGATGTTCTATTCCATTGGCAGCGCCACCGGGTCCATCGCGTCTACCATGATCTATGATTCCTTTGGCTGGGACGGCGTATGCCTGTTAGGTGCTACAGTCAGTGCTGTGGCTCTTCTATTCTGGTCATTGACCCGTCGCCTTTCATGATGAAGAAGACAGTTAAAAAAGCCTCTCTGACATTTGACTGTCATTGAGGCTGATCTGTCATACCTGCTTACTTCACCGTATAGATGCCGCTCTCGTACGTCAAAGTGTACGCTACGCCATTCTCTGCCACGATCATGTTCCGAATATTGTCTGCTGCAAGACGTGTAGAGCTACCATCCGAATTCATGCGATAAAGACCCGGTTCATAGCCATCAGCCGTGTAATAAGCCCCTGCACCTCCAACGTAGTAAGTGCTAACGGAATGTTCCGAACGTTTTTTGTTCTGCCCGGTTGCAATCTTGTATTCATATAACACACCCGCTTGATAATCGATAGCTTTGGCATTCACCGTATAATAGAAGCTGCCTTGATGTAGACGCACGTCCAGTACTTTTTGGTTCACGATCGTCTTGACAGCACCTGAAGCGGTATCGAGCATCTTTAATGTACCTGAAGCGGCATCGATATAATAGATCTTATCTTCCTCTCTCTCTGGTTGGTCAATGCTTCCTTTTAGTTAGACGCATCTAAGCTGGGAAATGTTATAAGCTTGTATTGTGGAACAAGTAACTCGAAATGCGAATCCGATTTGTGATGTCCCCTACTTCTCCACCCGTCCGACCAACCCATAAAAGAACAACTGCATCAATTGATCCATACTCCGAGTTTTATGATCTTGATCCGCCTCTTTCCAATACCGACCCAGCTCATTCTTGTACATCGTGAAGTACAGCATCGTTACCTCGTCTGTTTGATCTCGATGAATATACCCCTCTTGCTTCCCAATCGCGACAAACTTCGCAAAAAATGGCATGGCCTTCTGCTCGTTATAGCTTTCCATCATTTGCACCAACCCACCCAACTCAGAGGAAGGCACTTTAGGAAATTCATCCGATAAGATTTTTAAATTTTGGGCCTCCAACAGCATGATTTCCTTGGTCTTCTCAGGAAAAGAAAGCTCTGAATCTAGAATACGCTCATATTGCTCTAACTGCTTGTCCATCCAATTCATGAGCATATCCGTGTAGAGCTGTTCTTTTGTTCCAAAGTAGTTATAAATCGTTGCTGGGGAAACCTTCGCCTTATGAGCGATCTTGTTCACACTGACCTTCTGAAAACCAAATTTAGAAAATAATTGAAATGAAACACTGTATATCTGCTCGATTTTTTTCTGTTTACGTCGTTCGTAGCCGTTCATCTTGCTCACCTCACTTGTAGTGTAGCTTAAGTTTTAGAGTAATTCAATAAAATCAGTACAAATCTATTGTGTTTTCGATTTTTCATATATATAATTGTTTTGTAGTTATTATAGCAATTAAGTACATAACTATAAATTAATGATGGGAGTGTAATAAAAATGATGCAAATACGGATTCCTTCATTTTTGCATGATATTTTTGGCGAAAAACAGTCTATCGGGTCCATGCTGTCCATACTTCTTTTTGGCGGACTGCTAACCACTGCATTATATTTGATATTTCCTGATCTTACGGACCATTTACCGTTGTGGCGCAGCGTGCTGGCATTATTATTGATTTTCGATATATTTTCCGGGTGTGTAGCCAATTTTACTGCTTCAACCAGCAACTTTTATGCGTCCCGAAAAACGAATCGAATCGTTTTCATTGCGATACACTTTCATATCGTAGTTGTTGCGCTTTTATTAAATACGAATATTTGGTATTCGATAGGCGTGTGGGCATATACGATTGCAGGAGCATTGATCGTGAATGCGCTGATCGGAAAGGCTTCACAACGCTTCGTGGCAGGGATCCTCTTGTCTGTTGGCCTGGGTGGTATGCCGCTGCTGCCAAATATACAGCCCTATATGCTGGCCATCTGCTTATTATTTTTGCTTAAAGTGTTATTTAGCTTCGCCGTGGATCATTATGGTATTGCCAACACCGGTGAAGAAGCATGAGTACTTCGTATCGCGTATCCAAGCTAACAAAGTCAGATAAGCCCTTATTCGTACCTCTCATGAGCAGGGCATTTGCCCGGGATCCTCTATTCCTGCATTTATTTGGGGATTCGCAACTAGACCGTAGAGCAAGAAGGCGTGTGGCAGCTTTTGTTTCTTTTATGTTTGATAAAAGCTTTCTGCTCCATGAAGAGGTGTGGGGAGTTTTTGAAAATGAAAGGTTGCTTGGCACCTACATCGTTGAGAAGCCACAAGCAAGTAAACTTAATGTGAAAGGATTATTATTCTTAATCCTGAGGTTGGTTCCATTATTTTTTCAAATATCCAGAACAGCCTTGAATCTCCTTAATTCCTATATGCGAGTCACAAGATCTGCGGCTCCCTCATTAACGCATCACTACCTCATTATGATTGGAGTTACACCGGAAGCGCAGGGAAAAGGAATTGGCAAAGCCTTGCTTCAGCATCTGTTAAATACGGTACATACAGACCAAAAATCGCATGGAGTCGCTCTGGATACGGAAAATAAAGAAAATGTCCATTTGTATCAGAGATTTGGATTTACTTTATGCAGCGAAACTCAAATCAACGATTTACCTGTGTATTGCATGTTCCATCCAAAAAATATCACTTAAATTGTTAGTTCTTAGGATAAGCATCTAAAAAAAAGGACCTTTTCTAGAGATTAATCTAGGTAAGGTCGTTTTTTCATCTTTATCACTTGCTTTATCCATCAAGCTTGAAATTTTCGATCGAGTATCTTATTTCCACTCTAGTTCTGGCAGTATCTTCTTCTGCAATTCACACATTTCGTCGATCATCGCACAAGCTTGATAATAAGTAGGAGCTTGAGGATCAAGCAGAATAGCTTGCAACAATTTTGTTTTCGACTTTTCTACATACGCTTCTAACAGCAGTTTATGGATCGTGCCTTGAATATGAATCGTTCCAATAATGGCCGTTGGCAGTTCAACCGTCATTGGTTTAAATACAATTCCACTTTTGTTAACAATCGCTTGTGTTTCAACAACCATATCATCTGGCAGCCCTTTTATAGCGCCATTATTCTGCATATTAACCGCGTTTAGCTGAATTTCATCGTCGAAGAAGATCGATTCGATAATTGGAATAGCATATTCATTGCTGCAATGAACCTTTTCCTTATCGAAAATATAAGCCTGTTCTGTCCAGAGCTCTTGTGTCATTGTTTCTGTGAATAAACCCTTATCCAGATTATTACCGCTAGCACAATACACGAATTCAGGAATTCTTGAATTTTTCTCCCATAGCTTTTCTCTTATTGGATCATAGCGATACTGTAAAGATAATCCTGCATAGAAATCTTCCGCATAGGATATATACTCGCCGCAATGATTCGTTCCTGGATAAGGATAATATCCATATGTGCGGTACATCGTTCTGGATAATGCAATATGATCAAAATGCGCCATACGATTCGCTTGCTTTTCCTTTTCATGGAATAGAGGATATAGATCTTCTCCAGTCTTCTTGTTCCAAATTTTCGTGAAGAAGCCGAAGTGGTTCAGGCCGCCGCCTTCAATGCCGATTTCGCTTTTATCCATCTCCAAAAATTCTGCCAGCTGATCGATTCCCATATCCAGACCATGACACAAGCCTACCACTTTAATCGAAGTTAATTTAGAAATAGCTTCTACCAATTTAGCCTCTGGATTTGTGTAATTGATGAGCCAAGCATTCGGACATACTTTTTCCATTGTCTTCGCAATTTCCAGCATCGGGCCTAAATTTCTTAGGGTGTGGAACATAGATCCCGGGCCGCCATTCTCACCATAAATCTGTTTGCTGCCGTAACGGCGTGGAATATGGAAGTCTTGGGACCAGTAGAAATATCTCTCCACTTCAATAGCCACGATAACAAAGTCAGCCCCTGTTAATGCGTCTTGCAAATTCGTAGTTTCCCAGATCTTCGCAGGGTGAGAAAATGCAGTGAACATTTCGGTTGCATACTTGTGGGTTCTTTTCACATTCTCTTCTACAATATCCATAAGGACAATCTCAAGATCAACTTGCGTCTTCAAACGTTCTGACAGCACCATATCATTAAGTGCACCTAATGCAAAAGAAACACTGCCTGCTCCAACCAACGCAACTTTCAATTTTTTCATTGTTCCTCATTCTCCTTTATCTTTTTTGTATACGTTATATCCGGCTCCAATAATTCCAGCATCGGGGCCAAAGTGTGAAACCACGATTTTGACATTGTCGCTTAAATGCGGGAGCACCTTCTTTTTAGCGCTTTCAATTACGCTATCAATTAGCCATTGGTTGTGATGAATAACCGCTCCCCCGACAACAAAAATATCCGGATCTATCGTTTGCATCAAAGAAACAATGGCATTGGAAAAGTACTCGATCCATGAATCAATTACCGCCATTGCTTGTTTATCTTTCAGATGATACTGTTCAAACAGTAAACTCGCCGTCGCATGGCTGCCATATAAGCTCTTACTGTCCTCTTCCAAGGCTTTTCCGCTGCAAAGAGATTCTAGCGTACCATTGTATAACGTTGAATGATTTTTCTTACTATCGGAAATAATCATGCTTCCAATCTCGCCGGCATACCCATGGGCACCATGGATAAGCTTTTTATCCAGAATGATTCCGCTTCCAATTCCGGAGCTAACCGTTATATATATCGAATGATGATATGCTTGGGCTGCTCCATGATCCGATTCAAGTAGTGTGATGACATTCACATCATTCTCGAAAAAAACATCATACTCCGGAAAATAAGACTTGATTATTCCTATATTGACATTCTCCAGACAAGGGATGTTGGTTGCATCACGGATAACTTCGGTTTGATCGCTCCAGGGGACAGGCAATACAATGCCTATCTTATTGGCCTGTCGTTCATGGTCTACTTTCTCGATCATTGCTTGTACAGCTTTAAAGATCTCATCAACATGTTGGAAACTGCTCGTTAACGCCGTCTCCTTCCGATCCAACTCAAGATTCCCGTTAACCAATCCAACTCGAATATTTGTACCTCCAATGTCTACACCAATCACAAAATTACTCATGTTTGTACTCCTAATCTTTGATACTATCTAATATATTTTGCAGCCTCTAAATCCAAATAGAAATCAATATGCTTATAACCGAGCAATTCCTGAGCAGGCAGTAGCGCTTCCTTATTTGAGAATATTTCTCTTACTATTTCAGCTTTTCTCTCTCCGGTAATGGCTACAACAACTCTTTTACTATTGGCAATCTGCTCTAAACCTAATGTTATTCCTTGCACTAATTCTGTCTGTTGATGGAAGTATTTCTGGGCGACTGTCCTTGTTGTTTCCGATAACTCCACTACACTGCTATGATTTAATACCGGGCAGCCCGGTTCATTTAATCCGATATGTCCATTCATGCCTACGCCCATTAAACTGAATGTTATGGGATGTTGTTCGATAAAGCGATCAATTCGTATACACTCCTGCTTCAGATCTGGCGATGTTCCATTGAAGAACTCAATTTGGCTGTCGTCGAGCGATACGAGCGAGAAAAGATCCTGATTCAACATCTGATAGCAACTACCCTCGGAGTCTCTGTCAATTCCAACCCATTCATCTAAGCTTACGATGTTGAGCTTCTTGATCCTCGAATAAATCTCTGCATCGCTCGCAAATTTCAGATAACTTTTATGCGGCGTACTTCCTGAGGCCAGGCAGAACACCGGATGTTCATCGTTTAACAAATGATCTTTCATCTCTCTAGCAATCTCATTAGCTACTTCCTCTTCACTATCAAAAATTTTTAGCATCTTGTTCACATCCTTAGATTTTATGCAGAAATGACATGTATCATCTCTTGCTGAAGAATGAGTATCGCTGCTCCAATTGCTGTTGATTGATGGGAATCACTCGCTGAAATCGTAGGAGTCCACTCCGTGTATTGCTCAACATAACTTTTGGTACGATTCAATATACGTTCCGGAAACAGCGCTATGGTCTTACCGCTAATAATGATCTGATCGATATCCAATATGCTAATCACATTCGTAATCGTTAAAGCGAGATGCTTAGCGATATAATCGATGCAAGCTTCGGTGTCTTCAGCAGAATTCAAGTCATACGTACTTAACAAGTACTTAATGCCTAATCTGCTCTCCAGCCACCCGACGGATGACGGCGTTCTCTTATATTCCGAATCGAAGCACATATACTCCAGCTCTCCCGCGCTTGCATGAACGCCTCGGTGCAGCTCTTTATTAATGATCAAGCCGCCCCCAACCCCATCACCTGCAGCAATATGAACGAGACTCGTCGGTGCTTGATCCATATTTTCCAGATTCCGAAACTCCGCCACTGTCGCAGCGTTCACATCGTTCTCCAGAAGAATGGGCAGGTTCACTTCACCTTTCAGATTCTCAATAATCGCTTCGTAATTAAAGTCGTTTTCCATGTTATGCTGGGTTCTCATTCGGATCGTTTTCTTCCTTGTATTGATCGCTCCATCAACGCCAACGCCTATACCGAGGACAACACTATTTATTTCCTTCGCTTTTTCCTTCAGCTGCATCACAATCTCTTTAAAAATTGAAGTAAACTCATCACTATAAAACGGGATATCGGTTTCAATGGAATACGAATCTATGATCTTGCTATATAAATTGATAAGTAAAGCCGTGATCGTGTTGCCTATAATCTGTATTCCGATTGTTGAATAACTATTTTCATTAAATCTATATACGGTTCTTTTTCTTCCTAGGCCGCCAGATCCTTCCCGACTTTCACCAGTGGCTGTCAATATCCCGATTTGTTCAAAAAAGGTAACGATCTTGCTTACCGTAACAAAGCTCATTGAAGTTTTTTCTGTGACCTCGACTTTTGCCAATTCAGGATTTTGCAATAAAATATCAAAAATTATTTTTCTATTCTCATCTTTAATATCATTCGGTAAAAAAGACTTCATGAATTCACCCACTCACGATCTATTTAATTAAATTAATAAATAAACTTAAATAATTTGGATAATACATTCATTATATACCTGCTTGTATACATGTCAAGCACTCAAATGCCGCCTATCACAATTATTTTTGCTTGTGCTCGTAAGGGATGAATCGGGGACATCGGTATGTTGAAATGGATCATTTACCACAGTACCCTTTCGGATTCGGATTAAGCTATACCCGCTTTGCATACACTAATCTAGATATTAGCTGCTCTTCTATGCGGCCTACTGACAACTGCTGGGTATCGGTCAAAGTTACGAATATCGGAGAGATAGCATGATCAATGTCGAATTCGATATTGGGCAAGATCAGCTTGCAATGGTGACGCGCGAATTGAAGCGTGTCGTTGAGCCAGGACGTTTCGCCATTCTTGTTGGCGGCGACTCACAGCGTGTACTGCGTACCGAGCTTGAGGTCATTTCAGACCAATAACAGAACACAATTCAATAGATAGACCATCCCATAAACCATGGGATCAAATTCAAATGTATTCCGTTCACATTTTCCAGAGGAATTAAATCATATTTATGGTAAAATAATAATTGTCATGCGTGAGTTAATTTATATTAACTAAACCGACATACTGTTATTCTGTAGCGGAGAGTATTGCTAACGGCTGCATTTCTTGTTATCACGCACCAACGACAAGAAACCCTAACAGTAAAAAGAACCATACTAGGAGGATTTATCATGGCATTAGTATCAATGAAAGAGATGTTAATCAAAGCACTAAAAGAAGGCTATGCGGTTGGCCAATTTAACATCAACAACCTGGAGTGGACGCAAGCGATTTTAGCTGCAGCAGAAGAAGAGAAATCTCCAGTTATCCTTGGTGTATCTGAAGGCGCAGCTCGTCATATGGGCGGATTCAAAGTTGTAACTGCTATGGTTGCGGCACTAATCGAAGAGATGAAAATCACAGTTCCTGTTGCAATTCACTTGGACCATGGTTCAAGCTTCGACAAATGTAAAGCAGCGATCGATGCTGGCTTCACATCTGTTATGATCGATGCTTCGCATCACCCATTTGCAGAGAACGTTGAAACAACGAAAAAAGTTGTTGATTATGCACACAGCAAAGGCGTGTCTGTAGAAGCTGAGCTTGGTACAGTTGGAGGTCAAGAGGATGATGTTGTCGCTGACGGCGTTATCTATGCTAACCCAGCAGAATGTGCTGAGCTTGTTAAACTTACAGGTATTGATTGCCTAGCTCCAGCCCTTGGTTCTGTTCATGGTCCTTACAAAGGCGAACCAAACCTTGGATTCAAAGAAATGGAAGAGATCTGCAAATCAACTCAACTTCCATTGGTTCTTCATGGCGGAACAGGTATCCCAACAGATCAAATCAAAAAATCTATCTCCTTGGGTACTGCAAAAATCAACGTGAACACAGAGAACCAAATCGAGTTCACGAAAAAAGTTCGTGAAGTTCTTGCAGCAGACAGCGAAGCATTCGATCCACGTAAATTCTTGGTTCCTGGACGTGACGCAATCAAAGCAACAGTTGTTGGTAAAATCCGTGAGTTCGGTTCTTCGAACAGAGCTTAGTACTTAGGACAAGCCTTGCGATAATAAAAACGACCTTCTCTAGAGCGTTAATCTAGGTAAGGTCGTTTTTTTATGTTCATTTCCGAGCATGACTTGATTTAACATCACTTGAGTAGTAAAGCAATAATAAGTTTTCCAAATCATTTTACCATTCCCCATATTAGGATGTTCCGCACGAACAGGAAATGATACGACGCCCCAATCGAGAAAGGTCTATATCTGATTTCTTTAATTACTCTTTCAAACACCTCAGTTCTACTCTTAGAAAGTAGAGAGAGAGAACTAACTTTCACTCCATATTACTCAGAAGATGGCCCGCTGCTTGTGCGGGTTCCTCATTCATCGAATAAATAGGTGTTGATTCTCCTCTAACAGGAGGTTTTATACTTGGAATCAGGTCGGCAGCCAGAAGAGAAATCCAAGGAGGATTATAGATCATGAGATTAATTGAAATCGGGCTTGTCTTATTTAATGTATTGTTGATGGGGCGGTTAACCCTAGGGCGTCCCAAATCACAGCGAGGGTGGCTGATAGGCGGCGGCATTTCTGCTGTTTTGCTGCTTGTCCATGCATTCGTGGAAGGGTTGCGTTGGCCGATGATTCCGGTGTATCTGATCACACTATGGGCGATTGCGGGAGGAGCAAGACTTTTCTTCCGATCCGCAGCAAGGCCATCAAGCAAGCCGCGGCGGCGATGGAAGACAGTACTCCTTGGGGGAGTTGCGGCGGTTTATGCTGCCGTGGCCATTGTTCTGCCGCTCCTGTTCCCTGTATTTTCTTTGGCGGAACCCACAGGCCCCTACGCGATAGGAACAGTGACCTACCATTGGACCGATTCTGCACGGGAAGAAAAGTTTACTGAAGCGTCCGGTGATTCCCGCGAATTAATGGTTCAAATCTGGTATCCGGCAAGTTCGGAGGCTACTGGGAAAGCGGCGCCATATTTATCTGATCCTGCTCCGTATGTAGAAGGACTGCATGAATTATTGCAGCTGCCGGAGTTTTTATTCTCAGGGTTGAAACTGGTCAACACCCATGCTATTGCGAATGCCGGGCTGGCGGATACGGAATCTAAATATCCTGTGCTTTTGTTCTCGCATGGATTTATGGGCTACAAGAATCAGAACACGTTTCAAGTCGAGCAATTGGCAAGCCACGGCTATATTGTCGTAGGGATTGAACATGCCTATAGCAGTGTGGCATCCGTATTTCCGGACCAGCATGTGGCGAAGTTTGATTCGGAAGGCAAGACGGGCTATGAACAAATGAAGTATTCTTTTATGGACGAGCGCAATCAAGTCTGGGTGGAAGATGCGAAGTTTGTGCTTGACCAAATCGAGGCATTGTCTGCAAATGACCCTGGCGGTCTGTTTACCGGCCGGATCGATCTTGAACATATGGGCATGTTCGGCCATTCCTTTGGGGGAGCCACGACGGTGCAAATGCTGCTGGACGATTCCAGAATTCAAGCGGGTATTGATATGGATGGTGTGCTTTACGGTGAAAAGCGGATTCCTGCAGACGGCTTGAAGAAGCCTTTTCTGCTCATGAGTGCCGATGACACGTTAAAAGGGGTGGACCACACCGGTGATGCAGAGATTGCCGCGCTAGGGACGGACAGGGAAGAGATTGCAGCCTACTATGATGAGCTGTTTGCCCGGTATGAGCCGGTAACCGCCAGCGGGAATTATTGGATGACTTTTAAGCACAGCAAACATATGAGTTTCTCGGACCTGTATCTGCTCACTCCCTTGTTTGAATGGATGGAAGGGGTGGACGTGCGCGGAACGCATGAGCTAATTAACGAGTACACGCTTGATTTTTTTGACCATTATCTAAAAGGGCAGCCCTTGCAATATTTGGACCGCAACCTTGGAGACCATCCAGAGTATACCCTTCAACAAGGAGCGGAGTGAGCGTCCTCCTGCCTGAGTTTCCATTGCAATCCTTGCATCAGCAAGGCGTTGCCTCTTACAACGACGTCCCATTTGGGATTGAGGAGCAGGCACAGTTTATTGAAGCGTTCCATCCGTTCGGTAGGAGCATGAAGCATGGATTGAGCATATTGGCGGAAAAAGGCGGCTTTATCGCCGAACTGCTCCGGACTCGCATACATCATCACAAAATCTTCAACAATCGTCTGTACAACAGCACTGTCTGCTGATAATCTTTGTTGCAGGGCCGCTTCCACCCGGACCCGGATGTTCTCCAACGTTCTGATCCAGGCCGCAGCGGGAACGCGGGGGTGCCTGACCATATTGAAAAAGGGCAGTTCGTAACGGACAAGATCCTCCAGGTACTGCGATTCGTTCATAAGCGCTTGCAGTTCGTTCCAAGCTACGGTCTGCCCAGCCGTCACTTTGACTTCATTGATAATATATTTATTGAACAAATATAAAAAGGTATCCTGCCATTCGGCCGGCAATTGGCCGAGCGCCTGTATTTCTTCTATTTTGCTGGAGATGAACCGGTTTCGCTTATCGGCATTCATGGACAAAGAGTCGACCAACTCATTCATATAATGCAGGGAAGTGCCTGTTGAATCATGCTCTTTGGCTTGGCCCAGAATCGAAATCATATTGGTCAGAGTACTGACCTGGGTCTCAAGCGCTTCAATCTGCCAGTCGAGTGCTGTAGTAATCTGAATCTCTCCGGCCATTACTTGGCGGATCTCGTCAATGCCGAAGTCCAGATAGCGCAGCGTTGTGATCAGCCGCAGACGGGAAATATCTTCAGGAGTATATAACCGGTGTCCGCCTTCGCTGTGGCTCGATGGTTTCAATAGAGCGATGTCGTCATAATAACGGACGGTTTTAACGGTTGTGCCCAGCAGCTTGGCCACCTCGCCGATGGTTTTGGTATCTTTACGCAAGTGATCGCCCCTTCGGTTGGAATCATACGATGTTTGGAATTGATTGTACCGAAAAGAATGACGATTTTCAATTTATAAGACGAACATCGCGCAATGTTAAGGACCCGGCCCTTCTGCTCGTGTTGCAGATGAGTCGGGTCCTATTTTCACATTACGCATCAATGTCTTAGAGACCGGCATCAACGGCTTTCTGGCAACGGTTCATGTTCCAGTCTCGTTCGAGCCACAATTTCATCCATAAAGCATTGTAATGTGCTCGTGATATAGGAATCTTTGCGCCGAATGAAAATCGTCGTAATTTCATGGTACGGTTCAGGTACGTTATGACAAAACACGGTGCCACTCACCACCAGATCGGTAATGGATGATTCCGGAATAATCGTGATTCCGATTCCCGCAGCTACGCTGCCAATAATCGTCCCGAACGTTCCGAACTCCATGATCTGTTTCGGGACAATCCCCTCCGACTTCATCCAGCTTTCCAGTCTTTCGCGATATCCGCAGCCTTTATTGTATAGCAGTAAAGGTCTTTTTGTTATTTCCTCTATTGAAAAGGTCTCCCCTTTGGTGACAAGTACGAGCTTTTCCTGAATAACCTCCACCTGTTCGATTAAGGGATGTCGGATAGGACCTGATACGAAAGCTCCGTCCAGCTTCATATCAATGACGTCTTGCAACAAACGATCAGTAACCCCGGCTTTTAAGGATAATTCCACTTGGGGGTACTTGTTATAGTAAGCGGATAAAATGTCTGGGAGGGCGTTCACCGTCTCCACAATGCCGATTTCGAGGACACCGGAGGGGTTCGACGTATCTTCAAAGGTGCGTATCATTTCATCCATTCCCGATAGGATCTGCCTCGCATGTTCCAACAACCGCTTGCCTTCCGGGTTTAAAATCATCCCTCGTTTATGCCGATAGAACAATGGCGTCCGAAGCTCTTTCTCCAGCAGCTTTATTCGTGCTGTCACATTGGATTGAACATAGTTGAGCTCCAATGCGGCTTTACTGATACTTCCATGTGTAGCAACCGTCTGAAATATTTTCAAATCATTAAACTCCAATGTTACCTCGCCTCTGCTCTCCCGTATGTCTATGACTTTTGTTAGATATCATTATAAATGATGATAAACTTTATTTTCAATCATTTTACTATCGACCTTTACTCTCCTATGATGAGTGATGAACAAAAAGTTGGCAGATACTTACTAGGGAGAGAGACAAAAACCAATGCTAAAAAAACAAATCGTCATAGGTTCCATACTGTGCCTCATTGCAAGTATGTCGTGGGGAGCGATGTTTCCCGTTGCACACATAGCATTGCAGCAAATTGATCCATTCTATTTTTCATTTATCCGTTATTTCGTCGTTGCCGTCCTTCTCAGTGTGTTACTGTGGATGAAAGAGGGAAAAGCTTCATTTCGCTTAGAGGGACGGGGAAAGACATTATTGTTCTTGGGAACGATGGCATTTACGGTCTATAACATGGGCGTCTTCCTTGGACAGCATCTCATGGGGGAATCGGGAACAATCGCCGCCTCCATTATGGAAGTCCTCATGCCGATGATATCCATTATGGTCCTATGGATCACAACCAAAAAAGCGCCGAATAAATACACGCTCACGAGTGTAGGTATTGCGCTTGCCGGTGCATTACTCGTGATCACCAACGGGAAATTGGCCTTTTTCATGATGGCTGGGCAACATCTTGTTCCTTTACTTCTGGTTTTTGTGGGAGTTTTGGGATGGGTAGTGTATTCGATGGGGGGAAGCCGGTTTAGAGATTGGTCGATCCTGCGCTATTCAACGCTAACCTGCTTGCTAGGAAGTGCGGTGTCTTTCGTTATCGTTGCGCTTGCCTCTGCCTTTCATTTGCTTCCTGTTCCTACCTTGGACACGATACTTTCGATCAAATATGAAATGTCCTTCATGATCTTATTGCCAGGGCTAGCGGCCTTGCTCTGCTGGAATTCTGGGATCAAGTTGTTATCGCCGATTAACGGCATATTATTCATTAATTTTGTTCCGATTACTACATTCGTGATTATGGCTTTTCAAGGCTACCAAATCAGCAGTTATGAATTTTTCGGGACGCTGCTCATTATCTTTGCCTTAATACGGAACAATGCGTACCAAAGGAAAACCCTACGCGTTCATGACAAAAAAGCTGTTCCTGCTGCAAACATCCCTAAAGAAGAGAGAATGAGGGCTGCTCAATAGAAATGATAAATAAAAGGTGACCTCATCAATCTCAATCGGGTCACCTTTAGCTTTTATATTACCCGTTATAGCTTCAAGACAAGAACTTACTGCCGCCGCTTATACAAGCTGCCCTACCCGATTACATACTCCCGTAGACTCTCTTTGAATTAAGGTCGTAGGCAATAAAATTTCCATAAAAGGCTGACCTCTATGCTCGATTCTCCAAAATAATTGTTCCACTGCTTTGATACCATAAAACTTCAAATTGACCTCAATGCTCGTCGTTGTAGGGGTAGCCATACGTGAAAGCTGTCCATTATCGAAGCTGCAGACCGACACTTCTTCCGGTACTTTCATACCAAACTGCTGGAGTCCTGAATTGAACAGAAACCCGAGGGCATCGTTAACGCAGAACCAGGCGGTCGGCTGCTGCTTCATTCTTGATAATTGACGGAGCACGGCATCCATTTCTTCCTTTGCGTCTTTGATGATAAAATCGGGATTCAGTTCCAAATGATGATCTTCCAACGCCATCCTGTACCCTTCCAGCCTTTCATAATAGCTTGGAGAATAACGGATATTTCCGGCGAATCCGATCTCCCGATGACCGAGATCCATCAAATGTTGAACGGCATCGTAAGCCCCGAACCGGTTGTTCGTCAGAATACAATCCGCTTGAATGTTCGGATGATGATGATCGATAAGCACGGTTGGAATACCGGTTTTTATGACGGTATTGATATATTCCGTACTGAGATGGGACAAAATCAATATTCCCTCGATCTGCTGATCTTCTAGAAACCGCGGGAGACTCAAACGGTCAATCGCTTCTTGATGAATGGATTGAATCCGTAGATTCATCCCTCTCTTCGCAACCTCTTGTTCAATTTCCAAATAGATTTCGCCGAAAAAGTTTTTCTGTGCAAAAGCATAATCCGAAGCAATCAGCCCAATGCATCCGGTCCGATCATTCATTTTATTGACGCGACCTTGCGGATAAATATATCCCATTTGAAAAGCGGTCTCTGCAATTAATTTTCGAGTTTCCTCGCTTACGCCGCCTTTCCCTGACAGCGCTTGGGAAACGGAGTTTTTTGATATATTTAATGTATCGGCAATATGCTGCATCGTTACTTTATGTTTGATAATAATCGGGCCCTCCTCACATCTTTTTTGGAAAATCCAACATCTGGATTGTACTATAACATTAGGTTCTATCCAATGAGATGAGTTACCCCCGTTAAATTACATTGTCGTATTGTAATCTACAACCACATCGTTCACCAACCGTTTGACGCCTTGATTGCGCACGCTTCCTTCTGCAGGAGATAGAACAACAACAACAGCAGAATCCGGTGGTAGCGTAAGCGATGTCTCTCCTCTCGCCCCTTTTTGTATATACACGTGGGAAACCGCATCATAAATATCCGTCAAGCCCTGGCCTACATCGATAAGAACGGTCTTCTCTAGGTCGTACGGATTGTAGTACAGATACGTCGGATAAGCCTCATCACGGAAGTAATCCGTTTTTAGACAATCCAGCTGCAAAATACAAGGGTCATTCGTTTGCGAGATGATACCGCCAAAAATCCCGACGTGAGAAGAGCCGTACAAACCTAAATCAATACATCCCCAGCTATAGCGAATGCCATCTCCTGTCATGTACGGGCTTTGGTCGTCCCATTTCTTTCTCAAGCCCTCATACGCGATGACATGATTCGGATCACTTCTATAAAATGCACAGGATTGCTGTTGTTTTGGCAAAGCATCGGGATAAAAAAGCCTGGCGTTATTGGCTGCATTCAACATCCATTTTCCGATATCCTTGGCAAACCGGGTATCATAACGCACGAGGGGAATGAAAGCGGCGGCCAATGAAAACGTATTGGCTGCAAAGGCGTAGCCGCTGGAATCTTCCTTGTATTCATCGAATAATGGGTTCGGCCCCAGATCCCAACGCTGGCCCCAATCCGTCAAACTTCCACATAAACCATGGCAATCATAGTCACCCCATCGTTCGGAAATGACTCCCCAACCTTTTCTGCAATGGCTGTCTCCGTCAAAACACCAATTGATCAATTTCTGTACATCATAATCTCTGCCAAGTTCCGCATTCATCCTTGCTGCGATATATGCACCATAAGGCAGCAATATTTCATAAAACGGATTGTTGGCGCTCTGTTCGAGAAAGCTCATGCACCAATCAGCCGCTGTTAAATGCTTCGGATCTTTCCACTTCGAATAGGCCATATACTCCAACCAAGCAATTCCCGCGGCAGCTTCAGGCTCTACCCATTTCCCGTTATCGACAGGTTTCTTCGTTTGAAAATTGTAAGATAAATGATTGAAATCCGGTATGCCGTTTTTGCCTCCAAGTTCATAACACGCCTCGTACCATCTGTCGGCCGTTTTGTGCATGATTTCATCCAACCTGCCTAATCCCGGATAATAAAAAGAAAGGGAATACAGCAGCACATGCGGATAAATTTCATACCAGAAGCTCCTGCCGGATTCTGCCCTTGTCGAATTCAAGAACAGAAATTCCCCGTTGTCGGTGTTGTAGTAGTTTTCACACATGGAGACCCAATTCACACTATTTTGGTTGCTCTTATCCCTACCAACCAGTGTCGCCCCTAGAAGCGCAGCAACACAATTGATGGCCTCATGTCCGGACTCTCCTCGATCCATGCCAACATAGGAAGGTAATCCAAACGTATCGCGTTTTTCATTGCTACGGGAGCGATCCCACCATATAAACGGCAAGAAATCTCCTTTGGCCTCAAAATCAAACACCAATGCATCGTAGTGCTGAGCGACTTGATTCCAATCTCTCATAAGGAACGGACTTGGAATATTGGGCATCTCTCCAACTTTACGAATCATATTCATGAATTTTCCCCTTTCCGATTTGGATATGAAATCTTACGTCATAATCCTGCTCTTCTGCGTTTTTTGAATAGAATACCAAATAGGAGCGCAGCAGCACCAACAACGATGGCGGCTGCCGTTATTGCCATCGTCCATCCTGCCGTTGACGGATAATGAAGCGCAAAATTCTTGAGGGTCACCGTCGCTTTATCATCCCCTTCGGCGACAAGCCACAGCTGCATCTTCTGTACACCGCCAAGCTCAAGCCCGGGATGAGCTTCCTCGATGATTTGCCGCACATCATAGGATTGTTCGCCTATCTTCGATGTAGGCGGTTGAATAGTGTAAGGCTCGGACGCTCCCTCCAAATAAATTAGCAGCGACCATTCATTCGTTACTTCGGTGACGTCCAGCGTAACGAACGGGTTTTTGTCCATATCAATCAAAAGCTTCGGGGAAGCAATCCCGCCGCGATTTAATAGATTCTCTTCGCGAATCATTGCCTGATCTCCATCCACGACAACACTTCCCGTCATCGATCCTATGGGCGTCCAATCCAGCAGATCGGCGGCTTTATTTTTCCCTAGCCAATCCTCCGGCTGTACCATCGTCTCATCCTGATAGAACAGATCGAGCCGCTCGACAGTCGCCTGTGCCCCTTCAGCTCCGGCAGCAACGAGCCAGAGCTCCACATCCTGCTCGCCAATATATGCAAGGTCAGGGTGCCGGCTTCGCATGGCCTTCATCACATCAATAACAAAATGTCCCGTCTCCGGGCCGTCTTGTTTGATATACAACCCCCAAGGCTCTCCTTGGACATGCACCTGCAGCGCCCAATTTGAACTAACCGAATTCACATCCACGACAGCGAGTGGCTTGCGGTTGAAATCAAGCTTAAAGGTAGCGCTGCTGATTCCCCCATATCCACCATCCGGATTGTTCTCGGTGATCACAGCTGTTCCGTCTACAGCTTTCGCCCCACCCGGCATCACCCCGATAGGTTGCCAAGCCGCAAGCTGTTCCGCGTCCGCTGACAGAATGGAGGCTCCCCCCTTGTTACTGACAAATAATTGAAGTTCGGTCGTATCCTGCAAGCCGTTTTTTGTGGTTACAGAAGCTTCTAAATCGTGAAATCCGTTCGAATATTTTGTGGTATCCAAAGTCAGGTTCTGCGGCGGAACCTTACCGCTATAGATCTCTTGCCCCGCAAAAGTAAGGCTTACTTTCTTGACAGCGTCTTCCTCCGGCCCCAAGGCCTCGATATTTAGAGGCAGAACACCTTGTACAAGCTGCTTTTGCTGCAGTGAAAGCAAATTGATGACAGGCTTCGCTTCAGGTGCCACATATACACCGTCGACCCAAATGTTATGATCTTTCATCGTCATTTTCATTCCGGCAGGCAGCACGACAATAACCGCTGCCTGATCGGCAGGGATGGAGACCATCGCATTCCCCTTGACGTTTCGGGCTACGGTTTGGCCAGTTACCGTATCGTACAAATCGACTTCGGTGCTGCCTAAACCGGTCACTTCCACGCTTTTCGCTGACTCATGCGGATTATAATATAAATACGTCGGATAAGATTGATCGTGGAAATAATCCGTTTTTAAGGTGTCGATGCGCAGAATGCCATCCACGTTCGTTTCCTGAATCAAGCCGCCGAGAAATCCGACATAAGAGCCGCTGTATAAAGAAAAATCGGTATTCCCCCAATAATAAACCGTCGGATCGCCGCTAGCGAAGGGAGTTTTTCCTTTGTACGTTTTTCGCAATCCTTCATAAGGAATCACATGTTCGGGATCCCCTTTCCATGCGACACCGGATTGGAGATCTTCGGGAATGCTGTCCGCATAGAACAGCCGGGCATTGTTCGCGGTATTCAGCATCCATTTTCCAATGTCATGCGCATAGCGGGGATCGTATCGCACCACCGGAGCCAGAGCGCCAGCAGCGGCGAATGTATTCATGGCGAACGCATAACCGCCATTATCGGTAAGGCTGCCCATCAAACCCTGAACGTCGTAATCCCCCCACTTCTCCGTCATGACTCCCCATCCGTTTCTTGCTACGCTTCCTCCGTCAAATATCCAATTGATCATTTTATGAACGTCGTAATTCCCTCCCGCCTCGGCATTCATGCGTGCAGCCATATAAGGGGCGAAATAAGTTAAAACTTCATACATCGGATTTTCTTCCTGACGCTGCAGGAAATCCATACTCCACTCTGCCGCCTGCAAATATTTTGGGTCTTTGAATTTCGCATAAGCCCAATATTCCAATACGGCCACCCCTGCCGCAGCATCCGGTTCGGTCCACTTGTCGTTTATGAATGGCTCCATTTTGTGAAAGTTAAATGCCGTATAATCAAAATTGGCCCGGTTATATTTCCCGCCAAGCTCGTAAGCGGCATCATGCCATTGATCCGCGGTTGTCCGCATGATTTCTTCCATCTGATCTACTTCGGGGTAATAGGAAGTGAGCCCGTAGAACAGAACGTGGGGCAAAAGCTCATACCAGAACGATTGTCCGCTTACGGTATTCGTATTATTCAAAATTATATTTTCACCGTTATCCTTATTATAGAAGGTTTGCAGCATCTTCACGTAGTTATGGCCATCCTGATTACTTTTGTCGATACCTGCAAGCGTTGCCCCCAATACAGCGGCCATCATATTGATCGCTTCCTGGCTGCCGTCTCCTCCTTGGGAAAACTTGCCGACATAGGACATGAGCCCGAAGGTTTCTTCATTCATGTTATCATGCGTTCGATCCCACCATCCGACCGGCAAATGTTCACCCTGCTTCGTAAAATCGAACACAAACCGGTCGTAAGAACGGGTGAGTTCCTTCCAATCTTTCATCAAGTAAGGCTGCGGCATATTAGGCATGCTTTGTACTTTATGTATTCGCTTTTGTACGGGCTGTGATGCATTTTGCGTTTGTTCCTGCGAAGAGGCTTCCACTGTCGGTGCAAGGCCCCCTACCGGAATGGCGGCAACCAGGAGCAGGAGCACCATCGTTTTTTTTAACATGGATTATCGTTACACCCTTTCCTTCAGACTTACTGGTGTATGAATAATAAGCACCGCCTTCGTAAAGTCGGTGCTTATCGGAATGTTGTATGATCAGTAATGATGAACGAAATGACTATTTGATGATTTCATTAAATTTGGATATGGTTGTGTCGACAGCCTTGCTGATGTCTTCGCCTTGCTCAAGGGGTTGAATCAGCTTCTCCCAGATGACTCCGTCAATTTCTGCCTGCTTAGGCTGGTTATTGAAGCCTCTCGCAATTTCAGAAGCTTTCCGAATGGTGTCTACCGCATAAGTTTTGTCGGGACGAATCGTGGAAATCGCATCAAATCCCGATTTTGTAGGCGCAACAACCTTCCAACCATGGATGGCTTTGGTCATGTCCTGCAGCGCTTTGGCAGCAATGTCCGGATTTTTCGTCGTTTTTGACATCGCCGTCACCCCGATCCAACTGAACGTGACCGTGTTTGTACCTTTTGGCGCAAGTGTCATCCCGACTTTAAATTTAGCCGTCTTCTCGAAATCGTCTCCGGCACCGCCTACGAACATGGCCACTTTACCCGTTTTGAACATATCGGCACCGCCCATGGAATCCGCTTGTGCTCTTTCCGGCGTAATGCCCGATTTCGCAATTTTTTGATACATTTCCAACCCTTTCATCGAATCGGCGGAATTCAACGTAATGTTACCGTCCTTATCAAATACATCGCCGCCATAAGACCACAAGAACATCGGCAACGGCATATTGTTAATAAGCCCACCCCATCGTCCGTCTTTCGTCAGCTTTTTACCCGTTTCAATAAAGTTATCCCATGTCCAGTTTTCATTTGGCAATTCAATCCCTGCTTGTTCAAACATATCTTGGTTGTAATACAGCACGTATGGCTGAGAAATCCATGGCAGCGCGTAGATTTCATCTTTATACATCCCTACATTCAGCGCACCTGCAAAGTAATCGTCCTTTTTAAAATCCAATTTAGCCAATTCTTGATCCAGCGGAGCGATAGCCCCTAATTTAGCGTACTGCGCCACATACTCTTGAGACAACCACATGAAGTCCGGCGCCTGCTTCCCAGCGATCATGGCCTGCAGCTTCTGATAATAGTCGGCCGGAATGCTCTGTACTTCAATCGTGTATTCGCTCGACGCTGCATTCAATTTGGAAATGAGATCTTCAAATTCTTTAAGCTCCACCGCACCGGCCCAAGTCGCAACCTTCAATTTAACCTTCTCACCCGTCTTGGCGGAATCCGTAGTTTTTGCCGATTCGCTCGCACCTTTCTCTTCTGTGGAAGATTTGCTCCCGCATGCACTCACAAGCATCATAACCATCGTAAAAATCAACAATAAGGAAATCGAATTTTTCCAACGTTTCATGTTTACATCCCCCATACGTTCATATCGTTATTTACCTTTGAAAAACTTGCCGAATCCCATTCATTCACATTATCCTTTGATGCCGCTGAGTTTCACCCCCTCGACGAAATGCTTCTGAGCCAAGAAGAACACGATAAGGACAGGAAGCAGCGCAAGAATGGAACCTGCCATGAGCGGCCCCCATTCCACTTTCATCATGCCTTTGAACATGGACAATCCGAGCGTTAGCGTAAATTTATCGGTATCGTTTAAATAAATCAACGGGCCCATCAGGTCATTCCAGCTACCTTGGAAAGAGAAGATTCCAATCGTGATTAATGCCGGAACGGAAAGCGGAATGAAAATTTTATAAAATATTTTAAAGCTGTTGGCCCCGTCCACGACCGCAGACTCTTCCAATTCTCTGGGGATCGCAAGAAAGAACTGTCTTAGTAGAAAAATAAACACCGGCGCGCCGCCAAAAAAACCGGGAATAACCAACGGCTTAATCGAATTGGACCAGCCCAGCTCGCTGAAGGCGATAAAAACAGGGATCATTGTGACTTCTCCTGGAATCATAATGGTAGAGAGCATCAGTAAAAACCAGAAGTTTTTCCAACGAAAATCGAACCTGGCAAATCCATAAGCAACAATCGCGGACACGAACACGTTACTAAGCAGATGAAAAAACGTGATTACAGCCGTGTTCTTAAAAAGTACGAAAAAATTGATTTCCTCAATGGCCCGCGTATAATTTTCCCCGTGAAATCCGTCAGGCAAAAATCTCGGAGGCATTTCAAAAATAATATCTCCTGATTTCAACGAAGTGGAAACCATCCACAGCAGCGGGAATAACGTTGTCAATGAAAACAGCACCAAGAATAAATATAGAAAGATATTGCGGCGTATTCTCTTCTGCTTCATCTTGCTCCCAAACATAGCGCTCACTTTCCTTTCTTTGTTTTCTTGTTGACTTCAGACGAATAAAACACCCAAGCCGAAGAGAATTTGAATACGATTAAAGTCAAGACGAGAATAATGACGAATAAGATCCATCCCATGGCCGTGGCATAACCCATCTTGAGATAATTGAAGGCGTTCTCATACAGATACACCATGTAAAATCTACCCTCATTTCCCGCACCGCCAATGATATATGCATCGCTGAATTTACGCATAGCGCCAACGATACCCATAACAAGGTTGTAGAAAATGACCGGAGAAAGCATCGGTAACGTAACCGTTTTGAATTTCTGGAACATATTCGCCCCGTCAATTTCCGCAGCTTCATACAAATGGCTTGGGATGTCCTGCAGCCCCGCTAAATATGTAAGCATGCCTCCTCCCGCTCCCCATACGACCATCATGAGATAAGACGGCAACACGAGATGGGGATCGGACAACCACCCGAGAGGCTCAATTCCAAATTTAGATAACACCAGATTGATCAACCCGAAATCTTTGTCCAAAATCCATTTCCAGAGTAAGGAGATCGAAACGCCGGATACAACGGCTGGCAAATAAAGTGCAGTCCTAAAAAAGCTGACACCTCTAACCTTACTGTTGACCAGACAGGCGATCAGCAGCGAAGTTGCGATTCCAAGCGGCACGGATATGACCGCAAAGCGGATCGTAACCCAAAGCGCTTTCAAGAAATTTTCATCTTTAAATAGTGCGGTGTAATTATCCAAACCAACGAACGTAGGACTTGTGAACGTATCCCATTCCGTCAATCCGATATAAAAAGCGAACCCCAGCGGGGCTACGGTAAAAATAAAAAAACCGAGAATCCAAGGCATAATATAGACATACCCCATGTTTTGTTTTAAGCGCATCAGCTTTCCTCCTTTTGGGAAGCAAACGCTTCCAATTTGAATAAAATTTTTTTGAATGAAATAGACTCTTCTAGCCAGTGGTTTTGCTTGTCCAGCAATTACCAACAACCTTAACTTAATATGATTAATCCTTCTTGTCAACATTATTTTTAACAAAATAATGTAATAAATTTATTTTGTCATGATTATTAATAAGCATTACGGGGTTTTTAAACTTATATTTATAAAAAATACATGATAATCCAATTGTTTTAGTAGAAATCGAATTTGATTCATTCAAATTTTGTAACGTTACAAAATTATTATGTAATTTGATTCGCGAATTGAGGAAGGCTCCTCGCAGGATTTTTCAACGATCAGTCAACAAAAAGTCCTGCCGTGGTTGTATAGTAAAGTATGCATCTGCACGTGTATTCTCTGCCTTGAGGAGAAGCGTGACAATGCCTATAAACCCTGCATGATTGTGCACGAAATGTCGGATGGTTACATTCGACTCCTGCTATTCTATGGATGAGGAGGTCATACCCATGGATTTGCTTAAGAACATGAATGGAGCGATAAAGTATATCGAAGAAAATCTTACGAATGAGATCGACTTCAAAGAAGTAGCACGGCGGGCCTTCTGCTCCGAGTATTATTTTAAAAGGATGTTTTCTTTCCTCGCAGGAATTACGCTATCGGAATACATCCGTCGCAGACGCCTTACGCTTGCCGCATTTGAACTTCATGGCAGCGGTATAAAAGTCATTGATATTGCGATGAAATACGGGTACAACTCACCCGATTCCTTTGCAAGAGCTTTTCATCAAATGCATGGTAAAACACCTTCAGAAGCCCGAAATCATAGCCATTCACTGAAAGCTTATCCCCCCATGACCTTCCAGTTATCCATTAAAGGAGGAAGTGAAATGAACTACCGAATTGAAGAGAAAGAGGCATTTCGCATTGTGGGTATCAAGAAAAGAATTCCTATCATTTTCAACGGCGTGAACCCGGAAATTGCTTCGATGTGGGGAAGTTTAGACGAAGAAACGATCCATAAACTGAAAAAGCTTTCTAATGTCGAGCCTACAGGACTGCTTAGTGCATCCACGAATTTTTCAGAGGGCAGGATGGAGGAAAAAGGGGAGCTTGATCACTATATTGGCGCAGCAACAACTAAAGATTGTCCAGACAACCTGACGCAGCTAGAGGTTCCCGCCTCAACATGGGCTGTATTCGAAGCCATCGGACCCTTTCCTGATACGCTGCAAAATGTATGGGGACGGATTTATGCCGAATGGTTCCCAACGTCGAACTATGAACAAATAGAAGGCCCGGAAATCCTGTGGAATGAGAATAAAGATATAACCTCACCCACTTTTAAAAGTGAAATATGGATACCGATCTTAAAAAAGTAATAAAAGCAAAAGAAGCCCCTCCTTTAAGAAAGGGCTTCTCTTTTATTGTATTCACAACGTATATGACAGATAGAGCAGTGCTGCGATTAAGGCTGAACCGGAATGGTTAGCTCCAGATCTTTAAGATATGTTTTATCACCTAGTACCCCGTTACTCGCGCCGATGACACTCCAATCAGAGGTTTTCACGGTAACGGTATAAGGTTTAATCGTAATGGACTTAGGCGTCGCCTTGAAACCCGAATATAACTGATCTACATGATACTCGGTCTTCGGCTTGCTCTGGAAGAAATCAACTCTGTTCTGGTCAATCCTATTCCCTTGGTCATCCACGATATCATAGTACATCATCGATGCACTATACTCTCCCGATTGCTCTGGCGTTTCAGGAACAACACCCGTGCTATCCAAAATCAGTCGAGTGGAAACCGGGGTGATCTCCAGCTGCTTCACGGTATAACTAAATTTCCCGTCCGTTTCGGTGGCGTTCGGCTTCAAGACGAGTGTATGATTCTCAATTTTCACAGGTATCTTGAATTCGAACGGCTCCTGGATTTGTGTCACCTCGGCTTGAATGGTCAGCTCGAATTGATCCGGGAGCGACATCCCCTTCGAAAAATCAAGTTGAACGGTATTGCCTTTGCTCGGGACTTCAGCGAAGGATCCTTCGGTATATTTGATTTCCTTGCCATCGGCCAATAGCGTCGGCATCTTAATATATCCTTTGACACCGTCATCCCCCTGATATGGAGCCAGCACGGAAGCCATTTCTACTCCCTCGCGCTCTATGGCAAAGGTTAGGCGGGTTCCGTCATACAACAGCTCCGTTACTTTCAAGGTCACGCCATCATGCGTCACACTCAGGTTCGGGCTGGTCGCAATTCCTTGATCTATCGCCGTCTGCAATCTCTCTTCACTGATTCCCGAGAACACACTGCCAATGACCGGGATTTGCTTCAAGGTAGCTGCCATCGCAGGGGATACAAACCCCATACCGATCACACCTACGCCTAGCACGGCTGCAGCCGATACCGCCACGGCTGTTTTTCTTACAACACTTGATTTTGGTTTTTTACGCATCGTTCGATCCCCAATCTTATCCATGATTTGATGGCTCATACTTGCTCTTGGCATTTCCGAATTACGAATCCATTGCTCGATCGTATCCATTTCTTTCGACTCCGTTTGATTTGGCAAATGTACCATGTGCGGTCCCTCCTTGATTAGGCTTGTACTCCAAAAGCTTACGGCGCAGCCGTTCGTATTTCTTGCGAATCGTTGCCGGCTTGATGCCCATAATGTCGCCGATCTCGTCAAAGCTGTATTGTTCAACCGCCTTGAGCAGCAATATATGCCGCTCTTCCGGTGTGAGATAAGTCAACATTTCCTCAATGACAGACTCTTGAGGCGAAATTTCGATTTTAGGCTGCTGTTCCTGAACCTGATGGACCAACTTCAACCAGCGTCCTTGCTTCTTCTTGATATTCATCATGTGGTTATAGGCCATTTTATACAGCCATGCTGAGAAGGTCGCCTGCCTGCTATATCGATGAAGATTCTCGTATGCCCGAATAAAAACTTCCTGGACAGCATCTTCGGTTTCTTCATGGTTTTTCAGAATATAGTAGCAGTAAGTATACATTTGCCGTTCAAACTGACGAATGATCGATGCATACGCCTGCTTGTCTCCTGCTTTGACACGGTCAATGACCGCTTCAATCTCATAGCTCTTCTCTTCCACTTCCCCGGGGATGGTTGGCTTCACAGGCTCACCTCCTTTGTTTCTATGCCTATATAACAACCGGTACCTACCGTTTTGTGACAGGAGTTGCTGAAATAGAAAAAATGTCTGCAGCAGAAAAAGAGCCATCCGCGGATGCCCCGTTCTTCATTGTGATTGATGCTCTGCCGGAGGGACAGCTACCTAATGCCCGTTCCTACGGAACTGTCTGGGCGTTTGGTCGGTATATTGTTTGAACAAATGCGTATAGTAGCTCTGATTGCAAAACTTAAACAAGAACGCAATTTCCGAAATGGAAGTATTGGTATAGAGCAGAAAATGCTTGGATTCTTCGATTCTTTTACGATTGATAAACTCGGTTATGGTTACGCCGGTTTCTTTCCTGAAACGATCCGAAATATAACTGGGATGAACACGGATATGCTGGGCAATCTGCTTAAGCGATAAATCCTGAGAGATATGCTCGCTTAAATAGTAGATCGCCATTTTCACGATATGACTGTAGTTTAAGGTTTCTGTTTTCCTTTTGACCATACCGATGAATTGCAGCAGCATTTCGTATTCGAAGGACGCTAATCGCTCAATATTTTCTATCTTTTCGATTTCCAATATAACAACATCGCTCAATTGAAAGGCGGTCTCTGGATCGACGTCCCCTTTAATAATGGCTCTTGTGAACAACGTACAGGAGGCGATCAGCGCGTTCTTCTTAGAGCGCAGCGGATGAGAAGCGAGTGTCGCGCCTTCCATCTCGTTAATTTTACACAGCATGGACATCGCTTTGGCCGCATTGCCGAATCGGATCGCTTCTAGCAGCTCGGTTTCATAATCGAATGCAGGATGTATAAAACTTTGTTCAAGATACTGTAATCGGGACGACAGCAAATGCTGTTGTGTGCTCGGATGGGTGCTTGTACTCATTTGGCATCACCTATACCTAAAAATTTTAATAAATATCTAAATTGATTAATATCATTCTAGGCGCAGTCCTACTAAAATTCAACTCATAGCAGATATGAGAGGAGAATCAATCATGACCTGGAATATTTCGAATGATGGGCTGACGGCAGAAGCACTATTAACGCAGGAAAGCATATTCGCTCTTGGGAACGGTTACTTGGGCGTTCGAGGGAATTTTGAAGAGGGTTACGCGGAAGGAATGAATAGTATTCGCGGAACGTATGTAAACGCGTTTCATGATGTGATCAGCATCCCTTACGGTGAGAAGCTAAATGCGTTTCCGAGCACGCAGCAAAAGCTTGTGAATGGGATCGACGCCCAAAGCATCCGGTTGTATATCGGCGAGGAGGAAGAAACGTTCAGTCTGTTCGAAGGCATGGTCGTTTCGTATGAACGCCACTTGCATTTGGACAAGGGATATGCGGAGAGACTTGTACATTGGCGATCACCCCTCGGTAAAGAGATCAAGATCGCGTTCCGAAGATTGATCTCCTTTGAACACAGGGAGTTATTCGCGATTGACGTCCGCGTTGAAGGGGTCAATTTTGCCGGACCGGTGAAGATCGTCTCTACAGTTAACGGTGACGTCAGCAACTACACAGCTTCCAATGACCCTCGTGTCGCATCGGGACACGCCAAGCTGCTGTCCGTTAGAGCATGCGGAGCTAAGGAAGAGTATGCCTATGTTATGAATGAAACGACGGTTTCAAATCTTCGCATGGCTTGTGTAACTCGGCATCAATATAGCGGCAGACCACAAGTGCACATGGAAACAGATGCGAACAAGGCGGTATTCACGTACATTTCCACGCTCGATGAACCGATTAGCTTCACGAAATGGAATGTATACACCGATACCTTGCGACATGGCGAGAATCCGCTCGACCAAGGATTTAAGCTGCATGAGCAGCTTCTAGGAATGGGCTTTGAAGAGCTGGCTGTGCTCCAAAAAGCGTATATGGACGGGTTCTGGAAATCATCCGATATCATCATCGAAAACGATACATCCCTGCAGGAAGGGATTCGCTTTAATCTGTACCAGCTTCTGCAGTCTGCAGGCCGAGACAAATACAGCAATATATCTGCTAAAGGCTTATCTGGAGAAGGTTATGAGGGGCATTATTTCTGGGATACGGAAATCTATATGTTCCCGGTTTTCTTGATGACACAGCCTGAAATGGCAAAACAATTGCTGGTGTACAGATACTCAACGCTGGAACAAGCAAAAGAGCGGGCCAGAGAAATGGGACATGCCCAAGGCGCATTATTCCCTTGGCGTACCATCTCCGGTACGGAATGCTCCTCCTTCTTCCCGTCAGGTACCGCCCAGTACCACATTAGCGGAGATATTGCGTACAGCTATATTCAGTATTATTTGGCAGTAGAAGATCGCGACTTCCTGATGCAATTCGGTGCGGAAGTGTTGTTCGAAACGGCTCGCTTATGGATCGATATCGGCCATTATTATAAAGGAGCATTTCACATTGACGAGGTGACCGGTCCTGATGAATATACATGCTGTGTAAATAACAACTATTATACAAATGTCATGGCCAAGCATAACCTAAAATGGGCAGCAAGAAGCTATGAAATTCTAAAAGCCTATGATGCATCAGGCTTGGCAGCGCTTTGCCATCGTCTTCAGGTGAGTCAGGAAGAGGTGGAGAGCTGGCAGCAAGCAGCAAATGCGATGCTTCTTCCTTATGACGAAGAGCATGGCATTAATCCACAGGACGATTCGTTCCTTCGGAAAGCCGTATGGGATTTTGACAAGACGCCGAAGGAAAACTATCCGCTTCTGCTGCACTATCATCCATTGACGATTTACCGTTATCAAGTCTGCAAGCAGGCCGATACCGTATTGGCTCATTTTCTGCTTGAAGATGAACAGGACATCGAAACCATCCGCCGTTCGTATGATTATTACGAGGGAATTACGACGCATGATTCATCCCTTTCGTCATGTATTTTCAGCATCATGGCATCTAAAGTGGGGTATCTGGATAAAGCGTATAATTACTTCACCGAGACAGCACGTCTTGACCTCGATAATACCCACGGAAATACGAAGGATGGCTTGCACCTTGCGAATATGGGCGGCACTTGGATGGCCATCGTCTATGGCTTCGCCGGCATGAGGCTGAAAGAATCGGGGCTGTCGCTCGCTCCAACCATCCCCGCAAGCTGGGAACGTTACGCCTTCCGCATACGATATCGCGGACGTTTGATGCAGATCCAAATAGATAAAGACGGGATTCAGCTTGAACTTCTTGAGGGAGAAGAGCTCACGATTCTTATGTATGACAAACAAGCAAACCTGAAGGTGGATCAGCCTGTGCAGAAATCGTTGGAACGCAAATAATATAGAGATTAAGGGAGATTCGCCATGATAACAACGTCGACTATTCAAGCTGTCATCTTTGATCTGGATGGCGTCATTACAGATACAGCCGAACACCATTACTTGGCTTGGAAAGCTATTGCTGACGAGCTGGACATCCATTTTACCAGAGCGTTTAACGAAAATCTCAAAGGTGTATCGCGGATGGACTCGTTAAAGCTGCTGCTTAGTCAAGCGGACACTCCTGTCCAATTTACGGATAAAGAAATGGAAGAATTAGCTGATCGGAAAAATAAGCTTTATCAATCGTTGATCGAATCAATTACACCGTCGGACATCTTGCCAGGTGTTGCCGAATTTACGGCCGAACTCCAACGACGCGGAATCAAGACGGCCATTGCTTCGGCAAGTAAAAATGCATTCACCGTCATGAACAGTCTTGGATTAACGAATGCGTTCGATATTATTGTGGATGCGGCCAAAATCAAGAACACGAAGCCGGACCCGGAGGTATTCTCGACAGCAGCAGAACTGCTTGGCGTAGAGCCAAGCCACTGTGTAGGCGTGGAAGACGCAGCGGCTGGTGTACAAGCGATTAAAGCCGCAGGCATGTTCGCCGTTGCTATCGGCGCCAAAGAGGCTTTTCCGCAGGCCGATCTGGTGTTATCTAGTACGTCGGAGCTTGATTATGCCAAGATTGAAGGATTGTTTATCGCAAATAGCTAAAATGACAAAAGATGCCGGAATCATGATTCCGGCATCTTTGTCATTTATTCTATTAAGCTTTTGTCGAAGACAACAACGATTCAATTTCCTCCAGTGATTTCCCCTTGGTCTCAGGTACAAGCCGCCAAGTGAATAGGAACGTAATCACGGACATAAAACCGAAGATCCAGAAGGTAATCGCCGGTCCTGCAGAAGCAAGCATCGGAGGAAAGGTCTGCGATACGATATAATCCGCTGCCCATAACGCCATAGCAGCAATCGCTGTCGCTTTTCCGCGAATACGATTCGGGAATATTTCGGACATAATGACCCACACAACGGGCCCAAGCGATATGGCAAAGGAGGCTACATATATCAAAATAAAGATGAGCACCAAAGGCCCTGAAGTATGTCCCATATGAAAGGCAGCACCGATCACCGCCAGACTCAAGGCCATGGAAGCCGATCCCACGAGCAATAGAACTTTACGCCCCACTTTGTCGATCAGCCAAATGGCAAGAATGGTAAACAAGAAATTAATCAATCCAACCAGGATGGTCTGTACCAGCGCAGCGTTCGTGCCTGCACCCGTTTCCTTAAAGATTTCCGGTGCATAGTACATCACGGCGTTAATACCCGTAACTTGTTGAAGGATCGCGAGTCCAACGCCCACGATTAGAGCTATTCGCAACGTAGGGCTGAACAATTGACGAATCGATCCGCTTTCCTGTGCGAATGATTTCTTAATGTCCAGTACTTCCTGTTTTGCCAGTTCCTCGCCGTGGATCTTAAGTAGAATCGGCAGCGATTCTGCTGCCTTTCCCTGCTTAATTAACCATCTCGGACTCTCAGGCACGAAGAACAACAACACCAAGAACAGCACGCCGGGAACAACCCCGAAGCCGAACATCCAACGCCAACCCATCGCAATGTCCCACGCGTTATCCCCGTACCCAGCAATACCCAGATTGACGAAATAGGTAAGGAAGATCCCCGTCACGGTTGCGAACTGATTCAACGCTACCAGCCGGCCTCGATACTTGGCAGGCGCGATCTCCGCATTATACAGCGGACATAGTGTCGAGGTAATCCCAATCCCGAGCCCGCCGATCATCCGGGCAATAATATAACCTGTGAACGTATCTGGGATAGCGGAACCAATGGAACCGATAATAAAGAGGATCGCAGCCACGATCAGCACTTTTTTGCGGCCGAATCGGTCGCCAAGTACACCAGCGCTAGCAGCTCCTACAATGCAGCCGATGATCAAGCTGGATACAGCCCACCCCACTTGTACCTCATTTAAGGCGAAGTGTTCTTTCATAAAACCAATGGCACCCGATACGACTGCGGTATCGAATCCAAATAATAATCCTCCCAAAGCAGCAACCATGGAAACGAGGGTTACAAATTTCATGCTTACTTGTTGGTCTTCATTATGATAATTTGTGCTCACAAACGATTATCCTTTCTGACTTTTCCGTACCTGCATACGGGTCTTTTATCTTCAAACACATGGCATATCGATCTATTGAGAGCCCATTATATCATGTGTTTTGTGCCGTTCAGGAGCCAATTGCCTTCACTTATTTGTTGATTACAAGCACAATATTGATCCCAGCCTATCTCGCTCGAATTTAAGACCACGGACTAGCATATTAGTGTCCCCCAAAAACAAAAAAGTCCATGCACATCTGCATGGACCTCCTGATTTAAAGTTGATTGCGATATTCCGTAGGTGATACCCCTTCGACCTTCTTAAACACTCGGCTGAAATAATTAGGATCCTTATATCCCACCAAATAACAGACTTCCTTTAAGCTGAGTTGACCGTCTTTTATCAATTCTTTGGCCTCATCAATTCGCAGCCTTGTGACATAATCGATATAGGTTTCCCCGGTTTCTTGCTTGAATACTTTACTGAAATAATGCGGATTTAAATGGACATGCTCTGCCACCTCTTCAAGAGAAAGCTCTTCGCGGAATTTTTCTTGAATGAACGTGATGGCATGATCGATGACGCTCCATGTGCGCTGTTCTCGTTCTTCGCGAATCCCCTTAATTGCCAATTCCACGTACGTACGCTCAGCGAAATAGTCTGTAGTCGATGGATCGTCAGTTCCCTCTGTTTCTTCCTCGGAAGGAATGGTGAGATCCTCAAAATGACATAAACTACCCCATTCTTTATGATACGTGGATGCAAATACACCTTCAAAATAGGATCTTCGGATGCCCTCGATATCCATTCGGACGGTGCCGATGCCTACCGTTGCGTCGATACCGCGATGTTCGAAAAGATCCTCCACCAGCTTCTTGCCCAGGCCAAGAGCTTCTTCTCGTAAGACCTCGTCCCTAATGGAATCCTTCTCCAGCAGGAAAATGACCATATGCCAATGAACCATGGAACTAACTACATAACCGACCCTATCCTTGATATATGCTTTTGCAGCGTTTTTTACCGTTTCGTAAATCTTTTTCTTTTCTATGCTTAATTCCTTTTGGGGTGGATGTCCCATTTCCCGGAAGGCGAGCACAATCGCGCACCCTTTAGCTATGGAGAGCTCAAGAATATCTGCAAGCTGTCCCACTTCCGTCTCATTCACTTGATCGGTCATGAAGACTAACGCCATTTCCGTCTCCGCCAGCGGGAGCAATTGGAACAATTTATCCCTCATCGCGAACGCTTCATCACGCTGTTTTCGATCCTGATCAATCTCAGCAATCAGACGCTGCAGAAGTTCGACGATATGATCGCGTTTCGCCGGTTTGACCAAATACTCCTTAACCCCCATGGAAAGAGCCTCTTTGGCGTATTCAAAATATTCATAGGCCGTAACCAGAATCATTTTGACCTGTGGATGATGAGCTTGGATTTCCTTTAACGCTTCTAGGCCTTGAATTCCTGGCATCTTGATATCCATCAGAATGATATGCGGACGAAATTCATAAGCCTTTTGAATCGCAATCCGGCCATTCTCCGCATGCACAATCTCAAAGGTATTCGGCATCATTCGGGTAACGATCCATTCGATGCCTTCTCGCTCTAGGGCTTCATCATCTGCGATCAATAAGCGGTACATCTTCACCCTCCTTTTCTGCAACAGGAAGCCGAATCAGAACCGTTGTCCCCCGGCCCGGCTCGCTGTAGATGTCGATGAGATCTTTTTTTCCATAAAATAATTCAAGTCGTCTGAACACATTGCGCGTCCCTAACCCCGTGGATTGTCCCTTATGTTGTGCAACCGTCGGCTCGGATTCGAAATGGAGCAGCGATTGACGGACCTCTTCGCTCATCCCGATTCCATTGTCCGATATCGAAACCTGGACTTCCCCAGGGCCGCATGTAATCATAAGCTTAATCTCAGCTCCTTCTTCCATTCCCTCCATGCCATGGACAAAACCATTTTCCAATAAGGGCTGAAGGGTTAGGGTCGGAACCAATACGCCCAGTCCTCTCTCATCAATATCCGTTATGAACTGAATGCGATCGCGAAAGCGGGCCTGTTGGATCGTAAAGTATTCTTTGGCATGCTCCACCTCATCCTTGAGCGTTACTGGACGATCTAACTTGCGAAGATTATACCGAAGAAGATTCGACATGGTGACCGTCAGATCGCTTGTTTTCTCAGCGCCCTCGAGCAAAGCAAGCTTGGATAGCACATTCAAGGAATTAAAGAGAAAATGGGGATTCATCTGATTCTGCAGCACTTCTAGCTCCAATGCTTTGACCAGCCTGTCCTTCTCCAAGCTTTCTTTCTCTTTCTCAATAAGTTCTTGCAGGTTGTCTTGCATGCGCTCAAATGCCTTGGATAATATCCCAAACTCATGATGTTGGCTCATCTGCGGGGAGGGGGCTTGTAAATTGCCATCCGATATTTGCTGTGCAGTTTTCGTCAACTGCTTAATCGGCCTCGTTATACCCAAGGAAATCCAATAAGCAAATAGAACACTGATCAGCGTATTCAGGATAAAGACGGCGACTCCCCAATAATTCATCACTTTGGTATGGGTAAGAATTTGCCGGTAGAAGGGCTGATAATAACTCAGTTCCAAATCAATGAGATGATGTCCCTCGTCCTGAATGAACACGGCTGTCTGCTCCGCCTCTTCATAGAACGCCGCATACGCTAAAGAGTCTGCACGGCTTAAAGCCTGCATGACATTCCCTTCTTGCTCGGTAAAGGTGTCGATCATATGGCGATAGCTGCGAACGGTAAGATCTGTAGATGGAAGGGTGTCTTGGGTAGACAGGCTTTTCCGCAGAAGATCCAGCTCAGTTCGCTGATGTATAAATTCGTTCCGGCTGATCTCGCTTCGATCGGTTAAGTAAACATTCAGCGCCCGGAGATTGTCCTGTGTTTGTCCCGTAATTTGCTTGTATAATAATACCCGATCCAGCATGACATTATAACTTTTCTGGACCGTTATGCCGCTCTGAAAAATGAAGAACGCGACTGCGTTACTCACAATAAAAAGGGACGGAATCACAATAAACAGCATTTTACGTATATTCATGGGCTGCTCACCTTTGATTTCAAGTGATTTTGATCCAGAATATTCGTTGATATAACGTGCTGAACCGCAAAAGAATCTCCCTTGAAAAACGCATCTAACAATTCGACGGATTGGGCACCAATCTCTTGGGGCTGCTGAACCACAGAGGCTGTAATGACGCCATCCGCGATACCCTGCCTCGTAACCTCCAAATCATCAAATCCGAACACGCTTACATCGGCTCTATTCGCCGCTTTCAGTCCTTCAACAATGCCTGCGGCATCTAAAGAGCTAAATCCCACCATCGTCTGAATACGCGGGTATTGCTTCAACAAGGCTTCTGTCTGCCTCGCAGCTTGAATCCGTGAAATATTCGATGAGCGGACGGCAACGATCTCATAACCCGGCATCTTGGACATCCTGGAACGGAATCCTTCCAACCTCAGCTGTTGATTGTCTGCCAGTTCACTTCCTATAATGACACCGATATGGCCTCTCTCGGCAGCATCTTTTATCACAAGCTCTCCCATGCGTTTGCCCGCTTCCCTGTTATCTGTTCCCACGTAAGCAAGCCGCTGGCTCTCTGGCTCATCCGCATCTACGGTGATCACAGGAATCCCTTGATCGATGGCCTTGTTGATCAGTTGAGCGTATTGCGGATCCTTGATCCCCTGCACGAGAATGGCATCCGGCTTCGCCGCAATCGACTTTTCCAGAAGCTTGGTTTGTTCGGAAGGATTAATACGAATTGGACCCATGTAATCAATCGCGATCCCCCGCTGCACCGCGGCTTCTTTGGCACCCTTTTCTACCATTCTCCAGAATGGATTGTCTAGCTCTTGAGCGATAAGCACAACGTGTTTCATCGATGTATTCACAACGCTGCTCTGATCCATTTCCCGAACCAGATGGTTGATCTTCAGGGTGGGAGATACAAACTGGAATAGGAAATAAGAGAAAACAAGAAGTATGCCGAATAGCCCGATAGTCCAGTTTTTATTGAACATGGAGTACCTCCAAAATTTTTAGGTAAATCTAGACTTTAATTATACAAAGGCTGAAGGAGAAACGGAAATTCCCTTTAGTATTCGATCAAAGGTTTGGAAATATAAGGGGGTATCCCTTCTGAAGTCCTCTATATTTTTGTGTGGCTTCTTCATGAGGAGGAAAGGAGGGTGGGCGCAGCCAAAATAGCCCTCACCTTATTATGAAGGTGAGGGCCAGAATTAGCTGTGTTATTCTGCTGTGTTATTCTTTGTGCATTTCTACGCCGTTAAGAATAAGTCTGTGCGTGATAACGGCATTCAAGGAATCGGATACAGAGCAATATTTTTCGGTGCCCAATTGGATCGCTTTCCAAATTCGGTAATCCGGAATGTCGCCATCCACCTTAAAGATGAGCTCAATGGAGGCAAAACCTTTAGGGGCTTCTTCTTTACGGACTCCATCAGCAACGATTTCAATCTGCTCGATCGACGGCAGGAACTTTTCCAGAATCATCGTTACGTCAATTCCAATGCATCCCGCCAAACTCGCCAATAGCAGCTCGACGGGTGAAGCACCTTTCCCCTCTCCTCCCCAAGCTGGTGTTGCGTCCATATTCATTAGATAGCCGGACGGCCCTGTTGACTGAAAATGCTTTTTTCCTTGCCATTTTGTTGTAACTTGCATGATGAAAACCTACTTTCTTTCCTTTAATTAGTATATAAATGACATGCGGTATACCGATTCTCGCTAATCTGGAGCCATTCTGGCTGAATGCTTGCGCATTGCGGCATCGCCTTCGGACAGCGAGTATGAAATACGCACCCAGAAGGCGGATTACGCGGACTCGGAACTTCTCCCGAAAGCACGATTCTCTCGCTTCTTTTGTCGGGGTTCGGCTCGGGAATAGCTGAGATCAGCGCTTGGGTATACGGATGAAGCGGATCGGAGAACAACGCCTCCGTAGGCCCTACCTCCATCATTTTTCCTAAATACATAACACCTACTTGATTGCTAATATAACGAACGACTGACAAATCGTGAGAAACGAATAAATACGTGAGTGACAAACGGCTCTGCAAATCCTCTAATAGTGTCAGGACTTGCGCTTGAATAGATACATCCAGTGCCGATACCGGCTCATCGAACACGATGAATTTGGGCTCTAGAATGAGCGCGCGCGCAATACCGACTCGTTGACGCTGTCCCCCCGACAATTCATAGGGATACCGAAGGGCATGCTGCGGTGTCAATCCTACGACTTCCAAGATGCGATGGATTCTTTCCGTGATGACCTGAGCGGACAAGCTATAATGTGTGCGTAACGGCTCCTCCAAAGTGCGGCCAACGGTCCATTTGGGATCCAGCGAACCGTATGGATCTTGATACACCATCTGCATGTCGGTTTTAAGCTGCCTCATCGATTCAGCGCCAAGCTGTGTTATGTCTACGCCATCGAAAATGATACTTCCGGACGTAGGCTCTATTAAGCGCAGCACAGTTTTACCGAGTGTTGTTTTTCCGGAACCGGATTCCCCTACAATCGCGAACGTTTCCCCCTTGCAAATCGTAAGGGAAATGCCGTCCAGTGCTTTGGCCATACCGTTCGTACGGCCGAATATCCCCTTCTTCACGGGATAATGTTTTTTTAAATCCTTCACCTCAAGAATAGGTAACATTCTCATCCCCCCTATACAAGTGGCATTTGCATCTGTGACCGTGATCCAATTCGTACAGGGTGGGCTCTATATTGTCACACATATCCATTCTAGACGGACATCGTGCGGCAATGCGGCATCCGGCAGGATATTCCGCAGGATGCGGAACTTGTCCGGAGATCGCTTGCAAGCGTTTCTCCTTCCCGGAGAATTGAGGAATTGAATTCAGCAAGCCGACCGTATAAGGGTGTTTAGGCTCCCTAAACAGCGTCTTAACATCTCCCTGCTCAACGATCTGACCGGCATACATAACGGACACAACGTCACAAACTTCAGCCACAACGCCCAGGTCGTGAGTAATCAGGATCATCGCCATTCCCCGTTCCTTCTGAAGCTTCTTCATCAGATCTAGAATTTGAGCCTGAATCGTAACGTCTAGTGCCGTCGTCGGTTCATCCGCGATCAGAATTTCCGGATTGGAGGCGATGGCCATGGCAATCATCACCCGCTGGCGCATACCCCCGGAGAGTTGGTGCGGATAGACATTCACAATTTGCTCCGGTGAAGAAATTCCTACTTCACTTAACAGAGCAATGGCCTCCTTCTGAGCCGCTCTCTTACTCTTCTTCGAATGCTGGCGAATCGCTTCCCGGACTTGTCGACCTATCTTGAATACTGGATTCAAGGCGGTCATTGGCTCCTGAAAGATGAAAGCGATCCGATTGCCGCGAACTTTCTGCATCTGCGATTCGGACATCCCAAGAAGGCTCTGCCCTTGCAGACGTATATCCCCTTCCACAACCCTAGCCTGATCTTTAGGCAGCAATCGCATGATAGACAAAGAAGTCACACTTTTCCCGCTGCCCGATTCCCCTACAATGCCATGCGTTTGTCCCGGTTCAAGATCCAGACTAATGCTGCTTACCACCTGAATCGGTCCCGTAGGACTCGCGAACTCGATAGACAAATGATCAATCTCCAAAAGCTTCGTCATAACCGCCTCCTGTGAAGAGATAAAAGTAGGCAAGACCCCCGAAGCCTCTCGGGGGTCTTCATCTTATTTGTACAACGAGCTGAAACGAATGATTTCGTCCGGGTAGAAGATATACCCTTGTACATCCTTGTTAAATCCGGCAATCAAATTGCTCTCATAGAGGTAAGCCCACGGTGAGTCTGCCGTAATCTGCTTCTGAACTTGTTTGTACAGTTCAGTCCGTTTGGCTTCATCCGGCTCTACATTAGCTTTTGCCAACAAGTCGTCGACAACCTTACTTGAGTAGCCCGTATAGTTTGAGGCGCCTTTGCTGTCCAGAAGAAATCCGTAGTGGTACGAAGGGTCATTTACTAACGAAGTATATTTGCCTAAATACGCTGCCGCTGATTTCTTGTTAATAAGCTCGCGGTACTGCGCAGGCGCCACTTTATTAATATTTAGTGTTACTCCGATCTTCTCAAGCTCCGCTTTGAGCAGCACCGCAATGTCTTCATAATCTTGCGTAGAGGAGTTGACCGTAAGATCAAAGGTAAAGCCCTTCTCATAACCGGCTTCCTTCAGAAGGGTTTTGGCTTTATCCAAATCGTATTTGTATTCATAGCCTTCTGACGTAAAGGCCGGTGATTTGCTGGAGATTGAGCTTTTCAGTGGAGAAGCTTGATTATAGGCAACATCCTTGATCAGCTTTTGTTGATCGATCATATAGTTAATGGCCTGCCTTACTTTCAACTGGTCGAACGGCTTGTATTTGGCATTCATTCCAAGGTAAACAATTCGATTCGAAGACTGCGAGCTAATCGTCAGGTTATCCTTCTTCGACAGGCTCTCTACGTCCTTCGCCGGAATATCGAGAGCTACGTCAACATCTCCTTTATCGAGGAACAATTCACGGTTTGAAGCTTCAGCTACATATTTAATAACGACTTTATCAACCTTAGGAGCACCTTTCCAATAGTTCTTGTTCGCAACAAAAACCGCTTCGGTAGCCGGATCCCACTTCTCCAGGATAAATGCGCCTGAGCCTGCGGAGTGCTGCGTCAAATAATCGTCCGGATTGCTCTTGGCAACGGAAGGATCGACGATCGAGAAGGAAAAAGTCGCCAAGTACTTCAAGAATAAGTGATTCGGAGCGCCAAGCTTAAACTCCACCGTCTTATCATCAATTTTAGTTACCGATTTAATGTTGGCCAGTGTATAGAGACTTCCACTTTCACCTTTGTCCTTGGCCCGCTCGAACGAATACACGACTGCATCCGCATTAACAGCATTGCCGCTTTGGAATTTCACCCCATCATGAAGGACGAACGTGTACGTCGTTAAATCATCGGAAATTTTCCACGATTCCGCTAGGGAAGGAACAATTTTATCGGTACGGCCTACCGTCTTGCCGTCCTTCTCTTCCGTTCCGCTCGTTACAAGTTGATCATACAAGGCGAAAGCGTAGGAGGCGGAGGTCAAATCGCCCGCATCATGCGGGTCCATCGTTTGTCCGGCGCCTTGGGAATAAGCAATCGTAATTGTTGATCCCGCAGAAGATTTAGCGGAAGCCGTCGTAGAAACTTGCGGCTCACCCGAGGAGGTTGCGCTTTCTTGTGAATTCGAGCTCTTGGCGCAAGCGGATAGAAGCATAATGACTAATAACGTCGAAATGAAGACGAGAATCTTTTTGGATTTCATATTTTCCACTCCCAATATAAGAATAGGTTATCTATTTACTTCTTCGAGGTTCGACCATGCGGATCAAGAGCGTCGCGCAATCCATCCCCGAGCAAAATAAAACCGAATATCGTTGTAGCGATAGCGAGGCCAGGAAAAACCGTCATCCACCATTCGCCCGAAATGATATAGTTCCGTCCGTAGGAAATCATCGCTCCCCATTCAGCAGTCGGAGGCTTTACGCCTAGACCGAGGAAGCTAAGACTCGATGTGATCAAGACGGCAGAACCTAGCCCAAGCGTAATTTGCACGATCAAAGGAGCAACCGCGTTCGGCAGGATGTGGTGGAAAAGAATAGATTTATGCCGAACACCTATAGCTCTGCTGGCTTCAATAAATTCCTTTTCCTTAATCACGACAGTCTGACCATACATCAATCGCGCAAATTCCGGAATGGCGACAATCCCGACCGCAAGCAGCGCCCCGAAGAGTCCAGGACCTATGGACGCTGCAAGCGCCATAGCCAAGATAAGGGATGGAAATGCCAGCAGCGTATCCATCACTCGCATAATGAAGTTTCCGACTTTCCCTCCGAAATAACCAGCTATAGCTCCGAGCGGAATACCGACGGCGCATGCGATGCCAATCGATACCATGCCTGTCCATACCGTAACCCGCGCTCCGTAGAGAATACGACTAAAGATGTCCCTGCCAAAATTATCGGTACCGAACCAATACGCTGCATTCGGTGGCAGCAGCTTGTCTTCCGTATGTATCGCGTCAGGTCCATAAGGCGCAAGCCAAGGGGCCAGCAATGCCAGCACAACCCATATCAGAACAAGAACCAAACCAACGAACACCAGCCGCCTTTGTAGTAATTTCCCCAAGAAGGCATGGATGGGGTGCCACACAGCCCTATTCATATCTCACCCGAGGATCCAGTACCCCATACAACAGTTCAACGATGAGATTAATACATCCGTACAACACCGCGCTGATGAGCGTCATAGCTTGAATGGGTGCATAATCTGCAGAGAGAATCGATTCCGTTACGTAATTGCCGATTCCCGGCCATACAAAGATCGTTTCCGTAATAACAGCTCCACCGAGCAGGGCTCCAAATTGAAGACCGATTACTGTCAAAGTAGGTATTAAGGCATTGATAAGACCGTGCTTATATATGACGGCTCGCTCGGATAGCCCTTTTGCTCTTGCTGTCCTCATGAAGTCCTGCCGGATGACCTCAAGCATGCTCGCTCGGATCATTTTCGTCACGATTGCCATTGTACCCATACTCAAACATAATGCAGGCAACAACAGATGACGCAGAGAATCCTTCAGCGCAACCATATCCCAACTAAGCAGGCTGTCTAACACATATAAGCCCGTAATATGCGTCGGGGGATTAATATTGTCGCTAATGCGACCCATAGGGGCGGGTAGCCAACCAAGCTTCGAATAAAATAACCCAATGAGCAGCAACCCAAGCCAGAAGATCGGAACCGAAGAACCAATAAACGAGAGAACGCGGGCGAAATGGTCAAATATAGAGTTTTGTCTAGACGCCGCAACAATACCGAGCGGTATGGCTACGATCAAAGCAATAACCATACTCACCAGCGTAAGCTCTATTGTTGCGGGAAACCGCGATACAAAATCTGAAGCCACAGCATGTCCCGTGTGCCATGCGAATCCCAGATCTCCTCTGGCTAATTGCTTAAGATACTCCCACAACTGGACTAGCAATGGCTGATTAAACCCATATTGCTCTCGAACCTTATCCACGAACTCCGGAAGAGCCTGTTCTCCGGTAATCATTAAGGCAGGATCTCCCGGCAACACCCTTGTCAAGATGAACGTGATCATGATAATTCCGGCAATGCTGGGAACCATCATGGCTATACGTCTTAACACGTAAGCTAACAACTCACATCATCCTCCTTATATGTACAATTCTCATATTCCTAACAATCCAAAAAATTCAAAACGGACCGTCTCCGCGGCCATTTCTTCAACCGATCGCTCATTCAATTTCGAGTTGGAAGGATTAGGCCCGAACAACCACCTTGCTACAGTCCCTTCAATAAGACTCATTAGCAGTGCCGCTCGCATATCTAAATCCAAAGATGCAGGCAGCATCCCTAGTTCTACAGCGCGCTCGATATTGCTTCTGAATGCTTCTTCCATCTCGATGCGCGTATCCCGAAATGCATTACGAATCGCTTCTTCTTCTCCAGTACCTCTCAGCAACAGTTCCATAAAATCTTTATTTTCTTGTGCAAATCTGAAGATGTCGGCCAACAGTCGCTGAGAGCCCTGAACCATATCCTGAACGGAACCGCCTTCACTGCGATAGCCTTTCCTAATGACTTCAAGCAATCGTTCTCTTCCTGATTGGATAATTTCTAGCGCAATCATTTCTTTGCTCTTGAAATACCAGTAGAACGTCCCTTGAGCTACTCCAGCCTGATTCACGATATCCGAGATTTTCGTGTTCTGGTATCCGTATTTGGCAAAACGCTCCACCGCGATTTCCAATAACTGCGACCTTCTCCAATCGCGTCGGGTAACCACCTGATCTTTACGTGTAATGATGATCATTCCTTCCAGATTGACTGTCCAGTCAATTAATTTCATATCTTATCGGTTTAGTTGGAATTTGTCAACACATGAAACGGTCCCCATCCGAAAGGACAATCGTACTTCCAAGTTCGTTAGGAGACGGTGTCTTTATCAATGAAGCCCGTGAGCCCCGTGAGCATGGACACGAATACCGGGGCACTTTGTTTGATCATCGTAACTTTGCTTGTCCACTCTAGGTTGGAAGAGCAATTTTGGTTTGATTTGACACAGGTGAGCTTTTGAATATCCATAAATGATTGCCTTCAAGAGAAATAAAACTAGACGTTGTACAGCTTAAAACTACGATTCCACAAGCCTGATTCAACGCTTTCTAAACTCGGTCTGTCTTTACCCAGCCCTTATTTCCAAACATCTGTCTAACCGTAGCAAACACTACCGCCGGCAATTGCAATGTGTTATAGACTGGAATAAACAAACCTGCTAACAAACAGCGGAACAAACTTTCCTTTGTATCGCGCCAGTATAAAATAGAGAATATAACTCCAGGAAGGTAAATGATGAAGAAGAGAATGGCCATTAATGCAAACAGTTCACCGCTTAAATATGTGTTAAGTATTGTATGTAAAGTGTCTGTTTTAAACCAATATGTGTATAGGATGAGGAACCATGACAAAATCATTACTACAGTTGCCCAAAGAACATCTATTAGCTTTATCTGATGTCAAAGCTTATATTGAACAGCATCATAACATTGAAATGAATGAAGATACGTTAGCAGAGATTATCCAACTTCGTACTGACGTTAGAGAAGCCATTGAGACCTACGATGTAGAAATTTCAATTTGTGGGTCAAACAAAGAAATATTCCATATCAAGTTACTTCCCAAATCACTAGACCATTCTTTGCAAGGTTAAGCGATTTAGAGAGAAGAATCGTTCGTAGCAATGCGGAGGGGAAAATAGCAAAAAAACAATAAGTCTAGTCCTCCTGACTGCGCTTATCGTTTTTCGTGTTCGTGCATGTATTTATCTGAATAATACTTTGTCTACATTGTACTTCGCTCGCAACGTATTGATGAGATAGGTTTCGTAAATTTCCCGCTCCACAGCATCTTCATTGACAAAAACCTCAATTTTCGTGATTTCATCGCGATGATTTTTGACGACAGATACCGTGTCCTCAAAATGTTTTTTGATTCGAGGTCTAAGCTTCCTTGCCTTGCCCACAAAAAGCAGCTCATCCTTCTCGTTGTAGAACATAAAGAAGCCACCCGTTTCCCTCGTTATCAGGTGAAAATCAGTAAAGCCGTAAATGTGGCTCATCTGGGGATTATCCTGTTTGAAAATCGTTACATCCGGCTTCGGAATCGTTATGTTAATCATTTTCATGCACTTCCTTTCTTGTATCCGTCTATATCCTATCACAAAACATCAAATCAATACTATTGGCGAATAAATGCTGCTCATCATATTGCTACAATGAAGCTTTCTTACGAATCACTGCTTCAATGACAAGCAGGTTAGGAACCCAGCAAAACCAAGCTACAACCCTATATCCAGCCTCGAAATCACCAAAAAGCAGGACAAGTGGAGCTAACCAGATTCTAAGGGTTACAGCCGCAAAAGTAAGCGCGTAGCTGCGGAGCATCCATGCTTTATGAGCCTGTATGTCTTTGCGCATAATTTTACGCAAGGCGATCCAGGTGGTTGCTACCCACAATCCATCTAACCCCATGAAGCCAAGCCCAGCGATCCAACCACCTGTAGCAAAAAGAGATAAATATAGACTCACAATCCCACTTACTGTAACAGAGATTATATATACATAACCCAACAGTCTGTGTTGACGTATCCTTGCCTTCGATGGCTTCAGGAAAATCTGAAAAGGTCCAATGATCAGGGCTAACATGGCCGTCACAATATGTGCATATAAGACATACACCCATGGTGTTAAGTGAAAATTCGGTTTTTGCAGTTTGAAAGCGATGAGCCCCGCATCACTAGCACGAAGTACCCCATACTGAACAATCACATATCCCGTAATAGAAAATGCAAAAATAAATATGAGTGCTCGAATGATCCTTTTTCCCATAGCAAACCCCACTCTCCTCGTTACATTTTCCGAACCATTTCGCATTAATTAAACACTATTCAATTAATGTTCAAAAAATTACATCAGCCCACGCAGTAATAACTGGATATGCAAGTCGGCCAACTTGGCAATGTCATCAAACGATTGATCGCTGTGAATATAAAAGCTGACAAAACCATGAAGAGACAAGAACAGCACCCAGATCAATTCAACGTTTTTTGCCAAGTCTGTGTTGTTGATCACTTGTAGCGATTCGTTCACTGCGATGAAAAATTTCTCATAGCTGCCCATCTTCGATTGCGTTGTGTAGCAGTCAAGTCCCGGTTCCTGAATCAAAAACATCAGCTCGAACGACCGTTTGTTCTCAAGACCAAATCGGATAAAAGATAAAAAGATCAACTCAAGCCGGTCGCGTCCAGGGTTTGGCGATGTGCTAACCGCTTCTTCGAGCAGTCCATCCAACTGGCTAAAATCCTCGGCCGTCATCGCACTAAACAAATCAGCCTTCTCGCGAAAATGATAATAGAGCGAGCCTGGTGAATAACCCAGCTCTTTTGCAATGCCGCGCATAGATACATCGCGATAGCCATGCTGCACAAACTGCTCCCTGGCAACTTCAAGAATCCTCTCTCTGCTTAGCTCATGCTCAACGGCTTTTCTAGGTGTCATGTAAATACCCCCCAATTTGAACAGTGTTTAATAAAACTTAACATACGTAGATAGCCTAGTCAACGAGTCATAAAAGGATTACACGCTATGGATGTCGAACCACTTGGTATGATGCGAATAAAAAATACAACCACCCCTAAATATATTGCCATAATCCTATTATTTCTTAGTATTCTCCTCGGCCTGCGCTGGGCTTGGTCCGAAATATTTGCAACATCGGAGCACCCGCAGGCTGTTCATGGTGTTCTCGACTTGCGCGGCTGGGACTTCGAGAACCGTTCAACGATCCCTTTGGACGGCGAGTGGCAATTCTACCCCGAAAAATTAATATCATATCAGGATATATCTTTGGCGGAAAACCAATCCCGCCTTATTCAGGTTCCTGGAGACTGGAGCAGCGAGCAGACCAATAGGTGGGGTTCCTCGTATGGCTACGGGACGTACCGGCTCCGAATCCTAGTCGATCCGTTGGAACAACCCATCGCATTCTGGATTCGAGGATTGCAAGCCTCGTCTGCAGTAGAAATCAATGGATTAAGTGAAGGTGACATCGGTAAACCTGCCGATAACGAGAAGGAGTATACGCCCAAAAATGTTTCTTACACCGCATCCTATGATGTCAAAGGTGCGCAAGAGATTGAATTGCTCATTCGGGCAGCTAACTTCGACGCCCCTTATAACGGCGGTATCCTACACTCGATTCGCTTTGGCTCTCAGGCCGCGATTGATTACGTGCGTTGGTACTCGATCGGATTTCAACTCGTTTCATTTATTACTTTGCTGATTCACGGTTTGTATGCTCTTATTCTCTACGTATTTAATCCTCGAGAAAGGACTTTGCTCATTGTCGGACTACTCACGTTCGCGGTTGGCATATCGGTTATGGCCGGTCATGATAACGTGCTCATGTTATGGCTGCCGATCAACTATACGTGGGCACTGAAGATCAAGCTGCTCTCCCTGATATGGCAGACTTTTTTTATTCTTCTGGTTTTCAGAAAATTCTCTCCGACTCCTCCAAAGAGCAGATGGTTGCGGATATTTACTGTGGCGCTCGTTGCTTATACAGGATTTCTATTGGTTGCCCCCGTTTCACTGGTGAATGCATCGGTTGATTTAAGAATATTTACATTCTTCTATCTATTGCCTTTCGTTTGGTTTATTTATGTCATCGGAACCATGATCTTCAGGAAGCAAGCTGATATCGATGCCGTCTTCTTGCTGCTATCCGCAGCAGGCATCATGTCCAATTTGCTCTGGAGCTTATGGAATTCTTATCGAGAGGTCAGTATCGTATATTATCCAATAGATATCATTGCAGCGATTATTGGATTTTCTACGTACTGGTTCAAGAAATTCTTCCGTAACTCGAAGGAAAACACCGAGTTAAACGAGCAGTTAAAAAAAGCCGACAAGCTGAAAGACCAATTTCTCGCCAATACGTCGCACGAGCTTCGAACACCGCTGCACGGCATTATAAATATCGCGTATACCGTCGTAACCAAAGAGAAAGAGCAGATGAACGAGAGAAGCCTTAAAGATATGGAATTGCTCATCACCATCAGCCGCCGCATGTCGCATATGCTCGGCGATCTTCTCGATGTCGCGCGGCTCCAGGAACATCACATCGTGCTGCAGCAAGAACGCCTACAAATTCAATCGATCGTTCCCGGCGTCATCGCGATGCTTAAATTTATGGTTGAAGGCAAGCCTGTCCAACTCCGTATGGATATCGCGGAATCGATGCCGTCGGTCATGGCCGATGAGAAAAGACTTGTGCAAATTTTGTATAACTTATTGCATAACGCCCTTAAATACACGGAAGAAGGAACCATCTCCGTATCCGCTGAGACGCAGAGCGGATATGCCATCATCCATGTCTCCGACACCGGAGTCGGCATGAATGAGGACACGCAAGCGCGGATATTCCTCCCTTATGAGCAAGGGTCTTATGGCATTCACGATGGAAGAGGAATCGGACTGGGGCTGAGCATATGCAAGCAGTTGGTAGAGTTGCATGGCGGTGCATTGACTGTTCGATCCGAAGAGGGCAACGGCTCCGTATTCAGCTTTGAGCTGCCGCTCGCTGACTCGTCGAATATCTCATTATCGCCAAACCCAACGGATCTCCACGTGCAGACGGACAACTTCGAAGCTGGGCTTGCCGGATTGGTTTTTCCTGACACCGTCACCGGTGAATTGGCAGCCTCCGTACTTACTGCGCCGCTGTTGAATGGCGGGGAAGTAAACATTCTCGCGGTCGATGACGATCCCGTCAACTTGAATGTACTCGTCGGCATTCTTTCGACGGAGCCGTACAACATCACGACAGCTCGTTCAGCGCGCGAAGCGTTGGAATTGCTGGGCACCGGGCAGTGGGATCTGCTGATCGCCGATGTAATGATGCCGCAAATGTCGGGCTACGAGCTGACGCAAAGAGTAAGGGAGCATTATTCCGTATCGGAGCTGCCGGTTCTGCTGCTGACCGCACGCAGCCAGCCCGCTGACATCTACACTGGATTCTTGTCGGGAGCGAACGATTATGTCACCAAGCCTGTCGATGCGCTGGAGCTGCAATACCGGATTCGGGCGTTGACCACGCTGAAGAAATCCATCAATGAACGTTTGCGGATGGAAGCTGCCTATCTTCAGGCCCAGATTCATCCTCATTTTATATTCAACGCGCTGAATTCCATTATGGCACTAAGCGATATTGACGCGGAAAAGATGCGTAAACTGGTTGATGCTTTTGCATCCTTTCTACGGATTAGCTTTGACTTTCTCAATACGGAGGAACTCGTCGAGCTTTCGCATGAACTCGAGCTTGTCGAAGCCTACTTGTACATTGAGAAAGAACGATTCGGGGACAGGTTATCGATCGAATGGGAAGTGGAGCCTGGCATCCGCTTGCTCCTCCCTCCGCTCTCCATCCAGCCGCTGGTCGAGAATGCTGTCAAACACGGCCTGCTCCGTCAGCTCAAAGGCGGTACCGTTCATATTCGGATTGCTCGACAGGGAAACTTTACGCTTATTGAAGTGCGCGATGACGGCAAGGGAATGGAACAAGAACAGGTTATGCAGCTGTTGAGTCCGATCATGAAGGGCAAGACCGGGATTGGGGTGACCAATACGAATCGGCGATTAACGCAATTGTACGGCCAAGGCTTATCTATTATCAGTAGGCCCAATGAAGGAACGACCGTTTCTTTTATGATTCCGAACAATCGAAGTAAGCAGGATAATGATATCGATTGAACCCTTCAAATTTCGTGTGCACACGGGTATAGTTCATGATCCCTGCGAAGCCGACGGAAGTTACCTCTTCCATAGGCTTTTTTTGTTGTTTTCAACGGATGGGTTATCGTTAAAAAAAGTGCTCGAATCAAGATTCGAGCACTTCAGGCACTACTTATTTCAGTTATTTTTTCAAAATAGATAAGGCACTTTTAGACTCTAGACGGAAAGTTAAAGGATCATTCCCTTTTAAGTTTACGGCCACATTCTCAGCCTGTTCACTATCATTGAACAAAACTACCGCAATGGAGTTATCCGTATTCTTAAAAGCTACGGAACGAATGAGTTCTTGATTTGTGGACGCGTCAATACGCACAGCCTTCGGACGAATGAATTTGCTGAAATGTGCCAGCGCATAGTAGTCCAACGTATACGTAAGTTCTTTGGTCTCTTGGTTGACCGTCACCACTCCGCGACAAGTACTTTTGCCAAAGCCCGGTACGGTAGGACCGTTCTTCTCATCTAATGCCATATTCCATAAGACAAAGGATTTACTATGATTTCTGAGAATATCAATCCCTGTTCTCATTACATTCGAGAAGGCTTGTTCAAAAGGCGGAATCCATTCTCCACCAGAACCTTCAGTAAAATGCACTTCTTTATCGGCAAAGGCCTTCAGAACCTCCGATTGTGCTGACGCATTTCCGCCGTACCAGTGCCAAGCTACACCGTCTACTTCATCTTTCGCATAATCGAGCACCGTTAGCGGATAATCCGGACGATCCCAGTTGTGGTCGTAGCAGAGAATTTTTGTATTGATATTGTGCTTAACGAAATTAGGCTTCAGATAATTTTTAATGAAATCTCTTTGCGCCTCAGGCAGCATTAACATACTAGGGTAGTGCTTTGGTTCAAAAAGAGGCTCGTTCTGCGGTGTTACAGCATACGTTGGCAGACCGTGTTTTTCAAAAGCTTGAATGTATCGAACAAAATAATCGGCATAGGCCTGGTAATATTCTTGTTTGAGTTCTCCGGCAATCATCGATCCGCTAGTCTTCATCCAACCTGGTGCACTCCAAGGTGAAGCCATCAGCTTGATCTGAGGATTAATTTCCAGAGCTTCTTGTAACAAAGGGATAATATCTGCTTCATCATGTGCGATGGAGAAATGGGTTAATTCCGTATCGATTTCCTCTGCAGGCATATCGTCATAGCTATAAATATCTCTAGCATAATCCGATGCTCCCATTGGATTTCTTAATACAGATAGGCCAATTCCATCTTGTGAATCAAAAAGCTTGCTCATAACTTCCGCTTTCTGTTCATTATCGAGTACTTGATTAATCAAATAAGCGGATGAGTCCGTAAAGGATGCCCCAAAGCCATCCATTTCCTGAAAGGTTTGACTCTCATCTAGGGTTACAGTAGTGATTGCCTCATCGGAAGCAATTGGAGTCAATTGCTCTAGAGTTTGCTCTATAAACAATGCATTCTCTCCTGTGGACTTATAAATCTTCAGTTCTGGCATGTTGTTTCCCTCCATGTTTCTATATTTATATCCTCTATTGATCTTCGCGCAGCTTCATATTCATTGGTTATGAAGAGGCCCCATTTAAGGGGCCGCATTCTATTATCTAACTTATTTAAGACCTAATTTTTCTTTGTTATTTTTCATTTTTTCAGTACGAACTTCTACGATTTTATCCCAGTTGTTATCATTCAAGAATGCTTTGTAAGCAGCTAAGTTACTATCGAAGGTTGCTGCATCCTTGGAACGAATCATACTTACAAGAGTAGTGTTCCATGTAGTATCGATTGCGGTTAGACTACGAGCTTCAGGCGTTCCTTGAGCAGGGTTGATGTTTTCAAGAATAAAGTGTGGTTTCAGCTTACCTTTGCCCCACTCTTGCATTTGTTTAATAGACTCAGCGAATGCGTCATTACTCAATGCTTTATCACGGTCATGTCCGAAGAACATAAATTCGCCCATCCGGTAATCTTTTTTAAATTTATCGGCATTATTCAATTGAAGGTCCTTGATTTCAGGCAAAAATTCAATTTTACCAGTTTCGTTGACTTTATAGGTCTCTCCTTCAATACCATAGTTCATAAGCTTTTGTCCTTCTTCACTCAGCAAATAGGTGTAGATTTGAATGGCTTTAGCAGGGTCCTTAGCCTTTTTAGTAATGTAGCTGATCATCCAGCCTGTAATTCCTGATTGATTCAACTTTGGCTCATGACCAACAGTGCTTTGTGGTCCATCAATTGCGATATATTCCTTACCTGGATTGTCAGTCAAAAAGATTTGCAGGTTACCACTTTGTTGAGGTGTTCCATCCAGCAGCAAGGTTGCATATTTACCGGATTTCAATTTTTCTTCAAAGGCCGTACCGTCATCAGCAAAACTGTCATCACTGATATCACCATTTCTGTAGACTTCATTTAACGTTTTCAACCAAGTCAAGTAATCCTCATCCAAGTTACGGTTGTAGAATTCACCATTTTCGGTTTCCATCGGTACTCCAATGAAGTCCTGTAGTACATCCCCCAAAGAACCAGTTCCTGCACCAATAGAGTTAAAACCAAAAGGAATCATTCCTGGGAATTGCTTTTTGATTTGTTGCATGACGTTCTTGAATTCTTCTGGAGTTCCAATGGTCGGTTTTCCAATAGCTTCGTAAACATCCTTACGGATAACAAATGCCGTTTTAGCAGGAATGTTACCGCTGTCAAAATCGTTCTGAGTATTAGAATAGTTAGGATAGCCATAAGTCTTACCGTCTGCTAACTGGAACCAGTTCATCGTATCTTCTTCTGCAACTTTATTGAAATAAGGATCATATTTAGCCGCCAGATCATTCAAAGGCAGTGCCCATGTAGCGGCTTTTTGTACCACTGGAGAGTTGGAATTAAAAATAGTCAACAAGTCCGGCATTTCGCCACCAGCAAAAATGGTATTTAATTTCGTGTCGTCCCCTGTAATGAATTTAATGTTGATGTTTAAATCCTCTTTAATTTTTTTGGTAACAAGGTCTTTACCAAAATCTGTGTTCCACCAATCCGCATTCACATACCATGTGAGGTCAGTAGTTTCTTCTTTTTTATCAAGCTTCCAAGCCGGTGTTTCTGGGTCAATAGTATAACGGCCTTCAATGGAGCTTAATTCTTTACTGGAGTTATCAGAACCACTTTTTGATGCACAACCTGTAAACACCAATACTACAGCCATAAGCGCAGTACAAAGTTTGAGTCCTTTTTTCCCAAATGCTTTGTTCATCCCTTGTTTCCCCCTAAAAAGTTTTGTAAGTAACGGAAGTGTAGATCTGATTGTGCAAGCTACACTTCCGAATGACTACTTCGTACACAAGCGCTTTCTATAAAGAACCCTCCCATCTTTCTATTCTTTAACCGCCCCCATCATCATGCCTGAAATAAAGTACCTCTGTAATATTGGATACATCACAACAATCGGCAGAGTTGTAATGACAATTGTTGCTAGTTGAACCCCTTTAGTCGTAGTTTCGATAATCGCAGATCCACCGACATTTTGCATGGATTGTGTTTGCGACTGAACAATGATTTCATAGAGCTTCATCTGCAGCGGGTAAAGCGATTGATCGGTAATATATAATTTGGTGGTCATGAAGTCGTTCCACTGCCCAACCCCGTTAAACAACGCAATGGTGGCCATAGCAGGCATGGAAAGAGGGATAAATATTTTTAGGAAGATGCGCCAATCACCTGCACCATCGATTTTGGCTGACTCTTCAAGTGAATCCGGTACATTTCTGAAAAAGTTCATTAGAATAACTACATCATAATAGCTGAACAAGGCCGGAATAATATAAACCCAGAAGCTGTTTAATAGACCGAGTGATTTAATCAATAAATACGTAGGGATCATTCCACCAGAGAAAAACATGGTGATTACACCCATGGCAACATATAGCTTGCGTCCACGTATGTATTTCTTACTCAAGCCATAACCGATCATGGCACAAAAGAATACGTGGGTAATGACCCCAATAAATGTTTTGGCAAGCGAAACTACGAATGCTAGACCGATGGTCTCATCTTGAAATACAGCACGATAGTTTTCCAAGGAGAACTCAGGAGACCAAAAGATGAATCCACCTTCCGCAAGCGCCTTGCCCGAGCTTAAAGAGGATATGACTACATTCCATAAAGGAACGACAATAATTACAGTACAGATACAGAGTAAGATAATATTTATAGCGTTAAAAATCCGACTATCCAGATCTTCTTTAGCTACCGTACGATTCACAGAAATGCCTCCTTCTACAGAACGGATTGATTATCATTTAATTTGCTGGATACTTTGTTGGCACTAATCAGTAAGATCACTGAGACGATGGAGACACCTAAACCAACTGCTGTAGCGTAAGAAAAGTCACCTTGCGTCATACCCATACGATACACATAAGAGTTAATAACCTCTGCTTTGACACGGTTCTGAGAATTCATCAATACCAAGGTTTGATCCAGATTCGAGCCCAATAAACCGCTTACAGTCAGGATCAGATTTAAACTGATAATTGGCTTCATGTTAGGTAGTGTAATATTCCAAATTTGTCTCATCCGACTGGCCCCATCTATTTTTGCAGCTTCATAATATGTAGGATCAATCTTCGACATGATGGCTAAGTATAGAATCGTTCCCCAACCTGCTTCTTTCCAAATATCAGATAACGTAGCAATCCACCAATACTTGTTCGCATCGAGTAGAATATTTACCGGTTTCGAAATCAGTCCCAAACTGAGCAAAATCTCGTTAAACATACCGGATGAGGAGAACCAAGCGATCAACATCCCGCCCAGAACGATCCAGGACAAAAAGTGAGGTAAATAAGAGATTGTCTGTACAATCTTCTTAAAGCGTCCACCGCTTAATTCGTAAATCATAATGGATAAAATAATCGGAATAACAAAACCTATGGCTAATTTCAGAAAGCTGATCCCCAAGGTATTTACTACAGCGTCCCAAAAATATTTGTCCGATAAAATAATTCTGAAATTCTCAAGCCCCACCCAAGGTGCAGAATCGAGCGTATCAATGACGGTGTAGCTCTTAAAGGCAATCGTCAATCCATAAATAGGAATAAAACAGAAGATAATCATAAAAATAATTCCCGGGATGACCATGGACTGAATTTCCCATTGTCTCTTGTAATCAATCACAAACTCTTTGACCCTCTGTCCCATCGGTTTCTTCGTACTCATTGGACTCTTTCCGTTTACTGGCACTACGGCTGTTTTATCCACGTTTTTCTTCTCCCCTCCAAATCATGATCCCCATAACAATAAAAACGTTTTTATTTTTTGCAAAAAAAAACCACCCAAAACAGCAGCTTTTTATAAAAATGATCGGAGATTCATGATTCCAAACCTAGAGTTTGCTCCTACCGATCAATTTTTACTTGACTCGAACCTCTTACAACCAGTTCACCCGCCAATTTCATCATTTCGCCCTTTTCCTTCTTCTGAATCATGCGAACCAAGTGATTAATGGCCAGAATGCCTTGTCTGGCAATTTGATTTCTTACCGTCGTTAATGGCGGTGAGAAATACTGCGCGATATCAATATCGTCAAACCCCATAACGCTTATGTCTAACGGGACTTCATATCCATGCGATTTCAAAGCTTGAATACACCCAATGGCGCTCAAATCATTCCCTGCTAAAAAAGCATCAGGCATTTTATCAGAACTCAAGTGAACTAAGGACTTTATAGCGTTATAGGTGCTCTCTTCCTCAAAATACCCTTGTATAATATACTCTTCTTTCGTCGGAAGCTGATACTGACGCAAGGCAGCCAAGTATCCTTCTCTCCGTTGAACACTGTCATACATCTCATCCACACCAGATATGTATGCAATCTTCTTATGTCCCAGACTGATTAGATATTTGGTTGCTTCGTAACCCGCTTCAAAGGAATCAAAGATAACGCTTCCCATAGTATCGTTCTTAAGCGGCCGATCCAGAAAAACAGCTTTGATCTTGTCTTTCACCATTGCTGCAATTTCTTCTTCATCTACTCTCAGCTCTTCGTATATAATGACGCCATCTACACGTCGACCTAGAATATTGCTCATAATTACTTGTTTATCCTTTGTAACAAATACATTTAGCCCGTACCCTAGTCGATCACATTCACGAGACATGGACTCAACCAGCTTATAGAAGTAAGGACCCGATACACTTGTTGTGAAAAAACCCAGCATTTTGGTTTTTCCGTTCCTTAGGAGCTTACCATTTAGGTTTGGAACATAATTTAATTGCTTTGCAACCTTAAGAACATGTGATTTCGTCTCCGGATTCAATACATCTACGTCATTTAGCGCGTTGGAAACTGTAGAAATGGAGACTCCAGCCTCTCTGGCAACGTCTTTGATAGTTACTTTTTCCATAATGATTCAATCTTCCTTTACGAATAAAAACGTTTTTATAGATATAAAATTAACATAAAAGCGTTTTCATTGCAATGGTTTTTTTTATAAAATTTTACCAGAGGATTTGCTGCCCATCCATAAATGTTCCACCTGCATTCATCCGCAGAACCTTCAGCAATCCGTATTGGTTAACATCTGATCGCCACCATGTAGGGGTTAAACGTCCTCTTTCTATTATCATTAGGCCCAAGGAAGGAACGACCGTTTCTTTTATGATTCCGAACAATCGAAATAAGCAGGATAATGATATCGATTGAGCCCTTCTGAATCGTGAAAGGTTGTAGAGAAAAAGCAAGGAGTATGGTAGACTCTATTCTGAACCATCGCAAAAGATAAATCGAACCTTGAAACGCTAACCTATGCGTCTTTATCGCTTAAATCCCCTACATGGGGATACGGGGGAACCAACCGCAGCCTATGATGGCTCCGTGGGGTGAATCTCAATCTGAGTAGGGCGACTCTCACGCCCGAATCCGTCAGCTAACCTCGTAAGCGTATCGAGAGAGGCAACAAATTTCGTGTGCACACGGGTATATTTCATGATCCCTGCGAAGCCGACGGAAGTTACCTCTTCCATAGGCTTTTTTTGTTGTTTTTCAACGGATGGGTTATCGTTATGTTTTATGATGAACAGAATGAAAGGGCTATGTAAATCTATGTTTAAGAAAACTCGAAACTGGCTGGAGAAAAGGTCGCCTGCCCAGGTGATATCCGGCTATTATTTACTCGCAGTAACCATTTCTATTTTATTATTTAGTATCCCGGCAGTGCATAAACCTGGGGTGAACATGTCTTTTTTTGATACGGTCTTCACCGCTGTCAGTGTCGTAAGTGACACAGGCTTGGGTGTAATTAACGTGTCAGAAACATTCAGTGTATTTGGGTATTTTGTCATTATGCTCGTATTGCAATTCGGGGGTATTGGCATTATGGCGATGAGCACATTTTTCTGGATCCTATTGGGCCGGAAAATTGGATTGCGTGAACGCCGCCTGATTATGGTGGACAATAATCAGTTCGCATTATCTGGACTCGTTCAATTAGTAAAGGAAATTCTTAAGATTGTCCTCTTGACCGAGCTTATCGGGGGAATCATTTTCGGATTTCATTTCTTGAGGTATTTCCCGACTTGGCAGGAAGCGTTCCTTCAAGGCCTGTTTGCATCGGTCAGTGCGACAACCAACGCTGGCATGGATATAACCGGAAAGTCTCTTACGCCTTTTGCTGGTGATTATTTCGTGCAGCTGCTAACCATTTTACTAATCATTTTTGGCTCGATCGGGTTCCCTGTATTAATTGAAGTGAAGGCGTATTTGTCCAGGAAAAAGGCGAAGCTGGAACACCCTTTCCGCTTCTCTTTATTTACAAAATTAACGACGCTGACGTATGGAATTCTTCTTCTTATCGGAACCTTTCTTATTTTTGTACTTGAATATCAGCATTATTTTAAGGGTATGGCGTGGCATGAGAGCTTTTTCTATGCGTTCTTCCAAGCGGCAACGACGAGAAGTGCCGGGCTTACGACCATGGATATTACCGAATTCTCGCATCCGACACTCTTGGTTATGGGGGTACTTATGTTTATTGGAGGATCCCCGAACTCGGTAGGCGGGGGAATTCGGACGACAACATTTGCATTGAACATGTTATTTATCTTTCACTTTGCTAGAGGGAAACGGGAGATCAAAGTGTTTAAACGTGAGCTGCATCAAGATGATGTGATAAAATCACTCGCCATTACTCTATTGGCCGTAATCATGTGTGGTATGGCGGTTGTCGCGATCAGTATTTCGGATAAGCAGCTTCAACTGATTGAAATTTTCCTAGAGGTTTGCTCTGCCTTCGGTACCGTAGGCTTGTCTACGGGGATTACCCCAGAACTCAGCATTTTTGCGAAATGTATTCTGATCGTTTTGATGTTCATCGGAAGAATCGGGTTAACTTCTTTCTTATATATCATTGGCGGCAACAATAAGGATGCCAAGTTCCATTATCCCGTCGAGAGGGTTATTACGGGGTAATTGTGTCACATTAGGACGATAAGTCGCCGCATGCCCATATCAGAAATAGTCCCTACTCTTTTTCAAGGTAGGGACTATTCTTGTAAATGCGGATTCTCAGCCTATTTAGAATTCAAGTTATATTCATAGCCTTTATGGCTAGTCATTCTTAAGTATGTTTTCTTCCTTTTGACTCGAATTAAGCTTTATTGCCCATATGAGAATCATTTATTCAGCTGAGCTAATGGTCGGCTCTGTCGGAGCTGCTTTACTAGCAAGCCTTGCTGGCAGCTGCCATGCTGTTACCACTGCCAATACGATAAAGATAATATCCTTGCCGCCGAAGAACTCTGAGAAATTCTCTTGAAACAACGTTACAACTTCGCTGTCGAATATCCCAGTGAGACCATCATTATAGAAATAACCGAATATGAAATATTTACCGAGTAATATTCCAATCAAGCTCGCTATTACAGCTATAACTTGATGTGCTGCGTTAACTTTCTTTTTCGTGAGATAATAAACCGCATAACCAGCCAAACCGCCGATTCCCCACGCCACAAAACCAATCTCGTAATTCGTCAGTATTGCGATCAACGCCCACACCGCTCCACCAACTACCGCAGTCAACAATGCGCCTAGAACAGGCAGTACCATTTTATTGCTTTCCAATTTCATGCTCTCCCTACCAAATTTAGTATTTTAAACAACACACTCTATTAAACAATATTTTAATTGTTTTTTCTACATTATTTTGGTAGAATTCTGCAAGTATCTGACATCTAGCCTATTGGGTGCCCTCATAAAAAAGTTAAGTCAAATTGTTTCTCATCACTAATCGTATAGCAGCCGCCACTCGTTAAAGAGCCCGAAACAGCTGCTCCCCGTTTGTCTGGATGTATCTATACATCACACTGCATACCGCCATTATAATTATTCCAATGCCTAATAAGATGAGATTGCCATTTACATGGGATAGAAGAAGCGATATACCAAATGGGATCACTAGACTGATGAAGCCTATGAGCATCGACACTAATACTGCTGCACTTTGTTTGACCACCGTAACTTCGCTTGTCCATTCTAGGTTAGGAAGTTTTATGTTGACAATAACACCCATCAACGCTGAATAACAGGCATATATCAATGGGATAACAAGCAACAGCAAGCTCTCCATCCAGCTCGTGCGCAGCGATATCATGAGCATCACACAACTGACAATCGAGATTGGCATGGTGATGGTGAGATTCACCGCAACTTTGCTAAGCAGTATGGTTTGTTTTGATACGGGCGAGCTTTTTAGTATCCATACATTGTTACCTTCAAGAGAAATGGAACTTGACGTTGTGCAGCTTAAAGTTATAAACAAAGAAACGACCAATGGAGCCAGTTTGCTCAGGTAATTGGACAATTGCGGGATTTCGATCAGCTGCCCAAGCTTCTCCGAGCTAATAAACAACAAAGCAATCGACATCACGAGTAATAAAACCATGCCAACACTCGTATTCAGCACATAGATGGAAGAACTCATATATCGACGCAGCTCTTTCTTATACAGTGCACGAAAAGGCGATGATGCTGCCAGCGGCTTCATGACATATTTGCTGCTTGCATGAGAGGTCGTTAAGCCTGTATGAATCGCTTTATATCTTGTGCCAAGTACAGTGGCAAACAGCACAAACGTAAGCACCGAAATCATGATGAATAATAGCAGTGAACCCATCTGATACGAGCAAACGGCATCTACATACATGGCCGCAAGAGGATACAGCTTAAATATCATATCTGCCAGTTGTGTACTCATATCAGTAAGTACCTGCTCGTTTCCATTGATACGAAACGAACCAATCATAACTGCTATAATTACGACAAAGGTTAATATGATGCTGATCATTCGACTCGCTTTAAAACGGGAGGAGACCCAGCTAATCAGTGCGCCAATAATGCTTGCAGCAATGATGGGTAGTAACGGAATAAACCAGAGTGCCATAAGAAAAAACAGATAATATAACGCTTCCGGATTCACTTTTATTGCATAAACCGCACCAGCTGGCAGCATCACCATCAACGTAAAAAATAAATTCAGCAGATAGAGCTGAAGAACACGACTCGCTACAACATGACTTGTTTTGATAGGCAGCGACATGACCAGATCGTAGTCTTTAAAGCCAAATAATACGCCACTTGCTTTATAGATCGTCGTAAAGAACCCAATAATTGAAGCTGCAGCCATCATAATGGCAAGCAGCAGATCCATACGGCCTATTTGTTCAAAGGTCTGTGCCACCATGAAGCTGTATCCAAAAGAAGCCACAGCAATCATGACCACACCCATTAGAATACCGATGCTCAGCAGAAGCAATTTGCGTCTTTCCTTAACATCGCGCGTATGCAATGCTTTATTCAAGCCAAATGAAGAAAGCAACTGTATCTTCGTTAATCTCCATATATTAATCATTGTCTATCAACCCCAGGAATACATCTTCAAGACTCTTGTCACCCTTTACTTCTTCTGTCTTGCCATGGGTTATCAATTGGCCCGCTTTAATGATCGCAATCTTATTGCAGAGCTTTTCTGCCACATCCAGTACATGGGTTGAGAAGAAGATTGCACTACCATTGCTGCACAGATCCGCCATGATCGTCTTTAACACGTGAGCAGCCTTGGGATCAAGCCCAACAAAAGGTTCGTCCAGCACTAACAACTTTGGTTTATGAATGAGAGCAGAGATGATCGCGAGCTTCTGCTTCATGCCATGAGAATACGAGGAAATCATATTACCCAAACTGGCTGTAATCTGAAAAGCATCGCTGTATTTTTTAATGAGTGACTCACGATCTGCTTTGGATACACTAAAGAGATCGCCAATAAAATTCAGGTACTGTATGCCAGTAAGATGATCGTATAGATCCGGATTATCAGGAATATACGCAGTAACCGTTTTGCAGGCAACTGGGTCTTTCTTAATCGAGATGCCGTCAATTTCAATGTCCCCTTCTTCAAAATCAAGGACACCAACTACGGACCGGATCGTCGTTGTTTTTCCTGCACCGTTATGTCCGATAAAGCCGTAAATATCACCCTTCTCGACCACTAAATTCAAGTCGTTTACTGCCTTTTTCCCACCCTTATAGCTTTTGGAAAAATGTTTTATTGTGAGCATCTTCCTTCACCCCATACGTTTTTCTAGTAGAATAACTATAGTACGTATAGCCTATGCTGAAAGTTCATTTGTATAATCTGTATCAACGCTTTACAAATAGTCCAAACTATTAAAAATCAAAATTAGCCCAACGATACACATGATCCACGAAATAGCCGATCCTGAATGCTTCGAAAGTTTGATTCGCAGCCTTTCCAATGGTCTTTGCATCACTCGCCCTAATAATAGATGCAATGTAAACAAGATTAATGGCGGCAGTACCATAATAAAATTATAACCAGCTAAAATCGGGAGCCACTCAAAAACTGTTAAATTTGAGGTAGTCATAAGACCAATCGCAGCAAAATAAGGAAATGCTGTGCCCACTTCAATCAATGCTGTCGTGAAACCGAGTGCAATCATGGATGTCTTACTTTGTGACTTCGGCCCTGGCAAATCCGATTTTTTACTCTTAGGATAGTAAAAGCTGGCTATAAACAGAATCCCCCCAATAATCAACATAACCCAGCTCATGATCCGATTTTGAAAGATGGAAGAGAAAGCAGCCAGTAGAACATCCAGGCCTAGCATGAGAGCAACACCTACTACAAAATAAAATGCTGCAACTGTTACTAAATAAATCATTAAGCGTGAACTTAATCGCTCTTTTTCAGTTAACAGCAAATATATCGTTACCCCTAACGTTGCAGGACTAAGTGTATCTAATAAGGCTAATCCCCCTACCATAAAAAGTAATTCATGACTCACGATCTTCCTCCTTGCTCGATGGAAGAGTCTTGTAGGAACGAAATGTGAATTTCATATGCCCGCTCCATAAAATCAAGAACTTCCTTTTCTATCGGATAAAGTCCAAGCTTTTCAGATTGACTTGGCGACTTTCTTAAATCCCATAACTTATTGATAAACTCGTCTCCATCTTCGAAATCTTCCATTTGTTTTTCAATCATACGCCGTATTATGTTTTGCACTCTTGATGATGCAGGATCACCCTTCATATGTCGTTTTATCTGACCTAGCAGAGCAATCCACTCCAGAGAATTAGGGTCTTCTCCTCTCATTTTTGGAAGCTTTGCCCATAACTCAAGTTCCTTATCATTAAACATGTTCTCTCGGAAGGTCAGTAATCTTTTTTTATTCTGATTCGATAACTGAATGAGCTTCTGTATGGCAAGATAGTTATCCCCACCTTCGACCGTAAGGCCATTGAGCAATTCCCGCAGAGAACACTCTATGCTCTTTAGTCTTTCTTGCTCTTCAAGGATATAAACTAACTGGCTTTTCATACTTATCATCCAATTCCATTTAGGGTCAGATAACATATCTTCAATATCTTTCAAACTGTAACCTATTCCTTTTAAAAATTGGATCTGTTGAAGTTTTTTCAAATCCTCTTCTGAATATAGGCGATGCCCCCCTTCTGTTTTGGAAGAGGCTGTCAATAATCCGATCTGATCATAGTACCGTAGTGTTCTGACCGTGATCTTCGTCTGTTTTGCAATTTCTTTGATATGAATCAAGCACAGGCACCTCCAACGATTGATATCCTATTAATTTTCTTTATTTTTATATAAAGCATGTTTAATTAAATAACCCAATCCTAGGCCGACCAATACACCAGGAAATGCTTGATCCAGCATAAGTCCAATCCCTGCTCCTATAATGACACATGCATAAATAATGATATCTCCTTGTTTCATATCTAACACCCCCCTCGACGTAAATCTCTCCACCCCCTCCATTTGACCAACCTAATGGCCATATTCATGAGGAGCCTTATCATTGGCTCTATTATACAAAATGACGTAACGTCACTTTCAAGTGTTATATTATTTTTCGTAAAGGTCGGTAAAAAACAACTTGATATTGACGCAACGTAATCTTATATAATCATTTCCACAATAACGAAGAGGTGATGAAATGAATAAATATTACTTTTGTCTGCTTTTGGTGTGTATGCTTTTTCTGAGTGCTTGCAGTTATCATGAAAATGATCATGATCATGGGCAAACTGTGTCACTTGAGGGAATAGATAACCTCTACATTGACCATGGCAGCACAACAATAAAAGTAGAATCAGTAGATATCGAGTATCTTGAAGCTTCCTTGCTCGTGAATAATGATGGACCGGGAATTGTTATTGATGAGGGGAATCAAGAAATCAATATTCGGCTAAAGAGTGATATCAGGCGCATATTAAATATCGGGAAAATGCCTCAGCTATCCATCCGTATTCCGACCCATTATGAGGGGAAAGTAACGATTAACGGTTCTTCCGGCAACGTGAAGATAAAAAACTTGAACACACAAAAACTCGATATTAATGGGACCAGCGGAAGTGTAGCGCTTGACTATTTAAAAATAAATAGTGACATAAATGTTTCAGCCAAGAGTGGCAACATTCTATTGAATCTAGAGGACAAGGACTCCGATATCAACTGGCTTCTCAAATCGGGTAGTGGAAGACGGTCTGTTGCTATTCCTTTGGATAATCATCAACAAAGTAACAGAAAGACACAGGGACAAACGGGGGATGGCTCATTTCATGTGCAACTCCAAACAACTTCTGGAAATATAACAATTAAATAAAACATGGATCACTTTTTTAAGTTACGGATTGGACGAAAAACCTACCCTCGGCATGCAACCTTGTATAAAGTGCCGATAATTCGAATGAGATTCAAGTATAATAGATGAGTATACGATAGATGCACAGTGGAAGCCTGTATATATAGGGTTTCGAATATAGCGTAGAAGAGGTTAAAGATGAGCGAGAAGCATTTTACAGATTATCAATTAAGTGAAGAAATTATGAGAGCACTGAATAGCTTGGGGTTTGAGACGCCAACAGAGGTTCAGACGGAAGTCATTCCAGTTGCGCTTAAGAAAAAGGATCTTGTTGTCAAATCGCAAACAGGCAGCGGCAAAACAGCTGCGTATGGGATCCCGCTCTGCGAGCTCGTGGATTGGAACGAGAATAAACCGCAAGCATTAATCCTAACGCCAACCCGCGAACTCGCACTACAGGTCAACGAAGACATCACGAATATTGGGCGCTTTAAGCGAATCAAGGCGACGCCTCTGTATGGGAAACATCCTTTTCATATGCAAAAGGCCGAGTTAAAGCAAAGAACGCATATCGTTGTAGGTACACCGGGGCGTGTACTGGACCATATTGAACGCGGCACGCTATCGCTAGACCGGATGGCCTATCTCGTTATTGATGAAGCGGATGAGATGCTGAATATGGGCTTTATTGAGCAAGTTCAGTCGATCATTCAAGCGCTGCCTCGTGACAGGGTTACCATGTTATTCTCTGCTACGTTTCCTGAAGATGTGGCTAATCTGGCACACAAATATATGGACAATCCTGCCCAAATTGAGATTCAAGCGAGCGGTATAACGACGGCCACGATTGAACACGCTCTTATTCAAGTAGCCGAGGCGGACAAGCTGGCACTGCTTCAAGATTTGCTCATTGTTGAGAGTCCTGACAGCTGTATTGTGTTCTGTCGTACGCAGGAGCATGTGGATAAACTATTTAGAGCAATGGCTGATCTCGGTTACCCATGCGATCGTATTCATGGTGGGATGGAGCAGGAAGAGCGATTCGAGGTCATGCATGCGTTCCGAAGGGGACAATTCCGTTACTTGATTGCGACAGATGTAGCTGCCAGGGGTATCGATATCACGAACATTACTCATGTTATTAATTACGATATTCCCCTTGAGAAGGAAAGCTATGTTCATCGTACAGGGCGTACGGGACGTGCAGGCAATGCGGGGAAGGCGATTACCCTCGTCACGTCGAGGGATAGCAAGCGATTAGCCGATATTGAAGCATATATTGGATTTGCGATTCCGAAAATGCAAGCTCCCTCCGAAGAGGAAGTTGATCGCCGTCGAGAAGATTTCGAACAGAAACTAAACATTAAGCCTGAACTGAAAAAAGATAAACGCGAGCAATTAAACAAGCAGATTATGAAGCTTAACTTCAATGGCGGCAAAAAGAAGAAGCTTAGAGCCGTGGACTTTGTTGGGACGATCGCGAAGCTTGACGGGGTAACCGCAGACGATATTGGGATTATTACGATCCTCGATTTTGTGACAGATGTGGAGATTCTGAATGGCAAAGGACCGCTTGTGCTTGAAATGATGAAAGACACGACGGTCAAAGGCAAGCTGTTAAAGGTGCGCAAAGGGAATAAAAGTTGATATGACGTAACGTGTTAACTATAAATTCCCCTAACCGAATAATGAATACGTAAAAATAAAGCATCTCTCGCATATCGGGAGATGCTTTATTCGTTCATCACAACAAAATGTATCGCCACCCGGTTCACTCGGCCGGGCTTATTCGGAAAGCCTTTGGAGATATCAAGTCCCGCAAAAGGTCTGGTAAGTACAATCGGATTGCGGAGGCAGGGCAGCGAACTCGACTTGTTCGGGAGCGTGCGCATAGGGATTTCTAAGCACATCGAGCAGCTGCTCCATCACGCTGTAATCTTCTTGATTCACCGCGGCTTCCAGTGCGGCTTCGACCCGATGATTCCGAGGAATCACCGCAGGATTGCTGCTGCGCATCAACGCATGCGAAGCAGATCTCGGCTCCTGTTGTCTGCTTAATCTCTCCCGCCATCTCTTATGCCACTGGGCAAATTCATCGCTGCCGTACAGATCCGATTTCTCCTGCTGATCGAACGTTAATGCGAGGAATGTGTTGGTATAATCGGCTCCATGCTTGTGCATCATGTCGAGGAGGCTTTCAATCAAGGATTCATCCTGCTGCTCTTCGTTAAATATGCCTAGCTTCGCTCGCATTCCTTCCAGCCATTGACGACGATATAACTCCGAAAAATTCGATATTTCATCCTGCGCTAGATGGATCGCCTGCTCTTCGTCGTCATGCAAGAGCGGCAATAGGGTTTCGGCAAATCTCGCAAGATTCCACGCGCCAATATTCGGCTGATTTCCATAGGCATAGCGGCCCTCCCTATCGATGGAACTGAATACCGTTGCCGGGTCGTACACATTCATGAAAGCGCAAGGCCCATAATCAATCGTCTCGCCGCTAATGGCCATATTGTCGGTATTCATCACCCCGTGAATAAAGCCCACCAGCTGCCATTTGGCAATCAGCGCAGCTTGACGTTTGATCACTTCCTGAAGCAGGCGAAGATAGCGATTCTCGGAATCGTCCACGCCCGGATAATGTCTTTGTAAGGTATAATCCGCTAGATCTCGGAGGTCCTCATCCGTTCCCCAATGCGCAACGTACTCAAAAGTGCCTACGCGTAGATGACTGGCAGCCACACGGGTCAGAATGGCACCCGGCAAACGCGTTTCGCGGATGATGGTCTCACCCGTCGCCACAACCGCAAGGCTGCGGGTCGTCGGAATCCCAAGCGCGTACATAGCTTCGCTGATGATGTACTCGCGCAGCATCGGCCCAAGTGCCGCTCGCCCGTCACCACGACGAGAATACGGCGTTGCACCCGAACCTTTGAGCTGGATATCATATCGTTCGCCTGAAGGCGTAATCTGTTCGCTGATCAGCAGTGCCCGACCGTCGCCCAGCAAGTTGAAATGCCCGAATTGATGCCCAGCATAAGCTTGTGCCAGCGGCGAAGCGCCCTCAGGAACTCGGTTCCCAGCAAACACAGATACGCCCTCTTCGCTTTGCAGCGCCTGAACGTTCAGCCCTAGAGATGCCGCAAGCGGATCGTTAAGAACAATCAAACTCGGCGCGCTTACTGGAGTTGGGTTGAGGTGGGTATATAATATTTTGGGCAGACGGGAATAACTGTTATCGAAATTCCATCCCGCTTCTATGCTTTCTTTTTCCTTTGCCATTCGTATCCCCCTTCTTATCTTTCTTTTAATGTCCGCTTCTCACAAATTTAGTATACCCTTTCCGTTTATGAATGGCGCCCTGCGGAGAAAATTAATGACGGAAATTTGATTTCATATTCTTCCCTCAGATCGGCCGGTTGGCTGGTATACTGAGATCATGAAGCTGATTCATGGGAAAGAAGGGTTGCCTGAATGCAACTGGAATTGCTCGCTAGTGAATATAAAGTGTCTGCCGAAGGCATAACGATCGTGCTCCTGCCCAAGGAGTTCGCTCTTTTACAATTTCTCTACCGTAATAAAGGCCGTACATTCAGCCGGGAACAGCTGCTCGACAACGTGTGGCCGCTGGAATATCCGGTTGAGCGAACGGTGGATGACCATATATATAGGCTGCGTAAGAAGCTACGACCATTTGCAGATCTGGAGATGAAGTCGGTCCGAGGATTCGGCTATAGCCTGACTGTACAGAGTCCTACAACCGCAGGGGAAGCGAACCCCACCACCCGGGATCCGGAGCTGCATGAGACGATGCGGGATATACTCGGGAAATACCACACATACGGCCAGGGTCGTTCAATGTTGACCCTTGCACGCCAACAGGATGTGCTTGGATTTGAACTGGATCCGTTCTACTCCGTCTATGTCCATTTTGTACAAGGAGATTTGGAATGGCTGCTGACTACGGACGAGGTTCCGCTGAACGAACGCTTCTATTGGCTGCTGCTGTTCTATATTTTCGCGGGAGACCCGAAACAGAAGCTGGCACTCTGTGAGCAAGTGCTTGAGAAGAGATTGTTGTCTCCCGCGCAGCACAGAGAAATGGAGATTCTCAATATTCTTGATTTCTATGCGTTGGCGGGAGAGCCTAATAAAGCACTGGAACGCTTGAAGTTAACTCACACGGTGATCGCCGAACCGGATTATGAGAATTTCATCCCGCAAACAGCTATTATAGAGATGTTTGTGCACCTTGTTGCAGGGGCGGAGGAGCACGAGCTGGAGAAGATGGCGGAAGCTATTGAAGCCGGGATTTTGTCCACCAAGCCTTTTCTGCGTGAGATCGGCTGTTACAAGGTGGTCAAGGGACTGTGGGTATTGCGGCGTCAGGCATGGCGTGAAGCAGAAAATCTGCTGGACGAGGGGCTCCAAGTGCTGGAAAGGTCCGGCTTTGTGCCGGTACGGCTGTATGCCTTGCATCGGATTACGCATTACTGCGGCATGTTCCCTCCGAAGAAAGAATTGCAGCAGAAATACACAGATATTTTTGAAGAAGAACAGGAGCGGATTGGCATCACAAAGCTATTAGGGACGTTAGAAGCTACAATGCTGAACGAGTTGAACCGTTTCTGATCATGCTCTGATCATGCTCTGACATTTCTCCGCTACAGTAATATCGTGCTCTATACGATCTTACTGTGATTTGGAGGAATGATTCATGACAGCTTCACAACAAGCAGGAGCAAGCCTGCTTCGTAATAAAGTATACATGCGTGTATATAGCGCCTTTGCCGCAGCAACCTTTGGCGACTGGTTCGACACATTAGCCATCCAAGTGATCGTGGGGTATCGCTGGCATGCCGGACCGCTGATGTTGGCCCTAATTCCAGTCGCCAACGCGCTGCCTAGTATCCTGCTCGGTTCATTTGCAGGTGTCGCAGCCGATCGGCTGAACAAGCTGAAGCTGATGCGTATTTGCGATCTGCTCACAGCAGTCTTGACCTTGCTGGTGTTGTTGGCTCCGAATATGTTATGGCTGCTTCCTCTGCTTATGCTGCGTGCAGCGATCTCTACGTTAAATGTACCCGCGCAGCAGTCGTTGACACGAAAAATCGTCAGGGAGGATCAACTGCTTCAGGCTACCTCACTCAACGGAATCGTGAACCAAGGCTCCAAAATCGCCGGTCCTTTATTAGGCGGATTCGCGCTATCCTTTCTATCGCCGCAGTGGTGTATTTTAATATGCGCTTGCTTAAGGTTTGGGTCTTATCTGCTGCTGCTCACCATCAAGAATACGGAGGCAGGAGGCAGCAAAAGTGCGGTTGAAGGAGGGATTCCATCTGTGGCCGCTCCAGAGCAGCGGGTTCCGATAGGTACCCTGTGGAAAGAGGGCTGGAGCTTCATCCTGCGCAGCCGTCTCTTATTAGTCACCTTTCTGTTCGGTTTAACCGGGGCGCTCGCCATCCAAATGATCGACTTTCAGTTCACCAGTCTCTTCCGTGCCGTTGCGCCGGATCAGGAATCTATGCTCGGCTGGATGGTTGCAGCATCAGGTGCAGGTGCCATACTCATCATTATCGCGATGAACAAAATGAACCGTGCAACGGGATACGGTTGGAAATTTGGAAGTGGTTATGCGCTGATCGGCCTATCCGTTGGAGGATTGGGATTACTCCCTGCTGGGGTCTCCGTGCTTCCTGTGCTCATACTGGGGTTCGTGCTGGGGATCGGTAACGGCATATTCATGGTTACATTCAACTATTGTCTGCAAAAAGAAACACCCCCGCATATGACCGGCCGTATATTCGGGATTCAGAACACGGTCCTAGGAATCGTAATGATTGGAGCTCCGCTGCTTGGGGGACTTCTGGTCCAAAGTATAGGTCCCGCGCGTACCTTCTTCAATTTCGGCATGGTGATTGCCGTGATCGGTCTACTGGGTATTTTGTTCGGGAAAGTGCTGTGGCCTGCGTCGAAAGCGTTGAATAGTGATAGCTCTCTGAAGCAGGCATCCCTTTAGCCACTTTCCAGCAAAAATAGAAACTGAGGTTCTTCGCCTTGCAAACAAAGCGCTTCTTCCGGATTGAAGCAGGGCAGTACTGACGAAGTATCACTTCACTTCGCTGGTACTACCCCAGATCGGAATATTTTCAGATGTACTAACTGATAAACCAACCATATCACGGATACAACAAGCATCATATCAAAGCAAACATTAAACAAGAATAGATGTTTTCCTATGTCCGCCTGACCATCACCCAAGATTGGCAACAAAAACCCAACTATTCCAACCAAGCCGATTAACATCATCAATTCCGTCCGAATCCGGCTGACTCGGTCCCGGCGGCGAATGTATTCGAACATAGCGACAATATAATAGGTGGCATAGAACAGAGCTATAAAGAGCAATGATTTAGGCATATGCGTATTTTTGAATTGACTCCAGCCGCTGTAGCTATAAGCCACTGCACCTGACGGTTTGTTCTCCTGCTTCAAATAATTGCCCAGATAGTATGGCCGAATACTCATACTGTTGTTCGCTGCAAATTCCATTTTGCCTATGAGCCGGGACGGATGCTTAAAATAAAACAGCAATACATCCATGTGCGAAACCCGGTCATAAAAATCCGCCTTCATGGAGAGCGCATTCTGCTTAATCACCGTATCCGTCTGGAAATAGTTAGAACCGGCCAGCACGGACAGATGCTCAGGTAAACCGAGTTCTTTAAGATCCTCCTTAACATCGGGAGAGCCGTCCAAAACCCCGTAGAAAACGGTCTGATACATATTGATGTTCTTCAGTTCCTTTGGAGCTGCAATATACATCCCAATCGAAATGACAACCATGGACGCCGACAGCCAGATCGTTAAACGGCGCCAGTCGGGGTCATGGCGGAGCGTCAAGAAGCGAAAGCCAAGCATGGCGAACAGGATGCCTACCGGAGCGTTCTGGATTTTGGAGCAGGTCAGGAAAAAGACCGAAATAAAGTAGAGCCAGGACACCTTCTTGGAAGGCTCCGCCTGATTTAACAAGCATAGGCCGAGGCCCACTGACAGCAGCAAGAACACAAGCGAGACAGGTTCGCCGAACAGCGAATTAAAATAAACGACATAACCGATGTCGTAGAATACGAACAGCAGGCAAATCGCAAGCACGATGCCTACGATCGTCGATTTGTATTTATTATGACGAACAATGATATAGGTTGCCGTGAGCAGAAGCACAGAAAACAAGGCCCCAACCACGCGAATATCAAAGAATGACGGTTGAAAAACATGTCCAATTAGGCGTGCCACTGCAACCAGAATAATTTGTGTGGACGCATAAAAGCCCCTAAAGAACCGGTCATACGCAAAATACTGATGAGCATACCCGAAAAAACGATCCTCATAAGACTCTCCGGGTACTCCATAATTCAGTCCAATGGTTCCCATAACCCGCAGAAAGTCCCCGTTGTCCGCTACGCCGATAAACGGCCCGGCAAACAAAAGATAGATGACAATACATAAGCCCGCCAGCACAGCAAACCATTCGGCGGTAAGGAATCTTTTCATTTTTCGTTCGACACTTCCCTTATTTCGGTTTGAGGGCGGAATGTAATCCACTTCTGTCCAAAGTAGTTCATGGTCGTATTCAGACCGCTGCCTGCAAGTGCCGCCAGGTTATCTTGAACGCGCATCCCTGCAGCGGGAATCAGCTGCGGGAGGAGCTGCTCAGCAACGATAGAAGCCAAACCATAGGCGATGACATAGCATACAGCCGTAACAGTCATGAACTTCCAGAGTGTGGCCCGCACGCTCGCCTTGGATCGGAAAGTAAAGCTTTTGTTCAACAAATAACTGTTCATGGCCCCAATAACATTTCCGAGCAGCGTAGAGAGCCAGTAATGGAGCCCCAAGACGTTCAAGCAGACAAATGTGACCGTAAGACCTATAAGCGTATTGACGATTCCTACGAGTAGAAAGCGGACAAAGCCGTTGTCCGCAGCTCTCCGAAACGCACTATTGCTCACGTGCATCGTTCTCCAGCGGCGTACCTTTAGCCTTCATGAGGCTGCCTGTTAAGGAATAAAGCTCCTGCTCGATCAGGTATAAGGGTCTATGCTTTACTTCCTTATAGATCTTGCCGACATATTCGCCAAGCAGACCGAGGGAAATCAGGACCATTCCGCCGATAAACCAGAGCGAGAGCATGAGTGAAGTCCACCCAGTAACTACATTTCCGGACAATTTGGATAACACGGAATAAATTCCGGCAAGTATGCTCACACCAAAGAAGAGAAAGCCGGATACGGTGACCAGCCGGATCGGTTCGACGCTGAGCGAGGTAATGCCTTCAAAGGCAAAAGCTAGCATCTTTTTCAGCGGATATTTGGATTCGCCAGCAAAGCGCTCCAAGCGGTTATATTTTACGGTAGTCGATTTAAGCCCGATCAGTGGAACCATCCCGCGTAGGAACAAATTCACTTCCTTGAACTTGGCCAGCTGCTCCAGGGCATTTTTGCTCATCAGGCGATAATCCGCATGGTTATATACCACCCTAAGGCCCATCCATTTCATCAATCGATAGAAAGCTAGCGCCGAGTTGCGCTTGAACCAGGCATCCGTACTGCGGCACTCCCTTACGCCATATACAATTTCATTTCCCTCCAAGTAGCGCAGCACAAATTCGCGAATAACACGCACATCGTCTTGCAGATCCGCATCGATTGAAATGACGCAATCCGCCAGCTCCTTGGCCTGCATCAGACCGCCTAGCAGGGCGTTTTGATGGCCTACATTCGCAGCTAGCTTAAGCCCGTACACGAGTGGATTCCGTTCATGGTGCTCGGTGATCATTTCCCAGGTACGATCGGAGCTGCCGTCATTGACAAAGAGCAAAAAACTTTTGTCCGATACCAGCTCCTCCCCGATTAATCCGTTTAGCACATCGCTAAGCTGACGGATCGTCTCTTCCATTACAGGTTCCTCATTATAACATGGCACGACGATGCTCAGCGTCGGTCTTTGTTGTACCATAAACTAACCACCTTAATCTTTGTAACTTTTCAAAAAATAGCTACGTTTGCAAGAAACCCAAGGCTCCAGTCCTCAGGTGCTTCTAAAAGAACGGTAGGCATATTCCTTGCCCTCCGTCGTCACCACTTGATGAGACCAGAACGGTCTCAGTCTTTTTTACCCGCTCATATTTTTGGCGCGAGGTAGTAAGCTGCTGTTGCCAACTATATAAACTGAATACCTTGTACCCATCATTTCGCTTTTTCGGCAAATTAATACAGTGTTTATACGATAGAAGAAAATATTCTCCGTATAACTGGCTAAATACTGATAGCACTTTTCCCAATTTTGAGGAAGCGGTCATGCCTCTGTCCATGAAAAAACAGGAGATCCATTTGATTGTCTCAAATAGATCTCCCGAAATGTTCTATATATAAGGCATCCAGATTGAGCAGAACCTTGTCCGACTCATTGAAAGAGTTAGCAGGAAATGTAAAAAATTTAAGGCATATATACTATTCTTTCATTGTATACATGCCTGAAGGTGAAACGGATCCTTTGGATCCACTATATGATTTGGATTACTTGTAAATACGCAGTGGTATAGGAACTTGCTGCCGCGGAAACCGGTGCAATTTGAACTAAGTCTCCTGTATTTAATTGTAGGAGTGCAGAGGAATGTTGCGTGATCGTATGATTTACACTCTGGCCGTTTTGTGTAAATTGTAATGATACTCTACTTGGATATTGCGTTTGGGAAGAAACGTTACCATTTATGAAAAACCTTAAATCAACAAGAGATTGGTTGTTCCCACTTGAAGATTGTACAGTAGATACCGCGAATTGCACATGGTATATCCCTGTTCTTTGTACTTGCAAGCCATTAGTCGCCATCACTACATCGTTGAGAACAAGTGGATTAAATACATCAAGTTGAACTGGCGTGTTCGCAACGTACGCTACATTACCCGTATTATTCCGTACGACATATCCATAGGCTGGAGTTATTGTCGGTCCTGAGGGTCCTTGAGGTCCTTCGGGTCCCGGTGGACCTTGCTCGCCAGTCTGTCCAGTCTGTCCGTTCTGACCATCCTGTCCATTTTGCCCTGGAGGTCCTTGGGGTCCTTCGGGTCCCGGTGGGCCTTGCTCACCAGCCTGTCCATTCTGTCCATTCTGACCATCCTGTCCATTTTGCCCCGGAGGTCCTTGTGGTCCTGGGGGTCCCTGAGGGCCGGGAGGCCCGGGTTTACAGTGCGATTCTTCACATTCTTCAAGACTTTCTTTGCAACTCTTATATTTCTCTTTATAGTAATGATACATCTTTTTATAATACTCTTTATCTTTATCAGACAAGTCAATCCCTCCTTTCAATAACTATATGTCGATATAGTGATGAATGGTTGGACACTTAACTTGATTATGATAAAAAAGCGTTAGCCTAACATTTTGTTTGCGTTATATGGCCTCAAAACAGCATACAGGATCCCTTCAAAAACGTCCGGCTACAGGCGGTCAGCCATTGCAAGCATTCGTGGGTTCATTTCCACGCTTCTGAAACAGCAGATCCCTTTACAAGCCTCGCTCGTTTCTATACTCCATGGACAGTTCCAGTTTAGGACTACCTGAGAAGTGACCATTCTTCTTTTTATAAATATCAAAAAGGCTCGTAACAGCCTCTTAAAAGCGCTGTTCGAGCCTTATGAATCAAAAATTGCAACAAACCTAATATAGTCGATTCCCCGTCAAATAAGGGTAGGTAAGTCACTTACTGAAACAGAACATTGTTTATTACCCGGTAAATAAGCAGGGTACATTCCTTCTTAGTTGCTTCTGCATTCGTCTTGAAAAGAAACGGATCATTCGCACGATCAATAAGATCTATCTTCTTCGCTTCATCGTAATAAGACTTAGCCCACGCCGGTACCTCTGGGGAGCCGGGCAAGCTATTTCCTTGGTCGCTTGAAGCTGGAGCATTATAGCCGGCATAATGCACCGCCTTTACAAGCATGGCCACCATCTCTTGATGACTGATTGTTTGGTTTGGTTTGAAGCTGCCGTCCTCATACCCAGCAATAATGCCCGCTTCAACAGCCGCTTTTACGTAATTCGAATACCAGCTATTCTGCTGTACATCTTTAAAGATAGTCTTCCCATTCGAAGAAGCAGTCGTTGTTATGCCTAGTGCTTTACCCAACATGGCAGCAAACTCCGCTCGAGTTACCTTGCTGTCTGGTTTGAAAGTACCATCCGGTAAGCCATTAATAATAGTTCTGTTCGCCAGCATCTGTATACTCTCTGAGTACGCAGAAGAGGATGGCATATCTTTAAATGTCGTCTTATTTCTTACAACAGCGTATACCGAATTTCCTTTATGGTATAAAGAAGCAACAAGCATGCCATTACGATATTCAAATTTTGACGGAACAGGCACAAATGTGTTTGAGATCGGATCAAACATTAGCCCTGCTAATTCATCCAACGGAACGTTTGCGGTTTGTACCGTGATCGTATGATTCACGTATTGTGAAAAATGATCAAGTACTTTTGTTTTCCCACCACCCATAACCGTTACTTCAAATCTCATTGGCTTTCCAAAAAGTTGACTGCCCTGCGTCAGATTCTTCACAAGATTGCTCGTGTATGTATCATCTGCCTGTTCAAGCGTAATGTCGATGGCCTGATTACTACTATCCTTACCGATAGAATCAAGAAGCGATTGTACGTTGATTATCCAAGAACCTGAAGGTACAGAAACTTCGATCTTTCCATCGCTCGACTGACTTATTACTTTTTGAATACCGTCAACCAATACATGAAAAACAATACTTGATTCTTTGCTATCACTAACCAACGAAATGGTTTTTGTTTTCTGGAAATCCTCTTTTTGTAGCGCAGATTCAATATAATTGGTTGGAACCTCAATCTTCGCTACTGCTTTACCACTGCTATCTTTTTCAATTTTTGCTTCAAGTCCTTTTGTCGAACTGGAAGAGTCGCTTCCTTTAGACGGTACTGCTACGGAACCTGACCCTGGCGATATAGGGCCTGGTCCTGGGCTTACAGGTCCTGGGCCTACCGGTCCCGGATTCACTGGACCCCCGCTATTGCCTCCTCCTTCAACAATCGGAGGAATCGTCACTGCTATTCCATCGCTTTCAAATTTACCTGGCATGGTTCTAGTTATTAATAACCGTTCTCCAGGATTGCCTAAATTTTTAATCTTGATCGTTACCGAAGTAGCCCCCGCCTTTACTTCACTGGATCCTATTAATCCCTTATTAGAATAAACATTTATGACATCACCGGCTTGAATATTATTGATTGTAATTGCATCATCCGATGAATTCTTAACCAATACTATATCGCTAAGACGAAGATCAGGCGTAATGAAATTGTCAAAAATCAAATACTGATAAACTGGAGCTTGTGAATTTTCTCTCTCTTGAACCAGTGCCAAGCCAAACACACCGTCCGGCAATGCAGTTTTCGAAATATTGTATGAATACGAAGTTTTTCCACCATTAACTTGTGCGATTGAATCTCCTACAAGACCATCTTCATTTATAAAGTAAAGTTGGTAGATTACATCTGCATACTCATCATCTGGTGACCAACTCACTTTTCCTTGAATAAACTTAGGGTCTGTACTTTGATCGGAAAACATGAAGTTTTTAGCAAAGTACTTTGGTACATCCCAAATCAAGCTTTTAGCCGAGCCCTGTATAGATTGATCGCTCGACAATGCATTGACAGCGATGTATTGCGCGTTTGCCGGAATATCCGTCTGAGGGACAGTATACATCATTTGGCCATCTTCAAGATATTTATCCCAAGAAGCAGCGACTGTACTTAATCTATTGCCATCTGCATCTAAGAAGTTAAAAGAATAATTTACAATACGTTCACGATCCTCTGCTGGTTCAAACAGAAGATATCCCGAAATTTGACCAGAAGTCGAACCTGTATCAACAAGAACAAGGTTCTTTGGCATCGTACGCGCGTCAAAATAATCACGTATCGCGCCTACGCCTGCAAATTTATGAATCTGTTTTTCCGTGGAAAGATAAATGGTCTGATCTTTCGATACATATGCATCCGTTATTGTAAATGGGAGATCTACTTTCTTCACAAATGTGTCCCTGTCATAAATGGTTTTTTGCCCAAATACAAGATCATCAAAAGCATGAATAATCTCTTCTGGATACGTCCCCAAAATTATGCTCACTGCTTTCTTAGACATTCTCTTTCCACTAAAGTATAAGCTGTCACCTTCGACCTCCAGCTTCCCAGAAGACCAAAAATCCAGTACGGTTTCCTTCGAATTTACGTTTAACGTATCAGCGTTAAGTTGATAGATGACCCCATTCGTTCCGGCATACAGTGTATTGTTAGACGAATCGTAGTACGCTGATCCAAGACCTGGAGTATCAGCATGAGATGGAAATACACGTTGATCGGTCGTTCCATCTGTAGCATGGAAGTTAAAGAAAGTATCCTGTCCCCAATAAAATGTATATTTTTCGGCAGGCAAGACTTTACTCGGGTTCGACGGGATTAGAATACGCTGAATACTAGACTCTATTGCATTCGTATCTAGAACACCAATATATGTTTCACCTCTTAGTGCAATATAAAGCTTACCATCTCTCAATACCAAATTTACCGGCTTGGATCCTACATAACGCTTGGTGACAAGTGAAAGGTCGTCTTTGCGAAGGACTGCCAGTTCATTCGTCTCAGAGGATACCAAGTACATGAAAGGAGATGCTTCATTAGTGGTCCAGCTATCAATCTTGTAGTTGCTTGTAATTGAGTCCCCAATACCGCGCTCAAAGATCAGAGTAGGCAGCGATGCTCTCAAATCGAAATCATAAGCTTCAATTATATTGCCTTCTCCGTATTCTTTCTGAAGGAATACACGTCCATTCGTTCCTATAAGTGCTTTGCCCGCTTCATACGGAAAATCAGCGATTTTGAGATAATGGTCTTTGTCGAAAATACCTTGACTGGTTGCTACATAAGGTCCATTCAAATCTAGTAATTTGGCATCTAAATAGGAATAATCTCCGAGCCTTGGGTACGCACCGTGAATTTCGGCAAGATTATTTCCATTCATTCTGGACCCGCCGAAGAAAACATCTGTGCCATCGAACATAATTTTCGGGTATGGGAATCCGAAACCGTAATTGCCAGCGTAGGTGCTTTTGCTACTGATTCGATTCGTCAAATAATCAATTGCGATTAAATCGGAACCTGAGGAACCGGTCTCGCCGACGAATAATAAATGATTATTCTCATCTGCTCTGAGTACAGAACCTGATAAATACTCAGCATTGATTTTCGTATTCAAGCCTGTGGCACGATCTAATTGGTATAGAGACTCCGAACCAGTCCCCGAAGTAGTATAGAAAATATAATCCAACGTTACTGCAAGACTTATCGGCTGACCTACCGTTGTGAAGATACTGCCAAGAGATCCAGAGGGTATGTCGACAACTTGGATGAAGGATGCTCCTGAAAGTGCGATATACAACTCATTATCGTATTGCTCAATATCCAATGGCTTAGAACCTACAAAAAGCTCTTTTTCAACCGAAAGATCCTGTGCATTCAAAAAGATCAGTTTATTCTCCGCACTAGAAATGGTATAGATCGAACCTGCATTTGCATCGTAAACCCAATCCGTCACTGAAGAACTCATCGTCACCGTCTGCGTCGGCTGAATACCCGAATCATTAATTGCCTCTGCATGTGCAACAGAGCTCTCCATTGCTAATGATCCAAAAATCGGGTTTAACAATATAAGCGTGAGTACAAAAAACAGTTTTCTTTTTAACAATCTCTTAAACAAAATGGACATATTCATCCCCCAACATTTATTTGATAGCATTATTTAATTCAATATGTTGGTAGGATATACCTGTAAGGAATTTATTAAATTTTATTTACAATCGTTACAGGGGGTTTGTATTAAGCCAAGTTGTAAATTCGATTTAACAACTACTTTATTGAGGAACACGTTCAAACTTTTGTCCTCTTTTCGGCTTTGCCTTGAATAAAATCAGGCCACCGATTAAAACAATCGCCCCTATTGCTTTTTGAAGCGTAAAAGGAACTCTCTCCAACCCGAACCAGCCTACGGAATCCCACCACAAAGCACAGATCAGCTGAGATGCCATGACGATTGAGATCGCGCTGCTGGGTCCCAACAGCTTCACTCCCCTTACCACGCATGTCACGACGCCAATCCCCAACAAGCCGCTAAACCAGAACCATGGTTTCATAGGCCCCAAAGTAAAATATTCCTTTCCTTCGAACACCAATCCCATACAGAACGAGGCTAAGAATCCCATACCCAACACCAGCGCTGTCGTCGTCTGCGAGCTGACAGCTTCGTTAACTTTGTTATTAAACATCGTTTGAACACTTATCAGGGAACCTGCTGCTAATGCCATCACAATGCCCATGATCATATCTTCTTCCTCCTTTCGCCATGCTCGTAAATATTCCGGCCAGCCACAGCGGTTAGCCCCTTCCTGTCGATCACAGCGAGTTTCCCTTTTCTCCGCTCCACCAACCCTGCGGAACAGAAGCTTTGAAGGACCCGATTCAAATGCCGGTAACTCGTTCCAATGAGGTTCGCCGTATCCTTCATATTCGACATGCTTACTCTTGAAAATGACTCCCCCTCGTCCCCATATGAGACGGATAATAGATAACTAGCGAGCCGTACCTCTACCGGATATAGAAGACTGGAACTGAGCGAGATCGATTTCGTGTAAAATTTTTCAGTCACCATGTCAAGTAAAAACCGCAAAAACGATGCTTCCAACCCATACTGGGTTAGCCAGCGTTTATGGACGCCGATCGTCTCTACCCGGGACACCGCCGTCACCGTGTTTAGATTCTCCCTATCCCTTAGACATTCGATTTCCCCAATGATCCCGAGCGGATTTGTAAAGCTGATCAGCAATGTTTTTCCTTCCGTTGACGTTGTATACACTTTTACCTTTCCTTGTACCAGCAAAAATAGAAACTGAGGTTCTTCGCCTTGCAAACAAAGCGCTTCTTCCGGTTCAAAACGATATAAGGCCAGACGTTGTCTTAATGGTTCTGGGAATACATCTTCCAACCCAAACTGGTTGAGATATTGATTGATTTTTTCTATGTCCATGATCTCTTTCATAACAAACGTTTCCTCCCATGCTGGGTATTACAATCTTTAGAATGTTAAACATAGGATGCCAATAACCATGAGCCCGACGCCGGTCCATTGAGAAGGCCGCAGACGAAGCGGGGCTGAGCCGAACCAGCCGATCTTCTCCATCACTAAGGTTACAGTGATTTGGGCAATTAAGACAGCCGATACGGTCAAAGCCGCACCATTCTGATGAAACGCCGTTATGTTGCTGAACAGGATGAAGGCTGCAAAAGCCCCGCCGAACCGGTATACCAGCTTCACCTGCTTGAGATTCCGCCATGACCTGTCGCCGACCAGCCAAACAAGCAGTATTGCTGCTACAAAGCCAGTACCCTGAGTAATCGTGGCAGCCTGCCAAGTTCCGATATGCTCTCCAATGACCGCATTGGCTACACCCTGCAATGTCAGGAAAGCACCTCCCAAACATGCATATATAAAACCCTTCATCTTCTGCTTCCCTCCTCATCTCCAACGCTTTCTCTTATTTAACAATGAGTCGAAGAATCAGAAAAGGACATATGTCCTCTTTTATAATATCGAGAGTAGATACACATGGACGGTAACCGATACGAACGGTATAGTGGGTTATATAGCTCTAGTGAAAGGAGAATCAGTTCTATGATATGGAATACGGTGTTTGACAAGCAATATATGAAAGTGGAAGGCTTATCTCAAAACGACTTGCGGAGCTTCCTAAGCATCTGGAATATGCCGATAACCGAGGAAGAGATCGCGGAAATCGTGAAGCGGCAGCGGAATCCTTTTCCCGTAAACGATCCGCTCTATAGCCAATATACGCCTTTCGATCCCTCTCGGTGGGCTATGCCACAGATGAAACTGCCCGACAGCTATATTCAATTCCTCCAGTATTCGAATGGTGGAGAGTTCGGTAACGGTGATCGGTATTTTCAATTTTTCGGCTCGTCTGAAATCAGGGCGATGAATCTAGCCTACGAATTCCCGGAGTATATGCAGGGAGCGGTTTCTTTCGGCATGGACGGCTGCGGGAATCATTATATCTTTGATATGCGGAATGACATGACAAATGGGGAATACCCGATTCTAGCGACCCACTCCGGTAATCTGGGCTATGAGGACTGCAAGAAGGTCGCTCCTTCTTTCGCAGAGCTATGCATGGGGACGACATCAATCGACGATGAATTGAACGAATAGGAGGCGAAGCTTGGCAAAGCGGACGGCGATTTTGTCCGCGAGCGCACAGGGTTTGTCATCGGTGGGGTTGCCCCGCTAGGACATGTTGAACCGATTCAGACTCTCTTCGAATTAACTCCGCAGGAACTGGCTGCAATGACACAAGGACAGATCATTTCGATCAAATAAAAGGGGCTTTCCCTATTTTCGGGAAAGCCTAACTTTTTCAGCAAGCCGCGGGAAGATCGCTATCACGAATAAAGACATTCGGCCCGCTACTCCCGCTCCCGGTCTACCAACTGCTGTTGAGCAAGACGAATCATTTCACGGACCATGGAGCCGCCAATTTTACCGCCAACCTTACCGGCTGAGCCCGTGCTCAAATCGCCATTGTCGCCCTGCTGCAGCGGCACACCGAGTTCTTTGGCCACTTCGTATTTCACATCATCTGGCCGATCTGGATTTACGTTATAACCCTCACGTCTCATCACTTCGGCTTTAAACATCTGCATTCCTCGGTTCACACCAGGCACTGCGTATTTCCTATTTCTTCTGGACATTCCTTATCTCACTCCTAGGCCTGTTTCCAACTAACATGCCCAGAAACGGGGACTTCCACCCTTATTGGTTTATTCCGATTATATCCATGTCACGCCATACTATGTTCCTTAGTATTCGTTACCGAATAAATGGCGGAAATAAGAGCTAGAACAACTATAATGCCAGCTACCCAAGTGTTGGTCGTAACAGGATAATGGTCGACAAGTAAACCACCCAATCCAGAACCCAAGGCTACTCCAAGGTGTAAAAATGAAGTGTTTAAACCTAATTGAATGTCAGCCGAATCTGGGGCGGATTTTGCAAGATAATTCTGAACTGCTGGACTAAGTGCCCACACCATCGCACCATAAAGGGCGACAACAATCAATAAACTTATCATTGATCCTGTAGCATAAGGCAATAAGAACAATGATGTTGCAAATAAAACGAGAAATACGAGTATAACCTTAGCTCCTCCAAATTTATCTGATGCCCATCCACCAATCCATCCTCCTATTATTCCAGCGATACCAAATATCAGTAAGACCATGCTAATCATATTCGTTGATAGATCCATTGTAGTTTTAAGAAAAGGAGTGAAATACGTATAAACTGTAAAGTGACCTGTTAACTCCAAAGCAGATATAAGCTGGATAGATGCAATTTTTTTGTTTTTTAATGTAGCAATTTGTTTAAGTAAAGGGATGGATGGTTGTGGTGGAACGTTAGGCAGAAACTTCATAATGGCCAAAATAGCAACGATACTAAGAATGGAAACCAATACGAATGCCATCCTCCAACCCAAATGTCCACCGATTATCGTCCCTAAGGGGACACCTAACACTAACGAAGCGCTTAAACCCATAAAAATGACGGCTATAGCACGACCTCTTAATTTAACAGCAACTGTTTTAGCAGCCATTGTAACGGAAACAACAACCACAATCGAGCAACTAGCTGCAAGAATAATCCTCGCAATTAATAAGGTTGTATAATTAGGGCTAACTATAGATAAGATATTCCCCCCTAAGAAAGTAAACATAGCAATGAGTAGTAATCTACGTCTTTCCACTTTGGAAGTTAAAGCTATGAGTATGGGAGCCCCAAAGGCGAAAACAAATGAAAAAACGGAAACCAACTGACCGACTGTCCCTACTGAAACTTGTAAATCTGTAGCAATCATATTTAATATGCCTGCGATTATTAATTCCACGGTACCCGCAACAAATGTTGCAAATGCTAATACAAAAATCCCTATATTCATTGAACTACCTGCCTCCTAATATCTAATAAAACCGAATGTAGGAACAAGCATACTCCTTATAGTGCACTCTAAAGCAAGCATGTTATAATTCAATTATGGAAAAAACATTATCGATCCAAAATATATCCGCAATCACAGGTCTTAGCACGTATACACTACGTTATTATGAAAAAATCGGCCTCTTAAGTGCGATTGAAAGAGATGCGAATGGTTACCGTAAATATTCCATGGATGATATCTCTTGTATCGACTTTCTCATTAAGTTGCGTAACACGGACATGCCCATAAGTGAAATCAAGAAATTTTCAGAACTAAGACGCCAAGGAAACTCTACTGTGACTCTACGACGGGAGTTATTAGAAAATCATCAAGAAAATGTCCTTAACCAAATCAGGGAACTAGAGAATAACCTAACAAAGATTAATGAAAAAATCGCCCACTATACGAAATTGGAGGAACAAACCAACTGAATATGTATGACAAAAAGAAGAGCCCGGTTGCTAAGGGCCCTTCTCTTTGTCGTTGGTGTCCTCTTCCTATGTTTCACGAACTATTTTTCGGTTCAATAGTTTGGCTTCTTCTGCTTCCTCGACCTGCCCCGTACGTTTAATGAAGAAAGAAAGCAACAGACCCACAATTCCGATTCCAATAATGACAAGATACGCATCGTTAATACCTTGAATAGACGCCTCCATCATGATATGTTCCTTTGATGAATTCCCTAAGCCGCCTGCGGCGACCATATCCTGAAGATGGGTTTTGGTACGGTTCGTCATCACCGTGACAAGCAAAGAAGTGCCTATCGCACCAGCCACCTGCTTGATGGTGTTGGAAATGGCTGTACCATGCGCATTCAGTCTTGCAGGCAATTGGTTTAGACCCGCCGTAGTGATTGGCATCAGGAACATGGCCATCCCGAAGCGTCGTCCTGTGGACATCAGAACTAAATACGTATAACTGGTGGAATCGGTCAGATTGACGAAACCGATGGTTGTCAGGACCGTAATAGACATCCCGATAATGGACAACCACTTTGCTCCAAACCGATCGAACAGCTTTCCTGTCACCGGCATCATTAATCCCATAAGAAGCGCGCCAGGGAGCATCAGCAGTCCAGACTCCAGAGGTGTGTATCCACGTGCATTCTGCAAATATAGTGGAAGCAGCATCATATCCGCATACATGACCATTGTTACAGCAATATTAATAACGGTGGTCAGGGAGAACATGCTATATTTGAACGCCCTTAGATCAAGAAGCGGGCTCTCCGAGACCAGCTGTCTCCATGTAAACAAAATCAAGGCGACCACACCTGTAACAAGAGATAGAACCACTTCCGCGCTTGACCAACCTTTGCTTCCAGCACTGCTGAAGCCGTATAGAAGGGTACCGAATCCGATTGTTGAGAGAATGACACCCAAAATATCAATTTTAGGATAGGATCGTTCAGCCACATTTTTCAGAAAAATAAAGGCAACCACAATAACGATCACGACAATCGGAATCATCCCATAAAACATCGTACGCCAGGAAAAATGCTCTATGATATAACCGGCAAGTGTAGGCCCAATTGCAGGAGCAAAAATAATAGCAAAACCAACCATTCCCATAGCGGCTCCGCGCTTATTAGGAGGGAATATAGTCAGAATGACATTCATTAGCAGCGGCATGATAATACCGGCACCAGCGGCTTGAAATAGGCGGCCAGTTAGCAAAATATCGAAGTTAGGTGCTACTGCCGAAACAATGGTTCCACCGAGAAAAATAACCATGGAAGCCTGAAAAAGCTCACGGGTCGTAAACCGTTGCATTAGAAATGCAGTGATTGGAATAAGAACCCCGTTAACCAACATATATCCGGTTGTTAACCATTGAGCGGTAGACGCTTCAATGTTAAAGTCGACCATCAGCTCTGGCAGCGCGACGCTCATAATAGTCTGATTCAAAACGGCGATGAACGCCCCCAAAATCATAACAAACAGCAAGGGACCTTTCTTAATGGAACTGCTGTCAAAGGCTAAATTATTACTCATCATGCTCAATCCCTTCAAATTCATCGTGAGCCTAATAAACACTTTGTAGTATAATAAACTCAATGTAAAAGATTATAGTTATCTCTCTTATATTTCACAAACAACAGATTTTCAAAAAATGTCTATTAGTTTACAGATGATTAGAATCTGTCGTCTATTCTGAAAATATACTACAAACAGGATTTAATTGTCGTATGAAGAAGGGGAAAGGAAATGAGGGCCCATGTCAACAACATCACCGCGTACAGATCGACGTGTACTTCGCACGCGCCAATTGATTCGAGATGCATTTATCGATTTGCTTCAGGAGATTGAACTTGAGAAAATAACCGTCAATCGCATTGCGGAACGCGCTACCATCAATCGTGTTACCTTCTATCTCCATTACCGGGATGTTCCGGACATGATTGAGAAGATGGCGGATGACATGATTAATGAAATTCATGCTGTCCTGAATGATATTCGGAGTCAGCCTCATCCCACAGATATGGATTGGTCCATATTGGTCAAAATACTTGAGCATATCGCGGAAAATTCAAAATTTTACAAGGTGCTGCTCGCTTCACAACGTATACCGGTCTTTACAGATCGGCTTATGAAGCTGATCATTGATATTATCACTAGCAGAAGCGAGAACCGAGACGATTCTTCACCTTCTTCGGCTGTGATCGTTCCGAAAGATATTGCAATCTGGTACGGTTCCTCCGCCTTCATCGGTACCATTGTCTGCTGGCTTCGCAATGATATGCCTTACACGCCACTTTTTCTCGCCAAGCAGCTTTCTCTGCTGTTCCGTTTACATCAAAATACGAACCAGCTCGTAGACCCGGAATGATTTCATTCAGGAATCATTTACAACTCTCCCTCAAGGAACTTAATGAGGTACATTTCAGGCTGCGCGAGGAACTCTGTAAAGCTGCATAAATCCGCATAAGCCTGATGCTCCATGTCATAACAGCCTACCAGGCCTTTTTTCTTCGGATTCCACACGAGCTGCAGATCGGAGTAATTATCGATATCGGCTGACAGACGCAGCAGCTTTTGCCGGCCGACTTTCATCTCAATCGTATCGGTCAATGTGAAAAAGTCGATATACCTGATTTCATATTCATTTTGCGCTAGCCCGAGGCGCAGCTTGTCTCCAGTAAGAAAGCGGACCAGTTCATCGGTCAATTTATATTTTTTCAGTTCATACTTTTTGTTCTCCACATTATGAAACTCGGCCGGCTCCAGCGATTTCAAATAGTCAACCAAGACTGTATCCTTATTGCTGACCGCAATCGTATACGGCCGCTCGCCGTCCTTTTCCGCTAAAGTAGCGTCCGCGCCGCGCTCAATCAAATATTTTACCATAGCTAGATTACCCATTCGCGTTGCAACGGTTAACGGAGTCGCTTGATAAGGATAGACCATATTCGGTTTATTATAATTAATGTCCACCCCATGCTCGAGGAGATAAGTGATCGTCTTCAAGTCATGATTCGACACGGCTTGGCGCAATACAGCACCACCATGCAGCTTAATATCTAATCCCAGCTCATGAATGAGCGGGATATTGTTTTTGTTGCCATAGTAGGCCTGTGAATATGCGCCTGACCCGACTTGATTGAGCTTGTCCAGCTTAGCACCTTGCGCTGTAATGTAGCGAACGGTGTCTTCCTTGCAATAACGTACTGCTAGCAAAAAAGCCGGATTATGATGGACATTCAGGTTGACGCCGTGCTCTACCAGCAGCTTAACAACCTCCAGCTTCTGCGATATTAATGCCAAATCCAACGGGCTTAATGTGGTATGCCTGCTAAGTACGATGCCTTCTTCAATATCCCAGCCTGCTGCAATTGCAGCCTGCAAAGCCGGAATATTCCCCTTGTAAATGTGCATCGCGATTTCCGGGAGCGTCTCGAACCTCCCGATATCTTTTAGAATAATCATCCATTACCCTCCCCTGAAATACGAATTTCCCTTGATTTAAGTCAATGAACCTTTATTACCCTCCTATTACAATGAGATTAACACAAAACACCTAGGGGGTTATTTGATGGTTAACACAGGAATACAACGAACGGATCAGCGAAAATCTGCTCTGATTGCGGGCATATCGCTTATCATCATGACACTTGCTTCATTTTTTTCGTATGGCTTTGTCCATGCAAGCCTTGTGGTACAAGGAGATGCCAGTGCCACATTTCATCATATCATGTCATCAAGTACGCTTTTCAAAGCTGAAATCTTGGGCTGGGTCATCATCCTGACTAGTGACATTGTGGTCGCGTGGGCTTTCTATATTTTTCTCGAGCCAATTAATAAAAGCCTTTCATTGCTTGGTGCGTGGTTCCGTCTTACCTATACTGCTATATTGGGAATCGCCATACTGAACTTGATATTTGTGTTGCTTCTCTCGAGGCATACAAACGATTTATCCTCATTTAAAATCGAACAAACTCAATCACTTATGATGCTATTTCTTGAAGCATTCGAATCTATATGGTCGATTGGATTAATTGTTTTCGGCGGGCACTTGCTCATTGTAGGCTATGTGGCTATCAAATCAAACGGCATACCTAAAATCATTAGTATCTTATTGGTGATTGCTGGTGTAGGCTATATGCTCAATCACCTATGTAGCGCGTTTCTCCCACAATACGATGGGGTCATTACCGTACTTAAATTTGTATTTACTGTGCCAATGATTGTAGGAGAATTGGGTTTTGGGTTATGGCTGCTGTTCAAAGGTGGGAAAGTCCCTATAACGGCCTGACATCTGCTTAATGATTGTCTGTATGGACTCGCTTCTTGATTCTGCTTAATGACTCGGGGGTAATTCCGAGATAACTTGCCAATTGATGTTGAGGGACGCGATCGATTAAATGAGGTCGGTTCAGTAATAGTGACCTGAAGCGTTCTTTAGGTGTAGAAGCGATAAAAGCAGCATATTCATCTTGTACTTGACCGAACTTCTCCTCAATCATCTTGCGTGTCATGGATTCCAATTGATCATATTTGTTATACATGTCCTCTTCGATCGCTAGATCGCCAACGACCAATACCGAGTCTTCAAGACACGTAAAGGTGTACTCGGATGACTTATCTTGTTTATGAGAATTGAAGATCGTGATGGCTTGCTCTTCTGTGTAGAAATTGGATGTGACCTCTTTTCCCGCTTCATTAATCGAATACTGCCTTACGCATCCCTTCAACACGAAATAACATTTCGTAGGAACATCCCCTTGTCTAAGGAGAGCTGTTCCTTTTTTGTATTCCTCAATAAGGATATCTTCAACAATAGCCTGTTGTTCTTCTTCGTTCAGGGATGTCAATCTCGTCATGTACTTGAACAATATTTCTTTCATGTTTCGTTCCTTTCATCGCGTAGATCACGTTATCTACTCTCCACTTTACCATGATTTATGATAAGGTTCACCACGCTGTTACGAAGATTGCAGGCAAAGCGAAAAGGCCTCCGTCCCATAAAATTTAGGATGAAGGCCGCTTAACTCATTTGTATTCTTTGTACTTTCTACATGATGGGTTGCAGTTCATTGGTTAGACCAAGCGTCTGCGCTGTTGAAGCATGAATATCGCGGATACGCTCCGGGTTTTTCAACAGGGACACGCCATAAGTAGGAATCATTTCTTTTATTTTTGGCTCCCACGCTTGGATATGTTGAGGGAAGCATTTTTTTATGACTTCAAGCATGACGGGTACGGCGGTAGAAGCACCCGGAGATGCGCCTAGCAATGCAGCTATCGAGCCATCTTCGGCACTGATCACTTCTGTACCAAATTGAAGCGTTCCTTTGCCGGCGGCCGTATCTTTAATGATTTGCACACGCTGGCCTGCTACCATCAAACCCCAATCCTCGCTTTTGGCGCTCGGGATAAACTCTCGCAACTCTTCCATCCGCTTTTCTTTCGATAACATCACTTGCTGGATTAAGTATTTCGTCAATGAGAGATTTTTTGCACCTGCCGCCAACATCGTTGTCACATTATTCGGTTTTACAGAACCTAACAAATCAAACATGGAACCGGTTTTTAAGAACTTTGGTGAGAAACCGGCAAACGGTCCAAAGAGCAGCGATTTTTTATTATCGATAAATCTGGTGTCAAGATGCGGAACAGACATTGGAGGTGCACCAACCTTAGCCTTGCCGTATACTTTGGCATGATGCTGTGCTACAACTTCCGGATTATTACACACCATAAATAGTCCACTTATCGGGAATCCTCCAATATGTTTTCCTTCAGGAATGCCGGATTTTTGAAGTAAAGGAAGACTTCCGCCCCCGCCGCCGATAAAGACGAATTTTGCAGTATGGCGTTCGACTTCACCGCTATCATTCCATACTTTCAATTCCCACGAGCCATCGCTAGTACGTTTAATATCATCAACACTATACTTGTAATGGATATCAACGTTTTTATTCTTTAAGTGGTCGAACAACATGCGCGTTAAAGCGCCAAAGTTGACGTCCGTCCCAGAGTCAATTTTTGTGGCCGCAATAGGATCATTCGATGTACGGTCTTTCATAATAAGCGGAATCCATTCCATCAGTTTTTTCGGGTCATCGGAAAATTCCATTCCTTGAAACAGCGGATTGCCTGACATCGCTTCAAAACGTTTTTTCAAAAACGTTACATTTTGTTCCCCTTGTACCATACTCATATGAGGCAATGGCATAATAAAGTCTTGCGGATTACGAATCAGATTGCTGTTTACAAGATAAGACCAAAACTGCATTGAAACTTGAAACTGTTCATTAACATTTATAGCTTTGCTGATATCTATGGATCCGTCCGGTTTTTCGTCTGAGTAGTTAAGCTCGCACAGTGCTGCATGCCCCGTTCCTGCATTATTCCATTCGTTAGAGCTTTCCTCTCCTGCACTTGCCAACTTCTCAAACACTGTAATTTTCCAGTCCGGTACTAATTCTTTCAGCAAAGTTCCCAAAGTCGCACTCATGATTCCGGCACCAATTAAAATAACGTCTGTTTCGGTTTGTCTGTCGCTCATGTTTACCGTCCTTACACGCTAGTATTTGAAAGAAATGATGTAGGCGCTCTCACCTGCTTAGGCTCTCACTAATATATGAATTGATTAAGATATTTACTTACTATTATATGATAGTTACATGCTATTAAAAACCGATAAATTTTAGGTGATGACATAAAATCCTAGGAATACATAAAAACCAAGGCCTTAACCCAGGTACTTGCAAGGGTAGTGGCTTTGGTTTGCCTTAACAGCAAAAAAGCAACCTGAGAGTAAAAAACAGATGTCCTCAGGGGGAGGAACTGTAGATTCAAAAAACGATTTCCTCAATGTGAGGACTATTCATATATCATATCATAAAAATATCCAATTGTTAGTACTGAATTTGAATATTGCTGTAAAAATACTTATAAGCAAGGCCCTCCCCGATCATTTTTCGAGGAGGGTCTTCTAATTAAATCTTCCACAAGCGATATGATAGCCCCTTGACCAAGATTCCAGAAAGCTTGTCACTTTTCTTGGTTCGGTACTTCAATCCTCTCATACAGATCCTGCAATATATAATACGACTGTTTGAGTCGTTCATGATACACCATCGTTTCCCATTTATCCCATTGATAGTTGAACATGTCTTTGGATCGAAGCACTTTACCGGTCAAGCCCGGCATCGCATACGAAATATGCTTGCCCCCTGGAGCGTCTTCGTTTGGCTGCGAATCCGGGCGATACGTAAGCACAGCAATCTTCATGCCTGGCGTTTCCTCGGCTGCATGAAAACCTTTTTGCCATAGATCACTCATAATTTCGCGGGTACTCGGGTCCTTCACATTGAGCAGCTGCCACGGAATCCGCACCTCGACGATGTTCGTTTTTTCATCAAAAGCCACATCTGTTAGAGAATCAAAGCTCTGGCTATCGGGATTCCCGTTCCCATAGCGCAATTGCCCGGTTTCATAGGTTTCTAGAGGCAGATGCAGCGATCGACCGCGAACATTCGGAATATCCATCTCCCTGTTCAACACAAGCTCCATTTTGTGGAAAATTCCATTGTCTTTCTGATTGGCATAATCCAGCCATGGCATCATCTTTAGCATATTGGCGTACTGGTAATACGTTGAATCGTAATAGCTATCGACCCATATCCGCGATTGATTCGGGCCTTTTAAATCGATGGCAAAGTCGATTCCGGCATCCGTCGTGAGGCCGCTGCCACCGGGAATCCGGTGCTGTCCCTGATTCGGGATCGTATCAAGCAATATGGTTGCCCCTGTCTTAGACCAATCCAACGGCCCGCCGTCTTGTCCGAAATCGATTCGGAAATATACATTTCGCGCATCGTGGGATACGAATATTTGCTTGATTTCCCTCTGCGGATCATCGCTATCCAAAGCTTTAACGGATGCACCCTTCATCGGCACCGGAGAAATGTGCGCATTCGTCCAATCGCTAGGATCCCCATCCACATACAGTCCCTGTTTTGGCTCCCCGGGTTCAAAGGCCATGATCCCAAAATATTGCTCACTCGTCTGAATATTCGACCAGAATGGCCGACGGTCGGGGTTATCCAAATCCATCGTATTCCACGTCCGCTTAAACCATTCGTCCTGCCAAGCGAAAATCAGGCCACCTGCCATGCCCTCGTTCGTAATATCCGTAAATAAGTGCGCATTGTTTTCCCCTTGCTCCTGTTCGTTGTGCCCTCCCTGGTTCCATCCCCGTACATTTCGATGCGTCATGCCGCGCGATGCAGGGATGCCGAATTCGGCGATGAGCACAGGCATGCGGTGCAGCTTCTTCAGATCGTGCAGGTAACCCGCGTAGCTGTTCTTTTCTCCGCGGAAATCGACATAATCCGTATACTTCGTCTCATAATTCATAAAATCCGGATAATAAGGATACACGTGGTAAGAGGCGAAATACCCCGCCTGAAGCGTAGGCTTGGCCCAAATCACATTCGGATTCACAGACACCATATCTTCTTTCTCATGCGGCTCGGAAGGGTGCTTGATGATATCCGTTGTAGGCCAATTGGTAAAGCTAATCGGCCGCTGCCACTTATAACGCTCCGTTTCATACACGGTGATCTCGTCCATCGTCGAGGCTAGCCATGCTTCGAAGGGAGACGCGTTCTCCGTCCGGAAATACCGCCCGTTGAAATCCGGCATCCCCTGATGCTTGTCATTCGTCCCGACAACGACCTCCGGATCCCACTCGATGCCCAGTATCCATCCTAGAACGTACTTCGAAATATCGGCACGATACGTCCCGGAAGCATGTCCCGGTTTGGCCGGCAGATCGGCCTGGCCGTGTATAATATCGACGGTCCGCTTCATTTCTTCGACATACTCCGCCCAAAGCTCTTTCGAGTACACGTCTTGGGAGGAGACAAGCTTCTCTTCATTAATCCATACTCCATGCAATACATAGAGCGGTTTCGAGGCTTTGCTGTTGTACTCGAGAAGTGCTTCATAAAAAGCAGGCGGATTGATGGTATACGTACGGATGGCATTCGCGTTCATCTCGCCGATGTACTTGAACCAACGCAAATATTCCGCTCTCGTAATGGCCGTCTCCCCCGGGAATTTACCGGGCTTCCCCATCCCCATGTTGACGCCTTTAATCAGCACGTCTTTCCAGCTGTTGTCTTGGTAGATTTGCAAATATTCGCCGCCCACTTTGGCTGGCATCGTAACACCACCCGCTGTAATAGGATGGGTATTGTCTTGAGCGGCCTGTGGCTGCTGCTTTTTCTGCGCCGTATCCTCCAGAATCCGCTTCATGAGCGGCGTGTACGCCTTCCAGTAGAAGCCCTGCTGGTTCTTGCCGGAATCCCATGCCATTAAGCGAAACGCAAAGTCCAGCCAGGATGCCTGGTAGAAAGCAGGTACATCGTTACTATCTGCATAATCGCCGGCAAAGTAATACGAGGTATACACGCTCGTTGCATTCTTGATCACCGCAGGAAATACCGAAGGGATTCCCAGCGCCTTGAGCTTCTTCTCCCCCGCTTCCGTCAAATCCAGATGGTAATCAGCTAGAATATCTGTGTTATCCTCAGCCTCGATGATGTCAAACCAGTAGTTATACCGTGTTTCGATCGACGTACCGACGAAGGTTTTCCCCTTCTCTGTCAACGTGAATACATTGCCCTGCTTCCCGGTATCTTTCCCTTCCTCCAGTACAGCTACCTGGTCATCATCCTTGACGAAGAGAAATCCAGGGCCTTGAAACGTCCATTTTCGCCCGGTTTGCTTCTCATAGTTGCTCTTGGCCCAATCCGGCAGCTCCCCGCCCCCCGCTAAATCAGGGAAATATCGACCGATCCAGCCCGACCAGCGAACCCCCATGATTTCATACAGCGCGGTTTTGGCTTCCGCATCGGTCGGACTGCCGAAGGTGTTAAATTCGGCGATCAAAGAGGTTCCTTGATAGATCGCATTTTTGATCTGCTTGATATCAGAGGTCTGCAATCCGCCGTATATTTTATCTGAACGGTTGCCGTGCATGGCCGTATGCTTCAAATCATCTTTATACACGCCATACGTATCCGCTATGTAGAGCAGATCATAATTATCGGATAGATTCAGCTCGCGTACGGTATGGGAACCTTCCGCCCCGGGAACGTAGCCGAAATAATCATTGCTGACGGAATAAGCCGTTCGATCATTTTTGACATATTTGAAATAATTGAGAAGCCACATCAGCCCCTTATGCTCCCGGAACGTCTCGTCGGGAACCGTTTTATCCAATACTGCCACATTCAAGACTTGGCTTGGCTTCCATTTCCAAACCGCCATCGGCGTGGCTGCCGCTGCGATGATTATGAACAGCAGCACCGCCCAGTGTATCCAGGATCTTTTCATCGTTACACCTCCTTCTAGTCTGAGACCCCTTTGCGCTGCATCTCACCCCAGCCTTGCGCTCGTCCGAACAGCAGGGTCATCATGGCGCGCACACGCCACAATGTAAGCATCGGCCGATACCAGAAAGCCTCCGAAAGAGCGAAGAATAACAGCCTGTTCAGTTCCGAGATCTTCGGATACTTACCTAGCCGCCACTCCTCAAACAGCACCGCCCCCATGGATAGAAACGATCCGTACACAACCATTAAAGCGAAGAGCATCAGTGCATATTGAATGAAAACCCGATCCATCATTAGATCGATAATTAATGTCAGATAGCCAAAAAATTCGACAAATGGGCCGAGAAATTCGACAAAAAAATAAAACGGCATAGCAGCCATCCCGATGAGGCCATACTTTCTATTAAACATCATCCGACGATGGGTCCATAAGCTTTCAAATAAGCCCCGGTGCCAACGCGTACGCTGTCTGTACAAAAATTTCATTGATTCGGGAGCCTCCGTATAACATATCGGATCGGCAACGTATTCAATTTTGGCTCCCCACTTTTGCTCCAAATTCATCCGATGAAGCCGTACCACCAACTCCATATCTTCACCGACCGTGTCTACCTTATACCCGCCTGCTTGAATCACTCGCTGCGTTCTAAAAACACCGAAGGCGCCAGAAATAACGAGCAGCATATTTCCCCGGCTTAATCCGATGCGTCCCATTAAAAAAGCCCGCATATACTCAATGCTCTGCATAACGACCAAAGGCTTCCGGGAAAGCTTCGTCTCCTGCACCCGCCCCTTCACAACAGTGCTCCCATTCGCGATCAGCACGTTCCCTCCTGCAGCAAGGATTTCGTCATCCGCATGCTCCACAATTGGCTTCATAATTTTAAGGAAGGAATCCGGTTCAAGGACGGTATCCCCATCAATGGATGCAAAGTAAGGATATTGGGACAGGTTGATACCGGCATTTAAGGCATCAGCCTTTCCGCCGTTTTCCTTATCGATCAGGATCAAATGCGGATAAACTTCCGATTGGTACATTTCAATAATCGGCCGGGTCTCAATGCCATTGCGCTTTAGGTGTACTTTATTTTTGACCGGCACCATCTGGAACCGCTCGATCACTTTTTCCAGCGTCCGATCTTTCGATCCGTCGTTCACGACAATCACTTCGAACTGCGGGTAATCCAGCTTTCCGCTGCCGGTAATAAGTGACAAAATCGTGCCGATAACGCCCGCTTCTTCATTGTAGGCCGGTACGATGATAGATAACGGCGGAGTGAACGAAGAACTCTTCATTCTTTTGTAAGGCTCGATTCCATGCAGTCCCTTCTCTCTTCTCAACCGGCCGTACGACAGAAGAAATATAACCAAATAAAAGACGCAAATACCGATAAAATAAACAAAAATAACTTTATTAAGGAATAGGAGCAGCATTCGAAATATCTCCGTAAGATCATTCATGTTCAGGATTCCTTTCTATCCATTCTTGGGCAATGGAACGGGCGAAAGCATCGGGATGGGTGGAAGCCAGCACGGTTAACATACTCTTTCCCTGTCGATATATTCGAAGCGATTTAGCTGCCTCCCTCCGTACCCCGTATGCTCTATCTCCGATCAACGCATTCAGATAAGGAATAAATCGATCGTGACGAATGCTTCCCATTAATCGTGCGGCCATTAGCCTCTCCCCGTCTGTCTGCGGTTGATCCCATATCCCGTTCTCCCTATTGTTATCCATCCACTGGATAAACGGATCAATGGTGAACAGATAGCCTAGCGAGGCAATCGTCTTAAGCGCCTTGACCCGAAGCTCGGCATGCTCCGATTCCAAGAGCTGCACAAGTAGCCGTTGCAGCTTTTCCGAACGCAGATGCTTGTCCCGAACAGCTTCGAGAATCGCTCCCTGCCACGATGGGGTATAATCGAAAAAGTCATCCACGTACGTATCCACGTTATCCTGAGAGACAAGTCGGCACAGCAGCTCGTTCAACCAAAAGTCAGGAAGTTCCTTTGCGCCCTTCATGAGCTCCATGAGATTATCGCATTCAAATTCCCCCAGTAAGAGGAAAATTTCGAATTTTTCTTCCGGCGTGCATCGTTTACTGCGTAAGTGGCGAATCAAGTCGGGCTGCATCACTTCGATTTTGAAGCGATTGATGAAATGCAACGTGTTCATGCGGACACTCCATGACCCCGATTGAAGCCGCTTTTGGTACCACGGCACAAAATATCGCTGCGCAAAAGCGCCGATCGGTTCGAAGTCTTTCTCGAACTTGACGCTGCTAAGGAGGTCGCTAAACATATCTTCCAAAGCTTCATACTGATACCTTTTCTCGGGAACAAAGTGTTCAGATCCAGATCCGGTATATATATACGTTTTTATGTCATCGGAATGAGTCTCCAGCCAGCGCTCTCTCTTATTCGTGTACCATCGATTCAACGATTTTCTGAATATCAAATACAAGTAAACTGCCAGGAGCAACCCCAGCGAGATGACAGTTAAAAGAAAGACCAGAACATACGTCACTGCAGACCACCTACAAGCCGATTAATTCGCGCACGAAGCTCCTTTAAGCTAAAAGGCTTGACTATATAATCGTTGGCGCCCCTTTGAATAGCCAATGCGATGTCTGTTTCCGCTCCCTTACTCGTGAGCATGATGCATACATATCTTCGTCTGTCGTAACCTGTACGAATTTTCCCCAAGATCTCCAGTCCATCCATTTTCGGCATAATCCGATCGATAATAACTAAATATCGTTCATTTTGCCGATGCCATGGGTCGTTAAAAAATTCCTCTCCATCGGCAAAATCCTTCACTTCGACGTCATACAGGTGTTCCCCGATATCCGCTAATTGATGCTTTAACATTTCGCGGATCAATCGGTCATCATCAATAATCGCCACCATCAGCTTGCGGGTCTTAACGTTTTCGTCGTTCATCTTACCGTCCAGTACCAACCCTTTTCGTTCGGTAGGGTCCGTCTCGTTCGAGAAGGGCATGATCTCTAAGCACGCATCCGACGAGTTACTAGAATCGATAAATTCCCGTACTTTCGCCGAAAAAGTAGCGTACTGCGTCCCCTGCGGCGTATCGATCGGCACATTGGCGAACAACGCAGTCAGCCGACGCATTAATTTCAAAGCGTCTTCTTTTACGGTTCTAGGCAAGATGAGGACAAATCCTGCTTCAGCATGATGTCCCAAACAATCCATCGGTCGAATGTTGCCCTGAATAAAATCTACAAACCCTTTTGTCACAACCCTTTTGCTATGATGGTCTATCGATGGTATTGGATCGACCTCTAAATAGACCATCGAAAAGGTCTCATAGGATCGTTTCATATCATGAAGCTGTCGTTGAACTTCACGTTGCATATATCGATAATTATTCGCCCCGGTTACCGGATCGATGAAAATTTGATCTAGGATCCGCTGCCTTCTCTCAATGAGTTTCTTGATATGCAATTGTAGTGCTGTTGGATCTGCCGGGTGGGAGAAAACCGCATCGGCCAACAATGCATTTTTGAGCTCTTGGTCTGCTTCGCCTATGATAACAAAGGGGATGTACCGGGTTTCGCAATATTGCCTTAGATCCATCCAATCTGCCAGATTTGCTTTACTACTTGCTGTCGGTTCAAGGAAAATAACCGTACAATCCGGATTCATTCGATCGAACTGAGCAACTAGCTCGGATATCGGATTCCAATTGAGATAAGATATGTGGCAGTCGATGCCCAGTCGCTCTTGAATCAATTCTCCCTGTATATCATTCACCGAATAAAGAAGCGGTCGTTTTCCCGTAAACATTTCGTTCATGATTTTGTTCACCTTCATATCTCTACAATAATTTGTGGTACATTCGATTCGCATGGTAGGTCTATATTCCTAGATTCGTAGACCACATGGTATTTTAACACACTCATCTACACAAAACCTGATCAACATAATTATAAAATATATAGTGAATGAAATACTAAACCTACGAGCTACTTATTTATTATCGATCAGAATGGTTGTTTGCATTGAGGAATAGGGCATTTACACGAAGGAAAACCTCTACGGACTCATTCACTAAAGAACGGGGCATCAATATTGACAATAAAAATCGCCGTCCGATTCCCGACAGGGATCGTGAACGGCGACAATTTTAGACTCATCACATAAGTGGCAGTTCTTCCGGGTAAAAGCATATATAACTTTGCAAAGCTAGTAGGCCAATTCCGCCAGCACCTTGCCAAGTCGGTCTAGCTGCTGTTCATTAGCTTCTATGCAGATCGGCTTAGCTTGTTCAAACGCCTCTTTTACCTTGAAAGTCTGACGGAAAGTAACTTTGGTGCGGCCTTCCAGGTCATCGAAGGTAGCCGTTACCCGAAATTTGTGGCCGGATAGATGATCAAGCACGATTCGCTCATGCGGCACGATCTCAACAAAGACATTATGGTTCGGATAATCCACGCCATTCGGTCCGTGCATGGTGAACTTCCACGTGCCTCCCGGCCTCAAATCGCATTCGTAAAATGTATTCGTGAAGCCTTGCGGCCCCCACCATTGGGCTAACAAATCGGGGGTTGCCCAGGCCCGGAACACAAGCTCCCGCGGGACATCGTACTCGCGCGTAGCAATAAGTTCGTTTTCACCTATTGTCATGTTCATACCTCCCCTTCAAATAGCTTGCCCAGTGCGTCCAACATGACGTTTGTACCGTGTTCCCGTACTTCCGGCGTATCGTGTCCGTCAAAGAACGCGCCTTGCTCCGTGAAAATCAGTTTCGTGCCGCCCTCCACCTTGATCAGCTCGACTGTTGTTATCGAGACGGAGATACGTGTGCTGTTCGAATCCAGGGTGTACGTATAGACAATGCGCTGCTCTGGAACAAGCTCCTGGTAGTTGGCGTCGAAGGTAAAGATCGGCCCATCCGGCGGTCCGCCGCTGCTGTACTCTCGTCCGCCAACCTGAAAGTCGAAGATCTCCGGCTTCGAAAACCACTTGGCTTTGGCAATCGGATCAGCCCAGGCTTGGTAAACCCGCTCAGGCGAAGCGGCATAAGTCCGCTCGACGACGAAGGTCGCATGCTTAACAAATCGTTCGTTCATTCATTTTCCTCCTTAGGTTTCGGCTTCTCAAACTCTATTTTCATCGGGCTAGCTATGTACCGGTAGCTCTATTATAAAACCTTACGTTACGTAAGGTGCAAGCGTATCGAGACGCTCTGCCACGGAAATTTTTTCGGTGTAGTAATTTACTTACTACTATGAACTTGCATAGTAAAAAGCATTTTGCGATTACTTCGACTGCCTTCTTTTCGATGATGCACCTATCGTTTAATTTTTCGATGAATAAGGCACATCATGCCGAACACAATTGCCAATAAGATGAATTTAGTCAATTCCATTCGCTCGACAACCCATTCATTTTGCAGCCCGTCTGTTAAATAAAAAACATTAAACATACCATGTAAAATCGCAGCTGACACTACAGAACGACCATACTCTCTTGTATACGTCAAAATCATCGATAATATAAATAATATAGCAACATAAGTAAATATTCCCACAATCCATAAATCATAGGTTTTATAGAAGAGTGCAATGGGTAAATGCCACATAGACCAAATCGTTGCCGTAATCACTGCTGTTTGCGTTAATGAATATTTTTGTCTTAAATAATAATGAAAATTCCCACGCCAAACGATTTCCTCCAATAATGCAGATAAAGAAGCGATCGTTAGACCAATGAGAAGCAGAAATCCTAATTCATTTCCATGATTAAATAAGAACTGGATATCCAGAATACTTAAATAAAAATGTAAGCATAGCCCTAGAAGTAGTGGAAATAGTATGGAGAAAACTAGTGTTTTTATCGTTGGGCGTGAAATACCAAATGTATGAATTATGTTTTGTTTCTTATATATTTTTTGATAAAAAACAACAATTAAAAGTGGAATAACCATCGTAAGCCCTAAATAATTGCGACCATTGTCGATGTTGTGCAAGACGATATGTACAAGTAATGTAAGCAAATAAATGAATAGTGTTGAAAAGTAAATGATGTTTTTATTAATTTTTTTCACCTGCCCAATTATCCTTTTTTCATATCATAGCACGGATAATTAGATGAATGACCTCTTAATCAGAAACCTCGTAACGATTCGCTCAGCAGCTTAAAGTGAATAGATGAAAAACGGTCGACTGATTTCAGCCGACCGTTTTCCCTTGATTAGAAAGCTTCGAACTTATCCTTGTCCTGCTCGATACGAATACGCCGCCCAAAATAAAGGCCAGCCCAGCGAATAAGCTCCAATGGACGGGTTCGTTCAGCAGCGTACTCCCCCATATGATTGCTGTTGCAGGAACAAGATAAGTCACCATCGTCGCGAACTCGGGACTTCCTCGTTGAACCATGAAATAAAACAAAATATAAGCGATGCCCGAACCAAATACACCCAGTCCGATGACCATCCCGATATTCGTTAACGAAGCCAACCGCGACAGGTTAACCGGTTCGACCGAAAAAGCCATGGTCCCGCTTCCCAACATGGCGCAGAGCAGCGTGCCGAATGTCGTCTGATACATGGACACGCCCTTGAGCCGCTTGGACAACTGGGAGCCGAACGCATAGCATAACGTAGCTGCCAGCATGCAAATAAACCCGATCAAATCGACCGACACAATGGAATGCGGGTTAATGTCCAATAAAATAACCAGCCCGACAAAAGCCACCCCCATGCCAATCCATTGCATCCGGTTCGTAGTCGCCTTGAAGACCAGCGCACCGACGACGATTGTCCATAGCGGCGTTGTAGCATTCAAAATCGAGGCTATGCTGCTGGACAATCTAGTTTCGCTGAAACCGATAATTGCCCATGGGACAGCCGTATTGACGAGAGCCATGACGGCCATCGGGAACCACTGGATTTTTCGTAATTCGAATGGCTTCCTTAGTACGAGCATGATTATTGTAATGGTAACCAAGCCAAAGCTGGACCTTAGGAATGCGATCGTCCACGGGCCGAAATCGTGCAGCAACTGCTTAATAAAGAAAAACGAACCTCCCCAAATAAGACTTAACATCACTAATGCGGCATAGAGTAATCGAGGCACAACTATTCCTACTTTCTTATTTCTTATGTTGTCTCTATGCTAGCATGAGAATCTTTCAATGACCATCGAATTACTTTGCAAGCCGAAATTCATCCTACAATGATCAAGCAGACACATCCTCACTTCCGCTCTTTTCAGAAATTCCTCTCTAATGATATGATAAATTGATCATTCAGATGAAGCAGCGCCTTCATTTAGTTTATTCTTTAGAAAACATGCGTCAAATGGGAGGATTTTAAAGGGTATGGTTGAGAAAAAGGTCACCTGGTTGGAGCTTTTTTATGATATTCTTTTTGTCGCAGCAGTCTCAAAAGCAACTCATGTCTTATTACATGCAGACCATGGAGTCATTCCCATTGAATATTTAGTTAAATTTGTTTTAATCTTTATCCCTATCTGGTGGGGATGGGTAGGACAAACGCTCTTTATAAACAGATTCGGTCAAGATATCTTTATACATAGAATATTAATCATCCTTCAACTCCTTTTTGTTCTAATCATGACAGCGAGCTTATCCCCTAATTTTGATCAATACTATATTCCCTTCTTTGTAGGATATATAGGTTCGAGAGCACTGACCGCCATTCAATATCTGATGGTGCATAAATCTAAAGCCGCTCATCAACAATCGACCGCTTCCTATTTGGGAACCTACTTTTTGATTGGGATATTGATATCTGCTTGTTCGCTTTTCTTTGACTCATGGATCCGGTATGTCATTTTGTATATGGGAATTGCCGTAGATATTATACTTCCCCTAGTCGGGCGAAGACACTTGGTAAAAACACCAATACATACCCCTCACTTATTTGAACGTTTTGCCTTATTTACACTCATTCTTTTAGGTGAGTCCGTGATCAGCATTCTGTCCGTGATGCAGTTCAGTAATTGGGATTTGCCATCGATTTTGTTTGTCGCATTTACAAGTCTGTTAGTCATTGCAATATGGTGGCAATACTTCGATAATATTGAAACCAAAGTGAGTAAGGAAATACAAACTGCTGGCCAAACGATTATTTACGGACACTTATTTATATACTTATCCATGAGCATGATCGCCGCTTCAATCCAGTTGTTATACCAAGAAAAACTAAATTATCCATTCATGTTGATTTTTGTATTTGGATCCGTACTTCTTTATTTTTTGTCTACCTCTTTGGTTTTCCACCTATATAGACACAAACATCTACGTTTAAGACCCTTTCATTTGGCGGTATTATTGGGAATATTGGGTTGCTTTATAACGTTTGACTTGATTTATCATGTACCTAATTATGCAATCATTGGAGAGATCATGGTGTTCTTTATCGCGTATGCGAAATTAACAACTTGATGACGCATAGAACTACTTCTTCTCTGTTGCAAAATAAAGTAAGGCAACGATCGGGAAAGCTATTCCAATCCATAGCGTGGCACTCCATCCCCCCGTAGCGTATATCCACCCCCCAATTGCCGATCCGATGGCACCACCAAAAAAGAAAATAGCCATGAAAAGCCCATTCAGACGACTACGAATTTCTGGACTCAGCGAGAAGAGCGCGCGTTGTCCAAGCACAAGATTTGCGGATACACCGGCGTCCAATAATATGGCTGAAACGACGAGAATAGCTATTCCGATGGATGAACCAGTACGGATCATAAGCGGCAACAACATAGAAATGACGACAGTAGCGAGTGCAATCCCTGTAGCGGGTCTAGTCCAGCCGCGGTCGGCCAACCGTCCAGCCACAGGCGCAGCTACTGCACCTGCAACTCCGACAAGCGCGAACAACGCAATGTCTTTCTGGGAGAAATGAAAGATCGGGCTAGATAACAGTAATGGAACTGTTGTCCAAAATAAGCTAAAAGTCGCAAACACGCATGCATGATATGCAGCCCGACGGCGTAAGATCGGGGTTGTTCGCAGCAAGTGCCACATCGAACCGAGTAGAGCTGTATAGCGTGTGTCTGTCGAGGGATTTCTTGCAGGCAACACCTTCAACAGTACGATTGCCAAAATAAAAACAGCTATGGCAGACAAAGCGAATACGGCATGCCAGCCAAAGAAGTCAGCTACCAGGCTCGACAAAGGACGCGAGAGCATGATTCCAAGCAACAAACCACTCATGACATTGCCGACAACACGGCCCCGTGAAGATTCGGATGCAAGGTATGACGCAAAAGGTACGAGTACTTGCGCAGCAACCGACCCTATACCAATGACAAACGAAGCGGCTAAGAATGGCACAGCTTGTTTCGACACTGCCGTGATTGCAAGGGCAACCGCTGTGAGGAGTAAAGATACGACAATCAGCCTTCGATTTTCAACGATATCTCCCATAGGTACGATAAACAACAAGCCTACTACATAACCAATCTGCGTTAACGTCACGATAAGGCCAGAAATATTAGCGGACAGCCCGATTGAAGAACTGATTACCCCAACCAAGGGCTGCGCATAGTAAAGATTAGCTACAATGATACCGCATGCGGTAGCCAGAAGTAGGGTTAACCATGTCGGGATATTTTTTTCGATAGTTTGTTTTTTTAATACAGTCATTTTAAGCAACTCCTTATATAGAAATATAATCTTCTACAGTAAATAACCTCATTACTTCACAGCAATCACAATTCCATGCAGCCTTCTCCTCATATTAGTTCCTCCTTCTTTTTTAAATACTGAACGTATAGTTTATTAATTTATAACAAAATAATATACTGAACGTATAGTTTTGTAAATGGGTGATTTCAATTTTATTTTTTATCCATAATTGGTATACTGAACGTATAGTTTATTTTTATCGGTTAAGATATGTACTGACGAAAGGTGACGATTACGATGAATGGTAAAAGAGGCAGACCGCGTAATGTAAAAGCGCAAAACTCTATCCTTTCCGCATCCTATGAGTTATTGTTGGAAAATGGCTTTCAAGCCGTCACAGTTGATAAAATCGCCGATCGTGCCCAAGTTAGCAAGGCTACGATTTATAAATGGTGGCCTAACAAGGCTGCCGTGGTAATGGATGGTTTCCTGTATGCCGCCTCGGCCAGATTGCCCGTGCCTGATACGGGATCGGCATGTAATGATATTCTCATTCACGCCACGAATTTAACCCGGTTTTTGACAAGTCGGGAAGGGACCATTATTACGGAGTTATTAGGCGAAGGACAGTTTGATTCTGGATTGGCGGAGGCCTATCGGACTCGATTTTTCCGTCCCCGCCGACTTGAGGCAAGGAGTCTATTGGAGAAGGGGATTCAACTCGGGGAACTGAAAAAAGGCCTCGATATTGGTATATGCATTGATCTCATTTACGGGCCAATTTTCTATCGTTTGCTTGTGACAGGCGAAACGTTGGATGAACCCTATGTGCAGCATTTGGTACAAAACGCATTTGAAGGAATCCGTTCTACCTGAGTCGCATTTGTCGCAACATTCAACTAATGTTGTTTGTAACGGCAAGTTTTTGATAAAAAAGAGATACCTCTTCAGGGTATCTCTAGAAATTGTTTGACTATTCTTTCACCTTTGGTTTTATCGGAAGCAACAGATCCAACTGCACACATTTATTGATTTCTTCATTGCTCAAGTGATATTGATTGATGTAATTTAAATGTTCTTCCATTGAACCATTCATACAATCTGGATCGCCCCAATTCGGTTCATACTCATTACTGTATTTTACCCAATCCGTAAGCCAGCCCCATTCCTCAAAATTCCCCATTGGGATGATTAAAACCAAAGTGCCGCAAATCAGGCTTCATTTCTTTAAGATTCGTTTGAATCATAAATTTCCGTAGTTCATTCCCTGTGTCGTATTCCGGTGACCCACCTACATAGGTGTATAGAGGCAACTTGATTTAATACCGTTTTAATTGCAGACAATGCCAGTATTTCATTCGATAGCTCTTGGATTTTTCCTTGAAAAACGTTTAGTGCTACTTTTGACTCTTCACTTTGCAAAACTCTCTGGATTTCTTTCAATGGAATTCTCAGCTTTCGTAAGATCAAAATCTGTTCCAGTCTTTTCAACGAACATTCATCATAGGTGCGATAAGCGTAACCTTCCTTCTTCATGCTCTGAAGCAATCCGATTTGCTCATAATATCTGAGTGTTCTTGTTGAGATCTGATAGTTTTTTGTAACCTCGCTTATTGTCAGTAGCTCCATAGCTCCTCCTTTCAATGAACAGCTTAAAGTGCGACACGACGTCAAAGTCAACTGGATTCTTAATATGTGAATTCTTATTCGACGGATTGCTGAACCCTTTCCACAAAACAGTAGAAGGTACTCTTACTTTAGCAAAAGTCCGTGATTTTAGCCCACTTGTCCGACTGTTCCTTTTTAAAGTTTTGTAAAGGTGCTTACTTCCCGGAACCATTCAGCCGAAGAAACGTTTGATACGAGCAAGTGGACTCCAAATCGGAGGACGGGGAGGGCAACAGCGATGCTTCATGTACATATTGTGGAACCTCATACGGATAAACGAGCGAGAATCAAAGAGATGGTGCAAGCGTTGGGGCATATTGTCGTCGGGGAGGCGTGTGACCGGGAAGAAGCTTTACGATTGATGGAGCAGGGCTGGCCCACGCTTCTCCTGACCGATCTTATGCTTCCCCGGCTTGAAGGACTGGCTTTGGTGAGCCATGTGCACGAACAGCGTATACCCGTAGTCACGATCATCCTGAGCGACAGCACGTGCTTTGACGATGTCCGGCAGTCCATGCAAGCAGGCGCCATCGATTATTTGCTCAAGCCGGTGAAGAACGAAGAGCTGAGGCGTGCGCTGCAGCGGGCGGAAGAGCGGGTGGTATACTTCCACGGCGCGCATCGCGAGTTCGTACTGGCACAGCAGTTCTTCGAGAGACTGGACCTTCTTCAGCCGGCCGAGTTCATCCAGAGACACGCCGAGATGATCCGAAGCATGCAGAGCTTCGAGGAAGGCCAGCCGGGAGAGAGGTTGGGCTTGTTCCGCCTGCTAAGTGCCAAATGGCATCACTTTCTCAAGCAACGTGGTCTTGTATACGACGAGCCTTTCTTATGGGAGGGCGAGGGTGAGGCTATCTCCTATTTTCAGAGGCTAGGTGAATTCTGGATCGCCCAGTCTGCCTCGCCAGCGGATAGCAGCGTGAAGCTGAACGTGAAACGGGCCTGCGACTATATCCGGGAGAACTACCAGAGCGATCATACGCTGGCTGAGGTCTGCGGGCGTTTCGGCATGAGCGTCTCTTATTTCAGCGTGCAGTTCAAGAAATATACGGGCTATTCGTTCGTCAATTATTTGAACCGCGTCCGGATCGAGAAGGCCAAGGAGCTGTTGCTGCAGTCCAACCTGAAGATTTACGAAGTAGCCGGCGAAGTGGGGTATGACACCCTGCAATATTTCAATAGAGTATTCAAGCAAGCCGTACATATGACGCCGGGGGAATACCGGAGTAGACTAGGAATTTGAGGTCGTGTTTTAAAGATTTCGTTAAGAAGAAAATTGGCTCAGAAACTAAAAGATTGATTCATTACTTTTCCGACCTTGCATATTATACTAGGACACGTCATTTAGGCGACTAGAATCTAGCAAGGAGGAAATTAACTAGATGAAACGAAAGACTCGCAAAATCGCTTTATGTCTCAACCTTATTATCATGTTCTCTTTGGTCTCTCCTTTGGGACAAGCTCTAGCGGCGGATAGTCTCCAGGCGGAATACGGACAAGTTCTGGATTCGCGCCAGATGGAGCTCAGTCCGGGTGCGAAGTACACCTGGCAGGAGATGAAGCTGCCGCAGGGTTTGGAGAAAATTCATTCTGTCGAATTTGATCCGAAGAATAAGATGCTCGACCTACAGCCGGGCAAAACAAATGGCAAAGTATACGGGATGCAGGGTGTCACCAAAATGGCCGACGACGCCGACGCCCCAGGGAACCGGGTCATTGCGGCCATCAACGGCGACTTTTATGATATGGCGACCGGCGTTCCACTCGGGTTGTTCATGGGAGACGGCGAGATTCTGACCAGTCCGCCGGAGAAATGGAGTTGGCTTGCCTTCGGGCTGAAGAACGATGGCACGACAATTTACGGCTTGAGCCCGGAGCTGACCCGGACGCTTACGATCGGGGGCAAGACGGTACCGATCACCCACATGAATCGAATGCGGGAAAATAGCGAAGAGCTCATGCTGTACACCTCTTCCTTCCATACCTCGACGATGACGAACGATCTCGGTGACGAGGTTGTACTCGACGTGCTGGAAGGCGAAGTGAAGAGCGGCAAGAGCTTGAAGCTCAAAGTGGCCGAGATACATAAAGGTAAAGGAAATACACCTCTGAAGGCAGGTCAAGTCGTGTTGTCCGCATCGGGCAAATACCGGGCCGAGCTGGCCGGACTGAACATTGGCGACGAGGTTACAGCCAGCTTCGAGCTGGAAGATGAATGGAAAGACGTCAAGATGGCGATGGGCGGCGTCTTCATGCTGGTGAAGGACGGCGTGGCGCAGACTCACGAGGACAAAGCCTTGTATCCGCGGGTTGGAATCGGCACCAAAGCTGACGGTTCGATCATCATGGTCGAAATCGACGGCCGAGCACCGGGTTTTAGCGAAGGCGTGTCTTACGACGATCTGGGCAAGATCATGAAGGATATGGGCGCCGTGAACGCGCTGTGCTTGGACGGCGGCGGTTCTGCGACGTTCGTAGCCAAGCTGCCAGGCGATACGAAACGGCAAATTCTGAACCGGCCTTCCGACGGCTCGGAGCGGAAGACGGCGAACGGACTCCTGCTCGTGAACAAAGCGCCGGAAGGCGCTGCATCCAAGCTGGTCGTGCAGCCGAACTTGGAGCGCGTGCTGGTCGGCTCTTCCGTTGCGTTCAGGGCGGCTGCCGTGGATGCGAACGGTCATCCCGCTTCGATCACCGGATCGCCGGGATGGCGTCTGAATACCCCAATCGGGACGATCGATAACGCAGGGAAATTTACGGCCGGCAATCGGGCGGCGATAGCCGAGATTACGGCGACCGCAGACGGATTGAACGGCATAGGGCAGGTGGAAGTGGTGGATGAGTTGACGGAGCTGAAATTCCCTGACGCCGTAAAAACCTTCACCTCAGGTGAAAAATTCATGATATCCGTTAGTGCCCTTCGGAACGGGCAGCTCATCCAAGCGCAAAACAACAAGTTCGAATGGCGTGTAGAGGGGCCGATCGGGAACATTGATGAGAACGGCATATTTACCGCTACGAATGACACGGAGCAGAGCGGCAAAATTGTCGTGAGATACAACAACGTTGAGACGTCGATGGACGTCAAGGTCGGGCTTCCGCCGGTGGTGCTGGAGGATTTCGAGAATGGTACGGGCAAGTATCTGACCGAATCCGGCGCACGTTACAAGAGTGTTAAGCTTAGCGAAGAGACGGATGAGGACTTCGTCCGTCTAGGCAATAAATCGGCAAAGCTGGAGTACGATTTTACGGAAACGATTGGAACGTCCGGGGCCTATATGGCAGCGAAAGATCTGGAGAGCAATATTCAAATCCCCGGCTATCCGGAGAAAATCGGCATCTGGGTGTATGGCGACGGGAAAAAGCACTGGCTGCGCGGACAAATCCGCGACGGCAATGGATCGGCCGTCGGTATTGATTACGTCGATGAATCGATAGGCGTCGATTTTACGGGCTGGCGATACTTGGAGGCCGATGTGCCGAAGGGGCGTCCGCTTCCGCTGCGCATGGATCAGCCAGTGCGTTACATGGAGACGAAGAACGACAAGAAGACAGCAGGCGTCCTCTACATCGACCAAATCCGGGCGGTATACGGACCTACCAACGACGATATGGATCCGCCGATCCTGAAAGATTTCAAACCTGCGGAAGGCAGTACGGTCACGACGAATACGCCGAAAATCGAGGCGATCGGCGAGGATTACGGGTACGATCCTGTGACCCATCCGGGAACGACGCTGATCGACCCGGACAAAATCCGCTTCTATGTCGACGGTGTCTTGGTGCAGCATACGCTGTATCCTCCAAAAGGACAAATTCACTACACACCGAACGTGCCGCTAGCTGACGGGGTTCACCTGGCGAAGATCAAGATCAGAGACTTGTCTGGTAACGTTACGGAGAAAGAATGGACATTCACGGTCGATACGGGCTCGTCGAAGATCGTATACGATGCTCCTACAACCGTCTATGCAGGAAATACGTACACCGTTGATATAAAAGCGCTAAAAGCAGCGGATATCCAGGACGGAACGATGGAATTCGGCTTTGATCCAGCGAAAGTTGACGGCTTGAAATTGTTGAAAGGCGGCAAGCTGGCAGAGAGCCAACTCGTCTCTAGAATCGATGAGGCAACAGGCACCGTAAAGTTGAGCTTCAATAACGTCTATACGGCAGGGTTGACGGACCAGGATCTGCTTGGTCAAATTCAATACCGGATTAAGCCCGATGCCGAGGATAAGGTCAAGTTTGCTTTTAAATCGGGGGCCATTACGTTTAAAGATAAAGGCGATACGAGCTTCGGCTTCTTCGGCTTGCCGGTGGAAGCGGCTGTGAAGCACCATCTGCAGCTAAGCTGGGATGAGCATGGCGACGTGCAAGGGATGCCTACCACGTTCCGCGTCATCGATGAGAGCGGTGCTCCGGTCGAAGGAGCGAAAGTCACCAACGTCTCCGGTTCAGAAGTCGGTACGACCGACGCGCATGGTACGCTAGTGACGGAGACGCTTACCTCTGAAGTGAAGGATTACCAGCTCCAAGCGGTGAAGGGCGATGCCTACAGCTCGATCCTGAAATTTAAAGTATCGCCGCTAGCGGGCAGCCCCGCCCCGAGCAATGTCAGCGTGACGATGGGAGCGGACACGACGACCTCCAAAGCCTTCACTTGGCACACGAACCCGGCTACGGCCGATACGGTGGTTGAGGTCGTGAAGAAGTCGGAGTTTACGGATTTCAACGCACCGAACGTGCTGCGATTCACCGGCAGCAGCTACTTGTTCACCACGACCGATACGGGAACCGTTCGAGTTCATAAATCCGTTGCAAGCGGCCTAGAGCCTGGAACGAATTATATGTTCCGCGCAGGTGACGGGCATGACAACTTCAGCACGAACGGGTCTTTCCAGACTGCAGCCTCTACGGGTGAGCGGACCAAGTTCATTTTCTTGGCGGATTCGCAGGCAACGAAAGAAGCGGATTTCAAGCTGTGGGGCGATATTCTGAAAAAAGCGATGACGGATCATCCGGATACGGAATTCGTCGTGCAGGGCGGCGACTTGGTCGAAGACGGCTTCAAGGAAAACGAGTGGAACATGTGGTTCAATGCCGCGCAAGGCGTCCTGATGCAGACGACCATCGTGCCTGTCGTCGGCAACCATGAAGTGACAGGTACGCGCAAAACGGAAGATTACCTCGCTCACTTTAACCACCCGCAGAACGGGATTGACAGTCTCAAAGGAAGCAACTTCTCCTTTGATTATAAGAACGCTCATTTTATTGTGCTGAACAGTGAATATGATTTTGAGCAGCAAAAGGAATGGATGCGCAAAGATCTGGCCGCAACCGACAAAAAGTGGAAGATCGTCGCTTTCCACCGCGGACCGTTCGGCAGCATGTACGATTCCGAGCATATCCGCAACACGTGGACGCCGATTTTTGACGAGTTCCAAGTCGATCTTGTCATGAACGGTCACGATCACGTGTATGTGCGAACCTATCCGATGAAGGACAAAAAGCCGGTGGGCGATGGCGAAGGAACGACCTATATCGTCGGCGGCTCGTCCGGTCCGAAGTTCTACCAGGTATGGGCAAGGGATTGGCAGAAGGTGACCGACGGTGAGCAAGTGCAGATGTACGTCGCTGCCGAGATCGACGGGGACGAGATGAAATTCGTCGTGAAGACCATCAACGACCGCGTGGTCGATGAGTTCAAACTAGTCAAAATTCCGGCACAGTCGGTCGTCATCGACCAACCGAACGTCAATCTGGCCGTAAATGAGAGTGTGAAGTTGAACGCTACCGTGCTGCCGGACAATGTCAGCAACAAGGGCGTTACATGGTCCGTGTATAGCTCTTCTCCAGACAATGTTGTTCAGGTGGCAGCGGACGGCTTGGTGACGGCCCAGAATTTGGGGAGCGCCATCGTTCGGGCGACAAGCGTATGGAGCAGTGTATACGCCGACAGCGTCATTACGGTGGACCGATTGCCGGAGATTTACGTGGAAGAGGTACAGCTGGATCAGTCGAGCGGAACATTGAAAGTTGGGCAAGAGCTTCAATTGAACGCAACGGTTCTTCCGGAGAATGTGACGAACAAGAGCGTCATTTGGTCCGTATACGGCGATGCGTCGAAGCAAGTGGCCGACGTCACCGAGAGCGGTCTGGTGAAGGCCATCTCGTCAGGAACGAGAACCATCCGCGCCATGAGCGCAGCGGATGCGACGAAATACGCAGACTTCCAGCTAACCGTGGAAGAAGCGGATAAGCCGACCAATCCGTCGGTCAGCGAGGTCTGGCTGGATCGCGAGAGAGCGGTGATCAAAGTGGAAGAAACGTTGCAGTTGTCCGCAAAAATACTGCCGGAGAACGTTCTTAACAAAAACGTCATCTGGTCGGTGGAAGGTCCGGCGAGAATTGCGAATGTCACCGACAAAGGTCTGGTTACCGCATTGAACCCGGGAACGGTGTTCATTCGCGCGGCGAGTCAGATGGACCCGACCAAGTACGCGCAGCTGGAGCTGATCGTCAAAGATCGGGACGACTCCAACAGCGGCCCGGGTTCCAGCACACCGGGGACGTCGGGCACCACGGGCAATACAAATACGCAGCCTCCGGCTGTTACGCCGGGCAAGGCTACGGTAACGCCAGGTAATATCACCGTAGAAGCGAAGGTCGAAGCTGGAACCGCCATCGTCGAGATTCGTGCGGATGATCTGGAGCGCGCACAGAAGGATGCGAAGCAGGATGGCGACGGCGCTACAGTCGTCCGTATCGAAGTGAAGGGTGCATCCGCTGCGAACCACGTGGAAGTGTCGCTGCCTAAGAAGTCTGTGAACAAGCCGACGCCGGATAACAAGATTGAGATCGTGACGTCGATCGGCAGCGTCACCTTACCTTCGGACTTCCTGAAGGATAAGAACGTATCGGATACCGACTTCGTGAGCCTCATCATTAGCAAGGTCGACCCAACTTCACTAAACGTAAACGCCCGAAAAGATATCGGCAGCCGTCCGATCATCCATTTAGAGGTCATGGAAAAAGGGACACACCGCGCGTGGAACAATCCAGATACGGTCGTACGGATTGCCATTCCGTATAAGCCGACAGCGAAGGAACTGGAGAACCCGGGCAGCATTGTCGTCCAATACCTCGATGCGGCAGGCCGCATTCTTCCGGTACCGAGCAGCATCTACGATTCGGCGACAGGAATGGTGCACTTTGAAGTGAAGCACTTTAGCACCTATGGCGTAGCGGTTGTCGACAAGACATTTGCAGATATTGCGGCTTATGCGTGGGCTAAACCGTCGATCGAGGCTTTAGCGGCGCGCGGCATCATTCAGGGCACGGATGAGAGCACATACGCCCCGATATCGAACATTACAAGAGCGGATTTTGTTGCCATGCTCGTTCGAACGCTGGAGCTGAGCGCTACCGTAACAGGTAACTTCAAAGACTTGAACAGCGACGATTACTACTACGAGGCACTGGGCACGGCCAAGGAATTGAACATCATAGAAGGAACCGGCGACGGGATCTTTCATCCAAAAGAAAAAATCTCCCGCCAGGATATGTTTACGATCACGGCTAGAGCGCTGAGTACGGCCAGAAACTTGAAAATGGCCGCAAGCGCCGAGACGTTAGCTGGTTTCGCGGATCGTGCGAAGGCCTCCGCTTATGCGGCGGACAGTCTGGCCGGAATGGTGAAGGAAGGTCTGATTCAAGGCGACGGTCAGACGCTGAACCCCGAAGGAAACGCCACGAGAGCGGAAGTCGCCGTGTTTATGTATCGCATTTTGAACAAGATTTACAAGTAAGCGGAAAACGAAAAAGAGCCCAATCCGTACGCCGACAGCGTGCGGGTTGGGCTCTTCTCTATTTAAGTATGTTCATCATCTGTTTGAGCACGTATTGGAACAGCCTTGCCAACTCGGAAAGCGTAGAAACTAATCACTACAATACCTAAGAAAACTATGCCGGAAATAAGGGACAGGCGTGTATCATCGTTCATCCACATCCCGACCAATACCATAAGCAAAAAGGCAATGGTGACATAGTTTGTTACTGGGGCGAGAGGCATTTTGAACGGATGATGATCCAATGCAGCCCCCTTGATTTTCCTGAATTTGATTTGACTGATTAGAATAACAAACCACGGTACCATACCGGGAAGTACGCTGGCGCTGTACACATGCACAAACAGATTTTCCGGTGCAATATAGCTTAAGATCACGCCAATGCCCAATCCCACGAGCACGCCAATCGTTCCCAGCAGGGGCACGCCGTTATGGGACAGTTTCGTAAATATTTTCGGTGCCTGTCCATTGACTCCTAATGTATAAAGCATGCGTCCTGCGCTATAAATCCCGCTATTGCAACCTGACATGGCAGACGTGATGACGACAAAGTTGATGAGCCCCGCCGCTGCAGTAATGCCGATTTTCGCAAACGTTGCAACGAACGGGCTGCCGACGGCTTGTAATTGATTCCAAGGATAGACCGTTACAATCACAAAAATCGCGCCAATATAAAAGATCAAAATCCGCCAAATAATACTTTGCGTCGCGCTCATTAACGTTTTTTGCGGGTTTTTTGCCTCACCTGCTGTAATCCCGATCAGTTCGACACCTTGATAAGCCCCAATCACCAGCGAGAGAGCAAAGAAAAAGCCCGACCAGCCTCCGGTAAAAAATCCCCCATGCTGCCACAGGTTAGAAAATCCGATAGCATTCCCGCCATTGCCAATCCCGAAGAAAATCAGACCAAACCCTGCAACAATCATCAATACGATGGTTACAATTTTAATCATCGCAAACCAAAACTCAAATTCACCAAATGATTTCACAGAGAATAGGTTGGCTGCACTGAGAATCACCATTGCGACGATACCTGGTATCCAAGCAGGCAAATCCGGAAACCAGTACTTCATATATGTCCCAACGGCAATGATCTCCGCCATCCCGACAACAACCCATTGGAACCAGTTGCTCCAAGCCGTCGTATACCCTGCCAAAGGATGAATGTACTTATAGCCAAAGGTCGCAAATGACCCCGTGCTTGGTTCTACGTACTGCATTTCCCCCATTGCGCGCATGATGAAAAATATAAAAATCCCTACAATGGCATACGCAAGCATCACCGATGGACCTGTCCATTTGATCGTGCTTGCAGAGCCCATAAATAACCCGACACCGATGGTGCCGCCCAAAGCAATCATCTGAATATGACGCGCTTCGAGCCCCCTCTTTAATTCCTTGTTTTCCATTGCAGTTTCCTTTCCCTCTGCTACTCTCTTAGCTGTTATTTTGGTCAAAACTGCAAAATCCCAAACAATGGTGAAGCAACTCTACTGACGAATCATATTGTAGTATCTTTTTCTTATGAAAACAATTATGTTCATTTGGTGAATCAACGATTGTTCCGGCGTAGGGGGAGCAAGGTTGGAATGGGGGGGTGCAACCGCCCGATAAATCGGATATACCGATCAGAGCGTTTTCCGCATCAATTCCATAATATACTTTTCCCTAAAGCCAAGGCTGTCATATAGATTTCTGGCATCATTCCCGACGACACAACAAAGGTCGACGGTTCCGCTGCCACGCTGATAGATTTCGTTGCATAAATACATAACAAACTTTCTTCCGATCCCAAGCCCTTGATAGTCTGTACGTACAGAAATACTGCTGATTTCATTACCACAAAGGCGGCTATAAGCGACGATTTCCCCATTTATTTCATAGACAAAACGGTTTTCCGCATCCTCTTTCCATGCTCTTCGTCCTTTTTCACTAGGCTGTTCAATCACAGAATCAGGAAAGCACCCAACACGGACGCGCATTTCATGAAAAGCTATGGCATACAACGACTGACTAAGAAGATAGTCTTCGTCCGTATACTGCTTCACCGGAAGCTCCTTCAGGGGAAAGGAATCGCCGGCCCGCTGCATATAAGCCGTTGAAAAGTACTTGTCATAACCGAGCTTGCGAGCGAACGCAAGAGATGATTGATGACCGGCACGAAAGGAACTCCTAACTTTTTGGGTTCCGCCCACCCGCAATGCGTTTTCAGCATACTTTACCATGGCAGTACCGATTCCTTGCCTGCGAAATGGAGGAGAGACGAACACTGTTAAATAGGATTGAGAAGCAGGCTCGTTCACTTGGGCCAGTGCAACAAGCTTATCCTCAATAAACGCGGTAATAAGCAATTCCGGTTCTTCATCAAGCACCCGAAGGATGCCTTCACTCGCGTCGACGTCATAGCTTAATAATTCTCTGGCGGCATTATAATCTTTTTCACTGAAGGGTTCGTATCGGATACCTGATATGTTCATCAGCCTTGATTCCTCCTTTTTTATTGAGGTGTTGTAGATTTATTTCTGTTTATAAGTCATTGTATCAACGACTGTTTTATTTGGAATGAGTGACCTGCCCCAAACCCATGTCGCTCACACGGCGGTTGTTCGGATTTGCCCATTCTCGGAAATCTCGTTTTCACCACATCATCATGTTCCACTTTTGCCGTTCCTAAATTGATTTCAATGCATTCATTCTTTTTTTCGGCATTGTCGTCATGACGGATTCGTGTCCAAGCTCCTCTTTGATTTTTTCCATAGCAAACAATGGCTTATGCTCATTCCCTGGTTGCTCATAATAGCTAAAATCGAATCCTTCAAGCTTAGCATCCCCGAGAGTAGCGCGTAATTTCGCGATAACCGGAACGTCGCAAGTAGCGTCAGGTCCGACAACATTGTAAACACGCACACCTGTATGATTGGAGCTCTCTACCGATTTTTCGACGGCATTAACCACATCACTTGCAAGCACATGCGTTAATTGTGTGATCGGTAAAGATAACGCAGTATGAAGTTCAACTTCTTCCGGTGACCAGGTTTCATCAGATGCAATGCTCCCAAACCTCAAATGGATAAAATCGGCATTCGCATATTTACGGCTGAAGTATCGCGTCAGGTCCTCCACCATGGCCTTACTTAATCCGTATGCATCCGTTGCCAAACAAGGATGATCATCAGCAATAGGGAAGCTTAAGGGAAGAAACTCTGGGTCCAGACAACCGACTGCTGCGATTGAACTGGCTATGACGAATTTTCGGCACCCGCGGTCAAGCAAATAACGGAGCAGCCTTCTTGTTCCGAGTAAGTTGACGGAAAGCCCATCCTCCTCACTGCATCCGCCTGTAACTGCTGCAAGATGTATGACCGATGTAATCTCATACTTGTCGAGCTGACGCAAATCCTCTAAGCTGTCGAACATCCCCTTCACAAAAGGCACATCGCTATTCGGTTTGTTTCTAGACATACCCAGAACATCATGCTGTTTAGCAAGTCGCTCTATCAAACGAACTCCCAAAAAACCGCTCGCTCCGGTAATTAATATGGTCATCGTCCTCGCTCCTTTTCATGGGATACAGCGCTTTCACTTTCTTAGTGCACTTAAAATTCAATAATTCTCGAAATGATCGAACTGAAGATGTTCCGAGAGTCCACCATCCTGTACTCGAATATCCTCGCGCATCGTTTTGGATATGATAAAATTATTTTTGAGAATCAAGAATAAACATAGATGCATCCTGTCCCATGAATATTTTACTTCCATGATAAAAAGTTTTGGATTGAATATTCCTGTACCCTATTTTAGTCATCATGTCAGTTAGCTTTACTTGATTAAATCCGTTGTGAACGATATCTGAAACTACTTTTTCATTTTTATTAAAATCTACGATTAGTAAATGTCCTCCTTCATTTAGAACATCAAATAATCTTGATAAAATGAATTCAACATCATGAATATGGAGTAGAACCTGAGCCATAAAAATATAGTCAGCATGTAAATCCGATAGACCTTCCTTTTCAAAATCAAAGCATAATGTATCTACATTCTGAATATTAAAATCAGAAATTTTTTGCTTTATTTGATTAATCATGTTTTGTGAAGTATCCAGAAAAAGCATAGAATTAAAATCGTTTAACAAGTTCATACCGACAAGACCCGTTCCACACCCAAAATCAATAGCATTCTTACGATTAGCGTCAACTAAATATTCACGAATGGCATCTGATGATACCTTTGCAATTTGAATTCTTTCAGAAGTGTCATATCTATTAGCTATCATTTCAAACTTATCCGTATTTCCCATGATTACCTCTCCAATCTGCCTTAATAAAATCCTAAATACAACAATATAGATGATATTCTATCGAAGCATAAGCATTTAGTCCATTCCTCTGATGCAAAGAAGGCTCCTGATAATAATGCGGATCACGCATCTTACCTCGATTACTGCGAAAAATTTTGACAAATAACTTCAGTTTGTCTGCCAAACGCTCATACATCGGTTTCATCTTCTCTCCCTCCACCTATAATTTCCAGTTTCTATCCTTTTTTCCTAGTGTATCACATAAAAATCATGAAAGGAGCCGCCGCTGCGCGACAAGCTCCTCAAAATCAGCCATGAAACTCTTTGCCAAAAGCAAGTACGCTCCTCCCAGCTTTGGATGTATCTAATACCGCAAAACGGATTTCCGTAAACAGGAGTCCGAACGCTTCATCCTTTAATAGCTCCCGCCACCACCTAGCCACCTTCACCGGATCGTTCCGGAAAACACCGCAACCAAAGGCACCCAAGATGAGGTTTCTATGACCCTTCTGGGCGAATATGGCCAAGGCCAGCCTCATCCGGTCCTTCATGACACGCTCCGCTTCCAGGGGGTCTTCTCCCTTAAGCACAACCTGCCCATAGTTCACGGCAGGCAACGTCAATACCGAAGCGGCCACCGACCGTTCCATAAGACTGAACTGCTGATCGCGGAAAAACACGACGTCCGGCGAATAGATGGCATGATTGGTATACATCATCGATGTGCAAGCCCGATTCGCCTTGTAGTACCTCTCATGACGCAGCTGTGTACCATATAATCCGCTGGAGGCTGCCAAGCTCTCCTCCTGAGCCATCGCCCCGTTCAAGAATCCTCCCCCGGGGTTTTTGGCGCTGGCGAAGTTCAGCACACCAACATGTCCTTTCCCTGCCTTCGCGAAGTCCACAATCGCCTCTACCGTGGCTTCGTTGGTAACGAAGCAGTCTGCGGTTTGCGGCAGCCTTGGCAACTGGGCTATTCCCTTTACGACCGCCTCAGCTTGCTCCGGCGTAATCAGCTCGCTGTTCTCCTCGGAATGCTTCTGCGCTGCACCGATTTCTATCCGGCGCCCCTCATATTCATAGAAGCCCTGCCGTAGGATCCGTAAGGTTTCTTCTGCAATTTCTTTTCGGTTCATTTTTTTCCCCTTCTTTCATCCGTACCGATTCCGCCTGAAGTTAATCGCGCAATAATTCGTCCCGCACATCGGTTAGCGTGAATCCAAGCAGATTCCTGCCTCTCCATTTGATGGGGTTCTCCGCGTCCGGGTTGGACTGGCCCATGCCAATTCCCCAGATGTGATCCCGCGGGCTCGCCTCGACGAGAATACGGTTTTTCGTCGACTTGAGGTATCCGCCAAGATTCGGGTTCTGCGTAAACTTGGCCAGACTGCCTCTTCTGACGATGCCATAGCATTCTTGGTCCCATACGTCCTTGTCGAAGTTTCTAACCGCGCGCCCATAAGCTTTCATCTCCTTGGGATGATGAGCCTTAAGGATCGCATCCAGCATTTCGTCATCTCCGAACAACCTTGCTTTCTCAGCCATCATAAACTGCTCAGTGCAGGAATACGCAGTCCCCTCTACCTCAAACGGGCTCTTCCACCATTGACTAAAACAACTTTTGTCGACGCTCCCGTCCTTTGACGGTGTATGGCCCCAGAAGAACACAAATTTGAATTTGTTTCCCGCGTTATAAGCTTTTCTTAACTCTTCGATCGTGTATATCATCTCTAATCCTCCAAACTTCTCCGATATAAGCGGGAAGGACGATGTCCCGCATTTTCAGTGTAGCGGTCGGTCTCTACCACAAGATCGGCCACTTTACGCCGAAAGGCAGCTTTCAACAGCTCTTTGTCTAAAATAACCTCGTAGACCTGCTGCAGCTCCGTCAGCGTAAACAAGGGCGGCATCAAATGCAGGGCAATATCGGAATAATTCACTTTTCCTCTTAGTCGCTCAATGGCACAGGCAATAATTTTCGCGTGATCGAAAGCCAATCCATTATTCGATACGATGGAGTATACGGTAGACGCCGAGGTAGGCTTTACCGTCTCCGTCCGATCCACAACGGCCGTAAGCTCCTCCTCTTCGCTGCTAAGCTTGAGCTCATATTCATACGTTTTTACATACCCATTCTCGAGCAGTTCTTTCCGCTCCCGCAGTAGCCGATAGGTTACTTTGAACCAGGTAGCGTCGGCAGCGTCGTCCCCTGCCTTCAGCTGTACCTGGTCGCTGTCGATCAGAGCCATATAGCTGCAGCTCATCACCCAAGTTCGAGGGTCACGCCCCATATCGCTGAATGTGTACAACTGCTCCAGATAGACATCATCCACGCCGGTCTCCTCGCGCAGTTCCCTCGTTGCTGCCTGCCCCGTCGTCTCGCTCGGCCGGACGAAGCCGCCCGGAAGCGCCCATTTACCTATGTACGGATGCCCTCCCCGCCGGATGAGCAAGACGCGCAGCTCTTTCTCTGGAAGCTTGCGGTAGCTGTCCGCCTCCGTGTTCGTGACGGTGAAGATGACCATATCTGCAGCCACCGAGGGCCGCTCGAAATCCCCCACCCGATACTGTTCCAAAAATTCGCGTTCCGTAAGGCCATCGCGATCCAACAAATCCAATGTCCTCACCTCCTTCATTGCTCTATATAATTTCGTTGCCGTTCAGATCTTTGATCGGTCCAATAATCGCTCGTAACTTCTTAGTACTATTTTGATAATAACAATTTGTTAATAACAAGAATATCAAAAAATCAAAGGGGGTGCAAGTCAAACGTGAAAAAATAAACACCGTTGGAGGGTTGTGCTGCACGACCTAATAAAACACCCGCTCCGCCGGGAAGCCGTCCTTTGCCTGGTACCGAGCAAAATCATCGCCCTCTTCTATTAATAAACAAAACCCGCGTGTATAGCGGCTCAGGCTGTTGAGAAACCCCTATTTTTCCGATTGTGGCTGGATCCCTACTTATGATACGGTTCTCCGTAATGTATCTAGACACAAAGTACAGCTTAACCACAAAATATACGTCAGCATATAGACAACAAGCCACTCCTGACAATGGAGTGGCTTGTTTAACTTCTCTTTTTGTGATTGGCTTGCTTTAATATTGTCCTTTAATTACAAAAAACGAGCCCCGAATGGTTCCGGCTAGTTTAGACTTCTGCCTAGCAAACTTAAACTTCTCTTCTAGCTCCTTTGGTACCCCCATCCCCTCAGACAGCTTAAAACCAACGGCCCGCTTCTTAGGGTCATCCACCGTATACATAACATTTACCGCAAGACCATCCTCATAGAAAACGTAGGCAAACTGGATATTTTCCACTTGAAAACGCGACGTTTCTAAAGGTTTGGCCGCAAACTCAATATTACGTTCTTCTGTCAAAATTCGGTTCACATAATCAAGGGTATCCTGACTTTCGCTAGCGGATACAACCGTAAATTCATGTTTGTATTTGTTCATAAAGTAACGGGCTTCATTTGCACGTAACCCAGCAAGCGCTTCTACTACAGGGGAAGACTCTAAACCAACCGTAGACACATTCTTATAATCAACGATATACGACATTTCCATCTCTCCTTCTCATTATTCGCCAACAATATGAATCCGTATTTCACCAAAAACTAAACCACTCTTCAAGTTATTTCCTTTTATCTAGCAATTATTATACCAAAAATGATTCAAAAGAAAATTTTGACTGGCGAATTTGTTTATCGAAATTTTAAAAGGGGTCTTCACTATTTACCGCCAATAAATTTGCGTCACTTATGATACATTTCAGCTTAACGAGTCTATCGGCGAAAATCTGTCTCAATAGCCTATCAAATCTTCACCACCGTCCTCCCTTACTAATATAAAAATCACCGTCCAACCCCGAAAGGGAACGTGAACGACGACAACTTTGATCATAGAACCGCAAGGCTCGTACGGTTAGCCCAGTCAGCTTGGCGAGGTCACCGATCTTCCAACATCTCTTCATTAACCATCTCCTCTCTTTGGCGCTTCAGAATAAGTAATCGCAGCCAGTAATTAATTGGCAAAGAATTGTATGAATCGTATGTATTAGAATAATATAATGGTGAAATACCATACGAAGGAAGAGAGAACTATGTACACGATCAGCCGATTTTCTCAGCTTTGCAAAATGAGTGCACGCATGTTACGACACTATGACAAGGAAGAACTCTTAAAACCAGTACATGTAGATACAACGAACGGGTATAGATATTATGAGAAGAGTCAATTAGAGACGGCATTACAAATCAAGAAACTGAAAGAATATAGATTCACCCTACAGGAAATTAGAACGATCCTTCAGACATCAGACAGGGAATGGTTTACAGGATTGATGCACTCGAAAATCCATGAATTATCAAATGAGATGAATCGATATAAACAGATTATTGCAGAAATGCAAGAGATGATCGAAGACAAAGTGGATTTGATTCTAGGAGAAAGAAGTTCTTATGATATACTGCTCGGAATGAGAAACGAGATCCGTGTCCTAAGTCAAAGAGTGCAGATGAATATTGCAAATATGGACAAGTATGTTGATTCCTTATACGAAGAAGCAGAAGAAAGCAATATTCACTTACTAGGTGTTCCGTCTGCCATTTTTTTCGATGAAGAATATACTCCAGATCACAGCGATATTGAATTGATGATCCCGATCGTGGATCGGAATGACGAAGAGGCATCATGTGATTGGCAAATAAAAACACTCCCCCAAGAGTTTATTGCTACTACCTTGCATATCGGAAGTTATGACTATATCGGATATGCCCATATGGCTCTTGAAGAATGGATAGAACGCAACGGCTACTTCTTGAATGGCTCGCCTTATGAAACCTACTTGAAAGGTTCAGAATGTGACTGCCCTGTGGAGGAGTATGTGACACAAGTCTGCTTTCCCGTCACCAACGAAGCAAGACAATAATTGCTTGACCTTGACACGATGTCAAAGCTTATTCTACTTCAAGAGAAAGCGATTAGAACATAAGGAGATTTGGACATGAATAAGATGATTGTATTGTGCACGGGGGTTTTATTAACAACAGGGATCTTATTTGGGTGTACGCAAAGTAAAGCTGATGAGGATCAAAGCATGAAAAAACAAAACGTAGGCAAATACACGATGCCTGATGAAAGAAGCAAACATGAAGGTACTTGGTTACAATGGCCCCATAACTTCACCTATGGAAAAGGACATAAAGAAGATTACGAAACCATTTGGATAGAGATGACAAGTGCCTTAAGTGAAGGGGAAAATGTTCATATCATCGCATATGATAAATACGAAAAAGAATATATTTATGACCTTCTGTATGATGAGGGTATAGATATGGACAAAATCGACTTCTATATTGTCCCTACGGACGATGTATGGGCAAGAGATACCGCACCGATTTTTGTATACGATAAAGATAACAATCTTAAACTCATGGACTGGGGATTTAATGGATGGGGCAAGAAAACGCCGTATAAAAAAGATGCATTAATTTCTAATAGACTTAGTAAGCAGTTGGGTATGGAACGTATCGATCTCAATGAAGTCGTACTTGAAGGTGGCGCATTTGAACTCGATGGCAATGGTACATTTTTATCGACACGTAGTGCGGTGACGAATAAGAATAGAAATCCTAAATTATCAGAAGCAGAAATTGAGGAAGCTATAGAAGAAAATCTTGGTGCTACGAATTTTATTTGGTTAGATGGTGTGCCCGGTCTGGATATTACAGATTTCCATATTGATGGTTTTGCTAAATTTCATGATAAGTCTACAATGATCACAATGAAAGAAGCGGATTTGGAAGAATGGGGTGTCTCCGACAAGGATATTAACACCTTAATGAACGCTAAGAATGCCTTTGACAAGCCTTATCATTATGTGTATTTACCAATTACCAAAAGCAATGTCGTGTTAGATAACGGAAATAATTTGGGGTACAAAGGTTCATATATCAATTATTACATTGGAAATACCGTTGTACTAGTTCCAAACTATAATGATCCTAATGACAAAATAGCAAACGATACAATCCAGAAACTATACCCTGACCGTAAAGTTATTGGAATTGACGTGAGAGAGCTTTATAAAGATGGTGGTATGATTCATTGTGTTACACAACAACAACCCATCGATTTAAAGTGACTACACACCGAGGGGTGAATCGGCTGGAATGCGGAACGGAGTGTATTCGGTCTATGTCTCCGAATTATCGCCCTACTTGTGATACGGTTCTGCATATCATTTATAAAGCTAAAATCTAAAGGCACCCGATTCGGGTGCCTTTACCAAATCAGGGCACGTTAATACAACATTATCATAGCGGAGGTCAGGCATCTGTTGATTGTTGATTCTTTACCAATACCTTGTTACCCTTTTCCTTCCTACTTCTGCTCGCATGCAAAGTAAATAATAGAACAAACCATAGAGGCGTCAACAATAAGGCCGGACGCGTTGCTTCAGCAAACAGCATAATAACGAGAATGATGGCAAACAACGTTAGGACAACATAATTAATAAATGGCGTAAACGGTGCCTTAAATTTTGATTCTGCATGTAATTGGGGCTGTTTTTTCTTATACCGTAAATGACAAATTAGAACGACACCCCATACCCAGATAAAACAAATGGCACTAATGGTTGTCACGATGCCAAAAGCCTGCTCCGGAATAAGCTTACTCAAAAGAGCTCCCACGGATAGGACAAACGTAGATATGAATAACGCATTACTGGGTACATGATTTTTATTCAATTTGGCAAAACGGGATGGAGCCTGGTCCTTCTTGCTTAAATTATATAGGATCCGGCTTGTTGAAAACATCCCGCTGTTGCAAGCGGAAGCGGCTGAAGTTAATACAACAAAGTTAATAATTCCTGCGGCAATCGGAATCCCGACTAAACTAAACGTTTTAACAAAAGGACTTTCTGATGGATTGAGTCCTGTCCATGGATTAATGCATAGTAGGGCGATCAATGCACCAACGTAGAAAAATAGAATTCTTAAAGGAATTTTATTAATCGCCGACGGGATATTTTTTTCCGGATTCGATGTTTCCGCTGCAGATACACCCACTAACTCCACACCGACATAGGCAAAAACAACCATTTGGAATGAAAGCAAGAAACCCGTAATTCCGTTTGGAAACCATCCCCCGTGCCCCCAAATATTTTTGACAGTCACCGTTCCTGTATCTGTTTTGAATCCGATCACCAACAAAATAACTCCAATGGCAATGAGTAAGAGAATCGTCACCACTTTGATTAACGCAAACCAAAACTCCAATTCTCCGAAACTTTTAACGGTTAACAGATTAAGCGCTAATAAAATGACTATACAGATAACGGCAGGTATCCATTGCGGGATGTCAAACCAATATTTGACGTATACCCCAACAGCAATCACATCGGCCATAGCCGTCATAATCCAGCAAAACCAATAGGTCCATCCGGTTACAAACGCGGCCCGCGGCCCAAGATAGTCTTCGGCAATGTCCGTAAAAGATTGATACCCTGCTTTAGACAACAGTAACTCTCCCAGCGCCCGCATCACAAAAAAAATGGCGATCCCCACGATGAGATATGCGAAGATAATGGACGGCCCTGCCAATTGTATAGCTTTGCCCGATCCGAGAAATAATCCGGTACCAATGGTGCCTCCAATAGCAATAAGTTGAACATGTCGATTTGCTAAATCTCTCTTTAATTCCTGTTGTGCCAAACCAAACTCCCCCTAATTCAAAATAAAACTCATTCATGTGAAAAAATGAACAATTATTGGCGCCAATAAAAAAAGAGATTGGATGCGCTCCAATCTCTTGATCAAAAGAATAATAAATAAATTTTGCTATAACTATTTCAATATAACAAAGTAGATATTTAATACTCTTCTGTCCTTTTGCCTGAGATTGTGAACCCTTCGGCGCCGTGGAATTCCACGGTCTCTCCAGAAGCTGCTCCTGCTATAGTACGATCCATAGCAATCATAGCTTGCTAACTATTTAATTTTTTTTAATACTAATCGCAGTTAAATATTTTGTCAACGAGATAAATATCATTCGCCCAGGCTTTATTTATGATACGGTACTTCTTGGCGGTCGATTCATACCGCATAGATGACGGTCCAATAAATGGTTTACAAATGCAAGGCCGCCAGATCAACTTCCTGACGGCCAAAGCACCTGCGAATATTATTTGAGCATTTGAAACACTTGTTCAACATCCTTGTCCCCACGGCCAGATAGGTTAACGATGAGAATTTGATCCCGCCCCATCGTCGGTGCTAGCTTCTTGGCGTATGCAACCGCATGCGCGCTCTCTAGGGCAGGGATGATTCCCTCCGTACGGGACAGCTCCTGGAAAGCTTCCAGCACTTCCTCATTGGTGACGGTCGCATATTCGGCCCGTCCTGTCACCTTCAGATGGCTATGCTCCGGCCCGATACCCGGATAGTCGAGCCCCGCAGCGATCGAATAGGTCTTCTGCGGCTGACCTTCCTCGTCCAGCAGTACTAAGCACTTAAAGCCGTGAATGATGCTAGGGACACCCTGGGTTAAGCTTGGCGCTTTGTCGGGTTCGACGCCAATCAAACGGACGCTCGGCTCGTCGATGTAGTGGGCGAATGCACCAATAGCATTGCTGCCGCCTCCCACGCATGCCACCACCGCATCCGGCAGTCGGCCTTCCTTCTCCATAATCTGCAGCTTTGATTCTTCGCTGATGACTGCCTGGAAGTGCTTGACCATCGTCGGGAACGGATGCGGACCAACCGCGGATCCGAGCAAATAAAACGTATTTTTATAGTTTCGAACCAGATCGTCTAGCGCTTCATCCACTGCGTCCTTCAGTCGTCCTTGTCCTTTATGAACCGGAATGACGGTTGCGCCAAGCAGTTCCATCCGGAACACGTTAAGCGCCTGGCGGCGCGTATCTTCAGCTCCCATGTAAATGACGCATTCCATTTTAAACATGGCGCAAGCCGTTGCCGTAGCGACACCGTGCTGTCCGGCACCGGTCTCGGCGATAATCCGCTTAGCCCCCATCCTCTTAGCGAGCAGAATCTGGCCAATGGCGTTGTTAATCTTATGCGCTCCGGTATGATTCAGATCCTCGCGCTTTAAGTAGATCTTGGGGCCTCCCCAAGCTTCGGACAGCCGCTCAGCATACGTTAGCGGGCTCTGGCGACCAACATATTCACGCAGGTAATAGCTAAGCTCTTCCTTGAAGTCTGGGTCGTCTCGAAACTTGTAAAATTGCTCACTCAAATAGTTCAGCACTTCCTGCAATTCCGGAGGGACAAAGCTGCCCCCAAACTCTCCGAAGTACCCCTCTTGCTGCAATTGTTGGTCCATAAGTATGCGCCTCCATAACTATGAATTGGTAATCTTTGCATACTATAATACCATGAAATCCAGCTTCTGATGAGCATAAGCCATTCAAAATGAAAGAAACTATTTTGTAAAGCCACCAAGCACTCACGCTTCAGAAAAGATATTAAATTATTAGGCCTCCAGTTCACTTGCTCATCGTCCAGCTGTTCTAATGCTTTTAGTATAATATACATAATCTATGTGTTCACCAACACCATCTGCGATATTATGATTCTTCCTTTTTTGATATATTGTGAACCCAACACTCTCATACGTTCTTTGAGCAGGGATTAGGTCATCATTTGTGGATACAATGATTTTTTCCACCTCATTTCGGGTGATTCTATTGACCGCTTCTTGAAGCTGTATTTTGCCATACCCATTGCCTTTCTGTTTTGAAGCAATGCAGTTATGGCCAATTTCCGCATACTCAGGCATGTTTCTCGGATCCCAAAAAACAAATCCGATGGCTTCATCGTTTAATGTTGTGATAAACCCATATTTATCTGCAATTTGCAAATTGTCAAAGAAAAAGTTTTCAAAATCTTGCCAATCAGAATTACAACTTTGTTTATATCTGCAATCAAATGAATACGCATCTGTCAATAATTCAAAGAGTATTCCTCGATTAAAGTCACTCACCTTTTTGAATTCAATACTCATGTTTTAATAACCCCCATTTCAAACGAAGCAAGCCCTGACTTTAACCAAGTCAGGGTCTTTGGCCTATTATATATTCTCTTGCTTTAATACATCCATAATGTTTTCCTTTTTTACTTTCGCGCCGGAATATAACATGGCGGAACCGACAATGACAAATACGGCGACAATGACAGACAGAATGCTCATCCAAGGAAGGGTGAACCCATAGCTGAATTTGTTCGAAAATGCCCTATAGATCAGATACATCACGATGAAACTGACGGGAAGCCCGAACACCAGTGACTTGACCCCATAAAAAATACTTTCATAGTTCATCATTTTCGTAAAGCCTTTTGGCGTCATGCCTACGGATTTCAGCATCGCGAATTCTCGTTTGCGAAGGGATAAGCCCGTCGAGATCGTATTAAAAATGTTCGCAATGGAAATCGCCGAAATCAATACGATAAATCCATAAGAGAAGACGGACATCAATAGAATCTGTTGTTCTTCGCTTTTTCGGGATTGATATACATTGAAGACATTCAGATTGGTCTCATGCATCTCTTCGATTTCCTGCTGCGTTCGCAGCGGTTCCGTGCTTTTCAAATGGAGGTACATCTGAACGTTACCAAGATCGTCGTCTGCCAATCGATTCATGACGCGTTCCGACACGATCATATTTAACCCGCCTACGCCTGTCGGGCCCATCCCCATCGGTGCTTGATCCGTTAACGCGGCAACGGTCACTTCGTTTACCTTCGTTTCTTCTCCATTTTCTTTATAGAAGTTCGTTAACTCGATACGTTGGCCGACATTCGTATAGATGGCCTTCGTCTGGACGTATTTCCCCGTATCCATATCTTTGTAATGGATCCTATCCATCACGATCGCGGCGGGATGATCCGGATCCGTAAGCTGCGCGTAATCTGCGCCGACCGCTCTGGCATAGGCTTGCAGGCTCGAATCGTCCAATGCATGAATCTTAATATCGTAAGGGTATTTGCCGTCTTGCAGTAAGCTCTTGTCCTTCTTCACCTTCGCTTGCAATTCATCGGCGATGATCGCTGCATCGACCCAAGCGTTCCCATACATCTCACGAATCACGTTATATTCCGTGACGCCATCCAGGGATACAATCGATTGTATCAACCGGTCGTCTAATCTTTTTCCGTCGCCGTGCAACACTTCAATATCAAAATTGATGCCTTCCCGCGACAGTTCCAGGGATTGTGTCATGCCGGCCGTAAAAAATGATACCGTCAAAAACAAAACAATGCTGATGACGAGCGAAAATACGATGGCATGATATCTCCGTTTGTTCCTTTTTAAGTTTTTCAGCCCGATCTCCGCTTCGATCCCGAAGAACTTGCGGATGAACTTCGACGTTCTCACGGCTTTGGCCGTAAGCTTGACGTCGGTAGTCTGGCGAATCGCGTCCATCGCGGATACCTTGGATGCCCTGATCGCCGGGAGATACGACGAAATGAAAATCGTCAACAGCGATAACACACAAGTAATTAAGAGCGATAACGGCGTAACGATAAGCGTCAGCTTTTCATTGGTCCATAATGCCCCTTGAATCATGGAATTCATGAACCAAAAAGTGATCCCAATCCCGGCAAGACCGCATAGGATGCCAATGGGAATGCTGATCAATCCAATGACGACACCTTCAAAAAGCACCGAATTACGCTTCTGCCTTTTCGTTGCCCCCACGCTCGCCAGCATCCCTAAATGGCGTGAACGTTCCGAGACGGATATCGCAAAAGCATTATAGATCAGCGACACCGATCCGATCATAATGACCCCCATAATGATCGCCGATAAGAAGAACATCATGCTCGACGAGCCACTGCTTTTGGACAAGCCGTAATAACGAAGTAAACCGTTATTATATTGGACGGACTCCATATGGTTTTTCTCTGCCAAACCCTCCGCATGAGCGAACAAGAACGGATTGACACGCTGCAACACCACCGACGCATCGACTCGATCGTTTGCCCCGATGCTATTTTCATCGACATAGCTAAGGATTGTATACCCCGGGGACCAGGGCGTTTCCCCTAAGGGAGTCTTAATGAAGCCTACCACCGTATACTCCCTTGTCTTGATATGCTGCAACGTTTCAGTCAATGAGCTGTCTTCCCTACGCAGCGGTTCGGTCTGATCCAGGGGATGATCGCCCCCTTGTTCGAATCGTTCGCCGACGCGAAGGGATAGACGATCGCCGATTTCGTACTTCACTTTGGCGTTCATTGCAACGGGTTCGGAGATAACGACTTCCTTGTCCGTAAGCGGAAGACGCCCCTTGCTTAGTTCAACCTGAAATTGCGCGAAACCTTGCGCGTCATATGCCTTGATGAACAAGTACGGCTTATTGGGAGTTTGCCCCCCTTCTAGTGGGGCAAACCCAATATCTCTTGCCATCGCGACGGTTTTGGTTGCGTCATCGCCCTGTATCGCCGCAAGCTGTTCTTTGGTGACATCTTGATATTGGACATGCCACTCCCCTGAATCCGCGATAGCTTGCTTGATCAATAAATCCGAAAAGGAAAACACAAGCGTAGCGACGGCGGTCACCATGGCAACCGAAATGATGACGCCGATGATGGTTACGAGTGTTCGTCTCTTGTTCTGCTTCAGATGCCGGATAGTTAGCGTATTAACAATATTCAACGTCGGATCACCTCGTCTTTGGCAATCCTCCCGTCTTCAATCGAAATGATCCTGTCGGCTTGCAAGGCAATTCGTTCGTCGTGCGTAATAACAATCAGCGTCTGCTGATAGGTTTTATTCAACATTTTTAATAAGTCGACGATCTCGCTGCTATTCTTGCTGTCCAGATTCCCAGTCGGCTCGTCGGCCAGCATGATCGCAGGATTGCCGATGAGTGCTCTGCCGATCGAGACCCGTTGCTGTTGTCCGCCGGATAGCTGATTCGGCAGGTGATTTAATCGATGCTGCAAATTCAGCGTATTTACAAGACGATCCAACTGCGTTTGATCTACCTTTTGGTTATCCAGCAAGAGCGGCAGCGTCATATTCTCCTCTACCGTCAGGACGGGAATCAGATTGAAGAATTGGTAGATTAGGCCGATTTGCCTGCGCCTGAAGATGGCCAGCTGCGTTTCGTTCAAGGCATACATATCCGTATCCTCAACATAAACTTTACCGCCAGTCGGCTGATCCACGCCGCCCAGCATATGGAGGAGCGTCGACTTTCCCGATCCGGACGGGCCGATAATCGCGACGAATTCGCCTTTTTGAACCGAGAAAGAAACATCGTCAAGCGCCTTCACTGCTGATTCGCCTTTGCCGTATATTTTAGACAGATGCTCGATTTTTAAAATATCCATGGCCATACCTCCTTTCCTTGTGTTTCATTTCACATTATTTCCTTGCGGAAATAGGTGGAGCCGTAAGAACGAAGTCATGATCTTTTAACTGTACGCGAAAAATATATACAGGTTGAGAAAAACCTTTTGTATCAGTGACGTGCTCTAATTTATACTCTGTAATGACTAATGTCTCACCTTCAAATTCTTCACCCGCTCCGAAAGGTCCCATAGGATAAATGTCTCCATGTTTCAATTTTTGAAATGCTTCTTTTGGAGAAATAATTTCGACGTCTCGCACTTTCTGACCTTTGGAATCGTAAATAGGCATTTTTTCACCTTCATCACTTAACTCTAGTGATGTTTTTATCGTGACATGAGACATATCTGTTTTTCCATAAGGATCAAATGGCATATTACCAAATTCCTTCATTTGATACGAAATAATTATTCCAAGTGCGACGAGGCTTACTGCCGTGGGTAAGATTAAATATTTGACTATTTGTGTGTATGATTCCTTTTTTCCCAAAATAATAAGAGCTATATTTAATACGCAATACCCTAGCATCATTCCTACGGTATTATGAAGTAAATCGTCTAGTTCCGCACTTCCACGAAGTGTTATAAATTGAAGCGTTTCAATACATAAAGATGTTGTAATTGAACTGATTAACATCCATTTTGCTTTCAAAAAAACTTCACTAAATAAAGGTAATAAAATCCCTAGCGGAAACAGCATACCTATATTAACAATGATATGAAAAAAAGAATTAAATGAAAATTGATTCCATGCTTTTTGATACTCGCTCAGTACATCGAAATCAATTGTTCTTACAAAGATATTCTCAGCTGAACGACCAAATGTGGTAGCCATTATTAAAAGGGAATAATATCCTACTATTAATATAAGTAATATAATTTGTCGTTTAGTAAATTTCTTTTCTCGTTCATTAATAAAATTCATTTTACACCTCTCCATAATTAAAGGAGAGATATTTCTCCTCCCTATTGCCCAACGTATACGTGTACGCCACAAAGGGGCCGATTTCTTTGGTGAACGTTTGGTCAACCAGCCCGAAGACCCCCCATACCCCAAGCATCAAGACAACACTGTAAATGCCCGTAGCAACAATATTTCTCCAGTCGTTTTTCATACGAAAGCCAAGCTTAAACGCCCCGAATCCGATGGCTGCGCCCGATGCGTTCTGTATGACGTCATTTATATCGAAGCTGCCGAGGAACGTTAGTGCCTGGATCGTCTCCAGCACGAGAATGGACAGGGTGAACAATGTCATAAATCGAATAAAGTTGGTCCGATATAACAACGGAATCAAGATGCCAAAAGGGATGAAGGCTGTGATGTTCCCGAAACCCACTAAATCCATCAGCGTAGGATGTAGAAGATCGGATAGACCTGGCAGCCTAAAGAAACCGTCCGGCAAAAAAATAAAGGTGTACTCGGTGATTTGATCTACCTTATCTACTCTGCCGAAAGCGAAAAACAGAAAATAAAGAATCAAAAGGGTATACGATATGGTTATAGCCAAAATCATCTTTCGGTGTTGCTTCAATTGCATTGTCTTACCTCCATCGCTTAGCTGATGAATATCATTTTATCTGTCTAAAATGACTTTCCGGTGACGATGGAGGTGACAATTCAGTCACTTACGGCTTGCCGTTAAATCACTTGCTTATAAAATTTAATCCGAAACTGCGTACCCTTTCCGCCGTCGCTCGTTACATCGATCACGCCGTTCTGGCTGGCAATGATGCTGTGAGCCATTGCAAGTCCTATGCCGATGCTTCCTTCGCCGGCGTTCTTTCCTTTGTAAAAACGTTTGAAAATATAAGGCAAATCTTCTTTCGGAATGCCTTTGCCGTTGTCGGCAATGACGATTTCCGTAAATAACGCGTTTTCGGAATATGCGATGGTGATCGCTCCTCCTTCAGGCGTATGCTCTACGCCGTTCTTCAATATATTGATGACCGCTTCGGCCGTCCAATTGAAGTCGCCGACAAAAGAGACGTCGTCATCGCCCGCGATGGAAACCGTCTGTCCCTTAATGTCCATCGGAATCATCACCGGCTCTAATGCCTTTTGGATCAGGTTTGTCACGGGTATTCGATCTTTTTTGAATGGGATGGTCTTCGCGTCAATTTTCGATAACTTTAGTAAGGAAGAAACCAGCCAATCGATGCGATCAAGCTGGACGCGAATATGATGGGTGAACTCCGTTCTTTTATCCAGAGGCAGGTCAGGGGCGCTTAATAAATCCGCCATCATCGTCATGGAGGTAAGCGGGGTCTTGAGCTGATGCGAAATATCGGAGATGGCATCCGTCAGTTGAGTTTTGTCCCGCTGCAATAGCGACCGGTGCTCCGATAGCATGAGCGTCACTTTGTAAATATCATTTTTTAAAATGCTCAGCTCGCCTTCTTGGTTATCGCGAACGTCGAGGGAATCATCGCCGTTGCTAATTTTCCGTAAATAGACGGACAGCTTCGCTAGCTCGCGATATCTCCATCTGGTGAATAACAAACTGCTGCCAATGAGCAGAATGGATAGAATGAATACGAGCACCGCGGCGACAATCGAAATGAAAGCAGCGGCAACGAGCGCCGCTAAGCTAATCAAGCCCATGAGGAGCAATAATAGTTGAATTTCTCGATTACGCAACATCTAATCACCAACCTTATAGCCTAAACCGCGTACCGTTTTGATCAATGTCGGATGCCCTGGATCATCCTCCAGCTTTTCCCTCAGCCTTTTGATATACACCGTTAACGTATTGTCGTTCACGAAGTCGCCGGCCACATCCCAGATTTGCTCTAAGAGCTGATTCCTTGTGAGGACTTGTCCAACGTGGTTGCCGAAGATCAGCAATAAGCGATATTCCAAGGCGGTGAGCGAAATTTCGGCGCCGTTTTTATGCACTTTGCCTTCCAGCGTATTGATTCGGACATGGTCGATGTCGATGATCGCTCTGGCTTGGGACGGCTTCTGGTATCTCCGCAAGACGGACTTGATTCGGGACAGCAGCTCACGAACTCGAAAAGGTTTGGTAATGTAATCGTCGGCTCCCATGTCGAGCCCCATCACGACATTGACCTCATCGTCGATCACCGTTAAGAAGATGACCGGAATGTCTCGCCGCTCCTTCACCATCTTGCACAATTCATAGCCGCTTCCATCCGGAAGCTGTAAATCGAACAAGCATAAAGCGAACTGGTCGATGTCATCTGCGAGCGCCTTTTTGGCTGAGGCGACATCATAGCAGAGAACGGTTGGATAACCATCTTGCTGCAACGAATATTCCAGTCCCGACGCGATCGTCTTATCATCTTCGACTAATAAAATTTTCATATGCAGATCATCCTTATGATTGGATTAAATTCATTCTTCATCTTAGTTTCGAAATTATAAAACCTCACACGTGTTCAATCCCAGACATCAGAAAAGGAATGGCCGACTTAATAAATGCTTCCGGCGATGATTCCTTACAATTTCTCCTCCACTCCACAGAAGCGCCATAAACGCCCCAACTTAAAATGACAGCTGTAATTTTTAGGGATTCATCCTCTTCTGTTGTATGTTGTTTTCGTAACATTCCATAGAAAATGATTTCAAGTTGCTCCCTAATAATGCGGGCTATGGTCTCATCGTATCCTCTATGACACCGATTGGATAACGCTCTCTGAAAATCCGTTATGGCCACGAAGATATCAATAATCGATGCTTCATTTAGTTCGCTTTTCTCGAAATCGATGGCGTTCAAATTAATCAATAATACTTCCGATAATATCTTGTCGAGCAAGTCATATATATCTTCAAAGTGATAATAGAACGTTGCACGATTAATCTTAGCCTCTGATGTAATATCCTTAACGGTAATATCCTTGAATTCTTTTTTACCTGAAAGTTCAATAAAAGAGTCCATGATTAACTTACGAGTTCGTAAAACTCGGGGATCTGTCTTTGATTGCGTCATATCATGTCCCTCCAACTTTTTAAACAATTGTATCAATGTGTTGCATAAACGACAAATCGAATGATCTATTGGTGTTCTGCTCGATTGATTATGGTTAGAATGATGGGAAAACAACTACTACAAGGAGGCAACAATCATGGTAAATGAGGATAAACGAATGGCGAACGATAATCATATGATTTGTGATTTAGAAACCGGTGTATGTGGCGTAGCTGGGGAGGAAGAAATGGAGATGATTGATTTTAATCAACCTCAAAAATCCATTGAATTGTATTATGTAACGGATCCTATTTGCTCTCACTGCTGGGCGCTTGAACCCGTTCTTCGTCGATTTAAAGAGCAGTATGGACATTATTTCAACTTTCATACGGTAATGGGCGGGTTGCTGGAAAAATGGAGTGATGAGCCTGTCGACCCACGTAACGGAATATCAGGACCTGCTGACGTCTTCGGCCACTGGAGAGAGGTTGGAGAATATTCGCGCATGCCGATTGACGGTTCATTGATGCTCGATAATCCGGTCCAATCCTCTTATCCGCCTTCTCGTGTATTTAAAGTGATTCAGAAAAATCATAACGATGCATTAGCCTATGATTACTTAAGACGATCACGAGAAGCTCTGTTCGCATTTAATCAAAATATCGCCGATGAATCCATCATGATAGACATCGTAAATCAGCTTGGACTTGATGGAGAAGCTATTGTCAGGGATGCCGAACAACAAACCGGCCAACAATTATTGAATGAAGATTTTAGTCTCGCTAGAAGCCTTGGGGTTAGAGGTTTCCCGACCATCATTATGATCAACGAGGAAAATAAAGGATTGAAAATCGTGGGTAGTCGTCCGTTGGAGTCCTATGTTGAGGGCCTACAGCAAATTCTAAATACGGAAGAAATACAACCAAAACAACAACCATCCCTTTCAAACCTGCTTGAAAAAGAAAAGCTATTATTTTCTAAAGAAATTGAAGTTATGTATGATATTGAAAAGTCGGAAATCAACGCTTTTGTTGAAAAAGAACTGTCACCAAGCAGTTATCAAGTGAAGGAACTTCTAGGGGAATCCTATTTTACAACCACGAAATAAAATTGGAGAAAACTCATGCATAACAAACGGGTGCTCTTTGGGAAATGAGGCCAATTCATTCGCCCTATTTAATCATTCAAGATATATTGACTAACACCTTACATATTTTCGTTTGAAGCCGAGCTGTCCTTTATCTGCCGCCTTTTGAATATTTACGGAAGCGTTCAAAAACTTGCTTTTTGCGATATCGCGATTGACTTCCACCGGGCCTACTTCCTTCGCGATCGTGACCGCCTTATCATGGAGTGGCAGATAGGATACTCCCACAGTGTACATGAAATTGTTCATTGCGTATTTCGTACGTTCAGGGGCATCATGAATCGTATTTTTTACAAGTTCCAACATATCGGCAAGTTTTTCTTCGGAAAATTCACTGTCCGGACGATTCCCGAGTAGCCAGCAGTAGCAGCTCCAGCCCGCCGACATTTTTAGCTCTATATCGCTTGCAATCCATTTATCGGCAACTTCTTGCGCAATATCCGTTTCTGCTAAAGTTACTGCCACCACATAATCCGACAGCATATAAAAATAAGCTCTATCTATCCACCGATCGAAATCCGCCTCAGACATTGCTTTAGGATCCGCGATCACCCCGGCAAAGTACATAGCGTCGTAATTCCCTGTAACATAGAGCTGCTCGGCCAATGGTTGATTGCGTTTTATTTTCCTGAAGATGGGCTTCATCCCGCCTGTAGCCACGCCAAAAAGCGGTTCATGCGCGCCATTGGATTGGTATATCTTCTTGGTACGTTCCTTGCCGAGAGCTTCAAGCTCTTGCATGACCATTTCTAGATTCATTATTCGCACTTCCCTTTTAATGGTTTGTCGTTAGTGATTAAGCCGTCTTAACTTGAATATATCATAAAACGGCCTTAATCCCATGAAATCAGGACCAAGACCGCTTAATTTTGTCTAAACATGACAACCTGTTAAATCGTCTCGGTACTGATAATTTGGCATCATCGGAAACATCTCACTTCCCCGCAAGAACAGTACGATTCGAAACAGATCCTGGTGAGCAAGCTCAGCTTGACTGGAACCGCTTGCTCACCTGCTCCCCACCGGAATACTCTGGGCAAAACGAAATACATTATGGGGATCGTATTTTCGTTTCACCCGCTTCAATCTGGCAATGTTCACACCATAATACGCCTTAGGCCAGTTCTTGATCTGCAAATCGGGAAAGTTCACATAATCCCCAATAACAAAGGGACGTAGCGCTTTGCGGAACCTTTTCACCCACTGAATATTCCGCTGCTGCTCGCCGTCGTTCCTCCATCGCGCCGACAGCTCATAGATCGTCTCTGCCTTCCGATGAGGATAGGCCGTTGCAGTCGGGGATACCCGGCTCACCGCGCTTCCTGCACCACCCAAGCTTTGACACCACACGGTAGCATGCCTGTTGGGCGCTTTGGACAGGAAATCACGAATCATCCGTACGCCTTTGCGAGGCAAAGGCTTAAACCCGTAAGCCCCGGTAATTTTAAACTTCGGCTCCAGATTGAGGTCCGCTGCGGCAAAAAAATTGGTCGCTTCGATAAAAGGCACTGTCCGCACCATCACTTTTACCGGAGTTCCTACTTGTAGCAACGGTCTAATCAATCGCAGCAGCTCCTCTGCACCTCCCAGCAATTGCCCGGTAGACACGATGGTTCCCACCTGCTTGGCAGCCACCTCGATGGTTGAGGTTAAGCGGTTCGTGACAGAAGGTGCCCAGCGCTGCCAAGCCGGGAATACCTTCCCCAGATCGCGCCATTTCCAGGTAATGCTGTAGATGGAGACTGTTGAGATGGGCCGTACCCGAAACGTATACGCTGTAGCAATGCCAAAGTTCCCTCCCCCACCGCCACGTGATGCCCAGAGCAGATCGGCATGTTTCTTCTTGTTTGCTACGATCGTCTTCGCCCCATACCGTCCTGAGGTTACGACCATCTTTACCTGTTTCAGGTTATCGCAGGTAAGCCCATATTTGCGCGACAACAGTCCAATTCCGCCTCCCAGAGTAAGTCCGGCAATCCCCACATCGGGTGCAGTTCCAGCCGGTAGTGTCACGCGCTTATTCCAGAGCTTCCTGTACACGCGAGCAAGCGGATTGCCCGTCTGTATATGGGCCACCATATTCTTGCGGTTCACCTTAGCCTTATTCATCTCGCTCACATCGATAATAACCCCGCCATTGACAGCCGAAAATCCTTCATAGCTGTGCCGCCCGCTGCGCGCTCGCAGCCGTACGCCCCGCTCACGAGCCCATTTGACTGCGTTGATCACATCCTGCGTTCGTCTGCAAAAAACGATGACCCGTGGAAACTTGGAAAAGCGCCTGTTGAACTCCATTCTAGCCGCATTGTATGACGGGTTGCCCGGCAACACGATCCTTCCGGTCAATCGGGTACCTGCCTTTTTCCGGTTTTGTGCCATCGAATGTCCACCATCCTCGTTCATGGAGTAAGCTGTTCTCATCTGCTTATTCCTATGTCGGGACACTTGTCCTGGTAACGGCACCTGCCTTGTAGGGGACGGGTAGAAAAATGCTAATCACCTTTGCGGTCCGTTTTCAAGGACGACCGGGCCAGAAAGCCCATTTGCCTAGCAGCAGCGTAATAGCTGGCACCAGAAAAGGACGGACGATGAACGTATCGAGCAGTACTCCGATCGCTACAATAACTCCGACCTGCATAAGCAATTGAACCGGCATCGTGGCCAGAACAGCGAACGTACCCGCAAGAATAAGACCTGCCGATGTAATGACTACTCCCGTCTCCCTTACGCCTTCTTGGATCGCATGCTTCAAAGACATATGCTTGATCTTCTGCCAAATACTAGAAATCATAAAGATATTATAATCCTCGCCTAGCGCGACAATAAACACGAATGTGTATAGCAGTATGCCTCCCTGGATCGCATCCGCCCCGAAGATGTAGTGAATGACCAACCATCCTAATCCCAGCGCCGATAAATACGATAGGATGACGGTTAGAATGAGGTATACTGTAGCAATCAAAGAGCGAAGATAGGCAAACAAAAGCAGCGAAATCAATCCAATTATGATGGGAAAGATGATGCGCATATCCCGCTCGCCTGTTACTTTCGTGTCGTATTGCTCAGCTGTCTGTCCGGAAATCCATACATGATCCGCAGCATCGGAGACACCGATCTGTAAGAGTGCTTTCTCGGCAACTTGACGAATTTCCGGGATGAGATCCATCGCTTCCGTTGAATAAGGGTTCATGTTGAGCTGTACGTCGTAAGCCAAGATTTCGGAGTTCGACTTCCCGGTCTGCGGCTCGGATACATGCTTAACATAAGGAAGTGAAGCTATAGTATTCCCGACATCCAGCTCCTTCCCATAGGTATCGACCATTACTTTAACTGGAGCCAATTCGCCAGACGAGAATTGCTCGCCTATGACAGCGAATCCTTCTCGGGAAGCCATGTCCTTGGGAAAGGAGGATAGCCTGTCGTAGGTAAATTGAATTTGGGTCGTGAATAATGCCAGTCCGCCAAGTATGATGATGGCAGTGATCATGATCAACCATGGCCGCCGTACGACAAGCGAACCGACACGGTTGCGGGAGGATACCGACAAAATTGGCGCGGAACGCCCCTTAAGCTTAGCGCGATCAACTTGCATGGCCGTCGTCCGGGGAACGAATGGCCAGAAAGCAGCACGACCCAGAATGGCCAACATTGCAGGGACCAATGTCAAGCTGGCCAACCCCATAATGAGGATAGCGATACTGAATGGAGCAGCGAATCGTTGGTACGGGCCGTATTCCGCGGCAAGCAGCGCAATGAGCGCAAGGACGACAGTGAAGCCGCTCATCGCGATCGCACCGGATGAACCGGATAAGGCTTCACGCAACGCCTTGCCTTTGTCAGATTCGATCTTCAGCAGTTGACGGAACCGAGAGATGAGGAACAGGCAATAATCTGTTCCGGCGCCGAACAATAAAACCGACATAATATTTTTCCCTTGAGATTCCACCGTAATCCAGCCTTCATGCGCCATCCAGCCTAGGATCGGACTGATGACAAGATAAGCGAAGCCGACAGCGACGAGCGGAATGAGCGCCAGAATCGGTGAACGGTAGATAAGCAAGAGTAATACCAGTACGAGCAGCACGGTACCGATAAGCAGCGGTTTGTCGGCTTTTCCGAATAATCCGACGGCGTCAACCTGGATGCCGACTGGACCGGTGACTCTAGCATGGAGGTTGTTTGGTGAATCAATGGCAACATAGAACGGATCTAAGCCGAACAACACGGCTGCCTCTTCCTTGACCTTGGTCATGCTTTCTTCCAGTTGTACTCCATCTGCCTGTTTGTTAAAAAGTAATGGTGTGACCATTGCACTACCATCCTCCGAGAGCTTCGTTTTCAATGCCTGCAAAGATGTTTGGTGCAAGGGTGGTACGAACGTCTGATACTGCACAGGATTTGTCGTCAGCGTCTTCATGAGTGCCTGAATCTTCTGCAAGTCCGCGTCCGTTAATCCGCCCTGGCGTTGCCACACGATAAGTGCGGGAATGTCATCGGCATTCGAGAATTCATTAGCAGCCAATACACCCGCTTGCATGGAAGGCTTGAAGTCACCCAGAGGGGGAACGTTGTTTACGACTTCTTTGTTAATGGAGGGCAGCAGCGTGCTTAACAGCCCCACTGCAACAATCCAAACAAGCAAGGTAACCCATCGGGTTATTGGACCGGCCACCCATTTTTCAATTCCAATATCCTTCTTCATTGCGATATCTCCCCATTTCTCGATTTTAGCCAACCGGCTTTCGGGCGATGGACACCGTTTCCAAGAACAATACGACTGCGATTACCGGGTGAAGCGCCGATAAATAGGCAACTCCCGAAGATAAATTGGCGGTAACTGTCATTAAGATGATCATGCCAACCAGCCCTGCACTACGCAGGCGAATGGAGACAGGAAGTCGGGCAATGAAGGAAGTCACGAGCATTAGCAACTGCAGAATGGTGACCACTCGGGAAAAGGCCCGATGACTTGCCCAGTAGGAACTTTCCCAGAATAAGGATAGACCAGCGAGAAACACCTGAAGCAAAATGCCAATCGCACAGATCCATGCCATCCATTTAAAAACCAGTTGCATTCTGGTAATCGCTTGATTGTTCATCTTCTTTTCCCCCAAGTGACGTTGATAATAGACTTGCTGTCGGCTTTACTTTCTACGATATCAAGAAGGACGGTCGCGAGGTCTGCCCTACAAATCTCGTATGGACCGATTTCGAATTCATGCCCTGCTTTTAGCCGACGCACGTTGCCGGTTGCTGGTTTATCAAGCAATCTCGTAGCACGAACAATCGTCCATTCCGTCTTACTGGATAGGATTAATTGATCCGCAGATAACCGATCCACCAAAGAATGACGCAATAACCATTGGAAAAGAGGGGTTATCACTCTTGGACGCGTTGATCCAAGTAAGTAAGAACTCACACACACAATGCGATGTACATCTGACTCATACATAGCTTGAATGATTGTTCCAGTAATATCGGTCGCAATCGGGGTGCTTCTATCTCCTACAATGGCAATGATGGCATCCTGCTTATCTATGGCTTTTTTTATATCAGATAAATGAAGGCCGTCCCCTGTCACTACGTTTTTTAAACCGTTGAAATTTGCCAATAATTGCGGTCTTCGTGTAAATGCAGTCAGTTCATGTCCTCGACGAACACCTTGTTCGAGAACATGCATACCCGTTCGTCCCGTGGAACCAATGACTGTAATTTTCATAACCATTCCTCCCATTGGTATCATGTGTAATGGCTTCTAATGCCAGATTGTTTTCATCATACTCAACCATTCCCCCCTTCTTTCCCACTCAGTTTACAAAACAAATGTCGAGATCATATGCAGATCTCACTCTTTTTGCGAGGACTTCGTCACTCTCCCCAAATATCAGGGTATAATGGTTTCAAACTAAGCGGGAAGAAGGGACTGACTTTGGAGATCAAATTGTTGCTTGTGGAGGATGAACCGGACCTGCTGGATGAGATGCAGACATTCTTGCAGCGGGAAGGATTCCACGTATTGTTAGCCCGAACCGGTAAGGAAGCGCTTGCAGTTGCGCGGTCGGAGCAACCTGATCTTGTCGTGCTAGATTGGATGCTCCCTGAGAAAAGCGGTATCGATGTATGCCGCGAATTAAGACAAACATCGCATTGCGGCATTATTATGGCTACGGCCAGATTGGATGAATCGGATAAAATCGTCGGTCTGGAAATCGGCGCAGACGATTATTTGACTAAGCCTTTCAGCTTGCGCGAGCTCGCATCGCGGATTCGAGCCGTGCTTCGCCGACTGCGGGGGCCGGATGATCAGCCGAAGCTATTGAAGTTGGATAACTTGACCATCTCCGAGGCCAAATGTCAGGTATTCAAAGACGGTGAGGAAATCGCGCTGACACCGACCGAATTTAAAATTTTGTATACATTGGCGTCGCGGCCAGGAATCGTCTTCAGCCGATTGCAATTATTAAAGACTGCTCTGACGGATGAGTACATCGGATATGATCGGACAATGGATTCCCATATCCGCAATCTCCGCCGAAAATTAGAGGATGATGCGACCAAACCTCGATATATTCAAACCGTATACGGTTTTGGGTATCGCTTCGGTGAACAACCATGACAGTCCGCCAAAAAATATTCGCCTATATGGGACTCCTCGTTTTAATCATCGGCATCACTCATTCCCTGATCAATCAGTTTTACATGAACTTCTTGTTTGATCAATTTCACAAGGACAAAATCAATGAAGCTTACTTGAACGCCGCACCTGACGAACAAATCGAGATCATGAAAACATATATGATGGGTAAGATGAAGCTGATCGGATTTGGAAAAGGGATTTTTATCGTAGCGATCGGATTATTTTTCAGTTTATGGATTTCGGGGGTGTTGACACTTCCGCTTAGAAAACTCGTTGTAGCCATCGAACGCGTTGCGCAAGGGGATCTGGATGTAAATGTTCCTGTACAAACGAGAGACGAATACGGTAAAGTGATCCAAACATTCAACGATATGACGCTTCGGCTCCGAGAAGCCGAGGATGCCCGCAGGCGATTGGTGGCCGATGTCGCTCACGAGCTCCGCACACCGCTATCCATCATGCAGCTCAAACTGGAAAATGCCCAGCAGGACGGACATGACATCCCTCCGGAAATGCTTCTTCGACTTCATGATGAAGTTATCCGTCTGAGCCTACTGGTGGAGGATCTTCATGTCTTGTCCCTTGCTGAGGCGGGCCGTTTATCGCTCGACCGTCAGATGCTCGATCTGACGGCACGGCTCGAACAGATCGTTGAAGACGTGATGCATGAAGCGGAAGAATTCGGACTGGAAGTCCAGCTTTCTTCGAGAACAAGGCCGGTAATGGTGTTGGCCGATGTGAGACGGATCACGCAGGTTTTCATTAATTTGCTAACCAATGCGATCCGTTATACGCCCGGCGGAGGAACGATATCCGTTGAAATAGAAGACCAAGTTGTTGTGTCGGATGCGGTCTTTGCGAGTGTTTCCATAGCCGACACTGGCATCGGCATTCCGGCGGAAGATCTTGCACACCTATTCGATCGTTTTTATCGGGTGGAAGAAGCCCGTTCGCGGCATTCGGGCGGAACGGGACTCGGACTGTCTATTACCCATCACTTTGTCAAAGCCCACGGCGGCTTCATTCGTGTCGCTAGTCAACCGGGTACAGGCACGACATTTACCGTCTATTTACCTGCGAACAGAAACGACTTTTCTTGAAAGGTGATCAGATGTACCATAAGTAGACATTACAGAAATAAAATAAAGACCCTCAATATTTTGAGAGTCCATTTTTCGTATATAGGGTGGAGGAACCTCTACCCTTTCGGAAACAATTTTAACCGGACTTAGATCTATCACAACTTAAACTGGAGTGATCTAATTTGAAAAAAAACAAAAACAAACTTGTAGTCTTTAATACAAATGTCGCACTTTTGCTCTCGCTTGTGACAATACTTACTTTAGCCTTTCCATTTGCTTCAATAACAACAGGAACAATAACTACAAATCCTAGTGGTTTCAATGTATTATTTGGAATAATTAATGATAAAATGTATCCTCAAATTGTCGCCATTATACTTTTGGCAGTTGGAATATTGTGTATTTTTGATGCAATCGGTTTGCTATTCGTGAAAATGGATGCTAGGAAGGTAAGACTATTTCTTAAAATCAATCATGTTACTCAGGTTGTGACATCAATTATTTATACTGTAACTGCAGTAATTTACGTTGTAACATATAGTCCCGCCGAAGATACTTCTGTAATGACTTGGACATTTATCGGTACTCTGATTAGTTTAATTGTTTTCTTTGCGGGATTCTTCCTTGAAAGGAATCATAAATGACACATAACAGCAGGAGAAAAGAATCGTTTTTCTCCTGTTGCTTTTAAGAAATGGATTGAGGACGGTAACTACCCAAGAATCCCAGTCACGTTAGTGACCTTGCGGCTTTAGCCGTGGGAATGTCAAGTGAACCATTTTCTCATACATTGAGTTCGTACTAGTAACAAACACTAGATCCAAGTATCATTGGCTGCAGTTAATTCGGACTCAGTACCGTCATTGTTTACTATGCTTCTAGGCTCCACCAACATGATATGGCATTCCTTTTCGGCGGAAGGCTTCATCTCGATCCCCTTCGGGAGAACAATCATCTCACCCTTGGAGATTTTAACCTGACCATCACGAAAATCAATGATCATCTCCCCTTCGATCACCATAAATACCTTATCGGTCTCTTCATGACTATGCCATTCAAACTCCCCGGCAATCTTAATGAGTTTAAATTGATAGTCATTCATTTCACCAATGACTTTCAGAGACCAAAGATCGTTAAGTTCAGATAGTTTCTCATTTAGATTAATCGCTTGGTATTGGATAGTAATCACTCCTTATTTTTTGTCCTTCAAGCTACCGTTACAGTGAACAGGCAAGAGCTAACCATTATCTACTTACGCAAGGCAGTTAATATATTTTGCATAGCGTATTCAGTAGCTAATGGCCCACCAGTAATAGCGGAATTATCCATTAAATAGACATTGCCTTTCTTTACGGCATTCATAGCATTCCATACATTACTTTCTTTTAAGCCATTCATTAATTTTTCCTCTTTTGTAATGTCACCTATAAGGAAAATATGGTCTGCTTGAACAGTTGACATTCCTTCAAACGTAGTAAATTCATTATTAGCGCCTGTATATGTATCATCTGGTGTAAGCCCCAGTCCCTTTTCTTTATCAAACGCAATTTTATAGACCGGATTTCCTTCACCTAGAACATTAAAAGTTTTTCCATCCCAAGACAATATAAGTGCTACTGTCTCTCCTTCCATCGACTTTAATACTTCACGCCCAGTTGTGATTTCTTTCATCATTTTATCAATTACTTTTTCTGCTTCGTCTTCTTTTCCAATAATCTCGGCTACTGTACGGAGTCCATATTGCCAATCTTCATAGATGTCCTTGTATTTTAACGTAATGACTGGCGCAATTTTATCTAGTGAATCATACACTGCTTCATGATGCTCTGTTGCTAAAATAAAATCAGGCTGAATAGATAAAACTTTTTCAATACTAGGAGACACTTTATCGCCTAATTCTTCAGCTGAATCCAGCTTTCCTTTTAAATAAGATAAAGAAGATAGATACTCTTTTTCAGTCGAAGCAGCAGGTGGCTCACCTAATGCAACTAATATTTCAGGATAAAAATACCATAGTGAGGCTATTTTTTCTGGTTTTTTCTTGATAACAATTTCTTTACCTAAGGCATCCTTAAATGTTCTCGGCCAATCAGTTGCATCTACATTAACTGCTGATGTAGATGTGCCTTCTTTAGTTGATCCTTTATTTTCAGCAGGTGCTTCATTACAACCTGCTAGTATGCCTGCTAATAATAGCATTGAGACTAGCAGTCCTTTAATCTTTTGCATCCGAAATTCCTCCAACATAATGGTTCCTTTAGTTAACCATTATTATAGTAAAGTAATTTTTAGATTAGAATGGATGCATGTTGAAATTAGCATGGATTATTGATGAACTTCTCTCGATATTCAGTAGGAGAAATGCCACATTGTTTCTTGAACACTCTACTAAAATAAAAGGGGTCAGCCATTCCAACCGTTTGCGCAATTTGTTGTACAGGCGCATCACTTGTAAATAGCATTTCTTGCGCCGCGTTTATACGATATTTTAATAAATATTCTGCTGGTCCCATACCTGCATGTCTTCTAAATATGTAAGAAAGTCGATTTCGATTAACGTTATGTTGTTCTGCAAGCGATGCGATTGTAAGGCTTTGATCATAGTATTCATGAATATAATTAGATACCCGTTCGAATAAAGTATGCGTTGTTTCACAGCTATCTTCCCTATTAACAACACATAATAAGGTCTCATTCAGTACTTCGCGAAACAGCATTTCAGTCTGAAACATCGAAATGCCCCCACGCTGATTATACACATGCCAAAGACGCATAATTAAATCGATAAGACGAGGAGATTGTCCTGTTGATAATTCAAAATGCTGATGAGACAAGCTTGACTCTTCTAGTTCTGAATTACATATCCGGTATTGAACAAGAATATATTCCCAGTTAGTTATACCGAACATTTTTTGATCTAGTTTCATTTTTGCACCCCCATGCACAACTTTTCCTGGTGAAAAGATATAAGGCGTGCCATTAAATTGAAATTGTATCTTCCCTGTAAGTGGAAACACAAATCCAGGAAAAGAATCTGTATAGTCAGCGTAAGGGACACCTGGATTTCTAGCATATCGATATACTCCTTCTACTTGAAAAGGAGTGTGTGCAAAATGCTCTGCTAACTGATTTACGTCGATTTTCACATTGCATACCTCATTTCAATCGTAGTTTACTGGTAATCCTGAGATGATCGTTGTACATCCTGTGCAGCTCTTGACCACAAGCAGTACATACGATTCAACAAGCTGCTGTTCCAGTTGTCAGGTGAGGAGCAATTCCGCTTTGCGTAGCTTATAGCTTGAGCCATTTGTTCTATATTGCTCGTCATGCTACCATAAATCAATCTAATAGCCGCCATAATCCGAATCTCCTCCTTTAACTGGGCTGTGTAAACTCGGAATCAATCAAAAATCTGCCGCTGGAATGCGGAAAGATGGGCATGAGGACTCTCGTCTATCTTTACATTATTGATAACGATTATCATTGTCAACCTAAATGAACAATAAAAATGCCACACCCGGCTAATGCACCTATTGATGATCTGCTGCTGCAACAATTTCCAGGTATACTAAATTTTTCTTTATTTGGACTGCGTCATTTGAAAGACAACGGTTACGTTTTCACTCCATCAAAAGCAGCAGATGAGATATTAGGATCATATAAGGAAGAAATTAATCCTGTCGAAACGTTCGTAGAAGAAATCATTGTTAAAGGAACCCCTGCCGATCGTGTGCTCCATAAAAATATAGGTGAAGCGTTCCGGGCTTGGTGCAGGAAAGAAGGAAACAAGGACAATGTCTACTTATGACCAACTAGACAAAAAATCTAAAGACGAGGTGAAGCAGTTAAGAGAGCAAGGTCTTAAACAAAAGGAAATTGCTCTTCGATTGGGGATATCGCAATCTTTGGTTTCAAAACTACTAAAGGAGTATTTACCTGCCATTTTTGCAGAGTCAAAAACTCCCTTTGAACGGTATTTAAATACTCAAAATTTCGTCCTATTTATGATACGGTTCAGCTTAACGGGGCTATCGGCGAAAAGGCGAAAGGAGCACATGTATACAAAAATAGAGTCGATCGCCCGACTCCAATTTCCGCAACTCTTCAAATCATGATTTCTTCTATCTTGTTTATTTCCAGCAGTGCATTAAAGAACAGATCAGGCTGTTCCATCATGGTCATATGTCCAGCATTAGGAATGATAAATATCCCTTTGTTTGGAGCTTCGATCTCCTCAAAATACCTTTGGGCAATGACATAAGGAGCCTGCCAATCATTATCACCCAAAATATAATAGATGGGAACTTCATAATTTGCGTCATCCGTACGGAGATTGAAATCACCTAGAAATTCATGTAGTTTGGCATTTGCCCGAAAAATCTTCATGAACGCAATAATATCTGAAAACTTGAAAATAGGGCTCTTGAATACCGTTATCCACGTCGAAAGGTCTAGCTTAATGCCTATTCCATACTTTCCTTGGAGCTTTCTTACCACTTCAACTTTTTTCAAAAATTCCTTGTTAAATAAAACTCGATTGCCAGGATATTCACCGATGGACTCCAGCTTCTTCATTGATTTGATATCACCAGCTTGCTCAATCAGTTCTTTAACTTTGTTATACCCGACTCTCTCATTTTCCAGCATATCAATAACCTGCGCGACGCCTATATAATAGGCTATCTCTTCAGGATACTTCCGAATAAACACGGAGCCCAATACACTTCCCCAAGAATGACCGATAAGGACGATCTTTTGCTTGTTATATTTCTTCTTCAAGTGTTGGATGACTTCGAACAAATCCTGCAGTACCAAATCAATTGTTGGAAGTTTATCTGGATTTCTAATTAATGTTTTCCCTGTCCCGCGCTGGTCCCAATGAACAACCGTATAGATGTCCTCCCATTTTCCCTGGAACACCCTCGTAAACAAAGATTCAGCCGAACCTGGTCCTCCATGCAAAAACAGCATTACAGGGTTATCATAGCTAGTTCCCAAGTGATACAAGTATTGATTAATTCCATTGATCGGTGCGTATTCTTCAACATTAATCAGCCGTGTATTCTTCATGGCTATTCTCCACTCCTCGATAGCTCCTTCGTTTATCAAACTCCTTCAGCGCCTTCATCTGGGTGTCTCTTTGGTCCCCAGTTACTTCCAGCCTACTCTCTTCTTCAAATCCATCTTGCTGCTCGCCGTCAAAGCGGTACAGCTTCTTTAATAGGCCCCAGAATGTTTCCATTTCCTCTGTCGAGAACTCCGTAAAAAGTTCTGCCAAGAAAAGTATGCCGTTTTTAGAGTCCTCAAGAAGAGCTTGTTTCCCAGAATCCGTAATCGAAATATTGACGGCCCGTTTATCCTTACTACTAGATACAACTTTGACATAACCCTTATTCTCCAAAATGATGACCATCTGTTTCACACTCTGCTTGGTGGAACCTAACTTTCTTGCAACATTGTTCAACGACGTTTCCTCTTCGGATAAATGCGCAACGGCCATCATTGCCATAAACTGTCTAGATGTCAAATGATCCATGTAGCTATCCCCTTTACCCTGAATCTTGTTGGTAAGAGAGAATAAAGTCGCGTATACTTGTTGCATTAAAAATAACTCTCTGTAATTATCCATGAATCCTTCTCCTCTTCCTCATTAGACAATATATTGTCTTTATTAATCGTATCAGATATTTTTAATTAGTCAATATACTGTCTATTTTGAGATGGGCGGACCCCTTTATGTTCTCCATACAATGGGCTGATTAGATAATGTTTTAAATCCATATCGCCGACATTTTTTCGCCATCACTTATGATACGGTTCTCCGCACTGTCTGTAACGGCAAGTTTTAAGGCCATCCTTTGCGGGATGGCCCATTAATCAACTCATATTTTATCGACATAAATAAATTTGTTTCCGTAGTATTTCATGAAACTTTTATACTCAGCATTTCCTTTCAAAACGATGACGGTGGGATAAGCATTTATTTTGCGTTGTTTTAAGGAAGCCAACAACTCTTGTTGTGCGGTGCAATAAAACTTCCCTTCCCCATATTCAATAAGAAGCGGTGGGGGCGCGGATACATCATCTTCACTCTCGTCTGCAAGGTTCTCCCTGATATCGTATTCTTCGAGCCGGATGAGACGCAATGGAAACTTAACGATTCCCAAATAGAGAAAGTCTTCATTCATGAGATCATGTACAGTGGGTGCAGCTTTTCGGGTAAGCAGCAAATAGCATTGGATCCACTCTTCGATCATCCCGGCATTCGCATAGTGTACAGCAGATTCTAGTGTCGGAGAATAAGTTAAATACTCACCATTATTTTTTGAATATATAATTTTCTTAATGGAATCCAAAGATAAGAAGTATTCGTCCGCAAGTTCCGAAACCGTGAGCCCATGGGCGTACTTATTGCGAATCATTCGATTGCGCTTCTGCAGTTGTTCTCGGTAGCCGGACGTTTCGCCCCAAGCCCTTTTTTCCTCCCCGGCGGGAATATAAAGAAGCTTCCCTCCTGCGTATTTCTGGATTTCTTTCAGCAGTTCCTCAGGTAATATATCGCTCGCATTTTCATATTTCATAGCTTCACCATAACTATAAGGCGTATATTCGATCTTTCAATTCACTAATGGATTTCATGATGGACGTGCAGGACTCCGTGTCATCAATTGATGCATGCCAACGTAAGGTGTCGATCCCTTTATAATAAGCCATACATAAGAATCTTTCCTTAAAATTTGGTATGACGATGCCCCTTTTCTTGCAATACTCGAACAACAATTCCGGGATGTGCAAGTACGGCTTATTCAAGTCCATAATGGCAAAATCGAGAAGGAAATCGCAAATGCCGGATCTGCTCCAGTCAGGGAACCCGACTGTCGTCTTGCCATCTGTGATCATATTGATGAAGAACGTATTGTTATACACCAAATAACGTTTTCCTTCACAATCCGGAATTCTGTCCTTCATTTCCTGTAAGTATTTTTCGAAGAATTCACGCTCAAGAACCGTTGTCTCAAACATCTCCTTCCAATTATACCAATAGCCCTCTTTATCTTCTGCGAATGTATCGATCAGAAATTCCCTACAGGTCCCATATTCCGTTTTACATTCCTCGTTGAACTCGCCATAGCCCTCTACTCCCGTTATATCGGAAGAATGAATTTCAAAGATCTTGTCAAAAAACAATTCATGGCAATCTACGAACTGTTCTGGGTTTAATTGATCTGCAACAAATCCATTCGGGGTCATACTAACCTTTTCAGAAAGCATCGATTTTATGATATTGTCCTTACCCATCTTTTTATCTCCCTTTCCATCTTAAATTAGGATTCATCAGGTGCGCATCTGATATAGGATAAGGATATCATTGGAATTATGAGGGGTATAGGCAGTGAATATCTTAAGCGAACTTTACATAGTCACCCAAAAAACTTGCCGTTATTTGAAATACGGTTCAGCTTAACGGTCTATCGGCAAAAAATCCGCCGCGGCGCTTATACAGAATTTAAATATTTAACCTGAAATAAGAGGGGTTTTTCTTAAGTATTTTTTATCATCGATTTGCCGAATTAAAAAACTGGCGATATCGTTATTCGTAATGAAATTACCTGGCATATCTAATTCATTTTCTTTTATTTTCCCCTTTTCTTTACCCTCCATAACAAAGGGTAGACGTACAAGCGTCCAATCCACTTGGCTTTTCTCTAATATTTTTAGTTCCCTTCTCTTATCTATAATCATCTTAGAAAAGAACAGTGCAAATAATCTCGCACCGATTTTATTCTTAATGCTCTTTTGATCCCCAGTTACATTGAGTGATCCACCTGTGACACCAATATATCTACAAATATCAAATTCATCCATGATATTTAGGATTTGTTCTGTTACCTGACTATATACCGGCTCTGCTTTTGCAGGTTGCCCAAAGGTATTCATGACTATATCGCAGCTTTTGAGCACCGTTCTCAAAGAAATCACATCCAGCACATCACCTTGTATAATCTCTATACGATGGTCACGAAAAATCATATTATCTGGATTACGCACGAGCATCCGAACGTGATATCCATTTTCAACCGCTCTTTTCGCGATATACTTTCCCACCCTCCCGGTTCCACCAATAATGGCAATTTTACGCGTCTGTAGCACAATTACCCCTCCTTATACTTACCCGTGAATATATTTAATAGAGTTTCAAAAAAATCTATTCTACAAGTAGTTAAATAATGTACACATTGTTGATTAACACTCTACATGTTCATTATAATAAACAGAGTATTAATAACAATCACCAATCGTTTTGGAATTGTTCATTATTCAACAATAAGCAGGAAAATGTTCAAGGTATACATAAGGATGTGCAAAAATGATCTTAAAGAAAACTGACCGTCGAATTATTCGAACGAGGAGAATGATTATGGAGGCCTTTACCCTACTAATGGAGGAAAAAGGATTTGAAGCCATAACAGTTAGTGACCTGACAGAAAAAGCCGATATTAATAGAGGAACATTCTACCAGCACTACAAAGATAAATACGATTTGCTGGAACAAGGTGAAGAAGAGATTTTTGAAGGGCTCAAAAAAATTGTAGATACTTTCTGGCACAATGCAAACTATGATGATGAAGAAGTAATGAAAGTGGATGATTTGTTGCCTTTAACAATACAGTTATTTGAATTTATTGGTGAAAATTCTAAATTCATAAAGATTCTATTGGGGCCAAAAGGGAATCCCGCTTTTCAGAACAAGTTAAAACATGTGATTAAGGACAACCTGCTTCTTAGATTCTCGCAATTTCTTAAAGAAGATAATGTGATCGTTCCTCCAGATTATTTACTAGCTTATATCAGTTCAGCTCATCTTGGTCTTATTCAACATTGGTTAGAATGTGGAATGGATAGGTCACCAGAAGATGTTGCACGCATTTTATCACAAACAGCTATTTTCGGCCCTGTTAAAGTATCTGGAATTCAAAATTTTCAAGGATAATCATGGATTTTCGCTCTCTTTTTCCTTGCTTATGTCTCTCTGTTCAGCATGCTCAGATGAGGATTATCAAATCAAAGCAGGAGACAACTTCCACGATTTCAGCAACGTCTGACTGAACCGCGGACTACCAACCAAAAAAGTTGATCAAGCCATGGTCGGCATGATCTATATACAGGCTACTGCGAGCATTTCCCAAAAAAATTTCGCCCTACTTATGATACGGTTCAGCATATCATCTATTGAGCGAAAGAGAAGGCACCCGATCGGGTGCCTTCTCTTCTAATTCCTGTGGGGTCTTCATTTCAATCAGAGGATCGTAATTTAAAGCAACTTAATCAGCTCTTCTAGCTCATCAACTAATACTTTTGCAAGTTCAAAATCAGTATCTTTTAAAGCCAATTCTATTTTCATTTCAACTGATTTTTTATTTTGTTCAGTTTCTAAATAGTCTCTATCAAAATGACTAGCATAAATCATCTGTCTAAATTTTCGCATGCTCATTTTTCTAATCGTCTTATCGTTAATGATTAAAACATATTCCATACCATTTACAACAGAATAGAAATCATGAGATATCATGAGAATCGCACCTTTATAATCTTCAATGGCTTTTTCCAGCGCGATTTGTGTATAGGTGTCTAAATGGCTTGTAGGTTCGTCAAGAAGCAATACGTTTGCCTTACTAGCAGAAACTTTAGCCAATTGGAGTATATTTTTTTCTCCACCAGATAAAGATGCTATCTTCTGATTAACGATTTCTCCTTCAAAGCCATAGTGTGATATATACGATCTAACCTCATCATAAGTGCTAAACCCAGCATCAATGAATTCTTCTAGTATTGTATTAGAATCCTTTAACACTTCGCCTTGAAGCTGAGATAGATAAGTCACTTTAGCATCCGCATTTATTTCAATGGAATCATGATTATTGTTAAAGATATCTCGGAGTAAAGTCGTTTTTCCGGTACCGTTTGGACCGATAATGGCTACTTTATCCGTAGATTTTATCTCAAAGCTAACATTGTCTAACAGCAGCTCATCAAAGGCAACACTATAATTACTGACATTTACAACAATGGTGTCTTCAATCTCATGATCAATATCAAAACTAATATTCGGTTGCTTAATATCAACAAATGGCGCTTTAATTCTACGCGCTTCCAATCTCTCTTGAAATCTAACTCTAGCTTTTAACGCTCTCCCTCTAGATGCTTCTGAATTAATAGTTGCGATAGCTCTAAGATTATCAATAATGTTATCGTATCTCTCAATTTCTTCTTGTTCAGCGACTGCGATTTCTTGCAACTCAATTTTTGTCTGAAGTAATGAGAAATTATACTCAATATATCGCCCATCAAACTCTTGGATCTCCATGTTTTCAAGGTGAATAATTTTGTTGAAACAATGATTCAATAGATATCGGTTGTGGGTAACAACTAGCAGTATGCCTTTGTGGGAATTAATAAGATTTTTAAGCGCATTTAGGTTTTCAAAATCTAAAAATACATCGGGCTCATCCATAATCATCAAGTCGGGGCTACTAAGCATCTCCTTCATCACTTGAATAAGTTTGAATTCTCCACCACTCAGCTCGGATACCCTAACATCTTTTAGCTTCATGAGGTTTGCTAGATTTAGTTTTTTATTAATGTTGCTTTCAAAATTATCGCCGCCGATTGCATTAAACGCGTCTAAAGCTAATTGGTACTTTTCGAGTAACGGCTCAATATCCGATGATGTTTCCATTTCAGTACAAAGAGATTGTATTTCATTTTGTATTTGAATAAATTCTTCCCCAATATATTCAAAAACGGTTGTTTCTTTCGTTTTGTCTAGTTGGGAGAACTGACTTACATACCCTATTGTGCAGGTTGGATCTATCTCTAACTTGCCCTCGAACAAATATCTTTCTGGATCCATCAGTATATCGATCAGTGTACTTTTACCACTGCCACTTGTTCCTATAAAAGCGCAATGCTGTGCCTCTTCTAACGTAAATGAAATGTTTGTATATAGTTCTTTTTGTGGAAATGAGAAGGATAAGTTTTCAACTTTTATCATAGTGTTACCTTTCTTTATAACTAAATTTGTGACTATTAATAAAGTATCGTAGAGCATAGAGTTTGAGTTTACCGTTGTTAGAGTAACACTGTTTACAACCAACTACAATCCATTTATATTCCCATACGGTTCACCGTATCACTGCAAAAGCGAATAAACTCTTCAAGGATAAAAGAGGTCACGCCCGATCGTCGGTTCGAGCAGAATCATGCAAGAGCAATCTGTGCGCGTGGAATTCCTCGGTTAGCAGCAAGAAGCAGCTTCGCTCGGCTTGCTGATCACAAGCAAATCGAAGCGGCGACCAATGACAAAATGCACCGTTTAACAACATGGTGATTTCCATGTTGTTAAACGGTGCTTCCAAATAAAAAAATTATTTACAAGTTATACTTCGCCCTACTTATGATATGGTTCACCGTAATGTATATAAGCACAAAGTTAAGTTTGAACACAAGGTATACATATCAATATAAAAAACTACTCTTTGTATAAGACTATTGCAATAGTGGTATTCCAAAAACTAAGGAGAATAAATATGTCTCTCTAAACAAAACGAGCCTTAGAGGCGATTCTAAAGGCTCGTTTTGTTTTTGACTGTACTTTGATCTAAAGAATTAGACTTTTGCAACAGTCACCATAACGGATTGAATTCTTTGAACATAACTTATCTTTTATTAAATTATTGTAGTTAGGTGCTCCACTTCTGTATCTATATCTATATCATCTTCAACACTTATATGAACACCATATTTTGTAAAAACATCAATATTAACCCCAGCATGCTTCAGCATAATTGCTGTTCCATACTCAATTGCATACCAATTATTTTTCCAGGCGTGATCAAAGTATTTATCTATGTCTGTAAATAACATTATGTGTCTGAGATACGACAAATAGTTAAATTCAATATCGGAATCCGCAATGAATTTCAAAGGGTTATCCTTTATTATCTGATCAAGTTCGTATATGCTGTTAATGCCAAACGCTACAAGTTCATCAATAACTTTTTCTTCTCCACCGTTGAAGGTTGCTTGTACTTTTCCTATTGCGACTAGGTGAGCAAGCTTTTGTGACAAATAGTTTGTTAGAGATGGTGTATTAATAGGGATGTCTAAGTCACCCTGTTTAGTTTTTTCTAAAACCTCACTATTATATTTATCTAGCGTTTGTACTATAGAATTAAACTCTCTGTCTACAAGTTCAAGTGTTGCGGATGCTAAAGCAAACCTTCGCTCTATGTCATACTCTGATGGAAATTCCCCTTTAAATTTGTAGCTTCTATCATGAGCAATGTCTGCCCAAGCATGTTCTAAGATCGTCCTTATTTGAATTTCAAAGGTTAAACCTTCAAACCACTTGAATTCAGGTAATCTGGACCTATCATCAGTTAGTGTAGCAACATAATGAACCGATCTGTAGCCTACTCTGTCTATACCTAATTCCATACTTTTATCAGCACTATTATTTTCATCTATTTTGAACAGGGGTTTTATTACCTCACAGCAATCATTAACTTCCGATTTAACATAAGTAATAACTCGAATACCAGCTAAGTCCTGAATTTGATTAATTGGATCATTATATTTATCTTTTGAAGCTTTTTTCATGAAACTATCAATTTCTTTTGCTCTACTAGAAATTGAATAGTAAGTAATCCCTGCAGAATCCAAAACATCTTTAATAATAGATTCAACTTTCATTGCAAGACTAGAATACATAGGTTTTTTACTCTTATACCACTGTTTTATCTCATCTAAGTTTTTAATATTCACTGGCATATGTCCTCTGCCCCCTCACATTTACCAATCTACCATTTTGATTTATTTCCTTCCCTATCTTATAAGAAAGGACTCCAAGGAACATGAACTGGGCTGCATTCCAATCACACTACTGCCTCAGTTTTTTCACCGTATCCATGTCTTCCAAATTCCAAAAACGTATAATAATTATATCACGCATTTGGAAAACATTGTCGATTTTGTCACACAAAAATCCCCCTTGAGTCCGTCTCTAGGGGGATAAACATAACTCTATTGTCTCTTCTTCCATCATCCTACGTTTCTCTCTATCCTTCTTTATACCCAATTTTTCGCCCTACTTGTGATACGGTTCCCCCCGATTAATCTTCACCGCTCTATAAATCTGTTCCACGAGCACCAATCGCATCAATTGATGCGGCAGTGTCATACGGCCGAAGGAGAGTTTCGACTGCGCACGGGACAGCACCGCTTCCGAGAGGCCGTTCGAGCCGCCGATCACGTAGGCGATGGTACTCGTACCGTAGGTTCCGAGCTTGTCCATATGTGCAGCGAGGTCCTCGCTCGACCACAATTGGCCGCCGATCGCGAGAGCGACAACATGGGTGTCAGGTTTGATATACGCCAAAATTTTGTCGCCTTCCTTCTCTTGCACTTGGCGCATTTCCGCATCGCTCATGTTCTCCGGCGCTTTCTCGTCAGGTACCTCATGGACAGATAACTTCACATATGGCGCCAATCGCTTGCTATATTCGGCAATCCCCTGCACCAAATATTTTTCTTTCAACTTCCCTACACACACGATCTGTATATTCAACGGAATCTTCCCTTCTTTTATGCATAAATACACATCATTTCAATCGCATTATTATACCACAATGGGTTATATATTCAGATGTAGAGGATTCATATATCTGCTGAAAACCGCATAATACCGCCTTTTTACAATAGTGGTTCTATCTAGTATTACTATAGATTTTATGGGTAGTTGTATACAGCACGCACCCGTGTCGGACCTCATGAAAAAGCTGTAGAATTTTGCGGTGAATATCCGGTCGAAATCATGTAAAAACGGTCGATTTGGGGCGAAAATGCGAAAAAAGAGGGAGGGGATGTCGTTTATTATGACGTAGTATACAAATCATCCCAAATATACCCTGACAAACATGACATATACCTAACACAATTTAATTTTCATACGTAATGTTGATGTTAAGTATTTTTGTGCCAAATTGAACGCTATTCCCTCACCGTTTTCAATGGATTTTCTTGATATGGGATACGTATGAACGATAAAAAACGCTTTAAAAACGACGTTGTACAATAGGCTGTACGATTAACACGCAAATTACCCGCCATAAGCGGATAAAGGGGGAAAGAGTACCGTAGTTGACGCAGAATTTGTTCCGGAGCTGAGGAATGAAGCCATTAGCATTAAATTTAGATTTAGATTTAGATTTAGAATTGGATTTAAAATTAGATTTAGATTCAGATACAAAAAAAGAGAAGCTCCGACGCATGCACTCCCTTATGAACCGACCTTCCAATTCAAAGTCGTAAGAGTGAACACCATCAAAACTTCTCTTCAAGCCTTTCTAACCCAACATCCATCGTTCATATATTACGCGTATATCTCTGTCTTCACTGTTACTCCAAAGGTACCTTATCTTACCGCGCTGCCGGACGTTGTCCCTCTGCTCTTTCTGCGACATAGAAGCTCTCAGCATCGGGTACCTCTGCTTGGATTTGCTTCAGCTGCTTCGCAGCTTCTGCCTCTGTTGTGAATGGTCCCATTTGTAGGATATACGTTCCCTGCTGATCTTTCTGGAAGCTGACGCCATCATAAGAGAATAAGTATTCTTCCAAGATCGCTAACTGCTCGCCCATCTCATAAGATCCGCTTTGAATAAAGTACGCTGATTCCGGTGTTCCTGCTTCCTTCGAATCCTTCGCTTTTGCAGTCACTTGAATCATTCCCGGTTCTTTATACTCGGATACCGAGACATCTACATCCTGCGTGAACTCCACGGCAAAACGATACGCGGAATCATCCATCGTGATAATACGATAGACATCCTTCACAAATGGCATTTGACGGAACTCTTCCGCTGCCGCCTGTGCATCAAATTCACGTACTCCATTGAATTCAAATGTTAACCGGTATGGATATTTCTCGTATTTCGTCACATAAGCCGGTACATCTGAAACCAATTCTTCATTCATTTTAAAATGAATATCAATCGTGTTCTCCTTGTCCGAACCCACGGTTATCTTCGTTCCATCCGTCACCTGACCTCCAGACTGCTCTTGCTGATGCGTAAAGTCCAGAACCTTCACCAGCTGGCCGATCACTGGGATATTCTCCAATCCCTTCGCCATCACAGGCACATTCGCTGCGACCGTTAGGAACAATCCGCCCCCAATAATCACCGCTGCTGCCGCTTGACCCCAAGTGCGATAAGGATTTCTTCTTTTTGGGAGAGGCATTGCATTCGAGTGTGCTACCCCTTTTGCGATTCCGCGATCGATAAAATCATCTAATTCCTTAGGGATGGTTAGCGTGTCATATTCTTTTAATTCCATATTGACGTCCTCCTTCTAAAATAGCCTTGACCTTATCCAACGCACGATAGTGCTTGGTCTTAATCGTATTCTCTGATTTCCCCAGCTGCTTCGCGATGTGAGCAAACGTTAAGTCGCCAAAATATTTGAGCGTTAATATTTCCTTCTCATCTTCCTTCAACTGGTCTATAGCCTCATATAAATCCAAACGATCTTCAATCCCGGTTTTCTGCGGTGCGGCAATCTCTTGATCAACCTCTCCCGTGAGGACCATCCGCTTGCGTTTACGGATTAAATCAATCGCTTCATTGATAACAATGCGAACTAACCATGTATCGAAATACTCCGTATGCTTCAGCTTATCTAGGCTGATATAACTCTTGTAAGTTGCCTCAGATACGACTTCTAGCGCCAATGCCTCATCCTTTACATAGCAGTAAGCTACCTTATATAATTTCTCTCCACGGCTCTTGATTAATGTCGCAAAGCTATCGTTATTGCCTGATTTAGCCTGTTGTATCAATTGTTGATCATTCATTATCTATCACCCCTTCGCCTTCACTTACACCTGTTAGATGGGGAACGACGCCTAATAGTTTCATTTCTTATTTTGGAATAAATAAAAAAAGTCATGCATGCGAGAACGCTTCGATATTCGTAAGTTCATAGATAAAAAAAAAAGAGCCCAATGCCATTGGACTCTTCCCCTTAAAAAACGTATTCAAACGCTACACAATCAAGTACTTCGCTTCCTGATCGCATTCCATGCATTTCACAGGCGGCTTCCATTCAGGGAAGTCCACTTCGTTCAGATCAACGACATCCGGCGCATCTTCAAATTCATCTACGAAACGATCGATCGCTAATTCAACATGATCTTTGCATACAACGTACATTCTCTACGTCCCTCTTTCTCTTTGGTGCTATTAGATTATCCGAATCCAGACTTCCCTACTCCTGCGGTCGGTCTCCAAGCGTCACATTCGCCGTGCGCTCTTCGCCGTCGCGATAATAGGTCACTGTCATCGTGTCGCCAACTTTTTTCTTGGTGAACAAATACTTACGCAGTTCTACGGTCGTCGGGATCGGCTGATCATCGAACTTCACCAGCACATCATTCAGCTTTAATCCGCTCTTCTCGGAGGGACCGGCAGCTTCCATCACGATGACGCCATCCTTCACCGAAGCCGGCAGCTTCAAGTCTTTACGTTGTTCATCCGTGATCGGTGCATACGTACTGTTCAAATCGATCGTGTATACGCCCATATAAGCTCGTATCACGCGTCCATCATGGATTAGAGCATTCGCAATATCCATCGCGTTATTCATCGGAATCGCAAATCCGATCCCCTCGACGCCGACGTCCGCAATCTTCATCGCGTTGACGCCGATCACTTGCCCTCGCAAATTCACGAGCGCACCGCCGCTGTTGCCGTCATTGATCGCCGCATCCGTCTGAATGACCTCACGCTCCCAATCATAGGTTCCATCGCCACTCAGCGATATTGGGACACTCATCAGCGTCTTACTCACGATCCCTGAGGACAGGGATTCGCCGAGGCCTAATGCATTCCCAATCGCGAGCACCGTCTCCCCGCGCCGCAGCTTGGCTGAATCACCAATCTCCGCGGCTTTCGGCAGCCCTTCATCATCGACCGAGATCACCGCAATATCCGAGGTGAAATCTTTACCAACGACTTTGGCGATTTTACTCTGTCCATTATTCAGAACGATCTCCAACTCATCCGCACCGTCAATAACATGAAAGTTCGTGAGAATTAAGGCGCGTCCATCTTCTTTTTTGAAAATAATGCCGGAACCAAGTCCTGCTTCCACGGACGCGCCGTCTTTCTTCTGCCGATTCACGATACTGACGACCGAAGGACTGACTTCATCTGAAACTTGTATGATACGCTCGTATGGGTCTCCCGCATAGGCCGATTGCCCGCTGCCTGGAGCGCCGCTTCCTTGCGCCAGCGTGGTTGCGGCGCGGTTATCGCCGACGCCTGTAATCCAGCTAAATAATAAAATTGCAACCGTCGCACTGCTAACGGAGCTGACGACGGATATTTTTAAGGTTGACCAGCGTGGGCTGGGTTTTTTTGAAAGAGTAGTTGTTGCTTTACGAGCCCTGAATTTTTTTACTGCGCGAGGAATCTTAGGTGAGTAGAAATCATCATCAAAAAAGCTCAACCGGGCCATCTCCTCTCTCATTGTGCAAAAATAATAGGAATGTTTTGAGGTATAACTGCCTACACTAGTAATAGAGAAACTAGATACATAGAAACGAAGTGAAAACTTTCATTCTATTACACCCTATCATAACACAAAAAAACATCGAAAGGAGACGAAATCCGATAATGAAATCATCCCATTCGACATTCGATCAAGTCCAAATTGTCGGCAAGCTTGCCGACCTGAAAGAGGAGCATTATCGCAATACGCTGGCCTTATGCACCCTTATCGAACTGCTGGTCGACAAAGGTTTATTCACACGGGAAGAAATTGCCGCGAAGGCGAACGAAATCGACCAAATTATGGTTTACCCACCCTATCCCATGGTGTAGGTTGGTCATAGTACGTATCTCGCAACTGAAATTCATCTTCTTTGAAAAAGATGCCATGATCTTCCATGACATCGCGCACGGTCATTTTCGCCAAATCCATCATATTATGTTCGCGGCTTAAATGCGCCAAATACGTACGTTTGGTATTACCCGTCATCAGTTGGCTGAGCGCTTCGCCTGAAGCCTCATTCGACAAGTGACCCACGTCGCTTAGAATGCGCCGCTTGATATTCCAGGGATACCGCCCCATGCGCAGCATCTCAACATCATGATTGGATTCGAGTACGAGCACATTGGAATCCGATATGGCGTCTCTCACTTTATCACTCATATAGCCTAAGTCTGTCGCTAGACTCAGCTTCTCTTCTCCATCGTAAAAGCAATAACCGACAGGCTCGGCTGCATCATGCGAGATCCCGTAGGATTCCACGCGGAGCGTTCCGAAATCACGAGCTTCACCCGTCTGCATCACAACCTTCTTCTCATCGGCAATCTTCCCGATATGCTTATCTAACGCGCCCCATGTCGCTTCATTCGCATAGACTGGTAAATCATACTTACGTGCAAGTGCGCCGAGTCCTTTGATATGATCGGAGTGTTCGTGTGTGATCACAATGGCGTCGATGGACGTCGGATCGACTTCCCGCTCCTTGAATAGCTCATCCATGCGCTTCGCGCTCATCCCTACGTCCACAAGCACGGTAGCTGATTCATTCTGTACGACTGTCGCATTGCCGGTTGAACCGCTCGACAACACGGTAAACTGCATCCCCATGTTTCATTACTCCTTCTGCTCTTCTCCCTTAGGATGATATACTTCACCGCTAATCGCGTTCATGTAGTAAATATCACCACTCTCCAAGACGAAGCGCCATGCCGGCGCCGTAACTAACGTTTCATTGTAAACCTGCCCATGATAACCTAAAGTAACCTCTTTGATGATAGATCCTGCGGGCAAATACTTCCCGATGAGCGAATCGAGCGCATTGGTCGCAGAGATGACCTTCTGCTGCTTCTCATTTTTCCCCTTGGATTCCAGCTCTTTCACCATATTTTCACGATAGCCAAGAATATTCTGGTTCGCATAGAACAGCTCCATCCGCACCTCGAACATCGGCCATTTCCCATCTAACATATAATTCAGCGCAAAAATGCCATCTAAGCTGGTTAACGGATCGTAGGAATATTGTTCGATACTAGGTATTTGATCCTTCAAGGCTTTGCGAAGTTCTTTCTCGGTAAAAATCAATCGGCTCGGCACTGGCTTCGCCAAATCGATCCGCTGCCCTTCTTGCACATTATCGACGAACTTAAATGTCCGCTCCGGCAAGGCCGGCGTCTCCGATGGAATCTTCGCCTGTACCTGAATCGATTTCTTCTCCATGCTCAGCTTCGTATCCTCAGTCAAGGAGGTCCAATCCAGGTTCGAGGTTAGCTGTTCCCTCACATCCAACCATAGCTGGTAACCGAGAATAATATTGAGAATCAGAAAAGCTAATATTAAGACGCTCTTGGCGCGACCCCAATCCATGGACAACCTCCTTCAACCTCATATTTTCATCGTTATTTCAAATAATCCATGGTCCCGTCTTCGAACCGCACCGCCCATGTCGGAATCAGGCGAATCACTTTGTCCGCAAGAACAGGACGATAAGCCGGGAATATCCATTTCACTTTGCTTTTCGATTCGTTCAAATACCTCTTGAACTTGGTCGCCAGCTCATCGCCGCCAGGTAACGTTACTAATTCCTTCGAGGAGGCCTTCTCCTGCAGATTAATTAAGGAACGCTCATATTTCGAGACCACACCTTGCTGCACGACCAGATGAATGCTGCCGAATCGGAATGTGGAATCTGCCACGATCGGATAGGCACCATAATATTGCTGGAAATACACATCGCTGCCGTCATTCTGATTCATCGAAATGGCAAGTCGATGCGTCCCGTTCCAACCCCCATGCTGATTGACGAATTGCACGGCAGACATGACGCTCTCGCTGACATCATTGGATCCTTCTACCTTCGCGACAGGGTCGGAATACGATACCCATTGATGCTCAGGCCGAACCTGCAGGCTCCGCTTGCTGTCTGTGAAGATCTCGGAACCGTCCTTCTCCTGAATGTCTCTCGTCGTGCTTGGATCAGGGAATAGATTCTTCTGCATCTGCTCTGCAGTGAATAGATTATACGGCACTTCAACTTGCACCATATTTAGCGGCGCATCCGGCAGGTAATACTCATTGTAGAGCAACCGGTAGCTGTCCCACGCCTGCCCGAACTCCACATGCTGCTTAATATCTTGAACGGTCAAATCGGCCTTCAAAGCCTCGTAGACGACATTATCCTTGGTACTGAAGAACAGCGCTCGCACCGTCTCCTTATTGTCGGAGGTAAAGATCCAGATCCGGTTAATCATTTCATCACCGAAAACTTGATCCCCCTGAATCTGCATCACTTTACGCAGCAAGGTGACAGGAACGCCTTGACCGAACACCAGCTCAATGCCTTGATCCTCGTTCCGAATCTTGTTCAGATCAAGCATTTGAACTTGCGTGCGTTGGAACCCGTCGAACTTCCGGCCTTGCAGACGCTTATAAATCTCTTTGTAAAAGATATAATCCGGCGAAAACACCGTATGTTTGCCAGCGCCCAAATGCAGAATCATCTGTTCCGGAAAAATCAGATTCTCAATCTTCTCCTCCGGTCCCATCGTCTCTGTCTTAACATAATCGCTATCCGTCTTCTGAATCGGGTCAAAGTTCGGCATGCTATAGGATAAGAAATACGTCTGTACTAAACTGAGTACCACCAAGAGCGTCAGCACAATGGTCTTCGCCTTCTCCATCATTGCGCCTCACTCCCTTCCTGCGGTGTATAGATTGTAAATGTCACTTTGGTGCCGACATTCAGCTCCGATTCCAATTGCATGGTACCGCCGTGAGCTTTGACAATTTCCCGGGCAATCGAGAGGCCCAGTCCTGTGCCGCCCATACTGCGGGACCTCGCTTTATCGACGCGATAGAACCGGTCGAAGATGCGATCGATATCTTTCTTCGGAATCCCGATACCTGTATCTTTTACCGAAATCGCAATCCGATCAGGCCCGTCCTTGTAGGCTTCGAGCTCGATCAAATCGCCTTCCTGCGTGTATTTGATGGCATTGGATACGAGATTATCGAGCACTTGATCGATCTGATCACGGTCTAACTGGATCGTATGAATGCCTTTCTCGATTCGAACATTGGATTTGATGCGCTTCTGCTTCATTTGGAAGGAGAAGCGATCCTTCACTTCTTCGAGCATCTCTTCGATACTCGTCGGCTTCTTCCGCAAGATAGCTTGCTTCGAATCCAGACGCGAGAGGTGGAGCAAGTCCGTCACAAGGCGAATCATCCGCTCGGTCTCGTTCCGAATAACGCCGACGAAGCGATTCGCCAGCTGCGGTTCTTCGAGTGCACCGTCATCCAAGGCCTCCACATAACTCTTAATCGTTGTTAGAGGCGTCCGCAATTCATGCGATACGTTCGCAACGAACTCACGACGGGATTGCTCCAGCTTCTCCTGCTCCGTGACGTCTTGAAGCACAACGATCGTGCCTGTAACCCCTTCGCCCCGACGGTGTATCGTCGAGAACATGACACGCATGATTAGCTCCTCTTCGTTGTCTAATCCGATATTCATCAGCATCGAAGGTCTGGACTCTTGCTCCAATGCATTCATCCGTTCCATGGAGATGCCGAGCAGCTTCGTAATGTCATGATTTTCAAGCTCGCCCTCATCCACCTGCAGCATTTCCTTAGCACGACGGTTCATAACGATCACTTTGCCTTGCTCATCCGTAGCCAATACTCCGTCACTCATATTCGTCAGGACCGTCTGCAGCCGTTCCTTCTCTTCCTCATGCAAGGAGAGGGCGTTATGGAGACGCTGGGTCATATAGTTAAACGCTTCGCTCAGCTGCCCGATTTCATCGGTGCCAAGCACAGGCGCCCTTTGGTCGAACTCTCCTTCCGCCACCGCGGTAGCGTGCTTCGTAATTTCCTTAATCGGACTTGTAATGGTATGCGCTAAGATGACTCCAAGGAGTGCCGTTAATCCCAGCGCGATCAAAGTTCCCGAGATAAAGATATTATTGATCCGCTCCATCGTGTCGTACATTTCTTTCATGGATGCCACGATATATACGGCTCCAAGTACCTTGGTACCATTCATGACTGGTTTCGCGATAATCTTCTTCCGTGTCCGATTCTCATCGATCATCTCGTCTTCATTATCCCGAATACCTTGCAGCGCACGGCTGACCACGGTCTGCGTATTCTTGCGGCCAATATATGCTTGATGGGCTTGAAGCGACGTTGTTAATACCTTGCCGCTAGCATCCAGTACTTGAATTTCACCATCATTGATATTGAATAGATCGCGAATAACATCGTGCAGATCATCAATGGTCAGGTTATGATCCCCTGTCAGTTCTTCGGACTTCGGATTCAAATATTTGACGGCAATCCCCGCCAGAAGCTCGCCTTTGCCATTCAAATCACGGGTGAAGCTGCTCGTTAGGGAGTTTTTCATCACACTCACGAAATACACACCAATGAGCTGCATCGCAATTAAGATGAGCAGCACGTAGATAATGATGAGCTTCGCTTGAATCGTGCGAAAAAAACGAATCCACTTCATGAACTTACAGTCCTCCCGTTTTTGGGTTGCGCATCATATAGCCAAGGCCGCGTCGCGTTGTAATATATTCCGGCTTGCTCGGATCATCCTCAATCTTCTCGCGTAACCGTCGGATCGTGACATCCACCGTTCGCACGTCACCGAAATATTCGAAGCCCCATACCGCTTGCAGCAAATGCTCGCGCGTCATGACTTTACCGCCGTTCCGAATCATGTAATGCAATAGTTCAAATTCGCGGTGTGTTAAATCTAACGGCTCACCATTTTTATAGACCACATACATATCCGTATCGATAAATAAATTATAATATGGCACGCCCGTCTTCTCATCTTCTACTGCGGTGTCTACCGCGGCAATCTGCGCAGCCTTGGTCTGACGGCGAAGGTGCGCCTTCACTCGCGCCAACAATTCCCGCGTACTGAACGGCTTCGTCACGTAATCGTCTGCGCCAAGCTCAAGCCCAAGCACTTTATCAATTTCCGTATCCTTCGCCGTTAACATGATAATTGGCGTCGTATGCAGATGCTGACGAACCTCGCGGCATACGTCCATGCCGTCTTTGACCGGAAGCATGAGATCGAGCAAGATGAGATCCGGATTTTCTTTTAATGCGAGATCGACAGCCGCCCCTCCGTCAAAAGCACAAATGACCTGATAGCCCTCTTTTTCCAAGTTGAATTTCAATATATCTGCAATCGGCTGTTCATCATCCACAACAAGAATTTTTCCGAACATTTGATGCACCGCCCTTACTGTTTAAATGATACTCCTATTCTAACATACCGAGACAACCCATATCTAACAGGAAAAAGCACCCTCGACTATGAATCGAGCGTGCTTCCTTTATGATTAATAGATAATAGCAAATGATGTAAGGCTTACAAAAAGCTCATTGGGTTCCGTAACGAACCATTTTTATGGATTTCAAAGTGTAAATGCGTTCCTGTCGAACGACCGGTGTTCCCCATAATCGCGATGGCTTGTCCTTTTTCAACGACAGCGCCTTTTTTCACCTTGAAGCTATCTAAATGTCCGTATAGCGTTTCATAGCCGTTCTTATGGTTAATAATGATTACATTCCCATAACCGCTCTTCGTGCCTGCGAAGGAAACGACGCCGTCATCGGATGCTTTGACATTGTGGCTGCCTGTGATGTCGATTCCTTTGTGCATACGACCCCAACGAGTACCGTATGGACTCGAGATGCTTGCACTGCTAACCGGCCAAGCAAAGTTACCTGAACCTTCACCCACCACAACTTTCGTGCCGCGAACAATAATTTTGGAGACAGCCGGTGTAATGACTTTCTGTCCAAGCCATTGTTCAATGACGAGATCGCCATTATGCTTGGTAAGCATATACGACATTTGCTTCAAGCCGCTTTTCCCTTCACGAACGACTTTGGTCTGACCCGCACGCATGCTCGGATCCGTCCGATTCTCGGTCAACGGTTCGATCACAATGTTCTCCGTTACCTTCTCAACGGTCGAGACGGTTAGGGCCGGCTTGGAAACCGTCAGATCCAAATTCATGCCAATCTTCAAATTGAATTCGTCCACTTTCGGATTATTGTTATATATAACCCCTTGCGAGACATTGAATTTATGTGCAATTCCGGAGATCGTATCTCCGTCTTTGACGGTGTACTTGATTGGCGATATCTCGCCCTGCGCAAGGAGATTATAGGATTCCTCCGCGGTTAAAATCTTAGAAGGATCTACTTGAGTATCCTCTGTAGCTACCTTCTCAACGAATCCCACCGATTCCACGCGGGACATCTTCGTCTTCGTAGGTGCCGTTGCTGCGGACGTCGACTTCACCGATAAGGCCTTGACTTGCTTCGTTGCTGCCGTCGATTGCGGCTGGTATTTGCTCTTGACCTTCGCAAGAATGGTATCAGCCGTCTCCTGATCCTTCACTACACCAACAACCTTACCATTAATCTTCAAAGAAACCCCCGTCGCTGTCGGGACGAGCAAATCGCTTAATTTGTCGATCGTCTCGTTGCTATTGACCGTTGGTTTATATTGTTTATCGGCTGCGTATGTGATTTTATCTGCATTTAGTGTCATATGTACACCAGGGTACTTCTGCTCCACTTCTTTGGTCTTGATCGTAACCAGTTGATCCACAAGCGCCTTGTTGTTCACCGTTCCAATCTCTTTGCCATCCATATATACTTTATAGAATTCAACTGTATTTGCCGTAACATACTGGTTCCCCGCGAAAGCGGCTACACCAATAAAGACTAAACTGCCTACAGCAATCGTAAGTTGTTTCTTCGAACGTTTCATCCACTCGGGTATAGTAATTCTGCTAAGCCATGATTTTTCTTCTTTTACATCAGACATACGCTTCTCCTTTTCGCTAGAATTTTCAATTTCGTTTCTAAAAGGTGTCAAAATTTTAACCTTTTTGTCTACGAGACTACTTTACCACAGCTTTCCTACCAAATTCAACTCTATGAGTAGGCTAATAGTATCGTTCCATGATTTGTCGAAATTGGAAAAAGCGTGCCTTCCGCCTTAGTTCTTAAGGTTGGGGTAGGGCACGCTTCATGAAAGCTTTACATTAGTGTATACCAATACTCAATACTGTTTCAACATTTCGATAAGCTTATCGTACTCTTCACTGCTGACATACTTAGCAATAATTTGCTCCACTTCCTGCAGCTCGGTCTCGGTCAGGCCATCCTCTACCGCTGTCGAGATCTTCTGCATTTCCTCCGCTGGGATCTTGGCCATCAGCGAGAGGAACAGCTTGTCTTTGTCAGCCGAAGACAGCTGATCCTTCCTCTGCGCGATCTCGTCGCGCGAGATGACGACGCCTTCCTCCGGCGGCGTCGCGGTGTTCGGCAGCGCCTGATCGGCGGCGCTGCTATCGGCGCCTGTGGCGCCCGCGGCACCGCCCTCCGCAGGGGCGGTGCCGGTCTTGCCGGCGGCTGCGTCATCGCCGCCGGCTGCCGCTGGAGGCGCCGTCACCCCGCCCATGGCGGGGACGGCGTCGCCTTGCGGCTTAGGGGTAGACGACGAGCCTGCGTCGTCTGCCTTCTTGGGCGGCGTGGTGCTCGCGCCGCCCCACAGCTGTGACAGCGCGAAGGGTGTGCCTTCGAGCTGGATGTTGAACTTCTTCAATACGCTATCTATATACGAATTGACAATCAATCCTGTCGTAATGACTGTCACGGTGCTAACGACAACGACGAGCCCAACGATTTTTGCGAACCATGCGAAGACTTTGACCATCTCCCATTCCTCCGTTTCCAGTTGCAGACATACTTCTTAGTATTAACGGAAAAGAATGGGGGCATTCGCGTTTTTAACCATTTTTTATGATATATATTAAACAATCCTCTACATAACAGCAAAAAACCGCACCCCATTTCTGAGGTACGGTTGTTTCATTTGTCATCTATATAACCCGTCGGAAACGGCCCACGACTTCCGCCGTCTGCACGATGTTAATAAAGGCTTTGGGGTCAATCTCCAGCACTCTCTTCCGAAGCATGGGTAGTTCGCTGCGCGTCGTAACCGTCATCAGCATGTAATTGTCCGTATGGCTATAACATCCGTAAGCCTTGACCATCGTAATGCCGTGCGGGAACTTGATCAACTCTTGAGCCATCAGATCGCGCTGCTGCGTAATAATAAAGGCGGTCACCTTCATATGCCGCACATGAATCATATCGATACATTTGCCCTTGATGAATAAGGATAATAGCGAATAGAAGGCCACATCCCAGTTCACCAAGAACCCTAACACAACCAGAATGACAGAGTTTAAGACCGTTAGCACGTTCCCTAACGGGAAATCTCGGTTCTTCGTTACGATGAACCCAATGACATCAAAACCGCCTGTAGACCCCCCTACTCGCAGAGAGTACCCTACGCCGATCGCGATCACGATACCGCCTACGATAGCTCCCATAATCGGATCTGTCGTCACTTGAAATGCGGGAACCACGCCCAACGTCACCGTGGTAACCACAACGGATAACAAGCTAAGCAGAATAAACCTCCGGCCTAGTTCTACCCATCCCCATATAATCAAGGGTAAGTTCAATATAAAGTAAATAACGGATACATCCCAGCCCGCTGCATAATTCGCAATCATCGCGATCCCGGGAACCCCTCCGCTAAGCAATTGATGCGGCGTTAAGAATAACTGAATGCCTATGCCGACAAGCACCCCGCATAATGCGGTGATACCGACATCCTTTAGTGTTTTCATCCACCATTCTCGGGCAGATAATTCTTGTTGCTGTGTCATGATTTAAAACCTTCCTATTCTAAGAAAATGGTGCGCTGATCGCCATCAGCTTGTCTAGAGCGAACTCCACTTTACCACTTTCCTACCATGATGCCTATGACAAATATTGTATATAGACTAAGATATAATTCTTTCATGTGTTCGCCATTAATATGCCCAACTCGCGCAAAAAAGCCCCAATCTTTACGCCTCATAGCGTGAATTGGGGCTTCATCATTTCAAAGACTTAAATATAAATCGGCAATATTTGATTCGTCTGCTCACGGTTACGACCTACGGAGAAGATCGCAATCGGGATACCTGTAAGCTCAGATACGCGATTCACATAGTTGCGAGTTGTCTCTGGCAAGTCAGCCAACGTCTTCGCTCCAGTGATGTCCTCGGACCAACCTGGCATTTCTTCATATACCGCTTCGCATTCTGCAATGGCATTCAAGCTAGCAGGGTAATGATGGATGATTTCGCCACGGTATTTGTAACCTGTACAAATTTTAACCGTTTCAAGGCCTGTTAATACGTCAAGCGAGTTCAAAGACAATCCTGTAATTCCGCTTACGCGACGTGCATGACGGACAACAACGCTGTCGAACCAGCCTACACGACGAGGACGGCCTGTTACCGTACCATACTCATGACCAGCCTCACGGATCGCGTCTCCAACTTCATTATTCAATTCCGTAGGGAATGGGCCATCGCCAACACGTGTCGTGTAAGCTTTCGCTACGCCAATAACTTGTTGAATTTTCGAAGGTCCCACGCCCGAACCGATACATACGCCTCCCGCAGATGGGTTCGACGATGTTACGTATGGATATGTACCTTGGTCGATATCCAACATCACGCCTTGCGCGCCTTCGAATAGTACTTTTTGATCCGCATCAATCGCATCGTTCAAGACAACGGACGTATCTGTAACATACTTACGAATGATTTCGGCATACGCCAAATATTCTTTCAATACTTGATCAACATCAAGCGGCTCTCCACCATATTGTTGGATGAGCGCATTTTTTTCTTTCATCGCATGGCGCAATTTTGCTTCGAATTCAACCGCATCCATTAAGTCTGCGATACGAATACCGCTGCGAGCTGCTTTGTCCATATAAGCCGGACCGATCCCTTTGCGCGTTGTACCAATTTTGTTCTCGCCTTTACGATCTTCTTCGAGTGCATCGATGACCAAATGATACGGTAAAATCACATGCGCGCGATCGCTGATCCGCAAGTTATCTGCCGAGAACCCGTTCTCTTCCACATAATTAATTTCTTCGATTAATGCCTTTGGATTTACAACCAATCCGTTTCCAATGACACAAATTTTGTCTGTATAGAAGATACCAGATGGAATTAAGCTCAATTTATATTTTTTATTATCAATTAAAATGGTATGTCCAGCATTATTACCGCCTTGGTAACGCGCTACAACCTCTGCGCTTTCTGCTAGAAAATCCGTTATTTTTCCTTTACCTTCGTCTCCCCATTGGGTTCCGACAACAACTACTGTTGACACAAATGATTCCCCCGTTTCGGGTGTTCATACACCAAGTTTTTACCACGTTAACGCGGCATGATAAGTTTAGCAGTGTTACTTCCCAAAGTCAAACAATTCCGAACGATTTTCAAAAAAAATAGACGAATGTTCGGAAATATCCGACATTCGTCTAGGCGCTGCCAGGCATAGAGTCTTGATGTGTTCGTTCATAGTTCACGAACTTATTGAAGTTCTTCAAGAAGACAAGTTCAACGGTCCCTACCGGACCATTCCGTTGCTTCGCGATGATAATCTCGATAATGTTCTTCTTCTCGGAGTCCTGATTATAGTAATCATCCCGGTATAAGAAAGCTACGATATCCGCATCTTGCTCAATCGAACCGGATTCCCGCAAGTCCGACATCATCGGACGTTTATCTTGCCGCTGCTCTACACCCCGGCTGAGCTGGGATAACGCAATGACGGGCACTTCAAGCTCACGCGCAATCTGCTTCAAGGTACGTGAGATCTCAGAGACTTCCTGTTGGCGGTTCTCGCCCGCTTTACCGCGGCCGTGAATCAGCTGGAGGTAGTCGATCATAATCATCCCAAGACCCTTCTCCTTCTTCAGACGACGGCATTTCGCACGAATATCGGCAACGGTAACCCCTGGCGTATCATCAATAAAGATATTCGCTTCGGATAACGCACCGATCGCCATCGTGAGCTTCTCCCAATCATCATTCTCTAAAGTCCCCGTCCGCATACGCGTCGCATCCACATTGGATTCCGCACAGATGATACGCTGAACCAACTGTGCGGCGGACATCTCGAGACTGAAGATGGCAACTGTTTCTTTGGCACGAACGCCGACGTTCTGCGCGACATTCAAGGCGAAGGCGGTCTTCCCTACGGAAGGACGTGCGGCAACGATGATCAAGTCATTCCGCTGGAAACCTGCGGTCATCTTATCCAAATCCGTAAATCCAGACGGAATGCCTGTTGTACTACCTTTGTTCATGCTTAGGTTCTCTACGTTCTCGAAGACATCCATTAGAACATCCTTGATCGCTATAAACCCACTGCCTGTCCGGCGGTTCGAAATTTCTAGAATTTTGCGCTCAGCATCGCTCAGCAAATCGCCGACTTCCTCTTCCGAGGCATAGCCGTTATTTACGATTTGCGTAGCCGTACGAATCAGGCGACGAAGCATCGATTTCTCTTCTAGAATCTGTGCATAGTAATCGACGTTCGCGGCCGTAGGCACGGCGTTCGCCAGCTTCGCTAAATACGTCACGCCACCGATATCCTCAAGCTGCTGTTTATCCTGTAACGTAGCCGTTAATGTAATAAGGTCGACCGGCTGATTCTCTTCCCCGAGCTGTACCATCGCAGCATAGATGAATTGATGCCGCGGATCATAGAAGTCCTCTTCTTGAACACGCTCCATGACGGTTATCAAGGCTTCGGAATGTATAAGAATGGCGCCTAATACAGCCTGCTCTGCTTCGAGGTTCTGCGGTGGAATGCGATTGAAGTACAGATCCTCGCTCATGCTTATTCCTCCACGATTTGAACCTTCACTTGCGTCTTCACTTCAGGATGCAGTTTAATGACCACATGCATGGTTCCCAGTGAACGAATCGGGTCATGAAGTTCAATTTTTCTTTTATCAACTTTGAAGCTCATTTTCTCTAACGCTTCAGCAATTTGCTTGCTTGTAATCGCACCGAATAGACGACCGCCTTCACCGGATTTGGCTTTGATGATGACCGCTGTTTCTTCTAATGTTTTACCTAGTGCTTCTGCGTCTGCTTTTTCTTGTGCTTTGCGTTTTTGCTCCGACAAATTTTGTAGCTCTAATGTCTTCACGTTACCGTCTGTTGCTAGGCGCACCAAGCCTCTTGGAATTAGGAAGTTCTGTGCGTACCCTTCAGAGATTTCTTTCACTTCGCCTTTTTTACCTTGACCTTTAACATCTTTTAGGAAGATTACTTTCATTCGAATAACCCCTCTTCTGCTTCAATTTCAGCTAATACTTTCTTCAATTTGGCTTCGGCATCCGCTAGAGTCCCCTCAAGCTGTGCTGCGGCATTCGTTAAATGGCCGCCGCCGCCGAGCCGTTCCATGACAACTTGCACATTCATTTGTCCCAATGAGCGGGCGCTAATACCTATATAACCATCGGGGCGCTCACTTATGACGAAGGATGCGAACACATCCGTCATATTGAGAAGCGCATCCGCGACCTGCGCAATCATTAACTGCGGGAATTTCTGATCGGGTGGCGTGACCGCGAGTGCAATGTGCGTGTAGAGCATTTCCGTGCGCTTCATCACTTCGGCTTTGGCCACATATTCCTTCAAATTCTCTTTCAGCATCGTCTGAATGAGAATCGTATCTGCTCCATTACGACGTAAGAAGCCTGCAGCTTCGAACGTTCTTGAACCTGTCCGCAAGGAGAAGTTCTTCGTATCGACCGTCATCCCAGCCAGAAGCACCGTAGCCTCTAGCGGTTGGAAGACAATGCGATCATGGATATACTGCAATAATTCCGTAACAAGCTCACATGTCGATGACGCGTAGGGTTCCATATAGATCAATACGGCATCATTAATGAACTCTTCACCGCGACGATGGTGATCAATTACCACAACCCTGTTTGTTTGTTGTAACAGGCGTGGTTCCTTGACCATCGAAGCCTTGTGGGTATCCACGACAATCGCGAGCGTGTTCGGCGTCATCTTCTGCATGGCCTGTTCCGGCGTAATGAATTGACTTGCTAACGACTCATTCTGCTGAATTTGGCTCATCATCCTCTGAATGGACGGATTTACGCCCTCAAGCACAATGTAAGCTTCTACTTGCAGCGTCTGTGCCGCCTTCAAGATGCCGACTGCCGCGCCAACCGAATCCATATCCGGCACCTTATGGCCCATAATGATGATCTTATCGCTTGCCGTCATGAAGTCGCGGAGGGCATGCGCGATAACGCGCACCCGGACACGTGTCCGCTTCTCTACCGCATTCGATTTACCGCCATAGAAGGATAATCGTTGTCCTTCCCGAACGGCGACCTGATCACCACCGCGTCCTAGTGCAATATCTAAGCTGGATTGGGCTAACTGCCCCAACTCAATAATATTATCAATACCTGCCGCAATCCCGATACTAATCGTCATCGGCAGCTTATTATCCATTGGCAATTCACGCACTTCATCTAAGATAACAAAGCGCGTCTGCTCGATATCCTTCAGAATATCGTGATCTAGCAGAATCAAATATTTGTCCGAAGTGAGCCGCTTCATATAAATCTGATGATCATGCGCCCATTCCGTAATATGATTCGTAACACGTGCAAGCACCGTCGCCCGCTGCTGGTCATCCAAGCCCTGCGTTAATTCATCCAAATTGTCGAGCATGACAACCCCAATGACTAACTTCTCGGACTCATACTTGCGCCGCAATGTCACGAGATCCGTAACATCTCGGAAATAAATCAGCCGTTCATCCTGCTTCGGAATAACCAAGAAGATTCGATCCTGAACGACAATCTCGTTCTGCATGATCTTCTCGCGGTCCTTCTCTTTCTGAAATTGAAGACCCGGGAAAACTTCCTTCAGCGGTTCTCCAATCACGGATTCACGACCCAGCATTTTCAATACAAATGGATTATGCCACTCGATTAATTTCTCTTCATCAAATAAAATCACACCAAAAGGCAGCTCGTTAATGACATCGTTGCCTGTGCGCTTTACGCGATACGTTAATGTAGCGACATATTCATTCATATCTTTGCGGAAAGCCTTCTCCGCATTCCATGCGTAAACTCCTAGGACCCCAATCGCTATCAATCCCGCTATACCGAGCACCCAGTTATACCAAGCAAGCGCGATGATTAGAATTAACATCATCACTAGCGACCATACTTTATGGTAACCGTGCCACCGTTGAAATAAATATTTAGGCATCCTCTTCTCACCCTACATTTTAGGTTTGACTAAGCTTTGGCGAATTGGAAACGCAATGTCCATCAGCCCAATGATCCGCAGCGGTGGAAAAATAAACAACGGAATCATCAACAAGAATGGAATAATTTTGTTCCATTTTTTGGCATGAGCCACGAAGAAGAAGAAACAGACCGTTTGGATCATAAAGGCAATCTTTAGAACAGGCAATAAGTTCAGAAGAACAATCGATACAAAAGATGTATCGGTTGGTGAAATGAACATATCCGCTAGAACCGCGATGAAGTAATACCAAATGAGTGAACGCGGAAGCATCCATTCACGTAAAGGCTTGAATTTCGCCGCCTCTACACCCTGTCTATTTAGAATACGCTGACTAATGGCATGCGTGACAGCCGCGATCATGACCGAGCTGAAGATTAATGCGAACGGCAGCATCGAAGTCATCATCGCAATCAGGTCATCCGTCATTTTAGGCGTCCAGCCTACAGGCATTAAATTCGCAGACTGCAGCGGATCGATGCTGGTACGAATGGCTTCGCCTAAATATTCATTAAAGTTAAAGCCTAGCAGCGTATTCATGACGAACAACATAATAATCGATTCGATGAGAATCGTGATTGTGCCGTTGAACAAGACAGATATCGCGGTTGATTTCCGGCGATATAGCCGACCCATAACGATGGCTGGAATCGTAAAATAGATGGCAAAAAGAATTGCGGCTGAACCAAAGGTCCCCATCGCGAGAAACGCCACCAGCCATACCAGCAACATATGAATAATAAACGATCTTACACTTAATGTGGCGTACAGAATAACGATTGGAATCGCAATGAAGCTAATCGTTACAATCTGAAACGGAGTAAATAGCGACAATATCAGCAGCAGGGCAATCACGCTCCATGCTACCGACGACCAGCGCATTTTCAATATGTTCACCTCTTACGTAAATGTTCTTCAAGCGCGGAGATGTCTTGGTACCAGTCTTCAAGCTGGTGTCCCTCTTGCTTATGTTTCTTAAGTTTCTCAAGAATGCTGTCATCTAATTCCTTATGCGACACGCCAAGACGGCGGCCGAGGATATAGCTGCTCACAATTAAGCTGGAAAGACTGTCAACGACGCGAGTCGTGCTGCCTTCCCACAAAGATTTAAACAGTCGTGAAACGTGATCAAGCACTTCCGTCTTAAGCCACTCAATCACCTTGGCACGTTTGGCCAAATCCATTTCTTTCTGCATCTTTGTCACCCGCACTCTCTCCCTGGATAGAAAAACGCTTTATGCTCGATTATAACATAAAAAAGACTGCATTGTCCCAATGTGACGTTGACGCTGCAGTCTGTGATCGTTGTACTTATGTGCTATGCTTACGCCTGAGCTGCGAATACTTTCTTCTCGCAATAACTAATGATTTCGGAACGTCTGACGATCCCGATAAACTTATTCATATCATCCACCACAGGAACAAAGTTCTGTACTTTGGCAAGACTGATTAAATCTTCCATATTCGAATCGATGAGGACAGGTTTGTTCGCACTGCGCAAGGGTACATCCTTCAACAAGACTTTGGACGCATTTTCGAACGTGATTTTCCCTTCGGAATTCTTCATGAACCAGAGCAAGTCTCCCTCTGTGCATGTTCCTACATATTCCCCTATTTCCGATAACACCGGCACAGATGTGAACCGATGATATTCCATTCGTTCTAACGTCTGGCGCAATGTGCTTTCTTGTGTCAAGCAAACCACTTCATTTTTTGGCAACAAGAAAAAAGCTATATTCATGTTTCCCCTTAACCTCCCTATGTCTGACGACATTCGGATACGCTCTAGCGCTCTTACTCCGCTTGAGGCACCATTAAATTCTCTGCCTTTGTATCCGGATCCATCCAATTATCGATCAAATTGTGAATATACGTAACGTCCTTCTCATCCGGAATGTAGTACCATATATTATTCGACTTCCGTCCGCCCTCACCCTTTAAGGTGTAACTATATATTTCCTGATGATCTGCCTGAAACACGTCTTTGGCCAAATCAATCATATTCTTCGGTTCAATATCTGTTGCGAAATTACTGCCCATAATATCAATAAGTGCTGGAATTTTAGAAATTTGATTTAGGCTTGTCACGCGATCCAGAATAGCATTTACGAAAATCATATTACGACTAGAACGGTTAAGATGGTCATCTTCCCGATAGCGGACATAATATAAGGCTTCTTGACCGGAATAAATTGGCTTACCGCCTTTGACCGTAAATTTCTCATGTTCAGCGGCTTTGTTCACGATATCCTTCTCAATCGGCAGCTTCACGCCACCTAGCGCATCCACGACATCGATGAACCCTTGGAAGTTAATGGACGCATAATGATTTACAGGCTCATCCACCAATTTCGAGACCGAGTCCATAATCATCTTCTTACCGCCGAAAGCATAGGCATGATTGATTTTATCGAATTTATCCTTGCCTACGATTTCTGTATACGTATCCCTCGGGATCGATACCATTAAGATCTTATCGTCCTTGGGGCGAGCGACTGTATAAATAATCGTATCCGACCGCCCAACTTCCTTCCCGCGTTGATCAACGCCTAATAACAGGATGGAAAAAGGCTTCGCATCGGGTCCTTTTATCACCGTTTCGGGTGTAGGCTGGGCGCCTTCGATAGGCTCATAAGAGCCTTCCAGCTTCTTCTCCACATGTCCGGAAAAGAACACGTCAAAGGCCAACACCGCCAGCTGCTTCCTGAATAAAAATCCGCTAAGAAGCACCAGTGCCACAATGGGCAATATAATATAGATCTTTTTAGGTTTATTGTTGGTCATGTTTGATTTCCCTTTATTCTAGAGTAGTACTGATATTGTGCCATACCCACAGGATCTTTTATTTGCGGGGATTTATGGGCACAGTCTCGTGATGTATCTCAACTCCTTTCTTCAGCAAGCGCTTGAACGATTTACCTTTATGGTACAACATTTGTATAGCCCTTCGCAAAATTCAGTCCATCGGCGTTCCGGAAGACGTTGGCAACTGTTCGTAATTATGTCTTGTCTCCTGTACCCACATCATAATGAATCCGATTACACCAATAATGCTGATAAACCCTGTGATCGTATACATGACGCGCGGTCCGTAATTCTGATACAAGAACCCGCCCAACGCCCCGGCAATGACACCTGAGATTCCATTCCATGACAGTGAATAAGCAGCCTGACCAGAGGATCTTTGTTCACGCGGAATAATCTGTTCCGTAAACTGCGTCCCAATGTACATGTAACAGCCAAACGTAATGCAATGCATTAATTGAATGAACAAAACCATCGTCGGCGATACCACCATCGACATGAAGAACCACCGCAGGGTAAATAGGATGCTTACGATCATAATACAGAATAGCATATGTGATTTATGCTTGGATAAATAACGATCCAAGAGCATAAAGATTGGCGCCTCAAAAATGGACGACATAAATATAGCTAATCCCACATACGTAAGCGAACCGCCTAAGTCCTGGATGAATAACGACATGAACGTACTGTTAATCATATTAGGAACCGAGATCAGCACGCCTAACGCAATAAACATCATGAAATATTTGTTCCGATATACACTTTTGCCCGCAGCTTCTTGCATCTCCGCAGTCTGTCTCCTCTTGACCCGCTGCACGCTCTTCCCCATTGGTGGGGAGAAATCAGGCAGCCGGATGGCATTCACGAAGCAGCAGAGCATAAGTGCGGCATAGACCCACTCTAAATGTTCGACGCCAATCCATGTCATGATCGGTCCAGAGATGAATGCAATGATGGCCCACCCTAATGAACCCCACATGCGGAACGATCCGAATTTATAATCTGTACCGTCAATCGCGGTTAGGATAAGACTCGTGCTCTGCGTAAATATAGGACTCTGAAAGAAATAAAAACAGATTAAAGCCGCATACAGAAAAACGACGCTGCTCATTTGAAATGCCATCATAATAAATAGAAAATTGCCTACAAGCAGAATATATAAGATTCGACGAACATTCTGCATTCGATCACTCCAATATCCCCAGAAAGGATTGGCTAGAAGCGACACGAACGGCCCGCAAGCGAGCAATGCACTAATCTGCACCTTACTTAATCCCGCATCCGATAGGTACACCGGCAAATATGCGGATAACACAGCTAATGCGCCATATACAAAAAATAAATACATGCGCAGCGAGGATAAACCACGAATCTGTTTGGTACCTGATGTTCCCACGTATGCTCCTCCGATGGCTGTTTTTTCAATAAGAGTTCCTTCCGGTATTACAGCAGTGTGGCCCCCATTTGTTTCAAGTAGGCCGCCTTCACCGCGCTGACATAACTCTCAATCTCCGCATAAGGTGCGGCTTGCGCATAATATTCAACGCCCCAATAACCTTCGTAGCCATGATCGAAAAGGACCTGCATCCGTTCCTCGATTTGATGCGGCTTCACGTGTTTGGGATCGAGATGGACATGGAATACCCATGGCGCTAGGAGCGAATCCCCTATATCAGCATCGCTGTCCCAACGACCCATATGCAGAAGAATCCCATACGCGGGATGATTGACGGCTTGCGCCAGCTTCTCCATGAGTTTCGGCATGCGCGAAGGTCCCATATGATTTTCAGGCCCAATTCGATATCCGCCATCTGCCGCCCGCTGGGCGAATTCTTGGTACCTCATGACGGTATACTCAAATTGCTCCTCTGTCATATCTGTTGAGCCATGGCCTCCGGTATCAATACGTACCGAACGTGCACCCAAGTATTCAGCAATATCCAAATGAGCCAAAGCGTTCTGATAGAGTAATTCTCGTTTCTCCGGATTTGGATCCCAGAGATGTGCGCCATCCACCGCAAGATTAGGCAGCTCCATCTCTCGCTCGAGCAGCGCTAATTTTATTTTACGAATATATTCAGCATCTTTTAACTTACAAATCTCTTCGCTTAAATCGGCAAAAAAACCATTCCATAACCCCGCTGCGTCCACGCGATAGCGGTACTTCAAGCTTTCCAAATAACCAAAGGTGTCTATCATCTCTTGCTGCAATAAATGGAAAAACGAAAATCCTTCAATCGATATTTTCATTTTGTTTCCTCCATCTTCCACAGATAATCGATAGGTCAAGTATGTATCTCACGGTATGCCAACCCCTATTGTAACGCTTTCATTTAAATTATTCTACGGTATCTATCAATTTGCAGCACCTGATGGACAGAACTCCACAACCGAAAAAAGCCGATCATTCCGTAGAATGTTCGACTTCTATTTTATGATATACCTTTTATTGGGGATTTAGGGACAAGTCTATCGCGGTCGTCTGACCCTCCTTGTGCTGCTCTACGGTCCACCCCAAATACGCAGCAACTTCACTAATCGGAATCAACGATAATCCCTCATCCAAATATGGCGCTGCCTTCAGTTGCACGTGCTGACCATCCGCAGTAGCTTCCAGATTGCCTACGGTTACGGAGAGCGTATGCTGATTGCGCTTCAACATGAGCGTTTTCGTCGCTTGATCCCAGGACATCTCTGCGTCAAGTAAGTTCATGGCTTCTTTCACAGGGACCAATAACTCTCCATCCGTGAGCAGGCGGTGGGTAAAAGGAGCAACCTCGCCCTGTAGACGGACGGCAACATTCTCCACTTCATTCGCTGCATTCAGCACTGCCGTCTTCGCGTCATAGGTCATCACATCGTTAAAATTTTGGACATTTGCTGCGGTTACCCGATATTTCGTATCGTCACGCCCCACCGCTTGGGCAATCCATGAATTCACCTGCTGGTTATGATGGGAAAGGTCTTTATATAAATCCAGGTTATAGGTCCACGCGCGTTCCGTCTGAAAATCATACAATTTGACGTTACCATAAGCTGTGAACTGCTCGAACATCCATGTTTTCATTGCAAGCTGATTATTGAACCGCGTTGGATTGGTGTTATACCAGACCACCTGGCGAAGCACGCTATAGGGCGGGTAATAGAAGTAGAATTGCACATCGGGATAAGCTTGAACAAGGGACAGAATATGGTCTGTGAAGTTCGCTTGAATTACCTCGATGCTCTCTTCGTTCCCCTCAAAGTACGTCTCTTCCTTATTGGCTTTGGCATACGATGCCGCGGTCCGATCCTTGCCGAACGTGACTAGACCATTCCAATTATTCAGATACTCTAGGTTCTGCGTCACCTTTCCCTTCATGTTGGCTTTGAGACTGCGGAAGAATTGCTGGTACACCGAGTAATTGAACCAGTACTTATAATCATTCCATAATTGATCGTCGTACATATAATCTGGAAAATATTTTTTTGCATCCGCTTCAGTACTGTTCTTGAGCGAGAAATAATCCAACCCCCACAGCACCTTTTTGACTTTCCCGGTTTCGAGTGCAAGCTTTGCTATTTTATAATGTTCGTCCGCCCTCGATCCCTCCATCGAAAGTTTCATTGTCGTCCCACCCAGTGCGTTGTTCACCTCGGATGGAAGGAAATTTTCCGTCATTGATGTACCGATAATAATCGTGTCGTAATCATAGTTCTTTGCGAGCCCGGGATTCTGATAGCGCTCCTCCCAGGATAACAATGGCGTATAGCCAATACCTCTATGGTAGAACTGCAGCGGATCAATAAGTGCCGTAAACAAGGCAACGGTGACCGCAAGAATCAGAGATATGCTTAGAAACTGTAGAACCATACGTTTTGGGCGCGCTCGCTTTTTCGATAAGTTAGCTTGGCGTTGCCGCCGCGTTGACGCCTCTGGATGAGACGGTTGGATAGGATTCTCCATGTCGATCTCTCCTTTCTAGAAATTGAAATATAAGAACGTTGTGATCCGATTCAGGAACAAAAGCGAAACCACAAGCATTACCCCCATCATCAACGCCGTTCTGCCCGATGGTCGGAATCGTGCTAGCCTTTCGGACGAATTGTAAGCTCCAATGATGACGAATAGGGAGATTAGGATTAGAAGGATTGGAGCCAGATGACTGCGGATGGCTGACCATCCCCAGCCGTTCAAACCAGCCATGCCTTTAAGCAAATGTATCGCTTGTCCTACATCCTCGGAACGGAAGAATACCCATGTCACATTGATGAATCCGAAGGTGATGCTCCACGCGAGCCATTTCGGCAGCTTCCATCCTACCTTCACGCTCCATACGCGTTGGACACCTTGCCCTACGCCATGCAGGAGCCCCCAGAGAATAAATGTCCATCCGGCACCATGCCATAACCCCCCGAGCACGAAGGTAATGATCGTATTGCGAATGGCCATCCAGAAGCCCTTTCGATTGCCCCCGAGCGGAATGTAGATATAATCTCTCAGGAACCGGCTTAACGTCATATGCCATCTTCTCCAGAAATCTTGAATGGTTAAGGCTTTGTAGGGAGAATTGAAGTTCTGCGGGAGCTTGATGTTAAAGACTAAGGCAATCCCAATCGCCATGTCGGTATAACCGCTGAAATCGAAATATAGTTGAAAAGTGTACGATAAAGCAGCAATCCATGTGTCCGTAAAATGCACGGCTGAGGCAAAACCGCTATCAGCATAGGAGGCGAAAGTGTCTGCGATCACGACCTTCTTGAACAATCCTAGACATAGCATGTAAGCGCCTTGGGCTGCGTTGTGCCAGTTCCACAGTTTATTCTTCAGCCGCTCAAATTGCGGCATCATTTCGCCGTGATGCAGGATCGGGCCCGCGATCAGATGCGGATAGAACGTAACGAACAGCATATAGTCCACATAGTGATACGCATGGGCTTTACCGCGATGTACATCGACGAGATAGGCAATTTGGGTAAACGTGAAGAAGCTGATTCCGAGCGGCAAGACCACCTGAATGAACGGGAACGTGTGCCCGGTTAACTCATGCAGGTTCTCTAAGAAAAATCCTGCGTATTTATAGTAGCCGAGCAGCAGCAGGTTCGCGCTGAGCCCTGCGATAAGCGCCCATTTTCGGCGGCGCATAGACACTGCCTTCGTATCGGCCAGCTTGGCTAACCAGCGACCCATCGCATAGTTGAAGGTAATTGAAGCGATGATCAAGGGGATGTATTTGATATTCCACCAGCCGTAGAAGACCAGGGACGATAGCGTAAGCCACCATTGTGCGGCACGTGTATATTTGCAGCGGTTAAGTATGAAATAGACCGCAACGGTCGCCGGGAAGAATAGGAATAAAAAGGAGTAGGTATTGAATAACATAGGCGTCTCATCCTTTAATTTGGGTTGAAGTACGTTAATACCCAATATAAAGGGGAGATCTTAACAACGGGGTGGCTGAGTTCTTAACATTTTCTTAATTAAAAAAGAACAAGACAGGGATGAGCTGTCTTGTTCTTGTAGAGAAGCTGCTCAGGCATGATGAACAGAACTCTGGTGTGAGGGGTATCCGCTTCCGTCGCTGTTGTAACCAGGAATGTTGAATTGATAAAGTGGAATATTCCCGGTTACAAAGGCGATCGCCAGGTCTCTTCAGCAGATACCCCTCAACTCCTTTGTTCACCGTTTCATCACAACCCAAATACTCCTCAACCAACAACTCCCTACTCCTCCCCGTCTTGCTCCAGGGGCGCGAGGGGAAAACTCGTTACGAACTCCGTCTGTTTCTTCGAGCTCGTCACGGATATCGTACCGCCATGGATCTCGACGATGCTCTTCGAGATGGCAAGTCCAAGGCCGCTTCCGCCCGTGTCCTTCGAACGGGACTTGTCCACGCGATAGAATCGCTCGAAGACATGCGGCAGATCCCTTGCAGGAATCGGTTCTCCATAATTCTTCACGCTCACGGTTGCCTGTCCATCCTTTTCGATTACCGTGATGTCGATGACTTGACCGCCACTGCCGTAACGCACGGCATTTGATAGGAGATTGTCGTACACCCGGATGAGCTCACCGGCATCCGCCTTCATCATGACCGGTGTATCTGTGGTCTGGATGCGATAACGCATCCCTGCTTGCTCTAGCACAGGTACGAATTCCTCAGCTAGCTGTTGGAGCAACGGGTTTAGATCGATCCGTTCGAACTGGAGAGGTATCTCATTGCTCGTAATACGGGTATATTCGAAAAGGTCATCGATCAGCTTTTTGAGACTAATCGATTTGTCATACACAATGCTCGTAATATAGCGGAATTCCACTTCGTCCTTATATCGATCGTCTTCAATGTATTGTAGGAACCCGATAATCGAGGTCAGCGGCGTTCTTAAATCATGCGATACCCCTGTAATCAGATCATTCTTCGCTTTCATGGCGGCGCGCTCTTCCTCGATCGAAGCTCGAAGCCGTGCCGTCATGAAGTTGATCTGACTTGCGACATCGCCTAACTCATCCGACGCTTTCACCTGAATATGATGGGTTAGCTCCCCATCGGTGATTTCTTTCAACCCCATCGAAATATCATCCAAGCGCCGCACCATGGAATTGATATAAATGAAGAAAAACACGATAAATAACAGGATCCCTATAAAGATCATCATCCAGGCCGAGCTTATATTTTGAATCACCCACCTCAGGAGCTTGGTTCCGAAGAACGAGGATGAAGGATTCAACCAGAGCAGCAGTGAAGACGAAAAATAACAGAGCATGAGAATGATTGCGACGGAAAGTGAACTAGCTGCCACGACCAGGAGCATTTTCCACGTTAGTTTACGAGTCCAATGAATTCGCTTCATCCCCATCACTTCCGTATTCCTTCGATTTTATCGATCTTGTAGCCTACGCCCCATATGGTTTTGATAAATTTAGGCGCTCTAGGGTTCGGCTCGATCTTTTCACGAATTTTACGAATATGAACCATCACCGTGTTATTCGAATCCATGTAGGTGTCTTTCCATACGTTCTCGTAGATTTGTTCCATGCTAAGAACCAGGCCTTGATTTCTGGCCAACAGCTCTAATATCGCGAACTCGCGAGGCGTCAGCTTCACGACATTTCCGTCGACCGTCACCTCATGGGTCGAAATATTAATAACTAAATCATCAATGACCATCTGTTCCTCGTTCGATGATCCATTCGATGCATAATTGTTATACCGTCGCAGCTGTGATTTAACGCGCGCAATCAGCTCCAGCGGGCTAAAGGGTTTCGTGACGTAATCATCCGCGCCAAGGCTTAATCCGGTTATTTTATCTATTTCCTGCCCTTTTGCAGACAAGAAGATAATTGGCATTTGATGTTCTTCCCGAATTTTCATGCAGACTTGCAACCCGTCCATGACAGGCATCATAATATCCAGAATGATAAGGTCAACGGATTCTTTCTCGACCCATTCCAACGCTTGCTTGCCATTACTGGCGGTGAGCAGGCGGTAGCCTTCATTTTGCAAAAAAACTTGCATAAGCTTGATGATATCCGCTTCATCATCCACTAACAGAATCGTTCCATGTTTCATGTCGATGTTCCTTTCGGCGTATCTTTCCTTTTTTATGTATGGCTTTATTGTAGCCCAAAGGGTCAAGCGTGTTCAATATAGTCAAAAATTATTAATAATGGTATATTTTTGATAAAAAGGATGCGTGATCTTCACGATGATCTGGAGATTTATACAAGAAAACAAACGAATGGTTTGGATATCTATACTTGTGGGGTTCTTCATCCCTATATCTCTCTGGCTAACATTCATTTGGTTATCGCTGAGATATGAATAATAGGAACATCAAAAAAGCCTGCCGAGACCAAGGTCTCAGGCAGGCTTCTTATACACGATGATTACTGATTACTCAGTTGTGTATGGCAACAATGCGATTTGACGGGAACGTTTAACCGCGATTGTCAACAAGCGTTGGTATTTAGCGCTTGTACCCGTTACACGACGAGGAAGAATTTTTCCACGCTCACTGATAAATTTGCGAAGCAAATCAGTATCTTTATAATCAATGTGAGTAATTTTGTTTACTGTGAAGTAGCAAACTTTCCGACGTTTGTTGCGTCCGCCACGGCGGCCGCCGAATTTCTTCTCGCCACGCTCTTCATTGTTATCTCTTTGCTTAAAGCTCATTCGTTGTCAGTCCTTTCCAATTAAAATGGCAAATCATCATCCGAAATATCAATCGGTTTTCCGTCATCGGAAAAAGGATCTTGATTGTTGCTGCGCGATGTATTCCGGTTGCTTCCTTGACCGCTTCCGCCGCCAGATCCACCACCGCCGAAACCACCTGAGCTTTGAGTCTCTTCACGAGATCCGCCTTCACGATTTCCAGACTCCAAGAAACGCACATTATCAGCAATAACTTCAGTCACGTATACACGTTTTCCTTCGTTATTCTCATAATTACGAACTTGAATACGACCTTCTACCGCGGTTAAGCGACCTTTACGCAAATAATTTGCGCAAGTCTCTGCGAGTTGTCTCCACGTGACGACCGGAATGAAATCCGCTTCACGTTCGCCGCCTTGGCTCGAGAACGGACGATCTACTGCAATCGTAAATTGCGTCACTGCAACACCCGCAGGCGTGTAGCGCAATTCTGGATCACGTGTGAGTCGACCGATAAGAATTACACGGTTTAACAATAAAGTCCCCTCCTTCAACGATCAATTACAAATCATGCGTCAATTAAGCAACGTCTTGAGTGATCAGGTAACGAATGACTTCATCAGAAATCTTCATCACACGCTCAAGTTCCGCTACAACAGCTGGTTCAGCTGTGAAGTTAACTAGGACATAATGTCCGTCACGGAACTTCTTGATCTCATACGCAAGACGGCGTTTACCGAGCACATCGTGCTTTGTAATCTCTCCACCGTTGGAGATGATGCCTTGGAATTTTTCGACTGCTGCTTGAACAACTTCCTGCTCGATATCAGTACGAATAATGTACATCACTTCATATTTGCGCATACTTTCACCTCCTCTTGGACTTAGCGGCCCTCAAATCTCGTTGAGAGCAAGGGGCACGAGATAAACTCGCACCCAAAGAGTATACCAAATCCACCATCGACCTGCAAGTACCGCTTTGTGGGAGATAAGTTGTAAGCTGATTCTCTACGGCTTTATTGGGAACATTTCTCCACTCATGAACCGGGGGCATTTCGCTCAAAATAAACGAGTACTGCTCTTTTATAATCAGGAGGTGGCCCCCATGGGTGAAAAGACAGAATTTGAACCAGGCGACAAAGTTCCGAATAACGGCACTTATATGGAAGTCGGCGAAGCAAGCTTTCACTCCGAGATCCAGAATCCGCAGCTGGTTGATCTGAAGCGTGGCGACACGTTCCCAGAGACGACGAACAAAGATCGGAAGTGGAAAAAGAAAATCAAGGCGATGGTTCATTAATCATCCCGCCAATTATTTTTCGGCAACTAAAAGTATAAATGTGGTGGAAATGAACACAATAAGTTTTGTCGATGCAAGAGAGGTGTGGTTCCGTTGAACTATTCAGCAGAACATGACCAAGGAGATCTTGAAGTTTACTCAGCATAGAAAGCGAGTGGATGTGCTAAAGGCTACCGTCTGTAACACATTAGTATTGCCACAAACAATACCAACGAAGCTGTAAATGATGTGTACCCCGTAAAGAATTCCAAAACGAACATCGACACCAAAAACAAGGACCCCTAAAAAGGTCCTTTTTGGTTTTCTAAGCCTCTTTTAAGCCTACACAAAATCTTTTCAATTCGTGTATAAAGATGTCGAATAGGAACATAATAAGTATTGTCGATGCACAAAAGACATGGCACTGTTGATCACTCAACAGCAACATGACTTAGGAAACTAAGTTACACGGCATGGACAGCATCGTGTGAAGACCACAAGTCTGAACACATCCGTTGTATTGCTCACGGCAATACACATGAGCTGAAATGAAGTGTAACCGAATGTTCCGACGCGGACATCGGCCACCAGAAAAAGGACCCCTAAAAAGGTCCTTTTTTGCTATTCGCACACATGGTTGGCCCTCTAAAACTTTTTTCTTAGAACCCTGTATAAAGATGTCGAAATTGAACATAATAAGTCTTGTCGGTGCAAGAGAGGTGTGGTTCCGTTGAATTATTCAGCAGAACATGACCAAGGAGATCTTGAAGTTCATTAGCATAGAAAGCGAGTGGATGTGTCGTAGACTACCGTCTGTAAAACACATGAATGTATTGTCTCACAACAATGCGTAACAACGAGCTGAAATGAAAGTGTATCGTAAAAGAATTCCAACTAACTAACACCGATACCAACAAAGGACCCCTAAAAAGGTCCTTTTTGGTTTCTATCTGCATCTGCTATCCCTTTATATTCTTACCGCCAGAGAAATTTTATGACAAAGGCAGAGCCTTAAAAGACTCTGCCTTAATTATTAATCTTGATTGTTTTCCGTATAATGATGTCTTGATCTTTTTTTATGGTAACTATGTTTTTGCGATTGTGTAGGGGCTTGATAAGTTGGCTGCGTATTTGTGTCAGCGGGTTGCGACGGTTGTACGCTTGGTTGGGATTCCGGCGGTGTGGCTTGTCCATTGTCTGGAATGACACGGCGAGCCGTAACAAACGAACGATCCCAAGCACTGCCAGAGAAATTAGAAATCGTAACGCCAATTCCTACACGGTAAGTGTGAAGTAATTTATCATTGCCCATATAGATACTAACATGATTGATCACGCCGTCGTGATTCGTATCCGAGAAGACCAAATCTCCTGGTTGTAGCTGACTTTTATCAACCTTAGTTCCTACAGTGGATTGTTGTCTAGAGTTACGCGGAAGATTGATTCCATTTTGTTTAAATACATATTGTGTGAATGAAGAACAATCGAATGCATCGGTTCTCCCCGCTTTTGCACTAAATTGATATGGAACTCCTAAGAACTGTTGGCCTGTTGCGATGACTTGATCTGCAATCGAAGTACTCGCTGCTGCGGCACTAACAGGTTGTGGTGTAGCAAACATACTTATCGAAAAAGCGACTGAGAGGCTAAGACTGATTCCCACCAGCATTTTACCAATAGGTTTCTTCTTTGTATTATTCATAATGTCCTCCTCGTGTTCTGGATCGTATAAGGTGCACCCACGACTACCTTAACACAGATAAAAAATACATAAATTACCTGAAACCTTGCAAAATGAGACGACTCTTGGTTCGTATGAATTTTATTAGAGAACCATGAGAATTATTTGATAAATAAGCCTTGACTTTTATTGTGACGCGTGGTAATGAAACCGCTTTATTTCATATCAACCGATTTCGATAATATCCATATATATCTATTTCCAGATGCTGTTTTATCAATTTCTATCCCTTTTTACCCGGTACCAAATGGATAAAAATCACTAGACCTTTTTGTATGCAAAAAGCCTCCCATCCAACACAAGTTAGATGGGAGGCTTCATATTTTTTAATGCATAGGGCCTTTCATCGATTGCTTATCTACATGAACACGGCGGATAAAAAACGCAATCACAAGACCAACAATCGCAATCGTCATCGCGAATAAGAAAGCATGTTGGGCTCCGACCGTCATCGCTTTGACCGCTTCGCCCGGATCTGTTGGATTCGTCGATGTACGCATATAATCGCTGATTCCATTGGAAAGAATACTTACCGCAACAGCCGTACCAATCGCCCCAGCCACTTGTTGCAATGTATTCATCACCGCTGTTCCATCTGGATACATTTCGCGAGGCAGCTGGTTTAAGCCGTTCGTCTGAGCCGGCATCATAATCATCGATATTCCAATGAAGAGACAAGTATGCAGCACGATCAGAAGTGCTGTCGCTGATGCTGCAGTAATTCCCGAGAAGAACCACAACACGACAGCTGCGATTGCCAACCCCGGAATAACGAGCCATTTCGGACCGTATTTATCGAATAATGAACCCATGAGCGGTGACAAAAGACCATTTAAGATCCCACCCGGCAATAGGATAAGTCCTGCTGAGAAGGCCGATAACCCCATCCCATTCTGTAGATATAACGGCAAAATCAGCATTGTGGATAGAATAATCATCATACATAAGAACACCATAATCAGTCCGACCACGAACATTGGATATTTAAATACCCGTAAATCCATCATCGGTTTCTTCATGGATAGCTGACGTAAGGAGAATAATACTAAGGCAATGATACCGATGGCGATCGACGCGATAACCAACGGGCTGCTCCATCCATCAGTTCCTTCACCAGCCTTACTGAATCCAAATACAATGCCGCCAAATCCTATCGTGGATAAAATAATCGAAAGAATATCGATTTTAGGTTTTGTGATTGTCGATACATTCTGCATATATAGTGAACCAAAGATTAATCCAATCACCAAGAAGGGAAGGGATACCCAGAAGATCCAGTTCCATGTTAAGTTCTCAATAAGAATACCTGCTAGCGTAGGTCCTACTGCGGGAGCGAACATAATAACAAGTCCGATAATCCCCATCGCTGCGCCCCGCTTCTCCGGAGGGAAGATAACTAAGATGGTATTGAACATTAAAGGTAACATGAGGCCTGTTCCGACCGCCTGCAAGACACGAGCGATTAACAATACGTCAAAGCTTGATGCCAATGCCGCGACTAACGTCCCCACAATGGAGAACGATAATGAAGTAATGAACAATTGCCTCGTCGTGAACCATTGCAATAGCAATCCGGATACAGGAACCAGAATACCTAAGGTCAATAGATATCCCGTTGTAAGCCATTGGGCCGTAGCCGGCGTAATATTCAGCACCTGCATGAGGTCGCTGAGCGCAATATTTAAGGCTGTCTCACTGAACATCCCGATAAATCCGCTGATTAATAGCGAAATCATAATCGGCAGTACTTTATATTTTTTTGCTTCACTTGATGAATCTTTGTTGATAACAGCTTCCACGTTCCATCCTCCAATATATCTCTTTATTTATTCCTTGCAATCAGCGGTACGAGTTTGGCTGCTGTGATTAACGGACTTACGTCTCTATACGTTAGTGCAAGTACGAAGGAACCTTCCATCAAAGAAATCATCCCCGTGCTTATCTCCTCCGCCCGATCTTCCTCGTAGTCCTCTTCCCGCAGTTGTTCCACGATAACCGCCTTCCATTCGGCAAAGCTGCTCTGACAAGCTATCCGCAACCGATCGCTAATGCATGACGTCTCTACGGCATTCCAGAATCCGCTGGGCGCAAAACTCTGATAATCATTAAGAATGACCTCGTCCGCAAATTCATGAATCAATGCCTGCATCCCGTCAATAAAATTCGCTGCTACTGCGAAATGTTCTCGAATACGGCTATGAACGAACAACTTGTGCTGCTCGATGCAGACCAACGCCAGTTCTTCTTTCCCGTTCGGAAAGTAATAGTAGAGCGAGCCCTTCGGTGCGTCGCTTTCCTTGATAATTTGGTTCAAGCCTGTCGCATGATACCCTTGTGAGAAAAACAATCGTGATGCCGTACCCACAATCTGATCTCTTGCGTGGGACTTCTCCCTCATCAAGATTCCTTCTTTCTATAGATTATACCAATCGGTCTATATATCAAATCATAAATACTGCAATTTTGTCAAACGTTTGTTCTTATATTTTTTGTAAAAGTTATTTTTTGTAGGTTTTCTTGTCATGGCGTTCTAAAGACATTACCTTAATATTTCTTTAGCTAAAAAAGATAAAAAATATGTTTTCATATGAGTGATTGATCTCAGGGATAACGTAGTACTAAATAGATGATCACAATATCAGAACGGAGGCTGTTATGGAGGTATCAGAGCATAATCTGGACAGTGAGTTGCTGAAGCAGAATCCGCTAGCTTTGGAGTTCCTCATGAATGCCTACGCCAATGTTGTGTATGGACTCATTCAACGTATTCTTGGAGGCTTGGCACAAAAAGAGGATATTGAAGAATGCGTGAGCGACGTGTTCGTTGCTGCTTGGAATCGAATTGACGAGTATGATCGGTCCAAGGCCATCTTCAAGACCTGGCTGCTCATTCTCGCAAAATATAAGGCTTTGGATTATCGACGCAAGCTGATAAAGCAGAATATCACGCTCAGCTTGGAAGTAGATCCGGCTGCGCTGCATGAGACCGAAGATGTTATCTTATCCAAAGAAGCTACTCAAGTCACTATGGGTATCATTGATTCCTTCCCTGAGCCTGACAGGAGTTTATTTTATCGAAGGTATTTTTATTACGAGAAACTCGACGTGCTCGCACTCCAATATGGTCTTACGAAGAAAGCGATAGAGAGCAGATTATATCGTTGCAGAACCTTGCTCAGACAACAACTCGACTATTTTGAGATCGGAGGTCATGAATAATGGATGCGGATGAGAAGCATTTCTTTAAGCTGATGGATCAAATGAATCCTGAATCATTCACGTCTCTTGAGGATATCGACATCCATGAGACAGGGGCTCTGGACATTGATGCACTATCCCGAATCAAGAAGAAGACGTTCCAAACACTAAACCATCCTACTCTTACATCACAAGAACCAACCAAGGCGATCAAGAAAAAGAACATCTGGTTCACTGGGATTACAGCTGCCGCCCTTCTTATCTTAGGGGTAGGATTATCCCTCTCTACGAATGTGCAAGCAGAATTGCGCAACATGCTTCAATTCATTCCCGGGTTTGGGACGGTCCAAGAAAAATCGAATGATAACCCAACTTATGTACTTGAGCGACCTATCAGCGTATCGTTGGAAACAGGCGAATTAACGGTTGAAGGCATCCTCATGCAAGACGATTACACATTAATCAACCTATATGGTAATGAAACCGAACGTGTAAAGGAATTGACACTCGTCACCGATACGGGGGATGTATACCCATTCCACCCTTCCTCCATCTCCAGTTCTAGCGCATTAGGCCCTTGGGTTGGAACCTATTCTATAAATCAAGCTATACCACGATCTGAAAAGAGCAGGTTTACGCTGCGTATTGAAGATCGATCCATCGGACCTTTTAAGCTCGTACCTGCTCATACCTCCGAAACCCTGCAAGGACTTGGGCCTTCATCCGAGCATAACGGGATTCGAATCGTCGCAGTCCAGTCTGCATTGGCTGAAGAACATGATCAAATCCATCTGCTCAGCCAGCTCCCCGAAGGTCAAGAGGTTGATAGCTATGGTAAAAAGCCTTTGGCTGAGGACATCAATATTTCGCTCATGGATCATCAAGGTAAGAACGTCGATATATTACAAGATGCTGATTTCGTCAAAGAAAGCCGACTTGTATTTCAGCGCCCTTCACAGGATGTGCTGCCATTAACCCTAACCATTCCATCCATTCGCGTTGTGGACAGGAATGCAAAGGCAACAGTAACGCTCTCCATCCCAGAACAAGGCACAGCTGAAGTTAATCAGACCCTATCCTTAGCTGGGTTCCCGATTACTTTTACCCAAGTGCATCGCTTGAGCGAAAATGAAGTTCGTATTTATGTAAATATGCATTTTGACCCCAATCAACCCAAGACCATGCAATATTTCGCGATAGATGCGCTGAAGCTTGATGGACAAAGCTACTCGACACATATAAATGAAAGCTCAAGAGCCCTAGAAGAGTTAAACTTACCGATCCAACCTGGTCGCAAGAGCCTTACTTTTTATATTCAAGACCCGTTAATTCTTCTTCAGGGCCCATGGGTGATCCCACTTCAACCTTAGCTTAGATGCAAGGTTACGATAAACGAAAAAGAAGCTCAGGTGAATTCCCGAGCTTCCTTTTTATAATACTACCTACGGTGCAGGTTGTCCTTTTATAGAGTTACTGCTGATTTGTGTTGGTAGAATCGCCCTGAATCACGCGTCGAGCGGTAACATACGTTTTATCCCATGTGCTGCCCTCGAAATCCGAAATGGTAACGCCGATCCCTACACGGTACGTATGAAGCAACTTTCCATCGCCCATGTAAATACTCACATGGTTAATTACTCCGTCCTTATTCGTATCGGAGAAGACCAAGTCGCCCGGCTGCAGGTCATTTCGGGATACGTACGTCCCTACGTTCGCTTGTTCTCTTGAGGAACGAGGAAGTTCGATCCCCTGCTGCTTAAATACATATTCGGTAAAAGAAGAGCAATCGAACGCGCTCGTATTCCCTGCTTGTGCTCTAAATTTATAAGGTACCCCAATATATTTTTTCCCTGTTGAAATCACTTGCTCTGCAATCGATAAGGCTGATGCTGCATGAGCCTTCGTCGAGTTCGTTGCCATATTTATAGAAAAAGCCACGGAAAGGCTTAGAATAACCGCTGCACATGTTTTACCTAGTCGTTTGGCTTGCGTTGTATTTGTAGGATTCATATAAGTCCTCCTATGTTTTGTAGTTCGTCCATGCAAGATGAACGCACAACTACCTTAACATAGATTTTGAACCCATAAAGTACCTGAATCCTGCCAACTATGGGTCACTCCTGTGTTTAGGCAGCATTATTAAAAAACAATTAAAATTCAACACTTTACTTCCGAATCTCGAACAATCTCGCCGTTTTCACGTTCGGCAAGCACACTCCTAGCGTACCCACTTCAGCATTCCAACTCCATTCGCAATCATTCACGCGCGGATACACGCACTGAACGTCGAGAATGCTGCCCTGCAACGCTCCCAAAGGTAGCTCAATATTCGGCTCCTCCCCGCAATTCGCCATACAGCTACATCATATAGGTCCCCATGATGAAAGCACGTTCACCAAATCGAACCAGGTCGCAATCTACTGCACTCGGTTCTGTCCTTGTATCTTGCCCCCAAAATATGGTATGACTAAGGTTGTTCTAGAAAATCATAAACGGAGGTTCATCATGTTACAGAAACCAGAAGCCATGATCTTCGATTTAGACGGTACTTTATTTCAGACCGAGACCATTGTGCTGGAAGCTTTCCGCCTTACCTATGCACATCTTGCCGAAGAAGATCTATATCACGGAGAAGTGCCGGCGGATCAAGATATCCTAGGTTGCCTTGGCATGCTGCTCGAACATATTTGGGAACGTCTCATGCCAGGTACGCCAGCAGAGGTTCGCGCCCGTGCCGACGAATTGATGATGTACTACGAAAATCAACTTCTTGAGCGCGGGGACGGCAAACTCTATCCTGCCGTTGTCGAGACACTGCGTGCCCTCAAAGCGCAAGGAATCCGTCTCTTCGTAGGCAGTAACGGCCAAGAAGATTACGTTCGTGACGTAACGCGTCATATGGGCATCGATTCCTTATTCGAAAGCCTCTATAGCGCTGGCGAATACCAGACTGCAACGAAGGTTGATCTTGTTCATAAGCTTCTTACGAACCATCAGATTCAATCCGCATGGATGGTCGGCGACCGCTCTTCCGATATTGAAGCAGGCAATAAGAATAGCATTACAGCCATTGGCTGCGATTATGCAGGCTTCCGTAAATCAGGCGAGCTGGAAGGCGCCGATGCCATCATCACGTCCTTTGAAGAACTGCTTACCCTTTTACCTGCATAAGAAGAACATAAAAAACGAGCCTGCGCATCCCTGCAACGGCTCGTTTGATTTAGTTCGACATCTCTTCTTCATCCATAGCATTGCGCTGTTTGCAATAAGTCGTCGGTGATCACCTACATACTTCTTGAACTTACTGTGAAAATAATTCACGTTCGCATATCCAACCTTCTCTGCGACGGTATATACTTTCTCCCTGTATGGTTCTTGAATAACTTCCCTAAATAAGCACTGTTATAATTGAACACTTCCAAGCCGCCTGCTCCACCTTGCTCCCAATTTGTAACCGCTTACATCAATACCTATATCCTAGCTGCTTACACGACGGATTATTGTTTTACATTTCCGCAGTCATTCTATCACGTTGGCCTGAGCGAAGACAGCCCCTAGATTAGTGTTGAAATCCACACATCATTCGTGCTGAATTTCTTCTCACTGACTTAATTACACTACAACCCTTCCTTCTTCCCCACCTCACTTATCCACAGAAATATTTCAAAATTCAATTGTTGAATTTCTGTCCAAACCCTTTACCCACATGTGTATATCCATTTTTTCTTCTTATCTTATTCACTAGCATCACTTTAGATTGTGGATAACTAATGCAGCCATCATTTCGGTTAGAAACACAAAAAAACCTCCCCATCGTCTACTGACGATTAGAGAGGTTCTGCTTATAGGTTTATGGTGGCGGAAAGAGTGGGATTCGAACCCACGCACGCCTTGCGACGCCTAGCTGATTTCGAGTCAGCCCCCTTGGGCCTCTTGGGTACCTTTCCGCAGCATCATTAATATTATCAGATTTTAGAGCTTTTCGCAACTAGTTGTCCAAAAAAATTATGAATTTGTTGGATCCCCCGCAACCTCATCTTGGCGCTTCGTATTCCGTAGAACTTTCTTCAAGTTCTTCTCGAATTTTGAGCGAGGAATAAGAACACTGTGCTGGCATCCTACACACTTAATGCGAATATCCATACCCATGCGGATGATCTCCATCTCATTGGTACCACATGGATGAGGTTTCTTCATTTGAACGACATCCCACAATTCGAATTGTTTACGCTCCATCTCCCACTTCCCCTTTTTCCTTTCGATGATAGGTGACCATACGTGGATACGGGAATTCAATTCCATGTGCATCCAACAATCTTTTCATTTCAATATTAATAAATCGAGAAACGCCCGCTTGTGTATTAGGTTTACATTCCCCAATGATGCGTATCGTGACGCTGGATTGGCTTATAAGCTGAACACCAAGCACTTCCGGCTCCTTCACAAGATCTAGATTACGCTCCTTCAACGCCGGCATAACCTTCTTCATAAATTCAATCGCCTCATCCGCATTCTCTTCATAAGCAATGGCAATATCCACGATTGAAAGGGAATTATGTAAGGAGAAATTCGTTACTTCATTAATTAAGCCGTTTGGGATAATGAAAACTTCCCCTGTCCAACTTAAAATCCGAGTCGAGCGAAGTCCAATCATTTCAACCGTACCCCGACTTTTGTTCACCTCAATGACATCCCCTACAGCGAACTGGTCCTCGAATATGATAAAAAACCCTGTAATGATATCTTTCACGAGACTCTGTGCTCCAAAACCTATCGCTAGACCGAGTACACCGGCTCCGGCTAGTATCGGCCTTAAATCCACGACATTCAGCTCGGAGATCACCATAAGGATCATCACACCATTTATACCATACCGCACAACACTGCTTAACAGCTTACCGATCGTAATCATACGACGGGGGTTCACCTGCGTACGCTGATCCGCTTTTTTTAGAATCACATGATTGATGGTTTTTTGTAGTACTCTAATCAATACGCGACATACCACGATGATTAGAATAATTTTGATGGATATCCACATCAAATTTCCCCACAAATCTGGATTCGTGAGCGGCCCCCAGATCTTTTTTTGGAACCAACTAATATTATTCTCAATCATTTGTGTGGTTTCATTCTCGTCAAGTGCAAAGAGATACGACATGAAATCACTCCCTATCTTCCATGATGTTACATCTCGATGTTATCATACCCGTTCTCACTTTTAAAATAGATCCCCCGGATTTCAACTTGCTCATCCTGAATGGTCTTCTTCACCGTATTTAAATCATCTGTTGGAAACTGAATCGACAAGGCACAACCTGCCGTAATCTCTTTGGGCGTCGGACAGATATCAATCTCAATGTCTAAGAACTCCAAGAGCATTTCTGTCCGCAGCGCCTGCTGTGTCGAATCAAAAGCAATAAGCATCCACGACTCCATGATTTTCGCTCGCACTCCTCTAATTCAATGGAATATAACCATCTAATGAATTCTTCTATTTCACAAGTATAAAACCGCTCTTTCATCCATATACTAGGAATACAATTCATAGACGGAGGTTATGCCAACATGTCTTTTTCCATCTATTCTAGCCGTATTAAAGAACTACCTTCTCTCAAAATGTCTCATACCGAATCTCACATTCACGCCGCAGTAACGAACCGAATAGTAGATTTCTTAACCCCTATTACGGCTGAAAGTACCATTACCATCGTCTGTGTCGGCACAGATCGCTCGACGGGCGATTGCCTTGGCCCTCTCGTTGGCTCATCACTCGCCAGATTCAACAGCCCGCATTTTAAGGTTTTTGGGACGCTGGATGAACCGGTTCATGCTGTCAACTTAGCCGATACATTACAGCATATCGATACCCATGTCAAAAATCCATTTATCATTGGCATTGACGCCTGCCTCGGCCAAACGAGCAGTGTAGGTAATATTCAAGTCGCTTCGGGTCCCGTTCGTCCTGGTGCAGGGGTACATAAACAATTGCCGCCGGTCGGCGATATGCATATTACAGGGATCGTCAACGTAGGCGGCTTTATGGAATACTTTGTTCTACAGAACACTCGTCTGAGCTTGGTTATGAAATTATCCGATATAATTGCGAACAGCTTATATTTGGCCATCAAGCAATGGCATCATCTGCCTAAGCCTTACGCTCCGCGAGACTAAGCGCTTCTTCCTCTTCTGGAGATAATGCGTACTTGGACTTTCCCTCTTCAATTGGTTTGGCGTACACATACGTACTATCGCGACTGTGCAATCCACTTAGAATGATTCCATCTTGTTCTTCATTCACAATGGCAAGTGAGAAGCTCAAATCACTACCGTTATCGCTAAAAGGATTATACCGTAGAAATCCGACATTGGATTTCGACTTCTTCATCTTTACATTCAAGCCTTGAATCGCTTGGGTATGTTCGGATTGCCCTTCCTGCAAAGCATAAATATGCTCCTTCATTTCAATAATCAGCTCTTCTAAATCCTTAACACCTGTGCCATCCATCATGTCATTGTACTTACGCCGTAACTTTTTCAACCTTGACGCTTGAACCAATATCATGATGAACAGAATTACTGTCAACAATATTAATACACCTACAACCATCCATAGCACTTGATCTTGCATCATCGTGTCCATTCCTTCTGTTCTCCCCTACCGTAAATAATCCGCAATGATTGCTTGAACGGCTGTAATGACAGCCTCAATTTCTTCTTCTGTCGTAAAATATCCAATACTTACTCGCACGGCTCCGCTACCTAACGTACCTGCTGTTTCATGCGCAAGCGGCGTACAATGCATGCCGGATCGGACCGCGATCTGATACTCTCGATCTAATCGGAAGGCCATTTCAGAAGCATCGACACCCTCTGCAATAAAGGATACAATCCCTGTTCTCGGCTCACCACATGCTGGCCCTAGTAATTGAATAGATGGAATCGATTCGAGTCCCTTCATGAGACGCTGCGTAAGCGTCCATTCTTTTGTATGAATCTTGTCCACCGACTCCGCAAGAATGAATTTTACGCCCTCATTCAATCCTGCAATCCCCACCGTGTTCGGCGTCCCGGCCTCGTATCGATCTGGTCGAACAGACGGCTGCTCAATATCCTCTGAACGACTCCCTGTTCCGCCTTGAAGCAATGGCTCCAGATCGATCTCAGGGCTTATGTAGAGCCCTCCTGTCCCCTGAGGACCCAATAACCCTTTATGCCCTGGAAAAGCCAGCAGATCGATATTCATGGCTTCTACGTCAATTGGTAGAATACCTGCTGATTGGGCTGCATCAACCAAGAAAAGAACATCTCTTGCATGTGTTATCTTTCCGATCTGAGCAATGGGTAGAATCGTGCCCAATAGATTCGAACTATGGCTGCATATCACGAGCTTCGTGTGCGGCTGGAAAGATCGTTCAAGTTCGGATACATCCAATTGGCCATCGGTAGTTGATTGTAAATACGTCACTTCGATCCCATGATGTTTTTTTAAATACTCAAGAGGTCGCCGCACGGAATTATGTTCAATGGATGTTACAATCACATGATCGCCTGAATGCAATACACCTTTTATCGCCATATTTAATGCCATTGTTGTATTCATGGTGAAGGCAATGTCATTCGGGTTTCGGATCCCAAATAACTTCGCCAGATTTCTTCGTGTCTGAAAAATCACTCTACTCGCTTGTACCGCCATCGTATGACTGCCTCGACCCGGGTTTGCTCCATACGAAGTAAGAGCCTCCTGCATTGCATGCAATACCTGTTCTGGCTTCGGCCAAGATGTCGCTGCATGATCCATATAAATAACACGTCGGCGGTTATTTTCGTCCATTTCATCACACCCCGCTTTTATGAAAAAGAATAGCATACCTTAGTGTAATCCTTCCCTAGGAAGAATTCAATGGCATGCTATTGGGGATGCTTATTATATTGTTCTAATTTAAAAGTTCCAATAACCGTTCCAAATCTTGTTGATTGTAGTAAGATAATTCTATCTTACCTTTTTCTTTACTTTGTTTAATTTTCACCGTTGTTTTGAATCGTTCTCGAAGCGATTCCTCCACCTGATGGATATATGGATCTCGTTTCTGAGCTTTGACTTTCTGCTTTTCCGCGGTCGCTTTACTGTCTAAATTCTGAATGGCTTCTTCTAACTCCCGAACACTCCACTCATTACTTATCGTCAGCTTAGCAAGTTCTTTTACCTTTGCAGTATCCTTCACCCCTGCTATGGCTCTTGCATGCCCCATGGATAATGTTCCACGTGAAACATAATCTTTGACTTCTTCTGGTAGTTGCAGTAACCGCAAGAAGTTAGCAATATGGGAACGAGACTTCCCTACCTTCATCGAGAGTTCTTCTTGTGTTAAGGAGAATTGATCCATAAGCCCTTGATAGGCCACAGCAACTTCAATTGCATTTAGATTCTCACGTTGCAAGTTCTCTATTAATGCAATCTCCATAACCTGTTGATCATTAAAATTACGAACAACCGCAGGAATCGTTGCATTTCCGCACAATTGTGATGCTCGGAAGCGACGCTCCCCTGCAATGATTTCATACCCTTTTAGAACACTACGGACGATAATCGGTTGAATAACACCGTGTTGTTTGATGGACTCAGCTAACTCTTGAATCGAAGCTTCATCAAATGTTTTCCGTGGTTGATATGGGTTGGGACGTAAATGACCTAATGATATTTCTATAACCTTATCATCTTCATTAATAGACAATGAAGGAATAAGCGCATCCAACCCTTTTCCCAAGCGTTTACTCACTTGATATCACTTCCTTTCCAAGCTCCAGGTACACTTCTGCACCTTTCGATCTCGGATCATACGTAATAATCGATTCACCATGCGACGGAGCCTCACTGAGTCTCACGTTACGCGGGATCACCGTCTGATATACTTTTTGTTGGAAATACTTCTTAACTTCTTCAATGACTTGGATACCCAAGTTCGTACGCGCATCGAACATCGTCATCAGCACGCCTTCGATCTGTAATGACGTATTTAAATGCTTTTGGACTAATCGTACCGTATTTAACAGTTGACTAAGTCCTTCCAAAGCATAGTATTCGCACTGAATTGGAATAATGACAGAATCAGCCGCTGTAAGGGAGTTAATCGTCAAGATGCCTAAAGATGGCGGGCAATCGATAATAATATAATCGAACATATGCTTAACAAGATGAAGAGATTTCTTCAACCGTACTTCACGCGAAATAGTGGGCACCAACTCGATTTCTGCTCCAGCAAGCTGAATCGTTGCAGGGAGAATACTTAGTCCCTCAATTCGAGTCGGAAGAATCGCATCTTTAGGATGCACATCATTAATAATGACATCATAGATACAGTTCGCCACATCTGCTTTGTTAACACCGATTCCACTTGTCGTATTGCCTTGTGGATCGATATCAACTAATAATACACGTTTGCCCAAGGTGGCAAGCGCAGCTCCTAAATTGACAGAAGTCGTTGTTTTACCAACGCCTCCCTTTTGGTTGGTTACAGCTATGATTTTAGACAATGTTTCTCACCTCAAATTTTAGACAAGAAAGAAAAGCGGTCATTACACCGCTATTCATCAGAAGGTTCTATGATCTTTTAGGTATTTTGATCACGATCTCATAATGATCTTCATGATCTTTCTCGTCGGTTTTGATCTGCATGCCTGTACCGGAAACCATCTCAATTGACTGGCGAATTGTATTCAAAGCGAGACGCACATCTTTGGTAAAAGAAATACGTTTAGACTTCTGCTTCGGATTCATTGCTTCTTTATAGAAAGCAACGCGAGCTTCCGTCTGTTTCACATTCAATTCTTTGGTAATGATATCATTTAACACTTTAAGTTGAATTTCTTCATTATCCAAAGATAACAAAGCTCTTGCATGACGCTCCGTAATTTTACGTTCCATCAATGCAAGTTTAACCACTTCCGGCAAATTCAACAAACGAATCTTATTGGCAATCGTAGATTGGCTCTTTCCTAGACGTTGTGCCAGACTTTCTTGCGTAAGACTATGCAAGTCTATTAATTTCTGATAAGCGACAGCTTCTTCAATGGAAGTTAATCCTTCACGCTGCAAGTTTTCAATGAGCGCAATAGAAGCGGCTTGAGAATCATTAAATTCACGAACAATACCAGGAATCGTCTCCAACCCTAGCTTCGTGACAGCTCTCCAGCGACGTTCACCGGCAATGATCTCATATTTGCCATTCCGCATACGAACAACAATCGGTTGAATCACGCCATGTGTTTTAATCGTCTGGCATAACTCTTCGATTCGTTCATCGTCAAATATGGTACGAGGCTGATAAGGACTTGTTACAATTTCCGCAACGGGAATTTGCTTGACCTCATCTTGATTATTCTTTTCTGCGATCCCAAACAATTTAGAGAATTGTTCTTTCATTCCGTATGATACCACCTAAATTCATAATCGTACTAGATTGGTAGCAAGAAGATACGAATCTCTACTTCTATTATAGTAGAGTTCATACCCATATGACATATAAGCATATAATCTATCCTTTAGATTATAACATCTTACCACAATAGAATTTATGAAATTTCGACGTCCCGAAATACAAAATTCTATTTGGCGATAAAACCTACATCTTAACGTGGTCGCTCTTCTTTGGATGGAATCGATAGGGGTTTTTTCACCACAATAGAATTTATGAAATTTCGACGTCCCGAAATACAAAATTTTATTTGGCGATAAAACCTACATCTAATCGCGGTCGCTCATCTTCGAAAGGCCCGTTAGAGGTTTTTCTTATATTTGAACCAACTGTGCAATCTCTCATCATGACAGAAAAACCAGCGTGTTCATCCCGTTCATCTTCATATCCGATCTATGTACCCAAACCATGATCCAGTAGAAACACCGTGAATCCCTCTTCCTCCTGTTCATAAAGAAGACAGATTCACTGGGTTTCAAAATGCTAGAAAACACTCCACGGTTACAACCGCAAAACAAATCTACTCTATTACTTATTCTCCAAATCTATCTCTTTTTCCTGCCAAGGGAGACGTCGATAATAAATTTTCAATAATGTTCCACGTGAAACAAATCGTGTCCCCTTATACGAGTGGAGATTTCAGGGGGGTACCTGCTTTACGAGGATATTTCCCTGTCGTAGGCCCCGTTTTCTGTATCAACACAATGTGACGATCTGAATCCTCAACCGGCAGCTTAAAATGTTCTACGCGTTGAACTTTACCTTTCAACTCTTTGAAACTTCGCGCAGCATCTTTAATTTCTTCGGTCAAATCGGTGCCTTTCATCGCTGCGAACGTTCCACCCACTTTTACAAAAGGAAGACAGAACTCATTCAATACACATAATCTTGCGACAGCCCGGGCCGTTACAACATCGAACTGATCGCGGTACTTGAATTGTCTTGCCACATCCTCTGCTCTTCCATGAATACACTCCACGTCGTGCAAATCTAACTGCTCAACAAGATGGTTGAGGAATTGGATACGCTTGTTAAGTGAGTCCACAATGGTCACCTTCAGATGCGGGAATACAATTTTTAAAGGGATACTTGGAAAGCCTGCGCCGGAGCCAATGTCGGCTAATGTGCTGACCTTATTCATTTCCAAAAAGAAAGAAAGGGAAGCAGAGTCATAAAAATGCTTCGTGTAGACCTGCTCTCTTTCTGTAATTCCTGTTAGATTCATTTTTTCGTTCCATGACACGAGTTCTTTAAAGTATATCTCGAATTGCTGCAATTGCTGATCCGTTAAAGAAATGCCATGACTCGCTAATCGTTCTACAAAAACAGTTTGTATGGGATCCATATCTTATCCTCTCGATGCGATAACGCGATTATAGTGTTCCAGGTAAACCAACAAGATCGAAATATCGGCAGGGGTTACACCGGAGATGCGCGATGCTTGGCCAATGGAGATCGGGCGGATTTTATTGAGCTTCTGTTTTGCCTCTGTTGCAATCCCGTGAATATCCGAATAGTCGATATCATCAGGTATTTTCTTTTTCTCCATCTTTTGCAATCGTTCAACCTGAATCAACTGCTTCTCGATGTATCCTGAATATTTAATTTGAATTTCAACTTGCTCTTTCATTTCTTCCGTCAATTCATGCGAAGATGGTGAAATCGGCTCGATGTGTGCATATGTGACTTCCGGACGGCGAAGAATCGTAAGAATGTCTACAGAATTCTGCAATGGAGCTGATCCTACCGATGCAAGCATCGCTTGTGTTGTTTCATCAGGGCGGATCTTTGTGGAGCGAAGTCGTTCGATCTCTAGCTCGACCATTTCTTTTTTATGCTGGAATCTTGCGTATCGGTCTTCCTTAATTAATCCGATATCATATCCTGTTGGTGTTAACCGCAAATCGGCATTGTCATGACGAAGCAGCAGACGATATTCTGCACGGGAAGTCAACAAACGATAAGGCTCATTCGTTCCTTTGGTCACCAAATCATCAATTAGAACACCAATATATCCTTGGGAACGATCGATGACAACGGCTTCTTTGCCTTGTACTTTACGAGCTGCATTGATCCCGGCCATAATCCCCTGCCCCGCTGCTTCTTCATAACCAGAGGTTCCGTTGATTTGTCCCGCCGTAAATAATCCAGGGAGCAGCTTCACTTCAAGCGAAGGGTATAGTTGGGTTGGTACGACTGCATCATACTCAATCGCATAACCTGTACGCATCATCTCCACTTGTTCTAATCCAGGAATCGAACGAAGGATTTGAAGCTGAACATCTTCGGGCATACTCGTGGATAATCCTTGTACATAATACTCGGATGTATTCTTACCTTCAGGTTCTAGGAAAATTTGATGTTTCGGTTTATCGCTAAATCGAACAATCTTATCTTCAATGGAAGGGCAATAGCGAGGGCCTGTTCCTTCAATCGCCCCCGAGAACATCGGCGCACGATGTAAGTTGTCATTAATGATTTGATGTGTAGCTGCGGAAGTATACGTCAACCAACAAGGCAATTGCTCATTGTCTGATGACGTTGTCTCGAATGAGAAGAATTTCGGTTGCTCATCCCCTGGCTGAATTTCAGTCTTGGAGAAATCAATCGTATCTTTATGAACACGCGGAGGTGTACCGGTCTTGAAGCGTACCAACTGTAGACCTGCATTGCGAAGAGATTCAGAAAGTTTGACAGCCGGTTGTTGATTGTTCGGGCCGCTTTCATACATGAGTTCACCCATAATGATCTTACCGCGTAGATAGGTCCCTGTTGTTAGAACAACCGACTTTGCACGATACTCTGCACCCGTCTTCGTTACTGCACCTACGCATTGTCCATCTTCAATCAACAACTCTTCCACCATACCTTGGCGAAGTGTCAAATGCTCTGTGCTTTCGATCGTTTCCTTCATCATATGTTGATACAAGAATTTATCTGCTTGTGCACGCAGCGCATGTACAGCAGGTCCTTTCCCTGTATTCAACATCCGCATTTGGATAAAGGTCTTATCGATATTGCGTCCCATCTCTCCACCCAAAGCGTCAATCTCACGCACGACATGGCCTTTAGCCGGACCTCCAATGGATGGATTACACGGCATAAATGCCACCATATCTAAATTGATTGTCAACAATAGCGTCTCACAGCCCATTCGCGCTGCAGCGAGTGCTGCCTCACAGCCTGCATGCCCTGCGCCAATGACAAGTACATCATATTCTCCAGCTAAATAACCCATTTCAAGGATCCTCCTTTATCACTTACCTAAACAGAATTGAGAGAAAATCTGATCAATCAACGAATCGCCTACCGCTTCACCGATGATTTCACCTAAATGCTCCCAGGCTAATCTTACGTCAATTTGTATCAGATCAATGGGAATATGTTCTTCCGTGGCTTGAATGGCATCTTGCAATGAAACAATCGCTTTCTTCAATAAGGCAATATGTCGGACATTGCTGACATATGTCAAATCATTCGCCTCAATCCCCCCCGTGAAGAAAATCGCTGCAATAGCTTCCTCTAATGCATCTAGTCCCTCTTGCTCTTTAACTGACATTTTCACAATATGTTGTGCATCGAACCGGCTTTCGATCTGATCCATATTTAAATTTTGTGGTAAATCCATTTTATTCAGTACCACAATCACTTGTCTACTTTTGATTTGTTCCATTAACTGTATATCATCTTCATGAAGTGGTTCATTCTGATTCAACACCAGAATAACGAGATCCGCTTCTTCTAATGCATTCTTGGAACGCTCAACGCCAATTTTCTCGACGACATCCGCCGTATCGCGAATCCCAGCCGTATCAAGCAGCTTCAACGGAATACCATTAATCGTAATGAATTCTTCAATCACATCACGCGTTGTTCCTGGAATATCCGTTACAATCGCTTTGCTCTCTTTGGCCAATGCATTTAATAAGGAAGATTTTCCGACATTCGGTCTCCCGACAATCGCTGTTACAATACCTTCTCTTAATATTTTGCCTTCATTCGCTGTTTTTAGCAGTTTTTCGATCGCATCCATCACACTTGAACATTTTTCGCGAATAAATGCACTTGTCATGGACTCAACATCATGCTCTGGATAATCGATATTTACTTCAATATGAGCCATGGTTTCCAGTAACGTATACCGTTGTTCTTCAATTTGTTTCGATAAATTCCCTTGCACTTGCTTCAAAGCAACAGAGAACGCACGTTCGGATTTAGAGCGAATTAAATCGATTACCGCCTCCGCCTGGGAGAGGTCAATCCGCCCATTGAGGAAAGCGCGCTTCGTAAATTCACCAGGTTCCGCCAATCGGATATCGGATTCTAACAGCAAATCCATGACTCTTTTGACGGCAATGACGCCACCATGCGTACTAATCTCAACAACATCCTCCATGGTAAAAGAACGCGGCGCACGCATGACCGTGACGAGAACTTCCTCTACCTTTTCTCTCGTCTTGCGGTCCACAATATATCCATAATGTACGGTATGCGATGCAGCTTCTGTTAACTTCTCATTGGACGAAAAGATAGCTTCTACATTCGCAACCGCATCCGGTCCACTCACACGTACGACTGCAATGCTGCCTTCTCCAACCGCCGTTGCGATCGCAGCAATCGTATCATTAATCATTGTTGCACCTCTCATCTATGAAAAAAGCAATGACTCGGCATCTCTCCAAGAGTCATTGCATTTTCGTCTACTTAAGCGTAATAATTACACGGCGATTTGGTTCCTCGCCTTTACTAAATGTTTTTACTTTGGAATGATCTTGCAGTCTTGAGTGAATAACCTTCCGCTCTTGCGGAGACATCGGCTCAAGTACCACATCTTTTCTCGTACGTATGACGCGTCCTGCCAATCGATCTGCCAATTCCTCCAGCGTCTTTCTCCGGCGATCACGGAACGATTCCGCATCCAAGATAACACGCAAATGGTTCTTGGAGTATCGATTGACGACGATATTGGTCAAATACTGCAAAGCATCTAGCGTCTGACCGCGACGTCCGATAAGCAATCCGAGATTGGAACCGGTAATGTTCAGAACATTACCTTCCCTCTCTACCGTATGCTCTACTTCAATGTCCAAATCCATCGTTAGAGCAACTTCTTTAATAAAACGAACAGCTTCTTCCAATGGGAACGCATCGTCTTTTTTCTCTTGAACCGCAACCGGTGCAGCCGAAGCTTGTACAGCCGATATCGTTACAGGCTCAGGCTCAGGAAGCAGCGCCAATTCAACCTTGGCCACTTTGGCACCGATGAGACCGAACAATCCTTTGGACGGCTGCTCTAATACTGTAATCGAAACGCGATCCTCAGTTGTTTGCAACTGGGTTAAACCGTTCTTTACTGCATCCTCAATCGATTTTCCTGAAGCTACGACTGTTCTCATTTCGCAGGAAGAGCCCCCTTATTTTTTTTGCTTTTTTTATTACCGTTCTGGTTATCTTTATTATCGTTATTATCTTTGTCTTTTTTGTCTCCACGTTTATATAGGAAGTAATTCTGAGTAATCGTGTAGATATTACTGTAAACCCAGTATAACGGTAGTGCGGCTGGGAACTGAATCGCCATAACGAAAATCAACACCGGGAAGATCAGGAACATGAACTGCATTCCGCCCGTAGCTTGTGTTGGCATCATTTTGGATTGAATGAAAGTTGTAATCGCTGCAATGATTGGTAGAATATATAAATGGTCCTTTTCACCCAATTGCAACCATAAAAAAGTGTGATCATAAATATTTACGTTCATATAAATGGAGTTATACAACGCAATAAACACTGGCATCTGAATAATTAACGGAAGACATCCTGCCATGGGATTGACGGAGTGCTCTTGGAACAGCTTCATTGTTTCTTCTTGCTGTTTCTTCGGATCATCCTTGTACTTCGTTTTCAACTTGTTAATCTCAGGCTGAATGGCCTGCATTGCTTTTGAGCTGCGCATCTGCTTAATCGTTAAAGGTAAAATTAATGTACGAACAATAATTACCATGATTAAAATTGCAAGACCGTAAGCTCCGTTGAACCATTTTGCAAACGTATCCAGTGCTAATGAGAAATAATACACAACGTTGGCTTGCCAGAAGCCCCCATTCTTTAATTCTTCTGTTGTCATGGTTACATGGTTCGTCGGGGCGCACCCAGCCAACACAACTACGAGCAGCACGAGTGAGACCACTAACATCCATTTACGATTCCGTAACATATTCAGGAACAAATTTCATAACTCCTCTCTTCGCCTACCGATTCCACTGTAAATAATAACATATTTAGTACAACAAAGAAACTGTCCACCTCTAGCGTTCACGCTTTACTAGAGATGCTTTTTTCAATACATGAAGAATACTCTTCTCCATCTCTTGAAAAGACATCTGGACAGCACCTTTTCGTACAATAAACACCAAATCAATATGATCGATTAATTTGGCCTCATGCTTCCTAACAATCTCTTTAATCATCCTGCGCATTCGATTGCGAACGACCGCATTCCCAATCTTCTTGCTCGCTGAAATACCGACTCGAAACTGTTCTACATCCGGTTTATGGAACCAATACACCACAAACTGATGGTTCGCAAATGATTTACCACGCCGGTACACACGCGTAAAATCCGCGCGATTGGTTAAACGTAACTTTTTCTGCACAACAAATTCCTCATCCCCGTTAGTTCATGCTCAAAAGAATCTTTTGAACAACATCTATTAGCATGGATGTAACTGTCAGTAGTATCGACATTCTGACGTGTATATAAACCGTTTTTCTTTAACACAAACAGACCCCGCCCTTTGGACGACGTACTGTTTCTGCTCTTCTTAATGAACCTCGATTGAGGTTTTTCACACATGAAAAAAAAAGACCACCATAAGTGGTCTTATCGTAAGCCTTACGCGCTTAATTTGTTTCTGCCTTTAAGACGACGAGCAGCTAACACCTTACGGCCGTTTTTCGTGCTCATTCTCTTACGGAAACCATGAACCTTTTTGCGTTTGCTCACATTGGGTTTAAATGTTGGTCTCATTTATTTGCACCCCCTCAAAGGAATTCATTTCGGTCCTAGTTAAAAAAACACCTTTTTACATTAAACCACGCAGCAGCCTAAAAGTCAACCGCTTCCGCTTTCTGCCACATTTGGACGATCCTCCATGATGTATGGTGTCTGTCCATCATTCATACACTACTAATGAAAGAAGTCGAAAACTTGTCCCTCTTTTTACGTTTTGAATCGACATCATTTATCCACAGCTGCCCTTTCATACATATACACAGTTTTGTTCGACAAATACTTACCCACAGCGGACAACCTGTGAATAATAAAAATCAAATTTTGGAGTACTTTGTCGACTGCTCAACAAGTTATAAACAATATCTTGTGTTGTACATAAAAATTATACACAAGTTATTGAATTTGTGGATAAATTACTGGGATTCGTTGAAAATCAAGGCCCTTTTTGCTATGATTAGATTACTTTTTGTTGTGAATAGCCTAAAATAATATCAATTTTATCAACAGCCTGTGGATAACGTTGTGAACAAACTTCGATGTTGGGGTACAAATTCAGTTTTGTCATTCTGAGTTTTGTGGATATTTCTACATCGTTTTTTCTTTTTCTGCCGCATATGACAGAATTCCGATGGCCACAACCATTTTGAAAAGATTAAAGGAGTGACCAACTGTGGATAGCAGCCATACGAATGAACTATGGCTTCAAATTTTGTCTGTCATCCAAACCAAATTAAGCAAACCCAGCTTTGATACCTGGTTTAAAGCAACAAGAGCCGTATCTCTTACGGATTCTACCGTGATCATATCTGCACCGACATCCTTCGCTGTGGAATGGCTTGAAAGCCGCTATACAAAGCTTGTTGCTTCAACGATTTCCGAATATTTGGACAAGCAGGTTGAAGTCAAATTCGTAATAGAAGAACCTAAACAAGCCGAGCAAGTTCTTGCTCAGCCTCCCATCGCCGTAGCTCAGCCAGTCGTCCATGATGAGCCTTTCCCTCATATGTTAAATCCGAAGTATACCTTCGATACATTTGTTATTGGTGCGAACAATCGCTTTGCGCATGCCGCATCGCTCGCCGTTGCAGAGGCACCGGCCAAAGCATACAATCCGCTCTTTCTCTATGGCGGCGTTGGACTTGGGAAGACCCACTTAATGCACGCCATCGGCCAGTATATCCTGGAACATAACCCCACTGCCAAAGTACTCTATTTGTCGTCCGAGAAATTCACGAATGAATTCATTAATGCGATTCGTGATAATCGAGGGGAGAGCTTCCGGAACAAATATCGCAATATCGATATTCTTCTTATTGATGATATTCAGTTCTTAGCGGGGAAAGACGGTACGCAAGAAGAGTTCTTCCATACGTTTAATGCGCTGCATGAGGAACGGAAACAAATTATTATCTCTAGTGACCGACCTCCAAAAGAGATTCCGACCTTGGAAGAGCGGTTGCGTTCTCGGTTCGAATGGGGATTAATCACGGATATTCAAGCACCGGATCTAGAGACGCGTATTGCCATTCTGCGGAAGAAAGCCAAGGCAGAGAACCTGGATATTCCGAATGAAGCCATGGTATATATCGCGAATCAGATCGATACGAACATTCGTGAGCTTGAGGGAGCGCTCATTCGCGTCGTAGCCTATTCATCCCTCATTAACGAGGATATTACGTCACATCTTGCAGCAGAAGCGTTGAAGGATATCATTCCATCGGCAAGGCCGCGCATGATCACGATTCAACATATCCAGCAGAAGGTTGGCGAGTTCTATAATCTGAAAATGGAAGACTTTAAAGCGAGAAAACGGACGAAAGCCGTCGCCTATCCTCGACAAATCGCGATGTACTTGTCCCGGGAATTAACGGACTACTCCCTTCCGAAGATCGGTGAAGCTTTTGGCGGGCGCGACCATACAACGGTCATTCATGCCCACGAGAAAATCAGCCAGAATCTGAAGCAAGATCAGGAATTATATAAAATCATTAACAACATCACGGAAAAAATTAAAAATCCAACGTGAACAAATGAAGAGCCTATGCACAATCTATACACATGTGGATAGGCTTCATTTATGGACGATTTATGCACTTATCCACATATTCAGTGTGCCTACTGCTATTACTAATAATTATTTAAAGAATTACAACTATAAACAATCGCAAGAAAACATCCTTTTCTTCACCAAATAAGAAGGAGTGTCACAATGAAAATCAGCATCTTAAAACATGAACTTAATGAATCGATACAACATGTATCCAAAGCAATTTCCAGTCGTACGACTATTCCCATTTTGAACGGCATCAAAATTGATGTTTCGCATCAAGGGGTTACATTAACGGCAAGCGATACCGATATATCGATTCAGAGTTTTATTCCCGTTGAAGATGACAAGCAAACCATCGTCCAGATCGAAAGAACAGGAAGCGTTGTGCTGCCTGCTAAATTTTTTATCGAAATGATCAAAAAATTGCCGTCAGAATATATCGAAATCGACGTACATTCCCATTTCCAAACGTTAATTCGTTCAGGAGCAACCGAAATTCAAATGGTCGGTTTGGATCCTGAAGAGTTCCCAGTCCTTCCAACCATTGAAGAAAATCAAATCATCTCTGTACATGGCGATTTATTGAAAACCATGATAAAACAAACCGTGTTCTCCATTTCTTCGAACGAAAGTACGCCAATTCTCACCGGTGTTCTTTGGAACCTCGTTGGTAACGAGTTGAAATTTGCTGCAACTGACCGTCATCGTCTGGCAAGCCGTTCAGCTACCATCGACGTCGAAGCCGAAGCACGTATCAACAATGTCGTTATTGCTGGTAAAACGTTAAATGAATTGAGCAAAATCATCCCGGATCAAAATACGCTGGTAGATATTGTCGTATCCGATAACCAAGTATTGTTCAAAATCGGTCGAGTGCTCTTCTACACGCGTATATTGGACGGCATTTATCCCGATACTTCTAAAATTATTCCGAACCACTACAAAACAGAACTCGTTCTGGACACAAAAAAATTAACGGAAGCGATCGACCGTGCTTATTTGCTGTCTCGTGAAGAAAAAACGAATATTGTGTTGCTGATGACAAAAGAAGACGGCAGTATCGAAATTTCTTCCAGTTCGACACAAATTGGTAAAGTAACGGAGCAGCTTGAGGTACGTGAAAACAATGGGGAACCACTTCGAATTACGTTTAACTCCAAATATATGTTAGACGTGCTGAAAGTCATCGAAAGTGAATATATATTTATAGGATTCACAGGGGCGATGAGCCCAATCATTATTAAACCGACAGATCATCAGAACAGCTTGCATTTAATTTTGCCGTATCGTACGCCACAAGTGTAGTAGATACCAGGATAAATGCCTGGGAAAGGAAAATGAATCATGAAGAACATTACAATCAAGACCGAATACATTACGCTCGGCCAATTTTTGAAGCTGTCTGATTGCATCGCAACGGGTGGACATGCTAAGTTCTTTTTACAAGAAGAACAAGTATGGGTGAATGGTGAGCTCGAGAATCGTCGGGGCCGGAAGCTGTATGCGAACGATATCGTGAAGGTCGACGGACACGGCGAATTCCAAGTAGAACGTTCAGCGCTTTCGTAACAACGGTTTCGTTCGGAGAACCAGGGGAGGCGAAGGCGTGTTTGTTAAGAATATTCAGTTACAGAACTATCGCAACGTGAAGCAAATAGAACTGAGCACCGAGCAGAACGTCAATATTTTCATCGGTCAGAATGCACAAGGGAAGACCAACCTGCTTGAGGCGATTTTTGTTCTTGCCTTGACCAAATCTCATCGAACGGATAAGAATAAAGAGCTCATTGGATGGGGGGAGAATTCCGCTCATCTAGGGGCGTTGATCGATAAGAAATACGGACCTGTTAACCTAGAGCTTAATCTGTCTCCCCAAGGGAAACAGGCCAAAATCAATGGTCTAGAGCAGAAGAAACTCAGTAATTTTATTGGGGCGCTAAATGTCGTCATGTTTGCTCCGGAAGATCTGGAAATTGTGAAGGGCACACCCGGTGTTCGCCGCCGCTTCCTCGACATTGAGATCGGACAAGTGCAGCCCAATTATATTTATGCGCTGCAGCAATATCAGAAAATTGTCATCCAACGCAATAATGTGTTGAAAAACGCATGGCAGCAAGGGGCCAGTTCCCAAGCCATGCTTGATGTATGGAATGAACAACTTGTGACCCATGGTGTTAAAATTATCAAAAAAAGGAAACAATTTATAAGTAAGCTGGAACAGTGGGCAAAAACGATTCATGAGGGGATCACGGATGGTTTAGAACAGCTCTCCATTCAGTATCTTCCCTCGTTCCCTATGGACGGAACGGAAGATGAAGCTGTCTTATTTGAACATTTTATGATAAAGTTATCACAAATGAAGGAACAAGAAGTACGGCGTGGAATTACTTTAGTTGGGCCTCATCGTGATGATCTTTCTTTTTATATAAACGATAAAGAAGTCCAGACATTCGGTTCTCAAGGGCAGCAACGGACAACGGCATTGTCCCTGAAGCTAGCCGAAATCGAATTGATTCATGAGGAAATTGGCGAATATCCGGTACTGCTGCTCGACGACGTGTTATCAGAGCTCGACCAGAATCGACAAACGCAGCTGATCGAGACCTTCCAGAGCAAAGTCCAAACGTTTATTACAACGACCGGGATTGAAAGTATTCATGCGAGTAAACTGAAGGATGCGAACATTTATCATGTCCGTGCGGGAAATGTGATGCGTTAAGAACTTGCTTACGAAATTAGCTTTCTATCAGGAAAGCTCTAGGAGTGGAACCTAATGTATATTCATTTGGGCGGGGAAAAAGTGATCCGTTCAGCAGAACTCGTAGCGATTTTTGATGTCTCTATTGAGAAATCTTCGAAATGCTCAAAACAATTTCTGACCTATGCTCATCAGCATAAGAACGTGGAAGTGATCGGTGATGAGGAAGCTAAATCGATCGTTGTCACGAAAGGCAAAATATATTATTCTCCGATTTCCTCTACCACGTTGAAAAAAAGAGCGAACTCTTTTACGGCGGGGGCCTAATGTTGTATACCCCCGACTCGTTAAACTGAAACTATATGAAGTAGGTGAAGGGCATGTCTATGAACCCAAATACGTATGATGACAGTCAGATTCAGGTGCTTGAAGGGCTAGAGGCTGTACGCAAACGGCCAGGGATGTATATCGGCTCAACAAGCGGCAAAGGACTCCATCACTTGGTGTGGGAAGTCGTTGATAATAGTATTGATGAAGCGTTGGCAGGTTATTGCGACACGATTCAAATCATTATTCATGAAGATAATAGTATTACCGTTATAGATAATGGCCGGGGAATTCCGGTCGGTGAAAATGCAAAATTGAAACGTCCGACGCTTGAAGTAGTACTAACGGTCCTACATGCAGGCGGTAAATTCGGCGGCGAAGGCTATAAGGTTTCGGGTGGTTTGCACGGGGTAGGTGTATCCGTTGTAAATGCTTTGTCGGAACAGCTGATTGTACAAGTCAAACGTGACGGTACGATTCACCAGCAAGAATACCATCGCGGAGCTCCGCAATATGACGTGAAAGTTGTAGGAGAGACCGAAGAAACAGGTACAACGATCCGTTTCAAACCGGATCCAGAAATTTTTACAGAAACGACGATATTTGAGTACGATACGTTAGTAGCTCGTGTACGTGAACTTGCCTTTTTGAACAAAGGTATTTCCATTTCGCTCTTGGATGAGCGCACGAATCAATCGCATACCTTCAAAGCGGACGGCGGGATTATTGAATTCGTTCAATACCTCAATCGCAGTAAAGAAGTGATGCATGAGCAGCCGATCTATGTAGAAGGCGTAAAAGATAACATTACGGTTGAAGTCGCGTTGCAATACAATGATGGCTACACAGAGAATATCTATTCCTTCGCGAACAATATCAATACCCATGAAGGCGGTACGCATGAATCCGGCTTTAAGAGCGCATTAACGCGGATCATTAACGACTACGCTCGTAAATCAGGATCGTTGAAGTCTAGTGATTCGAACTTCTCCGGGGATGATGTGCGTGAAGGATTAACAGCGATTATCTCGGTCAAAATTCCTGAGCCGCAGTTCGAAGGACAGACAAAGACGAAGCTCGGAAATAGTGAAGTTCGCGGAATCGTGGAATCCTTCTTTGCGGAGAAATTCCAAGAATTCTTGGAGGAAAATCCAGCTGTCTCGAAAAAAATCGTAGAGAAAGGCCAACAAGCGGCGCGCGCAAGGGAAGCAGCTCGTAAAGCTCGTGAACTTACTCGTCGTAAGAGCGTACTTGAAGTGGGATCATTGCCTGGGAAATTGGCAGACTGTTCTTCCAAAGATGCTTCGATCAGTGAACTCTACATTGTTGAGGGTGACTCTGCGGGCGGATCAGCGAAGCAAGGTCGGGATCGTCATTTCCAAGCGATTTTGCCATTGCGAGGCAAAATCCTTAACGTAGAGAAAGCGCGATTGGACCGGATTCTATCCAACCTTGAAATACGAGCGATGATTACGGCGATCGGAACGGGAATCGGTGATGATTTTGATATTGGGAAAGCGCGGTATCACAAAGTTATTATTATGACGGATGCCGACGTCGACGGCGCGCATATTCGCACCTTGATGCTCACGTTCTTCTATCGCTACATGCGCAAGATTATTGAAGCAGGTTATGTCTATATTGCTCAACCGCCATTATTCAAGATCGAACGTAATAAAGTGGTTCGTTATGCGGGTAGTGAGAAGGAACGCGATGATATTATCGCTACTTTCGGCGAGGGCGCGAAATTCAATGTTCAGCGTTATAAAGGGCTGGGCGAGATGAATGCAACACAATTATGGGAAACTACGATGGATCCAGAGAGCCGGACCATGCTACAAGTATCGATTAACGATGCTATGGAAGCCGATATACTCTTTGATACCTTGATGGGCGACAACGTAGAACCACGTCGTGATTTCATCCATCAGTACGCTAAAGATGTTAGGAACTTAGATATTTAAATTACGATTTCATATCTGGGGGAAGATGGGAAACCATCTTCCCTTTTATTTGTAGACGGTGCTTTAGCACGTCACCAGAGTACTTCATTCAACAACATGATCAACAGCACGAGGAGGAATAGGGAGTACATGCAAGAAAAAAAGTTAAGTGTAGGATTACTCACCGCATTAGTTCTTGGCAATATGGTAGGAGTGGGAATCTTTATGCTCCCTCGGAGTTTGGCCGAGGTGGCGAATCCGCTAGCTATATTATGGGCGTGGATCCTTACAGGGACGGGCGTGTTAATGCTCGCGCTTGTATTCGGAAATCTAGCCATTCGAAGAAAGGACATTAGCGGGGGTCCACAGTTGTATGCCAAAGCGCTTTTCCCCGAACATACGAAAAAATCTACGTTCGCCGGGTTTCTTGCTTCTTGGGGATACTGGGTAGCCAACTGGGTGGGAAATGCGGCTGTCATTACAGCCTTTACAACGTATTTATCGACCTTTTTCCCGATTTTAAATTCATCGTATATTGCTTTTGTGATCGGAAATGTGGAGTTTCGTGTAGGGAATGTGCTTTCGTTTCTCGTGTGTACGTTACTCATTTGGTCCTGTTATTTTTTTGTATTACGCGGTGTAGAGGAAGCAGGCAAATTTAATTTCGCAGCCACCGCTGCAAAGATCGCCGGGTTTATCATTTTTATTATTTTGGCCTTAACCGTTTTTGAGTACAGCCATATGGTTCCATTAAACCAGCCCTATACCGAGCCAACTGGCGAACCCATTGGATTATTACGACAAGTCAACCAAGCGGCTGTACTTACACTATGGGCTTTTATCGGGGTGGAATCTGCCATGGTTTTCGCTGGACGGGCAAAAAGAGTGTCAGATGTTAGAAAGGCGACGATCCTTGGTCTGCTTATCGCGGTAACGTTCTATGTCATCATCACGTTTCTTGCTCTTGGGGCGCTGCCGCAAGAGCAGTTGCTTAAGACGGATAAGCCGCTTGTTGAAGTACTGCAAATGGTGCTCGGAACCTCAGGTGCATACGTCATGGCGGGCCTAGGTTTAATTTCTCTGGCCGGCTCTATGATTGGTTGGGTGCTGCTAAGCGCAGAAGTGCCTTATCAGGCTGCCCGGCTCAAATTATTCCCGCCTGTATTTAGTAAGGTAAATGAACAGGGGACGCCGGTGTTTGCTCTGCTCTGCACATGCCTGATGATGCAAGTTCTCGTCTTTTCCGTTATATCCAAGACGATGGCAGGTTTTTATAACTTTTTAATTCTCATTGCGACCTTGGCATCATTGATCCCTTACTTGATTGCCGTGTTGTTCCAGTTGAAGCTGGTATGGACTGGAGAGACATACACAAGACGTCGTCAACGTATTGTAGACGGGATCATTGCATCATTAGCATGTATTTATGCGGTATGGATTATCGTGGCCGGTACAGCGGATTGGAGAACCTTTGGTCTCGGTGTAATACTTATTGGATTAGGGTTGCTCGTGTATCCTTGGGTTCATGAAAAGAAATGAAAATGAAAACAGTAAAGGACAACAACTCTTTTCATATGGTATAATAGAAGTGTTGTGCATATGTACAATGACACGTTCTAGCCCATGTTTAATTGTGGTTGGATGGTGGAAGTAATATAGTTATATGAATATGTTTTTTGAGGCATATACAGATTAGGAGGTCCAGCATGTCAGAAGAAACACGCTCGCAAATTAATGATCGGGACATTGGTGTAGAAATGCGTGAATCCTTTATGGATTATGCAATGAGCATCATTGCTAGCCGTGCTTTACCTGATGTTCGCGATGGTCTAAAGCCGGTTCACCGTAGAATATTGTTCGCGATGTCGGAGTTGGGCATGTCGCCGGACAAGCCGTATAAGAAATCGGCTAGAATCGTCGGAGAAGTTATCGGTAAGTATCATCCGCATGGTGATTCAGCAGTGTATGAGACGATGGTACGTATGGCCCAGGATTTCTCGCTTCGCTACATGTTAATCGATGGTCATGGTAACTTTGGTTCTATCGATGGTGATTTTGCTGCCGCAATGCGTTATACCGAAGCACGCTTATCCAAAATTGCCATGGAAATGCTGCGAGACATTAACAAAGATACGGTAGATTATGCTCCCAACTATGACGGTGAAGAGCACGAGCCCGTTGTTTTACCTGCTCGTTTTCCGAACTTGCTCGTGAATGGGGTGTCTGGGATTGCTGTAGGTATGGCAACCAACATTCCGCCGCATAACTTAAGTGAAGTCATTGATGGCGTTCAGGCGCTTATTAATAATCCAGAGATTACGCCTATGGAATTGATGGATTACATACAAGGACCTGATTTCCCGACTTCAGGATTGATTCTGGGACGCGGAGGTATTCGCCAAGCATATAATACAGGTCGCGGATCGGTTACGATGCGTGCCAGAGCTACGATTGAAGAGAATGGAAATCGTGCAAGAATCGTAGTTCACGAAATCCCTTATCAAGTGAATAAAGCCCGGTTAGTGGAGAAGATCGCTGAACTAGTTCGCGAGAAGAAACTAGACGGCATTACAGACTTAAGAGACGAGTCAGACCGCAACGGAATGCGCATCGTGATTGAATTGCGTAAAGATGTCAATCCTAACGTGGTGCTGAACAATCTATATAAACATACAGCAATGCAGACGAATTTCGGGATTAATATGCTGGCTCTCGTCGACAAGCAGCCTAAAGTGCTGAACTTAAAAGACATGCTTTATCACTATCTGGAACATCAGAAAGTTGTTATTCGTCGTCGTACCGAGTTCGAACTGAAAAAAGCAGAAGCTCGTGCACATATCTTAGAAGGTTTACGGATCGCGCTGGATCATATTGATGAGGTTATCGCTTTGATTCGCGCATCTAATTCCGATGAAGAGGCACGTGAAGGCTTAATTACACGTTTTGGTCTAAGCTTTGATCAGGCACAGGCCATTCTCGATATGCGTCTACGCCGTCTAACCGGTTTGGAACGTGATAAAATCGAGAGTGAGTACCGAGAATTAATGGCTAAGATTGCGGAGTATCGCGAAATTCTTGCCAATGAGCAATTGGTACTCGATATCATTAGCGAAGAGCTAAATGAAATCAAGATCAAATTCGGAGATGAGCGCCGCACTGAAATTACGGTAGGCGAGGAAAGCATCCTAGACGAGGATCTGATTCCACAAGAAGATGTTATTGTAACCCTGACCCATTCTGGTTATATCAAACGACTTCCAGTAAGCACTTACCGCAGTCAAAGACGCGGAGGTAAAGGTGTTATTGGGATGGATACGAAGGATAACGACTTTGTCGAGCATCTTTTCGTCACCAATACGCATCATTACCTCATGTTCTTTACGAATAAAGGTAAAGTGTACAAAATTAAAGGGTACGAAATTCCAGACTTAAGCCGTACGGCAAGAGGAACACCTATTATTAACTTGATTCATATCGAGCAAGGCGAGACCATTAATGCGGTCATTCCGGTGCAAAAGTTCGATAGCGATGAATACTTGTTCTTCGCAACACGTCAAGGTATTGTGAAGAAAACGCCGCTAGACGATTATACCAACATTCGCAAGGGCGGATTGATCGCCATCAATTTGCGCGAGGATGATGATTTAATCGGGGTTAAATTAACCGACGGCAACCAAGAGATTATTATGGGTACAAGCCAAGGTATGTCGATCCGTTTCCCTGAAGAGGATGTTCGTTCAATGGGACGGAGTGCTACTGGGGTTAAAGGGATTAATATTTCCGATGATGATAAAGTCATTGATATGGATATCGTCGATCCTGAACTTGAAGTATTGATTGTTACTTCGAAAGGCTATGGTAAACGTACGCCTGCAACCGAATACCGTACACAGAGCCGTGGCGGTAAAGGGATCAAGACCATAAATGTGACCGAGAAGAACGGACCAGTCGTTGGACTTAAAGTTGTACGTAATGAAGAAGACCTGATGATTATTACAGAGTCGGGTACATTAATTCGTATGAGCATGTCCGGTATCTCTACTATGGGCCGTTACACGCAAGGGGTTAGACTAATTAATATTCGTGAAGATGATTCTGTTGCAACCGTTGCTCGGGCAGATAAGCAAGAGGAAGAAGAGTCGAACGAAGAAGAGCTTACAGACATGACAGAAGAATCAATGAACAACCAAGAGGAAGCAGAAGCTCCGACTCAGGACGAGACAGAACCTGGTGATGATCAACAATAATCATCTGCAGCGTATATATGGGAGAAGTGAAGCCAAATGGCGAGTGTGTCTATTTCTCAATTGAAAATGGGCGATAAAATCACGCAAGATGTGCATACACCATTGGGAAGTTTGCTGTTCTACAAAGGAAAAGTTCTATTGCAGCGTGATCTTGAAATACTTCAAGCTTTTCTCGTTACGCAAGTATCGGTAGATCGACCTGAGGATTATAGAAAGATGAAAGAGATTGAAGAAGCACAGGAGGCGACCGCAGGAGATGCGGCGTCTCCTGTCTCTGCATCTTTTTATGAAAAGTATGACAAGATGGTCGCATTGGTCAAGAAAGCCTTCAAGGACGCTCTAGTGAACGAAATACCAATGATGGGACTGCGCTCTCAGTTAGAATTATTGATTGCAGATATTTCAGACTACAACATTCTTACCTTTATACCTCGTCAAATGAAAGAACGAGAGTATATGTACCATAATGCGGTATTGGTCGCATTAACCTCCTACTGCTTAGCGAAGTGGCAAGGAATTCAGCAAAAAGAACTTATGCAGGTCGCATTAGCAGGGCTGCTTCATGATATCGGAAATGCGAAGGTGGATCCTGATATTCTTTTTAAGCCGAGTTCTTTAACACGTGAAGAGACAGAAGAAGTGAGACGCCATACAACCTATGGTTACAATTTACTAAAGAATGTCGCTTCGCTTAATGAGGGAGTGAAACGTGCAGCATTACAACATCATGAGAAAATTGATGCCTCAGGGTACCCGTTAGGCGTGAAAGCTAATCAGATCCATCAGTACGCCAAAATTGTGGCCGTAGCAGATATCTTCCATGCAATGACCTTAGACCGTACCTTTAAAAAGGGGCAGTCTCCATATCCGGTGTTAGAGCAGCTGGAGGAAGAGTCGTTCGGTAAGTTGGATGCGGAATATGTACAGACCTTTATTCGAAAAGTGACTCAATTCCATCATGGTATGATTGTGCGGTTAAATGACGGCCGCATGGGGGAGATTGTATTCTCTGATCGCAATCATCCTACTCGTCCGTGGGTATCTGTGAATGGAGTTATCATCAACTTGGTGAATGAAAGAAGTCTCTTTATCCAAGAGATTCTATTGAAATAAATCAATATAAAAAACTGTTGACTTTGGTTTGAATGCTGTGGTATATTATTATTCCGGTCGTTAACAAGGCGCCGGCGAGATAATCTATCACAGCATTTTGATTTTAAAGCTTTGAAAAAGAAAATTAAAAAAAAGCTTGCATTATGAAATCAAACATGATAAGATATAAAAGTTGTCACCGAGAAACACTGGTGAGAACGAAACGAAAGAAATTGATCTTTGAAAACTGAACAACGAGTGAATTAAAGCATTAAATAAAGAACTTTCGAGTTCTTGTCAGTTAGTTTTAAATGAGCAAGTCAAACACTTTAATGGAGAGTTTGATCCTGGCTCAGGACGAACGCTGGCGGCGTGCCTAATACATGCAAGTCGAGCGGAGTTATTCCTTCGGGGATAACTTAGCGGCGGACGGGTGAGTAACACGTAGGCAACCTGCCTGTAAGACTGGGATAACTACCGGAAACGGTAGCTAAGACCGGATACACGATTTGATCGCATGATCGHGCTNDGRYANAGTATHNATSSGYAS
>NZ_MSZX01000029.1 GCF_002021565.1 Paenibacillus selenitireducens | reverse complement strand
TAACGGGCAGATTAGTTGAAGTCGTGGTTACGTCATCCGTCTCCAGTCCAGGCGATAACGAGACTTTAGCCTGTTTTAGCGAGATGATCCTTCGCTTAATATGATGGTATGGAAAAATCATCTGATCGAGGTGGCTTGATATGACGTTAATCGATAGTCCGAGATTCAATCGACTGAGCGGGATCGTGCTCGCTTATTATGTTCTAGCTTCCGTCTTCGCGCTACTGCTTGGAATCGTGCAGCCGGCTACCGGCATCCCTGTGGTGATCATCCAGCTGACGCAGTTCGGGCCGATGCTGGCGGTACTTGTCGTTCTGTGGTTACTCCCTGGCTCTCGAGGGCTTGTTCGCCAGGCGGGACTCCAATCATCGAAGGCGGGCATTGCTCAATTGGGGGAAGCAGTGCTGATCGTGGTGGCGATTTTCGTGGTCGCGCTGGCCTGGTACGGATTGTCCGGCCATATGATCGACTTTACGAATCCGTTCGATCTGGCGCACCCGATATGGATCATCGTCATTGCGCAGTTCATCGGAGCGGCTGGAGAAGAGATCGGTTGGCGCTGTTTTCTGCAGCCCGCCCTACAGACCCGCATGGGCGTCCTACTATCCTCTGTCGTCGTCGGACTGCTGTGGGGCGTGTGGCATGTGGGGGTGTTCGCCGAGGGCTGGCTGTACGCAAGTTCGTTCATCTTGTTTGCCGTCTGTCTCTCGGTCATCCTCGGAGAGCTGCTGCGCGGCAAAAGACTTAAGTTGCCGACGGCCACGACGTTCCACGCACTGATTAACCTAGCGATGCTGCTATGGTTCAAGGAAGAGGGAGGAGACGCTTACGCGATGGCGACGATGGCGGTTGCAACCTTGATCGCTGCGGTGTGTGCGCTGATCGTTCACTCGGTTCGCACGGGCAGGGGAACGAGGAAAAGTAATAATACCTTCCCTGAATTGCGCTAACGGGACACTATAGCGGAGGAGCTTGCAGCGATGTGGCTCCTCTTTTCTTATTGAAGTAACGGGCAGTTTAACGTGGGAGTTATTTACAAATAGAACTTGTTAGTGTATTTTTTTTATAGTCTATATGGAAAGAGGCAGAAAAAATGAAACATACTATAGGGGAAAATCTTCGAATTAAGAAGTGTTAAAAGGGTATTAACTAGAAGGGAGATAACACTTTGAATAAAATATAATGAGGTGTAATATGAATCCATCAATTGAAGCCTTATTTACGGATAAAATAGTAGCTGAAGCAGCAAAAAGGTATGGGTTTATTCCTGATGAGCTGATTTTATTGGGGAAGAACCAAAATTTTACCTATGGAAGTAATAACGAAGCACAGAATTTCGTCATTCGGATTATACATGAATCTCACAGGACTTTAGAGCTTATACAAGGTGAACTAGAATGGATACAATATCTTGCGAATAATGGTGTTCCTGTGTCATTTCCAGTGGAATCAAGTAACGGTGAGTTAATTGAAAAGATGAACGGTTTTTTTGTTGTAGCATTCCAAAAAGGTCTTGGGGCCCCTTGGAGTATGAAATATCTCAAAATGAGGAATTCAAAAAATTGGGGGCACTTGCTGGAAGAATGCACGCACTCACTAAAAAATACGTTCCTAGTACAGTGGAGATTAAACGATACGATTGGCAGAATAATAGTTATCTTCGAGAATTCATAACCAATATTCCCTCTTCCCAAGACCTTGTAATTGCTCATTTTGAATCTTTGATGCAGAGGGTCCACAAATTATCACGTGATAGTGATAATTTCGGACTTATTCATGGTGATTTTTGTTTTGGTAATTATACAGTTCAACCAAATGGACGCATCACTGTATTTGACTTCGATGAATGTCAATACGGATGGTTCGTGCAAGATATTTCTGTTAACTTATTTTATGGAATTGCAGTACCTAGACCTGATGAAGATGTTCTAACTTTTGTGAATAGGTATCTGACATCGTTCTTAGAAGGTTACTTAAAGGAAAACGCAATTGATATAAAATTGTTAAGAGACTTACCACTATTTCTGGATATGAGACAAGCTATACTTTATTCATCTCTCTATCGAAACGGAAATATTAATGCACTCGATGATTGGTCTAAGGAGTTCTTGAAGCGTGCTCGATATAATATGGAAAACAATTTTTCTCTAATTGAAATGGATGATATTTTGAATCTCATAACTTAACAGTTACGGGACACGATAGCTGAATAAACATGAACAAACGGCAGCCGAGTTGATGGGCTGCCGTCTCTCAACTAACGGGACACGATAGTTCAATACCAAAAGGGCTGCCGAGTGGCAGCCCTTTATTCCGCTAACGGGCAGATTTGTTCAATCATCGGGCATTATCGGACTATATTTATGGGGAGCGATGGTGCGGCTAATCCGAGTCGTTATGCAAAAGAAGATAATAATTGGTTGAATCTATCGCGCTCCTCTAAAAAAGCGCAATGACCGCTGTATTGGAACGGAACTAGCTTCGAATTTTTGATCAGCTTATTTGTTTCCTCAGCTTGGGTAAACGGAACGACTTTATCATGAATTCCGTGAATAATTAATGTGGGTACATCGATCTGACCGAGATCGTTGTAAACATTTTCATCTCTAAGCGTGACCATAATGGCGGAAGTCGCCCAATTCGCCGCTTGTAATCCCATTAAAACGAACCAATCGGATTTCGGTTCAGAAATATACTGAAAGAAAAAAATTCCCGTTTGGTCTTGCAGCATTTGCGGTCGGTCATGATTTGTATCTTCGATGATTTTATTTGTAAATTCTTTTGGAACGCTAGATGGAGAGGCAGCGTCGATCAGGACGAGTTTAGATACCCCATACCCTTTGTAACGAGCCATATAACGAATCGAGATCGCGCCTCCGGTAGAGTGTCCTGCCAGTGTTATGTTTCTTAACTGTAACGCCTCGATGACCATGCGGACATCATCTGCTAATCTATCGAAATTGTACCCGTCGAATGGTTTATCCGAATTGCCGTATCCTCTCCAGTCCATTCCGATACAACGATATCCGAGCTTAGGAAGGAAATTGAACTGATATTCGAACTGGTTATGGTTTAGCGGCCATCCATGAATAAAAAGTATCGTTTTATTTCCCTTCGGATTGATGTCCTCTATAAATACTTTTACGCCCGGTTCCACAGTAACGAAGTATCCCAAGTGTATCGCCTCATTTTTTTTAAATGTACTTCCCCATTAAGATATTCGCCCTAGGCAAGGTGAATGCCTAATTTCGGCGTCAAATTGGGTTTAGATAGTACGTAGAGATTTCTGAAGAATAGCTTGAGTGAAACAATTTCTTCAGATCATTGAGTTAACGGGACACTATAGTTCAATAAAAGACATTTGAAGGTAGCTGACTTCTTGAGATCGGCTGCCTTTTCTCAAACAAAGGAATTTGTTTTGATGATTTTGGTGATCCACTCTGAGACAAATTAGGTTAAGTCTCTAGGCATTCATTCACGTGAGAAGTGATTGAGGGATTCAATTTTGCATTTCATCCAAAAGTTATCTATACAGAGTCAAAAAGTTGTATCATGCTTACTTAGAGTTCTAGAATAAAGGTAATGGAAATGAGGGGTGTATCATTTATGTATAGAGTGGCTATTTGCGATGATGAGGAGAAACAAAGAGAGCTTGTTAAAAGCATCCTGATTACTTTGTCGATAAAGACAAATATAGAATTTGAAATCGAATTATTTGGCTCGGGAGAGCAATTGGTATCCTATTATGAGCAGCATAACACGCCATTCCATATTCTAATTATGGATATTGAAATGGCTGGAATGAACGGGATTCAAACAGCCCATAAGATAAGAGGTTTAAATAACCTGGATGAACAAATTATTTTTCTAACAAGCTACCCCGAATATATGGTGGAAAGCTTTGACGTCATGACATTCCAGTACTTGATTAAACCCATTGCCCCCATCATTTTGGAGGAGAAAATCATCAAGCTGTGCCAATACTTTCAAGCACTTGATAAAAAGTTTATGGTCATCAAGTCAGGCTATGAAGAAGTCGTTGTAAAATATGATGACCTCATCAGTATAGAAGCTGCCAAAAGCTTAACCATAAAAAGTAAACTGCATTTTATTACCGCGAATCAAACCTTTGAAAGCAAAGGCACCATTTCAGATTATGCTGTGGCCTTAAAAGACTGTAACTTCTTGCAAATCCATCGTTCCATTATTATTAATCTGCTTCATGTGAGGAAGTTTGCTAGCAGAGTTGTTCTCATGTCCAATGGGTTGGAATTACCTATAGGCCGTTCCAAAGTTAAAGAGGTTAAAGATGTTTACACCAAATTTATGATCATGAAGGTCGAATGATATGATTCAGCATAATGTGCCAATTGTCTTGAGCATTATCCTTGTGATGGGCTTTCAAATGAACTTTTTCTTCAACTCGGTATTTGATAAATCAGCTAAAAAACAGAACAGAATGATTTGCTTCATGATCTTTGGGCTGCTCAGTTACGTATATTTGGTTATTCCCATCTCTCCGATGATAAATTGGTTTCTACCTTTTCTTGTAATCATTAGTTTTGCGCAATCTTATACAGTAGAATTTAAAACTAAAATCGTGTTTTCTATGCTTTATGGTGTTTTAATGTCTATCACTAATTCTATATCTCTTTATATTGTTCACACCCTAGATTCCGTTGACTTTAATGAAACTGTGAATCAACAAATAACCTACACGAAGGCTATTATACTCAATTTCATGATCATGTTTGCGATCATTCAGATCATACGACTGCTTGCCAAGCGTAGAAGTTTCTCTTTGCATTATCGTTACCACTTATTGTTTTTGGTTATTCCGATCGTAAGTATATTCGAACTCAATATGATTACTTATGAGAACGTCTATTCTTTCATTTCCGTCATTGGACTTCTTTTCTTGAATGTGATGATCGTCTATATTATTGATAATATCATTGATAAATTTCAATTTATGAATGAGAATGTTCAACTGCAGCATCAGATGGACTATCAGGATGCGAATTACGAAAAAGTCGTTCACAGCTTCAAATCCATGAAAAGAATCATTCACGATACGAATCAACAGTTTTTGTATATTGAAGAGTGTATTAAGCGAAATGAGTTAGCAGCAGCCATGGAACATATCAAGACAACATTAAATAAAGTCGAAGAAGCCTACCAACGGGTGAATACAGGGAATCTAGTTATCGATGCCCTTGTCTCAAATACCCTTAATATTGGACAAGCGAATGGCATCAGAATAGATACCAAACTTAACTTATGTTCACAATCCGTCCCCATTGACCGTTATGACTTATGTGTCGTCATTGGAAATATGCTAGATAACGCAATAGAAGCTTCTAAAAAAGTAAACATTGCAGAGGATAGGTACATTCATATCAAAATACATGCTACCGAATCAACCCTACTCATTCACATCTTGAATCATATGGAGAATGAAGTTGCTCACTTGCACAGCCAAAAACCCAACCCTGAATATCATGGTATTGGATTAACCAATATCGCTAGAATCTGCGACAAGTACGGTGGTCATATGACCATTGAGACGAAACATAACGTATTTCATAATATGGTCCTACTGCCATTTTAAACGAACAATCCTTAGACAACATGTTGTTTAGGGATTGTTTTTTTCGTTTCAGGGTGCTTTTTCATATATCAGCCCTCTTCCTTGTATGATGATTTCAGCAAGTAAATATAGAAAGAATAATGAGGAGAGAAATGAACATGAAGAAGAAGATGGTTTCTGTATTAATGACCGCGATACTTATTGCAATACCGGTCACCCCTGCTTTGGCTCAAACGAGTCCAGATACTGTAAAAGAAAAGGCACAGGGGCTGGCTTCGAAGATCGTGTCCGATTATGGTGTAAGTGGAATGCAGTATGCGATTATGGATCATGGATCTATTGTTTTATCCGATAGCGCTGGTGTATACGATCGAGCTACCAAGGCACCAATAACGAAAGACACGATGTTTGGCATCGGCTCGGTAAGCAAAATGTATGTTACTGCTGCAACGATGATGCTAGCTGATTCTAATAAAATTGATATTGATAAACCACTGATCACATATATTAAGGAATTTAAAATGGCTGATGATCGATATAAAGAGATTACGCCACGCATGCTAATGAATCACTCTTCAGGACTTTACGGTACTCACTATGGGAATAGCGTGTTGTTTGATGACAATGATACGGAAAATCATGATAAATTATTGGCAAGATTACAGACAGAAAATTTAAAGTCAAACCCAGGCGAATCCTCGGTATACTGTAACGATGGTTTTCAACTGCTTGAAATCTTGATTGAACGCGTGAGCGGGTTAAGTTATAGCAAATTCCTTGAAACCTATATTAGCACACCTCTTCATTTAAGCTCTACGAAAACACCACTTGATGCATTTGATAGAGGCAGGCTCGTAAAAACTTATTTTCCTATGATGGAACAGGCTTTACCCGTTGAGAATGTCAATACAATTGGAGCAGGAGGCATCTACTCAACTGCCGAAGAACTAAGTAAGTTCGCGGAAGTATTAATCGGGAAACAACCGGATATTTTATCTGAGAAATCAGCAAAGTCCATGCAAAGTCATGAGTATAGAAAGGGCGTATGGGTTTCTGAAGAGACAAACACCTTTAATTACGGGCTTGGTTGGGATGCCGTTCGTTTAGCACCGTTTAGTGATTACGGAATAACGGCATTATCCAAAGGCGGGGATTCAATCATGTATCACGCTGCATTAACTACCCTACCAGAACATGAAATTTCTATTGCTGTACTTTCATCGAGAGGCAGTTCCTTCGTGAATAGTTTGTTTGCTTCTAATGTTTTATTAGAATACGCAAGATCCAAAGGCATCATTAAAGAGCTGCTACCTGAAAAAACATTTAAGCCTTCCTTGAAAGTGGATATGCCATCGGACTTGCAGTCATACACCGGATTATACGGTTCGGTAGGTAACACCGTAAATCTGGAGATCAAGAATGGAGAGATTGATTTACCCGCTCTAGTAGGTGCACCGATACCGCCTCAAAAATATGTCTATACAGGCAATGGACAATTCAAAAACAAAGATGGGGATGTAACCATAAGTTTTGACAAACAGAAGAACGGAAAAACCTATGTAAAGCTTATTGCTTATATCAATAAACCAGGATTGGGTCAAGCGGTTAAGGCAACGTATGAATATCAGAAGTTAGAATCCAATCCTCTTAGTCAGACTATGAGAACGAAATGGGAACATCGAGATGGGAAACAGTACTACGCTTTGGATGAAAAGATATCTTCAATCTTCTATTATCTACCCTCAGGGCTGAATGTGTCGATTAATATCGATCATGGATACGCATCCGGCACTAAAATTGTTGACGAGAATAAAGCCGTAAATGTATTCGATATTCCTATATTGAACGGTACAGATGCATTTGATTTGTTATTCTATAATGTGAACGATACAGAGCATTTAAAGCTCGGCGGACGAACCTATATCAGTGAAGACGGTATTCAGCCCATTGATAAAGGAAACTCCTCGATTAGCACCATACCAGTAAGTGGTCAGGCTGTATGGTATAAGATTGATAAAAAAACAGCCAATCGAGTCATGACCGTTAAGGTTCCGGGAAGTGGGGGATTTGCCGTTTATGACGCGAATGGAATGGTTGTGAACTTTTCAAAGGTAACGAACAATCATTCGGTAGTACTACCTGAAGGTGGGATGATCGTTTTTGGTGGTAATAAGGGGGATCGATTTAAAATTAATTTGAAGAATAAATAGACTTGTAGCACATAAGATCTTATCGAGTTTACACTGGTATAGTCACAGTATAGTTGCAAAATCAAAACAGCCCAGTCACCAAATGATCGGGCTGTTTTGATATAGGTAAATGTCAATTCGGAAATGTTGACTAACCTAGTCGTAACAATCTCACTTCCATAAACCCCCAGGACCGACGTCTGCAGTCGTAAGCGGGCGATTCTCCTTAGGTCCGCCTTCCATGTCATCAAGAGTGAACAAGGGGCTGACGGCTGCATCAATGGCAGGACTATAAACGGACAAGCGGATTAATCCGTCTATACCGCGGACCAACCTCAGATCTACTTTTTTGACCGTTCCGCCAACAACGGGATTGTTCGAAGCTAACGCAATTCCTTCAACCATATTGCCTTTATATTCAGGTCGTTCAGCTGCCCTGTAAATAAGAAACAAATTGCTCCAGACAGAATCGAAGATTTGTATAATTACTTGATGAAACTGACAAAGTATTTTGAAATAACTTGCAGAAGTCAGATTGTCAAGATGTTGTTCAAGAAGCTTTAATTAAATTGTATAAGAAATCGGTGAATGGTGAAATTGAAACCAATATCCGTACATATGCATCCTGGGTCATTCGGGACATCTTGAAGAAGTACACGTCTTCAGAGGCATATAAGGATTTAAATACCGATGATGTGCAGGAAAGTGCAATTCAAGGGATAGGCGTTGGCGCTTTTACGTCGTTGTTGTTGAGTCGGTAGGACTGTGTTTTTGTGAAGTATTAAATGGTTCTGCAGTGGATAGACAAACGGTTGCTGATAAGTGGGAAAAAGCGCTTTCCGGTAGCGGATTGGCACCAATCGATGTTCATACACCTCTTTGGTTATGGAGTCGTGCAGGATTTCCTGAACTGTCTACAAATGTTTCGCCATTAAGCTAACGAGCAGTTTAGTGATAACATCAAAGTTTTTCTTATGGAAAAAAAAGGATTTTGGATAATGTTTATAGAATGAATTATGCAAAACAATTTTCTGAAACTTGAGGCTTGCACGTCACTTCTTAATCGTTAGATATAAAAAATTACTTTGGAGGAATGTTATGAATCCTATTAAAAATCAAATCGGCGGAGCCTTTATTCCAGTAAGTAACATAGAAAATGCACGTGATTGGTATTGTGATATTTTAGGCTTACCATCAGACGGTGAAATACTTTTTGGTCATATATACGTTCTTCCGATGGAAGGACCAGATATTGTACTGGATAGCAAAATTTTCACTCCAGAAAACGTATATAAAGTTCCAACATTTCAGTTTCGTACGGAAGATATCCATCAAGCGTACGAATTTATGCGAGCAAAGAATGTGCAATTAACAACTGGAATCGAGAATGGTCATTGGTTCAATTTTAGGGACCCTGATGGTAATCTTTTAATGGTATGCAAGTAATGCTCAACTAAACGGGACACTATAGCTTAACAATCACCAGGACGAGGCTGCCGTTTCTTAACGGCAGCTTCGTTGAGCTAACGGGCAGGATAGTTTAATAATCCTCTTCATTAGAATATGGTACGATAGTTCAATAACATCGTGGAGGCTGCCGAGGCGTTGAACTAACGGACAGGATAGTTTAGTAATACCTAAAACTTCCAAAGGTAAACTAGAAGTTGTGTGAACATAAAGACAATTGGGGGAATATTTGTGTTTTCTAATGAAAATATAGAGATTGAAATAGACCTAGTTAACGATTATAAAGATAGTAAAGTTTACAGAGATAGTTTTAATCAACTAGCGACTTTGGTTTTTGATATCAATTTTGAAGATTGGTATCAGAAAGGATTCTGGGATGATCGTTATATATGCCATTCTTTCATCAGAGATAATGTAGTCATTGCCAATGTTTCTGTTAGCAAAATGGACTTGATGATAAATGGGTTAAATAAAAAAGCGATTCAAATTGGAACGGTTATGACTCATCCCGATTTTAGGGGGAAAGGACTTTCTGGAAAATTGATGAGGCATGTTCTAGATATTTACGAGCAAGATTGTGATATCTTCTTCTTATTCGCTAATAGTACTGTAATTGATTTCTATCCAAGATTTGGATTTGAATCCTTTGATGAATCACAATTCAAACTTAAATATCATCCCACTCCAAATGCGGATACCACCTTACGCAAGCTGAATTGTTCCAATAAAGAAGACTTGGAATTTATCAAAAGAATGGTTTTGTCCCGCAGACCTATTTCACAACAATTTGGTGTTAGCAATAACCAAGGACTCTTTATGTTTTACGCTATAAAAGTATTTCCCGAATCAATATATTATTCGCAAGAGAACGAGGCTATTATCGTCTATCAACAAGAAGGTCATACACTAAATCTATATGATGTAGTTAGTCAACGTGACGTTAATTTAAAACGATTACTTAATCGTATTGCTAATAAGCAAACAGAATATATTCATTTTCATTTCACACCAGATCAATTCACTGAGAAAGCACAGTATGAGTGGATGGACAATAATGGTGATATGCTCTTTATAAAGGCTAACTTTACCTTAGATAAAAATTCAAAATTCTGTGTGCCTGTATTAGCACATGCTTAGTGTTATAATTTTGTTTTTCAAATTAAACTAACGGAACACGATAGCGGAGGAGCTTGCAGCGATGAGGCTCCTCTTTTCTTATTGAAGTAACGGGCAGGATAGTTTAAGATCTTACGCGGTGAACCATACCATAAGTAGGGCGAAAATTTGTGATCGCGAAGCCGTATGGAGCCAGTGTTTTGCTAGATGATGATCAAGCTTTACTTGAGTTTTGGGGCTCTCCTGAAGTAAGGAAAGCTCCTTTTGCTGTTTGGTCAGTAGAAGGGAGTACGCATAAAAAATACTTTTCGGTCTCCTCATTGAAGGTAAGTTCAATGTCTTTCACCTGTCGTTGAGCCTCGCAGATCAGTTGCTTTGCATATGAGCAAAACAGGAACAAACGAGAGCTTGAGTCGTTGCTATAATAAAGTTAACCGTACGGGGAAAGGGAATGATGAAATATTGAACTATAGTAAGGATATCGAACGAAGCGTTGAGTATATTGAATCCAACATTAAAGAAATACTGACCCCTGAAATGATTTCTAAGCATACGGGGTACTCCTTGTATCACTTCTGTAGAGTTTTTCAGATATGCATGGGAGTGTCGATCATGGAATATGTTCGGAAAAGACGATTGTCACTTGCATCAATCGAACTTTTTAAAGGTAGAAGAATACTCGATATCTCCGTTGATTATGGTTTTGAAACCCAGAGCGGGTTTACAAAAGCATTTCGTAAGGAGTTTGGATTTAGCCCGACGCAATTTGCTGTTAGGATGGCTGATGTTTATCATTACATTTCTGGTGAGAAAAATAACATTGAACATGGAGGCCTTTGTATGATTCCTACTATTATCACAAAACCGTCTTTTAAAGTTGCGGGCTATGGAATAAAAACGAATATTACGAATGAAAGCATGACAAAAGATATTGCTGCTTTTTGGAACAATTACGACACTAACGGCTGGGAAGACAAGTTGTACGATCAACTCACCCCCCCAAAGCATGGGGAAGTCGGAATATGCGTGCCGGAGTCCAAAGATAGTGATAGCTTGGTCTATTTGCTTGGAGTCATTGTTGAAAACTTTAATAAAGTAACGCCTGACATGATAACACTTGAAGTGCCGGAAGCTACTTATGCCGTCTTTACTACACCCCCTGTAGATGTAACCGTCGGCGGCAGGAACGGCAAAGAAAATACAGAAGATTTTCCAAATGCGGTACGACAAACATGGAAATATATATTCCAGGAATGGTTTGAGAAAAGTGATTACGAGTATGACGAGACCAAGTTAGACTTTGAGTATTATGATGAGCGCTGTCACTTCCGTCCCGATACCGTTATGGACATCTATGTGCCAGTGATTAAAAAAAAGTAACAAAGTGAGTCGATGTATCCTTTCATTTATGAGCAAACAAGTCTCGCCCCCGCGGTTCATGTGGGAAGAGGCTTGTTTGTAATCAATTGCTTCTGCTGCTGGGCGTTTCTCAACTAACTGGGCAGGATAACGCAATAAAGGTATGTAATATATTATAAAATAAGAGACGTTTTAGGTGGTGAGCAATTGAAACAGATTCATGATTTTGATAAAGACCTATGGTTCACTTTTGAAGAACATTGTAAAGGAAAGCATTACATAGTGGGGAATCCGCATACTTTTCATGGGAGAATATCAGCGTATTGTCCACAAAAAGATGTGTTCTTTAATGTTTCGCTTGAGGAAATAGGTGATATGTCTCTAGCTACAAAGTATTGGATTAAGGGTTTCTTATCAGGGAATGAACCATCACCTCCAGTTGATGAAGAAGGTGATATATATCCGCCGACACATGAAGATAATATTCATTGGGATAAAAGTGTTGTTTTGTTCCATAAAACAGGTTGTTGGTATTCGGGTGAAAGGAATTGTACGATTTGCGGAATAAAATTATTAAATTCTTGGACTGGTTTTGAGTGTGAAAATTGTTTAGAAGAGAAATAGTGTTCAACGGGAAACTATACCGCAAAAACCATTAGAAAGGCGGCCAATATTATCGGCTGCCTTTTCCCCGCTAACCGTAGACAGCATTGCGGGGATCACATTCACCTCGAGAATACCACCGCCAAAATCGTTCGTGGGAACCGTGTGACCATCGGCAGTGGCTGCATCATCGAACGGGTCGAGTACCGAAGCACGTATCACCAGGTAACGGATGCTACCGTGGACAGTGCATTCAGATGTAAATAATATCAATAAACGCTTGGTTTAAGATGAATTCGTATGGAGGAATAACTCGTGGTTAGAGGAAAAAGTAATTTAGGGCTTGTCGTCACAGTCCTACTGCTCGGCATTCTCATGGCATCGATGGATAACACGATCGTATCAACGGCCATGGGTACCATCGTCTCCGATCTTGGCGGCATGGATAAATTCGTATGGGTCACTTCCACCTATATGGTGGCAGAGATGGCAGACGTTCATCTGGGCACTGATCCCAACTGTCTTCGCACTCAAGTTCACTTTCTATATGACGAACGATCGGATGAAAAGCTATCAAGAACAAGCTGCAGAAGCTTAGGCTGAATCGGAAGCAAGAGCAACAACCAGCTCAACATTAGACGACAAGAAGGCACTCCTTAAGGTTCAACGCAATGAACCCTGAAAGGAGTGCCTTTTGATTGTGTGCCGTCTATCAATTAGAGACCAAAGCGAGGGAACAATACATTGTTCTCCAGATGCACATGTTCGAATGTCATGCCTTCCAGCTCTTCCAAGCGAGCATACGTGATCCGGTAGGTCGTGCAAGCCTGCTCTGGTGGTGTGAAATCATTCGTTACGGCACGAAGCTGCTTAAGCAGCTCTCCCGCGCCATCATGCTCTGCTTCAAGCTCTGTTATCACTGCGCGTACATCTTCATGCGAGACAACATCCGTCTCTTCCTCTGCACGAATGATGATCGGGAAGGAAATTTCCTCTTCTTTGTCGATATGGGTCTCCAGCACTTTACGCAGCTGCCGGAACAACTCCGCCATCTGGACCAGATGCGGTTGATCCCCGCCATGCACATGATAGACTCGTTCAACATTCGCAGCGATCTGCGGCAGTTGGTCACGCAAAAATTGATGGTGCTTCTTTACAATATATTCAATCAATGCCTGCGAGGACATGTATTGCCAGTCCATCCCAATCCCGAGATTTGGCGCAGACTGCTTCATCTCATTCAATTGCTGAACAACTGCCGCTGCATCCAGTCCGCGTGCTTCCGCCGCCTCTTGGATCGGTCGATTACCTCCGCAGCAGAAGTCGATTTTGAGCCGTTTGAACACATCACTCGCAGCCGGATATTGCAATACCGTATCACGCACGGTCATTTCTTGTGTAATTATCATGGATTCGCCCTCCAGTTCGTAGGATCTTCATTCACAAGACTATCATACGATGGAAGGACGAAGGCCATCGTGACCTCAGTCACTCTGGACAAATTTCCATAACTTCAATTCGTAATAATTATTCGCGCTAATGACTGGAAGCTGTGATCCTGATAAATGCCGAGCGCACGCACATTCTCCACGGCAACCTCGAGCTCGAACCGTGTCTTCCCCTTTTCACGGTATACGTAAATATGGAAGTCTATAGTGGCAATTGCCCTCCCGATAATATTAAGCTAACGGGCAGATTAGCTAAATGATATAATGTGGTTAGCGTTATTTATCGATTGAAGGAGGTCTCTATGAATTACATATGGTTTAATTATGAAATGCCAATCTTAGAGCAGTTACCTGATCCGTTTAAAGAAGCGGCGATATTACTCAATCCGTTTATTATAATGCCAATTGGTTGGACTGATATGAAGAAAAAAAGCGAATACGAACATGTTTATCCAGAATTAGAGGAGTCAATAAAACTTGGCAAACCCAAGCCTTGGAAAGAAGTCATGCATGAGACAGGGATAAAATCTTATGAAGAACTTGCTGTTGCTCTAAAGACATCTATATCAGCATTAAAGAAAGAATTTGCTCGAGAAGATTTAGCAAAATTACTTAATTACAATCTATCCAAAGAACTTTACTATCCTCGCGAAGACAAAATATCGGAATATTTAATTCCGGGTATTCTCGAGGTTCTGAGTTCTAGTGGAGCAAATTCTTTCATGTATTCTGATCCGATTCTTGATCAATCTGGTGAATTGCGAATCAAGGATGCCACCGGACTGGAAATGTGTGAGTTAGCTCCTACTGAAATTGTCATAACAGACGAAGGAATGGATTATGCGTTTTTAAGTGTTTACGACTCATTTATTACCTTGTTCCTCTCCAAGGAAAAGAAAATTAAAGAAATTATCAATAAAAACAAATGGGAAGCAGTAATCTGCGGACCAGAAACCTATATTAGTTGGTATTTTGGCAAAATAGAATTTGGCTCAAATGATTAAGCTAACGGGGAACTATAGCTTAATAAATAACTAAAACGCGGCTGCCGGCATGGATCGGTAGCCGCGTTGCGCTAACGGGCAGGATTACGTGGTAGAGGTTAAGGGTATTTCAAAAATACAATATGTACGAAAAAAGTTAATTTAAGCGAATATACTTAAGAATATTGCTGAGGGAAATGGTGTGGTTGAAAGCAAATGATTGAAATTTAGAGGAGGCCGAGATGGATAGTTTTGGATTTGTGTGTTTAATCACTCTAACACTAATAGTTATTGCAGCCTTTTATGCATTTGTATTTTTGGACTTTATCAATCCAAGTGCTCTTCAAGTTCAACTATTAGGTGTACATATTATACTGTTCGGAGTGATTGTTTTATTGGCATTTGAAGGTTCTTCTGGATATGGATTTACTTTTGGGTTAATTGGGCTTATTACAGGAATTTTTGGATCATTTAGAGAACCCAAAGAGTCCAAAAATTGAAAGTTGATTGAACTAACGGHGCTNDGRYANAGTATHNATSSGYAS
>NZ_MSZX01000028.1 GCF_002021565.1 Paenibacillus selenitireducens | reverse complement strand
TAATCGAAATGTTATTTTATGCCTTTTTATACGATTCAGAAACCGAAAGGAGAAACGAAATGAGCGAACTAGGCGTTAAAGATAACACGTGTAGAGTGGTCAAAAGAGGATTCTCAGCAGTTGGAACAAGGCATGAAGCGAAGTATTCAGAATACCCAACCGTAATTCCGCAATCATTTGACTCTTTAATAAGTCGTATGGAGGAAATCCAAAATCGAACTGGTGAAAAATTGGCTCTATACGAACCAGGTAATTATGCACCCGATAACCTTGGAACCTACTATACAACCGCTCAAGTCACAGAGATTGGTTCTATTCCACAAGGAATGGTAAGCCAGACCACTCCTGTGTGCACTTATGCTGTCTATACTCACAAAGGTGAGATTTGGAAAATAGGTGATGCTTATGGTTCTCTTAACCGTTGGATTGATGAGAATGGCTACAAACATAGTAAAGGTTGGGTAGTGGAGTTGATGGACGAAAGATTTAATCCGACTTCACCTGAAAGTGAACTAGAGATTTATACGCCAATCGAAGAGAAATAGTCGACGAAAGAGGAGTGACCCTGCAAACCATCGTTTGTGGGTCTTTCTACGTTCTGGCATGAATCAATATCTTTATTTATTCAGCTAACGGGACACGATAGTGGAATAAACAAACCATTGTTGAGAGGCTTTCGGAGTCTGCTCATTATGCAGAAATGCATTTGAAACGTCTCTTTTTCGATCAGGCATCAGTCTAATACATTATTTTTTCTAAACGGATATTCGCCCGCCAGCATGTATATTTCCTCGAAACATCTAGAACGATGGTATTTATTCATTAGACTGCACGCATAAGGAAAATATTTCACTTCAATTGGAAAAAGCTGTCCCGAAAGTAGAACGTCTACTTTTTAGGACAGCTTCTTTAATGCTCTACGTCATATTCGTTTTTTATCGCAAATAATCTATATCGTAAGTCCCATCGAAAAATTCTCCAGCGCCTACACGATAGGCGGCGGTCGACTTGTAGCGCAGTCCGCTCGACAGATGCTCCAGAATCTCCATCTCGCGTTTCGTAAGCCCATACAGGTAGCTTTGCCGACGTGAACCGATCTTCTCCAACTGCTCACGTTGACGCTTCAATTCTTCGAATATATAGCCATTCGCTGTTTACTATATTTTTAATTGACAGATTTTAACTGTATGAGGATAATAATTGTAACTATGGAAAAAGGAGGGAAGTAGGAAACCAGGTTTTATTTGAGTGGAATTTGTAAACGCAAGGGTTCGGTTTTAACCACACACATTAACCTTTTAAAGGAGTGTAGTCATGTACGATAAAATCGTCGACATTTTGTGCGCTATCAAAGAAGACCAACCGGAACTCCGCCAATCCCTGTCCCCCAAAATGGATCTGAACAACGATATAGGCCTCGATTCTCTGCAAATGATCCAGTTTATGCTCAAAGTCGAGGATCAGTTGAACGTGACCATTGACTATGACCAATTCGATTACGAACATCTCCACTCGATCGACGCTTTTATCGCTTTTCTGAAAAGCTGCCAGCCGCAGGAGCAGCCGGTGTACGAAGATGTCAAGCAGTGAAGCCGGTGTGATTCCGAAAACCGTTATGGGTACCTTCGATCCCGAAACGCGCTGGAGGGATCCGGATCTGGCCCGGCTGCCCGCTATACCCGATAAGGACCGTGAATCGATTGTCTTGTGCATGGACGAGCTGCTCTTTCCGTTCTGCGGGCCAGACGATGTCCTCTACAGCCGTTGTAAAATAGATCCGGCGCTGCACGAGTACCTGGAAGGATTGGGCTTTTCTTTTCGGAACCGTTATCACTATGATTTGAACGATGAGAAGGAGCCCCTAGCCGAACCGGACGTTTTCAAGCGGTGCATGTTCAAGCTTGCGGTCGATCAAGCCCAGCTTCTTAAACCGGCAAACAGGGTGCTGCAGGCGGCCGGTTCTGGTTATCCTGAGGGTGCGGTCTTGCCGGAATCTATCTCTTCGGCGAACGCCGCCGGAGATTTACGGAAAGCTCAATCACCGGATGAAGCGGTGTTCACCTGCACCGCAAAAATTCTGTCTCCGTACGCCATTACGGCGGATACGGAAGCTTACCTGCACGCCGCCGGACCGTTTGGCCCTTTGCCGGACATCGAGACGGTTGTACGCGTTAACTCAAAGATGTACTCCAACCAGCTCCTAGCCAGAATCGGCGAGAAGTGCTGCGGCACGGAAGCGAACAGCGTAGCGGAAATGAAAGCGGCCGGAAATGCGCTTCTGAAGCAGGGGCCGTATTTACTGAAAGATCCCTTCGGCGTTTCGGGCAAGGGCAATCTGCTCATCGACAGCGAAGCCATGCAGCGAAGGATAGCGGAGCACCTGCATAAACAGGAGGAAAGCGGATTGCGCTCTCAGTTCCTGCTGGAGCCCCTGCTGAGGAAAGAGACCGACTTCAGTTCTCACTGGTTCATTCGGGAGAACGGTGAGAAGGATTTCATCTCCGTTCAGCGGATGATTAATCACCAGCAAAATTACGGCGGTTCTATCAAGGCGGATAAAGCTTTTATCCACCTGCTGGAGAACGCCGGCTATTTCAACGTGATGGAGAAAGCGCTCCGGCTTCTGGCGGAGGACGGATACCACGGCTTCGTCTGCATCGACTCCATGATACTGAAGGACGGGGGAGTCGTATCCATTGTGGAGATTAACGCCCGCAAGTCCATGGGCCTCATTAACGCTTATCTCGATAAATGCTGGGAAACGTACGGACTTACCGGCTGGCTTACGTTCTTGTCCCTCGGTCTTCCGGAAGGCTTCGCAATCGGGAGGCTGCTTCACGCTCTACGCGTATCCGGTCTTCTGTTGACAGCCCCCGGGGGGTACGGGATTGTTCCTCTCTCATCTAACGCCGTAATGGTGAACGAGATTCTGACCCGTCGCCGTATCGCCGAGGGAACGCAGAACAAGTGGGCCATGCCGAAGGGCCGACTGTATGTATCGGTGGTGGGACGTGACGACGGACACCGCAGCGAACTGGTCGCAAGCCTGAGGCAGGTGCTCGCCGACTTGTCCGTTAAAGTGTACAACTAAATCTGGAACTCGGGGGATGCGCATGAATTCATCTTCGGTTACCTTGCTAGCGTCGGGTAATTCGCTCGGCGCATACATTCCGGCTATGCATCTGCACACGTACCTGCAAGGCAGAGGAGTCGGAACGGACGTTCACGTTCTGGAGAACTTGTATCACGAAGAGGTCCGGAACAAGATCCTGTCCACCAAAAAAGCATTCCATGCGGATTTCTCCGTTGCTCGTATGGGGCATAAGCTGGCCAAGCCCGTTGACACTTCTCTGGACGAGGAAGCGGTCCGGAAGCTGTTGGACACCTGGAAACTGGCCGGTGTCTCCCGCTTTGCCGTGTTTACCGGCTTCTGGCTGCCGATCCTGGAGCGCTACAAGGCAGTTGCCGGCAGACCCCTGGATATCCGGCTGATCCGGCTGGATGCGTGGGATACGCCGTCGTTTAAGGTACACAAGCAGTTGTATCTCGACTATGACAACGTTTGGTTCTACGAGCCCTCGAAGCTGTCCCCAAGCAGCTACATCGCTTCGGACGAAGCGGAGCCGCTGCCTTATTGGCAGCGAGCCGGACGCATTCTGATCCATGGCGGCGGCTGGGGAATCGGCACCTATGCCGAGACGATCTTAGAACTTCGTACGCTCGGCCGCATCCTTGATGTGATCGTCTACGATCCTTCCGAGGTGGAGGAGGACGACGGGGTTACGCGCTACTTCGGTACGGAGGCCTCCTGGAATCCGTGGAGCCAAGACGCCCAGGGGAGACACACGTTTCCGCCGATGGTTCGGTACGTCCGTGAAGACGGCACGCTCCGGAAGTATCCGCTCCGGGATTACTCCGCTTACACGGACCTGATGCGCAATTGCGCGGCTATCATCAGCAAGCCGGGGGGAGCGACTCTGAACGACTCGCTCTCGTTCGGAATCCCTTTTGTTATGTTGGAGCCGTTCGGCGACCATGAGCTTCATAATTCAACCTATTGGGAATCCTGCGGTTTCGGTATCCCGTTCGCAGAATGGAGAGCCCAGGGTTTCTCGGAGCGTCCTCTGCAGGAGATTTACAGTCGGTTGCTGGAGCAGCGATCAAAAATCAACCATTTTGGGAGGAATATTTATGCAGCCGAAAACAGCAGTTACGTTTGACCAACTGACATTCAGTAATATGAAAAGATCCCTGGTTCCGCTGGCGGAAACGGGAAGGAAGCGCCGGGAAGATCCGGCATATGCGGCCCCCGTGCCTTACGAGATCGGGATCAAGCTCAATAACGGCTGCAACTTGCGCTGCAAGCACTGCTTCGAATGGAATCCGGATGGCTTCCATCATGGCTTTGCCAAAGAAGTGAAGAACGACGAAATCGAGATTCCCGTCGTGGAGAAGCTTCTGGCCGAAACGAGAGAACGCAAATCGCGCGTGTTCCTGTGGGGCGGGGAGCCGCTGTTCTACTCCAAGTTCGATGAACTGGCGGAGCTGCTGGCCAAAGAAGACCGGTACACGACCATTTGTACGAATGCGATTCTCATTGAACAGAAGCTGGATTCCATTCTGAAAATGTCGGAAAATCTGGTCATGCTGGTCAGTCTGGAAGGCTTCGAGCAAGAGAACGACGCGATCCGGGGCAAAGGCACGTTCAAGAAAGTGATTCATGCCATACAGCTGCTGCTGGATCTGCAAAAGCAGGGCCTGTACAAAGGTAAAGTGTCCGTAGCTCTGACGGTAAACGACCAGATGGTCGGTCAGCTTTACAGCTTTATGGAATTCTTCGAAGACATGGGCGTTGATTCCGTCTACTTCTGCTTCCCTTGGTACATCCCTTCCGATACCGCGGAAAAAATGGACACCTACTTCGATGCCCATTTCCCGCACCTTGCTTCTCGCTTTGAGGACGACCATAAGAACAGCTGGCACTCCTTCACGTTCCACATCTCGCCGGACAATTTCGATACGCTGATCGAGGAGCTTAAACGAGTCAATTCCCGCGTGTGGAACGTACGCATCCGCTATCAGCCCGCACTGGAGCCCGAAGAGGTGGAAGGGTTTATCCGGGGCAGCGAGAAGCCAGCCATGAACCGGACGAAGTGCTTTTCGATCTCGAACCGCATGGACGTCATGCCGGACGGCAAAGTGAATCCGTGCAAATTTTTTCCGGAATTCAGTGTAGGCAATTTATACGAAGAAAGCGTGGCGGATGTTTTCCACGGCGGAGATCTACGCAAACAGCGCGAGGTTCTGGCCTGCGGCCTGATGCCGATTTGCTCCAAATGCGTGCTGCTTTATAACAATGGAATTTAAGCGTTTAAACTTTATGCCGCCCAATCAGGCTAAAAAGGCAATCGTTCAGGAGGGGCAGGAATGGACTTCATCCGTGTGCGGGAACTGCACAAATCATTCGTGTATTACCGGAAAGAAGCCGGTCTCAAAAATTCGCTGAAAAATTTATTTGCCCGCAAGTCGCTGGTGAAGGAAGCGGTTAAATCCGTTTCCTTCGACATCGGCCCCGGCGAGTGCGTCGGATTTCTCGGTCCCAATGGGGCGGGGAAAACCACGACGCTCAAAATGCTGTCGGGTATTCTTTACCCCACAAGCGGGGAGGCCGATGTACTCGGCTATGTGCCATGGGAGCGAAAGAACGAGTTCAAACGGCAATTCTCCATTGTGATGGGACAGAAAAACCAGCTCTGGTGGGATCTTCCCGCCAGCGAGTCGATTTATTTGAACAAATGTATTTATGACGTGGAAGATGATCTCTACCGCCGGAGTCTTGCCGAACTTTCCGAAATGCTCGATGTGCAGGAGCTTCTGAACGTGCAGGTGCGCCGGTTGTCCCTGGGTGAGCGGATGAAAATGGAGCTGATCGCCGCTCTTATCCACCGGCCCCGTCTGCTATATCTCGATGAGCCGACGATCGGCCTTGATTTCCCCTCCCAGAAGAAGGTCAGGGAGTTTCTGAAATACTACAATGAGCAGTTCGGTGCGACGATCCTGCTTACGAGCCATTACATGAAGGATGTGGAGGACCTGTGCAAGCGGACGATCATCATTAACAAAGGAAGCCTTCTGTATGACGGGGATCTTCACAAAATCAACGATCTTTTTGGGGAGCAGAAAATTATAAAATTGAGGTTCTCCGAACCTGTTGCCGAGCAGCGGTTGGCCAAATTCGGGAAGATCGTCAGCTCAGACGACTACTACGCTGTTCTGGAGCTGCCGAAGTACCGTTTGAAGGAAGTATCGCGTGCGGTGCTCGATTCATTTCCCATCGTTGACTGGACGATCGAGGATATGCCGATCGAAGAGAGCATTTCGATGCTCTACCGTAAGGAACTCGTCGGAGAATTCGTCGGATGAACAGACACAGATTGTACATGGCTGTTTTTTCGATGGGCATCCAGCATTCGATGGAATACCGGTTTCACTTCTTTCTCGGTCTTCTCGGGGCCGCATTTCCGATTCTTGTCCAGTATTTCATCTGGACGGCCGTGTACCAGCATTCCGGCCAGACGGCGCTGTTCTCGTATTCGTACGGTCAAATTATTTTGTATACGATCTTGGCGGGGCTGGTGTCCAAGCTGATTGCTACCCAGTTCGAGCACCAGATTGCAGACGACATCAAAAACGGCGGCCTTAACAAATATTTGATCAAACCTATGAGCTATTTCGGTTACCGGCTGGTGTCCTTTTTTGGCCAGAAGGCGATCTATTACGGCATTACGGCTCTTCTGCTGATCGCGATTATCTGGCTGGCGTCCGCCAGAGATGTGCTCGATGTCCAGGCCGTACGTCTGATCTTATTTGCCTTCACGCTGTGGGGAGCGCTTCTACTCAACTTCCTAATCGCTTACTGCATCTGCGCCAGCGCTTTTTATCTGCAAGAAATCTCGTATTTTTTCGTAATTACAAGTCTGCTCGTCAATATTTTGAGCGGAGGCATGTTTCCGTTGGAGATTTTCGGGGAGTCGGTTGTGAAGGCGCTCCAATACACGCCGTTCCCGTATACCATTTATTTTCCTGTCAATGTCCTCAGCGGCAAAACGGAAGCGGCGGCTATGTACCAGGGGCTGCTCATCCAGTGCGGGTGGATTCTGGTGTTCTTCTGGCTATCCCGTCTGACGTGGCGCGTTTCCATGAAGAAATATTCGGCGGTTGGGGGGTAGCGGACATTCCATATGTTTAAAATCATGAGAAAATACGCGCTCCTCTACGGCATGTTCATTAAAAACTGCCTCATCGCCCAGATGGAGTTCCGGGGCAACTTTATGATGAGCCTGCTGGTCGAATCCGTCTACCTGCTTGCCAAGCTGTTATATGTGCTCGTCGTGTTCCGCACCGACCTTCACGTAGACGGCATACCGCCCGAAGGGCTGCTTCTATTTATAGGCATGCACACCGTGGTGACCGGAATTTATGTCGGCCTGTTTTTTACAAATTTCACGAAAATTCCCGAGTATATCAAAGACGGCTCGCTTGATTTAATGCTGACGAAGCCCGTTTCCCTCCAGTTCATGGCTTCCTTGCGTTACGTTGATTTGGCGCTGCCCATACCCGATATTCTGGTCGGGTTCGTCATGGTTGGTATCGGCTGGCATGCCATGGATATTCCGCTGACGTTCCTGCAACTCATGGGTTTTTTCCTGCTGCTGCTCGTCTCCGTTGTTATCACGTACTGCCTCATGATTATCCCGGCGCTGCTTTCATTCTGGTTCGTCCAGACGGGCTCCGTGTCGGAGATCGCCCATTCCGTCTGGGACGCCAACAATTTTCCCATGGCTATTTACCCGGCCTGGGTCCGCCGGATCGGGACCTTTGTCATTCCTCTGTTCCTTATTACCAATTTCGGACCGATGTTCCTGCTTGGACAGCTCAGCTGGCTTTATGCGGGACTGGCGCTGGCCGGTTCGCTTCTGCTCTTTACAGCCGTTCGGCTACTCTGGAAACAGGCCGTGAAAGGATACAGCAGCGCGAGCAGTTGAGACGGATTATCTGTCATTAAAAATATCGGGTTTCTATCCTAAACTTAGAAAAGGAAGTGCTAACGCATGCCGGACATTGCGACAACCCAAGGCCGCACCTCGTTAAATTGCGTATTTCAGGATCCGGATCGGATCGAACTTATAGAGGAGCATGTGCCTGAGCCGGGACCGGGACAAATTTTATGTGCGGCCAAAAAGTCTCTGATCAGTACGGGAACGGAACTGGCTTGTCTGAAGGGACGTTTCGATGAGGGGACGGTCTGGTCAACTTGGGTTCGGTATCCATTTTATCCGGGATACTCCATGGCGGCGCAAGTGCTGGAGACAGGTAACGGGGTGAAGGGAATAAAGGCCGGTGACAGGATCATCTGTCCGGTCGGACACCGCCAGTACTTCCTTGCAGATTATAAAGAAGCGGCGCTTATTCCAGATTGGATCCGTGACGAAGAGGCGATTTTTACACAGATCGCGAAGGTTGCCCTGCTGGGGGTCCTGCGGGCCGAACCCGAATTCGGAGAAAGAGTGGGAGTCGTCGGACTTGGCCTTATCGGCCAGCTTGTCATCCAGTATCTGAATGCAGGCGGTGCGCGCCAGATCATCGCGATTGCGCCGGAAAATTCCCGCCTGGACCAAGCCCGCAGAAACGGGGCAACCGATCTGCTGAATCTTCCGGTGGCCGAAGCATTTGGACCGGTAGAAGAACTTACCGGAGGCAGAATGCTGGACACGATATACGACGTGACGGGTTCTTACACCGTACTGTCCTACTGCACGCAGTTGACCCGGAACCTAGGCAAAGTAATCCTGCTGGGTGATTCGACGGAACCTTCTAAGCAGACCATCGGGCCCAAAGTAGTCTTTAATTCGGTCAGCATACTGGGGATTCACGGCCGGATGATGGAGGGTTTTAAAGGCTGGACGGAAGTGGACATGAACGGGTTCATATTCGAATCTCTCCGTCGCGGGAAACTGGACGTCGCAAGTCTTATTACCGAAGTAGCAAGCCCGCTCGAAGCCGTCTCGGTCTATTCCCGACTCGCCGAGCGTAAATCTGATTTCATGGGAGTTTTGTTCGATTGGACGCAATTGTAACGGCTGAGGGGGAAACCAAATGAGAGCATGTAACGAACTTACGCTGAAGGAGAAAATCGGTCAGTTGCTGATGGCTGGCTTCGAGGGTCTTACGCCGGATGCGAATATCGGCGACCTTTTGCAGAACCATTTCATCGGGGGAGTCGTGTTATTTTCCCGTAATCTCGACAACCCCGGGCAGGCATTCGCTTTAACGCAGGAACTCCAGCGGATGGCTATAGCTGCGAGGGGAATCCCGTTGTGGATCGGAACGGATCAGGAGGGGGGCATGGTCGTCAGGGTAAGGCAGGGAATTGCGCAGCTGCCTGCGGCGATGGCCCTGGGTGCGGCACGCGATCCCGTGCTTCTCTACGAAGCCGCCAAGGGTACGGCGGAGGAGCTGAAAGCGCTGGGTATCAATATGAATTTCGCTCCTGTGGTGGACATTAACGTCAATCCGCGAAATCCGATCATTGACGTCCGATCGTTCGGAGATGATGTCGAACTTGTCGCCGAGCTGGGGATTGCCGCCATGCTCGGTTTTCAGGACGGAGGTATCGTCTCCGTCATCAAGCACTTTCCCGGGCACGGCGACACGGAGACGGATTCCCACGCTGTGCTGCCGGTCGTGAGGCATTCCCTTGAGCGACTGCGGTCCGTGGAGCTCGTGCCGTTCCGGCAGGCAGCGCGGATCGGGGCCGAAGCCGTCATGACGGCCCACGTCGGGATTCCGGTGCTCAGCGGCGGAGAGCCCGTTCCGGCCACACTCTCCCGGGAAATTCTGACGGGCTTGCTGCGGGAAGAGCTGGGATTCGATGGGCTTATCGTTACCGACTGCATGGAGATGAACGCCGTAACGCAGGGAATCGGCGTGGGGGAGGCAGTCGTCCGGGCCGTGCTGGCCGGAGCGGACCTTCTTCTCGTCAGCCATACGTACGAGAGCCAGTTGGAGGCGATGGCTGCCCTGGAACATGCGGTGGCGGACGGGCGTCTGCCGGAAGAGCGGATCGATGCTTCCGTGGAGCGCATCCTTCGCCTCAAGGAGCGCCGCATCGAAGAGCTGGGGGAGCGCATGTGGGAAGAGGCGCGGACCCAGCTGGGAAATCCGCGGACGCTCCGGACGATTGAGCGGCTTCGTGAGAAAAGCATCACCGCCGTCAACCGTGAATCGGATTTTTGCCGGTTGTCTCCCGTAGTCGACACGCTCGTGCTGTGGCCGCAAATGACGGCCGCCTGCAAATCCGAGGACGAGCCAGCATACGATGACACCCTCGGCAGCTCACTGAGTCATTTTATCACGGCAAAGTTAACAGAGCGTGTGTACGGGACCAGTCCGAGTCCGGATGAGATTGCGGCCTTGGCCTCCGAAGCGGAGGGATATGGGCAGATCGTCGCGGGAATTTTCCACACGGCTTCGAATCCCGGGCAGCCAGCTTTGGTCCGCAAGCTCTTGGCGGGAGGTGCCAAAGTCATTCCGGTCTCCCTGCGCAATCCTGTCGATCTCGCGGCATTCCCGGAAGCCAAGGGCTTTCTAGCCTGTTACGAGCATCATCCGCATACGCTGCAGGCCTTATCCCGTGTTCTGATGGGCATGGCGGAGCCTGCCGGAACAATGCCGGTCACGCTTCCAGATCATTCGTCAGAAGGGGGAGAATTAGATGAACGCCGTTCAGCTTCCGGTGTTGAATCCGCCACTTAAAGGATTTTTGAGGTGGGCCTACACGCTTTCGATCACGAGCGCCCACGAAGAAACCATTCCTTGGTGTTATAGCAATTTTATCCAGTTATCCTGCACCAAAAAATTTCTGGAGAATGGCAGGCAGTGCTTTGTCGATTTTTTCCGGGGCAAGCCCAACGAACTGAATTTCAACAACCCTTTTCTTCTCACCTGCTCTGTCAATTATACGATTCTGGAGAATTTGGCATTAGACGCCTGGCCAAAATTTTTCGCGGATCAGATCCGCAACGGCTATTATTGCGTCGTTTTTTTGGACGAAGCCAAGCTATCGCCGGCGGCCTCCTATCAGAAAGCGCCGTTCCCTCATCATCTTTTTCTATACGGGTTCGACTGGGACGAAAGTGTATTCTATGCTTCCATGTTCGACCATACGGGGGTATACCGCAATTTGCAGATCCCGTTCAGGGAGTTCCAGGATGCCGTCCAGTCAATGAGACAGCTTTTAAAGGAGAGCCTCACGGCCGATCATCATACGTATTTTTACAAATACGAACCGCATGCTCCTTATCCTTTCGATAAAACGGCGGCGATCGACCAGCTGCGCGATTACATTAATGGAGAGACCCGTTTAAACCGGATCAATTACAATCCCGACGATGAGGAAGCTTTCGGAATCAAGGTGTACGACTATTTGCAAATGTACTATGATGCCGTAGAGAACAACGATTCCCGGCTGGGTGACCGCAATGATGTGAGGCACCTTCATGTGCTCTGGGAGCATAAAAAAATGATGAGCGAGCGGATCGGATATCTGGTAGATGAGGGGATAATACCGTACGACGAAGAGCTTGTGGAAGGCTACAAGGATGTAACCAAAAGGGCGATGAAGCTAAGGGATCAGTACATTCGACATGAGATCCGCAATGATAAGGAAGTGTTTGAACGGCTGAAGCTTCGGTTCGACCAATTCCGGGATGAAGAGCCTGTTCTCATGCAAAAACTGATTACACTGCTCGAAGGCTAAAAAAGCCGCGAACTGCGTATAAAAATCACTTGCCCTGGAGTTAACTCCAAGGAGTATACTTCATTTTGAAGGAAACGATATCTATTGGAAAGTGAGGAACCATCAAATGGACTATGTGAAACTTGGAAATACGGGCATGGATGTTTCCCGGATTTGTCTTGGTTGTATGGGCTTTGGTGACGCAGAGCAGGGGCATCATCAATGGGTACTTGATGAAGAGCACACCCGTGTAGTAATAAAAAAAGCCTTGGAGCTTGGAATCAATTTTTTTGATACGGCAAACGTCTACGCTGGCGGGACAAGCGAGGAGTTTGTGGGCCGGGCTCTAAAAGATTATGCCAATCGAGATGAAATTGTTTTGGCAACGAAGGTTCATTTCCGTATGCATGAAGGTCCCAATGGTGCCGGGCTTTCCCGAAAGGCAATCATGAGTGAAATTGATAAAAGTTTAAAGCGACTGGGAACCGATTATGTGGATCTTTACCAAATCCACCGCTGGGATAACAATACACCAATAGAAGAGACGATGGAAGCGTTGCATGATGTGGTGAAGGCAGGGAAAGCCAGATACCTCGGTGCTTCTGCCATGTACGCATGGCAGTTTTTGAAGGCCCTGCATATAGCCGAGAAAAATGGATGGACCCGGTTTGTATCCATGCAGAATCATTACAATCTCATCTACCGCGAAGAAGAGAGAGAGATGCTCCCTCTTTGTAAGGCTGAAAAAATAGGGGTGATTCCATATAGCCCTCTTGCAGGAGGAAGGTTGACGAGAGATCCGCAGGAAACAACGCATCGTTCTCAAACCGATCTGGTTCAGAGATCGAAATACGATGCCACTGCAGATACTGATCGATTGATCGTGGATCAGGTTGCGGCAATTGGGGAAAAACATGGTGTTCCCCGAGTTCAAATCGCGCTTGCCTGGTTGCTTCATAAAGAACCGGTAACAGCTCCTATAGTTGGTGCTACAAAAATATCGCATCTCGAGGATGCGATAGCTGCTCTTTCGATCAAGCTTACGCCTGAAGAAATTGCTTCCTTGGAAGAACCATATGTTCCTCACCGGATCGTCGGCCACCAGTAATGAGCAAGTAAATCGGACCACTGAGAAATCGGTGGTTCGTCTTTTTTTCAAGAGGCTTTACGATACGGATCATCGCGCTGTCCGTAATGGCAAGTTTTTCCCACTGATATTTCTTTATGATTTTCGTTATAGTATTGGATAAAGTGGATTTGATAAAGGAGTCCGTTGTGAAATGCTAAAGATCAGTGCTTTTTCCAAGTTGAGTGGTGTTTCCGTCAAGGCGTTAAGATTTTACGATAGCGTGAAGCTGCTTGAGCCCGCCGTTATAGATCCTAATAATGGCTATCGGTACTATACCCAGGAGCAACTTCTGACCGTTAAGCGCATTACCGCCTTTAAGGAACATGGTTTCACGCTGGATCAAATAAAAACCTTTCTGGAAGAGCATCCATTACCTGAAGTAAAACTAAAGTTAGCCGATAAGAAGAAAGAACTTGAGCGTTCCATCCTAGAAGCGCAGCAGCAGTTGAAAGGAATCGATAACAGAATTGCCCGCGTCGAAGAAGCGGATAAACGCCAACATGAAACACCGATAACCGTTCGTAGCGTACAGCCTCAACTTACGGCTTCGATTCGTGATATCGTTCCGCGTGCGCACCTGTGTCTACTGCTTGACGAACTCACAAAGTACGTCAATTCGTATGGGGAGGGCGAAGGACGAGATCTGACGATTTTATGGTATGATCATGGCGGCACGGACACGGATCAAGCCGATCTAGAGGTTGCAATACCACTAACAAAGGCTATTCCAAGCAACGAAAGAGTGAATGTCCGCCTTCTGCCCGAGCTAAAAGCGGCCGCTTCCCTTGTACACCTCTGCAGTCCTTACGATGACTCTTGCCTTGCTGCTGATCAGTTAGCATCATGGATCTCGTCTCAAGGCTATGTCCGTTCCGATAAAGAGCCGATCCGTGAAACCTATTTAACTTCGGACAAAGATATTTACGGAAAAATGCGCTTGGCCGAATTGCTCTTTCCCCTTTAGCTTGGTTAAGATCATTGGTATCTCCATGCCTCCTTTCGGAGTTCATTTTTTCTCTGAAAATAGTTTTGTAATCCCCTCTTGACTCTCCCCTTTACGGGAAGGTGTACAGTAGCATTACACATCATAAGGGAGTGAGAGTCTATGAAACGATTGGAAGGAAAAATTGCACTAGTCACAGGCGGAAGTCGTGGTATAGGAAAAGGAATTGCGCTGCGACTGGCGCAAGAGGGCGCTCTGGTTATCGTTCACTATGGCAACCGCCGTGTTGCTGCAGAAGAAGTTGTCCGGGCCATTGAAGCGCAGGGAGGACAAGCTTTGGCTATAGGAGCAAATCTCGAAACCCTTGCCGGGGTAACGGATTTGGTTCAAACGATGAAGGAAACGCTCCTTCGCCTAACGGGTCAGAACCGGATCGATATTCTCGTTAATAATGCCGGTTTAGGAACTTCCAAAACATTAGAGGAAACTACGGAGGAAGAATTCGACGCGATATTTGCAGTGAATGTAAAAGCACCGTTTTTCCTCGTCCAGCAAACTTTGCAGCTTCTGCGTGACGGAGGACGTGTTATTAACATCTCTTCAGGCGTTACACGAATTGCGTATCCCCATATCATGGCGTACAACTTGACGAAAGGTGCCATAAATACGTTTACCCTGCAACTTGCGAAACTATTAGGGCCCCGCGGTATTACAGTTAATGCCGTACTCCCTGGCATCGTCGATACGGACGTGAATGCGGAATGGCTGCATACGCCGGAAGGCCAACAACATGCAGTCGAAATGTCTGCCCTTGGCAGGATTGGCGAAGCTTCGGATATTGCGGACATCGTGGCTTTCCTCTCGTCATCGGACGGCCGTTGGGTTACCGGACAGATGGTTGATGCCACGGGCGGATCACACTTATAAGTTCAATCAACAGCCCTTCTAAGCAAGATGGAGGGGCTGTTTTTATGTTTAATCGTCGTAAAACTTGCCGTTACTTATGGTAGGAGAAGGATTCAAATTATACTCCATGATACCAATTGGAATCGAAATCCAACTTCAATAATTGTCCAAATCTCTCACCGAATTCAATAAACCCTCTTCCTCTTGCAGTCAGTATATTCCCATCTTGGACTACAAGATCATTACAATAATTCTCTTCTTTAAAAAAACCTGTTTCCTTTCTCTGTTCTTCATACATTCCAATTGTGTATTTACGATCTTCTAACAATCCTGCTTTTGCTAATAGATATGGAGAACTTGAGATTGCTGCAATTACAAGATCCTTATTATTTAGGGAACATCTATTTATAAAGTCTATCAGATCTTCATTATCATACAGCGTTGAAATATCCATACATCCTGGAAGTAATAGACTATCTAGCGTATTGATATCGACATCATAGATCGTTGTATCAGAAATGCAAGTTAGATCCGATTCACCTATTATTGGTTCTGAAGTAATCCCTATCGTTTTTATCGGGTGATCTCCCTGCTTAAGAATGGAAAGGGCAACGGTTAATTCATATTCACTAAACAAAGGGTACAAAATCACACCTGTTATTTTTGTTTTCAATTCTTATAATCCCTCCATAAAATAGTTACTAAAGATCTTTAATCATTAAAATATGAGGGATACCATCCTCAATAAATTCAGCTGATGAAGCCTGATAGCCAAGTTTTCTATAAAACCCCTCTGCCTGAGTTTGCCCGTGCAATTTAACTTGATGATTTCCTTTTTCAACAGCGATTTCTTCTAATGCGGAAATGATTTTTTTCCCAATCCCAAATTTCCGGTATGGCTCTAAAATACAGATACGTTCTAATTTACCTATTCCATCAAGAATGCGAATCCTTCCTGTGCCAACGGGTTGCCCATTGTAATAGGCGAGTATATGTTCACATTGTCCATTCAGCGCATCAAATACATCAAATTCATCTTTAAGTGGTACGCCCTGTTCATCAACAAATACTTTCTTTCTAATTGAGAATGCATTTTCTAATTCCTCAGGTTGTGTGATTCTTTTTGTATTCACGTTTTTATTCCTCTCTGGATTTATTTTTTATAAAAAAATCGTCATAATGAATTCAGCATCAATAACAGGTATAATAAAATAATATTGTTGTAAATGCAACAAAAAAATCTATTGGTAGGTGTTCGAATGACGGATATACTTCGCGAAGTTGGAATGATCGCTAGAGCTTTGGATTCCATAAGCAATATTGAGTTCAAGGAATTAGATCTTACAAAAGGGCAATACTTATATCTGGTTCGTATATGTGAGAACCCGGGAATTATTCAAGAAAAGCTAGCGGAAATGATAAAGGTGGACCGAACAACTGCAGCACGTGCGATACAAAAACTCGAAATCTCTGGATTTGTTGAAAAGAAAGACGATGAAAAAAACAAAAAAATTAAAAGGCTATTTTCAACTGAAAAAGGTAAGCAAGCGTACCCCTTTCTAAAGAGAGAAGGGGATTATTCTAACTCGGTTGCGTTAGCGGGACTTTCTGAAGAAGAATCCGAAACATTGTTTCATCTTCTGCATAGAGTTAGAAAAAATATTGAGATCGAGTGGGAATTCGTAAAGAAGGGAAATAAAAGAGATTACTGATATTAGAAATCGAATAGCTAAAAATTTGATGACAGACAGGAGTTAGATACAATGATAAAAGGTTTCGGAGGAATATTTTGGAGAACTAAGAATCTTGAAGTTACAAAAAAATGGTACAGTGAAGTGTTGAAGATTGAAATAGAAAATTGGAATGGGACTGTGATAAAACCCCAATTAGGAAATGAGACTATCTTTTCTTTCTTTACCGAAAATGACAGTTATTTTCCAACAGAACAACAAGTGATGCTAAATTTCCAAGTACATAATCTTAACGAGACTATTAAGCATCTTGAACATATGGGTGTACCTCTTGCAAAGAAAAAAGAGATTAGTGAGTTTGGACAGTTTATTTGGATTGAAGATCCTGAAGGTCGACTGGTCGAGCTTTGGGAGAAATAACGAGTTGTAATTCATTTGCTATTGAGCTAAACGGAGCCCAACAAACCCGAGATGTGGATTGCCGGGCTTTCTTCTTGGTTCAGGCTTAAATCGTTATGAAAAGAATAGGCTGCTCGTATTATGGCAATATAATAAAAACAAAAAGGAGAGATTCCCTTGATAAGAACGATAGCGGATTCCATTGTGGAATCCCTTCTGAACGCCGGCGTGAAGCGAATTTACGGCATTATCGGCGATTCGCTCAATGCCTTGCTCGATGCGATCCGTCGTTCCGGAAAAATAGAATGGATCCATGTCCGCCACGAAGAGGTTGCAGCGTTCGCGGCGGGCGCGGATGCCACCCTCAGCGGAGGAATCGCCGTATGTGCAGGTAGCAGTGGACCAGGTAATTTGCATCTCATTAACGGATTGTACGATTGCCATCGAAACCGAGTGCCAGTACTTGCGATTGCCGCTCATATTCCGAGCAGTGAAATCGGCAGCGGCTTTTTTCAAGAGACCCGTCCGGACATGTTGTTTCAGGAATGCAGCTTCTTTTGTGAAGTCGTAACCGGACCGAAGCAAATGCCTCGAGCGGTTACGATGGCGATGCAAACCGCGACGGCAAGGTCGGGAGTGTCTGTCTTAGTTCTTCCGGGTGATGTAGCCGCTTTCGAATACGACGAAAGCCCCGTTCCGGAACGCGTCATCCATTCCACCCGGCCGAATGTCTGCCCTTCTACAGATGAATTGAAGACGCTTGCCGACTACTTAAACAAAGGCAAGAGGATCACCTTGCTGTGCGGTGCCGGCTGCGCGGGAGCTCATGCTTCGCTCATGAAGCTGTGCGAGAAGCTGCAATCCCCGATGGTCATAGCGCTGCGAGGAAAAGAATATCTGGAATACGACAACCCGTATTCCGTCGGATTAACCGGCCTCATTGGATATTCTTCCGGCTACCACGCCATGATGGAATGCGATGTCTTACTCATGCTGGGTACAGATTTTCCATACCGGCAATTTTATCCGCAAGAAGCGACAATCCTTCAGGTTGATTTGGATTCCTCCCGACTAGGCCGGCGAACGACGCTCGCATACGGGGTGTGCGGAGACGTGAAGACGACGGTCGAAATGCTGTTACCCCTGTTAAAGGAACCGCACTCCCCTGATCATCTGCAGCACTTTGCCGCACATTATGCCAAAGTCCGCGAGGAACTGGACAATCTTGCAGATCCCGGCCGAGCACCTATTCATCCGCAATTCCTCATGAAGGTAATCAGCGATCTCGCAGATGAGGATGCCGTTTTGACTTGCGATGTTGGGACGCCGACTGTGTGGGCTGCCCGATACTTGAGCATGAATGGAGAAAGAAGGCTTATTGGCTCGTTTAACCACGGGACAATGGCGAACGCCATGCCTCAGGCGATTGGGGCGCAGGTTGCACAGCCAGGACGCCAGGTCATATCGCTGTCGGGGGACGGGGGACTCACCATGCTGCTCGGAGATCTATTGACCCTTCGTCAGCATAAGCTCCCGATCAAGATCGTTGTCTTTAATAATGGTGCGCTTGGATTCGTGGAATTGGAAATGAAAGCAGCCGGATTTTTAGAATTCGGAACGGAACTCGACAATCCAAACTTTGCGGTACTGGCTCAAGCCATGGGAATCGAAGGAATCCGGGTCGAGGATCCGAATGACTTGGAAAGCGCCGTTCGCCGAGCGCTCGAACACAGCGGTCCGGTAGTGCTGGACGTCGTCGTCAATCGTCAGGAGCTGGCTATGCCGCCGAAGATCAACTTCGAGCAGGCACGCGGATTTACGATGTGGATGCTGAAAGCCGTTTTGAACGGGCAAGGCAACGAAATCATCGAACTGGCGAAAACCAATCTCCTTCGGTAATAAATAGGAGTACTTTGAAGTGGTGTCAGAAGTCAGAAATATTGTCCCATTCCCGAGGGAGAGGGAGGGAATATCAGCTTTTCTAAAGATTCCTACAACTGACTGCACACACTGCCTTGGTCGTAAGCGTAAAATAGCCCCATCTGATTGCCAGGTAGGGGCTATTTTACGTTTACAAATATGGCTAAGTAATCATCATTGTTGATTACTATCAAAATGAAGATCGCCTTTGCAACTATTTAAAACCACACTACTAACTATTGTCGGGTGACAAGAACATATATCGTTTGCCGATTGAGGACAAGAACATATATTGTTTTACGTAAATGAAGACGGTTTTCAATTAGAGTTAATTTCGTCGCHGCTNDGRYANAGTATHNATSSGYAS
>NZ_MSZX01000027.1 GCF_002021565.1 Paenibacillus selenitireducens | reverse complement strand
TGCTCTTCTGTCAATAAAGTGGACACAAAATTAAGCTGAATTTCGCTCATAATAGAGCTGCTCGAAGCGAACCGGCGACATGTATCCCAGCGTGCTATTGGAGCGTTTCCGGTTATAAAAGAATTCTAAGTATCGATATAGTTTCTCTTGCGCTTCTTGCTTGGTTTTAAACTTTGGTTTGCAGTAGATCAACTCGCGCTTCAAAATGCTGTGAAACGCCTCAATACAAGCGTTATCGTAGCAGTTTCCTTTCCGACTCATACTGGGTTTCATATCGTACTTTTTAAGTTGTTCACGGTAATCTTTTGACGCATACTGCGAACCGCGATCAGAGTGGTGGATTAGTCCCTTTCCCGGTCTTTTCGCTGTATGGGCTTGCTTCAGCGCATCCAAAACCAAATCTGTTGTCATATAGTCGCCCAATTTCCATCCTACGATCTGTTTCGTGTACAGATCCAAGATACTGGCTAGATACAGCTTTCCTTGGCGACAAGGAATGTAAGTGATGTCCGCCACCCATTTTTCATTCGGCTTAGTTGCTGAAAAATCTTGTTGCAGCTCATTGGGTGCGATAGGTAGTTCGTGTTTGGAATCTGTCGTGCTTATTCTGAATTTACGTGACATACAGGAACGAAGCCCTTCTTCGCGCATAATGAGGCCAACCGTTCGTTCCGATACGGTCCAGCCTTCCTTCTTAAGATCCCGATGAATTCTTGGGCTTCCATAGCGTTCTTCGGAGTCATGGAAGTGCCAAATAATACGCTTTTTGAGCTTCTCCTTTCGTTGGAGCTGCTCAGAAGGCGCTGCCGTACGCCATTTGTAATAACCACTCCTGGATACGCGTAGTACGCTGCACATCTTCTCCACGCGAAACTCGGAGAGATGATCTTCAATAAATTGAAATCTTAGTTCTTTTCTTTGCTGAAGATGTGCAGCGCCTTTTTTAGAATGGCTAACTCTTCTTTTAATTCATTAATTTCACGCTCTTTACGGCGGTTCTCCTCCTCATTGTTCTTTAGCACTTGCTCGAGTTGTTTAATCTTCTCCGGATGATTGACCGCTTCCTGATCGAATTGCCGATATTGCGCGATCCATTGGTGTACGGTGCTTTTCGGAATGCTAAGTTCATCACATATTTCGGATAGAGACTTCGTTTGCTCTTGAATGTATTTCACTGTTTGCATTTTAAATTCTTCGTTATACCTTTGCCGTTGTTCCCCCACAATTGGACACCTCTTCTTTCGTTAAGTTTATTATCTTTTGTTCCTTAACGTCGTGTCCACTTTTTATTCTAGTTGCACAGCAGCTCTTATTATGCTAAACATAAGCTAAATACTCATGATTCGAATGGAATAAGGTTATCTGTGTCCGCAACAACGGCTAATCTATGAGCAAAGCAAACAATAAGGTCTCTTGTGTCCGTTATACACAAAGAGCTTATTTAATTTGTGAAGATTTCGTATCTACGACAGTTGAAACTGAAACACCAATCCATCTCTCCTATCCACCAACGTATAGGGTCACACAATAAAGGACCGTCGGGTGATCCCCTGACGGTTTTTCTCATATAAGAAAGTATCAAAATCCCGCGATAAAGGTTTTCTCATTGCGCGTTTATCGTTATACTCACAATATAAGACAAACTGAGCGCTAGGAGGTAACCCGATGAAACCCCAAATTTATGTTGCAAGAAGAATACCAGCGGAAGTCGAAGCGTATTTGAAGGAACATGCCGAGGTTCGTAAATGGGAGCAGGAGAGACCGATTACGAAAGACGAGTTAAAAGAAGAAGTTGGCGATGCCGAAGGGTTGTTGATAGCAGGCACCCCGATTACGGAAGAACTGCTAGCGAATGCGCCCAACCTGAAAGTTGTATCGAATATTTCGGTAGGGTATAACAATTTGAACATAGATGCGCTTCGATCAAGAGGCGTCCTTGCTACGCATACACCCTATGTATTAGATGATACTGTGGCAGACTTAGCCTTCACCCTTATTTTATCAGCCAGTCGGCGCGTGGTGGAGTTGGATCACTGGGTTCGTGACGGGAAGTGGCAGAAAGGGCAGGAGGATGAGCTATTTGGCGTTGACGTACATCATGCGACGCTTGGCATCATCGGTCTAGGGAGAATTGGAGAACGGATTGCCCGACGCGCGATCTTCGGATTTGATATGAAGGTATTGTATAATAATCGAAACCGGAAACCGCAAGTTGAGGCTGAATTAGGCGTCAGTTACGCATCGATGGAAGAATTACTGAAGACTTCGGACATCGTCTTGTTGATGCTCCCATTAACGGAAGAGACGAGAGGTCTCATGGGTGCGCGAGAATTCGATATGATGAAACGTTCGGCAGTATTCATTAATGTGGCACGTGGACCTATTGTGGACGAGACTGCATTAGTTGAAGCGCTGCAACAGCGAAAAATCTTTGCTGCGGGGCTAGATGTTTTTGATCGTGAACCGATTGATCCCAATCACCCGCTGCTTCAATGTACGAATGTGGTAACACTGCCTCATATCGGTTCTGCGACAGCAGCAACACGGACGAAGATGGCTCAACGGGCGGCGAATAATTTAATTCATGCGCTTCAAGGAAGCAAAGAAATAGATTTGATCCCTGAATTAAAACAATAACTATTTTTCAATATTATTGATACGTATGTATTGACTTTGCTAAAGATCTGGCTTATGATACAACTATACAAGAACGAATGCAATTGAGGTGACCCGAATGTCGACACAAGCACATGCAGATGAGCAGGCGTTTCTAAGCACATATGATCCTACAAAATATGAGCGTCCCATTGGCGTCCCTGCGGATATCGTTATTTTTACCGTGACACAAGAAGCTGTGATCGGGGGAACCAAAAGCTTGCCCAAGCGCGAGCTTTGCGTTCTTCTGATCAAACGTAATGGACATCCGGATCGAGGGAAATGGGCATTGCCCGGCGGATTCTCTTCTCCCCAGGAGACACTGCTCCAAGCCGCGAAGCGGGAACTGCTCGAGGAGACAGGGGTGGCAGACATTCATTTAGAGCTTCTCGGGATCTATGATCAACCGGGCCGCGATAAACGGGGATGGGTGATTTCAGCAGCGCATGTCGCCCTGGTGAATGAACGTTACCTGTCCAAACGACAAGCAGCAGATGATGCCGAAGATGTCCAGTTATTCACAATCGAAGAAGCATTGGAATTGGATCTGGCATTTGATCATCGATTGATTCTGGAGGATGCGCAGAGATATGTTCGGTGCCAAATGCTTCAAACGACGGTTGCCAAAGAGTTCTTGGATGAGAAGTTTACGCTCGCTGAGCTATTGCAAGTAATTCAGACGGTTGTTCCGTCTTATGAAATTACGAAGACGAATTTCATTCGCAAGATGCTCATGACGAAGAAACAGCCCATCGTGGAAGCGGTAGAAGGGGAGTTCTCAACCGAGTATTCCCAGCGGCCCGCTCAGCTCTATCGTTTCATTAAGGGATATCAACCGAATGTATCCATTTACGTCGATGCTCCATTCGCAGAGTAGCAGTAGTAAAAAAATGATTATGGCTTAAGAGATCATAATCATTTTTTTAAAAATCAATAATCACTAATCAATAATATTGTTTTAATTATATAAAGGAGTTGATCATATGAATAAAGCACTTCTAATCATTGATTATACGAATGACTTTGTAGCAGAGGATGGAGCTCTCACCTGTGGGGAGCCTGCAAGAAACATTGAGAGTCGAATCACATCGTTGTGTCAGAAGTTCGTGGAAGAGCAGCAATTCGTTATACTCGCCGTGGATATCCACGAGCCTGAGGATGTATTTCATCCCGAAACGACGTTGTTTCCTCCGCATAACTTAAGAGGGTCGCAAGGGCGGGAGCTATTTGGTGCTTTGCAGAAGGTATATCTAGCGCATAAAGATGAACCCTATGTGTATTGGATGGATAAGACGCGGTATTCTGCATTTGCAGGAACTGATCTAGAAATTCGCCTTCGTGCTCGAGGGATAGAGGAGCTTCATATCGTGGGTGTAGCCACTTCAATATGTGTGCTTCATACGGCGATAGATGCGTATAATAAGGGGTTCTCCATGACGATTCACAGCGATGCCATCGCTGATTTCGATGCGAAAGGTCATTTATGGGCGATACAACATTTCAGACAAGTATTAGGGGGAACGGTCGTTCAGGATTAGTAATGAATTTAATCATATGCGTGTCGAGTTATAATTAAAGGAGTGTTAATGATGAATCAAGAACATTTAACATTGCATACGGATAAATATCAGATCAATATGATGTATGCGCATTGGAAAAATGGAACACATAACAATGTTCGTGTATTTGAAGCTTTTTTTCGGAAAAATCCATTTCGCGGGGGGTACGCCGTCTTCGCTGGATTAGAACGAATACTTCAGTATCTAGAGCAATTGCGTTTTGATGCCAGTGATATCGAGTTTTTAAGAGAACAAGAGGAAAACTATGACGAGGCTTTTTTGGAAGAGCTTGCGGATTTCACGTTCACAGGCACGATTTACTCCGTGAAGGAAGGGACGATCGTTTTCCCGAATGTTCCATTAATCCGTGTGGAAGGTCGTATTTTCGAGATCCAGTTGATCGAAACGGCGCTCCTGAATTTTATGAACTACCAGACATTAATCGCAACCAAAGCAGCACGAATCAAGCAAGTCGCTCCAGATGACACGTTGTTGGAGTTCGGAACCAGACGTGCACAGGAAGCCTCAGCTGCGCTCTGGGGGGCTAGAGCGGCCGTGATTGGAGGATTCCATGCCACGAGCAATATGCTCGCAGGAAAGTTGTTTGGGATCCCCACGAAAGGGACGCATGCCCATGCTTTTGTTCAAGATGCAGATAGTGAGTTAGAAGCTTTTGAGGCGTATGCTCGTGCCTTACCGGATCATGTCACTCTGCTGGTGGATACCTATGACACGCTCAAGAGTGGTGTTCCGAATGCGATTCAAGTAGGCTTAGCTTTGAAGAAACAAGGCAAGGCCTTGAAAGGGATACGGTTAGATAGCGGAGATTTAGCTTATTTGTCGCAAGAAGCGCGTAAGATGCTCGATGCAGCAGGACTACAGGAAGTGCAGATTGTTGCATCCAGTGATTTAGACGAGTATACCATCCAGAGCTTGAGAGCGCAGGGGGCTCGTATCGATACATGGGGTGTAGGGACGAAATTGATTACCGCAGAAGATTCGCCCGCATTGGGTGGGGTATATAAAGTCGTAGCCAAGCTAGAGCATGGGGAATGGAAGCCGACGATCAAAATATCGGGGAATCCAGAGAAAGTAACCACACCGGGACGTAAAATTCCTGTACGAATAATCAATCGTCATACGGGACGCGCAGAAGCAGATTATTTAATGAATTGGGATGAACAATTGGCGGGTGTTGAGCGATTAAAGCTATTTGATCCAATTCACACCTACTTGCACAAGTTCGTCACTGATTTTGACGTGATCGAGCTCCAGCATAAAGTATTTGAGCAGGGAAAACGTGTAGAAAAAGCACAGAAACTGCAAGAGATTCAACAATATCATGCAACACAGATCCCTTTATTTTGGAACGAGTATTTGAGAAACTTAAATCCAGAGCGATATCCTGTCGATTTAAGCCAGCAGGTATGGGATACGAAAATGCAATGTATTGCAGAACACACGAATAGGAGGAACTAGAAGATGAGGATTGGTGTCTATGGGAGTGCATTTGATCCGTTCACGAATGCCCACGGGTATACAGCATCCACGGTTGCGGGGCGGCGCAGACTGGATAAAGTGATATTTCTGCCATCCGCAGATTTAAGAAGGGATAAAGCGCTGCAAGCAAGTCACGAGCATCGTTGGAACATGCTTCTCCTTGGAATCCAGCATTCGCCGTTGAACCAATTCGGAGAGCGGATGTTCGAAGCGGATCGGACGGAGATGGACGCCTTAGCAGGCATGCACTATACCCTTCACACCATGAATGCGTTGAAATCCAGATATCCAGAGGATGAGCTCTATTTTATTCTAGGAGCCGATCTATTGCCGCATTTGCACGAATGGCGTCATGGAGAAGAATTAGTAGCTACGAACAAATTCATTGTGATGGCTCGAGCAGGATATGATATGTTAGAGATTATTGCACGGAGTCCGTTGCTTCGGAAATACGAAATGAATTTTGATCTCATGCACAAGGGACTTCAAATCGAAATTTCCTCGACGTACATTCGAGACGAATTAGGGATGGGCGTCGAAATGCCTAGATATTTAATGCCACGAGGCGTTGAGGAATATATCTTGGAGCATCGGCTTTATCATCCACCTGTTCACTCTAAACATGCTTAGTAGAAGGAGAAGATCATCATGCAACAACAAATTATGAAAGAATTACATGTACAATCCCATATGGATCCTGCGGTAACGTATCGAGAAATCGTGGACTATTTGAAGGCATATGTACGAAAAGCTGGTGCGAAAGGATACGTTCTAGGGATCTCAGGAGGTCAAGATTCGACACTAGCCGGGAAAATCGCCCAACAAGCCATGACAGAGCTGCGTGAGGAAACAGGAGAGGCCTATCAGTTTATTGCTATGAGGCTCCCGTATGGCGTACAAGCAGATGAGGCGGATTGCCAAGATGCGCTTCAGTTCATCCAACCAGATCAGACTATCGTATGCGATGTTCGACCTGCCGTCGAAGCAACGATTCAGGGTCTAGAGCTGCCGTTAAGTCCTTTCCATCAAGGAAATATTAAGGCTCGCCAACGGATGATCGCTCAATATGCTGTAGCTGGGCAACTGCATCTGCTCGTGATTGGTACAGATCATGCCGCTGAAGCCGTGACTGGATTCTATACAAAATGGGGAGATGGCGCAGCGGATGTGACCCCGCTAACCGGTTTGACGAAACGACAAGGCAAAGCGATTTTGCAGTATCTGAATTGTCCGGAGCACCTGTATTTGAAGAAGCCGACTGCGGATTTAGAAGATGATAAGCCGGGTTTGCCGGATGAAGTCGCCTTAGGTCTAACTTACGAGGATATCGATAATTATTTGGAAGGTAAGCAGGTTGCAGCCAGTGTTGCTCAGCAAATTGAGGGGTATTATGTGCGAACGGAGCATAAACGGCATATGCCAGCGAACCGGTTTGAACACTCATAAGCCTGAATTTCATACAAAAGGTGGACCAAGACAAGTTCTTGATCCACCTTTTTTTTGCATCTAAAGATTTTTTACTTTGTGGGGGTCGTTAACGTTTCAATAACTCCCAGCGGTACACATATTCGAAGAGAAACTCAAAGGCTTCCAAATGACGTTTTGCTTCGAATGCATTTGCACCCCATGCATAGATTCCGTGATTACGCAGAATAATTCCCGGAATTTGCGGGTTCAATTTCTCTGTCACATGCGGAACAATACTTGGGATATGCGCGAAATTCGGAACGATCGGGATGTCAATTTCAGCGTCTTCCGTCCAGATATTAAAAGCTTTGATAAGTTCTACGCCTTTCACGGGAATCGATCCACGTTCATGGAAAAGCTCTGAGACGATATTATTAAACACGGTATGGACATGGAAGATGGCTCCGCACCCTGTTAACCGATAAATTTCACAGTGGATAAGGGTTTCAGCGCTTGGCTTCAATCCTGTGCGTTCAGAAGGTTTACCTGCTGCATCTACAAAAAGAAAGTCTTCCGGCGTGTTCACCGTTTTATCTTTACCGCTTGCGGTAATGGCAAAATGAAAATCTTCCGGCGTATACTCCCCCACGCGAACCGACAAATTGCCGCTGGTTCCAGGGAACCAATGACGGTCTGCAAATTGAGTTTTTATATCCCGTAACTCATGTAATGCGCGCTGCTTCTGTTCAAGTGTAATATCCGTGAATGCCATTAGACTTTCGCACCTGCTTTCGGTTCCGTCATATGTTTCATAATGTCGAAGAAATCGGTATATGGGACATGCGGCAGTCCGAGCTGCTCGCATTTCGTAATTAAATGAGAACGTGCGTAGACATGGTCCACCAGTTTGGCGCCGGCAAAATCGGTAATACTGTCGCCAATAAGATACCGATCGTACTGTTCCGGATCGAAGGAACGGATAATTTTGGTCTTACACATCCCGCAATCATTCTGACACATCTCATCACAAGCATGCGGCCAGAGAATTTCAATCTGTGACCCCGAGAAATCACTAGCATTGCAATAGATGTGATCTACAGGAATATCAAATTGCTCAAGAATAGGATAGATGAAGAAGTCGATGCCTCCACTAGTCACATAAAACTTGATATCGTTCTCTTTGCAGAATTGTAAAAATTCCTTGAACCCTGCACGAATTTGAACTTGATCGATGGCGAATCGAGTGATTTCCTCTCTTCTTGTGGTAGGGAGGAGCCGGAATAATTCACCAACGCCTTGTCGAACGGATTTGCGTTCTCCAATAATATCGTCGACAATCGGTTTCCAGCCGGGTGGATCGAAATGTTGAATGATAGCAACGATATTATCGTTCACGGTAATGGTGCCGTCAAAATCACAAAAGACGACAGGTTGCTTCGTGAAACTCATGATTTGACCCCCCAAATGTCGATCGCGGATTTCAATTCCGGATGCGTTGTTGCGTAGTCTTGCAAGGAAACTCCTTGTAATGTAGCATCAATCGCTTGATTGAATGCGCGTCCTCCTGCTGCTGCACCTTGTGGGTGCCCGTGAACGCCGCCGCCAGCATTAACCACCACATCTTGTCCGAAATCGCGAAGGATTAACGGAACAAGACCAGGGTGAATGCCTGCCGATGGGACAGGGAAGCTTGTACGAATCGGTGGCAAGTCACGAAGCAAGGCATCCTTGATGCCCATGTTCTCTTCCTTAGGCATCACGACCGAGCCATAAGGAGATGGGAATAACGCAAGATCTGCTCCAGCTAACCGCATTAGTTTTCCGAGCAGCAAAGGTGCTGCAATGCCGTAATGAGGTGAAGGGTAGAATGCCCCAGCCATCGCAGGATGTGCTGCAATCGGTACGTTAATCGTTGGATCTGAGCTTAGCTCATGTAAGACATCATAACCATAGGCCAGGACATTAAATAATAAAGCGTTCGCGCCTGCATCAATGGCTTTACGGGCTTGTGAAGCAAGCTTGGACGTAGGGCCCGTTAAGTTGACCGCATATAAAAGTTTTTTACCTGTATGTTGTTCAGCCTGGGAAGCCGCTTCCATACATACCGTTACACGTTTCTCAATAGGAGTAAGCGGGTTCTCGAATAAAATCTCATCATCCTTAATTAAATCAACGCCACCGAGTGCTTGTTGGTAGAATTGCTCGCGAAGTGCGTCCAAATCATGACCGATCACGGATTTGAAGATGCTCATCAGAAGCGGACGTTCTTGTATGCCTAAGATCTCCCGAATTCCCTTCATTCCGAATTGGGGTCCCGGAAATGCCGATAAGAAGTTCTCTGAGAAGTCGAGATCTAGCAATTTGATCTTACCATCCATAGATAATTTACCAAAAACGGTGACGAGTAAGGCGGGGATATCACGGCTAAAGTTGATATCTGGATAAGCGATTTGAATATCTGCATACCGTTCACCTGGGGCAGAAGCAGAATACTCTGTAACTTGAACCACCTGTCCCAAGTGTTTTTCCATCTCAGCCTTTTTAGCTTCAGGAAGCTCGGTCCAACTGCCTACCGTTAGACCGACGGCAATAGACAAGGCTTTTTTCTGAAAATCCGCTTTATCATCGTAGCAACGATAGGTTGCGATACATGTGTGTCTCAATGATGTGTTTCCCTCCCAATCAGGGCGCCCATTTCACCTGCACGCGCTGCAGCACGATGCACCGCTTGGATCATGACCTCGGTGAATTGGTTCGCTTGTAATGTCTCAATTGCGGCTTGTGTTGTTCCTCCTGGGGACGTAACTTTGCGACGTAACTCGGCAGGATTCTCACCGGTTAATTGTACCATAGAAGCTGCTCCTAGTATGGTCTGTACGGTTAGGTTTTTGGCCTGCTCTTCAGACAATCCGCCCTTAATCCCTGCTTCGATCATGGACTCCATCATGAGATAGACATAAGCGGGTCCGCTCCCAGATACCCCTGTAACCATATCCATTTGTGCTTCTTCAACAACGCTGACAACACCGATGGCTTCGAACATCGCAAGGGCGATTTGTTGTTGGATGGCATTGACATTCGTGGAGAAACACATCCCTGTTGCGCCAAGTCCAATGGTACTCGATGTATTGGGCATCGTGCGAACGATGGGATTTGTGGCTGCAAGCAGCTCCTGCATTGTTCCAACGGAGAGACCGGCAATTACAGAAATGATAAGCTGCTGAGGATGAAGGAGGGACCTTAACCCTTCTAGTGCTTCGGCAGCGTCTTTAGGCTTCATGGCTAGCACAATAATGGAAGCTTCTCGCAATACACGTTCTTTGGTCAGAACATCATTTGTGGTATGCACGTGATACTTCTGTTCTAATAGCGATAGACGTTCTTGATTGTTGCGATTCATCATGGTGATTTGTTCAGGATCAGCGATATGCTTATCGAGTATGCCTCGAACGATGGCTTCCGCAATGGAACCGGCCCCATAGAAGCAAATTTGCTGTCCTGCTAAAGTAGATTTCATATCCACGGGCTCCGACTCCTTTATATCTATATTTTTTCTCCAATAAATAATCCATGTGTGCTAAGACCGAGGATACTTGGTTCGCGACACGTAGCTTCGTGGTAGAGAAGCCAGGCTTGAAATTGTTCCTCGGATAAAACATCAACCGATCTGCTTATCGTATGACTGACGCCATCGGTTCCCAAATGATCGACTTCTTTGACGGCGTAAGAGGTTAGCAGGGATGTGATGGAGGAAGGGGTAGCAAAATGTGCATCCGTCCAGAAGCAATCCGCTTCACCCGATTGGATGGTTCCCTCTTGTAGTATTTTTTGAACGACACTTTCACGAACGAAATCAGGTTCCTTATTCACGAGCATTGGGAGGATGGACAACTTATTAATATAAGCCACAGCCAGGATTCCTCCAGGCTTGAGTACTCGAAGGCACTCTTCAATACACTTACGTTGTTGAGATTCTTCGACAAGATGATACATCGGTCCCATACATAACACAACATCGTAAGATTCCGCGGCGATATCACATAAATTCGTTGCATCTCCCAGTCGAGCTTCTAATTCGAGCTCGTGAGGGCTTGAGGCTAGCTGTTGACGGATGGCATCGATATGACGCGGCGTAATATCAATAGCCGTTACCTGGTGGCCTCTTTCTGCGAAATAAAAGGAATAAGCTCCCGTTCCTGCCCCCACGTCTAGAATGCACGATGCATCAGAAATTTGAGGGGAGAGGGCTTTCACACTCGTTAAAAACTCAATTTTCGATGAATTCCGAGTAAAACGAATTTCTTCGGTATACGCTTCGTAATATTGAATGACTTTGCTCATCGTACATCCTCCTTCAAGAATTCACTTTTCATAGACTATATAAAGTCCGCGCCCACTGATCCCTTGCTCGTCAAATTTCACATGCATTCCCGTCGATTGCAGAATGGATAACAAATCCTCCGGTTGGAACAGACCTAATTCATGACGTTCTTTAATATGCTGTATACCTTGGGAACTGCCGATTAGGTATTCAAAATTCAAAATCGATAGTTGACCTTCTTGTTCCCCGTGATACATTCGGCAGATTTTAGAATCGGGAGTCTCATAGTTGCGAACATCCACGCGACCTGATATCCACTGCGAAGGAGAAAACCAAGGTTCGATCAAGATTAATCCGCCAGGCTGTAAATGTTGTTGAAAACATTGAACCGTGCGTTCTAGCTGTTCAAGGGTCTTCACATAGCCGATTGCGCTAAATAGGCAAGTAATGACATCATATCGGGACGGCAGCTGGAAGTCTGTCATGTCCTCGACCCAAAATCGAGCCTTCGGATTCCGTTGTGATGCAACCTCAATAAATTGAGGATTTAGATCGATGCCGTCCACGGCATAACGGGGAGCGAAATATTGAGCGTGAGCTCCCGTACCGCACGCCACATCGAGGATGGACGTCGCGTGCGGATGATAAGTCTGAATTAGATGATCTATAGTGGCAGCCTCTTGTTCATAATTCTTAAAGCTATAAATCGCATCGTAGAGTGATGCGCTGCGTTCGTTCATGTCCGTTCATCCTTTACGAGCGAATTTGACCCGTTCCATAGACACGATATTTCGTTGATGTAAGGGCGGGAAGACCCATAGGTCCGCGTGCATGCAGCTTCTGGGTACTAATCCCGATCTCCGCGCCAAACCCGAATTCAAAACCGTCCGTGAAGCGGGTTGAAGCATTATGATATACGGCCGCAGCATCTACTTCTTGCAGGAATTGAGCGGCATGAGACGCATCCTCTGTCACGATACATTCCGAATGCATGGTACCATATGTACGAATATGGGTTAATGCTTCGTTGATATCATTGACGATTTTTACATTGAGAATATAGTCATTATACTCTGTCGCATAATCTTGTTCGGAGGCTGTTTGATCGATCTGAATATATTGAGCTGTCCGTTCACAGCCGCGCAGCTCAACGTTCTTCGCTTTCAAGCTTGTTGCGATAGACTGTAAATAAGCTGCGGCAAAATCCGCATGAACGAGCAGCGTCTCCATGGAATTGCAGACCGATGGTCGTTGAACTTTCGCGTTCAGTACAATCGCTTCTGCCATATCGGGTTTTGCTGTCGCATCGAGGTAGGTGTGACAAATGCCGGCACCCGTCTCAATGACAGGTACGGTTGCGTTCTGGACAACATTTTGGATTAACGAGCTTCCGCCGCGTGGAATGACCACGTCAAGTAAGCCGTTCAATTTCAGCATTTCATCCACCGATGCCCGATTCGTATCTTGGATCAGTTGCAACGAATGAACAGGGATTTCGGATGCTGCTAACGCTTCTTGCAATACTTCGACGATTCGCGTATTGGAGATGATGGCGGAAGAGCCTCCGCGTAGAACCACCGCGTTCCCTGTCTTCAAACATAATCCTGCAGCATCTACGGTCACGTTCGGACGGGCTTCATAAATGATGCCGATAACACCGAGCGGCACGCGGATCTTCTCGATCCGAAGTCCATTCGGGCGTTCGATATGATCCAGCTGATCCCCGATCGGATCCGGAAGCTCTACAATCTGGCGCAAGCCATCAGCCATGGCAGCAATGCGGGCTTCATTCAGTGCGAGCCGATCTAGAAGCGAGGGACTCGTGCCGTTCGCGCGGCCGCGTTCTAAATCTTTAGCATTGGCTTCGATAATAGAATGTTGATTCGCTACCAGTGCATCTGCCATTTTTAGCAATGCATCATTTTTTGCTGCGGTGGATAATCCGTTTAATTTCACTAACGTTTCTTTTGCCAAACCGGCTTTGCTCCGTACTTCACTCATTTCATCCATCCTCCTTATAATAACAACCTAGATCTATGTGAAAAGCGAATTACTTCAGTGAAATCCATTCATCCCGATGGATGACCTCAATCCGAGGAACCTCGATTTGTTTCTGCACTTCATCTGTATTTAAACCTGCTACATCGCGAATTTGGGAGGCAGAGTAGTTCACGACCCCGCGACCAACCAATTGTCCGCTAAGATTATGGACTTCGATGACATCTCCAGCATGGAAATCGCCTTCCACATCCTTTACTCCAACCGGGAGCAGACTTTTGCCGCCACTTAGCAGCGCATGTTCTGCGCCATCGTCCACGACTACTTTTCCACGTGGCGTGGAGTGGAACCCTAGCCATTGCTTTTTCGTGGATAACGAATGCAATTGGGTGTCGAAGTAAGTTCCTCGTCCATGACCTTGGGCTGCGTGCAGTAAATCATCGGGTTCAAGAACGCGGCCGACAAAAGCGGGGACACCGCCGCGCATCGCAATGCGTGCAGCTTCCACTTTGGACCGCATACCGCCAGTGCCAACCGAGGAGCCTGAGCCGCCGGCTCCAGCAAGAATTTCATCATCGATCTGCGTCACACGCTCAATGCGCTTGGCTTCGGGGTTGGAGCGTGGATCTGCCGTGTACAACCCATCTGTATCGGTAATAATGATCAATCCGCTGGCTTTCACCAGATTGGCCACGAGCGCAGATAGGGTATCATTATCGCCGAATTTCAGTTCATCGACAGATACGGTATCATTTTCATTGATGATGGGAATGATCTGTTGCTTTAATAGTTCTTCGATCGTCATCTGGGCATTTTGAATACGTTGTCGTTGACTGAAATCTGCACGGGTTAAGAGGATCTGAGCGGCGCCTAGACCATGAGAACCAAATGCCTCTTGATACGAGCGCATAAGTAAGGCCTGCCCGACCGCGGCTGCTGCTTGTTTTTCATGCAATAATTTGGGTCTTGTGGTATAACCGATTTCACGAAAGCCCGCTGCAACGGCACCGGAGGTCACGAGAAGGACTTGTGAGCCTGTTGCCGCCAATGATGCGATTTCATTCGCGAAAAAATGGACCTTATTTCGATTTAATCCACCCTCGTCCGAGGTCAGGGAGCTGCTTCCGATTTTGATAACGATACGCTGCATTTCTTCACATCCTTTGATTTTGGCTATTTATGTAATCTGTACTGGAATTTATAAAATGGTATAACAAAAAGGCCTTCGTCCTCCGAAAAGGACGAAAGCCTGTGCTTCCGCGGTACCACCTTCATTGATGAATAAATGAATAACTCATCCAACTTCTATGCCTTGTAACAGAAGGCGCTGTTCGGCTTTGTCGGCCGGCCGTTCGAGGGTAGGTTCTGAAAGGGTGGGCGGCAAGCTCTTGCAGCCTGTGAAGCTTGCTCTCTAATCGTCACGTCGCTTTCATACTGGTCCTGTCTATACGTTTAAAATATGATTTCTTTTTAGAATAACATGGGAAATTACTCTTTGTAAAGGGATGAATTAACCCTTAAACAATCCGAGTCGTCCAACACGTTCAACAGCTTCTTCGAGTCTCGCTTCAGAGGATAACAGACCTACACGAACATACCCTTCACCATGGGTTCCAAACCCAATCCCGGGAGCGACAACAACATGAGCTTTTTCCAATAGTAAATCAGCAAATGTTGTTGAGGTGTAGCCTTTAGGAACAGGCAGCCAACAGAAGAATGACCCTGGTGATGGGGAAGCGTGCCATCCAATACGTGCTAAGGCGCCGTAAAGGGCGTTGCGACGGCTTTCGTACATCGCTACCAACTCATCCACACACGTCTGTGGAGCCGTTAAAGCTGTCGCTGCCGCTGCCTGGATCCCGCCAAATAGACTCACATAATAATGGTCTTGCATTAAATTAATCAATCGAATGACTTCGGCATTTCCTAATGCAAAGCCTACGCGCCAACCTGCCATATTATACGTTTTGGAGAGGGTATAGAATTCGACACCTACATCCTTTGCGCCGGGTAGTTCCAAGAAGCTCTTAGGTCGTATGCCATCAAACCCTATAGCGCCGTAAGCAAAATCACTGGCTACCACGATATTGTGCTTACGGGCGAATTCGATGGTCTTCGCATAGAAATCTTCATCCGCAATAGCCCCTGTAGGGTTGTTCGGATAGTTCAAGAACATGAGTTTTGCTCGATCTAAAGTAGATGTTGGAATCGCTTCATAATCGGGCAAATAATTGTTTTTCTCAAGCAACGGCATAAATGTCATTTCAGCGCCGGCTAGATGAACGCCAGACCAGTAATCTGGATATCCCGGATCAGGAACAAGACATGTATCACCGGGATTGAGCAGGATTTGGCTAATTTCCACAAGTCCGGTTTTTCCGCCGAACAAGATCGCTACCTCGGTCTCTGGATCTAGGTAGACGCCATAGTCTTCCTTATAACGCGTTGCGATAGCTTCTTTTAGGAACCCATATCCGCTAAAAGGCGGGTACTTATGGTACATGGGATTGGCTGCGGATTCCTGCAAGGATGCCACGATATGCGGCGGTGTGGGCTGGTCAGGATTTCCTTGACCTAAATTGATCACATCATGACCTTCCGCTGCCTTCGCGTTGGCACGTTTGACCAAAGATGCGAAAAATTGCGTTGGTAACCCTTGCATTCGTTGTGCTGCTTCGATTCGTATTGTATCCGATACAGATGCCTGATCGGTTGATGGGATGTCGCCGACTTCCGTTGTCTTCATGTCTTTCTTCACTCCATATCCTTCGGGATGTACAATACACCTAATTTAGCATGATTTCTCGAAGGTGTATAGAGTCAAGAAGAGTAAGTACATCAGCTTAATGGGAGTTACGCGTTATCGATCATTTTAATGAATGGCTTCACATCACTGCTGAACAATAGCAGGAACGGCTTGCGTTCTTTGTTGAACACGAGAAGCAAAGGTTCTTTTTCAGGGCAGTAAATGAGGAAGATATCACTTACGACAAAGGTTAGACCTTTAAATTCCTTGGTGACTTCCTTCTTCAATGGAACTTTGTAGATTGAGCCGCATTTATCATCTAGGCTTAATTGGGTGGATAAATTAGTAGCGGAATTCAGCCAGGATAACGCTTCTTTCTGAAAGGCATCATTATTCGGAACGACTTTCACGATTTTGTCCGATTTCAATTCATATTGCTGAATCGGAGCTAACTCCGTGTTCGGATCAGGGGTCGTGGCGGCACTTGCTAAGTTCATGGACGTCCCTAAAGTTAGAACGAACATCAACATCATAAGGATGAGTGATTTGGACAGTTTTAAAATCATGGTTGAGCGTCTCCTTTAATGTAAATTCTTCGTGCGGTTTTATATTACCCATCTTGACAGTGAACCATGACACGATATCATTAGAAAAAAGAATGCGTTGGTATCCATTAGCAACGGCAAGAAGGATAGGAGAGTTGGATAAATGAGCGAACAGAAGTGGAATGTATCCTTGATCCAGATGGATGTGACAATAGGCCAACCCGAGAAGAACTATATCAGAGTAGAACAGTTATTGCATGAAGCCATCCAAGCGGCGACCAAGCCAGATTTGATTATTTTACCGGAGATGTGGAATACGGGATATGCATTGGAACAAATCCATGCGTTGGCAGATGAGCAGGGTGAACGTACGAAATCGCTTCTTTCCGCCTTTAGTCAAACGAACCAAGTCAACATCATTGGAGGTTCCATTGCGGAACGGAGAGGGGATCAAATCTATAACACCATGTATGCATTTGATCGTACAGGAACGGTTGTAGCGGAGTACTCCAAAATTCACCTGTTCCGTCTTATGGATGAGGAAAAGTATCTGACAGAAGGAGATCGCATTGGATCGTTGAACATCGACGGAACACAGGCAGGGATGATGATTTGTTATGATATCCGGTTCCCAGAGTTAGCCCGCAAATTAGCGCTTTCGGGTGCGAAAATCTTGTTCGTACCTGCGGAATGGCCGCATCCTAGATTGCATCACTGGCGTACATTGCTTACAGCGCGTGCCATTGAGAACCAAATGTACGTGGTGGCTTGTAACCGGGTGGGGACGAGTGGCACAACAGCTTTCTTCGGGCACTCGATGGTGATTGATCCTTGGGGGGAAATCGTATCGGAGGGAGCAGAGGATGAGGCCATACTTACCGCGAGCATTGATCTCGCTTTGGTGAGCGAAGTAAGAGGGCGAATTCCCGTATTTGAAGATCGAAGACCAGAACATTATTAAGAAAACCAAAAGAGCTGTGATCGTATTTGTCGATCTCAGCTCTTTTCATGGTTAAGTTATTATTGTTTTTTGGCCCATTGAAGCAGTTCCGCATGTACTTCCCATAAATGACGGTGTCCAAGTACATATTGCACGGATTCGCTTTTAAATGTTGGCAATTTTTTGGTGCTCAACAGATAGACAGCTGTCTCAGGGGATTTCTGTTGCGCCTCAGTCCATAATTGGCTCAAGCGGTCCGAAATCCCATTCATTTCATACTCCACAAGCACACGATTGTAGGCAAATGAAATGGATGGATCTGCGTTATAGCTGTCGATCAAGCTTGCCGCACGTTGAAGTTGTTTCATTTCAATAAATGCGGTGATTAATGGGTTATGCACGTGCAAATGATCTGCAGCATCCAGAGCAATCAGTTCTTCATTATGAAGAATGGATTCTTTCATGCGGCCGAGCTCCATGCATTTTCTTGCAAATCCAGCTTTGGATCGAAGATAAGGGCGAATACGGACAGAATCCCATACCCGGCCTTTGTTCTGGTGAATAAAGGCCGTTCCTAGCGACGCTAATCCTACACGCATACCTTCTTCATACAATCCGATGGATTGTTCTGGTGCTGTTGTCGCACTTTCTGCTAAGATGTTGAACGCATCGCTGTTGTTCGGGTCTAGCTCCAGTGCTTTTTTGGCTAATGTTGTCCGTACAGAAGGTGAGGGCTCTTCCCAGGCTTCATAAAGGATTTCTTGCGCTTCCTCTTCGATCGTCTCGGTCTTCATCCCTTGAGAAATCTTCCCTTGATTGATAAGCTGAAGCATATAGTCCTTCGCTTCATTAACTGAAGAGAATTTTTGTTCTGCCAGCAGCTTGTCAATATGTTGCATTTTCTGTTCCGTTAACATATGACGTAATTGCGGAATCCGCTGATCGAGAGGATCATAGCAAGGATGCTCGTCCATACATTCCCGAATTTGTTGGACCCATTTCGAAATCGTACCCGAAGATACGCCATATTTGGTTGCAAGGCTTGATTGCGTGACTTGGTCATAGCCATGAGCTTGCGCAATGTAGTACTCTAATGCAGCTGTTAACGTTTCAGCTTTACGAACTGTTGGTTGAGTCTGATTCGTATAAGCATGCCATACATGGAGAGCTTCCGTAATTTGTTCCCAGCTATATAAATCAGTCATGCTGCTCACAACATGATCTGCTACCATACGATAAGATGGCTGATCAGCGAACCAACCTTCTACAAGCGTATTCACGCTTTGTGCATTTTTCTGGGAAACAGGGATAATAATCTTGTTATCCTGTTTTTCTTCTTGACTCTTGTTCATACAGCATTTTTTGAATTTCTTCCCGCTGCCACATGGGCACGGATCATTTCTTCCGACATTATGAATCACGGAGTACCTCCTAGAAAAAAGGGCTAAAAAGAAATTATAGCATAATTTTTCAATTTAATAAATTCTGAGTGAATAATACGTAGAAAGGAAGGGATCGTTTCATGAAAAAAACAGGGCTTTGGATCACGATGCTATCGTTATGTATTGTCGTCTTCGCTGCTTACATTTATGTAAATCAGACTCGAGTCAATTCGCAGTCCAGTACTTCAGGGAAGGGATCAGCAGAAACAACTCAGGAGCAGAGACCAAGTCCCTCAAAGCCTGCTCCCCCATCTGAGGATGAAACAAAGCAGAAGCAGGAGCTTGCTAAGAATACATACATCCAAGAGAAATTGAATCAGATGTCTTTAGAGCAAAAAGCCGCACAAATGATGATCGTCGATATGGATACGTTACATCTTCGTGCGGGAGAGCAAGTACCGGATCGGATTCGTAAGCAGCAATATGGCGGCGTTATTTTGTTTCAAAGAAACTTAGAATCCGCAGAAAAAACGGTCCGGTTAATACATGATCTGAAAGCTGCATCGGATAAGACGCCGTTATGGGTAGCGATCGATCAGGAAGGTGGAGCGGTTACTCGGTTACCTTGGATGCCTTTGTATGCTGGGAATATGGCGTTAGGGGCAACGGGCAATGTGGTGGACGCGGAAACTACGGGGAAGTTCATTGGTGAGGATATCAAGTCTTTTGGCTTTAATCTGAACTTTGCTCCAGATTTGGATGTGAACAACAATCCTGATAATCCGGTAATCGGTATTCGTTCCTTCGGATCGGATCCCGCTGCCGTATCACAGATGGGCATCTCGGTAATGAATGGCCTTCATGAAGCGGGGATGCCCGCTGCGGTAAAGCATTTTCCGGGTCATGGAGATACCGAGACGGATTCACATCTCGGACTGCCATCCATTCCGTATGATCGGGAAAGACTTGAACAAATCGAATGGGTCCCTTTTCGTGAAGCCATCGCGAACGGGGTGGATATGATTATGACAGCGCACATCACCTATCCCAAATTGGAGACGAAGACGGTGATTTCAAAAAAAGATGGCTCCAAAATTCATATTCCAGCCACGTTATCTTCGTACTTCTTAACCGATGTACTACGTAATGAAATGCATTATGATGGGATCATCGTCACGGATTCCTTAGAAATGCAGGCCATATCTTCGAATTTCGGAGACAAGGAAGCCGTGCTTATGGCGATTCAAGCCGGTGCTGATATTGTATTAATTCCACCAGATCCCGAGAAATCGATTGCTTGGATTGCTCAATCTGTTCGTAACGGTACCTTATCGGAACAACAAATCAATCAAAGTGTTGAGCGAATTTTGAAGCTGAAATATACATACGGTTTGTTTGAAGCGGATAACATGCTGTCTTATGAAGAACAGTGGAAACGAGCGGAACAACGTCTTCAGGATGCGGAAGCGCGACGGAAAGAGCAGGAGGTCGCAGAGCATGCTGTAACCCTGTTGAATAATGAGGATCATGTACTTCCATTTCAAATGAAATCAGAGGGTAAGATCCATGTTTTTGCGACAGCCAAGTTATTGTCAGAAGTTAAACGACAGATCCAAACCCAGCTAAAAAATTCAAAACAAGTGATAAGTGTGGTAGGGTACGATTTAACAGGGGCTTTATCGGAGTCGAAGGTAGCTCAGATGAAGGCATCCGATTCGATTTTGATTGTTACTAGAAACTTGAATACGGATAAAAAACAACGGCAAGCCGCGCAGCAACTATGGAAACAATTGAAACAAGCGAACAAAAAAGCGGCCGTCTTATCTGTCGGCGCGCCTTATGATATTCGTTATCTACCGGATATTCATGCTTATTTAGCGGTGTATGGGGATCGTAAGACAGCAAATTTGCCTGCCGGTATTCGAGCAGCCCTGGGCATAATTGAACCCTCAGGGAAATTGCCTGTCATGATTCCGGATTTGAGAGGTCAGACCTTATTTGAAGTTGGAGAGGGAAATACCTATTAAGAGGTATTTCCTGTTTAAGATTGGAATTGTTCACGCATCGTTGTTTTAAACACTTCAATAAATGCTTCAGCGGCCTTGGACAAATAACGTCCTTTGCGATAGGCAATCACGAGGGTGCGCTTGGGCGAAGGATCTTCGATCGCTAAATATGCGGGGATAAATTCACTTCGCTTCGCTCGTGCGATAAAATGTGGAACGAAGGCGATGCCCATGCCTGCGGCAACAAGAGATTGCACGGTCTCCATATTGCTGCTCTCGAACACGATTCGCGGCGTAAATCCAGCCGCCTGGCATAATTCTATCGTAATCTGGCGAAATCCCTGCCCCTTTTTAAGTACGATGAAGGGTTCATTCTTTAAATCTTCGATTCGAATGAGGTTCGAAGGATTGCAATTCGACAGCGCGGCTAAAATATGGTTCGGCGGAACGGCCAACACGATTTTTTCCTCCACGATCGTTTCATACGTTAATGCGGGTTCATGAAGCGGGAGCGATAAGAGGGAGAAATCGGTCTGGCCGTTTGCTGTTAATTTCTCCAAATCCGCTGATGTATCTTCCACGAGCACAATCTCAATGTCAGGATACTTTGCTTGGAAGGCCGGCAGAACGTGAGGGAGAATATGCGAGCCTGTAATCGGCATGCTGCCAACGACGACTTTCCCTGTGCGCGTATTTGAAATATCCGCCATCTCTTGTTTCAGCTGCTCCATTGCATCAATGATTTTCTGTGCTTGGGTGATAAAGGCTTCGCCTGCATGAGTCAGTTCAACGGAGTTCGTGTTCCGTTGGAAGAGCAGCACGCCGATTTCTTTTTCCAACTTCGATAATTGTTGACTGAGTGAGGGTTGAGCAATATGCAGCTTCTCGGCTGCGCGGGAGAAATTTCGCTCTGCCGCAATTTGAATGGCGTATTGTAATTGACGTAGTTCCATAGAACCTCCGATCGTTCATTCGAGATGATAACGTTATAACCAAAAACTATAAAGCTTATAGTTATTATATCTTGGAACAATGAATAAAACCATGCTATTATTCAAGCAAAGAACAGAATGGCGTGCGGAAAATGAGCAGTAACCGCGATTCTGAAGGGTTTCGAATCGATGATGAGGTGAATAATAATGGCGAAAAAAACGATGTTTGAGAAAATTTGGGATAATCATGTGATTCATCAAGAAGAAGGTAAACCGAGCATTCTGTATATTGATCTTCATTTAGTTCATGAAGTAACGTCTCCGCAAGCCTTTGAAGGATTGCGTTTGACGAACCGTAAAGTACGTCGTCCTGAGCTAACGTTTGCAACGATGGACCATAACGTACCAACGAAGGATCGCTTCAATATTACAGATCCGATCTCCAAACAACAAATTGATACATTATCGAAGAACTGTGCTGATTTTGGCGTTACCTGTTATGACTTGGATAGTCTTGACCAAGGTGTTGTGCACGTTATGGGTCCTGAGCTTGGATTAACGCATCCGGGCAAGACGATTGTCTGCGGCGATAGCCACACATCAACACACGGTGCGTTCGGTGCATTGGCATTCGGTATCGGCACAAGTGAAGTTGAACACGTACTTGCGACCCAATGTTTGCAACAGACCAAAGCCAAAACGATGGAAGTGCGTTTTGTCGGCTCCCGTAAGCCAGGCGTTACAGCGAAAGACTTAATTCTTGGCGTGATCGCGAAATACGGCACGGACTTTGCAACAGGTTATGTGATTGAATATACAGGTGAAGCGATTCGCCAATTGACGATGGAAGAGCGTATGACCGTATGTAACATGTCGATCGAAGCGGGTGCTAGAGCAGGTTTGATCGCTCCAGACGAAGTAACTTTCGAATACTTGCGTGATCGCCAATATGCTCCACAAGGTGAAGCTTATGATCAAGCGGTTGCAGCTTGGAAACAACTTGCTTCCGACGCAGACGCAACCTATGATCTTGTCGTTGATTTCGATGTAGACAGCCTGATCCCGCAAGTAACTTGGGGAACGAGTCCGGGTATGGGTACAAATATTACTGCAACGGTACCGAACCCTACTGACTTCACTTCCGAGAATGAACGTAAAGCAGCCGAAAAGGCGCTTGAATATATGGATCTGAAACCAGGCACACCGATCTCTGAGATTGGAATTGATTATGTATTTATCGGTTCTTGCACGAACGGCCGGATTGAGGATTTGCGTGCAGCAGCCGAGATTGCTCGCGGATATCAAGTATCTAGTCAAGTGACGGCGATTGTCGTTCCAGGATCAGGACGCGTTAAGATTCAAGCGGAAAAAGAAGGCTTGGATAAAATCTTTACCGAAGCGGGCTTCGAGTGGCGCGATGCGGGTTGCAGTATGTGTCTAGCAATGAACCCCGACGTCTTGCAACCAGGTCAACGTTGTGCTTCCACATCGAACCGGAACTTTGAAGGACGGCAAGGACGCGGTGGGCGTACGCATTTGGTATCTCCTGCAATGGCTGCAGCAGCGGCAATTAAAGGTCATTTCGTAGACGTGCGTGACTGGGAATTGAAAGCAGCGAACTAATCTGTTGGACGAAGTCCTGAATGTGATAGATGAGAGGGGAAATAAAACAATGGAACCATTTAAACAGCTTACAGGTATTGTTGGTCCGGTTGACCGCGTAAATGTAGATACAGATGCAATTATCCCAAAACAATTTTTGAAACGTATTGAGCGTTCTGGGTTCGGGCAGTTTCTATTCTTCGAATGGAGATTTCATGAGAATGGCGATGTGAATACAGCCTTCGAATTGAACAAACCGCGTTATGACGGTGCTTCAGTACTTATTTCCCGCGTTAACTTTGGATGCGGATCCTCCCGTGAGCATGCGCCTTGGGCGATTCTTGACTACGGCTTCCGTTGTGTTATCGCACCTTCTTTTGCAGATATCTTCTACAATAACTGTTTTAAGAATGGAATATTGCCGATTAAGTTATCCGAAGAACAAGTTGAAGATTTGTTCCAGCGTACGGCACAGCATGATGGATACAAGTTGTCCGTTGATTTGGATAACAAAAAACTGACCGATGAGTATGGTTTGGAAATCCAGTTCGATTTGGATGAACACCGCCGTCAATTCTTGTTGCAAGGGTTAGATGATATTGGTCTTACACTGCAGCATGAAGATAAAATTTTGGCTTATGAGCAACAACGGAATCTAGCATAATACAGATTTGAATTCGTATCTATGGATCGGAGCTTCAATTCCTTTGGCGAGACAAAGGTTGAAGCTCTTATTTTTTTGTTTTAAACCGCAACTTTTGTAAAGTTTTGGGTGTCTTATTTTATAGCTAGATGTCGAGCGGTTTGATATTGTACGAACTAAAGTCTAATTTATGAAGGACAGGAGAAAAGGATGAAAAAAATTGGTGCTGTAGTGTTGTTCTGTTTGATGTTGTTCATGTTACCGAGTTTGAGTCATGCTAATGCGGGGCACCAGATGTATTTGAACGGTATCTCGTTAGCTCCTTCTACTGAAGGGCAAATAATTCAGAATTCAACAATGATTCCAATTCGTGTCGTCGTTGAGGAGCTAGGTTTTCAGGTGGATTGGGATAAAAAGACACGCACGGCCTCCATACATAATGACAAGAAGTCCATGATGCTTGCCGTAGATCAGAAATGGGCGACAGTGGATGGCAAGAAGGTCTCATTGGACATGCCTCCTACTCTAATATCAGATACGACGCTTGTTCCGCTCCGATTTGTCGGAGAACAGATGGGGCTTGTCGTCAATTGGGAAAATGAAAGCAAATCGGTGTATTTGTTCACGTCGGATTTTGGCTCTGAAGTAACGCAGCCGGAACTGCCGACAACATCTCCAGAACCAGAGCAAGGTGGTACAACGACACCGAAGGATCAGGATAAAAATAGGAACACGAATGAAGATTTGAATGAGGCGGATCTAGAAAATGGGATGCAAGTCGCTGATGAGCTGACGGAAGTACAGACGGTCACGTTCGAGGATAATCGCCTAGTTGTAGGTGTTAGCAAAGACGGTTTATTGCCTAAATCGCAGCGACTGTCGAATCCTGATCGTATTGTCATCGATATTCCGAATGCGAAATTCGCTGATCAATTCTTCAACAGTCAAATTTTCGGCACGAATGGACAAGGTGAGCTGCAAGTGCAAGGTCACGCCATTGTTAGCAAAATTCGATTCTCACTTTTCTCCAATAGTCCATCAACGGTACGTATCGTAATGGATATCAAGCAGAGTCAGTCTTTCAGCCTCTACACCACCAAAGATCCCAATACGATTATAGTTGATCTTAATGGCAGTACGTCGGATACAGGCACAAGTACGGGGACAGGAACCGCCGTTAACCCGCCGCAATCAGGCAAGTATGTCGTTGTCATTGATGCGGGTCATGGGGGAAGCGATCCGGGAACGAGCAGTAAGAATAACCGCTATGAGAAAGATTTCAATTTAGCAGAGGCTCTGAAGGTTGCTGAGCTATTCCGTAACGATCCGGATGTTGAGATTATTCTGACACGGTCGGATGACACGTATGTGAAACGCAGTGACCGGGTGGCACTCGCGAAGCAGGTTCAAGCGAACTTATTTATTTCAATTCATGCAAACAGCATCCTAAATAAGTCTTCGATCACGGGTACGGAAACCTATTATACTCGGGAAGATAAGAGTAAGGCCTTCGCACAGGTCATGCACAGTCATTTGATCCAAGGCACTAAGCTTCCAGATCGAGGCGTACGCCAGAAGAGCTTGGAAGTGACACGAGAGACGGATATGCCTGCCGTTCTGCTGGAAGTCGGTTATTTATCGAATCAGTCTGATGAAGCAGCCCTCTATACGGAAGATTTCCAAAATCGTGTGGCGCAGTCTATTAAGAACGGGATTAGACAATACTTGGGATTGCAAACCTAAGCCGAGGTGAGTATTTTGAGGAAGATGACATTATTGTTAGGAATGTTGATAACAATCATTGCGATTGCCGCAGGATGCGGTCAGAAATCCGGTGATCCTGAGACGGGCGGGAAGCCGGAAGCACAGCAGCATGCCGAACAGACGCTTCATATTCAAGCTTACTATACGGATGATCAGATCTTGAATTTGGTCCAAGAAAAGAAAGATATTAAGTTCGCAGATGAGAAGGCAAAATATCTCGAAGCGCTGAAGGCGCTTCAATCGACAGATGACGCGAAGCTGGTAAAGCTGTGGCAAGAGAATGAATTTCAATCTGCAATCTTAAAGGATGGCGGAGCGTTGATCATTGATGTGAAGATTCCTGCGGAAGCACATTTAGGTGCATCAGGCGAAGATTTAGCGATTCAAGCGGTGCTCAAGACTGTCTTTCAATTCGAGGAAGTGCAGTCTGTAGATATTCTTGTTGATGGACAATCCGTCGACTCTCTCATGGGGCACGTCGAATTAGAACATCCTTATACAAGGAAATCAATCATGTAAGCTTGAGCTCCTGTTTCTATGGTAAATTTTAGTAGAGTTTCAATCCCTTTTGACGATCAATAGGGTTGGAACTCTCTTTTTTTGTTTGATTACCGCAACTTTTGTAGTTTTATTACGTCTAATATTGTGCCTACGTGTCGATTGCTCGACATGAAACATGATGAAAATCAAAATCTAAGAAAAGTAGGGGTGAAGGATGAAAAAAATTGGTGGAATGTTGTTGTTTTGTTTTATGTTGTTCATGGTACCGAATATGAGTCATGCTAGTGCGGGGCTCCAGATTTATTTGAACGGTGTCTCGTTATCTCCTTCTGCCGGAGGGCAGATCATTAAGGATTACACAATGATACCAATTCGTGTCGTCGTTGAGGAGCTAGGTTTTCAGGTTGATTGGGATAAAAAGACGCGCACGGTTACCATACATAATGACAAGACGTCCATGACGCTTGTCGTAGATCAAAAATGGGCAACAGTGGATGGCAAGAAGGTCTCATTGGACATGCCTCCTACACTAAAATCAGATACGACGCTCGTTCCTCTCCGCTTTGTTGGAGAACAGATGGGTCTTGTCGTGAATTGGGAAAATGCAACGAAATCTGTATATCTCTTCACATCTGATTATAGTTCCGAAGTGACGAAGCCGGACGTGCCTACCACACCAGGGAAACCAGACCAAGGCGGTTCCACAGGTGAAGGATCGAATAACGGTTCTGATGGAACGAACAATGGCTCCAATGGTTCAAACGGCGGGAATTCGGGTAATGGTTCAGTCACCCAAGATCTTGCAGAAATTCAAACCGTAACATTCGAGGATAATCGACTTGTCGTTGGAGTTAGTAAAAGCGATGTGAAGCCTACACAAACGAAGTTATCCAATCCAGACCGGATCGTCGTGGACATTCCGAATGCGAAATTTTCGGATTCGTTCTTCAACAGCCAGAATTTCGCTGCGAATGGACAAGCTGAGATCCAGCTCACAGATCATCCTCTCGTGAGTAAAATTCGTTACTCTTTATTCTCGAGTAATCCATCGACTGTACGGATTGTTATTGATTTGAATCAGAATCAAGCATACCAGTTTACTACAACAAAAGATCCGAACACGATCATCGTTGATTTGAATGGCGGATCGACAGATCCTGGGAATGGAAGTAATCCAGGAACGATTCCTCCGGCGAACGGCAAGTATGTCGTTGTTATTGATGCAGGACATGGCGCAAAGGATCCAGGTGCCATTAGTTTGAATAAACGGAACGAGAAGGATTTTAATTTGGCGCAAGCCTTAAAGGTCGCCGAACTATTCCAGAATGATCCAGATGTTCAGATTGTTCTTACGCGCTCAGACGATACGTTCTTGGAATTAAAGGAACGCGTTACCGTTGCGAAGCAAGCCAATGCGAACTTATTTATTTCTATTCATGCAAACAGCATCAATAAAGCAACGATTAGCGGGACTGAAACGTATTATTCCAGAGATGATGAGAGTAAGGCATTTGCACAAGTCATGCATTCCAATCTAGTTCAAGGTACGAAGCTACCTGATCGCGGTGTACGCAAACAAAGCTTACATGTAACTCGTGAGACGACGATGCCAGCATGCTTGTTGGAAGTGGGGTATTTAACGAATCAAACGGATGAAGCAGCCCTGTACCAGGATGATTTCCAAAATCGTGTGGCCCAGTCGATCAAGAACGGGATTAAACAATATTTGGGATTACAACCCTAAGACGAGGTGAGCACATGCGAAAATTTACATTATTAGCTGGGACGTTTGTTTTATTACTTGCCCTTGCAACAGGCTGTGGTCAGAAGACAGAGACCAACACGAATACGCAAACAGGAGATACAACAGAGGTTCAACAGCCGACAGAACAAACATTGAAGATTCAATCCTATTATACGGATGATCAAATTCTTAATCTTGTTCCAAAAGAACAAGAAATCAAGTTCGTGGAAGAGAAAGACAAATATTTAACAGCTTTGAAGACACTTCAGAAAACAGATGATCCCAATCAAATCGCGCTTTGGGAGGAGTCGGAATTTCTCTCAGCAGAGCTAAAAGACGGCGGGGCTTTAACAGTGGATGTCAAAGTACCAGCGGAAGCGCATCTAGGAGCTTCAGCGGAAGATCTGGCTGTTCAGGCCTTACTCAAAACCGCGTTCCAGTTCGATGAAGTGAAATCGGTAGATATTCTTGTCGACGGTCAATCTGTCGATACGATGATGGGGCATGTCGAATTAGAGCATCCTTACACGAGAAATTAGAGAAATTATTGAAATTCAACAAAGTAAGCAGGAACTTCCTGCTTCTTTGTTGAATTTATTTAGGATTGTGGACAATTCATAGCGTAAGAGAGAGGGGCTTCACCACCATGAAAACAAAATTAATTACACTGTTCTTGACGGCAGTGCTTGTGATGGGCAGTGCAGGAAGTGCATTCGCTGCAGTCACACCGGCAGATTCTTCGGCAAACAATACGACTTCCAATACAAATTCAGGATCCAATAATACAACTTCACCAAACACGTCGAACAATGGGAGTTCATTGTTTAGTGATGTAACAAAAGGATTCTGGGCTGAAAAACATATCACGAAACTTGCATTAGAGAAAGTTTTGCTGGGGAATAACGGGAAATTCAGACCGAATGACCCAGTAACACAACAAGAAGCCGTGACCATGGCGATTCGGTATATGAATTTAGAGAAGGATATGGATTCCAGTGCTTCTATTGCATTCCAATCCGGTTTTGTTGTGGATAATTATTTCAAACCTTATGTGAAATTGGCATTTGAAAAAGGTTTGCTGGATAAAAATGAGGAGATGGCTCCTGAGGCTAACAAAAATGCTTGGGGCTCGAAAAAAGCTTCTCGTGAATGGATTACTAAAATTTTGGTGCGTGCATTAAATAAAGAAGCGGATGCCAAAGCGGCGATGACGACTGCAACGACTTTTGCGGATAATAGCAAAATTTCGTCTTCATCGTTAGGTTATGTAAATGTTGCGCTTAAATTGAAGCTTACGACAGGAATGGAAGGGAACAAATTTGAGCCGCAAGGGAATGTGACACGTTCGCAATTAGCGGCCTTCTTTAGCCGCGGGGATGCTCATACTTCGATCCAATACGATAATGTGGCACAAGGCGTGATTACGAGTCTTACAGATACGAATTTGTCCTTGTATGGGGAAGACGGCAAAGTACATAATTACGCGCTGACAGGAAGTACGGCGTATTTCACGGCGGATTCCGAAGCGGCTGTCTCCGCATCTACGGTACAAGCCTATACGAAAGTGAAAGTCATTGAAACGCAAGGGAACGCTGGCTATGTCGAAGTAATCGATCCGAAGGTTCAATTGGAATCGAATGAGGGGAAATTCCAGCGTCTGCATGCGACAGGATCGAAGTTCACTGTGTTGAGCAACGATGACTATGTAACATTTGATTTTGATTCCGCTACGGTATTCTTGGATCAAAACGGAAAAACGATCTCGGCTAAAGATTTAGTACCTGATAGCATGATTGATGTGAAACGCGAAACATTCTCAGGTCAACACAAGGTGATTGTCGTACAAGTGAAATCTGCGCCGATTAATAAATCGGGTGCGGGGATCGTAACGGCAGTGGATGCGAAGAACGGGACTTTGAAGGTAAAAGATGGTTCTAATACGGAGGAAACATTAACGGTGTCATCCGATGCAATCATACTCTATCAAGATCAAGTGTTGAAAAGCTTGTCAGAGATTAAAGTAAATGATGTGATCTCTTATAGCGTGAAAAATGGCCAAGTGACGAACTTGGAAATTACGCAGACAAGCTCGCGTACAGTTCGCGGGACATTGATTAACATCAGCAGCTCCAGCAAATTGGTTACGTACGTGAAGGAAGGATCTTCAAAACCTGAAGTGAACCTCCTTGCGGATCAAGTTGAAGTTGTCGTGGATGGTATTCAAGACGCGAAGATCACGGATTTGGTATCTGATGATACAAACGGGGATGTGATTGAATTAACGATTACCCCAGATGATCGTGTATCTAAGATTCAAGTTGTTGGCCGGAAGGTAGAGCAGCTTCAAGAATTATCCGTAGTAGGTTATAACAAGAAGCAACAAATTTTGACGGTGATGAATGCGAAGGAGAAAGCGTTTGTGTTCAACGTGAAGGAAAACACGAAGCTCGACTTTGGTGTAGGAAATACAACGTTAAAAGATTTAGAAGGCCTTCTTCCGGAGAAGACGAAAGTTAATCTTACGGTATTGGGAGATAACATCTTAACCCTTCAAAAAGTGTATAAATACGACGGCAAATTGTTAAGCCTAAATACTTCAAGTCAGACGCTTACACTTGTCACTGATGCTGGTCAGACCATGACATTGAGTTATGATGGAACAACAGTCGTGTTCGTTCACGGTAAGACGAATTCTACATTATCGAATATTAAGGTTGGAGATACGATTTCTGCGCAATTACGTACGACACAAGATAAAGTGGGCCGGATTTCCTTGAAGTCAACAGGTCAATTTGAGGTGTATTCGACAGATGTTGCCAAGAATAAATTGAGCGTCAAATCTAGTGAAGGATATATTGAATCGCTTGATTTAGAAGGTGTTACCCTCTTAAATGAGACGGGTGCCGTGATCAAAGTATCAGATTTCACACCTGGCCAAGTCGTAAATGTGAATTTTTCAGGAAATGTTGCAGAATTGGTTCGCAAAGTGACGTTGACTTATGGTAAAGTGGAAACAATTGATTCCGCAAATCAAAAGTTGACGGTTAAAGATTTCACAGGACAGTCTAAAGAAATAAAGCTGACTTCGAGCTATCAAATTGTGCGTAATAATTCGATTAGTACGAATATCAATAGTCTCTCGGCCAATGACCGCGTAGAGGTAAAATCCGATGCGAATGGAAATACGATTGTGCGCGTATTAGATTCGCTTAGCCGCAAGTTTAATCGCTATTCGGCTTCTACGAATGATTTCTATGTACAACGTGCGTCATTAACCGATAACAACTTTGTATTTAAATTCGTGACGAACGTATACGTTCATAAAGGCGATACTTTACTCAATTTACAATCTTTGGCTGAGGGCGATCAAGTGCTGCTTGTCTTCAATAACAATCAAATTATTGAAATTGAGAAGCAATAAGTTCGATTGACTGCATCCGATAAACCGTCTTGATGTGGAATTTTCGCGTCAAGGCGGTTTTCTTGTTGAAAGGAGGTTGTTTGTTACATGAATGCAACGACAGTCCGCTATATTCTAGATACAATGGGGGAGATGTTCCCGGATGCGCATTGTGAGTTACATCATTCGAATCCGTTCGAATTGGTCATCGCTGTGTTACTGTCAGCACAGTGCACGGATGAGACCGTCAATAAAGTGACTGCGAATTTATTCCAGAAATATCGCAAACCCGAAGACTATTTAGCCGTTCCCATAGAGGAGCTAGAGCAAGATATTCGTCGAATTGGATTATTTCGGAGTAAAGCAAAACACATTCAGCACTTGTGCCAAATGCTATTAGAGCGTTATAATGGCGAAGTGCCCGAAGAGCATGAGAAGCTCATAGAGCTTCCTGGCGTCGGTCGAAAAACAGCGAACGTCGTCATGTCGAATGCTTTTGACGTACCGGCGATTGCGGTTGATACGCATGTTGAGCGCGTGTCCAAGCGGCTTGGACTTGCGAATTGGAAGGATTCTGTGCTGGAAGTTGAGAAGAAATTGATGAAGCGTGTTCCTCGCGACGAGTGGACATTAACCCATCATCGACTGATTTTTTTTGGACGTTATCATTGTAAGGCACAGAACCCGAAATGTGATGTTTGTCCGCTGCTCAGCATTTGCCGTGAAGGCAAAAAACGTATGAAACCTATCCAAGTAAGGAAAGATAAGGATTAAGGCAATCTAAAAAAGAAGAGGATGAGATTGAAATGAAATGCATCTCAGTGTATACGGACAATTTTGAATTGTTCTCTGACATTTATGAGACCGTAATTGCAACAGAGCTTCAAGAAAACGAAGAAATCGAGGTTGAAGGTGTAACGGTAAGTGATTCCGGTACGGTACCTGAAAACTACCTTGATAAAATGAAAGTTAAACCAGAAGTTGTAGTTATGAAAGTAAAAGATCGCAATATTACTATCCTACAACACGGAAAAGTTTTTGAAATCTTTATTCCAACAGACCAAAATATGGTACACTAGAAACCGAAATCTTACGGAAAATTCAGGGAAACCGAATGCCGTGAGATCTCGGTTATTTTTTTGTCGGGGAGAAAAAACGATGAGTGTACTTACTTCAAAGGAACAATCTTATTGCAAGGCAAGCTTAGAACCGCTAGAAGCATGGCTGCGTGATGCAGGGGACCATGTGAATGCCATCAAAATACAACAAATGAAGCAGAAGTGGGATCAAGAACAGTTCACGATTGCATTCTGCGGTCATTTCTCGGCAGGAAAGTCGAGTCTGATCAATCGGCTCTGCGGCAAAAAAATATTGCCGTCTTCTCCGATTCCGACAAGCGCGAATCTCGTTCGGATTCGACATGGCGAGCCGCGCGCCGTCATTACGAGAATGCCATCATCCGAAGGTGTCGAACAAGCGAAGTTAACGGTGCCCTTAGATGAATTAGAAGCGTATTGCGTGAATGGGACGGACTTCGAATCCGTGGAGCTGTATGATGATCTCCCGTTTCTAGGTGAGAAAGGGGTGTTGTTAGATACCCCCGGGGTAGACTCGGTAGATGATGCGCATCGCATGTCAACCGAATCAGCGCTTCATTTGGCGGATATCGTGTTATATGTGATGGATTATAATCATGTTCAATCGGAGATTAATTTCGCGTTTGCGAAGCAATTGGCGGATTGGGGTAAACCCATTTATTTGATTGTAAATCAGATTGATAAACACCGGGAGCGCGAGATTTCGTTCGAATCGTATCGCAAGGGGGTAGAGCAATCCTTCGCGGCATGGAACTTGAAGCCCGCTGGCATTCTCTATCTATCCTTAAAAAATCCAGATCATCCGAAGGATGAATGGTCTTCGTTGGAATGGTTGATTCAAGAACTCATGAAGCATCAGACCACGTTATGTCATGTGAGTGTGATGGGATCCGCTGCCCAAGTGGTAGAAGCTCATTTGCGTTGGTGTGAGCAGCAGGTGGAGTCGGAGAAGCAGCAATGGATCGACGCCATGGGCGGTCAGGAGCAGGCTGCAAAATTGGCGGAAGAATTGGCCTCCCTGGAGCAGGAGCAGTCCCGATTAGCCCGTTATTCGGATACCGTACAGGCTCAGTTCAGACAAGATTTAAGCAGCATGGTTGAACATGCGAATATCATTCCAGCAGAGACGCGCGATTTCGCCGCTAAGTATCTGGAGAGCAGAAAGCCGGGCTTTAAGGTTGGCTTCTTATTTACGGCAGGGAAAACGGCAGAAGAGCAGCAACGTCGTCTGCAAGGCTTGCATCAGCATTTCCTCGAGCAAGTACGTGCTCATGTGGATTGGCATGTAGGGGACCTTCTTCGTAAGCTGGCTGAGGTCGTGGGTGCGGCGTCAGAAACATGGAGTTCGGGATATGCACTCGTCCTGTCGAAAATCACCCCTGAGTGGCTTGCAGCGCGTGTGAGCGAGGGTGCCGGTTTTACGAATGAATATACGATGAATTATTCGAAGCAAATTAGCGCGGATGCGAAGGGGTTATACCGCAAGCAAGCATTGCAGCTTGCGGATGGGTTGCTCGAGCAGCTGCGCGCGACCGCGGACGCGCAGGCTACACAGCTTGGCGAGCAGCATGCTGCGCTGCTCGCCCGTTCGGCGGCGCTCGCAGAGCTGCGCCGCCTCGAGCACCGCGAGCGCGAGCGCGCGGAGCGCTTGCGCTCGCTGGCCGCTGCGCCCGGCGCCAGCGCAGCCACATCCGGCCTGCHGCTNDGRYANAGTATHNATSSGYAS
>NZ_MSZX01000026.1 GCF_002021565.1 Paenibacillus selenitireducens | reverse complement strand
ACCCTCATTGACTACAACGGCGCCGTTCGGGCTGATTGTTCCGTTTTCCCCCGCGTCCGCTGTGATCGTATGCGTATGAATAGCGCCAATCTCTCCGTTTTCCGGAAGGTTATAGAGCTCAAGCTCATACACAGCGTACATACCCCAAGTCGTATAGTTCGCATCATTGATCTGTATTCGCAGCTTCATTGCGTCCTTTACTGTAGGAATATTGGCAAAGGTGTACTCCATGACGTTGTCATCTATGCTGCTTTTCCATTGGATCGGTACTCCCTTCGCTATGGTCTCAAAGTTTACGCCGTCTGTAGAAGCCTGAACATCAATATTGGAAATACCCTGGATTAATCCAGATGTTGTGGCCATGACGATGGTGTTAAAGGTTTGCAGTTGATCCCAAGTCAGATTAATCTCATGCGGAAACGGATGACTGTTGTTGTAGCCTCGTAAACTCGCGAACATGGTACCATAGCTACCGTCAACCATTTTCTGGGGACTGTAGTCTTCGCCTTCGCGTGCTGCTGATGCTGTAATATCTGAATAGCTTCTGGCAATGTTGGTGTCTAGTTCATTCACATTGCCTTTCAGGATGTTCAATGTATAGAGCATTGTCGTCTTCCCGTCGCTTGCGGTGGATTTGATATGAACTTCACTTTTACCGATTGGAATGTCAATCGTCTGTGCTGTGTTATTGGGGACATTCTTTCCGTTGATCTGCAGGGTACCCGCTTCGTCCGAAAGCGTTGGCGTGATCGCGATGGTGTCTACATCCTTAGGAATCATGACGGGGTAGGTCATCGTGCTGTTGTCAAACGTAAAGGAAGGAACATTAGAAATTGTTAAATTCCTCAGCGTTCCGTCTGCTATCGGGTTAATCTCTCCGTTGTCTGGTAGGTTATAAAGCTCAAGCTCATATAAAGCGTACATGCCCCAATACGTATAGTTAGCGTCATTGATCCGTATCCTCAGCTTCAGCGCGTCTTTAACTGTAGGAATATTGGCATACGTGAATTCCATGATGTTGTCGTCTGTGCTGCTGTTCCATTGAATCGGTACCCGCTTCGCAATGGTATTCCAATTCGTTCCATCCGAAGTAGCCTGAACATCAATATCCGTTATACCCTGTAATAACCCCGATGGTGTGGCCATGACAATCGTATTAAAGGTCTGCTGTTGATCCCATGTAAGATTAATCTCATGCGGGAATGGATGGGTGTCATTATAGCCGCTCTTACTGGCAAACATGCTACCATAACTGCCGTCAACCATTTTCGAAGCACCGTAATAAATGCCCGCCTCGCCCTCCCTAGCAGCTGATGCTGTAATATCTGAATAGCTTCTGGCCATATTGGTGCCTGGCTCATTCACATTGCCTTTCAGAAAGTTCAACGTATACAGACTCGTGGTTTCCCCATCACTTGCGGTAGACCGAATATGAATCTCACTTTTACCTGTAGGGATGTTGAAAGTAACCCTCTTACCGCTGGCGATACTCTTTCCGTTGACGTCCAGGGTTCCATCGGCATCCGAAAGCGTTGGCGTAATGGAGATCACGTTAACATCTTTGGGAATGATCACTTGGTAATTAATATTGCTTTTATTAAAATGAAACGAAGGCGCGTTAGTCAGCTCCAAACTTTGGAGCGTTCCGTCAAAGATCTTCTGTCCTTCATACATGCTTACTCGAAAGCCGTCAACGTACAGGTTTTTGTTCTCCAGGTTCACGACCTTGATCGTGTGCTTGCCTGCTGGTAGATTATGATTGCTGTATACCGATATCGAATCGAGTTGAACCTTCTCATAGAGATCTATAATTACCGGATCGGAATCGTCGACGTATACAGCCACTTTACCGGAGGCTTCATTTTTCTCCGCAATAAGATCGATTCCGGACCCTTTAAATGTATAGGTCAAATTGTCTTCCGCGTTCAATGTGGCTTGAACACCGCCCATATAGGCGTATTTCCGGCTTTTTGCGAACCATTCACCGTTGTATGTGATCTCGCTGCTCACGTTATCCGTCATGTATGTCATAGGCACATCCTGCCCATCATAGGGACTACTCGGCACGGAAATTGCACCCATAGGTTCTCCGGCAGCCGCTTTCACCAGATAATTATGAAGCGTTCTGATATATTCAGGATCAAGGGTATATTTCCTCGGATCTGAAGGGCTAACACCGCTGTCAGCTATACGTTTGGCAAGATCGGGATTGGTTTGCTTGAGTTGGTACATCAGTTCGTAATCCTCAAGTCCGTCTCTTTGGGCTTCGTAGCGCAGCGAGCTCTTAACTGTCATATGATCCTTATCCGGATATACGATCGTGGAATCGCCATAATGAGGGACATACCATACGTTCCATCCCCAATGTAAGTGCCCTTGAACACCGTCTTGACTAAGATTCCAGAATAACAGCCTGCCCGTCAATATGGGCTGCGTCCAGAACCGGTTCAACCACGGAGCCGGATTGGCATCGCAAGTATACACCCACATGTCTTTGCCGGCCGCTTGCTCCGCTTTATATAAATTCTTCTTGTCCTGAAAAACCGGCGTTAACGGGACCCAAACATCCACATAGGGTTTGATGGCTTCGTTCATTAGAGTACCGGCCGCATCCGCATCCAATGTTTTGAAATCCGGAACGATTTCTTTTAATTGTCTTGCGATATACGTCATATAGTTTGTAATGCTAGCACCGTTGGGTTCGTCCTTCGTATGCTGATACCAAGTGAAGCCATTATCGTTAAGCCAACCTTTGTCCTCTAAATGATCGTGCAATGCCGTCAAGTAGTTCGTAAGATAAGCGTCTGTTACAGGTAGTGAGTCGGGTTCGGGTATGGACGTTTTCCACGGATCTGCGGGATCATCATTGTTTGGTCTTTCACTTTGTGGCATTTGTTCTAATGCATGGATCAAGTGAATGTTCGCAAAATGTGTAATCCCTCTTTTCATGAAGGTTTCAACATATCGATCGAACAAAGACCAGTCGATATGCTCCGGTATCCCGTCTTTAAAAGACACCATCTTGGTACCCTTTGCGTTTAATAATAAATCTGTACGAACCCAAATCATGTTCTGACGATAGTCGCTCATCGTTTTGGCGAAATTATCCATAAGCTCAAACCATTTGTCGCTATACGTCTCCACGCCGTAATAGTTCTGACCAACATCATAACTAGACTGCGTTAAAGGATCATCAGCAATCTCAGGTGGAGAACCTCCGATCATAAAGCCATTCGTCATCGCCCACTGATAATTAACGAAATTAGCCTTAGAGGTTTGAGGGATTTCAACGTTAGCTACTTCAACATTAATCGGCACTTGATGATCGCCCAAAGTTGTCTTCACTGTAACCATGCCGTGATAGAGGCCAGGAGCAGCATCGGCAGGAACATAATTCGTTATGAGAATGGGTTGCGTTGAATTTGCCGCCACATGTATGGATGGCTCGTTGGACAGCGGGTCGGGGATTTCGGATAAGGGGTAGATTTGCGTGCCTTCCAAGTCCGGTCGATATTGATTGGGCTGCACGGTATCTTCAAGCACGTATTCCTCAAAATGATAGCTTAAGTTGGTGTTAGAGATCGTATTGCCAGAAGAGGCAAGATCAGAAAATTCAACTCCCGTAATCTCAAAATCACTGTTGCCTCTTATTGCAATTTGCTCACTTTCATATTCGTTTTTGGCTGAGACAAGATCAATGCTGTTTCCTGGATTTGCGGGGATCGTGCTGGTCCTATATACGGCTTTCATTGCATTTACCACCCACACGTCCAGTTGGCTGCTGGCAGCATAGACTCGAGGAGCGTAGTTCTGAATAAAGACGCTTGCTAGAATCATAAAACAGATCATTTTACACGTTGTTCGTTTGAACATAGATCAACAATCCTCTCATTCTTTATTTGATGTCAGAACACAACCTAATAAAGCGCTTTCAAAGGTAGCTGGCGGCGCCGTCTGTTCATGATTACATTGTATGATCTTTTCAAATCCTGCAAAATAACAGTATTTTTTGAAATCTAACAGATTTCGATTGGAAACAAAAAGGGCCGTGCTTTTATGCACATTGGCCCCCTTAATTAATCATGACTCTTCTTCTCTGATGTGACGATATTGCGGTATGCGTACGCTAACAGAAGTGCCAACCCCTGATTGACTATGAATACAGATCCCGTATTCGGATCCAAATAAGAGCTGCAGTCTTTCTTGCACATTTTTAATGCCATAACCATCACTTTCATATTCAAGCATACGCGCAATCTTAGACGGTTCCATACCGACGCCATTATCCTCCACGACAAAAACAATATCCTCACCGTCAAGACTTGCCCGCAGGATGAGTTTACCTCGCTCCCCACGCTTCTGGTCAATGCCATGCATGATCGCATTTTCAACAATCGGCTGCAAGATCAAATGGATCATGTCAAATTGAAACACCTTGTCGTCAGCATCGAATTCTACGTCAAAGTTTGCATTGTGCATCGCTAATTGAATATGTATGTACGCTTGGACGTTGGTCCATTCATCTTGAATCGAAATAACCTGCTTCCCTTTATTCAATGTCGTTCTATAATATCTGGAAAGTTGATTCACCAAGTCACTAATTTCTTGGGCATCGATACGCAGCGCTTTTGAATTAATCAAAGATAAAGAATTGTATAGAAAATGGGGATTGATCTGAGCTTGCAGCGCTTTGAGTTCGGCCGCCTTTTGCGTGATTTTTGTCTGATATACCTCCGTAATGAGTTGATTAATCTGTTTAAGCATCGAACCAAATCGATCGGTAAGCTGCCCGATTTCATCTTTGGAATTCGTGGATACCACAACCGTAAGATCACCATCTTCCACCATCTTCATTTTGGTGTTTAATTTCTCGATTCCTTTTAACATCGTTTCTGAGAACAAGAAGATAATGATACTGAGGAAAACCATGCAGATGAGTACGATGATGCCTGTTGCGCTTAAAATATTGCCAATGCCTGTTTTGTGTTGATTATCGGGGACCAAATAATGCAGTATCCAATCGGTTTGAGGAATATCTTTGTTTACAATGAGATAGGATTCGCCACTTATGGTGGCTTTTAACGTACCCTTCCTTGAAAGTGATTGAAGTTGAACATCATCCATCTGCCCAACATGCTCTGTTAGAACGGGCCGATTCTGTCTATCGGTAATGATCATGCCATTCCCTTCAATTCCCCTGCCAATGAAATCACCGAAGATTTTATTGTAATCAAATCGGACATAAAGTTCACCGCTCACGGTCCGAAACTCGATATTGTGAATCACTCGTGTGGCAAACAATTCACCATCTTCGAACCACCACTTGGTTGTATCACTGCCCTTTGTCTCTAGATACCAATCCTTTTCCTTAACTGCTGAAGAAGGAGAAATGAAGTTTCCTAATTCAGATTGCCGACTCTCGGAATACAACATAATCTCATTCATATCTCCAACCATATACATCAAGTTAAAAAAAATAGGTTCAATTTTATCACTCAGCGTCTTAAATTGTAAGTACAAATCCTGATTCGGGTTACTCATCAACTCAATGACCGCTGGATGGAAAGCAATCGATTTCATTGACATTTCCTGCCTCTGAAGTCGGTAACTGATCTCGAGTGTGACCTTCTTCGCCTCGTTATCCGCGCTTTGCATAAACTGGCTATCCAATGAAGATTTGGAACTCTGGTAGGCATACAAGCCCAGTACAATGGTTGGCAGGAAGATGACCATCACATAAGAAAGCAATAATTTCTGGCGCAGGCGGAGATTACGGATAAATTTGAGCAGAGTCAACTCCTATTACCCCCCTCCCGATATTGAACAGGAGTCAAGCCGTTATATTGCTTAAACATTAAATTAAAATAGGAAGTGTTCGCGAATCCAACGGTACTGGCAATATCAACAACTTTAATCGTTGAATCACGCAGCAGTTCCTTCGCTCGCTCCATTCGAACGGCTGTAATATATTTGACTAGGCTTTGGCCTGTACTTTTTTTGAACAGAAAGCTTAAATAACTTGGCGATAAAAAGACGCGCTTGGCTAAATATTCGACCCCAAGATCACTCCCGTATTCCATCTGGATGAGCGTCTGTACATCTTCTATCACCTTGCGGCATTGATCATCTGTCGCCGTTTCGATTCGCAGCAAATGTTCCTGAAATACGGATAAAATGACTTGCCTAAGCTCAGAAATCGAATTGCAAAGTGCGATTCGCTCCAAACCATCCTTTAGTAAAAGGACGTTTTTTTTATCTTGAGAATCTACTATTCTTTTCATTATCTCTGTAAATAAGAGTTTGGCATACATAGAACTAAAGCGCTTACTATTTCGCATACTCGCAATGAGAAACTCAATGCGATGCTCAAGTGTACGATATTCTTTTCGTGCAATGGAAGTATAAATATCCTTCAGCATAAGCTCTAACGATTCGTCATCTACATGGTCATAGATGCTTGCATCCTCTTTGGAACAAACGACACTGTTATCCATAAAAAACCGAAAATTCATTAACTCTTCCATTTGGACGAACTCGTCATGAAGTCCCTCTAGCGTATTGATCGGACTACCAACGATAATGAAACTCCGCCGATCGAAGCGAATCTCTAGCCATTCTCTAACCCCGTCCCCATAAGCCATAAGCTCTTGCTGGTTATCGCTGATCGTTGAAGCTGGATCAATAGCAACTAGCATGATGCTTTGATATTCATTCATATTTAAAAAAAGCATCTCATGTTTACAGGTCGATTGAAGGAATTCGAACACTGCTGTATGATGCAGATCAAAAAAATGATCTACCAATCCTATCATCATCATATACATCCGCTTATTTGCCAGATGACTTAGACCCGCAAAAGCTGCCCGCTCCTCGTAATGAACGTCTCTCTCACGACCTTGAAGAAGATCAAACAGGAGCTTTTCTTTCTCATACGCCACTCCTTTATGAAAGCCTTTGATCAGCCGCTCATCTTTCTCCCTCTGAAGTCGTTCGTCCTCTAGTATAGCGATGATGGAATGGAATACTTTGAGGAATTCCTTCACATCGATCGGCTTTAACATATAATTAACCGTTCCAAGCTGAATCGCTTTTTGTGCATATTCAAATTCCCCATAAGCACTGTAAATAAGCACCTTAAGATCCGGAACGACTACTTTTGCCTGCTTAATTAACTCTAGACCGTCCATGAATGGCATGCGAATATCCGTGAATAACAGATCTACATGATGGCCCCTTATATATTCCAGCGCTTCTTCCCCATTATTGGCCTGAGCAACAGAAAATGGTAGAGCATGCTTATGAATAAGCCATTCAATGGCATCGATTTCTGCTTGTTGATCATCGACTACTAGAATATGATACATATTTTCCTCCCTATCCGTTCGATGGATTTACTCACTTTTTGAGGATACTCACTACAATGCAAAGCATAGCACACTAGGTATTCCAATTCATACCATGTTATATTAAATCAAAATCACATAATCTGGTTCCTATTTCCAGATGAATTCTGTTAGGTTTCGAAAAAATCTGTTATTTCGATGAAAATGACATTTATACTACACTGGACTATGAAACGAACGATCTAAAATTTGGGAGGTCTTTGTATGAAGAGAACATGGTTAGTCTCCGCGACCGCTATGCTCACCTTGTCGATCCTATTTACAGGCTGCAGTAAGAACAGTACAGACAACAGCAGCACAGTGGGAAATGTAACACCGAAGGATGCAACGGTCAAGAAAGTGAAAGTCAGATTATCGTATTGGAACAAAGAAGACAGTGTAAAGACACTTCTGCAATTATTCAAAGATAAACTTCCCGATGTAGATGTGGAGTATCAATTCATCGATAACAAGACTTACCCTGATGTCATCAAAACACAACTTGCAGCAGGCGAAGGACCTGACATTATCGGTGGAATTATAGACGCTAATACCGTCAAGGCAGGTTACTTCGAAGATTTAACAGAACGCTACGCTAGCAAGTATTATGAAACCGGCACGTCCACCGTAACATTTGATAATAAACTGTACGGGTTGCCGCAAGCGAGTTGGTTTAATGGGGTTTACTATAACGTTGATCTATTTACCAAATATAACCTGAAGATACCAAAAACGCTTGATGAGTACTTCCAAGTCGCGGACGTGTTGAAGAAGAATGGCATCAAACCCCAAGCGATCGGTCTAAAGAATCCTAACGTAGCGGGCCAGTCCTTCCTCGGTTTGGCATTAAATGATTATATCGGCACAACGGAAGGTAAAAAATGGAATGAAGATTTTGGCAAAGGAACGGCGAAAATGGCCGATGTGCTGGAGCCTGCTTTGACAACATGGACCGAATATTTGAAACACGGTGTCTTCACCAAAGATATGCTGGGGCTTGAAGAAGAACAAGCCATTGATGAATTTACAAGCGGCAAGGCGGCAATGTTCCAAGCAGGACCTTGGTACATGGATACCTTTAAGCAAAAAGCGCCTAACATGAAGATTGATATGTTCCCGAACCTGGGGACAAAAGGTGGTCTAGGTTGGATGGTCGGCGGTCCAGGGGTATCGTTTGGTTTGAATGCGAAATCCGAAGTCAAAGACGCAGCATACAAGGTGCTTGACCTGTTATCCACACCAGAAGGTCAGAATGCTTACTGGGAAGATAATAAAGGCGGTTCATCTTTCTTGAAAGGCGTTACGTTTGAAATGCCAGCAGAATACAACAGTGCTCAAGAAGCGTTCAAGGCGGGCAATGTCATGTATCCAGTTAATAATTGGGGCGTTGCTGGTGCTGCCTTTACAGATTTAGGAAAAGGTATTCAAGAACTCATAGCCGGTATCAAAACGCCTCATCAAGTGCTAGAAACGGTAGACAAGAAAGCAGCTGAACTGCAGGAGAAATCTAAATAGGCCGTATAAATTACAAGGGGCAAAGCAATTTGTCCCTTGTACATCCTATAAGTTAAAGGTTGTTGTCCATGAACAAACCAAACATGTTCAAACGAGAGATCAATTATGTTCTGCTTCTGCTTCCTGCCTTACTTATTTATTGTACCTTTTTCATCATTCCGACGTTAAAGACCGCTTTATACAGCTTTACAAATTGGTCGGACGTGCATCCGGTTGTTGTCAAATTTGTTGGTCTAGACAATTATATCGCTCTATTTAAAGAATCAATCTATTTGACAGGTATTCGAAACACGTTAATCTATGCGGTACTTGCGATGCTTGGGCAGAATATACTAGCCATTCCATTAGCGGTATTTCTCAATAAAAAATTAAAAACAAAAAATCTACTTCGGGCTGCGTTCTTCCTTCCTGCGGTGTTCAGTGTATTGGTTATCGGTTATCTCTGGAATTTTATGTACTCCCCCTCCGACTTTGGTTTGATTAATCAACTTGTCGTCGCTCTTGGCTTTGAACGCATCAATTTTCTCGGAGATCCTCATCTTGCGCTCTATTCGGTCATCATCGCCTCCGTATGGCAGTGGGTTGGTTACACCATGGTTATTTATTTGGCCAACTTGCAGAGCATCTCAACAGATTATTACGAAGCGGCAAAGATTGACAGAGCGAGTGGAATGCAAATGTTCCGCTATATCACACTTCCTCTCCTGCTTCCGGCAATCACTTTCAATACGGTTATGGGGATGATAAACGGCATGAAGGTATTTGATATTGTTTATGCCTTGACTGGCGGTGGCCCAGGGTATTCTACGGAAACGATCGTATCACTCATGCTCAAGAAAGGGCTCAGTGAAGGATTCTATAGCTACGGAGCCGCATTCGGTATCGTCTTCGTTATCCTCGTTGGCATCATCACCTTTATTCACATTTCACTAATCAAGATGTGGGAGCGGCGGTAATTATGAATCGATATACAAAAGAAACTGCCTTCACGGAAATTATCATGCTCCTCTTGGCGGCGATTTTTATGATCCCTATTTACTATTTGATCATCACGACATTTAAGACGCCAGCTGATGCGGTCGCTCATCCGATGGGCCTTCCCGTTAACATCACGTTCGACAATTACATTCGCGCCTTTAAGGCCATGAACTACATGCATGTGTTGGGAAACAACCTGGTCATTACGATTTCCTCCGTCGCGGGGATTGTTATGTTCTCTACGATGGCAGCTTACAGCTTGGTGCGACGCACGAATCACTTCAATCGGATCGTGTTCCTGTTATTCATGGTTGGGATGATGGTACCGTACCAAATGGGAATATTAGCCCTTTATAAACAGGTAGCGCAGCTTGGGCTTATGAATACCCTCACGGGCATTGTTCTTATAGAAATTTGTTACAGCCTTCCGTTCTCTATCTTCTTAATTAAAAGCTTTATCAGCTCTACCGTTCCATTTGAGCTGGAAGAAGCGGCAAGAGTAGACGGCTGTGGGGTTTGGAGAACCTTCTGGCAGATTGTATTCCCGCTGCTTACGCCGGTCATTGCCACTGTAGCGATTTTGAATACACTTGGTGTATGGAATGATTTCATGACGCCATTGTTGTTCTTGCAATCCCGATCAAAGGGTGTATTACTCTTAGAAGTGTTCCGCAATATTGGGCAATTCTCGACCGACTGGACGAATTTCTTCCCGATGATGCTCCTGGCGGTTGCACCACTCATTCTGTTCTACATTTTCATGCAAAAATATATCATTAACGGCATCACGTCTGGCTCGCTAAAGGGATAGGAGCTAAACGCTTTGAAAGTGAAAGCATTTGAAGCTGAATACTTCTATTCCTAGGCTGTGCGCTTGAGACGAAAACATGAAATCCCTGATCCGAATGGAACAAGGTTTCATGTTTTCGTCTTTTTCATTTCTTTTGATCCGGAGCCTTTCGGATGTCTCCGAAGCAGAACACTTCAAAGATTCACAACTTCGAATCGATTTCGGCTCTACTCTTTTTTTGAAGCGTTCCGCAAGGTTTTCATCGCTTTCCGGTAATCGGCATCGGACATCTTGCCGAAGTTGATGGGCTGCCGGTTATCCGTTTTCACCGTGGTTTGTTTTAATTGCCTAAGCGATTGTCGGAAGGATGCGTCATTTGCCGCAGTCGGTGCGACAGCCTCCCGTTCTACTGGTATATCCTGACTTACGCTTGTGACAGACTCATCGGTAAGCGGAGAATCCACGTGTAACTCGGTTTCCGTTACCGTCTCGGTTACGGGTTCGGTCTTTGGTACGGTGTCAGTTGTAGAAGATCCTTGCCTAGATGACCGATTCGCATGCCGTACGTTCACAATGATTAAGATGATAATGACAACAAGCGCTACAATGCCGTATCCAATAATGAGCATTCGATCATCTCACCCCTCGGCCTGTCATTTTGCCCGCTAAGCGCGCGACGCGTTCGCCTAATGCTTTTCCCAGGGCCAATTCATCCTCGCTCGGTAAATTGGGCGAATCGTCCGGCGATTCTTCCAAGCGGCAAGTGATCCCTACGCCGTAGTACGATCCATATAACACATTTTCGGGAACCGTAGCCGGCAGTCCGACGATAATCATACCTTGGTGGAGCATCGGCGTAATCAAATTCAACATCGTGGCTTCAATGCCGCCATGTTCGGTCGCGATCGTACAGAAAACGGCTCCCAGCTTGTCCACAAGCTTACCGTGAGCCCATAAATAGCCTAGTTTATCGATCCACGTCTTCAGACCTGCGCTGATACTGCCAAAATGACCAGGACAACCCCAGATGATCGCATCCATGCGCTCAAGATCATGAATATCCGCTTGATCCACATGGTACAGATATGCATGAGCTCCTTGAACGTCCCGTACGCCTTGCGCTATTGCCTTCGCCACGGCCTCCGTATGGCCATCCTCGCTGTCGTACACGATATATATGTTCATGCATGCTTTCCCTCCAACTTCGCTTTACTTGCTGCTATATACTTTTCCTCGATCGTCATATTACTATCCATCTTTATGGATAATTGGCACCTGCTATCGAAACACTAAGTCCCAACACACTAACAATTGCTCTGCAAAAGGAAGGAATCGATCGAAATGAAAAGCTCTCGACTTGTAATCGTGAATATTCTGGTTATTCTCGTTCTGTTAGGGGGAGGTGCCGTTGCCGTCTACTACTATAATCAATCCATCAATTTTATTACAACGGACAACGCGAAGGTGGATGGTCAAGCAATCACGATATCTTCGGCATCTCCAGGCTTGCTACAGTCTTGGCGAGGCAAGTTAGGCGACACTTATACGGCAGGGCAAGATCTTGGCACCGTGCTCACTGACAAAGGCAATGTATCCATTAAGATGCCTCATACGGCTACGATCGTCCTACAAAACGCCGCGGCCAACACCGTTATAGGAGCCGGGATGTCTCTCGCCAAAGCGTTCGATCTAGGAGCCTTGTACGTAACCGCCAATGTGAAAGAGACTCAGATTAACGACGTGAAAGTGAATCAGACCGTGGATGTTTACGTAGACTCTTTTCCCGGTACGGCACTTACAGGCAAGGTCGATCAGATTGGACTTGCAACAGCCGGAACCTTTTCCCTACTTCCTACCTCCAACACGACAGGAAATTATACGAAGGTGACGCAAGTCATTCCTATTAAAATCTCTTTGGACGGGTACCGCGGTCTCGGATTGGTTCCCGGGATGAGCGTATCTATACGTATCCATAAATAAGGGGGGCCACATGAGCGAAAAAAGGATAGGACCCACTGTTACCGTGCTCATCCTAGGGATGTTCATCGCGATCTTGAACCAAACCATGGTGAATGTCGCCATCCCGCATATGATGACGGATTTGAATGTTTCCACGACGACGGTGCAATGGTTATCAACAGGGTTCATGCTGGCCAATGCGATTATGATTCCAATTAGTGCCTTTCTGATGGAGTCCATTTCGACCCGTATGCTGTTCGCCATGGCGATGGCGATGTTCACGATCGGATCGCTAATTTGCGGCATGGGTCCAACCTTCGCCGTTGTATTGGTGGGGCGCATCGTGCAAGCCATTGGAGCAGGCGTATTGATGCCACTTGTCACCAACATCTTCCTGCGCATATTCCCCCCCGAACAGATGGGGCGCGCCATGGGCATGATGGGGATTGCGATGATGTTCGCGCCTGCGCTCGGACCGACCTTTGCAGGCTACATGGTGGAGCATTATTCATGGCGCGTCTTGTTCTTTGTCATGGTTCCGCTCGGCGCCATCGAAGTCATATTGACGTTCAGATATTTGTCTAATGTGCTGAAGCTCACTTATCCTAAGCTGGATTGGCAGGGTGCTGTCTTGTCGACGATAGGGTTTGGGGCGCTGCTGTATGGGCTTAGCGAGGCTGGGAGCAGAGGCTGGGGAGATCCTGTTGTTGATATTTCCATTATCGTCGGAGTCTTATTTCTCATCTTCTTTGTCGTAAGGGAGATGACGACAAGCAGCCCTCTTTTGAATTTGACTGTGTTCAAAAATCTCACCTTCACCATGTCTACCGTCGTAAGCGTCATCGTTAATATGGCGATGTTTGGAGCGATGCTCCTACTCCCGATTTATGTTCAGAATATTCGGGGCTATACCGCCCTGGAGTCGGGGCTTCTGCTGCTACCCGGGGCACTGTTGATGGGCGTGATGTCGCCGATCTCGGGTACGTTGTTTGATAAATTCGGCGTAAGGCCGCTCGCGATCATCGGATTAATTATCACTTCGGTTACGACCTATCAGTTCACGAAGTTAACCGATGAGTCTACGTATTATCACCTGATGACGCTCTATGCGCTAAGAAGCTTCGGTATCTCCTTCATTATGATGACGATCATGACAGAGGGGCTCAATGCGCTGCCGCCGAAATTAAAGACCCATGGCACGGCAGTGTCCAATACGATGCGGCAGGTTGCCAGTTCATTTGGAACCGCAGTGCTTGTAACGGTGATGTCGACAAGAACAACCGAACATGTGGCATCCTATTCGAACAATTTGACGCTGAGCAATACGATTGCTGCCGAGAATTTTGCAGACTTGGGTGCAGGCATCTCATCGCTTACAGGACTGCCTTCAGAAATGGGCGGCGCTTATTCATTATCGATCATTGGAGGATTGGTGACGAAAGCATCCACCATCAGCGGAATTAACGATGCCTTCGTCGTGGCGACGATCATTACTGTCATTGGTATTTTCTTCTCGCTGTTCTTGAAGCGGCCCAAGAAAATATCGGAAGGATAATCGGATGCAGCCACCATTTGGCAAAGCGTATCTTTACCAAAGAGCCATAGAATCGCTTCTATGGCTCTTTTTACGATCATTGAGCCATGTGAAACCCCAAATCTGTGTTTTTAGTCCTGTTTACTTGCCAATACCTTACAAATGTGCGCACACTTAATTACACGTTTTCATTAGGTGCAAAATCAATTTGATCGGCAATAAATTCATTTTTTGCATGATCGAATTTATATGTGACATTGACAGAACATACGTATTGAGGGGATATTCCAACACTTGCACCTAGACTTAAGATTATTTTTTGATGCTCAACTTGATAAATAACTACACCGCCGAAAGCAAGCTCATCTTGATTATAATTCGGCGCTAACTCAATATTCGAATCGAAGTTATCCTCTTTTTCTTTCGTCTTAACTGTAATGTCCAAAGTATCATCAGCATTTTTAGAAACATGCGTTTCAATCTGATTGGCAACAATCTCTTCATGATTTTGTACTTTAATTTCGGATAAATCCTCTGCATTAATTACATGAATATCAAAAGTATCTAATTCTGTACCTCGACCTGTATTAATTATGATTACGGCTTCTTCCTTACTGTCACCCGTAAGATCAGTATAGAATACCTGAGGTTTAGTTCCTGTATTTAAGATATTCCAATCGAAGTTTTTCTGGCTGCCGTTAATCTCTACCGTAACCCCGTGGACTTCGTCGTCTGTTTCGTTGACAGCATAAAGCCTCACTTCTTCATTTTCAGAAGCTTCAATCAGTTTTACAGGCTCATCTGAACCACATCCCGAAAGCAAAACAGCACTCAACAACATCAATACACCAATTTCTTTTTTCAACTCTATGCTCCTCTCTCATCTTACCTAGCAGAAACTAGTTAGGTTCGATATAACGGTTTCAGCGTCTTCTGCTTTACCACTATTTGTGATACGGTTATCCGCGCTGTCTGAAACGGCAAGTCTTTAAGAAAGGACGCAACCCAGTGTCCTTAGATGCGTCCTAATATTGATATTGAATTCTGTTATGCGGTCTTATTCTCGAATATGATGACCATTTTTTTGCTGCCTAAATATTCAACAGAAGTATTAAGCTGCTCCGACACAAAGCGTACAGGAACGAAAGTGCTGTTATTTTTCTGTAGTAAAGGAGCGTCGGACATCACAGTTTGCTGGTTTATCTTAACTTGCTTATTCCCCACAGACCAACGAATCGTTTTACCGTCCTTTTGAATCGTTACCTCTTTCGTACTCTGGTTCCAGTTGACCTTTGCCCCTAGCTTCTCGGAAATGAAACGAATAGGTACGTAGGTACGGCCTGTCTGAATGAATGGCGCTGCTGTTATATTGTAGATACTGTCGCCCACATAGGCTGTCTTGCTGCCGATCATCAAGCGTTGAGTCTTACGCTGAGAGATAATACCATAACGATCCGCATTCAATTTGTTAAATATTTGATAGGTTTGGGTTCCTTGGCTTAAGTCCAAGTAGTTATCGTTCAACTGCAGTCCGTAGCGTTCTGCCCCCGTATCAAAATGAAAGTCATAACTATTATTTTGAATCGGCTCCAGATCCCATACCCGGTTATTGTTCAAATTTAGAATTCTTAGGGATTTCAAATTTCTTAACGGTTCCAAATTCCACACTCGGTTGTTATCCAAGTAGAGGATATCTAGCTTGTTCAATTGTTTTAACGGGTCTAAATCTTTAATCTCGTTGGAGGATAGATCCAATGTAGACAAGTTAGTTAATTTCGCTAAAGGGGCAAGACTCTCGATGTTATTGTTGTTGGCAGAGAGACCTTCGAGATTGTTGAATCCTTCTAGCAGCTTAAGATCAGTAGCCCGGTTTCCGCTAATCCCTAGATACGTCAGACTTTTGGATAGCTTCCGTAGCGGCGAAAAATCCTTAATCTTATTGTAAGACACATTAAGATATGTCAGCTTCTTCATGTTGCCGAGGGGAACTATGTCTTCTATCGCGTTGTCGCTCATTTTCAAATACGCTAATTCTGCGGCACTAGAGAGTGCTTGAACATTCGAAATTTGATTATGGTCGGCGTCCAACTCGATTAGGTGAGGCAATTGTTTCACTACATCCAAGGATGATATCTGATTCCAGCTTACTTCTAGATACTTCAAATCCTTCAGAGCTGACAATTCCTCAATCGATGAGATCTGATTTGCTTTGAGGCTGAGATCACGGATCTTTGAAAGCTTCTTAAGCGGTGTAAGATCCGTAATTTCATTATTGTTTAGATCGAGTTGCGTGACATTGACGGCATACTCTAATCCCTGCAGATCTTTAATTCCTTTACCTGATAAAGATACAACGGTGAGAGATTCTAAATCCGCTTTGGTAAGTGGTTCATCGCCTTTTTTAGCTAACCACGAATGAATCGCTTGTTCGAGATTTTTATCCTTAATAACCGGTTCTTGGCTAAACGCTTCCATCGAAGCTTGTCCTGGAAGGACCAAACTTAGGACAAAAATAAAAATAAATAAGCGTACAGCAATACGTTTCTTCATGATGACCATTCCCCCTGATGACTGTATTATGTTTATATTACCTCGAGCTTCTTGATATAAGAACAGACAAAATGTATATCCTTTACGCTATCGACAGATTAGTATAACACCTGAAGTTTTCTGAATAAATAGGCAAATGTTGGATAACATGAAGGTGGCTTATACATCAAAGCAGAGGACATCCGCGCCTTCAACGCGCTTTATCAGGCTGCTGTCCGTTAATCCATAAATAAACTACGACTAATTTTCGCAACCGTGGCATGTTTTTGCTTCGCTCATTGGTTATGAATACATGTTCTTGTCCCTAGACACATCGGCTAATAGACCAGACGCCTGTGATGGTTTATGCGCATGTTACTCTTTATCGTTTTAACTATAAGCGAGCAGATTCCATTCGTTTAATAAATCCAGTTTTAGTGCCCATGTATCCTACTGACTCATAAAATCTATGTGCTTGTTCTCGGTTTCCACCAGAAGCCAATATTATGTAAGAACAGTGCATTTTATTAGCAAAATCCTCAAGTGTAGCCATGAGGATCTTACCAATTCCCTTTCCTTGATACGTTGACGAAACCACAACATTTTCTACCAACAAATATGGTTGACACTCTCCTACAATATCCGGGCATACGATTCCCATAGCTGTTCCAATTACCTTTTCGTCTTTACATGCAACTGCAACATAGTAGTTTGGCTGTGTCGAAATAATCTCTAACTGATTTTGCATCTTTGCAATGTTGGAATCAGTTCCAATAAACTCAATGAATAATTCAGACAAGTCATTAGCATCTTCAATTCTTGCCTTTCTTACGCTTATATCCATACACTCATCTCCAACGATTTTTTTGTCATTCTTTACAAGAATTTCCGATAACGTTTGTGTATCTATGAACGAGAGGCATAAGGCGTAAACGGTACTGGGTCAAATGGACTTAGCCTCGCTGAGCTATCTGCCTGTAGGTTAAGCACGAATGAGGTGATCGGTCAAATATCTATGTTTTTGTCATTGACCGATTGAATTATTAATGCGAAAAGTATGCTAAACTTAGGATCACCAAAAATCCCCTCGACCTGAGGGGATTTTTTCTATTGCAATGCATTACGTCTCACCTAACATTTCCTACAAACGCTAATGATAGATGAAGATGACGGAGAGAACGGCGTTTTATCCCAGTCAGCATATTGATGTTCGACGCGAAAGCCGTGACGGGTTAATAAAGAATGCAGCGTATCCTGATCCGTGAACCGACAAGCAATTCGGGAAGTCGTTCGCTTATACCCCCAATCACGCATCGTGACCCAATGCATGATATGCTGGCTAGCATCGTAACATTGTGTGCCTGATACCTTGACGTTATTCCCATCCTTATCAATAAATGATCCCCATTCTGTCTCCTCTTGATCGGATAAATCCGTTCCCTCCGGATTACGGGTCTCGAATGCAAAGATTCCATGGGGTTGTAAATGTTTGTGAACGGTCGTGAGCAAATCGAGTTGATCTTGATCACTTAAGAATGCCTGAAAAGCATTACCAGTCAAATAAATCATCGAAAATCGCTTATCCGATTCGAAGGTCCGGGCATCGCCTTCCATAAAAGTAACAGTCAACCCTTCCGCCTTCAACCGCGCATATGCGAGCATCTCTGAAGAGATATCTACACCGGTCATCGTTATGCCGGCTTTCGACAGGGGTATCGTTGTTAAGCCTGTACCACAAGCAAGTTCTAACACTTCCCCAGGACTCGATCTAGCAAGCTCAAGATAGAACTGATATTTGTCTATTTCACCGTCAAATTCAAGATCGTAATTTACCGGATCTTGATATTCTTCAAGATTGCTATGTTCAATCAACGCCACTCCCCCTTTCATTTCTTGTTCGAATTGCCAAAATGAATCTATTGAGTAAAATAAACACAGTATTATTTTACTATTTTTTTGATAATCCGTTTGGTAATAAATAGTTATAATCAATTTTTATCTAACCTTACATAACTACTCTTTAAGTCGATAATCACTACGCTATCCAGCCCGTTACTTCAATGAAAACGGCAGCTGATCGTTTGACCGGCTGCCTTTATATCATGATTTAACTATCGTTCCTCGTTAACTTAAATAGGCACTTTTTAGTACCTATATCACAAAAAAGTGCGTACTTTTCATATGATTTGTTATATATCATAATAACATTCATCAGCCAGAAGGTACTTATAGAACCAATGAGGTGATGGATATGAGTATCGAATCTTTTGAACAAAAATTGGAAATAGTAATTTAAAATAATCGATTTGGCGAAGGAAGCAGGACAATCGATTGCTGTAGATATCACGAATCATGGTGTACAAATATTCCACTTTATGATGACAGGAACAACTCAGGTTAATAACGAATGGATTGAACGCAAACGTCGGGTCGTTTCGCTAAGTAATCATAGGTCCTATTATCTTGAAATCGAAGGGGCAAAAACCGGCATCACTTACAATGATAGAAATCTTTTGGATGCCTCGATTTACGGCCTATTAATAACATTACGGTTAATATCCATATTAAAATTGTTGGAGGAATACGCGTGCAACTTCATTTACAAGGAAAAACAGCACTTGTTACGGGGTCTACGGCAGGAATCGGAAAAGCGATCGCCGCATCATTAGCAGCTGAAGGCGCCAAGGTACTTATTAATGGGCGTAGTGAAGAAAAAGTGATTAACACGATCCAGGAAATTCAAGACCGGCATGCCGGCGCTAAACTCGAATCCGTAGTCGCGGATCTAGGGACTGAGCAAGGATGTCAACAGGTGATTGAGAAATATGCTGACGTTGACATTTTGATTAACAACCTCGGCATATTCGAGGCTGCCGAATATTTCGATATTCCGGATGAAGATTGGTTTAGATTCTTCGAGGTCAACATTATGAGTGGTGTCAGGCTCTCCCGTCACTATCTAAGCCGAATGATTCAGAATAATGAAGGTCGAGTCATCTTTATTGCCAGCGAGGCGGCCATCATGCCTTCGCAAGAAATGGCTCATTATAGCGCAACCAAGACGATGCAGCTCTCGATTTCCAGGAGCTTAGCCGAGCTGGCCAAAGGAACGAATGTAACGGTTAATACCGTTATGCCTGGTTCCACTTTAACTGAAGGCGTAGAGGCTTGGTTAAATACTCTCTATCCTAATGAAAAAATGACAGTAGAAGAAGCTGAGAAACGATTTATGAGAGAGAATCGGCCAACATCCATCATTCAAAGGCTTATTCGGCCAGAAGAAATAGCCAACCTTGTTACCTTCTTAAGCAGCCCTCTTTCCTCGGCCATTAACGGTTCCGCTTACCGGATTGACGGAGGACTAGTACGCAGTGTGTTTTAAGATTCGCTTATAAAAAATGGATTGAGGAAATTCCTCAATCCATTTTTGTTTTCACGAAACTGTATGCCAGTCGAATTCAATATTCCGAATATCAGGGTTTGTTTACTGGGAATCTTAATACGGTTTTCATCTTTGACGGTTCAGTCTTACGGGGATCCGACAAATAAATTTCCCGATGAATTTTGCTTGAACGGATATATCGATGTTCAGTGCAAAATGCTTCCATTCGCAAAAAACTTTCCGGCTCATCGTCAAAGCTTCCCATATGCATCATTTGACAACTCAATCCCTCTTCCACATGCTCGAACCGAACTTTCTCCAGGAACGGATTTTGCTTTTTCCTTATCGTCTGTTCCAAAAATCGCTCGAACATTTCTTCAGTCAAAAAATCGGGTTGGCGTATCCAGTGGGTACATCTTCACTTTTGTAGGACATACGCACAGTATAGCTCATGCTGTACAAAGCTTCTGTTGCCTTGGCGAATTCCTCACCATTCGGATTCCCAGTTCCACTGACCATAAAAAATGGCATCGTCGGTACCACCACAATTTCCGGCACCGTTTTTGGCATATAGAATTGCTTATAATCTTTTTTATAATCTACCTTTTTGCTCAAAATATGCATCTCCTTTGTTTGAATATAATTCTATAGTTATTTGGTTGATAGATATCTTACAATTTCTTCTTTAAGAAAAACTGTTTTATATCTTCTGGGTATTCATCATTAACGGCGAAAACCTCATAGCCCATCCGCTTATAGAATTCCGGCGATTGATAGGAGAATGTGCAAGTATGAGCAAAAATACAGCCAATTTCTTTCCCTAGTCGTTCAGCTTCGGTTATCATGACTTTTCCATATCCTTTATTCCTATATTCATCAGCAATCCAGAATACATCAATATACAAACCGTAAGACCAGGTTTCACAAAATAATCCGCCTTCCCTATTCTTACCCTGCCGTTCCATGCTGGTCTTGTATAACCCACTCTTCTGAATTATTGCCACAGGATGGGAGATTCTAGGTGGATTTGTTCATAGAAAAATGGTACATTTTTGGGGGATCAATAGCGCAGAGTGTTCGTGTTCGATATGTGTTATTGGGATAACGCGCAAGTCGGGATATACGTTTAGGCTCATATAATTTATATTTGGGGAGGGCGTCGGCATGGACAAGAATTCTGTTTATAAAACAAACAGTTTCTATTGGGATACAAAAGGAAATGACTTCTTAGGAGCAATCGTGCTTCCTTTTTATGGAGCATTTGTCTCAGAAGAAAAATGCCAGCTTTTTGGCGATGTCTCAGGGAAAAAGATGCTGGAGATAGGCTGTGGAAACGGTCAATCCTTGCAATATCAGGGGGAACGTAAAGCATCTGAACTATGGGCTGTGGATATATCAGAAAAACAAATCGAAAAGGCAGCGCAACATTTGAAGACATGCGGTCTTTCAGCAAAATTGATCTGTTCTCCCATGGAAGAAGAATGTGGCATACCATTGGATTATTTTGACTTTGTTTATTCGATTTATGCCATAGGCTGGACCACCGACCTTGAGGGTACTTTTTCCCGGATCGCTTCTTATCTTAAAAAAGACGGTGTATTTATTTTCAGTTGGTCTCATCCTATACATAAGTGTGTTGTTGCAGAAAATAATATGCTTGCTTTTAAAAAATGTTATTTTGATGAATCTTGGTATTCGGTATCTCTTGATGAAGATGCGCTAACATTATCGGACCGTAAACTATCAACCTATGTGAATGCGTTGGCAAAAGCGGGATTTGTAATTGAGCAAATGATTGAGCAATCTGATGATGAAATTATGCAATCGCGGGACGATAACAGCGATTTTGCAAAAAAAGCAAAGATGCTTCCTGTAACTTTTGTAGTCAAAGCAAGAAAACTATAGTATCCGATAGCTTAATCATGACTAGAAATGAACCCGGGATTGCATCGAATTCGTAATTTCCTGACGGACGCTTGCCGCAGACGCACTTGTTTCCCTACCTTCTAATATCCCATGATATAAATAAAGCAACCGACGAAATCCCGTAAGCTGCTTTATTAACCCATTATAAGTCTAACCGGCATAATCCTCCACCACTGACTATTTTTGAATTGTTATGACCAATTTTAATGTGAACAGACTGCCGATTCAGCCGGCAGCCTGTTTTTATAATCCTTTATCCCGTTTACTCTGGTTTAATTTTATATTTGATTTTCACATAAGGATTGTTCATATATTCCGCCCACAAATCTTCAACTGATTGCCCTGTTATGTCTTTAAAATCATTAATATTGAAAGTATTTTGTTGCATTTGTTTGTTTAAAATATCTACTACTTTATTATTCTTGTTTTGTTCGATCCATAATAAAAAGCGTGCAGTCACTCCATAACCACCATTATAATTATCAGTTTTTTTGGGTTCGGTAAATTTCCAATCTTCTTGGTGAGGTCCGTATACATATCTAACATAATCTGCTATACCTTCTGTAATCCACCATGTCTCATCGTCATACCTTGGATACGATTGTACAATGTGAGTTAACTCATGTGTAAGTAGCCCTAAATCCCATGGATGATTAAGGATCCATTTAGAGCTTACAACAATCATCCCATCATCTGCATATGCTACTCCATCGTATGTAGGATCGAATTTTAAAATCACTTTTTTGGTTGCAGTTTTTGGATCAGCAGCATACTTTGTTAATAATTTTGGATAGACATCAAAATATAGTTCAACAAAATCACTAATAATAGGATTGATTGCGGGATTATCCACCTCATTAATCACTTTTAAGATATATCCACGTTTTTCATATTGTCCACCAGATTCAACAACATGAGATTTAATAGCGCTATCATTCGCCAAAACATGATGGGTACTTAAAGTACTTAAAAGTATAACTGCACAGACTACACTACTTAACAGCTTTTTCATGAAAGATCGATCCTCCTAAATCTATTATTAAGATTTGATAGATAAAATATAAGATTCTAGATGACTGTGCCTTTAAGCGGTATGATCTTTAATCAGCATGAAATCATGTTAACTTTTTAAAAAAACTTTATCCCTCCTTCCTTGTATGTTAATTTCTCATGCCCATCAAACACTTTGTCTTGACAATCCTATCTTCCTGTAATAAAGCAACCCACAGAATCCCGTAAACTGCTTTATTAAACCGATTATAAGTCTAACCGACACAATCCTCCACTGACTATTATTGATTTTATTATGACCAATTTTTACGTGAAACGGCTGCCGATTCATGCAGCCGGCAGCCTGTTTTTACATACTTTATCCCGTTGATTCCTTTTGCTTATAAGATTCTCGAGTTTAAACAGCCCGGTCACCAAATGATCGGGCTGTTTTGATGTAGGCAAATGTCAATTCGGAAACGTTGACAATCCTATTCGTAACAATCTCACTTCCATAAAGCCCCGGGACCCACGTCTGCAGTCGTAAGCGGGCGGTTCTTCTTAGGTCCGCCAGCATTGAATTCATCGGCACCCACATCCGGCGCATACCGCATCTGCCCATCCATGTCATCAAGAGTGAACAAGGGGCTGACGGCTGCATCAATGGCAGGACTGTAAACGGATAAGCGGATTAATCCGTCTATACCGCGGACCAACCGCAGATCTACTTTTTTGACCGTTCCGCCAACAACGGGATTGTTCGAAGCTAACGCAATTCCTTCAACCATATTGCCTTTATATTCAGGTCGTTCAGCTGCCGGAGCTTTCATCATTGCACTGGTTTCATTAAAGATCGTGCCTGCATTGCTGAAGATTAGATTGTTGTATATTTTCGTTCCTACGGGTTGATAGGTTCTTCCGCCAAGAGTGATCGCAGGGGTGCTGTCGCCTACATTGACAATCGTATTGTGAAAAATCTGGACGTTGTACTGTCTCCAATGCCCGCGCAGAAGCTCTGTTCTTTCCTCTTCCGGAAGACTGTTCAGCTCAGCGGTTTGCTCCTTATCTCCTCCCCATCGTACGGTTGGATTCGTTCCACCTTCAGACCCCCCGTCATGCGTACCGCCGTCAAGACGAATGACCTTGTCGGTTAGCCCCTCCATATAATTATTGAAGATTTTATGATCGTTGCCATAGATGCGGAAACCGCTGAGACCAGGTGTTTTGCCGTCTCCGAGAATAAAATTGCCGTAGAAGCTGTTGCGGTTGCCGTGCCGTGATACAATGCCACCATAGGAGTTGCGTATCGTATTATAACGGACAATGTTATCGCTGCTTTTCACCGAAATAATCTCGTCTTCCCCGTTTAAACCGTCAAATAAATTATGCTGAATGGTCACATGGCCAGAATACAGGGATAGACTAGATAGCCCAAGTCGGATCGCCTCCAGACCATTACTGACCCGCGGACCGATATCATGAAAATGATTGTATTCGATGACATCGTATTGCGAAATGCTTTGCCCGCTGTGCCCCTCTCCGTCATAAATCACTACTGCGCCAAAGCCCTTTTTTGGACCAATGTCGTTATAGGCGATGCGGTTATGGCTGCCCTTCCCTTCTACACGAATATAATGCCGGTTAGTCCCGTTATCCGTCAGCAGCTTATTGTCTTCATATGGCGTGGGCCCGTTGTACGCTTCTCCGCTCGGATCATAGCTGCTCTCGCCGTACCGACAGCTTCCTTCGACATTAACTAGGCACCATACGGAACGATTATCCACCTTGAACCTATACGGCTGGTTGGTCTCATCCAGAGTAAACGTATTGCCGAGAATAGAAATGTGGCTGGCACTCTGCAGCTGCACACCTGGGTGGACACCGGTCAGCGTACGGCTGGCAAGACCTCGCTCAATCAGAGTTTGGTTTCCCGCTTCATCCCCGATTCCGTTCTGGAACTTCAGTCCGCTCACCTCGACGTAGCTTGAATCTTCGATATGCATGTAGCTGTTGCCTGTGATTACCGCTTTGCCGGCTTTTGCTGCCGTAATGCGGATCGGATAAGCTGCACTGCCATGCTTCTTCTGAATCACAAATGGACCGTTTTGTTCATAGCTCCCATTCTGAAGTTCGATCCATGTGCCGTTGGTCGCCTGGTCCAGTGCCTGCTGCAGCTCCTTCGCTGACTGGACTTTAATATGCTTGAGTACTGGAGGTTCTACATCGTCTTCATTGACATTTCCCGCATCCGCAGGAGGCAAATTCGGCTCTCCCGTCTCCGGCGGGGTTCCCGTATATAATTCCACTTCCATGATGCTGTTCCAATTTCCCGAGCTTCCGCTCGCATTGTTTCCATAACCGGTAAGACGCAAATATCTGGCCTTCACCGGATGGTCAAGCATGTAGGTCTGCAGAATGCTGTCCTCGGCCTGAAGTTGACGGCTGAACTGCTTTTGGAATACGGTCGTTCCGGAACTGAAATCGGGTGAATCAGATGCTGTAATATCAAAGCTCGAAAGTCGTTCCCTTGCATTCAAAAAAGCAACTTTCACATAGGTGACCTTCTGCGCCTTCCCTAGATCGAATTGAAGCCATTCTCCCTGTCCGGATGCCGACCATCGGCTTTGCTGGCTGACCTCATCCTCTCCCCAGATCCCGTCCAATACATTGGCAGGTACGAAATTGGTATTCGGCTGGGATGAGCTGGCCGTGATACCACTTACCATCAGTTTCTCTAGTTTCATTTCGTCTCCTCCCGTCTCGCTTGCGGCTCCCATAACATGTGATGGTTGTAGTGTTAGTGATCCCAGGATCAGCAGAAAAGCCAATATCTGGCAGATTCCAGCGAAATTTCGACATTTCCACATTTTTGTCAATAACGTATCCAATACACTCCACCTCTTCTCTTAACCAACTAAAATGCTAAAATGTACGGTGGGACCAGCCGCGAAGTTTGGCCAGCGTCTCCACATAATAATAATCCCCGTAAATCAAAGACACATTGACATTAACACCCTCGGGCTTATGACCTGTCGCGCCGTACAGAATGCCTTCATGGCCAGTATCACGGAATGCTGAATATTCCTCAGATAAAGAAGCAAGTATGCGTTCAGCGGCTTGATGGTATACGGCCCCTACTTCCGGAGCGGTTAAGGTAGCAAGCTCGAGCAAACCAGAAGCGGCTATTGCCGCAGCGGAAGTATCTCGCGGCTCCGCTACCTGGTTCGGCACACGGAAGTCCCAAGGCGGAACATGATCCTCCGGTAAAGAGGCAATAAAGTGATGGGCTACCCGCTGGGATGCATGAAGGTACCTGATATCTCCGGTAAACCGGTACGTGTTCGCCATACCGTACAACGCCCAAGCATTCCCTCTTGACCAGCAGGAATCCGGCGCGTAACCCTGCCCGCCTTTATATTCCAGCAGCTCGCCGTTTGCCGGATCAAACACCGCTACGTGGCAGGTGGATCCGTCGGGCCGGATCATATGCTTTAAAGCCATGTCAGCATGTGCTTTGGCAATATGGGTGAAACGCGGATCACCGCTTTCCTCTGCGGCCCAGAATAGAATAGACAAATTCATGAGGCAGTCAATGATTGCCCAGCCCGGCAAATCCTTGTTCCATGCCCGTAGATATTGTCCAGCTAGGTTAAAGCGTCCGGCCAGGAAGTTGGCGGCTGCTAATCCTCTCCGTCTGCTGTCTGGATCGCCGGTTAGCTTATATTTCAGAACTGAGGTCGGCAGAAATTGAAAACCGACGTCATGATGAAAACGGTTCTCTTCGAGCATCAGCCGCTCTATGTGGATATCCCATTCCCATGCGGCGTTCCGGTACTTCTCATCCCCCGTTATGTCATAGTAGATCCATAGCATCCCTGGCCAAAAACCTGATATCCAATTGTCCAGCGCCAATCCATCATATTCCCCGCCCTTCGCGGCATGCGGAGCCAGCTCTGGTCCTTTGGCCATTAACCGGTCCACTTTTTGCTGAGCCTCCCTCCACCATCCTTCGAGTTTGGGATCACTTCCAGTCGCAAGCTTATTCATAACGTACCTCCCTAGATTATTTCAGTAATGTTTAGCCTTTAATAGCGCCGATCATGGCACCTTTGACGAAATATTTTTGCAAAAACGGGTATACGAACAGAATCGGAACGGTAGCCACGATAATGGTCGCGTGTTTAAGTGTCTCACCTATAACCGCTACCTCCCCGCCGCTTGCGCCTGTCGCCATCGAGCTGGCATCATTTAGCAGCAGCAACTCGCGTAAGACTAGCTGAAGCGGGTAAAGGGAACGGTCCTGTACATATATCATCGCGTTAAACCATGAATTCCAGTGGCTGACCCCGTAATATAGCAGCATGACGGCCATGACAGGCATGCACAGCGGAATCATGATGCGGAACAGGATCACGAACTCATTGGCCCCGTCGATTTTCGCCGATTCCTCCAAGCTGTCCGGCACGGCTTCGAAAGCGGTTCTCATAATGATCAGATTGAATGCCGATATCGCCTGCGGGATGATCAGTGACCATAACGTGTTAGTCAGCCCGAGCCCTTTTACCGTGAAATATAAAGGAATGAGCCCCCCGTTAAAAAACATCGTAAACACGATAAACAGCATGAGCTGCTTGCGGTAGCGAAGACCTTTCCGCGATAACGCATACGCCCCAAAGGCCGTAAGAATAATATTCAGCACAAGCCCGCCTGCAAGCACGATAAACGTATTTAAATACCCTCGAATGATCATCGGATTCTCGAAAACCAGACGATAGGCATTGAAGTTGAAATGTAGTGGCTTCCACAAAATCCCTGAATGCTGCATATATAAGGTCGGCTCGCTTAAAGACGCGAACAGTACGTAAATCAAAGGATACAGCGTACAAATCGTTAATACCGTCAGCAGGGTATAGTTAAAGACATCAAATATCTTCCCGCCGATGGATGCTCCTTCCCTTCTTCGCATCATGTGTTCATTCCCCCTACCACAAGCTCGTATTGTTCATCTTCCGGCTCAGCCAGTTGGAGCATATGACCAGCGTAAAATTAATTGCAGAGTTGAATAGTCCCACGGCCGAGCCGAAGCTGTAATCGAATTCCTGCAGTCCCATGCGGTATACATAAGAACTGATCACATCCGCCGTATCGTAAATGGATGGATTGTAGAGTAGAATGATTTTCTCGCCGCCGACATTCATGATTCTGCCCATCTCGAGGATGAACAGGATGATAATCGTGGGCAGGATTCCCGGCAAAGTCACATGATGCATCTGCTTCCAGCGACTTGCCCCGTCCATCCGGGCTGCTTCATACTGTTCCTGATCAATACCGGACAACGCTGCCAAATAAATGATGGTTCCCCACCCGATATTTTGCCAGATCCCCGACGAGATAAAGATGGTCCGGAAATATTCCGATTCAAGCAGCAGCGATACCCGCTCCCAGCCAAAAAACGACAACAGATCGTTAATGATCCCGTCACTCATCGTAAACTCTTTGATAATGCCGCAAACGACAACCAGCGAGATAAAATGGGGCATGTACGTTAATGTCTGCACCGTGCGCTTGAACACCGTTTTCCTCACTTCGTTTAACAAAAGGGCCAGAATCAGCGGTGCGGGAAAACCGAAAACAAGCTCATAAAAGCTGATTAACAGCGTATTCTTGATAACGCGCCAGAAGTAAATTCCTTGAAAAAAAGACTCGAAATGCTCCCAACCAACCCATGGACTGCCCATAATTCCGAGACGCGGGGAAAAATCTTTAAAAGCAATCAGAGCCCCGTACATCGGATAGTAGTTGAACACGGTGAAGTACAACAGTACGGGGGTAAGCATGATATACAGCCAGGGGTTTTTCCGGATATCTTTCAGCAGTCCCCACCGGCCTAATATTTTGGTACGGGCAGCAGGCAGCAGGGTCGTATGCTGCACTTGAGACGGATGTTTCGCCATGCCGTTGTCACTCCTCATGATCAATCTGCCACCCGGAGAAAGGTTTCTGTCACAGTCCCCTCCGGGCCGGCATCATTATCTCTTGTTATAACGATCCAATGCACTCTGATAGATTTCGACTGCCCGGTTGATGCCCAGCTTCTTGATCTGTGCAACGTACTGATCGTAGTTTTCGATCGCTTCCTTGCCGACGATGAACTTCACGAACATTTCTTCCTTGTAGTTGTTTACGTCCGTCATGATTTTGCCGAGTTCCTTGCTTTCTTCATCCGTCGGCGTCAGGAAAGCCGGCAATATATGCTTCTCTGCTTCGGTATTGGACCAAATCTTAACGGCTTCATCCTGCTCAGGGTACGTGTTCCAGTTACGACGCGAATCCGCTTCGTATGGGCCATTCGGCTTGGAGTAGATCGAAACCATCTGCTGCAGGGTGTATTTTTCATTATTTTTAATCTGATTGGTGTAGACAGGGGTTCCGTTTTCCATGGTGTAGCTCTCTCCTTCGATGCCAAAGTTAAATAGCATAGCACCTTCATCGCTGTAAGCGTAATCCAGCCACTTCGCAACCAGCTCCGGATTTTTGGCGGCTGTCGTTATGGCTTTGCTGGCCCCCGGGTTGTATTTGAAATCTCGCTGTCCAATAAACGGGATCTCGCCTTTATTCAACGACGGATAGGGAGCGCCCACGAGTTTAAACTTTGGATCCTGCTTCTTCATCGCATCCATCCACTTGCCTATGCCGCCGCTGAGTTGATGCACCGTTGCGCCGGTCTGACCTGTCAACATCTTGTTATCCAGCGCCTTCGAATCGGTAAGTGCAAAGTCCTTATCGAATAAGCCCTCCGCAAACCATTTGCGGAACAGTGTCAAGAAATCTTTATACTGCGGATCCACGGGACCATATTTCACTTTTCCATCATCGCCAATATAAAAAGAGTTGGACGTATGATACGCTCCAATAAAGGCATCACGAATTTCAAAGTTCCCTCCTGTGTACGTTACGCTAAGCGGAGCTTTCGCGCCTTTTTTCTCCTTAAACGCCTTCAACGTGGCTTCCCACTCGTCAATCGTAGTAGGCACAGGGAGATTCAATTCGTCGAGCCAGTCTTTGCGGATCATCGGACCGCGGAATACAAGCCCGGACGGATTGCGGATCATCGGGAATACATAATATTTCCCGCTGTCCGTTTTCACCATTTTGTTGAGTTCCTTGTCTTCTTCCAGCTTCTTCTTGAGGTTTGGCGCGTATTTGTCAATGATGTCATTCAGCTCCAAGATAACCCCGTCTTTGATCGCTTTCTCCGGTCCTCCGGGATAAGACCCCGCACTCCGTCCCGTCCAGTCATACTCGATCGTATCCGGAAGCTCATCCGAGGCAATCATCAGATTAAATTGTTCTTTCGTCTGTTGTTCATTCGGATGGATGTACTTCACATGAACTCCTGTATTCTCGGCAAGCGCTTTGCCGAATGGCGTATCGGCCAGATTAGGAAAGAATGTAACCGCGTTCATGTTTAGGCCTTCCCAAGATGAAATCCCCTCGCTTATCTTCAGTGGATACGTCGTGCCGAGATCTGAAGCAGCGCTTTTGTCTTCCTGTAGTGTAGGTTTTGCCTCCGTACCACCCTTGCCGCCTCCTTGGGAGCATCCCGCCAGCACCAAGCTCATGAGCAGGATACCCGTAACCCCCGTTTTTAATTGTCTTAGCAAGCTTTTACTGGCCAGAAAATATTGCGCCATTGCCATTCCCCCGATTCAGGATTGTTTAATGAATATTCTTGCAAAATGAAGTATTCGATACCCATTGTTCAACAAATCCGTAAAAGTGAACATAGACAAAACATAAAATCACAGGCAAATTGTAAAAATGCCTGTGATTTTCTTTATTGCGTCGCTCAATTCGCCGCCTTTTGATAGGCTCCGGGGGTGATGCCTTCGAATTTTTTGAAAGTCCTCACAAACGTGCTGACATCCGCATAGCCGACGCGACCGGCAACTTCAATGACCGTCAGCTTGTGTTTCTGTAGGAGATCCTTGGCTTCGGCCAGACGTGAACGGTTAATCGTATCGAGCAGCGTTTCGCCCGTGTGATCCTTATATAGACGCGATATGTAAGAGGGAGTCATCCGGAAGGCATCCCCGATCATGGAAATATTCAGATTGGGGTCATGTAATTGATCCTCTATGTAACACCGTACATCTTCAATCAAATATCGGTGATGATCCCTCTTCTCGGTTTGGATCCATTCACACACCTGGTTCAGTTTATCTTTCATCTGCTCCTTCATCTGCAGCACATGTTCACATGCGAGTAGCTGCTCCATATCGAGGAGATGCAATTCTAGTGTACGTTTACTTGTTACGCTCACCTCATCGAGCGTGTTCAGCATCGTGCTAGCCAGGTTGTACATTAGGCATTTCGCAAGTGGTACGGAAACAGGGCGACCCGAGAAGTTTTCCCTGAAAATATCCTCAAGCAGTGCTTCCGCTTTCGGGTAATTCCCGCTTTTCACCACATAAATCAGCTGCTGTTCCACGCTTAGAGGATAATAATAATGATGCTCCGATGCTTGCTTCAAATGTGTATCCACATACCGGATGAATTGCCCGCTCCCGAGTACAATCCGGTATTCAAGCGCATCCAGTGCCTCCTGATAGGACTGCGTAATTCCATATATTTGGGAATGAACCTCCCCAACCGCTATCGTCAGCTTCACCTGCATCTGCTCATCCATAAATTCACGAATCTGTGCCGTAATGCGCTGAAGGATCCGTTGCTCCTGTTCTTCAGAAATGCCGTTTTGGAAATTCACGACCGATGCAAGAACATCATTCATGTCTGTGGCGTATACGGCAACCTCGCCCGCTGACGTATCTTCAAGCACGTTTGTCAGGATAAAATGCAGCATTTGCTGCTTTTTATCCGACAGATCCTCCGAGCCGTATTGTTCGAATTTTCCGTATTCATCCACAGATACGAGCATGACGACAAACCGCTCGGATAGAAACCGGATGTGATGGGCGGCTAGAGATTCATGCAGGAGTGCATCCTTCTCCAAAGCCCCTTTAAGGAGCCTGCGGAGCAGATGGGCCCGGATCGTATTCCGGTGCTTGTCCAAGCGGGCACGCATATCTTCCTTTTCCGTAAAATAATCATGGATAGCACCTTGCAGAAAGGAATATTCGCTCGAGCCGCCATCGAAGCGCAGTCCGAATTTATGGGAAAGACTCTGCAGCATGACCTGGATGGGCATGTAATTTTTACGCAGAAATAGTACGCAGATGACGCCGCCGACCAAAAAACACAGCCCGATGCTGATCCAGGTCAGCTTGCGCATATACTCCATTTTCTCGTTGAACAGGGTTGCCGGTACCACGGATACGTATTTCCAGCCCGTAATTTTGGACGTAATATAGGAGACGGCCGCCTGATGTTCCTGTACCTCCTTATACACCATGCCCCGTTGTCCCTGAAGCTCTTCGTATCCGAGCCGCTGCGGCAGTGTTCCGGAATTATCCGGGGCAGCAATGTAGCGGCTTTCTGCATCCAGAATGAACATGCTTGCATCCGGATGCCGGGGAGCGCTCTCGATTAACTTGGCATCCTTCATTACGAATAAGACGACCGCAGGCGGCTGGCCCGGCATGTTGAAAACAAGTGAGCGCGCGAATACTACCACCGGGGCCACCGTGCCGTCATCCCAGTACTTCATCGGTGTATAAGCGTTTACATATTTTTGTTCAAATAAGCCGTTCCACTGCTCGAAAGTCGTATTTTGCTGCGGGCGCAGCTTTTGAAATAAACCTTCACGGTTCATATGATCATAGGTGGATATCACTGTATCGCTGTTCGTGTACCATACATAGATTTGATCAATGTAATCATTGGCGTTTTTATAGGTTCTCAGACTCTCCGAAATTTGAAACAGATCATAGTAGTGAGCATCCGACAGCGGAAGATCAATACTGGAGAAACTAGAAATATTGCGGTTTAACGCGATCTCGAGGCTCAGCTGATCCAGACCCTTCAGCTTGCTGTCAATGGACATTTCCATCTGCTCGAGCAGCAGATCATTCGCCCGGTTGGTTTCGGCCTTGACCTGATTGAACGAGATCGAATACATTACAAAACTGATGAGAATAGGTACCGTAAGAACGATTATATAGGATACCAACCAGGTTACAATCACGCTTCGGTTGTACTTGCGCAGCTGCTTGAACATAATCCGATACCTCCCGGTTGTTATTTGGGAATTCCGTATAATCGCCAAGGTTTCTTTCCTCCAAAAAAATTGCACATGCCGGGCTCAGCCTGTATAGGTGCAATTTCTCCGGGCTGTCTGCCGCCTGCCGCGTAGATAACCGCCTCCTCGCCTGGTTCCAACGATATTTCGATAGATTGATCCCCATGCGTCTTGTAATCCAGCGTTTTCCCTTGAGATTCAATCATGAATCCCTGTTCTAAGCCTGTGAAATCGGTAAGTAATCGGCAGGGCTCCCCAACAAGACTGCGGATGCGGATAAACTCAGTCCGTCCCGCTTTATAGACGGCGCTTACAAGAAATCCGCCTTCCGCGCGCAGATTGTGAATAACGGCTTCCTGCCATTCGCCTGGAACGGCAGGAAACACCCGAATCAGGTTTCCCCAGCTCTGGAGCAGCATATCCTGGATTGCCTCCGCGCCGGCCAGAGGCGTCTCGATGACCGGTCCCGCTTCTTTATACATCGTATTCGGTTTAATGAGGTGCATCAGGGTGCGCAGATAGCTCAGCGCCTCATCTCCGAGGCCCAGCGCTGCCGCTATAGAAGCCGCTCCCGTGAAGCTGAATCCGCGCAGATCGCCTTCCATGGCCATCCAATGTCTGAGTGTGCGGACCGCCACTGTCCGTTCTTCCTCCGAACGGTCGGCAATATGCAGCGGAAATACGGCGAGTAGATGGCTGAAATGCCTGTGGCCGAACTCTAGGCTGAGATCCTTCCCGATTCTGTAGCCTGCTGCCGGATCAACCGGTAGCGGCGTCAGACGGGCAAGAACTTCATTCCAACGCGCCCGCAGCGGGTCCTGAATCTTGAGCCCCTCCGATGCCTGCAGCAATGTTTCGCAACCCCAACGCAATAGCGAAAGATCGTAATGGGAATCACGGGTGGTGAGCTGTTTGAAGGAGCCATATTCAGGCGATACCATGAATGGCAGATGAAGCCTGCCGTCTTGCCCTTCCTCCAAAAGATGCATATACAAGCAAATGCTGCGCCGAAGGAGCGGATATAGGAAGTCACGAAGCAGCTCCTCATCCATCGAGTAACGATAATGTCTCCAGCAGTTGTGCAGGAGCCACGTCAAATTTCCGATTTCATCATCGACCGGACTGTTCAGATCGTAGCTGCTGCTCCGCCCGAGGCCGGCTGAATCACTGCGGAACGGTTCAGGAACGTTATGTATCAGTTGCTTCTCATTTTGCCGGAGCGAAGAGATAAGAGATTGTCCAAGATCAAGCCGATTCGCGGCATATATTGGCGAATAACTCATCTGAACGTTCATATTAAACCAAAGTCCCGGCCACGGCGTTGACGTCATCCACGGGCCTTGGTTATCTATGGGCAGCTGATTTTTTCTAGTTGCGGATGCCAGCTTATACATCTGAATCCAGTAAAAGCTCTCGAGCTGCATATCCGGAATCGAGATGAAGCTTGCGGGATAGTAATCATGCCACCACTGGCGATGAGCGGAAATCCATGAATCTAATCTGGACTCTGAGATATTGATCCCTTCAAGTTCCTGGCTGGCCTTTTCCCGGTCCAGATCGGAAACTCCATTCATTACGGTCAACAGGCATATACGTCGGTATCCGGCTCCATTTTCGCCATCTCCCTTATGCTCACCTACCATCCCGAAATCATGGAACTTCCATGCCGTTGTGCAGCCTTCGTCTCGGCCGTAGTGTTGAACACCGAAGGAAATCCCTCGCTCTTCGCTCCTCTCTACGGCAGTCTCGGGAATATATTGATTCAAATTAACCCCATCTGCATTTTTCAGTATCGGACTCACTTCAGGATAGGCGTACCAGTTCATTTTCGCCCCCTGTTCTCCCTCATCGGTGTCAAGTTCAATGAACATAACAGGCGATATGGCATGAACCAAAGCCCGTAACCTTACTTCTCCCTTAGTTGTAGGGATAAACGCCCGCATTTCAGCATTCCATAAATCAATCCGAATCTCGCAGGGCTGGTAGATCCATCCTTCCATTTCCAGTGCCAGCTCTCCGATAGGCACCCGCACGGGAAAGTTTTTGGCGCCGCCTGTGCGTGAAGCTGTCACGTCCGTACGTCCAAGCACGAATCTGAGCACATGACGCTGATCACGATGTTCTTCGCTGTAGATCATGGCTCCAAGAAGCCCGTTTCCTATAAAAGCTCCCTCGTCCCAGCTAATAGGCTTGGTCTTCCACAGCATGTCATGCCGCGAGAGAAATGATGGCCAATGGATATCTGTCTGAAAACACATTATTTTTCCTCCTTTTTGGGATGATACGTTTTTGCAAAGATGACCACTCTGTTTCCTTCAATCGATTCGCTATGTATGTATCCGCTTTCAAAAAACTCGATTCATCAGCCCCAAAAATGTATGATAAAATACATTTTTCCTTAATATGTAATTATCTTCTGTGCATAATATCGTAGCATACATCCTGGCGGTAATAATAGAGAAATCGATCGGTTTTACGCAAAAACAAAGAAAACCCAGGAAACTGGTCATACCCCTGTCAAGTAGACAGATGAAAAAAGCTAAGCTGCCAACGCGCATCGATATTCAATCGGTGCACGTTGTTTTAATTTGGCTTGAAAACGATGGTAGTTGTAATCGTAAATGTATTCTTCAACCGCTTGCTGAATTTCCGCTCCTGATTTACACTGTTTAAGGTACAGCTTCTCTGTTTTGAGATGCGAAAAGAAGGATTCGATGCATGCGTTATCCAGGCAGGTTGCTTTGCGAGAGTGGCTGCCTTTAACGCCGAACGCCTCTAATCGTGTGTTGTACGCCTGAGACGTATATTGGAAGCCCTGATCCGAATGGAGCACGGCCCCCGAGACGTCTCTTTTTCTTGTCCACTGCGTAACGGTATCCAGCACGAGTTGAACATCGTTACGATCTGACAATTGCCAAGCGACAATCTCGTTGTTGAAAAGATCTTGAATGACGGACAAGTAATGAAAGTTGGTCCCGTCTGAAATATAGGTAATATCGGTCACCATTTTTTGTTGGGGCGCTGTAGCATGGAATTGGCGCTTTAAACGATTCGGATACACAACAGAAGGTGTGTAACTGGACTGCTTCCGCTTCTTTCGAATGACCGATTGGATCGACAGCTCCCGCATCAATCGCCATACTTTCTTGTGATTCACATTGTAGCCTGCCTCCCACAAGGCGGTCGTCATGCGHGCTNDGRYANAGTATHNATSSGYAS
>NZ_MSZX01000025.1 GCF_002021565.1 Paenibacillus selenitireducens | reverse complement strand
GAGGGCCCTCATTTCTAGGTTTTCGTGTTGCATTAAGAAATTAGTCAGTAGAGTAATTATTAATTACGCTTTTTTATATGCTATACTCAAACTACAAGTTGAATCAAGGCGGTGACATAAATGATGAATCGTACGCAGGATTTATCTAAACTAATCCGATTAACGGGCGATCGTGCAAAATTAGATGCGAAAGTAAATGGAACATATATTGTGTATAAAACTACTGATGGTCATATAGTTAGAGAATATGCTACGGGTGAGATTGTGCGAATGAGTGAGCAGGAGCTACATCATGAGTGATGTGAATGCTACAATGTTTGTTTTTGCTGGCAACAATGGAAGTGGTAAGAGTACAATTCGAAACTTAATTGTTGATAAACTTGGCGTAAGCATCAATATTGATCCTGATGCACTAGCACGCAAAATTGACAATATGAATCCTGAAAAGCGAAAAGTATCTGCAGGCAAAGAAGCAATAAGATTAGTTAGAGAATGTATTCGTAATAAGTGGGACTTTACCGTCGAAACAACTTTAGCAGGTGGAAACGCAATCCGTCAGATGCAAGAAGCTAAGAGTCATGGCTTTGAGATCATCATGTTCTACGTAGGACTAGGGGATGTTCAACTTAATATTGAACGTGTTGCTACGCGTGTGAAGAATGGTGGTCATCATATCGATACGGAAGATATCATTCGACGTGATGTTACGAGTATGAAAAACCTTCTGTCAAATTTATTCTTTATCGATCATTTAGTCGTCATAGATAATAGTAAAGCTGATGGTGAAATTATTATTGAAGCTGATACGAGTGCAATAAAGTATTATGTTGATGAATTACCTGAGTGGGCGCAAGTTATTGAAAGATCCTTATTATTGAGGAATAACCACCTAAAAGAGTAAACTAACTCATGCATGATTGAAGTTAGTTTATTTTTTTGACATCGCATCGTGTTCATATCGTCAAAAAATTCGATAATACCGGCGAAGATCTTAAAGACCTCATCTCGATTGGCACCATCGGGTTGATCAAGGCCATTGAGAGCTTCCAGCCAAACAAAGGTACGAAATTAGCGACATTCGCGGCAAGATGTATTGAGAACGAAATACTTATGCACCTTCGCAGTCTGAAGAAAACCCGTAAGGATGTCTCCTTGCATGATCCGATCGGGACAGATAAGGAAGGAAATGAAATCACGCAGATTGATATCCTCGGGTCTGAAGCGGATGATATTGTCGAGAAGGTACAATTGAAGATCGAGAAGAGCAAGATTTTATCATAACCTGGAGATATTGGATGATCGGGAAAAAGAGGTTGTCATAGGTCGCTTCGGACTTGAAGTAGGTGGGGAAGAGCTGCGTACGCAACGGTTGGCCAATCCTGAAACTTTCTTCGCAGGGAACCAGGAGGAATACGCCGCCGTACTCGAACAATTGTCGGGTGAAGGATGTGTATTCGTCGATCTCACGGCATTGCACGCCCAACTGCTACAGCAGAAAAGATTTGTTGATATGACGGGGAATCATATCAATCATCCGAATGATTTTTTATCCCGATGGTATGCGCAAGCCATTGCTGCAGTATGGGATGTTTAAGTTGAGAAATAGGGATATGTAGTGTTTCCCCGAATAAAAGAATATTTCCCTCAGGGGCAGACTGGAAGTATAATAATACAGGTGTTCTTTTGCTACCGAGAAATTAGTATGGCTTAATGAAACAAAATGGAGGCATCTAAATGAGTCAACGCTACCGAATTACTAGAGCATTTCAGGAAAATGACAATTCATCGCAAACCATAACTTTGGAAGAGTGCAAACAGTATTTTATGTCCAAACCTGATTTTTCCTATACATCAGTGTTTACGGTGACAGGCTCTACCAGCATGTCCATTGAGGGAGATTTTTTCATGTGGAGCTATGGCGATACGAAGATCCCATTCCGGCATTATCAAGGTGATATTTACGTATCCGGCACGAATGAAGCAGTAATCCCCAAGATGATTGAGATTGCGACTGAACTAGGGGCGGATGTGCTGGAAGGGTAATTTTTCAATATATGAAAGATACCTAATTTAAATGAGCGATGGAATACCGCTATACAACCCAACAGGATACCGTTCCTCGAAAAAATCGAGGAAAAGTATCCTGTTTTTTTATCGACTTTTTCAGTGCCCTCGTACCTAGACCTCCGTCGATATTCCAGTCCACATCGCGACACCAACCGTTGAAAAGAACTTTAAAATGAAAGTATAAGCGTCGAAAGTTTTAACTCTCGACAAAAGACGTATTTAACCGCAAACGATTTACTCATAAGGAGGAAAAATTTTGAAAGTATTTTAGTGTTATTATCATTTTAGGTCGAGAAATAGGCCCTGAAGAGGGGCTCCTTGTAATATGAAAATCAGGGAATATCTTGAAACATATTGTTACTTATTAGATAATACTGTTGAAATAGACATCACCACCATATTGCTAGATACCGTGATAAGGGGACTCTCGGTTCTAATTATAGTATGAAGATTTTTAGCAGCAAGGGAGGTATTAGAGAGCATGAGGAGCAAATTACGATTCGTTTCGACCCTTTTTGTAACCGTTTTCTTATTTAGTGCGGGATGTGATGTTCCGGCCAGTGAGAAGAACAGGGAGGAGCAGCACAAAGGAGCAGGAGCGGCCAAGTCCATCGGCATTGTCATTTCTAATCTGGGGATGACGTTTCCTGCCGGAATGGACGAAAACGACAACCGCTACCTGAACTATATTGAGGAGCAAACGGGACTGGATATCCAGATTACTACGCCTCCTACGGAAGTGTACAACGAGAAGCTCGACGTGATCATGTCCTCCGGGAAATTGCCCGATATGCTCCATGCGTACGAGGCGGTTTGGTTTGGCAACTATGCGAAGCAGGGAGCTTTTCAGCCACTGGATGATCTCATTGATCAGTACGGGCCCCATTTGAAAGAAAAAATACCGGCTGAGGCGTGGGACCGAGTAAGGTATGGCGGAAAAATATACGCCGTACCCAGCCTGAACGAGGTTAGCGGCGTTGAACTGATGTACGCCAGAAAAGACTGGCTTGAGCGTCTCGGACTGCAGCCGCCCGAGACGCTGGAGGAATACCATGAAGTCATTCGCGCGTTTACACAGGACGACCCCGACGGCAACGGCGTTGATGATACGATCGGTCTGGCCTTGATGATTGATCTTGGACGGTCGTCCCCGTTTTTCGGCGCTTTCGGAACGCAGCTCGATACGTGGTTTGAACGGGACGGAAAGCTGGTGAACGGCAGCATTTTGCCGGAAACGAAAAAAGCGCTGGCCTACCTGGCCGGCTTGTATGAGGAAGGCTTGCTGGACCGCGAGTTTCCGCTGAATTTGCAAAAAAACCTTTTCGAAAAAATCCGGGATGGCAAAGTTGGGCTTTTCTCGGCCACCTGGTATGACACCCGCGGCCCCATTGCGGCCAACAAACAGAAGGAGCCGAAGGCCAAATGGATCGCTCTTCCGTATCCCACCGGACCCGACGGACAAAAGGGAGTATACGAAACAGATATGATCCGCGGTTATAATGTGATCCCGGCCAGCTCTCTGAGCGCGAAGGAGGTCATTCAGTTCCTTGATTTTATCGCGAGCGATTATAAAAACTTAAAGCTTGGCTTTGAGAACGAAATATGGAAATGGGAGAACGGCAGGATGGTGACGGATTTCCGGAAACACGACGAGCAACTGTACAGGGGCATTTATCAATCGCTGGTGGATGTGCCGGACCCTGTTCTGTCCAAGGAACGGCTGGATTCCTTGGGGGATTTTCATTTATACGACAATCTGGAGATGATTCGCCAAAACGTGATCAACAACGAGTTCTACGGCATTCCCACGCCGGCCATGAGCAAGTACGACAAAAAGCTGAGTGAGCTTCAAGGCATTTTTACGAATATCATTTTAGGGATTGAGCCGATCGAGTCGTTTGACCGTTATGTGGAGCAGTGGAAGCGGGAAGGCGGCGATGAAATGACGAGAGAGGTGAATCTGTGGTTTGAGAGCAGTGAGCGGCAAATCGTCAGGGGGAATGAGGGTGAATAACGTATATCGCAGGGTGGCAGACCGCTTTGCCAGTAACATCCAGACCAGGCTGACCGGCTATTTTCTGCTCATTCTCCTGCCGCTCGTCATCATCAGCCTGTTTGCGGTAGAACGGTCAAGGGACATTTTATACGAGCAGGCTGTGAAAAGAACGGAGGTAGCTCTGTCTTCGGCGATGAACCACTTTGATCTGGCGCTGCAAAATGTGGAGGAGATCTCCACGCTGATCGCGGCGGATCCGAACCTGAATGAGCTTCTGAACAAAAACGGAGCAGATTTCTCGCCAAGATCTATCGTTGATTTTTCCAACGTGCTTCAGCAGCTGTCGAACTCGGTCTCGGTCAACCGGTTTGTATCGCAAATTTCGGTGTACCACCAAGCCACGCATATGTTCATCTCGACCCATTTCGGTGGGCGTAAGCTGGCATCTGAGCCTGAACAGGAATGGCTGGTGGAATCGGCCCGGAATAACGGGACAGGGATTTCGTACGTCATGGCCGATTATCCGGTATCGGACGCCCGGACGTTCGGCAAGCTGACGGGAACGGACAGCGTTTCCTTGATCCGTTCCATGGATCTATACAATATGGACCGTCAGTCCAATTTGCTCGTGGTTACCTTTAACCGGAGCAAGCTGCTAAACATTCTGAAGACGCTGCTTCCGTCGGAGAACAGCCGGGTATCTCTGTTTAATGAAAGAGGGGAAGTCATCGTCGAAACGGGAAAGGCCGCTGCAAGCGGAGCTCCCTCTTCCAAGGATATGGAGGTTTCGATGGACTCCGAATATTCCTCCTGGCGGCTCGTGCTCGTTCAGCCGAAAAGCGAGCTCTACCGGGAGACCGATCAACTCCGGCTGTTCACTTTTACGATTATCGGGATCAGCATCCTGCTTGCTTTTATTATCTCTTGGGTCGTGTACAGCGGAATCGCTTCCCCGGTGCTCAAGCTTTCGCGCGGGATGAGGTGCCTGAGCAGCGGCGAAATGAACGTCCACGTGGAGACCCGAAGGAAGGATGAGTTCGGCTTCCTGATCCAGTCCTTTAATCGAATGGTATCCGTGCAAAAGCATTTGATTGAGGACCATTACGAGCAGCAGCTCAGGCTCACGACAACGGAACTGAAATTTTTGCAATCCCAAATCAATCCGCATTTCTTGTATAACACGCTGGATTCCATCTACTGGGCAGCCAAAAATTATGAGGAGGACGAGATCAGCGAGATGGTAATGAACCTGTCGAAGTTTTTCCGTCTCAGCCTGGATAAGGGAAGGCAGGTATTTACCGTTGAAGAGAGCATTAACCACCTGCACTATTATATTCGGATCCAGCAGCTGCGTTTTCTGGACAGCTTTGAAGTGGAGTATCGGATTTCCGACGAAACGAAAGCACTTAGGGTCCTGAAGCTGCTGCTTCAGCCGCTCGTGGAAAACGCGATTTTGCACGGGCTGGAGGGGAAGGAGAGCGGAGGAAGGCTCATCGTGTCTAGTCGGATTGAACAGAGCACGGTGGTGATCAGTGTGCAGAACAACGGCCCAGAGATCGGGGAGGAGCGTCTGTCATATATCCGGAGCGAGCTCGGTCGGATGAGGTCCCGGAGCTTTCCGTCCCTGTCGCAGGACGAGGAGAACATCAAGGATTTGTTCGGCCTGCGGAATGTCTTCACACGAATGAGGCTGTATTACGGGGAAGAGGCTGATTTGACGATCGAGAGTACGTCCGGGACCGGCACGGTTGTTGCGATTCGAATCCCCGTGAATCCGGCAGGCAGCGGCAGCATGGAACCGGATGCGGTGCTTGTTCCGCGGCAGAGACCGGAGATCCAAGATCGAGGTCGCGCATATGACCCATATGAAGGAGGACGGGAATTTTGAATTTAATTATTGTGGAAGACGAGCCCAGGCTTCGAAATTCGCTGGCGTACAATATCCCCTGGGAAGACCATGGGATTGAGGTGGTTGGACTCGCGGCGAACGGGGTAGAGGCGCTTCAGTTAGCGGAACGCAAAATGCCGGATTTGATGCTGATCGACGTTCAGATGCCGGAAATGGACGGCTTGACCCTGATTGCCCGGCTGAAGGAAAAGCAGGGCGGAAAGCGGTTTATGAAGATGATTATTTTAAGCGGCCATGACAATTTCGATTTTGCCCAGCAGGCGATGGAGCATGGGGTGTCCCGATATTTGTTAAAGCCTGCCGGGGAAGAGGTCATCCTGAAGGCGGTGCTTGACGCACGTGACGGGCTCCGGGAGGATTTGGAGCAGTGGAAAGTGAAGGCGGAGCTTGAAAGGAAGTGGAGGGACCATGTGCCGAGCCTTCAGAACTACTTCATTCTGAATTGGGTGAGCGGCAAATACGGCGAACGGGAGATACTGAACCGGAGCAGTGAGCTATATATGGGCTTGGAAAAGGATACGCAGCTAGCCACAGCCGTCATAGATTTGGATCCCGTTCCGGAACATGACGTCAGGTTCGGCCCGCACGACCGTGAGCTGCTGCGGTTTACGATCCGGTGCCTGGCCGGGGAATTGCTATCCCAGTCCTCCTGCTGGGTATGCACGGACCCGGGTTCGGACGTACTTCTTGTGTTTTGGGCGGAGCCCGAACAAAATCCGAAGGAATTCATGCTGCACATCAATGCGTCCGTCGTCAAGCTGCTCTCCCATGCGAAGGAAATTTTGAAGCTGACGGCGAGCGCCGGCATTTGCGGAAGGGCGGGAAGGATTGAGGAGCTGCCGCAGCTATATTCGGAAGCCTGTAGAGCCCTTCAGGAAAGAGTCGTGTACGGGCCGGATATCGCCATTCCTTACCGGGAAGTAGAAAGGGGGGACAGTCCTGAAATCTCAGTGCAGCAGCATCTGGAAAAAATGCTGGAGATTGCGCTGGAGACGGCGGATGAGGCTAAAGCGACCGAGGCCGTGGAGGGCCTGTGGCAGGAGCTATTCGCTAGTACCGGGACATCGCAGCAGTTTCAGGAGGGCGTACTGTACATGAACAGCCTGTTCATCCGGATCATGGTCAAGCAGGGCTGGAGCATCCGGGAGGTGATAGGCGAGGACTGGGCTTTTTTGCAGAACATCCATCTCCTGAACACGAAATCGCAGACGCGATCGTGGCTGGCAAGAGCCGTTCGTCGCATCACGGATTATATGAAGGGACAGCGGAAAAGCAACAGCCATCAGATCGTCCAAAAAATAGCGAGCATCATTGAGCAGGAAATCAACCAGGATATTACGCTTCATACCGTGGCCGACCGGCTGTACGTCAATTCCTCATATCTTAGCCGCCTTTTCAAGCAGGAGATGGGGATGGCTTTTTCGGCTTACGTGCTAGAGCAGAAAATGGAGAGAGCCAAGCGGATCCTGCAGGACGGGCAAAAGGTGTACGATGCCGCAAGGCAGACGGGCTACCGTGATGTCAGCTATTTTACGAAGGTGTTCCGCAAGTATTGGGGCGTCAATCCGGGGGAGTTTAAACCGTAAGGAAGGCTCATGGGGGAAAATCAAATAAGATGCAGTTAAGGTATCCTCCGGTTGTTCGTAAACCGGAAGCGATGCCTTTTTGGCATTTAAGAAAGTACAAGCTGTGCATATTCTTTGTTCTTAAATTTTTCGAAGAAACGCTTATCGCCAAAGGAGCATCAAATTACCACAAACAGTAATGATTGTCGTCTACCGGGCTTTTCAGCCTCGCATTACAATTTTAGATATCGAAGTTATGGTTCTCATTCATCAGAGGGGGGAATTGCATGAAACCAGGATCGAAGAAACTGCCCGTACCCGGACCGAACCGCCGCGGATATTTTCCGTCGCTGTGGAGCGATATATGGAAGGAATGGGATTTGTACTTGCTGCTCGTCCCGGGAATTCTGTTTATTCTGCTGTTCAAGTACACACCCATGTACGGCATCACGATCGCGTTTAAAGATTTCAACATATTTACCGGTTTTGCGGACAGCCCATGGGTCGGATGGAAGCATTTTGAGAAGCTGTTTACCTCACCGGACTTTGCGCTGGTATTCCAAAATACCGTCATCATCAGCCTGCTGAAAATCATCATCCTGTTTCCGCTGCCGATCATCGTGGCGCTGATGCTGAACGAGATGAAAAACATGATGATCAAGCGCTCGGTACAGACCGTCATTTACCTGCCGCATTTTCTATCCTGGGTCATCGTAAGCGGTCTGTTCATCGATCTGTTGTCCACGAACGGCGGTTTGGTGAACAAGCTGTTGGTATCGCTCAACCTGGAGCCGGTCGCTTTCTTTCTGGATAATAGCGTATTCCGAAGCGTATTGGTCACCTCGGCCGGATGGAAGGAAACCGGATGGAGCACGATCGTGTACCTTGCCGCTTTTAGCATGGTCGACCCGTCCCTATACGAGGCGGCCAAAATCGACGGGGCAGGCAAATGGAAGCAACTGTGGCATATTACGCTTCCCGGCATCGCGCCAATCATCATTCTGATGTTCATCCTGCGCCTGGGAAGCATTCTGGAAGCGGGAACGGAGCAAATCCTGGTCATGTACAACCCGGTGGTATATAAAGTTTCGGATGTCATCGGCACGTATGTATACAGACAGGGCCTTGGCAATCAGGATTACAGCTTTACGACGGCTGTAGGGCTCTTCGAAGCCGTGATCTCGTTCACGCTGGTCATTGTCGGCAACACGCTCAGCAAAAAATACCTGCAACGGGGAATCTGGTAAAGGAGGGGAGCACGATGAGACAGGATCTTGATTTAAAAACCATTTCCGCGGGTGCAGGGGTTAACTCCATCAAACCTTCCATGGGAGAGAAAGTTTTTACCGTAATCAATTACTGCGTTTTCATCCTGATCGGGATTACGACACTGGTTCCTTTTATTAACTTATTGGCAAAATCCCTCAGCAGCGAGGAGGCGGTGGTGTCTGGGCGTGTCGGGCTATTCCCGGTCGGCATTCAATTTGAAACCTACAAATATGTACTGCAGGACTCGTTGTTCCTGACTTCCCTGAAAACGTCTGTGCTGCTGACCGTGATCGGAACGGGGCTTAGCTTGATCATGACCACGATGACCGCCTATCCTCTTTCTAAGATCCGGCTGCGCGGGAGAAAATGGCTGCTGCTCATGTTCGTGTTCACGATGCTGTTCAGCGGCGGTTTGATTCCAACGTATCTACTTATGCACAACCTGAATTTGGTCAACACGTTGCCGGTTTTATTTTTACCCGCAATGGTAAACGTTTTCAATATGCTGATCATCAAAAATTACTTCGAGGGGCTGCCGGACTCGTTGGAGGAATCAGGTAAGCTGGACGGCGCGGGAAATATTCGGATTTTGATTCACATCATGCTTCCGCTTTCCCTACCGGTACTCGCCACGATCGCGCTGTTTTTTGCGGTTGCCTTCTGGAACGATTATTTTGCCGCCATGATTTACATTACCGATCCGGAGCTTAAGCCGCTCCAATTGTACCTGAAGGAGTTGATCGTTTCTTCTAGCGGAGATTTTTTGAAAAATAACGTGGATCTGGCCATCAACAGGACCCCGCAATCGATTCAAGCGTCGTCCATTCTGCTCGCGACCATCCCGATTCTGCTCGTGTATCCGTTCCTGCAGAAATATTTCGTCAAGGGCGTGCTGGTCGGCTCGGTCAAGGGCTGAAGAGGGAAAAGATCATTCCATAAAGGCGGTGATGCCCTCTTAAACAAGGGTTCGGTTTAACGGTTATCCCATTCCAAGGAGGTTAACGCATGAGAAAAAGAAAAACGATGCTTGCCGCGTTTCTGGGTCTGAGTTTAGCGGTGTCCGGCTGCGGCGGGGGAGCTTCAAAGCCGGAGTCGTCAGGAGCCTCTTCAGAGGGGCCGAAGGGAGGAGACAGCAAGAAGGAGATCCGCATGATCATGCAGTACGGGCTGTTTGATCCGGCCAAGGAGTACACAAGCCAGTACATTAACGAGAAGACGGGATACAACGTCAAGTACGAAATGCTCCCGGCGGAAAATGGGAATGAAAAGCTGAATTTGCTCATGGCCAACAAAGAAAGCTTTGATGTGATGAAGCTGAATTCCGAGCAATTCTACAATCTCGCGACGGCGGGCGCGCTGGAGCCGATCGATGATCTGCTTGCCGCCCACGGCAATTACATCAATCAGGCGATCAAACCGGAATCGTGGGGCAGCGCGACCATCGACGGCAAGAAGTACGCCATTCCGGAAACGGGGGCGGGCGTGAGCGTCGGCGAGGAGCTGGTCGTACGCCAGGATTGGCTGGATGAGCTGGGCCTGTCGATTCCGACCACGGCGGATGAGCTGTATAACGTGCTGAAAACGATTAAGGAAAAGAAAAACATCATCCCGCTCACCGGCAGCAAGGACTCCATCTATGGCGATATCGCGGCGACGTTCGGCGTGCTGACCGACTGGAAAGAGGTTGACGGCAAGCTGATGCACAAGGCCGAGCTTCCGGAAATGAAAGAAACCCTGGCCTTTATGAACAAATTGTATAAAGAAGGGTTGCTGGATACGGAAATGCCGATCAACACGGCGCAAAAAGCGATTGAGAAATTTGCAACCGGCAAGGCAGCCGTTTATAAGCTGGCCTGGTGGAACGCGGGCAGCACGATTTCCGCGCTGAATCAGAGCTTTCCGGATGCCAAAGTAACGGTCATCCCTTATTTGAAAGGGAAAGATGGTAAAGCTGTCACCGGAGCAGACACGAAAACCAGCTGGTTCATTGCCATTCCGAAATCCTCCAAAAACAAGGAAGAGGCGATGAACTTCCTGAACGCGAAGCTGGAACCGGAGACGTTCAAAGGACTAGCCATCGGTCAAGAAGGCGTTCACCATGAGGTGAAGGACGGCAAATATTATCCTATTCTTCCTAAATTCAATGAAGATCTGGGCAATGCCAGTGCGTTCATCACCGGCGTTGACGAGGAGAAGTACCCGATCTATTGGCAGGCCCGTGTCCGGAAGGATCCGGTGCTTCAGAATTATTTTGAAACGTTCCAGAAAAATGCCGAGGGCATTATCGTGATTGACCCGATGTCCCTTGCACCTCCGATTGATGCCGTTTCGAAAAATACGCTGAAGCTCAAAACGCTGCTCGATGATAATGTGCTGAAATTCATCAGCGGTGCTGAGCCTTTGGAAAACTACGATACGTTCCTGCAGCAATGGCGCGCGGAAGGCGGAGCCGATATGGTGAAGGCCGCTAATGAGTGGTATCAGACGAAAAAATAAAAAAGGAAGTTTTACAAGCAGCTTGCGTTCGCGGCTGCTTTTTTCCTAAAAATATGCAGTGAAAGGTGGTTATGTTATGAAGTTGAATTTCCGAAGACGTATGGCCGCTCTGCTGAGTTTGGTCCTGATAATCTCTTCGGTAACCTTGGGAGCGCCCGCGGCAGCTGCGGATGCTTTCGATACGGGAGGCAGAGAAAATACGCCTGCGGCCGCAACCGATCCCGTAACCCTTGTTTCCAAAGATGAAGGTACCATCCTGGAACTGACGGATATCAACCCCGGGGAGGAGGCGTTGTCTCAAAAATCCGGTTATCTGGCTTTGTTCACGCATGGTGCCCGGGTGACGAATGACGTGTACGATAATGATGTGTTCATCCGGGAGCAGAACGTTGCCCTCGTGGTGGATGCCGCCGGCGTGGTGCAGAAAAAACACGGGCCCGATGGAGATCCGCCGAATGCATGGGATCCGGAGGAACATGTCATGATTCCGGAAGGCGGCTATATCGTTCTTGCCGGCGACGGCTCGTGGGACGATTCCGGATACCGGAAGCCGTTGTTCCTGCATTATGAGGCTGGGGATCGGATCAAGCTGAAACGCGGCGGCGTCGAAGTGACGGCGGCGGATTTTCTGACGCAGGCACCGGAGCCCGAGCCGAATCCGGAGCCCGAACCCGTGGAGAAACCCGAGCTTGTGCTCAATACCCCGCCAGACACGACGGTAACCATCCCGCTGGTGGAGGTATCCGGCTACGTGAAAAACTACATGGAGGGCAAATCGATGCGCGTTACGGTCAATGACAAGGAGGCACCCCTTACGGCCAGCGGAAGCTTCAAGCTGGATGTTTACCTGCATCCGGGGCCGAACACGGTGACGGTCCGGCTGTGGGAGGGCGAAGCCGAGCAGGCTTCCGTTACCCTGAATGCCGTGTACGATACGGCGGGCCAAACCGAGGATTACATCGAGGTGGAGGCCGCGCCGGCCGATATTACGATCGGCATTAAGGGGCCGCGCAAAAAGCTGGACTTTATCGACAAAGACGTCACCGGTATCGAAAATATTATTGCCTTATACACCCGCGATTTTGGTGCTTCGCTGCTTGTGCCCAAGTATAACGTGGCGGTTCTGGTAGACGGAAACAATCGGGTCGTTCAGGTGGTCAATCCGTCCGTGGGCGGAAAGCCTCCAGTCTGGACGGGCCCGACCGAGCTGGCGATCCCGGAGGACGGGTATGTGCTCATGGCCCAGGACAACAGCTACACGGGCAATGACATCAAGCGCTTCCTGGCCGAAAAATTCAAAGCCGGCGACATGATCAAGCTGCGCAAGAACGGGGAGGTCGTCGCCGTCATGGATTTGAGAAGCGGCAATGGCTTTATTGCCAGGCTGAAGCTTGAAAATCCGCCGATGTACACGGTTACCGATCCCCAGACGGAAATTAAGGGGGTTATTGAAAATATCGACGATCCGTCAGCCTTCGAGCTTACGGTGAATGATGCGAAGATCCCATTTGCACCCGACGGCTCCTTCTCCTATTCGGTTCCGCTCCAATCAGGAACGAATTATGTGGACGTTAAGGTCTTGAAGCGCGGCGCGCAGCAGGATGCGAGGAGTCTTGCGATATTCAACCGTCCCGGATTTTCAACGCAGAAGGATGTTATTTTGTGGGTGGACCAGGCGTCCAACGCGAGAAGGTTCCAAACCACCGACCAAGTGCGGGAGTTTCTGGAGCAGGCGAAGCAAGCCGGTGTCACTTCCATCGTGCTGGACGTCAAGGGAGTGGAGGGCTTTGTCTCCTACCAAAAGAACGATTTGACCGGACGTCCTTATGTGAGCGAGATCAAGGCGCCGCAAAAAGCCGGAAGCAATCCCGATCTGGACCTGCTGCAGGAATTCATTACGCACGGCCACGCGCTGGGTCTAAAAATTCATGCGGCGATCAATGATTTTGCGGAAGGGTCCATCGCTTATCAGGAATTCGCTGTCCTGAACGATCATTTGGACTGGGAGGAACGGGTTCATTTGGCCGAAAACAACGGGGAGATCAAGCGCCTCCGGGAAAGCGCCAAGCAGGGATTGGTCGCCTTCGTCAATCCTTCGAACGAAGAAGTCCGGCAGTACCAGCTCAAAACATTTGAAGAAATCATCAAAAACTATCAGGTTGATGGCGTCGTCCACGACAGGGGACGATATGACAACGAGGGTGCCGATTTTAGCGTCGAAACGAGGGCCCAATTCGAGCAGTTTCTTCAGGCGAGAGGCAAACAACTGGTCAACTGGCCGAACGACATTTTTTACTACGATCAGTCGGTTCGCGTGTATGGACCGCTGATTCAGGACTGGTGGGAGTTCCGCTCGGCTACGATCCAAAGCTTTTTCGGGGAAGTGAAAAGCCTCGTCGATTCTTATGAAGCTTCCACCGGAAGAAACATTCAGGTATCCTCTTACGTCGGCTCCTGGTATGAGACGTATTATTTGAACGGCGTGAACTGGGGCAGCAAAAACTTCCGTTTCGATCCTCGACTCGGGATGCCGGATGAATCGGTTTATACGCCGGCCTACTACGATACGGGTTACATTGAAAGTTTGGATTATCTGATGATCGGTGCCTACCAGACCACGAGCAGCGAGGTCAAAAAGTACATTACCCTCGGCAATATCGTGACCAACGGGGAAATTCCGCTGTACGCGGGCATCGCCTTGAATAACGTACAGGAACCGGCTGTGCAGCGCGAAGTGTTCCAGGCCGGACTTGGCAGCACGAACGGCCTGATGCTGTTTGACGCTTCGATGGTGAACTGGCCCGTGATCACGGCATCGCTTCAGGACAAGGATTGGGTCAAGGACTATCAGCTGGGCATGAGCCTCCCCGGAAACCCGGACGGCTTCCTTGAAGGGGATTTTTATAACGTCAATCGGGTAGAAGGCAACATTAACGTGATGACCGACACCTTCGGATATTCCACGGGAACGAACCACTTCGGCGTGGAAGTCGTCGTGAACGCCTCCGGGGAAGTGACTCATGTGGCTAACCGGGAGCAGGCGATCCAGTGGAACTGGGGGTCACCGGAGGAGAATAACAGTGTGATTCCGCTGGGAGGATTTGTCATCTCCTCCATAGATCCTTCGGGCGTGCGGACCAAACGCCAGCTTGTGGCGAATGCGTACAATAAAGGAGATCAGGTTCGTTCGGCCGTGCTCAGCGGGCTGCTGGACGATGAAGGGAAGCAGATCGCGGACAACCGGGTAAAGGTCGAGGGGCGCGCGGAAGTGCTCGGTCCCGGCAAAGTGGAGGTACGGTTTAACGGCCAGAAGGCCGACGTGAAGACGAATGGGGAATTTTCCGCCGTCATCCCGCTATCTCCGGGAGCTAATGCGGTCACGTTCGAGGTGTATGTGGATGGGCTGAAAACCAACAGCAAAACGATCGAGATGACCCGGACGACGGGCGGGGACAACGGCGGTGGACCGAGCAATCCCGGAAATTCCGGGAACTCCGGGAACCCCGGAAAGCCGTCAGCTCCCGAACGGATCAAGATGACCAAAGAGACCGGGACGGATGGACGCATTGTTGTCCGCGCCGATGTCCAGCTTGAGCCGATGCTGCAGGAGCTGGAGCGGTTAGTAAAAGAAAGCGCGAAGAAGCCTGAGCTGATATATGGGGTAAAAGAAGCTGGGGACACCGTGGAGCTGAGCCTGCCGGTCAGCGGATTGCACACGGCGCTGCAGAAAATATCATCCGGGACGCTTGTGTTGGAGACTCAATCTGGCCGTCTGGAGTTGCCGCTTGCTTCCTTGAAGGCGGAATTATCGGCGAAACCGGAAGCCGAGCTGCTGACGGTCACCATCGGTAGGCTTGCCGAGGCCGAGGCGTCAGCGTTGAAGGCCCGGCTGTCCAAGGAGGACGGAGCAAAGCTGCTATCCTCCGTCAAGGTGAATTTTGCACTGAGAAAAGGGCAGAAATCGGAAGAGTTGTCCCGTTTCAAGCAAGGATATGCCGTGCTGACGCTGCCGGTAAACGGAACGGATGGGCCTGGGCATACCGGGGCCTTTAGGTATACACAGGATCAGCTTGCCTTTATCCCGGCCGTCTTGTCAGGTTCCAAAGAAGGAGGCCCTGCCAAGCTGAGATTGCAGGCCGGTGGAATATTGGCGGTTGTGCAGAAGGAAAAGAGGTTCCAGGATCTGAAGGGCCACTGGGCTGCTTGGGAGATCGAAGAGCTTGCTTCCAAGGGATTGGTCCAAGGAGAAAGCGGGGAAGCGTTCGCTCCGAACCGGCCGGTGACCCGGGCGGAGTTTACGTCTCTGCTCGTCCGGGCGCTCGGGCTGGACGATACGGCGTCGAAAGAATCCGGGTTCAGCGATGTGAGTGGGGACGATTGGTTTGCCGGAGCGGTCACGGCGGCCGCGGCTTCAGGGCTCATTGACGGCTACCGGAACGGAGAGTTCCGTCCGGACGAAAGCATTACGCGGGAGCAGATGAGTCTTCTGCTGGCGCGTGCCGTGGAGCTTACGGGAGGCAGATTGGAAACGGGAGGCGAACTCCCGGCCATTCTGGAGCGGTTTCAAGATGCCGAAGCCATCGCTTCCTGGTCCGGGCCGGCCGTCGCCGCGGCGGTGCACTCCGGGCTGATGCAAGGGCGTTCCTCCGGTCATTTCGCTCCGGACGCCCCTTCGACACGGGCCGAATCGGCTGTCGTGCTGAAGCGTTTGCTGCAGCTTGTCGGATATATTAACGGCCGTGAATAAGAATAGCTCTTACATCCGGCGCTTATTGCCGACATAAATCCAATTTTAATCACGAACTTAAAGAGGCATTCCCGCCGGTCTTTTCAGACCCGGGAATGCCTCTTTTTACCGTTGGGGAGATGTCATCCTGCATGTACCCGCCTTTGTATGGAAAGCGCAGGCGTCGAGAACAGATAGCCGATTACCGGTATACTTCAAAGCGCCAGTTCCCTTGCAGCCTTTCAGACCGCGTGAATGGACGGCCACGCAAGCTCGATCCCCTCTTGGCTGAGCCGCCGCTGAAAATCGGCCAGCTCAGCTTCGTCGTTCCGCACGGCGGAAGGAATAAGCCCGCGGTCGAGGCAGTAGCTCGCGCAGTATCCTGCGGCTTCTCCGATATTCCACTCCACGGGATGGAGACGGTAGCAGCCGTTCGTGATATGGGTGACCCCGATATTTTTGCAGGCGGCAAGCATATTGACGACCCGTTTCGGAATGAGGCTGCCGAGCGGAATTTGAAAGGGCAACGAGGAGATGTCGATGTAAGGCTGGCCGCCGGTGCTCGGATGCAGATCTATGCGGTAGCATCCGATGCCCACCGAATCGCGGAACATTTCCGCACGTCCGTCCGGACGGCATTCGGCGGCTACATGCTGTTCAAGCACCGTAAATTCGGCATGAATCCGTCTGGATTCGCGTATGTACGGATACATCGCCAGGCCGTCACCGGTGCCGACGACATCCGGGCGGAGGCGCAGGCCGGGATAGCCCTGGCCCCCGTCTGGACGGGGAGCCTCAGTCTGAAGCCAGTAGAGCAGGGAGAGGCTCAGCTGCTTCGATCCATAGAAATGGCGATTTCGTTCCTCTTCGCTTACGTCGATGACCGGTCCGAGCCAGTAATCGTTTTGCGGCCAGTTCACGAGCGTGACGGGGCTGCCGAACAGCCCGCCCCGAAACAAGGAGGGATTCAAAATTTGGCGGTATTCGTACAGCGAAAATTTGCCGAAGCCGGGAAACAGCTCGTAAGAGACAGGCTCCATCGTCGACGGCTTGACACCGGTCAAGCTGAGCAGACGATCCGGCCAAAACGCCGGCTTGTAGTCGCGCCAAAAGGAATACTGCTCCGGTTTGTCGATCGTATGGTCTTCATCTTCGGCATAATCCAGCGCATAACACCAGGTGAAGCCCTGCATATCCATCGGCTGCGGCTCCCCTTCCACGGCATGGGGTTCGCCTGTCTGGCTTTGAGACTCCGCTCCTGTCACATATTCGATGCCGGCTGCGGGAAGAAGGTCGCCACATTCCGTGGCGTCCAGGTAAAAAGGCGCGATGAGCTCGGTCAAATCACCGGTTACGCTGCATTGAACGGTGACGCTCTCAATCCGGTCGCCGGACGTTTCGACCTTCAGCAATGTATGCCGGTGCAAAATAATCAATCGTCCGCTGTGGATGTATGGCGCCAGCATTTGCTCCAGCACGGCCAGCGCCGCGCGCGGCTCATGGCAAAGCCTGCTGACGATACCGCCGCCGGGGTTCAGCGGAACGGCTCCTCGCCCGTCGTCCTTTAAAGGAAAAAAGGTTCTGTAGTACTGGCGGACTCCTTCCCTGAATGATCGATAGCTTGCTGTGCAGCCGAACGATTCGATCCATGGATGCTCATCGGGCGGCACCGCCTGGCTGGTCAGCTGACCACCAATCCACCCGGTTTCTTCGGTCATAATGACCCTTTTTCCGGATTTGGCCGCCGCAAGCGCCGCCGCCGTACCGCCGGTTCCGCCTCCGACAATTATGATATCAGCATGCATTTCTTTACTCATCCGAAAAACCTCCTTTTCACTGCAACTTTCTTTATCTTTGCCTAATATGGCAGCCGGAAGGCAGCCATCTCTAGTGTAAAAGCTAAAGCGGCGGAACAGTACGGTCCGGCGGTGACCTTTTATGGTAATTTGATGCGGAGTTGGAGAAACCTCGCTTTTATTATGAATGAAATGACAATGATCACAAATTATTCAATATTTAATGCGAAAAATAGCCCTATCGAGTCAACTGTAATTTCTACAATATCGCTATACTGACAATATTGAAAAATGATATTCAAGTCTGAAGAAAGGTGAACAACATGACGTACAAACAAATAAAGTGGATGATATTGTTTATTCCCACAATAACCGTAGGGCTATGGGAATATGTTAGGCACCAGTTCTTACTACCTTATATTTCTATGGATGTTGGGAATTGGCTTACCCCTTTCATCGTTTATGTCGTGAGTGTGACATTATTAAATAAGCTTTTTCACATGTTAGAGCGAATTCGACGTGAATTAGAACATGAAAGGACAGCCAAAGCTGCTTTAGAAGCTAGAGAAAACTTAGCCAAAGAACTCCATGATGGGATTGCACAATCACTTTTTTTACTATCCGTAAAGATAGATCGATTGGAAAAGAACAAAGAGCAGCAGTCGCAACATCACGATATTTATAATATTCGAAAGACAGTTCATGAGGTGAATCGTTATGTGCGTCAAGCCATTTCTAATTTGAGGTACGATGCAACATCCGTAAACACGTTGAATTTGAATGAGGCGCTCGATGTTGAAGTACAGAAAATAGCCAAAGAAGTTTATGTTGATATCGATGTAAGCTGGGAGCTTCAAGATGAAATGTTAACGCCAAAAGAAAAGATCGAGCTTCTAGCCTGCATTCGCGAAGCCGTGTTAAATATTGAAAAACATGCAGATGCGTCCAAAGGATGGGTTCAAGGTGAAGGGGACAGAAATAACTGGAGAGTTACGATAAAAGATAATGGTAAAGGATTTGAAGTGGATCCGTTCCAACTTAAAGACCGTTACGGTCTGAATATTATGAAAGAGAGAGCAGAAGAAATGAACTGGGAATTGAAGCTATTTCGAGATAACAATCTTACCCATATCGTGTTAACGAAAGAAAGTAAGTAGGATCAGAAAGGAGGTGAGTTGTGAAGTGAATCACAAGGGAAGGATATGAAAAAGGCACGGAGGACCATAATCTATAGTTTATTGCTCATTGTTCCACTAACGCTATGCAATGTATTGTATCTGGAGAAAGTTCTTGCAAGTTCATCAACCGATCAAGCGATTTCTCTTCAGACCATTATTGATCAGTTGGATACAGGAGATTCTGTTGAGCTGCCCCCGGGTACATATACTGGCCCTGCAATTATTGACAAAAAGTTATCTATTCGAGGAAATAGTAAAGTTACGCTGTTGAATCAGTCGCGAAAGCCAGCGATTTCAATCCTCTCAGACGGGGTCCATCTGCAGGATATTCAGATTAAACACACAGCCAGCGGTGATGATTCACCAGCAATTCAGGTAAAGGCTGACCAAGTGATACTTGAGAATCTTACCATTCAAACAAGTGGATATGGGATTATGGTTCGTGATGCAGATCGAGGGATTCTTCAAAATAACACCATTAAATGGTTCAAGCCTGAGGCTGATATGCCCAAGCAAAAAGGCAATGGAATTGATCTATATAACTCGCACGATACGCAAATCAAGAATAACAAAATCACAGGGTTAAGAGATGCGATTTATCTAGAAAAGAGCCGTAATGCTTGGGTTCAAAAGAACAAACTATCGCATACACGTTACGGTATTCATTGTATGTATATTGATGGTTCTTCCGTTATCGATAATGAAGGTGAATATAATATTACTGGGGCTATGGTCATGGGTGTGAAGAATGTCGTCGTATCTGGTAATTCTTTTCGCAAACAAAGTCAAAATGTTCATTCCCAAGGGATATTGTTGTATGATGTGCAGTCTTCTTCCATTACCCAAAATGTTGTGGAAGGCAACCGTGTGGGTATCTATATGGAACAGTCATCAAAAAATCTATTAAGTAATAACGCAGTGCTTAGAAACTTCATAGGTATCCAATTGCTAAATTCGAATCATAATCAATTTCGTAGTAACGAATTTATAGCTAACGTCATTGAAGCCGAGGCAACAGACAGTGAGAAGAACGAGATGACGGGAAACTATTGGGATTCTTTTCAAGGATTAGATCTGAATGATGATGGGACAAGCGATATACCCTATGCGATTAATCCGTTCTATCAGCGATTAGTCAGTCAAACGCCAGCATACCAGCTTTTTTTTCAATCACCTGGTATGACATTTTTGAGTGATATGTTTACGAATGGGCGTGATCACTGGTCTAAGGATCCGTCTCCTCTTATGAAGTCTGACATATACCATATTTCTTCGGTAGAGTCTAAAAAAGGGTCTGACGATGTTCTGATTATCGGTTTGTTTCTTCTATGTTGTGCGATTTCTATAATCATTTATTTGGGGGTATTAAGAAGATGAAAAAATTAAATTTAGTATGTGTGGTATTGCTAGGGTTGATCATGTTAGCTGGCTGTGGGAACAAATATGAGGCACTTCCCATTCATGAAGACGTAGATATTTGTGCAATTTGTAATATGCAGGTAAAAGATGACGCTTTTGCAACGCAGCTGACAACGAAAGATGGAAAAAATTATAAATTTGATGACATTGGTTGTATGAATAAATGGAAGAAGCAAAATGGAACAGAAAACATCGGTATGGATTATGTTCGCGACTACAATGACAAAGAGTGGATCGAATATGATAAAGCTACGTATGTGTACGATGCTTCAATCCGCACACCAATGGCCTATGGCATCCTTAATTTCAAAGATAAAACATCTGCTGAAACTTTCGTAGCAGAACAAGGGGTAGGTAAAATTATGAACGCGCAAGAGCTTGCAACTCATGATTGGAAGCAAAATACGGATATGATGCAAATGATGGGTGAAGATGGGCATATGCATGAAGGTATGGAAGATATGGGCAATGAAAGCAACATGACCGAGGATTCAAGCCACAAGTAAGTACAGAATGAAGTTGGAGATGTGATCATGGCTGATATGATACAAGTGGCAAGAAGGGAAATAAAAATGGGATTTCGTAATCCCTGGGCGTACTCTTTTCTCTTACTTTTCTGTGCATTTAGTTTGAGTTTACTGGTCATAAATTCACAGCATATAGTTCAGGGGTACTCTGGAGTTACAGGATCCATGTTAAATCTCATTTTATATCTACTTCCGCTGATGACCTTGTTCCTAGGTTCCTTTTCCTTAACAGCCGAGAAGGAGGAGGGGAGCTGGCAATTGCTATCTACCTATCCCATAGGAACATTGTCTTTTATTGTTGGAAAATACATAGGTTTATCGATTGTTTTGTTGACGATTGTCGCCTTCGGATATGGTCTTATGGGGTTTATCAGCGGATTAATAGGCACGAGTTTTGATGCAACGACATACTTTCTCTTCATCGTATTTTCATGCGGGTTAGTCTTATTGTTTTTAACGTTGGCATTGCTAGTAGGTTCTTTGTCTAAAAACCGTTGGCAAGCGTTAACCGTTTCTGTATCCATCTGGTTTTTTGCCGTCATTGGCTGGCCAACAATCCTTATTTCAGCGTTAGGTCTGATGCCATATGTATGGATAAAGCCAGTATTGGTGGCGCTAACCTTCATAAATCCTGCTGAACTAGTACGATTGTTTGTCGTCATTAAGCTTGGCGGAGGCTCGATCTTGGGACCAGAATATTATCAATGGGTGCAGTGGATACAACGATCAAGCGGGAGCTGGCTATTTACTGCGGTTTGCGTGCTCTGGATTGGCTTCTCTATTATTGTTGTATATCGGATTTGGGAAAGGGGACGTTCCCATGGATGATATCGTTGTTAAGGTCGTTGGGTTAACGAAAACCATAAAAAAACAGACGATAGTCCAAGATATTAGTTTCAACATTTCTTCTGGGAATGTTCTGGCACTTTGCGGTGGCAATGGGGCAGGTAAAAGTACTGTTCTGCGAATGATTTCTGGAATTATGCAGCCTACTTCCGGAGAAATTCTTGTTAATAACTTACGATGGAATACGGACAGGAAGCTTTTTTCACAACAGATTGGCTATATGCCGGATGACTATCAATTTACGCAAGGATTGACAGCAGAAGAGGCGTTATCTTTTTGGGCGGCACTGCGAAAAGTTCCCAAGCAACGAGTACATGAAGTTCTTGAACTTGTCGGATTAGAGGAGAAGCGAAAAAGTCTAGTCCATACCTTTTCCAAAGGCATGCGTCAGCGTATTTTATTTGCTCAAGCGTTATTAGGCAAACCACCGCTGCTTATTATGGACGAACCAACGAATGGATTAGATCCCTTTTGGATGAAATCATTTGTTCAACTCTTATTGAATCTCAAGCGGGAGGGGCATACCGTCGTCTTCTCCACGCATCAACTCGAAATAGCGGATGAAGTGGCTGATCAAATCGTGTTCTTAAATAAAGGCCGAAATGTTGGGGAAGGTTCCATGGAGCATTTTCGTGACAGATTCGGCTCCATTCACGCAGCGTTTCATTCTAGTCTTGGTCTGAAATGAAGGGGAATCATGTGAAGAGAGGGGATATTCAATTCCGCCGTATTGCTACAATATTGATCAGTATAGCAGCTGTAATTGCCATACTTTGTACTATCGTATTCGCACAAGAGGAAGGCAAACTCTCTAAGCCGAATAAGATGAAGGTTGGATCAGAAGCGCCTGACTTTTCTGCAACAACGGTATCAGGATTACAAGTTAGTCTCTCTGCATACCGCGGAAAAATCGTATTGATTAATTTCTGGGCTTCTTATTGTAAACCTTGTGTAAGAGAGATGCCGCTTATTCATCAGGTTCTTCAATCACAGGATTCGGAAATAGAAACTTTGTTCGTCAATGTAGGAGAAACAAAAGGGACTATTCATGCATTTATGAAGGAACATCAATTTACGTTTCCTGTGATTATTGATATTACCGGAAAGATATCCAAGCAGTACGGAATTACCGGACTTCCGGCTACTTTTATCATTGATGAAACTGGAAACTTCAGCAAAGTTGTTTTGGGAGAAGTAGCTGATGATAAGTCTTTAAGATTATGGCTGGAGCGTGCGAAGCGTTCGATCCGCAGTATAGCGAACTAGTAAACTTATTATTGACTTTCCAAAAACAGGGGTGTATTTTGGGGTTAGGAGATATTTGGAAGGAGCAATTTTTTATGCCAGCTAACCTGTAATGGTCGATTTTAATGAGTAGTGCAGAAAAAATCCTATTTTAGTCCAAGGGATTCGTCTGCCTATTTAGATCATTACGGGAACGCAAGGTTATCTTCCTTTTGAGCCGAAGCGGAACCCATAGGGTATTCCGCTTTTTTGTTTTTCCCATATCTTATCTCCGATGTAAAACGAACACTTGCGTTTCCTTCTAAAACAAAAAAATTAGGAGGAAGTTAAAAAATGAATACAAATGAGCTTTCACATATGGAATTAAGTACGAAATTAAAATGCTTTATGGATGCTTTACATAGTCGTGGATATTTTAATGGTGCAGTACTAGCAGCCAGAAATGGTCAAATTCTGTTGAGTCAAGGTTATGGGATGGCTGATTTCGTGCATGATATGCCAAACACCACGAAAACAAAATTTCGACTTGGAGCAATCACTAAAGCGTTTACGGTCATGGCAATCTTACAGTTACAGGAGCAGGGGAAGCTAAGTGTTGATGACTTCATTGATCGGTATCTTCCGGACTACCCTAACGGCAATCTCATATCCATCCATCATTTATTGAGCAATGCATCCGGAATAACCGACTATCCGGGTATTGAGGGGTATTGGGAAAAAACGATGAGATTGTACTCTACGATCGATGAAACGATTTCTTCATTCAGGGATAAACCTTTACTGTATACACCAGGTGAACACCAAAATTACTGTAGTTCGAACTATATTTTATTAGGTTCAATTATTGAAAGGGTATCGGGTCTCACTTATGCTGATTATATATCCGAAAAAATCTGTCAGCCATTGAACATGATGAACACAGGTGTAGAAGATGGCAGAAGCGTTCTCAAACACTTTGCATCCGGTTATTCGGTGTGCAAAGAGATCATCCAAGCTGAATATGTTGACATGTCCATTCATCTTGGCGCGGGTGCAATGTATTCAACGGTAGAGGATCTATTTTTGTGGGATCGAGCACTTTACACGGATGTGTTGGTTCGTAAGCATTCACTGAAGAAGTTGTTCGAACATTATACTCCGCCCTGCGGAAGTTACGGTTGGATTGTCAGTGAACAAACTATTAATAATAGGGCAAGAAAACGAATCGGTCATAGTGGGAGTATGAATGGATTTTGGGCAGATTTTAACCGATATGTCGATGAAGATATGGTTATTGTCGTGTTGAGCAATATCAATCTGACGCCTGTGGAAATCATAAGCCAACACTTGGCCCAAATTGCATTGGGTGAAGATGTGTGTGTTCCTGAAGATGTACATCCGATACAGATCAATCCTAATGAGATGAAGCAGTATGCGGGGATTTATGAATGCGGAGACCGCAGAACTGAGGTTTTTAACGAACAATCCTTAGCTTATATGAACGAAGCATTGGATTTATTAACTGATATGAAGATTTCGGATATTGTAATCGGACGATTTCATAAGATATTTCAACAATATGGAATCTCAAAGGATCGAACCATCGTCGTGACCTACGAGCAGGGCAAGCTGTATTTGTTTATGCCAAAGCAATGCCACGGTGCCTGGTTCAAATACGAGATTATCCCGGTATCAAAATATTTGAATTTAACCACATGGATTGCCAGGAACATTGATGAACAAGTTGTTTTTGAAATAGATCCTAGTGGGGAGATCAGTTTCACACATCGTGACGTAAATGGAAACCAGGTTAGTGCCCGTAAAATTCAATTGATTTAATTTATTTGTAAGCTGTAAAGACAAAGTCACGGCAGCCGTATATATTGTTGTCATATAATCAGATGCCGCCTACATCGAGGCGGCATCATTGATCCATTCTTACCCTGTAAAATCCCGACGCAGTGTGATCAGGTCTTTGAGCGTCTCCGTAGAGAGCTCGGTGATCCAGCTGTCCGAACTGGTGATCACTTGGTCGCTTAACTGTTGCTTATTATCCAACATCTCATCAATCCGTTCTTCCAAACTGCCGATCGCAATGAATTTGTGTACCTCTACGTCGCGCGTCTGCCCCATCCGGTAGGCACGGTCAGTAGCCTGATTCTCCACGGCGGGATTCCACCAACGGTCGAAGTGGAATACGTGGTTTGCTGCCGTCAGATTCAATCCGACGCCGCCGGCTTTGAGCGAGAGAATGAAGACATGAGGCTGATGCGATGCGGGTAGGGCGTCGGATTGGAACTGTTCAATCATACGGTCGCGCGCGGATTTGGGCGTTCCGCCATGCAGATAGAGTACAGGCTCTTGCAGAATCTCCGCAAGGACACGCTGAAGCAGCCGCCCCATCCCGATGTACTGCGTGAAAATAAGACAACGATCACCTGCTTCCCGCAACTCTTTCACCATATCGACCAAGCGCTCCATCTTCGAAGAGCGCGCAATGATCGTCTCCGTATCCATTGCCTTATCGTTCTCTGCGGCGCTATTCGCCTTCGTCAAGTCTTCCTTCGTGAGCAGTGCGGGATGATCGCACAGCTGCTTGAGCCGTGTGAGCGCGGCGAGGATCGCACCCTTCCGTTCGATGCCTTCCAATTCTTTCATGCTCTCCATCAGATGATTGACAGTCTGATCGTACAACGCGCCTTGTTCCGCTGTAAGATGGACGTAGGTTTTCATCTCGTTTTTGTCCGGTAAATCAAGCTGGATGGCAGGATCTTTCTTCTTGCGCCGCAGCATGAACGGCTTGACCAGCTTCTGCAGCGCTGCGATTTGCTCCATATCCCGCTCTTTCTCCACAGCCGTATTGAATTGCTGCTGGAAGCTGCGCAAGGTTCCGAAATAGCCTGGGTTCATAAAATCGTACAGGGACCACAGCTCGGAGAGATTGTTCTCGATCGGCGTACCCGTGAGTACAATCCGGTGATGGGCCGTGAACCGGCGCACCGCTTGCGACTGCTTCGTCTGGGCGTTCTTAATATTCTGAGCTTCGTCTAGACAGACGGATGACCATGTATACGGCTCAAGCACCTCGACGTCTAATGTAGCCGTCGCGTAGGTGGTAAGTACGATGTCGGCCTGTCTCGCTTCGTCTGTAAACCGCGAATCGCTTAGCCGCTGAGCGCCATAGTGAACCATCACGTGTAGCGAAGGGGCGAATCGCTGCAGCTCCTTCTGCCAATTGCCGAGAACAGACGTTGGACAGATGAGCAGGGAAGGGAAGCGATCTTCCTGCGCAGTTGAAGCTGCCAATTCTTGCACATGCAGCAAATAAGCGATGAATTGCACGGTTTTGCCAAGTCCCATATCGTCGGCAAGACAGGCCCCGAGGCCGAACCGCCGCAAGAAAGCAAGCCAAGCAAAGCCTTCTTGCTGATAGGCTCGCAAATCTGCCTGCAACTGTGTGGGAATGACCGGCATCGGGCAATGGGCAGGCTGATTTAATTGTCCGATCAACTCCTGCAATTGCTCATTAAGCTCCACTTCAAGCCTGATTTGCTCCTCCGGATTCGCCGCGTCCTCCGCGCTCACGAACGGCTGGGATGGCTCGTTATCCTGCAATAAGTGGAACTGCAGAAGGGTCTGAAGCGACATCCCTTGCCGTTGGTCGGCGCTGCGCATCGCTTGCCGGATTTGAGCCAGTAGTGCCGTATCCAGTACGATCCATTGTCCGCGGAAGTTGATCAGCCGCTCCCCTCGCGCGGCAAGTTCCGCGAAATCCTGTTCGCTAAGATCCATGTCGCCGATTGCGACCCGCCAATCGAAGTCGACCAGCGTCTTTAGGCCGAATAGCGACGGGCTTGCGTTCGTAGACGATTTGATTTGGGCACGCACCCGCGGTTTTTTGCGGCGAGCTTCCTCCCACCAAGCTGGCAGCAGCACTTGCCATCCCGCTTCGAGCAGACGAAGGCTATCCGATGTGAGGAATTGCCAAGCGGCTTCATCGGATAACGTGCTGCCTACGATCTGATCCGGCTGTCCGGCTATCTGATCTTCCGTCAGCACGGCGCTTAAACGTTCGAGCCAAGCGCCGGACCGCTCGCGAACACTTTGCGTCCACGCTTCGGGCCAATCACCGTGTGCTTGGCCGTCTTCCGCGAGCTGAATCGGAATGAGGAGCGACGGGTCTTGCTTGTCCTGCAGCATCAGCTGAAGGCGCCACTCGGGCTCGTCTTCACCCGGCTCAATCAATTGCAGGACAGGCCGGAACGGCGCTGTATCCGGCTTCCAGCCGATGTGGATGAGCCACTCGTCTTCATGGATTGCCGCTTCGTGCGCGGCAGGCTCGGTGAATAACGAGGGATATTCTCTCCGCAAATCGGCCAGTTTAGCTTCGTAACTGTAATGCCGCTCGAATACGGTTTGCGAGAAGGCCGCCTTCATCCCTCTGAGCAACGTAGAATCCGGTCCCACCATGGTTTCCAATGCCATGCGGCTGGCTTCCTCCAATTCGTCGTTCTCCCAGTCCCACTGCAGCCTTCCTGTTTGATACGCGGCCAGACTAGGTGCATACTGCCCTGCATCGATCATCGCGGATAGCGTGGGGGCCAGCTTGATGAGTGCGGGCGCGTCGTCCTCCCAGTTCCATGATACGTGCTGCAGCACCCGCAGCTTCGCGAAGAAGGACAGCACATATTCGGCAGGTAGTACCACGAACTCTAGATCTTGGATCACTCGCGTCGTTAGGGTCGTTCCGTAGAAGGACGATTCATGATAGGCGAATAGCCGATCTTTCAGTAAACCGCCCGATATAGCATCGTATTTGTTCGAGTATCCATGGATTAGCGCATCTCCGCCATCGTTTATTTTAACGTGAATCGTCAGCGTTTTTTGTTCTGAGCTTGCATTCATAGCTGTAGATTTCCTTTCTGAAGCTCCTGCTGCAGGGCGCGAAGACGGCTGTATCGCGCAGTGAATGTCTCTAGAAACAGCATCCAGCGGTCCTCTTGCTTCATTTTTTTATACATTCTGAACAATCGCTTGAGCAATTTCACCGCTAATTTGTAACTGTCCCGGTTTTTCTGCTGCACATAGCGCTCCACGGCCTGATGATAGAAGGGAAGCAGGGCTTCCGGCGCGTTTTTCTCAATGGGTGCTAGCGTCGTTGCTCTGAACTCGAGCGGCTCGCCTCCGGTGGCCAGCTGATAGTCGATCCATTGCTCCCATTTTTCGTAGGTCAAGAGCGTCTCTTGATAGTAGGTTCTTGAGAAAGGCAGCATCTGCGCCAATGTCTCGAACAGGAGCGGCTCCGCTTCCGGTGAATGCCGCAGCATTCCGCTCCAGTAGTCTAGGTATTGCGACTGGAAATGCTCGTTGTGATATTTGCGAAGCATGGGTCCTGTCTCGGCTAACCACGCCGTCAGACGCGGCCAATCTTTGGCATCATAGAGGGGACCGAAGAAAGGTGTGAGATGCGACGTGGTGAGAAATATCGCGCGGCTTAGTTCTCGCAGCGTCTCCCAAGCTTCCTGATCCCGAGCCAGATAGAAGAGCATGATGGTTTTGAAATACAGCCATGTAAAAGGCTGCGCACGTCCATTGCTCGCATGAATCAATGCGTCAAGCGCGCTTAATTCGTCGATATACGGACGAGAATCGGACATATTCGGACGGATCCAATCCTGCCACAATTGATGGTAGAGGTGTATCATGGCATCGCTTAGCGGATGGTCGCGAATGAGCTGTCGAATGGCTTCCAGCGTCTCCATGATCCGGAGCCATGCGTATTTGTCTGCTTCTGTCAGCGGTATGCCTTGTCCAAGAAGCAAGTGAATCAGATCCATGACATCTTCAAGTGCCAGCCGGGTTTTGTATCCGGCACCGTAGTCCGATGGTACACTCCATTGCGTAATTTTGCCCAATAGGTAAATATACGCGTTCAAGCTGTAAATGCGATCAAGTGCGGGCGGCAACTTCGGCTTGATCGCATTCATAGCCGTCAGATTGGACTTCAAGTAGGCATCGTGCCGAATGATATTGGAGAACGGCGTTACGCAATCATTCCATAACGAGCGCCATTCGGAGACATTCATAGATCGGATGTCAGCCTTGACTTTCCGTTGTTCGATTGGTTTTACGGCAGCAGGAATCGGTTTGTGAGGTGGATTCGCCGATTTCTTCCCTTTTAGTTCCCATAGAATTTTGGCATTAATGATCTGGTGGGTCGACCGACCTTGCCGTTCTGCGTACCAGAGCAATGCCGCGATGAGATGCTTGCAGTGACGACGCATTGGACAAGTGCAGCGGCTGGCGGATACATTCTTAAGGTGAACCTTGACGTGGTAAGTTTCTTTGCCCTTCACGTCTGCTTCGATATGATAGCTCTGCGGCATGGCGATGGACCGGATGCGGTTTTGTTTATAGTATTGAAAGCCTCGTTTGAGCGTAACGTCTTGAACATGCTCACCGATGTAGGCGATAAGCTCGTTCCATTCCGCATCAGTTAAAGGATGAATGACATGCATGGTCTATAATTCTCCCGATATAGATATGACGTATGGTTATTATACCAGTTTTTGCGGAAGAGAAGGGCGAGGGGTCTTCCACTTGACCGCATGCTTGAATTGAATTTGATTCGATTAAGGACGTCATCGGTACATTTCAATCTTTGTTCATAAATCTCCACAAACAATTATTGCTTTTAAAGGTAAAAATAATTACTATATAGAGTAAGGAGGTGTTAAAAAATGGATGAAGAGTTACAGCTTAACGTTCCGCTATTGCGTCGTCGTGTTCCTAACCTTACTACTGCGGCACGGACAGCTGGTCTTAGGGCAGCGACTGTTTCCAACTTATGTACGGGGAAAATCCCTGTCGGTCGGGCTGAAGTGAGAACTTTAGTGGCCCTTGCGTCATTAGCAGGATGTAGTCTTGATGAACTCATTATTAGAGGGAGTGGGATACGAATGATCGAAACAGGAATTAAAGCTTTGGATTTACTTGCTCCGGTGGTACGCGGTGGGACGGTGGGGTTTGTGGCTCGGCCTAATATGGGGCAACTGGTATTGTTAGCAGAATTTATGCTTCGAATGAAAAAGCGCGGGTTTGCCACTGTTTTTTGGGACCCTGGTTCTGATGCTCCAGGAATCAATCATGTTCAAGCACAATCGGAATTTACACACGCCACTAAAGAAGAGGTTTATAACCGGATCGTAAGTCTGCGTGATGAAAAGGATGTCTTACTCGGACTTGATCGTAGTATGGTATTATCTGGTGAATTGTTATCATTGCGTGAAAGTCTAAAGGAAGTTGGAGCCAGACCGATTACCATAGCACTTGTAGATATAAAATGCGAAGTTGTGGATGATCAGGGTGCATATGGACCTCTTGATACGCTTTGGCGGTTTGATACCGATTTAATTAGTCGCAACATTTATCCGGCAATAGATCCGGTTGCATCTACCTCAACTGTACTAGAAGGGGCACACTTAGACGCCGTTCATTTAGCAACGCAGCAACGTGCACGGAAATTACTTCGTCGTTATAGAGAGCTAAGATCACTTGTGACTGCACAAGGTTTTGATAAGATATCTGAAATAGATTTGCAACTTTACAAGCGCGGGGAAAGACTTGAATCTTTCCTTGCACAACCCTTCTTTGTCTCGGAACCTTACACTAAAAAATTAGGTGAGTGGTTGTCTCTTTACGAAACGTTAGACGATGTTAAACGAATCTTAGATGGGGCAACGGATGAAATTGAACCTTCAGAATTGTTCTTTAGAGGGCGATTAGAGGTTATACGATGATTATTGAGTAGATCTACTCGGAATAGGTGATCATTGCGCTAAACGGGACACGATAGTGGAATACTATACATTGTTGAGCAGACTACCGTAGTCTGCTCATTTTATTTAACTAACCGGCAGGTTAGTTAAAGTCTAAACATTTATAGGAAGAAGACAGTACATATATATAACGGAACCATCTCTGCCGTTTACGTTTAACTTAAAAATAGCGGACATCGGGATCAGCAGTATGAATTTGTTTTGGGAAAAGGAATCTTTCGAAATAAGGTGACGATTGACCTTTTAATCGAAGTCCTTTTTCAATTTCAGTTGCAAAATGACGTGCATCTTCTACGTTTCGCCTGCCAGTAAGGATGTCATTCATCAAGTTTAAAGCCATAAAATTAGCTGCTTCTTGATCGCATTTGGCCGTAGCTTCGCCAGCAGTTCGGTCTGGATATAAACTGCCATCAAACTGTGCCAATTCATCAAAAAATTGAACAGGCACTTTATAATCAATGGTTTGTTCCAAATAATCAAGATGGGGAGTTGGAAAGTTATGAGGTACTGTATCAAGATGAACAATCGTGCGCTTCCAAGGACCATTGTTATACCAGATGATTTTTGTCCAGCTTGCTTCATTTGGTAAACCATATTTATGGATTAATAAATGAACAGTCTCTTTTTGTTCCCCAGTCCACCTCTCCAAAATTTGATCTAAAATCGGATGAATACGGAAATGTTGATGATGATATCCGGTTAATCCAGTTTCCACTTAAAATTCCTCCTGCCTCAGATAGTTTTATCATAATATATACTGATACTGGGCATCTGTGCATTATTACATGAGCAGGTTGGAAAGAAACAAACAAGAGTATAATGATTGGGGTAAGATATTATTAAGATCGTATCGTAAAAAGTCGTTCATTCGATCATCTTCATTGACATAACGAACTGCAGTGTGTTATTTTGTGGTTGTGTGTAAACGGTTACACATTATAATCACTCGCGTGAAGTAAAAGCTAACATGCTTTCCATAAGCACAACTGATTTCTATTATCACAGATCGGGGGATGTAAAATGACAAGCAAAATTGTTGTAGTTGGCAGTATTAATCGAGATATTGTGGTATCTACGGGCAGAATGCCTGTATTAGGTGAGACAATCCAGGGTGAAGGGATCGAGTATTTTTCCGGCGGCAAGGGAGCGAATCAAGCCGTAGGAGCAGCGCGATTAGGTGCGGAGTCGAAGTTAATCGGCGCTGTCGGGGATGACTTCTTTGGACAAGGAACGCTGCGTGAGCTGGAACAAAGTGGCGTAAGCACACAGTGTGTAGAGACGATCGCAGGCACCTCGACAGGTGTGGCGAATATATACCGGACTTCAGGGGACAATTGCATTGTCGTTATTCCCGGGGCAAACGGTATGTGCACGCCGGAGCTTGTGGCCCGCTATGAGCACGAAATCGAGCAAGCGGATATTCTGCTTACACAGCTGGAAATACCTATGGAAACGGTATATCGTGCATTATCGTTGGCGAAGCAGTCGGGGGTGACAACCGTGCTGAACCCGGCCCCTGCTCAAGAGCTTCCGGAAGCATTGCTTCAGCTTGTGGACTACATTACACCAAATGAAACGGAATTTGCTGCGCTTAGCGGATATGCTTTAGACACGGAAGCTCAATTAGAGCAGGCGATGCTGGAATGGAAAACCCGCTACAACATTCAAGTTATCGTAACGCTTGGAGAGAAGGGCTGTGCCTATTTGCAATCGGGTCGTATGGAATGTATTCCTGGGATAAACGTACAAGTAGCAGATACGACAGGAGCAGGGGATTGCTTTAATGGTGCCCTGTCTTTTGGTCTAGCTCAAGGATGGGAGCTGGAGCGCTGCCTTCGGTTTGCTGTACGTGCATCAGCCCTGTCCGTAACGAAATTGGGTGCACAAGAGGGCATGCCTACGTACGACGAAGTTCTTTCGTACCTGTAATACACAATGTAGATGTATTCATAAACATAAAACCCCACGGAGCTTCGATTATATCGGCGTCGTGGGGTTTTATGTTGTTCGAAAATGCAATATTATGGCAACCGCGAGGAAGCGTTAACAATCAACTGGACATCGATCGGATAAGATTTCTTCTCTAATGGCTTTTCTTTAATCATTTGATCCAGATAGGTCATGGCAAGTTCCCCGATGGAATAGATCGGTTGCGCAATCGTAGAAAGCGCGGGGGAGAACATATCCATTTGAATACCGTCATAGCCGATGACCTTCATTTGATCGGGAATCCGCACGCCAAGCTCGTGCAATGCCTTCATCGCTCCGGCGGCCATCAAATCATTGCCGGCGAACACGCCGTCCACATCCGGATGTTTGTCGTACAATTCCCGCATCGCATGATAGCCTCCGCTGACGCTGAAATCCCCGTAAACCATAAGGCTGGGTGTAAACCATTCTTGCTGCGAGCACGCATCCTCATACCCTAACATGCGGTCCTTAGCTGCTGCAATATGATAAGGACCGCAGATATGCCCTATTTTCCTGCATCCGCATTCCAGTAAATGCTGTGCAGCCATTTGGCCGCCCGCCCGGTTGTCTGTTGAGATCGAAACAATAGACGTGTCATGCCACGCATTATCGATGACAACGACAGGGATGTTTTCCGCTTCCAACGCATAAATTTGTTCCGGACGGATCGTATACGATGAGATGATTATTCCGTCAATACGCTTGTTGATAAGTACGTCGATGTAATTTCGCTCTTTATCCGGATTATGATCGGTATTGCATAAAATAAGCGTGTATCCGAGCCGGCTTGCCGCATCTTCGGCAGCGCGGGCAATTTCCGGGAAAAAAGGATTTAATATATCAGGCACGAGCAGCGCGATGGTTGACGTTTTTTTACCGGCCAGACTGCGGGCGATGTTGTTCGGTTTATAGTTAAGCTTCTGAATAGCGGCTAAAATGGTTTCTTCCGCTTCTTTGCTGACATAGCCGCTTTGGTTGAGAAATCTGGAGATGGTTGCAACGGAAACACCGGCTAACTTACTAACATCTCTAATAGTAGACATGGCAACCCCTCTTCATATGTTATCGTTTCCACAAACGTAACACAGCTGAAAATGGGAGTCAACACTTCGGTAATTAAGAAAATATTTATATTCCATTGACAGAAATAAAAAAAATATGTACTATGTGTGTAAACGGTTACACATTGATAAATCGTTTTTGTAACCGATTACAACTAAGGCGATACTGGAGGAAATCAAAGTGAAAAGAAACGGGGTCCTCAATAGTCATATTTCTCAGGTGTTGAGTCAATTAGGGCATACCGATTCGATTGCGATTGCAGATTGCGGCTTGCCTATTCCACGAAATGTAGAACGAATCGATTTGGTGTTGGAGCTCGGGAAACCGTCATTTATAGATACATTAAAGGTCGTACTAAGCGACATGAAGGTGGAAGCTGCTGTCATCGCTGAAGAAATGCAAGACCATAATCCGGCAATGTATGAAGAAATGCGGTCTATATTTGGGGATTCGCTTCAAGTCGTTCCCCATAGCGAGCTGAAAAGGAAAACGACGGATTCGCATGCGATCATAAGAACTGGAGAAGCTACACCTTTTGCCAATATCATTCTTTACTCAGGCGTTATTTTTTAATAGGGGGTGCTTGTGTATGAACATTGAAATGAAGCAAATTTCCAAGGCGTTTCACGGCAACCAAGTGCTTCGTCAAGTGAAGTTCTCATTAGTTGAAGGAGAGATTCACGCTTTAATGGGGGAGAATGGAGCCGGAAAATCGACCTTAATGAAAATATTAACCGGCATGTATGCACAAGATGAGGGTGAAATCCTGATCGACGGCAAACAACGTACCTTCAAAAATCCGAAGGATGCGGAACGGAACGGCATTTCGTTTATCCATCAAGAGTTGAATATATTGCCGTATTTAACCGTAGCGGAGAATTTATTTCTCGGACGGGAGCTCAAATCGGGTCCGCTTGGAGTTATGAAGACAAAAGAGATGAATCGGATTACCGCAGAGAAGATGGCGTCGCTCGGTATTCCGTTGGATCCGAAGGAGTTGGCAGAAAACCTTTCCGTAGGACAACAGCAAATGATCGAAATCGCGAAGGCGCTTATGACTGACGCGAAGGTCATTATTATGGATGAGCCGACTGCAGCTTTAACAGAACGAGAAATTCAGACCTTGTTTAACGTGATGAGGAAGCTGAAAGCAAGCGGGGTTTCCATTGTATATATTTCACATCGGATGGAAGAGATCTTCGCCATGTGCGACCGAATTACGATTTTGCGTGATGGAACGTATGTGGATACGAAACAAATTGTGGATACATCCTTTGACGACGTTGTCCGAATGATGGTTGGACGCAGTATTGGAGAGCGCTTTCCTCGACGGACAAGCACACCCGGCGAAGTATTTCTGGAAGCGGAGCATTTGACGTCGCGAAAATTCAATAAGGTTTCCTTCACGGTTCGTCGGGGCGAAATTTTCGGTTTTGCCGGACTGATGGGCGCAGGGCGTACGGAAATTATGAACGCAATATTCGGCTTAGAACCGACGACTGGCGGAACGCTTAAGATTGGCGGCATCCCGGTTCGAGTGAAAAGTCCGCATGATGCGATCAAGCGGCAGATTGGATATATTACCGAGGATCGCAAGACAAAAGGCTTGCTGCTTGATTTCTCCATAAACGATAATATAGCGCTCACGAATTTCGGTAGATTGTCTAATGGGGGCGTGATTAACAGCGCGAAGGAAAAGGAGCTTATCGATCGCCTCATGCAGCAGCTTAATGTAAAGGCTTCGGGGTCAGCGCAGCATGTACGGTATTTGAGCGGCGGCAATCAGCAGAAGGTTGTCATTGCCAAGTGGCTCGGAACCGAGCCGCAGTTGTTAATTCTCGACGAGCCGACGCGCGGCGTCGATGTCGGCGCGAAAAAAGAAATCTACTCGATTATGAATCAACTGACCGAGCAAGGTGTGGCTATCATTATGGTATCATCCGAATTGCCGGAAGTGCTGGGGATGAGCGATCGGATCGCGGTGGTGCACGAAGGTACCGTTAAAGGCATCTTGTCGCGGGAAGAAGCGACACAAGAAAGCATTATGAGTCTTGCTACAGGAGGAAAATAACATGACAACTGCCAGAATAAATTCGACAGTTTTGCAGAAATTCGGTTCGTTTCTTGGCTTAGCGCTTATTATCATCGTCATTACCGTGCTCAATCCAAGCTTTATCGAACCTTCCAACTTGTTTAATGTATTGCGCCAAGTTTCGATTAACGCGCTTATTGCTTTCGGGATGACGTTCGTTATTCTCACAGGAGGCATTGACTTGTCTGTCGGTTCGATTTTCGCACTATCGAGCTCGATTGTTGCGGGCAGTATGGTCTCGGGGATGCCCACGATTCTAGCGGTATTCCTTGGGCTGGCAGCAGGTACGGTCATGGGGGCGATTAACGGTCTTGTCATCACGAAAGGGAAAGTAGCCCCATTTATTGCGACGTTGGCTACGATGACCATTTATCGGGGATTAACGTTAGTGTACATGGACGGAAAGCCGATTACGGGGTTTGATGACAATGCAGGTTTCATGATGTTTGGACAAGGTTATTTCTTAGGCATCCCGGTTCCGGTGATCACGATGCTTATCGCATTTTTCATCTTATATTTTATACTGCGGAAAACGACGTTTGGCCGCCAAACGTATGCCATTGGGGGGAATGAAGAAGCATCCAGGTTAGCTGGCGTTAAAGTAACCAAGATAAAAGTATGGGTCTATTCGTTGTCAGGATTGCTTGCTGCACTTGCAGGGATTGTCCTTACCTCGAGATTGAACTCCGCTCAACCGACTGCAGGAGGATCATATGAGCTTGATGCCATCGCAGCGGTTGTGTTAGGCGGGACAAGCTTGTCGGGAGGTAAAGGCTGGATCGTCGGTACGTTGGTAGGTGCTCTCATTATTGGTGTGCTGAATAACGGTCTGAATTTGTTAGGGGTGTCCTCATTTTTCCAACAGGTCGTCAAAGGTGCCGTCATCTTGCTGGCGGTGTTGATTGATCGAAAGAAAGCGGCGTAACAAAATATATTTGAGGAGGAATTTCATATGAAAAAATTTAGTTCTTTATTGCTTGCGACAGTCATGGTTATGTTCCTAATTGCAGGATGTTCGACAACGGCACCGGGCGAGAAAACAAATACGGATGGAAAAGAAAGCGGTGCAGCACCTTCGAAAAAAATCGGTCTTTCGGTGTCTACGTTGAACAATCCGTTTTTTGTCACATTGAAAGAAGGCGCTGAGAAGAAGGCGAAGGAACTCGGCATGGAGCTTGTCGTGGTCGATGCGCAGAATGATGCCGCGAAGCAAGCGAGTGATGTGGAGGATTTGATTCAGAAAAAAGTTGGCTTGCTGCTCATTAACCCGACGGATTCGGATGCGGTAACCTCGATCATCAAGTCCGCGAACAAAGCGGCGATTCCAGTCATCACGCTCGATCGCAGTGCCAATGGCGGAGAGGTTGTGTCGCATATTGCATCCGATAATACGGCGGGCGGAGAACTAGCTGGACAATATATGCTTGAATTGGTGGGCAAAGGCGCTAACATTGTCCAATTGGAAGGCGTACCGGGATCTTCTGCCGCTCGTGAAAGAGGCGCAGGTTTCGAGAAAGCAATTGGCAGCGATCTGAAGGTTGTAGCCAAGCAAACGGCTAATTTTGACCGCGCACAAGGCTTGTCTGTTATGGAGAATATCCTTCAAGGCAACAAGGACATTAAAGGTGTGTTTGCCCAAAATGATGAAATGGCGCTCGGAGCGCTGCAAGCCATTAAAGCCGCGGGGTTAAAAGATGTTAAAGTCATCGGCTTTGATGCGACGAGCGATGCGATTGCAGCGGTGAATAGCAAAGAGATGTCGGCTACTGTCGCGCAAAAACCGGAATTAATCGGCAGTATGGGGATTGAAACAGCGAAGAAAGTGCTGGATGGGGAGACAGTTGAGAAATTCATTCCTGTACCGCTAGAGTTAATCAAGTAGTAGTCTTTGCAATGACATGTGCGAGATTCATTCTCGAAGATCATGAACTAAGGGGTTGTCCCATAAGGTCTGAAAAGACCTAGGGACAGCCTCGTTTTTTTTGTTTGGAAACACAAAAAGAAACCATCCTTTGGTACTTATCACACAGAGAAATCGAAAGCGTGGAAAAACGACATTAGCAAGATCGACAATTGGACGTATGATGAAACCGAAGATACATGGACATGTGCAGTCGGTCAGAAATTAGTATTTTGCTATGAAAGCAAGGGGAAAACTTCGAAGTGATCAAGGCTACGCACTGTCAGTGCGGCGCATGATTGAACAAGAGAGCGTGTTCGGACAACTGAAAAACAACCGTGGGTTTCGGCGATTCCTGCTTCGAGGCTTTAAAAAAAGTAATCCTAGAGGCAGGGTGGCTTACTGGATAAGTCCGCTAAATCGGGACAGCTTAAGGCCCGGATCGATCGTTCTAAGCACTTATACAGCATCCAAATGAATATAATTATGAATTTTGGGGGCTTGGAAATATTTTATTTTAATGCCGCCAATACTAATAATTGGGCTATATTTATTTTACTTTCTTCCAGCAAATAAGAGACCTTATGTGTTATTAGTTCCTATTGTTTTTTGGTTAATTTATCACACTTGGATATTTATTGAAAGAATACAAAAGAAAAAATTATAATTGGCTGTTATTGAACTAACGAGACAGTATACCGCAATAACAATTAGAAAAAGGCAGCTAAGATTATCGGCTGTCTTTTCCCTGCTAACGGGCAGGATAACGTAACAACAAAAGCAGGTTTGGTAGAAAAATGCTGATTTACAGTAATTTATTCGCCGAAGCTGGAAAAGCAATACCATGTATAAAATTGGTTTTACAGGGAATTTTAATTCAATCCGTATACGAAGGAGCTGAAGTAAAATATGATCCATCCCAAAGACGATTACGGGGTATTAGGTAATAAAATCGAAGTTGATTCGGATGTGAACGAGGATCGTAATCGAGAAGAGCAGTTGGATGACTCCTTTGAGGCCTGGTATTGGAATATCAACTACCAGGTGAAGCAAAAGCTAGATCTAACGAGCGTTCCGCAGGATAGTGTATTTGATTCAGCCGTCGTCATGGATGAGGATCCATCCCAGGATTAAGAGCTCAACAACCATAACATTGTGGCTGCCGCTGAATGAAGTTCCCCCCCGTCAAGTAGACATCTTTAAGCCACAGCCTCCGCTCGGTATTCTACTGGGCTGAGGTTGTTTAGCTTTTTTAACTGCTTAAGATTCTGACTCTTTACGGATATTTATTACACAACGGAAACGATAGTTCAATTTCCAATAGGCTGCCATAATAATGGCAGCCTATTAAATTAACGGGCAGAATTGTTAAAAGATGAATATATTTACAAAGGAACAAACGTTCTGTATTATAAAAGGGAAACATATCATAACAAAGGTGGTTTCCCAATGAGTGAACAAGTTGTTGAACGTTTTGTTGACCGGATTGATGCGGTTTTTCTACCTGTAAGGAATCTTCAGGAGTCATTGGAATGGTATCAAAAAGTGTTTGGTTTTGGTCTTCGCTGGAGCAATGAAAGAATGGCTGGACTAGCAATTGCAGCAAATTGCGGGTTTCATTTAGTGCAAATCCCGGATTTTGAACCTATTAATAAGTACACCCCTTTCAATTATGTTGTGAAAAATGCAGATGAAGTTAGGGCGAGACTTGGGCAACTCGGAGTAGAAGTGTCCGAGATAAGAAATGGTGAACCTAGGCGATTTGATCTTACCGATAATAACGGGAATATGATCAGTGTGATTCAAATATAGATTTTGCTATTGAACTAACGAGACACGATAGCATAAATAACTAAGACGCGGCTGCCGGCATGGATCGGCAGCCGCGTTGCGCTAACGGGCAGGTTAATTCAATAATTTCGCGAATAATCTACATATGGGCATTATTCAGTTCGTAATAAAGACGTTATCTGACATATGTACCAATCTAAAGAAGTAGGTGAAATAGATGGACTATTTTATAGAAATAGTGGAAGTAGCAGAAAGTCAAAAGTCAATATTAAGACAATTAATTGAATTTTATGAATATGATTTCAGCGAATTCAACGATGCAGATATAAATGAACATGGGTTTTATGGCTACAAGTACTTTGACCATTACTGGACAGAAGATAAGAGACAAGCATATTTTGTCAAGGTTGATGGCCAATATGCTGGATTTGTACTAGTTAATGATCATTGTTACATTTTACACGGCGATAATTCTAGATCCATATCAGAATTTTTTATCATGCGTAAATACCGAAGAAAAGGAATTGGAGAACGTGCAGCAAAGCATGTGTTTGATAAACATGTAGGTAGCTGGGAAGTACTTCAACATGGGAATAATTCTGCCTCACAAGAATTCTGGAGAAATACAATCAATGAATATACACATGGCATTTATAATGAACATGATGTTATAACAGAACATTGGACAGGCAAGGGAATAATTTTTATAAACAAGGTTCACTCAACTAACGGAACACGTTAGCGTGGAGTAGCGTGCTGCGACAGCCGCTCCTTTTTCTATTGAAGTAACGAGCAGATTAGTTGAGCAAAATATTCAAATGATTAAACTAACGGATAACAGTAGGTTCAAGTTATCGATGAGACGAAGAGGGGGAAACCGAAATGAAGACGATCAAGTGCATGATGGACCACCTGTACTGGGCGAACGCACGCATCTTGGACGCGCTCGAGGAGAGTGAGACGAAGAACAAGGACCTTCTGAAGCTGGTTCGGCACGTCGCGGTCGCGGAACGAGTCTGGCTGTCCCGATTGCAGGGCAAGGGCAGCGCGCAATATTCGTTGTGGGAGGAAGCGGAAGACCTGACGGCAATCCGGACGATGTTCGAAGAAAACGCCGAGCAATATCGCGTCTATATCGAAGGGCTCGAGGAATCCGAGTTGGACGAGATGATCGACTATGCGAACCAGAGCGGGGTTCCGTTCCGAACGTCCGTCCGGGACATCCTGTCGCAGGTCCTCTTACATGGGCAATATCACCGGGGACAGATCAACCAGGCACTTCGGATCGAATCGGCAGAGCCTGTCCAAGTCGATTACATCACGTTCGCGAGGCTCTAACAGGGCCTAATAATCACCATTACTCGGAATGGGATTGGCATTGAACTAACGGGACACTATAGCTTAATTAAAACGCGGCTGCCGGCATGGATCGGCAGCCGCGTTGCACTAACGGGCAGGATTACACAATAATATGTAGATAAAGTTATGACTGAAGCTATTTAGTGAGGGGAAATAAATATGATAAAAGGATTATTTGAAACTCATTTATTAATTCGTGATATGGATATCTCCATCTCGTTTTACGAATCACTTGGATTGAAGCTAGAGGTCCGTTATGAAAATGTAGCTTTTTTATGGATTACAGATGAGAAAAAACATATGCTTGGACTCTGGAAAGTCAAAGAAGAGGATATGAAGATTCGTCATTTCGCTTTCAATGTAAATTATGAAGATTTAATCCTTGCCCCCCAGTATTTAAGAGAGAGAAGTATTAGTATTAAGCCAGTATTTGGTCGTGGAACCGAAGAGCCGATCGTACATACATGGATGCCTGCCGCTGCTTTTTATTTTGATGATCCCGATGGTAACGAGCTTGAATATATTTCGATGCTCGATGATACACCGATGCAACTTTCATATGTACCTTATTTAAGCGAGTGGTATTTAGAAATTAAGAAAAACCGAGAAGATCTTTAAGCTAACGGGACACAAGAGCTCAACATTATGACCAGGAACAGAATGTAAAGACTTTTTGGCAGTCTGTTCAGTTTAAAACTAAAATACAACTGAAGGAATTTCGGGAAATATGGGGAATTCTATTTTTACCCCTATGGGAAATATCACAAAAGTGAGGGAGATACAATGAGTCAAACCGCAAATAAATTGGAAAAAGAAATAACAAAAAAAGTGCGGATGAAATACCTCTTACATTTGCCAGATCATTATGAAAAAAATCCTCAATCAAGTGGCCATTAATCTTATTTCTTCACGGGGCAGGTGAACGTGGAGATGATCTGGAGTTAGTAAAAGTACATGGAATTCCTATGATAGCAGAACGCGATCCTTCTTTTCCATTCATTACGATTTCCCCTCAATGCCCGGAGGATTCTTTTTGGAATGCTGAACAAGACGGATTGATGGCATTAGTAGATGAGATCATTGCAAACTACAACGTAGATCCGGATCGGTTATACTTGACGGGGCTAAGCATGGGTGGTTATGGGACGTGGCACTTAGCAGCAGAGTATCCAGGAAGGTTCGCGGCTATCGCTCCAATATGTGGTGGAGGTAACCCCAACCGGATAAATGAACTAATAGGAACGCCCACCTGGGCATTCCATGGCGCGAAGGATGATGTAGTTCCTATTGCTGAATCAAAAAAAATGGTAGACGTACTTCGGGCAAATGATGGAAATGTCTCATTCACAATTTATCCTGAGATGAATCATAACTCCTGGACAGAAACATACGATAATCCGGAATTATATACCTGGTTTCTAGGTCATTCTTTAACGCTAAGGAAATGAAGTTGTTTTTACACTAACGGGACACGATAGCGGAGGAGCTTGCAGCGATGTGGCTCCTCTTTTCTTATTGAAGTAACGGGCAGCATAGCTCAATGTTACTACCAATAGAGGGAGAATTATATTATCATCGACATGCTGACATTTTCGTGCAGAAAATGCACGGTATTCATTTTTTATCTGCGATAAAATTTATCTTGAAGGGAGGGAAAACGATGGATTGGTTGGACAGGATGAATAGCGCCATGGAATATATTGAAACAAACCTAGCGGACAATATCTCATATGATGAAATAGCTCAGAATGCCTGTTGCTCTACTTACCATTTTCAAAGAATGTTTCCGTTTATTACTGGAGTATCGTTATCTGAGTACATTCGACGTCGACGGTTGACATTGGCAGCATTTGAACTGCAGACAACAGATGCCAAGGTTATTGATGTAGCTATGAAATATGGATATAATTCGCCAGAAGCGTTTGCACGGGCGTTTAAGAATCTTCATGGGATCATGCCAATATCTGCGCGCGATAAAGGCGTTTCTCTAAAAGCCTATCCTCGAATGTCCTTTCATATTTCAATAAAAGGAGATATCGAAATGAATTACCGCATCGAATCAAAAGGGCCTTTTGAGATGTTTGGAGCTTACGGTCTGGTCAATTCCGATCCCCAAAAAGTATATGCTGAAGTTGCTCAATTCCGCCAACAATGTGATGTAGATGGCAGTGTTGAAGGGATGAATGGATTACTGGGACGTTTTAGTAACACCATCTTGCACGCTGCCTTATATGATCATACTGGAACATCTTTTAAATACATGGTGAGTTATTTTTTGCCAAAAGGGCTTGAAATTCCGGAGAGATTTACAAAACTTTCTGTCCCGGCATTAACGTGGGCGATTTTCCCGGAACCGCAATGTGATTTAATAAAGTTATGGGGACGGATTTATTCCGAATGGTTTCCGACATCGGAATACGAACAGGTTGAAGGCCCTAGCTTCGAAATGTATTATGGAACGGCAGGGTATGTTACTGGGGAGATTTGGATACCAGTAAAGAAAAAATAACTTTTTTACTCCATGCAACACGTGTGTGTTTCTCATCGGGCTCCCGTCGTACTACATTGCGCTAACGGGACACAATAGTTGCATAAAATTTATTGTTGAGCAGGCTACCGCAGTCTGCTCATTTTTTAAGCTAACGGACAGGATAATGGTGTAAGAAGGATTTCCCTGCAGTTAGTGGAATATTATCCCTATGCTGAGGGAAGTTTCAAATACAAAAAGAGGAGCTGGCAAAATTGAAACCTATTATTGTAGGAATTGCAGGTGGTTCGGGCAGCGGAAAGTCAACTTACTGCGATATTATAGCTAAAGAACTTAAAGATTATCAAGTAGATGTTGTCTCAACGGACGATTTCTATAAAAAGGATTTGCCAAAGATGATATCGCCTGTATCAAATGTGGAATACGACGATTTTAATCATCCAGATGCATTAGACTATAACAAGTTAATGGAATACTTAAACAACTTACTGAGTGCTGAAAATCCTCCTGAAGTAGTTATCTTAGAAGGCATTTTCACACTTTACTTTGAAGAGTTAAGAAAAATGTTAGATGTAAAGATCTTTGTTGATCTTGATTCAGATGAACGCATGTATCGAAGGATAAGTAGAAATATGAAAAATTGGGGCGTGGGTTTTGAGGAAGTTGCAACATATTACCTAGATGCTGCAAAACATAGAGAAATAGAATTTGTACTGCGCACTAAAAATTTTGCAGATATAGTCATTCATGGTAACCACCTAGAGGGCATATCGAAAAATATTATCAGTTGTTGGATAAGTAGTATGATAAGAAAATGAGTCTTTCCTGAAAATTAGGGAGCCTTCGGCGATTCAACATAATACCAGTTTCCTTATAGCTGTATAATGAATAGTCAATAAGAAAAACCCTCGACTCTTACAGTCGGGGGCTGGCATGCTGACAGATGAAATATGTAATCTAGTCTTTACTTGCATCGATTCTTTTTTCTTCGTCGATTGGGACAATTACTTTGCCTTTATTGTTTTCCTCCGATCGGTCGAGTTGCCCTAGTTCGGTCGACTTTCCCAATTTGTCAATCGTACCATAGTACGTGTAATCGGACATTACGTTATCAATGAAATAGACGGCTTCACCTAGATCGGCTGGTTTGTTCCCTTTCTCGCGGTGCTCTATACCGGATTGAGGTTCATCCCCTTGCCATTTTATTTCTGCAAGTCCATCAGCATTAATTTCGACATAATTAACTAGCCCTTTATATTGTTGATAATAACGAAGAGTTTCTCCCTTAGGAAACGTATATTGGATTGAAAATCCTTCGCCCTGTGGTTGAAGAGCGTCCTTCCCGTATATGACAGGAAGCTTAATGGCAATTTTGCGTGCCTCCGTCAAGTCTCCGCTCATCAATGTTTTGAATCGTTCTTGCTCTGAAGGGGTGCGAACCACGACTTTTTTGCCCTCTTTGTCATAACTAACACTCCCTCCCAGATTCTCAGACAAGAAACGCAACGGCACAAAGGTACGGTCACCCTTAAAGGTTACTTGCGCATCAAGCTTTACTTTCTTCCCGTTCATAATTGCTTCCTGCGCCCCGCCACTTAATTGGATGCTCACTTTGTTGACCTTGTTTGTAATGTTGACAGTCTTCGAATTGGCATCATAGGTATAACTAAGCCGAGCCGGATCATCGAAGGCAGTCAACGGCACAAGTGTGCGCCCCTGCAACATTAGCACATCCTCCAGTTGCTTCCCATTCATATAGACGTTAAACGATGTTGCCGGTGCTGCGGCGAATATCGTTGTGGGCGCAACTACAAGAACCGACAGTAGAAATGCGGAAATAAGCAACGAATAACATTTTCTCACCATAGTTCCTCCATTCATATCTAATTTTTAACATCAATATATACGAATCAACATTTAGAAATGTTTCACACCCCAGAGAAATCGTTCCTTTCTTTTTTTATCCAGGAACATTTGTGTCATAGAAAAAATGCACAACTGCAGGTCATTCTTTATCAAATCATTGGATATTATTTTCCAGCATGAAAGAAATAGTTGAGTTGAATCATCAACCTTACTACTTACCTTGTTCTCGCCTTTGACCGCGATGCATGAGATCCAGATAATATTGGGGTTTGGTCACAGTTGGCCAGCCATCAATCGCCAGATCATTGATATACGTCAGTCTTTTAAATATGGAGGTTTATTGTAGCAATTGCCCTCCCAATAGCATTTGGGTAACGGGCAGGGAGGTTACAAATAAAGGAAACAAACTATAGAAGGCGAATACCATGTATTGATCCAGTTAAAAAGGAGTCGAAATCTTATGATTCGAGAAGCTGAAATATCAGATAAAGATCAAATATTCGAGCTCTATAGAATGTTAGTACCAAACAGTAAGAAAATGAATGTTTTCGGAGCACAAATTGAGACTATTAGAAGGGATTCAAACAATTTTTTACTTGTATACGAGGAGTATGGACAAATATTAGGAACGGTTACATTAAACATATGTTTGCAGGCTTTGCATGGTTTTAGACCATATGGAGTGGTAGAGAATGTGATTGTTCATGAAAATCATAGGAACAGAAATATTGGACAAAAACTTCTACAATATGTTGAGGATTACTGCAAATCAATTGATTGTCATAAGATTATGCTTTTAAGTAATTCATCACGCCAAAGAGCACATCAATTCTTTGAAAAAGAAGGATACAGTGGTTCAGCCAGTAAAGGGTTCAAAAAATATTTATGATTTGCTTTTTCAACTAACGCGACACGATACCGCAATAACCATCAGGAAAAGGCAGCCAATATTATCGGCTGCCTTTCCGTATTGTAGGCAACAAAAAGGAGGAAGAAAGCATGAACTTGACTCTACTGCAACAATCGGTATTATTGGCATTAACCAAAGAATGGCAGACACCAGCGCAGATTGCTGGTCAGCTTCCGAAAGCATCGGAGAATCCATCCGACGTAAATCAGTCACTCAAAGACCTTTTGCGTGAAGGATTGGTGCAAGCTAATCCAGTTGTTTTCGGTCTGTATCGATTAACCACACTCGGCACAACCATCAAGACGACGGAATTGCGTGAGAACCAATGAATTGGATCTTTTGATCTCGATCTTTGCACTTTTATAATCGTCTCTCAACGGGGGACCTCCAGCTGCCATCGGCAGCCTTTTTGCGTTACGGTTGAATCTGGATTGTTGCTTCTCGGCTCGGATCTCGGTAAAGATAGATGCCCGGATTGATTTCGATGGCGGCATCGCGTGGGATATCTTTGTAATGTTCAATTTTTTTGCCAATGGCGTTCGGTCCAGAGGGGCGATATTCCGGAAGGATCTGTTTGTCGTCACCATTCAACCGTAGGACACTCTGACTAAGTGCATAGAATATCGGTGATGAGGAATCAGACTCAACGACGAGGTCATCCCCCTCGAAGTAATAGGTATACTGGATGTCGAAGCCTTCAGGCAGTTGTACAGCAGCGTGCTGCTTTGTTTTGCCCGGCGTCTGAAGGGTAATCCAATTCTTTGATGTATCCCTTTTAAGGACAATAGGATCCTTAAGAATAAGCTTCATCGGCACACCGGACCATTCTTGATACCATCCTGGTGTATCGAATCTGAAGTATTCTCCATTCCTCTCATTACGTTCATTTTGAGTCGTTTGATACCACCCATCAATCGTTTGATCGCCGACTTGGAGGGCTATTTTGTTGAAAGAGACGTCCCCTAGATTGGCCCATAGGTTTGGTTCTCCGACCCGTTCGAATGGAATTTTAATGCTAAGGGGTGCAACGATAAGCTTTTGCAGCGATATAGCGGAATGTTCTATCAGCTTAGCATCCGGAGTAAGCGGCTGCGTATGAATGGCTTCGTTTGCTTTTTTGCCATCCGCCGTGTAATGGAAATCCCAAGTGCCATCGATGCGCTGTACATCTGACAGGTAAGACAATCCCCATGATGCATTTTCTAGCTGATCCTCGCTTATTGGATAGACATTCTCCATAAGCATTTCATTACCTTCGGAAGGAAGTAGGGTTCGTGATACTGCTTTCACCACTTTCCCTTGAAAAGTTATTTCTAAATTCGGATCTCTTCGGTTGGCTTGATCTCGTGGAATTGCCGTTGTGATCGTGTAACGTATCGCCACCTTATCGTGATCTTGAATGATCGATTGAACCGTAAGCCCGGGATATTCCTTAGATGACAGGTCTAACTTCTGCTTCAGTTCTCCTTTCCATCTCACGGGGATGGAGGCACTTTGGTAGAACACCAGGTCTTTGGCGTTCAAATGATAATCCTTCCGCTTCTCTTTCAGCGTATCATCCAGCGTATACATCCCGAGCAGCTTGCCACTGTCTTTGTCTTTTGAGTAATAGCCGTAGATCGGTTTCGCGTCTTTCCCATCCTCGGACAATAGTGTGGACTCCATAGCCACGGCTTCAAATTCCGGCATATTCGGAACATCCAAGGATACGAGAATTTTCATCTGGTCATTGTCGGTAACGACCCCATGGAGATTCATCGTCACGCCGCTCTGGGTCTTACTTAGATCATATTGCTGCCCGATGCCATTCTCCAGGGCTGTATGCACGATTTGCGTGCCGAACAGATTGTTCCAATTGATCTTCACACCTGCGAAGACAGGGACGGATATCGTCAAGCAGCAGGCTAGGACGATGGCGGCAGGCGCCCATTTTCTCGATGCAGATCTTCGTGCAGTGGATGGATGTGTGTGGTGGGCTTTATGCGCTGCGACTCTCCGTTCGATATGACTCCACATCGTCTCATAATCCGGTGTTTGCTCATCACTTTGTTGAAGTCTTTCTTTCATTTCGTTTTCACGGATGGGGTACATGGCCATACATCTCCTTCGCTCATGAGATTCGGGGATTCATTCATCATGCTGCGCAGCATGTGTAGTCCACGGTTGACGCGTGATTTGACTGTGCCTTCAGCAACTTGGAGCACTTGCGCTGTCTCTGCGATACTCATGTCGCTTGAGAATCGGAGCACAATCGCAATGCGGAGCTTGTCAGGCATCTTGCTTAGTATGGTGCTGAATTCATCGGCTGTCTCTGCTTGCTCGTATTGCTCTTCGATTTTCACGGATGGACGGGACAGCGAGAGCAGGAAGGATAATTTCTCTTTCCGTCTTCCGTTCTGACGACGTTTCAAGACCGTATTGCATTCGTTCACAGTGATTTGCATCAGCCAGGGCTTTATGTCTTTGATCGTGGTCCGATCTACGATCATCGCCTTGAAGAATACTTCTTGGCAGACGTCCTCAGCATCAGACCGATGATTCAGCATGTACCTACAGAGTCGATAGACTTGGTCTTTGTAAGTCTCGAACATTTCCCGATCGTTCAATTCTCTAGCACCTCCTCATTTGGTGTATTTTCATATGTAAGACTAATATGGGTTCGAAAAGGTTCCCTAGAAGATAAATGCCCTCAAGAAGTGGCATGATAAGAATACTGGTTAGTGCCATGAAATGAGAGGAGTAGGATACATAATAAATTTAGCACATTGAAAGTCCGAAATAATGGAATGGTATATTTCTTATGTGATAGTCGATATTCATCAGCTACTGTTTTTTCATTTGAGATGCTAATAGCAACGGATGGATTAAAGCCAATGCTGTTAGAATCTGCGATACTTTGTGTAAGAATTTCATTGAGGGTAAGATCGTCTATGACTTGTTCTAAAAGCAAAAGTATGAACTTTTTATTAAGCTAACGGGCAGTTATCTTCAATATATTCTTGTATCTGTATATTGATGGAAATATAATGAAGTTAGATGAAAATCAAATTAGACAAACATTAAATTCATATAATTTAACTAAAGGAGTTGATGCCATGAGTACAAACTTCTATCTCGTCAGACATGCTAAAAAAGAAAAGGGAATTGGAGATGTCGCAATATCGTCTGAAGGCATAGTACAAGCTCAAGCGACTGCACGACATTTTCGTGAAATGCCGATAACAAAAATCTTTAGTAGTCCACTTAAGAGGGCTAAAGAAACAGCCTTAATCATCGCAAAAGAATCATTCACTACAATTTTTGAGAATAGTCGTTTGCGAGAACGTACCAACTGGGGTGACATACCTGGTCAAACATTTGAGGAGTTTGTTGAGATATGGGAGCGATGCACACATGATCGTGACTTTTCCCCGCCAGCAGGTGATTCGGCAAGAGTAGCAGGTGAGCGTTTATCTTCGTGTTTAATAGAATTGGCAAAGGAACATCCGCAGGATAACATCATCATTGTTACCCACGGAGGGTTAATAACTGATTTCTTGGTAAATGTAATCTCGGAGGAGGAATTGCGAAAGAGACGCCCCAATTTTATAATCGAGCAAAGTTCATTGATCAAGGAGTGTTCAATAACAAAAGTAAATTGCGAGGATGGTATTTTCAGATTAGATGACTTTGGATCTATTGTGCACTTAGTGTAAGTAGTCGATTTTTCGTTATACTAACGGGCAGTTTAGTTTCAATATGTAGTACAATTTGGTTGAGGATCAAATGGAATTATTCAGGGGAAGTATTAAATGAAAACGATCATGGCTAAACCTTGGAGAAGCGTATTTTCTCCGGCAGAAGGTCACACCATTACGGGTGATGTGAGGATCATTGATAACTTTTACATACCTCAGTTAGACGTTGAAAGAAGAGTTTGGATATACCTACCTAGGGGATATGAGAAAAGCAGTAAGCACTATCCGGTCCTATATGGAAAAATAGGACCAAAAAACTCCGATACTTTGCGAGAAGGAGAGGGTACATATGGAGAAGCAGATGTACGCAAGGTATCTGCTCAGTCTTATGGATGAAGAAGCAGATTCTGATGACGTAGTCATTGAAGAAGATACGCTGTATGGATATTTTCAAATGTATATGCCTATTGGAAAAGGGGTGGAAGCCACTTTTGAGCCGCTTGAAGATGGAGAAGCTTATATGCAGCGGATTGTCCGGATATATGAGATGCTGGACCCGGATGATTTTAGCGGAGATACGGTGCCAGGTTATTTCAACAGCAAAGCTGATGAGGTGCCTGAAGACGTGTTGAAAGGGTATGGCGAGCAGCTTATTAAAGGGCTGAAGCAATTGCTAGACGAGTTTGCTGAATGGGATGGTGCGGCGGAAGCGGCGGCATACCTGACTGGAATCGAAGAAGTTCAACTCCTGCCACATGATAAAATAGACACCATCCGTGAATCCTACGATCCCGATGTTTATGAGGCACTGTTTGAAGTTGTTCATGAGCACAAGAATTATGATGAACCTATTGAGATTCTGGATGAGGCCTATTACTCGATTGCCTGCGATTACTGGATTTCCTATTATTTGCAGTGGCACCGCTACGGACTTAAGGGTGACCCGCTCGCACCGTATTTCGAGCTGTATAGGCTCGGGTATTCGGCGATCTTCTCAGAGCGTAAGCTGTATATCGGCTCCTGATTATGGAAGGAGGCATGGTTCCGTTGATAACAGCGAGTGAGATATTATCGATTGGGATGCTGAATTAGACGCCAGGGATGCTGTTGAATTTGACATGGCATGGAATCCTAGCTACGAAAAAATGATTGAAATGGATCCCTCTGAAAATAAAGTGATCAGAGAAATTAGGGAATTTGCGTTTAAGCAAACTTTTCGGATAACTCAGAATTCAGAACTGGCGGGGTATACGTCGGACGACTTTGATCTAATTTCCAAGGCGTTTGAAAACAAGATCGATATTGAATTTATCAATAACCTATGGGATTCCTACTTGCAAGGAAACTTCCCAAAATGAATCTATAAATGAAAGAACATCATAACGGAGGTGAGTAGCCGTGACGGAACGTATTCCATGCAAAACGGAAGGCTGCAGGGCAACAATCCTGCCGACCACGGCCGCCAAAACAGGCGGTTACTGCATGCCCTGCCATCAAGAGCAGGAACGGCAGAAACGGCAAGCCTATATTGAGCAGCATCGCAAAACGGTGAACTTATATGAGGACTTGACGGATCCGGTAGAAATTCTGAAGGTAATGCATACACCGAGGCAGCATGACCCGCTGATTCAATATGTTCCGTACCCGTTAAGCAAAGAGCAGATGTACGTATCCTTAACGGCTGAAGAGGCGGGCCGAATGCTGAAGTATGCGCTGGAGCTTTTGGCTGCCGGTGATAAGAACGAAGCTGACCCTATATTATTATCGCTAGTGTGTTACCGGAATGATTATATCGTCGAAGTTCTGCCCGAGCTCATGGAACACGGCATGTACCATTCCGGCATATTATTCAAGGATGCCCCACCTGACATCCGGGACCGTCTGCTGCAGCAGGTGGAATGGGACGACGATAACCGCAATCATCTTCTGCTAATTTTGAGCTGGATTGGAGATCCCGTGGTTATCAGCCGGATTCGGGAATGGCGATTACATCCACCGGAGTGGGCGGAGCAATTGTTCGTCGGTCCTGAAATTTATGCCCTTGAGGGGGGCTGGGAGCTCACATCGGACGGGGAAAGGCGCGATTTGACCCATGGCCTGAGCTATGCGATTAGGGCAACAGGTGAGCAGCGTGATGCTGCAACTGCAGCGTCCAATGCCCGTTTCCTGAAAATAAGCGCCTCCAATTGCCCATGGTGCGATGGTAAGCTGACCATCCTGTTGGATGCGGACACATCCCATCCTTCCCTGGCGTATCTCGGCCTGCCGCTGGAACGCCTGCAAGTGGAAACCTGTGAGCGCTGCGGATGCTTCAGCACCATTTACGTGGAGCTGGATCGTCAGGGCGTGCCGGTCTGGAGCCGATTTAACCAAAAACCTGCGTATTTGCCGAGTTTTGATTCCGAGGACAGCAGCGGCATGACAGGACCAAGGTTAACCCTTTCGTCCGAGCCGCACTCCCCGTATTATGCTGCGATTTGGACCTTGTCTCAGCAGGATTCGCAGATCGGGGGTCACCCGAGCTGGGTACAGGATGCTGATTATCCGTTTTGCCCTTGCTGTGCCAAACGCATGCGGTTTATAGGTCAGGTGGACTGGGCGGATTTCGACAATTTAGGGGAAGGTATTTTTTATATGTTTGTTTGTGCAGAGGATAAGGTGACGGCTACGTTGTATCAGCAAAGCTAAGCCACGCCCGATGTACGCGTAAAAAGTAGTCACAGCGAAAAGGATCTTTGTGAAAGATGGGAGAAGCGTTCAAAATTGAAAGGCGATACCTGTGATTTGGGCACATTTTTTGAGGGCTGGTGTCGCGTGTTCTTTGTAAGCAACAATGTTTCTCCGATCTCAGCTAAAATTGTTGCAGCAACTTTAGTACCAATGCCGGGTATCGATTGGATCAAATCAAACTCTATTAATTCTTCAGCCAGGGCCTCTATCGATTTATCAAGTTTCGCTAGATGCTCTTGGTATTGAAGAAGTAAATTAATGATTAGCTCCAGAGAGATTAAATGACTTGGGAAAGCTGTCTCCTTGAAGGGATTACGCTCCGCTGCAACCATTAGCTTTTGTGCACTTTCCAGCGACCAACAAGAAGGATTGACATGTTCTGCAAGGCGCTGAATGTTAGCCATGACTTCTTTCTCAGACATCGCTAGCACTGCTTGAGGCGTTGGATATAATGCAAGAAAGCGAAGGGACACCTTCGAATAAAGGTCACCAAACACGCCATGATACTCCGGGAAAACCTGATCCAGCACTGCTTGGAACTGAAATTTTGTTTGTACGTACATACTCGTTAGAGACTCATGTTGGCGTGTCAGGTAACGCAGATTCATCAGATATTGACCACGTTTTTTGTAAGGCTCCAGCTCTTCTTTGTAGAACAATTCCCCCAACTGGTATGCGTCAGCAGCATCCGTTTTCACCTTTCGTAAAGCTTGCGCATGACTTTCACCTTTAGATACATCCAAACCAATGACAGGGTTCATTTCATCACTCCCAAAATAATTTTCACCGGCAACCCCTAACCTTCTTGTCGTCCACATTATCGCATGTGATTCGGGATCCAGCTCCCACGGGCAGATTCGTTCGATCCCCGACTACCGCTATCTTACGACCACACAAAAATGAGGTCTACCAGATCTGGTGACCTCATAATACGAATGGGCAGGATAGTTGAATTGTTTCACGAATACCTTAAAGCATGGTGAATTTACGAAGTTCGTAAATAAGACGTTTAGGCGATACTCTCGAAATCTTATATTAAAGACAAGCCACATTAAATCATGGAGGAAGCGAACATGATTAAATATGTCTCATCCGTTTTATTTGTAGAAGATATTACTGCTTCTCGGATATTTTACGAGGAATTATTAAATCAACAAGTAGAGATAGACTTCGTATAATCGGATAATCGGAGCTTGCGGAAGCGTTAAATCATAAATTGCAAAAGAGTTATCAAAGAAGAATGGAATAAATTATTATGAGTTAGATAATCTTGTTTGGGATTGTAGTGCATAGAATTTACGATATCCGATAGAAGTAAGAGATTCAAAGAAATCATACATAAAGAAAGTTTGATAGTTGAAGGCGCTCATTATAATTGGGGCAAGAAGAAGCTATGACGGAAAAATCAAGAAAGGAAGCGACTTATGATTACTATTTATGATTGGTTTGGCTATGAATTGCCGATTAAGGAACGTTATCAGTTAATAAGAGAAGCTGGATTTGATGGCGTTTTATTATGGTGGAGCGATGGCTTTGGTCGTGACTGCTTTGGTCGGAACGATTACCGCACAGGGCCGCAAATTGCGCGAGAAGCGGGTCTTTTTATAGAAAATATCCACACACCAGTCCAAAACGAAAACAAACTCTGGCTTGATAATCTGGACGGTGAAGCCGTAACCGACTGCTATTTGCAATGTGTTGCAGATTGCGCCGAATTTGAGATTCCGACAATGGTGGTGCACCTGCCCAACGAAGACAATCCATGTAACACATTGGGACTGGATAGAATCAAGAGAATCACTGAAAAAGCTGAACAACTTGGTGTCAATGTTGCGCTAGAGAATTTATGGAATCTTACCAATTTGGCGTATGTGCTGGAGCAAGTGGATTCCCTGCGTATCGGATTCTGTTATGACAGTGGACATCACTACCGCTACTATCCGGGCAATGATTTATTATCCATGTACGGTTCCCGGTTGATGGCAATACATTTACATGATAATAACGGAAGTTATGCCCAACATGGGTTACCCTTTGACGGTACGATTGATTGGTCTACAACCATGAAAAAAATTTCGGAAACGGATTATTCTGGCGCGACTGCAATAGAGGCCATGAATTGGGATTATGAGGATTTATCGGCTAAAGAGTTTTTACATAAAGCGTTTGAACGAGCAAGAAGGCTGGAAGCATTAAGCTAACGGAGAACGATAGCTTAATAAATATCTAAAACGCGGCCGCCGGCATGGATCCGCAGCCGCGTTGTGCTAATTGGCAGGATAGTTGAAAATATAAAATCCGTGTCAGCGATAACGCTATTGACAATCCAACTACTACGTGTTACTTTATAGCGGTAGTAAGTAATACTGCATACCAGTCGTACAGAATAGTAAAGGGTGATTGTGTTGGAGAACTTAACGGAAATGCTCAAAGGCGTGCTTGAGGGCTGTGTCCTAGAAATAATAAGCCGCAAAGAAACCTACGGCTACGAAATCACGCGGACGCTGAACGCCCTTGGCTTCACAGATGTTGTGGAGGGAACGGTGTACACCATCCTGATCCGGCTTGAAAAAAACAAGGTGGTGGAGATCACCAAGAAGCCCTCCGAAATGGGACCGCCGCGAAAGTTTTTCGCGATCAATGACGCGGGACGCGAGGAACTGCGGAGGTTCTGGGAAAAATGGGGGTTCGTATCATCAAAAATTAACGAGTTAAAGGAGAAAAAACAATGAATTTTTGGGAAAAGATCACTGGCAGTGACATGACTAAAGAATTCAAATCTTTTGAATCGCGAGTAAAAAAGCTACCGGCTGATTATCAAGCGGCATGGAAAAAAATTAATGCCAATCTTTGGCCGCACTCAGATTTCACCGGTCGCAACCTCATGCCAATTTTTGACGGTGTGCTTGGCCTGCTTGAAGAAGCGGCGGCGGACGGTCAGAGTGTCCAAGAGGTATTGGGTGACGATATCAAAGGCTTCTGTTCGGCGCTGGCCGGCGAAGAAGGGGCAAAGTCTTATCGCGACAAGTGGCGCGAGCAACTCAACAATAATATCGCTAAAAAACTAAGTAAATAGGAGGAGGATAAAATGAGAATTCGAGATATCATCGAAGGCAAAAAAGAGTGGCGAGCACACGTGGCGCGTGTCAAAGCGCTCCCACGGGATTATCAGATTGTTTATAAAGAGATTCAAAAATATCTCTTTAAGGTTGGCCCTGTTGAACTAACCGAAGGTACGGGTTTGCTATCGGGGATTATCGATCTTTTTGAAGAGGGCGCGGCCTTGGGGAAAGGCGTACTCGATGTGACGGGCAGTGACGTTGCAGCTTTCTGCGACGATCTAATCAAAGATTCCAAAACTTACGCTGACATCTATCAAGAATCTGTTAGCCAAGAAGTTAACAAGGCCATGAAAAAGGTTACGGATAAAAAAAAGTAAAAGGGGGATAGCGGGATGGAAAAAGCAATTGAAGTGAAAGGTCTGCGAAAGTCTTTCAAGAACACAGAAGTCCTAAAGGGCGTCGATTTTGAAGTGAAGCGAGGTGAGATTTTCGCCCTGCTTGGCTCCAACGGCGCGGGCAAGACGACGATTGTCAGAATCCTCACCACGCTGCTCAAACAAGACAGAGGCACCGCCACCGTAAACGGATTCGACGTCGCGTCAAAGCCGGACCATGTGCGGCAGTCGATTAGTTTGACCGGGCAATTTGCCGCGGTTGACGAGATATTGACCGGGCGGGAAAATCTGATCATGATTGCCAAGCTGCGGCATCTGGATCATCCGCGTCAAGTTGCGGACGATTTGCTGAAACGTTTCGGCTTAACTGACGCGGCCGACCGTAAGCCATCTACTTATTCAGGTGGTATGCGCCGTAGGCTCGACATCGCCTTGAGCCTTGTGGGCAAACCGCAGATCATTTTCCTCGACGAGCCAACCACCGGGCTTGATCCCGAGGCACGTATCGAGGTTTGGAAGATTATAAAGGAGCTTGCCAACGGCGGCACGACAGTATTCCTGACCACGCAGTATTTAGAGGAAGCCGAGCAGCTTGCCGACCAAATTGCCATTCTGCACGAGGGTAGGATTATCGCCGGCGGCACGCTCTCGGAACTGAAAAAGCTGTTTCCATCCGCAAAGGTGGAGTATGTTGAAAAACAGCCGACATTGGAGGAAATATTCCTCGCAATCATCGGTAAAAAGGAGGCCATGTAAATGGAGACGGCAAAAAACCATTTTTTCAGCGACATGAGCGTGATGCTCGGACGTTCCATGCGCCATATTTTCCGCAGTATGGACACCATCTTCACGGTCTGCATCACTCCGATTGCAATGATGCTGCTGTTCGTCTATGTGTTCGGCGGCGCAATCCAAACCGGTACGGATAACTATGTGAACTACCTATTGCCTGGTATACTGCTTATGGCTATTGCCAGCGGGGTGGCTTACGTGGCTTACCGCCTGTTCTTGGATAAGCAGCGGGGCATTATTGAGCGTTTTCACTCCATGCCGATTGCGCGTTCCACCGTGCTGTGGGGGCACGTGCTGACCTCGGTGGTATCCAACGTCATTTCTGTTGTCGTCATCATACTCGTAGCGCTCATTATGGGCTTTCGTTCGTCTGCAGGGGTACTGTCTTGGCTTGCCGTAGCCGGTATACTTGTGCTGTTTACGCTGGCTTTGACTTGGATCGCGGCCATTGCCGGACTGTCCGCAAAAACGGTGGAGGGAGCAAGCGCCTTTTCCTATCCTTTAATCTTCCTGCCGTTTATCAGCTCGGCGTTTGTACCGACCGAGTCGATGCCGAGAGCCGTTCGCGCGTTTGCCGAGAACCAGCCGGTGACGTCTATCGTAGAGGCCATCCGTGCACTATTGTCAAATCAACCGGTAGGCAATGATATCTGGGTCGCATTAGCGTGGTGCTTAGGGATAATGATCGTCGCATATCTATTTGCGATGCGCGCATACAAGCGGAATGCAGCTTAATCTTTGTATGCATTATAAGGAAAAAGTGATCTATAAAATCATCAAGTAAAGGGCCTTCCACATTGTCAAAGCGCAGGCTTCATCATTTTGCTCGTTGAAATCAAGGCCGTCGCAGTGAAGTGGTGTTCTATTACTCCTTTATATCGAAGTAAGGAGCATTCAAGATAATTAGGGAGCAGACTGCCACGGGTGGCCCGTTCTCTTTTTTATTGAAGTTGGCGTCAAATCGTGGATGCCGTTGAGCTAACGGAGAACTATAGCTTAATTAAAACGCGGCTGCCGGCATGGATCGGCTGCCGCGTTGCGCTATCGGGCAGGATAACGGAATGGGACCGCAGTTGAAATAAAGAACAAAAAATTGCTCGATTAATGATACTCTGCACCCGTGGTATCCTGCAGAAGAACAGTATTGCGTCAACTGACCTGCTTATTGTCCGAGTCACTCGGCGTTTCCGAATTTGTTGTGCGGTTCACCTGAGATGAATTGTTCGCACTGAATATGATCGCGTCCAAGCGAGAAACCTCATCAGATCTATGGACACGCTGTCCCCGAACCTGCTTTGGCTTGAAGATGGGAACGGGATATCATTTACATGATCACCTGTAACGAATAAAGAAAGCTGCTATGCCGAATACGAAAAAAAGAAGTCGACTATTTCGTTGGTCGACCTCTAATTTTTCTATTGCGCGGTCAAAATTTGTGGACCTTCAGCCGTGATAGCGATTGTATGCTCGTATTGGGCGGCGAGCTTGTTGTCCATCGTCCGTGCGGTCCAGCCGTCCGGATCGATTGTCATGAAGTAGGTGCCTTCGGTGATCATGGGCTCAATCGTGAACACCATACCTTCCTTGATACGGAGGCCTTTTCCAGGCTTGCCGACATGCATATAAGTCGGCTCCTCGTGCAGGTTGCGGCCGATGCCATGGGCGAGAAGGTCGCGCACGACGCCGAAACCGTGTGATTCAGCATGCCGCTGAATCGCGCTCGTCACGTCGCCGAGTCGATTGCCGGGCTGCGCCTGCTCGATGCCCAGGTCAAGACATTCCTTCGTGACACGCATCAACTTCTCGGCCGTCGGCGAGATCTGCCCGACCGCATAACTCCAGGCCGAATCGCCGAGCCAGCCATCGAGCTCAGCGACCGTGTCGATCGTCACGATATCGCCTTCCTCAAGTGGCTTATTGCTAGGGAAGCCATGTGCGATCACATCGTTGGCGGAGGCACAGGTCGCATATTGATAGCCCTTATAGCCTTTCTGGTATGGCTTTGCGCCGTGCTTCAACATAATGTCCTCGAATATGCGCTCAATCTCGTTGGTGGTAATACCCGGTTTGATAAGCGGGGCGATTGTACGATGGCATTCAGCCACCACTTGGCATGCCTTGCGGATAGCCTCAATTTCATGCTTGCTTTTTAAAATGACCATGTTCGTATCAGAACTCCTTCGTAATAGCTTGCATAGCGAGTCGGGCGATTCGATCGACGTCCAGGTCGGAATTGCCCGCATAGTAGTGCAGCCCACAGCAACCGACCAGCACGGCAAGCATATGGTCGACGCTGCCGTCTTCGCACTGGGCGATAGATTGGAGTGGAACGTACAGCCGTTCCATAAATTTTCTTTTGGCGTGGTGTCGATCCCTTTCAGGCAAGCCTGCATAATGTTCCGCCGCCATTTTGTAGACGAGATATGCGCGGGCGTCCGACTGCCACAGCTGGAGCAGCGCTTTACAATACGTCAACAACTGCCAGTCATCCGGGGGGCTGCCGCTGATGTTCGCCCATTTTGCGATAACTTGCTCGCATCGCTCGAAGCCGCTTCCTAACACATCTTCTATTAATAAATGCCGGTTGGGGTAATAATGGTATACTGTGCCGTAACCAAGCCCTGCCTCGCGGGCGACGTCGCGAATATCAAAGCTGCCGCCCGTGCGAAAGTAGGAGCGCGCGGCGACGTCCAGGATCTGTTCTCTGCGTTGTATGCGTATGAGCTCATTTTGTTCTTTGGTTCGGGGGCACATAGCGTGTTAACCTCCTTATATAGACCTGCAAATTTGTCAATATAAAAATAGTAACGCATGGGGTGGAGAAATGCAAAAAATTTGTTGGTGTTCGATAAAATGAAGTACTGAACAATAAAGAACTAGACCGTAATAATAAAGTTGTAGACTGGGCGCTGGCGTAAACCTAACGGGACACTATAGCTTAATAAAAACTAAGACGCGGCTGCCGGCATGTATCGGCAGCCGCGTTGCGCTAACGGGCAGGATTACGTGGTAGAGGTTAAGGGTATTTCAAAAATACAATATGTACGAAAAAAGTTAATTTAAGCGAATATACTTAAGAATATTGCTGAGGGAAATGGTGTGGTTGAAAGCAAATGATTGAAATTTAGAGGAGGCCGAGATGGATAGTTTTGGATTTGTGTGTTTAATCACTCTAACACTAATAGTTATTGCAGCCTTTTATGCATTTGTATTTTTGGACTTTATCAATCCAAGTGCTCTTCAAGTTCAACTATTAGGTGTACATATTATACTGTTCGGAGTGATTGTTTTATTGGCATTTGAAGGTTCTTCTGGATATGGATTTACTTTTGGGTTAATTGGGCTTATTACAGGAATTTTTGGATCATTTAGAGAACCCAAAGAGTCCAAAAATTGAAAGTTGATTGAACTAACGGHGCTNDGRYANAGTATHNATSSGYAS
>NZ_MSZX01000024.1 GCF_002021565.1 Paenibacillus selenitireducens | reverse complement strand
TTTTTAAATAATCCACCTGCGCCTTCAGGTAGTCTCGTTCTTCCTCAACGCTGCCAAAGACTGTGCGAGTACGCCCCTTCATTGGATTTGGCCCGTTACCTTTCCGCTCATCGAATGACTCCCCGTTTTGCCATTTCTTTACCCATACCTTCAGTTGTGAACAGTTACGAATCCCTTCTCGTTCAGCTACCACCTTGTAGCTCGATGGACCCTCTAAATACGCTCTGACCGCCTTCAATTTGAATTCTTCTGTATACGTATAGAATGTTTGTCCTTTTTTAGCCATAAAAATATCCCCTCCAAGTGTCACTCCAACCTCCATATTAACATGGAGGTTTTTTTGAGTGTCTACTTGAAGGGGATAATACCAAACTAAGAATTAAGTTACGGGTTTTCAGTATCAGAATTCCGAATAAGTGAGCATCCGTGAGCACACTAAATTTTACCGAGGGAGTTTAATATAAACGACGTTAGTAATAACATTCAACTGCTCCAAAACAATTACCGCTCGGGTCAGAACCCTTGTTCAAAATTGAAGAAGACACATTGGTTTTTGTTCTGTTCTAAACACATTTTGTACTGATTCAAAATATGTATTATCAGATAACCTAGCTAATCCAAGACGGATTAATGTTTTAAAGTCTACTGCCCCCATAATTAGAGAAGAAAACTCAGCGACATCCATGCTAATTTCCACATCGTAATCAGTGTTCTCAGTTATAGTTGGAAATCCATTTACAAAATGTATTATTGTACTGCCATTATTTGACTCGAAGAAAGTATCAACTATAGAGATTTTCATCTTACAGTTTTGATTTCCAAAGTTACGATTCACTAACTTATCGAATAGTGTTTTTATATCAACTACTCGGTACATAATTCCCATGCCTATTGTACTCGTCTCGAGATATTTGGATAAAAATGAATCATACGTGCCTCGTGAGGGATCTGAAAGTAAAAAATGAAAATATTCATCCTGGGTTTCTATTATTACACGTTCTACTTGATCAAATTGTGTATGAAGGAATGTACAGAATTCTAAAAGAACATCAGGAGTTTCGTAAACAAGTTCTTTGATGACTAGATCGTTTTTGTACTGATAATGCGTGTGGAATGAAAAGGCCAGATATCCTAAAATTTTTCCATCTTTTCTATATCCCACGATTCGATTCTCGCTAAAGTCAAACAGATCACCCAGACCTTTATCCAACTTTTCAGTTAACCCGTTTGTCCTTTCAAAAAAACTGTTGTAGCAATTTAGAACCTCATTTCTGTCTTCATTATGTAAAAATTCAATATGTTGCTTTGAATCACCTCTAGGGAAACCTACTGTTTTAACTCTATATTGATTAATTTGACTGCCATATCCGAACCCCATTTTCTTATAAAATCCTGCATCAAATGGGTATAGTGTGACCAATGGCACTCCGCTTTCCTTATAACGTTGGAAAGAGAACTGTATTAGTTCTTTGGCTATTCCTTCCTTTTTATGCAGTAAATCCACCGCAACTGAACCAATTCCTCCTACACTCATAATTGTCGATGTAACATTCATTTTAAAATCATAAAGACAGATTCCGCCTAAAAGTTGTTTATCCCTATAAGCTCCAAACAGATCTTGCTGAGGAAACTGCTCAATACTATTTTCAATCCAACTTTTCAACCTGTTTACGTCATCTTCCTGATATCCAATCCATGGATACGAATTACAAGAAATTTCTGTAAATGCATCTACGTCTTCTATTGTAAGTTTTCGAACGATATTCATCTGATAGACAACCCTCTCTGTTAATTATTTACATTCAATAGCGTAGTCAAGGTTAACATACTACAGCACCTAATACGTCAACAAGTGAATGAATAATTTTAATCGAACTTTACTGCCCGTTAGCTATCGTTCCCCGTTAGCTGAACAGCCAGCCGGCGTGAGCCGGCTGGCTGTTGTCTTTGTATTAACCTCTCCATTAGTTGAGAAATATTGAGAGCTGACTTCTGGTTCACCGAACTGTTCAAAACTCAAAACTTGCCCCGCCACTTGCCCGTTAAAGAGTATGGTCTTTTTTATTATTATGATAAATGGATTAACCTTGGAATGGAGCTGTGGGTTGTACTGTCCCAAGTACAGCTTTGTAGTCCGAAGGTATATAAGTCACGGCTTTCAACTCAGTGATGACTTGGGAGTACATGTTGTCAGGATCAGGCTCCAGGACTCTATATTGAATAGTGGCTACGCCTTTCGAGAATTGGATGCCCGTGATCTCGAGTCCAAATCCAGAGTGAGGAACCAGAACGGATAACATCACTCGGGTGACAGAATCCGTTTCTTTATCCGAAGTGATTTTTACTTGGTTGAGAACGGAAGTATCAGGTGTTTCCGATTTTGTGTTTTTAATGAATTTTAACGTTTTGCTGATCATATCGTCAGCTCCTGCGCGGGTGATATAGCTCTTTGGATAGAAGCGTTGCTTGCTGTCTAGGGATACGATCTTGGCAATGAGTAACTTCTGAATACTGTCCATGTACCCGTTTGTCACTTGGTCGGCATCCGAAACGCTTTGGAAAATTTCGATCCATGAATAATTTCCCTTATGGCTTAATGCCCCAAATAGCCATTTGGCGAATTGCTCCCTGGTGATTTTTGCGGAAGGATTAATGTCTTTCGGAATTCCTAGCCCGTTTATTTGAGCGATGATGAAGTATTCCGCGTATGAAGAGTCGTTTTTAACCTTCGTAAAATAGTCGCTTGCCTCCGGTTTCTTGATAAATTTAATATTGTCGATGTTTAAATCCAAGCCTTTTACGATCATGGTCACTGCTGTTGCCGCGTTCAAGCTGTCCTTCTCGTTTTGTTTACTCTGATTGTTCCCTTTATGAGCAAAAGCGGAACCGCTAATACCCATGCTGAAGATGGCGATTAACATGAGTAGTATCAGTGGTTTTTTCATTAAATTTCTCATCTTGTTACCCTCCGTATATCTTTTATTTTTAACCTAGACGTTAATGCTCTGGAAAATGTTACAAGGATAGAATAATAAAAAGTTAGAGGTTTAAAAGAAGGGCTTTGGAAAGAGTAGCACTTCACAACCTAATGCCTTTTGATAATACTCCTTCCACTTCTCTAAATCAGAAACCAATAAAACTGTCAGGGAATTTCCAATTTAAACCCTAGGCTTTCATATAACCTTTTCGCAAAGTTGTCTTTAGCTACTTCAAGTATTACCTTATCTTCACCCCTGTTGATGATTTCATTAATAAGAAATTTCACAAAAGCTGTGCCATACCCAGGTTTATAGAAAAATGATGGATACATGCCTATCCTCTGACGCATATAATAGAATGATAATTCGCAAATTCTATCCCATTCAAACCATGTGAGCTGCGTTTTCTTGTTTCCACCTCATTGAAATCTACAATTACAGAGTACCTAAGGTGTACTCACCTCTACCGGATCCGAGTTGATTCTAGTACCAACGGCTCTCACGATAAAATCATACTTATTCGCAGCATTTATATTGTTAACCGTGAAGCTGTAATCCGTTTTACCGGCTACCGCTGGTACATAAACACTCCAGTAAGCTTTGACCTTGCCATTCTTCTCATAGATTCTATAACCTCTTACGGGTTCGCCTCCAGTTACAGGGGGCTTCCATGAAATAACCGCTTTATTGCTGCTAACCACAACATTAGCAGCCTCCACCTTCGCAGGTTTCGTGTCCGTTCTCTTGATTCCGTACTGATCATAAGCTCTCACGCCATTATCGCCTGTCTTCTCATCACTCTTCGCTGCTGTAAATGCCGTGAACTGGAGGACGTCACTGGATACGGATACGTCGGTAAACATTTTTTTGAACGGCTGTTTGTTAATCGCTGCGAAGTAATCATTATAGCCCGGATACTTTTCATAGAATTTATCGCCAAAGGCATTCGACATGAGATAGACCGTGCCTTTCGGATTGATTGCATTTCCTTGCGCGTCGAAGGTAAGTTGATTGGTAGGAATGGTTTTGTCACCCAACATTTGGAATGACCTCATATACATATGATCATGAGCTTCAAATACCATATCGATCCCCATTTCATCGAATACAGGGATCAGGACTTTTCTGTAAAATTGCACCCGCTCATCTTCCCATTCGCCTGCGTTGTCACCTGCTGAATAGGGACCTTTGTGGAACGTAACAAATTTCCACTTCGCATTACTCTTCGCTACGACGTATCTCATCCACTCGAGCTGATCCGTAAATTGTTGATCCACGGATTGTACGCTGCCATTGCTCGCTAACTTACCCGCATATTGGGAGTTAAACACAAGGATTAGAGCATCTCCATATTCAAAGGAATAGACAGAGCCATCATCGGTATTGGCTATGACCTTCTTAGGCAAATTGAAATGGTTATAGAAGTTAGCGTTCGGTGTAGTCTCATCTCCGTCATAATCCTGAACCTCATGACCGCCCAGAACAGGAACAATCGGTACATTCAGCAGTTCATTCTGCGGTAGGCCTAACATCCACTGCCATTGCTCTTCCAAATCCCCATTATCTACAAGATCCCCTGCATTGATCAGAAATTTAGGGTCACCGATTGTTGCAATGGCTTTTCGGAAAGTATCTGCCCATGGCTCAAAGTCTGATTTACTTGAAGCTTGTGAATCAGATCCAACTATAAAACGAAATGGCTGATTGCCAAGTGCATCGGTCTGGAACTTGCCGATCGCGCTCCAACTATCTGCTGATCCACTACCCACACGGTATTTGTACACCGTCCCTGGTGCCAGGTTGTTGGCAATGGCTTTATGGGTAATAAATTTCTTCTTCTTATTGGACGTCCGATCAGCCTTCGTCACAAATGTCTGGATTTCTTCTTCACTGCCTGTAAATACCAAGGCTTCATTCTCGGGGAAATTGCTTCCTTGAACTTTGCTAGCTTCTACGACCTGTACGACCGAGCTCGTCATCACATCGGTATACCATGTGAATGCACGGGATATCTTGGAATCCCCATAAAATGTCATGTTAATCAACTTGGGTACAGAAGGAGTCGTGGCATTGCCCTGAATCGAAAAACTCCATGAAATATCACTCGCGAGTACAACCTGATCATCTCTGCCCTTGATGAGTGCCTTGGGCACTTTGACGGTATACGTTTTGCCACCCACAAATGCAGGATGGTTGATCTTTAATGTATCGTTATTGATAATTTCAGAAGTAACCGATCCTAATGCTACATTGCTATTGTCCACGATGGTGACGCTTGCTCCCGAAATGATCGCAATTGGTTTATTGAAGGTCACCGTCACGGGAGCTGCCACTGCAACATTGGTTGCACCGGCTGTTGGCGTCTTCGAGAGCGCTTCCGTTGGCGTATCCACAGGACCACCCGTTATCGCACTTCCAGAAATACGCACCTCTTTGATTCTGCTAGAGCCTGTGCTGCCAATCCCACTCGATCCGTTGGTGTTCGTATTTGAACTCACGATCCAGCGGATATACAGGACATCCTGATCATTCGCGTTCGACGGAAGGGGCACTTCCACCAACTTACATGTATTATTCGCACAATTGAAGCTGGAGACGACCATTTTCAACGTCGTGTTCGGTACATCCGTCCATGTGGTGTTGTTCGTGCTGATTTGTACTTTGAAATCACGCGGGCCCGTACCCGAAGAGTTCTGCTGTGAAGATAACGTGATATTGTCATAACCTTTCGTAGACACGGTCGCCTGCCAGTATTTTGTACCATTACCACTATTCCAGCCCTGATAACTTATCGCTTTCTGGCTACTGTCGTAATCCTCGTAATAACCACCCATGTTCCGAAATGTGGATGTGGTCTTGAATGTCCCATCCGTTGCCGGGAATGCTCCATTCGTTCCTGCATTTGCAAAAATCCATTCTGCTAGTTTCGTCTTTTCCAGTACGGCTGCCCCCGGCACTTCAGACCCTTCAGGATCGGTTGGTGGGTTCGGAGGTGTCACTTCAGAAGGAAGTTCTGTTCCCGTGAATTCTCCTTGAACTGTAATGCTGATTAACTGGCTTGATCCATGCTCACCGATCGTCGACCCCGAGGTGCTTACATCTGAATTAACAACCCAACGAATATATAATAGGTCTTGATCATCTGCTGTATCTGGGAGCGAGACGTTTTTAAATTGCGTTGCTGTATCTGCATTTAATACAAGATTCGGCAACTCCGTTCCTTCGCCTGTGATGTTAGTCCAGTTTTGTTGATCTACGCTGATTTGTACCTTGAAATCCCGGGGGCCAGTAGTGCCCTTACCTTGTTGCACTGAAGATAATGTAATATGGTTATAGTTCTTCGTTGGAACGGAAGTTAGCCAATATTTGTCCTTCCCCGTTTCTTGCTGCCAGCCTTGATAACATATTGCGTTAATATCATTATTCCAATCATAAGATGATCCAGGAGGGACAGATTGAAGCGTAGATGTTTCTTTATACACGCCATCACTAGCAGGGAATATACCAAGATCCGTTGGGTTGGACGTGTATTTCCATTCTGCGATCGTGGCCGGAGTCACACTACCCTCTGCGGAAATGAATCCGTTGAACTGTAATGAAATGAACACCGTAAACGCCATAAATAATGAAATGATTCGCTTCGTTTTTCTACCCCAAAGTATATTCATTTGCATCTCCTTCGCTTTTTCATAATGGGCTTTTCTGTATCTGTCTTCCTCCAAGACCTCCCTTCAAAATAAAACCTCTGACAGCAACTCACAAAGTTTAAGCGCTTTAACTTTTAGGCGATTAAAACGTTGTAAATATAACAGTTGCTATCATGCGCTTTTAATATATTGTGTTTCTCAAATAATAAGAACATGAAATCGGATGTCCTTCATTCGATATTTCCAAATTCGCTGAGCTGATGCTGAACCGTAAGCATGTAGCATTTGCTGGGCATCCGAATTATCTAACTGTGCTATTTCTAGTATCTATGTTTGTTCTGGTAAAGAAAACATCATAGGCATTTCAGTATAGTTCTCTACTTGTGCTATCGATATCAATGGAACTTAAAGAAGATGACTCCTGTACAGTACAGAAACCATCTTCTTCAGAGTGCCTAACGTTTTTTTAAAATTGTTCTTTACACGGGGTACATTTCATTTCTGTACATGATACGGTTGCTGGTACTACCCAATTATTACTTATATTTCCAAATTTATCCTGCCGGTTAGTTGAACGACTGTCGATCCATTGATATTTATTGGGCTGATCGTGTCCCGTTAGTTCAACGCAGAGGATTCTAATAAATTTTTGAGTTCATCCATGTTGACTCCATTAATAAATGCATACTTTACTGTTACATGATCTAATATTACTGATTTATCCTGATTAAACCATATTTCATAATTTTTCACCCTTAATTCAACTCCTTTTCGTTCTAACCAAAATGAATAATCTGGGTTACCATTTGTTTCAATAGCTTCATCAACCCATTCTAAACTATTTGTAATTTCGTTTATTTTATTTATTTCTTTCTTATCATAAATTTCCGTCACATCTACGGATCCTTTAGTAAAATCAGCAACTCTCATTAGTTCTGAAACTGTCCGATTCTCATTCGAACACCCCATAATTAATGCTAATAAACAAAAAATAAAAAACAATTTTTTCATTCAAGAATCATTCCCCCATATCATTTTATTATATTAGTGTTGAAAATTTAATTTCGATATTTGTGCTTCAAAATATTCAATATATGGTCCAAAACCTTCCGCAAGGGTTGTTATCCCTTTCTTCTGAGGTGCCCCATATATATCTAACAAGAATCTGATTTCGGAAATTGTAAAGATTCTCCCATGATGAGTAGGCTGATAGATTGTTTCGTGTATTTCCTTACCTTACCCATATGATACCATGCTGTCTGGGTACGTAAAACTTATATCATGTTCACTAAAAACTGGAATAGGTATTTATAGCATCCGATTCTGTCAATGCGGATAAACTCCGAAACGGGGAAGAGCCCCTTTCGTAGTGCGATAGTTTACTAGAATGCATTTGAAGATAGCAGAGGGCTAGATGAAAGAAGATAGCTGCTACTGCATCCGAACCTTGTCGCCATCCTGCAACGGTGTGCTACTCTCGAGTACGATTTGTTCGTGCTCGAATACACCTTGGGTTACGGCTGATTCTTGTTCATTGGAATCAGAGACGATAATGGATGTTTTTCGAACGTAATATGTGTTGCCAAGCGGACCGTTTCTTTCTTCGATTTTAAATATATACTTCCCGCTACCATCTTCGTGGATGGCCTTATTAGATATCAATATCGCATCATCAGATGTCGGTTTAGTCAGCCCCACTTGAACTCTATCACCTCTCTTCAAACTCTCGTCTTGTATCGTGACCAGAATACGCTTCATTGGAGAATTCAAGGTCGTGCCTTCACCTACGGAACCTGTATCGTTGGAATTTGCATCTTGGATTTCTGCAATTTGGCCTTCGACTTGTTTGACATTATTTCCATTCACTTGAACATCAAGCTTTTCTCCTATCTCTAGCAGATCAGCTATACCAGCAGGGGCTAAAAACGCAAACTCAAATCCATGGCTTCCGTTGGAGATACGCACATCCGCTCCCCCATTTGATGAAATAAGGCCATCTATCGCGTTTACTTGCGTGACGATTCCGTCAAACGGAGCAACCAATTCGCGATTATTAGTCAAGTGATCCTGTAACTTTTGTATTTTTCGTTCCTGAACACCCAGATCGATTTTACTGTTCTCGATTACATGTTTGGCGCTACTTATGCTCTTCTCATCTCCGCTATGTACAGCCTCAATAAAACTGCTCTGCAGGTCTTCAATTGTAAGCTTAAGCTTATGAAGACTCGCTTGTTCGTCCAGAATCTGTTGTTCCGCTTCTTCACTGTTGTATTGGACCAGCTTTTGCCCTTTTTTCACAACCTCCCCTTCCTTAACATCTATCCTCTTAACTTTCCAACCCGTACTATTCGTTAACGCTACCTCTGTCCTCCACTTTAATACACCACTACCTTGAAAGTTATGAAGAAGCTGTCCCCGACTCGGTTCTGCTACAACAACCTTAGGTAGAGTCAGAGCCATCAGCGTGTTGCTAAACAGTGTAAATGCAATCAGGAGGCCGATAAACCAGCCAGAAAACCTTCGAATCATTCGCTTACGTGCAGACTTCGTTTGTTCTGTATGTTGTAATTCCATTATGATCACTCCCTTATGTCTATCCTTTAATCCCCGATAGCTGAATGCCTTCGACAAAATAAGACTCTGCATAGAGATACAACAGCACCATGGGTGCCATAAACAAAACCGATGCAGCAAACGCAACACCCCGGGCCCCTTCATTAATTCGCGACAAATATAGCGATAACGGCTGCTTGAATGCATCCTCCAGAAAAATAAGCGGTTGCTCGACCATATTCCAATTATCAACAAATAGCAATACAATCAGTGCAGCGATTCCAGGCTGAACTAGAGGAACGATAATCTTATAAAAAATCCTTAATTGTCCAGCTCCGTCCATTTTGGCAGCTTCGATATACGAATTCGGAATATGCAGCATGAACTGTCTTAGCATAAATACGCCGAAAGCACTGAATATTCCCGGTAAAATAATCGCGGATGTTGTGTTCATTAGTCCAAGTTTCTCCACAATAATGTAGTTGGGAACCAATGTGACTTGAAACGGCATAATCATGGTCATTAAATAAATGACAAACAACTTATCCCGCCCCCAAAATCGGAGCTTAGCAAAAGCATAGGCCGCTAGAGATGCGACTAGCACTTGCCCTGCGATGATAGGTGTGACCAACCATACGGAATTCCAAAACATCTGAAGGAACATCGGTTTATGAACCAACACCTCCGCATATTGATGAAATGACAGCCAATCGGGAAATATCTTCAAGTTAACAAATCCATCTTTCTCTCCTGCTGCAGTATTGATCATCTCGCCAATGAGATGATAGTTATGCTCAATCTCACCTTCCGTCATCAAGGAGTTGGTGAATGTAACAACAATAGGAAATAGCATCATCGCGGCGATCATCCCCATCACCAACGTCAACGCAAACTTGCGAAATAAAGTCAACAATATCACCGTCCTTACACTTAATCCATGAACTGCCGAAAACGACGTTCTATTGAAAGCATGACTGTCACACTGATTAGAATAAAGCCTACCATCAAGGTGGCAGCGGCCGTTAGTTTCTGAATATCGAGTGATAGAAACATGTTGTTCATATAATGCTGCAGGATATAAATACGGTCATGTGGATAATCTCCTGCAATCAGATACGTTTCACGGAAAACCTTAAAGGAATTTATAATAGACATTAGAACGACAAAGAACATTGTCGGAGTCAAGTAGACCAGCGTAATATGAATCAGTTTATGAAATCTGCCGGCACCTTCGATATCCGCAGTTTCATAGTAATCCTTAGGTATACTTTGTAGTCCGGCCAAGAATAAAATGATGTTGTACCCGATATTTTTCCATGTGTACACGACAACCAACACACCCATGGACCAATCTGATTTCATCCAATCGATCCGTTCGATATGCATGCTTTGCATCCATACATTTACGGTACCATTCCAGTCGAACAATATTTGCCACATCATGACGATAGAGGCGACAGGTACCACAAGTGGCATTACAAAAGCCGTCTGCAGCCAATTCCGAATAAATAATTTTTGATTCAGCAAAATCGCAAATAATAAGGATAAAACAACGATGAGCGGTACACTTATACCGGTAAATAGCAATGTGTTTGTTGCCGCTTTACGGAAGGATCCGCTAGCCAACAGTTCATGATAATTATCAAAACCGACAAAAGAGCCATCCACCGCGCTATCTTGGAAAGAATAGAAACATCCCATAACAAACGGAATAAGATAAAAAATTGCGAAGCCTATCAAGCTCGGCGCCAAGAAAAGAACAGCCACCGTCCAATCTTTTCGTAGCAACTTAACTATTTTGCTCCGATAACATTTTCCCACCATGTTTAACATCTCCTAAATCCACTTCGAATGCGAAAAATGAACCTTTCGCTCTAACCTTTCCACTGAGCATATTCGTTTCATAGTTGACAGCCACGGCATGTACTTCTACCAGTGTAGTACGCGAATATATAATAAGTGAGATGGACTTGTAATGAAGTTGTAAAAAGCTGAATTCAACAAGCAGCACAGCATTAAAAGGCCAACTGCGGTTGCAGCTGACCTTGATTCTGTCGGCACCTGAATTGTCGTTCAAGGTTCATTACAAAAATGGGTTACTCATTCAAGAAAGTCGTCACTCTATTTTGAATTAACTTCCCTACGTCTTCGGCTGACTTCTGTCCACTGAAATAAGCTTTGGATTCTTCTGAAATGATCTCTTCTACCTTAGAAGGCTTGAATGCAACGGGATGGATTGCTCCAGAAAGGAATTGATCTAATTCTTGAATATCCTTGGCTGTTACCTCGAATACCTTTCCTTTCATAGCTCCAACGGGTTGATCGGATTTAACCTTCCCTTCTTTTAATAGTTGCTGCACTTGCTTCTCATATGAGGCTTTATTTAATGAGAAACCGCCTGGTTGCATCTCTTCAGACAACATAAATTTAAGGAAATCCCATGCTTCGTCTTTGACAGAAGATTTCTCATTGATGCCAATGGTTATGTAAGGTCTAAAATAATCTCCAGCTTGTTGACCATTCGCTTGTGGTTTCGTGTACAGTTTGGATTTAAATCTATATTCCTTCGGGTTAAACTCACTCTGTTTTAAGTCATTAATATAATGTCTGGGTGAAACAATAGAAACATTGTTGAATAGAGGGACTAGAAATTCTTCCGTGAGAATGTGTTCGTCGGACAAGGACTTCACTTGATTGAGTAATTTAGTAAAGGTATCCGAATCGAAATTCACCTTTCCATTCACCTCATCTACAAACATGGGGTACTGCTCTTTGACCATTTCATTTAATACAGCATCTGGTGAACCAAACAACCCTCCAAAATTGCTTTTATCTCCAAACTTCATGACTTGTCTGATTACATCGGTATATTGACTCCAATTCCAAGTCTTGTCATCGAACTTCACCCCGCTTTTCTCAATCAATGTTTCGTTCCCGATCTGACCATACATAATGAATGCCAAGGGCATCCCATAAATTCCGCCGTTTATCTTAACATTATCCAGAATGTTGTTGAAATATTGCTCTTTCTTAAAGGTTGGATCTTTCTCTATTATTTCACTCATATTGGCTAATAAATTCTTTTTCACATAGCTCTCGATTGGCAACTGATCCATTTCAATCATATCAGGACCTTTACCTGATAACATGGCCGTGTTCGTCGTTTTGACGAATTTCTCATGAGCGGCTGCTCCTTCTGCACCATCACCACTCTTTGTGTATTTAAGTTCAATCGTGATGTTAGGATACTTAGCTTCATATTTCTTCTTAGCTTCTTCAAACAATTCATAATGATAAAGTGTAGAGAACATGATGGTTTTCTTTCCACCATTGGATTTCGTTGCTACTGTCCTTTTCTCGATTGGCTGTTCTGTTGTCTTATCCTCGTTTTGTGTTTGCGCCACAATTTCATGACCCGCACGGCTACTACAAGCAGAGACAGAGATTATGAGTAGAATCGTTAGTAACATGGACAACATTTTTTTCATGTTTATTCTTCCTTCCTTTTTCTAACCTTCTCTATCCAGGAAATACTTTTTAATTCCACTTACAATGGCTTCGGCGGTTTGATTCTGATGCATTTCACTGAGCATATTCGTTTCATCGCTGGGGTTCGTGAGGAAACCAATCTCCAGTAAAATCGCGAGATTATTGCTGAGCTTCAGCACCTCCCAGCCTTCCTTCTTCACGCCGCGGTCCTTGAACCCCGTAGCCTCTGCCAGTTGTTCGTGCACCTTGCTTGCGAATAATAGACTTTCGTCCGTATAATAATACGTTTCTGTGCCAGATACATCCGGGTCACTGAATGTGTTCCCATGAATGGAGACAAATGCGTCCGCGTCAAGATCATTTGCAATATGGGCGCGATCCTCCAGGTTGACAAAGGTGTCATCCGTACGTGTGCTGTGCGGCTCGAACATCGGCTCCTGCTGGAGCAATTCGTATACCTTCGTAGACAGCGCTAAGGTGTAAGATCGCTCGTGGTTCCCGCTTACCCCTTCCGCACCGGGATCCTTGCCTCCATGCCCTGCATCAATCACAATTTTGTAGCGTTTGTTCGGCGTTGCCATATTCTTATTCGGCGAAACGGTCGACTCCGCCGAAGTTGTGATTTGATTCCCCGAAATCGTAGATGATACCGCATAGATTGACCAGACCATTCCCATAAAAACAACGATGCTTATCATAAATATCGTTTGGCGGCGTTGAAGCTGTTTTCTCCTTATCCTTTTCATGCTGTCCCCATTCCGAAGTTTCTCATTGGATGATTATAGATATTTATCTTGATAGAAATTAAGATTGAAATGGTCAGCGTCACTATACACACCGAACGCATATCCTTTTTCCCTATAAAATGAAATTATTTCTGAAAGCACTTGTAATGTTTGTGATTTTTCATGCATGAGAACGACTTCTACGTCGTGTTTAGTTCCCTTTTTAACATTTTCTACAATTTGGTGTGGATTATCTTGTAACCCCCAGTCGTTAGAATCAATGGTCCAATCCCATATTTTAATTCCTGCCTCTACAATTTGATTACGAATCTGTTCACTTTTCAATCCTGGTGCTGAACCATAAGGTGGACGAACCAACTTAGGATTCGTACCTGTAATTTCCTGAATAAGAGCTAATGTTTCGTTCATCTCTGGTACAAACTGCCCCTGATCATAAAGCCTTTCAAAAATATGTGTCATACTATGTGCACCAACATAATGGCCTTCTTTTGTTGCCCGCTTTACTCTCTCTTGTAAATTGGTTTTTTGTAGATTACTTCCCTGCATAAAAATGTTGCTTTTACATCTTGCTCTTTTAATACATCTAAGAATTGATTCGTTAGTATACTAGGGCCATCATCAAATGTTAGGTAAACAACTTTTCCTATTGGCTTTCCATCCGGTCTTTTTTGTTTTTCTGGTTGTACGGTATCTTGTATGTTACTTTGTTCGATTACCATAGTAGCAACGGGATGGATACTCTCTTCAGCTACACTTTCATCGGGATCAGAAGTCAATTTCCCTATGAAAAAGATCATTAGAGACAAAGTTGCTAACATAAGCCCTACTCTTCTTGCCCTTTTCTTCCTTATTGTTTTGTTGTTATGTCGTGATGCTATCATTATTGATCCAGACCTCTCTGTATAGCTGGTTATTCATTCAAGAAAGTCGTCACTCGATTCTGAATTAACTTGGCCACGGCTTCGGCTGACTTCTGTCCACTGAAGAAGGCCTTCGATTCATTCGTAATGATCTCGTCGATCTTGGAAGGTCTGAACTCCACCGGATAGATCGCTTCAGCCAGAAAATGCTCCAATCCTTGAAGATCCTGTGCTGTCACGTCGAAAACCATTCCCTTCAGCGGTCCCATTTCTTGATCCGATATGACCTTGCCTTCCTGTAGCAGCTGCTGCACTTGCTTCTGATAGACGTTCTTATTTAATGGGAAACCCGCGCTGCCTGCTTGGGCTTGTACTTCATCCGACAACATAAATTTGATGAAATCCCATGCTTCGGCTTTAACCTCGGATTTAGCATTCATCCCGATTGTTTTATAAGTTCTGAAATATCCTCCCGCTTCCTTGCCGTCTGCATGAGGTTTGGCGTACAGCTTGGACGTAAATTCATATCCCTTCCCATAGTGTTCACTCTGCTTCATCATTCGAATGTAGTCCGCAGGGGAGACAATCGACGTGTTCCAGAATATCGAGCGTGGGGCGGTCTCCGAAGCCACCTGTTCATCGAATAATGATTTCACTTGTTGCAGCAGGGCCGTAAACCCTTGTGAATCGAAACTGGCTTCCCCCTTAGCCTGATCTACAAAGGTCGCATATTGATCATGAACCATTTCATTTAATAAATAATGTGGTTCGCTTAATAAGGCCGATTGGTTCTTGGCAGAATTTGCGTTCTTTAGTTCTTTGGCCACGTCGACGAATTGACTCCAGTTCCAATTTTTATCATCGATCTTCACACCGCTTTTATCGATCACCGTTTCATTGCCTACAAGACCGTACAGGAAGAAGTTCATAGGCATGCCATAGATCCCGCCGTTCAATGTAACTGCGTCCAGGATGTTTGTGAAATATTGATCTCTCAGAAAAGACGGGTCGTGTTCCATCATCTCACTCATATTGACTAACAATTGTTTGTTCACATAGCTCCCCATCGGCAAAATATCCATTTCAATCAGATCAGGTCCCTTGCCCGACAACATGGCTGTATTCGCCGTCTTGATGAACTTCTCGCTATCCGCTTCGCCATGGGCGTCATCACTCTCGACATATCTGAGATCAATCGTAATATTCGGATGTTTGGCTTCATACTTCTTCTTTGCCTGCTCAAAAAACTCATCTGGAAAATAGGTGGAGAACACGATCGTTTTTTTCTCCCCGTCCAATTTCAAATCCGGCGTATCCTTCTCTTTTAGGTCTTCTGTTTTCTTATTTTCGCTTTGTGCCTCTCCCTTACCGGTAGGGTCGCTGCATGCCGAGACCGAAATGATTAGTAGGATCGTTAACATCATGAATATCGTTTTTTTCATTTCATTCTTCCTTTCCCTTATGAACTTACTATGCCATGTACCCAAGTGTAGTAGGCGAATATATGGTAAGTAAGATGGACTTGTATAGAAGTTGTAAAATTTAGATTCAAGCGAACAAATCGCACACAAAAAGACCAGCTGCAGGTGCAGCTGGCCAAATATCTGTAGATTTACGACTCTGTATAATATTGTAGGAGCGCCATCACGTCTTTACTGAATCCCGCCACTTGCTTCGTTCCCATTTGAACTTGAACACTATATTTTATCATTTGATTCGTCTTGCTCAAGTAATACACTTCCGGTCTATAGTCCCACCGAATCTGTTTCTTATCGAAGGTCAACTGCGATAATGGTTCATTCATTTTCTCCTGAATAAAACGGTTCGCCACCTCATGTATTTCATCCATAAGCGGATCTGAAATGACATCGTTGTATACAACAGGGGACTGCTCGACATGATTGATTCGAAGCACCTCGCCATCACTCGCATTAATAACGATATCAAAAGCTTCCCTAAAACCAGCATCATGAATCAAGGTAACATAGAATAAACCGCTCGGAATTTTTTTCAGCTCTGCTTCAGCGTCCATCTTAAATGTGAACATCTCCCTCACGCGCGGGTGACTCTTATATTTCTTTTCCACTCGATCCAGCAGGTCTTTCAGCTTCACTTGGTCTACCGCAAGCAACTCGCCAAATTGAACTTCATCGATCGTTAATTTCGTATCGTAGTATTTATTAACCGCATTCAGACTGACGGTCTTCACCGCATCCTGCGACAACACGCCTTCATACTGTACTTCGTTCTTATTCGGCTCTTTCGTTATTTTCTTTACTATCACCTTATCTTTGGCAATGCCGTTGAATATGCCTTCGCAACCCGTCAGCGACATCATTAGGAATGCTGCACCGATGACCATTCGAATGAGCTTATTCATGAACTCCCCCGCCTTTCGGATAAACAGGTTCGAAAATAACTCGAATCGTCGTGCCCTCATTTTCTTCACTCGCGACTTCGATGACGGCATGGTGCATCCTTGCTACACGCTGACAAATAGAGAGTCCTAGTCCCGCCCCCTGATTGTCACGCGTTCTTGCTTTATCTGCCATATAGAACGGCTCGAATATTTTGTCACGATGCGCTTCAGAGATACCCATCCCTTGATCCATCACTTCCAGTACATATTGATCATTCTGGCTGAAAAGCCGGATCGTAATGCTCTGCTGTAAGGCTGAAGCCTTCAACGCATTATCTACGAGATTGAAGATCAGTACTTTGATCAGATCCTTGTCCAGCAGCAGCCTGCCGCCTTCATCACAATCAAGGACGATATCAATCTGCTTCTCCTTCGCCATCATCTCAAGTGCCGGTTTCATTTCGCCGATGATTGATCCTAGGTCTTGTTCTTCCATCTGACCGCGGCCCTCTTGCAACGAAATCAAGTCCATCAGCTTATGCGACAGCGACTCTAATCGCTTCCCTTCTGTATAAATAACATCCAGACCGTCGAGGAATCGTTCTTCGTTATATTTCGTCGTTCGCAGGAAATTGGCATAACCGATAATCGATGTCAAAGGCGTCTTTAATTCATGGGTAAAATTATCGATGAATCGCTGCTTCTCTTGATTGTGCCGCTCCAAGTCTTGAATCTTATCCTCAACAACCGCAGCCATTTCATTAAAATTACGAGCCAGAACACCAATCTCATCCTTCGATTTCAATGGGACGCGTTCCGAAAATCCTCCCTGCGCAATCACTTGAGCCGTCCGATTCAACCGATCAATCGGCTTTGTCAGCCCTCTGCTAACGAAGAGCATGATCAACATATAGAGGAAACAGGCGGCAATATCTACTTTGGCGAAGAAGCGATACTGCTCCAAGCGATCCGCGTACAAGGAAGTTACGTCTTTCATGTAGGTGAAGACATAGCTTTTATGATGAATATCTGTAATATTCGAGGTGAACAGGATCGTACGCTGATCGATATCTCGAATAATATAATGAATCTCATCCATAGCCAGCTTGCTGAGTTCTTCACGATGGATCGGCATCTTAAAATCAACATTGCTGTAGATCGACTGATTCTTATCATTCGTAATATCCATATAAACCTGTTGATCGCGATTCTTCTCTACGAATTCCTTGGCGACATTGGTTAATACCGTCTTCTCATAATCAAGCGAATCATAGATTCGAAGAATCGGAACAATCGCGTCGATACTTGAATGAATGCTCATATTCTGGCTTAAGGCACTGTTGATTTCCTGCGACAGGATCTTGTTATGGCTTCGTTCGATCACCAGGATCGATGCTGCATTAAAGATGACGACGAAGACTAGAAAAGAAAACAATGAGATCTTATGCCAAAATTTCATGGCTCAATCCTCCAGCCGGTAACCAATTTTGTAAATGGTCTTAATATGATCCTGCAGCTGAAGCTTCTTACGCACCGACTTGATATGCATGTCTACCGTTCGGGTCTCTCCGTAATAATCGCTGCCCCATACTTTATCGAGGAACTGTTCTCTAGAGAGGGCAATATTCTTATTCTTCAACAACACCACAAGCAAGTCGTATTCTTTCGGCGTCAGCTCAACAGGCTCCCCATGCAGGGTTACTTCCCGTTTGTCCAGATCTACTCGGACATGCTGTATCATCATCACCTGTTCTTCTTTGCCGTATCTGCGCAGCACGGTCTCAATGCGGGCCAGCAGCTCAATCGCTTCGAAGGGCTTGACCATGTAGTCGTCGGCCCCCAGCTTCAGTCCATTGACTTTGTCGTAAACCGAGTTTTTTGCCGTCAGGAAAATGACTGGTATGCGGTAGGGTTGAATTTTTTCCATCAAAGCAAACCCGTCGAGCAGCGGAATCATGACGTCGAGCAGGATGAGATCGAACTTCTCCTGCTTTACCGCCTCCAGCGCCGCCAAGCCGTCGTACACTTCAGTCGTCATGTAGTTCACGATGTTGAGATTCATCTTAATGATTTTGGAAATATGGATATCGTCTTCAACGATCAAAATCTTTTTTTGCATAGATAGAAATCTCCTAATTCGTCAAATGTGTCATCACTCCATATTATTGTAACACTATCATCTCTTATGTTGGAAACCGGTAATAGATTTATTAAACTCTGACTGAAAATGTTGATAGATATCTGGCACTCATTAAATTAAAATTTTATGAAGGTAACCGTAAATTTTGTATAGGCATTTTTCTCACTCTCGACTTTAATCATGGCTTGATGTGATTCGATAATGGCTTTGGTAAGCGCCAAGCCAATTCCTGCCGAATCATGTTTTTTAGAACCGCTTGCTTTGTAGAATCGATCAAAGATATGCAGCAGTTCCTGGGCTTCAATCCCTTCCCCAAAATCTTGAATCACCAGTTCCGTATAAATCGGTGTATCATTGACTCGAATGATGATATTGCCGCCGGGTTTGGAATGCTCAATCGCATTCTTCAGCAGGTTCAACACCGCTTCTTGCATCCACATTTTATCGTGAGCAACGACGACTTCCTTTGGTGCATCCCAGTCAATCATGATATGATGCTCACGGATCATACTTGCCAAACGGTCCACTACTTCCTCAATGGTTTCCACCAAATTTGCTCGTTCTTTATCGAATGATATGGCTCTTGCATCGATTTTCGCTACTTTCAACAAATTTTGAATCAAAACATTCATTCTGGATATTTGAACATCATTATTTTCTAATAGTTGCACTTGCTGCTGGCGGGGTAAGTTTTCATTCAACATCATTTCGTTGTAGATGGATATCGTTGATAGGGGTGTTTTTAATTGATGGGATATATCCTGCAGCATTTGTCCTAAAAACTTTTTCTCTTCCAACAGATCCTGCATGCTTTTTCGAATCATATCTTTCATGGATCGAAAAGAAATCGCTAATTTGGCGAGATCCCCTTCTTTATTTTCATTGATGACAACCGAGTAATCCCCCTCAATTATTCTTTTTGCGGCGGAAGTAAGTTGCCTAATATTACGGAAGATCATCTTGTATTGCCAATAGCTTGTCCCAAACAACATAAATCCGAGAATCAATAGTCCCCACAAAATTGATTGATTATGGCCAGCGATATGGTTGTTTAAAACCGGAAAAAGCTCTGATTCCAAATCTTCATAAATTCCATATTGCCTAAAGATCTCTCTTCCTTTTTCCTGATACATACTCGCATCTGCAGAATGACTTGTTAGCACTTTCATAATTTCCGCTTCATTGTTGGGATTTTGCTCAACCAATCTAGCCGTAATTTCACCCCAAGTTGTAATCGAATCTGCCTTCAATTGATGATAAAACTGCTGATGTGTAATGAACTGATATGTTATATATAGAACTAACAATACGGCGAGTATGATCATATTGCTTTTCAACTCGGTGTTTTTCATCATCTTATTCACTGGACACATCCTTACTCCAACGATAGCCCAATCCTCTTAAGGTAACGATAAGCTGTGGGTTTTTGTGGTCATCTTCCACTTTGTCTCGTAAACGCCTAATGTATACAGATAACGTGTTTTCATCAAAGAAAGCATCATCACCATTCGTTATTTTCTGCAGGAGTTCATCTCTTTTTAATGCTTTGTGGGCGTTCGTCATGAACGTTAACAGCAGCTTATATTCTAAATTCGTTAGTGGCACGCTTTCTTGATTTTTGTAACACTTAATTAAGTTCAAATCGAGCTTGATATTCTCAGAGGTTAAGACCATTGAAGAAGTTTCTAAGTGCGCTTGTTTGCGCAATTGTACTTTTACTCTTGACATAAGTTCCTTGACTCGAAAGGGTTTCGTGATATAATCGTCCCCTCCAATATCCAATCCCATGACTACATTTGCTTCTTCATCAAGCGCGGTTAAGAAAATAACCGATGTATTGTTTTGGTTCTTGAAATGAAGACATAAATCATAGCCGTTTCCATCTGGAAGGCCGATATCTAGGATAGATAAATCAAAGGTATTGTGATCAAACTGGTATTTCGCTTCTTTTACACTTGTTGCTCTAATCACCTCATAGCCTTCATTTTTCAAAGAAAATTCGATGGCTAAGCCTAGTGCCTCATCATCTTCAACAAGCAAAATTTTATTCAAGGATGTTCTCTCCTTCTCTTCGCACCATTTCAGTCGTTCACCGTCCAACTAGAAGAGCCCGACTATAAAATAGCCGGGCACGCGTTATTATTGTTCCCTGATCACATCAATAATATTATCTTTTTGAATTTTTCTTAGCGGGATTAGAACAGATACATAACTCAGGAACAAAGCGGCAACAAACGTTATTAAACAAGCCCCATAAGGGATCGACCATTCGATTGTGCTGATACCTGAAGCAGCTAAATAAATAATATAAGAAAGCATACAACCGAAGAAAATCCCTTGCAAACTTCCCGAAAAACCGTAAATCAGCGCTTCGTAGATAATCATTTTTTTCAAAGCTCGTTGTGACATACCTATTGATTTTAACGCAGCCAGTTCTTTTCGTCTAGTAATGATGCTGATCGTAATCGTGTTAAGGATATTGAGACTACCAATCAAGGAAATGACCGTAATAAAACCATATACAAGAACTTTAATTACGAGCTCTGACTCTTTCTTGTTTTTATTCTCATCCACATGATTGACGATTGTAATATCGTGTTGGGTTCCAACGGTCTGCTGCATGTCCGCAACGGTCGCGTTAGCTAGATTCGCATCTTTTAAATGAATGCGAAAGCTAGAGGCCTGTTCCTGAACGTCTGATACATTTTCAAGTGACTTCAACAGCTTCGATATTTGCTGGCGATTGACGGAAGCATTAGGGTCTTGTTGCAGATTGATCGTTAAATCCGATTGCATGGATGAATCATCCACATATTTTGATGCAAATGCAATATCCATGATAGACGAGAACGTAATAAACAACACACTGCTTATAATAATGGATAAGATGGTAATTGAATAACGGTTTTTATTTCTTTTTACATTTTTCAAGGCCAGACGCAAAGGAAAAGATAGCGGCTTTTTCAGTACAGTATTCTTTTGTTGTTTGATCGCTTCCTTTTTAATGGATAGCCTGCTGCTGATTGCTAGCAAGGGGGATATTCTGCCTGCACAAAAAGCCGGATAATAACTTGAAGCGAAAACAGCCGTCAAGGTAATGATCGCACTGATCAATATAATCTTCCAATCGATATGGAATATCGAAACTCCTGCACCATCTTCTAATAACATTAAAAATATGAATTGGAGGCCCGTAAGAGCCAATATGCTGCACACAATCCCGATCGGTATGGCGGTGACAGCCAGCACTGCCGCTTCTCTCATGACGATTTGTCTAATTTGCTTTCGCGTAGCACCGATACTTCTCAACAAGCCGAATTGTTTCATTCGCTCTACGACGCTGATTTGAAAAGCGTTATAAATGACAATTGCTGTTGCGATGATCACAATACTGACGACAATGATGACCATGGCCAAAATCGATTGATTCGAACCCGGTTTCAACACGTTGATCAATTGTTTATTGATATCGATGTTCTTGTTTTCTGTTAGTGACTCTAGTTCTTCTAACACCACGTTAAAGTTCGCTTTTTCGTTTATTTCGACTAATATCCTGCCCTCGCCAATCGCAAATTCACTTTTATAGGTTAATAATCGACCCACTTTATTTTTCTGTGTAAACTCGCGATTATTTAATATACCAACCAGTTTATATGTCTTTCCATCCAACTCAAATGAGTCGCCGATCTGAAGATCGTCTTTAATATAAGGAAGCGCCCATGAATCCACAACAGCTTCATCCTCATTGGCTGGTAAATGGCCATCAGCAAGGCTGTAAGTTAAAAACGCCATGGCGGGATGATCAGCGAAATTCATTTTCACAGAAATGTCCCCAACTGGAACGATGTCGCCCTGTGACATCAATCCAAACGATGCAATTTGGGGATTATATCTGATTTTATTTAATATCGTTTCATCATAGTTTGAAATTCCTACATGAAAAGAAGCCCCATTTAACTTCTTGATATTTTCAATTTGAGCGAGTTGTGATCCTTTCATAAAGAGGCCGATCGTTGAAATTAACGCTACAGAGAGTACGATTCCAACAAAGGTTAAAATGGTGCGCTTGATATTCCCCTTTAAATACTTGCTGCTTAATTGCTTATAACTGCTGATCAACTTTATTCTCCTCCAGCCTTATGCTTATTCGCAACTAGCCGTTGATCTGAAATGATATTACCGTCTTCTATTGTGATGATCCGGTCAGAAGCTGATGCAATCGTTAGATCGTGCGTAATCAATACAATGGTTTGATTGTATTTTCGGGCCGTTAATCTTAATAAGTCCATAACTTCCTTCGTATTTCGTGTATCCAAATTACCTGTGGGCTCATCAGCTAAAATCAAATGCGGCCGATTGATTAGCGCTCTGCCAATGGAGACACGCTGCTGCTGTCCACCAGATAATTCGGAAGGCAAGTGATTCCTCCGTTCTTGAAGCCCCAAAATTTCAATAATTTCATCCAGATAGGTCATATCTATCGGTTCATCATCCAATAATGTAGGCAAAGCGATATTTTCCTGAACATTCAATACCGGAATCAAATTAAAAAATTGAAAGATAAACCCAACTTTTCTTCTTCTAAATATCGAGAGTTCATCGTCTGTATAATCATAAATATTGTTGTCCCCAATACATACTTGTCCTGAACTTGGCCGATCCAACCCTCCTAAAATGTGCAGCAGCGTACTTTTTCCAGAGCCAGATACCCCTACGATGGAGACAAACTCCCCTTGCTGTATCGAAAGATTAATCCCTTTTAGCGCCTCTACCCTGCTATTGCCTTCGCCATAACTTTTTACTACATGTTTCATACGTACAATTTCCATGCTGCTCTCCCTTTCATCGCTTAAGGATTGATCTCTTAAACTTAATCTTGTACATCAACAAAATTTACTTTATCTTCGCTATTTGCATAGACGCTCCTGATTTTGTTTAAAACCTCGTTCAACTTTTCTTTATTTTTATAATCAAAACTTCCTGATTGAAAATGGATCAATGAGATCTCTGACTCTGCCTCAGTTAATTTGTTGTACGTTTGGTCGTCAACAATCACAAGATCCATTCTTGGTATATACCCGATCCATGCCTGATGTTTAACATACTGAACGGATACCATCTGACCGTTTAAATCGATTTGCTCATTCTTCATATCTGCATCACTTGAAGAGAAGTACAAATTTTGATCCGTAGATAGTTCTTTGATGCTGGTAACGGGCTCTGAAATAATGGACGTGCTATCAGGATCTTTTCTAGCTCTGATAATCCCCTTCTTAACAAATTGTTCAGCTGTGAGTCGATTAACAACCGAATACTTGATAGATCGGGTATCAAATTGTTGATCCGTTTTTTTCGTTGTAACCAATTTCAATTTGTAGTCGATCATTTGTTTCGTGTTATCTTTATACAACTGCTTGACTTTATTCACATCTTGTTCTGAGCCGATTACTACAATTCCATTGACGGGTTGCGACGGTCCTTCTACAAAACGTTTTACTCCAAATCCTATCCCTGCAAAAATAGCGATAACCAATACAAAAACTATCAATCTCTTCATTTGACTGCTCCTGCTCCTTTATAAATGATCTATGTCTGCATTATAGACGAGATTTTTGTGTAACTGAATGACTCTAGTCTAACCATTTTAATCTTCTCTCTTACTTTTTTGTAAGAATGGAGATTACGACTTTTTACGACTGTGACACTATTAGGGAGAAGTCTATAGTCAATATTGCAAGAGCGTTCTGATTTAGGAGAACATAACAATGCCCATCGCAGACATTTCGACCGGATGGGCACGCAACGTATTATTCCATAAATTAAATGTTCGTGAATCATTTAATTACATTATTCCTCTTCAAATAATCTTTCTCCTCGATGCAAACGCGAAGCGATTTGAGCCGTATGCGACAGTTCTCTAGCCGTTGGAGCATGTGCCGCCAAATAGCGGGTTAGTGCGAGTAGCATCGTTTCTCGTGCTCGTTCTGCAAATTCATCGGTCCTTAAATCCCAGGTGTCGTATTCAGCAATAGCCGCTTCATACATTTGAAAGGTGTGGAAATCAGCGTCTTCTCTCAATAATGCATGGCCTAATTGGTTGATAAGTTCCTTTGGATTGCCTTGATTATGAAGGTAGCCAACAACAAAGCGGGCTGCTTCATTAACATTTTGACGTTGATCCATCACATCTAACAATTTCTCAGGCTGAGCAGTATCGATGAGCTTAGCATTCTTAGGGCGAGAAGCAGCAGGCACATTAAGAAACCGGTCCAAATAAATACTCATTGCTCCGTGATATATAGCACGAATCAGTAATGGATTTGTGGAATGACGCAGCCTCTCGTGTACAGCATGAGCGTAAGTGAACGTGTGAAGAACGGCAATCCAATCTCTAAAGTCATTCTGCGTATGGAACCGGACAATTCGTTCCCCGGCCGCTAATGTAACGAGCTGAGCGATATGCGCCGGATGCCCTCCGCTAATCATAATGCGGGTCAATAGCTGGGTTGTCTCAAGTGGTTTATCACTTAAGAGCAGTTGAATGATCTGATCTTCCTCATCCGCAGTTAATTGTCGATGGTCAACTGAAGGACTTTGTGATAATTTAGCAAACGCATCTTCTAGAGGTGCTACAAGATCAATAGGTGCTTGCCACTGATGCAATTCCTCACTGCGAGTTGGAGCTCCAAGCATTGGAACGAGCGAAGAAAGCACTTTATTCTTCATATCATGATTCACATATTGAAGGGCTTCAAATGCTTTGTTATGGAAATCAAATGTATGTCCACCATCAAGGTAAAAATGATCTGTCACAGCCATAAGCATCATTTCTGCCAATTGATCCTCCGATGCACCATTACGGATCGCAGTTAAAAGAATACGCTCAGCTCCCTGCGTATCTCTAACTTCTATGCAGTTTCGATACCATTCAATTAGTCTTGATATTGACACGTCTTCCGAAGGCAGCGGGCTTAATAAATGCCTCTGTCCCCTACCCGAACTGCTCCGCGCTGTATGCAGCAAACCTTGGTACAGGGCTAGAATTTTACCTGGCTTATCAAGTTTGGGTAGTGTGCGTGTCATGGCTGTAAGTATTGTTAATCCTGAATTCCACCCGCTTCCATATGTCGTGCCGAATTCAATTCCAACCCGTGCAATATCCGCTTCCGGCACATTTGCTTCCACTAAGCCGACAACAGACTTCGCAATAACAATCCCAATATTCTGCTCTAAACCTTCCTTCAACCGCTTCTTATATTTTTCGATATCATTCGATTGCTTCTGCTGATTGACCCATACCTCTCCGTCTTCAAGCTTCACTTCATAAACAGGGACATCGTCTGCCCAAGGATCTAAGGTTCCGCCGCTGCAAACATCAAACCGAGCATGATGCCAGTGACAAGTTAGAATTCCTTCGCACAAACTGCCCATGTGTAGTGGAAATCCCAAATGCGGACAACGATTATCTACAGCATAAACCGTGTTCTCATGATAAAAAACGGCAATACCGCCTTTTACTACCTTGACTCCTTCTTGCTTAAGCGCTTCCAAATTTCCTGCATGAATCCAATTAGACTGTTCATTCATATAAGGCTACCTCCTATTAGAGTTTTTAACGAAGAGCTAAATATAAATCCCAACTTTTCCCACTCTATATTACCTTGCTTCAAATCTTGTTTCGTCAGTATAAAGACTCAACTTATAGCACAAAAAACTCAACCTTTGGGTTGAGTTTTTCTACGACTTTAGGCTGAGGATGGGCCATGATTGGTCAGACGACTGTATTATTACAGTCAGGGAACACACTTTTAGGCTTTAGTTGTTTCATATAGAATCTTTTACGCTTTTAGACGCTTCATATCTTGTTTAGGTGGAAAGCCATACATTCGGGAATACTCACGGCTGAATTGCGATGGGCTTTCATAACCTACCCTAAACGCCACATCAGTGGCATCTGCTGATTCGGTTAATAATAGGCGACGAGCTTCTTGAAGCCTCAATTCTTTTTGGAATTGAATAGGACTCATAGCGGTTACCTCTTTGAAGTGCCTATGTAGTGACGAGACACTCATATTCACTTTTTCCGCAAGCTCCTCAACCCGTAGTGACTTATTATAATTATTGGTGATATGTTCGATAACGTCCTTTATTTGATGGGCTGAGCTACCCTCTATTGCAATTTGTTCAAGCCTTACCCCATGCTGACCTTGCAGAACTCTATACAAAATTTCCTTCGTAAATAGCGGTGAGAGTATAGGTATATCCTTCGGGGTATCCAACAAACGAGCTAATCTGATAACCGCATCCAATAACTCCGGCTCCAACCGGCTAACAAACATACCTCGCTTTGCATTATCTTTCGGCCCTACTCGGATCTCAGAATCACGTAAAACGTCCAGAATTTGATTAGCCGTGAATTCAAGTTTAAAACCCAAATACGGAACGTTAGGAGAAGCTTCGGTGACCTGAGCAGTTACCGGCAAATTGACGGATGCAATTAGGTAGTCTGAAGGATTGTATATGAAGCGTTCCTTTCCCAGCCAGACCTCTTTCGCCCCTTGAACCACAATGCAGAAGGAAGGTTTATAAACGCCGTGACGAGGCACGGATGCATTAGAGTCACGAATGAAAAATAATGACGGAATGTCGGTTGCGTGAACACCATCGTTTCTTACATAACGTTGAATAATTTTAGCAAGTTCGTTTTGCTGCTTACTGATTATTTCAGACATTGGCCCCTCCCACAACGTCATTTTTATAGTTCGATTATAGCCTATATTTGATTGTTTCATAAGAGGTAGTGAGAGGATTAGGCAAACATTTGGCACGAATGGGATAACGATTTCTTTTTCACCCGGTGCATAATAAAGATGACATTCTAATAATACTGGAGGTTATTTATCGTGCAGAAAGTAATTCTGAACAATGGTATTGAGATGCCTATACTTGGTTTTGGTGTTTTTCAAATGGCAGATGCAAATGAATGTGAACAAAGCGTTCATGACGCTATAATGACAGGGTATCGTCTGATTGATACTGCTGCCTCCTATCAAAACGAAGAAGCAGTTGGCAGAGCGATAATACGGAGTGGAGTAGCAAGAGATGAGTTATTTATCACAACGAAGCTTTGGGTTCAGGATACTGGTTATGAGCGTACAAAGATTGCATTTGAAAGATCACTCAAAAGATTGCAAGTAGAATACTTGGATTTATATTTAATTCATCAACCATATGGAGATGTGTATGGCTCCTGGCGCGCGATGGAGGAGTTATATCGTGAAGGTAAGGTCCGTGCTATTGGCGTAAGTAACTTTCACGAGGATCGTCTAATCGATTTGATTATTCATAATGAAGTGGTTCCTGCTGTAAACCAAGTGGAAACCCACCCTTTCAACCAGCAAATCGAAAGTGCAGCATTCATGAAAGAGAACAATGTTCAGATCGAATCTTGGGCGCCTTTTGCTGAAGGGAAAAATAACTTGTTTCAGAATGAGGTATTGGTATCTATAGCTGAAAAGTATAATAAATCCGTAGCCCAAGTTGTTTTGCGTTGGCTAACACATGGAGAAGTCGTTGCAATACCTAAGTCGGTTCGTAAAGAAAGAATTATTGAAAACTTCAATATCTTCGATTTCGCATTAGATAATGAGGATATGGAGTCGATCGCTGCATTGGATACGAAACAGAGTCTGTTCTTCTCACATCGGGATCCAGAAATGGTGAAATGGATCGGTACCCGGAAGCTCAATATTTAATTCTCCTGGATAGGGGCGATCGGAATATCGATTACAATGCCGTATCATTGAAATAGAATGTAGCAGCAGCTAACGTGAAAATAGAGTTCCAGACTGCTGCTTCCTTCTATAACTACATCACACCCGCTTTTTATACACCCTCATCGCAAAGAAATAGGCTACGAGCAAAATCCCGACGCACCACGCAAGAGCAACCCATATATCATTGCCCACTGGTTGACCTGACAGTAGCGCACGAATAGCTTCCACGATCGAGGTCACCGGCTGGTTTTCGGCAAAGGCGCGAACGACCGACGGCATCGACTCGGTCGGCACAAACGCCGAACTGATAAACGGCAGGAAGATGATCGGGTAGGAGAAGGCGCTTGCGCCATCCACCGATTTTGCCGACAATCCTGCAATAGCAGCAACCCAGGTTAAAGCTAACGTAAACAGCATGAGTATGCCGGCTACTGCAAGCCAGTCAAGTATCCCGGCCGAGGAACGAAAGCCCATAATCAACGCTACGAGAATGATAACGACAACCGATATGGCGTTGGATACCAGCGAGGTCAGCACATGCCCCCACAGTAAGGTGGAACGTGAAATCGGCATGGTGTGAAACCGCTCGAATATGCCCCGCTGCACATCCGTAAACAGGCGGAAAGCCGTGTAGGATATACCACTGGCAATTGCAATCAGTAATATTCCAGGTAACAGGTAATTCACGTAGTTATCCGTTCCGGTTTGAATGGCACCGCCGAACACATAGACGAACAGCAACATCATCGCGATCGGCATGATGGTGACCGTGACGATGGTGTCCATGCTGCGAGAAATATGGCGCATGGAACGTCCAAGCATAACGCCCAAATCGCTAAAAAAGTGTTTCTTTGCCGCCTCCATTTACTTCCCCTCCTTTTTGCCGACGATTGAGAGGAATATCTCCTCTAATTTCGGCTGTTTTTCAACATACTCCACTTTTGCGGATGGGAACAGCTTTTTCAGCTCCGCGAGCGTACCGTTGGCGATAATCCTGCCCTCGTGCAAAATGGCGATTCGGTCGGCAAGCTCCTTGACAATTTTCCAAACCTCGATACGTGCCTCGGGATCAAGCCCAGTGGTTGGATCGTCGAGGAAAATGATTTGCGGTTTTCCCACAAGGCTCAAGGCGATGTCGAGCCTGCGGCGCATACCGCCAGAATAAGTAGACGCCCTGCGATCGGCGGCGTCCGTCAGGCCGAAGCGTGTAAGCAAGTCGTCCGCAACCTGCCGCGGATTTTTGAGTTTGCGAATACTTGTCTATCGGAACACACCTCCTGTGACTCTTTCGTTCGAACTATAGTCATTGAACAGGTTTGATACCATTAGCAAGATTCCCTTCCCTTTCTAACCAACATTTACAATTATACGTAGAATGATAAGAAGTTGTTGCGTAATACTGCCCTTTAGTTGAAAAAGGCCACCATATGGCAGCCTAAATTCAATTCAACTATCGTGTCCCGTTTAGCTCAATGGACGGGCGCCGGACATTTGTCTCATTTTGGGAAGTAGAAAAAGTGCCGTCGCGTTCGTTAGAATACTTTTTATATACAGGAACAAACAAACAGGCATTGTTATGTGGTTGGTCATATACCGTTATGGATGGACTTGGAGGTGAGAGAGATGCGCCAGGCTTCTAACGGGTTACAAGGGGTATCTATTATAACAAGCACTAATCGCCCACATTTCTTCAGTAATATTCTTAAAAATTACAAGGCTCAGCTTCACCCGGTAAAAGAATTAATTATTATCTTGAATAAAGATAGCATGAACTTAGCTAAGTACCGAAAAATGACTCAGAAATATAAAAATGTCTCCGTCTATAAGATTGCCGAAAAAGAATCTTTAGGTCGTTGCCTTAATTATGCTGTAAGTAAAACGAAATACCCGTTTATCTCAAAGTTTGATGATGACGATTTCTATTCATCTTTTTATTTAACCGGACAAATGAAGGCTTTACACCGATCAAACGCTGATGTTGTGGGAAAACGGGCATATCTAGCGTATCTTGAAGCAAGAAAAGTGCTCATCCTTCGCTTTCCCAAGCAACAGAATAAGTTCGTTCGTTTCATTGCGGGAGGGACCATTTTATTTAGAAGACGTGTTTTTGACCACGTACGATATCCCCATGTGTCATTAGGAGAAGACGTCTCATTTTTAAGTAGATGTCGAGCTAAAGGGTATAGAATATATGCGCCTAATCCGTATAATTATGTGCAAATTAGAAGAAAAAATAAAAAATCTCATACATGGAAAGGGAGTGATAACTATTTACTAAAGGGGGGACACATTATTGCGAAAACAGATCAATTCAGGAAAATTGCTACACGACGGGATTAAAAAGGACTCCTGTTTATATGAATTAGAACAAAAAAAACGGCTTTTTAGTGAGCAGCATTAGCGTCTTTATCTATAAAGTGTGTGACTCCTTTTGGTATTCCCATGAGCCCATGTATATCGGGTGCTATTCCGCCGAGCACCGTTACTTCAACAGAAAAGAGGAGCTGCAGCATAGCAAGCTCCTTCACTACCTTGTCCCATTTAGCGTAAAGGTGGGTTATGTTTAATCTTATTTCAATCATGCTGTCACTTTGCTGGTATGAGTTGTTCAACTTTCCGAATTTTGCGATTCAGCTTAACAGAATAACTGCTCGATGGGATTCAGGTCCGGGCTATAGACTAAATATTTCGTTCTTCATACTCAAAGGGTTCTTCACACGAGTAAATTTCATGGAAAAATCCCTTATATGGGATATCGTCTTCCATGCATTTTATGAGATACGACAGCACCTCGTCACACGCCGGCTCCTCATCGTTGTTTTGCATCACCTCGAAGGCATCCACAATATTTTCCATGACACTCACCTGAATAAATAAAGGCACCTTATCCAACATCGAATCTTCAATCTTGGTCTCGGATCTGTATCCCGTGAGAACGGTTTCAAAATAATCATCCATAAACTTTTTGCGTTTACCGGCGTCTGGTTCAAATTGTATCCAGCCCACTCCGGATATCCAGAGACCTGCCAGGTCAAACATATACCAACAGTAACATGAATTATCGAAATCATATACGGTTATTTGCCCGGTATCAAAATCTATCGAATAATTCCCATCGTTGTAATCAAAATGGTTCATACCGAAAGACTCACGATCCCTATCCAGTCCTTCTAAGGTTTTAAGGAGATCTAACAGCTTATCCTTCAGCAGAGGTAACGAACCGGGTATCAGTTTTTCAATATATTCAGCATTGTATTTATCAAAAAAACGATATCGGCGATGGACAGGCATATACCCTTTCGATATTTGGTGCAGTTTCCCCAGGACTTTACCGCAATTATAATAATATTCAGTAATCGGAGCTCCTTCCCGGTACCGATAATTATTTTCTACAAGCATTTTCCCCTTAGCCTTTTCAAACAGGCAGATAAAAAAGGTATGGTTATTGTGGATGATCTCTTCCAGCAGATTTCCCTTCCTAGAGCTGACTACATCCGAGACACTTCCTCCATGCTCGAATAAATACCTGATATACTCAACTTCTCCCAGAAAATCTTCCCGGCTCCTGTCAGGTAAGAAAGCGATTCGGAGTATTTTTGCGTCGACGCCCTCTTTCTCACAGGTATATACGACATTCCTCCCTCCTTCATGTGGCGGGATCTGCCGGATTTCATAGCCTTCTAATCCGAACAACTCTGATACTACTGCAAGTAAATAGGTATCGCCGATTGAAACAACCTCGTTATAATTTATAACTATCTCTCCTTTTCGTACAAACATCTATTTATTATTACTATACAAAAAGAACATACCACAATAGCGGCACACGCAATGGACTTTTTTGATCATTTTAATAATATCTCACTCGGATGGGCGAAAACCATTCCATTTGACAATATTGGCCATCATATGCATATGCATCCGTATCAATTTTTTCGAAGAATACTTCGCTATCCAAGGAAGCTGGGAACGTGTCGCCTATAAAGCCATCAGGAATATCGTTCAGATTCTTTACGCGCATAGACGGTAGATAGTACGTCCAACGAAACGATGGATCAAGTTGCCTCGATAGACCGTAATAGATATTGGGTTCTACTAATATCAATGCGTGATTTTATTACACGGTTTGCGCGCATACTGTAACGGCATGTTTTGAGGCACTAGATTAATTCTATCACCCCACCCAGGTTTGGAGGATGTAAAAATTGATTATATTCAACTATCCTGCCCGTTACTTCAACAAAGCAAAAAGGAGCTGCCTCCAAGCAAGTCCCTAAACTCTCGTTTCTCGTTAGCTTAATCCACATTTGCGAAATGCCATTACTTCTTGCGAACGGGAAAGCAAATATCCGTAACGGACTCCGCAGACTCGGGACCATGATTTCTTTCATCGTAGATTTCGATATTATATAGCCCAGCGAGTTCATATCCGCTTTCTTTTAACCACGTAGAGTATAAATAAGCATGTACGGCACCTGCATTTTCGAAAGGACCATTGAATGTAAATAAAACATAAGTATTAGCTGGGATCTCTCTAACGACCATTTCATCCGGAATGTCCTCGGTCGAAGAAACTTCAACTCCAATAAAAAATTCAAAAAGATCCGTTTCGGGATTATAATCTTCAGGATCCGTACTAAGACCAAATACTTCTCTTTCGTTAATGCAACTTTTGACTTCCGCTCTTCTTTCCATGAAATTCGCCGATAGATTAAGCGTTGTCCGATTCTGTTGCACATCATAGAGAGTTACGTTAGCCGCAAAACCGATTAATGTCATGGACGGCTTTTCGATGATGGTTGCTTTCATGTACTTCCTCCTTAATGAATCTGATTTGAGAAAATTTCATTGAACTTTTTGTAGAAGTTGTACTTAGCGATTTTACCCATTCGTCAATTATTCGCGAATTGATTGAACAATCCTGCCCGTTACTTCAATGAACAGATGAGGAACCGCAATGAAGGGAGTCCCTCCACTCAACCATCAAAAATGATTAGATAATTATCTAATCGGTCAAGTATCCATGTTCTTGTCATTTTCGGAGAAGTATTTAAGTTATTGTCATTGAGTTAGGGCAAGAACCTCTATAAAATAAAAATTCCTTGCTCATTACGTTACGTTATGTGGTGTAATGGTAAGGAGGTGAGACGCATGGACGGAACAGACAAAATCTTTTTGATCGGCGAACTAGCCGCGGCAACCGGTGTAACCGTAAGAACCCTTCAGCACTACGACAATATCGGGCTTTTACCGACATCCGGCCGTACTGATGGTGGACGACGTTATTATACCAAGGAAGACATGCTCTGTTTAGAACAAATCATGTTTTATAAATCATTAGGATTTTCCTTACAAGAAATACGCGACAAAGTGGTTAAACGTCCGAAGTTATCTCAGATCGATCAAATCCTGCATGAGCAAGAGGTTGTACTCTATAGAAAAATAGAAGACGCTCATGCAAGCATTGCTTCGATCGAGGCATTTCGGACTGCCATTGCAGCTGGAAACGACCCGTCGTGGCAGTTGATAACCGGTTTTATCCGAACCTTAAGGAACAGTAATCTGTTGGATTGGGGGCAATACACTTTCAGTGACCGCCTGAAGGAAATGTTGGGTGAACATTTTGCCAAAAAAGAAGCCTTCGATTTTTATCATACATGGAGAGTAATAGCATTGAAAGCCGTGGCGCTTGCCAAGTCCGGGATGGCACCGGAAGATCCGGTTGCACAAGAATTAGCCGAGGCTTGGTGGAAAATAGTACTGGAAGTAACCGAAGGGGATGATGAACGAATCCATGCTTTTGCACAGATTCAAGGAGATCGAGCTTCATGGCCTGAGGGAGACCGCGATCTCATGGATGCATCTCAATCTTTTATTGATCTATCGGTGAAGCACTATTTAAAGTCCCGACCCAAGGACAGCAAAGAATACAGCTCTTTAAAACGTAAATACGATAAATGCCAAATACTATCAGAGGAGATTCCCTAATAAAATGATTACGAGCAAAAACTCATCTTTTAAAATAAGTCCCACATATTCGAATAAAACGTGAGCTGGATATGCAGCTTTTATTTGGGTGGTTGTATTTCTTTTGTCTTATATTTATTTGGCTTATGGAGGGCGGATCGGCTTTGGTGATGCCTCTAATCTCATTCTCCCTCCTCCTGCTACTCTAGGAGAATATATCTGGTCAGGGACAAGGATCCGAACGATCGAAGGCGCGTTGTCGTCAAGGCTCCTCCGGAAGGCACGACTCATATTGCACCCACTGACCCTAGTCCCGCGAATGCTTTTTTACAAATACCAGTATTCTGCTGTTTACTTCTTCAGGATACTCCCCATTTATCGCATGTGAGGCATTAGGCCAGCTTTCGATATCAATATCTTTTACATATTTTTTACCATTTTCAACTGCCTTTTTCGAATTATGCATTGTGCTGTTTTCAGCCATTAATGCAAGAATAGGAAGATCAATCTTTTTCAAATCTTCAACACGAATTTGATCAGGAGCCGGAAGCTTAAGCTTGTAGTTTCTCATTGCTGATTCTATTAACTTTGCAATCGGTTCACTTTTATCAGCCTTAGCACCTCCAGAAATATAGCTTAACATCTTTTCTCTGATAGCTCGGGGAATAACTGGCACAGATGCCGGAATTGATAAAGCAATCATCTTTAGTGAAATGGGTGCGAATACAAAAACTGGATCTAGAAGGCTAATAGATGCTATTCTTTCGGGGTAATATCTCGCTAAATTTATTGCAGTCCAACCCCCTATTGAAACTCCAACAATATGAGCTCTATCTGAATTTAACTCTTCAAGCACCTGATTTAACCATTCAGCTTGTACCTGCCGGTTGTCAATTGCAACTATCTGTATGCTCATTCCAGGCTCCCCGAGTAAATCAATTGCATAGATAGGCCTTTCCTTCATTAGCCCCTCCAAATTCGGCTCCCACATCGGTGTAGAAGCTGAGCGTCCAGGAAGCAATACGATAGGCTCTTTGTCCCTGTTTTTCTCTTCAGTAAAGTAATAAACCCGAACTGTACCATATTTAGTTTGGATATCCTTTGTTTCATTAGGCTTTGGGATAAGTGCCATTGCTTCATTATAAGCGTTCTTAAACTCTGCTTCTCCTGCTTTAGAAGTAAAATGACCTGTTTCACTTTTTATCAAAATAACTCGTTCCCCCTTAGAATCAACACCATTAAGAATTTGTAACTGCCTGCAGTACAAGTTTCTTCCAGCTCATTAATCGCATCTTTATTTATGATTTAATCATATTACGCAACGTAATGAGCAATAGTTATTTTCAAAAAAGGCATTGCTTTAGAGTGCACTCTAAAGTGTAACATTTAATTCAAGTTACTCACGAGGAGGAAAAATATATGTCAAATGAACGTTATACACGGGGTTGGGAAAAATTAATGCAAATAGATGGTGAAGGAGGAAAACGTGTCATTGAATCGATGAGGGACATTGCTCCCGACCTGGGAAAATACGTCGTTGAATTTGCATTTGGAGAGATATACGCAAGGGAAGTTCTTGATCTCAAACAACGTCAGCTAATAACGATCGCATCGCTTACAACACAAGGCGGATGCGAGCCACAGCTAAACGTGCATATCAACGCAGCTCTTAATGTAGGACTTTCACCGAATGAAGTAATTGAAGCGATTATGCATTGCATTCCCTATACTGGGTTTCCAAGAGTTCTTAATGCTGTTTTTGTCGCCAAACAAATTTTTGAGGAACGGAATTTGAAAATTATGAATTGAAACAACTATGCTTCCCGTTAGCGGAACAGGCTGCCAGGAAATTGGCAGCCTGACTTCATTGCTATTCATGTCTATATGACAAGTTCCCCTTGATTCTAAGACTATGCATGGTTTCAAGGATATGTTTTATTCTTCGCCGTATCCATACCATAGAATCGCTGCCTTAATGGAATTCAGTTGGAACATAATGGTCATGGACAAGTAAATCATTGCCGTCGGGCTGTTACCTTGAACAACAATATATATTTGCAGAGCCAAGTTAATAAAGTTAGCAAGAATCCAACCGATCCAAGAAATAGCTTTACCCTCTACCATCAAATATTGCGAAATAACTTGGACTAGGAAAACTAAAACGTTGAACACGATGACCCACATCGGTGCATCAGCTGGAAGAATCGTACCGCCATAGAAGTAGAGAACAACAGAACCAACCAAAGCAATCATTGCTGAAATATATAAATTGGATTTCGTTACTTTCGTGACTTTAATTTCTTTTCCCATCGTCAGGAAGCCTTTGGCGTACAGCGCAGTACAGTAGATCCCTACGAAAACATTTCCTAGCAAGCCGAATCTAAAGTTATTAAACGTATCGAATAGAGCTCCAACGACACCCAAACCACTGGCCGTTTTCCCATATTGATTGGCGAAGAGCAACACGATCACCATACCTAGAATACCGCCAATAAATGAGGTGACGAGAAGGAGATCAAAGGTACCGCTATAACTATAAAAAGAACTAGCCATCACCAGAACGATCCCAAATATGAGCCATAATGTGTCCCACGTTTTGCTTTTTAAAACTTTATAAACTCCTTGTTTCATACGCCTACTCCTCCTCGGTTAGAACTGCTAATGCCAATTTGATAGACTGCAATTCTCCGATTTTCATTTGTGATTCTCCTGTAACCAATTCATTGACCCCATCTGCCAGAGATTCCATATAAGGCACGACATTATTGAGAATCGATAAGGTTCGAAGTCCTCTTAAACGGCCAACAATATAGAGAGCGCTTGTCTCCATATCTGCGCCTAAAACTTGTTTACGCGACCAGAAATCTTCTACTTCCATGTTGTTGTCCATATAAAAACCGTCATGGCTTCTTGCGATTCCAGTCTTCACTGGAATTTCAGTTTGCTTCATTGCCCGCATCAGTAGCTCACTTGATGGAATGGCCGGGAAATCCTTTGGAACATATTTTTCAGTTAAGCCTTCATCACGAACAGCGCCCGTTACGACCATAATTTCACCAACCTTAAAACTGCTGTCCATCGCACCGCAGCTTCCGGCACGAATCACGGATTCGACACCAATCGCTTTTAGCTCCTCTAAAGCAATGACCATGGAAGGTGCACCAATACCGGTCGACAGGACTAGAATCTTGTGCCCCTTAAAGGTACCGATCGCAGATTTAAACTCTCGATTGTATGTGATATCTTGTGGATTTTCCAGAACCGATTTCACAATATCTACTCGAGCGGGATCTCCTACCACAATTGCTTTTTTGACAGCCAACGATCCATCCAGCTGAATATGAGGTTGTTTTTCCATCATTTCCACTCCTTTGAACCCAGCTCAATCAATAAGTTTGGGTTCCGTAATTTAATAACGCCGTTATCCATTTCAATCAACTCTAAATCTTTCAGTTCTTTTAACACGCGATCGACACTGCGTGGCGTAGAACTAATCCTTTTTAATAGCGTCTTTCTTTCTATATAATCGCTCTTGCTTAAAGAACTTAACACCGCAACAACTTGACGCTTCGTGGAGAACAAACTATACGACTCGATTCGTTTGCTTAAATGATAAATTTGTTTACATAATGATTCTGTCAAATTTCTGGCGAAGCCTCGGTCTAATTCCATCCATTCGAGAAAAGATTCTCGAGACAATTTTAATAACACCACATCACTTAAAGACTGCACGGAAGAGCTAAAAGGTATTTCCTGAAGAAGCTCATGCTCGCCAATAATATTTCCTGGTTCATAGATGTCAAGCGTGATCTTCCGACCCGAATCGCTTAGAATAAAGATGTCTATTTTCCCTTGAACAATGATGTAGACTTCTGAATAGATGGTTCCCTGCTCAAGCTTAAACCTTCCTCTTGCGTACTCTTTGACTTGAAACTTTTTAAGAACCGAATAGGGGCAGTGTTTTAGAAGCTCTGCAATTTCTGGAGAACTTTCTATAATCTCAATGAGTCTGTTCACACATATCTTCCTTTCTTCCGTAGCGGCAAAGTATGGACTCAGAAATTGATAATCGAATTCGTTCAACATTTCACTAATATTGTATCAAGGAAGACCCTGTGAATTAAACGTCAATTATCTTCATAATGGAGAAGAAGGAAAACGTTTTCATGTTTTTTGGTAGACAAATGTCTACATTGTTTTTAGTCTGGCGCATGGTGCTGATTCTATGCGTTTTTTATTCTGTATGAGCACTAAAAAAAACGAACCTCCTATCGCTAAAATTGCAATTACCCGTCGCACAAAAAAGCGGCAGCCATTCGGCCCCACTTGTGTGCTATTCACCTACCCTTGTTTGTATGGTGAATGCCCTCAAATTTCAAATTTGTTCTTGTCCTCAATCTGCAAACGATATATGTACTTGTCACCCGACAACTTTCCTGCCCGTTAGCATAACGCGGCTGCCGAATTGTGCTGGCAACCGCGTCTTAGTTGGGTTTTCCACTAACGTATCCTATAGTGCAGTAAGGTTAAGGACAATGTAAATCTACGTTGCTACGATACGGAGCTAGTGTCGTCGTTCATTATCACTAGTCGAATAGTTAATGGCAGTTTTCCAATGTGTTCTCCAAAACCACAGGACCCAACTTATGGGTCTTGGAGTTCGATAGCTGAACTTGGACGTGGGTATTGACGGGAATGTCGTAGGATATATCATAATTGTTTCCGACCCATATTGTGGCGGAATCTTACAAATCTCACATGTATTTCTGTTACCCCCACTGCTTCAAAACCATTTTTCAACAGACAAACCCTGGCGTCGGTAAAGCTTTTTCCTACAGCGATTAATGGAGTGCATGGTTCGGCACTTCCTGTGATTGATATTTCGGTGATCGTAAAATGGCGATTATGGAATAAAGTTACAGAATCTATTTCTGTACTGCGAAGACGTTTACGACCTTTACATATAAATGATGGAACAGACAGCATTCCATCTCCAATTCGTGTACTGATCATGCGATTTTGGTCAGATTTGTTACGTTTCTTTTTGTGGAACTTTCTCCGACATCCACACGAACATGACAACGTGATACACCTCCCTTAATCGAATTTGATTATGGTGTATCGTATGCAATAGCTAGTTCAACTGCGTGGACAAGTATCATGTGAGAGTGTCCAGATGGGAATCTGAACGCTCTAGTTGAACATAACTGCCAGTTAGCGTAACGCGGCTGCCGATCAATGTCGGCAGCCGCGTTTTAGTTATTTATTAAGCTATAGTTCTCCGTTAGCTCAATCTTCGACAACAACTTATTCTCCACCCATCGTAATTTTCCTTTTTTCAACTTTCTTTCCCGTTCGTTAAACAGGCTGCCGACCGGCAAAGCTCGTCGGCAATCGGACAATGTTCTTGACATTGACAAATGACAAGAACTTGATCCGATAATAAATAAAGCCCGCAATTCAAGTAGACTTCATTCGGCTAATGTTCTTGTCATCCGACATCGGACGACCTGTCACGTGAGTTTACCCTGATTACTCCCGGAAACCTCGTAATACACGGGTCTATCTCGAAGTGAGGGCATTTATGCGAATCTCCTCTATCTTACATTTAATACCACCCTTTTAAGCGAAGCACTTGGGACACAAAAAAAGCGCCCGGTTTGACGGGCGCCCCCAACTATTTTCCTGTTTTCGCCGATGAAGCTGCCGCAGGCAGCAGCTCGATCGTAGACGAATCGTATACGCTGATCCTGCCTTTGCCCAATGGGATTTTTTTCATTGTACCGTCTGAAGCTTTCCCTGAAGCCGGCATTTTGAATTTAATATCATAGCGGCCGAACTTCGCCGTCCCTGTGTAGATAAGAAGCGATTTTTTATCCGTGTTGGAGTAGCTGTCGGTCGGCATCCAGTAGACGGATACTACGCTTGATTCACTCCAATATTCACCATTTGCGCCTGTGATATGAAGCGTCTCTCCAATACTGGCCGGATTGGGTCCGACCGATATACGAGGGGGTTGAACTTTCAGATTTTCAAAATCACGGTTAGCTTGGCTGTCGTTCAGAACGAGACGTTTATTGCCTTCAAGATCGATGGCCAACCCTTTAGAAACGGCATACAATTGCAAAGAGTCGCCTTCAGTGAAACTGATTCCCATGCCATGAAAAAAAGTTTCCGTTATTACAGGGGGGCCTGTTGTCTCCTGTACGCCCTTGGATGCGAATTTTTTCAAAATGCCGCAGACGGTGTTAATGGATTTCCCGTCCTCTTTGTTGTCTCCAATCAGAGGGATATATTGGAGATCCCCGTCCTGCATATCCACTGATTTTATGGTCTCCTGCATGCATCCGGAAGCCAATTCGCTGACACTGCGATTTTTGGGCAATGCATTCCTCTCTTCCTCGTAGGATGGCCGATCATAAGACAAACGGACATAGTTGTCTTTCTTGTTGTCGACCGGACTATCGTAAGAGAAATTCAGTGTGCCATGCCCCATATCGCCGGCGAATTTCAACTCGTCCCCGTGATAGGGGACATCGTTGCTGCGGGCATATTCCAAATCCTTTCCGGAGAGAAGCTTGTCGGCAAGTACCACCGTTGTATTGTCTTTAAGGTCGATCAAGGTGAGGAGTCCGGTCCGGTTCGGCCGAACGACTAAATAATCCTCGCCGACCATAAGTACGGAATAAACCTCATCCTTGCCTGCAAGCGCGGGCAGATCATATTCCTTGACCGCTTTACCCTGCTCATTGAATACGGTCACTATCTTGCCATCGGTCAGCACCGAATACTGGAGCCATCCTTTTGGATTATAGACTTGAAAATAACTCACATTTTGCTCATAACGCTGGAAGTAGCTCGCTTTCTTCTGACTGACGATCTTATTGTTTTGAATGAGAATACCGTATGCGTCATACTGAACATGAGGTTCTCCGTAATTGTCAACAATAGTGAGAACCGAACCGCTCCCGCCGCCGATCCCCCCTGCATTGAAGGAAACGCTGCCTTTGATGGAGGCATCTAGCTTCCCGATAAGAACAGCTGGGGATTGCTCATCCCGGGCGGTATACAGATCGCCGGTTTTTCGATTCAACCAAATGCCGCTCCAAACCTGTGGTTTGATGAAATCATCGACCCGCGTAATGCTGACCGTCTTCAGCGATGGTTCCCATTTCACGCCTGCACCGGTAGCCTCGGAGAAGAACCGCAGCGGCACAAAAATTCTGCCTTCGACCATGAGCAGAGGCGCCGTCAATTCGACCGTTTTGCCGTTGACCGCTGCATTCTTCGAGCCGTAAACAAGTTTCACGGTCAGCTCAGGATAGTTCATCGTCACCGTTTTGGCTGATGAATTCCAGGCGACCATGGTTCCGAGCAGCTCCCCCATATCTCTTACCGGCAGGTACACAGACCCGTTGCTGACGAATGGAGCGGTCTTCGGTTTATATTCGCTCCCGTTAAAGGTAACCTTGATGCTTTCAGATACTGAAGCTTTGGTTGCGGCATGAACCGCAGATGAACCGGATGATGGATGAAATAAAGTGATAACTAGTGCAGCGGTGCATGTTAGAATAAGCCGTCGTGAATTACGAAGCAAGGATATATCCTCCTGTCCAATATAATTCTGAATTTATTAATTATGGGTCAATCAACAATTAGACGATTGAGGATCATAAATGTTGCGTATTTTCCAAAAAACAGATGAAAAGCCGCTATTCATAGGTAACGGCTTTCGTTGTCCCTAACAAAAGACAAGAACTTGTAACCATATAACAAAGAAATCGGTGACAAGAACATATATACTTAAATGATAAGAACATGTATAGGCGATTCCCTTCACTTCAATTATTATTCTTCAACCTAAAAACCTATCAAACTTGCCTTCAATGATAGCTGCTGTCGACAACCGCGTGGCATCATAAATCGTTGCAAAGGTACTGCTATAGAACTCTCTCACTCAACTTCCAGAATCGTCTAGTTAGTGTAGCTTTTATCTATGGTTTATTAGGATCAATCTAGTGAAAGATTAAATACGTCTGTCGCAATGGCCATCAAGAACATGAATCCCATGAGCACAGTCGATGCAATGACCCAACGACGTCCCTGGCGATGCTCGTTTATTCTGGAGAATGATCGATAGTAAAGAATAATACCACTGACGAGCAAGATAATCTCGAGTGTAATACTAATAACAGGATATTTCCATAATCCAAAGCCAAGCAATGGAAGATTTCCGAAATTCTCGGGGAGTATGGGAAGATCCGAACGATGTACGAGAAGATCGAGAATCCAATGACTAAACACCACCGATAGAGTGATAACTCCGCCTCGTCTGCCCCACAACCGCCATGCACCCCATCCGGCAATCATTGCAATAAACAATGCTCCGATGAGAGAATGCGTATAATCAGCATGAATCATATTTGCGCCATACCCTGTCTCCCCTGATATCGGTTCCATCGTTTCCTTCCCGGTTAGAAGAAATGGAATAAAGACGACATCTAACAATTGCGTACTTAGCATAAGCGCCCATAGCGGTATCTGTGGTGCCTTCGATTTTACGGCTGCAGCAAGACCAAAATGACCTGCGAACATGTTACTTCCCTCCCTTTTCATGCAACCGTCGTGCACGAGCATCTACATAACCGCAACCAGCTACAAAAAGAATCATAAACAAAATAAAGTTCATTCTCCTCGCTCCCTTTATATAAGTCGTTTATTCATTACATTTTGTACCCATTTTACGGATTCCAGCGATAAACGTATCGATTATCACATGAAGACTTTCGTCCCGTTGGAGATGCATTCGGAACTCTCCCTTTTGTTCCAGGGTGGCAAATCCATGCAGGAAACTGCGTAAACCACGTGTCGCGTGAATCACCTCGTCTCCTTCCAACCCATAGCTACTTAAGAGATGAACTGCAAACATCACGATATCTTCACCCGCACGTTCAACCTCGGGATCACTCGGATCAGGAGCTTGCATCGTGGCTTCATATAGACCCGGATGCCTGCGAGCAAAATTTACATAAGCCTCGCCGATCGCGTGCAGCCCTTGATCCCCATCTTTTATACTAGCTTTCGCTTGTAATAATACGGCATACAGCTCATGTAAACCGTAAATTGCCATCTGCTTACGCAGCCCATGTAAACCATCGATATGATTATATAGGGAAGGAGGGCGAATATTTAACTTTTGGGCCACACGAGCCAATGTGACTTCATAAAACCCATCTTGATCAGCAATTACAACGGCTGTTTGTACGATTGTGTTCAAATCTGCTCCGATTCTTGGGGACATTTGATATACTCCGTTCTAAATTCATGGTTCATTTCCTTGTGTATCATAAAACTAATACCATTAGTTTTATAATAACTAATGGTATTAGTTTTGGCAACCATTATTTACCTCATTTCAAGTGGAGAACTTGCATCAACTATTTCACACTGCGAATTCAGTGAAAACTTAGTAGAAAGGATGAGTTTAGATCTACAGGTTACCAATTGTGAATCTTGTCCATCCTTTTTTAACATGCTTTATTAAACTAACGCAACGCACTATTCAGCTATTACAATATTTCAAAGTACCCTTCTATCCTGCCCGTTGGTTCAGCGAACAGATGAGAAGCCGCAGTGAAGCGAGTCCATCTACTCAATCATCAAAATTGATTAGATAATTATCTAATCGCCTAAGTTTACAAGTTCTTGTCAATTACGGAAAAGTAAATAAGTTCTTGTCATTGAGTTAGGACAAGAACTTATTTACTTAAAACAAAAATGCCGCAATTTTAGAGGCTATTAATGTCTATATGTTCTTGTCGTCTGACATAAAATATATTTGGTGTCACACACTATATAGTTCTCATTGTCTTTTTGTAAAAAATAAGTTGTTTTTCACCTCTCATCCTATACGAAAAAAATGACCGGCATTCCGACCGGTCATTTTACTTTAAATCCTTATAAATCTCTGCATTCGTTCAAAAACCCTATTTTCGCCCATTACTTTCATAATATCAAACAAATCAGGTGTATTGGTTCTGTTCGTTAGAGCGACCCTAATTACCATCGCTACATCACCAACATGCCCCTTGTAACTGTTAGGGTTGGCTTTATATTGCTTCATTTCCTTTGCAAATCCGAGTTCCTCAGCAAGTTCTTTAATTTCATGGAACCAAGCTTCCTTTTCATTATTAAACCTATAAGTTTTGCTGAAACCAAGTACAATTTCTTTCGCAACATCAAAACTTACATTTTTAGGTAACTTATAGCCACTCAATACATCCTTTTCAAACAATTCGTCATAAAAGAAAGCAATCATTGTCTTCACATCTGACCACTTAGAATAATCTTTTCTTGGCTTCTCAATGGTTCGCCCTATATTTAGAATGTTTATAGTGTATTCCTTATTCTTGTCAATTAAAGTATATAGCTCAGAATCAAATTCCTTTGACCAAGTGTATAAATGGTCCAATACTTGTTTACCCGTGAGCCTTGAGATAACATCCTTGCTGATATCACCCAGTTTATTCATGTCTAATAAGGCACCACTGGCATTCATTTTATCCGCATAGATAAAAAAGTCTCTAAATGATTTATGAGGGTTTGCCATCCTCCATTCTTCAAAGTCAGAATTGATGAGATTCATGAAGTATTCACTTATAGCCATTCCTGGGTATCCTTGTTCTTTGTAATACTCAGCGGTACCATCAAGATCCTTACGTTTACTGAATTTCCGTTTAGAAGCGCCGACTTGCTTCATTATTGGAGCAATATGTCCGTATTCCGGTATTCTAAAACCTAAGGTTTCAAACAACTGAATATGGATAGGCACAGATGAAAGCCATTCATCGCCCCTAATGACATGGGTTGTACCCATCAGATAATCATCTATGGCATGAGCAAAGTGATATGTTGGTAAACCATCCGTTTTCATAATAACAATATCTTGGTCATTTTCAGGTATCTCAATCGGACCTTTCACCAAATCATGGTACTTTATCCTCGTATCTGATGATCCTAAAGATTTAAGTCTAATAACAAACGGTTTACCATTTAAAATGTCTTCTTTGGCTTGCTGAAAAGAAATATCTCGATGTTTAGCCCATTGACCATAATAACCTGTTGTTACTTTTAAGTTCTGCTGGCTTATTCTTATCTTTTGTAAATCGTCCGTATCACAGAAGCAAGGATATGCTAATCCATTTCGCACGAAGTGCTTAATAAATACCTTATAGATTTGTATTCGTGAGCTTTGTTTATAGGGTCCGTAAGCACCCTTATCATCACCTGATAAGGTAGGTCCCTCATCAAAATGAATCCCGAAGTATGACAATGAATTGATAATGTTTTCGAGGCTGCCTTTTATTTCGCGTTTTTTGTCTGTGTCTTCGATTCGCAGGAAAAATACCCCATTACTTTGGTGGGCTAATCTCTCCGATATTAAAGTTGCGTAAAGCCCACCAATATTCAATGAACCCGTTGGGCTCGGTGCAAAACGTGTCACCATAGCAGATGTAGACAAATTTCTTGGCGGATATAGTGAATAAATATCAGTCGGTAACTGTTGAACATCCGGAAATAACAGTTCTGCCATGTTCTCATTTGACATATCATAACCCCCTATAGGTTCAAAATAAAAAGCCCTTCATCCTGTTAAAGGACGAAAGGCTGTGCTTCCGCGTTACCACCTAAATTGGTTAAAAACCCGCTCATTATGCAGCAATTCATTATCTTGCCGCACATTTCTTTAACGGGAAATCCCCGGTAGACCTACTCCAATTTTTCGGTCTACTGCTCCAAGGCTTCATTCATTAAGCTCGAATACCCAATTTCACCAGCATGGGCTCTCTAAGATTCGAGTGATTAATTACTTTTCCTTTTCACTGCATTTTACAATATGTGGATATTATTGATAATACAATAATTTATTATTACCAAGTTGTCAAGAATTCTATTTGTTTTTCAACCAGTGCTGATTCTGATACGCAGTATACTGTTCCATCCGAGTGGTTAACATTTCTGTATCATTTCAAATCTACATTAAAACTCCAAACGCATATCATACCAGACTTCACCAGCTAGTTTAGATTGTGATACCCCTTCATTTTTATATCCAAATTTTTCGTAATAATGTATTAACTCCTCTTTACAAGTCAAAATACAACCTTTTCGTCCTTGTTTTTTTGCATCCACTATTACCTGTTCCATCATTTTGGTGGCATATCCACACTTTCGGTATTTAGGAACTGTATTTACGCCAAATATAGCCTGCCATGCTCCATCTTCCTCATGCAAAGAAGCATTTTTAAACATTACATCTCGGATTTTTGTCTCATTTGTTACCATTCCATTGATAAAACCTATTGGTTCTCCATCATTTTCCAAAATCCAGAAATGATTTGGATACACTTTCAATCTTTCTTCAAACTCCTTCTCTCTCGCTGCTTCTTCAGGTGGAAAACACAATTCTCCAATTTCAGTTAGAATAGATAAATCATTTAGTGTAGCGGTACGGATTTCCATACATCAATCTCCTCTTTTCTAAACTGTTGAATTTCAAGTGCTTGGATTTTCAAGCCCCCTCATCATCACTTCAAAATACTTCAAAATTTCAATTTATTTTTAAGTAATATAAATTATCTTCACTATATTTTTATTTCTATTATACATGATTTATATAATTAGCCTGATCCTTTTCATTTTGCTTGATATTCTCAGCCGTTTGGACCTAGAAAAACTTAACTAATATATCCCAGAAGAATTCAACCCGTAAAAGCAGTTGGCTGCCGCAATGATCGGTTGGCTTTCAAGGTTTTGAAGATACGTATTAGCGTAAACTGCCCATTAGCCCAATAAATTGTTTTTCTTTCTTCTGAAAATACCATTGACTGGTCCTCCCAAGAGTTCTGACCCGTGCACGAAAAATCCCTTGATTTGTTCTGTCGAGGGATCAGCTTCAAAGGTAATCTGAAATGGTAGTGACTCCACATCGAAAGTTAAGCCGAACGTTTTCAATAGAGGGACTCGAGGCTATGCGTGAGGCAATCCGTCAAAAAGCAATTTGCCTTCTTCCTCAAACACCGTGCAGACTTCTTTCATGCAACCATCATATTCCCCAAAAAATCACTCATTCCTATAGCGGTTAAAATGAGGCACCCTCAATGGAGTCATTCAACTATCCTGCCCGTTCGTGTAAAGAGGGGTTCTCCGCCCCTCTTTACTATTTCCGCCAACACTGAATGATTTGATACAGCATCAAGCGTTAGCACTCAACACTTTTTTGACTGTTACTTCGCACCCATAATGTACTTCGAAATAAACTGAGCGAACCAATATGCGGCTTCCTCCCGAGTGAGCGGATCTTTGGGACGGAAATCGACCGCACCGTCACGCATCACTGCGACATCAGAACCTGCCAGACCCATGGCGATGATCACCTTCATGCTTATGTCGGCCTTCGCATCACCCGGCTGGGCAAGCTTGATCTGATCCAAAGGCAGTTCGGTTAGCTGTTCCGGCGAAGACGTTCCTTGGAGCGCGCGCACGAAAAACTTTGCCGCGTCCTGCCGTATCAACGCTTGATCCGGCGCGAATCTCTTGTCCGTAACACCCTGCACAAGACCTGCTTCCGCAGCTGTTTCGATCTCCCTTGCAGCCCACATTCCGGAGGCATCCTCATATCTCACCGGCTTCTTGGATAGGGTATGCCCCATCATGCGAACCATCCATGCCGTCATTTCGGCCCGCGTCACCGGCTTCTGCGGATGGAAGCGTCCGTCTTCTGTTCCTCGCAAAATGCCCATTGCTTTGAGTTGTCCGATAAAAGGCGCATTTTCGCTTTTCTGGTCGACGTCGATGAAGGTCGCTGAAGCTTTCTGGGCGTAGCTGACCGGATTCCGATATTTCAGATAGGAGATCGAACCGTCCCGTTCTTCTTTAAAAGCCAGCATCCTGCCACTGTCGTCTACGAATAGTAACGGATCGATTTGCTTCAGCTTCTGCGATTGGCCGAGAATGTCGACGGTCAATTCGCCAGGTCCTGTCGCTGCCACCTTCGTGAGCAGGAAGTTCATGCGTAAGTCCGTATAGACGCCCTCGAATCGCTTCAACTGCTCAACTGGCGTCGATAGCGCCATTGGCTCTCCCCCGGCATCAGGAAAATATTGATCGACGAACATGGTGTACCATGCCCAAGCCAGCTTTGTCGAGGCACCCATCTTGTTATGGACGAGGAATATGCCAATATTTTTCTCCGGCATAAGCAACATGTAGGAGCTAAATCCTGGCACATCTCCGCCTTTGCCAATCACGTGCAAGCCGTTGTTTTTATTCGCTTCGAACAAATTTTCAAAGCCATAAGTCGCGTCCGGAAAAGCCGGATGAATACCCGTCTGGAACTGCTGCATCTTCTCGATGGACGTTTTGCTCCAAATTTGGGTATCACCAACCTTGCCGCCGTTCAATTGGGCAATCATAAAATGCGCCGCATCCTCTGCCGTCATCAGCATGCCGCCATCAGCCATTTCTCTTGGTGTCGTTGCATACGGCGGCATTGCCTTGTTACCCGCATCGTAGCCTGTTGCAAGCTGCGGCAGTGATTGGTCCGAAATTGCGATTTCCGTGTTCTTCATGTGAAGCGGGTTAAATATATTCTCTTTCACATATTGCTCGAAGGACATACCCGATACGTTCTCGACGATATATCCGAGCAGGTTGAAGGCGAAATTATCGTACATGTACGACGTTCCCGGTTCGCGAACGACAGGCGGCATGCGCTGTTCCACGAAGTCCTTTAAGCTCACATTGCTCTTCAGGTCCGGGGTATAGGATTCCGGCGGTTCCACCGTCACTTGAAATCCGCTTGTGTGGGTCAGCAGGTCGTGTACGGTCACAGCCGTATGAAACGGATTATCCAGCTTCAATCCGCCCATATACTTCTGCACGTCTTCCTTCAAATCAATTTTCCCTAGCTCGACCAGCTTCATGATCGCTGCCGCAGTAAACACTTTGGTGACCGATCCGACGCGGAACACAGTCTTTACCGGATCGATCGCGGTTTTTTTGCTAACATTGGCATAGCCGTAACCTTTTTGGAAGACGATGCGACCGTCTTGCACGACAACAATCGCTGTCCCCTGCGGATCCTCCGCCCCCTTTCGGCCTCTCATGAATTGATCGGAGAGCGCCTCCAGGCCGCTTAAATCCACCGATTTCGCTAATGCGGCTTGTTGTACATTCATTCCCGCTCCAGTTCCTGTACCCGTATCCACTCCCGAAGGCTGTATCCCTGCACTGGCTGCCGCATGTACCGTCAGCGCCAGTCCAACGCTCGCAACAACCGCGATAGAACATGCTTTTTTCCATATTCGTGGTGCTTCCATCCGTACCCCTCCCATTGGCGAAATCATCTTTTGCACCCTTTCATCATAAGGGATCAATCTTTCTCCATCCTGAGTCTCATCTTATATTTACCTTACAAAAGAGGATTTGCCGAATGAAAAGAGAAGAACGTATCCAGACTTGCGATGCCGCTAGGACATCCAACGGGAAGGAGTATCCGCTTCATGATCAAAACTATTCTCATTGCCGACGACGAACGGGAAATCGTGGAATTATTGAAGCTGTTTCTGGAAAGGGAGAACTACGAGGTGATCGAGGCATACGACGGAGAGCAAGCATGGGCGTGTATTCGACAGCGCCGGATCGATCTAGCCGTGGTCGACATCATGATGCCGAGGTTGGATGGGTATCAGTTGATCAAGAAGCTACGGGCTGATTATAAGCTGCCCGTTATTATTCTGTCGGCCAAAAATCGCGACAGCGATAAAATATTGGGACTTGGTCTAGGCGCCGACGATTTTATCGCCAAACCGTTCAATCCGCTTGAAGTGGTCGCGCGCATCCAAGCGCAGCTGCGGCGCGCGTTTGATTTCAATGCATCCGAGTCTAAGCCCGAGCCACCCTCCCACACGACAATTGGACCGCTAACGCTGGATCATCACGCCTGCGTTGTCTACCGCGGCGGAATCGAAATTCCGTTGACCTCATTAGAGTACAAGATGCTGAACACTTTCATGCTGGCGCCGGGCCGTATTTTCACGAAGCAGCAGTTGTTCGAGCAAGCCTGGTCCGAGACGTACTGGGAGGATGACAACAGCATCATGGTGCTTATCTACCGGCTCAGGGACAAAATCGAAGATCCGCATGGCCCGCCGGTATTCGTCAAGACTGTACGGGGTCTCGGCTACAAATTCGCTACAAAGGACGATTTCGTTGAAAAAAACAGATAAACTCTCTAGCTCGCTAATGAAGACCTATCTGTTATTTGCTCTGACCCTCGGTGCGATCAATATAGTCGGGGTATTGTTGATGGGGAATTGGCTCGAGACGGGGGCGTCGTTCCAGGTGAGCGCGGCGTCCATCGTTCGTCCGGATTACCAGAACATCCCAACGGAGCGAATTACGACGCTGGGCGGTCAGTTGGACGTATTGGACGAGCAACGACGGGTCATCTTTCGGAACGGGCGTCCGACAGACCTTAGCGAGCGTTATACCGCGGAACAGCTGCTCGGACGATTATACGACCGTCCGGATCAGAGCCATGTGTACACCCTTGCGCCCTTACAGACGCTTGATGGCAAACCGTACTCCCTGTTGTTGGCCATGCCAAAGCAGCACAGCAATTTTTACGTTCAGCTGAACCTGGTGTTACTCCTATTGTTCGGTATAGCGGTGTACATATACAGCCGCTGGACTGCCAGACGGATTACCGAACCGCTGGAGAAGATCGCGAAGACGATTACGCGGATGAGAGACGGCCATTATGGGGAACGGATGTCGTTTGTCTCCAACTATGAATTCAATCTGATTCAAGACCATTTCAACGAAATGTCGACCCACCTCGAGCGGTCGGAGCTTGAGAATAAAAAGCTGATGCATAGCAAGCAGCAGATGCTGCTCGACCTGTCGCACGATCTGAAAACGCCGGTTACGACGATTCAAGGATATGCCAAAGCGCTGCATCTCGGCTTTGTCGACAGACCCGACAGACAAGAGCGATATTTGAAGATGATCTACGATAAGTCCGTTGTCGTTACCGCCCTTGTCGACGATATGTTCCAGCTTGCAATGCTGGATAGTGAGGAGTATCCTTTTGCCGCCCAGCAAGGCGACTTCGCCGAATTTCTCCGACATATCGCGATCGAATATATAGAGCCGTTCGAGAGCAAAGGCCATGAGCTTGTCGTAGAAATCCCTAGCGGTAAAATACTACTGAGTTTCCATGCCAACTCGATGTACCGCGCAGTATCCAACCTGCTGTCCAATGCATTAATGCATAATCCGCCGGGTACCGTGGTTGCGGTGGAATTGATCGACACGGAGCAAGCGGTACGCCTGCACATATCCGATAACGGCTCCGGCATCCCGGAAGCGCTGCGGGACGTGCTATTCGATCCATTCGTCCGAGGCGACGAATCGCGGCAAAGCAGCGGCGGAACCGGGCTCGGGCTCGCCATTGCGAGGAAGGCGATTGAACGCCACGGCGGGCAGTTGAAACTTGTCTCAGATCACGGCAGAACCTCGTTCCAAGCGGTGATTCCGAAATCTCATAACTGAGGTGGAATCGAATCTGAAACAACAAATCCAAAACCCAGCCGATGCATTCGACTGGGTTTTGGCCTTTCCAGGAATATTTATTATCAAAAGCGGCAGAAGTCTGACTTGTTTCTTCCAACGAAACAAATGACATCAATCTCCTAAACTTCAATACGGTCAGCTTTCACTTCGGAACGCGAAGCGAAAACTGACCGTATTTTGGCGTGCGCTCATCATCATTGCAGGCGGTATGCTTGAGGCGTCAAACCCGTCATTTTCAGGAATGCCCGATGGAATTGGCTCGTACTCGAAAATCCGAGATCTGCGCTGATCTGCCCGATCGTCGCACCGGAGCGACGCAGACGGACCATCGCCTCAGCGATGCGCAGCTTCAGCAAGTATTGATAAGGCGTCGTGCCCGTCGCCTTGCGGAAGGAGCGAATGAAATGAAACCGGCTCTGCAGCGCGGTCCCCGCCAACTCGTCGATCGAGATCGTATTCTCGTAGCAATCGTGCATGTACGTCAGAGCCCGTAAAATATGTGGATCGGTGCAGCCCCTTGGCAACTCGGCCGTACCCGACCTCTCCCCCTCGAATCCGAGCAGCGCGGCAAGATAGGTCATCACGTCATGCTCCACTTCCTGCTTGGCGAGCGGATCCGCCAACGTCTGTCCTTGAATGAGCGCAAGTATCCATTTGCTGAATCGACGGATTATATCGTCCGAATCGAACGCCTGTCGAATCGAATAGCCCGCCCCCGCCGTTAACCCAGGATGGATGCTGGCTGAGTTGCCAATTCCGTTGTCGCGTACCTTCAGGATAATGACGGAAGTCTGCTCCCCGAGATGAAAATAATGCTTCGTTCCCGGCGGCTGAATCATGCCGTTTCCTTGCCTCAAATCATAGTTGCGCGCCTCTTGCGTAAAATGACAGGTGCCTTTGATCGGCAGCGTGACTTGTATCCATTCGTCATGCTGATGGGCAACATTGTTAAAATCGTCACTTACCTGCCACAACTCTATCCATTCTGTTTCGGTTCTCATCTCCATGTCTTTTCACCTGACCCCTAATCTATATCAAAAGTTGCTCGATTTGCAGCAATAATCGCAACGACTCATTCCTTCCCATTCGCTAAAATGTAAAAAAATAGATAGGAGGAATACCATATGGTCCCTAACACCGCCGCAATCCAAGCGCCGCGCAATACGGCGGCATGGATGCTATTCGGCGTCAGCTTTGCCCATCTACTCAATGATGCAATGCAGACTGCCGTACCTTCCGCTTTCCCGCTCTTTCAATCTACGATGCATCTGACGTTTACGCAAATCGGCTGGGTGGCGTTCGTGCTCAATATTACCGCCTCCTTGCTGCAGCCGTTCATTGGCTACATGTCGGACCGCAAGCCGATGCCAAGCCTGTTACCACTTGGCATGATCTTCTCTCTCGTCGGCGTGCTCGGTTTCGCTTATGCGAAGACCCTCTGGATGATCCTATTATCTGCCCTCTTCATCGGTGTCGGTTCATCCTTACTGCACCCTGAATCGTCTCGAGTCGCACGATTGGCGGCCGGAGCAAGGCTCGGATTGGCTCAGTCGATCTTTCAGGTCGGGGGCAACACCGGCCAAGCGCTTGCGCCTCTACTCGTCGCGTTCGTGCTCATGCCCCACGGTCAACAAGGATTTCTGTGGTTTACGATCGCAGCGGTCGTCGGCATCGTGGTACAGCTCGTCATCAGCCGCTGGTATGCGGGACAGCTAGCTGCCGCGCACGATAAGAAGAAGCCTGCTACCCTATCATCGGATAGACAAGTGCGAGCGTTCTCTCCGCTATTCATCGCGGGCACGATGACGCTGCTGATCATATTGCTCTTCTCCAAATTCATCTATATCGCCGGCATGACGGGCTTCTATTCATTCTATTTCATAGAACAATACCATCTGCCGCTGTCTAATGCACAGCTCTGCTTGTTCGCGCTGCAATTCGCCGGCATGCTCGGCACGCTGCTCGGCGGGCCGCTAGCCGACCGATTCGGACGCAAAACGATGATCTGGATCTCCATTGCAGGAACGGCGCCGTTTTCGCTCTTGCTGCCCTATGTTAGTCCGGGGCTCGCACTGCTGCTATGCTGCATGATCGGTCTGATTCTCATGTCCGGCTTCTCCGTCATTATCGTGTATGCGCAAGAACTCTTGCCGAATCATGTCGGAACCATATCCGGCTTGTTTTTCGGGCTGGCGTTCGGCATGGCTGGCCTCGGCTCCGTCCTGTTAGGGTGGCTGACGGATACGGCGGGCGTTCAATTCACCATTACGCTCTGCTCGTTTCTGCCTTTGCTCGGCATATGCGCTTTGCTGCTGCCACACGATTCCAAGCTAGTGGCTGAAAGGAAGTTGATTCCGACACATGATCATTAATATCGAACATGTTACATGGCGCAGGGAAGGCCTAACACTGCTGAAGGATGTGAATTGGCAGGTCGCGACTGGCGAGCACTGGGCTCTGCTTGGCCTGAACGGCTCCGGCAAAACAACGCTCTTGAATATGATTAACGGATACTTTTGGCCATCCGAAGGTTCCGTTAGCGTCCTCGGCCACCCCTTTGGCGAGATCGATTTGCGTGAGCTTCGCAAATCCATCGGCTGGGTGAGCACGTCGCTGCAGGAGAAACTGTATGCCGCGGAGCGAACGCAAAACATCGTGATCAGCGGTAAACACGCAACGATCGGGTTGTACGATTCGATAAAAGAAGAGGAACTGGCATTCGCGCGGTCGCTGATGGATCAGTTGAGTTGTGCCCACCTGTGGGACCGTGAGTTCCGCACCTGCTCGCAGGGCGAGAAGCAGAAGCTTCTCATCGCCCGTGCGCTGATGGCCAAGCCTCGCATTCTCATCCTGGACGAACCGTGTAACGGCCTTGATCTGTTCTCCCGCGAACGGCTGCTCGCCAGCATTCAGGAACTGGCCAAAAGCGCGCACGCCCCGACGCTAATCTACGTCACGCATCATACGGAAGAGATTCTACCAGTATTCACGCATGCGCTTCTCATCCGTGGCGGCGAGGCCGTGCGATGCGGAAGGACGGAAGAGGTATTGACTGAAGAAGGCCTTAGTGAATTCTTCGAATCGCCTGTCGTGGTAGAGAAGCATCGTGAGCGGGTATATGTTCGTATGGCCGATTAATGCGCCGTTCAAATTGAGTGACAACGAAATCATGTAGAGATAACCGAAGATAACCCATCCTATCCCGATTTGGGTCTAGATGATAGGTTATCTTTTAACGTTACGATCCATTTATTCTTGTCGATTTCTACCAGCAAGTCAACAACAATCTTGCCAGGACCCTAGCCTTCAACCTCAAACGCTTACACTCATTTGCCAGATTAGGCATGGGTACGAACAAGTCTAGTCTGTTTGGAAATTGCTTTACCCACCAATCCTCCGCTTTATTCAATCTATGTATATAAAGAAGGTCGGTATCGTCATACTCTCTGTGTTCCGGAGAAGCGATCGATAGAATATTTTCGTCACCAAACCGGGCATTACCATAATGAATCAGCCACCAGCGGTAAGACGGAGGCAGAGGGAATCCCAGTTCCTCCGCCACTTCTGCTATCCAGCTCTCTTCCGCCCCACGGCTAGAAAACCATTTTACAGCGGAAGTCGTCTTCAGTTTGTCAGCTAAACGTTCATACATGGATTTCATCCCCTCTCCAAACACCTGTTTCTTTGCCTGCTACTATCCTATCCTCTTCACGCATATTACGTTTTGTCTGGCGCCTCGGTCTTATTGCGTACCGTCAGAATTTACCCGCCGCCTTTAGCAGACGAAGCAGCAGCTCCTTGCGCGGTTCCTGCGCCTTGCGTGACAATGCAACCAGCTTCTCCACCTTGCCCCAGATCGGGTACAGCACCCGCTCGGCTTCGTCATCCGACAGAGTCTCTATATGCTGAACTAATAGCGACAGCTTGTCTTCGCTTTCCAGCTCCGGCTGAATCTTCAGCTTTAGCGAATCGTGGGAGCGCAGCAGGCAGGCTATCAAGGTGGGAGTCGAGCGTTCCGTTATGCCATAGGTTTCGGCAAAAACGGCTGTGAACTTGTCATGCACCAGCTGGTGCTCATCGTCCACAAGGTCCATGTAAGCTTCAACGAGCGGAAAATACCGCTCGGACGAAAGTCCCAGCCCAAATACGGCATAACTGCCCGGCATTACGCTTTTTTCGCTTTCCGTATCTTCGTACCATTCAAACTCTTCCATCGCCTCACGAGCGTATTCCTCCAATAACAGATGCAGCTCCGAATAAGCCAGCGCATTCGCAAAAAAACGGTGCGTATCCGATTTGGCAAGCCCCTTGACTGGCAATGCCTCTCTCACGGTGGATTTTAGCTTGATTTTGTAGCTTTTCGGGAAATCTTTTCGGAGCAGGAAGAGAATAAACGAAATCGCCCGTTCGTATGCCCCGGCTTCTTCTTTGCGAATAACGACCGTAATGAGGGAAAATACATCGTTAGCCTTGCATTCGACCAACTCGTGGCGCATATGGACGTCTTCTTGCGAGAAGCTGTCGCTACCCTCCTTCAGCATACGCGCGGCTTTGCCGCTGCCAAGCTGCTTCGCCAGCTCCAGAAAAGTCTGGCCCATGGATTTGTTGAAGTTCGGCTCGTAACGAATAATCATCACCGCTCCGTACAACAGAAGGTCGATAGGCTGATTCGGCTCATCCTTATTCTCAAGAACAGCATCCGGCTTGATCACATATTCATTGGTTCTGTAATCGGAACGGGTGACGTCATAGTAACGCGGCAAAAATACATTCTCGGCCCAGTGGGTCAAAGCCCTAATGATATCTCTTCGATGCTCCGCGAGAGCTTCCCCCCGTTCTTTATTCAACTTCTGAATCCGGTCAAATAAAGCTATCGTCTTTGCGGCTTCCGGTTCGGGAAACAAATACGGATCCAGTAAATGACGCGCCAAAAAGAAGGTTTCCAGCCTGCTTGTCGGGTAAGAGCCCTTCTCCAGTTTTTTCTCAATATAGGACTGAATTCGCTCCAGAAGCTGCCGCTTTTTCTCTTCATATACAGTTTCCAGCACCGTTAATTCCACAAGTCCGTCCATCGTTGCGAAGGTTCCTTGGAGGGTAAACCGGTAGTTGATTAACGGCGACGTTTCCAGCTTGTCCAGCCTCTTCCTTACGATTTCCGCCAGCAGGGGCTGAACCTCATGCAATACCTGCTCCCGCGTAAAGGGTGAAGCTTTCATCGACTTTTTGCCTGCGGCACTCCCCACAGATTTCGAACTGTCAACCCTGGTCCTGCCCGGCCGATAGTCCAGCATAACAAAGTTAAAGATGCCTATTTGCAGCGTGGTGCGTTTGCCCAATCCCTCTATGTCAATTCGATTTTCCTGTTCCTCAAACCATTTATGAATCGCCGTTTTCATCTCTTTCAGCGCTTCTTCCTGCAATGTGTTCATCATTTCCGCCTTTCCGAGTGTAACATTGGCTGATCTCGCCATATCGTCAACGTTATTTTAATCTTTAGTCAGAACGTACTCTTCTCCAAAAAGCTCCTTGGTCACGTCCCGATTGATTTTAAGTTCTCCGTTCCAAGCCGCCCACGGCATCTCCATATCCGAGCGGCCTTTTGTATTCGGAAGCTTTTCTTCTTGACTTACCATATATTCAAATTCCGTCCAGGTATTGAAATGAGTCTGGACAAAAGAATTGGGGATAACTTCCACCGATTCCAGCGATAAAGCCATCTATGATGCGATCTCGATGTAAGCGCCTGTCCTGCCTTAGCTTTACTAGCTCCTTGACGCATGAGTCATGGGAGAGCAATTCCACCTGGTTGACCACCCAGTTCATTTCTTTCAGCAGATCTTTTTCCTGATCCGTTAATGAGTCTTCTTTGTATAACCGAACTTCGCGTTCACGATCGTAAACTGAATTAATTGAATGATAGAGTTTCTTGAGCAGGCTCATCTTCTTTCTATCCATACCGGTTATTCCTCCAAATAATAATGAGATTTTCATGCGGTTGGTGTAGTCGGAGAGTTTTAACGGGGTTATCGACAAGTGCTGCCGTGGCATGCTCCTTCGTTGATTGCTGATAATGTATCTTTTGCTTACGTGCATGACAACTTTGATTTCTTGAGCCTCATTTTTCAGCTGCTTACTTTCCGATTCGTAAACGTATCGAACTATACCATCGGAGACCGCCTGGTCCTTTTATTTCCATTATAGTGATCATTTGTGCTGAGTCTACCTACTTTTCACCTGAATTTTGGAAAACACTCTCCAACTTTCCACAATAATAAAGGCTCAAACCTAATTTGATTGCGGTGTTATTGACATACAATCGCATGAAAAAAAGCCCTTGCGAGGCCAAACTCACAGGGGCTTTAAGGGCTAGTTAATTCTACTGCTAATCTACAGGATACACTTGATATACCTCGTATTTTTCCCCACCCCGATCTTATAGCAATTCCAATACGTAAATCTGTAGTAGAAGAAAACCTGCAAGGGCGCACACCCGATATATCGATAAGGATATGACCCATCGGAAATAGAAAAGCGGGCCGAGCGTTAGTATTCCGCTCTGACCCGCCTGTTCTATTCATTCACAGGTTACTTGTTTTTTCCTTCAATGATATTGAAGATGATTTTAGCATTATCCGTATTATCAATGAGACCAGCGAACTTCTCTTTGCCAGGCCCGAACGCGTAGACCGGCACGTCCTCTCCGGTATGGCCGCCAGTCGTCCAGCCCGTATTGGAACGCGTATCGAAGATGGCTTCGATCGCATTGTCCGTCTTCGTCTGATCCTTCGTTGCAGCTGCATCTTTAACGGATTTGATTTCATCATTCGTCAGTTTCAGATCGATATATTTTTTCAGTGTTTCTTCAACCGATGCGCCGCCAAGAATCTCTGCTGCCATGAAATCTGGCGTGCGTTTAGCAGCTTTGATCGGAGTTACATCAAAATTGTAGATGCCATTAGCGCCAATCGAGAATCCGCCGGTGGAATGGTCAGCCGTCGCTACAACTAACGTATTCCCATCTTGCTTGGCAAAATCAATCGCTTCTTTAAATGCCTTCTCGAAATCAGCCATCTCGCTCATGGATGCGACTACATCATTATCATGTCCTGCCCAATCGATTTGGCTGCCTTCTACCATCAAGAAAAATCCGCTCTTATTTTTGCTAAGACGTTGAATGGCCGCTTTCGTCATCTCTTGAAGTGAAGGGGTCTTTTCGTTGCGGTCAATCGCCTTATCCAATCCACCTGGTGCGAATAAACCGAGGATTTGGTTATTCGTGTCCTTCAACATGCTTTCACGATCTGTCACATAGCTGTAACCGGCTTTTTTGAATTCTTCAGTCAGGTTTCTGTCCTTACGTACAAAATTGCTCGAACCGCCACCTAACAATACATCAATTTTGTGTTTCTTATTGACGAGTTCGTCGAAGTAATCATCTGCGATGGCATCCATATTTTTGCGATTGATGTCATGTGCCCCGTAAGCGGCAGGTGTTGCATGCGTAATTTCGGATGTGGCGACCAATCCGGTCGACTTTCCATTTTCTTTCGCTGCTTCTAGCACCGTTCTAACTTCTGTGAAGTCATTATCAACGGCGATTGCAGCATTGTACGTTTTTACGCCTGCGGACATGGCCGTTGCGGCAGAGGCGGAATCGGTAATATTCTGATGCTCATCCTCAGGATAAGTCATTTGTGTTCCCACGAAATATTTATCGAATTCGGTTTTTTCTTTGACAGGTGTCTTAGGATCATCTTTCATATAGCGATATGCAGACGTATAGGATAACCCCATGCCATCGCCGATAAGGAAAATAACATTTTTAATCTGTTTAGCATCTTCTTTTTTAGGATCTGCAGAACTCAGTGCTGGGCCCGATACCATGACTGAAATCGCCAGTGATGACACGACAGCGAAAGGAATTACTTTTTTAGAGAATTTCTTAAACATAACGAACCTCCTTAGTAGTTAACGCTTAAGTCGATAATAGAATATCACTATTAGGAGAATATCATCAGAGAGTAAAGCGATTGTAAAAACTTGCCTCTTTCCGTCTAACTTATGTGTACTCCACTTCGGATTAGCCTATTTGCTTGGTCACTTTATGCGGCAAGTATGTCGGCATCTTCACTTGTTTGATCAGCAGAACGCCGTCGAAATGCCGTCTTAGCTCTAGCGACATCGGCATCATCACCTGATAAGAGGCTATCATCCGTTCGAATATCCACGAATTTCCCCGTTCATTTTCCCGATAGCGTAAATCCATGAATGTATATGGCTGTCCTGCTGCCGATAAAATATCTTCCATAGATCCCGGGATAATCGGATCCAACTGAACCGGCTCCCTCGTATTCTCGGCTGCTTGTCCTTCGCCCATAAATAGACCCATGACGTAGCTTTCCTGCTGCAGTTCCTTCGACATGAGCTCTCCCATACTCTTTGGCATAGTTGAAATCAGAGACTGTGCTTTGCTTATATGGCCATTATGTCCCCACACGATGATATTCTCTTCCGGATAAATTTCTGTTGCCAGCCAGGCAAGATTACTTGCCATCGCACGATCGCGCCATTCCATCATAGACTGAGAGGCACTATAATCTTCTTGTTCTGTTAATATATTAGATTGGATGCACAGCTCATTAAACTCCTGGATGACCCGGATGCGATCCTCTAGCGCTCGCTTCATCAATTTGACGATATGCGGCTCATCGGGATAGTCCATCTTCAGCGCATTTTCATTCTTAGTCACGACCTGCAATAGCTCTTCATACACCTTAATCAGCTCACGCTTGGCCTTGCGGAATCCGCTGAGATCCTTGCTCATTCTCCACTTATGAACCTCTTGTTCCGCTTGCAGCGCTCTGTCCTTCAGCCCATTGCTTGGAATCCAATTCGCATTCTGAAATAGCGGGGATTGCACCTGAATATCGAAGCCCGTCAGTCGCAAAGGCGATTCACTCTTATGTGTCTCCTTCATATACTCGAATAGCGGCTTCGTCTCTTTCGTCCACCATACGCCAAATATGGAACGCATCATCGTTTCCTGAGTCGCCGTCATTTTTATCTGTCCTTGTGCAAGGGCTGCATCGCCCAACCCACTTTCAAATGCAACAATGTTAAATCCTAGCGTTTGGTGCATATATTGAATGAGGCGCGTTTTGACTAGATTAAATTCTGCCACTCCATGTGAATTTTCTCCTAGATATACAATTCGCTTGTCAGCAAGCAAAGGGATCAGCATATCGAGATCGCTAAATTTGTCATGCGCAATGGATCCTCCGTTCGAAGACCATGCTTCCGGTTGTATCGTATGTAAGGCATAAGCATGATCAGCCGCCCAACGCTTCCAATCGGATAAAGCGGCCTGATACGATCTTGCTGTTCTGACTTGCTGTTCATGTACTACTGTCCCGTTCATGGGTTGGGACGAAGTTCCCGTCGATGCTTCCCCATATACGGTCCTTATCGGTATAACAGCTGATGTCATCGAGGTACTAAGCATAATCAAAGTGAGAGGCATGCACAAAAAGCGACGTAAACCAAGGGTATTCGTGTTCCATTTCATTGAATCTAACTCCTTACCAAAAAATAATTTGCGTTCTTTTTCAAGAATACATAAATTACATCCTACCTTTTTGATAATTATTGCTATCTTCCTTTGAACACAATAATATTAATGAAGTTGATTATTAATTACATGTATAATCCTTTCTAAGCAAGCAGGCGAACAAAGCAATATATGTCAAATAAGCAGCGGCTGCTTCTGTTATTTTATTGCTAAGGAGGTTTTAAATTGAGCTACAGTCCGATCATCCAAGAGTCTATATCCTTTATAGAGACGCATTTGCACGAAGAGTTGTCGCTAGAGAGCATGGCTAGGTTTGCAGGGTTTTCAAAGTATCATTACCATCGGATTTTTCAGCAAGAGGTTAGCGTGACCGTATCTGAATATATCCGATTTCGGAGAATTGCAAATTCGTCCAATATGTTACTGTTCACAGATGAAAAAATTATAGATATTGCCATCTATTATCAATTTGAAAGCCAAGAATCGTTCACTCGTTCTTTTAAGAAATACTATCAACTACCGCCAGGGCAGTATCGCAAAATCATGGGCAAATTAACGATGCAAAGGGAGGAACTGAAAATGAAAAATGAACAATTATTAAAAGGATGGCAATTAAGCGGGAGTCACCCCTTCAATTATCAGATGGGGATTGACCGGGAAACTTTCCATCAAGGGATAGCGTCCGGAATTTTAAAGTCGGTTACAGTGGTACAGACGGAAGGCGAATTTGCAACGATGATGCAGCAATTCAAAGCGGATAAATATATCGGCAAAAGATTAAAGCTCTCAGGGTTTATCAAAACAAAGGCAGTGAGCGGGTTTTGCGGGTTCTGGATGCGAGTCGACGATGCTCTTCATGATGTACTGCAATTTGATAACATGAGTGACCGCCCCATTATTGGTGATACGGAGTGGAACCATTACAGCATTGTGCTGGATGTGCCGGATAATAGTGCCGCGATTGCTTTTGGCGTGCTGCTGTCCGGAAGCGGGAAGGTCTGGATTGATGGGCTTCAATTCGAGGAAGTGGATACCAAGGTGCCTACGACGAATATAGATTTTATGTGTGAACTTCTAGATGAGCCTATGAATTTATCGTTTGAGGAGTAGAGAGGTGTTGTGGAATGAATGATGCTAAAAAACAAAGCCTTGGCATTGTCATCGGTCTTGTGATTGTTGCGGCCGTGATGGCTTCGAAGTGGTTAATGGGAAATATGTTCGTGAACTTGGTAAAAGATATTTTTAATTAAAGTCCAACAGTAAAAGTAGCAGTTAGCTTCCACAGGACAAGCTAACATCCCCACACAAAGCTCTGCCCCTTCAGCAAGCAGTCTGTACACTTTCTTGACACCCGACAACGAATATAGGTTGACAAGAACATACATACTTTCCCTATCCCCGACCAAACGCTCTATAAAATCAAAAAACCCCATATCTAAAATGGTATTATCCCCTTCAAGTAGACACTCAAAAAAACCTCCATGTTAATATGGAGGTTGGAGTGACACTTGGAGGGGATATTTTTATGGCTAAAAAAGGACAAACATTCTATACGTATACAGAAGAATTCAAATTGAAGGCGGTCAGAGTGTATTTAGAGGGTTCATCGAGCTACAAGGTGGTAGCTGAACGAGAAGGAATTCGTAACTGTTCACAACTGAAGGTATGGGTAAAGAAATGGCAAAACGGGGAGTCATTCGATGAGCGGAAAGGCAACGGGCCAAATCCAATGAAGGGGCGTACTCGCACAGTCTTTGGCAGCGTTGAGGAAGAACGTGACTACCTGAAGGCGCAGGTGGATTATTTAAAAAAGCGGTATCCAAATCTAGTAAAGGAGAAGHGCTNDGRYANAGTATHNATSSGYAS
>NZ_MSZX01000023.1 GCF_002021565.1 Paenibacillus selenitireducens | reverse complement strand
CGCATGACGACCGCCTTGTGGGAGGCAGGCTACAATGTGAATCACAAGAAAGTATGGCGATTGATGCGGGAGCTGTCGATCCAATCGGTCATTCGAAAGAAGCGGAAGCAGTCCAGTTACACACCTTCTGTTGTGTATCCGAATCGTTTAAAGCGCCAATTCCATGCTACAGCGCCCCAACAAAAAATGGTGACCGATATTACCTATATTTCAGACGGGACCAACTTTCATTACTTGTCCGTCATTCAAGATCTTTTCAACAACGAGATTGTCGCTTGGCAATTGTCAGATCGTAACGATGTTCAACTCGTGCTGGATACCGTTACGCAGTGGACAAGAAAAAGAGACGTCTCGGGGGCCGTGCTCCATTCGGATCAGGGCTTCCAATATACGTCTCAGGCGTACAACACACGATTAGAGGCGTTCGGCGTTAAAGGCAGCCACTCTCGCAAAGCAACCTGCCTGGATAACGCATGCATCGAATCCTTCTTTTCGCATCTCAAAACAGAGAAGCTGTACCTTAAACAGTGTAAATCAGGAGCGGAAATTCAGCAAGCGGTTGAAGAATACATTTACGATTACAACTACCATCGTTTTCAAGCCAAATTAAAACAACGTGCACCGATTGAATATCGATGCGCGTTGGCAGCTTAGCTTTTTTCATCTGTCTACTTGACAGGGGTATGACCAAAAATGGGGTTTTTTAAATCTTAAATTTTGAAACGTAATTATCAACTACATGACATTCACCATACCAAACTCGTCAATTTCAGTTCGTTGCTTCATGACAGAGATTCTTAGATGACGTATTCAACCATTACAATATTTCAATGTACCCTTCTGTTCCATTCACGCGAATTCGCTGCCCGTCTTTTATCAGCTTGGTAGCATTTTCCACCCCGACAACTGCTGGCAAGCCATATTCACGCGCGATAACGGCTCCATGGGTCATCAGTCCGCCAACTTCGGTGACCAGGCCTTTAATGGATACAAACAATGATGTCCAGCCAGGGTCAGTAAAGACGGTGACTAATATATCTCCATCTTCCAGATCAGCATCTTCCATGTTTAAGATGACACGTGCTCGTCCCTCTATAACTCCGGTAGAAACTGGTAGACCTACAATCGCTTTGTCTGGCAGATTTTCTCGTTTGTACTCACCCGCAATGATTTCACCATCAGACGTGATTACACGTGGGGGAGTTAGTTTTTCAAAAAATTTGTAATCGTCTTTTCGTTTACTAATGATCTGATAATCCAGTTTATTTGTGCGTACGACTTCGTGAAGTTCTTCAAAAGTGAGATAGTATATATCTTCTTTTTCATGAATAACGCTAGCTTGTACGAGTTGTTCGGCTTCTTTCAGTAGAGCCTGCTTATAAACGAAGTAGCGATTAATCATGCCGTATTTTGGATATTCACGATAACCGATGAAATTCCGGATTAAGCTGATCACTCGTTTTGTCTCTTCAGCTTTTTGTTCACCATCCGGTAATTGCTTCAATCGATCTAATAACTCTTGTTCTTTTTCTAAAGCTTCCTGTCGCCCTTGCTCAAATTTCCGATTGCCAGCATTAGGCTCAAAGTTTTTGATATTACTGAGAATCATGGGGACAAGTGTAATTGGTTTTTCACTCCAACGAGTTCTCGAAATATCGATTTCACCGGCACATCGCATTCCGTATTTGCCCAGATAAGCATAGATAGCGTCTTGAGTTTCCTGTCCACCATCAAACTTAACCAGTTCATCCAAAAAATTATCATCTTTTACATGTTGTAAATAATCAATGACTTCCGGATAAGGACGAATCACATCTGCGACATCCAATAGCGCCAGACCCATTTCCGAAGTAATGTTGTTTGGTACAGATTGAGAAAGCGTATCTGCTGCGTTTTTTTCACCTAACCACTCGTACATTTTTTCATTGATCCATGATGAAGCATTCATAGCAGTCATAAAAACCTTTGAACTATGTGGGTCAAATAAGATCTTCTTTAATTCCTGGAGATCTTCCAGAATAAAATCAAATAAATCTGCTCCTGATTTCGTTTGGATGTTTTGTTTTAATTCTTCTATCGATGTTTGACTGTTCTTAATCAAATCAGAAACGATTGCCGGATCGTTTTCGATTAGTGCTTGAAAACCTGCAGACGACCTCTCTTTACTGCTATTAACAGGACTCAGTTCTTTTCTATCATCTGGCAACAATTTTATAAAATCTCGCTCTATTATGGTCATGAGTGCGCCTTTTATGAGCGGATCGGATCCCATGGTATTTAATAAAGTTTCCCGGCCGACAGGTGTAGCCAGCCTAGGTGCAACATCAACAAACAACCTCCCACCGGCTTTACGCATAGGTGCAGCAGTAATTAACAGGTAAAAAGACAATCCCAATGGTTTTATGGGATCTGTCATCATTTGTTGATGACCCACAGATAGATAGACGTGATTTTCTTGATCAACCGCTTCAGGGATCGGGTATAAAGTAGTGATCGGCCGACTCTGGACAATATAAAATGTATCATCAGCCAAACACCATTCGATATCTTGCGGGCAACCAAAATAAGCTTCGATCTGTCTTCCGATGTGTGCCAGCTGTAAAATTTGTTGCTCAGTGAGTGTTTGAGACATCTGCTGATCAGGATCGATCTGCTTTGTCTCTGTTCCGCCTTCTTTCCTTCCATAGATAGCCAACTTTTTGGTTGCGATCCTCTTCTCGACGATTTCCTCTTCCCGCACTTTATAACAATCGGCAGATACCAAGCCGGAGACCAGAGCTTCTCCAAGTCCAAAACTGGCATCGATGGATAGCAATTTTCGGTTAGAAGTAATTGGATCAGCGGTAAATAAAATCCCTGAAGCCTGCGGGAAAACCATCTTTTGAACGATAACGGATAAATAAACTTGCCTGTGATCGAATCCATTCTGCATACGGTAGATTACCGCGCGCTCCGTGAACAGGGAAGCCCAACATTTGCTGATATGCTGCAAGATCGCATCTTTGCCGATGATATTTAAAAAGGTATCTTGTTGACCGGCAAAAGAAGCATGCGGCAAATCTTCAGCAGTCGCGCTAGAACGCACGGCATAAGCATGTTCTTCGCCAAATTGGGAGAGATAGTGAGCAACTGCTTGCACAACATCGGAAGGGATTTCTACTTCCATAAGGATTTGTCGGATCTTCCTGCTGATTTCACCAATTTGATCTCGATCTTCTACTTTTAGCATGGTTAGTCGATCCAAAAAAACATGATACGTTTCGTTTTGTTCGATGGCTTTTTGATATCCCACTGTTGTAACGCAAAATCCCTCCGGTACTTGTATTCCTTCAATTCTTGATAATTGCCCTAAATTTAACCCTTTTCCGCCAACGAGCATAAGCTGCATTTTTTCCATTTCCTGAAAACCGAGAACCAAAGAACTCATTCAACATCTCTCCTAACCATTAAATTGAGAAAAAACATTTGACAAGAGTTTACCGGCATGGTACAATTAAAGTGTAAGATGAACTAATTATGTCAATTATCACAAAAAAGTCGTAATCTGATTATATCATCGTGTCTATTTATATGCAATATTAAAGAACCTGATAAAACTATCCAGGTTCTTTTTTGATTTCCCGCTATCATTCGTCACATCAAAAACCATGGTTCGAGCCGAACTCCGTCACTGCATGTTCCCTAGCGGTCCTAGGCAGCCTATGGAAATCCTGATTTATTACCTCTACCTTGTGCCTATTTTCTTTCAACTTCCCCGCATTAACCCAGCGATCAATACGTTAGTTCTCAACCGTCCCCTCACTAACGAGTATGTATCCGGGAAAAAGACGCCTTTCCACATCCGGTAGTTCCTCATACCACCATTTCTTTTAGAATGGTTACTTTTTCATCGAACGTAAAATGTTCAATAACCCCTGCATTCCAGGTAAGATCGTATTGGTTATTAGGAGCTTGCAACCTTCGAATATCAGATAAGACAAAGGTTCCATCGCAATTCGCTTGCTGAAAAGCCAACCGACTATTTTCTAAGGCTTTTTCCGAATAATCAACCAAAGTCACATGAGCACCTTCCATTGCAAGGTGTAAAGAGATTTTGCTCCACTCCTAACGGTACTGTTGTAAAATCTCTTGAAGAAGAGTCTCGAATGCAGAAGGATTTCGATGAATGATCGATAATCTCTTCAAGCCATATGCACCATATTGGCGAATCAACCCCTCTTCGTTTAAGGCAAATTCCAAATGTTTATCGGGTAGGGACATTCGTTGCGCCATCGTAGCATGATACACCCAAGATTTCAGATAACACTTAGGCCTCCAGTTGCTTCGGGTCCCCATATAATATAAATAACCCAATAGCAAACTATCGTCCTCGTACCCTTGTTTCCCCCGCAAAAACCGAGTATCGTACCCCCCAATTTCTCGTAAAATGCTCGCTTTATGAACAACAGGATGGACAAATCCCTCTCGAATTTCTTCCCGATTCAAATCACCCAGTAAAGCTATCAATGCCGCAGCGTTATCAGGAATCGCTATTTCCTCACTGATGGGTTGAAGTTCACCGTACATGGTCACAATTCCAGGGGAGATCATTGGTTCATCGGAGCTTGCTAAATAATCAACTAGCGGCACATGCCAATTTGGAGGAAATACCATATCGACATGAATTTCAGAAATGTATTCAACGTCTCCACAATGCTCCCAAATGTACTCAAAACAGGTTTGTCTGGCCCGTGCGATACCTATGTTCTCACCATGGCCAAGAATTACCGCCGATAAGCCGTAAGAAGTTAGAATTCCCCTTAAATCATCATTGCATAAACACCCTTGGTTATATAAAACAACGAGACAATCCTCCGACGCACGTAAGCTTTCAAAACATGTCTTGGCCATCCTGAGATCGTCCTCATATGAAAATTCGCCACGGATCAATAAAGGCATGGTATGAACAATCTTCATAGCAAGCGTCTCTCCCTCTTATTCGATCCATGGAATCAGGTTCGGTTTTTCATCCAATATGGATAGATACTGCTCCATCCATCCATATTTCGCTTCCGGATCGAGCAGCATATATCTTTGGTATTTTTCAAGACGGTCTTCGGGTTTAGACCATCCAAAGTGCTTCAATCGGAGCTCCGATAAACGGTGGGGAAGCTCGAATACATTCTCAGGGAACCGCCCGCAATGTTGCGGAGTCTCCCTCCATTTGTATACAAAATCAGAACGGTAACGGAGCAAAAACGGACGATAGGTCAAGTGCGATCGCCAAAGATGGTCCTCTCTGTAATGGGTTTCGTTCCAAAAATCGAAGAGCCGAAAACAAAATAAGTCGATATCGTTTTGCTGTATCAGTTGATGAATCTCACTGTCAAACCGGCCCTCAAATGTTTCATCCGCATCGAGATTCAAAATCCAACCGGGCTCTGTTTTCACCGTTTCCTTCCATTGTTGCTTTCGTAAATCGACCTCGTTGCTAAACTTTGACATGGCGTTCCTTACCAACCTAACGGGTATCCCCTGCAACACGTCGAGGCAAACGTCAACCGTGTTATCTTCGCTGCCGTCATCGATAATCACCGCCTCATCGATATATTTCCGGTGTTCCTTAAGTACTTGCTTCAAATACCGTTTTTCCTCGTTCTTGACCACCATCGTCAATGTCAATTTAACCCGTCCTCGTTTTATAGGGGGTTCTGACATTTGACCAATGCTTTCGGATAACAGCCCTAAATCCTGCTTTTTGGTAGGTTCACAAGTCTCGTATTTGAACCTTTCAACCCCGAATAGATCAGATTCCCGATAAATATGATAAGCTGGAAAATGAGTGTCAACATATAATGAAAACCCGATTGCAGCGGCACGAACACAGAAATGGCGATCCTCCCCCCAAAAGGAAAGGTTCTTAATAGACTTGAAGTTCACTCCGGTGACTAACGCATGACGACTGATAAGAGTACAGGCTCCTAACCCTCCTACCTCATATACCCCTGGAACTTTTAATTGAGAAATAAATTGATTGTAACGGACGGCGATTTCCTCATCGCATAAATCCTCACCCCGTTGCTGTTCCCACTGCGTATACTCGTCACGAAGCCATACTTGGGGCTGAGGCGCAGAATCCGACTGCCATGAGGACCAAAAAATTTCCGACACGATATCTTTCCCCGTAGCGACCAGTTGTTCAACCGTTCCGGGATGCAACAGCAAATCGGAATCGACTAGAAACAAATAATCGTACTGTTCATCAGTGGCATGTTGGATCATAGTATTTTTAAATTCTGCCACTTTCCAAATAAGATGTTCGTTCCAAAAATGTGTGGTTTCATTACGAGAATACTCATCCCGTTGCCCGGATGCCATAACCGTAACATGGTCCACTGCCTTAGCGAAGTCTCGAAGCATTTCACTTGCATCTTCGTCCTGGTTATCGTCAATAAATAAATATCCGAATTCCATATGTTCATGCCTTAAACGATGCAAAGAGATTGAAAATTCGCGTAGAATAGCCGGTTTTTGATGGACGGGACTTCCGATTAACACACGCTTCTTGTCATTCATGACGATCCCCTCCAGCTTTTACCTTATCGTAATGGCTTAAGACGGATTCCAAATACAATTTATTTTGCAAGACACTTGGGTCAGTCGGTCGGTAGCTACGGGCAATCTCATTATGATCGTGGGCTAATTCGTATTCACCAATTCGGTCGTAACATACGCAGAGCTGTAGATGGGGAAGCCAGGTCGAGCATACAGGATTGAAAAACCCCCAGTTGTCTCCTGACTGTTCGAGTTGGGTAGCCAGTCTATACCAGAATATCGCTGTTTGAATGTCCTCATGCTGCAAGAAATGAAATCCCAAGCGGCAACAAAATTCGGCGCGGGGACTACCATATTGAAAGGAGCGTAATGAAGATGCCAGCTCCTGTTCCTGATTACCGAGCTCGTGATAACAGTCTGCTAGCTTCCCGCAGGAAGAAATATTATCTTCGATCCATCCCTTTCCCGTGGCCAAAAATTTATCGTAATAACATATCGCTTGTTCGTACATCCGGTGATCAACGAGTTCATTGGCAAAGTAATATAAATCCCTAGGCGAAAAATCTTCGCCGCGGAGCAACCGTTTTTCGTAAATTCTAAGATTTCGGTCGCTATCATGTTGGAGGCTGCTATGTGTGATGGCAACATCACTATTCAAAATGTTACCCCAAACTTCGAGGTATTCGTGCACGGCACCAATCCATCGAAATTGATTTCCCCTCTTTACAAGACGGTTACGTCTAACGCTTGAAGTCACGTTTCCATATTCATCGAAAGCCAAATAATAATCCATCGTAACAGAATCAACGGATTGATCGAGTCCCCCTATTAGAGTGGAGAATTTCTTACGGTCTTCATCTTTTAATATGTCATCTGCGTCCAACCAAAAGATATAGTCTTTTGTACCGCAACTAAAAGCATAATTACGTGCGGCTGCGAAATCGTCAATCCATTCGAAATCGAAAATTTGATCCGTATACTTACGTACAATTTCCTTAGTGTCGTCGGTCGACCCTGTGTCTACTATAATGATTTCATCAACGATATCCTGAACAGAGCTTAAGCATCGATCGATACTATCCTCTTCGTTTTTTACAATCATACAAAGACTAATGGAAACCAAATTACTCACCTCATAATAGGTATATTCATGGGGAGATGCCCATGTGAACCTTCATTTCTCCTTTATTTCTATAAAAGTTAACCCTAGGGAAATAAAAAGCGACCAATCCGCAAAGGATTAGCCGCTTGTTGCCTAAGGCTGTATTAAAGACCCAATAAAAGTGATTCCACCAATAGCATTTCCTGATCCGACAATAGTTAGTGCATCTAACGAATACGTAACATTTCCAGTTCCAGGGGTTAGATCAACGTGCTCAACACTGGTTGCTCCAAATGTGTTATTTCCGACTGCATGCTGATTAATGCTAAAAATTATCGTTGCCCCTCGGAGGATTTGTAGTTGAAGTAATGTAGTGCCAGCCGTAGACTCCCATCCAACGATTCCGGTTAACCAAATGCGACTTCCTGTAGGAACTCCCGTTATTGTGATGGTTTTTAATGTAGTTGCGACAGCGCTTAACGGGATGGCTGAACTCCCTGTTGTATTTGGCGTATTCTCGGATACTTGTAATTGTAGGAAGGGTCCTCCTGTTGCTCCGGTTGGACCCGTTACACCAGTAGCACCAGTTACTCCTGTAGCTCCTGTTGGACCCGTTGCACCAGTAGCTCCAGTTGGACCTGTGGCTCCCGTTGCACCAGTTGCTCCGGTTGCTCCTGTTACTCCAGTAGCTCCTGTTGGTCCTGTTGGTCCTGTTGGTCCTGTTGGTCCTGTAGCTCCCGTTGGTCCTGTAGCTCCAGTTGAGCCAGTAGCTCCTGTTACACCAGTTGCACCCGTTACTCCAGTAGCTCCTGTTGGTCCTGTAGCTCCCGTTGTTCCCGTTGCTCCTGTAGATCCTGTTGCACCAGTTGCTCCGGTTGCTCCAGTTGTACCAGTGGCTCCAGTAGCTCCAGTTGGACCCGTTGTTCCAGTAGCTCCCGTTACACCAGTAGCACCCGTTACTCCAGTAGCTCCTGTTGGACCTGTGGCTCCCGTTGCACCCGCTGCTCCGGTTGCACCCGTTGCACCAGTTGGTCCTGTTGGTCCTGTTGGTCCTGTTGGTCCTGTTGGTCCTGTTGGTCCTGTTGGTCCTGTAGCTCCCGTTGGACCTGTAGCTCCAGTTGAGCCAGTAGCTCCTGTAGCTCCTGTTGGTCCTGTAGCTCCCGTTGCTCCGGTAGCTCCGGTAGCTCCGATTGCACCAGTTGCTCCAGTGGCTCCAGTAGCTCCAGTAGCTCCGGTTGCACCAGTGGCGCCAGTTGCTCCTGTTGTTCCGGTTGCACCAGTGGCGCCAGTTGCTCCTGTTGTTCCGGTTGCACCAGTGGCTCCCGTTACTCCAGTAGCTCCTGTTGGACCTGTTGGACCCGTTGCTCCTGTTACACCTGTTGCACCCGTTACTCCAGTAGCTCCTGTTGGACCTGTTGGACCTGTTGGACCTGTGGCTCCAGTAGATCCTGTTGCTCCGGTGGCTCCAGTTGCACCCGTTGCACCAGTAGCTCCTGTAGCTCCTGTTGAACCTGTAGCTCCTGTGGCGCCAGTTGCTCCTGTTGTTCCTGTTGAACCTGTAGCTCCTGTTGAACCTGTAGCTCCTGTTGCGCCAGTTGCTCCTGTTGTTCCTGTTGCACCTGTTGCTCCAGTAGCTCCAGTTGCACCAGTTGTTCCCGTTGCTCCTGTTGTCCCAGTTGCACCTGTGGCGCCAGTTGCTCCTGTTGTTCCTGTTGTTCCTGTTGTTCCTGTTGTTCCTGTTGTTCCTGTTGCACCAGTTGTTCCCGTTGCTCCAGTAGCTCCTGTTGTACCAGTTGCACCTGTGGCTCCCGTTGGGCCAGTAGATCCAGTGGCTCCCGTTGCACCTGTGGCTCCCGTTGGGCCAGTAGATCCAGTGGTACCCGTAGCTCCTGTAGCTCCCGTTACACCAGTGTCTCCTGTTGCACCAGAGGCTCCTGTTGCCCCAGTTGCCCCAGTTGGACCTGTAGCTCCAGTTGCTCCTGTAACTCCGGTTGCACCAGTGGTGCCAGTTTCACCAGTAGCACCAGTAGTTCCCGTTGCACCAGTGGCGCCAGTTTCACCAGTAGCTCCCGTTGCTCCTGTTGGTCCTGTTGCACCTGTTGCTCCTGTAACTCCGATTGCACCCGTTGCACCAGTGGCTCCTGTAGCTCCGGTAGCTCCCGTAACTCCCGTTGGACCTGTAGCTCCAGTGGCTCCCGTTGCTCCTGTAACTCCGATTGCACCCGTTGCACCAGTGGCTCCAGTAGCTCCGGTTGCTCCCGTTGCCCCAGTAGCACCAGTAGCACCAGTAGCTCCAGCTGCTCCAGTGGCTCCAGTTGGACCAGTAGCTCCAGTAGGTCCTGTTGCTCCAGTTACTCCCGTTGCTCCCGTCGCTCCCGTTGCTCCCGTTGCCCCAGTGGCACCCGTTGCACCTGTTGCACCTGTTGCTCCAGTATCTCCCGTAGCTCCGGTTGGTCCTGTGGCTCCGGTTGCACCAGTGGCGCCCGTTGCTCCCGTTGCACCTGTAGCTCCGGTTGCACCAGTGGCTCCTGTAGCTCCCGTTGGTCCTGTAGCTCCAGTTGCACCAGTAGCTCCTGTATTTATCGGTGTAGGTAACACAGGGAAAATGCTTCGACAACTTTTCGGTGGTATTAGACAAGAAGGTAGTGCATTTAAAGGATAATATCTTACGACGACCATAAATACACGCCTTTCTTAAGAAGAGAGTTAAAACTCAGCTATAATAATGCAAAGTTTTATCAAACTTATGGTATTATTTCGATTATCACAGCTTATGTGAGTAGATAACTCATGAAACATGTACATTTTTATTGACATTTTTAATCTTTACGAAATGCCCGTTAGATCAATAAAGTGCGACTAATATTTTGGAACATTTGTGTCATTGGACATGTCATACACATTATATAGCTCCATTTTTCGGTGATAAAATAATAAGTTGGTTACCCTTCCCGTGCTGAAAAGAAAAAAGCCGCCATTTGGCGGCAATACTTGTGATCGAAGAATTGAACAACAACTACAATTCCTCCAATGAAAATCACCATATCATAATCCTTGTTTGAAATCCGTTTCATCTCACCTTCAAAGTTCACCTTTTTTTCAGTACTGCTGCATTAACCTGTGTAAAGATCGCCATCCTCGTGCTGAATGCAGATTATTAAATCGAACTATATAGTTATGAATTATGGAACAATTTCATAAACAGTACCTTGGTAAGAATCAGCCACTTTCATCGAGTCATAAACCCCTAAATATAATCTGGTTTGATCCAGATTCGTTCCCAAACTAACATAATAAGCTGATTGAGACCCAAAATTATAATCGGTTTCAATAACACTAAAATCATTTAGTTTACAATCTGTTCTTACCCTCGTATAAGCTAAAACCCCTCTTACCGGAAGTTGAGATTCTTTAGCCCGAGCTAGATCGGTAAACACAACGTTCCCCCTTAAATCGGGGATTTCATTTCCCATATATGGCTGGACTCCTGTAAGTGCAGTTGCTCCAAACTTATCGATTCGGGGATCTTTATGAAAATAACTAGTTAGAGGCTGAAGACGCCGCACTGAAGTTTTTACTGCTTCATCGTAATAAGCAATTGTTTTCGAATTCAAAGCCGGATTTGCAGAGCAGCTTGTTATTATCGAAGTAGGAAAAGCCCCTTCCCACCCTCGCCAGCCTAAGTTAATAAATCCTTCTTGGTCAGGTTCAGAATCCATTAAAAAAGCTTGAACAAGCTGAGTAACCGGTAAGGGTTTATAATGAATGAATGAAAAAATCGACTCTACGAGATCCTGTCCGACATTTCCTACGTATTTGACATACTGATTATAAAACCTTTGAAATGAAATGCCTGGTATATTGCGAACTCCTTTGGCAATTACCGTAAGCGTTTCCTGAATAGGTACGGGTAGCTCATTAAAACGTGTAACTACAGGCGGATTATCGATAAATGTATTCTTAACGACATCAATTTCAATTATTTTACCTGCGATTTCCATATCATCTTGGCTTAAATTAAATGGATCATAGCCTGATCCGCCATCTCCGGTTGTCAAAACAAGTTTTCCTGTTTCAGGTGAAAAGTTTAAGCTATTGACACCATTATGATTTAAAAATGGTCTTCTTATATGAAGTAATGTCCGCCGTCTTTGAGGTTGACCATTCGAATGTAGAATCCATTCTTCAACTGTATCAATATGATCATATTGAATTTCTCTATTTATCCACTTTAGGTTTAAGGTTCTAGCATCACACGGGTTAGGCTTAAAAGATTCAAAAGCACCTGGAAGAGCGCCTGGACCTTGGGTTCCAGCTACGGAATAATGGAGATAAAACAGACCATTATAATAAAATTCGGGATGAAACGCGAGCCCTAGCAATCCCCGTTCATCATACCCACCACTAGAGACACCTAGTTTTATGATTCGTGAGCGAATATCTAAAAAAGTCCTTAAAACCCCGTTCCAAATGTAAAAGATCTCTCCTACCTGGGTTGCCATAAATAATCTTTCAATTGTGTCACCCGGAAGTATAGTTGTTTTCAAAACAGTGGGTAAGTTTATCTTACTTACAATGGGCCGTAAACTAACCTTAACTTTTATCAAATAACTGTACACCCCTTCTTATTATTTTCTTTTATAAGGATATGATTAGAACTGTTCTATTAGTATCAAATTAGGGCAGCCTCCGTTGCGCTATCCTGGCCAGCTTTCCATTCCCGATTCGTTTCCACAAATTTTCCGTTGATCGATACATAAATATAAGGGCATTGCTGCGCTATCCTGGCAGTTTCGATCCTATGAAATAATAAATGAAGACTACCGATCTTGCCGGTAGCCTTCGCATTAATTTCGTTAGATTTTTTGTTGTACTACGTTAATAGTTGTTTATGGAGAAATAATCCACATGCTTGTAGAATATTTAAGTGTATAGTCAACATCAAAGTAATCTTCTATAAGATACGGCGGTATACTCAATTCTCCGTTTTGCATATTAACGCCTTCGTAATCTCTTTCTTTTAATGGAATTTCTTGTCCGTTAACAATGGCCGTACTACTACCTGCTGTTAATTCTAAAGTAGTGCCCCTATATGTTAATACCAGTTTAGCGTTCTGATTATCCCAAGAATATTCTGCTCCTAATCCTTTACAAATATCATCCACCGACATAAGGGGGCCGTCTTTTTCTGTTCTTTCGAATTCGATTATTCTGCTTTCAAAACGATGCAGCTTTTCATCGATCACGACCGGTTTTGGCTCAACTTTTTTGTTTAGAGTGTATTCCATATTATCAATAATAACGGATTGAATATCGTTTAAATCCATAATTTCTTTGAATCTGAAATAAAAGCGGTAAAGCCCATCCTGATCAGCAGTTAGTATAGAACTTGAGGATTTATAATTATTAACCAGTTGATTTTTAGTTTTAATCGTACCATCTGACATTTTGAAAAAGATTTCAGGCATCAAAGCGTCTTCTATACTGTTCCAACCTCTCGAATCGATAACCATACTGATACTGTTAATGCCCATATGCTCTATCGTATATTTCTTACCATTAGCCTCGGCTTCCTGATTCATTTGAAAATCCAATGTTTGAATATTACTGTCCATTGGGACTGTAATAAATAGCTCCGGTGATTTAACCTTATCCAGGTATAACCTCATCGGCTCTTGTTTGGGATTATCGATAGCATCCACCTCTAAAGCAAAATACTTTTTATTAAAAGTATTTTTGTCCCCAAAACTAGATTGCCCATAGCCATTGTTTTTAGTTTCTGACCCAGGAGTTGTTTTTAACGTAATAGTACTCTCAAATAAAAACATCGAATTTGTTTCTAAAGCATTTGTTGCCTCCTTTGTTAAGCCTTCTACAGAGAACACTATGATCGCATCGTGAGGGGCTGCCAACACTTGTTCCAGTGTAACCTTATATTCATCATTTTGAATGCTTGTATTTGGATTACGTACCTCTTTTTGTAATATGTTGGTATCTCCCCTAAGAAGCTCTTTCAGCAAATCAATATTACTCGTGGCGAAAACCGACCCTACCCCCAATGTTAAAATAGCCGTTGTAACGATTGCAAATTTTGTTAATCTATATTTCATATACAATCTCTTTTCTTGTGGTTTGGCATTCAATCTTTGGTTAACTCTGCGTTTAATATCTTTCGAAGTTATGCCTGTTAGATTCAGGGTTTCTTCATCGATCAAATGATCAATCGAATGAGCTTTGTTTAGCTTAATTTTCATATTCGTACCCCTTTTCGATCAGATTCATCTTTAAATTCTTGCGTCCTCTGAACAGCTTTATTTTGACGGAAGAAGCAGTCATTTTCATATTTTCGGCAATACTGCCGATCTTCTCATCATGAAAATAATATCGTTTGAAAATCTCTCTTTCAGACTCCTCCATACTGTCTATGGCTTTTAAAAGAAGCGCTGCTCTTTCTTTTTGTTCTATTTCTTCCTCAAAATTGACTTCTGCAAAAAGCACATCATATTCATCAATGCTTAAATCGGAATTCAACCCTCTGAGTTTATTTTTTGCGCAATTCCGAGCGATGGCACCTAAATAGCCCTTAATGCTTTGACGGCTTTCGTCTAACTTCTCAGCATGATTCCACAGTAATATGAACACATCGGAGATCACTTCTTCCATATCTTCTTTTGACATGATGTTCCCAATAATGTTATACACGATGGTCGCAACATAGCCGGTGTAGATCGTAATCGCTTCATCGAGAGCGCCTCTTTTTTTCCTTTTTAAATGTATTAGAAGTTTACGTTCATTCATCTTCCTCAATCCGTTCTTGTGTGATGTAGTGGTACTTGTTTTTCATAATGCATTATGTATTAACCGTAACCGTTACATAACTAAATACACAAAAAATATAATATGGTTACACTTTAATTAATATTTTGTATTTTAAATCACTAGCGTTGGATTAAACCTACAAACATAAACTATCTAAACATTCAGAAATTCATTTTCATCTGCTGATCCAAAAGGTTCGGCAATCGGACTATATTTTTGACATTCGACAAATGGCTTGTGTCACAATCAATCGTTGTATTTATCTAATTTATCACTTCTACTTTTCTTGTTTTTGAGTTTAGATATACTGTTTTCGATCCTATGAAATAATAAATGAAGGCTACCGAACTTGGCGGTAGCCTTCGCATTAAGCAGCACTTAAGAGCTTTGAACTCTTTGAAATTTGTGCAGTGATCAGACTTCTATGCAGCTGGTTACTATGTTAACGAGTAAATTCTTAGAATCTCATGACTTAGTTTATCAACATCTACTGTTGACAAGTTATTTAATATGATTAAAGTTACGCGTTCATCAACTAAACGAGTTATTTTATTTTTAAAACCAACTATTCCACCACCGTGATGTATTTGTCTTCCGTTTTCATTGTTGTTTATAAACCAACCGTAACCATAGCCAAAATCATAAGAACTGAACATTTTTTCGAGGGTTTCTTTTTTTACTAGGCATTCCGTATATAACGCCTGATCCCACTTAAATAAATCACCAGTTGTTGAATATAGATTACCGCCACCTACTGGAAGCGTCATATCAATGTATGCGGCATTAACTAGGCAAGAATCGAATTCATAACCTTGTGCTCTATGTAAAATGATTTCTTTGTGGTCGTCACAGCCTGTATTTATCATATTTAAAGGCTCAAAGATATATTGTTTTAAAAATTCTCCATAAGATAAACCTGTGGAATTTTCAATAATGTAAGCTAATAAAATGTATCCCGAATTCGTGTACTGGAATCTAGATCCAGATTTGAAATCAGGTTCTAAGTTTAAGAATAAATTTATTGATTTCTCAAGTGTTGCAGGCTGCTTCATGATCTCTAAAAAATTTGGGATTTGAGTTATATTGGGGATACCGGATGTGTGGGTCAATAAATGATGAATTGTTATCTGATCTGCATAACTGAATGAAGGGGTAAACCTAACTAGATTTTCTTCAACTCTCAGTATCCCTTGTTCAACCAACATCATAATTGCCATAGCTGTAAACTGTTTCGTTATCGATCCAATTCTGAATTTTGTATCAGTAGAATTCATTACTTGGTGCTCTCGGTTCGCAAACCCATATCCACGATTGAAAATGATTTTACTTTCTTTGGCGAGCAACACGCTTCCACTAAATTCATTATTATCCTGCAATGTGGATAATAACTCATCTATCTGAAGTGTTAATAATTGCAATAGACATTCCTCCTAACAATTTATAACACAATTTTACAGGCATTAATTGTAAATTCAAGACTTATAGTTATTTCACCATTATGTTATAATTGAATTAGGGAGGTCCGTTTGGACCTCCCTTTTCATTTTGTATCTCAACTATCTTGCCCATTAGCTTAATGACAGCACATCCATTTTGAGCACTATCGGCATATTCGCTTGCGACCGTTCCAGGATCGATAAGCTCCTGCGCGCAAGACATTTTCAACAGATTAATACTCATATTTCTGAAGTTGAATACTGCAGATTTGTCGTCTTCAAACACGACAGAGAGGCCAAAGACCTCTTGATAGACGACTTCGCGTCTTTCAGATCCTCAACGAACAAGGTAATAACATTGACATTCCTCGACCCTAAAGGCTCCATACTTACACCCCTTCTCGTTTCGGGTTAATCCATTCATACCTTAAGCTTTTGTTCTAGTTCACTCTTCTGATGCAGGTGATGGCGGAAGCGCATAGCGACAAGATCGAACCACTCCCGCGAGTTCAGCCAGCCAAAACCGTCATATCTGACTTTATAATTGGGGTTTATAGTATCGACTTTCTCATCCCATCCGGACATTCTCTTTAGTACTAAGTCGAGTCCACAGATTAGGTCGTCTTTACCTTCCGAATTATTGGGAGTATTTCGGGGGCCAACAGGCTCCAGTTCCCTAAAGAAAAACACCCTATTTTCATACATATATTTAAAAAATTTCATTTTGCACTTGAAACTTACGTAACGGAAGGTCTTATGATGTGGATACCGGTAAAAACCTCGCGCGAAAAAAGGGGATGATCATGAAACGGGAGTGGAAAGTTGGAGAACTTGCGAAATTAGCGGGATTAACGGTTCGAACATTGCGATACTACGACCAGATCGGTTTGTACTCGCCATCTGGTCATACAGAATCCGGACACAGGATCTATACCGAATCCGATATTGCACGCCTACAGCAAATTCTGTCATTGAAAGAGCTCGGCTTGTCGTTGGAGCAGATCAAGTCCGTTAATGCTGGCAATCATTTCAGCCTGTTCGACATTGTTTCCCTTCAAATTGAGCGTCTGAAAGAAAGTATAAGCTTACAACAAAAACTTTTACAGGAATTAGAGCATGTAACAAGCCTTATACAGAGAAAAGAACCGTTGACCGTTCAAGAATTCACCAAAATATTGAGCGCCATGAGGAAGAGCCATCATAAATATCTTGCCGAGCGGGAAGCGATCTGGAGATCCCATCTCGACCGACTTGGCGATTATCTTGGCGAGCATCCAGATGACGCTTCCCAAGGGAGGACAAAATAAACCATGAATGAACGATCTGTAAAGTACTCTACCTTTGTTATCGAGAAAAATTATAATGCATCGCCCGAGCAGGTATTCTTCGCCTGGTCGGATCCGTCGGCCAAAGCCCGGTGGTTCCCGAAAGCCGATGAGTTCAACTTCCGGGTTGGTGGTCGAGAAATCAACCCCGCGGCGGCCCGCCGAACGGTCCGATTTACACTTTCGACGCTTGCTACCATGAGATCGTTCAGGACAGTCGCATCGTTTATACTTACACCCTGGATCAAGGAGAGACACGGATGTCGGTTTCCGTGACGACAGTAGAAATAAAGCAATCGGGCAACAGTACTCAACTTATCTATACCGAACAAGGAGCTTTCTTCGATGGTTACGATATACCAGAACAACGCGAGCAAGGCACAAAATTTATGTTAGATAAGCTGGGCGTGGAGCTGCAGAACGAATGAAGAACGCCTTGCATGGAAATGAGATGATGGCCGGCATGCGTGAATGGATCGGGCTCGCGGTACTGGCCTTACCCGCCCTTCTTGTCTCGATTGATCTCTCTGTAATGATTCTCGCACTGCCGCACATTGGTGCCGACCTCGGCGCCGATAGCGCTCAGCAGTTGTGGATCATCGACATCTACGGATTCATGCTCGCCGGGTTCTTGATCACCATGGGGACGCTGGGAGATCGGATCGGTCGCCGTAAACTGCTGTTGATCGGCGGGAGCGCATTCGTGATAGCCTCGATATTGGCTGCATTCTCCCGAAGCGCTGAGATGCTCATTGCGGCCCGCGCAATACTCGGTATAGCCGGAGCGACTGTATCGCCTTCTACTCTAGCCTTGATTAGCAACATGTTCCGTGACCATAAGCAGCGCTCTCTTGCCATCGGCATATGGTTAACGTGCTCTATGGGCGGCATGGCGCTCGGGCCTGTGGTTGGAGGTATCATGCTAGATCACTTCTGGTGGGGCTCGGTGTTCCTTCTGGGCGTGCCGGTCATGTTGCTTCTACTAATAACCGGACCCATGTTGCTGCCTGAATACCGGCACCCCGAATCCGGCCGGCTGGATTTGACCAGTGTTGCTTTATCTCTGGGCGCCATCCTGCCGATCATATACGGCCTCAAGGAAATCGCCAAGTACGGTCTGCAGATGATGCCTGCGCTGTTAATACTAGCGGGTGTCGTCCTAGGAACGGTGTTTGTGTTGCGGCAGCGCAGACTGACGAGTCCCCTACTCGATTTACGCCTGCTCGCGAGTCCTGGATTCAGCGCTGCACTGGGGGGTATGTTCGGTATTACACTGACAGGAGCGACCATGCTCTTCATCGCGCAGTACCTCCAATTCGTGCAAGGAATGTCGCCACTTCAGGCAGGGTTGTATATGTTCCCTGGGGTAATTGCCTCGATGGTCGGTATGTTTTTCTCACCGCTAATCGCACGCCGGATCCGACCGGCCCGTCTTATCGGAACGGGACTACTGATATCGACCGCGGGCTGTTTTCTGCTAACCCAGGTTGGAGTCGAGTCAGGTCTCACGTTTCTGGTGCTCGGGTATATCTGCTTCAATATAGGTTCAGCACCGCTACTGAGCCTGTCCAGCGATCTTATTATTGGCTCAGCCCCGCCAGAGAAGGCAGGATCGGCGGCCTCCATGTTGCAAACCAGCGGCGAATTCGCCTTCGCGCTGGGCATTGCAGTCTTGGGCAGCATCGGCACGATCGTTTACCGCAACCAGGTGGCGAACTCTATTCCCGCCGACTTGCCGACGTCCGCGATACAAGCTTCCCGCGACAGCTTGGCTGGTGCCACGGCTATAGCGGGAGATCTCTCCGAACAAGTCGGCAAGACACTGCTCACGGGGGCCCGCGAAGCCTTTACGAGCGGGATGCACGCCGTTGCGGCAGTCAGCGGCGCAATCATGCTTGTTATCATCGTCGTTGTCGTTACGCGGCTTCGGCACCTACGACCAATCGGAGAGACTCAGTCTAGCCAATCCGGCAGTATCCCAGAAGCAGTACCTGGTGCTGCCAAAGAATCAAGATAGTTGCACTGCAAGTCATGCTTAAGTAATAGACCAACCCGTACGGGCACTGTCCAATACCAATGTATTCTTGCTAGGAGCATCAACAAAGCCGACCCAAACTGGAACAATACAGTCTTGGTCGGCTTTTTTCTGTTTTTCAACTTCCTCGGTACGATTTAGTTTTCTCACGCATACTCACTTATTCGGAATTTTGTTAGTTGAATTGTACTTCTTATCCTGCGTGATATTTTCAATATATGTCCACCTCAGCCACACTTTGCATTCGGTCGTGAAGTATACCTCTATAAGCTATGAATTACTTTATTCTAATGACTACCTTTCCTTTGGCGCTTCCACCTTCAAGGTAATGAAGCGCTTGAGCGGCATCTTTCAAATTATACACCTTATCAATAACGGGCTTTATGTGATTGCCTTCAAAATATTCCTTTAAAACCTTCAGTTGCGTTCCGCTCGGTTTCATAAAAAGGTAATGATATCTCGTTTGGCTCTTCTTCTCAAGAGATGTGATTTTATGGCTCGCGATGGACAAAATTGCCGTTTTCATCCAACCCAATTGTTGTTCTTGTCCAAATCTTGCGTTGGGTATACCGGAGATTGATACTATTTGTCCGTTTGGCTTCAGTATCCGGAATGATTTTTCCAAGGCTGCTCCTCCTAAAGTATCATAAACGGCGTCATATCCCGTAAGCAGTTCTTCAAATTTCTCTTTTTTATAATTAATGATCAGATCGGCACCCAGCGATTTGACCAATTCATATCCTTTTTCGCTTGCTGTTGTTGCGACAAAAGCTCCCATCAGCTTGGCCAGTTGGATGGCGAAAGTGCCCACGCCACCTGAACCTGCGTGAATCAATATTTTTTGACCTTTTTGAAGGTTCAAAATATCGGAAAAGGCTTGGTAAGTCGTAAGTCCGATCAGCGGTATGGATGCCGCTTCTTCAAAGTTTAGATTTTGCGGCTTCAGCGCAATATCTTCCTCATGAACAGCAATATATTCGGCTAATGTGCCGATCCGGTTTTTGCGGGGTCTCCCGTAAACTTCATCTCCGGGTTTAAATGCATTCACCTGATCGCCAACTTTGACTACAACTCCGGAGAAATCATTTCCTAAGATTAATGGGAACTGGTACTTCAACAAGAATTTTACTTGCCCTTCCTTTATTTTAAAATCGATAGGATTTAAGCTGGCTGCATGGATTTCCACCAGCACATCATGCTCTCCGATGTCAGGCATTGGTTGTTCTGTCATAATTAATGGAACATTTTTTCCGTATTTCTCGATTATCATGGCCTTCATTTATCATCACTCCAATTATGTTTATTGGTTTAAACGATTGAACCAAATTGGCAAAATATTTTCAATTCATACCTTTGCCTTAAGTCTTCCGCTGGTCACTGAGACTTGCTGCACACAACTTCAACGTCCGCAATTAATGTTTTGAGCTTTTCAAGCGGTACACGGACAGTCAGCACATAGTAATTCTCTACGCCTTTTTTTTCGGAATTAATAAAACCAGACTGCTTCAACACCTTTAAATGATGGGAGACGGCCGGCCTGGACAAATTAATATGGTCGGATATCGTATTGACATTAAGCCCCGATTTGTGCTGTGCCAGCAGAATAATAATGGCTTGACGGTTTTCGTCGGTCAGAACATCCAGCAGAGGGATACATTCTTTAAATTGTTGCAGAACATGCTCGGTTTGTTTGCTCATACATTTCTTTTCCCCTTCAGTCTATTGGTTTAATCACTTAAACATAATTGTATCCATCCGGTTAAAAAAAATCAAGCGTAAGTCCAGTACATCCTGATTCCACTCCTCCTGGTCGGTTTTTCAACACAAACCCGGGAAAGCATCATGTATCCCCACAGCCTTACTGCGGGGGCATTGTTCTAGCTTCAGATGAATAATATTAAACGATAACATAATCTAAGGCGGAGCAAAGAACTACTCGAAGGAGGAAAGTCATAAAATGCCGACATCAACTCGAACGAGCATGGTTTACATGATGACCAATATGGAAGTAATGAACGAAGTCATAGCTTTTTATCGGGACACGAATGGTACACTTACCTTTATGGGTCCCTACCCAACATATGGAAGAGGTACGGGTACAAGGAAAGTTTCACCTGCAACAGCAAACGATGGCATCGATCCCCTCGTGTCACAAGGATCACTGTCTTTATCCCGTGATGGTCGTTTCTTATTTGCAGTTAATGCAGGCAGTAATAGTATCAGTAGTTTCATCATTACCGACAGCGGAGGACTTGTTCTCGCCGATGTGAAGCCATCGGAAGGTGCTCAGCCAAATAGCGTAAATGTATTCGGTAATCTTCTTTATGTTTCAAATGTGGGTAATGCCGCCAATAATTTTGCATCCAATATCACTGGTTTTCGCATAGAGGATAACGGACGTCTTACTTATATTCCGGGGTCCACCCATTCGCTAAGTACGATCAATGCTCAGCCTGCGCAGGTTTTATTCACTCCAGATGGCAGTAAAATCGTTGTAACTGAGTTAACTACAGACCGAATCAGTGTATTCCATGTTCATAAAAATGGTACTGTTACAGGACCAATCATTAACGATTCTAATGGTACGAGACCGTTAGGCTCTTATTTCCTATCCTCAGGAATCCTTTTAGTTACGGAAGTAGCTTCTAGTGCGCTGTCATCATATTCAATGAGTGACAACGGGCTGCTTCATGTTATCAGTGGCTCCGTACCGAACGGCCAGAAGACAGCATGCTGGGTTGCAATTACGAGGAATGAACGTTTTGCATATACCACCAATACCTTAAGTGGCACAATATCCACTTACCGTATAGATGACAGCGGAGCGCTAACGGTTCTCGGGCATATTACAAGTACACCAGTTGGCAGACCTACTGGCATACCAATAGATGCTGGAGTGAGTAAAGATGGACGCAATTTTTATACCCTTAACGGGAATCATGGCACAATATCAGTATTTAATATCAAGGATGATGGTAGTCTAGTCAGATTGCAGGTTGCGGCATCGACCAACTTTCCGTACTTTGGATCGCAAGGTTTAGCTGTTCTTTGATTCTGATTGGTCCACCTGCTTCTATTCAATATCATGTTCCAAAATATTCTGACCATTTAGCCTAATGCAATCAAGTATTGCCTTTATCCTTCTCACGCTTGATGAAGAGCTCTCCTCCTTAATAATTTTAAAAGAACCGAGGTCTGCCGTATTCGCCGCGTGCGGACCACCGCATATCTCTTTGGAGTATACGCCCATTGTATAAACTTTTACTTTCTGACCATATTTGCTCTCAAATAACCCAATTGCCCCTGCATTCCGGGCTTCATCCAATGTCATTTCATCGAATGTAATCTCCACGCCTTCGGCAATAGCTTCATTGACAAGTTTCTCAGTTACTGCAATTTCCTCTTCCGTCATTTTGCGATGGAAAGAAAAATCAAAACGCAGTCTTTCGGCTGTTATATTGCTGCCCTTTTGTGCCACCTCGTCGCCGAGCACCTTTCTTAATGCAGCGTGCAGAAGATGAGTTGCCGTATGCAAATTAGCCGTCTGAGTGGAGTGATCCGCCAATCCTCCTTTAAACTTCTGGGCTGCTCCGGCCTGAGATAACTCTCTATGTTTCTGAAACTTCTCCCGATATCCTTCCATATCGATGACGATAGAACGCTCTCTTGCCAGTTCCATAGTCAGTTCGATGGGGAAACCGTAAGTATCATAAAGCTTGAATGCTACACCGCCGTCTAGTTGACCATTTACCAGCGAATCCGAAAACTTTTCGAACTCGCGTAGTCCTTGTGCGAGAGTTTTTTGAAAACGTGCTTCTTCCACTTGTAGCTCCCTAATAATCTTATCTCGGTTGCTTTGCAACTCTGGATAAGTTTGTTCGTATTGCTCAATTACTGCTTTGGCGATATGCGTCAAACCGCCTTCTTGAATACCCAATTGCATTGCGAAACGAAGAGCCCGACGAATTAATCTACGTAGAACATAGCCTTGATCGACGTTAGACGGGGTAACTCCATAAGCATCACCCAGGATAAATACGGCTGTTCGGGTATGATCTGCAATTACACGATATGCTTTTTGTTGATCTTCGTATGTTGTCCCTGACAGTGTTGCAATGCTGGAAAATATCGAAGAAAAGAGATCGCTATCGTATACTGTTCCACCATTCAAAGCGACCAACACTCTTTCCAAGCCCATTCCTGTATCGACGTTTTTTTGGATAAGTGGCTCAAACTTTCCAGCTGCTGTTTTGTAGTATTGTAAGAATACGTTATTCCAGAACTCAACGTAACGTCCGCATCCGCATGCTGGAGAACATGAAGGACCGCAACGTTCTTTCTCGGAAATGATGAATATTTCTGTATCAGGACCGCATGGTCCTGTCTGACCTGCCGGGCCCCACCAGTTATCGACCTTTGGCAAGAAGAAGATCTCTTCCTCACTTTGACCTAATTCACGCCAAATCTCGTACGATTCTTCATCACGAGGAGCATCATCATCTCCTTCGAAAACAGTAACCGCAATTTTTCGTTTGGGTATATCGAGCCATTTCGAGGACGTGACGAATTCCCAACTCCATGAAATCGACTCGTGTTTGAAATAATCGCCTAATGACCAGTTGCCCATCATTTCAAAAAATGTGCAGTGGGTATCATCACCGACTTCGTCAATGTCTCCGGTACGTATACACTTCTGGATATTAGTTAACCTCGTACCAGACGGATGCTTCTCACCAAGCAAATACGGTATCAGGGGGTGCATACCAGCTGTCGTAAACAGAACGGTTGGATCATTATCGGGAATAACAGAAGAGCTTGAAATTACGGCATGTTCTTTTTCTTGGAAAAACTGAATATACTTCGTTCTAATTTCATTAGATGTATACAATTTCATTGTTTTGTCCCCCTCTAATCTGTTTTTGACAACAAAAAAACGCCCCAAAAATTGGGACGATTTTATCGCGGTACCACCCAAGTTATTGTATCCGCGTATAGCGAAACAATCAGCTCTGTCGACAATAACGGGTCGAACCGACGGGCATTAACCGCACTCCTGAACCGGCAACACACTAAATTTCGTAGGATTTCACACCGAAACATCCCTCTCTGAACGAAATGTAGCATATTTTGTTCTTTCATTGATTTACCATATTGATTTCCTAATTATTGAAATTGTAACCATTTGGAAGTCGGATGTCAACCGGGCGATTTGACTGTCTTTAACGTTAAAATAGCAACGGCTGCTGGCATCAGCAGCAGCCTTGTCCTGGATGTTTATTCAGCTATAGTTCGCCGTTAGCTGAATGATATGTTTTGCTTTATTTCTTGTATCATGTATTCAACGAATGCTAAAAAATTTTGTGAATCAACATTACTATTATCTGTTTCTCCGTTGTATTCATTTAGACATTGGTTAACCAACTGCTGAAACTTTTGAGGCAAATTTTTTACTCCCCATTCTCCGCCTTCTCGCTTTGAAGATATCTTACCTTTTTTTATAAAATAAAGGACTCGACTGAGATTTAAGGTTAGGTACGTAGGAGTAAGGTACGCAGGGGGATTGTCAATGATCTCCTCTGCTGCTCCATCCACATCGTGTAGAATGGAGGCAAGGTAGTATTGACTCTCGATCGGTTCATAAAGCTTACTTAATGGTTTTCCGTATAGGGTTATTCCTCTCTCATAGGCAACAACAATTTGAGAAGCTAAATCTATTTTTGCAATCCTAGAATTATTTACTGGTGTTAGCTTTTCTTTTACAACAACTAAAAAATCGATGCTCTAAGTATAATTCAACTGACATTTACATCAAGGTAATACTTATTTATAATCAACTATCCTGTCCGTTAGCCCAATAAAATGAGCGAGCAGCTGCCGTAGCAAACTGCTCCTCGCTCTGTTCAACTAACGTTCCCCGTTAGCGCAACACGCTATTCTCTGAGGAATCTCCTTTATAGGCATCTGCACAATCATATAGTTATTAACCTACATACTGTAAACAAAGGTTATTTGACTTTACGAATAGTGCATTATCTTTTTAAAGCAAAAGGAGATATTATATGACAAATTTTTATTCTTTTCACGGGACTATCACTATGATTAATGATTTTTTTACAGGTCAAAATGGTGAAGGATGTTTTAATTTAGTATCTGTAGACAACGGATTGGGAGCATTAGTAAATTTCGTTGTGTCACCCAATACTTATTTTGTAGACCATGTAATGATGTCAGTAGGAGATCAAGTGACTGGATATTATGACGGAAATGCACCTGCTCCACTAATTTACCCTCCACAATATCAAGCAATTGTCATGGTAAAAAATAGCCCATATCAGAATGTAAAAGTAGATTATTTTAATACTGAGTTGGAGAGTAGTGATGGACGATTACGATTAAATATTTCTCCATATACTCAAATAGTATTAACAAATGGGCAACACTTTTCAAGAACCCCTGCGAACCGAGATCTAATTGTTATTTATGGACCTACCACAAAAAGTATCCCCGCCATTACCACACCCTATAGAATTATAGTTTTGTGTTAGGGGGATGCTGTCCACTGCAGAGGATGGAATAATATTCATAATTCATTGGTTCAACTAATCTGCCCGTTAGTTTAGTCTCAACCTTGGCTCAATGCAATAACATGATGGCTCAATTTTATTAACAAGGTCCATTTAACCTAATGGCTCTATGACACCGAAATATTCAGTTTATACTGCTTTCGTTATTATCCTTTAATTAGCACTTGGAGATTTCCGATAACGTTCTTGTATTCATGAACCCGAAAGGCTTAAGGGAGCGTTAGCGATCGGCTGGCTCTGCCACTTAGCCTTGCAGGGTTGTCTGCCTGATCCGCTTCTTCGAAAGTGCCGCGGGCAGACCTAGGGAGCATCAGCGACCGCGGCATGAATACATTGTTATGTGATGTTCATTGACTTCATTGAATAACTACTCAATTCTTTTAAGTCATAAGATGACGAACCACTTCACCGTCAATTAATTCTTTACTTACTCTTTCAAATCCCAGAGATTCATATAGATTACCTGCAACTGTATTCTCGGGTCTATGTCCAATCATAATTCTTTGGCAGTTCAATGTTTCTTTCATTAATTCTATTAATTGTTTCATCGATTCTTTTCCATGCCCTTTTCCCTGGTACCTTTCATCAATCATCAGTGCAGGAATCCAATAGTTACCCTCATTATCCGGTATCTTACAATACACAATAAAACCTATAATATCCGAACTATAATAGATCGTCATCGGTTCAAAGTCAGTGACATACTTTGATTCAGCAATCCAGTATACTATTGGGGCTGGGAATACTTTCTTTTGATCTTTTGTTACTTCCAATTGGGTGCAGTTATACCAGTTATCAACCGATACAGGCTTCAAACTAATTGCCATTTTAGATTCCTCCTTGTCAAGTTCCACAGAGGAATCACCTAATCATTCCTCTGTGTTAAATCAAAACACCTCTTAAATCACTGTTGGTTTTACTCGTATTCGTATTATTCATACTACATCACTCCTTTCATGCTATTTGATTATTCATATTTTTTTAGACTATTTCAATGAATTTCGCATAACGTTTTTGTATCTACGAACCCGAGAGGCTTAAGGCGCTCCGCACCGGGTCCGACGGACTTAGCCTCGCAGGGTTGTTCGCTGAATCAACTTCTCCACTTCCACTTGTCGCGAACCAAGGGCGTAGATACGGTGTTAGGCGAAGTGCCACCTGAGTTACTCACAAAATAGAAGATTGCTATGATTACGAGTCGTTATCAAAGAATCCTTTAGGGTAATATTCATCATCTTCTATTTCAACATCGGGGTAGCTAGTAAAGACGTTTTGAAACTCATCTGTTTCAATTAAGTAATGTATTACTTCGTGGATCCTTTCCTTACTTCCAATATCAATTAATACCATATCACTAAACCATAAATAGGCCCCATTCATACATTCTCCTGTTTTTCTATTATTTTCTCTTCTTGTATTTATGTTTTTATATGTAAAAAAACTTGCTACCCACTTCAATTTATTTGAAAAGACTACAATTACATCAGTATTTACATCTTCAATATCCCATTGCCCCTCTGCCCACTGTTCTGCTTCTATCCATATAATTCTCTGTAAGTTTTTCATTACTCTAACCTTTCAGTAGTTATTAATCCTAGCATTTTAAAGGTTTTATAATTGTATTACTTATTTAGCTTCGGCATTTCGCATAACGTTGTTGTGTTCATGACGTCCCACCACCGTCTTATTCATGAACTTCATTAATAATTCCATATGTAGAGTATTCGCGAAAATATTGAAGCTAACCTGCCCGTTAGCTCAACGAGGCTGCCGTTACATGCAGGCAGCCTCGTCATGATGTTTATTGATCTATAGTTCCCAGTAAGCTTAACGTTCATCAATGACTCTTCGAGAACAGTGAAGTAATTCAATTTTTCCAATTGCTTGCTACGTGCCTCCCGTGTTGAGGAAGTTATTTCCCAACATAAAATTGCAAATAATTATCAACCATCGATTTCCAATAGTCCCCATTATGTTTTCCTTTATTTAAGTGATATTCAACGGAAACTCCTTTAGCTTTTAGAATAGAATACAATTTTTCCGAACCCTCGTAAAACTTAAAATCATCTTGATCCCCACAATCCAAGTATACCTTCATTTTTGATGAATTTAGATTTTGTGCAAGAATAAGTGGGTCACGGGTTTGTCGGACTGTATCGGTTGGATAAAGGAAAGATTTCAAACCATTTTCACCGCCAGTTGTAGACCAATCGTTCAAGAATAAAGCAGGACTGTGCCCTCCCACCTTACTAAACATATCGGTATGCAAGAAAGCTGTATGCAAGCTAATAAAACCACCCATTGACAACCCGCCGATGTAACGGCTCTCGCGTTTAGCTAATGTACTATAATGACTATCGACATATCCAATAACATCTTTGTACAAATAGTCCTCATACATGCCGTTATAAGTCGTGTATGGATCTCCAGTATTAGTCACAGAGTAGGTTTGAGAAGAGTTAATGCCGTAGCTATTATCCAGCTCAGGAGAAACCATGATGAGCGGTACAATTTTCCCCGCCTCGATTAATTTGTCGGCTGCTTGATCGATCCCAAGTCCGGGTATCCAATCCGTCTCATTCCCCGTGTACCCATGGATAAGGTATAAAACAGGGTAATGTACTGCAGAACTATAACCCTTTGGGAGGTAAACGTTCATCTTTTTTTCTTGATCAAGAGATTTACTATAAAAGGTTATTTTTTGAATTTCCGAGGATAATAATGGATTATTCTTGTCCATTGCAGGTGATTCTTCGGAGAGAGTCTGAATTGACTTTGCGGGGGCTTTGTTCGCAGAACACCCAATTACAAATAAGCATACGGTAGACATGATGAAAAGAGCGATTACAAACTTCAACATAACGAATTACCTCCTCCTAAATAACTGTAGCACAGTAAATTGTTATATATTCACTGTCGACACTATAAAAGTACGAGTTTACAATCGCTATATAAATTCCCTCTTATGTCTTAATATCAGCCACATTCTTTCTCCTCCCTTTGAACTTTCCTGTTTGCATCCTCAATATACAAAAACTCGTTTATGTTTGAATACACGATATTGTCGACTTCTCTTCGTGTCGAACTTCGAGTCTTGCCGAGGAAGATCATCAATCGTACCTTGGATGAGAATTACACGGTTTTCTATGCCTAGTTCAACTGATTTATGGTTAGCGATTTTCCGTTCAATAAATTAAACTTCTGTTAAGTTTAATTTATTTTCTCATTATTAAATGAGCTAAACTGCAATAAAAAAACAACGTTATTAATAAAAAGATAATCATAATCAAAGATAAGGTTTTACCTAATTTTGCTCCGAAGTCATTTTTGAATTTATAACCCAGAATCAATGCTGGTATATAGAAAATAAGAGAACCTAACCCAATTTTCTTATAATCTTGTTTCAAGATAAAAGCCCCCATTCGAAAACTCTTCTTTATATCCGATCTCGAATCATAGCAGCAAGTCTGGCAATTTGTTCATCTGGTATGGCGCCCGAAGCAATTGAACGCGCGGCAGCCGGTACATACCAAGACTTAATTTCTTCCTCTGTTACTCCAGACAACTTACAGTACTCGTCGATGAAAATGTGGTAGGCCTCTTTCCGCGAAGCTTGAAAGAACTCATCGACAGCAGCCGGAGTTTCCGGTGGCAAGACAGCATAATCGATCGTCACGCAAACTTCCGCGACATCCGCTGCCGGGTTGCCAAGCGAGGCATGCATCCAGTCGATCATGACCGGTAAGCCGTCTCTCAGTATCAGATTACTCATATTTGTATCACCATGACAAAGCTGTTGTTTAACGGGTAAATGGTCAATATAGGAATGGATGGCTGATATTTCGTCATTGGTAAACAATGCAGATCGGCCAATAATCGCTTTTAAATTCTCCTTTTGATCGGTAACGATATCGAAGACGGATGCTATATGAATGTCATTCAGCACTCTCGCGAATATTCGTAGTTCGCTATCTGTTTTGTCATTTTGAAAAGTATACATTTGTTCAAATAATCGATTCACGATCGTTTCCCCGACAATCTTTTCGAATATAATTCCGGGACGACCTTCCCATATCCCTAACTCAAACGGTCTAGCGACGGGCAATCCGCCCCCTCATGTCATGCCATTCCACACTTGAACTACGTTATACTGGAAATTTTTTGTATCCTAAACTTACCATAATTTGAATTAACCTGTAAGTAGATTTTCTGCGTTAAACTGTCCTTTAGCTTAATGAACAGTGCTCGTTCGGAACGGCCCGCTGAGCTGAGGCTCCCTCCAGACACTTTCCAGTTCACTACCATCGTCAAGGTTCAGCCTCTGGGCCCCCCTTTGCTATGTCAGATGAAACTTTTCCCAGGATAAATCGTCTATATTTCTATATGAAGAAGAGGTGAATAATTGATGAAACCCCTGTCAAAAATTGTGCTGTGTACTGCCCTCGGGGCGATGATTGCTGCAGGCTCCGCTTATGCAGGATCTAATTTGGATTTGATTATCAATGGTCATGGGTTTGTGACGAGCTATCTGGACCTTCAAGTCAAAGACGGCAAAGTGCTTGTTCCGATCGATCGTCTTGCGGAAGTATTTAAAGGTAAAGCGGTCTACGATGCTGATAAGAATGAAGTTCAAGTGACACTGCCGGAATCCGCTAAACAAGCGATTCAGATCAACCGTTTGGAAGATGCTATGGTCCCTTCTACAGCACAAGAAGCCTTAAATACTTGGGTCAAAGGCATTCAGAAGCGCAATGGGGCGCTGCAATTTGCTGTTTTCTCACCTGAACTGCGTTCCAAAACCAAGAAAGAATTCGAAGATTACTACTGGACAACGGGTGGCTCCAGTCCGCATATGTCTGAGATCGAAAAGCTCAAAACAAAATCTTTGAATAAAACAACGACTCAATTCTCATTCGATTATGGTCTTGTTGCTTCCAATTGGAAAGGCAAGGGCTCTGCGGTTGTCACCGTACAGAAATTGACAGCCAAAGGCTATGATGGCTGGTTTATTACAAATATTAAAATGAAAGACCCGGGCGATACAGGTACCACGATCGGTGTCGAGCCGTTAAAAAATAATTGATCCAAAATACAAGCTCATCTTAAATAATCGCCAATTTCGCTATCTACTTATACAATAGCTCCTTCTAATTTCTCATCTAGTATTAAGTGAAAATGTGCATCATCCAAGGAATTATTTTCAACATAGATACGATAATCTCCATCCTCTGGTATTGTAAAGGTTACTGTACCTGTTCCATCATTGACAATTTCACTATAAATTTTCTTTGTTGAGACGGACATGATCCCAATTTTAAGTTCTCTTTCCTGTTCACATGCTACAGTCCAAGTAATAGTTTCACCTTTTACCAAGTCTCTCTTTCCGAAATTGTTTGAACTTCCCCCAATTAGCCATATCAATAAATCCTTACCGTCCGATGTGTCAATTCCGCCTAATTTTATGATGGATGATTGATCTTCGGTTGCTTTCTCTTTTGAATTATCTATAGACGATGAGACTCTCTCAGGATCATTAAATTTACTAACCGCAACTACTAATCCTATGATAATTATGGTAAAAAGTGCAATATTAAAGACTATAAAGAAAGCTTTCTTCTTCTTAGCGTATGTGATTGATGAATTTAGCATTTTTATCCTCCTCATTTGGTACTAGTGTATTAAACGCTTTAATCATGAATAAGTTGCAAGCCACAGGCTTCCACTACCCTGTGAGCAAGTAAAAAGGATCCGCCGTGGCGGATCCTTCTACTGTTTTATTGATACCCGTTGAACGGTATATGAACTGCCAACCTATTTAGCATGGCTTGCGATTTCTTCAGCAGCCTGCCAAACACGATCCTCGAAATCCACTTCCAGCAATTCAAAGTTGGTGCGCAGGTGGTTAATGTTCTTCGTTCCCGCAAGTATGGACGTAATTCCTTCTTTTCTGTACAGGAATTGCAAAGCAAGAGCGGTCAGTCGATCGGATTCCCCACCAACGAGTTCAAGCAATTTCATTACTTTGGCGTTTCCAGCAGGATCATTTGTAATTTGAGGAAGTACTCGCGAAGTAAGCTTGCCGTAGCCGAGACCACCGCGGATAAACACCCCGATTCCTCTCTCATGAGCAAGTTGAATATTTTCATCGTTATGAACATTGAGTAAATTATACTCAAGCTGCATGATATCGAAATCACCGCTTAGAATGCACCGCTTCGCAAGCTCTCCATCGATGGAGGCACCTAGATGCCCGATTTTACCTTCTTTTTTCGCATCCTTCATCGCAGCCACGGTCTCGCCGTCATCAAGAACTTTTTGAGGATCGGGTCCGAAATGAATTTGCAGAACATCGATATAGTCGGTGTTTAACAACAAAAGACTTCGATCGATCGACTCTTTGATCGCCTTATATGAGAAATCGTAGTATGTACCGGGATATTGGTTATGCTCTCCTGCTTTGGTAGCAAGTACATATTGGGATCGACGGGAAGCGATCGACTTACCAATGCGCTCCTCACTTGCATGATAGGCGCTTGCTGTGTCGATCAGAGTAATTCCTAAATCCAACACTTCGTTTAGCAAGGTTCCTGCGGTTTGCTCGCTCGGACGCTCCGTCTCCGAGCCTATACCCCAATCCCGACCGATTTCTAATGCCCCGAATCCTAGAAAAGTAACCTCTTTATTCATCCGCCCTATTATTCGGCGTTCTAATGCTTTTGACATGTTAAAACCTCTTTCTTTTCATTATCATTTACTATATATTCACGGCGACTCAGTTTTGTTATTATACCATATTAATCCTTGGATGAGTTCTGTTTATCAATTGCTGTCCGGCAAGTAGCAAAAAAACTCATCTGCAATTCATTATTGCAAATGAGTTTTCTTCACTGACTAACATCTAGCTCTGTATTAAAATATCGCTTGTTTTAATCATTCTAGTTTAATTATTTTGCTCAAGGAATTGGTAAATTGCCATCATTTCTTGTTTATTCAACTCACGAATACGGTTGAAAATTGGAATATCTGCAACAGCCTCAAGATTTAAGCTTTCAGCAACAACATCACTTACTTTGCCAGTTAGCCATCTTTGCACGTCTATGCCATCAACGATTTCCTTACGCCCTTCATCATTGATGCCACTTGCATAACAACTTACACATGGTATCGATAATTTAAAAACACCATCATGAAGCCCATCTTCCGAAATGACTTTCTTCCCATTACAGAATGGACAGGAATGACTTGCTTTAATTTTATTAATTAGGGTGACAATTTTTTTGTAACCAAACGCTTCATAGACATAGGTCAGTTTTTTGTATTTTCCATTGGTGAAATACTTATCAATGATGGTTTCTCTCGTTTCGGTGATATTGGCAAAATCACAGATGGTGATCCGATTATTCATGCTGATGGATTCGATACTGCCGCTAATCCGGCCCCAGAATGGCAGGACATTTTGTAAAACCATTTCATAGTGCGCAAAGCTTGCCAGCTCTAGTTCAAGCATTTTCAGAGCGACTTGTGTTTCCCTAGGCAATAGAGAGACATCTTCTGTCAAAGGCATATCGCCGCCGACAATGGCTTTTATTTTTTCTAGTATCTGTAAATTCCCAACGGTTTTCATCACTTGATCAAGAGGCTGCCCAATAATCTCACGAATATCCGTATCGCCAAATTTTAGCTTTTTATGATGATTTAGCACAGTTCCTTGACAGATTGGACAGGTAATCATTTCTTTGGATTCTTTGATATGCTCTTTAATAATCGATTTGGATATGACCATATAGCGCCCAATGATGAAATTTAAGCCCTCCCAAGTCCTCGATGCCTTGCCTGCTTTATCATAGAATGACTTTTCCCAATATCCGTATAAAAAGGTATGCTTTTCTGCTTCTGTCATCTCGTTATAACTTTTGCTTATATCCTGACCGAGCTCATTTTTAATCTCATCAAAGATGAATTTTAATTTTGGAAATTGATAATATTTTAAAATCTCCATCACGTCTGGATGCAATAGGCCATCCCAGAATGGCACGGTTTTGTCCTGAATAACAACATCAAAATCAAATTTTTCAATTACCCGGCGGCCCGAGCAGCTTGGACAATGATTGTCTTGATGATAGAAATCAAAGCTATTCGTATCTTTATTGGTTGGATGCGCCGTAACTATATGGTTGATCAAGCCACCAATTTCAAATAGAAAACTGTATTGACTATATAAATGTCGTTCCAGATCAATGGCGATGACGGGTGCAATGGTATCCGAATCGTATTCACCATAAATCAAACGTGCCATGGATGATAAGCTTTTTAAGATGCCGCCCTTATAGATGTTTTCTGCATTTTTAAAATAGGCAATCTGATTTTCTTTTAAATAGTTAATTCCATTTTGTTGATTAAGTGTTGAAGAAATTCGTGATGGACCAACACTAGAAGTACTGTTTTGTTCACGATAATAATCATCATGACTGAGAACATCAAGATGCTCCACAGGTGCAAGCTGTCTTTTACCAAAATCAACGATAAAATCAGAATTTTCTAGCATATACGAATTATGTTCAATCATTATTATGGAGACAGATTTATCCTGCAGAATGCCCCTAACACTATCAATGAACTGATTTAAAATATTTTGTGATAAACCTTTGGAAGGTTCGTCAAAAATAAAAAGTGTATGTGGGTTTCTTGCGTTCGCAAACAGCTCAGAAACTAAATGAACACATTGAAATTCACCCGTTGATAAGGACTGTGTTTTTCTTTCCAACGTCAAATAACCAAGCCCAAGTTTGATCAATAAGCTCAAGCGTTTATGAGCGATGTCCTCATTTGGCAGTTCATCAATAATATCTTCAATCGAGCGCTGAAAAATATCATCAATATCTTCACTATATTTTGTGAGCTTCTTTTTAATATCAAGAAAAGTCGCAACGGTTGACCGACTGGTAATCGATTGGTTTCGATCTTGCCCAACCATTACGAGTTTATCTTTGGGATATCGCTTCAGAAAATCTTTGGCCATACATTCATTGACAAGTGTAGATTTACCACATCCAGACTCACCCGTAAAAGTTACAAGTCTATTTTTGGGAATCTGAATTTCGGCCATTTGAATATTACGACAGTAAAGATCATGAAATTGGTAATATTCTGTTGGTGCTGCCTGATTTCGTTCCCAATTGATTGGTTGTGGACGTGGTGATTCTTCAACAATTTTCCCGCCGTATTTACCACTACCTGGTCCAAAGAACAATTGCTCGTCCGTTGTGTCAAGCACCGTGTCAGAATGATCAATGAGCCAAATTTGATTCTTATACCCTAATTGTGTAATCTGTTCTAAAATTTTCAATAGGGTTTGGTGATCAAGACCCACGGAGATTTCATCAATGATAATAACCGTATTTTCACTTGTTGCCATGAATTCTGCCAAGTAAAGTCGTGTTAATTCTCCACCTGACAATGTACCCATAATGCGATTTAATGTTAAATAACCAATATTCATATTGATTATATTTTTTAGAATTTGTTGTTTTCCTTCACTAATCTTTAAAACTTCTGCTTGTGAAAAAATGGTTTCAATGCTTAAGTCGTTGATATCGGAAATACGCTGTGCTTGATCAAATAATTCAATTTTATATTGCTCAACTTCTTGATTAAAGCGTTTCCCCTTACACTTTTTACATTCGACATTTTTAGAAGTTCCGCGACCTTTACAATCTGGACACCAGCCTAATGGATTATTAAATGAAAAAACTTCTGGAGAAAGATTATATTTTTCAGCAAGAGTAACACGAATCTCTGTAAACACGCCAGTATGTGTGCCAATGGTTGAACGTGGATTTGAAGAAATGGATGATCTACCTAGAAAAAGTACAAGTGGCATTTCTTCCATCTTGATGGCACTGAAATTGGTTTCCATGATATTTGGAAATAAATACTGATATTCAGCCTTTGGCAATAAGGAAACGAGTCGCTTCTTGGATTCTTCACCAATGGATTGACAAAAAGTTGTTTTACCCGATCCAGACAAACCAGCAATTCCTAACGATTCATCTACTGGTAATACTGCATCTAATTTGTTAATATTGTTCGCAATTAATTGATTTATTTTCATAGGGATATCCTCTCATCTCCATTCTCTTCATTTAGTATTGCCATGATTAATTACATTAAAAAGGGCACTTTCCGTATTCCAGAAAAGCGCCCTATTCTTGAAGTAAACCGATTAATATTTATAATTATCAATTTCTATTGGATGAATGGAGGATGAAGAAACCATCTTTACAGTTCTGCTAACACTTTTTCAAGCTGACCACCCATATTCGTCCAAGCATATTTAGCTCCTTCGATGGCTCCCTGGCGGGCTTTTGTTGCTTCACTAAATCCAGATTGGTCGAGATGTAGATGAACAGTTCCATCTGAATCTTTTTTCAAAGTCCAAGTAACCGTAGTGCCTTCTCCGGCACTTAGCCAAGTGTAAGATAATGTATGAGGCTCATCCACTACGAGTACCTCGCAATCTACGATTCCATCCCACCATTCATTTGGCTCAGCACGGAATTGAAATTTATGTCCTACGACTGGTTTAAAGTCATTGTTCCAGATCCATTTCGCAAGCGTATCCGAATCAGTTAACGCGTTCCACACCTTCTCGATTGAACTTGTAAATTGAAAATCTAATGATAAATCTGGTTTCATTATTCTTCCTCCAATAAAAGTTTTAGTTTAACAATTCTATCTTTCCAGAATCCCTCGTAAATAGATACCCAATCTTGGATTTCTTGGAGCGGAGTGGCATTCAACCGATACCTCGTTTCTCTACCAACCTTTCGAGTAGTTACGAGATCAGCATCTTTAAGGATAGATAAATGCTTAGAAACTGCTGTACGACCCATTTGAAAATGAACCGTTATCTCATGTAGGGGTAATTCTTCAACTTCTGCCAACATTTGAAGTAATCTTCGCCTTGTTGGATCGGCAACAGCGTCATAAACATCTCTCACCTGACTTTTTTCGTTCAAAATCACCCCCACCTTTTCATTATTATTTCCTGTTGTGTCACCGATTAAACTTCATAATAACCTTATAGGACACCTTTTGTTGTCTTAATTATTATAGGACACCAAAAGGTGTCATGTCAAGTCCCTTGCTATTCCATAATCGGGCCCTTGGTCAGAATCTTTCATATTCCACGATCTGTATATGAAATTCGTATCCAGTCGTGGCCATCTGGGATTTGTCAACTGTAAATATATTTTCTAAACGCAAACAACCGATCTTGATTAAGATCGGTTGTTTGCGTTTGGTGGTTCCGAGGGGGATTAAATCCCTTGCCATTAGCATACTCTCGACAGGAGCTACACCATTCCTTTATTTTAGATATGATCTTGACTTTTAAATTCGAAAATCTCATCAACAGCTTGATGATACCCACCTGATTTTTGAAAGGATTCGCTCATATTTGCAACAGCTTTCTTGAAAGATGAGAGGCTTAACACATGATCTACGGCTTCCCGTAGTTGATTTGCAGTCAAGCTTTGCATTTGTAATTGAATGCCTGCTCCGATATTGGCGACTTGCCCCGCAATGATCGGCTGATCCGCGCTTTGTGGGATTACAATGAGCGGAACCCCGTAATAGAGACCTTCATGTGTACTGTTCATTCCACCATGTGTAATAAATAATTTAGTGAATTGCAGTACATCCGTTTGTGGAACATAATTTTTTACGATGAAGTTTTTAGGAATTTCCCCTAAATCAGAAATTTGGGCTTTATTCCCAATAGACATGACAATCGTATGATCCGTGTTCCCAAATGCCTCAAAACAAAGCTTATAGAACTCAATTGCTTGGTTAAAGACGGTACCCAGTGAAATGTAAATTGGGTTTTTCCCCTTGATTGCAGTAAAGTCGAAGTTCTCTTGAGTTAATCGTGAAGAGATGGATGGACCTACAAATTTATAAGTTTGGTTGAATGCTTCTCCATAAGGTTGAAACTCCCTTGTTGTATAAACGATTGTAAGTGGTGCAGGATTACAAAACACTTCGTAAGGAGAATGGATCTCCACATCATATTTTTCCTTCACCATTTCCGTCAGGCTTTGAAATTTATCGTTTATAGGTTTAACTATTTCTGCAGGGACTTTTATAGAAAATTGTTCCAACATATTATCGAATGATACTTTTGTCTGCGCAAAAGAAGTACAAGAGTTGATTGCAGGAAGCTTAAGAATTTGAGCAAGTAAACGTCCACAACCAAACATGGAATCATGGATGATGTAATCAAAATGCTCTCCTTTGATCTGTTCAAGAACGCTTGGAATGACTATATCTGCCGTAAGTAAAAGACCGTTGATTCTTTCGAGTAAATAATCTCTTCCACCTGAGATAAAGGCTTTTATAAATTTTTGATCGTCAAATGTTCGAACTGTTGCTCCCGTCTTCTCAATACGCTCCCGATAAGCTTCTATAGAAAAGTACACTACCTCTTCTCCACGCGAAATAAGCTCTTGCACAACTCCAATCGTTGGATTGATATGTCCCTCTGATCCACCATTAATAAATAACACACGCGCCATTTCTACCACTCCTTAGGTATACTAGAGTAAGGGGCACTGTCCCATACCATCGCTCGAATCAAATCATGGAATCAAGTTTATCATAGTACACTACTTGAAAATTTCAAAACTTTAATCACCATATGTTTCCACTATTCTGCCCGTCTAGTTGAAAAAAACGAGCAGACGCCGTGGCGAACTGCTCGTTCATGTTTGATTCCTGCTTAGAGGAAATAACTTTTTTCATCAAGCGAACCTCGTCCATGACCGCAGCGTTTGGGAGACATCGGCACCCTCGAGAATCATCCTGTGGATGTCCTCGTTAATCAGCTGACGTGACGAATTCCACTTCTCGCTCAGGTAATACCCGCTTGGCCGTACATGGTCGAGCTCCTCCATGTAACGCGACCAGAGGCGGTGCCCGGTCAGACCTCGATCCTCCGCCTGAGAGCGTGTCAGCGGAAGCGGCCAAGAATGCCGCTCAATGATATAATGGCGTAGAAACTCCCAGGCTAGACGAGGGTTCTTCGACTTAGAAGTAACACCGGCCGCGCCCATGTAGATCATGTTCGACTGATCGCCCCCCTGCATTTTCGGCAGGCCAACCACCCCGAACTTGTCGTCGATCTTGTGATAGATCAAATCGCCGGTAAACCACATAAAACCGAAGATCATCGCAAAACCCTCGTGAAGCTGACCCGCTGCGGAAGGTTCGTCCGGCTTCCGGATAATCCCGTGTACACGATACGCATCAATCACCTTGCGGAACGCCTCGATGGTTGCCGGACTGTCGACATACCCTCTCGCCGTCGATCCGTTCGGAGACAGATAGCTTCCGCCATTCCGGAACACAAACGGCTCATACCACTCGATATCTACGCCGATTCCAAAGCCGAACTGCGAAGCGACGCCATGCTCATTGCGGATCGTCAGCTTTTTACCCAACTCGATAAAATCGTCCCATGTCCAATCCTCGGTCGGATAAGCTAGTCCGGCACGGTCAAACATTTCCTTATTGAAGACAATAAGCGGTATGCTGACGTCGACCGGCAGTCCTGGCAGCATACCGTTGTGGCGGGCGACCCGCATTGGCCCTTGGTAAAGATCCTCCTCAAGTCCGTCGACTTCCGCGACATAGGGATTTAAATCTACGAACATGTCTTTATTGTTAAATAGCGACCACCCGCCCGACTCGATGATATCCGGCGCCTCGTCGGATTGATAGGCGTTATTCGATTCAAAATGATCTGTCGATTGCTCGATGACGATTCTTACGCCAGGGTTGGCCCGTTCGAATGACTCCTTGGCATCCGTCAACCTTTGCAAATGTTGAAACTCCGTCATAAACCGCAGCTCTTTCATTGTCTGCTTCCCTCTTCCCCAGCCTTTACGGCGATACTTTTCTCTAGATAACCGACCGCGGCGCTTTCGAAGGCCTTGGCTTTCTCCAACTGCTCAACGCATACTTCACGCATGTCCGGCGGCAGAACCTCCGACGTCCGGATGAACGGCACAAGCCTGCTGAGTTCAGCCATCGCGTCGGCGGCCTGCTCATAGGCTACTGACGCCAACATCGCCAGCCGCATCGCCTCTCCTTCAAGAGGCACGCCCCGCAGGTAAAGCGCCGCATAACGCTTCGCCTCGGCATATACGGCGGAGAGCTGTCCCATCCCGTAACGGTTCGGCGCAATATGCGGGCTTCGCAGATGGTCAATCCAGCGGTCATATGCCGCCAGCCCGGACGTGTAATTTAAGTACGAGGTTCGTGGTCGATATTCGCAGCCGTGCTTTGCGTAGGCGATTGCGAATCGGATCGTCCGCAGTGCTTGCTCGCGGGTTCCTGTCTCCCTAGGTCGCCTTGCAGTTTCTCCTGCTGTCTGTTCCAGTTTACTGCCAAAACCAGCTAAAAACCGGACGGGATTGTTTATCACATCGTCGTACGAAAGCGTTTTGCCTTCCGGCCGAATCGGATCGGTGAGATGAACGACTCTTACCCGGTCGTCGTACCCATAGATAACCGACCATTCGTGCACATATGGCCTGGTAACCAGCGTATCAAAATACAGAACCGGCCTCCCGGCGTCGATGTGTCTGCGGATGAACGGAAGCACCGCCTCCTCGATCCGGAGCACGACTGGGAACCGTTCCACCGCCCCGAGCAGCGGAACGGGCGAATCTGCCAGTTGACCGCATAGCACCGAGATCTCATAGCCGATTTCTCTCATCAGTCCCTGCAGTGTGGCTCTCCAGTCAAACACGTAGATGCCGTCGGCGAACGTCGTTTTATCCGAGAGCTTCATCCGGAATGCGAAGGTGGACACCCCCATGAGTTCTGCGGCTTCCCTCTGGTCGCCTATTGAAGCAAGCATTCGCCCGATGCTGCTTATGAACGTCGACATGACTGGAGGCTCTGCCTGCCATGACCGCAGGTCAAGTAGCTTATGTCTGGCCAATCCGCTTCCTCCCTTCTTCTCAGGCAAAAGGCCGAGAGTGACGCGAATATGCTCATTCCGGAGCTTCTGGCGAGAGCGGTGGATATACGTATAGATCGAACCGGTCGTCATTCGATACATTTCGGCGATCTCATCAGGGCTCAATTGGCGGAAAAAGTAAGCCTTGAAAATATCTCGCTCCTTGCGGCTCAGGCAATGCAGCAGCGCATGAATCGTTTCGTATATTTCCTTGCGCAGAAGATGCTCCGCCGGGTCCTGCTCCCTCATTGCTGCATCGGTCGCCGTACGTGCCAGATAATAGAGGATGCTGTCCAGGTCCTCCCAGTCAACCCTTGAGCCATTTGTTTCCGGGGAGCTGATGGAAACGAACGGCCGTTCATTCCGGTGCGGTCCGCCCCGTCGCATTCGCATGTTCGCCTGATTACGCACGATACGGTAAAACCAGGGGAGAAAACGGCTAGTATCGACGAGTGAACCCATATGCATGAATGCACGTATAAGAGCATCCTGTACCACGTCGTCGGCCATGTGGGGATCTCCTGTCAGCCGCTCCGCTAAGCCGCGCGCTTTATTGCGATGCTGCTCGATCAACTCGCCGAACGCCTCGGTATCTCCTTGCTGCGCACGCTCCACCAGCGACTGATCCCGATCGAAGGACGCCATCCCGACGGATGCAACCTTGCTAGCTGCACTTGCCCTATCTTCCGCTTCGAATGCCATACTTTCCTCCTCGCGTCTCTTCGCCCTATTTATTTAGATGCCGCCCGTTCGTTCGATTTGAACAAGATTTTAAATTTATTTTTTGTCAGAGTCAGTTAGCTTGAGAAATAATTCTGCTAAAAACACTTAATTATCCTTTATATGTTGCGCTTATCTGCCCAATACTTGAGTGCAACAACACTAGTGACTCTAACATTTACAAATCATCAACATGTTGCCATCTGGATCTTTAAAATTAAACCAATGGCCATTCTCTATATCGGTGACAAGTTCAATTTTACGGTCTTTCATGAATTGGTAAGCCTTATGTATATCGTCCGTGTTCAAATGGAAGGCAGGATTTCTAAAGTATGAATCCCCATTGTAAATATTGCTGTCTAAGATAAGGTTTAAACCATTATTTTTCACACTCCTTAATGATCGTAATACCAAGATTTAAGATATATTGTACCATAATATTTGGTAAAATAAGGGCATTAATATATTGCTTTAATTTTCAAGTTGATTGATTGCTTTTTGAAATTGTTGTTCGTATTTCGCAGGTTTATCCATTGCAGCACGTGCCCAATAAAATACCATCACATTTTTTGCTTCATAAATACGAGGAAGCATCATATCATATCTTTCTTTTTGTTTATTAAAATCTTCCAACCCTTTTTTTCGTGCATTTTCTGATTCGAAAACATAAATTGAAACTTGCTCTAGTTTAGTTGGGTCTGTATTTTCGACAGGACTGCCCACAGTAAATCTATTTGATTTCATGTTGTTTAATATCCAATCATTGTTAGATTCTTCAACTGGCATTAATTCAAGTCCTTCTTCTTGCAAAGCTTTTTTGAAGTCTTCCAATGTTTTTTTCGCTTCAATCACAATTTCTTTTCCGTCATTGTATTCTCCCTCTCCCACTGTTTGTCGAGGATGGTTTTCTAAGGATTCATTAAAATATCCTGTCAACGCTATTAACATAACACATGCCAGTAAAATGAATTTTAATTTCAATAGAATCCCCTCTTTTCAACTGTTATGACGCTTGGAGAAACAGGTATGTTGCAAAACTGCTCATTAGCGGAAAAAAGGGCTGCCACTTGGCAGCCCTTACAGTATTAAACTATCGTGTTCTGTTAGGTAATATAATAAGTGTTTATTGAGCTATAGTACCCGTTAGTGCAGTAAGTAAAAATTACTTTATACAACCATATTACTTATAATCGTTAGAAAACCGTTCTTTGTGGCGGTATCAATTAACCGATTTCTTGCAGTATCGCTAACAAAAACCACTCATCAGGCAGAGAGACTTTTGCTCATTTTACGCTTTCTCTCTGCGAGCAACCTCGACCCACTCCATAACCAAAGGGCAGCGACAACCACGAGGACAAGCAGAGATATGATTATATAAAATTTACGCGTTCTTGAACCCTCATCAAATTGAATGCTGCCGAGCTTCTCCTCAGCGTGTTTCATGAGGGATAGCTGCAGCACCGGATCATTGACCATACCTCCAGCATTCACTCGAAAACCATTGGTTTGTCCGGGCTTGTTTAAACCCATCTTTACAGTCAGCGTTACATCAATTCCTAACTGATCGCATATGTCTAGAAGCGACTCAGAGAAGAACCCAAAAGGAAAAGCAAGCACATTTTTTTGGACGCCCAGCTTCTGCTGGAGGATGTCATTGGCATGCTTAAGGTCGTTAGTAACACGAAGCTTGTACTCTTCCTTAGTTTCCTTCCGCTGCTTGTCCTTCAGGTAAATCCGACCGGCAAGCATTGCAGTCTCCGAAGTACCTGAAGAATTAGTATTTGCATACTTGTGCGAGTCATACGTATGACTGAAAAATTCAATGCCGTTTCTATGCATCAGTTCAACCTGCTCCCAGGTCACCTTCGGAATCCCTTTATACTCCGGATTGTCGATTGCATTGACAATAAGGAAGTTGGACGCAGGGACCTGATATTTCTGTAGGAGCGGATAAGCATACGTATAAAATGATTCATAGCCGTCGTCGAAAGTAAGGAGCACCGCGTTGTCCGGAACAGGGGAAGAGTGCCGTATGAAATCTATGTACTGACTCATGGTAATCCAGTGAAAGTTATTATCTCTCATTAACTCTAATTGCTTCTCGAAATTAGTGACGGATAATGTTCCAGGGTCCTTCGGCTCAGGACTGAGATTATGATACATCAGCACAAGAACGCGGTCTTTATAGTAGATACCGTTTGGATTATTAGATTCAGGTTTTAATCCATCGTATGGAGAGATGGCACTCCCAAACAAATGGTTGAGAATAGGGATTTTCGAATGGTATCTTTGAATTACGAAGTAGCCAAACACAATTGTAGATGTCACTAGCAGGAGAGATAAAAGAATAAATTTGATATTTTTAAACATGTAGTCGCCTCACAAAGCAAGATTGATGTTCGAACTGTAATTATAGTGAACATATGGAGTGATTGTACCATATTTAGGAACGATTAACACCAATCAAGCCAACATCCGACATAAAACGTTCCCGCTTTTGCTAGCAGTGGGTTCAAATTATTGAATAAATTTATCCGTTCGTTGAATGAATCAACCCTCAATTAAACCAAGATATCTGATTTCCCTACCATCTAAATTAACAATTAGTATTTGACCACTCTCAAAAATTTCTGCTCCAACTGGAAGTTTGGTCGCCATTTCGTTTTCAAAAGTAATCCCATCTATATATTGCTTTCTAATTGTTCCAACAATCTCACCAATTGTTAGTTCTGTTTGTTGTACCCATTCAATGTTACTTGCATTTGTGTAAATGATTCCTTTGTGTTGAAAAATATCTGCATTCGGATTTTGAGTGAGAATTTCTTTTGTTGTCGGGTTGTGAGTTGTTTCAGTTGCTGGATGTTCAGAATTGTTTATTTTTGATTGATTACATCCTGTAAGTATTAACAACGCGATTAGATTACGGGTTTTCTCTGGCAGAATCGATTCCTTCAGCAGCGACGTACTCGCGTCTTATTCAAAAGTTAAGTCAGAGTCACGCCTTGGAAGAGGTGGGCCAACACGTATTAAAGCTCGCATTAGAAGAAGGATTTATTCCAGACGATACGATTGCCATTGATGCTACCCACTTCGAAGCACGTGATCAAGCTCCAGCAAAACAAGGAAAAATAAAAGAGGCACCCAAGAAGCGCGGTCGCAAAGCTAAGCATGAGCGAGAAGCCTGGTTGCTACAACAACAGCTTGAAGAAGAACAGAAGTCCATCTTTGACAAGAAAATCGCTGATCTGCTGCCTGAGTCCTACGAGAAGCTAAGACAGCAAATGCCCATTGCACCTGAATGGGGCATTAAATGCAACAGCGAAGGAAAAAACTTCTATTGGTACCGCTACAAAGGCCATCTTGCTGTCGGAACACAGAGCCAGTATATTCTCGGAGCACTTCTTTCATCTGGGAATATGAACGATGGAAAAGCAGCGATTGCTTTACTAAAGGGGATAAAGGCACAGTTTCTTCAATACGCGTTCAACTATGCGACGATGGATGCAGGTTATGATTATGAGCCTATTTACGAAGAAATCCGCAAGACAAAAGCTGATGCAATCATTGCTTATAACCCGAAAGCGTGAACCAGAGTTGGAAGGCTTCAATGAATACTTCGCCCCGACATGTGTGCGAGAGCATGCTCTACTTCGTCTGATGGAAGAAGTACAGCAGCGCGGCCTGAAACCAGGGGTGCTCATGAATGAGTTAGGCAAACAGGATGTGGATGGTCATTTGCTCGAAGGATACAGCAAGGGCGCCTTGCAAAAACTGCTAGACGGTTGTGTATGCTGCAGCAAAAAAAGTGAACTTGCAGGAAGTCTGAAGCTCCGCTATGATCAGAAGCCGGACATCATCTTGATCGAGCTAACAGGCGTGGCGAACCCCGAGGAAATTACAGACGCACTATCCGAGCCAAATCTTGTACGGAGCTTGGATGTGAAGCAGATTATTACTGTATTGGATGCCGAACATACGCTCGACTATAACAGTATTTTTGCATCGGATAGGCAATTGGTACATACACTTCGCCGTCAGATCGAAGTCACACACCTCATCGTCTTGAATAAGATCGACCTTGCGGAAGAGAATCAGCTGCTCAAAATCGAGAAAATGATCCGTAAACAAAATGAGAGAGCTCAAATCGTTCGTACCATGCAAAGCCGGATCGATGTAGGTCCTATCATGGATTCGATGCTGCTAGAAAAAAACACATGGAAGACCCGCATCCCTTCATGTCTCATCGCACCGTTCGTCTTTCAAGCAACCCGGTATTAGAACGGAATCCAGTAAGATCGGAACCGAGCGTGATCCCATCGCATACCCGGCTCCGTACGCTTTGTCTTCCATGCCCTTCGAATGGCTCGATAACTCGCGTTCAAGTGGAACATTTCATCATGCAATGGTCCAACCAGCTCATCCGCGCCAAAGGGGACATCAAGTTCGCTGCACATCAGGAGACACAGCTCATGCAGTTCGCAGGCAAGCGCATTTACTGGGAGAAAACACGTGCTGATACGGATGATTCCTATATTGTCCTTATTGGACTGGATATGGACATCGATCTCATTAAGCAATCATGGGCAAGACTACTCCCTTCACCGTAATGATTGGCTATTTGGAATAAAGTAACGGGAAGAATTCATTATCGAACTTTTGTCCAAACTGCGGACGTGGGCCAAGCAAGCGAACATTATCATGCCGAGCTCTGCCCTCTTTGTAGGAGGTATCTCCAGGCATTAGATGTGCTACGACAGACAACCTCGGCTGGTCGGTGAAATTTGTTGCCGAGCCATGGAATGTAAGGGCATGGTGGAAACTTGCTTGGCCAGCTTTTAGAATACAAGGCTCCTCTACCCAATCTCGATTTGCAAAACGCTGCTTCAGCATCGTCATATCCTGTTCGAAGAAAGTATCGCTTCCCTTGACAGCGCCCCACTTATGTGAACCCAAGATCGTCATCATGCCGCCATTATTCAGGTCCGTGTCCTGCAGCGCAATCCAAACGGTTACCATATTCGGAGTACTGCTTGAGCGCCAATAGGCGTAATCCTGATGCCATCCAACATTCCCTGAGTTTGTTTCTTGGCCTGAAGTACCCGGCTTGTAGATCACTTGATCATGCCATAGACGAATCTCGTCCTCGTTCAGGAGCTCAGCAGCCATTTGGCCTAAATTCGGATCCGTGACGACACTACAAACCTCATCGTTAATCCACCAGCCATTATCGAATTTACGAAGAGCAAATGGATTGTCAGAAAGATTGAAGTCATGAAGAGGCATACCAGAGCCATCATAATCTTTCTTCCAAATACGCTCATGCGCACCGCGAAGACGCTCGATCGTCTCGTCATCCAGTAATTTCGGGCTGATCCAATAACCGTCTTGATCAAACCTCTCTTTATCCGCTGCTGTAATGTTGTAATTAATAACTCCCAATATGGACACCTCATCTTTTCTTGAAAGTGGCTTACTACGTTCATTGTAGACCACAAGATGAGCATTGACTTTCCAAAACCTATCAAATAGGATTGGAAACATAAGAGATCATTAGAAACGATAAGGAACGTAACTATGGCGAAAATAAAGAATGAAACAATGCGTTGGGTGTATGAATTCCCGGAGTCGGCTAAGCTATCCCACATACCTGAATTGATCATGCTAGGCTATGACCGATTTCATGAAGCTTCTCCTTTAATCGTCCACCAACATGAACGTTCGTATGAGTTTGTATTCGTGGACAGCGGGAAGGTCACTTGGGAGGTAGGCGGTCACTTATATCCCTCCCACACCGGACAGGTCTTCTACACTCGGCCTGGAGAATGGCATAGTGCACGTCTTAATTTCATCGAGCCATGCAGTATCTGGTGGATGATTATTGCGGATCCATCCGAGCATTCCGGGTGGCTAAATTTACAAGATGAAGACCGTATGGAGATTCATCACCAGCTGCAGCAGCTGCCAAGAGTCGTATTCGTGGATAATCGTGTTCGTGAACCATTTACTAAGCTAAGAGACATTATTGAGCATAACGAGTCACTGGCTTCTTGCCGTGTACGTCATTACGTACTCGACATTATTCTGCAAATGCTGAACCCGTCTTCTAACCGTCAAATCCCACTTGATTTCCAAGAGGCCATGATTAAATTGACCGAAACCATCCAAGCAGCGCCTGAAACGAGATGGATTAATAAGGAGCTCGCTGATCAGGTTGGCGTAAGCGAATCCCACTTCTACCGATTGTTCCATGATATGCATGGGCAGTCACCTGCTAATTATATCGATCGGCTGCGAATGGATATTGCCTGTCAGATGCTTCGTCAACAAGAGGTCAGCGTCACAACAGTTGCGATGGATCTAGGCTATAAGACCAGCCAGCATTTCTCCACCGTATTCAAAAAATATATCGGTCTGTCACCCTCACAGTGGCGCAGATCCTCTTGATAGACGGTATTGTGGAAAAATTAAAGCTACGGACAAAAGGCTTAGAAGTATATATTTATGGTTAAGTTTCCTTCTAGTTTCCACCTGTTGTTTATATAAATGCAACTTTTAAAATCAAACCATTCTACCCTTACAGTTTTTCTGACATTCCTTTTTCACTATATTTCTTTGATTTTCCCTGCAAGGAATTATTAGATTCTGTTAAATTGGTCTTACGGGACCAAACAACAACTGGGATAAGTAGTAGTGAAATGATGCCTCCTGCAATTGAGAGTGTCGCATAACTGGAATTAGCTACAACCATGCCAGATAATGCTCCTCCCGAAGCCCCCGATAAAGCGATCAAGACATCAACAGATCCTTGTGTCTTAGCACGAGTGGACGGGTTAGTTGCATCCACAATGAGCGCCGTGCCACTAATCAAGCCAAAGTTCCACCCAAGCCCAAGTAAAGCTAGACCACAGGTGAGTAATACCATAGAATCTGCTGGTGCAATAGCTGCTAGAATGCCAGCAACAAGTAGAGTAGCACCAGAAGCAATCGCCATTGCGGTACGACCAATCTTATCTACAAGGAAGCCCGTCATAAGCGATGGGAGATACATTGCGCCGATATGGAAGCCAATTACTATTCCTATTTCTTTTAAACCATGTCCATGGTGTCCCATATGTACAGGTGTCATGGTCATAATAGATATCATAACAATCTGTGTTAAAATCATTATTGTAGCTCCAACAACGATTCCACGTTTCTGTATTGTTAGTTGGCTAGAATTCTCAGCTAAATAATTGCTTTCTTCTTTTCTCTGCTTATTTGCAATTGCTTTTGCAACGACGAGAGGATCTGGGCGAAGTAAAGTAAAGAGTACCAAACCTGCGAGGATGTAGGCTGCGGCAGCTAGAATGAACGGACCCGCTAGTGCAGGCACTCCAATGGATGTTGCAAATCGACCCAATATATTAACCAAGTTTGGACCTGCGACCGCACCGAAGGTGGTTGACACCATTGCGATACTGACTGCCGTAGCTCGTTGTTTAGAATTAGCAAGATCTGTACCCGCATAACGTGCTTGTAAATTTGTAGCAGTCCCGGCACCATAGATAAGTAGTGAAGCAAAAAGAAGTAGTATATTACTAGTTAATGCTGAAATCACCACTCCGATTGCTCCTATACCTCCAACTAAAAATCCTGTTGCTAGTCCTATACGTCGTCCAAATTGTTGACTAAGCCGCCCTACAAGTAACGCTGCCCCAGCTGAACCCAAAGTGAATAGCGCGGCCGGAACACCTGCAAAACTATCTGCCCCTAACATGTCTTGTGCAAGAAGAGCTCCCACGGTTACACCTGCTGCAAGTCCTGCACCACCGAAAATTTGTGAAATAACAATGATAATTAAAGTGCGTTGATATAATTTTCTATGCTTTTCTGGAGAATCAATGTAACTTTGTATCCAATCTTCTTTAACCATGATGTTCTCCCCTATATTTTTAGATGTGACCATCTTGTCCGCCCACTCTACTAAATCAACACAATCCTTCATACTTCATGCTGTCTTGATAAAGCTGTATTAGCTATACGAAATGCATTCCATGCTTTTTCTGGATCTTTTGTTTCTAAATTCATTCCTTAATTTCATACGATCTCCTCCATGAATCAATCTTCTTGATTAATAAATTCCTTCCAATCCTGCACGCTTTTCTCTAATCTAAAAGCATTAATTCCTCTAGTCTTCAATAGTTCAACAGCTTCTACAGACATTAAACAATAAGGACCTCTACAATAAGCAACTACATCACAATTTGATGGTAATGAGGCTAATTTTTCTTCTAATTCTTCAATTGGAATGGAGATAGCACCAGGGATATGAGCCTTTTCAAATTCATCTTTAGGTCTTACGTCCAAGAGTAACACTTCTCCATTTTCCATTCGTTTTTTAAGATCTTGTAATGACACTCCTTCTATCTCAAAATGATTATTTAAAAATTCCTTTTTAATGTGTTGAACTTGAACCAATTGTTTCTCAGATAGACTGCGAAGACTACTCATAAAATTTGAAACAGCAGAATCAGCTAGTTCATAATTAACAAAATTACCTTGTTTCTTACAATTGACTAATCTTGCATTGTAGAGTGTTTGCAAATGTTGTGACACATTAGCAACAGACATCCCTGTAACTTTAGCTAATTTTTCAACTGATTTTGGACTTTGCGATAATAGGTCAAGTATTTCCAATCGTTTAGGACTTGAAATACTTTTACCAATGCGAGCAAATTCGTTATACAACATATCCTTTAAAGCTCTTTCGTCAACCAATGCATCCACCTCAACTATTCAATTGTTTACTTGAATAGTTGAGGTGGATGTGTTTATTGTTACAACGTCAACGATTTATTTCGGTATCTATTAATGCCCTTACCATTGGCGACTAGTATTCGACTTGCCGGGGCTTGTACCACTCGATCTCACACGGTAGGTATGGCTCCGGGCTTAGGCGTTCAATCTGCTTTCGGGATGCGGACCCGGGCCGAAAAGTTTTGCTTTTCAACGCCTGCTGGAGTACTTCTAGATGGCCATCCCGCTCCGATTCAAATGCCTTAATAATCATCCGATCGTTCCCTGCCTCCCCTCATATCGTCTATCTTCCTATGAAATAATATTTCGATTTTTAAATTTTGTTCATGTTTTAATTTCATAAAAATATATTAGAGATGGAGTTTCATTTTATGGAAAGTGTGGTGAGTGAGGGGTTTTTTATTAATCGGAGTCATTATCATAATTATTCGGGAGGGAAAATGTTGAAACTACTTCGAACAATCCAATGGCAAAAGCTATCGCTTGCTCTTGCAGTCGCCTCACTGATGGCTGCTGGATTCGCACCTGGAGCTCCTGTTCCTTTCAAGTCCTTGCCTTCTGTCTATGCGGAGCAAGACCAATCGAATTCGTTGCAGGAAGCCTTCGAATCCGCGGCTAAGGAGTTTGGCGTGCCTGTGAGCATTTTGATGTCCGTTTCCTACAACTATTCCCTGTGGGAGCATCATCAGGGTGAACCTAGTACGTCAGGGGGATACGGCGTTATGCATCTGACCGACTATACGAGTCAGAATAATGAAGAAGATCAGGCAGCCGACGGTGGAAACCCCACATCAGCTTTGATAGACGATCCTAGCCATCACACCCTAACAGAGGCGGCACACCTATTGAACGTCGATCCCGAGTTGTTGAAGCGGGACTCTACGAGCAACATTCGGGGTGGTGCCGCATTATTGGCAAAGTACGCACAGGAAACACTTGGTAAACTTCCGGCATCGGAATCCGATTGGTATGGTGTTGTTGCCAAATACAGTGGTTCTCCACAGTCAGGGATCGCATTGGCGTTCGCCGATGATGTATTTGATACGATCCAGCAAGGAGTGTCGCGACAGACGTCGGAAGGACAGCAGCTCATCCTGCCCCAAAAAGAAGTGCAGCCTAACATCGATACCATTAAAAATATGCAGCTGCGCCCAACGAAGCCTGATACCGCAGAATGCCCTCGCACGCTCAACTGCAGATATATTCCTGCAGCCTATGAGCAGCACGGGGATGACCCGTCGGACTATTCAAATTATGATCTTGCCGACCGTCCTAAATTCGGTCCGGATATCCGTTATATCGTCATTCATGATACCGAAGAAACCTATCAGGATACGATTAATATTTTTACAGATCCAGATTCATATGTCAGCGCTCACTATGTTATCCGTTCTTACGACGGACAAATTGTGCAAATGGTCAAGAACAAGAATCTAGCATGGCATGCAGGTAACTGGTACTTCAATATGCATTCCATTGGGATAGAACATGAAGGCTTTGCAATGGAAGGCGCAACCTGGTTCTCAGAGAGGCTCTACCGTTCTTCTGCTGCATTGGTTCGTTATCTCGCAGACAAATACGATATTCCACTCGATCGGGCTCATATTATTGGCCATAATGAAGTACCGGGTCTAACTCCTGCACGTCAAAGTGTTATGCATCAGGATCCCGGTCCTTTCTGGGATTGGGAGCACTACATGGAGTTGGTTGGAGCACCGATCAGCTCTAAGCATAACATTAAGGACATTGTGACAATCAAGCCTGACTTTAAGACCAACCAGCCATATATCAAGGATGCGCCTGCTCAGCCATCTAACTTCGTTTATTTATATAAAGAGCCTAACTTTAACGCCGATCTAATTGATGATCCCGCCCTTGTCAATCAAGACAAGCAAGACGGGTTCAGCATAGGCGCCAAGGCTTCCGTAGGGCAGACCTTCTCACTTGCCGACAAGCAGGGCGATTGGACCGCAATTTGGTTCGGAGGACAGAAAGCTTGGTTCTATAACCCGCAAGGAAAGAATGCGGTTTCAGGTAAGGGTATGCTAGTCACTCCGAAAGCTGGCGCAGTCTCCATTTCGGTCTATGGTGCTGCATATCCGGAAGAAACTGCATATCCGTCAGATATCACGCCTAATGTGTTGATCCCGCTTCAGTACACCATTTCACAGGGACAGTCTTATATTGCCGTGGAAAAAGACAAAAGCGATTATTACGATGCTCCGGTATTCACGAATGACCCGTATGTTACCAATAAACTGGTCAAGGGCAAAGAAGAGTTCTACCGAATATTCTTCAACCACCGCTTCGCCTTTGTGAAAGCCTCTGATGTCGAGAAGGTACGTAAGCATTCGGTGAACGAAGAAGAGAATGAGGATTGAGCTAGCTATGCTTCAGGATTTCCTATAACGTAATGGGTCGTAAGGGAGTAAATTGATTAAATACAAGAGGCTGTCCCTTTGATTTAAGGCTTAAGATAAAAGGATAAACGACCAGCGTAAACTTGAAAGCCAACTCAATGAATGAGATGGAATCGCATAAGCCAATCCCGACCAGAGAAGCGTCAAGGACATTGAATTGTTCTTTGACGCTTCCATTAACAACAACTTTGTGCTTACTTATGATACGATTCACCACACTATCTGTAACGGCAAGTTTTATTTGAAGATGTCGAGAAAGTAACGTCCTAGACTGCCACAGTTTTTTGAACGGATAACAGAAAAAATGCAGTCCTCGGATAATCCTCGAAGACTGCATTTTTTCTATTCTAAATTAGCATGTCTACCAAACATCGAAGAAGAACTTATCCCCTTCTAATGTATCGCCTAATCTTATCGGCGAGCTGGCGGGATGCTCTGTGGAAAATGGAAGATATTCTTCGGATCGTATTGTGCTTTAACTCGTGTCAGCCTTTCAAAATTACCACCGAAGTAGGCCTGTTGCCAGTTTTTAATTTTAAGATCGGGTGTATTGACGTAAACACCCTTGGTAAAAGGGAGCATCTCCCTGCGGAAGTTCTCAACCCAACGAATCCCACGATTCGCCTCCTCTTGTGTGTTCCAAGTGGCCGAGGGAGTCATATTATACAAAGCCCGGCGATAGTAGTAAGCTGTAGCCCGATTTGGCACCTTTGCCACCGCACCACCTAGACCATGTAAAAAGACGGAAACTCCGGAGGTAGGTGGTGATTCAATGAAACGCCGAATTGTGGAAATGCCAGACTTAGGCAACCGATGAAAAACGTAGGGTCCAACGCTCTTAAAAGGATAAGGTTTTGTTGGCGTAGTCTTCGCAACCAGTCTAACAGACTCAATCCAAGGGATCCTCTCAATAACTACTTTCCTTGGCGATCCAGCTCGAAGTATAGGTTGCAGTACTTGACGGAGCTCTTTAACCGATCCGAGGAAGACACCTTGCATCAGAATTGGAAAACCTACTTGCGACTGCTGTTTTGCAGATTTTGACTGCGTGGATTGACGCCCGTTAGTTATCCCAAGGGTAACGGTGAGTCGCTCGTTAGCCCCCGGAACCGTATAGTCCTGCCAAGTTCGAAGTACTGCCTCCAGGTCATTTAGATCCCAACCGATTTCGACAAAACCGACGGTTTCAATAGGATGGGTACGAAAGCGAAAATTCGTACATACTCCGAAATTGCCCCCTCCCCCTCCACGTAATGCCCAGAACAGATCTTTGTTCTGGGTAGCATTGGCGTGAATGATGCGTCCGTCAGCGTTAACCATCTCGATATCGACCAAATGATCGAGTGTGAGACCATAGGGACGAGATAGAATACTGTGCCCGCCTCCAAGCGTAACTCCGGCAATACCTGTGGTTGGGCAGAGCCCCACTGGAACGACCAGCCCCTCCTCCCAAAGAGCCGAATTCAAGGCACCGCCCCTAATGCCGGCCTGTACCGTCGCTGTACCACGCTTTCGGTTCACATCCACCTGTTGCATGTCGCTCACGTCAATTACAATTCCTCCGTTAACGACTGACAATCCCTCATAACTGTGGCGTCCTGAGCGCATGCGGATGGGTACTTTATTATAGCGAGCCCAACGTATAGCATTGACTACATCCTGATTCTTCTGGGCAAATACGACCACTCGCGGGAATTTATTAAAGTAGGTGTTGAACTCTCGTCTAGCTGAGTTGTATTGTGAATTCCCTGATTCAACGATACGTCCAGTTAGTTCAGGTTCCTTGCCAAGTCTTAATATTCGAGGTGCGTATTGTTTGTCGATCAGTAATCCTGGTATTTTATTTTTGAACCTTTTATCTTTGAACCTTTTATTTTTCACCTTTCGCAACGTGTTCTTACTTACTTTCACTTTTCGAACGAGCTTTTTTACGATCAACCTTCTCCCATCCCTTATCGCATTTTTTCTTCTTACCGTACCAAGACAACCGATGTAGGAAATGCTCTCGAATACATAGGATGTTAGCCTGTAAAAATTTGCTTGGATGAATGTGGAGAATGATGCAAAAAAATTATTGAACTAAACAACAGTAAAAAAAGCACAAATGAAAATCTCAGCAAAAAGAACCCTGCACACACTAAAGCATTATGCAAATCCAATTCGGGCTTTTGCCCTGATACGGGATTTTGCATTCCTTTTCGAGGGAAATGTGGAGCAAGAGTAAAAAAAACGAAGTCGTCATGCACAGGAGGTTGCGGGTACAAAGCCCGCTAAACGAAATGAACACATGAACTTGCCCGTAGCATTCGGTCCACCGCGCTGTCTGTAACGGCAAGTTTAAAAGCCATCCTTTTGGGATAGCCTCTTTTTTGCTGATTGAAGCGTATGAATACGCACGAATTATGCACTTTACCAAGCAACTGCGAGCGGTATTATATGTACTTTATTTCACTATTGTAAAGCTTTCTTCAGCCTCTCTAATAGGTAGATCAATTATTGTCATATTCTTTACTGACGCACGTTTCAATGACCGCATACAATTGACCAGAAAATCAATTTTCACCTCTTCCCCTTGTAATTCTGCCTCCACACTTCCATCTTTTAAATTTTTCACCCATCCAGTTAATTTCATTCTTTGAGCAATACTATATATTTCCAAGCGGAATCCTACCTTTTGCACCTTACCAGAAAAAACTACTTTTTTTCTGACTATAATGCTTGGTCTAAAATTTGGGAATTTAACACGATTTGCATGCCAAATTACATAATCATTTCTTAATTTCTTAAAAACATTCATTCTTCCGTAGACTCCTTTTTATTACTGTTTTTATTTTTCGGATTGTTGAAACATACCACCTTCAATTAACGACCTGTAAAGTATTCGCGAAATTATTAAGCTATCCTGCCTGGTTACATGAATGGAGTCCCTCCACTCAACCATCAAAGCTGATTAGGTAATTATCTAATCTTCGTCCAGTAAATAAGTTCTTGTCATGAAGTTAGGAGAAGACTTATTTACTTAAAACAAAAACCCGGAGAATAGCCACTCTTTTTCAGAAGTGTCTATCTTCCGGGTTACAGTTCATCCTAAAGCTAAGAACTCCTCTGTTGTGTTGTATGACATAAGGTGATGAGCTGCTGTTATTACAAGAGCATGATTTATCTTTTGTTATCTACAGGAATAGAAATTTTCTTATTGTAGGTTTTAATATACTGGTATCCGTCCACCAGCAGGAATTCCGGCTTGTCCGTGGTGTTAAAAGAATACGTCTGTTCCCACATAATGTTGCCATTCTTCAAATCCCAAGGACGTTCTTCGGAGATTGAAGATACCGGAACGACGTTACCACCAGCTTGGATGGATAAATTGTCCCTTTCCAAGAACGTAAACTGTTTTCTGGCAATGACGATATCATAGCCTGTATCGGTTTTCGTAACACTTCGAATCCATAACTTTTCATCACCGACTTTAATGGATCGATCAGAAGGTGACGATAGCGAGATGGGTTCATTGATTTTGTGATACCCTTCGAAATTTTCGAGGACAAGCTCAATGGAATGAATATTATCCGTAGGGAATGCGGCGAATTGAAGTTGAAAATCAGGATTACGTCCCCCTGCTCGACTCCTGCCCACTTCTGTTCCATTCACATACAGCTTGGTTTCACCTGAAAATCTCGGATACTCTTCTAATTTATAGTGTCCCTTCACGATGGTTGACGTTGGGGAAGCCGTAATATGGTCATAATGAATTGTCCCTTTATCGACTGCGATGGATGCGGATAGATCCTCTTTAATGATACTCTTCATCGCCTTATTCGCTTCAAAGTTGAAGGTCATCGGATAAGATAGCTTCTGCCCATTATCCAACCACTCCGTAAATGTAACCGTTAAGGATCGAGCGAATGGACTAACAGGCTTGAAATCATGATCTCCGACGAACTGGCTCTTGTTCTTGCCAGGCCCGCCGCCGCCTCTTAGCGAATCTGAATTGGTCAAGAACCCTCGCAAGTTCTCAAATCCGTATCGACGAAAATCATCGTCCGTAAACGCAATGCCTGCAGGTCGATCAATGGTGTAATACATTCGAAATACATTATCGTCAGCGATGACACCTTGTATTGTAACGACAGTACCGTCCTGAAGCGTTGTGCTTTTGTTAACAGGTTGACCGTATCCCTGCTCCACCACTTCAGCAAAACTAAGTGCGTTCAAGTTGATGTTAAAGAAATAAGCTAAGGCAGGATACTCGTAAACGCCAACCATGAGAATAATCGCTGCAGCTGCTGATGATATCCAAGCCGCCACTTTCGTCTTGCTTCTCCTTTTCTTGGGAACACGATGCAGCGCATTCCGTAGTTTCTCCTCAAGTTCTGACGGCGCATGCATCTGATTCACCGTCTGCTGCTTATACTCCTGTAATTTCTCCTCGATCGTCTCCATAACGATCACCTCCGATCATGGCTTTCAATTTAAGTATGCCTTGTGAGATTCTTGATTTGATGGTTCCGAGCGGCGCGCCGGTCATGTCCGCAATCGTCTGATACGGAAGATCATGAACATATCGAAGTTCGATCGCTTCCCGCTGCTGTGCATTCAGATGGGATAGCAGCACCTGCATATCCAACTCAGACTCTATATGGCGATACGGATTATCGTCAGTGAATGCAGCGATGGTTTGTTCTTGCTCGTCTTCCAAAGGGAGCAATCGCCCTTTTTTGAGGAGTAATGTTCTGCAACGATTGACGAGAATGGTTTTGCTCCAGCTGTAGAATGCTTCGCCTTTTTGCAATTGATCGATCTTTTCATACAGCGTGACAATCATGTCTTCCATGGCATCCATCGCATCATGCTCGTTCCCCATGTAGGTATACGCAAGTCGATAATAAGCGTCCTGATCGGCCATGATGAGTTGTAATAAAGCTTCTTTGTTGCCTTTTTGGGCTTGTTTGACAAGATGGCTTACTTTCATGTTCTCTCCCCTTTTCATAGATAAGAGACCCCAGAGGTATAAAAAGTTCATTTTATACAAAAAACTTTTTACCCAAGTCACAGGGAAGATAATACATCCCCTAGGAGGTTGTTCATTATTTGTTAATCGGTACTGTGCTCATCTTCTTGTCAAAAACGGCAATGTCCCCAAGTTCTTGTCAAATAAAAATGACAGAAACTTGGGGACATAACAAAAATAAATCTCATTTTATGCGGCGTGTAATGTCTCTATGCTGTGTGCCTTTAAGAGCGAATCCAGTAACACAAATGGATATTCTACCGTAATGATCCCCGCGCAAACTTAGGCAATTTTCCCTTCGGAGTCATTCATATGGGATAATAAACATATTTTGTATCTCCTGTACTCCTGGAACAAACCCGAGATTAAGATAGACTGACTCTGCATCATTACCTTCCATGACATACAATCTTAGTACTGGATACTTATCTTTAAGGCCCGTCAGGGCTCTTTGTAACATTCGTGTAGCAATCCCTCTTCCTCTGTAAGCGGGGATGACACCTATACTGTATACTGCTGCTTGATTGTCTTGTAAACAAAGGCGACAATTTGCAATAAGCTGACCCGTATCCTGATCATAAACAAGTGTAGACGCTTGAGTTAGTATCTCATTTGTTAAATTGGGATCTTCGTTAGGTATAAAATCTTCAAGAGAGGACTTTTTTCTCCTTACTGCTTCAAAACCTCCTGCAAAGCTATTAAAGTCACAATGAGCAATTTCGTCTTCATTAGTGAATCGCTTAGCACCCATCCCATTTTCTATGATTTGGGGACTCTTAATCATAAGATTACTATCCCAAATAACGTTGAAATGATCCGTGGGGCGCTGCATCCAACGACATCTGAACTCATCTGGCCAAAATCCAGCCCTCGCAAATAAATTAACTTGGTCTGGAAGAACCTCAAAGGTCTTTATATGTTTCGTTCTATCAGACCATTTTATTAATATATTTTTAAGAAGCTTCAGTACCTCAAATGAATCTTTGAATGGGGGAATATAGAATAAATGATATATAATATTTGGCTCCATCCTTACTCCACCTATTTTTGATTCTCCTTTATAGATCCAAAAAGCGTTTCTTCGCGGAGCATTGAAGCCTTCTTCCCTAAAAAAACCATTATAACGCATATTATAATAAACGGAACAATAGACTCCCCATTCTTCAGGGTCGGCCTTTCGAATAGAATATTCACTTGATAAATCATAATCATTCATATCATCAGACCAATCAGCTAATTTCACACGCCATTCCTCCTCATTAAAACGAAATAATTGATTGCTTTTAGAATGAATAGTAAACGGTTTTACCTTGAATAAAATCCTTACACAAAGTATCGCAGAGGTTAGCTGCTTCGGCTTTAATCCATCCATTGTTAAACTAATTCTGGAATATATGAATGAAATTATAGCAATGAAAACATAATGAAAATATATAATAATCAATTAGAAATGATATATTACACAAATGGCCACATCAGAAAATTATCCAATGTGGCTGTATCTTTATCGAAGCGAGCTAATGGACTTATTTTAACTTTAGCTTATATATAATCTCACCATATTGATTCTCTTTATCTTGATTAATAAATCCGAAGTTCTCGTAAAGCTTTCTGGCATGATTATTACTTTTTTCGATTGTTAGAGATATTACTTCACATTGTCGGTGCGTTTCTTGAATGAATTCTAATATTCTTCTAAGAGATTGTGTTCCTAATCCCATCGTTTGATAATCCTTGTCTATTTGAAAACCACCGATCCAGTAATTATTCGTACTATTAGGTGTATAGGAAAGAAAGAAATATCCGAATGTTATATCATCCCTGCACAAAATATATGGATCAAAAGCCTCATCCCACGGTTTTATATAAGCCCATGCTAAAGATTCGATAATAGGAGACACAAACTTCTCTTGTGATTTATGTAAAGATATTGAAAGAGCTTCTTCCCAATTATGTTTATCAATTGGTTCTATACGGATTAGATTCATTTTATATATTCCTTTCGTGTTCCATCATTATTTCTTTAATTTCGGCTAACGTTGTTGTGTTCCTGAACCTAAGAGGCTTAAAGGAGCGTATGCGACTGGGTGGCTTCGCCACTTAGTTTCGCAGGGTTTGTCTGCTCCCCTGAAAAGCCTCAAGCAGACCAGGGAGCGGACGTGACGTAGCAGGAATACAGTGTTATATGTTGGAGATGACTTCTTCGAGCTTACATAAACAAAACACTTTAATAATATTTTACTTTTTTCAATTTCTGTTTTGATACATGTTTTCAAGTGTGATATTATTTATTTAATAAAGACCAAGTGCGTCGAACACTTGGTCAGTACAATTGGCTTGGATGGTATATTCCCTTCTTAGTCATTCAGGAACAAAAACCCACCTTTGGCTTCTAATCTTTGGGTGGGTTTTTACTTTTTCTTGTTGAACCCATGCCCACCCAAGATTCAATTGTTATCTATATTTCACCTATTCCCCCACCTACGCACAAATGTTCTCATATATTTATATTTTCTGATGCGTGAATATAATGTTATATGATGTCAGTGACTTCTTCGAATTCACTCCAAAATTGCTCTTTGTCTTTAGTTAAAATCAATTTGTTTATCCAAGACTATTTCTTGAATTTTTCTCTCCAAAAAATTTGCACTTGGAACTAATGAAAATTCTAGATTATCAAGGGTTTCTGGTATTGGTGGAGAAATAATGAATTGCATCTCTGTTTGTGCCCCTCCCCCATGACTCCCGTATCTCCGAACTAAAAATTGTTGGTCACTAATGATCTCAAGTAATAGATTAGGTTTAAGATGAACTTCACGTTGTTCAGCATTTTGAAGCCTAATATCTACAAAGACAATACTCACATTCTTATATTGCATAGAATGAGTTAATGTATATTCGCAAGACTCTACAATCGACTTTTTCATAATTGATAAAACGTTTTGAAGTTCACCTATCTCATCCGGAATAATTGGTCTAACTTGATCTTGCAAATTATGAATTATAAACCTAATTTGAGATTCATCCATTTGAAATCTTAATGACCATTGTGTTATTTGCTCACTTGATGGAAAAAATCTTCTGCCTTCGGTTATAGATCGACGAGTATAGATTAAGTCGATAATTCTTTCATCGATTTCTTTAATTGTTTCATTATATTCATTTGGAATTCTTCTCAATTCACTCCACCCCATGTATTCGCACTCCTTTAGATTGACTTTCAATTGCTTAGTAGCATTACGCTGATTTCACATAACGTTCTTGTATCTACGAACCCTCACTACCTTAAAGGAGCGTAGCGGTTGGCCGCGATGCGGTTAGGTAGTGCAGGGTTGTCTGCTGGTTACGCTTCCTCGATCAAACCACAAACTATATCTTTATTATTCTCTTTGAAAAGAGAATTGAAAATGAATTGAATACGATATGTAATATAAGTGAAAACAAAATTGATTGAGTCATCTCTGTCATAGCTCCCATCAGTATTCCACCTAAAAATGCAAAAATCATAAATCGAAAACTTTCGACTGATAATTTGTAGTATTGCAAATGACAGATTGCGAACAGACATGCAGTAATGATTACTGGAATTGTTACTGGCATATATAAAACATCCATATATATTGTTGGGACAATAAAAGGTTTAATGTTTGGTAATATCAATCCCCTAAAGATAATCTCTTCTACAACCGGAAATGTTATCACAAAATTAATGATGTTGTACTTCCCAATTGGATTATAGCCTGAGAAGCGTGCTGCGATCACAGTAAAAATAATAAGTAGAAGAAACATTGGTAATGCATTATCATATTCAACTGGCAACTTAAAAATATAATTTCTATTAAATAGGGGAATGAGAGCTGCTATCACAGTTGCCCAGCATAATACAGTATATTTACCACCACTTCTGTATGGAGTACTTTTAATAGCTACTTCTACTAGCTTGTACGAAAAGGTTAAGAGTAGCGATAAGCAAAGATATATCATTAATCACTCTCCAAATGATTCTTATATTATCTTTCAGGAATTTCACCTAACGTTGTTGTATCTACGAACCCGAGAGGCTTAAGGGAGCGCACGCGACCGGGTCCGACGGACTTAGCCTCGCAGGGTTGTCTGCCTGAGTCATCTTCCCCCGAAAAACCTCGGGCAGACCAAGGAGCGTTAGCGACGATGCGTAGATACGAAGTTATCTGCTGTTTGTGTCATCTTCGATCTTCTATAGCTATTTTCAATTACCTTGTTTTATTAATTCCATACTTTTTCTTATTTCCTTTTGTTTTCCTATCTGCTCTCTCCCAAAATTCATCTAAAATAGCCGTTCGCTAAGAGTGGTTACAGCATGTCCACAATTACTTTCGTGTGCGGTAGATAATTCACAGTAATTGTTAGATCCTCAAAAGCATCAAGCGGTACTAGAGAAGAATAGAATTCTCCATCAATATAAGCATAGTATGGGTAACCCCATGACTTACCTTTCATCTCAACAGTGGCACTGTTAGTTAAATGACCTGTCACCTCGGCATAGTTACCTGTAATCACAGCAGGTAGGTCTAACCAAGTCGGAACTGCAATATAGAAACAGAAGGTAGGTATGCCAATAAATAAAACTAACATGAAAACATAAGATAATCCAATCCCGAAAATATGTTTCACTTTGCCGAAAAACGTCCGCCTAACCTTTTTGATTCTCTTTTTTCGTGGATTTATTTTTCGAGTTTTCCAAGTTTCCCATACAATTTTGTAGAGGAAAATCCAGAACATAAAACTTCCGAGTAAGGTGAATAACAATAAACTTAGCCAGTACACGACCACTTAATTTCCAACCCTTCTAAGGTTAAGCTTAACCACCAGTAGCCACTTTATGGTCTGACTAGTGTTGCTCATTTCTGAAATATCTACCCTTTACTATAATGTAATTTATCTTTTCCACTATATGATATACTTCTTTTATTGCCAACACATACTGGCGATGCTTGTTTATTCTCTTTAGCAAATTCTTGCACTGGATTATCGTCTCACTTTTGGTTCTTACGATTAGCTTAAAACACACGGCATGTTCAATTATTATTTTTTATTTTGGCACTACACGAACTGCAGATAACGTTAATGTGTTTACGACACCCCATCGACTTAAGGCGACGAAGTCGCCGGGCGCGATGCGCTTAATCGGTGCGGATGTGTCTGGCTGATTCCGCGTCCCTGCAGCTGTCAAATACTTCTCCGAACCTACATCTAACTCCTGCCGGACCGAGGGGCGAATGCCCCGAAGCGTGAACATGGTGTTGGTATATTAAGCTCATCCCAGTTCATCGGGGATGAGCTTTTCTTTTATACTTAAAAGATTAGCACTGGGTTAAGAACGAATGTGGTGTTGGGACTTAGATCTCGTCACATAAAGTGTTTCAGCCCTAGCAATGTTCATACCCCGATTTAGCTGGTTGGGCCTAGAGCCCGTATCACCGTGCCAACCTGTGGAGAGCATTTGTTTTGGGTCCTAGTGTCATCCAAGGAGGTCATATGAATCAACCTGTTTTAAGTATCGATATTGCGAAGGGGAAGAGCGTTGCCGCTGCCTTCACTTCCTATGGCGTACAAGTGAAAAAGCCCTTCTCTTTCTCCCATTCACCTGATCATGTTTCGTCATTGCTTTCAGTTCTTGTTCAGCTTGAAGAATCTACAACGCTGCGACCAACTGTCGTTATGGAGGCGACTGGTAATTATTCGAAGCCTATTGCTTCTTTCTTTTTCTCGCACGGGTATCCCGTTTTCTTGTTAAACCCCTTAACGACTCATGAGCTCAAAAAGCGCTCTACTCGTAAGGTAAAGACCGATCCTATTGATGCAATTCGAATTGCTAATGCATTCTATTTAGGGGAAGGTACGCCAATCATGCCAATGGATGAAAAGGTCACTGAACTACGGTTTCTCTGTCGCCAACATGCCCAATGGAAAGCTCTTCTTGGTGAAGTTCAGCTGCAATTCCGTTCCATTCTGGATTTGGCTTTTCCGGGCTATGACAAGGCTTTTCAGAACATTTTCAACCCTTCATCCATTCAGCTTCTCACTAAATTCCCTTCCCCCTCAGCTTTACTGACTGCGGACAAAGAGGACGTATTAACCATTCTTATGCTGAATCGAAGAGGTCGTACTTGGAATGAAGATAAATACGCGCAGCTTCTGGGAATTGCGCGGAGTAGCCTTCCTGATCCGTGTGGATCTCAGGCGCATATATTTGCAATGCAGAATTTCATAGGGTTATTCAAGGCTTACCAAGAAGGAATTACAGCACTCGAAAAACAAATGGAATCCTTAGTTCAAGAATCTTCTGCCTACCACCTACTACGATCGATCCCTGGGGTGGGGCCGATTACTGCGGCAATGATTCACGCTGAAATTGGGGACATAAAAAGGTTCCCTTCCGTGAAACAGTTGACCGCTTTTGCAGGGCTGGATTCATCTGTTTACGAGTCAGGAACCTTTAAAGCAAACCAGAATCGTATCTCAAAACGGGGCTCTGCATATCTCCGTACAGCGCTCTACCAAGCAACAGTTGGGGGTATCTCAAAGCAAATCCACGGCCCTCGAAATCCGATTCTATGGCAATATTACCAGCAAAAACGACTTGAAGGCAAACCTGCCAAAGTTGCCATTGTGGCGACTTCAAACAAGCTTTTGCGCATGATTTACGGAATTTTGAGTAACGACGCGCCCTTTCAGAGCAAATAACGGATATTAATAGTTATATTTTACCATTAACTCGCTTCTTGCAGTAGGCTTATTTGAGTCTGCATTCTTTGGAGTTCTGAAATCTTAAATCTGTTGAATCTTGACTTTGATTAGCTGGTTTAHGCTNDGRYANAGTATHNATSSGYAS
>NZ_MSZX01000022.1 GCF_002021565.1 Paenibacillus selenitireducens | reverse complement strand
TGGTTAAGCTACTAAGAGCACACGGAGGATGCCTAGGCGCTAGGAGTCGACGAAGGACGTGGCGAACAACGAAATGCTTCGGGGAGCTGTAAGCAAGCTTTGATCCGGGGATGTCCGAATGGGGAAACCCGGCTGGTGTAATAGCCAGTCACTCACATCTGAATACATAGGGTGTGAAGAGACAGACGAGGGGAACTGAAACATCTAAGTACCCTCAGGAAGAGAAAACAAAAGTGATTCCGTCAGTAGCGGCGAGCGAAAGCGGAATAGCCTAAACCAATCAGCTTGCTGGTTGGGGTTGTGGGACGTCTCACATGGAGTTACAAAGGAACCGATTAAACGAAGAGGTCTGGAAAGGCCCGCCATAGAAGGTAAAAGCCCTGTAATTGAAAGTCTGTTCTCTCCGAGACGGATCCCGAGTAGTGCGGGGCACGTGAAATCCCGTATGAATCCGCCAGGACCATCTGGTAAGGCTAAATACTACCTAGCGACCGATAGTGAAGCAGTACCGTGAGGGAAAGGTGAAAAGCACCCCGGGAGGGGAGTGAAATAGAACCTGAAACCGTGTGCTTACAAGAAGTCAGAGCCCGATCTATGGGTGATGGCGTGCCTTTTGTAGAATGAACCGGCGAGTTACGTTCCCGTGCAAGGTTAAGGTGAAGAGCCGTAGCCGCAGCGAAAGCGAGTCTGAATAGGGCGACTTAGTACGTGGACGTAGACCCGAAACCGTGTGATCTACCCCTGTCCAGGGTGAAGGTGCGGTAACACGCACTGGAGGCCCGAACCCACGCATGTTGAAAAATGCGGGGATGAGGTGGGGGTAGCGGAGAAATTCCAATCGAACTCGGAGATAGCTGGTTCTCCCCGAAATAGCTTTAGGGCTAGCCTCGGTGTTAAGAGTCGTGGAGGTAGAGCACTGATTGGGTGCGGGGCCCGCCAAGGGTTACCAAGCTCAGTCAAACTCCGAATGCCATAGACTTATAACCGGGAGTCAGACAGTGAGTGCTAAGATCCATTGTCAAAAGGGAAACAGCCCAGACCATCAGCTAAGGTCCCCAAGTGTGTGTTAAGTGGGAAAGGATGTGGAGTTGCAAAGACAACCAGGATGTTGGCTTAGAAGCAGCCATCATTTAAAGAGTGCGTAATAGCTCACTGGTCGAGTGACTCTGCGCCGAAAATGTAACGGGGCTAAACACACCACCGAAGCTATGGCTTGATACGTATGTATCAGGGGTAGGGGAGCGTTGTATGTAGGTTGAAGGTGTACCGTAAGGAGCGCTGGACAGCATACAAGTGAGAATGCCGGTATGAGTAACGAAAAGACATGTGAGAATCATGTCCGCCGAAAGCCTAAGGGTTCCTGAGGAAGGTTCGTCCGCTCAGGGTAAGTCGGGACCTAAGGCGAGGCCGAAAGGCGTAGTCGAAGGACAACAGGTTGAAATTCCTGTACCACCGTAAGCCGTTATGAGCAATGGGGTGACGCAGTAGGATAGTGACGCAGACTGATGGATGTCTGTCCAAGCAGTGAGGCTGATGTGTAGGCAAATCCGCACATCGATAAGGCTAGGCTGTGATGGGGAGGGAAAATTGCAGTACCGAAGGTCATGATTTCACACTGCCAAGAAAAGCCTCTAGCCAGGTGATGGTGCCCGTACCGCAAACCGACACAGGTAGGCGAGAAGAGAATTCTAAGGCGCGCGGAAGAACTCTCGTTAAGGAACTCGGCAAAATGACCCCGTAACTTCGGGAGAAGGGGTGCCCCGGTAGTGTGAATAGCACGAGGGGGCCGCAGTGAAAAGGCCCAAGCGACTGTTTAGCAAAAACACAGGTCTGTGCGAAGCCGTAAGGCGAAGTATACGGGCTGACGCCTGCCCGGTGCTGGAAGGTTAAGGGGAGTGGTTAGGGGTAACCCGAAGCTATGAACCGAAGCCCCAGTAAACGGCGGCCGTAACTATAACGGTCCTAAGGTAGCGAAATTCCTTGTCAGGTAAATTCTGACCCGCACGAATGGCGTAACGACTTGGGCGCTGTCTCAACGAGAGATCCGGTGAAATTTTAATACCTGTGAAGATGCAGGTTACCCGCGACAAGACGGAAAGACCCCATGGAGCTTTACTGCAGCTTGATATTGGACTTTGGTACGATCTGTACAGGATAGGTGGGAGCCTTTGAAGCATGAGCGCCAGCTTGTGTGGAGGCGACGTTGGGATACCACCCTGATCGTATCGGAGTTCTAACCTAGGACCGTAACCCGGTTCGGGGACAGTGTCAGGTGGGCAGTTTGACTGGGGCGGTCGCCTCCTAAAGAGTAACGGAGGCGCCCCAAGGTTCCCTCAGAATGGTTGGAAATCATTCGAAGAGTGCAAAGGCATAAGGGAGCTTGACTGCGAGACATACAGGTCGAGCAGGGACGAAAGTCGGGCTTAGTGATCCGGTGGTACCGCATGGAAGGGCCATCGCTCAACGGATAAAAGCTACCCTGGGGATAACAGGCTTATCTCCCCCAAGAGTCCACATCGACGGGGAGGTTTGGCACCTCGATGTCGGCTCATCGCATCCTGGGGCTGAAGTAGGTCCCAAGGGTTGGGCTGTTCGCCCATTAAAGCGGTACGCGAGCTGGGTTCAGAACGTCGTGAGACAGTTCGGTCCCTATCTGTCGTGGGCGTAGGAAATTTGAGAGGAGCTGTCCTTAGTACGAGAGGACCGGGATGGACATACCGCTGGTGTACCAGTTGTTCCGCCAGGAGCACCGCTGGGTAGCCAAGTATGGACGGGATAAGCGCTGAAAGCATCTAAGCGTGAAGCCCCCCTCAAGATGAGATTTCCCAATTAGTAAGACCCCTTGAAGACGACGAGGTTGATAGGTTGGAGGTGGAAGCGCAGCAATGTGTGGAGCTGACCAATACTAATCGGTCGAGGGCTTATCCTAAAATTAATTCGCAAAAAGTTGTTTCGTATCTAGTTTTCAGGGTTCAAACCTTGAATAAGTATTCCGTTTGGTGTCGATAGCGGAGGGGTTCCACGCGTACCCATCCCGAACACGACCGTTAAGCCCTCTAGCGCCGATGGTACTTGGACCGCAGGGTCCTGGGAGAGTAGGACGATGCCAAGCAGTAAAGATCGCTGTTGAGATTTCATTCTCGACGGCGGTTTTTTTTGTCCACAATTGTGCATGGACAGGAAAACGTATTGAAAATACTGTGGATACATTGAAAAAAATAGCTCAATACCATGTTATACACAATGAATTGCCTCGCAAAAAAATCTATCCACATTGTGGACAGATATAAAAAACCTCGGAATGAATCATGAATGCACCCTTTTAACAGAAATAAAGCGGTTATCCAATGATTCATACACATGATCCACAATTTCGTCCACATCACGCACAGGTTATCCAGGTTATTCTCCATCCTGATGTTATGATTTCAACTTCATCCACAGTGCGTAAGTGTAGAAACTGATCGAATCAGATCCGAAAGTATCTACATATGGGTATAAGTTGTTATTAATCTCGTTTCTATACGGAACTATACACAGATTTACATTAAAGAATCCCCTGTTGAGGATAACCTCAACAGGGGATTTCGTTGTTTAAGGTGTTATTAACGATTGTCGGGGTAGAAAATCTGAAACCGCCTGAAGCAATGCTTTGGTTTTATCCCCAGAGAACTCCCAGAACATGCCCCCGGCTAACCCTTTTGCCTTCAAATAATCGGTCTTATATTGAAGAGATTCTACATCGTCATACGTGATGAATGTGCCTGTACTTGGGTTATAGAGGTAAGGTGTCTTAGTGACATCGTTCCAATAGCGGGTATAGCCGTTTTTGTTAATATAGTTAGCTGCCAGATCCCAATAATCAAAAGAACCTGCTTCTACAGTCCCTTTTTTGGAGCCTCCACTACAGGTTTGATACAGGCCGCCATTTACGTTGGCACAACCATCCCACCCACGGCCATAGAAGGCAAGACCTAAGACGATCTTGTTCGCAGGTACCCCTTTACCTAAATACCCTTTAATTGCAGCATCAATATTGAAGCCTGTCGGGTTAATCCCATTGTCCGCTGGATCAAAGTAGAGCGGAGCATTTTGCCCGGATTTCGGATCCCAAGCACCATGCATATCATAAGCCATCATATTAATCCAATCGCAGATTTGGGCTATTTTATCGAGTTCGGTATTATTTTGATACTGTTCACTAATGCCGGAGGCGATTGTCAGATAATAATGTTTGCCATCCTTTGCCCCTGCAAGGTCAAGTTCTGTACGTATATCTTGTAGGAGTAACGTATAGTTCTGTTTATCTGCTGGACGCGCACTATTGCCCGGTAATCCGCTACCAACAGGATACTCCCAGTCTAGATCTACACCATCAAAGCCATACTTGTGGATAAAGTCTACTGCGGATTTCGCGAAAACTTTACGTGCAGCAGGATCCGCAGCAACATCCGAGAATCGGTTCGACCAACTCCATCCGCCTACAGAGATGATCGTCTTAAGTTGTGGATAAGCCTTCTTTAATTTATTTAGTTGATTGAAGCTGCCCTTGATTGGTGTATCCCATGTATCGCCAGGATAGGACATTCCTGTGTCAGCCCAAGGATCTCCTTGTACGATGGTTCCGTTCGGCACGTTAATATTCCCGTTCTCATCCTGACAAGACCAAGTTGTTGGGTTAGGTCCTGTAGGATCAGGATTGCCATGCTTACCATTCCAGCAAATATCGGCAAAAGCAAAATTAATATGTGTTACCTTAGAGGCGTCGATATCAGGTACTTTATAATTGCGTCCGCTATAGACACCCCATGAAGGGAAATAACCTACGATTTTATAGTCTCCACCTTTAGACCCTTCTAGGGTTGTAACAGAGACGGCATTGCTTGCATCCGATATATTCCCCGCGGCATCCTTTGCTTTGACGGTAAAATTGTATAATGTGACAGGAGACAAACCAGTTACAGTGTAGCTCGTTCCTGTCGTGGATCCTTTGAGCGCAGGGCCGGCATAAATGTCATACCCTGATACGGCTACGTTGTCAGTGGAGGCATTCCAAGTTAATACAACGGTATTACTCGTCACATTGGAAGCGGTAAGATTTGTAGGTGCAGTAGGTGGAGTAAGATCTGGTGCAGGCGTCGTTACAGTAACCTCGTTGCTTGCTGCCGACACGTTCCCTGCGGCATCACTAGCTTTGACACTGTATACATAAGTTGAATTGGCAGATAGCCCTGTCACAGTGAAGGTCGTAGGAGTCGATGTACCAATGGCTGTTCCGTTCTGGAACACGGTGTAGTTCTTCACGCCAATGTTATCTGTAGAAGCCTGCCAGGAGAGGGTTAAAGAGCTGCTGCTGACATTGGAGACCGTTAATGCAGTTGGTGCAGTTGGTGGTGTAGTGTCTGGGGCGCTCGTATCCAATTGCCATAAGGTTGGCGTGCCGGAAGGTTCCCAGCCTACCAAAGCCGTGTGTGCTTGAAGGCATTTGTAGACACTATCTTTATAAGATACCCGATCACCTATTTTATAAGCTGTTCCCGCGGTCCAAGCAGGGATGGATGATGCAGCATCCGTTGTTACAGATAGGGGATTACTAGGTGCAGATATATTGCCAGCGGCATCTTTGGCCTGAACGGTGAACACATAGGCCGTGTTGGGGGTTAAAGCTGTGATATTGAAGGAAGTGCTTGTAGAAGTGCCGGCAGATATACCATCTTTGAAAATGTTATATCCCGTAACAGCGACGTTATCCGTCGAAGGTGACCAAGAAAGTGCGACGGAAGTGGAAGTTTTGGCTGTAGCTATAAGATTGCCTGGTACAGAAGGAGCTTGTGTATCGACAGGCAAAGGGTCTGTTGTCACGGATAAGGAATTGCTAGCAGGAGAAACATTGCCAGCAGCATCCTTGGCTTTTACGGTGAAGGCATAAGCTGTATTGGCGGATAACCCTGTTACAGGAAAGGAAGTGCTTGTTGTCGTGCCGATGGACACACCATCTTTGAACACCTCATAGCCTGTAACACCGATATTATCCGTTGATGCTGACCAAGTTAAATCGATAGTCGAAGCTGTCTTCGCTGTAGAGGTTAGATTTGTCGGTGCAGTAGGTGCCTGCGTGTCTCCTCCACCTGTGCCGCCAGTTACTGTATAGGTCAGATTATTGGATACGGATGTTCCTGCAGTGTTAATGAGTTCTACTTTATAGACATAGGTGCCGGATGCTTTATTCGTAAAGCTGAATGAACCGGATTGAGCATTAGGGGTATTATCTGTTAAATCTGCGGTATGGATCAACACCTCATTTTCATATAACTTCCATGTTGCTCCGTTATTTCCCCACCACATATTGAAAGAAATCGAGTAATTCGGCTTATTGTCCCAATTATTCTGTGATAAGGCAGGGGTCCCAGGGGGGCCCGACGCAGCTGCAAAGGACAGCGTTGGCAGTAACGTGAGAAGCATAGCTACCAACGTGACCACGAGCATCCATTTTTTCGTAAACTTCATAAATGATCCCTCCCAAAATATAAACCTATGAACGATGGGAACGAGGAAGAATGGGCGCCTTCATTCATCCAACCACATCAACGAAGCCCCTACGACGGAATACAATAGGGAACCTATAGTTCGATTCTATTGGGGTTTTTTTCTTATAAGAAGGGATACATTTCGACTGTTAGGGGGAAAAATCGATGTAGGTCAAAGGTGTGGAGCTTGTCAGGGTCATTTGCACCATAATTCAGTGGAATGAAAAATCAAGATCAAAGGGACTTCGAACCTGCTTGATGAAAATATATATAAGTCCGAAGTATACAATAGAAGATTCTTAGGCACATTTTGTTGGATTTTGTTACAGACCATGACTTTGGAATCAATTTTCTATGGAGCGATGAAGGCGAAACTTTTATAAATTCTATTGTGGTAAGAATGGGAAGGGTATAATTCGAGTGAAAAATGCAACAATAATAACGTCGGAGATATATTGAAAACCTGTTAAAGAAGTGCTATCATGTATATAAAGTCAAAGAAAGTCAAGGTCAATTAAACATCAAACCGATGGGCCTTTTCATTTCACCATGGAGGATGAATCAATGCGTAATATCTCTGATATTATAGAACAATATCTGAAGAATATTTTGCATGAGAGTCCGGGCAGTATGATTGAGATTCAGCGAAATGAATTAGCCGACCAATTCTCATGCGTTCCGTCGCAGATCAATTATGTGATCAGCACGCGCTTCACACTCGAGAAGGGGTATGTCGTGGAGAGCAAGCGAGGCGGTGGCGGATATATTCGAATCCAACGAATTCAGCTGCCTGCGGAGCTCGCGATCCAGGAGCATTTAAGACATACCATTGGCGATCGCATTGAACAGGCCGCGGCAGAAGGTCTTGTGTATCAATTGGAAGAAGCGAGGGTAATTACAAGACGGGAAGCAAACCTTCTTCGTGCGGCAGTGTCTCGTGATGCGCTGATCGTGAAGCTTCCGTTGCGGGATGAAGTGAGGGCGAGTTTATTACGCGCGATGCTATTGTCCCTGCTGATGAATAAGAAATAGTGAATACATCGTTGATAATGAATAATATCTCATCGTAAGCCAAAAGGGAGGTCCTTTACATGATCTGTCAAGAGTGCGGTAAAAAGCCTGCGACACTACATTTCACGAAAATCGTGAATGGGGAGAAAACGGAGTTTCATATCTGTGAATCCTGTGCTCGTGAAAAAGGTGAATTAATTCCGGGAACGACGAATGGATTTTCGATCCATAGTCTATTATCAGGGTTGCTTGATTTTGACCCGACAGGTAAAGGAAATGCAACGGGTCAGAAAGCGCAGGTCATTCGCTGTGAAGCGTGTGGGTTAACCTATTCGCAGTTTAGTAAAATCGGACGCTTTGGATGCAGCTCCTGTTATAAGCATTTTGAAGATCGGTTAGATCCGTTATTCAAAAGAGTTCATGGAAGTACGAAGCATTTAGGTAAAATTCCTAAGCGTCGCGGCGGTACGATCCAAACCAAACGTGAACTTGAGGATTTGAAGAAAGAACTGCAGTATCTCATTATCCATGAAGAGTTTGAACACGCTGCTCAAATTCGCGATCAAATTCGTGAGCTTGAGAAACGCATTTCCGCAGGGTGACAGGAATGAAGTGGAGGGTTGAATATGGTGACTCATAAATTTACGGAACATGCTTTAAGCGATTGGATGCGTGGGAAAGGACCGGATTCGGAGATTGTCATTAGCAGCCGTGTTCGTATTGCCCGTAACTTAAATATGCTTCCATTTCCGATGCTTGCAACAAACCAACAATCCAAAGAAATTCTGGAGACCTTAAGTCATGTTCTAGAATCGAAGGAACTCGCAAATCTTGGCCAGTTCAATGAAGTTTTGTTATCGGATTTGAATGAGCTAGAGAAGCGTGTACTGGTGGAAAAGCACCTGATCAGTCCCAATTTAGCGAATGAATCACGTAACGGTGCTGTTCTTATTAGCGATAATGAAGCAGCTAGTATCATGATCAATGAAGAAGACCATCTGCGTATTCAATGTCTGTATCCGGGATTCCAACTTGAGGAAGCTTGGGAGATGGCGAGCCAGATTGATGATATATTTGAAGATCAAGTCGATTATGCATTTGATGAAACCAGAGGATATTTAACAAGTTGTCCAACCAATGTAGGAACCGGTATTCGGGCATCAGTTATGATCCATCTGCCAGCGCTTGTGCTTACGCAGCAAATGAATCGATTACTGCCAGCCATTACGCAGGTAGGGTTAGCCGTTCGAGGTATCTATGGTGAGGGCAGCGAAGCCGTAGGGAATTTATTTCAAATCTCCAATCAGATTACATTAGGCCAATCCGAGACGGAGATTATTGAGAACCTGTACAGTGTTGCCAAACAAATCATAGAACATGAGAAGGCAGCGAGAGAGAAGTTGATGCTTGAGTCCTCAACACGGGTTAAAGATCGAATTCAGAGATCTTTTGGGATTCTATCGTTTGCGGAAGTGATGGATTCGAAGGAAGCTTCACAACGTTTGTCCGATGTACGTCTTGGATTAGATTTAGGCATTATAGACGGTGTTTCCTCGGATGTGTTGAATGAGTTGATCGTGATGTCCCAGACGGGCTTCTTGCAGCAATATTACGGGCATAAATTAAATACCGAAGAAAGAGATTTTTATCGTGCCAAGTTAATTCGCGATAAACTTTCTAAATCATAAATATTCCAGTTATAATAAGTTCTAGTGGAGGTGTATAGATATGATGTTTGGAAGATTTACAGAGCGTGCACAGAAAGTATTAGCTTTAGCGCAGGAAGAGGCAGTGCGTCTTGGTCACAACAATATAGGGACAGAGCACATTCTCCTTGGACTTATTCGTGAAGGCGAAGGGATTGCAGCCAAAGCGTTAATCGCATTGGGACTTGGACTTGAGAAAATTCAAGACGAGGTGGAATCCTTAATTGGCCGGGGGCAAGAGCAACCTACGAATATTGCGTATACCCCGCGTGCGAAGAAAGTGATAGAGCTTTCCATGGATGAAGCACGGAAGTTGGGTCATACGTATGTGGGAACAGAGCATATTCTACTCGGACTCATTCGTGAGGGTGAAGGTGTTGCCGCACGTGTATTGAACAATTTGGGTATCAGCTTGAACAAAGCACGTCAACAAGTGCTCCAATTGCTTGGCAGTAGCGAAGCCGTATCGAGCCATCATGGCACACCTACCAATGTTAGCACACCAACGTTAGATTCATTAGCACGTGATTTAACGGCTATTGCCAAAGAAGGACATTTAGATCCCGTAATTGGCCGCAGCAAAGAAATCGAGCGTGTGATCCAGGTATTAAGTCGTCGGACGAAGAACAACCCGGTATTGATCGGGGAGCCTGGGGTAGGTAAAACAGCCATCGCAGAAGGACTCGCGCAACGAATTATTCAGAATGAAATTCCGGAAACATTGCGTGATAAACGTGTCATGACCTTGGATATGGGTTCTGTTGTTGCAGGGACGAAATATCGTGGTGAATTCGAAGATCGCTTGAAAAAGATTATGGACGAAATTCGTCAAGCCGGAAATATCATTCTTTTTATTGATGAACTTCATACCCTTATCGGCGCGGGTGGAGCAGAAGGCGCTATCGACGCTTCGAACATCCTAAAACCTTCTCTTGCACGTGGTGAATTGCAATGTATCGGTGCTACAACCTTAGATGAGTACCGCAAATATATCGAGAAAGACGCTGCCTTGGAACGCCGTTTCCAACCGATTACCGTGGATCAGCCTTCGCCAGAAGAAGCGGTTCAGATTCTTCACGGATTGCGTGATCGTTATGAAGCGCATCATCGGGTGAAAATTACGGATGAAGCCATTGAAGCAGCTGTGAAATTATCGGACCGTTATATTACGGATCGGTTCCTACCGGACAAAGCCATCGACTTGATCGATGAAGCGAGTTCCAAGGTAAGGCTTCACACTTATACGGTACCGCCTAATTTGAAACAATTAGAGAACCGTCTTGAAGATATTCGTAAGGAAAAAGATGCTGCCGTACAAAGCCAAGAATTTGAGAAAGCAGCTGCCCTTCGCGATACGGAACAAAAAATGCGTGAAGAGTTGGATTTGACGAAAAATCAATGGAAAGAAAAACAGGGTCGTACCGATTCTGAAGTGACGCCAGATGATATCGCTCAAATCGTTGCAAGTTGGACCGGTATTCCTGTTCGCAAGCTTGCAGAGGAAGAGACCGAACGTTTATTGAAAATGGAATCGATCTTACACGAACGTGTTATTGGTCAAGAAGAAGCCGTTAAAGCGGTAAGCCGGGCTGTTCGTCGTGCGCGTGCAGGTCTGAAAGATCCGAAGCGTCCAATGGGCTCCTTCATTTTCTTAGGACCAACAGGGGTTGGTAAAACAGAGCTTGCTCGTGCATTAGCTGAATCGTTGTTCGGCGACGAGAATGCGGTCATTCGTATCGATATGTCCGAATACATGGAGAAGCATTCCACGTCTCGTCTTGTTGGGGCACCTCCAGGATACGTGGGTTATGAAGAAGGCGGCCAGTTGACGGAGAAAGTTAGACGTAAACCTTATTCGGTTGTCCTATTGGATGAGATCGAGAAAGCACATCCAGAAGTATTTAACATCCTTTTGCAAGTGCTTGAAGATGGTCGTCTAACCGATTCGAAAGGCCGTGTGGTAGACTTCCGGAACACGCTTATCATCTTAACGTCGAATGTTGGCGCTGAAGCGATCAAGCGGAATACCTCGCTAGGCTTTACAGCAGCGAATGACGCTGGCAAAGACTACACCAACATGAAAGATAAAGTGATGGCGGAGTTGAAGAAGAGTTTCCGTCCAGAGTTCTTGAACCGGATCGATGAGACCATTGTCTTCCATTCCTTAACGGAAGAGAATATTGCTCAGATCGTGTCCTTGATGGCCGAAGAACTTCGTAAACGTCTGAAAGAACAAGAGGTTGACTTCATCCTAACGGATAAAGCAAAAGCCTTCCTTGCCAAAGAAGGATTTGATCCAGCCTATGGTGCTCGTCCATTGCGTCGTGCAATCCAGAAGCATATCGAAGACCGCTTGTCAGAAGAGCTTCTGATGGGCAAAATTTCGAAGGGTGACCACCTTACCATTGACGAACAAGAAGGCAATTTAGTGGTATTGCATAGCTAAATAGACACAATCAATAAAAAAAGCCCAAAACCTTGATGGTTTCGGGCTTTTTCTTTTACTCTCATCCCTAAAAATGATAAGATTCATATATAAGCATTCTAATGAAGTAAGGAGATTGAAATGGCGAAAGTCAAGACGAAGTTCTATTGTACGGAATGCGGTTATGAAACGGCCAAATGGTATGGAAAATGTCCGGGTTGTAGCAGCTGGAACACGATGGTTGAAGAGACGCAGACGGTTGTAAAGACGCAAGGGATGCAATCCCCAATTTTTCATACGAAAGAAAAACCACAATCGATCATACATATAGAGAGTGGCAAAGAACCGCGAGTACAGACAAATATCGGGGAATTAAATCGTGTACTCGGCGGCGGTTTCGTGCCTGGCTCTTTGATATTAGTCGGGGGAGATCCGGGGATCGGGAAGTCAACACTTTTGCTGCAGACATCACATGCCTTAACGGTAGCAGGGTTGAAAGTTCTCTATGTATCTGGGGAAGAATCGGTGCGGCAGACTAGACTGCGCGCAGATCGGTTAAATGCATTATCGGAGTCTTTGTTTGTGCTGTGTGAGACCAATTTGGAACAAATTGAAGAAGCCATTGAAGAAATTCAACCTGACTTTCTAGTCATTGACTCCATTCAGACGGTATATCAACCCTCTGTGGCTTCGGCGCCTGGAAGTGTCTCACAGGTTCGTGAATGTACGACGCACTTTATGCGTATTGCTAAAGTAAAAGGAATTGCGACAGTACTTGTAGGTCATGTGACCAAAGAGGGAGCCATCGCAGGCCCGCGACTGTTGGAGCATATGGTGGATTGCGTGCTTTATTTTGAGGGGGAACGGCATCATACCTATCGCTTGTTACGAGCGGTGAAGAACCGTTTTGGATCCACGAATGAAATCGGGATCTTTGAGATGCAAGAGACGGGGCTGGTTGAAGTTACAAATCCGTCCGAGCTCTTCTTGTCCGAACGGCCCATGGGGGTTGCTGGTTCATCGGTTGTCGCTAGTGTAGAGGGGACGCGACCGGTTCTGGTCGAACTGCAAGCACTTGTTGCCTCGACGAATTTTCCTTCCCCAAGACGAATGTCCACGGGCGTGGATCATCAACGAATGTCCTTAATTATTGCCGTATTAGAGAAGCGGATGGGCATGTTTTTACAAAATCAAGATGCCTATCTCAATGTCGCCGGCGGGGTGAAGTTGGATGAGCCTGCGGTCGATTTAGCGATTGCGGTTAGTATTGCATCGAGCTTTCGAGACGCACCGACACAACCATACGATGTCTTTTTTGGAGAAATTGGTCTGACCGGTGAAGTACGGGCGGTATCACGTGTGGAACAACGCGTCAAAGAAGCGCAAAAGCTCGGATTTAAACGTGTGATCATGCCAGAGAAAAGTATGAAGGGGTGGAAAGCGCCCAAGGGAATTGAAATTATTGGAGTAAATACGGTAGCGGAAGCACTCACAGCTGCATTAGGTTAGGGGGCATAATAGAGAATGAAAGAAACGACTCAACAAGATAATGTAAATGAACTACTGCGTTTAGTTTCGCCAGGTACACCGTTTCGGGATGGTCTAGAGAACGTATTGCGTGCCAAAACGGGCGGATTGATTGTTGTGGGCTATAGCCCGGAAGTGATGGAAGTCGTGGATGGTGGGTTTTCCATCAATTGCGATTTTTCCCCGAACTATTTGTACGAGTTAGCCAAAATGGATGGCGCGATCATTATTAGTGAAGACTTAAAGAGAATCTTATATGCGAACACACAGCTTATTCCGGATTCATCGATTTCCTCCATTGAGACAGGAATTCGACATCGTACGGCGGAGCGGGTAGCTAAACAGACAGGTAAGCTTGTTGTGTCGATTTCTCAACGGCGTAACGTGATTACTCTGTATCAAGGCAACCTGCGCTATTCGCTCAAAGAGATGGGTGTCATCCTAACCAAAGCGAACCAAGCGATTCAGACGCTGGAACGGTATAAAGCCGTGTTGAATCAAGCATTGACGAATTTGACAGCATCGGAATTTGAGGAGCTTGTAACCCTGCAAGAAGTTGTACATGTGGTACAGCGGTTTGAAATGGCGCTCCGAATCAAGCAGGAAATTAAGCGTTACATTCACGAGTTAGGCAACGAAGGTCGCTTGATTAGCATGCAGATGGAAGAGCTGGTCGGGAATACCGAAGAAGATGCGAGATTGTTAATTAAGGATTATGCCCGCGACAATTCTGAGGAGAAGATGAAAGAAATCTTCCTTCAATTGAAAAAATGCACCTCGGATGAATTATTGGATCCACATCATCTAATCCGGTTATTAGGATATCCGACGTCCAATTTGGTAGCGGAAGAATCCGTTGCACCACGCGGATATCGGGTCCTAAGCAAGATCCCAAGGTTACCGAATGTGATTATCAACAATCTGGTTCAACGCTTCCACCAGCTGGCACATGTGACCATGGCAACGATCGAAGAATTGGATGAAGTGGATGGTATTGGGGAAGTGCGGGCACGTACGATCAAGGAAGGTCTTAAGCGGATTCAAGAACAGGTGTTTATTGACAGACAAATATAATTTGTCATACAATCAATAGATGACACTGGGGCATAGTAAATATGAGGTGAGTATATGATAACAAAATCGATTCCGAACCTGTTTACCATTGGTAATTTGGTGCTCGGGATTATTTCCATCATATTAGTGTTTAACGGCCATTTTGATTATGCCGCTATTATGGTGATTATTGCTATGCTAATGGATGGATTAGATGGTCGGGTAGCCCGTGCGTTAAACGTCCAGAGTGAATTTGGTAAGGAGCTCGATTCCTTATCGGATGTAATATCGTTCGGTGTTGCTCCAGCGTTTATTATGTATGTAACTGCTTTTACACATTTGGCTCCAGCGCTGGCTTGGACTGTAACGGCAATATTCCCGATCTGCGGGGCGCTTCGTCTTGCAAGATTTAATGTGATATCAGGCACACCGGGTTACTTCATTGGATTACCGATTCCAGCTGCAGGCGGTGTTCTATGTACGCTGGCATTATTTCACGAAGATCTTGCAACGCCATATCTCGTCATTAGCTCGCTGCTACTGTCGTATTTGATGGTTAGCCGCGTTAAATATCCGAATTTCAAAAAAGTAGGCGTACCTAAGAAAGCTTTCTGGATTGCACCTGTTGTTATCCTTGTTGCACTTGTTCTTGCTATTCAATTCCCGAAACAAACGCCAAAGCTTATTCTTATTCCACTCGCATTCTATGCGTTGTACGGCCTAAAAAAAAACGTTGAACAGGTATTCACAAAACGTCGTAAAAGTCAACGTGCGGCTGCGAAGTCGGATGACTCGTCACGTACGGATCAAATGAGCAATTGAACGGAATAACCGAATGATAATAAAAAGCATTTATTTCGTACTCCGATGGAGACGTTATAAATGCTTTTTTTCATGGGGATGAAAGATCTAAGATAAGTTAAAAAAACCAAGGGTCGAACATTTGTCAGACTCATTCTGGACAACGTCTTCCATATTCACATCGAGCAAATTGCAGAGGGCTGACATATAGAAAAGATTTCGTCCAAGCTCAGCGGTAACGACTTCTTTGCAGTTCTCGCATAGCTGTCCATTCAAATGGCTGGACAGTTGGTGCTTGGTTTCGTGAAGTTCATGATTCTCAGGATAGAGCTGCTTGCTTGCGTTGAGTTCAATACAACCGCATTCTGTAATCGCTTTCACTACGGATCGATTTACAGATGAGTTCGACTGACCGTATTTCGATAGGACATCCAAGAGACTGCGGTGCCTGAGTAATAGCTCGGATACTTGTTGTTGGAAATCTTGTAAAGTTGGCGTGCTCATGTGTTTACACCTCGATTTATTATTAGTCTTGTAAACATTCCTAACGAGAGAATCTTACCTCAATTATAAGTGAAGCATTTGCCAGTTATCAATGAAAAAAGTTATGAACCTGAGATTAGCTTGGATGAATTTGGACCATAATTGTAAAAGGAGGTGAATAGCATGTTAAAAAAAGGGGTACTTACCCTAGGAATGTTATTAGGAGCATGGTTTGGATATGGCATGTACGCTATCGCAGGTGAGCCAACGGCATGGCTAGGATCATTATTTGGGGATGCAAGTGTATTGGCTGGAACCATTCTTAGTATGGGATTTGGTATGGTGCTATTTTGGGTCTTATTTTCGCTTAGCTCAAGCTTGATGATTTCCTACGTCCAACGAGGTTTACTCATGTTATCGGAGTTACCGTTCGAACAGGTATTTGCAGGGTTTCTTGGACTCATCGGGGGACTGGGCGTCGCAGCACTCCTAGATCCTGTCATCATGCGTGTGGGCGCGTTAGGCGTCGTATTCGCTGCGATCCTTACGATTGGTTGTGGTGTCGCGGGACTATGGATTGGGATGCAGAAGAAAAGTGAACTGATCGCGCTTCTGTCACGAGGGAAAGATTCCTCTGGCGGGCGTACGGCAGATCGTGGGCTAGAAGAACATAAAATTCTGGATACCAGTGTCATTATTGATGGGCGAATCGCGGATATTTGTAAGACGGGGTTTCTCGAAGGTACGATTGTTATCCCAGAGTTTGTGCTCGAAGAACTTCAGCATATTGCTGATTCTTCTGATTTATTAAAGCGAAATCGCGGACGCCGCGGACTTGATATTTTGAATAAAATCCAGAAGGAACTTGAAGTAAAGGTATTGATTTATGAAGGTGACTTTGAAGAGATTTCCGAGGTAGACAGCAAGCTGGTGAAGCTCGCGAAGGTCTTGCAAGGGAAAGTCGTAACCAATGACTATAACCTCAACAAAGTATGCGAATTGCAAGGTGTCTCTGTACTCAATATCAATGATTTAGCGAATGCCGTGAAACCTGTCGTTCTACCTGGCGAAGAAATTATTGTACAAGTTATTAAGGACGGTAAAGAACACGGGCAAGGTGTGGCGTATTTGGATGATGGAACGATGATTGTCGTCGAAGGCGGCCGCGATTATATTGGTACGACGATGGAAGTGTTGGTGACGAGCGTTTTACAGACATCGGCAGGCAGAATGATCTTTGCGAAGCCAAAATTATTGGAAAAAGCCCAATAAAAAAGGTATGCTTAACTCACAGGTCGAATTCATAAGGGTTGGACAAATACTTGTGATAAGCAAGGCAGGGATCGTAAATGAAAAAGCAAGTTGGTGCGGTAATCGTTGCGGCAGGGAAAGGCTCACGGATGGGTACCCCGGAAAGTAAGCAATATCTGCGGCTAGAAGGCAAGCCAATTCTCATACATACCATGATGCAATTCGAACAGATGTCCTGGGTGGACGAAATTGTTCTCGTTGTAGGGGCACAAGATGTTGAACGTTGTACGGGATGGGTGGAGGAATTTAATCTCCGGAAAGTAACGCATATTGTTGCTGGCGGAGCAGAACGACAATACTCGGTCTACCAAGGGTTGCTTGCGGCGAATACCGAGTGGGTCCTGATCCATGACGGCGTGAGACCTTTCGTGACGGAGGAGCGGGTGCGAGCTTGCTATGAAGCAGCTGTACAGCAAGGAGCTTCTGTACTCGCCGTCCCGGTGAAAGACACTATTAAACAGGTTAATGAAGCAGGTATGATTGTGCATACGCCTGATCGCCGTAGCTTGTGGGCTATCCAAACCCCACAAGCTTTTCGACGTTCGGATGTCCTTCGCGCACATGAACAAGCCGTACAAGATCAAGTGGTTGGAACGGATGATGCGATGTTAGTGGAACGTCTTGGCATCGGTGTGCATGTGGTGGAAGGCGAGTATACGAATATCAAAATTACGACACCAGAGGATCTTGTCTCTGCACAATTCTGGTTACAACAAATGAGGGAGGAACAGTCATGATTCGAGTGGGACAAGGATTTGATGTGCATCAATTGGTGGAAGGAAGGCCGTGTATTATTGGAGGGGTTACGATTCCTTATGAAAAGGGGCTGCTAGGACATTCTGATGCAGATGTACTATTGCATGCGATTAGTGATGCCATTTTAGGTGCACTAGGCAAAGGGGATATTGGTAAACATTTTCCAGATACAGATGCAGCATTTAAAGATGCAGATAGTGTGAAGCTGCTAGAGGAAATATGGGCGATGGCCAAAGCCGAGGGATACGTCCTTGGGAACTTGGACTGTACGATCATTGCGCAGAAGCCGAAGATGTTGCCTTACATTCCGCAAATGCAAGAAGTTATCGCGAAGTCGTTGGAGTGTGACTCCACCAAAATTAATGTCAAAGCAACGACAACGGAGCAACTCGGATTTGTCGGACGCAGCGAAGGAATCGCGGCACAATCGGTTGTCTGCCTGATTCAAGATGTGCTATGATTTGGGGATATAGAGGCGGAGTTTTCCGCTATTTTGGCTAGGGAAAGGGAGCTAGAGTATTATGACACAGGAAGTCCGTGTACGTTATGCGCCAAGCCCAACGGGACACTTACATATCGGTAATGCAAGAACGGCGTTATTTAACTATTTGTTCGCTCGTCACAATAAAGGGAAATTTATTATTCGTATTGAGGATACAGACGTCAAGCGTAATATTGAAGGCGGCGAAGAGAGCCAACTGACTTATTTGAAATGGCTAGGCATCGACTGGGATGAAAGCATTGATGTTGGTGGAGAATATGGACCTTATCGCCAGATGGAACGTCTGGATATTTATAAAACGTATTGGCAGCAGTTGATTGATTCAGGAATGGCGTACAAATGTTATTGCACAGAGGAAGAAATAGAGCAAGAGCGCGAAGAGCAGACCGCTCGCGGTGAAATGCCGCGTTATTCTGGTCGCCATCGTGACTTAACGGAAGCGCAGCGCCAAGCCTTCGAAGCAGAAGGCCGTGTACCAAGTGTCCGTTTCCGCGTGCCGGAAGGGAAGACGTATACATTCGATGATATGGTGAAAGGCACGATCTCGTTCGAATCGGAAGTATCCGGCGACTTCGTCATCGTGAAGAAAGACGGAATCCCGACGTATAACTTTGCGGTTGTCATCGATGATTATTTAATGAAGATTACGCATGTCCTTCGCGGTGAAGACCATGTATCCAATACGCCTCGTCAGTTGATGATTTATGAAGCTTTGGGCTGGGAACCCCCTCAGTTCGCACATATGACATTGATCGTCAATGAGAATCATAAGAAATTAAGTAAACGGGATGAATCCATTATCCAGTTTATTGAACAATATGATCAGCTGGGTTATTTGCCAGAAGCCTTATTTAATTTCATAGCTCTATTGGGCTGGTCTCCTAAAGGCGAAGATGAGATCTTCTCACGGGAGCAGTTTATCGAGATTTTCGAAGCGAGTCGGTTGTCTAAGAGTCCTGCCGTGTTCGATACGAACAAATTAAGCTGGTTAAATAATCACTATATTAAGAATGAAGAGACATCGCGTATAGCTGCAATGGCGATTCCACATTTGCAAAAAGCAGGATTGTTGCCAGCAACCTTATCTGAAGAACAACAAGCGTGGGCGACGGCATTAGTCGCACTATATCAAGAGCAAATGAGATCCGCTTCCGATATCGTCGAGTTATCTTCGTTATTCTTCCAAGACCAAGTTGAGATGGATGAAGAAGCAACAGCCGTTCTTGCAGAAGAGCAGGTGCCAGCAGTACTTGCTGCATTCCTTGGCAAAGCAGAAGCATTAACCGAATTTACAGCGGATGCCATGAAGACTGCAATTAAGGAAGTACAGAAGGAAACCGGTTTTAAAGGCAAGCAATTGTTCATGCCTATTCGTGTTGCCTTAACAGGACAGACACATGGTCGTGATCTGAACGAGACGATTGCACTGTTAGGCCAAGAGAAAGTTGTTGCTCGTTTACGTGAACGGAACGCGTAATGCGTAGTTCATGATTAACGCTATTTATAAAAATTGGCATGATGAGCGGTAAATCATCTCTTGTCAGACAAACCCCGCTTATATATAATTACAATCAATATCATTTTAAAAGCTTTGAACAGGAGAAGTACGCTTGATTAGCAGGATTTCCAGAGAGGGCAACGATTGGCTGTGAATTGCCTAATCCTCGGAAGCGGAACATGCGCCTGGGAGCTATATTTCCGAGCTGCGGAAGCAGGGTGGGGAATATCGTGCCGTTCGCGTTAAGAACGCTAAAGTGGAGTACCTCTAAGGGAGATTTGGAAGTACTCAAGCAGAGTGGGACCGCGTACGAACGTCTCTGCAGCATTCATTTGCTGTAGGGGCGTTTTCTATTTTTGGGGGATAGAAGGGGATCATCATGTTTCAAAGAATGAAATCAGATATTCAGACCGTCTTCGAGAATGATCCGGCGGCGAGAAGTAAATTTGAAGTGGTCTTTACGTATTCTGGTTTACATGCCATTTGGGCGCATCGGTTCGCGAACTGGTTTTTCAAACATAAATTATATACGGTCGCTCGCGTCATTTCACAGACCAGCCGCTTTTTCACAGGGATTGAAATACATCCTGGCGCAACGCTTGGAGAGCGTCTGTTCATTGACCATGGGATGGGCGTCGTCATTGGCGAGACCTGCGAGATTGGCAATAATGTCGTGATATATCAAGGCGTAACGCTGGGCGGGACCGGTAAAGAAAAAGGAAAGCGGCACCCAACCATTGGCAACAATGTCGTTATTGCTTCAGGAGCGAAGGTACTGGGTTCATTTCGAATTGGTGATAATGTGATGATTGGGGCAAATTCGGTCGTACTGAATGAAGTCCCGCCGAATAGTACGGTCGTCGGCATTCCAGGTAGAATCGTGAAACAGAACGGGAAACGTCTCGATCGTCTCAGTCATAATCAAGTCTCTGACCCCATCATTGATCAATTTAGACAGATGCAAGAGCAGATAGACCGGATGAAAAAAGAAATAGATGTGTTACAAGAACAACAGCGGATGAAAGAAGGAGTGTAAACGATGGCGTTACATCTTTACAATACGATGAATCGAACGAAGGAGCTTTTTGTTCCGCAACAATCTGGCAAGGTGAGTATGTATGTTTGCGGACCAACGGTTTATGATTACATGCATATCGGGAACGCACGTCCCGTTATTGTCTTCGATGTCGTTCGCCGTTACCTAGAGGCGATTGGCTATGAAGTTAATTATGTGTCAAACTTTACGGATGTAGATGATAAATTGATTCGTAAGGCAGAACAGATGGGATCGACTGTGCCTGAAGTTGCAAATCAATTCATTCAAGCGTTTCAGGAAGATATCGAAGGTCTTGGTGTTCGTCCGGCAACCGTGCATCCGCGTGTTACGGACAATATCCCAGAGATTATTGCGTTTATACAAGGATTAGTGGATCAAGGGTATGCATATGCGAAGGATGGCGACGTATATTTCCGCACGCAGAAATTCCAAGATTATGGGAAACTGTCCCATCAGAATATCGATGAATTGCAATTCGGCATTCGGATTGAAGTGGATGAGCGCAAAGAAAATGCCCAAGATTTTGTGCTCTGGAAAGGCGCGAAACCAGGCGAAATTTTCTGGAGCAGTCCATGGGGAGACGGCCGTCCGGGCTGGCATATTGAATGCTCTGCGATGGCACAACGCTATTTGGGGGATACTTTAGATATTCACGGGGGCGGTCAAGACTTGCAATTCCCTCATCATGAGTGTGAGATTGCGCAGTCTGAAGCACGGACAGGAAAATCGTTCGCGAACTACTGGATGCATAACGGTTATATTAATATCGATAATGAGAAGATGTCCAAATCCTTAGGAAATGGCATCACCGTTGTAGAACTCCGCAAAAGATTCAAACCAACGGTTCTACGTTACTTCATGCTTGCCGCGCACTACCGCAACCCTTTGAACTTTACCGATGAAATCATCGGCCAAGCGGAGAATAGCGTAGCGCGGATCGAGAACGCGTATGCGAATGTTGAGCATCGTCTTCAAGCGCTGCAACCGGATGAATCGAAGACACTCGAGAGCGTAAACGCAGAGTTGGCAGCGAAGCTTGTTCAAATTCGTGAAATGTTCCATACGAAGATGCAGGATGATTTCAATACGGCCGATGCCATTACAGCTTGGTTCGACGCCGTGAGTGAAGCCAATCAACTCTTGAAACGCGATGATGTTACTTATGTAGAACTCAAGGCAATCGCGGATGTATTCGATGATTTTAACCAAGTGCTGGGGTTAGTCGTGACGGAAACGAATGATTTATTAGATGAAGAAATCGAAAACTTAATTGCGGAGCGGGTTGAAGCACGCCAAACGAAAAATTGGAAGCGGGCCGACGAAATTCGTGATTTATTAGCAGAGAAGAATATCATCTTAGAAGACACACCTCAGGGCATGCGGTGGCGCCGGAAATGAGAGTAGGTGGAGTATGGATATAAGAGATGGGCAGGAACCAGCTTTATGGTTTCCGTATCCGCCAGCGAAAAAACCACAATTAACGAATCCTATTGTATTGGCTTATATCGGTGATGCAATCTATGAGGTCGCGATTCGGCAGTATCTTATTTCTCAGCCGAATCAGCGTCCGCATCATTTGCATCGACAGGCGACGCAGATGGTATCTGCCAAAGCGCAGTGCAAATTTCTTAATTTATGGATGCCACACTTAACCGAGGAAGAACAAGATGTGGTTCGCCAAGGGCGCAATGCGAAATCAGGGAGTATCCCTAAGAACGCAGATGTTTTGGAGTATCGGCATGCGACAGCGTTTGAATGCCTTGTTGGTTATTTGTATTACAGCAACCGAATGGATCGGCTACAAGAATTAATTGGGCTTGCGATTGAACATATACAACAAGAGAAGACAACAACATAAGGCTCGGGAGGCTATAAGAATGGAAGAGGAATTTATTGAATTTATCGCGGGGAAGCACTCGGTTATCGAGGCGCTTCGTTCTGGTCGAACGATTAATAAAATATGGATTGCAGATAATGCGCAGAAACATTTGACATTGCCTATACTCGCAGAAGCGAAGAATGCGAAGATCGTTGTTCAAAATGCGGACAAGCGTAAGCTGGATCAAATGGTACCGGGTGTACAACATCAAGGTGTAGTCGCACAAGTTGCTGCGTACGGATATGTAGAAGTGGAAGATATTCTGGCTTCAGCCCAGGAACGGGGCGAGCAGCCCTTCATACTGATTTTGGATGAGATCGAGGATCCGCACAATTTAGGTTCGATTCTACGTACGGCAGATTGTACGGGTGTCCATGGTGTCATTATTCCGAAGCGTCGTGCCGTAGGATTAACAGCAACCGTATCCAAAACTTCTGCTGGAGCGGTCGAGTATGTACCGGTAGCACGCGTAACGAACTTAGCACAGACGTTGGATCAGTTGAAAAAAGAAGGCGTCTGGGTGGTCGGCACGGATGTCGAAGCAGAACAAGAGCTATTCGAAGCGAACCATTTTAATATGCCGATTGCGATTATTATTGGTAATGAGAACAAAGGTATGGGACGACTATTAAAAGATAAATGTGATTTTCTAATTAAGCTGCCTATGGCAGGTAAGATCAATTCCTTGAATGCATCCGTAGCGGCAGGTGTCTTCATGTATGAGGTAATACGACAGCGTAAGCAGCAAGGTTAGAGATGGGAAAAAAGCAAAAGCTGGACATGCGCGATGTCTTGCTTGTAGATGGTTATAATATGATCGGCTCATGGCCGCAATTGGTCGCGATGTCACGCATTAGTCTACAGGAAGCAAGGGATCATTTGCTTAATCAGTTAGCGGACTACCAAGCCTTTTCGGGACGGCGGGTTATCGTGGTTTTTGATGCTTACAAAGTACCGGGGCTTGGGGGCGCGTTCGCCCAGAATAAGATCACCGTTCATTTTACCAAGGAAAAAGAAACTGCCGATGAATGCATCGAACGCTTTGTCCACGAACTGATGCATCGACGCAGACAAATTTATGTAGCCACTTCGGATTCCGTGGAGCAGCATGTTGCTTTTGGGCAAGGGGCGTTACGGATATCGGCTAGAGAATTGTTGCTCGAACTCGATCAGAATAAGCGTGATGTAAAGCAGTATATCGATGTTGATAGACCGAACAGCAACAGAAATCCACTAGAAGGCAAAATGAAGGAAGATATTCGCTCCAAGCTTGAAGAATGGCGCAGAGGGAATTGGAGTCCCTAACCTGGCAAGGTAACCGTTAAAATATGGAATTTCAAGGTAAATATGTTACTGGTAATAGATTTTGGGTTGACATTGGTTGACGGTCTAGGTTACATAATATATACTGGAGTCTATACTTGATAGAGAAGTTGCTGACGTTGCTGGGCGGAGGGATTTTGGTGAGTGTCGACCTCAATGATTTAAAAATGCTCGATTATGACATCAGAACAGACGAAGATATCGTTGATGCCGTCCGCGAAGGCGACAGTGATGCACTTGAGTACTTGATTAATAAGTACCGTAATTTTGTACGCGCGAAGGCGCGCTCTTATTTTTTAATAGGGGCTGACCGGGAAGATATTATCCAAGAAGGTATGATAGGTTTATATAAATCGATTCGAGATTTTAAAGGTGATAAACTCGCCTCATTCAAGGCGTTTGCAGAACTATGTATCACAAGACAGATTATTACTGCGATTAAGACGGCGACGCGGCAGAAGCATATACCGCTCAATTCTTATGTTTCTTTAGACAAGCCGATTTATGATGAAGATTCGGATCGTACGTTGTTGGATGTCATATGCGGTTCCCGAGTTTCGGATCCGGAAGAACTGATTATTAATCAAGAAGAGTTCGTCGGGTTAGAGGACAAGATGTCGGAGATACTTAGTGATCTTGAACGCAAAGTGCTTATGCTGTATTTGGATGGACGGTCTTATCAGGAAATTGCTGTTGATCTGGATCGACATGTGAAGTCTATTGATAATGCTTTGCAACGAGTGAAGCGTAAGTTAGAACGTTATCTAGAAGTTCGTGATCTTGGTTTGTAGAAAATGGATAGAATGCACCCCTTAGAGTACGCATTGGCAGCGATGTCCCAATGTGCTTTAAAGGGTGCATTTTTAGTTGTAGATATTGTTGAAATTCTGTTTAGGAAATGTATCGATTTGTTAAATAATTGGAAAATACGATAGTCATTTCTGTCCGTAATATTCGAATAGATCTAGATGGAGCGCAAAGATGCTTACAAGGTTTATCTTTTCATAGAGTGACCAATACTGTAATTAATTGAATAGAAGCTCTGCCCTTCATTGACATGGATTCTCCTGTATGATAAAGTGTTTTAGGTAGCCCTAAATATGCGTACGTTTTTTTAGGATGAATATAGACATGACTTTTAAAAGTATGTCTTCGGGAGGTGCACATCATGCGGGTAATTATAACGTTGGCTTGTACGAATTGTAAGCAAAGAAACTACACAACCAGCAAAAACAAGCGAAATCACCCCGACCGCATGGAGATGAAGAAATTTTGCAAGTATTGCAACGAGCAGACTTCTCATCGCGAAACAAGATAGTTTTTTGGAGGTGTCGTCGTGTCTTTCGTAGGTAGTGTAAAACGCAGCTTTGGATCTATGTTTTCCTACATCTCAGAAAGCTGGGCAGAGCTTAAAAAGGTTCGCTGGCCTAGTCGTAAAGAGTTGACAAGCTATACACTGGTTGTAGTTTTTACAGTTGTGCTTATGACGATTTACTTCTGGGTTCTTGACATCGGTATTTCTTCGTTGGTCGAAGCGATTATTTAAGAAGGGTCCCGGGTGGCTAGTTATGGAGAAAAGATGGTACGTCGTTCATACCTATTCAGGGTATGAAAACAAAGTAAAAGCCAATTTAGAAAAGCGCGTCGAGTCTATGGACATGAAAGACAAGATTTTCCGTGTTCTTGTTCCTATGGAAGAAGAAGTGGTGAACAAAGACGGTAAGAAAAAAACCGTTATGCGTAAAGTTTACCCTGGTTATGTCTTGGTTGAAATGATCCAAACCGATGATTCTTGGTATGTTGTGCGCAATACACCAGGAGTTACGGGATTCGTCGGTTCTACAGGTTCTGGTTCCAAACCAACAGCTCTGTTGCCTGAAGAAGTGGAACAAATTCTGAAGCACATGGGTATGGAAGAGCCGAAACCGAAAATCGAATTCGATTTGAAAGAATCTGTGCGTATCAAAGTTGGTCCTTTTGCGAATTTTGTTGGATCGGTAGAAGAAATTATTATCGAGAAAAGCAAGCTGAAAGTTCACGTCAACATGTTTGGGCGAGAAACCCCGCTAGAGTTGGATTACACTCAAGTGGAGAAGATATAATTATTTTGTCTGGTTTCTTGTGGGAGGGAATCATCCCGTCTACCACATACTAGAGCAAGGAGGTGTTTCACATGGCTAAAAAGGTAATTAAAATGGTGAAACTGCAAGTTCCTGCAGGGAAAGCAAATCCAGCACCGCCAATCGGTCCAGCATTGGGTCAAGCGGGTGTTAACATTATGGCTTTCTGTAAAGAGTTCAATGCTCGTACAGCAGATCAAGCGGGTCTAATTATTCCTGTTGAAATCACTGTGTTTGAGGATCGTTCCTTTACATTTATCACTAAAACTCCACCGGCTGCAGTATTGCTTCGCGTTGCTGCTAAGATCGAAAAAGGATCTGGCGAACCGAACAAGAAGAAAGTTGCAACTGTTAAACGCGCAACTGTTCGTGAAATTGCAGAACAAAAAATGCCTGACTTGAACGCTGCATCTGTAGAAGCTGCAATGCGTATGGTTGAAGGTACTGCCCGCAGTATGGGTATCACAATCGCTGACTAATCGTTAACGATATAGAATGCTTCGCATTCGAACTGCACGACCTGCTTCGCAGGCGTGTATCGTGACCTGCTGTGCAGGCACGCTCGTGACTAACTTCGTTAGCACGTAAGTGGGAGGATTTTCCGCTAAAACCACAAAGGAGGAGAAAACAATGGCTAAACACGGTAAAAAATACCTAGAAGCTGCTAAGCTTATTGATAGCGAAGCAACATACGAGTCTTTGGAAGCTATTGAGCTTGTGAAAAAGGCTGCGACTGCAAAATTCGACGAATCTGTTGAAGTTGCTGTTCGTTTGGGTGTAGACCCTCGTAAACAAGACCAAGCGGTTCGCGGTGTTGTTGTCCTTCCTCACGGAACAGGTAAAACAAAACGCGTTCTTGTATTTGCAAAAGGTGACAAAGCGAAAGAGGCAGAAGCTGCTGGCGCTGACTATGTTGGAGATGCTGACATGATCAACAAAATCCAACAAGGCTGGTTTGACTTTGATGTCTGCGTAGCTACACCAGATATGATGAGTGAAGTTGGTAAATTAGGTCGTCTACTTGGTGGTAAAGGCCTAATGCCGAACCCGAAAGCAGGAACAGTTACTTTCAACGTTACCCAAGCGGTTCAAGAAATCAAAGCGGGTAAAATTGAGTATCGTCTTGATAAAGCGGGTCAAATTCACGCTCCAATCGGTAAAGTATCTTTCGATGCTGAAAAATTAAACGAGAACTTTAAATCGTTAATCGATGCATTGAACAGAGCGAAACCGGCTGCGGCAAAAGGTGTATACTTGAAGAACATTTCTGTATCTTCGACTATGGGTCCTGGCGCTCGCGTAAACGCAGCTTCTTACAGATAAGATCTTTCTCATTGCTGTAAAGCATAGGGAATGATTGGAATGGCGTTGACATTCGTCAAAAGTCGTGATAATCTGTAAAAGTTGTTCCAAAGTTGAATATGCTGACCGTAGACAGTAGGTGCTACAAATGCTTAATTTCCTACCGAGGTGTTATGATAAAGTCTTGTATTGAATTGCTATGCAAATTCTATTACAGTCATCATGCCTTCGTAGTTTCTACGGAGGCTTTTTTAATGCTTCGTGTAGATTTTAATAGGAGGTGTACAGATTGGCAAACGCAAAAGTTATTCAGGCGAAACAAGAAGCTGTTGAAGTAGTAACTGCAAAATTACGCGAAAGCGCTAGTACGGTTGTTGCAGATTACCGCGGATTGAACGTTTCTCAAGTAACTGAGCTTCGTAAACAACTTCGTGAAGCTGGTGTTGAATTCCAAGTGTTAAAAAACACTTTAGTACGTCGTGCGACTGCTGAAGCTAATTTGACAGATTTGGATAGTGTATTAACAGGTCCTACAGCGATCGCATTTAGTGCGGACGACGCTGTTGCTCCTGCAAAAATTCTTAACAGCTTTGCTAAGAAGAACGACGCTTTGAAAATCAAAGGCGGCGTTGTAGAAGGTCAAGTTGTTGGGGCTGAAGAGATCAAAGCTTTGGCGGAACTTCCGTCACGCGAAGGTTTGCTCTCCATGTTGCTTAGCGTACTTCAAGCTCCTGTGCGTAACTTCGCACTTGCAGTTAAAGCTGTTGCTGAAAAACAAGAAGAAACTGCTTAAATTAACGATGCACATCGCGTCATAAAACTATACTAATTAATGGAGGTTCTACCATGAGTAAAGAACAAATCTTAGAAGCGATTAAAGGTATGAACGTTTTAGAATTGAACGAATTGGTTAAAGCAATCGAAGAAGAATTTGGCGTAACAGCTGCAGCTCCTGTAGCAGTTATGGCTGGTGGAGCTGCTGACGGCGGCGCTGCTGAGCAAACAGAATTCGACGTAATTTTGACAAGCGCTGGCGCTTCCAAAATCAACGTTATCAAAGTTGTTCGTGAAGTTACAGGCCTTGGCTTGAAAGAAGCTAAAGATCTTGTTGACAACGCACCAAAAGCACTTAAAGAAAAAGTTAGCAAAGACGAAGCAGAAGCAGTTAAAGCTAAGCTTGAAGAAGCTGGCGCAGCAATCGAAGTTAAGTAATTTAACGAAAAGCCTTCCTGTTTATCAGGAAGGCTTTTTTTGCGTAGATAGGAAGAATCCTTGTACCTCTTTGTTGTCATCCCCCTAAATCCCCCTTTGAAAGGGGGACCCCAGAGGACTCGCCCTCTGGACACCCGAAAGTTTGTCGAATGAGTTTAAGATGAGGTGTGAAGTCACATTGTGCAATGAGCGCTTTCGTCCTTCGGACACGCTTCGACTTCTTGCGTATGAAAGAAAAGGCAATAAACTTGTGTGGTACAACGTTTATTTTTCGAATGGAAAGAAGCAGAAGCAAGATCATCAATAACTTTTGAGAAATGGAGGGTTTATTGTATAATACAAAACAGAACAAGAACAGGAGGACGGTTAATGTCAGAGCATTATTACTCGAACAAGCCCTCGGTGGATCATCAGAGACGTACGATCGAAGAAACATTGAGAGGGAAGAAGCTGCGTTTTGTGACGGATGCGGGTGTATTCTCGAAGGGCGGAGTTGATTATGGGAGTAAAGTTTTAATTGATTTGATGGAGATCCCAGAGAAAGCGAAGGTGCTTGATGTAGGCTGTGGTTATGGACCGATTGGCTTCTCAGCGGCCCTCTTGGCTCCGCAAGGGCATGTTACGATGGTAGATGTGAATGAGAGAGCAGTTGAGCTTGCGAAGGAGAATGCCAGCGCGAACGGAATTCATAATGTAACGATTGAACAGAGCGATCTTTTTGAGAGGGTAGTAGGTAAGTCATTCGACGTCATTCTCACAAATCCGCCGATTCGCGCCGGCAAAGAAACAGTACACCGTATTTTTACAGAGGCATACGATCATTTGAACGCAGATGGTTCGTTGTGGATTGTTATCCAGAAGAAACAAGGGGCTCCATCAGCGAGAGCGAAGCTTGAAGAGTTGTTCGGAGAAGACAATGTGGAAGAGATTGGGAAGGATAAGGGATACCGGATATTGAAATCCATAAAAAGGAAATCATAAATCCGTATTATTTATAGAAAAATGCCTATCCCTTTGTTGACTTGGTTTTTTGGGTGTGGTATCATTATAAAATGTCAGTATTAGGATGGTCTTCATGTCTTTATTGTGCTAAAATGTCAAGGAAAATTTTTCAGCGCAGTTTATGCATAGAAAATTGGCATTTGACGTATAATGTTTACATTTTGGGTAAATCTACTGGATATGAAGGTATTGCATCAGAGACGAAAGGACAATTGGAATTACGCTCTTTTTTCGAAAAATAACTTCGATAAGGGCTTTTCTTTATTTGTGCTTTTGAATCTTTTTCATAGACTTTTGAAACTGTCAGCGTAAAAAACTGTATGGCAGGATTATAAAGGATAATGGGATAGATTCGCAACGAAATTTTTAGTGAGTAGACATGAGGGGTGAGTTAAAGTTGGCAGGACAACTTGTTCAGTATGGTCGACGCACTCGGAGGAGTTATGCACGCATTAACGAGGTGCTCGAGATTCCGAACCTAATTGAAATCCAACAAAAATCATACCAATGGTTTTTGGATGAAGGTTTGCGTGAGATGTTCCAAGATATTTCGCCAATCCAAGATTTCACAGGTAATTTAGTTCTGGAATTTATCGATTACAGTCTGGGTGAACCGAAATATTCCGTAGACGAGTCAAAGGAACGTGACGTAACATATGCGGCTCCATTACGAGTCAAAGTGCGGCTGATTAACAAAGAAACCGGAGAAGTAAAAGAACAAGAAGTTTTCATGGGCGATTTTCCGCTAATGACGGAGACCGGCACGTTTATTATTAACGGCGCAGAACGGGTAATTGTCAGCCAGTTGGTTCGCTCTCCTAGCGTCTATTTTAGCACTAAAGTTGATAAAAACGCGAAGAAAACTTATACCGCAACGGTGATTCCAAACCGCGGTGCTTGGCTTGAACTTGAAACCGATGCGAAAGATATTATATATGTTCGTATTGATCGTACGCGTAAAATTCCGGTTACCGTATTACTAAGAGCATTAGGCTTTGGTACAGATGCGGAAATTCTAGATTTGCTCGGCAACGATGAATACATCCGCAACACCTTAGATAAAGACAACACCGACTCCACAGAGAAGGCGTTGATCGAGATCTACGAACGTCTACGTCCAGGTGAGCCGCCGACATTAGATAATGCGAAAAGCTTGCTTGTAGCTCGTTTCTTCGATCCGAAGCGTTATGATTTGGCGAATGTCGGTCGTTATAAAATGAATAAAAAACTTCACATCAAGAACCGTTTGTTCAACCACCGTTTAGCGGAAACGCTGGTGAGTCCTACAACGGGCGAAATCATCGCGGAAGCTGGTCAAATGATTGACCGCCGTTTGTTGGATGAAATCTTGCCTCATCTTGAGGAAAATGTGAACTATAAAACGTACCACGTAGCGAACGGGGTATTGGATGCAGATAGTATTCCACTTCAGATCGTGAACGTATTCTCACCAGAAGATGAATCGCGCGTTATTAAAGTAATTTCGAATGCGATTATCGATAAAACGGTTAAGAATATCACGCCTGCAGATATCGTGGCATCCATTAACTACTTCATTAACTTGCTGCATGGCATCGGCGACACAGACGATATTGACCACTTGGGTAACCGTCGTTTGCGTTCTGTTGGTGAATTGTTGCAGAACCAATTCCGTATCGGTCTTTCTCGTATGGAACGTGTTGTTCGTGAGAGAATGTCGATTCAAGATGCGAATGTCATTACGCCGCAAGCGTTAATTAATATTCGTCCGGTGATTGCATCCATTAAAGAGTTCTTCGGTAGCTCACAATTGTCTCAGTTTATGGATCAGACGAATCCACTTGCTGAGTTGACGCACAAACGTCGTTTGTCCGCACTAGGACCCGGCGGTTTGACGCGTGAACGCGCAGGCTTTGAGGTTCGTGACGTGCATCCATCTCACTATGGCCGTATGTGTCCAATCGAGACTCCAGAGGGACCGAACATCGGTTTGATCAACTCCTTGTCGACATTTGCCCGCATTAACGAATATGGCTTTATTGAAGCTCCATATCGTTGGGTAGATCCGAAGACAGGTAAAGTAACAGAACAAATTTCATATATGACAGCCGATGAAGAGTACAACTATGTTGTTGCTCAGGCGAATGCGGAATTGAACGAAGATAACACGTTTGCTGATGAAAGTGTTATTGTTCGTTACAACAAACAGTCGGATAACATCGTTACGATGCCGAGTGATCGCGTTGACTATATGGACGTATCTCCGAAGCAAGTTGTATCCGTCGCGACCGCGTTGATTCCGTTCTTAGAGAACGATGACTCCAACCGTGCGTTGATGGGATCGAACATGCAGCGGCAAGCCGTTCCGCTCTTGATTCCGAAAGCTCCATTGATCGGTACAGGAATGGAACACAAATCTGCAAAAGACTCGGGCGTGTGTATCGTTTCGAAGCATGATGGCGTTATCGAACGTGTATCTGCGAATGAAATTCAAGTGCGTCGCGTTGAAATTGTGGATGGTAAAGAAGTTAGAGGCGATTTGGTTAAACATAAATTGCATAAATTCATGCGTTCGAACCAAGGGACTTGCATTAACCAACGTCCATTGGCACGTAAAGGCGATATCGTCAAAAAAGGCGATATTCTTGCAGACGGTCCTTCGACAGAGCAAGGTGAATTGGCATTGGGACGTAACGTTGTTGTTGCCTTCATGACTTGGGAAGGTTACAACTACGAGGATGCGATCCTTTTGAACGAAAAACTGGTTAAAGAAGATGTATATACCTCGATCCATATTGAGGAATACGAATCGGAAGCTCGTGATACGAAGCTTGGACCAGAAGAAATCACTCGCGATATCCCGAACGTCGGGGAAGAAGCGTTGAAGAACTTGGATGAGCGCGGTATTATCCGTGTCGGTGCTGAAATCGGCGCAGGCGACATTCTCGTAGGTAAAGTAACACCTAAAGGGGTTACGGAACTTACAGCAGAAGAACGTTTGCTGCACGCGATTTTCGGTGAGAAAGCTCGTGAAGTTCGTGACACGTCCCTACGTGTACCGCATGGTACGGATGGTATCGTTGTAGACGTTAAAGTGTTTACACGTGAGAACGGTGATGAATTGCCACCAGGCGTGAATCAACTTGTCCGTGTATACATCGCACAAAAACGTAAAATCTCTGAAGGCGATAAAATGGCGGGACGTCACGGTAACAAAGGGGTTATTGCTCGTATTTTACCGGAAGAAGATATGCCGTTCTTGCCAGATGGTACGCCAGTTGAAGTTGTGTTGAACCCACTAGGGGTTCCATCGCGGATGAACATCGGTCAAGTACTCGAGGTCCACTTAGGAATGGCGGCAAAAGCGCTTGGTATCCACTGTGCTACACCGGTATTCGACGGCGCGACAGAGTATGACGTGTTCGATACGATGGAAGAAGCAGGAATGCAGCGTAATGGTAAAACTATATTGTATGACGGACGTACGGGTGAAACGTTCGAACGTGAAGTTACAGTTGGTGTCATGTACATGATCAAACTGGCGCACATGGTCGACGATAAAATCCATGCCCGTTCTACAGGACCATACTCACTCGTTACACAACAGCCATTGGGTGGTAAAGCTCAATTCGGTGGACAACGTTTCGGTGAGATGGAGGTTTGGGCGCTTGAAGCCTATGGTGCTGCTTACACATTACAAGAGATTCTTACGGTTAAGTCCGATGATATTGTCGGCCGCGTGAAGACGTATGAATCGATCGTTAAAGGTGAGAATGTTCCAGAACCGGGCGTTCCTGAATCCTTCAAAGTATTGATAAAAGAGCTTCAAAGTTTAGGTATGGATGTCAAAATCCTAACTGAGAACGAAGAAGAGATCGAAATGAAAGAAATTGATGATGAAGATGATGTAACCAGTGATAAGTTAAACCTGAACCTTGAAGGTGCAGAAGCTGGCGTTGAGTAATACAGGTTGTAATAAGCTAGGCCAAATAGTGCATGGTTAAGGAGGGTTGCTCCTTGATGGACGTAAACAATTTCGAGTTTATGAAGATTGGATTGGCATCGCCAGATAAAATTCGGTCTTGGTCCCGCGGAGAAGTAAAAAAGCCGGAAACGATTAACTATCGTACCTTAAAACCGGAAAAAGAAGGGCTGTTCTGTGAAAAGATTTTCGGCCCAACTAAAGACTGGGAATGTCATTGCGGTAAATATAAACGTGTTCGCTACAAAGGTGTAGTCTGTGACCGTTGTGGTGTAGAAGTAACGCGCGCGAAAGTGCGTCGTGAGCGTATGGGGCATATTGAGTTGGCTGCCCCTGTCTCTCACATTTGGTATTTCAAAGGGATTCCAAGCCGCATGGGTTTAGCACTCGATATGTCTCCTCGTTCGCTTGAGGAAATTATCTACTTTGCATCTTATGTTGTAACGGATCCAGGAGATACACCGCTTGAGAAGAAACAACTTCTCTCCGAGAAGGAATATCGTAGTTACCGTGAAAAATACGGCTACGGTTTCCAAGCCGGCATGGGTGCTGAAGCCGTGAAAAAACTTCTTCAAGACATCGATGTAGCAAAAGAACTAGATTTCTTGAAAGAAGAACTTCGCACAGCTCAAGGACAACGTCGTAATCGTGCGATCAAACGCCTTGAGGTTATCGAAGCATTCCGTAACTCTGGTAACCAACCAGATTGGATGATTCTTGATGTATTGCCGGTTATTCCACCGGAACTTCGCCCAATGGTTCAATTGGACGGGGGTCGCTTTGCAACATCTGACTTGAATGATTTGTACCGTCGTGTAATCAACCGGAACAACCGTTTGAAACGTCTACTCGATCTTGGTGCGCCTGATATCATCGTTCAGAATGAGAAGCGTATGCTTCAAGAAGCGGTTGATGCATTGATTGATAACGGCCGTCGCGGTCGTCCTGTAACAGGTCCGGGTAACCGTCCTTTGAAATCTCTTAGCCATATGCTAAAAGGTAAACAAGGTCGTTTCCGTCAGAACTTGCTCGGTAAACGTGTTGACTACTCTGGTCGTTCTGTTATCGTTGTAGGACCTAGCTTGAAAATGTTCCAATGTGGTCTTCCAAAAGAAATGGCACTAGAATTGTTCAAGCCTTTCGTTATGAAAGAGCTTGTGAATAAAGGTCTTGCACACAATATTAAGAGTGCGAAACGTAAAGTGGAACGCGTAAGTGCGGAAGTATGGGATGTCCTCGAAGAAGTCATCAAAGAACACCCAGTTCTTCTAAACCGTGCCCCGACGCTTCACAGACTTGGTATTCAGGCGTTTGAACCAACTTTGGTCGAAGGACGCGCAATTAAGCTGCATCCGCTCGTATGTACAGCGTATAACGCTGACTTTGACGGTGACCAAATGGCGGTTCACGTTCCATTATCAGCAGAAGCTCAAGCAGAAGCTCGTATCTTGATGCTTGCATCTGGTAACATCTTGAACCCTAAAGATGGTAAGCCAGTTGTAACGCCATCTCAGGATATGGTTCTGGGTTCCTTCTACTTGACAATGGATAACAAAGAAGCCAAAGGGTCAGGTACAATCTTCGCGAATGTGAACGAAGCTGTCTCTGCTTACCAACGCGGTTCTGCATCCTTGCATGCACGTGTGGCGATTCCTGTTAAAGCGTTGAATAAGAAAACATTTACGGATCGTCAACAAGATGCATTGATCGTGACAAACGTGGGACGGATTATCTTCAACGAGATCTTCCCAGATTCGTTCCCATACATTAACGAAGCAACAAAAACAAACCTATTCCAAGGTACGCCGGATCACTATTTCATTTATGAAAAAGGTACCGATGTTCGGGAATTCATCAATAATGTTCCGCAATCTGGTGCGGTAGGTAAAGATTACCTGGGTCAAATCATCGCGAGATGTTTTGAAACGTACCATACAACCAAAACATCCGTTATTCTGGATGCGATCAAGCAGCTTGGCTTTACGTACTCCACGAAGGCTGGTATCAGTATCGCCGTTTCCGACGTTATTGTACCGCCAGAAAAAGTACAACTGCTGAAAGAATCCGATGAAAAAGTTCGTGTAGTTACGAACCAATACCGTCGTGGTTTGATCACAACGGAAGAACGTTATGACCGTGTTATTGAAATTTGGAGTAAAACCAAAGATCAGTTGACAGACATCCTCATGAAATCAATGGATCGTTACAACTCCATTATGCTCATGGTGGATTCCAAAGCACGGGGTAACAAATCGCAGATTACCCAGCTGGGCGGTATGCGTGGTCTGATGGCCAATCCATCAGGTCGTATCATCGAGTTGCCAATCAAATCGAACTTCCGTGAGGGCCTAACGGTCTTGGAATACTTTATTTCGACGCATGGTGCGCGTAAAGGTTTGGCCGATACAGCGCTTCGTACAGCCGATTCAGGGTACTTGACTCGTCGTCTCGTTGACGTTGCCCAAGACGTAATCATCCGTGAAGACGATTGTGGAACAGATAAAGGATTTACTGTAAGCCGTATTCAAGACGGTAAAGAGATTATTGAAGATCTGTATGACCGTATTGAAGGACGTTACTCATTCGAAACAGTTAAACATCCACAAACCGGCGAGGTCATCGTTCATCGTAATGAATTGATTGATTCTGACAAAGCGGAAGAATTAATTAGTACGGGTGCGTTGATGAGATCTGACGGTATGGAAAGAATTCAAATTCGTTCCGTTCTTAGCTGCCGTGCGCGTCATGGCGTATGTAAGATTTGTTACGGACGTAACCTTGCAACAGGTAAACACGTTGAGATCGGGGAAGCGGTTGGTATTATCGCTGCTCAATCGATCGGTGAGCCGGGAACCCAGCTTACAATGCGTACGTTCCATACCGGGGGCGTTGCGGGAGACGATATTACACAAGGTTTGCCTCGTATCCAAGAGCTTTTCGAAGCACGGAATCCGAAAGGGCAAGCTATTATTACCGAAATCGATGGTGTCGTCAAAGAAATTCGCGAAACCAAAGATCGTCGTGAAATCGAAGTTCAAGGGGAAGCTGAGACGAAAGTCTATGCTGTTACTTATGGATCACGTATTCGCGTCTACGAAGGTAAAGCGATTGAAGCCGGCGATGAGTTGACAGATGGTTCGATCGATCCGAAGGAAATGCTCCGGATTAAAGGTATTCGCGGTGTGCAGAACTACATTCTGCAAGAAGTACAACGCGTATATCGTAACCAAGGGGTAGAAATCAACGATAAACACGTTGAGGTTATGATCAAACAAATGCTTCGTAAAATCCGTATTATCGATGCAGGTGAAACAACGCTCTTGCCTGGCGCATTCGTGGATATTCATGAATATGAAGCACAGAATAAAGAAGCGATCCTTGCAGATAAAGAGCCAGCGGTTGCAAAACCAGTCTTGCTCGGGATTACGAAAGCATCTCTTGAAACAGATTCCTTCCTATCTGCGGCATCTTTCCAAGAAACAACACGTGTTCTTACAGATGCAGCGATTAAAGGTAAAGTCGACCAATTGCTCGGCTTGAAGGAAAATGTAATTATCGGTAAATTGATCCCTGCAGGTACTGGTATGAACCGTTACCGTAGTGTTAAATTTGTCGAACCTGAGGCAGAAGTAACAGAAGAATCATCGTTAGAAACCGTTACAGTTGAGTAAATGATGAACGGTGCAAGAAATGTATGATTTGGAAATTAGCAAATCTCGCATTTCTTGCATCTTTTTCTTGACATTGGTCTAGCGAAATGCTAATATATCGAAGTGTGCCTGAGAGATAGTCACCTGTTCTTTTGGAGGATGAGTTTAATGTCTAATGAAAAAGGATTACAGGAAGAGAATATTCGCGTTGGCACGAAACAAACGATCCGAATGGTTGAACTCGGCAAAGCAACAGAGGTATACATCGCAGAAGATGCCGATTCGAGAGTTACATCCAAAGTTATTCTGTTATGCAAGAGTATGGATGTGAAGATTACCTACGTGGACACGATGAAGAATCTCGGCAAAGCTTGCGGGATCGATGTTGGTGCAGCGATGGTAGCCATTGTAAATGAATAGTTAAACCGATGTTTTTGTGATGCGGAAGTATTGCAAAGACATTTCATTTGTCTTTAAATGAACCACCTGGGTCTGTGGACTTATGTTGAAGGTTTATGAAGGTTAAAAATATGGGAAGGGGGTGGCAACATGCCAACAATTAACCAGCTAGTTCGTAAAGGACGTCAAGCGAAAATCACTAAGTCAAAATCCCCAGCACTTCAAAAAGGATTTAACGCACTTAAACGTGAAGAGACTGATTTGAGCGCTCCACAAAAACGTGGTGTATGTACTCGTGTAGGTACAATGACTCCGAAAAAACCGAACTCCGCGCTTCGTAAATATGCCCGTGTTCGTTTGACGAACCGTGTAGAGGTTACAGCTTATATCGGAGGTATCGGACACAACTTGCAAGAACACAGTGTCGTATTAGTACGTGGTGGACGGGTAAAAGACCTTCCAGGGGTACGTTACCATATCGTTCGCGGTGCATTGGATACTGCAGGTGTGAATAACCGTATGCAATCTCGTTCGAAATACGGTACGAAACGTCCAAAAGCTAAAAAATAATTTACGTGAGTAAATTGCGAAATTGAATTATTGGGAAAGGGGGATTACAATGCCACGCAAAGGTCCAGTTACGAAAAGAGACGTGTTGCCAGATCCGGTGTATAACAGCAAGTTAGTTACTCGCTTGATCAACCGCATCATGCTTGATGGTAAAAGAGGTGTTGCTCAAACAATTCTTTACGATGCGTTCAAGTTGATCCAAGAACGTTCCGGTAAAGATCCTATGGAAGTGTTTGAAGCAGCAATCAAAAATATTATGCCAGTTCTTGAGGTTAAAGCTCGTCGTGTTGGTGGTGCAAACTATCAAGTGCCGATCGAAGTTAAACCTGAGAGACGTACAGCTTTAGGTTTACGTTGGCTCGTGAACTACTCCCGCAATCGCGGTGAGAAAACAATGGAAGAGCGTCTAGCAGCTGAAATTCTAGATGCATCCAACAATACAGGTGCTTCCGTTAAAAAACGTGAAGACACACACAAAATGGCGGAAGCTAACAAAGCATTCGCACACTACCGCTGGTAGGATTGAAATAGCGTGGGTACTTCGGTGCCCGCGCCACTATACTAAAGATTTTGAAGGGAGACCGTTCCATGGCAAGAGAGTTCTCCTTAACTAATACCCGCAATATCGGGATCATGGCGCATATTGATGCTGGTAAGACAACTACGACTGAGCGCATTTTGTTCTATACAGGCCGTACGCACAAAATCGGTGAAGTTCACGAAGGTGCTGCGACAATGGACTGGATGGAGCAAGAGCAAGAGCGCGGAATCACGATTACTTCCGCTGCTACGACTGCTGCTTGGAAAGGTCACCGCGTTAATATCATTGATACTCCGGGTCACGTTGACTTCACTGTTGAAGTAGAACGTTCCCTTCGCGTATTAGATGGGGCAGTTGGTGTATTTAGTGCTAAAGAAGGCGTTGAGCCTCAATCCGAGACAGTTTGGAGACAAGCTGACCGTTATGGCGTTCCTCGTATTGCTTATGTCAATAAGATGGATACAACTGGCGCTGACTTTTTGAATGTTATCGAGACGATGAAAGATCGTTTGCAAGCGAATGCTGTAGCGATTCAACTTCCGATCGGTGCTGAAAATGAGTTTAAAGGTATCATCGATATTATCGAGAATGTTGCACACATCTTCAAAGATGATCTCGGTAAAGATATCGATGTTATCGAAGTGCCTGCGGAATTCAAAGACAAAGTTGAAGAACTTCGCAATGAGTTAATTGAGAAGGTTGCTGAGCTTGACGAAGAATTAACAATGAAATACCTTGAAGGTGAAGAAATTACTATCCCTGAGATCAAAGCTGCGCTTCGTAAAGGGGTTTGTGATGTTAAAATCTTCCCGGTTATTTGTGGTTCTTCTTATAGAAATAAAGGCGTTCAATTAATTTTGGATGCTGTTATTGATTTCTTGCCAGCTCCGACTGACGTTCCTGCGATCAATGGACATCTTGAAGATGGTGCTGAAGAAGTACGTCATTCTTCTGATGAAGAGCCGTTCTCAGCTCTTGCGTTTAAAATCATGACGGATCCTTACGTTGGTAAATTGACATTCTTCCGTGTGTACTCTGGTGTTCTTAGCTCCGGATCATACGTATTGAATGCAACAAAAGGCAAACGTGAGCGTATCGGTCGTATCCTTCAAATGCACGCGAATAGCCGTCAAGAGATTGACGTTGTATATTCAGGTGATATCGCTGCTGCGGTTGGTTTGAAAGATACAGGTACAGGTGATACACTATGTGATGAGAAAGCACCGATTATCTTGGAATCCATGAACTTCCCTGATCCGGTAATTCAAATCGCTGTAGAACCAAAAACCAAAGCTGACCAAGACAAAATGGGTGTTGCGCTTGGTAAATTAACAGAGGAAGATCCAACGTTAAGAGCGCACACAGATGAAGAAACTGGTCAAACAATCCTTGCTGGTATGGGTGAACTTCACCTTGATATTATCGTTGACCGTATGCGTCGCGAATTTAAAGTGGAGACTAACGTAGGTAAACCACAAGTTGCTTACCGTGAAACATTCAAATCATCAGCTAAGGTCGAAGGTAAGTTTGTTCGTCAGTCCGGTGGTCGCGGTCAATACGGTCACGTATGGGTCGAGTTCGAACCACAGGAAGCTGGAGCAGGCTCTAAATTCGAAAGTAAAGTTGTTGGTGGATCGGTTCCTCGTGAATACATTGCACCAGCACTTGCAGGTATCGAAGAAGCGATGAAGAACGGCGTACTAGCTGGCTTCCCGCTTGTTGATGTCAAAGCTACTATCTTTGATGGATCTTATCATGACGTTGACTCCAATGAGATGGCGTTTAAGATCGCGGGTTCCATGGCGCTTAAAGCGGCGAAAGAAAAATGTAACCCTATCCTTCTTGAGCCAATCATGAAAGTTGAAGTTACAGTTCCTGAAGAGTACATGGGCGACGTTATGGGTATGTTGAACTCCCGTCGTGGTCGTATCGAAGGTATGGATTCCCGTGGTGGAGCTCAAATTATCCGTGCTAAGGTACCTCTCGCTGAGATGTTCGGTTATTCCACAACTCTTCGTTCCGGTACACAAGGACGCGGCGTATTCGCAATGGAACTTTCTCACTATGAAGAAGTACCACGCAGTATCGCTGAAGAGATCGTTTCGAAAAAAGGCTAATAACTGTTTACTAACCACGTAGGTGAATGATACGTCAGACTCCTACGAGGAACAATATAATTTCCTATATATTAAGGAGGCATCGTTTCAAATGGCAAAGGCTAAGTTTGAACGTAATAAACCGCATGTTAACATCGGTACAATCGGTCACGTTGACCATGGTAAAACAACTCTTACAGCTGCAATCACAACTGTATTGTCCAAAAGATATGGCGGTGCTGCAATTGCATTCGACCAAATCGACAAAGCTCCAGAAGAGCGCGAACGCGGTATCACAATCTCAACATCACACGTTGAGTACGAAACACCTAACCGTCACTACGCACACGTAGACTGCCCAGGTCACGCCGACTATGTTAAAAACATGATCACTGGTGCTGCACAAATGGACGGAGCGATCCTAGTAGTATCCGCTTCTGACGGTCCTATGCCACAAACTCGTGAGCACATCTTGTTGTCTCGCCAAGTAGGGGTTCCTTACATCGTTGTATTTATGAACAAATGCGACATGGTTGAAGACGAAGAGTTGCTTGAGTTGGTTGAAATGGAAATTCGTGACCTTCTTAGCGAATACGAATTCCCTGGCGACGACACTCCAATCATCCGTGGTTCTGCTCGTGAAGCATTGCAAAACCCAGATGGTCCTTGGGCTGACAAAATTATCGAATTGTTCGAACAAGTCGATACTTATATCCCACAACCAGAACGTGAAACTGACAAGCCTTTCTTGATGCCTGTCGAGGACGTATTCTCGATCACAGGTCGTGGTACTGTTGCTACAGGTCGTGTAGAACGTGGTACTGTTAAAGTACAGGATGAAGTTGAAATCGTTGGTATCACTGAAGAAACTCGTAAATGCGTTGTAACAGGCGTAGAGATGTTCCGTAAATTGTTGGATTCCGCTCAAGCGGGTGACAACATCGGTGCCCTTCTTCGTGGTGTAGACCGCAATGACATCGAGCGTGGTCAAGTATTATCCAAACCAGGTTCAGTTAAACCTCATACTGAGTTCAATGCTCAAGTATACGTATTGACTAAAGAAGAGGGTGGCCGTCACAAGCCTTTCTTCACTGGTTACCGTCCACAGTTCTACTTCCGTACAACTGACGTTACAGGTATCATCAACCTTCCAGAAGGTACTGAAATGGTTATGCCTGGTGACAACATCACAGTTACTGTTAACTTGATCGCTCCAATCGCGATTGAAGAAGGTACTCGCTTCGCGATCCGCGAAGGTGGCCGTACAGTAGGTGCAGGTGCGGTTGCTACAATCATCAAATAATTCGCCTAGCGAATGTAAAAGCTCACATCTTCGGATGTGGGCTTTTTTAATTCTACTAGCATGATTAAGGATGGTAAGCGACATATTATATAGAGGAAGCATGAGATCGGGCTCGAAAAAACAACATATATATGGAAGAAAATCGGATGTAAGTTTTCATTCGATATTTTCGCTTGCAAAAGCCTATACATTTATGTATAATAGTGAATGTTGTTCTGTGACGTTGCGATGATGTGAGAGGTTGCTGACACACCCGGCCCCTTTGCCATGGGGAGTGCGTCAGAGAATTTTCACGGAGTATGTCCGATACCAAATTGGGCGATAGAAGGAGGGACTAAAATGGCAAAGCAAAAAATTCGTATTCGTTTGAAAGCTTATGATCACAGAATTCTTGATCAATCCGCAGAGAAAATCGTTGAAACGGCAAAACGTTCAGGTGCAGGTGTATCCGGACCGATTCCGCTTCCGACTGAGAAACAAATCATTACTATTCTCCGTGCGGTACACAAGTATAAGGATTCTCGGGAACAATTCGAAATGCGCACACACAAGCGTTTGATCGACATTGTTAACCCAACACCACAAACTGTGGATGCCTTAATGCGCTTGGATTTACCGTCCGGTGTAGATATCGAAATTAAATTGTAATTTAAGCTTGGAAGAATGAAAGGAAAAGAGGTGTCAACATGAAAGGTATCTTAGGTAAAAAGTTAGGAATGACTCAAGTCTTTACACCAGAAGGTAATGTAATTCCGGTTACTGTTATCGAAGCAGGTCCTTGCGTAGTTCTTCAAAAGAAAGACGTTGAGAATGACGGCTACGAAGCAATTCAAGTCGGTTTTGCTGATAAGAAAGAAAAAAATGCTAACAAACCTGAAACTGCACATGCGAAAAAAGCCAATACGGCTCCTAAGCGCTACGTTCGTGAAATTCGCGGTGTTGATTTTGCGGCATATGAAGTTGGCCAAGAATTAAAAGCTGACTTGTTCGCAGCAGGCGAGTTTGTTGACGTAACTGGTATTTCCAAAGGTAAAGGTTTCACTGGTACGATCAAACGTTGGGGACAAAGTCGTGGTCCTATGACTCACGGTTCTCGTTACCATCGCGGACCAGGTTCCATGGGTTCGATTCAAGCGAACCGTGTTCCAAAAGGTAAACACCTTCCAGGACATATGGGAGCAGAAACTGTAACAATTCAAAAATTAGAAGTTGTTCGTGTGGATACAGAACGTAACGTAATTCTCGTTAAAGGTTCCATTCCAGGTGCGAAAAACAGCTTCGTGAAAATAAAATCCACGGTGAAGAAGTAATCGCTAAAGGAAGGAGGAACTAGAAATGCCAAAAGTATCTTTATATAACGTGAGCGGAGCTCAAGTTGGTGAAATTGAATTGGCGGACACTGTGTTCGGTATTCAACCACACGTACATGCAATGCATGAAGCAGTATTGCTTCAACAAGCTGCAGTTCGTCAAGGAACTCACAAAGTTAAAGGTCGTTCTGAGGTTCGCGGCGGTGGTCGTAAACCATGGAAACAAAAAGGAACTGGACGTGCTCGTCAAGGTTCGATTCGTGCGCCACAATGGAAAGGCGGCGGTATCGTATTTGGACCAACACCGCGCAGCTACTCCTTTAAATTGCCTAAAAAGGTTCGTCGTCTAGCGATCAAATCTGCTTTGTCTTCCAAAGTATTGGAAAACCAAATCATCGTATTGGATCAACTAGCATTGAACGCACCGAAAACAAAAGATATCGTAGCTATTTTGAACAACTTGAAAGTAGAACGCAAAGCTTTAGTTGTTACACCTAGCTATGATGATAATGTTGCTCTATCTGCTCGTAACATCCCTGGTGTTAAATTCGTAGCAGCTGACGGCATTAACGTTTTGGACGTAATGGTTTATGATCAATTGATCATTACGAAAGAAGCAGTTCAGAAAGTAGAGGAGGTGTTCGCGTAATGAAGGATCCTCGCGATATTATCAAGCGCCCCGTAATCACGGAACGTACGAGCGACTATATGGCTGAAATGAAATATGCATTTGAAGTTGATATGCGTTCGAACAAAACCGAGGTTAAACAAGCGATCGAAGCTATTTTTGGCGTAAAAGTTAAAAAAGTCAACGTAATGCGCGTTCCAGCGAAACCGAAACGTTATGGACGTCACTCCGGATACACTTCTGAGTGGAAGAAAGCTATCGTATCGTTAAGCGCGGACAGCAAAGCGATTGAAATTTTTGAGCAAGCATAAGATCTATTTTTAAAGTAAGGAGGGAAACTACGTGCCAATTAAAAAGTATAAACCAACATCCCCGGCTCGACGTCATATGTCGGTATCGACATTTGAAGAGATCACAACAGATGTTCCGGAGAAATCATTGTTAGCACCACTCAGCAAAACTGCGGGTCGTAATAACATGGGTAAAATTACAGTTCGTCACCATGGTGGTGGACACAAGCGTAAATACCGTATTATTGACTTCAAACGTACTAAAGATGGAATACCAGGTCGCGTTGCTACAATCGAGTATGACCCGAACCGTACTTCCAACATTGCGTTGATCAATTATGCTGATGGTGAGAAACGTTACATCATCGCTCCAAAAGGTTTGAAAGTTGGAGACGAAATTATGTCTGGCCCAACAGCTGACATCAAAATCGGTAACGCACTTGCACTTGAAAATATTCCAGTAGGTACAGTTATCCACAACATCGAGTTACAACCTGGTAAAGGTGGACAATTAGTACGTGCTGCGGGTACTGAAGCGCAATTGCTTGGTAAAGAAGAACGTTATGTATCTGTTCGTTTGTCTTCTGGCGAAGTTCGCAAGTTGTTGAAAGTTTGCCGTGCAACAATCGGATCTGTAGGTAACGGAGATCACGAGCTAGTAAAAATCGGTAAAGCAGGTCGCTCCCGTTGGTTGGGCAAACGTCCTGAAGTCCGCGGGGTAGTAATGAACCCGAACGATCACCCTCACGGTGGTGGTGAAGGTCGTGCTCCAATCGGACGTAAATCCCCGATGTCTCCATGGGGTAAACCGACTCTTGGTTACAAAACTCGTAAGAAAAACAAAGCTTCTGATAAATATATCATTCGTCGTCGCACGAAATAATATATGTTTACCTTTAACACGTTCCGCGTAATGCGGAACGAATGGATTGGTGAAGGGAGGATTCACACATGGGTCGCAGTCTTAAAAAAGGACCATTTATCGATGGTTACTTGTTAAAGAAAGTTGAAGAAGTGGACGCTAATGGTAAGAAAGTCGTGATCAAAACTTGGTCCCGTCGCTCTACTATTTTCCCACAGTTCATCGGACACACATTTGGTGTATACGATGGCCGCAAACACGTACCGGTGTATGTAACGGAAGATATGGTTGGACATAAGCTAGGCGAATTTGCTCCAACACGTACGTACAAAGGTCATGATGACGATAAGAAAACAGGCAAACGCTAATAAGCCTTTAAATGTTTGAGAGGAGGTTACTCAATGCAAGCGAAAGCACATGCAAAGAATGTTCGTATTGCTGCTCGTAAAGTTCAACTCGTAATTGACTTGATCCGCGGCAAGAAAGCAGGCGAAGCAATCGCAATTCTTCGTCACACGCCGAAAGCTGCTTCTCCAGTAGTAGAGAAGTTGTTAAACTCGGCAATTGCTAATGCAGAACACAACTATTCGATGGACGTAAATAAATTAGTTGTTACTGAAGTGTTCGCTAACCAAGGTCCGACAATGAAACGTTTCCGCCCTCGTGCAATGGGACGTGCAAGCCGGATCAATAAGAGAACAAGCCACATTACTTTGGTGGTATCTGAGAAATAAGGAGGGATAACGTGTGGGCCAAAAGGTAAATCCTGTCGGATTACGTGTAGGTATTATTCGTGATTGGGAATCCAAATGGTATGCTGACAAAGATTTCGGTGATCTTTTGTTGGAGGATGTAAGAATCCGTGAATACCTGAAAAATAAATTGAAAGACTCTTCAGTTTCTCGTATTGAGATTGAAAGAGCGGCTAACCGTGTGAATGTAACAATCCACACAGCGAAGCCAGGTATGGTTATCGGTAAGGGTGGTTCTGAAGTTGAAGTACTTCGCACTGAGATTGCAAAAATCTCTAAAGGTAAAAAAGTACACATCAACATCAATGAAATCAAAAACCCTGAGCTTGATGCAATCTTGGTTGCAGAAAGCATTGCACAACAATTGGAGCGTCGCGTTTCTTTCCGTCGTGCATTGAAACAAGCGATCCAAAGAACTATGCGTTCTGGCGCAAAAGGAATCAAAACTGCAGTTAGCGGACGTCTTGGCGGCGCTGAGATTGCTCGTTCAGAAGGCTACAGTGAAGGAACTGTTCCACTTCATACGCTTCGCGCAGATATCGATTATGGTACAGCAGAAGCACATACAACATACGGCCGTATTGGCGTAAAAGTATGGATCTATCGTGGTGAGGTTCTTCCTGCAGCTAAGAAAAAGGCTGTTGAGGAAGGAGGAAACTAATCATGTTGGTACCTAAACGTGTAAAACATCGTAAGCAACAACGCGGTAACATGAGAGGTCGTGCTAAAGGCGGCACAGAGTTGAACTTTGGACAATACGGTTTGGTAGCTATGGAACCTACATGGATTACGAACCGCCAGATCGAAGCAGCTCGTATCGCAATGACTCGTTACATCAAACGTGGCGGTCAAGTATGGATTAAAATCTTCCCGGACAAACCAATTACGCAAAAGCCTCTAGAGGTGCGGATGGGTTCCGGTAAAGGTAACGTAGAAAAATGGGTGGCAGTAGTTAAACCAGGTAAGATCATGTTCGAACTTGCTGGTGTATCGGAAGAGATTGCTCGTGAAGCAATGCGTCTTGCGGCTCACAAACTGCCATGCAAAACTAAGTTTGTGAAACGAGAAGAATTGGGTGGTGAAGCAAATGAAAGCTAATGAACTTCGCAACTTAACCACTGCTGAAATTGAACAAAAAATTGCCGGATTTAAAGAAGAACTCTTTAACCTCCGTTTTCAATTGGCTACTGGTCAACTTGATAACCCGACTCGGATTCGTGATGTGCGTAAGGAAATAGCTCGTGCTAAAACCGTATTACGTGAAAGAGAACTTGGGATCATCAGTTAATTGAAGCTTATGTCATCAACTTCATGAGACATAACGCATTCAGGAAGGAGGCAGAATATGAGCGAAGAACGTAATGCTCGTAAAGTGCAAATCGGTAAAGTGGTAAGCGACAAAATGGAAAAAACTATTGTAGTTGCTGTTGAAACTTATAAAAAGCATGACTTGTACCACAAGCGTATTAAATACACGAAAAAATTTAAAGCGCATGATGAGAACAATCAAGCTAAAATTGGCGATACTGTGAAAATCATGGAAACTCGTCCAATTTCGAAAGATAAACGCTGGAGACTCGTTGAGATTGTTGAAGAAGCAGTAATCATCTAAGGACGGGTCATTTTCCCGAAAGGAGGAAATTCGAATGATTCAACCATTTACACGTTTGGCTGTCGCTGACAACTCTGGTGCAAAAGAATTAATGTGTATCCGTGTATTAGGTGGCACAGGACGTCGTGTCGGCCACATCGGTGACGTAATTGTATGTTCTGTAAAACAAGCAACACCAGGCGGCGTTGTCAAAAAGGGTGATGTTGTAAAAGCTGTTATCGTACGTACGAAGCGTTCTGTTCGTCGTAAAGACGGTTCTTACATCGCATTTGACGAGAATGCAGCGGTTGTTGTTAAGGACGATAAAGGACCACGCGGAACTCGTATTTTCGGACCTGTTGCTCGCGAACTTCGCGACAAAGACTTCATGAAAATCGTTTCCTTGGCTCCTGAAGTAATCTAATTCCCTCTATTAAGGGACATGAACAGATAGACTTGCTTGTTGCAAGAAACAGGAGGTGTAACTAAATGCCGAGATTAAAGAAAGTTCTCGAGTCTCATAACAATAAATTGCACGTGAAAAAAGACGACACTGTTATTGTTATTTCCGGTAAAGATAAAGGCAAAAAAGGCCGCGTTATCGCAGCATATCCTCGTGAAAACCGCGTTCTTGTGGAAGGTGTAAACATGGTCAAAAAACATGCGAAGCCATCTCAAGCGAATCCACAAGGCGGTATCATTGAGCAAGAAGCTCCAGTCCACGTTTCGAACGTCATGCACGTGGATCCGAAGAGCGGCGGCGTAACACGTATCGGATACAAAGTGTTGGATAACGGTAAAAAAGTTCGCGTTGCGAAAAAATCCGGAGAAGTTATTGACTAATCCACTTTTGATGGAAAGGAGGTCCATGTAACATGGCAGTAAGAATGAAAGAACGTTTCTTAAATGAAATTACGCCAGCGTTAATGCAAAAATTCAACTATTCGACGGTAATGCAAGTACCGAAGATTGAGAAAGTTGTTATCAACATGGGTGTGGGTGACGCAGTCTCCAACTCCAAAGTACTTGATGCAGCTGTTGCGGACATGCAATTAATCGCTGGTCAAAAACCGGTTATCACTCGCGCGAAGAAATCCATCGCTGGTTTCAAACTTCGTGAGAATATGCCAATCGGTGTGAAAGTTACCCTTCGTGGTGAGCGTATGTACTACTTCTTAGACAAATTGTTCAACGTTACACTTCCTCGTGTACGTGACTTCCGCGGTGTATCGAACAAAGCATTTGATGGTCGCGGTAACTACACGCTTGGTTTGAAAGAACAGTTGATTTTCCCAGAGATCGAGTACGATAAAGTTGATAAAGTACGTGGTATGGATATCGTTATCGTTACTACAGCAAAAACTGACGAAGAGTCCCGCGAGTTGTTAACACAACTTGGCATGCCTTTCGTAAAATAATCCTTTAGAGGATAACTTGGTGAACAAGTTTGCAGGAGGTGCAAAATTAAGTGGCAAAAACTTCGATGAAAGTTAAACAACAACGCACACCGAAATACAAAGTACGTGCTTACACACGTTGTGAGCGTTGTGGTCGTCCACATTCCGTATTACAAAAATTCAAAATTTGCCGGATTTGTTTCCGCGAATTAGCGTATAAAGGCCAGATCCCTGGCGTTAAAAAAGCAAGTTGGTAATCACCCTATAACGGGAAGGAGGTTTACACTTATGGTTATGTCAGATCCGATTGCAGATATGCTTACACGTATTCGCAATGCGAACGTAGTGCGTCATGAGACGGTTGAAATGCCTGCTTCGACTATTAAGAAGCAAATCGCTGAAATCCTTAAGCGTGAAGGCTTTATCCGTGATGCAGAATACATCGAAGATAACAAACAAGGGATTATCCGTATTTTCTTGAAATACGGCCCGAACAGTGAGCGTGTCATCACTGGCTTGAAAAGAATCAGTAAACCAGGTCTACGCGTATACACGAAGAGCAATGAAGTTCCTCGCGTATTGGGCGGACTAGGTATCGCGATTATCTCCACTTCTAAGGGAGTTATGACTGATAAAGAAGCTCGTCAATCTAAATCCGGCGGAGAAGTTGTCTGCTACGTTTGGTAATAATACCGCAAAGTTAGGAGGTGTAACACATGTCTCGTATTGGTCGCAAACCAATTACAGTACCAAGTGGCGTTGATGTCACTTTGGATAATAGCGTCATTACAGTTAAAGGACCTAAAGGAACATTAACTCGTGAATACCACAAAGATATTCAAGTATCTGTTGAGGAGAACGTGATCACGGTTGTTCGTCCTTCTGATAATAAAGTTCACCGTTCATTACACGGAACGACTCGCAGTATCATCTCTAACATGGTTAGTGGTGTAACTGAAGGATTCTCGAAATCCCTTGAGTTAGTCGGCGTAGGTTACCGTGCAAATAAATCCGGTGATAAAGTTGTTCTTAACGTTGGTTACTCTCACCCAGTTGAGATTACACCAGAAGCTGGCATCGAGTTCGAAGTTCCATCCAACACGAAAATTATCGTTAAAGGGATCGACAAAGAGCGCGTAGGTGCTTATGCTGCGAAAATCCGTTCCGTTCGTGAACCAGAACCTTACAAAGGTAAAGGTATTAAGTACGAAGGTGAACGTATTATCCGTAAAGAAGGTAAAGCTGGTAAGAAGAAATAAGATCCATGATCTTTTACGTGTAGCTTAGACAACCATCCTGGTTGATTGGCAGACAGAAGGGAGTGAAACAAAGGCATGATTACCAAAGCAGATAAAAACAAAGCTCGTTTGAAAAGACACCTTCGTGTTCGTAAAAAAATTGAAGGAACTACAGCGCGTCCTCGTTTGAGCGTTTTCCGTTCGGCAAAACATGTGTACGCACAATTGATCGATGATGTAACTGGAAAAACTGTTGCTGCAGCTTCCACAATGGATAAAGAATTACAAGGTCAAATCGGTAACGGCGGTAACGTTGAAGCAGCTCGCAAAGTTGGCGAATTAGTCGCTAAACGTGCGAAAGAAGCTGGACATGTGCAAGTTGTTTTCGATCGTGGCGGTTATTTGTATCATGGACGGATTCAAGCATTAGCTGACGCAGCTCGCGAAGCAGGTCTTGAATTCTAATCAATAAATAAGGAGGTAAACGACTTGCGTGTAGATCCGAACACTTTAGAACTAACTGAAAAAGTTGTAAATATTAATCGCGTAGCGAAAGTTGTAAAAGGCGGACGCCGTTTCAGCTTTAGTGCGCTAGTAGTTGTCGGCGACGGCAAAGGTTGGGTTGGCGCTGGAATCGGTAAAGCTTCTGAAGTACCTGATGCGATTCGCAAAGGTATCGAAGATGCTAAGAAAAACCTGATCCATGTTCCTTTCGTAGGAACAACCATTCCTCACCTTGTTAACGGTAAATTCGGTGCAGGCCATGTGCTTTTGAAACCAGCATCTGAAGGTACTGGAGTTATTGCAGGCGGACCGGTTCGTGCGGTTCTTGAGCTTGCTGGTGTAGGCGATATTTTAACAAAATCCTTAGGTTCTTCGAACTCCATGAACATGGTGAATGCAACACTTGAAGGCTTGTCTCGTCTGAAACGTGCTGAAGATGTTGCTAAATTGCGCGGTAAAACCGTAGAAGAACTGTTAGGTTAAGGAGGGATTCACGTTGGCTAAATTACAAGTTACCCTCGTACGCAGTTTGATCGGTCGTCCGGAAACACAACGTAAAACTGTCAACAGTCTAGGTTTGCGTAAAATCAACCAAACTGTTGTTCATAACGATAGCCCGGCGATTCGTGGAATGGTTAACCAAGTTAGCCATTTGATTTCTGTTACAGAAGTCGAAGCTTAAGATATAATTTTGCTGTAGAAATATGAAGGAGGTGCAACGAACGATGAAGTTACATGAGCTTGTTTCTTCTCCAGGTTCCCGCAAAGAACGTAAACGCGTAGGTCGCGGTACTTCGAGCGGTACGGGTAAGACATCTGGTCGTGGTCATAAAGGTCAAAACTCTCGCTCCGGCGGTGGCGTACGTCCTGGCTTCGAGGGTGGACAAAACCCACTATATCGTCGCTTGCCTAAACGCGGCTTTAACAACCCTACTCGTAAAGAGTTTGCGATCGTGAACATCGAGGAACTTAACAACTTTGCAGAAGGTACTGAAGTAACTCCAGAAGTCCTTATGGAAAGCGGTATTGTTAAAAATCCTATGGCTGGAATTAAGGTTCTAGGAAACGGTGAAGTTACTGTAAAACTCACTGTTAAAGCAAATAAGTTCTCTCAATCTGCGGTAGAGAAAATCGAGGCTGCCGGCGGTAAAACCGAGGTGATCTAATGTTTAAAACGCTGTCCAATATATGGCGAGTGGTAGACCTTAGAAAAAAAATCTTGTTTACTTTAATGATTTTGATCGTTTATCGCATCGGTGCTTTTATTCCAGTTCCTGGTGTAGATAAATCGGTTTTTACAATGACTAACCAACAGGGTGCGGATTTGTTCGGCTTGCTGAACACGTTCTCTGGTGGCGCATTGTTTCACTTTTCTATCTTTGCTCTCGGGATTATGCCATATATCACAGCATCCATCATCGTACAGTTACTGTCGATGGATGTCATTCCGAAATTTGCGGAATGGGCCAAAGAAGGCGAGCTTGGTAAACGTAAACTCGCGCAAATCACTCGTTATGGTACCGTAATACTTGGTCTGATCCAAGCATACGGTACAGCAATCGGGTTTAACCGGTTGTACAGCTACAAAATGGTTCCTGATGCAACCTTGGTCACTTATCTAGTTATTGCCATTGTTTTGACAGCCGGTGTTTCCTTCCTAATGTGGCTCGGTGAGCAGATTACGGAAAAGGGTATCGGTAATGGGATATCAATTCTGATCTTCGCGGGTATCGTCGCAAGATTTCCAGAAATGATGCGCGAAATTTACACAGCAGAGTTTTCAGATGCTACTGCGAACCTATTCTATAGTTTTGCAAAAGTTATTTTGATTTTGCTTGTAATCCTCGTGGTTATTGTGGGTGTTATTTATATCCAACAAGGTGTGCGTAAAATTCCAGTACAATATGCGAAGCGTGTTGTAGGGAACAAAATGTACGGCGGACAAAATACACACATTCCATTAAAAGTGAATGGCGCAGGGGTTATTCCGGTAATCTTCGCATCCTCGCTTCTAATGTTCCCAGTTACAATAGCGCAATTCTGGGCAGATAAAGCTTGGTCGCAATGGACGATTCAGAACTTTTCGCATGACAAACCGCTCGGTATGGTGTTGTATGTCCTAATGATCATCGGATTTACGTTCTTCTATACATTTGTACAGATTAATCCGGTTCAGATGGCAGACCAAATGAAAAAGAACGGTGGATACATTCCTGGTATCCGACCAGGTAAACCGACTTCATCGTACTTGACGAAAGTCATGTCGAGAATTACGTTATCTGGTGCGATCTTCTTGGCGGCAGTTTCGATTCTTCCTGTATTTTTCGGAGCACTGGCTGGATTGCCTAAATCCGTACAAATCGGGGGTACATCCCTACTGATCGTTATTGGGGTTGCTTTGGATACGATGAAGCAAATCGAAAGCCAATTAATGAAACGCCATTACAAAGGTTTCATTAACAAATAGTCAATAGGTTCCGACTCGAGGCCCTTTCCGGAACTCGATTAGGCACCTATTGTGCTGTTTCTTCGTTAAGAGGAGGAGGATATTCAATGAACATTCTTTTCATGGGGCCTCCTGGGGCAGGAAAAGGAACGCAGGCTGAACGTATTGTCAATGAATTCGGTGTTCCCCACATTTCGACAGGCGATGCATTTCGTTTGGCGATGAAGCAAGGTACTCCAATTGGTATCAAAGCCAAAGAATATATTGATCAAGGTTTGCTTGTACCCGATGATGTGACGATTGGAATCGTTCGTGAAAGGCTGCAACAAGAGGATTGTGAGAAAGGTTTCCTACTAGATGGGTTTCCTAGAACACTTTCTCAAGCTGAAGCTTTGGATGATATCTTAACGTCGATGAATCGTAAACTCGATCATGTCATTGACCTTAAGGTAGATCGGGATTTGCTGTTGGCACGCCTAACAGGTCGTCGCATCTGCAAATCATGCGGAGCTACCTACCATGTTATTTTCAATCCGCCACAACAAGAAGGAGTATGCGATAAATGCTCCGGTGAATTGTACCAACGTTCGGACGACTCGGAAGAAAAAGTGGGTACGCGTCTTGATGAGTATATCAACAAAACGGCACCGTTATTAGCTTACTATGAAGCTAAAGGGTTGCTTCGCCAAGTGGATGGGGAGAAAGAAATTGATACGGTATCGAAGGAAATCGTATCATTACTGAGGGGTTAGACGTAATGATCATTTGCAAGTCTGAAGTGGAATTAGGCTTTATGAAGGAAGCAGGGAGAATTGTTGCGGAAACGCATCGCTTGATGAAACAATCGGTTCAACCTGGTATAACGACTCGAGAGTTAGACGCTATCGCGGAGAACTATATTCGCAGTCAGCATGCTACACCTTCTTTCAAAGGCTATAATGGTTTTCCTGGCAGCATATGCGCTTCAGTCAATGAAGAGTTGGTTCATGGCATACCCGGCAATCGGAAATTAAACGAAGGCGACATCATAAGTATTGACATCGGTGCTCAGTATCGAGGATACCACGGAGATTCCGCATGGACTTATCCTGTAGGTGAAGTTACGGATGCCGCTAAGAAACTCTTAGAGGTAACGGAGCAATCTCTCTATGCTGGACTCGCACTAGTCAAACCGGATGTTCGTTTATATACAATTTCATACGCGATTCAACGTTGCATTGAAGATGCCGGTTTTTCAGTTGTTCGTGAATATGTCGGGCATGGAATCGGTGAAAGCCTACATGAAGAACCACAAATTCCGAACTATGGTATTCCCGATCGCGGACCGCGGCTCAAACCAGGCATGGTCTTGGCCATTGAACCGATGGTTATTGCGGGCGAACGTTATGTGAAGACGTTACAAGATAATTGGACGGTCGTGACGTTGAACGGCGATATATGTGCTCACTTCGAACACACCGTTGCTGTAACAGAAGATGGCTTCGAGATTTTCACGAAACTGGATGTGTAGGTGATGAACGTGAATAACAATCAAAACCCACAAATCGGTCAATTCGTTCAAATTATACGAGGTCGGGACGCTGGACAATATGCGGTTATCGTCGGAATCGTGGATTCCAAGTTCGTACTCCTTGCAGATGGGGACAAACGTAAGTTTGATCAACCGAAAAAGAAGAACCTGATTCATTTGCAATTGCAGCCTACGATTAGCAGTGAAGTTGTAAATAGTTTAGACGAGAGCGGACGGGTAACGAACGGGAAGTTGCGGTTCGCAATTTCCAAGTTTATCGAGACCACCGCAATTCATGTTGAGAAAGGAGAATAACTGTGGCCAAAGAAGATGTCATTGAAGTTGAAGGAACGGTTATTGAACCGTTGCCGAATGCAATGTTTAAAGTTGAACTCGAGAATGGTCATCAAATTCTTGCCCACGTTTCCGGTAAGCTGCGGATGCACTTCATTCGTATCCTGACAGGAGACAAAGTGGTCATACAGTTATCACCTTATGATTTATCCAGAGGTCGTATAACGTACCGCAAATAGGTCGATGATCTATAACGTGGAAAACAGTTTCTGTCACAGAAACTTTTAGGAGGTAATTAACATGAAGGTGAGACCTTCTGTAAAACCAATTTGCGAAAAATGCAAAGTCATTCGTCGCAAAGGTAACGTGATGGTAATTTGCGAAAATCCTAAGCACAAACAAAAACAGGGTTAAGAAGGGGGTGTAGCGTAAAATGGCACGTATAGCTGGTGTGGATTTGCCACGTGATAAGCGCGTTGAGATCGCCTTAACTTATATTTTCGGTATCGGAAGAACAACTTCCCAGAAAATTTTGAGCACAACAGGCATTGATGTGAACACTCGTGTTCGCGACTTAACAGAGGACGAAGTTAGTAAACTTCGTGAAACAATCGACAAAACGATCAAGGTTGAAGGTGACCTTCGTCGTGAAATTAGCTTGAATATTAAACGTTTAATCGAAATTGGTTGCTACCGTGGTGTTCGTCACCGTCGTGGATTACCTGTTCGTGGACAACGTACAAAAACTAACGCTCGTACGCGTAAAGGTCCTCGTCGTACTGTAGCGAATAAAAAGAAATAAGAAGGGAGGATAACAGACATGGCTAAACCGAAAAAAGTCGTACGTACGAAACGTCGTGATCGCAAAAATATTGAATCCGGCGTTGCTCATATTCGTTCTACGTTCAACAACACGATCGTAACGATTACTGATCCGCACGGAAATGCAATTTCTTGGGCGAGCTCAGGTGGTCTTGGTTTTAAAGGATCGCGTAAAAGTACTCCGTTCGCAGCTCAAATGGCAGCAGAATCTGCAGCTAAAGCAGCAATGGAACACGGGATGAAAGCTGTTGAGGTTATGGTTAAAGGTCCAGGCGCTGGTCGCGAAGCGGCAATCCGCTCTTTGCAAGCAGCTGGCTTGGAAGTTAACATGATCAAAGACGTTACTCCTATCCCGCATAACGGATGCCGCCCGCCAAAACGTCGTCGTGTCTAGTGGCAGACCTTAATGTGGTATAAAATACTATCAACTTGTAAATAATGGTTGTTTAGGCATACTACATGATTCGACTGAAAATAAGGTTTCAAACGGAGCGACGTTTTGAAGGAGGGTAATTCAGTGATTGAAATCGAAAAGCCGAAAATAGAAACCGTAGACCTTAATGAAGAGGGTCTTTACGGAAAGTTCGTTGTAGAACCATTGGAACGTGGATATGGTACTACGCTTGGTAACTCCTTGCGTCGTATTCTATTGTCTTCGTTACCGGGTGCTGCTGTAACCTCTGTTCAAATCGACGGCGTGTTACACGAGTTCTCAACGATTCCGGGCGTTATTGAAGACGTTACGGAAATCATTCTAAACTTAAAAGGCCTATCGCTTAAAATTCATTCCGACGAAGAGAAAGTGTTGGAAATTGATGCGGAAGGTGAGGGTCCGGTAACAGCTGGAGACATTCGCGCTGATAGCGATGTTGAAATCTTGAACCCAGATCTTCACATTGCGACATTGTCGCCAGGTTCACGTTTGCATATGCGTATCTTTGCAAATCGTGGCCGCGGTTATGTGCAAGCAGATAAGAATAAATCAGAAGATCAACCAATCGGTGTGATCCCTGTGGATTCGATCTACACGCCAATTTCTCGCGTCAACTATACAGTTGAGAACACTCGCGTTGGGCAAGTAACGAATTATGACAAGCTGACCCTCGAAGTGTGGACTGATGGAAGTATTCGACCTGAAGAAGCAGTGAGCTTAGGTGCGAAAATCTTAACTGAGCATTTGATGCTCTTCGTAGGATTAACGGACGAAGCGAAAGATGCGGAAATCATGGTTGAAAAAGAAGAAGATAAGAAAGAAAAAGTTCTGGAGATGACTATCGAAGAACTAGATCTTTCCGTTCGTTCTTATAACTGCCTGAAACGCGCTGGAATCAATACCGTTCAAGAGTTGATTACGAAAACGGAAGAAGATATGATGAAAGTCCGTAACCTCGGACGCAAATCTTTGGAAGAAGTACAAGAGAAACTCGAAGAACTTGGTTTGGGTTTACGAATGGAAGACTAAACTAGATTTTTGCAAGCGAAGGAGGGGAAATACATGGCATACCAAAAGTTAGGTCGTGACTCTAGCGCACGTAAAGCATTGTTCCGTGACTTGGTTACTGACTTGTTCTTATATGAGCGCATTCAAACGACTGAAGCGAAAGCTAAAGAAGTTCGTTCGATCGCTGAAAAGCTGATTACGAAAGCAAAACGTGGTGATCTTAGTGCACGCCGCCAAGTAGCAGCATTCGTTCGTCGCGAAACGATTAACGGTGAGCAAGATGCAATTCAAAAATTGTTCTCAGAATTAGCCACTCGTTACTCGGAGCGTCCAGGTGGATACACTCGTATTCTTAAACTAGGGCCTCGTCGTGGAGACTCAGCACCTATGGTTTATTTAGAACTAGTGGATCGCGCTTAATTGACCAATGAGAAAGGGTGGACAGAATCTTCGGGTTCTGATCAAACCCTTTTTTCTTTTATGCTGGACGACCATCCCCCTAAATCCCCCTTCCTCCTCAGGAAGGTGGACCCCAGAGGGTTCCACCCTCTGGACTCCCGGAACTGTCGCTCATTGAGGTGCTTTTGGTGCTTCGATGGCGGGGTTTGGTGGGGGAACGCGTCTGTCCTGTAAACCTAAACCGATTGCCTTGCGGCACCGGCTTAGGTTTACAGGACACGCTTGAAGTCGTGCGGGAATGCTGGGGAGTTACGGGGGCTCATAGGGAGCGCTACTGTCCAGCTCTTAGCTGGACACGCTTTCTGCTCGTGCTGCCAGCAACTTTTTTGAGGGAGAACGACTACCTTCGGTAGCGTTCTATGCTTCGAAGAGGAAATGCTTGAGGGAGAACGACTGCTTTGCAGCGTTCTTGTGCTTCGGAGCAACACCATTGAATGGGAACGACTACCTTTGGTAGCGTTCTATGCTTCGAAGTGGAACACCCTCTTGTGGGCAGCGACTGCTTCGCAGCTCTTTGTTCTACGAAGCAAACCTCGCAGCGTTCTAAGCTTCGCAGCAATGCATTACATCAACATCGGGGGAGGGGATCCAATGCGTAATCTCTTTATGGTCGTCAGCTATGATGGAACGCGTTATCACGGGTTTCAGACACAACCTGGCGAGAATACCATTCAAGATTATATTGAAGCCTCGATCCATGCGTTAACGGGGGAGACGGTGAAGATTATTGCTTCTGGTCGTACCGATGCCGGTGTACACGCAAGGGCTCAGGTTTTCAATTTTGAGACGCAATCTTCTATTCCTATTGAGCGTTGGTGTCTTGCGTTGAATACACGTCTTCCTAATGACATTGTCATCAGGTCCGCTCAGGAAGTACCTTTGTCATTCCATTCACGCCACAGCGCGCATTGGAAGACATACCGCTATACGATCAACGCGAACGCTTTTCCCGATGTCTTTAATCGCGCTTATGAATTTCATCATCCTACGAAACTGGACATCGAAGAGATGCGCACAGCGCTATCGCATATGGTAGGGACGTTCGACTATACTTCATTTGCATCGCGCAAATCGACGAAGGCAAGTCATGTTCGCACGATTTACAAAGCGTGGATGGAACACGATGTAAGCTCAGCGATTCCAGGTACCAGAGACCAAGGCATCATACACACCTATGTGACCGGTAACGGTTTTTTACAGCATATGGTGAGGATTATGATGGGGACGTTAGTACGGGTAGGTCAAGGCAAGTTTAAGAGTGAAGATATCCCCGGCATTATTGCTGCGGAAGATCGCTCTGCTGCAGGACCTACGGCTGTGGCGCACGGTCTTACGCTATGGGAAGTCGGCTATGATTTGAATGAGTTATCTATTGAAAAATAGCTTGCTTTTTGGCCTATAATATTGTAAGATAAAGCTTGTGTTTTCTTAATGGCTTTCCCACAGCCCCATTTAAGATTACGATTAGAAATACCTGATACAACTATGATGATTATGATGATGAACGAGATAAATCGGAAATGAGTTTTTCGACAATTATAAGGAGGATCTATTCAATGCGTAGCACATATATGGCGAAGCCAAATGAAGTTGAGCGTAAATGGTACATCATTGACGCTGAAGGCAAAACTCTTGGTCGTCTTGCGACTGAAGCTGCTAGCCTGATTCGCGGTAAACACAAACCACAATTTACTCCACATGTAGATACAGGAGATTTTGTAGTAATTATCAATGCAGAGAAAATCGTTTTGACAGGTAAAAAACTGACTGACAAGAACTACTACAGTCACTCCCATTACTCTGGCGGTTTGAAAGTAACTTCTGCTCAAGATATGCTTAAAAAGTTCCCAGAACGCGTTTTGGAATCCGCTATTCACGGCATGCTTCCTAAAAACCGTCTTGGTAACACAATGAAGCTTAAATTAAAAGTATATGCAGGTTCCGAACATCCACACGCAGCTCAAAAACCAGAAGTTTACGAACTTCGCGGTTAATAAAAAAGGAGGACAGTTTCATGGCACAAGTACAATACTATGGTACAGGTCGTCGTAAACATTCGGTAGCACGTGTTCGCCTTGTACCGGGTGAAGGACGCATCTTAATCAATAAACGTGACATTAACGAATATTTCGGTTTGGAAACATTGAAATTGATCGTAAAACAACCTTTGAACCTAACAGAAACATTGGCTAAATACGATGTTCTTGTTATCGCTCATGGTGGAGGTATGTCTGGTCAAGCTGGCGCAATCCGTCACGGTATTTCCCGTGCATTGCTTAAAGCAGATCCTGAGTTCCGTCCATCGCTTAAAAGAGCAGGATTCTTGACTCGTGACCCTCGTATGAAAGAGCGTAAAAAATACGGTCTTAAAGCGGCTCGTCGCGCGCCACAATTCTCGAAACGTTAATATCTATTTCAAGCAGACACCTTTCTTGCCTTGGCAAGAGAGGTGTTTTTTTGTGTTTTTCACCTTTTATAATTCCGCGAATACATATGCATAAATGCCCATTATTTTTCTGAAAAAAGAATTGACAATCAACTGGAAAGAATTATAATATAAGTTACATATTCATAGATGTTTACTCGGAATTAAAATACGGTGAAAAGGGAGTATACTTATGAACCTGCTTGAAAAAGAACAGCTCGTGCTGAAAAAAGCAGAAGAGCTTGAACATGCCACTCCGCAAGAAATCATTGAATGGGCGGTAACGACCTTTCCGAACATGACCTTTGCATGCAGTTTTGGTGCGGAAGATGTCGTTTTAGTTGATATGTTACAGAAGATCAGTCCGAAGACAGATATTTTTTATCTAGACACAGATTTTCACTTTCAAGAGACGTATGAGACGAGAGATCGTATTGCTAAGCATTATAATTTGGAGTTTGTTCGTGCTTTTCCGAAGTTAACACCTGTTGAGCAAGCTGAAAAATATGGTGAAGAACTGTGGAAATCGGAGCCGAACACATGCTGTAATATTCGAAAAGTGGAGCCATTAACCGAAATTCTTGGCAAATACGAAGCTTGGATCACTGGAATACGCCGGGATCAAGCCCCTACCCGTGCTAATGCGAAGAAAATTGAGTATGACTACAAATTTGGATTGATGAAATTTAATCCGATAGCGAGTTGGACAACAGAAGAGGTATGGAATTATATACGAGAGAACGATGTGATTTATAACCCATTGCATGATAACTATTACCCTAGTATCGGCTGTGAGTACTGTACGCGCCAAGTTATGCCTGGTGAGGATCCTCGTGCCGGACGTTGGTCTGGTAACGAGAAGACCGAGTGCGGTTTGCATAAGTAAAGATAGGAGGAGGATCGTGTGATGACAACTATTCAACCGCATGGCGGAGAATTAATTAATCGTGTCGTAATTGGCGATGAGCGTGAGCGTTTGCTTGGGCAAGCGAAATCATTGCCTTCCATTCGAATTAATACATGGACGATCTCGGATCTTGATTTGATCGGCGTTGGCGCCTTTTCACCCTTGAAAGGTTTTATGAATGAAGCCGATTACCGTTCTGTCGTAGATCAAATGCGATTAGCTGATGGAACAGTCTGGAGTATCCCGATTACATTAGCAATCGATGAGGTGCAGGCCGCACAGTTGACAATTGGTCAGAAGGTAGCCCTCATAGGCGATCAAGATGGCCTCATTTACGGTACGATTGATATAAATAGCTTGTATACCGTAGATCAGTCTTATGAAGCTGTGAAGGTCTTTAAAACCGATGACAATGCTCATCCCGGCGTACAGAAGCTTCTAGAGCGTTCGAATACGTATGTTGGCGGCGAAATAATCGTACTGAATCGTCCGCAGCCTGAGAAGTTCCGCGAGTTCTATTACGATCCTGTTGAGACCCGTCGCATTTTTGCGGAGAAGGGGTGGCGGACGGTTGTTGGCTTCCAGACGCGGAATCCTGTACATCGTGCACATGAATATATTCAGAAAAGTGCGATGGAGATCGTAGATGCATTGTTCTTGAACCCACTCGTTGGTGAGACGAAGTCTGATGATGTTCCTGCAGACATCCGTATGCGCAGTTATGTAGCGCTTCTTGCGAACTACTATCCAGCTGATCGCACGTTCCTAGGTGTATTTCCTGCAGCTATGCGTTATGCGGGGCCAAGAGAAGCTATTTTTCATGCCATGGTACGCAAAAATTTCGGGTGTACGCATTTCATTGTCGGCCGTGATCATGCAGGAGTCGGTGATTATTATGGTACCTACGAGGCACAGGAGATATTCAGTAACTTCAAACAAGAAGAGCTGGGCATTACGTTGTTATTCTTTGAACACAGCTTTTTCTGTACAACATGCGGAAACATGGCGTCTAGCAAAACATGTCCTCATCCCAAAGAAGATCATTTAACATTATCCGGTACCAAAGTCCGCGCATTACTTCGTGATGGGGTATGTCCGCCACCTGAATTTACGCGACCGGCTGTTGCTGAAATATTAATTGAAGGTATGGCGAGTCAAGTTACAATTTAAGGTATAAATGTCCACCTTGTCCCATATAGATGATTAGAGTCTGTATGGAAAACGAGGTGGTTTTTTTATGGGGAAAAACAGGGAGCAGCGAAGAAGGAGAGTGATCTTCATTCAACTTCGCGATTTTAGGAAATGGATCATCGCCGGTTGCCTACTGGTCCTGTTGGCGATTATTCTTACATATGAGGTGCCATCTACAAGGACGTGGACTTATTGGACATTGCCTTTATCCGGCAAAGTGATCGCGATTGATGCAGGCCATGGCGGCCCTGATGGAGGGGCGGTAAGTAAACAAGGAGTCATCGAGAAGGATATTAATCTCGCGATTGCGTTGTATTTGCGAGATTACTTGCAGCAAGCAGGTGCAGTTGTTTACTTGACGAGAGAAGGGGATTACGATCTAGCGAAAGATGGAACGACAGCGCTGAAGAAACGGAAGACCGAGGACTTGCATCGACGTGTTGAGTTGATAGAACAAAAGAAAGTGGATTTATTGATTAGTATTCATATGAACAGCTTTCCATCGAATCGTTGGAGTGGAGCGCAGACTTTTTTTACCTCCAATCATCCTGATAATAAAAAGCTGGCTACGTTGATCCAAGCTGAGATGAAGCGAAATTTAGAAAATACGGATCGAGTTGCCAAGATTGTCACGACGAATGTTTTTCTTCTCAAATCCTTACAAATTCCAACGGCTCTGGTAGAAGTGGGCTTTCTTTCGCATCCACAAGAGTCGGTGCTGCTTGCAGACGAGCAGTATCAGCGCAAAGTTTCTGCTGCTATCTATACAGGAGTCTTACGCTACATTTCAGGGGAACAGATAAGCAAATAGTGGGAAAAGTTATGCTATAATAGATTGGAAGTTATGACATTTGATAAGTTGAGGTGCTAAGCATTCATGGTGGCTAGAGAACAAGTCCTTGAAGCATTAAAAGATATTGTGGATCCGGTAACGGGACAGAGTATTGTAGAGCATCATTTTATTCGAGATATCGTTGCCAAGGAAGACAGGGTTTCGTTGACCGTTGTAACCGCCTCGGAACAAGAGCAGCACCGGTTCCAATTAGAGCGTGAAATTCGGGAGCTACTGAGTCAGTCTGGGGTTAAAGACATCCATATTCGATTTCGTGCGATGTCTGAACGTGAGCGCTTAGAAGCTGGCTTAGGCCATCAAGCAGCGACAGAACACAATCAACAACATACTGAACCTCCAACGCAACCGCAAGGACATGGAGCTGGTCTAGAGAGCAACTCATTGTTAACCTCAGACACCAAGTTCATTGCCATTGCAAGTGGGAAGGGTGGCGTTGGCAAATCAACCGTGACTGTGAATATTGCTGCAGCTTTAGCACGCCAGGGTTGTAAGGTTGGAATTATTGATGCAGACATCTATGGCTTCAGCATACCTGACATGATGGGAATTGAAGAACGTCCTCAAATTGTAGATGACCGTGTTATCCCGATTGAGCGATTTGGCGTAAAAGTTATCTCTATGGGCTTCTTCGTTGAAGATAATGCTCCCATCGTATGGCGTGGACCTATGCTTGGGAAGATGCTCCGTAATTTCTTCCAGGAAGTGAACTGGGGAGATCTTGATTACATGTTATTAGACTTACCTCCAGGTACCGGTGATATTGCCTTGGATGTACATCAAATGCTTCCGCAGAGCCAAGAGATTATCGTAACGACACCTCATGCAACGGCAGCGTTCGTCGCGGCTAGAGCAGGCACCATGGCCATTCATACCAAACATGAGATTATCGGCGTCATTGAAAATATGGCTTATTATGAGTGCAGCGATTGTGGTCAAAAAGATTATGTGTTTGGTCGTGGAGGCGGCGCAAGGTTGGCTGAATCCCTTAACTGTGATTTATTAGCTCAAATACCATTAGGGGCACCGGACAATCACCCATCTGAGGCTGATTTTTCGCCTTCGGTATATAAAGACTCGACTCCTACGGGACAAATCTATAATGACATTGCCCAGCAAATTATACGTAAATACGAATGAAAAAAAGGTTGAGCAATTTGCTCAACCTTTTGTGATGAACTTGGATGTTAACTGCCGCTACTACCACCGCTACTACCGCCACCACCGCCGCCGCCTTCGCCACCGCCGCTACTACCGCCACCGCCTCCACCAGAGGATTGGCCTTGTTTTCCACCTTTTTGACCACTTTCCTTCGGTTGGAGTTCCTCTTGCACGACTTTTGTTAATAATTCCATGACTTGCATTTTGAATAGAGGGCTGGACATGGATTCTTTCACAACCGCCATGATCTGTTTACGGAATTCAGGTGTCTTGGTTAGGTCCAGGTACGATTTTTGAACGTCTGGTGATTTCAGAATATCTGCTACAGACGCTTGATAAGTGGGGTCCTTTATCAATTCCTTATGAATTTTCTTGTTATCTTTATTGATGGCAGTTGCGAATTCACCCGCAAACTTAGGGTCTGTCATGATTTTTTGCATTTCTTTGCTGTAGTCGGGAGAAGTTAAGGTGTCTTTTACGGCTGAACGGATTTGTTCTTTTCCTGTAGGAGAGCTTAACATCTGCATCTGCGAGCTGCCGCTGGATCCACTGGATTGTTCAATGGCTTTTTGAGCTTCATCCGTCTTGAGGATGTCGATCACCATGGTTTTCATTTCTTTATAGTCCGGTTGGGCGGATTGACCAGATTGATCCGAACCGCAGGCTGCTAACATCAAGGTTAATGTACAGACGAGAATAAATTTGGTTACATATACTATTCGCATTCGGAATGTCTCCTTCCGTAGACTGTTACTCCTGTAGTATGCCAGGAACAAAAATGATTTATGTTGCATCTATATGGTTATTGAATAAATAACAACAAAAAACGCCATCCTCCCTAAAAATGGGAAGAAGGCGCTGATTTGTATAACTATGGGATTACATACTGCCAACGGGATCGATGTGTTGATGAACAGTTGATTGATCCTTAACTGGATTACCTTTGATATCCGTCTGATTAAGCAACTCCGATACGGTGACAAATTCATATCCTTTTGCGCGAAGTTGATCGATAATAGCAGGGAGAGCTAGATGGGTTTCTTTGCAGGAGTCACTTGCGTGCATCAGAATGATATCGCCTGGATGTGCATTATTTACAACGCGGTTTACGATATTATCAACTCCTGGGTTTTTCCAGTCCAACGAATCTGTATCCCACTGAATGACTTTATAGTTCAGATTGTTGGCAATGCGGAGAACCCGTTTATCAAAGTCCCCATTCGGCATACGGATCAAATTTGGGGTTTTACCGGTTAATTCGGTTAAAATACCATGTGCTGTTTTAATCTGCTTCTGAATTTCTTCATCACTAAGACTGCTGTAGTTGACGTGCTTATGCCCATGGCTGCCGATTTCATAACCGGAGTCAGCGATCTTTTTGACTAAGTCCGTATGGGTTTTACTCCACGGTGAGGATAAGAAGAACGTTGCCTTGTTTAACCCTTTTTCCTCAAGAATTTTAAGAATGGGCTCGGTGCGTTTGTCTCCCCAGCTGATGTCAAATGTGAGAGCTACAACCTTCTTCTCCGTAGGGACACTATACACGGCGGATGGGGAGCCTTCAGAGAATACCGTAATATTGTCGCTTTCTACATAGATAACCCCAACTGCAAACACCAATGCAACAAACGTGAAGAAGTAGCGTTTAATTTTCTTGCCGTTGAACACATAGAAATTCATAAATTCGTATGCCCCTTTCCTTATTGTAGGACGTGTCCTTGCTTGTTTACTTAAATGTATGCTCGTACCAAGGAGATATTCGTCTGCAAAATAATTTCCTAATCCGCCCATCATAAAATTTCCAAATTATGAGCATAACATTAAAGCGGAGTTAATCTTCGTTACAAGATGTAGAAGGAATAGCTATCAATCCACTAATGAATGCGGCATACAACGAAGGAGGCAGTACCAACTATGTTAGGGTTATTATTCAACGAGAAAGAATGTAAAGAGCTTGATTATGTATTGCGCAAAGAATTAGACGAGATGCTGTTTGATCTTAGTGACTCTCGTTTGGAATATGAAATTAGACATGCGATTGCAAATCGCTATAAAACGATATTTCGGATGTATGCTCGTTTTGCTTCACCAAGAGAGCTTTCGAAGTATGTTCGTAACCGTCAACTGCCTGTCCCTAAAAAACAATAAAAAAAAGTGTTGACTTAACAATGGGATTCATGATACATTATTTCTCGTTCCGCTTTTGACGTAAGTCATTTGCAAAGTCTTTCAAATAAAGCTTTTGAAAAAAAACTTAAAAAAAAGACTTGCAAAAAGGTGAGCGAATGTGATATATTATAAAAGTCGCCGCTGAGACAAACGACGACAAAAGATGAGGGTTTTCGATAGAAAACTTTCACGAGAATTGATCTTTGAAAACTGAACAACGAGTGAATTAAAGCATTAAATAAAGAACATTTATGTTCTTGTCAGTTAGTTTTAAATGAGCAAGTCAAACACTTTAATGGAGAGTTTGATCCTGGCTCAGGACGAACGCTGGCGGCGTGCCTAATACATGCAAGTCGAGCGGAGTTATTCCTTCGGGGATAACTTAGCGGCGGACGGGTGAGTAACACGTAGGCAACCTGCCTGTAAGACTGGGATAACTACCGGAAACGGTAGCTAAGACCGGATACACGATTTGATCGCATGATCGHGCTNDGRYANAGTATHNATSSGYAS
>NZ_MSZX01000021.1 GCF_002021565.1 Paenibacillus selenitireducens | reverse complement strand
TGGTTAAGCTACTAAGAGCACACGGAGGATGCCTAGGCGCTAGGAGTCGACGAAGGACGTGGCGAACAACGAAATGCTTCGGGGAGCTGTAAGCAAGCTTTGATCCGGGGATGTCCGAATGGGGAAACCCGGCTGGTGTAATAGCCAGTCACTCACATCTGAATACATAGGGTGTGAAGAGACAGACGAGGGGAACTGAAACATCTAAGTACCCTCAGGAAGAGAAAACAAAAGTGATTCCGTCAGTAGCGGCGAGCGAAAGCGGAATAGCCTAAACCAATCAGCTTGCTGGTTGGGGTTGTGGGACGTCTCACATGGAGTTACAAAGGAACCGATTAAACGAAGAGGTCTGGAAAGGCCCGCCATAGAAGGTAAAAGCCCTGTAATTGAAAGTCTGTTCTCTCCGAGACGGATCCCGAGTAGTGCGGGGCACGTGAAATCCCGTATGAATCCGCCAGGACCATCTGGTAAGGCTAAATACTACCTAGCGACCGATAGTGAAGCAGTACCGTGAGGGAAAGGTGAAAAGCACCCCGGGAGGGGAGTGAAATAGAACCTGAAACCGTGTGCTTACAAGAAGTCAGAGCCCGATCTATGGGTGATGGCGTGCCTTTTGTAGAATGAACCGGCGAGTTACGTTCCCGTGCAAGGTTAAGGTGAAGAGCCGTAGCCGCAGCGAAAGCGAGTCTGAATAGGGCGACTTAGTACGTGGACGTAGACCCGAAACCGTGTGATCTACCCCTGTCCAGGGTGAAGGTGCGGTAACACGCACTGGAGGCCCGAACCCACGCATGTTGAAAAATGCGGGGATGAGGTGGGGGTAGCGGAGAAATTCCAATCGAACTCGGAGATAGCTGGTTCTCCCCGAAATAGCTTTAGGGCTAGCCTCGGTGTTAAGAGTCGTGGAGGTAGAGCACTGATTGGGTGCGGGGCCCGCCAAGGGTTACCAAGCTCAGTCAAACTCCGAATGCCATAGACTTATAACCGGGAGTCAGACAGTGAGTGCTAAGATCCATTGTCAAAAGGGAAACAGCCCAGACCATCAGCTAAGGTCCCCAAGTGTGTGTTAAGTGGGAAAGGATGTGGAGTTGCAAAGACAACCAGGATGTTGGCTTAGAAGCAGCCATCATTTAAAGAGTGCGTAATAGCTCACTGGTCGAGTGACTCTGCGCCGAAAATGTAACGGGGCTAAACACACCACCGAAGCTATGGCTTGATACGTATGTATCAGGGGTAGGGGAGCGTTGTATGTAGGTTGAAGGTGTACCGTAAGGAGCGCTGGACAGCATACAAGTGAGAATGCCGGTATGAGTAACGAAAAGACATGTGAGAATCATGTCCGCCGAAAGCCTAAGGGTTCCTGAGGAAGGTTCGTCCGCTCAGGGTAAGTCGGGACCTAAGGCGAGGCCGAAAGGCGTAGTCGAAGGACAACAGGTTGAAATTCCTGTACCACCGTAAGCCGTTATGAGCAATGGGGTGACGCAGTAGGATAGTGACGCAGACTGATGGATGTCTGTCCAAGCAGTGAGGCTGATGTGTAGGCAAATCCGCACATCGATAAGGCTAGGCTGTGATGGGGAGGGAAAATTGCAGTACCGAAGGTCATGATTTCACACTGCCAAGAAAAGCCTCTAGCCAGGTGATGGTGCCCGTACCGCAAACCGACACAGGTAGGCGAGAAGAGAATTCTAAGGCGCGCGGAAGAACTCTCGTTAAGGAACTCGGCAAAATGACCCCGTAACTTCGGGAGAAGGGGTGCCCCGGTAGTGTGAATAGCACGAGGGGGCCGCAGTGAAAAGGCCCAAGCGACTGTTTAGCAAAAACACAGGTCTGTGCGAAGCCGTAAGGCGAAGTATACGGGCTGACGCCTGCCCGGTGCTGGAAGGTTAAGGGGAGTGGTTAGGGGTAACCCGAAGCTATGAACCGAAGCCCCAGTAAACGGCGGCCGTAACTATAACGGTCCTAAGGTAGCGAAATTCCTTGTCAGGTAAATTCTGACCCGCACGAATGGCGTAACGACTTGGGCGCTGTCTCAACGAGAGATCCGGTGAAATTTTAATACCTGTGAAGATGCAGGTTACCCGCGACAAGACGGAAAGACCCCATGGAGCTTTACTGCAGCTTGATATTGGACTTTGGTACGATCTGTACAGGATAGGTGGGAGCCTTTGAAGCATGAGCGCCAGCTTGTGTGGAGGCGACGTTGGGATACCACCCTGATCGTATCGGAGTTCTAACCTAGGACCGTAACCCGGTTCGGGGACAGTGTCAGGTGGGCAGTTTGACTGGGGCGGTCGCCTCCTAAAGAGTAACGGAGGCGCCCCAAGGTTCCCTCAGAATGGTTGGAAATCATTCGAAGAGTGCAAAGGCATAAGGGAGCTTGACTGCGAGACATACAGGTCGAGCAGGGACGAAAGTCGGGCTTAGTGATCCGGTGGTACCGCATGGAAGGGCCATCGCTCAACGGATAAAAGCTACCCTGGGGATAACAGGCTTATCTCCCCCAAGAGTCCACATCGACGGGGAGGTTTGGCACCTCGATGTCGGCTCATCGCATCCTGGGGCTGAAGTAGGTCCCAAGGGTTGGGCTGTTCGCCCATTAAAGCGGTACGCGAGCTGGGTTCAGAACGTCGTGAGACAGTTCGGTCCCTATCTGTCGTGGGCGTAGGAAATTTGAGAGGAGCTGTCCTTAGTACGAGAGGACCGGGATGGACATACCGCTGGTGTACCAGTTGTTCCGCCAGGAGCACCGCTGGGTAGCCAAGTATGGACGGGATAAGCGCTGAAAGCATCTAAGCGTGAAGCCCCCCTCAAGATGAGATTTCCCAATTAGTAAGACCCCTTGAAGACGACGAGGTTGATAGGTTGGAGGTGGAAGCGCAGCAATGTGTGGAGCTGACCAATACTAATCGGTCGAGGGCTTATCCTAAAATTAATTCGCAAAAAGTTGTTTCGTATCTAGTTTTCAGGGTTCAAACCTTGAATAAGTATTCCGTTTGGTGTCGATGGCGGAGGGGTTCCACGCGTACCCATCCCGAACACGACCGTTAAGCCCTCTAGCGCCGATGGTACTTGGACCGCAGGGTCCTGGGAGAGTAGGACGATGCCAAGCACATAAAGACCGTTGTTGAGATGTAATTCTCAATGGCGGTTTTTTTTGCGATGTATGACTAAAAAAAGCTCTATTACTGTTTGTAATAGAGCATTTCTGTTTGTGTAAGTTTAACGATCCCGTTTTGATGCTGTTTGCGAAATCTGAAGAAAGAGAACAGGCGAGGGAAAATGAACCATAGATGCCAGAGAACTGCGCTTATAACAAACGAAATGGGTGACCATGGGTATAGGATTGCAATAATACAAAAACCTAGCCATGTGAGATGGCGATGCACTTTGGTGAGGATACGGTAACTGATGTATTGTTCTGGCAGGAAACCGATCCAAGGCAGGATAATGCGGAAACGCCATTTTTTCCGAATAGGTTCTCGGGCAATAAGCAACACCGAGCGGATAATCACAAAATGAATCCAAATAATGAAGAAAAAACTTATGATTCCATATAACAATCCTAAAGGACCCCATAAGAGTGTTTCACCGATTAAGAATAGACAAGCTAGAGTAATATAAAGTCGAAGTAATTGGCGATTGTAGGTTATTTTTTGGAGTAATGTATATTGATAAAATGTTGCTTTTGAGCTTGGTAGCGATGGCATGTTGCAATAATCCTCCTTTATAAGGGGTGTTTATTTGGAATGTCATTCATATGTTATATATATCGGCTGGAGCGCCTAAAAGATTTGCTTATCCCTATAAAACGTACAGACACCAAATCAGGTTGCACGGAATAAAAATATAAAAACATTTGAAAACACCCTATGAAACAAGTATAAAATAGTAGAAACTGTGACATACTGATAGCATTACAAGAAAAGGTGGGATCAATCATGGGGAATGAGCATGACAGCACCTGTATTATTTGTGGCCAAGTGAAAGCGGAAGGCATCGTCATTATATCTGAATTTATATGTCAAGACTGCGAAGCAGAAATGGTGCACACAGATGTTCAGGATGCAAAATATCCTTTTTTCATTCATCAACTAAAAAGAATTTTTATTACGAATCATGCATAAATGAAAATATGTAATAGAGCTGAAGGCTTTCGTCAGGGCGAAGCCTTTTTTTGTTGCGGATTATCCTATGGATCCGAATCATTTTACGGTAAAATAGAGGTAGATCGTAGAGAAAGGATTTACGGATATGCCGCAATTAGATCGAGAACGCGCACCTCTGTATGAGATGCTGTTGGAATATAGCAAGCATAATAATCGAACCTTCCATGTGCCAGGGCATAAAAATGGACAGGTTTACGAAAAGGATCCTATTAACCGTGATCCATACGATGAGATGAGATGGGAACATCACAAATTACGTGAGATGATGACCCTTGATGTCACGGAAATTACGGGGACGGATGATTTGCATCATCCCGAAGGGGTGATCCAAGACGCACAAATGTTAGCTGCCGATTGCTTCGGCGCCGAGGAGACCCATTTTCTTGTGAATGGCAGCACCGTAGGGAATATCGCTCTAATCCTTACCTGTTGCACGGAGCCGGGCGACGTGCTCATTGTCCAACGGAACGTGCATAAATCCATATTGCACGGATTAATGCTGGCGGGCACGCGCGCGGTGTTCGTGACACCGCAACTGGACGCGCATAGCGGGTTGCCGACAGCGCCGAGTACGGAGGCGATCGCAGAAGCGTTGCAACGTTATCCTGCCGCAAAAGGGGTGCTGCTCTGCAGCCCCAACTATTATGGCATGGGTGTTGATTTACGCGCATTGGTACGAGTAGTTCATGAGCATGGACTGCCACTGCTCGTGGACGAGGCGCACGGCGCCCATTACGGGCTGCATCCCGATCTACCCGAGTCTGCACTACAGTGTGGGGTAGACGGCGTTGTCCAATCGACGCATAAAATGTTGTCGTCCCTCACGCAAAGTGCCATGCTGCATGTGCAAGGTCCTCGTATCGACCGCGCCATGTTGAAACAGCGGCTTACCATGCTCCAAAGTTCTAGCCCATCCTATCTGCTTATGGGGTCGCTGGATGTAAGTCGTCGCTGGGTACATGTACAAGGAGAAGAGGCTTTCCGACGCGGGCTTGAAGCCGTAACATGGTTGCGCCTGAAATTGAAGGAATTGCACGCTTTTGAGGTTGTCTCATATGCAGCAGAATCGAATGAATCAAAGGCAGCGTATACGACACTCGATCCTTTCAAAATTACAGTGAGTGACCGTACAGGCTCTCTGACAGGGTATCAATTACAGGAGCAGCTTGAATCCTATGGTTGTATTCCCGAAATGTCGGATCTGCGACATGTGGTGTTAGTGTTCACGCTAGGATCGACTATGGAAGATGCACATGCGCTATATGAGGCTTTCGAACAGATTCAACACATGCTTATAGCTGGTTCGGGTAATGCGGAATCGGGTAATGAAATAGAAGAGCATATCGCTTCAAATTTCATCAACATTACATCTAACGCACCCGTTGCTGCACATATATCTCAACCGATTGGCTTCGATATGAAACCCATGTCAGCAGATGATTGGGAGGTCGTCCCATTAGCCGATGCATGTGACCGCTATATTGCAGAGATGGTCATCCCCTATCCGCCTGGGATCCCGTTATTGTATCCAGGTGAGCAAATAACAGATGAGGTGCTGCACATCTTGAAGCAGCTTGCGGATCAGGGAGCCAAGTGCCAAGGGGTCCAAGACGCGAAGCTTCAAACCTTGCGTGTATTATTAAAACTCATGAAATGAGGAACGTTATGCTATCTGAAAGCTCAAATTCATCAATACAGCCCACGAAGTCACACAATTATCCGGGAATGTTCATTACCTTAGAAGGCGGAGAGGGATCAGGGAAGACCTCAGCCATTGCACATATAGAACGTTACTATCAAGAGCAAGGAATTCCTGTTGTCTTAACGAGAGAGCCAGGCGGTATCGAGATTGCAGAGAAAATTCGCGAGCTTATTTTGGACCGTAATCATACGGTGATGGATGGACGTACCGAAGCATTATTATATGCCGCAGCAAGACGTCAACATTTAGTGGAGAAAGTGATCCCAGCGCTTCAGCAAGGCAGTACTGTGATTTGCGATCGGTTCATTGACAGCAGCCTCGCCTATCAAGGATATGCGCGCGGACTTGGAATGGATGCCGTATGGTCCATTAATCAATTCGCCATTGACGGCGTGATGCCAGACATTACGTTCTATCTGGATATTGAACCTGAAATGGGACTTGCTCGCATTCATGCGAACGGTGATCGCGAAATAAATCGTCTAGATTTAGAACAGATAAGTTTTCACCATTTGGTTCGAGAAGGGTATAATATAGTAACAGCCGCCTATCCAGATCGCATTCACAAAGTGGATGCAAGTGTATCGATTGCGGAAGTGGCAGCGCAGATTACCCGTATCCTTGCCGCGTTATAAGAGGAATTCACCCCTCAAATGTCTAATTAATAGAGAGGGACTTTTTATCCATATGTTAAGGAGGCGTTATTATGAAACTTGTCATTGCGATCGTCCAGGATAAAGACAGTAACCGTCTATCGAATGCATTAGTTAAGCATAATTTCCGTGCAACCAAACTTGCGAGTACAGGTGGTTTTTTGCGGGCAGGAAATACCACGTTTATGATTGGTGTGGAAGACGATCAAGTGGAAGATGTGTTATCCGTCATCCGTACGAACTGCAAAATTCGAGATCAGCTCGTCACTCCAGTGTCGCCGATGAGTGGAACGACAGAATCATATTTACCGCTTCCGGTCGAAGTTCAAGTAGGTGGGGCAACGGTGTTCGTAATGCCTGTTGATCGATTTGAGCATTTTTAATCAACAATATTAACTTATGTATAAGGGTTGGGATATCGCATGAAAATCAATCCGGGTTTTCGGCCGCTTGGTCAGGAACTGAAGCCGACGGATACAGGCTCGAAGCCCATTCAGCAGAAAAGCTTCGCCGATATGATGCTTCAACAAGATCAGCAAGCAACCAATGAACAGCTGAATCAACGTTTGCAGCAAATTCATATGCAGGGGGATCGCCTTGCGAAATCGATGACAGTACGCGAGCTGTATATGTACCGGACGATGGTGAAGCGATTCCTAGAAGATACCGTTCGCCGCGGTCTTGGCATCAAGGATACGCGGGGCTGGGACCGCAGGGGCCGGGGCAAACGCTACAAGCTATTAGAAGAAATTGATGCGACCCTGGTATCTATGGCAGAGGAATTGTTAGACAACGAGCAGGGAAGGATCGACCTTCTGAATAAGATTGGTGAAATTCGGGGCATGCTAATTAACTATTGCTTTTAGCTAGGGATAGGTTCTGAATTTGAAAGTGAGGCTATCATGTCTTTTCAAGATATTATCGGGCAAGCGCATGCCAAACAAATGCTGCAGAACGGATTGCGTAATGACAAAGTTTCACATGCGTATTTATTCGCTGGACCGCAGGGTTCAGGCCGCAAAGAAATGGCGTTGACGTTTGCCAAAGCTTTATTCTGTACCGAAATGAAAGATGATTGCTGTGATGAATGTCTAGAATGCCGTAAAGTAGACCATCATAACCACCCCGATATTCATGTCATTGCTCCGGAAGGATCCTCGATTAAAATCGAACAAATTCGTGCATTGCAACGTGAATTTGCTTACCGCACCGGCGGTGGTAGTCGGAAAGTCTACATTATGGAGCAGGCTGACAAAATGACGGTGCAAGCAGCAAATAGTCTGCTAAAGTTCTTAGAAGAACCGTTGTCTCCAGTGGTAGCTATTCTTCTGACAGAGAATGGACAAGCGATGTTACCCACCATACAGTCACGTGCGCAGTGGATCTCATTTACCCCCATGGATCCCAAAGCGATGCTGCAAGTTCTCGTCCAAGAAGGATATGCTCAGAGTCTTGCCCGTTGTGCCGTTCATTTAGCATCTGGACTTCCTGCATGCAGGGAAATTATCCAGCAGAATTGGTTTGCAGAAATTCGAAATGTAATGTTACAATTAGGTAAGGATTGTCTTAATAAAGTCAATACTGCAATGATCACGGCACAACAGCAATTATTCAAGACGCCGCTTGCAGAACATTTGGACACTCTGATGAGCTTGTTCCTACTTTGGTTTAAGGATATGATCCATTATCAACTGGACCGAACAGAAAGTATAATTTTCATAGATCAGCTGGAATCGATCAGCAAATATGCGTTTTCCCGCACTACGGAAGCGTGGGTACGCTGTATGGAGCTAACGACGGAAATGCAGAAGCGTCTACGCGCCAATGTGAATCCACAGTTAGCCTTCGAACAATTCCTAGTTGGAGTACAGGGGGGTTAGTGTGTACAATGTGGTGGGGGTCCGTTTCAAGAAAGCGGGCAAAATCTATTATTTCGATCCATTAGAGCTGCCGGTCGAGAAGGACCAGTATGTGATTGTGGAGACGGTACGTGGCGTAGAATACGGCAAAGTTGTCATTGGGCCGAAGAGCGTTAATGAATCTGACGTCGTGCTTCCGTTGAAGAAAGTGATTCGGATTGCAGATGATAACGATGCACGTATTGTTGAGGAGAATAAATTTGCAGCACGAAATGCGCTGACAACTTGTTTAGATAAAATTCGAGACCATCAGTTAAAGATGAAATTGGTGGACGTTGAATTTACGTTTGACCGCAATAAAATCATTTTTTATTTTACAGCGGAAGGACGCGTAGATTTTAGGGAGCTAGTAAAAGATTTGGCGAGCATTTTCCGAACAAGAATCGAGCTTCGGCAGATCGGTGTTCGGGATGAAGCGAAGATGCTAGGCGGGATCGGACCTTGCGGACGTATTCTATGCTGCTCATCTTGGCTGGGTGATTTCGAGCCGGTATCGATTAAGATGGCTAAAGACCAGAACTTATCCTTAAATCCTACGAAAATATCAGGGTTATGCGGACGGCTGATGTGCTGCTTGAAGTTCGAGCATGATAATTACGAAAGTGTCAAAGAAGAACTGCCAAGCACAGGTAAGATTGTCATTACATCCTACGGTGAGGGTAAAGTTGTAGGAATTAATGCAAGCGAACGTACGGTTCATGTACAAGTGTTCGATCTAGGTAAGGTGAAAGAACTTCCTTTTGATGATGTTGTTGTAAAATAAGCGTATCATTTCGCGCTCTGGGGTGGGAACTTGGAGAACAAAGATATTTTTACACAAATTCATGATATTGAAATGCAGGCTGGCAGCTTACATGACCAGCTCGGGACATTCAAATTGGTAATCAAGCAGCTTTTAGAAGAAAATAAACGTTTAAGTCTGGAGAACCAGCAATTGCGGCGTGTGTTAAAACTCGAGTCGATGCCAACGGAGCAAATGGTTGCGGAGGTCGCTACGGAAGCGGTGATGCAATCCTCCAAAGCGAAGATGATGAATGCTGAAGAGATTGCAAATGCAGCGAGTGCCATCGTCGGCGAGGGGCATGACAATCTAGCCCGGTTGTATCATGAAGGATTCCATATTTGTAACGTATATTACGGACATTTACGGACGGAAGGCGATTGCCTCTTCTGTCTGTCATTTTTGAATAAATAACGACCGTAGGGTTAGACTACCTACGGTTTTTTCAATGTATAGAGAAGTATTTATAATAGAAGAAAAGAGGAAATCGTGGTGACAGAACCGATAAGCTTACAGCCTTCAGAGCGGATAGATGACTTGCTGACGCATGACCTCAAAATTATCCAAAGTGACGAAGTATTCAGTTTCTCCATGGATGCCGTTCTATTAGCACGATTCTCTTCGATCCCGAAGCAAGGCAGAATTCTCGATTTATGTACAGGGAACGGTGTCGTGCCTATGCTGTTGTCGACACGGACGAAGGCGTCTATTGAAGGGATTGAAATTCAGCCGCGGTTATATGATATGGCTCGTCGGAGTGTTGAGCTCAATGGATTGGATGAGAGAATACGTATCGTGCAAGGAGACTTGAGGGAGTACTATAAAGAAGTGGGCTATGAGGTGTATGACGCCATTACCGTCAATCCGCCTTATATGAAAATGCAGACAGGGGATCACAAATTAAACGATCACCAGGCCATGGCCCGACACGAAATCGGATGTACGCTCGAAGAGGTGGTCGTGGCATGTAAAAGATTAATTCGAACCGGTGGCAAAGTGACGATGGTTCATCGGCCTTCCCGGCTTGGAGAAATCATAACGATCATGCGAGAGCATCGATTAGAACCGAAACGGATACGATTTGTTCATCCGCGAGCGAATCTTGAAGCCAATATGGTTCTCATTGAAGCAATGCGCGATGGTAAACCCGATTTACGGTTACTACCCCCACTCATTGTCTATAATGAGAACAACGAATACTGCGATGAATTGATGCAAATCTATTACGGACCTAAAGAGGGATTAGACGAATGACTTGGAATGTACAGAAAAGTTTTCAACCGATGTCCGGAAATGCAACAGGTACGCTTTACTTAGTAGCTACACCGATCGGTAATCTAGAAGACATGACATATCGTGCGGTACGCACACTGCAAGAAGTAGATGTCATTGCTGCTGAAGATACGCGGCAAACACGTAAGCTGTTGACACATTTTGAAATTCCATCCAAAACATTGTACAGTTATCATGAGCATAATAAACATGCAAGCGGACCCGAACTGATACGTTATTTAATAGAAGGAAAAAATATTGCACTTGTCAGCGATGCTGGATTACCAGCGATTTCGGATCCAGGCACCGATCTTGTTGCACTGGCTATAGAAGAAGCGATTCCCGTTGTACCGATCCCGGGAGCGAATGCAGCATTATCGGCATTAATCGTGTCCGGACTGCCCACCGATCGGTTTACGTTTGTCGGATTTTTACCGCGTGATAAGAAATCGATTGAAGGTATGCTGCAATCACTCCAATTCGCCGAAGGGACCTTGCTATTCTATGAATCGCCTCACCGGGTAGCGAAGACATTAGAGCATATGCATCGTGTATTAGGGAATCGCCGGGTGGTCATGGCTAGAGAATTGACGAAGAGATATGAGGAATTCGCCCGTGGAACCATCGAGGAATGTCTGGCATGGTTAGAGGAACATCCACCCCAAGGAGAGTATTGTCTAGTGGTTGAACCATCGGATGGAACAGCCACGGATGCACAACAGGTATGGTGGGAGAGTCTATCTATTGAACAGCATGTTGCCCATTATGAGGAACGTAACGGCGGGAATCGAAAAGAGGCGATGAAGCAGGCCGCGGGGGATCGTAATGTTTCTCGAAGAGATATCTATAACGCCTTATTATGAGAAAAACCTCTATCAGGTCCTATTGTGGTAAGAAGAACATCCAGATTATTTTGTGAATCTGCACAAAAAAAATGTACCTTCTGGGCAGCGTTCATGCCTCGAAGGTACCAAGGAGATATAAAAAGGTTAGAATTAACAATGTTCAATAAATCTATTATATACTACTTTTCTTATTTTGTCACAGGGGTAGGGATCTCAGATACACATTCGTGACAAACAATTTTTCCTTTAAAGTATGTAACGTTCTCTGCATTACCACAGAAGATGCAAGCAGGCTCATATTTTTTGAGCATAATGCGCTCACCATCAACATAAATTTCAAGCGCGTCCTTCTCTCCGATGCCTAGTGTACGACGAAGTTCAATAGGAATAACGACACGGCCTAATTCATCGACTTTTCTTACAATGCCAGTAGATTTCATCATTTAAGTTCTAGCTCCTCTCGCCAATTACAGAATCGACAAATGTCGACATAGTTCTATGTTTTTCATGAATATAATAGTACCAAGCATTCCCAAAATAGTCAACCTAAAAAATATATACTAATCTTGTTAATATATGGGGTACCCTATGATTGCTGTTATAGAGAGGTTTATAGGAGATTCTCAAATTGGGAATTGAAAGGAATCAATTGGAAATTCGACAATGACACAATTCGACAAAACATCTATCTGTCCGACTTTATTAGATGAAAAGAGAGGATGAATGGATCATGTATTCCCAATTAGCAGAAGAAAAAGTGTTCAAAGACCCCGTTCATAAGTATATTCACGTACAAGATCAGACGATTTGGAATCTAATTAATACGAGAGAATTTCAACGTCTTCGTCGAATTCGACAATTAGGTACTTCCTATCTGACGTTTCATGGTGCGGAACATAGTAGATTCTCTCACTCCTTAGGGGTATACGAGATTACGCGGAGGATTATCTCGCAATTTGAACGAAGCGGTTATGCCGACTGGCCGCAGGAAGAGGGACTCGTTGCATTATGTGCTGCCTTATTGCATGACTTAGGACATGGTCCCTTCTCGCATTCCATCGAAGAGGCCTTTCACATGAACCACGAGGACTGGACGTGTCGGATTATTCGGGAACCATCAGAAATTAATGCCGTACTCAGACGGATTTCGGATGATTTTCCAGAGCAGGTTGCATCCGTTATTCAGAAGACGTACGATAAACCTATTGTGGTCAATTTGGTTTCCAGCGCGCTGGATGCGGATCGCATGGATTATTTGCTCAGAGATGCATATTTTACGGGCGTCAATTACGGAACATTTGATATGGATCGTATTTTACGGGTCTTACGACCCTATAAAGGAAGAATTGTCGTCAAGGAGAGCGGCATGCATGCGGTGGAAGATTATCTGATGTCCAGATATCAGATGTACTGGCAGGTATATTTTCACCCTGTGACAAGAAGCTCCGAGATTATCTTGCGCCAAATTTTCAAGAGAGCCCATGAATTATACGATCGTGGATTTGAATTCCGATTTATGTTGGAACCTCTGCCTTCTTTATTTGAAGGAACGATTTCAATGGAGCAATACATACGTCTTGATGAAGCGTTTGTACAAGCGGTATTTATGCAGTGGACACAGGAAAAGGATGAGATCCTATCTGACTTGTGCGACCGGTTTATGGAACGCAAATTGTATAAATATATAATGTTGGATCATTTGGACGAAGTGCAGCAGGATTACATCCGTCAACAGTTTGTTCACGCCGGACTACATCCTGAATATGATCTGGTCATCGATTCGCCGACAGATCTCTCGTACTCCATTTATCGATCGGGCGATAATCCAATGGACAAGCAAATTATTCTATTAGACCAGCATGAAAAATTGAAGGAAATTTCGGAAGTGTCGGAAATTGTACGCTCCATTAGCGGAATTCGTAAAGGAAAATATCATTTGTACTTTCCCGACAATAAGCTTAAAGCGGCACAACATTTGTTAGATCCGCAAATTTCCAGATTATTTGACATGGATCCATCCTAATTATAGAAGCATCACATCTACAAATTCAGACAGAAAAAGGAGAATTCAGGTTTATGTTATTCGACACACATACCCATCTCGACGCGCCACAATTTGATGAAGACCGTGAAGAAGTCATTGCCCGTGCTTTGGAGCAAGGGGTTAGCAAGATGATTAACATCGGATTTAACCGGGAGACCATTCCGAGTACGATGAAGTTAGCTGAGACCTATGATTTTATTTACGCAGCGGTAGGCTGGCATCCACAGGATGCGATTACGATGCAGCCAGGCGACTTGGAATGGATTGAGCAGCTATGCGCTCATGAGAAGGTGGTTGCGATTGGGGAGATCGGATTAGATTATTATTGGGATACCTCACCTAAGGAGGTACAGCATCGCGTATTCCGTGAGCAAATTCAATTGGCCAAGCATCTCAATATGCCGATCTCCATCCATAACCGAGATGCACATGAGGATGTTGTACGAATTTTGCGGGAAGAACATGCAGAACAAATCGGCGGGGTCATGCATTGCTTCTCGGGAAGTTGGGAAATTGCGAAAGAATGTCTTGATTTAGGGTTCTACATCTCATTCGGAGGTCCTATTACGTTCAAGAATGCAAGAGTTCCAAAAGAGGTGTTGGCGAAAGTCCCAAATGACCGTTTTTTGATCGAGACAGACTCCCCATATTTGACACCCCACCCATATCGTGGGAAGCGAAACGAGAGCGGATACGTACGCTTGGTCGCAGAGGCTGCAGCGGAAATAAAAGGCATGGAATTGGAACAAATTGCAAAAATAACGATGGAAAATGCGCATGAATGTTTTCGTCTAGGATGAAAAACAGAGCAAACGAGATTAAAAAGTAGTAAAACAGATAAAATAAGTGGATTAGTTACGAAAAATTAACGAATATTACAAAATTTTAACCAATAATGTTCAAAAATGAGTTTGATGTCTTCTTTACAAGCATGGAGCATTCAGAGTATGATTCAAATCAGAAGTTTGAATATTGTTCCATCCATTTTGTATCGCTGAGTCTCCAAATTGGAGAGCGGGGGAACCGATATGGACCTCATGAAGGTTCATAATTGATTTCTTAATGGGGTGAATAGGATGCTTCTCGCCATGAGCGAGAGTGAATCCTTAGGGCGACTCTCACGTCCGAATCCGACAGCTAACCTCGTAAGCGTGCAGGGAGAGGTACCCTCGTGCGGCCATCAACTTATTGTTTCCAACAGGAAGCCACGAAAGAGACCCTCTTACGATAGGCTTCTTTTCTTTTGAATAAAGTTGAGCAGGTCGTCATACTGTTACAAACAGGAGGTGGGGGACGTACCTTACAAAGGATGGTGTAGAATTCCCAAGAGCAAGACAAAGAGGGGTTCTGCAAAAATACAGTATATAGTCACGTCAATTTTTATCATGCGTAACACCTGACGGCGGGACTATGAAGGAGGTCTGAAGACGTGGGCGCTTTCCAGAACGAGGAATCCCCTAGTACACGATCATCCAGCATGTCTTTCGCATTGCGATGGATGCATGACAACTTGCGTCTGATATCACTCGTGGCACTTGTGTCACTCGCGATGACTTTCATGTTAATGGTGGTGCTGAACGTTTATGCCAAGAAGGAAATTTCCTTGGTTGTGGACGGACAACATATCCAGGTCGAAACGACGAACTCATTATTACAGCACCTACTGGATGAACAAGCTATACAAGTCGGAGCATACGACAAGCTGTCGATGCCGCTTCAATCGAAGCTAAAGGATGGTGACAGCGTAGAAATCTGGCGAGCAATACCTGTGCTTGTAACTGCAGATGGTCAGACAAAAACGATGTTCACGACCGAAAAGACAGTCGACAAAGTAATCGCAGCTGCTAACATAAAACTTTCTGATCAAGATAAAGTAACTCCAGCGCTCGATGCAACGATCTCGAACAATATGGATATTAAGATTACCCGTGTCGAGACCAAAACAGAAAGCCGCGAAGTAACTGTACCGTTTAACCTCGTGAAGAAGCCGGATGCAACGTTACTCGTCGGTAAACAGAAGCTCGTGCAAGAAGGGAAATCAGGCGTCGTTGTACAGAAGATCCAAAAGGTCTTCGAAGACGGACAATTGGTTTCAAGTCAAATGGTCGATAAGTCCTATAGTGTGACGACCAAACACAAAATTGTTGCCTATGGCACCAAGAAACCTGAGGCTAAAGTCCGTACTTTATCGCTTTCAGACGGACCGGGCGTTAAGACCTTTAAAGGTCTAGGTAAGAATATCAAATATTCCAAAAAATTAAGTAATGTGACACTAACTGCTTATTCTTCTGAAGAGGAAGGCATTGGAACGCGGACGGCTTCAGGAACGACCGTATCCGAAGGGCGCACCATTGCTGTCGATAAGAATGTTATTCCCATAGGTTGGTGGGTATACATCGAAGGAGTAGGCTTCCGCCGTGCGGAGGATACAGGCAGCGCCATTAAGGGCAATAAGATTGACGTGTACATTGATTCTCTTCGCGATGCGAATAAGTTCGGTCGTAAGAGAGGGCATACGGTATATGTTATTGGACCGGTCAAACCGTCGGCGAGCTAATGAGATGCACAAGCTAAGTGCGTGCATCATTTGCCAATCGTGTATTAATCATATAGTATTAACAACATAATTATGCCATGATAAGAAGAGGGAAACCTCTTCTTTTTGCGTGGAAAAAGGTTTGAAAGGAAGCGGAAGTGGGATGATTAAAGAAGTCATTGTCGTAGAAGGCAAAGACGATACTGCCGCCATTCACAGGGCCGTAGAGGCCGATACGATTGAGACAGGCGGTTCGGCCATTAATAATGCGATTCTGAAGCGAATTGCGCTGGCACAGGAGCGCAGGGGAGTTATCATCCTGACGGATCCAGATCATGCAGGAGAACGTATACGTAAAATTATTGCGGCACGTGTTCCAGGATGTAAGCATGCCTTCCTGAAAGAAGCCGATGCTACATATAAAGGCGATATCGGGGTAGAGAATGCATCGCCAGATATCATTCGCCAAGCGCTTGCTAATTTGCGTACAGATTACCAGAGAGCAGAGCAGCTGATTGATTGGGAAGATCTTATCAATGCAGGACTAATTACCCATCCACAGGCTGCCAAACGCCGAAGGGCGATTGGGAACATTCTAGGTATAGGTTACTGTAATGGGAAGCAGTTCTATAAGCGCTGTGGGATGTTTCAAATCAGCCGTGAGGAGTTTCTAGCGGCATTAGAGCAAATTGAAAATGAAGGGCTGTAGAGAACCAATGAACGACATGCACAAATCGCAAAGTCGAGTAGATATTGCAACACCAAAGCGGACCAAAGATATTATTGGGAAGCATGGGTTTTCATTTAAGAAAAGTTTGGGACAGAATTTCCTCATTGATATGAATATATTGAGCAAAATCGTAGATGCAGCCGATCTGGATGAAACGATGGGTGCCTTAGAGATCGGACCGGGCATCGGAGCTCTTACGGAACGCTTGGCACAGACTGCGAAACAGGTGACTGCCGTGGAAATTGATCCGCGTCTGATTCCGATCCTACAAGACGTGCTGGCACCGTATCCAAATGTGCAAGTGGTTCACGGCGATGTGTTGAAGGTGGATTTACAGGAGATATTCAAGCAGAATTTCACGGACGTGCGTAAGGTTAGCGTTGTCGCTAATCTCCCTTATTATGTAACAACACCTATCCTGATGAAACTGCTTGAAGAACGGCTGCCGCTTCAGAATATCGTCGTCATGATTCAGAAGGAAGTCGCTGATCGAATGGCTGCGCGTCCAGGCGGCAAAGAGTATGGCAGCTTAAGCGTTGCCGTGCAATACTATTGTGAACCGGAATTAGTCTGTACCGTAACGCATACCGTGTTCATCCCGCAGCCGAATGTGGAATCCGCCGTGATTAAACTAAAGGTTCGTGAAGTGCCTCCGGTTAAGGTAGCGGACGAGGCCCACTTTTTCCAAGTGGTACAAGCTTCATTTGCGCAACGTCGGAAGACGATCGCGAATAACCTGAAGGCGCGTTACTTCAACGAAGGTGGCCGAGAAGCATTGGAAGCCGTCTTGAGTGAAGCGGGTATCGAACCATCACGTCGTGGCGAGACGCTAAGCATCGAAGAATTTGCACGTCTTAGCGATGTGCTATTAGCAGCGAACCGGACCTAGAAGGGGATAACGGTTAGCCACGATCTTTAAATCCAATAAAAGACGCTGGCACCATTCCGTGCGTTCGCCCATACGATAGACAGAAGAGGTGATTTGGCCCATGAAGCAAGGAGACCTTGTCGTTCGAAAATCGTATGGTGGAGACGTAACCTTCCGCGTTGAAACGATAATTAAGGATTTCGCCGTAATTAAGGGCACAGACTTCCGCTTGTTAGCGGATGCCCCTGCAAATGATCTAATTAGCGTAGTTGACGGGGAGCCTGTGCGGAATAAAGAGAAGCAAGCATTTATTCGTGCGAAGGAATCAACGCGACTCTTAGAGCAGCATCGCCGTGTACAGACGGAAAGAAACCAAGCGGATTTAAATCAGAAGATGATGAACCATCAGCCTTTTTTTGAGGTGCCGGGAAAGGTGCTTCATCTTGATGGTGACCCGAACTATTTGAAGAAAAGTCTTGACCTGTATAATCAACTGCGTGTTCCAGCTGAAGGTCATTATGTGACGGAAGCTAACATGGCGGATGTACTTTATCGGTTACTTCCTCGGTCGAAGCCTGATATTGTCGTGATAACAGGGCATGACGGTGTCTACAAGAACTTGAAGAGCCGTGATCTGTATAGCTTGTCGAGTTACAAAAACTCGCAGCACTTCGTTAATGCTGTGAAAACTGCCAGACAATATGAGAAAAATTTCGATACGCTGAATATTGTTGCCGGTGCATGTCAGTCCCACTTTGAGGCGTTATTGCAAGCAGGCGCCAACTTCGCTAGTTCGCCAGGGCGAATACTCATCCATGCATTGGATCCGGTCTATGTTGCCGCAAAAGCATCATTTACGCCAATTCGAGAAACCATAAACGTGCTGGAAGTTTTGCATCATACGATTACAGGCACGGATGGCGTAGGCGGCATCGAAACACGTGGAAGTTATCGCATTGGTCTGCCAAAACTTAGGGATTTATCCACATTACAGGTAACTCCTTCGGTACTTTAGCATAAAAAATTTAAAAATTCGCAAAAATGCCGTTGACAAATTTTAATGTTGCTTGATATAATAATTCGTTTGTTTGACATCACCTCCTAAATTGGTTATAATGGACAAGGAAAGAGGTGGTAGTTGACAATGGCTAAAAATGCGCTGTTGGAAATTAAACGTAGCTTAGAAGCCCACGTCGGGCAGAAGATTTTGCTGCGAGCAAACGGTGGTCGCCGAAAGACCATTGAACGTACCGGTGTTCTTGAAGAAATCTACCCATCTGTTTTCATTGTTAAACTTGATCAAGAACAGAACGCCTTTAAGCGGGTTTCATACAGTTACGCCGATATATTGACGGAATCTGTGGAAGTGACCGTGTGCGATGACGATGGTCAGGTACGCATCACGTATATCCAGAATTAAAGTTTGTTTTTACAAGCATCACGGCAGTCCTTCGGGGCTGCCTTTTTTCTTGCCAATACACGTGTTACACAAGGTATGATTTGAACCGAGAACAGCCATACTAACTGTAGGCAACAAATCAACTCCAGCACAGATTATTTTATTACATTCCCGTTAAGGAGGACTTGAGATGGGCCGCAGAAGAAGTGTCATGTCAGAAGAATTAAAAACGGAGTTAGCCAAAGATCTAGGATTTTACGAAACGGTCGAAAAAGAAGGCTGGAGCTCCATTCGAGCAAAAGACGCAGGCAACATGGTAAAACGCGCCATTCAGCTAGCTGAGCAAGCTGCTTCCAAAAAATAAACATCATGAGCGAAGAATCCGTTACAGGCGTTCTTCGCTTTTCTATATCTAAGCGAAAGGCTTCATATGACTTCAATATATGATTCTGATATAATATGTTAAGTTGTTCCTTGATTCATGCAAAGATGGGAACTTTCGAAACGATAAAGTAGGTGAAGGCCGTGAAAGTATATGAGAAAGCGCCTGCAAAAATAAACTTGATGCTGGACGTGTTACATAAAAGGCAAGACGGATATCATGAAGTGGAAATGGTCATGACGATGGTGGATTTGGCCGATCGACTAGAGATGGAGGAATTGCCACGGGATACGATCATTATATCGAGCCAAGCAGGGTATATTCCGTTAGATGAGAAGAATCTGGCATTCCAAGCCGCAAAGCTCATTAAAGACCGTTATGACGTGAAGCAGGGCGTCTATATCCACTTAGATAAGAAAATACCGGTTGCTGCTGGCCTTGCCGGAGGAAGTAGTGATGCCGCTGCAACGCTGCGCGGATTAAACCGACTCTGGAAGTTAAATATCCCGGAGACCGAATTGCAGGAGCTTGGAGCCGAGTTAGGATCGGATGTGCCTTTCTGTGTAACAGGGGGAACGGCGATTGCACGAGGGCGTGGAGAGAAGCTTGAGGCGATTGCAAACCCACCGCAATGTTGGGTCGTGCTAGCGAAGCCGCCCATTAACGTATCCACCGCAGACGTGTACGGTCGGTTCAGAGCAGACAAGTTGCAGAGCCACCCTTCCATGACTCAGATGGTGCAAGCCATTGAGCAGCAGAACTTCCACGAGGTATGCGGTCAGCTAGGGAACGTCTTGGAGGATGTCACCCTGTCGTTATATCCGGAGGTCTATCAGTTAAAAGATGCCATGATCAAACTTGGTGCGGACGGTGTATTAATGTCAGGCAGCGGTCCTACCGTTTTTGGATTGGTATCGAAAGAATCCAAAGTGTCTAGAATCTATAATGGACTCCGCGGCTTCTGTAAGGAAGTATACGCGGTACGCATGCTCACATAATTTCACGGAATTCTTGATAGAATCCGTACAAAAGTGTTATATTCTGAATATAATATTCGGATTTAGCGGAGGGGGAGTAGAATGAAAAAATTAAAGAGAAGCGCCCGTCTGGTGGAAATGACACAATTTCTGTTACACCGACCCCACACATTGATTCCGTTAACCACGTTCGCTGAACGTTATTCTGCGGCCAAATCCTCGATTAGCGAGGATCTCGTTATCATTAAAGAGGTCTTCGAAGAGGAAGGTATGGGCGATCTATTAACACTTGCAGGGGCTGCCGGAGGCGTGAAATATATTCCACGTATGCCAAAGTCCATTTCATTACCTATCATTGAGCAATTATCGCGTAAATTGGAAGAACCCGATCGCATCTTACCTGGTGGTTATTTGTATATGACCGACCTATTGGGGCAGCCCGCACTGATGAATGAAGTAGGGAAGATGATTGCTGCTGCGTTTGCGGATGCGCATATTGACGTGGTCATGACAGTAGAGACCAAGGGGATTCCGTTAGCTTATGCCACAGCAGCACAGTTGAATTTGCCTGTCGTACTCGTACGCCGTGATCATCAGGTGACTGAAGGCTCTGCTGTAAGCATTAACTATGTTTCAGGATCGAATAAGAGCATACATACGATGACATTAGCGCGTCGGGCGCTGAAAGAGAAGTCTCGGGTACTCATTGTCGATGACTTCATGAAGGCAGGCGGAACAATTCAAGGCATGATCGACTTGCTCCATGAATTCGAAGCAGTTGTCGCAGGTGTCGGCGTACTTGTAGAAGCCGGTGACATTGAGAGTGATGAACGGTTACTAAGTGACAATGATTACATTTCATTAGCGAAATTAACGCATATCGATTTCAAAACAAAACAAATTTCGGTTGAACCGGGGAACTATTTTGAAGGGATGAAGAAATAATATGAAACTAGAAGCTGTAGCGACTACACAAGCACCTGCTGCGATCGGACCCTACTCACAAGCTATGAAATTTGGCAACTTATTATTTACCTCCGGCCAAATCCCTCTCAATTTAGAAGGACAAGTCGTCGAAGGCGGAATTGCAGAGCAAACACACCAAGTATTTCGTAATTTGCAGGCTGTATTAGCTGAAGCGGGTGCGACGTTCAATGACGTCATTAAAGCAACTGTATTTATTAAAGATATGAATCAATTCGCAGAATTGAACGGTATTTATGCCACGTACTTCGGCGATCATAAACCAGCCCGTTCAACTGTTGAAGTGGCGCGGTTACCAAAGGATGTACTTGTCGAAATTGAATTGATCGCGTCGATCTAAATCGACAAATGTCGAATCTCCTAAATTTTAAAATTAAATTCGAAATTTATTCATAACATTGGCAAATAAAAGAAGGAATTAGCATGAAGATGTGGAATTATACACCAAGTCTCTGATGGAAAAAGGTGGTGAACACACACATGCAAATTACTGATGTAAGGCTCCGCCGCGTCAACTCCGAAGGGAGAATGAAGGCGATTGCTTCCATCACTATTGACAATGAATTCGTTGTACACGATATTCGTGTCATCGACGGAAACAACGGAATGTTCGTCGCAATGCCGAGTAAGCGGACGCCAGACGGCGAATTCCGCGATATAGCTCACCCGATCTCTTCCACAACTCGCGAGAAGATTCAAGCAGCAGTTCTCGCTGAATATGAGCGCGCAGCTACGGAAGAAGAAGTCATCGAAGAGGGAGCTTAAATTTTTGCGAAAGCGCTTAGAGGAAGAGAGCCGGAAGTCGGCTCTCTTTTCTTTTTGGCGAGAATACGATATATTCAGTAGTGAACTGATTAACATGTGCTTCATATGCAACTTTAGTCTTACTAGATCCTATAGCATATAGTTGAGAAGCGTGTGGGAGGTAGGAACCTTTGAAAAGAATGGCAGTAGTGCTTGCCGCAGGTCAAGGTAAACGCATGAAGTCTAAATTGTACAAAGTATTGCATCCAGTGTGCGGGAAGCCGATGGTAGGACATGCCGTAGATACGGTTCAACGCGCATCCTGCGAACGGACAGTTGTTATTGTCGGTCATGGTGCGGATGCTGTAAAATCTTATTTAGGCGATCGTGCGGAATACGTGCTGCAAGAAGAGCAACTAGGAACAGGACATGCGGTCAAGCAAGCCAAGGCGTTGCTCGGTCACGAAGAAGGACTAACGTTAATTGTTTGCGGAGATACTCCGCTTGTTACAGAAGCAACATTAGAGCGTTTAATTGCGTTGCATGAAGAGAAAGGTGCAGCGGCTACCATTCTATCAGCGAACATGGCGGATCCTACGGGATACGGTAGAGTTATTCGTGGTGTCGATGGCTCTGTTCAGAAGATTGTGGAGCAGAAAGATTGCACGGCAGAAGAGCAAGCTGTACAAGAGATTAATACAGGTACCTATTGCTTCGATAATGCGAAGCTTTTTGCTGCGCTTGAGCAAGTTACCAATACCAATGCCCAACAAGAATATTATTTGACAGATGTTATCGGTATTTTACGCGCAGCAGGAGATGTCGTTGATGCGTATTGCACGGCCGATGAAGCGGAAGCTATTGGCGTGAACGATCGTGTAGCGCTTGCTGAAGCAGAAGCGTTCATGCGCGCACGAATTAATCGTAATCATATGATTAACGGTGTGACGATTATTGATCCAGCTTCAACTTATATTGGGGCTGATGTGACGATCGGCCAAGACAGCGTTATTTATCCGGGAACAATGCTTCGCGGCAAGACGGTGATTGGCAGTGATTGCGTGATTGGTCCGCAAACAGATATCGAAGATTCTGAGATCGGAGACGGGGTTATCATTAAACATTCCGTTCTTTCCGAGGCTGTCGTGGGCAATGAATCCGGCGTGGGTCCTTTCGCATATTTGCGTCCAGGCGCACGTGTAGGTCAACACGTCAAAATCGGCGATTTCGTAGAAATAAAAAATGCAACGCTAGATGATGGTGCCAAAGTAAGTCATTTAAGTTATATTGGTGATGCGACCGTTGGCAAAAACGTAAATATTGGCTGTGGTGCGATTACGGTCAACTATGACGGGTATAATAAATCTATTACTGAGATTGAAGACGATGCGTTTGTCGGCAGTAATGTCAATTTGATCGCACCCGTTAAGGTAGGCAAAGGCGCATATGTTGTGGCAGGCTCCACGATAACGCATAATGTAGCAGAGAACGAGCTGGCGATTGCCAGAGAACGTCAAGTGAATAAACCGGGATATGCAGAGAAATTGCGTGCCCGTGCGAAAGCAAAGAAAGAGCGAAATTCATAAGTATGAATATTCATGAGAACAAGACTAACATAGGTTACGATCACATCAATGACTATACAACGACCGGCACGGAGGGTTTTTATTCTATGGCTTATTGCGATTCAAAGTTAAAGATTTTTACATGTAACTCGAATACAACCTTGGCACATCGAATTGCTGAGCATATTGGTGTTCCAATGGGGGATTCGGAGACGCTCGCTTTTAGTGATGGCGAAATTCATATTAAGCTGACTGAAAGTGTCCGCGGATGTGACGTATATGTCGTACAATCGACTTGTGCGCCTGTTAACGATAACTTGATGCAACTTCTCGTAATGGTAGATGCATTGAAACGTGCTTCCGCAAAAAGCATCAACGTCGTCATCCCTTATTACGGGTATGCGCGTCAGGACCGTAAAGCTCGCTCACGTGATCCAATCACAGCGAAGCTGGTTGCGAACCTCATTGAAACAGCTGGGGCGCATCGTGTAATCACGATGGATCTGCATGCAACGCAAATTCAAGGTTTCTTCGATATCCCAGTGGATCATATGCTAGGTGTGCCGATCTTGGCGCAATATTTCCGCTCGAAACAATTCGAAGATGTCGTTGTCGTATCACCTGACCATGGTGGGGTAGTACGTGCTCGTAAACTTGCTGATTTCCTAAAGGCGCCGCTTGCGATTATCGACAAACGTCGTCCAGAGCCGAATGTGAGTGAAGTTATGAACATTATCGGTGAAGTAAAAGGCAAAACAGCGATTATCATTGACGATATTATTGATACAGCGGGTACAATCGTACTAGGAGCTAATGCGCTTCGCGATGCGGGTGCAAAAGACATCTATGTATGTTGTACTCACCCTGTACTATCCGGTCCTGCTATGGAGCGTCTTGAGAATGCTCCGATCAAAGAAGTTATCGTAACCGATACGATTCCGATTACACATCCGAATCCAACAAGCAAGTTGAAAGTATTGTCTGTTGCACCGTTAATGGGTGAAGCAATCATCCGTGTGCATGAAGAATTGTCGATTAGTAAATTGTTCGAAATTGAATAATACAAGATGTAGGGTATAGATGATGAAGGGTTACAGCTCCCCCGGGGGAGAAGTAACCCTTGTCGTTCAACCGCAGCAGGTTTAAGCGCAGATTGCATAGAGAGGAAATTATTAGCTATGAAATGGATTGTCGGACTTGGAAATCCGGGCACATCTTATCACAAGACGCGTCATAATGTAGGTTTTATGGCAGTGGATGAATTGGCACGACGCTGGAATATTGCGGTCACGCAGAATAAATGCAAAGCACTCGTTGGGGAAGGACAAGTCAACGGTGTGAAGGTAGCACTGATCAAGCCCATGACGTATATGAACCTATCAGGGGAATCGGTTCGCGCATTTATGGATTACTATAAAGTTAGTCTAGAAGACTTAATTGTCGTATACGATGATCTGGATACAGAGGTCGGTAGAATCCGATTGCGGTATCAAGGCAGCGCAGGCGGTCATAATGGGATCAAATCCATTATTCAGCATACAGGGACACAAATCTTTAACCGAGTTCGAATGGGCATATCCCGTCCGCAGCAAGGCTTCAATATTGCCGATTATGTACTGAATAACTTCCCGAAGGCTGAAGCTGAACCTTTACAGCAAATGATTGACCGCACTTGCGATGCGCTAGAATTTGCCGTGAAGAATCCGTTTGAGCAGACGATGGCGAAGTTTAATGTCTAATGAATTTGGAATTGGAAAAGACGGCTAATTTTGTGATCATTGGGCATACTGGGGGTATATCCTACTCTCAGGAGGCATATATGTCAGTAAACTATATTTGCAGACATTGCGGGACTTCGCTTGGCCGCATTGATCATGCGCATGTGAATGAAATGCAGCTGGGTTTCCATTCCTTGACCCCCGAAGAACGCAGCGATATAATATCGTATAACTCAAACGGGGATGTCACCGTTCGTGTCACTTGCGATTATTGCAAGGAGGCATTAGACACCCATCCAGAATTAACGCTACTGTCGAACCCATTGCAGTAATAGAGGGTAGCTGTCATGATGAAGCCTTGGCTTGTTCGCCGAGGCTTATTTGTAACAAGATATAATACTTATGAATGCTTCCCGTCATGAAGGACGGCGAAGCCGTTTCTACTTGGTTATGAAAGAGTGAGCTATTAAGAGAGAGGTGCCAGCGTTTGTTACACGCACTTATTCAAGCATTATCAGAGGACCGCGACTTTAAATCGATCGTAGCAGGTCTTGAATCCGGCATGAAGGAACAGCTAATTTCCGGATTAGCAGGTTCCTCGCGGCAGGTTGTTATTGCAGCGTTATTCGAGCAATTGCAACGGCCTATTTTGATTGTTACGCATAATATGTTCTCAGCTCAGAAAATAACAGAAGATTTGCAGGAGTGCATATCTCCGGAACACGTGATGCTCTATCCAGCCAACGAGCTTGTCGCAGCGGAATCGGCGGTTTCGAGCCCTGAAACGTTAGCGCAGCGCATCGATGTCTTAATGAAGTGTTCACGCGGATTCCGGGGCATAATCGTCGCGCCTTATTCCGGCGTGCGCAGATTTATTCCTACCAAAGAGATCATGAAGCATGCCCATATGGATATTAAAGTGGGCCAGACCATTGAAATCGACGCTTTTATGAAGCGAATGAATGAGCTCGGATACGAGCGTGTGGAGCAGGTTCAATCCCGAGGTGAGATGAGCGTACGCGGAGGCATCGTGGACTTATATCCGCTGACTGCGCCCCTTGCGTGCCGTGTGGAATGGTTCGGAGATGAGGTCGATTCGATTCGTACCTTCGATCCTACAGACCAGCGCTCCGTAGATAAACTGCAGGAGATTATGATCCCGCCAAGTAAAGAGATTATAGCGGACGAACGTCGTTTCCATAATGCCGCGCAGCATGCTGCAGATTTGCTAGAGAAGCAGCTGGAGAAGATGAGCGATCGTACCGCGAAGGGATTGCTTCGTGACGAGATCGGCCGTGAGATGGAAATGCTGCGCGAGCAGATTTATTTTCCGGATATGTATAAATATATTTCGATGCTGTTCCCAGAGCGGGAAACGTTATTTGATTATATGCCGTCGGATACGATGCTTATCATGGAGGAGCCGACACGCATTCTGGAGACGGGCAAGCAGTTGGAGCGGGATGAGGCCGAGTGGAATCTGCATTTGATGCAGAACGGGAAGTCCATGCCAAGCTTCGTGCTGGGCCATGCTGCGGATCAAATGATTCATCACCGTCCGTTCCAGACATTATTCCTGTCCCTATTCCTACGTCAAATTCCGCATACGCAGCCGCAGAACATTGTCAATTTCATGTGCCGTGCGATGCAGGATTTCCATGGTCAAATGAATTTGCTCAAGGCTGAGATGGAACGGTGGAAAAAGCTCGGCGCCAAAGTCATTATGCTGGCTAGCAATGAGGAACGTACAGAGCGCATGCGCCGCGTACTGCAAGACTATCAGATTGATGAGCCAACCATTCTGAAGGGCAACCTGCAGACAGGTTTTGAGCTGTCTTCCATTCATCTTGTCGTCATCACAGAAGGCGAGATGTTCTCGCAGAAGCAGCGCAAGGTTCGCAGCAAGTTCGATAAGAAAGTGGATAATGCGGAACGCATTAAGAGTTACACCGAGCTGAAGGTTGGCGACTATGTCGTGCACCAGAACCACGGGATCGGGAAGTATATGGGGATTGGAACGCTTGAGATTAACGGCATTCATAAAGATTATCTTCATATCCTGTATGCGGGCGGCGACAAGTTATCCGTACCGATTGAACAGATTGACATGATTCAGAAGTATGTCGGTTCAGAAGAGAAAGAGCCGAAGATCTATAAATTAGGCGGAAATGATTGGGCAAAAGTAAAAAGCAAAGTTCGTTCCTCTGTGCAGGATATTGCAGATGATTTGATCAAGCTCTATGCAGAACGCCAATCCGCACCTGGATTCGCCTTCGAGAAAGACACGGCAGAGCAGCAAGAGTTCGAGGCGATGTTCCCGTATGACGAGACCGTCGACCAACTGCGCGCGATTGAAGAGATCAAGAAGGACATGCAGAAGAATGTACCGATGGATCGCCTATTGTGCGGTGACGTAGGTTACGGTAAGACGGAGGTTGCAGTACGAGCGGCCTTCAAATCCGCGATGGAAGGGAAGCAAGTCGCGGTACTTGTTCCGACCACAATTCTGGCGCAGCAGCACTATGAAACCTTCCGCGAGCGGTTCGCTGGCTATCCGATGAACATTCAAGTGTTAAGTCGCTTCCGTTCGAAGAAAGAGCAGAACGAGACGATCAAAGGGATTAAGAAGGGTACGGTGGATGTGGTTATTGGTACGCATCGTATTTTGTCGCAAGATATGATATTTAAAGATTTAGGACTGCTTATTGTGGACGAGGAGCAGCGGTTTGGTGTCTCGCACAAAGAGAAGCTTAAGCGGCTGAAGACGAATGTGGACGTGCTTACCCTAACGGCAACACCGATTCCGCGGACGCTTCATATGTCCATGCTGGGTGTTCGAGACTTATCGGTCATAGAGACACCGCCGGAGAATCGGTTTCCGGTTCAGACCTATGTGGTCGAACATAGCCATGCGCTCGTACGTGAGTCCATCGAACGTGAATTAGCGCGCGGCGGACAGGTATACTATTTATATAACCGCGTACAAGGCATTTACCAGATGGCAGAACAGATTACAGCACTCGTGCCAGATGCCAGAGTCGCGGTAGGTCACGGTCAAATGTCTGAGCAAGAACTGGAGAAGACCATTCTTGACTTCTTGGACGGCGAATACGATGTACTTGTCAGTACAAGTATCATTGAGACCGGTGTCGATATTCCGAATGTAAATACCCTGATCGTTCATGATGCGGATAAAATGGGTCTGTCTCAGCTGTACCAGCTGCGTGGACGGGTTGGCCGATCCAATCGGATTGCCTATGCGTATTTTACGTATCAACGGGACAAAGTGTTAACAGAGGTTGCAGAGAAACGTCTGCAATCGATCAAGGAATTTACGGAGCTTGGTTCAGGGTTCAAGATTGCCATGAGGGACTTGTCTATACGTGGAGCAGGTAACCTGCTTGGCGCGGAGCAGCATGGGTTTATTGCGTCCGTCGGTTTTGATCTGTATTCGCAGATGTTAGCGGATGAAATTCAGAAGCGGAAATCCGAGCTTGAAGGCGAAGCTGCACCGCCGCCGAAGGAGATTTCGACCGTCATCGACCTTAGCGTCGACGCCTATTTACCATCTGACTACATTTATGATAGTATTCAGAAGATTGAAATCTATAAGAAAGTGGCAGCGCTTCGCACCTTTGAAGAGGCAGATGAGTTGTCTGAAGAGTTGGTCGATCGGTTTGGCGATTTGCCGCTTGCTGTCGAGCATTTGCTCACGGTGGCGCGTCTCAAAATATATGGTCGATTATATGGCATGGAGTCTATCTCCCAGAAGGGTGAAGACGTTAATATCAAGATTGCAGCAAGTCAGACAGATCAGATACATCGTGAGAAATTAGCATTGTTAGGCGGCCAATTCGACAAGCGAATTCGCTTTGAACAGGGCCCAAGTATTATAATGAATGTACGGTGCAAAGGGTTAGATGACTCGCAAACGATGCAGCTATTGGAAGATGTGCTGAAAAATGCTAAAGAAGCATTCAAAACGAAGGGAGAATTGCAGGATGTTGTTAAGTAGTCGTAAGAATTCTTGGAAGGTTTTGATGCTCACCATGGTGGCGGTGCTTCTTGTATCGTTAATCGCGGGATGCGGCAAGAAAAATGAGAGCGGTGCTGCCGCAGATAATAGTACGGTGGTAGCTACTTACAAAGACGGCAAGATTACAGAGAATGAATTCAATAAAGAATTAAGCATGATGACATTCCTCTATCCGCAATACGAACAAATCGTAACGATGGATCAGTTCAAAGAGTATTTGTTGAAGCAACAAATTGCTTACAAAGTTTTAGCTGAAAAAGCAACGGATAAAGCAAAGGAAGACGGCAAGAAAAAAGCGCAAGAGCAATTAGATCAGATGAAGAAGTCAGCAGGAGACCAATATAAAGCCGAGTTGGACAAGTACAAGCTGACGGATGCTGATGTACTTAGCTATATGACGCGTCTGCTTACTGTGGTATCGGATTTCAATGCCAAAGTAACGGATGACCAAATTAAAACGGAATTTGAGAAATCGAAAAATGATTTCACGATTGCTTCCGTACGCCACATTCTTGTAGGTCTGACAACGGCAGATAACAAAACCCGTACGAAAGAAGAAGCCTTGAAACGTGCGAAAGAGGTGCAAGCGAAGCTTAAAGCACCGAATGCGGACTGGACTGCTCTTGCCAAAGAATACTCCGATGATACCGGTTCAAAAGAAAACGGTGGCTTATACAAAGATACGGCCGCAGGAACATGGGTTGAAGCGTTCAAAAAAGCAGCTCTTGAGCTTCCGCTGAACACGATCAGTGATCCGGTTGAGACCGAATATGGTTACCATGTGATGAAAGTGGAATCCAGAACAGAGAAAACCTTCGATCAAATTACGAGCGATCAAAAAGAATCTCTGCGTGGACAAGTATCCGGCGAGAACATGAATAAATTCATGGAAGTGGAGCTTCCTAAATTAGATGTGAAGATCAACTTGCCGAAGACAGAGACCAAACCAGAGACAGGCACTGACAAGAAACCCGAGACAGGAACGGACTCCAAAACAGACACTTCAAAATAACCCCAGTGATATGTAGGATTTTTATGTAAGATCTGTAAAAATAAATGACTAAATTATGAACAAGCAGAAAATTCGTGAAATTATTTCACGATTTTCTGCTTTTTCGTGAAACTTATTTCTTTATTTAAGCGTAAAATCGATATGTATAAGAAACTGGGAGCAGATGAATACTATGGTCAGATTTTAAATCCACCAACTTAAAGTCTCTCCTCTTTTCAACGAAACGCAGTAGTATTAGATTAACTGATAAGAAAGTGAGGCAACAAGAAATATGAAAGCTACTGGTATTGTTCGTCGCATCGATGACCTTGGACGGGTTGTCATCCCTAAAGAAATTCGTCGTACCTTGAGAATTCGTGAAGGAGATCCACTCGAGATTTTTGTAGATCGCGATGGTGAAGTTATCCTTAAGAAATACTCTCCAATTGGTGAACTTGGCGATTTTGCTAAAGAATACGCAGAGTCCTTATTTGAAAGCACAAATCATACAACGATGATTACGGATCGTGATAATATTATCGCTGTTGCCGGTGGTTCCAAGAAAGAATACTTGGAGAAACCGATCGGTTCTTTGGTTGAAGATTGCATGGAGAGCCGCAAAACGGTTATTGAAACAAACTCAGGTACTTACGAGATCGGAAGAGACCACCAAGAATCGGTTAGCTCTTTCTGTATCGCACCTATCGTCTCCGGCGGAGATCCGATTGGAACGGTTATCTTACTTAGTAAAGATGAGAACACGAAGATGGGCTTGCTTGAACAAAAAATGTCGGAAACGGCAGCAGCTTTCCTTGGGAAGCAAATGGAACAATAATCGATTGGGCACCCCCCGATGGATTTCATCAAAACTCCTACACTCGATACATGTGGTTTATCTACATCTTCGAATGCAGGAGTTTTTTTGGTTATACGGCAATTCAGAGTGTTATAATGAACGTGATGAAATTAGGTAAGAATGGATGATAAGAGGGAACATAACATGGGGAAACAACCACGTGGGGGTACGGGGTCTACATATGTTGAAGGCGCATTAGTGCTCGGATTAGCGGCGATGGTGTCGAAGCTCATTGGCACGTTACAGAAGATTCCGCTGCAGAATATCGCCGGCGATGGCGTTTTTGGTATTTATAACGCCGTATACCCTTTTTATATTTTATTTGTATTCTTGGCGACCGCCGGGTTTCCAGTAGCTATTTCGAAGTTCGTCGCAGAACGTATGGCCGTGGGAGATGAGGCAGGAGCTAGGCGGATTTTGCGGTTATCTGTCGTGATGTTGGCAATTGCCGGTCTTTGCGGCTTCCTCTTGCTGTACGGCGGCGCAGAGCATGTCGCAGGCTGGATGGGGAACATGCAGACCGTGGAGGCGATACGCAGCTGTTCTTATGCGCTACTCGTTGTTCCTGTCATGTCTGCGGTCCGCGGATATTTTCAAGGCAAAGCCAATATGGTACCAACCGCAGTATCTCAGGTTGCTGAACAGTTCGTGCGTGTAGCGACGATGCTTGTTCTGCTCTGGTTGCTGACAAGCCGTGGTGCTTCCGAGGGGATGGTTGCTGCCGGAGCTACTTTTGGTTCTGCTGCCGGGGGAATCGCCGGATTGCTTGTTATGCTGTATTATTACCGGAAAGAACGCAGGGGTAGGGGCGCGCTGGTAAGCGACCTTGTTGTGCAAGACACAAAGGGTCCTCCTAGCCTCTCAATTCGCTCACAGAGCTCGTCTCAGATGGCATGGCAATTGGTTCGGTATGCTGTTCTTGTATGTCTTGGGGCCATTGCAGTCCCGATGCTAAGCATCGTAGATACCTTTACGGTACCGAACATCCTTGCTAGTATGTCACGTACCGAACTGGAGGCGATGACGGAATTCGGTATTTACAATCGCGGATTACCTCTGGTACAACTCGTTGGAATGATCGTTAGCTCGATATCGGTGACGATCATTCCTGCGATTACGCAAGCCCAGCATACAGGCTCATTCTCTCAGGTACGTGAGCAAATTGCGGTCATGCTGCGTTGGTTCTGGTTGATAGCGTGCGCGGGTACGCTTGGTTTGGTTCTTCTGGCGGAGCCGATTAACATTGCCTTGTATCAGGATGCAGCAGGAACGGCAACGATGATGTGGGTTTCCTGTATGACCCTTGGCAGTACAATGAACATTGTTACTGGAGCCATGCTGCAGGGGCTTGGCAAGGTGAATGCGCCCGCGTATCATTTGTTCGTTGCCATAGCCGTGAAGATCGCCCTGAATTTATGGCTGGTGCCTTCATTGGGCATGAACGGTGCAGCCATCGCGGGTGTTGCGGCATATAGCTGTGCAGCCATTCTGAATATGGTCGTTCTTTATCGAACGCTGCAATTACGTCTATCTTGGAAGGAGTTCGTTATCCATCCCGGTTTGTTGATGGCTGTCATGGCGGCTGCTGTCGGGATCATCCTATTCGGATTACCCTGGTTGTTCAATGTCCTTGGTATACCGAGTGGAAGAACGAGTGCCTTATTGGTCACCTTGATCGGTGTGATGATTGGTGTCACGACCTTGATGTTCAGTGCGATGAAATTCGGTGTCATTCGGGCTGAAGAACTCCGGAGTATTCCGAAGTTCGCTAAATATATTCCTAAATTACAACAGATAGGTTGGCTTAAGAAATAGATTTGGAGGGATTTTAATGAGTGGTATGATTACGGTTATTGGTCTTGGTTCAGGCGATCCAGATCAACTTACGCTGGGAAGCTGGAAGAAGCTTCAAGCGGCTAAATTTGTCGTTGTTCGGACAGAGCATCATCCCATGATGTCGATGTTACGCGAAGAGGGGATTGCTTTTACATCATTCGACCACATTTACGAGCAGCATGATTCTTTTCCTGAAGTATATCGCGCCATTACGGAGCAATTGCTGCAATTGGCAGCAGAACATGGCGACATTGTCTATGCGGTGCCGGGTCACCCGATGGTGGCAGAATCGGCTGTCCAGCAGCTGCGTGAGCGTTGCGGCGAAGCAGGGATCTCTCTACATATTGCAGGGGGCGAGAGCTTCTTAGATCAAGCGTTTACGCGCTTAGGATTTGATCCGATCGAAGGATTTCAGTTATTGGATAGCAGCGGGATTCAATCTTCCTGGTTGCAGCCTCAACTGCATACGGTTATTGGGCAAGTGTATGATGCGTATACCGCATCCGATGTGAAACTCACGTTGATGGAATTGTATCCTGATGATTATGAAGTGGTTGTTGGGCATGCATTAGGTGTAACAGGGGAAGAGCAGATTGTTCGCGTGCCTTTATACGAGCTTGATCGGGTCGAAGGGTATGGTAACTTATCCCTCATCTGGATTCCGAGAAGCGATGATGATACGTTGCGTAACCGCACATTTGCGCGACTTCACGAAATTGTTGGTATTTTACGGAGTCCGGAAGGCTGCCCTTGGGATCGAGAGCAGACGCACCAGTCGATACGGAAGAATCTCATTGAAGAAACCTATGAAGTAATCGAAACGATCGACGAGGATGACCCGATGCATATGCAGGAAGAACTTGGCGATATGATGCTGCAAATTATGCTTCATTCCCAAATGGAAGAGGAGCTCGCCACCTTTACGGTGTATGATGTTATTCAGACCCTGAATGAGAAGCTATTGTTCCGTCATCCGCATGTTTTTGGCGATCAATCCGCTGGCGATGCGGACGAAGCATTGAAGAATTGGGAGCAGATGAAAGCAGAAGAAAAACGCCTTAAAGGACTCGATGAAAGTGTCGCTTCTGTTCTGGATGGTGTGCCTCGTGATTTGCCCGCATTAATGAAGGCTTATAAAATTCAGAAGAAAGCGGCGAAGGTCGGTTTTGACTGGGAGGACTTAAACGGTGTATACTCAAAAATCGAAGAAGAGTTTATGGAGCTGAAGCAAGCAGTAGCCCAAGGTGAGCCGGTTGAAGACCAGGTTGGAGAGCTGGGTGATTTACTGTTTGCGGTAGTGAATGCCGCGAGGTTTATCCATGCAGATCCTGAAGAAGCGCTTGCGATAACCAATCGTAAATTTGTTTCTCGATTTCACTATATTGAAGAACAGCTCCGTATAAACGGTAAATCTTTTGACCAAACTGATTTACTAGAGATGGAACAATGGTGGCAGGACGCCAAATTGCGATAGATAGGGGCTAAAAGATCGACCTATTTATAGCGGTTGTTCAAAAATCCAGCTTTTCAGAGAAAAACTCTCTTCGTAAGTGTAAGCTTTGGGCTCTCACAACCTTATCAGTACTGAAAATCCGGATTTTTGAACGCGATTGTAAGCAACATTCTTGTTATTTTGTCCTTTTTCCAAAAAAGCTGTCAAAAGAAGAAGGAATTTACTAACAAAACAAGAATACATTAATCGATCTATTTTTCTAATTATGGGAGGAACTAATAATGAACAAGACAGATTTGGTAAATAACATTTCGGAAAAAAGCGGTTTAACAAAAAAAGACGTTGAAGCAGTATTAAATAATTTCTTAGGCGAAATTACAGATGCTCTTGCTGGCGGCGACAAAGTTCAATTGATCGGCTTCGGAACTTTCGAAACTCGTAAACGTGCTGGACGTACAGGCCGTAACCCACAAACAGGTAAAACAATCGAAATTCCAGAATCCAACGTTCCTGCATTCAAAGCGGGCAACAAGCTTAAAGAAGCTGTAAAATAAGATGCGTGTCGACAAATTCCTGAAAGTATCCCGTCTAATCAAGCGGCGTACCGTTGCGAAGGATGTGTCTGATCAAGGACGCGTACTCGTGAATGGAAGAGAAGCCAAGCCAAGCAGCAGTGTCAAAGAAGGCGATGAGATTACCATTCAATTCGGCCAGAAGTTGGTGACTGTGCGTGTTGAGCGTACGGCGGAAACGACCAAAAAGGATGAAGCCGCGCAGCTTTACACGGTGATCAAGGAAGAGCCGATTTCGAAATCGAATGATTTATGGTAACCCTACATAGGTGCACAAGAGAGACTTCGCGATTTTTTCGCTGGAGTCTCTTTTTTTATTTAAAGAGATTGTGCGATAGATTCAGTTCTAAAGCAGGTGCCTCCCCCATAAGCTAGTCTTAGTAAAGGAGGGCCATGCGATGGTGGATCAATTGAAAACGAAACGGCATGAAGTGAAGATGTTAAATCGTAAACAGCTCGAAATTACCGGCGTTAGCAACGTAGAGAGCTTTGACAGCGAGGAATTCCTGCTCGATACCGATGGCGGTTTCTTAGCAATTCGCGGTCAAAATTTACATATCAAGAACTTGAGTCTTGAGCAAGGTCTCATAGCCATCGAAGGATTTGTGAACTCCCTGACTTATCTAGACACAAATTCGCATGGTAAATCCAAAGGGTTTCTAGGGAAGTTGTTCAAATGAGTCTGAATCAACAGTTTATTACGATGTTAGCGATGCTGATCAGTGGGTTAAGCATGGGGATCGTCTTTGACGGTTATCGTGTCGTTGCCCACCAGCTTCATTTTCCAAAATGGACCAAGCCTGTGCTGGATGTATGTTACTGGATGATTGCGGTTTGTTTCATTTTTCGCATGTTGTATATCACAAATCAGGGAGAAATGCGGTTTTATGTCTTTATCGGGCTGTTCATAGGCGTTTGGTTCTATTTTTTGTGGTTCAGCTTTACAACGATACGAGTTGTGGTAATCTTAATGAAGATCATTAAGCAGATTGTTCGCTTTCTCATTCGATCTATTGAGATCCTTATCCTCAAGCCGCTACTCGGCTTGTATAAATTGGTAAGAGTACTCTTGCGCTTTTTACTTTGGTTCGCTATGTTCATAGGCCGAATTGTGTTACAATTATTAAGTCCGTTCTGGAAACTGCTTGTATTCCTGACACGCCCCATATGGAGGCATTTCCGAATGCCAGCATGGGTGGCGCGCAGTATACAGCAGGTGAACGTGATCTGGAATCGGCTATTTAAGCGTGAGAAATAAGAGATATTCACATTTCATCTGATCCAGGAGGAACTGCGTTATGGCGACTACGCTTCGAGAGCAGAAACCTACAGCTAAATATACCGGCGCTCGAAAGCGGATTCGACTGTGGATGATGTTCATGGTTATGTTCTTTGGATGGGGTGTCTATACACTCGTTCATCAAACGCTAGAAGTTGCGGATCAACGGGTTCAACTGCAAGACAAGCAGAAGCAGCACCAAGAAACACAAGATCAAAGAAATTTGCTGCAACAGGAAATCGCAAAGTTGAACGATCCTGAATATATTGGTCAAATCGCACGTAAAAAACAAGATATGTACCTACCCGGAGAAGTACCGATTCGACGGTAATACATGGTTGATGAAGGATAGGCTGCGGGACGTGACGTACGTCTGTTGACCAATGCTCTGGCATTCGGTATAATCACCATAGCCAAAGATTTTTATGTTTTACATCTACGGATTTTGTATATTTTTAAGGGAGGATCATTTTATTCTATGGCAATTGAAGTGGGCACCAAGTTAGAAGGAAAAGTGACAGGGATTACGCATTTTGGAGCATTTGTAGATCTGTCAGGGGGTGTCACGGGTCTCGTTCACATCTCGGAGATCGCCGACAACTACGTTAAAGATGTTAATGATCATTTGAAAATTGACGATGTTGTTACGGTCAAAGTCATTAACGTGGACAAGGATGGCAAGATTGGGCTTTCCATCAAGCAAGCGGTGGATAAACCAGTCGAGGCTCAGACTCGACCGCCAAGAGCGCCAAGACCAGATCGTCAAGGCGGAGGACGTCCAGACGGAGATCGCCCGGGCGGGTTTCAAAGAGATCGTGGTGGACGTTCATTCAAACCACCTGCGAACAAGGCTACATTTGAAGATAAAGTGTCTCGTTTCTTAAAAGATAGCGAAGAGCGTATTTCATCCCTGAAGAAGAATACCGAAGGGAAACGCGGAGGCCGCGGCGCGAAACGCATGTAATAATGATTCAATCATTTTATGATGAACACCGCAACGGCTTCGGCTGTTGCGGTTTTTTATTATCGCACAAGGGCAAACCACAACCTCTATACCGGTACTCAGATATGAGTTGTCGGATAGGGTTTTTTTGTCTGGTCTTTTCAAATTGTTCATAACAAAAATACCGACAGGTTCCTACGGCATTCCTTGAAGTTCTAGAGAATTGCCGTAGACTCGGCTCGAATGCCATTCCATATCGCCTTGAAAATCAGACATCCTTCTCAAAGGAGCCTTGAACTCGGTAGTCTGTAATCCTTGATGGGCAAGTGTTTGCGCAGGTTCGCGCACGTTATTATTTTTGTCGGAAACTTTTTTGGACGCACCTACGTATTGTGACAAACTTTCTCTAGCATCCTTTCTATAATGGGAATCACTCACTCTTTAAGAGATTATGAGATTACGAGAAGAGGTGGTGCTCACTGATGCAAACTCCAAATGTTATAATGCGGGCTTATCAAGGGCTGGCCGTGCGGAAATGGCCGCTTGTCATGATTGGTATGGGATTTTTGTTCGGAAAAGCCATGATACTGAATGAACTTGCACCGTTTGCGGCTGCATTCTTCGCGGCGATCTATATGCTGCGGCGCGATCTAAGCGGCTGGGTTGCTCTATCGCTGCTGGCAGGCAACTTCTTCGCGACACACTCGAGCTTATGGGCAGTGGCTGCACAAATCGTGCTGATCCTTCTCATTCAACGGGGGGTCGAAGCTTATAATCGTCCAGAGTCCTCCTATATGCCGATGATTGTGTTCACCTCTATGATGCTTGTCCAATTGTTCGGACTCGTGATAAACAGTCAATTGTCGTGGTATCCGATCATGCTGGCGGTATTGGATGGCGGATTGAGTTTTATTCTGACGATTGTATTTATGCAGGCATTGCCGATTCTGACACGCGTTCGCAAACAATCGGCTCTCAAGAACGAAGAAATCATTTGTCTAATTATATTGCTTGCCTCGGTCATGACTGGTGCGGTGGGTTGGGTGATTTACGGTATCTCACCAGACCATGTTTTCTCCCGTTATCTAATCCTTCTGTTCGCTTTTGTCGGAGGTGCGCCGTTAGGAGCTTCCGTCGGCGTCGTCACAGGGCTCATCTTAAGTCTTGCAGACTTTCATGCCATCTATCAAATGAGTTTGTTGGCTTTTGCCGGCATGCTTGCGGGGATGCTGCGGGAAGGCAAGCGTTGGTGGGTGGCAGGCGGCATGCTGTTAGGTTCGTCCATTCTTATCATCTATCTGGGCACCACACAAGAGGCATTGCTATCCACCTATGAGACGGTTGCTGCGATCGTACTATTTCTTGTCACCCCGAAGAGCGTCATTCGGATGATTGCGCAGTATGTACCGGGGACACAAGATCATGCGCATACGCAACATGAATATGCAAGACGTATTCGAGATATGACTGCGGATCGGGTCAATCAATTTTCGGAGGTGTTCCGTCAATTAGCGAGAAGTTTTGGGCAAGTAGCAAGCAGCGGTGAAATGGTGCGCAAAGAGGAGGAGTTTGATCATTTTATTAACGAGGTGGCCGGACAGATGTGTACGGGATGCCATCGCAAAGAACAATGTTGGGAGGGAAGATTCCATCAGACGTATACCTACATGACGGATATGATGACCGCGCTAGAAGAGAATCCGAAGATGACCAAAAAGGATTTTCCGAAGTCATGGACGAAGCTGTGCAGCAAGACAGACCAGGTGTTAGAGACGATGAAAGGACAGTATGATCTGTATAAGAACGATCAGCATTGGAAGCGTCAAATCGTAGATAGCCGTCACTTCGTGGCGGAGCAGCTGACAGGGGTTTCGCAGGTCATGGATAGTCTGGTCAAAGAAATTCAACGGGAAGGGCAGGTGCTCTATAAACAAGAGGAGCAGATTCGAATCATGCTGGAGGAGTTGGGACTACCTATCCAAGATATTGATATTATTTGCCTCGATGCGGGGCATGTGGAGATTGAGATTATCCATACATTCCGTCGCGGGCATGATGAGTGCCGCAAAATTATAGCCCCCGTCTTGTCCGATATTCTAGGTGAGAATATTGTGGTCACGAACGAAAGGTACGGTGCGGCCGATGGCGGTCGGGATGGGGCAGTGATCGTCATGTTCGCATCGGCGAAAGCGTTCGAAATTGATACGGGAGTTGCCAGTGCGGCTAAGGGGGGAGACCTGCTGTCCGGAGATAGCTATAGTACGGTGGAGCTTGGCAATGGCAAATTCGCGGTTGCGATAAGTGACGGCATGGGAAATGGGGAACGCGCGAAGCTGGAGAGCAGTACGGCACTATCGATTCTAGAGCGGCTGCTGCAATCCGGCATGGATGAGCAGATGGCGATCAAATCCGTGAATTCTGTGCTGCTGTTGCGATCGGCGGACGAGGTGTTTGCTACGGTAGATATGGCTATTATCGATCAATATTCGGCCAAAACCACTTTTATGAAAATTGGATCCACGCCAAGCTTCATTAAGCGCAAAAACGAGGTGATTCCGATCTCGGCAGCTAATTTGCCCATTGGTATATTGCAAGATATTGAGGTAGAGCTATTAACGGTGCAGCTCCAACCGGGGGATACCTTGATCATGATGACCGATGGGATCTATGACGCACCTGGACATGCGGTGAATAAGGAATTATGGATGAAGCGCGTGATTCAAGAGATTACGGTGGATGATCCTCAAATGATTGCCGATTGCTTACTGGATGCGGCTGTACGTTGGCATCACGGCAGCATTACAGATGACATGACGGTGGTGGTCGCCAAGGTGGAACGGCATATTCCAGAGTGGGCTACGGTGCATTGGCCGGGAACAACACGTCTAGAACGTCCAAGATCGGTTAGTTAATCGGCGTATTTTTATAAGATTCAGCATAAAGGAGGATTGCAAGGGCCACGCAGGATTGCTGCGCTGGCCCTTTATGATGGAACGCGGCATAAATAGACAATTGCCCTCGTTAACCTTTGGCCTATTCGACATAGTCTAGTATAAGGAGGCGAGGCATCATGAACCTAAATACTGCGAGACGGTTCATTCAACGCGTTCGATTCCATCGAAACCACGGAGCGAGTAACGTATGTCCTGTCCATTCAACCTGCAACCAAGAAAACAACGATTATAAGCCGTACAAGAACGGCAACAGATGAACGTTACTCGGTTTGTTCCAAAGCTTCAGCATAAAGAACGAAACAAAGCCTTACACTTATGGTAAAATAATGTGCATTAATGCCGTTGTTTTGAAAAAGGAGGGCTACTCACGTGTTAAGTAAGTTTTTTCTGTTTTCAATCCTGCTATATATTACACGCAGTCCCATCATCGCCATTGTTGTGTTCCTCGTTATTCTCTACGTGCTGGATCGTCGGTATGTCGGGCTTACGCCAAGCCTGTTCAAGCCATTCAAGCGCATGCGCAGCATGTCGCGGTTAAAAGACGAGCTTCGAGCTAATCCGCATGCGTCCTCGACGCGGTTTGAATTAGCCCGCATTTACATTCAGCAGAAAAAGTATCGGGATGCACTTAAGGAGTTAGAGCAGATCGAGACGGTTATGGCAGATTCGGCAGACTATCATTTTGAAGTTGGGAAATCTCATCTGAAGTTGGGCAACACCGCCGAAGGAGAAGTCTTTATGGGTAAAGCGCTCGAGCTGAATCCCCGTGTTGGTTATGGGGACCCTTATTTATATTTGGCAGAAGCATATAGCCCAGGTCAACCGGAGAAGGCCATCGAGATGCTGGAGAAATTCCGGGAGGTCTATTCATCGTCTTGCGAGGCTTATTATCGTCTAGGCACACTTTATCAGCAGTTAGGCCGTACGGACAAGGCGCGAGAAGCATTTCGCGAGACCCTTGAAATCTATCGATCTCTTCCTAAATATAATCGCAGGAAGCAGCGACGTTGGGTGATACTTGCCCGAATGAAAGGCTAAATCACAGGCACAAAGGGTTTAACTCTCTCAAATTTGGATATGCTAGAAGGAGAATCCAGATGCTTGGGAGGGTTAATGATGAAGCAAATTTTATTAATTACCGATGGTTGTTCGAATGTGGGTGTCAGTCCGATTGTTGCTGCGGCAAATGCGCGTGAAGAGGGAATTACCGTAAATGTTGTCGGTGTGGTGGATCAGGGTGCGATTGGGGAGCTTGGTGCAGCCGAAATTGCACAAATTGCGCGGGCTGGCGGCGGGATGGACCGGATCGTCCAGTCTCATCAACTATCGCACACAATTCAGATGATGACGCGCAAGACGGTCGTTCAGACGATTCAGCATGCCGTTAATCGCGAACTGCGTCAAATCTTGCATAGCGATGCAAATAGTATAGAAGATTTACCTCCAGAGCAGCGTTCTCAAGTGGTTCAAGTGATGGACGAGCTGACGGAGACAAGTGAGTTGAAGGTGGCATTATTAATCGATGCAAGCGCAAGTATGAAGCCGAAATTACAGGCTGTCGAAGAAGCGATTCGCGACTTGATGTTAAGCTTGCAGGCACGGGAAGGCAAGAGTGAGATCGCCGTTTTTCATTTTCCGGGACGAGCTTCGGATGAGACGGTCATGGACTTAGATTGGACGCAGGATTTGTCTAACGTACGTTCCATGTTCCAACGGATGCAGATGCGAGGCGCAACGCCGACGGGGCCAGCGATCTTCAAGGTGATTGAATTCTATCAATATGATAAAATGAAGGGAAGCGATCCCGCGCTTCGCAATCGACCAGAAACGGATGGGATGTTAGGTGACTACGTCGTTTAATGCAGGCACATTGCTTGCGCCCGGCACTTGGATAGAAGGTAAGTGGCATCATCGAAGGTACCGCGTGGAGCGTTTGCTTGGTAAAGGAGCGAATGGCGCGGTTTATTTGGTGCGATGGGGACGCAGCATGGAGCAAGCTGCTTTAAAAATAGGATACGATGCGGTGGACCTCCAATCGGAGATCAATGTTCTAACATCGCTCGCTGCACATCAGACAAAACGTGAACGCCGCATGCTGCAATCAGCATCGCGGCCTTTTCTGCTCGATGTAGATGATTGCGTACTGGGACAAATTGAAGTTCAATTCTATGTGATGAAATTTGTGGAAGGCTGTACTTTGCAGCAGTACATGGATCGACAGGGATTGGAATGGCTTGGTCTGATTGGATATCGGCTTCTGCAGAAGCTCACCGAATTGCATCATGCCGATTGGGTATTCGGAGATCTAAAGCCAGAGAATATTCTGGTCTCAGAATTTGGGCATGTGGAGCTTGTAGATTATGGAGGGGTTAGCCGTATTGGCCGCAGCGTCAAGCAGTTCACAGAACGATATGATCGCGGATATTGGAATGCAGGATCTCGGTCAGCGGACCCGGGGTATGATTTTTTTGCATTTGCGGTCTTGTGGCTGCATGTTGTGGATGGTGCCCGTCTTCGCCGGCTTTCCACCGAACAGCTGCCTCAAACACGCCAACCAAGCGATCTGATGGCATTAGTTCGAACGAATGTGAAACTAAAACCGTTCGAATCTTGGTTTAAACAAGCGCTCCATGGGTACTTTACATCATCGGATGATGCCTGTGCGGCATGGCATCAACTTGCCATTCAGAACGGAAGGCGAACGTTATCTCCGCCAGTGAAAGGCACCACGCCTGGTTGGCTAAAGGGCGTTTTTATTGCATCAATTGTGCTATTGGGTTCTACATTGTATTTCATGCTTCAATCGTAGATCGATGATGGCGATATATGAGAGAGAGGGGGCGTACGCGATGCATGACACTTCAGCGATGTATACGCTCATTCAACGGGTGGAGCAGACCGCCGGGATCCATGGATTGTGGACTTACGGGGATACCATCGTGGTTGCAGTTTCGGGCGGTCCTGATTCCATGGCGCTGCTTCATGTGTTACATTATTTAGCGGCACCTGAACGATATCGTTTGAAGCTTATTGTTGCCCATGTCAATCACGGGTTCCGTGAAGAATCACATGAGGAAGCTCGTATGGTCGCAAGGGTAGCAGAAGAGCTAGGGTTGCCATGTGAGATGACTAAGATCAATATGCCTGCCATCATCCAACATACCGGAATGAATGGACAAGCAGCAGCGAGGGAACAACGATATGCGTTTCTTCATCACGTAGCCGAACAATACGGCGCGACACATCTTGCACTGGCGCATCACGCAGATGATCAAGCGGAGACCGTCATGATGCGTTTGATACGGGGATCGGGTGCATCCGGCCTTGCAGGCATGGCTATTCATCGAACTGAAAAAAATTTGGAACTTATTCGTCCTTTTCTACGTATTAACAAAACAGATTTGATGGCCTATTGTGATGCAAGCGGAATTGCCTATGCAATCGATCAGAGTAATGATTCCCGTAAATATGTTCGCAATCAGATTCGGTTGGATGTGTTGCCATTTTTGGGGCAATATAATCAACAGATTACGAAGGCTTTGAATCGTACGGCAGACTTGCTGGGGGCAGATAATGACTATTTGGAACAAGTTGCTGTCGAACGTTTGCAAGCGATCGTGAAGTCGGATAGGGGCGGTTATCGGCTCGAACGCAAGGATTTTCAAGGAGCACATGTTGCTTTACAACGAAGATTTATTAAACTAATATTAAGTTATCTTGCACAAAAGATGGATTCAGACACGGATGCCTTCGATTACGATAAAATTGAAGCGATCCGCCAAGGTATCATACAAACGCAGCCAACGACGTGGAAGTTGGATATTTCCGAGCATATCGAGTGCATTCGGGCCTACGAACACATTGATTTTATACATAAACATGATTCGCAGGATCCTGCTTCTTATTTATATCGCATGGAACAGGCCAGCGGTGAGCAATCATTGCCAGCTGATAATGGACTTTTACGATGGGAAGGGATACAGCAAGACAGTTCATTGAAGAGCCGCCTTAAGCCGCGACATCGGTATGAAGCATATTTCGATGCGAACAGTGTGAAGCTGCCGCTGGTCGTACGGAATCGCCGCCCTGGGGATCGAATGCGGATCCTTGGATTAAATGGAACCAAAAAAGTACAAGATATTTTCATTGATGATAAGATTGCACCAAATCTTCGCGAGCAATGGCCAGTGATTACCGATGCAACGGATACGATTCTGTGGATTCCGGGCATTCGTCGTTCATCGCACGCGATCGTAGAGGAAGACACTACGCAACTTCTGCGGATGGAGCTTTGCAAGCAGGAAGGGTCGCAACATCAGCTTTGAAATGTAATGGAAGGCAATAAGCTTTCATAGTATACAGTAGGAGGGGCCATCATTGTTTAACGACATTCAAGAAGTATTGTACACCGAAGAGCAATTGCAAACGAAAATTAAGGAATTAGGTGAAACACTCAGCCGCGACTATGAAGGAAGAAATCCTTTGGTCATTTGCGTGTTGAAGGGTGCATTTATTTTTATGGCTGACCTAGTAAAGAACATGACGATCCCTCTAGAGTTAGATTTTATGGCCGTATCCAGCTACGGCACAGCAACGAAATCATCTGGCGTTGTAAAAATTCTTAAGGATTTGGATGTTCCTGTAGAAGGACGCGATGTCCTCATCGTCGAAGATATTATTGACAGCGGCTTAACATTGAGCTATCTTATTGATGTTTTAGAGCGACGCAATGCGAATTCAACCCGTGTCGTTGCGCTCTTTGATAAACCGGTTCGCCGCACAGTCGGCTTAGAAGCGGATTATAGAGGTTTTGAACTCCCTGACGCGTTTGTTGTCGGGTATGGCCTAGACTACGCCGAGAAGTACCGGAACCTTCCTTTTATCGGGATTTTGAAACCCGAGGTCTACTCGAACTAATGGCTGCAATTTGTTGCTTACCCCGCTCTATTGTGGTGGTAAGACATGCTATGGTAAAATAATTAAAGTGTCTTGAGAGGAGGTTGGGGATGAACCGGTTCATCCGTAATTCTGGTTTTTATTTGATTCTATTTTTGGTCGTGGTGGGTCTAGTTCAATTCATTGGCAATCGCAACGAATCCGCTGTAGAAATACGGTATGACCAACTGCGCGTTGCTTTGGAACAGAACAATGTAGCCGATTTAACGATCCAATACCAAGGCAAAGCTAACTTGGTGACAGGTAAATATATTAAGAAACCGGACGATGTGAAAACCGAAAGTTTCTATTCTGTCATTCCAGACGACTCCAATGCAATTAAGGAAGTCCGCGATGCAAGCAAGTCAAACGGTTTTACGCTTAAATTTAAACCGATGGAAGGCGAGAGCATTTGGCTCACGTTCCTCACATCGATAATTCCTTTCGTTATTATGTTCGTCCTTTTCTTCTTCTTGTTTAATCAAGCGCAAGGCGGCGGCGGTAAAGTTATGAACTTCGGCAAGAGCCGTGCCCGTCTTTATAATGAAGAGAAGAAGAAGGTTACCTTCGAAGATGTTGCGGGAGCAGACGAAGAGAAGCAAGAGCTCGTGGAAGTTGTGGAGTTCTTGAAAGACCCTCGTAAGTTTGCGGCTGTTGGCGCTCGAATCCCGAAAGGGGTCTTGCTTAACGGTCCTCCGGGGACAGGTAAAACCCTACTTGCTCGTGCAGTTGCGGGTGAAGCAGGCGTACCATTCTTCAGTATTTCCGGTTCTGACTTCGTAGAGATGTTCGTCGGTGTCGGTGCATCACGTGTTCGTGACTTGTTCGAGAATGCGAAGAAGAATGCCCCATGTATCATCTTTATCGATGAGATCGATGCTGTAGGTCGTCAACGTGGCGCCGGACTAGGTGGCGGACATGATGAACGTGAACAAACGCTTAACCAATTGCTCGTTGAAATGGACGGCTTTGGTGCGAATGAAGGTATTATCATTGTGGCGGCAACGAACCGTCCAGACATTCTGGATCCTGCGTTGCTTCGTCCAGGCCGTTTTGACCGTCAAATTACGGTTGACCGTCCTGACGTAAAAGGCCGTGAAGCCGTCTTGAAAGTACATGCGAAAAACAAACCGCTCACCAAAGATGTGAAGCTTAATGTGATCGCGAAACGTACGACGGGCTTTACGGGTGCAGATCTAGAGAACTTATTGAATGAAGCGGCGCTCTTGGCAGCTCGCAGAAATCGTAAAGATATCTCCATGAAAGAATTGGATGAAGCGATTGACCGTGTTATCGTCGGTACAGAGAAACGCAGCCGCGTGATCAGTGACCGCGAGAAGCGTATCGTGGCTTATCACGAAGCAGGTCATACTATCATTGGTTTCTTCTTAGAGCATGCGGATACGGTACACAAAGTAACGATAATCCCACGCGGTAAAGCGGGCGGTTACGTGATTATGATGCCGAAGGAAGATCGTATGCTTGTAACGAAGCAGGAGCTTCTCGACAAGATCACAGGATTACTTGGTGGTCGTGTTGCGGAAGAGGTCTTTATCGGTGAAATTGGTACTGGCGCATACAGTGACTTCAAACAAGCAACAGGTATTGTGCGCAGCATGATCATGGAATACGGGATGAGCGATCGTCTTGGACCTATGCAATTCGGTAACACTCAAGGGCAGGTATTCTTAGGCCGTGACTTCGGTCATGAGCAGAACTACAGTGATGCGATCGCTTATGAAATTGACCAAGAGATGCAAACCATTATCCGTGATTGTTATGAGAAAGCTCAAGCGCTTCTTCGGAAGCATACGCGTGAGGTTCATATCATCGCACAAACCTTGCTGAATAAAGAGACACTCGAGCTTGAGCAAATCAAAGAATTGATCGAGCAGGGTACCATTGACGGTGAGGCTGTTACGATTGATGAGCACATTAATGATAAGGATCGTCAAGTTGTGATTGAATCAACAACGGATGAATCCGAATCGGTGAAAGTGAACATCCAATCACAATCGAATGAAGATCAAGCTAACAAGTTTGATTTTGATAAGAGTGAAGATGTAGAAGAAGAACTTAACGGTGAAGAACCGAAAGATACTAAAGACACAGACAAAAAAGAGTAATTGAATGAAAAAACCGAGCAATAGTACATATTGCCTCGGTTTTTTTCTTTTTTGCGATGATTGACAGTTATGCCTAACGTTGTGTAAATTAAATGATAAACGATAAGACCATGAATGACGCCATTCACGTGGATATAATGAAGATTGAAGGGGTGGGTTTCTAGTGGAAGCTCTGGCATTACAGCATAAGGCGGAACAGAACCGCGAGCTGCGGGAACGGTTGATGCAGCTGAAGAAAGAACGAAACGCAATTATTCTTGCTCATTATTATCAACGTGACGAAATCCAGGAGGTCGCTGACTTTCGCGGGGATTCGTTCCTATTAGCGCAAAAAGCGGCTGAGACAGATGCAGAAGTGATTGTTTTCTGCGGTGTGCATTTTATGGGAGAGAGCGCGAAGATTCTGGCACCGAATAAAACGGTCATCATTCCGGATGAGCGTGCAGGTTGCCCCATGGCAGATATGGTTAATGTCGATGGGCTGCGCAAGCTGAAAGCTCAACATCCGAATGCAACCGTGGTCACGTATATCAATTCATCTGCGGAAATTAAGGCCGAGACAGATATTTGTTGTACCTCTGCGAATGCGGTTAAGGTGATTCAATCGGTCGATTCCGAAGAGATTATTTGGGTTCCAGATAAAAACCTGGGCCACTACGTTCAACAATTCACAGACAAGAAGATGATTATTTGGGAAGGGTACTGCAACACGCATGACATGCTTACGCTGAAAGATGTTGTAGAGATGAAAGCGAAATATCCAAATGCTCAATTCGTCGTACATCCCGAATGCCGTCCAGAAGTTGTAGAGATGGGTGACTTTGTTGGCAGCACGACAGCGATCTTAGAATATTGCCGCAAATCCGACTGCCAAGAGTTTATCGTGGGAACAGAAGACGGTACAGGATACCAGCTTCGCCTAGATAGCCCAGATAAGCAATTCCATTTTGCTTCGAAATTCCTCGTATGTCCGAATATGAAAGTGAACAATTTGAAGAAGCTCGTGAAATGCTTAGAAACGATGCAGCCGCAAATCTATGTTCCCCCTCATGTTGCAGACCAAGCTCGGTTATCTTTAGAGCGTATGTTAGAAGTGAAGTAGTCATTTTCGAGCTTTATCCTACGGAATACACCTAAAACCCTTGTATATCAAGGGTTTTTCTTTTTTATTGTTGGAAATGATCATTCTAATGTTCGCCTCGCTCTTCGGTTTCCCCACCTTAAAAAAACAAACATCACTCCCTAATTAACTACATTGTAAGCGGTTCCTGTTTCTTGCATAATGAGGACATAAACCTGAAGGGGGATAAGTAAATGACACAGAAAAGATCTAGAATGCTGGGTGCAGTCATGGCGGGGGTACTCGCGTTGAGCCTTGCAGCATGTGGTTCCGGCAGCAGCAATAGCAGCAGTGATACATCGACAACACCAACAGATACAACAAAAACGACAACAGATAACGGTAATAGTAACAGCAACGAAAAAATCACGATTACCTTCCAAAATATTTATCCGGATACAACCGATCCTAAGAACCAAATGCTTCAAAAAATTGTGAAACAGTATCAAACAGATCATCCGAACATTACCATCGAGTTGGATTCGCTCAACACAGACCAACAAAAATTGAAACTCAAAACACAAGCCGCTTCGAAAGAAGTTCCGGATATTACAATCGTTAACCCGGCGGCTCAAATGCAGCCGTTTATCGATGCGGATCTGTTCGCTCCGTTGAATGACATGATTGAACAAAACGGATTGAAGGACACATTCCAAAAAGGGATTTTGGATTACTACACGTTTAACGGAAATGTATACGCTTTACCAGATGGCAATAACATTGGCGTGGTGTATTACAACAAATCGCTCTTCGAAAAAGCAGGCGTAAAGGTGCCAACAACGTTCGAAGAAATGGTTGAAGTCGTGAAACAACTCAAAGCCAAAGGTATTACCCCAATGGCCATCGGTGAAAAAGATTCCTGGACGGGTTCCTTCTTGTTCATGAACGTCTTGCTTCGTACGAATGGTGGCCCTGGCTTCCTGAAAGATGTTGTAGACGGCAAGAAAACATTTGAAGATCCTGCATTCAAAGAAGCCGTAGATGCATTCCAATCGCTTGTTCAAGCGGGCGCTTTCCAAGATGGCGTCACATCCTTTGATTACAACGCAGGTGAGAACTTATTCAAAACAGGCAAAACAGCGATGTACTTCATGGGCAGCTGGGCAACGGGCGGCATCGAGACTTCCGAAGCTGGCAAAGACAACAATGTTGGTGTGTTCAAGTTCCCTACGGTGAACGGCAAAGGTAACCCAGATGAGTTCATGTTGGCGCCAGGCAGCGCATTCGCGGTATCCAAGAACAGCAAACACTTGAAAGAAACATTGGATTTCTTGAACTACTTCATGTTGAATTATCCAAAAGAAACATTCGAAGCTAAAGGCGCAGTAGGTATTGCTCAAACGGTAGACGGCGACTTTAAAGCAGCGGGTTATTCCGATATGGCGATGGATGTATTGAACTTGTTCAAAGATGTGAAAGGCGGCGACTTGGCATTCGATAACACAATGAACCCAGGCACAGCGCAAGCTCACTTATCCAGCATTCAGAACCTGTTCGTAGCGAAGAAGGATGCTTCTGAAGTTGCGAAAGAACATCAATCGGCTTACGAAGAGAATAAATAATGTAATCTATGCCGTCGATGCATACGGAGGGGGACGTCTCACGCCCCCTTTCGCCATCGATGAGAGGGCCTGAAGGAGGCGGAAGCCTTGAACGTATTAAAAGTATCTCGATGGACCATTGCCGCATTTGTGCTACCGTGCTTACTCCTGTATGTTTGTCTCGTATTTATTCCTATCCTCGTCTCCATTTACAGCGGTACGCTCGATTGGAACGGGATTGGAGCTTCGAAGTTTGTTGGATTTGCCAACTATACCAAAATGTTTACGAACGATTCTGTATTCTGGCCAGCATTAGGCAGAACGTTCTTATTAGCTGGGTTTTCGATGCTTGTACAAGTACCTATCGCTTTGTTCGTAGCGATCTTAATCAGTCGTTATGTACGCAAACCTAATTTCCTCGTATCCAGTTATTTTCTACCCGTCATTCTGTCGGTCGTTGTTATCGGCCAATTATGGAAAACGATCTATAACCCGGCTTCCATGGGGGGAATGATTAATCAAATTCTTATTCAACTGGGTTTAGATTCGTGGACTCATTCTTGGCTAACTGAACCTAAGGTTGCGATATTCGCTGTCATCTTGGTAAGTCTGTGGCAGTACTTGGGTTATCACATCTTGATTCAGTTTACTGGCATTCAGAACATTCCGGCTGATATTTATGAAGCTGCCAAAATTGATGGCGCCGAAGGCTTCAAGGCCGATCGATATATTACGCTGCCTATGATCGTTCCTATTTTCAAAATTTCCGTTGTGCTATCGTTCATCGGTTCCCTTCAATCCTTCGATTTGATTATGGTGATGACAGGCGGTGGACCTGCACATGCAACCGATGTGATCTCCAGCCATATGTACAATATGTCCTTCTTGTCCATGAAATACGGGTACGGTAGTGCCATTGCTACATTCTTGGTCTTCGTCTGCCTGTTGGCAACTTTGATCATCAACTTCCTGTTCAGCCGGTTAGACAAACGATACTCGTAAGAAGGAGGCGCTCCCTATGAGCCAATCCGTACTCATCCCGGCTACGAAACCCGTTATAGAACAACGGCGCCGTGGCTTATCGGTCAAAAAAACGATCGTATTTATCTTTTTCGGCATTCTGCTCGTTACGCAGCTATACCCGCTGTTATGGTTATTAATTTATTCACTCAAAACCAATGAAGAAATTTTGTCCGGCAGCTTTTTCGCCTTCCCGGCGATATGGCAATGGGAAAATTACGCGAACGCGGTCGGAGGCGGCAAGTATTGGAACTACCTATCGAACAGCTTATTTGTTACATCCATTACGATGGCAGGGGTTATTTTTCTTTCTTCTTTGGCGGCATTCGCTATTACGCGGTTCCGTTGGAAGTATGGACAGGTCGTGATGCTTATCTTCTTGCTAGGGATGATGATTCCGATGCAGGGTACGCTGCTTCCGTTGATGGTTATCTTTAAGAACATGAATATTTTGAATACACATTTATCGTTAATCTTGCCGTATATCGCATTTCAGACGCCGATCTCCGTATTTATTCTAAGCGGCTTTATGAGGACGATCCCGCAAGAAATCGAAGAATCAGCTATTATGGACGGTGCAGGCGTATTCCGGATCTTCCGCAGCATCATCCTGCCGGTATCGGTTCCTCCGATTATGACGGTGTGTATCTTAACGTTCATCAATATTTGGAATGAGTATATTATGGCAGCGACATTTATTTCATCCGAAAAGCTCAAGACACTCCCATTCGGCGTATACAGCTTCGTCAGCCAATATTCGGTGAATTATGGAGCCATCGGTGCGTTCCTTGTACTCGGTGCTTTACCGGTCATTATCATCTACTTCTTGCTTGCGGAGAAGATCACCAAAGGTATGGTAGCTGGCGCTGTAAAAGGGTAAGATGAACCTATGAAAAGTTTCAATTCTATCCACGTCCGTTTATTCATGATCTTTTTGTTCAGCATGCTGGGTCTGCTCCTTATCGTCAGTCTGGTCTATTACCAGCGGGCGACGGAGCAGATCAGGGATAAGGTAAGTGTTGTTGCAGAAAAGAATATTTCACAGACAGCAGGTCTGTTCGATCTTATGCTCAAAGGGTATGACGGCGTCACGAAATCCCTCAATAGCAACAATGAGTTAATGAGACTGCTTCGGATTCAGCCGACTGCAAACACGGTTTATGCGGTGAACATAGAACGGCGTATAACCGATATTCTGGGGGCCGTGTTCTATTCACGCAACGATATTGTAGGGATTCATGTCATAACAAATCAGGGGACCGTGTTCAGCTTTGACCGTTCGATACGAACGGGCACCCTGGATTTTTCGGAACAACCTTGGTTTTCAGAACTTAAGCAATCTACTGGTGAAATGAAATGGTTGGGCGTATACCCGGAGTCTTTGATGACTGGTGATATCGACCGGCCTGTTTTTGCCTTTGGTCGGCAGCTGTTCGAATTGAGCAGCCTGAAGCCGATCGGGCATGTCTTGATTGAGGCAGATGCGGGTGCAATCGTATCGGCCCTCTCCAATGCAAGCCTCGCGCCTGGAAGCAGCGTTATTATTCGGGGTGCTGAGGGCAAAGAAATCATCCGTACAAAATCCGCTGAGGAGGATATCGGTTTCATCCCACGGGATTGGCCGGGGGATATCAAGCCGAACAAAGTCGCCGTGCGCGAATGGAATCATGCTCTGGTCACTGCAGCGCGGATTAATATGGCGAACTGGACGGTCATTGGCGTGACGCCAGATCGCGAGCTTAAATTAGAAGTCAAGCAAACGCAGCAATTTTTACTTACCGTCATTATCGTACTTGTCCTGGCAGCTACGATTGTGGCGACATTCGTGTCCCGTTCGTTTTCCTCTCCGTTTAAACGGCTTATCCAACAGATGAAGCAGGTTGAATTGGGGAAATTTAATGGCGAAGTACATGTCCACTCGTACGATGAGCTCAATGTCCTTGTCGGTTCTTTTAACCGCATGGTACATCAAATGGATGATTTAATCGAGCGGGTCAAGCTTGCTTCGATCAGTGAGAAGAATGCTCAGCTTCAAGCATTGCAGTCCCAGGTGAATCCACACTTTTTGTTCAATACGCTCGATATGATCTATTGGATGTTGGATGAGCGGGAAAATGATCGGCTTGGGAAAGTCATTCTGGCATTATCGCAAATTTTCCGTTACAGCAGTGATTGGGAAGAGGCTTCGCGTGTAAAGCTTCGGACCGAGCTGGATCAATTGCAGCATTATTTGACAATCATCGAGACGAGGGTTGGAGGACGAGTGCAGACGGTGATCGAAGTTGAGGAGCGCTGGCTGGATGCCGAAGTACCGAAGATGATCTTGCAGCCCATTGTCGAGAACGCCGTGAAATATGGATTAGAGCCGTTAAGCCGTCAAGGCGTACTGAGAGTATACTCCCGCCAAACCGAAGACCGACTGCAAATCGTGGTGCAAGATAACGGTTTGGGCATGGATGACGATTCGTTATCCCAGCTGTCGCGTTCGCTCGCAGGCACGCCGATGCTTGGGCTGGAACAAGAAGAGCCGAATGGACGACGCGGCATCGGTCTTCTGAATGTACATCGCCGCATTCGTTTGATGTACGGGGATCCCTATGGAATCCGGATAGAGAGCGTGAGAAATGTAGGGACGACGGTGATTGTTTCGTTCCCAATTCCTGATAAGGAGGGACTGGAAGGATGAATATCCTGGTGGTGGACGACGAGAGCGTCATTCGAGAAGGTATTGAACGTACGATTCATAAAAATTTTCCGGAGCATCACGTCTTTCAGGCAGCCAGTCCGGAAGAGGCTGTTGACTTGTTGACGAATTATTCGATCTCGCTAGTACTTACCGATGTTCTGATGCCCGGCATGACGGGCTTGGAATTGATGGAGGTTTCCCGCAAACGCCATGCTCACATTAAATGGGTGGTGATCTCTGCCTATTCTGAATTTGCTTATGCCAAAGAGGCCATTCGACTAGGGGCAAAAGATTATTTATTAAAGCCGATTGGCAAAGATATATTGATTAGTAAAATCGAAGAATTAACCGAGGAAATATCGCAGGAGAACGAAAGAACGCAGGAAACCCAGTTATTGAAGCGGAACTTGCGATTTCTGCGTGAAGGATTATTGGCGCGCTGGGCTTCGGGTCTAGACTTGAGCGGCATCGACTTGGCACCGATTACGAGTAATTATCCGCATTTTCATTTAATCATGGTTCGGCTTGAGAGTGACTCGAATAGGAAGCTGGAGCATTTCATCGTCGAGAATGTCCTCTCGGAATTGATTGATACGGTGGGTAAAGGGTTTGTCGCGAACATGGATACGAAAAGTTTGTTGGGGCTGGTAACGCTCCATCATGAAGAAGGATTGAATCCGTTAATTGAGCAGCTGCGAAGACATCTAAAGCGGTATTTGAAGATTCCTTTTCAGGTTCTTTATTCAGACCGAATCTCTGATGTCGACGGCGTTCCCCTGCAGGTTCAGCAAATGTATAAGAACTCTGCATCGCAAGTCTATGATCATTATGCGACGGGGGGCGAGCATGCGGTGAATGTCTCGCTTCAATATATTCATACGCATTATGCCGCGGAGTTATCGCTAGAGAAGGTCGCTTCGGTGATCTATTTAAATCCGGTGTATTTTAGCCAACTCTTTAAACAAAAGACGGGGAAAGGCTTCAAAACCTATATCACAGATGTTCGATTAGAGCGTGCGATGGGGATGCTGCGGGATTCGGAACTGAAAGTGAGCGAGGTTGCCGAACGGGTAGGATATCCAGATGTACGGCATTTCTCTCAAATCTTTCGGAAAAAAACAGGACTTACGCCTTCCGAGTATCGTACGCATGAATCGGGATCTATGGAATTGAACCCTCAACCCTAAGAGATATCATGAAGAGAGCGCCTTATAGGTGCTCTCTTGTTGTATTTTCTGCACGAAAGAAGCGATCAGCTCCTGATTCGCACGCTAAAAATAATAAGACTTTGTACATAAGTATTTTTGTTAGGGGGTTTATTTATGCTCCCAACAGCATTAAAATAGATACAGTTTCATGCGGGGATGCACGGATTGAATCAATTCGGGCTTCGAAAGTACAATGGGATCTTGATTGAACAAGAGATGAAGAAAAATAAATAAAATCCTACAGGATGCACCAAATGCAACATCGCTGCACTCTAGTATGAGGATAGGTGAGAATGAAGATGATTCCACAGTATTTGGTTGACTTTTCTCTACAAGATTTACCAAGGGTCGAGACGGATGTCATTGTTATTGGCGTCGGAATTGCGGGGCTTTTCACTGCGATTAAGGCCAGTAAACAGAATCGAGTCATCATGATTACGAAGAAGTCGCTGATGGACAGCAACACACGATATGCCCAGGGGGGGATTGCAGCGGTCATCGCTGAGGATGATTCTCCTGCATATCACCGTGATGATACGTTAACGGCTGGAGCGGGTCTCTGTTCAGAGGATGCGGTTAATGTACTGGTCCATGAAGGTCCGGAAGGTGTTCAACAACTGATCAAGATGGGAACGGAATTCGATCTAGAGAACGGCGAATTTGCGCTTACTAAAGAGGGTGCGCACAGCCATCGCCGTATTCTGCACGCTCATGGCGATGCAACAGGCTATGAGATTGTTCGTGCATTGTCCGAGAAGGCGAAAGCGAATTCGAAGATTGATATTTGGGATGATCATTTCGTGATCGATTTAATTACACATAACAACGAGTGTATCGGTGTTCTAGCGCAAAGACCTGATGGACAACGGGTGTTCGTTCAAGGGAAAGCGACGATTCTCTCATCTGGTGGAGCAGGGCAATTGTATCGCTATACGACCAACCCTGATGTGGCAACAGGGGACGGAATTGCCATGGCATACCGTGCAGGCGCTTATATTCAGGATATGGAGTTTATTCAATTCCATCCTACATCGCTTTGTTATCCGGGGGCTCCGCGGTTTTTGATTTCGGAGGCGGTTCGTGGCGAGGGTGCCTACTTACGGAATATTAAAGGCGAACGGTTCATGGATAAATATCATCATCAATTGGAGCTAGCTCCGCGTGATGTGGTCGCCCGTGCAATAATCAATGAAATGGAAGAGACGAAGTCTACGTTCGTCTATTTAGATATTACCCATGAGTCGGAAGCGTTAATTAAGCATCGATTCCCGACGATCTATGAATACTGCCTGCAGTTTGGGTTAGATATGACGACAGATTGGATTCCGGTTGCGCCTGCTGCCCATTATACGATGGGAGGCGTCAAAACCGATCTAAATGGTGAGACTAATATTACGAGACTTTTTGCTTGTGGGGAAGTGTCCTCGACGGGCGTCCATGGCGCCAATCGGCTAGCAAGTAATTCCTTGTCTGAAGCCATTGTGTTTGGCCGCCGTATTATTGAACGTATTAACACATTGATGCCTCAGTCGCTGAGCTATGATGATTTGTCCTATACAGAGGATCGTCATGATGCACCGATTCAAGCGATTGTAGAGCGTCGTCTGAAGCTACAGAAAGTCATGGTTCGTTATGTAGGACTTCGGCGAGATGCCACAGGGCTCAAAAAGGGTCTTGAGGAATTTAAAAGACAATTGCCGATATATCATGCCCGCTTAACCAAACGTGAGGAATATGAATATGCCAACATGCTCACTTGCGCCACATTAGTAACGGAATCTGCGTTATGGCGCGAAGAAAGTCGCGGTGCACATTACCGTGAGGACTACCCTGAGCGTGATGATTCACAGTGGCACAAGCACACCCTGTGTCGCCGCAATCATGGCATGACAGAGGAGCGAATTGTACATGTTTAATGGGAATAATCAAGCGATGCGTGATCAGATACGCGCTTGGCTGCAAGAAGATATTGGGACGGGCGACGTGACGACGTTGTTTACGATTCCTGCGGGAACGATGTCCAAAGGAATTATTCATGCGAAGGAAGCGGGAATCATCGCAGGAATTCCGGTTGCACAGCTGGTGTTCGAAGTCGTAGACCCGACGCTCCGCTTCCAAGCCTGTGTTCAAGATGGACAGTTCGTCGAGAAAGGGACTACACTGATTGAAGTGGAGGGCAGCACGCATAGCATTCTTACCGGTGAGCGGTTAGCGTTGAACTTGATGCAGCGTTTATCCGGCATTGCGACGAAAACCCACGCTTTCGTGACTGCTTTACAAGGATTGCCGACTCGTCTCGTGGATACACGTAAGACAACTCCAGGGCATCGCTTCCTAGAGAAGTATGCGGTACGTGTTGGAGGCGGGGCGAATCATCGATTCGGCCTATATGATGCCGTGATGATTAAAGATAATCATATCAAGGGAGCTGGCGGAATCATTCCTGCCGTGACTCGTGCGCGCGAGAACATTCCGCATACGATGAAAATTGAGGTCGAAGTAGAAGACTTCAATCAGCTGGAAGAGGCTCTGCAATCTCAAGCCGATATTATTATGCTGGATAATATGACGCCGGCACACATGGCAGAGGCGGTAAAAACCGTGAAGGAACGCGCTCCGCACGTCATCGTGGAAGCTTCAGGCGGCGTCACCTTGAACACAGTTCGTGAAATTGCTGAAAGTGGCGTGGATGTAATTTCCGTTGGGGGATTGACGTATTCCGTTGCGGCTTTAGATATTAGTCTAGATTTAAATGCAAAGAAGACGGGGGCTTAGAAACGGTGATACTAGTCATTGATGTTGGAAATACAAATATCGTATTGGGAATCTATCAGGATCGAGAGCTGCTGCATCACTGGCGGTTAAGCACGAATCGATCGGCAACGGTGGATGAATACGGGATTATGATTCATAATCTATTCCATATGGGCCACATTGATACGCATGCGATAGACGGTATTATTATTTCTTCCGTTGTGCCACCGATTGTGGCAACCCTAGAACATTTGTGCGAGACCTATCTCGGCAAGACACCGCTTATCGTAGGCCCGGGCATTAAGACGGGATTAAATATTCGGTATGAGAATCCACGTGAGGTCGGTGCGGATCGGATCGTCAATTCGGTATCAGCGATCGAGCAATACGGGGGACCACTGATCGTCGTTGACTTCGGTACAGCGACAACCTTTGATTATATCGACCATAAAGGCAATTACCTCGGTGGCGCGATTGTTCCCGGGTTAGGCATCTCTACGGAAGCTTTGTATCAACGTGCAGCGAAGCTGCCTCGGATTGAGCTTTCGAAACCGAAATCCGTCATTGGACGCAACACCGTACATTCCATGCAAGCCGGTATTATCTATGGTTATGCGGGACAAGTTGACGGCATCGTGGAACGGATGAAGGCAGAGATGAAGGAGAATCCTAAAGTTATTGCCACTGGCGGACTCGCGGAATTAATTGCCAAGGAATCGCGTACAATTGAAGAGATTAATCCGTTGTTAACACTAGAAGGTTTGCGCCTTATTTATAAACGAAATCAAGCGTAATTAGATGCAAGATGCAGGAGGGTTCGATCGATGACGCAAGAACAACAACAAAAAGATTACTTAATTCGCGGTACTGCCTTTGGCGGTAAAGTGCGTGCCTTTGCTGTACGGACAACACAACTGGTCGACGAGCTCAGACGCCGTCATAATACGTATCCTACCGCAACAGCGGCTTTGGGACGTACGGTCACAGCGGCTGCGATGATGGGCGCCATGTTGAAAGGCGAAGAAAAGCTTACGGTACAAGTGAAGGGGGATGGACCGCTCGGTCAAATCGTCGTGGATGCGAATGCACACGGGGAAGTTCGTGGTTATGTCACGAATCCGGATGTTCATTTGCCAAGCAATGCCCAAGGGAAGCTGGATGTAGCCGGAGCAGTAGGAACAGACGGCTTCATTCATATCACCAAGGACCTTGGCTTGAAAGAGCCATACCGCGGTAGTATTCCGATTATTTCGGGCGAGCTGGCAGAAGATTTCACGTACTATTTCGCGAAATCCGAGCAGACACCCTCTGCTGTAGGATTAGGCGTGCTCGTGAATACAGACAATTCGGTTATTGAAGCGGGCGGATTTATTATTCAATTGTTGCCGGGATTATCCGATGAAGAGATTACCAAGATTGAAAATGCGGTGGGTATGCTGCCTCCAGTAACGGCACTTCTCGATCAAGGTCTGGAACTGGATGAATTATTGCGTTGGATCGTAGACGATGTTCAAGTAATGGATCAAATGGATATTGTGTTCCGTTGTAAATGTTCGCGTGAACGCGTTGAACAGACCCTTGTAAGTCTTGGAAAAGATGAGCTGGAGCAGTTGATTGCTGAGGATGGTCAAGCGGAAGTGATCTGCCATTTCTGTAACGAGCCTTATCAATTTGGTCGCGAAGAGCTTGTTACATTGTTAGAGCGCGCAATACAGCCGTAAAGGGCACATAATGTAAGTGAAGTCTGATCGAATGACATGTAAAGGATATTGGGGAAGAATGACAAGGATTGAGAAAAGCCTTTGGGTTTCTGTTGTGTTGTTGGTAGGTTGTGTGGTGGTTTTGGCATGTATTATTTTGTTTCGACTGACCGGTACGTCTGAAGTGGGATCGAAACAACAGGAAGGTATTGATGAATCGACCCAAGGTGAAGAATCCGCGTCAGGTTCCTCCAGAGTCATTGCAAAGCTCGGGAACGAGACGATTACGGAGGGGCAATTACAAGAAGCGCTTGCGAGTAAATACGGCATTCTGATGCTGCAAGATTTGCTGAAGAGTAAAGCTGTGGCCAAAGAAGCTGAAGCGCTGGGCATTGAAGTGACAGATGGAGAAGTGGATCAAGAGCAGCAACGTTTGATGGCTGGTTATGAGGATGAAACATCCTATTACCAAATGATGATGAATGAAATGGGTTATACCCGCGAAGAGTTGCGTCAGGATACGTATCAGACACTGCTGCTTGAGAAATTGATGGCCTTCTATGCCAATATCAGTGATGCAGATGTGAAGGATTACATGAGGCAGCATCCTGAACTGTTCGAATCGATCGAGAAATTGGACATATCGCAAATTGTTGTAGATACGAAGGAGGATGCCCAGGATATTCTCGCGAAGCTGGCGGATAAAGAAGATTTCGGAACGTTAGCAGAGGAGTATTCCATTGATTCCTACTCGGCTGATCAAGGGGGAGCTTTAGGGTATATTGATCGAAATGACCCGTTTATTGACAAGAATATACTGACATCTGCGAGCAAGTTGGACGTTGGCCGGATTGATGGTCCTATCCGCATTCAGCAGGGCTATGCCATTATTCTGTTGAATGGAAGGCAAGAGGCCAAATCCATGAGCAAAAGCGAGTCCCAATTCATTGCACGCAAACAAATTGCGCTGGCGAAAGGTCAATCCATGCAAGACGTAGAACAGGACCTCCTCCACAAATATGGGGCGGAAGTCGTAGATACTCAATATCAAATGCACTAAATGACAAATACTTTGTAGATATGTAACGATGTCTACAGAGTATTTTTTTTTCACAAAAGAAAGTAAAACCTACATCTAATCGCGGTCGCTCATCTTCGAAAGGCCATGATCGAGGTTTTCTCATCACCCAACTTGGTACTTTTTTCATATTAATGTGTTGACAACCGGTTCGAAGGTTGATACTATGATAATAATAAAACCTACTGATTTAGTCGGAAATAATAATCAAATTATTGAACTGGGAGGCATTATTATGGCTAGAATAGTACAAAATGTTACGGATCTTATCGGGGATACACCACTTGTTCGCTTAAATCGCATCGTGCCTGAAGACAGTGCAGAAGTTTACGTTAAATTGGAATACCAGAACCCAGGTTCCAGCGTAAAAGACCGCATTGCTATCAATATGATTGAAGCAGCAGAAAAAGAAGGAAAGATTAAGCCGGGCGACACCATTATCGAACCTACGAGCGGAAATACAGGTATTGGACTTGCACTTGTAGCTGCGGCTAAAGGATATAAAGCGATTCTTGTTATGCCGGAAACGATGAGCATCGAGCGTCGTAACTTGCTGCGTGCTTATGGCGCTGAATTAGTTCTAACGCCGGGAGCAGAAGGCATGAACGGTGCAGTTCGCCGTGCGGAAGAACTTGCTGCAGAGAACCCGACTTATTATATCCCACAGCAATTTAAGAACCAAGCGAACGTGGAAATTCACCGTTTGACGACAGGTCCTGAGATTGTAGAGGCGATTAATTCCCTGGATGGCCAATTGGACGCATTTGTTGCAGGGATCGGCACAGGCGGTACCATTACTGGTGCAGGTGAAGTATTGAAACAACACTTCCCGCATATTCGTATTGTCGCGGTTGAGCCTGCGGCATCACCTATTTTGTCCGGCGGCAAACCAGGTCCTCACAAGATTCAAGGAATCGGCGCGAACTTCGTACCCGAAATCTTGAACCGTGAAGTCTACGATCAAGTGCTTACAGTAGAGAACGAAGAGGCGTTCGAGACGGCTCGTCGTGTAGCTAAAGAAGAAGGTATCCTGGTTGGTATTTCTTCCGGTGCAGCTATTCTTTCCGCATTGAAAGTAGCCAAAGAGCTTGGTAAAGGCAAACGGGTTATTGCGATCGTTCCAAGTAATGGCGAACGCTACCTTAGCACACCGTTGTTTAACTTCGAGAACTAATCATTTCACACCACATAGATATGGCCGAATAACCCTCTCGCAGAAGCATGCGCAGAGGGTTATTTGTCTTTCACGAAACATGGTATACTAGCATGCATATAGAGCAATATTGTTCAATGGGGGATACGAAGTGAGCGTAACAATAACATCGTTGGCACAATGGAAGGATTGGGCAAGACAATATTCGAGACTTCCTTTTGTACGTAAATATAAATTAGAGGGCGACGTTCAGATTTCTTCTTGGCGTAAGGCTTGGGAGAAGGCATCGGACTATGCTTTTGTCTTAGAGAGCGGCAAAGTGGGCAGGTACAGCTTCCTAGGATTACATCCGGAGGCTGTACTTCGAGGGAAAGGCAATGGGGCTCATACGCTGGATGGACAGCAGTTGGAAGGAGCACCGTTAGCCGTCCTCAAAGAATGGATGTCTCCTTATCATGGCCCCGTGGTAGAAGACGCGCCTAAATTCATCGGGGGTTGTGTCGGTTATCTGAGTTATGACATCGTTCGTTCTTTGGAAAAGATACCGACGCAAGCCGATGACGATCTGAACCTTCCGGATTATGTATTCATGCGGATGGATGAGATTTGGATTCTCGATCATCAAATGAATGAGCTTTGGTGCGCCGTGAATACGCCTTGGACGGGGATGGATGCTCCAATATCAGCTTCATTGGAGCAAGAGGTAGAGGCTTTATATGATACTGCTGCGCAGCGCGTTGAGCATATGAAGCGTTTATGGGATGAACTCATATCGGAGCAGGATTCGACAGATCGCGCCAAGGCGGAATGGCGGCGTTCCTTAGTAGAAGGAGAACAACGACAAAGGCTGGATTCCGTTGGTATCTTACCGGGGATGGAGACACCGTTCGATCGAGAGGATTTCGAACAAGCCGTACGGCAAATTCAGCAATATATTGGACAAGGCGACGTATTTCAAGTCAACCTGTCGCTGCGTCAGAGCTATGAACTGACTTCTTCGGCAGAACAGCTCTACGAATGGCTGCGTCTTGTGAACCCTTCCCCGTATATGGGAATGCTTCGTTTTCCTGATTTTCAGGTGGTCTCGGCTTCACCTGAACTGCTCGTGAAGTTAGAACAAGGGCGTGTGAGCACGCGCCCGATTGCAGGAACGAGACGTCGCGGACGGACGCCTGAAGAAGACGCGGCCATGGAACAAGAGCTGCGTTCGAATGAGAAGGAGTGCGCAGAACACATTATGCTCGTCGATTTGGAACGTAATGATCTGGGGCGGATCTCACGATATGGTTCGGTCCATGTCAGTGAGCTGATGGTTGTGGAGCGTTATTCACATGTGATGCATTTGGTTTCGGAAGTCGAGGGAGAGCTTGCAGCGGGGAAAGATGCTTATGATGTCCTTGCAGCTGCATTCCCAGGCGGGACGATCACGGGGGCTCCGAAGGTACGCACGATGGAGATCATTGAAGAGCTGGAACCTGTCCGCCGCGGGCCGTATACGGGTTCCTTTGGGTGGATTGACTATAATGGGAATATGGAATTTAATATAATTATACGGACCCTCACCATGATGGGTTCGAAGGGTCATATTCAGACCGGAGCAGGGATCGTCATCGATTCGGTACCGGAACGTGAGTATGCAGAATGCCTGAACAAAGCCAAAGCCATGTGTATGGCGATACAGCTGAGCGAGCAGGAAGCAGCAGCTTCTATAAGAGAATAGCTAGAAGATGAAGATGAGACGAGAGGAGAAGAGATTAGCATGATTTTAGTGATTGATAACTATGATTCTTTTACCTACAACTTGGTGCAGTATTTAGGCGAATTGGGTGAAGAGGTGGTCGTATATCGGAATGATGAGATTGATCTTGCGGGGATTGAAGCCTTGAAGCCGGATCATATTCTGATTTCTCCGGGGCCTTGTACACCGAATGAAGCGGGAATTAGTATGGACACCATTGCATATTTTAAAGGCAAAATACCGATCCTTGGCGTGTGTCTGGGACACCAATCGATTGGACAAGTGTTTGGCGGCAACGTCATTCGCGCTGAGAAGCTGATGCACGGCAAGACATCGCAGATGCTTCATGACGGCAAAGGGTTATTCGAAGGGCTGCCAAGTCCGTTCACAGCAACGCGTTATCACTCGTTAATTGTGGAGCGGGAGTCGCTTCCGGATTGCCTGGAGATTACAGCGGAAACATCGGATGGTGAAATTATGGGCTTGCGACACAAAGAGTACCTAATTGAGGGTCTGCAATTCCATCCTGAATCCATCATTACGGATCATGGGCATCAGATGCTCCGCAACTTCTTACGGCTGCGTACAAGCGCAGCATCGAGCGGGGCTTAAGCGATGTCATATATCGGATTCAACGGAGCCATCGTTGAACAGAAGGAGGCCGTGATCTCGGTACTAGATCACGGCTTTTTGTACGGGCTCAGCCTATTCGAGACGTTCCGTACGTACGACGGACGTCCGTTCCTGCTGAGCCAGCACCTCGAGCGCCTCGCGGCCGGCTGCCGCGCGCTCGGCATTGAACTGCCGCGCGACTGCGAGCACGCGCGGGTCGAGCGCCTCGTAGCCGAGCTGCTGCAAGCCAGTGGCTTGCGCGACGGCTACGTGCGCTACACCGTCACGGCCGGCGACGCTGCGCTCGGCCTGCCGGACGACCCGTACACGACACCGAACGTGGTCGTGTACGTCAAGGCCTTGCCCGCGGCGCCGAGCGGTGCGCCGCAGGGCAAAGCCCTACAGCTATTGCGCACGCGCCGCAATAGCCCAGAAGGCGATGTGCGCTTGAAGTCCGCACATTACATGAACAACATTCTCGCCAAACGTGAACTTGGCGAGTCGCCTGTGGCACGGGCCGAACATCCCGTGCCTGCGGAAGGGCTCATGCTCACTGCCGCAGGCCATGTGGCCGAAGGCATCGTGAGCAACGTCTTCTTCGCCAGCAAGGGCGTGCTCTGCACACCGGCAATCGATACAGGGATTCTCCCTGGCGTGACGAGAGCCCTAGTGCTGGAGCTGGCGAAGCAAGAAGGGATACGTACCGAAGAAGGTTACTATACGTGGGAGGATCTTGTGGAATCGAATGAAGTGTTCATCACCAACTCCATTCAGGAGATCGTACCGATACACACGTTATACAACGTAGATGGGACGTGTGTTGCCAAACATCGATCAGATGCCGTTAGTACAACGCCGTCCATCGTAGAGCCCTTACAACAAGCCTATCGGCGTTTCATCGCACAGCAGGGAAAGGCAGGACAATAACGATGCAATCAAAGATCTATCAACGACAATATATATGCGGTCCGACGACATTAACCCTCGGATCCCGTACCCTGATTATGGGCATTTTGAATGTAACACCGGACTCCTTCTCAGATGGAGGACGTTACAATAACCTGGACGCTGCCGTTGCGCATGCGAAGCAGTTGATGGCGGACGGGGCCGATTTAATCGATATTGGCGGCGAGTCCACGCGGCCTGGCTTTGCACAGGTTCCGGAGGAGGAGGAATTGCGCCGCGTTATTCCCGTCATCGAAGCGATTCATACGCAAGCGCCGGAGATTCCGATTTCCGTGGACACCTACAAAGCTGGAGTGGCTCGCCAAGCCTTGCAAGCGGGTGCCCACATTATTAATGATGTTTGGGGTTTCAAGCAGGATCCGAAGATGGCTGCAGTTGCGGCCCAAGCGGGCTGTCCCGTCATCCTGATGCACAACCGGCAGGAGCGCGACTACAAGAACTATATGAAGGATATTTTAGCGGATTTGCGTGATAGCATTCGAACCGCGAAGGAGGCCGGTGTAGCGGATGAACAAATTATGGTTGACCCGGGCATCGGCTTTGCTAAGAATGCGCACGAGAATCTCTATTTCATGCAGCATTTAGATGCTCTACATGAGCTGGGTTATCCGATCTTGCTCGCAACCTCCCGCAAACGATTTATTCGAGATACACTGCAGCTGCCCGTCGATGACTTGGTCGAGGGTACGGCAGCTACCGTTGCTTTTGGCATCGCGCAGGGCTGCCAGATCGTGCGGGTGCATGATGTAGCACAGATCCACCGCACGGTGAAGATGTGTGATGCCATGTACTATGCTAAGCAGCCAACGTATGAATAGAACAATCTTTTCATCAGACGTAAAGGAATGATCACATATGGATAAAATGACATTAACGCGCATGGAGTTTTACGGATATCACGGAGTGTTTGAGGAAGAACGCAAATTGGGACAACGCTTTTATGTCGATTTGGACATGCTGATTGACCTGTATCCTGCCGGTTCTACAGATGATTTGACCCAGTCGGTGAACTATGCCGAAGTCTTCTATACGGTCAAAGAGGTCGTCGAGAAACGCTCTTTCCAACTAATAGAAACTTTGGCTGAAAATATTGCATCTGCAGTACTGGACAATTATACTAAGATCAATGAAGTGACGGTACGCGTAATTAAGCCGCATCCGCCGTTTGACATTCATTTTCAAGGCGTTACGGTGGAGATTCGCCGTCCAAGACGCTGACAGACGAAGAAAGCGAGCACAAGATGATGAATATACCCTCCTCGGAACCTTCTGAGGTTTATATTGCTTTAGGGGCTAATTTAGGAGACCGTGAGCAGACGTTGATGGCAGCGATATCGATGCTGGACCGTCATCCGAAGATCACGGTCTTGCGCACTTCCTCGATCTATGAGACCGACCCTGTCGGCTACGAGGATCAGCCTGCTTTTCTGAATATGATGATTGCAGCCCAAACTTCACTTGCACCGGAAGCCCTTTTGGCCGTCTTGATGGAGACAGAACAGGAACTTGGGCGTGTACGGGATATCCGATGGGGCCCGCGTATGATTGATTTGGACATGATTGTGATTCACGATCATGCGTTTACTTGGGACTCTGAGACACTCACACTCCCTCATCCGCGTATGAGCGAACGGCTTTTCGTGTTAATCCCTCTCGCGGAAATTACCCCGGAAGGAACCCTTCTTGCATTCGTAAGGGAGTTCATGGGAAAACTGGAGGGAAAGGAAGGGGTACGGCGGTGGAAAACAGTCAATTGGCACAGCGTATCCGAGCATTCCGCAAATTAAAGGGCTTGACGCAGCAAGAGCTTGCAGACCGGATGAAGATATCCGTTGCAATCCTTGGCGCGATTGAGCGCGGTAACCGTATACCTGAAGAAGCTGTATTAGACCAAATATCACAATTGCTAGGCATCACGAAGGAAGAACTCATGGGTGCCTCCACATAAAGAACGTGAAGACAACTTGTTAATGAAGAAAGTAGAGGTTATGAATATGCTTAAAATCGGCAACATTGAGATGAAGAATCAAGTGGTGCTCGCACCCATGGCGGGAGTATGTAACCCTGCATTTCGTCTCATCGCCAAAGAGTTTGGCACGGGCTTAGTCTGTGCGGAGATGGTAAGCGACAAAGCGATATTGCACGGAAATAAAAGAACGATTGAAATGCTGTATGTTGATGACCGCGAGAAGCCGCTAAGCTTGCAAATTTTCGGCGGTGACCGTGAGTCCTTGGTCGAGGCGGCGAAAGTCGTCGATCAACAGACAAATGCGGATATTATCGACATTAATATGGGCTGCCCGGTACCGAAAGTGACAAAATGTGACGCAGGTGCTCGTTGGCTCCTAGACCCTAACAAAATTTATGAGATGGTATCTGCTGTTGTAGATGCCGTGAAGAAACCTGTTACCGTCAAAATGCGTATAGGTTGGGATTCCGAGCATATCTATGTTGTAGAGAATGCCAAAGCGGTTGAACGTGCAGGTGGTCAAGCGATTAGCGTACACGGGCGTACACGCGAGCAATTGTATACGGGTACGGCAGATTGGGCATATATTAAAGATGCTAAACAAGCGGTATCGATTCCCGTCATTGGCAATGGGGATGTATCATCACCGGAAGATGCCAAACGTATGCTGGAAGAGACAGGCTGTGACGGTGTCATGATCGGTCGCGGCGCGCTCGGTAACCCTTGGATGTTATACCGTACGGTAGAATATTTATCCAAAGGCGTATTGTTGCCGGAACCGGATGCAGTGGAGAAAATCCGCATTGCCATCTTGCACATGGATCGGTTGGTTGCATTGAAGGGTGAGCATGTTGCGGTGAAGGAAATGCGCAAGCATTTAGCTTGGTACCTCAAAGGACTAACAGGTGCAGCACGGATTAAAGATGTGATCATGGAAGAAACCAAACGTGATGAAATGGTGCGTATTTTGGAGAATTTTGTCGACTCATTAGATCGAACAGATACGAGTGCAGTTCATTAAATTTTCAAATCTCATCCTCCCAAAAAAGCGGTTTCAAGCTTTGGGGGATGTGTCATTGACATTTCGGTTTGGTTCACCTATAATTCTGCAATAGAAATTTGACTCGGTTTTAGAGATCCTGTGAAGATGATTCAAGTCATCATGATTTCCGAGCGAAATATATTTGTAAAAAGCAGTGAATTCGCCGCTCAGCTAAGATCGGGTGCGAAAATTTTTCACATGATAGGAGAATCGGTAATGAGTGATAAAGCAGTTATCCTGACCCAGGATGGTCTGAAACGGTTGGAGGAAGAATTAGAAAACCTCAAATCCGTGAAACGTCGCGAAGTTGCAGAACGGATCAAAATTGCAATTGGCTATGGCGACATCAGTGAGAACTCAGAGTATGAAGATGCGAAGAATGAACAAGCATTTATCGAAGGGCGTATTATTACGCTTGAGAAAATGCTGCGCAACGCACGTATCATCAACAATGACGATATTGATGTAGATACGGTAAGTATCGGTTCGATCGTTGTCGTTGAAGACTTGGAATTTGGAGATACGATGGAATATACGATTGTAGGTACAGCTGAATCGGATCCATTACAAAATAAAATTTCGAATGAAAGCCCAGTGGGTCGAGCAATTCTTGGTAAGAAAAAGGGAACTGTCGTTGATGTGAACGTTCCTGCGGGCATTATTCAATATAAAATTGTCGATATCAAAAAGTAAGTAACCGTCTCGATGATGGAAAGCTTCCCTTGTGGGAGCTTTTTTCGCTATGATAGGACTATACTGTTTTTAGAGTGTAATGAAGGAGATGACATTGGAATGTCGGAAGAAAACGTAACACAAGAAGTCGAACTTAGCGAACTACTCCAAATCCGTCACAACAAATTGGACGAGCTTCGTGATCTAGGAATCGATCCATTCGGTAAAAAATACGAAAGAACGCATACCGCAAAGGATATCCTAGATGCTTACCAAGAGTTGAGCAAAGAGGAGATCGAAGAAAAAGCCGTTGAAGTGAAAATCGCTGGGCGTATTATGGCCAAACGTGTCATGGGTAAAGCAAGCTTTGCGCATATTCAAGATTTAACGGGCAAAATTCAAATCTACGTGCGTCAAGATTCCGTACCTGAAGCTAAATACGCAGGGTTCAATATTCTCGATTTAGGGGATATCGTAGGTGTAACCGGTGTTGTCTTCAAGACCAAGACGGGCGAGACTTCGGTTAAAGCTCAAGACCTTGAAGTATTATCGAAATCATTGTATCCATTGCCTGACAAATATAACGGACTCAAAGACGTGGATCTTCGCTATCGTCAACGTTATGTGGATTTGATTATGAACCAGGATGTACAACAAACCTTCATTTTGCGTTCCAAAATCATTCAGTCTATGCGTCGTTACCTAGATGGCTTAGGCTTCTTAGAGGTTGAGACACCAACTTTGCACACGATCGCAGGGGGAGCGGCAGCACGTCCGTTCATCACGCATCATAATGCACTCGACATGGAGCTATACATGCGTATTGCGATTGAGCTTCACTTGAAACGCTTGATCGTCGGCGGTATGGAGAAAGTCTATGAAATCGGACGCGTATACCGTAACGAAGGAATTTCGACACGTCATAACCCTGAGTTCACGATGATTGAATTGTATGAAGCATACGCGGATTATCAAGATATCATGAACTTAACTGAAAATACGGTTGCTCACATTGCACAAGAAGTATTAGGAACAACAACGATTGATTATCAAGGACAAGAAGTAAATCTAGCTACAGGCTGGCGTCGTGTAACGATGGTCGATGCGGTTAAAGAAGCAGTCGGCGTAGACTTCAAGCAAGAGATCAGCAACGAAGAAGCGCATCGTTTGGCAAAAGAACATAAAGTACCGGTTGAGCCGCATATGACAACAGGCCATATTTTGAATGCATTCTTTGAACACTTTGTCGAAGAGACATTGATTCAACCGACATTCATTACAGGTCATCCGCTTGAAATCTCTCCATTAGCTAAAAAGAACGAGCAAGATCCACGCTTCACGGATCGCTTCGAATTATTCATCGTGGGCCGTGAGCACGCGAATGCATTCACAGAGTTGAACGATCCAATCGATCAACGCGAACGTTTCGAAGCGCAGATGCGTGAGAAAGAGCAAGGCAATGATGAAGCACATGAAATGGATAACGACTTTATCCGTGCATTAGAGTATGGTATGCCGCCAACAGGCGGTTTAGGAATTGGTATCGACCGTCTCGTGATGCTATTAACGAATGCACCGTCGATCCGTGACGTATTGTTATTCCCGACAATGCGCCATGCTGAATTGTAGGATGAACATGAACAACCTTGGTATATCGCCAAGGTTGTTTTCTGTTTTATCACATTATTTTTAGTTGCATCGCTAAAAGTATAGCAAGCCGTATACACCAATCTAATGTTTTACATGATTGCGTCGTTATACTCTGCACTAAACCTACTCACTATATTGAATAATTTCATTAACTTAAGAGTTATGGGCTCGTTTTCAAGAGCTATATTGGATGAATCCAATATAAATCAGCATAAATCTTCTATAGCGCCTAGTTAGAAGGTACTATACTGTAAAGATCCAATATAGGTGAATAAAAGAGTTCCAACGCGTGTGGTATATTGCACAAAATCCAACATAGCAAGATGAGCCCACTACATTGCCTCAATATTCAAACGCGCGTCGTCCTTGAGTCTATTGAATTGATGTCATTTTTTACCTCTTGATATACCTATTGAATCTATGGTAAATTAATATTCCGCCCAACAAGAGGCGAACAAAATTTCATAACAAAGCTTTTTGATTCCAAATGAGAGTTAAAAAGAATTTGAAAAAAAGCTTGCAATATGAAATTAAACATGATAAGATATAAAAGTTGTCACCGAGAAACACTGGTGAGAACGAAACGAAAGAAATTGATCTTTGAAAACTGAACAACGAGTGAATTAAAGCATTAAATAAAGAACTTTCGAGTTCTTGTCAGTTAGTTTTTAATGAGCAAGTCAAACACTTTAATGGAGAGTTTGATCCTGGCTCAGGACGAACGCTGGCGGCGTGCCTAATACATGCAAGTCGAGCGGAGTTATTCCTTCGGGGATAACTTAGCGGCGGACGGGTGAGTAACACGTAGGCAACCTGCCTGTAAGACTGGGATAACTACCGGAAACGGTAGCTAAGACCGGATACACGATTTGATCGCATGATCGAATTGGGAAAAGCGGAGCAATCTGCTACTTACAGATGGGCCTGCGGCGCATTAGCTAGTTGGTGHGCTNDGRYANAGTATHNATSSGYAS
>NZ_MSZX01000020.1 GCF_002021565.1 Paenibacillus selenitireducens | reverse complement strand
CCTGTATACATGTCTGGTGTACCCCATGCGCGTAAAGATGCAGCTTCAAGTGAATAGTTCCAATCCATCCAGTGAAGGATTTGCGGAATCATATCTTCAGACACTTTTTTAGGATTAATTGCTTTAGAATTCCATTTTGTAGTTAATGGAAAGGATTGTATTGTTTCACTTTGTACACTAGGGTCTAATTCATTTACAAAAATAGGGTAGAATCTCCAGTCGTATGTTTTGCCTTCTTTATGTATCTTCTCAAGATTCGCGGCAACAGGATGCCACATATTGACTACAGCATACTCACCATTAATAATTTTTGCATCGCGTTGCTCTTTTTTCTGAATATAGAATTCTTGACCAAATAGACCTTCATTAAAGCCTTTGTTCATAAAAGAAATGTAGTTTTTCCACTCGGGAGTCAATTGAAAATCAACGTACATATTTTTAGATTCATTGATAACAAGCGGATATGCCTGGCTGATATGTAACCCTGTCGCTGACAACAATGACCAGTAAAGAGCCCCTCTGGTGTTCTCAAATTGAAGGTGACCAGGCGTAATAGGGTGGCCATTTTCTGTCAAATTGAGATCTTTTACCTTTTTAAGGTAATCGTATAGTTCATCAAGATTATGAATTGGAATATCCATAACTTGATCCAGCGTTAATTTACCTTTGTTTGCTATTGCTAAAGCCTTGAGTTCCGCTGCATTCATCGCATTAGGATAAATTTTCTTTAAGATATCATCCCTAATCCAAACCGCATAATTTGCTTGTCCGAGGCGAGAATCACCGTATGGTGATTTGCGGTATTCTTCTTTGAGTAACGGGCCTGGCAGTGAGGGTATCGCCCATAACTTACCATCATTCGGGTCAACGCTTGATTTATACCATTGTTCCATAGTAACCCCTAAATCAGCCAATCTTTCAGCTGTAAGAGGCATATATTTTTTCATCTCTTCTAATGTAATTTCGCGAACCATGCCTGCTTTTTTAAGCATATCCATATGATTTGGATTGTCAGCAATACCGTTTTGATTTGCAATAATGGCCGGTACGGTATTCGCCAATATTTGCATTTGCAACCAACTTTTAGTGTCTTGGCCTGCAGGGATTTCTACGAAATCAGGAATGACTTTCGTTTTTTCGCGCCAAATCGGAGTTAAGCGGTCTTCAACCGGCTTACGCGGGTTTGTTGGTAGTTGGCTCAAGACTTCCAGATGCATTTCTTTAAAATTTGCGGGATCATCAGATAATGATTCTCCTGTGGCAGCAGCTTTTGTTCCATTTGAATTTGAACTTCCGGATTTGCCTTCTTCCTTCCCATTGTTACATCCAACAAGAGTTACCAATAAAACAGCAGCCAGCATAAGTGCCATCAACTTATGTTTCATAATCAAAAGTCCTCCCCTTTTATATTTAAGCACTTTTTCATAAAACCGTTTTTTTGGATGTTAACGCTTGCAAGATAACGTTTCAGCCGGATTCATATGGTAACTACGCTTTTACTGCACCAGTTAACATACCTTTTACGAAATACTTCTGGAAAAACGGATATATAAAAAGTAAAGGGAAAGTAACAACGACCATGACCGTCATCTTGATCACTTCAGGCGTTGGAACGGTGTTGTTCGCCATCGACATAAGTCTTCGTTGTGCAGCATCTGTTGTCTTCGTAAAATCAATCAGTGAACTAGCTTCTGCGCGATTGATAATCTCATACAGCACAAACTGTAAAGTACTAAGATTCCGATCTGTTACATAAAGCAAGTTGGTGTAATAGTCAAGCCAGTTGCCTACTACAGCGAAAAACGAAAATGCTGCAATGACTGGCATACTAAGCGGCAGGATGATTTGAAAAAATATACGCACATATCCTGCTCCATCAATCGTAGCGGATTCATGCAGTTCCTCCGGCAACTGCTCAATATGCGTCCGCATGATAATCATCGCGAAAAATCCAAAAGCACCTGGAAGTACGTATACTAAAAAATTGTTAAGCAAGCCTAGCTTTGCTATTACGACGTAATTTGAAATGATCGTACCACCGATAAACATCGGCATCATAAAGAAAAAGAGCAATGTCTTGCGTCCTAGTAAAAATCGTTTTGACAAAGCATACGCCGCCAACATAGTCACAAAAACAGAGAGAACGGGTCCAATGATGCACCGAAGTGTTGTCACGATAAACGCTGATTGCAATCTGTCATACTGAAAAACAAAGGCATAGTTCTCTAATGTAAACACTCGGGGAAAGAGCCATATGGGGCCAGCAGCTGCATCTGCTCCTGTATTAAAAGACATTACCAATATATACCAAAATGGATAAATGGAGATAAGACCCCAAACAATCATAATGAACGCGTTAAAAAAATCAAATATTCGTTCACTTGGCTTCCGTTTGATATTATTCTTGCCGTGAACACTCCTGATTCTTACTTTCATATTTTCAACAAACCTCTCTTTCCTTATATAATACCTACATTACTAAGTCGCTTCGTAGTAGCGTTTGTAAGCATTATCAAAATAAAAGATATTATTCCTTGAAATAGTCCGACTGCAGCGGAATAAGAATACTGTCCACTTACTAATCCTTGGTAATAGGTATACACGCCTATCGTATCCGTGTCTAAACGAATCATCTTATTTTGCATGTTGAATACTTGGTCAAAATTTGTTGCGAGCAGTCCGCTTAGAGAGAAAATTAGAAGAATACACATCGTAGGTACTAAGCCTGGCAGCGTAATATACAGCAATCGTTGAAAACGGCTTGCTCCATCCACTTGCGCTGCTTCGTATTGTTGCGGGTCAATGCCAGTTAATGCAGCGAGATAAAGAATCGTCCCCCATCCCGTTTCCTTCCAAATTTCTGAAATGAGGAGAACAGGTAGGAAGTTTTTTGCATCCTGCATATAAGAAATACGCGTTGCATCTGGGTCAAACAATTGACGAATATTATTGACAATACCGGTGGCATCCACAGTCAAAAACATGTAAAACAGACCTGCAACGGTTACCCATGATACAAAATGCGGGATGTAAGAGGTCGTCTGTACAATTTTTTTAAAGCGGTCACCACGTAATTCATTCAGCATTAACGCCAAAATAAGTGGAGCCGGAAAAGTCGCGATCATCATGGTTGTACTGTATAGCAGCGTTCGCCCTATTAGCGTATAAAATTTAGGATCATTCAAGAATTTTTTGAAATTGTCTAACCCGACAAATTTGCTGCCAAAACCAAACCAGCCCTTATTAAAGTCATAGTCTAAGAAAGCAATATAATTGGAAAACATCGGCAAATACGCAAAGATTAAGGTAAGGACAATTGCAGGGACCAAAAACAGATATAACACATACGTATTTTGACCTTTAATACTTCTTCTCTTTTTTTGACTAAGGGTAATACTTTGCATCTTCCTATTAGCTGTAATCATTGACAAATCCCCCTCACAAGCTTTCGGATGTCTAAAATTACCAAGTGCGATTATATCAACAGATTTCGGTGATCCATTGCTTCAAACCATCGACCGATCTTCTAACATCTTCTACCATGGTTCGCTGGGGATGATTGTCATCGCGATGCCATAGTTCGAAAGCTAACCAGCCTTGGTAACCGATTGATGAGAGCGTTCCAATTAATCGGCGCATATCGATTTCGCCTTCAAGCAAGTCTTCCGTTGGAATTGCACCCATTTGATTCCTTAAGTGAAAAGCCACCACTCTGTCTGGATATTTCCGTATCCACTCAATTGGGTCGCAGCCGGCGACATGCGCCCAGCCCGTATCAATACAAAGGCCTACTTCCGGACTCGAGTACTCGATAACGGAACGCAGATCACCTTCTGCGTTATGTGTGGTCGCCGCATGATTATGTAAGCTGACTTTTAAGCCGAGCGGTCTAACGGCGGCCGCAATACGGGTTAAGTTATCGCCTTGCCGTTTGAACTCTACTTCAGTCTTGAGCTCCGGATTTTCCCATCCGCCTTTGGGATCTGCATTAATGACTAAATCCGTGCCCCCGGCTTCAGCCAGCCTTCTAGCTGCCGGCATAACGGCATCCTCTATGCCAAGGGCTTCAAATGGTTCATGCAGCGCCAGACCCACATAAGTACCGGATATCGTTAAACCGCAAGCCTTGGCTGCACTTAATAGCTCAGGGGTAGGATCGATTTCAACCGCATCGACACCGGACTCGGCGCAATCGCGGAAGATTTCTTCCCAGGATGGATCTTTGCCGTCCATCCCATATCTTTCGTGCCAACCGTACATACCGGTAGAAAAACCTTTAATATTCATATCCCATCCGACCTTTCTCCTGTTATACAATCAGATTCCGCAGCTCGCTCTGAATGTGCTGTGGATCGCCGGTTTCAGCGCAATCGTAAATCGCCTGTAAGCACAGAAAATTAAAAACAGCCTGATCATTGACAACTGCCTGTGAATCTAATCCTTTTACTTTACGGTAGAAGAAATAAACCGGGTGGTCCATCATGCCGAACTCGCTTTGATTGACCACTTCGCTTACTTTTTCCTCGATTTCCCCGTTTGCATCGCATGTATAAACAATTTGATCTGTTTCAAAATACGGGGACCATCTCACAGCCCCCAGCGTACCTTCGATCTCAACATGATAGTAAGCTTCTCCATGTGTGCAGGAAGCCCGTTCATATTGAACCCATACCGGATTGGCATTGTTCAAGTGGTACTTCAACATCGCTCCTACATGACCTTCGACGTCATATACCGTATCGACAGGATCGACCTGCGTTTGCGGCTTGCTAGTCCACGCTGCAGCAACTTCAACTGCGACCGGCTTTAATAGGTCGTTGATTACAGAGAAATCGTACGGGCCCCAGTCCATGACAATACCTCCGGCACTCTTGGAGCGATCCAGGAACCATTTGCTCTCAGGTTGATACTCCACGCCCGGCCGCGAACGTTGACCGCGGTAAACAAAAGTCACTTTATAAATGTCGCCTAGCACGCCGGAATCCAGCAGCTTCTTAACTTCCTCCATTTTAGGAAGACCTAAAAAACGAACGCTGCAGCATCCCAACTGCCGGTTATTTCTTGCAGCTATTTCAAGCAGTTCCTCCGCTTCTCGGCGATTCATCACAAGCGGTTTCTCGCACAAAACATGACGGCCAGACTCTAGACCCAACTTGGATAATTCGCAATGAGTAAAAGGAGGCGTTCCGACGATGACAATATCATCTTCCTTTGCCGCTTCGGCGAGCATCGTTTGTGCATCGGAATACGTGGCCGCTTCGGGGTAGAGTTCCGCAAAACCGGCTAATGCTTGGGGATTTGGATCCGCAACCTTAATTTCAATTTCTTCTTCGCCTTGAAGCTTTTGAATCGCTGCGGCATGGGTTCTGCCGATTACACCTGCACCAACTAAATAAAATCGCATGTTTGAACACCTCTTATTTTAAATTTGATTGGATAATGGCTTATTCATCGATAATTTGAAAAAACTACGCGCTGCAATCGCTTTCAATTTGTAAACTCTTACCCCTTCGATCCACCAAACGAAATCAGTTGCCTCCCGTACATAATGAATGATGGACCGATCGCTGATTGACGTAAGAGAAATGGAAAATGTGCTGGCCGGATTCCCCTAGCTTAATATGCCGGTGACCTTTTCCTTGAAATAACTTCCTGCTGAATCCTTTCGATCAATTGCACATCGCAGAGCTCGTCAAACATTGCTGCAATTTCTTTCCGATCCTCTTCGATAACGATAGCTGCCGCCATGTTTTTTTCTGATCCTGCTTGGGAGTAATCCACTTTTTGGACTGCAAGTATTTCAATTAGTGCCGTAGGAACAAGCTGAGTACTGTGCCAAATGGCGGCGTCGATTTTTCCTTCCGCGATTAAATAAGGAATATTTCCATAATGGACATCAATCTTCTCATTTGTTGAAAAAACCTGATCCGATAAAGTGATGTGGTCATTAGATGTCGAATCCAGCCCGATCCGCCATTTCTCCATTTCCGGTGAAACTTCTTTCCGGCGAAGGATAATAAGATCACTGTAATAACTGTTATTGCCCATCATACAAATCGACCGCAAATTTGGATATTTGCTACAAGCTTGCTCAGCGGACAAATCCGACATCACGACGAAATCGCATTGATGTTCGAGCAGCTGCTTTAGCCTTAATGTCGCTCCATTCTTAAAGGTTAGATTACATACGACTTGCTTCTCTTTAAACATCTCAATCAATCCGGTAGCAAGTCCTCCGAATTCAATTGTGTTTGGAAGCGGAAATGATCCTACAAGTGCCCCTTGATCGATAATAGACCATAAGGCAGCCATATTCTTCTCGAGCAAAATGGTTCCGAGCTGTCCTTTTGACTGAAGCTTGATAGCACCTGTTTCCTTTAATGCGTTCATCGCTTTGTCTATCGTTCCAAACCCCCCGGTAAACATGGCTGCTAATTCTTGCGTGGTTGGAATCTTCGTATTGACCTCACATTTCATTAATTCTCTTGCAATGCTTTTGACCAAATCTGCAGACTTAGAATTTAATTTTTTCATACTTTCAGTATACTGAAAATTGAAATTAAGTCAATGGAATCATCGACAAATTGTCAAACTTTGTTATAAACACATGAGAGTTAGGTCCGTCTGGTAATTTCAAAAAAAATCTCGAACTGTTATCTGTATTTCCCGGTGGGAAATGTACAGATTTACAGTCCGAGACATTAATGTTGACATAAGGGATGTATCCAAAACAGTCAGAAATTATTTTAAATTATTCTTTCACAGAAAGAGAATTTAACAAGTCATGTATTATTGCAACTAATTCTTAACAGCATTAAGTGTATCTAGCGAGTCATTATGTCTTTTCTCGGTGAAAATAACGCAAAAGCACAAGCACAAGCAGAGAGCATAGGTTGAGGCCATAGGAGCCATCTGTTGGGAAGCGTTCTTGTTAAGTTCCAGCATGAGTAACCCTCCTTTCAATTGCCATAATATCTGTTTTGAATACATCTCTTATATCAGCATTGAGAACGTATAGCGAAGTGTATCATCCCTTTACTTCAAATATTCAGGTATTACTTTTGCCAGGTTTTCCACAGTCAAGTTCTTAATTTCATGGATAAAAGAATCATTGATCTGAAATCCGACTTTATTCTCAAGATCTGTTAAGATGTAGATAATATTACGAACGGAAGTAATGCCTAACAGATTGGTTGTGTTATCAAATTCTTTGATATAATGTGAGACCGTTTCTCTGACAACTTGATCCAGTTGCGACATTAATCATTTCCCCTCCTTTAAATTGCAGGAATATTGTCTTGAAGCTCCCTCATGATTCTCTTGAAAACACCCTCTCTGCTGTCCGAATTAGAACTGTTGAAAGTCAGCATATCCGCCTGAAAATCGGAGATGTTTTCCGCCAAATATGTATGATCTACAGAATAATATTCCAACTGTCTTGCTTCCGAATTGTAGAGACAAACATTCTCGGAAATGTGATAGTAATCGATATTAACTCCAAATCTGTACAAACAAGTAGATTTAATTTCTTTCAGATGAGTTTCTTCATAATTTCCACAATACAAACTTAAAATTGTGATATCTGGCACGACGGCGTTGCAGACCAAAAACGGCAAGTAACCATACCCATTCGGAGCTGCAGAGCTATATTTCAGTATACCTCCCGGCACTCCAAGAATAATCACATCTGGACTCTCAATTTGTTCAATGTTTTTAATAAAGGCATTAATATTCTCAACCTGTTGGGTAAATGTTAAGTGGGTACTATCTATACAGGAAGGAATCGTATGATATCCCATCAGCCTGGAAAGCGGGTTACTGGAGATCAAACTAATCTTATACCCTTCTTTGCGAAAAGAATCACATAGTTTGAGTTGCACATCCCATTTCTCGCAGTTCTCTCCCATTCCCATGATTAGAATGACCGGAACATCTATGCTCGCCAGCTCATTACTTTTTGTTGTACAAGAAGACTCCAGCTCCAGACATTCCCAACCCTCCAAGCCCGAATGATTAAATACCGGTTCCAGTTCAGGCACATAAATAATGTGCTTGCCCTTTTCTTCTGCAAGTGCAGTAATACAGCTGTATATTGACTTATCGACTTGAAAGAGCGGCTTACATAACAGCAGCACATCAATATTACTCATCAGGTCTTCTGAATAAAAGCTCTCTTCATCACAGATTAAGTTCTTTCTCTTATCTTCTACTTCCTCGAAGGATTCCCAGCCTTTGGGAACAATGGCATACGTTAGCTCATAGTTATGAAGCTCGCCATCCTCGAGCAATAAAGGCAGCAACCCTTTATAGAAAGGGTAAATCGCTATTTTTTTCTTCACAACATGATTTCCTCCCTTTTGAACGGATATTTAAATTCCTTCATCATCGTGTAGTTTTTCAAGTTCTCTAATGCTACCGCTTTAACTCTATTGCATTTGCTCAGTTTATAGCTTTCTGAATAATGTTCATCTTTACCGTTATCTGCCGAAGCGGGACATATGGAACAGCAATGAAAGGCCCAGCAATCTTTACAATCCTTTTCCGTAACCGATCCAACATTTAGAATCTCTCGAACCTTGTCTATGTTAAAACCGTCTCGAACATTTCCCATCTTCATTAGCGAAGAATTTTCATCTACACGCTCACACGGAAAGAAATTCCCGTTTACATCCACGAACAGTTTCTTTAATCCCGGAACACATGTCCCGCTTGGATGCGATATTTTGGGAGTCCCGCTGATCGGAGAGATAAACTCTTTATAACTAAAAATTGTTTCGATATCCCCTTTGTGATAGGACACTGGTTCTTCTTTAAGTTTCCCCAAAAGGAGTAAATATGCTTTTAGCGCTTCATAGTTCCGTTCTTCAAAGTAGGTATCCTCATATATAAACTCCGCCTCAGTGTAATTTAAGGAAAGTGTGTTGAAATTGACTTTAGAAAGATCACCTATTTCCTCCCCCTTCCTAAAGTAATCAAAAATTTCTTGATAATTGCTATTTGGACTAATTACAGTGTTGAATTTAAGTTTTTTATAAAGCTGGGGATAATTCTCATGAATATGTCTAATATTGCGATAAACAGCCTCATAAGACCCGCGCCCGTCGGCAAAGGTACGATTTTTATTATGGACCACCTCCGGTCCATCCAAACTGATCATAATGGATATGTTGAAATCGCTGACTTCCCTGGCGAAGCTGTCATCCAGAAGTGTTCCGTTTGTTGTCATCCCAAATGAGATCTCTTTACCGCTTACTTTCTGTAGCATGTATTTCATCGTATCTATGATTAGTTTTTTTACAATTAAGGGTTCTCCTCCATAAAAAGCTACATGCAAGTGGTCCACATCTTTAGAGTGGGAAACAAGAAAATCAATCCCTTGTTGCAAAGTATCCCAGTTTATATTTAGAGCCGAATGCGACCGGTTGTCATAAATTCCGTTATTGGAGTATGGACAATATCCGCAACGCAGATTACAATTTTGCGACATTTGAAAAGTGATTGAGTTGACGCATCGATCTAGCTGGTATTCCAATACTTGAGTAGCCGGATGCTCAATTTGTATGATTGGCGATTCGGCCAACAAACCTCTACTTTGAAATTCCTTGAGCACATTGATATCTACATCCTCATTGCATCCGTTTTTTATATGATTTAATGCTTCGTACTGATGTTGCCTAATTTTATAGATGCTGTTTCTATTCATATCATAGACATAATATAGATTGGGTCTAGTTTTAAAAGGCATAAATGGCATTTTGTTTTTCCTCCTTTTGAGTAGCGGTAATCATATCCCTAAAGCTTTCTTGAGATGTATACAACTCATCAAAATTCCCGATTCCAACTACCTTACCACCATGTAAATAAATGATTTTATCCAATCTTTTTAATAATTCGGATCGATGCGTGATGATGATCGTCATGGTATAACGGCTTGACAACAGCAATTCCTCGTTAAAGATTTGCTCCGAATAATAATCATAGCTGGAGGTTGCTTCATCCAATAATAGAATTTTCGTGTTGTTACGAGCCAATGTGCGAGCAAGTGCTATTTTTTGTTTTTGACCCCCTGACAGCTTGGCTCCATTGTAGCCAACACGGGTATCCATCTTGTCCGGAAGCTCTTGTATAAATGAATATGCCCCTGACTTTTTACAACTTTCAGATATTCCCTTCATTGTAAGCTCATCAGAGATATTGATATTGTTCGCCACCGTATCATTGAATAAATAATTGTCTTGAGCCATTAAGCTCCATACTGAGCGATAGGATTCGAAGGTGTACTCTCGAATATCGTTATCATTTATTTTAATGCTGCCTTCGGTAGGCTCGTAGAATCTTAACAGCAAATTTACAATAGACGACTTGCCGCTTCCGTTTAAACCTATGATCGCTACTTTCTCTCCTTGTTGAATTGTGAAATTCACCTGATCCAGAGCCTTCTCATGGTCATAGGCCAACGATACATTCTCAAACTTGATTTCATTGATGGGGGTAGAGTCTGATAATTCTACTGCATCTGGCTTATCAATCTCGGCATCCGTGCCTATAAATCTTAAGAATCGCTCAAAAGCCGGTTTTACGCTGGATAACTGGGTGATAAGATAAGATATAATACTGATTGGTTCAAATACCAATGAAGAATAGGAAATGAAAGCAACCAGACCACCAATCGAAATTTCGTTTTTTTGGATTAGCCAGGCTCCATATAAATAAAGAGCGCAGGTAAACATTATAGTCATAAAAGAGCTCGATAAGTTGTCGACATATCCGTAAAACATGAGCTTGGACTTGGCATTTTTACTTTCCTCAAGGTTTACTTTCAATTTGGTAATTCGATTGCCAATAATTCCCCATACTTTAATCTCTACGATACCGCTGATAGCGTCCCCTAACCAAGCCGAGAAATGTGATTGCAACCGCATAATGATTTTATAGATTTCCACTTGTTTTTTATATAATAAACTGCTTATCAACATTTTGATCGGGATGGTTGCGATCATGACCAGTGTCAACTTCCAATTGATATAAAATAATGCAGCCATACCGGCAAAAATCTTAAATAAATTCACAAAAGATGTTAAAAACTGAGTATCCGTTAAAGATGATATATTAGCGATATCTTGAAAGAGTTCCGACATCACCACGGAAAAATTCCTATCTTTAAAAAATTTAGTTCGAATGGATAATACATGCTTGCATGCTCTGTTATTCAAATCGTAAGGAACTCTCACACTAACCTCTTTATAGTAGTGGAACTGAACTACACCAAATATTTGTTGGATTAGAAAAACTAAAAAGATCAGCCCCACATATTGCATAGCCAGGCTAAAGTCCATTTTTATAATACCTATATCAATAAGCTGTTTGGTCAGCCAAGGGGTTAAGAAGCTACCGCCAGAAGTAATCAACATAACAATACTGATTATCCAGATATTTTTTCGATAAGGGTGAAATAATTCTCTAATGCTGATCCACAGATCATTGTGTTTCATTTCACATATCTCCCCGCAATCATGTCCTGAAACATAGGTTATTCCATATCAATCCCGACAAAGAGAACACAAAATATTAAAATGGCAAGCAATACCCCGACAATAATGATTGTACTGGAAGGTTTTCCGTTTATGCCCATTATTAATCCCCTCCTTGATCTATGTGTGGATATCTCTCTTTCCGAACGAAACATAGGTGACTGCCAAACAGACAGCTATTATGATCAGCGGGATCAGAATCACCTCAACAAAACTCCGGGCGCCGGTTAACACAAAACGCTGTGAATTTACTATATACATGCCGGAGAACTTCATAATCAGCGTGGTTAAGGTATGGCCGGAGACCATGCGTAAAAAAGCAGATGAAGCATCCCGGAAATAACCGCTAATCATAAAGTCGCCGAATATAATGAGAAAGGTAGCTACTACCGCAGATGCTGTTCTTTTAATCATTATTCCTACCATCATGATCAGGGCGGCGTAAGCTGCTAAATACAGAACATTTAATCCTATGACACGAAATGCATGGATCAAATCAATTCTCAGATTATGATTGCCAATGCTGGAACCTGATATGATGGCTGCGCTCGTATACAGAATATAGAAAAGTCCAAAAAACTGAATGATCCACCAGATGATTACTTTGAGAATGGAAAGGTATTTCCCAGTGATATAGGTAAATCTACTCTGACCAGCGGCTAGGATGATCTTGATAGAGCCGTATTCAAACCCTTCGGTTGTAAAAAAACAAATGTAGATCGGAATGATAAAATATAGAAACAGAGATAAAGGCGTCAGGATCGTTAATGGCGATGCGAGATTATTGATCTCAAATCCGGCTTTGGTCCCCATGTAGAATGCCAGTCCTGTACTTGCAATCATGAACAGAAGACAAACTCCTCTGAACATGCTATCCCTTCTCATATAATAAGATTCAGCATTCAAAAAATTCCTCATAGATTCATTCTCCTATCAGATCCATATAATAATGTTCAAGGTTCGCAGTAGACAGGTTAATCCCCTCAATTGGAATCCCTTGTTTGATAAATATCGACATGAGCTGTTCTAAATCCGTCAATTCCTTGGGAATTAGAATTTCTCCAGAGCCCGACAATGTGAATGAATGGATTTGCAGGTCATTTTCTAGTACTTTTATTGCCGCTGCCGTTTCAGTGGTTTTAATACAAATTTGCGTTTCTGCGGATTGCAACAGTTCTTCGGCAGAGACTTCCTTGATCAGTTGGCCTTTGTGGATAAAACCAAATTTGGTGGCAAGCAACTGAAGTTCACTCAGAATGTGGCTGGAGATGAGAATGGTCACTCCTTCTTCGTGAGCCAGCCTAGCCAATACTTTCCTCATCTCTACGATTCCGGTAGGATCAAGACCGTTAATAGGTTCATCCAGAACCAGAAATGTTGGTTTATTAAGAAGTGCGATGGCAAGCGCCAGACGTTGTCGCATCCCGAGTGAATAGTCGGATGCGTTCTTGTTTCCAACGTCAGACAGCGCTACCAGGTTCAAGACCTCTTTAATTCTATTTGTATTTTTAATACCATGGATCTTGCAATAAAAACTTAAATTCTCTTCCGCATTCATATGGGGATAAAGCGCGGGCAGCTCGATAAGAACCCCCATTTGTTTTCTGGCTTGGGAAATATCCTGCTTCTTACTTTTTCCCATAAGCTTAATGGTCCCTTTGGTTGGATATACCAGTCCGCTTATAATTTTCATCAGCGTGGTTTTACCGGCACCATTCTCCCCAACAAAACCATAGATATCCCCTTGTTCGATCAGCATGTTTATATTTTGAAGCGCCATGCCTTCGCCATATTGTTTGGATAACCCTTCCGCTTCAAAGATTGTTGTATTCATTCTTTCACTCCTCTGTAAACTCCTATAAGGTCAAGCCATTCATCTATTAGCACCATGTTAGCATGTCACTTGTGAAATCTATTACGAATGGTAATAAATAAGAGAATAGATGTAATTCTTACCTTTCGAAGGAGCGAAATAGAAGGCTAAAATTGATTATTCCCCCAAATAATGTATCATTATTTGTAGTACGGAAGGAGTGGATCGGATGATACATATCGCAATTTGTGATGATGATATGCCAACAACGGAAAACATTGAGAGCTTGATCGTAAACAGTTCAATTCATAGGACAGAAAAGATAGATATATCGATTTTTTATTCGGGCGAAAGCTTCACAAAAGCGATTCAACACGACTGTCCTTTTGACCTTATATTTATGGATATTGAAATGAGAGAAACGGATGGAATCAAAGCGGGGTATGCGCTAAGAGAAGATGTTCATAATGACCTCGTACAGCTTATTTATGTTTCCAGCCATGAAGAATACCATGTGCAGTTGTTTGATGTCCAACCCTCTGGTTTCATTAAGAAACCTATACATGGTGAATCCTTTGAACAGAAGCTTATGTCCGTCATATACAAAATAAAGCGCCAGCAAAACAAACCCAAGCTGCTGCCTGTGCACCAAAAGGGAAGCAAAGTTCTGTTTCCGATCCGGGACATTATGTATCTGGCCAGTGACCGCAGAAAAGTAATTCTCCACACGGTAGAGGGTCACATCGAATATTACAGCACATTATCGGAAGAAGAAAACAAACTTCCTGCGGAACATTTCGTTCGCATTCATCAGTCTTATCTCGTGAACTTCTACTATATTAAACAGATCTACTCCAAAAAAATCATTTTAATGAACGGGGAGGAATTGCCGATCAGCGAGAAACAAAATGCTGCGGTAAAAAAGAGTTATTTAAAATTCAGGGGGAGTCTGATTGGATAATATCATTCTTGAGGAGTTAGCTTATGCCATTACACTAGTGGCTCTCCCGTTTATCATCCATTATTTTTATAGCCGCTACTTTGTCTGCCGTGTGGAATCCAAACTGGTGATCCATGTAATATACAGTGTCTATTATTTGTTTGTGTTGCTGTTGCACTTCAGCCCATTCCCTAGTTTATGGCTGATCAGCCTCAATACAGGCTGCATTGTCCTCCTGTCTTTTTTCTATAAAGGAAATGTAAAATGGCGCATAGGCGCTGCATTGTTTATATTTGCCTTGATTGTACTGTCCGATGCGGCCATGGCGGCCGTGTATACCACCAGCGGCTATATCATTTCTCTATTTTTATCCAAAATTATGATGTTTATATTGGTGCAAATGACCACTCGTTTTACCAAATCATTTGGTGCCGGCAGTCTGAGTATATGGTATTGGATCGGACTGGTCTGTTTCCCGTTCATAAGTATCTTCGGGGTTGTTCTGTTAAACGACAACTTAACTCTCCGAAACTATCCAGTCTTTTATCCCGTTATTTCCAGTGGAATGTTCTTAATTAATTTTCTGATCATCCTCTTATGTGATCGTGTATTATGCATACAATCGGCTCACCATAAAAACTACCTACTGGAACAGCAAAACTCATACTATATAAACCAGTATCAGCTTACAAAAGAAAGACAGGAAGAAGTTTTCAAGTTCCAGCATGACTTCAAAAATATTTTATTGGGCTTACGCGCACAATTACAGGCAGGCGAAGGAAAAACGAGCTTAAAAGAGGTGGACAAACTTCTTGGCATCATTGAACAAACTTCGGGTAGCTGCAACAGCGGGTCCATCCTCATCGATTCGATCATCAATTACAAAGAGCAAGTGGCCAAGAAGCTGGGTATTTCTTTCTACCTGGATATCAGCATTCCGCCCCAGCTTGAGCTTAACACCTCTATAATCAGCATTATTCTGGGAAATACACTGGACAATGCAATCGAAGCCTGCAATCAACCTGGAATCGCCAAGCCCTACGTCAAATTTCAGATGCATTACCTGAATGAAACATTATTCATCAGAATCCAAAATCCATATCAGCACAAGATACGTAAAAATCGTTACGGAGAGCTAACGTCTACCAAAAACAATAAGCGTATCCATGGCATCGGTCTAAAAAGCGTTCAAAAGATCGTCGAAGAGTCCGATGGCATATGGGACATCTCTTATGAGAATCAGCTTTTTCAAATCGAATTTTGTCTATTTAATATTGAAACTTCACATCAATTTCAGCGAGCTTCGCAGCATTTCGAGCCAGTAGATGTCATTTTGTAATATCAAGTAACAACAAAATAGAGGGTGTCTCAAAAGTCATGTAAATGGCTTCTGGGATACCCTCACTAGCGGTATTTACCACGTATATTTCCGGTAGTACATTACCTTCTTCTATGATGTAATACTTTAGCGCTCAACTTCTGTCCTGCCTACGACAGCGCCAACATCGTATTCATATCTTCCTCGGCCGTAGTAATCAACTTCAATCCAAACATCTCTACTAGCACTTCCAACACGCCAGACGAAATAAACTCAGGCGGCTTCGGTCCGATGCGAATGTCCTGAATACCTAGGCTGAACAAGCCTAGCAGGATCGCGACCGCTTTTTGCTCGAACCAAGAAAGTACGATACTGACGGGCAGCTCGTTCACGGTACAGCCAAATGCATCAGCTAAAGCCAAAGCGATTTTTACCGTAGATCCGGAATTGTTGCATTGCCCTAGATCGATATAACGCGGAATACCTGTGTTCCCTACAGTGCCATAATCTACGTCATTAAAGCGGAATTTACCGCAAGAAGTGGTTAAAATGACCGTATCGTTCGGCAAGGAAGTCGCCAACTCACGGTAATACTCGCCACCTTTGCCTGGCGCGTCGCAGCCTGCAATGACGAAAAAGCGGCGGATATGCCCGTCTTTGACAGCCTGAATGATCTCGGGAGCGAGACCGATCACGGTTTCATGATGGTATCCGGTTGTAAGCACCTGCTCTGACTCCACATCGGCCGCTGGCAGCGATAAAGCACGTTCAATTAGTGAGGTGAAATCGTCATCCAAGATCTTGGCGACGCCTTCCAGACCAGCAACTTCATAAGAGAAAAAGCGATCCGCATACGTACCTTTAATCGGCATGACACAGTTCGTGGTTGCTAGAATAGCACCGGGGAACTGCTCGAACAGTCTTCGCTGATCATACCAGGCTTTACCGATATTCCCTTTTAGATGTGCATATTTCTTCAATGCTGGATAACCGTGGGCGGGTAGCATTTCCGAGTGGGTATAGATGTTGATGCCCTTTCCCTCCGTCTGCCGCAGCAATTCCTCCAGCGCATACAGATTATGTCCTGTGACCACAATGCAATGGCCTTCGATTTTATTCTGGCTGACGGTGATTGGCTGTGGAATGCCAAAACGATCCGTATGTGCGCGATCCAGTACATCCATAATCCGCACCGCAGCATTTCCAACCTTCATCGCCATATCCAGATGCTCCTGCGTATTAAAGTTGGAATTGGTCAAGGTCATGTATAAGGCTTCGTGGGTGATACGATCCACTTCAGGATCGCTGTACCCTAATTGTCTGGCATGTGTCGCATACGCGGCAATCCCTTTTAATGCAAAAATCATCGTATCCTGCAAACTCGCTATCGTTTCGTTCTTGCCACACACCCCAACAACGGTGCATCCGCCAGTTGGCGTTTGTTCACACTGGTAACAAAACATATCGTTATCCTCCCCTATGGATCATCATTCGTAACCTCAGCGTAACAGAGGGATAATCCCCAAGGTGTGATTACACACACAATATTTGCAACGATATCGTTGCAATTTATGAACCCGATCGCAGCTTCCCCATCATCCTTACTTGTATAACTCATATGATCTGTGTGTGGCATTTTTTATAATTTGTACACAAAAAAACGCTAGGTAAAAACCCAACGTATTTGAAATGATTACACGTCTTGCAGATCTGCGATCGGCTTCCCTAGCCCTCTCCAACATGCTGGAATGTCTTCGATATCTTCAATATAAATCGCAAGAATATATTTAGACAGATTGTGAACCTGCTCTTCAATGAGAACTTCCCGAACCTCGGAGGCTTTTGTTGGCACGGTATTATTCACGATGCTTTTGAAATGTTGTAATGGTAGGAATATATCCCGGCTCTTCTTATAGGAACAGCGGGCCGGAAACCGTGGTGAACTGCCCGAATCATATTTCGTTATTTTAACGACCGGATAATAATCAAATAATAAGGAGTACGCATCAATTTCTAAGACGACAAACCTCTCTTCCGGTTCCCTTCGCGCATACGTGTCCATCATTTTTCGGCAATCTTTTAGTGTTGGCCAAAAAAACACATGCTGATCCAGGCAAGCTCGAAATTGTTCCTGTGTGTTGGCAGGATCAATCATTACATCAGGAATCTTGATATGAGAATTTATCGTTATCGCGTAATCCTGATAGTTCACTTGGATTGGCTCCGCGCGCCGCTCACCGATGGACCATGGATGAATCTTATTGCTTGCGAATAAAGCATCAAAATGCACGATTGCCTGTAAATTGCTTGCCCTCGTAAAGTGATAAAGACTTGTTCTGTTGTTGGTTTTTGTGATTGTAGCAATGATCGTTTCTCGCATGATTCCACTCCGATTCTGTACACCTAACTACTCATAGGATTCCAAAAACGTGTGTAATTCAAACCTCTCACCCATACGTTTTCTCTTCGCTCGTAAACAGATGGAGGCCTTGAATTAACATCGCCACACTTACTGCGTTCCAATGAAAGAATAATAGATTCAGGACGATCGGAATACAAGAAAGAAGCTTCAGCTTGAGATGCTGCGGCCGAATGAAATCAAATTTCGTCCCAAAAGGCGATAATGACAACGTAAGAAATAGGGTGATGACATCGACCCACACCACATAATCCGACATGAAATAACCGGCAATCCACGGACTTGCCACAAATATCAAAGACGTATAGAGAACGCAAAGATCCGACGACGGTAAATGATGTCCACCCGAATACTTTCGGATCATGCACAAACCTAAGGCTGCAGCCAGCGTCGCCCAGAACGTATTGGCCCAAAGGGAAATCACGAGTGTCAACAAGACGATGAGGATGAAGTTCACGATGACTTTATTCCCAATATCGATGTGCTCCTCGTCATACACGCCGTCCACGTCTTTTCTCATCATCCATCTCGTCAATAAGCCTGCCAAGTAATAGACCACGGTGCAACCATCCCCCTATTCATTTGTTTAATTATCCTAAAATCTCAACTTTTGCAGCTCTCTTTCCTTCCCTAATAATATTCCTGAACAGGTCACGCAAAAAAGATTGAATCTTGTAGAAACGTGTCGTATGATTCAGATACATACATAATTAAGGTGGCATGAATCTATGTTTCAGCAAGGTACTGAAGTATCATTATATTATTTAGAATTTACATCTTTAATCGTTCTTTCCTTGTCTATTTTTAGACAGCGTCTAAAAGAAAATATATTCAAAATTCTGCTAGCTGCAGGTTTCATGACGATATTTTCCTTATTTATCGAGTTTTTTTCCAATAGCACGACGAATTTATTGTTCCGGATTCTTTTTTTATCCATAGTACTTCGGTACCTTTTCGCGTTGAAAAAATGGTATATCGCCCTGCTTCATGCATGTGTCGGGTACATCACAAACATCTTTATTCAATTCATTATCGCTACGGTAACGGTTACGACCGGCTATATGGACCTTGCAGAAACCACACAAGTTACGTCAAAAGGATATATCATGAGAATCTTGTCTGTCTTTATTGTACTAGCCATTTGTTCCTATATAAAACTATTTAACGGCGGCATTAATTTAAAGGCTTCCAATACTTCAAGATTAAAAATTTTTACGATTTCGTCTTTCGTCTATGCCTTTTTCATCGTTATCTCGTTCATCATCTTTAACCGGTTTGCTAGTCATATTCATTTTATCATTCTTTCGCTAACGATTTTGCTGTCCGTAACTACCGTATTCCTCATGTTACAACACAAAGAGGAGACCAAGGACAGCTGGATATAAAACGTAATATTCCATAACAAATATCAGGAAAGGAGGGTGAATTAACTCATGAAAAAACTAGCGAATAGAATCACAAACTCATTCACGAAGTTAGCGAGTACGATTGGCGATCCAAAGTCTGATGATAAACCTATCATCTTTTTTCATGATCCATCAAAACAAAAAAAAGCTCAAAACACTTTAAAGCAAAAGCAAAAATAATAGACATCATCGCAAAAAGGTATGTTCCTCTCATGAATTTGAGAAGAACATACCTTTTTTTTACTGCGTCATTTTCATAGGACCTATACATGAGAACGGATCGAAGCGGTCAAATCATTCACTAACCGTCCGATTTCTTCCGGTGTCAGATGAAATTCATGTATTGTCCACTCAATTAGCATCAAATGTACAATCGAAGACAAGGATTTATGGGCATATAATTTGTACGTATTCGTTGGCATTTCTATGATCTCTTGTTCTGGTGCAATGCTGTTGAATAGCTGATCGAAGTAATCACAGATACTTTTATAGATAAGCTGTCTAATCTTTCGATCTTTGATAACGATGTTATGTATCAATGCGGAAGGCGCGTAAAGTCTCCAATTGCGAAACAGTGTAACGAACATCTCCTCATTGACTTCAAATATACTACTAACATCCTCCATCATTCTCTTCATGAATTTATCTAAATAATTCAACAGAATATCGTCCTTGTCTTGATAATTACGATAAAGGGTTTGCCGCGCAAGCCCTGCCCGATCTGCAATTTCTGTGATCGATATGTGAGAGTACGGTTTCTTCTCCATGAGTTGAAATAATGCGGTTTGGATCCATTCTTGCGACCTTAAAGCTAGCTTGTTGGGCTGCCCATTCAAAGTGTGACACATCCTTATATCTGTCTATTTTTATCATGATTAACCGATGAAACATTGCATGAAAAATATATTTATATTAATGTTACAACTATACCACATGTTACACATGTCACATTACTTTGATAAAGTAGCTCTTCACATCAAATGAGGGGGATCTCTGTGATTTTTCAATTGATAATGATAATCATTATTGTAACATCGTGAACGAAAGGGGACGTACTTCATGTTCAGATCAAAAAAATGGGTGGCCTTCACCCTACTCATTGCCATGTCTTTGCTCTTTGTCGCATGCGCTAATCAAAATGTAGTCAATTCATCGGAAGAAAGCAGCAATGAAGCGCCTGCCCGTACCATTAAACATGCGATGGGCGAAACCAAAATTACAGGAACCCCGAAGCGCATCGTTGTTTTAACGAATCAAGGCACAGAGTCCCTCTTGGAATTAGGGATTAAACCCGTCGCCGCGGTGAAGTCTTGGATAGGCAATCCATGGTATGATCATATCAAAGATCAAATGGACGGTGTACAGGTCATTGGCGATGAAACGCAGCCGAATCTTGAACTCATTGCCAGCTTAAAACCTGATCTTATCTTAGGAACGAAGGTTAGACAGGAAAAAGTGTATACGCAGTTATCCAGCATCGCGCCCACTGTTTTTACAGAAAATCTCGGTGACAGCATGATTGAGAATTTTCAACTGTATGCACAAGCGCTCAATAAAGAAGCCGAAGGGCAAGCTATTGTAGATTCATATCATCAATCTATCGAGCAGACGAAAACAGCGCTCGGCGATAAAACGAAGTTGCGTATTTCATTGGCAAGGTTTCAACCAGAGAAAGTGCGCGTATACTACAAAAACAACTTTGCAGGCATCATCTTGGATCAATTAGGTTTCACTCGTCCAGAAGCGCAGAACAAAGATGAATTCTCCGCCGATATTACCAACGAGCAAATTCCAGAACTTGATGGAGACGTATTTTTCTACTTCACTTCGGATCGTGAGGGTGAGACGGGTGCCACGAAAACGGCAAAGGAATGGCTGGAGAGTCCCTTAGGAAAAAACCTGAATGTCGTTAAAAACCAACGAGCCTTTAACGTGAACGAGCCGATTTGGAATACAGCAGGCGGTATTATCGCCGCGAAGCTATTAATCGAGGATATTCAAGCTCGGTTTGAGAAATTGAATGTATAATGTCGAATGAAGCTGTCAGCGATGGGAAATCTCAACTCATCGCTGACAGTTTTTTTGTACAAAAAAGCCCCAAACAGATAATAAATCTCATCTATTCGAGGCTCGATCACAATTCACAATGACTTCACAATCTTAGTACGCGGTCCAGCCGGCATCCGCCGTAACAACGGTTGCATTCACAAAGCTAGAATCTTCCGAAGCCAGGAATAAGGCCACTTTCGCAATTTCTTCAGATTCACCCACTCTTGGGTTAACGTTCATTCCAACCATCGCCCGCTGCATCCCAAATTCATTCGGTTGATTGATCGAAGTACTGATATTCGTATTCACCGCACCGGGAGCGATCGCATTGCAACGAATACCGGATGTCGCATATTGAAACCCTACGTTTTTCGTCAATCCGATAACGGCGTGCTTCGCAGAGGTGTATGCTGCTCCCGCTCTTGAGCCCATCAATCCGCCTGCCGAGGCTACGTTAACAATGACTCCGTTTCCTTTTTCCAAGAAAATAGGAAGCGCTTTGCGGATTGCACGCATCGGACCTGTTGTGTTAATAGCAAAAATTCGTTCCCAAAGTTCATCTGTTACTTCTGCCGCAGGGACAAAATTATCCATGATTCCCGCATTATTCACTAAAATATCCAAGGTGCCATACGTGCTCACAGCCGTGTCAATGAGCTGTTGGATATCTTCTTCTTTCGTAACATTCGCAGCCACTGCGATCGCTTCGCCGCCGTTCGATTGAATCACTTCAACGGTTTTTTGAGCAGCTTCTAAATTTATATCGGAGACAACGACTTTGGCCCCTTCCGCAGCGTACAGCGCAGCAATCGCCTTGCCCATTCCTGATGCTGCTCCAGTAACGACTGCAACCTTATCTTGAAGTTTCATGTGTATGTCCTCCCTATTCTCAAATGATGTTCCAAAGTTAATTTTATTGAACAAATGTTCATTATTTAACTATTTATAGTATAATAAATCATAGACTCTTTTTACAATAAGCAAAACAAGTCCCACCTGTTGACTAACGAACAGATATGTCTCGTTTCGTACACGAACTCGTAATATTGCACAAAGGAGCATCATTATGCCTAGAAAAACAACTACAACGGATCGAAGAATTCAAAAATCGAAGATGGCTCTACAAGAATCCCTGCTCTCGTTAATGCAGACGAACGATTTCAAAGAAATCACCATTACAGACATCGTCCTCCGAGCGAACCTAAATCGAGGAACCTTTTATAAACATTATCAGTATAAAGAGGAACTGTTAGACGAGATCGTAGATGATGTCATCACGGATCTCATCGCATCCTATCGTGAGCCGTATCAACATACCGATACATTTGCTTTGAAAGACTTAACCTCTTCAGCCATTAAAATATTTGATCATGTGGAGAAAAATGCGACATTCTACACCCTTGTCATGAAATCCAGAGCATTATCCGGGTTTCAGATTCGAATCGGCAATGAATTGAAGCAACTCGCTCTACAAGATCTCGATAATTGGCAGTCCAATCCGGACATCAATTATGAGTTGTATGCCAGCTATCAAGCCTACGCCATTTTAGGCATGATTATGGAGTGGATCCAGGATGATTATAAATACACCGCGAAATATATGGCAAAACAATTGCTTGCGTTCCTTCAGGATCGTCGGATGAATACCGTTTATCGAACGAAGAGACAAATGCCGCACCCTACGGGACTTCATCAAGAAGGCGATCGTCCGGATGATATCCATGCAAAATAATGCCTCAAAACACATCTGTGCGCTTAATCAATTAGATCCGATTATTTATCACGGATATGCATATGACGTTCCGCTTCCGTCCAAGGTACGCTATATGCTTGTCCTTTCGAACAAAAAATAGAGGAAGACGTATACACCAGATCGGCATTCTTATCATATTTCCGCTCAGAAATCACGGCTTCCGCTTGATGACAGGGCTGATATCCGGCCAGTTGGAGCGTAAGAGCCCCCTTGCCCTTCGTGAAAGAAGCCAGCTCCAGTCCGTACTGCATAAAGGTTGCTACAGGAGCGATTCCTGTCAGAATGGCTTTATCCTCATACATTTCCGGTGCGTCAAAAGAACCGTGTGCTTGCTGAATGTCGGACATCACTCTTCCGATATGAACCAAATCCACTTTAATTTTAAACGTATAATAAGGCTCTAGAAGCACCATCTCAGCCTGTTCTAATCCTTGACGTAAGGCTCTGCGGGTCGCTTCCCTGAAATCACCGCCGCTGGTGTGCTTATTATGCGCCCTCCCCGTCATCAACGTTACGATAACATCGGTCAGCGGTGACCCTGTTAATAGTCCGTGATGCTCTGCTTCTGTCACATGCTGCAAGATTAAGTGTTGATAGCCATTACTCAGATCATCCGCATGGCAAGCGTTCATGGCGACCACACCGCTGTTCGGGACACCCGGTTCCAGCTTCAAGTGGACTTCCGCGTAATGCCCTAGCGGTTCAAAATGTCCATACCCCCGCGACTCTTTCGTTATCGTCTCATAGTACAATATTTCTGGCGTTCCGAAGCTGACCATCATCCCAAAACGCTCTCTAACAACCTGTTCCAAAACCTCAAGCTGTATCGCGCCCATCACATGTACATGCAGCTCCTGAAGTCCTTCATCCCATGTCACATGAAGGGAAGGGTCCTCCGCATCTAATACTTGAAAGCAATGCAGCACTTCCCGCACAGAATAGGTTGCAGGATAGATCACCTTCGACTTGAGTGCTGCAATCAATTGATACTCCGCTCGGGTATCCAGATATCCAAGCCCATCTCCAGCACGCGCTTGCGTTAGTCCAGTTACGGCAATCAGCTGCCCTGCCTTTGCATAATCTGCCATCGTATATTTATCTCCATTATAGACCCGGATTGAAGTGATCTTCTCCGTCATCTCTTCGCCGTTCCCGTTCGTATAAGTCAACTCATCCCTGACCGACATCTGTCCTTGCGTTAATTTCATAAACGTGACACGGGAACCTTGCGGATCATGACGTATCTTGAATACCTTGGCTGCAAAAGCCTGATTATCATCATACACAGTACGGGTCAAATGCTCGACATTCTCCATAAATTCGGTCATCCCTTGATCTAATAAAGCGGATCCGCTCATCACCATAAAGAGTGCGCGTTCCTGAATGAGCTGAGCCATGGATTCCGTCACTTGTGAGGAACGCGCCTTCCCCTCAACGTAAGCTTCGAACAATTCTTCATCCCGCTCCGCCGTAAATAGAATAACGTCCTCCGTCATCTCCCCATGCAACAAAGATCCATTGACGTGTAGCGCATGCGGTGTCAGTTGGGCGTGGATTTCGGATAATACCGCCGATACATCCGCACCGCTTCGATCGATTTTATTGATGAATAAGACCGTTGGAATGTTATACTTCTCCAGCAGCTGCCACACGGTTTCCGTATGTCCTTCAACGCCTTCTACAGCGCTCACAATGACAACCGCGTAATCCATGACCTGTATTGCCCGTTCCATTTCTGCTGAAAAATCAACATGTCCCGGCGTATCCATGAGGTAATAGGTTGAGTTTTTGTAGGTCATGACGGCTTGACCCGCGAAGATCGTAATTCCGCGTGCTTTCTCCATGGCATGACTATCGAGAAAGGCATCTTGGTGATCCACCCTGCCTCGACTGCGGATACTATTCGTATGATAAAGGAGTTGTTCCGCAAATGTCGTTTTACCCGCATCGACATGAGCTAACAACCCTATTGTTTTGTTCATGGGTATCATCACTGCCTTACCACATCCTGTCTCGTGTTCATATTCTAATATTAGCCGTCGTTGGCTTTCAGCTCAAATGATTTTCAAACTACCTTCCCATGGACTCTCTGGGAACGACAAAAAACACTAGCCCGAAGCTAGTGTTTTGAAATAGCTACAAGCTAGTGACTCGGTCATTTACTGCAATTGATCTAACGCCATCAGAACCGCGCCTGTAGATGCATCATTCTGTGGTGTGATACAGTTCAGCTTCGGATAACGTTGCTTCAGCATGTCGACGAACGCACGCTGAACATACGTATTTTCCAATAAAACACTACCGGCCATCGCGAGACTCGCTTGCTGCATCATCAACTGCTCCACCACCGGCTCGGCCAACTCCAACAAAGATTGTGCGCTTTTGCTCGCGATATGCAGTGCTGCTGTATCCCCTTGCAAGCAGGCATCCGATAGAATCGGAGCCAATGCAGCAATATCCTTCTTGTTGGTTCCCTTGTCATACACGAATCCGATGATCTGCTGTAAGGAGGACACCCCGAGTTGTTCATACACCAATCGGGTGATCAACGTCTCGGGCAATCGGCCATCTTGGGCACGTACCAATGCCGAGATCAAATCTCGACCAATACTATAGCCGCTGCCTTCATCATCGATCAAATATCCACAGCCGCCAGCACGATGAGTTAATCCGCTGTCATTTTTGCCATAACAGATCGACCCGGTTCCTGCGATGAGGATGATCCCGTACGGGCGGCCATGCGCACCCCATAAAGCCGTTTCTTGATCTCCTGTAATCCATAAGCCATGCTGGTAACCGGTTGCTCGAACCATGGCTTCTAATCTTAATCGTACCGTAGGATTGCTAACACCAGCCGTACCTACACAGACTTGAACACAATGATCGATACTGCCACAAACCCTTGCTATTTCTGCAAAAATAGACTGTAAACTATTTCCGATACTTTCTTCATCTTGACCATTAAAGTTCAATGCACCAGAACGAAAGGTATGCACAATACGACCGGTTTCATCTGCAATGCTTACCGCAGTCTTCGTGCCGCCTCCATCCAACCCGGCAACATATCTCAACATTTGCTCACGTCCTTTTATAGCTGTTCAGGCTTAATACAAATGATAGGGCTGCTTCATTTGAGCGAACGCTTCACTCTCCGTTCGGAATTGCTCCAGAAGTCGAGGAACATCTACAGACGCCTCGCGATACACGTTGTCGCCGCCTAATAGATCTATAAAAGGTCTTGACCCTTCTTGGATCGGCGGCAAAAAGGAAAAGGCTTCATAATTCTTCTGTATCGTATACATGAGCGTGACGCCTATCGCTAGCGGTTGCACCGTATGACGGTCGATGATATGAATCTGCACCCCGCTGCATAGCTCCCCTTGAAATTTCGAACATGTCGGTTGATAATACACAGGGCGGAAGATCACGCCAGGAAACTTCTTGCTGTTCATCTCATTCGCAAGTTCCTCAGCTTGTATGAACGGTGCGCCAATGATTTCGAACGGTGCAGTCGTTCCTCTTCCTTCGGAAATATTCGTTCCTTCAAATAAGCAGGTCCCAGGATACAAGAGCGCTGTATCAAACCGGGGAATCCCCAAAGACGGCATAACCCATGAACGTCCCGTATCCGGGAACTGCATTCCCCGCGCCCAGCCATCACAACGAACTACATGTAATGGAGCATGCCATTTCATCTGATCATTCACCATCGTAGCGATCTCGCCAGGTGTTAGCCCATAACGAACGCACAACGGATAGTTCCCCACAAAGGATTGATACCCTTGCTTTAAGATGTTTCCTTCCACGGTCACCCCATCCAGCGGGTTTATGCGGTCCAGAACAACAAATTCCTTGCCTGCCGCAGCACAATCTTCTAACGCGTATAACATGGTATAGATAAACGTATAATACCGAACTCCAACGTCCTGAATATCATATACGACCATATCGACATCATCGAGCATTTCTCTGCTGAGCCGTTTGGAATCCTTGCGATACAAGCTATACACCGGAATGCCTGTCATCGGATCCGTGTACGTGTCCACTTGAGCTCCCGCGGGCTGATCGCCGCGCACACCATGTTCTGGCGAGAACAATGCGACAAGATTAAATTGCTCATGCAGAATTTGAATCGTCGATTTGAATTCGCTGTTCAACCCCGTCGGCGTCGTAATCAACCCCAAGCGTTTCCCTCTCAAAAGATGGACGTAATCTCCGATGCAATCAATACCGTTACGAATCATCATGGCCTCCTTCGCCCCTTACAATTCTGACTTCAATACGCGCATCGACTCCTCAGGAATCATAAAAGTTTCGGCATACTCTTTTCTCGCTTCAATTCCTCGAACCCGAGCTAAATGTTTGTAATATTCGAGATACGGGAATGATTTACTGCCGGTGACGAACCAATGCAAAGATACGGCCTTCATCCACAAATCATAAGCTTCCTGCGAAAAATCCACATATACGTAAGGCTTATAGTCGACCGCATCCTCCCAATTCTCAGCATAATAGAGTCTGGAAGCAAAAAAAGACGGTTTTTCCCGTTCAAAGGAGGCTAATCCCGCAAAAAAACGTGCGTCATTCACAATTCGATGTGTTGTCATGTGGTCCTTATGCATACTGTTCTTGAAATGGGTAATGATGATATTCGGGCGAACATCGCGTATAATATCACACACCTTGAATCGCATTTCTTCATTATCTTGCAATTCGCCATCCGGAATATCTAAGACGATTGACGCTCCGCCTAGCATCTCTGCAAACGCTTTGGCTTCATTCACTTTCTGCTCCCGATATTCCATCACATCTCTGCCTGCGGGAACACCGCGTTCACCCGCCGTCAACGCCAGCGTGACGATCCGATCCCCTTTCAGCGAATGACTCGCCAATACGCCGCCTGCCGTTAATTCCATATCTCCCACATGACCGCCTATAGCTAAGACCGTTAATTGTTGTTCGCTCATGAGCTAGAACTCCCTTCTCATCACGGAAAATGATTTGACCGTCTTAAATCCCGCCTTTTCATAGATGCGCATGGCTGGGTTTGTGCTTCCCGTATATAACGACATGTATTCTGTTCCAATCTGCTGAAATGCTTCGCATAGCTTAAAGAACAGCAAACTCCCCAAACCATGTCCTTCATGATCCGGATGAACGCCAATACCTGCGAAATAACCTCGGCCATTTGCCTGACGTATCACTGGACCCGCAAATCCGACAACGTCGCCTTGAAGTGATGCAATAACAACGGGAATACCCGCTGCGGTACATTGCCCAATTTCCTGCTGCCAGCGTGAATTATTCAAACCTCGGAGCATGTTCTCCACGCCGAAGTGTTTGTCCGCATCGAAAAGTTCTACGCTATAGCCTTCTTCAGCCGCGCGTTCTTCTTTCAACTTGATGTCATCTGGAATCGTGAAAAAAGACAGAAGCAAGTACATCGCGCACTGTCTTGCACGTTCTCGATACCCTTCTTGAATCAGAAATTCATAAAGTCTGCTGTCTACAGGAACCCCCGGCGCATTATTGTGTTCATGACGGGGCGTATTCGGAATATACCAAGGCAATAACATTGGATTAAAGAACAGAATCTCCGCCTGCTTCTTCCCGACTTCGCGGAACCGATGCTCCAAGGCTTCCAACATCTTTTTGTAGTTCTCATTGGTATTCCATTCGCTGGATAACACGACGCATGTGATGTACCCTGCATCTTGTCCATACGGTAAATCTTCTCCTGTGCAGCCGCAAGCAAATCCAATCACTTGATCTGATTCCAACAGAACAAATGTGTTCTCACGATCAAAATACGGATTCGCTAGAAAAATATCCTCAAAACTCTTTTCCGTTACCTCTTTATAGCCGTCTTTCACGGCCTCCCTGTTCCATAAAGAAATGACCGCTTGAACATACTGGTTATCCCAACATTTGATCATATGAAAGGCTCCTCACCAATATAGGAATCTAATATGATATTTTCCCCAGGATGACAGCGCGTTCAGCCCCAGTCACATTCGGAAGCGTATTGGGCCGTCTAGCTAACGTATAGTCCGCCAACACGGCGAACGCGATCGCTTCTTTGGCGTCACTATTCTGACCCATCTGCTCCTGGGTGAACACCTGCACCCCCATCGGTTCCATCTCTTGCCGAATGAATGCCATAAGCACGGGATTATAACTTCCGCCGCCACCCACGAGCATAGCATCTGCCTGGTGATCCATCTGGATATACCGGCGGTAGGAATCGCCGATCGACCATGCTGTCAACATCGTGACCGTGGCTACAATATCTTCAGGTGCCATGCCAAGTTCACGAGCATAAGCTAACAATCCCTCGATATAAGGTGCGCCAAACTGCTCCCGACCCGTAGACTTTGGCAAAGGTCTTGTATAATACGGCTCTTGCTGCAACCATTGAAGAAGATCTGGATGAATGTTTCCCTTCTGAGCAATGGCTCCCCCCATATCCATTTTTTGTTCGCCATGGGTTAGACGTTCGACGACACCATCGATGAGCATGTTGCCAGGCCCCGTATCAAAGGCATACACATGCTCTGGCATGCAGTTGGCAGGAATCACAGTCACGTTGCCAATACCGCCAATATTTTGCAGTAATAACGTACGATCAACCTCTCGATACAACAGATATTCTGTGAATGGTACCAAAGGAGCTCCTTGCCCACCCACAGCCATATCTGCCGGGCGAAAATCCGATACACAAGGAATTCCAGTTCGTGCTGCAATCACAGAACCTTCTCCAATTTGCACCGTATAGTGCAGATCGTAGCCATGTACCCGCGCAAGCGTCGGTGCGTGATAGATGGTCTGCCCATGTGACCCGATCACAGAAATATCCTGTACAGCAAGCTTCGCTTGCGCAATAACAGCAAGTGCAGCCTCCGCATATAATTCGCCTAGCAAAACGTTCATGCGGCCCACCTGATCGATGGTTGCATGTTTCGGGTCAAATAGAGCAAAGATATCTTCCCTAATCTGCCTGGGATAAGCTGTATTCTCAAATGCGACGAGATTAACGCGGGGCGGTTCACCCGGATGACCGCAAAGCTGAACAACGGCCGCGTCGATCCCATCCACGGAAGTACCGGACATCAGGCCAATAGCGTAGCGACAGGGTAGACCTTCGTTCATGTCCTCACGCATTAGCCTTTCACCGCTCCAACCGTTACGCCTTTTAAGAAGTACTTTTGCAAGCTAAAGAAGAGAATAAACATCGGCAGCGCCGAAATGGTCGCCCCGGCCATCATCGGAGCGAAATACGTCGTATTTGCAAAGCGGAAGTTTTTCAAGCCGACCTGAATCGTCTGCATATCCATCGTATTCGTGACGAGAAACGGCCAGAAGAACGTATTCCAACTGTCCATGAAGGTGAGTATGGCCATGACAGCCAACACGGTTTTGGATAAAGGTAATACAATTCGGAAATAAATCTGGAACTGATTACAGCCCTCAATCTTCGCGCATTCGAGAATCTCTGTTGGGATGCTGCCCATGAACTGCTTCGCAAGAAAGATATTATAGACCGTCACGAGCCCCGGAAGAATCAAGGCGCTGTACGTATTCTGAATTTCAAAAATGTTGACGATCAAAATATACAACGGCACTTGGGTCACCTGATAAGGAATCATCATGGCAACTAACAACAACGTAAATAACGCATTTCTACCTCTAAATCGAAGCTTCGAAAAAGCATACCCGGCCAGGCTGGCAAAAAACACATTGGATACCATGACAGCAGTTGCTACAAGGGTCGAATTCCCGAGCCAACGCAACGAATACTTGCTGTATTCAAAGAAAAACTTATAGGACTCGAACGTAATTTTGCCAGGGAATAAGGAATAGCTCATCGATGCTGCTTCGACTGGATCTCCAAAGGAAGAAATGATCATAAAATAGATGGGGAATAACGTAGCCATAGCGAACAGCACAAGTACGATGATAATCACGGCGTTTCTCGTATATTTTGCCGCAGACTTTCCAGAGTGATTGTTATATAATGCCATATTTCATGCTCCCCCTTCCTCTAATATTCCACGTCATTGCCCAGGAACTTGAATTGAGCCAAGGCGATTCCTGCAATAATCGCAGCTAGAATTAAGGATTGCGCTGCTGCTTTGCCGAATTCAAAGTATTTAAATGCATTATTAAAAATTAACAAACCTACCATTGTCGTTGCATTATCCGGGCCACCGCCCGTCATGAGGTAAGCATTCTGGAACACTTGGAACGAACCGATAACACCTGTCACCAATAGAAATAACGTCGTTGGTTTAAGACAAGGAATGACGATATACCATAATTTCTTCATGAATGAAGCTCCATCGAGCTCTGCCGCCTCATAATAACTATCATCAATGCCGAGTAATGCGGCCAAATAAATAATAATACTCGTACCGTGGCTGGATAACCACGCCATAAGCACCAAGGAGAACATGGCTGTCGCACTTGATCCAAGCCAGTTCTGGTTGCTGATTCCAAAGAAGTTAAGGAGTTGATTAAATATTCCCGAAGGCAACGGATCGTAGATCCACAGCCATACCACGGATAGGGCAACACCTGAAGCCACGGCTGGCAAATAATACACCGCTTTGAATGTCGTCTGCAATTTCTTCCGTAACGGCAGGATCATAATGGCTACCGCGAAAGAGATAAACAATCCTACAGGTACGGTTAACAAGGTATACACAACGGTATTCACAACTGATTTCCAGAATAAAGCGTCTTTAAATGTCACGATATAATTATCAAACCCAACAAAGGTAGAACCCAGCGGCTTGTATTTCTGAAAACTAATGATAAATGCACTAACGACGGGGTAGGCCGTAAACATGGCAAAAATCACAAGAGCAACTGCGATGAACGCGTATCCCCAAGCTCCGTCTCCTTTGATTCTCCGTCTTTTGATCGGTTTAGCTAATTGAGTCATATCGGATACCCCCTTTCCCTTGCATACCAGAAATAGTGATCGGATAGCCGCACATCAATTCACGCGACTATCCGAAGAATGTTGCTAATTATTTGACAACGCCATCTTCACCAAAAGTTTGAATGGCAGCTGTTTTCACAGCTTCATACATCGCATCCGGCGTCATTTCACCAGAAATCAGCGCTTGAAGTTTAGGAACGATCACTTCATCTTCCAATTTAATAGCCTTCGCACCCAAATCCGTTGGAATATCTGGACGTGCAGGTGCCGCTTGTGCAAGCATCGTCTCTACTGCCGCTTTATTGAACTCATCTCGAGTTACCGGCATGCTTTCAGCCGCCTTTTTACCCGATGCTGTAATATGAGCGACGAAGAGGTCATTATTGGTCGATGCTGCAACCTTACCGCTCGCTAAGAAGTAAGCCGCTTTGACGACGTTGGCTTTATGTTCTGCCGTTGGTTCTTTCTTTCCGCGGAAGGTGACATATCCGTCAACCGCTGCGCTGGCTTGCATTTTTTCACCTGCGAATGTTGGAACAGGCAAGACGGTATATTGAACTTTAATACTTCCTTTCACAGCACTTCCGTCGTTAGCTTCAATTTTGGCATTGTTTTTATTCGCAGAATTCTCGAACGTAGCCAAGCCTTTTCCTGTAATCATCGTCTGACCCGTTAAGAACATGTTCCAGCGTTTACCTGCGTCAATCGAGCTAAGCTCTTTCGGCATAGAACCATCGTCGATCATTGCGCGGATATCTTTTAAAACTTCAAGGAAGTTCTTGCTGGTATACGCGTATTTCAGATCTGACGTGAACGGGGAAGGCATGCCTGCATTTTTGATCAAGATGCCCAGATAGTCTTTGGACGTAACCCCTGCTGTTGCGAATACAAAGCCATAACGGGACGTCTTTCCGCCTTCCGATACGACGCCTTTTTTGATCGCTTCACGGAATTCATCGAAGGTCCAGCCCTCTTTTTGCACCTTTTTCCAATCGATTCCTGCTTTTTCCAAAAATTCACGATTGCCGCCTAGTGCATGAATTTCCATGTAAGCCGGGAAACCGTACAGACCGGTGCCGTTCTTCATATATTCCAGCGGCACTTTATCATAATCCTCAACCATTTCCTTTGTTGCCGTATCGGTAATATCCATCAGCATGTCTTGCTGCATATATTTCGAGATGCCGTCAGAACCGATGAATGCGATATCCGGAGGGCTGCCTGCATTGACCTGTGTATCTAACTTCTGTGTCATGTCTTCCCAGCTCGCAGGTTCAATTTTCAAGGTCAAATTCGGATATAAGGCATTAAAATCTTTTTCCATTTGCGGGAAATTGTTCTGATATTCAGAGGAAACCGGTGGGAGCAGCGCCGTGATGGTGTCTTTTGCATCTGCACTTACGTTCGTTTTACTCCCTGTATCGGACGGAGTCGGAGGATTCGCTTCCTTCTTAGTCGAGTCACCACAAGCTGCTAGAGACGATAAAGCCAAAGTCAAAGCAAAGATCGATGCTAGCACACGCATTTTTCTTTTCATAAAAAACATGCCTCCCCAAAAATTTCTAATTTTTTACACCACTTTGATAAAGGTTCGAATGGCTCTCTTCAAGCTGCCATCGCATTGATGCAACACGTTTTCTGCTTCTGCTGCATCCAGACCGGTCTTAATCATCATAATCGCAAGCTTACAACTCATGGAAGCGCTTTCTAAATACTTATTAGCTGTAACCTCATCAACGCCTGTAGCTTCCTGGATGATCCGAACGGATCTGTCATACAATTTGATATTGCTCGCCTTCAAGTCGACCATGAGGTTGTTATACGTCTTACCGAGCTTCACCATCGTACAGGTGGTCAACATGTTGAGAACCAGCTTCTGTGCTGTCCCCGCTTTCAATCGGGTAGATCCCATAATCGCTTCCGGCCCTACTACGGGCGCAATACATACATCGCAGACGGGCTCTAATTTGGATTTCTTGTTATTCACAACACCGATCGTTGCAGCTCCAATTTCCTTCGCCTTCTGTAAGGCTGCAATCACGAATTGTGCGCTTCCGCTCGCTGTAATTCCAATAACAGCATCCTTGTCTGTCACGCCGCATCGCTCAATGAGCGCGATCCCCTCCTCAACATTATCTTCGCAACCTTCCACAGCAAGTCTCAGTGCCCCATCGCCTCCGGCAATATGTCCCTGCACGCGTAAAGGATCAATACCGAAGGTAGGAGGACATTCTGATGCGTCGAGCACACCGAGTCTGCCAGAAGAACCGGCCCCTACGTAAAGCATCCTGCCACCGTTTTTCAACACATGATGTAAGATGTCAACCGCTTGCACAATCTGCGGAATTTCGGCTGCTACAGCACCCGGAACCATCGTATCCTGTTCATTCATGAGACGTACCATTTCTTCTGTTGAACATTCATCAATCGTCCGTGTTCTGTCGTTGATCTCTTCCGTAGTCAAACTCGCCAGATATTCATCCATAGCCATCCTCCTATCCTGTTTATTTAAAATTCTTAATTTCATATTATCCAGAATTTTCATATTGGTCAACAGTTTTTGAAATAAAATTTTATAATAAAATAAAGTATTGTTATTTTATTTTGGAGCATGGACAAAAAAAACACCGGCTCCATGATGCTTGGCCGATGTCTTGATAAGCTATTTGCGATGTTTGCTCGCCAAAATATTATGTGTCTTGGTTAAATATTTCTTCACATTCTTGTATTCTGCGCTTGCTACGCCAGCGAACAAAATATCGACGACGGTCAGCATGGCAATACGCGATCCCATGGCGCCGCTGCGGATCGTAACTTCCGGCGTAGAAATGCTCAGAACAATATTCGCCTTATCTGCTAACTCGCTTTTATTATACTTCGTAATGGCAATCGTTGTTGCGCCGTTCTTTTTGGCGATTTCCAGCGTATCGAGAATTTCCATCGTATCCCCTGAATTGGAGATAAAGATCGCCACGTCATTTTTCTCCAGCAAGGTGGCCGCAGTCAGCTGACTATGTCCATCAGTATAGGTATGGCACATCTTATTAATCCGCGAAAATTTCTGCTCCGCATCAATGCCTACAAGTCCCGAAGCCCCTATCCCGAAGAACACGATCCGCTTGCATTCGCGCAGCACTTTGACGGCACGGGCAATCTCATTTTTGTCGATGACACTCAATGTGTCTTCAATGGATTTACTATTGTTCCGCGAAATATTCGAGATAATAATGGACAGATCGTCTCCAGGCTGAATATCTGTATACTGATGTTTCTGTTCTTCATCCATGGAACCTAGTGAAGCCGAAATGCTTACGATAAAGCTGCGGTACCCGGTGTACCCCATCGTTTTGCAGAATCGCAGCACCGAAGCATCGCTCGTCTTGGTCAACTGCGCTAAGCTTTTAATTGATAGATGAGGAATCTCTTCCAAATTCTCTAAAATGTACTCGGCTACGAGTCTCTCAACTGGCGTCAAGCTTTCTTTCATATCACGAATCTTAATTAAAATATTATCGTTTATCGACATATGAATTTTCCCTACTCACCCTATATTCTCCGAACCAAAATCAATATCATCATAAGCGTATTTTTGCAAAAAAACAAGTTTGTTCATCAAATCAAAAATATCGTTTTCTGTTCATTTCATGAAAATATATTTCAAAATGTATGCTTCACATTAAAATTAAATTCTAAATTATATTGCACCGTTTCAAAACGCAGTGTTATAATAGCACCGAAATTACCTAGAATATTCTGACAAATATGTGTTGAAGGGTGGATCCGTCGATGAGCAAGAAATTAAAGATCGCGATCATTGGTTCAGGCAGTACTTATACGCCCGAATTAATCGAAGGCATGATCAAACGCAAAGATGTCTTACCTATAGATGAGCTTGTACTTATGGACATTGACGCAAGAAAATTAGAAATCGTAGGTAAGCTATGCGAGCGTATGATTCAGGCCGAGCATATCCCTTGCCGTGTCGTCATGACGCAAAACTTGGATGAGGCCTTGCAGGATGCCGATTTCGTACTCTCTCAAATCCGTGTAGGCAAACTTCCTGCTAGAGTGCTCGATGAAACGATTCCTCTGAAATACAATTTGATAGGTCAGGAAACATGCGGGATCGGCGGCTTTTTCAAAGCGATGCGCACGATTCCGGTGATGCTGCATATTGCGGATCGCATGCAAGCGTTATGTCCTGATGCCTGGCTCATCAATTTCTCGAATCCCGCAGGTATTATTACCGAAGCCCTGCTCAATCACTCCAAAGTGAAGATGCTCGGTCTATGTAACGTTCCCTTCAATATGTTCAAAAGCATCCGCGAAACCTTGCAGTTAGATGATCCTCACTTCACCTATGTGGGCCTGAATCACTTAAGTTGGATTACAGCGATTGAACAAGCGGGTACAGATTATCTGAAAACAGCGCTAGATATGGGTCTCAATAGTGAAGCAATGAAGAACATCCCTTCCAGCGGTTTCAGTAAAGAAATCATTCAAATGGTCGGAGCGATTCCTTCCTCCTACTTGGAGTACTATTATTTCAAAGAGAAAAAACTTCAATTGCTGAAGGAAAGTGAGTTAACACGCGGCGAGAAGTGCATGCAAATCGAAGAGGAACTTCTCAAGATTTACTTGGACTCCGAACTGCACGTGAAACCTGAGCTTCTCTCCACCCGCGGCGGCGCCAACTATTCTGAAGTCGCTATTAGTCTCGTGGATGCCATCTATAACGATAAGCAAGAGGTACATGTCGTGAATCTGCTCAATCAAGGTGCGCTAGATTTCATGGAGGACAACGATGCCGTCGAAGTCTGTGCCGTGATTGGCAAGGATGGCGCGGTACCGATGAAAGTTGAGAACTTCCACAATCCGCATATTGCCGATTACATGCGCATGGTCAAAGCTTATGAACGTGAGACGGTAGCTGCTGCCGTATACGGCAGCGAAGATGCTGCTATGCGTGCCTTATTGATGAATCCGCTAGTCGGTGACTACCATACTGCCCATGCGTGTTTCCAAGAGCTAAAAGCTGCTCATCAAACGTACCTCCCTCAATTTTTCACCAAGGAAACGCCTGAATGATGGACCATAAATACATTATCGGCGTGGATGGCGGCAATAGCAAAACGGACTATTTTCTATTTCATATCCAGGGCAATTTCATCGATCACATTCGTGCGGGTACATGCAGCCATGAGCAATTCTCGGATGGTTATGCTAGCACCTATCGCATCATGGGTGAACACATTCTTGAATTACTTGCCCGAAATCAATTATCCATGGAAGATATCACGGCAGGTGCTTTCGGGTTAGCCGGCGCGGACATTCCATCCCAGAAGAAGCAATTATCCCGGGTCATAGAACAGATCGGATTCACGAATTACGCCGTAGATAACGATTCTTTTCTTGGGATCAAAGCTGGGAGCGAATCGGGAATTGGCATCTGCTCGATTAACGGATCCGGTACCGTTACTGGCGGGATCTCACCGTCCGGAAATCGGCTGCAAGTCGGCGGGCTAGGCAGCGAGCTAACCGGTGACGAAGCTGGTGGATTTTTCTTAGGGAGACGGGTTCTGCGTGCTGTATATGATGAATTCTACCGGATGGGTCCACCTACGAACATGACAGAACAAGTCATGACGCTGCTGCAAATCCCGAGTAAAGACGTCATGATTGAATACGCGATGAACAGTGTTCTTCAGAAGTCGCTTCCGAACACACAACTCATGCAAATTCTCTTCGCGTGCGCAGATGAAGGGGATTCTGTCGCGCTAGAAATTATCAACCACACAGCGAGACAACTCGCCAACTCTACGGTAGGCTGCCTGCATGAATTGGATTTCGAGAAAGAAGTCGATATTATTCTTGCCGGTTCGGTGTGGGTCAAAGCTGAGAGCCCGATATTACTGGAAACCTATAAATCCTATGTTGAACAATTAACAGATCATCATTGCCGTTACAAACTTCTGACCATACCACCCGCTACGGGAGCGGTACTCTGGGCGCTGGAACTCGCATACGGCCAACCTGTGAATCAAGAAACACGAAATCGAGTGATTCAAGCGGTAGAACAGATTCATGCCCATCATACGAATACCCGCCTCATTCATTAAGTACGGACTCAAAGCTCTGCGAGCTTTATGTCAATCACATGAATTAGAGATGGATAGTGGATCAGATGTTTTCTGAACCGCTATCCTTTTTTATGTGTCAACAATGATGTGTATCGTCATGCCATCCCTCAATGAAAATTTTTTACATCAAAATCCTCATGATATGGGAATTATTGTCATAGAATGGATTTAGCCCATGGGCCCAAAACCTTTTTTCTTATACATAAGATCGTTCGCATCCACTTGCCTCGTTTATTTGATACTCTGCATTCCTCGAAGCCTGGTAACACCCACAGTTCATGTTAGATCCGCATGATCATTTACGGGAATTGCCCTTTTCGTCTGCCTATCAGACCTTGTCCGTATATAAGCTCTTCTTAGAGTTTATATAAATATGTCCCATAGAAAGGAGCCATGGTGTCAACCACGACAACACGCAAGAAATGGATTCGGAGTAAAGCATTACCCACATTAAAGGAGGTTAATTAAACATGTCATCGATCCGTTATGCTCGTTCACCCTTTTCCAAGCTGGTTACGTATGTTGCAGCTGCGTTAATTGCGGTAATCTGTATGGTAGTCCTATCTGAAAAGGCTTTCTCTCACGGTTATGTGGAAGGTCCTGCTAGCCGAGCCGCCCTCTGTAAATCAGGACAAAATACCGATTGCGGCCCCATCGTCTACGAACCTCAAAGTCTTGAAGCGCCAAAAGGATTCCCTGCTGCAGGCCCAGCCGATGGCAAAATCGCTAGCGCGAACGGTGCATTCCCTAAACTAGATGAACAATCGGCAACACGCTGGTCGAAGGTGAATATTTCTCCTGGACAAAATACGTTTACCTGGAAGTTAACCGCAGCTCACGCGACAACCAGTTGGAAGTATTACATGACGAAAGCCAATTGGAATCCGAATGCCCCACTTACACGGGACTCCTTCGATCTGACGCCTTTCTGTTCCGTGAACTACGGCGGTGTTCAACCACCCTTCTCGTACTCCAATACTTGTGATGTGCCGGTCCGCAGCGGGTACCATGTTATCTTGGCCGTCTGGGAGATTGCGGATACGCCAAACGCTTTCTATAATGTCATTGATGTGAATTTCAGTGGCACCAACCCTGTAGACACACAACCGCCTACGGCACCCGCTGCTCTTACTTCAACGGGCAAAACAACCAACAGTGTAGCCCTGGCATGGAATGCATCGACAGATAACGTTGGCGTTACGGGGTATAAAGTATACAACGGATCTGCTCTCGTAGCTACAGTATCCGGTTCGACATTGAACTATAACGTTACCGGACTCACTGCAAATACGGCTTATACCTTCAGTGTCAAAGCCGTCGATGCCGCAGGAAACTTATCCGATTCGAGCAATGCATTAAGCGTCACCACGAACGCAAATGACGGTCCCGATACAGAAGCGCCTACAGCACCTGGCGGTTTACACGTCATGGGGACACCGACTTCCTCCAGTCTTCAATTGATGTGGAATGCTTCAACAGACAATGTTGGCGTTACAGGTTATCGTATTTACCAAGGATCCACATTACTTACTACGGTATCCGGCACTTCGACGTCTTACACCGTAACTGGACTTAGCCCGAGTACAACCTATTCATTCAGCGTGTATGCGTTTGATGCAGCTGGTAATCAATCGACAGCAAGCACGGTCAACGGTACGACTGCAGAAGCTTCAACAGCACCAGCTTGGGCTCCGAACACGGCGTATACCGTTGGCACGTTAGTAACTTATAATGGCTCCGTTTATGAATGTCGTCAACCTCACACATCATTGAACGGCTGGGAGCCTTCGAATGTTCCTGCACTATGGCTGCTGAAATAATCTCATTTACTCATTTACCGAATAAAAAATCCACGAGGTTTACAACCCTCGTGGATTCCTTATGTTATGAATCATGACGATTTCCACATGTCTTTGTTAGACTACTCTTCGCCCTCATCCAACAACAGCATTTCATCGTAATTAATATGCTGACGCAATTCCAATGCGGTTTTTGCGCTTACTTTATGTTCGTCTTCGAGCTCCTGAACCAAATCCCGTTTAATTTGAATGCCGCGAAGATTCACTTGGGTCAGTTGATGCTGGAACTTTTCACTTTCAACATCTTGACCGCTTAATTGCTGCATTCGACGGGCGTAATGCTGCATGACGAACAATGCTTCTTGAGAATTCTCTTTTGTACGATGTGCCTTAATGGCATCAATCGCTTCTTGATACAAGAGATGTTCGATTTCACGAAATTGATGGACCGCCTGTTGAATCTGATTGACATAGGGTTGCGCCTTGTGTCCCATTTTCTTGGACTCTGCTAACTTCCTGAAACGACGCTTCACGAAGTACATTTTAATATGAAACAATCCCCGACGCAGATTCGATAACAGGGTGTATTGCTCGCGTCGCTGATGATAGTAGTCATAGATAGACTGCATTTGCGGTGAAATTCTTCCCTCACGGATCAAATCCGCACACTTATTTCGCTCCGCGTCCATAGCGATTTGTCGGATCTCCCGGATTTTCTTCTCCGATAAATCTTGAACTCCGCCTTGCTCCGCATAGGCCAGTTGCTCACTGAACCCTTTTAGCACCATATTTGTTGCGACTTGATTCTCAGGTGTTGCTTCGGCGCCTAATAATTGGATGGATTTAGAAATCACATATTGGTTCGCTTTTTCCCATGAAAACTCCTGATCCGGCGTCGTCTCCACGTTCCCCTTGGCATTGAAGAAAGGAAGCGCGATGGTCGCATAGATCAGACTAATCAGGATCACACCCGCGGAAATGAAAATGATCGTGTCTCGCAATGGAAACGGAATCCCTGCAGAGAGTTCATAGGGAATCGATAAGGCTGTTGCCAAGGTGATCGTCCCATGGATTCCGCATGTCGCTGCGATAAAAGCATACCTGCCTCGAGGTGTGTGCTCTTCAGGCAGCTCATTCACCGGCTTGCTTCCGCGAAATATTTGCTCAAAGATGGACACTTTTTCACGACCATTAAATTTCTTATGGAAGATCAGCACCCATATATATCGAATCACAAATAATCCGATCGCGATAAGCAGTGTTAATAGCAATACTTTGCTCAAACCTACTTCATGACTCGCTACCATCCCACGATAAGCATCCGGCAATAGAAATCCGAGTAACACGAACACAAATCCATTCAGGATATAACTGAGTACGGACCATGTGTTGCTCGAAATGATCTGCAGCTTGGTTGTCGTCTGCTGCAACCGATCACGTTCTATCCCGTGTATGATACCTGCGGTAACCACCGCCAAGATGCCAGACACATGTAATTCCTCTGCTAGCAAATAGATCACGAAAGGTGTAATTAATTGAATAACGACGAGGGTATTCACTTCTTCAAATCCATATTTCCGTAAGGATAAGCGTAATTTGACGAATAGGCCGCCTAACAGAAATCCAGCAATAACGCCGCCAATTGCAACGAAAATGAAATTGATCGCAGCGCCTTGCACCGAAAAGACACCCGTTAATACTACGGCAAGCGCTACTTTAAAGGAAACAATCCCTGCAGCATCATTAAGGAGAGACTCTCCTTCTAAGATCGGCATTAACCCTTTGGGTAACGACATGCCCTTAGTAATGGATTTCACTGCAACCGCATCCGTGGGAGACAGAATGGCTGCCAACGCAAATGCTGCCGCAAGCGGCATGGAAGGAATGAGGTAATGAATTACATATCCAATGCCGATCACCGTGATTAAGACTAGTCCGAGCGACATGAGGAGAATCGGCGTTTTATACTTCCACATCTCGACTCTGGACACCGCTCGCCCATCTCCGAAGAGAAGTGGAGCAATAATACAGACCATGAAGGCCTCGGGTTCAAACGTAAGGGATAAATGCAGAGGGAGCCATGATACGACAGCCCCTATTGCAATTTGAAATAATGCTACTGGAATCTTAGGAAACCTTCGATTCAGTACTGTAGCTGTGACAACGACGAGGGTAAGAGCTATTAATAAGATAAGAAAATGCATAATCGTGTAAGAAGTACTCTCCTTTACAAATGTAGTTGTTTCCAAATTGGAAATACTTTGGTCGCCTCAGGCAAGGTCGATAACGTTGTCATTTCCGCCACTTGCATCATCACGTCCCATATTTGCTGAATAGCGGGAGAATAATGTGCTTGATCTTTGGCAGACAATGACTTCCATTCAAAAATCTCGAGGATTGTCCCATCCTCGGATTGAAGGTGTAATGACGCGAATTCTGTGATATAACCTTCTAAACGCAGCGTTGGTACATGACGTTGTACGATATCCAGGAGCTCTCGCTCTTTGCCTGGGTAAGGTCGGTATAATGCGATCGTGATTTGTCCGTCTGACATGGGAATTCCCTCCAGTAACAGGTCTCAAAATGAACAGTTCTTCGTGTCATATTATGCACCAGTTCTCCGTAAAACTCTCCCAAGGATAGTACTATATAAAGATAGTACTGTTGAACGACAACGCAAGCCGATACAATGAATCTCATAGGGAAACTTTATTCCAATAAACGAGGTAGGTGCAGATAGATGGATTTTCAATCGATATTTGACCTGAATGCAAGTGAACTCTTTCATATGTATTCATCGTCTCACGTGATATGGATCATCATCTTCGTCATGATGGCCTGGATGCTCTGGCGGTTCCGACATCGGATTCGAACGAGCACCGCGACGCAACGCGTGCTTCGTTATAGCCTCATCGGTATGCTAATCCTGCCGGAAGGCATACGGTATCTGTGGTATACGGTAGAAGGTTACTGGGATATCCGCGTTCATCTACCTTTAGAATTATGTAGCATATCGTTGTATTTATCAATCATCATGCTCATCACCCGTAATTATCTGCTCTATCAAATCATGGTATTCGCTGGCGTAGGCGGAGCTATGCAAGCCTTATTAACACCTAATTTAGAATATGCTTTCCCTCATTTTATCTACTTTCACTTTTTCATTTGTCATCTGGCGATTATTCTTGCTTCGTTATATATGACATGGGTGGAGCAGTTCAGGCCTCGTCTCAAATCCATCGGGATTACGATGATTTTCTTGAATATTCTTGCCGTGGTTGTCGGAACCATCAATTACATCCTTCAATCGAATTACATGTTCCTAAGACATAAACCCAACACGGCGTCCATTCTAGATTGGCTCGGGCCCTATCCTTATTATTTGCTTGTTGAAGAGTTATTTGCTCTCACCGTTTTTCTGCTCCTCTATGTCTTCTTCCGCGAAAAAAAGAACGTCAGGCAATCTGCCTGACGTCATCCTTACTGCTTCAACGAACGTAGTTCGTTTTCGTTCTCTTGCATTAACTCGCCGACGAGTTGTATGTAGTCCATGGAGCGAGCGATATCATCCAACGCTGGAGAGATGATATACGATTTTCCTGTTAGCAGCGTGACGACTTCCATACGGGCAGGCATCATTCCGAACGTGTGGTAAGCGAATACCAGACACAAATGTAAGTATGATTTAATGACGTGAGGTTCATCGTGTATAAACCATTTTTTGATGATATAGGAAGGATGGTCTGACGAACCGTACCACTCAATGACATGGAACATCATCTGTAATTGCGTATTCAGCTCCTCGATATAAATGGACATATCTTGAAGCAAAAACATAGGTTGTTCGCTCCAGCCCTCCGCATCCAATAACATGAGGAGATGCGCTGTGATGACATGTTTCACGGATTGATGCTGCTCCTCTGATTCAAAACCGAACGTCTTTGCTGTCCATCTTCGCTCCATGATCCGTTGGATCACGGAACTCGTTCGTGAATTCATGGGCAGCGTGAAAAAGTCATTCAATATTTCTTGAACGCACTGCTCCACGTGTTCCTTCCAGCTCCATTTCATCCGATGCTCGGCATTCCGTAGTCTGTGATAGCAGCATGGGCAGCGAATATATTGTTCGAGTGCACGTTCATGAATAACAGGACAAGAGGATGATGGCTCGACTTCCATTTCATGATACATCACGTCGATATCCCTCCAATTATGAACGAAACAAGCTGCGGCCTAATTCCCTGCATTGTTCCTTTTCTGCCTCTGATGGACTCAACTCTACTTTTAACCCATCCGCGACGACGCTTGCGCCGCGCTCTTTCAATTTATCGATAAGAAGATCTACGGCTGCGCCATATGCCGGATAACCTGAATCGCAAGAACCAAAGACAACCGCTTTTTTCCCGCTTAAATCGAGCTCATCCATTTCTTCATAGAAATCTAGGAATTCATCCGGCAATTCACCGTCGCCCCATGTATAGGCACCCAGGACGATCCCGTCATATTCCAGCAGCTCGGATGCATTCGCATCGAAAACCTCTTTCACCGTAACGTCAGCGTTCCCTTCCCGTAACCCTTTCTCAACGGCCAGTGCCATCTCTTCCGTGTTCCCCGACATACTAGCAAATATCATAATCAATTTATTCATCACGCTATCTCCTTCCAATCACTTTAATATTCAACTATGATAATGATAATCATTTTCATTTGAATTATAACGTCGTTCTCCTCCGTTTACAAGTAGACCTGCAAAAAATTTTATGAGAAACTTATTTGGCTACTGGAACGTATGAGATATAGGACATTTTTCGGAAGGAGTTGCGTCGTTATCCGCATCTTACAAGAAGCTTCACGTTGGGTACTTTCCTTAGCGGTATCCTTTGTACTCGCACTACTCATTTGCACGTATATCATTCAACCGACTAAAGTGTCTGGTCACTCGATGGAGCCGACGCTTGCGAATTCTGAACGACTATTCATATTAAAATGGACACATACCTTCTCGATTACGCCGAATTATGGCGATATTGTTGTCATTGATAGTCGCGTAGATCGTGTACGAACATTTAAAGACGAATTGCTCGACAATCCTTTCTTTAATTTCGTGACACATCAATCCGATCAAGAAATTTTCTATATCAAACGCGTCATCGGTAAACCCGGCGACACGCTAGAATTCAAGAATCATCATGTGTACCGGAATGGCGAAGAGTTGAATGAGCCTTACCTCAAAGAAACGATGCTCTACACGTCGGAGCAGTCCTACACCGTTCCCGAGGATCATATTTTTGTCATGGGCGATAATCGAAATCATAGCAAGGATAGTCGCGAGATTGGATTCATTCCTTTGTCTCATGTCCTCGGCAAGAAGCTTTAATACACGAACAAAAAGAGATCTCCTACGGGAGATCTCAGGCGGTTGTGAAACCCTAACTTTTTGCAAATCCGTAAAAAAACGAACTATAAGATGAGGTAAACCATAGAAAAAGGCGAAAATGACACGCGCGGCTGCATGAATGCTGCGTTGAACCGGGCGTAACTCTTCTTACCTGTTATCATTTTTAATACTAACTTTGAGGAGTATTTTGATCTCTCATCATGTAATGATAATGATAATGATGGTGATGATGGACCATGTGATGACCATGTGAGGTTCCATGGGCATGATAATGGGGTTGCATATGTTCATGACCATGATGTGAATAAGATTGTGGATCGGGATCCCTTTGTTGAGATCCTTGAATGCTATACTTTTCTTGATTCATTGATTTTCTCCTTTCGTCTTTTGCTTAATTCATATTATGTCTACACATGATTAGTGATACTTGACCTAAATAAATTGGGCTATCGCTAACCCTATAAAAAATAAAGTGCCGAAAAGTCTGCAGGACTTTCTCGACACGCTGAGATCTCCCACGGGAGATCTCTTTTTAGATACAATTCGTAACTTTAAATCTTAAATTTTACACAATCTATGAATTTACACTTGACATGATACAATTTGTATCATAAATTACTATTAGTAGTATGTTTTACGATTGGATCATACTAGAAGTCGAAACCATTACCATTCTTTTTTAAGGAGTCCACTAAAAATGACAATGGGTGAACGTTTAAAGCAGCTACGACTACAACGAAATATTTCGCAAGAAGAAGTCGCACGAACCATTGGTATTACTCGCTCGGCCTACAGTCATTATGAGATCAATAACCGTCAACCCGTGTATGAAACACTGCTTAAGCTTTCCACTTTTTTCGAAGTTTCATTAGATTATATTGTTGGCGGAGACGCATTCGCTTCGACCTCCCAAGATACGCAAGAAATAATGAACATGCTAAATACGATGGACCATACGAAACGAAAGAACACCATTAATCTTATGTTAGATGTTTTAAAGCAAAGCAATAATTCCGCAATATAATATAAAGACATGATCTTTTATCGTAAAAAAGCCGGTAACGTAATATAAAAATGACAACCTTGTCCCAATTCACTCTCCACCCAAATGGCACCATGATGGGACTCTATAATTTCTTTGGCGATGGTCAGACCAATCCCGCTTCCCCCACCCGTTGAATTTCGTGAATAGTCTTTTTTATAGAATCGTTCAAAGACCCTTGTGATTTCTTCCTCCGATAATCCGATACCCGTATCAGCGATTTCAATCCGAATGCTCTGCTCCGCTTCCAAATAGCAAAAATGTATACGAATATCTCCGCCAATCGGTGTAAATTTCACCGCGTTATACACGAGATTGTTAAACACTTGGAACATGCGATCCAAATCCACCTGAAGGAACAATTTCCGGTCGCATGTTGTCCATTCTAATGGATATGTGCAATAGAAGTTTAAGCCTCGATTTTTCACTTCAAACTCATAGCCGTCTTCTATGTATTCGATCAACTCTTCGATCTGGATTTCCTTGCGTTCAATGGATACTTGTCCCGCTTCCAATTTAGCCAGCTCGAAGACATCGGAGATTAAATGATTTAAACCTGTGATTTTCCTTAACATCAATTGTATATAATCTTTGCGTTCCATAGGATCTGTAATGATATCATCACGAAGGGCCTCAAGATACCCTTGAATTAGCGTCATCGGCGTTCGCAAATCATGTGAAATATTCGTTAACAGCCGACGCCGGGATTCTTCCATACGCTCCATTTCGTGATTCGTCTTCTCCAAGTCAGCATTCATTTCCCGCAGTTCCAGCGTACGATCCTGAATCCGCGTCTCAAGGGTATTGTTCAGCTCACGTAACTTGAAAGATACATGCTCTACCTCATGCATAGCTCTTGTAAATCGATCGGAAATGATCATCGACTGGATAATAACAAATACTAATAGCCCATATTGTGAGATATCCCCGGTATACCAAACCTCATTGTAAAAAAGGACATCGTTCGCAATCGTAATCCCAAATACCAAAATCCCAACCAACGCGAGACCCGCATTGGAACGTCGATGATGAAACGCTCGAATTAATACAATAATACTCAAAACCGCTGTAAAGACCAGATGGGCCTGATAGATATATACATACTTTGTAAACACAATCGGCTCTGTCAATACAACGAAGATAGCGAGTAGTAGGGCAGTATACATTAATGCTTTTTTGATCCGAGGATACGCCTCCTTCGGAAACATCTCACTAATATATAAGATTCCAAATAGTGAACCTAACGCAAGACATATATATTCAGCTTGTAAGGATTGGCTCCAAGTCACCCCAATAAACCACTGCACGAGAAAGCAATCGCCTACGGCAAACATCCGTAGTCCGATAAACAGACCGACAAGGCCAAAATACAACGCTGCTCGCTCTTGTCTCCGCAACAGGAACAACCGCAAATGATATCCTGCCATCATCACGATCATACCCAGAATCAACATATCCTTCGATGAATGAATAAATTGATGCTGTATAATTTGGTCACTATGACCGTATTCGAATTCTTTCCATATCCCCCCTCGCCGGTGATCAAAGTTAGATACTTGAATCACAAGCTCGTCCATCTCACGATTACCATCCATAAAGACTAGCCTTGGCATTTGCTCCGGAATCGCTTCATCGGACGAGGTCCCTACCTTACCGACGGATTGTACGAGCGTACCGTTCAAATACATCCGATAAGCGGTTAATATATTGGGCACACGGATCGCGAAGATTCGATCTTCTGGTCGATGTTGTATGGAAAGACGATATGTAGCATAACCGCTTGAGGGTGTTTTGTCTCCATGATACATCCATGAACCGGGAACTTGTATAAAATTTGCAGCTGTCTTCGTCATGAAATCGCTTGGTTGAAGTAATTGAGACCAGGCAAACTCCCATTTCCCCTGAAGCATCACGGTCCCTTGTTCCCCAAAATCCCAGCTGCGTAGGTCTAATATCCCTTGTTGCGCAAGAGGAAACTCAGATGTCTGTCGATCTTGAAAGCTCAACCACCCCAAAAGCCCGATGATCGCAGTTAATATGATATACCCTAGATAACGTTTGATCCCATTCCCCTCCTATATTTTCCTATTGTATAAGAAAAGAGTCCTGGTGGCGATACTATAAAAAGATCAATATATCTCCTAATCTTCCACAAATTATACGATTTTTCACGTTTTCATTGCCTTCAAGCTGCACAATTCGCTATAATGTTCTTTGCGGAGGTGTAGTAAGTGGGTCCTATGAATATTCTTGTCGTCGATGACGAAGTCGAAATAACGGAGCTAATCTCTTTGTATTTGAAGAGGGAAGGTTTCCATGTTCAAATCGCTCATCGCAGCGAAGATGCGTTACAGATTGCCGCTGAATCCGAATTGGATTTAATTATATTGGATATTCTGCTGGAGGACATGAACGGCATTGAAGTGTGCAAAGAAATTCGTAAGCACTCTATGGTGCCGATTATTTTTCTAAGCTGTAAAAGCGAAGACAATGACGTTATTCTTGGATTAACGGTTGGCGGCGATGACTATATCAGCAAGCCATTCAGTCCAAGTCAGCTTGTCGCTCGCGTCAAAGCGCAATTACGGCGCAATCGATTTCCATATATTAACCGGGAGCGTCAACCCCAACAGCTTCTTTCATTCCCACACTTGGAAATTGACCTCTCGAGTCGCTCTGTTCGACAACAAGACCGTGTCGTATCCCTCTCGACGAAGGAATTCGATTTACTCGTCTACTTGGCTCAGACGCCAAATACGGTCGTAAAGATTGATCACCTTTTTCAACATATCTGGGGTTCCGAAAGTTTCGGAGATACACGGACATTAATGGTACATATCAGCAACTTGCGCAAAAAAATTGAACCTGATCCGGCGAATCCGACGTATGTTATTACGGTACGCGGCGTAGGCTACAAGTTCAATAGCGAAATATCATAATCATCACACAGCAAGGATACTAGAAACTGAAGGATGGGAATTACAGCATGCATTTAGCAAATGAATGGCAAGATTACGAACTTATTGACACCGGCGGCGGCGAGAAGCTGGAACGTTGGGGGGATATTATCCTACGTCGTCCAGATCCACAAATTATTTGGCCATTAGAGAATGAGACACATCAGTGGAAACAAGTACACGGACATTATCATCGCAGTTCATCCGGCGGCGGACAATGGGATTGGAAAAAAGAAATTCCTGAGCGCTGGACGATTTCGTTCGATAAATTATCTTTCTATATCAAACCTACCAGCTTCAAACACACGGGACTATTTCCCGAGCAAGCGGTGAACTGGCGTTGGATGATGAATAAAATCCAACAAGCAAATCGTCCCATTAAAGTATTAAACCTGTTCGCTTATACAGGTGGTGCTACGGTGGCTTGTGCTTATGCGGGTGCCGAAGTGTGCCACGTCGATGCGGCCAAAGGAATGGTACAATGGGCTAAAGAAAATGTTCATCTCTCAGGACTTGGGGACCGCCCCGTGCGCTTCATTACGGATGATGTATTTAAATTTGTTCAACGTGAAGAACGCCGCGGCAATAAATATGATGCGATTATTATGGACCCTCCTTCTTACGGTCGTGGACCGAACGGGGAAATGTGGAAGTTAGAAGATAACCTCTATCCTTTCCTACAGTCCTGTACACGCATTATGACGGACAACCCTCTCTTCGTTCAAATCAATTCGTATACAACAGGGCTATCCCCTACGGTATTGCACAATCTATTAAGCATGACCATGAAAGAACGCTTCGGCGGCTCCATTACTTCCGGCGAGGTTGGCATTCCGATTACGAACTCTGGTCTCAACTTGCCTTGCGGAATTTTAGGTCGTTGGGAGGCTTAAATCTTGAAGCCTGTGCATATTCTATTTGAAGACAATCATGTACTTGTCGTAGAAAAGCCGGTGAACATCCCCTCGCAAGAGGATGCAACCGGCGATCCTGACATGCTAACGATTCTTAAAGAAGACATTAAAGTTCGCTATAATAAGCCAGGGAACGTCTATCTCGGGCTTGTTCATCGTTTGGATCGGCCTGTTGGCGGAGCCATGGTCTTCGCCAAAACATCCAAGGCTGCGTCTCGCCTCTCTGAGACCGTACGCAGTCGAACCTTACACAAAGAATATATTGCCGTCGTGCATGGACATCCTCCGACCACTCATGGGAAGCTTGTTCATCATCTCCTTAAAGATGTACGGACGAATATCGTGTCTGTCGTACCGAAAGGTACACGGGATGCGAAGGAAGCTATTCTTGAATACCACGTGCTTGAACAAGCTGACGGTATGAGTCTTGTACGCGTTGTCCTGCATACAGGACGACCTCATCAAATTCGCGTTCAAATGAATGCGATCGGCTGCCCGCTCTTCGGAGATCAAAAATATGGGGCACATGTCAACAAAGCTGGCCAACAAATTGCACTCTGGTCCTTTGAGCTTGGATTCCCGCATCCTGTAACCAAAGAGTCCTTGTTGTTTCATTCCCTACCTCCTGACATGTATCCTTGGAATATATGGAGTGAATTACATGTTCAATCAAAATCCGATTTATAGGCGCAAGGCTCAACTTGCGCTTCTTTTTTTCTTCATAAGCTGCAGCTTTCTTCTGGCTAGTTGCCAGCATAACAAACAAGATGCACAGCCTGTGGATGCACAACCAAGTACGATCGTTCCTACGAGTCCGAAAAATGAATCAACAGATGCGGTGGCACAGAACGTGCAACAACCCGTCACAGACCCTTCCGAATCTGGTCCTGCGTTCGATTCAAGCACCGAGCCTGCGACACCCCCTGTAGAACATCCTATTGAAACTTACACGAAGGAAGCCAAGCTCGTCGCTGTAGGGGATATCATGATGCACATGCCGCAATTGCCATCTTACTACAATAAAGCAAAAGGCACTTATAACTTTAATCCATTTTTTACACAGGTTAAGCCGTTATTGACGCAAGGGGACTTCGTCTGGGCTAATTTAGAAACCCCGATTGCGGGAGCAGATCTAAGGTATTCAGGATTTCCGATGTTTAACGCCCCTGCTGAGGTCGCTGCGGCTTTAAAGTATGCGGGGTTCAACATTGTAAGCACGGCCAACAATCATGCCTTAGACCGCAAGGAAATCGGCGTCATTCGTACTTTAAAGCGATTGAAAGAACAAGGGCTGACCACCAAAGGAACCGCTGCCTCCCAAGCCGAAGCCAATGAACTGACGATCATCACGAAGAACGACATTCAGATGGGGATTCTTGCATATACCTACGGTACGAATGGCATTACCGTTCCTGCCGATAAATCCTATCTTATTTCCCTCATCAATCCGATTCAAATGAAACGAGATATCCAATCTCTACGCGATGCCGGAGCAGATGTTGTGGTTATTGCACTCCATTTCGGTATCGAATATCAACGGGAGCCGAGTGCGCGTCAACAACAATTAGCCCGCTCGCTGATCGAAGCAGGCGCAGATATCATCCTTGGCTCTCATACCCATGTGGTTCAACCTCTCGAAGAGGTCCATGTAACGCAGTTGGATGGAACAACACGTAAAGGTTATATTATTTATTCCATGGGTAATTTCATTTCGAATCAGAAAGATGAATACACCGATTATGGCGTGATCTTTAACGCGACCATACGCAAGACATTTCCATCGGGTGCGATTGATATTACTGACGTTACAGCCTTGCCCACATGGGTACAAAAAACCGGCACGGGAAACCAACGTAAATACGTCGTCCTGCCGGTTGAAAAGACGCTTCATGAACATAAACTTCCCTTGTCAAAATCGCAATACAGCGCACTTGCAACGAAGCTTCAAGCATTAAATAATCACATTCATTCCATGCCTGTGGTGATGCAAGCTGAAACGGAGAAAAAAGCGGGTTAGTTATTTGTAATTTTTCCGAGTAAATAAATGAATAATTGTTGATTATGAGCCGAGATGCGATTCAGAACGGAACCGATGTATTCGTTGCGAATCTGCAAACCTCGGCTCTTCTCTTGAATACCGCGCTCTGTGATTTGTATCCACACAATTCTTCGATCGACAGAATCACGTACCCTCTCAACTAATTCATTCTTTTCCATCCGATCGAGCAAAGTCGTTATCGCAGCTGGTGTCGTCTCCAAGTATGGCAGTAAATCGGAAGGCTTCATTTGTTCGCGCTGTTCCAGAACTTCCAGTACGGTAAGCTGGGATTCGGTCAGCGATGGAGCAAGTTGATCCTCCATATGATTTTGATAATCTTTGGATAGCTTTGACCAAAGTTTTACAAAGTCCGACGTGTGCATTCGTTACCTCTCCCCCTAGGACATATTCTGCGGTAGCTCTAGCTCGTCTCCATGTAGAAAATTATACCATAGAGTACCATAGGAACACATCTGATCTTTTTGACATACGATGTAATATAGGCATTCGCCCGTTAAGCTCATGCAAGACATACGTTGAAGGAGGGCTCAACATGGACCTTGATAAGCAAACGATTGCGATGAAAGCGATTGAAGCTGGAATTATAAAAGACCCACAATGGCTGGATCGTTTGGATGATACGGTCCCGCTGTGGGTTATCCTGGATATCGCGTTGAAACTGAAGGATCAATTGGATCCGCCGAATAAACCGTTTGATTAAGGAGTTTTCGTGAGAAAAACCTCTACCCTCGGTCCTTTCGAAGATGAGCGACCGCTAATCCCCCCTAAAACAAAGATACCATCCCCACAAAACGGAAGGATGGTATCTTATATGTTTTATTTCGTCCCAGCCAAACTCAATTGCCACGACACACCATATTGATCAGCTACCCAGCCGAACTTCTCGCTAAACGGGTACGCAGCCAATGGCATCAGAACAGAGCCGCCTTCAGACAATTTCGCATAAGCACGGTCAATCTCTGCTTCCGTATCGCAAGTAACAAATAAGGAAATCGCCGGTGTAAACGTAAAGTCATGCTGTACATTACTGTCTATGCACATAAATACCTGACCATGGAGCGAAAATGTTGCCTTTACTACGCTTCCTTCAGCACCGGGTTGGTTCGGGCCATAGCGCTGAATTTGAAGAATTTCAGAGTCGTCGAAGATCGAGATGTAATAATTCATAGCCTCTTCTGCTTGACCCGAGAACATCAGAAAGGTCGTAATTTTAGGTGTCGAATGACTCATTGAAAACACAGCTCCCTTATTTACATAATCAAAATCAATCTCCCAAGAAGGAAATTATAGCCGCCAAATATCTGTTATCGTCTCTTTCTTCTCCAAAGGAACGATGAGCTTCCCGATGGACTTGCGATCTTCAATCGGTGCCTGCTCTGTTACGAAAGTGTGCAGCGTACCTTCACTCGTTGCCACGGTAATGGTATACGCTTCGGTACAATGGAAAGCTCTGACTAAACGGCTGCCATTCGGACGAACACGTTTGCCTTCTTTGAACTCGAACGTAATAATACCTTTGCCTCCGCGTCCTTGCGTCATATAGTCGACAAGTAAAGATCGTTTTCCGTAACCGATATCCGTCACGACTACGATCTCCCCTTCATCCCCTTCTACCCAAATCGCAGAGATCACTTCGTCGCCATCTTTAAGTTGAATTCCACGAACACCACCGGATACCCGGCCCATCGCATTCACTTCAGACTCTTTAAATCGAATACTCATCCCATCTTTGGTCACGAGCAACAAATCTTTCATCCCATCACTCAAAGAAACGGAAATAACCTCATCTTGATCACTTACTTTACAAGCTGCGATCGCATTCGATCGATTGGTCATATATTCTTTTAAATCCGTACGCTTAACTTGTCCGCGCTTGGTGACAAATACAAGGGATTGGTTCGGTTCTTCAAAGTTCTTGATTGGAATCATATTCACGATCCGGTCTTCCTTCGAAATCGGAATGACATTCACAATCGCTGTACCATTATCTTTCCACTTGAATTCTGGAATGAGATGGGTCGGAAGCAAGAAATATTGCCCTTTATCCGTGAATAACAACATGGAATCAATCGTATTCACTTCGAGAAGATGCTTAATATAGTCTCCTTCTTTGACACCCGAGCTTTCCAGCTCACCGCCCGAACGAGTAAATGACAGCATGCTCGTACGTTTCAAATATCCCTCATTGGACATCGTAACCAATACATCTTCCGGATTAACCATCACTTCAAGGTTCACCTTGATCTCTTCGACTTCACCTTGAATAACAGAACGACGATCAATACCATACTTCTCACGGATATCTAACAACTCACTCTTGATCACGCCTACGAGCTTTTTATTGCTATCCAGGATGGAACGTAGATAATTGATCTTCTTCAAAAGTTCTTTATGTTCTTTTTCAAGAGATGTAATCTCTAAATTGGTTAAACGGTATAATTGCAAGGTTAGAATGGCATCAGCTTGGCGCTCCGTAAATTGGAACTTGTCCACTAAATTGTTCTGCGCGTCCTGACGATTCTTCGATGCCTTAATCGTCGCAATGACCTCATCCAGAATGTTCAACGCTTTGACCAGACCTTCTACAACATGCGCCCGATCCTCTGCTTTTTCCAACTCATATTGCGTACGATTCGTAACAACTTCTTTTTGATGCGCGATATACGCATTCAGAATCGCCCGAATTCCGAGCTGCACAGGCGTCTTATTGACGATGGCAACCATATTGAAGTTATACGTTACTTGCAGGTCTGTCTTCTTCAATAAGTAAGCTAGAATCCCATGCGCATCGGCATCCTTTTTCAACTCGATGACGATCCGTAGGCCTTCCCGACCGCTCTCATCTCGTACTTCGGTAATGCCCTCGACCTTTTTCTCAAGTCGGATATTCTCCATCGCCGTAACTAGACGTGCTTTCACCACTTGATAAGGAATTTCAGTAATGACGATTTGCTGACGTCCACCGCGGACATCTTCAATTTCCGTCTTCGAACGAATATAAATTCGTCCCTTTCCCGTTCGATAGGCGTCACGAATTCCGTCTTCGCCCATGATCATACCGCCCGTTGGGAAATCCGGTCCTTTGACGATTTGCATAATATCTTCCACCGTCAAATCTTCTTTCTCCATCATTGCAATACAAGCATCAATCACTTCGCGCAAATTATGAGACGGGATTTCTGTCGCAAAACCTGCGGAAATACCACTAACTCCATTCACGAGCAAGTTCGGATACCGTGCCGGAAGGACGACGGGTTCCTGTGTCGTATTATCGAAATTATCTTTAAATAGTACCGTTCGTTTATCAATATCACGCAGCAGCTCACTCGCAATCGGTGAAAGCCGGGCCTCGGTATAACGCATCGCAGCAGGGGGGTCATCATCAATGGAGCCCCAGTTGCCGTGACCGTCAACGAGCATATGTGCCATTTTCCAAGGTTGAGCCATACGTACCATACCGTCGTAAATGGATGAATCGCCATGCGGATGATAGTTACCCATCACATCCCCGACCGTCTTGGCTGATTTACGATATGGCTTGTCCGCTGTATTGCCCGAATCATACATCGCATACAGAATACGGCGTTGAACAGGCTTTAGTCCGTCACGTACATCAGGTATCGCCCGATCTTGAATAATATACTTGGAATAACGGCCAAATCGGTCTCCGACGACATCTTCTAAAAATGCTGGCAAAAACTGTTCCAATGAACTCATCTAAACTCCCCCCTTACTCTTCATATTCCGTAAAGTCAACGTTCTCAACGATCCATCGCTTACGAGGATCTACCTTGTCGCCCATCAATGTGGAAACACGGCGTTCTGCTTTGGCAGCATCCTCAATTTGAACCAGCAATAACTGACGCGATTCCGGATTCATTGTCGTTTCCCACAGTTGTTCAGGGTTCATCTCACCAAGTCCTTTATAACGTTGAAGCTCGTAGTTCTTACCGAACTCTTTCAGATAATTGTTTAATTGCTCATCTGTCCAAGCATAACGAACCGTCGTTAACTTGCCGGACTTCCTTGTAATCTTATACAAAGGAGGTTGTGCGATATAGACGCGGCCGGAGGTAATCAACGATCTCATGTACCGATAGAAGAAAGTTAATAATAACACTTGAATATGCGCTCCATCGGTATCGGCATCCGTCATGATAATCACTTTGGAATAGTTACTCTCATCACTTTCAAACTCGGTACCAACCCCTGCACCAATGGCACTAATGATTGCACGATACTCATCATTCTTCAGAATATCTGCCAATTTCGCTTTTTCAGGATTCATAGGTTTCCCTTTAAGCGGAAGGATGGCTTGAAGCTTCGAATCCCGTCCTTGCTTGGCAGAACCGCCGGCCGAATCACCCTCAACAATAAACAATTCCGTACGAGAGTAATCCTTCGATTGAGCTGGCGTTAATTTCCCGTTCAGGTTGGAGCTTTCGCTGCGTTTCTTGCCATTCCGAACATCTTCGCGAGCTTTACGCGCCGCTTCCCGCGCTTTGGAGGCTTGAACAGCCTTCTTAATCAGCATTTGTGCCACTTGCGGATTTTCTTCTAGGAATAAGGCCATCTTATCGGACACCACCGCATCCACTGCACTGCGAGCGGACACACTGCCGAGCTGATCCTTCGTCTGACCTACAAACTCCACTTCAGACATTTTGATATTGATGACTGACATCATCCCTTCACGGAGATCGTTGCCGTCAATATTCTTATCCTTTTCCTTCAGAAAAGCATTCTTGCGTGCATATTCGTTCATCGCCCGGGTGAATGCCGTTTTAAATCCTGTCTCATGCGTTCCGCCGCCGCGCGTCGGAATCGAGTTTACGAAGGAAGCGATGGTCTCGGTATATCCGTCGTTATATTGAAGGGCAACTTCAACCTCTATATCTTCTTTTTCCGCAGCAAAATGAATGACATCATGCAATACCGTTTTATCCTCATTTAAGAATTGGACAAACTGGCTTGCGCCACCCTCATAAAAGAATACATCTTGCTTATCACTACGTTCATCTTTGATCGAAACCTTCAGTCCGGAGTTCAGAAAAGCTATCTCCTGTAACCGTTCGGCTAATGTATCATAATTAAATTGAATGGAACCGTGGAATACGCGTACGTCTGGTTTGAAGGTTACTTTGGTTCCAGTACGGTTCGTGTTCCCAATGACCTCTAGTCCTGTTGACGGCGCACCCACATGCTCTTTACCGGCAGCATCCACCCAATATTCAAAACGTTGGCGATGAATCTTGCTGTCACGATAAATTTCGACTTCCAGCCATTCCGACAACGCATTGGTTACCGAGGCGCCAACCCCGTGTAATCCCCCGGATTTTTTGTAACCTGAACCACCAAATTTACCACCTGCATGCAGCATGGTAAAGACGACTTGCGGCGTAGGAATACCTGTTTTATGCATCCCTGTCGGAATACCGCGTCCATTATCAAAGACGGTAATTGAATTGTCTTTATGTAACGTCACGTCAATTTTGTTACAATATTTGGCTAAATGTTCGTCAACAGCATTGTCGACGATTTCCCATACTAAATGATGCAATCCCGATGTGCTCGTACTGCCGATATACATCCCGGGTCTCTTCCGGACGGCTACAAGCCCTTCGAGCACCTGAATGTCGTCAGCATCGTAGCCTGTCGCGGAATGTTCACGCTCTTTAGATTCGCTGTTGTACAAATCGATCTGCTCGACCATTCATGCTCCCCCTTTAAATGTCATAATTGTTCATTTTAATTCAAAATATCCTGTTTCGTAAAGACACGGAAACTTACGAACAGTGCCGCAAGTGCCCATATACTCAATATCATGAGTGAAAATATCAGATTCATCCCTTCAATTGGCGGTGGTGAACCTGCTAGATATGTCGTCAATTGTAAGTTAACCATAAATAGAAACTTCGCGCTCGGCCAGGATGATGCCATATTCGTAAGAAGGCTGCCTGCGATCAAAGCGGCCATCATCGTTACAATGCTCGCTGCTGTGCTGCGCACTAATACGGAAATCATAAAAGCAAGGATGGCCACGACCATACTGGAGAACCAAATCAATCCTCCCTGCATGACGAGGTACAACCATTGCGGCACAGGATGAACTGCTGAGTTATCCACTTCGACACCGTTGATCTGAAATCCTGTAAAAATAGGTTGATCCCATCCACCATATCCAAATACAAGCCCTGCTATTAAATAACACAACACGAATGTTGTCAATATAATCAATCCAACGAATAACGTCAACGTCAATAATTTACTAAGTAAAATCCTCCAGCGCCGAACAGGCCGTGTTAACAGCATTTTGATGGTGCCGGACGTCCGCTCCGAAGATACGATATCCGATGCCACCGCCATGACCATCAGCGGAATAAATAGGGATGAAGAATTCTCCATAAAAGAACGGACAAACGTTACGCCGTTCGGTGTGCTTGGATCAACATCATGGTCCAAATAATACTGCCACTGCTGCACCATGATCTTGCGATACTTCTTCCACTCATCAGGAACTCGATCGCTCGCCAGTGAATTTTCATTATCCGTAATTTGCTGTTGCAACGTATGCCGCCAATCCTTAAATTTCTCACGATTATTCTGAGCGACTTTCATCTGAGCATACGTGAAAATGGGAATCAGCACCAACAAGATTAAGACAATCACAAGGAAACGCTTCTTTTTGATCATCTTTATCGTTTCATTCTGGACTAAAGGAAGGATACTATTCAATAGATTCACCCTCCGTCATACGTAAAAATAACTGTTCTAGCGTAGGGTTCATCTTCTGCACGGTATGCACTTGCACGCCTGAAGCAACCATTTTACGAATAAGATCGGATGTGCGATCTGAGTTCATCTGCGTAATAATGGCATCTTGGTCAATACCCGCAAGCATGGCTTCATCAATATTTATATCGGCAATATTCACAATTTCTACATCCTTCTCGGCATGAAGCAGTTCGCGACCTTTGTGAGCAGGCTCTAATTGCCATACCACATAGTTGCTCCCTTCTTCAATCAGATCTTCTACATCTCCAACAGCCAAGACACGTCCATGGCTAATGATCGCCACGCGATCACACATCAACTGAATTTCTGTCAACAAATGACTGGATACGAAAAGAGCCATCCCTTGATCTGCAAGCTCTCGGATGAACGTACGGAGTTCCTTAATACCTTTGGGATCTAAACCATTTGTCGGCTCATCCAAAATCAATAATTTCGGACGCCCGAGCAATGCCTGCGCAATGCCAAGCCGTTGTCGCATCCCTAATGAATAAGTTTTCACTTTATCATGAATCCGTTGATCCAACCGAACAATATCTACAACTTCCTGAATTCTCGTCTGATCCACATGAGGTTGCATTCGAGCAAAATGCTCCAGGTTCTCCCATCCTGTTAGATAATTGTATACTTCCGGATTTTCAACAATACAACCCACGTGCTGCAGCGCTTGTTCGGGATCTTTATTGACATTATAACCGCAGACTTCAATCTGGCCCGATGTAGGCTTGATGAGATCTACGAGCATCCGGATCGTTGTTGTTTTCCCCGAACCATTCGGACCTAAGAAGCCAAAAATCTCGCCTGCGCGCACATCAAAGGAGACACCATGAATAATCCATTTTTTCCCGATTCGCTTCTTGACTTGATCCACTTTCAATACGATTGAATCTTCTCGATCACGCATGCTGTTCCCTCCTTATGGCGCAAGGCCTTGTATGACCCGATAAGCAATTTGTTCATATCCTAACGCATTAGGATGAAAGTGATCTGACGAAATATACGATGGCAGCGCGGCTTGGAACAAATCCGCCGTTGGAACCAACGTCATATTCGGATGCTTATTTATCGTTGCAGCAGCAAGGTTATTCCAGCGTTGTACGACGGTATCTCCGATTTGACGCATGGATTGAATATCTGCTAGCGGATTGTATAAGCCGATATAGACAATTTTGGCGTTCGGATTCAGTTCATCGATTTGTAAGAGAATCTTCTTCAAATCCTTGGAGCTCTCGTCCACTTTATCAAGGAGTGTATCTAGCTCAAATGACTGTGAAGTGAAATCCCCATCCAATGCACTGTTAAATATGTCATTACCGCCAATAGTAAGCAGAATTAAGTCTGCTTCTGTTATTGCGTTCTTGAAGCCCTGCTCATCCAATTTATGCACTAATTGGTCTGCACGCAAACCGTTAATTCCTAGATTATTCAACAGTTTAACCGGTTTATCCAGCTTCACACTTAATTGTTTGACGACTTTACGCACATATCCTTCGCCCGACGGATCTCCTGTCCCTCTTGTTAAGGAGTCCCCGATAGATGCCACCTGAATACTGGTCTTCGCAGCAAAATCCGATGTAGCTGGAGGTTGCTTCGGCGTACTTGTATCTACACTTAATTCCATCCCTTGCGGGTTGAGGATATCATTCACGCCATAACCAAAGCCAACGACGAGCAGCAACGTGGATACAATGCCTGCCATAGCAGTCCATCGCCATACGATGTTCGATTTCATCATCATCCCCCGTTCCGTTTACCTATAAAAATAATCGTTATTTCCGTATTTTGCAAATTCTCACAGAAAAAACAGGGTCCGAACACAAGTATAGAACATACATTCTCATAATGCAAAACAAAAGAGTGATCTAAAGCCTGTTCACCTTTAGACCACTCCATTTATCGTTCTACTTCAACGGACCTATTCATATTGCACAGTGATTTTGGCAGCTGCTGCTTTGGCTTGTACCCTTGCTGTATCGACATCATTAGCTGTGCTTAACGCGACAGCCATGCGGCGTCCTACTTTGGTCTCAGGCTTCCCAAAAAGCCGAACTTGGGTATTCGGTTCTGATAAAGCTTCATCTACGCCATGCAGCGAATATTTGTCAGATTCTCGATCTGCTTTGACCGTTGCCGAAGCACCAGGTGTCAATAAACGGATCGATGGGATCGGAAACCCTAAGATGGCACGTACATGCAGAGCAAATTCAGATAAATCTTGCGTAGCTAGCGTAACAAGACCCGTATCATGAGGGCGTGGGGATACTTCGCTAAAAATAATCCCGTTCTGGGTCACGAATAATTCTACGCCATATAAACCATAACCCCCAAGTGCATCTGTCACCGTCTTCGCGATATGCTGAGCTTCAGCAATTTGATCCGCTGTGATGTGATGAGGCTGCCAAGACTCGATATAGTCACCGTCTTTTTGAATATGACCGATCGGTTGACAATAAGTTGTACCCGATACAGATCGAACCGTAAGCAATGTAATTTCAGATTCGAATGGGATAAATTCTTCAATAATCACACGCGTCTTTTTGGCGCGTCCGCCTTCCATAGCCAACGTCCAACAATGCTCCATATCCGCAGGCGTCTTACATACACTTTGGCCTTTACCCGAGGAACTCATCAGCGGTTTAATGACGCACGGTGTTCCGATAACGGCTACAGCTTCTTTCAATTGCTCCAAGCTATCCGCGAATTCATACTTTGCTGTCGGAAGGTCTAAGGTTTCGGAAGCTAATCGACGAATCCCTTCCCGATCCATCGTCAATCGCGTGGCGTTCGCTGTAGGGATAACGCGATACCCTTCTTGTTCCAATTCAACCAAGGTTGCTGTTGCTATCGCTTCAATTTCAGGTACGATGAGATCTGGCTTCTCTTGTTCAATGATACGGCGTATTTCCTCACCGTCCAGCATGTTCGTCACATAACTCCGATGTGCTACATGCATCGCAGGTGCGTTCGCGTACCGATCTACGGCGATGGTCTCAACACCTAGTCTTTGGGCCTCAATGATCACTTCTTTACCTAGTTCGCCTGAACCAAGCAATAACATTTTCTTCGCTGCGTTTGAGTAAGGAGCACTTAACACTTGTCCCATCTGTCGAACCTCCACAATCAATATCTACCATTGTGCTGTCTTTTATCCAAAATTGCAAGTTTTGATGATAGAATAGAAGGATATATACAAGCCACAATTTTTGACGCCGCTCCTACCGATGTAATGACATCCGATGCTGGGTTAGGTATTGGCGCGAATGCGATTCAAGTCCTTGCGAAGCTCCAGTTGAAAGATTCTTTTCTCCGTGTGGACCAGACGCTAAATTCGATACAATTCCTCTTGTACGCCAAACGAAAGTCGTTTTCGAATGGCGAAAACAAATATTCAGATGGAGTAAAAACATAAGTTGTATAGCACCCTCGATCTTTCGATCGAACCGTCTTCTTCTCACCTTGATGCTATGTTGGATTTATGTAAGATAGGACGTCCCAATGAGCCTTGTTTCTCATCTATAATGGATTTATACAGCATAAGAGCCACGAATTAAGGATCTCTAGCGATTTCATCGTTTTATGTTGGTAATATACAATATAGACGCTCAAATATAGGAAAATCCGTTAAAGTTATTGGATTTATACAATATAGCAATTTTCATACAAGAAAAACTCCATCGTCCATCATATCCAAGCTTCGAACCACGTTAAGCGGTATGTCTTTCGTTTCTTTGACACGGGTGACATCGTTTATCATCCTCTCCAGACATGCTCTTGCCGTGGTACCCTTCGCACACCAGCAGCTTAAAGCTATTTCGAGGATCTCCACATTTGCGGAATTTCTCTACTTCCTTTAGAACATTTGGACGAAGCTTGTTTTTATGTTTCGTAACAAAGTAATCCCAATGTCTATGCTCATCAAACTTATGTGATAAACAAACGCCCGGTGATTCACTCGATCATCGGGCGTTAATTGTTCCGCTTATACGTCAACAGCGATTGGAGTTGGGATACGCGTTGAATTCTCTTTTGCCTGCTCCTGTTCTGCCATACGCAGCCGTTTCTGACCTCTCCAACGCATGAAGACCAGAATCCCGCGCAAGTACTCATCTGCAATCATACAACCATAGATTCCTACCAATCCCCAACCTAGATGAATGCCTAACACATAAGATAGACCCGTAGCCACAAGCCACATGGAGATAATCGCGGTCATCATGGTATAGCGCGTATCCCCTATCGCATTCAGACAGTTGCCCATCGCCATGTTTAACATTTTCCCCGGCTGCAATAAGAGATTTAGTCCGAGTAACGAAGCACCTAGCGCGATGATTTCGGTATCCGATGTGAACAAACCAAGGAAATGTTTACCGAACAGATAAATGACAAAGGCATTTAATGTCACTAATATTAGCCCAATGCCCAATGCTCGATAGGCACTTTTATACGCCTCTTTCGTTCGTTTGGCCCCAAATAAATGCGCGACTTGAATTTGAACGGCCATCGCAATCGAAGAACCTAACATAAAGCAGAAGGATTCGAGTGTGTTCATGTAAGTTCTTGCCGCCATTTCCTTCGAGCCCAGTATGGAGATGAACGAGAAAATGATCAGCTGGGAAAACACCCAACAAGCCATATTAATGCCTAACGGCCAAGCGATCTTCAGTACTTCCCGGAATAGCTTGGTATCAACAGCGAACATCTCCCGCAGCATGACTCTTCGTTCGAATGAATACATGAACATAATAACCAAGAACACCGTGGCAAGCAGTCGACTAATTAATGTCGAGATGGCTACCCCCGTTAAACCCCATTGCGGAAATCCGAATGCACCGAAGATAAACGAGTAATTCAAGAAAATATGAACGACGTTCATGCCTAACGCGAGATACATCGGACCTTTGGTATTCCCCGTATTCCGGATGACCGTGCTTAAGGTAGACATCATCGCGGTCAGCACCATGCCTCCGCCAACAATCGAGATATACACCTTGCCTAGAGGCAACAAATGCTCTGGCAACTGTAATACGCGTGCAATTTGAACAGGAAAGGCAATGAGAATCATACTTAGAATCAACCCAATGCCTGTTGAGGCTGTGACCGCCATCATCCCAATCGTGCGCGCCTGATCCTTCTGCCTTGAACCAAGCTTTTGCGCGATGAGAATTCCCGCACCACTTGCTACCGTCGTAAATAAAATCATGAGTGCATTAAACAATTGATTCGAAAATCCAACCACCGCGACAGCGTCATCTGAGATTCGACTGACCATCAACGTATCGGCTGCACCCAGTAAAAACTGCAAGAATAGCTCTATAAAAATAGGCCATGCAAGCACCCACATTGTAAATTTCTTATTATCCTTATTCACGAAACAAACCTCCTGATGCGAAAAAATATGGCGAGATAGATCGATTAAATTATAGATGGTATACTGTTTAAAGAATATTAAGAAATCAACTTAATTTTATAAAATTCAAACCTGCCGTAGATAAGGAAAAAGGTGACAAAATGCAAACGCTTCAATTCACGGCTCCACCGCTTCCACACTATATTACTAGCGGTCTCCACACGAATAAAGTCGGCCAGATCCACCCTGGTCGAAGAAATATCAATGTGTTCGATTTACTGCTTGTCAAAAAAGGTACGCTGTTCATGGAGGAAGAACAGGAAACCTTTGAAGTCCGAGAAAATCATGCACTTATCCTGTTACCTGACCGATATCACAGCGGTACCAAGCCGGGCCTTATCGATACGGAATATTACTGGCTTCACTTTCAAACGGAGGGCATGTGGACAACGATCCATACGAATCATCATCTACAATCCGTCAAGGAAGAGCAGCCGAAACCGCCTCATTCCGCATTTCTAACTCGTACCTTTCATCTGTATGTCCCCCAGTTCACTGCAATGGATCAACCGCAAAAAGCCTTTGATCTGATTGATCAGCTAACTTCGTTAAATGAAGGACTAAACATGCATCAGATTCGATGGCAGCAGCAGGTACTCTTCCAAGAATTGCTTCAACGGATCTCGGCTTCTATGCAAATTCAAACAACCAATACCTCGAGGCAATGTGCAGAACTTGCTGCCGCTTATCTTCGCCGACATTATCAAGAGGAGATCACTGCCGCGCAGTTAGGCGAGAATACGAATTTCCATCCTGTATACATTGCACGATGTATGCATCGTCAATTCGGATGTTCACCGATGGAGTACTTGCAACGGTATCGGATTGATCAGTCCAAGCTTTTGTTACTACAGACGGACTATTCCATCGCTCGAGTAGCCGAAGAAGTTGGCTTTAACCAAGGCGCTTATTTCACTTCATGCTTCACGAAATTTGAGGGGATATCCCCTAGCAAATATCGTCAACGGTTTCGATAATCTAAGGCATGACAAAGGGCGGTACCACCGGATAAGAGTGGTACCGCCCCTTCATGTGAACTTATAAGAATCGGTATTGCGCTTCAATGAGTCCAAAATACGTGCCGCGCTGCTGCATGAGCTGCTCGTGTGTCCCTTGTTCTTGAATACGTCCATGATCCAATACGACAATGTGATCCGCATGGCGAATCGTTGAGAGTCGATGCGCAATCATGAAGGACGTACGTCCTTGAAGCAATGTTTTTAAGGCTTCTTGAATCTTGACTTCCGTCTCGGTGTCAATACTTGCTGTCGCTTCATCCAGGATCAGTATCCGTGGATCTGCGAGCAAGGCACGAGCGAAGGATAGCAACTGACGTTGACCCATCGAGAGCACATTCCCCCGCTCTTCGACTTCGGTATCGTATCCTTTCGGCATCGTAGCAATGAACTCATGCGCATTGACTGCCTTCGCCGCTGCTTCAACTTCCTCATCCGTTGCATCCAAGCGACCGAATCGAATGTTATCACGAATGGTGCCCGAGAAGATAAAGGTATCCTGCATGACGATCCCAATTTGCGAACGTAGACTTTCAATCGTGACGTTCCGAATATCCACGCCATCGACTAGAATTCTTCCTTCTACCGGATCATAGAACCGGCTCAACAAGTTAATAATCGTACTTTTACCGGATCCCGTATGACCTACGAGCGCAATGGATTGACCTGCCTTGACGTCTAAGGAGATACCTTTTAACGCGTGTCGGCCCTTTTCATATTCAAAGACGATATGATCAAAGTTTACGTCACCTTTAATTTTATCCAATACTTTGGCATTGTTGTGTTCGGCTACATTCGGTTCTTCATCCAAGTATTCAAAAATACGTTCAGAAGAGGCCATCGCGACGAGTAACTGCGAATACATTTGCCCGAGTCGGTTAATCGGATCCCAGAAGTTCCCTACGTAGTTCGCGAATGCGACTAACAAACCTACGGTAATCGCTTCTGCCTGAAGCAAATGTGCGCCATACCAGAACAAGATGAACGTTCCGAGCGCTCCTGTAATCTCAATTACGGGTCCAAACGATTGGTTCATGGCTGTAGCATGATCCCATGATTTCCGATTGACATTATTCATCTCATTGAAGAAGTTAATGTTCTCTTTCTCTTGCGTGTACGCTTGCGTTACACGAATCCCTTGGATCGCTTCGTTCAAGTGCGAGTTAATCCGCGACTGCTTCACACGTACATCCTGCCAAGCATGACGAATTTTCTTACGCAATTTCGTCGAGACGATAAACATCAACGGAACGGTAATCATCACCGCAATCGCCAATTTCACATTTAAGAATAATAAGATCACGATAATCCCTGCTAATTGCACGCAGTCAATCAACGAGTTGACAACCCCGTTCGTGAACAAGTCTTGCAACGAGTTCACATCATTCGTAATCCGTACAAGCACAGACCCTGCAGGTCTTGTATCGTAGAAACGGAAAGATAATTTCTGAATATGGCGGAACAACGCAGAGCGTAAATCATAAATGACGCGTTGACCGATGATATTCGTGAACTTAATCCGGTACGTATTCGCTGCCCATTGGATAATATAAAGTACTAATACAACTGCTGTATAAATATAGAGCAGCGAGTACTGCTTATCTCCCGTTAGCGAAGGCGTAATCGCTCTATCAATCGCCAGACTGATAATGAGCGGTACGGCGAGACGCGTAATGGTACCCAGCACCATCATGATGATAATGACAGGAAGCATTTGCTTCGCATACGGTCTCATGAAAGCAAAGAGTCTTCTGAACTGTGTCCAGTTAAATGATTTTTCAATGACTATATCATCTTGATAAACAAAACGTTGATTTTTCGTACGTTTCACTTCGGCTTCTTGACTTTGTGCACTCATGATGTCACCTGCTTTCCTGCGACAATCGATTCGAGTTCATCACGATCGGCATATTGGATATCATACACATCTCGGTATGGACCTGCTTGTTGAATCAATTCTTCATGTTTACCGCGCTGCACAATGGATCCTTGATCTAAGACTAGAATTTCATGAGCATGCCGTAAGGAAGAGATACGATGGGCGATGATGAAGGTCGTTCTGCCTTTCATGACTTCGCGGAAGCCGGATTGAATTTCATGTTCCGTTTCCATATCGACCGCACTCGTTGCATCGTCTAAAATTAATATTTTCGGATTTATCAATAAGGCGCGTGCAATCGCGATCCGCTGCTTCTGGCCTCCAGACAAGCCCATTCCCCGCTCGCCGACAACCGTGTTATACCCCTCAGGCAGTTCTGTGATGAAATCATGGGCTTTGGCTAATTTCGCTGCCCTTTCAATCTGCTCATCCGATACATCTCGTAATCCATAGGATATATTATTGCGAATCGTTGCTGAGAATAGGAATGTCTCTTGGAATACCGTAGCGATTTCTCTGCGCAAGCTCTCAACCGAGATATCGCGAATATCTACGCCATCCAATGTGACCTTGCCTTCCTGTACATCATAAGCCCGCATGATCAGCGAAATAACCGTTGATTTCCCGGATCCTGTTCCGCCTAGCAAACCGATAATTTTTCCTGGAGGTGCGTCTAAATCGATATGATGCACCGAATGCTGTTCATTAAGATATCCGAAGGATACGTTTTCAAAACGAACATGGCCTTTCACTTGACTCCGCTCCAATGTGACCGCATCTTCTGCATCTTGAACATCGATAGGCTGATCAAGCAATTCTAGAATCCGTTCGCCGGACGCCTTCGATTGCGTGTAGTTGTTGATATGATATCCTATACCCCACATCGGGCCTACGATATACCAAATCATACTGAAGAATGCAACAAGTTCACCTAAGGTAAGCTTCCCATTCATGACTAGCGTACCGCCGTATCCGAGCAGGATGACGATACTCATACATGCCAGAATCTCCATCACCGGAAAGTAGGATCCCCACAACATCGCCGTGCGAATTTGGTTCGCCTTATACAATTCATTCTTAGTGGAGAATTTATCCACTTCATACGATTCCCGTGCAAAAGATTTGACCGTTCTTACCCCTGTAATATTCTCTTGAACCGCTGTCGTCAATTGACTCATCGCTTGACGCATTTCACGGAACGCAGGGTGAATTTTTGATTCAAATCGAATCGCCGTGTAAGCTAACAACGGAATACATACCAGCGTAATCAGCGTTAGCTGCCAGTTAATCGAGATCATCATGATACCGCCGAACAAAATCATCAGGAACATATTCAGAATTTGCGCGAATCCAAATCCGACAAAGTTACGAATAGCTTCCAGGTCGCCTGTGAGACGTGACATTAGGTCTCCTGTTTTGGCTGTGTCATAATATCGGTATGACAGATACTGCAATTTCTCATAACAAGCATTACGCATCACGTAAGCGACGCGGTTTCCTAGACGGCCTCCAAAAAAGCCGTGTAAGAACTGTAAACAACCCTTAATACTGACAACGATGAGTACAGCGAACGATAACTGGGGCACAATCCCATAATTTTTGTTACCGATTACATCATCGATTAAGATCCGGAGCAAATTCGGATAGACCAGTCCTAGCGCCGTTGCCACAATCAAGCAGATGATCGACAAAAATAAAAATCGCCGATGTGGCCAATAAAAAGTTTTAAGTCTCCTGAAAACGTCCATGTTCTCTCTCCCTTTTCTGTAAAACTTTTTTAGCTTCATGCAGTTTAACATCATGCTTTCATCACTTCAAAGAGAATTTAAGCTCATTTACTCCCATTAACCACATTCTACCGACAAAATGAAGAACAAATGTACGATGTTCTTTGATATCATCGAAATACATCCCGTTTGGTGGCTTTCTTTAAAAAAGGCAAAAAGAAACGCCGCACGAATACTCCATTTGTACGAGGTTTCTATGTTTTTATAAAATATTTTGAAATTTTATGCGGACCGAATGTTCTGAATTAATCGTTCCAGCTGCTCGATATTCGCCTGTTGTGTAAGGGTCGTACGAATCCCTTCGCTTTGCTCAGCAATTGCATAATGCAATTGATTTGCATAAGCCTGAAGCATTCGTTCCGAGTACGCTGCATAATGGGCGATAAATCGTTGTTCATGCGCAAAGACAGCGGATTGCATCGGATCCTGATAGGCGGATTCGACCAGCTGCCGCATTTTGGCTTTTCCATCTCCCTCAAAAAATGCCTTCGGATTCTTAAAGATCGACCACATCTGCTTTGCGTCCAAATTTGGTGACAACAGGGATTCCTCAACAGCGGGAGGTGCGTCCTCTATCGCTTGTAATGCGATTGGCTCGAAACTTGGGAGCGCCTCTTGGACGGCCCGTGTCACTTCCTCTGCATGCTTCGCGGATAGTTGGCGAACTTTTTGCTCTAAACGCAGCGTCGTGGCTAGCAGCTCTTGCGATAATTCCATGGCTAGCAACCGATGGAGCTCGAGTGAGCAGCTTCGTAACGCTAATCTTAGATCTTGGCCATCGTTACGCAGCGTTGCTGGATTGAAACCATAGTGGAAAAGATCTCCGAATCGGTACCGAATGCGCTGCTTCACGTAATACAACAGCTCTTGTGTTTCTTGGGCGATGAGAGGCTGATCCGCTTCGTGTCTATTCGGCAATGCAACACATCGTTCAAGGGCTTGTTGCTCGTTCACGTGGAGCTGTCCCAACTGCCGCTGTTTCTCAACCTCATCTGCCTGTGCCGCTTCGATCCATTGACGGATCATCTTCTCTGCACGAAGCAAATCCTGCTCTCCGGATTGAATGGCCATTTGACCCAATTCTTCCATCGAAAAACGAATAAACTCTTGTTCGAACACAGGTAACCCAGACTGTGATAATGCGACATGATCGCCAGACCATTTCGCGTCCAGGGCTTGAATACTAGATACCGGGTAGAGCCTCGGGAATCGAATCCCGTAGGTCTGCAATTGACTTTCTACATATTGAAGTACGCCATGCAATTCGTCCTCTGAGCTTGCCAGATCTGCCGCATTAACGATAAAGAACATTTTATCGAGCTCAAAGGCATCCTTCACCCTGCCAAGCTGTTGAAGAAATTGCCGATCCGCTTGGGAAAAGGCATGATTATAATAAGTTACGAACAGAATCGCATCCGCATTCTTTATATAATTAAACGACACACCGGTATGACGGGCATTGATGGAATCTGCTCCCGGGGTATCCACCAGCACAATCCCTTGATCTGTCAATGGACAGCTGTAATGCAAGTGAATCACATGGACGAAGCAAGATTTGTCTTCTTCAGCCACATATGCCCGATACGCTTCCAGGTCTGCTGCAAAGCTCTTGCCAAGCTGTGGTTCCGCGTGACTCCATCCCTTGCCTACGGCTTTCAGAAAGCTATAATGCGGACGTCCTGAAGGTTGAACTTGATCGGGCTTCAAATTTCGAATGATCTCAAGCAGCCGATCTTCAGCTGGCATCTCTAAGCCTAGCATGGAGAGTGAGAACGCTATGTCCTCGAGCATAGATGCTTTGGATTTCATCTGAATCTCCGCAGTTCCATGCGGAAAGGCTTCCGTCGGCGCCATCAACTGATTAATGGCCGCTGTCGTCGGGTTCGGCGATACCGGCAGGACGTCTTCGCCAATCAGTGCATTGGCGAACGACGATTTGCCTGCGCTGAATGCGCCGAACAACGCGATTGTGAAGCGGCTGTCGTCGAGCCGCTCTGCTTTCTTCAGCAAGCCCGCCCCAAGCGATTTCATCGCCGGGAAGGGCGCTAGCAGCGCCTGCGCGCTGCGCAGCCGTGCTGCCGCGCTGCGCGCAGCTTCGCGCACGCGTGCCGCTGCGCTAGCCGGCGCGGHGCTNDGRYANAGTATHNATSSGYAS
>NZ_MSZX01000002.1 GCF_002021565.1 Paenibacillus selenitireducens | reverse complement strand
TCATCCATTTGGCATATGAAATAGGTCCTCTTCTGCGTCGAAGACATCGGATAATATTCCTTTATCTCGGCTTCCGGTATCGGTTCATATTTCTGGATTCCCTGTTTTGCTATCTTTTCACTTAACCCCTTTACCGTCGGTGTGATAAAGATCTCCTTTATGCCTAGCCGAATGCCTGTCTCTTCTTCTATCCTGTTTATTACCCTGATTGCTCTTAAGGAATGGCCGCCCAGCTCAAAAAATCCATCGCTTATTCCTACTCTATCTACATTCAGGACCTCTTGATAAATTTCACATAGCATTTTCTCGGTTTCGCTCCGAGGTGCTTCATATCCCTTTCCTATGCCTGCTTCTAGTACAGGCAGCTTCCTCTTATCCAGTTTTCCATTCCTTGTAACGGGAATCTTCTTTATCTGCCCTACATAAGAAGGTATCATGTAACTTGGCAGTGATTTACCAAGCGTATCCCTGACTTCCGATACGCTTATCTCCTGTTCACTTACGATATATGCATAGATTGCCTTTTCTTCGTTCTTATCCTCTCTTGCAATGACTGCACAGTCTTTGACGTTCTCTATCTTCCTTAACGTACTTTCGATCTCGGCAAGCTCTATTCTTAGTCCTCTGATCTTCACCTGTTCGTCCATACGTCCTAGGTACTCTATGTTACCATCCGGAAGCCATCTTCCTAGATCTCCTGTACGGTACATCATGCCTTCGCCATATGGGTTTGGCACAAATTTCTCTGCCGTCAGCTCCACATTATTTAAATAACCATCTGTGACACCTGCCCCACAGATGCATATCTCACCCTTTACTCCAATTCCGCAAAGCTTCCCATTTTCAACGATATACATCTGTTTATTATACAAAGGCTTACCTATAGGAATTATGTATTCATTCACAGCCTGATTCGTTACTTCATAAGTACTGGCTATTCCAGAATCTTCTGTTAGACCATATCCGTTTACGATTATTGCCTTACAGTTACTGGAAGACATATAATCTTCCAGCTTTGCATATAACAAAGCTTCGCCTACAAGATATACTTTTTCTAATGATTTAAGACCGTTATACCCGTTCTGCTTTTCTGCATTGATCAATGCATAGAAAGCACTTGCCGCACAATTGATTATTGTGATGCCCTGTTCTTTTACAAATTCCACTATCTTTATTGGATCATAGACATTAGTATCTCCGCATGAGCATACGGTTCCTCCACTTATATGTGGTCCAAATATGTTTCTTTGTGTTAAGTCAAAGCTTAAGGATGCCATTAGCATGACTTTGGATCTCTCATTCATCTCAAACCTGTCTTTATACCAGGTTATTAGATTTACTACATTTCTGTACCGTACAGGTATTCCTTTTGGATTACCTGTTGTCCCTGAAGTATACGTGCAATATACTAGATCTTCCGACTTGTTTACCTTTTGGAGATTTGTAGATTCACCTATATATATATCCTTGTCAGACAGATCGATCACTGGTAATTCCGTATTGATCTCTGCATTATATACCAGTACTGCCTTCGATCTGCAATCCTCCAGCATATATTGAATTCTTTCCTCCGGGAATTCCGGATCGATCGGTACATATGCGCCTCCGGCTTTCATTATGCCGTAGATACCGATGACCATCTCGATGCTCCGCTCTGAGATTATGGCAACAAATTCATTTGGCTTTACCCCTAATTTTCTCAATTTCCTTGCGAGTTGATTTGATCTCTTGTTTAACTCAGCATATGTGATTTTCTTTTCTTCATAAATCACCGCTATGTTTTCAGGAGTTTCCATTACCTGTTCTTCAAAGAGGTCGATCACAGTTTTATCCATCGGATATTCAACCCGTGTATCATTGAATTCACCAAGGATCTTGCCGCGTTCTTCTTCTGTAATCACTTCTATTTCTTTGATCTGTTTAGATCTATTTTCTACTATCTGTTCTAGTATCACGATATAGTGACTGAGCATCAGTTCTACAGTTTCTTTCTTATATAGATCAGTGCAGTATGATAATATTATCTCAAATTTATTATTTACTTCACAAATATTAAATTCTAAATTGAATTTTGATATCTCATCTTTTGTATTAATATGTTCCACTACAACTTTATTTAGTTCCATACTTGTTTTTTCATTATTCTGCAATACAAGCATGACATCAAACAGTGGATTTCTGGATAAATCCCTTGTCACGTTAACCGATTCAATCAATTCCTCAAAAGGATATTCTTGGTTCTCATATGCCCTTATGCATTTTTCCTTTATTTCTTCCAAAAACGTTTCATATATCTTATCTCCCTCTGGTATTCCTCTCATCGCAAGTGTATTAACAAACATCCCTAGCATACCCTCAGTATCCTTATGTGTTCGTGCACTGACAGGACTTCCAATTACGATGTCTTCCTGACTGCTATATTTGCTCATGAGTATCATTGCAACCGATAGAAATATCATGTACTCTGTTGTTCCTGTTTTCTCTGAAAGCTTCTTAATTTTTTCTCCAAGTTCCTTCCCGATTTCTATTTCTGTTGTTGTCCCTCGGAAACTTAATTTTTGCTTTCTTGCATAATCTGTCGGCAGATCCAGCACTGGGATTTCACCGCTGAACTCATCTAACCAGTACTTTTTTTGATCAAATAAATCTCTTGCATTCATCCATTCGCTGTAGTCCTTATATTGACGTGGCAACGCTTTGAACGTTTCCCCGTTATATAGTGTTCTGAACTCATTTAAGAATGTTACAATACTCATTCCATCACTTACAATGTGATGCGTATCAAACATCAATAAATAATGATCCTCTCTCTTTACAAGCTCTGTTCTGAATAATGGTGCTTTCCCCAAATCAAACGGTTTTATGAAATCTTTTATAATATCTTCTTCACTTGTCTCTGTGTCTTCAATAAACTTATAATCAACGCTGGCGTCTTTTCTGACTTTCTGTACAGGCTCCCCATCTTTCATCAGAAACTCTGTGCGCAGTATCTCGTGTCGATTGAGCACTTCCTGCATTGCTTCTCTAATTACTTCTGGGCACACTTCTCCCGTAAGTTTCATTACCCATGGTATATTATATGCCAATCCTGTATCATCCATTTGGCATATGAAATAGGTCCTCTTCTGCGTCGAAGACATCGGATAATATTCCTTTGTCTCTGCTTCTGGTATCGGTTCATATCTTTGCTTTTCCTGTTTGGCTATCCTCTCACTTAATCCCTTTACCGTTGGCGTGATAAAAATTTCCTTTATCCCTAACCTATTGCCTGTCTTTGCTTCAATCCTGTTTATTACCCTGATTGCTCTTAATGAATGTCCACCCAGTTCAAAAAAACCATCATTAATTCCCACTTTATCGATATTCAGTATCTCTTGATAGATATCACATAGCATTTTCTCTGTTTCATTCCGAGGTGCTTCATATTCCTTTCCTGTACTTGCTTCCAGTTCAGGTAGTGCTCTCTTATCGAGTTTTCCATTCGTTGTAACGGGAATCTTCTCTATCTGCCCTACATAAGACGGTATCATGTAACTAGGCAGTGACTTACCAAGCGTATCTCTAAACTCCGATACACTTATTCTCTGTTCACTTACGATAAATGCATAGATTGCCTTTTCTCCGTTTTTATCTTCTCTTGCAATGACTGCACAGTCTTTGACGTTCTCTATCTTCCTTAACGTACTCTCGATCTCGCCAAGCTCAATCCTTATTCCTCTGATCTTCACCTGCTCGTCAATACGTCCTAGGTATTCTATGTTCCCATCAGACAACCATCTTCCCAGATCTCCTGTGCGATACATCATGCCTATTCCATATGGATTCTTTACGAATTTTTTCGTAGTTAATTCATGATTATTAAAGTATCCCCTTGCTACTCCAATGCCAGCTATGCATATTTCTCCAGGAATTCCAATCCCCTGCAACTGACCTTCATTTTGTATATATATCTGGAAATTCGAAAATGGTTTTCCTATAGAAATGTTATTATTCTGCAATTCATCTATTTCAACCTTTTTAAAGGTTGCACAGTGTGTTTCAGCAGGACCATAAAAGTTATAAAACCTTACATTTTCTGAAAATTTAATTGCTGAATTAACCTTAAATTCTTCGCCCGCTAATACGATTTGGTTAATACCATTTGCAAAATAATTCTCATCTTCCGATACAAGAGTATTGAAATATGAAGGTGTTGTAAAAATTGTATCTGTATTAAAATCCTTCAGCCTCTTCACACAAGAATCTATTTCTTTTTTTATTCTATTATCTATTATTAACCCCGTTCCACCACTTAAAAGTGTACAAAAAATTTCATGAGCTGATGCATCAAAACATAAATTCGTTGTCCATGCTACTCGAGAAAATGGCAACATTCCAATGTATTGAAAACCACATAAAATCAAATTATATATTGCTATGTGCTCAAGCATAACTCCTTTTGGTTTTCCGGTTGTTCCTGATGTATATATACAATAAAAAAGATTCTCTTGAGTGATTACTTTACTTAAATTACTTGATATTCCAGTATATATTCCTTCGTCTACAAGATTAATTAAAGGTATTTCAGTATTAATTTTTGCATTGTATGTAATAATACCCTTAGGTTTACAATCATCTAGTATTGTCCTTATTCTTTCCTCTGGATAATCAGGATCAATTGGCACAAATGCTCCGCCCGCTTTCAGTATTCCAAGTAATCCAATTACCATTTCGATGCTTTTATCGGTTAACAACACAACAAAATCATCTGGCTTGACCCCTATTTTTCGTAACTTTCTCGCAAGTTGATTCGCTTTTCGATTTAAAACTGAATAGGATATTTCTTCTCCCTCATACTCTACAGCTATATTATTTGGTGTTTTCTCTACCTGCTCTTCAAATAAATCTATAACCGTTTTTTTCATTGGATATTCAAAATCTGTATTATTGAACTCGCCAAATACTTTTAGCTTCTCAGCTTCAGTCATTACCTCTATCTCATTCACCTTTTTTTGCGGATTATGACAAATTAAACCCAAAACCACTTCAATATGCGCTAAAATGTTTTCAATTTCATTTCTCTCATATTCATTTGGATTATACATGATGTCAAAATTCAATTTAGCTCCGATCATTCTCGCTCCAAAAGTCAATGCATAATTCGTTTGTTCCCTTGTTTTTACTAAAGTCAATTTGAGACTGTCTGCACTGAGAATTAAATTATCTTCGTCAACATAATAGTTTTCAAACACAAATAGTGTTTTTATTAACTCACTTTTCTGTTTCGTAGCACTTTGTATCTCAGCGAGTGAACAATACTCGTGATTCTTCCCATCGATCCCCTGATCCTTAAGTGCCCTTATCAACTCTTCTATTGTCATTCCCTTATCGGTTTTTACCCGCACTGGTACAGTATTAATACATAATCCGACCATCTTTTCTATTCCATTAAGTGGTGCTTCCCGGCCGGATACTACTTTCCCAAATATAACATCATCCGTGTTATTGTGTTTTTGCAGTAATATTCCCCATGCTGTCTCCACTATGTTGTTTATTGTAACATTGCTTTTTTTAGCTAGCTTTATGATTCTTTGGCTAAGCTCCTCTGGGATTTCCAATTCGATAGAATCCACCTGTTTTTCTATTTTCTTCGGCTTTAACATCGGACGTACTTCTGCTTTACTTTCATAATCTCCAGTGAATTGTTTCCAATACTCAATTGCACTCTCTTTATCTTGACTTTTTGCCCAGTTAACATAAGCTCCAAATTCAGGTGTTTTGTTCTTTTCTTCTTCTATTTCTTTTTCTATTTGGGCTGCCCGGTTACCCTTCTTCAACTTTGCATAATATCTCTTAAAATCTCCGACAACAAGCGAGGTAGACCAGCCATCTAATATAATATGATGGGATGTCCAAACCATGTAGCTCTTATTCTTTAAGGTGATATAAGTAATCCTTAAAAGTGAATCTCTTTGTATGTCAAATCCCCTGTTTATATCATCGTATAGTATTTTATTTACTTTTTCACTTTGCTTTTCTTCATCAGATTCGGATAAATCAATTTTTTCATACTCAATATCTCTCTCCTTCAATACAACTTGTCTTGGCATTGATATTTTTTCATGCATTATGCTTGTCCTTAATACCGAATATTTCTGTGTCAAAAAATGCAATGCCTTCTTTATGTATTGTTCATCTACTATTCCATCTATTAAATACACATCCTGAGTTACATAACTTTTTGATCCCTTATCTACCAAATAGTGATACAACATACCTTCTTGCAACGGCGTTAAAGCATAAATCCTTTCAATCGCACTATTAACTATATTTCTATCCATCCTATCCCTTCCTCCAATCAGCTTGTATTAATGATTAATAAAAGTGGATCACGTAAATAGCGTGATTAAAAAAAAGGCACAGCATTTGTCGAAAACAACTAACCACTAACGGTGGACGATTTCCAGTTTGCTTAGAATCGACAGTGAGCTTGGTCTAGAAGCAGGACATTAAGAATAAGACAACTAGCAACAGTCTAACGTCAAAACCAAGAAAAGGTTAATTCGTGAGTATTCGGCATTTCCACGCGATCGCAACAACAAGTTTGAGCTACATATCACGGAAGAATTTTTACAGGTATTGAAGAATATTTGCATATAGGGAAATGTGTAAATGCAAAAAACTTTCATGATCATATGAACTACCTATACTGACGATCATTTCCAACGCCTCAAATCTCATATCTTTTCGCTCAACAAGGAATGACATTATTGCCCGTTACAGAGCACGTGTACGCTATCGTATTCCTGGAAGCAATCAATTCAAAGAAAGGAAACATTGTATATGATATTCTAACAAGCTTCCTCTCTACCATATAGAAAAACGGCTATCAAAGAAGCAACTCTGGTGGAGTTGAATCGCTTCGAAGAAGTCTTAAGCACCAAATATAGCTGCTCCGAAGAAACTGAGAGGTATTGCTACATTTTTAAAATACCCACCAGAGATTCGCAATCTTATCTACAACGAATATGATCTAAACCTATTACCGTCTACTAAGAAGCGATAAAAGGTAAAGCATCTTTCATTGAAATGATTTATATGATAACTAACGGATAAGAGTCGCAAATGGACTCACCAAGTGCAAAATTAGGCCAGATTCTCCATCATCTTTCCATTTTTTGTCTACAACGGATTCGAACAACATCTATTGTGAGTGAACTACTCTCCTTCGGGTGAGTATTTTAAAGAAGAGTAATCTATTTTGTATTTCGATGGATTATTGTGTATTTTATTACATTTTTAACCATAAAAGGGACTGTTAAACCAACTTAATGTTGTCTATGTCAATTCTTTTGAGTGCTCTTTCTCTTCCGTGCCCTGCCAGCATTACAGATAACTTGCTCAGCCCTGTAACTTTTCTTAACTATTCCTATTGCCACTAATAGTAAATCAATTATTGTCGTATTATCTGCCCTTCTCGATAATTTTCACTTTGAGAGGGGAATAATTTTTATTTGCTAGAAAATCTGGACGCTTGGATTCTTGAATAGGAGTATTACTAATACTATTATATGTAATTATCGCAATATTCCGATTATATGGTGATAGATTTGGAGCAGAAGCATGTGCAAGTTCTGGATGGAAAAATAATACTGAACCAGAAGGACCTTTTGGTGCGACAATTCCATATGAATCTACTAACGTTTTAATTTCCTTATTATCTATTGTATATTTAAAATCTGCACTTAAATGATTTAACCATTCTTCATTATTATTTTGATTTATATCTCCCTTTACTCTACTGTTTTTCATCTCAACATTATGAGAGCATGGAATTAACATCAATGGACCATTATATTCAGTTACCTCATCTAAATATACTACTACGTTTGTCAAAAGTGATTTTGGGAGCCCATCTTCTTTTTGCCAGAAGATATAATCCCGATGCCATTTCCATACATCTCCATCAAATGCAGCTTTTAAGTTAACTTTATACTGATGAACATATACTTCACTTTCTAATAATTGCATAGCTGGTTCAAGTAGTCTTGGATCACTCTGAAGATCATCAAATACAACACTCTGTAAGTTTGGAGCATGTAAAGATCTTATTGTTTTCTCATTTTTTTCATATACTTTAATTGATTCTTCTTTAATCAAAATAGAAAGTTCTGTATTTAATTGAATAATTTCATGACTAGATAAAAAAGATGGGAAGAAAAGATAACCTTTTTCTTTATAGTCATTAATATCCTTTTGACTAAGTAACATATAATTACCTCCAATATAATACTTATTTAATTTAAAAGGCAGGGCTCTGTTTTTTACCCAAACACGTAGAAAGTTTAAAACTTAGTTAAATTTCTAAGTGACATTCTAATAACTCAGCAAATTCAAAATGGTTGAATTATCGAGTCCTATCAAAAGAAATATTGTAAATCTCCTCATTAAATTCTATATATTCTTGAAATAGATTATCTCCGAAACATTTCGTCCAAAATATAGATTCTTACTAATCATTCCATAACTCAGATCATTGACTATTATATTCCAATACGTTCTTTCAAGTATTTTGCACTTACGGTACCCGTCTAGTGCTTCCGATCCTTGAACGATGCCATCCTTTTTTGGGGGTATTATTCCCTTTCTGATTCAGCATGTTTTCTGCATCTAACTTAGTTATCCGTCAGTGTAAAGGATTCTAAACGTATTAGCTTTCAGTAACTTTCGATTGCTAATGGTGTCCTAACATTATCTCGTAATATCAGCATTGTTCCTCTTCTTATAAAATATCAAAAATACCCTACACGGACTGACCAAATATACATAATTTACAACTAGCAATACTGTAACTTTTGAACTCAGATTATAGACTTCTGTATACGCCGCCATCAGCATGCGTTGATGTTTATAGATGACCATATAAAGAATTAATTAAACTTAGATCATCTGATGTTATCTCTTCTGAAGTAATATCAGATATTGTATTCAGTTCTTGCTTGTGTGAAACGCAAAGCTCAACTATTTCATCAAGTGATCTTTTGAACCAATTTGAAAGTTTAACTATCATTTCTGTCGAATACTTACTCTTATCGAATGAAATTTTAAAAATTAGATAACCATTCGCAATTTCTCCGTTAACTTCTATTGGTTGACTATAATGATTTCTTTGTGATACATTTTGCCCCACTGGTAATGGAACACTTCCTCCTCCCTTGTTTTCAGCATCCATTTCCCCCATATAGTTGAATAATATACCGGCCTTTCTTTGTCCCTCTTCTTCTTTCAACAGTCCATATCCTAATCCATAGTTTGGTACTTTTCGTAGCATCTCTTTTGTGTTTATGATGGCTTCTTCAATATTTCCCCCACTCTCCACTATCACAGGGTATTCACTGGTAAACCATCCTACTGTCCTGTCTATATCAATTTTTTTGTGTATTCTTTCTCTTCCGTGTCCTTCCAGCATTACAGATACCTTGTTCTGCCCTGTCAGTTTTCTTATCGCTGTTCCCATTGCCGCTAAAAGTAAATCATTAATTGTCGTATTATATGCCCTTCCCGATTTATACAACAGCTGCTCCGTTATCTTCTTTTCAAACTCTATTGTTATATTTCCATATCCAACTTCTCCTGTTTCTTCATTTTTAATGATCCCGTATTTCAGATTATTCGTGACTTCTTCCCAATACGCTTTTTCTCTTGCAAGTTGTTTGCTTCCACGGTATTCTTCTATAGCTTCCGCCCATTCCTTGAACGATGCCGTTTTCTCCGGTAGCTTTATCTCCCTTCCTGATTCCACCTGGTTTATTCCACTGATTATATCCTCAATAAGTATTCTCCACGATACTCCATCTACTACCAGATGATGAATACATAAAAACAGATATTCACCTTTTACCGTACTTATCTTTGCAGCCTTTACAAGCGGGCCATCTTCAAGATTTATGCTTCTCTGAATTCGTGTACACTCTTTCTCTATTTCCTGTACGTATCCAGCGCCTTTCACCTCTATTTCCTCATAATCATACAGTTTACTTTGTGATTTACTCAATATTACAAGAGTATTTTCCCGGTACACCGAACGTAATATATCATGATGCTTTACTACTGCGGTAATCGTTTTTTTTATTGCCTCTGTAGTCTTTTTTTCAAGTCTCATGATCATTGCCTGATTATAATGATACGGCTCCGTATAGTTACTTTTAATAAAATCCATAATAATTGGGGTCGGTTTGACTCTTCCCGTTATTTCACCCTGGCTATATCTATTCAGCCCTATTTTCACCATAGCTTGTGCAATTAATCGAACGGTATTTTTTTTCATTATGTCTCTTACCGTTACCTCGTACCCAGATACCCTTAATTTAGAGATCACTCGTATTGATTTTATCGAATCACCTCCCAATTCAAAAAAGTTATCGTTAACTCCAACTTGCTCTGCCCCTAGTATTTCACAAAAAGCTTTACATAAAACTTCCTCTTCCTCTGTTTTCGGTGCAATGTACTCCCTTTCACTCCTGCTCTCTATATGCGGAAGCGCCCTCCTGTCAAGCTTTCCGCTCCTTGTCAACGGTATGGACTCTATTTGCGCTATATATGCTGGTATCATGTAATCGGGCATACTGTTCTCCAGCACTTCCCTAATTTCAAGCACGTTTATTGCTTCTGCGCTCACGATATACGCATATAGGGACCTGTCTCCGCTATCATCTTCCTTCGTGATTACTGCACAGTCATTTACCTTTTCTATCCTTCGTATCGTATTTTCAATTTCCCCTAGTTCTATCCTATGTCCTCTTATCTTAACCTGTTCGTCTATTCTGCCGAGATATTCTATGTTTCCGTCTGGTAACCATCTCGCGAGGTCACCTGTCCTGTACATCATTCCCTCTTCAAATGGGTTCTTCACAAACTTTTCCGCCGTTAACTCGGGCTTGTTCAGGTAACCTCTGGCTACACCTGTTCCCGCTATGCACAATTCCCCTGGTATTCCAATCCCGCACAGGCTATGACTGCCATACACTACGTAATATTTCGTATTCGCTACAGGTTTTCCTATGGGGATATTTCTTATATTTTCTCCACTATATCTGTAACTTGATGAGTTGACTGTTATTTCAGTCGGTCCGTATGTGTTTAATACGTTCCTGCCCTTTACCCATTTCTTCAAAACCTCCGGATCTGCCGATTCTCCAGTTGAGTCTAATATTCTTAACCCAGAATAATTGTCCGGATCCAACTCCCTTATTACCGCCGGCGTAAATGATGCTACCGTTACATGGTTTTTATTACAGCATCTTTCTATTGCTGCGGGTGTTCTGACATCATCTCTTGAAATCAAGCATAATGTTCCGCCCACTGTAAGAATGTTAAAAGTATCCCATACCGACTGATCAAATATATAATTTGCAACCTGAAGTACTGTATCACTCGGATTTAATTGGTATAATTCAGTATAAGCAATCATTAAATTATGCAAACCTTGATGCTCAATTAATACACCCTTGGGCTTGCCCGTTGTTCCCGAGGTATATATGCAATACGCCAAATCGTTTGGTGTATTCACCTTACTGAGATTTCCTGACGTCCCTGTATATATCGCTTTGTTCCCCAGGTCGATTATAGGTATTTTAGTACTTATTTCAGCTTGATGGACCAACACCGCTTTGGGTTTGCAATCCTCCAACATATACTTTATTCTATCCTCCGGGAATTCCGGGTCTATCGGTACATACGCCCCTCCTGCCTTCAGTATCCCGTAAATACCAATTATCATTTCGATGCTTCTCTCTGTGAACATCACAACAAAATCATCCGGTTTTATCCCAAGTTTCCTTAGCTTCCCTGCCAGTTGGTTCGCTTTCCTGTCCAGCTCCGCATACGTTATTTTCTCATCCTCATAAATCACCGCTATGTTTTCCGGTGTCTTCTTCACCTGCGCTTCAAACAAATCCACTACCGTTCTATCTCTCGGGTATTCAATATATGTATCGTTGAATTCGCCCAGTATCTTTGCTTTTTCTTCATTAGAGATTATCTCCAATTTGTTGATTTCCAAAGTAGGATTTTCTACAAATTTTAATAGCGTTTGTTCAATATAAATAAGCAGACCATTAATTTCATTTATCGAAAATATATTAGGGTCAAATTCAATCCCAAAGTCTAGAATATTTTCATTCAAACATGCACTGACTGAGATAGAATAAGATGTATATTCCCTGCACTCAATCATTTTGCTTTGAAATTCGTCAAATTCATTTTTATGTCTGTAGAAATTTTCAAAAGTAAAAAGTGTCTTTATCAGTTGACTTCCCTGCATTGTCATTGATTGTATATCTGCCAACGAACAATAATGATAATCATTGCTTTCGATCGCTTGTTTTTGTACATCACGTATTAATGAAGTAACTGTGCAGTTTTTTTCTGTCCTTACTCTAACCGGAATTGTATTTATAAATAAACCTAAAATATCCTCAATACCGTAAATGGGAGCATTCCTACCTGATACAACCTTCCCGAATATAACATCATTTGAATTACTAAACCTCTGAAGTACAACTCCCCAAGCTGCTTCTATTACTGTGTTAAGTGTGACATTAATTTTGTTTGCAAAGGATACAATACGGTTGCTTAATTCCTCAGATAATCTATATTCAGCTTTATCAGCCTGCTTATCGGCAAACTCTCGTGTGCCAATAGGCAAAATCTCAGTGTTCTCGTCGTAATCCTCAAGTAAACTCTTCCAATATTCCATCCCGGCATTATTATCTTGTTTTTCCAGCCACTTGATATAATCACTATAATCAGCGGTTTGAAGCAATTCACCAACAATAATATTTTCAATCTCAGAAAAACTTGCTCCTTGTTTTAGCTCTGTATAAAACCGTAAAAAATCATTGAATACTAACGATGTACACCAACCATCCATAATAATGTGATGGTAGGTCCAAATAAGTATATGCTTATTTTCACTAAATTTTAGATGTTTAACTCTTAAAAGTGAATCTTTTTGAAAATTAAACCCCCTCTCCATTTCTGAAGATAATACCCCAGCTATCCCCTTTTGCTGATCACAATCACTTAGTCTAGATAAATCTTTCATTTCGTATTCAATTTCCTTATCTCTTACAATAACAATTTTAGGCACAGATAGATTTTCATAAATTATTGACGTTCTCAAAGAATTATGCCTTTTCGCAAGGAGCCTCAAAGATAGCCTCATCAATTCTTCGTCAATAAAGCTGGTCAGTTCATAAACCTGCTGAACAATATAGCTTTGTTTTTTTTCTCCTGAAATATAGTGATATAATATGCCTTCTTGTAGTGGTGAAAGGGAGTATACCTTTTCGATTGAATTATTAACAATTATGCTACTTTTCACAGAAATACCTTCTTTCATTGCATCTCCTCAATTAAATAAGGAATTAAGTATATCAAGATCATCATTATTCAAATCATTCCTATCTACAATCACATCCGCAAGTGTTTGATGTCCGATTCCCTTATTTGTGCAAAAATTTATAACTTCTTTAATACTGTCCTTTAAAAATCCTGCCAACTTTCCAACTGTTTCATCATTATACATACATTTTTTGTAAGTGAACGCAAAGGATAATTTTTGATTTACAATTTCTCCGTTTATGTTGATGTAATCTTCATAATTCTCATCAGCAATGCTCTTCCCAATCGAGTAATCATCCTCTATTCTTTTGTTTTCCGCATCCGTTTCTCCAAGATAGTTGAAATATATATCCGCTACTATGTCGCCTAGGAACTTTTTCATAAGTCCATAGCCTACTCCACGATTCGGTACCCTTCTCAACATTTCCTTCGTCTCAATTATAGTTTCTTCTATATTCTCTCGAGTAGTAATAATCACCGGATATATGCTCGTAAACCATCCAACCGTCCTGTCAACATCTATCTTTTTATGTATTTCCTCACGTCCGTGCCCTTCAAGGCCAACAGTCAATGTCTCCTGCCCTGTCAATTTCATTACCGCCATACCTAGAGCACATAGCAATAAGTCATTAATTTCCGTGTTATATGCCTTTCCTGATTTTTTAACAAGATTTTCAGTTTCTTCTTCAGTCAATGAAATACATATTTTACCAATATCAAACCTCGTTTCGGTGTTTTTTTCTAACCCTATTAAAAAACCCTCAGTCAGTTTATCAACAACATTATTCCAGTAGACCTTCTCTTTATTTAGTATTTCACTTTGGCTATATTCCTCAAGTGTTTCGCTCCACTCCTTGTATGATGCTGTCTTTTGCGGTAATTTTATATTTTCACCTTTTATTATTTGCCTGTACGCCGTATTAAAATCCTCAATCAATATTCTCCAAGACACTTCGTCTATTACAAGATGATGAATGCAAATAAACATGAAGTTGCCTTTTGTCGACTTGATCAGTGCTGCTTTAATTAAAGGGCCATTTGCCAAGTCAAAGCTTGACTGAATTCTTGTACACTCCTCATCTATTTGCTTATATTCATTTTCTTCACTGCTAAGATCAAGATATTCAAAACCATACTTCCTGCTATCTGAGCAACGGAGAATCTCAAGAATATCGTTTCTGTAAACAGACCTTAATATATCATGATGCTCGACAATCGCATTCAATATTTCACATACTATCTCGGAATTGTCAGAATCGATCTTAAACATAGCCTCTTGGTTATAATGCCACGGAACTTTATATTTATTTTCTCTGAAAGAAGCTAGTATCGGGGTTTCTTTAACTTCCCCAAAAACCTCGCCTTGCTCATATTTATTTTTCTTTGCCTGCTTAGCTATTTGTGATATTGCCTCAGCCGAATGCTTATTCATTATATCTTTTACTGATACTTCATATCCTGCTTCACGCATTTTTGAAGCAATGCGTATTGCCTTTATAGAATCTCCACCAAGTTCAAAAAAATTATCTTTTACTCCTACTTGTTCAATCCCTAGAACATCTCTAAATACTCTGATTACTACTTCTTCTGGTTCATTTTTAGGTGCTATAATCTCCCTTTCTTTCATGCTCATTATTTCAGGCAGCGCATTCTTGTTTATTTTCCCGTTTTTTGTTATAGGAATACTTTCAATCTGCATTATTTTTGCTGGTATCATGTATTCTGGTAATAAATCACCAAGAGTTCCCCTAATTTCTGACACACTTATCACATCATCACTTACAATATATGCACAAATAGTTTTATCTCCGTTTTGATCAGCGCTAACTATTACTACACAGTCTTTTAACCCTTCTATCCTTTTAATTGCATTTTCAACTTCTCCAAGTTCTATCCTATACCCCCTTAGCTTAACCTGCTCATCTATCCTTCCTAAGAATTCAATATTACCATCCTGCAACCTTCTCGCAAGGTCACTCGTTTTGTACATTCGTTTACCTTCTATAAAAGGATTCGCAATAAACCTTTCTTGTGTCAGATCAAGCCTATTCATGTAACCTCTAGCGACACCATCTCCCGAGATATACATTTCTCCTATAATACCTTCAGGTACTGGATTAAGGTTAGTATCAAGTATATATATTTGTACGTTATGTGCAGGCAACCCTATAGGTACTGAAGCTCTTAGATCATTTTCAAAATCATATTTGTGAATCATACTTCCTACAACTGTTTCGGTAGGACCATACTCATTGTATATTTCAATTCTACCTCCAAAGCTCTCATATATAAGCTTTGCAAGGTTAACCTTCAAGTCCTCTCCTCCGACTATGAACCTCTTAATTGTAGATTGCCCATTTTCTATGTCTTTCAATAATGACAGATGAGAAGGAGTAAGCTTGATAACAGTAGCTTTATTGTCTTTCATTATTCTGTATAATACATATTCATCTTCGTTATCTCGGTAAACAACAATTTTGTTTCCACTGATTAATGGGGTAAATATTGATGTAACCGTAAGGTCGAATGCCAAAGATGAATATAAGGGAAATACCTCATTCTCATCTTTTACATACATTTGCTTTGCCCACCAAATATAATTCACCAACCCCTGGTGTTCTATCATTACGCCCTTCGACATTCCTGTCGATCCCGATGTATATATTACATACGCGAGATTATTTGGTTTGTTGATCGCTTCGATGTTTGTTTTATTGCCGATGTATAAACTAGGGAGATCAAGGTTTATAATGTCACCTTTAAAACTGATCCCTTCATGAATTGTACAATTGGTAAGTAATATATTGCAGCCTGCGTCCTCAAGCATGTAATTTATCCTGGCTGCAGGATAATCAGAATCGATGGGTAAATAAGCCCCACCTGCTTTTAAAACACCAAGAATACCAAGAACTGACTCTAGGGAATGAGTAGTCATCAATCCTACAATAACTTCTTTCCCCACACCTTTTCCAATAAGAACTCTTGCAAGCTGATTGGCTTTTTCGCTCAGTTCCCTAAATGTAAGCTCATTGCTGTTAAAGCTAATGGCAACCTTGTCAGGTTTTTTTTCTACCTGTTCTTCGAACAACTCTACCACCGTTTTATCTCTTGGATATTCAATGTGAGTATCATTGAATTCGCCCAACATCTTTACGCGTTCTTCTTCTGTGATTGCTTCGATTTCCAAAAGCCTGATCTCTCTGTTATCCGTCACCTGCTTTAATATCTCAATCAAGTGCTGCGTCATTCTTATAGCAGTATCTTCCCTGTATAATGATGTGCAGTATTCAAGTTCAATTTCAAAATCGCCATTAACATCATAAATATCAAAGGTTAAATCAAATTTTGCTTCCGTATTTATTAATTCACAATATTCTGCATCTATACCTTTGAAACCATAGTTTGCTTTCTCGTTATTTTGAAGCACAAGCAATACATCAAATAATGGATTTCTGGACATATCTCTTGTCACATCCACGGAATCCACTAACTCCTCAAACGGATATTCCTGAGTCTCATACGCTTTTAAACACTTATCCTTTATCTCTCCAAGAAACTCTTGAAATGCTTTATTCCCCTTAGGAGTCCCTCTCATCGCAAGAGTATTTACAAACATTCCCAGCATACTCTCGGTGTCTTTATGTGTCCTTGCACCAATGAGGCTTCCTATTATGATATCCTCCTGTCTGCTGTATTTGTTTAACAATACCATTGCAGCCGCTATGAATATCATGTATTCCGTTGTTCCGGTTTCTCTCGCAAGCCTCTTGATCTCTTCTCCGAGCTCTTTCCCTGTCCTTGCTGTCGTTGTTGCCCCACTGAAACTCCGTTCCTGCGGCCGTCGATAATCAGTCGGCATGTCTAGGACTGGTACCTCGCCACTGAACTCGTTGACCCAATACTCCATTTGGGCAGATAAATCCCTTCTGAGCATCCACTCACTGTAGTCCTTATATTGATGCATCAGCGGTTCAAGCTTCCCGCCACTATATAGTGTATGGAATTCCTTTGTGTATATTTCATTGCTCATACCGTCACTCACGATATGATGGGTGTCCTGCATGAACAAATAATGATCGTCCCTCTTAACAAGCTCCGCCCTGAATAGTGGGGCTTCACTTAAATCAAACGGTTTTATGAAATCTTTTATAATATCTACTTCACTTGTCTCGCTGTCTTCAATATACTTAAAATCTGCCCTGACCTCTTCTCTGATTCTCTGTACCGGCTCCCCGTCTTTCATTAGAAACTCCGTACGCAGTATCTCATGACGGTTTAGCATTTCCTGCATTGCTGCTTTTATTCCTTCAGGGCACACTTCTCCAGTCACCCTCATTACTCGTGGCATATTATAGGCCACTCCTGCATCATCCATTTGGCATACGAAATATATCCTTTTCTGCGTCGATGACATCGGATAAAATTCCTTTATCTCTGCTTCCGGTATCGATTCATATTTATGTTTTACCTGTTTTGCTATCTTCTCGCTTAATCCCTTTACCGTCGGTGTGATAAAGATATCCTTTATACCTAACCGGATACCTGTCTTTGCTTCTATTCTGTTTATTACCCTGATTGCTCTTAAAGAATGTCCACCCAGTTCAAAAAAACCATCATTAATTCCCACTTTATCGACATTCAGGATCTCTTGATAGATTTCACATAGCATGTTCTCGGTTTCGTTCCGAGGTGCTTCATATTCCTTTCCTGTGTTTGCTTCCAGTTCAGGTAGCGCTCTCTTATCCAGTTTCCCATTACTTGTGACAGGAATCTGCTCTATCTGGCCCATGTATGACGGTATCATGTAACTTGGCAATGACTTACTAAGCTTATCCCTAACCTCCGATACACTTATTTCCTGTTCACTTACGACATATGCATAAATTGACTTTTCTCCGTTCTTATCTTCTCTTGCAATAACTGCACAGTCTTTTACGTACTCTATCTTCCTTAACGTACTTTCAATCTCGCCAAGCTCTATTCTTAATCCTCTAATCTTAACCTGCTCGTCCATACGTCCTAGATATTCTATGTTACCATCCGGAAGCCATCTCCCGAGATCTCCTGTACGGTACATCATCCCTTCACCATATGGATTCTCAACAAATTTCTCCGCCGTCAGCTCTGGACGGTTCAAATATCCACGCGAAACACCCTCACCTGCAATGCACAGTTCTCCCCTCATCCCTACTCCACATAGTTTTTTGTCATTTAATATATATATTGTTGTATTTGAAATCGGCTTACCGATTGGAATATTTTTTTTTATGGCCTTTTCAGTTAAAAAGCAAGTTGACCAAATTGTTGTTTCGGTTGGCCCGTATACATTGATAAGACTCGCATTTGTCATTTTATAAATCGACTCGGCAATGGTTTGATCAACTTTTTCACCGCCCAACAATATTAATTTAAGACTTTCATAACATTCTCTCCATTCGTTGGACAACAAGGATCTTATGAGGCTAGGTGTGGTCTGTAAAATTTCGATGTTATTATTTTTTATTAATTGACTAAAATATTTATCATCTCTAAGAGAATCAGTACTTGCAATATATACTGTCATACCATTTAATAAAGCCAGCCAGATTTCTGTACCAAAAATATCAAAGCTATAATTGGTTACTGAAACTATTTTTTTGTATCCAGATTCAAAACCTATGCGCATTACGTTTTTTTTATTATTTGAACAATAATTTACAAGGTTTCCATGCCCAATAAGTACGCCCTTTGGTATCCCAGTTGTTCCTGATGTATAAATGCAATAAGCAAGATCACTTGGTTTATTAATTATCTGTAGATTCTCATCATCCTTATTATTGTATACTTGTTGATCACCTATATTAATGACTGGGGTATTTGAGTTAAATGATTTCACTACCCTAACTGTCATAATTACTTTTGGAGAACAATCCTCCAGCATATACTTAATTCTTTCCTCCGGATAGTCTGGATCTATAGGTACATACGCCCCTCCTGCCTTTAATATCCCATAGATGCCGATTATCATTTCAAGACTCCGCTCAGCAATAACTGCAACAAAATCATCAGGTTTTACACCAAATTCGCGAAGTTTTCTTGCAACCTGATTTGCCTTCTTATTTAATTCACTGTATGTTAGTTTTTCGTTATTATAAACTACCGATATGTTATCAGGAGTCTTCTTCACCTGTTCTTCGAAGAGGTCAATCACGGTTTTATCCTTTGAATATTCAATCTGTGTATCATTGAATTCACCAAGGATCTTGCTGCGTTCTTCTTCTGTGATCACTTCTATTTCCTTGATCTGTTTATACCTGTTCTCTACTATCTGTTCCAGTATCACTTTATAGTGACTTAGCATCAGATCTGCTGTTTCTTTCTTATATAGGTCAGTGCAGTAAGATAATGTTATCCCATATCTATTATCTACATCATATATATTAAATTCTAAATCGAACTTTGATATCTCAACTTCCGTATCAATATAATCAACCTTGATGCCATTCAGGTGATATTTAGCTTTTTCATTATTTTGCAGGGTTAGCATGACATCAAACAGCGGATTTCTGGACATATCCCTCGTTACCTTTAAGGACTCCACCAGTTCATCAAACGGATATTCCTGATTCTCATATGCCCTTAAGCATTTTTCCTTTATTTCTTCCAAAAACGCTTCATATGTCTTACTCCCCTCTGGTGCCCCCCTCATTGCAAGCGTATTTACAAATATCCCTTGCATACCCTCAGTATCCTTATGTGTTCGTGCACTGATAGGACTTCCAATTACGATGTCTTCCTGTCTGCTGTACTTGCTCAGAAGTATCATGGCGCCCGATAGAAATATCATGTATTCCGTTGTTCCTGTTTCTTCCGCATGCTTCTTTATCTTTTCTCTAAGCTCTCTCCCTGTCCCTAGTGCTGTTTTTGCCCCGCAAAATCTCCGTTCCTTCGGCCGTAGATAATCTGTCGGCATGTCCATAACCGGTACTTCGCCGCTGAATTCGTTAACCCAATAGTCCCTCTGAACCGATATATCAGCTTTTTTTGTTTCGCTAATTATATTACTGTCAAAATCCCCTATTAAAAAATTCACTTTAAACCCTCCTACTATAAGGTAATATTTTCTCGCTTATGTCGTTCATTCCAGTTATTTCATCATTTACTAACTCATGAGATGGGGATACCATCAAGTAGAGATATTTTCTGTAAGTAAAGCCGGTGGATGGAATAAGGATATACTCCTTAAATTCCTATATGTAGATAATCGAGTTGCACTTTGGATATTCACAACTATTCCTCTTATACTCCTTTATCATACTGGATACGCTCTCACATTCTTTCATTCTACCTCTCAAGGGGTGATTGCCGCTTCTTGCTTCATTACTGGGTCTATACCCTTACAGTAAAAATCGCGTCCTCCGTGCTTCCGTTATCGATGATGAGTTCATTCATAAATGAGCATCAGTTATGATCTATTAGTCCACCCTCTGTAACTGAGCCTTACGAACCAGTCCCAATAATGATGGAATTCACTTGATGCATAGCATGTATGTTTGCAGAATTCGTTGATTCTTCTTCATTCGTTTTTGCTCATACCTCATAGTAAGCGCTCTCTATTATTAGTGAAATGAAGCAGTTAGCTTCCTAACCCAGCCTACATGAGGTGCTCTTTCGTTCTAATCTCAAATTAATTAATATCAAGAATCATTCTCAAAGGCTGAAGATTTTAAATAGCATTAAATACCATAATCCTTCCAAGGTTCTGCCATTGCCACTACAATTTTTCGCATACCTGTAAAAGTATTTCGACCATGAGTATTCAACATGTTATCTAGTAGTAAAATATCTCCATTTTCCCAAGGAAACGTAAGACTAACTTCATCATATACCTCACGAATTTCATCTAAAACCGAATCTTCGATTTTAGATCCGTCTCCGTAATAAACATTCCTTGGCAAATTCTCTTCTCCTAAAGTGTCAACTAAATACTCTCTAATCTCTGGTTGCAAACTCGATATATGAAAAAGGTGAGCTTGGTTGAACCATAAATCTTCCCCTGTTATAGGATGCTTGGCAATCGCAGAGCGAGTAGATTTAGTCCGAATACGATCAGTTCCATTCCATTCGACTTCTATTCCAACCTGTCTGCAGTATTCATTGACGAAATTGGGATTATCGGTTTGAAAGACAGTTTGCCAAGGTAAGTCATATTCTCCTCCCATATTACGGACGTATAACACCTTTTTCTCAGCGAATCGCTTTCGAATCGAGGGATCTATGAGTTGATATACCTTCCTACTATCGGCAATTGGAGTTTCTCCCCCTACAATAGCTACCTGAACACAATGAAACCAGATTTTTAAAGGCCATGTATGGGCATATGAATTTTCATTATGCATGGGGATTCTCTGATCTGCCGGATATTCAGTAGAGGAGTAGATTTTCCCCTTCACTTCACTTCTCGGTGTAGATCTCTCATTGTACTCTTCCAGTACTGGTGTGATTTCCTCCATCACACTTTCGAAAGCCTGTAGTGAAATGTTTGGAAAACCCCGGAATAAAATTCCTCCTGCTGAGAGTAAAGTGCTTTGAATATAGTTTCGATTTTCCTTAACCCAAGAAAGTAAGTTTTCATCTGAATTTATCGGACGAATCATTAATTGGGGGTGACTATTCATTATTGGCTCAATAATCGCTCTTTTTGCGTTTGGCAGGAAGTTATTCATTATTATCCCTCCGGTTGATTTTTGTTGAATTAATTATTCCCTACGACATATAGAATTTTTGACGATGAAACGAGCTTAAAATGGAATAGCTGGATATATGGTTAGAAGCGAACGGTACCCCTTTACACCGAAATACGACTATTTTGTTGGTCTTTTACTAACCCATCAGAAGTTAGCACCCTTATACATGACTTGAATGTTGCTTATTGTATGTACATGTATCAATTCCTGTTAGTGTTCACACACAGCTACATAAGAACCTAAAATCTTTGTGAACGTTTATGTCATATTTATTCCAAATATTTCGTTTTTAAATATTTGAGTACTCATTATCATCTATGTGATTTAAGTCAGTGCTATCTTCTTGTTTATTTTGGTAATATTGTGCCTGTGCATTCCATAGCTCATAATACTTTCCTTCTAGATTTGTTAATAATTCAGTATGCGTTCCGATTTGTATAATCTGTCCTTCATCAAAAACCATTATTGTATCGCAAAACCTGCAAGAAGAAAGTCTATGCGAAATAAATAAAGCAGTTTTATTACCAACCATATTATTGAATTTTGAATACACTTCAGCTTCCGAAATTGGATCAAGTGCAGCTGTTGGCTCATCCAGAATAACAAATGGCGCATTCTTGTAGACAGCTCTCGCTAATGCTATCTTCTGTGCCTCTCCACCTGAAATATCAATTCCGTTTTCTTCAAATCTTTTATATAGAGATTGTTCCAAATTTAATGGTAGTGTACGTACTCTATCGTCAATTCCTGCCATCTCAAGCGCACTCCATACTCTATTTTCATCATATTCTTTTGATGCTGCCACATTTTGCCCTATCGAAAAAGAAAGAAGTTGAAAATCCTGAAATACAACTGAAAAATTGTTTAAATATGCATCGTAATCATACTCTTTAATATCTTTTCCATTTAACGTTATATACCCCGATTCAGGACTATAAAGTCGACAAAGCAACTTTATCATTGTTGTTTTACCCGAGCCATTCATTCCTACTATTGCTGTACGACTGTTTGAGGATATTTTCATTGATATATTTTTCAATGCATATTTCTCACTAGATGGATAACGGAATGATACATTATGGAACTCAATCTCCCATTCATCATTGTTTACCGTAAGAATTTCTTTACCTTCATTCAATTCCACAGGTAAATCAAGATAAGTAAAAAGTAATTCAAGATAATTATTGTTACTTCTAATTTGTGAAATTGAAACTGATAATTCTGCAATAGCAACAGCTAGCTTAGCTATTGCAGCATATGTTTTGGTAACGGCTCCAAGGCTAATAGTACCTGCAAGAGCTTTAAGTCCAACAAAAATATAAACTAATCCCCCAATAAATACTGAAATCACTAGATTTACACTAAAATACTGCTGATGCAGTCTATATGTTCCATTAACAATTTTAAGCCATGGTAGTCTTCCCTTTTTAAGTACCTCATCTATAATAAGCTTCTTTTGATCGTATATCCTGACATCTTTACCCGCATGGTCATCTTCAAGATAAATATAATGATAATATTCAATATACCCATTATTCGTTGCACCATCTTGATATAACTCAAATACTTTCTTATCAACTTTTTTTGAATTTTTCACTGTTATAAAAATACAGATAACTATTGCTAATATTAATAAAAGCGAAAACCATCCAGAGTTCACTACACTTATAACTTGACTATCCGTAGAATCAGTTGCCATAATTGCTCCATATGATATTATAATAGCAATTATTACAGAGACTAGACCTTCAACAATAGATGTTAATCTACCAACAATAGCAGTTATGCCTCCATCAGTTGCAAACATACCTGCAATAATTTTTTCTCGTAGCTGTGTAATATTTGGATCTTCTAGTTGCGAAAAATTCATAGATAATTTCTTATCATTCATGTAATTTTCAAAACGTGCTTCAAACATTCCTTCCTTTATTGCAACCTTTTTTGATATTAAATTTGATAACACCATCAGCAGTAGTGTTCCACCACATGTTACTCCTACATAGACTGCAAGTAACGTAGTATTTCTATTTTGCGTTAGTTCATCAATAATTACTGCTAACATGTATATCGAAATATAAGGAATAAGTGCGTTTAAAACTGACTTAAAGAGACTTAATTCAATTTGACCTGGAGAAAGCTGTCTAATAATACTACAACCACGCTTTATCAATTTTAGATCTTTTTTTATACTTTTGTTTATCATACTGCTTTCTCCTCTTCATCACTTCGATAATATTGACTTTGAACATCGTAAACTTGTCTATACTTTCCGCCAAGTGTCATAAGTTCATCATGTGTTCCCGTCTCCACTATCTTTTTATTATCTAGATAAATTATTCTATCGCAGAACTGTGTTGAAGAAAGTCTATGTGAGATGTAGATTGATGTTTTATTCTTTGTCAAATCATCATATTTTAGATACATCTCATTTTCAGCAATAGGATCAAGTGCCGCTGTCGGTTCGTCAAGGATTAGCAAAGGAGCATCTTTATAAAGTGCTCGTGCTAACAATAATTTCTGATTCTCTCCTCCTGAGAATGCCACACCATTTTCAGTCACTGACGGCACAAGATTAGTATTAAAACCATCTGGCAAACTTTCAATTTTCCCCTTAATACCAGCGTCTTCAGCACTTTCACAAAGTCTACCCCAATCAATTTCATTGTCACACCGTAAAGCAATATTCTTTGCAATGCTTGCTGGTAGCAAACATACTTTCTGAAACACTGCAGTAATTAGCGCATAATACTCGTCTCTGTTAAATTCGTTGATATTCGTACCATTTAGTAAGATACGTCCTGAAACTGGTTCAATGAGTCCACAAATAAGATTTACCAATGTTGTTTTTCCAGCACCATTTGAGCCAACTATTGCAAGTCGTTCACCTTTATGAATTTTCAAATTAATCTTTTCAAGAATAAAATCATCATTGCCAACATATTTGAAGCTAACATTTTCAAGCACAATTTCAATTGGTTCATCTAATCGTGGTAATAAAGCACCTTTATTTCGTCTCATCATATCTTCTGTATCCATTAAATATCTATAATCATCTACCTTATGATTCGCTGTTGATAATTTGCGAAGTCTTTGAATAATTTGTTCAAGCCATTGTCCAAATCCTGTAATAACACCAAAATACAAGGCAAAGTCTCCAATAGTCATTTCACCCTTCATAACTTTCCATATTAGGTAAATATAAGCGCCAAAGTTACGTAAAAATATCAACAGGGTTTCAAGCAGAGATTGTAAAAAATGTTTAGATGCAATTTTATTTTGCCAACTAAGTTTTTCATTCAAAAAAATTTGTGCTATTGTGTTTATCCAGCTCTTCATATTATAAAGACGAATATCTTTAGCAACGGAACTATCACTCGTACAATGCACGGCATAATCCAGTTTACGGTCTATTATTGCACGTTCATCTTTTGTTTTATGTTCCCATTTTTCGATATATAATACAACCAGCCCATGAATAACATAACTTAGTATAAGAAGTAATATAATAATTGGATTGAGAAATACCAATACTGCACAAAATGAAAAAAGTCCAAAGAGATTTTTGACTAACTCAACAAAATGTGGGTAAAAAGAAACCATATTTACATAGATATTCCTGTTTAAAGCCTGATGTGATTTCATAATCTTTGTTTTTCCAGCAGGAGATGCAAATAGAGGATAATCCATATCAACTATTTTCCAATCTTTTTTGAGATAAAAATGAAGATTCCATATTTTCACTGAATTCATATAGATATTTTGCTCTGTATAATAGCTAACATATGACAAAATCATCAATAGGATTGTCAATAGACCAATTTGTTCAAGAAATTCATATGCAGGAATTGATTTCGTTATTGCATCAAGTACAACTTTTGTTAATAAAACACCCAATAACGCTACTGCAATATCCGAAGGAATCCTAATAAAAGGTATGATGACCCCTTTTTTTTCAAAATTCCATTGTTCGCGTATCATAAATATCAAGTTACTCAAAAAACCATGTGTGTTTTTTTCATCATTTTTTTTCATAATTTCCCTTCCTTCAGTCCTCTTCATTTCACTTCATTTATTTCCCATGCTAATTTTAATTAAATAGGAAATTTATCTTAATTTTTTTGACAATTCAGATATAAAGAAAACTTCCTTAAATAAACGTATACAAAGTCTTTTATATAAAACCAAAGAAAATAAGAGTGTTATAATTCAAACAAGTGCCTTACACTAATAAAGGCATAGACATCTCCTCTATATCTAGCTCTGATAATTCAATTAATTCGCTTTTTTGCGTACCATTACAAACAGAAATTACATATTCTGCTCCATTAATATTGTAAAAATAAGAGGGAATCTTATGATCTAATGAGCTAAAGGAATTCAAACTCATTGATAATCCCTTTCCAATGTATTTAATATAGGCTTCCTTCTTGGTCCAAATTTCATAAAAACGCTTATCCTGATCAGAAGTATTCTCAGTAATATATGAAAATTCATCAATATTAAAGAATCTTTCTACTATATCCATCTCTGCATTCTTTATTGATTCTATATCCACTCCAATTGGATAGTCTGATATAGCTACAGCAATAGCATTTCTCGTATGTGATATATTAAAATGAAATTCAGAAAGATTTCTTAACATAGGTTTACCATAGTATGTCTTTTCAAAAACAATATCTTGGTTTTTAATATCCGTATTTCGACACACTATAATTCTTATAAGCAATTCGGAATATAGGCTTAATTTTTTATCTATATCAAACCTAAACCGTTTAATTTTTTCTTGTTTTTCATTCGACACTAAATTTTGCAATAAATTAAACTTTGATTTATCAATTGTATCTGTAATACCAACAAAAAATAATTTACTCATTTTTCATCTATGCATTTAAAAGTTCAATTTTAGACACTACATAGTTAATTAATGACCCTATAGATGGAAATTCCGATAATAGCAACTTATCATCATCAAATTCAATGCCATATGTTTTTTCTATCTCTACTATAATTTTGATAAAGGTAACAGAGTCTAAAATACCTAATATCTCACTTTCAATTGTAATATTCTTGTCTTTAACAACGCTTTCAATTTGTCTTAATAATTGTTCTTTCATTTTTATATCCTTCCTTTTCAATAATATTCTAGAAAGCATCCACTGTCTGTTTCTAGATAAAATTCCTGCAAATTCTTTCTATTTAGTTTATAGCCACATTTTATTATTGAACTTATAGCCAAAATATCCATAGTATCAAGACATTTATAATATTTAGAAGTGACTTCTAAAAATCCAGAAATCTCGGTACAAGCTATCAAAAAAATGCAACCATTAACTCTATTGTAAATAAGTCTTAACATGTCGTTATACTCATTCATTAAATCGTCATGCTTAATTCCACTCTTAATTTTTATAATAATCTCTGATAATACCTTCTGCTCAACATCATTTGGATAACATAATACCCCTTGCTTAATGTTTATATTAAATATTTTTGAATAAGCTACAGCTTGAGTACCTAAAACACATATTTTCTTAGTAAGACGTAATGAGTTCAAAAATATCCCAGTCTCTTCAATCAAATTAATAAAATTGATTTCTGATGGATATGAAAACTCATTAACAAAATAATGTGCTGTATTACATGGTATAGCTACAGATTTCACACCAAGAGTTACCATATCGACAAAGCATTTATTTATAGCCTTAACAGGTGATATTCCATAATGAATTATTGCTTCGGTACGATCCGGAATTTTAGGGACATTCAAAACACAAATATCGATGTGCTCTTGATCGCAATTTGCGTCAGTATAATTTATAATTCTTCTAACAAACTCTACTGTTGCTAACGGTCCCATTCCACCGATAATTCCTAGTTGAAACATTTATCTTCACCCCTTTCATGATAATTTTTAGAAATTATCACAAAAAACTTCATCAATCGATTCTTTTACCTTGGAGAGTCCCTCTTTTAGTTCTGCCAAAGTTATAACCAATGGTGGCAATATTTTTAGAACACTATCATTTCTTCCAGCTCTTTCAATGATTAATCCTCTTTCAAAACATTTTCTTGCAACTTTAAAGCAAACATCTTTTTCAGGAACTCTACTAAAATCAATTCCATATATTAATCCCTTTCCCCTATACTTAAGTAAAGGATAAGATGACAATATTTCATGCTCTATAAAATTGACCAAGAATTCTTCCTTAATCTTGACTGCATTAAGTAAATCTTCTTTATACATATACTCAAGAGCAGCTGAGCCGCATACAAAAGCAAGCTGATTACCGCGAAAAGTACCATTATGTTCACCTGGATTCCATATATCGTATTCCGATTTGAATAAAAGAAGTGACATGGGCAATCCTAAACCACTAATCGACTTTGATAATGTCACCAGATCTGGAACAATACCCGCTCTTTCAAAAGAAAAAAAAGTTCCAGTTCTTCCACACCCTACCTGAATTTCATCACATATTAACAATATGTCATGTTGATCACACATATCTCTTAAGCGCTTCAGCCAATCGGACGATGCAACAACTACACCTCCTTCTGCCTGTATTGTTTCAACAATTATTGCAGCTGGTTTTTCAATTCCTGAGTGATCATCATTTAAGATATTTTCTATATAACCGATAGTATCAAAAGATGCGTTAAATCCGTATGGAAATGGCATAAATACAACATTATTTAGTGGAATACCTGCCCCTTTTCTTAATTCAATATTACTTGTTAATGATAGGCTTCCTAATGTCATTCCATGAAAGGCTCCAGAAAAAGCAAAGATTGTTTCTCTACCCTTTACTTTACGTGCAAGTTTAACCGCAGCTTCCACTGAATTAGTACCAGTAGGACCACAAAACATAACCTTATAATCATAACCTTTAGGATTTAAAACATATTCCTTAAATATGTCAAGAAACGTTCTTTTAGCTTCAGTAAACATATCTAGAGCATGCAGTATACCATCAGTTTCAAGATAATTCATAAGACTGTCTTTAATATAAGGATTATTATGTCCATAATTTAGTGCTCCCGCTCCGGAAAAAAAATCTAAATATCTCTGTCCATCTTCATCATACATCTCACACATTTTAGCTTTACCGAATACTTTGGGAAAACTTCTACAATAACTCCGTACGTTCGATTCTAATTCAGTAAAAATAGTTTCCATAAATATTGTCCTCCATTTTCTCTATTACCCAACTATTCTATAATTCAGAATTTGAATAGATAACATGCTCAAAAGAATTAATCGATTCAATATTTGATTTAATACGCTCAGTGATTTCTATTTTTTGGTATTTCCCAAGAGAATCTATGTACTTTAATGTGCTGTCCATCGGATGATATAAGAATATGGTTATCTTTCTTTTATTTCTGAGTAAAGAAACATGAATTGCAACTAATACTTTTATGTATACTTTCAAATGAAAAGGATTGAAGAAAAAAATTTATTTGCTGTAGTCAATACATATATTCTCAACATTCTCAAGTAGTATGCTATACCTTTCAGTATCTACTTCAAATCCTGTCAGATGTTTGCATGAATAATAAGCTGCAGTGATAAGTACCCGACCTGCGCCGCAACCAAAATCAATTAAATGATCATCTGCATCGAATGGATATTTTGTAAACAAATTTTCCAAGAATAAATAACTTGTAGGCACATATTCAAAAATATTTTTCTATATGGAAGAGAAATTCTATCTTCTACATCAGTTTTAATATTGAGAAAATTATCATTCACATTACTTTTATTCATAAATTCAACTCACTTTTAGTCAATTTCAATGTTAATGCGAATATATGCATATTTTCACACTCTGGAAGTTTAACTGCTTTTACCTTTTTCTGTGCATTAATTCTTCGAGAGAGTATGTAAATAAAACACTTTTCTGTTATATTCTCTTCAACAATCTCTCCAAATATTGTTTTTTCGCACTGTACCAACTCTAAATATTCTAAGTCATCTAACGAATTCGGCGTCCAATCATATAATTCCACCAAGATTTTATCAAAAGTATCATCATCATATATAATAATAAAATAATCTTTATATGATCCCCATTCAGAACAACCCAAAAGTAGAACTTCAGTATAGTAATCAACATTTTCAACACTAATAATCTGTTGCATGCAAGATATGTTATCATAGTTAATACTTTTATAATCTGGAAGCTTAAAATCACTACTAATAGTTTTCAAAGATTGTTCTAAAACATATTCACCAATTCCGTTGAAGTCGGCTATTTGTGAATTTGGTGTGCTAATACCTTTATTATTAAAATATTTATCAAGGTCTATATATTCATTGGCTCCTGAATTGTAAACATCAGATTGATTAATTGTTTTTACTTCATTTTTTCGATTTACAATATTTAAAATTTTTTGAATTAGCTCTTTTTCCTCATCAACCAAAATATAAATTCGTCGGCAAATTGATTCCGAAACTTTTTGATAATTAGAAGCAAACAACATTTTTAATAATTGAAATCTTATCATTTCCCACTTTTCAGCAATTATTTTCATTTCAATACCAGTTGTCAAAAACTCTTGTTCATACACGGGATACCATTCAGCAAATTTACTCAACAATACAGAAAATCTCACACAATTATGTACCATTTCTTTCAACTCTTGATTTAGAAACATCTTTCCATGTATTTCATCAATAGCATAATCATTTTCCTCATCAAATTCTTCTATTTCTATGTTCAACTGAAAATTATTTTTAATCCCCTCACCAAGACCTTTAAACGAATCGATTGTCTGTCTAAAATTGATATCGGTTAATACATCTCTTAACAATGTCATTCTCGGAAAACATTTGGTATTTTTCGTCAAAAAGAATTCGCGGAATGATTGAAATCCGTTTCTAATATTTTCTCCGGGCAAACAGATGTCTTTCTTATCATAATATGGATCGAGGCATGTATAGAGATCATTAATCTCATCGTATTCTGTAATAAAAAATGCATGCGCACCATCTTTAATTTCTTGGTATCTCCAATCCCAAGGGCAATAATAACCCAATATTGATATACAAATAGCACTTCCTGAATGCATTTTTTCTATAATGTCATTAAAATAATAATCATAATCACCTGAATATTTATTTGTTCCTATATTTGTGTACTTCTCAAACGAAACAGTTATATCATAGTCATTTATTATACTTTTACCTAAGCCTTCGTGTATTTTTCCACTATCAAACCACATCATTAATGCATCAAGATAAACTAATTCATAATCAATCCCCATTGAAGTTGCAAATGTAGCAATGCAATCGTCAAAACAGTATGATGGTGTTATATTTTTAGTGATTCTTGGAAACTGATCAATCTGTAGTTCCTGTAAATATCCCATCATATTCTCCCTCTCATATAATCATAGATTAATAAAATCATAAAATTTAATATCAATTTTTTAAATTTTTATCATAGTGGGTCTTTTTGGTAATCACATTAGCTTTTTATATGTTTTCTTGAGCATTATTTATTATTATTTCTTTAAATTCAACAAAATGCTTGATGTCATTAGACGAACTATCCATTTGGCCTTTTGAAAGAAATTACACCAGCATTTGAAGAATTAAAAATCGCGATTTCAAGAAAAACTAAGGTTACCTATTTCTGTTTGTCTGTTTCATCTTGTTTTCTTTCTTCTATTCTACTAAAAGAACTGGTTTTGTTTGTTAACAAGCGACAAAACAATCTTTCTCCGGTAAAGATACGTTGTATCGATTCGATTCCTTTGTGGTAAGTGAATCGAAGATTTATTACTGTCACTCAGCTGCAACTATGCTAATCCTGCCATTAAAATACCCTATTTCAAATCCACGACATACTAATCTAAATGCTTCGTTGAATCTAAAGAATATAACTTATTCTTTTCTAAGCGGCATTAATAACCCAAAAGATATAACCCATTTTTTACTCCATATCCTGATTTTACCTATTAATAAATTTAAGTCAATATTTTTCCACATTTAACCTCGAATTTTGTAATCACTTGTTTGAAAACACAGAAATTTGACAAAATAATTTGATATACTAACTTTGTTCTAGCAATAGAATTTTTCTAATTGGGGAAGATATTCGTTCGATGAAATTGATTTTTTTCAACTGAAACATTACAGCTGAGCCTTGTTAATTAGATAGTGCTATATATTGCAAAAAAAATGAGAGCGCAAGGGATGACTCAAAAATCTCACTTTATCGGTATGATTTGACATTATATCCTGTACTTCGGATCCTGCCAGCTAAAAGTGGCTTCCATAGTAATGGTCTTCTATTTTTCCAAGGTCTTCTCGATATACTGTCAAACAACGGATTTGAGCACCTCATACACAGTCCCAGCAACTAACCGATGATTCCGAATGCGAGATAATAGAGAAGAATCTGGAAGTGGATCTTACGGATTAAAACCCCCGAAACCACTTATTGGCAAGATTCACCCGATCTTCTTGGATGATCCTCTAATCTGAAAAATTGTAGAGAACCTGTAAAAACAGCAATCGGTAGGAGTTCCGGCTCGTTAGGCGCTCTTCTTAACTCAATAAAGTAAGTAGAACAAACCAATTCATGAATGAACTAGAATTCTATGAGTTCATGAGTTGGATATTTTTTTTCGCGGAGTGCAGAAATGTTTCTAACTCTTTTAATTTCTGTTAATTATAAAACAAAACCCAGTACCAACATGGCACTGAGCTCATTTCACAAGAATTAAAATGACTTTTACAATCCCCCCCCCAAAAAAGGGATCTTCATTCCAGTTATTTCTCTAGGAATGGTTCTAAATATTCCTTAACGCTTTGCCTTATAAAACTCATGATACAGCTTCATCAGCGCCCGCTTCTCGATCCGCGAGACATAACTCCGCGATATGCCTAGCTCCTTCGCAATCTCCCGCTGCGTCCGCTCCTCGCCACCCGCCTCAAGTCCGAAGCGGCCCACGACGACCTCTTTTTCGCGGTCATCCAGGATTTCGAGATTCTGATAGATTTTGCTCTTCTCGATTTTCAGCTGCACCTTCTCCACGACGTCATCGGCTTCCGAGCCGAGTATATCGATCAACGTAATTTCATTCCCTTCTTTATCCGTCCCGATCGGGTCATGCAGGGAGACGTCTTTTCGCGTTTTTTTCAGACTGCGAAGGTGCATAAGTATTTCGTTCTCTATACAACGAGCAGCAAATGTAGCTAACTTCGTACCTTTATTCGGTTGGAAGCTCTCAATAGCCTTAATCAATCCAATTGTCCCAATAGAAATCAGGTCTTCAAGATCTTCCCCCGTATTATCAAATTTTTTCACTATATGGGCGACAAGTCTAAGATTATGTTCAACAAGCATATTCCGTGAATATGCATTACCCTCCGCCATCTGTTGCAAATGTTTCATCTCTTCTTCTTCGGTCAGAGGCTGAGGGAAAGCATTATTCTTAACATAGGACACCAATAGAGAAAGCTGCTTTATGAACATCGCAATTGTTGACAAAAACCCAAGCATTACTCCACCTCCTTATACATGCACGTTCACCATCTCTACGATTGAGAACGTTACATTCTATGTGGGCGACTGCCTATGTGTGCCTGTTCAGCAGTAAAAACCTTGTTATATAAAATTCATAGTCTGTCTATTCGAGTCTGTAAAATCAATTGTGTAAATTCTTAAAATGAAAGAAAGGCTGGTTTGAGAGGATGGCTGCAATGGCTCGATTCAGTAACAAATAAGTGAAGGCATTTGTAAAAGAAAATAATCTCAAGACCATGGATGATGTTCAGTCGGCACTCAAGGAGTTGTTCGCTGAAACGCTTCAGTCGATGCTGGAGGCTGAACTAGACACAGAATTTGGTTACGAGAAGTATGACGTGAAGAATAAAGCGACAACCAACAGCCGGAATGGAAAGAGTAAGAAAACGGTGACCAGTGAATACGGCGATGTTGATATCCAAATCCCACGTGACCGAAACACCGAGTTTGAACCGGTTATTATCAAAAAACATCAGTCCACCGTCACCAGTATTGAGGACCAATCATTGCTATGTATGCTAAAGGCGTGAGTACCCGAGACATCCATGATCATTTGAACCATCTGTATGGCATTGAGGTATCCCCTACGATTATCTCGAATGTAACCAACAAAGTTGTGCCGCTCATCAAGGAATGCGTTAAATCCCCCCCTACAGAACGTGTATGCCGTTGTCTTCTTGGATGCCATTCACTTCAAGGTTAAGCAGTACGGAGCCATTGTGAATAAAGCAGCCTACATGGTTATTGGCATTGATCTGGATGGCAACAAAGACGTGCTGGGCATGTGGATTGGCGAAAATGAATCGGCCAAGTTCTGGCTGAGTGTACTGAACGATCTAAAAAACCGAGACGAAGAGGACATTCTGATCTCCTGCGTGGATAACCTAACGGGGTTCTCTCAGGCGATCTCCGCTTGCTGTCCAAAAGCCGAGATTCAAAAATACATCATCCACCAAATCTGCAACTTTACACGTTACGTATCCTACAAGGATCTCTAGAAAGTGACGGCAGATTTGAAGCCGATCTACAAAGGGGTGACAGAGGAAATGGGCTATTAGAATTGGACCGCATCCAAGAAACCTGGGGAGCTAAATACCTACTCATTATCCGCTTGTGGCGAAGCAATTGGGATGAGCTCGCTCCTTCTTCAAGTATCCACCTGAGCTGCGTAAAGTGACTAACGGTAAAAGAATCTTTCAAAGTTATGAGACACTTTTGAACATGCTCTATCAGGTCACTAGGACGTCACCCACAATTGGATAGGGCGAGTCCAAAACTTAGGACAAATGTTGCTTCAATTATCCATGTTTTTCCTGGGTCGGATTGGACCTCGGAGTTACCTTATAAAGAAGTTTACACAGAATTCTTGACAGTACTATAAGGAACAATAGTTATTTATTTGAATAGATAACATGCTCAAAAGAATTAAGTGTTTCATTATTTGTTTTATAACGCTCACTTATTTCTATTTTATTATAATGACCAAGAGAATCAACATATATTTTGCTTAATGTACTCTTCGTATGTAGAGCAATAAAGATATCGACTTCCTCCAAATCAGTTAACACCACTCTGTCTCCATCCGTACTAATTTCGACTTTTTAAAGCTATCACGAAGATGCCCTACATAAATAGAATTCTGAATCATCCAGGTTGTACTTTCGCTTCACAGCTCGTTCATTCTCATCGAATATTTTTGCAAAATCATGCACATTGGGTTGAAAACCAAAAGCTCGCTTCATCCCCCTATAATGACCAAGGAAAACCGCCTTTTCCTATTCACACCAGGATATCCTAATTGTTGCAGTTCGGTAATAACTCCTAGAGCATAATGTCTATACAAAGTTCGCCGGCTTGTGATTCCATCATCTTCCGTCGTACTCGGTTCTTTAAGATAATTAAACCAAAACTGCGATCAGTCAATACAAAAATTCATTCCATTTCATCTGTATGCGTGGCTGCTGAAAGTACCCACACCCCGCTCCTCCAAGAGTAGCGGTCATACCCAGCGTTCAGGTCGCTGTTTTAGTTCCATCTATGTGCCTTGATAGACGATGGACCAACAATTACTCGTTAGAATCAATTATATTGCATAAATCGCTGCTTTCATTTTTGTAGCCCCGTTCGTAAAATATGGAGTTCTTGTATCCGTTTGTAATATATTTTTTCACCCTCGTCAGTTTTATACATAACTAATTTATTTCTACGGATTAGGAAACATCAGAATCGTAATAAGCTACTTTGACTCCGACTCTCTTTAGAGCGGTCTTATAGTTTGAATTTCTGACTATAGTGACATTTCAATTTAGCAAATTGTTCAAAATATAATTCTAGCATGTCTAATGGAATATCACTTCTTGTAACACGAAAGCAACAGTTACATCCGATACCAACTTCGAGAAATCCAACCTCAAGGTTATCTTGATCTACATAAAAGACTGTTTCAATTGGACCTCTATCTTTAGCCTTCTTAAACCATTGTTCTTTAATTGCCAAGGAACATGTATATACCTCCTCACCAACAATTATCCCGTTTTCTGTGATCAAAGCTTTAATAACTTTTAAGGGTAATTTGACTTATCACCAAAACAGAACGAATGTTCTTGTTTCGCCAATCAGTCTTAAACTTAGTTTACAAAGGCTGTCTATTTTGTAATCCAAAACCGCGTTGGAATCAACTACTACAGTCTAAACCTTTATTTTCAACGAACATTAGAGAAAATCCTTTAGCTAAATCCATGCTTGCTGTTACAATGGATTACTGCCATTTTACTAGCTGGTATTCTCGGTGAGGCGGGGGATTTAAGTGACTTTATTTGTGCACAGTAATGTTTGCTACGTCATACTGACCTTAACCTCGCAGAAGAAGTTCAGGTAAATAGACCGGACTGATAAAGAATAGCAAACGCGGGCTCTCTCCTCCGACGTTTTTATCTTCTTGATGACTATGAGTTTAGTAGTGCACAATCCGGAATTTATAGCTATGCATGCATACAATGTACAGCTAAAAAAGATAAAGAAAATGAGGTCCATTATGAAACTGTGTGGCAAGTTAGCTAAAATTTTAGTTGGAACGACTCGCAATGTAGAAGCCTACACCCCGCCTTCATGTTGCTGCAGAGGCAGTCTAGAACTCGTTGGATTTATCAACAAGAACTTCTGTGGCTAAAGTGAAAGTTGGGAAAGTGAACCATACGAATTTCTGTTCAGATACAGGAGCTTCTTGGAAGCTACAAATTTCGACCGATGCAGTTTCCTCTTGGATAGTTGTGAGTAGTTCTAATACAAGCACTACAACACTGACAGAACAAACGATCTATGTAAACTATTCAGGATACGTCCGACCGATTCAAAGTTAATGTATCGGGAAGGTCTGGTAAAAGAATTAATATCGACGATTTCTCTATTTTTAATTAGCCAACTACTTATCAACCCACTGGTTATTTGGCTGGTAGTTTTTTAGATACACGTTCGTATAATACTGCTTCTTTGCAAAAGAATTTCATCCATAATATGGATGTTCCACATGCAACCGTATTCACTGCCTGCTCTCTTCTTGCTCTTTCCATTTCGACTATTAGACGTTTCTTTGTTGTCTACTTCATGTTTTTGGTAGCCCAAATGTGTATTTATCTACTGATCGTCTCTGCAAATAGGTTCTTCAATGCGTTTTGGGCATCTTGAGGTGTTACTAAATTATTCTCCTTGATATACTCGCGAGCTGTTGCTTTATCCATAATCCCATATGTTCTCCCCAGTATTTCCAATAGATTTTAATAGGTTTAAGAGTTTACACAATCTTTTTTACTGACTCGGAAAAAGCACGCACAGTTGCAGTGGCAATAACTGATTCGGTAAATAATCAACACGAGAAACAGCCTGTGAACCATGATGGAGGTAGGCTGTTTCTCACATAAACTTCGCGCTCAATCGGTATTGCAGAGGGCTCATGCCTACTTTCCTTTTAAACAATTGACAAAAATACGAAATATTGGTGAAGCCGATTTCCGTTGCGATTTCTTCGATGGAAAGCGAAGTAGATTTTAGAAGCAAACACGCCTCCTGCAATCTTCTGACCGTTAAGTACTCAGTTATCGTACTTCCAGTTGTTTTCTTAAAAATGGAAGAAATATGCTGTGGCGTCAAATGAAGATCGTCTGCTAACTTATTAAGCTCGAATCGCTGGTCATAATGCCTCTCTAGCCAATGTATAATGTTTTCGGCATGAATGGATTGCTTCATCTTCTTGTTCTCCTCATATGGTTGGCTTCGTTGCAAAAAATTCGTTTTTAGCTGCTGTAGGAACGATACCAAGAAAATACCGACCTCTTCTAGCCGCTCATTTTTATTCGGGGTGCCGAGTGTTTCTTGTAAACCCTCAAACAATGAGATGATCGGGGAATGTTCGTGGATATCAGGGAAAATTTGGACAGGTAGCCGGCTTTTCCAAAGATATTGAAAAAACCGGAACAATTCCGGGAAAGATTGGAAATAGCGTTCGAACAATGTGGGTTCAAAGTGCAGTGCGGTGCGAACGTAAGGACAATGACGCGGGGTACCGACTTCCATATGGACGCCGTGAAGCTGATAAGGCTGGAAAAAGATCAGTGTCCTCGGCCCTACACACGTAACGGTCTGCTCCAGGGTCAGGTTTACATTGCCTTGATAGATATATAAAAACTCCATTCCTTGATGCGTATGAAAAATGTTGAAATTACGGTCGTCCGTTTTTCTTTGGAAAGCATACACATACGGATACTTCGTAAAATTAATCGACATATGATACGGATTCACGACAAATATCGTCCCCAATCTTTCTTACCTTTTTTTCTTAATCTAACAACATTTTATCATAACCTAGCGTTACCACAATATGGTAGGTATTTGTTATAGTAGTTTTATATCGACAAAACCGCTGAGGTCAACTTGAGACATGTAAATGACGAAGGAATACAAGACACTACATAAACCTGGTACTTTCAGTTCTGACCAAGACAATTTTCGAAAACGAGATTAGATTCAGTATATCCTAACATATCTTTGTACGAGCTGTGGGACAACTCGTTAGGATCCCAGGACTTTTTAGATGGTTTAGATTGTATAACATGATCGTTATCTTGAACTTAACGGAATTAGCAGTGAGTAGATGAATTCTGGATGAATCACTTTGAAATATTCATAGCACGACACTAAAATGTACTAAAACCCAGGTACATTAATAGTCCAGAAGGAAATTAATACGTCGTCACCCGTAAATTGAAGCAAAAGTACAGGAATAGAGTAAAATTTCGGTAGTGTTGATGAGTTGTTTGATCAAAATCTAATCGAGAGTTTCTCTACAAAACGGACAGTTGGGATCGAGTGCGCCGTGTCATCAAGATGGAACGAGCGAGGTTGGCGAACTGTTCTTTCAATTTACGATTATTGTGACGAACTTGGAGTTATCGCTACAACGTTATTCGCTTTTACTGCCAGTGCGGGCACATTGAGAACTTCATCGTTTTTATTTTATCAGTATGAGGGTTTCTCATTTATTCCAGTATTTTTGCAAAGAAACGGGCATATTCCTTATAATTTACCAGTTGTAATGTGCTGAAATATAGCACTCTACAAAAGTATGAGAAGAAGATTCTGGGTGAGTCAAGGAAACCCTTGTCCCATCTACTTCGGTGAATGCCGAGAGGCTAAATTTTTTAGGAGGCATAGCTATGGTTGATTCAAGCATCGAAAAGCTAGCCGATATATTGCTTCATTACTCTATACATGTAAAACAAGGAGAAAAGATTTTGATTGGGCAGCACTCCTGCGACACCATTAATTAAAGAATTGTACCGAAGGATACTCAAATGCGATGCCCATCCGATCACTCATGTTGAAATTCCTTGAATCAATTACATCTACTATAAAGAGGCCGGTGAAGATCAACTCAATGAGGTTGAACATTTAAAGATGCTTTATCAGTATGTTGATGCAATGATCCGAATCAAATCGGAAGAGCATTTGAGTGAGCTGACTTCTATTGATTCTACAAAAATTCAGAAACGCCTGGTAGCATACTCAGTCTCTTTTGGATACTTACGGGCTCAGGGAAAACGATGGGTGCTGGTTCAGTATCCAACCCCCGCTTACGCAACAGAAGCTGGTTTGTCTCTAGAAGAATACGAAAACTTTGTGTTTGGTGCAATGAACATTGATTACTCAACACTTCGACAGGATATGAAAACAAATGTTTAGGGTGGTATTTTTGTAATGGCCAAGTCTGAAACGGTGTTAATGATTCAATTTCAAAAGCGGTTTGGCATGGAAGAACAATATGTCGCCTACATGATACACATGCTGGAAAGATTAGCTTTCCCTGTCAAGATGCGAAACGGTCAGACACGCAGGTTATATGATAGAACTAAATATACTTTTTTAATTAAGAAAGGATATTAATAAATGAAAATACTCCCCATTAGAGATCCGCTTATTTATGGACGAATGACATATGGTATTCCATTATCTATTATTTCTGCTTACGATTCATTGTTTCCTTGGTTCTACAGTATGTATATTGATATTTACATGGATACACCAGAACTATTTACACTAGAAAACGCTCGCATTATAAGTGGTGCGTATAAGCCTGTAATTGACCATGAAACAATAACTAGGGATGAATTTTTTGACCTCAACCTTTCAATAATAGATTTTCTACAAAAAGCTATTGATTCAAATCAATATGTTTATGCATTTTTCAACAAATATTATGTACCTGGAACTCAGGCATATAAAAATAAAAATCATAATCACAATTTGTTTATTTATGGTTATGATAGTCATCGAAGTACATTTAATGTAATGACTTTTGATAACTCACTGAAATTTAATAACATTGTTGTTAGTTATACTGACATTGAGTATGCTTTTTTAAATTATAGTGACCCTGATCCTATTCTAAATAACATTTATAGTATGACTTTTAAGAAAAAAAAATATCACTATGAACTAAGTAGCATAATAAACAAATTGGAAAAGTATTTATCACCTATAGAAACTTATAGTGGATTAAATTCCTATCAGTTCATTCAACAAAACTTAGTTGGATTTCTTAATAAGAAATCTAATTATTCGCCAAGCCTCGTTAACTATCATGTGTTATATGAGCATAAACTGTGTATGTTTCTAAGAGCAAAATTTTTTGAGGAAAATAAACTTATTGCTCCAGATATTATAAACGAGTGTCATACTATTGTACAAAACACACTGATAACTAGGAATATGTTGATGAAGTATCATATTAATAAAAATGATTATTTGATTGAAAAAATGATTACTTTATTAGGACTTATTAAAGAAGAAGAACAAAAGTTATTACATAAAATGATTATAGAATTAAATAAGAAAAGAGGACATATATTCGAGTCCACTTAGATGTTCAATAAGTAATAAGTAATTATCCGAAACTTGTAGTTTTTCGAAGATATACTAGACCAGTTTTTTGCTACGATTAACAAACAATGGTTAGACTGAGAGGGTTTTATATGAAAAAGAATAATACATATGATAATTCATTATTGGATTATCAAACAGCAGTAGTACACGATTCACATGATGATCGTCATCACGGCGCCGTAGCATTCCCTATTTATCAAAACAGTCTGTTTACTTTTCCAACACATGATGCATTTGATATGGCATCTTCTAAGTTCTTAGATAATCATGTTTATACAAGAGGTAATAATCCAAGTGTATTTGAACTTGAAAAGCGCCTTGCTTTACTTGAAGATGGAGAAAAAGCGAGGTGTTTCGCTTCGGGAATGGCTGCTATTTCAGCTGCTATCCTATCAACGATACAATCTGGTGATCATGTAATATGTGTTGATGAAGCATATGGTGTAACTAAAAGATTTTTGAATGATTATTTGAGTAATTATGGAATTGAAACTACATTTGTTGATGGGGCATCAATTGAGAATTTAGTATCTGCTGTACGTCCTAATACAAAATTAATTTATCTGGAGAGCCCTACGAGTATGGTTTTTAAATTACAAGACTTGAAATCTTGTGCTCAATTAGCTAAGAAGATCGGTGCAATAACAATTATCGATAATACCTGGGCTTCTCCGTGTTTTCAGAATCCTTTACAATTTGATATTGACCTTGTAATTCATTCAATATCAAAATATATTGGTGGACACAGTGATCTAGTTGGTGGGGTAGTAATTGGTTCAGCAGAATTAATTGATAAGTTAAGCAAAAATGAGTTTCTTTTGTTAGGGGGAATTATGACTCCACATACAGCTAACCAGGTAATGAGAAGTTTGCGTACATTACCTCTGAGAATGGAGAAGCTTCAAGCAAATGGTCTGTATGTTGCGAAATATCTTGAGCAAATACCTTTTATAACAAAAGTAAATCACCCCGGACTTCCCTCTCACGAACAATATAGTTTGGTGCACTCCCAAATGAAGGGGTTAGGCAGCTTGTTTTCATTCGAAACAACTTTACCATATCATATTGTTAGAAATTGGGGAGATAAACTTACTTATTTTCGTATTGGGGTTAGCTGGGGAGGATATGAAAGTCTAATTATTGTTACTAAGCAGACTACTGATCAAAAAAAAGACTCGATATCATTGGTTCGAATTTATATTGGTCTTGAGAATCCACAAATCTTAGTAAATGATATGTTGAATGCGTTTAAAGAAATTGGAATTTACGTTCCCTAATTCTTATCAGTATGTTACACATTCAGAAACTTCGAATTGAACTTCTTGTTCCTCTAGGCAGCTGGTTCAACCTATACTAAGATACGGCTTTCTAAGCTCATTATCTGAAAAATGTAATGGAACAGATAACTCACATTTATATGAAACTCTATGAAGCAGTGCCGGCGTTACTATTATGCTCCAAACCTATTTAGATGTAGTTGGACATTATGAAGTAACTGTTGATGGCACGTCAGATGACGTAGGGTCCATTCATAATTACCGTTGCTTGAAACCTGAAATAAAGTGCACATCATCGCGACTCGGAACTTGCTACGGTGCTTGTGGATAGATCTAAAAATTAGCGCCGGCCTTTAGAGAAGTAGTGCATCGCCTTTTTTAGAATTTCATTCTCTTCTTTCAGCTCACGGAGTTCTTTTTAAAGATCGCGCATCGCTTTTTCTTCAGGCTTCAGTTGACCACTATCTGGAAATGCATTCTCGGCATCTTGCTTAAGTTCGGTACCAACGATACAACGTGTTATTATGAAGGTTTAGTTCCCGAGCCACCTGCGCTACCTCGATCTTAAATATGAGGGTTAATCGACAGTCTGAGGGAGGGACTAATCGCCCCTCTCTTTCTTTTATCCGCCAATACACCTCAACTAGTAGTCTTTCCTAACCAACAGTGAGCAACACTCCACATGTGTCGAATACGGAAACACTATGTCTTGTCCAACAATACTACATCTTTTCATGTTCATAATCTGTTTACGATATGGGCGACGAGTCTTAAGTTATGTTCAACTAACATGTTTCTTGAATGCCCGTTACCTTCTGCCATGAGCCGCAGATGCTTCATCTCTTCGTCTTCCGTTAGTGGCTGGGGGAAGGCATTATTTTTAACGTAGGATACCAGCAAGGAAAGCTGCTTAATGAACATGGCTATCGTTGACAAAAATCCAAGCATTTCTCCACCTCCTGAGGCATAACACCGTATAAATCAAATGACTGAGAACGTTACATTGTATGTGGGCGTATGCCTAAGCGTGCATGTACGATTGGAAAAAGCTAATTACCTTCTCTACTAAATAAAAATTGGTCTAAAGTTTGTGATCCTTATGATGTTAGTTTTCTGTTAACCTTTCTTTCCATATTCCATTCAGTGAGTCAATTTTCCACTCTAATTGTTTTATATACTCAATCATAGAATAAATAGTAGGTCTTGTTATAAAGCCAGGAACCCCCTTTATTTGAACCTCAATTATCTTCGAAAAATGTTCACTTTTCTTTTCTATTGGTATACATCTGCTATTGCGATATTTCATTATCATATTCAATACTGATTCCCATTTCTCCAAAGAAATGCTCAGGCTCATTAATCGATAGTATTGACTATTGTCATTCATTATTGGAGTATCAATCATCCTTTTTGATCGTTCAATGTTACTATCTATCGATTTTACTATTTTTTCTATTTCGCCTATTAATTCATCCATATTTACTCATTCCATTCTTAGCATTTTACTATTATCATGAAGCATTTCCACAATTTTTTTCTCATTCCTTGGCCCGGTTCGAATAAGTTGGAAACTTTTTTGAAGGGTTACTCCGTCCATACCAGACAACGCGCCAATATGACCTACAATGGTTAACATAACTTCTTCCTCCTTGTATCGGACAATTATCTCATCAACCAAAGTATCGAGAATATACTTTCTCTGATCATAGTCTAACTGTTTGCCACCACTATCAATAAATTCTTGAACTTTGCGTATTACTACGCTCATATTTTCATTAAATAATTCCTCCTCATTAAATTTCATGATTTGAATATCGTACTTTTTTATTTCAGCATTAACCTCTTCACGTTCTTTTTGTATCCTTTTAAATTCATTCAACATTTCTTCTTCATGTATTACCTCATGCTTAAATAATATTTTGACTTTTTCAATTTCTTTCTCCTTTTGTAACAACCCTTTCTGTAAGAGATCCTTCGCATGTAACAATTCTTTCACCACACATCTAGAGGTCTCCAATAATTGATCGATATAGTCTTGAGGATTTGATAAAACATCCATCAATAGACTCCAAATGTAATTATCAAGCAATTCAGTACGAATTGTCTTAGAAGGGCATCTTTCGACACTTTCTCCATATCTTCGAGGGATATGATTTGGACATCGATAACAAGTGTATTTAGATTTTATACCTGTTTTTTTATTTAATTTCCCCGAATAGGTTGTACAATCCCATGTCCTTCCACACAATCCACATTTTAATTTTGATTTAAGAAGATATTCATACTTTGTATTACCTGATAATTTTCTGTTTTTAATTTTTTGCTCCCTGGCCAATTGATACAATACACTATCAATAATCGGACTAACTTCAACTATAATCCAATCTTCTGGATCCCTATATTCATATTTCTTTTTAGGAGAACCACCTTTAGTTTTCTCTCCTTTTATTTTCTTAGTTTTTCTTCTGTTATAATAAAATCTGCCTGTATAAACCTCTGAACTCAGAATGTTCAAAATAGAACTGGCACTCCAATTCTTACTTTCACACCGCTTGGGTTCAATGCCCATCTGAACAAGTTTTTCACCGATTTGCCGTAATGTTAAATGCTCTACTACATACCATTCGTAAATATCCCTAACAACCTCTGCTTCAACTTCATTAATTACTAACTGCTGATTAATAAGATCGTATCCAAAAGGCGGGACTCTCATAGGCATTATTTTTTTATCTTTTTCAACCGCTCTTAATCTTCCCCTGACGGTACGTTTTTTTATAAGCTGTAGTTCATACTGGGCTATAACACTCATCAAATTAAAAAATAACATACCTTCCGGAGTGGTCTTGTATTCAGCATCAACAAAAACAAGATTAACACTATTAACATCAAACTCCTTACAGATTAAAAGCTTATCCGTCAGATCCCTTGATAGTCTATCCGGATGGGTGACAATAATATGTGAAATTCCTCCAGTAGCAATTTCAGCTCTTAAATTATTGAGAGCTGCTCTTTCTAAATCTTCCCCACTTGCACCTTCTTCGCGGTAAATAATGACTTTATCAGGGTTAAAACCAAGTTCATCTGCTTTTTTAAGACATAACTGTATCTGAACATCTAGACTTGTTCCTTCCACTTGCATACCCGTAGAGACTCTTGCATAAATCGCTGCTTTCATTATTTATTTCTCATTCTTTCTTAAAATAAGAATTTCTTGAAGACGATTGTAATATTCCATTTCATATACCTCGTCGATTCGATTTGGTAGCAATTTATTACAACAAATACATCCATATCCTGAATCCAAATAAATCCCATTTGGATTGTTTGAGTCATAAAATATGTCAATTTCTAGTTCTCCTACATGATCAACGATTGCAAACCATTGACCGCTGAATGCTTGTCTGCATGAATACATCGAGTTTTGATAAAGGATTCCTTGCTTAGTTAACATTGCTTTCACGCGTTTCATTTGAGCACCTCACGGATTATTCAAAGAACGTCTGTTCCCATTCATACTTTTCCCAATAAATTAAAAAATAAACCGACTTTATTTAGTCGGTTTTGGGCAAGAGGATTTTTAGGATGTAAGCAATCACTCTTTTTTTAGCAGCAATTGAATTTGTAATTAACTTAAATGAGTGATTAGGTGCACTTTTTATATGTGTCACCATCTTCTTTTGGCCACTGCGCTCTACTTTCCTCTTCCCTCATCCATTCCTCAATAATTCTAAGCACTTGCTTCTTCCTTTCGTTCTTTTGGTGTTCATCATCCTTCTTAGACACAAAAAAACCTCCTGACTATTTGATATCAGAAGGTTTTCCATTCTAAACGACTATTCTAAGTTTGTGCCCTTTTGGATACATAATGAGAACAAAATCCTGGTGGATATATCGCTTCAGAGTATCCATTTGTACAAATTAAAGAGACTCTTTCTAGACCAGGGATTATAGATATTTTATAGCCAAGAAGGACATGGAAGTGTCTTTCAAGATTTGTTTGTAACCAACCTAAATCCAATGGATGAATATCATTATATACATCTATACAAATATGAGATTCTTGTAACTCAACTTTTAGGTATATGCTATCTTTTTTTCCTTCTAAGCGAAACCCATTTATTCGTTGACTTTTAGTTTTACACAATTTTTTCAAATTATTAATTAAAGTCTCAATATCATTTGAGCTTGGCGCTAAGTACTTAATAAACTCAAACTCCCATTCTTCTATAACTTTTTCTAGTTCCAACCATGAAGGCGGAATTTGATGTTGTAACGCAAAATGTCGTATTAATTCAACATCATTCCCCATCATATTTAAGTAATTTTGAGTTTTTTTTGAACTTATATTTAATAATTTCGAAGTCCTATGAATGGCAAAACCATTAATTTTAAAAAGGAAGTATCTTCTCCCCTTCAGTGATAGTTTTTTAAGGATTTCTAAAAAAAGACCTTGATGCTGACTACTTAGCAGCATTTTCAGAAAGCTTTCGCGATATGGGTTTTCCTCAATAACTGTCTCAAGGAATTTTTCCTCACTCATTTGTTGGTAATTTGCATTTTCTATATGTATGAATTTTTTCGAAGCTTCGATCGGAAGTTTTCTCCAATAATTTGGATCATCCTTAACTCGGTCATGTTTCATTCATTATCACCAATATAAGGATATCTCTTTATTATACAACCATCAGGATTGTATCCATAAGGATACAAGTGTGTTTTATATATATTTTCAGAATATAATACTTGATGACTTTCTTTCAATTAACATGGTCAGTGAAGAAAAAACAGTAGTGAGAAAATGTAAAAACTCAAGAAGTATAACTAACTTACACAACTTTATAAGGTATACAAGTTTACTTTCGCTCATTTTTCCCACCTCCTTTATCAATAAGTTAGACCATGTAAATACAAGCCATCAAATTTGCTTTAAACTATATGATTTCCTTTATCCAACTAAAGTTTTTAAACCATAAGAAAAATTTTGGTTCAAAAATGGATGAAAATGTAAAAAAGTGATGGAATAATTATCATCACTTAATATCTTACTCAATATTGAGAATTGGGCTAAAAGTACACACTTCTCCCTCAGATAGAGGTCATTTAAAATAATTAATTTTCCCTAAGCCGCCTGGCAGGAAGTTTCAATCAAGAAATCACTACAGTATAATGAAAATTTTACCACAGGTATATGAAACTATCAACATTGAAATACTAATTTAAGAGGTGATTTAAATGGCATTAGAAAATAAACGTCCAACGATTACGATAAACGAACAGCTATTAAACAAAAAAATATCCGTTAAAACGATTCTAAACATTTTTAATGATCATTCAACAATGACTGAGGAACAGATGTTACTAAAGCTTAATGAGGTTATTTCTAAAAAAATTAAGCAAGATAAGGTGAATTCAAGAAAAAAACCATTGATTGATAAAAACACTCTTTTTCCCCAGATAGCATTAGAATTTAAAGAGTTTTTTTCCAGGCGAGGCTATGCTCCTAGTACTTTGGACACACATATGCGGAACTTGAGACAGTTTGTTAGTTTTCTCAATTATTCTTATGCCAATTACGGTTCATTTAATACGATATTGGAATTGCATCGGCTAACTAAGATAATGATAGTTTCTTTTGAAGAATTTTTAATTGAAAAACTGAACACTGAACAAATTCAAGGAAGTACCGTGTATAGGTACTTATCCACCGTCAAATTGTTACTGCAAATGCTTCATGAAAAGTCTATCTCAACTATTCATTATGTAATACCTGAAGCTTTAAGAAAACAAGGAAAACGTTCAAATGATTACATCGAAACCGAACAGATAAATACATTAATTGAATCAGTTGTAAAGAGTAATAGTCAAGTTAAGTTTAGGGATATGTGTGTAATATTATTAACTATGGAAATTGGTTGCCGACCAATTGAAATTACTAATTTGAAGATAGACGACTTAATAATAACCGAACGTCGAATCAGAATACATTCCAGAAAATCTGGTACACGTACACTAAAGATAAGTAAGGACTTGAGTCAGCTTTTAAAACGATATCTTGAAATCAGAGACTCTCTACAGATTACAAATACGAATATGTTTATAAATTCATTTGGAGAACCCATCACTACTAATGGAATTAGATCAATTTTTGAACGAGCAAATAAAAAAGCTTTTAATGAACGTCGCTTCAATCCAAAAGCTTTGCGTCATACTTATGCCACTAACGCCCTTGATAATGAAAATGATTTCGACGAGGTTTCTGCATCTATGGGCCATCTTCATCGTTGTTCGACTGAGTGGTATATTCACCGTAGTGTGCAAAGAATGCTCCGGCGTGCACTTCCACACAATCCACTAAATCAAATTATGAACGGAGAATAAATATGGATTTCGATATAGAAGTTAGTATTACACCCGAAAAGATCGCACAGATGTATCAAATTAACCTTTCAGATTTTATGAATCTTCTTGAAGGTAAGAAAGTAATTCGAGATGAAAAAACTATATTATTCGTTATTGAAGATTATATATCAGCACTTAAATTGAATAAGAAAAAATCTCCTACAACAATTGAGTATTACATTACAATTCTCCGTCGGTTTGCTCAGTTTCTCCTATCTAGACAGACACAGTATCGTATGTATGACTTAACTGAAGATTTATTTTATGAGTTTCTTGGTACATGTAAGCCTTTAAAAGGATCAGATTTAAAACCCAGAACAATTAACACATATGCTGCAATCATAGGAAATCTAATAAAGTATGCGTATACACGTAAATACATCACCGAGGATCTTAAAAATAGATTTGGTAGGATAAAGGATGAAATACTACCAAAATATATCCCAAATGAAATTATCCCGAAGATCCTTACACAGGCGAAAAAGTCAAAATGGCCTTTCCTCAATTTTGCATTAATATATTTTATGTTAGGAACCGGCTGTAGGATTAGCGAGGTAGCAAATTTAAGAATTTCAGATTTTAACATATATGAAGATCTTATTTACATTAGAAACGGTAAAGGACAAAAGGAGCGTTATGTCCCTATGTACCCGCAAGTAAAACAAATTATCATTGATTATTTAAAACGTACAGGCATTTACAAGTGGGATATTCGGAATAATGAATACTTATTTACTAAAAGGTGTATTAAACAGCGTCAGCCACTTTCGGTTAGCAATATTCAATATATGATAAATCACATTTTTGATGCAATAGGGGTAAAAGGAAAATATACTATCCATAGCTTTCGGCATACGTTTGCCGTAAATGCTTTAAAAGAGGGAATTGAAATCTATGATCTCCAAGAGATATTAGGACATAACAATATTGAAACTACACGTATATATACTAAACGCCATCCAAAGGACCTTAAAGCATCGGTTATGAAATTCCCATTTCCTCTAGAGAAGATATTGACAAATGTCATGGGGATAGGAGATCCGCATCATGATTAATTTTCATAAAGAAATAAACAACTATTTTGCTGTTTCAAAATTATCAGATAGTACATTAAAAAAATATACTACAGAGCTTTTGGACTTTTGCTTCTATCTTTCTGAACGTCTTCAATGTGAACCATCCGAGGTAATGCTAGACAAAATATATACGTTAAAGACATCTACCAATAATATCATTGGTTATAAAGCAATCGATGCACGTGTAATTGATACGTATTTATTTCAGTATACTGAGTCAGGCTACTCATTATTATCAAATAAAACGCACGCCGTTAGAAGCTTTTTTAAGTACCTAAAAAACAATAGAAACTTTCCAGATATTATTCCTTATTCTAAACTTAAATTAAGTCATTATAAACCTCAAGCTATCCCTATTCGAATTTTAAGCCGACACGAGTTTCTCCGCTTTTTACATAGCCTTGTCTCCCACAGCAATGATTTAATACGGGATCTAATGTTATTTGGTTTATTGTTTACAACAGGGTGCCGAATATCAGAACTTTTGAATTTAAAATCATCCGATGTTAACTCGGACGAAGAAATGATTTTCCTTCAAAAAACCAAAACCAAAGTACAGAGAGTTGTTGTACTTAGGGAAGGCTTTGGCGTAGTATTCAAAGAGTATATCAGGAATAACACTTCTCATTTTTTATTTACTAAGGTTCAAGGTGGGCAATTTCAACCTATGACTGGAAATGATATTAACCAATTGTTTAAAACATTTCTAAATAAAGCAAAACTACCTCCTATGCGCATTCATAGTAGTAGACACTCATTTGCAACTTATATGAGAGATGCCGGAATAGATCTTTTTACAATTATGGAGTTGCTTGGTCACGAAAAATTCCAATCAACACTTCACTATACTCAACCACATTATTATAGAAATCGGAATATAAAAATCAAACAACATGAAGAGGTTTACAGCCACTTGCGGTCAATAATAAATGAATTAGAGGACTGAGCTTCCAAAACAAACTAGGCGATCGATCCCCCTTTGATTAAGGGATGCAATCGCCTTCTTCTATCTTGTTATCATTATGTTTTGGATAATAATTTTACTGGAATTATTTGTTGACTGGATGTCCACAAAGTATAGATTACAAAAAAATATTATTGATTCTTTAATATTTTGGGCTCGATAGTAAAGCTGTCTAGGATATTGAGACGAGTGAAGTTACAGGACTAGGAGATTTACCTAACCTCGGTACTTTCAGAGTAAGGTTGCAACGTTTTGATTGTGGATCAAATAATTGAAGTTGGAATAATATTAAGTACGGCGAAAGCGGATCTGAACGGTTGATTAAGCCCCCATCGGTATCGATTAAAAGGAAAATACAGATTGAGATTTGACAATACGGATGGAAATAATGAGCAAGGGTACGCTAAATGTAACTCTAGGTACAATGTAAACAATCGGACTAGAGTATAAGCTAATCTCGGTAGATAAGGTCGCCACTATACATAAATTCATTCCATTTCATCTGTATGCGCGGCTGTTGAAAGTACCCACACCCCGCTCCTCCAAGAGTAGCCGGTCATACCCAACATTCAGGTCGCTGTTTTAGTTCTATCTATGTGCCTATACTGATCAACAATTACTCGTTAGAATCAATTATGTAAGGGAAAAAAACGACTAACAAATAGGATAAACGGTTTCAATAGCTAACATTTAGTCCCCTTGAATTAACTAAAATTCACCTAAACATCATAGCAATTTTTATCAGCACTATCTTTAGTACCATGTCCTAAATGAACATTCCGTTTCCTAACCTTTTTGTTTCATCTCCTACTTTTATTGATATCTCCTGAAATCCACAATATGCAAGCAAAAAAATAGCACTATCTCCGGAAACGATCCGAAAACAATGCAATTCTAAGCAAGTCGTCCTCACCAATGCGCGAGAATATCTTTGCAGGCTTGACTTAGGAAGCTTTCCATAAGCCTAGTCCCTTTTATATCTCCGCAACTAGTTGCTTAGTTCAAAAATATAACCTTTTCAGCAGTCTCCAAATTGTTATTCATTTTCTAAGGGTAACTTGCGAAATGCTTTATTTGGAACTCTAATCAAATTGTATTTTTCAGCAGGCAATTTGCTTATAGCTTGACGTGTATCGCTATCTTTCACTGTAATTCCAATAATAACCTGACTATTCTTTAATTTGATAATATAATCAAAAAACTTTTCCATGTCATTAATAACAATACTATGTTGTGCAGGTTCATCAAAAATTAGTACCCCTGGATGATTCCCAGACTTATCATTGGATGTTTGGAGTAATGCCAATACAAAAGCCCATATTGCTCTTACATTGTCACTCGCTGAAGAATCAAACTTCATATCGAATCCTTCAATTACGGGTAGATACGACTCTGATGAAATCTCAACTTGATTTAAGTTGAGTATACTTTTATATCCAAACTGTGTTAGGTTACTAATGAAATGGTTTCTTAATGTTCTGATTTTTTCATCGTCCAAATCAGAAAACTTCTTTTTAGGAAGGGTTGATTTGTCTTTTAAATAGTCCTTCCATGCATCCGATAACTCCTTTAGCTTGAGTTTCTGATTATTGAAAAACTCAGACATTCTATTAAGACTATTTATTTCAGAATCAAGTTGTAATCTTTTATGAATAATTGATTCAGATATGTTATCATTTATGGAGTAAAGATCATTACGTAAAGACTTGGCTAGGCTGCGGAGTGTGAATAGGCTGTTCTCTAGTTGTGTTATTTTCTCTTGTATCTTCTCCTTATTTCTCCTATGGCTGCTTTGTGCAAATTCAAGCATTTCTTTCTGAGCATTTAAGTGTCTAATATTTTCATCTATACTCATGACCTGTATATGGCTAGTATCTGGAATCAAAGTATCCTGAATAGCTTGATTACATAGAGGACAAGTATCCTTTGAAGTAGCTAAATCTAGCTCAGAACCAAGATTTCGTAATCGAGCTGCATCTTTATTATTTCTAATATCAGTATCAATAATTTCAAGATTATTAGTTAATTTATCAATACTACTATTTTCTGAATAAAGCAAACTCCTGTGTTTATAAAGCTCTCTCTCAAATTCTTCTATAGAAGTCTCAGTCTCATTTAGTTCAGTTTGAATCTCGTCAAAATTATCTACAATTTTGGGTTTCATAATTGTCAAATTATTATACTGTTCTTTAAGGTCTTCAATATACTCATCTATGCTATCATTATCTTTATTAATGCTTATTTTAGAATAGTCCTCTTCTGACAATATCTTTGGAGTTAGTGGAAGCCCTTGTGGGGTACAAGTTTCCCTATTTGTAAGAACAATTAATTCTTTAATTAAGGAATCCCATTCATGCTTTATGCTGTTATCCAATGTTCGTAAGTAGTCTTTTTTCTTTTCATTCTCTAAGGTATCAAGATGCATAATAAACTCTAATACGCGCTTCTTCGACTCTCTAATGCCTAGAACAGGTATTCCTGATAAAATATCTGCCCACCCATGTTTTTGTTCAATAAACATCCCAGAAAAAATCAATTGTAAATATAGTTTTCTTGTTCCATCATCAGAAGCTGGCACCAAAGGTAACTCAATATGCAAAAATGTTTCTAAATAGCTGTGAAAACCTTTTTTGTTAACCGTTGAATTAGGCATGTGTACATACATATCTTCGGTTAATTTATTTGGGTCTCCAATTTCATCGATTCCACAGTGATAGACTGTAATTAATTTATTATCTCTATTCTCCATTTTTGCAGCACGATATATGGTAATTACTTCTTTTCCATTAGAAATCTCCAAATAGGCTCCTGACTCAAGAACAGGCCAGATGCTTTCTCCTTCTTCTATAGAGGTTTTATAAACTGATGTAAGTACTTTTTCACCCTTACCCCCAATTATCTCTTCAAATCCAAGGCAATAGTATATAGCAGCTATTATTGAGCTTTTTCCACAAGTGTTGTCTTCACTGGCAATAAAATTCAAACCTTCAGTGAATGTATTATCGAACCCATAAACACCATTGCTCGTCATAATTTCAATTTTCAATCTTTTAATTCTCAGCACTGGAATACCTCCAAAGAGAAGTAAGAGCTTTTATTTTTTCTTCTGTCAACATAGTTGACAATGAGAACAAATAACGCTTTTCATCACACATTAGCTCCGTATTTTTTATGATTCGTTTTACATAGATCTTACCCGTTTTTGTCAATCTAAACAAACCATTTTGTTGTTGAAAGATTAGTCCTTCGGCTACTGCATACCTTACAGCATGATTAACTGCTGGATCAAACCTCACAACGGTATAACTTGTCAGCCTATCATAAGCCAAGTCCTTTAACTTATCCATATCTTGCTTCGTACTAAGGCCTATTGAAATCATGTGTAGTTTTAATAATGAACACCCTCCACGACAACACATTTCAATTATTAAGCAAAGTTGAGCCATTTTATAGCTTATCCTATAATTATAGGGAACTGCGTCTGGTTTGGCTTCAAATAGTATTTCATCGGATATCAAATAACTATTATACATTGTTTACTTTGTTCACCTACTTCTAAATTGCATTGAGCAATCAGCAAGCCAGCCACTAATAAGGTCTATCTTTAGCTCCATTACTGACGCCAGTGTCAGATATTTAAATTGCTGTTCTAACTTATTTTGAAAATCGTCGAGTATTTCATTAAAAAGCTGTAAATTTATTGAACTATTTGTATTCATTTTAGTCTTTAATGATACTTGCTTCTTATATGATTGCTCTAACATATATATATCCTCATAAACCTCGCAATAGGAAACTCGCAGTACTCTTAGAATTTCAATCCCCTTTATATAAGAATTTATATACATGTTAACAAGATCATTATAATCTTCATCAGAGTCATCAATGTCTCCCATAACTGCTTTAACCTTTCTTTTAATGTTGTTAGCTTTCTCTGAATCACATTGCGACCAATCAGGAGTAGTTGTATGATAGATAGCAATATTAAGCTGCACGTCCGTCAAAGTTGTTCTAATTATTTTGGATATTTCAACTTTAAAATCTTCTGCTTGTTTAATAACAACAATAAAATTGTCATCAATGTAATCATAGTTACTAGGATCAGATTTTTTCAAGGAGAGTACTTCTTTACGTTTAGTCTCTGCATGTGATATGATCCTCGCGTCTCTATAATGGGGAATAACAAAATGCCATTCTTTTATCTTGGGAACCCCTAGTTCTTTTAATCTTCCGCCATATTTAAGCGATGTAAGTTTGTTTATATCTTTGGTCATTTTGTCTCTTAAATGATCATATAACTCATCATCACTATACTCACGTTCAGGGCAGTAGCATTGATAAACCCTACCTTGACGTGTAAAACCTTCTATTCCAGCATCACCGCCATGAACTGCTGGTATCTCTGTGAAATGCTCATCTTGAAATTTCATTCTATAACATGAATTTATTAAACTTTCCCATGACTTACCGTCTAACGGAGTGTCTATAAAATTAAGGATCATTAAACTACCCCACCTAATAACTTAATGGAAATTGAGCTTCTTTCATCGGCGTATTGATATAGAACATTAATATCAACAATGAAGGTATCAAAAGAACTAAGATAACGAACTTCCACCAATTGAAAACTTAAAAACACTTTAACAACGATTACCTCTTTATTAATAAAAAACATCTGATCGTTTTCACGAGGAAGTGTAGTAGTCATAATATCAGCTCCCCAGTTAGAACTAGCAAAACCCGCCCCCACAAACCCTCATATTACCATTGGTGGTACAAAAGGACAATCGTAGTATGAGCAAAAAGTTCTATCAGTCCACTAGTATCGATGCTCGATTAGCACATTTCGGGAGACCAGATCGCCTTCGATCATCCTTTCCAGATGCTTCGCCTCCTTCTCCGTCAAGGCTAGGAAAAAACAAAACATTTTACATAAAAGACCAATAAGATGATCTACCGGATAAACAGGGCAACTGCGCTGAACAGTCTGAGTAAGGATGACACTTCCTGATGGATTGAGTAATGTTTGCTACAGTCTGCTCATATTATGTGGGCATAAGCGCACTGTGATTGTACTGTAAAAAAGATACCTTGCAATTTGAAATGCACACGACCTCTATCTGTTTGTGTATTCAATTATAGAAAACCCTTTAAACATCCTTCTTCTCTAAATAATACTTAGACAATACAAGTATAGATTCGTTTTGCAGAAGCTTTCGATGTTTCTCGCTTGTGCGTAAGAAGAAATGAGATAGAAAACATTCGTATATCCCAAACAAAAAACAGCCACATACAACGTAAAGGATACATTGAACTAAATTAAAACTCGAAGAAAAAGCAAACGTCGCCGTAACTAGCAGGATCAGTATACAAACATACCAGCCTAGTAACCTGAACACTCCCCTTAACGAGCGATACAAGATTGTTTTTGCCAACATGAGTTGCAAATTTGATCGATCAGAAGTAGTGTGACTCAAAATGTTTGCCCATCGATAATAGACAATCCATTTCTTTTTATAGTCTACTTTCTCCCAGTCAACTTTCATTTGGAGATACAACTTTCCATCTATTAATGCAACTAACTTCTTATTTTCTTTGTACACATCTTTAAGTTCTAGATGCTTATATGTATTCAACGAATTCGCGTCTGGTAAATCAAGGTCTGAGTCTAGTACCCCAGCTTTAGTATTCGTCTCACAATCATCCTTGCTATCAAATGTATACTTCTCGGAGAATACAAGTCCGGAAATATAACAAACGATAACAACAAGAAGAATAATAAGGCCCTCACGAGACGCAATAACTTGAACGAAGGGATGCGATGTATCTGCCAACAGTAATAGTTTTACCGGAAGCAGGGTAGAAAGAATTTGTATGGCTTCTATAGGAAGAAGCAAGACCGTGGTCATCCAAAGGAAAATCCAAAAGGTAACACCTGGTATAAATATTCCGATAAAATCATAAATGTAATCCAGCACTTTTTCCATAGTTCGTAATATCTCCTGCTTCTCAATCTCTACTATACTATGCTAACAATAATATGGATCTTTTAAAGCCTGAATTGTCATATCCAGGATACGCAAATATTCTGCTCGGCTTCGAGTTCCTCTAATAAATGATGTGTCCATGCCTGACTTCCTGAGTTTCTCAATCCAATCCAGTGCGGCTTCTCGCCCTATTCCTTGCTGCAGCATCCCGTAATATATGTACACCAATTCGTTGCTGACATTCGTGTTAAAGATCATCGGATCATCGGAGTTTATATTCACTAAAATATTGGATAAATCCCGATTTCCAGCAGACTGAATTTTAAACAACTGGTTGCCAAACAGCGAGTCTATCTCTCCGATGGCTTCATTAGAAGATGGATTGACCTCAATGACAATGCCGATGGATGCAATTTTTTGAATCAGATAATCTTGCATATCTTTGACCATCATTTTCTCTATCTCATTCATTGCTACATATATTGGCTCATCCATTTTAGTTAAGGTGCTTTCCTGGTGATAGCATATGAATAATCTATCCTCAGCGTTCTCAATACCCATTAAGGGCCGGATCGAGGTTTTGTGATATAATGCTATCTCTCCTTCATCCACACCAATCATCTGAGTATTAACTCTATTTACTTCATCCTTTATTCTCTTGAAGCGTCTTCTATACGTTTCGAAAAGGGAAGGCAATCGAAGATCACCAGCAGAAAGGATATCTCCAAAAATACACCGAGCCATTTCATCGATCCGTTTCTCCAAATAAACCAGCGTCTCTGTACGCAACTGCGTTGTACGGCTATATACTCCCCATACCCATAATAAATTGTCCAGATACTCTCCGCGTGGTATAATGACTATAGGGTTCCTTCGAATCCATTCCTCAATATCTACACCCAGTGCAATTCCATGCCCTATTCGATCTCCGGCATGCAACTTACAGTAATCAATAACCTCGTCCATACGTCTCAAACCCGAATTCAAGTGACGAAATTCTTCTCCTGCATGAAACGTGAAAAACAAACTTTGTCTTGGCAGAACATTGCCTTCTGGATCTACGATCCTCAACGAGTCATATTGACTATCTCGCGCTTCCTCAAATACGGGAGCAAATACTTGAACAGGTGTATAATTCTCTAAACTCGCCGCATCCAGTCCAACAATAAAATTTGTAGCCATTGGTACATTTTTGCGAATTTTCTGTACCATCTGTACCTGTTTAATGTACGTTTCTTGATGCACACCAAAATGAAGATACTTTAATGTATGATCACGCGCTTCATCAAACCACACACTATCCTTATCCAAATTATCTGGGCGCTTAATCAAATGATACACAATACCTATCAATGGAAATTCTGAATTGGGATCATCATTCACCTTATAGTCCTCAATCAGAATTTGTTTGTACGATTCCAATATATGAAGCAACTTTTTTCGGTTCTTAGCTTCACTATTTAATATCGATATCCGAAGTTCGATTTTTCGTAAGTATTTGTTTTGAAAGAGCGTTCTCAGCATAATCGTGAAATACGCTTGATCTGCTAAAATCCCATCTGTTGCTCTATCAAAATATCCTCTAAAAAAATCCAAGCCATGCAAAACTGTAGGCTGTGTTACCTGCTGATAAAATTCATTCTTGATAGAAATATACTTAAAAAACATTCGGAAAAATTGTTCATAATGACCCGAAAAATCAGCATTCCCCTCGATCTGTCGCTTGTATGCCATTACTTTATGTAGAAAAATATTTTCTCCATAGGTCTTAATATGTTGATGTTCGGCAAAAATTCTGGGGATATAATCAAAGGGGTTTTTCTCCTCTATCCCCAAAAATGTAATCTCTACTCGCTCAATGGCTTCTTTGAGCTTGTCTAATGGAATTATCCGAAGGTCTCTATTATCATATAGATCAAGCAGCAGATTACGAGTTTCAGGCTCCCCTGTAAAGTTGACTTCTATCCATTTATACATAGAAAGGGGTGTTCTAGCTTGAGTATCCTTTAAATACTGTGACATCACCAAACGCAGTAATCGTGCTGTCCATATATATTCCTGCACCTCTGAAGAGACAGCCAAATGATTCGTTTCGAACTTTTTAAAATACGCTGATGGGTAGAACCCATTCATCATCATTTGCCATAAAATTGTGAAATTAAATGCTGCTGAAGCATGTATATGATTCTCCGCCACTCCTCTTGCAAGGATGTCGTCTAATGGCGCATCGGCTAGATTAATGTGCTGATAAAATTCGTGAAGCTGTATAGGATCATGAATATTATTTTTTGAATGATGTAAGGCGATCAATAGATCAATTGGAATAAATCGACTGAACGCATGAAAGAAAAGCACCTTATCCTGACCCTTATACTGATCCATAAAATCAATAAATCTCCATCGCTTGTGACCATTGGCATCATTTTTCCAATATTTGAATATAACATCTCCGTCGCGATACGAAAGCAGTGCATCCGAAAACTCTTCTAAAATTTGAAAATAGTGCTGATACAATTTTTTTTCGATATGATGAGCTCTACTTTCTAAATTCATCGGTATAAACCCGCAGCGGTCCGCCCCTTTCTCACTGCATAGCATAGGATAAAATTTCTGCAGCATAAGATCGATTTCATCTAGGCTATTCGACTCAGCCTTACTAAGAATCTGAGTATACAACTTGCGTCGAATGATATTTTGCGCATTCGCTCGATTCTTTTTGGCTATACTTCCAGATTCTTCATATTCCAGAGCTTGCAAAATATCCTGCTGTCCATAAAATTTAAGATTCTGAATGGGAAACAAAGAGACATTTATCAAAAGATTAATCTTGGATATCATTCTATTTCACCGCTGGTTTTCAATTGTTCTTCAGCTTCATCTAATCTTAAATCAAATTCACGAAGTTCGATCTCGGTTTGGTCTTTAATATTCTTAAAGGCCTCATCAAGTTCCGTTCTAATTCTGGCTTTTGCACTTTCATATTTCTGGTCATCTGAAAATTTCTGAGTACTAGCATAATATTGATAATATAAACTTAAAATGAAAATATCATTACCAGTGAAAAACAAGTTGTTATTCTCCTCATTATTGTTCAGACTGTGCTCAGCTATAATTGAGGAGTATTGCAAAGAGTTATACAAATTTCTGGCTTCGCTTCGTCCATACCACACACGGTTATTTGAAGCTAATGCTTTTAATCGATTTATTATTTTTATGTATCCCTTTAAATCAAGGTAGGTGTATTTATTATCTGGATTAATATAATCCCGGACAAGATTTTTACATTCACTATAAATAGTGTTATTTCCCCCAGAATATTCACTCATGAATTTTTCAAAAACCTTGCCAATTGATGCCGTCATTTCAATCTGCACCTTAATATTTGGTTCCTTAAGCTTATCAAAAACATAATCACTAAATTTCCCCATATTAATTTCAATGGTTTGAGTTACACTCTTTGAAAGCTCAATCGATGGGTTCTCAGATAGCTTTCTAGAAATGAACTCTAGTGCTTTTGCCAAATTGCGATTTTGATCTTTTGCTAAAACTACTACACTACTAACCAAATCAGCACGATTTCTTTCAGTAAATTCTTTCTGTTGTTTCTCTCTAATTCTGGTTAGATTATTGATGAACAACGTCCTTTTAATTTCCTCGTCGCTTAAGCCATCTTGAGTTTTTTGGAATTTGAAATTACGTAGTACTTCTTCAAATACGAGCTCTGTTACTTCATACCCAGAAGGCACGTAACACAGGTCGTATAAAATATTTAGCGCCTTATTGATTTCGTCATTTTTTTCATTCTGAGCTTTATAATAAAGTGGCTCAAATATGGATGGATACTGTTGTAGTAATTGCGCTACACGTTCCACTACAAACCGATCTTTTTCACTTCTTTTATTATCCCTTGTGTACTCGTACTCATAATAGTAAGGATCATATGTAGACATCGAAAGATACTCTATCATTAACATTGCCGCAGGCACATCCATATGTAATACTAATCCCCGCATCAAATGATATAGCCTGTACCCGTAAGAATGAACATTAACTTCTTTCCCTTTATTTCCGTGGATAAATTTCTCAAACAAACTGCCTTTAAACGTTGTAAAGTCTCCCGCATTATATCTCACATTAGGCAATAATTTCTTCACAATTTCTGCAACTATGAAGATTTGTAACTCCAGACTTTCTCTATCACTATCCTCGTTGTTATTCTTGCCAGCAACAGAGTAATTAATGTAAGTGGAATTCTCATCACTCCCCCACTGCAGAAATTGATCAAATAGCCATTGCTGTTGCTTGACCAATTTCGTATTCGAGAGAATCAACGTATCAACAAAGGCCTTAACAGATCTGAGTAAATCTGTCTTGCTAACCTCAAGATCGTTTATCAACTGTACCAAATTGTAGTAGGCATTAACAAGCCCGCGCGGTCTCTCATCAAATACTATGTAGCTGTTTTTAATCGGTAAATAGTGATCTCGTTCATTCTTATCATTTGTATTTACATTTAAATTTACATAGTTAAAAATTGACCGGTCACCCATCAACTGAGCCATACGGTCTAGTAAGTCATATTTACCAAATGAAAAACGCGGAATCGTTACCGTATTCCAATTCACCAACTGATGTCTTCTGGCTGAAGGAATGATTTTCTTCAAATATTCATGAGCCAGCTCCGACTTGCGTTTCATAATTGTAAGTAATTCAATTTTCTCTACACCGGATCTATTGTAAGGATGCTCCAGTGCTTTTAATGAATCATACACATCCAAGCCAATTTGTTGTAAAGGCTCATCTGCAAGCAATGCTAGCGTAAGTGATTCTAACAGAATATCGTAGTCTCCTGACAGTACTGTAACAATATTGGGGTGATCCGTATATTGCAATAGTGCCTCCATCAACTCTCTTGTTTTGGAGGTCTTGAGGTCAATATCATCAATAAAAATAAAGACTAATATCGGTTCATTAGGGGTGTCCAATGCCTGCTTTACGCGAATAATTTCATCTATCAGCTCATTTAACTTCCTCTTGAAGGCAATGTCGGGACTAAGCACACGGGAGGAATTTTTAATATAAACGGCTAAATCCTCGTAATGCTGGGTAAGTATATTTCGATACTGATTTTCAGTATATAAGTGATATTCAATCGTTTCATGTATTAACTGTTGCAACTTATTATTAGGCTTATATACCCCCGCATTATAGTAGTCTACCAACTTCTGTCGTTGTTCTTCCTTTAATTCCCCCTTTTTCAATTCTTCTAACAAAGCTTCTCCCTCTTTTTTCAAAAAACCAACAATGGATCCGATGATCTTCGTATTTTCACCAAAGTTATCTGGCTCAATTAAGGGGAATAGAATGCTGGATTTGTTATCCAAATCACTTTTCAAGGTATACAGTGCAGACGACTTCCCTGCGCCTCTAGGCCCAAATATGCCAATTGTATTATTATAGACTTGCTTTCTAGTGTCTCGATCACTATTACAGTCGTTCAACAGTTTCACTGATTCTCTTATATCTTCTATTTGACTTAACATAATGTCATAAGTTGGCATTATTTTTAAAATTTGATCACCTAGAGCTCTTGCTCCCAAAATCACTTCTTCTTGCTGCATTGCTTTCATCCTTCCTCGTTTTGAAGTAATGTCTAATTAAGGTTAACTTTTCGGTTTTTGTTTCTCTAACCTAATGTAAGGCTGCTCAACTCTTGTTTTTCAAATGCTCACAGAACATACTTTCTACAAAGCAATAATACGTTTTGTATCTCTCACATCTGTAACTTTTGATATATATCGTCTAATGATAAAGACCTATTGACTTTACACATCTACATATAAATACATAATTCAACAATAATCACCTAAACCCTTCCAAACGTTCGTTCTGTTTAGCCTGTATCTGATTTATAGATTATAGTGATATTAGATAGCATAAACTGAAAAACACTGCATTCTCTCAAATTGAGTTCGCAGTGCTTTATTCTAAAATTTCTCGTGTTACATTCTCATACTTCAAGATTAATCCATTTATTTCTAGTCAAGAAACAAAACAGCAACTATCAGTGCAAGAAACTCAAAGTAAGCCCTCCTCCCCTCATAACGATGTGGAACATACCTGCATAAGGATCATCTTCTTCCGTATAAGCTTTACTTAAGACCGGAAGCCTTCAGCTCTGAATTCGCTTCAACCTCTGCTTGAATGAATCGCTGCTCATATTTGCGATATTCTGGTGAGCTTACCTTTTCCACAGATACCACTCCCATCAAGAGCATTTTTCAAGCCGGTGCGGACCTAAAAATCAATATTACCTTAGCATTTCAAACCCAGATTTTGGTCAGTCGACTCTTTTGAGCAAGTAACGGACCACTATAGTAGCTTGTCCAGTTCATCGCACGTACCTCCCGCTGAACTTAAATAGCGCCGTTTCTGACATCGGTTCGTGTTCACAACGTGTTGACGATATGCGCCACAAGACGTAAGTTATGTTCGACAAGCATGTTTCTCGAATGCGCGTTGCCTTCAGCCATAAGCCGCAAATGCTTCATTTCTTCATCTTCCGTTAATGGTTGGGGGAACGCATTATTTTTAACGTAGGATACCAACAAGGAAAGTTGCTTAATGAACATGGCTATCGTTGACAAAAATCCAAGCATTTCTCCACCTCCTAAGACGTAAACACCTTCTTGATCCATACGACCGAGAACGTTACATTCTATGTGGGCAGGAGCCTATGCGTGCATGTACGGTTGGAAAAAGCTAATTACCTTCTCTGCTAAATAAAATTGGTCTAAAGTTTGTGATCCTTATGAGGTTGGTTTTCTATTCACTTTTCTTTCCATATTCCATTTAGATAGTCAATTTTTCATTGATCAAAAAGGAATTCTTTCTGAATGAATGATGTAATGGTGTTCAACTGACCAAGCTTCGAGGCCATTCCAGAAATCTGGACGATTCGGAAGCTCCAAAGATTCGAGCAGTGAAACTCCTTTCTTTTAAAATGATGGTTCAACAAACCGATTGAATTGATTATGTTGCTTCGCCTGATCCGTCTGTCAGCGCTGAAATGCCATTTGTCACGCGATCAAGCAAATCGAGGAATATGCTGCGTTCTTCGATACTTAATGAGGAGACCATGGCTTCCAATCTTGAAAAGTGCTCTGGAGCCATGTCATGCATTTTTTTTGCGCCCAGCTCAGTTAGGATGACTGTCTTTTGCCGACCATCTTTCGAGCTGGCTCGACGGGATACGAGACCATCACGCTCCAAAATGTCGATAAGTCCCGTAACAGTAGCGCGCGTAACGCCAAGATGCTCTGCTAATTGTGAAGGTAATGCTTCGCCTTCTTGATCTTCAAGGTCAGCCAATAATCGATAGCGGCCTGTCGACAAACCGAATCTGGAGAAGTGAATCTCAGCAGCCTGACCAAGTTTGGAGCCTGCTTCCATGAGTCTAGCTGCGACAAGTATAGCTTGTGCGTCTACCTTTAAGTTATAGCGCTCAATTTGTTGCTTCGATTGTAAAAGTGATGGAACAGCATTATTTTCATTAGAGAAGTTAGAGTTTTTAGTCATAAGTATAATATGGCACCTAACCAGTTTCCATGTCAAGCGAAGTGGTAGTAAAAAAAGTTGTTGACACAAATATAGTTAGGTACCATACTATATTTGTGATCTACGATAACAACGTTGCTAGCGAGTGGATCGTGTGGAAGGAAGGAATAAACATGATATGTGTCGTACGGCTTGTGAAGTTGGCCTTTTATTACACATATATAGTTAGGTTCCTAATTAATCGAAAAGGAGCAGCCTGATGAATAAGACAAAATACTCGGACACGACAGAAGATGCATATAGCATAAGATCTGTTCGTTCCGGTACCAAGACATTTGTGCTATTGCGAGAAGTGTTAATGGCTTATGTCTCCCCTGCGGTTATGGCAGGTATTGGTGGATTGGTTACTGCGGATAAGATTCTTCAATTTAGAGCATTAACCACGATTGGTGGAACGTCTGCTTTGTTTGCTTTATTGATAGGCCTTTGGCTGCGAGCTAAAGGGAAGCAAAAATACTGGCTTGTACGTAGTCCGCAATGGGTAGTGATAGGGCTATTCGCACTTGGCGGAAGCATGTTAGGCTTACTATCCGCGTTTGTAACAACAAGTATATTTGAAATAGCCAAACTGACTGATTTTTTAGCTTGGTCAGGTCATATCTGGATCGATTTTCCGCTGTCAGCAACGATTGCAAGTACAATCATAAGCTGGCGGTGGCGCGCGTCAATCAAAAAGTAGATCAATTGGAGGAATGCTGAAATGATAGCGATTATTGGAGCAACAGGAACGATAGGAAATGCCCTAGTGGAACGTTTGATCAAGTTAGGTGTACCCGCTCGGGCGCTGAGCAGAAACCCTGAGAAGCTGCATGCTAAAATCAAGGAATTAGGTGGTTCAAATATTGAGGCTGTTATGGCGGATGCATCCGACCTTTCGTCGCTGTATCGCGCTTTTACTGGAACAGATCAGCTTTTTCTTGCAATGTCCAATAGCCCTCAACAAATTGAAATGGAGACATCAATCATTCATATAGCTATCCAAGCCGGCATAAAGCATATTGTCAAAATTTCAAGTCCTGCTTTTGAAGAGAGATCTCCAGTAGCTGTAGCCGGCTGGCACGAGAAAATTGAGAAGGTGTTAGCCGAATCAGGTTTGACTTATACCGTATTGCGTCCTTATGCTTTTATGCAAAATCTGCTGCGTCTTATACCTACGGTTACGACACAAAGTATGTTTTTCGGCTCGATGGGCAATTCTTCATGTAATTTTATTGACTGTCGAGATATCGCGGATGTTGCCGCTGAGGTATTGACTAACCGCGAAACAGCCGGACAGATTTACACTTTGACAGGCTCGGAAACGTTCAGTTATCCGCAGATCGCAGATAAGTTATCTATCTTGCTGGACAGAACCATTCGATATATCAATTTAGAGCCCGAAGTTCAACGCAATAATTTGATCGAGCTCGCACAGATGCCGCCATGGCTAGCGGATCACGTTGTAGAAATTCAGATGATGGCCACAGTAGTGCCGGAAAGACCTACGGATACGGTCAAACGATTGCTCGGTAGAGATCCACGAACGCTAGATGCGTTTCTTCAGGAGAATTTACAACACTAGACCTTATCCCGATTTTGAACTGTGGCCCAAAATGAAAAAAGTGACCCTCATTGGGGTCACTTTTCATGTTGCAATACAGGCTGCTTTTCTGTTTACTATTCGTTTTCTAAAGATTTAAGCATTGCAATACACAGGCTGGACACATACCGGCTTGGATATTTCAATAGAATGTCCGGTATAGTTCAGCTTCCCTGTCGATGTATCGACGCGGAATACGGCAATGTTGTTCGTGTCGCGATTCGCTGCGAGCAAATATTGCCCGCTTGGCGTTAGTGCGAAATGACGCGGGTGACGACCTTCGGTCGAGACATGCTGGATAACCGTCAATGTACCTAAGTCTGGATGAACTTCGTAAACGACGATGCTGTCATGTCCGCGGTTCGATCCATATAGGTAGCGTCCATCAGCGGATATTGCAATCTCCGCGCAACCATTGTCGCCATCATAATCATCCGGTAATGTTGACACGGTCTCGGTCAAGCGAAGCTCACCCGATGCCGAATGATAAGAGAAGACGCTCACGGATGAGCTAAGCTCGTTAATAACATAAGCGAATTTTCCATTCGGATGGAATGTCAAATGCCGCGGGCCTGAACCTGCTGGAACCGCGGATTCTCCTTGCAGCACAAGCATATTACGATCTGAATCAATCGTATAGCATTTCACGCGATCAATGCCCAAATCGGACACATAGATGTAACGCTCATCCGGACTGAAAAATGCCGAATGCACATGCGGTTGATTCTGATTCGGATGCGGCCCGTGACCGTGGTGCTGCTGTACATCGAGCTGTTTTCCAACTTGTCCATCAGCTTCAAGTGAGACAAGTCCAACGCATCCTCCATGATAGCTGGATACGATCAGATAGCGGCTATGCTTGTCCCGCTGAATATGACATTGCGGAGCATCAAGAGTCTTCGCACGATTCATAACATTCAGCTTGCCAGTGGCTGTATCAATCGAGAAACTGACGGCCTCCCCGATCTTCGTTCCCTCTTCCGTTACATTTTCTGCTATTGCATATAGCTTCTGATGATCCATATCTACATTTAAATAGGTCGGATTTTTCAATCCCGACACTTCATCAAGCTTGGTCAACTCCCCAGACTTCTCATCAAATGAATACGTATATACGCCGGGAGCATCTGCTTCGGCATAAGATCCAACGAACACGAGCATGCGTGGTTCCATTTAGGTAACCTCCTTCGGTACATCTATAGAATGTATGTTACTGTTTCATAACTTTACACTTGATACAGGAGTAAAATCAATACACAGTCATCCTTCTATCCCATTTTTAACATCGATGATATGAGAAAAACCTCTATTCACGGTCCGTTCGAAGGATGAGAAAAAAAATAGCACTTCCCGTTGGATGCTCAACGAAAAGTGCCTGGTGCATATCTAAATGTAGAATCAATAGCGTGGCATAGCTGCTCATACAATGAACTCCAAGATGCAACTTCCTTTATATTCGACAGCATTCCTAAAAGAATGACTTTGCGAGGCTGCACTTGTAGTAATTCCTCTTCAAGCACAAGGATAGAGTCCAGTATATCCTGCTTATTCGACTTCTCGATCGAAGCTCCTTCCACGGCCTCTCGTATTTGCTTCACGAGGACAAGAGGATGTACGAGCTTCGTCTTTACTTCATCTCCCTCGAAGAAGGAGAACATACGCGCGTTCAGCAATGGACTTGGACGATGCTTTATCATTCCCTCTGCCGTGTAATCCATGATTTCGACGATATACTTGCTAATCTCCTCTATCTGAATCGGAATGTTATCTAATAGCTTAAAACTCATATAGGTGAATACCAAGCTGCTAAGCAAAGATGCGCCATCCAAAAGATAAGGCTCAAATTCTTGTCCGTATATATCTCGCAGGCTTCCTACAAGCATATCGATATTAACCTTGCTCATCTTAAACATAAATTCACGAATATCTTTATTTACATGATCCGCATTATCCCGCATTTGCATTTTAATAAATTCAGGGTGTTCGTTCCATATGCTAAGATAAACTTCGATTTTACGTATTAGCCGTTCTCGTGGATGAAGATCGCCTGCCCGTTCCATGATTTGCATACGATCTTCCAACAGCTTGGATTGATACATGAAAATGTTCAGCAGCAGCTCATCTTTGGAACTGTAGTACTGATAGACACTTCCTTTCGACATTTTGCAGAAGGAGGCTACCTCCTGCATCGTCGTATGCGAGAAACCCTTCGTTGCGAATAATTTCATCGCTGAGAGCATGATTTGCTTCTTCTTCTCTGGCATATGCTCTTCCATAATGCTGCCCCCTACGCTATGACCTCCAAGGTTCTTACTATGACCGATAAGTTCTCATCGTCATAAGAAAACCTCTTAACTTTCTTTCATGATAACAAAAGCGGTTATTAGCTGCAACCACGTAGAGAACATATGGAGTTGAACACGACACTTACATAGAGACAAAAATTACGATGTCTGTGAGTGCTTAGCCTGCTGAGCCGATGACGAATGAGACGACTTCTTCCCTGACACCGCGAATATTGCTGCACTAATGAACAAAATAACAGCACCGAAGGCGTAAGGAATTTGAATATGGACGTCGAACAGAATGCCTGCGATGGATGGACCGATAATGTTGCCCAAGCTCATATATGCATTGTTCATGCCAGCCACGAATCCCTGCTCGTTCCCGGCCATCTTCGACAGCAGCGTGTTAATGGCTGGCCGCACAATTGAAGTTGCTACGAAGAATAGCATACTCACGACGAATATGAGGAAATAATTTGACACGAACAGCATCGCAATCATGCTAACTCCTGATAAGATGAACATGGAGAGCAGCACTTTCTTCTCACCGAATCGATGAAGCAAGCGTTCAATAAGTACAGCTTGGCATATTACACCGATGAGCGCACCGAGCGTAATCATGAGTGAAATGTCTTTCGGTGTAAAGCCATGCTTCACATCGACATACAGGCCAAATATCGCTTCGAAGTTCTGTAATCCAAACGACAAGGCGAATACGAGCACCAGCAGCATGAAGTAAGGCGCCTTCGTTGAAGCGACAAGCTGACGAAGCAAATTATCGCGCTTCTGCATACTGCTTCTTGCACGTGCACGTTCTTCTGCCGACAATGATTCCGGTAGGAACAGCAGCGATACAATTGTAGATATGCCCGCCAATGCAGCCGCACAATAGAACGGCACACGAATCCCATAATCCGCTAAGAAACCTCCAATTCCTGGACCGATGACAACTCCGAGCGTCATGGAAGCCATAAGCAGCCCAAGTCCTTTGCCTCGCTTCTCTTCCGTCGTAATATCCGCTACATACGCCATCATTGGCGGGGTCATTAATGCTGCCGACATGCCACCCAATAAGCGGGATAAATAAAGCATCCACATTTCTGTAGCAACTCCGAACAGCAGCTGTGAGACCATAAACAGCCCCATCCCGGATACAATAAGCAATTTCCTCCCGTACTTATCCGAAAGCTCGCCTGCTATAGGTGAGAACAGAAACTGAGTCACTCCGAATGCCGCTACGAGAAATCCCATTGCTTGGCCTGTTACACCAAACTCTGTAACATACTTCGGCAATATCGGGATAATCAATCCCATCCCAACCATGGCGATAAACATGTTAATCATTAGAATAATGAGCGAACCGGATCTTCGCTTTGGTACTGACAATCTCCCCATCTCCTCTTCATAGAACTCTATAGTTCTTATAATGACCTAAGGGTCATTTACCATCCTACTCCAATATTCGCCAGTTTGTCAAATGTTAGATCACAAGCTCCATTTGCCAAGTTCAGGCTTGAGTACACGCCAGCTCGTTTGTCATGCTGATATGACGTTTGGACATTGTATTTTAACAAGTTCTTTTTCTGGAAAGAAGAAACGTATCTTGTTATGTATGAGGTCTGCATAAAATAAGAGACAGCCCCCCCTTGCTGCTAAAATCGGATTCCCGATCACGCCGCAAAAGATGCTGTCTCTTTTTACCTTATTTTAATCCCTTTACCTCAAATCCATAGATCCGTGCGGCTGTATCTCCGCCTTGAGTCGGTTTTTCAACAATCAGCCTTGCATACCGGGCTGGAGTTAACGCAATCGCATGTTTACTGACTCCAGCAGTGTTATCTTTCACTGCGACAACATCAGTCCAATGCTCTCCGTCCGTACTGAGCTGAATTTTAAAAGCTCTTGAATTAAAGGCGGCTGCTTCCCCGCCAGCTTCAGCATGCTTGATCACAAATTCACTAATCTTGTGTTCTGCTCCCAGATCAACGGTCAGTGTATGCGGAGCGTCACCAACGGCACACCATTTCGTATGGTCATCTCCATCGACGGCAAATGGAGCTGCTTCCTTCTCGTTCACGAAGCTGGAGGCTGTCGCCTTCTGTTTCAACGCCAGGTCTGAGACACCGCCAACAGCTTCTTTGGTTACCGTAATCATTTGCTTGCGAATGACATCTTCACCCTCGCTATTCTTTGCTGTCAGCGTAACCGCATAATTTCCTTCTTCATGATAAGTAACGACAGGATTCCGTTCTGTACTGGAAGAAGGTTCTCCGCCAGGGAAGCTCCAGTTCCAGCTCTCCGTCACTTCTGAGGACTTATCCGTAAATTTAACGCTGTCCCCTGGGGCGATTAAGGTCTGATCCGCTTCAAAATTGGCCACAGGCTTCGGATATCCCGGCCACTCAAAAGTCACACTGGCCGATTTACCCGCTTCATAATGGCGATTGAGCGGAATCACGATCAGTTTTGTCGCAAGCTCCTTATCAAGCCGTCTCATTTCCGGTACATAGTACACGGTATTTCCCGTCATACCCATAAGCTCATATTTACCGTCTGGTTTCACGCGATAAACCTGATAATAGAGTACGTCCTCATCGTTCTTAGGAGCATCCCACGATAATCTTGCATCTCCATAGATTCCGTCACGGAAATCATTATCCGTCACTTTAAGATTTGTAACGGCCTTCGGAGTTTTAGCTTGATCATTCACCTGCGTCACCGACAGTTGACCGATATTCGCCTTATAATCCTTAATCACAGTCTGGCTCTCAAATTTCAACGATAATCCAACGATCGTGCGGCCTTTATATTGATTCAACCGCACATCGCCTTGCTTCCAATTATTATCCCCGACCGTCGTCCATTTCTTCGGTTCAAAGAAGGTATATTGGTCAGGAGCGTCCGAGAAGGCGACACCGATCTTCACTTTGCCTGCCTCTGAATTGGCTTGATAGGTTACTGATAATTCAGTTGTAGCCTCAACTGGCATATTGGTTTTATACAGCTTCAGATGAGTCGGATTGGCTGCAGACAAATCGCCTTCAAGCTTCAAGGAGCTACCCCCGTTGTAAGCCGTGCCGAAATCAAAGGCAGGAGTTAGTGGCGTCTCTCCTTCGTTCGTCTCGACGATCCAGCGCCAAGTCGGGAGAATATCCTGCAGGCTGCGGTTGCTCCAATCCTTGTCGCGCATCACTTTGCCGTCAACCGCATACAGATGGCCGTTCCCGGTATTGAAATTGGTAATAAATTCGGAGCCGTCCACTACACTTTTATCTGTAATGTCATGTGCGATACCTCTCCAGGAATAAGGATTTCCGGCTTCTGACGGGCCTGTATGGAGCGGATTTTTATTGGCGCCTACCCAGAAAATCTCTTCCTTCTCCATGTATTCCTCTTGCGTCTTCGAGCTGTTATAAGCCCAATCTGGACGATAGATGCCGAGCGATGTCGTAGCCTCTTTCCCTTCAGGGAACAAGACAGGCCAATTGTATTCATTTTCGTATCCTTCAGCCTCGACATCAATGCCGGCAAACAGATCATACGGATTGCGGCCAAGCTCTTTCACTTTTTGCGGGGAATTCAGATACGGCGTAACGTAATCATACTTACCGTTCACTTCATCCTTGTACTGCCAGCGGAAATCCAGAAACATCTGATCGGATACGCGGGACGCTCCATCCTGGAAGAACATCTTATTCTTATCCGTCAGAGCTCCTTGCCATTTAATCTTCCCTTCATCGATCATGGAGTCATACCAGACCACTTCCATCTTAGAGCCTTTCATTTGCTGCATATATTTCAGGAACTGCTGCATTTTAGCCGCATCTTCCTGCGTAGCCCCCTGGGTCTCCTGATTGATGAACCAACCGTCAAACCCATAATAATTAGCTACTTCGATCAACTTATCTGCAACAGGGAAGGATCCGTCCTTCCTTTGCTGCAGCAGATCCCTCATCCATTCGATCTTTCCTCCATGTTCTGTCTGCGGCAGAAAAACAGTGCCCAGCACCGGCACGCCATTCTTATGGGCTGCATCGATCACATCGGCGCTCGGCGGTACAATCAGCCCTTCACCAGCTGATCCACCCCACATCACCAGGTTATCGATATACTGCCAGAAGCTGAACGTATACGAACGGAAATTTTCGGAACCTTGTGAAGGTGCACCGCTGGTACTTGGATGCATCGAGGAAAGCGCTATCAATTTTGGCTGTTCTTTAGAGGTCGAATTGGTCTTCACACCCTGGAAGCGTCCTTCCTTCAATTCAACCGTTCCCCGGTTAAACGGTGCATCCTTATCCTTTGCCGGAGACCATTCAATCAGTGTGTTCGGATACCAATAAGAGGAATGGGGCTGCTCAGCCTTCGCTTGGCCGCTAAAGCCAAATAATGATGCCGCAAGCATCATGCTACCTGCCATCATTGCAATCTGATGTTTCCGTTTCGATTTCATCAAATAATTTTGTTTTAAACGTTTCATTATTAAACCTCCTACTTTCTATTACATGTCATACATTTAAGCGAGATGAGAAAGAAAGAAACGGTCAATCTCTCAACCGTTTCCCTTTCTTGCTTCCTCATTATTTTTGTTCTGCCTTCCAGGCGTCAAATTGCTTTTGGGCCTCAGCGATAACTTTATCGATTCCAGCATCCTTGAATTTTTGGATCGCTTTAGGCAAATATTCGTCCGGATCAACCGAACCTGTGTACAGTGTCGGGATAAATTCCTTAGCCACGTTCGTTACCGAAGCGACTTCTGTTTTTACCGGAGCCGTATCGAAGTTAAAGCCAAAGGTCGGAGCTACGATCGCCGAAGAATTGAATTTCTCAAACGCATCCCATTTATCCTTCGGTTCGCCTTCGTGAAGATAAGTCAGGAACATATTTCCGAGCGCAAAGCCAGGCATTGCATAGTTATCTTTCATTGCTGGAAGATCTTCAATGTACGGATCCTCCAATTTTTTGTAATGCACGCCTTCAATACCGCTTTGAATCAAGTTGCGCAAATAAACATCTGTGTTAAGCAGGTTAAGGAACATCATCGAGCGCTCCGGATTTTTCGAATACGAGGAGATCGCCATCATTGAACCGGCAGCAGAGCTCGTGTAGATGACAGGATCTTGCATTGGTCTCGTTACGATGTCATATCCAGCATTTCTTGACCAGCCAAGTTCTGCGTACGGTTGCGTAATTTCACGGTCGACTAAGAATTTACCAGTCTTAATGTTGTCGATTCCATCCAGAGTTGCAATATCCTCGCGTACATAACCAGCCTTATAGTACTTACGCATTGTATTCAATGCAGATTTCAGCTCTGGCGACTCGAGGAGATTCATGAATTTAAAGTCTTTCGTATCCAGGAACATACCGATCGGAATCTCATCACCAATCAGGAAATCAACTGGCAAGTAAGGCTTGAAGCTCTTAGGAACGGCTAACGGAGTGATGTCTGCCGGTTCCTTCTCTTTTATCGTCTTCAGCAACGGCTCCAGATCCTCTAATGTCGTTACATTAGAAATATCTAGATTGTATTTATCTAAATACTTCTTGTTGAAGCGCCATACGAATTGCTGAGCCAATTCTTTATTGGCCGGAATCCCGTAGTTAACACCCTTTACTTTTGTACCTTCAAGGAAACGAGGATCGAGTTTTTCTTTGATTCCTTTTCCATACTGTTCAAGCAGATCATTCAATGGCATAAATGCGCCTTTAGCCGCATTTGGCAAGTAGTCAAATGCCCATGAGCTTGTAAACGCGATATCATAATCCTCGCCGGAGCTGGTGATAACCTGCATCCGCTGACTGTAATCACCCCAGTCGATCATATTAATGTCGAGTTTGGCATTGATCTTCTCAGTCAAATATTTATTAATTTCTTCTTGTACCTTAGGCAGATCCTTCTGATTAGGTCCAATCATATACATCTTCAACGTTACCGGATCCAATTTAGAAACATCGATAGTTCCATCGTTTTGGACGGCATCTTTCTCCTTGGCAGGTGATGTGCTTGTTTCATTCTTGCTTCCGCATCCGGTTAGTGCAGCGGACAGCAACATAACCATTGTGAGTGACAACAATGAAAATTTCTTCTTCGTCATTTTCTTTCCCCCTGATTGTAGAATTTAAATGCCTATTGAAACCGCTTAACAACGAGCCTTAGGCAATTCCCCATAAGCTGCATGCTGTCGCGGTAACAAACTTGATCATGTAAATCACTTGCTCGAATCCAAGTCTTAACCTTTGACTGAGCCTACTGTTAAGCCCTGTACAAAATACCGCTGGAAGAACGGATAAGCCATAACGATAGGTAAGGTCGCCAGTACGACCATTGCCATCCGTATCGTTTCCGTAGGCAAACTCGCTGTTAAATCGACAGTAGAGCCGATATTCTGCGCATTTTTGGTCAGGAAGTCCATATTCTTCTCAATCTGCATGAGCAAATACTGCAGCGGAGGCGTAACTTTTGGACTATTATAGTACATCAGAGCATTGAACCAATCGTTCCAATAACCGAGCGAGCTGAACAGTCCGATCGTTGCGATCCCCGGTAAAGAGATCGGTAATACGATTCTAGCAAAAGTCAGGTACTCGCCGGCTCCATCAATTTTCGCCGATTCTATAATTTCATCCGGAATCGTGGTTTGGAAGAACGTCCGCATTACGATGATAAAGAAGGCACTCATCGATAGCGGCAAGATCAGTGCCCATAACGTGTTCTGCAAATGCAAGAACTGTGTCATTACGATATAACTCGGTACCATACCACCGGAGAATAACATCGTGAAAAACGCCAGGAAGCTAAAAAATCCACGGAATTCAAAGCTTCGTCTTGAAAGTGCATAGGCGTAGGTTGTAACAAGAAACAGACTGAGCAATGTACCTATTACGGTTACGAGCAGCGTCACTCCAAAAGAGGTAAACAATTCACTACCTGTCTTGAATATGTACTCGTAAGCATCCGTACTGAATTTACTAGGAAATAAGCTGAACCCCTCAAGCGCCAGCGTCTGTTCATCCGTGAAAGAAATGATAATGACGAAGATAAACGGAAAGACGCAAGAGAAAGCAAACAATCCGATGATAACATTAAATATGACATTCCAGAAAGGCGATATAGCATTATGATCGCGTTTCTTCTTTCTTCTTCCCGCATCTAGTTGTCCGGCGGGCTTCGTCTTGATCTGTGGCATGGATAGCACCTCCGTTAATTAGAAGATCGCATGATCTCTTTCGAGTTTTCTGACGATGTAGTTGGCAATTAGAATAAGCACCAAACCTACGAGTGATTGATATAAACCGGCCGCAGTACTCATACCAACATCACCCATATTCATAAGACCACGATAAACGAAGGTATCGATAACATTGGTCACTGGGTATAGCGCACCCGAATCCTTTGGCAACTGATAGAACAGTCCGAAGTCTGATCGGAAAATTCCGCCAATGGCCAAGATCGTCAAAATAATCATTAACGGTTTAAGCAGAGGTATAGTAATATAGCGAATTTGCTTCCACTTGGTCGCCCCGTCGATCACCGCGGCTTCATAGTAGGATTTATCGATCCCGGTAATGGAGGCTAGATAGATGACACTGTTGTAGCCGACTCCTTTCCAAATCCCTACAAAGATAAGGATGAAAGGCCAATACTTCGATTCGGAATACCAGCTTATCTTTTCCCCGCCGAAGAATGTGATAATTTGATTTAATACTCCCTTATCCATGCTCAGAAAGGTAAAAGCAAAGTAGCTGATAATAACCCAGGACAGAAAGTGCGGTAGAAACATCCCGGTCTGATACACCTTCGCCATCTTCTTGTTGACCAATTCACTCAAGAGAATTGCGAAAGTGACTGAAATGACTAGCCCCAGCAAAATAAAGGCTAGGTTATACAGAATTGTGTTCCTCGTAATAATGTAAGCGTCATTTGTCGAAAACAGATACTCGAAATTTTTGAACCCAACCCACTCGCTGTTCATCACGCTAGCGAAGAAACCATCACGGCTGATCCGGAAATCTTTGAATGCTAGAACTGTCCCGAACATAGGCAAGTAGGCAAAAACTAGAAACCAGATTGTTCCTGGTAAAATCATGATCAGCAATGCTCTGTTTCTAACAACTTTCTTTAAAAAAGCCGACATGATTCTCTCCCTCCTTTGCTGCTGTCATCCTCAGGTGCCTAAAAAGCCCTCTTGGATGGAATATAGAAAATGTCTGTCTTAACTTCTTCTATTGTCCCAAGAAAGCGCTATCAGCATCAAGTTGAAAAATGCTCGAATCCTATGTACAAATTAAAGATACGAAGACAATAAGAACCGCCCGCATATCACGGACGGCCCTCAATAGGAATACTGATGTATATAATTTCGCCAAAATAATGGATTTATTTCGTATACATATGCCTTAATTCCGTCGGAGAGACACCCGCGTATTTCTTGAACTGGCGATAAAAATAGGAGGTGTCGATATAACCTACATCAGCTGCGATCTCCGTCGTTTTCTGATCCGTGTGAATTAACAATTGTGTGGCTTTCTCAATCCGGTAGTGGTTCACATAATCAGAGAAGCTGAGGCCGACCTCCTGCTGAAACAGTTGGCCTAAATAGTTCGGATGCATATCCAGCTTCTGACTTATTGTTTTGAGCGATAATTCCTCGGCGTAATGCTCCTTCACCTGCTCTATTAAGTCAGCTACATGCCCGCTGTATTCGTGCTGAATCGTCTCTTCTCTATTATTCATGCTGCGCTGTACAACCGACACGACATGCTGTATCAATCCACAAAGTGTATTAATCCTTGCAAGTTGAGCAAAAACCTCACTGTAGTCGGGACGATCCTCCAAATCCTTCGCGCTTAGCATGAGCCCAATCGCTGTATTGAGACAAGTGCTTCTAGGAATTCTACTGCTCTTGAACAGATCTGGAAGGATCGATTCGATGAACTCAACGACTGCCTCTTGCTTACCTTCGATCAACAACCTGATATAAGCCTCCTGGTCCCAGACTGCGGTGGAAGATTCCTCCTCTTCCGGCAATATGGACTCCATAAAGACTGTCTTATCCTGACCGGTAATAAGGTAACGCTGAAACACCATCTTAGCTTGCCTATAACTATGCTGAACTCCTTGAAAATCACTACTGATCACGCCGCGTACCGCCCACACCGGCAAATCTGTCATCTTAGAGATTCTCTCTGCCGTAACAGAGGCGTTCTCAAGTACGGCCTCCTGATGCTCTAAATGATCTGAGACATAGAGAACGACCAAATCCTCATCCCCGTCAGGGAAACAGATTACTTCTACCTCGTCTTCTGTCTCAACAGCCGCACGTGCAATGGCGCCGCACTCCTCACTCAGTCCATTCGGCCGGTGCAACCGAGAAATCGACTTCTCCTCGGATACGATGTGGAACACCAGCGTCTGAACATACTTGTAATTTAACGGAATTCCCAGAAGCTCGGCTCGATGCTTGAATTCCTGAACTTCGATCTCTCCCAGAACCCAGCGCTGTAAAATATTGCTCTGCAGTACTCTCCAATCTTCCTCATAACGGAACATATTGAGTTTTTCCCGTTCCCAGTCACCCCGGATATGTCTAATTGTCGATTCCAACTCGTCAATATTAATCGGCTTCAATATGTAATTCTCGATTCCTAACGTAATCCCCACTTTAACATATTCAAACTCCTCATAACCGCTTAGTACAATAAACCGTGTGCGCGGATGAATCTCCTTAACCCTTTTAATCAGCTCCAAACCGTTCATTCGCGGCATCATGATGTCCGTAATCACCAAATCCACAGGTTCTTCCTTAATCCGCTGAAGCGCGGTCTCCCCATCATTCGCAGATCCGGTAATTTGAATGCCGTAATGCTGCCAATCCGTTATAGAGCTTAGACCTTGAGCAATCAATGGTTCATCATCAACAAAAAATACCTTTTTCATTAAAGTATCCCCTCTTTCAGCATAGGTATCTCCATTCGAACCTCCGTACCCTTCCCAAGTTCACTGAACACGGTTATACCATAGTCCTCCCCGTAATTCATACGAATTCTGTCATGCACGTTAATTATCCCGATCGACGGGTTGCTCTTCTCCATGAGGTGCGTAGACGCGGATAACATCTGGTCGATCTCCTTCAACCTCTCGGCCGGGATTCCGAGTCCATTGTCCTTAACCGTAATGGCAACCCGTTCACCACATCGCGCCGCTCGAATCATCACCCGATTATCCTCATCGAGGGATCGAAAGCCATGCACAATATAGTTCTCCACAATCGGCTGAATAAGCAATTTAATAATGCTGCAGCCGCTGATGCAACGCTCCATCTCAATTTCTACCTCTAGCCTGCCTTCATAACGGATTTGGAGCAGATCCAAATAATTGGAGCACATCTCGATCTCCTCCTCAATCGTTACGATCGTATTTTTCTTCACCATGCTCTTGAACATAACGGAGAGGCTGTACACCATCTTCCCGACATCTCTAGCCCCCATCGAGTAAGCCTTCATTCGGATCGACTCCAGTGTATTATACAGAAAATGAGGATTGATCTGAGACTGCAAAGCTACCAGCTCGGCATGCTTCTGTTTGATTTCCGAGGTATACATTTTATCAATATACTGCTCTAGCCGTTCGCACATATCGTTGAATCTTTGTGAAATTTGCTGCAGCTCATCCTCTCCTGTCATCTGAATCCGGGTTGACAAATCCCCTTCTCCGATGCGGCTCATGGACACGATGATTCTGCGTATTTTATTGGAATACTTCCTCATCATCGTAGACGTTATCACGAAGCTAGTGATAAAAAACAGTAGCGTTACGATAATCAATGTGTTCCTTAGACCCACCATACTAGCCTCAATCGTCGATTTTGACACAATGCCAACAACGGAAAGACCCGCATTCCCGATATCCAGAACATTGACCTTGGATGGCTCGTTCAGTTCCACCCATTTTCCGGTAGTGTTCAGCTCGTGTCGATAAGGATATACCTGCCCGACATATTGACCCGTTGGATCATACAGCACTTTGCCCTGCGAAGTCATGACCAGCATCTGTCCATGATTAACCGGAACCTGACTGCTTAACCAGGCAGATAACTGCTTAGGATCAAAATCCACAACTAGCATTCCTATTTTGTCCAGGGTCCAGGGATCCTGAAGCTCACGAGAATACGAGTACATCTGAGATGAAGAGTCATTTACAGAGTCAGATGTATTTAGTGCATTGCTCGCCGTATCCCATATATAGGCATGTCGCATCATTAACCAATTTTCCCATGAATCACTGGAACCGCTTTCATACTCGAGATTCTGTTTATCCCTTTCAAAATTCATGCTGAATTTTCGCGGATAACTGTAAATTGTCACTCTCCTTGCTCCCGGCTCTTGCTCCAAATAATTTTTGACCAAGGTGCTGTAGGAACGAGGCCGCTGCTCATTGGTCTTCGTAAATTGATTCAGCCGATAGCCCAAATAATTCTCATACGGATGATTCAGAAAATAAACCAGATCATCGCTTAGCGTCGCATCCCCATATATTTGCTGAACCATATTTTGAATATTCATATACTGCCTATTAAGATAGAGGCTCAGTACCTGGGCCGTCTTCATATTGGCATCCGTCTGCTCGCGGATGATCCGCTGCATCTGATACTGATACATCATAATTGCCGCCGTAGCGAACAGTACCATCATTACAGCCGAGTACAAGAGAATAATCTTGTTGAACATTTTCCGTTTTAGATGATTACGGTAAAATCTGCGAAACTTAGTCACACAGAACACTCCTGTCCATTCGATATTCTGTTCGCGTTACAGTGTAACATTGGTTCGTGAAAGCGGGCAAACTTATTTTTTGTGAAAATCCGCTCGGTCAGCACCATTCGATACTTTAATTTCCTTCATCATAACACGGAACTCTATATTCAAAAGATATAGATATAGCTTGTTTTATGGAGGCTTGTCCGCCCTCAAAAAATAACAACAATATCCCCCTCGTTGTCCCACACTTCATTTTTTCTGAAACGGCTGTTCACAATAAAAAATCTTCCTTATAAAACTAAAACGAACGGGAAAAATAACCAAAAAGCCAAATTCGACATGCAGACAAAAGGATGCGAATTTAATTGTCGTTGAATGGCACGGACGAAATAAACTGCATTACCTGAATGTCGCTCCTATCGGAGAGATATACGATCGTTGGATTGGAAAATATGAACATCATCGCATTAAAGCTTTGCGTAATCTGAAAAAAAATCTGGAGGAGAGAAACGATGACTGACACGACTTTCGTTTATGTTACCTACATCGCAACAACACCGGAAAAACTGTGGGAAGCGTTGACTAGCAGCGATTTTACCGAGCAATACTTCTTCGGAAGCCAAATTCAATCTGATTGGTACGAAGGTTCAGACATTACCTTTTCGCGGAATGGGCAAGTTTCCGATTACGGAAAAATACTAAAGTGTGAGCCGCATCGCTTACTTTCTTTTACATGGACTTATGTGGAAGATAAAGCCTCTCGCGAGAAGCCGTCACAAGTTACTTTTGAACTGAAACCGATGGATCATTCAACCGTAAAACTAACACTTAAACATGAAAATCTGGTGCCTACTGACATTGTAGATAAGGACGATACCTTTGAGGGATTAAATAATGGATGGCCTGCCATTATGAGCAACTTAAAAAGTTTGCTCGAAACAGGAAACACCTTGCCGCCCATTTCAATATAAAATGCGTGAGCGATGCAATGACGTGTGGGTCTCTAGATTATTATTAGTAAGGTCAGCATATCGACAACATACATGTTCGGGTACATGAAAGAGAGGGACGAATCGCCCCTCTCTTTTCTCATTTATGAATAACATCTAACGCTCGTCTCACTTTTCTTGCAAAAACGAGTGGTCTATCAACCACTTCAATATTGATATAAATCAAACGAGGCTGCTCGAATAACCATTCGTTATGGACAGACGAAACTTTTATTCCTTGATTACGAATGGCTGTAATGAATTTATTGACTTCTTTCTGTAAGAATGCCGCTCTACCTACACAAAGCGCTCTGCCAGTTCTATCATTTAATGATTCGAACGAAAAAGAAGACGTTACTCTAAATCTTTTCCCCAAAATTGTTGCCCTTATTTGATTTCGATTGATTGTCGAGACGCATTTTCCGCCAGCAAAGCCGGATTGACCCCCAATAATCCTGGAGAACCGCTCGCAAAGCGAACCGTTATTTGCCATCCTTCATTTCCTCCCCTGTTTTTCATTTATGGTATGAGTACAGGAAAAGGATTGAACCGGATTATCGTCTAATATAACGATGAACATGAAGACTATCGCTGCGTTCCCGTAGATTTGGGGTGCCTCGTAAACCACCTTTTTTTGTCGTTTCCAAATTAACAGTGAGCAGCACTCCACATGTGTCGTATGCGAAAGCACTATAACTTGTCCAACAAAATTACCTCGTTTCATATTCATGACCTATGACGAAATGCGCCACAAGACGTAAGTTATGTTCCACGAGCATATTACGTGAATAAGCACAACCCTCCGCTGCCACTTCGCACCTTCTCACCCTATTTGTTTTCAAATTTCATGAATTGCGCTTGCCTTTCAAACCATAAAAGTATGATATTTAAACTTTACAAATATTTTTCGTTTATGAATGTCTATGATACTATAACAAGATGCAAGCAGATGAGACTATCAACGATTTTGAGCGCAATAGACTCTTCTTTCAGTTCGTCCACACCATATCGATCACAGAGGGGTAAATTTCGTGTCAAATAAATCTTCATTTCCACTTTTATTAAGTAACATGTTTTTAGCTATGCTGGGTATGGGTCTGATTATCCCAGTCTTGCCAGAGTTTCTCCATGAATTAGGTGCAGGTGGACAGGCCGCTGGATATCTTGTTTCTGCCTTTGGAGTCACTCAATTTATTTTCTCGCCTATTGCAGGAGATATATCAGATAAATACGGGCGCAAGCCGATGATCATCTTCGGGATTAGCTTGTTTGCTCTCTCGAATCTACTAGCAGCCATCGCATCTGATCTGACGCTATTATTCGTATCCCGCTTCATCGGCGGTATCGGCTCAGCCGCACTAGTCCCTTCAATCATGGCTTATTTAGCGGATATTACATCCGAAGAAGAGCGGGGAAAAGGAATGTCATGGCTCGGTGCATCAATGACTTCCGGTTTCATCATCGGACCAGGTGTTGGCGGCTTTCTTGCTGAATTTGGTATGCGTACACCTTTCTATGCATCTGCATGCCTCGGTCTTCTAACGATGGTATGTACCATTATATTATTGCCCGAATCCCTGTCTTCGGACCTTCGCTTGAAGCGGCAGCAATCTAAGGATAAAAGGGAAAATATTTTCCGTCAGCTCGCACTTTCGTTTAAATCCCGTTATTTCATTCTCCTGTTGATTATATTTGCGATGACGTTTGGTCTTACTCACTTCGAAGCGATTTATCCGCTGTTCGTGGTTCAGAGCTACGGATTCACGACTCGAGATATCGCGATCTTATTTACGGTATGTTCGTTGATCGCTACGTTCAACCAAATTGTGTTAACCGGCTGGTTAACGCGAAAGATTGGCGAGAAAGCGATTATCAATTACACGCTGCTCTTTTCTGCAGTAACACTTATACTTTTACTGTTTTCCGGCAATTTCTACTACGTGATGACCATCACGATGTTATTCTTCACGTTCGGTAACATCTTGCGACCTACAATTAATACATTATTATCAAAAGAAGCCGGAGAGGATCAAGGACTCGTGGCCGGGATGAACAATGCTTACATGAGTCTTGGCAGTATTTTCGGACCTATCATTGCAGGGATATTATTCGATGTGCACATCAATCTACCTTATCTGTTCGGTGCGCTCGTCTTGCTTGGGAGTGTCGTTGTGTCTATCAAAGGGGTAAAGGTTAAGAAAGATGTAACATCCTCATGAATTTCTTCTTTAATCGTGAAAAGTAAATATATAGCCATAAACGCCAACCCTTATGATCCGGGGCTGGCGTTTTTTTACTTTCAATAATAGGATTTCAAATAACTCGTGCTTCATGTTTCCAGTTAACGGTGTGCATCAACCAAAAGGTTAGACATTCACCCTTCCCTAGGCGAACGCATAGGATACCCTATTGGTTATTTAATTTGAATGAAGGGCGGAATTAAAGAATGGCTGTTTCGTACATGGATTACACGTCTCCTAACACGCAATTTACTTTTGATCTGAACAATAAATCGTTCTACAAAAAAGATAATCAGAACTACATCAATCAACTAGGGATTGAACAACTAAATACGTTGGGAGACACTTCCTTATTGGATATATTCCTAAACACCGGAAATGTCGTGGAACCCCATATTCACCAGAATGCTTCGGAGCTTGTCTATTGTATCGCCGGCGCTGCGGTCGTGTCCCTCATCAACCCGTTCACGAATCTGCTCATGAACTTCCCGATCAAACCCCGTCAGGTCGCAAATGTTCCGCAGGGATGGTGGCATTATGAAATCGCGACCGAAGACAATACCCATCTGCTTGCGATATTCGATGCTCCGACGCCGGAAGCGATCTTCGGCTCTGACATATTCAGACTGACGCCAGCGAACGTCCTTGCCCATACTTACTGTCTAGATGAAGCAACAGTCAAAAAGGCCTTTGCGCCGATTACCAAAACCGTTGTCATCGGACCTCCGATCAACTGCAATAATATCCAACCGCGCGAACAGCAAAACACGCAACAACCCGTGCAAATAGCATCCCAAGAACCCGCAAACCAACCGCAAAGCGACGATAACCAACAAGCCCATGTCCATCGGCATCAGCAACACCAGCCCCAACATCGTTCTCCGCAGCAACTCCGTCGTTAACCGGGACCGTAAATTCGAATTCAATCGCACAAAAAAAGGGCAGAAGTTCAAACCACGAGGTTTGAACGCTGCCCTTTGCCTTGCGTCGCCGATTCTAAGAAGGGCTACATCATACGGGTGTATATCATCGTCATCCCCGACAAACAAAAGCCATGCTAGAATATCTAGCATGGCTTTTCATTCATGAATGGGCAACCGTTACGCCTTCATTCACGGTTTGTGCTTTCGTCCGCGTGAATAAGAATAGCGCCGCTGCGCCTAGCATCAAACACATCAGGTACACATTCCGGTACCCTGCGACCTGTGCGAAGAATCCCCCGCTGATGTTGCCGACCAGATTGCCAATAATCGTTGCATTCGAGAACATCGTTGTCGCCGTCCCTGCCATATGGGGCATCAACTCTTGGAAATAACTAAGCCCGATACTCATCAGGATCGCGACGAATGTCGCTTGCAGCAGCTGCGCGGCAACGATCTGCCATACCTGCGTTGACACAAGCATGACGGCGTAATACGACAGCCCCACCAGACAGCCCGAGATCATCAAGCTGCGACTCGACACGCGAGCGGATAACAATCCCAATCCAATCATAATCGGAACTTCTAATCCGGCGCACAAACTTGTGACAATTCCTACGTCTGCCTTCGTTCCATTTAGCGTATGCACAATGAACAACGCCGTGTTGATATAATTCGTGCTATGACATATGAACAAAATAATCAACGCGATGAACGGAACTAACACTTGTTTTTGCCGCAAAGGAGATTTGTCCTGTGAGATCGACATCGCTCCAATCTTCTTCGGCATGGGTTTCAAGAATAGAAAAACAGATACCGTAATGATCAAAAAGATGATCGACGTACCACTGAATACCCCCTTGTACCCCACATTCGTCAAAAGAACCGTTCCTACGAGAGGACCTATGAGGAACCCAAGCGAAAATAAGGAACGTAATAGTGAATTTGCAAAAGTCGTGTCCTGTGACTCACTTTCAATGAGAGATTCTCTTGCCGATGCAAAAATTTGCGACATAGCAGGCGAACCGATGCCAATGAATAAGGCCACGACAACCAATAACACGTAATAATTGTGAAAGACCAAATACGATCCATATCCCATGGCATAAGACATGGTGGCTACCATAATGATGATTTTCCGATCCATTCCTTTATCCGATCTTGAAGCGATCAAGGAATTGACAATGACGCCGCAGAGGGACAACGTAGCCATAAATAGCCCGAAAGCTCCCGTACTCATCCCGAGCACTTCCGTGCAGTATAACGATAAGAAAGGTCCTGTTAATGACATTGCAATGCCGAGCAATGTCATGGAAATAATAAAAAGTGAATAGTTCTCTATTCGCAATAATTTGATCATCCGCGTACCCAATCCCAAAATGCCTCCTAGTTTCTGTATCTCATGATGAAAAGGTAAACCTTATCCATTATAATTAAATTAATCTATTATTTGAATAAGATATCTCGCCATAAACATCAACTATTCTGCTAGGAAGTGTTCACAATGGAAGTAAAACTGCATGCTTGTTCCTATGCATACCATACTAAGCCGTACCGTTTATTCTATCATCGGCCGCCCTTCTTTCTCTTTCGCTTGCAAATGCATGGCACGTGTAAAGCGCTCGTTGATCAGAAGCTGACCGTCATTGAGCCTGGTGATTTACTCATGTACCAACCGGGAGATCCCTATGAGCTGCAAATCGGGAAAAAAGGCCCTGCAGAGAGCGGAGATTATTTCTTACTCTGCGAAGGGGCCTGGATCGAAGCGTGGTGGAAGCAGTCTGCACGTAAAACCAAGCTGCGCATTCGGTTAAGTTCCGGGATTGTCTCCTTGTGGCAGCAGCTCTGTGCGGAACAACACCGTCTAGAGCCCAATACGCTGCTCATTCAACATCTGTTATGCGCGTTATGCTTGTCGATCGATCAGATATCGGTAGAATCGGATACGACGCAGCGCTTCTCGAACAAATCCGTCATGTTATGTAAAGAGATGAAACATTATATTGAAGAGCACGCTTTTGAAGCGATCCGCGTAGAGGATATCTCGAAGGACGTGGGACTCAGCGAATCCAGGGCATCCCATCTATTCAAAGATTACTTCGGGTATACGATGATTCAATACGTTCAAGAGGTTCGGCTACGTAATGGCTTAAATCTCATTCAATTCACCGACTATACGTTGGAGTACATTTCAGAGATTTGCGGGTTCAATAATTACTCCTATTTCCATAAAGTATTCAAGGAGAAATTCGATCTTACGCCAGGAGCCGTACGACAATCGCCCGAGCGTTACGAGTTGTCTAACCGCCTGTCCAACCAAGCCGTATACGAAAAAAGTGATTCGGGTACTTCCTCTGAAGCCAAAGCTTATTTCAAATCGTCGCAGGCTTTGGATTCCCCACAATTGGATTCCCATCCATAAAACATACAGAAGAGCACCCTCTCGGGTGCTCTCTGTGCCTTTCGCAGGATTCTATCTTTCTTTTACGTGATCGAAGCAAGCGTTGCTTGACTCACTTCAATCAGATCCGAACCCTTCAGAAATATTTGCAACCCCCGCTTGCCGGCGCTTATGCTAATCGGATCAAGGTTCAATGCCGTCTCATCGATGAACAACGGGTAATTTTTCTTCGTTCCCATCGGAGAAACCCCGCCACGAATATATCCCGTGAGTCCCAGAATATCTTTCATCGGAACCATCTCAACTTTTTTATTCCGACTAACGGCCGCTAGCGCTTTTAATTGAAGTTCTTTGTGGGCCGGAATGCAAGCCATCAAGATCCCTGTCTTATCCCCGCGAAGCACCAACGTTTTAAATACCTGCTCACAAGGCAGGTTTATCTGCTCAGCCACGTGCATCGCATTCAAATTATCTTCATCCACTTCATATTCATGCAAGGTGTACGCGATATTATGCTTGTCCAGCAGGCGGCACGCATTGGTCTTACTGCTCATGATGAACCACTTCCCTTATTCACGCTTTTATTCTTCTATTTTACTATTGAATGGATGAATTCACGAATAGAAAAATGGAACTGCGCCGAAGAGAACGCAATTCCATGCAGAATGCTAGTAAATCGAACGATACAAGGATGCGATTTCATCGACACTCGTATCCCGAGGATTCCCACCCGTACATACATCCGCAAAGGCCGATTCTGCAAGAGCAGAAATATCCTCTTCCCGAGCGCTCACATCACGCAGTCTCGTAGGAATACCTACGTCTTGACCGAGCTTAGCAACGGCTTGGATTGCTGCTTGCCGCGCCTCCCCAATAGACATCGATTCCGTGTCCTTAACTCCCATCGCACGTGCGATATCCCGGAATTTCTCGCCCGTGTAATCCGCGTTATAGGCCATAATATGCGGCAGAAGAATAGCATTGGCTACACCATGCGGCGTATCGTAGAACGCTCCTAAAGGATGGGCCATCCCATGCACGAGACCCAAGCCAACGTTCGAGAAGCCCATGCCCGCAATATATTGGCCCAATGCCATATCTTCTCCGCCTAATGGATCGCCTTGAACCGAAGCCCGCAAGGAACGAGCAATGATTTCGATCGCCTTCAAATGGAGCATATCCGTCAGTTCCCAAGCACCTTTTGTCGTATAGCCTTCAATCGCATGCGTCAATGCATCCATACCTGTCGCAGCCTTTAGATTTGTCGGCATACTCGCCATCATTTCCGAATCAATGAAAGCGACAACGGGAATATCATGCGGATCGACGCACACGAACTTGCGACGCTTCTCTTCATCGGTAATCACATAGTTGATCGTGACCTCTGCAGCAGTTCCTGCCGTCGTTGGAATGGCAAGGATCGGAACCGAAGGATGAGCCGTATCAACAGCCCCTTCTAAGCTCTTTACATCAGCGTATTCTGGGTTATTACTGATGATCCCAATCGCTTTACACGTATCCTGGGGAGATCCGCCGCCTACGGCGATGAGATAATCGGCACCGGATTGCGCAAAAGCTTCGACCCCTTTTTTCACCACAGCAATGGTTGGATTCGGAATCACTTCATCATAAATATCGTAAGCAAGTCCTTGTTGATCTAGCATATCGGTTACTCTCGTCGTAACGCCAAATTGAATTAAATCTTTACTGGTGACAACGAGCGCCTTCTTGAAGTTTCTCTTCTTCACTTCATCCACGATGTGTACAATGGCGCCTGCACCAAAATATGAGGTCTCATTCAGTATCATTCGATTTGCCATATTGATAATACACTCCCTTTTTCATCATCTATTGGTAGAACTATTGTAAATGTAATACACCAGCCAAAGGGGTGACGCCGAACGCTTGCGCTAAATCCGAGAGCTGTTGATCTGTGATCACGCGCTTGATCTCATGACCTGCTGTCAGCATAAAAATCTGCGCGGCCTTCTCCACGGTTTCAATGAGACCAAAAGCCTCATCGATTGAGGTTCCCGTTCCGAAGATTCCATGCTGAGGCCAGATAACCGCATGGAAATCTTTCATCTTGGCTGCGGTTAGTCGACCGATTTCCGTCGTTCCGGGCACTGTCCAAGGGATAATTCCGACACCGTCCGGAAAAACAACAATGCATTCCGTACACATCTGCCACAAGATCTTCGTTAGCTTCAGCTCGTCTAAATCATGAATGAACGTCATGGCCAGAACATGCGTAGCATGGTTATGCATAACGACACGATGGTTCGGATCGATCTTCAATCGCTCGATATGACTCATGAAATGGGTGGGCAGCTCGCTTGTAGGCACTGCATGATGGGCAAGCCCCCAGATCACTTCCAGGTGCTCTCCCGAAGGATCTACACGAATGACACCAAGATTACCCTCCGGATCAGCCATCACATTCTTGAAATATTTGCCAGACCCTGTGACAATGAAGTATTTGCCAATTAATTCTGGTACCGGAAATGCAAGCTTCAGCGTCCGCTCTACATGATGAATATCCAAGTATTGCGCTACTTCCGCTTCCTCCAACAGGTAACTCACGTTGCCGCCATTTCGTTCATCCCACCCATTTTTCCACATATGTTGGGTTATTTCAGCAACCTCTCGAATAAACGGAACATCCAAGGCCTTTACGTTTTTCTTAGCAGGTATCATACCCATGTCATCTCTCTCCCCTGTCTCCATTTAAGGCTTATCCTTTAAGTCGAACATCTTCCTCCGATTTCTTCACCTATTTATACGTTACCGGAGGGTAATTCCAAGCATTGAGAAATTTTTCACTTAGTAATGTGTACGATTTTTCAAGTCATTGCTCCATTTCCTAATGATATATTCTGTTGCATGCTACGTAGCTCCAAGATCCACGATAATTTGTGTAATCATACAAATTCGCTGCTGTTGTTCTATTTTTATTTTACTTCTATTACAAAACAAATACAATATAAACAAAGAAAAACAAATAATAGTTTTATTTGTTTATGTCTTTTTTATGGAATTACAAAAAAAAGCACCCCTAAATGGGTGCCCAAGATATCCGTAGTTCATGCTCCTATTCCATACTCCTACTCCATACTCCTATTCCATAAACCGCAGATTCTCTTCCTCTGCTACACTTTGTATATCTTCCGGCGTAATACTGATAACCTGATAACCCTCCTCGATCTGTTTCTTTATGGCTCGCTCTTTGTAAAATTTCGGACTGCCTTCCCCTGCATCTTCATCGTATAAGATCAGAATTCCATCGGTCTTGCGAAAGAGTAAATCATCCCGCGCTTTCAGTTGCCATCCCCCGCTATACGGTTCTTTGCTAACCGATGCATAGTAGTCAACTTGGCGAAGCAGGTCTCGATAATAGTTCTGCTTGTCTTCTTTCCACTTCTCCTCGGGATTTGCATAGGCAGTAATGATCGATACTTTAAAATCAGGATATTCCGATTTCAAAGCAATTCCTGCTTCGCAAGCCCACAGATCCACGCCGAACGTTCCTGGCGTAATCATCCATTCCAGACCTTCTTCGATCAAGGGAATTAACTTATTCGTGATGCATTTCTTAATATAGTCAATTCCCACATGCTTCTGATTATAAATCTGAAGCTCATGGGCGCGATATCCTGTCACTAAAAGATTCTTCATCGAAGCGCTCCTTACCTCATGTCTCACGAACTCATCCTGATTTCCTTCCCATTGTACCTCATTCCAAGCGATAGGAGAAAACAAAAGATGGAATCATGCAGGATAAGCCATGATTTCATCATGATACTGCTTTACGGATTTACTTGTTGTAGCTCGAACATGCCTGCATCATTATTCAATGTGATATCCGAAGCATAAACGGTATCTGTCACATTCGTTACCCTAGACACTCCTTCACATAATCACAAAAAGGCCATGATCCTTTGATCACGGCCTTTTCCCCATACATTCTTACTTCAGCTTATACACTCTAGCCTCGTAAGGACGCAAATCCATCTTGGCTTGCGGCTCCACAGTGACATCGTCATAGTTCGCAATGATAAGCTCGGACACGCTAGCGCCCTCTTGTAAATCAACATGTGCAACTTGATCCGAGAAATTCAGCACGATAAGCCATCGCTCATCCCCAAGGGTACGTGTATAGGCATAGATTTGATCGTGGTCCTCGGCGCGAATATCGTAGGCACCGTACACCATAATCGGATGCTCCTTACGCAATTGGATGAGTTTCTGATAGTAATAGAAGATGGAATCTTCATCCTGCAACGATTCCGCTACGTTAATCGAATGGTAATTCGGATTGACGCGAAGCCATGGTTCCCCTGTGGTAAACCCCGCTTGCTCCGACGTATCCCATTGCATCGGCGTCCGCGCGTTATCTCTGCCTTTCGCATAAATCGAAGCCATCGCTTGTGCAGGAGATCCTCCCTGCTCTTCAACCGCTTCACGGTAGAAATTCAACGTTTCAATGTCCTGGTATTGTTCAATACTGTCGAATTTCACGTTCGTCATACCGATTTCTTCACCTTGATAAATGTAAGGCGTCCCCTGTAACGTATGCAGGAAGGTCGCTAACATCTTGGCAGATACTTTCCGATACTCCGTATCATTTCCGAACCGGGATACCATGCGAGGTTGATCATGATTGTTCAGATACAAGCTGTTCCAGCCTTTGCCGTTCAAGGCATATTGCCATTTGCTCGTAACAGCCTTCAGGTCAGACAGCTTCCAAGGCTTCACATTCCACTTCCCGCCTTCACCGGAATCAATCCCCATGGTCTCGAATTGGAAGACCATGTTCACTTCATGATTGTCGGGATTCGTATACCGTGCAGCGCGTTCTGGGGTTACATCAGGCATTTCTCCCACAGACATTGCATCATAACGGGACAAAACCTGCTCATTCATTTCTTGCAAATACTGCTCCAGTCTTGGACCGCATATAAAGAACTCTCCGCCCCAACTGTACCGATCCGTCCCGGCACTTGGCAATCCGTCCGCTTTTGAAATGCAATTGATGACATCCATGCGGAAGCCGTCAATGCCTTTCTCCATCCAGAAGTTCATCATGTCATACACTTCTTGTCTTAACTTCGGATTCTCCCAATTTAAATCCGGTTGTTTGCGGGAGAAGAGATGCAAATAGTATTCTTCCGTAGCTTCATCATATTGCCATGCAGAGCCGCCAAAAAACGATAACCAATTATTCGGCTCCGTGCCATCCGGCTTCCCCGGTCTCCAAATATAATAATCACGATACGGGTTATCCTTTGATTTCTTCGATTCCTGGAACCAAGCATGTTCATCAGACGAGTGATTGACGACCAGATCCATGATTAATTTAATGCCGCGGTCATGAAGTCCTTGCAGCAACGCTTCCCAATCCGCCATCGTTCCAAATTCATCCATGATCGCTTGATAATTGCTAATATCATATCCGTTATCATCATTGGGAGATTGGTACACAGGACTCAACCATACGATGCCGATCCCAAGCTCGTGTAAATAATCCAGCTTACTGATAATCCCTTGTAAATCCCCAATACCATCCCCATTGCTATCTTTGAAACTGCGAGGATAAATCTGATACACCACTTGTTCCTGCCAAAATGCACCTGTTGTCATCTCGTACCTCCTATAATGTACTGTTTCATTTTCATTTCATATCTTGAGCTTGATTCCACTGTGGTATCTCGTAAACCCACCAAGCGATTCCTGATGTCTTTTGTTCAACTATTACGTATAATAAGTAGGTAAGCATTTCACATCACATATTTGAAGGGGGCTCTACCTATGGGAGCAACGAAAGCCAAAAAGCTAAGAGAAAAACGTATTCGCGAAGGCAAATACGATCCAACGAATCAAAGAGGATCTTGGAATGGAATCCTCCCGATTGAACGCACCACGCCTACACGCCAAGAAGCGCAATTGAAACTGCATAAGAAACACAAACAAAAATGGAATCAATCGCACGCGGGCGACGATTCCATTTTTTTGTTGCCCCGTTTGCTTTATCTTAAGATGTCATGCCCAATGTCTGCGAATCTCTATTTCCCAATGTTCTCGATCGGTGCTACTCGTCCGTAAGTTATACTCGGACCTTGCGTTGGAGCAGCCCAACGAACAGCATTCGAAATTACCTTCAACACTTCAGGTTGATGATAGACAGGGAATGTCTCATGTCCTGGTCTGAAGTAGAAAATCTTCCCTTGTCCTCTGCGATAGCAGCAACCACTGCGGAATACTTCTCCCCCCTCGAACCAAGAGATGAATACCAATTCATCCGGCGCAGGAATTTCGAAGCGCTCGCCGTACATTTCTTCTTTCGGAATCTCGATATATTCTCCGAGTCCTTCAGCGATGGGATGACCTGGCTCGATGACCCAAATTCTTTCCTTTTCACCGTCATCACGCCATTTCAATGCACCGGTCTTCGTCCCAAGCAGACGCTCGAAAATTTTGGAAGCATGACCGGAATGAAGCACGATCAACCCCATGCCGTCCAAGACTCTGCTGCGTACCTTCTCAACAATATCATCGCGCACTTCTTGATGGGCGATATGCCCCCACCAGATTAGCACATCCGTGTTCGCTAACGTAACGTCGTCCAGACCATGATCTGGATCATCCAGCACAGCCGTTTTTACCTCGTACGTATCTTCCTTCTTTAAGTATCCAGCAATCGCATTATGAATCCCTTCAGGATAAATGCCTGCTACAACTTCGTTATGTTTCTCGTGTCGATATTCGTTCCATACAGTTACTTGAATGTGAGCCATGAAAATAAACCTCCTAAGATATTGAAATCCATCGTTCTTCTGTACAAGATTGAATCATTGCATCTAGCGTAACTTGATTCCTATAACCATCCTCGATGGTTGCATCCAAGCCGTCACTCCTCCCGCGCAGCAAACGGAAGAATGCTTGCATCTGTCCGGTGTGGCACGCGTCAGGAATTTCTACAGGATAAAAGGTTGTGTCCCTTTGTTCTTCGAATCTCACTTGTAAGACATCCTCTGCCTCCAAGTTATAGACGAGTGCACCCTCGGTACCATAAATTTCAATCTGCTGATAATTACGGCGCATCACGCAGCATAGCCGCTTCATCGGTATCCAATGCAATCGGTTTTTCCAGTGCGAATGGCTTGCGGTACTGGATGGCATCATACGCCACTTTGAAGTGATTCCAATTCGGTGTGCCGATCGTCACGGCATCTAACTTTGGGTCCTTAAGTATCTCTTCGTGATTAAGAAACCGACGAGATTCAGGGATATCATATGTACTCCCTCTCTGCTCTAGAATGTCGCCAAGCCCAATGACACCGATTTTGAGCTTCTCCATTATCCACTATCCATTTCCTCAGTACGATTGAAATTTCTACCTCAGTATAGAGTGTGATAGAATAATTGAGAATGTCGGATCAAGACTCTTTTTGTACAAAAGCGACTTTTCACTTCAGGAAGGAGATTGACTATGCTAGCCATTCCGATGGATATTTTACCGAAAATTAGGCTGGTTGGTTATGTATCGTATAAGACACCATGGCTCCATTTCAAACGTAATGTCAATGAATATATTCTCTACTTTATGAAAAGCGGCGAGATGCATATCCAAGAGGATGGCGTTGAATATATTCTAAAAAAAGGCGACTCATTCCTGCTGGAACCGAACCTTGAGCATGAAGGAACGGCGAAGCATGCCTGTGATTATTATTACATTCATTTCACACACACGGAGATTCAACCCGTTGAAATCGAGGACTTGCATACCTTAGCCAGACGAATTCTCTTGGAAGAAGGGAGTGTTCCATCGCCCGCTGAGCACGCTATTTGCTACCTTCCCAAATTTGTTCGGTTCTCTACAAGTACACGTCTTCAGCATTTCTATCATTTCCTGAATGAGATGGTCCAGCTCTATCACGGTCGTTCTTACAATCGGACGCTGACAGCCATGCGTTTATCCGAATTATTCATTGAGATTTCGCGCGAATATTTAAAGACAGCCCTTGAGAGCAACCACCAGAAAAGCACGAAATCATTAATCAAAGTCAATGCGCTGCTCGATTTCATTCATCTCAACTATGCACGAAAAATAACAGGCGCCGATATCGAGCAAGCGTTCGAATGCAATTTCGACTATATTAACCGGGTTTTCAGCCAAATCACGGGACATACGATTACGAAATATATTAATCAGGTGCGAATCAACCACGCGAAGGAACTGCTGGATGCTACCCATTTAAGCATTGGTGAAATTGGCTATCTTACCGGACTAGAGGACCCTTATTATTTCAGTAAAGTCTTCAAGAAATACGTAGGAATGCCCCCTAGTGAATATTATAAAAGAGAGCGGGTCATCGAAGAATGAGAAAAGGACTGTCTCCCGCATGTCGGCGAGTCGCAGTCCTTCATTCATTTTCCGTGATCAATATTAATTTTTTGGAGCAATCGAACCAGCTGCTCTTCTTCTTCCGGTTGCAAATACTGAATGAGTTTCTCGTTCGATTGACCCAACACGTCTTGCAGTGTCGGCTCAAATGCTTTGGCTTTACGGGTTGGATACAACTTAAAAGCGCGGCGATCCTTCTCATCGACAATCCGCTCGATATAGCCGACTTCCTCCAGTTTCTTTACCGAACGCGCGGTTGTTGCCTTATCAAATTTTAATTCATAGGTTAATTGATCCTGATTAATTCCGGGGTTTCTTAGAATGACTTTCAAGAAGGCATATTGTCCAGAGCCAATTTGGTAAGGCTCTAGCGCCTTGGTTAAATACTTTTGATGATGCCGATTTATTAACGAAATGAGCCTTCCTATCGATTCTTTTTGCATGACTCAAACCTCCCGTGCCACGGATTCTCTCTTCCTATCATAGCCGATTCATCTCATCTTGAACATGCATACTATCGTGTCAAAGTTTTTGTTGCATGCGCAACTAAATTGAAGTACACTGATAAACAGCAAATAGTTGCATACACAACTAATGATTAAAAAAGTGAGGTGTTTTCTCTTGAACATAGCGATTCGAACGTATCAAGACGATCCCAAAGTACAGAAGAATCGTTGGATGATTCTCATTATTCTCAACCTATTCACCTTTATGGCAACCCTTGACGGCAGTATCGTGAACGTGGCATTACCTGTAATTTCAAATAATCTAAATCTCGCTGTCGCACAAACGGAGTGGGTAGTGACTAGTTACTTAATGACCATTTGTTCCTTTATCTTATTTTTCGGTAAAATGGCCGATGGCATTGGAAAAATCAAGGTATTCCGGCTCGGTGCTATCGTATTCGTGATCGGCTCTATCCTATGTGGATTCAGCCACTCCTTGCCGATTCTCGTCGGCGCCCGTATTATTCAAGCGATTGGCGCTTCTATGACGATGGCAAGCAATATGGGGATTGTAACGGATATCTTTCCTGCTCATGAGCGGGGAAAAGCACTGGGTCTCCTAGGAACATTCGTATCGCTAGGCAGCATTACCGGACCGGGTCTTGGAGGTTTTATCGTATCCTCACTCGGTTGGGAATATATTTTCTGGGTTAACGTTCCGATTGGTCTGATCTTGATTATTGCGGGTTGGAAGCTGTTGCCGGACGATCTATCTACGCGAAAAGTAACATTTGACGTAACCGGCATGATTACCTTTGCCGTATTTATTATTTCCTTATTCACCGGTATTTTGATTGGTCAGCAGGTTGGTTATGGGAACCCTGGCATCGTATTTTCCTTGATCCTAGCCGTCATCAGCTTTGCTCTCTTTATCTGGATCGAAATCCGGAAAGATGAACCGATGCTCCAACTAAAAATTTTCAAAAACAGTCTGTTCTCGCTTAGCATTCTTACAGGATTTTTGGTATTTGTCGCTAATTTCTGCTTCAACATTCTTACCCCGTTCTATATGCAAGGCATCCTTGGTATGTCGCCTCATGAGGCGGGTCTCTTATTGATGTTATTCCCGATCATGATGGCATTCGTTGCACCGCTCAGCGGAGCTCTATCGGATCGAATCGGTTCGGAATGGTTAACATTCTGGGGGCTGATTCTCTTGACGAGCGCACAAATCGGCTTGATGACACTGAACGGAAATAGTTCACTCATCTTCGTGGGTGTATTATTCGTTGCACTCGGGGCTGGGAACGGGATCTTCCAATCGCCGAATAACTCGCTCCTCATGTCAACCGTACCGAAGAATCAACTCGGGATTGCCGGAAGTATCAATGGATTAGTTCGGAATATGGGGATGGTCGTCGGGATTTCAGTAGCCACCACGGTCTTGTTTATGATGATGAGTCAACAAGCTGGACACCGTGTAACCAGCCTCATCCCTGGACATCCGGAAATTTTCTTATACGGCATGCGTATCGTATTCATTCTGTCCTCATCCATCTGTTTCGCAGCTGCCCTGCTTACAGGATACCGTCTGATCAAGATGAGACGCAGCAAACTCGCAAAAGCCCAAGCCTAAGCCATACGTAAAGGACTGCCCTCCCTTGTGGAGAAGCAGTCCTTTTGTGATAACAGAACTTTTAAGAAAGAACCTCTATCGTCTCCCCAAGTCCTATCGATAATGTTCTTAACGAATTCACTGCTGGATAGTAAGAAGGGACCCAGCTGCAACTTCGTCTGCCGCAACCTCACGTTCAAGATGGTCCGAGAGATAGATCCCCTCACTGATAAGACTCGTCTTCAGCGCGAGCTCTGCTGTTGGCAGCAATGGAACCTGGTTGTTCAGCGCCGCGATCCAATGGTGGTGAGAGGAACTATACGCCTCTTCATTGGCTAGAAGCCTTCTTCTGCGTTCACGCATCGCAGGCATGTCTAACGTGCTATCGAAATCCATATCACTAATCGTCGTATGGTAGCTGAACGGCGATTTCATGCTTCCGTCGATATACGATGGAAGTTGAATGCCTCCCTCCGAACCTAACACGCTTCCGCCTTCAAATTTGCCCAGATGTACAGACCACGCTTCGATAATATCCATCGTGATCCCGTTCTCGAATCGTACGAATCCAAGCCCCAACTCTTCCACATCAAAGCCGCTTTCCTGCTGGCGTGCCGAATCCATCGCCATTTCTTGATAAACCTTGCCCGAGATCCGTTTCACTTCAGGTAACCCGAGTAAATAGAGCATTTGCGAAATATGGTAAACCCCCATATCATATAGCGCCCCACCGGATGCAAATTCCTTCCGTGTAAAAAACTTCGTTCCATATCCATCGACGAAAGGACGGCCGCGACGGCGAAATCCCGTGGATCTCGCGTGATACAACTTGCCAAGTTTTCCATCTTCAATGAGCGATTTGGCTGCGATCGTCTCGCTCTGATAGAGCGTGAACATCTGGATATGAAGCTTTTTATCCCATTCGCGCGCCGCATTCACCATTGCTTGTCCATCGGCAAAAGTACCGGCGATTGGCTTCTCGCAATAGACATGTTTGCCGGCCCGGAAGGCATCAATCGTAACTTGGGCGTGGAAGTTGTTATGCAAACACACATCCACAGCATGGATGTCATCTCGTTGCAGCATTTCGTGATAATCGGTATATACGTTAGGAATGTTGAATTTCTCTGCTACGCGGCGCACTTCTTGTTCATTCACATCACATACGGCGACAACTTCAACGCTCTCCATATCCGCATATTCATTCAAGTGGACCTTACCAATTTGACCTACACCTATAATTCCAATTCGAACACGTTCCATATGAACCTCCTATTCATTGCTTGTTACTTGCAGTTGAATCATCCCTTGTACGACCCATTTATTTCCAAATATTTATTTCTAGTAAGGGATTCGCCAAGGCAAATGCGATGTCCTTCTTCGTGTGATCTATATCACACAATTATTTACGCAGATGTATACGAAAGATCGTTGACACTTCTAATATTACATGCTAATCTGAGCTTGAGTATAGGCATTCCGCAGGCTCTGCGGAATGCCTTGATCTTTTTTTATGTATTTTTGACATTAAATGTTACTTTTAGAGGGGAGGTGTGTCCATGATCCAAGTTAAAGAATTTGTCGATACGGATAACTCTTACGCGGAGAACAAAGCCAATGAATTCTTAGCCGGATTACTCGAGGAACAAGTCATCAATGTATGTTACGGTTCCATCGTTAAGTCAACCCCTTCAGGTACCGAGCACCAGAGAAGCACCATTCTTGTCGTGTACCGAACCAATAAATGATAAGCGAGTGATAGAAGTGAAGAAAAACGGAGCACTCCCCCACGAAAAGGGAGAACATATCAGCTCTGATCTGTACAGTACGTTATTTAAATTATTATCTGTGACGTCTACGATTGGTATCGCAGTGTTCGCCATCTGTTTTATCATGTATTCGATATTCAAATAACCAGAGAGGCCTTGTGCTTCTCCGCAACACAACAAAGGACTGCATCCAAGGATACAGTCCCTTTCATTGTTAAGTTAACTTTTCGTCTTTCGACGGTAATACGTCTAGCACATCGAGTAAGAACATAAAGATCGGAATCCCGATAATCAATCCCCACACCCCTAAGAAATGTTCCGCAAAAATCAGAACGATAAAGGTATAGAAAATAGGTAAATCCGTCTTCGCGGACATCAGCTTCGGATTCAAGAAGTACGCCTCGATCGCATGCAATACCGCTACAAAGATAAGAACATAGACAATATACGCAAACCCGCCAATACTATACGCAATAATGCTCAAAGGAATAAGGGAAATAATTACGCCTGCTACAGGAATGAGACCTAGCAGGAAAATCATGATTCCTAAAGCAATAAGTTGCGGGAATCCCATAATCCACAGCACAATGACGGACAACACACAGTTGACGATCGCAATTACGAATTGAGCTTCGATGACTTTGCCGAAGGAACGAACAAACTTTTTGCAGAAAAAGGCTAGTTCATCGTAGAACGGACCAATTTTGCTATCATGGAATTTAGCCGTAAATTCAATGATTCTGGTTTTCTCTAATAGAATGAACAGGCTCAATATAAGCGCCATAAATACCTGCATACTAACTTTACCGATGCTCGTAATGTTCTTCAGCAGGATATCAAAACCTTGTTGCAAATACTTATCCAACTCGAACTTCTGAAAGGCCTCGGCCAAATAACTCATAATCGAATTATCCGTCGGACTATCCTTGAAGCCTGTTAAAAGATCGACGAGCTGAGATATCTGCCATGTGACGAGCGGTAAATACTTATACAGTACAGCCACAAGTCCTAAGATAAGAAGAAGATAGAGCGTGACGACGACAGCTCTCTCCTTCACGGGAATAATGTGTCGCAATCCCTTTGTCGTGACACTCGACAGCTGGTGCATCAAGAATGTGAAGATAAATGTAATCAGAATGAGATTCATCATACTTCGCATCAGGTATAATACTGCAGCAATACTAATGAGGATAATTAATCGTTTGAAGCCATTACTTTGAATAAATTTGTTCATTCACTCGCCCCTTCATTCATTAGAAGTAATCTGCGAACCACGGCTGATCAGCAGGAATCCATTTTTCAAGACATTCAAGGACTTCCTTGGAGGCATGTAACCGTCCCACTTGATTCAAATATCGAGGCCGTTTATAGCTCAACATCATCGTTGTTAACGTCTGAATATCAAGTAACACATCATACTCTCGCTTCTCTCTTGTAATAACAGCCGATTGTCCGGCTTGCAATCGTATGACAAATGTATCATGATTCCAAGAAGCCATCGGGTCTTGAATCCCCAGAACCACTTCTCCCGTGCTTCCTGCAGCAAATGGAAATTTCATCAAAAACTGCTCCACATCCACGATTCGCGCCATATAATACGGAGCAATATGCTGCTCTATTTCCCCATCTTCCAGCAAAAACGCAATGGGTTCATTCGTAAAAATCTGGCCTTCTACATGGTATACCATCGAGAAATGCGCATGGATGAAATTCCATAAGCCTTGACGCGCTTCGTTGTCCAGATAAACCATTTCCATCACATAATACGTTTCATCTTCAACTTTGTAACATAAATATCCGGAAGGCTCCATATCGCTGCGGTAATACACGGCAAAAGAGAGCTCATGACGCTCCCAGCGAAACCGTTCGTCCCATGCCAGGGTTCCTCGAATCATCGCACCATTGGTCTTCTTGGCGAACCGATCGTATACATCCTGCATGTCCGAATGCCCCCATTCCACCCGAATCGATCGACCTGGGACAGGATACACTTTCGGGAGCTGTGTATCCCGAATTTTGTAATGGATTTTATCCGATATAATTTCCCACCCTTTTTTGCGGTAAAAAGGAATCGAGTAGGGATACAAGTAGGATACAGACTGCCCTTGGGCCCTCATCCGCTGCAAGGCTTCCTGCATCAATGCCTGTATTAATCCATGTCCCGCATATTCGGGATAGGTCCCGACACCGGTAATGCCTCCCATGGCATAGGAGGTCCCGTGTATGTTCACTTCAAAAGGATAAATCATCAGTTGGGACGCCAATTTATTCTTGTCGAACCATCCGATGACATCACAATTCGTGAGCAGCGGTCGTTTTTGGTTTTTGAGAAAATCGTCTCCAATTTCCTTAATATCGGTATTCGTGACTTGGAACACATAATTCAATAAGTCATAGAATTGTTCCATCTCCGATACCGTCACATTACGCATAACGAAATGCTGTTGTGCATCTGATTTTTTCATGATGATCTCCTCTATGATAGCAAATCCTTACAGGACGGCTAGCTCACTTGATCATAATTAATTATGAGGGTAAACGGCATAAACATTCAACTTACATTTATGTAAGCCATGTGTAATGAAGCTGCTCCCTTTGTTAGTTATTTCCTTGAGACGCTCAGACAATCACATCGATGGACTAAAATTACAAAAAAACAGCCGGAGTCTCGTTAATTAACGGACTTCGGCTGTTTTTCGCAACCTGTATACCAATACAGAATCGGATCAGTTTCGCTGAACTTTCCCATCATTCATATACTTAATTTCCTCAATATTGACATCCACTTTACCAAGCGGCACTTCAAGCTGCAAGTTGCCTTCTGCCTTCGTCATGAGCAATTGCTTCCCCATCGGGGACAGGAAAGAAATGCGATTCGCTTCAGGATCGGCTTGATCCGGATGGACAAGCGTGAAGCTTTCGGTGAACCCGTCCTCAACATAGCGAAGTCGTACCTGACTCCCGATCAGAGCTACCGAATTCAACGCACCTTTATCTAGTCCACCAATAACTTGCTCCAAGACCTCGCAATATGACGTCAGCAATTGCTCCATATGAATCCGTTCCCTGCCATACACTGGGAAATATTGATCTAAGAAATTGGATTTTTCCTCGTCTAAGTAAACGAGTTGATTCACGAGCTGGTTACGGGAGCCATTCAAAATACTATGGTTCATAGTAGATCTCCCCCCCTATGCGCTTCGCACGTGTCGTGGAATAAACACCAATCCAATACATACAAATCCCTCCTATAAAAATAGAGGTCTCCACAAAGGAGACCTTAGATTGATTATACCAATTGTTATCTGTGATTCCAATCGAATCCTGCATTTCAGGCATGGTTTAGATTTCCAAATGTTCCGGCCAGTGCATTTCGATCCCCTGCTTCGAAAGGAGCGCTTGATATGCCTTCAATTGGGCATCGTCTGCGTGAACCTCATGCGGCGAAATCTGATGGAGCATACAAAACGCTGCCAAATATCCAACAGATTCACCGATATTCCATTCCGTTGGATGCAAGCGATAACAGCCGTTTGTAATCTGCGTCATGCCTATGTTTTTGCAGGCAGGCAACAGATTCTTGACACGAATCGGCAGCAATGCGCCGAGCGGAATTTCGTACGGATAGGTTGGGATGTAGAATGTGCGATTCGTAACCGTTGTCAGATGCAAATCCAGATGATAGCTTCCGACACCAACACTGTCATCCACGCGGTATATTCCTTGCTCTCCGCGAATTTCTTTACTCACATGATGTTCGGTAATCGTGTGGACCGCTTGGATTCGCCGCGATTCCCGAATATATGGGTGCTTGGCCAATCCGTCCGTCGTGTCCAGCACATCCTTTCTCAATCGCAACCCCGGGTATCCTTTTCCTCCGTCAAGACGAGGTGCCTCCGTCTGCAGCCAATACACCACGGAGAGGCTTAATTGCTTCGCCTGTTCGATATGGTGCTGTCTCACATCTTCAGGAACCCCGTAAATCGGACCTAAGAAATAATCGTTCTGAGGCCAATTGATCAACGATATATCACTATCGTACAATGGTGTATCGAATATCGACGTATCGATGATGCGGCGGTACGTCCATAACGGCATTAGACCCCGATCATTCGGAAATAAGGTAAACTCTCTGAATTCCGTCGTATCATCGGCATCATTCGCGTACCAGCTTAATAACGGGAACCGGGAAGAACGTGGAACAAAATCACGCCAGAATTCATAGTTCTCCGGCTTGTCAATCGTGTGATCTTCCCCCTCCAGATAATCCAAAGCAAATACATAAGTAAAAGCTTGCATATCCAGCGGATTCGCTTCTTCACTAGCGTGCGGCTCAAGTGTTGTAGATTTCCCTTCTGCTCCCATGACAAACTCAACACCCGCAAGGGGAAGAACATCCCCGCATTCTGTGGCATCGATGAAGTATTGTCCTTGTAAAACATGCCGTTCACCCGATACGAGGGATTCAACGGTTACGGACGTGACTTGATCTTGGTCAGACGCAGCCGCCACAGGACGGTATTGATATAACACGCGGATGCGCCCGCTATGGATGTACGGAGCCATCATGTCTTCTAGGACCCGCTTCGCCACTTTCGGTTCATGGCACAATCGGCTAACCCAACCATTGCCTGGATTCAAAAGCTTATTGCCCTTTGCGTCTTCCGTCAACGGATAATTGGCTTGATAATAAGCACGAACGCGATCTCGAAATTCACGATACGAAGCGGTGCATCCGAACCGTTCGATCCATGGATGTTCATCCGGCGGCACGGCCTGACTTGTTAATTGTCCGCCTAGCCAATCGGTCTCTTCGGTTAACACCACATGGAATCCCATCTTGGCCGATGCTAGCGCAGCCATACATCCGCCAAGTCCACCGCCAATAACAATCAAATCCCTTTTCATGACATGCTCCATGATTCAGCCGCCTTCCTATACCTAGACTTGAACCCCACTACCCAACATGGCATACCTTGCAGCACCTATCGAGCCTGCCTGATTCCCCAGCAGGGCTGGAAGAACCGTGACCGTAGACCCCATCGATGCTAATACCATTTCTAGCTTCTGCCACCAGACAGCTTTGGCTTCCACGATACCGCCGCCGATAAGAATCGCATCCGGATTCATCCCAATATGAATATTATGAAGAACAATCGCTATGTTTCGGATGAATTCTTCCACAACCTCAACGATCACGGGTACACCTTTCACATAATCTGCAAGTACTTCATGACCTGATTCATATGAAGTTTGAGAGGCTTCACGTGCCGAACGGACTAACGCGGTGCCTGAGATATACTGTTCGATACAGCCTTGAAATCCACAATTGCATGGGCGCCCGTGCGGAACGAAGATGACATGTCCGTATTCCCCGCCATTCCAATGCGCGCCGCGATAAAGCTCGCTACGCACCATATTTGCACCGCCAACTCCCGTTCCGAGCGTAATCATCGTTAGATTCGAGTAACCTCGTCCAGCTCCCAACCAATGTTCGCCTAACAATGCCGTATTGGCGTCATTATCTACCACCGTTCTGCGATTAAATTGTGCTTCAGCCCAATCCTTTACATGAAAACCATGCCATCCCGGCAAATTATCGGTTGCATATACGATGTGACCGGTAAGCACGTCCACTCTGCCTGCCGTTCCTATGCCAATGGCTTGGATTTCCGGGTAATTGTTCAATAATTGCTCAATCACAGACTTTACATGTTCTAGAATATGATCTTTACCAAGCGATGCTTCGGTTGGGAGTTTGACCTCCTGCGCAATCTGTCCTTGCTGATCGATCACGATTCCTTTAATCGAAGTTCCGCCGATGTCTATGCCAATCGTCTGCATCCCCTTCACGACCTCCTATTCCGAGGCTGGATGCTTCAGCTCATTCGCGCTGTTGCATGCCGATTTAATTTCTTGCGCATAACGCTCCGTAATTAACTGCGGTCTTGTGATCGCGGAACCTACAACGACGGCATGAGCGCCTAAGTCGAGCATTCGTGCGGCTTGCTTCGGTAAATTAATTTTCCCCTCGGCGATGACAGGAATCTGTAATTGCGCCACGGCTTCTTGAACCAAGTTAAAATCAGGCTCGTCTTGCTGCACGGAATAAGGCGTATACCCCGAGAGTGTCGTAGAGATGCAGTCGACGCCTAAGGATTCCGCATAACGCGCTTCTTCCAATGTCGAGATGTCGGCCATGATTTTCTGCCCGCGTTCCTTCATATAAGCAATGATGGATTCCAGCGTCTCTCCATTTGGCCTTGGTCTTCTCGTCGTATCCAGCGCGATCATATCTACCCCAACCTCCATGAGCTCCTTTACTTCGCGCAGTGTGGCTGTAATATAAATCTCACTATCCTCATAGTCCCTTTTAATGATGCCAATAATGGGAAGGGACGTGACCTGCTTAATTGCGTGAATATCCGTGACGCTATTGGCTCGAATGCCGATGGCACCTCCCATTTCCGCAGATATAGCCATTTTTGCCATCACTTCTGCACCGAACAACGGCTCATTCTCGAGCGCTTGGCACGATACGATCAATCCTTTATGAATTTGTTCAAAAAGAGTCTTCATTTCTGGTTCCTACCTTCTCTTGGTGTTGTAAGCATAATCAAGCTGTTCATTACCTAAATTCCTCCTGCTGTCCATTATTTATCATCATAGGGAAGCACCCGAATGGTTAGCCCCACCTCAAACATGCGGCTCCAAGGCAGATAACAATCCTCCAGTACAATCTTGTACTGTGGGTCATTCAGATGATCCCTGACAAACTGTTCGAGTCGTGACCTCACCGCACAAGCGACTTGGCCCCGTTGTCCATCAACTTCAAAATAGGTGTACCCTAAGGAGGGAAGCACTTCTTCCTGCACGGCACGCCGAACGGATGCGCAATAACCTGCATCTTCAACCATACGCAAGCCCAGGAAATGACGATGTTCTGCCGTATTCCCATAGAGCTGATAGATCATGCCTTGGGCGATACAGGTCCCGAGTGTATTCGAGCTTGTATTCCATGCGGCATAGCCGGCTAATTCAAATAAAACATTCTTCTCCCGCAAGAGATATAACAATTCCAGATCTGCCCCATTGGCAAAAGCGACATCAGCCACGATACACGGCTTTTTCAGCGTATGAATGACGAAATCAACGGTTTCCGTCAATTCAACCAAATTTCTAAGGACCTGATAACCTCGGTTTGGCTGATGTTGCGAGTTGGATTCCTGCATCGTATCGCCTGGTGCATTGATGCACAAGACCGCATCTGCTTCCTGAAAAGAAGCAGCGATTAAGCCACCCGCAGCCAGGATTTGATACTTCACACTCTCAAATAAGACCCTGTCTTCATACAACGGCGTAACATACGGCCCCTGAACACTCGAGAATCTCGGATACAGCAGCGGCTTGCGCCCTTTCATCTCATTCATCATTCGCGCGAGAAGCGTACATCCGACTTCATCCGCCCCCGGGTACATATAGACGGAGAGCTGAACGCCTTGATGCTTCACTTCGTTCCGCACTTGCTGCTGATTGATTGCGGTTAGCCCATAGGGAGCTGAATCGTCTTGCGGCACAATCATGAAATCGATGACCTTCTCCTGAACCAAGCCAATCCCCATCTTATTGACGGCAACATTTATCGCCCGGCGCTGGATATAATCATCCAAATGTTCGGACGGAAGCAATGATTCGATTTCTCGAAGCTCCTGATGTTCATCATCTGTACTGATTCCTAACTCCAGCCGATGTTTGATGTATCCTTGAAGGAAAATCTCGCGGCCCCATTCTTCATAATAATCGGGCTCCTCATCCGCACTGGAGTATTTCGGACATCTCATGATTAGATTGAACGCAAAGAGTTTGAGGTTCGGATTAACCTGCTTTAATTTTCGAAGGAGATGGATTCGCTCTTCACAGGTATCTCGCGAAAGCTGATGAAGCCGAGAAGGAACAATCCCGCCGTAGATCAACGTATCGATCGATACGATCGCGCCGTCAGCATCGGCCGCCTCTTCGAGCAGCCAAGACCACAGCCGCTCAACGTCTGCCGGCTTCTTCTTCAATCCCATCATCTCTAACGGCGGCGTCACAATCGCAAATTCTGTTCCCTCCGCCAATGCCGTGGGAAAATAATAGTTACAGGGTCGTTCATCTAGCGGAATGAATACGATTTTCTTCATGCTTCATGACTCCTATCTCGTTGGTTTTGAATTAACCTTTTACAGCCCCTACCATCCCATTAATGAATTGCTTCTGAAGAATCAAAAAGATGATGATCATCGGAATGATGGAAATAATCGTGCCTGCTGCGATGTACGGAAAATTATAAGAGAGCGTTCCCTGCAAATACTGTAGTGCCGGTGCCAGCGGATATTTATCCTGATCATCGAGGATAATAACCGGCCAGATCAAGCTATTCCAGAACGCCATGAAATCAAAGATAACGACCGTCGCTACGGCGGGACGGATCATGGGCAGCATAATGCTGTAGAATATTTTAAACTCCCGTGCTCCATCAATACGTGCTGAATGTTCCATATCATTCGGAATCGTAATAAAGGCCTGCCGCAGCAAAAAGATATTAAATACACTGATAGCCGAAGGGAGCACGACACCTAGCATGTTGTTGTAGAGCCCCATTTTCTGAATAATAATGAAGTTCACGATCATCCCTGCAGCATTGGGCAAAATCATGGTACTTACAATGGCATAGAAAATGAAATTACGCCCTGGGAACCGAATCCGTGCTAACGGGTAGGCTGTCATCGTACACATCACCAGATTCAGACCAACCCCAAGTCCCGTCATATAAATCGTGTTATAAATGTAGGTCCACAACGGCATGATGTCGAACACATCCAAGAAGTTCTTGAACGAAATCGGGTTCGGGATGAACTGAGGAGGGAATGCGTATACATTCTCACCTGTCTTAAACGCCGTAGATAACAACCACAAGAAAGGTCCTAGACAAAATAAGGCCGTTATGATCAGGAGCGGATATAAAATGAGCTTTGGTCCGATTTTTCTCCAAGTCAACGCTTTCGGGAAGGAATGGGGTGAATTACTCATAATAGTTCATTCCACCTTTTCTTGTGTACTTGAACAGAAGGAGCGTGAACACCATGATTAACAAGGAGACCACTAATCCAACAGCCGCCCCATAACCGAAGTTATAATCTTGGAAAGAAATCTTATACGTATAAATAGATGTGGTTAAGGTAGCCGATGCCGGATCCCCTTTGGGCCCATGCATGACATAGATCTCGTCAAAGACGCGGATGGCACCCATCACAGATAACAATGAACATAACATCACGAATGGCATGAGCAGCGGAATCGTAATATGCCAGATCACTTTCCAACGGCCTGCCCCGTCGATTCTAGCTGCCTCTTGCAGCTCACTAGGTATCGATTGCAATCCTGCCAGATAGATCATCATGTAATAGCCAAGGCCTTTCCAAATCGTCACACACATGACGCCATAAAGCGCGAGATTCATATCCGCCATGAACGAAATCGGAGCATCCGTAATCCCTAACGTTGTTAGAAAGTAATTCAAGATCCCGTCCTCTTCAAATACCCACTTCCACGCAATGGCTGCAGCCGTCATGGAAGTGACAACAGGGATGAAATAAGAAATGCGAAAGAAGTTAACAAAACGCAATTTATTGTTCACAAGGATCGCCATCAGAATGGACAACAGCTGGATGATGGGGACCACGATGACATACAGGATGGAGTTCTTCAAAGAAATCCAGAAGTCCGGATCTTCAAAGGCTCTGATAAAATTTTTGAATCCAACCCATTTTGTTGTATCGACAGCCGAATAATTCGTAAAGGCAAGCGGCAAGCCATAGACGATGGGAATGAACGTGAATAACAACAGTAGAATAATGCCAGGGGCCAACATGGTATAAGCAAATCTGGTTTGGCGAGCCTGCTCTTTCGATACAGCCAATGGATATCCCTCCCTATTAACCCTAGGAGTGAGATCGACTCACTCCCTGTTCACGACGGATTCTTACTCAGAGGCATTGATTTCATCGAGCTTCTTCTGCATTTCTGCTTCCACTTTGGTGAGCATTTGCTCTGGCGTTACTCTGCCATTCAACATTTCCTTCCAACCCTTCCACAGCGGGTCAAGAACTTCGCCTTCACTTTTCACACCTAACGAAAAATCTTTGCCTAATGAAGCCATTTGAGCGGTGATCACTTTGGCTTGTGATTCCGGATCAGCTCCGGCTTCGGTGAAAAATGGATCCGCAGCCGCTTTCTTCGTCGAAGGCAAAATATTTACGATTTTACAAAATTCTAGCTGCGATTCGTCGTTGGTAATAAAGTTCGCGAATGCGATAGCTTCGGTATGATGCGTACTCATGGTTGGGACCACCACGTTCATCAGGCCTGCCTGTACGTTGCCCCCTGCTTTCAGGGTTGGCATTTTGGCCACCATCGTGTTCTCGTAGACATCCTTAGCATTGGTTTTGACACGGCTAAGGAACTGTGCGCCTGTAATTAACGTCGCGATTTTCCCCGCCTGATATTTATCAGTTACGTAGTTCGCGTCCGCAGATAAGCTTTCCTTAGGCACGATCCCTTTGTCGTATAAATCTTTGTTCCATTTGGCCCATTCGAGCGCTTCAGGCGTGTTGATGATGATCTTCTTCTTATCCTCGCTAATCATCGGAACCCCTAAGAAGTAGAAATCCGCTGGAGGATTATAGCTGGGTACGAACCCGTACTTCCCGGTTTTCTCTTTAATCGTAATCGCCTGCTGCTTCATCTCTTCATAGGTTGTAGGAGGCTGGTTCGGGTCTAGTCCTGCTTCTTCGTAGATTTTCTTGTTGTAAGCAAACACCGACAGGCCATAATACCAAGGGAAAGCGTATACACTTTCGCCTAATTTGGTTGAATTATATAAGTCTGGGAAATAGATGGAGCGCTGCTCCTCTGTTGCTTCTTTATTGAGATCGACGAGCGCGTTCTTACCTGCTAATGTCATCGTCATTCCTGTATTTAAATTCACGACATCCGGCGACTTGCCGCCGGCAATCGAGGTTAATAATTTATTTTCCATCGAACCGTAAGGCAAATCCGTCCACTTCACCGTGATCCCTGGATTCTGTTCTTCGAACTTTTTAATGCGACCGTTCACATAATCATCGAAATTCGGGCTAAGCGAGATGGTCCAGAATTTAAGTTCTACGGGTTCTTTCGGTTTTTCTTTCGTCGCAGTATCTTTCGTGGTGTCTGTTTTCGTCGTGTTGTCCGTGGTGGATTCCGCCGTTGTTTTTGTATCTTTATTCCCGTCGGAACTCGTGGAACCGCAAGCCGCAAGCAATGAAATCAACATAAATGTTGCTAATAGGAGTGCAAATGAACGAAACGTCTTTGACATTTGTGCTTTCCCCACCTTCATTGTATTGGTAATAACCCCTTGCTAGGACGAACGAACATGATGGATTGTGGTGCGGCACCTCCTTTATTTTGTTTTAGAAAAAACTTCCACGCTATTTCTATCTCTCATGTTAAGACGGGTTAGATCGCTCGTCAATACTTTTTCGGAAGTTTTTTTCTTTTTTTAATTAAAATTAAGAGGAATATTCCATCTAGTGCATGAATACTAATATTTCCGCTCGAATCTTACATTCTCCATCCAGACTTGCGTATCGTGCCTTCGGCCTTGCAGGACTACTTTGCCTAGTCCAACTTCTACCCATACGCTTTCGCTGGCTGGTCCATCTATGGGATAGAGATCTTCGCAATAAGGGCGCCGAACGGAAGAAGTCCCCATATACCCGATGATATCCTCCTTATAAATGGAGCTGGCAGAGAGCTCTACATGCGTATGTCCTGAAAAGAAAATAATTTGCGGATATTGCTCCAATAGGGATTTGAGCCGCTGATGCTGTACAACGCCTCTCTCAGTCGGACAAAAGCTTCCAGCAACCGTATTCGGCAAAGGCTGGTGAAGAAATACGAATAGGGGCTGTTCCTGCCCCATCTCCCGATGCGGCATCAACACTCGTGATAACCACATGAATTGTTCCTCCGAGATCCATGCATCTTCTCCAATGTCAGGCATTCGATCCCGGTAAACTTCCCCGCTCAAAAAAATAAGATGGTATCCATCCACCCAGGCATCATAGTAGCTGCATGAAAGTCCCATCTCCGTTGTAAATAAAGCCATCGCTTGCTCCGTCGATCCCCCATTGGGAAAGGTCTCCTTAACCATCTCTCGCTTCGAATTATGCCACATGGAATAAAATTCATGATTCCCGTTAGTCACGAAGACGGGCGGAAGTAGTTCCCTTCGATGTAATAATTCATGTAATGCCTTATAGTCCTCTTCATGTCCATCGGTTAGATCACCATTCAATACGATATAATCCGGAGGTTCTTCCAAGCTCAAATAGTCATCCAACGCTCGGGAAAAGCGAACATGGGACTCTTCATCCCATGCCACGATGTGGATATCTGACATGACTGCAAATTTCACCGTCTCCTCCCCCTCGCAACATTAATGAATCTTAGATCGCGGGGGCGTAAAAGCCCCCGCGACGGTTCACTTATTGATAAAGCCCAAATATTCTAACATCCGCTTGAGCGCAACAACCGCTTGTGCGCGCGTAGCATGTTCACCCGGTTCAAAGGTGTTGTTCGTCATCCCTTTCATCATGCCTATGGCGATGACTTGGCGAACCGATGCTTGCGCCCATTCGTGAATCGCCTTCTCATCCGTAAATTGCGACAAATCCTTTGCTGTCCCTGTTCCCAAATCTTTTCCGGTTACAGCCACCATGGCTCTCCCCATCATGACCGCCATTTCTTCTCTCGTAATCTTGGCTTGAGGCGAAAAAGTACCGTTGTCATTTCCTTGGACAATTCCGGCTTGAGCCGCAGCGTGAACGGCCCCTGCATACCAGTCTGATTCCGTGACATCCTTGAACGATAAGGATGACGAATCCGAACGAAGCCCCAAAGAACGTACGATTAAACTAACGAATTCCGCACGCGTCACCGATTGATTCGGAGCAAATTCCGATGCCGTTATCCCCTTAACGATGCGTTTCGAAGCTAACGACTCGATATCTGATTGCGCCCAATGGTTCATGATATCTGTAAAGGATAGCGATGATTGGAGTAATGCATAAGTCCCGCTTCCTGCGCGATGCATATTTACTGTTGTCTTGCCCTTTGTCATGGTCATGACGGAAGGAACAAACACCCATTCTCCCGATTTTGGATTCATTCGCGCTCCTGTTGCGGAATGAGCCGCTACAGATGTTCCGACCATAAGGCTAGGATGAATGAACGTATTCCCCCAATCCGTTATGAACCTCGTCGTTCCATTCGCTTCAATACGAACCGAGAATTCTATGACAAGATCATCCACGAGCGTTGCACGCTCCTTGGCAACTCCTTTACGGATTTCCAGAAGTTCATCGCCCTTCAGTCGCTTCATCGACATATAAACCATAGCTTCTTGGGACGAATTGGCTCCAAGTTCATCGAGCATGGAAGATAGGTTAGGCAGCGATAACGGGATGTCAAATGCCCCCTGACGGCCTTGCACACGGATCGATCCATTCGGTAAGATCGCTGCTCCTTTGATCAATGCTGACGCTGGAATCCCTACTTGCTGAATATCTTCCTCACCCGTCAGTTCAATAAGCACTTGCCCTGTTGAATCTTCTCCTTTATGCAGACGCTGGATCGCTTGAGTCAGCGCGTTCCCGTTCACGCGTGCCGTGAATCTCGTCTGACCTTGATCTGTGGAATCCGATGTCACGACCCATGCGCTGGCATCCAACTTTACTTGGTCCAAACTTTCTACCGGAGTTGTTGCGACTGGCGTAGTTATCGTTGAAGTCGATGGCGTTCCTCCCCCACCTGGATTGCTATTCCCGCCTTGACTCTCCCGCTGAATAGCAATGTAATAATCCAGGGTCAATCCATCTTCACCTGTTACGCGTACGGCAACTTCATTCGCCCCTACTTGAAGGGGTACAGAAATTTCCGTTCCGTTCGTATATATCTTGCCGCGAACGGATACTTTGGCAGTATCCTGACTGGCAGCTGCTTGGATATGAATCGTCTTCACGCCATTGCCGACCTGAGCGGAATACGTATACGTAGAAGACTGGAAGGCTGGAGATAACTTGGCTTCACGGATTTCCAACTGTTTCAATTGGGCTTTGGATGCCGCCTTGGCGAAATAAATACGGATCATTTGTTGCGCATAGGCCAAGTCCTGATTCATTCTATTCGTCACTTCAACAGCAATAGAAGGATTTTTCTCGAGTTCTTGTTGAATCCCTGTGACTTGTTTCAAGGCTTGGTTGACGGATTGAACGTTTAAATCAGGACTCGCTTGTAATGTTTCTACCGCAGCCTGAAGCTCTTGCTTCACCTTACGCCCGTCATCTGCGCTTAACCCTTGGAACGGCACATAGATCTCGTTGATTTTGCGAATCATCTCCTGAAATAACGTCGCTAAGGGTTGCGACTTATGATAGCTAGGCTGTATTGCCTCATTGCGATACACGCCTATCTTCAACACGCGATCATATTTGTAGTTGAATAAGCCTTCAAATTCGAATAACGCCGCACCTGCGCCTCCGTGGTTGGTTGCCTGCTGTATTTGGTCAACGACCGCGGCAACCGGATTCCCCTGGAATGTATCCAGTCCAGACGAGACGAACGAGTGATTTCCAGCAAGCGCCATCGAATTCTGCAAATCGGTTACGGTCAGCTCAGAACCTGGTGCATAAGACATATGAAACAGATGATCAATCAAGTTATTATCAAGCCAGTTCTTCGTTTCTTGCGCATGCGATTGCGGTGCTTCCTCATAGTTCGGCCATACGGCTGCCGTGATTGGAAGTTGCGGCTTTATTTCATGGGCTTCCTTGGCAACCCGAGCCACCCAAGAATTAATGATATCTGCCCGGAACTGTAACCACTCCGTCCAATGCGAGTCGCCAGGATGAAGCGCTAACGGATCATCACCGAATTTTTCTTGAAATAGGTGGCGCGTGTACGTATCATAGCCGTAATCATTCGTATAGTCGCCTGATCCCGGGTATCTCGCATAATCCAAATGAAGGGATTCGATATCATATTTCGATATTAATTCTTTATAGACCGTAGATACGAAATCTCTCGCTTGAGGTAATGCCGGGTTCAGCCAATACCATTTGGCTTGATGAGGACCTACTTCATAATCCATACCCGTCCGGCTAATAAGACGCCAATCGGGATGATTCACGACGACAGGTCCGCCAGCGAAGAAATTTTCGACCCATGCATGTATTTCAATGCCTTGTTTTTTGCCTTCTTCAATAAACGCTCCCAAGACATCAAACCCTTGATACATTGGATTTAATTCCGTATCTGGCAGCGAGGTAGGCCATGTTGTGTAACCATCCCACCAGGTTTCCAGATAGATGGCATTGAGCCCTGTCTCCTTGATCTTGCGTACATGCTCCCGCACCTGCTCGATATTCTTCTCTTTCGGTCGCATCCATAGGCCGCGTGTCTGCACCTTTGGCGACTCCGAGTTCATGTAATTGGCTTCCGTAACTTGCTGATCCAATGCCTGTAACAGATCCATTAGGCCGTCTGTTCCGCCTTCATGAAGACGTTGTTTAGCGGTTTCATAGACCTCCTTGGCTTCTGCGATCTTCTGTTCGATGGCAGCATAAGGTACGTCTTGATATAAATCTCTCGATAATTGCAATGCTTGTTCCGCGCTCGAAATACTTATCGCTGCTTTATCCAAATAAGATTCCGGCGTAAAGATGATCAGGACTTGTTTTTGCGCGAAATCAAAACTTACCTTGGCACCGACAAGACCGTTGTTCGTAAGCCATGTATTCTTCACGCCATGGCCTGACAGGACATAACCGCCTTCTGGAATCGTCTTGTTGTTCCCTCCGTTACTAATAACATATCCGTCGGCATTCACAGCAATTTCATTGCCCCATGGATTCGTGCCGGTCTCGGACTTCCCGTAGTTACGATCGTATACAATGAGCTGATTTGTACCTCGGAAGCCGGGATATGGCCGATTCCCATCATCATCCCAGCCCCCTGGATTATCCTCTTTCACTTTGGGATTAAATGCGTCAAAGGATGTCCTGGCCGCTTGATAAATCAGGCTATCCGTGACAAGCTCCACTTCAGACCCCAATTGCACCTGTCCGGCAAGCTGGTCATAGAAAGCGCTTCCCGACTGGATCGATAAGACATACCCGTTCGGAGGGATCACCGAATTATTATCTAGATATTCCCCCGTATTGGGATCTGCCGATATGGCTGCGACATGCGAGACTTTACCGTCAATAACCGTAATCTCCATACCCCAAGCATTCTGTTGGGTTGTGGCTCCATAATCAGGTTGATACAGGATAACCTTTCCTGCCCCACGTGGCGCATTCACACCGTCAATCCCTACGGCAATCCCATTTACCCTCATATATTTGGATGGTAATAGCGGAATATCGATACCCACGACCTGAACAGCGTTCCCAATCTCCAAGTTCAGCATAGATGCTGCATTCCCTGATGCGGAAATAACATATCCGTTGGAAGGGATATATGTACCTTGTTGCCCGTGTTCCCCATACGTATTTTTCACCACGGATACTTCATTGGTAATGATATATTGAACCGTATCTTCGGCAAATGGCTTCGTCACTTCGCCATAATGCCGTGTGTAAACAGCTAGCGAATTCGTCGGCTGCTCTTCATCCACAACGTCAATCGGGAATGTCCCGTGTTCCGTTATAAGCTGCGGGCCTCCTAGAATGGGTTCCGGCAGGGTATATCCGGTAATAGCAACAGGATCACCTGGATGCATATTGTCTTTGATCCACTGTTCACTTGTGCCATGGCCAAACAGGACGAACCCGTTCGTTGGAATTTCTACGGCACCCTCACGATACGTCACATCTGTTACACTATAAGTTCCTTCTTGATAATCCACGACAGCAGCCGCTGCATAGAGATTCTCATCGGTTCGTTTAGAACTGTTCTCACGTGTGAACAAGATCATTTCGTCCGCCGCACCAATAGCTCGATTAACGGCTGTAATATCGATGGAATTGCCGTTGGATGCGATGGCTTGTATCGCTGATTGGGCTAGTGCGGTCCACGTCGTGCCTGAAAAAATGAGTGTAAAACATAAGATGATCGACAATCTGTTCTTCCATCTCATTCTCATACCTCCCTAAATTCTCCATGGATTTAAGCCTCCCTCAACACTCCAGACTTACGGATATCTCTATGTAATATTTTTGCATGATCCTCTACGCAGCTTCACCTCCTCAATTAAATATATGGAATATTCCTTTTTATATTGCAATTTAAAGTGGAATATTCCTCTTTTTATTCCAAATAAAAAAGCGCAGCTTATGGTTCTAAGCTGCGCTTCGTACAGGCGGATCCTAATATAATTTATCAGCAACCGCTTTGGCTGTTTTATTGATCGAATCGAACGTGTTGATCTGACTCCTATTGGAGATTAAGGTCGTTAAGATATCCAACATGTGAACTTGAGCGATTTTGGTGGACAGCGATCCTCCTTGGAACGGGCTCTCCTTCGATGGAATAAGTAATACATGATCCGCATAATGAGTGATGGGGGATTTCGCATGACTGGTTAGACAAATCATTTTGGCGCCGTTTTCCTTGGCTTGCTTCACGGGATCGACTAAATCTTTTGTGCTTCCTGAAGTGGAGATCCCAAAGACGACATCCCCCTCCTTGGCCAATGCAGCAGACATCGCGATGATATGCGCGTCCCGATGAACCTCGACATTGAGACCCAGTCGCATGAACCGATACTGGGCATCTAACGCGGTAATCCCGGATGAACCCACCCCATAAATGTAAATTTTGTTCGCTGCCAGAATCATCTCTACTGCTTGTTCAAGTTGTTCGGTATGTAATAAATCCAACGTACTTTTCAGAATACGCTCGTTATTCATGGTGATCTTATTCACGATCGTTGAAATATCGTCCGTTTCCTCTATTTCCCCGGCAATATAGGTAGGCAAATTTACGAGATCCTGTGCCACGGACAGCTTGAACTCATGATATCCCCGAAAACCTAAAGCCCGGCAGAACCGAATCACGGACGTCTCGCCGACACCGGCACGCTCAGCCAAATCCGTCACGGTAGCCAGCACCGCTTCTTCAGGGTTACCCTGCACCGCATCCGCTACTTTCTTCTCGGCCTTCGTTAAGGAAGAATATACACTTGAAATCAGTAGCAGCGTATTCGTGGAATTGCTTAACTTCTGGACATGCTTCATCGTTATTGATCTACTCCCAACATGGTAAGGATTGTTATCCGTATCATATCATCGCCAGCTCCCATTAGAAAGATTATTTTTCTTATTTATGCTCAGAAATTGAATATATCCTCCTTTTCTTAAAAATTTCATGAGAAAAACCGTCAGGGATCACTCGACGGTCCTTTATTGTGTGAACCTATACGTTTATGGATAGGAAAGGGGGTTGGTGTTTTGCGTTTCAGCTGTCGTGTATGCGAAATCTTGACAAATTAAATAAGCTCTTTGTGTATGACGGACCCGAGAGACCTTATTGTTAGCTATGCTCATAGATTAGCCGTTGTTGCGGACACAGAGTCCCTTATTCCATTCGAATCATGAGTATATAGCTTATGTTTGGCATGATAAGAGCTGCTGTGTCCTTTCAACCTGCATTTTGAGTGCTTTTGGCATCATTAAGGTCTCCTGTGTCCGTTCATTTCTCGCACCGTTCTCTGCACCCTAATTTGATTTCGACATTCTCTCGAAAATTATTAATTCTAGAATGTAAAAAAAGAACACAACGAACTTGTCGTTGTGTTCCAAGCCCTCTTTATTTCATCGAAGCATCATAGGATTTAGGCTAAGCCTATTTTCCACTCGGGCCTATTTGCCGCAATGCATCATCTCTCTATGATAAGGTTCTACCGTATAATTTTCCGCATAAACACATTGCCCTCCAGGCCCGGTCCATACACATCAGGCAGCGTTGCAACGGGGACATACCCATTTTTTCCATAAAATGAAATCACAGCGTACTCCTCGGCATAGGTCATCATGAATAGGCAGTACACGCGGCGACAGCGCATTACTTCCTCTACATATCGTAGAAGAATCGAACCGATCCCTTGTCGTCTCCCGTCTTCGGATACCCCGATTTGAAGCACTTCTGCTCTCATGCCTAGACTATCGAGCCCTGAGGGAGCCTCTTCGTGCAGAACACTAATAATACCTGTCCCACTTGGCAAAAACGGGTCATGATAAGCGTAATATTGGGCGCCTCTCGCGTAAAATGACTGAATACGGCGCCGCAGCCATTGCTCATGTTCCGGATTTTTACGATTTAAATGCGTATGCTCAACCTCTGCCAAAATATCCATATACGGCTCAATGTCCTCGAATGAAATCGGACTGACCATGCACAAATGCCGATGTAATGCAAAATAGTCATACTCCGCACCGTCCGATAGCTGAACCACATGCTGATGGGTAAACTTCGTCTTCTCGATCACCCTTCTAGAAGGAGCATTGAATGGTTTGACAATCGCTACAATCTCTTGCAAGTAGGAATGTCGGAACACATATGATACCACCGCTTGCGCCGCTTCTGTCGTAAGCCCCTGGTTCCGATAATCTTTGGAGATTGCGTAAGCCACCTCGCGCTTCGAGCTGTCTAACATATCATTCGGGAATACGCCGCACCAGCCAATGAGCTGTCGGTCTCGCTTATGTTCGATCGCAAGTAAGATGCGCACATCCTGCGGACCGAACTTCGGGTAGGAAGCAATCACAAACTGAAGAAATTCCTTTAATTGTTCTTCAGACACGTTCCAGTCTGGTAATATATCCGTAATTTCGCGCTGACGAGTTAATTGATAGAGTGCATCATAATCGTCAAAAGTAAACTCGCGAATGGTTAATGATGTCGTTTCAAATCGAATACCTTGTTCCATGGGTTGAACACTCCTTATTGGATAAGTAATAGAATAGAGATCCGCTCGCTCGGATGAAAACACAAAGCGGAGTACCCAAATAGGCACTCCGCAGAAGGTTCAGATCTTCGCTTCGCACTTGTAATGGGTCAAAAAGGCACACGTATCCCGTCGATCTATACGAACGAAATTTGCGTTGCAACTCTTAGGCGATCCATTACAAAGATACTGGCATACGTCCATTCTCCTTTTCCAATAACTACAAACACTGTAACATAGCATGGGAATCACTGTAAATCGATTTCTGCTCCGGCGCTTAAGTAGAAGCCGGGACCGATGCAGGAACGAGGATGTAACGCTCACCGGGTTGTGTCCTAAAGCCCAGCTCTCCGGATTGCGCAACGTATGCATCGGCAAGCGTATGAGTTCCATTCGCTTCGATACGTAAAGGTACCGCTGTCTCCATCCGACAGAAGCCGCCTTGAATCGAAAGAATTTCTACACGTTCAATGTGCCCCTCTCGCCAAGATAGGTCTACTTCAAAACCGCCGCGGGCCCGTAAACCCTTCACTTCACCGGTATGCCAAGCGTTCGGAAGCGCCGGAAGAAGCTGAATTCGTCCTGTATGGGATTGCATTAACATCTCTACCACACCGGACGAGAAGCCGAAGTTGCCGTCAATTTGGAATGGTGGGTGGGCATCCAATAAGTTTGGATATACGCCCCCTCCTGTCATGCTCCCCTGATCGGTATCCACCAGCTGCAGCAAATTCCCAATCAATTGATGCGCACGATTGCCGTCACCAAACCGCGCCCATAGATTAATTTTCCATGCTAAGCTCCACCCTGTTCCCACATCACTGCGTCGGTTGAGGGAAGTTCTGGCAGCATCAAAAAACGCCGGCGTCTCAGTTAGCGTCAATTGATTCCCTGGATACATCCCATACAAGTGAGACACATGTCGATGGTGAATATCTTCATCATCAAAATCTGAAGACCACTCTTGCAATTGGCCGTGTTGACCGATTTGATACGGAAGCAGACGATCTTGCGCTTCTTCCAGCTGCTGCCTGAATGCTTCATCCAACCCCAGCAGATCACTCGCTTGGATACAGTTCGTGAACAATTCGCGAATTAGCGTCATATCCATCGTCGTTGCTTGGCTGACCGCGGTACGCTTCCCATCTGGACCAACGAACTTGTGCTCCGGTGATGTGGAAGGTGATGTGACCAAATATCCGTCTTTATTCTCTATCAGCCAGTCTAGACAGAATAACGCGGCTTCACGCATCACAGGGTAAGCCTGGTCACGCAAGAAATTCAGATCGCCGCCAAATTCATAATGCTGCCACAAATGCTGACAGAGCCAAGGCGCTGCCATGAACCAGCTTGCCCAGACGGGATCTCCATCTCCGAAGGCACCCACGGGCGTGGACTGACACCAGACATCGCTATTGTGGTGCGCAACCCACCCCCGCAGCCCGTAATTCTCGCGTGCCGTCTCCGCGCCCGTCACCGCCAGATTCCCAATAAAGTCGAGTAGGGGTTCATGGCACTCGGCTAGGTTACAGCTCTCTGCAAGCCAATAATTCATCTGCGCGTTGATATTCAGCGTATAATTGCTGCTCCATGGCGGACGCGTCTCCTTATTCCATATCCCTTGCAAATTTGCGGCTTGCGTTCCGGGTCTCGAACTCGAAATCAAGAGATACCTGCCATATTGGAACAGCAACTCAACTAACCGAGGATCCTGTACGCCATATTCGATGATGCGGCGATCCGTCGGCAAATCTTCCGAAATGTTTGAATCCCCCAAATGCAAGCTTACCCGATCAAATAATTGGCGGTAATCACCCACATGGGCTTGTAACAATTCGTCATACGATTTCGCTAATGCAGAGTTCACATAGCTTGCCGCAATTGGAGATGGGTCCTTACCCTCTGTTCCGGGATGATGATCAAAGCCATTGAAGCTTGTCGCACTGCTGAAGATCAACGTTGCGGATGTTGTGCCCTCGACATGGATACCGTCTGGATCGACATGTACCTTGCCTTGCTCTAACTTCACAGCAAGACGACCCTCGAATTTCATGCCTGTGTCTCCATATCTGATCGGTTCGTCCGTATCATAGTAATTTGGATCCACATGCGTTGGAGCTACGCCTTTGATTATGAAGTGATCTCCATCTGTCGTCGAACGATACTTCAATGGACTTGTGCACCGAGCCGTGAAAGATAACATCCCCGGACGACTGGCTTCGATCCGGTAGACCAACACTTGATCGGGATGCGAAATAAATGACGTGCGACGGTAGTCCACTTGTCCAATCGTATACTCCGTTACCGATATCCCTTGGTTGAGATCTAACTCGCGAACATAAGATTTGGATAAGGCACCATGATGAAATTGAATCGTCAAATCTCCGAGAGGCATATAAGATTGTGTGTAAGGTCCCATCGTTCCTTTACAGAGCTGGTCGGCTTCCGTATAACGGCCCTCTTCTATCAACCGGCGGATATCCGGAAGCAAGGTCTTTGCATTGGGATTCGTGCCGTCTTTCGGCGCCCCCGACCAAAGGGTATCTTCATTTAATTGTAAAAGTTCAGTCTGAACGCCACCGAATACCATCGCTCCGAGGCGCCCGTTGCCAAGCGGCAGCGCTTCGGTCCACTTGGATGCTGCTTGCGTATAATGCAACCGCATTTCATTCACTCCTATTCCTACTATTAAATGGTACGATCAGATCAGACCGGGTTCAAGGAGACAAACCATTTCACTATCGCCGACAGATTACCGTACCGCGTTCACCGTCAAGTCATTTCCTTGACTTACTATGATTATAGAAGCTAGATTCCCAAGCGACGATGGATGAAACTAAGTTAAGTTTGCATAAAACTAATATTTACGCAAGAACCCCCTTCAAGATACAAATCCTAAAGGGGAGTCCTGACCAGCTATTTGCGTACGGGCCAAATCGGTTCGCGATCAAACTCGATCGCAATGGCCGTATTCCAATCGTCACAGATTTCAGCGGGGACATCGATCCAGATCCGATTTACGCTGTAGCTTCCTTCTGCTCCGCTCAAGTACCCAAATATTTCTTCCACCTTGTAAGGGAGTTCTTCTCCCGTCTTCACCAACTTCACGGACTTCACTTGGCCCCCCAATTCACGCACTTCCACAGGGAATCGAGGAATGTCTCTGACATGCAAATAAATCGTATTTCCTTTTTGGGTCATAGGGCCGTAATAACAAGGCGGATAATGCTCTGTAATGCGCTTTGTTCCATAAATACTATCTCCCGAATGGCCGAGCCACGCTCCGATTCGCTGTAATCGTTCAATCGCTTCTTCAGGCCAGGTGCCATCCGGTCGAGGGCCTACATTTAACAGGAGGTTTCCTCCTTTGGTCGTCACTTCGAGCAATGTATCCAGCAGCGTGCCTTCGCTCTTATATGTCGATGCAACCGAATGATAGGCCCATTGATGATTCATGGTCATGCATGTTTCCCACCATCCATCCGGTGGATGTGTCGGTACAAATTGTTCCGGCGTCTCATAATCGCCCACGTCCGGCAATCGATCGTTAATGACTAAATGCGGCTGCAGGTTCAACATCATTTGCTTCACTTCGCTGCTGCGCCAGCGATCCGCACCGAATCCCGGCACATCGAACCAGATCAGATCAATGTGACCGTAATTTGTCAGCAATTCACGCAGCTGTTCCATAAAACGCTGGTGGAACTGCCACCATCTTGCGGGGTCATACGTATTCGGCTTCGGCGATTGAATATGCTTGCTTATGGGGATCGTAGCAAAATCAGGGTCATGCCAATCAATGGTCGTAAAATACAGCCCTACTTTTAACCCCACTTCTCTGATAGCCTCGACATAAGGTGCAATCAAATCCTGTTTGGGTCCTCTTTTCGTCGCGCAATAGTCGGTCGTTGCGGTGTCGAAGAGGCAGAATCCATCATGATGCTTTGCGGTGAGCACCACGTATTTCGCACCCGCCTCCTTGGCATGCTGGGCCCATTCTCTCGGATTATAGCGAGTTGGATGGAACTCATCTGCCAGACTTTCATAGGTTTCAACATCCAGATGCTGCCTGCTATGGGGCATTAAAGGCCAAGAGGCCTCAATTTCTCGCAACGCATACGGACCCCAATGAATAAATAAGCCAAATCGAGCTTCATCAAACCATTGAGCTTCGGGATGAACTGCTTTCATGAACGTTCAACTCCTCTTGATTTCTTCGATAGATATCGTGTTACTTCACTCGGTATTCCTCAAAATAACGTGGAATGATTTCAGTCGATGCACCTGGCATCTGCGGCAGCACGTAAAACCCGTCCTTTACGGTCGCTGGTTCTTCGAAGATATGGCGGATCCAAGGGATATACTCTAACAGAACCGCATTCGGCGTGGATGCAACCAGATGCTGATGAATTTGTCCCATATCCCCGACATGCGGGCATATAGGCAAGTCATATGCAGCAGCAAGTCCGGCGATTTGCAGCCATTCGGTTATGCCGGCAACACGCGTGACATCCACTTGGACATATTCGACTGCACCCTGATGGATGTAATCGCGAAACGCATATTTGGAATACACATGCTCGCCGAGTGCGATCGGTACGTTCAGTTCATCCGCTAGTTTTCGATGATTCATGATGTCATCTGGATTTAACGGTTCCTCGAGCCAGAGAAGGTCGAATTGCTCCAATTTCTTGCCCCACGTCATGGCTGTCGTGATATTCCATTGTTGGTTCACGTCAATCATCAACCCTACTTGATCCCCAATCGCGCGGCGTACCGCCTGTACCCTTGCGAAGTCCTCCCGTGGATCTGGTTTACCAACCTTCATCTTGACAGCGGTAAATCCCTCCTCAAGAATGCTGCTCATATCAGCAATGAGCCGTTCCTGGCTCCAATTCAGCCAACCGCCATTCGTATTATAGGCTTTGATCTTCTGGGATTTATGTCCGCCAAGCAGCTGCCACAACGGTTTATTCGAAGCTTTTGCCATGATATCCCACAACGCAATGTCTACTGCAGCTAAGGCCATATGCGTGACGCCTGCCCGACCGATCCAATGCATCTCGCCGTACCGCAGCTCATCCCAAATCTGCTTCACCATGAACGGGTCTTTGCCAATCAGCTTCTTGGCATAATAACGATCAATGGTCTCTGCGATCATCTCGTCTCCTTGGGCGCAAGTGCCCGTATACCCGTAACCCGTAATCCCCTCATCGGTATATAGGCGAACGCCTGTCACACCCCAATGCGTAGCCACATTAATCGCATCCGTAATGGGAGGTGTAATAGGAACGTGTAAAATGAAACTCTCTGCCTTAATAATCTTCATGGTTCGATCTCCCCTGTTCCCCTCGATGTCTTCAATATCCTAAAGATGCGCCGCCATCCACCGGTAGCGCAACGCCAGTTATGAATTGTGATGATTGCGAAGCCAGAAATACCACGGCATCGGAAATTTCTTCCGCCCGTGCCGGTCTGCCAAGTGCATGCATCTCATTGAGTGAGGTGCGTACCTCCTCTGGGTCGGCCTGCTCCATGGTCCATTTCTCAAGAAGCGGCGTCATGACGCCCGCTGGGCAGATGCAGTTCACCCGTACCCCTTCGGGAGCATAATCGATAGCTAGCGCTTTCGTCATTGCAATGATGCCGCCTTTGGTCGCAGCATAGACTGCATTCTGCTTCTGGCCGACCAAGCCATTCAACGAGGCCATATTCACGATACTTCCACGGGTAACCCTCAAATACGGGATCGTATATTTAATCATCAAATATACGCTCTTCAGGTTAATGTCGATGACCCTTGTCCATTCGTGCTCGGATACCTCTTCCAATGCTTTGGGCAAAATGGTTGCGGCATTATTAAACAAGACATCGATATGACCGTATTGCGAAATGACTTCCGTCACAAGCGATCGAACCTCCCGATCATCGGACACGTCGGTTCGTACGGACATAACGGATGCTGATCCGTTATGGCGCAAAATCTCATGGACTACCCGCTGCGCTCCTTGTTCATTCACGTCCGCAATGATCACCGTTGCACCTTCTGAAGCGAATCTTTTGACTGTCACTTCGCCGATCCCGGATCCGCCACCCGTCACGATGCACACTTTGCCTTGAAGAGACATCGCTATTCCTCCTTTCAACCATTTCCATGTCCGATTGCTCCCTGCCTAAGAACCAACAAGCTGCTGAATTTGTTCCGATGCGAGGGCTAGCGCTTGCTGTTCCGATAATTCTCCTACAATGCATCTACGGAGTGCTTGCCATAGAATGTCCTCAGCCGCAGGGTACTCCGGAAACTTGGGCGGTATAATAACGCTTGTCGCTAGGGTTTCCTCCAGAAGAGACCATCGTCTGGCGGCAATCGAATGCGGAGGAGCCCCTTGTTTCTGGCGTGTCATGACTGATTGCCGAACAGGAACATGCCCCTGATCCGCATCAATGGCTTGCACCTCCGGCGAAGTCAAAAATTTCAGCAAAAGAAGCGCCTCTTCCACATGCTCGCTGGACGCTGGAACCGCGAACGAATGACTTCCGCAATAAACTGCGCGACGGCCGCTTGCCGATTTCGGGGTCAGTGCAAGATCAAATAAGTTAGAAACAGGTGACATCGGATCGGAGAGTAAGCCGAAATAGCCTGGCCAATCCGTTACCATCGTACTTTCACCTTGTCGGAAGGATGCTGATACTTCATCATAATGCATGTCAGGCAGCCCTTTCGGCGTCCACCCGCATTGATACCATTGCCTGAGCTTATGAAGGGCTTCGACACCCGCTTCACTGGCAAACCTAGGCTGTAATTGCTCATCGAATAGCTGTCCACCACCACTGATCAACAATTCGAAGAAAGTCCCGAATAAACCGGATTCCATCCCAGGGAATACGAACCCCGTATAGCCTGCTTCTGTCGCTCTGGACGCAACATCAGCTAGCTCCTCCCATGTCTCCGGAACGGACAACCCCAGCTCCTCCAGGCGATCGCGCCGATAGACCAGCAACCTGGCATCAAAATTACGCGGAATGCTTATTAATTCACCTTGCACGCGGGCAAGCTCCAGAAGAGCGGGAGAGAAATCCCCCAGCTCTTCTGCTGTGAATGCCTGATCTAGTCCATATAAATAACGCGCTTGCGACGGAGCATATTTCGTATGCGTGGATATCAGATCATAGGAAGACAAGCCGTTCTCAAAACATTCTTGTACATGACGATTCAGATCAGGGTGCGTTCCCTTGAACCCGATATCCACTTGTATCCCGAATTGTTGGCTGAATTGTGCCAAGCATGCATACAGAGGGGCATAGGCAGGGCCGTCAATGAACGCAACCCGAAGCGTCTTAGATTTCATTTCGCGAGCACACCTCCGTGCTTTATTTCAAGGAAGACAAGAACTCAACCGTCTTCGTATCAGATTGGAATGCGGATGTATCGAACGGCGCTGTCATGGCTTTCTGTGCCATCTCCAAGTATTGCGTCAAGCCTAATTTTTGCATGCCGTCCACATAGGACTGCCAATCCTTTTCGATGGATTTCGATCCATTAATAAATTGGGCCATCGTTTGTTTGACATACTGTTCAATATTGGTCTTCAGCAACGCAAAATTCTGATATTCCTCAGGTTTAATCCAAATAACCCCTGGATACACTTGCTTCGGTTGATGACCTGCATAATTTTTCATCGTCTCCAGCATCAAAAGAGATTCCAAACCATCCGCTGAAAATGGTGCCTTCGCTTCAACAAATCCGTTTCTCCACGTCGTATTCTGGAAAATCGGTCCCATTTGGTTCCAGCCTTCATTCTGCTTCGCGCCAGCAGAGTAGAATTTATCAGACTGGGTAATGAACAGCCCTTGTTCCCCACTCAGACCCTTAATCCCGGCACCGGCTTTGGTCCAATACTTCCCTTCCTGACCGAAATTCATCATTTGAGTGCCTTCTGGTGTATAGATGAAATCGACGAGTTTGATCATTCGCACGATTTGCTCTTCGCTAGCGTTTTTCGTAACCACGAACGTCAGGGATTTAGGCGTATTTCCGCTGAATGCTGCATATTGGGTACCATCCGGCCCTTTCAATGGGGATACAGTACTCCAGTTCGGATAGCTCGGATCGGCAGTATCAATAAATCCCGCGCTATACAAATAAGGTACTACGCCCACTTTGTTCTGCGCAGCCAACTGTTTGATAACATCGCCCTTTTGACTGAAAGCTTGCTTATCGATGAGTCCTTTCGCGTACAGATCACGCATATAGGTAAGGCCCTTCTTCCACCCTTCTTGCACGGGCGCATAGCTCACTTTCCCATCCTCTACGTTAAAGAAATCGGACCCATTGTCATAAATGAAGGCATTCATGAGGAAGATCGTCGGGTCAAACCCGTCAGATGTGCCGGTCAACGGCACGAGCCCGTTATCTTTAAAGGCTTGCAGCACATTCGTCAGCTCATCCGTCGTCGTCGGCATAGATAAGCCGAATTTTTTCAAGTAATCCGTATTAATCCAGAATTTCTGTCCCCAGTAGCAATGAATGCATGAATTATAGCTTGGTATGCCATAGATGTTCCCATCCGGTGCGGTAACGGCTTGCTTCAAGCCTGGTGCGGTCTCGATCGCTTTCGTCAGATTGGGAGCGTATTTCTCGATATAAGAATTAAGCGGGACGAGGATCCCTTGCTGTGAATATTTCAGAATATCTGACGGTGAAAAGCTGCCCGACCAGAAGGCATCCGGATAGTTGCCGCTGGACAGCAGAAGGGATTGCTTTGTTAAATAATCGCTGGATGGTGCAAGATTCCATTGAATATTCAGTTTGAAGGTTTCTTTTACATAATTGGTGAACCAGTTCGTTTTGAGGTCTATCACATCTGAAGACGGAACCGCGAAGAAGGAAACATCGACCACTTTGTTTTCGTCGACCGTACCATTGGTATTCGTCGATGTATTATTGTCCTTTGGATCCGTCGAATTGCCTGAACAAGCGGATAATATGATCATGATGGATGCCATCATGACAGCCAATACCGTTCGATTGAAACGAAACATGCATACCCCTCCAAAATTCGAAATGGAATTCACCCTAACGACCCTCTGTGCTTATTCTTTGATGGAACCCACCATCACCCCTTTGACGAAGTATTTTTGAATAAACGGATACAAAATCAACACCGGTATGCTTGCGATAACTATCACGGAATATTTCAGGAGTGTCTTCATATCTTCGAACTGTTTGAGCTGTTCCGGAGATAACGTAATCGAGTTCGTCGAGACATTGTTCAAGACCAGAATTTCGCGCAACACAAGCTGCAGCGGATAGAGATTTTCACTGTTCAGGAAGATCAGCGCGTTAAAATAGGAGTTCCAATTGCTCACTGCGGCCCAAAGCAGTAATACAGCGATTACTGGCTTGGATAATGGAAGAACGATCCGTGTTAAGAACCGGGTATCATTACATCCGTCGAGCTGAGCGGCTTCATATAAATCATTTGGGATCGAGCTTTGGAAAAATGTTTTGGCGACAATAATAGAGAAGATGTTGAGTGCACCTGGAAGGATCATGGCCCAGCGTGTATCAAGCAGATGAAGAGATTTAATGACGAGATAGTAAGGAATTAATCCGCCGCTGAACAGCATCGCGAACAACAGCGCCCACATGAGGACCTTCCTGCTCATAAATGTCTTACGCGATAAGGGATACGCCATCATGATGGTTAGAGCAACGCTAATGATGGAGCCCGATACGGTATAGATGATGGAATTGAGGTAACCCGTCCATATTTGCGGATATTGGAACACGGCTTGATACCCATACCACGTAGGTTCTACCGGGAACAACCATACTTTACCGGAGGTGACTGCGGCAGATGAACTGAACGATGAGCTGATAATATAGATTAAGGGGTAGGCAACGCAAAGTAGAATGATACTTAGAAAGATGTAAATAACAATCATGCTCACCCGATCGCTCCAAGGCTCGCGAATGTGAATGGCTTTCTCCATGGCTATCCCCCTCATCAGAACAGACTCGAATCCGAATATTTTCTAGCGAGCACATTCGTTGTGAAGATCAGAATGAACCCGACAACCGAGTTGAACAAGCCGACGGCAACCGCGAAGCTGTAATTGGTGTTCACTAACCCAATTTTATACACATACGTGGAAATGACTTCGGACGTGCTCAGGTTCAACATATTCTGAAGCAGAAAGACTTTCTCGAATCCTACGCTCATCAGCCCGCCAACCGCTAAAATTAATAGCACGATGATGGTGGGGCGAATCGTAGGCAAATCAATATGTATGATTTTCTGAAGCCGGGTTGCACCGTCAATCTTGGAAGCTTCATAGAGCTCTGGGTTCACATTCGCTAAGGCTGCAAGATAAATGACGGCGCCATAACCTGTTTCCTGCCAAACGCCAGACCATACATACAGCGATGAGAACGCTTTTGATTCTCCTAAAATATCAAAGACATTCTGGACGCCAAAGAGATGGGATAACTGACCGTAAAGTCCTGTTGTGGGGGATAAAATAATGTTAATCATACCTACTAATACAACGGTGGAAATAAAATAAGGGGCATACGTGAACATTTGAACGATTTTCTTAAAGCGTTGGTTTTTTACTTCGTTGAGTGCGAGTGCCAGTAGGATGGCGGCAGGTGTTCCGATACATAATGCGTAGACACTAAGAAGGAGTGTGTTTTGGATGATTGGCCAGAAGTAAGGGGATTCGAAGAACATTTCGAACTGCTTCCCTCCGACCCAGGGACTGTGCCATATTCCTTGCATGGGGTTGAACTCTTTGAATGCAATCTGGATGCCGAACATCGGGACGTAATTAAACGTGATGAGGAATAGAACGGGTAATGCCACGATACAATAAAGCTGCCAATGCCGATAGATGTTTTTCCTCCACAAGCTCACTGTGCGAACAAACATGATCGTCCCCTCCGCTATTATGTAATCGCATACAAAAGTATAAATCGTGTATGATTTAGAATAATATCACACACGATTTATAGTGTAAAGAAGAATATGGAAGTTATTTATAGTTGCCTCGCAACCGTTGATAGGCCTGCTGTAGATGGATTCTGGAAGCCTCTACGGCCTTTTCCGTATCCCTTTCAAGCAACGCTGACACAATCTTTCGATGTTCCTCAATTTCCGCGCTGATGTCGATTTTGTAATGAACCAAGTTCAAATAGCGATGAACCCGTTCGATTAACGCCGTCACCATCTGCTTCAGGTTTTCATTGCCTGCATAAGCTAATATCGTTCCATGCAGATCATGATTCATCCTGGAGATCACGTTCGCTTCATGGCTCGCCTCCAATATTTGTTCATCGGTGTCAAGTTCTTGCAGAATTTGTTCGAGTCGGGCTTGGGGGATATGTGGTGCCGCCTTTCGAACGGAAAGTTCCTCTAACGCATAGCGAATTTCGAAAATTTCGTCGATATCCGTCATGTTCATTTCTGCGACATACATCCCTTTAAATGGCACGACTTTGACAAACCCTTCGGAAGCCAAGCGGAACAATGCCTCTCGAATCGGGATATTGCTGACGCCCAAATCCCTCGCTAATTGATCGATATTGATTTTGTTCCCTGCGGATATGTCATGGGACAGGATTTTTTGCTTCAACAATCCATAGAGTTCATCCGTTAAAACATAGCGGCTCAATCGTTTATCTGCCATGGGGCTCATCTCCATTTTTACGACATGCCCATAGTATATCATGTATCATGTATGAAAAGAACGAACTTCATGGAAATTTTATCCTATTTTATATCTAACCGAGTGGCACGGAATCACATAATTCGTCATCATGTGATATTCCCGTATCGTCATGAGAAAAACCTCTACCCTCGTAAAAAAATCCGCACGGATCAGTCAACATGGACCGACGTGCGGATCATTCTAGTCTTTTTTACCTGAACCAAAGGCAATCACATAGCTATCCGGATCTTTAATCGCGAATTCTTTCCATGAACCCCAATCTGCCTCTGTGGTCGAAGGTTCTTGTACGATACCCGCTCCCTTATCTTTCAGTTGTTGATAGAGTTGGTCCAATTCTTGATGTGTTTCTACATAAGCATAGGTATCCCATGGAATCAATTGCCCGCGACCTGGTTTGTTCGGTTTAACGTCTTCCGCTTGATCCGCTTGCATTAATTTGAAGCCAAGCGCGAAATCATCGCGGACCGCCCAAAAGTCGGTGACATCACAACCTAGGACATCGCGATAGAAGGCTTGAGATTGTTCCAGATTCGACACTAATAATACTTGTACCGAGAAACCCACTTTACTCATTCATCTAATCCTCCTTTATGTAATCGAACACTACTTAGATCATAATATCTCTGTCTATCATTGTAAATAACTGTATTTTTTGCAAATAACAGAAAGGGACTCCCCTAGCATTTCTGCACTTGGGGAGTCCCTCATTCTATGACCTTCCAACCTTAGTTTCTGCTATCGCGGCGGGCTTCCATGTCGTAGGATGCAGGAGCTGGATAAAAAACCCTCCAACGACCGACCGATTCTGAAAATTCATCTGGTTGCCCGTTATCGTATCATACCAATCCGTCAAGGGTACCCTGCTGGCGGATTCATGGAATACAAGCCAGAGCGGTTGGATCATCTGTTCAAAGTCTGCTTTGGAGTTCGCCATGGATGCACACCATACGAGCCAATCCGCCTTAGTATAGGTATTCCTGCTGTCAAGCGGTGTGCCGTATTTATGCTGTTGGACCTTATAATACTCCATTTCTTGTTCCCTAATCGAAGCCGAAAATAAATTCAGACCGAAGAGACGATCCCATACCAGGTTATACTTCAAACTCCAAGATTCCTCCGAGCTATCGAATGTAAGCTTATAATGATCATTCGCATAGGCCAATGTCTCCCAATCCGATGCCATTTGTTGAGCATGATTGGAATAGACGCTCGCGTCCTTCTCACCGAGCATCGAACAGAGGGCAGCATAAGCACCTATCCCAACAATGGCTTTAATGGAGAGATTGGCGTTATGCGCTAAATGGCCCGCAAAATCATCCGTGCACAGTTGATTGTCCGGATCCAATCCATTTTCTTTTAAATAAGCCGCCCACTTCGTCAGCAAATCCCAATGCTCCCTTGCAAAGTCCGCCCGTCCTTCATATAAACAGACAGAAGCAGCCATGATCAGCATATTGCCGCATTCCTCAATAGGCATCTGGTACTCCAATTTATTCTCTCCATATACTTGGCCGTTGGCTTTCGGGTAACAACCCACATCATGTGGAGCAAAATCGAACGTCCATGACGGACTATTCGCGTACCGAAATATCGGCCTCATCATCCCTTTAACAAGCTCCGGGTTATAACGCAAAAACAGTGGTATAGACGGATAGCTTACATCTACGGTGGCGATGCAACCGTTACTGAAGTTTTCCTTAGATAAGAACAAGATCTCTCCATTCTCATCACATACGAGCTTATGCGCAGCGATAGCCTGCCTGTAAGCGAGCGACAACAAATCTGCATATTTGTCTCCACCTGCCTCGATGCTTTCTTGAATTAGTTGGCGGTTAAAAGCTGTACATCGGTCATGGATCTCCTCGTATTCTGTCACAGCCAAGGATAACATGTCCTCAAACGATGTTCCTTCTCTGCGCCAATAGGCAGGCAATGGCTTGCCAAAATATTCAATGGAATGGATATCGTCATACGCTGCGATCACATAATGCGATTTTTGTCGATCATCAACTTGAGCGAAATCAATGACACAAGCCATGACAGGGATATCTGTTGCTGCATCATTTGTGCTGGAATCAGCGTCTTTCGGCGGCAAGCATCCCTTTTCTATGAACTGTCTTCTGATCTGATAAGAACCTATAGCCGTGTGAACGTTCTCGGACTGTTGCGAGACAAGATAGGCGTAACCCCAATCGATTCTGGTGTCGTCACCGATACGCTGCAAAACGGGTTGTTCCTTCGTGCCCATGAACATCGCCGTAATATTGTCATTTAATTCTGTACGGAACCAGCTTAGAAGTTGATCCGGCGTGTTCCTTGCCAATTCGCCAGAGATATCGACGTAAACTTGAACATCATGCGGTTCGCCGTCTACCGAGTGAACACGAAATGTCATATAGGAAACAGGTCTAGATAATACATCTAGATCATCTAGAAGCAACGGGGTCGTAAAGTTCACTTCCAGCTGAATGCCGTCACCTTCAAATACATAGGTCGTTATTAACGGCTCGACCTTCAAGCTTTGCTGCTCCAATACCGGCGTTTCCTCATTCGCTGTCTCATCGGCCATTTCCACTTTGCCCATGAATCTTCTCGACTTTCCGTCGATTCGAATGATGCCTGCCATACTATGCCGCTTGTTTGTCCAATGAACGGTATGTTGATCGTAAAGACGATCCGCCGCTGACCAGACGCTAAAATAAGGATCCACTGAAATAAGAGGTACGGATGGGGGTCTGAAGGAATTAGTCACGGAACACATCTCCTTTATATGCAGTTAAATTCGGTTTCTCTTAAAAATAAGGGAGCACAACGGCTCCCTACGATGAACTTTTATTAATTCGGCATTTGGATGGTGACGACATCTTTGCCTTTCAATTGATCATTCGTATACTTCATGGCTTCGTCATACCCTGTTTTCTTCATTTGATTGCGGAAATCATTCATCAGTTTCAACGCTGCGTCATCTGACTTCGCAAATATAGCCTCTTTCCATACATCCCCCATTTTATCCATCGACGGCTTCAGCATCTCCCATTGCTCGGATTTCATAATGACATCACCCGGGTTATACCCAGTAACGATATTGACTCCGTTTGGCCGCAGAATTTTACGAGCGCTCTCCATGGCTTGAACCCGCTCTTTATCGAGCCAGAAATCGCCTGCGCCCACAGAATTAAGACGATCTCGTCCTGTCATCGACTCAAATCCGATGTTAATGCCTACACTCTTGCGAACTGTTAAAGTAGATGAGGTATCGGCAGCAAATTTATCGAACCATTCCTGCTTCGGTGTCGGCTTACCGTCTACCATATCCCAATGCGTTCCCTGTACACCGTAACGAACTAGCAGGAAACCTTCGTCCGAAGCAAGGAAATCAAGAAGGCGGAGTGCAGCATCCACATCTTTGCACGCTTTGGTAATAGCCGTTACGTTATTTCCTTGGATGCCTAGATCGACTGGACGACTCGGATCTACGCCTCCTCGTTCCAATGGGCCGATCGGGATATAATCGCTCCCCGGATGCGATTTCACATATTCTTTGGATGCGTCATATATCGCCGGGAAGTGTGCAGCAAGTACCGCGACGCGTCCTTGCGATACTTTCTCTTTGGCGATAGGATCCGTTTGCGTGAACGATTCGTTATCCAGCAGTCCTTCGGCAATCAGTTTGCGATAATACAACGTATAGTCATCATATTCCTTGGTAAAGAAACTATTTTCGAGGGTACCGTCGCCTTTATCCATGTATCCGGCGCCGCCATAAAACATAGTATTACCGATCCCAACAGCCCAACCGTTACTGAAGCCTCCGAACGGAATGACGGGTTGACCGTTGGCCTGTAGGTTCGCATCTTTAATCTTTTTCAGAAAGTTATAGAAATCTTCTTTTGTGACAATGGATTGCGGATCCACTCCTATTTGCTCTGCAATATCTTTGCGCACATAGAACCCGTATAACCAATCCGTACCGTCCTTATCCGTTGCAGGCTGGTTCTGGAGCAGTAAGTATTTTTTGCCGCCATACGCATCGATCGCCTTTTCATACAATGCTGGCGGGACGTTTTCTTTGGCGATGGACTTGGCTAGGTTCGGATATTTATCCAGTTTATCGGAGATGTCAACCAATTGGTCCTCCTTGGCTGCTTTGATCATGCCATCCAATTCTCCACCCCATGCAGGTCCTGTATAAATATCAGGCAAATCTTGAGTTGCGAATATGGCATTCACCTTCTCCACTTCGCTGCCCGTGGTATACTCCCATTCGACGGTGACGCCGGTTTTCTCTTTGATGACTTCTGCTATTGGCGTCATATCGACATCAGTCCCTGAAGATCCGTTCCAATTGTGCAAGACTTTCAGCTTCACCGTCTTATCTGTCGAAGTACCCTCTTTCCCGCCATTCTCAGCATTCTCCTTGGTCGTGCACCCTGCCAACATACCTAAAACAAGTGTAGATGCAATTAGTATGGATACGCCTTTAAACCAGATCTTCTTCATACGAACCCTCCCAATACGATTTTTAAAGGTATGATAATGTCCTACATGAGGACTTTTATCCTTTGACCGAACCGATCATAACGCCCTTAACGAAATACCGCTGCAAGAACGGATAAATACAGAGAATGGGAAATACAGTGACAACGAGCAATGCCATACGCAATGACTCAGGGGTTGATCCTTGTGCGCTGGCGCTGATCGTCTGACCGCCTTGCTGCGCAGAACGCGCCATGGAGGAGGATAATGCCTCCGCTTGGCTTAACATCTGCTGAAGCAGGGTCTGCACGGGTATTAAATTCTTATCCGATACGTAATAAGCCCCGGTAAACCAATCATTCCAATGCGCGACGCCGATAAATAGCGAGATCGTTGCAAGCACCGGACCTGATAAAGGCAGAATGATGCGCAAGAAGATCTGAAAATCCCCATAGCCGTCAATGCGGGCCGACTCTTCCAGCTCTGCGGGAATGCCTTGCAGGAATGTTCGAATGATGACAACATGCATGAAGTTGAACAACATCGGTATCACATACACCCAGAAGCTGTTGATGAGATGAAGTTTCTGTAGGGTAATGAAGTATGGAATGAACCCTGCGCTAAAGATCGTAGGCAGGAATATATAGAAGGCGAAGAATGATCTTCCCGGCAATGACTTTTTGGACAAGGCATAAGCCAGGAGCGAACAGAGTACGACATGAAGGAACGTACCGAGAATCGTACGCATCAATGTAATCTTGTACGCCTGCCAAATACGGGCATTGTCGAATACCTGGGCATAATTGTCCCACGTAAACTTGCGGGGAAGGAAATACAAGGCACCCAACATGGAATCCTTCCCGTCGTTCAACGAATACGCTAGGATGTAGATGAAGGGATAGATCATTGAAAATCCAACTAAAGCCAATACACAATAATTGATAAGGTTGAAAATCGACACTTTGCGTTTCATCTTGCCACCTCCTTAGAACAGGGATACGTCACTAACCTTGCGGGCAATTCGGTTGACTGTCAGAATTAAGATGAGACCGATGATGCTCTGGAAGAGGCCGACAGCGGCTGCGTAGCTTAATCGTCCTTCACTTATGCCTGATGTGATAACATGGACATCGAGGACACTTCCAATGCCTGCTGTAGCCGGCCCGTTGAGGAGCAATAACTGCTCGTATCCGGCGCTCATTAAGCTGCCGATCGACAGGATGAACAGGATAATGGCAATGTTGCGAACACCGGGGAGCGTCACATGCCAGATTTGCCGGAACCGGTTCGCGCCGTCAATTTTAGCTGCTTCATACAACTGTTGATCGACACCAGCAATCGCGGCCATATAAATGATAGAGTTCCAACCTATGTTCTTCCAGATATCCGATCCGAGGATGACTTGATAGAACCAAGACGTATTATAGAGGAATTGGATAGGCTGTACTCCAAAAACGCCTAACAGATCGTTAACCGGCCCGCCATAGGGTGTCAAGAGCCGCTGCATCAGGGTAACAACAACGATCCAGGAAACGAAATGAGGCAAGTAAGAAAGCGTTTGCACAGTTTTCTTAAATTTTAGACTGCGTACCTCATTTAATAGGATGGCTAATATAATCGGCATCAGAAAACCGACAGCCAGTTTCATGAAACTGATAATAATCGTGTTGCGAATGATTTCCGCGGACTTGTAGTAATCGAAAAATTGCTGAAAATATTTCAGACCCGCCCATGGACTTCCGGTGAAGCCGCCCGAAAAGGTGTAATCACGGAACGCGACCTGAATGCCGAATAGGGGCACATACGAGAAAATGAAAAACCACACGATGCCCGGCAGCATAAACAAGTAGAATATTTTGTGTTGCCAAATCCGCTTTCTCAAATTAGGTGCCATCATAAGAGTTCCTCCTTTACTCTGCAATCATAGCTTGATTCGTCAATCGTAACGTCTTAATCTCAAACGGTGTAAAAGTTAGCTCCACCTTACCCTCATCGACGGGTATAGATTCAAGCTTTACTTCCATAAGATCAGCTTCCCAAACTTCCAAGACATTGAATCCGAAATGCAGCGTTGTAGCAGCGTGAGTTCCAGCTGTCTCGTATAGCCTGATAATGAGATCCTCTCCATCCTCTGTTTTCTTCACCGTTTCCACCATAACGTTCGGATGATCGAGGTATAACAAAGCTTGTGATGACGGGAGCTGCCCTGCTCCACCGGATTCAGCGGATACCGGAATCACTTGAAGCGGAACATTCAGGTCATAGCCTTGCTTATACACTTCAGCTTGAACATGATCTCCCTTGTGAGGGTAGAGCGCGTACGTAAAATGATGTTCTGCCCGATCGGCTTCGGGATCCGGATATGACGTACTGCGCAGCAGATTCAAGTCGAGTACGTTATTCTCCGCGCGATGACCATATTTGCAGTCGTTCAACAGCGCTACTCCATAATCCGGTTCCGACAGATCTACCCAATGATGCGCACAGATCTCATCCTTGGCATAATCCCACATCGTATTGCGGTGGGTCGGCCGTTTTAAGTAACCGAATTGGATCTCACAGCTGACCGTATCCGATCGAACTTGAACAGGGAATGATGTACGCAGCATTTTGCCGGACTCCTGCCAATCTACATGTGTCACGAAATCAATTCTTCGGCTGCCGTGCGTCAACACAACCTTCTGCGTCAATGTGGATTGCCTGAACCGGTATTGGTGGATCAAGCCAGCTGTCGGCCCATCTTGGTAGGGAACCGATTCTTCCAGCTGCATCGAAAGGCTGTCGGTCTGCCGGTAGTCCTGGCGAAAATCCCATGCATCCCCCGGATCATGATAGACGCGAAGCGCATTCGCCTTCTGATCTTGCGGCACGACTTCGCGCCGATGTTCTTTATCATAAATGGAAGCGATGGAACCGTCAGAAGCGAACGTTAGAACCAACAGGTCATTCTGGATGACAGGAGCTCCCGTCGCTGTTTGATCCGGTAAGATCTCCCCCACACCCGTAGAAGCAGCCACTTCTTCAAAGTCTTTGGCTTGTTCAAGCCCAGTGGATACGGCGTATCCCATGGATGGGACATTGACGCGAATCCATTGCCCATCGAATTTGATCCATCCATCCCGTGCCCAAGACAAGGAGTTGAATATCGCGTACGAATTACCTTCCGTCCCATGTACAGGAAGCTTGCTCGCCACTGCGTTATAGGAGGAGGCAATCAAGCGATCAACTTGTGCCTGTAATGCGGCATACCGTTCCAAGGACTCATCGTATACCCGTTTAATGGACGATCCTGGCAAAATATCATGGAACTGATACAACAGGACTTCCTTCCATATGACTTCCAGGGCTTCTGCCGGATACTCGTTCCCACTTGCTAGACGCGCTAGGACTGCAGCAAACTCCAGCTCCCGCAGCGCTTTCTCCAGCTTGCGGTTATACCGCTTATTCCGAGCCTGGCTGGTCAATGTTCCCTGATGCTTCTCCAGATACAATTCTCCGCACCACGTTTGATACTTTTCCGCCCCTTCGCTCAGTTTCTCGAAGAAGACGGAGGAAGGCATCTGTTCCACCGGACTCAGACCGAGCAAGTTTTTCTCACGTGCTAGTCGCTCGAGGTGCTCCTCGCCCGGTCCACCGCCGCCGTCGCCAATTCCAAATAACATGAGACAATGATCGGACACGTTCTTGTCCAGATATTGCGTCTCCGCCTTCACAATGGATCGCGGCGCCGCAGGGCTGTTATACGTATCTTCCGGCGGCATATGCGTCAGCACCTTCGAGCCGTCGATGCCCTCCCACATGAAGGTATGGTGCGGATGTCGGTTATACACACTCCAAGACAACTTCTGCGTCATCATGTAGTCAACGCCGGATTTTCTCAATAACTGCGGCAAGCTCGCGGAATATCCGAATACGTCCGGCATCCAGAGCGACTTCATCTCTTGTCCGAATTCCTGTTGAAAGAACCGTTTGCCGTACAGAATCTGCCGGATCAGCGATTCACCGCCAGGCACATTCGTGTCCGACTCGACCCACATCGCGCCTTGAAGCTCCCAACGACCTTCCCGAACGCGCTGGCTCAGTTCCTCGTACAGCTTCGGATAGTGTAACTTCATCCAATCGTACAACTGCGGTTGGCTTGCCCCGAATACATAATCAGGGTAGCGTTCCATCATCCGAAGGGCGGTAGAGAACGTTCTTGCGCCTTTGCGAATCGTCTCCCGAATCGGCCATAACCATGCTAGATCAATATGTGCATGCCCCACTGCGCTAATGGTTAGCGTCGGATCACCGCCCCGTTTCGAGAGCTGTGTGCCGAGGATCGCCCTTGCGCGAGCAACGCGCTCATCCGTCAATTCCGTTAACAACAATGACACCTCATACAGCACTTGCGCGATCTGCTCCTTCCGAGCCGATCCTTCAGGGAGATGTTCCGCAGTTTCTAGAAGCACTTCCGCATCATAATAGAGCTGTCGAACTTCCTCGCGGCAGATGGCGATGACCGCTTCTTTCAGCGTTCCGCTTCGATACCTGCCGAATAAATCATTGCATCCTGCATCGCCCCATACCTCAATGAGCTCCTCGCCAGTCGATGATTCAGTTACATGCACAACCCGCTTGCCTGGCAAACCAAGCGAATAATCAAATTCTGAGTTAATATTCGTCAGTCCCTGTCGAGGTGAACCGGCATCGTCCACAAGACAAAGCTCCCCATTCACATCGATCAGCAAAACCACTTTAGCGCCTTTAGCCGACGCCGGAACCGCACCGGTAAAGTGAACCCATGCGCAATCCCACAGGTTGCCCCACCGATCACTTGGTAAAAGCTCCATCCTTCTTCCAGACATTCGTTCTTCAAAAGGGACGGGTTCCGCTGTCACCCAAGCTGTTACGCTTAATTTTTCCAACGGAATATATATTTGTTCTTTCCATTCGTTTAACGCGGATTTCAGTTGCTCCAGCCTGACGATTTCGTATGGCATATTATGTCCCCTCTCTATTGCACTTCGCTCGCTTCCCAACTTACCTTCACAACGACATCTGTGTCGCTTCGATGGCAGTACCGGAGCAATACCGTACCAGATGCTTCATCCCATTCGAACGGGATCGACTCCGCCTTATCGTGACAGTCCATCACAGCGGCAACAGGCTGCTTCGAACAATAGAAACGAGCTGTGGCAGACATATCCTCAGGTCCCTTGACTTGAAATTCAAATCCGGAGCTGCTTCGTGATCCTGATTCAATGCGTGATGATGCCGCAATACAACCCGCCTCTCCGACGGCAACGCGTCCTTTTTCTAAATCAAACAACAAGACTTGTTCCCCGGGAGCTACTTGTACGTCATGCTTGACGGATAGTGACGGATCGAATAAATCCACTACAGGACCCGGTATCGTCACTGGCGAATCTGCAACCGACTCGTCAAGAACAGCAGCTATAATGTAGGGGCCGCGGCACACCTGGAAATAATGCTTCGGCCGCCACTTGCAATCTGGATTATTAAGCGCTTCCATTGTCTTCATAACCATGGTGCGTAAGGCGTTCGCACCTTCCTCCGATATGGCGCAACCCTCTGGAGCCACAGGCAGATAACCAACCGCCCCCTTACCGACTTGATAAACACCGTCCTCTGCATCCTTCAAGCCGAATTGCTCAAAGAGATGTTCACGAGGGCATGCATATTTGGAATCGGTTTCATTCCACCAGGCTCTTACGCCATGATATGGGTCGGTATCGTCGCCGACATACACCAGTGCGCCTCCGTTCCTAACCCACCCTGCCAGAGCAAAATGAAGGTCCGGATATTCCGGCTTCATGAATTCATAACTCAGCACCAGAACCTTGTAGTCGTTCAAATAATGGGCAAAGCGCCGCACATTGTCTAGTTGAACGGGTCGAACCGGAATACCATGCTTGAGCAAAGGTAGAGCAAGCCCATAAAAGGGTGAAAAATTAAGCAGCTCTATATCTCCTTCTGCCTCGAGTGCTTCCGAATTCGTGCCATCATATTTACTTGTAATAGCAGGTGTGTTATCGTCTTCTATCTTCATGCGCTGGAACATAGCCGAATCGGCAATGAACACCCCGACCTGCTGCATCGCATCCTCTGTTTGTTCCCAATCTTGGTCCATATGCCCTAACGTGTGCATCACTTGAAGCAGCGTCGTGGCATAGTCCTGCGGAATGCTCTCTTTTCCTGTGCCGTCTTCGGATGGATATTTCCCTTGAAAAATCCGTCTCGGCCAAGGGGAAACCTCGAAATGCGATACAGCGGGATGCAGCAGCGAAGCGGTGACACTCTGGTAATAGTTTTGCTGGTAATCTGACCAGGTGTAGTTCGGATTGTCTTCAATTGGATCATGCAAAAACCACATCCTACGTCCCGTCCCCCGGACCAACTCTTGCATCATTCCGTATTCAAGGTATGCGGTTTCAAACGTTCTTTCTTTGCGCAGCCCTTGATAGACGTTGGGGGTGCGGGATGTCCCCGTCCAGATTTGGGCAATGTACCCATCGATCGATGGCAGGTCAATTAACTGGGATTCCGGACTGACAATTCTCCATTGCGTATAGTTGATCAAACTATGCGTGGGTACGTAAAATCGCAAATCCCGACCGTACGTTGTCAAACAATAGTCTTTCATTTCCGTGCATAACCGGTCCAAGGCACGGGTATATAAGTAGGCTTTGAGCTTCGAGGCGCGGAACTGTGCATCCGGTGACGAGTGCGGTGGCGCCCAAGGCTCCTTGTAATACAACCTCCACTCCCGTTGGAAGGCTTCCGAGTAACCGCCGTTCACCCAAAATTCCGGTTCTTCCAGATGAATGGCTTCAACGCCAGCATCAACGGCAATACGAATTCTTTCAGCCAAAAATTTTGCATAAGACAGTGTTGGTACCATATACGGAATCTCCGGTGTATCCCCGTGAATGATCCGTTCTTCGTGCCTATCCATCTGCGCTTCGTCCCAATGCGTCCTTCCGTCGATTTGCCCGTTTAAATAATTCTCATAATTCCCCCAGGCAACACCTGTCATTAAATGAACAATATATCCCCGATCCTTCCACTGCTGGATACGCGTAGGCATCGAATCATCAATTCCATACACCATGACAAAATCGGTCTGCAAATCATACGCCGGGTGATACGGACCAGACTCTTGAAATCCAGTCTTTTCCTCATTTCTGCTTCTAACCATTCTGAACACCTCCATGCCGTGTTTTCGTGATCTCCCATTGATTCCAATATCATGTTAAATAATTCCTTTTATTGTTTATAAGTATAATCTCTAGGTCTTATATATTCAATATATTTTTAATACATTTTTAAAAAATAAGAAAAATCTGTATAGATCACCTACACGAATCGCACCTGAACATCGATATCCTTGGTCGAAAAACCGTGAAACAACAAGATTCATGTTAGCTTATTTTGTAAAAACATCGCAAATTGCTGTCTATTTTGATAGCTTTTATCGAAGCTATTGTAAAAAAGTTAATAATATATTTAATATAACTTTAGGTACGATCCTTTGCTAAGGAAGGTATCAAGTTAAAGGAGGTGAAGGTGGAAGAAAGCAAATAAATCAGGTTGTTCTATCTAATCCAAAGAAGAGGTGTAAACCATGTATCGAAAGCTAACTATCACTTGTCTAGCACTGATATGCACGTTATCTTTTTCATTTGGCGCACATGCATCTCCTGATGCACAGTCGAAGAAGGGATCTATCACATGGTCCCCACAACAAGCGCTGCCTACGTTCGCCAAAGCAAAACACCTGGATGTCGCGGATGTCTATGATGCTCCCGGAGATATAAAAATACTACTTGCCACGCTGCAAGGCATCGTAAATCGCGAGGAACCGAGAATCTACCTCTTCGAGAATGTCGAGGAAGGCAAAAAAACCTGGTTGGATGACCTTCAAGTACCTTATCAAGAACATGCAGATTACTGGGATGTGGTGAAGAAATATAGCAAGGAAGCTCAGGGTATCATCGTCTATGATCCTAAGATTCAGGACTCCATCAATGTGGCAACGACGCTGGCGGGACTGAAAGACGCCGTTGTGGCTAGTCCAGAATTGGCGAAGCAGCTGCAAGCATCCCCGTACAATTTACAGGTGATCGATGATTTGCAGGGCAAATTCAAAGACCGTCTGGATGCATACACATGGCAATACGAGAATTTATGGAAGGATACGACGCACCGGATGCTCGTTGGGTTAAGCCCGAGCACATCCGTCCGGATTCCGGGTGGAATACCTGAATCTTTCACTACGATTGCTGAAGACACAACACAGGAGCGAGACGGGAACAATCGCAAAGTGTATGATCTCGACTTGTCCACTTATCTAGGCCAAGATTCCGTATATCTCCGGTTCGATGACGCCTTCCCGCAGGACGGTTGGGGAGCTGCCGTTCATCAAGTCACCGTTCAAGCCGACGGGCAGACGATCGCGCAGTTCATTCCGGGAACCCCTGAAGAAGAGCCTTACTTATATGATCGGCAAAATTCCCAAGTATCCGCCGGAAAAGGTGGACACCGGTTCGCGGACAATAACCGTTACTTCATCTACAAGTTTACGCCTCCTGCAGGCACGACGCAGTTAACCGCTTCTGTCGACATGTGGAATCAATACAAAGTATCTGCCGGAAATACCCAGCCACCTTCGTCCGAACAGAAGGAACCTTACGGCTACCTTCGCGATTATGCCGTCGCCAACAAAGCCATGGTGTTCTGGTTAGACTCGAATGTGCCTGAACAAAAAGCATTATTCGAGAAAATTCTATCTGGCGTTCAACCCAGAACGCCGTACCTCGGTTGGTTCAGCAATGACGTCGAAGGCGAATTCAGTTCCGTCGAAATCGTGTCGGGCTATAGCGTCTATGTCCTTGCCGCGGATTGGTTCAGCAATATGACCGTATTCTCAGGCACCAAAGCAAAATCCATCGAAGCCAAACCTGTCCAAACGCCTAAGTTAGAGAATAAAATTTATGTCACGTACACCTTTAGCGAAGGGGACAACTTCCAATACAACCAGCATCGGTTGCGGATTCTCTGGGATGATCCCGGCCGCGGTAAAGTACCTATCAACTGGACTACCAGCCCGCTTCTCTATGACGGTGCTCCCGCAATCCTGAATCACTACCAAGAGACAGCAACAAAAAATGATCTCCTGATCGCAGGACCTTCCGGTGCTGGATACTTCAGTCCTAGCCCTTGGCCGGATGCTACATTCCCAGATTTCTTGAAATTCACTCGATCTTACATGAAGAAAACAGACATGAACATTACTTATGTACTTAACCGAATTGACGGCCAGAATATTCCACTCAGCCCGTCCGAAGCAGCTGCCTATCAGGAATACTACAAACCATCTGGTCTGTTCCTAAGTTGGGAAGATCGGTATGGCGTTACCATTATGAACGATAGCCTTCCGGTATCCACGATTCGAGGCATTAGCACCGTAAATGACGGTAAGAAAGTGCTCAATGAAGCCAAAGCCAATTGGGACGGGAAATCACCGCTATTCGTTTCGTTGGGATTGTTGGCTTGGAGCATGACGCCGACCGATGTTGCCGCACTCACGGAATCTCTAGGACCAGAATATCAAGCCGTCCGGGCGGATCAGTATTTCTCGCTCATTAGTCAAGCCAACGGACTCCCTGATAAACCTTAAGGATATCTAAATAACGATAAGGCCCATGCATAAATGCATGGGCCTTATCGTTATGATCTTTACACGTATGGACTCGTCGTTTGACGGATGATCAACTCTGGTTTCATTAATATCTTATTGTAATTCTTCATTTGCTCCCGCTCTAATTTCGTACGTTCAAGCAGTATTTGGGCTGCCTTATAACCCATTTCATATTCAAACTGCTTGATATGCGTGAATGTCGTTAGCCCTTCAATGATTGCCATAGGGTCGTCGAATGTCACAATCGATAAATCCTGCGGAACCTGTAATCCGGCCTGTCCCGCGATTTGATAAATACGGGCTCCCAGTCTTCCGTTTAATGTAATATAAGCGGTAGCCATTCTACTCTTAATATATTTGGCCAGTGCATGATCTTTGAAGTCTTGCGAATCAAGTATGCTAAACCCGGTTATAATATGCGCCGGATTAATGAGTGCACCTTTATTCTTCAGGGCGCTAATATATCCGTCAATTCGTTCCTGTACCGTAACCGTCTGAATGGGTGAGTCCGAGCAAATCGCAATATCACGATGACCTAGCTCCCATAAGTAATCTACCGCAAGCTGAGTGCCCATCTTCCCGTCCGATGCAATGTAATCCGTCTCCACGCCAGGCAAATAACGGTCGATCAGGACGAAAGGAAAGTTGCCGAACTTCATGCTTATAATTTCCTCGTTATATTTCTCTTCGTCAACCGGGAAAACGAGTAATCCCTTCACGCCGAACGCCATTAACAGCTTAATAGCTTCTTTTTCTCGCTCTAAGCTCCCTCCGGTTAGCTGAATGATGGATCGGTAGCCTTGTTCTTCTAAACCTTTTTGCATGCCCTCCAGTAATCGTATTGAAAAATAATCTACGATACTCGGCATCACAATGCCAATAAGATCCCTCTCCTCCATGACATTCAAGGAATCCATGGGGCGGACGACAGGTTGACTTGAATCGGCGTATGTTTTGTCTAATTTCGGGCTACTCACAAAACTTCCTCGACCTGGAATTCGTGATATTAACCCCTCATTAACTAAGCCTGCTAAAGCATTAACAACGGTAATTTTACTCACATGAAAGAGCTCCATTAGCTCCTTCTCCGATGGAATGCGGTCGCCTTGCTTCAACCCCGAGGAATCGATCAGCTCTTTAACATAATCCTGAATTTGTTGATACAGCGGCATCCGTTCATTTTTCATGTTTTCACCAATTATTATATATTTGTTATATATGATATATATTTTTGGCGGTCTTTACAAGGGATAAACATAAAAACTATGATCATCGCCTATAAAGTTTGGAATCCTGATTCGACGGGCAAGAACACAATGCGGACATCAGTAGGGTCGTACAATTCATTTATAAGGTCTTTTCGGAGGTGTTCATATATGAAATGGGTTAATATCCGTGATATTTATCCCGATCGTTGGGTTCTAGTTGAAGCTCTAGCTGCTCATTCAAATAATCACAAAAGAACTATCGAGGAAATGTCTGTAGTTTCTGAATATGACAACCCTAAACATGCCTGGGCCATCTGTCAGAGCCTACTAGAGAACTCTATATATTCTACACCGGAAGGTGTTATACGAAGCCCTTGGCTACTAGAATTGCCACCAAATCTCTTCCACTCCTTTATTTCTCTGGCCTTTATATAAAATCGCCCCGTCTTTTTGAGATATTATATCGAATTTAATCAAATAGCTTTTTCTTAATAAATCCTTATTTTGAATACCCTTTTCAATTTCATTAAGAAATACAGAAACTAAAGTTTTAGCTTGTTCATTTGTTATCCGATCTTCAACCATTATTCTAAAATTTATTGTTTCATTATTTGGACTTGCTTCAATTCTCACAATACGATCTTTACTATTCATTGTTTTTTCAGCTTTATTTAATGAATTGGTTACTTCATCAAAATCTATTTTTTGTTTATTACATCCAATAGTTATTATCGCACAAAAAAGCAAGATTATTATTGTTCTCATAATGTCTCCTTTGCGCGCCGGGTGGCTTCGCCTCTTTGCCTTGCAGGGTTGTCTGCTGAATCCACTTCTCCGAAAACCTTCGGGCAGACCAAGGAGCGTAGCGACGCGGCGTAGATATAGTATTATATGATGGGAATGCCTCCATTGAATTACTTACATATTTTTTGATCGTTTTTCAATATTGTTTTGATACATGTTTTTACATGTGTTATTATATAGTTAATAAAGACCAAGTGCGCTAACACTTGGTCCATACAATTGGCTTGGATGGGTATTCCCTTCTTGGTCAGTACGGAACAAACCCACCTTCGACTTCCAATCTTGGGGTGGGTTTTTACTTTCTCTTGTTGTTATTATTTAAATAGGTTAAAAGAGCAAGGATAAACATTCCGAAAAGGAACATAATCGTTATTGCATCTTTTACTTCCATAGCTTCACCTCCTTTCGAAGGGAAACCATGCCCACCCAAGATTCAATTGTAGTTATATTTTACCTTTATTTACATTTACGCACAAGCGTTCTTATATTGTTTTTATAAGTTTTGGAATTGTATTTGTGCATCCCTTTCATCTAACGTTGTTGTGTTCCTGAACCTGAGGGGCTTAAAGGAGCGCAGCGACTGGGGGGCTTCGCCACTTAGCCTCGTAGGGTTGTTTGCCTGACTCTCTTCCTCGAAATGCCTCGGGAAGACCAAGGAGCAACGCGACCCTGTAGGAAAACGGTGTTATATGATGGGATGCCTTCTTTGAGTATACTTAAATAATGCTCTTTCAGATTGTTTAACTTTTATTCATTTTCTGTTTTGATACATGTTTTTAAGTGTGTTATTATATATTTAATAAAGACCAAGTGCGCTAACACTTGGTCCGTACAATTGGCTTGGATGGTTATTCCCTTCAAGTTACAGGGATAAATTCCCACCTTCGGCGGTCAACCTTGGGGTGGGATTTTACTTTTTCTTGTTGTTATTATTTATATAGGTTAAAAGAGCAAGGATAAACATTCCGAAAAAGAACATAATCGTTATTGCATCTTTTACTTCCATGGCCTCACCTCCTTTCGAAGGGAAACCATGCCCACCCAAGATTCAATTGTAGTTATATTTTACCTTTATTTACATTTACGTACAAGCGTTCTTATATTGTTTTTATAAGTTTTTGGAATTGAATTTGTGCATCCCTTTCATCTAACGTTGTTGTGTTCCTGGACCTGAGGGGCTTAAAGGAGCGCAGCGACTGGGGGGCTTCGCCACTTAGCCTCGTAGGGTTGTTTGCCTGACTCTCTTCCTCGAAATGCCTCGGGAAGACCAAGGAGCAACGCGACCCTGTAGGAAAACGGTGTTATATGATGGGATGCCTTCTTTGAGTATACTTAAATAATGCTCTTTCAGATTGTTTAACTTTTATTCATTTTCTGTTTTGATACATGTTTTTAAGTGTGTTATTATATATTTAATAAAGACCAAGTGCTGGAACACTTGGTCCGTACAATTGGCTTGGATGGTTATTCCCTTCCTAGTCAAATAGGAACGTAAACCCACCTTCGGCTATCAATCTTCGGGTGGGTTTTTACTTTTTCTCGTTGTTATTATTAATGTATGTTAAAAGAGCAAGTATGAACATTCCAAAAAGGAACATAATCGTTATTGCATCTTTTACTTCCATGGCCTCACCTCCTTTCGAAGGGAAACCATGCCCACCCAAGATTCAATTGTAGTTATATTTTACCTTTATTTATATCTACGTACAAGCGTTCCTATATATTTATTGGTTTTTGTGTTGTTTGTTTATTTTTTATACGGTTTCAATATCTGCATCCCTTTCAGATACGTTTCCGTGTTCGCGACACCTCACCACCCTAAGGACCTTTAGGTCCGGCCGCGATGCGGTTGGGTGGCCCGGGTGTGTCCGCTGAATCTGCTTCCTTGCTTTAGCCTAGACGACGTCAACCTGAGATACCCACAAAATTTTAGTTTTAGTATTATTCAATGTATTTCAAGTTATAATCTTTACACCAATCAATTGCAATTTGTTTATACCGTTCATCCCGATAAGCATACCACTCTTGTTCTATTCCTAGATAATGGACCTGATCCTTAAATCTTCTGAATGCTCCCCTTCCACGAATTGCATCCAACAATTGCTCTTTATTTCTTTGATCCTTTATTTCACAACAGAAATCTTCCATCATTTCATATTCATTGATTTCAAATTTTGTTGGCAGCTCTTCATAATCATCAAAGTTTTCAAGAATATCAATTACTGCATTAATAGCTTCTTGCTGCCAATCCGGTAAATGATCAAACGGTTCATCCTCTTCCGCTGTCCTAATGTCTTCATCAGATACTGAAATGACTTCACCGGTCTTAAGGTTTAAGTAAATGCTCGTTCCATCCATTTGCATTTCCAGTCCATCAATAATTCCTTGAAGATTAATTGGTTTGTGCATGATTGTTCCATCTTATAAAAAATTACGTTTACTATGTTTATCGGTCATGAATAAGGGGTTTATATAACATCTTAATGTTGTCGTATATCGTTCCTGTATTCATGAACCCGCAGGGTTGAAACGCATGTACTATTTAGACGGAGCTACGGTGCGAACAGGTTGAATTCGATAAGCAATTTGGTGCAATTTACTCCATATAGGATAGGATCGCATCACCCTTTTGCCAATTTCTGTGATGACGTAACTTCCAACTATCCCTAGTAATTCATAACCTAGCGTATGCTTGATCCGTAAGGCCATGTAACATGCAGAACCTAGCGCAATATCTATCGTCATGAAATTCAGAAAATCTGTTTTCGATATAACTTTAATGATAATCATTAGAATCCTCTCCTATCTCACCCATCTCCTATAATTTGGTATATTTTACGACGGTTTTCTTCAAAACAGTCCCCTTTTTTGAGAGAGTTTGTCTAGAAAACGAGACAAGCAATAACCCTCCATGCTCTGCCGGAGGGTTATTGTTGCGATCTATTTTTAATGAATGCGCGTTGTCCCCGCTTGGGCACGAAGCCGAATTTCATGAAGAAATTCATGGGAAACATTGGATATGCGTTGCTTCAATTCGTCTGCCACCTCAAAGGTTCCATCCTCATTCCGAAGAACCTGCGCATCCAGTGCGTAGACACCTGAGAGCTGTACGCTAGCTCCTAAAGCGGCTAATACGGGTTTTAAGGCATAATCCAACGCTAGCAGATGGGCAATGGTTCCGCCCATTGCAACAGGAAGAATCACCTTATTCGCCAAGCCTTTCTGCGGGATTACATCCAAGAACGTTTTGATGACTCCCGTATAGGAAGCTTTATAAATCGGCGTTGCAACAACAACCGCATCTGCATCGGCAATCACTTGATTCGCTTCGACAATCACGGGGCTATCGAATTGGGTATAGATGAGATCTTCTGGCGGTAAACTCCGAACTTCAATGACTTTAATGTCGATGCCCGCGGAGAGCAGCTGTGACTGAAGGAGATGCAGAACCCCGTTCAGACGCGAATTTATGGATGGACTTCCTGAGATCACGGCAGTTTTAGCCATATAACCATCACTCCTCTTATCAATCAATCTATGAAGTTCTATATCTATAACGGATCATGACATGCTACCCAATGCCCTGGGCGGAGCTCGCTCAGCTCCGGTTGTTGTCCGCGGCAACGGGCTGTCGCCGCTGGACACGTGTATGGAACCTGCAGCCGGACGGGGGATTTGTGGGGGATGGGATCTCGCCTTGCATCGCAACATATTCACGTTTTCGTGTAGGATCAGCTACCGGAATAGATGCAAGAAGACCTTTCGTGTAATGGTGAGCCGGATCAAGAAAGAGTTGTTCGCTCGGTACGATTTCAACCAGCTTCTCCAACTACATGTCGCCTATTCATTTAGCCGTTCGCCACTGGATTTTTGACATAACGGTTCTCAGGAACCGCGAGTCCTAAATTACCGCGCAAGGTATCTGACTCATAATCCGTGCGGTAAATCCCGCGATCTTGGAGGATCGGAATGACCCCATCGACGAAATCATGTAAGGCACCCGGATAGGCTGTAGCAAAAATAAATCCATCGGCTGCGCCGGCTTCGAACCATTCTTGTATTTGATCTGCCACTTGCTCCGGCGTACCGATAAATTGCGGCTTCGGCGTAGCCGATTGCAAGGCCACTTGGCGGAGGGTCAAGTTGTTCTCCTTTGCTTCTTTTTTGATCCGATCCGTACCACTCTTAAAGCTATTGCTTCCCAAATCCCCCAGATCAGGGAATGTATCATCCAGCGGATATTGCGAGAAATCATGATGTTCGAAGAAACGCCCTAAATAATCTAACGCATTCTCAATCGTGACCAAACTCGCGATTTCCTGATATTTACGCTCTGCTTCTTCTTCCGTTCGACCCACAATGGGCCCAATCCCCGGTAAAATAACAATCTCATCCCCAGACCGTCCATATCCCGCAGCTCTCGACTTGACATCTTGATAGAAATTTCTCGCTTCTTCGATACTTGGATGTCCCGTGAAAATCGCATCCGCTTCTTTGGCCGCTAGATTCTTGCCTGCATCCGAGGAACCCGCTTGAAAGATGACGGGCTGCCCTTGCTTGGATCGCGCAATATTCAAAGGCCCTTGTACGGAGAAAAACTCTCCTTTATGATTCAGCGTATGCAGCTTGCTCGGATCAAAAAATTGGCCGGTTTCTTTATTCCGAACAAATGCATCATCCTCCCATGAGTCCCATAACCCCTTTGTTACCTCCAAATACTCTGCCGCGATCCGGTAACGGTCGGCATGCTTCGGATGCTGTTCAATCGTCTTCCCGTAATTCAGCGCAGATCCTTCGAGCGGAGAGGTGACGACATTCCAGCCTGCTCTGCCATGGCTGATATGATCCAAGGATGCGAACTGTCTGGCTACGGTAAAAGGTTCGCTATACGAAGTCGATAAGGTTCCCACGAGGCCAATTTTGCTCGTTACTGCGGCTAACGCGGATAAGATGGTGATGGGCTCGAACCGATTCAAGAAATGGGGAATCGATTTTTCGTTGATAAACAACCCATCGGCTATAAATACGAGATCGAATTTGCCTTCTTCCGCCTTTTGCGCTTGCTCTTTATAAAAATTGAAATTTACGCTTGCGTCTGCAATCGCATCCGGATGCCTCCAACCTGACATATTTCCGCCAACCCCATGAATTATCGCGCCAAATTTTAGTTGTCTTTGTTTCGTCATAACGCCTCTCCTCCTCTATTTCTTCTTTTATTAAATTATATAATTCCTATAAATATTGTCGGTATTAATCTTGTGAATACAGCTTATCACCGGGCATATCGAGCGTCAATAACTTGGATTATCAGGGTTTTCTATCCAATTATAGAAAGAATCTATAAGCCAGATATGCACATCAAAGAGACGTACCAGCTCGTTAGCCAGTACGTCTCACCTTATTCGCTTACAACTTTATTTCACTTTTCTCTCCCCTTGATGCTATGTTGGATGAATATCCCCTACTTATTTTCGTAGAAATATCATTGTCACTCGTCGCAAACTAGCGATTATTGGCGATAAGAAACACTCGGGACTCGCTCCGGTTATCGGATTCCTCCGTAGTTTTCCGCTGCTGGCTCCGCTTTTTGGCCCCAACGATCCAACCCGCACCCGGCGTACGGGATAACATGTAGCTGATCCCAAGCGATGCTGCCACGGTCAGCATAAAGGTCAGCAGCGCGAACCTCAAATGGTTTCCTCCAAGCGCCAAAGGACGGGTAAAATTTGCGATGACGTAAATAATCAGGGCATGTACCAGATACCCTCCAAACGAATACCTGCCGATCCATGAAAGCAGGCGCAAAAAAATTTTATTTCGGCCCTGCATCATGATCAAAAGACCGTATAATAGCAGCATTTGTGCCATGATGATGATAAAGGTGGCCGGTTTGAGATACGTGGAAATATTCAGGTTTACGACCTCTCCCGAACCCCGCAGCACATCAGAGCCAAGCCGGATATACATGCCCAGAAAGACAAGCCCACTCCACGGCAGCAGCTTTGTGCACCATGTCCGCCACTTTCCAATATTTGCGGCGCATACCGCACCGATCACAAAATAAAACCCGTACATAAGAAAGGAATAGCTGCGGTACTCGAGCAAATCGGACCAAGGTCTCCCTAGCGCTTCCGCCCAGGAACCCATTTGATGATAAGAAAGATACAACAACGCGAAATAACCTATGCCGGTGCAGGCGATGATCGCGAAAACGCTCCGGCTGCGAGTCCGTTCATGCAGAGACTGAAGCTTGCCGTTAACGCTTCGGTAAACAGCCGCAAATACGGGAAAGAAAATATAAAATTGCATGATCATATTAATAAACCATAGCTGGTAGCCATTTTGCGGGATGAGCAGCTCTCGGAGTAAGGTGCCCCAATCCTGTCCGCCCTTCTGCCAAAATGACGGCGAAAATACGTGGACATACAGCCAATAAATCACAGTCCAGCATAGGAAAGGGACATAGACATCCCTAAGCCTTTTTCGGATAAATTGGTAATAGTTCATTTTGCCGTCGTAATTGTAAAACAACAATACAGCAGACAAAAACACAAATGTCGGGGTGCCAAAACGGGTCAAATGGTATACCATCGTCAGCATAATGGAGTCGACTTGTTCAATATCGGCCCTGTAAATGTACTCAGCGATCGAGTGCTGCATGACGATGGCCAGAAACGCAAGCGCCCTTAGCTGAGTCCATTCTTCGATGCGCGGCTTACCCATGAATAAAAATCCTCCTTCATTGCAGTTACGCGCAAGTATACCCTTTGAATATTAAATAAGCCTTAAAAAGGGTGCCATCAGACCAACACCAAAGAAATCGCTGCCGCGGTAGGCGTATCCCCCGGAAGCTTTTATTCGTACTTCAAGGACAAACGCGCCGTATTCATGGATTCGCCGTATGAACTTGAAAAACTTGCCATCACCTTGAACCTCACGTAATATTAATTTATATGTTAACAAATTGTATACGGAGGGCCTGCGTATGGATATTGATGTATCTGAAAAGTATCTCCCCGTCTTTGAAGCGCTCGCTAGCAAAGTTCGCATTCAAATAATTCATATATTAAATGAAAAATCGATGAATATTAAAGAGCTGGCCGAAGCCTTGAATCTTAGCAGTGCCATCATGACTATGCACATTCGCAAGCTCGAAAAATCAGGAATCGTCCATTGCGAAATGGTTCCCAGTAAAGGTGCCGCACGTAAAATGTGTTCCCTCCATTTGGATGAGATCCGCATTGAGTTCCCTACACAACAGAAGAAAACCCGTGAATCTCACATTACCGAAGTATCGATTGGTTTATATACCGATTTCGAAATCGTTCCCACCTGTGGGATATGCACGCGCGAGAATGTCATAGGCGTATTTGATGATCCGCGTTATTTCCTGGATCCGGAGCGAGTGAACGCCAAGATCTTATGGTTCGGCAAAGGGTTTGTTGAATACAAAATCCCGAACTACCTCCTAGCAAGCGAAATGCCTAATGAGCTTGAGATTTCATTAGAGCTCGGTTCGGAAGCCCCGTTCGCGAACAGCAATTGGCCTTCGGATATTACCTTTTTCTTGAACGACGTGAACCTTGGCACGTGGACAAGTCCTGGGGACTTTGCTGGAAGCAAAGGAAAGCTCAATCCGGATTGGTGGTTCGAAGTGGTTAACCAATACGGTCTATTGAAGCGATTGAGAGTAACCGAAGACGGAACTTTCATGGACGGTCTCCAACTGTCCGACGTCAAATTGAAGGACTTGAACTTGCGCCAGCAACAATGGAGATTTCGGATCGCCGTACTCGACGATGCTGAACATATCGGCGGCGTCACCTTATTCGGTTCCGGCTTCGGGAACTATAACCAGGACATTCTATTCAAGCTCTTCTATCACAAAATCTCAAGTCCTGAACAACGAACAGAATAGTGTTAGGTGAGAAGCCCGCAGCTGCATCCAGCTGCGGGCTTTATGTATGCGAATATTACAGCCTTATCAAGCTCACGATCTATAATCTACCATCATTGTCTATTATATGAATTCTCTCCATGCAGCCGTCCAACATATTGAACACCTACCAGAGTCATGCTACTCTAGTACTATTAACCATATGGTAAAGGAGAGAATTTGTGTGAAAAGGCTATCCGATATCAACCTACGTGATCCGTACATTTTACCCGTGTCCCGAGAGAACACTTATTATTTGTACGGTACAGACGGAGCGACGGCCTGGCATGGGAAACCCGCGGGATTTGATGTGTATAAAAGCTGTGATCTTCTCAACTGGGAAGGTCCTTACCCTGCCTTTCGACCAGGGCCGACGTTCTGGGGCACCCACCACTATTGGGCGCCAGAGGTTCATTTTTATCAAGGTAAATTCTATATGTTCGCCTCCTTTAAAGCAGAGGGCATCGCACGTGCAACCCATATCCTCGTTGCGGATCACCCGCTAGGCCCCTTCCAGACGCATGGGGATAGTCCGATAACCCCGCGCCATTGGGAGTGTCTTGATGGAACCTTATATATCGAGAAGGATGGAACACCTTGGATGGTATTCTGCCGTGAATGGTTGCAAGTAACCGATGGCGAGATGTATGCGGTGCAGTTAGCGCCGAACTTGTATGATACCGTAGGAGAACCCATCTTGCTATTCAAAGCCTCTTCTGCTCCATGGTCGAAGCCTGGCGAAGGCGGCGAGCAGGTGACGGACGGCCCTTATCTTCATCGGATGGGGAACGGTCAATTAGTCATGCTCTGGTCAAGCGGAGGTTACCAGGGTTATGCCACAGGTCTGGCACGTTCTGTTAGCGGTAAAATTATAGGTCCATGGAAACAAGATGAAACTCCGATCTTCCATGAAGATGGCGGGCACGGGATGTTGTTCCAGGATTGGTACGGCAACTTGCTCCTCACCCTCCACGCGCCGAATAACAATCCGAAGGAACGCCCTATCATTCTACGGGTTGAAGAACGTTCTGGAACATTGGAAATGAAAGAGGTCTCTTCCGCTTTCTAATAAAACTAGAGCCCCTCAGACCTTACGGTTTGGGGGGGCTTCTTCATCGATCTTACCACTTCGGCGCATAGGGATAAGGACACTTGGCATGCTGCAGCTTGGATTTAATCTCCACGATACATCCGCAATATTTGCACGTCGTACCGTATTGCAGGGCTTCGCAATGCCGACAGTGTTCGATCCGAATCTCATACTCTTCCACGGTGACAAGCGGGAGATCCACATCTTGAACCGTATTTCGAAACAATGTTGCAATCTCCTCTGGAGAGAGCCTGACACTTTCCCTACATCCTTTGCAATTTGAAGTTGTATCCATATAGCACCCCGATTAAGTTAAGGTAATGACAACGACCGATGCAGCAGGCAGTGCAAAAGATAATAATCCTTGTTCTAGCCGTGCTCCTTCATAACGAACCGGTTGAACTTGATGAGGTTCAGCGAACGTATTATGCGCATCGAGTGCATCTCCACATAACATTCGACCGGTTACCTGCGTACGAACAAGATCACCAAGGTTACATTGTAGTTCCGCACTTGTATCATGGCTTAGATTACATACCGAAATATGAATGTTCCCCTGCGAATCCATCGAGGCAGATGCACTGAGTTGCGGAATCTCTTCCTCCCCAAAGGTATACGTCGGGTTATCGAACTCAAGCGCTAACAGCGTATTATCTTGGTGAACCTTATACATGTCAAATACATGATACGTGGGCGTAAGCAGCATCTGCTCACCTTCGGTAAGAATCAGAGCTTGCAGCACATTGACGATCTGTGCAATATTCGCCATCGTCACCCGGTCACAGTGCTGGTGGAAAATATTCAGGTTAATGCCAGCCACCAGCGCATCCCGCATCGTATTCTGTTGATACAGGAAACCTGGGTTCGTACCCGGCTCTACGTTGTACCATGTTCCCCATTCATCGACGAGTAGGCCTACTTTTTTGTCAGGATCGTATTGATCCATGATCGCGCTATGTTTCACGATTAACTCTTCCATGAATAACGTCTTCTTCAGCGTCGAGAACCATTCCGATGCGTCAAAGCCTGTAGCGCGCCCTTTATCGTGCCAATTTCCCGTTGGAATCGTGTAGTAATGCAAGCTTAGTCCCTGCATGAAGCGGCCCGCTTCACGCATTAATACTTCTGTCCAATGGTAGTCATGCTCACTCGCTCCGCACGCGATTTTATAGACTTCATTCCCTGAGTAGTTCCGAACGTATGTAGCATAGTGACGGTACAAATCCGCGTAATACGCGGGACGCATGTTCCCGCCGCATCCCCAATTCTCATTACCAATGCCAAAATACTTCAGCTTCCACGGCTCCTCACGACCGTTCGCTTTCCGCCAATCCGCCATCGGCGACGTACCGTCAAAAGTCATGTACTCGACCCATTGCTGCATTTCATGAACGGTACCGCTGCCGACATTGCCGCTAATATAAGGCTCGGCGCCGATTAACTCACAGAGACGGAGAAACTCATGGGTTCCAAAATGGTTATTCTCTTCCACGCCGCCCCAGTTGTTGTTAATCATGCGTGGACGGCCTTCTTTTGGGCCAATCCCATCTTTCCAGTGATACTCATCGGCAAAGCAACCTCCAGGCCACCTCAGAACAGGCACGGATACTTTTCGAAGCGCTTCCAAAACATCGTTGCGAATCCCGTCCGTATTCGGAATCGGTGAGTCTTCTCCCACCCATAATCCCTCGTAAATACAACGTCCTAAGTGCTCTGAGAAATGACCATATAAATTCCGACTAATGGTACGCTGACTTTCTTCTTGACGAAGCGATAGATGAACCATGTTGTTTCCTCCTTGCATGATCGTATTTAGTTAATAATTATATATAATATTAATGAAATTATATATTAAATCTTCCATTTGTCCAAGATGTATTTTATGAGCAAACCTCTACCCTCGACCTTTCGAAGATGAGCGACCGCGAAAACCCCATTCGAGTCTTGCTCCATGCAAAAAAGCTTGTAGAGTATACATCTCTACAAGCTTAGGCTGTCGAGATACCCCCGTTTTTTGGAGGGCACCTAAAAGATTGTTTTTCGCGGACCTGTACTGGATTTATCCAACATAGCTTCACTACCAGCACTAAAACGCGCACCTATACTGGACGTTTCCAATATAGAGAGGGAAAATCAGCATTTTAGAGGCATTTTCAGCACATTCTATTGGATTTATCCAGTATAGAGTGCGAAATCGTACTGAAAACGGCGAAGTTAGTGGATTTATCCAATATAGCTTGCCACCATCACTAGTTCGCGGACCTAAAATGGATTTTCCAACAAATCTATACAACCAGTCCTTTTTCCCCACCTGTACTGGATTTTAAACAACATAGCAAACTTCATTCATCTTCATCGTTGTTATAGCTCGTTTTAAATTGATTTTTCTACTACGAAACGAGATCTACCAAAAAAATAAAGTGCCGAAAAGTCCTCTGGACTTTATCGACACTCTGATCTAGTAGAGTACACACCTCTACAAGCTCTTCCGTCATCCATCCTATCCTATCCTTAACTCGGTTGATCTTCGAACGTGACTGCCGCTTCCGAAGATCCATGTAATTCAAAGATCACGATTTCATTATCGCCTTGCTTCAGCAGTGGCCCCGGCACATATAATGCTTTCTGCGGTCCGATATCCCAATAACGGCCAAGGTTAAAGCCATTGATGAAGACAACCCCTTTGGTCCATCCCGTCATATTCAGGAATGTATCGCAAGGCTCATCCACGGTTAGCGTTCCACGGAAGAAGCTTGGTTCGGATTGTTCAGACAGCGTACCGAAGACCAGACCCGATAGATCTGTTAACGGCAGCGTATACGTCGTCCAATCGGACAAGAACTGGAATCCATAACGTGCTCCTTCTGTAATCCCTTTGCGGTCTCTCATATATGGACCATAGTTGACACGGCCTAAGTTCTCGACGAGCACGCTGACATGTACGCCACCCGCAGGGATGTCGAACTCCAATTTCGTATCTGGAACCGCTCGATCAAGAACCCCCACGAGCTCCCCATTCACGAATACCTGAGCACGGTCATGCAAGTCTTGCAAGACGAATTCTTGTCTCGCCCGCGGCCCAGGGATAAATGTATTGTACAGAATGAATCCATAATCCTGACCCAGCTTCTCCATCGTCTCCGGGTACGTCGTATGGATCGGTGTCGATAGGCGATCCAAGTTCGCCGTCAATGCCGCTTGCTCAGTCATTGCGACTCGACCGTATGCTTTCCTCGCAATCGGAGCCGGCAATTCACAGGCACCGATGTCCTCATACTTCGAGATCACTTCACGCACGGCATAATATTTCGCTGTAGGTTCGCCGTATTCATTCAACGGGGAATCATAATCATAGCTCGTTACCGTCGGTTCGTAGCCATCTTTCGTATGGCCATTCGCGCCGTTATAGAAGCCGAAATTGGTCCCCCCGTGGAACATATAGAAATTGACGGATGCGCCTAGACTGAGCATCTCATCCAAGACCTGCGCAACATCGTCCGCCGGACGCGTATGATGCTCTTCACGCCAATGGTCGAACCAACCGTTCCAATATTCCATGCACATGATTGGCGCATCGGGTTGGTATTCACGCAGCTTCGCGAAGGCTTCTGCAGGGCGGGAACCGAAGTTAACCGTCTCCAAGACACCTGGAATCATGCCTCCTTGCAGCATATGGTCTTCGGGACCGTCGGAGGTAAACAAAAGCACATCCATGCCGTGTGCAATCATGCTGTCTTTCAAATGCGTCAAATAACGCTTGTCATTGCCGTAGCTCCCATACTCGTTTTCGATTTGCATCGCGATGATCGGTCCGCCGTTGGTACATAATAGCGGTTTCAATTTTGGCAGCAATACATCATAATACGCATCGACATGATCCAAAAACGGTTTATGGTAACAGCGCAAGCGCATCTCGGAATCCGCCAGCAACCATGCCGGTAATCCCCCGAATTCCCATTCCGCGCAAATGTAAGGTGACGGGCGAACGATAACATGCAGGCCGATTTCTCCGGCCACTTCAATGAAACGCACGATATCCGCCATGCCTTCAAATTGGAATTGGCCTTTCTTCGGCTCATGGAAGTTCCATGGCACGTACGTCTCAACTGTATTAAACCCGCCCGCTTTTAATTTCAATAATCGATCTTCCCAATATTCGGGGACAATGCGAAAATAATGAATGGCTCCGGAGAGGAGTCGCACGGGTTGCTCATTGTAATAAAAGGATGAACCTGAATAATGAAATGTAGCCATATATTCTCCGCCTCATGAAATTATTTTATCGCTTAAGCATTTTAGTCGGCTAATGCTTGGTTAATCCGTTCCCGAATCGCCAGCAGCCAATCACCGCTTCCTCTTGGATACTCGGTGAATGTCAATGGCTCAGACAGCGTCTCTTCCATCAGCGCAATCGTCTGTTCTTTGCCAATTTTCTGCTCAAGCAGTTCTAGTGCGCGCAAATCCTGTAATCCTTCGTAGAGCACTTCCAGTCGAATCGATTCAATCGGTCCGTCCGCGCCCGGATATACCAAGTACGCATCACCCGAAGGAAAGGCATGCATCGCATCCGTCGTCCGATAAGGGTCCAACTGCTGATTTATTGAATACTGCGAATACCAGAAGTTATAGCCCCAATGCAGAAATCCTTGCAGTCCGAATTTATACAACTGAAGTCCAATGACACGATTTCTTGCCGACGGCATGTTGTAGAACCGATTCGATACTTGTTGGCCCTGGGCACAGCAATAATACGTCCAGAGATCCGGCACTTGGTGCGCAAGAAATGGTTCGATATGATTGTTCGCAGGAATCGGTCGTTTCACAAGCCCCTGTTCATACATTTGAATATCGGACAACGCATCCATGATCGGATAATCGGCTAGATGCTTGCGAATCATCTCGCTTGCTGCACGATACGATTCCAGGTGCTCTTGACCGGGCTCATCCGAAATATGGAACCAGCTTAGCTCTTCCAATCCATGTTCCTTCAAATATTGAGCCAGACGCGGCAATAATTGATCCAGGAAACCGCGGTAAGCCTCTGAAGAGGCATCCGTCTCCCAACCGAATTGCTGACGCTCTACGCCATCTACCGTAACGATAATCTTCGGCGCATGCTTCGCTCCCCATTGCGTGAACAAATGAGAGAACTCGAAGTATTTCATGCCTACCCGCTGACACATCGATACCCAGCGCGTAAGTTTATCGAACCCGAACTGATACAAATCTCCCTCCACAACAACGTCAACGAGCTGAACCGTCGGACGCTCCCCACCGATATCCGTATCCAGCGGCGGGGTGAATAACGGCGTCAATACCATGTTCATGCCATGTTTGACCATCGTATCCACATAACGTTCGAGAAGTGTCCAGTGTTCCTCACTAAAGACTTCGACGCCATAATATGTTGCAAGACAATCCACATGGAACCATTCCGTGTGAATTAATCGTTGCGGCGGAAGACTTACGGGAATCACTTGCAAATGGAACAGTTCCGATACGCCAAATACCTGCCCTTCCGAGGAACGAAAGGTGAATTGGAAGGTGTGGTCTCCAGCTGGAACCGACGCATCGAGTGTAACCGTTACCCAAACCGAGCGCCATTGGCCGGGAATGGCGTTAATCGACTGCTGATCAAGCTCGTAAAGTGGATCTGGATAAAGACCCGGCGCAGTTCGCAATACGTCTGTATCATGATTGCTGAAACAAGGCATTTCCGAAGGGACTAGCCCGACGGATCTGATCCATGTGCGGTCTGCTAAGGTTGAATCGATATCCAAGACGATATTCTTGAGTAAGGTATCTGAGGTGTATGCGACCTGGAACGAAAATGTCTCCCCGAAAAGGGCGGATGCGCGACTATACGATGTAGTATTCGGCACCTCATCAGCGAATACCTTCGTTAGCGAACTTAATAACATCGTTTGAAATTGCGGCTGATAACTCATATCCTTCCTTCACTCCTAACGTTATTTTATCACTCTTTCCTCTTCCTGCCGTGCTATTCCCAACGTAGGGATTGGAACGTATCCGTTACGGCGGATTCTCTTCCTTTCAGACACATGAGAGCGCTTAACAATCCGGCATCCAATGGACTTGTCGAGACTTCCTCGCCTCTCATGATCCCCACAAAATTACGTGCTAGCTCGGTATCTCCGCCAAAATGACCTTGCCCTGCAGATAGATCATACGTCTCAACACGCGGTGAATGATGCATGTGCACTTTGACAATCCCTGTATAAAAATCGAAGTCAACCGTTCCCTTGTATCCTAGGAATCTTGCACCGCGGGCCTGTGCTCCTCGGCGTGCGAAGAAGTTCTGCGAGTAGGATAGATGCATTCCTGATGCATATCGAACCAACGCACTGCCCGAATCTTCATTGCCCGTGTCTTCCGCAAACGCGCAATATTCCCAACGCGTCGAACCTTCAGGTTCAAAAGCAGTACTTTCCAGACAAGTCCGATTCTCGTCGCACGCTTTACATTTTAAGCCCGCCGGCTTCGTTCCCTTGAAGATCTGCTTGGAAGTCATCGCGCAAATATCCTTCGGCGGCAATGCGATCACATGGTTCAGATAATCAAAATCATGCGTTGCTTTCTGAAGGAATAATCCGCCTGTCTCCTGTTCGTCACGGTACCAATTCATGTAATAGACGTTGCCATAAGGAACGTTATTTACCGCTTGGACATGCTCAACCGTCCCTATTTTTCCGGAATCGATAATCTCTTTCACGAGCGTGACGATCCCGCTGTGGCGCAGCGGAAACGAGACCACAACCTGTGAATTCGAAGCTTCAAAGCCTTGTTTTAACCGATATAAATCTTCTATTGTCGTAGAGACAGGTTTCTCAAGAAAAAGAGGAAGCCCCGTAGGAAGCACCTTGAGTGCCAATTCCGTATGCTTCGAGCAGCGTGTACCAATGAGAATACCGTCCAATGTTTCGGAGGCCAGCATCTCTTCGGTTGTGGCATAGATCCTCACATCCTGCATCCCTTTCGCTTGAAGCTCCGCGCGAATCTCTTGCTCTCGAACGTCCACGATGGCTGTCACGCGGCACTGCTCATCCTGGCTCATAATTTCAGATATAACATATTGAATTCGTTCTCCATAACCAATTACGCCTAACTTCATCTGTAACATCTCCTCGATTCCATCCTACTGCCCATCGGCAACTATAGTATAAAACCAAGTCATAGACGTTTCTTTGTCTACAAAGCCACTTTTTTGGTACTTTCCATAGGGAAAGCCGTATATTAAAATTGACTATGAGAACAATGTACACCGTGCAGGGAAGGAAGTGCTTCAAAGTGGGTCAGGAAACGCCACCGATCGACGATTTTATACGTACACCTTTAACCAAAACGATCGACATTGATAACATCATCACGATCCATTACTTTGAATTCGTCAAGGATTATGTATTCACCGGGGAACGCCATAACTTCTGGGAGTTCTTATATGTTGATCGAGGCGAAGTGCAGGTAACCGTCGATCATACGACACATATGCTGCAACAGGGAACGATCATTTTTCATAAACCAAATGAGTACCACAGCTTTCACGCGCTTAACGGAAAAGCACCAAATCTGATCGTGATGACCTTTGACTGCCATTCGCAAGCGATGTGCCATTTGGAAGATCAAGTGATGCAATTAAAAGATGAAGAACGAAATCTGCTCGCCAAAATCATCGAAGAAGCAAAACACGTATTTGCGTTTCCTTTCGATTATCCGTTACACCGGCGAATGGACGGGCTTCTTGGCAGCGAACAGCTCATTCAAAGTTATCTGGAGATATTTCTCCTGCAATTGATTCGGAGTAAAAACGAAGTCCCTCCCGCCAAATCTTTGTCCTCCGCTGTCAGAGAAAAAAATCATGAAGACATCGTGAGCAAAGTAATCGCTTATATGGAAGACCATATCGGTCACCATCTAACGCTGGAGGAACTCAGCCATACCTTTCTGATCTCCAAAACACAGCTTAAAGACGTATTCAAACATCAAACCGAGTCGACGGTCATGGAATATTTTCTCAAGTTAAAGCTGCATAAAGCTAAACTTATGATCCGTGAAGGGAATTCCAATATGACCGAAATCGCCTCCCAACTCGGGTTCAGCAGCGTTCATTATTTCTCCAAAGCGTTTAAGAAAAAAATGAATATGACGCCGACGGAATATGCCCGTTCTGTCAAATCCAGGTTAGTGAATTAAGCCTCAACAGGCATGCGGAGCTGCTGCGCGAAATCCTGCAGCGTTATGCTGTTCCCATCCACCCTGGATTGTTCCGCGGCAAAAGCCATCAGATGACTTTGTACCGAATGATGAGCCGAGGTCAGCCCCTGGCTCTTGCCGTCCTCACGAACTAACCGGAGGAAATCCTTGACTAAGCCCATGTCTCCGCCGCCATGACCGACATGTCCGCCCATATCCTCAAATGAAATCCGCTCTACCTTGCCGCTGCCAAAGTGGATAATCTCGATTTCGTTCTTCTCCATCGCACCACGAATTTCGCCCTTGGTTCCCATCAGCTTGAGCGTGCGGCTAACGTCACGGGTAAATGCACTCATCGTAAATGCAGCCGTGACAGAATTCGCGAATTCCAAATTCACGACTTGATGATCTACGACATCGTTATCGCAATGATAGACACATCTGCCGTACGGCCCTTCCTGCAGCGCTCGATAGCGGGCCTCGTAACTCAGATCATCGCTGATCGCCGAGGTGGGCCAATTCGTATCACTTGTTAAGTATTGCTTCGGCGCATAATAGAGACATTCGTCAGCCACTGGGCATCCATCCAGACACCGCAGCGGAGCTCCTTCCGGGGCTTGATCCGCCTTAAAATGGGATAACGAACCGAAGGAAGACACACGCACGCATTCCGCATCAGCCAGCCAGAGCAGAATATCAAGATCATGACAGGACTTGGCTAGAATCATCGGACTAGATTCATCTTTTCGACGCCAATTCCCTCTCACAAAGCTATGTGCTTGATGCCAATACCCTACGTTCTCATTATGTTGGATGGACATGAGCTGGCCAATCGTCCCCCGCTGCAGCAATTCGCGAATCGTCGAGAAAAAGTTCGTATACCGAAGCACGTGACATATCGAGAAAACACGGTTCATTTGCGAAGCTTTCTCCCCCATAAGCATACATTCCCTCGCATCCGGAGACATCGGTTTCTCCAGCAACACATGATACCCAGCTTCAAGCGCCTTCATCGTCGGTTCGAAATGCTGCTTATCTTGCGTGCATATGAGCACGGCGTCTGCGAGTTTCGGTTCGGCAAAGAAGGCATCCCAATGCTCAAAGCACATGTCATCCGCGATCCCGTGCTTCGCTTTGAAGCTATTCCGCCGTTCCGCGACAGGCTCCGCCACAGCGACAACTTCGAGTTCATGCGGGTGCTGCAGCGCATAATCCAAATAATTCACGCCTCGTAATCCCGCTCCAATTAATGCAACCCTAACCTTTTTCATCTGTCATCCTTCTCCTCTCACGTTGTATGGAACTATTCTTTAACGCTGCCCACGGTCATCCCTTTGACAAAATACTTCTGCAAGAATGGATATACCACCATAATCGGCAAAGCGCCCATAAATATTTGTGCTGTCCGAAGGGTTTTCTCGCTTAAATTTTCCATCGCCTTCAGCTGTTCGATCGAGATCGATGTCATCTGGGCATTAATCGACATAATTAAGGTAGAGAGATACGTCTGCAAAGGATATTTATCCGGCGAGTTCATATACAGAATCCCGTCGAACCAAGCGTTCCAATGCCCTACAATCGTGAATAATCCGATGGTTGCAATCGATGGCAGGGATACCGGCAAATAGATTTGCCATAAGACCCTCCAATGCCCCGCACCGTCAATTCTTGCTGCTTCATCCAATTCTTTCGGAATCGATCTGAAGAAGTTCAACATTAAGACCATGTTCCATACATTTAAGGCACCCGGCAAAATCAAGGACCAAATCGAATCGATTAAACCCGTATTTTTGACTACGATATAGGTTGGAATCAATCCGCCCCCGAAAAACATCGTAATCGCAAAAAACCACACATACGGTGTTCTATATTTAAATTGATCGTTCGATTTAGATAGCGGAAACGCCGTAATGAACACGAGAAACATATTCACGGCTGTTCCCAGCACAACACGTTCGATCGATACCCATAAGGATCGGAAGAACTCGACCTTTTCGCCTAAGTACACATACGCATCCCAAGAAAATCCGACGGGCCACAGTTTTACTTCGCCAGCCATAGCCGCTGTATTGGAGCTCAGTGAGATCGATAATAAGTGAATGAACGGAATAATTCCAAGCAAGGTGATGCCCGTTAATACGATGGTATTGATCACGACAAAGAGTTTTCTGCTGATTGTTGGTTTGTGTATCACAGTACGACCTCCAGCCTAGAATATTCGATAATTATTATATTTGTAAGCCGCATAGTAGGTTGCAGATACCAACCCTAACGAGATGACCGATTTAAAAAGTCCGATCGCGGCGGCAGGTCCAAATTGTTGGCTAAACATCCCCAGACGATAGACGAACGTGTCGATAATGTCTGACCCTGCATACACCGTTGGGTTATACATGATTAAGATCTGCTCGAAGCCTGCATTCAGGATTCCTCCAAGACTTAATACACCAAGCAGGATCAAGATCGGAGCCATGCCGGGGAGCGTAATGTGAATCATTTGCTTCCATCTTCCAGCCCCGTCTACTTCTGCCGCTTCATACAGCGTCGCGTTGATGCCAGTAATGGCAGCGAGCATAACAATCATGTTATAGCCCATTCCTTTCCAAACATCTGATCCGATCACAATGCCTCTAAACCACTGGTTGTCTAACATAAACATAATAGGCTTCAAGCCAATAAAGGTTAACATCGCGTTAACCGGTCCATGCAAGGAGAATAATTCAATAACGACACCGCCAAGTACGGTCCATGAAAGAAAGAAAGGCAAGAAAATGGCCGACTGGATAAAACGGGAGAACCATTTCTTCGTCACTTCATTCAACAACAAAGCAAGGATAAGCGGGACGAGTAAAAATAACACCATCTTGAAGAGGGCGATAATGATCGTATTCCAAAGAACTTGGTTGAAATCGGGCAGTTCAAATACGTAACGGAAATTGTCGAGCCCAACGAACTTCGATTTAAAGAAACCGGATAACGGTTCAAACTGCTGGAACGCCATAATCAGACCTGCCATCGGGCCGTATGCATAAATCAAAGTTACAATAACTCCAGGTATCAACATGAAATGAAGCAGATATTCTTTTTTCAGCGTTCTCATCGATGATCCTCCTAACCTATGACCGAATTTTAAAACGGGAGGGGTTGCCGACATAATCGACTCCTCTCTCCCGCTTTACGATCTCCTCATTTATTTGGCAGCTTGCTCGCTATACCATGCATTCACTTCTTGTGTGATTTGATCGCCGCCAAGAGATTTCCAGCTCGCTACGAACTTATCGAACTCATCTAGCGGAGCACCCATAATTATTTTCGTAAAGGACTCTTGCATCAGCTTATCTAGTTGACCGCCTTTTTCCACTTGGGTTGACGTCGGAAGACCGTAATATTCATTATTTACGAAGGCTTTGCTCTCTTTAATCTGTCTCGTCAATCCCCAGCCTCCGTCTTTGGCAGCACGGCTGTAATATTGACCCCAGTTCACGCCTTTGGTCGCATCTTTCGTATTTCCTGCAAGATAATCCGTCGCGGCCTTGAAGACATCCGCTACGTTCTTATAATTCTCATCGTCTAGCGTAATTTCCGTCTGTTTCGCATCAAGCGCTTTATTCACTTCCGTATAGATCGTCTCGATTTGGGCCGGGTTGTAGATCCGCGGGTTAAACCAGTTATATACATAGCCTTTTTCCGCTTTGTTCTGATCCATGTATTTCTTGTTGCCCATTTCAATATAGAAATTGATCATTTTAATCGCTGCTTCCGGGTTTTTCGCTTTTTTGTTCACGGCGAATAATTTACCGCTGCGGATTTTCGGAACAAGCGATTGGCCTGGTCCGTCCAACCCTGGAACTTGAATGGCGATCCATTCTGCCTTCGGATCTTTGTCCACATTCAGATTCAACGGCCAGTTCGGATACCACCATTCCCCGTAGGAAATGCCTACTTTACCTGCCGTAATATCTTCCACGGCTTTATTCTCATCTTTCAACGCGAACTCTTTATCGATAATCCCGTTCTGATACCAGGATTGCAATTTCCCTAGCGCTGTCTTCACTTCCGGTTGAATGAGGCCCGGTTTCAATTTGTCGCCGTCTTTTAACCAAGCCGACTGTTTGTCACCAATGGACGGATATGCTCCGAATCCATTAAAGAACCCTCTTACATCAAATCCCCAGAAAAATAATTCCTTCTGCATGGCAATGCCATACGTATCGTTTTTGCCGTTTTTATCCGGGTCTTGCTGAACAAATGCGGTTGCCACTTTCTCCAGCTCATCCATCGTCTTCGGCGGCTGCAAATTCAGGTTATCGAGCCAATCTTTACGAATCCATAGCAACTGTGTGGACAGGAACGGATCTTCAAATGCCGGAATGCCCAGTTGTTTGCCGTCCGAGCTGAATGTCTTCATCGCGAATCCGCCGTCCGACTCCATATACTTCTTCAGGGCGGGTGAAGCATATTGTTGATAAGCCTCTGTCAAATCAGCCAGCATATCTTGCTGTTTCAATTTCTCAAAATTCTTCTGATCCAGCTCCAAAATATCAGGCAAGTCACCGGATGCCATGGCAAGCGAGAATTTCTGTTCGAACTGGCTGGAAGGTACCGTCCACTTATATTTCACTTCAATATTCAACATTTCTTTGAGATCTTTCATATAAGCATTCTGGTCGGGCGTAATGCCTTTAGGTGTTCGTGGATCTTCGGGTGGATTATAACCTAGCACTTCAGAGACGGTAACCGTTTCCGGGTATTTACCTAATGGATCCGGCGGTGTTGCTGCAGTATCCTTATTTTCTTCCGTAGCGGTTGGTTTCGTTGTACTAGCCGTTTCTTTTTCTTGACTCGCACAGGCTGTAAATACCGAAAGTACCATCGTAGCCAGCAAAATCAATTTCCATGTTCTGAATGACTTCATCTTGACCCTTTCCCCCTTTGTTTGGTGCAGTGCAATCAGCAATCTGTGGTGCTTACTTTTATTCTAGGTTGAAGATAAAGCGCTATCAATTTTGATTTTTTTACAATGCTTTTACTTTTTTTACTTATTTCGAATTTCGGTATTCCTGGGGGGAAACACCCATCTTTTTCTTAAAAAACGTCGTAAAGTAAGAGTGCGAATCGAATCCTACTCGCATGGCGATTTCATTCAATTTCAAGGTTTTATCTCCCATCAATTGAATCGCGACTTGCAGCTTCGTCGACTGAATATATTCTAGTAAATTTCGGCCTGTCATCTGCTTATAGTAACGAGACAAGTACGATGGATTGAAGTGCACCTCAGCCGCAATCGAAGTAAGGGATACCTCGGCAGACAAGTTATTCGCTACAAACCGGTGGATTTGTTCGATGACGAGCGTCTTGTAATCCTCCTGTTCGATCACGTTGTTCTGAACGAGGGTATCTTCTTGATTCCCTGACTTCTCAAGATCAACAATGACCATGTTATGGCCTAGCGAAGCTCTTCGTTGAATACCGGCAAGTGCCGCTTCGACCTGAAGATGAATCGTGTCCCACGTATTCAATAGGTTCCCGGAGATACCGAATGAAACACAAGCCCCGAGCAGTTCTTCACATTGGGTCTGTACCAGCTCGAGAATCCCTTTCATATACACAACCATGCCGTGCCATGGATATTCCGCATCCTGATGCACCTGAAGCTTCTGCAGCAATTCTTCATCCGGTTGCAACAGCCACACGAGCACACGATCGTCATAAATCCCTTGTTCGCTGACGATGGAACTCGGCAAATGATTGCTAAATATCCGCTGCACCGATGCGAGGATTTGCGACGAGTACCCCTCGAGCCGATCTACATGACCCACCAAGAAGAAAGCAGGTCGCGCGAGCGAAATCAGAAACTCCACCTCTGCGTAATGGGCGTGGGACAACAGATTGGTTATCGACTCCCCGCTTAGCATCGAAGCCATTAGTTCCTTCTTCAGATACGGCTCCGCGATTTGAAAATGCATTTGAGCCCTTTCCTGCTGCAGCCTGCGTCCATTCTCTTCTTCGAGCTTGCCGATCGCCGTCTTCACAGCTTGAAAGATCGGTTCAATCCCTTCGGTTTTCAGGATATAATTGTCGACATGCTTGCGCATCGCCTCATATACATAATCAAATTCACTATATCCGGTAAGAAAGATGATCCGACATAACGGCCAATAATAAATGATGTCATCCACGAGTTGAAGCCCGTTCTTCTGCGGCATGCGAATATCGCTTACTAAAATATCCAGCTTGGTTTTCTTCGCGATTTCGAGCGCCTCGCCGGCGGAATAAGCTTTACATATATCGAGTTCAAACTCACGATTCTCCTGAAATAGCTGTACGAGTCCATTCACGATGACAGGCTCATCGTCCACGATTAATAGTCGGTACATAGTTATGCCCCCTCATGTTGATAGATTATGATCAGTTCTACCTTTAATCCGCCATACGAGCTGCGCGAGACGAATAAGCCGCTCCCCGCTCCATATTTTAGTTGTAATCGGTTATTTACATTGATGAGACCGGTGTTCTCGACTTGGCTGGAATGCATCGCCAGCTTCTCTTGTAATCGCACGATATCTTCATCCGTCAATAGATTCCCATTATCCTCTACCGCAATTCGTACTCTTCCTTCCTGACAATCCGCGCCAATATAAATCACGCCATGCATCGTACCATCTTCAAAAGCATGCTCGAACACATTCTCGACGATCGGTTGAATGATTAATCTTGGGACAGCAATCACATTCGTCGCGTCCGAAATCTCGTCGTATTCATAATGGATCCGGTTCGAGAATCGAATACACTGAATCTCGCAATAGTCGAGTGCATGCCGATATTCTTTATAGAATGGCACTTCATCGGAACCGCTCCTCGTAATATATTGGTAGTAGCTACCCAGCTTCTGGGATAGCTCCGCTGCGCTGTCGGCATCGCCTACTTTGCACATCATATAAATATTAAAGAAGCTGTTATACAGAAAATGCGGATTGATTTGCGATTGAAGCTGCTTCAGCTGCGAGTGCTGCAGGGCAATTTTCTGTTCGTAGTTCTCCTCAATGGAGCGTTTGAGCCGAAAGGCCATGCGATTAAAGCTATGAAATAAATAATGGAACTCGTCCCTGCTTCGGGACTCGATAACGAGATTTAGGTTATCCGTCTCGATCATATGAAACGCTTTCACTAGTTTGGAGAGCGGTCGATGAATCATGATATTTACCGAGTAAGAATAGAGCAGCATGACTGCGATCGCGATAATGAACAAGCAATAGAACCATGTGCTGAACTGGCTTAAGGGACGTGTAATTTCATTCTGATTGACATACATGACTAACGATACATTCAACGCACTGACATTGTTATGTATGATAAAGTAGCTTGTGCCGTTCACCTTTTTCATTTCCGGCAAGTCCGGATCATGAGCGTTCTGTTCATCTATCAGATTAAGAACGGCCGTCGATACCTGGTCTTCTTCTGTCGTGGATAATACCTTCCCCATCTCGCGGTTCCCTAACAAAACTTCGGATTCCTGATATAAGGTAGCTATTTCATGAAGAGCCTCTAAGAGCTTGGGTCGGGAAATTTCAATGTACGACCAGATGCCTGCATTATTTTCGGTTTCTATGAAAAAGATGCGATCTCCATCTCGATAAAAAGACGGCTTCGGTTTTGTCTTCAGCAGCGAATCTATGCGCTTATATTCATCATTCGACGTATTTGTGACCCCTGTCTCGCTGCTGATGGTTTTGCCGATCGCCTCGACATAGACCCCGCCATTGACCACATAATCACTAGACGATAGGAGTGTGCTTAACCGGTCGCGAACCTGGTCGATGAGTTCAACCTCGTCATAACGCTCTAACCTGCCGCCTTGAAAGCTAAGCTTCTGCAAATCTTTATCACCCAAAAATTGCAATTGTAGGTTGCGGATGAAATACATCTCTTTGTCGAGCTGCTTCGAATAGAATGACGCACCCGCCAGCGATGAATCCAAGATGGCGTTCTTCATAAAGGACATTCCCTTGTAATTCACCCAAATGTTCATCGAAATGAGCGGGACAAGGAATGCAATAAATACGATGACAATTTTCTGATAGACGAACCATTTGGCCTTCCCCGTAGCCTGCAGTTTCATGCGATACCTCCATTTTCTGACAAGATTCAACATTAAGTATAATCAGGAATAATAAAAAGAACCATCCCCTTGAAGATCGCACGAAAAAACATGTAACCTACGTTTCCGAAAAAAGGAGACCGATGATTTCTCATCCGTCTCTTTCCACCTCTATTCTTATCTATTATGGCTTGAGATTATAGAGTTCCAATTCATTGATTGCGAAATTGCCCCATTTCAGGTTCGCTCCATTCATCTTTAATCGGAATTTGCTTGCAGACGTTGCCGTAAAATCTACGCTTTTGGTCTCATTCGTCTGGTCGTTCGATTGCCAAACCCATTGCACGCCTGTCTTCACCGGAATCCATGATGTACCATCATAAGCTTCGATATCCAGACTCGTTACCCCTTGACCCGTTCCGAACCGTGTTACGACCTTCATATTGTTCACGGTCACGGTTCTCGCACCGAAATCAAGCGTAATGTAATTCGGGAACGTCACTCCTTTATCCACACTGGACCATGCTTTATCATACAAGCCATCATTCAGCCCTTTAATCGAACTGCCCGATAAGGTAGCTATAGAAGCACTTGCTGTCGCTAACGGCGCCAGATTGCCCACCGCAGGTCCTGGCGGTTTCGGTAATGGCGTAATCGGTGCCGGTGTGAATACGATTGGCGGTTTATTCGTGGCTGGCGGCACGGTACCTTGATATTCGAATGCGCCAATATCAGGATCCCCGTTATACAACGAATTGCCGAAGTAGTCGCGTCCGCCATTGTCTGCAATCGGAACCCCTACACCAATGAGCGGAGAGTCACTCTGCAATTGGTAGCCGACTACTGTATTCATGCCAACTCCGCCGCTGCCTGGATTCAACAATTTCGGATTGGCTGTGATTTTGTGCGCGTCCGAACTAACTAGGGTTTTCCCGCCAAAGTATGCATTATGATCGAAGGTCTGACCCGTCAACGTCCATCCGCGGTCCCCGACACTGTAGTAGATATTATTGTAGTTTTTAATATTTTTGGGGCTGCCCGAAGCTTTGGTGAAATAATCACTCATGACAGGATTGCCGGAAGCTGCTCCTACATAAATCGTGTTATTGTAGTTCATGACCGTATCAATCGAGCCGCTATAACGGAAAATACGGCCTTTGTCGTTCTGGCTAATGTTATATCTGACGATGGTATTGATCGTATTGTAGGTATCATTCACATAGAGCATAAAGCCGCCTGCATTGTCATGACTGTAGTTGTATTGCACGAGTGACCCGAGATTTCCCGCATCCACATCAAAACCTGTGCCGTCTTCCGAGCCATTCCGACTCGCAAACGACTCATTGAATTGCACGACGTTGTTGTCGGCATACGCCCACCAGATGGATGCATTCGTCGCGAGATAGGTCGCCTCTTGCACCGTATTCCGCTCAACCACGGCACCGTCTGTCACGTTCCAAGCAATCCCGCCCGTTGCGGCTCTAACGATCGTATTATTGGAAATTTTCACGCCTGTGGATGGCGTCCACGGGCCATAAGGCTTCGGAACCCATTCCCATAGATCGCCCATGCCATAACGTATGATGCAATTGGAACTGATATAGATTCCGTATGCATCCACATCGGTTAATGTATTGCCGTCAATGAGGATATCGTGGAACGCACTCGGTACGATGGAGCCTACCGAATCGAAGATGATTCCACCAGAGCGCGTCGTATAAACCCCATCCACATCATGAACGTTCAGATTCTTGATATAAATATGGTTCAATATTCCGCTCTCTTCATTTAGAATGTAGACGCCGCGCCGTTCCCCCCGTGCCCCTTTCCAATCTCTTGTAAAAGGTTCGGAAGATGGGTTGGTAACCTCTAGATTATTGATCTCCCAATATTCCTGATTTTTCAGGAATACTGTGGACAGTTCTGACGTCACGCCGGCAATGAGCGGCTTATTCCCCGTTCCATACTTATCGATGACGATGGGGCTGCCGTCTGTACCCGATCCCTTAGGCCAAAGCTGTCCTTGCCAAGAACCACCTGCTTTGAACAAAATTTTGTCGCCAGGTGCAAAGGTTGTTGCATTTACTTTGGCTAACGTTTTCCATGCTGCGCTTTGATCTGTCCCATCATGATTGTCATCGCCACTGACGTTATCCACGTAGTACGTATTCCCCGCTTCTGCCATCACCTTTGTCGGAGACACCGCTGCAATGCTTGAGAACATCACCACCGCAACAACCAGACTAAAGATTTTCTGGGCTGTTCCTTTGAACATAAGTCTTCTTCCTTCCTCTTTTTTGATGTATGTAAAAGCTTCAACGATGTTCTATTGAAGCGCTTACAAAAATAAGGAACATATCGAGGTTAGCGCGGTATTGGATAGGATAGATACTGGGATTCGTTCCGTACGATTGTCGCCTCTAACAACCGCCTGCTGACATAGGATTCATACTGATCATCGACCATATCTTGGCGTACCTGTTCTCGGATTTCCTCCAAAGGTACATAGGCGGAGCCCGGCTCCACTTTCTCGATACACTTCATAACATGAAGACTTCCATGTTCCTCAATGATGCTGCTAATTCCGTGGATGGAGAGCTTCGCCGCTGCCTGAGCCAATGGGCTTCTTGCATTCTGCCGGTCGTTCCCGAGGTAATAGGTCAGCTCCAACTCTTGGTCCGTTGCCATGTAAGCTTGCGCAAGATCTGCAAAAGAAGCTCCCGCAGCCAGATCTTTTCGTACTTTCTCTAACTCAATCAAGGCTTGTTCCTTCTTGGACGGATCTACCTGTTGTTTCGCATCTAAAAAAGGAATCGACATGCGCTGAACCTTCACGTAACCTGATGTCACGTACCGCTCGTCTTTATGCAAATCATAGAACTGCTTCACAGCGGCCTCATCGACCTTGGATGCGCTCATCTTTTGTTTTACGGCAATCGTTTCATTCGTCATCCGGTATTCAAAATAAGCTTCTTCTTGATATTGTTCAGGTCCATATACGACCTCATGATTCTGGATGGCTTGCTTCCTTCGTACATTCTCTTGCTGTAATTGCTGCAAAAATCCATCATAGCTGATGTCTTGGACAACGCCTTGCTCTTTGGCAATCAGTTGTCTGACCTTAATGCGTAAGCTGTCGTCAAATGCTTTCTTCTTCAACATCTCTACAGGAATTTCTCCTTGAAACGATGTAGTCCAGAATTCGGGCGTCTGCGCGGCATGATACTTTTCTTGAAAATAATGAAGGACACTCGACTTATTCCATTGAACCGCCCGTTCAAACTCGGGGAGGCTAATGGGAACGTCGTTGATTTTTGCGATGAAGTCTTCCTCATCTTTGGCATGCCCCTTCTCTTTCGCCCATACGGCAGACGTGAAGATCGTAAGTACAAGCAGAACTACGCCAGCAACCACCCACTTTGGTTTTCGAATGGGTTGATGGGCTTGATCCATGATTGCTCCTCCTTCGTCACCAGCTACAGAATAATTGACAACCCTTGTCTACAACTAAGATTGTAATCTCCGAACCGAATGGAAACAATTTCAATTCATTGACATCCACTTTCGTTTTCTTTACTTTTTTATGTAAAAATAAAGAAAACCGTTGGAGCTGCTTCTCCAACGGTTTCGCTTGTAAGGATGGTTATAGATATTTCATTAATATCCCTTCGACATGCTGTAAATGGGACTTCATCGCTAGCGCGGCATCCTCAGGCCGTCTCTCCTGCACGGCGTGAAAAATCGCTAAATGCTCGCGATACAGCTGTTCAGCCACCGCCCGATTCGCATAGATTTCCACGCGTCGCGTCTCTTGGATGGCGAGTTCCATCTGTTCCGATATTGAATCGAACATGCGGACAAGAATGGAATTATGCGTCGCTTGGGCTAAAGCGCGATGGAATTGCACATCCGTCTGTTCGCCGACTTGATCATCGCCAATGCTCTGTTCCATCCGTTTCACAATATCGTTCAGCGCATGAATATCCTCATCGGAACCTTTCTCCGCAGCCAACGCCGCATTAGATACCTCAAGCGTTTGGCGCGCTTCAATCAACTCAAGCACCGTACTTCGGTTCAAACGCAAAGTACGAAGTTCAGGAAGCTCCACTTCCAAGGGAGATGACGAGATGACGGTGCATCCTCCGCCTTGGCGAATCTCGATCAAACCCATCGCTTTCAGCGCACTCAGCGCCTCCCGCGTGGTCGAACGTCCTACGCCGAACCGTTCCGATAATTCCTTCGTGGAGGGCAGCTTATCTCCTACCTTCAAACTTCCGTCCAAAATTAACCGCTGCAGTTGTTCCGTTATTTCTTCATAATGGTTTTTCTTTGCCAGTCTCGTAATTTCCATCCGTTCCACTGCTCCAATCTATTGCCTAACCCACAATCAGCGCGTATACAATCCCGGGACCATGAACCCCAATCGTCAAGTCGTTCTCGATATCTGAGGATCGGCTTGGGCCTGTGATAAAGTGGATCCCTGCGGGCAGATCTTCCCGTCGTGCCCCGTCAAAATGAGTCATGACTTCTCCCATCCGTGTCTTGAGGCGTTCCACTGGAATGATGGCCATCATCACTGTAGGCAACAAGCTCACCGATCTGCCCTTGTCTTGAGATGATAATACCGTAATCGTTCCTGTATAGGCAATCGCATGATCGACAACGACCAGCCCGATATCCGCGCCTGCCGCATGTGCTTTCCAATTTTCTGCCGGGTTATGATTCCATACCTGAATATCTACCTCCGGGAGCGCTTCTTCCAGTCCCAGCTCATTCAATTCCGGTTGATTCTGGCGAATGATATGCTTTGCTTCCAATTCAAGCGCACGTTCCGCAATAAATTGCTTCGCCTCCTCCATCGTTGCGAAATGAAAGGCATGCCCGCCAACACTTTGCCAATTGTCCATAAACCGTTCAATTCGTTCTTCCTGAGACCACTCTAACTGCGTCCAGAAATCAGGGGCACCGCGAAAAGGATGCACAGGCTTCTTCGCAATCTCTTGCCGCCCTAACTTGGCAGCAATCCCGCCGATAAACTTCGCTTGCTTCGCACGCGATTCCTTCTCCAGCTGTTCCAGTAAAGTCAACTCTTGCTCAGCCATGGCTTCTTCCCCCATTCTCACGTTGCTTCAAGGCCTGTTCCATCCGCGTCCGAATATCCTCCGACATCGGCGAATTCTCGTTCTTCACTTCTTGCACCAACGAATCCCAGCGTTCCCGGAACGATTCATTCGGTAAGCTTGGCAAATATCTTACGCTATTCCAGCCCTTCAACGGTCCGATTTTGGTCTTGATAAGTCCTTGGCGAACGACAAGTTTCTGACCGATTTGTCCTAACTTCACAACGCTTCGCATCCGTTTGGAGTTCGACATGATGGCGGCAAAACCTTTCATTCCGATTTTCTCTGCGGTCTGCCCGTAGCCTTTTTCCACCTTCCGATTCCGCAGGTAGACGAGCATATCGTGCAGCGGGATTTTGACCGGACAAGCTTCATAGCAAGCCCCGCATAAACTCGAAGCATTCGCGATATCGTCCCATTCTGCGACATTACTCTGCAGCGCCGGGGTCAATACCGCCCCTATCGGCCCGCTGTAAGTTCCGCCATAAGCATGACCGCCGATGTGCCGATAGACGGGGCAAGCGTTCAAGCAGGCGCCGCAGCGAATACAGTTCAATAGCTCTTGGAATTCTGGATCTCCCAATTGCAGGGATCTTCCATTATCAACAATAATAATGTGCATTTCTTCTGGCCCATCGCCATCGACAGTGCGTTTGGGACCCGTAATCGCGGACATGTATACGGTAAGCTTCTGTCCCGTTGCTGAGCGCGGCAGCAGCGTCGCCATCACCTCAAGATCCGCGAAGGTTGGAATAATGCGCTCCATTCCCATCAAGGTAATCTGCGTCTTGGGCACGGTAGAGACCATCCGCGCATTTCCTTCATTTTCGAAGAGAACCATGGAGCCTGTCTCCGCAATCGCGAAGTTGCATCCCGTCATGCCGATCTCGGCTTCCAGGAATTTCTCCCGTAACTTCCGACGCACGAATCCCGCAAGAATCGACGTATCCGCTGGCAGGGTCTCCCCTGCTTCCTTGGATAATAATTCGGCAATCTGATAGCGGTTCTTATGAATCGCTGGAATAATAATGTGGGAAGGCGTCTCCCCTGCCAACTGAATGATATATTCGCCAAGATCCGTCTCCACCGCTTCAATGCCCATTTCCTCTAAAGCGTGGTTAATATGCAGCTCCTCGGACACCATGGATTTCGACTTCACAACCGATTTCGCTTGCTTGGAAGCCGCGATTTTCATGGAAAGCTCTACCGCTTCCTTGCCGTCAGCTGCAAAATGGACATGCACGCCATTTGCTCTCGCATTCTCTACAAATTGATTGAGGTAGTAGTCCAAATGCGCAATCGTATGCAGGCGGATTTGCTTTCCACGTTCGCGCCATTCTTCCCAATTGCCATGCTCCTCCGACGCTTTCTTTTTCCCGTTCCGCAGCCGTTCTGTGGTAAACTTCACAGCTTTTCGCAAAAATTCGTTGTTTAATGCTATATGAGACCGTTCTTTCACGGTAGCTGGTTGTGTCTGCCCATGATTCATGCTAGCTTCACTCCTTCGTACAATAGCTCAGCTAAGTGCATGACACGCACTGGCTTGCCTTGGTACATCAAGTTTCCGGAAATATTCATCATGCAGCCCATGTCCAGACCGACAAGCACTTCAGCTTCCGTCTCTAACACATGTTGTGCTTTCTCCGATACCATGGCAGCGGAAATTTCCGACATTTTGACGGCAAAGGTTCCCCCGAACCCGCAGCAGTCTTCCGCAAATGGAAGCGGTATCAATTCCATGCCTTTTACATTTTGCATCAATGTCATGGGTTCGTCTTTAATGCCTAACAATCGGCTTCCGTGACAAGAAGGATGATACGTCACCTTATGCGGGAATACGGCGCCGACATCAGTAACGCCCAACACTTGTACAAGAAATTGCGTGAACTCATAGGTTTTGGCTTGCAGACGTTTGGACTTCTCCAACATGACGGGATCTTTCTCGAATAGCTTGGGATAGTAATGCTGAATCATTCCCGTACATGAGCCGGATGGCGAAATCACAAAATCACTATCGTCAAAAGCGGCAAGCAGCGTACGCGCCGATTCTCTTGCTTCATCCCAATAACCGCTATTAAAAGCCGGTTGCCCACAGCATGTCTGCTGCTTTGGAAATTCAACCTGCACGCCGTAACGGGCCAATAATCGCACCATCGCTTCCCCGACACGCGGATAAATCGCATCGCTTAAACAGGTAATAAATAAGGACACTTTCATTACGCACACCTCATCATCTTGTTCATCTTATTATCAGGTTGTCAGACATGTTGATGTCTTGGAAAGCTTGACGTAATTACGCCAAGCCTCGCTACGGGATTACTCCCCAGTTTACAATTTACACCATCGTTGTTGGAATTCCTTGCTCCTGAAGCTCCGTTAAAATGTCTTCAGCAAGACCTGAATCCGTAATAATCTCACTTGCTTGTTGCAATGCTCCCACACGGGTAAAAGCTTGAATCCCGAACTTACTCGAATCGGCTAATACGATCACTTGATCGGATATGCTAATCATCGTTCGTTTCACCATCGCTTGCAATTCGTTCGATTCACTTAAGCCGCGGTCTAGACGGATCCCTTTGCAGGAAATAAATGCCGTATCCACATGATACGCTTCTAGCGTCCGTTCCGTCAACGGTCCGACAAAAGATAGTGATTTGGATGCCAGAATTCCGCCCGTAGAGATCACTTGAATTTTTTCCTTGCTGCTTAACTCGGTCGCGACTTTGATGGAATTGGTTAACACCGTAAGCGGAATATCCGGCATCATACAAGCCATATACCATGCAGTTGTGCTTGCGTCGAGAATAATCCGATCGTTCGGTTGAATGCGCTGAAGGGCTGCCTGCGCAATCCGCTTCTTCTCCTCTGCATTCGTCACTTCGCGCTCGAAGAACGGAATTTCCGGTTGCTGATCCTTCACACTCACAGCTCCGCCATGGCTTCGGCGCAATCTTCCCGCACTTTCCAATCGATCTAAATCCCGGCGAATCGTCTCTTCTGTGACCTGACATAACTCGCTTAACTCCGTAACCCGGATACTTCCCCTTTCGTTGACCCATTGTACAATTCGATCGTAACGCTCTGCTACCAGCATATCCATCCTCCACATTTATCCGAATTCTTGATTATAGGAAATAGTATATCATTTTCTGTTCTTGTTTGAATATGTTTATTTGTTTTTGATATAGAAAATAAGATGACGAATGCGGAATGGAGTGCTATAATGTTTCAGGTTGTCGATACGACAGCGAAAAACATAAGACAGAGTTCGAAATCTCCGCCTCTGTTAAAACAAAACTAGGAGGGCACCCTATGCCACAGAACCAAGAATTAACCCCGTTTTTACCCGTTGAACAAAGCACGAAGAAGCTGCTCTTGTTGTCGGGCCTCTTTATTTGCTGCGTGATGATCGCCAATATCGTAGCAACCAAGATCGTTAGCTTTGGCTTTACCTCAGCAACGGTCGCCATTCTCTTTTACCCGTTCACGTATGTCATTGCGGATACTGTCTCCGAAGTCTGGGGCAAAAAAATCGCACAGCGCATGATCTGGACCGGACTTGCCGCCAATGTCGTCATGGTCTGTCTATTTACGATCGCCGTTAAACTTCCTGCTGCATCTTTTTATCAAGGGCAAGACGCCTTTGAAGGTGTGCTGCTTGGCGTACCGCGAATCGTCCTTGCATCTCTCATCGCTTATTCCATATCGCAGAACCTCGACATTTACATGTTCTTGGGTTTGCGTCGGCGGACGAATGGACGTCACTTGTGGTTGCGGAATAATGCCAGTGCGATGGTCAGTCAGTTGATCGACACATCGATATTCTCGCTGATTGCTTTTGTCGGCAGCGTCCCGACCCAGGAGATATGGAAGATTATCGGCACCGAATACGTGATCAAAATTGCATTTTGCATTGTACTAACACCGCTTGTCTATGCGCTTGTCGCATGGGCGCGCAACTATCCAAAGGAGGCCTTTCATCATGACCACGCAGCCTAATCAACAACCCATCGAGGGACTAAGCCTACTCGGCAACCAGAACACCGCTTATACCTATACGTATGATCCTAACATCCTCGAAACCTTCGTGAATAAGAAGCAGGACCGGGATTACTTCGTCAAATTTAATTGTCCCGAATTTACGAGTCTTTGCCCGATGACGGGTCAACCGGACTTCGCAACGATCTATATTAGTTATGTGCCGGATGTGAATATGGTAGAAAGCAAATCGTTGAAACTATACCTATTCTCTTTTCGAAATCACGGCGATTTCCATGAGACTTGTGTGAATACGATCATGGATGATCTCATTGCGGTGATGGACCCGAAATATATAGAAGTATGGGGCAAATTTACGCCGCGCGGCGGGATTAGCATCGATCCGTACTGCAATTACGGTAAACCCGGAACCACTTGGGAGGTTATTGCCCGTCAACGCCTCTATCAGCATGATATGTACCCCGAAAGCATCGATAACCGTTAATAGAACGCTTGGTATACGAACCCCTTAATGGCATACGAACCCTAATCTTCTGTGGAAGGTTAGGGGTTTTTTATAGGTAGACATGCGCCAAAATGCACCCAATCTAGGCATATGAATATGCTATTACAAGCAATGAAAGGCCCTTACTTCCATCGCCAATTTGTTCGGAACGGCGATCCACAGCGGTGTCGCAACCCTAACGGCACTCGGGCAAATCTCTGCCATCTGGGTCGGGGGCGGAACGATTATTCCTTGGGCGCTTATCCCGGCAGCGGCCATTTGCGGCGTCAGCCCGTTCGAGCTGGCACGGCGGAATTTGAAGCCGGTTCTTATCGGTCTGGTTGTCAACCACACGAAAAGGAGTTGTTCACATGCCCGTTAATGTGCCATACATGAACACCCTCATTGGAGCTTCCGTAGGAATATCTTTTATCGATGGAACGGGAACCTCTGGCCTATTGTGCTGCATTCGCAATGGCGAAGCCTATCTTCTTGAATATTTATATCAATCCCAATTTGCAACAAAGCATTATCCGTTGAATCAAATTCAAGCAATGCACCCGTTCCCCGGCTGTTACATCCAGCCACCTCCGCCACCGCCTTTCGGATCGCAAAATCCTTTGTATTAACGCGGAAAAGAACCGCATCTCGTCTTAATAGAACGAGGTGCGGTTCTTTGTGCGCGATATCATTCATGATGTAGGAAATGCCAGGGCTCCGCTCTCCTCTGCCTGATTCACGATGATGTCACACAGTCGATGGCTCTCCAGTGCATCCTGCGGCGTGATCTGGAGCGGTTGCTTCTCGCGGACACACGCGAGAAAATGATCGATCATCTGAACAAATCCTCTTCGATACAAAACTGGATCCCAGTCCTTAAATGTCAGCTGACGTACTTCACTGCCTGCTTTATGTACCGTTGTATTTAACCCGTCAATGACCCATTTGTTGCCTGGATTCATCACTTCAAGCATCTCTTCCGTCGCGCCGTTGTCACGATTCATGATGCCGATACAGCTAAATCCATCACCATCAAGTTGAAGCATCACGTGATGCAGTTTGCCTTCCTTCACGTAAGGGGTAACCCGTGTCTCAAGTATCTCTCCCGGCGCCAAGAAACGGATCGTATCCACCACATGAATGAAATCATCGAACACGAACCGGCGCGCATAATCCGGTAAATACGTCCTGTTTTTTTGCATGACAACGAAGCGGCGTTCCTCCATCTCCTTCATCGCAGCAACCATTGGAGCGAATCTCCGGTTAAACCCAACCATGAACGGAATGCCCAACTGTTCCGCCAATTCAACAAGTCGCTTGGCTTCCTCATAGTGATATGAAATTGGCTTATCCACAAAGACTGCAATTCCCTGTCTCAATAGTTGTTCTGCTATTTGGACATGGGATTCTGTCGATGAATGGATGAAGGCCGCGTCTATACCGGCATGAATCAACTGATCGATCGTTTCAACCGTTTCCCGCACCCGATATTTAGCTGCTAAGCGATGCAATGTCTCTCTATTCCGCGTACATAATACAAGCTCGATGCCCTCGATCTCTGTCATGATAGGTAAATATGCTTTACGGGCAATATCTCCGAGCCCGATGATTCCAATTCGCATCTTAAATCCTCCTTCGTTCAAGGTTCTTGTCTTCTAATCTTCATTATAGCTTTATTTCTTGGTGATAGCCTTCATCATGATGCACAAAAAAGAAAAGACGACCTGAATAGGTCGCCTATGTATCATATCCTAGTACGTTATATTTCGATGTGCGTAACGCTCGATAATCTTCCGATTATGCTCATCCCCGCCGTCCAGATTCGCACTGATGTATACGGGCGGCGTCTCGCCACTCTCGAAGGTTAAGCGGATGATTTCCGTTGTTAGGGCTTGCGCAATCAATGCACCTACGACGGAAGAGGCAGATCCTGTACGCTCCTGCGTATTCGGCATCTGCAGCAATACATCCCCATATGGGCAGCAGTTATCGATGACGATATCGGCGAGCTCATACAGTTTCTTCCCACTGGGATGACGGCTATCTGTATGCTGCGAATGATTCAACGATGTAACCGCAACGATAGGAATACCACGTTCGCGACAAATCGTAGCCAGTTCAACGGCCGAACCATTTCGGCCTGAATTCGAGACGATGATAAATCCATCTTCGTCTTGCACATCATGCAGCTCCATGAGGCGGTGTGCCGTCTCTGGTGAACGCTCCAATTCCGTCAGATTAATACCCACAGTCCCTTCTGCAAGCGTGATATCTTCCAACGCCACAAGCTTCAAAGGTACCAATCCGCCGGCTCGTCCGCACATTTCCATACCGAATGCCCGGGAATGGCCGGCACCAAATACGTGAATAATACCGCCCTGCTGCAACCGACTAGCAAGCAGCTCCGATGCCTTCTCAATCGCTTCAATCTGCGTCTCTTCCATCTTCTGTACAATCTCTAGAATGGTGTCAATCATCACTTTTGCGCCCAACTTCATACGTAGCACCTTCCCCTTTTTCATGATTCATGCATTTGAAATCATATGCAAATCTTCGGGAGTGATCGCTGGTAGGAATAAGCTACGTGGATTGGTTCGATTACGCCTATATCGTAAGATGAATTACCAGGTTTTTCAAGAAGTTTTTATGGGTAGAACGACAAAAAAGCCCTTCTTCAACCTCTAGCTCACTAGACGTTAAAGAAGGGCCTATTTGTTTTTGCGGATTAGTCTTTCATACCTTCTACGATTTCTTTTCCAAGGTTAACTTGTTTATCGAACTCAGCTTGGTATTCTTTAGTGACATCTGTGCTGTATCCATTAGACTGCAACTGATCTTTGGCTGAGGAGACAATAGAATTAAATTGATTCGATGTGCTTTCGAATACTTTGTCCGCTTGTGCCTTAATCCGTTGTTTTTCAGCCGCATCGTCTGTTTTCAAATATTGTCTTGCCAAATCATAGAACTGGTCTTTGGTACTTTGCTGCAATGCCTCTAACTTACTTTGGGTAGCATTCGTAATGGAGTCATAGGATTTGCCAGATGTTCCTGGGGATACGGCTCCACCAGAACCACCAGCCACACCACCGGGGTTCGCTGGATTTGTAGTTCCTTCCCCTTTTCCGTTTTCACTAGGTACCGTTGTAGATGGATCTGTTGTATTTCCGCCTGTATTCGGTTTTGCATCTGAGGTATTCGAGCTAACCGTAAACGTCTTCGCATCCCAATTCACTTGTTGACCAACGGATTCCGAGAAGAACCGTAATGGAACATAGAGCGCGTTATTAATAATAAAACCGGATTTGCTTGATTTAGGATCTAATTTTTTCCCTTGAATCACATACGTGATATCTGCATTCGAGGCGTTAAGTTTCTTGGACGTTACTTTTAAGTTCGCTTTCGATCCTTGATCCCCTGTAACCGCCGCATTTTGTTGATATGTATGAATCTGAACTTTTTCCGTCTCTGATGGTTCTGCAATGTGAACGGTTTTCGTCGCTGCATCCCATAGGACGGATTTATTCAGAGAATATCCAATAAATCGTAGTGGAACATAAACCGTATTGTTAAACATAAAGCTTTCCTGATCTTTCGGAGGAGCTAACTCCGTACCGTTAAATGTAAAATGTATCGGCAGCACATTCACTTGAAGTGAATTACTTTTCCCTGTCGCAGACAACATGGATGCGTTCATAAAAAACACTAATACAGCGACTGTCAAAAATTTGATAAGCGCGTTCTTCTTCATTATTGATCACTCTCGTTTCGTGTAATTATCCTCTAATCTTTTTGACCATAGTAGTAATAGTACATATCTTCTTTCTTATGCTTCACGTTGTTCAGCACGACACCAAGAATTCTAGCCCGGACATGATCCAAGCTTGCCTTCGCCTTGATCGCCATATCTCGCTTGACTTTGCCTGAGTGAATAACAAGTACGACGCCATCACATTTGCTTGAAATGATCTGCGCATCGGTTACCGCCAATACGGGTGGCGTGTCAATAATGATAATGTCAAAATTCATTTTCAATTGTTCCAATAGCTCGTTCATCCGCTTAGAACCTAGTAATTCAGATGGATTCGGAGGCAAGGGACCTGACGTGATCACGAAGAGATTGTCAACCTCTGTTGCTTTAATCGCTTGTTGCATTTCGATTTGACCTGTTACGATACTTGATAGTCCCGATTGGTTGGACAAATTGAAGGTATGATGGCATGTCGGTCTGCGCATGTCTCCGTCGATAACAACAACTTTCTTATCCGATTGCGCATAGGATACCGCTAGATTCGCAAGCGTTGTGGACTTCCCTTCCTCAGGACCCGAAGAGGTCACCATAATCACTCGAATCTCTTCATCAATAGATGAAAAATCGATATTCGTTCTTAACGAACGATAGGCTTCTGCTACGGGGGACTTGGGGTTACTCATTAAAATAATAGGACGTTTATTGGTTAATCGTGACAACGTTCGATTCACCTGCCTTTTCGTTCGTCTTCGATGGCGCTCTAGCTTGCTTCATGTCTTCCGCATCTAATGCAGAAATCATCGTTAGAGTCGGTAAGTTCAAATATTTCATGACATCTTGTTCAGTTTTGATCGTGTCATCCAAGTATTCTAGTAAGAATGCGATTCCGACAGCAACCATAAGAGAAACAATAAAACTGATAGCAATATTTAACTTCGGATTCGGTTTAATTGGGCTAGGTACGGGAGATAACGGAGCTTTATTCAGAATCGTAACGTTATCTACCTTGAAAATCTTCGAGATTTCATCTTTGAACACATTAGACACCGCATTTACAACCTCAGCTGCCTTCTCATACGACTCGTCTTCCACTTTAATGGTCATAACTTGCGTATTATTTACGGAGCTTACGGATACCTTCTCCATCAATTCGCTCGCCGTTAATGCGAACTGCGGATAATTCTTGACGACAATCTCCGTGATTGCAGGTGTCTTAATGATTTCTTTATAGGTATCGATTAGTCGTAAGTTCGTATTCACTTCGTTGATATCAATGGTATTCGCAAGATTCTGCTCACTGGATCGGTTCACAATAATCTTCGTGGATGCCTCATATACGGGATTAAGCAGGAAATAGCTTACTAATCCACATGCAATACTAGATACCGCTACAATCGCTATGATCATCCCTAACCTTTTGCGGATGATTTGGTAATACTCTTTTAAGTCTAATTCAGTAGACACAATCCAACCTCCAGTCATCTCATTGTTGATAAAATGAATTCGGCGTCCTCCCTTGAAAGAGAGAACGCCTTGATTCATTTGCGTGTTACTTGATCAGTCGGGAAATCACAACCGTTGATTCAGCACGTGTGGCCGATCCATTCGGATTGAACTTACCGTTCGAACCAATAATTAACCCTTCGTTCACCGCAATCGAAATATCGGATTTCAATGAACCAGGGATTTCTCCTGCATCCGTGAATGCATTAAGAACACTATCATCCGAAGCTGTAGTTGCCTTCGTCAATTTCAACGCTCTTGAAATCATAGCTGCCATTTGTGCACGAGTGATCTCAGCATTTGGCTCGAATTTATCGTTGCCTACGCCATTAATGATGCCCTGCGCTGTTGCTGCAGCAACATAAGGCGCTGCCCATGAATTGTCAGCCACATCCGAGAATTGATTCTTCGCTGTTGTGGATTCCAAATCTAGCGCTTTTACGAGCATTTTCGCAAATTCCGCACGAGTTACTTTAGCTTGAGGATCAAATGTGCCTGTTCCTTTGCCTTCAACGATGCCTTTTGCTGCAACGGCACGAATTTCTTTACCTGCCCAAGCTTCAACGTTAGCGATATCGGTAAAGTTGACTTTGTTCTCCACTACTACATAAGAAGATAACGAATTACGGGATTTGGTAACCGCACTACTGCTTACATTACCACCAAGAATTAACAATTGTCCATCGACAATTTTCGCAATTGTTAAGTATTCGCCATTCACATTTTTGCCATTTAACGGAAGAGAAAGCGTGATCTTATGGTTAAATTGCTCTACGTTTTTGCCGTCTACATTCAATACAAAACTGTATACACTGGATGCAAGCGGAAGATTCGTAACTTTCGTCGCCACATCATTGCTTTCTTTCGCAATGCTAGCGATCGTATCTGCTTTGAATTCGGCTACTGGCAGTCCAAGTACAACACCATTCGCAAGAATACGGATGTTCTCTACTTGATTTTCCAATGCACTTTCAAGCAATTTCTTCGACAGTCTTACTTCAACAGCATCTGTCTTCGTCGTACCCAAATCTAGCGTAATGCTAAGTTTAGGCGCTTTGAAGGCTGGATCAATGGCTTGAGCTTGTTTCACCAGGTTATCATAGGCTGCTTTGACCGCTTTGATGTAAGATACTGCTTTCTCATCCGAGATGGAAAGTACGGATTTGCCATTCTCTACCTTAATAAGCGAAGCCACGTTCAATGTCGAGAGCTTCTCTAAAGCAGCAGCAAATTTCACAGAAAGGCTTTGTGTGGATGATTTAAATGCAGATAGAATGTCATCAAACTTCGGCAATACAGTGTCTGCCACGACTGCAGCGCCACCGCCACTAACAGAACCGCCACCGCTAGAACCTGGTCCAGGGCCTGGGTTAACTTCGCCGGAAGGTACGTTTTCGTCAGTGAAGAAGATGATTTGGTCTTTAAGCACATCTAATGTATTGACCTTCGCTGTAATATGTACCTTTGTACCAGCTTTCGCTGAAGGAATTTTGCCATCGGATACTTTCACTCCGTCTACATACCAGTCAATAAGATTAGAGTATTGTGTGATATATTGTCCCAATCCTTGCAACAAAGAGCTCTTATCCTTCAGTTCAAGCTTCAGTGAGAAATCGCTGCTTGTAATTGTTGATAACGCCAACTCGCTACGAGCCGCTGCAACAGCCATCACGATCGTTCCTTTTTTGAAGTTCTCTTTTCCAATGCCATTTGTAATGTTATCAAATACAAGATTCAATTCATCTTGAGTCAAATCAATGGATTGCAGTGCCTTTGAAACACTGTTTGATCCTGAGTCAATGGTTAGTTTTAGCGCACGGACGATTTCTTTTTTAGCACTTTGCACATCGCCTACTTCGATAGCCATCATGACTTTCTTAACATTTACTTCACCAGTCAATTGCTTAGCAAATGCTTCTACATCTGCTGTGGTGATATCTTGACCTTTTGCGTACTTCTTAAGCTTCGACAATGCTGCTTGGTTGTCTGCTCTTACTTCGCCTAACGTCTTCGCATCACCGAAGGATACAAGCGCAAGGGATTGGAACAATTGCAATGCCTCTTCATCACTTACTTCAGCTGCTTGAAATTTTTCAAGAACAGGTTTGATGGCTTCTACGCCTAGTCCATTGATTGCTGAACGAACTTTCGGTAACACGTCAACATCGAGAATCGGATGTGTCGTATTACTTAGCTGTTCTTTAATAGCTTCCAGCTTCGCTGACAATTGGGAGAATGCATTCTCCACATTCGAGCTAGCGGCATAAGCAACCGAAACGCCTAGTGCTTCTTGTAATCCCTTCTGACTAAGCGGTAGGCCGGACAATGTACTTAATACCATCCCCGCTGCCACTGTGGTCAGAGCGATTTTTTTCTTGAGTTTCATACTGTCACCTCTTTATATATTTTGAAATAGGCTTGCCCGAAGGCAAGCCTATATCAATTCAACAGAATTATTTCCAGAACGCATACCATTTCTTCTGCTTCTGAACCGGCTCCCAGATCTGAATATCCCGGGATTCTAAGATTGCTTGGGCATTATCTTGATAATAAATCGTATAATCCGCGCCCAGCTGTTTACTTATGTATTCATAGGCTCTAGCAAGTTCAAATCCGCGTTGCGTCAAATTATGCGCATCCGATGCGATGAAATGGACCAAATTTCGCTCACACATTTCGAGGGAAATGTCCTTGATCTTCGCGCCAAATAACCCATTTAGCGAGTGCGACGTCATTTGCGCCAAGGCACCTTGCTCGATGAGTTCTTCTAATGCATTTAAATCTTTTAATATTTCTGCATTCCGCTCGGGGTGCGCAATAATAGCGGTAATGCCTAATACGCGTAATTCATGCAACAGATTTGAAATATCATTCGGGATCTTCGACGTCGGAAACTCAATAAGTATATAGTTGGACTCATCAAGCGTTCTGACTTTACGTTGCTCCAAATCCCGAAGAAGTTGGTTGTATACTCGTATCTCTTGCCCTGGAAGTACTTTCAGGGGAATATCTTCAATCGACAACCTCTGATTCAATTGAAGTACTCGGCGCTGAACATCGTCGGCTTCATTATCATATCTGCCATTTGCATGATGTGGTGTGGCTATAATCGTCTTAATCCCCTCAGCCACGGCCGCCTTCGCCATATCAATGGATTCCTCCATGCTTTGCGATCCGTCGTCAATGCCGGGGAGGATGTGGGAGTGAATGTCTATCATATAAGTACCTCACTTGTTGATGAACTTACTTGACTTCTTGCTGAGTAATCCATTATTTCTATCATTTTTATAGCTATATCGTTTACAACATTCTTATCCAGGATCTCAGGATTTCTCTTCGTCATTTGATACTCTACAGTAAAATTAATTGATTTAAGATCACCGAACGATATTACTCTACTATTGGAATAATACTTAGTAACATATGTAATCGTATTTTTATCTTCATTTAATGATCGTCGATCAATAATAACCAGCCGCCGATTATTGTTGATTGCTTCACTTAGTGTTCCCCATCCGGCTTTAGTAACAATGACGTCACTTGCAGCAATATAATTCTGAGATTCTGTGTATTCCTTCGGAATTGAATGAATATTACTTCTACTTACATTTAGATTATTGGATACAACAAATACACATTGCTCATCGTTCCAGAATGCGTTATCCGATAGATCTATATGCAGTCCCATTCCAATACCTACAAAAACAATAGTTTTATCATTATCAGGATTTATTTCATTACGGATTCTATTCACTTCTACTTGATTTGTTTCTCTGCTATAGAACAAAAAATCATATTTAGCTTTTCTTCCCCAATTCTCCTCTTGTTGACCAGCAAGAGCTATAAAGTAATCCATTTTCTGATACGCATTTTCGAGGGAAACTAGTTTCTCGTCAGGAATCAAATCCTTATATGCTGTATACCATGTGAAATTGGATACACCCATTGTCTGAACCCCTATTGCGTCTCCAACCTCAAACGCTAATGGCGAAATATCAGAAATGATAAGGGACACTTCATATTTATCTAAAAAATCAATTTCGGATTGAATCATATGGGGCAATGAATCTTCATAGTTTAACCATTCCATATTAATCTTCTCGATGTCAGGTTCTAACGAATCTAAGCGAAGAAAGTATCCAATATCCGTCTTGACTTCATGAAATATGATTCGTTTTTTATAAGTTTTCGAAAGTGACTGTTGAATGAGTTTCATTGCATGAGAATGGCAAATGATTACATTAATATCCGAATTTAGTTCTAATAACTTCCTTATAATTGCAATACTGCGAGTTGCGTGTCCGTAACCATACTCTGAGATGTAATAGCATACTGTCTTCATGAAATCACTTTTGCCTTTGAACTTTTAAAGTGATTCAGGATATCATCCCATGACGTGCACAAACGTACAAAGTCGGTATCTACGACTTCTTTTCCTGTCTGAACTTCAATGAAATGTAATTCTTGTATAGCTCTAATCGCATGTTTCTTACCTGCAGCAATATGAACAATATCACCAGCCTTAACTCTAGTAATCGATTCATTAAGAATTAATTCACCTTCACCTTGGGTAATGGTCCATACCTCATCACGAAGATGATGATAGTGAAAGGTTGAATTCTTCCCTTCATGAATACAAATTCGTTTAGTTACCATTTCTTCCTGTTGATGCTTCGTATAATCCAATACCTTCGACCATCCCCATACTCTTTCTTCATACATGGGGGACTGATTAAAGGAAGCAATCGCTTCTTTAATACGAGGACTAGCATCTTTATGTGTAACAAGGATTCCATCAGGACTAGCAGCAACTACAATATCCGACGTTCCTAAGATCGTCACGGGAATATCTAACTCATTCACCAAATGGGTATTTATGCAATCATCCGTAATCACACCTTTCCCCATTTGCGTTTCCGACATCTCTTCAGTCAAGGTATTCCACGTACCCAAATCTTTCCAATACCCATCATATGGGAGCACAATAAGCTCATTTGCCTTTTCGACGACTTCGTAATCAAAACTAATATTCGGAAGTAATGGATACTGGTTCAGCATATCCTTAAATCGTAAAGGAAGTCCTTTTTCCTGCAACATGTTTATGAGATAACCCAATCTAAATGCAAATACGCCGCAATTCCAGTAAGCACCTTCAGAAATTAATTGCTCTGCATGCTCTTCAATTGGTTTCTCTGTAAATCGATCCACAATAAAAAAATCACCTTCCGGTGATTGATGTCGTGGGACGATATAGCCGTATTTGGTTGAAGGATACGTCGGCTTTACACCAATTAGCACAAGATCCGCCTTGGATAGATGTAGCACTTCATCGACTTGTTTGATTTTCTGAAAAAACTGATCCTCCACATACGGATCTACAGGTAACACCACTATCGTTTCATCTAGACTCGTTTGCTGCTCCGAATATAAAAACGTTGCAGCTAAAGCAATGGCCGGAAACGTATCTCGACGTTCTGGTTCAACAATTAAAGGGATTTTATCACCGAGTTGCTGATAGATCATTTCAGTTTGTAATTTCGATGTAGCGATGACCGAAGAATCCGATAACCCCGAACTTATTAATTGTGTCCATACGCGTTGTACCATCGATTGATTATTTCCGTTCGAGTCCAATAACACCTTCAGAAATTGCTTAGAACGTGTATCATTTGATAACGGCCATAGTCGTTTACCCGAACCGCCTGAAAGTAATACTATTTTCATACAATCACCTCATCCCACAGGTATATTTGTCTTTCATTTACACGGACTCCAATTGCTTAATTGTGACTATAGGTCGTCTCCCTATTGAATAATATTCCATATCATATTCCTTTACCCGTTCAAGCTCATAGCAGTTGCGCCCATCAAAAATAACAGGTGTCTTCATTAATCGAGCATATTGCTCCAAATTTAATTCTTTGATTTCTTTCCACTCCGTTACAATAATTGCGCAATCACTATCTTTTAATGCTTTTTCTATATTATTTGTCATTTCCACATTATCTGGAAGATGCTTCTTAGCATTATTTATTGCTATTGGATCAAATGCCTTAACCGTTGCACCTAAATCGATCAATTGACGAATAATAACAATTGAGGCTGCTTCACGCATATCATCCGTGTTCGGTTTAAAAGCAAGCCCTAACACAGCAATGTTCTTTCCTCGTAAGGTTCCGAACCGTTCTAATGCTTTATGTACGAGCATGGATTGTTGATGCTTGTTCACTTCAATCACTGATTTTAACAATTCGAAGTTATGATCGTGATTCGCAGCAATCTGAGTCAAGGCCTTCGTATCTTTCGGAAAGCAAGAACCCCCATAACCAATTCCCGCCTTCAAAAACAAAGAGCCAATACGTTTATCTAATCCCATGCCTTGGGATACAGACTCAATATCGGCCCCTACTTTTTCACAAATATTAGAAATTTCATTTATAAAGCTAATCTTGGTTGCTAAAAATGCATTTGATGCATATTTAATCATTTCAGCACTTCTCACATCAGTTCTATACACTGGAACACCAAATGGTGTGTTGATTTCTTCAATGACTTTAGCAGCATCATCGGAATCTGCACCAATCACAATTCTATCTCCATGAAACGTATCATGCACCGAAGAACCTTCCCGTAAGAATTCTGGATTAGAAACTATATCAACTTGCAAATCTACTTTGAGTTGCTTCTCAATTATATCTCTAATGTAGTAATTGGTTCCTACAGGTACCGTACTCTTAGTCACAACAATGATGTCTTTCGATATATTCTCAGCTATATCCCGAGCAACCTGATCAATAAATGTTAAATTCGCTGAGCCATCCTCATTCTCTGGAGTGCCTACCGCAATATATATTACATCCGCCTGTGCAAATCCATCTCTATGATTCGTCGTAAAAAACAAACGGCCTTCGGCTATATTCTTAATCATTAATTCATCTAACCCTGGTTCAAATATAGGTGAAATCCCTTTACGCATACGTTCAACTTTGGCTTCATCGATATCAATACATGTAACGACGTGGCCTATATGGGATAATGCTACGCCTGTCACAAGACCAACATAACCAGTTCCAACGACAGAGATTTTCATATAACGCACCGTCCTTCCAACTATAGTTGTAGTAAGAGCTCACGGTATTTGGCAATTGAATCTTCTCTCTTCAAATGCTTATCTAGATATATTCTTCCGTTAGCACCTAATTGTTCTCTTTGATCTTCACTAAATGCGAATAATTGGTTAATTGCATCAATAATTCCATCATAATCTTGTGGTTCAACGACCACCCCACAATGACTCGCTTCAATTAATATTTGAGCCTCGCTACCTTGTTCTAGTACGCCCAGGATTGCTTTCCCTGCAGCCATAACACCATAGATCTTACTTGGAACAGATACGCCCTTGATTCCTTTCTGATTAACAACAAGATGTACGTCTGCAGCATTCAAAGAATACTTAATAAATTCCTTGAGTTGAAATGGAATAAATAAGACATTCTTGATATTTTGCTCATTAACGTAGCTTTGCATCTCTTTCTTGACAGCTCCATCACCAACAAAGATGAATACAATATCCTGATTATCCTTAAAATGTTTCGTAACTTTAATGATATTCTCTAAATCGTAATACAATCCAATGTTACCTGAATACATGATGATGAATTTATTCTCTAGTTGATACTCTTCAATAAAAGAAGCAACGTGCTTCTCAGCTTTATCCAAAGGTACGATATCTTTCTCATCAGTCCAGTTATTAATAACGGAATGTTGGGGAATAGTCCTTCCAGTAAACCTGTTTTTTAACGTTTCTGCCATATCATGGCCAACAAGAATAACGTGATCTGAATAGCGACAATTCAGATTATCTACTTTCCGAGCCATATTGAAGATGAACTGCTTATCCATATAACTTACCGCTTCAGCTTGCTCGGGATTAAAATCTTGTATGTTGTATACATGCTTAGATCGCTTCAGAAATTTCCCAATAGAACCAATAAAACCACCTAAAATAGGTGGCTGAGATATGGTATAGATAATATTCACTTTTTTCTCTCGTAACAACGCGATCAAAGCTAATGTAAAGTACAACCCAATATTTATCAGACGACTTACTTTAGAAGTCTTATCCACTTTCGGTAATCGAAGACGAATAATTTTTATGTCTTCAAGCTCATCACATTCAAATAATCTTTGACTTCCTTGATCCTGAGAGAATTCAGGTTGTGAGGCAATCACCGTGATTTCAAAATCTTGTTGAAGATCTAAGCATAGTTCCGTTAATAACTGACCCGTTGAAGCAAAGTCAGGATAGAACGAATTTATTACGAATACAATTTTCTTTTTTGTCATTGAGACTCCTCACCCTGAAAGAAACCATTAAATTATAAATCACAAAATATACGATAACCTAAGCCTATATATTTTCAAACCATATTATGACTTAAAAAATCCTCATGTATTAATTTAATATAATCAATATACCCCTTTCCATTGTACCCTTTAGTATTTAAGTTTTGCTCAATAGCTCTTAATTCACTCATATAAGATTCAATACTTGTAATAATCGATTGTACATCGTATGGGTTAAAATAAATTGTTTTCTCTGGGCATAACTCATGTGCATAAGGTAAATCAGCAGCTATTATATCTAATCCTGCTTCTTGAGCCTCTATTAGTGGTAATCCAAGTGATTCTGTCAAAGAAGGAAATATAAGAACATCGACATTTTTATATAAAGTAAACATACTTTCGTGTTCAATTTTTCCTATACACTTTATGAATTCATTACTTTCACCTTTTATAGTTAAATAGAGAATAGCTTTTCTTTTATTATTACTATTGTATATTTGAAATGCATCTATTAATCTTTTATTATTTTTATACTTTTCAATATTTGTCACATATAAGAATTTAACATGATTATTTGTCAAATCTTTTTCAACTATGGGTGGTAACGAGTTATTAGTTTTTGATATATTGCTTACTACTGGAGGTAACACAACTATCTTTCCAACATATTTATATTTAGATAATAACGCATCTCTCATCCAATTTGTTTGAACAATAATCGTATTATTATAGTTAATTTGATTCTTTAGCATTGCACTATACAAAACAGAGTATTTTATAATATTTTTAAACTCAATGTCACCTTTTTTAAGCTTTGTGAAAGGAATGGCTTGATGAATTAAACAATATTGCATAATATCTTTAATCTTTATACCTATATTTTGAAGTGATAAATAAGAACTTATATTAAATTCTTTTATGATACTTTTTAGAATATATCTTTCAAAATACCATTTATGAAAAATACTTTTTTTAGGAAAAGGTCGGTAAATTATATTACAACAACCGCTATTAAATACTTCCATTTCTCTCACAGAAACAAGAACAAAAAGTTTTATGTGAGATTCATCCAGAAATCTCTCATTGGTTTTGATATCTACCAAAAAGTTTCTTAATACGGTTAAGCTTCCACGTGAATCCAAGGCAGTTGCATTAACCAATATATAATTTTCCATCTTGATGCTCCCTAAAAATAATTAAATTACTATTTTATCTGTATATCATCGATTTGATAATGAGCTTAACTTTCTTATATAACCCAATCCTCTTCAATATAACTCCTACATAGTTATACATCTTCATGTCATAGCATTTAGCAAAACTCATTACCACCCTCTCATCTTCTGTTATATTTTCTATATGTGGAATACTCTCATTAATATTATTAGTTACATATTCTTTTCTAAAGGAACCATGTGTCCCTTCTCCTATCATTCCAATATTACAAATAAACGACGAAGTAGGATAAACTGTGTACATTTCTTTTATTAATTGGTTATAACACCATCGTACAGCCCAAGAATTAATATACCCTTTTTTTTGATCACTTAACATCCATCGCATATCGTTACCACACCGATTTATTTTACTTCTATATTTTTTTTGGGATACTTGATGATAATTATTTATGTTCCAATCAATATTTATCCAGCGATCTTTCCAAGTTGCCCATCCCCAAGAGCATGCGCGCATTGTTAAATATATATCGTGTTTATAATCTGGTGGGATAGCAAGATTAGGAGTAAATCCAGAGATCGACCAAATTGTTTTATTCTCTTCATAAAAATCCAAACAATTATTCATATACGTCAAAAATAATCTTGAAGTTATTAAGTCATCTTCAAGTACAATTACTTTGTTTTGTGCTTTGATTATTTCGTTCACACCATTTATAATCGAATTTGCTAATCCTTTATTATACCTTTGTTCTATAATGGTAACTTGTTTGAATCCCGAAATATTAGAGATAAGAGTTCTTACATCATTTACTCTTGAAACTTCGTTCGAATTTTTAGGAGCATCTGAGAATATTATAAGTTCACTTTGTTCTGCCAAATCATTTTTTCTTAAAGCATCTAATGTCCTGCGTGTTTCATCCGGTCTGTTGTACACAAACAATATTATTGGTGCAAGACTTCTCATTATAAATAACTCCCAACTTCTTATTTTAAAACTATTAATTGAAAGAATATCTTCAAAACTATTGTGTAACATAGACGGTTAAATAATTATTTTTTATTCATTGATTTCCTTATTAGAAATTATTTTTTCTGACACTCCACCCTAGATTTCATTATCACCAGTTGATTGAAGTAGAACCGCGTTTGCAGCTAAAATTGTATTTCCACCTACAATTAAAACTCCTTTTTTACATAGCACTTTAGAACCAGCGCAAAGAATTGCACCTTTCTTAATGTTAATTTTCTCCATTAGGGAGTCAGTCCTTTTCATATGCACATTTGCTCTACCAATGGTGACACCGGATCTTAAGGGTCTACTTTAATAATTGTAATTTGTCAATTAAAAAAGAGTAACTTTTTGTTTAGCCTTTATAGAGTCAGTTAGCCTATTACCATGACTCGACAGAAGTGGCTCTCCTTTTGATTCACCAATGCACAATAAAATCATAATATAAAGCCCTGGTGAGTCAACTATAGGTTGAGATAACAACGCAGTTAAAAAAAATGGTGATATTGCAACTAGATAGTATTTTTTATCTTGAACATAGGATATTGGATAAAAGAAGAATAATAAAATTAAAAATAAACCAATTATTCCAATCATGTGGAGACTTGCAATTATATTAATTCCTGAATGTTCAGAAATAGGCGAGTTTCCCAATCCTACTCCCATTAGATTATTTCTAAATATTTCTAAGCTTGTTAGCATTGAACTAGTTCTATCTGTTATCGATGTGCTATGTGTCACTAATTTATCAGCAATCCCTATAAATGGTGCATACATTAAGCAAACATAAATTGTTGGAATTACAACAATAGATCTTATTTTTTTCCCTTCGAATAACATCTTTAATACGATAGTTGCAATAAATATCCCTATTCCAGCTGTAGAGAAAGTAAAAACTATCCCGGAAATTAATAATATCTTATTCAACCTTCTATTGAGTCGATATTTATCTAAAGAAACATAAGCCCAGATCATAAACGCCTGTGAAATACCTGATTCTCTGAAGAATCCTAAAAATCTTTGAAACACATGACCTTCAACTGTCATCACCCCATAAATCGGAGTGAATGGAAAGTAAATATTTTTAACATTTTCATTAATATATATATGAAATATTTGTAAACTCTGTAATGGTATAAATACCGCTAAAATCAAAGTAATTGCATATGAACAGGTTACTAAAATCATTAACCGAATGAATAATCTACAAAAGCTAACTCTTAACTTTTCATCGCTTAACATAAATGCAAATGATAACAAAATAAATATACAAGTAATAAAGCCTTTAGCTACATCCAAAATTAATGGAGAACTCAAAAATGCGCTTTGCGTTAGTAAGTACATCCAGTATACGCATAATAAGATAACTATTACTTTAAAATAATTACTAATTTCTAACTTACGAACAACTGATTTTTCGATTAGGTGCAAAAATAGTGCTAATCCACATGTAATAATCCCTAAAGTACTATAATTTTCACCAAAAAGGCCTGGGCGAACAGATATTATTGTTATAAAAAGTAATATTACTTTTAACCAAATCATCACTAAAATTACCTCAATCCGTAAAATAACGTTTGATATAAAAAATTCACACTGTTAAAGAGTTAAACTAAAATAAATAGTTTTATATTTTTCAGTAAACTTCATCACATGGAATTCATCAGTATGATTTACTCCTAAATCAAATCCCTCATTAATTACTTTTTTAATTGTTTTTGAAAGACTTTTTACATTTTCTGATTCAAAAGTAACTCCAAGAGACAATTTAGACGTTATATAACCAAGATTGCCTTCTTCGGGGCTAATTATTGGGATATTATTTACGATAGCTTCTGTCATAGGACCACTATTACCAGAAAATACCTTCCTATAAGGGAGAACGATAGCGTCACTTATCTTTATATTCTTCATAAAATCTTCGTCACTTAGATACTCTAACTTAACACGTGAATCTATACCGTTTTCGCTGCATTTTTCCAAAATATATCCTTTTTTAAATATCTCTTCTTTTCCAACAATATTTAATAAAATTCTTTTTCTTTCATTCGGCTCTAGTAATGCAACACTGTCAAGTAGAATATCAAGCCCCTTGTCAAATCTTGTTCCACCAATTGCTGTTAAAACTATTTGTTGTTGATCTATTCCAAACTCATTTCTTATTGTCTCTTTTGAAGAACATTTAGAGTAATCATAGAAACTAGGATAGTTAATAAACTCAACATTATTAATACCTGAATTATTCAATTCCTGTTTACTATACTCAGAATGGACAACTATCTTATCTAATTTTTTTGCGAATATCTTCAACATGAATAATTTCACTTTTTTCTGTGGAATATGATGCAAGGTACCAATCAACCTAATCTTATCACTTTTAAAAAATGCAGAAGAAAATAAAGATGTATATAAATTATCCAAATATAAGAAATGAACAATTTTCAACCCTCTATACTCATCAATTTGTGCTTTACGAATAGCATTGTTAATATATTTCAAACGTTCAGTATGATATATCAGTCTTCCTTTTGTTTGCTCAAACGTAATTTGTTCAGAAATATTATCTGTGCACTCGATTTTCACGAGAGCATCTAAATATGATTTGTGGTGCCCAGATAAAGAGTTATCTGACAAATACACTTTAACCATTGCTCCATCTCCCTTATTGTTACAAAACAAAATGAAAACAACACCTCTTGGGGTATTCATAAATAATAGAGTTAAGTAAATCTATTATTATTAGGTTCCATTGTTAATGAAATACACATCTATTTATTTTGTATTCATAACTTTTGCTCGAAGAACTTTTATTATTAGAATGCAGGATGTTTCTCTCAATATGATAAGTATCAATAAATACGAAATAAATCCAAGTATTATACTTGTAATAAGACCCAATTGTAAGGAATGCACAAAAACAAACATAAAAATGCCAGAAATCAATATTTTAGTTGTATTCATTAGTGGGAATAGAAGGGTTATATTATACCGTTTCTTAACCAAAAGCAAACAAACAAATACAATAAACATTTCACTTATTATCGCTGCTATGACTGCAGATAACATTTGAAAAGTAGACAATAAGGCTACCAAGAATACTATTCTTATACCTGTTGCGATGAGTAGCACAAACGAATACTTCTTCTCTTGTTTTGTTGGTAGAACTATCTGTTGCACTACAATATTACTCATACTTCCAGTGAAGATAAGTAGTAAGCAAATACGAAAGACATTTACATACCCTCCAAATTCTTCACCGAAAAACAGAGTAATAAATTCACCCGAAATTAGCTCTAGACCAAAAAACAAACCAACTGATAAAACGATAATGACATTTGTACTTATAGCTAATAGCCTTTCACTATCATTATCACTATGCCGGTTCAAATAAGACATTCTTGGTAATAAAATAGCACCAATTGCAGTAATTGGTGCCAGAATTACATTTATTAATTTTAGAAACTGACTGTAAACGCCTAATTCATATGTAAGTTTGTAATATTCAAGAATTAACCGATCCACATTCATATATATTTGAATAATAAATCCCATAACAAAGAATGGAATAAGGTGTCTCAGTTGATTAAAAGCCTCATGAATACTAAAATATTCTCTTTTAGGTCTACCAATATCCTGTATTACTTTAGTGAAAAAATATAGGTTTGGTATCAGATTCACTACACCATTTATAATAATATAAATCCAGAGATCATTTGAATCTTTGACCAATAAAAAGGTAAGCCCAACTCCTACAAATTTAATTGCAAGATTACGAGTAACAATCTCTTTAAATCTCTCATTCCCTGCAAAATACCAAATAAAATCAAAAAACGTTGATGATACAAAAAAAACTGTCTGAAGTAATAACACATTTTTATTATGAGAATTTAAAGAAAATATAACGAATAATATTAATGCAAATACTGACATTATCGTTCTCGTTACAATTAGATTATAGGTTCTAATCGTTAATTTTTCTTTATCTTCTCGTAACTCTGCAATGAGGCGAGTACCATAATTACTAATCCCCAAATTACCGATCATCATAAAAATACTGGCTACTGAAACAGTATACGATTCCAGCCCTAAGTTACTTGCTCCCAAAACTCTAGATATATATGGTATAACAATAAAGGGTAAAAATAGTGTCAATATCTGATACCCTAAACTATATAAATAATTTTTTACAATAGAATTCATCCTAACCTCAAGTTAAAACCTAAGTAATCCTTAAATTTTTCTTTAATCAATACTTTTAACCAATTCCCCTTACGATACGATAATAATATTTGGGGATAACTTGAATTTCTATAACTTTTTATCATATATTCTCTACCTGCGGCAGTATATAAAAATGGTCTAATACCGTATTGCGTTATGTCTCTATGGAAAGAAACATTATTCATTTTTGCCAATAAACTTAATAATGACTGGTCATGACGATGATCAATAAATTTTGGATCTTGCTTCATCTCTTTTGAATCATCAAGTAATTGATATTTACAGCATAAGTTATAATATTCATTCATTAACTTGATTGAGTTCTCATCCTTTTTCAACATGATGTAAGTAGCGATAACTTGAGGCGTTTCTCTATATTTTTCATCCATACATTTCAATTCGTGAAAACACTCCATTTTTGTCCACTGTTTTTCTAATAATGGCAATTCAGTCAAGAATATACTTTGATTATTTTGCTCCATTGCATTAATAATATGATCAATACTATTTATAAAAATTGATCCTGAATCACAATAAAAGACATAATCTCCTTCATTAGCATCTTCTAATGTTTTTAGGATTATATAGGGTTTCCATAGCCAGTATCCTGCACCACGATTACTCACTTCAAGAAATTCTTTATGTCTGACCGTGAAATCTTCTCCTAAACTGCTAGGATTATATTCAATTACTTTATCAAATCCCCCTTTCTTATATCCTGATTTTGAATTCAGCTTTTGTTGTTTTGCAAATTTATCATCAGCAAAATTGATTAGTATTTTCATTTTGCACACCACTTTTTATTCTATGTTTCTCCATATCTCGATCCACCATCATTTTAACTAACTCTTCAAAACTCACTTCCAGCTCCCAGCCCAACTTCTCCTTAGCCTTAGAGCAATCTCCGAGCAACAGATCTACTTCCGCTGGACGAACAAATTTCTCATCAATTACAACATAATCTTTCCAGTTCAAACCTACATGACCAAACGCAATTTCCACGAGCTCTTGAACCGTATGTGTCTCACCTGTAGAAATCACATAGTCATCCGGAGTATCTTGTTGTAGCATCAACCACATAGCTTTCACATAATCCCCTGCAAAGCCCCAATCACGTTTGGCATCCAAATTCCCTAAACGCAATTCTGTCGTTAATCCTAATTTGATTCTTGCAACTGCATCCGTTACTTTACGTGTAACAAACTCAAGTCCACGACGCGGTGATTCATGGTTAAAGAGAATTCCAGAACAAGCGAACATGTTAAATGATTCGCGATAATTAACCGTAATCCAGTGACCATATGCCTTCGCTACTCCATAAGGGCTACGCGGATAGAATGGTGTTGTTTCTTTCTGCGGTGTCTCAACAACTTTACCGAACATCTCTGAGCTGGATGCTTGATAGAATCGAGCGTCGGGTTTCACAATTCTTACCACCTCAAGCATATTAGTTACACCCAAGGCTGTAATCTCACCTGTAGCAATTGGTTGCGGCCATGAAGTCGCAACGAAGGATTGTGCAGCTAAATTATAGACTTCATCTGGTAATGCCTCTTTTACAGCTCTTAATAATGAAGAAAGATCAGTCATATCACCATCTAACCACTCGATCTGATCTTTAATATGTTCCACATTTTCATAGTTAGGTGTAGAGGTCCGACGACGAATCCCAAACACTTTATACCCTTTTTCAAGTAATAATTCTGCTAAATATGATCCATCCTGACCTGTTACACCCGTTATTAATGCACGTTTCATCTCTGTCCTCCAACTTGTATGTAATCTTGTTTATACTCGAACAAGTACTTTCTCATTACTCAAGAACCATTGATACGCCTTCGTCAGTCCCACATCTAGAGAGGTCTCCGCTCTCCATCCTAATCCATGAAGCTTCGTAACATCGACAAGCTTACGCGGCGTACCATCCGGTTTCGATGTATCGAACTGAATCTGACCCGTATAACCAACCACATCTTTAATTTTGTAAGCTAACTCTCCAATCGTAATGTCATCCCCTACACCAACATTAACGATTTCATTGCCTTCATAGGAATGCATTAAGAATAAGCAAGCATCCGCTAAGTCATCCGCATATAGAAATTCACGTCTTGGAGTTCCTGTACCCCATACTTCAACATAAGGAGTACTAGATATTTTCGCTTCATGAAACTTTCGAATTAATGCGGGAAGAACATGCGATGTATGTAGATCAAAATTATCATTCTCACCATATAAGTTCGTCGGCATTACAGAGATATATTTCGTTCCATATTGTCGATTATAAGACTGGCACATCGTTATACCCGCAATCTTTGCGACAGCATACGCTTCATTCGTAGGCTCGAGCGCTCCAGTCAGAAGATACTCTTCTTTTAACGGCTGCTCCGCAAATTTAGGGTAAATACAAGTAGAACCCAGGAATAAGAGCTTCTTAATTCCATGACGATAGGCCGCATCAATAACATGAGTCTGAATCATTAAATTATCCCGAATGAAATCAGCAGGATAGACGTTATTCGCCACAATTCCGCCTACTTTGGCAGCTGCCAAAAACACATAATCGATTTGATTACGTTCAAAAAACTGATCTACTTGTTCCTTATTCCGTAGATCCAGCTCCGAACTAGTTCGAACTACAAGATTCTTATATCCTTGCTTCTGAAGAGCACGAAGGATGGCTGAGCCAACAAGCCCTTTATGTCCAGCCACATAAATCACAGCATTCTTATCCATACGTTGTCTAATAAGCTCCCTTCGAATTCACCATCACATCAACCGTCTTTACAATCAATTTTAAATCCATAGCTATACTGCGCTCGCGAATATACTTCAAATCCAACTCTACCATTTCCTCAAATCCAACTTCGTTCCGCCCACTGACCTGCCATATTCCAGTGCAGCCAGGGGTAACGAGCAGTCGTTGACGATCGTATGGTCGATACTCGTCCACTTCGTTGGGAAGCGGCGGGCGAGGACCAACAAGACTCATCTCCCCGAGAAGCACATTAATGAATTGCGGCAGCTCATCAATGCTTGTCTTGCGAATAAATCGTCCAATTCTTGTAACGCGAGGGTCGTTCTTTATCTTGAACATTGCGCCTGACACTTCATTCAATGCTTTCAGTTCGTCCAACATTTGATCTGCATTATTTATCATCGAACGGAACTTATACATATGGAATTGGCTTCCATTCTTCCCTACGCGCACTTGCCTATAAAAAACAGGACCGTTCGATCCATCTAGTTTAATCGCTATACCAACAACAACAAAGATTGGAGATAGTAGGATCAAACCGATCAGTGCACCTAGAAAATCCATACATCTCTTCGTCACTGCATACATGTAACGTTTGTCCATCTTGATAATGGCTCGTGGTCGCTGAAACGATGTTGACTCTCTTTCCAATCGCATCTCCGTCATACTCATATTGATCTTAACCATCCTTACTATATATATTCATTCTTTGAATTATATATTTACAGCATGATTTAACGGATACTCCGTGAGTATTCTCTCCATTTCCTTCAGAAGTGGAGCCCTTAATTCTTCATTCTGTATCGCAAATTCCAATGTCGTTAGGATAAACCCTAGCTTCTCTCCCACATCATAACGTTTTCCCTCAAAATTATATGCATAGACGTCATGCTGCTGATTCAATACTTGAATCGCATCCGTAAGTTGTATTTCTCCACCGGCCCCAATATCATGATGATCCAGTATCTCAAATATTTCTGGTGTTAATATGTATCTCCCTAATATCGCTAGATTAGAAGGGGCTGTCCCTTTAGCTGGTTTCTCTACGAGTTTTTGAATTTCATAACGTCTGCCAAACTGATTCCCCGGTGAGACAATACCGTAGCGGTAAGTTTCTTCATATGGTACTTCTTGAACCCCAACAATAGAGGAATGTACTTGATCGTATTGTTCCATTAGTTGACCGATGCAAGGCTGAGGCGACTGCACAATATCATCACCCAACAGCACCGCAAATGGCTCATTACCGATAAATTTTCGAGCACACCATATGGCATGTCCCAGACCTTTCGGTTCACCTTGGCGTATGTAATGAATATCTACCAAATTCGAAGCCTTCATGACTTCTTCCAGCAGCTTCAACTTGTTGTTCTCAAGAAGTTTCTGTTCTAGTTCGAAATGGCTGTCAAAGTGATCCTCTATAGCCCTCTTCCCTTTACCCGTAACAATAATAATTTCTTCAATACCTGCTTCAACCGCTTCCTCGACAATATATTGAATCGTCGGCTTATCTACGATCGGAAGCATTTCCTTCGGCATCGCTTTGGTTGCAGGTAAAAATCTTGTCCCCAACCCTGCAGCTGGAATAATCGCCTTTCTAACCCTACCCAACATCAACACTTCCTCTCAAAATATAAAAACTCTTGTTATTGCTATTCAAGCAAAAACAAGAGTTAAATCCAGATATATGTATTCACTCAGTCGATCTTCCATCGTTTCATCGCATGATTGTAAGCGCAACCATTGTGTCACACGATCAAACCATCAAAGATTCCATACTCTTCATCGATTGTAGGCATTTAACCCATCCTCACACCGCACCCCTGGCGATTCACGCCTAAGGACCTATGAAATATATTCCCACAGCACGGCCGAGTGCCTCCATTGATAACGGAAAGGAAGACATCTCCAAATATGTAACAAATCTATTAAGTAATCTGAACTATGAATCCAGTTCTTTCGACACAATATACATGGTAATTACAACATATTCCACCATGATACATATTTTTCTTATGTAATACAACCTATTCGTCATTACTTTAACTAATCTTTAAGTTGCACAATCCAGAACTGAAATTAATAACTTATTATGTATTTTTATGGCAAATAAGCTATAAATCTATCTCATTTTGTGGTATCTTTATCCATACTATTTAATATCAGACAAAGGAGTATATTATTTATGCGCAAAAAAGTAATTATTGTGATTGTTTCAGTCCTTGTTGTTCTAGGAGGAGTAGGTTTTTTTGCCTACAAACATTTGTTCGACAGAAATATAACGACCGCGGATATTCATACCCCGGAAGATTTTTTTGAATTCCCTAATCTTGTAATAGACCCGGGGTTAAATAACAATCCGTCCGATACAAATCCCCCTGCAACCGACAAGACAACGACGGAAAAGGAGACAAACGATGTGAGTAAAAGTGCCACAAAAACAAAAGAGACAAAGGATAATAAACAAGTTAACGATCTTATTAAGGATGCTTCTTCAGACAAAGAAGCTGATATAGCGAAAAAATATGCATCTACATTTGTGCAGTTGGAGAATATGGCCGTTTCCAAACTCGATTTATTAATGAATAACGCCAAACAAGATTTAACTAGCAAAGAAAAAACAAAAGTTGATATTGCTTCTATATATATGAGTGCAGCTAAAAAACTAGAGAAAAGCGTCAACGGGGTATTCTATGAGATATTGGATAAAATGAAGAAAGAGCTTTCCGATGCAGGATTATCTTCCAAGATGGCGGATCAAGCTGAAAAATCATATAAAAATACAATTAGCAAGAAAAAGGATGAAATGATGGACAAAGCGCTCAAATCCTAGTAACACTAGTAATCGAACAAGTCATGTCAGCTATTGTTACATCGTGATACATTGGCATTTCCCCCATTTTCATGGTATCTTCGCTATAGACCTAATGTCGTTGAAAGGATGATCACCATGACGAATCGTTTACAACAACTTTATCCACAGATGAAGGCACGGGGAATCGATACTTTATTAATCACGGAACCGAAGCATGTGTACTACTTCACAGGCTTTGCCTGCGACCCGCATGAGCGCTTTCTTGGTTTAGTCGTATCCGAAAACCAAGAGCCTGTACTGATCGTACCTGCACTTGATGAGGAAGCCGCATCGCAGCATTCTTCCGTGAAACGCATTGCTACGCATACAGACACGGACAACCCATATACAATCTTAAAACAGCAATTACCTGCTCATATTACATCCCTTGGGGTGGAGAAAGAGCATTTGACGGTCGTTCGCTTTGAGGCGTTGCATGACGTGATTCAAGCCGCATCCTATATTGATGCAGGTGACATACTGCGCAATATGCGCATGATCAAATCAGTCGACGAGATTACACGTATGAAAGAAGCGGTAAGACTCGTCGAAGCGGCCTTACATAACGTGGTAACGCAAGTGAAGATTGGCGTCACTGAAATTGAACTGGTGGCAGAACTTGAATACCAAATGAAGAAACTCGGCGCACAAGGTCCTTCCTTCGACACGATGGTACTTGCCGGGGAGAAATCTGCACTCCCGCACGGAGATCCTGGAACGCGTAAGGTACAAGCGAATGAGCTCTTATTATTCGACCTAGGCGTCTATGCAGACGGTTATGCTTCAGATATTACACGGACCTTCGCAGTCGGTCAGATCTCGGATGAGCTCCAAGATATCTACGATACAACGCTGCGTGCGAATCTCGCCGCCATTGCGGCTGTACGCCCCGGCGTGACCTACGCGAGCATTGACCGGGCTGCACGTCAAGTCATTGAAGACAAAGGCTATGGCGCCTATTTTATGCACCGTCTAGGCCATGGCCTCGGCATGGATTGCCACGAATATCCTGGCGTACATGCGAACAATGAAGAATTGCTCCAAGAAGGCGTTGTGTTCACGATCGAGCCGGGTATTTACTTACCTAATCGCGGCGGTGTCCGGATCGAAGATGACATTGTCGTCACAGCCGATGGTATCGAGGTACTAACGACGTATCCGAAAGAACTCACGGTTATCGGGGGATAACATCATCCCCCCTGAACCCCAAGTCACGGCAAAAAGCCCCCGTTCTTCACAGTCTCCTTCCAGACTGTAAGAACGGGGGCTTTCTATATCTCTACTACCTTTTTATATCTCGTGATCAAAAGCCGGTTGATAATTATACCCACCACATGTCGCCGAGTGGCTCCTTGATCAGAACTTGGTTCAAGTTCTCAACCGCTTTGGTGAAGCCTTCTTCTACCGACATCAAGCCGTCTTCATGCTCGATACTTACAACATAGTCGTAACCTACGAGACGAAGCGCACTGATGATATCAGCCCATACTTTCATATCATGGCCGTAGCCTACCGTACGGAACTGCCATGCACGATCCAGCATCAGAGCATAGGATTGCATATCGGTTACACCATGCTTGTTCACGTTGATCGGATCAATCGTTGTATCCTTCGCATGGAAATGGTGGATCGCATTTGCACGACCAAGGATATGAACCGCTTGAACCGGATCGATTCCTTGCCACCACATGTGACTTGGATCCAAGTTCGCGCCGATGACTTCACCAGCTGCTTCACGCAAGCGAAGTAAATTCGCAGGCGTATGTACGGAGAATCCGCCGTGCAGCTCAAGCGCAATTTTGATTCCGCGATCGGAAGCAAATTTACCTGTCTCGGTCCAATAAGGAATGACTTTATTGCTCCATTGCCAATCCAAAATTTCTTGGTAATCGTTCGGCCATGGGGCTACAGGCCAGTTCGGATATTTCGCGCCTTCATGGTCACCCGGGCAACCGGAGAAACCAACAACGACAGGCACTTCCAAGCGCTCAGCCAATTCCACCGTACGATGGAAATCGTCGTGGAACGGTTTCGCAATATCTTTTTGCGGATGCAATGGGTTACCGTGGCAGCTCAATGCGCTGATCGTCAATCCGCGGGAATCGAATGCTTTTTTGAATTCTTTTAATTTGCCGTTATCAGCCAGCAACTCTTCCGGTTTGCAATGTGCATTCCCAGGATAGCCGCCTGTACCGATTTCCACAGCTTCCAAACCTTTGGCTTGGATATAGTCTAATGTTTCATCGAGAGATTTTTGACCGAACAATACGGCAAATACACCCAGTTTCATCGATAAAACCTCCTCATAGATTAGTTATTGAAGTATACGGCTTTGCCTGTTTTGGAAGATTCATAGATCGCTTCAAGAATTTCAGATACAACACAAGCTTGCTCTGGTGTCACCACTGGATCTGTATCGTTCTCAATCGCTTCGATCCACATGCGCATTTCAACGTCTGGAGCGTCTTCCGATGCGCCATCAAAGAATGCTACACCGCTTGCGTTCAATTGAATTTTGGTATCGAACAATTTGCTGTTCTTCTCGCCGTTAATACGAAGTCCATCCTTCATATCTGCTCCGCCTTCTGTACCGCATAATGTACATGCTGCTTCGCCTGTCTCGATGACATTCAGCGCCCAGCTGGATTCAAGCATAATTGTTGCACCGTTCTCCATCGTAATCATACCGAATGCGGAATCTTCAACCGTGAACTCTTTTGGATCCCATGAACCCCAAGCGTTTGCAGCATTTTCTTTGGATGCTAACTTGTGGAATGCTGTACCTAGAACTGCTTTTGGCTTGTAGTTATCCATCATCCAGAGCGTTAAGTCAAGCGCATGTGTACCGATATCGATCAACGGGCCTCCGCCTTGTTTCTCTTCGTCCAAGAATACGCCCCAAGTTGGTACTGCACGGCGACGAATCGCATGTGCTTTCGCGAAATACACTTCACCCAATTCACCCGCGTCAACAGCTTCCTTCAAGTAACGGCTGTCTGTACGGAAACGGTTATTGTAACCAACTGTTAATTTCTTGCCTGAACGTTTGGCTGCTTCCACCATGCGGCGAGCATCTGCTGCCGTCTTCGCCATAGGTTTTTCACACAATACGTGTTTGTCAGCTTCCAATGCAGCGATTGAAATGTTCGCATGGGAATCATTTGGTGTACATACATGTACGATATCGATCGTAGGATCTGCCAATACTTCTTCAAAGTTCGTGTACACTTTCGCGTCAGCATCACCATATTTTTCTTTGGCTTCGATCGCGCGCTCTTCGATAATGTCGCAAAAAGCGGCCATCTTAACATTCTTCAATTTCGCTAAGCTCGGCATATGTTTGCCGTTCGCAATTCCTCCGCAACCTACGATTGCAATTTGATACACTTTAGACATGGACAAGTCCTCCTAATAAATTGGTTTTAGTATGATGATATTGGTAATAATATCTTATTTTACGTTATTGCGCACCCAAGCCATACTTTGCGTAATGCTCTCGATCGGATCGATTTGGCATACGTCTTGCTCTACGATGAACCATTCAACGCCTGTCAATTTCGCAGTCTTCACAACTTCATCCAGATCCATATCGCCTTCGCCGAGAATGACGGTTTGCGGGCTGCCATCTTCGTTCTGACGAACGTCTTTCAAATGAATAAGCGGCGCGCGGCCAGCGTATTTCATCATATATTCGGATGGATCATATCCGCCGAAATGTACCCAACATACGTCAAGTTCCGCGAACAACGGAGCCGGTGCAGTCAATTCGAAGATCGTGTCGAACATCGTCTTGCCGCCAAATTGGTTCGTAAATTCAAAATCATGGTTATGATAGCCAAGTTCAATACCGTGTTGTGCTAATCTTGCGCTAGCTTCTTTGAGCACTTTCGTCACTTCCATCAGCTTCACAACGGATTCGCGATACTCATCACCTAACCATGGGCAAGCAATATATTTCGTGCCGAGCACTTTATGATATTCGATCTCTTCATCCAAATGATCTCTTAGACGCTCAATACCCACATGCGCTCCGATCGATACCAAGTTCAATTCATCTAATAATGATTTCATTTCTTCTGCAGTAAGGCCGCCGTAACCAGCAAACTCTACGCCTTGGTAGCCAAGTGCTGCCACTTTTCTCAACGTGCCAACGAAATCACGGCTTGTCTCCTCACGTAACGTATATAACTGCAATCCAATTTTAATCATTTGTAATCAGCTCCTATGAAAAGGTTTTCTTACGCTTTTATTCTAGCCAATAGAACGGTATAATGTGAATGAATGATATGACCTATTCCTGAACTATTTTGCTGCACTTCCAAAAGGAGTGATTGAAAATGATCGAGATAAGCCACTCGAAAGATACATTAAATGTCCTATCCGTAGACTTCGCCAAGCACAATAAACCCTATGACATTCGCCAACGAACCCGTTTGCCTCACTATTTGATTCGCCTTCAGACGGAGGGATGCGCCCATGTGTGGAATGAAGATCATTATGATCGCATTGAAGCAGGCGACCTTCTATTGTATAAGATTGATGATGTATACGAATTGAAAATAGGATTCAATAATCCGTATTCAAACGAATTATTGCCAAAAATCAGCAGCATGGACTACTTTCTAATGATACAAGGCACATGGGTTGAGGATTGGTGGGCAGCGAAGGATCGAAATCCAGTAACTCCGATCCGCCTAGACGAGCGTCTCATTATGATCTGGCGTCAAATTATTCAAGAAAAACGACGGATTCATGATTCAATGGAAGAGGTTCTTCAGTATTTGACCAAAGCCTTCTTCCTGATGCTCGACCGCCTCATTGATGAATCGAATAGCTCGCAAGCCAAATCCAGATATGTACCCATCTGCAATCATATGAAATATTATATCGAGCAGCATGCCACCGAGCTCTTTACGCTCCAACAAGTTGCCGACCATGCAAGCTTAAGTATCTCGCGCGCCGGTCATCTATTCAAAGAGGTGTTCGGACAGACCATTATGGATTACGCGATTGAAGTTCGAATTTCCATGGCCTGCGAACGGATCGAATATAGTAAAATGACGCTTGAGCAAATTGCAGAGTTATGCGGATTCCAGAGCTATACGTACTTTCACCGTACCTTCAAGACACGGACAGGTCTAAGCCCTAGTGAGTACCGTGATCGAACCACGCATAAATAAAGCGGGGGAGACATCCCCCGCTCAGTATGTCGATAACGTCCAGAGGACTTTTCGCACTTTATTTTTTTGGTGATCTCGTTTCGTAAATGAAAAATCAATTTAAAACGATCTATAACAATGATGAAGATGAATGAAGTTTGCTATGTTGTTTAAAATCCAGTACAGGTGGGGAAAAAGTGTTTGTGGTGGTGCTATATTGGATAAATCCACTAACTTCGCCGTTTTCAGTACGATTTCGCACTCTATACTGGATAAATCCATTAGAATGTGCTGAAAATGCCTCTAAAATGCTGATTTCCCCCCTCTATATTGGAAACGTCCAGTATAGGTTCGCCTTTTAGTGCTGGTAGTGAAGCTATGCTGTATAAATCCAGGATAGGTCCGCGAAAAAGGACTGGTGGTGTAGCTTTGTTGGAAAATCCATTTTAGGTACGCGAATTAGTGTTGGTGGCCAAGCTATATTAGATTATCCAATAACTTTAAAATCCCCCACTGATTTTGATTTCCCTAGCGAATATGCTATCGTGATAAAGATAATACCAGTTTAAAAAGTCAACTTTTCAGCATCGAGAAGATCGTATGAAGCCGAAGAAGGAGGAGCGGAGTGTAGGGAATGCCTACATGAGCACCGGACTTCGAGGGTGAATACAAGCTTCGATGTCGAGCTTACCCGCAGATATACTTCGTGATCAAAAGTTGGCTTTTTAAACGACCTCTACTAGTAAAAGGAGTCTTACATCTAATGGCAAACATCGATACCCCCTCCTTAATTCTGCTGCTGTTCGCAGCCCTCGGTCTCATCAGCAGCAATTCAACCGTGACGATCGCCATGGTCGTCCTGCTCTTGCTGCGCGTCACGAATCTGCATCAGACCTTCCCTTGGATCGAAAAATACGGTCTGACCCTCGGGATCATCATCCTGACGATCGGCGTCATGGCCCCGATTGCGAGCGGCAAAATCAATATGGATACGATGCTGCATTCCTTTCTCAATTGGAAATCCTTACTTGCCATCGCTATCGGCATTCTCGTCTCCTATTTAGGCGGACGCGGCGTCGTTCTCATGGGCAATCAACCGACCCTCGTCGCAGGCTTGCTTATTGGAACGGTCATCGGTGTCGCGATCTTCGGCGGAGTGCCTGTCGGACCCTTGATAGCAGCTGGGATTCTCTCCATGCTGATCGGCAAAATGTAACACGTACTTGTCACAGGCTCATACATATGCTTGTCCTCCTAATCCTAGACTAGCTTAAGTTCAAAATATTACCTTGAGCATCCACATCTATTTCTTCCGCGAGCGGATGCTTAGGTAACCCCGGCATGATCATCACATTACCTGTGAAAACAACCACAAACCCAGCCCCGGCCGACACACGGATATCATTAACGGTTAACGTGAACCCCGCTGGCCGACCTAGCAGTTTCGGTTGGTCCGAGAAGGAATAAGGCGTCTTCGCCATACAAATCGGCAGGTCAGACAACCCGCTTGCTTCCAATGCCCGAATGGCGGCTTTGGCACGCGCAGAATAATTCACCTTCGCTCCGCCGTATACTTCCCGTACAATCGTCTCGATTTTATCTGAAATACCGTCATGCAGTTCATACAGGAACCGAAGCTGCGTTTCAGAATCCTCAACAAGCCGAACCACTTCTTCGGCCAATGCTCTTCCGCCTTCTCCCCCTTGAGCCCAAACCTGTGACACAACTGCCTTAATCCCGATCTCGCGACACTGTTCCTGAATCATCTGAATCTCTTCCTCGGTATCCGTAGCGAACCGATTGATCGCCACTACGACAGGAATGCCAAATCCATGCATGTTCTCCACATGCTTTTTCACATTCGCGAATCCTGCGAGCAGTGCCGTTGCGTTGGTTACCGTCAGCTGCCCCTTATCCACGCCACCGTTATATTTCATTGATTTAGCCGTGACAACCAGCACAGCAGCATTAGGCTTTAATCCCGACGTCCTACATTTGATATGCACGAATTTCTCCGCGCCCAAATCTGCGCCGAATCCGGCTTCCGTAACCACATAATCGGCGAGCTTTAACCCGAGCTTCGTCGCCATCAGACTGCTGCATCCATGCGCAATATTCGCAAAAGGTCCGCCATGTACGAGTACGGGCGTATTCTCGCAGGTCTGTACTAAATTGGGCTGCAGGGCATCTTTGAGCAGCGCCGTCATCGCACCATCGGCACGCAAGTCTTTGGCCGTGATCGGGTTGCCATCATAAGAATATGCCACAATCATACGACCTAATCGTTCTCTTAAATCTGCTATATTCTCACTCAGGCAGAAAATCGCCATAATCTCCGAAGCTACCGTAATCAGATGGCCATCTTCACGGACCACACCCGAATTCTGGAGACCGATAACGGTATGACGCATGGCTCGGTCATTCATATCAACAGCGCGTTTCCATACCACCTTTTCCGGGTTGATTCCCAGTTCATTTCCATGAAATATATGATTATCGACCATCGCTGCTAGCAAGTTATGCGCAGACGAAATCGCGTGTAAATCACCGGTAAAATGCATGTTGATCTCATCCGCTGGCACGATTTGTGCTCCTCCGCTGCCCGTTGCGCCGCCCTTCAACCCCATACAAGGACCAAGGGATGGCTCGCGCAACGCGGCAATCGTCTTCTTGCCGATCTGATTCATGGCTTGGGATAAGCCGATAGACGTTAATGTCTTTCCTTCTCCCGCTGGCGTCGGATTCATCGCCGTTACGAGAATCAATTTGCCTGCAGGCCGATCCTGAACGCGTTCCATCGCCGAGAATGAAATCTTCGCCTTGTATTTTCCGTATAACTCCAGGTCATCTTCATCTAGTCCAATTTGGCGTGCAATTTCAATAATAGGCTTCATAGGTCTCTCCCTTGATTGTTTTAAATCTATTATACGTAATTTTATGAAAAGGAGGACATTAGACAGATCACAGCGCGTACCTCGCACAACGGAATAAAGCCACCTCAGCATCAAGCTAAGATGGCTTTTCGTCCTACGATTCTTACTTAGGAATGTTGTTCAAGCTTGCCGGACGATGCGACTGCTTCTCTGGATTTGGCGTCACAGCCTCTTCTTTTAATCGTGATTTGTTCTGCTGATTATGGATCTTTTCCGATTTGTTGATAGGCAAGGAAATCACCTCCTCAACATAGGATGTCAATTTCCCCGGAAATTAAACCTTTTGGCAGGAATCCGAATCCGTACAGAAGTCCCCATCCCACGGCGGCTATGGATCGTGACCCCATACATTCCGCCAAAATGAAGCTTGATGCGCTCGTCCACATTTCGAATCCCGAAGCCAGCATTGACATGCTCCTCTGGATGGAAAATATGATGAATGCGCTCTTGCGTCATGCCTACCCCATCATCAATCACCTGGAACAGGATATCTTCCCCTTCCTTGCGGGCAACGATACGAATATGGATCTGATCGCCAAAGCGTGCATGCTCCAATACATTTTCGATGAAAGGCTGCAAAACAAGCTTCACGGTCTCATATCCCCACACATGAGGATCAATATCATACATGACATCCATCGTATCCCCGTGTTTAATCCGTTGAATCTCGAGATAAGCCTTCGCTTGTTCGATTTCCGTAGATACCGGAATCATCGTTCGTCCCTCATTCAATGTTAATCGATAAAACTTGGCTAGTCCCAGCACCATCTGCTGCAGCTTATCAATCTCACCGAACTTCGCTAAGCGGTTAATCGAGGACAACGTATTATACAGGAAATGCGGATTAATCTGTGATTGGAGCGTCTCGAGTTCCGCTTCTTTTTTCTGAATGTGGGTTAAGTACACCTCTTTGATCAGCGACTCAATGTTATCTCCCATTTCATTAATCGCCGTAGAGATCTGAGAGAACTCATCTTTACCCTGATAGGACATCCGCTTATGAAAATCGCCTTCACGAAAAGCATTCAATACCGAGACCACCTTGTTCACGCGCACCGAAAAATAACGCGACACGAACATGCCAGCGAACGTGAACACAACCAAACAAAATAAACAGACTAAAATGGTAAAGGTACGCACCCGCATCGAATCCTGCTCGATAATCGTCGTCGGAACGAAAGCCGTTATCTGCCAAGGCTCCCCTTCAATGGTTTCTTGAATCGTCAAGTAATTATCAGCGATATGCTGCGCATCCATCTCCATCGGAGACACAGCTCCGGATTGGTAGATGACTCGATCCTTATCGTCTTTCACGACCAGCAAGCTGCCTGCGCCAAACTTATGATAATCAACGCTCTGGAATAAATCTTGAAGCTGTATAGTAATCCGCATAAAACCAATCTCCCGCAATTGGATCGGGTCCGTGGTATCAACCAAGCGACGAAGGAGCGAGATTCGCCCATAATGGGCATCTTGTTCCACCTGCTTCCACTCCATCGTGGATCCATAGTGCTCACGGGGGAAGTCTTTGTACCATGGCTTATGTTCAATCCGTTTCAAGTGATACATATTCATGTTCTGGCCGACGAGGTCCGCATTTTCCATATCGAAGGTTCCCCGATAGATCTCTGGTAAGGATTCATTCTGGAAAAATACGGACAACAGCATCTTCATCCCGGTAGAATTTAATGCATTTTCAAGCTTAGGAAGCACGTATTTGGTCGTCTTCTCATAGCTTTCCCATCCTTCTTCGAAGCTACGCAGCTGAATCGCAAGCGAATAATCAAAATACAACATGTTCGACAATCGCGTAATATCACTCGTTTTATACTCGATATTATCTCGAATCTGCTGTAAGGTGCCCTTAATATTAACGGTCGTTTGTTTGCGAATTGAATCGACGTAAATCGAATGCGAGACCCATCCAATGATGATCACAGGAATAATAATGAGGATCACATAGCTAAACAATAATTTGTAGCCTACAGGTAAATACCCCTTCTTTTTGAATGCTGGTGTCGACATGTCTAGCTGTTCCCTCCACTACTGTTTGCTTTTGCGACACTCTACGGGGGTCATACCGAACGTTTCCTTGAATTGCTTACTGAAATAAGGTAAATATCGATACCCGACCTTATCCGCGACCTCGTAAATTTTCATCGTGGGTCATCCAGCATCGCCCGCGCCGCATCCATCCGGAGCTGAACCAGCACTTCGCTGAACGTCTTGCCCACGTCCTCTTTGAACAACCGTCCCAAATAGTTGGGCGAGAAGGAGAACTGGTAAGCAATATCCTTTAACGTCAAATTCTCATGCATCCGTTCCTTCATCACCTTGATGATTTCGCGAATGAGCTTGGAATTTTTGGAATTGGCCTTGCTGTGCAGCAGTTCGTTCTTGGCCATCGGAATCATATGCAAATAGTCCTGCTCGGCCTCACGGCGTTGTTTCTCGTCATACAATTCCACCGTTACCTTACGGAGAGACTCCACCAGTTCTTCATCATCCATCGGCTTCAGCACATAGCTGCATGCGTTCAACGATAAAGCTTGCTTGACGTAATTGAAATCTTGGTAACCGCTTACAAAGATAATACGTATATCTTTATTGACTTCCATTGCCCGTTTTGCGAGCTCCAATCCAGTCATATTCGGCATATGTACATCCGTAACGAGGATATCGATCTGTTCTTGTTCCATCACATCACATGCCGAAAAACCGTTATTCATGGCATCTACGACTTCAATTCCTAGCTCAGACCACGGAATGAACTGTTTCATTCCTTCCAAATCTAGCATTTCATCATCCGCTAGCAATGCTTTTAACATGATATCAACCTCCCCAGTGGAAACTTCCGCTCTCGTTGATTTCTGGTAAGAGGGTACATTTTAAGTATACCTTGCCTCCCTGTTCCTGTCTGTAAACCGCTCATATCCTAATTCTTACAGCTCTACCTTATGAAAAAAGAGAAGAGGCCTAAACGAATGGTTTAGTACCCCCTTCTCTATCCTGCTCAAGTTACGAAAATAACTAGTTCCCTGCCATTTGTTTCTTGTTTTCTTGCCATTAATCGGTTTTGAATTTCAGAAGCTTATCATAGCCTGCAGTTTGCGCATCTTGCTCTGCTTTATCCAAGATCGAGATAACTTCCTCGTCCGTTTTTGCGAACAACGCTTTGGCTCTGGATTCGGTTGTCGAATAACAACGAAAAAAAGCGAAGTTATCATCTCAAAATATCACAAAAAGCATCTTACACCTTGAGAAATGACATCTATATATGACGCTTCCGCTTCCCCATAAGCATGGGATTTCATTGACAGTTGAGAATTGTTCTCATATTATTAAAAGAGCTTAAACGACCTCATATATAGGAAGGGTTCCTGAAAATGCTGAGTTTATTAAATACACCGCTTAAGAAAACCATCGTACTCATCGTCGGTATTCTACTCCTAGCACTTAGCATGCTAGCAAGCGTATTGTTCGGTCTGAATCAATTTTCGCTTGCCATGCTCACGGATGCCTATCAACATTTTCAAGGCACTAATGAACAGCTCATTATTCGTGATACACGGGTGCCGCGTGCTCTCATCGGAGCCATTGTGGGTGGAAGTCTAGCGATTTCTGGCGCACTTATGCAAGCTTTGACGAAGAACCCGTTGGCCTCTCCATCGCTATTTGGTATTAATGCAGGGGCAGTCTTATTTATTGCGATAGCCATCTCGTTATTCGGCGCACAAGTCTCATTCGTACAATTAATCTGGATTGCCTTTCTCGGCGCTGCCGTCACCTCTGCGATTGTCTATATCATGGGTTCCGCAGGCGGAGATGGGATGAATCCATTAAAAATAACGATCTCGGGTGCCGCTGTAGCCGCTTTTGCCTCATCGGTGACTTCAGGGATTATGCTCGTCGACGGCAAATCGTTAGAACAGTTACTGTATTGGTTAGTTGGATCCGTACAAGGACGAAGCATAGATCATTTCCTCATGATTCTTCCTTATGCTGCGATTGGATGGATCGTTTCGATGTTCATCGGGGGTTCTGTCAATATCCTAGCCATGGGGGATGAAGTTGCAACCGGGTTAGGGCAGCGTATTGGATGGATCAAAGCGGTTATCGCCATCCTTATCGTCATTCTAGCAGGCAGCGCTGTTGCGATTGCCGGTCCGATCTCTTTTGTCTGCATTATTATTCCGCATACAGTCCGATATGTTGTGGGGAACAACTATAAGTGGATCCTACCGTACTGTGCTGTTTATGGCGGTATTCTATTAATTCTAGCGGATATTGTATCTCGTTTTGTCCTTATGCCCAAAGAAGTACCTGTCGGTGTCGCAACGGCGCTAATCGGTGTTCCATTCTTTATCTTCATTGCGAGAAGGAGAAAATATGAATAACTATCAGAGCAAACGCACCTTCGTTACGATTGTCGTACTTTCTCTCGTCCTCTTATGTTCAACATTATTGAGTTTGTCTCTTGGGAGTATGAAAATTCCGCCGATGCAAGTCATGCGTGCCGTGTTACATATAAACCCAGATCCCGCCTATGAGGTTGTCGTTCAGAACCTGCGTCTGCCGCGTATCGTTATCGCGATCCTTGTTGGGGCTTCGCTCGCGATCGCCGGTGCGATCCTGCAAGGGGTGGTTCGCAATCCACTCGCTTCACCCGATTTGATCGGTGTTACAGGCGGCGCTTCCGTCGCAGCCGTTGGCTTCATCACCTTAACTGCGGGTCAGTTCAGTATTCAATGGCTGCCCTTCGTCGCCATGTTCGGGGCATTTATTGCTGCGGGTTTGAACTATGTGCTCGCTTGGAAAAACGGGGTAACGCCGCTTCGTCTCATCCTGATTGGTATCGCGATTGCGAGTGCGATGAGCGCGTTAACTTCCTTTCTGCTGCTTACAGGTCCGATCTATCTCGCTTCCCAAGCCCTTGGTTGGATAACGGGGAGTATCTATGGTACCTCGTGGACTCATGTGCTTGCCTTTCTTCCTTGGGTAGTCATCTTCATTCCACTCGCTCTGTTCTATGCGAAGAACATTAATGTGCAGCAGCTTGGAGATGCTACGGCCATCGGTTTGGGCAGCCGCATTCAGAAGGACCGCTTGATTCTCATTGCGATCAGTGTCATCCTCTCAGGGGCTGCTGTTGGCGTAGCCGGAGGCATTGGCTTTATTGGATTAATGGCGCCGCATCTTGCCCGTAGACTGGTAGGTCCGATATACGGCAGACTCTTACCCGTATCTGCATTATTCGGAGCTCTGTTGCTCGTTCTCGCTGATTTTGCGGCTAGAACGATTTTCGACCCCTTGGATATTCCAGCGGGGATCTTCACCGCGGCGATCGGCGGACCCTTCTTCTTGTATATCCTGTATCGGAAGAAGAAAGTGTAGCTAATGATGGAATGATTATGACACGATTAAAAAGAGGAGCCTGCTACGCTATTTTCGCGCGGTAGACTCCTCTTCGTTATTTCGTTAAATCCAATCTTGGTTCAGTATAACCGCTGATACACTTCAGCTACGTGCTGCCAATCTTGCGGCGTATCCACATCCAAGGCCTGGAGTTCATCATGGACTTCCACGCATACCCCCTGATAGGTAGGATCCGTAAGCAGCCTGCGCGCCCCTGCATCCCCTTCCAAATCCGCTAGAGCCTCGAACATCGAACGTCCAAAAATAGCAGGAGGCGCCATATTGCTGCCATATGAACATGCAACATAGTCTACCTGCGAACTTTTCCCGGCGTAGACGACCGCAAGTCCCCTCAATAATCCAACAGATACATATGGCTGATCCGCGAGCGTAATCATCACTGCATCCGGCGAAGATAACAAGGCATCCTTCAATCCTGTACGAATGGAGAACGACATTCCCACTTCTGCTTCCGGACATGGAGCAATACGAACATCAGCGTGCTCAAGCGCAGATCCCAGCCAACTTAATGAGTCTTCTTCACGAACAACGGCCGTAATCGACGAACATGCCCCACTCTGAAGCAGGGAGGATAATCCCATCCCTCCAAGGCATTTACCAGGTGCAAGCTCCAGAGAGAGCTTCGGCTGCCCCATCCTTCGACTCTGACCTGCCGCTAAATAAATCCCCGCGATACGCAAGCACATCCCCCTCCTTTGCTTTGTTCCCACGTCTTCTTACCGCAATCATCTCCGCTGCCATGGCAACCAGTCTCCAAAAATGTTGGACGTATCGTACCGAGATGATCATGCTTAAACAGCAGCATCATAGGCATCCATACCGCTAACCTCCTTATCCGATTCGTGATAGCAATTGGCGCTAGGATTGATCCGCCATGGTCAATACATATGATCGATTATTGAGAAAAAGAGTATAAAAAAAGGCTGAACAGTCAATTACTCCTGCTCAACCCTTACCATCTATTCATTTCATCTTATAAAAATTTTAAATTATTCCTTCGTTAATCCAGCCGCTACCTGAACTTCTGTAACATCTGTCGGAGCAGGAGCAGTTGCAGTTACAGGCAACTTGCCTACTTTTTGGGTCATCCCTTTGATAAGCTGCTCCACATCGATTCCTGATACGCTCTTCAACATTTCTGGCGCGGTAGCCATAAGCTGTGTCACATAATTACTTACACGTGCGGCTCCGTCCCCATTTCCCGTATCCACGACGGTTAACTTGTCGATGGACGAGATTGGTTCCGCAATCTTACCAGCCAATTCCGGAAGCATCTTCACAATAATATCGAGTACGGCCGCCTCACCGAATTTCTGGAAGGCTTCAGCCAGCTTCTCCTTCGCTTCCGCTTCCGCTAAACCGCGCAGCCGGATAACATCTGCATCCGCCGTACCTTTCGCACGCTCCGCATCCGCAATCGCGAGACCTTCAAGCCGCTTCTGCTCTGCATTCGCTTTCGCTTGCGCTTCGATCGAATATTGCATCGCTTCCGCTTCACGCATCTTCCGTGATTTGTCCGCTTCAGCCGCTTGTTCGACCGCATATTTATCCGCATCTGCTTTTTTCTTCACTTCAGCATCATACTGCTTCTGACGAACGAGAATTTCTTTCTCCTGCAAGTCAATTTCCCGGTCTTTACGTACGAGCTCTACTTTCATTTGCTCTTCAACCATCAATTGCTTCGCTTTTGCCTCTTGAATTTGGTACGCTTGGTCGGCTTCCGCTTTCGCTGTATCCTGTTCCTTTTTAAAAGAGGCAATCTTCAATTCCTTCGCTTTGCCTGCCTCTGCGATATTCGTATCCCGAATCAACTCCGCCTTCTGCCCTTCCTCTTCGGCTTTTGCTTTCTGAATCCGCGCATCTCTCACGGCTTCAGCTTCCGCGATTTCAGCATCCCGCTTCACTGCAGCGATACGAGGCTTACCGAGCGCATCCAGATAACCTTGCTTATCACGAACATCCTTGATTGTAAAGGAAACGATCTGCAGCCCCATTTTCTTCAAATCACGCGCCGCAACGCCTTGAACCTCTTGCGCAAATTTATCGCGGTTCCGATAGACCTCTTCGACCGTCATGGAGCCCAGAATGGCACGCAGATGACCTTCTAACACTTCTTGCGCCTCACCTTTTAACGCTTCAATAGGCTTGCCAATGAATTGTTCTGCTGCTGTAGCCACGTCTTCCACCGAACTGCCCACCTTGATAATGGCAACGCCGTCAGCAATGACAGGAACTCCTTGTTCTGTGTAAACTTCCGGTGTGGAAACATCCAATTTATGCGAGAGTAAGGATATGTACTGCGACTGCTGAAAGATCGGCCAGATGAACGCGCCGCCGCCGCGCACAATTTTAATTTTACGATCGGACTCATCCACAGAGATATTCGAGCCGCCCCCGAGGAAGGTACCTGTCACGAGCATGGCTTTATCCGGTCCTACCGTTTTGTAACGCGCCCAGAAGGCTAAGCCAAGAACAATAATCACTGCAATCACGATACCAGGAATTACGAGATAATCTGGAAATTCTGACATACAATCACTCCTATCTTAGATGGTTAATGGGGATACATAAACAATACCTTCGCGGACATCCACGACCACCACTTGGCTGCCGTCCGCTATACCTTGCGCATCAAAGCTTGCTGCAATCTGATTCGTATGACCAGCACCGATACGCACCAACACTTCACCAAATCCATTCGATGGGATGGTTACCGTGACTTCCGCAATTTTACCTTGCAGGTCGTTCATCGAGAACCCCGTCGAATTCTCACTGTTCTGCATCGGCTTCACATATCCAAAGAATACAGCCACCGCAAATCCGAGCGCAATCAAGATTGCCGCGAGCAAAGCCACCACCGTTGTCAACGGGGAGTACTTCGTCAGCAGGATTCCCGCACCGCCTAACGTGGTTATCGCTGTCGCAATGACCATAGGCTGTAAGAAATCAACGGATAAGAAGTCAAGCAGACCATCAAAAGCACTGCTAAGAATGTCCCCCAACACGACACTAACTAATGCAAATAACGCGCCCCCTGCCAGACAGCCCCAGTAAAATGCAACCATTTCACCCCTCCTCCATCTTGAAGATTTGACATATCATGTAATACGCAAAAAAAGGAAATTTGTTTCGAAATAATGAAAACCTATTCATTTCCTGCAAGATGTACCTCCAAAGAAAAGAAAAAGAGGGGCATTCGCCCCCCCTCATCATGCCTGATATAGCTGTGCTCGAACAGCCATCAATGCGAACCCCAATAGGTTCGTTCCTTGCCAGATTATCGCTTACAACGAAGCGCGGTAAATCGCAAGCACATCTTTATGATTCAGGCGCTTGAAGTTCCCGAATTCACCGAACATGACAGCTTTATCCGCCATCGTGTCTAATTGGGAATCGTCAATATCATAATCTGCTAACCGACTAGGCGCCTCAATGGAGTTCCAGAACGCCCGAAGTGCATCAATGCCTTCGATCGCTACTTCACGGTCTGTCTTGCCTTCCGGTTGAACCCCAAATACATTCACCGCCATCTGCTTAAAGCGGCCTTCATTGCCATCCAACACATGTTTCATCCAGTTCGGGAATAGGATCGCCAATCCGCCGCCATGCGGGATATCGTATACAGCGGATACGGCATGCTCAATGTTATGTGATGCCCAGTCCCCGTTGTATCCCATGTTCAAGACCCCATTCAACGCCATCGTGCCACAATAAAGGATGGTTGAGCGGTGCTCATAACTCTCGAGATCCTCAAGCAGCTTGGGAGCCGTCTCAATGACTGTGCGGAGCAGCGCTTCACAGAATCCGTCCTGCAATGGCGTATTCGCTTCGTGATGGAAGTAATGTTCGAACACATGGGCCATCATGTCCACCATGCCGTAGATCGTCTGATTCTTCGGCAAGGTCATCGTGTAAACCGGATCAAGAATGGAGAATTTCGGATAAACCAATGCACTGCCCCATCCAAGCTTCTCCTTCGTGTCCCAATTCGTTACAACCGAATTGCCATTCATCTCGGAACCTGTTGCTGCAATCGTCAGTACCGTCCCCAAAGGAAGGGCGTCTTGCGCTACAGCTTTGCGCGTGAAGAAATCCCATGCATCACCATCATATTTCGCGCCTGCTGCGATCGCTTTGGCACAGTCAAGAACACTGCCCCCGCCGACAGCAAGAATGAGATCGATTTGCTCTTTCTTGCAAATTTCTACCCCTTTATGTACCGTAGACAACCGCGGATTCGGCTCCACTCCGCCCATCTCGATGACAAAAGCATCGATCGATTCTAGGTTCTGGATCACATGGTCAAACAGTCCGCTGCGCTTCACGCTTCCGCCTCCGTAGAGCAATAGGACGCGAGAGCCGTATTTCGGAATTTCTTGCTTTAGTTGATCGATTTGACCTTTACCGAAGATCAATCTCGTTGGGTTGTGAAAATTAAAGTTATTCATTCTGTTCCTCCTCAGCATTGAGATACCTTTAGTATACCACTCGCAGCGATTTAACTTCATCTTTACGAAAAAGGGAGCCTGAAGGCTCCCCCTAACCATTACGCCTGACTTGCAGCGATTGCTTGCTCCAAATCATGCAGAATATCTTTAATCGATTCCGTACCGATGGAAATCCGAATCATTCCCGGTTGAACGCCTGCGGAAATTTGCTCGTCTTCACTTAGCTGTTGATGCGTTGTACTTGCCGGATGAATAATCAATGATTTCGAATCGCCTACATTCGCTAAATGCGAGAACAACTTCACGCTATTGATTAACTTGCGTCCCGCATCCACGCCGCCTTTAATACCGAAAGTCATGATAGCACCTTGGCCGTTCGGCAAATATTTCTTAGCCAGCTCATACGAAGGATGGCTTGGCAGTCCCGGGTAGTTCACCCACTCGACAGCATCCTGCTGCTCTAGGAACTGCGCGACTTGCAATGCGTTCGAGCTATGACGCTCCATCCGTAAATGCAATGTCTCTAATCCTTGGAGGAGCAAGAATGCATTAAATGGCGACAACGTTGCTCCCATGTCACGAAGTAATTGAACACGTGCTTTGATAATATATGCAATCGGCCCAACTGCATCGGTGTACACGACACCATGATAGCTTGGATCCGGTTCCGTTAAGCCTGGGAATTTCCCGTTTGCTTTCCAGTCGAATTTTCCGCTGTCCACGATCACGCCGCCGATCGACGTACCATGCCCGCCAATAAATTTAGTCGCGGAGTGCACGACGATATCTGCTCCATGCTCAATCGGACGAAGCAAATAGGGGCTTGGGAATGTGTTATCCACGATTAATGGGATGCCGTTCTCATGGGCAATGGCTGCCACAGCTTCGATGTCAAGGATATCCCCTTTCGGGTTACCGATGGTCTCAGCATACAATGCTTTGGTCTTATCCGTAATCGCAGCGCGGAAGCTCTCCGGGTTGCTCGCATCGACAAAATGCACTTTGATTCCTAACTTAGCGAACGTGTTAGAAAAAAGATTATACGTTCCGCCATACAGCGTGGACGCCGATACGATTTCATCGCCAGCACCCGCAATATTTAGAATGGAGAATGTAATCGCTGCTTGGCCAGATGCGGTTGCTAATGCTGCAGGGCCGCCTTCAAGCGCAGCTACTCTTTTCTCGAATACGTCGGTTGTTGGGTTCATTAACCGGGTATAAATATTGCCGAACTCTTTCAACGCAAATAAGTTAGCTGCATGATCCGTATCACGAAAAGCGTAAGAACTCGTCTGATAAAGTGGTACCGCACGAGATAATGTCGTCGGATCAATTTCTTGACCGGCATGTACCGCTAAGGTTTCCAATGAAAATGAATGCTCTTGAGACATGTGAACAATTCCTCCCTGCATCGATAGGATTAATAGGTAATAACTGTATCTTCTCATATTTCCGCAGGGATGGAAAGAGTTTCCGTGAAATATATTTTATTCGCACATAATTTTGGATAAGACCTGATTAATATACTCCAATTCAGACGTTTCAATCTTCGAAAATGCCGTCTTCATACGTTCTCCGAGATTATTACGCAAACGCAAATAGGTCGCTCTGCCTTGCTCGCTAAGCGATAGCAATACAACACGACGATCCTCTTCAGACCGCTCCCGATGAATCAAACCCATATAGAGTAGTTTATCGGTCAGACCCGTTACAGCCCCAGATGTCACCTCTAGACTGTGCGCAATATCGGAAGCGCGGCACACGCCTTTCTGATATAACGTATTTAATACATACATGGAACCCGCGCCCAAGTGCTCCACTTCCCGCAGATAATTGCGGTCTGGCGAATTCCGGTGCAGAATAACCTCCATCATGTCATGTAATTGATGTAATTGCTGCTCTCGATGATGTTGTTCCTCTTCATTTGAATCTTGCTTATGATTGGACGACTCCACAATGATCCCCCTACAAACGATAATGACAATTTTCCTATTATATGATAGTTTCGGGATCAAATAAAGAAAAACCTTTCCGAGCTAGGCTCAGAAAGGTAATTGCTTCATACTATCTACGATGCTGTCCGAGCGACGAATGATCCACGATTCCTCATGCGCGATCGTCTCGCCTGGTTCAATCATAACTAACGGTCCCAGCGATTCCAATTCCAGGAAATCTTCATTGGTATATAACTCAAAAGAACAACCATAATCCGGATACACGGCATCCTCTCGATAATCGAAGGATTTCTGGAAGAGAACGCCATCGTTATAATAAGCCGCCCATTTCTTCGTTTGATTCATCCCAAATTTGAATGGCTCCGTACCTGCGCGTTGTGCGACGGTAATGATCTCATTGCCCCAATGAACACGGGAATCTGCCATATCCGTATAAGGCCATAGAATCAGTTGACGATTCGGTAATAAATCAGCATACATCTCAGGCTGAGGCACAAGCGCCGTGCCGCCTCCTGCCATCACGGACAAGGCCCATGGGGCTTGTTCAATCGCTTGATCCCCGACATTCGTTACCCGATGAATGACATGAATCCGCTCCTCATCGAAGGAAATGACGATTTCCTTCTGCGTATGAGTTACTTCGTCCACAACGGATGTGAAGCAGAGTCCCTCCTCCGTGGCTTGCCAAGCTACAGATCCCAGTGCAGGCTCATAGGTGTCAGGATATATCTCCGGGCTTAACCAGAAGCGATGTCCCCCATAAATGCGAAACCCATTATCTTGCTTATATTTACCGTCCATATCTTCAAAAAATACATTCTTGCCGCCGACCAAGCCGCAGTGAATAATGCGTGGACCATAATCTAAGGTAACCAGCAGTTGTATATCCTGATGAACGATTTCCAAACATGTTCCCCAATGTTCCGAGTCTATTTGTTGCCAGCGAGCCATACTCATGCTTCATCAATCTCCTTCCACCCCATACTTTGAACGAATCGGTTAAAGGCTTCCAATCCCTCTGCCGTCCGTTTATATACCCCTGCATTTGATAGAATTTCAACAAACTTATCCCCAACTTCGCGCTCTAACAGCTGCATCGCCTCTGCCTTTGTAGCCGCCTGACCATATTGCTCCAGGAGTTGATCCACCCAAGCGTGGTGTTCCGCAATAGAAGGATATTGTTCTGCAGCAGTTTCCTTATTCCATGACGATGGTTCGCTCAAAATCTGGGCAATCAGATCAAATTGAGTTTTGAGTCGACCCGGTAAGATCGCCACACCCATCACTTCGATCAGACCAATGTTCTCTTTCTTAATATGATGTAAATGACGGTGAGGATGGAAAATCCCTTCCGGATGCTCTTCATCGGTACGGTTGTTGCGTAGCACCAGATCCATTTCATACGCTTGCTTCGCATTGAATCGAACAATCGGCGTCACCGTATTATGCGGCACCCTCTGTCCATCCTTCTCACTGTACGCATCGATTTGCGCATCTCGATCCGAATATTCTTTCCACGCGTCATAGACGGAATTCGCAGCACGTAACAGCTCATCGCGATTCTTACTCGTTAACCGCAAAACCGACATCGGCCATTTCACGCGATGGATGCGGACTTCGGGATAAGCAGCATGTGCAAATCCGGTCTCAAGCCGCGATTTCTCAATCGGAAAGGTATGGTGCCCGCCTTGGAAATGATCATGGGTTAGAATCGAGCCCCCGACAATCGGGAGATCCGCATTCGTTCCCACAAAATAATGCGGGAATTGCTCCACGAAGTCTACCAATCGCGCAAATGTCTGATGCGTTAGCTTCATCGGTACGTGCTCGCTGTGGAAGACAATGCAATGTTCGTTGTAATACACATAAGGAGAATACTGAAAGAGCCACTGTTCTTGCGTGAGCTCCACCGGAATCACGCGCAAGTTCTGACGAGCCGGATGATTTAATCGTCCTGCGTACCCTACATTCTCCGCGCACAGCAGGCATTTCGGATAATGGGACGGCGCCGCTTGCAGCGCCATCGCGATTTCCTTCGGATTTTTCTCCGGCTTGGATACATTGATCGTCATTTCAATATCGCCATAGTCCGACGGGTGCTTCCAATAACTATTCTTCCGGATCCGTTCCATTTGAATATAATTCGAATCGATACATAAACGGTAGAATTCGTCGGTTGCCGCTGCAATGCCCTGTCCTTTGGCCGTCTCCCGGAATTGGCGAACAACCTCCGATGGTCTCGGCATCAACAGTCCCATAATCTTGGCGTCCAATAAATCAGCGTATGTCGTATTGAATTCCGGGATTAAACCGATGGAATATCCATATAGGATGAGCTCCGCAAGAATTGCATGCGGTTCTTCCGCAGGGGCTTCTTCAAGACGGTCTCCCACATAAGGAGCATCCAAGCGAAATAAATCAAGTAATCCGTTGCGCGTATAGTTCTCATCTTCAGCAGCAATCATGTTCTTATGACGAGCAAATTGAACTAGACGTTCAATAGCGAGTAACGCATTCTCTGGTTGTACTTGCAATTCCGTCTGCGTCATCATGGTTCTACTCCTCGTAGCCGTTCGGATGCTGACTATGCCAGTTCCATGCAGACGCTATGATTTGGTCCAATTTCTCACGCTCAGGCTTCCACCCTAATACTTCTCTTGCTTTGGCTGAAGAAGCAATGAGTACGGCCGGATCGCCCGTACGGCGTTCTTGCATTTGAACAGGGATGTCAAGTCCAGTCACTTGCTTCGCTGTCTCAATGACTTCACGAACCGAGAAGCCATTGCCGCTGCCTAGATTGAAAATATTGCTGTCTTTGCCGTCGCGTAAATATTGCACCGCGCGGATATGGGCGTCGGCAAGATCTGTAACATGAATATAGTCACGAACACAGGTGCCGTCTGGTGTTGGATAATCTTCACCGAACACGGCGATGAATTCACGCTGCTTCAATGCCGTCTGTAACACGAGCGGAATCAAGTGTGATTCCGGCGTATGATCTTCACCGATCAAACCGCTCTCATGCGCACCTGCTGCATTGAAATAACGAAGGGATACGTACTTCATTTCATGCGCATGATCGAACCAACGCATCATCCGCTCCATCGTTAATTTCGTCTCACCATAAGCATTCGTCGGCTCTGTACGATCCGTTTCTTCAATGGGCACCTTCTCCGGTTCGCCGTAGGTTGCTGCAGTCGAAGAGAATACAATCTTCTTCACGCCTGCTGCATTCATCGCTTCCAAGAGACATAACGTACCATATACGTTGTTGTCATAGTATTTGGCTGGATTCTGCATGCTCTCACCCACCAAGGAGTTCGCTGCAAAATGAATGACTGCATCAATGTTATTTTCACGGAATACTTGTTCCATGAAGCCTTTGTCTCGAATATCGCCTTCATATAATTTACCGCCACGTACTGCTTCACGATGTCCTTGATATAAATTATCCACTACAACTACGTCTTCACCGCGAGTAAGCAGTTCCATTACCGTATGAGAACCAATGTATCCTGCGCCGCCTATTACTAGAATTGCCATGATTGGATCGCCTCTTTTCTATGCATTTAGTTGTTCTACGCCGTTACCTACATCACAGACATAGAAGTCTGCATGAATGCCTGTTTTTTCTTCGTAGACTTTGCCTACTTGCTGAATGAACTGTTCCACTTGATCTTCATGAACTAACGAAACCGTACAACCACCGAACCCGGCACCTGTCATACGCGCACCCAATACGCCCGGCACGTTCAATGCCTCTTCTACCATTACATCCAGCTCGAAGCAGCTTACTTCATATAAATCACGCAGCGATGTATGAGATGCTTGCATCAGTAGACCGAAATTCACAAGGTCATTGTTCTCCAAATAATCCACGGATTTCAAGACACGATCATTCTCCGCTATCGCGTGACGCGCACGGTTGCGAACCGTTTCATTCGTAATATGATGCGCGAATTGTTCGAACGCTGGAGTCGATAATTCACAGAGCAATTTCAGACCCGGCACATGCTGTGCAAGAACTGCTACCGCCTCATCACACTCTTGTCTACGCTCGTTATATTTGGAGTCCACAAGACCTCTCCGTTTTTTCGTATTTCCAATGACTAATTTATATGGACCCGCTTGGAATGGAACCAACTTCTCTTCCAGCGTATCGCAATTTAATAGAATGGCATGATCTTGACGGCCGTTCGCAACCGCGAATTGGTCCATAATTCCGGAGTTCACGCCGACAAATTGATTTTCTACTTTCTGAGAGAGGACTGCAATCTCTTTACGGTCGGTTGGATGGCCCTCAAGTGTCAATAACGCATACATCGTGACAACCTCGATGGATGCAGAGGAAGATAGTCCCGATCCATTCGGAATCTCACCATGGAATAACAACTCATATCCATGGGTTACAGGGTATCCTGCTTGTTGAAGCGTCACCACCACACCTGTCGGGTAATCCGTCCAAGCATCGGATTTCACAGCCGGAAGCTCATCTAAAGAAATTTCACCCACACCGTCAAAATTAGTGGATCTCATCACGATCTTGCGATCTGTACGTGGACGAATAACAAGTGTTGTACCGAATTGCAAGGCTGCCGGGAATACAAAACCGCCATTATAGTCGATGTGTTCCCCAATTAGATTTACGCGGCCCGGTGCATGGAACCAAAAGAGTGGTTGGTCGCTCGGACCGTAATATTGTAAAAAGCTCGATTGTAACGTTTCGTGTAATGTGTTCGACAATGAGTCCACCTTCTCTTTTCTATGATTTACATTCAGTATACCGAAAGCAATCGGAAATGAACATAAAACGATGTACCCTCAACATGGATTTATGTGACTTTTTCTGATACGATATTGTAAAGTTAGTTCATTCCGTTCGAGGTGATCATTCAGTTGACAACGTTTCCAAAATATAGTTACTCTGTTGCCTCTAATCCGGTTCTACAGGATCAAAGTGATTTGCATGTGTTATTTTCCGGTGAGAGCCAGACCAAACCCCAGCATCGTCTGGGTCCGAAAGTCTATGACTATTATCTGCTTCATCATATTATCTCGGGAAAAGGAACCTTTACAGTAGAGCAACAGACCTATACGCTTCAAGCCGGAGATAGCTTTCTCATTAGTCCCGAGCAGATCATTAGTTACGAATCGGATGCGCATGATCCTTGGCACTATCGTTGGGTTGCCTTTGAAGGGGTCTCCGCAGCGCAAATCATCACCGAAGTCGGCTTTATCGACCGGCCTCCCATGGCACACATGCACGATTCCAATACTATTCTTACGTACATGCAATCCATACAACAGGCATTTCAAAGCCGCAAACCAAGCAGTCACTTGCAGGCGACAGGCTTCCTATACGTTATACTTGCCGAGCATAGCGAGGTGCTTCAACAGAACAATGAAGTATTAGACCATGATCAACAGAGTCAAAAAGCTGTAAAGCAAATGATTCGCTATCTGTCCACGCAATATGCCCAACCGATTTCCATCGAAGATATGGCTGAGAATCTAGGGTATAATCGTGCGTATTTGTCCCGCATTTTCAAGCAAGCCACGCAGATGTCTCCCGTGACCTTCCTGCTCAAGCTGCGCATTGATAAGGGAAGACAATTGCTTCGAGAACGTACGGATCTCAACGTGGAACAAATTTCTGCCTCCGTAGGCATTCAAGACGCGCTTTATTTCTCAAGACAATTCCGGCGCTTCTATGCCATGTCACCTACCGAATATCGCACTTCCATTACACAAGGAAAATCCCCTCTCTGAATCGTTGGCTCATGATTCCAGAGAGGGGATTTTGTTATAGCAAAGAACAATGTTCTTAAGTGAATTCACACTGCTCGTACGAAGGCGCTTAATTTGTCCAAAATGTCGCCCTCTTGCACAAAGTCATGGTTAGCGAGCAATACCAGCATGATCCGCTCTTCAGGATACCGCCTAAACTTGCACCAATACCCAGGAAGCCAACCGCCATGCTCAACATAACTCGGATAGATGTTCCAGCCATATCCATAATCGTGATTGGCGCTCACGGATGCATGCGGGGTGAACATCATCCTGATGGATTCGGAGGAAACCAGCTTATCCGTGTACAGGGCTTGATCCCACTTCAGCAAATCTTCGACCGTGGAGTAGAAATCCCCGGAGGCCATGACTGTCCCAAGATCATAATACATCGCCGGGATGATGCTGCCATCTGCTGCACTATATCCGTCTGATCGATGCTTCACGACTTTAGTATGCGAATCGCAGCCTGTGTGGGTCATCCCAAGCGGCTGAAGGATGTGATGCTGGATGAAGTTTTCATACGACATGCCGGATACGGCCTCTAGAATATAGGCAAGCATCGTATAACCGCAATTCCCGTATTTCCACCCCTCCCCTGGGGCGAAGAAGGCTGGCAAATCCTTGTACAGCGCAATAAAGCTTTGTTGATCGTATGACAGCTTTTCCAAATGGCCTGTAAAATGAGGCACGTCTTCAATATCGCGGATGCCGGACGTATGCGTCAATAGATGATGCAGCGTGATACGCTCATCAAATTCAGAGTATTCCGGAAAAAACGTTCGCAGTTTGTCATCCAGTCGAATGGAGCCTTTCTCCGCCAGCTGCAGCACCGCCATCGCCGTAAACGCTTTGGTCAGCGAAGCAATCCGGTATTTGGAGCCGACACGATTGGGAACCTCATGCTCTCGGTTCGCCAAGCCAAATGCTTCCTGGTATAGGACATTCCCCTCTCTTGCCGCGAGGACGGTGCCGCTGAATTGATATTCATCCGCGAAACGCTGCATCTGGTCCGCTATCTTTTGCCGCCAATGCATGATGATCCCCTCCCTCTTACAATCATTTGGAGCTCCAGTCTTTTTCCGTGATCACGTTCAGCTCCTTGCCGTCGGACGTTATCAATATATTCCCATGCAGCCCCGTGACATACACCTTCACACCGTTTTTCTCGTAACGCTTCACAACATCCAACGACTGCAGGATATTGCTGCTGATGATGGCGATTTGCGGGGATACCGCTTTGACAAATGCCGGCGATGATGACGTCGTATTCCCGTGGTGTGGCACGTGCATCATATCTGCCTTCAATGCCTGTGCATGACTATCCACCAGTTTATATTCGCGGTCCTTGTAGATGTCTCCTGTGAACAAGAACGTATTTTCCTTGTAAGTTATTTTCAAGACCATAGCTTGATTGTTGACTTCGGCAAAACTGAAATTTTTAACCGCTGCAGGCAAAGCGCCTGGGGGCGGATTCAACACCTCGACCTTGACGTCGCTGCCAAGCTGGAACGTATCACCGTCTTCTAAATATTCAACCTTCAGTTTCTTTTGATGCAGCGCTTGAACCGTATTTCGGTAAGCGTTCGAGTCATATGGCAAGTTTTCCATAATCATGGTTGAGATATCTTTGGATTGCAGCAGGGTCGCAAATCCGCCGATATGATCGGCATGCGGGTGCGTATTTACGGCATAGTCAATCTTCCCAATACCAAGATCGTCCAAATATTGCACGATTTGCGGACCAACCTCCGGTATACCGGCGTCGATCAACATCGTTTTTCCGTCCGGCGTCTCGATGAGAATGCTGTCTCCGGTATCTTCCTTGGATTTCAAATCAAAGTAACGTATCGTAAGTTGATTCTTGTATTTGTCATGATCGAATACTTCCTTCGTTCGCAGAGCCTCCTGCTTGATTTGGACAACAGGCTCCGTACTCACCGGATTTTCTGAATCGGTCTTGACTGTTGTGCAGGCCGTCAACAGCAATAAAGCCGTAATACCCAAGACGCCGGCATATTTCGCCAGCCGCAGCCATTTTTCGATGCTGAACATCATTTTGCTCCTCTCGACATTATTTGAAGGTTGAATGAGACATCGCGGCAACAATATATTTTTGTGCAAAAACAAACAGAATCACGATCGGAGCAATGACAATGACACTGCCTGCCATCAGCAAATGCCAGTTCAGCATTTCCGAGCCGCCGACCGAATTTTTCAACATCGCAATCCCTACCGTAAGTACCCGCATATCGTTCGTGTTCGTCATAATCAACGGCCAGAAATACGAGTTCCAACTGCCGATAAATTTCAGAATAATCACCGTAACGACCGTCGGGAATGCCATCGGCACGAGGATACGGTAGATGATATGGAATCGGTTCGATCCATCCACCTTGGCTGCCTCCAGCACATCGTTATTGAGCGATTTGAATGTTTGGCGAAGCAGGAAAATACTATACGCTGAAACGCCGTTCGGAATGATCAAAGCTAGAAACGTATTCAACCACCCTAACTTCGCCATCATCACGTACACGGGCACGAACGTCACCTGATCCGGTACGATCAATGCCGCGATGACGAGGAAAAACCATTTGTCCCTGCCCCAGAAGTTTCCTTTGGCGAACGCGTACGCTGCCAGCAAGCTGATATTCAGCTGCAGCACGACGATGCCGACCGTTTGAATTAATGTATTTAACGCATATCTCCCGAATGGCGCGGCGTGAAAGGCATCACTATAATTTTCCCAGGCGATTCGCTCCGGCCAAAATGTCGGGATGGCAGCCTTCAGCTCATCGGGCGACTTCAAGGACGTAATCAGCAGCCAGTACAGCGGAAAAAACATGAGCAGCGTTATCAGTATCGCCACCGTATATCTTGTTGTTATGAGCAATCCTTTACTTGACATCTGTCTCTCACCTATCCTTCATAATGAACCTTCCGCTTGGAAAGTGAAAACTGAATGAACGTAAAGAAAATAATGATAAAAAAGAAAATAATGACAAGCGCTGAAGCCTTGCCCGCCTTGAATTGCACGAAGGCCATTTCGTAAATCCACATGACCATCACCTTCGTCGTTCCTAATGGACCGCCGCCCGTCATTACGCTCACGGACTGGAATACCTGCATTGATGAGATAAACGACGTGATGACGAGAAACAGCGTTGTTGGCGAAAGCAGCGGTATTGTAATATGGAGAAGCTGCCTCCACTTGTCGGCTCCATCAATGCTTGAGGCCTCATAATATTCCGTAGGAATGCTGCGCAACCCGGCAATGAATATGATCATCGCAAACCCGACGCCCTTCCACACGGAAACGCTGACGACCGACCATAACGCAGTGGATGGATCATTCAACCAATACACCGGCTCGATGCCAAATACATGCAGTGCTTTATTCAGCACGCCGTATTCCGGATTCAAAATCCAGACAAACACCATGGATGCAATAACCATCGAAATGTAATACGGCATAAAGATAAGCAGACGCATGACTCCGAATGCTCTAGACCTATGGTTGAACAGCAGCGCAAGCCCCAAGCCGATCAACAGCGATAGCACTACATCCAGAATCGTGTACGTAAACGTAACTTTGAGCACATGATAAAATTGTTCGTCTCCTAGCAGCCGCTCGTAGTTTTTAAAACCAAGGTATTTTTTGATCGGCTTGATCAAATCCCAATTGGTCATGCTGATATAAAATGAAGATACGAGCGGAAAATATGTAAATATCGCCAAAAACAGCAATGCAGGCAAAGCCAAAGAAAAGTCCTTCCACTTTTCCAACGTGCGGAAGCCGAGCCTTCTTTTCCTCGGTATGGATTGGTCACTCATCTTCATCCCTCAATTTCATCAAGTGTAGTCGGTCTGAGCGACAGACTTAGACGTACAGGAGAGGAGAGACCGATGTCTCTCCTCTCAACGAACCGCCAATAAATTACTGGATAACGCAGCAGGCATGAAATTGCCTAACGGGTTAACGCATCATTATTTACTGGCGTATTCCGCCAAAACGTCGTTCATCTGTTTAGCAGCTTCCTTAAAGGAGGCTTCGACATCCGCATTCTCAAGTACGACCTTGCCTAACGCTTCTTTATAGAAATCGCTGACTTCGTCGTACGCCGGATGCTGATCGCGAGGCATCACGTTGTCAAAGTTGTCGAACACCGCTTTATATTGCGGGTATTTCGTGAAGTATTGTTTGCCTTCCTCCGATGTGATCGCTGACTTGCGTGTCGGAAGGTAACCGGTAAATTCCGCCCACTTGATGTTGTTCTCCGATTCGGTCATAAACTTCACGAATTTCCAAGCCGCTTCCTTCTCTTTCTCGGAAGCCATATCCATCATCGCGATGCCGGCCCCGCCGATTTGCGAAATACGTTTTTGATCCCCCGGCAGGAAGGATACCCCAATTTCGAAATTGGCTTTTTCCATGTACCATTTGATCAACGCGGACGTGTGCTCCACCATCCCGATTTTACCGTCAAAGAACATTTGCCGCATTGTGTCGGACGCACCTTTGCCGTATCCAATATGCATGTAGCCTTTGTCTTTCCATTCCTTGAACTTTTTCATAAACTTCATGCTGTCAGGCTGATCGATGGCGGACATGTTGTCTGATGTCAGAACCGATCCGCCACCGTTCAGAATCCACGGGTCATAATACCACGAAGACCAGCCCGGTACGGAAAATGCAAAACGTGTCGTCTTATTGCCTTCTTTTTGGGTCAACTTCTGCGCAAACGACTCAATCTCGTCCCAAGTTTGCGGAGGGGTTACGCCTTCTTTATCAAACATCGTTTTGTTGTACACGAACACCGAAGTGCTGACGATCAGCGGCAAGCCAAATTGCTTGTCCTGATAGTTGTAGGCCTTCAGCATACCTGAGGAAAAATCGCCCAGATCTACCTTATCGCGAGCGATGTAAGGCGACAAATCTGCCAGCATGCCGCTTTCGGAGAAGTTCGGTACTTTCGCGACCTCCACGTTCGTCACGGCTGGAACTTGCTTCGCTGCCACGGCCGCCATCAGCTTTTGCTGCAGCTCGTCATAGTCGCCTTGGAACACGGGTTCAACCGTGATATACGGGTATTTCTTATTAAACTCCTTGATCATGTAGTCGAGTCCCGCCGTTTGATCTTCGTCATGACTGTGCCAGTACTGGATCTTGATCGGCGTCGTATCCTCTTGGGCGGGCGGAGCCGTAACGGCTTCCTCCTTCGCATTGCTATCGGATGAACAACCGATAACAGACGTAAAGGTCAACATCATCAGCGTCAAGAGCAACAACCATTGCTTCATTTTCACAAGTAAATCTCCTCTCAGAAATGGGCTTAATCTATGAAAAACGTCGTTTTGACGTTCATCACCGGTACCGGAATCCAATGAAATACAAAAAAGAGACCACAATAAAAACCCTGAGCAATAAACCTACTTCCGCTATAGAGCATGAAGAGGAGTATCGGCCCTCAGGGTTTTCTCATAGTCTCTGCCCTTGTATCCCGATCCAATCATTTGGATTTGCTATTCAATTCCATAAATTCACTATAACAGCCGATTGTTAACGCAGCTTTACCGCAGTGTAAATGTTTGGTAAATTAAACACAAAAAAAGCACCTCCCGAATCATACTCTAATGATCTAGGAAGGTGCTTCGCTTCGGTTTTATTTCTTAGCGGGTACGATTTTGTTCGTCTCAATCAGCTGCGACACGGTGACGAACGAATAACCTTTTTCCTGTAAGGCAGGTAAGATAATCTTCAAGGCTTCGACCGTCTGGCTATGCTTCGGACCTTCCACCCAATCATGGAACAGGATAATGTCGCCGCCGCGGATATTATTCAATACCTTTTGGACGATAAAATTCACACCTGGAGAACGCCAATCTTTGGTATCCTGATGCCAGGACCAGAGCACAACGAGATAACCTTTTTCCTTCGCCAATTGAATGAGTTGTTCATTGAACATCCCGCCAGGTGGGCGAAATAGATGCGGCTGTTGTCCCGTGTGCTTCGCAATTAGGGCATGCGTATCGCTAATTTCCTTTTCCAGCTTGTTCACCGGCACTTTGTAGTTGAAATAGATGTGGTTATACGTATGGTTCGCAATTTCATGACCCTCTTTAGCTTCACGTTTCAAGAGTTCAGGCTGCAGAGCCACCTTTTTACCTACCACGAAAAACGTCGCTTTCGCATCATATTTCTTCAATAAATCCAGGATTTCCGGCGTCTGATTCGGATCTGGCCCGTCATCGAACGTTAAGGCTACAAGTTTGCGATTCATCGGAACATCCCATACGGCTTCGCCACGGGACTCGTAGTAATTGCGGCCTTTCCCCGAAGGTTTGTGCTCAATTGAAGCGGCAACCGGAATTTCCTTCACAAGCTCAGGCACATGCGTATCCGGATGGAGGGTAAGCATCAGCAACAATGAGAGGTACGATAACATTTGTTTATTCAACACTCCTATAGCTCTTTAGCTCTGATAAACATGAATTGTTATAGCTTCTCCACATATGTACAGATTATGTAGCGTACTCCCCGTTCTCGGAATCTTCTTCCTCAATCGCCTCTTCGCGAAGCTCGAGCAGACTGCGCAAATGTGCGGTCGACAACTCGGTAATCCACATCTCTCCTGACCCGACGACCTGTTCTGATAACGCACGTTTGGACTCAATCATCTCATCGATACGCTCTTCCAAGGTCCCTGTGCAAATTAATTTATGCACTTGAACGTTCCGTGTTTGGCCGATGCGAAACGCGCGGTCTGTGGCTTGATTCTCTACAGCAGGATTCCACCAACGATCAAAGTGAATGACATGGTTCGCACGCGTCAGATTCAACCCGACGCCCCCCGCCTTTACAGAAAGGACAAAAATATCAGGACCGTCAGGACGTTGAAATTGTTCAACCATCGTATCCCGATCCTTCTTCGGTACGCCTCCATGCAGGAATAACGGCGTAAGCGTTGACTCTGCACGCAACTGCTCCACGAGCATATGTCCCATTTTCACATATTGTGTAAAAATCAGAACGGCCTCCCCGGCATCTCGGATGCTGCGAACTAAGTCAAGCAGCTGCTCCATCTTACCTGATCGCTTCTCGTGTGATTGTTCGTCCTGTAAGAAGAGAGCCGGATGATCGCAAATTTGCTTCAGCTTCGTCAGACTCGCCATGACAAATCCTTTGCGCTTCATGCCTTCCGCTGTCTCAATCTGCTCGAGCATCCCTCTTACTGTCGTCTGGTAAAGCGCAGCCTGCTCTTTGGTCAAGTTGCAATACGCCTTCGTCTCGATCTTATCTGGCAAATCTTTACTAATGTTCGGATCTGTCTTCACGCGGCGCAATACAAATGGGGCTACGAGCCGCTTCAATCGATCCATCTTGGCTTCATCATGATCCCGTTCGATAGGAAGGGCGAACCGGGTACGGAAATTCGATGCTGACCCTAGGAAGCCGGGATTGAGGAAGCGAAAGATCGACCATAGCTCACTTAGACGATTCTCTACAGGCGTCCCGGTTACCGCTACGCGATAATCGGAGCGAAGTCTTAGAATACTCTGCGTCTGCTTTGCATGCTCATTTTTAATATTCTGTGCTTCATCCAGAATCAGGTACGTCCACCGTAGTCTCCGGAATGTAGATTCATCGCGGCCAACCAAATTGTAAGTAGAGAGTATAACATCATAGTCGTGCACTTCTCGAATGAAGTCATCCTCCTGAGGCCTAGCACTGCCGTGATGAATATAGACACGTAAATCAGGGGCGAATCGTGCTAACTCGCGGTGCCAGTTGCCTAACAAGGATGTAGGGCAAATAATTAACGCAGGCCCCATCGCGGCTTGCTGCTGATGCGCTGCCTCTCGCAATGCATTCCAATCGGTATCTAATAATAAAGAGATGATCTGAACCGTCTTCCCAAGTCCCATATCATCAGCTAAGCAGATACCAAATCCAAGATCCCGCATGGATGCAAGCCATTGAAACCCTGTTACTTGATACGTTCGTAATGTCCCATGAAGGTTATCCGGAACATCGCGCTCCTTCATTTGAAGCATCCAATCTCCATCCAGAAAGGTACGAAGACGACTTGGCAGCTCATATCCCGATACGGGAATGCCATCAAACTCCGCAAGTCCCTCTGTACTTTCCGCTGCAAGATGCATGAGTTCGCCCAGCGTCATTTCAACCGATGTTCGGTCCTTCAAGAAATGGACAGCCCGCTCCACATCTGCAGGATTTATTTCTAGCCATTGACCTCGAAATTGTACGAGCGGCTGTTGTAACCGCGTGAGCATTTCGAGCTCTTCGAAGGAAATAGGTTCATCGCCCACCGCGACTTGGGCGTCAAATTGAAGAAGTTGCTCCAGCCCGAACCGGCTTTGTGTCACGTTGGCAGATCCCTCTTCCAGCTGAGCCTCCAGACGGTTTGCAAGGCTCAATTTCACGCCAAGTCTTCTTCGACCTGCAGCCGTCCACCAGGAAGGCAATTCAACGACAACACCGCCATCCATCAGAATCTGGGCATAACGTAATAGAAATTGATATGCATCCTGCGTGTTCAGCACAATTCCATCCACTTCAGACACTTCAAGCAAGCGTCCTAGCGGCGGATAGGCGCGTGATGCTTCTTTCAATTTTCTGCGCAACACCTCTTGAATATGTCGAAATCGACGATGAAACCAACGTGTCTCTGACCGTTCTTCCTGCCAAATTTCCTCCACAGGAATGTATAAACTTAGATCATCTGCTGGTTGCAGGAATACGTGAAGACGCCATATCGGTTGTTGCGATAAATCCTCCTGTTGCTGTTCTTCTTCTGAATCAACGGAAAGCCTAACGCCTAACCGTAATTCTGCTGTTTCTTGGGGAGAGCGCAGCGGATGATACGCTTTGATCCAGGATTGTATATCTGCTGCTAATTGTTCGATCTCCTGCGTACTCGCAGCGAAATTAACAGCCGCTTGCGGCGATTTGACCGATTTCCACCACATCGCAGCTACGCGATCCTCCAGCATGTCTCGAGGCATCACAAGATCTTTCCAAGGTTGTTCTTTAAGGTTCATGCGATCGCGCACGCTGCTGTCTACGATAGCGATAAGGAAGGAGAATAGCGCCTCCTCAGGCGTGCGCCACGTAAGTCTCGCTTCATCACGCCCCACCATGGCAAGGCTGGATGCAGACATCCCTTCCGCAAGTCGATAAAAGATCTCCATATCCTGTTCACGTTCCAAGTTCGGCCGCCAAATCGCCTTTCCTGTCTTCAGCCCGATCTCGACATCAGGGACCCAGCTCTCTCTTGTAATTAGATCTTGCGCGAATAATGCGCATCGACGCCAGTAATGCAAATCCTTTCCGATCAGCCCCGGTTCCTTCAATCCCAACACTTGCTGTAACTCGATTTCGTAATCCGATTTCGTTAACAGTTGAACGATGGAGCGCGCCGGTAATGTAAACCCGATAACATCCCGTACCGTACCAAATATAGATCTAGTCTCCTGCCCAGGTGTGTCCGTCTGCCAGCCCGGAGGAAAACAGAGCTCCACTCTTCGCTGAACCCAAGGTCTCCATAAGCGGTCACCAGTCTCTTCCGCACGCATGCGAATGCTCTCTAATTCATCTTCAATATCCTTTACATCTTTCCAATCCCATCTATAGAAATAAAAACGATCTTCCAGCCATAATCCATTCCACTGCTCGTCTCTAACCAATATGTAATTCCCCTCCGCCAAAGTCCCTAACCGACTCTTGAGTTAAGCGGCATCGTTCAATATCCACTGTACTCAGTATAACCGACATTGTTGTAAAAATGTTCATTTCCATCGGATTTCCCATCCGAATTCGATCTTAATTTCATGATAAATCGTAACTTTCATAATTGACTATGAGATACCCCTCTTATGATACATGTATTGGGTTACACAATTCCATAGACCAAAAAAAGGACCCGGAGGTCCTTTATGCTGCACTACCATTTATTCTTATTCTGGAGCTTGTTCAGATAAATGCTATTATCAATACTTGACTCAACAGACAATATACCTAGCACCGTGACCAAGCTGATCAGACCTCCATATAAGTAAGCTTGATAAGAAAATCCGAAAGAGATAAACATGATGGTCCAGATCATCACGAGAACGACCGTACTGAAAATTATTTTGGTTTTTTTACCCACAAATCTCACCTCCAGTACGTACCTAAGGATTTAGATAATAAGACTGCTTACCGCAAAGCCCATGCCAATAAACACGAAGCAAAGTAAGATTCCCACCGCTAAATTACCTTTTTGCAAATGCTCAGACAACCGGAGTCCAGGGGTCACCCAATCGAACACCCAATAGGAGACGATTAAGCAGACATAGCCCACGACGAACCAGAGGATCATATGCCAGATTGATGCATTCGTATAGGCTGATACGCCAAGCAATATCGCTGTTCCGAAGAACCTACCACCCATCGCGAGCCCTACAGCTGCATTCCCTTTTTTCAACTCTTCTAAATCATTGTAGGGTGTCATCCAACTAAAAACGACCATTCCCAGTAATTGTAATATAATAATGACAACAATACTAATAAAAATATTAAATATGATCATGAAGCCCACCCCCTAAACTTGGTATACGCCAAATCGTAATTTCCGAAATCATGTACTTCTTCTAAGACAACAGATGCTTTTTTTAACGGCTTCAGCTTATCATATTGTTTCTCATCAATCGGCTGCTTGATTTGTTGACCTGTAGGCATCGTCAGTACGGCGAATTGTCTCGTTTGATTCTGATAGGATGTCTTATACACCCCCACGAGATCCACTTCTGTCTTCAACCGAATCTTCAGCTTATCGATATCATCTTTGGCCGCTTGCTCCGTTTTGTAAGATTTCAATGTTGTCCAAGGGGTAAGCGATACCGACGCCTTGCCATCTGCATTCGGTGTCATATCTGCTTCCATCGCTTGGAGTGTCCATATTTTATCTCCGGTTGCATAATTATCGTCATTTGCAAGCAGATCATTGTCTGGGAGAATCGTCATGTCACTGCCGATAATATCGCCTACTGTACCTTCCAGGATCCGATAATCCCATGGCACGGTGTTATTAGGCTGTTCGGATCCCGCTCCGGATGTATCCCAGCTTATCGCCGAATCATCCCACACATCATTACTCTGATTCGAGCATGCATTTGTCGCGAATGCGATAATCACGAAGAATCCAACGATACCGATAATGAATTTAAAAATTCTACCATCCCCTGAACCTGAGTTAGGTCGTCGTCCTTGATCATATAAACTCATTTATTGCACCCCCAACGCAACAAAATGACTTGCATTTCCTGTAATCAAACCGCCAGCACGCCCCAACAAACCACATGGCTTGCCATGGATCACGAATATGCCGGTCAATAAATGAAACGTTCCTGCATCCAGCTCCACTTGTGCGAGATCCGCTCGTTTTTGATAGACCAGTGGAAAATAGCGGCTCGTATCAAATCCTGCCTCATCCTTCACTTCCAGCTGCCCTGCCGGATCGAATAATTGCACCGAACCGCCCTCACGGCCGAACATCGATTTCGAGACGTAGCTCCCGTCAAAAACCGCTTTATTATAGGTAGGCAGCATATACCGTTCAATGATGGCATGCTCCTCTTCGGTATACAGTAAACCTAATTCATGCATCCCCCAGATCAACGCTTGCAAACCCTTGGATTGCAAGATGATGGCATGCGGTGAATTGAACAATTTCACATGCTCCATCTCCATCGCATAAGCGAGGGCATCCCCGCCATCGTCAATCGCCATCCATTCCTTCGGGTACAGCGCAAATAAACGCTCGATCACACGGTTTTGAGCGTCTTTTAGTATGCCTTGATCCACCCATAGCTCTAAACAGTCTACATGAACCATCTCCCGGCCACTATGTCGAGCCAACATATCGATCGTCCCGCTATCTTCTGCATGTATCCCGTACGCCACGCAAGCGACGGTATCTGGTTGCTCAACCGCCCATGCATCTGCAACAAGTTGTTTCATGATCTCATTCGGAGACGATATACCATACTGGGCACACATCCAAGGTGTTACCACGGATGCTTCAACATATCCGGTAGGCGTATCCGCGTTCAATTCCAGCAGCTTGATGTCACCGCCATTTGAAATCGCAAAATCAAATCGTGCATACCGACTAATCGCACCTGCTTCCTCCATCTCAAGTGTGTCCAAACCATGCCATAGTACCTCAGGAATCCCCATCATCCGATACAAGTCATGCTTTCCCAAGGTAAACCGAACTGTCTTATCGAAAATGTGCCACAACTGCTGCGAGGCCAACTCCAATTCTTCATATACATTCCGCTGGATCACGACCAATTGATCTATCCAATATGGATCACCCTCAAGATCCGCCCATGTGAAGCCAAGGTCGGCCAGCGTACCCACGCGATCCTGCCGATTCGGCGCAGGGCTGCCCAAGACGTAAAATGCCTCGTCAATCATCCGCCAAATCCCCCAAAGCTTCCGCCGCTCTTCGAACCACTGCTCGAACCAGATGAGCTAAACCCGCTTGATTTCCCACCGATTCCTCCTGGTGACGAGGACGTGGAACGTTTCGTAATCGAGCCGGACGATTTCGAGGTTTTGGGTACGACAGATGATCCATGAACCGTTCGGTTCTGGAAGGTGCTTGCGCCATACTTCTGCGGTTTATATACATTTCCGCTGCGCGTATCATAGGCTGTATGGTTGGAATACCAAGAGTTCGAAGAGTAGGTGCTGCCTCGGTTGAATATCAGGTGATATAACAAAAGATCATTCCAACCGAAACCAGAGGTCGTATGAACAACCGTCGTTCCACCACCTGAGCTTCCTCCGCTGCTTCCCCCAGCTCCCCCCTGATCACCTTCTTCCTCCGTTCCTTGTTTATCCGATACTAAGGACGGAATATTCCAGTCCACGGCGGCATCAAAATACTTTTTGACGTCATCATTGGACCATTCTACAAGCACTGGCTCAGTCGTGCTCTGCGACGTATTCGGTTCAGCCGAAGCCATATTAACATCACTTGGCAGCAGAAATACATTCGCAAGCAGCGCAATCCCGAGGGAGGTGGATAATACCCGCAGCGGCTTACCCTCTTGATCGAACAATTGCAGCCTTAGCGGTGTGTCTTTCTTGTCCTCCTTGTTCATCCATGAACTCTCCTCTCCATATCTAAGTCAATGATCGGTTCCGTACTGCGATCAACAGCAGCTCCATCGTCTGCTTCTCTACATTCAACCGACCTTCGATCGTCTCAAATTCCCGGCCGCTAATGGTTACATAATTCACATGGTGAAGGGCCTCAACCATCTCACGGCTCCAGCGGCGTTCATCAATTTGAACAAGATTACCATCCGATTGTTTCTCAATTAATTGTACGATCATACCCATTTCCATAAGCTAACCCCCCTGTAAAAATTTGTGCATGACCATTCATACGCACGATTCGCGAGAAATGTTTCGTTTTTCATGTATCATACAGAAAAAAAGCTATCACGTCGCCGTGGTTATGGCATCGCAATAGCCTATTCGTTCATGATCTAGAGTCTGTCGCAGCGCACGCCGTCAATATAGTACGCCTTTTCTTCATACGTTGTAAAAACAACTTCCACCTCTCTAATCCCGAGAGATTTCACTTGGCGCGTAACAGCCTCTGCGAAGCAATCTCGCACATCATCGCCGCGCTCGAACCAACCCACCTCAATAAAAGGAAACGATGGCACGAGTGCTCCGCCAAAAACCGCTGTTGTATGTAAACACTCGAACGTAAAGTTATCTGTTCCGCAGGAGCAGATTTCGGCAAGCTCTTCAACGAGCGGTTGGCTAACCTGGACAAGCTTCTCGGCTTCTACGCCTCTAATCAATAAATGGGGCAAGTTATGCTCCTCCTTATGGTTGTATTTGTTGACAATTATACCTCTCATTATAACGAAGCAGACTCTTTCCTTCCAAGATTACGTAAATGTAAGGTTCTTGTAAGTCACTTGCATAGCGCAACGATTTATCAGCTTCTATACTTAACGTAACGTGTTGATAGATGAAACATCAAGGAGAGAATAAAATGAATCAATCAAAATGGAAACAAACGCAAAAACGCATGCTGGCATGCTCACTAGTCTTTACGCTAGCGATTAGCCCAATTCTAACGACGGGAAGTGCGATGGCAGAGCCCGCACCAACGACGAAGTCATCCGTAGAGGAAGCCGCAATCCACAGCCCGATTCAATACCAGATCGATGTTCGGTTAGATGAGAAAAATATGACGCTGCACGGCAGCCAGACGGTTGTGTTCCGCAATACATCCAAAGATACGTTAAAAGAGCTCGTATTCCATACGTTCGCGGATGCGAATCGTTCGAAAGATACGCAAGCTAAAATGTTCAATAGAACGAATGCAGAAATTCAGAAAGAAGAGCCGAACCGCAAACCTGAAGATTTCTTAGGCGGCATTGATATTACACAGATTCAATCGAACGGACAAGCATTGCAATTCACGAATAAAAATCAAGCCTTAACGGCAACGCTGGGGCAAGAACTGCAGCCTGGTCAATCGATTACGGTCAAATTAGATTTTGACGTAAAACTCCCTTATGGTTCCCAGCGGTTGTCCTACTACAAAGATATCATCAATGGAGCGCACTGGTTCCCTGTCATGTCTGTCTATGATGAGGACAAACATCAGTGGGACAAGACACCTTATAGTACGATTTTCGAATCAGATTACTACACATCGTCCGATTATAAAGTGAATATGAATGTACCTTATTCGTATCAAGTCTCGATGCCAGGCACGATCACTGCGCATGAGGATGCGGAATCTGGACGTAAGATTCTATCCACTGTCGCAAATAACACCCGAGAATTTGTCTTCTTTGCAAGTCCGAATTTCAAAGTGGCGAGCGAGACGCGCGATGGTCTAACGGTACAATATTATTATTATGACAATATGCAAGGCAAAAAAGAGATCATAGATCAATACATCGATCAAGCGTTCAAAGCGATTCACTTTTTTAGCGATAAATACGGCAAATACCCCTACCCTGAATTCCGGGTCGTGGAGTCCTATGTTCAAGGTGTAGCGGTCGAATTTGCCCGCGTGATCCAAATGGGCATGATCCAGAATAAAGTCGATGCCTCGCAAGATACCGTATTCGTGCATGAAATTGCCCACCAATGGTTCCATGCCTTAATCGGGAATAACTCAGAAACCGAATCGTTCCTTGATGAAGGGTTCGCGGATTTCTCGAAAGTGTATTTCTCTGAGAAGCAGGGAGATACGACGAATGGATTCAAATCCATCCAAGTTGATGACGAATCATTTGATAAAAGCATCAGTTCAACAAATACAGAGGTTGGAGATTTAGCGAATCCGGTCTATTACGGTAAAGGTCGTCAAGCAATCTATCAATTGTACCGGAGCGTAGGCGAAGAGAAATTCGATCAATTCATGAAAGCGTATTTCAACCGGTATGTCTATCAGAATGCGACCATTGACGGTTTATTACAGACGATTGAAGATACGCTTGGCCAAACGCAGCGTGACGAGATGGAGAAGGCACTGCGTCAGCCGAATTTCGAATTGAAACCGGAATTTCAGATGACAACTGAAGAGAAAGCCGCCTATTGGCACGAGCAAATTGTAGCCATATTCCAAGCCGTGTTTGATCAGAATCCAACCGTTCCGTATGAGTCGATGAACCGTATCATTTATAAGACACTGCAAGGTGAACCCCTAACACTCGTGTTAAGTGACCAATTATCCCAGACTGCCAAAGCACAGCAAGATCAATTGGCTCAGCAAATGAAAATGTCCTTTGAGTTCTTAGGTATTCAAGCAAATGTTGTTACCGAACGGCAAGTCGTCAAAGCGAAGTTAGAGAAAGAACTTGCGAACAGCAATATCATCGTGATCGGTAATGCGAAATCCAATGCCTTTATTCAAGCCATGAAGCCTGGAATCGTGAAGCGTTCCGCAGATATCGGATTCTCGTGGAAAGATACCATGAATCAGAAGGATGTATCTGGTGCCTATGTGATCAAACATCCGTATAATAAAGATCGTCTCCTGGTGAATTTCTTCTGGACAGGTGATCAGTTGAATGAGAAGGCCTTACAACCTTACATGATGAAAGTAATGGAGGCACTTAATTTCTCAAGCAACTTCTATCAATCCTATCTTATGGATCATACCGGCAAGATGCTGCAAGAGAAAAACACTGAGAATCCACTCTCGAAATTAATGGGATAAAGTGCTGATCTGATTTAGCAATAAAGTCATAGGAAATATCTATTATGACTATTGCATCTATTGCTAGAAAAAGCGAGTCGATTGTGATAGACTCAATTTTAATCATTCCAATAACAGTACGAAAAAACCGGAGGTTAAAGCCATGACGACGAAGAAAATGCGTTCAGACATGATAAAAAAAGGCTTCGACCGCGCGCCACACCGCAGCTTACTACGTGCAGCAGGCGTGAAGGAAGAAGACTTCGACAAACCCTTTATAGCGGTATGCAACTCATACATTGACATCGTTCCAGGACATGTTCACTTGCAAGAGTTCGGTAAAATTGTAAAAGAAGCCATTCGTGAAGCAGGCGGCGTGCCGTTCGAATTCAACACCATCGGCGTAGATGACGGGATTGCAATGGGGCATATCGGTATGCGTTACTCGCTTCCGAGCCGTGAGATTATTGCCGATTCCCTTGAGACCGTTGTATCCGCGCACTGGTTCGATGGTATGATCTGTATCCCGAACTGTGACAAAATCACGCCAGGGATGATGATGGGTGCCCTTCGTGTGAACATCCCAACGATGTTTGTCAGCGGCGGACCGATGAAAGCGGGTCGTACAAGTGATGGCCGTGCGATTTCCTTGACTTCTGTATTTGAAGGCGTAGGCGCATTTATGGCTGGTAAAATTGATGAGAATAGCTTAACTGAGCTTGAGCAGTACGGATGTCCTACTTGCGGATCATGCTCCGGTATGTTCACAGCGAACTCCATGAACTGCTTAGCTGAAGGCCTTGGCTTGGCACTACCTGGTAACGGAACGATCCTAGCCGTAGCTCCTGAGCGTAAGGAATTCGTGAAAAAATCTGCTATTCAATTGATGGAATTGATCAAAGCCGATATTAAACCTCGTGATATCGTCACGATTGAAGCGATCGACAACGCATTTGCACTTGATATGGCTATGGGTGGCTCCACGAATACAGTGCTTCATACCTTAGCTTTGGCGCATGAAGCTGAAATTGATTACCCAATTGAACGTATCAACGAAGTTGCAAAACGCGTTCCTCACTTGTCCAAGCTTGCTCCTGCTTCCGATTACCACATTGAAGATGTACACAATGCGGGTGGCGTAAGCGCAGTGCTGAACGAATTGTTCAAGAAAGAAGGCGCACTTCACGGTGATTGCATTACGGTAACAGGAAAAACATTGCGTGAGAATGTAGCTGGCTGTGAAATTCAAGACACCAACGTTATTCATCCCTTAGATGATCCATACAGTGAAGAAGGCGGTCTTTCCGTACTTTTCGGTAACCTAGCTCCTCGCGGTTCCATCATCAAAGTGGGTGCGGTAGATAAATCGGTTGGCGGTTATCATAAAGGTCCTGCAATCTGCTTTGATTCCCAAGAAGAAGCATTGTCAGGTATCGCTAACGGCAAAGTTAAAGAAGGCCATGTGGTTGTTATCCGTTATGAAGGACCTAAAGGCGGACCAGGTATGCCTGAAATGCTGGCGCCAACCTCGCAAATCGTAGGTATGGGTCTAGGTGCAAAAGTCGGATTAATTACCGACGGCCGTTTCTCGGGTGCTTCTCGCGGTATCAGTATCGGTCATATCTCTCCAGAAGCTGCTGAAGGCGGTCCAATCGCATTCGTAGAAGACGGCGATATCATTGAATTGGATTTGAAGAACCGGACGATCAATCTTCTCGATGTAAGCGACGAAGAATTTGCACGTCGTCAAGCGAATTGGAAAGGCTTTGAACCAAAAGTAAAAACCGGATACCTTGCACGTTACTCCAAACTTGTAACCAATGCGAGTACCGGCGGCGTTATGAAAATCTAATTTCCTCCGCATATGAAAATCCCCTGAACTTGAAGTTCAGGGGATTTGTTCCATAAGATTGAATATAAATTATGGCGTTGCCGATGGTGTATTCGGCGTATTGCTGTAGGTCTGCTCTACAGCCATTTTCAGTACTTGCTTCTCTTGTAAAACCTCTTCAACTTCCTTGCCATTTTGAATATGTGTTCCTACATCATACCGTTTTTTTAAGAGTTCTGCGGATAGCACAATGCTTTTAGGGACTAATGCTGTAGAGCGGTCTTTCACACGGGATTTGCCTTTCGGATGGATAACGGATAGTAGAATTTTCAAATACATTTGCGTCAGGGTTGCGAACAACCCTTTTGGTAAATCATGCACGCTAAATCCCAGTTTGTCTGCGCCGCGGTGAATCATCGATACACCATAAAGGGCTTTGACATTCGATAGCTGTGGATTTTTAACAATTTCTTCAGCGAAATAAGGCAGTGCCTTCTCTACCCCTCGAATGAGTTGAATCGCAATGTGCACAGTTGACCGTGAATTCATTCCCATATCGAACAATTTCTGATTGTCGAAATGAATTTCCATCACTTGATCTCCCTTGTGAAGTACGTTCCCATCCTGCATCGTAATCGATTCGCCGTGAAACGTTGTTACCCGATAATGAAATGTTGGATCCGGATCAGCTGTTTTCTTTAAGTTAAATAGTACGTGGAAACATTGTTCCCACACCAGCCAAGCTTTCACTAAGGCTTTTTTACCAAGGCTTAATTGTTTCGACTTGAAGCGATCCGTCGTCTTCATCATTTCATCAACCCGAACGAACTGATAATCTTTGGCCTCTGCTGCCTTCATGTAGCGTTCCAAAGCCACGAGCATATTACCCGGTGCTTCAGGATCCGCTCCGAACGTTGTTCCGCAATCATGTAATAACAGAACTTCCCCAGGCCGAAGCTTACGCATTAATCGACGTTCAAGCCGATCCACGCCGACTCTTTTTCTCCAATCCCCGAACATCGCAGACCACAGAATAATTTGAATGTGACCCAGATTGCCAAAATCAAATAAATTCACAATTCCCCAAGGCGGTCGATAATATATCGTTTTGGATCCAGTAATATGATGGATGATGTCCGTCGTTTTCTTGATTTGCTTACGAACGGTGCCTGGTCGCATGAACCAATTACTTTTGTGAACGTAATTATGAATCCCAATCAAATGCCCTTCATCATGAATTCGCTTGATCACTGCGGGATTTTTTTCCGCATTCACCCCAACAACAAAAAAAGTCGCCTTTGCATCAAACCTTTTGAGCAAATCGAGCAACTCTTCCGTGTAATGGGCGTCCGGTCCGTCATCAAAAGTTAAGCATATTTCCCGCTCGCTCTGCCCTCTTTTGAACACTCGAAATCCAAAAATACGACTGAACACGCCTGGGAGAAACGCATAAAACGTTAAAATGTAGAAACACCATAGAACCAAATTTTCCATGTACATTTCCCCACTTTTCAAATGAGCTTCTATTATTGTATCATACAGGTGCAAAAAATAGGCATTAATTTTGAAAATAGTGTACAATCAATTGTATACATTTCTTAAAGAATTTAGGGAGGTTTGCGTAGTTGTTACCTTTTTACAAAAAATATTGGAAAACCGCATTTGACATTGGTTTAATTATTCTTACGGTGTACTTAACCATGTCACTGTTCAGTTATTTGTATAAAATCGCTACACCTATATTTTTATCTTTTATCATTTATCTGATCATTGAACCACTTGCCAAATTTCTGCATCGGCGGGGTATCAAAAAAGCCATTGCTTCAGCTATATCCGTCTTGGTATTTATTTTACTGCTGCTGAGTGTTTTCTTCGGCTTAAGCGTGATTCTCATCGCACAGATTTCCAGTCTTATTGACAAATTGCCTGACTACAGTGATGCGTTCAAAGGGACGTTGAATACCATCATTATTGATTTTCAACACAAAGCAAATTTATTGCCGCCAGATGTCCTCGCGAATATTAACAAATACTTAGGTTCTATGGCAGGCAAAGCATCCACTATCGGGATCTCCGTATTGAATACAATGCTTAGTTACTTACAATCCTTCTCCTCCTTCTTGGTGAACTTCGGTATCGGGATTATTCTTGCTTATTTCTTAAGTACAGAAATTAAGTCTTGGCAGATACTGGCGAATGAGAAAACGCCCCGAACGTTCAAAAACGCATTTATTTTCTTGCGAGAAAATGTGTTCCGAGGTCTAGGAATCTACATCAAAGCTCAATTTAAATTAATTTCGATCACGTTTGTAGGTATTTTCGTCGGGTTGATCGCACTTAATGTCTCCAACGCTTTCACACTCGCGCTGATCTCTGCCTTACTGGATTTACTGCCATTAGTAGGTGTACCAGTACTCTTTATTCCATGGGTTATTTATCTATTCATTGTCGGGAATACGAGCCTTGCGATCTGGTTGCTTGTAGTTCTTGGAATCGTGATGCTGGTCCGGCAAATCATGGAGCCTAAAATCACAGGGAATACACTGGGCGTATCTGCTTTTACGATGCTCTCCTGTATGATGATTTCACTATCCTTGTTCGGCGTCGCTGGATTAGTATTATCGCCAATCCTGCTCATTCTTATTAAAGCGCTGATGGACCAAGGCTATATCAAACGCTGGATTCGAATGCCAAAAGAAGAATTCGATGGATCAGAGGCTGTGATCAGCCAAGATATCCATGACACCACGAAATAAAAATGTTGCTTGATTCGAGCCTGTCACAGGCCGATTCTCGCTAACCACGGCAACCGCGTAGCGTGGAGAAGCAACAGGGCCATATCCGATAAACCAATGGTTCGTCGAGGAATGCCCTGGCTTCTTTACCTGCGCGGTTCCTGATTTTCCAGCTACTTGCCATTTCGCCTTCAATAAAGAAGTTCCTGTCCCTTCCGTCACAACTTCTTGCATCCAATGTGCAATTTCTTGTGCTGTCTCGGGTCGAATCGATCCATACGGCGAGGGGGCTAAATGTGATTCTAAAGTGGACATAAGCTGACCATTCGCATACCGAATCTCCTTCACGATTCTTGGCGCATGAACCTGTCCGCCATTCAATAGGGTTACGACCATATTGGCAGCCTGTAATGGGGATACCAGAACGTCGCGTTGCCCAACAGAAGATTGTACCATGACACCCCCATCGATCGGGTTATTCGTAAATACACGCCCCGCTTCTTCCCCGTCAAGTTGTTTGAAATTCCGTTGATCCATAAATGCGTCAGCCTGCCATCCTATGGTTCGGGATAACCCTAACATGGAAGCGTAACGAGCCAATACCTCTGGTGCTAGATGCTCTCCGATCGTCGCGAATACGATATTGCAAGAATTCGCAAACCCTTCCTCCAACGTTTCTAATCCATGCCCGCCTTCTTTCCAGCAAGAGAATCCATACTTCCCATAATCTCCGTGGCACTCGAACGTTGCTTGTGTTATCCCCTTGATCGTCTCAAGCGCAGCCGCAGCCGTCACGACTTTGTAAATGGACCCTGGGACTAGCGCCTTCGTCCCGCGATTTCCCCAATCTTGATTCTTCGGATCGACGTGACTCGGATCAAATGTCGGTTTGGACACCATCGCGATGATATCACCAGTATACGCATCAAGGACAACGATTGCCCCTTTCTTCAATCCTGAACGATCGGCGTAAGCCTCTAACTTGGTTTGTATTGAAGAGTCAATCGTCGTCATCACTTGCAAAGGATAAAAAGGGTTATCCGGCTTCGTCATGCGCGTATCTAACCCTAGTAAAGGCCGTTTGGCGGCGTCAACGAAATAGGTTACTGTTGTAGGCCCCACCCCGCGTAAGAAGGGATCAAATGTCCGTTCTAACCCCGCGGCGCCGATCGGTGTGACCAATGCTGTCTTCCAGCGGTTGAGCCCGTTCGCAGCTTGATCTTGCACAAGTTTTGGCTGCTGTGCAACGAATCCTAACCATTGCTTGGCAACGGCAGTTGCCCCATATCTCATTTGGTAGGACAAGACCCGGATGCCGTTCAATGTTAAGGATTCAATTTGCTGGATCTCCTGGGAGGTAAGCTGATGAGGTTCATCCTGACCTGCTTGTCTCCAAATCTCTGGTGCTTTCAATTGCTTCCAATACAGGTTCAGAGCTTCATACGATATATGCAAAACTTTCGCGAGTTGATGTTGTTGTTCAAGACTGCCACGAGAGGATGCATGGATAGGAAATAGAACCAGGACAGGTACCGACTTTCCTGTGAGCGGTAGACCCTTTCGGTCATAAAAATTTCCGCGGCCGCTATCGAGTACAATTCCACGTTCGCGTTGCAACACAGATAATTGAGCGATACTTTTCCCGGTTGTTGTTGGAGCTTCATAGACACGCAATTGCATCCATGCAATCCTTCCTGCAATACAGGTAAAGATCAGGGTTAATACCATGAGGCTAATAAAAATTCTACGTTTCTCCGTAAACATGCAGATCGCTCCGTTCATCCATTCGTCGATCTCATCAGTATTACCATTCCAACGCGAAAAAACCTGTCTGAGTATCCTCAGACAGGTCATCGTTGTGAATCTTATAATGTAAAACGAGACAAGGTTTCTTTCAAACGCGTAGATACCTCTTCAAGCTTATTCGATAGGTCAATTAAGTTACTGCTTACACTCAATTGCTCGTTACTCAATGAAGCTACTTCCTCCGACGTCGCAGACGCTTCTTCCGCCACAGCACTGACGTTGCTCATGGCTTCTGCAAGTGTTGCCTGTGATTGATCGAGCTGTTGAATGGAATCCGTCGTTTGATCTAATTGTTGAATGAAGCCGCCCATCTGACCTTGAACCGTCCAGAAAATTTCGTTCGCTTCCCGTACAGAAAGAATTTGCTCTTGGAAAATCGGATAAGCCGTAGACAGTACATCGACCGTTTCGACAATTTCCCCGGAAATTTTATCTGTAATCTCCCCGACGATACTGATGGATTGTCTTGACTGGTCAGCGAGTTTGCGAATTTCGTCCGCGACGACCATAAATCCCTTCCCTGCAGCGCCGGCACGAGAGGCCTCGATCGTCGCATTCAGCGATAGAATATTAGTCTGCTTCGTCATATTGCTTAATACATCAAGAATCTTACGAATCGAGTTCGTGCTTTCTTTCAATGCATTTACTTTTTGAACCAACGATCTAACCATTTCTTCCGTCAAACTCGTCTTCTCCGTCAAGGTGTTCATATGGGATATCCCTTGTTCACTGACGCGTTCGACTTCGGAAGCAGCGGTACCCATCTCCATATTGGACTCGATGACCTTGCTCATATTCGTACCAATCGTTATCGTTAGATCATTACCACGCTCGGCCTCTACAGCCAGATTTGACGCGCCATTGGCAATTTCTTCGGTCGCCACGGCAATCTCTCTTGCAGATATCGCGGTTTTCTTCGATGCATCACTTAATTCTGATGCGGTATGTAGTACATCTGATGCTGATTGACTCGTATGCTGCACGAGTGACGTAATATTATCCATCATCTCGTTAAACCCTCTGGATAGTTGACCAATCTCATCTTCGGTCTTAATCTTGGTTCGTACGGCTAAGTTGCCGTTAGCCCCTTGATTCATCAGATTACGCAAATGGTTTAATGGTCTACCGACCATACCCACAACCCATAGTCCCACCAATGCGGCAACAATCGTCGCAATCACGGCTGATATGATCGTAATGTTAAAGATGTAACTTGCTTTTTCAACAAGCTTCTTCACGGGTACTTCACTAACTAATTTCCATCCGCTTGCAGCCAATGGACTATAGGATACAAGAAAGTCTTTACCTGTCTCGTTCGTAACCGTTGCGCTAGCGCCTTGATTCGCTTCTTGCGCCTCCGGCAGAACCAATGCTGACTTTTGGGTAATTAGCTCGGGCTTTTGGGAATATACGACCTGATTATCCAGTCCAAGCAATAAAAGATCACTGCCGTCACCTAAATTAATCGATGTCAGGTTTTTCCCAATTTCACTGACTTTGAGTTCAATCAACAGCACATGCGAAGTACGGCCGGATAATACATCTTTAAGCTGGCGTGCCATTCCAAAAGTCTGTTCTTGCGAACCCCCTATCAACCTGCCTGTTTGCGTAGGTATATACACGGTTCTTCCGTTGGCTTTCAGCGCATCAATGAACCAGTCTTTCTTCCGGATCTCTTCTACGTTCGCTCCGGTTCCATTCGTAGACTCAATGTGAGTGTCTCCTTTCATCGGAATCAACGAAATTCCGGAAATACTCGCATTCGTCACTGAAAATTGCTGCAAAATATCAGAAACTTTCTTGGAAGCAGAGAATTTGTTGTAATCGCTTTCGCCGCTTGAAATCGAAATGTTCAGGTTCTCTTGTAGTTCTTTGCTCATTAGTAATTGCATTGAGAGATCTTCGTATTTACTAAAGATCAGATCCAGTTTCTCCCGAGCTTGTACCATCGTCTGGTAATTCGCTTCGGATGACTGTTCTTTAATGATGGTCTTTGACTGTGAGTAGGAATAGAGCCCGATCCCCAAGACGAATACAATGCTGCTGACAAAAAAGATGATAAAAAGCTTGAGACCAACGGATTTAAAAGGATTTTTGAAGGTCACTTTTAACTTCGGTTGAGCGTGCATCCAACTGCACCATCCTTTACCTATATATTTCTATATATATTTCTTCGGCACTATTAGACAAAAACCTTTGCTATTTTTACAAAAAAATAAAATATGTTAAAGAAAAGCCTCCGATCCATGATCGAAGGCTCTTGTTATTCCTTATTTCCCGTTCTTTTTCCGCATCATATCAAAATATTGTACAGGCTCTTGGACCTTAATACGTACACGTTGTAATGGGTGGCGCGCCGCATCAAGTGGGGCTCCAGACTCATCCCAGATTTCTTCAATCGTCTGTTTGAAGAATGTTCCATTCGGTCCGAAGAACTCCACGATTTGTCCCGGTTTAAAGTGATTACGCTGCTGAATCGTCGCGATCCCTGTCTCCGCATCGTAATCCATGACAAGTCCTGCGAAGTCGTAAGGTGCAGCTTTCTCTTCCGGTTCATAAATATGGTCTTCATGATCGGGTGTATCGTAGAAGAATCCCGTGTTCAGCGGGCGGTTAGCCGCTTTGTTGATTTCTTCAATCCATTCCGGCTTCAAGACATAATTATCGGGATCTGCCATATAAGAATCGATAACCTGGCGGTATACGTTCACGACCGTTGCAACATAGTGAATCGACTTCATTCTTCCTTCAATCTTGAAGCTGTCCACGCCGACTTCAATCAGATCCGGCAAGTGTTCGATCATACAAAGATCTTTTGATCCCATCGAGAACGGATTATCTTCTTTCTGGAACAACGGAAGCTGTGTGATCCCGACTTTGAATTGCTCCAGTACGGAGTCTTGACCTGCTTCTTTTTCACTAATGAGCTCGTCCAGATCAGCTCGTCCATCTTCGAACAAGTCATATTTCCAACGACAAGATTGACAGCATCCCCCGCGATTGGAATCACGATCCGTGAAATGATTTGATAATACACAACGACCTGAATAGGAAGAACACATGGCACCATGAATGAACGCCTCGATCTCAATATCCACATGCTGCTTCATCTCATAAATCTCTTCCAGGCTAGTCTCACGTGCCAGGACCACCCGCGGAGCGCCTTCTTCTTTCCAATACTTCACGGTCTGCCAGTTCATGATGGATTGCTGCGTACTTACGTGAACTTCAAGGCCCGGTACGACGCGCTGCGCTGTCTCTATAATAGCCGGATCTGCCGCAATAATTGCGGAAATGCCTGCATCATATAAATTACGCAGGTATTCTTCAATACCTTCGATATCCTCGTTATGCGCATAAATATTCGTTGCGACGAACACTTTTGCGCCGTATTTCTTCGCAAATTCAACACCTTCACGCATTTCTTCAAAGCTGAAGTTGTCTGCATTCGATCGAAGACCATACTTCTGGCCTCCGATATACACCGCATCTGCTCCATAATGGATCGCAAATTTCAGTTTTTCCAAATTACCTGCCGGAGCAAGCAATTCCGGTTTATCAAGCCGATTTCGTTTGCCCTTTAATTTCGGTTTTTCACTCGTTAACATTGTTTGCACCTCTTGCTCTTCATCTGTGTCCGAAGACAACTTCTTAATAGACTTGCTCTTTATAGAAAAATCCGTAGCTTAGCTCGCGCTCGGGGTCTTGTACTTCTTGAACGGCTTCTAACCATTCGGGTTGGAACTCATAGTTCTCAGGATCGGCAGTATACGCATCAATTGCCAGACGATAACTGCGAATGATTGTTTCGTTATATCGATCGGATTTCAGCAAACATTCAATCTTCAGACTATCGATACGGCCTTCAAGCAATTCATGAATATTCTCGAGCATACAAATATCATCCGAACTCATGATATGCGTACCGTTTATATCTTCATAGATGGGATATTTCTCTTCTTGACGTTCTTGTTCAATGAGGAATAGTCCGCGATCTATCGTTAGATCCTCCCCATGAACCTCCACAGCGTCATGATTCCGCACATTCTGGTGGGACATATAGCTCTTCACCAAGTTCCGCTTCGAATGATAAATGTTCGTCATGCCGTGAACTTGAACTTCCACTTCCATGTTTGGCAGCTGCTCTTTCATTTCCAATACTTGATCCATATTCAGTTCACGCGCAAGAACTACACGCTTAGCTCCACGCTTCGCCCAATACGTCGCTGTCTTATAATTCGTGGAGGTCATTTCTGCATTCCAATGTAATGGTAATTGCGGAGCTGCTTCCCGTACTGTCATCAGAACGGACGGATCTCCGTATACAATCGCATCCACACCTGCTTCTTGCAAAGCTGTGAGATAGGCGGGAAGCTCATGAAGTACTTGGTTATCCATAATATTGTTTACTGCCACATAAATCTTTACGCCTGCTTCCTTACCTCGTTGCACCGCCTCACGAATATGAGCGAGTGTCATGTCGCCCGGAAGGCGCATCCCGTATTTCTGTTCTCCAACGAGCACGGCATCTGCGCCGGCTTGCATATATTTCTGCAATTGTTCCAAGGAACCCGCAGTCACGAGTAATTCCGGTTTTTTGGTCATTGTCTATATTCACCTCATGGTCTTTCCATTCACCTTATTGTGCTGTTTCCTTACTCTTTTTAATATTCGCTAAATGCTGCTTATAGGTCTCCGCGAATAAATGGGTCTGCGTACCGTCTTTTTTGGTTACATAGTACAAATATTTGGATGGCGTCGGATTCAGTGCTGCTTCAATAGAAGCCAGACTTGGACTTGCGATCGGACCTGGCGGTAAACCATCGTGCAGGTAGGTATTGTATGGACTCTCGATTTTCAAATCTTTATTGAATAATCGATCCTTCGGCTTATCGAACAGATACTGAATGGTTGCATCAATTTGCAACGGTTTATTCTGCTTCAGACGATTATAAATCACACCTGCCACAAGTCCGCGCTCCGAATCTACAACAACTTCTCTCTCAATCAAGGAAGCTACGGTCATCAACTGGTGGAAATCCAAATTGTGTTCTTTCATTTGCTGCTCCCAACCCGTAGGAAGCTGTTTCACTTTCTTATCTAATTCATCCAGCATTCGCTGAATAATATCCTTCTCCGTACTCCCCTTTTTAAGTTCATACGTTTCCGGGAATAGATAACCTTCTAACCGATGAAGCAGCGGTGCTTCTGAAGGAATCGAACCTGTCTCTGCAGAGGTGAACACGGCTGGTTCGTTTGCGAGTTTCAAGAACTCATCTTTATTCAGCCCATGCTCTGTACTTAATTTTTCAGCCATTTGGATGACTGTGTATCCTTCAGGAATCGTGAATCGAATCACTTCATCGGGAATGACATCCCCGGTATTAAGCTTCTTAATAATCTCATCATACGTCATCCCTGGTGTCATCGCATACTTACCCGCTTTGAAGGATTTTCCTTCATTTTTCGTTTTCAGATATACTTTAAATAACAAGCTATTTTTTATGAGTCCCTCTTGATCTAACAAATCTGCGATTTTTGAAGTTCCCATCCCTTGTTGGATTTGAATTTCAATCGCTTGTTCGCTCTTTGCGGTTGGCTGCATTTGTAACCAGCCATATCCTGCTCCACCTATTACGATGATCAGCAAAATGACGAGAACCATACACCCCAGCTTCTTCATTCTGTTCATCATCCCCCCTTAAACTTTTATAAATTCTACAGTGGTAAAAACTCTTGAAAGTATACCACAGATGTATGTGGATCATTAACCACCAAAAAGAGCGGAAAGATTCCGCTCTTTTCTCATTATAAATGAAGTTTCAATCGTGTTCTAGGGCTCGTCAATGGCATCTGGGAGTGTAAGTTCATCATACAGTTCTGAGATGTTCTCCCACTCATCATCATCCTCAATGGTTTCTAGCTCCGGTGTTCCCTCGGCGGATGTTGAAATACGGAAAATCTCAACCTCACCATGCGGGTCTGCATCGCTTTGAAGCACGGCATAACCTTGTGCTCCTAATTGAAACTCCTTCAGTAGACGATATACAATGGCATGCCCCTGATCATCTGTTAGCTCGATATCATTGCCGAAGGCTTCAACAAGACGGTTCGAATACACGACATCTCTTAACTGATAATAACTCATAGTTTTAATTCTCCTCTTCTAGCTCACCGACTAGCGTATTGAAGGTTTCCTCAACCACTTGCCACTCTTCTTCGTCTTCGATAATATACAATTTCAAGTCGTCGCCGTCTTCCTCATAACGGAAGGCATACACCTCTTCGGAGTCCTCATCGTCTGATTCCATCGGCACAACCATCATATACTTATTGTCGGAGCCATCTACTTCAAATTTCATGATGACTTCGAATTCTTCTTCATTGCCCTCGTCATCAGGAATATAAATAATTTCCGGTTCATCGATTTGTACTTCATTGTCCTTTGTCATCTGCAATCACCCTCACCTTTTCATTTTAGAATCCAAATAGTTTTGCAAAATCAACGTTGCTGCCAGCTTATCCACGACTTGCTTTCTCTTCTTGCGGCTCATATCTGCTTCGATTAGTGTACGCTCCGCAGAAACGGTTGTCAGTCGCTCATCCCAAAGGTGAACAGGTAAGTTAAAAGTTTCTTGCAACGTTTGGGCAAATGCCATACAAATTTCGCCGCGGGGGCCGATCGTTCCATTCATGTTCTTCGGTAAACCAAGCACAATCTCACCGATTTCATTTGCTTGAATGATTTCCTCGATCCGTTTCAGCTCATTGCCTTCACGTTTTCGATCGATGACATCCAGCCCTTGGGCTGTCCATCCGAAAATATCGCTAACGGCAATACCGATTCTACGGTCCCCGTAGTCCAGACCAAGAATTTTGTTCATTTCTCGTACTCCTGTTATCGATGCTGATGTAAGTAAGAACGCACGAGCTCTTCAATCAGCTCATCTCGCTCTTTCTTTCGTACTAAGCTTCGAGCATTGTTATGACGAGGAATATAAGCAGGGTCCCCGGACAATAAATACCCTACAATTTGATTGATCGGGTTATACTCCTTCTCCATCAAAGCATCATACACCTTCAGAAGAATTTCCTGCGAAGTAAACTCTTCTTCTTCTGCCTTGACGTTAAACTTCATCGTTTTATCCATCGACTCCATCGCCAACACCACCTTCACTTCAATTCCAAAGCTTTCTCCCTATCATAACACATTGCTACTCACAATAAAATCAATCTTCACGCTACTGTGCTTGTTTTGTAACAAGTTCCGTGGCAAATGTGAGTGCTTCTTCCAATTTGGATGGATCTTTACCGCCAGCTTGTGCCATATCAGGACGTCCACCGCCGCCACCGCCGCAAATCGCTGCGATTTCTTTGATAAGTTTACCCGCATGGTAGCCGCGCTTGACAAGATCCGGAGACACGGATACAACAAGGTTGACTTTATCTTCTGCAACTGCGCCAAGCACGAGGATCGCTGACTCAAACTTCGCTTTGAGCTCATCTGCTACACCGCGAAGCGCATCCATACCATTCGCATTCACTTTCGCTGCAAGAAGCTGTACGTCACCGATTTGTTTCAATTGATTCGTTAATTGACCCGCTTCAATGCTGCCTAATTTGGCTTGAAGGGATTCATTCTCACGTTGTAATTCTTTAATTTGTCCGAACAACGCATCCAAACGTTTAGGCACATCGTTAATATTCGATTTTAAGAGAGAAGCGCTTTGTTTGAGCACATCTAACTGCTCATCCATATACTTATACGCATGACGGCCCGTTAAGGCTTCAATTCTTCGCACACCCGATCCAATACCGCTCTCGCTAACCAATTTGAACAATCCAATTTGTGATGTATTGCTTACATGGCATCCACCGCATAGCTCAATACTGTATGAACCTACTTGAACGACACGAACGACGTCACCGTATTTTTCACCGAATAGTGCCATGGCGCCCATCGATTTCGCTTCAGCAATAGGCTTTTGCTCAATTACAACATTCGTACCCTTCCAGATTTGCTCGTTCACACGACGTTCAATATCTGCAAGCTCTTCTGCTGTAATACTTCCGAAATGCGAGAAGTCAAAGCGAAGACGATCCGCTTCCACTAAAGAACCCGCTTGATTAACGTGCTCGCCTAACACATCTTTTAATGCACGGTGAAGCAAGTGTGTTGCTGTATGGTTCTTAATAATATCTTCTCTTGCCGCTTTACGTACAGTCGCTTGAACCGTGTCTCCAACACGGAGTGTGCCGGATTGAACCGTTACAAGTTGAACATGCTGGCCTTGCGGCGCTTTGAATACACCTTCCACTTGAGCCGATACCGCGTCATTGGTTAATGTACCTAAATCACTAATTTGTCCGCCGCTCTCAGCGTAAAATGGTGTACGATCTAGAATGACTTGGCAGCTTTGACCTTCTTCAGCAAGATCTGCCCAAGCATCCTCCATAATAATCCCGATCACTTTTGCTGGAATCTCCAATTCATTATATCCAACAAACTCACTTTTAGACGTAAAATCAGACAGGACGCCGCCTTGCACTTTCATACTTTCGGTCTCTTGACGAGCTGCACGTGCACGATCGCGTTGTTCTTGCATCGCAGCGTCGAAGCCTGCGCGGTCTACGGTAAGGCCATGTTCTGAAGCATAATCTTCCGTTAAGTCGAACGGGAATCCGTACGTATCATATAATTTGAAAGCTTCTGTACCGCTAATTTCCGTCACGCCATCTTGCTTCGCCTTCTTGCTAAGATCCGATAGGATCGCTAAGCCGTCTGACAATGTTTCGTGGAAGCGTTCTTCCTCCGTACGAATGACTTTCTCGATGAACTCGCGTTTCTCTACGACTTCCGGATAGTATACGCCCATGACATCGCCTACGACCGAAGTGAGTTGGTACATGAACGGACGGTCCATGCCCAGTACTTTGCCGTAACGAACTGCGCGACGCAGCAAACGACGAATGACATAACCGCGACCTTCATTCGAAGGAAGCACGCCATCCCCAACGGAGAAAGCAACGGTACGCACATGGTCAGCGATAACTTTTAATGCAACATCCACTTCTGTATTCTCACCATATTTCACATTCGCAATTTGGCAAGCCGCTTGAATGATCGGTTGGAATAGGTCCGTGTCAAAGTTCGAATCCACATCTTGCAATATCGAAGCAAAGCGCTCTAGACCTGCGCCTGTATCAATGTTCTTATTCGGAAGCGGCGTAAAGCTGCCGTCCTTGTTATGGTTAAATTGAGAGAACACCAAGTTCCATACTTCAAGGAAGCGTTCGTTCTCGCCTACTGGGGTACATTCTGGATCCGATAGATCTCCGTATTTCTCGCCGCGGTCGTAGAAAATTTCTGTACAAGGTCCGCAAGGGCCTTCGCCGATATCCCAGAAGTTATCTTCTGTCTTATAAATACGTTCTGCAGGAATACCGATCTTCTCATTCCATAGCTTGAAAGCTTCTTCATCTTCAGGGTATACCGTAACGGAGAGGCGTTCTGGATCAAACCCGATCCATTTCTTATCCGTTAGGAATTCCCATGCCCATGTGATGACTTCTTCTTTGAAGTAGTCGCCGATGGAGAAGTTCCCTAACATTTCGAAGAACGTGTGGTGACGACGTGTTTTGCCTACGTTCTCAATATCATTGGTACGGATACATTTCTGTGAATTCGCGATGCGTGGATTCTCTGGTTTCACGCGGCCGTCAAAATATGGCTTCAGCGGCGCCATCCCTGCGTTAATCCATAGCAACGAAGGATCGTTGTGTGGAACAAGCGGAGCACTAGGTTCAATATTATGACCTTTACTTGCAAAGAACTCTAACCATTTGGACCGAATTTCACTAGCTTTCATCGGTAGTTACCTCCATATTAAAATGTAGTTTTATAAGTAGGTGTGGGTGGGCGCAGGATGTCAACCGCTAAGGGCGATGGGTGAATTGTTCTTCCGATCGCTCTTGTTCCCGGATTTCCTTGATTGGATGAACCCTGATAGGGTTGAAATCCGATCACAAAGGCGAACGCTAACGCTTCTGCAGAACAATTTCAGCCGCTCCGCTATCTTCACCCATCCCCTCGTTAAGCCCACCTCACACCGTTCGATAATAACGGTGTGTCATGACAATGAACGCCGTACAACGAGTACGCAGGTTCATTGCCATTCTTCGGAGCGTTACCCACGAGTCTTGCACGACCATGAACGTAGTACACCAGTACACAGGTTCATGGCGACCCATCGGAGCATCACTCACGAGTCTTTCCTCACCTTGAACGTAGTACATCAGTACGCAGGTTCATTGCCATTCTTCGGAGCTTTACCCACGAGTCTTTCATGACCATGAACGTAGTACATCAGTACACAGGTTCATGGCTCCTCTTCAGAGCAACGCTCTCAAGTCTTTTATGACAATGAACGCCGTACAACGAGTACGCAGGTTCATTGCCCTTCTTCGGAGCGTTACCCACGAGTCTTGCACCCAAGTTCAAGCGAGTCCGAAGGACAGTAGCGGTCTCAGCACACAACCTCCACCAAGCACGCCGCTCTCTCTCCCTAGACAAACTTTGGGTGTCCAGAGGGAAACCCTTTGGGGTCCCCCTTCGAGAAGGGGGATTTAGGGGGTTCGCACTCGCCTAGATTCAGGGGGTTCACACCACCAAAACACAAAAAATCGTCCCCCAAATAAAACAGGGACGAATGATCGCGGTACCACCCTGGTTATCGTCCGATTTCTCTCGAACGATCTCCTCGTAAAGTTGGTAACGGAACTACCCGGCGAAGTTCATTCGCACTCCGAAATTAGCGTTCAGTCGTCCTTCATGGTCAATTCTCTCAGCCGACGCAGCAGAACATCTGACGATGAACCTGCCGAGAAGGAATTCACTCTCTGGATATGGGTGCGACTTACTTGATTTCATCAACGTATTTCATGTTATTTCATAGATAATCTCATTATCATTAAAAGTATATCGGCGAAGCCCAATCCTGTCAAATTCGCCCTTAAATCGTCTTTCTTTTGACGTAATACGCGAAGAAATGCTGCAGAATAACTTTCATTACCGCAAATAATGGAACGGCAAGAATCAGCCCAATGACACCTGCGATTTCACCGCCGACCAACAAGGCAAAAATGATGAGCAACGGATGCATATGCAATGTGCGACCTACCACCTGCGGCGAAATAACATTTCCTTCGAGGATTTGGCATATCGTATTGACAATCACGACGAACAGCACCATTTTCCAAGAAACCATGAACGCCATCAGAATGGCCGGTGCCGCACCGAAGAAGGGACCTAGATAGGGGATAATATTAAAGACCGCTACAACGCTGGCTAATAGCAGCGGATACGGCATGCCAATGATCCAATATCCGATGTACGCAAGAATTCCTACAATAAGACAGACGAGAAACTGACCTCTAATATAATTGCCCAGGGCTTGATCGATATCTTTCATCAGTTTGACAATCTGCTTGCGATGGGAGCGTGGAACATAGAGTATAACGGCCCGCTCGAACACCTCGAAGTCTTTTAGAATATAAAAGATCAGAAATGGTACGATAAACGCAACCATCAGCAAATTAAGCGTTGCCCCAAGGTTGCTCATCAGATCGGAGATCGTGTGCGCCAACTTGCTCTCTAGCTGTCCCAACCAATTAAATATCCCTAAACGAATGCTCGGCGGTAACACGGAATGATTCAAATCATGCACAATGCTCTGCGCCTTCATGCTTAACTCTGGCATATGCTCGTTCAATTCTTGCAGCTGTTTCATGAACATCGGAATGACATTCATAAGAATCACGGTAAGCGATGTTAAGAACACCGCATAGATCAGCAGTACCGCCATTGTTCTGGGTACTTTGCGATCTTTTAATAAGGTGACAATCGGATTCAACACATACGCGATAATGATAGAAATCAAAAAGGGCGTAATCACAGCCTTCAAAAATTGAAAAATCTCCACGAAAATAGGTTTGATGAGCAGCAGCATGTACAAAATCATTAAACCAAGCAACGTAAAGACACTATAGACGAAAAACTTGCTTTTGGTAAATCGCTCCACGATTTCGTATCCCCACCGTTCGGACTAGCATATCCTTCAGTATATGTAGCCGACCGGAAAATTAACCCCCTCAATGCAGAGCAAAAACCCTTCTCCTGTGACGGTTGCGCATTGCAAACACACGGGACAAGGGCATGATTTCACATCTATATTTCCCAAGCTACGGCGATACCTGAACCGAAGGGAATTCTTGTGGCATTTCCTCTCCAAAAAACAGATCATCCAATGAGCTCAGCGTTCCGTCCTCTTCCACTTGAAACACCGACATCTTTTCTCCGTTCACGGTTAGCTCAATAAAGCATCCCCAGCAATAAAATTGGTGAGAACCAATCTTGCCGATATCCTTGGAGTTGCAATTTGGGCATCTCATCATAAAATTCACCTATCCATTAACAGAAGTAATGATTTTCTCCAGACGTTGCTCACTATCAACTGGAACCATGATGGCATCTTGGCCAATTGTAAGCACATCCGTGACCCGGAGCCACTTACGACCTTCGATGAGATCTGAAATAAAACCATCCGTAATTTCTAACCCTCTTATTGTATTCCCCATATTATGGTCAAAATAAACATCGACAACGCGGCCGAGTTGATTACCATCGGGTGTTAAGAGCGGAAGATCACGTAATTTGTGATCTCCGCACATGAGTGTGTATTGTATATCGACGGCGTTCTTCTTCTGAATCGCCTGTTTATTCTTAATCATTACAGCATCTTCACCGCAAGCCATAATCTCGTGCCAAGGCACCATGAGAATGGTAGACGAGAACAATTTCCTCGGTTCAAGTTCAATCCCTTCAATATCCCAACGGGCATCCACATGAAAATCTTGAACTCTTCCAATCCTTTTGCCCGTATCCACTTCATAAATGGGTAAGCCGATCATTTCCAGCAGTTTCATGGTGCTAAAGAGGTCCCTCCTCGTTCGGTAATACCATCTGAACACCTAGCAATCAGCCAATGACTGTCGCCTAGTTGTTCTCCGAAAGATGTGGAATGCTTGTCCCTCCTTGTCCACAGAGTAATCCTTAACTTTATTTACGCATACGACTCAAAATGGTTGCAATTTTTTGGACGGTAAATTCCACATCTTTTATAGTATTGCCCAAACCAAAGCTAAAACGTACAGCCGATTGCAAAACTTCATCAGAAAGATGCATGGCTTGAAGAACATGTGATGTTTCTAGCGATCCGGAAGTACATGCAGAGCCGCTTGCAGCCGCAATACCTTCCATATCCAGGTTCATCAACATGGTCTCTGTCGGAGCTCCTAGTAAGCTAACATTTAAAATATGCGGCAGACATTCCGTAGGATGTCCATTGAGTACGACACGTTCTGTGCCAAGTTGAGACTGTAGCAGCTGGAACATAGTCGATCGTAAATGTGAGGTAGTATGAATTTTATCGTCTAGTGAATCTGTCGCTAGCTCCACGGCTTTCGCAAAGCCCAAAATTCCGGCGATATTCTCTGTGCCAGATCTGCGTTTGCGTTCCTGAGAGCCCCCGAACAGAAGAGGATCAACGGTTGTGCTGCGAGCCATATACAGCGCCCCAACACCTTGAGGTCCATTAATTTTGTGGGAGGAAAAACTCATGAGGTCTACAGGTAATTCGGATACGTCAAATAAACAAGCTCCTAACGCTTGCACGGCGTCTACGTGAAATCTAATTCCTCTAGCACGGGCTAATGTACCAATCTCACGAATGGGTTGTACAGTCCCTACTTCATTATTCCCATACATAATACTAATCAATAAGGTCTCAGGTCGTATGGCAGCTTCGATATCCGCCACATCTACTCGCCCCGTCGCATCAACAGGAACGTAAGTAACTTCCATTCCCATACGCTCAAGCTGCGCACAGGTATGCAGAATCGCATGATGCTCGATCTGAGAGGTTATGATATGATTCTTCCCGCTGCGATCCCGTTCGTACGATACAGCGCCGAAGAGCGCCATATTGTCGCTCTCCGTTCCACCTGAAGTAAACACGATTTCGTTCGGCTGACAATGAAGTCTTGCTGCAATCCGATCTCGTGCTTGATTTAAGTAATGTTTGGCTTCACGGCCTACGCGATGAACGCTTGATGCGTTCCCGAAATGTTCCCGCATGTAACGGGTCATTTCCTCGATCACCTCGGGATGCATAGGCGTCGTTGCTGCATGATCTAAATAGATATAAGACATTTCCTTCACCTGCTTCTAACAGAGCTGTATCGTAAGGCGTCAATTAAATGTAGAACATATAATTATCTAACGCGCCCTCATCTTTAAATGCGATTAAATCCGCTAATGTTGTTGAATCTAACACTTCGGCAATGCCATCACGAATACGCAACCACAAATCACGTTTTGCGGGATCATCTTCCTCAGTGAAATCAACCGGCGAGATCGGTCCTTCAAGGACGCGAATTACATCTCCAGCCGTGATTTGTTCAGGTTCTTTCGCTAGAATATAGCCGCCGTATGCGCCGCGAATACTTTTTACAAGTCCTGCATTACGCAATGGAGCAACAAGCTGTTCTAAATAATGCTCTGATAATTGATTTTTCTCCGCAATACTTTTTAATGATATTGGACCATCACCAAACTTAGCTGCCAATTCCATCATAATCGTTAGCCCGTAACGGCCTTTCGTAGATATTTTCAAAAAGAGCACCTCTCTCATTCACATTAAAATTCAATATCATGGTATTCCGATTATTCCAATAACACACCTTTGTTTATGTTAACACATTTATCATCGTTATGGGCAAAAAAACATCAACATATTCACAAGAATGTTCATCATAACACAGATTTTCCAAACCGCGGTTCGAAGATTTACGAATGTTATGTTACAATACAAGGTGATATTGAGTGAATGTTCAAAAAAAATGAACAACCTCTAAGATAATACAGGAAAAATGGTGATAACTATGTCGAATTCAATAGCGAACACTCGTGTCGTTGTAGGGATGTCAGGCGGCGTCGACTCATCGGTTACCGCACTGCTTCTGAAGCAACAAGGCTACGATGTCATCGGTATATTCATGAAGAACTGGGACGATACGGATGAGTTCGGCCACTGCACCGCAGAAGATGATGCGGAAGATGTGCGCCGCGTATGCGAACAAATCGGAATCCCTTACTATACAGTCAATTTCGAGAAGCAATATTTTGATAAAGTCTTCTCTTATTTCCTTGAGGAGTACAAGCGTGGAAGAACGCCGAATCCGGATGTCATGTGTAATCGCGAGATCAAATTCGGTGAGTTTTTGCAAAAAGCCATCGATCTCGGCGCTGAATATGTCGCAACAGGACATTATGCGCGCGTCATTGAAGAAGACGGCACATACAAGCTTCTTCGCGGAGTGGATAACAACAAAGACCAAACCTACTTCTTAAATGCGCTGAATCAACAACAATTGTCAAAGGCCATGTTCCCTATTGGCCATTTGCCGAAGCCGGAAGTTCGACGAATCGCGGAAGAAGCCGGATTAGCTACGGCGAAGAAGAAAGACAGTACAGGTGTCTGCTTTATCGGCGAACGCAATTTCAAGGAGTTCCTCAGCAATTATTTGCCTGCCAAATCCGGTAAAATGATCGATATTCGCACCGGTGAAGTGAAAGGCGACCATGATGGTCTGATGTACTATACGTTAGGACAACGGCAGGGGTTAGGAATTGGCGGGTCCGGATCTGGCGAGCCTTGGTTTGTTGCAGATAAAGATCTAGAGAAGAACATTCTATATGTTGTGCAAGGTGACCAACACCCAAGTCTTTATTCCACAGGACTCACAGCTACCGGAATCAACTGGATCAGCGGTCACGCAGATAAGTCTCAGCCGCTGCGTTGTACTGCGAAGTTCCGCTATCGTCAGCCTGATCAAGGCATGACATTAACTTGGACGTCGGATGATACAATGGAAGTAACATTTGATCAACCACAAAAAGCCATCACACCAGGCCAAGCTGTCGTTTTCTTCGACGGTGAATTATGTCTCGGCGGCGGCACGATTGATCAAGTTCACAAAGTACAAATCCAAGAGGCGTAAATCTACGCCTCTATTATTCTACAACTGCCTTTGGCCGTGAGGAATACATGTGATATTAGCTATTTATGAAGGGTGATTATCATCGGCATCGAAGTAACCTTCCTGCCGCATGCTTCAGAAAGTGTTCACATGTTTAACCTCTTCGCTGCCATCCGGCAGTTTTTTTGTGTGCTCCTCTTGACATTGACGTTGATAATCATTATCATTTGAATCAACATAGAAATTCGTACTTGATCTTTTACTACACATGATAGTTTCTCGATACTTATAGATAACGGATGATGGTCAAAGGAGTTGCTGGACGGATGAATCGATTATTTACGGAACATTTGAATATCGCTTATGAAGAGCGCTTAATTGTTGAAGACTTGAACTTAACGATACCGGAAGGTAAAATCACAGCACTTGTCGGTGCGAACGGATCGGGTAAATCGACGATCTTAAAAACAATGGCACGTATTATGAAACCTCAGAAAGGTACGGTCATTCTTGATGGGCGGTCATTACACCGACAATCCACCCGCGAAGTAGCGAAGCAGCTTGCGATCTTACCGCAGAATCCGATCGCTCCTGAAGGGTTAACCGTAAAAGAATTGGTCTCCTACGGCCGCTTCCCACATCAGAAAGGCTTCGGCAGTATGAGTAAAGATGATCATGAAATGATCCAATGGGCGATTCAAGTAACGGGTATGCCCGCTTTTGCCGATCACCCTGTCGATCAATTATCTGGCGGACAACGTCAGCGTGCATGGATTGCGATGGCTTTAGCGCAAGGCACGGATCTCTTATTCTTGGATGAGCCTACTACTTTCTTAGATATGGCGCATCAGCTTGAAGTATTGAAACTTCTAGAGAAATTAAATCAGGATCAGCAGCGGACCATCGTGATGGTCGTCCATGACTTGAATCACGCCTCCCGCTTCGCGCAGCATATGGTTGCGATTAAGAGCGGTAAAGTCACAGCCTGCGGCTCGCCTGTAGAAGTGATTACGCCCGATGTGATGCGCGAAGTTTTCGGCATTGAAGCAGACATCGTAACAGACCCTCGAACAGGTCTACCATTATGCTTGCCATATGAATTAGCAGGCGAATCCTATAGCAGTACATCTAGTCGTCCATCTGCGACCAATGTGAAAGAACCTGTCACTTTGCAAGCTGTAGCCGCAGCGCAATAATCAACCCAAGATTCAACCCTAGGTTAATGATAGAAACCCTCACCCTCTAAGAAAAAGTCCTAGAAGTAAGATCATACATCCCTCACTTTGTATGATTTTTACAAATAGGGCTTTTTCTTATGTTATCTGTATGTTATGTTGGATATATTTCGGACCAGGCGGGACAGACAGGAGAACGATCATGAAACTCAATCTTAATTTAAATCATATGTCAAAATTCCCCAAGGAGGTTTGGGTATTCGTATCTGCAAGCTTCGTCAATTCGTTGGGTAATGCATTCATGTGGCCGTTAACGACACTTTATATTTTCTCATTCTTTCATCGTTCCGCAGCGGATGCAGGGCTTGTATTACTTGGACAAGCCTTAGCTAGTATCATGGGACAACTTGTCGGAGGCACCTTATTTCATCGCATAGGCATGCGAACATTAGTGGTATGGGCCCTTGCGATTACGTCTTTATTTCAATTCTCACTCATGTTCACAAGCAATTTCCATATCTATGCAGGCTTGATGGCGTGTATTGGATTTTTCAATGCGATTAGTATGCCGGCCATATCCGCGTTTATCGGCTTTCGTTGGGCGGATCGCAGACGGGAAATGTATAACATTGCTTATGTCGGCAATAACCTGGGTGTAGCCATAGGGACGGCTTGCAGCGGAATTATTGCAAGTTTCTCCTATCATTTGACCTTTGTGATGAATGGCGTGACATCGATTTTGTTCGCTACGTTCTTCTGGATTTTCATGCGCAAAATGGATTTGAATGTGTCGACAGAGGACATGCATAAGCAGAAAAAAACAAAATCAAGCTTCAGTCAAACGTGGCAATTGCTCGGGGCGTATCAATTATACTTGTTTATGGCTATGGGCGCCCTATTTATCATGTTCGGTAATTCCATATGGGGAACCGGGATCTCAACGTTTCTCGATTCTGAAGGCATGAAGCCGATATCGTACAGCATCCTCTGGACTATGAATGGTGTACTTATATTTGTGGGACAGCCCTTCGTGAAATGGTTGAACCAGACCTTCATGAGACAGTTAACTTCGCAGCTAACGGGAAGCGCCATTTTCTATTTCGCAGGTTTCGTCATGATCTTAATCAATCATAGTTATCCGATGATTGTTCTTGCCATGATTACCATTACCATCGGAGAGATGTTGATCTCCCCTACCATCCCTGCCTTCATCAGCGAACGCAGCGGATCGCACGCTCCCTTCTACCTTGGTGTTGAAGGCGCAATTAGCAGTCTAGGACGATTATTCGGTCCCTATATGATTGGTCTCATGTATGATGCCGGCGGTATTCAGCACGCAGCTTGGGTAGCGGTAGGCGGTGGAATTCTTGCTGTCGTATGCTGTATGATCCACGCCTCCTTCCATCGCGATGAATCCGCAAGCTTGCATGCGAACCATCGGATGTAAGCTGTTTTACCTGATCGTCAACCACATCCCTAACCATGCACCCGCAATACTGATCGATACGGAACAGAGCACGTATGCCGCAGCTTTGTTCCATAGACGCTGCTCAAGCAGCCGTATCGTTTCTACCCCGAACGTGGAAAAGGTCGTGTATGCTCCGCAAAATCCAATGCCTAACAAGGCATATAACATGGATGAGATCTCGCGCTGCTCGTGCAATCCTGCGATGCAGCCGAGAATCAGCGAGCCGCTAATATTAATGACGAACGTACCGTACGGGAATTTAGACGTTGATCGTAACGATATCCAGGTACCTAAGAGAAATCGCAGGATACTGCCACAGATTCCTCCAAGACCGATCCACCAGACCATCAGACAACCTTCCCTTCCGATTTAGACTTCGCAGCACCAAGATATCCGAGTCGAACACCCGCAAATGCAAGCAATAGCCCCACGATGACACTGCTCACAATATATAACAACGCCTTTCCCATATGTCCATCCTGCATCAAATGAACGGTATCTACCGCAAATGTGGAGAACGTTGTGTAGGCACCAACAAATCCGGTACCAATCGCAAGTGTCACATGGGGAGGGATTTGGAACTGTCTTCCTGCCGCCGTAAGGAACCACCCTAAGAATAGGCACCCTGTCCAGTTAATTATGAGAATGCCCCATGGAAAACCATTCACAGCGGGTATCCATTCACTTATTCCATAGCGAAGCAATGCCCCCGCGAACCCGCCAAGTCCAACCGCAATTCCTTTTTTATACATCGCTCTCTACCACCTGATTTACAATATGTACATACATTTAACCACACAAATTACCAAAAACCTACGTCATGACGCCAATCTTAACAACTTGTTAACAAAAAATTCATAGTTCGTCTGCCAGATCAATACCATTTTTCACATCTTCATGGTATCGTTATCACAGGCGCAATCCTTATTGCAGCATCCATAAGGAGGTTTCAAAATGAACCGATATACCATCGTATTCGAAGTCGGTGGAACCGAGATTAAAAGTAGCATTGTCTCAGAATCGGGGAACGTTGTAGAGAAGACCGTCCGCAATTATCCAGCGTATTCAAATCAAAGCCGAAATTTTCTATTGGATTACCTGTATGAACTGATTCGTAAGCAAGCCGCAACGCTTTCTGGAAGAACAGATGAAATTACAGGAATCGGGTATGTGTTTCCAGGTCCATGCGATCATGAACGTGGCGTCAGCTACATACCGACCCAACAGAAGTACGGAGCACTATCAGGAATCAGCATTACCGATGCGATGAAAGCACGCCTTAATGCAGATCTAAGATTGTTACCTCGAATGGCTGCAAATTATCGAATTTTCTTCGATCAGGATGCAACTTGGCCAAGTTTGAAACCTAGAGAATTGATGCAAGTCGGTGTATAAAAAAATAAAAGAAATCTAAATAAATTACGCCCATGGCTGCTTCATGCAACCATGGGCGCTTCTATGTCCAGATGTGACTAACTATCGTGCACAATAACCCCTTTAGATACGCGCAATGTTGGATACTGTTCCATAATTGCCGGTATATCTGTTAACGAGAAGCGATGACTACCGATTCGTACGGCGTCGGAACGCCTTCGCTGTTGTACCCGTCTCGCGCTTAAACATCGTGCAGAATTGCGCTTCACTTGAAAAGCCTGATGTAAGTGCAATCTCCGATACCTGCAGTGATGTCTCATACAACATCAGCTTCGCATACTCCATACGCTTCCTGAACACATACTGCAGTGGTGCGAGACCATATGTCTCTTTAAATAAATGACGAAAACGATCATAGCTATATCCTGACATTCTAGCTAAGGATTCAATCGAAATCTTCCCCCTGTAATGTTCGTCCATATAATTTCGTATGTACTGCAATTGGTCGCCCGTCAACTCTGCAGATTTGCGCCGGTCGGTCAACCGTTGAATATGAATCACCAATTCACCCGTCATCAAATTCAGCATTTCGGCGTAGCCCTGCTTCTTCCCCGTGAATTCTTCATGCATTCGCAGAATGAGCTGTTGTAAGTGATTGTCAGTGTCATCTTGAATAACAGTATTCATATTGTGTAGAAAGCTATTATCGCTATGAAAGCCAATAAAGAGTACTTCCCCACCCTCGTTGTGCCGCTCATCGTGAATCGTCCCCGGCGAAATTAAAGCTACCATTCGGTCCCAGAACTGATACTCCTTCGAACCAATCCGAGTTGTACCAGAACCCCCGAAATAATAAACGAGCTCATAACATGCATGGCTATGATAAGGGATGTATCGATCGTTATTACGCCTTGTGTAAAATAGGAAATCTAGGAAATCCATATAAACTTACCTCCAATATAGCCAGATCGTATAATAATATTGACCGAAAATGCATAATTTATCGCTATTACTCTTGATATAATGATAGTACATTGATAGCCAAATCATTAAAGTATCGCGAGCTTAAATGATGAAGCTGTTAATCTATACCACTGAACAGAAACGAGGTAACATCGATGAAAAAAGCGCTGAGCCTGCTCATTGTATTAACGATCATTTTTGTAACCGCTTGCTCTAAAGATACCTCATCTGGAGGCAATGAGTCTACCGCCAGCAACGGCGCCAATGACGCGTTAAAGGTTGTTCTGCTCATTCCGGGTACACTAGGAGATAAATCGTTCTTCGATGCCGCTAACAATGGATTGAACGAAATCAAGCAAAAGCTAGGCGCAGACACAAAAGTAATTGAGATGGGAACAGATCAGACCAAATGGGAACCTACCTTTAATGATATCGCCTCACAGGATTGGGATGTCATCATCTCTGGAGGCTCTCAAATTACAGAGCTCATGAATAGCGTAGCTGAAAAATATCAAAAAAAAACGTTTATCAACTATGATACAGACATTAACGAGGTCGCATCCAACGTGTATGCTGTATCCTATGCTACGAACGAGATCTCTTTTCTAGCAGGTGCAACAGCAGCACTCCTATCTACTTCGAATCTGCCACACGCAAACCCTGAGAAGGAAATTGGCTTTGTTGGAGGCATGGACATTCCGGGTATCAATGCTTTCTTAGTCGGCTATATTGAAGGAGCTAAATACGTTGTCCCAGATATTAAGGTAGCCATCTCTTACGCAGGTGACTTTACAAATCCAGGTAAAGGCAAAGAGCTTTCCCTGCTGCAATATAAATCTGGCGTTGACGTGATCTTCAATGTAGCAGGCGGAACGGGTCTTGGTGTATTTGATGCAGCCAAAGATCAGAAGAAATATGCAATCGGTGTAGATTCTGATCAATCTGCTATGATGCAGGGAACCGATGATGAGAAGGCAAATCTCATTGTTACATCTGCAATTAAAAAGATTGACCAAGTCATCTTTAATGCTGTGAAACAAATGCAAGCAGGCACACTAACAACGGGTAAACTTGAGATCGCAGGCCTCAAGGAAGATGGCGTCGGTCTTGCTGAGAATAACGTGTATCAAAATGTCCTTTCGGAACAGATTCGCACACAGATCGCTGATCTGAAGAATAAACTTGCCTCGGGAGAAATCAAAGTCAGCAATGCGATGGGCATGGACACGTCCAAGATCGATGAGATTCGCCAATCCGTAAAACCTTGATTTACCTCCAAAGGGGATTCCGACCGTTTCGGAACATCCCCTTTTCTATTTTTCAGAAACACATCATTGAAAGGAGATAACATCCTATGGAGATTTCTCCACTACTTGAAATGCGCAACGTTACGAAGATTTATTCGAACGGGGTTCTCGCTAATTCCAATGTAAACTTCTCTCTTGAAAAGGGTGAAATTCATGCCATTGTCGGTGAGAACGGCGCAGGCAAATCAACCCTGATGAAAATGATATTCGGATTAGAAGAACCTAGTGAGGGCGAAATTTATTTAAATGGAAAGAAAGTGAAATTCCAATCTCCTCAAGATGCCATTGATCATGGCATCGGCATGGTACATCAACACTTTATGCTCGTCCCATCATTTTCAGTCGTGGATAACATTATTCTCGGCATGGAACCAATAAAAGGGTTCAATATTGACTACAAAGATGCTGTCCGTATGACGGTAGAGCTATCTGCCAAATACAATCTTGCTATCGAACCGTTGGCGAAGATTGAAGATTTATCCGTCGGTATGAAGCAGAAGGTTGAAATCCTCAAGGTGCTTATTCGTGGTGCAAACATTCTTATCTTGGACGAGCCTACCGCTGTCCTCACGCCGCAAGAGACGGAAGAATTATTCCGTGAGCTGCTCGGCCTCAAGCGCGAAGGTCACACGATTGTGTTTATCTCCCATAAGCTGAAAGAGGTAAAGGAAATCTGTGATCGTATTACGATTATGCGTGCCGGAAAAACAGAAGGTGTATTTCAAGTTGCTGATGTTACAGAGCAAGAAATTTCTAGGCTTATGGTCGGTAGAGACGTAATCCTGAAATATGACAAAACCAATCATCAGCCCGGCTCTCCTGTGCTTCGAGTAGAGCATGTATCCTATGCCGAGTCTGATGCCAAACCACTGTTGAACAATATCAGCTTTACCATTCGTGAAGGTGAAATTGTAGGTATTGCAGGCGTCGAGGGCAATGGACAAGCAGAGCTTATCAAAGCACTCACTGGACAGATTTCTGACTTCACAGGACATGTTGCTATCGGTGAACATCGCCTACAGGGCCATACGATGAAAGAAATTCGCGACCTTGGCATGTCTTACATTCCTGAAGACCGTATGCACCAAGGGACCGCTGCAGATGCAAGCATTTCAGATAATCTCATTTCTAGATTCTATCGATTTAAAGCATGGAACAAAGGCCTCTTCCTGAACAAGAAAAAGATAACAGAATTCTCCGAAGAACAAATTAAGCGTTATAAGGTTCGGTGCAGCGGACCCGAGCAGCTTATTGGCATGCTCTCAGGAGGCAATATGCAGAAGATCGTCGTGGCCAGAGAATGCGACGATAAACCCAAGCTGCTCATCGCCGAGCAGCCTACGCGAGGCGTTGATGTGGGCGCTGCACAGTTGATTCATCAACGATTGCTTGAGATGCGCCAAGAAGGATGTGCAATTCTTCTCCTATCTGCTGATTTAAATGAAATTCTTGAAGTTAGTGACAGCCTGCTTGTCATGTATAATGGGCAATTCGCGGCTTACTTCCCGGATGCAAAGCAAGTCAAGGAAGAGGATTTAGGATTCGCCATGCTGGGGCTCAAACGGCATAACGAGGATCAAATTAGGAGGGCAATTCATGTTTAAAGCGAAACACTTCGAGAAAATACGGACGTTAGCCGTTATTCTTATTTCCCTGCTTCTTACGTTTGTCATTATTGCCTTTGTCAGCGACAATCCATTGTATACCATAGCTGTGTTCTTATTCGAGCCGATATCATCCGTTTCCCATATTGGCAATGTTGTGGAAATGGCTATTCCGTTAATGTTCACGGGGCTGTCTGTTGTACTCCTCTTTCGAACGAATATGTTTAATTTAGGTGCGGAGGGCATTTTTTATTTCGCAGGTATCGTGGCCTCAACCATTGCGATTCATGTCACCATGAGCGCTTGGTTCCATCCAATTCTAGCCATCCTGGCAGGGGCAATCACGGGTGCTTTACTGTCTGCCATTCCAGGTATACTTAAGGCCAAGTGGAATGTGAACGAGCTCGTTACGTCGTTGATGTTCAATAGTATCCTGTTCGGAATCGGTTTATATTTCTTGAACTATAAATTGCGGGACCCGCAAGCCTTTGCAAACTCATCCTACAAAATGCAGCCTTCAGCGCTGCTGCATAATCTAATTCCGGGGACACGCATTCATACTGGGCTCATTCTTGTCATTATTAGTATTATTGTTGTGCATTACTTTGTATATAGAACCAAATGGGGATACGAGCTGCGTATGACAGGCTCAAACCGCTCTTTTGCGGAGTATTCCGGGATTAATACCACCAAAGTCATTATTATCGTGCATCTTATCGCTGGTTTCTTGGCGGGTATGGGCGGTTCGGTCGAGGTACTCGGCATGTATACGCGCTTTCAATGGACCGCCTTACCTGGTTACGGCCTAGATGGCGCTTTAGTTGCCCTGCTTGCTAAGAATAATCCGTTGTCGGTTATTGGTGCTGCGTTATTCTTAGCTTATATCCGAATAGGTGCCAACCAGATGTCTATTCTATCCGACGTCCCATCGGAGATGATCTCCATTATTCAAGCCGTTATTATTCTACTCATTTCAGCGGAGCAATTCTTGAAATTCTGGAAAACTCGGATGTTGCTGAAGGAGGCTGGCATTCGTGAATAACTTTATGCATCTGCTATTCTCAACAGACTTTGCATTCTCGGTCCTTCGTGTGATGACGCCGATCTTATTCGCTGCGTTAGGCGCTTTGATCTCGAACAAAGCAGGCATCGTCAACATCGGCTTGGAAGGAACAATGCTTGTAGCCGCTTTAACCGGTGTCATCACAAGCGCATATTCTGGCAGTGCTTGGGTCGGTTTGTTATGTGCGGTCCTATCTGGCGTTATCATTGCAGCTCTTCTAGGCTTTTTTACACTAAAATTCAAAACGCATATCATCTTAGGCGGTATTGCGGTCAATATGTTTGCATCCGGTGGAACGGTCTTTATTCTGTACTTGGTCAGCGGAGATAAAGGGGCTTCCACCTCCTTGAAAAGCGGCGTCCTACCGAATCTGCATATTCCGCTGATTCAAGATATTCCGGTGTTAGGGCCGATTCTGTCTGGACATAATGTACTTACTTATGTATCTCTAGTTGCCGTTGCAGGTCTTTATTATTTGCTCGCCAAAACACCTTTAGGCTTGCAAATTCGAGCCGTGGGTGAGAATCCAAAAGCTGCTCAATCCGTCGGTGTAAAAGTCAACCGCATTCAATTTATCTCGCTGTTAATTAGTGGATTCTTCGCATCATTAGGCGGTGCGTATATGTCCATGGGCTACTTGTCGCTATTTACGAGGGATATGACTGCCGGAAGGGGCTGGATCGGCATTGCAGCGGAAGCTGTGGGCCGCAGTACAACCATCGGTACCTTCTTATCTGCCTTACTCTTCGGAGCTGCCGATGCACTAGCGAATGCACTTCAAATTCTGAAGCTGCCTGCAGAGCTAATTGGGACAACTCCGTACATTGTGACTGTCATCGCGCTTATGGTCTATGCGATTTCAGAATCGAAAAAGAAAAAAAGAAAGCTGACAAAAGCCAAGCTAAAGGAGACCAAATCTTCATGACGAAACTGCCAATCGAACCTGGGCAAGCATTCGAGCAATTACCTAAAGTAGAGCTGCATTATCACTTAGATGGCGGACTTCGACCTTCTACCGTTCGTGCCTTAGCAACTGAAGCCGACATTCCGCTTCCGAAAGATGAGGAGCAATTTCTCCAACTCATTCAAGTTCAAGATAGCTGTAACAGTCTCACATCCTATCTAGAGAAATTTCAGCTGCCCATCTCGCTCATGCAAACCGCAGCAAATCTCGAACGTATCGCATTTGAGGCCGTAGAAGACGCCGCGAACACCAATGTGAAATATATCGAGATTCGTTTTGCTCCCCAGCTGCATGTGGAGCAAGGATTAACCTTAGAAGCCATCGTGACGGCGGTATTGAAAGGGATGCAGCGCGGGGAAGCGCAATGCGGGACAATCTCTCGGCTCATTCTCATTTGCCTGCGCAATCACCCTGTCTCTATGAATGAGCAAGTGCTCGAACTGGCCAAAATGTTCTATCGCAAAGGTGTCGTCGGCATTGATCTGGCGGGAGATGAAGCAGGCTACCCTGCTATTCTTCATAAATCTGTCTTTGAAGCTGCTCATCTCGCAGGCATTCCCATCACGATCCATGCAGGTGAAGCTGCTGGTGCTGATAGCATTCGAGATGCCATCTTTGCACTTCACGCGCAAAGAATTGGACATGGCGTTCGACTTGAGCAGAATCAAGATCTCTTGTCGCACGTTCGAGAGAGTCAAACAACACTAGAAATGTGCTTCAGCAGCAATATACAGACGAAGGCGGCAGCAGATCGGAGCTTGCATCCGATTCGGAGGTACTATGATGAAGGTATCGCCGTTACCGTCAATACCGATAATGCGACAGTTTCCAATACAACATTAAATCTGGAATATGGGCGATTAGCGAACAATTTCGGATTTGAACCTCGTGATTTCATGAAAATGAATACGCTCGCTATTAAAGCCTCATTTGTGGAAGACGAGATCAAAGCAGCATTACTGCGAAACCACTTCGCTGAATAATATAAGTGGTGAATGACTAGGTAATCATCCAGGGAGAGGAATGAAACCAATGAACCGCGTAATTATTGATACCGATATTGGAAGCGACATTGATGATGCGATGGCGATCGCTCTCGCTTTGCGCTCGCCAGAATTGAAATTAGAGGGAATTACTACAGTGTACGGCGACACACATCTTCGTGCCAGAATGGTTAGCAAAATGCTGAAACTGGCAAATCGGACGGACATTCCCGTCTTTGCGGGGTTGAACGATCCCTTGCTCCGTAATCGTCCCATTTGGATGGCGGGCCATGAAGGCGTAGGACTCATCGAACCGGCGGAAGAACTAACCTATGACAGCCGACATGCGATTGATTTCATTATTGATACGGTAATGAATAACCCCGGCGAGATAACACTGATTCCGATCGGACCATTAACAAACATTGCCGCAAGCCTGATTCGCGAGCCCCGCATCGCCCAACATGTCAAGGAAATCGTCCTGATGGGAGGAGTTACTCGACTCGGCGATAATGGAACAGATATGCGTATTGCAGAGCATAATATCGTCTGTGACCCGGAAGCCGCGTCCGTCGTATTCAACAGTGGGGCACCTATTGTGATGGTTGGGCTCGATGTGACCTTAAAGGTTCAAATTACGGAACAGGAACGAAGGCAACTTCTACAGTCCAATGACCCGCTTAATCTGAAACTTGCGGACATGATGAAACATTGGTTTGATTTTGTCCAAGAACAACATACTTTTATGCATGATCCACTCACGGTATCGTTACTGTTAGACCGCAGCCTCGTTACGACGAAGAACATGCATGTTCAGATCGAATACGATCATCGGCCTAAGACAGGGCAAACACTGGCTACCCTTGCGGAGCCAACGAATGTAGCGGTATGCTTGGATGTGGATGCAGATCGAATGGTCAGCATGTTAATGAGCCGTTTGTTAAAAGGATCATGACGATGCACTTGCTGTTACAAAGTTCGGTGCACAGAGCGGCATGCCGTCGAACACTGATGTGGAGCAATTATTAAGAAAAGTGCTATAATGCAAAAAGACGACACTATCCCTTTTACAGGATGAGTAGTCGTCTTTTGTTCTTATCGATAATGGGCGTGCACAGACTAACTATCGTGCACAATAACCCCTTTAGATACGCGCAATGTTGGATACTGTTCCATAATTGTCGGTATATCTGTTAACGAGAAGCGATGACTAATTAACGGCTCAACCTGAACGATCCCCTTCTCAATCAGCGCAATCGCTTCCTCATGGGTATAAGGATTAATGAAAGAACCCATAATTCGCAGCTCTTTGGTAAAAATCTCGAACGGTGAGACTTGAATGAACGTATCCGGGGAAGCCACGCCGAACATTAATACTTGTCCTCCCTTACGCGATGCCTTCACAGCCAACTCCATCGAGTCCGCACGGCCAACGCATTCAATGACAATATCAAACTGATGGCGAAGAGCATCCATCACACCTTCAGCCGCAGGAGATACCGCTTCATCTGCACCTAATTCGACTAATCGATCATGTTTGAATGCTTCCGGCTCACTAACTATAATTCCTTTCACGCCCGCTGCCTTGACGAGCTGCAGGAACAATTGGCCAATAAAGCCGCCGCCGATAATAAGAACTTGGTGTGTCGGACGAATATCTAATTTCTTAAATCCGTGAAGCACACAACCTAAAGGCTCAATCATGGCTCCCTCAATCCAGCTCAACTCATCAGGCAGCAAATAACAGTTCGCTGCCGGTGCAACGCAATACTCACCCATGCCACCATCACGGGTCACCCCAACCGCTTGCAAGTTATCACATAAATGTACTTTGCCGTTCCGGCAGAAATAACAGTTCCCGCAATAGATGTTCGGGTCCACGGATACTCGATCTCCTACTTGCAAGTTCGTAACCTCATCCCCCACAGCGACCACTTCACCCGCGAGTTCATGCCCTAATACGATCGGAGGTGTCACCTCTGCAGACCCTGGAAACCCATGATAAATATGCTGATCTGTCCCGCAAATCCCGCAGCCTTTCACACGCAGCTTCACTTCATTGGGGCCAACAGCTGGAACCTTCCAATCCGTAAACTCAATATGCTTATTCCCTTGAAATACAGCCGCCTTCATCTTAGCTCATCTCCTTGATTCCAAAATCCTGCAATCCTGCATCATTCATCGCCGTTACACGTAACGTCTCCCAAGGTAGCCCCTCAGCGTCCACGTGTTGAACACGAACTATCTTCTCCTCCCCTGGGATAAGATCAAAGAAATTATCATCCATGACCACCCAAGGGGCATCTAGTTCAATCATCACCATCCGTGCAACACGATCCGATAGCAAGCAGATCAGTCCTTTCGCCTCATCCACAGAGACTTGGATATGTGCCGGTTGATAATCCATATACTTGTGATCCCGCAAATAGAATACATAATCTTCTGTCACTCGATTCTTCGAGCGAAGCACGGCGACAACGTCACGCGGATTATGCTGCTGCAGCACCTCTACTTCCGGAAGCGTGGCAAAATTCACTTTTCCGTTCTCTTCCACGAACACATCGAATTCGCGCTGAAACACGACCGTACCATCCATCAGATAAAGGATCAACTCCACCTGATCCTGATAAGCCTCACGCCGGTCATTGACAGCCCAAAGGCGTAGCGGTTGGTTCGGATCATGATCCACACTTAAGAGCACCGGTGCGAAAAATTTACGCGCATAGTGATAGCTCGCCTTGGGTAAGCCGTAATAGTCAATTACAGACCAACTTGTGCCCGGCCAGCAGTCATTAAATTGCCAGAATAGAGCCCCGCTCGTATCCGGTTTATTGCGCCGGTAATGCTCAATGCCATACCTTAACCCCTCAGCCTGCGTCAGCATCGAGAATTGAATATATTCATCGATATCCTTCGGAACCCCCGTATAACCTTCCATTAGTAGAATTCCCTTAGGGTAATGGACATCTTTGTTGCGATACTTCATTTCATCGCTGCCCCAATAGAATTGGTTATCCGGCATGTTCTTCGCTAAGGTATATCGATTGGAAGCGGCATGCATCCCGAATTCACTGGCGAATTTCGTGAAATCGGTCTTGAATCGTTTGAACGAGATCCCTTCAACACTATAATCTTGGGTCTGTGGTTCACCAAAGTGGCGCGGCTCATTATTTCCATGCCAGACCTGCCAGTTATGCGTATCGCCCACATCACGCGAATTATGGTCATTCCCGCCAAAAGGCGAGCTAGGCCAGAACGTTCGCGTTGGATCTAATTGCTCGAGAACCGCGGGCATGAGCTCGTGATATATTTTTTCCCCATAAAAAGGATGTGTGATCTCGCCACTAGAGTATAGGGCCTCATACAACCAATCATTTTCGTTATTCCCACACCATAGCGCAAGGCATGTACGACTGCGAAGACGTTTTACAATCTGCTCAATTTCACGGTGCACATTGTTCATGAAATTACGGTTATAATCCGGGTACAATGCACAAGCGAACATGAAGTCCTGCCAGACTAAAATCCCTAGCCGATCACATTCATCAAAGAAAATATCCCGTTCATAAATGCCGCCGCCCCACGCACGCATCATATTCATGTTGGCATCTTTGGCCATTTGAAGAAGATGCGTGTACCGGCTGTCCGGCACGGTCGCAATAAAGCTGTCGATAGGAATCCAATTGGCACCTTTAGCGAACACTTTAACACCGTTCAACACAAACGTAAAGGCATGACGTCCCTCTTCATCCCGCTGCATTAATTCGATCGTGCGAATGCCAAACGGCTGCTCATACGTATCAATTTGCTCCCCATCCGCAAATAACGTCACGCGTAGATGATATAAGAAAGGGGTTCCTAGATCATGGGTCCACCATAACTTCGGATCTGCTACCTTCAAGGTAACGGAGTTATGCAACGTCCGCGCTGTAATCGCGCCGTCAACCATTACACCCCCGAAGCGATCTAAAGGCACATTGGCTTCCGCAACGCTCTCTGCGCCCTCTAAGAGCTCCACACGCGCCGAATACGAAGCCCCGCGATCAAAGGCATGCGCGCATAAATCCACATCCACAACACCGACTTGATCCTGTATGGAGGTGGTGCGAGCAAACACGCTGTCTATATGCGCGTGACGCCGTTTCATCAAATACACATCTTTCCAGATTCCTGCGCAGACAAGGCGCGGACCCCAGTCCCACCCAAAATGACTTTGCGCTTTACGCGTCCAAATTCGTTTCTTGCTAAAGCCCGACCAATAATATTGAATTTTATCTCCCGCATGTACATGAACAGGATCAAATTTCACCGCAAGCGTATTTTTCCCCTTATTTAACTCACGGGTTACATCGAAAGAATGGCTGATGAACATATTATCCGTCGACCCGAGCTCCACGCCATTCAGATAGATGGTTGCGAAGGTATCCAGCCCTTCGAACTTAAGCTCCATCTTCTCTCCCGGCTCCAGATCAGCATCGAATGAAAAGACCGTCCGATACCACCAAACCTTTTCCTCCACCCAACGGCATTTCTGATCTTGGTGGCCAAAAAACGGATCCTCAATGATCCCTTTCTCACGCAGCGTGGTATGGATATCACCAGGCACCGTCGTTGTCATCCAAAAGTAATCAATGAAATCAGGCGATGCAACTTCAAGATCTCGGGCTTCCCCAACATGAAAATCACGCAGCTTCCAATTTTCGGTTAATTTAATATTCATTCTCTTCATCATCGCTCCTAAAATGAAAGACGCCAAAACCGGTTTCGGTTTTGACGTCCCTGTTTTATACGTAAACTAAGCTATCTAAAATTTCTTGTACGCTAAGTTCTGCGCAAGCCATCGATGTATCCGCAACGCCATAGTACATTTTGACAACGTCGCCTTCCACGAGCGCACCGCAGGAGAACACGACATCACCGAAGAAACCGTTCTTCTCGTACTCAGCTTCCGGCTCCATGATCGGTGCATTGGAGCGTGCAATCACTTTTGAAGGATCGTTCAGGTCTAGCAAGACCGCACCCATGCAATAACGATGATCCAGCGTTGCGCCATGGTACAGCTCCAACCAACCTTTTTCCGTTTTGAAAGGCACTGCGCCCCCGCCGATACGACCACTGTCCCACATGCCGTCACGCAATCCGATCAAATGCTTGTGGTTCCCCCAGTATAATAAGTTATCTGATTCAGCGATCCACATTTCAGGATTTCCTGTGCTCTTCGTCGTTGGACGGTGCAAAGCATAATATTTGCCGTTAATTTTCTCTGGGAAAATCAACACGTCTTTATTATCGGGTCCGAAGATCATACCGTGATGAGTTACATTCACGAAATCTTTGGTCGATACCATCGATTCACCTACACCCACAGGGGATACGGCAGAGAAATACACATAGTACGTATCTCCAATTTGGGTTACGCGAGGATCTTCCACACCGAATGTCTCTAACGAATTTGTAGGATATACAAATGGTTTCTCATCCACCGTGAAGTGATGTCCATCCTTACTGCGTGCAATTCGAATATACGATAATGAAGTCAAATACTGGAACGTTGCACTTTCGGATTTATTCTTGATCACACGTGGATCCGAGAAGTCAAAACGCTCATCATCCGTGCTCAGGTCAATGATCTCTAATTCATTTATCTCCGGATTGAAAACCGGGGCTTTCACAATTTTCGGATCCTTGCTGATTGGACGTTCAGCTACACGAAGAAACATCAATACTTCGCCATTATAGCTCGCGATACCGGCATTAAACGCGCCAATCACTTCGAAGTTATCGTGATACGGCTTCACGTCAGCTGGTGTAATCAGTGGATTTTGTTCATAACGATAGATTTTCATATTGTAATAACTCTCCTAAACAATGGATTTCATATTTATAAGATTTCAAATGGAGCAAACGGATCAGGAATTGTCGCACGTTGTGCTTCCGCATCGCTGATTCCAGCATATAAGTGAGCCGTACCGTCTTTATGGCGAACAAGCCCACCGCTAAATACGACATCCTCCAAATCAGCGCGTTTCGCTACGCCTGGCAAGAATTGATTACGTACAGCGATTAATTGAATATCCGAATATACACCTGTCGCAGGATCAATCGCAAATACCATCGGGTAATAGTGACGATCCCCTGCATCATCAAACGATGCAATATGTCCAAGGACACCGAGAAGACCGTTCTTCAACAAATGAGCTTCATTCGCGCCGCCCCACTCCGCATCAATGAATTGCCCTTCCAGCAGCGGTGTTTCTTCGATCAATGGAATGGATAGCTCATCCAAGGATGCAATGCGGGTAAAGCCGATTTTGCCGCGTCCGCCTTTATCCCCTTGCGGACGAGTCAGCACGCCGACGCCATCCTTCAAGTCTACAAGCCGCAAGTCTTTCATGCCGTCTGGACCTGTGAAGAACAACTCCAAGTTGGCGATGTTCTTCCCACGATAGAATACTGTACGCCACATCAAACCCTCCGCCTTTGTCGGGTGCGGATAAATTTGCACGCCCCCAACGATCAACTCGCCGTTGATTTTCGTAAAGAACGGATCTTGAAGTTCTAGGGTAGGGGCTCCTTCACGTGGAACCCATACGCCGTCACGCTCGACGAAAAATACGACATCTGAATGTTCGCTGTCACGAGATTCAACCCGTCCTGCAATCACCCAATCCTTCTCATCTTCGAAGAGTGCGGTAATGTTATAGACATCTTTGTCGCCAACACCTGTGAATATTAATTTCGCTACATCCGTTACGGCAGCATCTTTCATGGCGTATTCCATAAGGAGTTGCTCACATGTTTTGACGGCGGATTTACTTAGTTTCATTGCGATTTCATCCTCTCTTTTCATCAATGGTCACGTTATACACGCATCCATATTACGGCCTCATTCGGCAGCAAGTTGACCGAATCTATCCCATTCACCGTTTCTCGACAACTGGATAATAAACAAGTAGCTTCCCCGCCTAACAACGCTCTAGGATCGATCTGTACGCTCTGTTTGTCATAATTTAAGGCGACAAGCGCACTGCTATTCGTTTCTTTCCATGTTCTTACATATAAAATAAGATTGCCTCTGCGTTCCAATACGGTATAATCTCCGAACTGAAATACTTCCAGTGTATTGCGCAAATGCAGAAGCCTTTTATAATAATGAAGCAGCGAATCCGGTTGACTCCATTCGGACTCCACGTTCCATTGCTGATAATTCGGACCCATACCAATCCAAGGTGTTCCTGTGGTAAACCCGCCATGGGGACCTGCATTCCATTGCATCGGAGAGCGGGAAGCATCCCGTCCCTTCGCATTTGCGATTTCCAGTGCCTCCGCTGGCGTCTTCCCGTGGTTCACAGCGATGTCATAGGCATTTAATCCTTGAACATCCCGCATATCTTCGAGTCGATGAGCTACGAAATTCCGCATACCGATCTCTTCGCCGAAATATAAGAAAGGCACCCCTTTGGCGGTGAGGGCCAACGTCGCCATGAGGCGAGCCCGCTTTGTGTCGATCTCCATATCGCCTTCGCCAAAACGTGAAATGACACGAGCCATATCATGACTGCCGAAAAATAATGTCGGAATCTGATCCTCACGGTGTACCCGCTCCATCGTCTCCAACTCGGCGAACAAGTTCTCCGGACTAAATTCCTTCTGACTTCCGAGATTGAAATTAAAGACTACATCCAATTTCCCGTCACCGCTATAATGCTTCAGCAGGTTCATATCTTCGGAGCCGACCTCACCCACCATGAACATTCCGCTGCGTGCATGAACAAACTCGCTGATTTCTTGGATGACCTCTAGAATTCCATCTTGATCCTGGTCATTTACATGCTTCTGTTCACCGGTTGCTTCATCCATCGGGTTATCCGGGAATTGATTGGATACGGACAAGAAGTTGATGACATCTAGCCGGAAGCCGTTCACACCTTTGTCCAGCCAAAATGCCATTACCTCCTTCATCGCTTCATTGACTTCTGGATTCGCCCAGTTCAAATCGACCTGTTCTTTCGCAAAGCCATGATAGTAATACTGTTCTGTCGCTGCATCCCATTCCCAGGCCGTTCCGCCAAAAAAGGACTCCCAGTTATTCGGCACACCGCCATCGACGGCATCCTTCCAAATATACCAATCCCGCTTCGGATTCGTCCTGGAGACCCTAGATTCCTTGAACCATGCATGCTCTGAAGACGTATGATTCAAAACCAGATCCGCGATCACATGAATCCCTCGCACCTTCGCTTCCCGGATAAAACGTTCGAAATCATCCATAGTTCCAAAATCAGGGTCTACTTGGCAATAATCTGCAATGTCATATCCATTATCTACTTTTGGCGACGTATAGAACGGCGTTAACCAGATCCCTCGCACCCCAAGATCTTGTAAATAATCTAACTTTGAGGTAAGACCGATGAAATCACCGATCCCATCCCCATTGCCATCACTGAAGCTTGGCATATACACTTCATAGAATACCGTCTGTTTCCACCACGGCTTAACCATTCGATATCCCCTCCCATGCAGGCCTATTTCAAGTTAAATTGCATACCTTCTTGGAACTTCTTACCGAAAATAATGAACAAGATAATAATCGGCAAGGTGAGCATAACCGCCCCGGCATACATCGGACCTGGATACGACTGATACGGACCGAACATCTGCGATAGCAAGACGTTCAACGTCAGCATCCCGTCACTCCGTACGACGATCATATCCCAGAGGAGCTCTGTCCAACGTTCCATAAGGAGGAACAAGAAGACAACGGTTGTAATGGACTTCGACATTGGCATCATAATTTTGTATAGAATCTTGAAGTCTGATGCACCATCCAGCTTCGCTGCTTCAATGAACACGGTTGGTACCGCCTTAAAGAAGTTCGTGTACATGAAGATTCCCCATAAGCTCATGGCTTTCGGAATAATAAGCGCCCAATACGTATCGAACAGTCCCACTTTTTGAATGATCAAAAAGTTAGGAATGATTAGAATAATCGCCGGGAAGAACATGTGGAACAATACAAAATTGTTGATTGTATCTCTTCCGCGGAATTTCAGCTTCGCTAAGGCATAAGCAACCATGATCCCGAACAGCATCATCAACGCTGTAGAAACTAACGATACGAATACACTGTTAAAGAAGGCATGAATCCATGGTCTTGTGATCCCTGTCTCGCCACCCGTAAAGAGCCATTGATAAGAGCGCAGCGTTAACTTCGTCGGTATCAATTTCCGATCTACCTGCGACCAATCGGCAAGCGAGTTCAATACCATGTATAAATAGGGGAAAACCATAATCACGAGCAGTACGATCGCAAAAATGTAGCGGATCGACAACCGTAACTTGTTGTTTGCTTTAGACCCAACCATTGCGCTTACCCCACATTTCTAATAGTTTTCTGATCACGAAGATGGACACAAATGTTACGACAGCGGCCAAAATCGCGATAGCGGATGCATAACCTGCCTGCAGGTTTTTAAAGGCTTGGCTGTATATTTCCATTTGCCAGGTATTCGTTGCATAGTTCGGTCCACCGCCTGTTAATTGGTACACCTCAGTGAAGATCCCGAACGTTGCCCCAAAGGACAAAATTAATGTCGTATAGATCGCAGGGTAAAGCAACGGCAATGTAATTTTCCAGAACTTCTGGCTATCTTTCACGCCATCAATCGCTGCAGCTTCATACACTTCTTGATCAATACTTTCTAGACCAGAAGTAAGGATTAGGGCATAGTAGCCGGTAAATTTCCAAGCAATGATTAACGCAACGACGAACAATGCCGAGAAGGATCCGCCCAGCCAATCGATATCAAGTCCTAATCGTTCCCGCAAGAACGTCTGGACAGGGCTTGTATGTGATAAAAACCCTTTAACAATCAGGGAAGCAACAACCCCTGATGATAGATAGGGTAAGAAGAATCCAATAAGAAACACGGATTTAAATTTAGGCAGTCCCTTTACAACCACCGCGACTAGAAGCGACAAGATTGTGACAAGCGGAACAAATACGATCATGAATTTATATGTTACCCAAAACGCCGCTTGCACTCCCGGTGTGCCTAAAGCTTTGGTAAAGTTCTTAAATCCTACAAAATCATAGGTTGGTGAAATTAAGTCCCAGTTCGTGAAGGACAAGTATAGGGACCAGATGAGCGGCCCTAAGAAGAATACGGTCGAGAAAACAAGGTAGGGGCTGGTAAAGAGCCAGCCCAACCGATTATTGTGTTTGTCAATCATTATTGAAGTTCCCCTTCAATCGCCTTCTTCATCTTATCCCAACCTGTTTTTGGATCAATCTCACCACGAACGATCTTGTTGAATGCTTCTTGGCCAATCATAGTTTGTAATTCGTTGAATTTCGGATTGTCCATTGGCGGAACTGCACTTGGGATTGCTTTTGCATATTCTTGCAATACAGGCGTTTTATCAAATACAGGTTTAAACACTTCATTCGTACCTACATCATCACGTGCCGGAGGCAAATTCGTTTCTTGGAAGAAATCTACATCGTGTTTGTCATCCGAGTATACCCATTTGATGAATTCCATGGCAGCTTTTTGTTGTTCAGGGCTTGCTGATGCATAAATAACAAGTCCTTTCGCATCCGCAAATGTTTTTGCATTCGCTGGATCCATACCGTCTGGAACAGGAGGCAAGGTTACTTCATAGTTCTTCTTGTACTGAAGTTCTGGATATTTCTCAGCCCACATGTTGAATGTCCAAGGGCCAATATCTGTAAAGACGCCCACTCCATTTTCGAATGGTTCCGTTACGTTCTGAGTCAATAGCCCTTTTTCCTTGCGTAGGTTATCCACGAAAGTAAGAACTTCTACGCCTGCTTTTTCATCGCCGACAAATTTTGTTCCTTCAATAAACTTGTTACCGTCTGAAGCTGCATCATACAACATAAAGAAGTCGAACCATCTTTTCCAAGATGTTGGATCGGCCAAGTCTGGTTTCGCCCACAGATATTTATCCGGGAATTTGGCTTTTAATTTCTTTGTTGCTTCGATCACTTCGCTGTATGTTCTTGGAACTTCGTTCACACCAGCTTCTTTCAAGATATCCGTTCTCCATCCGAACAACATCGCATTGGAGTAGATTGGAAGTACATATTGATGGCCGTCCGCAAATTTCCAAGGTTCAATCGTTTTGGTCATGTTACGTTTCGTCACAATATCATTGAAACCATCTAACGTATCCATCGGAACTAACGCTTTACTGTTCGCAAGCTGCGCTGCAAAACCACGGCTAATATTTTCAGTCATCGTTGGTGCGCTTCCGCCTGCAATGGCTGCTTGGATACTTGCTTCTGAAGTTGGAGATTCCTTGATCGCGCTTACGTTAATTTTAACTTTAGAGTTCACTGCCTCATATTCTTTAGCAATTCTCTGCCAATAAGCTTGTTGAGGTGGGTTAGGTGATGCCCAGAACTCAATTGTTGTTACTCCATCTGCTGAAGTACCTGAATTACTGCTCTTCGCTCCACAACCTGCAAGAATCGTGAATACAAGCGTAAATGCAAGTAATACCGAAAGCTTCTTTTTCATGAAATAAAACCTCCCTAGATGTCGATGCACTCTCATGCATGCATTTGTAATTCTTTGATGCGAATTTGTAACGTTACAAACTAATGTTTGTTTACGTTTTGTAAGCGTTACAAGTGTAATTATTAAGCTTTTCGGGCGAATTGTCAACCTTGTTTTTATCTTTTCATGTAAAAGACACAATTATTAATACCATCTCCCAACTTTACTAAATCATTTTGTAACGTTATTATATTGTTATAATCAACGTATTGTAATGATGGTTTTGCAGCATAATCTTTAGTATTATGAGAAATAGCGGGGAAAATCATGCATTGAACTACTATTAGAAAGGACGTATCTTCGCATGAAAGTGAAAATAACGATGCAAGATATCGCCGATCGATTAAACATATCGAAGAACTCTGTTTCACAGGCTCTTTCCGGTAAAGACGGTGTAAGTGAGGAAACGAGGAAATTAATTATCGATGCAGCGGAAGAGATGGGCTACATCTATTCGCGAGGGCGCAAAAACACAGAAGAGGACGCTGGAACCTTTGTCATTTTGGCATCGGAATTCGCTTTTTCCCAGCGTAACTTTTTCGGAGAAATTTATCTAAGCATTGAGAAGGAAGCCGCGAAGCGAAATAAACGAATGGTTATTCAATCCATTGACAAGCATGCTGCGGATCATTTGATTCTGCCTCCGATATTAACGGATCAATCTGTAGATGGGATCTTGATTCTATCCCATATTACCGATCCTTATATCCAAGCAGTGACCGAGACCGGGATTCCCACGGTGTTAATTGATCATCACTATCCCGGTATCCAAGCGGACAGTATCCTCACCAATAATCGCTATGCCGCTTATTTAGCAGTGCAGCATTTAATTGATTTAGGACACACCCAAATCGGCTTTATCGGCAATATTCCATTCTCTCCTAGTTATTACGAGCGCTTAGACGGTTACCGTCTGGCCCTGTACCAGGCTGGAATTGAATACAATCCCGTATGGGTATTTGATCGTGCTAAGGAAGAAATGGATTATGTCTACGATGCGATTCAAGGATTGGACACGCAACCCACGGCATGGTTCTGCGTCAATGATGGGTTTGGATTCTTTATCAATTCCGTATTGAACAAGCTAGGTTATCATATTCCCCTAGATGTATCCATTGTCAGCTTCGATAATGGACAATTGTCACGTATCACGACGCCGATGACGACAACGATGGATGTAGATCTATCTTACTTCGGGCGTAAAGCCGTCGAACAACTCTTCTGGCGTATCCATCATCCCGAAGAGCCCTATGTGGAAATTCTCTTAAGGTCCAATTTGATCCTTCGGGAGTCCACGCAACAACCCAAAGCATGATCATAAAATCTTGCATATTTTACTTCATGAAGACAAGGATGTGTTGTACAGATGAATCCCTATTCCATCGTATTTGACGTGGGTGGAACAGCAATCAAAGCGGCCGTTACGACGAAGGACGGTCAAGTTATTGAATCAACGGTAGAGACGTACCCCGCTTATTCCAATCAAAGCCGGGCTTTTCTTCTCGATTACTTCTATCAGCTAATCCAGAAGCAGGCTAGCAAAATAACGGACAAGCAGCATACCTTTGCTGGAATCGGGTTTGCTTATCCAGCTCCATGTGATTACGAGCATGGGATCAGTTACATTCAAGGACAATCCAAATTTGATGCCTTATATGGCGTTAGTATCATGGATGCGGTTCGAGAGCGCCTAGAAGAAGATGCACAATTACGGCCTCGGATGGAACCCAACTACCGGATCATTTTTGATAATGATGCCCGTTTATTCGGGGTTGGTCAGTGGTTCACAGGCCCGGCGAAGCAAGTCGACAAATCGCTATGTATCACGATCGGGACGGGAACTGGTGCCGTATTTATCGACCATGGCGTTGCGATTAAGAATAAAGAAATCTACGATCATGCCTATCGTGAGAGCATTATCGATGATTACATCTCCAAACGCGGTATTCTTAAGATCGCTGAAGAAGCTGGTGTTCCCACGAGATGGGATGTACGTGATATCGCAGATGCAGCCAGAGAACAGAAAGATAAAGCATCTATCGCCGTCTTCCATCAGTTCGGAACCATGTTAGGAGAAGTCCTTGAACGTTATGTGGATGAATTTCAGCCGGAATTGATCATCTTAGGTGGACAAATTGCCAAAGCAGGCGACCTCTTCCTCCCAAGTACACGTGATTACCTGAAAGAACGCGCTCCACAATTTCATATTGCTGAGAATGGCTCCCATAGTACCTTTGCTGGTATATCCGCAATTATTCAAGGTTTTAGCGAATAACAAATGAACGAATACAAAAAAGGAGTGCATCGTCTTTAAAGATGATGCACTCCTTTGTGTTAGATGTGTATGATATACATTATACCGCTTCTAAAGACTCAGCTTCTGTAACCAACTCCCGTTTTAACTTAATTAACTTAATGCGGGAGACACGCAAATTATCTGTATCTTCAACGATAAACTCGAAGTCGCCATGCATAATGGATAATCCCTTTTGCGGAGGAATTTCAATTTGTGCATACAACCAGCCGCCAATCGTATCATAATCTTCCGTTTCAATTTCTAAACCGAATTTATCATTGACTTCATCAATTAATAGTAATCCGTCTAAAGAATACGTATTCTCGTCTCTCTTCTCAATGACAGGACGTTCTTCATCGAATTCATCCTGGATTTCACCAACGATTTCTTCCATGATATCTTCCAACGTCACAAGACCGGATGTTCCACCATACTCATCAATCAAAATGGCAATTTGCGTCTTATTCTTCTGCATTAATTTCAGAAGCGCACTAATCTGCATAGACTCAGGCACCGAAGTAATAGAACGTATAATCGATTTCGTATCGGTTAAATCTTGCGATTTCAACAAATCTTTAATATGAATGAATCCAATAATATGGTCTTTATCTTGTTCACACACCGGGTAACGTGTACGCATTTCTTCTAACGCAATAGCTTTGTTCTCTTCTTGCGTCAAATGGGTATACAGACAAATCATTTCCGTTCTCGGAATCATGATTTCCCGCGCTGTGGTCTCAGCAAATTCAAATATATTATCAACAAGCGTCATCTCTGTATTATCAATCAGACCGCTGCGATTACTTTCTTTCATCAAGATGCGAATCTCTTCTTCCGTATGAGCCGAATCATGCTCCGAAGCTGGCGCAATTCCAAATACGCGAAGGAGTTTGTTCGCAAGTCCATTTAATGCCCAAATGAATGGGTACATGATTTTATAAAATACCATAAGAACCGGTGCAGCTAACAGCGTAACATTCTCTGCTTTACGAATCGCCATCGTCTTCGGTGCCAATTCACCTAGCACGATGTGTAAAATTGTAATCACTACGAATGCAATAATAAACGAAATGGTATGAATCAGAACCTCTCCCATGCCAAACGATTCGAACACGGGTTTTAGCAACTGCGCAATCGCAGGCTCTCCTAACCAACCTAATCCTAGCGAAGCAAGTGTAATTCCTAATTGACATGCCGATAAGTAGGCATCTAAATGGTTCACGACGCTTTGGGCGAATTTAGCTTTCTTATTCCCTTCTTGGACGAGTGTATCGATGCGGCTGCCCCGCACTTTCACCATCGCAAATTCCGCGGCTACAAAAAAACCATTTAAAAATACCAATACAAAAACAAAAAATAAGTTTAACAAACTCGGCAGTGGGTCATCCATTCTTCCTTCCTACTCCCCCTCGCTGCATGAACTAAAGCGAGCTGAAGGCGAATAGGTACACCTCCTTTAATTTTAGAAATCCTATATTAATATTTAATTATAACGATTGATAGGTTTGTCCGTCAAATCATAGGAAATAATTCGAAGAGAAATAAAAAGCTGGATATCTTGTAAATGCCTATGATTTCGGCTTTCTACGCAGCATTTGATTATGTTTGATCTTGATTTCATTGCCTTGCTCCGTAGCTTCATAGAAAATACGATTTCGGATATTCGACGGCAAATAATCTTGTTCTACATAATGGCCTGGGTAATTATGCGGATACTTATATCCTTCATGGCCCAGCTTCACAGCCCCTTTATAATGCGTATCTCTTAAATGCAACGGCACCTCTGCTGATTTAATCTCTTCAAAAGATTGCATCACTTTCGAGATAGCCAGCGCAACAGCATTGGACTTCGGACTCTCCACAGCGAACAAAATTGCCTGGGCAATAATGTATTGAGACTCTGGCCAACCAATTTTGTGATAGGCGTCCAGTGCGCTAACTGCTTGTACCATCGCTTGCGGGTTCGCTAGGCCAATATCTTCACTGCATGCAACGGTTAGTCGACGAATAAAGGTCATCGGGTCCATACCAAGCTTCTCGACGGCATAGAGAAACCAGAACAACGCGGCATCGCTTGAACCGCGAATACTCTTATGAAATGCGGATAGAACATCATATTGCGTCGATTCATCCGCTCGCACGGTAGGCCGACGTATGGACTCTTCCGCCACCTCTACCGTGACACGAATATCCCCTTCTGCATCGGGTGGTGTTGTCAGGGCAGCGAGCTCTAGGGCGTTCAAGGCGCGCCGAATATCACCATTAGCCATACTTGCAATATGCTGAAGCGCATCTTCATTGACACCTAAACGCATAAACCCAAGCCCTCGGTCGTGATCCGCTAGTGCTCTACGCATAGCTAACATGGAATGTTCTTGCGTAAGCGACTGCAGCTGGAACAGCGTTGAACGGCTTAGTAAGGCACCATTCACGTAATGGAACGGATTCTCCGTCGTTGCACCGATAAATACAATAATGCCCTGCTCCACGGCCGGGAGCAACGCATCTTGTCGGGAGCTATTAAAGCGATGCACTTCATCTAAAAATAACGTCGTCTTGGTTCCATACATCACCTTATTCTGCTTCGCTTGTTCAATGACATCGCGAACATCCTTTACCGAAGCATCCACGGCATTCAGACGGACGAAGGTGCCCTTGGTCTGTTGCGAAATAATATGAGCTAATGTCGTCTTCCCGCACCCTGGAGGTCCGTACAGAAGAATGGAGCTCACTTGGTCCGCCTCAATGGCTCGTCGCAGCAATTTGCCAGCTCCAACGATATGTTCCTGTCCAATATATTCATCCAGCGTCTGCGGACGCATGCGATCTGCGAGCAACCGCAGGCGTGGTTGTGCTTCTTCTTGATATGAAAATAAATCCATGCTCTAATCCCAGCCTTCTACTTCTTCATTATATCATCCTACAAGGCTAACACTTGTTCTTATATCATACCACAAAACCTCACCCAATCGAATGGGTGAGGTTCTTCAAGGTTACTTTGATTTTTTCCATGTAGGGTCGCCCTTTGCATGCAGCCAATCCGTGATTCGATAGAAGCACCATGGGACGACAAACGACAGAATCGCACAAAAAATAATCATTCCGGGCGGATAACGTTCGTTCAACCAATTCCACAAGCTAACATCAATCCTTTTCCGATTCTATGACATTACCCGTTCGTTTAACAATGCTGTTGACCTTGATGATGATTTTGGATTTCGAGAATAGATTCTCTCCTTCCTCCCAGTTATCTTTGATCTTTTCCCATTGCGCATAATGCTCCTGAGACAAATATGCCCCTAACTCCAGAACATCTCTTCCGTAATCCTGTTGCAAAATCTTAACCACATGGTTCGTTATCCGTGCAATGTCTTGGTCTATCCGATCTTCTAAAGTAAGGATGATCTTCTTCTTCGTGATATCCATCTGTTTATAAATCTGTTCTAGCGTCCCCATCGTATGGATATCAATATAGAAGGTAACCTGCTTCTCACCGGTGATTTGGGCATGCATCTTGCGTTTAACGCGCTCTATACCATAGGCTACTAATTGACCGTTCAGTTTTGCATTAATTACGCCGCCCTTGACGAGATCACGGATATAATTCGTTCCCGCCGTATCTTCACCATCAAGAAAACCAATGAATCGATTTGACCGACCATCAAATAAGGCACTTCCATTAATAAAAATGTTATGTTCTTTGGTAATGGATATAAGCTGAATCAAGAAGCTATCTCTTTTTAGCAGGGATGCATGTACCTTGCCAAGTCGTGATACCTCAAGCATTCTGGAACTTTCCTGTGTGTTTTGCGCTGCTGAATGGATGAATTTCGTCGGCATTTCCTCGTTCGGAGGTTTGATATTAAGGATATCCTTCGCCTTTCCATTGGACACCATCACACTAAGTGATCTGCGCATCTCTTTCTCTCGAACGAAGTAATCCATAATATCCGAAAAGGCACCTTCTCTCCTTGCCACTTGGTCTGACACGATGACGACCTGAAGATGCTCAAAGAACGGAGAACGGCTCGTCTTTGACGATAGCTTGGCCGTAAGTGATGAGAGTGTATCGCCTCGAAGCGTTATATTGAAATAACTTTGGTCAGAGCTCCCGCTGCTGCCCGCTCTTTTGAGACGGGAAGGTACAACCAATTGATAAGTAACCAGATAGTCTCGCTCCGCGAATCCATTACCTTCTTCTGCAGCACCTTGTTCTTGTTCATCAGGAATGTCAATCCCGACCCCCACCACAAATCCTCGTTCATCAATTTCAACTCGATCCCAACACCCCGTTGTACAAAACAAGGTCCAACCCATCACCAGACTGACGACCACCCTCCTAATCACTTGATTGTACTCCCCGGATTGCTGCCACAATCAGTAGGCTGGTGGGAATAATTGCTGCAAATGCTATCCCCATGATGCTAATGATTGTCCCCAAGTAGACATATTCCACTTGATCCTTCGGAAACATACTAATCAGAAAAATAATCGGACTAAGGATGAGTAGACATGTTCTCTTATCCAATTTCTTTATTGCTGAGGTTAGACAGTGAACGGACACATCCATAACAATACTCGATGTATTATAGAGCGTCATAATCCAGATGATAAAAAGTACGGATTCAAACCGTTCAAAAAATTGGCCAGGTATTTCGATCTCTTTTGCAATTTCAATCGCAGGATACATGATGTTAATCGTTCCTTCGCGTGTAAATATGCCAATCGCAATTATGAAAATAATTAAATATAGAAGAATCGGAATCGAAATGCCGATGATGATGGCTTTCGTTGATTCTTTTGGCTTGCGCATAAGTATGCTATAAAACATCACGATCTCATAGCCCAGCATAGAATATATCACTTGCCTTGCTCCGCTATAAATGTGCTTGCCATCTGTGATGAACATGGGCTTCAAATTCTCCCACTCAAATAATTCCACACTAAAGGCGAGCATGACGATAACAAAAAACAGGACGATCGGCAGAAATAAAACGCACAATCGAATAATACCCACCCGCGAGCCTGAAACTGCAACGATGACAACCAAGAGAAACGTGAGCGCAATGACTTCGATGGGCGTTCGGTCGAACAAATATTGCTTCGATATACTTGCAACAGCTCTCATCTCATACGCACAAAACATTAAAAAGTATACGGCCTGCAGCAAAGTCAGGACATAGGCGACCGGCTTGGTGACTATCAACGAAGTGTATTCATAAAACGTCATCCGTTTGAACCTTCCACACAATTTCGAGACGATCCAACCAAAGAACAGAGCAATTCCTCCGGCAACAAGGATGGATATCCAACCATCCGAGGACATTGTCTCACTAGCGACGAGCCGGGGTAGGGTTAGCACGCCCAGCCCAATAATCATAGAGGCTACCGTCATGGTTATTTCCCGTTGGCCAATCTCTTCATCCGCATAGTTGAAAATCCCCATGGTTCACCTCTTTCTGTTATGATTCTGCTGGTGATCTCCCGATTTTAGCATTTCAGGCTCCATCTCCAGATGCGATACGGGCGTACGAATTGCAGTATTTGTAATATCCTTGAAGAACGTAGGAGCAAATGGCGTAGAGTAAGGAAGCCCAAAGCTTCTGAGATTCACCATATGGATCATGATCGTAATAAATGCAAGCACAATGCCATATAAACCAAAAACCGCGGCAGCAATCATGATGCCAAAACGAAGCAATCGCAACGAAATCGCCGTACTATACGATGGCAAAGCAAAGGAGGATATAGCAGTAATCGCCACGATAATAACCATGATCGGACTTACGATCCCGGCGGATACCGCCGCTTCTCCGATAACGAGTCCTCCGACAATTCCTATCGTCTGACCTATTGGTTTAGGCAGCCGTATTCCCGCTTCGCGCAATAATTCCAGTGTTATCTCCATTATGAATGCCTCCACCACAGCGGGAAACGGAACTCCCTCTCTAGCACCAGCAATGGAAAATGCAAGCATGGAAGGGAGCATGCCATGATGGAATTCCGTTAACGCTATATATATCGCTGGTAGAAAGGTAGCCATAAAGGCTGCTCCGATTCGCAAGAGACGGATTACGCTAGATATCATCCAATTCTGGTAATTATCCTCGGGAGAGTGTAGTGACGTCGCAAAAGTAATCGGCATGATCAATTGAAAAGGTGTACCGTCTACAAGGATGGCTACCCTCCCTTGCAGAAGCGCGGCGGCAACCTTGTCTGGGCGTTCCGTACTTAAAATTTGGGGAAATGGAGATAAATAGTTATCTGATATCCACTGCTCAATAAGACCCGACCCATCCACATCATCCTTATGAAGGGTGACAAGCCTTCTCTTTACTTCCTGAACCAGCTTCGGGTTCGCTAGGTCATCAATGTAGGCTACGATCACATCTTTCTTCATCCGGTTACCTATCTTATAAGTATCAAATCGAAGATGCGGGTCTTGCACCTTTCTACGAACCAGTGCAGTTGTCGTACCCAAATCCTCGGTGAATCCATCTCGGGGACCGCGGATCAGGCCTTCGGTCTGCGGTTCTTCAATCCCCCGGCTCTTCCAGCCTTTCGTGCTTAGCATGAGCACCTTGTCCGCTCCCTCTACGAACAATGCTGTATCTCCAGCCAGGATGCATCGAATAGCTTCATCGAAATCCGAAATGACATCAATGGCTTGCAGGGGCAAAACCTCGGACTGTACGAATAAAAGCAGCTCCTCACCCGATACTGGAATATTCTTGTTAGAATCTGTGAGCGAAATCATTAGGCTTCGCAGAACCTGATCCTGAATGATATCTTTATTCGTGAGTCCTTCAATACCTACAACCCCGCAAGGGTGTGCATTTCCAAGTGTGATCTCCTTCACCTGAAGATCGTTTGGGCTCCCTAAGACGCATCGAAAGTTATTAATATTGTCCTTCACTGATGTTGACAGTACAGGCGTATTCGGTTGGTTAGACATCCATCTGCACCGCCTTCACGAAATAAGAATCCAGAGATTATTATTTCCTGAAAAAACCTAAAATATGAAAAACTTTCTGAGAGTGAATTACATCCAACGCAATAACAACCCCGCATAGGTTAACCCGCCGCCGAAACCAAACAACAGCATATGATCCCCAGGTTGTACTTTCCCCGAAGTAACGCCTAAATGCATGGCAAGCGGAATCGATGCCGCTGACGTATTCCCGTAGTATTCTAAGCTGTATAGGGCTTTCTCGATTGGAATTCCGCTTTTCTCGCATATCGATTCAATAATACGAAGGTTAGCACTGTGCGGTATGAACCAATCCACTTGCTCCACATCCCAACCAGCCTGATCGAGGAGTGTCTGAATTCCTTTTGGAACTGTACTGACAGCAAAACGGTATACTTCTCGCCCATTCTGTACGATCTTCCCGTCACCAGCTAGTGTCGCGCCATGAAGCTCTGTTCTGGAACCTGAGCGATATACATGCGTTCCTCCCAAGCCATCCGTTCCAAGCGTAGCCGTGATGAAGGCCCCTTGTTCCGGATCCTTCTCTACCATGACCACGCCTGCTCCATCTCCGAACAAAATGCAGGTAGAGCGATCCGTGTAATCCGTCACTCTCGTAAGCGTATCGGCCCCGAATACAAGAATTTTCTGATGAAGTCCCGCGCTAATCATGCCATTTGCCAGATGTAATGCATAGGAGAATCCTGCACATGTCGCATTTAAGTCCAATGTGCCTGTGGCGGGAATGCCAAAACGAGCCTGCACGATGCTTGCAACCGACGGAAACGGCAAATCCGGCGTGTTCGTCGCGACAAGGATCATATCCACGTCTTCAAGCATGACTGGGTAGTGAGCAAGCATATTATGAACGGCTTCGATACACATGTCGCTCGTATATTGCCCCTCCGCCACAACCCTACGCTCGCGAATTCCCGTACGCTGGACAATCCATTCGTCATTCGTATCCACCATCTTCTCCAGATCATAATTCGTAAGAATCTGTTCTGGCACATAACTACCAATGCCCGTAATACGTGCTCCGGCAACCCGATTTCTATCAGACAGCATATTGTTTTGCTCCATTTGTGTATTCAACGTACATTCCTCCTATGATTTTCATTTCTAATATTACCCAATAAATTAATACAAGGTATTAGTATCAGGTACTAAATTTAATTATAAAATAGCACACCCTTATTATGCTGTCAATGGGTGGCTTGTTATGCTAATATACAAATTAAGATGTATATGGTTGATTATGTAAATCCCATCTATCCTATCGGAGGTACTAATCATGAAACTTATGAAAAGCTTCACGGTTATCGTTCTTAATCTCGTCGGCGAGTTATGGATAGGCCTATGTCGTAAACCAGAATTTTATGATAAACATACCGTCACACGGACAAAGATAGGCTATACGATCTTCGTCCTGTCTGCCCTCCTGTTATCCGTAAGTGTCGTCACATGGGCTTATGACCGCTTACAATGAGTTCATGTAGTTTATCCTCAACTTCAGATTCATGAGAAAGTCACTTTCGTATACCGAAACTTATACTTTCTTATGTGGGCAAAAAAAAAAAGAACCTGTACCAGAGCTTTGCCCTGAACAGGTTCTTTGGGGATAGATTATGCTTCTTGGGTTAATGTCTCTAACAGTTCCCGTACAACGACGCTCACCATAATTAAGCCAACGGTTGGCGGAACGAATGCGTTGCTCGCAGGCGGCATTTGCGCCTTCCGAATGTCAGGCGCATTCTCCGGCACAATACGCTGTGTTACGTCTTCACGCGGCTTTACAGGCTCTTCTGTAGAGAAGACGACCTTTACACCTTTCTTGATCCCTTCCTTACGCAGCTTCTGGCGCATAACACGAGCAATCGGGTCCATCGAAGTCTTCGAGATGTCAGCCACCTGGAATTTCGTTGGATCCATCTTGTTCGCTGCCCCCATGCTGGAAATGATCGGGATGCCCCGCTCCAAGCACTGCTTAATCAAGTGAATCTTGTAAATAATCGTATCCGATGCATCGACCACATAGTCGAGGGGATATGCGAATAACTGCTCGTACGTCTCCTCGGTATAGAACATATTCAATGCAATGACATCACATTCCGGATTAATTAACTTAATCCGGTCACGCATGAGATCTGCCTTTTTCTGTCCGATTGTCGTTGTTAACGCATGGATTTGACGATTGATATTCGTAATGTCCACGACATCTTTATCAATCAGAATAATACGGCCTACACCAGTCCGAGCCAAGGCTTCGGCTGCGATAGAGCCTACACCACCTATACCGAGGACAGCTATCGTACTATTCTTCATTTTCTGTAAACCTTCGGGACCTATTGCTAGTTCCGTTCTTGAAAACTGATGCAGCATGAGTCATCTGCCTCCTTAACCAATCACAGCTTTATTTTTATCATCCGCTGCTTTTTTCGCCAACTTAATATGCAATTGGTCCAATTGTGAAGGATCTACAGGAGATGGAGCATCGCTCAATAAGTCGGTTGCACTTGCTGTTTTCGGGAATGCAATCGTCTCGCGCAAGTTCGTACGTCCTGTCAATAACATCACGAGACGGTCAAAGCCAAACGCGATACCGCCATGTGGAGGTGTTCCGTATTCGAATGCATCAAGCAAGAAACCGAATTGTTCTTTGGCTGCTTCTGGTGTGAAGCCAAGCGCATTGAACATTTTCTCTTGCACGTCACGTTTGTAGATCCGCATCGAACCGCCGCCCACTTCATAACCGTTCAAGACGATATCATAAGCTTGTGCACGGATTTGTCCTGGATCTGTATCGAAGAAATGAACGTCGTCTTCGTTCGGACGCGTGAACGGATGGTGTTCCGCAACATAACGTTTAGCTTCTTCATCATAGCCAAGGAGTGGGAAGTCCACGACCCATGCAAATTTATATTCATTATCATTGATCAAACCTAGTTGACGGCCGATTTTAAGACGCAAGTTCCCAAGCACATCTGCCACGACTTTTTTGTTGTCTGCGGAGAACAAGAGCAAGTCGCCCTCTTCTGCGCCTGTACGTTCTTTGATGGCTGCAATTTCCTCTTCATTGAAGAACTTCACGATTGGCCCTTTGAATTCGCCGTCTTTCACTTGGATCCAAGCTAAGCCTTTCGCACCATAACGCGCAGCGAATGGCCCAAGATCGTCGATTTCTTTACGGCTCCAAGTACCGCATCCTTTTGCGTTCAAGCATTTCACTTCTCCGCCTTTTTCAATAACAGATGCGAATACTTTTACGCCAGAGTTAGCTACGATATCGTTCATTTCGATCAATTCAAGACCGAAACGCAAGTCCGGTTTATCGGAACCGTATTTACCCATTGCATCAGCATACGTAATACGTTGGAACGGAGTAGGAATCTCCACGCCAATCGTTTCACGGAACAAACGAACCATCAGCTGTTCCATCATGCCAAGCAATTGATCTTGGGACAAGAAGGACGTCTCGATGTCGACTTGCGTAAATTCAGGCTGACGGTCTGCACGTAAATCCTCGTCACGGAAACAACGAGCGATTTGATAATAGCGCTCAATCCCGCCGACCATTAATAATTGTTTGAAAATTTGTGGAGATTGCGGTAATGCAAAAAATTCGCCCGGGTGAACACGGCTTGGTACAAGATAGTCACGTGCGCCTTCAGGCGTGCTTTTCGTTAGAATTGGTGTTTCAACGTCGATAAAGCCTTGCTCGTCAAGGAAGTCGCGGAAGATTTTAGCCGCTTTGGAACGAAGCAATAACGTTTTTTGCATCTCTGGACGACGCAGGTCAAGATAACGATATTTCAAGCGAAGGGACTCATCGATCTCAATGCCATCTTCGATGAAGAATGGCGGGTTCTTCGCTGCATTCAAGATTTCGATTTCCGTAATTTGCACTTCAACTTCGCCTGTAGGCAGGTTGGTGTTGATGGTCTCCGCATCGCGTTCTACCACTTTACCCGAAACAGCAAGTACAAATTCATTACGTGCACGATCCCCGATTTTTAAGGCATCGCCTGAGAAATCCGGATTAAAGACAATTTGAACAATCCCGCTACGGTCGCGAAGATCAATAAACAATACGCCCCCAAGGTCGCGACGGCGTTGGACCCAACCGTTTAAGGTAACGGTTTCGCCCACGTTTGCTTTGGTTAACGTGCCACAGTTGTGTGTTTTTAGCATCATTTTCGTTCTACCCCTTTATCATTGTAATTACTTAAGTTCTTCAGCTAGGCGCTCCAATGGAACCATCCGTTGTACCCCATCAGCCATCGATTTTAACGCAATCTCTCCCCGCTCCAGCTCGTCATCACCGATAATCCCCGTGTAACGTGCTTGCATGCGGTCAGCAGATTTCATTTGTGCTTTCATTTTACGTCCTTGGTAGTCTTTCTCCGCGATGATGCCGTTCGTACGCAAAATATGCAATTGCTTCGTTACTTCATCTTCTGCCTTCTCGCCGAGTGCAATCAAATACACGTCAAGCGGCTTCGGCTGCGGTACAGCAATACCTTGCTTTTCAAGAATTAAGGAGATACGTTCCAGACCGATCCCTAGACCGACACCCGGTTGATCCGGTCCGCCGATTTCGCCTACCAAGCCGTTGTAACGACCACCGCCGCCAATCGTATCGATCGCGCCGATGCCTTGTGCTTTATACTCAAACGCTGTATGCGTGTAGTAGTCCAATCCGCGTACGAGACGATGATTGATCGTATATTCGACGCCCATCGCTGTCAAATGCTGTTTCACTTTGGCAAAATGCGTAGCACATTCCTCATCCAAGCTATCGAGAATAGACGGTGCGTTCACAAATCGCGCTTGATCCACTTTGCAATCGAGTACACGCAGCGGATTACGATCTATCCGTGACTGGCAATCTTTACAAAGTTCTTCGCGCATTGGATTTAAGAAATCGAGTAATGTCTGGCGATACGCCGCACGGACGGCCGGATTCCCAACAGAGTTAATCTCCACCTTCACATCCTGCAAGCCCACCTCACGGCAGAATTGATAGCCTAGGCCGATCACCTCTGCATCAATGCTAGGATCCACGGCACCGAATGCTTCTACACCAAATTGATGGAATTGACGCTGACGTCCTGCTTGTGGACGCTCATACCGGAACATCGGACCGATATAATATAATTTGCATGTATCGGGTTCGCCATAGAGCTTGTTCTCAACATAAGAGCGAACAACACCTGCTGTCCCTTCCGGACGAAGCGTCATGCTGCGATCACCCTTGTCGCGGAACGTATACATTTCTTTCTCGACAATATCTGTCGTTTCCCCGACACCGCGCTCGAACAATTCCGTCTGTTCAAAAATCGGTGTACGAATTTCTTTGTAGTTAAAGCGACGACTTAAATCCCGCGCTTTTTCTTCAACAAACTGCCAGTTCTCTACTGCACCCGGCAGAATATCCTGTGTGCCCGTCGGTTTTTGAAATGCCATGACCTGATTACCTCCGTAAAAAAAATAAAATCCCTCGCTCCTGTCTGATCATCAGAACAGGGACGAGAGATTGTTGTTCACAATACACCCGTGGTACCACCCACATTTCGAGCTGTCTTAGCTCGCTTTACGGTTAACGCCCGTTACACGCAAGCCGATTACTTAACATTGAATGAGATCCTATCGATCTTCATCCCATGTGTTCATCGGTTGTTCTCGGGGAGGTCTATTCGTTCATCCATCATAAGGATCTTTGCAGCCTGGAGATCCCTCTCTGCCTATGTGGGGTGAAGTACTTTATCCCTTCAACGAATCACAGATTGTTCAACTTATTATATGATTGTATCCAGTTAACGAAGTAAAGTCAAGAATTGGTTATCAAGATGCGTAAATGGGCAGAAAAAAACCTACAAAATTCATTTGTAGGTCCAAATGTTATATTAAAAAGGGGGTCATGTATGTAGTATAGATCGATATTGTTATCAGAGTGTTTAATTCACATTACAGTCATATTACAAAAAATAAAGCGCTTTATTCATGCATGTTTAACAGGCAATATCAAAAGAAAACCACACGAACAAAACCGAGGGCACTGAAAAACATATGTTATGAGAAAACCCGTCAGGGGATCACCTGACGGTCCTTTATTGTGTGAACCTATACGTCGGTGGATCGGAGAGATGGGTTGGTGTTTTGCGTTTCAGCTGTCGTAGATACGAAATCTTGACAAATTATATAAGCTCTTTGTGTATAACGGACATGAGAGACCTTATTGTTTGCTATGCTCATAGATTAGACGTTTTTCGGACTCAGATGCCCTTATTCCATTCGAATCATGAGTTTATAGCTTATATTTAGCATGATAAGAGCTGCTGTGTCCGTTCACCCTGCATTTTGAGTGCTTTTGGCATCATTAAGGTCTCCTGTGTCCGTTCATTTCTCGCTCCGTTCCCTGCACCCTAGTTTGATTTCGGCAATCTCTCGAATAGTTATACATTCTAGAATGTTGAGAAAACCTCTACCTTCGGTTCATTCGAAGATAAGTGACCGTGTTTAGAGTTTTTTTCGCCAAATAGAATTTATAGATAAGCAACGAAGCTCATTCGGGCGTCCTATCCTGCATAAATCAAACATAGCATCAAGGGTAAAAAAACGTATCGGTCGATAGATCGAAGATCTATACAACTTATGTTTTTACCACATCAGAAAGTATAAGTTTTCGGCATCCGAAAACGACTTTCTTATTGGCTATAAAACCTACATCTAAACGCGGTCGCTCATCTTCGAAAGGCGTGGGTAGAGGTTTTCACAATTTCTTAATGGTTTCAAATGAAAGAGGCGGCTATTCGTTCGATTTTGAACGAATAGTCGCCTCTCTCTGTATCTATTTCCCACCCGAAAAAAATCTTCACCTTACACACGATCCATATTCCGCTTCGTAGGACTCATCATCTCGGCTGCAAATTCATTCCCCGACCGACTGACACCCATTCGCATCGATTCATGCAGATCATAACCCAACATGCGGTAATCTGCTCTTCGCATGTTAGCTTCCTTCTTCGACGTTCGCATGACTCTACTCCTTCCGATAACACCAGGTTGTATATACCTAGTCTTACCGATCAGGGCAGGATTCATGCTAAGTTACGCTCCTTTATCCTGTTTAGAATCAAGAATAATCGTAACCGGGCCCCAATTCGTCAAGCTCACATCCATCATCGCCCCGAATTTCCCTGTCTCCACGACTAAGCCAAGCTCTCGAAGGCGATCGTTAAATAATTCATATAATCGCTCAGCCTGATCCGGTCGTGCCGCAGCCATGAAATTAGGCCGTTTCCCTTTACGGCAATCTCCATATAACGTAAATTGAGAGACGGATAATATCTGTCCACCCACATCCAGTACCGAAAAGTTCATTTTCTCCTGGTCATCTTCAAAAATACGCAACCCGGCTGTTTTATCCGCCACATAACGTACATCCTGCTCTGTATCTTCATGGGTAATGCCGACAAGGAGCATTAATCCTTGCTCAATCTGCCCAATGGTTTCTCCATCGACACGAACCTGTGCCTCTTTACAACGCTGTATAACAACTTTCATCGTTACGGGTACTCCTTTAGCTTACTGCATGATTCGGTGAACCGAATAGACATCTTTGACACGCTTGATTTTATCAACCACCGACTGCAAATGTTCATTATTACGGATAAGAATCGTCATATGAATCAAGGACAATTTGTTCTTATCGGAACGTCCTGATACGGCGGAAATATTCGTCTTACTCTCCGACACGGCCTGCAATACTTCATTCAACATGCCGCGACGGTCCAGTCCGGTAATTTCTATATCAACACTATAGTTCGATTCTACGGATTTCTCCCACTCCACTTCAATGACACGCGCTGCTTCTTCCCCATCGTCTGGGCTTGGAAGGTTTATGCAGTCACTGCGGTGTACGGATACGCCACGCCCGCGTGTAATGTAGCCGATGATCTCGTCCCCAGGAATGGGATTACAGCAGCGTGCGAAACGAACGAGACAGTTATCAATCCCTTTGACCCGAACGCCGTTCGTTGGACGTGATTTCTTCTCTGGGGCTGCTGTCTTCACTTCGCGAACCTCATTGGTTAGCTCGATCAGGCTGGCTTCTTCTTGTTCTTTACGCATCTTCTCTGTCAGACGTGTACAGATTTGAGCAGCGGTAATCCCGCTAAATCCGATGGCAGAGAGCATATCCTCAATATCGTTGAAGGTGAATTTCTTCGCCACTTCTGACAATTTATCGTCGGTCAGCCATGCGGAAGGTTCAAGACCTAACCGCTTCAACTCGCGTTCAAGCAGATCGCGTCCCTTTTCCACGTTCTCTTCACGGCGTTCCTTCTTGAACCATTGCTTTATCTTACTGCGCGCATGGGAAGATTGAGCAATTTTTACCCAATCCTGACTCGGACCGTACGAATGCTTCGACGTCAGAATTTCGATAATATCGCCCGTTTTTAATTTATGGTCAAGCGGTACAATCCGTCCGTTCACCTTGGCACCTATCGTCCGATTCCCAACTTCCGTATGAATGCGGTATGCAAAATCAAGTGGAACGGAGCCCGCTGGCAATTCGATCACTTCGCCTTTTGGGGTAAACACGAATACAAGATCCGCAAAAAAGTCCATTTTCAAAGATTCCATGAACTCTGACGCGTCTTTGGTCTCTTGTTGAAGCTCTAGAATTTCGCGGAACCAGCTCATCTTATCTTCGAAATTCCCGGCGGGTACAACGCTGCCCTCTTTGTACGCCCAGTGTGCCGCGATCCCGTATTCAGAGGTACGGTGCATTTCCCACGTCCGAATCTGAACCTCGGTTGGCTCCCCATTCGGTCCAATCACAGTAGTATGAAGCGACTGATACATATTGGTTTTTGGCATCGCGATATAATCTTTGAATCTCCCCGGCATCGGTTTCCATAACGTATGAATAATCCCCAAGGTCGCATAACAATCTTTGATATTATCCACGATGATCCGAATCGCCAGCAAATCGTAAATCTCATTAAATTGTTTGTTCTTCGTCGACATTTTTTTATATACGCTGTAAATATGTTTCGGGCGGCCGGATAAGTCGGCATCGATCCCCATTTCGTCAAGCTTTTCTTGGATGCGGCCAATGACATTCGTAATGTATTGCTCACGTTCCACGCGTTTCTTCTGCACGAGATTTGCAATACGGTAATACTGCTGTGGATTTAAATAACGAAGGGCGATGTCCTCCATTTCCCATTTGATTGCCGAAATCCCTAGGCGATGGGCAATAGGAACAAATATTTCAAGCGTTTCGTAGGCAATTCGACGTTGGCTTTCCTCTGATTGATATTTTAACGTGCGCATATTATGAAGACGGTCCGCTAGCTTAATCACGATCACGCGGATGTCTTGCGCCATGGCAACGAACATTTTGCGATAATTCTCGTTCTGCTGTTCTTCCTTAGATCGGAATTGGATCTTCTCCAACTTCGTCAACCCATCGACTAATAACGCACATGTATTGCCGAATTTCTCCCGGATCATATCCAATGACACGGATGTATCTTCAACAACATCATGCAGCAATGCTGCAATAATGGAGGTTGTGTCCATTTGCATGTTCACCACAATATCAGCTACCGCAAGCGGATGTAAGATATAAGGCTCTCCCGATTTGCGCACCTGATTTTCATGGGCTTTCTCAGCAAAATCGTAGGCTTCCTTAATACGCTGCAGGTCCTGTGGTTTAATATATGCGGATGCCTTCTCAAGTAACTTTTCAATGCCCATCTGCTCCGTTCCAAATCCTTTCCATATAGAATAATAACCCGAACTATATTCCGATTTCCTATAATTATGCCCTTCTGTAGGGGCTTCGTCAACTATTCCTGCAAATGATTGTCTATTTGTGCACATTTTTGTTGAAATTATCGGAAAATCTAAGTAAGATAGTACAGGTTTTAAAATTATTGAGGAGTGATTTTGTTGTCGCAAAGAGAAATTCAAGTACACGAAAGACCCCCTATTGGAAAAGGAGCTATCCTGAGCATACAGCATTTGTTCGCCATGTTCGGTTCAACGGTACTTGTTCCGAATCTCTTCGGAATTGATCCAGGTATCGTGCTCTTAATGAACGGGATCGGAACGTTGCTATATCTGTTCCTCTGTAAAATGCAAATTCCCGCATACTTAGGCTCCAGCTTTGCATTTATCTCACCTATTGGTGTTGTTCTTGCTTTGAAAGGCGGCAACGGTTATTCTGACGCACTAGGCGGCTTTATTATTACGGGTGTCATCTTCTGCCTCGTAGCTCTACTGATTAAAGTGGCCGGAACCAACTGGCTGAATGTTCTCTTCCCACCGGCTGCGATGGGTGCCATTGTTGCCGTGATCGGTCTTGAGCTTGTACCTGTAGCTGCAGGCATGGCTGGACTTGTTGGCAGTGACGCGAACTGGACGCCAGATCCAAAAGTGATCATGGTATCCCTTATCACCCTAGGCGTCACGGTCATCGGTAATGTCATGTTCCGCGGTTTCTTCAAAATCATTCCCATTCTGATCGGGATCATCGTCGGTTATATCGTGGCTTGGTACGCAGGTCTTGTCGATTGGAACGCTGTATCGAGCGCCAGCTTATTCTCGATGCCGCATATGACAGCACCAACGTGGAACTGGACGGCTATTATTACGATCATTCCAGCAGCACTTGTTGTTATCGTAGAACATGTGGGTCACTTAATGGTGACGAGTAACATTGTAGGTAAAGACTTATCGAAAGAACCTGGTCTACATCGCTCAATTCTAGGTAACGGGATTTCCACGATTATCTCAGGATTTGTAGGATCAACACCAAATACGACATATGGTGAGAATATCGGCGTCATGGCCTTAACCAGAGTATATTCCACATTTGTCATTGGTGGTGCAGCAATATTTGCAATTATCATGTCCTTCTTTGGCAAGTTCTCAGCGTTGATCTCGAGTATCCCTGTCCCAGTCATGGGCGGTGTCTCTCTTATGCTCTTCGGCGTAATCGCGGCATCCGGGTTACGTATCCTGATTGAGCAAAAAGTGGACTTCGGAAAACCAACGAATCTCTTGCTGACGACCATCGTTCTTGTCATCGGGATAAGCGGTGCGAAGTTAACAATCGGTCACGTTGAATTAAAAGGGATGGCACTTGCAACAATCGTTGCGATTGTGATGAGTCTGTTCTTCACAGTCATCGAAAAACTTGGATGGTCTAACGAAAAATCATAAATTTTAACACAAAAAAGAGCCAACCGTAACGTTCATGTTACACTGGCTCTTTTTCTATAGGCCTGATCAATTAGTATTGCAATAAAGTAAATACGTCTACTTTGTCCAATTTATTGCGGCCTTGCAAGTCAACAAGCTCAATCAAGAAAGCTGCGCCTACCACTTCGCCTCCAAGTTGTCTCACTAAGTTAACCGATGTCGAGATTGTACCTCCTGTTGCGAGCAAGTCGTCTGCAATCAATACCTTTTGTCCGGGTTGAATCGCATCTGTATGCATTGCTAGTTTATCCGTACCATACTCCAAGTCATACCCTACTTCAAGGGTCTCACCCGGAAGCTTGCCGCTCTTACGGATGGGAATGAAGCCAACGCCTAACGCATAAGCAAGCGGTGCACCAACAACGAATCCGCGTGCTTCTGGACCTGCAATAAGATCAATTTCCTTTTCTTTAATTAATTCTTTCATCGCAAGAATCGCTTCGCGGTAAGCTTCACCATTTTTTAATAAAGTCGTGATGTCTTTGAAGCTAATGCCCGGCTGTGGAAAATCCTCGATAACACGGATGTGCTGTTTGAAATCCATCGTCATATCTCTCCTCTAATCAACTCTTATAATAACGCCGTTGAAATCGCTTCGATAATTGTTCGGAAGACGATCCCACGAGCTGTTGCTCCACTTCTGTTCTTTGTTCCAATTCCTGATAAGCTTTCGCTGTCGTTAAATCAGCTTTCTGAGGTTGATCATTCATAGAAATCGTTCCCGAATGCTCCACAATAAATGCTAACTCTTTAAAAACAGCCATGACATAGTCTAACGTACGCTGCGATAATCCAGTCTGCTTCTGTAATCGATAAATAAATGAATTCCCTTTCATAGCAGCTGGCCAGGATCCTTCGTTGCGCATTTCTACATATATTCGTTTGAATTGCTCTCTGGAAGGTATGGTTAATCGTTCCGCAGGGGCAATTGTATCCGCGTACAACGCATGAATACGTTCCAATTGGTTCCCTTGATCGAGAATCCTATCGATAACCTGCATCGTATCCGGAACGTCTACCATGTACAAGGACTTTAATTTTCCAAGCTCATACGGTACCGTATCCATATTCTTGGCAGGGGAAGCCGGACGAATGCCAACTTCATTATCATATACCCAAAGCGAGAATTTTTCCAAGTCAATTTCTTGTGAAAACGGATCTCGTCTCCAAAAATCTTCGCATGCAACGATGCCTTGCTTCTCGGCATCCGCAGCGGATCCGCTTGCCACTTGCTCCCAGGCAGAATAGGTCTCCTCAATGTATCGTTTAGGGTTACGATTCCCTCGCCCATCGAACCACTGTGTATGACGCACAGCCATGTCTTGAACGAGCAATTGCGCTTTGCGTCTTCCGTTCCATTCATTCACTTGAAGTTCACCAAGAACATCCAGGGCTGCGTGATCTGCCATGAGGGTGGCGAGCTCTCCGCTCCGGAAAGCGATGGCATCCAGCTCGGTTGAGCCTTCGGATAAGGTTAACTTCAAATGCTGTTTTTCTTGTCCCAACTGGCGGCGATCCTTCACTCGCAATCCCTTCATCATGACGCGAGGTGCTGGATTCGACATCCCGAATGGTTCCAACATAGCTAAGGATTCAATTAATGCAAGATTTGCATCGCATAACTGACATTCGAGATCAACCTCCGTGGAAGCCACATAATGTTCCGGCGTTAGCCATTGATCTGCTAGCTGATTCATTCGTTCCTCAAAAGCCCCGATGTTCTCTCGTTGGACCGTTAATCCTGCTGCAGCCTGATGCCCCCCGTAATGTTCTAACAGATCAGAGCACTCCGTCAGCGCCTCGTACATATCGAAACCTTGAATAGATCTCGCAGATCCCTTGCACTTGCCTGTCTCCGGATCAATGCCCAAAATCAGTGTAGGTCGATAATGCCGCTCTAATATTTTGGAAGCTACGATACCGATCACACCAACGTTCCAATCTTCTCCGGCCAAAATGATGACATTCGGAACTCTTCCGTCAGGAGACAGCTGCATCTTCTGTTCTAGTTGGATAACGGCCTCATTCGCGATTTCCTCCACGAGATCCTGTCGAGCCCGATTCAATGCGTCTAAGTGCTGTGCGAGTTCTTTGGCTTCCTTCGGATCTTCTGTCGTAAGCAATTGGACAGCGATTTGTGCGTGCTCCAGCCGACCGCTCGCATTGATGCGCGGAGCCATGGCGAATGCGACTTGCGTCGAACCAATTTGGCTAAGCTGGATCTCTGCCGTTTCAAAGAGGGCGCGAATGCCCAGGTTCGAAGAATCGCGCATCCGGTTCAGACCCTGACGAACAAGAATCCGATTCTCTCCTTGTAATGGCATTAAATCAGCGATTGTTCCTAAGGTTACGTATTCCAACAATTCTTCAGGCACCCGTCCGAGTAGAGCTTGAGCTAATTTAAAAGCGACCCCAACACCAGCTAATCCTTTAAAAGGATACGGACAATCCGGCAATTTGGGGTTCACGAGCGTGAACGCATCCGGTAATACCTCTGGCGGCTCATGGTGATCCGTTACGATCACATCGATCCCCAATTGATTGGCGTAAGCAATCTGCGGAACGGCACTGATCCCCGTATCCACCGTAACGATAAGCTTCACGCCATGTTCCAGGGCATGATCCATGGCAGTGAGATTCAAGCCATATCCTTCCTTCGTGCGATGCGGGATATACGTATCGAAATTCGCTCCTAATTGGTTCAATAACGCGATCATTAGCGAGGTGCTTGATATCCCATCGGCATCATAATCGCCAAATACCCGTATTTTCTCACCCGAAGCGAGCGCTTGTTGAATCCGCCCTACAGCCTTGGCCATGCCTTTGAGCTTCATCGGGTCATGTAAATGATCTAAATTTCCGTGTAAAAAAAGTTTCGCCTGATCCACATTCTGTATCCCGCGCACCCATAGCATTTGCGCTAACATAGGGGACACGCCTAATTGGTCGGCTAATGCTTGAATTTGATCTTGCTGCGGTGTCTCCTTTAGTAACCACTTCATCTTCGAATGAAGCATCGTATCCACCCCCTTCATCCTCAACTCCCATGAGGATTATGTGATGATTTTATTGCAATATCGTGGGATGCTCATCATCCATCACTAGATGATTACTCTTGTAAGGATATCCCGGATCATAAGGATTGACATGCACCATCACATCAGATATATGAGAAAGCTGGTCCATGAATCGATTTTTCACACGTTTTCCTATCCGATATCCATCCAGAACACTAATCCGAGGGTCCACACAGATGGTTACTTCAATACGAACATAATGTCCTTGATCCCGAGCCCGTAAATCATGGACTGAGATAACGCCAGGCACATCAGCCGCTACACATACGAGTTCTTTCGTATCCTCACTCCGCCACTGATTATTCAATGTTTTGCGAATCGCCCTAATGACGAACCGGTACCCCATCCGTAACACCAACATGGCGATAACAAGTCCAGCGATCGGATCCAAATAAAGCAACCAGGAAATGCCCTGCCACTCCCCGACTAGCGCTCCTCCTACTCCGATCAGGGTTGCAAGCGACGAATAGACATCTGAACGATGTTCCCCTGCATGCTCGATGAGTACCTGATGACCTAACCTTTTACTAAGTTTATATTTGTATAGGAACATGGCTTCCTTCACAACAATCGAAATAAGAATAGCAAGTACCGCGTACCCGTGAGGTGCTCGGCTCACACCCGAAAGGATGGAGACCAATGAGCCTCGAGCAATTTCATAGCCAACGAAAACAAGAAGAATCGAGACGATAATTGCAGCAATGCAGTCTGCCTTTGCCCGTCTATACGAACGATCCTTTGTACGAATACCTACAAGTCCAGCAATGGACCCTACGGCATCTGAAACGGAATGAAAGGCATCCGCCATTAACGCATTACTGCTTGCAAACCAGCCGACAGATCCTTTCATTGATGCCAACAACAAATTCCCGATGATCCCCACCCATGCGCCGGCTTCCGCCTGAACATTACGATCATTGCTCATTTGTTTCCCTCCAAGTTCACTCGGCTGCACTCACGCGCAAAAGCCGCGTCGCGGGGACGCGGCCTTCCGTAATTCATAAGCCTTTAACCTTTAAGACGTTTTGGTCGCTGCTGTTTTAGACGGCTTTTTGCCAGTTCTGTTCTTCAACACTAACCACAATGGGCTCGCAATAAAGATCGAAGTATATGCACCGCACACTAAGCCGATGGTCATCGCCAGCGAGAACATACGAATGGATTCACTTCCGAAAATTAACAAACAGAATGCAGCGATGAATACGGTAAAGACCGTATTAATGGAACGCGTCATCGTCTGTGAAATACTATGGTTCACAAGCGTCATTAAATCGTCTGTATTCTTCAATTTCGCAAATCGAAGGTTCTCACGAATCCGGTCAAAGATAACGACGGTATCATTAATCGAGTAACCAATGATCGTAAGAATGGCAAGAATAAACGTTAAGTTGACTTCCAGACGGAAAATCGAGAATACGCTGATGACGATAAATGAGGTATGCAACAACGCGATAATCGCGGCAATCGCAAAACGCCATTCAAAACGGATGCTAACGTAGATGATAATCCCAATACTTGCAATCGCAACGGCAAGCAATGCATTCGTCTGTAATTCGCGTGCAATTTCGACGTCAACGGTATTGATTTCAAAAGAAGCTTTCGGATCGAATTTCTCTTGGAATCCTTTTTTGAACGTTAATTCTTGATCATGCGTCAATACATCACCTAGACGAATCGTTACACGATTATTCGATACCGAAATCGTATGATCTTTTTTGTAGCCTTGGTCTACAATGAATTGTTCCACAGCATCCTTCTCGAATGCCTTGTTCACGGTCACATCAATGCTTGAGCCTTCACGGAAATCTACGCCATAGTTAAGACCCTTAACAGACAGCATGATGACCCCAATCAGCGTAATAATAATGGAGAACGTGAAAAAGTATTTGCTTAGTTTCACAAAATCAACTTTATATTTATCTGTATCCAGATAGTGTTTATTCTTATTAGAGCTCACGTACTTCACTCTCCTTCACACCGAAATATCCAAGCTTCTTCACAAACCGATCTTTGATGAGTAATTCCATCAAGAACCGTGAGAATACTACGTTTGTCAGCAAGCTCGTAATAATGGTCATAATGAGAATTAACGCGAAGCCTTTTACCGTACCTGTTCCTAGAACAAACAATACCGCCGCGGCAATCAACGTTGTCACGTGGGAGTCAATAATCGTACGTAAGGATGTTCTGGAACCTGCTTTGAAGGCAGACATAATGCTCTTCCCACTGCGAAGTTCTTCTTTTACCCGTTCATACGTAATAATATTGGCATCGACGGCCATTCCGATCCCGAGTACGAATGCCGCAATACCCGGCAAGGTAAGCGTAATCGCACCCAATTTAAAGATGAGAAGCAAGAGCCATGTAAATGTAATCAACGTGAAGCAAGCGACTGCACCTGGCAAACGATAGAACACAATCATAAACAATAGAATAATGCCGCAACCGATTAAGCTTGCAAGCATTGTAGCATGCAAGGATTGCTGTCCTAATGTAGCTTCCACGCTGTTCGAATATTTCTCCGTTAATTTCAAAGGAAGTGCGCCTAGATTAATCGTATCACGCAATTCTTTGGCTTCATCAATCGTATATTTCCCCGAAATAACGGCGGTTCCATCCGTAAATACGCCATTCACTTGTGGATCTGACAATAAACGCTCATCCAAGAAAATGGCCAAATTTTTGCCTAGCAACCGTTGGGAAATTTCTTGAAATTTCTTCTTATCTTTAATTTTGATGGCGATTTCTGGATTATGAAGCTGGTCATATGTAATCGCCGCGCCATTCTCCACGAAATCATTACCACGAAGCTCGATCTTCGGATATCTCTCCAAATCGGTTTTCGCATCTGCTTTTGCACCTTCTGCACTACGGAATGTTAATTCTGCAGGCTTTTTCATAATCTCACGAACTTCTTCTTCATTCTTAATCCCCGCGATTTTCACACGAATGCGATCCGCACCTTCTGGATTAATCTCCGGTTCACTCGTACCTAAAGCATTGGCACGCTTCTCCAGACTTTTTGCGGTTTGAAGGAGGGCTTCCTTCGTTACTTTTCCGTTCGCATCAAGCGGTTGTGCTTGATATAGGATCTCAAAGCCTCCCTTGAGGTCTAAACCTAATCGAATGTCTTTCAACAGTCCCGGGGTAGTCCAAGCCATTATCCCAGCGGACACTACCACGACAAGAAAAAAAGCTACAACTCTTTTCATACCGTCCCCTGTTCCCCTTTCATTCTCAATATTCCTATTATAGCGACGTGATAAATTCGAGTCAATTTATGACGAAACATGGCATGTATTTTAAATCAGGAAATAAATCCATTTTTTTCTGGTTTATTGATATTATATTCCAACAAAAACTCCCCTTTTATCCAAAAGGAGAGCCTTTAAATGCTGATAATGTCATATAATTCATAAAATTAGTAGCTTTCAATGACAGGATATCATTAACCATTTCATGGAGCTGCGGCATGCCTTTCTTCATATATTTGTCATTTACACAGTTCCAGATTTCTTCTGGTGTCACATGTTCATAGCCGATTAAATGGAATTCTTCCGCTTTACTCTGACACAACTGTGCAATGATTTCGTTCAATTCTGGATCTATCATTCGTTCATTCGTCATTTCAGTGATCCCTCCTTGCGTGTCTTGGAACGAACTCATCATTTATACATCCTTACTGATTCGATCTCCCCTCTAGATTATCCTGCTTTTATCCTGCTCTTTCTATTAGCTTATCCAAAATATTGTTCACAACGGTTGGACATGTCGCGGATTCCTTGCGCATAAACATGTAATGGACAGCCTAGAGCTTGACTCATAGACCATTAAAGTAAAGGAAGAGGGATCTCCGTTGAGCAAGCTAACAAAACAAACCAAACAATCATTTATTAAAGGCACGATGATATTACTCGCTGCCGGTATCTTCAATCGAATACTCGGCTTTATCCCTCGCATTACATTACCGCGGATCATCGGCGCGGAAGGGGTCGGGCTATATCAATTAAGTTATCCCTTCCTCATTGTCATGATCACGATTATTACAGGCGGTGTGCCTCTAGCGATTGCCAAGCTTGTAGCGGAAGCAGAATCCCAAGGAAATCATGCTCGTGTGAAGCGCATTCTCTCCGTGTCTCTGTGGTTTACCTTCGCCATCAGTATTTTGTTCACCATCTTATGTATTACGCTCGCCCCTTGGATTACGCAGCATCTTTTGACGGATTCGCGCGTGTATCTGTCCTTCTTAAGTATGAGTCCTATGATTGCGATTATCGGCATATCCTCCGTTTTTCGTGGATATTTTCAAGGGAAACAAAACATGATCCCGACGGCATTGTCTAGTATCATAGAGACACTGGTACGTATAATAGCCATTCTTCTTTTCGCCTATCTCTTGCTTCCTAAGGGGTTGGAATATGCTGCAGCTGGAGCGATGTTAGGGGTACTTGCAGGAGAACTATGCGGATTTATTACATTACTATGGCAATATGCAGTAAATAAAAAGCGGGAGCGCCCAACAAAGTCTGCTTATGAAGCCGATGAATCCCTTGATTTCAACCAATCTTCACAACCTATGGGCGTCCTCAAACGTATCCTTGGCATATCGATTCCTGTTACCGCAGGAAAGCTCGTTGGTTCTTTATCTTATTTGTTCGAGTCCATTCTGACGGCACAAAGTCTGGCGATTGCGGGCATCGCTACCGGAATTGCAACCGCACAATACGGCGCACTTCAAGGCATGATTATGCCGATCATTTTGCTGCCCGGAGCGTTGACTTACTCACTTGCCGTGTCATTGGTTCCTTCCTTATCCGAAGCTGCCGCGCGAAATGATATGAGGACCATCCATAAGCGGCTGCATCAGGCGATGCGCTTAGCTCTTGTATCCGGAGCGCCCTTTGCCATTATCATGTATATCCTTGCCGAGCCCTTATGTGCATTATTGTACAACAATATCGAAGTCGCCAAAATGCTGAAGATGATGGCACCCGTTGCACTCTTCATCTATTTACAGTCGCCGCTTCAAGCGGCGCTCCAAGCATTGAATAAACCTGGCAAGGCCTTGCTCAATACTTTTATTGGAGCGGCCATCAAACTGGTATTAATTGTTCAGCTGGCTTCGAATCCGGAGTTTGGTATTTACGGCGCATTAATAGCCATTATGGTCAATATCCTAATCGTTACGATCATGCATTTTCAAAGTATCGTACAGGTATTGCACATCCGCATTCCATGGCTTGATTTCCTGAAAATTATAGCTTCGATGTTCATTATGGGTGCTGCAGTTCAATTTATATACCGCCATCCCATTCTTCAAATGGATGCATGGGCAAGAATGTTAATCGCCTGTGTTGCAGGTGTCGTCATCTATTTACTACTCATGGTGATCGTAAAACTCATTGATCGGGACGATTTAACACGTGTACCTCTTTTGAAACGTTTTTTCAAAGCCTAATCCGACTCCTTGTGGTCTATAAATAGCTGGCCCTTGTGGTCAATCGTACAGAAGAATATTTCTTTGAAATCACTTGCCCCTTTGGCTTGGATTTGGTTCTTCAGCCAGAAACGCGTCTTACTGATTTTCTCGAGATTCTCATCTTGGACTTTCCCGTCCATGATTAATGGCAAAGGGAGCGATACATACCGAATTTCACCCGAACTAGGTATCGGATTTTTCGAGCCTTCTTTTTCCTGCGATGCATTGGAATTTGAATTGGCCTTGGATTCGCCTTGTTGATCTTTCAGAATCACGCTGAGTTTCCCGGTTGTCTCTAACATGGCAAATTGCACATCGTTTAAGTTCTCTACTTGTTGTTCACGAAGCTGCTGCATCAGATCATCTAGCGTGTATCGCTGTCGGCGCATTTCTTTCATATCCAGCTTACCGTTATTGATAAGCATGCTAGGTGAACCATCAAACAATACACGAAGTGTGCGGTTTTTGAGCGAGATAAAAGCAATGCTCACTTGGATGACCAATAACGTTAACATGGGCAGAATGCCGTCCCATATCGGACGTTTGGTATCTTCAACAACGAAGACAGCACTCTCCGCGATCATAATCGAGATGACTAAATCGAACACCGATAGCTTACCGATTTCGCGTTTCCCCATGAGACGCATCACAAGAAATACAATAAAGTAAATGAGCGCCGTACGAAAAATAACGATCAGACTTTCCATCGATCTTTGCCCCCTCGATAATTTATTGCAGGCTCTTCCCATGGTATTCTGACCGAGGTCTTCCTGCCTCATGCAGGAACCTGGTTTTAAATTAATGGAAATGTCTTGTCTTCCCTTGTACTATTTTGGACGGCTTGACCATAGACTGGTCTTAATCAATGGTTTAGAACCTATAGATACAGGAGGAAATTTCGTATGAATCCGATTAACCGTGTCTCGAAATTCCACATTTCTAGTCCGATTCTATCCGGTTTAACGTACGGATTTGTCTGGTTAACGCTCGGAGCACTTGCTTTATCCATGCTCCTCTGGCTCAGTGGGATGCAAGAAGATAACCTTCCGAAGTATAGCTATATTCTTCATGGTTTCTCGCTCTTTATTGGAGGGATGACCGCAGGGCGACGAGCTAATCGTCGTGGATGGTATTATGGGGGGCTTCTAGGTATCCTTTATTGCCTGATCATCATGCTCATTAGTTTCCTTGCTTTTGATGCCGGGTGGCGTATTTCAGTCTTTGTTATGCTTACAGCAGCATTCTCTGTGGGCGCGTTAGGTGGAATTCTTGGTGTAAATATGAAAAGAGCCTGACATTTCTTCCTTTCAAAAATGTGCTATAATGGTTCAGGTTATAACAACTGAATCTGATTAGGAGGAAATGCACTTGGTACTTTTTCAATCCATGACCACTGTAAGTTGGCTGACGGCCGCTGCTTTCATCCTACTTATGTGGTTCGGATCTATGAAAAACCCAATCACAATAGCGGGTATTTTCATCCGACAGCTCTTTACTTCTAGAACATACTTATTTCATATCCTAGCGCTGGTCGCCATCTTGGTCCTAAATAACGTGGAATTAAAAATAGAAAATGCCATGAATTTGCAATGGGATTTCACCCCGTTTATTCATCAGATTGAAGGCAACTTCGTACATCATTTTCAACAATGGTTCCGAAATGATTGGGTTACGACGATCGTTGGCTTTTTTTATGTCGTTATTTTTCAAGCTCTATTACTATCTTCACTTAGTATTTATACAGCGGAAAAGAAAAACCAAATGGTCTATGCAACGGTCTATGCAGTTATGATAAATTATATCATAGCCATTCCATTCTATTTGTTCTTCCCTGTCAACGAAGTATGGTCGTATGCACCTGCACAAGTACAGTTCCTTATGTTGGACATCTTCCCGAACTTTGAACAGCAATATCGTGCATTATCGGGACTGAACAACTGCTTCCCAAGCCTGCATACATCCGTATCTGTCACATTAGCGATTCTTGCCATTCGTTCAGGCAATAAAAGATGGGCCATCTTCTCCACAATCAGTGCGGTTATTATCGTGTTCTCGATCTTCTATCTCGGGATCCATTGGTTAACCGATATGATTGGCGGACTTGTTCTAGCAGGCACCGCGTCAACGCTTGGCTATTGGTTGGCTCATCGCAACACGCTTCGAAGCCCTTCAACGCTCTCTGTTCCAGGACGCGAGGGAGTTCCGAAGCAGCCTTTAGATCAACGTTAATCTAAACTATATACACGCCAAAAAAGAGTCTTCCAGAAGAAGACTCTTTTTTCATGCATTCCATCCAATATTAGGAAGCTTCTGTTGATTTCGTTACGGTGCTAATTGCACTGCGATCGAATGTCAATTTGGTTGAATCGTTCACAAGAAGTACGACAATATCATCGGTTAGTTCTAAAATCGTACCATGTAAACCACCGATGGTTACAATACGTTCGCCTTTTTTAATGGCACTCAGCATGGAGTTACGAGTTTTTTGTTTCTTTTGTTGTGGACGAATAAGTAAGAAATAAAAAACAGCGAACATCAGTACAAACGGTAAAATCATGCCCCAAATACTGCCGCCCCCGGTTGCCGGTGTATCAGCTAATAACATCGTTTTCCCCCCTTTCAATTAAATCCTGTAATCTATGTAGGTGGATCATTAGAACCCGCTTTCATTGTCCTTCATTCCGTATTGTTCAAAGAATTCATCTCTGAAATCCAGAAGACGATCTTCACGGATGGCTTGTCTCACATTCCGCATCAATTGAATCAAGAAATGAAGGTTGTGGTATGTCGTTAGACGTAATCCAAAAGTCTCATCGGCTTTGATCAAATGTCTGAGATACGCACGAGAATAATTTTTACACGTATAGCAATCGCAATTCGGATCTAGCGGACCAAAGTCACGAGCATACTTCGCATTGCGAACGACAAGTCGCCCTTGGCTCGTCATGGTTGTCCCATTGCGGGCAATTCGAGTAGGTAACACACAATCGAACATATCCACACCGCGAATCGAACCTTCTACCAGTGCATCCGGTGAACCTACCCCCATCAAATAACGAGGTTTATTCGTAGGCAACAATGGTACTGTATAGTCTAGTACTTCATACATCAGGTGCTTCGGCTCTCCAACACTTAATCCACCAATAGCATAACCCGGGAAATCCAACGAAGTCAAATCTGCAGCGCTCTGTCTGCGCAGATCTTCATACATTCCGCCTTGTACGATGGCGAATAATCCTTGGTCCTCTGGACGGGCATGGCTCTTCAAGCAGCGTTCTGCCCAACGTGACGTACGTTCTAAGGAATGCTTCACATACGCATGTTCCGCAGGGAACGGCGCACATTCGTCAAAGGCCATCATAATATCGGATCCAAGCGCATTCTGAATTTCCATGGCCACTTCGGGTGAAAGGAATAGCTTGTCCCCATTCAGATGTGAACGGAAATTCACGCCTTCTTCTGTAATCTTGCGCATTTCACTTAAGCTAAATACTTGGAACCCACCGCTATCCGTTAGAATCGGGCGATCCCAATTCATGAACTTATGGAGTCCTCCTGCTTCGCGAACGATGTCATGTCCAGGACGCAAGAACAAATGATACGTATTACTTAAGATAATATGCGCATCCATTTGCTTTAATTCTTCCGGACTCATCGTCTTTACGGAAGCTTGCGTGCCTACAGGCATGAATGTCGGCGTTTCGATGACACCATGCGGCGTATGTACCCGGCCTAGTCGTGCGCCGGATTGTTTACAGGTCTTAATATGTTCGTAAGTTATTGCAGCCATTTTATCGCTTCCTCTTATGCCGTTAGTAGATAAACATCGCATCGCCAAAGCTAAAGAATCGGTATTCCTGTTCAATCGCTTCTTGATATGCGTTTAATATATGTTCCCGTCCTGCGAGTGCACTCACTAACATGACGAGTGTAGATTTGGGTAAATGAAAGTTCGTTAACAAGGCATTCACGAGCTTAAACGTATAGCCAGGGAAAATAAAGATCGATGTCCATCCACTACAAGCTTGAATCGGTTCATCGCCGAAACGCGTACCCACGGTTTCTAAGGTACGGGCTGAGGTTGTCCCTACGGCTACAATACGTCCGCCTCGATCTCTCGCAGCTTGCAGCTGAGATGCTGTTTCTTCCGAGATGGAGTAATATTCCTCATGCATAACATGATCTTCAACGCGATCCACCGACATTGGACGGAACGTCCCCAGACCTACATGAAGCGTGATATAAGCTATATCTACGCCCTTCGCTTGAATAAGTTCCAAAAATTCTGAAGTAAAATGCAATCCAGCGGTTGGAGCAGCAGCAGAACCTTCATGTTTGGCATATACCGTCTGGTATCGTTCTTGATCATCCAGTTGCTCCTTGATATACGGCGGGAGCGGCATTTGACCTAGGCGATCCAGAATTTCATTGAAGATGCCTTCATATGAAAAGCGCAGCACGCGCGCGCCCATGTCACCTTCGGATTCAACCGTTGCGGATAATTCCTCACTGAATTGAATCACGGTACCCACTTTAGCACGTTTGGCTGGCTTCACAAGTCCTTCCCAACGATCCTCGCCTACGTTTTTCAGCAGCAAGACTTCCATCTTCGCTCCAGTATCCGGCTTGGAACCCATAATGCGCGCCGGGATGACACGCGTATCATTTAAGACAAGCGTGTCACCAGGCTGTAAGTAATTGATGAGATCGGTAAATACGTGATGTTCTACGTTGCCTGTTGCTTTCTCTAGGGTTAATAATCTGGAACCTGTCCGATTCAGCAAAGGCGTCTGTGCAATTAAATGCTCTGGTAAATGAAAATCATATAAGTCCACATTCATAGTTCCACTGTCAGTCCTTAACAAGATTGATGTCTTTATAATAGTATTGCAATATTTTTTGGTAATCATACCCTTGATCTGCAAGGCCTTTGGCACCCCACTGGGACATCCCTACGCCATGCCCGTTCCCTGTTCCAATGAACCGATATCCAATGGATCCTGTAACGACACGAGCTCGTTGATCCGCGCCCATGAACAGGTTCGAATTGGCTTGGAGCGCCGCTTTCCCGGCATTCGTGATCGCTTGTACGGTACCGTTACTGCTCGCGACTGTTCTATTTACCCCGTCAGCACCTAATATAGTATACCTGCCTGTTTCTTCAATATCAAATCGAGTACTAGGCAGTCCATTTAAGGCACTGCGTAAGGTATCCGGGTTCTTAACGGCTAATACCTGCCCATTCACCTTCACTTCGGTCACACGGTCTGAAGAACCTCGAGAAGATACTTCTAGCGAAGTGATTGGACCATTTACAGCAGAAGTTACTTTCCCCGTCATCGACTTCAACAACTCATCCGATGTATACGTTCCACGGACCCAATGCATCGTATTGGATTGAATCGTCCGTTCCAGCACGACCACTTGTGTGCCTACGGACACGACAGCCTCGGGCTTAACGTCCGATTGGATTAATGGGATGGGGCGAATGTTCGTATCCGCGGTATTGATCTTAAAGATGGGTAATCCCGCTTGGGTCTTCGTTCCCGTATCTTGCACCATATCCTCGCGAACATAACCTGTCGTTCCATCGTTCAGCATGACTCGGTACCAGTAAGGCAACCCATTCTCTGCAGCTTCATCAGGACTATCAACACTTACGAGGTATGAGGTAGGATTTCCCCAAATTTCCGCTGCATCTGCTGTCTTGCCTCCACTGTTCGAGGAATAGACAGGCTCGATAATCTTTCCATTCACCTTCATCACGATACCCGCCGTTGCATCAACTGCCGCGTTCGTATTCGGATGTTCCTTTTCCATGCCATAGTAGGCTTGACTTAGGGTGGTATCTACCACCTGTCCAATTTTAAATTTCATGCCTTGGAAAAGAGCATAAGATCGCGCTGCAACCGCTTGAGCTTTTAAGGTCTCCTGCGGCCATGAAGGCGAGACTTCCATTGCCACAACAGAATACAAATATTGTTCTAACGGTAATTCATTGACTAGCGCTAGACGATTATTATATGCGCTCACTTCAAGACTTCCGCGATATGTACGTTTACTTCGTTCGGTTACTTGGATGCCTGCGTCACTGCTATTCATCCATATCTTCTGATCTGCATCGCCGCTGACATAATAATGCGGAATGGCATCTTGCCCTGATGCATAAGTTGTTGTTGCGTCGTCCCGCACGATCAAAGATACGCGAGATGTGTCCACAGGCTGCAATGCCACGCCTGGAATTTTCTGTGCCGCGTCACTCTTCAGGGCACTCAGTTCAGCCGCATCCGATGCTTGTCCTACCCATACGTCAAAACGCAATGCACCATTTCGATCCTTCTGTAGCGCGAGCATGGCATCTAATCCCGCGTCGAGAGCGCTTTGCTGTACGGCAGCTGCTTGCTGTTCTGAACCATAACTTCCCGCAGAATAATGTAAATTCCCCGTCACAACCGGCTTCCCATTTTTATAATAAGCTGCGAGCGTCGAATCACTCGTCATACGATCACGAACTTTGGCCGCTTCCGCATTCGAAGCATAATCGCCAAGCACGATTTGGTAGCTCTTTATACCCTTGCGATTGACTTCGATGACTTGCGGAGCTTCCTTCATACTTTGGAGCCGATTAACAATGCCTGCAACTTCCTTGGTGTCCGACGTCTCCTGTACTTTCACCATGAATCTGTCCACACTGAATTTCACGGATTGATTGCTGCTTACATTCAACCAAGCATCAAAGCCAGCTCCATCCTTTACGCCAATCTGATACCCATTAGCTCCTGTCAGTGTAACCGTCGACTGAATCGCCTTATATTGCGTACCCAAATCAGCAAATAGAACAACTCGGATGTCATTCGATGACATCGCTGGCGCCTTTGTTGTTGGGGTTGGCATATCTCCTTGATTCTCCGTCTGAATTGCAGCCTCATCCGCTTGTGCGAGTGACATGGGCACCATCGATAATGATAATAGTGCCGCTAATCCCATTTTTCCCATGAAAGAACGAGATTTCCCTCTCCCTAGTAAGTACATTACGTTCCTCCTATAGCTTTTACTTGTTGTGTTCTGTTGGCACCGGAATGCCAAGATGTCGATAAGCTTGTTCTGTCACGATCCGACCGCGAGGTGAACGCTGTAAGAAACCAATTTGCAATAGGTAAGGCTCATACACATCTTCGATGGTCTGGCTCTCTTCCCCAATCGTTGCAGCAATCGTGTCCAGTCCAACCGGACCTCCACGGAAATTCTTAATCATCGCTGTCAGCATCTTATAATCGATTTGATCCAGTCCTGCTTCATCGATCTGGATCATCTTCAAGGCTTCATTCGCGATTGGAGCCGTAATAATGCCATCTCCTCGGACTTGTGCAAAGTCGCGGACCCGCTTCAATAGTCGATTTGCGATCCGCGGTGTCCCACGCGACCGCAGCGCAATCTCTTCAGCCGCATTTCCGACAATCTGCACGTTAAGAATTTCCGAAGCACGCGATACGATAAAAGTCAGCTCATCGACCGTATAATACTCTAAGCGGCTGACAACGCCGAACCGGTCCCGTAAAGGGGCAGACAACAAGCCCGCCCGAGTCGTCGCTCCGATTAACGTAAACGGTGGCAGATCCAATCGCACGGATCTGGCACTTGGCCCTTTGCCGATCATGATGTCCAGCGCGAAATCCTCCATCGCAGGATACAGCACCTCTTCCACCGTCCGGTGCAGACGATGGATCTCATCAATGAACAATACATCGTTCTCCTGCAAATTCGTCAGTAACGCGGCAAGATCACCAGGCCGTTCGATCGCAGGTCCCGATGTGGTGCGTAAGTTAACGCCCAGCTCATTGGCGATGATATTCGAAAGGGTCGTCTTCCCTAAGCCCGGGGGTCCATAGAGCAAAACATGATCCAATGCCTCTTTACGCATCTTCGCAGCTTCAATATATACTTTTAAATTCTCTTTGACTTGCCCTTGTCCGATATACTCAGCTAAATACCGAGGGCGAAGGCTCAACTCCACCGCTTGATCTTCCATCATCAAGTTCGCCGATATGATTCGATCATCCATGACAGTCCTTGCGCTCCTCTCCATCTTCTATAATTATGACGCTCTAAATGGCATAAACGTTGCACAAAATAGGCCATTAGCCTTTAAAAAGGAGCTGTAAGGCCCGCTTCATTAAGGCATCTACCCCATCTGCATCTGTTGCAGCATCTTTCATTGTATGCCACACACGATCGAGCTCGGCTTCGGTATATCCCAAAGCCTTGAGCGCTTCCTTCGCCTCAGGCCAAGCGCCGCCGCCAAGTGCTGTATCGGTGGCTGTTCCCATCAATAAACCTCCGGCTGTTAAATCCAAGCCTAATCCTACATGATCGAGCTTATCTTTCAGATCCAACACCATCCGCTGTGCCGTCTTTTTCCCGATGCCTGGAAGCTTCGTAAGGAACGCCAAATTCTCTTGTTGAATGGCGGCAACCAGCGTCTCCGGACGACCACCAGCTAGAATACCCAGCGCAACCTTTGGTCCAATTCCCGACACGTCCAGCAGCCTACGGAACAACTTTTGTTCTTCCCGTGAGCTGAACCCAAACAGCAGGATCGCATCCTCACGGACATGATGATGAATATAGACCGTAACGGGTTTATCGCTTTTCGCAAAAAAATAAGGATTGGGACAAAATACCCGATACCCTACACCTTGCACATCCAATACAATATAGTCTGTCTCTAAATGCGCTACTCTTCCATGCAAATAATCAATCATAACGTAATACCTCGGCTATTTTATTATTTAGGGTGCTTGAATGCGCATGACATACGGCTACCGCGAGGGCATCTGCCACATCATCCGGCTTCGGAATCGCCTTAAGCTTCAAGAACATACGAACCATTTCCTGAACTTGCTTCTTCTCCGCTTTCCCATATCCTACAACGGCTTGCTTCACTTGAAGCGGCGTATATTCTGCAACAGGGATGCCACGCTGTACTGCGGCAAGAATCTGCACGCCGCGGGCTTGGCCAACGGTAAAGGCTGTTGTCACGTTCCGATTAAAGAACAACTTCTCTAACGCCATCGCATCCGGTTTATATTTATCTAATAATTGCAGGGTTGCTTCGTATACTTGTAGTAGTCTTTCTTCCGTTGGCGTATGCGCCTCCGTCTGAATACATCCGTACTGGACTGGGGTTAATTTACTGCCTTCTTTGTCGATAAATCCAAATCCAACAATCGCAATCCCCGGGTCAATTCCTAAAATACGCAAAAAAAATCTCTCCCTCATCTAACAAAGCGAACATATGTATCCACTTTATTATAACAAAAGATCATGAGGAAGAGAACTTATATATTTTCCAATCCGATTTACAATTTCGGGGCAAAAGCTAGCTTTAGCATCGGTGGAGTCACCAGCGTGGTTAAGATGACCACAATCACGAGAGGGGTAAAATAGGCGGGAGCAAGCAATTCTGATGCGAGTCCTGTCGTTGCGATAATGAGGGCAACTTCGCCGCGGGACACCATTCCAGAACCGATCCCGATGGAGGAACGCCACTGAAACCCGGTTAAGCGTGCGCCTAAGCCCGACCCGATCAGCTTCGTCAAAATTGCGACGATTGTAAAAATCACAATAAACCACACTTGACTACCGACCCCTTCAAAACGTACATCTAATCCGACACTCACGAAAAAGATAGGCACAAAAATGGCATAAGCGATCGGCTCCAATCGGTGCTCTACATCTTGTTTATATGGCGTCTGCGAAATGGAGATTCCCGCTGCGAATGCGCCAATGATCCCTGCAACACCGAGCATTTCAGCCACATAGGAGAACAAGAAGCATAAGATCAATGCCCCGCTGATCAGGGCTTCCGTGACGCGTAAAGGTGCGAAGAATCTCATGACCCAAGGAACAGCGAAAATCCCCAGTACCCCTGCACCCACAAAATAGATGACCTTTTTCGCGATGATAATTCCTAGGCTTGCATGCTCCTCTCCGGTTCCTAATAAACTCATCATGAAGGCAAGTAAAATGACAACGAGTACATCATCGACGACCGCAGCTCCAAGAATCGTGGTCCCTTCCCGCGTACTCAACTGATTCAAATCTTTCAAGGTTTGTACAGAAATGCTGACCGATGTCGCACAGAGCAGCAGCCCCATAAACAAGGCCTGATTGCTAAATAATCCAAATCCAATACTCGCCCCGTATCCCCCGATAAAAGGCAGGATAATTCCGCCGATGGCAACAGCTAAGGCAGACTTCCAGTTCTTGCGAAGCTGGTCCAAATCCGTCTCCAGCCCTGCAATAAACATCAGGAGAAGCACACCGATCTGCGCCAGCTCCTTTAAGAGATCTCCACGATCAATCCACCCCAAAAGTGCCGGCCCAATCACGATACCAGTGATTAATTTCCCAAGAACCGCCGGTTGTCCTAACTTGACCGTCAAATCCCCTGCCAACTTGGTACACACAAGAATAATGAGTAATTGAAGAACCAATTCCATGTCCACGCCTCCAACTTAAGCTGCCATTCACATCTTTATTCTGCCCAAAAAAAAGAGGACGTTCTCACGTCCTACGTCCTATATATCTACGGTTCTTGGTGTTTCATCACTTTCTCTGTCTGTTCGATAGCATAGTCGCTAAAGGTGGATAGAACACTATTGTATTCATCCACGTCACTAACTCGAATCCCTTGATGGAGCTCTTTTAATACCGATTTCGGCAATGAACTTTCCATAGATTCAATATCTACTTGGAAAAATGTTCGCATGACCTTCTCTTTTTTCGGCGGGCCTTCATATAAGGTTATATTTCCTTCTTTATCCACGCCAATAAAACCATTTTCCTTGCAAGATGAGGAGATATCGTCAATCTCTTCCGTCAGCCACACTTCCCCTGCTTGATCCACATGCCCGCTCCACTCTGGGTGTTGAAGCATTAACTGGATAATCGCATTGGCATTCATGAGACCTAGTGATAATGTCTCCTTGTCGGATACGTATTGACGCGTCAAATGGACTTGACGGTCCTTCTCATCTTCTTGCAGCATCTTCATGACCGTATTCGACGATCCTCTATCTGATGTATGGTAACCCATGGCTAGAAGCGTCATGAGCACGATTAACAAACCTAATGATAGTAAGGGACGTTTGCCACGGCGCAGACGTTTTTTGATTTGCTTCCAAATGTTAAACAAAATCACGTTTATCCCCTTCGATCCTAATTTTCCCCTAGTGTAGCCACAGATGCTTGGATTTATACAGAAGGGATGCATAAATGCAAGAAGTCACCCCCTTAACTTACAAGAGGATGACTGTAGTCGATGCCTATCAATAACCTTAACCGTTAATCCAAGGAATGCTGCTCGTTTTTCTTTGCTTGGGTTTACGACGATTGGATTGACTGGATTTGCTCGTTTTGTTGGAAGATGTTTTGGCTTTCGCTTTCGTTGAGGTCCGCGGAGCCGTTCTCTTCGCCGATGTACCTACACCCGTGCTGGTGCTGTCTTCTTGTTGTGCTTCCTGGGCTTCATTAAACTGCTGGCAGCGGCCGCAGCCACAACCTGGCGCATGGTCATACATCGGTTGACCTTGTGCTCCATATAGATCCCCATCGTATGGCATCGCATAAGGATTGAACGAAGGGAATGGCACACCAGGCATACCACCAGACATTCCGTGCATTCCGTGCATTTCGTGCATCCCATGCATTTCAGGCATCCCATGCATCCCATGCTTCCCATGCATCTCATGCATTCCAGGCATACAATGCATCCCGTGCATTTCAGTCATTCCATGCATCCCATGCATCCCATGCATCCCATGCATCCCATGCATTCCGTGCATTTCAGGCATTCCAGGCATCCCATGCATTCCGTGCATTTCAGGCATTCCATAGCCTGCACCAGGATAACCTTGCGGATATACAGGCATTCCATAAGGAGTCGGATAACCGTCAAATCCGCTTGACGGAATGTTTGGCATGTAGTTGCCGAAGTGCGAAGCAGTTGTCATTTCAGGTACTTGCGGCAAATCATATAAGGAAATAGCCTCTGTCGCTGGAACTTGGAATTGAGCAAATAAATCTTCGGAATATGGTTCATAAGGCTGACCATATGGCACTGGAGTTGGCTGTCCGTGACATCCGCAATCGGTCGTCGGAGGGTATGGATAGACAGGCTGGGTCGGCCCGATGCCTGGGTACGCTGGATGTATAGGAGGAACCGTTGGCATTACGCCTGTAACGGGCGGTTGTACTGGCGGTACCGTTGGCATTACGCCTGTAACGGGCGGTTGAACCGGCGGTACCGTTGGCATTATGCCTGTAACTGGTGGTTGAACCGGCGGTACCGTTGGCATTATGCCTGTAACTGGTGGTTGAACCGGCGGTACCGTTGGCATTACGCCTGTAACGGGCGGTTGAACCGGCGGCACGTTTGGCATTACGCCTGTTACTTTTGGAATAAAGACAACCTCGCCGACTGCTAGAATGTTCGGATCTTTTAACTGTGGATTGGCTTTGATCATATCTTGAATCGGGATGCCCCAAGCTTTTGACAGTTTCCACAAGGTATCGCCTTTTTGTACTTCATGTTTATGCATCATTTCATATTCCGGTTTCACGGGTTTCGCTTCCACCGGAATTTTGATTTTCATCCCTACTTCAAGCCGATTAGGATCCTTCAAGTCTGGATTCGCATCAATCAGTTTTTGAAGAGGGATATCATATTTTGTTGCGATAGAATAAAGTGTATCCCCTTTTTTTACGATGTGAATTTTCACGCGTATGAACCTCCTACATTTTTTTGTGCAGAATATGAGCTCAACCCACCGTATTTCACTTCAAAAGTTCCATCCGTAGAACAAGAGCCCGGAACCAATTAATACATCCTATGCAAATCATAGGCATTTGACATCCCTTCGCACAAAAAAATTCCCCCTAGCTTCGACAAACGAAGAAACACTAGAGGGAACGAAAGTTCCATTGCATTTTATTCAAATACTTTTACACCAATTTATCTGCATCAAATGTATAGCTAGGATAACACCCCAGAATACGAACCTGTGAGCCAATCGCCTCAATCTCAGCAATGGCGGCAGGCAGAAGGACCGAATCCATCGAGGCCTCCACATCAATATAGAAATAATAATTGCCTAATTGCTTCTTTGTGGGTCTGGATTCAATCCGGGACAAGTTAATTCTGCGCCATGCGAAGGCAGATAATACTTGATGGAGTCCACCAGAGTAATCTTCCGGCGGTGTGATAAGAATGCTTGTCTTCACATTACTAGAAGGCTGCAACGGAGCTGATTTCGGACCGACTAATAGAAACCGAGTAAAATTATTCTGATGATCCGTTACGCGGGCTGTTAGAATATCTAAGCCGTGATTCGCAGCGCCAAGGGTTGTCCCAATGGCAACAGCGCCTTCCCCTGGATGATCCTTCACTTGTTTCACAGCTTCCGCCGTACTGCTAACATGTTCAAGGTCTGCATGCGGAATATGTTCACGAAGGAACTGACGGCATTGTGCCATCGCCACAGGATGTGACATAACTTTGTTGATTTTGCTAAAATCGATGGTCTTCTCATCCGCTAGCAACAATTCATTTCGGCGGCCAATTAAGTTCTGAATTGACGGATAGACCCATTCGGCTTGAATGGGCAAATCCACTTCATGGACTAACCAATCCATATGCAAACTCACGGAACCTTCTATTGTATTCTCAATAGGGATGACGCTGTAATCCGTCTTTCCGTCCACCGTTGATAAGAACACATCGGAAATTAATTTATGGTGCACCATCTCGACCGGCTCGCCTTGAAAGATATAATTCGCGGCTTCATGAGATACAGATCCTTCTGGCAATAAGGCTATCCGAACCATCTTACATTTCCCCTTTAATAACATCCATGAACGATTGTCCCTGTGTCGCCTGCAATACAACAGCACCTTCAGTGCAAGGAGCTAATCGCATCGTCGTAGCAGTGATTTGTTCATGCTTCAACGTTTCCAATAAGAACTGTTCCAATTGTATTTCTTTTTCGTGCTTGCGATCAACCAAAGCAATTAATGTCGGACCCGCGCCGCTAAGTGCAACACCCAGCGCACCATTATCCGTTGCTTTCTCTAAGATTTCAGTCATCCCTGGAATAAGCGAAGCACGGTATGGCTGATGCATCCGATCCTTCATCGTATGGCGAATCATTTCAAATTCCCCACTTGCAAATGCAGCCACAAGCAGTGAAGAATGGCTCACGTTAAATACGGCATCCCCCATCGTGATACTTGCTGGAAGAACATGGCGTGCCTTCTCTGTTGCCAATTGGAATTCAGGTATTGCCACAAGCGTCGTTAAATCTGCATGCGGCTCCAGTCGAATATGCCGCGCTGTTTCCCCATCCCATGTTGCAACAATAATTCCGCCATACAGCGAAGCTCCTACATTGTCAGGATGTCTCTCCAGTTCGGTTGCGAGCGTAAAGATACGTTCTTTGGACAGGATATTCCCAATCAATGCGTTCGCGGCTACCATGCCGCCAACAATGGCCGATGCGCTGCTCCCCAATCCGCGAGTCAGCGGAATATCGCTGTACATCGAGATATGCAACTCAGGAACAGATACGCCTGCATCGTCAAACACGATTTGTGCCACTTTATAGATCAGATTCCTTTTATCCGTTGGGATGCCTTGCATTTCATTGCCATAGAGTTCGATCTGCGTAACTTCCGCTCTGGACATTTCAATATAAGCATATAATTCCAACGCCATGCCCAGGGTATCGAACCCTGGACCCAAATTGGCGGTACTTGCAGGTACTTTTACGATTACTCGATCTGGAGCTGTCATCTTCCGTTCTCTCCTTCTAACTTCCGTTACCCTTCGACGCGGTATACACTCTTAATCTTACGAATGACTTCCAACTCTTCGAAATGCTTCAGAACTTTATCCATGCTTGCTTTGCTTGCGTCATGTGTAATGATAATGATTTCCGCTTCCGGGTTATCCGGATTTGGCTGTTGAAGAACGGACGCCAAGCTTACTTCATATTCTGCGAACACTTGCGTAATACGCGCTAACACGCCTGCTTTATCTTGTACGTGCAATAGAATGAAGTTTTTGTAAGCGATCTGCTCATCGTTCTTAAGTTTCTTTTCTTTGTAGGGTACGGTGCAATGTTGACCATTTACGCCAAGCTTCATATTCTTCACGACAGATACCAAATCCGCAACAACGGAAGTCGCTGTCGGCAGCTCCCCTGCGCCTGCGCCATAGAACATCGTCTCGCCAACTGCTTCACCATGAACATATACGGCGTTAAATACACCGTTGACCGATGCAATCGGATGCGATTTACGAATCATTGTTGGTTGAACGCTCAAGCTGATATGTTCGTCTTGACGTTCTGCAATCCCTAACAACTTCACTTCATAGCCAAGACGTTTCGCATATAGAATATCGTCCTTTGTCACTTGTGAGATCCCGCGTACGGATACATCCTCCAGTGCGACATTCGCACGGAAGCCTAGGGTACCCAGAATAGCCATTTTACGCGCCGCATCCAGACCCTCGACATCGGAAGTCGGATCCGATTCCGCATAACCAAGCTCTTGGGCTTCCTTCAGTACATCCGCATAGGATGCGCCCTCTTGACTCATTTTCGTGAGGATGAAATTGGTTGTGCCGTTCACAATCCCCATGATTTTCAGAATTCGATCCGATGAGAAGCTTTCGGACAATGTACGAATAATCGGAATTCCGCCCGCAACACTTGCCTCATAGAATACATCACAATGATGTTCTTGTGCTTTTGCCATAATCTCAGGACCATGCAAAGCCATTAGATCTTTGTTCGCCGTAACGACATGCTTCCCGCGCTCCAAGGCTTCAATAAGATATTCCTTGGTCGTCTCAATGCCGCCCATCACTTCAACAATCACATCGATTTCAGGGTCACGAATAATATCCCAAGCATCGTCCGTAATTTTATGGGTGGATACCGAAATATTCCGTGCTTTCTCCACATTCTTAACGAGTACTTTCTCGATCACAATGGGAGATCCAACTTGACTTTGCAGATCACTTTGATGCCCCTCTACAATACGAACAACCCCTGTACCTACCGTTCCTAAACCTAATAGACCTACCTTTATCGGTTTCATTCCTTATCCTCCTACCATGTATTTATCGCAATAAATCCTTTAACCTTGCCCGATGATTGCTGCTCGTTTCACACCTTCTTGCGCACGAAGCGCATCTAAGAGCGCTGATAAATGCTCTCCCATTCGCGAGGTTTCCACCGAAATGACGACATTCGCCATCCCTTGCAAAGGAATGGTCTGATGAATGGTTAATACATTGCCTTCCAGCCCCGCAACCAACCCTAATACTTTGGACAATATGCCTGATCGATGCTCCAAATCTACAGAGATGGTCACGATCCGTTCACGTTCCAGCTGGTTAATGTTGAATATTCCGTCTTTATATTTGTAAAAAGCGCTGCGGCTTAACCCAACCCGCTCTGCCGCTTCATTTACCGTATTGGCCGATCCGTCTGCCAGTAACTGTTTTGCCATTACTGTTTTCACAAGGGCATCGGGTAAAATATCTTCACGGACTAAATAAAAACGTTCGCTCATGCCAATGTCCTCCTATTGAAGACTACTGTTCTTCTATAGTGGACATTATATAGGATTATAGATCACGGGGCAATAGTTAAATATATTATAATAAAATCAAGCCAGCTCGTACATCAATTACCTAAACAAAAAAGCTCCCTCGGCGCCTGGCCGAAAGAGCTTCACCTTTAATAGTAGTAACTGCTGCCTTCTACAAATTCAAATTCAAAGTCACCGAGTCGAACGATGGTACCATCCACTGCTCCCCGTTTACGCAATGCTTCGTCAATCCCCATCTTCCGTAACGTACGTGCAAAACGAAGAATGGCGTCATGCGAATTCATTTGCATACGTTTCATCATGCGCTCGACGGTTGGGCTTTCTACGATGAACATCTCGTTCTCACGACGAATCGTAAATTGCTCTTCTTCTTCTTTCTCCAGTCGATAAACTTTACGTTCCTCAACTTTAGCAACTTCTTCCACGAGCGGTGCTTCTGGAATTTCCTCCAGAATCGTTATGGCCCGATACAGAAGTTCTTGTATCCCTTGTCTTGTGATGGACGAAATCGGCATGATTTCGATATCCTCGCGAACTTCGCCCACCTTCTTGCGGAATTCTTCAAGATTCGCTGCCGCATCCGGCATATCCATCTTGTTCGCTGCTACGATTTGCGGACGATCCGATAGCTTGGCATTATACAGATCCAATTCTTCATTGATCTTCACCCAGTCTTCAAAAGGATCACGACCTTCGGAACCTGCCATGTCCACGACATGGATAATGACACGTGTCCGTTCCACATGCCGCAGGAACTCATGGCCCAGACCAACACCTTCATGCGCACCTTCGATCAATCCCGGCAAATCCGCCATCACGAAGCTGCGTCCGTCTCCCACATCCACAACACCAAGATTCGGCGTGATCGTCGTGAAATGGTAGGCACCGATTTTCGGCTTCGCACCTGATACAACAGAGAGCAAGGTTGATTTACCTACGCTCGGGAATCCAACGAGACCTACATCTGCCATCACTTTCAGTTCCAGCACGATATACCGCTCTTCGCCTTCTTCACCGTTCTCTGCGATTTCCGGTGCAGGATTGTTGGCCGTTGCAAAGCGAATATTTCCGCGTCCGCCACGTCCGCCACGAGCTACGATAACCTCTTGTCCATGACGTGTCATATCGCCAATCACTTCTTCTGTATCTTCGTCAATAATGACCGTACCTGGTGGGATTCGAACAATCATATGCTCGGCATTTGCACCATGCATACTTTTATTGCGGCCTTTAATCCCACGATCTGCTTTGAAATGCCGCTGATAGCGAAAGTCCATTAACGTCCGTAAACCTTCATCGACGCGAAATACCACGTTACCTCCGCGTCCGCCGTCACCGCCTGCAGGCCCGCCTTCAGGTACATACTTTTCTCGACGAAAAGAGACGATCCCATCGCCCCCATCGCCACCTTTTACAAATATTCTGGCCTTATCTACAAACATCGTTTCACCTCGTTAGGCTGTACAAGACACATACATGTGAAGTGATCCAGGAACCTGCTCCTGTTCCACTCGTACGAACTGGCCCTGTAAAGCCGATTTCACCTTGCTGCTCCAATCACTGTCCGATCGAATCTCCCCTTCGTAATGGAAGCGAACGCACAGCTCTTGTTGGTAATTCTCAAATGCAATATATAAAACTTGTGGTTCCCCTAATCCTTGCTCTGCATGTTCGACATACGTCCAGACCATATCCTGCACCTGCGCGGAAAGTGTCTCAAGCGGAATGGCTAGAGGAAGCTCTGCTAAATTCAGCTCGTCCACAATGTTGATATCTAATTGAATTTCATTACAAACGGTACGAAAGGATTGGAAGAACATCACTAATGAGGGGATGCCGAGCTTCGCAATTTTACTCTCCGCAAACATGCGATCTCTTATTCTTTCCACACTATTCACTAATTTATCATGCTTCTTCAATTGAATATAACCCGAAATAATCTGCAGATCATTCATCCAATCATGACGATGGTGGTTCAGTATACGAATAGCCTTTAATTGTTCGGTCTGTAGAATAGCGGTCCGACTAGTACGAATACTCCATTCTGTTACACAGCCTACAGCGATGATCCAAAGTACCAATAACGCGATCATCCAAGCCCAAATCTGCTGGAATAAGATTACGATCAGCAAAGGAATAACCAAAGAACTCATCGCCGCTATTCGCAGCGTTCTCCCATATTTCACCGTCTCCCACATTCCTCTTCCACAAATTAGAAAGCGACATACTATCCAAGTATAGCATGTTCAACGAACCTAAGAAAACCCCACAAAGTGGGGACTTGACTTCGAAGCTGATTCAGGTACTTTGCGGGGGGCCCTGGAAATTATAAATTCTAATAGATTAAAAAAGCCCCCGGCTTGCGCCGAGGGCTCTTATACCGAATTAAACTTCGAGTGCTGCTGCTACTGGAGCTGCATCAACTGGGTAGACGCTCACTTTTTTGCGATCGCGACCCCAACGTTCGAATTTAACAACACCTTCCACTTTCGCGAAAAGAGTATCGTCTTTACCAATTCCAACGTTGTTACCTGGGTGAATTTTTGTTCCGCGTTGGCGAACCAAAATGCTTCCTCCAGTAACGAATTGACCGTCAGCACGTTTTGTACCAAGACGTTTGGACTCACTGTCACGTCCGTTCTTTGTGGAACCTACACCTTTTTTCGATGCGAATAATTGAAGATTCAACTTTAACATGTTGTCTACCTCCTTCTTTAATTATTTGTCGTGTATTTCTATATACGTTCCGTATGACTCTGCGATTGTTTGTAACATGACAATCATCGATTCCAGCAGTAATTGTACTTGAGCAAATGTATCAGGAGATTTCACAGAAGTTAACCTTCCGCTCAAAAATCCATTCTTCATCTTGCTATCGAGCACAACACCTGTTAAAGCTTCAATCGAATTTACCGTCCCTACGGTCACAGCGGATACGCCTGCACAGACAATATCTTCACCGTGTTTCGCATAGTTCGCGTGTCCATCAATCGAGAAGCTCTCTATTGAACGGTCACTCGGGTTGCGCATAATCTTGACGCGTATCATACCGCACCTTCTTATGCTTGGATTTTTCCGATTGTTACTTTTGTGTAAGGTTGACGATGACCTTGTTTTTTGTGGTAGTTCTTTTTAGCCTTGTATTTGTAGACTGTAATTTTTTGACCTTTTACGTGAGCTTCTACTTTCGCAGAAACAGACGCACCAGCAACTACAGGAGTTCCTGTTACCAAGCCCTCACCTTTAGATACTGCCAATACGCGATCAAAAGTTACGTTCTCACCTTCACCGGCATTCAATTTCTCAATGAACAATACGTCGCCTTCTTGCACTTTGTATTGTTTACCACCTGTTTCGATAATTGCGTACATTTGTTGCACCTCCTCATGTCTCAGACTCGCCCGAATTAGGTGACTTCACATGTCTCTTAACGAAACATGGTTCGTTCTTCATACCCGATCAGTGCGGTTACAGCATGTGTCGCAATAAATACGAAACACATACTCAAGCATATTAACACATTTACCTACATAAATCAACGATCGTTCTACAAATACATGTATATTTTATCGTTTCGTAAATACCGTACCCGTACCTTTGCATGTGTTGCATGGTTCAAGGAACGAATTCAGCGCATGGTCACGAACTTTCTTACGCGTCATTTCTAATAGACCTAACTTGGTCCACCCCAGGATCAGATGCTTTGTTCGGTCATTTTTCATCCATTGTTCCAGCATGTCCAGAATATCTTGGCGATGCCGTTCCACATTCATATCGATAAAATCAATAATTATAATACCGCCGATATCACGAAGTCGAAGCAACCGGGCAATTTCTTTGGCGGCCTGGATATTCGTCTCGTATACCGTCTCTTCCAATGTATTCGAGCCTATGAATTTCCCCGTATTCACATCAATCACGGTCAAGGCTTCTGTGTGATCGAAGACCAGGTAGCCTCCATTCTCAAGCCAAATCTTGTGTTGATAGGCACGGTCTAGCTCCTCTTTGATACGATAATGCTGGAAAATAGGTTCATTGCCCTTATAAATCTGAACTCGACTCGACCATTCTGGCGAAACTTGGGTTAGAAATGATGCCACTTGCTCTCCTTGAACTGGATCATCAATAATGACCCGTTCGGTATGCGAGGTGAACATATCACGAACCAGCCGTTCGATAATATTCAAATCTTGATGGAGTTGTACTGGAGCTGTCGATACAGCTGCGCGTTGTTCAATTTGAATCCATAAAGCACGCAGAAGTTGAAGATCGGATTGAATCGCTTCTTTGCTCTCCCCTTCAGCCACCGTCCGTAGAATTATGCCTTCGCCCGACAGACGTGCATGATCACCGATGTGTTTCAATCGAAGACGTTCTGCTTCCAATTCAATTTTTTTCGAAACACCAATATAATCGGCATGAGGCATATACACGAGCCACCGCCCTGGCAAGGAATAGTGCGTCGTAACACGAGCACCTTTACCGCCTAGAGGCTCCTTCATCACTTGCACGACAATTTCTTGTCCTACTTGCAGCAGTTCTGAAATGGAAGGTTTAATCTTGGGCTGTTTCTCCAAATGCGGGTGCAGCACATCGTCAACGTATAGAAATGCATTCTTTTTTAACCCGATATCTACGAAAGCCGCTTGCATCCCAGGAAGGACGTTGACGACCCGACCCTTGTACAAATTACCAACTAGCTGTCTGCCTTGCGAATTCTCACTTGTAAATTCAACGAGCTGATCTTGCTCCACCAACGCCATTTGTGTGATCTCTTGTTCGCAATGAACAATGATCTTCTTCATGGGATCACCCCTGTCCATAGCGCTTTTTAATCTATTTTACCATGAAATTCGCAAAATAAGAATCAACCAACCGCTGTTCAGGCAGGACGGCGACAATTTTACCGCGGTCATTCAACACGTAAATTAGATGATACTTGCTCTTCATAAATAGACGTACAACCCCTCCTAAAGGTTGCTCTGAGCCAACAATTATCGGAAAAGCTAACGAACCTTGCTGCATGCGGCTTAATGAGAACCGCTCCCGATGCGTCATGAATCGGACAAAACGGTACGGAACATTCCGATAGTCCGTCCAATTCGCGTATACCAGAAATAATCCGATCACAAGTAAATTCAACTGGATTTGTTGTTGCCAATAGAGCGGTATGACAGCGTAGACCACCATCGCACAGCTAAAAGCAATACTGATGCGCCCACACCATATCAGCGTACGATGGTATGGGATAAACAGGCTGCAGAGAGCTTGAACAATTCGTCCGCCATCCAGCGGCAATACAGGCATCATATTAAACAAAGCGATCATGAGGTTCGCCTGAATGAAATAATTCGTCCATTCTGAATTCCACCAGCCTACCTGATGAGCACCATAAGCGGCGGCCATCATGATGACATTCTGCAATGGGCCCGCGATCGCAACCAACAGCTCTTCATGCACAGGTGCTGCACCGCTCTCATCTGTAACGGCTACGCCTCCAAAGGGAAGGAGTTTGATCTCTTGTACCTTCCATCCAAAATATGCTGCCGCCGCAGCGTGTCCGAGCTCATGGATCAGGACGATACCGAATAGGGTGATCATTTCTAGGAAGTGCCCTGTCAATAATGACGCAAGCATGACCATAATAAAAAGCGGATGTAAAGAAAATGTGGTCCCGCCCCATTTAATCAAATGAAATCACTTCCGTCGGATCGATATACTGATTTCCTTTCTTTATTGCAAAATAGAGTTGGCTTGTCGGCTCATCAGCTGTAGCAGATAATACGCCTACTTGTTGGCCACCCTGTACCCAATCATTTTGTTTGACCATAACTTCTTCGAGTCCTGAATAGACAGATACCGTCTGATTCGCATGCTGAATGGTGACTGATATACCTTCCTTCGATGTCTGACTTACTTCCTTAATCTGACCGGCTTCCATCGACTTGATGACCACTTGGGTCCCCGCTTCCGTCTTCGCAGCAATGCGAACTCCTTTGCTGTCTTCCGTAAAGGGGGCAACTATTGTGCCATTCACAGGAACATACAATATATTAGAGGTGTTCACTTTGGTGGCAGACGCATCGGAATTGCCGAAGATCGGAATGAACGACGGTGCTCCATGAAATGTCTCCTCGTACCACACCGCTACGGCCCCGAAATTCATTTCTTCGCTAAGCGCTTGGGCAATAAATCCTCTTGCTTTTTCCGTCCATGGTGTGCTGACCTGGAAGATCCCCCACACAGCTCCAAATAGCAGGGCTGATACCAGCACTTTTACCTTTAGAGATTGAACCCATGACCCTGATGACGGCCAATTCGGCATATCTGATTCCGATGACTTCGGCGGATCACTTGCAAGCTGTGTACGCCAGATGCGCTGCTGCTCTTTCCAAGCAAGCTCCGGATCTTCTTCGGCTCCTGAAGGAATGAGTGAGCTGGTCATAGGAACCGGACGTATGAGCTCTTGATGGATAGGTGCCACGACGATCGGACTAAAATCACTCGATTCTATAGGAGATTCTTGCCTTTCTACCGATGAATGCTCTTCTATCAGCTCTCTCATTCGGGCTTGTCTCCGCTTACGTACATTATCTTTAATTTGCATGGGTCTTCCCCCTTTAATCGTTGCACTCTTTGTACCATAACTATGACAAGCCCCGCATGATTATGTACAAGCAACGCACAAAATAACCCCACAAAGTGAGGACTTGGCTTCGAAGCTGATTCAGGTACTTTGCGGGGGCCCCGGAAATCAGACAAAAAAAGCCAACGCTTAAGCGTTGGCTCAATCTTCAAGCTCATATTTTTCTTGATATACCTTTACACTCAGAACGATCCCGATGGACAACATATTAAGTATCAACGAAGTTCCGCCATAACTGATGAAGGGCAATGTGATCCCTGTGATCGGCATAATGCCAATCATCATCCCAATGTTCTCAAAAATTTGGAAAACGAACATGGATACAACACCAATAATGATATAGGATCCCCGCTGATCATAACACTGAAAGGCGATAACGATCATCCTGTAGATTAATAGGAAATACAGCAACAGTAATACAGAAGCTCCCTGAAAGCCAAATTCTTCGCCAATGACGACAAAGATGGAGTCCGAGTAAGGATAAGGGATGAACTTCTTCTGCACGGACTCGGATTGCATGTATCCTTCACCGGATAGTCCCCCAGAACCGATCGCAATCATCGCATTCTTCGATTGATGCTTCTCGTCTTCTGTCGCGGAATCCGGATTCATAAACGTGTTAATCCGTTGGTACCAGTGACCTATCTTCTGCTCCTCCATATACACCTTAATATCTTGATTAAAGGTATTGAACAAGAAGACAAATAAAAATACGGCCGCAAGTACACTCGATAAACCAATGAACACATGCGTAAACTTTACATTACCAATCCAGTACATCCCAAGCAAAATGACGACGTAAATGATCGCATTCCCCAAATCGGGCTGCACACCAACCAGTAGAAAAGGAATAAACGTAAGCAAACCGATCGGTAGTACGTCTCTGCGGAACCTTAGTGGATCTCCGCCTCTTCTGCCCATGAGATAAGCCACCATAATAATAATCGCGAGCTTCATGAACTCTGCCGGTTGGAATTGGAGCCCGCCCGGAAGCTTGAACCACCCAACTGCACCATTGATCTTCGCGCCCAGGAAGAACACCGCGACAAGTAAGCCAATACCTAATCCATAGAAATAGATCCAAAATCTTAAGAGAAGTCGATAGTCAATCAGCGAGATCCCCAACATAACGACAAATCCGCCTACATAGAAGTACATCATCTTCAAATGAGAACCTTCGAACTTCGGATCGCTAAATGTCGCACTCTTAATGACGAAGATACTGATGAACATAAAGATGATCAAGATGATGACAATCGGCCAGTCTATTTTTTTAAATTTGTTAAGCAACTACATCAGCCCATTCCAAGAAACTTCTTCACTCGTTTAAACATCCCTGGCTTCTGATCCATCAACATGAGTGGTACGGTATCCCCCAGAATACGACGAGCAATATTGCGGTACGCAATTGCTGCTTTGGAATCTGGATTCATGACCGTAGGCTCACCACTATTGGCTGCCTTAATAACATGCTCATCGTCTGGCACGATGCCAATCAGATCAATCGCTAGAACTTGAATGATCTCATCGATATCCAACATTTCTCCAGACTTGACCATGTTCGGACGAATCCGATTAATGACAAGTCGCGGAGATTCGATATGAGAACTACCCAGCAGCCCGATAATGCGATCGGCATCACGAACCGCTGCATTCTCAGGCGTTGTTACCACAATCGCCCGATCTGCTCCAGCAATGGCATTCTTGAATCCTTGCTCGATTCCAGCGGGGCAATCGATAATGACATATTCAAATTCTTTCTTTAACTCAAGAATAATATCTTTTACCTGCTCTGGCGAAATCGCATTTTTATCCTTTGTTTGTGCCGCTGGCAGCATGTATAACTCTTCGAATCGCTTATCTTTCACCAAGGCTTGATTCAATCTGCAACGGCCATCGGCCACATCGCATAAATCATAAATAATGCGGTTCTCAAGTCCCATAACAACATCAAGGTTACGAAGACCGATATCCGTATCGACCATGCACACTTTACGACCAAGTAACGCGAGAGCAGTTCCTAAATTTGCAGAAGTTGTTGTTTTTCCAACTCCGCCTTTCCCTGATGTAATGACGATTGCCTCTCCCATGCGGACTACACTCCTTTGTAAATATGGGTATCTTTACGAAAACGCGATATATTCGAAATCTTATCGATCTGCATTTGACCTTCTTGAAGATAGGCAAATTCCATATTCGACTCTTTAATCTCCCATTCATCCGGCGGGCGGCTGATAACATCAGCAATTCGTAACTGTGTAGGCGAGAAATAAGAAGCAGAGATAATGGCGTTTTCGTTTCCTTCAAAACCAGCGTGAGCCATGCCACGCAACGATCCCATAATATAAATATCCCCCGTGCAATGGATGATTCCCCCCGGATTAACATCCCCTAGAAACAGAAGATTTCCGACATGGTGCAGTACTTGTCCAGAACGCACCACCCCGGTCATAATCTTCATTTCATTCTCATTGGAAGTGTCCGCTTCCGGCTCATCCGATTCAATCGAACGGATCAATAAATTACCTTTTTGCTTCAGAATCTGAAGAATTTCTTCCTTCTGCTCATCCGACGCCGATCTAGCTCCAAGCTTAATGTCAACATGCATGATCGGTCCAGTCAAAATATTCTGGTGCGTGTGCTCCAATTTATATTGCAAGTCCTGTATTAACGCTGTGAATTCACATTGGTCATCCAGCAGGAACACAAGGCCGTCTTTTATTCCTTTGATTGTCACAAGATGTTGTTTAGTCGTTCCCATATATGCCTGTCCCTCCTACCTATTCAATTCGTGCTAGGGTTAGGAAGTTCCTGCTTGGCGGCGAAATTGTGAAGCAGATTTCCTGCGCGGCTAATCTTCATCGTGCTTTCGAAATCCGATGTCTAACGTTCTGCGAACAGGAACATATACAAGCAGTGCAAAGGCTAACTGTAAGAACACGCTTGGTATAATGTGATAGAAGAGTGCCCAATCATAGGACATATGGTTAACGCGGAACATCGTATAGATCAAATAGGTCGTCGAGTCAAAGAGCCAGCTGCCCAGCACAACGATAAGCATCATCCAGCCAATCCCAAGCCGCTTGTCTCCGAATACTTTCCCGATCAAATACCCGCATAACCCCATGCTAAAGGAATAGACCCCAATCATATTTCCATAATGAATGACATCATGCAATAAACCGAATACGAGCCCCATCACAAGCGCTAAATATCTACTCGTATAGACGCCATAGAATAATACAATAACAAACACAAAATGAGGGATGATTCTTAGCTTCCAATCCCCAGGAATAATCCAAGGCATCACCGTTCCCTCAATCATCAACAGTAAAATCATTACGACGATCATCCATCTGCGCTTCATCTACGATCCTCCATTACATCGGCACAACAACGAAGAGTTCTTTCCAATTATCGAAATTCACCGCTGGCTTAATCGTTGCCGTATGCGTTAGACCAAAGTCTCCAACTTGCGTAGATAGAACCGTCCCGATGACAATACCGCGTGGAAATGCTTCACCGATTCCTGAGGAAATGATCGTATCTCCGACAGCTAGCGGGTCATTTTCATCAATTTTCGTCATGAGGTAGGTACCCTCTTGAGCATTATAGCTTTCAATCAAGCCAAAAGATTTATTTTCCTTCCCGATTGCGGTCGCCGCAATCGCGTTCGAGTTCGGATTCCGCTCATCAAGGCCTGTCAGCAGCTGTACGGTACTCGTCAGCGGTGACACTTGGCTGATTACGCCAACCATGCCATCAACTGAAGTTACAGCTTGATTCTTCTTCACGCCGTTTTTCTCTCCGATATTAATCGTGATTGTATAGTTGTACGGGTCTTGATTAACGGAAACCACTTGCGCGATTTTGTAATCGTACTTATACATTTTCTTCTGCTGCTCCGTAAAATTCAGAGCCTTTTGTAATCTCTCGTTCTCTGCTGCAATGAAATTATAATTGGCTTTATCCCGAATATAGTGCGATACGGCAATCTTGAGCTGCTCATTCTCTTCATAGATATGATTCAAGTTGCTAATATCTTCAAACAAGCCCGCTATAAAGCCAGCGGGCTTGTAGATCATATTTTGAGCGAACCCAAACGTATCGTTTAACATTTTCTCAGGCCATGAAAGGTTCTCTCTTTTACTTAGTGTAAAACCAAGCAATGAAATGAACAAAATCATCCCGAGCAATAAGATGAACAATCGTTTATTCCCCAATAATTTAAACAGTTTAAACACCTCTTATCGTTTCGAGCGAACCGCCGTACTGCTTTTAGATTTAAATAAGTGGATGTTCTCAAGTGCGCGGCCTGTACCTTTGGCAACGCAATCTAGCGGGTCTTCCGCTACGATGACCGGCATGCCCGTTTCGCGAGCTAATAGTTTGTCCAAATTGCGAAGCAGCGCGCCTCCGCCTGTCAACACGATCCCGCGGTCCATAATATCTGCAGCAAGCTCAGGAGGACATTTCTCCAACGTTACTTTGACAGCATCTACCATAGCATTGACCGTATCTGTTAAGGCTTCGGTAATTTCGTCGGATGTAATGGTTAACGTCTTAGGTAAACCTGTAACTAAATCACGTCCGCGAATTTCAACAGTTTCCACTTGATCCAACGGTAATGCCGATGCAATATCTACCTTAATTTGCTCTGCAGTACGTTCTCCAATCATCAAGTTATAAATCCGTTTAATGTATTGAATGATGGAATCATCCATTTCATCCCCAGCTACTCGAACAGAACGACTAGTTACGATACCACCAAGCGAGATAACAGCTACTTCTGTCGTTCCCCCGCCGATATCTACGACCATACTGCCGGTTGGTTCCCATACAGGTAGATCCGCACCGATCGCTGCTGCGAATGGCTCTTCAATCGTATAAGCTTCTCTAGCGCCTGCTTGTTTCGTTGCATCTTCAACCGCACGCTGCTCGACAGCTGTAATTCCAGAAGGAACACAGACCATCACATTGGGATGACGAGGGAATACAGCACGTTGTTTTTGGGCTTGTCTAATAAAATATTTAATCATCGTCGCCGTTGTATCAAAATCCGCAATGACACCATCTTTCATCGGGCGAATCGCACGGATGTTTCCAGGTGTACGTCCGATCATTTTCTTAGCGGACTCCCCTACGGCTTCAATTTTCTTCGTATCTGTACGAATCGCCACGACAGACGGTTCTCTGACGACGATTCCTTTCCCTCGAACGTAAACTAATGTATTTGCAGTTCCTAAGTCAATTCCTAAATCTTTCGTGAAGCTCCCAAACATGATGTAATCTCCCTTTCTTTCCAATCAATCAATCGTTTATTAGATATAGTGCTAACATTTTTATCATTATATTACATAAGTCCTTGTTCCTTCAAACTTATGTATTTGCGATCACCTATGACTAAATGATCCAGTACTTCAATACCGATCAGTTGACCGGCTTCCATGAGACGTTGTGTGAGTTGAATATCTTCTGGACTTGGTGTGGGATCACCGCTTGGATGATTATGTGCACAGATAACGGAAGCGCTGCTGTATTTGATCGCAGCACGAAATACTTCGCGAGGATGAACGATGGACGCATTTAAGCTGCCCATAGATAAAGTTTCTTGATGGAGCACATGGTTCTTCGTGTTGAGAAATAGACAAACAAAGTGTTCTTTCTGCAAATATCGCAGCTCTTCCATGAGTAGGTCTGCTGCGTCCGCCGGCTTACGAATCGTCACCGTCTCGTTCAATGATGCACGTGACAATCGACGACCAAGCTCAATACCTGCTTTTAACTGAATTGCCTTCGTTGGCCCTATACCTTTGATTTGAGTCATTTCTTCCACGCTCATATCCACCAAATGGCGAATATTACCTACTTGCTTCAACAACCGTTCCGCAACACGCACAGCTGATTCATTCGCTGTCCCCGTTCGGATCAGGATGGCGAGCAATTCCGCGTGGCTCAACGCGCTAGCCCCATTCTGCATCATGCGCTCTCTTGGACGTTCTTCATGGGGGATATCGCGTAGTACGTAACTTTGCGATTCCATGAATTTCCCTCTTTCATCGTTATCATCATAAACTTCTTTGCTACAATACCTCAACACCAAATTTAGCCAACATATCACTTAGCAGTGATAATGGCAATCCAACGACATTAAAATAACATCCCTCGATAGATTCTACGATCGTTGCACCTAGGCCTTGAATCGCATAGGCACCTGCTTTATCGCGAGGTTCGCCGCTTGCTACATAATTTGCAATTTGTTGATCTGTTAAATGTTTCATAGTCACATAGGTAATGCGATGGGATACATGTGTCTCACCTGACGCTGCATCAATGCAAGCGACGCCGCTGTAAACTTGATGCGTCTTGCCTTGAAGCAAGCCAATCATCCAGATGGCATCATTGTCGTCTTTGGGCTTACCCAAAACCCTGTAATCTTGAACCACAATCGTATCCGCCCCAATGATGATTCCTTGCTCTCCTGCTTGCAAGGTTTCTCTCACTTTCTCGGCTTTGCGCAATGCCAATTGCTCTACGACTTGGGCTGGAGACCAGAAGGTTGGTGTCGTCTCATCAACATCACTCACTCGTATTTCAAATGGAATATTCAACGTACGAATGAGCTCTTGTCTACGCGGTGATGATGAAGCTAATATGAGATGTTGACGGTCTGATTTCAGCACATTTCATTCCCCTTCGCCATTATTTTACACCCTTACACATTATACTTTTATTTTCGGAGTAACACAAACCAAAAACCGACAATGTCAATGAAATCAGACACTCCCGGTTTTTATTGGTATTTTATTCATCGAATGCGTTGCATTTATTCCGCTCTTATCGAGTCCAGCAAGCCTTTTTCGGCCATGACGAATTCCATCGCTGCCGATTGGATTCCCCACAAGTGGGTCTGAGACAATTTTTTACCATATTCGTTCAAGGAAATGATAGCCGTGTTCATCGTTTGAGTCATTTTATTCCATGCCGGCTTCGCTTCTTCGGGTAACCCAGCTGAAGCTTTACTCTCGAGTTCAGTCCATTGCCGATGCGCATCTTTCATGGCGACCAGCTCGGCTTGCGTAAATGCCATCGAATCTTCTTTCTCTAACTGTGTCACAGACATTTGCAGCAGAAGTTGTACCACTTTATCACTTTGGCTCAGAAATTGCTCCATCGTCTTCGCATCGCCGCCATACACCAACTGCTTCGCCTCTGGAATCTGCAACTCTCTTACATAGAGCTCTACGCCCTGTGCCTTCAATTGTTGCGCAAATAATAAAGCATCTTCACGCGCATTCGCCATCCCTGCATATACCCGATTCTGGTCCGTTGTATCTCCGAAAGCCGCCATGCCTTTGGCAATCAGCTCTTGCTCCGCAGCATTCACCCCTGCAGCATCCTTAAAAACACCGTATTGCAGCATGTAGTATGTTTTGGCATCACTGTTGATAGCTGCGTTAAATGCTTGTTCAGCTGTGGCTGGCTTCGCTTCGGGTCCTGTTTCCGTACCCTTGTCAGCTGCTGGCGATTGAACCGTGCTGCTTGTTCGCACATCGTCCTTTAAAGAAGTGGAGGTTAAGCCCGGAATTTGAATGTCCCCTTGAAAAAGCGACAGTACCACAAATCCAAAAACCGCTCCTGTTACAATCGCGCCCGTTACCGAAGCGAACACTTTCACCCACGAAGGGTTTCGTGATTTACGATAGTATCCTCCAACGGGAAGACTGGTAAATTGAGGTTTTTGCGATTCCTCTACCATGTCGACGAACGGATTGTGTTGTTCTGCATCCCTATCAATTACGATATCTTCTACACTATCAATCACCTGTATCGCAGACTTACGCGTTGGAGGACTTACAGGCTCACTATTCCGAATTAATTGCTCGATTCGATCGGTCTCTTCATCAAAAGAACTCTCCCATGCGCCATAATCTGTTGTATACGCAGGAACCGGAATCACATTAGCTGGCGTAGTTTCTTCCTGCACGATGATATTTTCCTCTTGTTCCGCGGAGATCAACGACGTAGGTTCAGATCTTCGTTTTGGCTCATCGAATCGAAACGTCATTTTTGCCTTGCTCATGTTTAACCTCTCCCTTGTCCAATCTTCTAATTCATCTATATGATAGAGTTAAGAGATTTATGTTCTTCCTCATAAAAAAATCTCGATCCGCTGTGACTTCTACAGCGAATCGAGATTTTTCCACTCCTGCTTGCTACCAATTAGAACCCTTTGAATTGAGGTTCCTCATTTTCCAACTCTGTAACACGTTGCTGAACTTGATCAACAACGCCTTGCGTTGCTTTTGCTGCACTTTCAAACATCGTTTTCGCTGATTGATTCACCGTTTCAAGCGCGAAGGATTCTAAGCTTGCTTGCGCACTTTTCAAACTTGCTAATGTCGTTTTCACTTGGGATCCAACTGTCATGTGACACCTCCTTTTCTCAACATACCCCAATAATGTCTCCGAACTTCAGAAGAATATTCTTTAATTATTTTGGGTATCTTTTTCATATTCCTGTTCAAAAGATGATGAATGGAGAGAAAGGAGATGGCTAACCCTTGTCAGATTGGATAGAAGCCGCGATACGCACCGCCGTAGCGGTGTTAGTTCTGTTTTTTTTCACCAAATTATTAGGTAAACGTCAAGTCGCCCAGTTATCGCTCTTCGAATATATAACGGGCATAACAATCGGTAGTCTTGCAGCCTATATTTCAATGGATTTGGAAAGACACTGGGGTCTTGGGCTCATTTCACTTGGAGTCTGGGTGTCGATGTCTTACCTTATTGAGATCATGCAGCTCAAGAGCAAGAAAATCAGAGATTTCGTAGATAGTAAATCCGCTGTGCTCATTAAAGATGGCAAAATTCTAGAAGAACATTTGAAGAAGGTTCGTGTCACCTCCGATGAATTATTAGGCCAACTACGCAAAAAGAATGTATTTAATGCTGCGGATGTCGAGTTTGCGATTATGGAGTCCAACGGAGAAATCAATGTACTCCTCAAACGTGAGAATCAGCCGCTGACGCCAAGGCATTTAGGAATTAAAGTCTCACCTGATATTGCACCGCAAGCAGTCATCATGGATGGAGAGATCATGGACGAGCCGCTGGCGACACTCGGTTTAAGCCGACAATGGCTAAATACGGAACTGGAAAAAACAGGGCTCGCTTTAGAGAACGTTTTTTTAGGACAGGTGGACGGATACAACCAATTGTACGTTGACGTGTACGATGATCAGCTGCAAGTTCCTCAACCGCAGAAGAAAGCTGTCCTTTATGCAACATTGAAAAAATGCGAAGCTGATCTCGAAATGTTCGGTCTCTCTACAGATAATCAAGACGTCAAAGCCATGTACCAGCAATGCGTAAACGAGATGCAGCAAGTCATTTCCGACATGAAACCCATTCTGACCCATTAATAATACGTAGATAGGAGGCATCACGAATGGCAGATCAAAAGAAGAAAAAACTAACGCCCGTTCAACAGGAATATCAACAACTCGCTAAACAAAAAGAACCTCCGAGACCTGTGCTTAAAAATTGTATTCGAGCTTTTCTCTCGGGTGGGCTTATCTGTCTTTTTGGACAGTGCATAACCCAAGCTTTTATAACATGGGGCAACTTTACGGAGAAAACGGCAGGCAATCCGACCGTTGCGATATTGGTGCTTCTCTCCGTCATTCTAACCGCCCTCGGTGTGTATGATAAAATTGCGCAGTGGGCAGGTGCAGGAACCGCGGTGCCTGTAACCGGATTTGCCAATTCGATGGCTTCTGCAGCCATTGAACATCGAAGTGAGGGTGTTGTCTTAGGCGTGGGCGGACAAATGTTCAAAGTAGCGGGGCCCGTTATCGTCTTCGGAACCGTAGCAGCGTTCATTGTCGGCATTCTGCACTTGATCTTCGGGGGAACCGGGATCGGAGGAGGGTCATAATGACATTGAAAGGGCATCAATCTTGGGTATTTGAGAATAAGCCTCGGATCTTTTCCACAGCTACCGTGGTTGGACCTTTTGAAGGGCAAGGCCCTCTAGCGAATGATTTCGACATCATTCATGGCGATTTGCATCTTGGACAAGATACGTGGGAAAAAGCGGAGAAAACACTTTTTGAAGAAGCAGCGAAAACGGCGATCGAAAGCGCAGGATTGACTAAAGAACAAGTGCAATTCTTCGTTGGCGGAGACTTAATGAATCAAATAATCAGCAGCAGTTTTGCAGCACGGACGTTAAGCATCCCCTATTTAGGTGTATTCGGGGCATGTTCAACGTCGATGGAGAGTCTGGCTATCTCATCTCTGTTGGTTAATTCCGGCTCAGCACATTACGCTCTGGCCGTTACTGGCAGTCACAATTCTACGGTTGAGAAACAATTCCGCTATCCAACCGAATACGGCTCGCAAAAGCCGCCTACGGCGCAGTACACCGTCACCGGCGCAGGCGCTGCGGTTGTCTCGAGGCATGGAAATGGTCCCTTGATTACATCGGCCACCATCGGACGCGTTATCGATATGGGTATTACCGATCCATTCAACATGGGAGCGGCGATGGCCCCTGCTGCAGTAGATACGATCCAAGCCCATCTCCGCGATCTGAAAATACAGCCAGGACATTATGATTTAATTGTCACAGGAGACCTGGCCAAGCTTGGTTTTGAAATCGCATCAGAGTTATTGAAGAAACATCATATTCCGATGAATCAGACTGAATTCCGGGATTGCGGGATGATGATTTATGATTATGAGAAACAGAACGTTCAATCGGGCGCAAGTGGTTGCGGATGCTCTGCCGTCGTCACATACGGGCATCTCTTGAACCAATTAAGAGCAGGGGAATGGAAAAGGATCCTTGTCGTCGCAACTGGCGCACTCTTATCCCCTCTAACCTTCCAGCAAGGAGAGAGTATTCCCTGCATCGCACACGCGGTTTCCATTGAATACGACGGGACAAACTAGCATATACATGAAAAAGGGAAACAAGCCTTATTATCCGTTGATAAAAGTGGAGCTGATGAACGTGGTGTTGAAGAAAATACTTGCTATGGTTACGGGCAGCATGCTGTTAGCCATAGGCATCAACTTATTTCTCATCCCTTATAGTGTCTTGGATGGGGGCGTCATCGGTATCGCGCTTATAGCTAAATATTTATGGGGAGCCAAAGTAGGATTAACGTTTATTCTATGCAGCATACCGATCCTGATCTTGGCCTGGTTCCAATTTAGACATTTTTTCTTCAGCAGCTTTCCTGGGATGCTCATATCGTCGTATTTCATCGACTTATTCTCCCATCTCAGCTTCAAATTATTGACCCAATTGCATATCCTACCGATTGTCAGTTCCTTTATAGGAGGCATCATTATGGGGGTTGGATTTGGTATAATGCTGCGCAATAACATCAGCACTGGAGGCACCGATCTGCTCGCCAAATTTATAGCAGATCGGCTTTCTGTGAATGTAGGATTTACCATATTTATCCTTGACGGTATAATTATTACATTGGGTGGCTTATTGTTCTCACCTCGAACCTTCTTCTTATCAATCCTCACCATCACAGTCGGCGGCATTGCAACAGGGATATGCTGCTATCGGAAGGGCGGCGGTGCTCATGAGGTCCCAGCTCCTTAATGAGCATCTTTGACAAGCAATATCAGCACAAATAAAAAGGGCTCTCCTTTTAGGTCCATGACCTTCTAGGAGAGCCCTTTATCGATTATTCTGCACGTGCACGTAGCGTCTTCGCAAGGCCGTCTGCAGCTTTCCAAATGTCGCCTGCACCCATTGTAATCACAAGGTCACCTGGACGAACACGGTCGCTCAAATAAGTAAGTACTTCTTCTTTGGTCGGAATATACGTCGTGTTTGCGTTGCTGTTCTGCTTAATCAGATCCACCAACTTCGACGAATTAATTCCTTCGATTTGTTTTTCTCCCGCAGGGGAGTAGATATCGGTAATAATGACTTCATCCGCATCACCGAACGCCTGACTAAACTGATCGAACAAGAAATATGTTCGTGTGTAGCGCTGCGGCTGGAACACGGCAATAATCCGCTTGCCTGTCGATTTAGCAGCTTGAATGGTTGCTTGAATCTCCGTCGGATGATGTGCATAATCGTCAATCACCAGAATATCATTAATTTCACCGAGTACTTGGAACCGACGTTTCGCGCCACTGAATTCCTTAATTGCATCTGCAATCGCATAGAAAGGAACGCCTGCTTGCATACACGTAATCACGGTTGCCATCGCATTCGAAATATTGTGACGTCCAGGGACAGACAACTCAATCGTGCCTAATGGCACATCTTGATATGTGAATGTGAAGGAACTTTTACGATCCCCAAGCACGATATCTGTCGCTTTATAATCAGCAGGTGAATCAATACCATAGGACAGCACTTCGCACTGCAGCTTCGGAATCATCCCTTGTAGAATTTCATCATCTGCGCATACGATAGCTTTGCCATCCGCTTTTACTTGGTTGAGAAAACGCACATAGGCTTGCTTTAATTTTGCATAATCTCCATCATAGTTCTCTAAATGGTCTGCTTCGATATTCGTAACAATTGCAAGTTGCGGATGATACTGCAAGAATGAACCATCACTTTCATCCGCTTCGGCGACGACATAATCGCCTTTTCCCGCCTTCGCATTTGTGCCCATGTTCATGACTTCTCCGCCAATAATATAAGTCGGATCTACATCGCACTTCTCCATGACCAAAGCGATCATCGACGAGGTAGTCGTCTTACCATGCGCACCTGCTACTGCAACGCCTTTACGCGAATTCATTAGTCTAGCAAGCATTTCTGCGCGGTGTAATACAGGAATATTCAACTTCTCTGCCGTTACCCGCTCCACATTATCTTTGGATAACGCAGTAGAGTAGACCACTAAATCTGCGCCTTCTACATTACCCGCTGTGTGCCCAATATATATTTTAGCACCCTTCTTTTGTAGCTTCTCTGTTAACTCTTGTGCTGCAACATCGGAGCCAGTTACTACGTAACCCATCTCTAGCATAACGCGTGCGATGGCGCTCATCCCGTAGCCACCAATACCGATAAAATGAACATGCTCTGTCGTATTCAAGAAATCCTCACCAACCTTTTTCAGAATCGGTTTGATACAAAATATGAGATCGTACATCTGCAATTAAATACAGCGTACCGGATACAACCGCTAAATCATCTGCTTCCGTCATGCCTTGAAGATGATCTAACGCCTTTCTCCAGTTCGGTTCGATGATGATTTGAAGATCAGGACGCGGAGATTCAGCCAACACGTGTTGCACGATGGCATTGAGATCTTCCGCATTCATTTTTTTACGGAAATCAGGCTCGGTCAAAATGAGCGTATCCACTATTGGTAGTATATGCCGTAAATAGTCTGTATGATTCTTCGTTGACAACATTCCCATCATCAAATGGACACGATTGTACGTGTACGTCTCTCGTAAAGCTTGGGCTAACGTTGCTGCCCCCTCTGGATTATGGGCTCCATCAACTAATAAGCGTGGTTGCTCCGAGATCATCTCGAGGCGCCCAGCCCACTTCATGGCCTCTAATCCAGTGGATAAATCTTCGTCATCGACAAGAACCGCATAATATTGACGCAATACTTCAAGCGCCATCACAGATACAGCGGCATTCTTTAATTGATGCGCGCCGTTCATGCGGATCGTTAGATCTTGGATATCACGGAAAGGTCCGTGAAAATGAAATATCTGATGGTTCTCAGCCGTCGAAACCGTATCCAAGCGATACTGATCATCCATCAAATATAACGTTGATTTTTGCTGTCTTGCTGTTTCACGAATGACTTCGATGACTTCTGGTTGTTCCACAGCGCTAATGACCGGGACGCCTGGTTTAATAATCCCTGCTTTTTCGCTTGCGATCGCTTCTAGCGAGTCACCTAAAATATCCATATGGTCATGGCCTACATTCGTAATAATCGATACAACCGGAGTAACGATATTGGTAACATCCAGTCTTCCACCAACGCCTGTCTCCCAGACAACAAAATCAGGATATACAACCTTGGCGTAGTAATAAATGGCTATCGCTGTAGACACTTCGAACATCGTCGGTGAGCCAAGTTCCGTCGCTGCAATCTCTTCAACAAGAGGCTTCAGCTCATTCGTAATTTCGAGCAACGTCTCATCCGGAATGTTCGTCTCATTATACTGAAAGCGATCCGTAAATTTCGTTATGTAAGGAGACGTAAAAGTCCCCACATCATAACCTGATTGACGCAGTACAGAGGTAAGAAAGGCGCAAGTTGAACCCTTGCCATTCGTCCCCGCCACATGAATGAACTTCAGCTTGCGCTCAGGATGACCTAGTCGTTCCATAATCAGCTCAATTCGCTGCATACCTGGACGAATGCCAAACGGGATTAACCCGTTAATCCAATCTACCGCTTGTTGATAGTGAACGAATGGGGCTGGCGTAACAGCCCCACGATTTTCTGCCATGGTGATCTCACCCTTCCGTTAGCTTTGAAGCTCGCTGATACGAGCTAACACCTTCTCAAGCTTTTCAGAGTAGTCTTTCTGCTTCTCGCGTTCTTCTTCAATCACTTTAGCAGGAGCTTTGGCAACAAAGCCTTCGTTCGATAATTTTTTATCTACGCGTTCCACTTCGCTTCTAAGATGCTTCACTTCTTTCTCAAGACGTTCCACTTCTTGTGCAATATCAATCAAGCCTGCAAGCGGAAGGTACAATTCTGCACCTGTCACGATGGCTGTCATCGCCTTATCCGGAGCCGTAAGATCCAAAGAAACCTCCAGATGGGACGTATTACAGAACCGTTTGATGTAATCTTCATTGTTGCGAATGATCGCATCGCTTTGCGCATCTGCGGACTTCACGAGCAATTCTACTTTCTTACTCATCGGTACATTCACTTCCGCGCGAACATTACGAACCGCACGAATGATATCCATGAGCAAGTTCATTTCTTTCACCGCTTCAGGCGCTTCTAGACTTGCATCATACGTAGGCCAAGCAGCAAGTGTAATGGTCTCCCCTTCATGCGGCAAGTGCTGCCATATTTCCTCGGAAATATACGGCATGAACGGATGGATCATACGCTGCGTGCGATCAAGCACATAGGATAATACCGATTGCGTCGTACGTTTCGCTTCGGCATTCTCTCCATAAAGGCTAAGCTTCGCGAACTCGATGTACCAGTCACACAAATCGTCCCAAATGAAGTTATAGAGGACACGACCCGTTTCACCGAACTCGTAGGCGTCTAATAGACGAGTAATATCACGAGCCGTTTCGTTCAGACGGTGTAGAATCCAACGATCCGCTGTGCTTAATGGACCTGTAATATCAATTTGATCCGCCGTGAAGCCTTCCAGATTCATGAGGGCAAAGCGGGAAGCATTCCAGATTTTATTCGCAAAGTTACGAGCCTGCTCTACACGTTCCCAACGGAAGCGCAAGTCTTGACCTGGCGTGCTGCTTGTCGAGATCATATAGCGCATGGCATCTGTACCATATTGTTCGATGACTTCGAGCGGATCTACCCCATTACCGAGCGACTTGGACATCTTACGTCCTTCGGAGTCACGAACAAGACCGTGCATCAATACATCTTTGAACGGAATTTCATCCGTGAATTCGAGCGCTGTGAAGATCATCCGTGCAACCCAGAAGTAGATTATATCATAGCCCGTAACAAGCACATCTACTGGATAATAGCGTTTCAGGTCTTCGGTTTGATCCGGCCAGCCAAGGGTTGAGAAAGGCCACAACGCGGAGCTGAACCATGTATCCAATACATCTTCATCTTGTCTCAAGTTCGTGCTTCCGCATTTGCTGCAAGCAGATACATCTTCCTTGGCAACATGTAACTCTCCGCATTCATTACAATACCAAGCAGGAATCCGATGACCCCACCATAATTGACGGGAAATACACCAGTCGCGAACATTTTCGATCCAGTTCAGATACGTTTTCTCAAAACGATCCGGCACAAAGTTAACGCCTTTGCCAGCTTTCTGCGCTTCGATTGCTCTCTCTGCAAGAGGCTTCATGCGAACGAACCATTGCGTAGATAAATAAGGTTCAACTACCGCACCGCTGCGCTCACTGTGACCAACTTGGTGAACGTGATCTTCAATCTTAATTAACACGCCAGATTCTTTCAAGTCGTTCACGATTTGTTTGCGCGCATCTGCACGGTCAATGCCTTGGTATTTGCCTGCAAGCTCGTTCATCACACCGGATTCATCCATGACGATGATTTGCGGCAAATCATGACGAAGACCTACTTCAAAGTCATTCGGGTCATGTGCAGGCGTAATTTTCACAGCACCGCTACCAAATTCTTTGTCCACGTATTCATCCGCAATAACCGGAATCTCGCGTCCTACGATGGGAAGAACGAGCATTTTTCCAATCATATCTTTATAGCGTTCATCTTTAGGATGTACGGCTACTGCTGTATCGCCTAACATGGTTTCTGGGCGCGTTGTAGCGACGGTAATAGAGCCGCTTCCGTCTTTAAGCGGGTATTGCAAATGGTACAAGTGTCCTTGGACTTCCTTATACTCCACTTCGATATCAGACAACGCAGTGCGCGCAGCCGGATCCCAGTTAATGATATATTTGCCGCGATAGATTAAGCCTTTGTCATAGAGCTTCACGAATACTTCACGAACAGCCTTTGACAATCCTTCATCTAAGGTGAAACGTTCGCGGGAGTAATCGAGCGATAATCCCATCTTCGCCCATTGTTCACGGATCGTATTTGCATAAGTTTCTTTCCAATCCCATACCTTCTCGAGAAACTTCTCACGTCCTAGATCATAGCGGCTAATATTGTCTTCGCGCAATTTCTGTTCTACCTTTGTCTGCGTAGCGATCCCTGCATGGTCAGAGCCAGGCAGCCATAACGCATCGTATCCCTGCATACGCTTTGCACGTACAAGGATATCCTGCAATGTGAAATCGAGCGCATGCCCGATATGTAGCATACCTGTAACGTTCGGCGGCGGAATGACAATAGAATATTTCGGTGCGTCGGGTTTTAAACCGGCTTTAAAGAATTCATTCTTTGTCCAAAAATCGTACCACTTCTGTTCAGCTGCTTTGGGATCGTACGTCGTAGGCATCGACGTTGCGCTTTTGTTTTCATTTGCTTCTGACATGATACACCCTCCGTTTATTCGAATCAGACCTAAAAAATGCAAAAAACCCCTCGTCTCAAAGGACGAAAGGGTTATCTTCCGTGGTACCACCTTTGTTTCGCATATTCAACCTTAATGACGGTTTATACACGACACTTGAACAGATAACGGCTGTTACCGGCTTGCTCTACACTACAACAATCTGAAAACCCCAATTGTCGAAGATTTCGATGCAAACGACTCCAGGGCGACTTCAGCAGCTACATCCTATGAAACCTCACAGCGTAACGGTTCCACTCTCTGAAGGGTTCAGTGCTTACTATTCCCTATCTACGTCTTTCATGACAATAAAATCATCCTCAATTATAGCTTTACCAAGCAATCAAGTCAATAAACGCTTGCCTATTCGATGCTTGGCCCGAAATATAAGTCCATCGTGTCATAAGCCTAGGGGTCAGACATACATTAGAACTAAGGTGGTGGTTATGATGGAGAGATGGTGGTGGAAAATAAGATATTCCGTAAAAGGTGTTATTTTCCCGCTCATATGTATACAATTTTTACATACACTATTCCTTCCAACCGGTCTGGATGTATTTATCCTATTTGTCCTTTTCCTCATCTTTCTAGGCTTTATACTCAACATATATTAATGAAAATCTATGATCCTAAAATCATAGAACCAAATAAGCCCAACCAGTGATTCCACTGAATGGGCTTATTTGGTGTTCACGATATCCATTAGGAAGGAATATAGATGACTTGACCTTCCGACACCGTCTGGTCGCTCAGACGATTATAGAGGAGCAGCTCCCTTGGATTCAGATTATATCGTTCCGCAATGGTATCCAGTGTCTCCTCGCGTTGAACGATACATAGTTTCAACTTACGGAAAGCTCGTTTCTCATCTTCATGGGTTAAGAACAAGCTCTTCCATTCTACCTCATCATTGTTGTTTCCTGACAATAACTTCTTGGCCTGCTGTTCTAACTCCTCAACGGCTTGACGCGTTTCGATCTCTCGAATATTTTTACTGGAGTGAAGCAAGGCGCTGAGACCTACGTTATGCAACTCAGGGACTTCTTGTTCCGGTTTACTGCTGAGCGCAATCTTGAGCTCTTTTTCCTTCTTCTCTTCAGCAATACGTTCTTCTAAGTATGGATCTACTGATTCTTCTGCATGATCACTCGTGTCTTCCGCCAGCCCGTAATCATAGAATGGCGCTTGCCCCTCAGCCGCATTCGATTCCATTTCGGTGGCTGTCGTCCGATCATCATCTTCGGTTATCGTTGGCTGAACATCCTTAGATTCCTTGTCCGCCTGTAGGGAGGATATATACGCAAGGAAATCCGTCTCTGTCGACGTTGGACGCGCTTCATAAGGTTCTGGTCTGCTCGCAAGCTCGTCAAGTTCTTGCTGTATTTCAGCCTCTGTGGGAGCATCCGCTTCGGGTTCCTGTTCACGCTCGACCTGCAGCTCTTGTTCTAACTCACGTTCAATTTCCTGTTCCCTTTCATACAAGCTGACATCTTCGAGGATGTCTACAGATTCAGGGCCATGATCAGGTGTAAGCTCTTCTACCACTTGGCGTTCCACTTCAGGGCTAACTTCTTCTGAACGCCATGGATAAGGCGCGACCGAAGGCTCATCCTCTTGCGGATTGGTTTGATGAACCACCGTAAACTGATCCGACATCCAAGGAGAAGGCTCGGGTTGGACCATTTCAATACCCCTTAACAATAAAACACCATTGATATTCAACGTTCTTGTCGATAATAAATCCACATCGAAATTTTCGATTTCAACAGCAATATCATCCAAACTCTGAACTCGGTTCATCGGTAATGTAATTTCAACAGGAATCCAATGCTCTAACGTCAGTGTAGAACGATCATGATCATCCCCTCTGTAGACGCCAGATAACAATAAATTACCACGTAGGGTTGCTTGGTCTCCGAGCGGTATAACTTGAACATTCGGCACGAGTTCGATCTCTTCGAGTTCTTGGATCCCCACTACCTCTTCTGATAAGTGAACCCGCTCGTAGATGTCAAATCGCAAACCATAGGATTGATCAAACAAAACGAGGTCCTCCCTTCTGCATATAAACCTAGAATATAGTCCGTCATGACATGAATACTCATGATTACAACTTACTATTTATCTATATGCCTAGAAGGAAGGAGCATGCCTATTTTTTCAAATATCGCCAATTAGAAAGTTGTTTTACTATAATCCGCAATCTTATCTTTCTAATGTGGTGGGAATCGCAAAAACGCCTACGATATCCTGTAAAAGATGCCGTAGGCGTTTCTAGTTGTCCTATCCTAGCAACAACAATCTCTTATCTATTAAATGTAGACCTTAACGTGTTGAAAAGTGGTGTCCATGGTGCTTTGACAGAGATCTCATCTCGATGCAATGGATGTTGAAAACGCAGCTCTTCCCCATGTAATGCCTGATAGGAGGCATACGTTGTCGAACCACCGTAAAGCGCATCTCCTAGCAAAGGATGTCCAGCATAGCTCAGATGGACACGAATTTGATGCGTTCTTCCTGTCTCGAGTTGGAGGCGTACCAGACTTACATCCGCATCCGGATAAGTCTCTACGACCTCTACATGCGTCACAGCAGCATCTCCGCTTGGGGAGACGCGGCGCCGATTGTTATGATGCCGATCTTTGCCGATCGGTGCATCTATCTTCAGCAGCGTGCTGCTTACTTGACCTTGAACAAAAGCCACATAAATCCGTTCAATGGCTTTTTCCCGCATGGCAGCATCAAGGATCAATTGACTGAATTCATTCTTCGCATAGAGAACAGGACCCGTTGTATTCTCATCAAGCCGATGAATATGCCGAACCCGAAGCTTCTGCCCTGTGCATGCGTAGTAACTCGCTACTGCATTCGCAAGTGTCTCTTGCTGCCCCGGTACCGTCGGATGAACAAGCATGCCAGCTGGTTTATTGACAACCAAGCAGAAGTCATCCTCATACAAGATCTCAAGGTCCATCCAATAGGGCGGGGTAGCATCCTCTTCATCCCGAAACAACCGGATGCGCAAGCGATCACCTGTCGTCTGCACGTCTCCTTGCTGCATTAATTTACGAGCAAATCGTTCTGGAAGATGCAAAGACGACTGCGGTGCAGTCGTCACAAGCCATTCTCCTTTACGAACCCATTGTGCAGGGCGAATCCCATGTTCCATCATAGATTTTTCAACGCGTAATAGTTCGCTTCGATCGTTGCATCAATGTCCGCATCCGTATGCGCCGCCGAGACGAACATACCTTCAAATTGGGACGGTGCAATACTTACGCCGAGATTCACTAAATTCTCAAAATAACGACGGAAATGATCTAGGTTCGATGATTTAGCTACATCGTAGTTAATCACATGTTGATCCGTGAAGAAAGGACACACCATGGAGCCTACACGATTAATCGTCACAGGTACGCCAAGCTCCTGAGCATTTTTCTCAAATCCGAGTTGAAGCTTCACGGCTTGACGTTCAAGCTGTTGATATACCTCAGGTTGTAAAAGCTTCAATGTGGTATATCCTGCAATCATCGCAAGCGGATTACCACTCAATGTACCTGCTTGGTAAATCGGACCTGCTGGCGCCATTTGCTCCATGATTTCACGTTTACCGCCGTAAGCTCCTACCGGAAGACCGCCGCCAATGACTTTCCCCATACAAGTTAAATCAGGCGTAATGTCAAATAGTCCTTGAGCTGAATTGATATGTACTCGGAAACCTGTCATAACCTCGTCAAATATAAGCAAGCTGCCGTATTGGTTTGTTAAATCACGCAATCCTTGCAAGAAGCCTGGCAATGGCGGAACAACACCCATATTCCCTGCGATAGGTTCAACGATCACACAGGCGATCTCTTCGCCATAACGTTCAAATGCAACGGTTACCGATTCCAAATCATTGTAAGGCACCGTAATCGTATTTGCTGCCACACCCTCAGGAACGCCTGGGCTGTCCGGTAGACCTAGCGTAGCAACGCCTGAGCCCGCCTTAATTAATAGACTATCCGCATGGCCATGATAAGATCCTTCGAATTTCAGCACCTTATTGCGACCTGTATAGCCACGTGCAAGACGAATCGCACTCATGGTTGCTTCAGTTCCCGAATTCACCATACGTACGATATCTACAGAAGGCATGCGCTCGCAGACCAATTTCGCCATCATGGTCTCAAGCTCTGTAGGTGCACCAAAGCTTGTCCCTTTTGCAGCTGTCTTCTGAATGGCTTCAATCACTTCAGGATGCGCATGTCCAAGAATCAGCGGTCCCCAAGAACAGATATAATCGATGAAGCTATTTCCATCAATATCATAAATGCGCGAGCCTGCAGCATGATCTACATAAATCGGCGTTAGACCGACGGATTTAAAGGCACGTACGGGGCTGTTCACCCCGCCTGGAATGTATTGTTTCGCCTCAGCAAAGGCTTCTTTCGCACGAGCATCTTTTCGAATTTGAAGATTTTCCATCCTGTTCACGTCTCCTTTATTGCAACCATCTTGCCGCATCTTTGGCAAAATAAGTGATAATCATATCTGCACCGGCACGCTTCATCCCCAGCAGCATCTCATACACGACCGCTTGCTCGTCGATCCAGCCCTTCTCCGCTGCCGCTTTGACCATCGAATACTCGCCGCTCACATTATAAGCAACAAGCGGAAGATCGAATTGATCTCTTACCATGCGCAAGATATCCAAGTAGGCTAAAGCAGGTTTGACCATAAGCATGTCTGCACCCTCAAGTACATCGGACTCCGATTCACGCAGTGCTTCCAAAGCATTCGCCGGATCCATTTGATAACTTTTGCGATCACCGAATTGAGGTGCCGAATCAGCTGCTTCACGGAATGGACCGTAGAAGGCAGAAGAGTATTTAACAGAATAGGACATAATTGCAATGTGGGAATAACCCGCTTCATCCAATCCCGCACGAATGGCTTGAACAAAACCATCCATCATATTCGATGGCGCGATAATATCTGCACCAGCTTCCGCCTGAGATACCGCCGTTTTTACGAGAAGGTCTAAGGATTCATCGTTATCTACTTCCGCATGGATGTGACCGTCACGGTTCTCAACGTGAATCATGCCGCAATGACCGTGATCCGTATATTCACACAGGCAAGTATCCGCTACGACCACAAGGTCAGGATATCTTTTCTTAATATGCCGGGTCGCTGCTTGTACAATACCATCTTCAGCAAAACCCGAAGAACCGATGGCATCTTTCGTTTCCGGAATACCAAACAGCAATACAGCCGGAATCTTCAAGCTCACGATTTCATCTAATTCAGCGTCTAATTGATCGATTGACAAATGGAACACACCTGGCATGGAAGGGATCTCCTTGCGCACATTGGTGCCATGGGTAACAAAAATAGGAGCAATCAAGTCGTTCACGTTCAATACCGTTTCACGAACCAGATTGCGAATGCCTGCGGTACGGCGCAGGCGCCGATGTCTTACTGTTGGGAAACTCATAGGATGTACCTCCTTGAAGTTAGATCAATGTATGGGTGTTGCCGCTAATGACCGTAATGAATCCACGAGGGATTCGATCGTCGCCTCTTGCGAAACCACGGATACGGTTAAGCCGTTCTTGATGGCTGTTTCTGCCGTCAATGGACCGATGCATGCAATATCAATGCCGTCGAGTAAAGTCCAAGGCTGCTTCACGCCCTGTCGATGTAATGCTTCTATAAAATTCGTGACGGTCGAAGAACTCGTGAAGGTGATCACATGAATTTCATGCGCCTCTAAACGCTCGATCAATTGCTGTTCTTCCTCATCGTCATGAACTTGGACCGTCTCGTAAACTTTCAAATCTGTTGCATCCAGCCCGAGCTGCTGCAATTGGTCCGGTAACCAAGCACGTGCCAGATCCCCTCGTGGCAAGAGAACGCGCTGACCCGCCTTCAGCTCACTCTGGATCGCATCGAGAATACCTTCGGCACGATATTGTTCAGGAAGGCTCTCCGGCATGATCCCGTGTTGTTCCAGCGCTTCGGCTGTCTTGGGACCTACAGCGACGACCCGGGCGCGTGTCATTCGACGGATGTCCATCCGATTCTCGCGCAGGTGCTCGAAGAAGCATTCTACGCCGTTCACGCTCGTAAAGATGGCCCAATCATACGATTCCAGCTGATGCATCACTTCACGAACTACAGCCAACTGGTCCGGCTTCGTCGTACGTCTTGTCTCAATCACCGGGAACTCCAGAGGTTCTCCGCCTAAATCCTCAATCTGCTGAACGAGATCACTTGCTTGTGATCTCGCCCGTGTCACAAGGACTCGGCGACCAAATAACGGCAGCCGTTCAACCCACTTTAATTTCTCACGTTGCAGGACGACATCCCCAACGATAATCACCGCGGGTGATTGGAAATTTGTCGTGCGCACTTGCTCCGCAATGGTTGCCAGCGTCCCAACCAACGTTTCTTGTTCAGGTCTTGTTCCCCACCGAACAAGGGCAACGGGCGTTTCCGGGGGTCTGCCGTGATTTATTAATTGTTCACTGATGTAATCAATCTTGGCTACGCCCATAAGGAAGACAAGCGTTCCAGTCGCATTCGTAACTTTATCCCAATAGATGGATTTGTCCAGCTTATCTGGGCTCTCATGCCCCGTGATTACGGAGAACGAAGATGCCAGATCCCGGTGTGTGACAGGAATACCCGCGTAGGCAGGCACGGCAATGGCCGATGTAATGCCCGGCACGATTTCATATTCGATATCATAGGTTCGAAGCAGTTCTGCCTCTTCCCCGACTCGTCCAAAAACCGTAGGGTCACCGCCTTTGAGTCGAGTAACAACCTTCCCTTCAAGCGCCAAATCAACAAGCAGTTGGTTAATATCTTCCTGTTTCATGGTATGACGATCCGGTAATTTGCCGACATACACTTTCTCAGCGCCTGCTTTCATATATTTCAACAAGCGCGGCGAAGCAAGCCGATCATAGACGATGACATCTGATCGTTGAATGCACTCCAGACCTTTTAATGTTATCAGTTTGGCATCTCCCGGCCCTGCGCCGACGAGATAAACGATACCTTTCCCCAAGCCGTCCATCTCCCTATTGATTTAATTCCGCCAAAATTCGGTCTGCTCCCTGTGCAATTAATTGGTTAGCCACCTGGATGCCAAGTTGTTCTGGGTTGTTCCCGCGGAGTGTTTCTTTTAGTATAACACGACCATCGGTTGAACCAACCATTCCCGTTAATTCGATCACAGGCTCCTGCTCATGATCTTCAATTAATGTCGCAAAAGCGCCAATCGGTACTTGGCAACCCCCATTTAGTGTGCCAAGAAAGCTGCGTTCTGCACGCACCGTAATTTCTGTTATTCGATCATTGAACAACTGGAGTAATTCACGAACCTCAGGATCATTTTCACGACATTCAATCCCGAGCGCTCCTTGTCCTACAGCAGGGAGACATACATCCGGAGACAAATATTCCGTAATCCGTTCTTCCCATCCCATACGGGTTAATCCTGCAGCAGCAAGCATGATCGCATCAAAGCCTTCTGTCTCGAGCTTCCGTAGCCTTGAGTCGATATTCCCCCGGATGGACTCAATCTGCAAATCCGGACGTGCATGCTGCATCTGCGAGGAACGGCGCAAGCTGCTTGTCCCTACTTTGGCACCAATCGGCAGTTCAGCAAGCGAGCGGCCGTCTCTTGATATCATACAATCCCGTGGATCGACACGCTTGGGTACAGCGCCATTCATGAGTCCTTCCGGCAATTCCGAAGGCATATCCTTCATGCTGTGTACCGCCATATCAATCACGCCGTCCAGCAATGCTTGTTCGATTTCTTTCACGAACAACCCTTTGCCGCCAACTTTCGAAAGCGTTACATCGAGAATTTGATCACCTTTCGTGACAATCTTATGTATTTCAAATTGATAGGGTAACGCATGCTCTTCACAAATTCGTTCCAACTGTTGAATCACTTGCCCTGTCTGCGTGAGTGCCAGAGCACTTTGTCTTGTTCCTACGATAATCGTACGCATGGTAAGCCTCCTCATCTATACTATCGCTCCCGTAGTCCGGAATCGTGTTCTATTGCAACCATTTGTTCGTCGATCCATGCATGTAAATACGCTTCCGTAAGCCATGGAGTCGTTGTTCCCCGACGTATTTGATCCAACCAATCGGTATGGAGCATTCGCTTCATGAGCTGACGCCGTTGTGACGCATCTAGCACCCGTTCCTGAACCATTAGCCTTAGCCGATGTAATACGTCCAAATAAACTTCATATTCATCCCCATACTGCTCTTCTAGCTCGGAGGTTATACGTTTAGCCACCTCTGGACTTGCTCCCGACGTGGATACAGCAACAATTAATTTACCTCTACGCATTGTACTCGGATTCACAAAGTTACTTAGCTCAGAAGCATGAGCGACATTGACGAGCAGCCCCAGCTTTCTCGCATCTAGCCCAATCGACTCATTTACTTCCGTCTTTGCCGTCGCGGCGAATACCAACGTCGTATCCGCCGTCAAATCTCCATATACATATTCTCGACGATGTCCTTCAATCACAGCCTCTTCAATCCATTTTTCAATCTGAGGGGTGAAAAAAGGACTTATCGCAATAACTTGAGCCTGAACTTCGAGAAGCCCGCGTATTTTCCGCTCTGCCACCTGACCGCCGCCAATGACCATACATCGCTGCCCCGCAAGTTGCAGTTGTACAGGATAATAGGGTGCATTCGTCCCTTCTCCCAAATCAATCACTCCCAAATCCAATGATGGAACGTTGAGAAAGAATTCACGCTAAAATTGATGAGCAACAGGGCATAACTTAGAAGCGCCCAACGAGCCATGATGTAACCTGTATGCCGATGTGAAATTCTTTTAATAAAATAATACACATAACAGACGGTGGCTGCGAGTGTTAGAATCACTTTTACATCAAACATGAGTTCCAACTTCCCCTCCACATAGACCGAGGATATAGCTACAGCAAGGGAGAGAATCAAAAGCGGTGTACCAATCATGAGGGACAAGTTCGCGTAACGGTCCATCTTCTCAAGACTGGGCAACCGCCGTACAGAGTCTGTCCACTTCTTATCCTTCAACTTGCGATGCAAATACAAATACATCCCCGAGAAGATTGAACCCAGCGTAAAAGCTGCAAAGCTGCAAATCGCGAACGCGACATGGAGAATTAGAATTTCTTGAACGATCTCCCAATGTTCCAGTCGTTGTTCGCCAATGGGATTACTGAATAAGTTCAATAATAAGACAGCAAATCCGATAACATTCACAATAAACACAATATATTCAATCTTAAAAAACAGACTAATTAACAACGATATCGTTACAAGCAACCAAGATAACAGAAACATAAATTCCAATACAGATAAAAGCGGTACTTCCTTGGTTGACACGAGCTTTACAGCTAAAAATAGAGTCTGTAATACCCATACAAAAAGAAGGAGCCCTGTTCCCATCCGCTTCGCACTCCGATTTGTACCTACAAAATCAGAGAAATAAAACAGAAGGCTCAGGGCGTATATATAAATAATCGCATCGTACATCCAATACGTTGTTACCATGCGTATGCCACCACCTTAATTCGTCACAGCCGCCCAAGCGATGCCGGACTTCCTATCGGCAGTCGAACTTTCATATGATTTGCTGTCTGCAGATTGTTGACGCTGCTGCAGCTCCTCTTCCGCCTTCTCCAAATGATCTTCCAGAGCAAAAATCTGTGTGAACATTTCCAAGGCCTCATCACTGTTCTTCTCCACAGCCATCTCTTTGATTCTCAAGATCGGATCATGCAGCATCTGATTGACGATACTCTTCGTTAATTTACGAATGACCTTTGCTTGATGTTCATCCAATTCGGGTAGTTTCTTGAACAAGCTCTCCAATGTCTCTTGATGAATTTGAGAGGACTTCTGCTGCAGGGCATATATTAAGGGACTCACACCTAGCGTTTTCAACCAATTGTGGAATGCGGCAATTTCTGTCGCGATCATCGCTTCAATCTTGGCTGCTTCCTTACGGCGCTGTTCCATGTTGCTCTCTACAATCCCTTCGAGATCGTCAATGTCATACAAGAACACATTCGGAAGTTGAGCCATCGCAGGATCTAAATCACGCGGAACGGCAATATCAATCATGAAAATCGGCCGATTTTTACGTTTTTTCATACTTTCTTGCAATTGACTCATCGTAAGCACATATCCGTCTGCTCCCGTTGAGCTAATCACAATGTCCATCTCATGCAGTCGTGCGATCCCTTCAGGAATCGTACAAGCCGTGCCGTTAAACTTGGCTGCGAGCTGCTCTGCACGGGTTAAGGTCCGATTCGCCACAACCACTTCATCTGCACCGCTCGCGTACAGATGTTTGACGGTTAATTCACTCATCTTGCCAGCGCCGAGAATGAGGACCTTCTTTTTCGTAAATTGGCCGAAGATGCGCTTACCCAATTCAACAGCGGCATAACTTACCGAAACCGCCGCCTCACCGATGGATGTCTCTGAATGTGCGCGTTTGGCCATAGTGACCGCCTGCTTGAATAACATATTGAACCATGTTCCCGTAGCCCCGAGTTCTTGTGCTAAGAGAAAGGAGTCCTTCACTTGACCCAAAATTTGAGTCTCGCCTATTACCATCGAATCTAGTCCGCTTGCGACTCGGAATAAATGCTCTATCGCATGGTCATCCTCATACATGTATAAGTAATTCGTAAATTCTTGACGTGGAATTTGAAAATACTTCTCCATGAAGCTGCGGATGAAATGTCCGCACATATGAAGTCGATCGACAACGACGTAGATTTCTGTCCGATTACAAGTCGCAACAACAACACATTCCAGAACGCTTTTTGTAGTTTTGAGCTGCTGCAACGCTTCCGGTAAAGCATGCTCGGCAATTGCAAACCGCTCACGAATTTCAACCGGAGCTGTTCGATAATTTAGACCGACCGCTAAAATGTGCATTGTTCCACCTGCCATTCTTTTTAGAAGTTATGTTAATTATATCACAATTCGACATTCTCTTTAGTTGCAATTTTGAAGAAATTATGAATAGCAGACTTTTCTATTTTGGTCGTTTGACTTGATTGTTATACCCTATATTCATCAAGCATTTTGGGTCTTATGGCTTTAGCTGCTGTTCCAATACTTTCATCATGGAGTCATTCGCTTTCGACACAATCACGGCCTCCGAGCTGATGACATGACCATTCGAGGTGATCAGCTGCGCGTAGGCCTCGTAAAGCTCTCCAAAGAGCTTTTTCACCTCTTGAAGCATCTGCTTCTCTTCGGCGTGCAAGGGGCGATATCCCGCAATCTGTGCACTTGTGATGAACTCCAGCATTTTATTGAATGCATCCAAAGGTTTGAGCTTATCTTTACCATATGCAAGCACTAATCGGTCGTGTGTATAGTTCGCCGAATATACCGCCAGCTTTACGGCATCTAACTGACCTGTGTTCGACATGGATGCGACTTCCGTTAATGAACTTTGAACAAGGCCCATTTGAAATAACGCAACTTCATACAGCATCCGGCCTGCATCTTCCCGATGGTCCGATCCTCCGAACACTTGGTAAAGCTGATAAGACGGCCAAACGATAAGTAGGAATAACAAGACGAATATAAAAAGCTTTCCTTTTCCACGACCTGAACTTCGACGCATGCCTCTAACCCCTTTTTACATGGAATCATAACCTTGTACATTGTATGGGGTTAGAACATGAGAAATAACCCCACAAAGTGGGGACTTGGCTTCGAAGCTGATTCAGGTACTTTGCGGGTGCCTCGAAAAATATAAAAATTCAAACAAATGACCATGGAGACGAATCTCCATGGCCATCTTCTGACTATCGCTTATTATACGAGCTGAGCTTGCTTCACAACTGGATTCTCCACTTGGAGTTCTCCAATGCCACGAACCAATTTCTTCGCATACGTTTTATCCGGTTTAAGTACGGATACCAGGTAGTCGATTGCAACTTGCGGGTCTACAGTCTCGCCGCATGTATAACAATCAATTGCAGCAAAACCTCTTTCAGGATACGTGTGGATCGAGAGATGACTCTCTGACAGCATCACTAGCACTGTTGCACCTTGTGGTTCAAATTGTTTGGATTGGACCGACAAAACGGTTGCGCCGCTTGCTTCAGCAGCCTCCACCATTTGTGCTTGCAAAAATTCAGCATTGTTAAGCAGTTCAAAATCTACGCCCCAAGTGTCAACGGCAACGTGTCTTCCGAAAGTTGAGTATTCCATCTTTCGGTTCCCCCTTCCTAGGAATAAAATGTTTGAAAAATTTCATCCGCTAGGACCTACGTCATTCACTTCCCGAGGGAAAAATCTCTCGCAACATACAATGTCCTGAGTGAATCCTGGTTCCTATATTCTTTTCAACGAAAATAAAAATAACATCTTCCGACTAGAAATGCAACACTTTTTTTTGGGTAATAATGCAAGCGAACCGGATTACGCCACCCCGTATACAACATATGCATGGCATTTGTATATGTGCAAGAGCATGAAAAAAGGAATCCTCACGGATTCCTTTGGCATGAAATAAATCATTTATTAAGCTTCAAGTATGAATAATTGCTGCGTGCAGTTTTTCAGTTGGGCATCAATTTCTGCGATTTGCTCGGTATATTCGGAACGGTTCCTAGCATCCAATAATGCATTAATCTCAGATTGAATTTGTTCAATTTGGCGTTCAACTTGACGTTCTCTGAACAATTGCTGTAATTGCCCAACCGTATCTTTATACTCGAACACGAGACGATCATGACCATCCACATGTTCAACGATTTTAGATACCTTGCCTTGCTTATACCAATATTCCATCGTATAGCCCGTATAAATTCGATTTACAATCGCATCGCCTTTAAATGCGGATACGGCTTTGCGCATCGCATTGGTCAACTTCGGTTTAACCAGACGGCAGGACGTTTCACATACATACGTCGTGGCCTTCCGTTGAAACGGTAACCGAATCTCCTCCCCTGCACCATCCTCAAGAACAACTTCTTGATTTCCGTTATCGAGCACCATCACATACGAATGGATCTCCTGCTCTTCAAAACTATGCACAAACTTGGACATCTCTGCTTCCGTTAACTGTAAACTGGCTTTAACATATTCTGTGGCCAACCGTTGACCCATACAAATCTCCTCAATTCTTTAACATCGAAAAACTTCAATATTACTTGCCTTAAGGATATTATACTATACCCATCAACATTATGCCTGCGATCGAAACTTTGTTTTTCTTCATTTTCCTCGAAAAACACGGATTTATTCGTGAGGAAATTCAGGTTTTAATCAAGATACTCGGTTTAATACACTAACTTTGCGGATTCCCTACCTCATCTGTTGTCAAAGCATATCGGCTGATAACTTCCCAAAGCTCGTCCTTGCCTAGACCAAGCTCTGAAGAGAACATAACCATCGGATTGCTCGAAGTTAATTGAAGATCGTTACGAATGACTTTCATATGCTTTTGCCACTGGCTTTTTGGCAATTTATCTGCCTTTGTCATCACGACACAGGTTGGTATGTCATAATGAATCAGCCATTCACGCATCATAATATCATCCTTGGATGGTGGATGACGAAGATCCACGACCTGCAGAACTAATTGCAGAGGATCACGCTCTAGCAAATAACGTTCTATCATTTTCCCCCAAGCTTGACGCTGCGTCTTCGATACTTTGGCATACCCATATCCCGGGAAATCCACGAAATACATCAGATCATTGATGCGATAATAATTTAAACATTGTGTTTTACCAGGCTGGGAGCTTGTCCGAGCCAAGTTTTTACGATTGATCATACGGTTAATTAACGAGGACTTTCCAACATTAGAACGCCCTGCCAGAGCAATCTCCGGCAAGGCATCATCAGGGTATTGGTCAGGTCCTACAGCACTTATAATAAATTCTGCTTGTGTTACTTTCATCGTCTGTATTCCCTCTTTCTAATGCACTTCAATATCTATCGGCTCAACAAGCGCATGCTCGATCACTTGATCCATATGGCCTACAAGCACGATCGTAATATCTTTCTTCACGCTATCTGGAATGTCTTGCAAATCACGTTCGTTATCTTTGGGAACAAGAATCTTCTTAATGCCAGCACGATGCGCAGCAAGCGATTTCTCTTTCAATCCCCCAATAGGCAGCACACGTCCACGGAGCGTTATCTCTCCAGTCATGGCAACATCCTTCGAGACATAATGATTCGTCAACGCAGAGATCAATGCTGTAGCAATCGTAATCCCTGCCGAAGGGCCATCCTTCGGAATAGCGCCTTCCGGTATGTGAATATGCACATCATTCTTCTCATGGAAATTCGGATCAATATGAAGCGACGTGGCACGGGATCGGATATAACTAAAAGCGGCTTGCGCCGATTCCTTCATCACATCTCCAAGCTTCCCTGTGAGCGTTAATTTACCGGTACCCGGCATCACCGTCACTTCGATATTCAACATCTCTCCACCGACTTCGGTCCAAGCAAGTCCTGTAACAGAACCAATCTGGTTCTCTTCTTCGGCTTGACCGTATCGGAATTTAGAAATCCCTAAATAATCCTTGATGTCATCCGGTGCGATGACAATCTTCTCGACGTCAGAGGATACGATCTGCTTCGCCGCTTTACGGCACAGCGCTGCGATTTGCTGTTCCAAATTCCGCACGCCCGACTCTCGCGTATATTCGCGAATAACCTTTAAGAGTGCTTCTTCTCCAATTTCCAGTTGTTCAGGCTGTAATCCGTGCTCCTTCGTCTGTTTCGGAAGCAAGTATTGTCTCGCGATTTGTTGTTTCTCAAGCTCCGTATACCCCGGAATGTATAACATCTCCATCCGGTCTAATAACGGTCTAGGAATGTTATGCACTGCATTGGCCGTGGTCACGAACATGACGTTCGACAAATCGAAAGGAAGTTCCACGAAGTGATCGCTGAAGGTATTATTCTGTTCGGGGTCTAACACCTCAAGCAGTGCCGCAGATGGGTCCCCTCGGAAATCCGAAGCCATCTTATCAATTTCATCCAACAAGAATACCGGATTCATGGAACCAGCCGTCTTCATCCCTTGAATGATACGCCCCGGCATCGCACCGACGTAAGTACGTCGATGTCCGCGAATCTCCGCTTCGTCACGCACACCGCCAAGGGAAATGCGAACAAATTGGCGACCCAGAGAGCGTGCGATGGAACGTGCCAACGATGTTTTACCTACCCCCGGCGGACCGACGAGGCACAGGATAGGCCCTTTCAGCTTCTTCACCAGTTGTTGTACAGCTAAGTACTCTAAGACGCGTTCCTTGGGCTTCTCCAAGCCGTAATGGTCTTCGTTCAGAATCTTCTCCGCTTCCATAATATCCAAGTGGTCTTCGGTCTTATTGGACCAAGGCAAGGATAGCAGCCAGTCGACATAGTTGCGAATGACGCCGCCTTCTGCGGATGTTGCCGGTGTTTTCTCGAGCCGATCGATTTCTTTGGAAATCTTCTCATGCACCGATTCAGGAACCGTCAATTCAGCCAGCTTCGCGCGTAGTTCTTCAACCTCGCCTAACCGGCCTTCCTTCTCGCCCAGCTCCTTCTGGATGGCTTTCATCTGCTCACGCAGATAATATTCCTTCTGCGTCTTCTCCATCTGCTTCTTCACGCGTTGGCTGATCTTGCGTTCTAACTCCAGCACCTCGCGCTCATTGTTCAGGATATCCAGCAGTTTTTCCAGCCGTTCCGTCACATCGATGGTCTCCAGAATCCCTTGCTTATCCTTGATCTTCAAAGATAAATGACTTGTAATCACATCCGCCAATCGCCCGGGTTCATCAATATCCGATACCGCGGCAAGCGTCTCCGGCGTAACTTTTTTGGACAAATTTATGTAGTATTCAAACTGATTCAATACCGTGCGCATCAGCGCATCGATCTCCGGTCCCTTGGATTCCTGTTCGGGAAGCTCCTTGATGTGTACTTCGAAATATTCTTCATTGGTTGTGTATTGTAAAATTTCAGCGCGAACTACGCCTTCGATTAATACACGAATCGTCCCATTCGGCAGCTTAAGCATCTGCTTTACTTTGGCGATTGTTCCAATGGAATAAATATCATCCGTTCCCGGCTCTTCCATATCGATGTCCGATTGTGAACACAGGAGAATCATATTATCTTCTACCATCGCTCGCTCTAAAGCCTTAACCGACTTGTCACGTCCGACATCCAGGTGTAATACCATGCTCGGATAAACAAGCAGTCCCCTTAAGGGTAGCAGAGGAATACGGCGACCTTTTCCCTTGTATAGGCCCATCTTTCGCACCTCCAGTGGCTCTCAATAAGATGTTTTTAACCACAATAGAATTTATAAAAGTTTCGGTATATCAAAACTAAAAAATTCTATTTGGCGATAAAACCACCTCTAAACGCGGTCGCTCATCTCCGAAAGGACCTCGATAGAAGGTTTTCTCACATTTTATCAAATGTTGCATGAAAAAACCAATGGGCTCCCGTTTAAGCAGCTACATCCCGCCAGATTCTGTCGTACGCGGCGATTCGATTCGATTCGCTTGTAGATAGGTCGTAGGCGGCGCAAGGTACAAGTCCTTGTTCTCTTGCGGAATATCCAGTAAGATTTCTTGAACCGATTCACCAAACACCTGTTGGAATACATCTTGAATCGTATCTACCGGAATGACGCGCAACCCATTCAGATCTGTGAAAATAGCTTGCCAATTCTCGCGAGGAATAATCACTGTCGTTGCTCCCGCTTGAAAAGCAGCCTCCACTTTCGCAATAACGCCGCCGATCGGTTTTACTTTTCCATGGATACTTACTTCACCCGTCATCGCCATTTTATTGTCAATCGGGATGTGATTCATGGCAGAAGCAATCGCTGTTGCCATGGCAATTCCTGCAGAAGGACCGTCAATCGGCGTCCCCCCGGGGAAGTTGATATGCAGATCATAACTATAAGGATCTAAGCCGATCGTACGTAGCACGGTCAGCACATTCTCAATCGAACCTTTCGCCATACTCTTGCGGCGCAACGTACGTGAACCCCCACCGCCAAGCTCTTCCTCGTCGACAACGCCGGTGATATTATACTTCCCTTGCCCTGGCTTGGCACGAATGGCCGTCACTTCAATTTCAAGCAATGCACCCATGTTCGGTCCATAGACCGCTAGCCCATTCACGAATCCCACGCTAGGGTTGAGCGGGATTTTACGTTCCGGACGCGGTGGAATTTGGCTGCTGTTCACAACCCACTCCACATCTGCTGCTGAAATCGAATTCCGTTTCTCGGCCATCGCTAAACCTGCTGCGAGCTGAATGACATTCACGGCTTCACGTCCATTGGTAGCATATCTACTGACTACCTCAACCGCTTCGGGGCAAGGATCAAACCCAATTTTGCGAACCGCATCCGACGAAATGATCGCGATCTCATCCGCCAAGAGTGGTCGGAAAAAAATCTCCATGCAACGGGAACGAAGCGCTGGAGAGATGTCCTGCGGTGAACGCGTGGTTGCACCCACGAGACGGAAATCGGCTGGCAAGCCATTCTGGAACACATCGTGTATATAGACAGGAATGTTCGTATCTTCCGAATTGTAATAGGCGCTCTCTAAGAACACTTTACGATCTTCCAGTACTTTTAACAGCTTATTCATTTGAATGGGATGCAATTCACCAATCTCGTCGATAAACAGAATCCCTCCATGCGCTTTGGTTACAGCACCAGGTTTCGGCTGCGGAATCCCTGCAACCCCCATCGCACCTGCGCCTTGATAGATTGGATCATGGACAGAACCTATTAACGGGTCAGCAATGCCCCGCTCATCGAAGCGAGCCGTAGTCGCGTCAATTTCCGTAAATTTCGCATCCGACATAAATGGGGAGCTCGGATTTTTCTTTGCTTCCTCCAATACAACACGAGCTGCCGCAGTCTTCCCGACACCCGGCGGGCCATATATAATGACATGCTGCGGATTCGCGCTGCAGAGCGCTGCTGTTAGCGCACGCAGCCCATCCTTTTGACCTACAATATCGCGCATGTTCGTCGGTCTCGTCTTCTCAGCCAAAGGTTTGGTTAAGGAAATGGAGCGCATTTTGCGCAGCTTATCCATTTCTTTGCGGGATTCCCGATCCACAGCTGTCCGATTGGTCTTTTGCGATCGTAGCAAGTTCCAGAAATAAAGTCCAATAATAATCGCAAAAAATACTTGAATAAACATTAAAGCGATGCTCAAATCCATCCGTCATTCCTCCTCATTACTTCACTATGATCATCTGAATCATTTTCTCAATTTTCAACACAAAAAAACCGAGAAAGTGTAATACGTTACAGTATTTCCTTTTCTCGGTCCAAATAACCATATTTTATTCTATTCTTTTACCCAACAATCCGCATGTTTCAAGCCTGGTATCGTGCTCGCATGGAACTGAGGATCTACTCCGCTCTGTCGTTGCCTACGATAATCTTGCAGTGCTGCAAATGCATACTTCCCTAACAATGTAATTACAACCAAGTTAATCAAGGCCATGCAGCCCATGAATAGATCTGCCATATCCCAGACAAGTGCCACCTTAGCCACAGACCCGAAAATAACCATAGCAATGACACCTAACCGGTACAAGAGCATCCACATTTTGATATGACGGCCTTTGCCATTGATAAATTCGATATTACTCTGACCATAGTAGTAATTCCCAATCAAGGAGCTAAAGGCAAATAAGAAGATCGCCAAGCCTACAAAGATATTCGCCCAATCACCAACCTGTGAAGCAAGAGCCTGTTGCGTGAGCTGAATACCGTCATAATCTCCTGAAGCGTGTAAGCCTGAGAAAAGAATAATAAACGCCGTCGCACTGCAGACAAGCAGCGTATCTACGAACACGCCTAACGACTGAATCATCCCTTGCTTCACCGGGTGACTCACATTCGCGGTAGCCGCCGCATTGGGCGCACTGCCCATACCCGCCTCATTCGAGAACAAGCCACGTTTAATGCCCATCATCATCGCCGCTCCAATTCCTCCGGATGCTGCTTCTCGAAAACCGAATGCATGCATGAAAATATCTGAGAACACTTGAGGAATGGCGGAAATGTTCATCACGATGACAAACAAAGCAATCAAAATGTAGCCGGTTGCCATGACAGGCACGATCACCGATGATACTTGCCCAATCCGCTGTACCCCGCCGAAGATCGTGAGCGCTAACATCACAGCAAGTACAATTCCAATCCATAAAGGCTCCCAACCGAATGAGCCCTGAAAGGCGGAAGTCATGGTATTAACTTGCACAGCATTGAACACAAACCCAAAGCTGAACGTAATCAGCAAAGCGAAAATAATACCTAACCACCGCGCATTGAGCGCTTTCTCCATATAATAAGCTGGACCTCCACGGAAGTTATTACCGTCTCGCACCTTGAAGATTTGTGCAAGTGTCGATTCTACAAATCCGGATGCTGCGCCGAAGATGGCAATAACCCACATCCAGAACACAGCGCCAGGCCCTCCAAGCGATATGGCAATCGCCACACCCGCCAAGTTCCCTGTGCCTACCCGCGATGCCGTACTAATACAAAAGGCTTGGAAAGAGGATACCCCTTTCTTCTCTCCCTTCGTCGAGGAATCGGAAGGCTCCTTCTCCACTAACAATCGTAGTGTTTCTCGAATCGCAACCACTTGAACAAATCTTGTACGAACGGAGAAATATACCCCTAATACAATTAACACTGCGATCAAGATGTACGTCCAGACGAAATCACTTAAAGATAATACCACATTGTGAAACCATTCCACGCAATCAATCATCCCTTCTTCTGCCTTGTCTAGATGTCAGATTAACTAACATAATTTATTTTATCGTATTTTTCTGAAAATGAAAGTATTTTTTATCACTACTTTTTTCCTTTTAAATTTTACCTTTAGCTACAAACCACTATTCTATGCAAAGAAAAAACGGCACATCCTTCCCTGCAACCAAGATTGCAGACGGGATATGCCGTTTGACTCAACCTTATGAATGATGATGCTGCTTCCGACCCGGAATTTCTCCCGTGCGCTCGTAAGCTTCAACAATGATATCAATTTCTTTCTTCAACTCATTCAGAAGCTCATCTTCAGGTACTTTACGGATCATTTCGCCGTACCGGAATAACATCCCTTCCCCGCGTGCTCCCGCGATCCCGATGTCTGCTTCTCTAGCTTCCCCCGGACCGTTTACAGCACAACCTAGAACAGATACTTTAATCGGTACTTTGATCTTCGAAATATACTCTTCAACCTCATTAGCGATCGAAAATAGGTCAATATCGAGCCGCCCGCATGTCGGACAGGAGATTAACGTGGCCGCATTCGAAATAAGACCGAATGATTTCAGAAGTTCACGAGCAACCTTCACTTCTTCAACCGGATCTGCACTGAGCGAAATACGTACGGTTGATCCGATGCCCATGGATAACAACGCCCCGATGCCGGCAGCACTTTTCACCGTACCAGAGAATAGCGTTCCTGCTTCCGTAATTCCCAAATGCAACGGATAGTCAAAGCTCTCCGCAGCCATTCGATACGCAGCAATCGCCATCGGAACATCTGACGCTTTCAATGACACGATGATATCGTGGAAATCCAGCTCTTCCAAAATGCCGATATGGAATTTCGCGCTCTCCACCATCGCTTCAGTCGTTGGATAACCATATTTCTCAAGTAAATGATTTTCTAGCGATCCCGCATTGACACCGATCCGAATTGGAATCCCTTTCTCCTTACAAGCCTTCACAACAGCTTCTACCTTCTCACGACGACCAATATTCCCTGGATTGATCCGAACCTTATCAATGCCATTCTCGATCGCTGCGAGAGCCAGACGATAGTCAAAATGAATATCCGCAACTAATGGGATATGGATTTGCTTCTTAATCTCTTTGATAGCTTCCGCAGCTTCCATATTATTCACGGTGACACGAACCATCTGGCATCCTGCTTCTTCCAATCGAAGAATTTCAGCTACTGTTGCTTCTACATTTGCCGTTTTGGTCGTACACATGCTTTGAATAACGACTTCATCGCTGCCGCCAATGGTCAAGTTGCCGACTTTAATCGGACGCGTTTGTTTTCTCAAGAACATATTTATTCTCTCCCAAGAACGTCAAAGCTCCACCCGCCATCCAGCCGTAGCGCGAGGCACGGATGTCCGAATGAACAGGTGGAGTTCAACTGTGTTGTATTCAAGCCTAAGTTAACTTTTGATTACGAAGCATATCAGGGTGATATCTCGACAAAAACAATAGTCTTATTTAGGCGCTTTCTTCCTTCTTCTTGCTCTTCTTCGTCGTCAATTCAGGGACAATTTTGTCCTGAATGACTTTCTCCGTAATGACGCAGTTCGTAATATCATCACGTGATGGAACCTCGTACATTAAATCCAGCATAACACCTTCAATGATTGAACGCAAACCACGCGCTCCCGTGTTGCGCTTGATTGCCTCTTTTGCAATAGCTTCGAGGGCACCCTGTTCGAATTCCAGCTTCACGTTATCAAACTCAAGGAGCTTCTGATATTGCTTCACTAACGCATTCTTCGGCTCGGAGAGAATACGTACCAATGTGCTCTCATCCAGCGGCTCTAGCGTTGAAATAACCGGTAGACGACCCACGAATTCCGGAATCAATCCAAATTTCAACAAGTCTTCTGGTAATACCATGGACAAGTATTCGCCTGGTTTCAACTCTTTCGTGCTATCGCCAACGGAATTAAAGCCGATGACTTTTTTACCGATACGACGTTTGATCAACTGCTCCAGGCCGTCAAAGGCACCGCCACAGATGAACAAAATGTTCGTTGTATCGATTTGAATAAACTCTTGATGCGGGTGTTTACGGCCACCTTGCGGCGGTACCGAAGCTACCGTACCTTCAAGAATTTTGAGTAATGCTTGTTGAACGCCTTCACCTGACACATCACGAGTAATTGAAGGATTCTCTGATTTACGGGCAACTTTGTCAATTTCATCGATATAAATAATACCGCGCTCTGCTTTCTCGACATCGTAATCCGCTGCTTGAATGAGTTTGAGAAGAATATTCTCTACGTCCTCACCGACATAACCAGCTTCAGTCAATGAAGTAGCGTCTGCAATCGCAAATGGTACATTCAAAATTTTAGCCATGGTCTGTGCAAGTAATGTTTTACCGGAACCTGTAGGTCCAACGAGTAGAATGTTACTTTTTTGCAGTTCCACATCTTCAATTTTGCTCTGTGTATTAATCCGTTTGTAGTGATTATACATCGCAACCGAGAGCGATTTCTTCGCTTGCTCTTGCCCGATGACGTATTGGTCCAGAATGTTGCGGATATCCTTCGGCTTCGGAATATCTTTTAAATCGATATCCTCGTCATGGCCGAGTTCTTCCTCCACGATTTCCGTACACAATTCGATACACTCATCACATATATATACACCAGGACCAGCTACAAGCTTACGCACTTGTTCTTGCGATTTACCGCAGAACGAACATTTCAGCTGACCTTTTTCTTCGTTAAATTTAAACATGGAATCCCCCCTTAGTTCAAAATGGGCCGAGTGAGAACTTGGTCCACCAAACCGTAAGCTTTGGCATCTTCTGCACTCATGAAATTGTCTCGGTCTGTATCTCGCTCGATTTTCTCAAGGGGCTGACCCGTCGTATCCACATAAATTTGATTCAATTTCTGCTTCGTCTTGATGATCCAATCCGCATGGATTTTAATATCTGTCGCTTGACCTCTTACACCGCCTAACGGCTGGTGGATCATAACCTCGCTATTCGGCAACACAAAACGTTTGCCTTTTGCTCCGGCAGTCAAAAGAAGCGAACCCATGCTCGCAGCGAGACCGACGCAAATCGTCGAGACATCTGGCTTAATGAAATTCATTGTATCCAAAATACCCAAACCTGCTGTGACAGATCCTCCAGGGGAATTGATATAGAGCGAAATATCCTTCTCCGGATCTTCAGCTGCTAAAAAGAGGAGTTGGGCAATGACTGTATTGGCTACATCATCATCAATCGCACTCCCCAGAAAAATAATGCGATCTTTCAACAATCTCGAGTAGATATCGTAAGATCTCTCCCCGCGATTTGTTTGTTCTACAACCATAGGTATCAGATTCATGTGACCAACCTCTTTTCCTCTTCAATTATGAATTCGTGACTACTGTTATTTTATCACGTTCCGATGATCATGTCATTTCTACTGCGATTACCGATATTTCATTCTATGTATCATGACGCCGGAAATTGTGTCTTGCTTGCGCCTTGGGGTGCAACAATTATGTATTATGTACTTCAAAATTCATTTGTGAACGGAACAAACCACCTAAGTAGAGTTAAAAATAAGGCACGCAGTGAAGATACGTGCCTTATAGGTCTGTTTCATTTTTGATTAGTTCTTGCTGTTGTCCACAAGGAATTTCACTGTTTTGCGGATCGCTACTTCTTCAGTCAAGTTCGCAAGCGAACCATTTGCACTCAAGATGCTGCGGATTTCGTCTGTAGAACGTTTGTAAGCTTCAGCCATTTGGGAAAGCTCTTCGTTCACATCTTCTTCAGTAGCAACAATGTTTTCTTCTTTCGCGATTTGCTCAAGAACAAGGTTGTTACGAACACGTTTTTGCGCATCAGCTTGCATTTGTTGTTTCATGTCTTCGATCGTTTGACCGGAGAATGTCATGAACATATCCAAGGTCATGCCTTGTGCTTGAAGACGGCTATCGAAATCGCGAACCATGTGATCCACTTCCGTGTCGATCATTGGTTGTGGAATTTCAACTTCAGCTGCTTCTGCTGCTTTCTCAACGATCTCAGCTTCGCGTTTGCCTTCGTTTTCTTTCTCTTTGCGTTCTTTGATTTGTTTGTTCAAATCTTCTTTGAACGCATCCAATGTATCGAATTCACTTACGTCTTTAGCAAACTCATCGTCCAATACAGGAAGTTGTTTACGTTTGATTTCGTGAAGTTTTACTTTGAATGTAGCAGCTTTACCAGCCAATTCTTCTGCATGGTAAACTTCTGGGAATGTTACTTCAACATCCTTGAAGTCGCCTGTGCCAAGGCCGATTAATTGTTCTTCAAAGCCTGGAATGAACGATTTAGAACCAATTTCTAGAGAGTAACGGTCGCCTTTACCGCCTTCGAATGGAGCCCCATCAACGAAACCTTCGAAATCGATAATGACAGTGTCGCCTTCTTTAGCTGTATCTTCGTCGATAACAACCAATTCAGCGTGGCGTTGTTGAAGACGCTCTAATTCAGCAGCTACTTCTTCTTCGGTTACAACTGCTTCTTCAACTGGAACTTCAATGCCTTTGTATTCACCTAATTTAACTTCAGGTTTAACCAATACTTTAGCTTTGAAAATGAAGCTCTCGCCTTTAGCGAATTGTTCAACATCTACCTCAGGACGATCTACAGGCTCGATGTTTGTTTCTTGAATAGCTTCTGTATAAACTTCAGGCAACAAGATATCAATTGCATCTTGGTACAAGCTTTCTACACCGAATCTTTTCTCGAAAATCGGACGAGGTACTTTACCTTTACGGAAACCTGGTACGTTTACCTTTACTATAACTTTCTTAAACGCCTTGTCCAAGGCACCTGCGACGCGCTCCGCGTCTACTTCAACTTGCAGAACCCCAAGGTTCTTCTCTATTTTTTCCCAGCTTGCTTTCATTTTATGCCTTCCCCTCCAAAAAATTCACATGGCTCTATGCACATGATCAGCATTCGTTGAATCAATGCGCTAGACCCGTGACTAGTCCACGTTCGAAACAACCATTACATTATATACAACATCTTGATTTTAATCAAGAATGCGACTTGACAAAAAGCCCCTAAAGTGCGTTTCTTCGCCATTTTTAGCTAGTCTGACGTCAGGAAAGGGCTTTCTATCAAGCCTTTTAATTGTTTATAGGCTTGTTCCATTCTAAACCTTAATGCGTCTGTAATGCCATAACTCTCTCGAATTTCGATTTTTTCCGACTCCATGTCGAAATCGCCTGTTAGCATTTCCTTCATCCAAATATGTAATGACGCCGCCCAAATATCAATCGTAGAGTCATCGTCATCGATGATAGAATTGTAGGCTGCCGTTCCATACATCGCCATTACGCATTGCTCCCATAACTCCAAGGCTAACAAAGAAAGTCCGGGGTCCTGGATCTCCGTCTGCTCACGTACACGCTCGGGCACATTCAACACGGCTTGAGGGAAATCTTCGTAACGTACAGGTGTTGCTTCAATCTCTAACTCCAACTGTTCGTGACCGCGAGTGAACTCCACCGTACCGGCTGCTCCGCGTTTGCGCAGGGTTTGCAGAACATGAAATTGTAACAATGCCGGCAACTGCTCAGCCTTCAGCCATGTTTTCAACACCTCATCAATCTCCGGGTGATCCATATACGTCAGCTGTTCCAGTGCCAAGAGCTTCTGCGGTGTCAAAGGTCCATTCATGATCGAATCCAATACTTTATTTACATATTCCGGATCCTCATCAACTTTGGTGCGAAAATACTGCTCTGCCATATCCGATTCCGTCTCGTCTTCAACCATAGCGTCGTTTAGCCCTCTTGCTTCAGGGAAAGCACCCAAGAGCCAGTCCAGCAAAGCTTGCCATTCTGTTTTGTACTGCTCCTGACCTTCACATTGCAAAAGGAACTTCAACAGTTGTATGGCTTCGCCATACTGTTCTGTTTCCAAGCAACGAGTCAATTGAATTTGATAAAAATCGAGCATCTTCGGAAATAAAATAATATTGTTTTGACGGGTGTCTTGCTTGTTCGAATCCGTAATAAGCTACACCAACTTTCTACCTGCTCATAGTGTCTCATTCACATCATAACAGATTATACAGAAAAAAATAAAATTTTTCTATTGCACATCTTCAATTCTTTTGATACAATAAGTTCTGTTGTCCCAGTAGCTCAGCTGGATAGAGCAACGGCCTTCTAAGCCGTCGGTCAGGGGTTCGAATCCCTTCTGGGACGCCATTTCAATAAATTTAATGTAATCAAAAATACATAAAGAACGCGATAAGCCCTTATAACAACGGTTTATCGCTTTTTTTCGTTTTTTTTACACACGATATTACAAAAACCTTAGATCACTCTGAGACTAAAACGAAGTTTATTCCAGGTCAACAACGACTCCAGTTACTTCTTCATCTTTATCTTGATTCCAAAATAATGAAAGAACCAGTACAAACGTCCAAACAAAGTGAGATCAGCCTTCATAACATAACGTGTACTCAAAATTAGGGAGGTGTTGAAATGGGCGATTTACGTGGAGGTTTATTTACAAGCACAGGTACAATCCTTGTATTGTTCATCTTGTTAGTAATTGTCTCTTGTGCATGTATGGGTGGTTTCGGTATCTAATAATACCGATATAGTACAGTTAGTGCCTAATGTCGATAAATATTAATATGAGTAATCCGGGTACACTAAACACATTCTTTGCATAATATATCTATATCATACAGTCGCCTCTTTAAAGCACGGTTGCCAACTTTTTGTGGCACTGTGCTTTTTTATTTTATAAAACAGAAATAGAGCCTCGGAGTGATCCGGAATATAATGTTTATATCTTCCGAATGAGCGAGTAAATGAAAAAAGTGTGGAGGTATATACCAATTAATAAGAAAAGTATTGTTATTGTTATTTCCTCTTTAATTTTAATTACGCTAGTAGTACTTAACTTTTATCAGTTGTCTTTAACAATCCAACACAACAGAATGATATCAAACATAGACACTAGCTTGATTTCCGAACTTGACGGTTTAGCACAACGGATTAAAGAAGATACTATTCCTGATTCTATAGTTATAAGCCAAGCTAGTAAAATTGCAGCACTATCAGATTATTCAAGCTATAATTTCCATTACGCTTACACGTTAGAAACCAGATTATTAGAGTTGCATTACAATAATCTTTCATTACACAATGTAATTGAAATTAAAAATACCATTAAGTTATTAATGGAGGATTTTACAAATACCCAACTGATAAATAAATTAGATTCTCTATTGATTAGTAAATAGTCCGTATACAACGTTTATGCATCCGCTAATAAACCGCACCATTGAAGCAATCCGAGTTAATCGTAATTTCGACGATATACATTCGATATACAGCGGCGCTCGCGCTAACCCCCTGAGTTTTCGGACGGCCCTCGCCCTGAGACGTCCAGCCGATGTAACTCAACGTAAGCTATCAATCCGCCTATCTGAACCATGCCAGACCTTATCATATAACGGATTATAGGCGTATGAGCTGCGTTCTAGACCGAGTAACATGTCGAAATTCTCTCGGAGGATAAAATAACACCGGATCACTCCGAGGCTTTTTATTCTGTAGTACAAATATAAAAGCACAGTGCCACAAAAGTTGGCAACCGTGCTTTAAAGGAGGCTCTTTCCAATTTAAATATCATATTATCGACATTAGGCACTAACTATACTATATCGGCATTATTAGCAACCGCAACCTAAACCACCGATACTACCCGTACAAGCGCAAGCGACAATAACTAACAAGATGAACAATACAAGGATAGTACCTGTGCTTGTAAACAAACCTCCACCAAACTCGCCCATTTCAACACCTCCCTATTATTGAGTACTCGTTATGTTATGAAGGCTGATCTCACTTTGTTTGGACGATTGTTACTGGTTATTTCACTATATTGGAATCAAGACAATCAATAAAATAACACCGGATCACCACACTCCGAGGTTTTTTATTCTATAGTACAAATAAAAAAGCACAGTGCCATAAAAGTTGGCAACCGTGCTTTAAAGGGGTAACTGGATGAGCTAGATATATTATGCAAAGAATGTGTTAAGTGTGCTCGGACTACTCTTATTAATAATTATCGACATTAGGCACTAATTAAAAAAACATGCACAAGAGACAATAACTAACAAGATGAACAATACAAGGATAGTACCTGTGCTTGTAAAGCGTTCACGAAACTCACCCATGTCAACACCTCCTCTTTTTGAGTACATGTTATGTTATGAAAGATGATCTCACTTTGTTTGGATGGTTGTACTGGTTATTTCACTATATTAGAATCAAAACAAGCATCGTCTGATCCTCGGTGCAATTACGAATATGATCGCAACGCAAGTATACGAAAATGCCACGTCAGGATACTAAATTATGCTGCTTGCTAACATTTGGAAATTATCGTGAAATCGGCGTAGTAAATAATCAAACCGCATAGCTTATAACGAACCGTGTGTCACCGTATGAATGAACGTTAAAGGCAAACGCTAGGTTTCGGGGATTTAGCCGGCAATAACGGCCTTTTAAGCCGTCGGTCAGGGGTTCGAATCCCTTCTGGGACGCCATATCAATAAATTTAATGTAATCAAAAATACATGAAGAACACGATAAGCCCTTATAACAACGGTTTATCGCGTTTTTTAATTTTCAATGTAGTTATCTAGATTAAGCTTGATTACCTTACGTTTTCTATTTTTACACAAGTTTTACACATGATATGATTAAATCGTCAGATCACGCTGAGACTAAAACGAGTTTATTCTCATTATATTATTAATCTCTTAACAACCTCGATTTTAAATGTTCTTCCTTCTTCAGTAATAACAATGTTGTAAGAACGACGGTCAAGTTCCAAAAGGACGACTTTTATCCCCAACCCCTAAAACCTTCTCAGCTTCCAATCGCGCCATCCCATAGCACACTTTCGCTTTGCTATCATCATCTTTAACAATTCACAAATCATCTTTACTCAGTGTGTTTAACTTTAATCCCCCACTGCTGCAAACCACCAATATTAATATTAGACATAATACAATAAAAATACCTTTGGATCTCAATCCCTCTCCCCTTCTCCTATTGTGGCTTCCCTAAATTTTAACACAGAGGCGATTCCGAGTTTTTTATTCATCTCAATATAGTTAAATAACCAGTAACAAACACCCAAACAAAGTGAGATCAGCCTTCATAACATAACGTGTACTCAAAATTAGGGAGGTGTTGAAATGGGCGAGTTTCGCGGAGGTTTGTTTACAAGCACAGGTACAATCCTTGTATTGTTCATCTTGTTAGTAATTGTCTCTTGTGCATGTATGGGTGGTTTCGGTATCTAATAAAGCCGACATATTACAGTTAGTGCCTAATGACGATAATATGATACTCTAGATCATACAGTCACCTCTTTAAAGCATGGTTGCCGACTATTTATGGCACCGTGCTTTTTTATTTGTGAAACAGAAAAAGAGCCTCGGAGTGATCAGCAAAATTCTAAACGCTTAGCAATTTAAACAAAATAAATTATCATGTGCTTGGAATTTAAATAAATTGCCCCACAGGTCCAATACCTATGGGGCTGCAACAATTTACATTTGTTGCATTAAATATATCGAATCTCTATGAATACAGAGAAAACGCGAGAAGCCATATAAGGGTTTCCGGCGTTTTTTAGTTTTCGTAGTTTTATTCATCTCAAAATAGTGAAATAACCAGTAACAATTATCCAAACAAAGAGAGATCAGTCTTCATAACATAACGTGTACTCAAAAATAGGGAGGTGTTGACATGGGCGAGTTTCGTGAACGCTTTACAAGTACAGGTACTATCCTCGTATTGTTCATCTTGTTAGTTATAGTCGCTTGTAGTTGTTGTGGTTTCTTCAACTAATAAATCCGAGAAAGTGCTATTAATGCCTAATGTCGATCATGTGATATCTGAAATGAAAAGATCCTCTGAGTCTAGTAAAGAAACCTTTCACACTAAACACATTCTTTGCATAATATAACTCTAGCTCATACAGTTACCCCTTTAAAGCACGGTTGCCAACATTTGTGGCACCGTGCTTTTTTTATTTGGCTATGTTAACTCAAAATGTTGATATTTGGCCAAAAGAAAACCGCCTTGACGAAAAGGCGGTAAATTGAACTAACGTACCAGGTAGTTCAATGCTTAAACTCTGTCCCTATGCCAATTGTTGCGCGATCTCCCAGGCATGTCCTGCCGGATCGATGAATGAAGCCGTTCGTACTCCCCATGGCCGGTCGATCGGACCGTTAAGTAGAGCAACCCCGCGTTTTTTCAATTCATCACAGACCGCATCCGCGTCATCGACCCGAATGGTGAGCAGGAACCGGAATCCGGATTCACGTGTTGCGACTGTTCCCGGTTTCATCAATTCGTGTGACTCGGAAATATCCAAGAGGTTCACGCTCATATTCCCGAAATTAAACACCGACGAGACCTCATCTTCATATACGGCTTGAAATCCGAATACTTCCTGATAGAACGCCTTTACCTTCTGAAAATCCTCAACGAACAGCGTAATGACATCCACATTCATAGATCCTAAACTCTTCATGTGTACACCCTCTCCTTTGAAATTGATATTAATTTTTCAGCATTTGTTCGAGTTCGGCCTCCTGGCGCAGGTGATGGCGAAAATGCATTCCGACCAATTCAAACCACTCTCGCGCTGGAGTTCCTATTTGTAGATTTCGATTACGTCGACATAGCTCAAACCGCATCCCCTTTCCGCTTGTAAATTGTTGTCATTCATTCCATCATAGCAAATATGAAAACTGATATTTCTTATGAATTGCTACCTTTTCACTATACTGTAATGGAACATTTTGCCATTGTTTTGCGTATTTATCTACAAAGGGGATGATTTAATGTTTACTTTTGCTGGAATCATAATCATCGCAATTGGTTTGCTTAACATATTCAAACCCGAGTTCGCATGGTATTTAAAAGAAGGTTGGAAGGTAGATGGTGATTCTGAGCCCAGTGATACATACTTAACCCTAACAAGATTTGGGGGAGTTGTTGCTACAATCATGGGGTTCATCGTATTAATGAGTGGAATTTTCACTTAATCCTCAGGCTTTGTCCTCTCCATAATCCCCCTGTCCATTTTTCCCTAGAAAATAATACAACCTTACCCGGATCACTACCGAGTAAGGTTGTATGGCATTACATCATTTCTTTTACATGTCGGAACGATTACGATTCTTTCGAAGTTCCTTCTGCACTTGACGTAATGCTTTCTTCGAACCTCGTTCCATATCATGCTGGAATTTTCGTTCTTGGTAACTGACGAATATCGTGTTCAGATCATACCCTTCCGGATACAGCTCACTCGCTCGCAGCTCCAGCATCACTCGTTTACAATGAACCTCCATGTACTTGCCTTGATAAAACACCGTCACATTGTTGAACGAGTCTCTTCCTTTATAAATAACCGCCGAATCTTCCTGCTCCAGTAATCGAACCTTATCCCCGATCCCGTACTCCACGAACTCCTCTTTGACTTCTTCCTGCACTTTGGGTTTCATGACTTTACTGTCGCGAAGGCGGTCTAAGCGGTAATCCTTGTGATCCATATAGCGTTTCGCACGTTCCAGCACTTGGTCTTTCAAGTTCATTTTCCTTGAAATCCAGAGCGCATTGCTCTCCCCTGACTGTCCGATGATCAGTTTATATTGCGGTTCCAAGGTCTCGCTGTTAAATTCCATGGCCGCATTCATGAAATCGCTGTGCAATTCAGAGAACTGCTTGATCTCTCCATAATGCGTCGTCGCCACCGTGATACATCCCATATGATAAAACTCTTCGAGGATGGCAATGGCAAGTGCAGCTCCTTCATTCGGCTCCGTTCCGCTCCCAATCTCATCAAATAATAGAAGGGTATTGTGATTCGCTTGCCGCATAATCTCGGAAATATTCTTCATATGAGAAGAAAAGGTGCTCAAAGCGTTCTCCATACTCTGATTGTCACCAATGTCTACGAAGATTTGATCGAAGACCGCAATCTCTGTCGCTGGGTTCGCGGCAATATGGAACCCTGACATCGTCGCAAGCGTAATCAGACCAATGGTTTTCAACACAACGGTCTTCCCGCCGGCATTTGGACCTGTAATGATGAGACTGCGATAGGCATCCCCGATTTCAAAATTCAAAGGAACTGCGCTGCTAGGTAGCAACGGATGTCTGCATTGCACTAATTTGATGCAGCCATAATCATTGATCTTCGGCTCGATCCCGTCGAAGCTTTTACTGAACTTCGCCTTGGCAAAAATCATATCGTACTGACTGATCAGATCAATATTGATCGTTATCGGGTGCATCTGATCAAAGATCCTATTCGACAGCTCGGCTAGAATCTGTAGTTCTTCCATGACTTCTTCGGCTTTGAGACTAGATAATTCCGCGTTGTGCTTTGATACGGATATCGGTTCGATGAAGACCGTCGACCCTTTGGAGGACACCTCAACAATCGATCCCGCCACTTGATTTTTATAAGCAGCTTTGATCGGAATCGTGAATCGATCATTTTTTTTACTCACGAAGAACTCTTGGATATACTCCTTGTTCGTACTATTCTTCAAAAATTTCTGTAACTGCTCCTCGATCTTCGCTTCTGTCATATCGATGTGCTTCCGAATTCGCTTCAGCTCTTTACTGGCTCCCGAATCCACACGATTGCCCTTAATCGCAAAATGAATATGATCTTCAATATCTTGAAACTCCGTCATGGAGTAGGCATAAGCGCTCAGTTTTGGCGCGTAGAACTCCTTCTCAAGCATGAATTTCTTGATCTTCCGACAGCCTCGCAAGAAATCAGCAATCGCAATCAACTCGGATGGATCAAGGACCATGCCTTTCTCCAGCTTATCCATCATATACTCAATGTTCGAGATGCCTAGTAATGGCACATGACTCTCCGTATCCAGGATGTTCCTTGCTTCCGTTGTCTCATTCAACCGAAGCTTTACCACACTGAGCTTGGAGCTTGGCACCAACTTATCTATGAGCTGCTTACCCAACCCGCTCACACAAAAGGTTTTGACGATTTCTTTTAATTCGTTGTATTGTAATTTTTCCCATGTACTGCTATTCATATGTTCATTCTCCTCACGATTGATCCATCATGATGAAGATCCCTACATCATAAGATTTCAATGAAAATGCTAAAATAAGCATCAAAAAAAGCTGTGGGGATACCACAGCTTTACATACATGTACAAGGCATAGTTCATCACCAAACGAGGCAGGTCCCACCATAGGCATACACAAAAAATTCGTCGCCATAACATGTGCCCTGCTGCTTCTTGGTTCATGCTTTATCACGTATTGTAGGTATCTTCATAGGTAACTCAAATAAAACCATAATATAGGGATTTTTAGGCAGTCTTCCGCCTCACCTACATTACAGATTTATTTCTTTTTAAGTTGTGCCTATTTAGACCCTACTACACTCATAAAACACCTCGTGAAATTTTGTCGTTCATTGAAATCAAATGATGAGGGTATCATACAATATTCTCATACCGAAGTAAAGGGACAAGAGCGGAATCCTATTCCGTCGATTTGACCAATAACTTATCATAAATCTGTCTTGCGGCAGCGGGCAACGGCGTACTTTTCAGCTTAATGATCCCTACACGCCTTGGCGGTACGGGTGTCTTGAGCTGAATTTCATATAACGAATGATCCATAAGTTCCGCTTCAATAAATTCTTTGATGACACACGAAATGCCAAATCCACTGCGCGCAAATTCCACCAATAAATCAACGCTTCCCAATTCAATTTCAGGCTTGAGGGTATGCCCCTGCGAAGTAATGAATTGATCCACATACGCCCGCGTACTGCTTCCTTGTTCTAGCATAATCATGGGGTGCTCCAGCAAATATTCCAGCGATATCGGAGACTCCGATAAATGCTTATACTTCTCGCCCGTCACGAAGCAATCGTGAATCTCCAGACTTTCTTGAACATCGATTTGATGATCCGATATCGGCAGATTGACGATGCCAATATCAATCTTTCCTTCTTTTAACAGTGCAATGATTTCTCTTGTCGTCCGATTCGTCACTTGAATTTTGATCTGCGGGTAAGCTTCGTGGAACGTCTGTAAATGCGGCAGCAGGAAATGGCGGCATAATGTATCTCCTGCCCCAATCTTTACTTCCCCCTCGGTTAGCTGATGCATCTCTGCCATTTTCCGTTCCCCATTGAGTATAAAATGATAGGCTTGCTCAATATAAGTAAAGAGGACTTGACCCTCCGCTGTTAATCGAACGCCTTTAGACGTACGGAAGAACAATTGGCCCCCTAACTTCGCCTCCAATTGTTTGATGGAATGCGTAACCGCGGGTTGCGTAATGAACAGCTCGGTTGCCGCCTTGGACAAACTGCCCGCTTTGGCCGTTATATAAAACACCTGGTAAAGCTCCATATTCTGGATCACGTTTTACGGCACCTCCTTGGTATAAATTGAGATAATAGTAGATATTATAAATATTAATTATTTTCATATAATGAACTTTATTATACTGAACGTAGACCGAAATTCCAAGAATGAATAGGAGTGCAGAAATGACAGTTACAGCGATTGTAGGTGCCAATTGGGGCGATGAAGGAAAAGGTAAAATTACGGACGTGCTTGCAGCGAATTCGAACTATGTTGTCCGCTATCAAGGGGGAAGCAACGCAGGACATACGATTATTAATCATTATGGCAAGTTCGCTTTGCATTTACTCCCGTCAGGCGTATTTAATCCAGGGGTAGGTAACGTGATTGGACCGGGCGTGGCCTTGAACATCCCCAATTTGCAAAAGGAACTGAACGAATTGATCTCCAGAGGGGTTCCTGCACCAAAGCTCTATGTTTCGGACCGTGCACAGGTTGTCCTTCCGTATCATATTCTGTTCGATGAATTAGAGGAAGAACGTCTTGCTGATCGCAAGTTCGGCTCCACGAAACAGGGCATCGCCCCCTTCTACTCTGATAAATATATTAAGCTTGGCATCCAAGTAAGTGACTTATACGACGAAGAATTATTAAGAACAAAGCTTAATCGCTCCCTAGAAGCGAAGAACGTGCTGCTTCAGCATCTATATCATAAACCCGCTTATGAAATCGAAGGACTCATGAACGAGTTGCGGGAGCAAGCTGCTTTCCTTCAGCCTTATGTAAGTGATACGACGACCCTGCTGCACCATGCATTGGATCAAGGGGAGCAAGTCTTAGTCGAAGGGCAATTGGGCGCCTTGCGTGACCCGGATCACGGAATCTATCCATACGTCACCTCCTCCTCGACCTTAGCCGGATTCGCTCCTGTCGGAGCAGGTGTTCCGCCCTATGCGATGACTCGTATCGTAGCTGTGACCAAAGCCTATTCCAGCTGTGTCGGTGAAGGTCCTTTCGTGGCTGAAATTTTCGATGAACCGGCGAACGAATTGCGCAGACGCGGCGGTGATGCAGGAGAATTCGGTGCGACAACCGGCAGACCTCGTCGCGTGGGATGGTTCGACGCGGTAGCTACACGTTATGGTTGTAAGCTTCAAGGAGCAACCGAAGTAGCACTGACGAACCTTGATGTTCTAGGTTATCTGGATGAAATCCCAATTTGCACGGGTTACCGGAGCAACGGTCAAGTCACGACGGATTTTCCAAATACGCCGCAATTGCAGAAGTCAGAGCCTGTCGTTGACACGATGCCAGGATGGAAATGCGATATATCCCAGATCCGCTCGTTCCACGAGCTTCCTCAAGAAGCGCAGCAATATGTGGAGCATCTGGAAAAATTGATTGGCGTACCGATTCGCTTCATATCTGTAGGTCCGAACCGGGAGCAAATGATGGAACGTGCTTAAATGATCGGAGGAAAATAATCATGAAGGTTGAACTAGGACGGTGTCTGCTGCCAGAACGGTTGCAAGAAGCCCAGATGACGATCGAACAACTTGCACGGGTACTGCTCTACAGACCGGAGCGATTAACCGATTTTATCGAGAACAAACGCATCATGTCGCTGAAGATCGCTATATCCATTGCGAATACCCTGGGATGTGACGTGAGGGATTTATATGAAACCATGCCCTCACTCCCCGTAGCGTTCGATAGCAAAGAATAAAGAGTTTCAGAAAAAATAGAGGCCTCTCCTGTCGTAGATCATCTACAAAGGAGAGGCCTCTATTTATATAAATACAAGGATGCATCTAACCTGATTATAACCGGCCGGCTGCTTTAACCTTCACAAGCAAGGCATTCCCCGGCAAATAGGCAATCGGAATATCTTCCGTCAGTACGATCTGAACGGTAGCGCGGTCTGCTCCCGCCAGTACGGCTTGTTCGATGGCATGGCTGCGTGCCTCAGCCATGGCCTCATCATATGTCATATCATCAAGCGAATAGATTCGCTCGGTTTCGCCGCTAACCTCGCCAAGCGCAGCCCCAATGGCATTCGCTGCGTCAAGATGATCCGGTCTTACGATTCGCGCGACACCTTCGAGCTTATCCGGGACAAGGATACTCCCGCCGCCGACGAGAATCACGTCCACGGGATCTGCGCTTGTCTTCATACGATCAATCGCATCCTCAATGTCGCGTGTGATGATGGCATTAGCTTGACGACAAATCGCCTCATCCAAGTTTTCCGTAAGCGCACCATCCCATTCGAACCGTCCCAGCTTGACAGCCACGTCCGTTGCCGTAAGCGTATCGCCGCCAAAGATACGACCACGCTGCAGCAACTCGTATCCTACGCTATCAGGGCCTACCGTAACCTCTTCTGGTGCAACGCCAGCTCTTACAATGGTTCCGCCGCCAATCCCGATTGACAAAATGTCGGGCATACGGAAGTTGGTACGCACGCCGCCGATTTCCACTGCGGCCGAAGACTGGCGCGGGAAGCCCTGCATCAAGACACCAATATCCGTCGTTGTTCCACCAATATCTACAACTAAGGCATCGTTCAACCCGGATAAATGTGCTGCACCGCGAATCGAGTTCGTAGGTCCGCAAGCAATCGTGAGAATCGGGTAACGCAGCGCATATTCACTGCGCATCAGCGTACCGTCGTTCTGACAAATATACACGCCGGCTTGAATTCCAAATCCTTGAAGTGCCTTTTCGAAACCATGGACCACCCCGGAAATCACATTAAGCAGCGCGCCGTTTAATAGGGAAGCATTCTCGCGCTCCAAGAGTCCAATGCTCCCAATCTCATGGGACAACGTAACAGGCATGTCTTCACCAAGAACTTGTTTCGCTAGCTGTTCAATGCGTTTTTCTTGAGATGTATTCACAGGCGAGAATACGCCGCAAATGGCGACCGCATCGACTTCTCCTTTCATGCGGGTACAGATGTCAAGAATCTCCGCCTCATCTAGATCCACGATTGTACGGCCATCATACTCATAGCCGCCTTTTGCTACGTAAGTATGCGGTCCGATAGCAGCTTTCAGTGATTCATCCCAATCCGCTAACGGCGGAATGGAAGTCGTTGCCGGGGCCCCGACGCGAATCAACCCCACCTTGCCCAAGTGCTTACGCTCAACAATGGCATTGGTGCAATGTGTTGTTCCAAGCATCGCATATCGAACCTGTGCCGGATTCACACCGCTCTCCGCAATCAATCGACGTACCGATTCTACAATCCCTTCATTGACATCGCGAGTCGTATGCACTTTCACGGTATGAATTGTATTCAGTTGGGAATCCAACAAAGCAGAGTCTGTGTTCGTCCCCCCGACATCAATCCCGATACGATACATCTCTTCGTTATGGGTCATTGTATGATTCATGACAGTTCCCCACCTTTCTCAGCTGCTAACTCTTCAATGGTTACATATGGTGTATCATAGCCGAAATATTGCGGTCCTACGGTCTCTAGACCTTTCGGCGTTCTCCATCTCGGATCACACGGGAAGCCAACCGCGGTGACTCGTGCGCCGTATTTCAAATTCTCCGTCGTGATCGGCATCCCGGTATCTTGATCGAGAAGTGAGATCAGATCCGGTGTTACAGCGAGAGAGCGGCCATCCTCCGTTGCAAGGAGGAACTCGTTCTGGAAGAACAAACGCATCGAACGGCCTTTTTGCGCACCGGTTCCTTCAAATACGGCCTCGCCTCGCGTAAATCCGCCTTCGGTACGGCGACGAATATCCACGGCTTTGCCATAAAACAAGGCATAACCATGCAGCTGCTTCAACAAGGCTTCAATTGGGTTCTGTTTCAATTCTTTGGACTCAAATAAAGTCTTTCCGATTTCATAAGCTAGCGTTAACGTATGTGGAATAGCACTTTGTTTCACCTGGGCGCCCGTCACCGGGTAATCACAGATCGAAGCCGAGCCCCCCATCTGAATGGTGATCGCACGAGCAATCCGTTCCTCCCATACGCCGTCGATCGCATGCAAGAGCACACTATTCCCTCGTTCATCCGCCATCGTAACCGGACTGCAATCCAGTCCGTCCAAGTAGAATGTAACCATCTGCGACTCTGGAAAAGCACGTCCCATCGCATCTGCATCCAGCATCGGAATTCCGCGCTCAGCAGCCGCAATAACAGGCACAAGCGAATTCCCACCTCCTACCTCAATCGGCATAATCGCGGTCACTTTTCTTCCCAATTCCTTTTCGAGCAATTCCAAGGGCTTCGTCATTTGCAACGTTGATGGAATTTTCTCATTCATGACCGTTGGTGCGCCGATCATCGACAGAGGAACAATCAAATCCTCGTCTCCAAGCTCATCAGGCGACACCACACGGACAGGACCATATTTGCGTATCGCCTCAATCGCCATCAATTTGCCAATATGGGGATCTCCGCCCCCGCCCGTACCTAGAACCGCTGCGCCAACAGCAATATATTGAATAGCCTGCTCATTTAATTCCGTTAGCTTGTTGTTATTCATGGTGTAATCCTTTCTTATTCATCATTTTCCCTACCATCCATTGCACAATAAATGCGAAAATAAAGGCATCCAATGCCGGAACTCTCGTCATTTGGAATAATCCAAAACCATCAGGAGACGGGGTTGTCATATAGGCGAAGAATGTAGCTGCTGCCCATACAACCAAGGAACGAATAACCCAATTTTTGTTACGGTCCAATCCTTCAAAAGTGAACTTCTTACGATCTACCATAAGATACTCTGCCGTATAAATCCCCCCAATTGGAGAGACGAACATCGTGATCACATTCAGGAAGGATAGAAAACGATCATAGATTCCAAATACAGCTAACAAGGTTGCCAGGATCCCTGCAACAATGGTAATAGCCGATTTCGGTACCCGTTGGAATACAACAGAAAACCCTAGCGAAGCAGAATACAAGTTGTTCGTATTCGTCGTCCATTGTGCCAATGTTAGAACAATAATTGCCGGAAGGCCTAACCCTAATGTAATGAAAATGTTCGTTAAATCACTTGTATCCATCATCCGCGACAAGAAAATCGCAATAATCGTCATAAAGCTGTTTCCTACAAAGAAACCGATAAACGCCGCCGTTACCGCGTGCATTGGTGTACGTGCCCAACGTGCAATATCTGGCGATAACACCGTCCCTACGATAAATATCCCGATGACGAGTGAAATCGCGGTTCCCATCGGCAGCGCTGCACCGCTGATCGGTTCCCAAATCGCCGATGTACCTTGCCCATGAAACGCGGAGAACAACGCAATCCCGATGAAGATAATAAGAAGCGGCACAGACCATACACTTAATCTCTCAATCGAACGGTAGCCCCAAATCGCGGTTGACATCATCAACATCCCGCCGATAAACGATAGCAGACCTAAGGATAAATCGATTCCCCATAATTTATGGAAAGCCGTCTGCATGTTTGAAGCGAAAAATCCGGCTTGCACGCCGAACCATCCGAGCGAGAATACGCCGAGGATGATCGATACGATGCGCGCACCCCGATTACCGAACAAGAATCGACTAATCATCGCTGTTGAAAGCCCTGTTTTGGCTCCTACATAAGCACATAAAGCGCCGATAAGACCAAGAATGATCGAACCAATCATTGTAGCTGTTAGCGAATCTACCAAATTCATTCCAGCGCCAAGCTCTGCTCCCAGGAACATCGCTGATAAATCAATACCGATCGCAATCCAGACGAGCGACATGGACAACCATTTCTTCCGCAGATGTGCGGGAACGGGTTCCCTTTCAAAATCTTGCATTTTTGAATCATTACTCACGACTTGACTGCCTTCGCTCATGTAACCCATCCCCTTGTTGTAATATGATCTTGTTGGTCCTTACTCGTTCCTTACGAACACGCGCCGTTCCAAAATATTTCAAAAGCATTATTCAGCTTGCGTTCGTAAAGTTCCTTGGAAGTGTAATAGAAATATTGCATGCTTAACCCGTCCATCAAGTTGAGAAATGCATCCACGAGAGGCTGAACAGACTGATCCTTCATCACACCTTCTCGTATCCCTTGTTCGATTAAACCTTCGATTGCCTTTGTTAATGTCTCGTCCGAATGTAGAAAGGCATCCTCAATCGTTTCCTTAAGAAATGAAGGCGGAAATAACACATACCGAAGAACGAATAAATTAGGCTCTGGACTCTTTTTGTAGAATTGATATTGTCTTGATAATACCCGGTAAAGGCTTTCCCGAGCGTTCAATTCCTTCTGCTCTTCCGACACCTCTTGAATGAACGTATTATAAGATTGCATCGCTTCACGAAAGACCGTCATAAACAGATCTTCTTTATTCTCATAAAAGGCATAGATTGCCGGTGTCTTGACGCCAACTTCCTTCGCAATTTCAGACAACGCGGTACCGTCATACCCCTTCTCTCCGAACAGCCTCATCGCCACTTCTTTTAGCTTATTTCTAGTCATGAATACCCTCACACTCCAACATTAATTAACGTTAATTAAGTAGACTATACAGCTAAATGCATAATAATACAATACCTTTTTGGCGAAAGTGTACCTTCAATTTCCGATTCCACGTTGCATGGAAAATGAAAAAACCTTACCTCGGCCAATGCCGAAATAAGGTTGCTACAATCCATGTTACACGAACCCACCTACTTCATGAAGTACACAAATAAGCTGTCCAAACCGTCATCAACATGACTACTTGGACAGCTTATTTCATTAGGTAACACGTGTTTAATTATTCAATACATTACGAAGCAGTGTCTCAACATTCTGAGGACGTCTCCGTTTCATCGGTTCAATGACTAGCGTCCGTTTTTGCTCTTCTGCCTTTAGCGTTTCAGGAGCGTCATTCGATTCGATTAATCCAATGAGACCCATAATGCGATCCATATCTAAATTAGGAAAAAACAAATTCTTTTTGTTGCTGCTCATGATGCCCACTCCAATATTTGATGTTCCGCTCACTAAAAAACGCGACAAGAACCATTGTAATACATCTTTCGCAATATTTCCACAAGAAAAGAGTGGCTTCAGCAAAATGAGCCACTCTTCCTAACCTCATCCTTGAGACACATTCGCTAACATCTCACTGGGATCCCCCTTCATGACGGCATATATCCAGCGCTCCACTTGCGCGCGATTAGACACCGTCACGGATTGTGGTCCTCTTCCACGTCTCGCTTTTCTTAACTTCGTACGTGTCCGATGCAAGGCGGATTTCACAGCAGGTACCGAGGTGTTGCTTATTAACGCAATTTCCTCCATCGAGTAACGGAAGACATCCAACATGAGCAGCATATCCACATGGCGCTCAGAGACACGATCAGCCACATGCTCTACAAGTTCGCGTACTTCTACATAACGGTTCGAATCCGTCCCCCAATGCTCCACCTGCTCGCATGGAATCATACGTCCTCGATGCTTCCGGTACATATCTACCCACACATTTTGAGCCATGCGAAATAAATAAGGCTTCGTAAATGAAGCAGACGTACGATGAACCCTCGCACGATATATGAATGCTCTTAATAACACCTCTTGATATAAATCTTCCCCATCCCATGCAGACGAAGCGACATACGTACAGTATGTACGCAGCTCCTCCAGATAAGGACCGATTTCCTCCATAAAAGCCCCATTCATGTCCTCTTCACAAACATCGGCGACCTCCATCGCATGTTCCGTCATGTTCCGTACCTCCCTTATATCCCGTATCTCCCATGCTGTATATGCTCTACTCAGGATCCAGTTGCACCAGATGGGTCTTGCCCTTATCTTCGGCAAAAGGCAATGTAAACGTGAATTTCGTGCCTTCTCCAACCACGCTGTCTACCTGAATATCTGAACCATGTCGTTCGATAATGGTCTTGACGATCGATAATCCAATCCCCGTCCCATTGCGCCTTGTTCTAGCTTCATCTGCTTTATAAAAACGTTCCCATATCCGCTCTAATTGTTCCTTCTCCATCCCAATGCCATGATCTTTCACGGAAATCACTGCACCGTCGCTTTCTACTAGATCAACCAGAATGGAATTGCCATCTGGTGAGAACTCAATTGCATTCTGGATCAAATTCGTCAGGACTTGCTTAATTCGATCCGGATCACCATACACGTATATTTCTTCCCGTTCATGCTCTTCCCGCTTCTCCTCTTGAGGGAATACACGGAAAATCACTTGATGCTTCACGAATTGCGACTCCATACTGGCAAGCACTTGACGAATCGTCTCCGTCACATTAAATGGACCAAAATGCATTTCCAACTGCCCGGAATCAATTTTACTCATATCTAAGAGATCATTCACAAGTCGAATCAATCTTCCGTTCAGATCCTGAACGATTCCTAGATAATGCTTCATTCGCTTCTCCGGTACCGTTCCATCCAATATCGCTTCAATGTATCCGTTCATCGATGTGAGCGGAGAACGTAAATCATGGGATACATTCGCCACAAATTCTTTACGCATACGATCCAAGCTTTCAAGGTCATAGCCCATCTGTTGTACGGTCCGTGCCAATTCGCCAAGCTCATCCTTCGAATTCACGCGAATATCGGGTGTGAAATTCCCTTTTGCGATCGCGCGGGTGGCTTCCGTTAACTGCTTCACCCTTCGCGTAAGCTGCCGGGATAGAATTAATGTGAACAAGAAACATACGATCAGCGTGATTCCGAGCGCTAACGCCATTCGACTGTTCGACTTCGAGAAATCGGCCTGAAATGACTTCGAGATCAGCATCACCGTCCATTGCGGCTGACCATTCAGCATGACTGAACCAGCAACCACGTTGGCTTTACCGTTCTCGTTCTCTATCATATACCGGTTATTTGTCAGCTTGGTGTCACGAAGAACTTCTTGGATTAATTCCGACGTTGGACGCAGTTCAGGCGACTTCGGGTTCGATATCTGCATCAGAATTTGCCCTGAGCGTCGATCTAAGAGGTACAAGGAGCGTATCTCCTGCGGGGTAACCAGTCGAAGTCCTGCTTTGACAGAACTGGTACTCCAACCTTCTTGATACGCCTGCTCAATGTAACGTCTAATGTCATCTAGTTGTTTGAGATCTTGATCTCGATGGGATTTCATTAAATCTCCGCGGAAGAACCAATTGAACACAAAAGCCAGGATCAGTAAAGAGACGATTAGAAATCCGACAAATGTCATTAATATTTTCGCAAAAATACCGAATTTCATGTTCGGCAGCTTGATCATGCCGTCACCTCGAACTTATAGCCCACACCCCAGACCGTGACAATCTTCCAGTGCTCTGTCTCTCCAATTTTTTCGCGAATGCGCTTGATATGCACGTCTACTGTCCGGAAATCACCCCAATAATCATGTCCCCAGACTTGATTCAACAATTGCTCGCGGGTGAACACTTTATTCGGGTGAGAAGCTAATACATGCAACAGCTCCATTTCCTTCGGCGGCAGCATATATTCCGATTGATTCAGGACCAATTTATATTCATTCATTAAAATGGCGAGGCCTGGGTATTGGATCATTTCTTGGACTAAACCTGCTTGTGTTCTTCTTAAAACAGCTTTCAAACGTGCCATCAGTTCTTTCGGATCAAACGGCTTCACGATATAATCGTCGGCGCCGAGCTCAAAGCCTTTCAGCTTGTCATAACTCTCGCCTTTCCCCGTCATCATCAGAACCGGAACGTCGCTATATCTGCGTATTTCTTCACAGACCTGCCAGCCGTCCATCTCAGGGAGCATAATATCTAACAGCACGATATCAGGTTTGGCCGATAGGAACAGCTCGATACCCTGTGTACCGTTCTCTGCCATGTCGTAGTTGAATTGATGTTTATCTAAATACAAGGAAAGTAAATCGCGAATGTACGCATCATCCTCGATTACGAGTACATTGGGTTGTCGCATCTATTCCTCAGCCTCCTCTCCTAATCGTACCTCAGAGCATCCACTGGTTTCAAATTTGCTGCTTTATTCGCTGGGAAAATCCCGAAGAATACACCAATAAATACAGAAAATCCGAAGGAAATCAGAATAATATTCAAAGATGCCTCAATCGACATACTCGTTATTTTGCTAACCAGTGCGCCGCCGCCTACACCAATCAATATCCCAATAATCCCGCTAATGCTGCTAATCACAATGGATTCGATCAGGAACTGCAAAAGAATATCTCGTTTCTTCGCACCGACGGATTTCCGTATCCCGATCTCACGGGTACGCTCTGTTACGGATACGAGCATAATATTCATGATTCCGATGCCGCCCACGATCAGCGAAATGCCTGCGATACCTCCAAGCGCAATCGATAGCGTATCTGTGATGGAACTGACGGTCTCTAGCATCTCTTTCTGATCCGTAACGGTATAGCTATCTTCTGTATCTCGGAATATCTTATCTAGCTTCTGCTCGGCAAGTGCCTTTACTATAGACGTTGTGTCGCCGGATTCCCCCTGCAAATAAATCGTACGGATGCCAGTTGATCGTAATAATCGCTGTGCAGACGTCAAAGGGATCTTGATTGTCGTCTTGGTCGTACTTTTATCTTCCAAAAGTCCGACGATCTTGAAACGCATGCCGTTCAAGGTGACATATTGCCCTACAGGGCTCTCTGTACCGAACAACGTTGTTGCCGTCTCCGTTCCGATCAGGGCGACCTTCTGGGTATAATCGATGTCAATCGGCAGGATAAACCTTCCGCTCTGTACGCCTGTTACTCGAACTTCTTCATAGTCGGACGTAATCCCCTCTACGGATACATTGACATTTTTGCTTCCATTCTTCGCCTGTACATTCCCGCTTACCGTCGGCGCTACCGCCTGTACGCCTTCTAAATCTGCGAACTCCATCGCTTGCTTCAACGTAACCGAATTATGGTCACCTCGACCGGTCACCGATACGGTTAGCAGGTTCGAGCCGAGGCCTTGTACTTGCGCGGTAACGGAGCTGGTAGCCCCTTGCCCGACCGAGACGAGCAGAATAACACACGAGACGCCAATAATAATGCCCAGCATGGTAAGCAGTGTTCTTGTTTTGTTCGAAAGAATACTCTTCCAGGCCATCTTGAAAGCTTGTGAGAGCTTCATGTCTGCATCACCTCCGTGTGAGATATTTGACCGTCGACAATGTGGATCACGGTCTCTGCTTGCTTCGCAATCTCAGGATCATGCGTAATCAGCACAATCGTATGCCCTTTCTCGTGCAGCGTATGAATCATCTGCATCACTTCATGGCCTGTCTTCGTATCTAACGCTCCTGTTGGTTCATCCGCAAGCAGTATAGGCGGCTGTCCAGCCAATGCCCGGGCGATGGCTACGCGCTGCTGCTGCCCTCCTGATAATTGTGAGGGGCGGTGATGAATACGCTCTTCCAGTCCTACTTCACGTAATGCTTGCTGCGCCTGGGCTTTCCGTTCTTTTGCCGAGATCCCGCGATATACGAGTGGAAGTTCAACATTTTCAAGCGCGGATAAAGCAGATAACAAGTGAAAACTTTGAAAAATAAAACCGATCTTCTGATTACGGATTTCCGCTAACTTATTATCATTCATTCGATTCACTTCGTTCCCATCGATCCAATAGGAACCACTCGTCGGCAGATCCAAGCATCCAATCATATTCATTAAGGTTGATTTGCCCGAACCGGACGGACCCACAATCGCCACAAATTCACCTTGGTGGATTTGAAGCGAAACGCCATGTAAAGTCGTGACGAGCTCACCGCCCATTTGATAGGTCTTCACGATATTTTCAAGAATCAGCAATGGCTTGCGATGTTGTTGGATTTGTACAGCCTCCTCAATCATCGTGAACCGCCTCCACCGCTTGTACGCTGACCCCCTGATGAGGTACTTTGACGGAATCCGCCTTGTCCACCGCCAAAGTTTCCTCCCCCCATGCCGCCGAGGCCGCCAAATCCGGCATTCATTTGAGCTGAAGAGCCCGTAGAGGCTTTAACCGCCGGGAGAAGAATCTGTTCTCCTTCTTCAAGTCCGCTTAAGACTTCAATATAGGATTCGTTATGGATGCCAACTTCGATTTCTTTCATGTTCTGCATCATCGTATTGCGATCCGTCCGATTTGTCCCATTGCCATTTCCATTTTTCGCTCGGTTTGTTGCTCCTTCATTCGTCGCTCTGTTCGCATTATTGCTCTTATCTTCCTGAGGCTGTTCAGAAGGTGCCGCAGCCGCTCCCGTTTCCTTGTTCCCTGTAGCGGTGCTGCCTGTTGTCGTGCCCTCAGCAGCCGATGCAAGCTGAACAAAGGATTTGCCGCCCAATTGATGAACCGCTTCAATCGGAACGACGAGCGCATTTTCTTTACTTTGTACGATAATATCTGCTTGTAAAGACATCCCAATCTTAATCGAATCATTTTTGGTGATTGAAACGGTTACATCGAAACTGGCAACCCCGTTCGACGCCGTTCCTTCTTGCGAGACGGCAGTCACTTTCCCCTCCACCGTTTGATCCGATAAAGCATCTAATGTCATTTGAACCTTCTGGCCCGCTTTGACTTTATCCACGTCTAGTTCATCCACCTGAACAATGGATTCCAGGTTATCGTAGTCCGTAATTTCCGCGATAACCGTATTCGGTGACACTTGGTCTCCAACATGAATAGCGCTAGTCACGATCGTCCCATTAATGGGCGATGTTACTACCGTTGATTTGGCTTGCTTATCCTTTAAATCCTGTAAATCAATTTGGGCAAGCTGCATGTCTAATTTCTTCTGTTCGATCTGCGTATTCATCGAAGCGCGTTCTTCCTCGGTTGCATCCATATACTTCTTCTTCAAATCTTCATAATCCATTTGTTTCTGTTGGATTTGCAGCTCTGATTTTTGGATTTGCGAAGTCATATCCTCGGTTTCGAAGGTGACAAGTGTCTCGCCTTTTTTTACTTTTTGACCTTCTTTAAACTTTATGCTTGCGATTTTCCCCGTTTCTGATGAATTTACGGTTGCTTTGTTCACGGAGGATACCGTTCCGGTTCCGGATACTTTCACGACAAGATCCGTTCTCGTCACCTTCGCCGTCGGCTGTACGGCAGTAGTTATCTTCTTATTCTTGTTCAACGCGTTGTATCCGAACAGCAATGCAGCCATAAGTATCACCACAATGGATACAATCCAGATCTTCTTTTTCATCGGCTCTAGCCCCTCCTTCATATTCTCTCAACAGTCTATCAAGAAAATATGAACAACCTATGAACACGGAGTTGCTTGGCCATTCCCGGTCACAATACGTGCTTTTAACGTATCTCTTGACGAGAAGGAAAGGAAGCACTAGACTGTTGTACGCACATCATCATAACCATCGGAGGAAATTCTGTTGCTTAAACCTAGCTCGGCTTCTTTATACTTTGCCTTATTCATTGGCGTACTGGCTTTATCCACATCGGCCATCTTCGTCAAATTATCCTCAGCGCCCGCACCCATGGTGGCTTTTTATCGAATGCTGTTCTCGACCATGCTCATTCTTCCATGGCTAAGTCTTCAGAAAACCAGCAGATCTGAATTCAAAGCTTTACACATCAAACAAATCGGGATTATGGTGTTGTCCGGTGTATTGCTTGCCGTTCACTTTATACTCTGGTTCGAATCGCTGCGATATACGAGCGTAGCTAGTTCAACGGTACTCGTGACCCTCCAGCCTGTGTTCACCTTTGTCGGCAGCTATTTTCTTTTTCAGGAACGATTACGCGGCTTGGCAATCATGGGGGGTGTCCTCGCCCTCATCGGCAGCTTCATTATTGGCATGGGTGATTTTCGTATCGGTGGGGAGGCTCTATTCGGCGACATTCTAGCGCTGCTAGGGGCTGCCGTCATCGCCATTTATTTTCTTATTGGCAAATCGGTTCGCCAGGTCACCTCTTTACCGACCTATTCTTTCATTGTATATGGGAGCAGCAGTGTTTTTCTCGCGGTGTACTGCGGAGTTCTAGGTTATCCCTTTCAGGGTCACAGCCAGCAAGATTGGCTTCTCTTCGCGGGATTAGCGCTGATCCCTACGCTATTCGGGCAGACCGTAATGAATGGACTCATCCGGTGGATGAGCCCCTCTACCATATCCATGAGTATCCTAGGTGAACCTGTCGGGACATGCATCTTGGCTTATTTCCTTCTTGGAGAACGGCTCACCATCGAACAACTTATCGGCTCATTTGTCATTCTGCTTGGTATTTTCTTCTACAGTCTATTCAGTCGCACCCCTGCCCCAACGAAACCCAAAATAGCTAAGAACGTGCATTCTTCCTAAGTGGAGAATGCACATAAAAAACCGACTCCCTCCATATTTGCGAGGAAAGTCGGTTTTTTGATGCCAAAATAGCTTATATTCGATCCTTCGGATTATTCTGCGCCTCTTGTTTGACATTCTTCGCCGCTACTTGATCAGCATAACCGGCTTGATTCGCATATTTGTTTCCTTTATTTTTCTTGTATTTCTCGGCCATTCCACTCACCTCCCCTTCTTAGTGCCTCATGTTCATGAATGAGTTCCATTTTTCATAGGGTCTCCTGGCGGACATACATTTTATTCTGGCGCACCGCATATACCTAAGAACATTCATGTCGTGCCGTTAAACCCTTATTTTTCCGGGATGAATTATCGTGAAGGAGATGAGCTTTGATGTGCGGAATAACAGGTTGGATCGACTGGCGAAAAGACTTAACACAGGATTCGACCATTCTGGAAAATATGACAGAGACATTGTCGGAACGGGGTCCTGATGCGTCAGGCACGTGGATCTCTGGTTCTTGTGCGCTTGGGCATCGGCGCTTAAGCGTCATTGATCCGGAGAATGGTGCCCAGCCTATGATACGTACCGTCGGTGATGATCGATATACCCTTGTCTATAATGGTGAATTGTATAATGCCATCGAACTGCGCAAAGAATTGGAAGGACGCGGTCATGCGTTCCGCACCACGTGTGACACGGAGGTGCTTTTGGTCGCTTATATTGAATGGGGGCCTGCTTGTCTAGATCGATTTAACGGTATTTTTGCGTTCGCTGTCTGGAATGAGAAAGAACAACATCTTTTCCTAGCACGCGATCGTTTAGGGGTCAAACCACTGTTCTACGCGGAAGTGAACGGTTTGTTTATTTTTGGTTCGGAACCCAAAGCCATTCTAGCCCACCCGGCGGTAGAGCCTGTCGTAAGCGCGGATGGACTTGCGGAAATCTTCGTGGTTGGTCCTGCACGCACGCCAGGAAATGGCGTCTACAAGCAACTTACGGAACTGCGGCCAGGCCAATGCCTCACCTTTGACCGGAACGGTTCCCACATCGCAGTCTACTGGAAGCTGGAAGCCTTAGAACATTTGGAAGATGTGGATGCCACCGCCGTAATGGTACGCGAACTACTCCAAGATACGTTGGAACGCCAACTCGTCTCGGATGTACCCATCGGTACCCTCCTGTCCGGTGGTTTGGATTCCAGCGCATTAACCGCGCTTGCGGTTCAATACTATCAACGAACAGGTTCTAGCAAAACCTTGAGCACCTTCTCCATCGACTATGTCGACAATGACAAGTACTTCACCGCGAACACCTTTCAACCGAATGCGGATGCGCCATGGATACAACGAATGAATGAACATCTTGGCACCAAACATCATTGGATGCAATTTGATACTCCTGAGCTCGTGCAAGCTCTCCTTCCTGCGATGAAAGCGCGCGATTTACCAGGGATGGCCGACGTAGATGCATCACTGTATTTGTTCTGTAAAGAAATCAAAAAAGAAATCACGGTCGCCATTTCGGGCGAAGCCGCAGACGAAATCTTCGGCGGATACCCTTGGTTCCATCGGGATGAAGCTTTAAATGCCGGTACCTTTCCTTGGTCCTTGGCATCCCAGTGGCGCTCGGAGCTATTATCCAATGAAGTTGCCGAATGGATTCAGCCGCTCCACTATATTGCCGATCGGTATGATCAAGCCCTGCGTGAAGTGCCTCATCTCCCTGGAGAATCCGTACAAGAATATAAAATGCGTGAAATGTCTTATTTAAATATTACCCGCTTCATGCCAACCTTATTAGATCGAAAGGATCGAATGAGCATGGGCGTTGGGCTTGAAGTTCGCGTCCCTTTTTGTGATCATCGCTTGGTACAGTATGTATGGAACATTCCATGGGAAATCAAAGCCGCGGGCGATCGCGAGAAAGGGATTCTGCGCAAAGCGTTAAAAGGCGTCCTGCCAGATGACGTGCTCACGCGCAAGAAGAGTCCTTATCCGAAGACGCATAATCCGAACTACTTGGCAGCCGTGAAACGCTGGTTCTTGGAAGTGATCGATGATGCAAACTCCCCGCTGCTTCCGCTGATCGATGTGAAGAAATTGCGGGAACTTGCGGAATCCGATGAAGCCAAATCTAATATCCCTTGGTTCGGTCAGTTAATGAGCGGTCCTCAGCTGTTCGCTTATCTCATTCAAGTAGATACATGGTTACGCCACTATAAAGTCAGTATTCGATAACTGCCCATTTTACGAAAAAATGCCCTTCGTTCTCCCGCTTCTTGGGAGGTTGAGGGCATTTTGTTTTTACCATGTTATGGAAAAGTCGAAACCAACAAAACTTTCTACGTATCCCGCGCGTCTGTTACCAACAGGCGATTTTTTGCGATACGCAGCGAATGGATGAGTTTACCAATATTTCAATTTTGAAATAAATTGTGTTTTATTTGTAATCTGACTGTAATATAACATCGGATATAATGGAATATGTTTGTCTCATCATTCATTGCATCGGGCAACGAAGAGGATCGTACAACAAGATTACGGGCAATACAATGGGTTGATTTACCCCCGTTTTCTATATTGAATGCGGGGGTTCTTCATGTTACACAACATCGAGAGGACTGATTTCATGTGAAACAAAAAGAATTATCGACAACGGAACAAATGATGGGGTTATTAGACAAGCTTGACCCGATTATAGATCATGAAGAGGCGCAGCAACTTGGCGTTAATATAGATAGAGGAGTTCTTACATATGTCTAGTCTACAGAAAGGAAAGAGTCATTACATTACTGGGCTAGACGGATTGCGTGCGCTTGCTCTGATCGCAGTCATTGCCTACCATTTGGATATTTCCGGGATCCCTGGCGGATTTCTCGGTGTTGATATATTTTTCGTCCTATCCGGCTTTCTTGTGACAGATCTAATCATTGCTCGCCGAAAGAGTGAACACCGATTGAATTTAGCGAATTTCTGGGTACGTCGATTTAAAAGATTATTGCCAGCCCTCATCTTCATGCTGATAATCTTAGTAGCGTGGGTTACGCTGCTGGACCGCTCGCTGCTTCCCTCATTACGCGGCGACGTACTTGCAACAGCGGTTTACGGCAATAACTGGTGGCTCATTTTCCATCAAGTCTCATACTTCGAACGATTCAGTAATCCCGCACCACTAGTTCATCTCTGGTCTTTGTCCGTTGAAGGTCAGTTCTACATCGTGTGGCCGCTCTTGCTCGCGCTTGGTCTGCGGTTCACACCAAAACGGATCCAAATGGTAGGCATAACATTATTGCTCATCTTAGCTTCGGTTCTGACCATGGCATTGATGTACCAACCCGGATTTGATCCAAGTCGAGTATATTATGGTACGGATACGCGCGTGTTCGCATTACTCATTGGCGCATCGCTCGCCATGCTCATACCCAGTCATACATTCGTATCAAACCATAACGTTCGAACACGATGGATCTTTGAAGGCATGGGTTGGTTGGGATTAGCTACGATCTTATATCTCTTCATACATATGAATGAATTTGATGACTTTGTCTACCATGGAGGACTCGTCATTGCAGCCGTCGCGGCGGCGATGGTGGTTGCTTCCTTACTCCATCCGACAACGCAGATAAGCAAGCTCATGAGTTGGAAACCGCTGCGGTGGATTGGGGTTCGTTCCTATGGGATTTATCTATGGCATTATCCGATCATCGAATTAACCAAACCTGCCGTGAACACCGATGGGTTCAACTGGACACTTACCATCTTGCAGGTCTCTGCCAGTGTTCTACTTGCAGCATTTTCTTATAAATACATCGAGGAACCCATCCGCCGGGGCGCCATAACAAAAGGATGGAAACAGATTTATGAGCGGAAATGGACCTGGAATCAGCTCTCGTTGAAGCATTGGATGATATCCACCTGCGCAATCGCCATTCTCATCGTATCTTCCGTCGGGATGATTACCCGGATTCCCGTTACAGCTGCTACGTCAGAGCAAGTTATTACGGATCCAAGCCTAACACAACCACCTGTTGCAGCAGAGGAAGTACTCGGTCCGATCTATCCGGATCCTACCCCTCCGCTGCCTCATACCGCTGAGCCTGTACCTGAAGTGAAACCAAGCAAACCTGTGTCTCCGACGCATACTGAATTAAATGCAAATGTGAATGCCAAAGAGACGGCAGTGACGGAAGAATCTAAAGGAACTACCTCCAACACAGATGCCGAGCAACCGGATTCCGATGCAACGGGGACTCGTGATGGCACCAGCTCTCAAGCGGAAGGAAAATGGGGCCGTGTAACAGCAATTGGAGACTCCGTCATGTTGGATGGAAAGCCCTATCTCGAAGAGATGCTTCCAGGCATTCATGTCGATGCTGTGATTGGGCGTCAGATGTCAACCGGTTCCAATATGCTTAGGCAGCTTGCACAGGATGGGAAGCTTGGCAATTCCGTAATCATTGGGCTTGGTACGAATGGCGCATTCAACAAAAAACAACTGGAAGGCTGCTTAAACTCCCTTCAAAATGTAGAGCATATTCTACTCATCAATTCGCGTGTCCCGCGCAAATGGGAGAGTCAGGTGAATCATTTATTGGATGATTTATCACGTAGCATGCCGAATGCCACGCTCATCGATTGGTACAGCGCTAGTGAGCATCAGGACGATTATTTCGAGAAAGACGGTGTGCATCTCACGCCTGCTGGCTCCAAAGCGTATGCCTCCCTTATCGCGGATACACTGCAATCATTGTAAGCACTCATTCATATCATCATACAGACGTCCTAATCTGCGGAATAGGACGTCTTTTCGTATTTTGGCGGTTTTTTAGAACCTTTGTCGAACAGGGCGATAGGTAGAAGGAATCTGAGATAACGAGGTGTATTAATACAAGAACAGGATAAATCCGTAAAGGTGTGAATGAAGTGGAGACATCGATCATCCGAAGCGTAGAGGAACTATATGCGTTTGAAAAGCAATGGAGAGATTTATTACTTCATGTAGAAAAACCCGAGATTTTCGCATCGTGGGAGTGGCTGCAGGCCTATGTTCGCCACTTGTTAGACCCGAAAAAAGAACTTTTCATTATCGTTGTAACCGATCAAGACAAATGCGTCGCCATAGCTCCATTATGCAAAGTGAGTCAAAGAATCAAATGGCGGACGGTGAATGCTTTGCAGTTCATCGTCTATGATACCGGGGAATCAAACAACTTTTACTTTCATCGAGAATACCATGGCAAGAAACTTGTGAAAATGATTTCCGGTGTACTGCTTGAGCATCAAGACGAATGGGAATGGATCGAACTGTACAGTCTTCAATCGAACAATCCGAACACAGCCTTAATCAAACAAACGTTCAGTGAGCAATTTGAACTATATGAAAGACAATTATCTTCGACGCCGTATATCGATAAAGATACTTACCTACTCCAAAAGATCGATAAAAGTAAAATCAAAGATATTGAACGAAGAGAACGAAAACTGCGCAGAGAACATGAGGTGAAGATTAGACTCAACCAGCCCTATGATGAGCGAATTTGGGACAACTTTAGTGCATTACATAAGCAGCGCTGGCAGGACAGCTTATTAAACAAAGCAGATCATGAAGCATTTATTAAAGAAATCATTCATACTCGAGAGCAAAACACACATTTTTCATATATTGAAATCGATGGACAAATCGCGGTAGGGAATCTTGATGTTTCATATGGAGATAAAGTGTATTTATACATGATGGCTTCTCCAAAGCTCTATGCCGAATATGGGTTGGGACTGATATTAACCAATCACGTCGTGAAGTCCTATTTAGACAGTGACCTGCGAGAAATCGATTTTTTGAGCGGTAATCAGGAATATAAATTTTACTGGGCAGATTCGATTAAGATTAACTATCATTTCCGCATGTTTAACCGATCGCGCAAAAGAAAGCTGCTCCGTGCTTATAGCCTTTTCCAAATCATCAAGCCACGCTTGAAATCACTGCTCCTGTCGAGGTAATCGAATAGATCAAAAAAAAATCCCTCCATTAAGAGGGATTTCTCGATATTTGGCTCATTAATTGTTCAAGCGCTCTTCCGCGATGACTAATCGCCTGCTTCTCTTCCATTGTGAGTTCCGCCATCGTCTTATCGTACTCAGGCAGATAGAAGAGTGGATCATATCCGAACCCGCCAAAGCCACGCGGTTCTGCGATAATGAATCCTTCCACGTCGCCTGAGGCCTGAATCACACGATCGGTCTCCGGATCATAGACCACCAGTGTGCATACGAACTGTGCTGGACTTAACAGCGGCTGTTCCGTATCTTCACCTTGCTCCATTTGACCCAGTGTATCCAGCAGCTTCTTGTTGTTGGCTTCGTCCGTAGCACCCTCTCCGGCATAACGCGCTGAATACACGCCAGGTGCTCCATCCAACTTATCGACACATAGTCCCGAATCATCAGCTAAGACCGGAATTCCTAAGGCTAGAGCAACCGTCTTCGCTTTCTTCAAGGCATTGTCCGCAAAAGTCTCACCGTCTTCAACGACATCTGGCAGATCCGGGTAATCATACATGCTCTGCACGTTCTTCCCAATGGCCGCAAAGGCATGCGCGAACTCCTTCACCTTACCTTTGTTCTTCGTTGCAACAATAATCGTATCGTGAGCGATCTGATTGACCATGTTGATTTACCCCCGTGCAGCCGCTGCTACTTTTTCAATCTTCTCAGAAATAACCGGTCCAAGGGCTGTCTTCTGAAGCTCGACAAGCTCTTGAATGCCTAATTCCCCTAATGCGAGCAGTTGGTTGAACTCCTCACGGGAGAACGGTGCCTCTTCGCCTGTACCTTGTACTTCAACGAATTTACCGCTTCCTGTCATGACGACGTTCATGTCCACCTTGGCCTTGGAATCTTCCTCATAGTTCAAATCTAACATCGGCTCGTCATTGATGATCCCAACGCTTACGGAAGCCAGAAAATCTGTAATCGGAAATCTTGCCAATTTATGCTTCTCAGCTATTTCATGAATGGCAATGGCCATCGCAACGAAAGAACCGGTAATCGACGTGGTTCTCGTCCCACCATCCGCCTGAATGACATCACAATCAAGTGTAATGGTACGTTCGCCGAGTGCATGCAGATCCACGACCGAGCGCAGCGCGCGACCGATTAAGCGTTGAATTTCCATCGTGCGTCCTGTTAATTTACCTCTAGCGGATTCCCGTTGGTTCCGCACTTGCGTTGCCCGCGGCAGCATGGAATATTCTGCTGTAATCCAGCCTTTCCCTTGACCCTTCATAAAAGGAGGAACCTTCTCATCTACGGTCGCCGTACAGATCACTTTCGTATCTCCAAATTCGATAAGCACCGAACCCTCTGCATATTTGTTGGCATTTGTTGTGATGGAAACCGATCGTGTTTGATCTGTTTTTCGTCCGTTCAATCTCATGATTGCAACCTCCTCTATTTTGACACGTGCATCTTTTCAGAAAAACGTAACTTCACTATTCTACCAAAGACTTTTTAGAAAAGCACCTTTTCGGATCAACATTTGAAGACAAAAAGCGGGGGATTCGCATCCCCCCTGTTTCAAATGTATCCTATGCGGTTAATCCATCTTATCGAACCCTTACAATTTGATGGCATTGATGCTGTTTGGACGAGATACGGGTTTACCATAGTTTTGGTCGTCATCCCCGATTACATTCTCGGTACCATTAATTTTAATTTGTACTTTTTGGGCACTCGTATTTTCCGTTAGCGTGAGGACAAGGGCTTGCAGCATTTCAGAAGGTGTCTTGTCTTTCTCATCGAAAATGGAATCCGTTAAATCGACGGTGATTGTATCCTTCGTCTGTTGGATTTGCTTCACTTGTGTCTCTGTGTCGATGACAGGAACAAGGGATTTATCCGTGGTAAGCGGACCTTGAATTAATTGTTTCAGTGAGGCTTGTGCTAAATCCGATGATGGTTCGATCAAGCGTGTAACAGGGACATAATATTGTACATTATCCGGTGTTACGGCAGAGAAATACACAGTAACCGGCATCGAGTTCAGGTAAGTGACATTATCCGATTTCTCTAAGTTGATACCCATTTCACGCGTTAGCGGTTCATCCATTGGCAATCCGTCGACAGGCATTTCGTTCAATTGTTGACCGTCCAGCCAGATTTGAACTTTATCAATCGTTGGATCGTTCGTTAACGTCCAAGTCACGGCTTCTACAATTTTACGCTCATCTTGCACATTATAATCAGAGAACTGATGGGAAAATTCAACGATGGCAAGCTTCTGTTTATCATCACGAGTTACGCTCTTGACTTGCGTTCCTTTTGGCAGAACTCCTTGGAAACCTGTTGGCAGGTCAGCTTTATACTTTCCGTCCTCCACCATCATTTCCAGTGATTTCACAGCTGCGTTCTCGTCTTTCTTGGTTTTTACGTCCAAGGTAATCGGTGCAAGAAATCCATTGCCGTCTTTTAAAAACACGGTTAAGCCATTTTCAATTTTGGCTTTCGCAGTTTGTGGCGTTTTGACAGCTTGGACGGGTTGTGAATCATTCATCATGGACAATTCGACATCCGATGGCGGTGGGTCAATCTGAGTACTGGCTTCTTTCGAGAACAACCCGCAACCCGACAGTGTTAAAGGTATAGCGATGAGTCCCCCTAGGGCCAAATTGCGAAGCCATTTGTGTATAAGCATCTTTCATTTCCTCCTTAAACGGAATGGTTGTACTTGTACTACTATGTATACGAGTCTCTGGCGGAGATATAACTACTTTTTGTCCAATTCATCTATGTTGGAATGTGTTTTTTTTCACGGGATGAAAAATAAGGCTGGGGTATACTAATTGAAACAGTTAGCAAAAATAACTTCGAGGTGTATTCAAATGGATGATACAAAGTCTCCTTATAGTCTCGACAGTACAAAAGTCGCGGATGCCACCCGCAGGTTGATTGCGGAACGAGGCGTCACGATCGAACAAATTGCAGAATTGGTTTTGTTCTTGCAGCAGAAGTATTTCCCGGATCTAACGCTTGAGACCTGTATGGAAAACGTGGAAATGGTCCTGTCCAAGCGTGAGGTGCAGAATGCCGTACTTACGGGCATTCAACTTGATATGCTTGCCGAGCAAGATAAGCTGATACAACCGCTGCAGGACATCATCAAAAATGACGAAAGTCTATATGGCGTCGATGAAATACTCGCCTTCTCGATCGTGAATGTCTATGGGAGCATCGGCTTCACGAACTATGGTTATGTGGACAAGCTAAAGCCGGGGATTTTGGAAAAGCTGAACGATAAACATGACGGCGAGATACATACGTTCTTAGATGACATTGTCGGTGCAATTGCCGCTGCTGCGAGCAGTCGAATCGCGCATCGCCAGCAAGCTGCCAAGGAAATGGCTGAAGGAAAACTTACTCCAAAAACGAAATTTCCAGAATAGGTGTTGCCTTTTTGAACTAGATGCGTTATGATCAATTCAAGAGTTATTTAGAATAATTCTAATTTAGAAATAATTATAATAAGAGGAGATGTTACACATGAGCAACTCTAATAATCAAGTCGTAGACGTACTAAATAAACAACTGGCTAACTGGAATATCCTTTTCGTTAAATTGCATAACTTTCACTGGTACGTTAAAGGCGAACAGTTCTTCACATTACACGAAAGATTTGAGGAATATTATAACGAGTCGGCTACATATGTCGATGATCTAGCTGAGCGTATCTTAACTTTACAAGGTAACCCGCTCGCAACCATGAAAGAATACTTAGCGACAGCTACCATTCAAGAAGCAACAGGCAAAGAAACGCCAAAAGATATGGTCGCTTCGATCAAAGCTGACTTCGAAACCGTGATTGCTGAGTTGAAAGCCGGTATGGATGTTGCTCAGGGAGCAGAAGACGAAGCAAGTTCTGATATGCTCTTAGGCATTAAAGGTACACTTGAGAAACACGTATGGATGTTGAGAGCCTTCTTGGCTTAAGAAGACTAACCCCGCAACCTGAGGATTCGGTTTGCGGGGTTTTTGTGTTGTGTGGAGGTATGGGGATCGCCTGATGCAAGTGTGTAGATGAGGGGCAGTAGGCTATACACAGTAGCACTTTGCAATAAGTCTGTGAATATCGGCCTTATCTTGGAGTAATCCAACACAGAACGTACAAATGAGCTCATACCGGACCAATTACACAAGTGATTATCGAAGTTGTGCTTGGGAACGTTGATGTCTCTCACCTATACTTCAGCTATATTGGATTTTTCCACTAACTTTGCTTTAATTCTGCCGATTTTGCTCCCTATCTTGGAGTAATCCAATATAGAACGTGCAAATGAGCTCATACTGGACCTTTTCGTGCTCCTACATTGGATTTGTCCATTATACGAGTACCGTTATCCTCTGTGATGAGGGCTATGTTCGAATTATCCAATATAGGTACGCTCTATCAACAATTGCCGCTATATCGCAATTCCAATGTGGGAATCATTTCTCCGTTCTTCTCAAATTCTGACCAAATTAGATAAATCTAAAAAGTGTAGAAGTATCGTCAACGCACACAACACAACATACCTTGCCAATTCCCCTCAATACTACCTACAACACGCGACATGAACTATACTCCATCCTCATTTCTCTCCACCAGCCATACTAATCATACAGGTCATACTCTACTACTCATACTCATACTCATACAAGCCATACCATTCCCCCTACCCACTACTCAACGCATCCTCCACCCGCTTCCTCAATAAGCACCTAACGACAAAAAGCCTAATCCCCATTGAATCGGAAATAGGCTTCTTCATTTACTATACGGACCGATAGATCATAGTTCCATCTACTAAGCGCTCTTCGCGCGCATGCCCCCTGCGCTCCAATTCGATCAGATGTGCCAAGGTCTCGGACATCGCGAACCGAAGCTGATGCACGGTAAGCTTGTTGCTGTTAAATAACGCGACGCAGCATTGATATGCCGTCTTGGGTTCCGTCAACAGTTCCCTAAACTTCAATAATCGCTCTTCGTGATGCACCAGTAAGTCGGCAATACGTCCCTGTACATGCTGGAACGGGTTACGATGGCCCGGATAAGCGATCGCCACGTCGTAACTAGACAAATGTCGCAGACTTGTCAGGAACGATTCTAACGGCTGTGGATCACTGCCCGGCACATAGCTAATATTAGGTGAAATCTGCGGCAGCACCTGATCCCCGATGATCATTTCCTTCGTCGCACCTGCGTAGAAGCAGAGGTGACCCGAGGCATGTCCATTCGTCAGGATGGTCTCCCACGTTCGATCTCCTAGTTGAATCGTATCCCCTTCAATATATCGCACCTCAGGCTGTGGGCTCACAAAAGGGACGAAGCTCTCCAGATGCGTTCGGATTTCGGCTAACATGTCCGAATCCATCCCATGCTGCTCAAACAAGCGGTAAATCACGTCGGTCGCTCGTTGTCCTTGCCCCCACATCATCTGCGCATGTTGATGGGCAATTTCCGACATATAGACGGGTGCATCACATGCTTCCTGAAACCAACCCGCAAGCCCGTAATGATCTGGATGATGATGGGTTAATACCACCTTCTCCACATCGCTTATCTTCATGTTCAATTCAGCAAATGCGGCCTGCCATGCCTCAACGGCGTCTTCCGTATGCTGGCCTGGATCGATTACCGTGTAGCCATTTGATCCTTCTACGAGATAGCTATTCACCCATTTCAACGCATTCGGCAGTGGGATTTTGACCTGTGAGATGTCACTCCCCCATGCTGTTAGTTCTAGCTTGGTTGACATTGACGATACTCCTTTACCCTCGGCCTACAAAGATCATTCGCGGTGAATTCACCTCATCATATGTACTTTCGTCATACGTCCCGTGAACCTGCTCAAGCTGCAACCCAACCTTGTCGAGCATTTCTTCGAACTGATCTAAGCGATATAACTTCACGCGTTCAAGATATCGGCGCTCATCACGACCTGCATCTTGAATCACAATTTCCTTCTTCACATAACCATTTTCGATTTTTCGATATTGAACAATTTTTACCCCTTCCTCTTCTTTCTCGGAAAAAGGGACCAACGAATTTTCGACCACAATCGGATTGAGATAATCAATAATAAAAGGAGCGCCTGGCTTTAACATGCGTTTGATCTCATATAGTACTTTCATATTTTCTTCATCTGACTCAAAGTATCCAAAAGACGTAAACAGATTCACCACTGCGTCATACCCGCCCTGGAGCGGAAGTTCGCGCATATCGCTCTGTATCCACTTGATGCGATTGTCCGTATCCTGCTTCTTCGCTTCGCACAGCAAGACATCCGACAGGTCGACACCTGTCACTTCGTATCCTTGATCTGCAAGGACAACAGAATGGCGTCCCATACCGCAGCACAAATCAAGCACTTTAGCACCCGCAGGCAATCCCAGCCAGTTAATCATCTTGTGAACTTCTTGGTATGCGCCATGTAAATCTCGGTGTCGATATACGATTAAGTAATCTTCTCCAAAACTGCGTTCAAACCATTCACTCATGGCGATTCCCTCCCCCCCATTATACATTTTCTCTCTATTTAAAATTAATCCGCCCTATTTAGTCTCCCGATAAGCTCCATAAATTGCAGTCCTTCTTCTTCGGTCCATGACTCGAATAATTCGTGGAATCGATGGATTCGTGCTTCTTTAGCTTTTGAGAACTCTAAGCTTCCTAAGTCTGTTATTTGGAATAAGCTTGCGCGCCCATCATTCGGGTCAGGCAATCGTTCAACATAACCTTTGCCCTCTAGCGCGGCAATTTGTCTGCTCATTGTGGAGGCATCTAATCGGAACTCTTCAGCTAAGGCTTTGATGCCTTGGGAGCTCCGGCGACTCAGATAATGAAGAATTAAATATCCTGAACGATCTAAATTGCCCAACCGTTTCTCCACAGCCATCGATGAAGCTTTGCGAATTAACATGGCCATCTCCAAATCTAGCTTCTCGATAAGTTCTTGATTCATCTCATTCACCCTACCCATTCATACTCTTTCGATAAATTTAACAAAATTTGTGTAACACAGCAATCTCTATTGACTCTCCTCTAAATACATGTATAATACATATATATTAATGCATCATACACATACTTACAAGTTCATCCATTTGCTAATGGAATTTGCAAGTTATAGGGGGAAACATAACCAATGTCATCATCCACATCGCAATATCAAGAAATAGAGGCGCGTTCGGGGAAATCCGGCATATTAAATCAACCGATCGCTGTATGGGCCATCGTATTTGCCAGCATTATTTCTTTTATGGGATTAGGCCTTGTTGACCCGATCCTACCGGCAATCGCCGAGAAATTACATGCTTCACCAAGTCAGGTGTCCCTTTTGTTTACGAGTTACAATTTAGTTACTGGCGTAGCCATGCTAATTACGGGCTTTGTCTCATCTCGTCTCGGCACGAAATGGACGTTAATCACCGGGATCTTCATGATCATTATTTTCGCAGGACTTGCAGGGAGTTCCAATGCCATCAGCAGTATCGTCTGGTTCCGTGGTGGCTGGGGATTAGGGAATGCGTTGTTCATTGCAACTGCGCTATCCGCCATTGTCGGCTTATCCCGTTCAGGAACAGCCAAAGCCATTATTCTCTATGAAGCCGCACTCGGGGTTGGGATTGCCATTGGACCCTTACTTGGCGGTGAGCTTGGATCCATCTCCTGGCGCGGACCCTTCTTCGGCGTTAGCGTCTTGATGGCACTGGCTTTCTTCTTCATTCTGTTCATGATGCCGAACGTACCAAAACCCAAAAAAGCCATACCGATCTCAGCACCCTTCAAAGCATTAGCGTTCCCTGGTTTGTTAACTTTAGGCGTCACTGCCTTTTTATATAACTTCGGGATGTTCACCTTAATGGCGTACGCTCCATTCGTGATGCATTTGGATGAGCATGGTCTAGGCTATGTATTTTTTGGTTGGGGACTGTTGCTCGCGATTACGTCTGTATTTGTCGCACCGAAATTTCAAAGCTGGTTAGGTTCGGTTAAATCGATATGTATCGTACTTACATTGTTCGCCATCACCTTGCTCGTTATGGGGATTGGGGCAGATACACCGAAAGTCGTTATTATTGCCGTGATCGTGTCGGGGATTTTCTTAGGGATTAATAACACGCTGATTACCACAGCCGTTATGGAATCCGCTCCAGTAGAACGTTCCGTTACATCCGCAGCCTACAGCTTCGTACGGTTCTTAGGCGGCGCTGCAGCACCTTACTTGGCAGGTAAACTTGCGGAATGGTATAACGCGAAGGTTCCTTTCTACTTCGGCGCAGCGATGGTCCTGATCGCCGTGATCTTCTTATTCGCTAGACGTCACCATCTGGCTGGCATTGATGCCGCAGAGTCACATCATTAAATCTGAAGGAGGACACCCTGATGTATCAACATATTTTAGTTCCAGTAGATGGTTCGGAGCACAGTCTCCTAGCTGTTCAACATGCAATCAAACTCGCACAACATGAAAAAAATTGCAAGCTTACCTTGCTGCACGTCAACCCTCATATCTCCATAAATGAGGTTGCGATCGGCGTCGATCTTATTGCATTGCAAGAAGAGGAAGGACGCAAAGTATTAGATCATGCAGAGCAGCTTCTCGCCGATAAGAACATCGAGTATAAGACCGCATACTTCACAGGAGACCCTGCCCAACTCATCTGTAAAAAAGCGAAGGAAGAGAACGTTGACTTGATCATCATGGGGAGTCGAGGCATCAGCCTATTCTCAGAACTATTTATCGGCAGCGTTAGTCATAAAGTCGTGCAGCATGCGCCTTGTGCCGTTATGGTCGTCAAATAACATAGGCATGTTCACGTTAAAGGACACGTTATCTATCTAACGATAGAAACCGTGTCCTTTTGTTATGGAGTGTAAATTAGGGATCAATGGGTAACCTATGAGAAATTATGATGTTAGATGATTCCATATGAACGAACGCACGCCAACCCTTCCTTATGCTCTATATATATTTGACGGAGGAGAGTATCGCTATGAAAACAGGATGCTATAGGATCGTCCTGCTCATCACATCTCTCAACTTATTGTTATCAGGATGTCAATTCAAAGATATGGATAAACGATCTTTTGTAACAACGATGGGAATCGATCATATCCCTAACCGACCGGACGATGTACATATAACGATGAAAATCGGAATTCCCTCAGCGAAACGATCTCCCGGCGAGGCCAAATTCATTACTACGAGTCATGATGGTCCAACGATTGGAGAAGCCATAAAATCCATTCAATCCCTGTTCGATCAAGAACTCGATTTCTCGCATTTAGCCTTGATTGTGATGGGAGAAGCCTATATTCAACAAGATTTCACACAGGCCATCGACTGGTTGACTCGTAGATATGAGATCCAACAGACTTCGTTGTTTGCAGCGGGTTCCCCAGATGCAAAGACGGTATTAAACGTCAAGAACGCATCGGAGCAAGTGTATGGTAACGCACTCACGCTTCACTTCCAGAAGTACGGGATTTCGGAGTCCGAAACGATCGGAATTACGAAATCTGAATTTTTTAATCGTTGGAAAGAAAAAGGTAAAGACCCTTTCTTGCCCATCATTCATGTGACGGACCAGAAGTATGATATTAATCAAATCGCTTTATTACACAAATCGAAGTCCATTGGCAAGCTTTCGCCTCATGAAGTACAGCTTCTAAAAATGCTAATGAAATCAGGCAATCTATTTTCATTTCGGGTCAGAGAACCCCAAAATGCCTTTGTCGTGAAAATCAGCGATTCCACATGCAAGCAATCCATAACGCGAACTGCGAATGGTATTGTCATAACAATTCATATGAAGGTAACAGGAAGCGTATCCGAGCGCAAAAAAGCCTCCCTTGCCTTATCTAAAGCGGATATGGAAAAGGAGGCCAGCGCAGAGCTCCAGCACCGTATGGAAAAATTGCTTAAGCATTTGCAACAAACAGACTCCGATCCCGCAGGGTTTGGGCTCAGATACCGAGCGACCTATCGGGATGGAGATGCCGCAGAATGGGCTTACTGGGTCCGCCACTACCCTAAAGCAACCTTTGATGTGGTCACGGAGGTGCATCTGACCGAATCAAGTGTCATTAAAATCTAATCAGCTCTCCAGCTCCTTTTCCCGCTGAAGGATATCTTTAATGGATGTTTTGAGCGCGGCTTGCGGTCCCTCAAAATGTTTGTTGTAATACAGAAAATCCATCAAAATCAAGAGCACGAACATGCCGATCAATGCATAACCTGCGTTCTGGTTCGGCGGAATGACCATCAAGACGCTGATGAAAATGATCCATAGTAACGAAAGCACATTAATAAACCGTCCGTATTTGCCCAAATTCCATGGGCCCAGATGCTTGGGCTGGAACTTCCCTTTGGCTTGGGCAGCTAACCGAAGAAGCATCGGGATGCCGTACGCAACATAGAGGCCGACGACGCTAATTGCCGTCATAAATACAATGGTACCTACGGTGTTCTCTGGGTTAATGAGCTTGAGAATATAATCGATCGCTGCAAGTACAAAGGACAGGATGATGGCAAGCCAAATGGCTTTGGCCGGTGTCCGGAATTTACGCGAAATCTGAGCCCAATGCTTGCTGAACGGCATGCCTTTATCCCGGGAGAAGGCATACATCATGCGAGAAAAGGATGTGATCGAAGACAAGCCGCAGAACCACATGGCCAGCGTCACCAACCACAGAATCGTATTGCCGAACGTACCCCCAAGGGCTTCGGTGATGACATAGATGAACGCGTTGCTGGCCCCTGCGGCTGCACTCGCATCTTGGATCGATAAAGTGACAAAGACAAGCATGATAAAACCGAAAACAAAGGAGTACGCAACAGAAGTGAAAATTCCCCAAGGCGCACGAATGCGGGGGTTGATCGTTTCCTCGATCGTATGCGCTGACGCATCATAGCCCGTAAAGGTCCATTGTGCTTGCAGCAATCCGATTAAGAACGCAAAGGCATAGGGTTTATCGGAGAACGTCTCTCCCACTTGGAAAATATAATCGATCGGCTTCAAGCCCGAATTCGTGAAGAAAGCTAGGCTCACGACCAATACAGCAACAATAATAATATGGTACCATGCGGAAATATCGTTGAATTTCGCCACCAATCGAATCCCGACATGATTTAAGATGCCGTGGCTGAGCAAGATGACAGCGAATACGATCAAGGTTGTCGTATCATTCGAAGTGTAGCCGAAGACCGATGCGAGCAGCGGATCAGCAAATAAGGCCACCGAATAGTCGATCCCTGCCACGATTCCGATCTGGCCAATCAAGTTAATCCATGCCGTATACCAGCCCCACCGTTTGTTCCCAAGTAGAGATGCCCAGTGATAGAGCGCGCCCGCTGTCGGAATCGCCGATGCAAGCTCCGCCATGGACGCAGCGACAAGAATGACGAATAGTGCCACCAACGGCCATCCAAAGCCCATCATGCCTGGACCGCCGTACAGCAGACCATGACCGTATAAGGATACCGCACCCGTTAGAATGGAAATGACGGAGAATGAGATCGCAAAGTTAGAGAATCCGCCCATACTGCGGAGCAATTCTTGCGCATAGCCAAATCGGTTCAAATCTTTCTTATCTTCAAGACGTTGTTGATCCGTTGTCTGACTCATTGTATCGCTCCTTTACATATTCTTGGCCTAGCTCAAGAAATTCTCATGGTTTTTCTCGTCGTAATTCCGGATATTTTTGTTCGCCAGCAATACGATGCTCACGATGACCGCACATGTCAGAAGCACTAACAAAATTCCGAGAAGCAAGTTCATTCCACCACCTCCTCGCCTTTTAGCCTTCCATGCTCCAACCTCTACATCACGAGTTTGACACCACTGGCCTGTTGTTCAAGCATCTTATGAAGTACCGTCCCCATATGGGCACCCGCTTCAATCGGCGGCGTTCCCCCGCGATGAATATTGGAAATGACGGTCCGGTCGGATTCGACCGTGCCAACATGCGGACGATAGCACATATAAGCGCTCATAGATTCGGACGACACCAGACCCGGCCGTTCGCCAATCAGCAGGACGAGAACTTCGGGTTGCAGGATCTCACCAATATGATCCATGCAGCCTACACGGCCTCCTTTGACAAAAAACGGTGTGCCGCAGCTTAATCCATAGACTTTCAGCGCATTCATAAGCGCAGGGTAGACATCCTTCAAGTTACTCTCAATGGCATTTGCGCTGAGACCATCTGCAATCACAACCTGTACTTGCGGCTTCAATATACATTTGTCCTTCATCAGCGCAACGCCTGAATCCGTAATTAATCGCCCTTTATCCGGTCGCCGCAGAAAGGTCTCCATATTCTCATAATGGGTCTCGACGGTGAAGAGATTCATTTCCTGAAGCAGTGCTGGCGAGACTTCGCTAAAAACGGCATCAATCGCGGCAGCATGGGCATTTCGCAAAGCAAGCATCGTAGAGGTTAGCGGCCTTGTTCCGGTTCGCCATACCCCAATGCGGGCAGGTGTGCTTGCTAATAATTCCTCCATCCCTTCGGCCCATTTCGGTTCAGGGACATTTGAGTGTTGTATAGGATCTGTAAGAGAAGGCGGGAGTTCTTCCACCCGCGAGTAGGTATCCATGATATCGATCTGTGTTGAACGGAAGTCCTGCGCTGTTATGGACTCCGAAATCGTCGATGATTCTTCGGGTGCTGTGGCCTGTGCCTGTTGTTGTTCGAGGACTTTCATGACTTGGTCCACGAGCCAATCCAACGTCGTCGACTCGTTCATCGATTTTCACCCTCCTTGATTCCAACGAATACATGCAATTACATGAATAAAGTGGGATCTCCGGCATGCGCGGTCAACCTGCCGTTCTGCATCAGTCCGAATCGTTCCAGCCACATCTCGAAATCCGGAGCAGGGCGCAGACCGAATAGTTCCCTCACGGTGGCGATGTCATGAAAGCTTGTCGATTGATAATTCAACATACAATCATCAGCCATCGCAACGCCAATCAAGTAATTCACACCCGCAGCTGCCAGCAGAACAGCCAAATTATCCATATCGTTCTGATCTGCCTTCATGTGATTCGTGTAGCATACATCAACGCCCATCGGCAGCAAATGCATTTTGCCCATGAAATGATCTTCAAGGCCAGCGCGCATGACCTGCTTGTTATCGTACAGGTACTCCGGACCGATAAAGCCGACGACGGTATTGACGAGAAACGGTTTATATTTGCGGGCGAGTCCATAACATCGGGCTTCCAGCGTCACTTGATCAATCCCATGATGCGCTTCTGCCGATAATTCGGAGCCTTGCCCTGTCTCGAAATACCACAAATTCGGACCAGCAGCAGTACCGTCTCGCCGAATCAGATCATCCGCTTCATCCAATAACTTCTCATGAATGCCGAATGCCTTATTTCCCGCTTGCGTCCCTGCGAGACTCTGGAAAATCAAATCCGCCGGCGCCCCTTGCCGAATAGCACGCATCTGCGTTGTGACATGTGCAAGTACACAGTTTTGCGTAGGTATTTCCCACGTGTGCATGACTTCTTTCGTCATTTTGAGTACTTCCCTCACACTATCTGTCGTGTCAATGACGGGATTCACGCCAATGACGGCATCCCCTATCCCATAGCTGAGGGCTTCGTAAAGTGCTGCCTTGATGCCCAAGATGTCATCGGTTGGATGATTGGGCTGCGCGCGGCCCGAAAGCACACCCTTTTGCCCAATCGTATAGTTGCAATGTGTCAACACTTCAATCTTCGCTGCCGCTTGGATTAGATCTAAATTGGTCATCAGCTTCGCAACGGCTGCGATCATTTCACTCGTCAGGCCGCGGCTTAGGCGGATGATTTCGGGCTGACCTGTGGACGGTCGCAGCAGATATTCACGAAGTTCGGCAATGGACCAATTCCTGATTTCACCATAGATCTTCTCATTGAGTTGCTCTTCGATCACGCGGGACACCTCATCCTGCTCTGGTGGAAGCAGAGGTTCATTGCGAATATCAGCCAGTGTTGCCTCTGCAAGGGCTGCTTTGGCTGCCATACGTTCTGTATGATCTTGTGCCGCGATCCCGGCAAGCTGATCACCAGACTTTTCTTCGTTCGCTTTGGCCATAATTTCCTTCAAACTCTGAAACTGATAGGTCTTCCCAAGCAGTGTCATCTTGGTCTTCAACGCAAGACATCTCCCTCCAGATTTCTTAGAACGCCAAGGTCTTGATTATGACAGGAATGGTCGTACCGTTGACCGGAGTTCCCAAATCGATATAGTCACCGTGTTCCACACGAATTTGGTCAATACAAATCAATTGCGGCTGGCCTAGACATAGCAGATGCAGACGTTGACCTAACGCCTTCGCGATATCTTGCTCACAGACGAGCACTAAAGTTTCCACATGCGGAAAATACTGCCTGAAAGCTGCGATAAGCTGTGTTGCTACATACTCGAGTTGATCATAGGAAAGGTACTTTAGCTTACGAACCTGTAACGCAAAGCCGATGACGCGTATACGTGAATCTGTCCGCGATGCGCTCGCGTCTGATTCCAGATATAATGCCGCTGCTTGACGAAAGGTGTGATGGAGGAGCGTTGTGTATTGAGAAGCAAATGAGGGTGAATCTGTAACAGGGATAGCGAACTGTACGATCGGTACATTGCGAAGGGGGAGAAGACCAGGCTCAAAGTGTACCGTGGAACCGCTTATTTCCGTGCTCTGCATCCCTGCACCTAACACCGTCGCTCGCACAGTCTGGAGCGGAGGGATGATCTCAAGCCCTTGTTCTTCGCAGACCACACGCAAACTTGATGCGAGTAGAGGTCCGACATCTCCGAAAACCGTTACTTCTTCGAGCGCTGTAGGATTGGAATCCATCGTATAGAACCATTGCCCAATACCGCCAGATATCATGATCTTCGTAAAGGTTAATGAATGTTCGCGAGAAACCTCCTGCGCAGTACTTCCTATCATCAGAAGCTGCGATGTTTCGTCACTTACGTGACGAAGCGCCGATAATAGGCTTCGATTGAGCGTGATCGTCAAGTTTCGTAACGTTTCGTAGGTTATGCACTCTCCACATCGAAGAGCATATCCATTCGCCTCTAGCCATGGCTGCAGCGCCCCCGAAATATAGGTAATCGTTCCATCGGGCTGCAATCGAATGAGGCGTCCGCCAACATGATAGGTTACCGTATGGATGACTTTTCCGCGATAACAATAGGCCGCGTTCGCCGTTCCTCCCCCAATATCCACATTCACGAGGATATCCTTCTGCTCTCGGGAATAGGCAACCGCACCCGAACCCTTGGCAGCTAAGACAGCCTCCAAGTCGCTTCCCGCTGTAGCCACGACGAATGCGCCGGAATCTTCCGCAAGACCATGTAGAATCGCCTGTGCATTGGATTTGCTTGCACTTTCGCCTGTAAATATCACGGCCCCCGTATTCACCTCACTCGGTTGAATTCCTGCGAGTTGATATTGTTGGTTCAACCATTGGGATAAAGGCTCCGAGTCAATTTGATCGGACACCAGAGGGGTCATAATCACCGGGCTTTCGTAACGTACCTGGCGTTCAACAATGTCATAGCGAGGAAGGGCAAACGTACTGGACATCCGGGCGAGGCGCAACCGGCTGACAATCATCTTCGTTGTACTGGTACCCACGTCAATGCCGACACTCGTTAACCACTGTTCACGAGCCGGCTTCATTCAATGCCCCACCCAGCTGGATCTAATTGCAAATCGTGAGCCAGGATGAGCTGCTGCGCCAACACAACCATGGGCTTCCGCTCGTTCATACTGTGCTCTCGCAGCCACTCATATGCTCGATCCTCGCTGTATCCATGCACTTGCATAAGCCTGCCTTTGGCCCGTTCAATCCATTTGCGATCCTCAAGGGATTGGCGCAAATCCTGTAGTTCCACGCGCACCTGCATGAACTGTTCCCGTTGGCTGCATGCCACCTCGATGGCCGGTATGAGATTATGCTCCGACACAGGTTTCACCAAATAAGCCGTAACCCCTGATTTCGTAGCCTCTTCAACATAAGAACGGTCGCTATAAGCGGTCAACAAGATGATAGCAGGCGCCCCGCTCTGCCAATGGACACTCATCTTCTGAATGGCTCTGGCGGCTTGAATCCCATTTCGTCCGGGCATTTTGACATCCATGAGCATGATCTCCGGCTTATAGCGATGTGCAAGCTCGATGGCTTCTTCGCCGTTCCTTGCTTCAGCTGCCACTTCATAGCCATGCTCGATCAGCATCTCACGCAGATCCATGCGTATGAGCGCATCATCATCCACGATGATGATCGTCCGTCGAGCTCTCTCCGTTCTAGTGGAAACGGTATGCAACGGCCTCCCCTCCTTCGTACGTTGCGTCAACATCATGTATCGTGAACAGCAATCGGGCTACCGTACCTTGTTCGGAGCTCTCGATCTGAAACATGCCGTTTAACTGCCCTTGCACCAACGTCCTTACCATGTTCAATCCAAAATGCCGAGATGGATCTTCCCATGCCGTGCGATAATCAGCACATCCTTTTCCATTATCCGCAATCGTCATACAAATCACTTCATCCGTACGTTGCAAATCAATCGTAATGAGCGGAGATCGATCCATCGGCTGATCAAAACCATGGATGATACTGTTCTGTAATAATTCCGTAACGATCAAAGCGATGGTGGTCGCCTGTTCCGTCTCTAACAGGAGGCTCTGATCCTCGTTCATCACAAGTCGGATGTTCTGCTCAGGCACCGTTAGCGAACGAATGATCATCGGACACAGCCGACTCATGACTTCCTGCAGATCGATGTGTTCGAGGCCTTTATACGCCAGCATGTCGTGAATCAGTGCAATGCTATTCATCCGGTGAATCATATCCCGATAAGTCTGCTTCACTTCTTCATGGGAAGTACGCCGTACTTGTAATCGAAGCATGCCGGAGATGGTCTGCAAATTATTTTTGACCCGATGATGAATCTCTTGAATAAAGGCAGACTTCATCACGAGCTCCTTCTCCTTTTCTTTCAACTCCGATAAATCTCGGAGCAAGAGAAGTCCTCCGACAGGATGCCCTTCTTTACACAACAGCATCGATTTGACCTCAAGCGCGTAACTCCCGGTCACAAATTCATGCGATATCATTTGATTCGGTGTGGCCTCGAGGTTCCTCGGAAGCAGCTTCGCAATAAAAGCCCCCATCGATGGTGCGGAAAAGCCTAACTTTTCCAACCAGGCATCTGCGCTTCGATTCGTATACGTGATACATCGTTCTTGATCGAATAAGATCATTCCTTCATGCATCAGCCCCGTCATACGGTCTTCGTGCATCGCAAGATGCAGTAAGGTTTCGCTTAATTGCTCCGTTGTTTCTTGCAGCATGGCGACATTTCGCTGCTGTTCGATCTCGTTCGTCATATCCCGTTCCATAATGAGAACGCCGATCGTCTGCCCTCTTGCATTCGTAATGGGCGCCACATTCTGATGCATTTCTTTCTGTTCTTGCGATATCCCGCGCGACCCGGTGATATGTTGTCCGGAATGCAGACTGTAGAGCACGGCAGGTTCATGATGCACATAAGCGAGCTGACCTACCACGGACCCCGTATAAAGGCTAGATACGGTTACCGGTTTGGACTCGGCGACAACAATGGCGGCTTGCCCTTCGCTTGTTAGGCAATCAATGAATACATCCGCCTGCGCTAGATTCGCCATGATCGGCAACTGCTTCGCGAGGTCTTGAAGCTGTGCAATATCGGATCGTTTGAGCGACGTATACTGACGACAGATTTGTTTAAGCGTCTGCTTCCGCATCCTGGCTACATCTCCTTCTAGAGTTCTCCAACATCCGCTTCGGATAGACCAAGACATTGCAAGAGCTTTTGCCGTAAAGGTTCAATGTTATGCTTCGTTAGGGATGAAGTCAGCCATACCTCGCCTTCCGGCATTGCAACACGCAGAAGAGATTCAGCTCGTTCCGGGTTCGCGTCGGGATGATCCGCCTTGGTGATCACCCCCATAGCTGGAATAGGAAAACCTCCTGCGAATCCGTGCGGCAGCGCAATATGCTTGGCGGTTGCGTCCTGCACGATCATGAGCATGCAAGCTTCAAAGGATGTCGCCATCAAAGAGCGGTAATACATTGGATTCTCCGTGTATTCCCCAGGCGTATCAATAAGCCAATCGCGATATTCTAAGCTTTGCGTCTTCCTTGCAGGTTGATCTTCGCGAAACAAGGCCTGCATGAGTGAAGATTTTCCCGCTCCTACCGAGCCAATGATCATAATCCGTTTCAGCGTTTTCTTCCCTTGTTTCATATCAGGACCTCGTGAGCATGGCCGGCGTATACTGGAGCTTGACGGAGAGGAACGTATTAATGGCTTCCATAGCCATTTCCACAGCCGCTATTTCCCCTGTGATCACAAGCGATCCCGTAAATCGATCCAAGTAACCTAGGCCGACATCCGCTGCCTTGGTTGCAATGTCTGCAGCAATAATGGAGGTTTCTGTTGGTGTAAGGGTGAGAATTCCGATGGCCCCTGCATCCTGTATCCCTAATTTCGTATACAGGAGCGGATCAGGATTCGCAATGACATGGGCTAAGGTAACTTGCTTACCAGGCACATACTCTTGAACCACTCTTTGCTTCGTATCAGTCATGTTCTTCGCCCCCCTCTGTATCGAACGATAACTTCACATCACCAAGTTCAATGCCATCCACAATGCCGACCACGATGGCATCAATAGGCACGTTCCGTCCATCGAACAGCATGCGAGCAGGATTCCCTCGGGATACAATGACATGTTCACCGATCCCTGCACCAATTCGATCCGCTGCAATCATCGTGCTTCCCTGCGCCCGGCCATTGAAGTCTAATGGCTGAATGAGCAGCAGCTTCAATTGATCCATGCCGGCTTCCTTATGAGTCGCCCATACGCTCCCCATCACTTTACCCAGCACCATCGAATGTCACCTCATCCACAATCCGCAGCTCAGCGCGCTGATCTCGGATCACATCCCTTGCTAACGGGGATATCAAGGTACCGCGTGCTACAGTGACTACCCGGTCACGGTTGGATTGAAGTATGCGTGCTGCATCGGAGGCGGTTAACAGCCTCGCTGAGAACACCGTGCTCGCGGGGCTAGACATCGAATGTTCGGGCTGACCCGGAAGAACTGCCGTCACAACTTGATAAGGCAGTTCTTGAAAGCTGGCGATGTGCATCCCTAGTTCTTGAAGCTGTTGAATCGTAGCGCGGTATCGCCGTTCATAGGCTGGGGGCAGTCCTGTCACTTGCAGCGTACGCCGATTCGCTTGCGTCATCCCGCTCCCGTCGATGCGAGTGAACACCGGTTTACCGAGAATCAGCCCCGCCTGCACCAATTCCGACTCCACGGAACCAAGGATGCCATGGAGAATTCGGGATGCCTGATCCAAGTCCAACTCCGGAACGATGATTGCCGCATAAGATTGCGGCAGTTCCGTAGGAGACGGGGCTTGCTCATCCATCGCGATGCAGTTCCCCGCTCCGGTTGATTCAATACACTGCTTCCCCAGCCAGCCAGCGTTTTCTCCATCCAAAACGAGAAGATCATATCGGATGCCTGCTTGCTTCAATACGACGAAATGATCCAAATAGCGATCTGCCGCTTGCGAATCATCCAATACATATAGCACTTGCGGAGACGGCATAACGTCCGTCGGGATCGAGCGCAATAACTCACGAACGAGCCGTTCCACGGTCTGCGTCAAGTCCAATCGGTTCGCCTCCTTAGCTAAATTGATCCTGAAATGCGATTCTTTCTACGAAATCTCCCGTCCTTAATCCCGCGGCATTGGCTTCATCCAGATCGATGTGAAAATCGAGCGAATACCGCTCATGCACCCTAACGATGACCTGAGGAAATAGGATGCGACGGGATCGATCCGACGGAGTTTCTACAACGATCGTATCGCCATTCTGAACTTGAAAATGCGCCGCATCCAAGATAGACATATGTACATGGCACTCCGCAACAATGACCCCATGGCTTAATTCGAGCGTTCCCTGAGGTCCGACGAGCACCGCTCCGGGTGTACCCGCTACATTTCCGGATAACCTAACCGGTGCATGAATTCCCAAGAGATACCCATCGGTTCGCGAGATTTCTACTTGCGTCTCTGCTCGCGAAGGCCCCAACACACGCACACGTTGAATCTCTCCTCGCGGGCCCTGAAGGGTGACCGTTTCAATCGCTGCATACTGGCCCGGCTGAGATAATGCCCGATCAGGTGTTAGCGTATATCCTGGACCGAACAAACACTCAACGTGAGCACGAGATAAATGGACATGCCGATTCGATACGCCAACAGGAATAAGGGGGTAGACCGAGGGTGCATTTAACGTCCTTCCAGATGACTTTACCGATGTTTCTATACGAATCCCGCGTGATTTCAAAAAATCCGCTGCCGCCGGCGTTAACTTTTCTTCCGCCTGCAAAATAAACGGGTTCGGGATGCCTTTTGCGAGCATGGCCCGTAATCGAGTCTCCGTCACGATTCCCATATCGCCTCACGTTAGCCTTCTAACTTGGGCAAAATATGCTCGATATCGCTGTGCGGACGCGGAATGACATGCACGGAGATCAATTCTCCGACCTTCTCCGCAGCCGCAGCCCCGGAATCTGTCGCCGCTTTCACGGCACCCACGTCCCCCCGCACCATCACCGTCACTAACCCGCCGCCTACATGCACTTTGCCGACTAACTTAACGTTGGCTGCTTTGACCATCGCATCGGCCGCTTCCACTGCACCGACCAGCCCTTTCGTCTCAATCATTCCTAATGCCGACCATTCTCCTGCCATTTGAACGCCTCCTTAAATAAATTCCGTGTGAAGGACATGCCATGTACCCCCATTTTATGAACGTTGCACTTCTGCTAGCACTCTTTTCACGATTTCCATGACGGTTTCCCGCGTGATGTGCGTCTGATCAGATAGCGCTTCCTGAACGTGGATTCCCACGCTCTCGGTTGTCACAGGAAGTTCGCGAATACCGTAAGCTACCCGTTTCACATTCATTAGATGCTGGGGTCCAATATTATCGGACGTAATGTTATTGCCGAAGGAGCCGCATCCTAATGTCAATGACGGCATAAGCCCTGTGGTCATCCCGATTCCTCCGAATGTCGTCCCTGCATTCACCACGATTCGGGAAGCCGGCTGCTCCATACCGAACTTCTCGACAACGCCCGCATCCTCTGCATGAATCCCAAGCGTATGCCCTAACCCGCCAAGTTCTAACAGCTTCTTGCAATAAGCAGCTCCTTGTTGAACGTCTTGCACCGTATAGAGCGCCAGAATAGGACACAGCTTCTCCAACGAGAACGGAAAAGACTTCCCGACCTCAGTCTCTTCCGCTATAAGTACGGCGGTATCCGAAGGAATCGCTAATCCTGCCATCTCAGCGATAATTTGCGGAGTCTTGCCTACAATCTGTGCATTCAACCCTCCGCCGGGAGCGAGAATCAACCTTCCAATCCGGTCCTTCTCCATCGTAGAGAGCATATAAGCTCCTCGTCTTACGAACGCATCAACAAGCTGAGCTTTGACGCGTTGATCGACTACGATGGCCTGCTCTGAGGCACATATGGTGCCATAATCAAAGGTTTTGCTCCGAAGAATGGCTTCGGCGGCCTGCTCCACGTTTGCGCTTGAATGCACGAAAACAGGAACATTGCCAGGCCCTACGCCATAAGCCGGCTTCCCGGAGCTATAAGCCGCCTTGACCATCGCCGTCCCGCCGGTGGCAAGGATGACATCCGTGGAACGATGCGTCATCAACTCTCTGCTCGCGTCCAATGTGGGAATTCTCAGACATTGGATACTGAATGCCGGGGCTCCGGCGCGCTCCACTGCCTTCTGCATGCGCTGCGCGGCTTCCAAGGAACATCGCTTCGCTCCCGGGTGAGGGCTAAATACGATGGCATTACGAGCTTTTAATGCGATCATGGCTTTGAACATGACGGTGGACGTCGGGTTCGTCGAAGGTACGATTCCCGCCACGATGCCAACAGGTTGGGCAATCTCCCATACCTTCAGCTCCTCATCCCGATGAATCATGCCGACCGTTCTCATCGGTTGAATCGCCGGGTAGATATGGTCTGCCACGAACAAATTTTTCATGGTCTTATCCGGGACATTCCCGAACCCCGTCTCTTCTACCGCCAATTCGGCTAGATCAGCGGCAGATTTTCGCGCCTCTTGTGCCATTTCTCCCACAATCGCATCGATTTGCTCCTGATTCATCTCCGCGATGAGGGATTGAGCTTCCTTGGCACGTTGCAGCGCGTCGCGAACTTCTTGAATCGATAATAAATCCGTGTCGATCTCCTTCATCTCGTCGTGGGCACCCCCTAATCGGAATCACCTAACAGCCGGGCTCGCAGCTGTGAATCAGGTCTTGCGATGACATGGGTGTGCAGCAGCTTGCCTACACGTTCTGCCGCACTACGTCCCGCATCCACCGCAGCTTGCACAGAGGATACATCTCCTACGAGATACAGCGTTACGATCCCCGCATCCACCATCTCATAGGTCATGACGCGCACATCTGCTGCCTTCGTCGCTGCGTCCGCAGCTGCAATCAAGGCTGGAATCCCCCAAGTCTCAATCATCCCCAATGCTTCCTGTTTACTGCTCATCGATGACCTCCTCCTGACCCCAGCGTGATACCATGCGGGGTCAAGACAACCTCTTTTACCGCAGACTGAAAAGCTTGCGCCGCAGCCATGCAGGCCGACTGGCTCCCTGTTAGTAATCCACCGGCAAAGTTCGTCTCCGTCGGTGGTCCGTAAAATGTCTGGAGCTTCACATCCGCAGCCTTCAAGGCGGCATCCAGTCCGACCATGGCTTCGAGCGGCGGAGCTATGAGATACGCAATCGGATCCCCTTCAGGAATTCCCGCAACCCCGGATAAATAACGGCCTGATCGCGAAATGACGTGTGCATAATACGCATGGGTACCTTCCTCATTCAGCGCATAGAAACACGCGCCATGCTCCATCACTTCCATGGCAGCCGCGAGCCCACTCTCCACTTCGGCAGGCGTTGCCCCTCCGATGATGCCGATGAACTCACCAGACAGCGGTCCCGATGCATGACCCGAACCTGCATAAAAGGACTTTGCATACACGACATCTACGGCTGCACGTTTCGTCGCTTCATCAATCGCGGTATAACCGACATCGTCTATGCTGGAAGTGATCAAGCCTAAGCTGCGAATTGAAGTATCTAGCGGAAGATGACGCGCCAATCCCGCATCTACATTAGGGATCATACGCACCGCTAAAGGTATGGCTCGAATGGGTTGACCGATCACGAATCCTCAACTCCAATCTCTTGATTTAGTTGTAATAAAAAAACGCCAAGCTTCATGAACCTCTTCTGCAGAGAGATTCATGATTCTTGGCGTCTTTGCCATCATAATGAACTTGTATTATCAACATATGACGGACAGTCCTGAATATTCCTTGAACATCCATAAAAACGGACGAATAAATTACCTTTTCCCAGGGTCGTACGGTTCTCCAAGGGCGCTTGGTCCGCTGGAACGTCCAACGGCGAAGAGCAAGACCAGCAAGGTTAACAAGTATGGAAGCATGTAGAATACTTCCGTCGGAATGTTACTGGCCCAATCATAGATGACGACCTGGTCCTTCAGTGCTTGCGCAAATCCGAAGAAGATCGCAGCCCCGAATGCACCTACCGGATTCCACTTCCCGAAAATTACCGCGGCAAGCGCGATAAAGCCTTGGCCTGAAATCGTGTTCTGCGCGAAGCTGCTATTCGCTGTTAAGGCCACTGTAGCCCCACCTAATGCAGCCACCGATCCCCCAACGAGGATGGATAATGTACGAAGACGGTTTACCTTCACACCTGCTGTATCCGCGGCTCCTGGGTGTTCCCCAACCGCGCGCATCCGTAAGCCAAGCGGCGTCTTGTACATCACGAACCATACCACGAAGACGAAGATATAGGCGATAAAGGTCGTTGGATAGGCTGTGAAGAACGCATTCCCAAGGAACGGAATGTCACTTAAGAATGGGATAGACCATTTATGAAATACATGATCAATGATCGGTGTTTCCGCTGCACCTTCGAACAACAGCTTTACCATGAAGAAGGTGGAGCTTGCCGCAAGCAAGTTGACGACAATCCCGCTTATGACTTGATTCGCTTTAAATTTGATCGAAGCGAGTGCGTGAATGCCGGAGAAGATAAGGGTGAAGATCATCGCGCCGAGCAGACCCAGCCAAGGCGATGCACCGCCAAGCCCTGCACTTTCTGCATAATGCGTCGTTATCGCTGCAGAGAAGGCTCCCGAGACCATAAATCCTTCAAGTCCCAAGTTAATGACACCTGTCCGTTCGACGATGACCCCGCCGAGTGAGGCAAAGATCAATGCCGTGGCAAACACGAATGTTCCATTCAGTAGATTTGCTAGAATATCCATGTGTTACCCCTCCTCTCGCTTCGATTTGCGTTTGAACATCTTGATGAACATCCGGATAGCACCTGGCGCAGCCGCGAAGAAGATGATGATACTGATAACCATCTTAATAACTTCCGGCGGTACATCGGCACCAAAGCTCATCCCTTGTGCACCATAATATAATGCACCGAATAGTGTTGAGGATAAGAATACGCCTAACGCGCTGTTCATACCGAGCAAGGCTACCGCGATACCGTCGAATCCGGTTCCTGAAGTATTGGCTGCAATCGCCATGTACTTAAATACACCGAGTACTTCGAATGTACCAATTAAACCGCCAATCGCACCGGAGATGAAGAACGTACGGATCGCAATGCTGGATACGTTCATCCCTGCATATTCCGCTGCATGCTTATTGTAACCAACCGCACGCAACTCATAGCCCCACTTCGTGCGATTCATGTAATAGTAATAACCGATAAGAATAAAGATCACGATGAAGAATCCCCAGTGGATCCGTGCGCCGTTAAATAGATCTGATAACCACTGAATCTGGATGCTAGCGGAGTCATGGATCATTTGCGAACGTGAAGTGCCCGCTTCAGCCATGAACGCTTTAATCGTAATATGACTGATATATAAGGCAATCCAGTTCAACATAATACAGGAGATAACTTCATTCAGTCCCCGCTTCACCTTAAATATAGCGACGAGCGCGCCCCAGATCCCGCCGAACAAAGCGCCGACGATAATTGCGACAATCCCATGGATGATAGGCGGCAAATCAATCATGTTCCCCACCATCAAAGCCCCGAGAGATCCCATCACGATCTGTCCCTCAACCCCGATGTTGAACATCCCACCGCGGAAGGCAATGGCAACAGCAAGACCCGCAAGGATCAACGGCACAATTTGACGCAGCGTTTCGCCGACATCATAGACACTGCCGAAAATCTTCTGTACCAACGATGAATACGCAAGCAATGGATCATACCCACCGATGAGCATGACGATCGCTCCAATCACAATCCCAATCACAATCGAAATGATCGGAATCCAGACCGATTCTTGACGCAGGAGTCTTTTCAAATTATTCAATTGGAATCGCCTCCTTGTCGTCTACCCGCCATCATCAACCCGAGCTCTTGATCATTGGTCTGATCTGGATAGGTTTCCCCTACGATTTGACCGTTGAAGAGCACGATAATTCGATCGGCTACGTTCATAATTTCTTCTAATTCAAAGGATACGAGAAGTACCCCTTTACCATTATTTCGTTCTGCAATAAGCTCCTTATGAACGAACTCTATGGCCCCAACGTCCAAGCCGCGAGTTGGTTGTGCGGCAATCAATACTTTCGGACGACGATCGATTTCCCGCGCAATAATCAACTTCTGCTGATTACCACCGGACATCGCGCGTACAGGAACATCAAGACCAGGAATACGGATATCGAAGGATTTTACGTACTTCTCAGCTAGCGATACCGCTGCATTGTGGTCCATCAGACCGCCTTTTGTTAATTCTGGCTTGTAATATGTCTGTAAGATCGCATTCTCAGGAACCGTAAAATCCAACACGAGACCGTGCTTATGCCGATCCTGTGGAATATGCGACATGCCTGATTGACCCACGACACGAGGTGTCTTGTTCACGACATTTACGCCGTCCAAGTCAATCTCACCCTCTTCAACGCGCCGCATGCCGGTTAAAGCTTCGATTAACTCGGCTTGACCGTTCCCGTCAACCCCGGCAACACCAACAATCTCGCCTGCGCGAACTTGGAAGGATAGACCGTCTACCGCCATCTGACCATTGTCTCCACGAACTTTTAAGTCCTTCACGGACAGAATCGGTTGCTTCGGATCCGCTGCAGATTTATCGGTCTTAAACCGAACTTCACGGCCCACCATTTTTTCTGCTAATTCTCGAGGACTCGAATCCTTAACAACGACGGAGTCGATCACGCGACCTCGACGAATGATCGTACAGGTATCCGCAACCTCCATAATTTCCTTCAGCTTGTGCGTGATAATAATAATAGACTTTCCTTCACTTGCAAGCCGTTTCATAATTGCGAGCAACTCGGTAATCTCTTGGGGTGTCAGCACAGCTGTCGGCTCATCCAGAATCACGATATCTGCGCCGCGGTATAACGTTTTCAAGATTTCTACCCGTTGCTGCATCCCTACTGAAATATTCTCAATCTTTGCAGAAGGATCCACGTTCAAGCCATACTGCTCCGATAATTGGCGTATTTTGGATGAAGCGCTTTTCAAGTCTGTTCTCAGGCCGGATTTCGGTTCCATGCCGAGAATAATATTTTCTGTTACGGTAAAAGGCTGTACTAGCTTAAAATGTTGATGGACCATCCCAATCCCGAGATCAATAGCCCGGTTCGGGGTATCCATAAGAACTTCTTGTCCGTTGACCCAAATAGAACCTTCCGTTGGTTGATACAATCCGAATACGATATTCATTAATGTCGATTTGCCGGCACCATTCTCACCCAGTAATGCATGAATTTCGCCCTTCTTCAAGGCAAAGCTGATGTCTTCATTCGCGACCACTTCACCAAAACGCTTTGTGATTCCTTTAAGCTCCAATACCGTTTCAGGTTGCGCCATTAGACTTTTCTCCTTCCTGCTTCAGAAACGTCCCCCCGCAGATTAGAGGCGAGGGGAGCTTCTTGGTTCAATCAGTTCAGTTCGATCTTCTACTTGGTTGGAATTGTAATTTCACCGTTAATGATTTTCGTACGGTATTCTTCTACTTTCTTCAAGACATCTGCTGGAACGTTTTTGGAGGATGTTGGCGCAATGTCTACACCGTTCTCTTTAAGTCCCATGTTTGTTACTTTACCGCCTGGGAAGTTGCCTTCCGCTAATTGTTTGGAAATTTCATAGACAGCAACGTCTACTTTTTTGATCATGGACGTAAGTGTTACTTCATCGCCAAAAGTTAAGGATTGGTCTTTATCTACACCGATAACCCATACTTTTTGACCTTTAGCTACGCGCTCTTTAGCTTCGTTAAATACACCGTTACCTGTCAAACCGGAAGCGTGGAAAATAATATCTACGCCATCATTGTACATCGTAGCTGCTGCGGATTTACCCATATCCACACGTGTAAATTGTCCTGTGTAGTTCACGATTAATTTCGCATCCGGATTTACCGCTTTGATACCTTCACGGAAACCAGCTGCAAAACGTTGGATTGGAGGAATTTCCATCCCGCCGACAAAGCCCACTTTATTGGTCTTCGTCATCAATCCAGCGATAACCCCTACCAAGTAAGCACCCTCTTGTTCTTTGAAGGATACGGCTGCAACGTTTGGTACTTCAATTGAGGAATCAATGATACCAAGCTTTGCATTTGGATTTTCTTTCGCGATCGTTGTTACAGCATCATCAAGCGTAAATGCAGTTGCCCACGTCAGATCATAGCCGCCTTTTACGAATTGGTTCAAGCTTGGAATAACGTCAGCGTCTTGTTTTGGCTCCAAATATTTTACGTCATAGCCCATATCGGCTTTTAACTTCTGCAATCCTTCCCAAGCATTTTGGTTAAAGGATTTATCGTTAACACTGCCTAAGTCCGTAACCATACCAACTTTTAGCTTTTTGCCGCCAGTTTCTGGTGCAGTGCCACCTTCGCCTTTGGAACTTTTCGCGCCGCATGCCGTTAACGCCATGGTTACCATCAATACGAATACGAGCACAAGATTCATTTTTTTCTTCATCTGTTGACCCTCCAACATATATTTTTGTGTAAATATATTTTCATTAACCGCGACGAACATGGTTCAACCTTGAATTTCAGCCGCATCACGGTCATAATGAACAGTAGTTACTTACAGAAAGCTTGTCCCATGACCCTTAAAATCAACCTTAAAATTATCAGAGATTGTGGCTGCCAAATCTGCAAATGTGCTGCGAACGCCGATGGACGCTGTTTTCCCTTGAAACTTCGGACTGTAGGCTAACACAGGAACATATTCGCGGGTATGGTCGGTTCCTGCATGTATAGGATCATTGCCGTGATCAGCTGTAATAATTAAGAGATCCTCTTCGCCGAGCGTAGCAAGCAGCTCAGGTACATACCGATCAAACTCTTCCAAACAAGCAGCATACCCTTCAGGATCCCGACGATGCCCATACAAGGAATCAAAATCAACGAGGTTTGTAAATAACATGCCGTTAAAATCCGTTTTTAAATATTCGATGGTTTTGAGAATGCCGTCTTCATTGCTTTTGGTTGGTGTCGCTTCTGTGATCCCTTCACCTGAGAAAATATCATTGATTTTCCCAACGGCGATCACATCATATCCGCCATCCTTCAACGCATTCAACACGGTCCGTCCGGATGGAGCTAGTGCATAGTCGTGACGGTTCGGCGTTCTCTTGAAGCTTCCAGGCGTGCCTACATATGGTCGAGCAATGACACGACCTACGGCAACCGGCTCTTCCAAGGTCATTTCACGAGCAATCTTACAAGCGCGATACAATTCCTCTAGTGGAATGATTTCTTCATGCGCTGCAAGTTGGAATACGCTATCCCCTGATGTATAGACAATCCAAGCACCCGTGCGCATTTGCTCTTCACCGTACTCATCTAGAATATCTGTCCCGGATGCCGGTTTGTTACCAAGCACTTTACGACCTGTCTTAGCTTCGAATTCTTGAATAAAATCTGCTGGGAACCCATTGGGATAGACATCAAAAGGAATCGTCACGTTCAAGCCCATCAGCTCCCAATGACCTGTCATCGTGTCTTTACCGACCGATGTTTCAGCCATCTTACCGTACATAGCCTGCGGCTCTTGAACCGGTGGAACGGTAGAGATCGGCGCGATATTCCCTAAACCTAGCTGCTGCATATGCGGCAACTTCATGGTCGGCACACGCTCCGCAATATGTCCGAGGGTGTGGGAACCTGTATCACCGAATTTATTCGCATCAGGCAATTCGCCAATGCCTACGCTGTCGAGCACAATGGTGCAAATTCGTTTGAAAGTCATATTTCATCACTACTCCTGTGTTTATATTTGCCTATATTTCATGGAAAAATGTTAGGCTTCGCAATTATTCTGCAATGCCATGAAAATTTGAAAGTGAGGACATCTATGATGATTACGGATATAAGAAATATTTCAATTTTTCAAGACCTTTCGGATGAAGCGGTTGAACGCATCATGCCCATGCTGAGAAAACGGCAATTCCGCAAAAATCAAGTCATCATCTACGAAGGAGATCGCAGCGGCGATGTCTTCATTATTCGATCGGGATCGATCAAAGTGTATAGTTTATTAGAAGACAAGGAAATCATATATGGTGTCGCCTTCCCAGGCCATGTCGTCGGGGAGATTGAGGCCATCCATTATGATGATTACCGCATTGCCTCCATTGCCGCGATGGAAGCCGTACACACTTGGTATTTGAAGAAAAAAGATTTCTTAGCCATCGTGGAAGAGTATCCAAGCGTGTTGCGACGCTCCTACTGGCTGCTCGTGGAGAGCATGCGGATTCTCAACCGTAAAGCCCAATATATCTCCTTTCTTGACACGCGCTTGAAGACGGCAAATCTCGTTTATGACATGTATTGTAACCTTGGGCAGAAGTTGGAATCTGAATCCGCTTACATTATCAACTACAAATTGACACATCATGTCATTGCCAACATGGTTGGCGTGACCCGAGAGTCTGTCTCTAAAGTACTTAAAGATTTTCAAGATGAAGGCATCATCTCGATTGAACACAAAACCATCAAAATTCTCGACCTACCCCAACTTCGCACCATTTGCGATGGTGTCAGCTATATTTCGCCGAGTCAGCGAACGTGGTACTCAACTGCTGGGAACAACTCGATTATAGATGGTCTTGGCAAGAAGTTCAGTTAAACGCTACACTGTTTTTTTGTAATCTACTTCACAGAAAACCGATGGCTTGTATTACGGATTTTTCACAACGGGTATGTTAGGGTATAGGAGTAAAACGTTTTCATAATTCAAAAGGTTGAAAATTTGTGAGGAGGTACGATTCAATGAGTGTACATTTAGAAGCAAAAAAAGGTGAAATAGCACCGGTAGCATTAATGCCTGGAGATCCGCTACGCGCGAAATATATTGCTGAAACATTCTTGGAAAATGCGAAATGTCATAACCAAGTACGCGGTATGCTTGGCTACACAGGGACTTACAAAGGTAAACCTGTATCCATTCAAGGGTCCGGTATGGGGGTTCCCTCCTTCGCGATCTACGCAACAGAATTAATTCAAGATTATGATGTGAAGACAATTATCCGTATCGGAACATGCGGTGCGATTCAACATGATGTGCAACTGCGCGACGTTCTGATTGCTCAAGCGGTATGTACGGATTCTTCCATCAATACGAACCGTTTCCCTGGATATACATTCGCTCCGATCGCTAACTTTGATCTGATCAAAACAGCTTATGATATCGGTGTTGAGAAGAAATTAAACCTTCGCGTTGGGAACATCTTGTCTTCTGACATCTTCTATACAGAGGACTACAATAAAGAAACCATGTTGAAGCTTGGCGCATACGGCGTGTTGGCCGTTGAAATGGAGACAGCCGCATTGTACACCTTAGCCGCGAAGCATCAAATCAACGGTCTAGCCATGTTCACGGTAAGTGACCATATCCTTACGGGTGAAGCTACGACCTCCGAAGAGCGTCAATTGACGTTCAACGACATGATTGAAGTGGCATTGGAAACAGCGATCCGTCAAGGATAATGCTGTCTTATAAGGAAGAGCCCGATTCTTGGAATCGGGCTTTTTTATTTTGTACATAAATAAATTATTTGTCCAAATGCTTTAACAATGAGAGGATCATCGTTACTGCTTCGGCGCGAGTGGCTCAGTCTGCCGGTACGAAAGTGCCGTCGCCTTTCCCTTGAATCAACCCAGACTGAACCGCCGCTGCAGCAAAAGGTTTCGCCCAGTTGGCAATAAGATTCGTATCTTTGAACGATAATGCGGCATTCGCATCTATCGATTAACCGTTAGCACGTATGATGATCACTGCCATTTCTTCACGCGAAATTTGTTGATTTGCATGGAAGTTATGATCTCCGTAGCCAGTCAAAACAAAACCGAGTCGAGTCGCTTCCTGAACTGCATTCGCCGCCCAATGCTTACGCATATCTGCGAAACCCTCAGCTTGTTCCTGTTCTACAGATAGAACCGCAAACATCCCCACTTAATTAGTATGAATTGTCACACGTCCATCTTGGTATTGTCCACCTCATTTTCCATTGCAGTGTCTTCTCATCGTATCTAATGAAATAAGCTCTTTGTGTATAACGGACATGAGAGACCTTATTGTCTGCTATGCTCATTGATTAGCCGTTTTTCGGACCTAGATGCCCTTATTCCATTCGAATCATGAGTATATAGCTTATGTTTAGCATGATAAGAGCTGCTGTGTCCGTTCGCCCTGCATTTTGAGTGTTTTTGGCATAATTAAGGTCTCCTGTGTCCGTTCATTACAAGCTCCGTTCGCTGCACCCTTCGCCGCTCGCACGAACGATCATGATCATGATTAACGATTAGAATCTTTTGTGTACCTCAAATTCGTAGAAGGAATACCCATACACCGTCGCTCTTTGTATGCCCTGGAATTTCACGTATCTGGCCGTCGTTGGATTGAATCGAATGGTTTGTTTTCCGTCTATTCCTTCGATTATACCGTCATTGTCTATCACATTTGTCCATTGTTCTTTATCGCTTCCTACGAGTATTTTAAATGTTTTGGCACGCGCTGCTTCCCAATCGATGACGACCGTGTCGATCCCCTTCGTCTCGCCTTTTTCTTGAAATTTCTTCACGGTTTCCAAATGAGCTTGTAGGGCGCGAGCGTTCCCATGATTCGAAAATTCTCCCGCTTCTTCTAAACGAGTGACTAGCTTGATCATTTCGTTGGCACTCGTTGTCACTTCAATCATAAAGGATTTTTTCGTCGTGTTGCCTACCATATCTATTGCCGTAATTTCCAGTTGGTGCTTGCCGGGCTTTCCTGTTAGATCGATAGTTGTCCCCTGTTGATAGGTTCCGCGGTCAAATACAGCCTTAACATCAGCGATTCCGCTATCAGGATCTAGCGCTTCCCATGTGAAGCTGAATGGTTCCGATTCAGGTACGGTCACAGGGTTAGTATGTTGGGCGAAGTTGGTAATTTCAATATACTTTTATTTACATGGATATACATTTATTCACTTTTAAAGATTGTATTAGTAGAAAAAATAGTGCGCAAATATTGCGCAGCGCATCAAATTATGTTGCTTGCCTTCATTAGAAGCTCCCCTTTATTATGAATCCATGCGGAAGAACGGGCCCGGTAATGCCGCAATCGATCGGTGAAAGGGGAAGGTTATGAGAGCAACGAGTCAGTCGGGTAAGCGTGTCTCTTTTCGCTTACGTGAGAATATGCAGCTGTATTTGATTATGCTTCCAGTCCTGCTGCATATTTTTATTTTCAGCTATATACCGATGTACGGGATCGTAATCGCATTCCAGAATTATTACCCGGGAAAACCTTTCTTCTCATTTGAAAGCGCTAACTGGGTTGGTCTGCAGCACTTTATTGATTTTTTTAACGGCCCTTATTTCGGTAGGCTGATGCGTAACACGTTTTTACTCAGCTTTTACACGCTTGTATTCGGCTTTTGGGTGCCGATCTTGTTTGCACTTCTGCTTAACGAGCTGAAGAGCGGCATTTTCAAAAAATTCGTGCAGACGGCAAGCTACTTGCCTCACTTTATTTCCAACGTCGTCGTTGCCGGCATGGTGTTATCCTTTATCAATGCGGACGGCATCATTAATGCACTGGTCCATCTGTTCGGCGGTGAAACAACAGTGGCTTTGAATACAGAGCCAGGGTATTTCCCCGTCATCTATACGATTACGAATATATGGAAGTCTTTCGGCTGGAGCAGCATTCTGTATCTCGCATCGATGTCCAACGTCGACCCGCACATGTATGAAGCGGCCAAAATGGACGGCGCGAATCGGTTCAAGCAAATGCTTCATATAACATTGCCTTCCATTCGTCCAACGATTTTCATTCTGCTGATCTTTGCGATTGGTAATTTATTGTCAGCGAACAGCGAATTTATTCTACTTATTTATAATCCGATGGTCTATGAAACGGCAGATGTCATTGGCACCTACTTGTACCGTGACGGTCTGCTTGGCGGCAATTTCAGCTCAGGTACGGCAGTCGGACTGTTCATATCGCTCATCAATTTCTCTCTGCTGTACATTGCTAATACACTAAGCCGCAAATACTCTGATTACGCCTTATGGTAAGGGGGAATTCGATGATCACCTCGCTCCGGAGAAATCCGAACGTGATCAGGCAAGGTTCAATCTTAATCGATATTGCTTTTCTCTTGATCGCACTCATCATTTGTTTCATTACACTGTATCCTTTCTACTTCGTTATCATCATGTCCATCAGCTCGCCTCAAGAAGTAGCAGCCATGAACGTGTTCTGGTTTCCCAAAGGGTTCTTTCTCGGCTCCTACGAACTCATTATCCGCGATACCAAAATGTGGTGGGCTTACTCGAATACGCTGATATACGTTTCTGCCGGGGCGTTTCTGAATTGCCTGATGGCCATATTGGGCGCCTATCCGCTAACCGTACGCAGTCTCATGGGGCGCAAATGGGTGGTTGCCTTCATCCTGATCCCGATGTATTTCGCAGGCGGATTGATTCCATCCTACCTGCTGGTGAACCAGCTCGGTTTATACAACACCATGTTCGCCGTCATCATTCCCGGCATGGTCAGCATCTGGAACATCATTCTCGTTCGAACGTTCTTTACGACAATCCCGGAAGGATTGAAGGAATCCGCATTTATTGACGGAGCCTCCCACTGGCAGCTGCTGTTCAAAGTCATCTTGCCGATTTCCAAACCGATTATCGCAGTCATTGCCATCTATTCGATCGTCGCCATCTGGAACAGTTGGTTCGATGCACTCGTATATCTGCCGAATGAGAAGCTGCATCCACTGCAGATGTATTTGTACCGTGTCGTCGTGCAGCAATCGGTCGATTTGAAAACGCTATCGCTTCAGGATACCCGCAATGCCGTTGAGAACATGCTGTCGAACATTCAATTGAAGTATGCGATCATCGTCTTTACAACATTACCCGTTATCTTTACCTATCCGTTCTTTCAGAAGTATTTCATCAAGGGTGCGCTTCTTGGCTCATTAAAAGAATAAGACTCAAAAAATGATTTTAGGGGGAATTCGTCCATGAAGCTTTGGAAAAAAACATTCGTATCCAGTATGGCGGCAGTTCTGCTCGTCGGATCAATCACTGCTTGCAGCAGCAAAACCGATAACGGTTCGAGCGGCACGAAGCAGGAAGGCAGCGGCAGCACCACTTCTTCCGAACAAAAGGTTACGAAACTAAAAATGCTTGGCCCAGCCGGCATCAACAAATATATTAAATTCGATGATCGAGATAAATATCCGGTATGGGCAGAGATTGACAAGCTGCTGAAAAACAACGGACTAGAGCTGGACAACGAAATGGTCCCTGCAGAACAATATGAAGTGGTCCTCAAGACAAGAATGGCATCAGGGTCCAACCTTCCGGACATCGTGAACATATCGAAGCTTGATAATACGACCGTTCTGAATTTAGCGAAGCAAGGCGTACTTCTAGATCTGAACCCATTGATCGAGAAATACAGCAACGGCAACATCAAAAAAATGTATGACGTCGAGTTCCCTTATGCCAAAAAATCAACAACCTCTCCCGACGGCAAAATGTACTGGTTCAGCAATCTTCACAAGAAAACATACCAAGGCAAAGATCCCGCACCCGTCTCCCTTACCATGCTCATTCGCAAAGACTGGCTGGATAAGCTACATCTTCCGGTTCCAACAACAGCGGATGAATATTTGGAAACGCTGAAGAAATTCAGAGAACTCGACGCCAATGGCAACGGCAAGAAAGACGAAGTGCTTGTATACAATTATCCTGGCCAGTTCACTGGCGCCATTGCGCAATGGTTCGGACTCGGAACAGGCGTTACAGCGGTTGATGTCGAGAACAAAAAAGTCGTGTCTCCATGGTATCAGGAAGGCGTCAAGGATTACTTCCGTTACATGCAGCGATTAGTGAAGGAAGGCGTGCTTGACACGAGTCTCATCGAAGCAACAGGGGAGCAAAATCAACAAAAAATAACAGACAACCAGGTGGCATCCTTGCATGATTACAATCTGGAAAACTATGTAGAACCCACAATCCGTGGCGGAGGCGAATTCCTGCCGCTCATGCCGCTCAAAGCGGTTGAAGGCATCACCCCTGCCGTACAGCAGGAGCCTCATTTCCTTATTTTCAATAAATATGCCATTACAAAAGATTGTAAAGACATTGAAGCAGCCATTAAATTTTTCGATATGGTATACTCGGACAAATACGCAGATCTCATGTTCTGGGGCATTGAAGGGCAGACCTATAAAGTGGAAAGCAACGGCGCAAAAATATATCTCAACAACGGACCGGCCGAGGAACTGGCAAAAACGAAGCAAGTGACGGGCAACATGCTGATGGGAGATACGGTCTTCCCGCGCGTACAATTCTCCAACCTGGAGTTCGAGCTTTCCAGTGCGCCTAAATATAAAGCAGACAACGAACTGCAAGTACTAAATTACAAACCGTATTTTGTCAACATGAATAATAACTTCTTAGCGATCCCGGATGATAAGCAATTGGAGACAAAGACCAAAATATTAACGAACCTGAACACTTACTCCACAGAGCTTGCAACCAAGCTGGCGTTAGGTCAAAAATCGCTTGATGACTGGGATCAATATATCGCTGAATTGAAGAAGCTTGGCCTCGACCAATTGATTGAAATCGATCAACAATTGCTTGACAGGTACAATAGCATCCAGTAAGGTTTGAAAAAATAGGGAAATGGCAGACCTCATACGACATGATGGACTGCCATTTTCTTTCATAGATTTTGATGGATTCGATGCCGAAGGAGGGACGCATTTGTATAAGAACCAATTCGGAAACCGCACGTTTCGAAAAATATTTATGTCCTATACCGCCATTCTGATTATTCCCATCATCATCTTTAGCAGCTTAAACGTACACCGGAACATCCTGGAGGAGCAGCGACAGCAATATGATAAGCATACGTCGGATGCCAAGCGGATCGCGGATATGGTAGACAACAAATTAAATGAACTCAAACAATTCGGCAAAACGATGAGCAGCAAAACATGGGTTAGAAAACTCATGCAAAATACGAACGTGTATGATCAGGAATTCGATTTATTGAAAATGATTGAGCTTCGGAAAGACCTGGACAATGATGTGAATTCCATGGGCATTCTCTCCTTCGGCATGATTTATTTCCCTGAGAAACAATGGATCCTGTCTTCCATTGGCAACTTCCAGGCAGACGATTTCTTCTCGCATGTCGCCGTATTCGACCCAGCCACACAGCACACGATGCAAAGTTCCATTACCGATTTCAAAATTATGCAGCCTGTCGATTTGGGGCTATGGGATATCAAAAAACGCGTCATTCCTGTCCTTCAAAGCTTAGAGGTCGTAAACCAGCCGCGTGCTGTTTTGGTTCTTTTTATTGATAGCGCTTACTTTTCGGATTATATGCATCGTTTCGCAGGCAACGAGTTTAAGGATATTTCGATAACCTCACATCAATCGAGCATTTATCAGCAAACAAAGAACGCACAAGATAACCAAAGTACGAGTGATAAAGCTTATACGATTGCATTGCCATCCCAAGCGAGCGAATGGCAGTATGCCGTCACCTATACCGACAGCAGCGGGGTATGGATCCATAATCTGTTCAGCTCCTTGCTGGCCATTCTTATATCGATCGCCGTTGGCACCTGTTCTGCCTTTGTGTTGACTCGCATCACCTATCGCCCGCTTCACGCCCTGCTGAACAAGCTCTCGGTTGCCATTCGGTACGACGATGTGAGGAATGGGGCCGGTTCCGAATACAACTACATTGCGAAGTCTATCGACCGCTTGCTGCATGAGAACCAAGAGCTTCAACAATCCATGCAAGCATTTGAAAGCGCTGCGAGATCAAATATGTTTCTTCGCTTGCTCAAAGGTTATTTTCCAGAGGATCAGCACATGAACGGGTTGAAAAAATTCGGCATCCCTTATACGGACGATATGCATTATTGCACGATGCTGGTCAGCTTTCACGCCATTCACGATCTTTCCGATATGGCTAAAATTCGAAAAATCGAGATGATCACGATGCTGGTCGTCGAGAAAACCATGCAACGGTATCACCTGGACTATGAACTGTTCGAGATCACAAACGCAGACAAAGCGCTGATCGTATCCTCGAAAAATCCTTTTGGAGATGATGGGGTGATCGAACAGATCGCTTCCGAAGTTGCGGCTGAAATGGAACAGAACTGCGGGTTTCATCTGGACGTCTTGCATGGCACGGTGGAACAAGGTCTTGTAGGTATTAGCAAATCCTATTATGTAGCCCATGAACGTTTGCAGTATATGTTATTTTCACGCGGACATATACGCACGATACAAGAAGAAACAATCCAACATGAAGTCGATTTTTATTATCCTACCGACTGGGAAGTTCAGCTCATTAACAACCTGAAGATCGGAAACCTTGACACGTCGATGCATATTCTTCAAGAAATAAGCAGCGAGAATGAGAAACGCCAACTATCGAAGCACAGTACGGTTCGTCTAGTCTCGCTATTAATGGAGACGATGCTCCGCGTGCTTCACGAGGTGAATCTCGATACGGGCATATACGCCAAACAATTCGCCAGTATGGTAAGCGCAGGGAACACCACGGCCATGTGGAGCTATGTGTTTGAAGTAGGGACTTTACTATGCGAACGAAATCGGTATTCCAATACATCGTCCACGATGGAGGTTGGCAGCAAATTGCTGCTCTACGTCAATGAGAACTATACTAGCGCCGACGTATCGTTAAAAAACCTAGGGGAATTGTTTCAAATGTCGGCTTCTAGCGTTTCCAAGCTTTTCAAAGAAGTGACAGGCATCAATTTTTACGATTATTTATGCCGGTTACGAATGGAAATGGCCAAAGAATTACTTCGCGAGAAAAAATGCAGAATCGATGATATCGCTCATCGGGTCGGTTACGAAAATGTATACTCCTTCAAACGTGCCTTTACTCGGTACGAGGGGATTAAACCGGATGAATACGTACAGTTGGCGATTTGAGCGGAAATCAAAGAACCTCCCTCACCCCTGCTTCCATAGGAAACAAAGGTAAAGAAGGTCAATTAGAGTGACAAGCAGATTAGATTTTTAGCTCCCCAAGCTTGATCAACTCGACAACCGCTTGCGAACGACCCTTTACATTCAGTTTCTGCATTACGTTCGTGATGGGGTTTGAAGCACACATGAATATAGAGGAGCGTATCCGCAAGAACAGCAAGCTAATCAAATGTCATGAACACATGTACATTTCCCTGACGATCCGCTTCTATACGAGAGATGAGTTTTTTCAATGTAAGTTGGCTATCATCAAAGGTTTCGAAGGATACATTCAACAGATCATTTAACCGTTCCATCGTCTTCTCGTATAAATCCGTCATATCCGTTTTACGCTGCCATTCCTGCTGAAGTTGAATGAGTCTGCTCTCATGCTGCACGATTTCCCGCTCATAATGACTTTTTTCTAATTCATATTGATGTTCATCCAACACATGCCCTTTGAGTCGTTCTTTGCGAAGCTCCATCAGACATTTACGATTTTCGATAATCCACTTTTTGCGTTTTTTCATTTCGGATTCGAGATCCGTGTGCGTGACTTGGACAAGACGCTTATGTTTCTCCAACAGCTCCTCTGGCGAAAATGTACTGCGTAATATTTGTGATATGCATTGGATGAGATCTTCGTGAAAGGGATCATACGGCAGCCAATAATTGTTGCAGCAGCCTGACTCTCCTTGCCTTCTTCTTCTGGAACAAATGAGGTATCGGTAATCTCGTCTCGATTGCTCTCGAATTCGACGTGTGGATTTCATGCTGACCATGGAGGAACCGCAATGTGCGCATTTCATCATTCCCGCGAAAACATTAACCTTTTGGCGAGGCCCGCCACGTTGTCCACCGCCGCGTTGCAAGCGAAGATTCTCAGCAAGCCGGAACGTTGCTTCATCAATAATGCCTTGATGCGTCCAGCTGTTATGCGCGTAACGCCATTCGCGTTTTGGCTTTTGAACTAATACTTTTTTACGTTCTGTCATATCATCGACATTGGTATACACTTTTCGAATTTCAAATTTCGAGGAACGATTTTTCCCGACATAGGCTTCGTTTTGCAAGATGCGTTGTATCGTGGTAATACCCCATTTTCCATCCTTCGGGGAGGGGATTCCTTGATCATTCAAATAAGCAGCGATAGATTTCTCCCCGAAATGATTGGCTGTATACAGTTGGAAAATCGTCTCAACAACCATCTTCTGGTTCTCATTGGGTACCAATGTCTTTAAGCCATTTCTCGTTTCTTTGTCATATCCATACGGTGGCCGATTTCCTGTAAAATTCCCTTTTAACGCGGATTCCCGCTTCCCCCGACGTGTACTTCGGCTGATCTGCTCGCTCAAGGACTGATTAATACTCGAGATAATCGAGAATAACATCTCATCATCTCGGTCGGAATCATAATGGTCGTCGATGGAGATGAGGCGAATCCGAAGGGCATTCACCAGCTTACGCTTGAGATTGATCGAATCCCCAATATCACGTGCGAACCGCGATAATGCGGCGAAAATAATCACTTGGAATGCGCCCTGATGTGCATCCTTTAACGCTTGCTGAATCGCTAGCCTATCGGTAATATTCGTCCCAGATTCGCGGTCTTCATATATCATGTCTTCCGCTGTCTCCCACCCCATGTCCTCCGCAAAATATTTACAAGCTGCAATTTGATGTTCCGGGCTATCCTTCTGACTGTCTTTGGTCGTACTAACACGTACATAAATGGCTGCTCTCATTATCGCCTCCCCCATGACGATTCATTTTCATCATTAGAAAATGTCTGCTTCCTTTATTGGTTCAGCCTGCTCGTCCTGGTAGGGGGATTTTTTTTACCCTTTCGTTTTGCATGTGAAAATCCACTACATTGCGCTGAATCACTTGCTTGGCAAGCTCATCCATGATGTGTTCTCTATTCTCCTTTCCGGGATGTACATGTATTCGATACGATGGTTTGGCGTCTTTAGGCATTCGGTCCGCTCCTCTCCGCTTGTGATAATTATGTCTATGAACCTGCCGTCTTGTACCATAACCGCTCCTTTCCGCGCCTTTATAGAACAAAAAAAAGAAACGAGCCTCTCCCTGATTGGAGTTGCCCGCTTCTTCATTCACTTCTGTACCTCATTGCGCAAAAGGTTCTCGATAAAAATAAACGTCTTCCGTCACCATGCCTTTCCATGGCGTCCACCAATCACTGCGGATACTCACGACAATAAGCAAGGTTTCGCTATCAATGTTTTGATAGGCTTGGAACTCCCTCGGCGTCTTCGAGTGATTATAGATATCTTCACGGCTGACGTAGACCTTAACGATTTTGTCAAAGATTTGCCTCGCATTGGCGATCGGTATGATCTGAGAATGGTTATAAGAATCGCACAAAGTTAATTGACTGATTTGCTTGTTCTTCATGATTGTCCTCCTTAACTTTGATGGCTTCTATTAATCTAAGACTTTATCGATGCGTACGCCCTTCTGTTCGAGCCATTCCATAATAAAAGTGAACCCGTCGAGCGATAATTGAATGCTGTTGCGCTTCTCATCGGGAGAGATCATATCGATCCGAATCGACTTGTCAAATTCGTTGTAGACAACGAAATAGTCCATTTCCTTCCCATCGACCTGTTCTGAAAATTTGCACATGATACTGCTTGCGAAGTTCCGCATATTTTTGCGTTTCAGTTCTGGCAGCATGCTTGAACTGCTACCTTGATCGATTGTTGCCACATGATGTTCCTGTCTGACCTCAGCATCTATCATTTGCGGATTTCTTGCCATCTCAGCATCCCCCGTTTTATTGGAATTGGAAAAAATCAATTGTTCGAACCAGACGGCAGGATTCGATGAACGGGAAGGTGATCCTTCTTGTTCATCAAGTTCATTCTCATCAAGATGATTCGTTCCAGTCTGTTCTTCGTTGTTCTCGTCTAAAGATACTTCCTCTGCGCTAGCTTGCTGCTCTTCTGATGTATTAGAGATAGGCTCCTCAGGGGTATGCTTGAGCTCAGCCTCCAGACGTTTGGACAGATGCGTAAAATCACCCGGGAGGGATTCCGCGGAGATATTTATCTCGTTGACAGCGGTAACCGAAACTGCAGCTTCCGCAGATGCAGCTGTTATTTCTTCCAATACGCCAGGGTTGCTTCGTTCATGATCCGCAGTGATCCCTGTTGGGGTTGGATTTTCAATGCCTTCGAGTAATGTGCCGAACTCTTCTTCCGCTTCGGAAGATATTCTTGCTTCCAACATGGGTTCTACCTGTTCCACCAAGTCGGGCGTTTCCGAGACAAGTGCTTCCTTCACTTCAAGGCGAGGTTCTATTGGTGATTCTAGTTCTGGTTCTGGAAACGAGTCTTCTATCGGCGCTACGGCTGCTTCAGATAAGATATACTGTTCACTGGTCTGTTCAGCAAACGATTTGCGCAATTTAGTTGCCTGGTCTTCCGTCACCACGGATTCTTGCACAGGTTCCGGCTCAATCGGAGCTTTTATGGATGCTTTTTCTTTTTTGTTGTTCTCCATTAGTGGCATAACTTCAAGAATGATCTCCTTGACGCGCTCAGGTTCGAACGGCTTCATCACATAATTGTTCGCGCCTGCCTTTAATGCCTTGGAAATGAGATCTCGCTGACTCATCGCAGAGCAGATTAAGATGACAGACTGCGGCTCGATGGCCCTAATCTCCTTTAACGCCGTAATTCCGTCCATCTCTGGCATCGTAATATCCATAATCACCAGATCGGGCCGCAATTCTCTGAACTTGTCGACGGCAATAACACCGTTCTCTGCTTGACCTACAACCTCATACCCGGATTTTGTTAATATATCCGTTAACATCAGGCGTAGAAATTTCGTATCATCAACAATGAGAACACGAATGGACATCGTACGTTCACCCTCTTTCTTAAGTTCCTGCAGGTTCTGTTACGGGATTCGTCACTTGAATCGGTACAGTCTTGCCGCTTGGTGCCGGGAACGAGGCCCGTGGAAGCCGTTCCTCAAATCCTTGGAATTGCGGCGCATAGAATGCGGATACCGTGAGGTTATAGGTGTTGGCGGTATCCGTGAATGATATGGCATCAATTTGAATAACGCGGTCTAGTTGTTGGATCCCAAGTACAAAGGTTTTGAAATCGTTATAGGTCGGTGATTCAACGCTTAAGGTGAGGCCTATTTTGTAAACTTCCAGCTGCACTGCGGGATTTTCGCTTGATGGTGCTGGATTGGCACTCGTATCAGCTGGCACCGTTGAAGTTCCTTCATTTGATGCTGCTGTATTGACAGGCTGCGAAACTGTCGCGTTCGGTGATTGTAGGTTAGGAATACCTATCACTTGACTCAATTCATTTAATGATGTATTCGTATAGCTCAACCCCATATTACGAATCTTACTCTTGGATTGTTGTTCATCCTTCCGTAGATCGAGAATCATCTGGTCCACAAAGGCTTCGACAGGAACCTTACGCTGCAACTCCAGAAGATCCGCCTTACTCTGCTGCTGTTCATGGGCCTGCGATTGCAGCTTTTCCAGCACCTTTTTATCTGTTGCAATTTTACTTTTCAACGTCTTCACTTGGCTTTGTGTAGGCTGGATACGATTGAAATAAAACAATAGCAACCCGGAAAGGATGAGAATACACGAGACAGCCAAGGTTAATATTCTTACCTGTTTCGCGTTCATTCTGTACCCGCTCCTTTCACTTCAGCGAATACATCCCGTTTCAATTCGAGCGTATACGTCGCTTTGTAAAGGACCTTTATCCCACTATCTTGTTTTACTAGAGAGCTGATCTCGATTTTGCGTACCCAATCCGCATATGTTAAATGATAAAGATATTGCGCAGCATCCTCTGATGTCCCGAAATCCGCAATCACCGACACCGTTCCAGGATCCTGATAAGAATAGGAAGTAAAGAAGCCGCTCTGAGGCAAGGCCGCAGATAATTGGTCAAGAATTCGGATCGTATCCACCGGCAGTTGCTCGATCGTGTGAACAATCTGTTCATATTGACCTACTTCCGAGGTACTCGCGCCTTGCAGGAGTTTTTGCGATTCGATTTCAATCATTTTCTCGACCGTCTTCGCTTCCGCCTGTTGTCGATCTTGATCCGTCTTCAGGGACTGATATTGGAAGAAGAGAACGCCAGTGCTAAGCAAACCGAAAGCCAATATGACCGTGATCCCAATGACAAAAAAAATGCTTCGCTGCTCCCGTTGGGGGAGCAAGTTAATCTCACTCAGCATTAGACGCCCCCCTTTAGGGCTAATCCTAGCGGCAAATAATATTTCGGTGGAACGAGTTCCTTCGATTGCGTCTCGAACAATTCTTTTGAGAACGTAAAAGGCATTTTTTCAAAATGTTGATGCAGATTGGTTGCGATATCCTCTAAATACGGATAATCTCCCGTTAATATTATCGTTTCAATCTCATCTTCATGATGATTCGTAACGGAACGATAGAAGCTGATGACGCGCTGAATCTCTCCGATCATTACATTAATTTCATAGGTTAAGTAGCTCTCATCGCCGATCCACACCGGTGTATTGACATCTCTTTTGTTCGTTTGCCGTTCCCAGTTATCGATGGATAGATTCATCCGAAATTGACGAAGAAGCATTAATTTATGCTTATGAATGACGCCTACCGTTACCGTCTGCAGGTCGAATTGAACGGATAGAACCGGTGCTTCCGAGACAATGTCCAATTCCAATTCATCATTCACTTTATAAAATAAACGATAGATGGCCAGCGAAGACACATCGGCTGCAACAGGCTTCAGACCTGCGCTGGTCAAGATCTGTGCGTATTCGTTAACAATCTGCTCCGGTGCGGCAAATAATAGAATTTCTTGTTTCTCATCGGAGCGTCCTAGAAAATCAATATCAAATATCGGATCCTCAAAGGGAAGATGGATGTTCGTTCCTAATTCCAAATATAGATGTCCCTTGATCTCCTCCTCCTCGATCTCCGCCGAAATCTCAATCTTCCGTACGATCACGACAGAATCCGGGACAATAAACTGCACTTCTCGGTCTTTGAGTTTCCACTTTTGAATGCAATCCTTCAGAATGGTACGCAACCGATCCGGCTCTGCAATCCTGCCTTCATGAATGATGCCTGAAGGCAAATCATATTCCCCGAAGGCGGTTGCTCCCCGCAAATTCGGTCGCTTGGCATCCATATATCGAATGACATGGTCTTTGATCATCAAGCTGACCATTTTCTTTTTCGGCTGCTTTCTGTTCACAATGTTTGCTACATGGGTATGATGTTCTTGATTTACACGCGTTGTCCGACTTGCTCTCATCTTTTCTCCTCCACTACATCATAGAAACTGGTAATACCATGTAAGAAGTGCTTCTCCCCACAAATATGCAGTTAATGTGCCTAATGCAATGGCAGGTCCGAACGGCATTGGCTTCCCTCTTCGTACTTTCCCGAGAAGCATTCCAACGATGCCGATGAGTGTGCCATAGCAGCAAGATAACAGGAAAGCAAGTAATACACCTTTCCATCCTAAGACCATGCCGAGGACGGCAAACAATTTAATATCTCCTCCGCCCATGCCGTTCTTGCTCACGATCGCGATAAGTAACAGCAACGCAAAGCCAACACCGGCACCCAGGAACATATCCCACCAAGGATCTACTGGAAGGAGGAGACGCAATCCGAGAAAAATAACCGAAAAGACCAGCAACACTTTGTTCGGAATTAACATATACCGAAGATCTGAAATACAAATGATAATCAACAGGGAGATTAACGCCCATGCGACGAATAATTCCGGCGACCAGCCGATGAACCATGGCATGCTAACAAATAACAGCGCAGTCCCCATTTCGGTTAGCGGATAAAGGAATGATATTTTCGTACCGCATCCCCGGCAGGCACCCCTTAAGAAAAGATAAGAAAAAAAAGGGACCAGCTCGCTGGCTCCCAGTGTACGTTGGCATGTCGTGCAATGCGAGCGTGGTCGAATGATCGATTCGCCTAAGGGAACCCGTAAACCTACCACATTATAAAAGGAGCCTAACAATAAACCTGCAATCGCAGCATAAATGGAATAAAACGCGGTCATGGTTTGCCTCCAGTTAGGACAATGGATAACACGCCCCCCTAACGAGGGCGTGATTAGTTATAGATGTCTGATTGTAACAAGATTAACTTCTAGGCCACAAGTGACTATGGAGTTGACCTATTTAACTGCGTCACGGTTCACGGTTGATTCTTTCACGTAGTCAGTAGCTGCAGTACCTGTACTAGTTGCAGTTTCTCGTACTCCGCGTGTATCATTTTTTAGAAATACGCTATAAGAAATTGCACCAGTTGATGTGGTTAATGTTGCTAAAACATGGGAACCTGCTGTAGCTACAGTACTAGGTGGAGGTGTGGCAGCAGCAGTACCAACTGAGTAACCATTCGTTGTACCATCGGGATCCTTCACTGGATCAAGATATCCATTTACAACTAACCAGTCTAAAGATATATATTTTGTAATTGTTGTAGCGGTAGGTCTTGCTCTCTCATCACCCACAACAGCCATTTTTGCAGCTGCTATCATTTGAATTGCATTCGCAACATGTGCGTCTTTTTTCGTTCTGTCAATCAATCCCCCAATCGCAGGTATCGCAATAGCCGCGACGATCCCCAAAATAACAACCACTGCCAGTAACTCAATCAGCGTTAACCCTTTCTCATTTTTGACCCTTTTCATTGCCATTTGTAACATACTTATTCCTCCTATAAAATTAGTAATCTATTATAATGTTGCCACTATAACCTATTTGACATGGTTGAAAATATCGAACATCGGCACGATAATTGACAACACAATAAATCCAACAATACCTGCCAGCATGATGATCATGATCGGCTCGATTAAGCCTTTCAGCGCATCCGCCGTCGCATCGACTTCTTTCTCATAGAAATCCGCGACCTTTTCCAACATGAAATCGAGAGAACCAGATTGTTCCCCAATGGCGATCATCTGTGTTACGAGCGGCGGAAATATCCAATGCTGCTTCATTGGAGCAGACAGCGATTTCCCTCCTTGGAGCGAGACCCTAGACTCCTTCAACACCCTACTCATGACTTCATTCATGACGACTTTGTCTACGATACTTAGCGCATCCAGAATCGGAACCGAGCTTTTAAACAACGAGCTTAATGTTCTTGTAAATCTGGCAATGACGGATTTCTGCACTAACTTCCCAAAGATCGGGATTTTGAGAATGGCATGATCAAGATAATATTTACTGGATGGATTTCTCATCGCCACTGTGATGCCAACCACGATCCCTACAATCAGCAAGATAATGAGCCACCAAAAACGCTGCATCCAGTCACTGATCGCCAAGACGGTCTTCGTAATCCACGGTAATTCTGCATCGAATTGCATAAACATCGAGGCAAACGTGGGCACGATTTTGGTAAGCAGGAAGATAACGACCCCAATGGCGACAATCGTGATGGCAATTGGATAAGTTAGTGCGGACTTCACCTTTTGGACGGTATAGTGCTGTTTCTCAAAAAAAGAAGCTAATCGTTCCAGCGTCTCATCCAAGTTCCCCGTGGCTTCCCCGGCTTGTACCAAATTAATGAACATGGGTGGAAAGATTTTTGGATGAAGGGCTGCAGCAAGTGACAACGGTTTACCAGATCGTAATTCTTCCTCTACATTGATTAGTGCCTTTCGCAAAGCTTTACTTGCGGTCTGTTCCGCCAATATCTTCGTAGCTTCCGCAACCGACACGCCGGCCACGATTAACGTTGCAAACTGACGGAGGTAAATCACGAAATCTTGCGTCTTAACTGGGTTGCCAATGGTAATATCCGTATTGAACACATTTGCTTCCAGCTCGACGATCTCGGAAATGGCAATCCCTTTCTCGCGAAGTTCCATGACAACTTCTTTCCGGGTTGAACCAGAAACTTTCCCTTTACGCGACTTGCCGGCACGATCACGACCGATATATGCAAACTGAGCCATTAACTCATCTCCCTAAAATATGGTGCTGCGACCTCTCGAGTAATCACCTTTTTCTCGATCAAATCGTTCATGGACATTTCCAGGGTATGCATGCCAAAGGATTTCCCCGTCTGCATGAAGTTATAGATTTGGTGGACTTTCTCATTCCGAATCAAGTTGGCAACAGCATGATTATTAATTAACAATTCCGTTGCCACGCGCCTGCTTCGATTGTCGATGGTCGGGAAAAGCCGTTGTGATAGAATTGCGATCAAAACAGATGCAAGTTGAATCCGAATTTGACCTTGCTGATTGGCTGGAAACACGTCCAAAATACGATCAATCGTTGCAGGCGCGTTCGGCGTATGTAAGGTTCCAAGCACCAAGTGCCCCGTCTCTGCCGCTGTAATGGCAATGGATATCGTCTCTAGATCTCGTAACTCTCCAACCAGGATGACATCGGGATCTTGCCGTAGCGCGGCCCGCAGTCCGTTCGAAAAGCTATGCGAATCATGTCCGATTTCCCGTTGATTAATGACGGAATATTGGTTGCGGTGCAAGTACTCAATCGGATCCTCTAACGTAATAACATGTTTGCGCATTCTCTTGTTCATGTCATCGATCATCGAAGCGAGCGTCGTTGATTTGCCGCTTCCCGTCGGGCCTGTGACGAGAATCAATCCTTGCGCTTTGGTGCTTAGCTGACGCAAAACTTCCGGTACATGCAAAGTATCCAATGCCGGGATGGTTGTTGGTATAAGGCGGAGCGCGATACCTATTTGAGAACGTTGATGGTACACATTCACACGGAATCGAGTCATATCCTTAATCCCAAAGGAAAAATCCAGCTCTCTCTTTTCCTGCAAAACCTCCCATTGATCTCGAGTCATAATGCTCTTCGCCATCTTGATCGTGTCTTCGGGCTTCAAATTATCTTCGCCATATTGCTTGAGATCCCCATTGATTCGGATCATGGGTGGTACACCTACCGTAAGGTGCAAGTCCGATGCTTTTTGTTCAAAAGCCATTCGTAATAATTGCTCCAATTGCTCCAGCTTCCCCTTCCCATTACTCACTGATGGCTACGCGCAGGACTTCTTCTGTGGTTGTATAGCCTTCTTTTACTTTAATTAAGCCATCATCAATTAAAAAAATGGTTCCTTTCATCACCGCGATCTCCTTGATCTGTTCCATGGAACGATTGTTCATGATCATTCGGCGAATTTCATCATCGATCACCAATAATTCATGAATAGCGATCCTTCCTTTGTAGCCTGTCATATTGCAAGCGCCGCAGCCTTTTCCTCTCGCGACAGCCTCAATCTGTAATCCTCGCTTTTCGAAAATTTCAGTCTCCCGCTGCGAAGGAAGCTGCAGCGTCTTACACTCCTGACAAATGCGCCGGACAAGCCTCTGTGATACGACGCCAGACAACGAGGCAGCTACGAGAAAAGGCTCAATTCCCATGTCTATTAATCTCGTAATCGTGCTGATCGCGTCATTCGTGTGGATCGTGCTCAAGACTAAGTGCCCTGTTAACGAAGCACGAACTGCAATCTCCGCTGTCTCTGTATCCCGAATTTCACCGACCATAACGATGTTCGGATCCTGACGCAAAATCGCACGCAATCCCTTCGAGAATGTCATCCCGGTACTCACATTGACTTGAACCTGATTAACCCCTTCCAGCCGATACTCCACCGGATCTTCCACGGTAATAATGTTGACATCCGGCGAATTTAATTGTCCCAAAGCGGAATAGAGTGTAGAAGATTTGCCAGAACCCGTAGGACCGGTAATCAGCACAATGCCTGTCGGCTTTTCGATCATGCGCACAAAACGTTCATAATTCGTGGGATGAAAATTCATTCTTTTCAAATCTATAGCTGAACTTCCGATGTCGAGAATTCGCATGACGACCTTTTCGCCATAGACTGTTGGCAGTGTGGAAACCCGAAGATCTATCGCATTGGAATCCAGATTAATTTTGATCCGACCGTCTTGCGGAATTCTGAATTCGGTAATGTTCAGATTGGATAAAATTTTGATCCTTGCCACGATCATGCTCAGCATTTGTTTCGCAAATTTCCGTTCTGTCCTCAGGATCCCGTCAACCCGATATCGAATCACAACATCTGACTCTTGCGGATCGATGTGAATATCACTCGCTTTTTGCTGATAGGCTGCAAGAATCATTTGGTTGACCAATTTGACGACCGGAGAGTCTTCATCGGTAACCGTATCTTCATCCTTCTCTTTAAACTTGAGGTCTGCGCCTAACAGGTCTTCCATGTTATCCACTAGGCTGTAATATTTGCTGATGGCTTTATGAATGTCTTCCTTCGTCGCAATGGACACTTCGATCTGAAAACCCGTCGAGAGCCGCAAATCATCAATCGCATAAAAATCCATTGGGTCAGCCATGGCGACAAATAGCTTATTGCTTTCTCTTTTCAGAGGGATTAGCTTGTTACGTTCGGCGGTTTCTTTGGACACGATGCTTAACAGCTTGGTATCTATCGGGTATTTGAATAAGCTGACATAAGGAATACCTAATTGAAACTCTAGAACCTCAATAAGTCTTTGCTCCGTGATGAACCCGAGCTGCAATAACGTTTCCCCTAGCTTTTGTGTTGGTTTCTTTTCATTCAGGGCAATTTGCAGCTGTTCATTCGTAAGGAGTCCGGACTCAACGAGTAGATCCCCCATGCGTTTCCGAGGTTTATTCACGTTTTCACCTCTCATCCCTTGGATTTATCGTCCAAAAAGTTCAAGCGTTTTCTTTGAAAGCAATGCCTTGATAAGGTGTGCTTCCCGTTATTTTTATGGATACTGCATTCAAATCCAAATTCAATAACAAGATCTCAGATTGTACGTCAAATTTTTGTTGATCAGCCATGCTCTTCAGGCTGTAGGATAAGAGATGGTCATTTGTTTTTTGGAACGCGATGTCGTAGGTGATTGGATGTTTGGAGCTTGCGGTATTTAGGCTTTGAAGCTTGTGAGCGGATGTTGTTTTATCGTAGGTGTGTAGATCAATGGTTTTTTTGTTCGAATTCATACAGATGTAGTTAAATCCTTCAGTAAGGTTCGTAGGACAGGATGATAAAAGTTCGACTTCGCTGGCATATCGCAATTTGCTGGTAATAACATGAGAGACAATTCGTACCTGATCTTGAAGCTCGCTCTGCTCATTCGCGCGTTGAAAGGACTTGACCCCAAACGCATAGGATGAAAAAGCTAGAGACAAAACAATCGTAAGCAGTACGATGGCGGCTAACAGTTCAATGATCGTAAGGCCTTTCTGGTCAAGCTTCACGTATCGCATATACCATCCCCTATTCTTAGATCCGAATTCTCCGTGAAGAGTAAAGTATATATAGGATACAAGTTACATGGTAACCCATGGAGAACTTGTACTGGTTGGCTTGTTGCTGGCATTCGAGGTATGCGGGATGACACATCGATAGTTTTTCCCGTTATATCGAACCTGGTCATCTAAGGTGTACGATACACCTGTCTTCCATGGCGTTGGTGTTGGAATGAACAATATCATTTTGCTGCCCGAAGTTCCGCTAATCTGTTTCTCAACCGTCTCGCCTTCAATTTTCAGTTGGCCGGTACCTTTAATTTGATGGATAGTCAGGTTACTTCCTGTGCCGGCTGTAGCTTGTTCCACTTCTTGCCGAGCTAAATGCATTTGCTCGCTTCGCTCACCGAATTTGTCAATGGAGCGAAATCCGTTGGAGAATAGGCTCACTAACACCGTTGCCATGATCACAAGGAGGACAAAAGACGCCAAAACTTCGATTAACGTAAATCCTTCTTCTTGTTTTCGTACGTTCATGTCATTCACTCCGATTGGCTAGGAATTTCTCCAGTTCTTGCGTTCAAATTTGCGAGATTCTTTGATGAGATTGGCGATGGAGGCGTCGTAGTTGATCACATTACTACCTTGTAATGTCACTTTTTTAGTAACCATTGCACCTTTTAGATCTATCGACCCATTCGTAGAAGTGTATTCCGCCGTGGGAGCATACAAAAGGACACCGTGCAAATTAAAAGACCCATTGAGATCGATTGAATCTTTGACATGAAGAATTACCTTTTTACTCAATAAATTGTTAATCGTAAACGATGCAGCTACTTTGATATTATCCATATAAAGATGAATGATCCCGTTGCCGGTACCTGTCACATTAATAACAGTCGTAGCTGGTTCAAACTTCTTGAAAACGATATGCATGTCCTTGTTATTCGTCATGTTGATTTCAAATACAGCGTCTGAAGACAAATAACTTCCGTAATAAGCCGATTCACTTATTGAGGCATTAATCACTAATGTTTTAGTGATCCAACCTGTTATATCTGGAAAAGGGATTGCAGGAGGAAAAGCTCCTGAATAATTTGATTCTGCACTCCCCCCATCTAATTTGATTTCATCCCCGCTGATGCTCCCACCGGCAGCAATATTACCTCCGTTGTTCACGATGGTCTCCCCTGTATTTACAATATCCTTAGATGCAAGAATCGCGTGATCTATCGTCACCACAGGTTCATCCATTCCTAACGTCAACGAAGCCTGGTTCGTAACTTTCCCCAAGGTTCCCTTGGAAGAAATAACAATTGTATCGTCGGGGCCTCTCGTAACATTTGCCCGAAAAGTGCCCGTTCCTAGCGATATGTCCTGCTCTAAGTAACCCTTATTGAGGTTCTTTATTTCATCAGTGGTACTCACCGAGACAGGATTATAGTGATCAATAATATATGACGCAACAGCATCTGCACCAGACTTCGCTATGTAGAATGCCTGCTCTTTTTTCTCCTGATGAACGGTTCGGGCAGCTTGGCTTACGCTTACTCCAAGAAGGGCCATTCCTAAAATGGATAAAGCTGTTACTAAGATCAGCACCATCGGGAGAGCAAATCCCCGTTCGTTCTTAATCATCGTTCACCCTCATTCCTATATCTATTTCATACAATATTCTCCAATTTCATCGCAATTGTAGCAGACAATCCTTAAATATGGAATATTCAAAATTCCAATATTTAGTAAAAAATGTCGTATGATGGATATTTATCCCTGTTTTCGAGAGTATTACCCCCTCCAAAACAAGGGACCTAAGACACATTTTTGTATTATCAAGGGTGTGTTTCATACTACATCACGTTCGAAATGTGATTGCGCACGGTTTTCTCACTGATAAACAATTGTCCCGCAATATCCCGGGTTGTTTTGTCTTACTCATATTGATTGTGCCAAAAGTTAATTATTGAGGTTCTTCAAAAAATAAAGGAAACCAGCTTACTCAGCGGTTTCCTTTTTTAATGATATTTGCTTATTCCTAACGATGTTCAAAGCAATTTCAACTAATGATTCTCTAAATTCTTTCCACTCTTCATAAGTTGGTGCATGATCAGGGATAATGATGCCGATCTTTCCGTGTTTGCCTTCAATGAACAATGATACACGCTTATCAATGTCCGCATACTCATTCACCTTCTCTGCCATCCCCCCCACCCTGACAGTCTAATTTATCCTTATGCTCCCTGTTTGTTATTTAAAACAGCGATATCTTATCTGGGGGTTAGTAAGGAATGAAGTATCTTTTTTAAACAGTTATCACTATCGAGAGAAACGATATGTAATAAAAAGTTTTATTTCCAGTTAGCCACCCTCGGCCGGGGCGGGGGCCCCGATCGAGGGTGGCGCTATTTTCTTAATCACTCGGTTGTCTCACATTTATGGATTTTTATCCCTGGAGTTATCGAACTATACTGCCAGTAAGCATAACGCGGCTACCGATTTGTACCGGCAGCCGCGTTATAGTTGATTATTGAGCTAACGTGTCCCTTCCCTCGTTTTTAAGGGTTTATCTCACATATACTCACTCATTCGCAGGATTTCATCACCTGTGATCAGATGAATCTATGGAATCAGCACAGATAATACCGGTTGAGGTAGTGGGCTGGGCATGCGGGAACAGAGGAACCGTCTGGAATAATTCCCTAGTTAGTTTCTACTGCACGCATACTCCACAAATCCCTGGAGGTTCACCCTCCCACGACTCGACGGGTCAATGCCCTGACATTCCTTCGTTATTCCTGTCCAAGGTGTGGAGACCGATAGCGTTTAGCGGATGGGTCTTAGCCCTTTTGGGACACGAACTCGGTCCTCCGTGCTTTCTTTGTGAAACCCCGCGAACGAGTCAATATACGTGATGCTTCTTAACTTAAGCTGCTTCTGTCCAGGTCAAGACGGTCTTCTCTGGTGTGAATTTTTCTCCTCGTTGAACAATACCGACTAGAATTCGTGCGAGCTTCCCAATTAACTTAAAAATGGATTGCTGCTTTTTCATCTTCTTTTCTTGCAAATTATGTTCATGCAAATGGCGGAAAACGCGATTATTCCAAACGAGTTGAACCGTCGCGAGATAGAGAAATTTGCGCAAGGCGGAGTCTCCTCGTTTCGAAAGAACAATTTGCCCTTTTCGCTTTCCGGACGTGCTTTGGGCCAAATTCATGCCAGCCTTCCGTAATACCTGACGTCCGTGCGCATACTGCCTTAGATCCCCTGTACCAGCTAAAATGGCCGCAGTGAAGATCTTCCCGAGTCCTTTTATGGTTCGAAGCTGCTGCGCTCTTATTCCCGTTTTGTCTTTGAAATTAACTTAATGATATTGCGGCCGTGAGTGGCGATTTTTACAGCGTTGTCACTCCGTTGTTTGATCAAATGTAACACCTAATATGAAATCAACTCCCTTCTGTGCTTGCCCTGCAGCCTGAACAATCATTTTATTATCTGATTTAAGCTTTCGTAACCAACCGCCAATATAGGCCACACTATTATTAAAGGTGCTATTATCAATCCCTGCCACACTGCATAACATCGCTGCGCCTATCTCTGCAACAAATTCCTCTTTGCTATAAGTATCACTACCAAATGCCGCAACCTCGGTTATTCCTGAGCGTTTTAAGCGTTTATCATGCCCTGTACTATGAATATATTCATGAAATAAAGTCGAATAATATTCTTCGGGCTTCTCGTAATCCCGTAACGTCGGAACGCTAATATAATCATGTATGATATTAACGCGGTGATTCGCTAAACCAAAGAGACATAAAAAAGACTATCGACGGTACTTTGTCGACAGTCTGAATCGCTGCCTGATAATCCAGGCAGCGATTTTTTATATAACCCATATGATGATTGCATAATACGCTATTATTATCTTAATAAAACCTCTTGCTGTTCCTCTACAATTCTATTCGCCTGCAAATCTACAAACCTACAACAGCTTACTTTGCTTCGCTTTCTTCAAGAACTTATCGCTGTTCTTATTAATTGTCTTCTTCAAGCCTATACCAAGTACAAAGGCAATTCCGATATAGATCAACAGGATAAGTACATGCTTCGTCACAACATCCCATAGTATTCCCCCCACTGCCTCACGCATAATACCTATCGCATGTGTGAACGGCAGGAACGGGTTCAGCTGCTGGAAGAACTTCGGCGTCATTTGAATCGGGAATGTACCACCAGAGGCCGCCAATTGGAACACAAGCAATACAATGGACAACGCCTTACCTACATTACCGAATACCGATACCAACGTATAGACGATGCTGACGAATATGATACTGATGAAAATCCCGAACGCGAAGAACCAGAACTTGTGAACGACATATGTTTTGAGCAGGAACATGTCACCTAGTGTCACGATCATACTCTGACTTATACCGATCGTTACAAAGGTCAGCCAACGTCCGAAGTACACTTGGTAGCTCTTATAGTCATGTTTGTTCTCGATGTCTACAATCAGCATGGAGATGAGCAGCAAGCCGCCGACCCACAATGCCAATGTCGTGAAGAATGGTGACATCGCTGAACCGTAGTTCGGTACAGGGAACAATTCATGCTGATTAAGCAATACCGGCTCCGCGAAGAACTGGCTTTCCTTAGCCGCATCCTTACGAAGCAAATCAATGACTTGATCCAGATCACCTTTTTCTTCCAATTCGCGGATTTTGGATGCAATGTCTTTCACTTTCTTTTTGATTTCTGGGAACTTATCACTGAATTCATCCAGTCCCTCGTCCCCAGTGTGAATCTTGTCCTTCACATCAGCCAGTGAAGCCTCGACTTCTGGAATCATCGAGAATACTTCTTTTTTCACATTCTTGATGAAGTCCAAGCCTTTGCGGGAATCGATGACACCCTTGTCGAAGGCAGGGACAACATCCGAATCGATCTTCCCGATTACTCTATCGATTGACGTGCTCGTATCCTTCGTGGCATCATATATCTTTTGCAGCGCATCCTTCGTCGGTTGATTCGCCTTGCCGGCCGCTTCACTTGCACGCTTCAGCATATCCGACAAATCGGCCAGTTTCCCTTTTACCTTATACATACTATCGACAATGTCTGTAATCGCACCATCATCTACCGTTTGCTTCATTTTCTCAGTGGCGGTGATAAGCTTATCCGCTAGATTCTGACCGTTACTGATGTGCTTCTGTGCATTATTGATTTGATCAATTACATTGTTCGCCGTATTCCGGTTCATGATCTTATCTGTCATTACGATGACATTGTTAGTGCTTGCCTGCATCTTATCGATCATCTTCAAAGCATCACGATTCAATGCCTCCATATCCCCGCGGATCGTATGGAATCTTGGTTTAATTCCATTATCATAATCGCTAATGAGCTGAGCAACGACCTCACTTGCTCTTGCTGCCGCTTCTGCGCCAATCTGTTTGCCGCCAGCCAGTCGCTCCTGCAGTAGTGTGAGCTTCGTCTCCATGCCCTTCAATTGAGCAATCAACAGATCAGTGTCTATACCTGTCACTTGGGCCAGCTTATTCAGCTGATCCTTATACTTCTCTAAGGAGCCTAATGTGAGCTTCAACTGATTCGTCATATCCTCGACAGCTGCATTCAGCTTTTCGGTTAGTGACGCATCTGTCTCACTACCCTGAATAAGCTTGTTGACGCGATCAACCTTTTCTTGCAGCTGACCGAGATGCTCTCGGTACGTCTTGCCTAATCGTTCTGCATCATCGAACGCCTTGGATACTGTCGGTGCAATCTGTGAATTCAAGCTTGTTCTGGCTTTATCCAGAATCGAGTTGACTTCGATTGCCTTATTGCGAATATCCCTCAGCTTATCATCCGCAATCGATTTTGCAGACTCAACTGTTTTTTGTGCTTCATCCAGACGCGCCTTCAGATCCTCCGCGCCCCGTTTCGCATCAGTCAAGGACTTGAGCACATTATCGAACAGACCATTATTCTTCAAATTCCGATCTACATCTTCAACTGTCGTAATGAGTCGCTGTAAGGAATTCATCCCTGACTCCACTTCGACGCTCTTCTTGGCCAGCTCTGTCTCTACCTTGCCAAGATCGAAGTCGGAGTTCATGATATTCTCCACGACCTTCGATGTATCCGTTACGGCACCCTGAAGCTGCCGCAGATTGTCTTTGACAACGGGTACTTCCTTATGGAAAGAATCACTGCCCTTATCGAGCAAATTCTCTGCATCTGTAATTACCGAATCCGGTCGGTTCTCGTAGCGCTTGATGACACGGATGGCAGACTCTGCCTTGCTAATGAAGTCCTTCGCCTTGATAATATCGACTTGGCCTGTCTTCATCAGCTTCTCGATCTCCGGCAGCTTCTCATCCAATTTGAAGATGTTATCTCTTAGCTTCTTAATGTCCGGCTCATTCGTGTCAAGCTGAAGGCCGACATCATTGAAAATATCGAATATCGCTTTGTTCGCCGTTTCTACGAAGTTGCTGCTAATGTTCGACACCAGCGTCGAGGCTCCTGCCCCAGCGACCTTCGGCGAGATAGCGTTAATCTTTTCATTGATATAATAATCAAGCTGTGCCTTCTCCGGATGATCAGAGATGACGGAAGAGATCTTCTCAGAGAAATCCTCTGGGATAATAATGGCTGCATAATAATCGCCATGATTAACCCCTTTGATTGCCTCATCCTTCGTAACAAATCTCCAACCTAACTTCTTATTTTCTTTTAACTGTTCGATAACCTTTGCCCCAACATCAAGATCCTTGCCTTCTACCTTGGTAGCTTTATCCAAGTTCGCAACCGCAACCGATACATCCTTCGTATTGGAGTACGGATCCCATGATGGGAGAATGTTGAACCATGCATATAGGGAGGGCAGGATCACTACTGCTAAAATAACAATAATTGCAGCAGGATTTGTAATAATGTTGCGAAGATCCGTTTTATAAATGTGTAAGATGTTCTTCATCCCACTGCCACCACCGTTCTACTTATAAAATGTAATGCGTTATCCAATTCTAGCAATCCCCTTCTGAGCTGCCCCATTCAGCAAATAGAATTCAAGCAAATGAGAAATTTGATCCTGATGGATAGCCTTCGCACGCTTCGGCCATTCCACGACAAGCGCTGCGTAGGTCTTAATAAATAGGAAAGCAGTCAGTTCGGCATCACAACTCTGCAGCTCGCCTGAATCAATAGCTAGTTCTACCTGCTCTTTCACAAAGTGCTGAAGCGCATCTTCCACCTTGCTCATCTCAGACATCACAATCTCGGTCCCCATCTCCCGCATCTCGTGTGAGAGAATAACCATCATCTCATGCTTGGATCGGAATTCCAACACATTGTGCAGAGTACGGTGCAAGTTCTCTATGAAGGTTCTCCCTGCCTGAACGGATGACTGTGCAACCTCCAGTATGTCTTGAATGAATCTATCCATAATGGCTTCCAGCAGCTCTTCTTTCGTTGGGAAAAAACGATAAATCGTCCCCTTGCCCACATGAGCAAGTCTCGCAATCTGATCCATTGTGCTGCCCTTATAACCATATAATGAAAATGACTGTGTTGCTGCCTCTATAATCCTCGTTCTTCGATCTACGATCATACGGATTCCTCCTTTCTGCAAAGAGACGATTACGATCAGGTTCTAGAAATACAGAACTAATTGTGAATTTCGGTCACTCAGACTTGCTATTATACTTCCAGTAAAATAAATTTGCAAGAAACGACAGGCGGTCACTTGATCGCGATGGGAGTTAGTGAGGAACGTGTTCCACGTGGCGGCCGCGCTTTTATCCGAGGGAACCGACGTAGGAGGTAGCTACAATGCCTTTCGGTTTCACAAAAAAAGGAGACTTTTTTAGTCTCCCTTCGCTTTCTCTTCAGGCAAATCCAATTCAATTAGCCTTTTTCCCTCTGATATTTTCAACACATAATGCTTGAGCTCAAGCCACTGTGAGACTTCTTCAGCCACTTTAATAGGAACAATTGCTTTCCCGTCCTCCTGGATTTGTGCAATGTACTTCTCGGTAGTCTTCATGTCTATCGCTCCTTAAATAAGGTTTTTATGGGGTATCCGCCCCGATAAGGGGCGCTATCTTTCTATGCCGACAATTGATCGAACTTGATAAATAAAACCTCCCATAAGAGCTATTAAATCTAGTTTTGCTTCATATGGGAGGTCCTAATCTATTTAACTCCCTCGGTTCGATATAGTTTTCACACGAATGCTCACTTATTCACAGGATTTCACCCTTGCTAGAAGAAAAGAATGATTGGAAGAGGGACCTCATAATAGACCCGAGCAACATGAAGGCACAAGGAAATATAAGAGGAGATTAAATCCCTATATTATTCCATATACTGCACGCATTCTCCACGCCGCCCTTGGAGGGTTGGAATGTCAACACAAAATCAGACTACTTTTTTAAGGGCTTTCTTCTTGAACTCAACTGGACTTAAATAACCTAAAGTTCCGTGAACACGAGGGTGGTTAAACCAATTAATATAATCATCCAGTTCAAGCTTTAAATGCTCCATGCTATGAAAAGTCTTCTGTTTAACAAGCTCCGTTTTTAAAATTTTGAAGGTAGCTTCTGCAACTGCATTATCGTATGGGCAGCCTTTCATGCTCAAAGAACGGCCGATGTTGAAGGCAGTCAGTGTCTCATCGATGAGCTTGTTTTTAACTCGCTTCCGCGATCCGTGTGAAACAATTGAATTTGACTTTATAAAATACAACTTGATTCGGTATATTATCACCCCATAATCGGTTATAATTTTTAGTACATACCAAACATATATACCAAAAAATGAAAGGAACCTTTGTCATGTTAAATTCGGATTACCTTCAAAGTCTGGGTATCGATTCCATTATTAATTATTTACGGAAATCAAGACAAGACTTAGAGCTTGAAAGAAGGACCGGGGAAGATACTCTAAAATCCCAAGCGGACTTAATGGAACGCGTATTAGCTCCATTAGGGATACCTTATGAGCAAAAAGCAGAAATCGGATCCGGTGATAAAATATCAACGCGTCCTGTTTTTCAAGGCGTTATTGAAGATCTGAAAGTTGCTAAATATCAGGCCATCGCAGTAAAAGAAATCTCCCGGATGGGACGTGGATCGTACACGGATATGGGTATTATCTATGATCTACTGTGTGAAAGACGCATTTACATCATTACACCCTGGAAGGTCTATGACCCTAAGAACCCAGCAGATTTACGCCAAATTCGTTTTGAACTCTTCATGAGTCGCGAGGAATTTGAAATGACGAGAGAACGATTAACGGGTGGTCGCTTTAACAAAGCACTGACGGGTCAATGGATGGCAGGTAAATCTCCCTTCGGGTATTCATTAAATAGCACAACCAAGAAGTTGGAAATTAATGAAGAAGAAGCGAAAACAGTACGTATTGTCTTTGATCTCTTTATTAATGGGATTCAATCCAAGAATGGAACAGTCAGGGATGTTCGATCCCGTGCTATAGCTACACATCTAAGGAAGATTGGGATTCCTAGTCCCCAAGGAAAAGTGAATTGGCGGCCTGAGGGCATTGATTATATGTTACAGAATGAGGTTTATATTGGCGTGCTTAAATATAGAAGTACAATGACAATTGAGGGTCGAGCGGTGGAACGTCCAGAGGATGAGCGTGTCGTTATTCAAGATGCACACGATTCAATTATTGATCCTGAGACTTGGAAGCAAGCTCAAGACAAACTACAGAATAAAAGAATCATTCATGTTCCACGGGTGAAATCTGAGTTTATTCCTTATGAGCTTTCTGGATTGACGATATGTAAAGTATGTGGGAAAAGAATGGTCAGACAATACAGCAACCGCCCCTATACAAAAAAGAATGGAGAAATCTCCTACCATGAAAAAGAACTCTTGTGGTGCTCTACTGCTGGATGCACGTTTGTTAAATACCGCCCCATTGTGGAAGATTTAATTGAAGTATTGAGATACTTCAAGGACATCGACGATAACGACAATGTGATTGAGGAGAAGCTAAAGGCCATAACAGCGCAAAAGAATTTGCCCCCTAAAGAAACGGAAGAAGATATTACGCAGCACATAGAGAGAAGAAAAAAAGAGCTAAAACACCGATTGAAATTTGCTCTATCCAAACATGCAAGTGGTGTATATGATGATGAATTATTTTTGGAACAAAAAAATGAAATTGATGCTGAACTTGAACGACTTAACACATTATCTCAACAAAGGGAACAGCAACAAGAGGACGAAAGAGAAGAAACGATTGATATCCATCTGGTCAAGCAGAACATGACTACGATTCTGGATCTTTATAATGCTTGTACGGATCGAGGTGAAAAAAACACATTATTACGTAAGGTGTTTGATCATGTTGTTATCGAGAGACTAGAAAAGGGACGTGGATCCTCACCGTCAAAGCATATCATCTATCCCGTTTTAAAGTATAATTTTATCAGGTCTGATTTTTGGCACAATCAGTAAGGCGTAGTTTTGTCTTGCACCAGCAGCTCGAAAACTTCGCGCTCGCGATTCGTCAATAAAAATTTCGTTTTATGGTCGCTACCCTTCAATAGTCAAGGTTGTACATTTTCTATAATCCTTCCTTATGCTTTCGCATACGGTAAAACCATGATTTAACAACACTTTTATTGGCAGCAAAAAGATATATCAACGTTTCTTATCCTTTCCTATTCTTTGATACCCTTGCATTTCTAGCACCACATTTAACACCAAATTACTAGTTTTTTTATTTTTGGTGCTACTAACGAAAGAAAGAGCAGAATATACCTGCTCTTCCAAGTTTACTTATGCTTTTCCATCATACCAATTTAAAAATCCTTCTCGAGGGACTAATATACGTTTTCCAACCCTTACACAATGGAACACCCCCGAATGCACCAACTCATAAGCTTGATCTTTACCGATACTCAGAAACTCTTTTATATGCCTTACTTTCAGTACTTCAGGTAATTGTTCTCTCGTCATCACAAACACCACCCTATACTATTTTGTATATTCTATGATGTTGTGGCTGTCCAAATTGCTTACCTTACCAGCTCCCTTAAATACAAAAAGTCAAGCCGCCCGGTCTCTTCAGCAACCGCACGGCTTGATTATGCTCTTAACTTATTTTTTATCCGGATACTTCAGTTTGTACTGGTCGGCGAACTCTTTCATGATTTTTTGCACATCCGGATCGGCTTTCATTTTATTTACGTATGCTTCCCACTCTTCAATCGGCGATTGACCCGTTACGACTTTGGTCATGACGGTCTCTCTGTCTTTGAACAAATCCGCGGCCCTCTTGGAGTTCGTATCGGAGACTAGCCCAAGGAACGGATCTGGCGTTGCGACAGCCATGTAATCGTCCACCATTTTCTTCTGCTGTTCATTCACTTCATCCGGTGCCGACAGGTTGACAGCCTTGATGTATTTATCGAAAATACCCGCAACGATTATAGCATTGCTCCACGGATCTTTCTTCTTCGCTTCTTCGTTCACTTTCACCTTACCGTTCTCTTTCGTATAGTGAATACCTTCAATGCCATTAACGCTCAGATCAACGATCTCCGGAGAGGCCGCTTGATCCAAGTATTGCAGCAACTTCTCGATCTTGTCCTTCGGCGTTTTGGCGGAAATGCCCAGGATACCGTAATAGCCAGAAAATTTGATGCTCGCATACCCGTCCGGGCCTTTAAGCGGCGGCACATTGACAAGCTCCGCCTTCGGATCGGCCTTCTTCGTATCCTCCAGATACTTCCACAAATTCAAGAAGTTACTGGCCGGTGCCCCGACCTTACCAGCTGTCGAGAGCTTGTCTTCCTTCAACACAGAATACTCCTGCGGCAATGCCTTGATCGCATACATTTTATGCGCATATTCCAAATAGTCACGATACCCTTTGGTCATCCAGGTCAGCAGCATATTATCGCCTTCGAACGTCGGCTTATATGCGCCGAACGCAACGGATAGCTGAGGACCGACAATGGACATCCCTGGACCGAGACCGGCATAACCGATCGTATCCGCTTTGCCGTTGCCGTCCGGATCCTGCTCGACGAACGCTTTCATCACATCGTAGAACTCGTCGGTCGTCGTCGGCATTTTCAGGTTCAGCTTATCGAGCCAGTCTTTGCGGATATAAATCGTATGGTCAGCTATCGAGCGTGGACGAGGAACGCCATAAATTTTACCGTCTACCTTGGAGTTCTCCCAAATATCTTTAGGAATTTTGGCCAAGTTAGGATACTTCTCGAAATCGCCCAACAGCGGGGTCAGATCCACAAAAGCGCCCTGCCGGATCGCGTTTACGGTCGTTGCCCCTGTAGGGTCCTCAATGAGCGTGATGTCAGTCAACTCGTTCGAGGAAAGCGCCAGATTGAACTTATCGTTATAGCTCGAAGCCGGTATTGCTTTAATGTCCAGCTTGGTGTTCGTCCGCTTTTCCACTTCCTTGAAAAAGGGACCGTTAAAATCCGGCGGTTCTCCATAAAGAATCGTCGTGAAGCTGATCGGCGTCGGACCGTCCGCCTCCTTTCCGCTGTCAGTCCCCGTGCCACTGCTTGAACCTCCGCCGCCGCACCCTGCGATGAGACCGAATGTGAGCATCAGCGGAACCGCCATTTTGACTAATTTTTTCCCTTTCATAGTCAGAACCCCTCCTAATAATATGGATAATGAAGCTATGTCAACCCTTCACTGAGCCAAGCAGAACGCCCTTGGCAAAATACTTTTGCAGGAAAGGGTAAACCGCCAATATTGGAACCATGACGACGACCAGCGCAGCCATCTTCACCGTTTCCTCGGGAAGTGTATGCTCCAGCGTTTCTCTCACTTCCGCGCTGCCGATCGCCGACTGGCTCACCATCAGTTGCTGAAGCAAAACCTGCAGCGGCCATTTATCCGCATCTTGAATGTACATGACGGCGGAGAAATACGTATTCCATTGGCCCACCGCGAAGAACAAGCCGAAAGCGGCTAATGCCGGCAGCGATAATGGAAGGATGATCCGGTAAAATACTTTCAGTTCGTTGCAGCCGTCGATGAGCGCCGCTTCCTCCAAACTTTCGGGCAGCCCTTGGATGAACGATTTTAATACGAAAATGCTCCAAGCGTTCGTAAGTCCCGGCAATATGAGAGACCATAGCGAATCAAGCAATCCCAGTTCTCGGATCAGCAGAAAATTCGGTACCAATCCAGCTCCAAACAAGAAAGTGAAAAGCACCAGCGACAGCATAATCCCCCGTCCAGGCAACTGTTTCTTCGTCAAGGCATAGGCGAACGTCATCGAGAACGCCAAGTTCAACACCGTCCCTACGATCGTAATGAAAACGGTAGAGCGAAACGAATAGAGAAAGCTGTTGGACGATAAAATGTAGCGGTACGAATCGAGAGACCACTGCTTCGGAAATAAAATCACATCACCGGTTACATAAACGGCAGGATCGGTAAACGATACAGCGATGACATAAACGAACGGAAACAGCATCGCCAAAGCGGCCGCGATAAGTACTGTATAAATGATGGCATCGGGAATCGATGCGCGAAGCGACTTGCGCAACGTCATGTTCTTTGCACCCTTTCCTTGTAATCAATATAAGCCTTCTTCTCCAAATTTTTTCGCAAGACGGTTCGCCAGCATGACAAGCACGAGTCCGACAATCGATTTGAATAAGCCTACGGCAATGCTATAGCTCGTTTGACCGGATAAGATCCCCTGCTTGTATACATAAGTATCGAACACTTCGCCAACTGGCAAAACGAGCGGATTCAACATAAGCAGCACCTGCTCGAAGCCGACGTCCATCATGTGCCCGACCCTCATGATAAGCAGAATGACAATCGTGCTGCGGATAGCCGGAAGCGTAATGTGCCACACCCGGCGGAATCTTCCCGCACCGTCCACGATGGCTGCTTCGTAAAGCTGCTGATCAACCCCGGCGATCGCCGCCAAAAAAATGATCGTTCCCCAGCCTACTTCCTTCCAAATGCTTTGCATTGTCAGCAAGCCCCAGAAATAATTCGGATTCGTCAGAAAGCTGACCGGTTCGATGCCCATTGCCGTCAATCCCTTATTAACCAATCCGATATCGGTGGATAAGAAAAAATACGTAAATCCTACAATAATGACCATCGACAAAAAATGGGGCAAATAAACGATGGATTGAATAACGCGCTTCACCGGCTCGATTTTGATCTCATTCAACATCAAGGCCAGAACGATAGGCAACGGAAAGAAAAAAATGAGATTCACAAGGTTGATGCCCAGCGTGTTCCTCAGCAGAACCCAAAACATGTCGTGGGTAAACAAAGTCTCAAAATGCTTGAAGCCGACCCATTCGCTCGCCAAAAATCCTTTAAACGGGCTGTAATCCTGAAAAGCGAGCAAAATCCCCCACATCGGAGCGTATTTAAATACGAGAAAATAAATAACGCTAGGCAACGCGAGCAGGTAGATGTATTTATGTTTCACCACTCGCTTCCACAAGTGACCCGTTTGCCGACGGGGATCGTTTATTCCTGGTCTCACGGTCGTTTCGCTTGACGTTACGATTGTCTTCTCCTCCTTTTTTAGTTCCCCCATATTGCATTCTCCATAACTAAGGATAAGCTTGGAGGCTTCAATCTCTGCAGGTGCTTCCTGTCCATTCCGGGCGGATACTCCCTGCTGTTAAACCGAGCATATACGAAATTGGAGCTTCCTTGGAAGATGCTATTTGATGCTCTGGAAAATCATTCAAGGAAGGCGCGCTGCATCAGGCTGGAGAGCGGCGTGCGGTCTTTTTTTACACTGCTAACTGTCAATAAAACAAAAAAAGACCGCCCTTTTAAGGCGGTAAAGGACAGCATAGGTTCCATTTAGCGCGGGTTTTGGCCCTGCTCGCGATAAGTGGCCGGTGAATGGCCAGTCAAATTTTTGAAGACGCGGCGAAACGATCGCTCTGTATAATTGATTTTCTCCGCTATAGCCGCAATCGGCTCATTTGTATGAACCAGAAGCTCCTTGGCTCGTTCAATTTTCAGCTCCGATACATAGCTTGTGAAGCTTTGTCCGGTATATTTTTGAAACATTCTACTGAAATAGGAAGGGCTCAAGTCGACATAGCTTGCAACGGATTGAAGCGTATGATCCAGGTTGACCGCTTCGATCATATACTTTTTGGCCCGTTCCACCAGATGCTTGCCCTTTCCGTCGATCGCTTCTTCAAACCTCGGGAACAAAATCGGGAAAATGACATCCCGGAACCATGTTTCGATCTCGACAACCGTCCTGCTGGCGCTGATTCGCTCGAAGGCATCGGTTTCGGACAGCTGATGAACCCCTTCGTCCGATAGCTCCTTCAATTTATGGAAGAAGGACACGTACAACATATGAAAGGCCTGGTATACCTGAGAAGCCGGATAATCCCTGCTCGTGACGGTTTGCGCGAATAATGCAAACGCCTCCATCGTGCGTACCCGGTCGCCGTTCTGCAGTTCCCGCATGATGGTTGCCTCAAGCTCGAACGGGTAGCGCAACGCATCCCTGTCCGGCCGCAAATCCTGGATGCCGATCGTCCGGTTTCCTCCCTTTACGATCCTGTACTTTAGCGCTTCCTTCGCTTCCATGCAGGACAGCCGGACATTCTGAATATGATTGTATGTATTGCCGATGCCGACAGATGCGTTAAATTTCAAATACGTGTCGATCGACATGCGAACCGATTCGCACACTTGGTAGGAGACCGCGGAAAGCTGCTTGTCCGACCATTCCGGGGACATTTGCAGCACGACGATAACCTGTGCCGCTTCCACTCCATTAATGAAGTACGCCTTAATGTTGTGCTGATTGGCAATATCCTGACAAATGCTTGAGATGGCGAGCAAAATAAGCTGCCTGTCCTCTTTGCGGAATTTATCGTACATCTCGTGATTTTCCGCTTCGACCACGAACACTTTCCACTTGGCATGTGCGCTTACACCGTGGAGATTGCACAATTCCGTCAGGCGATCCAACGGTTCATGGGCATACTGGCCATACACCATGTTCATGAAGAAAACATCACGCAAGAGCGGCGCATTGCGGCTAGATTGTTCGCGCAGCGCACCAACTTGAAGCTTCAACTGATCCCAGTTGTTGCGAATCCACGTCCACTCGTCGATTTTGGTGGAATGCGTATCCCCGGCCGTTTGCTCCTGGCCAAGCAGCTTGCGGATCGGCGCATACAGCTTACGCGAGTTGATATATAGAAGAAGCATGCCGAGCGCCAGCGCGCCCAAGCATACGATAACGGTCAACCTGCCAACATTGGCTCTCTGCCCGTTCAACTCGGTAAGTGGAAAATCGAGTACAGTCGTCCAGCCGTTTACGGACGATTTGGTAAAGATGGACAGCGTATTACGGGAACTATCCTTATAAAACCCGGTTTGCTCGGAGGCGTTCAAGATGTTCTTCTTCCAAGTCGCGTCCGACTCACGGCTTTGACCGTCTTTCGATCGTTCGATCAGCGATACGACGACACCCGATTCGCTCATCACCATCATGCGCCCGGACTCACCAAGCCCACCGGTATTCATGATGTCAGCCAAAGCGCGTTTATTCAAATCGACGGTTAAATACGCCTGCGGGGTGTTGGAAATGGCGGGAAGAGACTGTACGAACGTAAATGATCCGCTTCCCTCCTGACCGTTCGGGATCCATCTCATCGGCGAATCCGGGTTGTTCGTTCCAACGTACGAATATTTCCCCGCTGGATCATCAATCCGCTCGTAGCCGACGGTTGTGGTCAGCTCGATTTTTTGGCTAGGCAAAAATAGCCCGATTCGGGTCGAGTGCTCAATGGAACGTTCTAGCGCGGAAAGTTTTTTTTGGACATCCATCATTTCCGTATAATCATTCAAATCTGTCTTATAAAAATACTTCTGTATGGAACTATCAAACACTAAGCCGCGGGTAGCCTTCACTACCGTATTAAGTTCGGCGTCGATTCGCGCCTGAATTTGCAGCATCGTCTGGAGATTTGCCTGTTTCACCTGCTCCTCCAGATTGCGTGACAACATGGAGTAGGCCAGAAACGAAGCCAGTACGATCGGAATGCAAACGGTCATAAAGCCGAACCCGATTAGTCTGGCGTAGTATTTTCCCGAAAACAAAAATGATCTCAACTTCATTGTCATTCTTCGCAAGACATATACTCCTCTGCCCATTATTGAAAGCGTTACCAATATTATATTTGTAATAATTATACAACATATTCAACAATGAGCAACGTCAAATGATGAATGAACATTTTCGTTAAGCATCCCCCTTAATAACACGATCCAATCCTTCTATAGATTCCGCTTGTATATTCGGCATTAAGTGCGAATAAGTATCCATTGTAATTGAAATCGATGAATGTCCTAATCTCTCGGACACGACTTTAGGATGAACTTTCTGTTGAAGTAGCATACTGGCGTGGGTATGACGTAAATCGTGGAATGTAATATAAGGCATTTCATATTTTTTGACTAAACGCTCCCATACTTTATACATCGATCTTGGTGGGACTGGATTGCCTTCCGATGTACATACAACGAGACCTATATCAATGTAATTAGGGCCACCCCACTGCTTTTCGATCTCAATTTTTCCTCGATGCTCAATTAACCGTGCGATTGTCTCATCTGTTATTGCGATGGATCTAATACTTTTTTGTGTTTTCAAAGTACTGCTTATTTCTCTATTCTTATGTGATAGCGTATGCTGTATGTGAATCACTTTGTTCTCAAAATCGATATCATTCCAATGTAATCCTAATATTTCACCTTGGCGCATACCCGTCATAATTGCTAAGAAGAATGTTATAGAATATCGACTTTCCTCTTTAGATAAAGCGAAAAACCTGTTGATCTGTTCCGAATTCCATACGGTTAACTCCTTACGCTGCGCCTTTGGCTTCACGACAGACAATGCCACGTTCTTTTTTATCAAACCCATCTTAAAAGCATAGTTCATAGAAGTATTGAATACTGCAAATATACGTTTAACACTATTCTGTGCTAGCCCTCGATCATGTAAAGAAGAAATGAAAGATTCTACATCCATAGCCGTGATCCGCTCCAAATAATAATCACCGATTAGCGGGATAATATGTGTCCTTAAATAGGAATCATATAACTCACGAGTTCCTTTGGATAAATCGCGCTTATTCTCTAACCAGGTTGTGATGAAATCGGAAAACTTCGTGTTCTTCCCCTTCTTATACTCCCCATTCTCATTTTCGGTCATCGCCGCAGCCATTGCTAATGTTGCTTCTTTTTGCGTCTTGAAGCCGCGTTTCTTAATTCTTTCACGCTTACCGTTCACAAACTTACCAGAGTAGAATACGAAGTAATAGGGATTCTTCTTGGCTTTCCCATCTTTATATACTGGCAATTCCATCACTCCAATCATTGTGAAGTTCTTGCAACTATAGTAACACCAAATTAGCACCATTTAAACGATGTCACCAAAAATAATCACTAATAAACCTTATAAATAAAGTGATTTTCTTTTATGGTCGCTACCCTTCAATGGTAATTCCGTGTAGGAAGGTTTTGCATTTCTCGTTAGTGGAATAGTAGTGGAGTGGTAAGGGATTCTACCCTTACGTGAAGAATGGCAGCCGGTTGGCTGAGGGCATGTTCGGCTTGTTCATGGTTGATTTTCAAACCATATTATGCCACCAAAATGCCGCCAACCGTGCTTGTTCGGGGGAATTGGAGTACTTTAGATTATTGCTCTTTGAATACCTGAATATTTAAGGCGTATGCGAGCTTCTTCGTCGCCTCCCATTTTACCTTGTAAAATGTGTACTCGCTAATAGGCGGATCAAATACTTGATTATACACCACATAATTATATACGCGGTCCTTCTTGATTAATTCCGCCATTAAGATGCGTTCCCGTTGAGGAAGATGATCAATGATCTGTTCGATTCGTTCGCAATATAACTTGCGTTTCTCCGGCTCGTCCACGTTATAAACAGCGATACCCGCTGTCTTATCTGTGATATGGTTGGTCGCCCCTTGCGGACGATCTTGGTAAGAGGCAGTAACACTCGTCTCTCGAGCCTCGAACGTGATCGTTTTGAAAAATCGATACTTTTCCAGCGCGTCATCTACAGCCGCTTGTGTTCGCTTACGGTCCAATTCCTGCATTTGGGGGATAATCATTTGTTCCAATCGAGGTCCCTCCTTGTTCGTCTTGGTTAGACCATTATAACACATTTACAGAACATTTGTTCTTATTTTTTCGTCAAAGTGATATGTTTGTTCGCTGCATCCCAGTTCACGCTTGCTCCTAGGGCTTCTCCTAAGGAACGAACGGGTGCGTACGAAACTCCGTTGATGATCAGCGCGTCTGAAATAGGCTGTTCGTTTACGCTTAATGTCACGTCTGTTGAAATATTGTAACTTCCTCCACCCGTGTTTTTGGGCTTGAGTCCAAGGAATTGCGCTACGCCAGAGACATGTCCTTGCACGATTGCCGTGATGATCTCTGGTTGTTTCAATAGTGCTGCATCCTTTGCCACGTCGATAAAAAGATTTTCAGTTAGTACCGCAGGCATGTTGGACTCCCGGCACATATGAAGGTTTGCCCGTTTGGGTCCGCGATCGAGAACCTGATTGGCTTGTAGTTTTTGAATAATGGACTTGTGTAAGTTTTGTTGAAATTGGATTATTGCATCCGATACATTGCCGTTGTATATAAAAGATTCAAAGCCTCCATTGCCGCCTCCGGCATTGCAATGAATAGATACCAGCACGTCAGCTTTCGCGTTATTCGCGTAATCCGTTCGTGCTTTCAGCTCGACATACACATCCGTCGATCGTGTCATTAAACTTTTGACATCTTCGTATTGTTCCTCCAACAGCTTCGCTGCTTGTGTCGCAATGTTGAGCACGACATCTTTTTCTTGCAGGTTGTACCCTGCACCTCCCGGATCTTTCCCTCCATGTCCAGGATCCCATACTACGATTTTCGTCATTTTGATTCTCCCTTCCGCAATTCTGCTCGTTGTGTTTTCTTATCTAGTTCGCTGCTCACCCACTCTGTAATTTTTGCCATCAACCACTCCGGGAACCAGTTTCCCCACCCCGCTCGAATCGCATTCGCTGTCATGGATTGTAGATTGTGATAAAGTACACCAACTGCCAAGGCCCCGAATAAGATATCCGGCATTTGGAAGGCTTTATCTAGTAAATGGCCGCCAGCTGGTAATAAAAGAATGAAAAATGTCCGAAATACGCCATCGATCCCATACTTGCTTGCATAAGAGCTATCTTTCTGTGCGGCCCGAATGCCGCTTAACCAATCCAAACATACAAAAAAGATCAACGCCACCATCATCGCCCTCACCATCCCACCTCCTCCGTATAGAAATTCAAACCCTGGTACCAAGACCGCACCGAATAAAGAAACAAATAGCTTATCCATTATTTTATTCTCCTTAGGAAAAATAGCCCTCGGCGGATGGCCGAGGGCTGTTGTTGAAGTTGATACTCTACAAAATTAGAAAGATTACTTAATTGTTATTGATGATCGCTTCTAACTCATCATTCGTTATAACCCCAAACTGAACATATTGGCGAAGTTGTGGTTCTTTCGCCCAACCTTTTTCATAGTAATAGGCTAATCGTTCATAATCATTTTTAAACATCTGCTTTCGCCTCCAATTCGAGTAGTCGTAATTCCAGCGCCGTTACATTGCCACTAATTGTGTCATTCTGCGCTTTAAGATCGAGTATTTGCAGGTCCTTTTCGACGATCTGATTGCCAAGGACCTCGTTTTGCGTCCGCAACTCATGCGCCTCAAGTTCACGTTGTACCATCTGTTCGCCAAGCATTTCAATAGGATCGGGAACAGGAACGGGTTTCATCTCTTCGATCTCTTCCGGCGCTAATCCTTCGTGCCAAAAGTCCGAACCGTTCACTGCTTTTGGCGGCGCAGGTTTATCCTCTCCGCTTTCTTCGTCCCATTTCGATAGAGCGACGTAATAGGCGTCAAGCGCTGTCTCATACGCTTCCTTTGCTGCCTCGTAACCCGCAACGTCGAACTTTGGCTTTATAAAATCCAGCGGGTACGACGTAGGCTATCGTGTACCCCGTATCAATTAGTTCAACGTCTTCGATTGGGGGCGACGGTAACGTACCGTCTTCATTCGGCTCAGGTTTCGGGTATTCTTGGATAACAAAAACGCCTGTCACGGAATCCGCAACAAGCGTTGGCTCGACGTATAGACCGTTAAGGTCTGTTATGATTGCTTCTTTCATGTGCTTCCTCCTTATTTTTGGGATTGAAACGAAATACCGGAGAGATTCAGCCACGCATTTCCCGCCGTTCCTAACACGTTTTTAATCATGACGTCCCCAGCAGAAGTTACAGCGATTCGCGTTAACTCCTCTTTGTAGTTGCTTAAATCCGATGACAGAAGTCGAACAGTTGCAAACGTTTCGAGTCCATGCGGTCGATACCCGACTGGTAACACAAAGAGTATCGTATCATTTGTTATTGCCCCACCTTTGATGATTCCACTAATGTATACACGACCCGTTCCGTCCTTATAGTACCGCGCTGTATCATACGATTGATCGTCACCAGCGGTCGCAGCGTAAGGAACCCACCCATTTAACAACGTTGGGTGGATGTACGCGTGGGAATCCTTCATGACTTTCATGCGCTCAACAATGCTCAACCGCGTATCCAACTGTGTCGCGCTATCGACTAAATCGTTCACCGTCCCGCGTATATTCCCAGATACTTGCCCGTTGATTGAAGTGAATGGGACGTTATTCTCAAGGCGCGTATAGGTGACGTGGTAAACTGCTGTTGTGTTGTAATCCGAAGCCTTACAAAATACCCGCATGGCCCCATTTGAATTTTCATCAGTATTGGAAATCCACTTTGTATCAGGAACTCTATTACGAAAAACAGTTCTAATTTTTGATACTTTATTCTTTAGTGGATTGACGGCAACTAAAGGGTTCTTACCGATACTATTTATTTCATAAGTATCGTAAGCTACTGAAAATGCAGGGTTGGTATGTTCGTGTACTTCCATGCCTACACCGCATTCAATGAGATTCGCACCATTATGCAACATTAACTTGCCTTCGTGCGGGATCGGCTCAATGGTAGGCGTTGCGAGTTGGTATTGTAGCTGGTAGGGTTGCCAAGATGCACGTCCAACCTTCGGTGCTTGGCTCGTCGGACATACCTCGGTACGTGTTGCCGACGAACCAAGATAAGCTTCATCTATTGCAATCCATGCCTTTTTGCCTGTTCCATTATACGGCGGTTGTTCATTTGCGCCATTGAACATAATATAGCCGTTAAAATACGCCTTGATCTCGTCGGCTGTCGGTGTGTAGGCGTCACCCCATCCGCTGTCTGCGTTGGAAACTGAGATATACACAGTCTTGTTATAAATATTTACCACGTCTACACCAGCGGTAGCATCTGCCATGAACGGTAGTATTTTTCCATCGTACTTTACACCAATAATATTTACGTGGACATTATCAGGAAGACCGCCGATTTGATTATGGGTAAGAGCTAATACTTTATAGCCTGTTTTTGTGGTCATGCCGGGTGATGAAATAGACGATCCATCCGACAATACCTTCTTCCACTTCGCCAACTTCCAATACTGCCCGTCCTTCGCGAACAATTCGTCAGTGACCGTACCGTCGACGTTAGACGCTAGTTCCGTCGTTAGCTTAATCATCGAGTCTTGACGGGGTACGAACAGTTTGGCGACTGTGCCGAGTGTAATCACCGGGTTTTTGAATGTGAATGTTCCAGTTGAAATTGTATCAACACCTACTATCACACGTATATACACACTGTCGGAAGGCACACGGAAGGTTGAGTATAAATCTCGCGTCCCCTTAGTGGTGTTATAAGATGTGTCTGCAAGGCTGATTTGCGTCTGGTTTCCTGCGCCGTCAACCGAAAACACATTCAAATATGTGCCATACGTACCCGCCGCTGTGAAATTGGCGGTTCTAGTAACAGCGAATCGTGCATCTGTATTAGGCGTGAGGACTAACTCAGCCCCTGCGGTTGCATAATTAGCCCCATCTTTTTTATTTACGGTAGCTTCATAAGCTGAAACTGGTGTCAGGTTTATTTGTGAGGTAGGATACCACTCCGTAAATGGCGGCAACAAATTCTCCCCATATCCGATAACATACGGATTAGCCACATTCTGTAACGAATCAACGTATGGGTATTTCGCGACTACTTGGTCGTCGGTCATTGTCGCGATTTCATCATAATCGGCTTTAGATAACTCTAAGAGTCTGAAACCCGCTATTTTCACCACGTCATTCACGGTTGTACTTATGATGTTTATTTTAGACATTTTGTCTGTGGTTGGATTAATCTTTAATACAACATTTGTCCACGTATTTATTGTCGGGCATAAGAATGATGTTCCTGCCATCTCAACGACTGTTTGATTTGTGAGTGGTTTTACATGTCCAACACAAAGGTAATATTTATTTGCGTAAAATGTGGGAATATCCGAGGTTGCATCAAAAAAGGACATAAAACGTCTATCTGCTGCATGCTTGTTTGTTATTTTTAAACTCCGCAGATTATTGACTCGTTCTGCATCTAGTTCGAATATTGCCAAAGATGGATTTCTATCCACTGGTAGTGCGTCCTCAAAATTACTCCTTCTTCCAAGTAGGTTCACCAACGTCCTTCCCTTCAACCCCGTCAGCTCATACAAACACGTATTCTCTGCTTCAACGATCTGCTTACCGTAGTTTAGGTTTAACGGTTTTGACGCTGTTTCCAATAATTCCGTATCTACGTAGGTCTTAACGTGATCTGCCTTTGCCTGTGCTCCCTCTGTCGTCTCCACTTTTGCATCCAACGCATTCGCTAAAGCATTCATATCCCGCGGGACATCGGCAATCATCGTATGGTCAATAAGCGGTAGATTTAATTTGGGTGTTGTTGCCATCAAGATACCCCCTTGTTAATTAAATTCTCGTATGAAATCTTTGTTAGATTCTCATATTTTTTATTTTCTACAAGTAGATCGTTGTAAAGATAATATTTAAAGACGTATTCAATCCCCAGGTGCGCTGGAATAATATCTCGGAGTGCATTTTTAATATCATCCATATTCGGAGGTCGCCCTAATTTACCGACAAACGTGACGATAATCATGTGATGAGCCACATCTTCCGCCACATCCACCTCCCCATTCGCAAACGCCTCCGCCACATTCTTCACATGCTCCACCGTCACCGTCCCAATCCCGCGCAGCTTGGACTTGATCACGCTACGCCTCTGATCCAACGGCTTCGACAGGTCCGTCGCGATGCCGCACATCTTCTCCCACCGATCCAGCCCCCAGGTGGCGGTATCGATATAGAATTGGTTCAGCACATCTTCAATGGATGTGTTCACATCGCTAACCTCAACCGCCTCTGTATCCAGCATTGCGCCAAGAATCTCCGAACCCGACAAATAGCTTGGCAAATAGGACTTCATTTTCTCCTTCACAGTCTCGCTCACGTCACGGTCACCGTCCCTAATACGGCTACGCTGCCATCCGGGATGGCGATATTTTCGGTTGACCCATTGATCTTCAGTGATCCGTAATCGACAACGGTCGCTGTATCCAGTATCACGTTGGCGATTCGAGCGAAGCGGACAATTGGATCCGTAAAAGACAATCCCTTCAGATATCGCTGGACCTCACTAGAAATCAAAGCCGTCGCTTCCTCCAACGTCACGCCTGCGACCAAATCCACCTCGACTACTAGGTTCATCGGCACTTCCGTTGCTGCCGCAACAGTCACGTTGGCACCAATCGGCCTTACGCCTGCGATATGCTCCGTAACCTCGGTCACAAGAGCCGTCGAAGGCGCTCGCCGCTCATCGTCCAAAAGAACAACTTTTACCGTACCGTTGCCGTTCCACAAAGGGAACACCTTGGCATCGGAGATGCCCGTCACTTCCATCGCCCATAGGCGATATTGATTGGAATTCCCGCTAGTTGCGGGCTTGCGGACTTTTGTTAACAATCGACCAAGCAATGCCTCATCGGTCTCCCCATCATAGCCATCCGTAAACGCGTTTTCGTTCTGTACCAGTTGAATCCCTGGAATACTTCCCACCACGGACACAATGGCATTCGCCGGGATATTCCCGCTTGTTCCTGATTCTGCTGCAACGACATTCACTGACGCCATCCCAGCGGATCCGATCTCGGCATCGCTTAATGCAAGGAACATGGATCCATTTTTCGTAGCAAAAGCCGTCTTTGCTGGAATGACAACCCCAACATCTCCTTTTACCTGCACAATGCCATGCGCCGCAATCGGAGGTTTGCGCGTTACTCCATGCTCACCAGCCCGAAGATCCAGATACGACCCAGTGCTTGTCTGTGCAAAACCTTGAGTTAACACCCGATCCATATCTGTATAAGCTTGGGACAATTCGATCGCCATAGGCGCCATCGCCTCGTAGACAAACGTCCCTTCTTGCTTCGCAACGCCCTGCGGTCTAAAGCCATTTACCAATCGCGTCAAAATCGAAGCGCTGTTCTGTTGTTCAAACACGCGTCTTCACCTCCCCATACACGGTTTCTACCGTAAACTCGATCTTGAATTGATCCCTTTCCGAACTGACCTCCACATCGCGAATCTCTCGAATATAGGGCAGCGCCAGCAAGGTTTCACGAATATATCTTTCCGCTTCGCTATGCTGTACTGCTTGGGACAATGTACTCCCGATCAATTGCTCCATTTCGTTGCCGTAATCCCACGAATACGCCATGTACCGATAACGTTCTGTTCGAAGCGCCTTATAGATCCAGACTCTTAACGCTTCCTGCCCTTCCAGCAGCACGAGCTGCCCATCCTTCAGAACGAACTCATCGTTCTTGAAATCCCACGCATACTCCCGGAACATCGGCAGCTCCTCACGGCTCGATAACATCAACTCAGGCGGAATATCAACCAGCGGAAATACCTCATTCATTCAACTTCACCACCTTGCTTAATACAAGAAATTGCTGTCCTTGCGCCAGCGGCATGAGGGCCACTGTATCTCCTGACAATAAGGCGTCCTTTAACATTAAATCAGCCGCGACCAGTAGATCTTCCTGATCCAACTCCATTCCCTGCGTTTGCACGACAAGAGATGGGATCGCACTTTTCACTTGCCCAAGCAGCAGGGTCGGCGGTCGATCCTTTGTTCCCTGATCCCGAATAAATTGAACCAGCCAAGATAAATCCGACATCCACTACACCCCCTGTGCTTCCGGCTCATACGTATCCATGACGCTCTCGAAATTGAGCCGAAGATTTAACGTATGCGTGCCGTTTTCGAACGAATGGGCATCATTCTCGATATAAAAAAGACCGGTTAGCCCGGTCACATGCTCGATCATCTGCACGGCATTGCCTGCAACAAGATCGTAGGCGTCTTTTCCGCCCAATACTTGCACAGAAACACATCGATCCATCCCGTATAACTTCGATCGCGCTTCTTGATTCGCATCTTTCCCTTGTTCCCTCTGGTACACGTCCTGCAGCAAGCCGTAATTCTTGCGCCACAACTCTTGCTCCACAATTTTCTCCAAACCGCCTTTATCGTTCACGATTAATACGCGGTTCACCATCGCATCGATGCTCTCGTCATACGTAGACTCCAACAGATCCGTCTCCGCCGTCAAAATTCGCTTCGCTACTTGCCCCCCTAGAAGTACGACATCCAGTTTCCCTTCCCGCATCCTCGGCATATACTTCCGATTCGTCGAATGGGATGCCAACGTATAGCCTGTCATAATCGCTTCGTACACGGTTTTCGCATGATGGACGAAGGACTGCGGCTTATTCGTCGCGGCAAGCTGCCCCGTTGGAACACCGAATTCGGTACACAACAGCTTGGTAATTTGCTCTGCAGTCATACTCTTGAAGTTTTTCGAAATCTTCGATTTCGTCAAATAAATGAGCCCGTCATATGCCGTATAGGCCGTCTCCGTCCCTGTCAACGACTTGCTCTTCGCAAAAATATAACCGCGCCACAATTCCTTCCCCGTATCGTCGAATAGAACCAACATTTCGCCCAGATCCATGTACAGCTTAGGAAAATAGGGATCATTCGTGTTCACGGCAACCGATACTTCCAGCTTACGCGCCACCTCTTTGATATCCCCGCTCCATGTCGTGCGAATTAACAAATCGGTAATGTCAGATTTCTGCCCCGACCTGGAAATATGAAATATTTGCATGCTCCTCCCTCCTAACCGCCTAAGACAATCTTCATTCCTACCGTCAATTTCCTCTCATCGACAATCTTCGTAATCCGCTGAATTTCAATATATCTGGATTCGGTTCCATATACTTTTTTGGAGATTTTCTTGAAGGTATCTCCCTTTTGCACCACATAAATCTTCGGAATCGGTTTGTCTGCGGGTCTTGGACGAAGCTCGTTCGCCTCCTTTGCGGTCAGCGGGAGCGTTTTTACTTTCGTAAACCGATATTCCTTCAAGTCCAAGGTGAAGTAGACATCCTCCGGCCCATTTTTCTGGGAAAAAGAGAAGTTCTCAATTACCATCGCCTCGTTCACCGTCAATCCGCGTCCCAAAATCAACAGCCGCAGCGGCTTCTGTGTATCTCGCCAACGTTCGATCATCTTGATCAACCCGCTTGGGGGCGGCGCCGCTTGGTATTGTCCTAGGCCATCATAGACGATGGGAAAATAACTGCTGATCGTAATCGTCTTCAGCCGTCTTTTTCCCGTCAGCATAAGTTCACCCAGCTCATGAATCGTCACAGTTGAATTGCACAAACCCGTCTGAACCTCAAAGGTCTGCGGCGGGACGGGCAACCAAATGGATTCTTCATTGTTATTAAACGTAAGCCAAAATTCAATCATTACACGTCCCCCTTAAGCCATATTGAACCCGGCACTTTCTAATTCCGTACGAAGCATGACCGACCATTTTTTAAAATCTGCCTCTTCGCGCGCTACCGGATTGTTCAGATTGATCGTGATCCCGCCACCGCTTCGACCGTTGCGATATTGATTTGCCTCTTGAGCCGTTAAGACCGCTTCGTTCCGATGCAGTAAGGCGGGATAATTATCCCGCGGGACCGTGAGTAATCCTGCTGCATGTTTCTTGCTCGGATCGGATTCGCTTGATCCTCCCCCGCCGCTAGGCTTGCCGCTTATTTTCTCCAGGACCCAATTCAGCGAATCGCCGAAGACGCCGGCCATTTCTCCAATTCCGTCAATAATGGGCTTCAGAGCGCCCCAGATCATCTCAAATACAGGTTTCAGGTTATCCCACAACTTTTGAACGACTTCCATCAAGATTTGTACGACCGTTGTGAAGACATCAAAAATCGGCTTCACCACACCCCACACAGACTCCAGAATGGACTGGATCGTTGGCCATGCCTCCATCCAAATCCCCCAGAGCATCTGGAACACGCTAACGACGGTCTGAATAACAGGTGCTAATGCGCTAAATACCGACCCAATCGCCGCTTGGAAGACAGGCATATTCTCCACGACCCAACCAAAAACGCTCTGGAATATCTGCATAATTGGCGGAAGCAATGGCGCAAATGTCTGCACAGCCTGCGCGATGACGCCGGAGATGAATCCCGTTATCGCTGGCAGCTTTGGTTGCAACCAAGCTAAAAATTGAGCAAACCGCTGACCCGCGACCGTGAACAGATTCACGAGTACTTGTTGGAATGAATCCAGCAGTTTTTTCGCCGTCTCAATCACGCCCGAGCTTTTCCCCATTCCTTTCAGGAACGCGTCCCCCAGCTTAATAAGGAGAGGGGATAACTTCGAAATCACAGGGCCTAGCAAGCGGAACATCGGAATCACTTTACCAATGATTTTGAATGGGTTTAACATCTTTCCAATACCGCCGAGCCCTTTACCAAGCCCACTGAATAGACCGCCGCCTTTACTCTTACCACCGCTTCCGGCCGTTTTTTTGCGTCGACTACCGTGTTTTACACTTCTTGGCGGCAGGTCAATTCCATCTGTACTGCCTCCTCCGGCAGCCTTTGGCTTCAGACATTTCGGCTTCACAAGCTGCACCTTTGTTCTCTTCGGCGGCTTGCATTTTTCTATAACACATTTGATCTTGTACTCCACGGTGCCGCTGCCAAGCTTCTTAATCGCCAGCTTGAGCAACGCAAGTTCCCCAATAAAGATCAGCGTATTCTTAATCATTTCTTTTAGATTCAGATTAATCTTCGGCTCCACCGCAATACCGCTGCCAAGCTTCTTAACCGCCAGTTTGAGCAATGCGAGTGCCCCAATGAAGATCAGCGTATTCTTAATCATTTCTTTTAGATTCAGAATAATCTTCGGCTCCACATTCATTTCGAAATCGAACTTGAACTTCGCGTCACGCTCGATCTTCGCCTTATAATCCAATACCTGCTTGCGCACGATATCCGTCTTGACATGAATATTCATCTGCATGTTCCGCATCGATTTCTTCAGCAGGTCCACCTGCCGCTGTACCATCTGCACTTGAAAAAGCGTATGCTTCAGCGAAATGTTCGCTGCTCCGCCGCTGCTTGCTTTATTACATGAACTGCATGCCATTCTTTACTTCACCTCCTTCTAGAACATCGGGAGCGTCGCCCAGACATTCCCCGTCTTCGCAATCCGCTCCCGCTCCTCCATTTCCATCTCATAGAATACTCGGATCAGCCATTGCTCCCCTGCAGGCAGGTTATGAAGCTCGCTTGGGCGAATGCCTTTGCGGCTCCAATAGTAATAGAGCATCTCATAGTAGCCGTCCGATTTTATTCGTTTTTTAGTTCTTGCACCGCTTCTTCACCAAAGCCCGACAAATCCGAAATGACGTTATACAGCTGTGTCACTTCTCCAGGAAGCAGGAGCTTGGAATCTTCGATGAGCTGTTTGGGCGTATGTGCGCCGTAGAATTCCAACAACTTCGCATCTGTTAGCTTCGGGTCCACGATCCCTTTGAGCAGGGTGAAGATCTGCACACTATTGGTGCTGAAATCTTCTAACTCTCCTTTTTTGCCAAAAGAAACGGAGACCTCCTGAACTTCTTCGAACTCCTCCATCGTTAACGCTTGGCACGTAAAAATAACAGGCTCCCCTGCGAGCACACTTAGGCGGTTAAGCTCGATTTTTCGGCTTGGGCGCTGCATTTTGGACTTGTCCATTTTTAATAATAGATCTAGTGATTGTTGACTCATAATTCGATCTCCTCCTTGAAATTTGGTCATAACAAAAGCCTAAGGTTACCCCCTAGGCTGAATAAAGTCCTGCACTTCCCAATCGGTAAAGGTAAACGGCGCTTCCACCTCACCCTTCTTCTTCAATTCCCAGTTGATCAAGGATAAATCGTTAAAGCTCGCATCCTTAATCAAAATACGTTCCGCACCATCCGCAGACGGATCCGCCACACTAGAAGTAATCTGGATTCGCGGATTGATGCCTTTCTTTAAGCTGTCGCTCAACACCTTAATCATGCGGGAATTGGCTTTATGCATACGCAATGTTCCGCTGCCCTTATACCCCATGAACTTACTGTCTGTTGCAAACTTGCCGGCAATCGGCACATCTTCCTTCTCGATTTCGATTTTCGCCTCAAGCGCCATCACCTCTGCAATATACTCCCCATTGAGCCATGCCTCGCCGAATGTTCCTGAAATTACTTTTTCCCCATTAAAATTCGCCATTTCTTACATCCCCCTTATAGATATACCGTTAATGTGACATCTTCGATCGCGTCTAGCGGACGCTGCTTCGCTGTGAGGAAAACTTTATCGCGCGTATTCGCTTCCTTCACCTGCTGTTCGGTCATCGCTGCGACGACATCTGAACCTAGAATCGATTTGAGATATGTCCGCTGTGCGGTCATGTCAATCTCCGCCCGGTTTTTGCCCGGATCCAGAATCCCCTCTTGCTCTAACGCTTCAAAATACGCATTCATCGCGGATACGAGCAGCAGCTTGTTCATATAACTGTTCTGCACCTTCCCAATGTACGAATCTTCCACCGTTTCTTTCAAATCTTGATAGGTCTTGTTCAGAATGCGAACGACTTTGATTTTCTTCCAATCTTCGCCGAGATCTTCTGTCGTCGTTACAAGCGACGTTACGCCGCGGGCCACTTTCACTTTCTCCCCATCATGGTAGAGCACGAACTTGCCGGCATTCACGGCCGCATCTGCTTCAGCTTTGGTCAACGAAGGAACGTTTGTCACTTCCGTCAGAACTTGGAATGTCGGTGCTACCGTTAAAGGCAACCCTGCGATAAGCCCCGCAATTCGTGCCGTGTATTGTGTCGCGGTATATTTTGCAGAACCAACTTCAATGTCATCGGTGGCAAAATTAATGACCGACGGATGATCCGCAGCCGAATTTGGCAATACGGCCATGATCTTGCGCTCTTTGTTCGTGAACAGATTTTTCGCCCAGACCGATAAGGCCGTAACTTCAGCTGCAGCTGTTCCTGGAAAAGCCACGACATTGAACGAGATGGTCTCCAAATATTGCATTGCTTTGGTATAGTCCGCGTCTTGATCCGGAATGACAATCAGCTTGACCTGTTTTGGCGTACCCATAAAAGCTTGAAGAACATATCCTTCATTCGCAGCCGTCAACCCTTTCGGCATTTCATCAAATCCTTGAAGCGTATATGCGGTAAGCTCCGTCACCAATGCATCTTTTAACACGAGTGCCACGACACCTACTGCTCCTTGTTGTACAGCCGAAGCTGCTTTTTGCTTAAATACGATATTTACGTTAGGTAATCCCATGTGAATCCTCCTTATTGTTCGATATATAGTTCTTTCATCACGTCAAATACGTCTTTTGCTTGCTCTAACTCGACATCCAGTACAAGCTGCAGCACGAACTCCCCGGACCGGATAACTCCGCGTAAGGACGTTCGTTCAAACTCGATCCCATCCGAACCTTTTAGTATAGGTAGCGCCATAAAATGCTGGTGCATGCGATCCGCTACCTCGAGCATGTCGATGGGATCCGCTTGTCCTGCTTCATCTTCTTTGGGGTAATAGATTAACTCCCAATTGGCTTGCATGCGATAATCGGTACGATGCGTTTCCTCGTAGGTCCCTTCCATCAGCCGTACATAAAAGGCAGGCTTTCGAAAACCGCTTGCGACAGGCTTCACATAAATCGGAATGCTCGGCGCGATAGCCTTTAATTGCGTGCGAATCGCGTCTAGACTAAGCCGCATCATGCTTCCACGCTCCTTTGTGTGCAACATAAAACGGGTGTCATCAGCTTCATAGGCTGCGCACCCGTTCGACTTCCACTTCCTTATGCGATGTTCCGATACGACACGACGCAGATACTTCGAACGGCTCCGGATCATGTTGAGCATAGACCAGATCACCTGCTTGAATATCTGCCCATAGAGGTAGGTACAGCCGATACCGCTCTCGCACTTGATGCTTGGCTCCATTCGCGTCAGGTCCAAGTGCTTGAAATTGCTTGCGTCTCCACCGGCTGCGAACCTTCCCTAATGTGATCCATTCCTCAGAGGTCGGAGAATTGTATTCATCCCATGTGACCTTCAATCGACGGATCGTACAGGACTGCTGCATGAAATGAAGCATTACAACCACCGTCCCAAGGCTGGCTCGAGAAGCTGCGTCACCACGGCGGGAAGTTTGCCTGCCGAATGCTCCGGATAGGTTACCGCATAATCGCCTAGTCGCTCCGATACCTTCCCGATCTGTCCCTCATACAGCATTTGAACATAGCGAATACAAGCAAGTTCAATACTTTCAGGCAAGTTCGCTGCCAATGTCTCGGTGGCTTGATCGGGCGTTACATACCCAGCTTCATACTCAATTTTGATATTGTCTTCCCCGCTCGGCCATCCTTCGGCCAGTACAAGCTCTCCAGTATCAGCTAACAATTCATAGCTTGTGATTTCTTGACCTGCTAACGTCGTCACGCGAACAATCTGTTGCACTGGAAAGTTCCGAAGCAGCAGCTTAGAGGAACCTCCGCTATACCACTCCGTATGCGTTGATCGGCCGAATTGTCTGCGGCAGTATCCTTCGATCGCTTGCGAAACCGCGCCGATCATCATCGTAAGCTGCAAGTCAGATGGACCGTCTTGCTCGGGTAGAAAAATAAAATTCTTTACCTGATTCAATGTCGTTAAAATGGGTCATCACCTCATTTCTTACCTGACGCTGCGGCATATGCACCGCCTCCTTTCTGCTTTTCATCCATAGAAGAGATTCAAAGGATCCCACCGATCCATGCCTACGATTTTCATTAGCCTCATGCCGAGGTCTATGCTCATTTATTTCATTAGGCGTTCCGTGTTTCCCTCAAATCTCTATGCTATTACTTTATCACCTTTACGAACAAACGTTCTTATTCCAATCTGTGAATTTCCTTTGTTTTTTCTTTGCAACAACAAAAAAGCCGATTCCCGAAAACTCAGGACCAGCTATTTGATAGGCTTATATGAGAGGTTTACGAATCAATGCCCACAACACTGCTTATATTTACGACCGCTTCCGCATAAACAGAGTTCATTCCGCGCAGGCATTCTACGCCCTAGTCGTGCGACAATCTTCTTCGCAAGCTTGCGCATCCGTTCTTCACCATATGCATAAAGCATCCGGTAACTCTCGCATAAATAGTCTTGTCCCGGTTTATCATGATCAAAACCCTGAACGCGATTACGTGGGCAACCGCCATGACAATAATGCAAATACGCACAAGATCGACACGCATCTGCTAGATTCCCCTTCTGTGACCGAAACTTCTCCCAAGAGGTGTCTAGCATCATGGATGCGAGAGACTGTTCACCCGCTGCGCCAAGCCGATAATCATCGTGAATATAGAAATCACACGGATACGCAGCTCCATTCTGTTCCATAACAAGCACAGAAGGACATTCTGATCGATGAATGCAAGATTCCGCTTCTTCCCCAATTAACCGCTGCAACCAATTATCCAAGATCCGAACGGAAACGTCTGGCTCCCCATCTCGGTACCACCAGTCCAGAATCTCGCATAAAAACTGTCCGTATTGCTTGGGCGTGATCAAATATTTGCCCTCTGCCCCTACATCCTGAGAACGAAAGTCCATTCCAGGTATGAACTGTACATATTTGAATCTATTCTGGTCAATCCACTCGGTTAATGCCGCGCTCTCCAATACGTTCGTCTCATGAATGACTGTGAGTATATTAAATTCTACCTTTTCTTGACGAAGCACTTCGATGCCTCGCATCACGCTAGCATAGGACCCCGCGCCTGAGCCTGTTTTTCTACGCTGATCATGAATCCATGCCGGACCGTCCATACTTACCCCAATAAGAAAAGAATACTGACGGAAAAACGCTGCCCAAGCCGGATTAATTAAAGTGCCATTCGTCTGTAACGCATTGCTGATCACGGTATTTCTAGGCGCATATTGTGCCTGCAATTGAACGACTTTTTGGAAAAAATCCAACCCTGCAAGCAGCGGTTCTCCCCCCTGCCAAGCAAAGGAAGCGAACCCGCGCGATTGTTCCATCATCTCTCGAATGACCTTCTGCAGTAGTGAATCCTCAATCCTGCGGATTTCTGGAGAAGGCTGTCCCTTACAAGAGCTGTAGTAGCAATAATCGCAAGCTAGATTGCAATCTTCAGATACGGTTTTCCATAATAACGATGCGGGTACTGCTTGTCTTGTAGTCTGGCAAGTCGTCGTCATCTAGGTTTCCTCCATTTCTCACGTAACACTCGCGAAGATGAGCTTAAACACATTATGCCGCTATTTAGGGAACGCCACTATTAAAAAAGCTATGTTTTTAAGCGAAAATGACCAGAAGGACACCTCTTACTAGCATCATGTAATTCTCCTGCGAAAAAATAGCCCTCGGCGTCAGCTGAGGGCTATTTTTTCGGTGGATCTCGTCTCGTAGAAGAAAAAACGGTTAACAAGCAATCTGAGAATCAAGTTTTCTTGTGGAAAATGGGCATTTCCATCCCCGTTCAAAAAAGAGGGCACTGAAAAATTTATGTTTTAACTATAACGATGTTAATGAAGTTGAAGATGTTAAAGGAGTTGCTGATGAAGTTATCTATGTTGTATAAATCCATTAACTTTAACGGATTTGCATACATTTAAGCTTCTATAATGTATATATCCAATAAAAAAGGATGAAAAACGCCAATATTCTTGAATTCGTGGCTCTTATCCTACATATATCCAACATAGATGATAAACAAAGATCATTCGGACGTCCTATATTGTATTCATCCATTATAGCTGAATAACAAGGCTTATCCAGAGGAAACAAAATCGAGGAAGGCTGTCTTGTTTAGGATGAAGCTACTTTTTCAGTGCCCTCCAAACGGGCGGTCCATAACCATAACCGCAGCGAAGGATCCCTTCAGATTCTCTCTCTTACCGGAGTGATGCGGTTCCGAATAAGGTATCCTTTGATATTTCTAACGCTTTCTCGTGATTAATATTCCAATTCCAGAAACGACTCCAAGCACAGCCGCACTGATGATACCTATGAAAACTCCTCTCTCCCCCGTATTCGAATAAAGAATACCATTCATCGCCATACCTACAATACTGAGTAGAAAGATCCACTTTAAAATTTGATTTGCTTTCATCCTATATTCCTCCTAAATAATCGGTCTGAATTTCGTTTAAGCCACATCGACGGTCTCTACATTACGAAAAACTACCGCAGCACATCCAATGCCTATGACCGCCAGAAACATCGGAATCCCTACCTGTGTAATGACAGACTTCTCCATGAAAAATGTGTTCATGGAAGCTGCTACTAAAATGGAAGAACTCATCGTATCGGCTACGGAATGCTTGCGCATTCCGAATAGTAAGGCAATAAAGCTTGTCCCCGTTGCTGTCAAGGCAAAGGTAATGACACTAAACCCTAACACCATAAGATTGCTTGCCGTGAATGAAATCGGAATGAAATCAAAGTAGGCATTTATGCCACAGAACGCCGTTATCGCAACTATCGTCGATAGTACGATCGCTACGAACGTAATACCGCAAATCATGAATAGCTTGACAGCCAACAGTGTCCGGCGACAGATGGGGTAAGCGAACATAATCGTTATCGTACGATTCTTGTATTCTTCAAGGACAAGCTTCGAAATGAGCACAGAGGCAATGATTGTAAATAGGGCTCGAACAGCAGCGCCTATCGCGCTGAACACCTCTTCGAAGCTAATGGATAGGATCAAACCTTTGGAATGAATGACATAGCCTCCAACGCCCATGAAAAGGGCGATGACTAGATTCACAAGGAGTGCAGTGTTCACATACCAGCCCATTGCTGTTTTCCTTAGTTCTAAGCGAATCAGCTGCAGCATCTACCAACTCACCTCCTGAACAAGTGTTTGATTACATTTATTGTAGCAGTGAATTCTTACGCATCTGTTTCTTATTTCTTAAATAAATCTTACGGTCTTGCTCAGCGCATCTGTGAATTTTCACAAAACCTATTGAAAAACTAGTTCGAATATTTTATGATGATATTGAAATTATTTTCGTCATTATTTATATAAATATTAAAATTATTTTCATGAAGAGGGGTGGCACGCATGTCTAGCATTTTATATGCCATTGAACAGCAGCTTGACACCTTTCACCAGCAAGAACGGAAGCTTGCCGATTATATCCTGAGCTTTCCGGGAAACGTAGTGAATATGGGCATTACCGAGCTTGCGGAGCAATCGACGACAAGCGCTGCGACCGTGACGAGATTCTGTAAATCGCTTCATTTTCGCGGATTCCCGGATTTCAAGATGCGACTTGCTGCAGATCTGGCGCAGAAAGATCCCTCGCAGGAGTACCAAGACATCGTTGCCGGCAACCCGCTTACAAGTGTTGTTGCAGCGATTGAAGCCAATCACATCCGTTCTATCGTCGATACAACGCGCCTTCTGGATTTGAATCAATTGACGCGCGCGCTGGATGTATTACGAGATGCGAAAACCGTCGATGTCTATGGGATGGCGACCTCAGGGATTGTAGCACAGGATTTGTGCTATAAATTAGGACTTGTCGGCAAAAGAGCGCGTTACAGCGCGGATTCACACTTACAAATCATATCAGCTTCCAATTTAAACGCCGGGGATGTAGCCATTGCGATATCCCACTCCGGCGAGACGCAAGAAACGATTGATGCCTTAAAATGCGCGAAGGAGAACGGAGCCACCACGATTTCATTAACAAAATACGGCAGTTCCACCTTATCCAATATGTCCGACGTCCCATTGTTCACCTCCACCTTGGAGGCAGGAATGCGGCGGGGGGATATGGCCTCGCGGATTGCGCAGCTGCATGTCATTGATATCCTGTTCTCTGGTCTCGTGAGCGAGCAATATACGCGCTATATTCCACGGATCGAACGATCTTATGAAATGGTACAGAAGTACCGCAACGATAAAGGGAGGTAATACGGAATGAACATTTTAACTTTTGAAACGAATGAAGAACTGAACAAGGTAGGCGGGAACATTATTGCAAGCTTGGTGCAGACGAACCCTTATGCCGTACTCGGACTTGCAACAGGCAGCACACCGATTGGGATTTACCAAGAACTTATTCGTACGTATCAAAATGGACATGTCAGCTTCAAGCATGTAACATCCTTTAACTTGGATGAATATGTAGGATTGCCGGAAGGTCATCCGGAGAGCTACCGTACCTTCATGAACAACCAATTGTTCAATCATATCGATATTCCATTGGAACAAACGTATGTACCTAACGGGAATGCAGCGGATCTTGCATCCGAAGGCGCTCGCTATGATGAAATGATGTCGACATCGAAGCAAATTGATCTGCAAATCCTTGGCCTTGGCCATAACGGTCATATCGGGTTCAACGAGCCTGATGAAGTGCTTAGCAGCGGCACACACCTTGTTCAATTGAAAGAATCCACACGTGAAGCGAACGCTCGTTTCTTCAACTCGATTGATGAAGTGCCAACGCAAGCCATCACCATGGGTGTGGGTACGATTCTGAAAGCCAAAATGATTATGCTCGTGGTTCGCGGCCGCGATAAAGCAGCTATTGTCAAACGCGCGCTTCAAGGACCAATCACAACCGATTGCCCAGCATCCTTATTACAGACCCATTCCAACGTCGTCGTTCTTCTAGATAAAGAAGCGGCAGGTGAATTAGCATGAGCAGCTTCTTCATTACGAACGCCAAAGTTGTAACACTTCAGGGTGTCATTGAACAAGGTTGTGTACGTATTGAAAATGGAACCATCGTGTTCGTAGGAACACAAGCCGAAGCCCCCGCTGCCGATCTTGCCACATGGCAGCAGGATGCCGTTGATGCCAAAGGTGGTTGGGTCATTCCAGGATTTATCGATGTCCACGTGCATGGTGGATACGGAGCTGACTTTATGGACTCTAGCAAAGAAGTGCTGGATACCATTACGAAATTCCATTTAAGCCAAGGAACGACAACCATTCATGCGACGACGATGACGCAATCCCATGATGCCATTGAACGTGTCTTAGCCGAAGTCTATGAATATATGAATCAGCCGATGCCGTATGCCCAAGTTCATGGGGTTCATATGGAAGGACCTTTTATTAATCCAAAATACAAAGGTGCACAGAATCCAGCATACATGATTGAAGCTCGTGTCGATTGGCTCGATGCTTGGAATACCAAATATCCAGGTGTAATTAAGCAAATTTCACTTGCTCCAGAACGTAACGGGGCCATTCCAGCTATTGAATGGGCTCGCGCCAATGGGATAAATGTCGCAGCGGCGCACACCGATGCAACGTATGATGAGATAGAGACTGCAGTAGAGGCTGGCTTAAATCAAGCTGTGCATACCTACAATGCAATGACACCGCTCACGCATCGCGCACCTGGAACCGTTGGAGCTGTCCTTAGCGATGATCGCATCATCGCCGAATTGATTGCTGACGGCATCCATGTTCATCCGGCGGCGATGAAAGTACTCGTGAAATGCAAAAACAACAATAATCTCGTCGTCATTACCGATGCGATGTCTGCAGCAGGTCTTGGTGACGGTGAATACGATCTTGGCGGATTGCCTGTTATCGCGAAGAATGGCGAGGCTCGCTTGAAAGATGGCGGTTCCTTAGCAGGCAGCTTGCTTACGATGATCCAAGCATTCAAGAACATGGTCAATATGGTTGGCTGCAGTGTTCCTGAAGCTGTATTGTTAACAAGCTATAATGCAGCGAAACAACTTCGCATCGAAGATCGTACTGGCAGCATTGGCGTAGGCAAACAAGCCGACATCTTGTTGTTAGATGCAGATTTGAATCTGCAATCCATATGGGTAAAAGGGAATCAAGCCAAGAACTAAATCTCTTCACAACTAAGATCATTCATGGTTTCTCTTTCTCTTTTCATAATGCAGTCCCGACTCTCCTCGGGGCTGTTTTTTATGTTTTGGAAAATAACAGATGATCCAAAGGTTCGACCATATCGTGCTGAAGGTGGGGAAGGAGATGGGAGTACGTATTAAGCGTCATATGAACGGAGGAATGTCCAAGCCTTTCGGAGACCACTTTAGGATGAACGCCTTGTTGCAGCAGAATGCTCGCGTGGGTATGTCGTAAATCGTGAAACGTAATTCTAGGCAGCTGCCATTGATGTAGTATTTGCTGCCATAAGCGATGTAATACCCTAGGTGTCAACGGTCCTCCTTCTGGTTTACTAATGACAAGTTCTGCATGTGGCTGCTGTGCGAATTGTTCTCGCCGATGTGCCTGGAGCCATCGGATCGTCTCTTGTGTTAGGGCAATCACCCGTATGCTCTTCGCTGTTTTTCCGCCCGATTGAAAGGATGTCCCCCGATGCGTTAAGGTCTGCTGCATGCGAATGACTCGCTCATCGAAATCGATGTCTTGCCAACGCAATCCCAGGATTTCACCTTGCCTCATGCCGGTTAGAATCGCAAGGGCAAAGACAATGGCATACCGCCCTCCCTCTTCTTGCAAGCGATGAAGAAAGAACTTGATCTGATCTAATGACCATACGGTAAAGGGGCGGCGGCGAATCGTCGGCTTCTCCACGACAGCAGCCACATTACGGGAAACCAACTCCGTTTTGACAGCCGCTTGAAGAATGGCATGCAGCAGCGAAAAGATACGCTTAATCGTGGAATCCGACAACCCTTTGCCATGTAAATCTTGAACGAACTGCTGAATATCGGACGACGTAATTCGGCGCAGAGATAATGTACCTAAGGAAGGAATTAAATGCGTCCGCAGCATGGATTGATATAATTCTCTGGTATTGTCACTCAGGTGATGGCGGTATTCCAGCCATTGATTTGCGTATACTCTAAAATTCATCGTGGTATTGGCGTCGATCTTGGCAGAATGGAGTGCAGCATCTATGCCTTTATGTTCCTGTTCACTCCCCTCCTCCATCAACGCCAGCTCGTAACGCCACTTCGCCAAAGCCAGCTCAGCTTCTTTTTTAGTACCATATCCCCGCTTTTTGTAACGCCTCCGCTGCCCTGTTGCAGGATCTTTACCCGCTTCGAACTCAATGTACCAAGGGTTTCGCTTCGCTTTGCGATTCTTATACACCGGCATCGAATCCCCTCCTTCTGCCCGTTAAGCTATGAAGTCATGTAAACCTTACTTCACAATATATGCCGCCAATGGCCCGCCAACGCCTTTTTTATAGCATAAAAAAACCCTTTGCGAACAAAGGGTTCTTCCATGTTGCCCCTACCCTTCAATAGTGTCACCCCTCCTTGCTCGGGATTTTATGGTGTAACAAGGTTAAGGGATACAGTCAAATTCATACTATGAAGGGGGCAAACTATTGGTGCGGTAATCATTAAAAATGGGCAGTCATGAATACCTAGATTGATCTAGCACCTAACGGTACGTGGATGGCTTCATCGGTACATTCATGTTACTTGGATTCCGATAGGTCGAAGGATTGTACGAGTTCGGTGTAACCGTTGTTCCTGTACGGGCAGGGAAGATACGGTTAATCAACGCAGTAAATTCTTCGCCAATACCTGTAATCGGATTCCCATTACGGAATTGATTCGCATATCCGTTAATGCGTGAGACAAAGTCAGGATTCGCGGAGACATAGACATTATTCACTTGCGGAACGCTGTGTTTCACAGCATGCGCAATTTTTAGCTTCAATGCGTCTGTCACAGTCACATCATGACTTGCGGATCGTGTCGTTGGATTCGTTCCACGGGTTGGGTTCGCCAATGGGTTCGTCGCATTGTAAGGACGAACGGTAGAAGGATGACGGCCATCCAATCCAGACATGGAGCCATAGTTAGTTCCATAGGTGGAGGTATTATTAGAACGATAGTTCGTTCCATAATTCATGCCGTGCATACCACCATCTGTGCCACGAGGACCATATGTGCCTGGTGTGCCAGGTATGCCAGGCATGCCAGTTATCCCACGAGTACCATATGTGCCAGGTGCACCAGGTGCGCCAGGTGCGCCAGGTGTGCCCGTTGTGCCAGTTGTGCCACGCACACCATCTATACCCGTCATATTACCGGTTAGTGAACGCGGTGTCACACCGCCACCACGATGATGAGGAACCGCCGTGGATTTTGGCGTTACTTTGTTGTCCAAGGTCACTGCAACATAAGCATCACGATTCATGAGAATGACGCGAGCCGTTTTGACACCAGGAATCTTCACGATTTGATCCGCAGCTTTCTGGCTCCACTCCATGGCGTTATTGGTGCCGATTCGGCTAGCATTTGTGCCAGTACCGAGTGGATTCACAGTACCGCGATTGTACGTGGAATAAGGTGCAATATTATTACGGCCATCCAAACTGTTCGTCTTCACTTTGTTCGCTGCATTGTTAGAGCATCCCGTTACTCCCATAGCACCGATCATGATTGCTGCTGCTGTTAAACAGATACCCACTGTTTTTACGCTACGCATAACCATCCTCCATCCAATTGGTTTAAAGTCGAACAAGACATAGCATGCGTAAGCGGGGTATGCGCTATCCTGTGAGGAAATTGGCAGTATAGGAAATGATCTTTGCACAACAAAAACACCAAATCATTCACTGCGCTTAACAGCAGGATGATTTGGTGCGTAGGATATTGTTTCTTTTATATGTGTACGATATTGTTGCTTATGCATGTGTAGGAACTTGTTGCTTTTGCATGAATTGTTTCTTTTGCAACCATGAATTTGAATCGGTATTTAGATGATCGATCTCGTTAATCCTGTTGATAAGATTCCAACAATAAGTATATACACACCGATGGAATAGACGAGAAATTGTGATTTACGTTCTGTCGAAACAAATGTATAACACTCTAATGAAGTAAGCACAATAAATATGATGGTAAGAACTAAGGCAATACTCGCGATAAGAAACCCGATCTGACCAAGCAATAATCCAATGATGGCAGCAACGATAAACGCTCCGCCGAACAGCCATTGTACGCCACCTAAATAAGTTACCAGGTTTCGCCAATCCTGCTTTTTGCCGCTTAACCAATTGCCGAAGATCCAAATGGATCCGATAAGTACACCCTGCGAAACCAGTGCAAGAACAATCATTCTTACAAATGTGCCTGCGTAAATACTAAAGCCTAAACCTCTGCCGATCCCGAGACCCGCCAAAGGATTCAAGAACAAAGCGAAAATGGACGTAACGGATGTCGTTGTCCATAAAGCAAACCCTACAATGGATGCTGCAATACCTAGAACTCCATATAACCACTGCGTTGCCGGGTTCAGAGATAAGCTCGTTAATGGATTTCGGAGTAATTGTACGATGAGCTGCAAATCAAGAGATGATTTGGGCTGCCGGTGTAATTGTGGATCTGGATTTGGACTCCAATTTGAATCAGACATAATATTCCTCCCTAAATAATAAATCCCACCTTTCCATAATAAACCAACCATATCCGTATGAATATAAAATTATCAAATTTCCCACATAAAGAAATAATAAATCATATCAACCCCAATTCCAGTATATCTTTCCATTCTAAGAAGATTCGAGTAATATCCTGCTCTGTGATATCATGTCCCATTTGTACTTCAATGAACTCTAGATCCGTAATGGCCTTCATTGCGTGTCCTATCCCTGCATCAATTTGAATGGTATCGCACGCTTTTACACTCAGCAGCTGGTCTCCAATCATGACTTGTGCTTCTCCACGAAGGATGGTCCATAGTTCTTTCCGATGATGATGGGTATGATAACTTAAGTTTTTACCCGCTTTGATTTGTATTCTGCGCGTGTTCACTTCCAATCCGTCCTCAGATTGATAAAAATCGATGATTCGGTACCATCCCCATCGACGCTCAACATACATCGGCTTGCTTTCAAACTCATGGACGATTCCTTTGACTTGCGGACTTGCCTCCTTGGTGCTAACCAGAATGCCATCCGGACTCGCTGCAACGATGACGTCGGATAAACCAATGACAGCAACGGGAATATCCAATTCGTTCACGATATGATTGTTAGCGCATGTATGGGGATCTTTATTTTTAATGATGCCTTTGCCTACGACTGGATTCTCAATTTCATCCGTGAGCGTGTCCCATGTGCCAAGATCTTTCCAGAACCCTTCAAAAGGCAGAACAATAATACGGCGTGTATGTTCGACCACTTCATAATCGAAGCTATTGCTATTCAATTGCTTGTAGCCGGCCAGAAAAGCGTGATAATCGGTCGGCAGACCCTTCTTTTCAAGAATAGAAAGAATAAAACTCAATCGAAACGAAAAAACGCCGCAGTTCCATAATGCATGTTCTTGCAAAAGCTTAGTCGCTAACGCCTCGTCCGGCTTTTCCTTGAAATAATTCACCCGCTTATACCGTTTGCCGTCACTTTGATGAGGAACAATATATCCATAGATCTCCGCAGGATAGGACGGCCTTACCCCGATTAACGCTAAGTCGGCAGACGCATCGTTCAACGCGGACTCCATATCCTGGATTCTGTCAAAAAAAGAGGCCTCCACGAATGGATCCACGGGCATGACCGTGATGACTTCATTCGCATCCATTCCCTGTTCAGCACGCATATATAAGGCAGAGAGCACGATCGCTGCGAACGTATCTCGTCGATCCGGCTCCACCACGACGTTCACATGCCCTTCGATTTGGTTGAATACAATTTCTCGCTGTGCGCTGCTCGTCGCAATTAATGTATGATCCGCCAATCCTGCATCTTGAAGTTGACGCCAAACGCGTTGAATCATCGATTCATATTGTCCTTTATCATTCACGAGTACTTTAAGAAATTGCTTGGACCTTGCATCGTTGCTTAACGGCCATAACCGTTTCCCTGAACCACCGGATAACAATACTAATCGCACATTCCTTCCCCTCCAGTTCGCATTTCCACGTGTAACGGGTAGAAAACCCGACTAACAAACTAGTCTATCTGACACCATATTCAGCAGTACGTTTATAAGTCAGGGCGCTTTAGCCGAAAGTTCAATGTTTATCCATAAATACAAAGAAATGGATATATACGTTTTCTGTTATTTCTAACCATTCTAGCGAATTCCGTCACTTTTCATGAAAGAGAAGAATAGATTATAAGATAAGGTTTCATAGATGCATCGAATAAATAATTCAAAAGGTGATAAAAAAATGATCCTTGTAATTACCGGAGCGAGCGGTTTTGTCGGAAAGCATGTCCTCCCTTTATTAATGCAGCACTCGATAGAGATACACGCGATTAGTAGACAAAAGATGGAGGTACCCTTTAACGGGATTCATTGGCACCAAGTTAATTTATTTCATGCAGATGATGTCGGAAGGTTTATGAACTCTGTCAAACCCACACATCTCCTGCATCTGGCTTGGGAAGCTACCCCTGGTGTGTATTGGAATTCATTGACCAACTTTCAGTGGGTGGAGGCATCCTTATGTTTAATGAGGCATTTCTATGACCATGGCGGGCAGAGGATGGTAACCGCTGGGACATGCGCTGAATACGAATGGGGAGAAAACACACTTATAGAGGATCTATCACCGCTAACTTATAGCTCACCCTATGCTGTCTGCAAAAACTACGCCCGTGCATTAATCGAAGATTTCTCGAAACAGACCGGTCTAAGCTGTGCTTGGGGGAGAATTTTTTTCGCGTATGGTCCATATGAAAAGTCAAACCGGCTAATCCCTTATGCCATTCGCTCCCTCCTGCTTAACCAAGAGATTCGCTGCACAGATGGGAAGCATCGAAGAGATTTCTTGTTTGCGCAAGACGTTGCTGAAGCTTTTATTTCCATATTAATGAGCAATGTCGAAGGTCCTGTCAATATCGCATCAGGGACAGCCGTTTCGATTAAGGAGGTTCTTCAGCAAATATCACAACGTATCGGAAAGCCAGAGCTAATTCAGTACGGGGCTTTACCAATATCTCATGCTGAAATGCCGCTCGTTGAAGGTCGAATCCACAAGCTACAAGAACTGGGTTGGACGCCAAAAGTAAACCTACATCAAGGTCTTGAAGACACGATCAAATGGTGGAAAAACAATATGACAGAGCCATCATAACTTAAAAACATGTATAGACAACAAAGGAGGTGTCCTATGAAATATATCTTCGCTTTTTTCTATCGCAATAACCTTGACTTACTTCGCCTAGCCATTCAAAGCATCGAGCCATTATGGGCGCATACGATCATCTTTGACAACACGCCTCATCACTCCTTACAGCACGAACAACCCTTTCCACCTGGTGTTCATATATATCCATCCCCTACTCCATTAAGCTTCACGCAGTCTATGAATCTTCTTCTGCAAATGGGGCAACAACAGGGGGCAGATGCCGTCATATTCATGCATAATGATGCTGAAGCACATCCCCATACCGCAAGTACGTTTATATCAGCATTAACCAAACTGAAAAATACTGGGGCAAATTGGGGGATTACCTGTGCCAGTGGATTTTTACTTTTTGCCATTAACGTACAAGCCGTGGGAACGATTGGCTACTGGGATACGACGTGGCCGGATTATTTTTCAGATGTCGACTTCTGCTACCGTACTCTGCTTGCAGGCTATGATATGTATGAAACCAACCTCCCGATTACACATCACAACGGCGGCAGCAATACCATAAAATCCGATCCGCAGCTTCACTTGCAAACCCTACAATTATGGCCTGAATGGGAAGCGTATTATGCGAAAAAATGGGGGGGACCTATTGGATCTGAGGTCTACAATGCCCCCTTCAATCCTGCTGCAACCGCACCTTGCCCAAGGGGGATTCCTCGGCAATTTCCTTGGTAGATGCATAACAGGGCATAACAATTCACCTGAATGATTCATGGCGGAATTCCGACGGTCCATGGATTTTTCAGGTTGGAAAATTCCCTTATCATTGAATAAAGGATGGTTGCAAATGCGAATTCTCATTTGGTGTACAACAATGTCGTTCGGTGGAGGGACACGATTACTTTCCAACTTGCTTCCGGCGATCGCCCGACAGGATGATATGGAACTGATTCGGTTGGTTGTTTCTTCGCAAATGCAAGCCATCGCACCATTTGATGAGCTTGGCCACACCTGCGCAAACATCGAAATCGCATATTTTGATGGAGATATACAGAGTCCAGAAGGAACCTCTTTTTATCATGACTGTCATGTCGTCTATTATTTTTGGCCTCATCAAATGAAATTCAAGCCTATTAACCGTCCTACGATTTGCACGTATCATGATACGACGATTTTGGATTTTGTGCCCCCGTTTACAACCGGAACCTATATACGAAATTATTGGAAGTCTTCGAAAGAATGGTTGGAACATACGACGTCTGTCATTGTGCCGTCCAATTATGTGAGAGACAGGATCATTTCACATTTCGGCAGTCATTGTCAGGCTACCGTAATCCCATATGCCATCGCGCCAAACGACGTTTCTTCAGGCAGCATAAGACCAGAAATTGCCGCTAAACTCCCCCCCGATTACATCGTTTACCCAGCGAATACGTCTCCGCACAAAAATCATTACAATTTGCTGTTAGCCTACTCCAGGTTCTCTCAGCGGAAACGGCTGCCTCTTGTATTATTCGGATATCACACAGACTTATTAATCTGCGAACCGCCAAATTGGCCGGAAGTGCCGTCGATTGCTACCTTAGTTTCGCTGATCAGGCGAACAGGACTTCGGGTTGGTGAAGATTTTTACGCACTTGGCTACCTATCGGATCAAGATATCATGCCCGTCATTCGCGGAGCCAAAGCTTTAATTATGCCTACTCTATCTGAAGGAGGAGGACTTCCGGTATTCGAAGCTTTACGGCTCAAGGTACCCGTTCTTTGTTCCGACATTCCCGTCATGCGTGAACATCTAGATCATTGGAATACCACTGAAAAAGTAGCCTGGTTTGATCCAGAATCACCTGACTCTATTGCAGGTGCAATCGAGCAGTTCGTAGCGAATTATGACCATTACAAGGCAATTGCCGATCAAGCGGTTCTACACGCCGAAAACTGGGATGATCTGGCCCGGAAGTATATCCATGTGTTTCGACGCTCGTATCTCAAATATTACGGCCAAATGTAATAGATAGTGCGGCATATCTTACTATACTTGTAAAGGGGCTTTAAATAATGAGAATACTGATTTGGTGCGCTAATTTGATATCTCTGGGCGGTGGAGCCAGGCTGCTGTCCAATTTGCTGCCCGCGATGGCGCGTCAAAACGATATCGATCTGGTCAGGCTGATCATTTCTCCCGAAACGAAGTTTAAGGACAGAATCGAATTATCAAGTTATCCAAACATTGAGGTGATATATTTCGAGGGAAGCTTACAATCACCTTCGGGTCTCTCTTTTCTTAGCGATTGCCATGTTGTTTACTTTTTTTGGCCACACGGCCCAGAATATCAACAGGTCGATCGACCGACCATTTGCACGTATCACGACACAACGGTTCTTGACTTCGTCCCCCCCTACTTGTCTGGTTCGACGATAAAAAAATACTGGGAAATATCCAAAGCATGGGTTGAAAACGTAACCTCCGTCATTGTATCCTCCCAATACATGAAAACCAGGTTAATCGAGCATTTTGGAGCCCATTGCCAAAATACGGTCGTTATTCCACATGCGATATCCCCAGCCAAACCGGAACATGGCGGGACCGTCATCAGCTCTGATTTAGCTGCCCGATTGCCTGCAGCGTATATCGTATACCCGAGTAATATTTCACCGCATAAAAATCATTACAATTTACTGCTCGCTTATTCTAAATTTTCGCTTCGAAAAAAGGTTCCGCTTGTTTTATTTGGATATCTTACGCAGCATTTGCGCAATGTGCCGCCCGATTGGCCGGAACTACAGTCACTTCCAACGCTGGTGTCCTTAATCAAAAGATTGGACTTGCGCTTAGATGAGGACTTCTTTCCGCTCGGTTTTATTAGGGATGAAGATGTAATGCCCGTTCTAGAGCAAGCTAAAGCGCTCATTATGCCGAGCATGTCGGAAGGTGGAGGAAGTTACCCTGTAGAAGAAGCATTAAGACTCGGAACCCCCGTACTCTGCTCGGATATTCCCGTTATGCGCGAGCATATGGCGAATCATAGCGCCGAAATTGTCTGGTTCGATCCTGAATCGCCAGATTCTATCTTGCAGGCCCTCGAATCCATGACATTGAACTACGACCACTTCAAGCAATCCGCTGTTAAAGGAATCAACGACCCTTCCGAAACCTGGGACGACATTGCCCAAAAATATATTCATGTGTTTCGAACTTCGTATTTGAAATTTCACGGTCAGCTTTGAGCACAGCTTAGCTCTATCGAGCTACTTGTTGCATAAGATTGTAGTATTCCTGCGCAACGTCAGACCAACTTCTATAATGAGCTGGACTTAACGTACTCTTTTGTCTTGCAAGCAAATTACGGTTATGAATAAAAAGCAACTGAATGGAAAATGCCATTTCGTCCACAGAATGAGGGTCAAATGGGATAAAAGCGTCTAGATCATGCAGCACCTCTTTTGTGACTTCGATCCTGCTGGCTGCCACTGGTGTATCGACGGCTAGAGATTCAAGAATAGGAAATGGGCAGCTTCCTTCAAAAAGCGTCGGTACAATCGTCCCAGTAGCATACCTATAGAAGGAAGGCAAATCTGCCGACGGCATTCTACCCATAAAATGAATGCTGTTGCGGATTTCCAAGTCATGACAACGATTTAGGACATCCGTAATTTCCTTGTTTAGAAGGCTCGTTTGATAGTTATCGGTTAAGACGAGTTGAAGTTTTGAAATATGACCATCCGCTGTCTGCCTGAATTTGATAAATGCTTCAATGAGCCTGCAGTGATTTTTATGCAAGCGGATGATGGACGGGAAAACGATATAATGTCCGAATAAATTGTATTTGTGCCGGAACGTGACTTCGTCATCGATCCCGAAGGAAGCATACTCTTCGACGGGAGCAGCTAATCGAATCACATGTGTTTTTTCCGCGGGAAGTCCCAAGAAACCGATCCCATCCGCCGTTCGCACGTAATGCGAATTAAACACAACGGCTGCTGCTTTATCTGCCAATGGATAAGCGAAACGGTTCACTCGATTCGTGAAATCGGGTATTTTGCCATAATACAGTTCCGGAAAATGCAGATAGACCAAGTCATGCAGACAAAATATGAATGGCTTGTGCAAATACATGGCCAACTCTAAGCTAACAGAAGGGACAATCCACACGTCAGCAGGAACATGCTGGTTAATCCAATCCATCGAGTTTGATTTCAGTAGGTTCAATCGTCCGGGAAAATGTATGAATTCCGTACCGAACAGCCTTTCGAATCCAGCGTAGTTTTCCGCCGTCGTAACCACATAAATCGTAGTTTTGCTGTCTTGAAGGAGCAGTCCATGCACTAATCTAGCTAAAAAACGGCCGATTCCCTCCCCGTCTAAATCCAAAGGTTGAGCAAATGCGACGAAAACACCAATACGCTTCGACGTATGCGAACCGCTTTGCGGTACACCCATGTCCAAAAAAATAGGTGCCTGCTCGGCATGCAGCAGTCTCTGGCATTCCTCTGACAACAAAATATGGGTCAGCAGTTTTTGGCGGTTGACGCCTTGCAGTAAACATTGGACGTGAATGTCGATCCCGCCCTGTTCCGGGTTGCGCCCCAACAGTTCATTGTATAGCGCATGGACAAAATGCAAATGACTTGCCAGATAAAACTGACTGATCATTCGTGCAATCGTGCTGCGGTTGTAATCCAGAGGGTTATACTGCATCTGCTTATAGGTGCTTTCTGCTTCATCACTCTGCAAGAATGAGTTGATTATTGATATTTTGGACGTATGCCTGGATAGTAGACTTACATGATGCTGCAGCCCTGGCAAATCAGGCTCCCTGTTAAGCAATTGCCTATACAACTCACTTATGAATTCAACTCCCTCTAATCGGACGAGCCGATACAGAATCTGGACGATACGGTCACGATTAACCATGATAATCTCCCCTCACACCAGTCCATCTAATACTTCCTTGATGTTCATGCAGATAAACTTGACGTCCTCCTCGGATAAAGTCCCGTAACTAGGAACGTTCATGCCTAATGCCGAGATCCGATTGACGACTGGAAACTCCTCTTCCTTTTGAAGCTTTTTATAGGGGGGCAGCATATGCATCGGGTAAAAAAACGGTCTGGTTTCGATGCCTCTTTCCTTCAGCTGGATCATCACGTGATCTCGATCTTGTACGGTTCCCTTATTCAAAATAATGCTCGACATCCAAAAAACATTCCGTGCCCAATCTTTCTGGACAGGCAGTGTCAACCGAACATCGTCTTGGAGGTACTGTTCGTAAAGCTTCGCGACTCGGATACGCTGATCAACATGCCAATCTATATTTTCCAATTGTCCATATCCGACCGCAGCTTGAATATTCGTCATACGATAATTGTATCCAATGACGGGAAACCAGTATCTTTTTTGCGGATCTTGCCCTTGTCCCTTCAGAAGTCTTATCTGTTGTGCAATACGATCGTCATTGGTGGTTATCATGCCGCCTTCGCCTGTTGTTATAATTTTGTTCCCGAATAAACTAAAGGTTGCGCTATGTCCGATCGATCCGATCATTTTCCCTTTGTACTCCGCCCCCAAAGCTTCGGCCGCATCTTCAATGACGAACAATCCGTGTTTTTGGGCAATGTCCATAATAGGATCCATGTTCACGGGATGTCCATAAATATGAACGACGATGATTCCTTTCGTCCGAGGGGTAATTTTTGTCTCTATCAATTCAGGATTAATGTTCCAAGTATCAGGCTCAGAATCTATGAATACGGGTGTTGCCCCGCAGTAGTTAACCGCGTTTGCCGTAGCAACAAAGGTTAGCGTCGGAATAATGACTTCGTCGCCCCGTTCCACGCCGTGTGCCATCAAAGCTAAATGCAATGCGGTTGTGCCGTTGCTGCAGGAAATCGCATGCTTCGTATCGCAAAAGTCACAGAATCCCTGTTCAAACCTTTCGATATAGGAACCGTTTGAAGAAATCCACGTTGAATCCAGACAATCTGTGACATACTTTTTTTCGTTTCCGTTCAAGACTGGGATTGCTATAGGATATCTCTTTTTCAATGAAAGTTCTCCTTCCCTAACACCACAAATTTCAGGTAAGCTTTTTGATGATTTTTGCGGGTACACCTACAGCAAGACAGTAGCTAGGGATATCCTTCACAACGACCGCACCAGAACCAAGAATCGACCATGAACCAATGGTCATCCCATCAATAACTTTTGTTCCTGTTCCCAAAAAAGTCCCCTCGCCGATCCTCACGTTACCTGATATATTGCAACCCGGTGCGATATGGCATGTCTCACCAATGTAACATTCGTGATCGACAGAGGCGCACGTATTTATAATGGAGTTATTGCCAATACAAGCTTCCGCATTTAGAACCGCGCCGGGCATAACGGCGATACCGGAACCAAGGATGACAGAATCCGCCACATAAGCGTGCGGACTGATCGCATTGATTAGCTCAAAGCCTGTATCCAGCGCATGCCGGGCAAGTTGATGTCTTACGGAATTCCCGCCGATCGCAACAAACGCATGGCGAATCCCTTGTTCATATAATTGGGGTAGGATGGAATCATCGCCTAATACCGGAATGCCTGATATTTTTCGATTTCCAATCCGATCCGTGCAGCCGATGATCTCAAACTCCGGATTTGACTGGATCATATCAATAACGACTTTGGCATGGCCTCCGGCTCCAATAATTACGACTTTGCAGCGTATAGCCATTCCCCTCCCCCCCATTCCATTGCAGACGTCGATGATATTCAAAAAGAATGATTGTTTTTTACTAATCACATACATATGCGGCATGGAACTTTTAGACACGGCGTTTGACGTTGACCATAAGCTGCAGGACCGCCAAGTTTCCCCAAGCACCTTCCTTTTATTCAATTATTGGATTTGACCTTGTTACATCCACACGCAGAATAGACCACGCATTTACCGGTGGCCTATTTACACTAGCTATATGCGCATTTCAGTGATCTCCACGAAACGCATTTTTTAATGAAATCAATAGTATGATTTTCATAGTTGTGATTTGACCCGATCAAGATCAGCCTCCACCATCATCTCAATCAAAGTCTGGAGACTTGTTTCTGCTTCCCAGCCCAGTTTTTGCTTCGCTTTCGCCGGATTTCCCAGCAAAAGATCCACTTCTGCCGGTCTATATAATTTCGGATCAATGACGATATAATCTTCGTAGTTTAATCCTACGGCGTTAAATGCAATATTGCACATATCCCGTACGGTCGTCGTCTGCCCGGTTGCAATAACATAATCATCAGCCTCGGACTGCTGCAGCATCTTCCACATGGCTTTCACATAATCCCCAGCAAATCCCCAGTCGCGTTGCGAATCAATATTGCCCAGCCGAAGCTCCTTTTGCTGTCCAAGCTTAATTCGCGCTGCTCCATCCGTTACTTTTCGTGTCACGAATTCAATCCCACGCAGCGGTGATTCATGATTGAACAGGATACCGCTGCTTGCAAAGATCTTAAAACTTTCACGATAGTTCACGGTAATCCAATGGCCATATAACTTGGCGACACCGTAAGGACTACGGGGATAAAATGGAGTTTGTTCCGATTGGTGAGCCTCTTGTACAAGCCCGAACATTTCGCTAGAGGATGCTTGATAAAAGCGAATGGAAGGATCCGTTAATCGGATGGCCTCCAATACATGAAGCACGCCTAAGGCAGTCACATGTCCCGTCGTTATCGGTTGTTCCCATGAAGTACCCACAAAACTCTGGGCGGCCAAATTATACACTTCGCTCGGTTTTGATTGCTGCAACGCTCTTATAAGCGAAGTTACATCCGTCATATCTCCCTCGATCCATTCAATCTCCTTAGCTATATCTAAGTACTCAAGCCGCCAAAGCGTGTTCGTACTTCTTCGCGCAATAAGACCGCACACCCGATAGCCCTGCTGAAGTAAAAACTGAGCTAAATAGGCACCATCCTGCCCTGTAATCCCTGTAATAAATGCAGTTTTCATTGTTCACCTCTCAGCATCTTCGTCGTTCCTTATTGTCTTGATCACTTTGTATTGTGAATTACCTACATTAGATGCGGTCTGAGAAAATTAGGTTTGGGCGAATGTCCATATGCACACAATTTTACTCGATGAAGAGCTGCTTCCACTTGTCTCTTGTTATATAGAGAATTCCGTCCGGATGTGATCCCAGAAGATGCGCTCCGTATTCTGGCTTGAATAATGATTTAATTGGATCTTCTGTTGATCGATCCTGCTCTGCTTCATCACCTCGTCGCCTAACAGTTGATGAACTATGGAAGCGATACTTAAGTATTCTTTATGCTGCACAAGGACCCCACCGTTTCCAACGGTTTCACCAATCGCGGCCGCATCATAAGCGATAATCGGCAATTGAAAATGCATTGCCTCGAGCAGAGGCACACCAAAGCCTTCATGCTCACTCATACTAATGAATAAATCCGCATTTCTGTAGTGGGCTAACAATTGATCAAATTGGAGGTGCCCTGTAATATACACATCCGTTAAATTCAGAGAAGATACGAGCTGCTTGGTCTCCCGCAAGTAAGCAGGATCTCCCAATCCGACAAGGTACAATCTTGCGTCAACTGCAAAGTAATTTTTGTAATAGTAAAACACACGAATAATGTCTTGTTGTTTCTTATTCGGCACGACTCGTCCTACAAACAATAAATCTTTATCTCGCTTCGTTTGAACCAAATGGTTAAGCATATCCGCATTCGGAGGGTGATCATATTCTTCAAAATTCATAATAATAGGCGTTACGGCTGTTCTGTTATATCCGTACTGAATTAACTCTTGTCGGTTATACTCTGAATCCGCAAACGCGATATCGATATAGGGCCTTAGATATTGCAGATCCTGCCGTCCAAGGGCGCATAAACGCTCAGCAAGCGGATCATAACCGGCAAAAAAGTGGCTGGGCGTAACATTGTGATACAGAAGCATTCTTTTGTTCGTAAACTGTGTAAGAAACTGAGCTAAATCGCAGCCGATCCCCATATGGTAAATCACAGGCTCTCCTAATGGTATTTCGTTTAGAGATCGCACTTGTCCCTCGAGGTGAGGATGTGATAATTGCGCATAAATTTCAGATTTAATTCCTTTGCTGTTAAGCAGCTTCTTCATATGGATTGCAGAATTGCTTATCGCATCGCCATAACTCATGAAATAGACCAACTGATTGATCTCCAATGACATAGTTCCCACTCCTTCGATGTAACCCAAGACATGACGATGAATATTGTGAAGTCCTGCATTCAAGATGCATATAATACCGATAGATTTCCATGAAGAAACATTGCCGTCCTGCAGCTTCTATCTGACACCATATTCAATTCATCGCTAAGAGGTAAGGGCGTTTTGAAGAATCTGGATTGATATCATTCCGAGACGAACCATCCATTGGAAAGGAGACAACAGAAATGCTCCAATCGCAACTCTGTAAAGAGCAAGATTTTCAAAGCCAGTGGTATGCCGATGCTTTCATGAAGCTAAAAGCGGAAGATGCCCTGCTGTCACTGGTAAATAACAATATGACCGATCATGCAACTGCACCTCTATCAAGACTTGCCTATCGCTTTCACCGGAAGTTATGGGAATGGTGCTTCATTTACGAAGCGCTTCGTCAACGAGGAGCATTACAACCGAATAAAAGAGGATTAGGATTCGGTGTAGGAACAGAACCGCTTACAGCAGCTTTCGCATCCCATGGCTGTCAAATTACAGCAACAGACCTGGATTTCGAGGTTGCGCAAGCGCAGGGGTGGGTAGCAACCAATCAGCACGCGGTCAGCCTCCAAGAACTCAACGGTGAGCATATTTGTGATCCAGCGCAATTCGCCAAGTTAGTTACGTTTGAATATGCAGATATGAACCATATCACGCCTAGCTATGACGGACAATTCGATTTTACGTGGTCCTCCTGCTCGTTCGAACATCTCGGTTCCATTGAATTAGGCACTCAATTTATCGTGAACCAAATGAAATGTCTAAGACCAGGCGGTGTCGCCGTCCATACGACAGAATTCAATTTATCATCGAATGAGCATACAATTGATCATAATTTAACCGTTCTTTTCAGAAGGCGCGATATTGAACAGATGGTTCACAGGCTGCGAGCCGAAGGATATGAGATAGATGTAGATTTTTCATTAGGTATCGGACCCATAGAATCTCATGTCGATGTGCCTCCCTATTCCCACCATCCTCATCTTCGACTGCAGCTTGGACAATTTGTGACAACTTCGATTGCTCTCATCATTCATAGACCCTAATCCATGAGAAAGCAGAATGCAGCGTGCTGATCCGCACCCCGCATTCTGCTTTTTCCATTAATCCATGATTCTTGTAATCAGCAGATCCAAATGATCCATCGTGGTGTAATTAGCCAATTCCTCTACATTCGTCGGCACGACACTACAATCTCGCTGAATGATTTCAAAGGAAAATCCTCGTTCAACGAACCGCTGGAGAATCGGTAACGGTGGATGCCCTCCCCAAATGGCGGGTAAATACTCGAAAAATATTTTCATATTTCGGTTGTAATCAATAATTTCAAATAGACAATCCATAATTAACGGCTCTGCACCATCAATGTCGACTTTGATCACATCCGCTTTTAGACTTGGCAAATAGTCGGTTAATAATCCTTTGGGCACCGTGATTTCATGATATTCGTAAAATTGCTCTACCCCTGGGAACACAATGCTCGTACCGGCTTCACCAGCAACGGTCATCGTTAATTCGCCTCTTTCATCCGAAAGTGCAACCCGGTTCAAATGAACTCGGCCATTAAATCCGTTATAGGAGACGCTTTGCAAGAAATTTTTATGGTAAAAAGGATTCGGTTCGAAGGAGTGAACAGCGCCTGACGGACCGACTAACATGCCTGCCAGGATGGAGAAATAGCCGCAGTGTGCTCCGATATCCAATACGGTCATCCCTGGTTTAACAGTCGACAGAAACACTTGCGTGACATATTGTTCCCATGAACCCGAAGAAGCAATGGCCACATTGACCGGATCATTTAAATCTAGAAACATGTATGGGCCATGATTTAACGAAGTAAGAATGGTATTGTGCCCGATATATAACGGTAATCTATCCAACAACCATCATCCTCTCAAGCTATTATTGCTCCAATGCGCTTAACAATAATTTTGGAACGCGAACTTGACTGTTGCTTAACCCGTGCTTGTGTAGACGAACTTCTACATTGCTTTCTGTTGTCGTCACATGAAGAATATTATGGATGTTTTCTGACCGGACGATATTTCTTTGGGACCATAAAATGGTTTGGCCAAAATCCGCAGTTAGCTCCAGCGTGAACAGCCCTTGACCACGGATTTCAATATCCATGTCGAGCGAATACGACTGCGGCTCCAGCGTAACATAAGGACCATAGAAGACATAACCAGTAGAGAGACATGTGATCCAACCGTCACGATCTTGACCTTTCGGTAATGTCATCCCTGAAAAATATAGATCTCCGATTTTAACAGGTGCGTGATAATGCAGGGATGTGCTCAACGTGTCAGATGGTTCGATATCTTTATCGATTTTACTTAATTCAATGACCGCTATACCTCCAGCAAATGCAAATGGATAATGAAAATACGTGTGCTCCAGTTCACTCCGCTCGCATTGCTGCCACAGCTGTCGAGGTCCTTCGATCGTTGCTTCCGTGTCTATTTTCTTCATAAAATAAGTTTGAATGGCTTGTGCGGGGATGCCGTATTTGTCGACGAGTAAATCTAAGTAGTTCGAACTAAACTGAATAAGCCATCCTAAGTCCATAAGCTTACCGAAGGGTACGGTGATGAACGCTTTTCCACCGGTCTTAAGCAAGTTATAAATTTGTACGATGGCTTTCAATGGCGCTTCCCGATCACCAATCTCATGCTCCCCATATCCGTTCTGTCCGACATGCTCAACCGTAGATATCGAGATAATAACCTCGTATTTGGTATTTACATCCATAATATCGATATTCATGACGTCTGGATAAGCCTCGAACTTATCGATCGTATCCAAGGGGCCAAGTCTAGGTATTTGCTGCAACAGTACAGAATAATGTCTCAAAACGTTACCAACTTCAAGAATTTTCTTACCGATCCCATGCACGGACAAGAAATGAAGGGCTAAAGGAATTTCGACTGCTCTTTCCGCAAAGTTATAAATCGTTGTTCCTGCCGTATCATATTTAGGAATTTGATTATATGACAAGATTTGATTCTGAAAAGAAAACTCACCCTTGAACAGATGATGATCCATGATCCCCATAAACACCTTCCTTTCTACGATTTCCATTCCGCACCAAATATTTTATATAAGATGCTGACCCATAGGATAAGGTTTGGGCGAAGCCACTGCTTTTTCAGAATTCTTTTCTAACGACTTGGCTTGAACCTATTCAATGAAATCCTTGCTGCATACTATAATATTATCGCTTCATAAAGGAGGAGATTCGGGTGAAAGTGGTTATTCTAGCAGGCGGATATGGCACGAGAATTAGCGAGGAATCCCATTTAAGACCGAAACCCATGATTGAAATCGGCGATAAGCCTATTTTATGGCATATTATGAAAGGTTACTCCTATCACGGCTATAATGAATTCATTATCTGCCTGGGCTATAAAAGCTATTCTATTAAAGAATATTTCGCCAACTATTATCTCTATGGTTCCGACGTAACGTTTAACTTCAATAACCAGAACGAGACCATCATACACAACGAAACGGCAGAACCTTGGAAAGTAACGCTAGTGGAGACTGGGAAAGATACGATGACTGGAGGACGCATTCAATCCATTCAGAAATACGTGGGACAAGAACCGTTTATGTTAACCTATGGCGATGGCGTCTCCGATATTGATATCGCAAAATTAGTAGCTTTTCACCAAGCACATGGAAAACTAGCAACCATCACAGCCACCCAGCCCTATGGCAGATTCGGCGTATTGCAATTGGCTGAGGATGATCGTGTAGATGGATTTCAAGAAAAGCCCAAAGGCGATGGAGGGTGGATTAACGCTGGTTTCTTTGTCCTTCAACCAGAAGTATTCAATTATATTGAAGGAAAGCAAACAAGCTTCGAGAAAGAGCCGTTATCCAGCTTAGTGAACGATCAGCAGCTTGTTGCTTACAAGCATCATGGATTCTGGCATCCGATGGATACGCTGCGGGATAAAAATATATTAGAAAATCTATGGACTACAGGGCAAGCAGCCTGGAAAAAGTGGTGATTTCGCCTTGGATCGCATGTTTTGGAATCATAAGAATGTATTTATTACGGGTCATACCGGATTTAAGGGATCCTGGCTCAGTTTATGGCTGCATCAGCTCGGCGCTCATGTAACAGGATACGCGCTTCGTCCGCCGACCGAACCGAATCTGTTTGATTTATGCCACATAGATCACTTCATCCATTCCATATATGCAGATATTCGGGACCGGGACCATTTACAGAAAGCCATCGAGCAGGCCAACCCGGATATCATTATTCATATGGCAGCTCAACCTCTAGTAAGAGAATCCTATCAGCATCCCGTAGAAACCTATGAAATCAATGTGATGGGAACGGTTCATCTCTTTGAGGCCGTTAGAACCCTCATTCGAAACCAGAAGAGTCGTGTGAAAGTGATCATCAATGTTACGACAGATAAATGCTACGAGAATCAGGAATGGTCTTGGGGGTATCGGGAAAATGATCCGTTAGGAGGTTATGATCCTTATTCCAACAGCAAAGCTTGCTCAGAGCTCGTCACCGCCTCCTATCGTCACTCATTTTTCAACCCCAAGCACGTTCAGGATCATGGCGTTAGCTTAATTTCTGCGCGTTCGGGAAATGTCATTGGCGGCGGGGACTGGGCTACGGATCGTTTGATCCCGGATTGCATTCGCTCATTATTAAACCATGAACCGATCAAAATCCGTAATCCACTAGCCGTAAGACCATGGCAGCATGTCCTCGAGCCCTTAGCAGGTTATTTGCAATTAGCGCAGCAAGCCTATGGAAACGGACCGAAATTCGCTCAAAGTTGGAATTTCGGTCCGTTGGATCACGATACAAAGCCCGTGGAATGGATAGTGCAATACCTCTGTACGCATTGGGGATCACATGCTGCTTATGAAGCTCAAAATGAAGCGGGACCGCATGAAGCTAAATTTCTAAAATTAGATTGCTCCCGGGCAAAAACGGAGCTAGGGTGGGTTCCCCGCTGGAATTTAGAGACTGCATTAGATAAAATACTGGAGTGGACTCATGCTTATCAAGAAAATCAGGATGTCAAAGAAATTTGCCTTAAACAAATCGCAGATTTCCAATAGCAGCAAAAAATGCCCTGAACTTGTTGTTCGCGCCAAGTGCAGGGCTTTTTTGTTGCTTCTTTGTGATTATTTTATACCTCGATTCTACATGAGTTTTTAACCTTCACTTCATTCCTTTCCCAAATCGACTAACGTAGGGCACAGTTGATGTTCCTTGATCAAAGCTTCAACTTCCTCTCGATAATTAGGATTCATAAGGAATACATAACGAATCTTCTCCGATCGCAACGAATGATAATGTAGTATGGGATGTCCTGATCCCGGAAGGAACCGCCCTTGTTTGCTGGGGTTCAAATCCACGTAGCATGTAATTTTTTTGTTCAATGGATCAAATAAATTCGCAAATGTAACCCCTTTAGCGCCGGCTCCCCAAACCGCCACATCTCCTTCTGTTAATGCGTGCTCAAGTGCTGTCGCCCACCGCTCCTTCATCATGTTCTCGCGTATCAAGTATTGGTCAGCTAACGCAAGAACCGAAGCTGGATCGATAAACCTTTGTCCTTTCGGCCCTGTATGATCAACTACAGCTTCGAACCATAAATACTGTCCTTGGAAAACATGCTGATACCTTTCTACCTGATATCCAGCTCGCTCAAAGGTCATGGTTAATGAAGGAATGGAGAAATAAGAACAATGTTCATAAAAGAAATCCCAGACAACCGTATTTCGAAAAATCCATTCCACGCAAGGCGTTTCAAAGTATACGCGGGCATTCGGAGAGTTTCGCAGCGCTTCTCTAATCGTCGCAAGGAGCTCTACAGGTTGCTGGATATGCTCAATAACGTGCCGGCAAATCACGACATCTGCCTGAATATGTTCATAGGAGGGACCATAGAAGTCTTTCATAAACACTAAACGTCCTTCATGAAGAATCTCATCCCCCTCATAACTTGGATCAAATCCATAACCCTTAATCGCTTGATTCCGGGTAAATAATTTATTTAGAAAGTGTCCTTTGCCGCAGCCTACCTCCACGATCGTGCTGCTGGCATGCGGAAGATTATTCAATATACGATCGACAAGTTCATCGGTGTATTGATGAAAAGTTGATGAATACTCCTGTATGTTATTGTACATTGAGCTGTAATTTAACTTCGTGTCGTCGAAAGAAGCGTTGAATACGAACCCACACTGATTACACAGGAATAAGGATAATTCACCGCGTACCATATCTACAGCATGTTCTTGATGGTCGAACACGATATTCTGGTGAACAGGGACATGATTTCGCAATAAAAAGGGCTTCGTTTGAGTACTTTCACAAACTGGACAATTGATCATTGTCATGAATGTCCCTCCTTCATTTGAATTCATTCATAGCGCATAATCCGGATAGTTCTGATCTTTATTCGAAATAACGCAACAGGGCAGCGGCCATGTAATCCGAAAAGAAGGGTCGTTCCATCGAATGCCGGCAGCTGCTTCTGCAACAAAAGCACGGCTCATTTGGTAGAACACCTCCGTGTCATCTAACAAAGATTGAAAACCATGCGCGAACCCCTCAGGAATGTATAGCATCTTATGATTATGCTTGTTCAATTCTGTGGTATACCACTGACCGTAAGTAGGAGATTCCGGACGCAAATCAATGACAACATCCTGGATGGCCCCCTGAGTACAACGAACCAGCTTCACCTCTTCATAAGGGGGCAGCTGATAGTGCATCCCCCGAATGGTTCCCCGCTTGCGATTGTAAGACAAATTACATTGCGCGACATGGGGATTGATCCCATGAAGACGAAATTCCTCGCTGCAAAACGTTCTCGTAAAAGATCCTCTTTCATCTTCAATGGGCTCTAATTCTATGAGATATAAACCTATGAAAGGTGTCTCCCTGAAGATCATGGGATGACCTTCACTTCAGGAATAGGTACAATCCATTGGCCGCCCCAAGCCCGAATATATTCCGTCTGAGCCATAATCTCAGCTGTAATATTCCAGGGCAGAATCAGAACATAATCCGGTTTGGTTTCCTTTATCTTATCTGGAGAATAGACGGGGATGCGGGAACCCGGCAAGAATAGCCCCTGCTTATAAGGATTCTTATCTACGACATATGCCAAGAAGTCTTTCCCGATGCCGCAGCTATTTATCAACGTATTTCCTTTCGCCGCGGCTCCGTATCCAACAATCGTTTTTCCTGCATTTTTTTTTTGAATTAAAAAATGTAAAATATCCCGTTTCATTTGGGTTACCTTGTGTGAAAAAGCTTGATATGTTGGAATCGAATCTAGGCCCGCTGCCTGTTCTTGCTCGATGATTTGTTCTACACGACCCGTATCGAGTTTCGAACCATCGTCCTGATGTTTGGCATAAATTCTTAAGGATCCTCCATGGGTCGGTAGTTCTTCGGCATCATACATTTCAAGTCCAAAATAGGAAAAAACCGTTCTAGCGGTCTGAAGTGAAAAATAGGAGAAATGCTCATGATAGATCGTATCAAATTGATTGCCTTGCATAAAACGCAGCATATGCGGGAATTCCATCGTAATCACGCCTTGTTCGCCAAGGAGAATTTTTAGCCCTGTAACAAAGTCATTTAAATTCGGTACATGCGCAAGCACATTATTTCCGATTAACAGGTCCGCAGCATAACCGCGATGACGTAATTGAAGGGCGAGTTCGCTTCCAAAAAATTCTGTAACCGTGGGTATGCCTTTCTCTACCGCTTTTTTAGCAACATTTTGGGCCGGCTCGATTCCTAGGACAGGTATTTCATGCTCTAAAAAATATTGCAATAAATAACCGTCATTGCTAGCAATTTCAATTACGCTGGAATGCGGGTCCAAGCCTAAAGTCGATATCATTCGCATCGTATATTCTTTGGTATGCTGCAACCAACTATCTGAATATGAACTGAAATAAGCATACTCCGAGAAAATCTCTGTAGGAGACTCGTATTGTTCTAGTTGTACTAATAGACAAGCTTGACAAATATACGTGTGAAGTGGATAGAACACCTCATATTTGTCCAAATTTGACGCATGCACAAATGAGTTAGATAACGGGGTTAACCCAAGATCGACAAAACTATGCAACTCCGAACATGAACAGAAACGACATACCCTTTGACTCATAACAGCCCCCTTCCTGCCATAGCCTAGCTCCATATACAAAAACTCTTCTCTTCCTTATTTGACTACTATATTCTTCATTCAGAATAGAAGTGACTTGCATCAAAAGAATTGGGGCGGCAAACCCCATCAAGAATGGTATGCAACCCCATTTAATCGGTAGATAGGAGTAAACTCTTTATTATCGTACCTATTCTTTGGGGCGAATATTTCGTATGCATGTCGTAGGCCGCTTGCCTAGCGACTTTTTCTCTTTTCATAGGATTGCCATAGGCTTCTCTCATGACGTTCCTGACGTTGCTGACTTTCACATCAATCCAATGATGTCCCTGATAATATGCCGGCCTCGATAATTGAAGCTTTTCAGAGACGGGGATGAGCCGATCCTCCGGTTCGATGAGAAAGCTGTTGCTGTCATTCATAAATTCAGCAGCGCCTCCGGAGCGTATAGCTATAGTTGGTACACCTAAGGCCATCGCTTCCATGACCGGCATTCCCCAGCCGCTTGCACGATCCATCGATATATATACATCTGTGCTGCGATACAAGCTAATTAATTGATCATGGGTGTGTGACTCCAACACAACAAAAACCTGCTTTTGGAATCGTTCGGGAGGAATGCATGAAGCGATTTCTCCCATCACATATTCGGTTGAATGTCCGCTGTGAATATAGACTTTTAAGATAAGTCCCACAGGTTCATTGACTGCAAACTCTTCGCAGAACGCTTGAATCAACAGATCATATCCTTTTCGAAAATCAAATCCGAATACATACGTAAAAAGAAACGATTGCGTGAGACCCTCTGCCTTATACTTGTAATACGGTCGTTCAGGATTATATACGGAAACATCAATTCCATAGGGAACAACCTTCAATTTATTAGGCAATACCCCGCTTTGGGAAAATGTCTTGTAATTGAATTGACTGGGTACCCATATCTCATCCATTTGATTGCAGAGAGCTACCCAACTTGTCGGAATCCGATCTGTTTCGAATAATGTGACACCTACGTTTTTCACGACATTTGGAATATCAAAATGTTGATCAAATATTTCTGGGAGTCCGTGCCGAATAAAGATGACCCGATCACCAATCGCAGAGGTTGATGCTTGCTGCAACCATTGTCTTGTTCCATGATCGATTTGAGCGTGATACTCTCCGGTGGGATGAATAAACACGGGAATGCCTGCCGACTTCACTGCCTTAATATAATTTCGAGACACGTTCCCGTATCCGCTCATATCAAATACCGGACCCATCCAATAGATCCCAGAGAAATTCATCGTAGGTTATCTTCCCTTCTGCCCCATGTTCCAAAATCTCAACTGAGGCAGTGAGGATTGGACAGGTTGAATATAATCCGCTGTAAATTGGTATTCATGCGGTGCATAAATAACAAACCATTGACAGAATATTTTACGATGATAGCCCCATGGATCTCGAAAGGCAGCCTGTAAATCACTCCTCATCTCCCAAATCATAGCCATAATAGGCGTAATGAGCGGCTGATTCGATGGTCCATCTGCAAATCGTGCTTGTTTGGATAGAAATATCGGACTATGCAACAAAGGGTTTTCACCGCCAATACCTCTATACTTATGAATATCAAGACAAACTTGGTTGAGAAACATTTCATATTTTCGGGCATAAATCAAATGCTGATAATTATTCTGGGATAAATCGGTCTCTAAGAGACGATCTCGAATCCACTGGGTATGAAACAGCGCCAGACGCACACTTCCGATAAAAATTTGTCCAGTAATATATTCGAGCCCTGACCCATCATCATCACCTAAATTGAATTGATATCTCGGCTGCTGAATTTCCAGCTTGTTCGAAACACTGCGGATGAACTCCTGAATCCCTTCGCTTCTCCACTTCTGTAGGTGTACACCTACATTGATCTGGTTGGATAGTGCCAGCATCAAGATGCAATAGGGTCGCTTGGGGTTCGAAACGACAACCATGTTCATCCCCTGTTGCAATGCTTCCGTTACTTCTGTTAATGGATCGCATACGTAACTTTCTACATCCAAATAGATGACGTTCGTATACTGCTCCTGTACCTGCAACCAATGAAACATTTCAGGTATTCCATAGGTGTCGTCCTTACGTGTCGGTGTCTTGGCGACTACATCCAATGGAGTAAAAGGGCGAATTACAATGTTTCCATCCAAGTCATGGGTGGGGATGCCAATTTCTTGCGATTCCGCAAATAAAACATAATAATCCCAATCTGGATGGTATGCGCGGATTAGATTCAATGATAAAGATATATTAGGCCATTGCAGCTTCTGAGCAACGGAAAAGACAGCCGTTTTGATGTGAGATCCCTCCCCTTAGTTAAGGCGTTTCACCCTTCAAAACCATCAATGAAATAGTATATGCGCGTTCATAGGGATGGGGTATAGACGTCTATTCCGTCCCCAACAAAAAAGACGAGACAACGATCAACTCGTCATCCCGTCTTTCCGTTCTACAAATGATTAGCCAATGCGTACTTGTTGGATTTGAAGCAATTTCACTGTAACGTGAAGTACGATTTTTTCTTTGACTTTTTGGAATGTTTTATCCAAATCGCATTCGTTTTCTTTCCGCTCTTCATGGCCATGTTCTCCATGATGATCATGGTGTTTCTTGAATCCGAAGTCAATTTCGTCAAAACGTGCATGTACGAGTTCGCAATAAGGAAGTTCATTATAGAAAACTTCATTATGGAATTGTTTGATGGCTAAGTTCGGGCTATGACCGTCTTTATCCAAGAATTCAAACGATTTTTTGGCTACTGGCGCAAGGTCAGGTTTGAAAGAAGAGCAAGTAAAGTCAATTGGCGTACAGGCTTCGAAATCTACGCAAACAGTGTTGTGACGGATATTTCCATGTACACAGGTGCCTTCATGTCTGTCATCATGTTTGCAGTCATGTTTACCATCATGTTTTTCATGGTCTAGAGCAGCATATTCAATGTTCTTACGAATATGACCGAACAAGAATAGTTTACCTCTGTTCACTGTATTTGTTTCATGGTCGATATCTGTTGCGATCAACCGGCATTGATCGATGAATACATCTTTCAATACACGTTTGATTTCAAGTGCTGGCTTATCTAACCAAATCGTGCTCTCTACACAAATTTGCACTTCGGGTTCAGACAATACAACAGGGACTTTGATTGTGTTTCTTGGTGTTCTGTCAACATTGGAGCTTTCCGATAATGTTTCACTTTTTACATGACAGTCAAAATTCTGTGGTTTCGGAAGAGACTTGTTTTCGGAACCTTTACTCTCGTTATACATTCAATTAAACCTCCTCGAAATAATAGCTTTATACATGATAGGGTAACATCAAAATCTAGATGTCAGGTGCTTACTGCATCCCTCCCTTCATGTCTTTATACTATTAATATTAAGGTCCAGAAGATTATGCATCCGCGCTTTGTCCTGATGAACTTCCCCATTTTTTATAGAGTTAGTGTTGCTGCAATGGAATTTGCTGCACCTGCAGCACTTCAATCATTAGATGTAGAACAATTTGTTTGGATAAGATATTGAACGTCTTCTCGTGACAGGAACCTTCATGCTTCATGCCCGTGCCTTTTTCTTCTACGACCTCATCCATGCTATAACTTACGAGTTCGCAATAAGGCTCATGTTGATAGACGGATTGATTCGAGAACTGACGAAGACTTGGCATCGTTCCATGATGTTTGGGCTTGGTAAATAGAAATGTACTTTGCTCCTGTTGTTGTGCAAGATTCGGTTCATTGCCTTCTGCAAAGGTAATATGCGTGCAAGATTTGAACGGAACTTGTGCCGTTGTATGACATATATCTCCGTAACTCTCCGTACATGAAGTGTTCTCTACAGCTGCAAATTCCATATTCGTCTCAATGACTCCCTCAATAAATAATTTCCCTTCCTTTATTTTGAAATGATGTGCATGAATGGCTACGAGTTGACACTCTTGCAACAACACGCGATCGGACTTTCGCTTCAATTCTGATGCAGGTCGATCCAAGGTTATCTCCGTAGAAATGTTGACAGGAACTTGGATTCTTGCAAGAATTTTGGGAGCTTGAATATACACGACAGGAGGTGTAATACTCCTAGAATAAATAATTCTTGGTTCAAGTGTAGAAAGCTTGGAAAGTTCAGGAGCATCTTGAGGTGTCACAAGGGTATTTATCATGGAAGGTGAGGTAGGTGGCGATATCCCAGCTTCTTCCTCAGGTGATTGGAGCGGAGCCTCTATAAGTTCAATAGGTTGATTTACCTCGTTTCTAGATAAAGGAAGTAGACGATCCGATCCACTAGGTTTAATTGGTGGTGAATTGGAGAACGAATCTTGCACGAATATCCGATTTATAGGTATACGTCTTTTTCTTTTCTTTCTCGATATATATCGTTTCTTCTTTGTTTTTTTAGAAAAGGATATATATTTTCTTCTAATCGCAGCCTTCTTATATTTCTTCTGTTTTTTCGTTGGATACGTAACGACTGCATTTTTCCTTTTAACAAGCTTTTTACTACTTTTTTTCACTTTTCTTGCAATAACAACCCCACGCTTTTGGGTTTGCTTCCTTCCGGGGATAATGCTTACTTTATACACGGTTACTCGAAATGATTTTGATCTCATTTTCTTCCATAGCGTTGATTTCTTCCTACTGAACCAGGGGCTGATGATGTTCTTCTCCCTCTGGCTCTTAATTTCCATACAATAGATGAGCAATCCCGATCCCTTCTCTCTAGGTATAGTTATACGCGGCATATGTTTACTAATAGGTTATGTTGCGTTGGTTGATGAAGGTGAGGGCGTGTATTCCTATTGAAGAAAGATATTAGACAGAAGTGCCGTGTCCTTTTATCCCGTGATGTCATATGTAAATAACATCAAGGTAATTCAAGGAAAGCATATCTGATGGCGGGGAGTATGTAGGGTGGACAATGACCTTTTCTTAAATAATATTGGAACGATGTTTGAGCCCACGGGGTATGCGAAAGCAAACCGTCATATCGTATCAGAATGGATTCAGCAGGGTGTTCGAATTCGTTATACACCGATTCATCATGAAGATGTCCGAGTTCCGCTTAGCATGCAACAGGAATCGCTTCTTAACTCGCTCGTACACACGCCGCTTCCTGATCGTTATCTTACGTTCTTTCATTATCCTGCAGCCTATTTTACGAAAAGTGATCCATCCTATTGTATCGGCATGACAATGTTCGAATGCAGCCGCCTACCATTTACGTGGTCCAAACGCTGCAATCTCATGGATGAAATATGGGTTCCATCCGAGTTTAACCGCCTCACGTTCATCAAAAGCGGGGTTGCACCATACAAAATACGAGTGATGCCATACGGCGTGGATACCCAAATGTTTCACGCTGAATTAGCTCCCTTATCGATACCGGGACAGCGTCGTTATACCTTCTTAAGCGTCTGTTCCTTTGACGAACGCAAAGGAATCGATACACTGGTCTCCGCATTTCTTGAAGAATTTGCTTCCTTAGAAGATGTCTGCCTGATCATCAAGACACGTGCATCTTCAGTAGAAGAAATCGCGAGGCAGCAAGTCTATATCGACAACATTGCGATGAAAAGCGGACATCGAGACCGTTCTTCTGTCATCTTGCTCTCCTCCATCGGAAGTTGGACAGAAGAGCAGCTCGCTGCTCTCTATCAAAGCGCAAATTGTTACGTACTTCCCACGCGTGGTGAAGGATGGAACTTAACCGTCATGGAGGCCATGGCCACGGGACTGCCTGTCATTACGACGAATTGGTCAGCCCATCTTGATTTCTTGAATGATACGAATGGTTATTTAATTGCCGTCCAAGGATTCGTCGCTTTGAATTCTAGCAATCCTCGCTTACTATGGGCCGTCCCAAGTAAAAATCATCTCAAACAGCTCATGCGGCATGTCTATACCCATCCTAACGAAGCATCAATCAAGGCTCGACTTGGCGCTCAAGTCGTCACAGAACGTTATACGTGGAAACATAGTGCTGCAAGAATGCTGCAACGACTGCATGAGATTTCAAGGCGATAAGTGAAGGAGTTCTGCAGATGATTAGCGTCATTATTCCAACTGTTAACCAAATTGACTTGGTGAAACAGTGTATTCATAGCTTCATTCAAACCGTATCAGAAATTCCCTATGAGATCATTATCGTAGATGACGGGAGTCCCCCACATATTCAACAGCCACTGCTAGAGTGGGCTAACAGCATTTCTGTGAGATGCATTCTAAAACCTTCAAATAGCGGATTCAGTGCGACTGTCAATGCAGGCATACGTGAAGCACAAGGAGCCTACATTCTACTCGTAAATAATGATATCGTGTTTCATGAGCCGGGTTGGTTAGGGCATATGATGCAGTCCATCCAACAAGCGCCAAATATTGCAATTGTAGGAGCCAGGCTTCTCTATTCGAATCAGACAATTCAACATGGAGGTGTCTTCTATTCAGGCAGGGGTAATTTCGATCACCGCTATCGCTTCCTTCCTGCCAATCACCCTCCTGCGCTCATCGTGGAAGACGTCAATGCTGTCACCGGTGCCCTATTGCTAATCCGTAAAGACTTGTTCCAGGACGTCGGTCTGCTATCCGAAGCGTATCATATCGCTTATGAAGATATTGATTTATGTTACCGTGCAAAGCAGAAGGGATGGAGAATCATTTATTGCGGCGCTGCCAGTGCCATACACTTGGAAGGGCAGACCCGCGGTACAACGCCAGCGAATAAGAATCCGTTCTGGAGGAAAAAAGAAATGGAAGCAAAAATGACCTTCTGGTCAAAATGGATGGGGGTTCGGTTCTAGACAATGAATTATCTTGAAGTTGTGTATGTATTAGAGCTTGTGGGACTTGCGGGCGGTATTAAAAATGTGCTGGAGCAGGCCAACCGACTGCATGAAGCGGGTATGAAAGTGCAGGTATTCGCACTCGACGGGCATCCAACTTGGTTTCCATTGAAATTTCCGATTCGGAGTTTTCCGAACTACCCAGCAATGCTGCAAGAATTAAAACAAATGAATGCGATAAAAATTGCGACCTGGTGGAAAACACTGCCTGTTGTCCATTTAAGTTGTGATCCGAAACAAGGCGGTCAGGGCGTTCCGTTCTATCTCGTGCAAGACATCGAAGAAAGCTATTATCCAACTTCACCGGAAATGCAAGCAAGAGTCAGACATACGTACCAGCTACCGGCTAACCTATTGACGATTGCGGACTGGACAACAAACCAACTGCTCGAGCGATTTCAAAAACAAGCAACCAATATATCCATTGCCGTTGATTCAGATATCTACAAGCCTAATCGAACACATGATTACGATCCGTACCGCGTACTTGCATGCAGTCGAAGAAGCCAACATTTGAAAGGCTTTCAAGTTACGGTCCAAGCCATGAATGCTGTTCGCCGCCATGTCCCTCAATCCTCTATCGTAACTTTTGGCATGGAGAGACCCCATCTTCCTGGAATACCGAATCTGCATTTCGCACATCAGGATGACAGAGGCGTTGCCTATCTCTATGCCAATTGCGGTGTGTTCGTTCAAACATCCTATCACGAAGGGTTTGGCCTTCCGATTCTGGAAGCTATGGCCTGCGGAGCTCCGGTCGTCACCACCAAGGCAGAAGGAAACGAAGAGTTCTGTAAAGACGGGTGGAATTGCGTACTTGTGGAGAAAGGCGATGTTGAAGCCGTGGCCCAGGGTATCATTCATGTACTCAGGGATCGGGAATTTGCTGAATATATTGCCAAAAATGGACGGGATACAGCCCAATCGTACAATTGGACTGAAGTCATGATCCGATTACAACATACGCTTCACCAATTCGGAGCGTAAACTGAACAGATCCCTCTGAAAGCTCGCTCATCTTGAATAAGTTGATGGCGAGTTTTTTTGTGGTTTCTTCTAATTCTCTCTTCTGCCTAATACATTGGATGAGAGGAGGGATACATCTTGACTCAAATCATTTGGTACGGAAATGTACACGATTTTACCGGATATGCTAAAGCAGCGAGGCAATATGTATTGTCTTTGCATGCCATGGGCGTAGACGTCAAAGTGGATGCATTTGATCCTCACCTCCCTGCCGTTCAACTTTCTGATGCTCAGCAGCAGGTCATACAACATTTAACAACGAAGCGAAAATCTCCGGGACGAAAAGTATATATTTTCCACCAGATCCCTGAAATATGGCGACGAAAACTACATCCGTCCGTCGGCTTTACCTACTGGGAAACCTCCAAAATTCCAGACAGTTGGGTCCAACAGGCCAACCGGATGCATGCAGTCTTCTTACCAAGCCGCCATAACATCGAAGTATTTCGTTCGTCCGGCGTCCGGGTACCCCTTCACTATATCCGTCCGTGCTTATTCCAGCCCGAATCTGCCCCTAGTGCGGCGCATGCGCCAAAATATCTACAACAACTTCCACCATTTCGTTTTCTATCGGTATTCTCTTGGGTTGAACGCAAAGGCTATGACATCCTTCTTCAAGCATTCTGGGAAACGTTCTCGGCTGCTGATAACGTAGCACTCATCATCAAAACCGTCGGAAATCCGGAGATTCTTCAACAAATTGAATCCATGAAACAAAAGCTGCGTGTCAAGGAACCACAAGCTCCGGTATATGTCGATTTCGACATCCGCAGTGAGGCGGAGATGGAAGCTTTATATGCGAATTGTCAGGCCCTTGTGTTACCGAGTCGCGGGGAAGGAGCAGGTTATCCTCTACTGGAAGCAGCTCGGCGCGGGCTACCCGTCATAACAACGGGTTGGGGAGGTCATACGGATTTTTTGACCCAAGATAACAGTTATCTCATTCCTTACCAACTAGGTCCCGTCAAGCCTCAATCTTATTACGGTGGTTATCAAAGTGATCAACTCTGGGCAGAACCATCCATCACAGATTTGCAGCATCTCATGCGTACCGTCTATGAACACTACCCGCTTGCGCAAGCCAAGGGGTTAGCTGCCAAACAATATATCCTGCAGCATTTTACGCCAGAACAAGCGGTGCTGGATATAGTGAACGCGGTTCAGACCGTATAGTTCTTCGTCTTCAGGTTTCCGAATAAAATAATCATGAATCGAAGTGTTGCATCTCCTATTGGAAAGGAGGAATACAAATGAAGGTTCACTATATAGCAGCGAACCGTTATCATCTATCTGTGATTAGACCCTCTGAACAGGGGTTTATAATTGATCCCCTCGAACATAGCATACTTGAACATCCGAACGAATTGCTGCTTGAGGCCCAAACGGATCATATCGGGATATGCCAAGATGAGCAGCAGTTTATTCATATGATCTATATCAATCGCTTCGATGAGATTATTCATGCGATCCTGCATCCCTATAAATATACCGTCCAATTCCACTCCATCGATCGCAATGCTAAGGACGTCATGGATATTCAATTAGGATGCCATTCGAATCGACTTCATTTGTTCATGGTGTACCACAACCGCATCGAATATCGGCAGCTATCCGGTATTCACTGGAATGAGCCGATCGCCGTAGTCGAATCGGATGCTATAGATCGTGTTCAACTTCTGATGGACAATAACATCATCATGTTAGGATATACGGTCCCGGTGGATAAGAGAACCCAGTTCTGCTTGCTTCCGTATGACCACACGTTGGAACAATGGTTAGAACCATTCACCGTCTACGAAACGAATGACCAATGCCAGCTGGTTCCCCTGCTTGCTGTAGATTCGTCTGACACATGGCATATCGTGCTCTTCCAATTTTACGTTGGACAGCTCCATCTCGCCTATTTCCAATTACATGCTGATCATCAAAAACTGCATTTCATTGCCGACAGCGGGATCCTAATTCCGCAACTGACGATAGACGATGCAACCTTTGCCATCGAAGGCCAGCATATTCGATGCTTTTGGCATTCAGATCCTCTTTTATATCAACTTCAATATCAACCATCGACAAGTTCATGGGGTCCCATCCAAGCCGCCCACACGGAATCGATCGTCAAATGGGTGGCTATTACGGATCATCCCTCTTTCGGTACGATAAGTCCTTCTTGGTTCGCAGATAGCCGCAGTATACATGAACTCAACGAACAGACCGGATATGGTATCGATCAATACAGGTCTGATCGCGATTTCCGTCAATCCCTGTTATTTACGGAACGGTGGATGTCTTCTGCCTTATCCATGGTCCAGCAGAAAGAACAACTCCTGTCAGAACAACAGCAATTTGAACAGACCATCAAACATTGGAAAGATCTTGTTGCAGCCTATAAAGCTCGGCTCTTAATCCTTAATGAAGAGTTATCTATACGCCAAGCCCTCCCTCGACATACATTACATTCAGCTCCCAGCACACAAGTTCGACCATCAAACAATGTCTATTCGCCTACGCAAATCAGCAATGAAGTTATCGCAGATCCGCGATCCAACGTCGTCACGCTTGATTTGAATGGGGACGCTGGAAAAAAAAGCGTAAGAGATAAAGTCGTTCACTTTTTATATAAATTAACCGGAAATGAATGAAAGGGATGTCTGATGATGACTGAATTAGAAACAAACGCCATGATCGAAGGCTATTTTCAACATTTCACGGATTTCGATGTTGAGTTGCGTCGCATATCCATTTACGCCGGCTTAACCTTCCGAAATCAAAGCAACGAAACGCTTGATAATCCCGAAATAATCCTGCAAATCTCGCCAGGAAATGTAGGTAAACTAAGTGGAAAGGTCCTCTCTCCAAGTTTAATTAGTGTATACGGAATGTATATGAAATCACGCAACGGATCCCCGCATGGCTGGTCCTTTACGAGGGAAGACTGGTCTTCCCATGGAAAAAAGACAGGTGAATATCGAATACAATCAATTGAACCACTTCAGCTCACACCGGGTTCTTCCTTTGAATTAAAAGAAATTCAAATGGATTTTAATTTCCCGAAGCATGCTGGAACCATTCAAATCGATGCCTACCTATTCATCCGCAATCAAATGTATAGCGTATGGAACCCGATCTGCATCCATTTATATGGGGCAGCACAATCCAATTAGTGGATGAGAAACACCGCAGTCCCTAAGGGGCTGCGGTGTTTTTCGATCTTATTTGCTTGTCCAATGCATCACGCAATGCTGACATTAAGCGACAATAACATCCCCTTCGAAGTTCGTAGGGGCAATTTGCAATCCTTCGGAATCAGTAAACGGACGGCTGAAAGTGATGGTGAGCAGGAAGAAGCTTGCTGGAAATGTTGGGGAAATACAGCTCGTAAATCCGAAGAAGCTCTGAATATCGATGTCTAGTGTATTCGTTGGGGTGGCTAGAACTACAGCACTGGCATTGGTCGTTGTCTGCAATTTGACTTTTGTAATCAGTGGCGGGATACCTGGGGATGGGCTTGTTGTCATGAGATGCAAATCGCAGATGGACACATTCGTGTCATTCTGAAATACGAATTGATAGGATGTTTTGCCCGGTACAAGCCCATTGGATAAACTGAAAATCTCGTTTCTATTGAAGAATATCGGCATAAAAATCACCTCCTCCCGTTTGTTCTTCTCTATGAATATGTCAACGTCGAGAAGAAAGATTGTGCTGCTACCTTACGGCATTAAAATATGCGATTGATGCTAATAGAGTAACCAAGCCATTCATAGATTCATAGAATAGTAACTTTTGGAGTATCAATCTGTCATTTAAGAAATCAACAATCTATGAAAAATATGCGATTGATGTTAGAAGATTAACCATACGGTTTATATCATCTCTGAATATATTAATAGCGTAAGGGGATAAGAAGTATAAACAAATCACACTTTCTCATCAAATAAGGAGCTGATTAAGCATGGCATCAATACCCATTCAAAGATTAACAAGCAGCACGTCCAATGTCGTTGCAGCCGGCAGCAAAGCAGCAGCCGTCACTGCATTATTAGGCGGAGCCGCACCGAATTCAGTCAATGTCGGAAATGCTCCGCTGATCTGGCCTCAACTCGCTAAATTCGATAACGATAATACGACTTTCGCTGGTGCAGCCAATCCTCAGTTTTTGTGGAGTAAACCCGTTCCCATTCCTGGGGAAATTCAAGGTTTTGCTGCTAGTTCCGTAACCATTCCATTATCCGTAGGGGTTCTCAATAGCTTTGTTATCGCTTTGACTGTGTTTGCAGATAATGCGGTCACTGCAAATATCCAAGCCATTGATGCGCTTGGACTCACGATTGTACCTTTTACCAATTTAAATGTTGATTTGATGGCAGGATCCCTAAACCCACTTAGCGGAATCTCTCCGGATAATAAAAATCCTTATAACTGGCAGAACGTTCGCTTCTACTCCGTCCCTGCAACATCAGGTCTAATCTCTGTAGCACTCGACGTAAAATTCATCTTCTCGTTCGAAGTTGCCAACTATGTCAATAACGGTGCGATTAACACCGCTGGCTTAGCTTTCGCTGCGGATATTTATCAATCTACACTTCTATAATTTATTGCTATAAATCTTATCCTTTCTTATCCCCTTACGATTTGACGTTCTCTTAAGCATGCAGAATAGCGGATTTCAGGCTCTCTCTCAGAGCTGAAATCCGCCTTATGTTGGTATTAGGATAATCCGTTCAGGATATACGGTTCCCTCCGTAATCCGATAACTTCTTATTCGGGGCCGATTGCCGCGAAGCGACACGATAATCGAGGAAATCGGATAGACTGTATGTTCTACATCGAACGGTGAAGGATAAGGCAACCCCGTAGGATGCGAGTGGAACATGGCATAACATTCTTCGCCAAATGCCTCAATATACGTAAACGCTTCATCCAATTCAATCGGATTCATCGTAAAGGATACCGGACTTTGATCCTCATTACGGATGGGCCAATAACGTCTTGCAATTTGGTTCTTACCGGATATGAAGCCGCAGGCTTCAATAGGTCGCTGTGACATACAATATCGAATCATGTGGTGAAAGACATCGGTAGACATGACGAAGCCATCCATGACACTGCAGCTCCTAACGCTTTTGCCGATTATTATAAGCGAGGATATTTATTTCTTGTTTCTTCTCCTGAGGTGGATTCGCTTGGGCCAACCGGTTCATTTGCCCCATGAACGAAGCTGTCGTCATTTCATGCGTTGTATTCTTCACTGTACCTTGCTTGACCATTTGGGACTGGACCCATGAAAAGGTCGAATAATTCATGTTTTGCTGTTCTACCGCTGGCTCCTCTTCCTCAAAATGTTCATCTTGATGTATTTCCACAGGCTCCAGCATAGGCTCCATGACAGGCTCCATGATGTCCTGGATTTCTTCTGTTTCTTGTGGTGGCTCGCTTCCCCGCACAGGCTCTTGTTCTGGCACTTCATACGTAACTTCAGGCTGCTCCATCACTTGTTCTTCATGTATGGCTTCCTCATGCACCATCGAAACCTGAAGGATCTCTTCCTTAACGTTGCTTACGACTTCCTGCGATTCCATCGGAGTCGGCGCATGTTGGAAGTAGAGGAAATACTGAATGACATCAATCAGGAAGGATTGATGATAATAAGCTGTGAGTGTCCGCGTCATGCAATACGTAAAGTCTTCGATTTGCCGTTCGTTCATCTGGGAGTAATCATTACTCGCCAAGTGGACCGTTGGCATAGGCGGTTCTGATCCGGATAACGGGATCAGACGATTCATCGTATTCTTCCATTCGAAGAAAGCGCCTCTTACCGAGATGTCCGTCATTTGAGAAATATTCTGGCTCAGAATCGTCGCGAGTTGTTTGCTTGGTTTCATTTTATTCAGTGAATAATAAATCGATATGCCGCTTGCGTACGGTTTGTCACTGCCGATCGATAGCCACAGACCTGGCTTTGACGCATCCCACAGCCTTTGCTGCCGTCTCTTCTCTTCTTCATCTTTCACAATACGAACATCAAAACCCAGTTGCGTCAGGCTAGCGCGAAGCTTATCGGACAAGGATTGCGGAATGAATCCGTTCTCCATCTCCCAATAAATGCGAATCCCTTGTACTGGACTAACAATGTAGAGCCGCTGATGATCCTGATCGACATGAAATTGCATCGCGTACCGCGTCAATACATCATAGACATCGCTTAATAATGAATCCGATATTTGGCATAGCGAAACCGAATTGATTCGAATCTCCATACCTTTCACCTCCGCCCATAGGCATTTATGTACTATCGTATGAAGCGTAATGAAAAAGGTTCTTCTTCATCCATCTCGTTCAAATCCTTTAGCTGCTGCAGTACCTTCTGTTCTTCTTTCTTCAATTGATCCACTTCTCGCATCAGATGTCGAACCTGACCTTCTTTTGCTTCATTCAGAAGAGAGAGTTCACTCGCTTCCTGCCGTAATTGACTTGTATGCTGCTGGTAGTCGCTGTATAGAGATTCCATCTGTAATTTGATCCAGTGCAATCGTTCCACTGTAGATTTGGAGAATTCTAATCCAACTTGAGGATTAAACAGATCAATAAATTCCAGAGAACGAAAAAAAGGCCAATGAAATCCCATCACTGGTTCAGGCGAAATGATGCAGGATTGTTTTCGGAGAGATTGAACGAGACGTATGGGAGCACGTTGATCAAAGTGAATATGGCCGCTTGCAGACCATGTCTGCCCTCGATTTAATGAATACACATATTCTACACGTCCATTGCCGTTCCAGAACAAGACGAGAATCAATTCATTCGCGAACAGAAAATGCGGAATCGCTGCATCATGATCTCCATTGATTAACAACGGCATCGATGACCTTGCTTCGCGCTCTGCATTCACATAATAATAAACGGCCGTTCCTCCATGCTGAATCGTCCATACAAAATGAGGTTTACCTGAATGGTCTACATCCAACCCCAGATTCCACCGCTGGTTTTTCTGCCTCAAAGCAAATAGCCGACGTTCGATTGGCATATCCCGCTCGATGTCATATTCGATGCAAGACAGCACGCATTCATCACGTTGGTTGAGATATCGAAATAGCCCATGCAGCTTACCGTTATTCGAAATGGCAAAAATAGCTTCTTCCAACCGTACCAAGGCATCCTCAGCTTGGAATAACGGAAATGAACTTTCCTTCCACAATCCGGATTCCAACGATTTGATAATGAACGTGGATTGATCCTGTTCTGTAACCACGCAGCATACATAAAGTATCGATTTATAGAAGAACAAATAAGGAAAACGTGCTTCATGGCCAGATATGATGCGCAGCTCCTGCTGGTCACGGCTCTTCTCTTCATATTGAATGTAGTAAAGACTACCGCTATGCGTATTCGTCAAAATGTGAAGAACACCGCGATGCTGAACCATCGAGAATGTTGTAATGGGTTCGTTCGCCTTTAGACATCCATGGGTAGACGCACCATCTTCACGATGGGTTGAATACGCTAATGTACCGTCTGTATTCAGGCCAAACCACTGTGTTTCCGCTGGATTCCGAATGACAACTTGAGGTTTCATGCACATCCCTCCTCAGACAAAATTTATCAAATTTATTCGTCACCTTTTTACCTTGATACCCATAGACTGTAATTGAGTTTAACAACTACAAAGGAGGCTCGAAATATAAATGGAACGTAAATTAGTTCAAGGGCAACAAACATCACCAGAATATTTGCCGTTACCTAGTCTGGAGTGCATACAGGTTCCTAAAATATTCGACTGGATTGTCAAAGTGACACAAATTGTTGATGAGTCCACCATCGATCCAGCTGCTTGCTTACCGTTGCCTTCGTCGTTTTCCGTTAGTGTCGAGTTGACGAGTGTTCAGGCTGTCGAGAAACCAGGTTCTGTAAGAGAAAATGTTGTGGTAACTATTGGGGGAACTACACTAACATTGCAACGGGTTGTCATCCGCAAAACGGGAACATACCTCGTTACAATCACCGATACTTCCGTAGTGCCGAATGTCGTACATTGCACCTATACAAAAAGCTTTGTACGATTCGAAAAAGTATTGCTTTGCGCCCCTCCAGGAACAGATGTTGATGTTACAGTAATACCAAGCGGAACAACGATTGAAGTATTAGACGTTGTTGACAATACTCTGGTTAACGTCGATATCAATATCTGCCAAAGTATTCAAGTAACGGCCATTGTCAAATTGATGGTTGAAGCGGAACTATGCCAACCTCGTGCGGATATTCCGATTCCGGAAAACCCATGTGTTGTTACATTCCCGCACCAATGCCCTGCTATCTTTCCTGGTCACCCATATCCATTCGCGACTTAACAAAAAACCTGCTGTCGTTGGGGTGGTACCACACCATCCCTTTTTTTTTGCACAATAGCTTTCAGAACGATAGCAATACAGGAGAGGAACATGAGAATTTACTACATTACTTCAGGATACCGTAGGCCCATCGATATGCTAGATAATGCTGCGATGAAAGCCTTGGTCAGCAGAAATCCTGAGACCCGATTTTTTCTACTGAACCGATCGCCAATTCAGCATTTGATACCGGAGATCGAGGAATTTGCACCTGATTTGGTGTTGACCCTATGCGGTCCGAAATCACATTTGCCTGTAGATCTCATTCACCGCATTCGCCGTATGGGCATCCAAACAGCCGTCTGGTTCACCGATGACCCGTATGCCATCGACAATGCCTCCCTCGTTGCAGCAGCCTACGATGTGGTATTCACGATTGATTCCGGCTGCATACCCTTCTATGAACGCATGGGATGTAAACGCGTATTTCATTTGCCACTTGGGACCGATCCGGATGTATTCCGTCCTTTTGTCACACATCCTACCTATCAAAGTGACGTGTGTTTTGTTGGAACCGGGTATCAGAATCGGATCACGTTCATGGAGGAAATGCTTAGGCATGTCAACCGTGATGTCAAGGTCCAACTTATTGGACATTTTTGGGAATCGTTAAACATCTCGGATGGTTGTATGCCGAATATACGCAAAAAGTGGGTCAACACCTCGGAAACGGTTCGATACTATAACGGGGCAAAAGTGGTACTTAATATTCATCGAAGTCACGATGATGCTTTCCTGGATAAGAATAAAACAGGCGTGCCGGGATACTCCATCAATAACCGAACTTTCGATATCGCAGCCTGTAATGCCTTTCAGCTTATCGACTATCGGCCTGATTTAGATCAATGTTATACCCTGGGTGAAGAGATCATCTCATTCTCATCCCCAAAAGAGTGTGCGGATCTCATCCATGCTTCGGTGTATGATCCCAGCACTCAGACTGAAATCGCCCAAAAAGCTTATGATCGAACGCTGCAGAATCATACCTTTACGAACCGCCTAGATCAAATGCTAACCTATTTAACCTCTCACGAATGATTCGATAATGCCTGCTGCTGCAGCAATGGCTAAAATGAGAATGACAGGGAATATCATCGTTGGAATAAGTAAATAAGCAATCGTTAATGCGATAGAGGACCATACCCCTACACACCAATAACAGGTAAGAAGATCCCGCATAAATGCGTGGAATCGTCCACCCTTTTCATCAATTGTGGCTATGATAGACCCAGATCCGTCATCAACAAATTGTTCTTCCAGAAATGGACGGCGAATAAATGATGTGATCTGATCAAATACAATCAAACGAGTTAATCGATAGCTCGCTAGAATCAATAATATAAACGTCAACCATGATATTTCCCACAAGATGCAAGTCCCTCCCTTTACGAGCTGGTTACGATCCTACTTCATCTTATGACATAACGATCTTTACAAGAACTGGTCATAGATGAAGATATGCTGAAATGAAGGAGCCTATCTTATGTCAGGACTAATTATGATTCAAACCGAGGAACAACTTACCGAATGGTTGCAGAAGACATGCGAAACGCCTTTATTCTTATATAAGCATAGTACGCACTGCGGTCCTAGCCGCAATGCGCACGTTACCATCCATCGCTTTATTGATCATTTCCCTGAACGATCATCTAAATTCCTGTTTGCTGTCATTAGGGTCATCGAAGAAAAATCGATCTCGAATCAAGTTACGCAGCTGCTCGGAATCCCACATCAATCGCCCCAAGTATTGTTGATTCGCGACAACAAGGTCTTGTGGCATGCTTCCCACCAAAGAATACATGTTAACAGCTTGTGCGCTGCAGCTGATCAATTCTTTCCTGGTTAAATCAATCAGTTTATGATGTTCATCCCCCATTTGATGAACATTTTTTTGTATTCATTTGGAGCTCCGTAACTCTACTTGAGATACGATATATTATGAAAGAAATCGCTTGTGAGAACTTGTCATATGGACTGCTTCATTCACCTATTTTTGCTTGTCACACAAAAGCCATCTGGGAGATAAGCCATTCGAGCGACGGCTTGTATTTCCCCATCGTGTATGCCACTTCGTGCTGGATCGCCTCCGCATGCTTCTTCGTTCCCATTTCCTCGTGCCAACGATAGGCGACCAAAGATTGACCTAGGAAGTGGATCTTAATGCCATTGAGCAGCACGCGATACCATAAGTCCAAATCATGGGTATATGGAAGACTCTCGTTGAATATACCAATGCGTTCGAACAAATCTCTTCTCATCATGACCGTACATCCATTGATCGGATTTGCATTCAAAAAAGTACGATAGAAATCTATTTCATTCGAATAACGCGGTGTAACATCCAGTTGGGTTACGGCGCTGTCTGCATTAATACTATTAAACGAGGTATAACTAATTCGTGCATTTTGCTCTAGCATAAAGTGCAATTGGTTTGCAATTTTGTTCGGGTAGAATAAATCGTCAGAGCTTAACCAAGCAACGTATTGGCCGGAAGACATCTGAATCCCGTGATTCAGTGCGGTAGCCGTACCTCCGTTCATTTTCCCTAGATAATAGACGTGTTCAAGATACGGAGTAATCCGCTCAGCATGCATCGTTGAACCGTCATCGATAACCAGAATCTCAATATTATCGTATGTCTGATCAAGTGCGCTTTGAATCGCTTGTTCAATGTAGGGACAATTGTAAAATGGAATGATAATACTTACCTTAGGCTTCATAAGCTCTCCTCCTCACGGATTCCTAAAATAATGGATGATATCCTGAATCGATTGATCGAAAGGAATATTTGCTTCCCATCCGAACTCATGCATCATTGCAGCATGGCCTGGATCGAGAGGAACATGTTGTCCAGCGCTTGGATTCACGACTTCCACTGGAATAGTCTTCTTTGCATGATGCTGAAAGGTCTGAAAGACTTCCCCTAAACTCCGTAGAATGCCAGACTCGATGGGATAGGTATGGCCTCCCTGCCCCCGTTCCAGAATGACTCCATAGGCTTTGACAGCATCTCGCACATCTAGAAAATCTCGTCGTTCTTCAAGAGAGGACAGACGAAACGGGTCCGTCATCACATTCCTTTCAACTTGCACCATTTTTCTAGCAATCAGGGCACAAATTCCAGTTGAAGGTCCTGGACCGATTAAATTACAAGGTTCCGCCAGCATCATACATTGTCCGAATAGATGGACCCATGTGGATACGGCGATCTGCTGCATTGTTTTACTCAAGCTGTAGGGATGCGGCGGCTCGGTCGAGACCGTGATATCGAATTTCAACTTGGAGCCAACCACAAGCGTCCTGCACTTGGGAACCTCTCGTAAGGCATCCAGCAGATAAAACGTCGACATCATATTCGTCTCCAAATACGTAACAGGTTCCTGCCATGATTCGGGCACCGAATTTCTGCCGGCTAAGTGCAAGACGTAATCGGGTTGAAGCTGCCTCACCATCATATAGATCTGCTCTTTGTGCAGCATATCGCATACGACCCCCTCACCACTCGCCACGGGGGTATCCGCATGACGGACGGCGGCGTACACACGCATTCCCATCTCCGAAAAATAAGTACAGGCATGCCTGCCTGTAAATCCACCTGCCCCTGTAATTAGAATCGAACTCCCCTTCATTGCGTTCGTTCCCAATCTGCCAGCTGCTGCAGCATCTCCTGATATTGCGGCACATCATATTGAACATCGGAGCGGGTATTGATAAGTGTCCGATCCAACCTCATCACCTCATCCGGAACAATCTTTACATCCTGTTTGTTGAATACCTCTTGAAATAGTCCAAGCAATTCATACTTGCTAATCGGGTTAGGATGGACAAGATGGATAAGTCCCGACACGCTGCTCAAGGCAAAGCTATCCACTGCACGGGCTAGTTCCAGTGTCGTTACACCGTTCCATAGGACGCCGCGGTAGCCGCTGACCTCCCCCTTCTGCTGCATGAACCAATGTAATAATCCGATACATTCCGATCGAATTTCCGGTCCGATGATCGACGTACGAATCGTCAAATGGTGTGGAGCGTCGCTTACCTCCCCGACGGCCTTCGAGCGACCATATACAGAGACGGCATCTGGCGTGTCTGTCTCGCTGTATTGTCCTCGATCCCCCTTAAACACGCAATCCGTGCTGATATGAATCAGACGAGCTCCCAGTTTATCGGCTAGTTTACGAAGCCGATGCGGGAACAAGCCATTCACTTCATAAGCAAGCGACTTATTTTGCTCTGCTGCTTGATTCAAGACACCGACCGCGTTCACGATCATATCGGGTCGAATCGATTTTAACAGCGCATCAACCGCCTGCTGATCCGTAACATCCAGCAAGAACCCCTCTCGGTCAGCTGCATCTCTTGTGGTATGCAGCACTTGATACGTTCCTTTATGCCGAAAATAGCGGACCAATAGGTGACCCGCCATCCCGTTGCCGCCGATAATCAGCATTTTCATGCCAAGAAACCTCCTCGAATGAGAAGCTCTTTAATTTTCGATTTTTTCATGAGATTCTGCGAGGAACTAAAGCTGCTGAATTCCACGAGCGGAAAACGGTGGTAATGATCCTTCAACCCTGGAATATCAATCGTTGGCAGTATGACTAAATATTGCTCGTCAAACACAATTGTCGTTGCACTCTCATAATCGCTCATCAGGATTTCATGAATTTTCTCGCCCGGACGAATGCCCGTTTCTACAATTCGAACATCTTTTTTGCCAGATGCCTCAATTAATACCTCCGCAAGATCAACGATTTTGCAAGTCGGCATCGTCATCACGAAGATTTCGCCGCCAACGCTTTCGATGGAGGCCTTGAACAACAAGGTTATCGCATCTTGCAGTGTTAAGAAGAATCGGGTCATATTCTTATCCGTCAGGCCGATTTGGTTCTTCTGTTTAATTTGACTCATGAACAAATGAATGACGCTGCCATTCGTCCCTAACACGTTACCACCCCGAACACAGACAAATTTCGTATCGGAGTGCAGCAAATTGGCGTACACGATCAACTTTTCACCAATCGCTTTGGTCATGCCATAGAAATTCGATGGATTCGCGGCTTTGTCCGTTGAAATGTAAATCACTTTTTTGACTTTATTCTTCATCGCAGCCTCAATCACATTTTGCGTACCGACCACATTCGTTTTTAATGCTTCATATGGATGATCCTCACAGACAGGAACATGCTTAAGAGCTGCAAGATGATAGACATAATCAACGCCTTCGCAAGCACGCATGATTGACTCCTGATCCCGGATATCGCCAATATAGAAATTCAATCTAGGATCCTCAAAGGTGCGGCTCATGGCCACTTGGTTGATTTCGTTTCTAGAGAAAATAATAATCTCTTTCGGATTCTGCGGTAATAGCTGGCGAATCAACTCATATCCCCAAGATCCCGTACCGCCTGTTACCAAAATGCGCTGATTGTCAAACATGAAGTTTCCCTCCAAGCAGAAATTTTATGACTTTATCGGATACATGGTCCGCTAAGTACCCTACAGGACATTCCCATCGGGAAGGAACGGCGGACATAATGACGGCTGCTTCAACGATGGCTTTGGCCGATACGCCGCATACGACATTGCTGCCGCAATCGATCGTCTCTGGACGCTCGGTGGAATTGCGAATCGTAACGGTTGGAACTTGAAAAATGCAGCATTCTTCTTGTACGGTACCACTATCCGTAAGTACCAACCGAGCGTGCTGCTCCAGCTTCACGAAATCGAAAAACCCAAATGGCTCATGGAACTCCACAAGCGAATGCATCTGAAGCTTCAGACTTTCTTGAATGCGCGACTTCGTGCGCGGATGGATACTGCAAATCACTCGTTGTCCGAACTTCTCAGCAATCTGGTTCAGCCCTTCCATAATTTCGTTCAAACTTTCGGCATGATCCACATTCTCTGCTCGGTGTGTCGTCACTACCAAATAGCCCTTAGCCGTAAGCTCCAATTGTTCTAGGATCGTGCTTTCATGAATCTGCGGTGCATAATGCTGCAGCACTTCATATATGGGGTTTCCTGTAACCACAATGCGTTCCGTCGGCAGCCCTTCACGAACTAAATTCTTTTTGCTTTGTTCGGTGTAAGGCATATTAATAGAAGAAATCGCATCAATGACTCGGCGGTTTTTCTCTTCCGGCACCGACAGATCGAAGCATCGATTTCCCGCTTCCATATGGATGACTTGAAAGCCAAGCCGCTCCGCAAGAATAGCGCATAACGCGCTGTTCGTATCCCCTAACAACAACACCTTGTCAGGATGCTCCTGCAAGAGCAAGGATTCGACTTCTCTGAACATCGCAGCCAATTGGCCGCCAAGCGATTGATGTTTGCCTTCCAGCACGTAATCCGGAGCCCGAAGCGCTAATTGTTCAAAAAATATCCCACTCAGGGATGACGTGAAATTCTGGCCTGTGTGCACGACCACATGCTTGTCAGCCCATTGATCCAATTTGCGAATAATAAGGCTGAGCCGGATAATTTCTGGACGTGTACCTAGGATGGTCATGATGCGCATAGGGTTTCATTCTCCTTCTTCCAAAATGTAATCAGACCCGGCTGCGACGTCTCTTTTTTCTTTTTCGATGCTTTCTTCCTTTCGTGGTCCGCTTACGTTTTTTTACGATAAATCGTTTTTTGGATTTCTTCGCATGCTTGCGATTCGGTGCAACAATCGGTTCCATCGCCACACGATTTCTGACCTGCAGCGCAGGGTTACTCATCAGGCTCTGCAGCCCAATGCGATATTGGTCAATGCCAAAGGCAGCCATGACACGCTGATGATTAAGCTGCCCGACGTACTCCGCTTGTTCCGGATGATCCAGCAAGAAACTCACACGCTGTGCTAATCCATCAATATCTCCCGGCTCTACGAGATACTCGTCGTTCGCCGTAGCTTGCATAATTTCGCTAAGTCCGCCTGAGCGGTAAGCGATCACGGGTTTACCGAAGATAAGCCCTTCGAGAGCCGTCATTCCGAAGCCTTCCGACGTTAAGGATGGAATGACGACCATATCCATTGCAGGGTATATCGCCTGAATATGGTGTTCAAAACGAATGAAATGAAATTGATGGAAATGATTTGATTTTTGAACTAATGACATACATTTTTGAAAATAAGGTTCATCCTTGGGTTTACCTAAAATTACAAATGCGACATGGCTATACCTTTTGCTGATTTGAAGCGCCATTTTCAGAAAATGATATAGTCCTTTATTAGGGTAAATATAAGAGGAGATGTACCCGATCAGCTTCGTAGAATCGTTCATTCGCAGCTGCATGCGCTTAATTGTGCGATAGTGGCTCCATTGCTCCGGCTCTAATCTTTCCATATGCCAAGATGGGGACAAGATCGTGATCTTCCCCTGTAATCCCGCGGCTTGAAAAGATCTCATCGTCGCTTGCGAAATTCCTATAATATGATCCGCATATTCATCAATAATGCCAACGGATAAGGATACCCACTCCGTCTCGACCATCGTCTCCGTTATCTGCCACACCGTCGGAATACCCAGACTCTTCGCGGCCACAGCCGGAAGCACGTGTACACATGTATTGGTCATGACCATGTCGGGTTGTACCAAACGCAACAAATATAGCAGGTGCCCCCATGCAGCATTCTGCTTGAGTACTTCGAGTTCCCCTCTTACATGCTGATTGGGTTGATAGATGCTATATAAGAGCGGACAAGGAAGAACGATGATTTCAATCCCCAATGCCTTCGCTTGCTTCGATAATGCACCTTCATTCGGAACGACGAGTACACATTGATAGTGGGGCATCCATTCTTGAATGAAGAACAAGAGCAGCTTCTCTGCTCCCGTAATATAGATGGGATTGCAAATATGCGAGAATAGCATCATTTTCGGCATCATAATTTAGCCCCGTTCAACGGATTCTTTGACATGCATGAACAGGTAACGTTCACCCCTTTCCACTGGTAGTACAATATATTAGGGGGACAAACTCATCGGCACGACATATGAACCCTAACCATTCGTACAAATTTCCTCTTTGTCCTATTTCTAAGAACAGAAAAAACCGGTATAACGTGCGTCATACCGGCATGCGAGCCATTCATGCGTGTCTAATCATAAATTTTGGATAACAAGGTATTCAGGCGCTTGTGATACGTATGTTCACGGATGGAGCGTTTCAATGCGCGCAGCGCAATTTCACGGCGCTCCTTCTCATGATTGAGATAGAATTCAACCTTCTCGATTAATTCCTCCGGCGAAGAATACGTTTCAATTTCTACCCCCGGTGTATAATAGCGAGCCAAATCATCACGAATATCTGTCAGTTGCAGCGTGCCTGAAGCCGAGATTTCAAAGGTCCGAATGTTAGGCGAAAGGGCTGTAATTTTCGTCGTATTACTGTTTACGCTCGTATCGTCATGGGCGCGGTGCATGTTGATAACAATTTTCGAACCGTTATAAATATCTGAGGTTTCTTGCGGACCCATCCATTTATCCAATTCGATCTTGGATTGCATCGTTTCATAATCACGCAATCGATCCCACCATAGTCCGGAAAGAACAACATTCTTCTTGGCCAAGTAAGGTGTCAATTGATCGAAGTATGCTACGCGGTTCCAATATCCCGACCCTATGAAGCTCACATCCCGCCGCAACTTTGAAATCGTAGAAATCGGTCTGTATTGTTCCGGGTGGAAGCCGAAGGCGAGATAGTGTACACTTTTGTGTCCTAGTGATTGATAATAAGGAACACTATTCAACTCCAACGTAAATACATGATCGTACTGCGGTACAATATGAGAAGTAATATCCGTATAATACGGATCATCGGTGAGCCATATCGCCGTCCGTATGCCATGGGCCCGGATTTCATGAACTTGTTCGATCTTCAGCTCCATCCCATCCACCACCAGCACCAAATCAGGACGCAGCTCAGCTGCCTGCGCAGCGACCGGTTGTCTTGGATCTGTCGGTGTAACTTTGGCTACCATGCTTTGCAGCGTTGTAACAATCGCTTCATCAATTGGAGAGTACGGAAATCCTTTGCCCGTCGATACGTAAAGAACATGGATCGGTCGAACCGGGATATGCTCTTGTGCCGTATTGAAAATCACATTCGCATGTCCTCTTAAATAGCCTTCATTGAAGCCATGATCGAATCCGTGTTCTCTGCCTTGGCGTCTAGCTTCCTCCACCGGACCAAATGCTCTGTCGGATGCCTCAGATTTCACAGGGGTGTTTGAATGATCCGTTTGCTCGGTTCCTTTCCGTTTTGAATTGGCTTTGGATTTCATTCTAGACTTGGAGAACCCTGTCGAATAGCGATTCATGAGTTTTTTGGATAAGACCACGCCAGTTGAAAAACGAAATGTCATGACGCCACTCCTTCATATGAATTTTATCGTTAGGGGTTGTGAAACGTGGACACTATTTGCTTCTTACAACTTCTAGCAGACGCTTGAGTCTATCGGTGTATGAATGCTTACTTCGCGTTGTCTTCAGACTCCGAAGCGCAATGGTTCTTCGTTCCTCTTCGTGCTGTAAGTAAAATTCAATCTTCTCCTGCAATTCGTCGGGGGATGTAAATGTCTCTATGTCATAACCAGGTCTGTAATAACTCGTTAAATCTTGCCGAATGTCAGTGATCTGCAATGTTCCGCAACCTGCAATTTCATAAGTTCGCGGGTTAATGGAACAGCCTGTAATATTCCTGCCGTTGCGATTGTCTGAGCCCGCTTCATGGGGCCGATGCACGTTGATGACAATTTTAGCGCCATTGTAGTAGTTCGCTGTTTCTTCTATGGGAACCCAGCCGTTGACGATTTTATCTTGCAATAAGGAGTAGCTGCTTAAGCGATCCCAATGCCCTCCTGCAATAATCGTCTTCTTCGTTGCCAAATAGGGTGCTAAGGCATCAAACAACGTAACACGATTCCAGAACGCATTCCCGATAAAACATACATCCGATACATATTTAGGCGCTACTCGTTTGGGATGAAATGTCAACGGAGTCATGGCTAACGGTAAATAATATACATGGCTGCAGCCTTGGGTTTGATAGAAGGCAACACAATTCTGCTCATGGGTGAATACATAATCATAGTGCAGCGCATTACTGGCCGTGTCGTCCGTAAAATAAGGATCATCTGCGAACCAGATGGCCGTCTTGATGCCCATCTTCCGGATTTGATCTAGATGGTCATGATGTGTCGGAGGAAAAACATGCAATCCGTTCATGACAAGCACCAAGTCCGGCTTCTCTTTCTTCACCGTGGTCAGCATCTCGTCTGCGCTCGCTTTGACGAATACCTTCACCAAATGGCGAAGTGTCTCGGACACGCCAAGATCAATAGCATCAAAACCTTGAGGCACATACACAACCTTCATGTTGCGAAGCGAGTAACTCTCTTCAGCAACATGCTTGACGATCGCCTCGCAACCTCCGATGCGATATCCATCTGTATACCCAAGCCTATACCCCTCATCCCGTCCGCTGTACGTCAAGTGTTGATCCGTCTCTTCCACAGCATTCATCCTGTCTATAATTGGATTGATAGGTCTTTATACTATATATGCACTAGCGACAGATGCATCATGGACGCTTATCCATAGGAAGCCAAAATTGGCGAATAACCAGTACGGAATACACGGAATGTACAGGCATAGCGAAAACTTCTGGGAAATGAGAAGGGAACCTAGAAGAACATAGAATAGCACCTCCCGGGATGTAGGGAGATGCTATTAGAGGTACGGTATGGGACGATAGAAGCGGGTGATTACTCGTTATACGCGATTTTATGACCATCCTCGAAGCCTTGTGCGAAGCCGGCATTAAAACCTTCGTTATACGCTTTATCGAACTCTTCATTAAACTCCCCGTGATGGTGCGTGTGCTGAGATTCCACCAGCTGCGCAGGTGGATCGACATGCACATGCTTACGGGATTTCTTCGCGCGTTTCTTTCTCGCCGTTTTCTTACGCAGACCGCGTTTCAGGACCCGTTTCACGCCGCGTTTCAACCTGCGTTTATTACCCCGGCTTACCTTCTTCACTTTTCGCGAAACTTTACCTTTTCGCTTTAGCGTTTTTTTTCTTCCTTTTGTTTTTGGCATTCACAAATTCCTCCTGTACTCCTCGGGTTGCATGTTGTGCTCGGAAGGAAGCTGCATGGATCCATGGTTTTGTAGGAGTTCCCTTTTTAGGTCGTTGTTTGAACCGTAATCCCGGCGCCATTTGGCACAACGCTCTTTGATATGTGGTCAACGTTTGGATATTGTCACATAACTTCTTGGCAAGCTCTTTGGAGCTAGACTGCTCTGCAACATCCGCGACCGAATGTAATATGCGCGATAACGCAGTTTGACTGTTCGCAATCGCTTTAATTAGACTAACCCTTGCTGCCCATTCCTGGCGATGAAGATCCATCATCCAAATCTCCCATTCCAAACTGATCTTCAAATCCTCCGCCCATGCCACCAAATCCACCCATCCCCATGCCGCCATCCGCTTCACGGTTCAGAATGATTTTTAGATTATGCGCAAGTCCCATTTCAAGCTTCGTCAACGCGTCTATGACTTCCACGAGCTGATCGTGAATACCTAGCGTTTCCTTCAACTGTTCGACATGACTCGTAAAAGCGTGCTCGGATAGATGATTCAGCGCCCAATTGCGCACCTTCTCTGCTTCAATGGCCTTCGCCTCTAGAATCATGGCAACATTCCACTGCATCTTTGCCGTAGCATCCAGCATATGGAGATACGCTTGTTCTCTCATGATCCATTACCTCTCTTTACTTCGCGTTATTCTTCCTGCTGTTCACTCATCTCTTTCATGACATGCGTCAGGTTTTCCGCGATCGCCTCTTGTAAATCTGCAATACTATTTAGATACGAGACGATGCTTTTCGTAATCATGCCCGAACCTTCCATTAGACCGCTAACCCCATCAAAACTTGGATGTTGATCTGGCAATGCATGAATGATTTGCGCCATTCGAACAGCTACATGGCGTTTCGCTTCGATCACGGAAGCCATATGCTGCTGGGATTTGGACAAATGCACAATAATTTCAGTAATTTTGTTCTGCACAGGAACCCTCCCCTCTTACCTTGGAGAAATCGGGATTTTATTACATGAATAGGTTCAACATTGTCATTACAAAGAGAGCCCCCAGCACTACCCTTTTACAGCATATGCCGTCACATGTACCGTGTTACAGAGCTTCCGCCCAGATCTCAGGCATATTCTCTGGACATGATGTTATAATTCCATGTTCCGAAGCTGTGGAGGAGCAATAATCGGAAAACCTTCGATATATAGATTCAATTGTTCATCCGACCAAGTACTTCGGGGGCGGCTTTGCAGATGCCATTGCGATGCGGCATACGCATTAATTAGCCGACGACGATACGTATGGTTTAATTGATATAATACGCCGTGCACATCTTCCACGATCACACCTGTATTATGCTGCATAGCCTCTGGTGAGGATGGGTGCATCGCCGATCGATTCCATTTTGCTATCACATCCTCAAATGAAACTTCTTCCCCCTTACGCCACTGCCGCAATTCAAGCTGGGAGATTTGGGTATAGGGATAAGCATGACCTGTCTCAGCGTGAAAAGGATGCCTCATCCCCTGTTCCACCCAATATAATTGCGGGCCAATCCCCTTCACGATCATATGGGTAGGGTAAAAAGCCTGAATGGAACATGCTTCCGCATGTAACGACGGTCGTGGCGCCAGTTGCTGCGCTTGGTACACCAATTCATAGGGGTTCCCCCACTTTTGATGAAAAAAATCCTGGTTACGGTTATTTACCGTAAAAAACTGGGTACCCAATTCTCGCATACTTTGACTGCCAAAATGATGGATAAAGGTATCTCCTGCAATAACGAGAGCTTTATTCTGTATACGAACACGAATCACCCAATCATCATCTTCAAAATTGCCCACCTCATACCCTTCATCTAGATAGCCAGTTTGCTCTAATAAGCTGCGATGGAAGAGAAGACAGAAGCCGACGAGACGATCTATTCGCTGCCATTTACCCGAATCGGATACATTGTATTGATGAGCAAAAGCATGCATCTCTTCGATCGTCTTATACGAGACCGAGATCAGTTGCTCGCCTCCTACATAATTGGTGTTGGGACCCACCAAACCAATATTCGAATCACTGTGTAGACAAGCGAGCATATTGGATAACCAATTCTTCGTCACGATGATGTCATTGTTCAGCAGCACGATGGTCTTGCCGTGGGCCATCATAAGTCCTTTATTCACAGCTCCGGCAAATCCGCGATTGAAATCTTCAATCTGATAACGAATCCCTCTGCCCAATGACTTTAAGTACTCTCGCGTGCCATCGGTCGAAGCATTGTCCACCACAATAATCTCATAAGGCACATCCGTATATTGACGTATACTTTCGAGGCATTGGCGCAATAAATCTACTTTATTAAATGTAGGGATCACAATACTCGTACCTTCGAATAACGTCTTATAACGTGCATTTCCCGCTTGCAGCCCTTCGCGGTACCCGACTTCGTAACCGGCATGATATCTCGTTTGGGTGTGCTTCGCATGCTTGGTTTTCGTCGATGGCATTTCTCTAGCACCCCCTTCGCCTTCCAGCTCTTAAATCGGCTGACCCTTTGCTATTTTGTCCGCTAAATGTCCAAAGTCAATCGCAACGCCACCAAGCTCTGTCGCGATTCTTTCCGTGATCATCACCGCCGGAATGCCTGCTGCAACCAGCGCAATATCGAACGTATGCTTCGCGATTTCACCCATGACCCGATCCACATCATGAACCCCCTGCACAGGAGAAACGATGCCTACAATTTGTATGCCTCTAGAGGCGAGGACTGGGGCGAGTGCTGGCACTTCATTACCGACAAGCAATACTTGTCTTCCTTCTAACAGCAGCGTTAAGTATCCTAGTTGATAGAACAAATAGTTAATGGTTGATATCGTCATGCGTATTTTTTGATAAGGAATGTCATTTGCTTGAAGGGAAGGAAAGAGGAGTCCTTGAAAGTTAGGCATTCTTGAAATCGGGATGCCTACAATCGTGGCGCGTTTAACCGAATCCGCCAGTAATGTACGGGCCAGCGGATCAGGCAGTTGTACGCCGGCATAAGGTAAGAACGGGCCCGCTTGCTTCGCCTGCTCTGTGTCGAGAATGACATCATGCGCCAAGGTAAGCAGTTCGCCATCTCCTAACCGTACCAGAGACATCGGTTGGCGCTGCATAATCGCCGTCTGCATCTCACGATAAATAGTAAACGGATCTACCAAAGGATGTAACCGGTGGCGAACCTGCTCTATGCCTAACTGGATCACTTCCTGCACGGTCGTGTCTGGAAGAACGTTGAAGGTGGGGATACTTTGTGCCAAAAGGCCTTCTCCGCCATCATAATATCCGACTTGGTAGCCTTGTTCGTACGTTCTTGCGTCAGAAACATCTGCCGAATTATGGCGGTGGTGCTCTTCCGTCTCGCTTCCTGCTGGCTTTGAATCGGCTCCGTCAGCATCCGCATGCTCTTCTGAATGGGATTTATGTTTTCGATCCAGAGCTTTATGATGTTTGGTAGGCAAATAAGCCACGTTTCCGCGACGTTTCACATGCGGCTTGAACGAGGCTTTTCGAGAAGCGCTCCCTTGCTTTTTTTTGGTTTTCGCTGTTTTTTGTCCTGGTTTTCCCGCTTTATTTCGCAATGTTTTGCTTACGCGATTCCGTTTGGACAGCACTAGCATACCGTCACCTTGCTTTCTTTTGACAAGTCATATTTCATCTCGCGATCTAAGGCTTCACGCCTCGAAGTTTCATCCCTGCTTCATGCAGAGATTCAAAGGTTCCTGCATCCGTCCACCAGCCCCGAAGAATATCGAACTGCAATAATCCCATCGCTGCGTAGATGTTGTTCACATCGGTTATTTCCATTTCACCGCGTGCGGATGGCTTGATTTGCGATATCGCTTCAAATACATACGAGTCATACATGTAAATGCCCGTAACGCAATAGTTCGATTGAGGGTTTTTCGGTTTCTCTTCAATATAATGAATAAGATTGGGATCGGTACCGTTGAATACGGGTACACCATAACGCCTTGGGTCATTGACTTGCTTCAAAAGAATGCGTGCTGACCCCGTTGGCTGTTGTTGAAACGTCTTCACATAGGGGGTCAGATTATCTTGGAATAAGTTATCTCCGAGGAGCACGACAAATTCATCTTGAGGTGATACGAAGCTTTTTGCCAAACCCAGCGCCTGCGCAATCCCCCCGGCATTTTCTTGAATTCGGTAGGAGATATTCACGCCCCACTCTTCACCGCTTCCCAAGAAGTTGGTATATAACCCTGCCGATCCCTTGCCAATGATGAGGAGAATATCTTGGATCCCTGCTTTACGCAACCGCTCAATTCCATAACAGATCATCGGGAATCTTCCGACGGGCAGCAGATGCTTATTCATCAATTTCGTTAGCGGGTAGAGACGAGATCCTGTCCCCCCAGCTAGAATGATACCTTTCACGTAAATCCTCCCTTTCATGTTGCTTATCGATTTTATATAAAGATGTGAGGATCCACATTCCATTTTTGTCGAAACAGGTGATAGTTACGATCGATCAATTTGTTTAGTTCTGTACTCTCATGTTTCAAAAAGCTGATACCCCCGTGATGATGCACATATGTGTCTCCGCAGATGAGGAGATGATAACCATGCATTCGGGCCCGATAACAATAATCATCATCTTCATAATGCCCCGGTGAAAATTGTTCGTCCAAATAACCGATACGTTCCATGACTTCACGCTTAAATAAGAAGCAGAAGCCAACGAGACGCTCCACGTCCTTCCATTTGGATGCATTCTGTTGATTGATTTCTTGCGTCAGCCGATGTAATTCATCGAAATTGTCGTAAGGATAGGTTACTTTTTGCCGACCGCTCGCATAATTCGTCTTCGGTCCGACAATTCCGACATGCTTGAATTGACTCAAAGCATTCGTCATATTCGATAGCCAATGATGCGTTACAATTACATCATTATTCAAGAGCAGAAGATGATCGCCCTTCGCGGCTCGAAGCCCCTCATTACACGCCTTTGGAAATCCGACATTGGTAGGCAAAGAAATGAAGGTAATTGCCTCTCTTCGGCAATATTCCACGGTTCCGTCTGTCGAAGCATTGTCCACCACGATAAGCTCATAAGGGACATTCGTATATTGGCGAATAGAGTTCACGCAGGATTGTAAATAATGAAGGCCGTTGTACGTCGGAATAATAATGCTTGTGAAGGTCATCTGCGATTCCTCCTCGCAGCGATGTGGTTGCGCTGGTTATCTGTTAATGCCAATCGGCTGCCGCAGATATCCATCGCTTCACGAATGGCTTCCAGATGGTCGCCAATAATTAACTCAGCAACGGGATTCGTCTGTCCCACATTGGTTTTACGTATTTTATTCCGTTCTACCACGTTAACGGAAGTACAGACTTCTACCCTTAATCCTTTGAGAATGGCAATGGCCTGCGCTTTAGGAGGAACCATCAGGTACGTATACCCAATCGTTTCCATAGCTTTACGAGATAGCGCGTGAGGAATCGCGGTCAACGAATTCACCGTTAAATCACGTCTTCCCAAACTACGGTTCAAAAATTCCTTGCAGCGAGACAGATCATCCCGGCGATCAAACGTAGATAAGTAAGGATTAATGTCGTTAAGCGCGACATCTACCCCCTGATGAATCGCCTGAACAAAGGGCATTAAATCTTGCGCTGTAATCGGAATATCCGCGTCCACAAATAACAAGATATCAGAGGATGCCATTTTTGCCCCAATGGCCCGACCCACATCATGCCCGATCGGATCAGGGTAATGAATAATCTTGGCAAGAGGATAGGTTCTTGCAATCCCGTAAGTGCCGTCTGTACATCCATTGAGAACAATAATGATTTCCTGTATCGGCAGCCGAGATACTTCTGATAGGACGGCTCCGATCGAATCTTCCTCATTCTGAGCGGATAGAATGACAGAAATCGATGGTAATGGCGTAGAGGATTGCAGCGATAGATAAGGATTGCTTGTTGTTTTTACAGCAATGGACCGGGTAGGCAGAGGTTGCTTCTTCGGTTTCACTTTTCGCTTTGATGTTGAAGCGACCCTCCGTTTACTCCGTCTCACAAGTCTCACCTCACGATCTCCCGTTTTCGAGTGAAATCACTGAAACCACCGCGAGCGCCAAGCTTCTGACTCAGCCAATCGATCGTCTCTAAATGATCCCCCATAATTAATTTCTCTAATGGATCCTTGTGCTGGCGAACTCGGACCGGATTCATCCGCCCTACATTCACCGCATGCACCGCCTCGACTTGAAGGCCTCCTTCAATGGCCATGGCGTGCGCTAAGGGGGGAATTGATAGGTTCTGCGCTTGAATGACTTCAAGGGCTCGTCGACTTATGGCATGAGGAACAGCCGTCATGGACGAACCTTTTAAATCCGAACGAGACAGCATAATGTTCAGTACATACTTAGATAATACGACCCCATGAACGAGCCGCTTATGCGTCGGGCCCGAGTAGTCATTTAACGCCACATCCATCCCCTTCGCCACCGCTTGAACGAATGGCCTCAATTGCCGATGGGAGATGACCATATCTCCGTCAATAAACAATAAAACCTGCCCCTGTGCCATTTCCGCACCTACACTGCGTCCCACATCATGACCTAACGGCTTATCGAAGGATAGCATCTTCACCCGCTGTTGTCTGACGATGCGCTCAGTCCCGTCCTTGGAACCGTTCACGATCACGATGACCTCTGCATTCGGATGTACCTTCTTCGCTTCTCGAATGACTTTTGCGATTGTACGACGTTCATTCATCACCGGAATAATGACGGAAAGATAGGGCGTGGTTGAGGTGTTCCTCGGGACAGTGCGACGGGAACTCCGCTTTCGTGTCCGTTTGACAATCATGGACGATTCACCTCCACAAGAGAGTCAGAGCCAATCGTGATAAGCCCTTTTACATGCCTTACATACAAGTCATTTTATGTTGTACATTCCTTTCCGTAACGGCTTATGTACTCATGCGTAGATGATAAAAGAGTAGGAAGAAGATATCCTGCGAACGCAATATGCGGCGCTGCGGCGATTAAGCGGCTTGGATCGCATGAGAAAAAGCGCGAGATCAACACTCCCGCGCCGGTTCATAGCTATGCTCTTGTACCTATGGCAATCCAAGAAAGAATACCCTCTGTCTCCGTCGTGTAACGGGTGCAGACGACATCGACGATTGCGAATTGTTCGTCTTTAGATTTCACAGCTACATAACAAGCAGCATGATTTGTCATAGCGACTACCACATAATCTGTATTTGCGAAGGCTTCCTCAAAAGGAATAACGACCTCGAATTGTTCCACTTCCACCTGAATGGCGAAAGGCGTCATGCCGAATTGCTGGAGTGTAGGAGAATCAGATGCAACCGTCTGAATCGGTTGGAAGGTTAGTTTGGACGGTGTCACTGCAGCATCCTTGATATGGCGATCCTGAATCACGCCATCAGCGATATGCTCCTCCGCAATCACATGAGGCGCGATATGCTCGGATTGAATGGAGCCCGGAATCATATGCGAGGAAGTAATGGTACGTCCCGCGATTTTATTCGCGGTTACCGCTCCGTCGCTTAAATATTCATTCTGAATACTGCCTTCCCGCAAGCAAAGTGTGCTAAGGGCTGCCTCTTGAATATGATCAATCACATCAGGTTGCAGATGCTCAAAAGATACGGTCAAAGGGCTCATATGCTCCGATTTTATCAACTTAGGGGTTAAATGCTTAGATTCTATCGCTTGCTGATGAATATTCGCACCTTGGATAATGCCTTCTTGCAGATGAATTTGAGAGACACTCATTGGCTGCAGATGCTCTCCGTTTATTTCTAATTGGCCGATATGTCGACCTTCGATTAAGCGATCGCTTAAATGTTCGGTTTGAACGGCTTCATCCGCAATATGGGCGGCCGTAACCGTCTTAAGTGCAAGCTTCTCGCTCGTCACGACGCGATCTAACAATTTATTCTTAGTTACGCTGAAGTCCTGCAGCATGCTCGTATGAATGGCATTATTCTGAATATGGTCTTCGCCGATTAATTTCTCACGCAGATGATGCGGAAGAATAACCCCTTCTGACAAATGTTCGGTGCAGATCGCTCCATTCTTGATATGGCTTGATCCGATAGACTCCGCTTGCAAATGCAGAGAACCGATACTATATGGATTCATATGTTCCGAACTGACAATGCCGCGTGCCAGATGTTCTGCGGTAACGGACTCGGCAGCTATTTTGGAGGAAGTAACCGCGCCCTTTGACAACTTCGATTCCGTAACACTTTCTGCCTGCAGCTGCACTGACCCTACAGAACCTGTCATCAAATGTTCTTCGTGAATCACATCCATACGAATATGTTCGGCGCCAATGACCGATTCTGCGAGATGCTCACCAAAGACGCTGCCATATTGCAGATGATTCGATTGAATCAGGTTCGGCTGCAAATGTTGACTGCCGATGCTTTCGGTCTGAATATGCCGAGTTTGAACCGCATCCTCTGCTAATTTGTCTGCCGTTACAGCGTGCGACTGTAACTGACTCTCGGATATCACATCTGGGGCAAGATGGCTGTTCTCAATGCTATTCGGCTTGAGCTTATCGCCTACAATGCTTTGGTCTGGAATCCACTCGGCGTCGAGTACGTCTTGCGCCAAATGCGACACGCCTATGCTGCCTTTTTTCAGATGATATCCCTGCACCGCTTCGACGCGCAAATGTTTACTCGCAATGACTTCAAGACCGATATGCTTCCCTGTCACGGCATTCACGCCGAGCTTCTCTGCGGTTACGATCTGATCCTGCAGCATATCCGTTGCAATACTTTGCGGTTGGATATGACGTTCAGCAACAGCCTGTTCCGCAAGATGATACGTTTGAATGGCCTGCCCTTGCACATGGCGAGGAGCAATCGCGTCCGACTGGATCTTTAATTCCGAGATAATCATGCCTGCTAAATGCCCTTCGGAGATACTTTCTAAATCCAACTTTTCACTCGTAATGCTGCGGTCCGCTATTTTATCGGAAGTTACGCTTTGATCTTGCAGATGCTCTGTACGAATGGCATGCGATACGATATGTTCCCCTTGGATGAGATTGGGGGAAATATGCTCGCTCTTCACAGCCCATGGCGCGATTTTCCCGCTTGTCACGCTGCCTTGCGATAACTTATCCGTGGTAATGGCGTTCTCCTGGATATGCTCCGAATGGAGTGCATCGCGCTGCACATGCCGTGAACCTACGGCATCCTCTTGCAAGTGAAACGAAGCTACCGATTGCTCTGCAAGATGCTCAGACACGATCGCCTCGTTCGCGATATGTTCTGCCTTCACAACTTCGTTCCCAAGCTTCTCGGAAGTGACGCTTAAATTAGCCAATTTGGCCGTGGTCACCGCCAGATCGTTCAGCTTATCCGTCGACACGCTCTCCGGTGAAATTTTTAATGAAGTAACGATATGATCCGCCAGATGATGGGAATAGATGACACCCGAACCGATATGCCGATCCCGGACGGCACCGGGCGCAATTTTCTCGCTTGTCACGGCCTCGCTTTTGAGAATGGGTTGACCGATCGATAAGGGTTGCATATGATGCGTCCCCACCGCACCTGGTTCAATATGATGGGACTGAACAGAATCATTGCTGAGATGAAGCGACGTTACGGCATTCTCCGTAATATGAAAGGATTGTATGGACTCATCCGCGAGAATATCCGATGTCACGCTTTGCGAAGCCAGTTTGGGCTCCGTGATTGAATGATCCGCTATTTTATCCGTTAATACACTATGTGAAGCCAACTTATCCGCGGTGATGGCAAGATTGGATACATGATGCGTTCCGATCGCGTTCTGATCAATATGTTCTGATTGAACCGCGTAATAACTGATCTTATCCGAAGTAACGGAGCCGCTATGAAGGTGCTGCTCTAGAACGGCGAACTCTTGCAGATGCTCTGACCCCACCACCTCTTCCTTAATATGCATCGAACCGATCGAAAGAGCAGAGATCTTCTCGGAATTCACGGCTCCTTTGGACATATGACGCGTTTGAATGACTTCATCCGTTAGTTTCTGTGGGACAATGCTTTGGTCGGCAATTTTGGAGGTCGTCACCGAGTGATCCACGATTTTCACTGTTCCAACAGACTGATCCGCTAACTTCGCCGTGACAATACTCTGATCCGCTAAGTGCCACGTCTGTACCTCGTTCTCTCCGATGTGGTCCTGCTTGACGGCTTCATCTTGGATATGAAAGCTTGCGACAGTTCGGGCATCCAATAAGGGAGAGGTGATGGACCCTTTCTTCAGATGAAACGCATCAATGGTATTGGCAAGGATATGTCGGGATTCAATCTGTCCGTCATTGATATGCTCGCGATGAATGGATTTGATTCCTAAGTGACGTCCCAAGACGGATTCTTCTTTTATATGATGGCTTCCGATACTGCCGGTGTGAATTTTCCCCTCCGTGATGGCATCGTCCTGTATTTTCACCGACGTTACGGCACCATCGCTGATCTTCGAGGTATCCACGGCATCATTGGCCAAATTTTCGGAATGGACGGCTCCGCTGCGAATTTTCTCAGACGTAATCGACTGATTCTGAAGGAGTTCGCCGGAAACAATCATGGATGCTAAGTGTTTCGATTGAATGGAACCTTCTGCAATTTTGTTCGAATCAATTGTTTTATCCGCTAATTTCTCGGACGTGATGCTGCCGTCTTTAATCTTATCGCCCGTGATCGAGCGATCTCGGATTTTCCCACTCGTTATGGACTGGCGAACAATGTGCTCTCCCGAGATGGATTCCGGAGCAATCTTGGACCCTGTGACTGCGCCATCCGCGATTTTGATGCTGTGAACGGCGTAATCTTCTAAGGTATCGGGACCAACGCTTTCATTCTGCAGCCTAGACCCGTCAATGGCATAAGGGGCAATTTTTTCATTCGTGACAGACCCGTCAACAAGATCATCGGTATGAACAACGCCCTTATTCCGATAAAAAGGGGAAAATAAGCGCGATATGCTGTTCTTCTCTTCGCCTGATTCATCTGCTGTTTGAGATTCTGTTGTTGGTAGTGAGGTTATCAGCGGGGGCTCTTGCCGCGTCGGCGCCATCATTTCTTGGTCCACGGATATAATAGGGGCTGAGGTATCTCCTGCTTGAGGGATAGGTGGAACCGGAGGGATCTCGGACTGCGAAGCGGCGGGCTGCCGCTGTAATCCATCCCCGTTCGTCTGTTCCGGCATCCGATGTTCCTGTTCGAGCCTCGGTTTAGCTTGCGGCCTCCCAGATATGCGCTGTTGCTCGCCGTCTGCAATCGACGTACTTCTTACAGAACTCTTCGTCTTGGACTGAACACCTGCGGAACGTAATTGGACTTGGGATGGATCCAATTGATCCACACCTTCTTTTCCATCAACCATCGCTTCTGGTTGAATCACTTCTTTTGACTGTTCCTGCATCTTAGGCTGTGTCGACAACGTCTCCACGGCCTGTACTTCACTTTCCTCATCAGCCCGAATCGGAAGTGGAGTCATCGCATTGATCGATAGTTCCTTTTCTGCACGGTTTGTATTGATGGAGTCTTGCTGTTTCTTCACTCTTCCCAACCAACTTAATTCGCGAGAGTTCGGGTTATCCACGTAATAAAGCGGCTTTTTCGACTTGGTCGTCTTCGCCGTTTTCTTCGTTTTTTTCATGGGCTCTCTCCTTCCTGCATCATCGTCATTTGCATCATATGCATTTGACTAGAACCCTGTCACTCGCCTACGTGGAAAAAAGAAAAACACCGGAAAATCCCGGTGTTTCATCCGCAGGCGTTTCAATATCGATGGGGCTCCATCCCAAAACGAATCATATCTACCCAGCGGTCAGCCATATGCTGCCAGGTGAAGTGTTCCAACACGCGCTGTCTTCCGAGCCTCCCCATTTGTTCTTGCAGCAATGGATTGCCAAGAAGTACGGTGATATACCGTTCCAATTCCTTCGCGAGATGTCGTGGATCGACCAAAAATCCCGTTACCCCATGTTCCACAATCTCACGCATGCCTCCAGAACGTGTCGCAACGACAGGAATCCCCGCTGCCATCGCTTCCACATTCACAAGCCCAAAAGCTTCATTCCGAACTGAGGGTACGACAATAACATCGGCAATCCGATACCAAGAGGCGATCTCATGATAAGGGATATACGGGACAAATCGTACATGCTGTGCGAACCGTTTCGCCAGCCGCTCAAGTTGACGGACGTAGGTCGTTTTCCGGTGTGAGCCATAATAAGCCCCGCCAACAATGACCAACATCGCCGAAGGCTCCTTCGCCAAAATAGATCGCATCGCGCGTAATAGATGATGCACGCCTTTCTGTTCCTTTAACCTCCCGACGAACATCATGACCTTCCGCCCTGTCAATCCATGTTGCTTAAGCCATTTCTCTCGCAGATACAGCTCCTCCGCCTCCCATCTTGATGCAAATTGCGACAGATCAACACCAAGATGATTAACATATATCTTCTTCTCCAGCTCCGCATATCGCTGCACCAGATATTCTTTTAGGAAGTGGCTGTTCACAATGATTCGATCTGCCTGATGACAGCATTGCAGAAGCTTCCTCGGTGAAATGGAAGGCTTGGTAATAAAACTTACGGAGTGCAAATAGAGCCACACCGGTGTCTTCGGCATTCTTTTCTTCAAAGCAAGGACATAACGCGGCCGATTTTCGACTTGAATGAGATCCGGCTTTAGCCTCAGGAGCTGCTTGCCAACTTGCTCAATATATTGTCTACCATTCTTATAAGGCACTCGATAACACGGTACACCGTGAACGTCTCCCGTGTGGGAGACTCGTTTGGACGCGCGCCCGAAAATAACACATGAAAGCCGATCAGAAACAAGCGGGACAACATGCTCCACCACCCGTTCTACCGAACTGCTGCGCACGGAAGGAATAGGAAAGGATCCTGGCGTAACAACGGCTATCCTTAACATTGTGGTACGCCTCCTCTTCGAGATTAGAAGCTTTACCACAGCATATACACCGTTGTCCGCATGCGCTCATCATTTCCATAAAAATGGTCGAATTACCGCCTTCAACCGCCTTTTCGGGAGCCACGCATATCTCATAAACTAGTACACAAGCATTCTATGCAACGTGTCAAAGAAGGAACAGGAGGAGATCAGCTCATGGATAACGCCTATGTGGGTATCCTTTTAAACGCCAGCACATACCGAGGCATCCCCTTAGGGAGAACCCAGCGCGAATCCTTATCCGCTTATGAAGAAGCTGGCCAAGAATTTGGTGTTACCCCATGCTTCCTACAGCTGAAAGATATTCAAGCCAACCATCCGTTCACGATGGCTTATGTCAAAACCAAATACGGCTATATGAAAAAAAGCATTCCTACCCCAAAAGTCATCCACAATCGTGCAATGTACTTCAACGCGAGCGCCAATCAACAAATTCAAAAACTCACGAAAAGCGGAATTCATATTTTTAATCAAGTCACGCGTTACGGAAAGCTCTATATTCATCAACTGCTCCAAGCCGATCCACATCTCCTTCCGCATTTACCAGAGACCATGGCACTCACCTCTCCGCATTTGCGAATGATGATGAACAAATATGACAGACTTATTTTGAAACCCAATAGCAGCAGTCTCGGAAGAGGCTTAATGAAGCTTCAGTTCGTCAATGGCGATTGGTTCATTACTTATCCTAGCAAAAAAAGCAAAGGCGGCTATCGAACGAAGCCGATGAAAACAGGTATCCTCCCTGCTGCGGTCAAGACACTAACGGCCAAAGAAACCTATCTCGTGCAGGAGTATATTCCGCTCGCCAAATATCAAAATCGCCCTTTTGACCTTCGCGTATCCGTGCAGCGAAATGAAACCGGGCGTTGGCAGGTTACCGGGATCATTGCCCGCGTCGCTGCGGGTCAGAAATTCGTCACGAACTTAGCCCGGGGCGGGCACAGCTACACGATGCAAAAGGTACTTTCTAGCGCACTCCCCCATGTCTCGCATCACACACTTATACAACGCGTGCACCATCTTACCCTTCAAATTGCATCACGTCTCCAAGTCGAGCTTCCTTATGTCGCAGATATCGGGCTCGACATCGGAATTACCGAAGACGGTTTCCCTCAATTCATTGAATGCAACGGGCGTGACGCTCGCTACAGCTTCCGCGAAGCTGGATTGCTCGATACCTGGAAAGCGACGTTTCGCAACCCAATCGGGTTTGCGAGCTATTTGTTACAGGAGACAGAGAGCAGTAAAAGTGGCGATACGTAAAAGCCTATGGCACCTACGAAGACATGGACGAAAGACGCCCATGCCCTTGTGGGTGTCTATTTTGCTCATTGCTTTACCCTCAAGAATATGGCAATATAACTGGAAGAAGGATGGGTGAGTTACATGGCCAAGACATTGCTGCGATACATGACCGAGCTATCTTCTCGCAAATGGATCTCGCAGCTAACAGGGAAGTTCGCGCATTCTAGCGCAAGCAGGCATCTAATACCGCGATTCGCCAAAATCTATGGCATTCGTATCGACGATGCGGAGAAGGAATTACAGGAGTATCGAACACTAAATCAATTTTTCACAAGACGGTTAAAACCTGGGCTGCGCCCCATTGATCCAAATCCAGATACGTTGGTTAGCCCCGTTGATGCATTAATTACAGGCATGGGCTCCATTGAAGACGGATTGATCCTGAATGTAAAGGGACAGGATTATACCCTTGAAGAGCTGCTTAACCGCTCGCCGTATGTGGATACATATAAGCACGGAACTTATTTCGTCCTTTATTTGAGTCCGACCGATTATCATCGCATACATACGCCTGTTGCAGGCCAATTCGTCGAATCAGAACATGTGCTCGGCAAAGTTTATCCTGTGAACGATTTTGGGTTGAACCATATGAAGCGCGTGCTTAGTCGCAACGAACGCCTTATTACTTATATTCGCCACCAGTACGGCGAAGTCGCCGTCGTCAAAGTCGGCGCGATGAATGTGAGCAGTATCCAATATGTCAAACCTGTGGCAAAGAGCTGGGAAAAGGGGCAAGATCTCGCTTATTTTGAATTCGGCTCTACGGTCGTGCTCTTAACGGAGAATGGTACGTTCACACCGCGCAGCGATCTGGGACTCGGCTCCAAAGTCAAAATGGGTGAAGCTTTAGGCACATTACATTCGCAATTATAAAGAAATTTTTAGTGAAGGCAAATGTGCGTTTCTCCCTTTTCAAAATAATGGAATTCATGTTAAAATCGATATTGTGAGTAAAGCACCTGTTCTGAAACAAACATTCAATTGAATAATCATGCAGAAAGACCGCGAGTGTGGGTAGCACCAGCGGTCCTGACAATAGATCGCCCCTCAAGGCGCGGTCGGCTGCATAAATTACGTGATAGACCTCCTTCATCCGCTAAGACTCAAGGGAGGTCTACTTCTTTTTCAAGTAGGAAAGTAAAGTGATGAGAAATAAGCCGAATGAGAGCATCAGCGTTAAAGCATCCTTCACTTCCATGATAACACCTCCCCCGTCTTACGACCTCAATGGAGATGCAGCTACCGCCCCTGAGTGCGAAACCTATTGTATTCTAATTATACCATAATTAACCAATTAGAGAACACGCTTTCTTTGAAATCCTCCTTTTTACCTATCACTTTTCTGACATAGATGACGAATGTAATACATAATGGCTTTTTTGAAACCCATCGTATTCCTACTTGGTCGGTACCCTGTCCTGAGCACCACACTTCGTCACGGCCAAGCGGATACCTTCACGGCTGATTCGACGGCTTCATTCACGTTGTGACCTTGTGCAAGAAAATACGCGAATCCTGTATTACATGCATCGCCATCTGAACCGCACTGATTTTATGGTTCCTGAAAATGCAAAACAGGGCTGCCTCATATAGATTGCAGCCCCTTTTATCTGTTATCGGCTGGAAACTAAAGGCGTTCTACGCCTTTAACTCCCGACACGGGTTAATTTACCGATGATTTTTCGAACGCTCTCCCCGGAAAGAAAATATATCCGTTCAAGCTCTTGTATGGATCGGCCTTTGCAATAAGCTTCGTACATCTCCTCATTGCGGCGCTCAATTCGCGCTTTGGAACCGCTTAGTTCTCCCCAGCGGGCTCTTTGCTCACCTTGCTTAGGAATGTATAGCAGATCTCCATCGATATATTGTTGTATCTGCTGCAGCAGCTCGGGGGGAAGCACATCCCTTCCGTTTTTGTAATGCCGCATCGATGCCCTCCTCAATCAAAAATATTGTTAAGCAATCGTTGGCTTTCATCGCAATCGTGTTGAACATGGCTCACCCTCCTCCTTTCATCATTGAAATTATAGCTAAAACGATCATGGGGAGAGCCCGTTTTCAGGGCTCCCCTGTTAATGAGTATCCGCTTACGCGAATACCACCTCATGTTTCTGAATCAATTCGTTCAGCCTCCTTTCCAATCATTTCGTCGGCCCGACATCTATATTAAGCCATACATAAGCTACAGCCGCAAGAGATAAAACAATCTTAACTGTTTTTTACCACAATAGAATTTTATAAAAGTTTCGATGTATCGAAACTAAAAAAATTCTATTTGGCGATAAAAACTACCTCTAAACGCGGCCGCCCATCTTCGAATGTACTTCGATAAGGTTTTTCTCACCATAACCAACTAACGAATTTCCGACGGACTTTTGCCGGTATATTGTTTGAATTGTCTGCTGAAGAAGAAGATATCACGATACCCAAGGGCATCCGCTACCTCTGTGACGTTCATTCCCGCATGATGTAGGAGATGTTCTGCCCGTTCAATCCGAGTACGGATAATATACGATTGCACCGAGCTGCCGATTAATTCTTTAAATTTGATCGAGAAATAGCGCGGGGACAGCTGTGCACGCTTCGCCAAATCCTCAACGCGATGTGCAACGCTTGGATTCTGACGGATATAGTTCGCAATTTCGTGGATGACTTCGGTGATCTGATTGCTTACTTTCCGCTCCACCGGCTCGTCCAAATCTTCCCGCAATAGATGAATCATCATTTGCTTCAGCATCAACTGGGCTTCCACATCCGCTGCGAACGTCTTGACGAGGAATAATCTCACGTAGCGGGATAACAAATATTCGAAATCCAACGTATCTTCAATCACGCGGTAGCGCTCTGGAATCTGCCCGATCGATCCTTCAATATCAAAATGAATATATGTCAATACAAGCGGTTTCTGTGGATTATGCGTTGCGCTTGTATGGTCACCGGGACGGAATAAGAAGCAGCTCCCTTTCCCAATGGCGTATGGTTCGTCATTCAGAATAAGCTCCCCTTCACCGCTCCATACATAAAACAAATCAAAATTAGCGAGTGGCTTCTCCCGCGGAGCCCATTTCCAGTTCGGTTCACATACAATTTTGGCAAATGCTGATTTTAGTACAAATGATGACGGTGATACCTCAATCATCGGATTCCCTCCTACTGATCTGCGAAAGCTTCTGGTCTTTTATGATGCTTCCGGGCTCTCTTACATATTTTGTCTTCTCCCATGCTGTCTTCATGCGCAGAACCCCCCGGAGAAGATCTTCTTCTTGTAGATGTGCAAATCCAAAACATGCCGTCGCCGGTGCATTCGATAGCAGATGAAACCGCCGGCCATCCGACCACCGAACACCCTCCTTGGCTGCACTGAGCCGAAAAGCCTCATACGCTTCAGGGTCTCCGTTCCAGATGGCGTAGATATGCATCCCCGCATCACAAGAAATGATATTAAACAAATGTCCGACATGTTCCTGCATCATTCGATAAAAATAGGCATACTTTTTGCTATAAATCCGCCGCAGTCTACGCAGATGCCGTTCATAATGCCCATTTTGGATAAATGCTGCTAATGCGCGTTGTTCTAGGACCGAGGTCGGACTCGGTTCATACAGCTGCTTCGCACGTTCCATCGGTTTGATTAAGCTTGTAGGCAAGACAGCATAACCTATACGTAGTCCATTGTACATGGTTTTCGAGAAGGTTCCAATATAGACGACACGATCCTCTTGGTCCAGGGTCTTCAAAGGTTCGATGGGTCTCCCGCCATAGCGGATTTCACTGTCATAATCATCTTCGATAATGATCGCCTTGTGACGGGCAGCCCAAGCTAGAAGTTGTTGTCGACGCTCCAGGCTGAGCACGGCTCCTGTTGGAAACTGACGGCTGGGTGTAACGAATAACAGCTTCTCTGTCCATTCTCGCACGATGATCCCTTGTTCATCCACAGCATTCGCAATCAAGATGCCTCCTGCCGCTTCGATGGCCCGTTGAATGCCTCCATACCCAGGACTTTCAACGACAACACCATCGCCAGGATTCACGAGTAACTGCATCAGCAGGGCGATCGCTTGCATCGATCCATTGAAGATGAACACCTGTTCACCCCTTGCCTGAATGCCGCGCATTCGCCGAAGATGCAGCGCAATGGCTTCACGGAGAGGTTCATACCCTGCGGGATGAATCGGTTCTGAATCCTGCCGCAGCGCTTCAAGCTGGCGAACTTCCTGATACATGGCATGACACCATGCCTCTACTGGAAAGCCTTCCTGTACCGGTTGTCCCATCTCCAGATTGATGACAGATGTGGCCGTCGCCTCATGCGCAAGCAGTGCGTCCGTTCGATACGCTCCCTCGCAGGAGATGCGTTCCCCCCAATCCGATAATCGAATCTGTTCCGTAACAGGAATATCATGTTCTAATCTATCTGGTGCTTCATAATTGACATACGTTCCGCGGCCTACCGCCGCCGTCACATACCCTTCAGCAAGCAGCATGTCGTACACCTGGTTCACCGATCCCCGAGACAATTGATACATCCCTGACATTTCACGGCTAGACGGCAGCTTCGTACCGTTCGGGATATTCCCAGCGACGATCGCCGATCGCAAGGCGTGAAATAACGCCAAATATTTGTACCGGTACTCCTTCAAATAGGAGTCAAACGGCACCAGAAAATCCATAACATAACCCCCTTAAGGTTGCCGATCAGGTCCCCCTCGTTAATGGTCCACTAAAATTAATGTAAATTGGTTCTTTTTTATTGTCAATAAAACAACTATTCTAATACAAAAGTAAATGTCATTTGGAGGAGAAACCCATGCGCAGAAAAGAATTTTCCATCGAGGAGCAGCAAGAAATTGAATTATTTTTAGCAGAAATGACCTTTGGGTTTTTAGGTACGTTGTCTGAGGACGGCTGGCCGCATATTACGCCGCTTAATTTTGTGTATCATGAAGGAGATATCTATTTCCATGGCAGCAAAATCGGAGACAAAATGAAACAAATGAAGCACGATACACGCGTAACGTTTTCGGTTGCCAAAGAATTTGCGCTTATTCCATCCTATTTTACGGATCCTACCTATGCGTGTCCGGCGACAGCCTTCTTCAAGTCCGTGCTTCTGAAAGGAACCGCCCATTTAGTCGATGACCCATCCTTGAAAGCCCGCGTCTTTACGGCGTTCATGCAGAAACTCCAGCCTGAAGGCGGGTACGAGCCATTCAATCTCGAGGACCCTGGATACTTACGGCAAATCAACGGCGTTGCCATGGTTCGAATCCAAGTCGAATCAATGAGCGCGAAATTCAAGTTCGGTCAGAATGCTTCGGAATCCAAACGGGATCAGATCGTCGCGGGACTGTCTGAACGGCAAGCCCTGTATGATGAAGAGACGATCGAGATGATGAAAAAATATTGTCCGCACCATCGGTGAAATTTCCACATATTCAAGTGACGGGTTTCCTCCCAAATGGTATAATATGTACCGTATGTTTACAAACTCATTCTGGAAGGATGACCGAAATGAATCCACTTGCCCAGCAACTGAACGAAACGCTTCAACGTGAAAGTCAACCAATTTACGCGATGTTATCGACTTTAGGAAAACAAATCTATTTTCCAAAGGAAGGCATTCTAAGCCAATCTGCTGAAGCCGCGAGTAAAGCGAAAAAATATAATGCAACGATCGGGATTGCAACCGAAGGCAAGGGACCGATGCATCTCAAGGTCATTCAAGATACCTTGTCGGCCTACCAGCCGAAAGACTTGTACCCCTATGCCCCTCCTGCAGGGAAGCCAGAGCTTCGTACCGCATGGCGCAAAAAAATGCTGCAGGAAAATCCGTCTTTGGAAGGTAAATCCTACGGAAATCCGATTGTGACGAACGCGTTAACCCATGGACTCAGTATCATAGCGGATTTGTTCGCCGATGCGGGTGATGCGGTTATCTATCCCGATAAAAACTGGGAGAACTACGAGTTAACGTTCGGCATTCGCCGCGGCGCTGACATCGTGAATTTCCCGCTATACACCGAAGACTTTCAGTTCAACAGCGAAGGTCTTCGTGAGTCGATTCTCGCACAGAAAGACAAAGGTAAAGCCATCGTCGTATTGAATTTCCCGAACAACCCAACAGGTTACACGCCAAGCAGAGAAGACGGCGATCGGATTATCTCGGCCTTGCTCGAAGGTGCTGAAGCGGGTATCCAACTTGTTGTTGTGACAGATGACGCCTATTTCGGACTTTTCTTCGAAGATTCCTTACACGAATCCCTTTTCGGAAAATTAGCCGGCCTGCACGCGAATATCCTTCCGGTCAAAGTCGACGGCGCGACCAAAGAAGAGTATGTATGGGGCTTCCGCGTAGGTTTTGTGACATTCGCAGCAGAATCTGCCGATGTACTTGCTGCATTGGAGCAAAAAACGCTTGGAATCATCCGTGCCACGATTTCCAGCTGCTCGCATCCATCCCAGACCTTCGTCCTTCAAGCTTTGAATGCTCCGGAATTCGATACGCAAAAAATGGAGAAGTTCCATATCATGAAAGGCCGTGCGAATTCGGTTAAAGACATTCTCGACAGCGGTAAATACAATGATGTATGGGATTACTATCCGTTCAACTCGGGATACTTCATGTGTCTCAAGCTTAAAACGGTTGATGCAGACACCCTGCGTGTACATTTATTGAATAAATACGAAATCGGTACGATCGCGCTTGGCGATACGGATCTTCGCGTCGCATTCTCTTGCATCGAAGAACCTTACCTCCAAGAATTGTTCGATACCATCTACCAAGGGGTATTGGATTTGCAGGGGTAATGGGCTCGACTTGCTATGTTGGATTTATACAATATACCAGACGTGTTGGACCTTTATTGTTCGCCTATATTGGATCATTACAGTATAGCCTCCGCTAAATGGGAGCTATAGACGATTTATGCTTATCTATATTGGATTCATCCAATATAACTCATGAAATCAAGCCAAAAACTCTAAAGTTAGTGGATTTATCCAATATAGCGATGTACTTGTGAGGAAACCTCTATCGAGGCCTTTCGGAGATGAGCGACCGCGTTTCAAGGTAGTTTTTGTAATAAAATAAGACCGCAGCTTTACGATCCATCGTAAGCCTGCGGTCTTATTGCTTATCTCGATTTTTTATATTTCTTCGTCCGCTCATCTTCAATGAGATCTTGCCAATTCAGACCGTAAGCAAAATCATACATCCCCAGCTAAGCTTACTTTACGCGCATTCGCAGCGGTGTAGGTTCGATATTGCAGGCTTAGAGGCACATACCCATTGCCGCCGTGATCCGCATCCGCTTGGCTGTAGATCAGCTTGCGGCGGTTCAGCATATCCCCGAGCGGAACAAACAGGAACAGCCCCAGCGCATAGCCCAATTGGGTGAGTGTAGCCACATAGCCTACGGAATTGGAGGTTGCCGCAAAATCAGTCTGCATTTGAATCAGTAACGGCTGATTATAGTAAAGATTGGCTACATATACTGCTGACGCAATAGCAAACAGAAACAATAAACCGCCTGGAAGGCGGGAATCAGAGCTTTTGCCCGTAGATGTCATGATTTCTTTTCTCTCCCCGAAGCTCTTTATCTATAATTATGCCCACCATCGTTCCGTTCTTTGGTCAGTGTTCATCTCAAGAGTCTTCTTTGTTTTTGAACGGGCTATAGATTATATTACTGCCAGGTTTATACTAGGTGCAGGAGTGTATTTATACTGGTACCAAGCCGCTGCGCTTGTTATTGTGATTTCAGTAACGTTGAGGCCGCTCAGCGCAACCTCCTTCGCTTCATGTTCTCCGCGCAATTCGATTTGTGGTGGCCAATGCACGAGATTGGCAGGGATCGTGATATCTACAAGTCCCTGAACCACCCGGTGGCAGGACAATTGGATATTGAACACACAACCTTCCTGCTTTCAGAGAACGTCAACCTCAAAATGTATATCAATACACCGCTAACAGGAACAGGCACCGAGCAGAAAGTGAAGCAACTCCTAGATTCGTCCAGCCTTATCGGGACAGGTCACTATATTCAATAACATTAAGGTATACACATTGTGCAATGAGTTAACTTGACGTATACTCCCATTAAGGGAGAGATGGATATGAGAAGACTTGGGAAAATCACGATGTTTACAGGAATTGGATTGTTGAGTCTTGTTTTGATTGCTGTTCTTGCGATGAGTGCCTTTGTAATCAAGAGACCGGCGACCACGACCTCCGAACTGGCAGAAGTGAAGCCTTACAAGTGGAATAAAGTCAAGCTGGACGGAAATGTCATCTCCAGTGATGGTTCCGAGTATTTTCTATGGAATAAAAAAGGGGAAAATAATAACTGGATCATCTTCTTTTCCGGGGGCGGGGCCAGTTGGGATGCCCGAAGCGCCGAGCATCCGATCAAGATCATGAATTTCATTAAGGGCGGCGATACAGGTAATTATTTTCCCAATATCCCCTTCTATATGTTGTCCTTGCTGAGGGGCATGATGGATACGGATAACCCTGACAACCCCTTCTACGGCTGGAATGTTGTATATTTGCCCTATTCGACCGGTGATTTCCATATCGGCAAGCACAATGCGGAATATAAGAAGGAAGACGGCACCCTCTTCACTATGCGCTATAACGGCAGCAATAACGTGCGGAGCAGCCTCGACTGGATTTATGCGAATGCGGATAAGCCCGACAAACTGCTCATTGCAGGTGAAAGTGCCGGCGGGTTCGGCTCCGCCTTCTGGGCAGAGGAGATTGCCAGCCACTATAAGGATTCGGAGATTTATCAATATTCTGACAGCTCTTTTCTGAAATCGGACAAATGGCCGAAGGTTGTGGATCAGGAGTGGCATGCTGATTTTACCAAGACATTCGGGTATCCCGCTGAAGCGGATATCATCGGGGCAGCCTTTAAAGCCAACGGATATCTCCTGCCGCCCAATGCCGTACTATTGCAATCCTACTCCTTATTTGACGAGGTCCTGATCCACTTTCAGAATAACATTAACGATTATAAAGGGCCACAGGACCAGAAGATGATCAATAAATGGTCACAGCAAATGCGGGCATCCGTACGTTCTTTGGACGCTGCGTTACCGAATTATTATTATTTTTTGACTGACTATGGACTGAATGCTGAGAAGGGCACCACCCCGCACACGTTTGCAACACGAGAGACATTTTTTCAAGCAGAACAGGATGGAGTAAAACTGCTGAAATGGCTGGGTGATGCGGTCAACCATCAAAAGCGTTATTCGGTAGGCAGCAAGTTCCTTGAGAAGTAAGAGTACATTCAGTACAATTAGAATTCCAAGAATTTAAAGACATCTACCAAAAGGAAATATGGCAAGAGGCAGGAGAGAAAGTACATGAAACTGCGTGAGAAGCAAATGCAATTGACGCGGGAGATGATTAAGGACACAGCGCTGACCCTGTTCTGTGCGCAAGGCATCGAGCGCACAGATATGGCTCAGATTGCAGAGGAAGCTGGTGTCTCCCGACGCACCTTGTATCATCATTATAAGGACAAGGAAGAATTAGCCGCTCAGATCTATGTTGAAAATTTGGAGCGGATGTTCGGACAACTGCTGTTTGACTTTAATTTTGAGCAGCCCGAGCAATCTCTGGAGATTATTCTGGACAAGTATTTGGCGCTCAGGGAGCATCAGGAGGCATTGATCTACTACGATGCCATCTTTGGAGTCTACTATAGCACCCTATCCAAGAATCCCGCTGAACTGCCCGATTTCAAGCAAGCGATGCAGGGGTGGTACACGCGGCTAGTGCAATTGGAGACCGTACCGGTAGCTCCCGAGGAAAAAACAAGGTGGGTGGAAATCCTGCTGAAGTCCACCCACCTGTATTTCATGTATTTGCAAAAAGCCGTAATCATTGCCCACCAACGCGGCGGAGAAGTTACAGAAGAAGACAAGGCTAACGATCGCCAGTTCAAAGATTTTATCATGCAGGGCGTGCGGCATCACAAAACCCCTTAAGTCTGCTTCATGAGCACTTAAGGGGCAATACAATCCACAGAAGCCAACTTAATTCCCTTCCACCAAATCATCATCAGAGGGCTTATAGCCCTTCCGGCTAGCCGCAGTAGATGGAGAGAAAGGTAGTCTGACGATAATTGTCGTGCCCTCTCCTACTGCACCATCCACCTCGACTTTATAAAACCGCTCGAATACCGCGCTGAACTCTTCCGGGGAAATCCCGATTCCGTTATCGCTGATCGTGACGGACACTTCTGTTGCACTACATTCTATCCCGATGCGGATATTTCCACCTTCAGGCGTGAATTTAATACTGTTGCTAAGCAGATTCATCCACACTTGCTTAAGCTGGTCCTCATTCCCCTTAATCGTCACACCCGCCGGGAGTTCCAGATCGATGATGATCCTTTTGGCCGACCACATCGGCTCACAGGTCACAACGATGGTGCGAATCTGCTCGTCCAGATGGAATGAACCTGCTTTGAAGAGATGATGGTCAGAGTCGAGAGAGGCAAGCTTCAGCAGATTATCACTGAGCCTGGACAGTCGTTCACTCTCCGCAATAATGATATCAAGATACCCGCTGCGCTCCTCTTCCACAATCAAATCATTATTCTGCAGCGCCTTGGCAAAGCCGGAAATAGAGGTAAGCGATGTCTGGATATCATGCGGGACGTTGGATACAAAATCCTGCCTCATCCGTTCAAGCTGCTTCAATTCCCCCGCCATTTCTGTTCCCCGAAATGATTGTACAGATGGATCGGGTGTGCAGATTCATTTTTTTTAGGTTTTTGTGCTGCCCGGATGCCTCTGTCTTCGGATGGGGAAAGGAATCCACCTCAGGTCTTAGGATTAAACCCGTCGCCGGACGGTTTTGGGGCTGGTGGAAAGACGCTAAACTTAGTCGGAGTTGGAAAATCATACATAAGACAGCAGTCATACGAGGAACAAGATGTACCAACATAATTTAACAGCGTGGAAGGGGAAAAAGAAATGACAGGGTTAACAAAGTGGTCGTTCAGCAATAAGGCCGCGGTGGGTCTGCTAGTTATCATGGCGCTTGTGGTGGGGATCATGAGCTACACCACATTGCCAATGGAGTTTATGCCGGAGGCGGATAATCCTCAGGTTACCGTTGCTGTGCTGGGTCCCGGGCAGGATGCGCATTCGATGGAGACTCGTGTGGCGAAGCCGATTGAAGCAGCAGCAGCTTCTGTGAAGGGGAAAAAGGAAATGCTGTCCACTTCCGGAGACGGATATGCGAAGGTCGACATTTATTTTGATTCCAAAACGAATATGAAGGATGCCGCGCAAGAAGTACAAAAAGCTGTGGATTCGCTCCAATTTCCACAAGGCGTAATGGCCCCGTTCGTGCTTCAACTAAATACCTCCATGATTCCAATATCCCAGGTGACTCTTTCCTTTAAAGAAGGATTGACGAAAGAGAACCTTAAGCTTGCCGAAAAAACAATCATACCCCAGCTTGAGAACATTGAAGGGGTATCTTCTGTAGGACTGTATGGGAAAACGGCGCCGCAAATCAGCGTCAAGCTTGACCCGCAGCTCATGGCTCAAAAGGGAGTATCCAGTAGCCAGGTGATGGGCCTGCTCCAGGGCCGCAATGTCTCGGCTTCTCTCGGGGAGCAGACGATTGGCGGGCAGACGGGCAACGTGAACGTCATTTCCCAAATCGACAGTATCGACACGTTAAAAAAGCTTCCTGTATCGACTGGTGTTACCCTGCAGGATATTGCTGCCGTTCAATTGAAGCAAGATCAGGAGAGCGTCAGCCGCTCGAACGGTAAAGATGTGCTGTTCGCCGTCGTGACCAAAGAAGCCAATGCCAATGCGGTGGGTGTCGGCAACAAAGTACAGGATGCTGTAAATCATATTAATAAAACTGTAAAGAATGCTGAGGCCGAGGTGGTATTCAGCACCTCCGACATGGTGGTTACCTCGGTGAATAGTATGATGCGTGAAGTATTGCTGGGTGCTTTATTTGCGACTATCGTTATTCTGCTCTTCCTGCGGAATATTAGGGCGACGCTTGTTACGGCGGTGTCTATCCCGCTTTCTCTGGCCGTCACTTTATACTTGCTGGACGTATCCGGCATCACCCTGAACATTATTACCCTTGGCGGTGTGGCGGTTGCGGTCGGCCGTTTGGTGGATGACAGCATCGTAGTCATTGAGAATATCTACCGCAGAATGCAGAAGGAGCCGTTCTCGGTGGATATGATTATCAGTGCAACCAAGGAAGTTGCCCGGGCGATTACTTCTTCAACCATTGCTACGGTGGCCGTGTTTTTGCCCATGGGGCTTTTGCGGGGCGGATTGCAGGCTTTCCTGCTGCCATTTGCCTTAACCGTAACTTACTCGCTGCTGACTTCCCTGGTTGTAGCATTGACCGTGGTTCCGCTGCTAAGTTCTTGGCTGCTGCGCAGCTCTTCCATGAAAGAGCATGAGCCTTCCAAACGCTTTACCGGATTCCTGAATTGGAATCTGCAGCGCAAATGGCTGTCCCTCTCTCTTGGGCTGATCATTCTGGCCGGTTCAATCGCCGCCTACATCTCCATGCCCAAAGGAGCACTCGATGCTTCGGATGCCAGCTATGTAGCGGTCCAATTGAAATACCCGAATGATGTTCCCGTATCCGAGGTACTGGACAAAGGGAAACAGCTTGAGCAGGATATGATGAAACAAGGGCAGGCGAAGACCGTTATTATGCAGTCCGGCAACAGTGCCGATTCGGCGAAATGGGGAAATGTTACCTCGGTAACCCAAGTGGACTATACCGTTGTTATGAAGAAAGATGCGGATGCGCAGGCGTTCATTGACCATGTCCGCAGCAGCCAGGAATCTTATGCCGGCGCTGTGCTGACCGCGAATGAGGCCAGTATGATGGGTTCCAGCTCCACCAGTGAATATATTGATATCGTTGGGGATGACCTTACTGCTCTTGCCTCCGTGGCTTCCAAAGTTACGGATCAAGTGAAGACAGTGGATGGTGTCCAAAAGGTCAGCAGCAACATGGAAGATACGAAGCCGGTATTTGCCTTCAAGGTTGAACCGACGCAGGCCAACGCGCAGGAACTCTCGATGCAACTGGGATCAATGCTCAACCCCATTCCGCTGGGGCAGATTGATCTGGACGGATCTCCGGTTGGTGTCGTGTTAGAACCTATTATAGAGCCCAAAACACAGCAGGACTTGAAGGGCATTACCATTATGACCGCCGCAGGTCCGGTACCTGTCTCCCAAATGGCTACCCTTGAGGTTCGTAATGAGCCGGCGATGCTGTATCATAAAGATGGAAAACCGTACGTGCGGATCACCGCAGAGGTAGATCCGAAGAAAGTCTCCGAGATTGGTGCGGAGATTAAAAAGAAAACCGATGCCATTACACTTCCCGAAGGTGTCACCTTATTTGCAGGCGGGGCATCGGTTGATCAGGCCGGAGACTTCAGCGACCTGGGAATGACCGCGCTGATCTCCATCGGCTTGGTCTACCTGATCATGGTGTTAACCTTTAAGACGCTCCGTGCGCCGCTGGCCATCATGTTCTCTCTGCCGCTCGCTGCAATCGGGGCGATTGTAGGGCTTCTTGTGTCCGGTGTGACGCCTGACTTCACGGCTTTGTTCGGCGCACTGATGCTGATCGGTATCGTCGTCACGAACGCGATTGTGCTGATCGACCGCATCAAGCAAAACGAGGAGCATATGAGTATCCGCGACGCGATCATCGAAGCAGCCGGAACACGGATGCGCCCGATTCTGATGACGGCCATTGCTACCATCTGCGCGATGGTTCCGCTCCTGTTCGGCCATTCGGAACAGGGCAGCATCGTCTCGCAAAGCTTGGCGATTGTAGTCATCGGCGGCCTAACCGCTGCAACAGTGCTGACACTGGTCATCGTCCCGGCGATTTACGAACTGCTCTATTTCCGCAAATCGGGCAAACAACGTAAGCAGAAAAAAGAGACGATTGAGGCAAAAGCAAATCCTGCTTCTGTGAAAGCCATTTAAAGCTAACAGTTGGAATGTGAAAGAGCCCATTCCATGAATACACATTAGCAATTACCACGGTGATACTCATGAGTTAGTAAAAAAAAGAGAAGAAATCGGCTTATATTATATAAGTCGATTTCTTCTCTTTAATAAATTGTGCGTTGAGCTCAAAAAAAGGATAGAGACTACGGAAGTTTGTCCGCATCCTCTATCCTCATATCCGGTCATTTAAACCAACCTTTTTCCTTAAAACGCATAATCGCTTCAATCCGATTGCTGACATGCAGCTTATCCAGAATGACCGAAATATAGTTTCGAACCGTGCCTGTCGTAATATAGAGCTGACTCGCGATTTCCTTCGTATTTTTGCCATCCGCGATCAACCCCAGTACTTCCTTCTCCCGCTCCGTGAGCGGATTCTCTTCGCCATACGCATCATCGACTAACTCCGACGCATAAATACGCCGTCCTGCCATAATACTGCGAATCGAATTGGCCAGTTCCTCGCTTGGACTATCTTTCAACATATATCCGTGAGCCCCTGCTTTTACCGCACGTTCAAAATATCCCGTTCGAGCAAACGTCGTTAGAATCATAACCTTGCATCCGCTGCCCTTCAAAGCCTCGGCTGCTTCCAAACCGTTCTTCACTGGCATTTCAATATCCATGACGCAGATATCCGGTTGATGAAGATGAACGAGCTGCACTGCTTCTTCACCGTTACTTGCACGCCCTACCACTTGCATATCTTCTTCAAGATCCAGCAAAGAGGCTAACGCCCCCAGGAGCATGCGTTGGTCCTCCGCAATAACAATTCGTATCATTTCTCTACCTCCTTATCCAATGGTTTGAAGACCGTTGGTACGCGGATCGTAATGACAGCCCCATGGTCTGATCCGATGACCAGACTTCCATTCACGAATTCAAGTCGTTCCCTCATGCCGCGTAATCCACTACCTCGCGAATAGACCGCATCTCCTGTCGGAATGCCCTGCCCATTATCCTTCACTTGGATACTCATCTCAGTCGGTGAAGGCGTGAAGACGATGCAGCATGCTGTGGCTTGACTGTGTTTGACGATATTCGTCACCGCCTCTTTCAAGCACATACTCAGCACATTCTCGTTCAGCAGAGAGGTATGAATCAGCCGCTCGTCACCTTCCATCGTCAGCTCGATCTCGGCAGCTTTGAGGATCTGCTTAATGCGAAACATCTCATCCTCAAGACGGGTTCCGCGCATTTCAGTTACCATTTCCCGCACTTCCTTGAGTGCGCTTCGAGCCGTTTGCTGAATATCGTTCATCTCCGCTTGCGCTTTGGCCGGCTGTTGATGCATGAGCTTGGCCGCCAAATCACTTTTTAGTCCAATTAAGGAAAGCTTCTGGCCTAAGGTATCGTGAAGATCCCGTGCAATTCTTTGACGTTCTTCCAGCATGGCTAGCTCTGAGATACGTTTATTCGCATTCTCCAGCTGTCCTTGCAGCTTCTCTCGCTTATTCCGATTATACGTCGTGACAGGAAGCAAAATCACACCGATCAGACTAATCAAAACAAACGGCAGCTGCGTAAGCATAATAGGATCCCTCGTCACAAAACCAAAGTTAATCGTCGTAATCGTGGTGATGAGGTGAATCGTATACAAGGTAATAAAACCGATCCGATGCTGAATATTGCCGATGAAAAAGGCTAAGAAAAGTGAAAAATATACATAGCCGAACATCAACGTCATCATGACGGAGATTAGAATTTGCAGGGACGTCCAGAAGTATACCCACCAGCTTTTCGAAGTAAAAGAAAGCACGTAACATATAAAAAACGCTAAGATCATAATAATGCCGAGCACGACTTGATACGTTGATTGCGATCGGAATATGAAGTAGAACGGCAGAATATAAAAGACGACCCATACATATGGACTCAAGCCCGTGCTTCTGTGAAAAATTTGATACCACTTTTGCATGGCCGTCCTCCGTTCCCTTTCACCGTCAAGCTGTTTGTATCATTATTATAAACGTTTGGACTCTTTAAAACTAACAAATCCTTTATTTCGCTCATCCCATAACCTGAACTTCAACGATTTCAAGCTCGTCCAGATCGTGATCGTCGTCGCTTGCTGTAAGGGCGGCGATGCATTATGAGCTTTTTCCAAATTATAATTTGGCACTTTCGGACTGAGATGATGCACATGGTGGAACCCGATATTCCCCGTTAACCATTGCAAGACTCTCGGCAGCTTATAATAAGAGCTTCCTTCAACGGCTGCTTGAACATAGCTCCATTCTTCTTCTTTTTCAAAATACGAGTCTTCGAACTGATGCTGAACATAGAACAACCAAATGCCTAACATGGCCGATACATAAAAAATCGGTCCTTGAATCAGCAAAAATGACTGCCATCCGATCGCCCAACTTAATAGCGCATAAAGCGCCACAATACAAACGTTAATGAGATACGTATTCATCCGTTCTTTCCGCCGTGCGCCACGAGTATTAAAACGATAGGTAATCAAAAATATAAAAATAGGGCCTAGTCCCAACATCACGACTGGATTGCGATAAGTTCGATAAGCGATTCGCTTCCATCGGGAGGCCGCTGCATATTCATCGACGGTAAGGACCCACATATCCCCGGTACCCCGCTTGTCGAGGTTACTGCTTGTCGCATGATGGATCGAATGACTGTGTTTCCACTGCTGATAAGGAACAAGGGTAATGACTCCCGTGATCGTCCCGAGAATATCGTTAGCCAACCGACTTTTGAAGAATGATTGATGACAACAGTCATGGAAAATAATAAACGTTCGAATCACAAAACCAGAACATAAGATGACCAGAGGAATCGTCAGCCAATAAGACACCGAAAGGCTTAGATAGGCGGCGTACCATAGGACGAATAAGGGTAGGATCGTGTTCACAATCTGCTTGATACTTGTCTTTATACTGCTTTTTTCGTAGGGAAGCATTTCTTTTTTTAAATGGCTTATTTTGACTTGACTCATCGTGGGTGTCCTCCTCATATGACGCTTGGAGAATAGGTCCGAACATTGCGGCCGTTTCTATATTAAGTATAGAAAATGCAATATCATCCGAGTAGTCATAAACGTCAAGTGGTGGACATGACAAATGTCATATAGGGGAATGCAAAAAGCCGTGCTTTAACGAATTTGAATTCGCTATAAGCACGGCTTCATACCTAACCACTTATGAAATAATCACCCTTGCTTCGTTCCCAACCGTTTCGCAAGTTCGAACAAATCGAAGCCCTTCAGCGCACCTTCAACAAGTTCGGGCAATAAAGCAGGCGTACATGCAAAGCAAGGCGTCCCGTCCCGCGCAAGTAACTTCGCAACGCGTTCATCATAGAACGGTTTTCCTTGATCAGACAACGCGAGTAAACACATCGTCCGAACCCCTGCTTCACGCAGGTCACGCATCCGGCGGATCAGCGCGGACTGGTTGCCTCCCTCGTATAAATCGGAAATGATAATAAATAAGGTCTTCTTCGGTTCTTCGACGAATTGTTCGCAATACGCGACAGATTTGTTAATATCCGTCCCTCCGCCCAATTGAATGCCGAACAGCATATCTACGGGGTCATTTGCGCATTGCTCCGTTAAATCTACCACTTCTGTATCGAATACGACGACACGCGTTCGCAATGCAGGAATACTCGCGAATATCGAACCGATGACCGAAGCCCAAATCACCGAATCTGCCATCGATCCGCTCTGATCTATATCCAGAATAACCGTCCATTCTTGACTTCGCTGTGCCCGATCGAAAAAATAGAACTTCTCCGGGATGATCTGACGGCTCGCTCGATCATAGTGCTTCAGATTTCGCTGAATCGTTCGCTTCCAATCGATGCCGCTCACGGAAGGAAGCGGGGAATGCTGCCTTCGATTCAGCGCACCCGTCACCGCGCGTCGAATGTCCTGTTCAAGGCGTTTCACGAGCTCTTCAACAACAGAGGACACCAACATTCTCGCCGTGTCCTTCGTCTTCTCTGGAATTTTCCCCTTCAAAGATAAAAGGGTGCCGACCAATTGAATGTCGGGCTTCACCTGGGCTAAGACCTCCGGCTCAAATAGGAGCTGTTTCCATCCCTTTCTCTCCATGGCATCATTCTGAATGATGGAGACCACGTCTTCAGGGAAAAATTGTCTGACATCACCTAACCATTTGGAAAGACGGGGAGCAGACTTCCCAAGGTCTGCACTCCTACCCGTTGATTGTCCGCCGTTGCGCTGGCCTGTATCTCCAACGCTTGAATCATCGTAGATGGCAGCCAATGCTTCATCCATGATTTTCTCTTCTGCAGATAACTCGATGCTCCCGCTAGCACAACAGCTGGCAAGCTGCTTCTCAGCGGAAGAACCTAGAATCATTCTCCATCTCGACACCGTCTGTGAATCTATATAGTTATCCATGGTCAGAAATCCTCAAAATCAAATTCATTCAGCTCGTCAATCATCTTCACTTCGTCCTCCTTCAAATCCCCGGTCAAGATCTCAGCCGCTTGATCCGTATGAACTCCCCATAATTCACCCAGTAACTCTGCAATCATCGTCTTTTCCCGCGGGGCGAACGAACTGAATGCGCGCCGCAGGAACACCAGTGCACGAGCAAATTCATCATCGCTGAGCGAGACAATATACGCATTTAATTGCTCCCACAAGCTCTGTCGTGATAAGAGGGCATACCGATTCCGCTGCGACAAACCTTCGAACCATCCTGCACCAAGGTCTGCTGGAATTCCTGGGGAAAGCCGTCTAGATACCTCTTCAGCACATTGCTGATGGGTAATGGCATGACGTTCCATCAAGATGGCGCAAGCAAAACCGGAGAGGCGCGGATTCCGATCATCCCGTTCTGATAAATGCAGCAGTTCTTGCAGCCATAATGATTCGTCTACCTGTTCGCTATGCTCCAGGGCAATTCGGTTCAACTCATTCATGGCCGCCATGATGTCGCTTGCTGCTTCATCATTACACTGCGCGGCGTCAAGGAGGAACAGGCAAGCCCTCATAAATAGCTGCTCCAGCAGCGGCAGCAGCCGTGTTGTCTCCATACGCCGCAAGTCCCCGTAACTGATAATCATGGATAGTTCCTTCGCCGCTGCAGCAATCTGGACCACATCGCGGCTATCTGCGGCAAGACGCTGCAATGTCTGCCGTGCGGTTTCCATTTGCTCTAACATCCGGCAATCACATGCCGTGCGAATCAGCATGGATGCTTCCGCAATGGTACTGCAGCCCTCCAGCTTCTGCTGAAGAACATACGCAGAAGCTACTTCCACGGTCTCCCCAAGAAGCGTAGATTCCACCACCTGGATTTCGACCTCAGGTGACCACTGAATGACCCAATGCTCAGCCCAGGTTGCCTGCTCCTGCCCGCTAGGCCGAATCTTCGCGAAGGATATACCAAGCCATACTAATCGATGAAATAAGGTGGATCGATTCAAATCAAGGAAGGCTGATTCTTCCGAGGCAACCCGGCGATTCTCGCGCAAATCCAGGGATAAATCGGTAGCCACCGTTGTCTTGTACTTCTCTAGCTTCAATTGCTTCAACAATCGATTGAGATCATCTTGAATCGGTGTCTGGCTGACGCCTTCTGCCAACGAGCCGATGGCCGTTCCCACATCGACACGGGCGAGCGCATCAGCAATGACGGATAAATCCCCACGTCCCAATAACGTCTGCGCAGCATCTCTCAAATCCCGAAGGGTGGGTGAAGCCCCGCCATGCAATGCAGCTAATGCTTCTGCAAGCCGTACAGCTTCGATCACTTCAGCCGTTGACCGGTGGTTCCCCGTCTCCCGCATCCATCTTGCGATCGATGACAAGTAATAATGCGGCAAATCTTCCAATGTGTTGGTCCGCATTCGCTCCCACATCATCTCATAATAATTCGGCGCATTATTGCCTGCCCCATATCCGGACATGGAAGACAACTTATAATAAGAGTAGGGCATCAGTGTCAGCTTGGTCTTACGGGAAGGCAGCAGCGCCCATTCTTGATCCGTCATAACCCGCGAATCTTGCGCAAGCGCAGCCGCGTGATAAGCCCCGCAGACGACGACAATTCGGTTCGGTTCATGGCCCGCGGCAATCGTGTCTTGAATCTGCCTCCGCATATAAGCCTCTCGAATTGCGTTATAGGCATATTCGATCCGTTGATGCTGTCTCTCGTTCTCCTCCGTAAGCTCACGCATCTGGGTGGAGAATGCGATAATGGCCTCCTTGTATGCGCCTTTACTTCGATTGAGCTCATAATTACGCTCCCAGTACATATCGTAATCATGCTCACCAGCAATCGCTGCGATCCTGGCATAAATGGAAGAATCATCGAACGCATCGGCACTCATTTTGCTCGCTGTATCTGCATCTTCTTCTACCTCTTTTTCTCCCGGATCGACTCGAAGGTGTTGAAGCGCAACCGTAATCGAGGAAGGGAGGTCGATAAATGCGGCATGCGCTCCGTTCTCTGCGGCCCATTTCATCGCTTGATACTCAGGAGAATATGCAGCGAAAGGCCATAATACCGTTCGGACAGGCAGATCCTCTGTAAAGGCTAGAATAGCGACAGGCGGATTCGTAAGGCGATTCGTCAGATGATGCATCTCCGAGTTCGCATCCGATGGCCCTTCAATGAGCACGGCTGTAGGCTGAACTTCCCGCAGCATCTCTAGGAGATGCAAGGAGCCGCCTGGTGACAGATGCCGCACACCAAAAATATGTACAGCTGCCGTCGCTACGCTATTCACTCGTTCATCTCCTTACAGGCTGTGTACAAACCTCGCCATTCTGCGCCACGCTTTTTCATCACATTGTCAAGATACTCTTTCCAGACCAGTTTATCTTTCACATCATCCTTGACGATGGCGCCTTGCAATCCCGCTGCAAGGTCCTCATCCGTGAGCTCGCCGTTGCCGAAACTCGCCGCTAGCGCCATGGAGTTGGTTAATAAGGAGATGGCCTCCGCCGTTGAGATGACTCCCGCAGGAGATTTAAGCTTCTCCTTCTTATCCAGCGTCATGCCGTTACGCAATTCCCTGAATATAGTAACCACCTTGATCAGCGCCTCATCGGCAGGAATAGCGGCTTGAAGATCATAGGAGGAAGCAATTTCACGCACCCTCTTCTTCACGATCTCAACTTCCGTATCCATATCGGTTGGTGTCGGCAGAATAATAATATTAAAGCGACGCTTCAGAGCCGCAGACATCTCGTTCACGCCCCGATCCCGCGTATTGGCTGTGGCAATAATCGAGAACCCTTTCCGCGCGCTTACTTCCCGGCCTAGCTCGGGGACAGAAATCGTCTTCTCCGATAAAATCGAAATGAGCGCATCCTGCACTTCGGAAGCACATCGTGAAATTTCCTCGAATCGAGCAATCCCACCCGCTTCCATGGCGCGCATCACAGGACTTTGTACGAGTGCCTCAGGTGAGGGTCCATTCGCCAACAGCATGGCATAGTTCCACGAATATCGAACATGCTCCTCACTGGTACCTGCCGTACCCTGGACAACAAGCCCGGAATGTCCATAAATGGCGGCAGACAGATTTTCAGATAACCAAGATTTCGCCGTCCCTGGTTCCCCGATCAACAGAAGCGCCCGATCTGTGACCAGTGTCGCGATAGCCATTTCGATCAGTCTTTTGTTGCCGATATATTTTGGTGAAATGACCGTTTTGCCGACTTTGCCTCCCGTAATGAACGTAAGTACCGACTGTGGCGACATTTGCCAACCTACGGGAATCTTCCCCTTATCCGCTTTCTTCAACGCAGCTAACTCTTCTTGATATAATTGTTCAGCGGGCAACCGCATCACATCTTGCCATTGCTCTTGGCTCGTGACCATATCCTCATCTCCTCATGATCGTTTTTTCTTAAGTCACAACCTATCACTAGGTCACACAGAATCTATCGCATAAGCTTCTTGTTTCTTGTCCTCCATCGTGTTCCATACATATTGGAGCTGTTCGCGAGCCGTATATCTATAGTTCGGCATGATCGCAGCCAGTCGATCTTGAAATGCGAATGGCAGCTGATACAAATATTCCAGAAGATGACCTTCGAACACATAAAAACTGCTGTTCCGCTTATGTTCAAGCAAATTCATGAGCATTTCCCACCGAATCGATACATCCACTTCCGCACGTTCAAGCCCAAGAAGTAGAACTTCAATAGATTGATGACGCAGCTCTTTCATTCCTTGCAGCTTCTCAACCATGAATGACTGAGATACCGTATGCCCCGGCCGTGTGAACACACAGACGAGATGCGCTGCATCCACCTCAATCAACCAATCTAACCATCGAACATCCCATTGCTGTGCTACCTGTTCCGCGGGCATCAACTCTACCTTACGCAGCAAGGAAGTCTCCTCTTGAGAACTCCACAGATTAGCATAAGACTGATACGGATACGAAATCACTTGCTGTTCGATGATAGATATGAACTGCTGCAGCTTTTTCTGCGTCTCCTTATTCGTCTTCATCTTCCATTTATTACGTACAGAATGAACATAGTGTTCGTACAATTGGGATGGAGTGAGCTGCCGGAACGATGACCGGAAAGCATGGGATAGATATCGCGTATTATGTTGTTCCAAAATATGAAGATTCTTCAGCGCATCCAAGGAATTATCCTGCTCGAAATAATACGCTGCAGCGTCCAAAAGATCCAATCCAGCATACGAGATAAAGAATGCGTATTGTCTAGTCACTTCAGCAAATACCTCATACAAGGCATCGCTTCGTTTCCCTTCCAAAGCAGTAAGATAGTGCTTCATTTTTATGCACGAAGCTTCTGCCTTCTTCTTATCGTCTTTGTACACGGGTGCCTGTTGTATTTCTGTGCTTAGATCACGAACGAACCGTACCGTTAATTCTTCCGCGTTGCATTTTGCTGCGGCTTCGGCTGCGATTTCGATGTCCTTGCCTGCAAAAGCTTCATATATTCGTTCTACCGCAGTATCTGTCTTGATTGTTGCCAGGGCCTGGTACGCGGCTTCACGAATCGATTTTTTCTTATCCTTCGTCCAAGATAATAATGCAGGCTCATAGGAGGAATGAGGTGCCAGTAAACGGATCGCCGTTACGCGAACTTCCTCCGAGCCGGATTCCGCTGCTTGAAAAATCAGATCCAATACCTCTTCTCCGCCTACCTGCCCGATAACGTGAAGCTTCCTGCTCTCTACCCTGCCTCCCATCGGATTAAATCCGTCGATCAAATAGGGAACGACCTCAGCTCCGTATGCAGGCAAGATCTTCTGCATTGCAAATTCGGCGATTTCCGAATAAGGATCCTGAAGCGCTCGAACAGCAGGGTCTAACAGACGAAGATCCCGGAACATCCCTTCTTCGAACGCCTGAACAACTACCTCATACCGATTGCTCCCTGTCGTCGAAAGTGCCTCCTCTACAGCCGCCAGCTTGCGATACGAAAGATACGTAGATAAAGAGACCGGTCGATTCGGTATCGATCTGAGGTCACCCTGCGGTGCTGTCGTCCCTTGCGTACGGAGCACGGAAGTCAGGAGCAGCCCCAGATCTTGTAACTGTTCTGCAGATTGGTAGCTTTGCGTGTCAGCAGGCTCAATCAGAGCCGTAATCCCTTCGCCCAATCTCTTAAAAATAGGGGATCGCTCACCCAGCTGCTGGAATTGCGGCAGTATCCGTTTTAATCGGTAATCTCCGAGAGCCAGATCGCTCCCAGCAATGTAGAGTCGACGCAGTTCTTGATGGAGCTCCTGTAATAACGCTGTACTCATCTTCATTCCTCCTAATACAAGAGGCGGATCATTTCCGCATCCTTCAATATTGTCAAAGGCATTGCCGTTAATCGTCCTGTGTCCATATCGTGCTCGAACCTCACCAACATGCTCACATCTTCCAATTGAGATGCTGACAAATGTGTTAGCAGCGGGAGGGCCCGATGTCCAGCCGTTGCTTGATCCTGCAGCACGAGATGTTGACCCGCTTCATCCGTAATAACAACTTCATCTTGACTGCTAAGCAGGACCTCAGCGACATGAAGCAATACGACCGGATTTGCATCACTTAGGGGATTCTTCAGCTGATTTTTCACTTTTTTGATGACATCTGCATACGAACGCTGGGCATGTATCGACATCCTTGCAACCTCGTGAGGATCCAACGGTCTAGCAGCCATTTCCTCCCAGCGCACTCTGCGATTGGCATCTCCCGGGTAACGATATAAGGAAGGAATGCGTGTAGCATCAAAAAAGCTGTCCTCTTCACGCATCAGCTTCGCCGCTTTGTAAGGCCGATATTGGAGTGTTCGATGAATTTCACCGCTATCTTGTTCCAACCAAAATCCTTCGTCAACATACTCTTGTCTTGCCGGATCGTCATAGCTCACAAATGCGAGCTGAACCAACTCCGCTTGTTCCTTCATCAGTCCGTATTCCTTCAGATCTGTGAGCTGCCACGCATGTCCCAGCCATTCTTCAATGGTCGATTCATGATCAAGCGCCAACGCAGGATCTGCTAATTTATTTGTTAAATATGTACGTCCTTTTTTAATAAAGGCATGCATGATGGCCAATTGCTCCACGACGTCCGTGTATACCTGTTCACGATCCTCTGCCTCTGAGAGCAATAAGGTAAGCCGTCGCAATTCCGTCTGCGCACCAGTTAAATAATAATTGCCCATTTGCTTCACATGCTCTTGCATCGTCTTGATCACTTTCTTGTCGATCGTGCCCAGACCGTTGCGAACCAAGGATTGAATAAATTTCTCTAGCACATCCAGTCCTTCGAGTTGCGATTGGATTTTTTTCTTGAGTGCCGTCTTGTTCACTTTCTTTGGTTTGGGCTCCCCATCGACGGCCTGTTTCAACTTCTGCTCTTCCCGCTTCTCAGCTTTCTCCCGTTTGGCAGTAATGTCATCCGGTACCGCAGCGGAAGTGAATGCTTCTCCCCCGACATAGGCATATAATAGCCCCAGCGCATGCTTGCAAGGTAATTGCCTACTTGGACAAGAACAACGGAGGATCGGTTTGTCAGGTTGAATGAAATCGGCAGAACATTGGTAATTTGAACTTCCGCTCCCTTTACATTCCGCGAATAATAATGTCCCGTCTTCCGATTGATTTAACTGCACGAAGCTGCGCTTCTTCACCAGACCTTGCGCATTCTTCATCGCGGCGTTATTCGAAGCTAGTGAATCCACGTATGATGATGTAATTTCAATCAATATTATCGCTCCTATCTCTCTTTCTCCCTTACTTAGAACCATCTGCTGTGTCCCTGAACATCTTTATAAACGTACGTCGGACCTCTTGTAAGTATGAATGGTTCAATCCTACTCTTCTTCCACTTTATACCGATCTGAAACTTTTTTCCATGCCCGAAGTGTCTCAAACTTATGAACAAAATCAAGAAAAGGACCACCCCACCACCGAGTACTCGGCATATGAGATCGTCCCTTATCACATCAACATATTAGATTATTCAGCCATCAAATTTTTGGCATCTTCCGGAGAGTATACCGAGATATGGTCTACATGCGGGTTAGGATGCGCTGCGGACTTTTCAGGTACAAAAATGAATTTCAACTGAAATGTCTTATTTACGTCATAGATCAGCAAGGTCTGCTTCTCTTTTCCTGCGGTGACCGTTTGTACGGAACCTGCTTTCCCGAGTGCGGCCTCGACATCGGAATACGTAAGTGCGCGAATATCCGACGCATCGGTGCGAACATCAAAGATTTGCGATCCTTTGTTCACGCCAAAGGTAGCATGCTTGCCTCCATAGACATAATACACTCCTTTGCCTACGTAACTATCGCTGTCTGCGGTTCCCCATGCCTTCTGCACATCGTCGATCAGAGCATTTTTGGCGGCAAATGGAATATTCGGAACCTTCCCCTGTTTGGCTGATTCGAAAATATTCGTTAATAAACGCTTCGTATTGGAGCTATTCGCTTCCTCCGCCATGAGGTTTTTGGCCGCTTGAGGCGCATAGACCGAGATATGATCCAGCTTAGTTTCATCCCCTACCAGAAAAATAAACTTCAGCTGGTACTTGTCATTTACGTTGTACTGCAATAACATTTGCTTCTCCCCATTCACATGGAGCGTCTGCGTCAGATTAGGCTCACCGAGCACCTTCGTCACATCCGGCTCTGTCAGCTGCAGCACTTCAGGTGCATTGGAACGAAGATCAAATATCTGATCCCCTTTATTCACCCCTACCACCGAATGGCGGCTGCTATAGATGAAATAAATGCCTTGACCTGCCGCATTGCTGCGATCCGCCTTCCCCCACTCCTTCTCGACCTGATCGATTAAGGATGCTCCCGCCGTAAAGCTATACCCTGGAATTTGTCCCTTCTTGGCTGCTTCTTCGATCTTCGTGATCGTCTCTTTTGCCGTTACAGTCTCTGACTTGGGTTGAGAAGTCGAGGACGAACTGCTCGTTTGGGATCCGACGGATGTATCTGTAGCTAGATTCGCCTGACTTTCATCGACTGACGAACGATCTTGACACGCGCCTAAGAAGACCAAAGCACCTAGCGCCATGCCGAGAAAAATCCTTTTATATTTTCGATCATAGGTTATCATCTCATCACCCTTCCTTTATCTTCAAAGTGTTCTCGGCTTGAAATCGAATTACCCCTCTTAAACGTTCTAATGAAGCAGAAAGTTGCATGGAAAAATGCACAACAACGAAGAGAGCTGTCCATCAAGGATTGAACAATGAGGTGCGAGGTGAAATGCCTGATCGTATAGCATCCTTCGAACTCGCTCAAGAGATTATGTCCTTGAATCACGAAACGTTATATTCTCGATTGTTCATGTCGTAATGAAGTTAACGACACTGCCTAATACCGTAGCGTAAGATTTTCGATAAACTCCTAACAAAAAAAACCGCCCTTATAGGGCAGTCAGGCTGTCGAGAAACCCTCGTTTTTTGGAGGACACTAAAAAAGTAACTTCACCCTAAACAAGCGAGCCTGCCTCGTATTTTCATCCGGATGAACCTTGTTATTCATCTATATTGGATGAATACAAGATAGGTCATCCGAATGGGCTTTGTTTATCATCTATGTTGGATTTATGCAGGATAAGAGCCACGAATTGAGTATTATTGGCGTTGTTCATCCTTTTTTAATGGAAATATACAATATAGACGCTTAAATATAGGCAAATCCGTTAAAGTTATTGGATTTATACAACATAGCAAATTTCATCATTATCGATAGTAAAAACATCAATTTTTCAGTGCCCTCTTTTTTTGAAGGGGGATGGAAATGCCCCTTTAAAAAAGAAAAGTTCCGAAAAGTCCTCTGGACTTTCTCGACACTCTGACCGCCCTTATAGGGCAGTTCAGATTGTCGACTTATAGCTTTTTGACTCACACAGTTCTCATCGTCAATAAATCCATGTTTTATGATTTCGGCTGTTACCTTTGTGAATATCTGCTTCACATGCGCTTAATGGCAATAATATCATGTGAATTGTAGAAAATGCTTATACGCCAGTGTTTAAAATTCCATAATGAATAAGGTCATCAAATTTATTTTCTTTATAGATATGCTGTAATAAAACACCTTCTTGCACCATGCCAGATTTTTGCATAACCCGTCCAGAGCCGGGATTTGAAGCAAAGTATCTCGCATATACTTTATGGTAATTCTTTTCTGAAAAAGCAAACTCAATGATAGCTTTTGTTGCTTCAGTTGCATATCCTTTACCCCAATTTTCCTCACCTATCCAATATCCAAGTTCGCCATGTCTGTGTGTTTGTTTATTGGACAGTCCTATAGCTCCATAAAGCTCGTTTGTACTTTTATCAGTAATGGCAAACTCATATGATTTATTATTGTTAAAATTATCTTCATGTGTTTGGATCCATGATAATGCACATTCAATCGGGTATGGATAAGGTAGCGTCAATGTACTTTTGTAGATATTATAATTATTGCAGAGCTCACAGACACGCCCAGCATCAGATAATTCAAATGGTCTTAAAATCAATCTTTCGGTAGTGATTGTTCTTTTTTCTTGATTGTACATTGTTTTACCTCCGTTGAAGTTCATATTATTTTTTTGCATTATCCGACTTCTGTATTTTAAAAAGGTCCGGATGGATCAGCTCAATAAAAGATTGCAAGGCAAACGAAACCCATTTCTTCGGATGAACCACATATTGCAAATACATCTTCAACTCGGGATGCTCGAACGGTAGAGCAGCCAAAGCTCCTCGGTTAATCTCATCTTCCACAGCAATGCGTGGCATGTAAGCCAGACCCAATCCATTCATCACACAATGTTTAATCGCTTCTAGGCTTCCTAATTCGAACCCAATTCGAAAAGAAACCCCATTTTCTTTCAATAAATTCTCGAACAACGTTCGATAAGCACAGCTTTCTTCGGTAACGATAAATTCGCAGCCTTCCAAGTCTTCGATTCGAATGGATGCTTGCCCTGTCCACGGATGGTCTGGAGGCGCAATAAGTACCAAGGATTCCTCGCGAATAACCTGGCATCGTAAAAGAGTCGAAGCAGGTAGACGGTCCAGTAGTACGCCCACATCGAACACGCCTTCAGATACGTTATTCAACAGCACTTCTTCAACTTCAGGGTACATCTGGATCGTTAATCCTGGAATGAACTGACGAAGCTGCTGCAAATATGATGGCAGAACATACGCTGCTACGGAATCTGTCGTCCCAATCGTTAGGCTGCCTCCGAGCTGCTGTGCAATTTTTTCTTTTGATTCCGCGAATAAATCCAGCATTGGGACGGCATACTTCAACAACTCTTCGCCCGGCGGCGTTAACCGCATCTGTCTCCCCGCACGTTCCAATAAAGGAACGCCGTATTCCCGCTCCAGCTTCTGAATTTGCATCGTCACGCTAGATTGCGCATAACCCAATTGCTCTGCCGCGCGGGTAAAACTCTGCTGCTTTGCAACTTCGCGAAACGTCTGAAAATAAGTTAAATCCACGAGCACCCACCGCCTATAACATCAAAATTTTTGATGCACCTTATCATTTATTATAGATAACTGTGATATAAGAATCCATGTTAATGTTGGGGTATATTCACCATGCAACGCATGGTTTAGGAGATGATTTGATGTTAACCGAACAACAGCTGACAGGTGTTTATGTCCCTCTGATCACACCTTTTTACGAACATGGAGAGATCGATCTCCCTTCCTTCCATCGACATATATGCCGATTTAGAGACGCAGGCATTCAAGGGCTTGTCATCAATGGAACGACCGGCGAATCTCCTACCATCCAAGCCGAGGAGATTGAACGGCTCATGGCTGCAGCCCGAACGGCTTGTGACGGTACTTCGATCCCACTCGTATTAGGCGTTGGAACGAATGATACCTCCTCAACCATTCGCAACATCGAACGGGCTGGACGGCTTGGCGCAGATGCTGTCTTGGTGGTTGTCCCCTATTACAGCCGCCCATCCCAACAAGGGATCATCGAACATTTCCGCCGGGCAGCTGAAGTCGGGGTCCCTATCATTCTGTATGAAATCCCGCACCGAACCGGGGTTGCATTAACCTTGGACACGATCCGAACGATCCTTGATTTCGACGGCGTCATCGGGATCAAAGACAGCACCGCTACGACCGAACTGGTGTCGCAGCTCGCTTCAATCGATTCCAAACCCGTCTTATGCGGAGAAGACTCCCTCATTTTCTCTTCCTTGCAGGCAGGGGCCAAAGGGATCTTGTCTGCCTCTGCCAACGTAAGGACAGATCAATTCGTTGCGTTATGCCAACAGTTCTATGAAGGCAACCATGAGCACGCAGAGCAATTGTTCCATGAGCTGCTTCCGCTTATCCGACTGCTCTTCACGGAATCAAGTCCCGCCCCACTGAAATGGATGTTATCTGAGCAGGGCATGATTCAGTCCAATACACTCCGTCTGCCGCTCATGCCGATTAGCCCGGCTCTCGAGGAACTCCTCTCCTCATACGTATAACCTTTCGATAGAGCCTTAGAACTCATAACTATCTACCCTAGAAGAGTCGCAGCGTTCATGCCAATATCCGAGCGATGCGGCAAGCAATAACGGTCTTCCCTTTCGTTGTCGAAGAAGGGGAGGATCGTTATATTTGTGCACAAAAAAACGCATTCCAGCACGGAATACGCCGATAAGCCAACCAATGATAAGATGGCCTCCTATTTATTAGAACCTTATACAGTAGATAAAAACCATACCTCCTCGGCATGGCTCCTTCATACGTAGCCCAAGATCACGCCCGCCGTTTCCTCGATGGCTTTATCTGTCACATCAATCACGGGACAACGCAGCTGATCTGCCACGGCATGCGCATAGGCTAACTCCTCTTGAATCCGCTCTAATGTCGTATAGCTTGCCCCTGCTGGCAAGCCCAGCGTCTTTAATCGTTCCGTTCGAATTTTGAGCATCTGTTCCGCGTTCATGGTTAACAATACAACCCGTTGATGCGTGAGTTGGAACAGCTCTTTCGGAGGTTTCATCTCAGGCACGACCAGCACATTCGCCGTCTTATATCCTTTATGTCCAAGGAATATACTGAGGGGGGTTTTCGAAGTACGAGATACGCCAAGAAGTACAATATCCGCCTCTCCTAACGTTTTCACATCTTGACTGTGATCGTATTGAACCGAATATTCAATCGCCTCCATACGGCGAAAATAAGGTTCGTCTAACTGATGCAATAAGCCAGGTTTGCGGCTGGGTGCATCATGAAACGTATCGATAAAAGCTTGCATCATCGGCCCCATGATATCCACAGCACGGATCCCCAAGCGAATCGCCTCAGAACGCATCATTTCACGCAATTCGGGTTGTACCAGCGTATACACGACAAACCCGCCAAGCCTGCTTACTTCTTCCATGATGGTGCGTATATCATCCTCTTGTTTGATTTGCCCAATTCTTCTGAGCTGCACGTCCTGCCCTGTAAATTGCTTCATCGTGGCGCGCACAACACTTTCTGCGGTTTCCCCTACGGAATCCGAGCATATTGTGATCATCTGCTGTGGCTCCTGCCCCATTCCTACTTCTCCCCTAACAATTTATGAGTATGCTGAAAAACTCTTGCATTTCATGAATCTTTGGCAAGTCGCAACCAGGCTTTATTCACGGTTGTCTTCGTAATTCGGCCTACGACCTCCCACTTCTCATTCGAAGCCCCTTCGGCGAAGGGAACAACCACAGGCAATGTACTCACATGATGCTCATCCATTTTGCGGGCAACATCCATGAGTGGTTCTTCCGGGGATACTGTGACAATATGCGGCATCCGTGTCATCACAACTCCAACCGGCATCGTTGAAGCACTCGGATTACCCAACGTTACCTTCAATAAATCTTTGCTGGACACGATGCCTATCAAGGCCCCGTCCACATCCGTGACAATCAATGTTCCTGTGTTCCCTAAGAACAACGCAACAGCGGCATCACTTACCGTGGCCGTCTCCCGCACAATAATTGGCGGCATTTGAACATCCTTCACGAGAAGATCGGGAGACAACACGGTCTCCCGACGATTTTGTTTTCCCAGGAAATAACCAACCTTCGGTTTGGCATCCAAATGTCCTAACATGACAAGGATCGACAAATCCGAACGAATCGTGGGTCGACTTACACCCAATTGCTCCGCAATTTGCTCACCGGTAATAGGAGCTTGATCTTGTACGAGTTGTAGAATTTCATATTGTCGCGACGATAGCTGTATGGTACTTCACTCCTTATGCCGTCCTTCATAACGGTTCTTTCTCAAATTACACTCATCATATCGCAACTACCTATGGACGTCTATCCTCCAACCAGCCATTGATAAAGGGTTATTCTTCGTTCTCTTCCTTCGGCTCTTCTGAACAAGGACCGATCTTACATTCTCCATAATACACCGTCGGTCGTTTCGTTTCGAACATGTCAATTACCTCATTGCAACGCTTACATAGCACAATGCCCCATCTCAATTCTGGTGCTGCCTCTCCCATACTTTTTCAGCCTCCTTATCAATATGAAAAGAAAACGACGATATATGATGTCATAATTAGAACAATGGGTAGGACGGATAAAAGCCTGATAATGAATGTGTATGAAGTAAGTCCCGTCCTTATTACGCCCTTTTATTCGACAAAGAAGAAAAGCTGTTGCATCTATTTGGTATATATCATATTATTTATTATGTCATAATATATAAGCAAAGTAAAGCCTATTATTACGTCATATATCAGGGTGGAGGCCTAATTATGCAACGTCAATTATCGCTTGAAATGGTTCGCGTCACGGAAGCGGCAGCCATCGCAGCCGCACAATGGATCGGGAGAGGCTTGAAGAATGAAGCGGATGAAGCGGCGACCTCAGCCATGCGGAGCATGTTCTTATCGGTTCCGATCCAAGGGAAGGTCGTCATTGGAGAAGGTGAAATGGACGAAGCCCCGATGCTCTATATCGGGGAACATGTGGGTAATGGCATCGGCGAAAATACAGATATCGCGGTGGACCCTGTAGAAGGTACTGAATTAGTTGCCAAAGGCTTAAACGGTGCGTTGGCGGTGATGGCTATCGCAGAAGAAGGCCAGCTCCTGCACGCGCCCGACATGTATATGGAGAAGCTGGCGATGGGACCGGCCCTCCGAGGACAACTAAACTTAGATGATCCTTTGGAAGTAACCCTCAACAAAGCAGCACATATCCTCGGTAAAGCATTATCCGAGCTCACCGTATCCATTCTGGATCGGGATCGGCATGCCGAGCACCTGCGTATTTTGCGTAAAGCAGGCGTTCGGATCAAGCTGCTGGATGCCGGGGATGTGGCAGGCGCGATGGCTCCGGCTTTTCTGGAGACGGGAATCGACCTCTATGTTGGTTCTGGCGGCGCACCCGAGGGCGTGCTGGCGGCAGCGGCCCTTCATTGTCTGGGAGGCGAAATTCAAGGACGTCTGATGCCTATGACGGAGCAAGAACTTCAGCGATGTTATGACATGCAAATTACGGATCCTCATCAACGCCTCTTGATGGAAGATATGATCGGACACGGTGATGTTATCTTCGCCGCGACGGGGATCACGCAAGGCGACTTTGTGGGCGGCGTTCGATTTCTCGCTGGCGACCAGGCTGAGACACATTCGATTGTGATGCGCGCGAAGACCCGCACCATTCGCTACCTGCGCTCCATTCATTACATGCCTGGTAAACCGCAGCCGGATGCTTATCTGGGACAGGTAATTTGATAAATGTAAATTTTTCATGCATTCTTGCCATATGTTTGCTATAATGGACCCATTGATGAACTGAATAACGACCCAGGGGTGCTGGAATTGGCCGGCTGAGATTGTGTCCCACAAGACATTGACCCTTATACCTGATCTGGATAATGCCAGCGTAGGAACGAACTGTTTTTTAGTGATAACTCGTTTATGCTAACGCCTCCGGTTGGGGGCGTTTTTTTGTTTGTCAACAAACTACTCATATAGACAAAGGGGAAAACCATCCATGAAGAACCGTACGAGACAATCCTTCTGGCTTCTCTGCCTCGCCCTGCTCGTAATCGTTGCAGGTTGCGGGACGAAAGAGGCTGGAACAGGCAATGAATCTAACGCCGAATCGGGACAAACGCAAGACGCTGCCAAAGAACTGACGAAAGTGAAGGTCGTGCTGGACTGGACGCCGAATACGAATCATACCGGGCTCTATGTTGCACGCGATAAGGGGTTTTTTAAAGAACAAGGCTTGGATGTCGAAATCGTTCAACCAGGCGAGAGCGGCGCGGATCAGATGGTTGCAGCAGGAAATGCCGAGTTTGGGGTCAGCTATCAAGAGAATATTACACTTGGCCGGACACAGAGCGTACCGCTTGTATCCCTCGCGGCAGTGATTCAACATAACACATCCGGATTTGCTTCACCAGTCTCGAAGAACATTAAGACGCCAAAAGATTTCGAAGGCAAGACCTATGGCGGCTGGGGGTCACCGAACGAGGAAGCCATGCTTCAATCCTTAATGGAGACCGAGAATGCCGATGTCAAAAAAGTGAACAATGTAAGTATCGGGTCGGCAGATTATTTCACAGCAACGAAGAGCAATATTGACTTTGCGTGGATTTATTATGCTTGGACCGGCGTTGAAGCCGAGCTTCGCAAGGAACCGATGAACATGGTGTATTTGAAAGATTATAGTCCAAAACTGGATTACTACACCCCTGTCCTGGCTACAAGCGAGAAGATGATTGCAGAGAAACCTGATCTTGTCCGCGCATTCGTAGCAGGAGCAGCAGCAGGTTATGAGTATGCGATCGCGAATCCTGATGATGCAGCAAATATTTTGATCCAAGCAGAACCGGATTTGAATCCTGAGCTTGTCAAAGCGAGTCAGAAATGGCTCAGCCCGCGTTATCAAGATGATGCCGCACAATGGGGAGTGCAGAAATCAGACGTGTGGAAAAACTACGCGGAGTGGATGACAGAACACAAGCTTCTGACAGGCACTTTTGAAGCGGACAAAGCTTTTACGAACGACTTTTTGCCCAAAAAATAAACATACACTCTACAATCTGAAAGCGAGGAAATTATCATGGCTAACGCACTACTAAGCATTCAAATCATTCCGAAGACATTAAAATATGACGATGTTATTCCCTACGTCGATCGTGCAATCGCAGTTATTAACGCATCTGAAGTTAAATATCGTGTAGCTCCGCTGGAGACAACGATGGAAGGTGAACTCGGTCAGCTTCTCGATATCGTAAAAGTCATGAACGAAGCGATGATCGATGACGGGTGTCCTGCAGTCATTTCACAAGTGAAAATTTTCTACAATCCGACGCACGGCGCTTCCATGGATAAGTTAACGGAAAAATACGATTAAGGAAGTTATGACCCATGCGAAAAAAAAGCTGGTTTCAATTAGGATGGCCCCCTGTGGCCGTCCTCTTGTCTTTTTTGGTGATCTGGCAATGCGCCGTATCGATCGGCCACATTGAAGAATGGCTGCTGCCCAGCCCGCTTCGTATCCTGGAAACGTTCACGTTGCCGGAAGTATATAACCGACTCTGGATGCATGCGATGGCGACCGTACGAATTACAACGTTAGGTCTAGCCGCAGGAATCGGTCTAGGTGTCGTCTTGGCAGTACTATTGCATTTAGTCCCTTTCCTCAAACGAGGCGTCTACCCCTTGCTGATTCTTACGCAGAATGTTCCTGTCGTCACGACAGGCCCGCTGCTCGTCATTTGGCTGGGGTACGGCATCTCGCCTAAAGTCGTCCTTATTATGTTAGTCTGTTTCTTCCCGATCGTGGTCTCGACGTTAACTGGACTTACACAACCGGACGCGCAATACATGAATTACTTACAAATGATCGGTGCCACCAAACGCCAAATTCTATGGAAGCTGGAGCTGCCAAACGCACTGCCGTACCTCTTCTCCGGCATGAAGCTTGCTGCTTCTTATAGCGTCATTACGGCGGTTACCGCCGAGTGGCTTGGTGCCAAGGACGGGCTCGGCATCTATATCAAGCTATCCGGCAATGGATTCATGACCGCCAGAGTATTCGCTGCGATCGTTGTCATCGTCGCGTTCAGCTTAATCTTGTTCGGGATCTTCAGCTTGTTGGAACGTTTCGCCATCCGCTGGAAGCCGAAGAAAGGAGCATGATGTTACATGATGAATGAATTGGATGTGATGCCGAAGCTGGATGTCCAAGGCATTTGCAAATCCTTTGAACGGGATCGTACACAGCACGAGATATTGAAGAATCTCTCCCTTTCCGTACTCCCGGGGGAATTTGTCTCGATCATTGGCCCCTCGGGCAGCGGCAAAAGCACATTGCTGCAGCTCATCGGCGGACTGCACCAACCCGATGGCGGCAGCATTCGCATGGACGGCGCGGACGTGACGGGCCGCAAAGGCCTGATCAGCTACATGCCGCAGCAGCCCGCGCTGTTCCCGTGGTACACGCTGGAACAGAATGTGCTCTTGGCGCTCGACATTACCGAGTCGAACGCCAAGCCACGCGGGAGCGGCGCACGGCCAAGCCGCGCCGCTTCGCGGGAGGAGCGCCGCGAGCTCGCGAAGTCGTGGCTCGCTCGCGCGGGGCTCGGCGGATACGAGGACGCGTATCCGCATGTGCTGTCAGGCGGCATGCAGCAGCGCGCCTCCTTCCTTCGTGCCATGCTGAGCCCGCAAGAGCTCATCTGCTTGGATGAACCGTTCGGCGCACTGGATGCGCTGACACGTCTGCAGATGCAGCAATGGCTGCTCAGCTTGTGGGAAGAGCATCGCCGTTCCGTGCTGCTCGTCACGCACAGCATTGAAGAAGCGATCTACTTATCGGATCGGATCTATGTCCTATCCAACGCACCGGCTCAGACGATCGCTGAATTTGAAGTGCCATTTCCGCGTCCGCGGCTGGAATCAATTCTAGATAGCGAAACCTTCATGCGCATGAAACGAGATATCTATCAACTATTACAGTCAGCAGGTGGAATGCATGTCTAATTCTGCACAAGAATGGGAACACACATCAAGAGGTCTTCGCGCCATCGATGCGCATATTCACTTAGACCAATATAACGAGGCCGATCAACGCCGGCTATTAACTGAATCGCTGGAAGCCGGCGTCGAGCAAGTCATTGCTGTCTCGATGCGTTATGACTCTTGCTTGGCGACACGGGCATTGTACGAATCGTATCCGAATCAAATCATACCTGCTTACGGGTTTCATCCCGAGCAGGCACTGCCGGAAGTACAGGTCTTGGACCAGCTTTTTACTTGGATTCGAGCACATCGTGAGGAGCATTTCGCCATTGGCGAAGTCGGTCTGCCGTACTATAACCGTTCAGAAGCCGAAGCGAAAGGGCTGCCTTTTGCGCTGGAAGGTTACATCGCACTGCTTGATCGGTTTATTCAACTAGCGGTCGAGCTGGAACGGCCGATTGTGCTTCACGCGGTCTATGAAGATACCGATATCACCTGTGACTTACTGGAGAAACATGGTCTCAAGCGTGCTCATTTCCATTGGTTCAAGGGTGCCGCTTCAACGATTCAGCGCATGATCAAGAACGGATATTACATCTCTATCACACCTGATGTACGCTATGAGCCTGAAATCCAAGATTTAGTTCGTGTCTATCCGATCGAACAAATGATGGTCGAAACTGATGGTCCTTGGCCATTCGAAGGTCCCTACCAAGGGGAACAGACGCATCCCAAGATGGTATGGGATGTTGTTCACACGATTGCCGTTCTCAAAGGAATTTCTTACGAAATGGCTGCTAAAACTTTGCACAAGAATACGATTACGTTCTATAATTAGAAGACTAATCATAGAGGTGATCTAAACCAATGAATACGAAACAAATCGCAGCAGAAAAAGCCGTTGAATTGATTCAAGACGGCATGATCGTAGGTCTTGGAACAGGCTCCACCGCCTACTTTGCTATTCAGAAAATTGGACAACGTGTACAAGAAGGTCTGAACATTCAAGCCGTGGCCAGCTCCAAAGCATCCGAAGAGCTCGCTCGCCAATTCGGCATTCCGCTTCTGCCATTCGCAGATGTCGAAGTCATTGACATTACAATTGATGGCGCCGATGAAGTCGATCCGAACTTGAGCTTAATTAAAGGTGGCGGCGGCGCACTGCTTCGCGAGAAAATCCTTGCAGGGAACAGCAAACGATTCATCGTCATTGTCGACGAGACAAAAATCGTTCCTGCGCTAGGCACGTTCCCATTGCCTGTTGAGATCGTTCCTTTTGCCTACGAATTGACGGTTCGCAAGCTGCAAGCGTTGGGCGCCCAACTGAAAATCCGCGAAGCAAATGGAACTCATTATATAACAGATAACGGAAATCTGATCGCGGACTGCCACTTTGGCGATATTACGGATCCTGAAACACTGCATCAACAATTAAACACAACGCCAGGCGTCGTCGACAATGGATTATTTGTCCATATGACAAGCCAAGTTATCGTTGGACATGCTGACGGTACATTAGAAATCTTATCGAACTAACGCGCCTTGCGAATATAGATAGAAGAACGGATACTGCTCGAATTGGAGCCGTATCCGTTTTGCTATTTCACTTGGTGCTTATCTGTCTCTTCCCCCTCGGCCAAGTACTTCCAAATAGTGTTGATTGTACATGATGCCTAGGATATTCCCAAAAGGATCAACCACGGAAGCTGTGATGAAGCAGGTTGAGTAAAACTCTTTATTTCAATGGAGGTCTTCCTTGATGCTGTTCTATCGCTATTATATACATCGAATGTGGACATCCGTATGTCCGACTTTTTGCTTCATATTTATTTTTTCTTTTTCTTCCTACCCACTGTTCAGACTTCTGCCACCAGCCTCGCCAAAGCCCGCTCTGCGAGTATCGCGAAATATCTTGCGCTAGGACTTAGCGCCTGTTCATCCACTGTGAATGATGGATGATGCCACTCATGATTACCGGATGTTCCCATGAAGACGAAGGACCCGGGTATCTGCTGTTGGTAGAAGGCGAAATCCTCACCGCCAGGGGAAGGCTGCGGTGTGACGACATGTAATCCCGCTTCGTTCGCTGCTTCGACGGACCAGGCCGTCAATGCTTTATCGTTCTGCACTGCCGGTGGGCCCGGATAGAATCGGATTCGGGCTGCTGCTCCTAACGCTTCCGCAACGCCATGAACGATACGGCTAAAATTCGCGAGCACCCGCTCCCGCACCTCATCCCGGAAGGAGCGGATCGTTCCTTCTAGCACAGCGTTCTGTGGAATAACATTCCATGTCGTTCCGCTGTGAATCTTGCTCACGCTCACAACCGCGCTGTCCAAGGAACTCACATTGCGACTTACGATCGATTGCAACGCCGTCACCACCTGCGCCGATACGACGATCGGATCTACACCGCCATCGGGCACAGCAGCATGTGTGCCCACCCCTTCGATCACAATCTCGAACCCATCCACACTCGCCATCAACGATCCTTCTCTAATTCCGACGGTTCCCACAGGAAGATCAGGTTTGTTATGCATCCCAAAAATCGCCTGAACTTCTTCCAATACACCAAGTTCAATCAGGTGAAGGGCTCCGGTCCCTTTCTCTTCTGCCGGCTGGAACAGGAATCGCACGGTGCCTTGCAATTCCTGTTCTCGTTCCTTCAGTAAGTATGCCGCCCCAAGAACAGCAGCGGTATGAAAGTCATGTCCGCAAGCATGCATTTTCCCCGGGATCCGTGAGGCATAAGGAAGCTCAGTTGCCTCCTGAATCGGCAGCGCATCAATATCCGCCCGGATCGCAATAACCGGTCCCTCCAGCTTCCCTCTCACTTCTGCGATTACACCGGTTGCTAACGGAAGCTCCAGGATGGAAATCCCTGCTTGTTCTAGCCACTGGCGTATCGATTTCGTGGTCTCAAATTCTTCATGAGCTACTTCGGGATATTGGTGCAAATGGCGTCGAATCTCTACCAATCTTGCATCTAAATCGTTGACGATGTGTTCGATTGTCTCGTTTGCCACTCATCAATACCGCCTTTCGTTCAACTTAACGTTGTGCTGTAGTCTCTATGAACACGTGACTTAACTGTTCGAACGAACGAATCCGGTCATCGAAGTCCTTTACAATGGATGTTATGATGAATTCGTCTACGCCATACTTCTGTTGAATCTCGAGTAATTTTCGACGAACCGTTTCGCCTGATCCATGTACAATATTCGCTTCTTTCACTTCAATGGTGTATGCTTCCCCAGACTGTCTACCGAATTCCTCAGCTTGTTCTACTTTGCCTAAATTATAGGTTTTCCCACTTGCCAGATGAATTTTAACCGCCTTAAAATCGGATGCCAGCTTCCGTGCTTCTTCATCCGTATCCGCTACAATAACGCTAAGAGCAAGCAAGGTCTGAGGCTCAGCCCCTTTGTCTGATCGAAAATGCTCGCGATAAACTTGAAGCGCCTCCCACGCAACAGACTCGTCACTATTGATAAAAAGCGCAAACACATACGGAAGTCCCCGTTCTGCCGCGGATTGCGCGCTCACGACCGTCGTGCCTAACAAATAGAGTTCTGCAGGCTGAGCGGGTACGGGACTTGCCTTCAAACCAGCCAAGGGATGATCATCTTCTAATTGATCATGAATGTACTTCTCAAGTTCAATTACTTTGTCCGTTAAGCTAGGCACTTCTTGTCCATGCCCTAGCTGCAGTGCTCTAGTCGAGCGCGGAAGGCCTCCAGGCGCCCTCCCAATCCCCAGATCCACGCGGCCAGGCGCCAATGTCGCCAACAGATTGAAATTCTCAGCCACTTTGTAAGGACTGTAATGCTGCAGCATCACACCGCCAGAACCGATACGAATCCGCTCCGTCTTGGCGAGCAAATGAGCAATAAGAACTTCGGGAGATGATCCTGCAAGTGAATCGGAGTCGTGGTGCTCAGATACCCAAAACCGATGGTAACCTAACTCCTCCGCCTTTTGTGCTAATCGTATCGTCTTCTGTATTGCCGTTACTGCCGTATCGCCCTCATAGATGATGCTCTGATCCAGAATGCTTAATTTCAACGTCATCTTCGTATCCCCCTTAGATGGAGTAGCTCCACTCATTCGTAAAACGTTTGAAGAATTGTTTTGTCCGTTCTTCCTTCGGTGCATTGAATATGTCTTGAGGTTTCCCTTCTTCAATAATCCGCCCCTCTTCCATGAATACGATATGGTTGGAAATATCCCGCGCAAATCCCATTTCATGCGTCACCACGATCATCGTAACGCCTTCTTGTGCAATATTCTGAATGACCGTCAACACTTCGCCAACCAACTCAGGGTCCAAGGAGGAAGTTGGTTCATCGAACAGAATCACTTCTGGATTCAACGCAAGGGCACGAGCAATACCAACCCGCTGCTGCTGTCCGCCCGAGAGCTGACTTGGATAGCTATCCGCTTTATGAGTTAATCCGACCTTCGCAAGCATCAGCAGACTAATCTCTCTTGCTTCTTCAGCCGGCATCTTCTGAACGACCGTGAGTCCTTCCATCACATTCTGCAATACTGTCTTATGCTTGAAAAGATTGTAATGCTGGAACACCATCGCTGTCTTTCGACGAAGCGCGAGTACGTCTTTTTTGCTCGCATGCTTGCAATCTACCGCAACCTCTCCGATGGTGATCTCCCCTTCATTCGGGTGCTCCAGGAAATTAATGCATCGCAATAACGTTGTTTTCCCCGAGCCGCTTGGCCCTAGAATTGCGATGACATCCCCTTTTTCCACTGTAATATTAATACCGTTCAGAACCGAGTGTTTGCCGTACGTTTTGCGAATATTGCGCAGTTGAATCATGCGACGCCCCCCTTAGCAAATGTTCTTAACCGTTTCTCGAGTAATCCTGTAATCTGCTCAGCGATCAACGTCAGTCCCCAATAGATGATCGCAGCCGCGATATAGGACTCTACGAACTTCCAGTTCGTTGAAGCAACAATGCTTGCTTTCCCGTTGATTTCCAATAATGAGATCGAGAAAGCAAGGGATGAGCCATGCAGCAATCCGATAAACATGTTGCACAAATTCGGCAGGCTGATGAGCAATGCCTGGGGCAGAACAATTCGCCACATCGCTTGCCGGGTTGTCATTCCAATGGAATACGCGGCTTCAATCTCTCCTTTATTCACAGCGAGAATTCCCGATCGAATAATCTCCGACATATATGCTCCTGCATTTAACGAAAAGGCAATGAAAATAAATATAATCAACGGAATGGAGCTGGAGTTCATCCCCCATCCAAAATGTGCTGACAATCGATCGAAGATCATCGGAATGCCAAGATACACGATGTAAATATGCAGAATCAGCGGCGTCCCTCGCAGGAACGATACATAGAATCCGGCAACGCGGTGGATGTATCGCACCTCATACAATCGGATCAACGCAATCCCAATGCCGATGCCAAACCCGATCACAAGCGGCACGAACGTAATCGCCAGCGTCAACGGCAGCGCTTGTAAGATTTCCAAAAAAGCGGTCATGATAAATGAAATATCTAGCTGCATTTTCACCCCTCCTGCCAACCGCTACCCAAATTTACGTTCATAACGAGATACTCTTTTTTCCATTCTGGAGAAAATCGATTCCAGAAGAATACATACCAGATAATAAATGACGGCAAGTGAAATATAGACTTCAAGAAAATGGCTTGTTGTCGTCCCCAACGTCTGTCCGCGCCCTGTCATGTCCATGACGCCAATGGAGAAGGCTAACGATGTATCCTTCATGTAGGCGATAATCAGATTCGCCAAGTTCGGCAGCGCAATGGCGAAGGATTGGGGCAGAACAATCCGAATGAATGCAACAAACGGGCTCATCCCAATGGAATAAGCCGCCTCTGTCTGTCCGCGCTCCACGCTCGTCACCGCAGCTCGAATCACTTCGGAGAACAATCCTCCAATGCTTAAGCCATAGGTCACAATAACGAAGAACATGCTGGACCATTGCGAAATATCAATCGATACAAGCTTTAGAAGCTCTGGTAATCCGTAATAGATTAAGAAGAGCTGAATCAATATCGGGGTACCCCGGATAAAAGAAACATAGACCGCCGCGATTTGTGCCAACACAGGAATTCGATACAGGCGCGGCAGCGCAACCAGGAACCCGATTACGATGCCGATGAGAATTGCGCCTGCAAGAATCAGGAAGGTAACGTGCACATACCCTAGCAATTTGGGTATAAAATCGAGAATCAGTCCGATATCGAACGATTTTCCCATAACGCATCCTGAACCTTTCGCTAAATTATTTCGCACGGCTCCTTCGGGAGCTATTTGATTAGAAGTACCTCTTCGAGGTGCGTCAGATCCGTATCAATAACCGCCTGATAGATTCCATCGACACAGATTGGTCCGTGAATTACTTCGTTTCATGAGAATAATCACGTCCAAGCCACTTTTCGCTTAACTTGCCTAATGTACCATCGGCCTTGATTTGTTGAAGAGCCTTATCTAACTTTCCAGCAAGTTCCGTATCCCCTTTGCGCAGAATATAGAACACTTTAGAATTCGTTAATACCTCGCCAACGGTTTTCTGCTCCGCCTTCACAGATTGATTCAGGAAATCTACGGCAAATTGCGTGCTGATCGTTGCATCCACTCGGCCTGATTTTAGTTGATTAACCGCGTCATCCCCAGCCTTGGTATATACGATGTGAATCGCATCATCATGGGTTTTGTTATATTGCTCAACAATGTAGGCCTCGGCACTGGTCGCCCCGACGATGACTTTCTTGCCTTTCAAATCATCAATGGAGTGGATCGATTCGTTCGTATCATGAACCGTGATTTTGTTCGGGAAAATATTATAAGGCTCGTTGTTGAACAAATATCTTTCTTCACGATCCGGATTCTTCTCCATTTGATGGGCTACAAAATCAATCTTTTTCGTCTCTAAGCTTAATAACAGGTTCGAGAATTCCATCGTCTTGAATTCAATCTCAATCTCTGGGAGGCGTTTATCGATTTCCTTCACCAGCTCCACATCAAAGCCGTCCAGTTCTCCTTTATCATTGATAAAGCACACGTTCGGAAACCCTGTTCCCGTTCCGACAATAATTTTCTTCACTGCTTCCTTCTTGCCGCTATCCCCATCCGCCTTAACGGTGGAACCATTGCTTGTGTTCGCTGGCGAGCTCGTTTTGGACGCTCCGCAACCTGCTGCCATGGTCAGAAGTAGTGCAAAAATGATAACGAGGTTCAATTTTTTCATACGGTTTCCCTCCATATCCTATCGTTCATTTTATTTTTCCGTTAATTCATATAGAAATTCTTGGTTTTGTTGTAAAAATAAATCAGGGTTCAAACCTAGCTCACGAATGGGTTCATACGCACGAAGCGTTACATCCAGCAGTTCTGAAGCATCCTTCAATGTGGCTAATCGAATCTTTTCACTCATTTCTCCATTCCTCCTGGGATATGAACCTTGGTATTCGTTACATCATTGCTCGGGCCCTGCATGCAATGATCCAACTTTTCTCATCGGTTATCTATGAATTATGGTAATAAATGTAGCACCCGACACTTGAAATCGTCAATCCGTTCTCTAATAGAGCATTTCTATTTATGAATAGAAATGTTCAATGAAAGCGTTTTTCCAAGTTCTAACATCGTTTTGTATAGTACGCTATGCTCTCCCTTCAGCGCAATTAGGTTCGTCTGCAGCGAAATTCCGGATACCTCCGGCAGATCAATCGCATACAGCTGTTTGTTCCGCACTTCTTGTTCCACTGATAATCTGGGAAGAAAGCCAATGCCCATTTTCTTGAGGACAAGCTTTTTGGCCGTCTCATAATTGTCGACTTGATAATCAAATTGCGGGGATTGCTCCAAATTCTCGAACAGTCGATGCACGCGTACCCAATCCAAGGATCCACACTCATAGAATACGAGCGCCTCCTGGACTACCTGCTCCATGGATACCATACTTTTCTCAATAAAGGGATGACCCTCTGGGACAAATAATCGAATTTCATCGTCATGAAATTTCGTCGATTCCATATTGGGGTGGGTAACCTGCCTGACGAGACCGAGATCGGCTTCGTGATTCAAGACTCTTCGAACCACCTCATCCGTGACTGCCGTCGTCACTTTGATATTCAAATCAGGGTACTTGAGTTTCAATCGAGGCAGCAGCTCCGGCAGCATATAATTGGCGACAGAGACCGTGCACCCGATGCGCAGCGTATTTGGTACCGCCTTCTTCTGCTGGACATGCTCTTTTCCTTTCTGATACGACCCCAGAATTTGCTGTGCATAAGGAATGAACTGCTTGCCCTTCGGCGTCAAAGCGATCTTCTTCCCTTCGCGAATAAACAACAGGCAGTCTAACTCACGCTCAAGGGACTGAATACGCGCGGTCACGGACGGTTGCGATAAGAACAAGGCATCAGCCGCTTTGTTAAAACTCCCGAAATGGATCACGTAGACAAAGGCCTCGATATTCTCAATATTCACCCATAACTCCCCCTTTGATTTAAATTCATATTTAACTTCCCGATTAACTTGGTTTTATAAGCAAAAAAATAAAGTGCTGCATGACATATTTTGTATTTAGTATAGTGTGCTTCGCCGGAAAGTCAAGATCTAACCGGGTTAATGCCAAAATGAGAAAAACCGTCAGGGATCACTCGACGATCCTTTATTGTTTGAACCTATAAGTCTGTGGATAGATGCGATAACGGACATGAGAGACCTTATTGTTTGCTATGCTCATAGATTAGCCGTTTTTTCGGACTCAGATGCCCTTATTCCATTCGAATCATGGGTATATAGCTTATGTTTAGCATGATAAGAGCTGCTGTGTCCGTTCACCCTGCATTTTGAGTGCTTTTGGCATCATTAAGGTCTCCTGTGTCCGTTCATTTCGCTCCATTCCCTGCATCCTAATTTGATTTCGGCTATCTCTCGAAAAGGTATAAATTCTAGAATATTGAGAAAAACCCCGCCTGTGACGAGGTTTCATTTCATCCAAATGTGATTTTTCGGTGACCAGGTACATCCAGCACACCCTTATTGGATCAATTTCGACTTATACTCACCAGGTGTCATATCCACGTATTTCTTGAACACTTTCGTAAAATAGGTACGATCCGAGTACCCGAGTTTTATGGAGATCATCTCAATCGTTTCATTTGGATACTCCATCATCTGCATTGCCGCTTTCATCTTGAACCGATGCACATAATCCGTGAAATTCTCATCGGTCATCCGTTTGAAATACCGCGAGAAATAGCTTGGATTCAAAAACAAATGCTGCGCGACATCTACCGAGGTGACATTCTCCGATAGGTGTTGTAGCAAGTACTGGTCAATTTCTTGAAGCTTCGAATCTCTCGCTTTGGATGCGGAGGACGATCTCGGGCTCTCTAATAAATCCTCTAGCTTCAAGCGAAGCAGGGTCTCGGTATCCTCGATATGCCGTGTCGACTCCAGAACAGCGTAATACCGCTCATCTACATTCAGTTTCGTGGATTGCATTTCTAAATAACGTAGCGTGCTGGAGTACTCCGCGATGAACTCCGCCGGATCCAATGTATCCGAAGCCGTTGTCTGGATGACTTGATCGAGTAACGCCATCACTTGTTCACGTTGTCCTGCTTGAATCGCAGTAACCATCTCCGATAGGCGTTGTTGACGAGCCGCGTTTGCTGGACTGGATATTGGCTTTGTCTCAGAACTTTCCACCATGTGGATCAGATCCTTATGATAATACCCGGCGAACTTATCCCCCTGCATGTGATGAAGCGCCGTATTCATCGCTTCTAGCTCGACGTTGTTCGAGAAGATCAAGAACCGCAGCTGAACTTTTAAATACAACTCGCAATTCTCCTGCAATTTCTCCAAATAGATTTGAACATAGTGGTGCGGGTTAAATGCTAGACTGTGACGATAATTCAATATAAATGTGCAGTGATCATAGACATGGAATACCGTGATTCCCTCATAAGTTCTTGCTAATTCTTGCGCGATATTGTAAATCCCGTAACGAAGAAGGGGAATGTCTCGATAACCGTATTTTTGCAGAGATGACGAAATGGATAAATATCCGACAGCCGACATAAATGATGCGTGCTCCCAATGAATATCTAGTTGTTTCGCGTATTCTAGCAAAATCTGCGGCGATGCTCCGTCTTTCAGTTTTAAGTAGAAGGAATGCTTGAACATGTCATAATTTCGCTGGAATTGCTCGCGATAGGATAGTTCTTCCGATTGATCGACAGAGGTTTCCATCGCTTTGATCGCCTTCATCAAGCTCTGTTCCAGCTGGACGACCGTCAATTCATCTTTAATTAAATAATCATCCGCGTTTAAGGCAAGCGCACGTTTGGCATAAGTAAATTCTTCGTGGCATGAAATGAATATAATTCGCACGCTTGGCTTAATCCGCTTAAACTCGATTCCAAGCTCTATCCCATCCTTATGCGGCAGCTCAATGTCTGAAATCACAATATCGGGGAGCATCTCGTTAAAAATCTGAAGTGCCATGACGCTGGAATAAGCGCTGCCAACTAACGAAAGTGAGAGTTGGTCCCAATCCATCATTTGCTGTAAAAACTTCAACATCGGTACATCATCATCAATGAGCATGATTTTAAACATAAGGACATTCCCTCCCTGTATGAATCATGATTCGCCTTAGATTTTGGGGTTAGACCCATTGCTGTCTGAAGGAGCTGGGCTCCCTGCTTGCCAATTCGCATGTCATGCATCGCATTTCTTGCAGCATACTGTACCTAGATGTCATTTTTGAATGTGAGTGTAATGGATTGAACATAAAGGATGTGTTCGTTACATCCGCGATCCTCTTGAGTTGTTGGGCAATGACGTGTATGATCGCGTGATTTTAAGGAAGGTTAGGATGATTGAATGGAAGGTTTCTTGGCAGAGATAGTACTAGCCTCTACGGGGTTAATTATGGCAGATTTTTCATGCGAAATCCACGAAAAATTACGACACGCCATAACAAAAATCGCTTTTTCCTCCACCGTTCTCGGCAAAGAAAAAAGCGATATTTTCGATCAACTCATCCGTGCAAAATCCACAGGTAATGAAGTTTCTGGCATGCTAGCTTCTAATCCTCATCATCTTCATGCTCCATCCACTTCTTCCGGGACCAGATCCATTGGAACAAGTACGCGAACAACACCCCGCCAAGGAGAAGAACGATTCGGATGCTCCATGCTCCAGTTCCCAATACCATAGGAAGCCACAAGAGAACGGCTGTGATGAGATGAACTCGACGAGCTAACTTTACGATGGCCTGCTTCCGGGATCGGAACGGGATCGGATAAATCGAAGCCCAGAATGAATACCAATGGAAGCGTCGAATGGCCGCTAATTGCGTTCCGAGAACCAATAGGATAAACGCATATACGAGCGCCGCCCAGCTTGAATCACGCAACCAATACATGACCAGCATCCCAATGGCGAGCAATCGCATGACCATCCCTAGGACATCGCTGCGAAGAAGGGTTTTGGTATACAAATAAAAATAGGCCGATTGTTGCTGCCAAGGCATCTTTTTGCTAAATGCATTGAGCCATGTTCTTTTGTATACTTTCTGCGGCATCGAAGGAACGTCGACGAACCAATTCAAGAAAATCATAAATCGCCCGCGTTGATCACGCTCCAGAGCAATAAGCGTATCCCAAGGCACTTTATGCTTCGGCGGGAAGCGCAGCGCGATTCCGTATGTAAGGATTAGAATGACGCTGAACAGGAAGGCTTTCCACATGGGCTGCCAGAGCCATACAGCAATCAGTAAAATCGACAATGCAAAGCGAACGAACCGATACGCCCATCGTGCGAACGGCATACTCATACGGCGTTCCTGCCAGCTGCCGTAACTATTGCAGACTTTTAGGATAAGAAGCACAGCCCATAGCAATAAGAAAGACTTCGGATCTGGATCTGCTCGAACGTATAAAAGCCATAGAATGCAATAGGCTACACTGAGAAAAATCGCTTGCGGAACGATACTGTACCGGAAGCTTCGCCGGAAATATTCCTGCATTCTGGGTTCGACGCGCAGCAAGTAGACGATGTCAGCAGACTTCAGAAATGTGCGTATGCTGCTATAGATAACGAACGGAGTCAGAACCACGAGACTTACGACGCGAATCGGATAATTCTCGGGAATTCGATCAAGAAATCCGATATAACCTGCAGCACCGCCAATGATAAGAAATCCGAGTAATAGTAGAAAACCGCTCTGACCTACATAACGGAAATAGGGGAATACTTCCTGCCAAAACGCGTCTTTTCGGTGTTTCCATAACTGCTGGAGATCCATCATTTATTTCCCGCCCTTAACGAGTTGATAAAAGATTTCCTCCAACGATTCCTCGCCGCGTGGAGACTGCTGACGCAGCTCCTGAAGCGTCCCCTGCGCAATGACATGCCCTTGATGCAGTACAATAAATCGATCGCAATAATTCTCAATGGTCGATAAGATATGAGAGCTTAACAAGATCGAAGCTCCTCGCGATTTCAATTCCACCATAAAATCAAGCAAGTTACGAATCCCTAATGGATCAAGCCCCAAGAAAGGCTCGTCGATCATATAGAGCGGCGGATGCACCAGAAATGCGCTCATGATCATCACCTTTTGACGCATCCCTTTGGATAAATGCATCGAAAAGGTATTATATTTATCATTCATTTGAAATAATTCAAGGAGTTGCTGCACCCGTTCATCATAATCTTTCTTCTCCACAGCATAAGCCATCGCCGCGAGTTCAAGGTGTTCCTTCACGGTTAACTCTTCATAGAGCATCGGCGTCTCCGGCACAAAAGCGAGTGAACTGCGGTATATTTCCGGTGCTTCGGCCAGTGTCTTGCCTTGCAATGTAACTTCGCCGCGATGCGGCTGCATCAATCCCAATATATGTTTCATGGTTGTACTTTTGCCCGCTCCGTTCAGACCGATAAGTCCGACCATCTCGCCGGGTTTCACTTCAAAATTCACATCATGCAGCACGGGTTTGCCCGTACTATAACCGCCCGTTAATTGATTGACCTGCAATACCGTTTCCATTGGTATGTCTCACCTCTGTTTATATTATAACGAAGCTGCGGTCAAGTTGCGAATGAAGAATTTTCATTGTCTAATCAAATAGAACCTTCCCTTCGGGTTGGCCCCGAAATGAAGGTTCGTCAGGCTTATTTCTAGTCAAATTACTCAAATAACATCTGATCCATACATCGAAGCGATTCCGAAATGCGCGGCATGATGTCCATCCATTGTAATACGTCTTCCTGCAAGCGTATGCCCGGCGCGATCTCCACCAATTCCAGCTCTCCATCCAAGAGACGGAATACCGCCCTTTCCGTGACATAAATGACCTCGATCCCCCGCTTCTCAGCATAAGCTGCATGGAAGGTCAGCTGCTCTACACGGCTTACAAACTTGCGGACCTTGCCCTCCTGAAGGATGTGGAGCTGACCGTCTTCCATGGATACTTGGAGACCTCCTGCGGTAAACGTAGAGCAGAACACAATTTTCTTCGCATGCTGACTGATATTAATGAAGCCCCCGCATCCCGTGATTTTACCGCCATATTTACTGACATTCACATTGCCTTGACCATCTGCCTCCGCCATGCCTAGACAAGCGATATCGATCCCCCCGCCATCCATAAAATCAAATTGCGCCGGCTGGTCGATGACGGCGAACGCATTCGCGGAAGCGCCAAAGCTTAAGCCGCGGGCTGGAATCCCGCCGATGATACCGGATTCGAGCAACAGGGTGAAATCATCACGTCCTTGCTCCATCGCTGCAAACCCGACACCTTCAGGCAAGCCGATCCCAAGGTTCACAATGTGACCCGGCATGATTTCTTGCAAGGCGCGCCTCGCAATTACTTTGCGCTCATCCAGGGCTAACGGCGTGCTTATGACTTCATCGTCACGAATGTCACCGGCATACGCTGCATTGTAGGCTTCCGCGAAGGTCATCCCATGATGTTCAGGTTCTGCAACGACAACGGCATCAACGAGAATTCCCGGGATTACGACTTGCTTCGGATGCAAAACACCTGCATCTACAATCCGCTCCACCTGTACAATCACTTGACCTCCGGAATTGTGAACCGCTTGTGCAATGGCCAGCATTTCAAGCGTAACCGCTTCACGCTCCATTGATATATTTCCATAACCGTCTGCCGAAGTCCCTCGAATCAGTCCGATATGCAAGGGAAATGACTTGTAATAGAGCCATTCGCGATCTCCCAAAGTCACCACTTCAACGAGTTCTTCCGTCGTACGCTGATTCATACGCCCCCCTTCATAACGCGGATCAACGAACGTATGCAGACCAACATGGGTCAACGTACCCGATCGTCCCGCCGCGATATCACGATACATATGCACGATGGTCCCCTGCGGGAAATTATAGGCATCAATCCGGTTATCAACCGCAAGCTGACCTAATCGAGGTGCAAGGCCCCAATGGCCGCCAATGACACGTTTTACCATAGATGCATGCGCCAAATGATTTAATCCCCTTGAAGCTCCGTCCCCTTGCCCCGCAGCATAGATTAGAGTTAACTCCTTAGGACTTGCTTCATGCAAAAAACGCCGCTCCAAGGCGGCGGTTAACGATTCAGGATGTGCACAACCGACAAAACCGCCGACTGCAATCGTATCTCCATGTCTAATGAGTCGAACAGCCTCATCAGGATTCATGATACGCACTTTTTGTCCGTACATTAGATCGACAACCCTCCGTTAATTTCGATCGTTGCTCCATTGATATAATCGGATTCGTCAGAAGCAAGGAACAGGTAGGCATTCGCGATCTCCTCCGGTGTTCCAAGTCTGCGAAGCGGAACTTTCTCCACCATCTTCTCAAGCACTTTTTCCGGTACTTTGTCGACCATACTCGTATGAATATACCCCGGAGCGACTGCGTTGACGCATATTCCCTTGAAGCCTAGCTCCCGCGCCCATGTCTTTGTCATCCCAATCACGCCTGCTTTGGTTGCCGCGTAATTCGTCTGACCGATATTGCCCTGGACGCCAACGATCGACGATGTATTAATAATTTTCCCTTTGCCTTGTTGCACCATATACGGCGCCGCAAAGCGGGTACAATAAAACACTCCGTTCAAGTTCACACCGATCACACTTTTCCACTGATCTATGGACATTTTGGTCAGCATGGCGTCTTGCGTAATTCCTGCGTTATTGATAAGAATATCAATTCCCCCAAATGTCGATACCACCGCTTCAATCATTCGTTCGACACTCTCGGGATTCGATACATCCACTTGAATAAAGAGAACCCGCTCCTCATCGTCTACCTCTAACTGCTGCAAAGCCTGGCTGCCAGCTGCTTCATTATAATCAGCAATCACAACCTTCGCCCCTTCTGATAGAAATCGCTTCACGGCCGCGTAGCCAATCCCACTTGCACCGCCCGTAATAATCGCCGTTTTCCCCGCTAGTCTCATATCCGAACCTCCTATTCGTGCCTTTATTTCTACAGAAAGTCTTCCATATGCTTCAACAATTGAGGCAAATCATCCACCAGAGGCGAATGTCCGCAATTTTCTAGAATACATAGTCTGGCGCGATCCCCTAAGTCCCCGATCAACTCTCGCATCATCGACTCGGTAATGACTTTATCGTGTTCTCCCCACAGAACAAGCATCGGTGCCTGGATACGAGCAGCCGCTCCTGTCCCGCATCCTGCTTCATGGTCGGTATGACTAATATTGAATCGATTCAATGCATGATAAACATCCATCAAATTCCTCTGGGTCAACATATCATCTAAATAGGCTTCGTAACGCTCAGGAGAAGGTTGATGGCGATCATAGATCACCGCATTGTACAGCATCCGGTTAAATTCCCGGTCCCGGTTCCGATTCGCTTCCACCTTCACTCGGTTGTATTGCAATGAACAGATATCCTCATATGTCGTTACACGTCTCGACACGTCGATGGATCCGTCAGCATGCTCTGCAAAAAATGGATACCCGCGCGTCGACATGGAAGCCAGCAAGATCAGCTTGCTCACTTGTTCAGGATAATCCGCAGCAAACTGCATAATAACACCGCCCCCGGTCGACCAGCCCATCAGCGCGAAACGCTCGAGTCCAATGGCGTCAATGAACATCTTTAAATCCGCCGTGAAATCCTGCAAAGATGTAATGGGTGTTTGATAGGTGGATACTCCAAAACCTCGCATATCTATGGCGATGACGGTAAACTTAGCATCTATATGTTCCATGACAAGGTCCCAATGCTGCGATGAGTTCATATTCCCGTGTACAAGGAGTAATACTTCATCCCCTCCCTCACGCACACGGTAACCAAGTGTTTCTCCATTCGGCAGATCAACCGTTTGTAACGTTATATTCATGCTTTATCCCCCCATTTGATGGTGACAGCTCCCCACGCATAACCAATCCCTGCAGATACTAAGACAACCACGCTGCCGGGACGAATCTTCCCTTCGGCGATACCTAATTCCAGACAAAGGATCGGGTCAAATTGGCCGATATGTCCGTAATGATCCAGGTATACGGTCTGCTCCGAGGTCAACCCCAACTGTTCCAAAACATAATCATGCGCCGATTTCTTCATGTGAAGAATCCCGATAAAATCAATGTCTTCGACGCGGTACCCACTGTCTCTCACGGAAGTTCGGACCACTTCGAGGAAATTCGCCATCGATTTCTCCTCCAGCCGTCGCTTCATCCCTTCCGGATCCGGTACATCAAAATAAGGCCCGCCCGCTGCAAGAATCTCCATCGTCACAGGCTGCTTGGTGCCACCTGCACTGACAATTACATCTTCTGAGAAAGCACCATCCGTCTTCAGTGATGTCTCCAATACAACGTTCATCCCAGCACCCTTCTGCAGCAGAATCGCGCCGCCGCCAGCACCTAGATTAAACATAAACCGCGTGCGCGGGTTGCGATAGTCGATTAAATCCCCATTGCGGTAGCCCCCTGCCAGCAGAACATGACGTATACGATCATCTCCTTGCATCAGATGCTTCGCCAGCTTCAATGCCATGATCGTGGTGCCGCACCGAAGCGCCGCATCAAATCCCCAAGCATTACGGGCTCCGATTTCTTCCTGAAGCTTTAATGCCGCGGTCCAAACGGGATATTCTTTATATTCCTCGCCAATATAAATCACGACATCGATATCCATCGGGTCGATTCCCGCTCGTTCGATCGCTAATTTCGCTGCTCGAATCCCCATTTCACAAGGATGGTCTTCTAGGCCTGGAATGGGCTTCTGCATAATGCCAAGCTTTGTCTCGACCACCGATTGAGGCACACCCGATAATGCGCTAATTTCTGCGCTCGTGATTCGTTGTTCAGGGAGATACATCGCAGTACTGCGAATTCCTACGGCAAGGTGCTTATCCTCCTGCTCCGTCAACCTGCTTCCCCCTCTCCAATACCTTTTCAATCGTTGCCATCGCTTCCGATAGTGACATCACAGTCCATTCTTCCTGACTCTGCACATGTGTCACGCGAACACGCCACATCGTCTCATCCGCTTGAGGCGTTTGGACGGAGCTGCATCGCACTACAAATGAAGATACTGTCGATGGCGATTCACTCATGACACATTCACCTTCTTCCCTTGGGATTCGGATTCGGTTGAGACTCCGGATGGGTCTGTATCTTGAGGCCTGGCTTTCCGATATTTATGCCATTTGCTTCTCAACGTACCGACAATTCCAGCCGGGAACAGCAGCACAACAAGGATATAGAGTAATCCGAAGAAGATGATCCACCGTTCAAAGATCGGATGAAATTTCGCGAGCTCCGTTAACCAGTGATGGGCAAACTCAATAATCGATGCGCCGATGATGGCACCAATGAGCGTGCCTACCCCGCCGATAATCGTCATTAATAACGCATTCAATGTCATATCCATACTGAAAACCGTCGTATTTACAAATCGCAAGGTGAGTACATACAGCGATCCGCTCAAGCTTGCTGTGATCCCAGCTACGATGCTTGCCAGTACTTTGTAATGCACGATTTCAAATCCAAGCGATTCTGTCCGCTGCTCATTTTCTCGCACCGCCTGCAATACACGTCCCACAGGCGTATGAATAAATCTTCGCAGCCCCAGATACACCAGCACCATGATGACAAGTGCAATAAAATACAATACCGTTCGATCCTTGATCAGCTCAGGCACTTGAAACGTAAAACCGTCATTTCCATGGGTAACGCTGCGCCATTTTTCCGCTAATACAAGCAGCAGTCCTGAGAATGCCAAGGTGAGCATGGCATAAAAATGACTTTTTAATCGAAGAGACAGCATGCCAACGATATAACTGAGAAGCGCGGATAAGACCATGCCAATCAGAATGGCTAGCAGTAACGATCCAATGGCGGCCCCTTTTTCATTCATCATGACCCCGACCGAATAAGCTCCAACGCCAAAAAACATACAATGACCGAACGACACAATTCCCGTATATCCCAGCAAAATATCATAGCTCATCGCAAAGACTGCAAAAATAAAAATTTGAGTCAGCATCATCAAGAAACTACGCGAGTCTGTAACAAACGGTAACCCGATGAGCACCATAAGTACGAGAGCCCCTCCGAGTTGAACGGGATTTCGACCCATTTTATGAAGCAGCAATGTCTCTCACCCTTTCGCCCCGAATAGTCCCGATGGTTTAATCAATAGCACAATGACCATTAATAACATGTTCCCTGCAAGCGACAGCTCCGGAAGATAATAAGCGAGGAACGATCCCGATAGACCGACGAGTATTGCTGCGAGCATGGAGCCTTGAATGCTGCCCATTCCTCCGATGACAACGACAATAAAAGCTAGGATCGCGAACTGCATCCCCATTTCAGAAAAGATCACGCCCGAATAGGGTGCAAGCAAAGCGCCTCCTAAAGCAGCTAACCCCGCGCCTACCATAAACACCAGCGTAAAAATGGTTCGAATATGAATACCCAATGCCTGCACCATCTCTTTATTCATGACGCCCGCACGCACAATGAGTCCGATTTTCGTCTTTTTCAACACCAATTGGACGGCTAAGAAAACCAGCAAACCAATCACAATGACAAACAACCGATATTTAATCAAAATCACGCTGCCTATTTCCCAGCTGCCGCTTAAGAGCGGAGGGACATCGGCCTTTAAGGGGTTTGGACTCCATACGACCTTCAACATCTCACTCAACACGAGCATAACACCCAGCGTAACAAGAATTTGCTGCACATGATTGCCGTAAACCGGACGAATCACCCAACGCTCCATCATCCAACCCAATGCCATTCCGATGACAACCGCGCCGATCAGCGCCGCTACAAAAGAGCCCGTGACTCCATAGAGCCAGACCCCGCCGTAAGCTCCCCAAGCGAACAATCCGCCATGCCCGAAATTCAACACGCTCATTAAGCCGAAAATCAAGGTCAATCCAACGGCAAGCAAAAATACAAGCATCCCTGTTGCTAATCCGTTCACCAGCAAATTAATGACACCATCCACTGCAATTCCTCCTTCCTTACGCGATCCTGCAACGAGTCCTGCAACGAGCTAAGCAATCCCGAGATATTTCCGCCGAATCTCTCCATTGTTGCGCAGCTCCTGCATCGAGCCCTGATGAACAATTTTGCCCTCATCCATCATGTAATACCGGTCACCAATCGTCTGAGCCATGAAAAAGTTCTGCTCCACGAGCAACACGGTCGTCTTCGCCTTCATCATTTCAATCGATTGCATCAGCTTCTCAACCATGATGGGGGCGAGTCCTTTACTCGGCTCATCGATAAGCAGCAAATCGTTATCATTTACATACGCACGTGCAATGGCCATCATCTGCTTCTGTCCACCGCTCAATAATCCAGTCTTACGGTTCCAAAAGGTTCGTAAATCAGGAAATACATTTAGAATCCATTCTTGCCGTTCCATAGTCCTGTCATCTTGCCGACGCATCGCAATTCTCATCGTCTCGCCTACCGTCAAATCATAGAACATGCTCTGATCCTCAGGGACATATCCAATACCTTTTCGGGCAATTTGATACGTCGCAAGACGTTCAATCGATTCGCCTTTCCAATGAATACTGCCTTTCGATGCCGGCTGAAGGCCCATAATCGAACGAAGGGTTGTTGTCTTGCCCGCACCGTTACGCCCAAACAGCACCGTGATTTCACCAGGCGTAACGTCCATTGTCACGCCTTGGAGAATATGGTACTGCTCAATAAACGTCTGCATGTCCTTGACTTGCAACAGCGTCATCATACAACCCTCCTAAATATGCTGTTTGCACCATTTCATTGTTCATGATGTCCTCCGGCGTGCCATCTGCAAGTAATTTGCCATTGAAAAGCACGGTGATACTATCCGATAAATCGAGGATCATCTCCATCTTGTGTTCAATGAGCATAATCGTTCGATCCCCCTCAGACTTGATACGGCGGATGACTTCAAGGATCGCTGGAACTTCCTCAAGCGATATCCCGGCCGTCGGTTCGTCTAATAGCAATAAATCAGGCTGCAAGGCAAGCAGCATCGCAATTTCCAGCTTGCGTTTCTCGCCGTGAGCCAGATGCATCGCAAGGGTATCTCGTCTGCTGCCTAGCAATACCATATCCAACAGATGTAATGCCCCTTCCTCGAACACGCGAAAGCGACGGCTGCGGTAATGAAGCAGCATATGGAACCGAACTCCGGCTTGCGATTGAACCGCAAGCCGGACATTCTCAAGTACCGTTAATTTCGGGAATACATTGGTGATTTGAAATGATCGGCCCATCCCTAGCCTTGTTCTCGCAAATGGTGGAAGCGCCGATACATCCTGCCCTTTGAACTTGACAGTTCCTTGGGTTACCTTAAGCTGCCCGCTTAATAAATTAAAAAATGTCGTCTTGCCTGCGCCATTCGGCCCGATAATCGATTTAAAGTGATTTCTTGGCACAGCCAACGTTACATCATCTACCGCTGTATAAGCGCCAAACGCGATTGTTAAACCCTCCGTCTGTAAAATCGGATCCATGCGCGTCTCTCCCTTATTCACATCTATGGGTACTATGGCTTCGTTCGAATAGGCGGCGCTGTCTCTTCCGGTGATAATTCACGAATGAGTACAGGAACCGGATAATCCACGCCGTCTTGTTTCTCCAGCTTCACCGCATATAAGCTTTGTAGTGCTTGATGATCTTCCTTGCGGAACGTCATAGTCCCTTTGGGTGTATTAAACGACATGCCTTCCATCGCTGAAATCAATGGATCCGCATTCGTATCTCCGTTGGTTTTCTTCACGGCTTCCACAATCGATATGGCAGCGGACATGCCCCCTGGCGTGAACAAATCCGGAACTTCGCCATTGAAGCGTTTCTTATGTTCTTCAACAAGCCATTTGTTCACATCATTCGTAGGCAGGGTATGGTAATACACCGAGAAGCCTTCCATGCCGGTAAGCTCTTGCATCGTTTTTAAAGCCGCGATGTCAGGTGCTCCTGTCGATAATTTAATCCCTTGCTCTTGCACCTTCATATCCTGCAATTGCTTCCAAGGTGTGTTCGCACCTGCCCAGACCACGAAGAGGTAATCCGGTTTGGCTTTAACAATCTTTTGAATATTTGCAGTAAAATCGGTAGCCGTTGCATCCGCGTATTGCTCTTCCACAATTGTGGCCCCAAGCTTGGTCGCTGCTTCCTTAAATGCCGCAATGCCGTCACGGCCGAATGCGCCATCCGGTGCAAAGGTTGCGATTTTAACTCCTTGCTTCGCAATCGCTGCCGCGCCTGCTACCGCATCTTGTGATGAGTTGCGCGCCGTACGGAAAATATACTTATTCCACATCGCGCCTGTAATACTGTCTGCCACGGCAGGTTCTACGACCATGACTTTTTTATATTCCTCAGCTAGCGGTAACACAGCTAAGGTGTCCCCGGAGCTTGAGGAACCAACTAAGAAATCGACTTTATCGGTTTCTAGTAACTTTGTTGCCTTTTTTACCGCTACATCTGGCTTTGTCTCGGTGTCTTCCACAATAAATTCGATTTTGCGTCCTGCAACCGTTTTCGTTCCTTCGGTCGCGTAATCAATACCTAATTCAAATCCTCGCACCGTTTGCTTCCCATAGCTTTCTAGCGCACCTGTCAACGATGCCAATACACCGATTTTCACCGGCGGTAACTCCTTTGCAGGTTCCGATTCTTTCGTTGCCGTTGGTGTCTGGTTGGTTTCTGTCTTTGTTTCTGTCTTTGTTTCTGTCTTTGCCTCACTGCCGCTATTCCCACATGCCGTGACCAAGAAGAGTAAACTCAACAACAGCATTACACTTGCTTTTCTTGTGATAAGTTTCATAGACAAAAGAAAAACCCCTTTACGACTTGTTTGAGATCATCATAAAGGAGTTTAGTTACAAATGAGTTACATTTCCTTGCGTATCCGTCAGCTTAAGATACAATTCCTTCGTCTGCGGCATCGGTTCAATGCCAAGCTCCTGTTCTAAGGCAGTTACACATTTGTTATACCACTTCATTGCTTGATTGCGATTGTTCAGTTGAACATGGCATCGGATCAGCAGACGATAAGCTTCTTCCCAGCAGACGTCCTTTTGAAGCATCGCCTCACACCAACGAATAGATTTGTTATATTGCCCGGATTCTTCATAGAGTTGTGCCAAGCGTTCAGCGCCTCGCAAGTACTGGACTTGCAGTCTTTCCCGCTCTTCAATGCACCAATCGTCATATCGCCGCTCTGGCATGTAATCGCCCTTATACAGCTGAAGGCCTTGTTCCAAGGCATGAATGGCTTCTTCCGCATGGTCAGACTCCAGTCCTTCCTTCACACGCTCTTCGAACTCCACCGTGTCCAAGTTCCAGCCTGCATTCGGATTCAACTGATAAGCAGTCCCTATACGAATAATAAAATAGGGATTCGATCGTGCGCGACGATGCGGCTCTAGCGCAGTCTGCAGTGCATTCAGTGCCACCTTGAAATCACGGTTCGCCGACTTCTCATCCAATGCAGGAAGCAGCATCCCAAATACTTCTTCCTTCCCGAGCGGACGCTGCCGCTTCGTTACGAGCAGTTGGAACAGCTCCTTCGCCTTTCCGCGAAGCCAATCCTTCTCACCAAGCTCTTGATCGCCCAGCCACACACGGAATGCCCCGAGTGTTTCTATACGTAGTGTATACCCGGGATGGTAGATTAAATGATCCATACCCAGCGTGAACAACAAGGAGGACACGAACATTTTACAAAGATGAAGTCGTTTGGCTTCCAATAATAGTGGAACAAGCTGCTGTGGATCCGAAGGTCCATATAATGTGCGCTGTAAGAATAAGAAGCTGTAGCCTCCCTCTTCCGCAAGGCACAAACTCTGTTCGAACCAAGCAGCAAATGCCCCATCGTCTTCCATACGAAATGCGGTGCTCGCAAGCCACATACATGTGACCGTCATGCCAAATCGATCTCCGCAACGTTCGAAGCGCATCAGGCAATCCTGAAATATGTCCCGCGCATCCTCCCACTGCTGTGCATAATACACAGCAATCCCCATGCCGATCCGGATAAATGAAGATAGCCAACCATCGCTGACTTTCTCCGTTTCAGCTAATGCCTGCCGACCGTATTGCAACGCTAAATCCATCGAACGTTCTCGCCCATACAGCAAGCACAACCCCATTAGTGGTTCTGCTTTGCCGCGTGGTAGATCCAGCTTTTCCATCATCCCTAAGGATGTCTTATAGCAGTTTAATGCTACCTGATTATCATATTGGCCTAACAGCTCTGCCGCATGCCCCATACGCATCCAACCGCAGGCTTCAACGTAAGGTGCATTCAACCGGATCCCTTGCATCATGCCGGATTCAGCGGAGGCTTTGGCAGCTAAGGGCTCACCGCTATAGCTTTCAATCAGCGATAACAGCAACCCGACTTCCCGGTGAGAACGCGACAATGCTTTGGATAAGCCTTGTTCATCCGTCCGTTTGGCACGTTCCAGCACTTTTTTCGCTTCCAACAATCTTCCCGTTCGCAAACGTAATCTCGATTCCAGCAGTACATCCTCAAATCGGGGATCCATCGCTAAACAGCGTTCATACCATCGTTCTGCTTCACCTGCTCGACCAGAATTCACAAGATTTTCTGCCATCAATCCATAGAGTCGAACGGCTTGCGCAACGTCTTCCCCGCGCAGCGATTCAATCAATTCAATTGCACGAAGCAGCAAGACCTCCGCTTTTCCCGGTTGAATCGTGTCCAAATAAATTTGTGCCTGCCCTTGCAACGATAAGCTCTGTGTGATCACATCGCCATGACTCGACGCGATATGCTCCCCTTCAATATAGCTTTGAAAGGCTTTATCATAGATACAGCGATACCGATAGATATCCCCTTCATATACAAATAGCGACGGATATTGTTGTTTGTTCGATGATGGCAGACGCTGTAAACGTGTTAGCAATTGTTCTAAATGCCCTCTGCGAATCATATCCGGCCCATGCACATGCATGAGCCTCGCGGCTTGCTCGGAATCACCCACGGCTTCCAGATGTAACAGCGCGAGATCACTCTGGCCCTGCGTGGTAAAATAATCAGCTGCCTTTCGATGAAGCAGGATATACAAATCGGTGTGCTTGCGAAGTTCTCCGATTAGAAAGTCACGAAATAAGGCATGGTAGCGATATTGACGGTCGTCGACTTGCGTCAGAAATAAGTTCCTGGCGTTAAGCTGCTTCAGCATATCTTGAGAGCCTCCATAACCACACACGGCATCACAAAGTTCCTCGCTCATCAAATCCAGAATGGATGTCTGAAGCATAAATAATTGCAGGGCCTTCGGCTGTTTATGAAATAATTCCAAGGCAAGAAAACGAAATAAATCATCCATCGGCTGCAGCGGCTTTTTCAATACTTGCGAAATATCGCCTTCCGCCACAAGTAAGCGCTGCCAAAATAATTGAATCGCAATGACCCAACCTTCGGTTTTCTCATAGATCTGTGCAATTTGAGCTTTGGTCAGCGGATATTCGTAATTGTCAGCGAACAAGACTTCCATTTCTTCTTCACTGAAGGCCAGATCATGTTGGGTCAATTCCATCATTTCGCCACGCACTTTCAAGGCAAGCAACCCGTCCCAAGCCGGCCGGGTACGACTCACGACAACAAGCCGAAAGGGCTCTATGTCCGGTAAATACCGCAATACATATTGCATCCAACATTCGATTTCTTGACTATGTTCTACATTATGATAATCATCTAATACAAGCACCAATTCCCCGCTCATGTGTGTCAACTCATTAAGAAATAGATCTGCCAGCCGATAAATCTCCGAATCTCGCATCGCGTGGTGTTCTTGTTGCAGAGCGCCGAGGACAGAATCACCAAACCGTTCTTCTCGTTGACGTATGGCATAGACCATATGCATGATAAATGGAAATAAATCATCATCCTGTGAAGATATTCCGTACCATGCATAAGGTACATCAGCAGTTCGTATATATCCAGACAACGCAGTACTTTTACCGTATCCCGGTCCAGAATGAACAAGCGTTAGCGGATAATCCGTCAATCGCTTTAATTTCTTCGTCAACTGAGGACGGCGCAGCATATGCTTCTTCACGGGTGGCGGTGTCAATTTCATTTTCAACACATGGCTTTCTAATTTCATCTACACCCTCCAATTTCCAGAATTCTCCTTTCATTGTATAAAAAAAATACTTGGTTTGCACCAAGTATTCCTGCACTTTCTACACATTCTACATTCTATTGTGGTGAGAAAACCTCTATCGATGCCCTTTCGAGGTTGAGCGACCTACAAGTTTTGCTTGCAAAACTCGCTTCGTAAGCAAGGTGGTTTATACGAAAATAAAAGCATCCTAATGTGGCTATAATGGTGCTAGAAAGACAAAGTCATGCTCCCTTGATTCTCGAGGCGCTCGGATGATTCAGTTGCAAGAAGGCGAGCGGCTATTCGACTCGTGGTTGCGCCTTGTGTATAACGGACATGAGAGACCTTATTGTTTACTATACTCATAGATTAGCCGTTGTTGCGGACACAGATGACCTTATCCCATTCGAATCATGAGTATTTAGCTTATGTCTAGCATAATAAGAGCTGCTGTGTCCGTTCACCCTGCATTTTGAGTGCTTTTGGCATCATTAAGGTCTCCTGAGTCCGTTAATTTCTCGTTCCGTGGTACCGTCACCCTAATTTGATTTCGGCTATCTCCCGAAAAGTTATAAATTCTATTGTGGTAAAAAAAGAGCCACCAGCGCTTTTTTATCACATTTGCCAACAGCCGTTTTAGGCAATTCCGAAATAAATCGGAACCGTTTGGGAATTTTATATTTCGCGATTCGACAGCTGCAATACGCCTTTAGCTCTTCCGCCGTCAATTCTCCCAGCGGTTGAAGCACAACTACAGCGGCGATGACTTCGCCCCACTTCGTATCCGGCACGCCGATCACCGCTGCTTCTCTAACATAAGGGTGGCTCTCGATCAACTTCTCAACCTCTTGCGGATAGACATTCTCCCCGCCGGTGATGATCATATCCTTCTTGCGTCCAACAATATAGTAGAAGCCTTCCTCATCCCGCTTCCCAAGGTCCCCTGTATAGAACCAACCATTCTTAAGGACTTCTTGCGTGGCTTCTGGCTGCTTCCAATACTGTTGGAACAAATGCTTGCCATATAATACGACTTCGCCAACTTCATGCGGCTCCGTTATTTCGACGAGTCCACGCATCAGCTTCACTTCTGTGAACATCATCGGACGGCCCACGGAACCCGATTTGCGCAACGAATCCTTTGGATCGATAACAAAATTATTCGGACCGGATTCGGTGGCACCATAACCCTCTTTAAAGGCAATTTTTTTATGGGCAAACGCTTCATACACCGCCTGTGGACATGGAGCCCCCCCGGAAATGAACGTATGCATCGTTGGGAAGGATGACTGTTCAAATGCTTCTGAGTTAATGAGCATGTGGTACATCGTAGGTACCATCAAAGCGATCGTGCAGCGTTCTTGATTTAATAGCTTGACGACACTCTCCGCATCGAAGGATTTGGCGATAACGACGGTTCCACCCGCAATCAGAACAGGCAGCGACAAGGCGTTTAATCCTCCTGTATGAAACATCGGCAAGTACGTCGGGGTAATTTCATCTGCGGTTAAATTCCAGCTGATCACCGTGTTCACCGCATTCCAAAGGACCGATTCGTAACTCAGGATAACTCCTTTCGGTTTCCCTGTCGTTCCCCCGGTATAGATCATCATCCAAGCATGCGACATATGGCACTCAACGGGATCTGCCAGCGATTCACCTTCCGCTAACGCAAGTTGATACGCCTCATCCTGAAGACCAACCCGCGTTCCGCCGTGCAAGCTTAACAAAGACACCGTTTCTTCAAGGGCAGGATGCACGAATATGCAAGTAGGCGTACAATCCGTAATGATCCCATTCAACTCTGCAACAGATAGACGCCAATTGAAAGGAACAAAGATGGCCCCTATCTTTCGACACGCGAATAACAAATCCACGTAGGCGACATCGTTCGGCGCGAATAAACCAACTCGATCGCCAAGGGATACGCCTTGTTGTCGCAAAAATAACGCGATTCTCGAAGCGCGGACATCCATCTCCGCATACGTCCATCCTTGACCCGATTCTCCATCTTGTACAGCGATACGATCCCCGTTCTGTAGACTGCGCTTCATAAACCAATCCATCGCAATATCTCTATCCCTGCTGCCGACACCCTGCAGTTCACTCTTATTCATGCTCATCACGCCATCGCCTCCACGACGATGGCGATCCCATGGCCCCCGCCAACACACAAGGCCGCCACCCCTGTTCGGACATTACGCTGCTTCATCGCATGCAATAAGGTGACCAGGATGCGCGTTCCGCTTGCTCCAATGGGATGTCCGAGCGCAATCGCGCCGCCATGTACGTTGATTTTCGCTGGATCGATGTCGAGCTCTCGCATGACGGCAAGCGTCTGAACTGCGAACGCTTCATTAAGCTCGAAGAGATCTACATCCTGCATACGCAACCCAGCGCGTTGCAGCGCTTTACGGATAGCTGGAACCGGTCCGAGTCCCATCCATTCCGGCTCAATGCCGACATGGGCATAACCGCGGATGCGGGCTATGGGCTGAAGATGAAGTTCGCGGGCACGTTGTTCCGAACTTAACACGATAGCTGCTGCTCCGTCATTAATGCCCGAAGCATTCCCAGGCGTAACCGTGCCTCCTTGTTCGAAAGACGGTTTTAATTTACCGAGAATTTGAAGCGTCATCCCCGCTCGCGGGTGTTCATCTTGTTCAACCGTAACCGTGCTGCCCTTGCGGTCGGTATAACGCACGGTCACAAGTTCTTCTGCGAAACATTGTTCAGCAACAGCCTGTGCAGCTTTCACCTGACTAGATAAGGCAAATGCATCTTGCTCGTCACGTCCAATAGCAAAGCGTTCCGCCAATCGTTCTGCCGTCACACCCATAGGTACGTCTGCAATCGCACACCGTAATCCATCATGCATGATACTATCGATAAGCTGGCCATCCCCAATCCGATAGCCGCCTCTTGCTTGCTTAAGCACATAAGGAGCTTGCGACATATTCTCCATACCTCCAGCTAAAACAATCGACGACTCATCCGCACGAATGCTTTGCGCGCCAAGCATCACAGCCATTAGCCCGGACCCACACACAAAATTAAGCGTAGCGGCAGGAACATGTACGGGAACAGCCGCCATGAATCCAGCTTGTCTTGCCGGGTTTTGCCCTGCCCCTGCCTGCAACACATTGCCCATCCAGATCTGCTCTACCTGTCCCGACTCGATCTGCGACCTTGCCATCGCTTCACGAAGGGTGAGCGCACCAAGCTCAACAGCAGAAACTTGCTGGTACACTCCCATCATGCTGCCGATTGGAGTACGAACTGCACTTGTTATTACTGCTTCTCCCACGTCATCCACCTCTACGTATAAAGTTAAGATGGTTTCAGTTAACAACAAGCGAGTTACAAATCGGTTACAAGCCTCACGTGAGGCGATTCAACTACGTTCATCGTTATTGCCGCAGCAGCCGTAATCCGTTTAGAATGACTAAAATCGTACTGCCTTCATGACCCACAACGCCTAACGGCAGCGGAATATTACTCACAAAGTTGGAGAAGATCAGCGTAAGGATGACAGCTCCTGCGAATATCATATTCTGCTTAACGACACGGTTCATCTTGCGCCCAAGGCGTATGGAACTCTCGATATTTGCCAAATCATCATTCATGAGCACCATATCTGCGGTCTCCAATGCAGCATCCGAACCCGCTGCCCCCATTGCGATGCCAACGTTCGCCACGGCCAGTGCCGGCGCATCGTTCACCCCGTCTCCAACCATGGCGACATGACCGTACTGCGCTTGAAGTTCTTTAATAATACGAAGTTTATCCTCGGGCAACAATTCCGCATACACGAGATCAATCCCCGCTTCTTTCGCAATTTTATGCGCTGTCTTCTCTTGATCCCCCGTCAACATGGCTGCTCTTACGCCTAGCGTATGCAATCGGCTGATCAACGTCTGAGCTTCCGGTCGAATCTGATCTTGCAGCGCGATCAACCCTGCAATGGTGTCATTTCGTTGGATCACGATGACCGTCTTACCTTCCATCTCTAGTCGGTGCAGCTCTTTCCTCACTTGCTCACATATCTCAGCTTCTTCGAACCAGCCTGGCTTGCCAATGGACCAGAAATCGCTCTGCACATATGCCTGTACGCCCCAACCTGTAACCGCTTGAAAATCCGTCGGGCGTTCCAATGTGAGTCCTTGTTCTCCTGCCTTCGCAACAATCGCCCGCGCAAGCGGATGTGTCGTTAACGATTCAATGGAAGCGGCTGCGGTTAAGCATTCGGATTCCGATATCCCATGAAACATCAGCATATCCGTGACCACAGGACGACCGCGTGTCAGCGTACCTGTCTTATCGAAGGTCACGACTTGGACCCGAGCTAGATTCTCAAGATGCGCCCCGCCTTTGAACAAAACGCCCTTTCTTGCCCGATTCGAGATTGCGGATAACATTGCAGGCATGATCGAGGCAACCAAAGCACAAGGCGAAGCTACCACAAGGAAGACCATCGCTTTATAGATGGCATGGTTCCAAGTCCAGTCCATCAGTAATGGAGGAGCCAGCATCAAAACCACGGTTATCCCCAACACAACACGAGCGTATATTCGTTCAAAACGTTCCATGAAAAGCTGCGATTTGGGCATCTCGCTCTGTGCTTCTTGTACCAGAGCAATGATTTTCGCGAAGAGAGAAGATTCACTGGATGCACTTACTTCAATATATAAAGCCCCTTCTCCGTTCAACGTCCCTGCAAATACCTCATCGCCCGCTTCCTTATCGACCGGGATACTCTCCCCCGTAATGGATGCTTGATCAATCGACGAACGCCCTTCCTGAATCGTCCCATCTGCTGGAATTCGCTCCCCATTGCGAACAATGATGACATCGCCAACCTCTAGTTCGGAGATATGAACCTTTTCCTCGATATCATCACGATACCGAACAGCCATTTCAGGCTTCATATCCATCAATGCCGAGATATCTTTCGAGCTGCGCGCCATGGTATAAGTCTCTAAAGCTCCGCTTAATGAGAATATAAAAATTAAAATGGCTCCTTCTGCCCAGTAACCAATGCAACCCGCTCCAATGGCCGCGAGAATCATGAGAAGATTCACATCCAGATCACGTTCTAGAATTAAAGTTTTTACGCCTTGTCTAGCTTGGGAGAACCCGCCAATGATAAAGGCAAGTATATAGAGAACAATCGCCGCATCCTCGTGAATATGGCTTGTCGCCCATGCAATCGCTGTTAAAATCCCCCCTGTGACAGAAGCAGCAAGTTCTCCATTTCGCACAACCCATTCTTTGATGTTCATCATCATTCACTCCTTCTAATTGAGAATGAAAGTTATTGTTAATACCCCTAAAATACATCATGCTGCCCCTGCAAGCAGGGACAGCATGATTGAGAATGAATATCATTTTTTGTACGTATCCATCATTTTTGTATTAGGGCAACTTTCTCACTCACAGTATAGCATACTGCGGAGATGACGTCATGCGGTATGATCACGATTCCATCTATTTTTTATTTTATCTAAAGGTTTCTTTGATCCTGCGAAGGATGAGGGCGTATTATTCCGAATAAAAACCCGATCCCTCCACCAACCACAGCAGGCACGATCCAACCGATTCCCTGCTCATACAATGGAAGATGCTTCAACCATTCCGTAACGAATTCTACGGGAATATTCGCTTGCTTCAAACCATCGAATAAGCTAACGAGCATCGTGCCGATCAAAGCGCCAATATATACCGAAGCCCGTCCACCAAACCAACGGTGACAGAAAGACAACAGGATAATCACAATGGATACAGGATAAATAACGAGCAAGATCGGGATTGAGATCGAAATGATCGTATTCAATCCAAGATTGGCAACCAATAATCCTAATACACAGATGATGAAAGCAATCTGATTGTACCTGAGGCGCTTGATTAAGGTTGAAAAATATTGACTGCATGCGGACACCAACCCAATACATGTTGTGAGACATGCCAGTGCAACAATGACGGCCAACAAGACTAATCCGAATTGACCAAATAATTGTTGTACAATCTGCGTCAACAGCTGTCCTCCATTTTGCGCATAGCCAAGCTCCGTTACACTAGTGACTCCCATAAATCCGAGTGCCGCGTATACCAAGGATAAGCCAACCCCCGCAATGATTCCGGCTTGAACGGCTGCTTTCGTAATCATTCGCTTATCTTGAACACCTGTATCTCGTATCGCATTGATGACGATAATTCCAAATGCGAGCGCTGCAATCGTGTCCATCGTCAAGTAACCTTCCATAAATCCCTTGAATCCGGGTGACGCCGCATATTCTTGAACAGCAGGATGCGCCTCCCCTAGTGGACTCATCATTGCAGCGATGAACAATGCCGCGATTGACAGAAGCAGTAATGGCGTTAATACATTACCAATGCGAAGTACCAACTTGGATGGGTTTAGGCATAACCAGTACACGAGACAGAAGAAAACAAACGTAAAAGCAAGGAGCACCCATTTGCTTGCTCGCAACGATTCGGGGACAAATGATCGCATTCCCATCTCAAAAGCAACATTAGCAACACGCGGTATCCCCATGGATGGGCCTATGGACAGATATACGATAACGGCAAATACAATACCAAACTTCGGATGTACGCGACCGGCTAAATGCTGCATATCACGGCCAGATATAGCAATTGCTATTACGGTCAATAACGGCAGACCGACACCCGTCAAGATAAATCCGAATATAGCAAACGCAAAGTTTTCTCCTGCCTGCTGCCCCAATATCGGCGGAAAAATCAAGTTCCCCGCACCAAAAAATAATGAAAATAGCATAAGTCCCACGAAGAACACGTGGCTTCTCGGTAATGATTTCATCTGTCTGTTCCCCCTAGACGTCTTAAACATAACTTATCTATAAAAACAAAGAATCCGTCCCTTATAAGGGACGGATTCTAATCCGCGTTACCACCCATTTTCATGCAGCAATACATTGCAATCTTTGGATCAGTTATCATATCTTACTTCTCGTCCATGAAGTTATACGTCAATAAGTTTGTTATCTATTGTCACATGATACGATTGAGAATGTCAACGTAAAATATAGTCACGTTCGTGTCGAACTATCCTATTTTTCTGCTGATCTGACAGGAACAAGATTTTTGAGCCTATCCCTACTACCTGTGGTTAATTTGGATAATTACTGCGAATCTCACTCTCGATCCCTGTAGGAACGACAACAGTCAGATTGATTTCCGCACGGTTGCCGAACATCACTTTCATTGGGGGCTCATCAACGAGGATATACAGCACGTCGCCTACCGGCTTCACATGAACGGCGTTCGCCAGATAGGATTGCTGCTCATCTATACGATCGGAACGATAAGTGCCAAAGACATGAATCTCTTTGTCCGGGGTTGTATCCAAGTGGATGCCGGACGTTCGGTTGCTCTGAACAATGACCTTCTTCACTTGGGGATCGAGCTTCATATTCAGATCTGGGAGGCTTGCCGACTGTTCCGTGCTGCCTACTGCATGTCGAACTTCTTGCAATAATCCGGTCGTACTGAGTACCGTCGCTCCCAGACAGATCATCCCTAATACCCCAACGATCAATATACTTAAGACATCATATTGAAGTCGGACCTGACGATTTCTTGCAAATAATACATAAGCGAGAATCTCGCAACCCAGCAGAATAAAGATGACAGGCCACCACAACCATAATATATCTGCCGTCTCGGCATCAAACCAGGTTTGCAGCAGCACACCGAGCCCAGCCCCGATCAGGGCGATTCCCATCGATAGACTTCCTACCCGGAAGCGACGGATTGGCATCGTCTCTTCTTGCCGCGGCCGCTGCTGCAACCGCTCTTCCTCAATCGCGTTTATCGGTTGTTGAATATTCACTTCCATGGAACGGCTCCCCTACTTCCCTATGATTTCGCTGCTTCGAACCTGTTAGCAACTTGATTCCTCCACCAATGAACAATACAGCAATCACGATGGTCTGGAAATAATCCTCAATCCGGTATCGATACTGGCCAAGCCAATCTGGGAACTGAACTTCAAGAATAGGAACGATAAGTCGGATCAGGATGTAGTAGCTGCCGAGAAGAACCAGAATCACGCCTAACCACCGCTGATGATTCCCAATCCATTTCACGATCGGAATATCTCGTAATTCTTCACGTCCGTAGCGGCTGATTTGCTGTAAGGCATCGAAGAAACTGAAGCACCAAATGAGCGGAATAAGGAACAAGAATAAAGATAATCGCAAGAAATCCAGAATATAGATCGATCCTAGAAAAGCAACCATGAGCTGCAAACCACGCTTCTGCAAGCCGAGATACATGTGTCCTGCACCCGGAAGAACAGATAACATCATCGCGAGCATCTTGCTGCGTTTGCCCTCCTCGCGATAGTTCTCAAAATCATCGAATAGTGTCCGATCCACCAACATTTCTCCACGCTGCTTCTGATGAGCGAATTTTACCGCGTCGAACATGCAATAGAGCCAGATGATCGGCAATAATCCCAGGAATACCGCAAAACCGCTCTGATGCGTAATGGCCGTTAAGAAGATTAATACCGTTGATAATCCAAAGAAAGCGATTAAGAAGGATAACCCCCGCTGCATTAACCCTAAGTAGAAGTGCCCTAATCCAGGAACGAACGACAGGAGAATGGTGAAGAATCGTTCGTTCTCCTGTTTGGGCATGTTCGCCTGCATCGGATTCGGTCCTTGAAGACCGGCAGCATGCAAAAATTGTTCGCCATAGGTTCCTGTCGTATTCGGGATATACGGCGTACGAATCAGATAAATAATCATATCCAGCATGTTGATACATCCAATGATGAAAGCGAAAATTACCATAGACACAAATGGCGCGTCATCTCTGGTTACGATTCCTGCCATGAACCCTAGACCCAGAGCTCCAAAAAACAACAGCGCATAGATAATCGCTTTCGTCTTTTTGCCTACATAATAATGCCCCATCCCTGGAATAAAATTCAGAAAAAACGCTAACCCTTTACTGCGATAAGGTTGCAAATGTCATCCTCTCCTTTGTTTGTGTCGTTTGTCTGCTGTCTGTTATTTCTTCAATGCATCCAACCAAGAGAATGCATGTTCAATAATGGAATTTGTGATAGATCCGCTAGGTTGATTCAACAATGCCTTGGGTTCATTCAATAAACTATCGAATGCACCACTGACGAGTAAGATACATGTAATCGATGCCGCCACCGTGTAATGAAACAGGGGATGTTCATACCATCGGCGTTGTCGCACCACCCGGATAGGTGTCGGAGGCGTCTGTACAGGTCTATCCTCATATACTTCCCGCAGGATCCGTTCCGTAAATGCCGTCTCATCATCCAAATGCGGCAGCTCCTGCTCCAGTTGATTCATGGCTAGCAGATACAACTCCATCGCTTCTTCCGAGTTCAGCAATGCTTCCTCCATCTTCAGGCGCTGCCCCTCATTCACGGTATCTCGGACATACATTAACCAATCAGCAAGATTATAGCCTGTCATCGCCAATCCTCCTCCTTCCAATGGGTTCTAAGCCACTGCCTAGCTCGATACAGTCTGGATTCGACTGTTTTTAACGAGATATCACACTCCATCGCGATCTGTTCATAACTTTTCTCTGCCAAGTAATACGATTCAATCATTTCGCGGTGCAAAGCTGGGATTTGATCCAGTTCGGTACGCAGTCGGGCTTGACGATCCCGAATGATCACCTCGGATAACACATCCGCAGCGGCACCGCTAGCCACATACATCCTGCTGCCGACGGCTTCTTCTAAATTCTCAACCGCATCTTCCTGCTTTCGATTTAACTTTCGTTTATAATCAATGGCCTTATGCAGCGCAATGCGCGATATCCATGTCTTTAATCCTTTGGACTCATATTGGGGGAGAGAACGGTGGATTTGGATGAATACTTCCTGCGCTATATCTTCCGCATCTGCTCGATCACGAACGACCGAATACGCGACTTGAAATACATGCTGGCGATAACGGTCGATTAATTGTCGAAATGCATCCGCATCACCTAGCCGTATTCGTCGTACGATATCTTCGTCTTCGATGTTCTCCGCCCCCCTTCCTGATCATATAGACGCACATACAATAGTTTCCCCCTGCACATTCTACAAATATTTTCGAAAAAGCACAAAAAAACAGGAACATGATTCGATGTCCCTGTTACGGCATGGTGGATTTATATTGTTTCTTCACTATTGCGGTGTCAATCTGATAGTTCTTCTCCCTTTCTTTATCTGTCATCTCATCGATCCTTAGACATTTGTATCCTTTCAGGCGGACTTCTTCCAGCACATCCTGCAATCCCTCTAACATTTGTTGCGGCGCATCTTCATCTGCTCCAAGCGTTTCTCCACAATCATGCAATAGGACGATGGAGCCCGGTTTTATTTTTCGCAACAGCCTGTGTCTAAGCCGTTCTGCGGTGGTAGATCGCTTCCAATCTCTTACCATCACCGACCACAGCACGATGCGATAAGACTTTCGGAATCCGAAGTTGAAGAGATCTCCTAGATTCATAATCCCCCATGGCGGCCGATAAGACGTAGGGCGTTCTCCTGTAATCTGCTGTACAATGTCTGCTGTACGTTCGACTTGCTCCTGCCTTACTACACCCGGCGTCATCACCCAGTTTGCGGTATGCGAATAATTATGAATGCCGATTTGATGTCCTTCCTGGTGCATTCGCTTGATAATTTCGGGGTATTTCTCCGCTTGGCTTCCGAGTACGAAGAAAGTAGCCTTTACGTCATGCGCTTGTAACAAATCCAGCAGTCTAGGTGTATACGTCGGATTAGGACCGTCATCGAAGGTAAATGCCACCTGCCTAGCTGCTTTTCCTCTGCGAACAACGACTAGCCCACATATTCTAGTGATCATAAACGGTGCAAGCATATATAGTACAATAAATAATACAACGAGTTGCAAGGCTGTTAATAACATAATATGCTCTCCTCTCCAGCCACAAATGACGCTTAAATATAAATCGTTCTTAGATTCTTGTCCTTATCCTTCTCTGTCCAACGGTCGAATAGAGCTTGCTTCGAAATAACGAGCATCCTGGGCTCCAGCTTCTCCCCCGCTTGCTTCACGCGTTGCTTTCCTTCAGGATGCAATATACGCAGCAAGTACCGAAGATAGATCTTCGTGAACCCCTTTGCCCATTTTGATGTTATCGGATGCTGCTCGAATCCTAATCCATGGATTATCCCGCGATGGAGCAGCGTAATCCCCGTGATCGCTTTAACTTTCGCAAGCTCCGGTGATGTCTGCATGGCATGGCTAATCTGCTTCATCCCACGGCGCAGCATACGGGCTGTCATAATCCCCGCTCGATCCGCTCCGACGGCACGCGAAAGTTCGATGACTTGTTGATTATCCAAGTGAAGCTCCCCGATCCAATCCCCAGTCTCGATCTGATGGCCATCGTGACATTCAATACGTTTGCCGTAATGTCTTCGGATGACTAGCTTACAAATTCCAAATCTCCATATCGACTCACTACGGAATCTTGTGAAGAAATCAAAGGTATTCTCCCACACCATCCACATGGATTGAGCTACGATTTTCGTATACGATGTTTCCATATCCTCATTCCTCTCGCATTCAAAATAACGTGCCTAATTAATTGATATCGATCTGATCGATTTTCCGTATCGACATATATCCAATGAAGGCACCCAGAAGTGCTAGCAGAATCGGAATGATAATAATGTCATTCAAGTTAAACCCACCATTATTCGAGCAGGTCACCATCACGAGGATCACGGAAGATACAATCGTCGTCGGGAGCGAATATTTACGCATTCCAAAATACAGCGGAATAAGTGCCATAAAGCTTGAGGATATCGCATTGAAGCCTAATTTAACGACCTGCTGCATCACCAGCGTCATGGTCAGTTCCCCAGATACAATGTGCGTAAACGAGTTGAAGATGAGATACAACGCACTCAAGAATGCCATGGAAATCACACAGCATACGAACGTAAACAAGATAACAACCAATAACTTGGCAGCAATGATTTTGTGACGTTTGATCGGGTACATGAACAAGACGGTAATGGTCTTACTATTGAATTCATCGATAACGAATCGCCCCACTAGGACAGCGGCGAGAATAATAAACGTCCCTCTCACAAATACATCGATCATTGAAAACACGGCATTATAATCTCGAAAGACAATCGTCCCATCGAGCTCTGGCGTATAACTCATCAGCATCATGAATCCGAAAATGATTACATTGGCGATGGCAGCCACTCGAATATATCCCATAATTTTAAATTTTCGTAATTCCAGCTTCATTAATTTAATCACGTAATCCGCCTCCGTTCAGTACTTGCAAGAAGTAATCCTCTAACGAGCTGCTCCGCTTATGAATCGAGTCAATCACGATATCGTTCAGGATCAATGTCTTCGTGATTTCGCTTTGCGGTATATGCTGGTCATAAACCCGTACGAATTGGTTATCAATCACCCGGATATTGTTCAATTGCAGTTTGTCGGTCAAAACATAAGCAGCCTTGCTGCAATCTGTTGTAATGATCTCGATATAATCCGTCATCTCTTCATGTATTTCCGCCATCGTAATTTCCCGCAGCAATCGACCGCCCTGTATGACGCCAATCGTATCCGCAATTTGTTCGATTTCACCCAAAATATGACTGGATATCAATAACGTGGTTCCATATTCCTTGCACAACATGCGGAACAAATCCCTTAATTCTTTAATCCCTAGGGGATCTAATCCGTTGATCGGCTCGTCAAAAATAAGGAGTTCCGGCTTCGTCGTGATCGCACGAGCAATGCCAAGTCGCTGCTTCATCCCAAGGGAGAAGCTTTTCACTTTCTTCTTCCCCGTATCGATTAAATTCACGAGTTCTAGCGCTTCATCGATGGATTTCTTATTGTAAAAGCCCATATATTCACAATGCAGATCCAAGTTCTCGCGAGCTGTCAGCTTATCATAAAATACCGGATATTCAATAATCGTCCCCATCCGACCCAAGATGTGATAAGAATTGGGTGTTAACTTCTCCCCAAAAATCTCAATCTCGCCGCTTGTCGGTTTGACGAGATTGGTCATCATCTTCATCACCGTCGTTTTCCCTGCTCCATTCGGCCCAAGAAAACCATAAATCTCGCCCTTTTTAATATTCATGCTTACGTTCGAGACAACTTCTTGCCCCTTATAGGTTTTGGTTAATCGATTGGTTCGTACGATATGCTCCATGTCCTGTTCCCCTCTCGCTTTCTCTGATAACTACATCTTACTAGACGTAATTTTCTTTTTTCTTACTCCATTCTTACAAAATTCTTAAGATGCATCACATAGAAAAACTCATGAAAATGAATGAATTTCCATTCCCATGAGCTAATACTGTACTTTTTTCAATTGAACGGTGAATACCGTAAGTTCGTAAGGCTTGCTGCGCAGGTGAATCGATCCGCCCATGCTCTCAACCAGCCGCTTCGTAATTGTCAGTCCCAGACCGCTGCCTTGATAGGATTTATTCCGTGAATCTTCAAGCGTGTACATACGTTCGAACACATGGTCAATGTGCAAGGCGTCAATACCTTTTCCCCGATCCCAGACGTCGACATAGACGGATGACTCATCTTCTCGAAGCGTCAATCCGAGTGTTTTGCCATGGCCGCCATATTGAATCGCATTGGAGATTAGATTATTGAGCACGCGATGCAGCGCTTCATCATTCCCGAATCCGTAAATCGGATGCTCCGGAATTTCAATGTGAACATGAAACCCTTGCTCCGTAAGTAAGTCGTAATATTCCAATATCGTGGTGCTGCATCGTTCATTCATTTGTATTCTTGTCATGGGGAGATCTTTATCCCCGGATTCCAGCTTGGCCAGATCAAAAAAATCATGGATTAGCGCAAGCGTCTCTTTTGTTTTGGCAAGGACTTTATCCAATATACGTTGACGTTCATCTGCTGGCATATTCGGATCGAGATCTAGAATTTCAATATAGCCAAGTACGACCGTTAATGGTGTCTTCAAATCATGCGATATATTCGATACCATCTTTCTCATCGACATTTCCATTTTGGCATAATTCGAGCAGGTCTGATGAAGCGACTCCAACAGCCGATTAATTTCAATAAGAAGGGCTTGAAGTTCACGATCATCGGTAAATAGCAAAAGCTTCTCATTCGTGGCATGTAATGAAATACGCTCGATCTCCGAACGCAAGCTATGCAATTGCTTACTCCGATTCGTTCTGGATTGATATTGAATATAAATAATCCCTAACAAGATAACGATGATGCCAGAAAGCACTAGAATCATATTAACCGCCTTCCCACTTGTAACCAATACCCCACAGCGTCTTAATATACCGTGGCTCGGAAGGGTTATCTTCAATTTTCTCTCTCAATCGGCGCATATGTACATTAATAACATTCTCATCCCCGTAATATTCATCATTCCAAATCTGATTGTAAATTTGCGCCTTCGTGTAGACACGATTCGGATGCGCTGCGAACAATTTGAGAAGTTCGAATTCTTTGGAAGTAAGCTTTAGCGATTCCTCATTTTTGAATACCGTATAATTGTTCAGATCGATCCGCAAATCGCCCATCATCAACATCGGCTCTGTCTCCGCTTTGATCTCGATGTTCGAATATTGGGTAGCGCGTCGTATTATCGCTTTGATTCTCGCAGATAATTCAATCATGGAGAAGGGCTTCGCGATATAATCGTCGGCTCCAAAACCTAGACCTATCGCCTTGTCCACATCGCCATCCTTCGCCGACATAATGAGAATAGGCACAAGACTTCGATCCCGAATCATCTTAATCACTTCCATACCATCCAGCTTCGGCATCATTAAATCAACAAGAACCAAATCAAATTGTCCTTGTGCTTCGCCAAATCGGATAACCCCTTCTTCCCCATTCGTGGCAATCGTGACATCATAACCGTCTTTGGTTAAATAACTCTCTACCATTTCGATAATAGAATGGTCATCTTCTATGATTAAAACAGAGTTCTTCATCGTTCATTATCCTCTCTACGCATGCAGTTCCTATATATGACAGTATAACAGGTTTCCGAAATATTGGTTTGCCCTTGATGAAATCGAGTAACCGTCCGGACAGTAATCGAGGGCACTGTAAAAGTACCTTCAACCTAAATAAGGCAGACTTCCTTGATTCAGCTAATTCTTTTTTTTAAAAAAGCCGACTTCTTGGTTGCTAATCTGAATTTCAAAACCCATTGCCTGTATTTGCTTTAAGTAATGCTTGAGTTTTTTTTCTTGAGACGCGCCGCCATGCACGTCTATTTTTTATTACTGGGGAACTTACTCGGCGACTCTGCTATGTCCGAGCTACCGGGTATAACACGTACGACCGGGATGACTTCCCTCGAGGCGCTCGGATGATTCAACTGCAAGAAGACGAGCGGCAATTCGACTCGTGGTTGCGCCTTGCGGACGGATCTGTTGTCCATGAACAACCTGAACATGATCCAACTGCAATAAAAGAGACTCTAGCTCTGTAGAATTTAAGCTCTTTGTGTATAACGGACATGAGAGGCCTTATTGTTTACTATGCTCATAGATTAGCCGTTCTTCGGACACAGATAACCTTATTCCATTCGAACCATGAGTATATAGCTTAGGTTTTGCATAATAAGAGCCGCTGTGTCCGTTAACCCTGCATTTTGAGTACTTTTGGCATCATTAAGGTCTCCTGTGTCCGTTCATTTCTCGCTCCGTGGTGATTGACGAAATGCTTTCTATTGCGTCCAAAGTGTGTGAGAACGCATTTATTTTCATTCTTGGTGGTGAGGCCGAGAGACGTCATGAGTGGTTTTTATCGCCAAATAGAATTTATTAAAGTTTCGATACGTCGAAACTTTAATAAATTCTATTGTGGTAAAAAAAAAAGCACTTCTTCGCATTTTTACTACGAAGAAGTGCTTTTTCTTTAAAGACTAGACTGTTGGCTATAAGCCTTATTCGATCTATAGTAACTCTTCAATGACTGGGAAAGAGTCTTGTACGAACTGTTGAATTTCATCCGCAGTCTGCATATCGAGAGCTTTCGCTGCGATTTCCTTCGCATCTGCCAAGGAAATCTTACTCATCAATACGCGCGCAGGAAGCACGGAGCTTGCGCTCATCGAGAACTCGTCCAAACCAAGTCCCAACAAGAGTGGAATGGCAACAAGGTTGCCGGCCATTTCTCCGCACATGCCAACCCATTTGCCTTCACGATGCGCATTCTCGATCACCATACGGATCAATCGAAGAACGGAAGGGTTCATCGGTTGGGTCAAGTGGGATACTTTCTCGTTCATCCGGTCAGCCGCCATCGTATATTGAACAAGGTCATTGGTACCGATACTGAAGAAATCGGCTTCCTTCGCTAATTGATCCGATACCAGCACTGCCGCTGGAATTTCGATCATAATACCCACTTCGAGATTCTTATTGTATGCGATGCCCGCTGTATCCAATTCTGCTTTTACTTCCGCAAGAATGGCATTCGCTGCACGAAGTTCCACAATCGTTGCGATCATCGGATACATGATTTTCACATTACCAAATGCACTTGCTCGAAGAATGGCACGAAGCTGCGTCTTGAACATATCCGTCTCATCCAAGCACAGACGAATCGCACGGTATCCTAAGAATGGGTTCATTTCCTTCGGAAGTTCAAGATAATCTAACTCTTTATCTCCGCCAATATCAAGCGTACGAATCACGATCGGGTGATCTTTCCCGAAGGTCTCCGCCACTTCTTTATAAGCTTCGAATTGCTCTTCCTCCGTTGGGAAGTTCGGACGACCCATGTATAAAAACTCGGTACGGAACAATCCAATCCCTTCCGCTCCGTTCTTATGTGCGTTATGCGCATCTCCTGGGTTTCCAATATTGGCAACGAGCTCAACGGTATGCCCGTCAACCGTGGTGGAAGCTGCATTCATATATTTGTGGAATTCCGCTTTACGCTTCGCGAAATTTTCTTTTTTCACTCGATAAGCCGCAATCTGCTCGTCTGAAGGGTGCACAATCAAATCTCCAGTCGTTCCATCCAAAATGACGATGTCTCCGTCATGTAGTTGTTCCGTTACATCCTTTAGACCAACAACAGCAGGGATTTCCATCGATCTTGCCATAATGGCAGAATGTGATGTTCTACCGCCGATATTCGTAGCGAACCCTGCAACACGATCGCGATCTAATTGGGCTGAGTCGGATGGCGTCAAGTCATCCGTAATGAGGACGACAGGTTCTTCGAAGTCAGACAATGACGCTTGTTTCGCGCCAGTTAATAGTCCATGCAGTCGTTTGTTCAAATCACGGAAGTCTGCTGCGCGTTCATTCATATACTCGTTATCCATGCCTTCAAAGAAAGCAACAAGCTCTTCCGTTACTTCAGCTAAAGCAGCCTCAGCGTTGATGTTCTTCTCCAGAATCACTTCTTTGGTACGACCTACGAATTCATCGTCATGAAGCACCAGAATATGCGATTCAAAGATTTCAGCTTGCTCATCGCCCATCTTCTCACGGGCTTGCTCTTGAATTTCCTTCACTTGCTCAATCGCTTGATTGACGATTTCCGAAAAACGCACGACTTCTGCTTTTGCTTCTGGTGCTGACAATGTCTTACGCTCTACCTTAACCTGATTATCTTTCATAACGAACACAGGTCCAATCGCGTAACCAGGAGCTGCAGCAATACCTTTTAGAATCATTGCTTTCATCCCCCTCCAGCTTATTCAAAAATGGATTCGATCACTTCTCCAACAGCTTGCAATGCTTCTGCCTCGCCGTCACCTTCTGTAATCACGGTTACTTGATCCCCTTGTTTCAATCCTAATTTCAAAATGCCAACCATTCCTTTGGCGCTCACTCGTGTACCGTCTGCTTTTTCTAATTCCACTTTACAAGCAAAAGTACTTGCTTTCTTTAAAATAGCTCCTGCCGGTCTTGCGTGTACACCTGTTGGGTTTTTGATTGTGAATGTTTGTTGCATGTCTTCCACTCCTTTTGTGTTTGTCCATTTTCTGGTATCTATCTGTAGGATAAAAAACGTGCTAAGGGCGACCACGTGAGCAAAATCTTGCTTCATGTATCGCCCGTGGCACTATGTTGTTGTATATGGTTTCAAAGACGTGACCTTACTATTTTACAATTTTTTATTGATTTCGTCTTTTAACATTTCAGATTGTGTACCGAATACAACCTGAACGGCGCCGCCACCTAGACGCATAACGCCTGCTGCACCTAATTTCTTCAATTCAGCGTCATTGACCTGCTTATCGTCTTTCACGACAAGACGTAGACGCGTAATACAAGCATCGGTGCTGACGATATTTTCTTTACCGCCCAAATTACCAAGAACATGAACAGCTTTTTCAGATAATGGGCTATTCGCTGCACCTGCAGGCACGTTGCTATCCGCGGTCTCATCATCATCTTCACGTCCCGGTGTTTTCAAGTTCAATTTCACGATAAGGATACGGAACAAGAAGTAGTAGACCAGGAAGAACACAGCGCCTACCGGAAGTAATATCCAGGCATTTTTAGACAATTGGATATTCACAAGATAATCGATCAAACCTGCTGAGAAACCAAACCCTAGTCGAACATCCAGCAAGTTCATGATAACACCGGCAACCCCTGTTAAGATTGCATGCACTACGTATAGTACAGGTGCGATGAACATGAACGCGAACTCAATGGGTTCTGTAATCCCTGTCAAGAACGATGCAAATGCCAGACCTACGAATGTTGAAGCCACTAATTTCTTCTTCTCAGGTTTCGCTGTGTGGATGAAGGCAAGCGCCGCACCCGGCAATGCGAACATCATGATTGGGAAGAATCCGGTCATGAACTGACCTGTATTCGGGTCCCCAGCGAAGAAACGGTGAATATCGCCATGTACCACATTACCCGCTGCATCCGTGAAGGATCCGATTTGGAACCAAGCGATCGAATTGATTACGTGATGTAGACCGAAAGGTACTAACAATCGGTTTGCTGTACCGAAGACGCCGGATCCGATAGCCCCTAATCCAACAACCCAGTTACCGAACGTATCCAACCAGCCTTGAACCGGCCCCCAAATGAGACCAAACACAATACCAACAAGAACCATAGCAAGGGAAGTGATGATCGGAACGAACCGCTTTCCGCTGAAGAATCCGAGCCAATCCGGCAATTTAATATTATGGTATCTGTTGTAGAAGAATGCGGCGATCCCCCCGGCGATAATACCACCGATAACCCCCATATCCAATTTCGTATCTTTACCGATGAATTCGAAAGCGGTAGGCATTTTTCCTAACACGTTCGTCAACACGAGGTACGAGATAACGGCTGACAATGCTGCTACCGCATCTGCCGCAAAGCCGATTGCAACCCCAACAGCGAAGATCAGCGCCAGGTTATCAAAGATCGCGCCCCCACCGGCTGCAAGAAACGGAGCAACATACTGATTTAAAAATCCCCCTACGGAATCTCCTAGATGAAAGTCTTTAATATAGTCAATCGCACCAAAACGATTTAGTATTGCTGCCGCCGGAAGTGTTGCCACCGGAAGCATCAAGGACTTACCTACTCTTTGCAAGAATGCAAGCATGAAACGTTCCCTCCTACGTTTTTAAAGTTCTAAGTACTTCACTGCATTACTTCACTTGCACTTCTAAAACCTTACTTTCCCCAGCCTTCATTTCCCCAGTCGACTTCGTTAAGTTCTCAACTACTTCTGCGTTCGCCATGATGACTGGTGTAATGATCGGATAACCTTTGGATTGAATGAAATCCATATCGAATTCAATTAAAGGCTGTCCTTGTTTAACCTGATCTCCCGTTTTGATTAACGGTTTGAAGCCCTCACCCTTCAATTCCACCGTGTTCACACCGATGTGCATCAACACTTCAACGCCCGAATCATGGCCGATGATACAAGAGTGATACGTATCAATCATGTGTGCGACAATGCCGTCACACGGGGATACGAGAACACCTTGTGTTGGGTTTATAGCAACACCGTCACCAATGAATCCTTGCGCGAACGCTGGGTCAGGTACTTGATCAAGTGATACCGATGTTCCTGTGATTGGAGATACTAACGATACAACTGTTTTTTTCTTTTTGAAAAACATAAAATCCACCTCTTATGATAATTTTTGTCCATGTGTAGCATGCCCTAAAATAAAACAAAAAAAGCATGAGTTAAGCGAGAAAGAAGGGTACCAAAACTCTTCTGTCTCACTTAGCTCATGCCTAGTTACTAGTCGCACGCTAAATAACACAATGATATGGACTTATTTGATAAAGTAAAGCTTGTGATTAGGAAATCGCTTACTTCGTGTTTACAAACTGTAGTATAGTACAGGTTAACTGATTCGTCAACGACATTTTCCGACCAATTTCTTACTGTGCCTCAGCCTTTTTTCCCATAATGCTGAAACAACCGGTACAAATGCATCACAACATATCCAATTTCATCATCCGAAACACTGACGCCAAGACGTTCCTCCAACAGTTTGCCGATTTTTAAGCCCAGCGCATATTCTTCCTTCAAATCACGAAGCTGTGACACGAAAGGATTTGGAGACTTCTGGCCATCCGTAAGTCGTTCGATTGCAAATCGCAAATGGGTAATCAGTCGGATATAATCCAGACTGCTTCGCGGTATTTTAAACCCCCGCTCCTCTTCGATCAAGGCAACCGCATCTTGAATCACATGTGTCCATTTTACGATATTCCCTACGGAAATATGACACACGGCCGATTGAATATGCATCGCTAGAAACCCAACCTCGGTTTCCGGGATATCGATATTGAACTTTTTCTCAATCAGGTCAGCCGCCTTCTGAGCAAGTGCAAATTCCTTGGAATGAAGTGCTTGGATTTCATAGATAAATGGATTGGCGATATCGATCTGATTTTCTAGTCGATATAATGCAAATTGAATATGACTTGGCAATGCGATAAAAATCTGCTCATTCAATTCCGAGTTAAATTCTGTCGTAATCAACGAAATGATTTCTTGAGACACATCCAGCACTTTCGGGTCGACTTGCTCAGCTAGTGCTTTGAACTGATTTCTCGATTCTTCACCGTCAATTCTGAACTTCTTTTCGATACGAGGGTCTGAAGGAAGCAAAGTCATGCCTGTTTTCGCACCAAATCCAAGGCCCTTGCCCATCAGAACAATTTCCTTGTTAGAGTTCTCCAGTGATACTAGTACGGCATTGTTACTAATCACCCTTTGAATCATGAACGGGTTTGATTCACTCATGTTCCTTCACCCTTTGATTGAATAGTTTTTGAGTCCTATTGTATGAGTAGGCACCCATCCCGTCAATCAAAAACTTCACTTTGGATCGGTTTTGGCTTTTAACCACTTCGGTGCCCCTGCATTTTTACGATCTTTATCGCGGCTCAATTTCGACTTGCTGTTCTTCTGGTTCCCTGCTGTCTGTACCGTCGGTTTGCTTGCTGCACGGGCAGTTGTTGATTTATGGGTTGGTTTTGCGACTGGTTTACGGACTGGTCTGTCCTCGGATTCTCTCGATAACACTTTTCCGTCGTACATCGCTTGCGGGGTAATGTGAATTCCCAATTGGCGATTAAACTTCTCGATAATAAATTGTTCCCTCGGTGTGGAGATTGATATCGCCATTCCTTGATGTCCCATACGCCCTGTCCGACCTACACGATGCACGTAATGCTCACTGCTGATCGGCAGATCAAAGTTAATCACCATCGGAAGCTCTTTAATATCCAGCCCGCGCGCAGCAACATCCGTGGCTAAGAGAAGCTGAACCTGACCTTCGCGGAAGCGACGCAGCACATTCGCACGTTCCTGCTTATCAGCTTCACCGTATAAAGGTTCTACCGATAATCCCAAATACTGAAGCTTCGCTACCCATTCCGCGATGGAAGCAATGTCATTCACGAAAACAATCGCTGATTTCGGTTTATATAAACGGACAATTCTGCGCAGCGTATCGATTTTATTCCGTTCTTCCGTTTCAAAATAATAATGCTCGATCGTAGCAGAGGTCTTCTGGTCCGTTTCAATACCGATTTCAACCGGTTCACGCATCCACGCATCGGCAATATCACGAACTTCGGCAGGCATCGTCGCGGAGAAGAATAATAATTGGCGGTCCCGTAAGGCCGTCTTGAAAATGGCCTCGGTATCGCCCGCAGCACCCAATTTGAACATTTGATCCACTTCATCAACGGTGATCGTACGAACTTCATGCATCTTCACTTTACGATTACGAATCATTTCGAGGACACGCCCTGGTGTACCTACTATCAATTGCGGATGAAGCTTAAGCTTCTCGAGCTGACGTTTGCTTGCCGCGCCGCCAATTAAGGATTGAACCGTAATGCCCATGGTCTGGCCATAGTTATCTGCTTCCCGGAAAATTTGCATGGCAAGCTCTTGGGTTGGTGCTAGAATCAAGCCCTGCAATTGCTTCAAATCGGGTTGAATCCGCTGCAGCATAGGAATCAAATAGGCTAACGTCTTCCCGGTTCCGGTCTGTGATTGTGCAATCACGTCTTTGCCTTCCAAAGCGACGGGAATCGCCGCCTCCTGAATCTTGGACGGGGTTTCTATACGTTCGGTCGTGAGCTGTGCTACAAGGCGTGAATCGACCTGTAAGTCTTTAAATGTTGTCATGTGAATTCCTTTCTTTACCACAATAGAATTTATAAATATTTCGATGTATCGAAATTAAAAAATTCTATTTGGCGATAAAAACCACCTCTAAACGCGGTCGCTCATCTTCGAGTGAACCGAGGGTAAAGGTTTTTCTCATCCCCTTGGGTCATTGTTATGTTAAAATGTTGTATACATACCACAAAAAATAAAAGGCGGTTGAATTCATGGAAAATTCCTTTATTGATCAGTTTGACGGTCTCCTTGAAAAATATACAGAACTTCTGATTGGGGAAGCAACCCCTGAGCAAGTCGAAAAAATAAAAGTATGGGCCTTATACAACCAAATGCACAAAACGATGCCGAATCTTACGCAGCATTGGACAGCAATGCATCCGGAGGCGAAAGCCGCTGTGCGGGCTTTATTCGAGGAAGTGAAGCAGCTAAATGAGGCTCACCGCGCGAAAGGTTCGAAGCAAGAGTCTTAAGCTAACGGTTATTTTTTATTGATTAATTTATAAGCGAACTTGTCAGCCAGCCGTGGGAATATTTGATATAGCTTAATGCCTGCCGCTGCGGCAAATGGCAAGTTCACTTCCGCTTTTCGTTTCTCGATGGCCCTCATCATGCTATTGACGACCTGATCTGGTGTCAAAAGGAACATTTTCACATTCTGCACATATTGTCCGCTAGGGTCCGCCTTCTCAAAGAACGGTGTATCGATAGGGCCTGGATTAATCGCGGTCACATAGATGCCTGTTCCGTACATTTCCTGACGCAACGCATTCGTTAATCCCAGCACCGCGTGCTTCGTTGCATTATAGCTGCTCGATTTGGCAGAACCAATCTTGCCGGCTAATGATGCAATATTTACAATATGCCCTTGTCCCGCAGCTACCATATGGGGAAGGACCGCCTTCGTACAACGCACAATGCCCATGTAATTGACATCCATCATCGTATCGAACTCTGATATGGATGTATCGAGGAACGTCTCGAACACCCCATAACCTGCATTATTGATCAGAATATCGATGCGCCCATACTCCTGAATCACCGCAGACACAGCCGCATTCACTTGATTCTCGTTCGTCACATCCATTGGGATAATCCGACTCGTTCCCTGAATTCTTGACTGCAGCTCCTGCAATTTATCAACCGAACGTGCCGTAAGAATCGGAATGGCGCCGCGATCCGCAAGCTTCTGTGCCATCAGGGCGCCAATACCACTTGAAGCTCCTGTGATAAGAATAATTTTATCCTGAAAAGTGAACACGAAAAAACCCCCTTAAAAAAAAGAATAGCCCCCACTAAGGAGCTATGTCTATCGTGTATGTATACATGAACCATATGGATCTTCTATTCATCTAACTGATGAGGACCTGAATATCCAAGTCGCCAATTCCCTCCATCATGAGTGGAACCGAAAGAGCTTGCTTGGCATTGAAGTGCCCTGCTGTTGATTGTAACACTTTTGGCGGGGTAATATCAACCTTAACCCCTTGGTTATATAGAATGGTACTTGCATTTCCGCCTATCATATTGCCTAACTCCGAGATCGCACTGTGTCCGATTTCATCCAACTCTGTCAGTACAAAACCACCCATCATCGCAGACACCATCTTTAAAGCGACAGATTCATGAAGACCGAACACGATATTGCCTGTCATTTGACCAGTCATACCGATATCAATCCATACATATTGATCGAAAACCTGCACTTCTTTAATTTGAAGCTGTCCTGTAGTTGGACGAATCTGAATCACTTGTTCAATCACATTTATGGCTGCATCCAAAAATGGATTAATATATTCCGCTTTCATGAAAAGATTCTCCCCCGTCCTTCGACATTATATCCGATAATTCGACATTAATAATATGGATTCGACTATTGTTAATAATTATACTTGATACTCGTTAAAAAATCACCTCAAAAGCAGGATTTTTTTGGTATATCCGAACGATACCCCCTTAAATAATTAGTAATTTGGACTGACAACGATCCCAAAATACTAGTACTATATGATTATATCGGTTTTATCGTTTGAAATTTTATACTTATCTTTAGAATCGAAAGAACTAGATTCCAGAAAAGGACGTGCAGAATATGCCGAACATATGGGCACATTTTGTTTTTGGCGAAGAAGTGCTCGAGGAAATGGAACTGACAAGGATGCTTGCGGAGCCGAAGAACCTTCGGATGTTCCGTATGGGCTGCCAAGGACCTGACTTTCTCTTCTATCATCACTTTCTCCCCTGGCAAAAAGATAAAACGATGAATGAGGTAGGTTCGGCCATGCATAGCGAGCATTGCGGCCTGCTGCTCCTGGATATGATCGAAGGCGTCGCGCAGCGGGAGCTGCATGATCCCGCACTGATCTACACCCTTGGGTTTGTCCTCCATCACGTACTCGATCGGAATGTGCATCCTTACGTGTTCTATCGATCGGGATTTAAGAAATGGGATCATCAACGGTTTGAAGTATGGATGGATACCCTCATCGTAGATCAGAAACGAAATCAGCAAACCTGGCGAACGCCCGTATGGAAGGAATTCGAGACTGGCGGACGGTTCCCGGATGCCATTGTAGATCTATTCGAACAAGTAACTAGGAAGTATTATCCGGAGCTGGCGGTGCGTGTACGACGGAAGGCATGGAATGAAGCCAACCGGCAGATGACCGCCGCACAGCGACTTTTCCATGATCCCACAGGGATCAAACGGCTTCTGACCTTTGGGCAGATTGAGCCGTTCGTGTACAAGCGGCCAGTCAAGCCGCTGGATGTGTTGAATGAGTCGCGCAAGCCTTGGCGCGACCCCACCGGGACAGACGCGTCGTATACGACGAGCGTCTGGGACCAATGGGCCGCCGCGCGCGTGGACGCGGCGGCTGTCGTGGCCGCCACAACCGCCTATTGGGCGGTTGTGCGGCAGAGCGGCGCCGCCAGCCCAGCTGCGGCGCAAGCCAAAGAGCGGTTGGCCCACGCCGTGGGCAACCGCTCTTATGAACATGGCAAGCCGTGTGACAGCGGCTTGCAGATCTGCGTAGCAGACCCGATCATCTGATCGGTCTGCTACGCCTCTCCTGAAGGGGATGCTTCGCGCATCCCCTTCGCTATATTCACCCGCGTCAGCAGGAAGATGCCGACGATGAAGAACACGAGCAGCGAGAGAATCGCCTGTCTCGTAGAACCGGTCAGCAAGCTGACTATGCCGAACAGCGCAGGACCTAAGGACGCCGATACTTTGTCAGATAGGCTTAAGAAACCAAAAAACTCCGACGTACGCTCCTTTGGAACTAATCGGCTATAGATCGATCTGGCAATCGATTGGCTTCCCCCTTGCACCATGCCGACTATAAATGCGAGTGCATAAAAATGCAAGGCGCTCGTCATAAAATACCCTAAGAACACGACTAACACATAGACGCATAACGAAATGTACAAGGACTTCTTCGAACCCATTTTCGAAGCAATTTTACCGAACAAATACGTAAAAGGAATCCCCACGAATTGGGTGATCAAAAGCGCAATGATCAAGTGACTCGTCTCAATACCGATCGTCTTCCCATAGATTGTCGCCATGCTGATAATGGTGGATATCCCGTCATTAAAGAACCAGAAGGCAAATAAATATTTGAGCAGCTCGGGGTATTGCTTAATCTGGCGGAATGTTGTAAATACACGGCGGAATCCATCCTTTGCGTAGAACCCCACAGGTTTCTTCTGTACCGCACCCAAATCTTTAATATTGCGGAAGATCGGAAGCGAAAATAAGAACCACCATACGGCAACCGTCACGAAGACCACTTGCGTTGCCACGGTTTTGCTAGGAAATCCGAGACTCTCCCACATTTCCAACATGACAATGTTGATAGCTAGAAGAACCCCTCCGCCGATATATCCGAACATATACCCTTTAGCGGATACTTCATCCCGGATCTCAATCGGCGCAACATCTGCTAAGATGGAGTCATAGAACGTATTCCCTCCAGAGAAACCGACCACCCCTAGGATAAAACAGCAAGATAAAAGGATGTAATCTCCTGTACCTGTAAACGCCATAAGCAGGCATGCTAGCACGCCGGTATACGCAAATACGCGCAAAAACCGTACCTTGCTGCGGGATGAATCTGCAATCGCTCCCAAAATGGGTGAAATCACGGCTACAATGATCATGGCGATCGTCTGTGTAAATCCCCAATAACTTGATGCTTGATGCTCTGGCAAATTACTCGCCGCAACCGACAGGTAAAAAATCGGCAGCACAGCAGCGATCATCGTCGTAGCAAAGGCCGAATTGGCCCAATCATACATCATCCAGCTGCGCATTATTTTCCGATTCAATGTGAACCCTCCTTTATAAGATGCAACTCCTCATACCTGTCTGCCGCTTTACAGTAACTTAGAAATTTTCGACAGCCATCTGTGCGTTTCCTGCTCGGCAAATATTGATCATTGCAGAAAGTTAACCTATAATGTGAGATAAACATCTGGAATGGGAAATATAATTATTTTATTAGAACGGTCTAGATTGATAAATAAAATATATACAAGGAGGGGTTCTGTGAACATTAGTCAACTTGAAACACTGATCACCATTTCCAAGACAACGAGCTTCCGGAAAGCTGGAGAGTTGTTGAACTTAACCCAGCCAGCCGTTTCAGCTCAGATTAAAAGCTTGGAAGATGAATTCAAGACTGTCCTCATTGATCGTAACCAACCTGTCACTCTGACAGATCAAGGCCATGTATTCCTCGAACATGCGGAGAAAATACTAAAGATCGTCGGAGAACTCAAACAACGTTTGAATGACTTAAGCCATATTCCGCAAGGTCACATTACCATTGGAACAACCACCTCGATCGCGATTCAAATTTTACCGCGCGTACTGTCCTATTTTCAGAATCAATATCCGCTGATTAAGACCTCCATCCTTACCATGTCATCCATTCAAATCATGGCTAGTGTTGAAAGTGGAACGGTCGATATCGGGATCGGCTATCTCTCGGAATCCAATCCAAATCTAGAAACCTCGGTGTTGTACTACGATACATTCGAGCTTGTGGTCGCCCCGGATCACCCTTTAGGCAACCTAAAACATACAACTGTGGAAGCCTTACGCGAAACTCCTTTTATCGTGCTGTCACCGGATACCTTAGGACGTAAATTTGCTGATCAGGTTTTTAAAAATTACAATATTCAACCCCATATCGTGATGGAGTTGTCCAGCAGCGAAGAAATAAAACGGATGGTCGAGCTCAACTTGGGCGCTGCCATTATTTCAAAATTATCGATCGGTAGTGAGCTGCGTCGGGGTACCCTGCGTATGATAAAAGTAAGCGAATTTGAAACCGCACATCCTGTGGGCGTCATTTACAAATCAGGCAAATACCTCAACTCTGCGATGCAGCAGTTTTTAAGCGATCTGAAAGGGATGCCTGAAACCCAATTTATCAGTTCGGAGTAAAGGAGCGAAATCCATATGACAACGAAATTTGATTTGCACACCCACCACTTCCGCTGCGGTCACGCAGACGGTAACATCGAAGATTACATTCAGGCCGGCATTCGTGAAGGACTTCAGGTCATCGGCATTTCCGACCACTCCCCCTACTTCTATGCTGATGAAGAGCAGCTGCACCCCGGGATCGCAATGGCAAAAAGCGAATTTGTGAATTATGTGGATGAAGTCCTGCAGTTAAAGCACAAGTATGAAGGTCAAATTGACGTCTTGCTAGGCGTAGAATCAGACTTTTTTCCAGAATATGCGTCCATCTATCAACAAATATATGCGGAGTACCCCTTTGACTATGTAATTGGTTCCGTACATCTGACGCGCGGGATCAGTATATTCAATAAAAACCGTTGGAAAGATCTAAGTGCCGCTGAACATAAGAAGGAGAAAGCGCATTATTACGAACTCATACGGGATTCTGCGAAAAGCGGGATCTTCCAAATTCTCGGTCATATCGATGCCATGAAAGCCAATTATCCTGATTTTTCTAGCATTCAAGCGCCGGAATCCATTGACGGTGCACTCCAAGTGATCGGTGAATGCGGCGTGGCGATCGAGATCAATACCTCAGGAAAGACCAAACTAGTTGGCGGTTGGTACCCGTCCGATGAGATTCTAGAGCGTGCCCTATTCTATGGCGTGGATGTAACATTCGGATCGGATGCTCATATTCCAAGCCGTGTCGGCGATGAATGGGAACAAGTTCGAACTCGCTTGAAGCAGCTCGGGTTTACGTCATGGGTATATTTTAAACAGAAACAGAAGCAGCGGGTAACCCTTTAAGCGATATTTACAAAAGAACAAAAAAAGAGGACCTACCGAGGTAGGTCCCAAATGTATATTTATTAAAAGGGGGTCTTGTTAGTTATATTAACCTGCCAACATTATGGTGCGATAACAGAAATATTTCATTTGTGTAACAAAATGTTATCACGATGTTAATTCTATCCTATTTATGTGTACAAGAGGGAGTGTGACGACATGTACGACTATCACCATTTAGGTCATGTCAAACAACAAAGCGCATCAAAGAAAACGTTATGGATTACACTCCTGCTCACGTTATTCTTCACGATTGTTGAAGTTATCGGCGGAATATTATCCCATTCGCTAGCCCTATTATCCGACTCTGCCCATATGATTTCGGATGTGTTGGCCCTCGGGCTTAGTATGACGGCCATCTATTTAGCTACCCGGCAGCCGAACGCGAAATTTACCTTTGGTTACCTGAGATTCGAAATTATTGCCTCGTTCCTGAATGGTCTAGCCCTAGCCATAATCGCCATCGGTATTTTTGTGGAAGGTATACGCCGGTTTATTGAGCCGCAGGCCATTGATTTCAAGCTCATGCTGATCATTTCAACCATTGGTCTGATTGTGAACATTGTATTAACGATCGTGCTCAGCCGCAGTATGAAAGAAGAGAAAAATTTAAATGTTCAAAGCGCATTATGGCATTTTATTGGGGACTTGCTGAGTTCCGTAGGGGTCATTATTTCCGCAATCATCATTTATTTCACAGGACTCTACTTCTTCGATCCCTTGATCAGTATGGTCATCGGAGGCATTATCTTCATCGGCGGCGCCAAGATCATTCGCGAATCCTATCTTATACTGATGGAATCGGTCCCAGAAGACTTCAAGTTGGATGAAATTCGTCAAGCCATCCGTAACGTGGAAGGTGTTGAGGATGTCCATGAAATGCATTTGTGGGCGATTTCGACGGAACATTATTCGTTAACTGCCCATGTATTCGCGGACGATAATATTCAACCGTACTGCATTATTCTGGGGATCAATGAAGTATTACAATCCAAATACAATATCTCTCACTCGACCATTCAAATTGAAAATGCGAACATCCTGCCGCATGGCGAATACGGTAAAGCCTTCATCAAGCAAAAGGCTAGTTCCACGCACTTAACGCATTAGAGTTAAATACGTATAAATATACAAAGAGCGACTCACGAAGCTGCAGACAGCCCTCGTGGTCGCTCTATTTATTGGGCTAATTCTCGTACGACTTTCTTTGCCCTAACGGTACGATTCACAATGATAATACCGGATACTACGCTAGCTAACGCAAACAGTACCCCAAGATGTATAGCTTCTCCCAAGATAAAGGAAGAGAGAATCACACCGAATACCGGAATCAAGAATAAATACATCGATACTTTGCCGACCTGATTAAACTTCATAACCATATTCCATAATCCGAAAGCCCCTGCGGATACAATTGCAAGATAGAAGAATATGACCCCTGTTACGATATCAAAATGAAATGGCATCCAGCCGCGGTTAATAACCCCAATGGCGGCGAGCCCAATTCCCCCGAGCATCATTTGCTTCGCGGTTAATTCGAGTACGGATACCTTCCCGGATTCATGCCTTGCCAGCACGTTGCCGAACGCGCCAAAGGCCGCAGATAACAACAAACAGAACTCTCCAAATCCGAATTGGAAGTGAAGTCCCCCGCCTTGTGCGAATCCCACAGCGAATACGCCAGCGAAACCAAGCAACAATCCTACAATTTTACCTCTCGTAAAGGGTTCATTCCGATATATCGCATGCGCAAATAACATTTGGAAAAACGAGGCAGACCCAGAAATGATGGCTCCTTGGATTCCTGAACTATGCATCAGACCGATATAGAAAAATACGTATTGAAGGAAGGTCTGAACTAACGCAATTCGAGATAGTCGCCATACGCCCAGCTTCTCATGACTTACAGTATCAACCTTGCCTTGCCGGGCTTGGTTCCATGAAATAACTTGAAGCAATAGATACAGCAATAGACCTGCTAAGGCGAATCGATACCCTGCGAATAGCAGTTGTTCGAACACATCGCTTTTCGTAATTTGAAGTCTTACATAACTTAATTTAACAAATGGAACGGCGCTTCCCCATAACAGGGTCGCTAATAAAGAACTAATCATAATCCCTGCGGGATGCGTAAACCAACGTTTTGCCTTCACTGGATGATTGCCACCTTTTTAGATTTGGGGGAGGTCCGACTGGCATGTTGGTTTTGTGCAATATAGCAATATGACTCCTCACCATCGACACGAATTCACGCACCTATACTGGATTTATCCAATATACGACGTTGCAGCTTTAGTGGGGCAATATTGGAACAATTTCATGCCATTGTCTCGTCAGACACGCATTTCATTATGCTCCAACCTGGCAGGTTCATCAAGCTTTTTTTACTGCGGTCGCTCATCTTCGAAAGGCCTTGATCGAGGTTTTCTCATTGCAGCCCTTGATATACGCCCGTGCGCAGCTCCCGTATGTACATCTCTTCTTCAGGTATTCCCGCGTCGCGGGCATGTTGAACTGCAAGTTCTATGTCATAAGGCACCCGGACCAATTGCACCGAAAATGGTTCGGTTACGGGACCTCCTACGACACCTTCGAGAATTGCATACGATGCCTGTGTCATATCTAACGCATTCCCGACGCTTCCCACGTTAAATAACATCCGCTGTTCCAAATGCTGGACAAATACATTATGGATATCTCCATACCCTACGACCTCAGGCTTCAGATCCGCTTCCGTCTTCCCGGTCTCTGGCGTATTCTCGAACATGGCGAGTCTCATCTGCTCATCATCCCAAGGCTGAACACGATGATATATGCTTTGCGGTGAAGCGTGAAGCAATCGAATACGTTTGCCGCTCATCACCATGTCGATGCAGAACGGAAGCCCCGCCAAATAGCGCAATCGCTCCTCGCCCAGACGATCTACATGCCATGTGAACAATTCTTTATCCGTCTTTTGCAGACCAATCAATTCGTCCCAATTGCCGCGTACAACTTGGCTGCAGCGCTCGCGTATAATATCGACAGCCTCCACAGGGTTCGGCCCTTTTCCTGCTATATCTCCCAAGCATATGATCTCTTGTATGCCTCTGCGATCAATGTTGCGAAGCACCGCTTCAAGGGCGGGAAGATTGCCGTGAATGTCTGATATGATTGCGATTTGTTGCACGATAATTCCTCCTTGTTGGTATATACCCTATGATTTACGAACTAATATTTACGTATGATGGCTATTCTGAAGGGTGATGACCGTAATTTCAGGTCTGCAGAGAAAACGTATCGGCATGAAGGTCATCCCCAACCCTCGATTGGTATAGAGCTTAAAATCGCTATGTGGGAATGTGTAGAGACCACTTGGATACTTGATCCCCATGATGGGATTCCATGGAGAAGAGTGCATCCAAGGAATTCGGATTTGCCCGCCATGGCTATGCCCTGACAATTGAAGGTCAACCGGATAATGGGATGCTTTATCGGCAAGATCCGGCTCATGGGCCATGAGGATTTTATATTGGTCATCACGTAGCCCGCGTAACGCCACTTCCAGGTTTGGTTTGCCTCCGAACCAATCCTCCAGACCAACAATAGCAAGCTTCTGTCCTTGGAGCTGTAGTTCTACATGTGCATTATTTAATACGATAAAGCCTGCTTGCTTCAAGGCATCTATCGATTTTTCCGGTGTCGTATGGCGATAATCGTGATTACCCAGGACAGCAAATTTGCCGAATGGCGCGTTCAGCTGCTTCAATACGGGAATTGCCGAGGATACATCCACGAACCCGTCGTCAATGAGATCCCCTGTAAAACAAATCACATCCGCATGCTCCTGATTCATTGTATGGACGATCTTCTGTAACCGCTCAGCGTTCATATGGAACCCAAAATGAATGTCGCTGATATGCAGTATTCGCAGATTATGGAACACATCCGGCAACCTTTTACTTTGCAAATTCAGACGTTGAACTTCAAACCAGATCGGCTCTACAAAACGTGTATAAGCTCCACCGGTTAATGCCAAACCAAACAACGACAAAACCGTTCGTTTCAGAAATGTCCGTCGCGAAATCTTATGTTTCCCCATGTTTCCTCCTGTTACAACACTAGCCTCTCTATCTGGCATTATACCCTTTTTTACCACAAAAAGAAAAAAGCCATCCTTAAGGTCGAATGCCTTAATGAATAGCTTTCTCTTCCAGGATATACGGATCCTGTGCCGTTATTCAGGCTGAACTTTATAAATTGCTTTGACTGAAATTAGGAATAAGTGTAATGTCACCTTTGGCTGGTTTACCACCATTGTTCAGAATACCAATGGTCTGAATATTACTTAATTCTACGGCAAATTCTGTATTTGCAAGAACTTCAAAGTTAACTGTAGGCGCATCGTATCTGGTAATGACGAGCAGAACATTGCTACAGCCTTGGTTTCTCACGAGCACCAACGCGTTTAATCCAGGAAAGTTTAAATTTTCATAGAAACCTTGACCTTCCCCAGCATTCAGCCTGAAATCAATTTCAACTTTTGTTGTCATTTATGCCTTACCCCTTTCAATCGAGATAGTATAATATAATAAAAAACTGCAAAATTGCCACGATACTAGCCCTGCTAGGTTCATATATTTTTACTAAAAACCTATAAACCATCGGATGCCCCTAAGTCATTTACCTCTAGTTCTCTATCTTATGAAATGATGATCTCCTATCTAAATAGGTTGAGCAGCCGCGTTGTAGAGGTCGTTTTTATCGCCAAATAGAATTTAAAAACCTTGAACCTTCAAGAATAGGATGAATATACTGTAAGGACGTCATACATCAACATACTTCTGCTGTCTCTTTGGACAAATAAAGCATTAAAGCTTTACACAAAACTATTGCATTATTCGAATTCACCGATTACAATCTCTATTAACCGGTTAAACGAATTTGGAAATTGGATACAAAACATAGACGATGACGGAGAAAAGTAAACGAACAACGGCCTTACAGGGACCGTGTGCCGACCGACTGAGAGCACATGGAAGGAAACGATTTGTTGAAGTTCGCTCCTGAGTTGATCCCTGAACAAGGAATACCTCCTTCATTAGGGTGATCCGTCCGCATGACGTTACCATGCATTGAGCGAGAAAGCCAACACGGCTGTCTAACAAGGGTGGTACCACGGAGTTTCACCGTCCCTTGATTAGGCAGCCTTTTTGTATGTTCAGGGGCCCCGATTGAAAAGGATAACAACGTAAAGTACAAATGCATGTTAAATATAAGGAGTGAATGAGATGAGCCAGAACAGTAAAGATTTAGAACAGTTACGAGATCAGCTAGACGACATTAACATGAAATTATTATCTCTTTTAAGTGAGCGTGCGGTCATTGCCCAGGAAATCGGAATCGTCAAACAGAAGCAAGGGATTCCGAAATATGATCCTGTCCGCGAACGGGAGATGCTTGAAGAGTTAGTCCAACACAATGAGGGGCCTTTCGAAGATTCCACAGTAAAACATCTATTCAAACAGATTTTCAAAGCTTCCTTGGACCTGCAGCAAGAAGACCACAAAAAAATTCTGCTTGTTAGCCGCAAGAAACAACAAGAGAACACCATCGTACATGTCAAAGGCGTGGAGATTGGCGGAAGTGCACAAGTGATGATTGCTGGTCCTTGTTCCGTGGAATCCTATGATCAATTGAAGACCGTTGGAACAGCTTTGAAGGATGCGGGGATCCGTGTGATGCGCGGTGGTGCGTTCAAGCCTCGGACCTCACCTTATGATTTCCAAGGTCTAGGCATCGAAGGATTGAAGCTCTTGAAGCAAGTTGCCGATGAGCTTGATATGGTCACCGTCAGCGAAATTGTTCATCCAGGCCATATTGAGCTGGCAGCGAATTATATCGATATTATACAGATTGGTGCACGGAACATGCAGAACTTTGAATTGCTCAAAGCAGCAGGTCAGGTCGGTGTACCGATCGTATTGAAACGCGGGCTCTCTGCAACGATCGAAGAGTTAATTCTTGCAGCGGAATATATTGTAGCAGGCGGTAACCCCAACGTCATCCTCATTGAGCGCGGCATACGTACGTATGAGAAATGGACACGGAACACCTTAGATATCTCAGCTGTACCTATCTTGAAGCAAGAGACACATTTACCGGTCTTGGTGGATGTTACGCATTCCACAGGCCGCAAAGATATTCTTGTCCCCTGTGCAAAAGCAGCGCTTGCTGCCGGAGCAGACGGTGTCATGGTTGAAGTGCACCCAGATCCTGCAACTGCATTATCCGATGCACAGCAGCAGTTGAACATTGAGCAGTTCCATGATTTCTGGCATCGCGTGAAATCCTCGGGTCTATTCAAAGAACAATGAGTAAAAAAGGCATACGTGTACGAGTACCTTTCTGGAATGATATCTATCCTTCCATCGAAAGTGCTCTACCGTATGCCTTTTGATTTATACTTACATATGATCTGCCTAGCTTATACGCCTAACCACTTCTTGAACATATGCTTTGTTGTTGCTTTGTTCATTTCGGCGATCGACGTCGTGAGTGGAATGCCTTTCGGACAAGAACGTACACAGTTCTGCGAGTTGCCGCAGCCCTCGATGCCGCCCTCTTCCATCAATGCCTCTAGACGTTCTTCCTTATTCATTTCACCCGTAGGGTGCGCATTGAATAAGCGTACTTGCGAGATCGGTGCCGGACCGATAAAGCTGTTCTTATCATTCACATTCGGACAAGCTTCAAGGCATACGCCGCAAGTCATACACTTGGACAATTCATACGCCCATTGACGCTTGGATTCTGCCATACGCGGTCCAGGACCTAAATCATACGTACCATCAATCGGAATCCATGCTTTGACTTTCTTCAGCGCATTGAACATCCGACTGCGATCAATGACCAAGTCACGTACGACGGGGAACGTGCTCATAGGTGCGATTCTTACAGGTTGCTCTAGCTTATCAACAAGCGCGGAACATGCCTGACGGGGTTTCCCATTAATCACCATGGAACAAGCGCCGCATACTTCTTCCAGACAGTTCGATTCCCAGCATACAGGAGAAGTGTTCTCACCCTTCGCATTCTTAGGATTCCGTTGGATTTCCATTAGAGCGCTAATGACGTTCATCCCCGGGCGATAAGGTACTTCAAACTCTTCGGTATACGATTTCGCGTCAGGTTGATCTTGACGAGTAACTATGAACTTAACCATTTTGGATTTCACTTGTGTCTCCGCCATCGTTATTCTCCTTTCTTCTTATCTGTCGAATAATCGCGCTTACGCGGTTTGATAAGCGATACATCTACTTCTTCATAGGAGATACTTGGGCCGTCCGGCGTCCAAGCTGCTTTGGTTGTTTTCAAGAACTCTTCATCATGACGATCCGGGAATTCTGGTTTATAATGGGCCCCGCGGCTTTCATTACGCAATAACGCGCCTTTTGTCATCGCCTCGGATAGTTCAAGCATGTTCCATAGTTGGCGAGTAAAGGCTACGCCTTGGTTATTCCACCGGGCCGTATCCGTCATGTTGATATTGCGGTAACGCTGCTTCAACTCTTTAATTTTGTTAATCGTTTCTTCAAGCTTCTTGTTATAACGAACGACGGTCATGTTATTCGTCATCCATTCGCCCAATTCTTTATGCAGCACGTAGGCGTTCTCCGTACCTTGCATTTTGAGCAAACCTTCGTATTTATCTGCTTGCTTCTTGCTCTCACGATCAAACACGCTAGACGCGATATCTTCCGCCGATTTTTTCAAGCCGCGAATGTATTCAACCGCTTTCGGTCCGGATACCATCCCGCCGTAAATCGCGGACAGCAGGGAGTTCGCACCCAAGCGGTTCGCACCGTGGTATTGATACTCACATTCTCCGGCTGCGAACAAACCAGGGATATTCGTCATTTGATTATAGTCGACCCACATGCCGCCCATCGAATAATGGACTGCTGGGAAGATTTTCATTGGAATTTTACGCGGGTCATCGCCCATGAATTTCTCATAGATTTCAATGATTCCGCCGAGTTTGACATCCAACACCTTCGGATCTTTATGGGACAAGTCGAGGTATACCATGTTCTCGCCATTAATCCCGAGCTTCTCGTCTACGCAGACGTGGAAGATTTCTCGCGTTGCGATATCCCGTGGCACCAAGTTCCCGTAAGCCGGATATTTCTCTTCAAGGAAATACCATGGCTTCCCGTCTTTATACGTCCAGATCCGTCCGCCCTCGCCGCGTGCCGATTCGGACATGAGACGAAGCTTATCATCCCCCGGGATCGCCGTCGGGTGAATTTGAATGAATTCTCCGTTCGCATAATGTACACCTTGTTGGTACACAGCACTCGCTGCCGTACCTGTATTAATGACCGAATTCGTTGTTTTGCCGAAGATAATACCAGGACCACCAGTCGCTAGAATCACGGCATCTGCCGCGAATGTCACGACTTCCATTGTGCGTAAATCTTGCGCAGTAATCCCGCGGCATACGCCTTCATCATCGATGACAGCCGAGAGAAATTCCCAATGCTCACGTTTGGTTACGAGTCCTGCAGCTTCATGACGGCGTACTTGCTCGTCAAGTGCGTATAGCAATTGCTGGCCCGTCGTAGCTCCCGCAAATGCTGTACGGCTGTATTTCGTCCCCCCGAAACGGCGGAAATCCAACAAGCCTTCCGGTGTTCTGTTGAACATAACCCCCATCCGGTCCATCAAGTGAATAATGCCTGGCGCTGCATCACACATCGCTTTGATCGGCGGTTGGTTCGCAAGGAAGTCTCCCCCGTAAACCGTATCGTCAAAGTGCTCCCACGTGGAGTCCCCTTCACCCTTCGTATTTACGGCACCATTGATGCCGCCCTGTGCACACACCGAGTGTGAACGTTTGACCGGTACCAAGGAGAATAGTTCAACATGGACATCTGCTTCTGCTGCTTTTATGGTTGCCATGAGACCAGCGAGTCCGCCGCCTACGACAATAATTTTAGATTTGGACATTCAATTTCACTCCTTAACCGTTAATCAGGGCTGCTGCCGAGTTTACTACATCCGATACTGCTTCGAATTCGCTGCCAGTGAAAGCAACTAGCGATAAGATGAACAAGACGGAAACGATAACGAATACAAACATACAAATATACGACGATACGCGTTGTGCGCGAGGTCCTACCGTAATCCCCCAGCTCACCAGGAACGACCATAGACCATTACTGAAATGGAATACGGCTGCGACAACCCCAATCACGTAGAGAATAAAAAAGATCGGTTGGGATAGAATTTCATTCATATGTCCGCCCAACTCTTCATGTGTTAAATTTCCGAGCGTAACTTGGAAACGTGTTGTGTACAAATGCCATACTACGAAGATAAACGTAATCACGCCCGTGACGCGCTGCAGCATGAACATGATATTGCGGCCGTAACTGTAATTGCTTACATTATTTCTCGATTGATAAGCGATGTAAAGTCCATAAACACCGTGGTAAAGTAATGGTAAGAATATGCCGAAAATCTCTAAGAAGGTTACTAAAGGAAGATCATTCAAAAATTTAACACTGCTGTCAAAGCTCTCTTTGCCTCCCTCAAATGCGGAGTAGTTCGTCAACATATGCTCCACGATAAAGAAGCCTAGCGGAATAATCCCGAGTAGAGAGTGCAACTTCCGTGAATAAAAAGAAGTCCCTTTCATAAGTAAGCGTTTCCCCTTTCAGTCAATACGTTAAATTGGTTCTTTAGCCCTTGGAATAGAATTGTGAATGTGTTGTGACATCTATCATGTTACTCCTTTTTAGCTTATAATGGAAATGCGTATTTTCTATTAGTTTTTATAACTTATTCGCATAAGAGGTGTCGAAATGTTAGAAATGATGCATTATTTTGCGGCTGTCGTGGAACATTCGAGTTTAAATAAAGCTTCTCAGCTATTGAACTTATCACAGCCTGCCCTCTCTCGGAAAATCACCAAACTAGAAGAACAACTAGGCATTGAGCTATTTACCCGAAATGGAAAAAGGCTAGAGCTCACGAGAATAGGGCAGTTGACGTATGAATTCGCCTTGGAGCTGCGCCAAATTGAACGAGATTTGCTGCAGACCATCGCGGAATATAAAGCTACCGACAAGAGCACGATTACCATTGGGGCTAGTCTCACGACGCTCCAATCGACCCTGCCCGACCTGATCAATGTCTTTCTGACGAAATATCCGAATACCGAAATGAAAGCCATTACGGGGAAAACTCATGAGATCGTGACCCTTGTCCGTGAAAAAAAAGTCGATATCGGACTTGTCGCTTCGTTAATTAACGAGCCGAATTTGCATTGTCTGCCTCTATTCGAGGATCACCTCGTCCTTGTACTTCCAAATCAGCATCCGCTGAATAATAAAAAACCGATCGACATTCAACATCTCAACGGATTACCGATGATCCTATTCTCAAGAGGCACATGGTATCGTATCTTAACGGATGACCTGTTCCATCGCATCCGGGTCATTCCTGACGTTCGGATGGAAATCGACTCATTCGAGGCCATTATTCGATTGCTAGCCACAGGAAAATCCGCTACCTTGCTGCCTCAATCCTATTTAAGAACCCAGATGCTCGAAGATAATGGACTTACCGTTGTTCATCTTCGAGAACTTGAACAGACCAAACGGACAACTTCTCTTATTTATGCGGACCCGACTTCACTTAGTACATCAGCTCAGCTGCTCATCCAGGAAGCTTCCAATTATGTGAAGCTCCAATCCTTTGCTGCTAAACAAAAAGCCATGGATCGTCATTGATCCATGGCCCACACAAATTCATAATATACAACAACAGCCAGGACCCTATGTCCTAGCTGTTTTGCCTTCCATCTATTTGCCATACTTAATTGTCATGCCTCACTTCAAGTCCTAATTTCCGGGCAACCCACGCGGTCGAACTAGCTTGGACGAGAATCGTCAGCATAATCGCCATAAATGTAACGGAAGCAATAATATCAGCATGCTTCACCCCGGAAGCAACAATCATCCCCGACAATGCCGCAGGAATGACGCCGGTCTCCCGCACCCATACCATAAAAGCGAGTTCCTTCCATGTCCATTTCGCCTTACGATCAGGCCATGCACAGGAGATAATCGTTAGAGGACGAGCAACGAACATCAGAATTAAAACCACAGCAAGACTTGGCCAGAAGTAGGTAAGCAATACCTGAAAGTTCACCTGACTGCCCAAGAGAATAAATATCAGCATGCGCATTAGTACGGTCACATTATCTGCAAAATGGTCCATCTCTTGCCGCTTCTCATGCATCGATAAGCCGAACGTCTTCTCGTTTCCCCAGATCAACCCCGCAACAAATGTCGCCATAAAGCCGCTGACATGCAGTAAATCACCAACAAGATAAGCACTCAAGGATACAACCACCATCACAATTGTTGTGTATTCCTTCAGTAGAGCATATTTAGCATGACCGGTCAGATAGGTAAAAGGGAATGCCACGATCGCCCCAACGAGCACACCGCCGATCGCTGTTTTTAGGAAATCATATATCATAGGTCCTGCTTCTAAGCTGCTTTGCCCTAATACAACGGCTAATAACGTAAATGTAAGGATCGAACCTGTCGCATCATTAAAGGCTGATTCGCTCTCCACAGTCTCACGAACCTTATCCTGAATCTTAACTTGGCGAAATACCGGAATAATCGAAGCTGGATCTGTCGAAGCAATGACCGCGCCAACCAAGAACGAAAGAATCCAATGCAATCCAAATAACAGATGAACGCCGACACCTACAACCCCGATCGTTACAAGGACTCCCGGGACGGCCAACATCGTAATGGTAATCCAAACCTTTCGAAGTCCTTTCAATCCGATATTACGTCCACCATCAAACAAAATAAGGGTCGAACCTGCTGTTAGTACCGCTTGATTGAATAAGGAGCTGCTCGTCTCATGAATCCAATGTAAGCCTTGACCAAGCAGCATTCCCATCGCGATGAACACAACCACATCAGGCAGCCGTAACCACGAGGCAATTTTTCCAGCTATCATCCCTGCTAAGAAGATCATAACCAATACGATAAGAATATGGTGAATAATGATCGTTGTCGCTGATTCCATCCTTATCCCTTCCTCATAAATGCTGTCTGATATAGCTAAGTCAATTGAATTTGTTCTTCTGTCAGCTCTTCCTCGAATAATTCGATCTGCGCATTAGATCCGATGATCACCATAATATCATTCTCTTCCAAGACTTGCTCCGCTGTGGGTACTACGACCACACCTGTCTTCTTATGAATCGCCACGATACTGCATCCGAATCGCGAGCGCGGGCTTAAGTCTTGGAGGGATATCCCATGCAGACATCTAGGCACGGATAATTCCACGATCGTATAGTCTTTAGACAACTCGATATAATCCAGTAAGTTGGGGGACACCAATTGGTGCGCCACACGTATCCCCATATCTCGTTCGGGAAAAATAACGCGATCCACGCCAATCCGTTCCAGAACGCGACCGTGAAGCTCCGTGATCGCTTTGGCTACCACCTTTTTCACCCCAAGCTCCTTCAATTGAATCGTTGTTAAAATGCTTGTCTGTATATCGTCACCGATCGCAACGACGCCGCAATCAAAATTACGGATCCCGAGGGAACGGAGCGTCTCGACATCCGTAGCATCCGCTACGACGGCATGCGTTAGCTTCCTATTCATATTATCGATAACTTCCTCGTCTTTATCTATACCTAACACTTCATGTCCTAAAGACATTAATTCCTTCGCAAGGCTTGAGCCAAAACGGCCAAGTCCGATGACTGCAAATTGATCTGTTTTCATGTGATTCGTATGCGCTCCTATCCAATAATCATTTTACCTTCGGGATGGCGATATAATTCTTTTTCTGTCTTCGGACCTAACGCGTACGCAAGGGTTAATGGTCCTAGCCTTCCCATAAACATCATTAAACATATAATAACCTTCCCAAATACCGTTAAATCGGCCGTTAAGCCCATCGTTAACCCCACCGTGCCGAACGCGGACGTTGTCTCATACAAAATCATCAGAAATTGATGATCCTCCGTCGTGGATAAAAGCATGGAAACAAACACGACCAGCATGAGCGAGAGGAACGTTATCGTTAATGCCTTGAAGATACGTTCTTTAGCCAACCGGTAGCGGAACATCACCACATCTTCTTTTCCCCGTATCATCGCAATGATCGCACCAATGAGGATCGCAAATGTCGTTGTTTTGATTCCACCGCCGGTCGAGCCTGGAGACGCCCCAATGAACATCAAAATAATCATAAAGAACTGCGACGCCTGACGCATACTGCCGATATCCACCGTATTGGCCCCAGCCGTACGCGGAGAAACCGATTGGAAAAAGGAGGCTAAGATCTTTCCTCCGATATGAAGTGGTCCCAAGGTTTTCGTATTGGTGAATTCAAATATAAAAATAACGATCGCACCAAACACAATCAAAAAACTGGTCATGGATAAGACCACTTTTGTATGTAAAGAGAGCTTTTTCTTATTTCTATAATCCACCACATCCGCCATGACAATAAATCCGATCCCGCCGAAGATAATAAGTAGCATCGCGACAATATTGACAAGCGGATCGTTCACGTAGGCGACAAGGCTCTGATAATGGCCAAAGATATCAAACCCGGCATTGTTAAAAAATGACACCGCATGAAAGATACCAAAATAAACGGCTCGACCGAGCGGCATGTCAAAGGACCATCGAATGGTGAACAAGAGAGCTGCCACCGCCTCAATGGTCATGGAGTATATTAATACGCGACGAATTAACCGCACAATGCCTTCCATACTGGATTGGTTCATGGCTTCTTGAAGAATCAACCGCTCGGATAACGATATTTTCTTCTTGAACGCAAGTGCAAATAACGTTGCCATGGACATGAACCCAAGTCCGCCGATTTGAATCAGACACATGAGTACCACTTGCCCAAATACGGTAAAGTGAGTACCCGTATCTACGACGATCAGCCCCGTTACACACGTTGCGGAAGTTGAGGTAAATAGGGCATCGATGAACGTTAAAGGTTGACCATTCGTGTTAGAGATAGGGAGCATTAGCAGGCAAGCACCCAATAAAATAATAAACGCAAATCCAAGGGTTAATATCCTAGGTGGACTTAACACGAAAATCCTTTTGTGTAACTTCGTCACCTTCACGCATCCTTTCACAATAAAAAATACAAAAGCAAGTATACTGCATCCGTACCCTTTTGTCATACAATGAATTTGGACATGGATTCCATCATACGCTGGTGTTGGACCTATGAACTATGATATTTTTACTAATAAACGTACCCATAGGAGGATTGCAATGAATCATCTCGGCAACCGACTTCAGTTAATCGTGAATCGAAAAGCCTTACTCATTACCGGTCTTATCGGATTTCTTATTTTTGTGCTCCTGCAGGTCGTACCTGCTTTTTCACCTCAAGCGCTCGATTTTCAACAGCATGCTGCGATTTCGAAGGACGAGGCTGTCCAGAAAGCGATTGATTTTACCGAACAGAAATGGAGCTTTGCCAAGGTAGACCCTGCACATAGCAACGTCTCTTACGCAACGGATTCCGAATTATACGGGTATCTCGTCGCTAATAAGTTGTTAGAGAAATATCATGATACATTCAAGAAGAAATACCCTTACGAGTATTATCGGGTCGAACTGCCGGATGTTGATAAGACAATGATGTCTTATTACGTCTATCTTGATATGCAGACAGGTAAGGTGATCTCCTGGAGTGGATATTTCCCACTAGCCGTCCCTATGCAAACCACGACCGATGAGAAAATAGAAAAAGCCAAGGTATTTGCAGCAGAACAAGGGTATGACAAAAATATGTTGACATTCAAAGGATCTCGGGAAGATCGCAAATTAAGCGATCGCGTGGAGATTCTTCTCGAGGATACCACACGACAAGTGGGCGATTCCCGCTTGAACCTGACCATAGGCTTCACAGGAGACACTGTTAGTTCGTTTACCCCCTCATTCTCTGTACCTGAATCACATCTTCAATATGTGAATCAACAGAAAAAGAACGCCAATTGGATGACAGGGCTTGGGTTCTACCTCCTAACGCTGGTATTATCGATCCTTGCCATTGTGTATAGTGCCTTGAAACGCCGCTATACTTCATTCAAACGCGGCATCTTCTTGGCCATGCTGTATACCGGACTGAACTTGTTCTCGTACTTTAACATGATGCCTGCCTTAAAAGCGATGACCGGAGATGCGCCATTCAACCATTCGTTATTCATTGCAACCACCATTCTGCAATGCATCATAACAGTCATTATGGGTATTGGCACGTATTTCTCCTTCGTTGGAGGCGATGGTCTATGGCGTGAACGCGGTCTCAATCCTTGGCCTCGCTTCCGTGAGCCGGGATACGGCGACTATATCTTCCGCAGTATGGGCGTTGGCTATATTACTGCCTTTATTCTGCTCGGACTCCAGGTCGTTATTTATATCACGTTATCCTTAACCATTGGAACGTGGTCAACAACCGACGCAACGCAGTCCACCTATAACATGGTGTATCCGCTGCTGTTCCCGCTGATGGCTTGGGTCGCTGGGATCGGTGAAGAAGCAACCTACCGGCTATTTGGGATTATTATGCTAAAGAAGATCGTTCGCAATACATTTTTAGCTTGCCTGATCCCGACATTGATATGGGCGTTCGGTCATACGCTGTATCCGATCTACCCGACGTATTCCCGTCCGATTGAGTTGATTTTCCTTGGCTTAGGATTTTCGTTCATCTTCTTGCGCTACGGATTCATCACAGCTGTATTCGCGCATGTCATCTTTGACAGCATTGGGATGGGAATGAGCCTTGTATTCATGCAAAACGGACCGACCTATACGTTGATTGGACTCGGTTATATGATCTTGCCTGCCATTGTCGCATGGGTCATTCGCTTCTTCTACCGCTTTCGTTATCCGCACGACGGCAAACCGGAGCAACAAAAAGAACAACAAAAAGAAGAGCCGTATATTACGACTCCTCCTGAAGCGCTTGTATAATTTGTGTGGCGAGCTTCTCGCCAATCGAAAGGGGCCGGAAGTCTTCGACGGAGGCCTCTTTTATTTTTTTCAATGAACCAAAGTGCTTAAGCAGCGCCTTCCGGCGTTTCTCCCCAATCCCGGGGATGGAATCCAATTTGGAAGTCACCATCGATTTGGCACGCGTCTCACGATGGAACGTAATCGCGAAGCGATGGACCTCATCTTGAATCCGCTGCAAGAGATAAAACTCCTGGCTGTCTCGACGCATCGGAATGACCTCTGGCGGATCGCCAACCATGAGTTGGGCTGTTCTATGCTTATCATCCTTCACAAGCCCGCAGACGGGAATATAGAGCCCCAGTTCATTCTCCAACACATCGACTGCCGCAGAAATTTGTCCCTTACCGCCGTCGACCACAACGAGATCAGGCATCGGCAGGTTTTCTTTGAGCACCCGTTCATAACGGCGTCGAATGACCTCGCGCATAGTACCGTAATCATCGGGACCGACAACCGTCTTCACTTTATATTTGCGATATTCTTTTCTTGCCGGCTTCCCGTCAATGAAAACCACCATCGCCGAGACTGGATCTGTACCTTGAATGTTCGAGTTATCAAAGGCTTCAATCCGACGCACGGTCTCCAAGCCGATCCATTGTCCCAGATTCTCAACCGCCTTGATGCTGCGTTCTTCATCCCGCTCAATCAGCTTGAACTTCTCATCAAGAGCAATCCGCGCATTCTCCATCGCCATGGACACGATCTTCGTCTTCGAGCCGCGCTTAGGCACATGAACCTTTACTTTGAGCCATGCTTCTAATGCATCTGCCGCACTCTCTTCCGTACCATCATGCGCTGGATCTAGTTCCCCATCTGGCAAGTAAATTTCTCTAGGCAGCGCAGTATTTTCACTATAATACTGACTGACAAAGGTCATGAAATCATCATAAGCGTTCCCGTAATAAGGAAATGTGGACGAGTTACGCTGTATCATTTTACCTTGGCGCATATATAGAATCTGAACGGACATCCAGCCTTTATCGACGGCATAACCGAAGACATCACGGTTCATCTGATCGACGGTTGTAATGTTCTGCTTCTCCATCAAGGCGTCGATACTGATGATTTGATCGCGTAATTCCTTCGCTCGTTCGAATTCTAAGGCTTCGGCCGCTTCCCCCATCTTCTGCTGCAGCTCCTGCTTAATCTCCTCATGTCCACCATTTAGGAACCGCGTAATCTCCTCAATCATCGAGGCGTTCTGTTCCGCCGTGACTTCTTCAATGCAGGGACCTAAGCATTGTCCCATATGATAGTATAGGCAAGCTTGACTTGGGATGGTCACGCATTTACGGAGTGGATAGAGTCGATCCAACAACTTCTTCGTCTGCTGTGCTGCAAACGCATGCGGATAAGGACCAAAATATTTTGCTTTATCTTTAAGCACACGGCGCGTAACCTCTAACCGTGGATGCTTGTCATTTGTAATTTTAAGATACGGGTACGTCTTATCATCCTTAAGTAAGACATTGTAGCGCGGATAGTGCTCTTTAATCAGATTACACTCCAGAATGAGTGCCTCCATGTTGCTTGCCGTAACGATATATTCAAAGTCGCGAATGTCGGACACCAACCGCTGCGTCTTCCCATCATGACTGCCGGTAAAATACGAACGGACGCGATTCTTCAACACCTTCGCCTTACCGACATAGATGATTGTACCTTCGCTGTTCTTCATCAAATAACAGCCAGGCTGATCCGGAAGCAGCGCAAGCTTGTTGCGAATGCTTTCTTTCGCTTTTTCGAAATCTTCTGGATGCTCGATCATCATTTCCTCTTCATCTCCCCTAAAAGACCGATCAGGATTCAATTATATCAAACCCACGTTCGTATTCCTACGAGGAAATTTTTCAATTAACGGATGCAGGCAGGCGCATTCCAATCAGCTTATTTTCCGCTTGAATAATAATCATTGAGCCCGATTTCAGGGTAGGGCCATAGAAACGAGCGCCTGTACGGATTTTGAATAGCGGCTTCGTCGTCTTAAAATCAATGCCATACATTACCCCATCCGTTTGCGCGCGATATAAATTATTGCATAAATCTTTAGACGCAGGAGAAGATCATTTTTTTAACGGTGACACAATAAGAAACGTATACGGCGTCCTTACATAGATTGTAATTTCCTCAAATCTAATTGGCATGCAGATGCAAGGTGTCATGACAATATTCGCTGTCAATCTCAGATGAATGATGGGCTTGATGCTATGTTGGATGTATGCAGGATAGGATGTCCAGATGAGCTATGTTACTCATCTATATTGGATGAATACAAGATAGGAGGCGCGAATTAAGGACTACTGGCGTTTTTCATCCTCTTATATTGGAAATATCCACTATAGAGTCTAAAATGTAGGCAAATCAATTAAAGTTATTGGATTTATCCAACATAGCAATCATCATCTTGATCTTCCCCGAAATTTATCATGCCGAGACGAAACGTATACGGTGTCCTTTCAATGACGAAAAGCGTTTCTGCACGAAATATGAGAAAACCAAACCTATAGAATTTTTTAGTTTCAATACCTCGAAACGTGTATGAATTCTATTGTGGTCCAAAAAAAGAAGCCCTCTCAGTAACCCGAGAAGGCTTCTTGCAGATCCAAGGATCTTATTGGTGTTTGCCGATCATGCTTTTCAAAGCGTCTTTGGAATTCAAACCAACGACTTTATCAACAGGTTGACCGTCTTTGAATACGATCAATGTCGGGATGCTCATTACGCCGAAACGGGAAGCCGTTTCTGGGTTTTCATCCACATTCACTTTAGCGATTTTTAAGGAATCGCCGATTTCTGCATCTAAAGCTTCAAGCTCAGGAGCAAGACGTTTACAAGGTCCGCACCATGGAGCCCAGAAATCAACAAGAACAACGCCTTGACCTTCGATTTCTGTATTAAAAGATTGATCTGAAACATTTACGATTGCCATGAGAATGTCCTCCCTTTATATAGAACCCTAATATTTTAGATATTCATCAACCAAAGTATACCACTAAAATTTGTTTTTGTGAAATGACTTAAGTTTGTCACTTTCGGTTACTTTACAAGACAACGGCATTTTCGTTATACTAATAGTAATATTTGGATTTGACTTTTGTGATACATATCATTGCAAGTCATAATCCGGTCGTCAGGAGGCAGGTCATTATGGAAGCAAACATCAAATTGTCCACGATCGATCCACGGGAACATGTGAACGAGGAAATTCGTAACGATTTCTCCGACGTATTCATGGGCTTTACCATGATGTTCGGATTCATGTTTCTTGTGTTCTTCGTCATGGTCATCATTAAATTTGTGATCAGCTAATGCGTGGAACAGCCTGAATGAACAAAGTCTGAACCCGCCATTCTATAGAATGGGGTTCAGACTTTTTTATTATACATACATCGCTATGATTTTTCCGCGGCCAGTCTGTCCGGTTGTGCTTTGGAGGAAGGAGTATTCGCATCAAAACGCTTGCGTTCTGTGCGCTCCATTTGTACGATCTTCCCGTCATGAACTGTAATTTGTACGGAACCGTATTCCATGCCATTCAACAATGCTGCAATTTGATCACGCCAGCGCTCATCGATTTCCAACGGTCTCCCCATACGAATCCTCCCTTTCCAAAATTAAATATACTCATATTCCGACATATTTACTGTGTTTTACCAATTCCATCATATCATCAACATTTTAAGGCGTCAATTTATACTTTTTTGACTTGCGGCAAGCCGTTGTTGACGTTTCTCAACGGCACTTTTGGCGATTAATGTGATGAGTGCAAGCAAGACGAGCAAGGACGCTACGGCGAAGGCTGCCGAGAATTGATACTCGTTATATAGAATCTCGATATGCAGCGGCAGCGTGTTCGTCTCGCCCCGAATATGACCCGAGACAACCGATACCGCACCGAATTCGCCAATCGCACGCGCATTACATAAGATGACGCCGTATAGCAGCCCCCATTTGATGTTCGGCAACGTAATATGCCAGAAGATTTGCCAACCCTTCGCCCCTAGACTCGCTGCCGCTTCTTCCTCTTGCGGCCCTTGGGCCTGCATCAGCGGAATCAATTCTCGGGCAACGAACGGAAAGGTCACAAAGGTGGTCGCCAAAATAATCCCCGGCAGCGCATAGACAACTTGCAAATGGTATTCCTCTAAGAGCGGACCGAACCATCCCCTTGTTCCAAAGATGAGGACGAATACTAATCCGGATATAACCGGGGATACCGCGAAAGGAAGATCGATCAACGTCAACATGACATTTTTACCGCGAAACTGAAACTTCGTAATCGCCCACGCGGCCGCTACGCCAAATAACGTGTTCAAGGGTACGGCGATCACGGCAACGATCAAGGTTAACTTCAGGGCCGATACCGCATCAGGTTCCGTAATCGCTGCGAAATATACCTCAAGCCCTTTCTTAAGCCCCTCTATGATGACCGTTAGGAGAGGAAGGATCAGAATCAATCCTACAAATAACAAGGCCAATGTAATCCATATCCACCGAAAAGGCGCCGTTTCCGTTACATGCCTTGGTCTAGCGGAGGCTGCCTCTTTGGATCCTACCATCGTTGTTGCACCCGCCATAATCCCCCTCCTCCTAACTCGCGATCACACGACGCTGGCTGCGCCACTGCAAGAAATTGATAACTAATAACATGACAAAAGAGATGCAGAGCATGAGCAGCGCAATGGTCGTCGCCCCAGCATAATCGAATTGCTCCAGCTTCGTCATAATTAAGAGCGGGGCAATCTCCGTCTTGAACGGCATATTCCCCGCAATGAACACCACGGAACCATATTCCCCAATGGCCCGGGCAAAAGCAAGGGCAAACCCCGTCCATAGCGCAGGCGTTAACTCGGGCAAAATAACCGCGCGAAACGTTCGCCACCGATAAGCACCAAGCGTAACGGCTGCTTCCTCAATCTCCTGATCCAGCTCTTGCAGCACAGGCTGTACGGTACGGACTACAAAGGGTAATCCGATAAAAATTAAGGCGATCGTAATGCCGAATTGGGAGTAGGCCATCTTGATGCCAAACGGTGCGAATAACGAACCGATCAGGCCATTTTCCGAATAGATCGCTGTTAAGGCAATCCCGGCAACGGCTGTCGGCAAAGCAAACGGCAGATCGATAATGCCGTCAATCAACTTTTTCCCAGGGAACTTATAGCGAACCAGCACCCATGCCAGCAGCAATCCAAAAATGACGTTGATCACCGCGGCATAGAAGGAAGACAAGAACGTCACCCGCAAGGATGCGACGACACGCGGATCTGCAATGGTCGCCCAGATTTTCGCCCAACTCGCACTCGCGGTTTCTACGAAGAGGCTCGCGAGTGGAATCAGTACGATAATACTTAGGTAGAAGATCGAAAAACCAAGGGTGATCCCGAAGCCGGGTAGCACTTTAATATGTTTGGCTTTTTCGTGTCTCATCTTTATTTACCCGCGGAGTAAATTTGATCGAATGTGCCGCCATCCGCAAAATGCTTCGTTTGTGCCGTGCCCCACCCGCCAAAGTCTTTGTCGATCGATAATAATTTCAATTCAGGGAATTGCGCTTTATATTTGTCCGCTACACCCTTCAGGATCGGGCGGTAGAAATTTTTAGCCACAAGGTCTTGCGCTTCCGGTGTGTACAGGTATTTCAAATAGGCTTCAGACACTTCGCGAGTCCCGTGAGCATCAACCACTTTATCGACGACAGCCACTGGTGGTTCAGCAAGAATGCTTAAGGAAGGATATACGATTTCGAATTTGTCTTTACCGAGCTCTTTCACAGATAACAACGCTTCATTCTCCCAAGCTAACAGCACATCACCGATACCGCGCTCGACGAATGTCGTCGTTGATCCACGTGCGCCAGAATCGAGAACAGGGACATTTTTGAACAATTTACTGACAAACTCTTTGGCTTTATTCTCGTCGTTCCCGTTCTGCTGCAGCGCATAACCCCAAGCCGCGAGATAGTTCCAGCGCGCACCGCCCGACGTCTTCGGGTTTGGCGTGATGACTTGAATCCCTTCTTTTACGAGATCCGACCAGTCATGAATACCTTTCGGGTTGCCTTTGCGAACCAAAAACACAATGGTCGAGGTATACGGGGCACTGTTATCTTCGAATTTCTTCTGCCAGCCTTCATTAATCAGGCCCGCTTGTTGTATCGCGTCGATATCATACCCAAGCGCCAACGTCACAACATCGGCTTTCAGGCCATTGACGACGGATAAACTTTGCTTCCCAGAACCGCCGTGGGATTGCTTAATCGTCACGGTCTGGCCCGTTTTTTGCTGCCAATAGTCACTAAATAACTTGTTGTACGCCGCGTAAAGCTCCCGTGTCGGATCGTATGATACGTTCAGAAGTTCCACAGGATCCTTGCTTGGTGTCTTCGCTTCCTCTGTCTTCGTTGTTGTCGAAGCCGTGTCTTTCTTTTCTTCCGTCTTCGGCTCTCCTGCCGTCTTGGTTCCGCATGCTGCAAATACCATCGTTAACAATAAGAGCCACACCAGTACGAGCGATTTCTTTTTCATCTTTCAAATCCCCTCTCCACATCTCAAGAAATGAAAAAAGACAGCAGGAAGAAACGAATTCGATCGACAAATAAAGGTTGTCATTAGGCCACAATCCCTTTTTGCTCGAAATTCGTTCCCTCCGGCTGTCCGGTCGAAAACTAACTATAATTCCAATTAATTCACTTGGTTTAATGGTAATATACCAACTGCCCACATCAAAGTCAATACATTTTTTTCAAAAAATAACCATTTTTCTTGTGTCATTCGAAAGCCATTTCGTATGCCGAAAAGTTATCCTTTCGATGTAAAAAAAAGCCAGCCTCCATTCCCATCGGAACGAAGCTGGCTGATACTTGTTTATTTATTGCGCTGCCCGCGTTTATTCTCGCCATTCACGACGATGACATCGACAAACGGCCGAATGCGATCCATTAACCGTTGCCCTTTGTACGCTTCCTCGCCATCTTTGCTGGTAAAGCTGAAATGCTTCTCTAACGCATCTAATTCATAGTTCGACGTGTAGAAGGTCGGTTTGCGGTTCATGCGATAATTCAAGATTGAGCCTAACACATGATCCCGAGCCCAAGGATTCATATTCTCTGCACCGACATCATCGAAAATGAGAATATCCGTCTCCTTCATCACTTCAATCGTTTCTTTCAACTTCTGACTGTCCTGCATCATCGATTTCAGATCCTCGACGAATTCAGGCATATACACGATAACCCCTGAAAATCCCTCTTCGGCAAGCTTGTGAAGGAGATAGCACATGAGAAAGGTCTTTCCAGTACCGAATTTCCCTACCAAATAAAGACCATTTGTAGGAAGTCCCTCTTCCTTCGTCTTCGCTATATATGTCAATACTTGATTCGCAGCAGGGGCCCGCTCCAAATCACGCACAAGAATTTCATCTGCTGAATATCCCTCATTCAGGGCCCGCTCATCCATGTAGAAGCTGCGAACCCGATTACGAATTTGATCTTGACGCTGCTGTGCCTGATATTTCTTGCACGACACCTTGCTATCCGTCACTTGCGTTAAGCCATTCAGGGTGGAGCAGGAGATCTTGGTGTAGTGCCCCTGCATATCATTCGGGCATCGTTCCAATCCGGGGCATTGACTGCAATTCGTATACTCCGTGACATATTGATACAGTCGATTCATATTCTGCTGCATCACCGGTTCGGTCAGCTCTGGATACTTGGCTCGCAGCTTCACGATAATCGGATTTGCGATGAGCGCTGCTTTCTTCTCTTCAACCTTACGAATCAAATCTGGACTCGGAATGCGTTTTAGCATATCACCCAATGAATCCATGACACTTCACACTCCTTTCTTGCGTTCGATCTATTACGATGTTTCTTCTTTGCCATCGAGCTTTCTTGCCGTCTTCCGCATCTCTTCCAATTCTTCTAACGTGACACGGGAACCTTGCGGCACATCTTGAATAATCGGAATACTCGGCTTCTGTTTGCCTGCTTTGGCATATCCGCCGCCTGCACGCGGACGACCTCCGGCAGTTCCTTTGCTAGCACGATTCTGTTCTAATTTTTCTTTGAACTGGCTTTGATCCCGAATATGCTGAACGGCTTTTTCGTACGAATCAATCTGTTTCATCAGCATCGTCGATGCGATCGAATCGACGAAGTTACGGTTCAATCGCTGATCCGTGCCAGCGACGAGCAATGACATCAGATAATGGATCAGCACATTAATGACTTCTTCCGGCAATTTATAATTCAAATCGATCTTCTCGAACATATCCATCATGTTATCCGGCACCGTGCCTGGGAAGAACTTCTTCAACATCATGGTATAAGGTTCGTTACGAAGCATCATATTATATTGATGAATATCGCATTTGCCCTGAAATTGCTGGGGAACCTCCAGATAGAATTCCATCTCAACGGCATGCTCTTCCTTTGCTTGTTCCTCTTCCTCGGATACCTGCACGCTTTTTCGCATAGCAATCACTTTCTTGGCATAACGATCACTATCTTCACTGCGCTTCTTCCCTTGACGGAAGTGCAAGTTCGCTCGGTGCTGCAGCTCATCCAGTTGTACATCTCCCTCATCGGAGAACATACCGTCTTCATCTAGCAAGCTGCATATATCTTGCAAGCTTAATTGATATTTGCGAACGATATAATTAATCATCCCCATTTGTTCATGTTCATACCGTAGCCGCTCCACGAACACCCGATTCTTCGAAATCCTTGGAAAACGCGAAATAATGTCTGCATAATTCAAAGACTCTTCTTCGGACGGAGCTTTATAGCCAGGCTGGCGAGAGGGCGCTACCTCAGATAAGGCTTGCTCCAACTCATAATCAATCACATGGGTGTTTAATTGGAATAATTCATAGAAAGGAATCGATAAATCTTCTTTATGAAAAGTACGCTGTGCGAGTTCTGGCGGCTCTTCCGTACAGAATTCCTCGCGCAGCGACAAGACGGTAAACTTCCCTACTTTATCGCGAAGCAACAGCGTTAGATGCTGCGTCTTGAAAAACTCATTTGGCGTTAATGGCGCATGCAATTCGTATTCATACATACTGTCGTCAAGTTCAGGCACATAAATTCGCGATACCTGCAGCAGGCCAACCGCTTCGAGCTTTGATGAAAGCTCTACCAGCTGCTTCCGCCCCTTCTCGCTCGGATCCACGCCAAGCGTTAAGAATAGGCGACGCTGTTGCTCAATTCGAGAATAACCGACACGATCGCTCGAAATGTGTTGGTAGAGTAAATGATAGAAGCTAATCGCAAGACCGCCCACCATCGGTTGATAAATATAAGACAGCATTTTCATATCCAATCCAGACAGCGAAAATTCCCGGAAAGTACAGTACCGATGATGCTCTGTGAATTGCAATAGGTTCGAAATTTTCACGCTTGAACACACCTCATTTTTCCCCAAAAAATCAAAAAAAACCGTTCTTGCACCTTCCACCTATTCTATCATAAAAGAGAAACAAAGTCTGTCTATGGTGAACTCTACCACCGAAATATCCAAAGACTCGACACGATGTGATGAAATGCATTCGACAGCGTCACCAAATTTTGCGTATAATAATGAAGATGTCTAAATACATGAATATGTATTATTAAAAAGTGGACGGTGATGGTCTTGCTTTATGTGCTCTCATTCTTCTTATCATTTCTGATTGTGTATTTCCTGATTCCACCGCTCGCCAAATGGGCGTTCCGGCTTGATTTCGTGGACAAGCCTCGGCATGACTCAGAACGTAAAATTCACCGTGAACCGATTCCATTGACGGCAAGTTATGCGATTTTCATTGGATTCTTCGCGACTTACTTACTCGTAGCACGTGAGTTCACTTTGGAGACTCTAGCGATTTTCATCGGCGGTGTTCTATTGCTAACCATCGGGACTATCGATGATTGGTACAAAACAAAAGGAAAAGAATTTCCTGCCCTTCCGAAAATGATTGTCCAAGTCTCTGCTGCCATACCTGTGTTCTTCTCAGGGATCGCTTTTACCGGATTCTACAATCCGTTCAGCGGAGCCTATGTGTTGTTACCGATTTGGCTTCAATTCATTCTCACCATCCTGTGGATTTTCGGTGTAACCACCGTCATTAACTTCTCGGATGGAATGGACGGGCTTGCAGGTGGACTTTCCGCTATTTCTGCGGTGACCCTATTCATTGTTGCTTTAACGAAAGGGCAGGATAACTCCGCGATGATGGCGATTATCCTCATCGGGGTCACGGTCGCCTATCTAAGATATAACAAACCGCCAGCCAAAATATTCATGGGGGATGCAGGAGCAACCTTCCTCGGCTTCATCCTCGCTGTTATTGCGCTGGATGGCGCATACAAGCAAGCTACGATTCTGTCCTTGTTCATTCCGATTCTAGCGCTAGGTGTTCCGATCTTCGATAACATCTTCGTCGTCATCAAACGAATGATCCAAGGGAAACCGATCTATCAAGCGGACGCGAGTCAGGCCCATTACCGATTATTGCGTGCCGGATTGAACAATAAGCAGGTGGTCATGTTCCTGTGCTTGATCGGTACATGCTTCGGACTCTCCTCGATCATCTTGCTGCTGATGCAGGTGTAGATGACCTTATCAAAAAAGACGATCTTGTCGCCGAAGGGCTGCAGGATCGTCTTTTTCTCTTGGCATCGTTAGGTATGATCCCTGAACCATGTAAAAAGCCGCGTATCCTTAGATACACGGCTTCACATCTGATGATTTATTTATGCAGCGATGGCTTGCGCCTCGATACCACGGTGCAGCAGCTGCTGTCCCCACTTCGTGCGATAGAACAATTTCTCTGCCAGCGCGAAGATACCGCTTGCGGTGTAGTACAATCCGAGCGCAATAGGCGAACTCCACAGCACGAACAGATACACGACATTCATGATGAGCGATATCCCCGCTGTTTTACGCATCGCTTGCAAGAGCGTGAGCTCCGTCGTTAATGGAATCAATGAACCCACAAATGTGAACGTTACGCTAAGTATCGGAACAAGATGCCATGGATCGGATACGGCTAATGTCGTCGTCCAAGAGATCAGCGTTGAAGTCATCTTATCCCCATGCATCGTGAAAAGACGTAACAAGCTCATAAAGATCGGCATTTGCACAAGTGCGGTAACTAACATGGAAAATGGCTTAATGCCATAGGTTTGATTCAATTTCATGGTTTCCTTCAATAACTTTTCCTGATTATCGCTATGCTTCTCCTTCAATTTTAACATTAAAGGCTGTACCGTCTTCTGGCGTACCTGTTGGCGATAGTTCTTTAAATTCAGACCGAAAAGCAGCATGCGTACGATGAAGGTAAGGGCAACGATCGCTAGCCCCCAGTCATGCGTGATTCGAAAAAGTTCGGTGAGCAATAGATCGAGCATGGAAATAATTGGCTGTAGCCAAGATGACATAGAAAATTCCTCCTAAATGTGTTGGATGTTGTGGCATATCATACTTACCAACACGGGGGGAAGCTTCATCATCTGATCGTTTTTTGCGTGGTCTGCGGCTCGGCATTTTACGACGAATCCACAGCAGTCGCATCTCAATGCGTTCACCTAAATTAATCGTCATTTCCGAATCAAGATCTAAAGATAGCAGATGGATTCGTGTGACATGAGATACGGATGGTGACTGCAGCCACAAATATCCTACCAGGGTACCGGCTATCGCCATCAACCACAACAAATAACTTACATCCATGGAGTAGTCCATTGTCTCACCTCCCTTCACAACAGCGGATCATTCTTGTATCTATAAGTATACGCTCTTTCCCCTTAGAAGTCGAAAGAGATTACTTGGTGGACTTTACCCATTTGGCTACATCCGTAATCACTTCGGACGGCACATTGCCCGGAAGCATGTATTCCGATCCTGTCGAAGGCTGATCCGAAGGAACAAAAAGGTGATTCAATTTCGGATAAAGCTTATACTCTACATTCGTACGACTGGCTAACCCCTTTTTCCAGCCGTCTAGATGAGAAGCATTGACCTGTACGTCGTTGTCCCCTTGGGCAATAAATAGAGGCAATGTCTGATTCTTCGCAATTTCTTGGCCTTTATAATTACGCAGGTCATACCACCATACCGCATTCGCGGTCGGGAATTTCGGAGGGATGTTGTCTACGGAATATTGTGGGTCTTTGAGTAACGCAAGAACCTGCTTCCAGCTCTCAATCTGCGCCTCGTATTGTGCTAACACTTCTTGCGGCGCGCCCGCTTTTTTCGCCCGCTCCAAACCTTGTTGGAATTGAACCAGCATCACATCTTCAAGCGGTTCCGAAGGTCCTGCGAATATTAACGCACCCGCAATATCATGGTTCCGATCCTGTTCAATGATGCGAGGGACAAGCATACCGCCTTGACTATGCCCTAATACGTAAATCTGTTTCGGGTTGAACCGTTGATCCGATTTCAGCATCTCGACCGCTGCGATCGCATCATTCGTTGTCTCTTCCTGAACGGTAAACGTCGGAGCCATGGATTTCAAATTATGTTCATACGTCCGTTTGTCATAACGAAGAACAGCGATCCCTTCATTTGCAAGTCCTACTGCCAGATCACGGAAGGTCTTGCCTCCGCCAATCGTTTCATTTCGATCATTAGGTCCTGATCCATGTACAAGTACTACCACGGGGAAAGGTCCATCGCCCTTGGGTACGGTCAGCGTCCCCGGCAATCCTAACGTCTTATCGCCTATGAGAACCTCTTCTTCGGCATATCGATCGGGATGATCATAATCCGGTGCTTTATACGTATCGACAAGAGATGTCGGGAAGAACATGTCATCCAGCTGCCCTGCGTGATTAAACCGTACGTCGATCGCAAACGGCGCTCCCAATGGACCCGAATACATGAGCCGCACATTATTGTGAATCGCATTCGTTGTCTCTGCTTGGTTCAATAGTTGATCGACATTACCGTACATCGCCTTCAACTGTTGCTGCATCAATTGCAGCGTTGACAGCGGTATCGATGTTTTGAGCGTATCGCTCATGTAAGACTGAACCTCTTCGGCATTCCCCTCGACAAGTGCCTTGATGATGTGACTTGCAAGTGTTTTCGCGTCTGAGCTGGTTAAATCCACCGTGCCCTCCCCTTTCAAGTTCAATTGGGTATTCAAGGCTTTATTGATATCATGAAGCTGCACTTCCAGCATCTGCTGATCATTCATGATCGCAGCGTTGCTTAGTTGTAGTGGTTGTTGATTTAATTTCGAGTCCGTTTTTCCGAGAAATACGGTCCATTCCTGTTCACCATACGTAACGGATGCTGCTTTGTTCTTGGCATCCCACGTGACCTTGGCCCCCAGCCAATCTGCTGCTTGACGCAATGGAATTCGTTGATTTGATACTGCGTTCGTTCCGTCAGCCATCGCCGCTTGCGCAAAAGTTGTCGTTAAGAGGACGGCAGCCGCTAACGTACTTATCGTTCTTTTTACACCCATTCTTTTTCGCTCCTTTGTCCATCCAAACTCGATAATTTGATATTTAGATAAATGTCTAAATAAAGTATATCGTGTTTCCAATTTTCATGTCAACCACCTAGAAATAACAAAAAAAAAGCCAATACGCTTCACGAGGAAGTATATTGACCCTTTGTCTTAGAACATGCGGAATCCGGAACGACGCAGCATACGAATCGTAGTCCCGCTAATAATCGCACCGATAAGACCTGCAAAGGCGGTCGACATATCTACTAGAGAATAGGCCTCGATATTTCCGGCAAAGGACAGATCGCTCTTCCAATACGAAATCACCACGGCAGGAATAATCACGATCACGAATAAGTAAGATGGAAACCATGTTGTCTTCATTAACATATTTAAAATAAACCCGATCCCAAACATCATCACAAAAAACAATACGAACAAAATGATCGGAATGATCGAACCAATCACACCATTCATGCTCTATATAACCTCCCTAATGTAGAACCCAATTCTTGCTAAGTAGTAGTGTACTAGAAAAATGTGGGCGAATCAACGAACTTTCCGTGACGTTTCTATGATTTTTGTCACATGTTATCCATTTGTCCTCCTCGCCTTCTTTCGATACAATATAGGGAGTAATAACGGCACCTAATATGAAGGAGTGAATGTAGATGAGTGAAGCAGCTCTTACTTTAGAAGGTTGGTATTCTTTACACGATTTTAGAGCTATGGATTGGAACGGCTGGAGACGCGCGAGTGAAGATGAACGCGCAGCGGCACTAGACGAGCTATATACTTTTTTACAACAATGGTCCACGACAGAAGCGGACAGACAAGGCAGTACGGCCGTCTATTCCATCGTAGGTCAAAAAGCCGATTTCGTATTCATGCATTTGCGTGAGACGTTAGAGGAACTGAATGACATGGAAAATGCGTTCAATAAAACGTTGTTCGCTCAATTCACGATCCCTGTCTACTCCTACGTGAGTGTCGTGGAATTAAGCAACTACTTGGCCGGTTCAGGTGGAGATCCATATGAGAACCCTGAAATCATGGCAAGACTGAAGCCTGCCCTGCCAAAAGCCAACCATATTTGCTTCTACCCTATGAACAAAAAGCGTGACCTTCAAGATAACTGGTACATGCTGTCCATGGATGAGCGCAAAGCCATGATGCGCAGCCACGGCATGATTGGCCGCCAATATGCCGGTAAAGTGAAACAAATCATCTGTGGTTCTGTAGGGTTGGACGATTGGGAATGGGGCGTAACGCTATTCGCGGACGATGCCCTGCAATTCAAGAAGCTTGTATATGAAATGCGCTTTGATGAAGTAAGTGCTCGTTTTGGCGAGTTCGGTTCCTTCTATGTAGGGAACCTGCTGGATGCAGATAAGTTCCAAGCGATGCTTGCTATTTAATATTTTAAGAACTATGGAAATGGAGTGAGAACTGGGCGCAGTTTTCATTCCATTTTTTTGAGTTCATTTGCACGGCTGCTGCTTCTTCACCCTTACATAAAGTTAACGAGTCCATGGGTAACCGTAGGCGCAACTATGCCGTTAAATTTTGTATACAAATAAACGAAATAAACATGCATCCCCGCTGTAATCAATAGATGGATAGAATCATAGCGAATAAACTCGACAAAAGACATGTCCGCTTTAATCATTTGAAACGGCACATGCATGAAGGCGAACATGATCGAGACGACCGCAACAGCGATATATTTATTTCGTATTAGGCCTAACATACGGGTCTGAATAAATCCTCGAAAAGATACTTCCTCCGTCAACCCAATACATACCAATAAATATAAAAACTCAAATAGAGCTTCATATCCTTCGAACGGCAAACTCGAACCCTGTACAATTAGTCGGTATATTTCCGACCAAGTAAAAGGTAAGGCTGCCACAACGCCAATACATATGTTCAGTAGTATACGTTTGCAAGTTAATCCGACTGAGGCAAGCGGTTGCCGGCGAATCCTCAATATGATGAAAATCGGCGCTAATGAAAGCAATGAAATCGGCAAGTACAGTATACTTAGAAATAAATAATTACTGCTAAAGTAGATGGATAGGTCTTCTACTATACTTGTCTTAAACATCCACAATCCAAACCCATAAATGAAAACTAAATAATAGATGAAATACCCCAATGCGAGCAGTCCGTCTGTTACATTTAGATTTGCTGTTGTCTCGTGATCAAAACGAATGCGGAATATGCGTCTTAACTTTCTCATCCGTTTCCCTCTCCTCTCGAATCTCTTATATCTAATTTTTTCCATATTCCACATTTTACCGATTGCAAGTTGATGATCCTAGAACATTTGTCATATTCCTCATCTCTCCCAAGTGCACGCACGCATTATTAATCCGTCGTCGATGTATGATACAATAAACAAAAACATAGATTCGTAGAAAGAGGTGCCTCCGATTGAGCGATCTATCTCGCATTTATACGTTAGCTCAGACGATCAAGAAGAACGTCCAACAAGTTATTGTCGGTAAAGATGAACCCCTTGACATGATCTTCGTCGCTCTGTTCACAGGCGGGCATGTACTGCTTGAAGATGTGCCGGGTACGGGAAAGACCTTATTAGTGAAAGCATTAGCCAAATCGATTGACGGAACTTGCAAGCGCATTCAATTCACGCCCGACTTACTCCCAACCGATTTGAGCGGCATGAACATCTATAATCAAAAGCTTGGTGAGTTTCAATTCCGACCCGGACCTTTATTCACCCATTTGCTGCTAGCCGACGAAATTAACCGTGCAACACCGCGGACCCAATCTAGTCTGCTGGAATGTATGGAAGAACGTCAGGTGAGCATTGACGGAGAGACGATTGCGCTGGAAGAACCTTTTATGGTGCTCGCAACCCAGAACCCGCTTGACAATTATGGCACGTTCCCTCTGCCCGAAGCGCAGCTGGATCGGTTTATGCTGAAGTTAAAACTAGGCTACCCTACCTTTGACGAAGGACTGCTCGTTCTTTCCCGCTTCCGGGAGCAGCAGCCGCTCGATCAACTTCAGGCTGTCGCAAGCAAAGATGACATCCTCATGGCTCGGCGCAGCTATACTCAAGTTCATGTCGAACATGTCATTCTGGAATATATTTTGAAAATCATTGAGCAGACACGTAAACATCATGACATCGCGCTGGGTGCCAGCCCTCGAGCCAGTCAAGCTTTGCTTCGTGCTGTGCAGGCATATGCTGTCATTCAAGGACGCACATTCGTAACGCCAGACGATGTAAAAGCCATGGTCAGTCCCGTGCTCTCGCATCGCCTGCTCTTTCATAACGCTTCCCAACTTCGGGATAAGCAAGCCGAAACCGTGCTCCACGCCATTGTGAATCAAGTTCCGGTCCCTACGGAACAGTTCGTGAAGGAGTAGATGCCATGCCGCTGCATTGGCTGATTCTATTCGCAATTCTTGCATTGGGATTCCAAGGTTGGATCTTCAAGAAACGCGGGCTTGCACGCGTAACTTATACAAGAAGTTTCACGAAGCAAAGGCTATTCGTCGGCGATCATGTCGAGATGACGGAAACCATCGGCAACGATAAGCTGCTGCCTGTACCTTGGGTTCGATTGGAATCTATGATTTCCAGTACGCTTGTCTTTGGACACCAGACCAATCTCGACATTCATGCGGGAGAATTATTGCAGAATCATAAAAGCTTATTCACACTCAAACCATACACCCAAATCGTTCGCAGACATGATATTACCGTGAACGCACGCGGGATTTACCATCTCCAAAGTGCGACCATGACAGCCGGCGACGTATTTGGCGTTTTTGATTCGGTTCGCATGATTCCGCTAGATTTGGAGCTTACCGTGTTTCCAGAAATTATTGCGATGCGAGATATTCCATTTTCCAATAAAAGCTGGATCGGTGATATAACGGTACGCCGTTGGATGCTGGAAGATCCCTTCTGGAAGTCAGGCGTGCGTCCTTATTTGCCTGGGGATTCCTTAAAATCCGTGCATTGGAAGGCAACTGCTCGCACCAACCAGCTTCAAGTTCACCAATTCGACTACACGGCAGACCGGAAGCTCATGATCCTGGTCAACTTCGAGACAACCGAACGCATGTGGTCCAAGGTTACCCGGCCTGAAGCCGTAGAAAGAGCCCTTTCGTACGCGGCTTCCATTGCAAATGTCACCGTCACCCAAGGCATCGAAACAGGGTTCGCTTGCAACGGAACGACAAAGTCCCTGCAAAAAGGGCAAGCTGTCATTCTCCCGCCAGGCGCAGGATCCCATCATTTAACGAATATGTTCGAGACGATGGCTCAATTGGAATTGGAGCTTTCCAGCTCGTTCCATACATTTCTAGAATCTTGGGAGGACTCTTCAGGAACTGACTTTATTCTGATTACCCCCATTCCATTAATAGAGGTAGAGAACAAGATCTCACGCATGCGCATGCGAGGGAATGGCGTTGAAATCATCGAAATTCCTGTCCGCCCCTTAACCTCTGCCGCAGCTAAGGAGGCTGATGATGATGCGAAGCAAGCGTAATATCTTAACATGGGCCTACCGTGGAGTCGTAGAGTATGCGCTTCTCTTTCCCATCCTTGCGCTTCTATGTATCTATCTCATTCCAGATGCGTCCAATGCACTCACCTGGTTTCTTCTCTTCCCTGCTTGTCTATTTATCGGTGCTGTCGCCAAAGGAGTCCTCCGCTGGAAACGCGACAATCTATGGCTCGTCCTGTTGATGATCCCATGGATGGTTGTCATGGCGCTCTCAGGAACGATCTCCCTATCCAGAGTCCTCCTATTCCTTATAGGGTATGTGTTATTCGTTCGGGGAGTTCAGATGATATCAACATCCCCCATGTGGAGCGGCGGCATGCAATGGCATTGGATTTCACTTGCCGTCTATTTCGTTGTTTTTGCGATCTCTTCCATACGTCCAGAAATTCAAACCTATCAGACGCATTTACTCGTCGGCGGGATGTGGACACTTGTGGCAACCTTGTTCACGATGAATCGCGGCATCTTACATCGAGCCAACATTACATACGATGATTCCGTTCAGCTCCCTAAGGAAGTCGTGCGTCGGAATCAAATCTATGTGATCTGCATTGTAACGATCGTATTCCTCTTTGTCGCTGTCACTTTCGGAAATCTCATGGATTCCTTCATGCGTTTCCTGCATCAGGCGATCGCTTGGCTTCTTCGCCGACCTGCACCTGAAGAGCAGGTTGCTCCTGAACAACCTGTTCCGCCGCCAAGCATGCCTCAGCTCGATCTGGGGGATGCCGGGAAGCCCAATCGGTTCCTGAAATGGCTGGAGCAGGTGTTCACGTACCTTTTCTGGACTGCGCTCGTCATTGCGATCATCGTCCTATTATGGTTCGGGCTGCGCTATGCGCTGAAGAAGCTGTTCCCGAAGCTATGGCATTCGATCCAGCAGTTCTTAAAGCGCAAACAGGACTTCTCGCCATCATCAGGTTATGAAGATGAACAATCCAGTCTGTTCAAATGGGATACAATTCAGCGGCAAATGACGCAGCCGTGGGATCGGCTTATTCATCGATTTCGTCGACATGAAGTTCGATATGATGAACTGACGAACAATCGAGACCGTATCCGCTACTTGTATCGTCAACGCATCATGCAAGAGATAACGAAAGGATTCCCATGGCAATCTGGGTCCACCCCGCGCGAGACGCTGAAGCAAGTGGAAGAGTGGGATACGAAGTTGAACGCAGCCGATTTAGAGGATTTGGCTCGCGCCTATAATGATGCTCGTTACAGCGATTCTGATCTCTCCAATGAAAGGGTTGAATTCATTATTCAACAAAACCAGAAGAAAAAGAACTAATTCGCGTACCTAAAATGGATTTTCCAACAAAGCTACACCATCAGTCCTTTTTCGCGGACCTATCCTGGATTCATCCAACATAGCTTCACTACCAGCACTAAAACCCGAAACTATACTGGACGTTTCCAATATAGAGGGGGGAAAATCAGCATTTTAGAGGCATTTTCAGCACATTCTATTGGATTTATCCAGTATAGAGTGCGAAATCGTACTGAAAACGGCGAAGTTAGTGGATTTATCCAATATAGCACCACCACAAACACTTACTTTTTCCCCACCCTGTACTGGATTTATATAACATAGCAAACTTCATTCATCTTCATCATTGTGATAGATCGTTTTAAATTGACTTTTCTTCTACGAAACGAGATCACACACAAAAATAAAGTGCCGAAAAGCCCTCTGGACTTTATCGACACTCTGAAGCTGGCTTCCAGATTAGGAAGCCAGCTTTTTGCATGGATAAGATCTCGCATATTGGAATAATGTGTATTTTACACGGGGCATACTATCCTGAAACTAATCTATAAATTTAAGGATGATATCCATGCCTATATCCAACAACGGGTCAAACCCTCAGGGTCCTACTAAACCAAGTACCACCTTAACAGAGAATATCCAGTATGCTCAATCTTTATTTCAAGATTCCCAGGATTTCATGGTCCGCCAATTTACCATCCAATTAACTGGAGAACAAGCCGCGATCCTCTTCTTATCCAACCTCACGGACAAGAATGCATTGAATAACAATGTACTTTATCCGCTAATGTATGAAAAAAGCGTCCTTTCTGCTGTGGCGATCAGTCATGTCAAGAAATCCGCATCATGGGATGAGATCATTTCGGCGATCTTGCTAGGCAGCAGTGTATTGTTCATTGATAAGAAATATGATGCCAGCATTTTAGATACCCAGGGGTGGCCTCAAAGATCTATTTCGGACCCTCAACTTGAGGCCTCTTTAAAGGGAGGACATCAGGGATTTGTTGAGACGGGCAGCCAGAACATTGCATTAATTCGCCGCTTTATTCCCAACCTGGAGCTTAAAGTCAAGGAAATGAAAGTAGGTCAGCGCGGATCAGCAACAGTTACGCTCCTCTACTTAGAGGATGTAATTGACCCTGGGATCTTGACTGAACTGGAAGAACGGATTCAGAATATTCAGGTCGATGCGATCCTAAACACCGGGGAACTCGAAGAATACATCGAAGATAACACTTTTTCACCTTTTCCCCAATTTATTGCGACGGAACGGCCCGATGCAGCCGCCTCTCATATTCTGCAGGGAAGAGTGGCGATCATCGTAGATCGATCTCCGATCGCATTAATTGGTCCAACGACCTTTAATTCCTTCTTTCAAAGCGTTGATGATTACAGTTCGCGCTGGATCGTTTCATCGTTTATTCGATCCTTGCGTTTTTTAGCCTTTTTTATCGCCATATTTTTACCTGCTCTTTATATTGCCCTCATCTCTTACAATTACGTCATCATTCCGATTAATCTAATCCTTTCTATCGGTGCATCCAGAGAACGTGTCCCTTTTCCTCCATTCATCGAGGCGATCCTCATGGAGATCACGCTTGAAATGCTGCGTGAGGCAGGGATTCGCCTACCGGCACCTATAGGTCAGACTGTAGGGATCGTTGGCGGAATCGTGATTGGGCAAGCAGCAGTTCAAGCCGGCATTGTCAGCAATATCATGGTCATCATCGTCGCAGCAACAGCCATCTCTTCCTTCATTATACCTAGCTATGATATGGGGGCTGCGATTCGTTTCATCCGCTTCCCGATGATGATTCTCGCTTCACTCTTCGGGATTTTCGGAATCACCATCGGGTTTATGATGTTAATGGTGCATCTTATTACACTTGACTCCCTTGGAACGCCATACGGAAGCCCCTATTCCCCTGTAAGGTTCTCCGATTGGAAAGACTCAGTTATCCGGTTGCCCTTATGGTTGATGAAGAAAAGGCCTGTCAGCTCGAATCCTCAACAATTAGAACGCCAGACCCCTAGCCCAACGAAGGCGGAAAAAGGAGATTCATGAATACGAAAACGAAGACAAAGCAGCAAATCACGTTCATGCAATATGTTTTCTTAATCCATGGCATGCAAGTCGGCATCGGTTTCTTGACCCTTCCTCGGGAATTGTCTCTGATTGCCGGAACCGATGGGTGGATATCGATTATTATCGGATGGCTATCTGCGGTCATCGCAAGTATCTTCATCATTCAAATCATGAAGAAGCATCCAGACGCAACGTTGCCAGATCTGTTTAAGATTTATTTCGGAACTTGGATAGGTAAATTAGGGACGATGTTCGTTGTCCTTTATTTCATGTCCGTCTCTTTCTTGATCTTATTTTCGGCTTTGACAATTATCAAAGTATGGCTGCTGCCCAAAACACCTCTCGTCATCTTGACCGTACTAATCCTCATCCCTACCTATCAGTTGATTCGTTATGGGATCCGATCCCTTGGAAGATATGCGGAGATCATTTTTTACATATCGATATGGATGATTGTTGTGTTGACGATCCCACTTAACGATAGCCACTGGCATTATTTGCGGCCTGTGCTCAAGGAAGGCTGGTATCCTGTTTTGTTAGGCGTCAGAACAACGATATTCTCTTATTTGGGTTTTGAGATCGCCTTTTGGATGTATCCGTATTTGAAATCGAAACAATTGGCGACACGCGGCATCATCTTGGCCAATACATTAACGATGACCATAAATTTAATCGTGACGATTGTATGCTTCGTTTTCTTTTCGCAGCAGGAAATCGTCAAATATAACTGGCCAACACTTAGTTTGTTGAAAGTTATTGAGCCTAATTTTCTCAATCGCTGGGATGTAATCTTTCTCTCTTCCTATGTTCTTATTATCTCGGTGACCTGGATCATCTCCATCTTTATTGTCATTCAGAACACAAGTAATCTCATAGGAAACCCAAAGCTTGAACCTTACCTATTGATCATTTTCATTGTCTTGTTGATAACTGCAGCAGCGTTTATCGTGTGGACTCAAAGTAGATTGACTCGCCTAACCGACATGTTGACCTCCTGTGGCTTAATCCTTTCTTATGCTTTTCCTGTTGTCTTGTGGATGTATACCACCCTATTCGACCGAATATTCCCCAGGAGAACGAGTTCATGAGAAAACTAATGTGTAAAATCATCATGGTTATGGTGTTGCTATCCATGTTGCCGGGATGCTATGACCATATGTATTTAGAGGATGCAACGCTCATTCTTATGGTTGGTCTAGATGTAAATAAGGACAACCATCTGGTTGTATACAGTTCGAGCCCCGTCTTTAATAAAGATGCAAAAAAGAAGTCCGATGAATTCGAAGATGTCAGCCCATATTCCCTCCGCCGTAACCGAAACAACTTTGATGCCCTGTCTTCAGGAATTCCAACAGGCGGGAAAGTTCAAACCATTCTTATTGGCAAAAGACTTCTGGAGTATCCCGGATGGTTCGCTACCCTAGATTACTTGTTTCGCACTGCGGAACCTACCGTTACGGCGAGAATATGTGCCGCCGAGGTCCCTCTCTCAGACATCTTTTACTTCTATCCTGAGAACGAACCTTTGGTTGCGCTGTATGTATCCAAGTTAATCCGAACGTCCAATAGGCGGAATATTACTGTCGATACGACCATGCAGCGATTACATCGACAATTCAATGAAGAAGGAATAACGCCTTACATTTCCTTAATAAATAAAGATAAGGATATCGAAATTAGAGGAACCGCATTGCTTGATAAGGAAGGCAGATTTGTGACCCAATTGGGCTTACAAGAAACGATCTTGTTCCGATTTCTCCTTGAAGAAAACAAGGATATAGCAACTCTGACCTTTCCAGCACAGGAACTTCATTCAGGGGAGCAAATTCCTTTCATTAACCAAAAACTCAGCATCGATGTCGTGAAATCCAAAACAAAAATCAAAACATCGGCTAACAATGGCAAGTTTACCTTTCATATAGACCTCAACATCGATGCGAGCGTTACAGAACGTACTTTCCCGTTCCAAATGAAGAATCAACAACCAAAGGTTCAGCGTTTCATCAATGAACAAATAAAGCAGCAAATCGAAGAAATCTTGAAAAAAACACAAACTCATCACCTCGATCCGGTAGGGTTCGGTATGCATGTGAGAGCTGACCATTATCGTGCTTGGAAGAAAATCAAAGATCGTTGGCCTGAAGCCATATCGGATGCTGAGTTCCATGTTACTGTTCATACAAAGATCTTAGGAAGCGGAGTCCTGCAATAAAGCCGAAATCTACGGCTATGAGAAGACCCTGGAAAAAACCGGGAGCTTTCAGATGCGCAAAAAAGCCTGTTAAGCACGAAGCTTAACAGGCTTGATCTTAATCTTCATCTTCTTGATTCAACGTTTCAAGGAATTCTTCCGTCGCCCGGTCACGTGCACGGCCCTTTTCCTTCAGACGTTCAATAGCTGGTTGAATTAACATATCCACCTCGCGCTGCACATGATACGCTAAATCATAACGAGTCTGAGATTCGAGGTATGAACCAACTTCCATCAATGCATTGTACCGATCCAATTCGTCACGCGTCAGGAGTCCACGAACTTGTACACTGCAATGTCGCATCTTATAGGAACTTCCCTTTTTTCAACACAAGCGGAATGCCGCCGATGATGAATAGGTAGCGAATATCGATCATTTTTTTCAACTGCGCTGCGGTAAATCCTTTGAATTTCTTCGTACCTACGATACCAATGGCTTCGCCTTTACCAAGGGATGCTACAGTACCTTTGTTGCTGAATACGAATTTAACCGGTTGTTGGTTGCGAATCGCTGCAACGATGTTGTTCGCGCAAGTAACCCCTTGTTGCATCGCAATTTGTGCTGTTGGCGGGTAAGGACGACCTTCTGGATTGAACATCAACGAGTTGTCGCCAATCACGTAGATATTGTCTTGACCAGGAACCCGCAGATAATCATCGATTTTCACGCGGCCACGCATGGTTTCAATCCCTGCTTCTTCCACGATACGATTTCCGCGTATACCAGCAGCCCATACAACCGTTGCTGACTTAATCAATTCACCTTCACCAACGATAACGCCCTCAGGTGTAGCTTCTTTGATAGGTGTGCCGATTTTGAACGTAACGCCTTTATTCTGCAATACATTCATCGCGTATTCAACTAGCTCTGCATCGAACCCAGGCAGTGCAGTTGGAGCAGCTTCTACATTATAAATCTTCACAAGGGAAGGATCTACGTCGTATTGTTTGCATAATTCAGGCATACGGTCCGCAAGCTCAGATACAAATTCAATTCCCGTAAACCCGGCGCCGCCGACAACAAAAGTCAAGCGATCCAGGCGGCTCTCGTCTTGTTTGTAAGATGCAAATTGATATTCGATATGTTGGCGGATCATACGCACGGAGTTAATGCTGCGGATACTCATCGCATATTCTTTCATACCTGGGATGCCGAATGTTTCCGTCTCGCCACCGACAGAAATCACAAGGTAATCGTAGGATAATGCGCTTCCGTCTTCAAGCAATACTTTCTTCTCTTGCGTACGGATTTGTGATACAGTCGCTTTCACGAAGTCAATCTTGAACTCATCGATTAATTTCGATATGGACACGCGTGCATTTTCCATATGATCCGTACCTGCAGCAGGCATGTGAAGATGCGTGGTAAAATAGTGGTAGTCATGTTTATTCACAAGCGTCACGTCTGCTTCATTATAGTTCAACTCTTTTTGGAGACGTTGAGCTGTAAGAATACCGCCGTACCCCGCTCCTAAGATCACAATTTTTGGAATGTTACTCATGATTCTAATCCCATCCAATCCTTCAAGTTATTTATTATATATAATGACAAAATTATTTGTGAAAAATTACACTTGAAATACAAAAAAATTAGTGGTTTATCCAATTTATACGCAATTGTCTCCAACTTGTGATGAATGCAGTGTAACAATCTCGGTCACAATTCGACAACTGGTTTATTAACCCATCTGAAATGATACTTATTTTTATCCATAATATCAAGCTTTTTTCGAAAATACTTCGACAATTCTACATTTAATTTTTTTTGTACCCCGATTAAGTTAATTTACTGCAAAAACAACTGAAAATAGGTTTCATTCCACATCAATGAGGCTTATAATAAAAAAAGTATGTGACAAATTAAATTGAAATTTCGGAGGTGCCCCTGTGGACCAACAAAACCTATCTACTCAAGAGCCCGTTGATATCCTTATCATCGGTGGCGGACCTGCCGGTATGTTTGCAGCCTTTTATGGAGGTATGCGCCAAGCATCCGTCAAACTTATCGAAAGCATGCCGCAACTTGGCGGACAGTTGGCAGCATTATATCCTGAAAAATACATTTACGATGTAGCAGGCTTTCCCAAAGTTACTGCACAAGAGCTTGTCGATAACCTCAGCGAGCAAATGAAAATGTTCCAAACCGATATTCGTTTGGAAGAAAAAGTATTAAATGTGGTGAAGAAAGACGAGCGTCTTTTTGAAATCACTACAGATAAAGAAGTCCATTATGCCAAAGCGGTTATTATTACGGCTGGCGTTGGCGCATTTGAACCACGTCGCCTAGAGCTACCGGAAGCTTCCAAATATGAGAAGAAAAATCTTCACTATTTCGTTAGCGACCTGCAGCAATTTGCTGGTCAAAAGGTACTGCTTAGCGGCGGGGGCGACTCTGCACTGGATTGGGCCCTTATGCTTGAACCGATTGCAGAACAAGTAACGCTGATTCATCGTCGTGATAAATTCCGTGCGCATGAGCACAGCGTAGAGCGTCTCATGGCTTCCAAAGTGAATGTCGTCACGCCGACTGAAATCGTTAGCCTTCATGGGGATGATCGCATTGAGCAAGTGACCCTTGCTGACGTGAAGACCAAAGAAACGCAAACGTTAGATGTCGACGCCGTCATCATCAATTTCGGTTTCGTATCCTCCTTGGGTCCAATTGCCGAATGGGGTATCCACATTGAAGGTGGATCCATTGTTGTGGATACACGCATGGAGACGAACATTCCGGGTATCTTCGCAGCGGGTGACATCACCACGTACCCTGGCAAATTGAAGCTGATTGCGGTTGGGTTCGGTGAAGCACCAACGGCGATTAACAATGCGAAAGTATATGTTGATCCAAGTGCGAAATTGTCCCCAGGACACAGCAGCAGCATGAAAGTGTAATCGGTCCGTATCATTCTATGATATGAATCAACAATAAAGGGTATCCTACCTTCTAAAGATTTTCTTACGGAGGTGGGGTACCCTTGTCTTATTATTGCCCTTTATGTAACGGTCTTATGATATCCAACATTACTTGCCCTGCTTGTTCACTTGTCACGATTGATTATGGAAAATTAGAGGATTATGAAGGGCCCTACAGTCCATACGCTGGTGATGATGTGCTCGAGAGCTCAACGTCAGAAACAACCCAGGAAGACGTGTCCGTCTGCACGCATCTGCTGTATTGTGATCCATGTCAGCGCTATTACCAGTGCCGGATTCATGAATGGAGTTAATGGATGGTGTACGGAGAAGTTGAAGCTTTTTATATATACACGGGTAACTGACGTTTATGAATTTCGGCTAACAATAAGGTGATGAACTCGACTTCCAAATCTAGCTCAATAGCCTTGTAATACGATTCTACCAAAAGTTCATCAGATAGAATGGACATGACACATGCTCCTTTTTACTAATTTTACCTGTTGTTGATTACTACTATACACGCTCCTTTTGAAGAGAACAAGCGTTCCGGTTATCCACAAACACTTGTGGAGATCCTGTGAGTAATTTGTTAACAACCTAAAAATAACGTGTTTTCACGCTATTTAACATGTGGATAATAGTTATTCACAGGCTTGTAACCGGAAAGCTCTATAAAAAACTTCTATTAGAATGCCTATCACCAATAATTAAAACTATCATATAATATGGTAGATAGAGAGAAGAAGCTTCCTTTATTGCGGACGAGTATTCACTTCAAATATCCATATTTTACCATTTAAGTCGATTCCATAATCAAATCCTAGTTCTCCTAACCCAGGGAACCTTCTTTCGAGCTTCGTCGTCGACAACACCGTTAAGTGCCGCATTTCATTCTTTTTCACTTTTACCATACTACTTGAAAAGGATCCTCTTATTCCCTGAGCTGCTGTTAACCTCGACCCGCCTTTGCACAAGTTCGTCACGAATAATCCTCGCCGCGCCAAACGGCCGACCATCGAACGTACTTCCCAATACTGACTTCCAACCTTCACGACCTTCACACGATAATCGATCGGCCGTCCTCCTATTTTAGCTAGGTGTATACCCCGTTGAATAATGTATTTGCGTCTCTTCTTCACTGCACTTAATCCGTGGAACATTCCATTGAAACTGGAGAAAGAGCGGCGACGTGACATGGCCGTGTACGCATAAGTCCCCCCTTCCTTGGTGACTTTGATGACCCCGTAACCTCCCCCGCCAACAATTGGTTTTATGACAACCATGCCGAATTGCGATAACATAGATCTCAGATTGGCAGCATTATACCGTCGAGTCTGAGGTATATGTTGGGCTATTGTGGGGTCGGATAAAAGCACGGCAGTCTTTAACCACTTGTTAGCCAGCCTTCTTCCAGCCATTCCGCTATCCCCTTTCTAAGAGTATACATATACATACTCAATCAAAGGGCATACCTCTTGTATGTTTGTCCTCGGCGAATGCCTGAATTTAGATAGATAAATCCTAAAATTCAAGATATGATAAGGATATCTGTTACATATTTTAGGAAAGGGGCACATGCATCGTGGAACAATTCGTACAAGGGCTATACTCCATTAGCTATTACGCCATGGCGATCATTCTGGCACTCGTGACCATCGCCATCTTTATCGTAGGTGTAAAGATGTTGATAGATCGTAAACGCGGTATCGGTACCGCATTCGTCACTTTTGCCGTTCTGGCAACAGGAATGATTTACGCCATGCTGAATATGAAATTTTTATAAGAAAATACGTTCTGATGTGATAGAAAATACATAATTAAAGGCTTTCTCCTCATGGGAGAAAGCCTTCTTTGTTTGGATAAATCGTCTGTACGAAGCGAATCCATTCTTTGGCTGCGAATGAGAGATATACATCTTTCCGCCAAATAAACGCGAGCTTCCATGGAATTTCCGGCTGAACAAGCGACAAGGTGGCAATTCGCTCCGGATTCATCTGACGGCAGATATTCTCTGGCAGCAATGCGATCCCCAGCTTCGCCGCAACTAAATTGCCAATAAAATCCCATTGCGAGCTTTCACATACCACACGTGGTTGGAACCCGGAGCTGATACATGCCGATATGATACGTTCATGCAGCGAGAAATCCTCACGGAAGATAATAAAGGCTTCCGCTGCGAGTTCCGATAACGAGACCTCCGTTTGTGCCGCTAGGCGATGCTCTGAATGCACAATCAACTTCAATTTTTCGTCCGCAATCGGAATGGAATGATACACATCATGTTTGGTAGGCAATAAGACAACGCCGATATCAAGCGCCCCATTCTCAATATCCTCGGCAATTTTTCTAGCTCCGTACTCGATAAGCTCCAGCATAATCCCTGGATAACGTTCGTGGAATTGTCCAATCACTTCTGGAAAGTACCCCGCTCCGGCCATGGGAGGCAGACCTATTCGAAGCTTTCCTTTCACCAAATGCGTTGCTTGGCTTAATGCGGACGAAAGGTTATCGAAGGAATTCACGATATCTTTGGCCTGGTTAAAAATCATCTGACCTTCATTCGTCAATTCCGCTTTTTTTCCCGTACGATTGAATAATAAGATACCTAACTCTTCTTCCATATCTTTGACCACTTTACTGATCGTTGGTTGACTGACACGCAGCGTTTCCGCAGCCTTGGTAAAACTCCCCGTGAGTGCCACTTCGATAAAATATTGAAGATGACGAATATCCATCGGTTCCTCCCATCTATTCCAAAATGGAATAACTGACATTCTACATATGTATTTTACCTATAGCCTTAACAGCCGTATACTTTGTATGAAAACATTTCATTCCTTTACATTTCATATTTGCACGAGAGAAGGATCACCATGTCGATCAAAAAATTCAGTATTGCTGTATTACAAATAGGCTTCCTCTACGCGGTATATTTCATTATGGATCAAGCAGCACAGGCCTTACATCTTCCCATACCGGGAAGTATATTAGGACTGGTCCTGATCTTCATTCTTCTACAGACTGGCGTAATCAAGCTAACCTGGATCGAACGCGGATCCAATTGGCTGCTCGCTGAGATGCTGTTATTCTTTATCCCAGCTGCTGCGGGGATTATCAAATTCAAAGATTTAATGATGACCAATGGCTGGAGTATACTTGTCGTCATTCTCGTAAGTACCCTAATCGTCATGATGACAGCAGGCATGCTTCCCTTGTTATTCGGACGCCAAAAGGAGCGGAATGAAGGATGATAACAGCGATCGCTTACTTATTGCTGACCGTCCTCATTTATTGGGGATCCAAACGGTTGTATCAGATCAAACCGATTGTCCTATTGTCTCCACTGCTTGTTACGCCATTGATTCTGATCTTTATCCTTGTCAAAGCAGATATCTCCTATGATGCTTACAACACGGGTGGTAAATGGCTCACGAATATGGTGGGGCCAGCAACGGTTGCGCTTGCGGTTCCTTTATATAAAAACTTCAATGTTCTGAAACAGCATGCTGTCAAAGTGATCGTTGGGACGCTTGGCGGTTCAGTTATGGGATTCCTAGCTTCACTAGGTATTGCTCACCTGCTTCACTTGAACAGCTCCTTGATGTCGAGCCTCATGCTGCGTTCAACGACAACCGCGATCGCAATCGTCGTCTCGAACCAAATTGGTGCGATTTCGTCCATTACAGCGGTCATCGTTCTGATTACGGGATTGCTTGGCATGACGATCGGCCCGCTCGTCATTCGAACTTTACGCATTCGCAATGATATCGCCAAAGGCGTCTTGCTTGGCACGAGTGCACACAACGCCGGAACTCGTAAAGCTTTGGACCTTAGCGACGTCTCCGGGGCAATAGCAACCATCTCCATGATCTTGTCTGCTTTCTTGACGCTAGGGATTGCCCCCTGGTTAATGACCTACTTATAACTCCATGTTTTTCTTCACAATAAAAACCTCCTGGATTGGATGCTGATCGACGGCACCCTTCCAGGAGGTTTTCTATTTTCGCATCGCGTTCGTTAGCATTGTTCCGGAGCTGGTTTACCTGCATCCTTCGCTGTACGGAACGATGAACCACATCCACATGTTGCTGTTGCATTCGGATTATTGATGGTAAAACCACCCGACATGCCGGATTCTTCAAAATCGATTTCAAGACCGTCAAGATACTGAATGCTCTCGCCTTCAACAACAACCTTTAAGCCTTTAATTTCAAATACTTTATCATCGTAGTGCTGCTCATCATCGAAGCCCATACCGTACGTAAAACCGCTGCATCCTCCAGCTTGCACGCCTAGACGCAAGAACATGTTCGGGATTTCTTCCTGAGCAAGCATCTCTTGTATTTTTTCAACTGCTGTATCACTAATATGAATCATGGGATTTCCCTCCTTCAGTAACTATAACTTTCACTGTATCTTCAGTATACATAACTACGCAAATCGTCACAAGTGGGAACCGACCTCCCCCTCTTTCAGTTTTACTTTTTTTGTCACATTCTCTTGCCCAGCTCAGACAGGAGGTTTATAATGAGTGTACGACCGGACAATTTTTGGTCATTTTTTAATGAAATTTTTAGGCTTTAATGTTCTAGCTTGTAAGAAAATTCACATACAAATTGCAACATAGGATGTATAACGCTTTGGAATTCTAATCACATAAGGAGGATCAGAATTATGTCTACCTTGGTAACGAGCAGTACCGATCAACGCATGGCGAAAATCATTGAGAAAGTACAAAATGGACAGCGTCTTGATCTTGAAGATGGCGTTTACTTGTATGAAAGTGACGACATTCTAACCATTGGTCAACTGGCTAATGAAGTTAATTTAAGAAAGAATGGGAAGAAAGTATATTTTATCGAGAATATGAGTCTTTATTTCACGAATGTCTGCGAGTCACGCTGCGCATTCTGTAACTTCCGCAAGGACGCTGGCGATGAAGGTGCTTATACCCTGTCAGCCGAAGAAATGATTGCTTATGTCGATCAACATATTCATCCTGGCGTTCGTGAGTTCCATATCGTAGGAGGGCATAATCAACATGTTCCGTTCCAATACTATGTAGACTCCCTTCGCGCTTTGCATGAGAAATACCCAGATGTTACGCTAAAAGCTTATACAGCGGCAGAAATTGACTTTTTCACACGGATCAGCGGGTTAAGTATTGCAGAGGTGCTGCGCCAATTGATGGATGCGGGGCTCCAAACCTTAACAGGCGGCGGTGCCGAAATTCTATCCGATCAATACCGGGAGAAAATGCATGTCGATAAAGCAAACGTGGATCGCTATCTTGAAGTACACCGCGTTGCTCACCAATTAGGTCTCAAAACACATACAACGATGTTATACGGATCCATTGAAAGCCATGAGGATCGGGTTCGCCATATGCTTCAAATTCGTGACTTGCAGGATGAGACGAACGGATTTATGGTATTTATCCCGCTATCCATGCAGCCTAAGAGTAAATCTGCTGATATTCGCCGTCGGAACTCGGCCTTTGAAGACTTGAAGACCATTGCGATCAGCCGATTAATGCTGGATAACATTCAACATATCAAAGCCTATTTCATTAATATTGGCACGCAGCTCACGCAAATGGCATTAACGTTCGGCGCATCGGATGCCCACGGGACGATTGTAAAAGAACGTATCAGTCATGCCGCTGGCGCACTTACACCGGAAGGTCTTACTCGTGCAGAACTGACTTGGTTAATTAAAGGTGCTGGACGCATTCCGGTTGAACGGGATACCTTCTATAATGAAATTAAAGTATATGAATAAGAACATCACCCTCATTTAATCGGGGCATACGGGGAGAGAGTTACTCATGAAAAATTTTGTCATCCTGGGCGGAGGCTACGGCGGCCTTGCAGTTGCTAATCGATTGCTTGAAGGGGAACTACCAATAGATACATCCCTCATGTTAATTGATCGCCAGCCTTATCAAGGACTAAAGACTGAGTATTACGCACTGGCAGCAGGAACTGCATCTGATCTTCAGATTCGCGTTGCCTTTCCGACAGATCCGCGAATTGAATTGAAATACGGGGATATCACGCGCATCGATTTACAGGGCAAACTTATATATTTGAACGAAGAAGAAGTTATTCCTTATGATCAACTGGTTATCGCTCTTGGTTGTACGGACAATTACCATGGCATTACCGGTGCTGAGCAATTTACGGAGAGTATCCAGTCTTTATCTAGCACGCGCAGTACCTACCAGAAATTGAATGATATTAAACCATACGGACATGTCAATATTATGGGTGGAGGCCTTAGCGGCGTTGAAGTTGCAGCAGAGCTTCGTGAGAGCAGGCCGGATCTGAATATTCGTATCATTGACCGCGGTCCTCGCGTTCTCTCGGCATTTCCTGAAAAGCTGTCCTCTTTCGTGTCGGAATGGTTCCATGAACATCATGTCGATCTAAGCTCCCATATTTCAACGCAGCAGATTGAACAAGGCGGCATTATCCACCAGAGCGGCGTGATTTACAGTGATGTGACGGTATGGACCGCCGGAATTCAGCCCGTGAAGCTCGTTCAAGATTTAGATGTGGCCAAAGATAAACAAGGGCGTGTGCTGCTCAACGATCACTTCCAAATTCCGAACCACAAAGACGTGTACGTTGTTGGCGATTGTGCCAGCCTCTCTTTCTCTCCTAGCGCTCAAGCTGCTGGAGCACAAGGCGAACAAGTCGCAGAAGTCGTACAAGCCTTATGGAAGAATGAAGTGCCGAAGCTGGGTCAGATGAAACTAAAAGGAACACTTGGTTCACTGGGTAAAAAATCTGGTTTTGGTCTTATGGGTAATCGTACAATGAAAGGAAGAGTGCCGCGTTTATTGAAAATGGGCGTTCTGTGGAGATCCAAGCATCATTTCGGATAAGGTCGAAGCTTTTATCTTACTCATTGTTCGTAGGAACGGATCATTTGTATAATGGCATCATATAATTTATCTGCAGTTTCTGCGGCTGTAATCTCGCCGTTAACGTATGCGAATGGGAATAAGTAGCATTCACCACAATTCCCTAAACAGCCGTATTCAATGACCTCATAGGCGGGATCGCCTTGTAGGTTCTTCATCACGTGATCGGTTCCATGATGCATATTGCCGGCACAAAATTCAATAATTGGACGCATTCGAAGTCACCTACTCGTTTAGCCATTTAAATTTGAACTTCTTTATACTATAATAAGGTGAGAAAGGAGTTGAAGCAAATGAGTGAAAATACTACGACAAACATGTATGATGAAGTGCTTGAAGTTCTAGATAAACTTCGTCCGTTCTTACAACGTGATGGCGGTGACGTTGAACTCGTTGACGTCGAAGACGGTATCGTGAAATTGAAATTGATGGGTGCTTGCGGCAGCTGCCCAAGTTCCACAATTACATTAAAAGCAGGTATCGAGCGCGCATTGGTTGAAGAGGTTGAAGGCGTGCAAGAGGTCGTTCAAGTATTCTAAATGTTTTAATTTAAAATCCCCAGCCCTATTAACGGCTGGGGATTTTTTTGGGTATTAATTAATTTACTCTTCATTGTGCACACGTCTAGGTAACATGCTATAATTATGGTTGCATTTAATTGAATGGGCTATACATAAGTATCTCACTTAACGAAAGTGGTATTCTGTGTATAAGAGGGGGGCCTGGGGATGTTCGCGAAGCGACTTAAACAATTGCGTAAAGATAGAAAATTGACCATGCAAGAAGTAGCCGATTTCGTTGGAGTTGCAAAGAGTACCTACGCAGGTTATGAATCGGGGTACCGCCAACCAACATTAGAATCCATACATACTATATCTCGGAAACTTCGTACGTCAGCGGATTATCTTCTTGGGCTTACTGATTATCCTGAGCCACCAGAAGAATTAAATCATAATGCAAAAGAATATTTAAATTACAAACAACTTCATTGGGATGGGATTCCTTTGGAAAAAGACGATCTGGACCTCATTCGTGTATTGCTCGAACGTGTGATCCGTGATCGCAGCTTACCAAAGGATCATTAAATTACTCCCCCATTAAATTTTGCAACTTCGCTCTCGATTCATCTTGAAGCTTCACGTATAACGCGTTATACGTTAGTGTCCACTCATCAATCTTACTCGCAGACACAGAGTCCTTTTCTGCTGATTGGATTAGAGCTAGATAATTCCTTTCACATGTAGATTCGGCATTGGATATCTCATTCGTTATTTTGTCTTGCCAAGCTTGAACCTCGATAGGATTTGTCTTATCTAGCTGCTGGATACTCGTCTCCGCTCCTTCTAAGATGACATTCATATCCTTCATACTTTTCGCCTTAAGCTTCACCAATTCTTGTTCATATTTAGATTCCTTAGACGCTATGATTTCCGACTGAGAACTTGTTTTGGAGTTCGTGTCGATGCTGTCTGATGTTCCAGATTGCTTCGACGTATCTGACTTCGCTTTGCTTTGCTCATTCGATTTCGTCACAGGTCCTTTTGTCAGCTTGGCTGCTTCCAGCTGCTCATTATCTTTTACCTGCTTGGTTGGTGCTTCTGGCTGCTCTGTCTTTATTTCCTGCTTGGCCGCTTCCGGCTGCTTAGCACCTTCTGGTACTTGTTGTACACCTGCTTGGCCACTCGCAACCGGTGTGATCGTTGTATCCTTTGAACCTATTTGAGGTAATTCCTCCATCTCTTCCCAATTATATCCATACTCTCCCGTTGGATCAATGAGCGCTGTCTTTGTAGATTCCTTCCAGTACAGTCCGCCCCATACGAAAATCAATATAATTGTAATCGAAGATAAAATCGCTATTGGAATGTTCTGTTTCTGAATTCGACGGCGTCTTTTTTTTCGTATACGTTGTTTTCCCATCATTATGCACTCACCACTTTCTTGTGAAATATGGAATAGGCCAACCCTCCTTCTTCAAGGAGGGTTGGCTCATGTTTAGAATTTCATTAAACTATCGATGATTACATTAATCATCTCATTAACCTGTTTTTTCACCTTATTAATGGCTTCGTTCTTAAGCCCTTTAGGCCCTTCTACTTTATTAATCTGCTCGAAGCTATCATTTCCAGCTTGAATTACTTCTAGAATGAACTGAACCTTTTCCGAATCTATGGTTGTCGCATCGAATCTCTTTTTAATATCAGCTAACTTACCTTCGAATGACTTCAGAATATTCTGGATCAACACTTTTGGATCATTCGCAGCATCGTCGTTTACAAGTGTGATCTCTTTCTCAAAGATAACCTTCGAGCTACCTCCCAAGAAATTATCAAGAGATGCTTGAATCACCGCGGTTCCTGTCGCAACTTTCTTGGAAATGGTTACTTTACCGTTCGAATCTACCTTAACATCCTTGCTTCCTGATACTTTCTTCCACTTCAGGCTAGAGGAAGGTAGTTCTACGCCTTGGACTGTCAAACCATATAGATGCTGACGTCCGTGATCAGAGATCTTAACCGTTGATTCTGTTTCGGAGCGAACAAATGCCGCACTCAGTGCTTTAAAGGCCGACTCCTCATGTTTAAGCTTATCCTTCACTTGATGTATCACGGTAGCTACATCAGCCGGTTTAACACCCAGATTCGACAATGCCTTGCTTAGCGTATACCCCTTCGTATCATTGAGTACTTTTGCCAATGCTGTGCTTTGAATGATGGCTAGCGTATTTTTGCTATTTAATACCTTGGCTAATTCTTTCGAGCTCATAGAAGCTAGCGTGTTACGAACGGTTGCTTCTACGCCTCCGTGAGCTTTGCCATCGCCGAACATCATAATGAGGATATCGTCGACGGTAAGTGTAGGAACTCCAGCAACCTTCGCGATCGTTTTCAACGTCGCCCGATATTCTGGGTTCGCTCGAATCGACTCCAACTGAGACGCTTCTACATCAAATGGAAGGGATCCGATCGCTTGCATCATCTGGAGCAAATTCCGCTTCAGCTCTGCTTGATCTACGGAAGATGGAAGTTTTTTCGCTATCGGTTTCCAGATCGGATCAATCAAGGCCTGGTTCTTTCCTAAATCAAGCCCCATAATCTCATCTCGCAACTTCAGGACACTATTTACATCAGTAGAGCCTCCTGCAACGAGCGCAATACGAATCTTCTCCAGTCGTTTCAGGTATTCCGCCACAGGGAACACATTTTCTTCCGGAGCAGAAGTATCTGTCAGTGTCACTTCTTTCTCGAAGATGACTTTGGCAGGTCCTCCATTTGGACTAACAAGCTTCGCTTGGATTACGGCCGATCCGCTCTGAACCCCTTCAGGGATCGTGACCATCCCACTAGAGTATACCGTCACATGCTCGCTACCCGATACCTTCGACCATTTCAATACAAAAGAAGGAATATCCACGCCAAACATTTTCAAATGATATACATGCTGACGTCCATTTTCACTAATTTCTGTTGATGCCTGTGTGGATGAACGTAGATAAGCAAAGCTTAACGCCTGAAGTGCGGCATCCCCCTTCTTAAGTTTGGCCTGAAGGTTCATCACCAACGTTCTAATATCTTTCGATGAAATATCCAATTTCTTAAGAATCGAGCTGATCTTATAGACATCTGGTTCACGGAGTTGTTGATCCATCGCTTGTAGTACAATCTCCGTTATCCCTTTGCTATTGCCTATTAATTGTATCAATTGCATCACTGACATTTTGCTAAGCTTGCTGCTAACTTTTCCTTCCAAACCCTCGCGGCTCCCACCGTCACCAAATAAGAAGACCAAAAGATCATCCATTTTAAGGTTCTCGTCCCCAACTGCAGCTGCGATCAGCTTCAGCGTCGCTCGGAATTCAGGATTGGTCCGAAGTGCCTCGATATCCGCCATCGATTGTATCGAGCCGATCGCCTTGATGAGACGGGATAGACTTGCCTTCAGTTCCGCCTGATCGATATTAGCAGGAAGCTTAGCAATCACTTTTTTCCATATCGGATCAATCAGTTCTTTATTGGCTATCCAATCAAACTGGGCCAGTTCATCCCGCAAGCTAATTACATCCTGTACATCCTGCGGACCTCCAGCTGCAAGAGCAGCATACCACTTTTTTATTTGCTCAAATAGGGATGCCGACAACGGCGATACATCCGCAGCATTCACCGTTTGAATAAAATTTAGTTTCTCTGCGAAACCTTTCTGACTAAGTGGTAATCCTCCAAGCGAAACCGCAAGCATAGATATTGCAATGGTAGACACGGTCATTTTCTTCGTAAACGTTAACTTATTCAAGATTTCAACCCCTTAATAGAATAGTTATTGCAATTACAAAACAGGCATTGGCTGTTTAACACCTTGATTTAGATTCGGACGACCCACGGAGTAATAGATGAAATCCGTCCCTAACAAATTCTCCTCTTTGAACACATTACGTCCGTCTATGAGAATCGGCTGTTTCAATACATTTTGCAATCTTAAAAGATCTACCGATGCGAACTCATCCCACTCCGTCAACAAGCACAACGCATCCGCATCTTGAGCCGTTTCTAGCGCGCTCGAACACCATTCAACGCCATCCTTACCGAATAAAGCTTGGAAACTATCCATCGCAATAGGATCGTAGGCTTTTACCTTCACACCCTGATCAACCAAGTGCTGAATGATCTCCAAAGCCGGTGAATCGCGCACGTCATCGGTGTTTGGTTTGAACGCTAACCCCCATACGGCAACCGTCTTCCCTTTCAACTCGCCATGAAAAATGGTCTCCAGCTTACGAATGACATTAAATCGCTGATCCTGATTCACTTCCACAACAGAACGCAGCAATTTGAACTCATAATCGACATGACCCGCAATTTGAATGAGCGCACTTGTATCTTTTGGGAAACAAGATCCTCCATACCCAATTCCTGCCTTGAGGAACGACGGACCAATCCGTTTATCATGGCCCATCCCTTCCGCAACCTTGGTCACGTCCGCCCCGACCTTCTCGCAAATGTTCGCAATCTCGTTAATAAACGAGATTTTCGTAGCTAGAAAGGCATTGGACGCGTATTTAATCATTTCGGCACTACGAATATCCGTCACGACGATTTGCTCCGTCAACGGCTTATGAAGCTGCACCATCGTATCGGCAGCGCTTTGGCATTCGGCTCCAATCACGATCCGGTCGGGATGCAGCGTATCCTCAATCGCGGATCCCTCTCGCAAGAACTCTGGCAGCGAGATACTGTCAAAATCGTGATTCGTGCGCGATCGTATTAATTGGGCGAGCCGTTCATTCGTTCCTACAGGCACCGTGCTTTTCACAGCAATTATTTTGTGTCCGTTCATCGCTTCTGCGATTTCAAGAGCCACTTGATCAATAAACGCGAGATTGGCTTCGCCATTTGGTAACGGAGGCGTACCTACCGCGATGATGATAACGTCCGATTGTCGAACAGCACTAGCTAAATCTCCCGTAAACGATAGCTTCCCCGCTGTGCGATTGACCGCAGCCAATTCTTTCAATCCCGGCTCATAAATGGGGATCTCCCCTGCGTTCAGCATTTCAATCTTGCGTGGATCCTTATCGACGCAGATGACCTGATTGCCGATCTCCGCATAACAAACGCCTGATACAAGTCCTACATAACCGGTTCCGATAACCGTAATGTTCATTCTTAACACTCCTTCATTGGCTTTGTTTCATTCACTAGGTGCACAGTTGTTTAATCTCATTCCAATCAAAGGCGAGCCTCACAATATCCTCTTCTATAAGCTCCGTCCCGGTCTGTACCTCGATGATTTCCATTTCCGTTTCTGCACGCAGGCTATGTCTAGTGTCTTTCGCAATAACTAAGACATCTCCTGAATTCACTAAGAAGTGCTTACCATTGAGAACCATTTCCCCAGAACCTGCAATGACCGTCCATACCTCATCTCGAAGCAGATGATATTGATAACTTAAATTCTGGCCCGGTGCGATACAGATTCGTTTGGTCAACACTTCTTTTCCATCTGGATATTTCAAATAATCGAGTACGCGGTAACGTCCCCAGCGCCGCTCCTCATACATCGGCCGCTGATCTGCATGTTTCATCACCTCTTTAATCATCGGACTTGCGGCCTTGTCCGAGACCAGAATGCCATCCGGACTTGCGGCAACGACAACGTTGGATAGGTTAAGAAGCGTAATCGGGATATCAAGTTCATTGATGACATGTGTATTATGAGATTCACCACTAAGGATTCCTTTACCGATGAGCGAGCTCTCAATCTCTTCCGTAAGCGTGTTCCACGTACCCAGATCCTTCCACTCCCCCTGATAAGGCAGCGCGACGATATGATTCGCTTTCTCCACGATTTCGTAGTCAAAGCTATTCTTCGGAAGCCTTCCGTACTGCCTCGACATCTCGTCGTATTGGATCGGATATCCATTCTCGATTAGCATATTAATGAGGAAATCCAGCTTAAAAGCAAAAACACCGCAGTTCCAAAGCGCAGCCTGCTCAATCATGGCTGCCGCTTCTTCCTCGCGGGGTTTCTCTCGAAAACTATGTACGGTTATGAAAGGCTCTTCAGCCTGTGTACCGATATTTGGAACGATATATCCGTATTTCTCAGATGGATACGTTGGTTTTACGCCCATAAGCGCCAAATCCGCACCCGATTCGTTAAGAACCTGATCAAGCTCCTTCATCTTATGGAAGAACGACTCCTCCACGTACGGATCAACAGGCATAACAACGACAGTCTCATTTAGGCTAACGCTTTGCACCGAGTATAAATAGGTAGCTGCCAAGGCGATCGCAGGAAAGGTATCTCTTCGCTCCGGCTCAACGATAACATCGACCTCATTGCCGAGTTGGCATTGAATCATTTCAACTTGAGATTTACTCGTGGCGATATAGGCATGATCGCGAAGTCCAGCTCTAGAAATCTGCCCCCATACGCGCTGTACCATCGATTCTCGCTCACCATCCGCATTTCCCAGCACCTTCAAAAATTGCTTGGAGCGTGATTCATTCGATAACGGCCATAGGCGTTTACCTGATCCCCCGGATAGAAGAACAATTTTCATAGTGACTCCTCCTAAAAGTTTTTATGTAGCTCGACTTCTTGCTTTTACTTCGCATAAAAACTTACATCGTAAGCATCAGCTTTGTTTTGTTAGTTCACTTCGAAAGCATCAGCTTTGTTTTTTTAAGCGTTGCTTCTTCATTTCGTCTCGCCATCTTAGGGGTACTCACGACAAGTTGGGCGGTTTCGATTCCGCTGGTCCACGTATTATAGTAGTTAGAGTTTTTACCATAGGAGTTATCGAGCAGCATATTGGGCTTATCCATCAAGCAAGCTAGGATATGACCATGGAGTCTTGACGTCTGTATGTTCCGATAATCACTGAAACGCTTAACAGCTTTGTTCACCAAGTAATCGCTATACTTGTCCCAGATCGTATGCATCGGTAACGGTCCGCTGCCTTTTTTCATAACACCCGCGATCATTTTGATCGATTTTTTCTCCACTCGGTTGTATAAGGAAGCCCAGTCTAAGAAATCTCCCTTCCCATCCGATTCGAACTGCAGCTGATCCTTCGTTTTCTCGATATCGGTACGGAAGAAGCATAGTCGTTCTTTTCCTGGGCTGCTTGTTGGCGAAATGGGCCATAGTTGATGCGCCATATCAGGGCATAAATAGACGCCGCACCCGTGAAATTTCTGTATTGCCAACTCATAGGTCAATGTATCTCTTACGAAGAGATGAGCATCTCGATGTTTATTAAATAGCTCCGCCGTGCGATCGTATTCCGATTCTTCCTTATAAAAGATCGTCTGAGGCAGCAATACAATCCGATTGTCGGGATATTCAGCCACGATTTTCTCACGCAATTTCTGATGTACGGGATATAAATCCCCAAAATTTCCTCCGCCCTGAAGAACGATGATCTGATCTTTCGGAATCATTAGCTTCTCGGGAAAATCAAGCACACTATAGCGCGCTTGAACGTGGATATTGTTGTCTCTAAAAAACGCCTCTGCGCCCTTCATGATCAACAAATCCCCGCCATTGTTATACACAGGATAATCAATATAATAAATGCTTGATCCCGAGGGGATGACATTCAAAATAAGTCTAAGCCGTTTTTTCAATGCATCCATCGGATGCATATTCGGTTTCTCTCGCATGTCAGCGCGCTCCTTTGCCTTTTGTTTTATCTTTTATTTGGTCTACTAGAAAACGAAAATCGTTCTTGTCGAACAACATGCCACTGATCTTCACCTGAAAGACGATCCGCATCGCTGCCATCGTCACCGCCAAACGAATGATAGCACCAATCAGTAACGCAATCGCAATGCCGTTCAACCCGTATAATGGCGTAAACACGAAGAACAACCCAATCGTTACGGCCAGGGCAATAAGCTGACGTACTAATACCAGCCCAGGTCTTCCCATCGCATTAAATGAGGAGGCTAGAATCCATGAACCACCTCCGAGAATACATTCAATAGATAGGATGTAAAAGGCCCCGCTCGCCTCTAAAAAAGGTGCACCGAACAATACACCCATTAGATATCGGCCGATGAACATACACGGAATAACCACAATCGTCATCAAGAGCATCGAAAGCCGGAACGCCCGACCCACCGTCGCAATAATCGCATCCTTATCCATGCCGGTTACCTTCGGGAAAATCACGTTCGTAATGGCTGTCTGAACAACGTTGAATACACGAGATAGCGCATAGACTACGGTGTATAGTCCTAAGTCTCTTGCGGTTAACATCGAAAGAATAATAATTTTATCGAATTGAGAATACAGCGTCCCGAGCAGCTCCACGCCAAATACTTTGCTGCCGTAGCCGAACAATGTCTTAGCCGCTTGCAGATTGCCCAGTCCCTTGAACCACTTAATTCGAAGCTCGTCTCTTATGCTGTATAAGGCCCACAAAATGACAAATACACTGGTTACAAGAAACACCAGTGCAGCGGAATGAAGGCTTAAATTATTCATCGACCAGAGCATCAAAAGTCCTACTAGATTGATTAACGGGAAAAATAATCGAACGCCGTTGTATACATTAAATTTCCCTGTACTCTGTGCCAGCGCAGATATTAAATTGACCGCAAGCAATATAGGAAGCATCAGGACCGTGTACCACCTAGCCGTCTGAATAACAGCCTCCGGATAATTCCCAAGCCATGCTGGCAGCCAGATCCAAGCGACGATACCAACAATCACACTGACTGGGATCTGAAACAGGAAGCCAGCCCGTACGAAATCAGCTCCGTTACCTTTATTTTGCTTCAAGTTATAGATTAGTGAGGTTGGAAGACCAAATCCAACAAGTCCTGCGAGCAGTGTTGGCCAAAAAAGAATAGCCGAAAACTCCCCTTTGCCCACGACCCCGAACATCCGAGCACTTACTATGGACGTCAGCGTACTGATGATCATAACCAGAAGATTCGTTGCACTCGTACGCAGTATTGTTTGAAATAGTCCACTACCCTTTAACGCTTTATGCATGGTGAGCTCTGCCATAACCTAACTTCAACCCCTACCGTTATATCGCAAGATACCCACGAGTGAACCGTTGCGGTAACATATTTTAACGACTTGTCGGATAAAAGTCTTGAAATGAAAGATCGAGAGCAGCGAGGATAAAATCGCCTGGAGCATTCGAACCGTGTTCTTTAGGACGGCGATGAAGCCTTTATCCTTTCGTTTCACCGCATCACTTACGCCCTGCCAGAAAATCCGTTTCAAGAACCATTTCTTTGTCGTTCGTTCTTTGGCGATTTTGTGTTGAACCGGTGCGAATGGTGTATAGTACACCTTGTAGCCTCCGCGTAATCTAGCAATCAGCTCGCTTTCTTCGCTGGATAATAGATTTGTTCCGACACGTCCCAAGTCTTCACGAAATGGCTTGATATGATGGAAGACACTCATGCGAAAAGCAACATTTGCACCATAGGGGATCGACGGAGACGGCATTTCCTTCACTTCATTCGAATAATCGAGAATCGTGAATACCGATCGATATTCCTCCGGAATCCAGGCTGGCTCCCCGGCTTCCCAGATCGGATCGATTTTGCCTCCGACACATCCAATCGTCGAATCACGCTCAAACACGTCAACAATGTTCCGCACCCAGTCACTCGAAGCAAGCGCATCATCATCTAGAAAAAGAATGTATTTACCTATCGCCTCCCGAATTGCCCGATTACGCGCAACCGATAATCCAAGTTTTTCTTCGAAAATATATCGTATCCTTGAACCGTGCCGCTTCCTTAAATCATTCACCACCTTAGCCGTATCATCTGTCGATCGATTATCAACCACGACAATTTCAATTTCCTCGCTAGCATAATTTTGACGCAAGACACTCTCAATCGCTTCTCCTGTATCCTTCGCGCGATTATGCGTGCAAATGGCTACCGTTACTGTGATCCTCATTGATCATCCCCATCCTTGATAAACATTTTTGATCTGCTGCGCAATGGTGCTCCATTCTAACTCCTTTAGTACTTCATCGTAATTTGGTGATTTGTTCTCATTTTTCATATTCAATGCCACTTTCATCGCGTTTTTTAGCCCGGTATCATCTGCTGGATCGTATCGAACAACCATATCTTCCTTGAAATATTCATCAATGAAATCATTGTTTGGCATGACAATCAGCTTCTTGAACGACAGCCCAAGGATGGCGGAACCCGAAGTCGTAATCTCTTTGTAGGGCATCACCATAACATCCACAGCGCTGATCAGATCCGCGATGGATTCATTCGGAATAAAGCGTAACTCCAAAATGATATGATCGATATCCTGAACACGCTTCAGATACTCCTGCATTTCTTGGTTAGCTTTGCCCGCTATGATGAGATAGGTTTGCTTCGTCTTCACGGCATTAAAAGCTTCAATGAGATCCTCGACACCCTTATAGGCTTGGATTGCACCGAGAAATAAGTAGACATCGGCATCCTCGCGAATATCGTATTCTTCTCTGAAATTACGGCCATTCCGCTTGTATACGCCCAAATAATGACCATGTTTCACCACAAACAACTTCTTCGCTGGAACACCAAATTCAGCGATCACTTTCCGCTTGATCGACTCCGAGGCGACAATCAATTTGCTGCAGAAACGGCATATCAATCGACGCATGAAACGTTCCATGCTGTGATGCTTCGCATTATGCGGATACAGATTATGAATCGTCCAAATCAACTGGATATTCCGCAGCTTCAAATAAATCATCGTCATCGTAAAAATGAATGATTTCACGATAAACAATAATGGATTTCGATTCTGGTAAGCATGGTGCATCCAATGAATATGGACAATATCGCCCGATTTGGCTTGGCCAACCTTTAAGAACAACTTGCCATGCTTCAAATCCCTAATGTCCATTCCCGCACCGCACAGCGAATTTGTTAATAAATCATTGTAAAAATTCAACTCACTCGATTTCGGCCACATCCATACTTTCATCGCATTTCTCTCCCTAAACTTGGCTTCACATCGATCCTTCAGTTATATCTTCGAATCCACTCATTTGGCACACGAATCTCACGAATGACCTTGGCAGGCGTACCGCCAGCCAGCACATTAGATGGAATATCACGTGTTACGACGCTGCCTGCTGCAATAACAGTATTACGCCCGATCGTTACCCCAGGCAGAATAAGAGCTCCTCTACCAATCCAGACATTATCCGATATGACGATATCTTTGCTCTCTGAACGATCATCCGCATCCACCGGGTGAAAGTTGGTATCAATCATGTTCACCATCGGACCAATAATTGTATTACTGCCGATACGAATCGATTTCGTGCATCCAATATCTAAACCATAGTTAAAAAACACATTATCTCCCACCGACAATGTGGCTAGCTTACTCACGGAAATCGATGACTGAAAAGGCTTCGAATGAAACGACACATTCCTTCCGACTACGAATTTACCTTTGTTCTTGATCGTCAAACGACCTGTTATTCTGCCCAATCGACCCACGGCGTTCGTCTTCCATGGAAGGATCACAGCTCCCTTTAGAACAGCTAACAATTTACCTAAACTGATTTGCTTGATGGTGATACTCATGCATTTATCCCGCCGTTTCCGACTTCATGCGATTAGCCAATAACAAATGGTAGGTGTTCTCTACCTTACGGGCAATCGTGTTCATGTTGAAATCATTCATTACGCTTGTATGACCTTGGATCGAAAGTTCCTGGTAGTTGACTTTATGATCGTAAACACGCTGAATGGTCTGATACAGCTCTTCAACATCGCCATCCTTTACGATAAACCCTCCCTTTGTCTGGTGAATAATCTCAGGGGCACCGCCGGAATCTGACACGATGACGGGGGTCTGTACTAACATCGATTCAATAATGACTCTTCCAAATGGCTCATTTAACGAGAAGTTAATGGTCAGATCGCATTCCTTCATCAATTCAAGCGGTTTTTTACGATATCCACAGAAGATAATGTTATCTTCCAAGCCGTATTCGTTGACCTTTTGGATCATATCATTGAAATAACTATCCGAACCATCGACAGATGTGTCGCCTACAATCAGCAGCTTCCAGTTATACTTCTTGTTATCAGCCAACTTCTTGACGGCCTCGATCATAAGATGATATCTCTTCCACTCTACAATGCGCCCAAACGTTCCAATGACGAGCGTATCATCCTCCATAAAACGCCGAGTCTTCATGGTTAAAGCAAGCTCCGGATCGACACCATTGTATATGATCGTCTTATTGTCCGCTTGGATCGAGTTCGCTACAAAGTGTGAAATACATATCACCTGATCAAAGAATCGTGGTAGCACACGATTGAACATTTTCAAATGCGTATAATCCCGATGATGCCAGACTAATTTGCATTTCGTTAGAAATTTGAGCGGTGCGGCGTACCACGGTGCTCGCCAGCCATTGGCATGAATAATATCCATGTGATTTTTTGTCACAAACGACTTGATCCGAAACACGGTTTCCAAATACCCGAAGCCTAACTTCTTCTTAATGCTATTTAGGCGAAGCGGAAAATGCTGGTACTCGGTCCTAATCTCACCAAGATATTCCGCATTTTCAGGGCTTAATAGGAAAATTCGATATTTTGAAGTATCCAAGTAATTGATCAAATGAATCAGACTTTGCTCAGCACCTCCCTTTTTATCCGCGTGGGTGATAAACATGACATTTATTTTTCTTTTATCCATTCATAGCACCTGCTTCATGTGATAACTTGGATGGAGCGAATTGATGTAGCGATTTAATACCTCTTTATGGTCATAATGCGTACGAATAAACCGCTGTGACGACTCTAGCAGCGTTCGCGCTCTTGGCGGATGGTCAAACAGCAGCTTGATTCTAAGGTAGAATTCCTCTGGACTGTCTGCGACCATGATGTGCTCGTTATCCACGAGTCCAGTGCCCTCGCAACCGATAGATGTTGAGATCACAGGCAATCCATTCTGAATCGCTTCGATCGTCTTTAGCTTTACACCCGCTCCGTTCTGCATCGGATTCACGAACAGATATCCCTGTTGGTAAATGTCATCCAGACTCTCTGGTGTATCATGCACGATAACATTCGTCATATCGTAACCATCAAGCCAGCTCAAACTTTGTTTTCTACTATTTCCAGCCACAATAAATTTGTACTCTGGTTCCTTCAGCATGGAGGGATGAATATGTTCCAAATACCACTGAATCGCTTCACGATTATTAGGCATAAATAAGGACCCGATAAACACAACATGTTTGCTCTCAAATGAGCTCTTAAGAAAGGTCTCCTTCGTGACAGGAGGCGGTAGAAATAAGCTTTTGGTTGTAGGATGAAGGGTTTGGAAATTCACAAATTCCTTATTGGAGATAAATAAATACTTATCTACCTTCTTCAGCATTTTCTTCTGCAAAATACTGAACTTGCTGCTCTCCATGTGATAATACAGCTTATGAATCCTATTGGGTGTGCTTCTAGCTAATGCCTTGAAGTACACCGCTTCATCGTTATGAACTCTTAAAATAGCATTCGCATGTTTGATTAAAGGGTTCTTGAGGATGGGATACACGTAGTCGCCTTCCAGCAATACATAATCATAATCCTCATCAATATTCACGTATCGCAGCTCATTTCGCGATTGCACCTGCATGGGAACCATATAGAGCAGATCCACCAACTTACTTCTTCGCTCACATAGCTTGATATCTTCCACGTAGCGATATACCACTTGCATATCCGATGGCGTAGGCATTTGTTTGCCACATACGACAAGATGGATCGTCCATCCGAGCTCGGCGAGCACCTTAATTCGGCCCCATGTATCAACTCTGCCGCCATGATCGGCGGGATAAGGAAAATCACTACATACAACAAGTATTTTCATTCAGATACCCCCGACATATTGGAATGTTTTATTTCCTTCTTACCTAGAAAAGAACTAATAAATGCGAACAACATCCATATCTCATATTTAATCTCAAGTGCCACAAAGAGTAATGAGAACAGCATGAATATAAGTGCCAAAAACAGTATAATGCTCGACTTCACTTTGGCAATCAAATTTTTGGCTAACAGATAGAAAAATACGAGTGAGAAGATCCCACCAAACATAAACCATTGGAAAAATCCGGATTTGACGCCTAAATTTTTAGCCGTTCCCGTGTATTGGAGTAGCTCTCCAGCATTGATCTGGCTTATGCCGAAGATGTTGTAATAGAACCTACTCATGAAGCTAATCGAATCATTCAAATAGTTATCGAAATACATTAAGTAGGCGCCTGTACCCACCCCGAGCGGATGATGAAAAACGGTCATGATGGCGATAATAATCGTCCCCATCCTCGTATATGACGATGTATAGTTCTCGATATCGTTATTGAATGAGCTGATTAACCCTGCTGAGAAATAAACAATAAACATATACATAGCTAAGATCACGCCGATGAGCACAATAAAGTTTCTCTTCTTCCTGAAATCCATAAATTTGATCATCGTCACGATTAACGTCAATAAACATACGATTAAAAATCCTTTTGATCCCGTAACAGATAAATAGAACAGAAAAAAACCAGCTACATAGATGTTCGATAGAATCATTGCAAAACGTTTTAAATAGGGGCTCAAATAGACAAGAACCGAAGAATATGCAACGACAATGGTTCCCGTCGTACTACTTTCCGAAGTAAGCAGCCTCACCCTCCAGTAGGGATTACTCCCTGAATGCAAGGCGGTGAACGCATTGGGCAACGTAACTAGTTCAACAATCATAATCACCAACAGTAGACTCAGCACAGCAAAAAAACTAGCATACAGGAGTTTAAAGCTTTTAATTTTTGTGAACACCAGTTGCATATGCCTGATATACAGCAGAATTAATGCGAAATAAATTAAGACCTTTATCCCTTTACCGAGCAGGCTCTCAGACCAGAAGTTATAACTCCCCTGCAAGAATTGAACAAGAATGTAGCCTAAGGTAACAAAGGTTAAATAAACAATAAAAGCGAACAAGTATTTCTGCAGCTTTGACACAACCATAAATCGTTTATTTTTAGCAAGCATCGCAATCTCACAAAAAACAAACAAAGGAAGCAGCAGGATAATAGGCGATCTGCCTATTTCACCAATAACATTAACAAGAGGGAAATCCTGATAGACGGTCAGCACCAGCAAGATACTGAGATAAAACGCCAAAAAGTACCGTCCCTTGCCTGGCTGCTTCTCGGCTGGTTCTTCATTTATCGTATGATTGCTTTGTAAGCTTACGTTCATCATCTCTTTCAACCCCGTAAATCTAGACATATTTTTTGACAGTTACGGGATATCGACCACCTTGTTTCTTCAAGGCATCCACGTATAGTTGCTCGATCCGTTTGTTCATCTTAACGGAATGGAATTTCTCATAAAATATTTGCTCACCGTTCTCGCCCATCCATTCGAGCTTACTCTTCGTTAGTCCTTGAATGATGTTAACCAACTCTTCATTGTTGTCGAAATCAAAGATATATCCATTGACTCCATGCTGTATAATCTCCGGAAGTGCGCCACGATTACTTGCAATGACAGGTTTCTTATTCCGTAACGCCTCGATCGCAACGATACCGAACCCTTCCCAACGTGATGGAACGATGACAGCGTCGCAGGCTTTCATATAACGATCGATTTCCGAATTGTCCACCCAGCCGATTTTGACCGCATTGCTTGGATAATCATATTCAAAGTCTTTCAATACGGTATCGCCTACTAAATAGAGATTAACGTCAACGAATGGATTTTCGTTAAACACCTCGAGCAGCAAGTCAAAGCCTTTTTGCCGATCGAAGCGACCTACATAAAGTAGATTAATCTTGTCCTTCTTCACATCGAAAGGTAATGCATTCGAAGACGGCGCATCCGATACTCCGTTATACACAACGACCGATTTCTTCGCAGACAATCCATAGTGGAGCGACATCTCATATTCATGTTTGGAAATGTTAATAATGAAATCCGTCCGCAGCGATAATAACTTCTCCACACTCGCGAACACCCTTCTTTTCCACGACTGAATGTCCATTAGAAACGCCCAACCATGCGCACAATAAATCACGACAGGACGTTTCTTCTTGAAAAAAAGCAACGTCCGCAGGAAGAAACCTGCGAACGTTCCATGGACATGAATAATATCTGGATTAATTTCTTTGATCTTTCGATGAATCGAATGCATCGCTTTGAAGAAATATTGTGGGCTCCTCTTATAAGGATACAGTTCCAATCGATCTGAGCTAATTTGCAACGTTTTGCCGTTGGAGTTCTGTTCAGATGCGATGAGATAAATATCATGTTTCTCCGATTGATACTTCAATACTTCATTCAGATGGGTTTCAATACCCCCCTTTGTAAATTCCGAAATATGAAGGACTCTTGCCATGATCTCCCCTCCATCTTTTAGTTAGAATGCATCCTTGGTGCCAAGCATCGTCTTCACGGTCTGCAGAATAATTCTGATATCGTACATAATGCATTTTTTCTCAATATAAGTCATATCGAGTTCGACCATTTGTTTGAAGTTAAGATTACTTCTACCACTAACCTGCCACAGCCCTGTGCATCCAGGTGTGACTGACAACCGCTGCTTATCATACCTCGTATATTCTGCAACTTCTCTTGTAAGAGGGGGTCTCGGTCCTACCAAGGACATTTCCCCTCGAAGTACATTGAATAATTGCGGAAGCTCATCAATACTCGTTTTCCGTATGAATTTCCCGACCTTTGTCACGCGCGGGTCGTCTTTCATCTTGAACATCGCTCCGCTGATCTCATTCTTATCGAGTAGATCCTTCAACTTCTCTTCCGCATCGGTATACATGGAACGGAGCTTGTACATCCGAAATAGTCTCTCATTTTTCCCTACTCTCGTCTGATAGAATAGGACAGACCCTGATGGATCCTCTAATTTGATCAGGATAGCGACTAGAAGAAGCAGTGGGCTTAGTAGAATTAAACCTACTAATGAACCGACGATATCAATGGTTCGCTTGAGAACCGAATATACATTAATCCCCTCTTCTCTCATTCGTGTATTCGAATAATAATCCACAATGCCTACAACCGCTTCTTCCCGATATTGTGAATACCTCATTCTTAAACTCTCCTTCCCGTAATTAATGCCTTGCTGAGCTCCCGCTCCATGACTTCCTCTAATCCAGCCATAAGTGGCAATCTTAGTTCATTATTTCGAAGTGCAAAATCGATCGTCGTCATAATAAACCCGAGTTTCTCTCCCACATCATAACGAGTCCCTTGGAAATCAAAGGCATACACACCTTTATCCATGTTTAAGTTCTGGATTGCATCGGTAAGCTGAATCTCACCACCCGCGCCAAGCTCGTGTCTTCCCAAATATTCAAATATGTCAGGTGTCAGAACATATCGTCCCATAATAGCTAGATTAGAAGGGGCTTGTCCTTGCGGCGGCTTCTCTACGAACCGATTAACCTGGTATAGGTTAGCCATTCGCTCACCTGGATCTACGATCCCGTAACGATGCGTTTGATCTGCCCCTACTGTCTGAACGCCAATGACTGAACGTCCCGTACGCTCATACTGTTCAATCAGCTGTCTAGTACATGGAACATCTGCTTCGACGATATCGTCTCCAAGCAGCACGGCGAACGGCTCGTTTCCGATAAAATTACGCGCACACCACACGGCGTGTCCAAGCCCTTTAGCCTCTTTTTGCCGAATATAATGAAGATTTACATTTGACGACTTACGAACTTTTTCCAAGATGTCGAGCTTCCCTTTTTCCTCTAGTGTGTGTTCTAATTCAAATGCGATATCAAAGTGGTCTTCAATCGCCCGTTTTCCTTTACCTGTGACAACGATGATGTCTTCGACTCCAGATTCAATAGCTTCCTCCACGATATACTGGATGGTAGGCTTATCGACAATGGGAAGCATCTCTTTGGGCATCGCTTTCGTTGCTGGTAAAAAACGAGTACCTAGTCCTGCAGCGGGGATAATGGCTTTTGTTACTTTTTTCATTTTGAATTCACCCTATCCTATTTTTTTTTAAAATAAGGGCATTAAACCCTACCTCACATCACACCCTTGACGACAAGCGTCTAAGGTCTACTGACCCACAGTGTGACCGAGTGCCTCCGGTGATAGAGGTGCAGGAGACATTACCTTCTTCATTCATTACTTCTGAGATGGAAGAATCAGACTATTGATCGTTTCTTTCTCCGTAATAATAGGAATAGGAATAAGAATCTGATTCATTTCGATTAATGTTATTGAGAACAGCACCAATAATTTTGGCGTTTACATGCTCTAGAGAAGCTTTTGCTTTCAGGGCTACATCTTTCTTCACTTTTCCTGAGTCAACGACAAGAACAACTCCATCACTATAGGTAGCTACAATTTGAGCGTCTGTTACAGACAAAATCGGTGGCGTGTCAATGATGATGACATCGTACAACCCTCTTATTGTGGATAGCAGTCCCGACATATGCTTGGACGAGAGCAACTCTGATGGATTAGGCGGTGTAGGTCCTGCATGAATAATCGATAGATTCGGCGTATTCGTAGACTGAATAACTTCCTCCAGCAGCTTTTGCTTAAACAAAGCCGTCGTTAATCCAATACGATTAGATGTACCAAAAATATAATGTTGAGATGGTTTCCTTAGATCTGCGTCGATCAGCAGTACACGTTTGTTGGCTTGAGCGAAAGCAACCGCCATATTCGCGCTGGTCGTGCTCTTTCCTTCACTTGGCTTGGATGAGGTTACCATGATGACTTGTATTTTCTGGTCGATCGTCGAGAATTCGATGTTGGTTCGCAGCATCCGATACCCTTCAGAGATCGGTGATTTCGGATTACTTTCCGTAATAAGTTTTTTAGGAATCAAGCGAGACATTGACATCCCTCCCAGCTGTTTGCGTTAGTGGTGTTTTATGACTTTGATCAATATCGCTTGCTTTAAACTTCGGAATGGAGGTCAATACTGGCATCCCTAACACATTCTCAAGATCCTCTTCCGTCTTGATCGTGTCATCTAAGTAATCTAGCAGGAAGGCAAGACCTACACCGAACATCAATGCCAGCATGAAGGCAACAGCAATATTCATCTTCGGATTCGGAGCTACCGGACCGTGAATTTCTTGTGGATCGGCTTTATCCAAGACGGAAACATTGTCCACCTTCATCAGATCAGGAATCGTTTTCTGTAACACAACGGCTACCGCATTTGCAATGTTGGCTGCCTTCGCATAGGAATCATCCCGGACAGATATGGACATGACTTGCGTTTCATTCACAGAGCTAACACTTACCTTGCCGATAAGCTCGCTATATGTCACACCAAGATCAGGATATTCTTTGACGACAATCTTCATCAATCGCGGCGTTTTAATGATTTCTTTATACGTTTTGATAAGCCCGATTGTGGAGTTTATGGAGCCAAGATCTATACTCGGCAGCAATGAACTGCTGTCCTTGTACTGATTGACAATTAGCTTCGCAGAAGCTTCATATTGCGGCTTGATGAGGTAATAGGAATAAATGCCGATTGTTAAGCAGCTTACTGCGATAATCAATGCAATCAATAACAGCCTTCTTTTGACAATTAACCAATATTGTTTAAGTTCCAAATGGTTCCCTCCGTTGCTAGTTAGGTGATATCCATTTATAGTTTGGACCAACTTATAGTTCATTTTGAATTATTTTATTTTAAACGTTATTCAAAACGCGACCTTTTAGGTGCGATTTATCCGTAGAAGCATAAAGCTCTAAGATAATCATTTTTTTTGAATGGCAAGTGCAGGACATTATTCATATCGCGAACTTTCAGGCATGGTTACAACGGATCATACGAACTTATTGTTACACACTGTCCTCGAAATCAAGACGATGTATCGCATGATCCACTGGATTCATGAAGTCTTCGACCTTTCCACCATTCATCATGTATTCCATCATATCTTCTGATCCAGATGTAAGTCCCACTTTTCTCAGCAGTAGTGATAACAATTGAGACATATCAACCGTTTCATCGCATTGCCGATAACCTGAGACAATTAGTAACTCAGATAACGGTCTCATTTCTTTTTGTCCATCTTGATTTAGCAGAGTAGGATCTTCGGATAGTATCTTTAAAAATTGCTTCAGCCTCACTCGCTTCTGCTCTCGATCCGAACCATTCATCGTTGACTTCCTCCATTCATCAAGTTTTGTGTTCATTTACATTGAATAATGGAGATTCACTATTCTGTTCTACCACTCTAGTTCGTAGCAAACCTTTAATTATTACAATTTTGTAAACAACTTTAGTTAGGATGATGCCTAGATTGAATACCCTGTGATTAATAGTATGCCACAAATACTAATATTTCTTGAGGGGATAAAGACATGGTTAAGCGCTCCTAATTTATTCAAAATACTAACATCATTTTCAACTTTTCAGTACCAAAACTAAGAATTTTGTAATATAAATGCGGGTTTTAAGTTGAATAATGATTTCTGTTTTGGGATTTATTTATAGGAACCGAAATGCCGCTTCTTTTCCTTATGAGATAAGGGATTTTGGCTATAAATCCGTACCGATACGAATCGAATAGGTCGAGAAAATTCCACTCGATTTGTACAGAATTAGGGACTATTGGTCACCGTCCTATAAAAACAGGACAAAAAGTGAATTTCGACAAGTTTTGCAAGAACATATTGATTGAAAAAACCTCCATGTAAACGCTTAACTATTTCAGAAAATAAAAAAAACCAAGCTTTTCCACGATATCATGGTACTGCTTGGGTCATAAAAATTCATTAAAATCCTGTAATTTCTGTTTTCTTAGCCACCTCTTCCTAACCAATGGATCACGGATCAGGATTATTACGAAAAATCAGGTTGAATTCGCAACTTCAGTAATATAAAACCGGGTATCATATCGTTACTCTATTCCCAATTTATTGGTTTAACGCAGTGCAGTTGTCCTAGATTCGAAAATAGGATCGTAATCGTTGTACTACACCTTCCGGAAAAGGTTTTTCCTCTGGCATGCTTTCAAAAGGTAGGTCATCCATAATACGCTGCGCATTGTTTAGGAAATAGTTCTCCCATGGCTGCCCCATACGCTCTCGAATCACATCGTAGGTTTCACGCAATCGGAATCCCCTACGTTCCACATGATGGGCATCCGAGGATACGATATGGATGAGGCCGCTTCTGCATAGGGACCATGCCGTTTTCTCTATTCGTCTTCCAAAATCACCAAGTAATGAATGCGTCGTCACCTGTGCAAAAGCGCCTATCTCAATCAGCTGGGCCAGTCGATCGGGGTACCTCACAATTTCCGCATTACGTTCAGGATGTGCAATGATGGGTTTTAGGTTCATTACATTTAGCTCATGGATCAACTCAAGCATCTCCTTCGGTATCCCCGAGGAAGGCAACTCTATCAGTATATAACTTGATCCGGCCAGTGGAAGTAATTCCTTTCTCAACCAAGCTTCTAATAGATCACCATGCAACCGAATTTCTTGTCCTGACTGAATCGTTAGAGGCACTCCCATCGCCATGAACTGCTCGTTCATATGACGTACGTGCTCTACGACTTCTAATGCGGTATTATGGTATCTCCCATTCGCATGATGCGGCGTTGCAATCATCGTCGTTATGCCTTCAGCTACAGCCGCTCTGGCCATATTTAAAGCATCGTTCCAATTCGCTGCCCCATCATCAACTCCAGGGAGTATATGCGTATGAATATCAATCATCATGTTTCACTTCCTAGAACGATAGATTCAACTTACCTATTGGGCAAGCATGTTGATTATTCTATCACACGAATATTAGATCGTCAGCTTCTTCCTGCTCCGGAAGGATGTCGTCAAAAAAAATCCCCTCTGATGCTCAAGGAGACGAACAACCTGCTAGTTGTTAATCATATCCTTGAGATCATAAGGGGATTTTTTCTCATCCTACTTAAAATGCTGGTAATACAGCTTCACCATATTTATCTGCGATAAACTTCTTCACTTCCGGTGAATTCAATGCTGCGGCAAGCTTCTTCATCGCATCGGAATCTTTGTTATCCGGACGGGACACCAAGATATTCGCATATGGCGAATCCTTGTCTTCAATAAACAAAGAATCTTTTGAGGGCGACAAATCCGCTTGTAGGGCAAAGTTCGTATTAATAATGGCTACATCAACTTCATCAAGAATACGTGGAAGCATCGCTGCTTCTAACTCTTTAATTTTGAGGTTTTTCGGATTTTCGACAATATCACGTACCGTTGCATCCGTTGCTTTACCTTCTTTTAGTTTGATCAATCCTTGTTTCTCAAGCAATAGAAGCGCACGTCCACCATTGGACGCATCATTCGGGATCGCGATCGTAAATCCATCTTGAATCTCATCAGCGGATTTAATTTTCTTCGAGTAAGCGGCTATCGGCTCCAGATGTACGCCAACCACGGGAACAAGGTCCATGTTGCGCTCCTTATTCATATTATCCAAGTAAGGTTTGTGTTGGAAGAAATTCGCATCCAATTGTTTCTCGAATACTTGAACATTGGGTTGAACATAATCCGTAAATTCTTTGATCTCCAGCTTCACGCCTTCTTTCTCCAAGATCGGCTTCACGAAGTTCAGAATTTCCGCATGCGGAACGGCTGATGCCCCGACTTTCAACGTGTTGCTGCTGTCCTTGCTGCCGCAAGCCACAGCTGTTAATGAGACCACGAGCAGCGCTGTGAGTGTAATGACCCATTTTTTCATTGTAATTTCCCCCTGTTGTGTTATCTATTTCGTTATTTCTTCGAAAACTTTAATACGAGGCGATCTCCGAGCATTTGCAGCAATTGAACCAGGACAACCAACACGATAACCGAGACGATCATCACGGAAGGTTCATAGCGCTGGTACCCGTAACGAATAGCTAAATCCCCTAGTCCGCCGCCTCCGATCAATCCTGACATCGCCGTATAGGACACCAGCGTAACTGTCGTAATCGTAATCCCTGCAAGTAATCCTGGCATGGATTCAGGTAGTAATACTTTACCGACAATTTGTCCTTTAGAAGCTCCCATGGCTGTTGCTGCTTCAATGACACCGCGGTCCACTTCACGCAGCGAGGTTTCCACTAGCCGTGCGAAAAAAGGTGCTGCGGCGATGACAAGCGGCGGAATCGAACCGATCACACCGATGGATGTACCTACAACGATTTTGGTGAACGGAATAATGGATATCATAAGAATGACAAACGGCACGGACCGCAGGATGTTCACGATAAGCGATAAGACACTGTATAACGCACGGCTTCCATTGGAATCGCTTCTCGATGTCATAAATAAGAGGATACCTAGCGGCAATCCGATAATCATCGTGAACAAGGTAGAGAAAAATAGCATTCTAACGGTATCCCACGTTGCAATCCCCATCTCATTCCAGTCCACATTGGAGAAATCCACAGCTGCTGATAACATTATCGTATCACCTCCAATTCATGAACTTGACTTTCGATCATGCGATACGTTCGTTCTAATGCTTCCTGACTGCCTTCAAATCGAACGATAAGCTGACCGTAAGGTGTGTCCTTCATGGTAGCAATCGTGCCTTGAAGAATGGCAAAGGATACGCCGGTCGTCTGCACAATGACCGATAAGATCGGTTCATAGGTACTTGTCCCTAAGAAATTAATCTTAACAACCTGTGCATGGTCATTGGTCGGCAAAGATTCGATGATCGCATCGAGAAGTTCTGCATTTTCGTTCTCCTCACGGATAAATTCACGCGTCACTCGATGCTCCGGTTTCAAGAACACTTCCGTTACCGGACCCTGCTCGACAATATTGCCGTCATGGATGACCGCAACGCGATCACAAATCGTCTGAATGACATGCATTTCATGCGTGATGAGCACAATTGTAATCCCAAGCTGTTTATTGATATCGAGCAGCAGCCGAAGAATTGAATTCGTGGTTTGCGGGTCCAAAGCCGACGTCGCTTCATCACAGAGCAGCACTTGCGGATCATTCGCTAAAGCTCTTGCAATCCCTACACGCTGCTTCTGTCCCCCTGAGAGCTGTGCTGGATACTTATTACGATGCTCTTCCAAGCCGACCAGCTTAAGCAGGTTACTGACCTTCTGCTCGATCTCTTCCTTAGGTGTTCGAACTAACCGAAGCGGAAAAGCAATGTTATCATACACGGTTGCCGAAGATAATAGATTAAAATGTTGAAAAATCATCCCCATCTTCCGCCGAACATGTTGAAGCTCTTTCTCCGATAACGCGGTGATGTTCGTATCTCCAAACCATACTTCACCGCTTGTAGGGCGTTCTAACAGGTTAATGCTGCGCAACAGCGTACTTTTACCTGCACCCGAATGTCCGATAATGCCGAAAATCTCACCCTGCGTGATCGTTAAATCCAGATTTTGCAATGCTGTCGTCTGCTTATGTTTATTGCCATAGGTTTTGGTCAATTGATTCAATCGTATCATGATATCTCCTTTGGTGGTCTGGCTATGAAATTCAAAAAAGCCCCTTTCCGGCAAAGCGGAAAAGGGCTAACAAGTCATCAGCAAGTACCTTTTCTCATCTGCCAGAATTCACAAGAATTCTGAAGGATTTAGCACCATGTCATTCTGATCAGCTATTTACTGATCCTAGAATCGGTTGCCGGGCTTCACAGGGCCTATTCCCTCCGCCGCTCTCGATAAGAAATCAAACGTTATGAAATTTAACTTGAGTATACGTGTAGACAGAAGGGTTGTCAAAGTACAAAATATTCCAATTATTTATGGTACTTATTCCGTAGAATGACCTCGATATATTCGAACGCAGCCTGCAAGGTTTCACATGCCATCTGATAGCCCAGCTCCAAGTCCTTTTGCTTCTGCTGAATATCCTCCAGCTTCACTTTCCCGTTCAACGTTTGATCACGCTGCCACAGATCATCCTGCATCTCCATATTCATATAATGAATTTCGATGTTCCGCATTTTACGCAGAGAATTCAGAGGCTCCTTATATTGTTCCTTGATCCCGTTAAGCTTATCCATCAAGGCCATATGCACACTTAAATACCGGAACTGCCTTAGTACAGTAAAAAAAGAGAAATGGGCCTTCGCCCGCTCCGTATGCAAATCGAATAAAGCATTCATCAGCGTACCCAACTTATCTAAAATAGAAAATACGCGAATGAATCCATTTTTATAGAAATAAATATGACGATGATAATCGGCTTCTTCCTGCTTGGACATCTCCGATTGATAAGCCTGTTTCACTTTATCCGCAAAAAAACCGGAAGCAAATACGCTTTGCTCCAGCTCGTCCAACGAAACAACAAGTCCCTGCGTCCAAATTTCATATTTACGATACGTGTGCTCCGGGTCATTCCCCTTTTTCTCCCGTTGTTCGATTTGCAAGCGCACTCGCTTCATTACGTCTGCGGCTCCTTGCATCATACCTAGTTCAGCTCTCGGCGGTTGTCCCAGCAACATTCGCAACATCGTTGTCACACTCCCGTACAATTTTGAACACCTATGAGAAAACCTCTACCCTCGGCCTTTCGAAGACGAGCGACCGCGATTAGATGTAGGTTTGTGGTCAAAAAAAGTCCTCGAACGAGATCGAAGACTTTGTTCCTTTTTAGTATATCCGATTTTTAACGTTTACCCAATTGCCACACGCGAACACTCATGTAACATAGAATTCCGAAGAGTCCAGCGATTAGAACGGTATGTAATAGTCCTGCAAATAATCCAATATTATCATTTCCTAAGGTGAATACGACCCAAGCTCCACTTAGAATCTGCGCGGTGACGAGCATCAGTGCACAAATCCCTGCCACTCGCATTTCACGAATTTGTTTGTGGTTATGATACGCAAAATGGGCTAATGCTGCGACTGCGATAAACAGCAGCAGGGCAGCGACACGGTGCACAAAGGCGATTAATGTCGTTCCTTGCAATGTAGGGATGATTTCCCCGTTACAGAGCGGCCAGCCTTGACAGCCACCGTAAGCCTCCGTATGACGCACGAATGCACCTACATAGACAACCATATAACTATATAAGGTTACGATCCAAGTTAAATTCCGAAACCAATTTGTTATCACAACACCTTGAGGGGTTTTGTCTCCTAATCCTTTACTTCGACGGTAAAGTACAATCGAGAGTAGTAGCGTTCCTGCAAAGGCGATGAGCGAAAATCCGTAATGAAGAGCCATTACAGCGGGTGCCTGTCCTAGTACAACAGCAAGTGCGCCCATAATTGCTTGAATGAATGTAAATAATAGTGCCGTTAGCGCGTACCACCATGCGTCCTTCCGATCCTTCGCGTATTTCCATACCGCGATGAACAAGACGAGAACCAATATCCCTACCAATCCGCTAACTGCGCGATGGGAATACTCAATCATGGATGAAATCGTATAGGCAGGTACAAACTTGCCATGACATAAGGGCCAATCTGTTCCGCAACCTTGACCGGAACCTGTCTTGGTCACCAATGCACCGTTCAAGAGGACGAGCATCATCCCGATACATGTGATATAAGCAAGCCATTTCAATGTATTTGCTCTCAATCTTTCACCTACTCATCTCTCAAGATGTAAATTTCACCAATTAACATTATACCTGAATTCAGATGGAAAACTAAGGCGGAATTGTGACAAAACGCATATTATCCTCACGTTTAGCGCCGACTTGAGAAATATTGCGTAGATAACACAAAAACTCCCCCTATCGAATCATGTCGACAGGGGGAATTTTTTAGGTTGTAAGGATTAGTTCTTTTTCACGCTGTCCGCAACGGCAATGGCACGATCCATAAACTCTTCGATTTCTTCACGTGTCTTGCGCAGCTTACTGACGAAGCGAATCAATTCTTGACCTTCTACGAAAGCAATAAAGCTTGGGATCCCGAGAATATTGTACTTCTCGCATAAGTCTGGCAATTCATCACGATCAATGTGCACAAAAGTGAGCTTGTCCGCATATTTGCGCTCGACCTCTGGCATAAATGGATCGATAAAGTGACAGTCTTTACACCATACGGCTTTGAAAACTGCCATCGTTGGCTTTGAGGAATGAATCACCTCTTGAAATTGCTGTTCTGATGTTAATTTTTCCATGATGAACACCTCGTTTTATTTCGAATTATACCCCTTATTCCGACGCTCGAACACCCTGTCTCCGTTGGAACCGCATGAAGGGTTGAAGTACTTTGCGAAGCGGCTTCGGATAGCTCTTCAGCTCCTCTGCTGTGATCACACGGAAGACGATTAACATGACAGGATATAGAATGATAAGAATAAGTCCGACAAAGCTGGATGAGAAGAAATAAGCCATACGCGCATGCATCACATGCGTCAACTGATTTCCGGCCCATTCAATAAGATAACCAATCCCCGTCAACAAGATGACTGTGGTTAAGAATCCTGCCCACCGGGAACCTAGAATTTTGAACCCGACGATTTGCTTCAAGGAGCGAAGGTTCAATAACATCACGACGGCGAAGCACAACATCGTTGAGCCAATGATGCCATAAATACCGAAGATGTATCCTAAGGTAAAGCTGCCTAAGAGTTTGGTTAAGATCCCGATAACGACATGAAACATCGGTGTCTTCGGACGTCCCAAGCCATAGAGAATGGAGCTCGAGACCATCATGACGATTTGGAAAATGGTGCACGACGTCAAGAGTGCAATAATTCCGCTGCCGTTCGTGCTGCTAAATAACAACCCATTAATCGAGAACGCCGCCGTACACAGAATGAGGACAATCGGCATCCCGGAGAGCAGCGCAATCCGTAAAGCCAGGGTTACCTGATTTTTTAAATAATCCATATCTTTACGAGCAAATGCGCTAGAAATGATCGGAATGATCGATGTGCTTAACGCAATCGCAAGAATCGGTGGAATCCCGGCAATGGATTGGGCATTCATCCCAAGAATCTTCAGGGCTTCCGTTGCTTGCGCTTCACCAACTTGTCCCTTAAGAATCGGCACGATGATACTGGAATCTATCGCATAGATCAAAGGCACGGCAAGCGATGTAATGACGATCGGAATGGAGAATTTGAAAATCTCGGCATAGATCCGACGCAACGGTGTTTTGGGACCCGTTCCACGTTCGATTGCTGCGATGCCAGCAGCCCGGTCTGCCTTCTTCAATTTACGTCCATAATATATCATAACGAGGAAGGCGCCTATACTGCCTAATACACCGCCGAAAGAGGCTCCGGCTGCCATTTGCTCCTGGCTATACCCCCACTTATAGAGAATTAGCGCAAGTCCAACGGCAGTGATAACACGCAAAATCTGTTCAATTATCTGCGAAATTCCCCCTGGAGCCATGAGGTTCCGACCTTGGAAATACCCTCGCATCATCGCAATGACGGGGAACAGAATAAGCGCTGGTGCCAATGCACGAATCGCAAGAGACGCTTCAGGCACCGAACTCATCGATGCATACAGGGGTGCAAATGCATAGAGGAAGATCGTGATGACGACCCCCATGCCTAATCCGAACAAAATCGCCGCAAAATAAATTCGCTGCGCTTCTTCTGGTCGGTTGAGCGCATAACGCTCAGATACCATCTTACTAAGGGTGCTCGGTATACCCGCTGTCGCTACAGTCAGCAACATGAGGTAGACATTCGAAGCCAGTGTAAAGGAGGCACCGCCCGTTACCCCAAGCATATGCTCAAGCGGCACCCGCTGTACAACGCCGAGTACGCGTGCGACAAGTGCAGCTGCCGCTAAGATTAGCGTACCTTTAATGAATGATTCTTTTGCCACAACGTTTATTCCCTTCTTTCTCTACTTACGCTACGCAAATCCAAATAATAAACACGATGATCATCGCTAATTGCAGGATAATTTTCACGATGGTACTCGTAAATAGCCCTACCAAAGATCCAAAGCCAACTTTCAACGCTCGGTTAAAGTCCGATCCCACAATCATCTCGCCGATCATCGCCCCTAATAAGGGGCCAAGTAACAAACCTGCGACAGGAATGACAAAAGGGCCGATGATAATCCCGATTGTACTGCCAATCACGGACGCCCTTGATCCTCCATATTTCTTAACCCCCCAGGCGCTCACCACGTAATCTGCCACGATCAGCACAATGAAGATGAGCGTCTGGATGGTCCAGAACCAAATGCCAAACGGTTGAAAGGATATGCAGAGCCCGTATACAAAATACGCGGCATAGATGGCTATAGCGCCTGGCAAGATGGGATAGATCGTCCCGGCCATCCCGACAGCAAACAAGACGATAACTAAAATCCATCCGATAATCTCTAATGCCATGTCATCTGCCTCCTATTTCAACAGATAGTCACGGATGACTTGTGCTACCCCATGTTCTTCATTACTGCCGACGATGAGGTCTGCGGATTCTTTCACGATTTCTTGAGCATTGCCCATGGCAACCCCGAGACCTACCGTTTGAATCGCTGCAAGATCATTTATGCTGTCTCCGACGGCAACGACTTCATGCATACCGATCCCAAGGATTTCACAGACATCCTTCAAACCGGAAGCCTTGGAGATGCCTAGCGGATTGACTTCAATATTGATCGGGGAGGAATTCGTAATTTCAAAGCCGCCCATGCGGTTCAGCTTCGTCTCTATTTCGTGTCGGATGGCCTCATCTTCAACGGTATAGCCGAATTTCAGCCATTTCTCTTGTTCAAATGCGATGGACGCATTCCATGTGGATTTCAAGTAGGTCTGGTCGATTGTATAACCCCAGAACCATACGTCATATTGGTTCGCCAATTCATAGAGCTCGCGTACGACGGACGCGTCCATCATATGCCGGCGATATAGATCGTAAGGCGCTCTCCAAACCTCACTGCCGTTCACGGTAATCATGGGCGATTGCAAGCCCAGTTGCTCTGCATAAGGCATTGCCGATTGAAAGGCACGCCCCGTTGAGAAACATACCGTAATTCCTGCTTTCTTCGCTTCCGCAATCCAGTAGGCATTCTCTTCTGATATCTCTTGTTGCTCATTAAGTACTGTACCATCCATGTCGAGTGCCAGCAATTTATAGGTTGTCATTCCATTCCTCCTACCTTTGTTCGCGATTATCCCGCTTCTGCTGCATAACGACATTTTACCATAGATCACATTAAAAAGTTAAAAACGCGATCATCATGATGAAACGTTTGACGGAGGAACTCCATTTCTTTACATTGCGCATTCCCTCTCCCACCTTTCGTACATCGTGTTGTGTTGTGGATCGTCCTTCTACTTTATCAAATGCATAACTTGACACAATGTTCCTCTTATCCAAAAAAGTTTACCTTGGGAAAGAAAGACAATATTAGAAAAGCCCTACATATGTGATAAATGTCATCGGATGCATAAATCTAAATTTTGAATAATAGAGAGAGTGAACTTAAGTAAAGGGAACCCGTCGTTAAAAGGAGCGTGAGATCATTGGCAGTTCGCAGTGGATTCGTGGAATGTGATTATGTGATCGAAGAAGTGAGAAAGGTATTTCAGTGCACCGTATTACAGTGTGAAGGGCGCCCATGTCTAGCGTATGGCAGTAAGGAGGAGCTGGAGCAAATATCCGACTTTGTGAAAACGAAGTTTGATAAAGACCTGCTTGATATCTTCTTTACTTCTATTGAAAGTATTCCGCCGGAATCTTAAACAACACCATGCAGCCTTGGGCAGTGGTACGCTTCGCTTCGCTCAATATATGATAGACCATGCGGGGAGGGATGCGTATGGCGTTCCAAAATGACAAAAAAGAGGACGTTTCCGTCCTCCATCATTTCATTATATCTTCGAGGCTCGCTTATCGTGCGCCTCCATTTGTTGTGCTTGTTGTGTCCTTCGACCCTGATGTTGTTGAACCTGTCCCAGCATTCTGGCCCTGTTCTGTTGTCGCCTTCTTCGTCGGGTTTTTCGGTACGCCATCCAATCCAATTTCCGCATCATACGCATCAAAAATTTCACGTGCGATTGGGGCAGCTGAACGACCGCCGTATCCACCTTCCGGAACAACAACAGCGACAGCAAGTACAGGATCATTGGCAGGTGCATAAGCGATAAACACCGCGTTCTCCACCGTAATTCCGCCGCCTACCTTCTGCTGTGATGTACCCGTTTTACGGTTAAAGGCATAAGGGAAACCTTCAAAACCGCTCACGGTTACCTTCGACATCCCTGCTTCAATCGTATTCCAGTAGGATTGGTCAAAAGTCCTTTCATTCAGGATCTCAGGCTTGAATGTCTGCACGACATTGCCGTCGGTATCTTCGATTTGCTTCACGAATTGCGGCTTCATCCGCTTCCCGTGATTCGCCAGCATCGTAACATATTGAGCTAATTGTAAAGTCGTATAACGCCCTTGCTGTCCGAACGAAGCATACAGAAGCGGTGATTGCGCATTACCCGAGGATTTCAACTCTTGATAATAATCGACGGTTCCCGCACTTTCATTCAGCAATCCACTGCCCGTCGTCACGCCTAGCCCGAATTCCTTCATATACTTGTCCCACAAGTCGATGCCCTCTTTCCCATCTCTCATGTACAGGTTGTTCCCTACCATGCCCGCCATAAAGGCATTAGACGATTTTTCAATGGCTTTGGAGGCCGTAATCGCTCCATTCGCTTTATTGGAAGCATTTCGAATCTTAGTCTCATGCCCGGTTTTACCAAATTGGAAATACCCATGGTCTTGGAAAACGGTACGGGATGTAAATAGCTGCTCCTGCAGACCGATCAATACCGATAAGGGCTTAATAACGGACCCGAGCGGAACAATCGAGGAAGGATGCTTATTCTGTTCCGTCTTGCTCGCATAACTTTGCGAAACGGCTCGAATCGTACCATTCACATACCGAGTTTGAATATCGTTATACTCATCTTTACTGATCTTACCGCCCCGCCAAATATTCGGGTCATAGTCTGGCATACTTGCCATGGAGACGATATTCCCGGTCTTGACTTCCATCGCAACGGCATAACCTGCGCGAGCATGCGGCTTGAATCCTCTCGCACTCGAAGCGGTATCATTAATATGCTTAATGCCATCCATAATCGCTTGCTCGGTTTTTAATTGAACTTGCTTATTGAGCGTCAGAATCAGGTTATTCCCTTTCTCTGGCTTCGTCAATTCCATCGGTCCAATAATTCGTCCCGCATTATTCACGGGGAACGTCTTCAGACCATTCTTCCCACGAAGCTCATTCTGAAACATTAATTCTAAGCCGTCAAAACCAACGTCTTCGTTCTGTAAATATTGTTCCTGGGCGCTTGAGTTATTCTCTTCGATTTTGCGGTAGAAATCCAGCCCGCCCTCCGGATTGATCGCCGACTTATACTTTTTCAAATACCCGATCAGTTGGACAGCTACCGTATCACTATCGTAGTTCCGGATGCTTTCCTCAACGATATCAATGCCCGTAAATTCTGACTTATGCTGCATGAAATAAGCAATTTCTTTCTGGGTCAGACCTGACTTGATCCGACGTGGAACATACCCGTAATTCAGTTTGGATTCGATATCCATCTGATAACGAATATCCTCTTCGGTCATTGCCGGTACATTCTTATCCCCGTATTGATCGAATACTTTCTTCAGACCCAATACAATTTGATCTAACTCGGCCTTATTGGACTCTTTTGAATAATCTTTATTTAATGTGAAATATAAGGACTGTGTCGAGGTGGAATATGCGATTCGTTCGCCGGTTGAGTCATAGATAGAACCGCGAATCGGTGGAATAGCTACGCTGCGATATCCCATATCATTGGCAAGGGCTTTTAATCCAGGTCCTTCGACAAATTGTAAAATGGCTAAGCGAACGATCAAAACAGAAAAAACCATAAAAGAAATAAAAAAGAATATATTAAGCCGCAAGGAGAAATTTCTGCGGTTCAAAATTTCACGCTTTTGCTGGTCATCCAGCGAATGATTTGCCATACGAATGTTAACCCTTTCTGCAAGTAAAATAGAGCATGAATCTGCAAGACTAAGTGTATCATATTTCTCCCCCTTCTTGCATCTTCTTGCAACTTCTTACAGGTTATCACCGATGTATACGACAAAAAACGCCTCGATTGCTCGAAGCGCTCCTTATGTAGAGTTGTTCAATTTACTTTTTGGCCTCATCGAGAAATGCTTTAACGGTGGAATCGTTCATACTCATTTCTCCCAATGAAACCCCATGGAACGATACTTTCACCTTATCAGCGTTCTTCTTGCCTGTAATTTCAAGGTTATCTGTCTTTATGCTATAAGTTCCGTCTTTATGTTGTGTAAATTCAGCATTTTTAGCTTCTTTAATCATCGCGTTCATCGCTTGATCTTTCATCGTCTGGAGCGCATCATCCTTCACCGTTGTTACAACCTTGTTCAAATCGTCAATGGTGTAGCCGCTGTATAACGCAACGCCCAACACGATTCCGATCACGATCACCCATTTCATTACCGTTTTCAAAAAGCTGACCACGACGAACAAAACGACGATCGCTACGGCGAGCAGCATCCAGTTCTCTTTAAGAAACTGCATAATCACTTCTTGGCTCATTCTCAAACCCTCCTTTTCACATCACATCTTCACATTATACATGATTGCCATTTTATTCGTAAATCTAACCGTTTCATCGAAATTAAGGGCATAAGTTCGTCCCTCCAGACGTACAAGTAGCTATAGAGAACCATAAAGGAGTGAGAGTACGTTGAAAATTGCTATCTGGCTTTACTTATTTTTATTTGTCGCATTTTTCGATTTGCATGCACAGTATCCGATTCTAACGCCATTTGCGATATCACTCGGAGCTGCTCCTTCCTTTATCGGTCTAATGATGGGTATCTATTCGTTCACCCATCTGCCCGGCAATCTCATTGCAGGCTTTAGTGTAGACCGGTATGGAAGCCGTATATTTATCATCGGAAGCTTGTTCGGTGCAGGGCTAATCCTTCTCTTTCAAGCGCATATCTCCAATCCCTGGCAATTGCTCTTCTTACGATCCATAAGCGGCTTTGTGCTGGCTTTCCTATCCCCTGCCTGTCTCTCGCTCCTGGCTCGCCTTGCCCGAGATCATATCCAACAAGGAAAGCTCATGGCGGGTAACGGTCTTGTGCATACCCTCGCCTCTGTCGTATCACCGGCAGCGGGTGCCTTTCTTGTTGCACAAATTGGCTTTTCGAAATCTTTCACTGTGCTAGGTTGGGTGCTTATCGCGATCGCAGGCGTAGCCATCTTCGCCATTCATGATCGTCCGCAGCCCGTCATGGAAACCGACATAAATGCATCGACAGCAGATATAGAGAACCTGGAGGATCCCTTGCCTCAGATGCCATGGCGTTTCTTCGTGCTTCCGCTGGCCATTGCGTGCTCACAAGGTATTCTGTTCTTCGAGCTGCCCCTCATGAAGGAGGCTTTAGAGTCCATCATGAAAGCGGGTGTATTTTTCTCGGTGATTAGTTTGGGCGCATTGCTCACACTAAGTTTGCTGTTCTTAAGCCGTTATTCTGCGCATGTGCGTACATGGATCGGAAGCCTTGCCCTTGCCATATCCTTCTTTGCTATTGCAATTCCTACGCCTTTCCCGCTTATTGCTCTGCTCTTTATTGTAGGCATGTCGAAGGGCATCATCTTCCCGGCCATGTCTTCCTATTTGATTGAACTAAGCGGCGGGACGCGATACGGACGAATGTTCTCAACCATGTCCATTGCTTCCTCGATTGGTTATTTTATCGGTCCACTATTAGCGGGTCAATTACGCGAACTTGTATCCCCTTATTTCATTGCATTTTTCATTCTCATGACGGCCTTATGCATTCTCCCATCGAACCATAAGACGCGTCCGCAGCTCCTCCCTACGTTACCGAACAAATCATAAGGCGGGGTAATGCCCAATTTCATAGGTCTAGGTATCAGCACAGTACGTTAGCCCTACCAAGACATATGATACATAGTCTTTAACGAAGAAGTTGAAAGAGAGGTGACGTGAAATGGATTTTGGTGGATGCGTATCCCCTGTGAATGTTGTTCCTTGTGGTCCTGTTGTATCCCCTGTGAGTGTCGGTCCTTGTGGTCCCGGTGTCGGAGGTATGTTTACTACAACAGGTGTAATCTTGGTGTTGTTCATCTTGCTTGTAATCATTCTTCGCGCTACACACTGTTAATAAATTATTAATCCGCACGTTCCTTTAATTCGTTTGTCGTTCTTTTCCTCTTATAGATAGCTCGCCTTGTGCGAGCTCTTTTTTTTGCATAAAGGATGTCTAACACAGTACACTATAGCTAAGGGGATCCGAAAACTCTCTCTAGCTCTTCTGTTCAATATCGACATTTCCCGGGGAATATATAGACAAGAAGTGAGGTATGCGTCTTGCAGCAGCAAATCATTGTTGTCGAAGGAAAGAACGATCGCAGCCGATTGAAACGGCTATTAACATCGGAAATTACGATTTTATGTACGTATGGTACCTTAAACACCGATCGACTAGAAGAATTAAAGCAAAAAATTGGAGATCAACCCGTTTATTTATTCATGGATAATGATGCTTCAGGAAAGAAAATACGAGGAATTTTGCGTGATGCGTTCCCAGATGCGGAACATTTATATACAAGACGCGGGTATGCCGGTGTCGAAGGAACACCTGATGAATATTTGATTCAACAATTAGAAAAAGCGGGCTTAGATCCGTATATCTTATACCCAGATCCAAGCCCGTTCTAAAATAAATATTATATACGCCTCTTATCTTATAGATGCGCTGTGTCTACAATCATAATAATGAATACGATCATCAAATAGTTAATGGACATAAAGAAATTTTGCTTCGCCCAAATTTCGTCGACTTTGGCCCGAAACCCGCTTAAAGTCATGAATAACCATGCTGCAGACAGCAACGTTGCGACGCACAAAAAGATCCAGCCAACATATCCATATACATAGAATAAGATGGACACCAATACTAATAAAGCAACGTATGGAATCATCTGAAACTTCGTGCGGCGAATGCCTTTGACAACTGGTAACAGCGGGAAGCCTGCTGCACGGTATTCTTCCACGCGGCGAATACCTAACGCCCAGAAATGTGGAGGCTGCCATAAGAATAATAATGCGAATAGAAGAATCGCTCCCATATCGATGCTTTGCGTTACGGCTACATAACCGATAACCGGCGGCATCGCGCCTGATATTGCGCCGACAGAAGTACTCCACGTGGATGTGCGTTTGAGCCACATCGTGTAAATACCTGCATATACGAGCATCCCGACTATTCCAAGTACGCCTGCTAACACGTTGACGAGCAAGAAGAGGATGGCCAATCCGAGAACACCCAGCACAATGGAGTACCATAACACGACAGTCGGTGTTAAACGTCCTGTTGGTAGTGCGCGGTCCTGCGTACGGGTCATTTTCATATCCAATTCACGATCGTAATAGTTGTTGAAAGCACAGGAAGAAGCCATCACTAACGTCGTACCAATAAGCATCCAAATCATGCTGATATAGTTAATATCCCATTTGGACGCTAACCAAAACCCACCGAAAGCGGCGATTAGATTGGAACGAAGAATGCCAGGCTTAATAACATTCACAAAATCTTTCCATGATCCTGCTTTTATCGTAACTTGTGAAAGCGGCGCTGAGTCGGAAGGAGCTTTATAACTCAATTGTTTTTCCATCTGTGAAGTCCCCCTCTTTAGAAAACAAAATGCACTGCTATGAGATTTATCATATCAAATGCATTCGATGTTTGACAATGTTCGAAGTAACTGTTCATGAATTTGACAATTGATTGACGTAGATAATGGAAGGAATGGCTTTTCATTTCTAATGAGAAAAACCTTTATCGAGGTGTTTCGAAGATGAGCGACCGCGGTTAAATGTAGTTTTTATCGCCAAATAGAATTTTTTAGTTTTGATACGTCGAAACTTTTATAAATTCTAATGTGGTAAGAATGGGCATATCCGTTCATAATAACCTAGAAAAAGAGAATTTTCTAGTAATTACTACATCAGAAGAAGGAGAAATTCAACTTGGATAGTGGCACACATGTTGTAATGGGGCTCGGTATCGCCGGCCTCTCCTATATTGATCCTATTGTCTCGTCAAATCCATCCCTTGCCGTTGCCGTATTTATCGGCGCCGTTCTCGGCGGGCAAGCACCTGACTTTGACGGTCTCCTCCGTCTTAAGAGCAATAGTCTGTATATTCGAAATCATCGTGGAATATCTCATTCCCCGCCGTTCCTCCTTCTATGGACGGTCTTGATCACAGGCATTTTGTCTTTGCTCTGGGGATTCCCTTGGGGAAGCAGCTCGATGCTCCATCTTGGCTTGTGGGTGCTGATTTCAGCTTGTTATCATGTATTCTCTGATCTCTTTAACACCTATGGGACACAAGGAGCTCGTCCTTTTACGAAGAAGTGGATTTCGTGGAACATCATTCATATCTTTGACCCTACAATCTTTGTCACGCATGCCTTTGCCATTCTGCTATGGGCTCTGGATCTGGCACGGCCGCAAGTCATTTTTCCGACCTTGTACATCGTCATTGCCCTGTACTATATCTGGCGAACCCTTGTGCATTATCGACTAGAACATCGCTTGGTTCATATCGACCCTGACCATGAATCAGGTGACAAGTATATCGCGATCCCAACGGTATCTTTAACCCATTGGCATATTGTCAAAACAAAAAAGGATCAGAGTTATGTCCTCGGTCATTACGATGCAACGGGGTTGAAATGGCACGAGAAAGCGAACTGCTCCAACCATCCTGCGGTAGAAGAATCCAAGAAAGATCCTACAGTTCAAGCAATTCTTCATTTTAGCTCCTACACCTGTGCGGAGGTTCGTAAAATTCGTGCTGGTTATATTGTTCGCTGGTCAGATGTAAGATATCGACATCGGAAACAGTATCCTTTTGTCGCCATTGTCATGATGGATCGTGACTTCAATACGATTGACTCCTATGTGGGCTGGATTAGCGACAGCCAAATCGAGAAAAAATGGAGCTTACTTATTTCATAGCCTTAACATTCTCTTGACGCATTCTCTGGAATGCGTCAAAATTATGTCCAAAACAAGCTGTATGTCTGGACAAAGAAAAGCCCAAGGCTTATGCCTTGAGCTCATCTCTTTCTTGAATATGCAGCTTAGCGAATGTTGCCTGAAGTCCCCGATAGGGATTGTTCAGCAATTTGCACCAATCTTTTCGTGATGTATCCACCTAGGGATCCTGCTTCACGAGAAGTGATGTCGCCATAGTATCCGCTGGAAGGGATTGTTACACCAAGTTCTTGTGCAGCTTCCATCTTCAATTGTTGAAGAGCTGCTGAAGATTGAGGTACGACTAAAGAGTTACGTCCTTGTGCCATTGGTAAAAACTCCTTTCACCCTGCTTCTAAAATATGTTTGCTGCAAGCTTGCAAACTTATTATGACCTTTCTCTAGAATGTTATTCTTAGATTTTTATCTGAAATAGATGGAGGGTATTTCCAATGACCAAATCCCTATCTCTCATGTTTGCCATCATCAATGTACTGCTCATGTTAGCCATTGCGATATCCATCAATTATAGCGTGTGGCTCGTCCTGCTATTCACGCTTATCTTGATTGGATTCCTAGGTTTCAGCTTTGCCACAAAAGCTCGATTAGATCGAAAAAAAGCGAAAGCAGAGTAACCCTCTGCTTTCGCTTTTTAACTTACATCTAACATCATCCTAAGATTGTTCGGGCAAAAATCCCATCCGCTCTTTCGCATCTCGTACGGTCTTCGCTGCAACGACAGCGGCACGTTCTGCTCCCTGACGCAAGATATTATGAATCTCACCGGACTCACGAATATCATGGTAACGTTGTTGAAGCGGTTCTAGCACGGAGACCACAACCTCAGCTAAATCCTTCTTAAACGCACCATATCCAAGCCCATCATACTTCGCCTGAACTTGATCCAACGTCAGATTCGCGCAGTGAGCGTAGATACTCATCAAGTTGCTGACCTCTGGCTTATTCGCAGGATCGTATTGTACTTCGCGACCTGAATCCGTTGTCGCACGGCTGAGCTTCTTCCGAATCACATCCGGCGGATCCAGCAGCGCAATAAAGCTTCCTTGGTTCGGATTGCTCTTGCTCATTTTTTTCGATGCATCGTCTAGCGACATAATTCGTGCCCCAACCTTTGGAATATACGGCTCTGGGATCGTGAAGTAATCTCCGTAACGTCCATTGAATCTGCCGGCTAGATCGCGGGTAAGCTCTAAATGCTGCTTCTGATCGTCTCCAACAGGGACAAGATCTGCATTATAGATTAGAATATCAGCCGCCATCAAAGCAGGATACACGAACAATCCCGCGCCTACGGATTCTTTTCCGGCGGATTTATCTTTAAATTGGGTCATCCGTTCAAGTTCACCCATTGAAGTTAATGTCGTTAACATCCAGCCGAGTTCCGCGTGTCCCGGGACATGCGATTGCATGAATATATTTGCTTTTGCCGGATCAATGCCTGCTGCTACATACAATGTTGCTACGGATTCAGACTGCTCGCGGAGTGCTGCCGGATCCTGTGGTACCGTAATGGCGTGCATGTCGACAACCATGAAATAACATTCATGATCTTGTTGAAGTTTTACGAAGTTTTGAATAGCTCCGATGTAGTTCCCGAGCGTCAATTGACCGCTGGGCTGAATTCCTGATAATACGCGTTTCATCTCTTTCATCCTCCTTAGTCCTTAAAAAAAATACAAAAAGGCCCCTCGCCGCAAGGGACGAGAGACCGTGGTGCCACCCTAATTATTCATCGACATACATGCTTGTATCTGCCGAAGAATCTTTCGAAATCCGTAACGTGGATAAGACGGCCGGCATACTTCATATAGGCACCTTCTGGTGCATCTATGGTTCTGCGCTCAGCGCTCCAGGGGCCATTCGGCGGACGTGACACACCGGTTTGCATCAACCACCGGCTTTCTGGAGCATCACTTGTCTGCTTACTTATCCCTGTCATTGCTTTCTCGTTATATTAGCGCTAATAATATCAAGCGACGGATGAAAAGTCAACGTCACTGATGGCGAACTTCATTATCATTTATCGCTTGAATCTGGTATGATAAAAAGAGATGTTGTTGGTTAAAGTTAAGATAAGAAAAAGGAGTTGAGCACGCTTGTATCAAGTGACTAAGGGACAATGGAATGGACAAGCTACATACATCCTACACAGTGATCAATTGGAAGTTACCCTGCTTCCCGGACTAGGGAATAACGTCATTCGCATTTGGGATAAAGTGCTGAACCGCGATGTGCTGCGTAAACCAGAAGAATCCGATTTTGATTTTTACATGCAGAAACCCTATCATTTTGGTATCCCGCTTCTCATCCCGCCAGGTCGTATCCGCCGTGGTAAATTTGAATATGCCGGTGTTCAATATCAATTTGATCAAAATACAGCAAACAATAATCATATCCATGGATTGCATCGGACGCAGTCATGGAAAGTGACAGATTTGCAGGAACAAGATGACTATTGCTCCATTACGACGACTTTCTACACGAAAGACGACCCGAACTGGGTACGCCAGTATCCTACGCCGTTGAAGCTCGAGATGGTGCTCGAGTTACGCGGCGCAGAACTCAAGCAAACGCTGCATACACAGAATCTAGGAGAGCAAGCTGCTCCATTTGGTTTCGGTGTTCATACCTGGTTCATGATTGACGGAGAGCCTGATAAATGGACGGTGCAAGTCCCTGTCGACGCGATTTATGAATTAGATGATGAATTGATTACAACGGGTGAAGTTGTCGGTCTTGAGCCGTTTGAAGGGCTACCGAACGGCATGAATTTAAAAGGTACGAATTTCGACACGGTCTTCCGCGTCACGAAGGGACAGCCTGTGGAAGCGCGCCTAACCCGCGAAGACGGTCTGAAGCTGATCTACAGTGCCAACCAACCCTACTTTAAACACTGGGTCTTGTATACTAAAGGTAAAGCCGATCAATTCGTATGTTTAGAGCCCTATACGTGGTTAACCGATGCCCCTAACTCGAAATTCGGCAGCGACGTTACCGGCTTAATTGATATCCAACCGCAAGAGCAAGTCGAACTGGTCATTCATCTAAATATCGAACATCCTTAACGGAACTTAAAATAGAATGCACAAAAAAAAGCAATGCCGTATCCTCTCACGTAAAAGTGATGGTACAGGCATTGCTTTTCTTTTTCTATTCTTCGACGCCGTAGATCCGTTCGATGCCCAGCTCGTTAAATACGCTATCCATTCGAGGGTCTAACGGAACATCCGTCACACAAGCATGAAGCTCCGATAAAGGGGCGATCGAGAACAAAGAAGCTTTGTTCACCTTCGTTCGATCAAACACAGCAATCGTATGTTTTGCCCGGCTCATGAGCATTCTTCCTGTTTGTGCTTCCAGCTCAGAATACGTCGTAATTCCTTGTTCTGCAGAGATGCCGTCCACACCGATGAACAGCTTCTCAATATTTAAATGCATGATCGTCTTCTCCGCCAACGGTCCGCATAGCTCAAAGCTCTTATTCCGCATGACACCACCGACAACAACAACCTGAATTCCTTCACTATCGGCAAGCTCCATGGCGATATTTACGGCATTGGTCACCACGGTCACACCTTGACGCGATTTCAATTCGCGAGCGATCAGGAATGTCGTCGTTCCGCCTGTGAGACAAATACTGTCGCCTTCTTCAATTAACTCCACAGCTTTGCGGGCAATAGCTTCTTTCTCCAGCCACAAATGCTGCTTCTTCTCGGCAAAAGGCATTTCTCGAACGGTAGAGATACCATCAAAGAGTGCGCCGCCAATGGTACGAATAATCTCGCCCTTTTTATCCAACAAATCAAGATCACGCCGCGCGGTTGCTTCCGAACAGTCAAATTGATCAATAATTTCCTGAATCGTAATGCGCCCTTGTTGTTTTAACAATTGTAATATAAGTTGTCTTCTTTGCTCGCCTTTGGAAGGATTCAAGCCTGCCATCAATACATCACACCTATAACATTAAATTTCAACAAACTGCGTTAAATTACGCGGATCATCTGGATTAAGTCCTAATTTCATGGCCGTATAATAACCATTATACTGAATCCATGGTAAGTATAGCACACTTCTAGCTTCATCGCTTATCGATGCCCCGCCCACTTCCACAACGAGATCCGCGAATGCCGTATCATCGCCAGCCGCAGCCGTAACGATGACAAGCGTTGCGCCGTAGCCTTTCATTTCACGAGCTACCTTGAGTTCATATTCACGAGCTGATTCCGACAATAATAGAACAACCTGTGCCCCTGGCTCAATAATGGATTTCGGACCATGACGGAATTCGAGTGTACCGTACGCTTCGGTCCATGTGCATGTCATTTCCTTGAGTTTCAGGCAGGCTTCAAGAGATAGACCGCCGTATGCTCCCATACCCAAAAATACAGTCCGTGTAAAGTTATGGCTCTGAACCCATGCTTTCGCAGAGAGATCTGCTTCACGAACAATGACCGCATCCGATGCCAAGACTTGTTCTAATTCTTGTGTAAAGTTCGCCTTACCTGCAGCGACAGCGATCGCAGCTTGCATCATAAATGTCATGCTGCTGAGGGATTTCGTCATGACCGTACTCTTCTCTTTACCCAGCGGGGAAACAAGACATGCTGTCATTTGTGCCATTTTACTCGTCTCATGGCAAGTAATACCGCAATGATCCCAGTTGGATACGTCTTTAAACGAATCTAATGCAATAATGACCTCATGCGATTCACCAGAACGAGATACACCTACGATAAGAAGCTTCTTGTTCACATTTAAAGTCTGTTCACGGAATAAGAAAAGTTCGGATGATGGATATGCTGTTGCGCTGCGTCCTGTCCATTTGCGGAAGGTGGCTGCCATCGTTAATGCTTGATAATAGGAAGAACCTGATCCAATAAAAACAACTTCCTCATACGCTGAATTTCCTATATATTTGTTCACCCAATCTGACTGCTGTTGCAATTGTTCCCATGCGGATTGTAAAGCTTCGGCTTGAGCACTGATTTCGTCATAAGTTAGTTGACCTGCACCAATTGACACTGTTAATGTCCTCCTTTATAATCGAGTTAATGAAATTATAAATCATAATTTTGATTGTTTCAATCATTTTATTGGGAGGTAATCATCATGGGTCATTTGGTTTCATCAACAGGTATGCTGGAAGTTGCGCGTGCCAATGGTTACGGCGTCACCGCGTTCAACGTTCATACCTTAGAAATGCTTCAAGCGGTAGTCGATGCTGCGGAAGAAGCGCAAGCTCCACTCATTTTGCAAACAACGGTCGGTACGGTTAAACATTTAGGACCTGAATACATTGTCGCTGCCGCTCAAGTAGCTGCCAAACAAGCTTCTATTCCAATCGCCCTCCATTTAGACCACTGTACAGATTATGATTTGCTTGTCCAATGTATTCGTGCAGGTTACACCTCCGTCATGATCGATGCTTCTATGCATCCTTTTGAAGAAAATGTTCGCCGTACGGCGGAAGTTGTCCGTGTTGCTAAAGCTGCTGGTGTGAATGTCGAAGCGGAATTGGGTAAAGTTGGCGGTGTGGAAGATGACATTATCGTCAGCGAAGAAGATGCGCGGCTTGCCGACCCGCAAGAATGTGTGGAATTCGTAGAGCGTACGGGCGTACCTACCTTCGCACCTGCGATCGGCACGGCTCACGGTATCTATAAAGGAGAACCAAACATCGCATTCCATAAGCTTGAGCAAATCTACAACTTGGTTCAAGTCCCACTGGTTTTGCATGGCGGATCTGGTATTCCTGCCGATCAAGTACGTCGTTGCGTAGCCCTCGGCATGGGTAAAATGAATGTAGCGACGGAACTGCGTATCGCCTTCTCGGATGCGATCAAGCACATTTTCGAACAAAATCCGAATGAAAACGATCCGCGCAAATATATGGTTCCGGCGAAGGAAGCTGTGAAGAAGCTTGCCCTTGAAAAGATGCAGCTTACCGGTTGTATAGGACGTGCGAAAGATGCGTTCATCTAATCAACCTTCCCTCATCACGACCGTTACTTTAAATGCTGCCATCGATAAGACGTACACGGTACCATCTTTTGATTTCAATCATGCCTTTCGTGTCAACGATATGGTCGCTACCGCAGGAGGTAAGGGAATCAATGTCGCGCGTGTTGCTGCAACGTTGCAGCATCCTGTTATTGCTACTGGCTTTGTTGCTGGTTCGCAAGGACGCTTCATTACCGAAGGGTTAAACCGTGAGCATATCGCGCACGATTTTGTTGAAGTCGACGGGGAGTCCAGATTATGCATCACTATTCTCGATCCCGCGAAGCCGAACGAACAGACCGAATTGCTCGAGCCCGGACCCACGATCCAACCGGACGCAATTCAAGCCTTATCCTCGAAGCTGGAGCGGTTAGCCAAGGAATCAGCCTGCATGGTGTTCTCCGGAAGCCTACCGAAAGGATGCCCAGCAGATACTTATGCGCAGCTGATTCGCAATGTGCGAGCAACCAATCCAGACCTACGTATCATACTAGATACAAGCGGTGATGCGCTTGTCGCAGGATTAGAAGCCCGACCATTTCTGATCAAGCCGAATGAGCATGAAATCGAGAAGCTCGTAGGCAAACCTATTTCTTCTCCAGATGATTTAATCGATTGTATCGTTACATTAATGGAGCAAGGCATAACGTGTGTAGTTGTCTCGCTTGGAGAGAAAGGTTCCATCGCTGGGTATCAAGGGAAGCTCTACCGGGTGACATTCCCGCCATTGAAAATTGTGAATCCGGTTGGAAGCGGTGATTCCATGGTGTGTGGTATGGCCGTTGCCTTCGAGCGTGGGAATTCCATTGATGATGTCCTACGTCTTGGATCTGCATGCGGAAGTGCAAATGCGTTGATGGTCGGTGCTGGATTCGTACAACCCGAGGATGTTGAGCGACTATATCAGCTCGTTCATGTGGAGGAGATCCTTCGTTAACTTATTCTCCAATACACAGAAGAACACCTCCTTCACATCATCTAAAAAAGATGAGTCAAGGAGGTGTTCTTCTGTCCTATAAGAGTGCGATCGATATGTAAGATTTACTTCTAAATTACGAGTCCAAGTTCTTTTCCAAATAAGCCGTCCGCTGGTTCAAACGAATCATGACGTTCGCCATATTGTAATGCGATTCAAATTGTGCACTGACAACAAGCATCTTCTGCCGAACGGTAAAATCAAAACAAATTTCTCCATGGGTCCAACCCTTTTTAAAGCTAAGCGCCTCAATCGCCATATTGCGGAATGACTTCTGTTGTGCTGCGTTTAAACCCTTCTCCGCCTGCACTTCCGAGGAATCCTTGCAATCAATCGGGTTATGCCGAACTCCGAATTTCCCAATAGCATCATTACGAATCTGAACAAACGCAGTACCTGATGTTAGGGTCTTCAGTTCCTCACTTAATTCTCTAAAGACCATATCCATCTGTCGAGCCAGAGAAATACGTTCTAAATCCATCATGTCCCTCCTTCCATAATTGTAATCCTTTGTCGTATCTTGTAGGTCTTATTCCTCATTATACGGAAGAAATTTCCTTTTTTCAACAATTACATACAAGATATTGGAATATATTTTATATTGTTCCTGCATCTTATAGACCATTTCTGAAATCGCTGTTATAATATGGATTATTCCACAATTGAAAAGGAGCGTTCAAATGAACTGGTTCCAGACCTTATCCTTTAAGCACAAATTGCTCATTGGTTGCTACACCCTTGTAGGTATATTTTCACTTGCAACGATTGTCCTGCTTCTTACCGCAGGCGGTTCATTTGTACCAGGTTTAATTGTCATCGTCCTGCTCATTGCCGTGAGTTATCCGATTATCAATAAGCTTGAACGATTATTGACGGAACCCATTGAGAGTATTTCACGCGTGGCATTGAGCATTTCCAAAGGGGACTTTTCCAATAAAATCACGGTTACTTCAAATGATGCATTAGGCCAATTGGGGCATTCATTCAACAGCATGATTGATAAACTAAAAGAAATCCTTAATGATACATCGAACATTTCTCGTCATGTTGCCGATGCGAGCCGTGATATTTATTACAAGAATAACAACATGAAACTCGTCATGGAGCAAGTCGCCTCTTCGGCCAATGAACTTGCAACTGGCGCGACTGAAATATCCGAGGACGTCTCTTCCGTTTCTGATTCCATCAAGGAAATCGAGAACAAAATTTCTTCTTATGCGAATTCGACGAAAGCCATGAACACGCGTTCTGAACAAACCATCTCCCTTGTTGAGAAGGGTCGTACAGCAGTCGAAAGCCAGAGCCAAGGGATGGAGAAAAATATTGTTGCCACAGCCAATGTCGCATCTACGATTGAAGATTTGGCAAAGCAAGCTGACGGTATTACGAAAATCACCAAAACAATCTCTGAAATCGCCGAACAAACCAATCTTCTCTCCTTAAATGCTTCCATTGAAGCCGCTCGTGCCGGAGAACATGGTAAAGGGTTTGCAGTTGTTGCCCAAGAAGTTCGTAAATTAGCGGAAGAATCATCTGCATCCACCAAAGAAGTATTCACCCTTGTACGCGGCATTGAACAAGGGATCAAGAAAGCGATCTCGAACATTCAGACAAATGAAGATATCGTGAAAATTCAAACGGAATTGATCAAAGAAACCGAACGTGTATTTGCAGAGATCGTCAATAGTGTTAGATTTATTACAGAAGAGATCTACAATTTCTCCAAAGAAAGTGATACGATGTTAGAAGGAGCTCAGAAAATTTCGAGTTCTATCGTGAATATCTCAGCCATTACGCAGCAATCCGCTGCTGGTACAGAGCAAGTATCCGCGTCTATGAACGAACAGATCCATTCCGTTCTTGCCATGGTTGAGCAGACCGAGAAAATGCAACAAGTGGTCGTTCAATTGCAACGCACCATGTCTGTCTTTAAATTCTAAATACATATCATAGAACAGGACTGGTCCTCCAGTCCTGTTTTTGAATCTTTACAGAAGAAATGAGGACATCCGATATGCATACATCCTACGAAATTGTCGATGCAACCCTTCAAGATTTAGAACGCATTGTAGAAATCTATAATTCCACGATTGCTGGTCGAGTGGTCACGGCAGATTTGGAACCGGTCACCGTCGAGAGTCGCCAGCCATGGTTCGATGAACATTCGCCTGATTTCCGCCCGCTGTGGGTAATGAAGCAAGATGGTAACATCATGGCATGGCTTAGCTTCCAATCGTTCTATGGCCGACCTGCCTACAATGCAACTGCAGAAGTGAGTATTTATATCGCTGATGAATACCGTGGTCAAGGAATCGGTTCGATTCTGATTCATAAAGCGATCGATGCTTGTCCTGCCTTATCCATTGATACCCTGCTTGGCTTTGTGTTCGGTCATAATGAACCAAGCCTTGCTCTACTGAAGAAATTCGGATTTGAGGTATGGGGACATTTGCCGAGGGTTGCTAAGTTAGATGGAGTTGAAAGGGATTTGATTATTGTTGGGAAACGGATTTAAACTGTACGAGCTATGGAGGAAGGATAATCCTCAGTTAGGGGAAGGAATGTCTCGTTCCAGCCGCTTCTTGTCCGCCCATTGCTTTGGATTGGATGTTATGGATGCAATGGGCTACCAAAGATCGGACGTAAACTCTTCCACGAGACATTCCTCCTCCCCTGGCCGTGGATGATCCTTCCTCAGATATCGAACAATCCAAGAGCACAATCCTAAAATCCCTTTGGGGATAGGTAGTAAAAAAGGAGGCAGTCATGTGACTGTCTCCTTTTCGTATAACTATATATCCAGACATCGTACGTATTACTTCGTCATCTCCAAGAACTCATGCACATCGGCAACGGCCAAATCCACAGCCTTCTGCCAGAAATCCGGCTTCGTCAAGTCCACGCCCAAATGCTTCTGCGCCAACTCCTCCACCGTCATCCGACCTGTATCCCGAAGAAGATCGATGTACCGCTGCTCGAACGCTGCTCCTTCTTCTTGCGCCTGCGCGTAGATCCCCGCACTGAACAAGTATCCGAATGTATACGGGAAGTTATAGAACGGCACCTCCGTAATATAGAAATGAAGCTTCGCTGCCCAGAAATGCGGATGGTACTCTGACAACGCATCACAGAATGCTTCTTTCTGCGCTGTCACCATTAATTCATTCAATTCTTCGACACTTACTAAGCCCTCTTTGCGTTTCGCATAGAAGCGCGTCTCGAATAAGAACCGAGCATGAATATTCATGAAGAATGCCACAGAACGTTGGATTTTATCCTCTAATAAAGCCAACTTCTCGTCCTCATTTTTCGCTTCCTTCACCGCGGAATCCGAGAGAATCATCTCCGCGAATGTGGATGCTGTCTCCGCAACGTTCATTGCATAATCTTGCGACATCGCAGGCAAATCATCCATCACGAATTGATGGTATCCATGCCCAAGCTCATGCGCAAGTGTTGACACGTTCGATGCCGTACCTGCATACGTCATAAAGATGCGCGTCTCTTTGCTCACAGGTAAGGAAGTACAGAAACCGCCTGGGCGTTTGCCTGGACGATCTTCCGCTTCGATCCAACGGTTCTCGAATGCCTTGACCGCGAAATCTGCCATTTTTGGGCTGAATTTACGGAACTGCTCTTCAATCATGCGAGCCCCTTCATCATAGGAAATGGTCTGGCTGGAAGAACCAACAGGTGCTTCAACATCCACCCAACTTAGACGTTCTGTGCCCAGAAGCTTTGCTTTACGATTAAGATATTCCACAAAGACGGGTTTGTTCTTCACGATGACATCCCACATGACATTTAACGTCTCTTCCGACATGCGATTGATAGCCAGCGGTTCCTTCAGAATCTCGTCCCAGCCGCGTTTCTCATACAGCTTCAGACGGAATCCAGCCAAATGGTTCAAGGCATCGCCACAGAAATCTTCTTTTTCACTCCAAGCTTCTTCCCATTGACGGAACATGCGCGCACGTACTTCGCTGCTCCCATCTGACATCTTATTGGAAGCTTGCCCTGCAGATAAATTCGTAGTTTTGCCGTTTTCTTCCCAAGGGATATGTATGCTGCTAACAATCGTATTGTATAGTTCTCCCCAAGCATGGTAACCATCTACTGCAAGGTCTCCAGCCAAGGCTTCAAGCTCAGGAGCTAGCTTTTCTTTGGCCAATTCACGACGTTCATTCAAATTGAAGGCAATTGGAGCGGTTGCATCTGATTTCAGCCATGCTGCCCAGACTTCTCCATCCATCGCGCTTAGCAGCTTATCGAATACGGTAAGAACGGATAGCAGCTGTGCATTTATCGTACTAATCCGGCCTATGAGCATGATAGCCTTCTTATCCGCTTGGTTCTCGGCTGTTAGGCAGCTTCCGAACGAATTTGCTTCACGTGTACGAAGCGTAATATATTGCAGTTGACCCAGAGCCTCTGTTAACGCGCTTGTCTCGCTTACGGATTGGGGCGTTGCTAGACTTTCTAGATGACTGCGCAATGCCGCGATATCTTGTTCAAGGCTTTGTAGAAATCCAATAAATTGCGGTGATGAAGAACCACCTGGAAAAATTGAATCCAAATTCCATGTTTGTTGTAACGGTTGTTGCATGATTTTATCACCTGTCCTTTTGTACACATCCTATGAATGGTATACTATATTATGAGCTTTTTGATTTCATAACATGTAGCAAGTTTTATTGTTCCAAAAAGGAGGAACCGTATGAAACCATTACAAATATCGCCGGATACAGCCATTACATTATCCAAGAAACTTAACGTGCCGCTTGAGCATTTGATGCATATGCCTCAGCATATCTTGATGCAGAAGATCGCAGAGCTTGCCAAGTCAGAGGCCGAACCTCAAGCGAAATCGGAAGAGGATCAAGCATGATTCCATTCCAGAATACCTGGCCGTACGAGCAGCTTATGAACGATATTTATATCCATGAATGCCCTTTTTGCGGTCAAGAGAATGTCTTACTACCGATGAAACCCAAGGAGCTTCAAGAAATTCACGAAGGTAAGAAAAAGTTGCTCGTCTTTCCTTGCTGCAGCCACCGCGTTACACTCGTCGATACGGACAGAGATTACTTGTTAGCCTCTGAACCCTTGCGAGGAAACCGTTAGTACAACATAGCAAAGCCGCACATTACAGCAGAATGCGCACATTGATGTCATTCGAGCTGTGAGGAGCGGCTTTTTCTGTATAACAACATAGGATTGCAATTAGTTCGTTTTCGTTGTTTCTTGCATTTCATCCGGTAATTCCACTTTTTTCTCTAACATTTCTTCCCGCAATACAGCCCACTGCTCTCTAGAAGCCCGAATCATCGCAGAATCCATAATCTTCTTATCATTAATCACACGAGAAAACCATTTCACGGCTTCATGGTAGTTGCCTATACGGCGATACAGCTCACCTATTAAGTATAACAGTCTAGCTTGATTCGAGCCAACACCATCTTGCTCATAGACGCGAATATATTCTTCGAGCGAGAATTGAAGGAATCGTTGTTCTTGTTGCTTATTCTCTTTGTATCGGTAGAGCCAAGCAATATGATGCAGCAAGCTTGCAATTAACCGACTCGAATCTTTGATGGTCTGAGCGCACAACAATGCGAGCTGATACGTCTCTAGAGCTTTATCCCAATTTCGTTCGCCACCGTAGTCTCGTTGGATCCAGCGCGACTGGATTTGCGTCTTAAAGTCATGTCGTTGTATTTCATTTAAGGATAACGTTGAATTCTCAGTCGATGCATACCCGCAATTGGGGCATACTCGAACGACATAAAAATCTGGATTTGCCTGTTTGTAATGCGCGCAAAAATCTGAATCCGTCATATAGGCTTTCTTCAAACTTTGGCGGACGCGGGATGTGCGAAATTCCATTTCACAATAAATACAGGTCACTTTGATTTGATAAAGCGGTTCAAGTGTCATGTGCCGCAGCCTCCATTAATGTCTAAGGTGTATTTACAAAATGATATGCGGGTCCGGAAAGCCGCTCCAACACGAATGTTCGAAGGGATTCCTCGATATGAATCTCGATCAATGCTTCTTCCATACAGCCAAGCCAAGCATCCGCTCGTTCCTTCGTCACCTCAAAGGGCATATGTCTAGCGCGCATCATGGGATGTCCGACAGCATCTGAATATAACGATGGCCCCCCGAAAAATTGACTTAAAAACATGAATTGCTTCTCCTGTACCGGCATAATATCTTGAGGAAACAAAGGACCTAGCAAAGGATTACGTTGTACCCGCGGATAGAAGGCTGCTACTAACCGACGAACAGTATCTTCACCACCTAATGCTTCATAAATTGTACTGTTTTGTTTCACGTTCCACCCATCCTTCTGTTTGTCTTCAAACGCTCTTCTTATTATAACAAAAATACATACGCAAAAATATAAATAGCTTGTCTGCAACTGCAAATCAATCGTTAGACCTAAGTATTTAAAGTGTCGCTTTGTTTGTAAATAAATTCATGTTTTTATTAATAACTAATTATGTCATAAGTAGTTCGCATTTATGTTAATAAAAAAGAAGAAACCCACGTCATGAATGACACGGGCTTCTTTTTCGTCTCAGGCAGTCCAATAACTTATCATCAGGACTTAAGTCCTATCGATTAGCTATCCCACTCTTCTTCTCCGGGAGTTAAAGACGCTCTAATAACATATACAAAAGCACATACTAGAATGCCTGCCACAAGACTCATCTTCATCACTCCACTTTCTAAAAAATGTATTTCTGCCGTTGACCCCACTTTTTATATGTTAGTTCTATTGTAGCATATGATGTTCAAAAATAAACATGCTTTGTAAACGTTTTCTTATATTTTTTTCCTCCTTTATCTCGGAAGCCTGTACTGTTTGTCCTGAGTTATTCATATATATGCTACTATATCCCTTTTGACTCTGACTGGCAGGAGGCTCCCCATTGCGATTACGATTATCAGCGGCACCTTTATTAGCATGTATTGCTTGTATCTTGAGCTTAATGATGATGATTTATCCACACGCAACCCTTGAAGCATCTGTAAGAGGGTTATCGATTTGGTGGGATGTTCTTTTCCCTGCTCTTTTTCCGTTCTTCGTGATATCTGAAATGCTGCTTGGATTTGGTATTGTGCATTTTGTTGGGACCCTGCTGGATCCCTTGATGCGCCCGCTTTTTCGTATTCCGGGAACAGGTGGTTTCGTCGTTGCCATAAGTTATGCCTCGGGGTACCCTGTCGGCGCCAAGCTAACGGCCCAACTATGGGATCAAAGGCTTGTTACACGTGAAGAAGGAGAGCGGCTAGTCGCTTTCACAACAACATCCGATCCGATCTTTCTCATTGGAGCGGTTTCGGTGGGGTTCTTTCATGATGTAGGCGTGGCCCCCATTCTAGCTATAGCCCATTACGGCGCTGGGACACTGATCGGATTCCTGATGCGTTTTCATGGATCGCGTGCCATCCCATCTCCTTTTCTCTCCTCTTCTGCAGGTCACCAAGGCTTGGGTAGAATTCGTCAGGCGCTGCGGGCGATGCACCAAGCTAGACTGCGTGATGGACGAGATCTAGGACTCCTCATTCGTGAATCCTTAAGATCTTCTCTGAAACTGATGATGGTCGTCGGTGGTCTTGTTGTGTTTTTCTCCGTGATTCTAGAGCTGCTTACAGCTGCGCATGTGATGAATGGCTTATATAGCCTGATTCAATCGATGTTAGGGATATTCGGTATACCGCCTGAATTATCACAGTCCATTGTGAACGGCATTTTCGAGGTGACATTAGGCGCGAAATCTGCTGGGGCAGCTGGCACAAGCATTCCGCTCGTATATCAACTTTCCGTTGCCGCCTTCGTACTCTCATGGGGAGGGCTATCTGTACATGCGCAAGTAGCCAGCATTCTGAATGCGACGAATCTACGGTACTGGCCATTTCTTATTGCTCGATTATCCCATGGCCTATTAGCCATGATTTTCGTATTCTTGATCTATTGATAAGCAGAATCAGACATTGTATTCTCGCTCCATATTGATTATGATTTATAGTGATGAACTTACTATCATTTTCATTAGGCGAAGGAGCTTTATTCCATTGAGATACTACGTGCAACATCGTGATGACGATGTCTCGAATCGACTTAGCAATACCTTTCAACAAATGGCCAGCGAACGCGGCATGCAATTCGATGAGTTGACACCCGAAATTGTTGTATCCATTGGCGGCGACGGTACGATGCTGCATGCCTTCCATCGATTTATCGATCAATTAGACCACATCGCATTTGTCGGTGTGCATACGGGCCACTTAGGCTTTTACGCCGATTGGCAAGTCGATGAATTAGAATATTTGGCAGATATCATGTCCGGAACCCGGATTAACGAAACCATCGCTCCACGTATTGTGAAATATCCTTTAATTGATATTGAAATTCGTACGGATGAAGAGATCAAATATTACAAAGCGCTCAATGAATTCACATTAAAAGGCGTTGACGGCACGCTCGTTGCTCAAATCGATATTAACAATCAAATGTTCGAAATGTTCCGCGGTGACGGGATCTGCGTCTCTACCCCTTCAGGCAGTACAGCATACAATAAGAGCGTCGGGGGCGCCTTGATACACCCAAGTATTGCTGCACTTCAGCTTGCTGAAATTGCATCGATTAACAATCGTGTCTATCGGACACTCGGTTCATCATTGATCCTTCCACAGCATCACCACTGCGATATTTATTCGAGTAAACCTCAGCGCATCGTGCTATCACTTGACCACCTTACCATCCCTATGGATCATCTTCATTCCATTCGATGTTCGGTGTCATCCCAGAGAATCAGCTTTGCACGCTACCGCCCTTATCCGTTCTGGAACCGTGTTAAGCAAGCCTTTATTGGCACGAACGTACAATAAAAAAGCAGGCAGCATTCGCTGCCTGTTTTTTTCATCTTATAGAGTCCCTTAAATTCGCGCCAAAGACACATCATCCAAGTGAACATGCTGCGTCGTTGGATTTGTCGTGTGAATTTCGAACCTCACTCGAGCAAACCGGGCTCCGGGCGGAGATTCACTTGTAATGCCCTGGAACGTCGTCCACACTCCAATATCATCATCGGGGAGCGAAGAAGCTGTTACGGTCATTTGAAGTCCTATGCCTAAAAAGTTTTTGTCTTCATCCAACCAAATAATCCGTACATCAACAGGTGCATTGCCTCTTGGAATCTCTCCATTCATTTCGAATTGGAGTTCATAATGATTATTCGGACATATCCCTGCTGCGTCCTGAAATAACACGCCATTTCCTTCAAGATTGCCCGCAAGATCAGCAAAGCCCAGACGCGCTGCCTTTAATCCGGAATGAACTTCGTCGGCATCTGCCTGGTTGACTCCGTCATTGGTAGAATCAATCTGCCATCCAAAAAAAAGCATTGGATCTTCAAAGCCACCATTAACCATTAATTGTCCTCGTATGGGAACACATCGATCCCTTATTGGATCCGGAACATGAAATTGAAAATCGATTTCCTTGTTTTGAGAGGAATTTTGCAAGTTAGACACTCCTTTCTTGAAAGTTATGGAACTATAGAAGATTTACAACCAACCGAGCCTGTGTAAGCTCCCTCCTTTACGCTATCTACGATATTTATATGAAAAGTAGTTTTATAAGGAACTCCATACTCGTCTTATTCCGCATAAACAAACGCAAATTTAAGGCTCCTGTCTCGTTCCGCGGCATAAAAAAAGGGCATGTGGGATGAATATCCCTTACCCTTTTTTGACCGGATCAAACGATACCATTTCAGGGTGCTGTGTTGCCTGATAATACGTCTTGTACATTTTCGTTAGATCTAATTTCGACGTTTCTCCGCCCATCATTTAGCCTCCTATATGAAAAAAAGGCTTCCTATTCGGAAGCCTCCACTGTCTGTTGTACCTTTGGCGTCTGCTCTTGCGCTGCCTGTTTTTTGGTTGGGTTCGATGCTGGTGGATTGGGCGCTGCCTGCTCAGAAGCTTGCTGATTCTCTTGCTGAGCCGGCTGTTCAGCTTGCGGTGCGCCTTGCGGCTGCTGACCTTTATCCCCCTTCTGCTCTTTCATCTTCTCCAACACAAAATACGCGCAACCAAAATTGCAGTATTCGTTAATGTAGTCTATCATACTCGAATAGTTCGAATCCTTGGTCGATTTCGGATTGTTGTCTCTGAAGAAGCCTTTAAGTCTAAGCTGATTGTATCCCCAGTCTCCAATGATATAATCGTACCGATCGAGCACATCGCTGTACCGGTCCTTAAATGCTTCTGCATTCCAACCGTTCTTATGGTCTGTCATCACTTCATATGTTTTGCCAGTGATATGAATCAAGCCAACCCTCTCCTCAACCCTTACAATATAGAAAATCCTATGCTTGTGAAGCTACTTGCGTCGAGTTCGTACTCGATGCGGATTTCACTTGTTCATGCGCATGATACGAGCTACGAACAAGCGGCCCGGATTCAACGTGACTGAAGCCGCGCTTCATGCCTTCTTCTTTTAGACGAGCGAATTCATCTGGGTGGTAGTATTTCTCAATGTCCAGGTGCTTCTTCGTAGGCTGCAAATATTGTCCAATCGTAAGAATATTACAATCGACCGCACGAAGATCATCCATCGTCTTCAAAATTTCATCCCACTCTTCGCCTACACCTAGCATAATGCTTGATTTCGTAGGAATTTCCGGTTGCATTTCTTTGGCACGACGCAATAATTCCAATGTACGACTATATTTTGCTTTGGCACGTACACGGTCTGACAGACGTTCTACCGTCTCGACGTTATGATTCAGAATATCTGGCTTCGCGTCCATCACGACTTTCAGCGCATCCCAGTTCCCCATAAAATCTGGAATCAAAACTTCGACGCTGCAGAATGGCGCTTTGCGACGAATGGCTTTGATCGTCTCTGCAAAGATCATCGCTCCGCCATCTTGCAGATCATCCCGTGCAACCGAGGTTACAACACAATGCTTCAACGCCATCTGTACCGTTGAATCCGCGACACGTTCTGGCTCTTGTAAATCAAGTTCCGTCGGCAAGCCTGTATTCACGGCGCAAAAACGGCATGCACGCGTGCAAATATCTCCGAGAATCATAAACGTTGCTGTACGATTTGCCCAACATTCATAAATATTCGGACAACGCGCTTCCTCGCAAACGGTGTGCAACGTCTTGGAGCGCATCATATTTTTAATTTCGGTGTAGTTGTCACCTGTCGTTAATTTTATCTTGATCCAATCCGGTTTACGCTCTTTCGGTTTTTGATCTTTCTGTCCAGTTGTCATGCAGTACCCTTCTTTCGTGTAGCCTAACAATCGATATTTGGTAAAATCACCTTCGTAATTATACCACATATTTAGTTTGGATAAAACGAACTTGCTTGATTCAACCTAAGGATAAAAACATGGAGGGAACCGTCGTGCTTCTTCATAATCGAACCATACGACTCGGCCTACGCTGTCTGATCGCCGTTACCGCACTCAGCCTATTCGGCGCCTTCTCAGACTTGTCTTCCCATCACGTGATAGCCGCTGAGGGTCCGAGCAGCAGTGAACCGTCTGCACAACCAAGGCTAGAAGATATTTTGCAGCAACGAAAAAGCATCTATGACCACATTGAAGCTAAGACCCATGTACCCTGGCAACGGCTTGCCGCGATCGACCAATATGAACGCACGATGGCTAAAATTCCGAAGAAGAGCGCCGAAGCAGCTCTCCATCAGCAGAATAACGTGAATCGCTTGACCGCCATTCAAATTCAGGAATCTATTTGGATCGGCTGGTTAAATCCGGATTACACCGACCAGAATCCTAAATCGATCTTACTCTTTTCTGGACTCGGAAAAGATGGTTCCGGCGATGGCATTGCCGATCCGAACAATGATTTGGATCTGTTGTACAGCGTTGCATCCTTTGTGGGCAGCTACGGAAGCTCGGCAGATGATTTCAGCATCGGCCTTTGGAATTATTACCATAACCCTAGTGCTGTCAAACGAATTAATCAATTTGCCAAAATCTATGCGACATTCGGGTATGTTCCTTTAGATCAGCATGCCTTCCCCGTCCCTTTGCAGTCCAGCTATGCCTATCGCAGCACATGGGGAACAGGACGGAGCTGGGGAGGTTACCGTATTCATGAAGGAACCGACATCTTCGCATCCTACGGAGTTCCTGTTCGGAGCACCTGCTTCGGGATTATCGAGACGAAGGGCTGGAACCCCTTTGGCGGTTGGCGTATTGGGATCCGGGATTTGAACAATTACTACCACTATTACGCGCATCTATCCGGTTTTGAGAAGTCACTACAAATTGGTGATCTCGTGAAACCCGCGCAAACCATCGGATGGGTCGGCAGTTCAGGTTATGGCAAGCCGGGTACCCAAGGGAAATTCCCTCCCCATCTGCATTACGGCATCTATCGTGACCGCGGGCTTGTCGAGTGGTCTTTCGATCCCTACCCGTCCCTAAAGAGATGGGAGAACGAAGAACGCAGAGCCATCGCCGCTAAAAATAAAGCGAAAAAGGCAGCCGACCAATAATGGTTGACTGCCTTTCATTACTTATGCGTCTCCACCTCGGTTGGCGAAGAGGATTGCTTCTGAGGCTCCGTGACTACCGTCGTGGTCGAATCTGGGGTCGTTACCGTAGGCGTAGTTGTAGTTGGTGGCGTGCTTGACGGTGCGGGTATAGCCAAGTTCGGTGCACCTGCGCTGTTGTTTCCAACAGGATTGCCTTTATTGTCATAATAGTACATAGGGACATTTCCGACGACCAATAAATACGATACCGGAATCTCGGTCTCAACCGCTTCGGGTTCGGTGTCAAATGGAATAATAATCGAAACCTCTGCAACGATCCGAATATACACCTCCACAAGAATCATATTAATGCCGGCATCCTGCTGCTTTGTATTCAGCTCTACTTTTACCGCACCTTGAGGCTCTAACCGAATAGGTACCTTCGGACCAAAAGAGGCGATGATGGCACTGTCGAACGCCTGACCAAGCGGGATATGCTCATTCAAATCCTTCATGTTCATTAAGGTACTTTCCACAACATCTTTGGTTCTCGAGGTGATCCGCATATTCTCTGCATAGTTCATCATGAACCCGGCAACCTTACCGTCGCGATCCGTCTTCCAATCAATCAGGGACTGAAAGTTGCTGCTGTTGGCGATTTGCTCTGAGATGGCTTTATTAATGGACTGTGTTGCAATTTGCTTGACGCGAATCTTTGCGAGCGCCATGATTGGCGGTTTTAAATTTTTCTCAATAAAGATAAAAGATTGCAAGGTTAATAGTGTAAAGATGACCAGCGAAATAAAAAATAACTTCCGACGGCTCCCCGGTTTCTTGGAACTGCTTCGCCATCTTCGTCTTACTTGCATAGGCCTTTCCCCCTGTAGGACACAATCTGCCGTTAACTCCTTAAAGCTTATGCGGCATGGCCCAAAAAAAGAAGAACAGGCTCTACATCATTCACGAAGAAAAAATGAGCTACTTCAAATAAAATCCCTTATCTATTTGGCATGTATGAGCTCGCCTTGTACCGGCTCGATACCGTCAGCCCATCGGATATGAATGGCCTGGGATTGGAATAAATCCGCCCCATTGGATACTTGGAAATGAAGATGCGGTTCGCTGGAGTTCCCCGAATTGCCAAGCTGACCGATTACGTCCCCCGCTCGAACCTTTTCCCCTGGTTTTACCGTCACAGAACCTTTTTTAAGATGTGCCAAATAGCTATACTCCCCGCCATGGTTGATGACTACAACGTTGCCTGCTGGTGCTTTTTTATTCATCACGCCAACGGGTTCATTGTCCAGAATGTCATTGACGATGGATACGACAACTCCATCCGCAGGGGCTAGAATTTCCTGTCCGAAGGCATGGTAGCTCTCATTTTGGGTTGGATCCCCCGAATACGAATAACCGTCTTTGGCTTGAACGATATCGTAGGCATACCGCTGGCTTTCGTGTTCATAATGATAATTGACGAGTACGTTCGTTCCTCCCCAGAATACGAGCCAATCTTCTCCCCGAAATGGAAGGTTATACGTCGTTGACGTCATCTTCTTATCCTGTTCCGGCCAACCCGGATGCTCGCTGATTTGGAGCCCCTGAATGATCCCTTGATCATCGAAAACGCCCAGTATGCCTTTGGCCTTATCCGGTGTGAACCATACCCGATAATCCCCGCCATTCAACTGCATGCGGGCGACTTGTTCGAAAGAAACCATTCCTTTCGTGAACTTTTGTGCCATGTCTGTAAAATCTGTTAAGCTGACCTGTTCCTTAAATGCATCGCTGAAGCGAGCATGGACTTCATTATACCGCCCCTCCAGAAGTGCTTGCGGGAGTTCTTCCGGCAACTTAATCACTTGCTCCTTATTTTGCTCGACCTTGACGTCTGCATTTTTACTCATGGGTTCCTCTCCTCTCGAACTACAAGCTGATAATACCCCTATGCTTAGGCTTAACGTTAAAATTATCAAACCGTATCTTATGGCTTTCCTCGAACTTGTGCGATTCCCTTTCATGTATGGCTCCTCCTCGTTTATACATCCAACGCTCTGAATAACCTCATTATAGCCATGCAATCTTAGATCCCGCGTAATGGAACATAAACGCTCTCTTACGTTTTTAACACGGGAATGAATAAGAATTAAGGTACAGTTAAGAAAGCATGGCGTCGGCGAAAAAATGAATTATGTTATGATAGAAGGTACGTTAAGGATCGGACAGGAGAGGATGAGAATGTACGCTGCAGCTATTCTGCTTGTCGATGACGAGCAATCCATTTTAGAGCTTTTACAGACGGTACTGCAGAAGGAAGGGTTCACGAACATTGATACGGCTCAATCAGGGGAAAAAGCGATTTCTGCATGCCAAGCTGCTACATATGATGTAATCGTGCTCGATGTTATGCTGCCCGGACGCAGCGGGATCGAGATATGTCCTTTTCTTCGCCAGACAACGGACGCGCCTATTTTGTTCTTGACCGCACGAACCTCTGATTTTGACAAACTTAGCGGCTTCGCGGTTGGCGGCGATGATTATATTACCAAACCCTTTAATCCGCTTGAGGTCGTTGCGCGCATCAGATCGCAATTGCGGCGGTATATACCATCGGCACATCAGCTTCCCCCAGGAACCATCACGGATGCAAGAGATCTTTCAACCCAAATCTATGATTATGGCAGATTTATGGTGAATGAACGGGCTGGGGAACTGCTCGTGAGAGGCAAAGCCGTTGCTTGTCCCGCCCTCGTGTTTCAATTATTGCTTTTCCTTTGCAAGCATCCCAACCAAATTTTCACCAAAAGCGAATTGTATGAAAAAGTATGGGGAGAAGAAGCATTAAGCGATGATAATACGGTGATGGTTCATATTCATCGATTAAGGGAACGAATTGAACAGGATCCATCAGACCCGCGTTTTATCGTCAATGTGAGAGGTATGGGATATAAGCTCGTTCAACCGATGTCGAAGGAACTGGAATGCTGATATGAAGATCAAACATCGACTGACGCTGCGCTTCATCTTTCAATTAGTTGTATCCGGCATTGTCGTGCTTCTGATCGCTGCAGCTTGCGCGTGGTGGATTCTTCTGCGCTTAGCAGATATGAGTGTCACACAGGATTTTACTTCCGTCGGATTAGAACGACTGGTCGAGTCTTCTGAACTCAGCAAAGACGGCATCCGCTTTGATCCTCACTTGCTAGAACAGGTGAAGCTTAATAAAGGTTGGCTTCAAAGTCTGGATGAACATGGACGGGTAGATTTGTCTTATAATACGCCGAAAGATGTGCCCTTAAATTACGCGCCAGGAGAGCTTGTAGACTATTGGAATAAGGCCAAGCCGTTCCCGTATGATATTTACCTTTGGATTCAAGAAAAGGACGGGAAACTATTCACCATTATCTATGGCACTAAAAATGAGATGAGGTTACTCCTTGAAGAAATCAACCAGCACCCGGCGGTGACACCGGCCGGACAGGTAGAACTCCCCGCCTCGTTACAAGAGCGGGTGCGAAAGCTAGGCGCTTATATTCAAGTGTTGGATGCATCTGGATCGGAGGTAGCTTCGTACAATAGACCCGCTTCCGTTCCCCAGAAATATACCGTTCAAGAGCTTGTGCTACGAGCAACATACAGCGACCGATACGGATTTAGAATCGCTTCCAACTATCAAGAAGATACCAAATACACTTGGGTGATGGGACTTCCATTAAGTAGTGGCGATGCCACAGGAGAACAAGGTCTTATCCCCGAAGAATTACGTATTATCCTCATCGGCATCGCGGCCATGTTCGGCGCCGTGTCCATCGTATTTCTTCTGTTCTCAGCATGGAATGCGCATCGCTTCGGTTCTCCAATGCTGCATATGCTTGCATGGATCGAGTCCATTGGACGGGGACAATACAATGAACCCCTAGATCGAACAGGCCAGCCTCTTAGTCGGAAACGGTCCGGGAAATGGCGCCGCCGCTATGCTGTTTTTGCTGATGTTATGCAATCGTTGCACAAGCTATCTACAACACTCCAGCGTGACCAAGATTTACGTCAACAGACCAATATGCTACGAGATGAATGGATTGCTGGAATCACGCATGATTTAAAAACGCCGCTCTCTTCGATCAAAGGGTACGCGCATATGCTTGCAGCAGAGAACTATGAGTGGTCTACAATGGAGGTTCGAAAGTTCTCTTCAACGATGTTAGATAAATCCGAACATATGGATACGCTGATCAATGATCTGGCGTTGACGTATCGGGTGAATGCACGTATTCAACCGCCAGAGATGGAGGAAATTGAACTTAACTCGTGGATGCAAGAGATGTTGACACACCGGATGGTTCACCCTTCCTGGGGAGCAGAGCGCATCATCTTCAAGCCAGCAGAGGTCGAGACGACCGTCATGCTCTACCCGCCTTGGCTGGAACGTGTCGTGCACAATATTACAGCGAATGCCTTAATGCATAATCCACCGGATACGCGGCTTACCATCTCTATTCGCCGGGACGCACAGGCAATGGGGGGCATGATCGTATTCGAAGATAACGGTATGGGTATGGATGAAGTAACGGCGAACAGACTTTTTGACCGCTACTACCGTGGAACAGACACCTCGGTTGCAACCGAAGGTTCGGGGCTGGGGATGGCGATCTCAAAAGGATTGGTTGAAGCTATGGGCGGCACCATTCAAGTTGAAACGGCTCTTGGCCAAGGCACAACCATTATGGTATTGTTCTGCTTGCGAATAGATTCCTAGGATCGGGTCAAAATAATAGATAAGAAGATATGAAAAAAGAAGCCTAATAATCAGGCTTCTTTTTCATATCTTCCGATCCCATAGAATACATATATTCTAGGTTTCGATGACCATAATCTAGCGTAAAGGACCGATATCATGACCATGACCAAAGACCGCAATATGCTCTTTATCCAGGCCATCATTTTATTTAGCATTCTCGATGCCTTCTGTACCCATCTCGGCATCTCCAAAGGTTGGGTGACAGAAGCGAATCCGATCGCTAGTTTCGTGTATCAGAAGAGCATCGTCCTTTTCTATCTCTGGAAAGTTCTGATGCCCCTATTTCTGCTTCTATTGTACCCGTATATTCGAGCCAATCCGCTGCATAAACGCCTGATCCAATTCACGACGGTGGTGTACTCCTTACTGATGTTATATCATGCAGGATGGTTGTTAATAGTGTGGAGCGGACCTGTAATATGAGACGCTTATGTATACTTCCGCTGCCGCAATGCCTCGTACAATAACACGGATGTGGCCATCGCAACGTTCAGCGATTCCGCTTTTCCCGGCATCGGGATAATAATCCGATCATCTACAAATGCCTCAGCAGCTTCAGACACCCCATTACCTTCATTCCCGACTAATAGCCATGTTGCAGGACGGAAGTCGTATGTGTAACAATTCTCTTGCGCTTGAAGGCTTGTACTAACAATGCGGGCACCCTTTTGCTTCGCCAGCGGGAGTAGTTCTTGCAGCTCTGCTTCCATAATCGCCAGATGAAATAGCGATCCCATCGTCGAACGAATGGTCTTCGGATTATATAGATCAACCGTCCCTCTGCCCAAGATGACCGCATCCGCCAGCACGGCGTCCGCACTCCGAATAATCGTACCTAAGTTCCCCGGATCTTGTACGCCATCCACGACAATAACAAGCGCATTCGGTTGAGATAATACCTCGTCCACTCGATTCGCATCATGTTTCTCGACAACGGCAAAAATCGGCTGTGGTGTTTCCGTCGAACTACATTTTGCAATAATCGCATCGGTCACACCAATCCATTCCACATCCAAGTGTGTGGCAGATAACTTCTCGATATCCGCTGGCATCCCTTGCTCTATGGAGTACACGATACACTCCATCGGAGCATTCGAGATTAATGCCTCTTGCACCAGATGTATCCCTTCAATGATATATTTACGCTGTTTATCGCGATGTTTCTTTTCTAATAATTGCGCCCACTGCTTAACGCGCGGATTTTGTAAAGAGGTTATTTCCATGTCTTCTTATAATCCCCCTGCTCAATAAGATCCATGCATTCTGTTAAGGCGTGGAATATTGAATCTCCATCTTCTGTATATCTTTGTTCGCCCCCACAATAATGAGCACATCATCCGGTTTAATCGGATCGTCTGCCTGGGGCGAAATATTCATTTTGCCGTTATTTTTAATCGCCATGACGTTGCAGCCAAATTTAGCGCGAACATTCAGCTGCTTCAAGTTCTGGCCAATCATTTGTGAAGTCGCTTGGAGTTCGATAATACTGTGATCGCTGGATAATTCAATAAAGTCCATAATATTCGGCGACACTAAGTGATGGGCTACACGCAACCCCATATCCCTTTCCGGATAGATCACTTTATCTGCGCCAATTTTATTCAATACTTTCCCGTGAAGCTCATTCTGTGCTTTTGCAATAATACGAGGTACGCCCAAGTCCTTCAGGATCAAGGTCGTTAAAATACTTGCCTGAATATCTTGTCCAATGGATACAACGACGACATCAAAATTACGAATTCCTAATGCGCGCAGCGCTTCTTCATCTGTGGAATCTGCGGATACCGCATGCGTTACGATGTTAACAACATCTTGTGTACGCTGCTCATCCGTATCGATAGCTAACACTTCAAATCCCATTTCGCTGATTGCGCGAGCTACGCTGGAACCGAATCGTCCCATGCCAATGACTGCAAATTGTTTCTTCGCCATTTGTTAACACCTTCCCCGTGTCTTCTCATTCAATAGTGCTTATTATACCACACATGTGCCCATCCCACTAAAAGCACAATTTCTCAAGAATGAATCCTCCGCAAGGAAGCCATATTAACTGTGAATCTTCTGGAGGTGAACCACATGGGTATTCAACTGGATTTGCGCCAAGCCATTTTACGTAAAGTACAGAACAAGACCGATGCAGAAATAACCGACATGATTGAGGATTCCATCGATTATGACGAACGCGCGCTGCCAGGGCTTGGGGTTTTATTCGAATTAATTTGGAAACAAGTTGATGCACAAACCCACGACAAGCTCATTACAGCGTTGCAGGAGAAGCTGAAGGCGCCAAGCCCGGCTCATTCGTAATCATCGAAAAAGTGCCTTTCCTTAGGGAAAGGTTCTTTGTTTATTCAAAATTAAGAAACGTATTCTCCCCTCAAACGTTCTACTATAGTATTGTTAGGATCGATGCAGGGGAATCTGCTAGATTCATCGTCTATGGATAGAGGACTTAAAAAAGGAGGATACATCTTGCTGCGAGTACAAAATTTATCCCACGTGTTCCGCAACGGAAGTGAAGATACCCCCGTACTTAAAGAAATCAATTTCACCATACATAAAGGCGAAATCGTTGCGTTACTCGGCAGCTCCGGTTCCGGTAAATCTACGCTCTTGAACTTGATGGCTGGATTGATGAAACCTACGGAAGGCAGTATTTTTATCGCGGATCAAGCCATTGAGAAAATGAGTGAAAATAAACTAGCGGAATTCCGGCGCACGAATATCGGTTTTATTTTTCAAGCTTACGAGCTCATTTCCCATATGACCGTTCGTGAGAATGTTGAGCTGCCGCTCGTATTCCAAGGGGTGAAACGGAGCGAGCGACGAGATCGCGCCATGGCATTGCTTGAGAAGGTTGGGCTCAAAGAGAAGACTGAAATGTTCCCATCTCAGCTCTCCGGTGGACAGCAACAACGGGTTAGTATTGCGCGTTCACTCATTACCATGCCGTCCATTGTGTTCGCCGATGAGCCAACCGGGAATCTGGATACCAAAACAGAGAATGAAATTATTAATCTATTGATTGAATTGAATGAAACCTTGCATATCACCTTCGTCATCGTTACCCATGAACAAGAGGTAGCTACCCGGACGAAGCGGATTATCCAGCTGCGAGATGGTTACCTTATCGATCAGACGGTCGCAGGGGGGCATCCCGCATGAGATTAAGAGATTACATAAGCATTGGTTGGGATCAGCTCAAGCGACGCAAAGTGGTCACGGCCATGTGTACGATTGGCATTGCCATCGGATCGGCTGCCATCATCGTTGCCTTGTCCCTCGGTGAATCCGCACAGCAATATGCGCAGGATCAAGTTAATGCGTTCCTGAAAACCGATGAAATTACAATCATGAATAAAGCTAGTAACGGTTCGGCGGACCCAAGCACGGAACAGACATCGGATCGTGACGTGATTACGAAGCAGAAGGTTGATATTATTAGACAGCTCCCGCATGTTAAGGCCGTCGGAACGTATAAAGATTTGGGCAACTTTCCCTTTAAGCTAGATGACGATAAGGAGGGTCGTGTTGAACTGACCGCGACCAATTTGGATTCGCTTGAGGCATTTGACAATTCGTTTCAACAAGGCGGAATCTCTGAACAAGAGAACACCATTATCTTAAGTTATGGTGCGATGATGGGCCTAACGGATCCGGTATCGCAAGAAATGCGCGAGAAGCAATTGAACGCGAATCCGAACGACGAATCTCTGTGGGAGACGTATCGTGAATTAGGCAAGATTGTGACACCCTTGTACCAAAAACAACTGAAATTGCAGGTCGATGCAACCCGAGATCTCAACAATCCAAAGATCATTGAGATTCCCGTGCGGGTTGTTGGCGTGTTGAAGAAACCTTCAGGTGTTAGCGAAAATCAAATTCCATATATGAAGCAGGCCTATATCTCGCATGAGCTGGCAGAACAAATTGTAGAGACGATGAAAACCGCACGCAGCGGTACGGATTTACAGCCAGAATTAACCGCTAACTTCTCCAGAGCCGTTGTCAAAGTCGATGATGTAAAGAACGTACAAGGCTTAGACGATACAATCAAGAAACTGCGTGTCTCACCGCAAAATAACTTGAGTCAACAGGACCGGTTGAAAGATCAATTTGCGATTGTACGGACCATCGCTTTAGGTGTGGGATTATTCGTTTTATTCATCGCCTCCATCTCGATCGTTGTCGCCATGACGATGTCGACCTATCAACGACGTCGGCAAATCGGAATCATGAAGGTGCTTGGTGCGAACTTAGCGCAAATCCGCAATATGTTTATCGTCGAATCTGCACTGCTCGGACTGATTGGCGGGATCTTCGGCATTCTCTTCTCCTATTGGGTCGTCTGGGGGATTAATGCACTACTGATGATGACAGATCCAAGCGAAGAAGGCAGCATTATTTTTATATCTTCATGGATTCTTGGTGTTGGCGTGTTCTTCGCTGTGTTAACAGGCGTGCTATCTGGTATTTATCCTGCCATCAGCGCGTCCAGAACGGATGCATTAACAGCCATCAAACGAGATTAGAACTTTATATATTTCAGGAGTGTGACAACGGATATGAAAAAGAAAATATGGCTCGGAATCGCCGCATTGATCGTGATCGGCATCAGCTTTGGGCTTTATAACATGAGCTCGCCGAAAAAGCCTGTGATCGCAGATAGTACGGATTCAGCGCTGCAATTCGAGGTAACGCGTGAAAATCTTGCCAAAACCATTGACGTGAAAGGGAAATCCTCTTATCTCAATGAGACCATTGTCTATGCCCCTTACGATGCTGATGTGGTTTCTTGGCATGTGAAGGACGGGATGCAGATCAAGAAAGGCACAACGCTTTTCTCTCTTGATCGCACGAAAATCAATAACGAAATTTCGCAGCTTGAAGCACAGTTGGAGAAATCTGCACTAGAAGCGCGGTTAAATGATTTGCAGGCTAATACAGCTGATATGGGTGCAGATCTTGCGCTAAATGAAGCGGAGGCCAAACGCGGATTCGCGGAACGTGAGAAGAACAAGATCATGAATGACCTCAATCAAGTGAACGACCAAATCAACCAAACCGAATTGAACGCCAAGAAGAAAAAACTGCTCCAATCTGAATTTAAAACATCCAAGCCTGGCATCTTCCTCTTTGATGATGCGAATAACATACCAAAGGCCGTACGAGAGAATGATCGTATTGGGAAAGTGGTCGATTTAGATAAATTGCAGCTCGTCACGTTTGTCGGAGAACAGGATGTATTCCAGATCAAAACCGGCATGCCTGTCAAAGTCAAAATCAATGCCCTGAAAGATATTGTATTAGACGGTAAGGTCGAGAGCGTCTCCAAATTTGCCAAAACAGGAACCGAGCAGAATACAACCGCGCAAGCCGCACAGTTCCAGGTCAACATTAGTCTTTCCAAGAATGAGAATCTGATCGCAGGACTTAGCTTAACCGGTTCCATCGAAGTTGCGAATAAACCCAATGTGCTGGTGATCCCAACCATTGCGATCCAACGCGAGAAGGATCAATACTATGTCAATTTGAAAACCGCTACGGGTGTTGAAAAGAAATACATAAAAATTGGCCTCGAGACTTCTGACAAGACCGAAGTTACGGAAGGGTTAAAAGAGAAAGACACGGTCATATTGCAATGATTTGATAAGAGGGAGCTGATCTATGAGATCAGCTCCCTTGTGTGTCTTATGTCGTTACATCTAAGCGCTTATACCTTCACCTTCGAGGTTTTGTTACATATTCTTCGAACGGCTTCCCCGATGCCTCATGGAATATTGCGCTGAATAGGTCCGACTCTAGACGAAGGTACTGGGCCACCTTGGATACATCGGCACCTTGATCTCCTTGCTCTTCTACGTATCCAATCGCTTGTTCCATCAGTGCTCCAATCTCCTGAACCCTCCGCAGCTCTAACTCCTCCCACTTCAGCTGCATTTCGGGACGAAGCGAAAAATCAATAGGCGTATCGCGCTTTAACCATTGCGTATTCTGCTCGCTCGCCCGTTTCTGCACCTCTTCAAAGGCAGCCACCGACTTGCTCTGGGCTTCTCCATAGGCTGCAGCAATAGCAGCTTGCCGATACGACTGGCGGAGCACATCTTTGGTATGCATTAGCAATCCGATCCCTAAAGTGACTTTCGTACCGTATATATGATCTAACCACCGTACAAGCCGTTCCGTCTGACATGCTGCTGCATGACGGGTGCAGGAAGAATTCCGTTCGAACACAAAGAAGACGTTCATATATCGATTCATGAGAGGACTCACAATACAAGGACCTAACATCTTCATAAAATTTCGAACATCATCGTAAAATCTTCCTAATCGCAAGTGATTTTCTGTGGGGCTGATGCCCTCCACCTGAGGAAAGGCAACCGTCACGGCATAACCTGCGTCGATGTCCACCTGCAAGAGTCGGGAAAATTTCTCTATCATCTGGTCACACGTCTTTTCCATCATGAATAATAATGCCAGTTGGTTCTCCATTAACGGGATCAAGGGAAATATCCCTTCTTGCTGCTGCTTCTCCTCTACCCGCTTCATATGTTCCTGATCGAGCTCTTGCACGATTCGTTGCATACCCGTGATGAGATGTTCTTTCATGATATGCTTTACAACCACCGTTTTACTCCTGGGGCTCACGTGTCTGATTTGTTCTAGAAGTTCCAAGTCCTCACGCTCGGATAGCGTGAAGTTCATTAGAATCACATCCGGTTCGCACGTTGCCGCTTGCTGTACTGTAGCGGATACACTCACCTCATGAATCAACTCGAAGGTCCCGGGCATGATTCGGGTGATTAACCATTCCAATCCTTCCCGTTCTTGGGTGTTATGATCCGCTATGAGCAACCGATACATCCTTTTCTCCTCCCCACCCATCCATGATGCCCTGTCTTCACAATGTTGGTTGCGCTTTCATTTAATGGTAATATGATCCAGTTTATCACAAAAAAATAAGGTTATCGATACGTCCAACGTATCAATAACCTTAAGATTTTATGACAGATTTGTTACGGCGCTGTTTCGAGGAATTTCGCGGTCGGATTCTTATCCATCGCGGTCCGCATCGCATATTCGTTCTCGAATAGAACGACATAATTGCCCTTCTTGTCAGTAACTAACTGCGAGTTAATACGGAACTTGCCTGGATCAATTTTGTTCTCGTCCACGATCCAACGAGCAAATTGGTAGGTCATCCGGTGTAATTGAATATCTACGCCGTATTCACCTTTCATCCGATATTCAAATACCTCAAATTGCAGTTGACCGACAACCCCAAGGATGGTCTCATCGAACCCGCTTGCGGATTGAAAGACCTGAATCGTCCCTTCTTCCGTAAGTTGGTCGATTCCTTTCTGATATTGCTTATGCTTCAATGCGTTCTTCACCGTTACTTTTGCAAAGATCTCCGGTGAGAACGTCGGCAATTCATCGAATACCACATCACTGCCTTGGCTGAGCGAATCCCCGATCCGGAAGATTCCTGGATCGAACAATCCGATGATATCGCCAGGGAATGCCTCTTGCACGATATCCCGATCTTGCGCCAAAAATTGCTGTGGTTGAGCAAGCTTAATTTCTTTTCCTGCCCGAACATGTCTCACGCTCATACCGCGTTGGAATTTGCCTGAGCAGATCCGCATGAATGCGATCCGGTCACGATGGGCTGGGTTCATATTGGCTTGGATTTTAAAGATATAACCCGAGAACTTCTCATCTTCCAGCGGATCAATCATTCCCGCCGTGCTATTCCGAGGCGTTGGTTTTGGTGCAAGCTCCAGGAAGTTCTCTAAGAACGTCTGCACACCGAAGTTATTGATCGCACTTCCGAAGAATACCGGCGTTAATTCGCCGCGCTTTACCTTTTCCAAGTCAAACGGGTCGCCCGCAACATCTAAGAGCTCTAAGTCTTGGCATAATTGATCATGCAGGAATTCACCCGCCATTTCGCGGATAATCGGATCCTCGTAACCATCCACTTTGCGAACTTCAATCTCGGAATGATCATTGCCTTGGAATAACTCGACTTGGTTATGGACCCGGTCGTATACACCACACAAATCGCGGCCCGTTCCGATCGGCCAGTTCATCGGTACCGAACGGATACCAAGCACTTCCTCCAGCTCTTCCATCAAATCAAAAGGACTGCGTCCTTCACGGTCTAATTTGTTGATGAATGTAAAAATAGGGATGCCGCGTTTCGCACAGACTTGGAACAGCTTCACCGTCTGCGCCTCGACCCCTTTCGCTACGTCGATCAACATGACCGCGCTATCGGCTGCCGTTAAGGTACGATACGTATCTTCACTGAAATCTTGGTGACCCGGTGTATCCAGAATGTTAATCCGATGGCCTTTATAATCAAATTGCATCACAGAGGACGTAACCGAGATCCCACGCTGCTTCTCGATTTCCATCCAGTCAGATGTTGCATGTTTGCTTGCTTTACGTGCTTTTACAGACCCCGCCTCACGAATCGCGCCCCCAAATAAGAGCAGCTTCTCCGTCAATGTCGTTTTACCGGCATCCGGGTGAGAAATAATCGCGAACGTCCGTCGTTTATCGACTTCCTTCTTTAATTCTTCGGCTATTGTTTTGCTCATGCCCCATGTCCCTTCATCTACAAAATCATAACTTCTATTGTAACATAATGCGGAATGAAATTGTATTCGATTCCAAGCTGAATTCGCCTAAAATAGACAAGAAAGACGCCAATTTCTGCCTGATGGCAGCTTAGCGTCTTCCTCTATACTGAATCTCTTACGCAAGTGCGCGAATAACCACCGAGATTTTACGTTCTGATGCTGTCTCACCTGAATCTTTAACGACCCAGTTCGCAGCTAAAGCTTGTTTCAAGGCTTCAATATGATCGGAGGAGAGCGTAAGCTCGTCCACACGGCCTTCGCTTGGCGTGAAATCACGTCCTGCTTCCACACCGAATTTCTCGAATAACCATACCTTCAACCCATTGTTCGTATTGAATGTGATCTGATAACCGTTACGAATAGCCTCTTCAAGCGGCTCGCCATTCTCTTCCGCATAGGAGAGAAATTCATCATAGCTGTAATATTCAGCTTCGGCAACTTTTAAGGGTGTAAGATCACCCGTTGCTACCACTTGTAATAGCACCTCATTGGTAACGCCAAACCGGCGCGCACGTTCGATCATAATTGCCGTATTTTGCGAGATTTTCACACGTTGTCCCATAGATACATCCTCCTCATCACCGTTTCTTGATTGTACTTATAGATGACAGGCCACGAAATGGCCCGGTGAAATTTCTTTCATTTCAGGCTGTTCCTGACGGCATTGTTCCGTTGCAAAGGGACAGCGCGAGCTGAATTTACAACCATTCATTTCAGCCATCGGACTCGGTAAATCGCCCTTCAACATCCCCGTATCTAACGCAGCTGCTTTGGGATCCGGAATCGGAATGGCAGAGAGTAGTGCTTGGGTGTACGGATGGGCTGGATGCGTGTACAGCTCATCGCTTGGTGCGATCTCGACCAGCTTCCCTAAATACATCACGCCAATTCGGTTGGAGATATGACGAACCATCGATAAATCATGCGCAATGAAGAGATATGTGAGTCCGAACTCCCCTTGCAAGTCCTCTAACATATTGACGACCTGCGCTTGCACGGATACGTCCAAAGCCGAAATCGGCTCATCGCATAAAATGAATTCAGGATTTACGGACAAGGCTCGCGCGATACTAATACGCTGGCGTTGACCGCCGCTGAACTCATGCGGATAACGATCCACATGCTCCGGTTTTAAGCCTACCTTCTCCAACAGCTCCAATACTCGATCATGCTGATCCTTCTTGCTGCCGAAGCCATGAATCTCCATCGGCTCACGGATCAATTGAGCAACGTTCATGCTTGGATTGAGCGATGAATACGGATCTTGAAATATCGTCTGCATTCGTTTCCGGAACGGCTTCAGCCCTTTTTCATTCATCTGAGCTACATTGACACCATCGAACCATACCTCTCCATCCGTGACTTCATGCAGACGTACGATGCTGCGTCCTGTCGTCGACTTCCCGCAACCCGATTCTCCAACGAGCCCGAAGGTCTCTCCTTTATGAATGTGGAAGCTGATATCGTCTACCGCTTTTAATACTTTCTTTTCGCGGCCGAAACCGCTAGATCCCGTAGGAAAGTACTTCTTCAAATTCCGTACATCAAGTAATACTTCGTTCTTCGTACTCATTGTTCATCCCCCTCCTGTTCCCGCTTCTGTTGCTGCATATCCGAAGAAAGGAGCCAGCAAAGCGAACGATGTCCTTCTTCAGGAACAAAATAAGGAGGCATTTCACGACACTTATCCATGGCATGCGGGCAACGTTCCATGAATGGGCAGCCCGTTGGCGGATGTAATAGGTTCGGCGGTGTTCCCTCGATAGAGACAAGACGTTCCCGCTGCCCTTCTTTGACGCGAGGGATGGAACGTAACAATCCTTGCGTATACGGATGGCTTGGACGTTCAAAGATATCTTCTACCGTCCCTTCCTCCATAATCATCCCGCCATACATAACGATCACACGCGTACATACTTGAGCAACCACGCCCAAATCATGCGTAATCAATAGAATGGATGTATTCGTTGCATCACGAAGCTGCTTCATCAGGTTTAGAATCTGCGCTTGAATCGTGACATCGAGTGCGGTTGTCGGCTCATCAGCGATCAACAATTCCGGCTTACAGGATAAAGCCATAGCAATCATCACCCGCTGACGCATCCCGCCGCTAAATTCATGCGGATACTGATCAATTCGTTGTTCTGGAGAAGGAATTCCCACTTCACGCAGCATTTCAATTGCACGCTGCCGTGCTCCTGCTTTATCTAACTTCTGATGACGTCGAAGGACTTCAATCATCTGAGCACCCACTCGGATAACTGGATTTAACGAAGTCATCGGATCTTGGAAAATCATGGCGATTTGATTACCGCGAATGGCACGAAGCTGTGGCTCCGTCATTTGCCGTAAATCTTGACCATGAAATAATACTTTACCTTCTTTGATCACCCCTGGAGGTTGAATCAAACCAAGCAGCGACTTTGCTGTGATACTTTTACCGCTGCCTGATTCACCTACGATGCCAACCACTTCACCCTGTTGAATATCAAAGCTGACGCCGCGAACAGATTCAACTTCACCCTCGCGTGTCATGAATGACGTTTTTAAATTTTGCACGGATAATAATTCTGTCATACGCCTCACTCCGTTAAGTCATAATCCACTGGTTATCGCCGATTCACTTTCGGTTCGAATGCGACGCGGAATACATCCCCGAGAAAATTAAAGGACAGTACCGTAACTAAAATAAAGATCCCCGGGAACAATGCCATGTATGGCGCGTCCCCAATATAGCCTTGTGCATTGTTCAGCATGCTGCCCCAAGACGAGTTCGGCTGCTGGATACCAAGCCCAAGGAAACTAAGTGACGATTCCATCAGAATCGCCGACGCAATATTAATGGTAGCCGACACGATAATGGTCGGAAGAATACTTGGTACGATATGTTTGGTAATAATTTTGAAGTTACTCTGTCCAGATACCCGAGCATACAACACGTACTCGCGCTCTTTGACAGATAACGTCTCCGCCCGTACAATCCGGGCAATGCTCATCCAACTCAGTAACCCGATAATGATCACAATCGTCGAAATCCCCGGTTTAAGATAAGCATTAAGGATGAGCATTAAGAAGAACGAAGGAATAGACATGAGCACATCCACAAAACGCATCAGGATGTTATCCATTGCTCCGCCAAAATAACCGCTGACAGCCCCAACCGTGGTTCCTACCACGACCGCAACGATCATCGCAAAGAATCCAACACTAAGCGAAACTCGTCCGCCATATAGTGCTCGAGCAAAATAATCGCGCCCATTATCATCGGTTCCGAACCAGTGCGCTGCGCTTGGCGGTAATAACCGCTCGGTTACAACAATCTTATTCGGATCATGGGGGGCTAGAAACGCGAATACCGCTGCAATAATGAATATGCCAAGAACAATGAGGGCAACGATGCCCATTTTTTGTTCTTTGAATTGTGTCTTAACGTTACGCCATCTCATTCGATTCATCTGTCTAATCACCTCATCGTCTTGATTCGCGGATCAGCTACGCCGTACAAGATGTCCGCAACCAAGTTCCCAATCACAAGCATTACCGATGAGAACATCGTAATTCCCATGATTACAGGATAATCCAGCGCAAATATGGACGTAATCCCTAACGAACCCATACCTGGCCATGAGAATACGGTTTCTGTAATGAACGCCCCTGCAATTAAATCTGCGAAAGACATCCCTAGAATCGTAATAATCGGAAGCAATACATTTTTAAGTACATGCCGCCAGAGAACACGGTTTTTCGTTGCGCCATACGCATATTGAATCTGTACATAGTCCTCTTCCAGCTGACTGATGGCCTGAGAACGGATATAGCGTGAATACATCGAGACATTCATGAACGTAAGTACCGCACAAGGCAAGATACCGTGCTTCAGAATATCCCATATCGAATCCACGCCAATCGTACGCATCCCCATACTCGGAAGTACATGTAATTTTACTGCAAAAATATAAATAAGCATAATTCCGAACCAGAAACTAGGGATCGAAATCCCTATATAGGACACCATGCTGATGACACGGTCCGTCACGCGATTTTTCTTCGCTGCCGCAATCATACTAATAGGAATTGCAATCAGCAAGGACAGAAGCAGTGCAGCCCCCATCAATCCGATCGTTGCCGGAAGACGTTCTAAAATCATGGTCAATACGGGGCGGTGCGTCGTAAGCGAGTAACCGAAATCCCCTTGGAAAATATTCTTCAACCAAATAAGGTATTGCATATAGACTGGTTGATCAAGCCCTAGACTATGTCGTATACGTTCCACATCTTCCGCACTCATATTCGGTGTAACGAAAGAGTTCACCGGATCGCCCGGCGCAAGTTTGATTAATGCGAACGACACGAGGGAGATAAACCAAAGCAACGGTATCGCTTGTAGGATCCGTCGCAAGATGTATTTTTTCAAAGGTGTTCCCTCCGAACTGAACACTCGGCGTTTCCGCCGAGTGTCGTGGTATGTTCTATTCTGTTAAATACAGTTTCGATAAATCTTCGAGCATGACAACCGGTTTGGTCACGGCTTCTTCAACACCAGCATAACGTTTGTCGAGTGCGACCACAGCTTTCGTATAAGCAATTGGGAGGACTGTCATTTCACTCGCTACCGTTTGTTGAATTTTTTTATACAGCTCACCGCGTTTCGTTGTATCCGTCTCCACTGCGGCTTCATTCCATAGTTTATCGAAGTCTGCATTTTTATAGTGCGAGTAGTTGTAGGCTTCGTCACTCATATAAAGTGTGCGGTAAGCATCTGGTTCAGAGCCCATGATGTAACCACCGAAGGACATGTCAAACTCTTTATTGTTCATATCTAACGTTTTATTACCGAAAGCTGTCACATCAAGCGGCAACAATTGTACATCAATACCGATCTCTTTCAGCTTTTGTTGGACATATAGTGCCATACTTGTCTGTGGTTTGTTCGAATTTGTGTATGCAAGACGCAATTTCAAGTTCGATACGCCAGCTTGTTTAAGCAATTCTTTAGCTTTATCCAAGTTGTAATCGTATTTCTCCACATCACTCGATTGATACAATGTATCCGGAGTCAGAATCGAAGGAGCAGGTTCTGCGAACTCACTGGATGTATATCCTGCAGTAATCAATTCTTCCTTATTCAATGCATAAGCGATCGCTTGGCGAACTTCTTTCTTCTGCATAACGTCCACATTCAAGTTGAAGACCATGTAGGACAGGCGTCCTTCCAAATACGTTAACATGTTGAATTTGCCTGTGTTATTTAATGTATTGTAATCTTGTGTATCTACCATGCGCATTTGGATCTCACCATTTTGAAGCGCAAGGTTTGCTGCGTTGGAATCTTTCGCTACACGATACGTTACGGAATCCAATTTTGGCGCGCCGTTGAAGTACTTATCATTACGTTCCAAGGTCACGTACTCACCTGGACGGTATTCTTTAAATTTGAAAGGACCCGAACCTACTGGTGATGCGTTTTTTGTGCTTTTCTCGATGTCCGCTTCCCCTTCAAAGATATGTTTAGGAATCGGGAAGATTTGAACGAGCATGCCTTCGAATGCAGCGGATACGGTTGGCAGATTAAATTCTACCGTGCGATCGTCAACTTTCTTCATTGTTAGCGGTTTGCCATCATACACAAATGAACTGCGGAAGAAGCTGTGCTGCTTCTCATCGAGAATGCTGTCCATCGTGAAGATGACATCATCAGCTGTTAATGGCTTTCCGTCTTGCCAAGTCAATCCTTCACGCAATTTCAATGTATATTTCAAATTGTCCTCAGAAGGCGTTAAGCTTTCGGCTAACACATACGTTGTTTTCCCATTGTCAATATTGTATAGCGGTGCATACAACGCTTGGTCAATGGTTAATGTGACACGGTCACCCGCATAAATTGGGTTCAATACTTTGGGATCATCCTGTACGGCAATCACGAGGCTGCCGCCATTCTTCGGTGTACCTGCAGGCGCAGAGCCTTGGTCTTGTGTTGTTTTGCTTGATGTACCGCCGCATGCGCTTACTGTCAAAATTATGAGTGTCAAGATCGCAGCGACCCATATATTCTTGCGTTTCATGTTGAACTAACCCCCTGAGTATATTATGTCGAACTATGTCGTTGTTAAAACTAGTATACCAGTATCTTTTCATAAAGCAAGAATTTTTTCCGAGTATACAGGTAGGGATTAAAAGAGTGATGAAAGGCTCCCCAATATTTTGCATTGGAGAGCCTTCCTTTTTGAAGTTTTATATTATTTATTGGCCCAAATGACTTCGTCCTCGTCTTGTCCGTTCACCGGCCACCAGTGGAAGCCATCATTGGCAAGGAGCTCTGATGCTTTCTCAGGACCCCAGGAACCTGCTGGGTAATGTTCGATATTCGTTGGATTTGCAGCCCATGCTTCCGCGATTTTATCCACGAAAGACCAAGCAGACGATACTTCATCCCAACGTGTAAAGTACGTCGAATCTCCGCGTGCAGCATCAAAGATTAACCGCTCATAGGCTTCCGGTGAGTTAATGCCCACCATGCAGCTTTGGCAGAAGTCCATAGCTAACGGCTGAATCTCTGATTCCGAGCCTGGACGTTTCGCGTTAATCTTCACATAAATCCCTTCCATCGGGTTCACGCGGATAACAAGCAAATTCGGCTCCAAGTTATGCTTTTGTCCGAGGTATACGTTCGTAGGCATACGCTTGAATTCAACGACAACCTCTGTCGTTTTGACAGGAAGACGTTTACCTGTACGAATATAGAACGGCACGCCTGCCCAACGGAAATTATCTACAGATACTTTTGCGGCAAAATACGTCTCGGTATTGGACTCCGGATTCACGGATTGTTCTTCACGGTATCCAGGCAAATCTTTACCTTTCAATGCACCCGTCGTATATTGCCCGCGTACCACATTCGCTTCGACCTCTTCAGGAGTCGCATAAGCGCGAAGTGAACGCAATACTTTTACCTTCTCATCCCGAATGTCTTCTGCAACCATACGGCTAGGCGGCTCCATAGCAATCATGGTGAGCAACTGGAGAATATGGTTCTGACCCATATCACGTAATGCGCCCGCATGATCATAGTATCCTCCGCGTTCTTCGACACCAACGGTTTCGCTCAGTGTAATTTGAACGTTCGCAATGTGGTTCTTATTCCACAAGGGTTCGAAGAATGCATTCGCAAAACGAATGACTTCAATATTTTGAACCATCTCTTTGCCAAGATAGTGGTCAATCCGATAAATCTCTTCTTCCCGAAATACTTCGTTAATTTGCTCATTCAATTTCTTAGCAGACTCCAGATCATATCCGAATGGCTTCTCAATAACAAGTCGATGCCAGCCTTTGGAATCTAACATACCGCCTTTAGATAAATTCTGGGATACGCTGCCGAATAATTCCGGAGCTAACGCCAAGAAGAATAGACGGTTGCCTTCGATGTTGAACTCATGCTCCAATACTTTTGTCTGCTCGTCCAATTCACGGAATCCATCTACGTTATTGATATCTAATGATTTATATTCAAAATGTCTAACAAAATCGTTCCAATCGGTATCCGCCTCTACTTTGTAACGGCAGAATTCTCCGATCGAGTTGGTGACATCCTCACGGAATTGATCATTCGTCCGCGGACGGCGTGCCACACCAACAACAGCGAAGCGTTCCCCAAGCTTACCTTCACGATATAAGCTATAAATGGCCGGGAATAATTTACGACGTGCCAAATCTCCTGTTGCACCAAAAATAAAAAATACAGCGCCAGATGCTAAATTAGGTAGGTTGTTTTCGATTTCGTTCATGGCCCTCATTCTCTTCCATATGTATTTTTATACAACTTTTTGCTCCCATAATCCAATGTGCTTATCTGTATCTGATGACATTTTATCATACTACCAACAGCGATGCCATGTCTTCAGAGGTCAAATATTTACACCATCATACATGAAATGATCTTAGTATTCAATCGTTATTAAGGGTAATCCGATCGAAACACGCTCTTTATTTGTACCGCTAATGCGATGTGCAGCAATTTGCATATTAATTTCTTGGTTCCCACTCATAATACCCTTTCCAAGCATAGGCGCAGCATACGATGCACTGTATGTAGACACGTCTGCATACGTTTCCTTCACGGTTAACTTGGCTTGCTTAGCCATTTGTCCTTCTACACGCTTTACCGTAGCTTCGACGAGGTCCTCCCCATTTCGTACTGCTTCCCCTTGGACTGTACCATTCCATTGGTAAGTCATATTTGCCGCATGCAGTGCTTTCTCGACTTTCCCCTGAACATTTCGTAAATTTGCATAGGTTTGCTCCACAGGAGTCACTTCATTCGTACTTGATTCGAATTGAACTACCCAATACATACGATCTCCATCGCGTTGAACGGCCATCCAATGGATTGTATTTCCTTGGTCATTCCAATTCGATGTAGCGGTAAATTTCCCATGTGCTGTTGTTACTGTCATATCCGGCATGTGGAACATCTTTTTCAACGTACTCACTTGATCTAGAAATTGTTGTTTATAGTTTGGAGAAGCAATCTCTCCATTTATTTTGACGGTCCACTTCATAGAATTGGTCTTCAGCGACGAACTGGCTTGCCATAATTGTTCTAGACGATGTGCTGCGGAACTTGGATCCTCACGACCTACGAACCCCGTAAGCAGTGTAATACTCAACCAACCCATACAAGCAATTAAGGACCACACCAAGATCTTCCGCATACAACTTCCTCCACCCTATTCTATAATTCGATTCTATGAATCTACTAAATAGGATGTCCTTACCTTCTCCATCTTATACTTCCTTGTACATAACGAAAATAGGCACATGAATACTAGGTATCTAACCATACACGTTTACCCCCATGCGAATAGACTAAGGTGAAAGCACAGAGTCATTCCCCTAATAAAAGCTTCGTCTGATTTCACTATAGGAGGTGTAGGTCCATATGATACCGGTTTTCCCCATTAACGAAGATCGCATCGAAAGTCTGAGAGGCCGTATGGTGTGTGTCGTAACCAACAAAGGCGAGCGATTTATAGGTCGCGCATCGGGATGTCGTAACGGTAAATTTGTTCTTGAATTTGAAGATGACTCCATTGATCCGGATTGTGATGAACCCGAAAATCAACATCACGAACATCATCATGAGCATAAACATGAAGAGCATAAGCATGAAGAGCATAAGCATGAAAAGAAAAAACACTCAAAACCACAAAAACGAAAAAAAACAATCAAAAAACACCATCGTCATCACAAAAACTGTGGCTGTTCCAAAAACACCAAAACATCCGCATTCTCTCCGAATCGTATCCGTCGACGCAGAGAAATCGAATTTGATTTGGCCGCGATTGCATTTCTATTCCTACTTGTCCTCTAATCGAAAACGAAGAAACCCGGAACCACTCCATCGGTTTGGTCCCGGGTTTCTTCGTTTTACTCAGCAAGTCCATTCTTATAAGCATAAATAGCAGCTTGCGTTCGATCTTCTACGCCGAGCTTCGCTAGAATATTCGTTACATGAAATTTCACGGTCTTGATTCCAATGAACAATGTATCCGCAATGTCCTGATTGGATTTCCCTTCAGCCAGCAGGCGAAGAACATCCATTTCCCGTTCTGTCAGCTCTTCATGAAGAGGAGCTTCTGGTTTGGGCTGCCGTAGTCGATTCATCATCTTCGAGGCGACTTGGGATTCTAATACCGATTGCCCTCGAGCTGCTGCCCGAATGGCCTCCGCGATTTCGGATGCGCGTGAAGTTTTTAAGAGATAACTGAATGCGCCTGCTTCAATGACCGGATACATCTTCTCATCGTCTAGGAAACTGGTAAGTACGATAACTTTGCAATCTGGATATAATTCGAGCAGCTTTCGGGTCGTTTCAATACCGTCCATGCCTTCCATCACTAAATCCATCAGCACCACATTCGGCTTATATTCCTGCGCTAGACGAATTCCATCCATCCCGTTGCTCGCTTCCCCGACGACTTCAATGCCATCCTCTGTACCTAGTACAGCTGCAAGTCCAATACGAACCATTTCATGATCATCGACCAGTAATACTTTAATCGGCATCTCCATTTGCTTCACCCCATCCGCTTTCCTCGTTTAATACCGGGATTCGAATTTCGATTCTCGTCCCTTTTCCAGGCGCCGTAATAAATTGCAGCGACCCGCCTATCTCATTCACACGCTCTTGCATTGTAGAAAGCCCGTAAGAGGTCTGCTTCTTCACATCAAGCTCAAACCCGACTCCATTGTCTCGAATCATCAACCGGACCCCATCAGGCCGTTTCTGGAGTTTGACCTCCATCTTGTTTGCTTTGGAGTGGCGAAGTGTATTCGAAAGTGCTTCCTGAACAATTCGAAACAGATGATTCTCAATCCCTTTTAACAAAGTGATCCCTTCATCCATTTCAAATGTAATATCCATCGGCACTTTGGCTTTCATTTCTTGCAAGAGCTCACTTAAGCCCTCCGTAAGAGGTTTGCCTTCTAAATGCACGGGTCTTAAATGGAGCAGCAATGCGCGCATTTCAGACTGTGCGACAGACGCCATTTCTTCAATAAGATTAACCTGACGTTGTGCCCGATCAAAGTCTTCTTTCTCCAACGTCCGTCCCACGGCCGTCGCTGTCATAGAAATCGCAAATAATTGCTGGCTTACCGCATCATGGAGCTCGCGAGCAAGCCGCTGACGTTCTTCAATAATAGCTGTAAAACGTGCCTTCTCTGCTAACTGTGCATTGTTCGTGGATAGCCGCTGAAGCGAGCTTACTTGCTCCTCCCACTTCTTGCTCATCCGACCGAGCTGTTCAGCTAAACGTCCGACTTCATCTTCCCCTAAATCGGGAAGTGGACGAGATAGATTCCCTTTCTCCATTTGAAGTACAGAATCCCTCAGCGTCTCCAGTCGTTTGCGCACATTATAGCTCTGATAGAATCCGAAGACGGCCCCTAGAGCTACTGAGATAGAAACACACGTAATGCTGATCCAAACGCCTTGCAGCCAGGTTGTTAACGGCTTCATATAGCCATAAGACATCAGAAAATAAATTAACGCTCCGAACATTACCATCGAAAAGAGGATCGTCTGCCCCATGCTTCGAATAACCATGTTGGTTGTTTTTCTCGATTCCAAGCGCCGATCCCCTCTCTGTTAATTAATTCGGATATCAATATCTCCTACGATATAGGATATTATGAGTTTCACTTTTTGATCCGACTCGTCATAATTCAACGATTGCCATACCCGTTTATTCATGAATCCGGCTTCTTTTTCATGATTGAAATCAATTTGACCGAAGACGACATTCGCTTCAATCTGAACCCCAATATCATCCGGAATCGTAACATCGATATCCCCAAGCGCGCCTTGCAATACAATCACGCATTCTCGATCTTCCATGATGGCAAGTGACAAATCGAGGTTCACTTCCCCGACCACATGCCATAAGCTCATATTACGCAGAACCCAAGGCTCTCGATCCCATTTTAGCGTACTCATTAAATTCTGCTTCTGAATATAACGATCGTCACGTTGAACCTTCTTCGACTTCGCATAGAATAACCCGAGTGAAATCAGAATAATGCCGAGCAACAGCGTAAAATGATCCAAGAGCAGCAATATGCCACCGATAACAAAGAGCATATACCCTTTTCTTGAATTACCACGCGTGCGAACTTGATCTAATCCTATGAAAAAAAGAATGAGCGCGGCAATGGTAAAGAAGCTGATCCATTTACCGAAAAGCATAAATAGACCAACACCAATCAGAATAAATGCGATATTTCGATTTTTATCACGCATATATGCCGCCCTCCTCTCTTGATGTATAAGGATGGAAAAGCCATGACAACGCGGGTTATGGCGTCGTATGGCTTAACCTTTCATAGCATATCACAATTCGCAGTTAATTCGAAATACTAATTTTGATTCAATTTGTTCTTCAAAGCTTGCAACTGCTCATCTACTAAGAGTTGTTTGGAAGGATCTACTGGAGCTTTGTAAGCTGCTGCTACGCCGCCACCTGGTACACGCATCACATCTGCTTCCGCTTCTAGCTGCATGATTTTCTCTTCCATACGGTGGAATCCACGAGATGCGCTGCCGCCTTCAATGGTATGCAAGCTGCTGATGGATGCCATTTGCTTTTTCGCTTTGGCCATTTGAGCACGGCTCGACAACTCGTTGCGTTTGTTGCGTAACTTGTAGAATTCATCCTTCATCTCGTGAAGCTGCTGCATTAAGTCTTTCGCTTGCTCGCTAGATTGCGTATGCAAATCAGTGAACTCAGTTACCTTTTGCTCATAATACAATTTCTCTTCCAGCAATTTGCGTGCCACTTCTTCTTGACCATTACGTAATGCCAACTCTGCTTGGGTCTCACGCTCACCACTTACACGAATAGCTTCGTCTAAGCGTTGTTTTACACGGCGCTCATTTGCCATTTGCTTCGCAACCGTTACCTCTGCTTCATGAATTTCACTTTCCATATCGCGAAGATATTGGTTCAGCATTACTACTGGATCCTCAACCTTATCCAAAATCTCGTGCACCGATGCTTTCGTCATGTCCTTAATTCTTTTAAATACTCCCATTTTACTTATCTCCCTTCTCATATTGCGCTACTTTGGCGCGTAATTGTTCTAATTCTTTTTGTATTGCTTTCTTCTCAATGTCTTCCATCATCGAATCAATCGGCGAACTTGAAGACGTGTTTGTTTTGGGTGCTGCATATTTATTGGCATTCCCATACCCGCCTTGTTGAAAAGACGATCCTTGATTGTAAGTCGGTCCCTGTCCGTAGGTTGGACCTTGTCCATAGGATGATCCTGGTCCTGGTCCATATTGCGGACCATTGTTAAACGGATTGTAAGGGTTCATAGGTTCCTTCGGAACGACCATACTCGCCAAGACATAGACTAAAAGCGTAGTTCCTCCTGTAAAAGGAATTGAAATGATGACTGCTAAACGAAGAAGTGTAGAATCGATGTTTAACAGTTGCGCCAAACCACCGCACAGTCCAGTTAGTTTTTTGTCGTAAGAAGAACGGTACAGCTTACTCATAGTTACGGCTCCCTTCTATCGTTGTCCAGCTTCTGCTTCAAACGGTCGAGCTCGCGATCCAGTACGCTTTGCAATTGAGATCCTGCCTGATACATCGCATCTTGCCCCATCCGTTTCAAGTCCCGCAGGCTGCGTGCCTCTAGTTCCAAGTCTGACACGCGATCCTCCAATCGATTGAACATGCGCGGAATGTTATTCGGACCGCCGTAAGATTGAGCACGTTGATTCATTTGCTGTTGAATCCGAATATTCTCCATGCGTGCTACATAATATTGACGTTTATCATATACGGTCTGATACTCCGATTTAAGTAAATTCAATTGTTCTTCAAGTTCGATGATGGTATTCTTGCTCTGTTCATATAATTCACTGTATTGAGCAACCTTCTCTTCATGAATAATCTTTTCTTGAAGAGCCATCTTCGCGACATGCTCTTCGCCTGCTTTCAATGCGAGCAGAGCTTGTTGCTCTCGCTTATCTCTCATGGATTCAGCTTGCAGCAATTGATTCTTCATAAGGTTCGCATGCATGAGAACCTGTTGATACAACTTTTCAGATGCTGTAATTTCTTGTTTGGTCGACATGAGGAACTGATCAATTAATCGAACCGGATCCTCTGAACCTTCCAAACGATCATTTAATGTTGCTACGGTGATATCTCGTACTCTTTTCATAACACTCATCTCTTATTCGAACCTCCTTATACGTTATTAGCTCTTATTAGTATGGTCTGTTATTCCGCTTATTCGACAACATGGACGCCCCTAGAACAATCAGCCCAATTGCTAACAATAATCCGAAAATCCAAGCCATCTTACTAAAGAGGATTAGTACACCTAGAATCATAATCACCCAGCCGAAGAAGCGACTTCCATTCTTCACACCGTAATACCCTAGTGCAATCATCAGTATCGGAATTAAGTACCCCATCAATCCAGCTAAAAAGCCGATTGCGAATTTCCCTAATAGGATGATAACTCCGAGTCCGATGAGCAAGAACGCAAATCCTGGTTTGTTGTTTCGATTCATTATTTGTTCACCGCCTTTCGTTTCCCTCTTGCTTATGTCTTTATTTTAGGCTGTTTGAATACTTTTCAAAACGGACTCACGGCGGTTTTTGTACCTAGACCTTGGTCGGGGTTCATCACAGACCTCAGGCTCTGTAGCAAAACCTGTCATATCAATTGTCTAAATCTGATTTTCATTGTAAGATATAGGAGGAAATTGAATTGGAAATATATAGGCGGTTTCGAATCGCTTCTATATTGTACGTTGGGGAGGACAATCGCGTATGCTTAACCTTCATTCGCATTTGGCGAATCTACTATTGGGTCAACGATTAAAACACGATCTCTTTAACCATTCCGGAGTGCTTATTATCCCAGCGCGTACCATCATAGATGAATCACACTTACATATGATATACATGCACCAAATCTCCATATCACTCAACGATCTCGAAGAACCCTCCGATCTCAGTCAATTTCATGGCTGCGATCTTATCGATCGTAGCGTGCGAATTGTACGTGATCTATTCGAACAAGCCAGATACCGAAGAATCATTCCCATCTCCGAAATCCAAAAACACATCTTGCCTATCATTCAACATACCGTTCAACACTCAGATTTATTTACATTATTAAGTTGGTTAAAATCTTCTGACGACTATACCTATAGACATACCGTAGCCGTATCCATCCTTTCCACACTCATAGGCAAATGGCTTCAATTGAATGATGAAGAACTTATTGACCTTACCATGTCTGCTATATTGCATGATGTAGGCAAGATGTATATTCCGGCTGAGATTATTAATAAACCCGGAACCTTAACGGATGAAGAATTTGATATTGTCAAACAGCATACCGTATATGGTCATGCCATGATCAAAGCTACATCTGGAACAACGCACAGACAGGCTCTGGTTGCCCTGCAGCATCATGAACGTCAAGACGGCAGCGGTTATCCGCATGGTCTTCGCAGCGAAAACATTGATCTCTATTCCCGAATCGTCGCTGTTGCTGATGTATTTCATGCGATGTCCTCGGATCGTGTGTACCGCGATGCAGCTCCGTTCTACTCCCTGCTTAACGAGATGTATCAATTTGCATTCGGCAAGTTCGATGCAAAAATCATTCGATTATTTCTGGATAAGTTGATGCAAGCCATCGTGGGGAATGAAGTACGTCTGACAGATGGGCGAACAGGGATCATCGTCATGATCAATTCTCATGATCCCATCCAGCCGCTCGTTCGTGTAGGAAATGCCTTTGTGGATCTTAGCAAATGTTCTATTCAAATCGAAGAAGTTATTCCCTCGTAAGAGGATAAGAAGATTGGAATGACGTGAGCTTAATGCTGCGTCTTTATTACCACAATAAAATCACCTCTAAACGCGGTCGCTCATCTTCGAATGGGCCGAGGGTAGAGGTTTTTCTCATGGTTGCACTGCAGATGAACATAAAAAAACACCTTAAAGATTTCTCTTTAAGGTGTTGACTTGTCATTTTCATTTGAAGAAGTGGTGCCGGTGAAGGGACTCGAACCCCCACGGTTTCCCTCACGATTTTGAGTCGCGCGCGTCTGCCAATTCCGCCACACCGGCTTATTTGAACTTCTTTGTAAAGATGGCGCGCCCTAAGAGATTCGAACTCCTGACCTTTTGATTCGTAGTCAAACGCTCTATCCAGCTGAGCTAAGGGCGCAAAATATGTTGTAAAGATGGTGCCGAAGACCAGACTTGAACTGGTACGGTAGTCACCTACCGCAGGATTTTAAGTCCTGTGCGTCTGCCGATTCCGCCACTCCGGCACGGAGTAAATTTGGTGGAGGCGCCACCCAGACTCGAACTGGGGGTAAAGCTTTTGCAGAGCTCTGCCTTACCACTTGGCTATGGCGCCAAATTATAAATGGAGCGGACGACGGGAATCGAACCCGCGACCCTCGCCTTGGCAAGGCGATGCTCTACCGCTGAGCCACGTCCGCGAAATGGCTGGGGATATAGGATTTGAACCTATGCATGACGGAGTCAAAGTCCGTTGCCTTACCGCTTGGCTAATCCCCAACAATTTTGTTGGTGCTTTGATTTTTAATTAATGGGGCGATCGATGGGACTTGAACCCACGAATGCCGGAGCCACAGACCGGTGCGTTAACCCCTTCGCCACGACCGCCATAATTAAAATATATCTTGCAAGTAATGCTCTTGGCAGGGGCAGCAGGAATTGAACCCACACCAAAGGTTTTGGAGACCTTTGTTCTACCTTTAAACTATGCCCCTACAGGATATATGGTGGAGGCTGATGGATTCGAACCACCGAACTCGGAGAGAGCAGATTTACAGTCTGCCGTGTTTAGCCACTTCACTAAGCCTCCACAATGTGTTACATGGTGCCGTCGAGAGGACTTGAACCCCCAACCTACTGATTACAAGTCAGTTGCTCTACCAGTTGAGCTACAACGGCTTATAATAAAATTTTCATGGTGGCTCGGGACGGAATCGAACCGCCGACACGAGGATTTTCAGTCCTCTGCTCTACCGACTGAGCTACCGAGCCTTACCTAGAATTCTTAAATGGCGGAGCTGACGGGATTCGAACCCGCGGTCTCCTGCGTGACAGGCAGGCATGTTAGGCCTCTACACCACAGCTCCATGAGATCCCTTGATTATCATTAATCAAGAATTTAATTGGTTGCGGGGGCAGGATTTGAACCTGCGGCCTTCGGGTTATGAGCCCGACGAGCTACCGGGCTGCTCCACCCCGCGTCATCTAAATAAAGTTTTTATGGTGGAGGCTAACGGGATCGAACCGCTGACCCTCTGCTTGTAAGGCAGATGCTCTCCCAGCTGAGCTAAGCCTCCGTATTCAACAGCGACATCTAATATCTTACCAGATATCCTATCAACTTTGCAACCCTCAATTTTTACCAGTTACAAGTTATTAAAAATGGTGACCCGTAGGGGATTCGAACCCCTGTTACCTCCGTGAAAGGGAGGTGTCTTAACCCCTTGACCAACGGGCCATGCTAGAAATAATTAGTGGCGGAGAGAGAGGGATTCGAACCCTCGAGACGCTTGTGACGCCTACACGATTTCCAATCGTGCTCCTTCGGCCAACTCGGACACCTCTCCACATGGCTCCCCGAACAGGACTCGAACCTGTGACAACTCGATTAACAGTCGAGTGCTCTACCAACTGAGCTATCAGGGAATATATATTTATTACAGAGCTTTGAGCCCTGAAAACTAGATACGAAACAACTTTTTGCGAATTAATATTAGGATAAGCCCTCGACCGATTAGTATTGGTCAGCTCCACACATTGCTGCGCTTCCACCTCCAACCTATCAACCTCGTCGTCTTCAAGGGGTCTTACTAATTGGGAAATCTCATCTTGAGGGGGGCTTCACGCTTAGATGCTTTCAGCGCTTATCCCGTCCATACTTGGCTACCCAGCGGTGCTCCTGGCGGAACAACTGGTACACCAGCGGTATGTCCATCCCGGTCCTCTCGTACTAAGGACAGCTCCTCTCAAATTTCCTACGCCCACGACAGATAGGGACCGAACTGTCTCACGACGTTCTGAACCCAGCTCGCGTACCGCTTTAATGGGCGAACAGCCCAACCCTTGGGACCTACTTCAGCCCCAGGATGCGATGAGCCGACATCGAGGTGCCAAACCTCCCCGTCGATGTGGACTCTTGGGGGAGATAAGCCTGTTATCCCCAGGGTAGCTTTTATCCGTTGAGCGATGGCCCTTCCATGCGGTACCACCGGATCACTAAGCCCGACTTTCGTCCCTGCTCGACCTGTATGTCTCGCAGTCAAGCTCCCTTATGCCTTTGCACTCTTCGAATGATTTCCAACCATTCTGAGGGAACCTTGGGGCGCCTCCGTTACTCTTTAGGAGGCGACCGCCCCAGTCAAACTGCCCACCTGACACTGTCCCCGAACCGGGTTACGGTCCTAGGTTAGAACTCCGATACGATCAGGGTGGTATCCCAACGTCGCCTCCACACAAGCTGGCGCTCATGCTTCAAAGGCTCCCACCTATCCTGTACAGATCGTACCAAAGTCCAATATCAAGCTGCAGTAAAGCTCCATGGGGTCTTTCCGTCTTGTCGCGGGTAACCTGCATCTTCACAGGTATTAAAATTTCACCGGATCTCTCGTTGAGACAGCGCCCAAGTCGTTACGCCATTCGTGCGGGTCAGAATTTACCTGACAAGGAATTTCGCTACCTTAGGACCGTTATAGTTACGGCCGCCGTTTACTGGGGCTTCGGTTCATAGCTTCGGGTTACCCCTAACCACTCCCCTTAACCTTCCAGCACCGGGCAGGCGTCAGCCCGTATACTTCGCCTTACGGCTTCGCACAGACCTGTGTTTTTGCTAAACAGTCGCTTGGGCCTTTTCACTGCGGCCCCCTCGTGCTATTCACACTACCGGGGCACCCCTTCTCCCGAAGTTACGGGGTCATTTTGCCGAGTTCCTTAACGAGAGTTCTTCCGCGCGCCTTAGAATTCTCTTCTCGCCTACCTGTGTCGGTTTGCGGTACGGGCACCATCACCTGGCTAGAGGCTTTTCTTGGCAGTGTGAAATCATGACCTTCGGTACTGCAATTTTCCCTCCCCATCACAGCCTAGCCTTATCGATGTGCGGATTTGCCTACACATCAGCCTCACTGCTTGGACAGACATCCATCAGTCTGCGTCACTATCCTACTGCGTCACCCCATTGCTCATAACGGCTTACGGTGGTACAGGAATTTCAACCTGTTGTCCTTCGACTACGCCTTTCGGCCTCGCCTTAGGTCCCGACTTACCCTGAGCGGACGAACCTTCCTCAGGAACCCTTAGGCTTTCGGCGGACATGATTCTCACATGTCTTTTCGTTACTCATACCGGCATTCTCACTTGTATGCTGTCCAGCGCTCCTTACGGTACACCTTCAACCTACATACAACGCTCCCCTACCCCTGATACATACGTATCAAGCCATAGCTTCGGTGGTGTGTTTAGCCCCGTTACATTTTCGGCGCAGAGTCACTCGACCAGTGAGCTATTACGCACTCTTTAAATGATGGCTGCTTCTAAGCCAACATCCTGGTTGTCTTTGCAACTCCACATCCTTTCCCACTTAACACACACTTGGGGACCTTAGCTGATGGTCTGGGCTGTTTCCCTTTTGACAATGGATCTTAGCACTCACTGTCTGACTCCCGGTTATAAGTCTATGGCATTCGGAGTTTGACTGAGCTTGGTAACCCTTGGCGGGCCCCGCACCCAATCAGTGCTCTACCTCCACGACTCTTAACACCGAGGCTAGCCCTAAAGCTATTTCGGGGAGAACCAGCTATCTCCGAGTTCGATTGGAATTTCTCCGCTACCCCCACCTCATCCCCGCATTTTTCAACATGCGTGGGTTCGGGCCTCCAGTGCGTGTTACCGCACCTTCACCCTGGACAGGGGTAGATCACACGGTTTCGGGTCTACGTCCACGTACTAAGTCGCCCTATTCAGACTCGCTTTCGCTGCGGCTACGGCTCTTCACCTTAACCTTGCACGGGAACGTAACTCGCCGGTTCATTCTACAAAAGGCACGCCATCACCCATAGATCGGGCTCTGACTTCTTGTAAGCACACGGTTTCAGGTTCTATTTCACTCCCCTCCCGGGGTGCTTTTCACCTTTCCCTCACGGTACTGCTTCACTATCGGTCGCTAGGTAGTATTTAGCCTTACCAGATGGTCCTGGCGGATTCATACGGGATTTCACGTGCCCCGCACTACTCGGGATCCGTCTCGGAGAGAACAGACTTTCAATTACAGGGCTTTTACCTTCTATGGCGGGCCTTTCCAGACCTCTTCGTTTAATCGGTTCCTTTGTAACTCCATGTGAGACGTCCCACAACCCCAACCAGCAAGCTGATTGGTTTAGGCTATTCCGCTTTCGCTCGCCGCTACTGACGGAATCACTTTTGTTTTCTCTTCCTGAGGGTACTTAGATGTTTCAGTTCCCCTCGTCTGTCTCTTCACACCCTATGTATTCAGATGTGAGTGACTGGCTATTACACCAGCCGGGTTTCCCCATTCGGACATCCCCGGATCAAAGCTTGCTTACAGCTCCCCGAAGCATTTCGTTGTTCGCCACGTCCTTCGTCGACTCCTAGCGCCTAGGCATCCTCCGTGTGCTCTTAGTAGCTTAACCAHGCTNDGRYANAGTATHNATSSGYAS
>NZ_MSZX01000019.1 GCF_002021565.1 Paenibacillus selenitireducens | reverse complement strand
TGCTCTTCTGTCAATAAAGTGGACACAAAATTAAGCTGAATTTCGCTCATAATAGAGCTGCTCGAAGCGAACCGGCGACATGTATCCCAGCGTGCTATTGGAGCGTTTCCGGTTATAAAAGAATTCTAAGTATCGATATAGTTTCTCTTGCGCTTCTTGCTTGGTTTTAAACTTTGGTTTGCAGTAGATCAACTCGCGCTTCAAAATGCTGTGAAACGCCTCAATACAAGCGTTATCGTAGCAGTTTCCTTTCCGACTCATACTGGGTTTCATATCGTACTTTTTAAGTTGTTCACGGTAATCTTTTGACGCATACTGCGAACCGCGATCAGAGTGGTGGATTAGTCCCTTTCCCGGTCTTTTCGCTGTATGGGCTTGCTTCAGCGCATCCAAAACCAAATCTGTTGTCATATAGTCGCCCAATTTCCATCCTACGATCTGTTTCGTGTACAGATCCAAGATACTGGCTAGATACAGCTTTCCTTGGCGACAAGGAATGTAAGTGATGTCCGCCACCCATTTTTCATTCGGCTTAGTTGCTGAAAAATCTTGTTGCAGCTCATTGGGTGCGATAGGTAGTTCGTGTTTGGAATCTGTCGTGCTTATTCTGAATTTACGTGACATACAGGAACGAAGCCCTTCTTCGCGCATAATGAGGCCAACCGTTCGTTCCGATACGGTCCAGCCTTCCTTCTTAAGATCCCGATGAATTCTTGGGCTTCCATAGCGTTCTTCGGAGTCATGGAAGTGCCAAATAATACGCTTTTTGAGCTTCTCCTTTCGTTGGAGCTGCTCAGAAGGCGCTGCCGTACGCCATTTGTAATAACCACTCCTGGATACGCGTAGTACGCTGCACATCTTCTCCACGCGAAACTCGGAGAGATGATCTTCAATAAATTGAAATCTTAGTTCTTTTCTTTGCTGAAGATGTGCAGCGCCTTTTTTAGAATGGCTAACTCTTCTTTTAATTCATTAATTTCACGCTCTTTACGGCGGTTCTCCTCCTCATTGTTCTTTAGCACTTGCTCGAGTTGTTTAATCTTCTCCGGATGATTGACCGCTTCCTGATCGAATTGCCGATATTGCGCGATCCATTGGTGTACGGTGCTTTTCGGAATGCTAAGTTCATCACATATTTCGGATAGAGACTTCGTTTGCTCTTGAATGTATTTCACTGTTTGCATTTTAAATTCTTCGTTATACCTTTGCCGTTGTTCCCCCACAATTGGACACCTCTTCTTTCGTTAAGTTTATTATCTTTTGTTCCTTAACGTCGTGTCCACTTTTTATTCTAGTTGCATTCAGTCCGTTACCCACTCTAATAGTCGAATTTGCTCCACATAACGACACCTGAGTCCGTTATAAGTATCACCTGTCTTGTTCATTTAAAACCACTCGCGACTATAGCCACGAATTGCGTAATCAACTTATCCATCTCGATGTTGGTCGTCAAGAACTCATTTTTGTGTTGAGTCTTATTTTGATCCTATTATATATTTTAGCCGATCCCATTTCAAACTGTGCTTTTAATATTGAAGGCTATGCCTTTTAGATCCATGTTATACGTTGCAGGATCTGATATTTCATCAAGGATAAGATAAAATCAACATAGAAATCTTGCCGCACGATAAATTCAAAGGTCTGATGGGGGTAAACATACATCAACACATCGGTAATGACCCGATTCTCTTCAAAATCTTGCTGAATACGCTGCATGATGACATGCAAATCAACCTCTTCTAATCCTTGAATGCGAAATCGAACATCTCCCCCATCTTCTGTCTCTTGAATGTTAAACCGCTGCGAATCAAACATGTACGTTAGCTTCAAACCTCTCATCCTCCCTTACATGAAATAACGGAAGTACACATATACGCTGGAAATGACGATCGAAAGAATCATGAACGGAAATCCTACTTTTAAATACTTCATAAATGAGATCGAATGTCCTTCTTTACCCGCAAGACCAGCTACGATCAAGTTGGCGCTAGCCCCCACAAGCGTTCCGTTGCCGCCCAGGCATGCCCCCAGCGCAAGGCTCCACCACAAGGGCTCAAGGTTCGAGACCCCCATCGTGCCCATCTCCTGGATCATCGGGATCATGGTCGCCACGAATGGAATGTTATCCAAAAATGCGGAGGCGATTGCGCTTAACCATAAGATGAGCATGGAGGTGAGCAATGGATCACCGCCTGTGAGCTCGATAGCTTTAGCAGCCATTTGCGCGATAACCCCTGTCTCCACAAGCCCTGAGACAAGGACGAATAAGCCGATAAAGAAAAATAACGTTGTCCACTCGACACTGTGAAAAGCCTCTTCCAAGAATCGTTCCCCTGTCATCAGAAGCAATAGGAATGCCCCTGCCAACGCAACGGTTGCCGATTCCAGATGAATCAGTTGATGTAAAAAGAAGCCCACAATGGTAAGTCCAAGCACGCTTAGACATTTCCACAACAGAGGTCGATCCGTAATCATGGATTTCTCATCCATCTCCATAATGCTCTGCTGAAGCTCTGGCGTAGAATTGATTTTTTTGCCGTACATCCACACGAAGAGCGGCAGATACACCAATAAGATGATAAGAATAACCGGAGCCAAATTTGTAATAAACGCCATAAACGTGAGTTCCTTAACAGCACTTCCGATCATAATGTTCGGCGGATCCCCAATAAGGGTCGCCGTTCCCCCTAAATTGGACGCCAAAATTTGCGTAATTAAAAAAGGAACCGGATTGATGCGCAGCTGCTTCGTAATACTGAAGGTCACCGGCACCATTAACAATACCGTCGTGACATTATCCAGGAAGGCAGAACCCAGTGCTGTAATCAGTGCAAGTGCCACGAGTATCCTCTTCGGCTTGCCTTTGGCCACCTTCGCCGCTTTCAGCGCTACATATTTGAATAACCCCGTCTTGGTCGTAATGCCGACGATAATCATCATCCCAATCAGTAAGCCAAGGGTGTTGAAATCAATATGATGGATGGCGGTCTCTTGATCCACAATGCCAAAGACCACCATCAAAACCGCACCCGCCATGGCAAGAATCGTACGATGAATCTTCTCTGAGATAATAAGTCCGTAAGTCACTAAAAAAATGCCAATTGCCCAAATCGCTTGCTGTTCCATGTTCCCCTCCAAAATCGTTCTTCCAATAACAGGATATTGACAAAAAAATAGATGGAGCCCGCTGTTGGCAGGCTCCACCTCATTTCACTCTATTAATTGTAATATACACCTTATCATTTGACATGTAAATACATCTTATTGCAAGTAAAACTCTAATTATGCAAATAAAGAAGCGACCAGCCCTATTGCTGATCGCTTGATATTACCCTTCACCATTGCTCTTTTGTGTGTGCTAGACTATTTAATCGCTTCTGCAAGCTCTGTGAAAATGACGCCTAAGGCATAGGCACCTGCATCAGGATAACCGATGCTCCGTTCCCCCACCGTACCGGCTCTTCCCATACGAGCGACAATGGCTTCGGTTTGTTTGGCTCCTTGAACAGCCGCCTCTGCTGCCTTCTTCGATGCCGACTTGATATCGTCGCCGCGTTCGGCACTTAGCTTCCATGATTCAGCTAAAGGAACTAAGGCGTCAATCAATGTTTTGTCTCCGACAACGGCCCCTCTGCCAAATGATCTTTCGCCTGTATCTTGAATCCCCTTGACAACGGCTGCCATCATATCCGCGACCTCGTTCACGGACAGCACTTGCTTATTTCCAACCTGTTTGCTGGCTGCGCGGAATGCAGACCCCCAGATCGGACCCGATGCGCCGCCGCAATGCTCCATAATAATTAACGAGCAAGCATCCAAGAAACTTCCAATATCTGTTGCGTGATGTGCCAGAATGTCTTTCCATTCTGCCTTTAATTGCTTGAATCCCTTGGCAACGCTCATGCCGAAGTCACCATCCCCCGCATGGGCATCCAACTCGCAGAAAGGGACCTCATTTTCAATAATGACTTCGCTCATTTGATCGATCAGATAGATGATATTGTGCAAAGACATCTGGTTTTGTTCAATCTTGGCACCAGATGGATCGGTCTCATTCTTGTAGGTTACATGCGGATTCGTTCCCTCACCATGCACAACTTCTGTGTAATTCACCGGTTCGAAAGGTTCTTGGATCGTTAGCGCCGGCGTAACACATGGTTCCGACAGCCATTTCTTAAGTTCAGCATCCAGCTTCATGATGGTTACCGAAGCGCCTGCCATGTCAATACTCGTCATGTAATTGCCGACAAATCCTTTGTAGACCTTTTTATTCTTCGCAACCAATTCACGCGTAATCGAATTGTTCAGCAAGTACAATTCTTGCAGCGGCGTAGCGCCAAAGCCATTGATCAATACCGCAACTTCATGCTCAGCATCATCATTCATATGAAGGTTGTCCAATAAGGAGGATACCATCCGATGCGCTAATTCGTCCGCGGATATCGCTGCTTCTCTCCGAATGCCCGGTTCGCCATGAATCCCAACGCCATACTCCATCTCATGATCTTCGATCTGGAATGTCGGCGTGCCCTTCGCCGGAACGGTGCATGATGTAAAAGCAAATCCAATGCTCCGAACGTGATCGATGGCATGTTGTGCAGCTTCCTTCACTTCGGATAAAGACAAGCCCGCTTCTGCCGCAGCACCTGCCACTTTATGAACAAGAACCGTCCCTGCTACGCCTCTTCTGCCTACAGTATAGAGACTGTCCTCGACGGCAATATCGTCATCCACTTTGACATAATCGACTTGAATGCCGTCTTCTGATGCTAGATGTGCGGCATTCTTGAAATTCATAATATCGCCGCTGTAATTTTTAATGATCAGCAACGTTCCTTTATTGCTTGCAGCGCTGCGGATCGCCTGATAGACCTGTATTTGCGAAGGGGAAGCGAACACATCGCCGCATACCGCGACATCCAGCATCCCTTTACCGATAAATCCGGCATGTGCAGGCTCGTGACCGCTTCCGCCGCCGCTGATCAGCGTGACTTTATCGGGATGAATTTCTTTTTTGGATACGATTTTATATTTGCTGTTGAACGTTAAGTTCGGATGTGCCAGAACAAGGCCGTTGCACATTTCCCGAACGAGCGTTTCCGGTTGATTGATGATTTTTTTCATCTTATGCCTCCTTGCTCAATTTAAATTCACGGCCCAGTTGATCTGCGACGATAATCGCTGCAGCTACCGCTTCCTCCGTAATCGGGAATGGCATGGAATGAATAGACTCTTCCGCGATGCAAGCCTTTTGAGCAACGTTCATCAATTCTTCATGCGTCACATGATCGACACCGATATCCGCAAGACAAATCGGAAGACCGATTGAAGCACTAAACGTCAATACTTCCTGAATCTCCGCTTTATCGGCATTTTCAAGCACCAATTGCGCTAGGGTACTGAAAGCTACTTTCTCCCCATGATAATAATGATGTGTGCCTTCAAGTGCTGTTAATCCGTTGTGAATGGCATGGATGGCTGCTAAACCGCCGCTCTCAAAACCAAGACCGGATAGCAAAATATTCGTCTCAATAATATTTTCCAACGCAGGTGTAACAACATTCTGATCACAAGATAGTTTGGCTTTTAAGCCATCTTCCAATAACGTTTCATAACATAATTTTGCAAGGGCGAAGGCCGTCTTGGTTCCTTTGGCGTCCCCGCATACCCCTTCGCGAACCCCGCATGGCAAACCAGCGTTGACGTTGGAATAGGAATTCGCGGTTGCTCTAGCTTCAAAGTACGTGGAGAGTGCATCGCCCATCCCCGCAACAAGGAATCTTGTCGGCGCATTCGCAATGACGGTGGTATCAATCATGACCACGCTTGGGCTTTGCTTAAAGTATGCATAATCATCAAATTCACCTTCGGGTGTATACAATACAGCAGAATGGCTGGTTGGCGCATCCGTTGCGGCAATCGTCGGAACAATGATCAAATGTTCTCCTTCAGCGACGCATTTCGCGGTATCAATGGCTTTGCCTCCGCCTAACCCAATCGTACAAGCACATTGATGTTCTTTGGCTAACGCCTGCAATCGTGCTACTTCTTGTCTGGAGCACTCTCCGTGGAAACCGCTTTCAACGAGGGTGATATTAAATTTATGAATTGTAGCATCCAGCTTGTCTTTCACGCGCGCCACATCATCGGGATGGGCAATCAATAACGCTGAATCTCCAAATGTGCGTACAAAGTAACCTAAGTTGAGTAGTTCATCTTCACCTTGAACATATTTTGTTGGACTAATAAACGCTCTTCTCATTTCGTATTCCTCCCTTACTAAATATAACTCTATTATAGAAGCTTATATCGCAAGAATCATGGAACGATTCATACCATTTTAAGCGTTTTCAGATCGTATTTTCTTGTCATTTTCGTTCTAAATTGTACTTTTTTGTCCTATTGGGCATAAATCGAGTATAATTGTTGTGTGATTATTCATGCTTACATTAACTTTTATGGAGAACCCAATATGTCAAATTCACGATTTGATTTAAAGCGGATTATTGATTTGGAAAAATGGGATAAATTGCAAGACTCGCTGTCACTAGTAAGCAAAATGGCGATCCTTACAGTAGATTACAAGGGTGTTCCCGTTTCCAAGCATAGTCACTGCCAATCCTTCTGCCAGGGCGTACGCCAAGACGCATATCTCTCGCAATATTGTCAAAAATGTGATGCCCGAGGCGGACTCGAAGCTGTACGTTTGAATAAACCTTATATCTATTTATGCCATTTCAATATTATTGATATTGCGATCCCGATTATTATTGATAACCAATATATTGGAGCGATCATGGCGGGACAAATTAAGCTTCGCGATGCGGATATGCCCCTGCTGGAACAAATCGTATCTCGACCCTCCAATGCGGAGACAGACCATAAATTCAAAGCCTTGAAAAAGGATTATCAGGCGTTGCCCGTCTTATCTTACGAAGAAGTAACCACCATTGCGGATATGCTCTTTCACTTGTGTACCTATATCGTCGAAGAAGCTATCGATAAGAACGCAACGATTGATATGTACAAAAAAGCGCTGTCTCTGGATACGGGGCAATCTTCGCTTGAATCAGTCAATGAAACCGAGCGGACCTACCGGAATATCCAAGCTATCCAGCAGGAATTATCGAGTGCACTCATTGAGACGAAAGTGAAAAAGTCTGCGTCCCACGCCTTCCTTTCTTCCAATCCGGTGCTTCAGCCCGCATTCGATTACATCTATGCCCATAAGAATGAAAACTTCAACTTACAGGAGATGGCCAAGCAATGCCATATGAGCTCCAGTTATTTTAGCCGCATCTTCACCAAAGAAACAGGAGAGAATTTCTCTGTTTTTGTAGCCCGACTCAAAATTGAGTGGGCAAAGCAGCTCCTAGAGACAACAGACTTGTCCATGAATCAAATCAGTGATGAGCTCGGATTCTGTGATGCCGGTTATTTTATTAAAACGTTCAAAAAGTTTGAAACCTTAACCCCTGCCGTGTATCGGAATGTGTATAAACATAAAGTTAGTAAATAGTTATATATTGATGAAGAACCGCAGAAGTACGCATGAAGGGGCAGCTTGAGCTTGGAATCCAGCCGCCCCATTCACATTAAATCTTTGATTCGAACGTTTTGCAATCCGTTTCTTCCGAGTTTCTCGCATTCGTGCCACGGTTGTTAACGACATAGATGGATGATGCATTGCATTTATTGCCGGCAGCCCAGAATTTGCAATTGTTCACTTCGCATAATACGTCTTTAGCCATTGAAATCACCCCCTCTATTAGCTTAGGATAGCGGATTTAGACAGGTTTATACGCACGATGAATATTCTCAATAGATTCTCATTTACACCAAAAAAAGCGACCAACCCAATGGCTGATCGCTTCACAACTCCTTCTTCGAATCATATTTTTGATTTTCTTCTATAGTTCCATCTCGAACGATATTGCTGCGGAGCTCGCGTCGGATACCGGATCGGGAAGGAGAACATATGCACCAGCACCGTAAAGGGAATGGATGCGAACAAGACAAAAGCAAAGATAATATGTACCCGGAACAGTACAGGAACCTCCCGCATCAGCTCATAGGCCGGTTGGAATGTGAAGAGACTTCGAAACCAAGGACCAATCGTTGTCCGATACTCATAAGCGCCAACTGTTACGTTGTAAATCAAGGTCATATAGACACCCATGACAGCTACGATCAGAAGCCATATTACCGTAAAATAACTCGAAAACCTCGAATGGACACGCAAGCGGCGGTTCGTCCATCGGCGAATGAGTAATACAATGAGCCCCAGGACAACCATAATTCCTGCCACACCGCCGCCTGCAATGGCGAACACGTGATACAACTCATCCGTTACCCCGAGTGCCTCATACACCCCACGGGGAATCAAGACTCCCATGATATGTCCGACAAGGGCGAAGATAATCCCCCAATGAAATAGGGTAGATCCGACCCTCAACCACTTCTTCTCAAACATCTCCGTAGAAGGTGCTGCCCAGCTCGTCTGCCGATAAGCAAAGCGGTACAGCAGTCCAACAATCATCACCGTGAGCGCAATATAAGGAAAGACAACCCACCAGAAGATCTCAGCCATTGTGATACCTCCATTCATTTGCACATTTTCATATGGGGTAACGGCGCATTGTCTGTTTTCGCCATCCCGTCCATACCGTAGAGAATCGGATAGGGCATATCCTCTAAGTCCGTCTGCTCTCGCGATTGATCCAGCTTCTGAATATCTTCAGCGGAGGGTTTGCCTAACACATCGTCTAACACCATGTGAAAAATCGGGGCATATGGATGCTCTTCTGAAAGGAGTCCTGCGATCCGGTTGGTCGCAACGGCAAGTCGGCGCTGCAAGGCCTTCAAATGCACATTATCCGGCGCTACAGCAATCAATTCATAGAGTGCCGGAATGTAGTCGGCCAATTCTCCTGCTGCAGGTTCGTATCCAGCATCCGCGATAATATGCTGCAGTAAGATAAGCGCTGCGCCTCGATCTCGGCTATCCCCAAGCTCATGGGCTGTTAAGTAGAGCCCCGTTTTCTCCTTCCAATCAAAGGTCTGCACATATTGCTCCTGCAATTCCTGCAGAGATAGGGCATATAGAGGCTCAAGCGCCTGGACCAGCTTGTGCTTGAGCTCTTCCTGTTCCACTTCCTCATGAATCGCTTGTAGTAAAATCTGACGTTCGCTAGAGAACGTATCCTCTGGATAACCAACCACACGCGATGCGACGGCTAAAATCTTGCGTTGTTGTTCATTCACGGCTTAATCCTCCTTCTGGAATGGATAGGTAACCATTCCCTCCGGCGGTGTAATCTCCTCGATGCTGCAGGCGCCCTGTTTATAATGTAGATCATTATCCATCTCCCTACGGCCTGTTGGAATCACGAACCGCTCATTATATTTGGCCACAGCGAACAGCCGTGCCATATCTTCAAGATCTTCCTCGCTAATATCAGCCTCGCTCAAAAGTTGGCTATGCTTCAGCTCATCCATTCCGCCGATGGCTTTGTTACGCATATGCACGCGCATCGCTGTCATTTTTAAGAGAACGCGGCGTATAACGTTCGTATCGCCAGCCGTCAAAAGCGATGCCAAATATTCCATCGGAATACGCATGTGATCGACCGCAGGAATATAATGATCTGTCTGCAAATCTTCTTCCTCGATATGATTCATGATCGGGCTGAGTGGTGGCACATACCACACCATCGGCAAGGTACGATACTCCGGATGCAGCGGCAGCGCAACCTTCCATTTCATCGCCAACTTATAGACCGGGGAACGCTGAGCAGCATCAATCCAAGCGTCATTGATGCCTGCCTTTCGCGCCTCCTCTATAACCTTAGGATCCATCGGATCCAGGAAGACAGAGAGCTGGGACTCGTACAAATCCTGCAGATTCTCTACCGATGCAGCACTCTTCACGCGATCGGCATCATAGAGCACGACGCCAATATACCGAAGACGACCTACACAGGTTTCAGAGCAAATGGTCGCCAGGCCCGCCTCTGTGCGAGGGTAACAGAAATTACATTTCTCAGCCTTATGCGTATTCCAGTTGTAATACACTTTATGATAGGGACATCCGTTCATACAGAAACGCCAGCCTCGGCAAGCCTCTTGATCCACTAACACAATGCCATCCTCTTCGCGCTTATACAGCGCACCCGACGGACAGGAGGCAACACACGAAGGATTTAGACAGTGCTCGCAAATTCGCGGCAGGTACATCATAAACGTCTTTTCATATTCCATCGCGATGTGTTCCTGCAGCTTCTGCACGTTCGGATCAAGCGGTACGATCTCGCTGCCGCCAGCCAAGTCATCATCCCAATTGGGGCCCCATTCCGGCTTATCTATGAACTCCCCGGTAATCATCGATTTCGGTCTCGCCACCGGAAGATGCTTCTTCTTTGGGCTGTTGATCAAATGCTCGTAATCATAGGTCCATGGTTCGTAGAAATCATTCAAATCGGCCATATTCGGATTATAAAATAGGTTCGCCAGCTTCGTGATCGGTCCGCCAGCACGCAGCGTAAGCTTGCCATTTTTCAGGACCCAACCGCCTTTATATTTGCCTGTATCTTCCCATGCTTTGGGATATCCAGGACCTGGTCTTGTCTCCACGTTGTTGTACCACATGTATTCCGTACCAGGGCGATTCGTCCACGTATTCTTACAGGTGACCGAGCATGTATGACATCCAATGCATTTGTCCAGGTTCATGACCATGGCGACTTGTGCTTTAATCCTCAAGCCAGTCCACCTCCTTAAGCGGTCGTATAATCGTGATGGTGTCCCTTTGGCTTCCTGTAGGTCCATAATAGTTAAATCCATAGCTGAACTGCGAATATCCGCCGATCATATGCGTGCCCTTCATTGTAATCCGGGTCACACTGTTATGCGTACCGCCCCGTTGTTTGTTAATGGCAGTGCCCGGAACGCCCATCGTACGATCTTGTGCGTGGTACATATAAGCAATTCCCTCCGGAATCCTATATGTCGTAACAGCCCTTGCTGCTACGGCCCCATTTCGGTTGTAGATCTCAATCCAATCATTATCTTTCACCCCGATCGAAGCGGCGTCCTTCTCATTCATCCAGACGACCTGCCACCCTCGGAAGAGCGTAGACATCTGATTGGTATCGGTGAACATGGTATGGATTCCCCACTTCTGATGCGGTGTCAGATATCGCACGGTAATGGATTTGCCCGGATTTTGAACTTCCTTTTCCCCTTTGAGAAAAGGGATATGAGCGAGCGGCGGCAAATACAGCGGTAATGCTTCACCATAATCAAGGATCATCTCATGATCCAGGTAGAAGCTCTGTCTCCCGGTGATCGTCCGCCAAGGGATGCCGTATTCTGTATTCAGCGTAAAAGGCGAATACCGCCGGTTATCTTTTTCTAGCCCGCTCCATACCGGGGCAGAAATTGCTTGCCGCGGCTGCGCTGTAATATCCGCAAGCGTATATGCGTCTTCTTCGCGAGGTTCGGCAATCCCCGTCAGCTTCTTGCCTGTATTCATTTCCATGGAGCGCCAGCCTTCCACGGCCCGCTTTCCATTCGTTGCACCCGACATGAGTAGAATGGCTTCGATCGCTTGCTGATCTGTATATAAATCCGGACACCCTTTCCCAATCCCGTCCCTGCGAGAAGGACCTAATCGTTCAAGGAGCTCCTTATAGACCTGCTCACCTGGAATTTTCACACCCTTAGAGACATAGCCGTTCTTAATGTTCGGTCCCAGCGTAATCATCTTCTCATAGACCTTCGGGTAATCCCGCTGAACGATGTGGAATGACGGCATCGTCTTGCCAGGTATGGCAGGGGTTTCCCCTTTGCGCCAGTCTTGTATTCGACCATGCACTTGTGCGACCTCACTTGGCGTATCGTGTGCAAGCGGTGACATCACCACATCCTCCGTAGCGGGAAGATGCTTCGCTGCGAGCTCCGAGAACACCTTCGCTATCTCTCGGAACGCATCCCAATCACTCTTGGCTTGCCAAGGCGGCGAGATCGCCGGATTGAAGGGATGTACGAACGGATGCATATCGGTACTGCTTAGATCAAACTTCTCGTACCAAGTTGCGGCAGGCAAGACGATATCCGAGAAGAGTCCCGAGCTCGTCATCCGAAAGTCCAGACTGACGAAGAGATCTGTCTTCCCTTCCGGCGGTTCCGCCGTCGTCTTCACATCCTCAGGCTGCCAGGAATGGGTCGTATCGGTGAGTACATGATTGTCTGCACCGATTAAATGCTTGGCGAAATACTCATGGCCTTTCCCGCTGTCGCCCAGAAGATTGGAGCGCCAGTTGAAGAAGACGCGCGGGAAATTCCGCGGATCATTCGGATGCTCTATCGACCACTGAATCTCATCCTTGGCCGCTTGCTGGGCGATGTATGCCGCTGCTTCTTCATCCGTCTTCGCACCGTGTTCTCTCGCCTCGCGAACCAGATCCAGCGAATTCTGAGAGAACTGCGGGAACGAGGGAAGCCATCCGAGCCTCGCCGCCATCGCATTGATGTCGGCCGGATGCATCTTACTATAGCGTCCTCCCCAAGGGGGCTCTTCCGCACGATCTTCTTTGGCCTCATAACGGAATTGCTCTGTCGCAAAATAGAAGAACGACGTACCATTCTGCAATCGTGCCTGCTTCGACCAGTCCCCGGCAAAAGCTACCTGCTGCCAACCTTCTAACGGACGAACCTTTTCTTGGCCGACATAATGCGCCCAACCGCCGCCATTTACACCTTGACACCCCGTAAGCAGGACAAGATTCAAGATCGAACGATAGATCTGATCACTATGGAACCAGTGGTTCGTCCCTCCACCCATCGCGATCATGGATTTGCCGCCCGTTCTTGCTGCATTATCAGCGAACTCCCGTGCCACCTGAATGACATGGGATTTCTTGACACCCGTAATCGCTTCTTGCCAAGCAGGAGTATAAGGCTTCTCATCGTCATAATCAGCCGGGTAATCGCCGGTCAATCCCCTTCCTACACCCACATGCGCCATCATGAGGTCATAGACCGTTGTCACTTTGTACACCTCGCCCGTGTGACTTTGAAGATGCTTCACCGGTACCCCACGCTGTACAATTTCGCCATCACGCTCACCGAAATAAGGGAAATCAACCTTCACAATTTCATCAGCTGCATGTATAAATGACAGGTGCGGATCCACGGATGTTCCGTCTTCCCTCAAGAGGTCGAGGTTCCACTTACTCCCTTGATCCCAACGAAATCCAAGACTCCCATTCGGCACGTACGGTACATTCGCGACGCTATCCCAGACAAGTGTCTTCCACTCGGCTAATTCTTGTGCATCATGAAGATCTGATGCGCGCAAAAAGCGGTCAGAACGTATACCTTTCTCATCTTCCTTGATCATGACCAGGAACGGCAAATCTGTAAATTTCTTGACATAATTAATAAAGTATGGAGTCTCTCGATCCACATAGAATTCCTTCAAAATCACGTGCGTCATAGCCATGGCCAGAGCGCCATCGGTACCCACCTTAGCTGGCAGCCAGATATCTGCGAACTTCTCATATTCCGCATAATCCGGACTGACCCCAACCACCTTCGTTCCGTTATAACGCGATTCCACCATAAAATGCGCATCAGGTGTACGGGTCTGCGGCAGATTCGTACCCCAGATGATAAAGTACTTCGCATTATACCAATCACCGCTCTCGGGCACGTCTGTCTGGTCACCCCAAATTTGTGGAGATGCAGGGGGAAGATCCGCGTACCAATCATAGAAGCTTAAGATGGTGCCGCCAATCAGGGACAAAAATCGCGTTCCCGCCGCATAACTCACCATGGACATGGCCGGGATCGGGCTGAATCCGACCACACGATCCGGTCCATACGTCTTAATCGTATGAATCGTCGCCGCCGCAATCATCTGACAGGCCTCCTGCCAGTCTGCCCGCACAAATCCGCCCTTCCCTCTCGACTTCACGTATCGCTCTCGCTTCTGCGGATCATTCACGATATTGCGCCAAGCGGTGACAGGATCATGGCCTTGTGCAAGTTCAGCTCGCCACAACTCCACTAGATCACCGCGTATGTAAGGATATTTCACCCGTATAGGACTATAGGTGTACCAAGAATAGCTCGCCCCTCGGGGACAGCCTCTTGGTTCATATTCTGGAAAATTAGGGCCCGTTGTCGGATAATCCGTCTGCTGGGTTTCCCATGTAATAATTCCGTCCTTCACGTACACCTTCCAGCTGCAAGACCCCGTGCAGTTCACACCGTGTGTCGATCGGACAATCTTATCATGCTGCCAACGCCCACGATACAGGTCTTCCCAGTCTCTTGAACGAACGCTCTCCTCTGTCCATCCCTCATTGATGCGTTCGCCTCGCTTCAAGTGCTTCAAAGATTGGAGTAATCTATTCTGTTTATCTGCCATGGATATCACCCTTCATTCGAAGTCATTCCCAACGGATTAAATCTTTCGCCTGTTAAGCGGTAGGCGCCCTCACCTTCTTGGAGCTCCTCCACAAACACCTTCCAGTCCGGCGTATTACAAGCAACCAAGATGAGCCGCTGCAGTCGATTTAAATCCCGGATATTCGTCATGATATCCAAGACCTCTGCAGGTACCTCCCCAAACCGCATTTCCAATATCGCATTCAAATCCTTCAAATCCTGTTGGATAAACAACGCCTCTTCATTGACCAAGGTCATATCCTGCCTTCCTAAGCTGTATTGTTACGGCTTCATCATTTTGAAGTAATCTGACACTAACGCTTTTTGGATATCTTCGCCAACCTTAGCGAAGAAACGATTAATCTCTAAACTTTGCGATTCGATGGCATCCCTCGAAAAATGCTGCTCCTGTACATACGAGAGACGTTCTCCAAATCGCAAACGGACCAGAACCCCATCCGATTGGACCTCTGCGCCTGCATGGACGTCATACGGATGAATATGCAGACGGCTCATCTCCGATTGAAGCCATCCGTATAATGCAGGCTCCACGGAACGTAAGGGCTTCTCGAACGAGACGTTATCACTCATCTTAGCTGGCTTCTCCAGATGCATGTCGCGGTGCCTCCATTTCATGCCCAATCATCGTTTCTTCATCATGGTTATGATAGGTATCGATCAGAATGAGCGCGTAGAATCGTTGCAGCACCTGATCAGACGCCCCTTCGTTTTCCAACATCTCTTTAATATCTCTCACCAAGTACCGCATCAAGTTATGATCTCTCGTTAAAGCCGCCACCGTCTCTCTTAATTCGGCGTTCGCCTCAACAACTTCCTTATATAGACCACCCTCTTCGCTCTCCGCATGTTGAAGTGTTCGGGTCTCCCAATGCTCTACATTGATATAGGCCACCTCCAGAGCTTTATCATGCTCACCTTCGGTCAAGCAGCGGTGAAGAATCTCTACCAATTCCTTGGCCTCCTCCAGTGCAGCTTCATGAATTGAAGAATGACTATCCACATTTTTCAGAGCGCGTCCTGACATGTCTATCTCTCCTTTAATTTAGATAAATCACTGAATATCGCGACATAATTCTTCACACGGTCTTGATCATCTTTCACCGCACTCGCGGTTAGCCATTCTCGAAATATGGATCCATCGGCTCGTTTGTTCATAATCTCTCCTTGCCAGTGGCCCGTCGTAAGCAGCGTGCTCCAGAAAGATTCATAAAATGCACGGTCATGGTGACCCGAGCTGAGAACAGCCGGTGTTCGCCCTACAACATCCTCATTGGTATACCCTGTAATTTTCGTGAACGCATGATTGACCGTCATAATGATCCCCTGTGGATCCGTCACCATCACCGCATCCGCAGTGGATTCTAAGATATCCGCGGACAGCTGCATTTTCGCCTGAAAAGACATCCAGAAAACCAGAATCAAGCTCGCTAAAGCAGCTTCCGACAATGCCATGAACCCAATCGAATACTGACCTGTCATGCCGTATAAGGAGGTTAGCATCAGAGGTGGGAAGAAACCGCCTATCCCCCCGGCTGCCGACACGATTCCATTCACGATCCCACCTTGTTTTGAGAAATACATAGGCACCAGCTTGAACACCGCACCATTCCCGGTACCGGCACAGACAGCGACAGCCAAGCATCCGACCGTGAATAACGGCATCGACAAGGTAAAAGATAGCAAGACGCCCGATAAGGTCAATCCACCAAAGACGAACATGAGCACGAGAAATGGATTGATTTTATCCGAGACAATGCCTCCGATCGGCCGAAAAATCGTTGCTAACACGATAAATCCTGCGGTTCGAATCCCTGCATCCACTTTGCTCAATTCAAAATGATCCACCAAGAAATTCGGCAGATAAATCGTAAAAGCGACGAACGAGCCGAAGGTAATAAAATAGAAAATGCTCAGGAACCACAATTTTTGATTGCGGTACACCGCTTTGATCTGCTCGGATAATGAATTCTTCACACGTATCTCTTGCTTGTCCCCAAATACAAAATTCAATAGTGCAAACAAGGCTACCAGCGCTAAATACCAATAGACAGCCGTCCTCCAACCTAAGGCTTGAGCAAGAATAGGGGCACCGAATGTTGAAAATGCCGTCCCTGCATTTCCTATGCCATAAATCCCATTGATCGTCCCGTGTTTCTCTTTCGGGTAATACTTCGGCAGAGACGTCACACCGATGGAGAACGCCGCCCCACCAATGCCGAGAAACAAACCGCTGATCATCAGGTCCACGAAGGAGTTAGACAAGCTCAGATACCATATGGGAAGAAGCAGCGCCAGGAAACTAATCATAAACAGAATGCGGGCGCCAAACCGATTGGCGTAATAGCCGATGGGTATGCGTAATATCGAACCTAGAATGACGGAAATTGCAGACACCCATGCAAGCTGGCCCGAGGTCAGCGCAATATCCTCCTTGATGTATGGAATTAGCGAGGAAATCAGCACCCAGCACATAAAAGAGACAACAAGGCTTACGGTCTGCAGTGGCAATTGAATCTTAGATCTCAATGATTTCTCTCCTTTCCCTTCACAATAAATGGATCTTTTTTCCTTTAAGTCTAAGCATACCCAATATTAATTTCGAATAATCGACAAAAAAAACAACCGCAATTTCCGCGATTGTTTGTACTCATTACATTCGTTTGGATAAATTTTCGGACTTCAAAACCGCCTGAACAGCGGGATCATCCTTTAAATCAGGTAACCGGTATTGCGCACCGCCCTAAAACATGCGAAAGCCCCAGACAAATGCTGGGGCTGTTTGCTGTCATACTGTATCTCGACGTCATAAACGGGGGCTGCCATTTCCAAAAATGATTTCTGGGACAGCCACTTCCTTTTTCCAAAAAAGATATTATTTTTTTGTTATTTCTGCCTGCCATGCACGCATTCCACCATCAACTGTGACAGCGTCAAATCCTTTCTCGCGCAATAAGATCGCACAACTTGTTCCAGAGTAGCCCCCTGAACATGTTACGTACAATGTTTTACCTTCAGCAAACTCTTGAATTTCAGCCTTGGTAGTCTCTGACCAATTGTTGATTTCGCCTTTTTCAATGTGGATGCGATGAAGGTTGCTATGTTCCGGGATAAACTCAGAAACGGTTGCTTGACCGCGGACATCGAGCAATAAAACTTCTTCAGTTTCTAATTTTCCAAACAGTTCATCAATTGAAATTTTGTCCATAAAGCATCACCTCTTGTTTATTTTACCGCATTTTTCATGCATAGTATAAGGTACTAGAACAGGCACTAACTTTTGGGACAAAATTACACTTTTTTTGCGTTAAATAGTTGTATTGAGTCAAACGTTTATATTACATACTTAGGAGAACCTCGTCTAGATAATATCATTCACCTATGATCGTGATTGACGTTCGCTTTGGCTTTACATATGTACTTTGCTAAATTTAAATCTTCATGTGGAGGATCTTTGAATGTCTTACGAAACCTATCGGAGAGCAAACGCACTTCTCAATCAGCACATATCGGAAATTACCAATGAACAAGTTTCTTTTCGTATTCATTACTGGGGCTTTATGCCCGAACATTATAACAACTCATTGCACCGTCATTCATTCTTTGAAGTATGTTATGTATTGCAAGGGGAAGGCAGTTATGAGGATGACGGCACAACCTATCCTTTGAGTGATGGCACCTTATTCTGTTCAAGACCCGGCATATGGCATCAAATTCGCAGCGAGCAAGGTCTTATCTTATTTTTCGTAGCATTTGAAATCGACGAACAGAGATCCTCAGAAGACTACTGCCGAAATGTTCGAAACCTAATTCACCGCGGCAAAGTCGTCGCTGATATGAAAGATGCTGAAATCTCTGCTCAGATTTGGCAAACCGTTTTTAGCTTAGTCGAAAACAAGAAACCGGTATTCAAAGATATGTTGAATTTACTTTGCCTTTCTTTGCTGTACTCTTTACTGCACAGTTTGTCGCCTGATCCAGCATTTGATCATGAATCTTTAGTCGAAGATACCGAAGAACATCGTCAATTTACACGAGCCAAACTCTATATTGAGGACAATTTATCCTCCGCAGTAAGCATTGAACATGTTGCAAAAGAACTATGCATCTCCACGCGCCATTTGTCTAGGCTCTTTCATTCCCAGTTGGGGCAAACCTTCGTACACTACGTTCAAGAACGAAGAGTGCAACAAGCGAAAGATTATCTACTTAACAGTGATCTCGCCATCAAAGAAATAGCTAAACTTACGGGGTTCGAGTCGGTTCATTATTTTACACGCGTATTTACGAAAATGCTAGGTGTTTCGCCTGCTAGATTTCGAAAATCGCAATTTACGGAAGGCAGACAAACGCGAAAACTACCAAATCATTTTGCATAATGCGTAATTCTTTTTTCATTCCATGTCCGAATTGTACAAAAAATAGGATTCTGTTTCTAAAGAAATCTTCGCAAACACTCCTTACAATGGGATTAATCATAATATAGGAGTGTGACATTCGTGTTTGAAAAAAGGCCGATTAACCCTATTCGCTTCCAACAGCATATCTCGCCAGGAACGGACGCCCCATTCGCCGAACCAGGACTGCAAAAAGGATTTGATGCAATCATAACGCCGCTTGTGCACTTCGCCAAAAATAAGCAGCAAGATATCATCCGAGTATCATTCGATGGTACCCATGGTGCTCTTTTCCAATCTGTTCTTCAAAGAACTATAGATACGCTGGAGAAAAACGGCTACGCCGTGCTTACCTTAGGTACCGATGGTTACATGAAAACGAGTGAGGCTTTGCGTAAGCAATTTCATCCCAATATTTCAGACAACCGTGCATTCGGATATTTCGCGGAAGGAACGATCGATGATTATTTTGAACCCGATGCGCAAGCTCAGGTATCAAGTTGGATGAACCAAGCCATTGCATCCTGCCCTGCCTCCAACTACCCGACATTCGTCATTACTTTTGGTCCAGGCGCCTATTGGCTTGGAAACGGACATTTCGATATCACCTACTATTTAGACGTTTCCCGAGAATACCAACAAATCGAACACAAGCTCCAGCTGCTTAATTTCGGCTTGAATTGGAATCGGGATGCGGTTGAGAAATATAAAATATCCCTGTTCGTAGAATGGCCGATTATGGAATCTTACCGCAAACAAATCCTTGACCAAATCCATTACTACATCGACATGAATCAACCGGCATCTCCGGTCATGACAACAGCCTATACATTACGAGAGATGGTCAAAGACATTGCGAAATCGCCAATGCGTGTCAAACCCTTCTTCGCACCAGGCGTATGGGGAGGCCAGTTCCTTAAAAAATTCGCGGATTTACCGAAGGATTGGATCAATTGTGCATGGAGTTTTGAACCTATAGCACCTGAGAACTCTATCCTATTGGAGTATAAGGGGACCCAAATTGAGCTTCCGTTTCTAACGGTAATGCACTATGAATACACGAATATTCTGGGAGATCGACTCGTCAAGCTCTTTGGAGATTACTTTCCGATTCGCTTCGATTATCTGGATACCATCGACGGGGATAATCTTTCTTGTCAGGTCCATCCGAAACAAGAGTACATTCGGGATAAGTTCAATGAGTTTATGGCCCAGCAGGAATCGTATTATATTATGGAGAAGAACGGCGATTCCAAAGTCTATTTGGGCTTAACAGAGCAATGCACGAAAGAAAGCTTTTACGATGCTGTTCAAACCGCCCAAGAAACGGGCGTCCCTATGCAGTTAACGGACTACGTGAATTCATTTGATGCAAAACAAGGCGACTTGTTCCTTATTCCTACAGGTACGGTGCATACATCCGGTAAAGATAATCTAGTCCTTGAAATCTCATCCACAACGTGGTGGTTTACATTTAAAATATACGATTTTTTACGTAAAGGATTAGATGGAAAACCTCGTCCAATTAACATTGATCATGCGTTTGATAATATTGATTTTCATAAAAAGACGGCGTGGGTGAGACAAAATCTTATCCCTGCGCCTACACTTCTTCAAACCCAAGGTGAAAATGAAGAATATTTATTAGGGCAGCGTGATGACTTATTGTTTTATGTTCGTCGCGTACATTTGCAGGATACATGGGAAGACAACACCAACGGTGAGATGGTTATGTACAATTTGGTGGAAGGTGAACAAGTTCGGATCGTGTCTCGTGCGGATGAATCGGTTTACGTGGATTTTAGATATGCGGAATCCTATATTTTACCGTCTGTTTTTGGAGAATACAAAATAGTTAACCTTGGCGATGCTCCATGCAAATTAATTAAAGCTGGCGTATCCGAATCTTGGGATGTGAGTCTCCTTGACGTATAACAATGTCATCGCCCTTGATGTGGGAGGGACTTTCATCAAGACGTGTATCGTTGAGAATGGCGTCCCTCTGAAATCTAGTTACAAACAGTTCCCCGCTCTTGCCGATCGGGATGCAGCAACGATTATCAACCAATTTATGACCATTATTAAAATACAGTATGAGTCCTATAACCTAACGAAAGAGATCCATCCAAATATCCGTTGGCAGATTGGAATTGCCTTTCCCGGTCCGTTTGATTATTCGCAAGGAATCAGTTATGTTCACGGGTTGAACAAATTCGAATCCATTTACGGAATCAATCTCAAGAAAGCATTCTATGCGCATTTAGAAAACATCCATGAGGAATGGGCACAACATTTACTTCACGTTCACATTCGTTTCGAGAATGATGCTCGGCTGTTTGCGCTCGGCATGAGTACCCTTTACCCAAGTGATCGCATCATTGCGCTTACGCTAGGAACTGGGCTTGGTTCTGCTTTTATTGATCATTCAAACATCATAAACCACGGACCAGGCGTGCCCGAAAATGGTTGGCTATACAATCAGCCGTTTCGCGGCGGGAGGATTGATGATCTGTTTTCGCGAAGAGGGATCTTACAAATGGCCCAACATGCAGGTGTACTTACTCCGGAAATGGACGTGAAAGATCTTGCCGATTCTGCAAAAGCGGGAAATGTCGCCTGCATGGATGTATTTTCCGAATTCGGAATGCTGTTAGCGGAAATGCTCCTTCCCTATATCCTATCTTATCAACCAACGATCATTATTTTAGGAGGACAAATCGCTAAAAGTTATGATTTATTCAAGGCCCCTCTTCTGCAACAACTCGGTTCTACAGGAGTTCAAATCATTGTTTCAGACAACTTGATTGATTATACGTTCATTGGCATCTTCAGGATGTTCCATGCGTGAATGGGTCATAGGCCGACGGTCAAGAAATAGACGAAAAAAGGGAGGACGCATTTCGAAGCGTCCTCCCTCTTCTATGGACCAAACAAATTCACTTGAACACCGATCCATTACGATTCGATCATAGGTTACGACTTGATAACCGGATGATTTTCCAAACTGATAGGCTTTGCAAACTCAACGTCCTTCAGTATTTGATCATTCCGTTCCTCTTGCTCCACACGGGATGCGGACGGCGCTGCAGCGATCTCCTGGATCACGTGGCCTTGCTCATCGCGAAGGGTCACCGTCAGCGTGGAACCGGCATGTTTTACAACCAGCTCCATGTTGGGCTCAATATCCATCTGTACCATCTCAAATGGCGATAGATCAATCACGGCCTTCAGACCCATCTGCTTGAACGTATATCGATACGTTGTTTCAAGCCCACGGGAATACGCAGCTTCAATCCGTCCATCCCCGATATTTACATGATAATCCAACGTCTGAATCTCTTCAGGAATCCTTGGCGCAAGCGTGAGCGTATGGTTAATCAAATCCGGACGGATACCTAAAAAGTACTGGTACCATACACGCAGCTGCTCGGCATTGGACCATGCTTGCAGATAGGCTCCCGTCAGTTTAGCCCACCGCTCTCCTTCATGAGGATAGGCATCCATATTTTCGCAAAGTCCGCCAACGACGCCTAGATTCAAGGCCTGCCAGTTCATGTTCTTGAACAGCTGATAGGCCGTCTCTTCCTGCCCCGCTTCAATCATACGCTGCATGGCAATCCCATTAAGCCATACCCAGACCGTTCCGTTATGGTAAGCTTCGTCTTTCGGGTAATGATGCGTTAAATGAAACGGATGAAAATAAGGATGATGCCGATCAAGTGAAGCAACCCCCCATGGATATACCAGCTCTTCCCATGCGGTGCGAATGGCTTTGGATTTAAAGTCATTGTCATCGAACATGTCAAAAGCAAACAATTGGTTGGGGCGCAACGAGAACTCTGGCTCGTCTGCTGCGTTCAGTCTGTCTGCTAAATAAGGGTGTGCTGGATCTCGGAAATCGACCTCAAAATGATGTTTCAATTGATCGGCAATGCCGTTCCATTTATCCACATTCACTTGATCCTTCATATATTCGGCAAAGTAAACGCCCGCACGCAATTGGTTATACCAGAGCGCTTGAATGTCATTCGCACGGGTATCTCGAGGTGAATATGAATTCAAATTCGTATCCCGCGCATCCATCCAAGTTTCATTGTCGGCGTGCATCAAATATCCTTTATCATCTACCCAATGTTTAATGGCACCTTCGATGCTGTTTTGTACAGCAGGGTAGAGCTCTTCGATAATTGCGGTGTCCCCTGAATATTTCACATAATCCTGTAATTGGATAATAAAACGCGGTGTACCGTCGGTTGTATGGTAATCAATATTTTCAGGGGCTAGAATATTGGGAACTCTACCGAAATAGATGGAATCTTCGTCTGTGTTCTGGAACTCGGCGAAGGACAGCAGGATATTTCTCGCGGTCTCGAATTGCCCTGTAACTAACGTGGCACCCGGGAGTGAAATGAATTGATCGCGCCCCCAGTACTCATTAAACCATGGCAGCCCGGCATAAATCCCATCCCCTTGTTGTCTGGTAACCAATTGATCCATCGTGATATTCAACCAATTCAAAGCCAAGGTAAGCGTATCATCCTGGCTTGTTACCTGTGCATTGTGGCGCAAGAAATCTTCCATCCGCTTCACGCGTTCCTGTTTCATGGCCGCAGCATGATGTCTTGCATGGTTGATCAGGGTGACTGCTTCGTCCGTCGTCTTACATACACCGATATAGAACCCGTCTGCGTTCGCTTCAGCTGTAATGATTTGATTTTCCATTTGCAAAGGTGAGAGGTTGATCGCACTTACAGCTACGATCCAATCCCCTTCCATAGAACGGAAGAAAGCGATCTGATCTTGTTGGTTCAGATAGGTAAGGTGCTCTCCCTTTAGTGCAATGCCAATGGTTCCCTGTGCGCCGATAAGACGGATTTCCAGCAGGTTTTGATGATCGAACATCCAGAGTTCTTCGGTCAACTCTTCATGCCTACGCACCATTTTATACGGGTAAGCCCAGACCTCTGCTTTTTGGTTATCAAGCAATTGATGGCTTGCGAATAAGGTGTACCCGCCAAAAATTCTATTCTTCGCGATATTCAATCCCTCAAAAAATGCATACTCCACATGATTGGTTTGATGCGACTGGGTAAAGTAAAATGCCGCCTCCTTATTCGTAAACGAAATCGCGCGATTGGCTTCACGCGGGACGAACATTTTCATGTCATCTAAAATCGATGTATTTTCTTGATTACAATTCATGACAATCCTCCTCGTGCACAGATTTATCAGACAAACAAAATTCCTTACAATGATCCCATGCAATAGACTCTAGCTTCATAAGGACGCAACGTGAACGAGTTCTCGCCATTCGCATAGTTAGAGAGCCATAGCTTCGCAGCAGTAAATTCACATTCTTGCTCGTTAAGTTCCACTACGTCCTCCGACAAGTTGGTGATGATAAGCACTTGCTCTTCGTTAAACGTGCGTGTATAAGCAAAGACCGTTGAATGTTCCGGCATCACAAGCTCATAGGTACCATAGGTGAATATCTCATTGGCTTTCTTCAGCTTGATCATCTTCTTATAGTAGTTCAGCACAGAACCTTCATCTTGAAGCTGGTCCTGAACATTCAGATGTTTGTAGTTTTCATTGACACCGAGCCACGGCTTCCCTGTCGTAAAACCGGCATTTTCTGCGGCAGACCACTGCATCGGAGTTCTGGAGTTATCCCGGCTGGACGCCCAGATCGTCTTCATGATTTCTTCATGAGGAACCCCTTCTTCCCGCTGGATCCGGTACATGTTGCGAACGGCAACATCGTCATATTCTTCAATCGTCTGAAACTTCACGTTCGTCATCCCGATTTCTTGCCCTTGATAAATAAAAGGAGTCCCTTGCATCAAGAAATACATGGTGGCTAGTGCCGTCGCGCTTTCAAACCAATATTCCTCATCATTTCCCCAAGTGGACACTCGTCTCGGCTGATCATGATTTTCGATAAACAAAGCGTTCCAACCGATGCCTTCCAGGGATTTCTGCCATTTCGTTAAAGTTCTTTTTAAGCCCAGTATATTCAGGTTTCTGCCTTCACTTGTATGATTCCACAGTCCCATATGCTCGAATTGGAAAATCATATTGAACTTCCCATTGTCCTCGCTGACCCAATCGATCAAATCTTGCGGGTTCTCGGCGCTCACACCATTGGCTTCTCCAACCGTCATAATATCGTATTTCGCAAAAGTCTCTTCTTTTAATTCTTCCAAATAGCGTTGGATGCCCTTCACATTCATATGTTTCGCATAGGAAGGTACATATTTCTGCTTGTTGGGATTGGGGATATCCCGCAGCCCTTCTTCTTTGTTAATGTGACTGATCGCATCCACACGGAAGCCGTCAATGCCCTTATCAAGCCACCACTTCATCATCTGATAGATGGACTGCCGAACTTCTGGATTACGCCAGTTCAGATCCGGCTGCTTGGCAGAGAAAATATGCATATAATATTGCTCTGTCGCTTCGTCATATTTCCAGGCGGAACCGCTAAAAATGCTTTCCCAATTATTCGGTTCTTTCCCCTCTTTACCATCTCTCCAAATATACCAATCCCGTTTGGGGTTATCTGTGGAAGAACGGGATTCAATAAACCATGGATGCTCATCGCTCGTATGGTTAATCACAAGGTCGATAATCAACTTCATGCCGCGCTTGTGCACTTCTGCCAGCAATTGATCGAAATCAGCCATCGTACCGAACTCATCCATAATGTCTTGATAATCACTGATATCATATCCGTTATCGTCATTCGGAGATTTATACATCGGACAGATCCAAATCACGTCGATCCCAAGGTCTTGAATATAATCCAGCTTGGATATCATCCCTTGAATGTCGCCGATGCCGTCTCCATTCGCATCCATAAAGCTTCGAGGGTACACTTGATAGGCTACTGCTTCTTTCCACCATGTTTTTTTCATTGTATATGTCAAACTCCTTTGAAATTAGCAGACCGCTATGAGAGCTCACAGCGGCCGGCTACAATACATTTTCTATTCATTTCTTGTTGTGCATACGTTTATTCTTTCACAGAACCAACAACAATCCCGGATACAAAATACTTCTGCATAAACGGATAAATCAAGAGCAACGGTAAGGTGGACACAACGATTTTCGCCGCATTCAGCGTCTTATCCGATATTTTGGCTAATTCCATGAGTTTCTCCGGATCCGTGATGTTCTGAACTTCCACACTCAACTGCTGGATATAGGTTTGGAGCGGATAATTCGCAGCTTTGTTAATATAAACCAAGGCGCCAAAGTAATCATTCCAATGCCCTACGATCGTAAAGAGTGTAACGGTAGCGAGCGTTGGCAGTACCACAGGAAGATAAATGCGTCCTAATATTCGCCATTGCGATGCTCCGTCGATCTTAGCCGCTTCTTCTAAAGATTTGGGCACCGCACGGAAGGCATTCATCAGCAGGATGACATTCCCGATCGGTACGGCTCCAGGCAAGATTAACGCCCAAATGGAGTCCAACAGATGAAGTTCTTTGACCACCATAAACGTAGGAATCAGTCCGCCAGAAAATAACATCGCGAAAATAACAAGATTCATGTATATTTTCTGACCACGGAATTGTCTCGAACTTTTGGATAACGGATAAGCTGTCAGAATCATGAGTCCTACATTCACAATCAGACCTAACACGACCCGCTCGACCGAGATCATAAACGAACGCCAAAACTGGGTATCTGACAACAGCTTCTCATACGAGCTGAACGTCGGATTCACCGGAAAAATACTCACAAGATTTGCGGAAGCCGCCGCATTGTCACTGAAGGAAATCGCTACTAGGTTGACTAAAGGAATAAGACAGGACAAGGTAAAAGCCAGCAACAATACCCAGATAATAATATCTGCAACACGGCTTTTGACGGTATGTACGTAAATGGGAGACACCCCCTTCTTTAGAAAATACGATAATCTGTAAGTTTCTGAGCCAATTTATTCGCAGAAAGAATCAAGATGATCCCGACGACAGACCGTAAGAGGCCGACAGCCGTACCCAAGCTATATTGTCTTTCTACAAGCCCCACCCGATAGACATACGTGTCAATAATATCGGCCGTTTGGTATACCAACGGATTATACAGATTGAAGATTTGGTCGAAGCCTGCATTCAATACGTTCGGGAGGTTTAAGGTCGTGACCAGCAAAATGGTAGGCATCAAACCTGGCAAGGTGACGTACCATAGCTTTTTAAACCGGTTCGCCCCATCCATGGAAGCTGCTTCGTAAAGTCCCGGATCGATTGCGGTTAAAGAGGCTAAATAGATGATCGAGCCGTATCCGAAGCCTTTCCATACATCCGTTAATATCAGCATCGGTCTGAACCAGGTATTGCTCGCCATAAACAAGACGGGGTCAATCCCAAACCAACCTAAAAATGCATTCACAGGACCTTCATAAGAGAAAATATTCATCACGACGGTAGCCAAGATGGCCCACGACAGGAAGTTCGGCAAATAAACAACCGTCTGCATGAACCGTTTGGCAAAACGTACACGAATTTCATTCAATAATAAGGCGAATACGATGGAAACAATGGTGCCCACAACAATTTTCCATAACGCGATGATAATCGTATTCGCAAAAATCTGCTTGCTGTCGGGAATTTGGAGCATAAATTTAAAATTATCCAGTCCTACCCAGGACGAGCCGCTAATTCCTTTGGCTGGAACGTAATTTTGGAACGCCATCACGATCCCAAACATCGGAATAAACGAGAAAATGATGAGAAAAATCATGCCGGGTGCGAGCATCAAATGGAACGCTGTCTGATCTTTTTTATTTTTCATTTCGAATCATCTCTTTCAACATCATTTGGCTGCAAGCGCTTCGTTGACTTCCTTCGTAATCAAATCGCCGCCGGTTTTTTTCCAGGTATCCACGAACTTATCGAAATCGTCAGGCGTTTGGTCCCCCGTTATGATCTTCAGATACATTTCAAGCTCCATTTTGGATAACGTTGGCCATTTGAGCGCCATAGATGCCGTACTTCCAAAAAATACGGGATTCACTTCTTTGATATTTGATTTCTCCACTAAGCTGGCAGTCGTAATACTGGCTGTATACCCGGCCCATGCGTTGGGATCTGGGGCTTTGCCGCTTTTCACACTATCTAAGTAACTCTTATACGAGTGATACGCACTGATATCGTTATTGCTCTTCAATTCACTTGGGTCTCCTGTTTCTAGCGCATGTTTCATGATCCCGACATTACGGTAAAAGGCGTCATAGTAATCGATGTTAATGACAATGGGAGATCCTGATACGTTTAACGCACTGTAATCGGAAAATTCCTTTAACGTTGCCTCGTCCTTTTCCTCATAACGTTGATAATCGTATTGAAGACTTACGATTTTGGCTGCGAGTTCAGGATGTTCGAAACCTTTGCGAACGACGAGGTAACTGCTGGATGGATTGCCTGTGAACATCGTAACCGAACCATCTTCGGATTGCGGTGCAACATAAGACACCCATTTCGCATCCTTGTTCAATTTAAGCGAATCCGCTACAATCCAGCTTCCCCACCAGTTGTCGATGAACGATCCGCTTTTTCCGCTTGTAAGTAAGGCCTTCCGATCATCCCCTGTACGCACGGCAAACTGACGATCGATCAAGCCTTTCTTGTACATATCAGATAGTTTCGTCAATGCAGGCTTCATCTCAGGTTGAATCGATCCATATACCGCATTTCCTTTGCCGTCATCCATCCACTGTTTTGGGAAGGCACCATACAACGCAAAAATATTATTAAATGTATATTGTCCGCCAGAAATGCCGGCAACGTTTTCATTATCAACCACAAGACCTACCGTTTTTCCGGCTCCGTTCCCACCGGGGTCTTTTTCTACAAACTCCTTGATAATGTGTTCAATATCATCCATTGTTTTCGGTTCTTGGAGTCCAAGCTTGTCCATCCAATCTTTGCGCAGCCACAGAATCCCAGGACCATGCGAGATTTCCGTGGTTGGCAGCGCCATCAATTTACCATCAAACTTCGCGCTGTCTAGGACACGTCCGCCATACGAATCATAAATCTCTTTAATACGATCACTGGTCGAATTTTTATAAGCATCCGTCAGATCTGCAATCAGGTCATTTTCGTAAAGTTGTTGCAAGGTGGAATAATCAGGCACCACCATAATATCCGGAATTTCACCACTTACGATCGCCATCGACACTTTTTGATTGTAGTCCTTGCCATCATTTGCTTCGAACTTGGACGTATTTTGGACGTTGAGTTTATCCTTGAAATATCTTGTCCATACATTGTTCGTCGCATTGTCCTTCGCATATGGCGATCCTGCCAGCAGCGTAAATTTTGTTGCCATCTGTCCCACGGAATACGTAACCGTCTCTGGATATGCGCCAAAAGGCGTCGTCATTGCTTCTTTCCACGCAGGGTCATTCAATTTTACACTAGACGTATTTGTGGTAGACGTGTCGGCCTTCGAACAACCAACCATAGCTACGGATAAAAGTGCTGCCAATAGGATGGAACATGTACGTCTGAATTTTACTGTCATCACAAGAACCTCCCCTAATGATATAAAATCTCTCTCGTAGGATAACGGTTTCAAAGCGCCGGCTTGCTTCAAAACAAATCTTATAGTTACTTTTTTTATTCTATCGTTCTCTGCTAAGAATCGTAAACGCAAAATAATTGTGATTTACACAAAAAAATACTTCATTTTACATCAGGAAATTGCTCATTCCCAAGATGGTATACTAAGATGATGTCATAACGTATCGAAAGGTGGACGCACATGTTGACCATACTGGTGGTGGACGATCATAAGGAAGAGCGGGAGGGAATCACGTTCCTCATTCAGGAACTCGGTTTCCCTCTCCACATGCATGTTGCCGAAAACGGTCGAAAAGCGCTCGAATGCTTGGAACGACATGCTATAGATATTCTGTTTACCGATGTACGGATGCCGATCATGGATGGATTGCAGCTTACAAAACAAGCACTGCACATGTACCCCAAATTAAAGGTGATCTTGTTCAGCGGCTTTGCCGAATTCGAGTATGCCAAGACCGCCCTCTCGCTCGGGGTCTCTGATTATCTGCTCAAACCCATTCATGTAGATGCATTCCAAAATACGATGGAAAAAGTGATTCGCGACTTAGCGAACCAACAGCAAGAAGCAGAAGCAACACAAAAAAAGCTGGCCTATGCCAGGAAACATGTGCTCTTCTCTCTGATCAACGGCGTCGGTGACCCTTCGCCCTCTCATGGACTATCTATCGGCTTGCCGAGCCATTATAATCGAATGTTGTTATTAGAATTTGAGAAAGATTTCTTTGAAAATGCCGGTTCGGATTTCGAAGAGTTCCTTCTTGGCTTGCTAGATACACCTGCGGATTATTTAAATCTTAACGGATGTCAAAGTCTGCTGCTGTTTCCCGAGCGTGATCGACCCTCTCGCTATTCTAATTCTGAATTATCGATGCACCTGCACAATCGTATCCTGGATACCTATAACGTGAATTGTTATCTGGCTATGAAAGAGGAAGTAACTTCGCTACAAGAACTAGCTCATATATTGACTCCCTTAGAGGAATTGATGGAATACCGGTTCTTCCTGCCAGATACTTTCATATTTGATGCGAAAAATGACTTGTATTTCACGGAGCAAATGATTCCTGACACGACCGATAGCTATCTGTTGGATCAGATTCGGAGTAATTTGAAGGATGAAGATATTTTTAGTCTACGAGCAAACACAGAGATCCTGTATCAGAAATATGTGCGTCAGGTTCAATTTTCGCAATTGTATGTGAAGTATATGTTCTCCTCGATCTATCAGGAAATCATGATCCATACGATGCCTTCATCGGAAATGAAACTCCAAGCTGCAATTGAGAGTATCTACAAGGCTGAAGATTTACGGGATATCAGAGATATTATGTTTGAAGGTATCGATCAACTCGAACAGGCTTTACCCGACTATGAACCTGCGCTGAACCGCGATGTGGAAGCCGTCAAACAATATATTGAAGAACATTATGCAGATGACCTGAGTTTGGAGCTGCTTGCGGCGAAGGTATATCTGTCGCCCCACTATCTCAGCTCTATTTTCAAGAAGAGAACGGGCTGTGGGCTCAATAAATATATTAAAAACGTACGGATGCAGAAAGCAAAGGATCTGCTGACAAATACGCATCTCAAAATATCAAATATTTGCAGCGCGGTGGGTTATCGTAATATTTCGTATTTCTGCCAGAATTTCAGAGATTTCTATGGACACACACCGGAGAAATTCAGACAGTCTAACCAGAAATCGCTTGAGCATCAGGAGGAACACCATGCAACCGTGGCGGGCACTTCAGCAGAACATTCATGACTTGAAGTTTCAAACCAAAATCAAGCTTGCTTTTCTGTTAATTAGTATGATACCTGTGATCGTATTGGGGGGCTTCTGCTTTCAAGAAACCCGATCCCTCCTGATCTCGCAGTCGAAATCCAATTTAAAGGCTGCCCTAAATCAAAGCGTTTTAACTTTAAACAGTCAACTGGACGGTTACAATAAGCTCATGAACTTTTTGAGCTTTAATCAAGAGATTGTCAATGCAGCCAACCATACATACACAAGTACATTTGAAATGTATGATCAGTTAAAAAATGTGATCGATCAGAATTTCTTTACGGCTCGTTATCTGAATACAGGCGTAGAACAAATTACATTGTACACGGGAACCAACCTGCATGAGCATGGGAATACCGTTAGACCCCTAGATGAAATTAAAAACAAAGATTGGTACCCGCCCGTGATGAAATCGGTCGATGTATTGTGGTTTACCGACAATAAAGATGTCATTAGCGTCCGCCGTATCATCAATACGAAGCAGAAGAACCCGAAAGAAAATGTATTATATGCACGCGTAAACTACAATACCCTATTCAAACCCTTTGAAGCCTTGCTCTCACAAGGTTCGGAGGTACTCGTCAAGGACGAAAATGGACGGACGATCTTTTCATCCGATGGCATAAAAGGATTCTCTTCTTCCCACATGGCACCCGACAACCCGATGGATGAGCTCCGTTGGAAGGGGAAGAAGTACACCGTATTGCAATCCGATATTCCGATCTCAGGATGGAACGTCATGCTATGTAAACCGACGAGTTTGATTACGAACTCTGCTTGGTGGATCGTCTCAACCGTCCTCGTTATGATTGCAGCTTGTATTGCCGCTGTTGCGGTAGCTGGCAGTCTTTTTTCCCGAAAATTCATTAACCGGATTGAGCGTCTACGCGATAACATGCGAACGGTGGAACAGGGATCGTTAGAGGTCACGGTAACTAGCCAATCCAAGGACGAGATCGGGGACTTAATCCGAGGATTCGGCAACATGGTCGACCAAACCAAAATGCTGATCGACAAAGTGTACGTCGAGGAGATCGCGCGGAAAGAGTATGAAATGAAAGCTCTACAGGCGCAGATCAACCCTCATTTTCTATACAATGCACTGTCGATCATTAATTGGCGGGCGATTCGAATTCGAGCGACCGATATCAGTGGGATGGCTCAGCACCTATCCACGTTCTATCGGACCACGCTCAATAAAGGCAATAACATGATTTCGGTTTCCGATGAAATTCTGAACGTACAGTCCTACATCCAAATTCAGCTCAATATGCACAGCAACAGCTTTGAGGTGGAATACAACATCGATGATGTCATTCTCCCCTACCATATGCCTAACCTGATGCTCCAACCTCTCATTGAAAATGCTATTATTCACGGCATCGAAAATAGAGAAGATGGCGGAGGTAAAATTGTTCTATCGGGTAATCTAGTAGACGGATGCATTGTCTTCGATGTAGAAGATAATGGAATCGGTATTCAGCAAGAACGACTCCCCCTCTTGCTTCAATCCCAGTCTAAAGGGTATGGACTCAAAAATGTGAATGACCGGGCCAAGTTGATGTACGGGCAAGAATATGGGTTAACCCTACGTAGTGTGGAGGGGATCGAAACGCAGGTCACGCTTCAGATTCCGTCAAAAGATATAAGCTAAAAAGACATCATGAAGCAGCGACCGCTTCTCCGTATTCCATGGGAGAGCGGTCATTTCATGTTTCTCGACGAAGAACGATACCTAAATTGCGTACGATGCAATTGGTTCATCCCTGCATGCTCAATCTGCACCTTGACTTCGATCTTTTCGATCGAGTCAGGGGTTAGCTGCAGCAATTCCCCGTCTCGTTTTCGTTTCCATGTATGGACATATTTGTGATACAAGTAGTTCCGCAACGAGTACACATCTGTCTTATGCTGGAGTCCCGTTTCAAACGTACGCTTCACTTCGTCACGTATTTTTTGCTCAGCTAACGAGGTCATTTGAGCTTTAGACAAATTCCCCGTTACTTCATCCACGTTGCCGTGGATATTTATTTTCAGCTTGTACTTAGGAACGCCACCTCGTAAAGCAACGTCAACTTTTAATTTAGGTGCGTTTAACGTAAGCACGGCTTGAGGTTTTTCTCCGGATCCGATATCGATGTGAGTTCGTTTGACTTTGTTGGACACCCACCGTAAGCCATTCATTTGTTCCTGACTGAACCAACTCCGATAGGTACCGTCTTGGAGTGCGAATGCGCCGTTAATTTGGAACTGACTAACTTCTTTATTGCTTTCCTTCCATCTTGTATTCGTGATCGCAAGACTGGGTAACAGCAATGTAGAACCCGGCTCCGTCAATTCCACGACCATAAGCCGCAGCCGGATCGGAGGAATGACGGCCTGCTGCCTCACTACATCATACGGTGCATGAAGTATGGATGCTAAGGGAGAAATATTGTACGGAATCGGCGGAGTGATGAACAAATCAGGGATATACTCTTTCGTCCCAAAGACGCTTTGTGTGTATCGGATCCCGGCGAAACGAAGGAAAGAGTCCATCATTTTGAATACGTCTTGCCGCAACGCATCTTCACTAAACACGATTACCGCTACATGATCCCAAACAATCTGAAGCGTAGCGGCCGTGTAGATGTCATTAACCGCAGCATCGAGACTCAAGCCTTCTCCCCGCCCTACCCATACCTCTGGTTTGCCTTGACTCTTCGCGCCTTCTTGCTTGGCAACCCGTGAGAAGTCTAATGTTTGGGTATACACGACATATTTCCCATTCTTATAGTCGATCCCTAAGCCGGTAATATAATTAATGTCTTGCACGCTTTTGATATCCCAGCAACCTGTCAGCGAGAGTATCATCATGCAACAGACACTGAACATGGCACAGGTTTTTCCGATTCTGAGGATCTTCGTACCGGAGTTTCTCGTTCGACATCTTAATCTGGTCATGTCGAGTCCTCCCCTTGCCGCGTATCGTCGGTCGTATGCAGCATAGCCGGACGACGTTTCAATATTTTGACGGGTAAGGTGAACAACGCCACAATCATGTCTCTAAAGATCGGGGGCGATATGGGCGCAAGGTAAGGGATGCCGAATGCTTGCTGTATAGATAAGTAGAACACGATTGTGATCAAAGAAATAATAAATCCATACATCCCAAGTACGGATGAAACGATGAGCACGAATAAACGCAGAATACTTACCGTTCCGCTTAATGACTGGTTGACAAGGGTAAAGGTAGCCACTGCGGTAACTGCCGCCACAACAAGGGTTGTAGCTGAACTTAGTCCCGCACGAATGGCGGCGTCTCCTATAATTATACCGCCTACGACGGCGACAGTTTGTCCCACGGCTTTGGGTAGGCGGATCCCCGCTTCGCGGAAAATTTCGAATAAACCGAGCATCAATATCATTTCCATAGGCGCGGAAAAGGGTAGTCCTAAGCGGGAAATCGTAACGGTTGCCAGAAGTGAAAATGGAAGCTGTTCCAGATTAAAGGCGATCAAGGAAATCCAGATCCCCGGCATAAAAATAGAAATAAACAATCCGATGAATCGTAGTATTCTTTGAAACGCAACGAAGAAATAAGGAAAATGGATATCCTCCGGCGATTTGAGTGTTAATAATAAATTTGCTGGACCTATCAGTACCATGGGCGATCCCTCGGCAATAATGATGAATCTCCCTCGAACAAGCGATTGCACGACGTAATCAGGGCGACCGATATAATCGAGCATCGGAAACAGAGCATACTTAGAGTCCCCTAATGCCTCACCCAGCTGGGAACTGCTTACAACCGCGTCGGTGTCGATTTTCTGCAGCCGCTGCCTCACATCATTCAATATATCTGAATTCATGATATCTGACACATACATTAATGATACTTTGGTCTGGCTTCGTACGCCTATGGTATAGATCTCGCATTTCAGCGAACGCGTACGCATTCGCTTGCGTATGAGTGCTATATTCGTGGATAAGTCCTCCGTAAATCCATCCTTCGGACCTTTAATGGAGATTTCTGTATTGGACTCTTCAGGAGTACGATTGGGCGGGTTTGCAATATTGACGGCGTAGAGTAGATTATCCTGTTCAATGCCAATGATAAGCTGACCTGAAAACAGAATCATTTCTACCGCTTGTATCGCTGCTGTTGGAAGAATGGGCTGCAGCGTAAGCGGATTATTACGATCCAAGCTATTCAAGGTATTCGCTTTTTCCAGTAACGATGCCAAGAGCGGAATGACATATTGATTCAACTGCTTCATGTCGGCTAGACCATCACAATAAATCAAAACAACTTTATAGGAATTTTCGGAAGGGCCAAATAGATGGGTCTCACTCCGGACGTCTCCACAATCAACTAAGCAGGTCAATAACTGATTGATCGTTAACGTCGGTTGTCCCCCCAGTTCATTAGACGAGTTAGAGGTTGGAATAGGGTTCTTGTCCATAGATAACCGCTCCTTAAGATTGTCGTTGATGTCTAGCGGCCAGAAGTGCAAGCAGCAGCGAAAGCAGAATAAGCCCACATGTTACGCTTGGAAAATAAAAAGAATGCAGCATTTCAACAAAAAAGAAATCATCTTTGCCCACGATCACAACTAATATAATGATAGCGGCCGCCACCAAACCGGCAACGACTCGACGATTCAGACTCCGCAAAGGCAGCAGATCTATCATAAGAAAAAACATCAATGAAATGCGGATAAATGATCCGGATAACCATTGATATATCGATAGCACATCTAAATGTTCGATATATTTGCCTGCCGTAACAATTCTCCACTGTTCAAAAGCGGGATAACGCATCGAAGACGCGTTGACAACCCCAAAATTAGCGATCGATCCCAGATAAGGACCTATCGTCAGCCCCGCTAGAATGACAGCCAAAATGGACATGCCCCAAAAACCCGGTTTTTTCGAAAGATGGGACTGCATCAAAAGGACAAAAATTAGTTCCGTCATTCCCCCTCCGATAAACACTAATCCGCGAATGACCGGGGAAATGCCATTCTCCAGCATCGGCAGCATGAGGGAATAGTCTTTGAATTGAAAATTGGCCCCCATCACGAAATAGCCTAATACGACCACGACGGGAAGGAAGACTCCAGCACAAATGGCGATCGCCTGTATGCCAGCAAGCGCACTTGCTAAAGATAGCAAAACCATTGTAGCTGCAATGATAAGCATTGGGGTGCTCGGCAAATAGGAGATTTTCGTCCATGTGGATGTGTCCTGTATAGTAACAAATGCAGCCAGTATTAAATATGCGATGAGTAGTATGGTAATAATCCATGCCGTGAACTTCCCACCTTGTCTACATAACCAGGGAAATAACAACTCTGTCCCTTTTTTGCCCATGATCCATAAGAGAAGCGGAATCCAGCAAATGCTCAGAAAGAGCGCCAGTAATACGCTTATCCAGCCATCTTTATGCGTCTCACGCAGCAATAGCGGTATGATGGTAACATGGTTTAATAATCCTGTGGACATGCTTAATATAAAACACACTTGCAAGTATGTAATGGGTTTACGCATTACCATGAACCGTTCTCCTTCGTGCAGCCATCCATGCGCTGTTAACAACCCTTATTGTGCATCCAATCCATGGATTTTATTACATTAATAGCATAAAATGCACCCTTTAGAATTTCATCGAATAACCCGGGGGCTCTCCAATGTCCATTCTAAGGGGTGCATGTCTACAGTAATTCCTTATTTGAATAAATACGAATCGAGGCGTATATGGAAATACAATTGCTAATCATTATAGCTGCAATGAGGGTTAAGTATTGGATAGATTCAGGCAAAGTAAAAAAACCATCAAATTGGGATAACATATTTGATTTTATGATCGCTGGCAATACAAATGGTGTGGCAACGATCAGAATCGAGAAAAAATACTTTGTTTTTTCATACCCGTATTTATACTGAATAGGCGTATATACAGAAATTAAGATGGTTGAAATAAGCAGGACAGTAAGCACATGAATGAGTGTAAGATGTTCAATGGGAGCCATGATCCATGCCATGAGGCTATACGTCACGTAACAATAAGCAAATATGAATATCAGGAAAATATATCTTGCTAGAACGATCGCACTGCGGGAAATGGGAGCAGCACATAGCAAAGCAGCCGCTTTGGGATATTTGAGTTCTGCCATTGAAACGGATTGAAACAGCATGAGCTCCGTGAAAACCACCGACGTAAGAAATGCACTAACCCCCAAGAGATCAGGTGCACGCACCATAAAAAAGAGCGGGATCGCTATAGCCACGACCATCATAATCCAAACGTATTTTTTAGCTATGAGAATGTCTTTCTTAACTAGATGCAATAACATGATGTTTACCTCCTCTGACATAGGCTAGCATAATATCTTCTATCGTTGGCCTTTCGATGATAATGTCTTCTCTCAAGCTTGCTTGGACCTGCGCTAATTGGTTCGTGATGCCTGTAAAGCCAAAATGAGTTTCCTGTATCGTTAAAAACAACTCCCTATTTTCATCGTTCAAATGGTGCCCTTTCCCTTTGACTACACGGTGTGAATCCATTAATACATCTTTATCTTCCTCGAACAAAATTTCTCCCTGATTAATAAGAATTAACATATCTGCAACTTTATCTAAATCAGAAGTAATATGCGTAGAAAAGAAAACGCCTTTGCCCCCTTGCTTCATATAGTCCAGAAGAATTTCTAACATCTCGATTCGGATGAGAGGGTCCAATCCACTCGTCGGTTCATCCATAATAAGTAAATCTGCTTGATGTGAAAGGGCTAAGGTCAAAGCAAACTTCATACGCATCCCCTTGGACAACGTTGAGATCTGCTGATTGGAATGAAGGGAAAAACGATCCATATTGTTTTTATAATCCTTTTCATTCCAACGCGAATAGGCTGGGGCAATGATACTTTTCATTTCAGCCATCGTCAATTCGTCATAAAAACACCCCTCATCCAGCACAATTCCAATTCGATTCTTCAACTCACGCCCATGTTTTTTGATGTCTTTGCCGAAAATCTTGATTTGACCTGAGTCTTGATGTGCAAGACCGAGCATCGTCCGTATGGTGGTTGTTTTGCCTGCCCCATTGATGCCGATAAAGCCCGTAATACAATCTTCTGGTAAAGAAAAATGAATGTCACGAAGTTCAAAATTCCCATAGTTTTTGTTCAAGCCCGAAATTTCCACGATATTACTCATCTCAATCACCATCCTCAAATAAAATATCCATCATTTCATCCAATTCAGCTCTGGAAATACCTAGTGTCTTTGCCGTTTGTATGACATCCTGCATTTTTTGCTCAACGAGGTGCCGTTTGGAATCTCGAAGCAATTCGATGTTACCGGAGGAAATAAACGTACCAATCCCCACTTGGCTCGTGATAAACCCTTCATTTTCCAATTCATCATAGACACGCCTGATCGTTAGTACGCTAACTTTTAAATCGTTGGCGAAGTTGCGGATAGAAGGAAGCGAATCCCCTTCATGGATCTCGCCCTTCAAAATCGCATCCTTGATCTGGTCCTTTATTTGTTGATATAAAGGTTTGTCGGATGTATTTGATATTAATATCTTCATAGGGGTGTGATCACCTTTCTGGATACGCACAGTGTGATGTTCTTACATACACACCATACACTTTATGAACAATGAAGTCAAATGTTGGAGCGGTGCATGCACAAAAAATCCCCGTCAACCTTGCGTGGTTAGCGGGGATTTTGCTTTTTCCTCTATTGAGGTTGTTTACTCATTTATGATTTTCTTTAAAAAGTACTGCTTCGCTCCGTCACACGGAGAATCTTCTAAGATACCAAACACCGTATACCCTCTTTTTTGATAAAAATCAGGCGCTTGAAAGCTAAAGGTATCGAGTTGTATATATCTGCAATGATGTTGTCTGGCAATATCTTCAGCCTTCGCAAGCAATTCAGAGCCTTTATGTTGTCCGCGTAAGGATTCATCGACCCACAAAAAATCAACGTGCATTTGCTTCCAATAGATCGAAGCGGTAATCCCTGCCACGACGACATCGTTATCGTCTGACATCGTAATTTCAATCGTACCCACGTTATCCGTAAGTCCTGAAACTTGTGATAGATTATACGCAATGAGATGCTGTCGTACAATACTATTTTCTTTTTCAATCCATGATTCCGAAATTTTCATACGAATCCCTCGATTTCATATATTTATAGAAATTACCGTGTTACGAATGAAGGATGAAGGGCTAAGATATCTTCGGGCTTTTGCAATAAACCCGTAGGTGAAACACTTAATAACTTTTCTCGTTGCCCTTCTCCCCATAATGCTCCAAAACTCTGGATACCTGCGGCATGGGCAGCGATAACATCTGTAGGCTGATCGCCTATGTACATACAATGTTCTGGTTCGATTCGCAGCTCATTCATTGCTTTTAACAACGGTTCTGGATTGGGTTTGGGCGCTTCACAATCATCTAACCCTACAATAAAACTAAAAAAAGGATACAGTCGTGTGTTAACCAATTCCTGTTCAATATATCTTCGATACTTGGATGAAACAATCCCCAGGGTTATCCCTCTAGCCTGCAGTTCTGTTAACATTTCGTACACACCATCATATTCCTGAACCTGATTATTAATCATTTCATAGTGTGTGAAGAAGGATCGGAGCACCTCATTTTCTTGCCCACAGAACCACTCGCTTAAAACTTTTGTAATCGGCTTGCCGACCAAGTAGTTTTTTTCCTCATCGGTAAGCTGGCGCTCCCTAAAGGTTTCTATGCAGGCACAACATGCTTGTATATACCATTTTTCACTATCATGAAGAGTTCCATCTAAATCAAATAAAATCGTATTCATATTTCTCACTTCCTATACCAATGTAGTGCCACGCTTTCCAGCTCTTTCACAAACGCATCTTTACCGTCCATATACGCTTCAATGTCCTTGGGGAATTGTTTTGCAAGATTTTCTTTTAAATCCCCATACTGCTTTGCTTGCTCGGCATGTGTCCGGAGGTAATCTCTTACCGCCAAATGGCGATGAATATCTTCCTCGTTATCCGCCTGAAATACATGAACTTGATGTGTTCTATGATCTCCGCCTTTTCTGAAATATCTTCTGCCTTTCATACCCAACTCGCCCATACATTCATAGCCAAGACCTTCCATTTGTGCATAAAATGAATCTACTTTGTCAATATCTCTAACGACAGGCATGATATCAATGATCGGTTTGGCTTTTAATCCAGGAACAGAAGTGCTGCCTATATGATGAATATCAATGAGCTCTTCCCCAAAAATATCTTTAATTTTCTGAGATTCTTCGCTAAACCTTTGTTTCCATTCTTCGTTATAATCCGTAACCACAACATGCATTTGACTTCCCCCTTGTAAAAATATTTTGAGCTATCTTGTTATTTTGCTTTCATGTCATGATTCTAGTATCATATCTATTAGTAAGTTTACTTTAAATGAAGGAGGAATACCTGATGAAAAAGAAATCAATCAAATTTTTATCTTTTGGAATTGGGTACTCTACTGCTGTTTTTTTCTAGAATCGATGATGACGGGATACGTTTGTCAAAATTTGAGTGAAATTAAAAAATAGTGAAAATTTAAAGGAGACTTTACAGATGAAAAATTCAAATAACCCTATCATTCAAAGATATAATCCAGAAAATATAGCAAAACCTGTTGGAAACTATAGTCATGTAACCAAAATAAGTAGAAATGCAGAGTGGTATGTGTTTTCGGGTCAGATCGGTATAGATCAAAACAATCATATCCCTACAGATTTTAATCAACAAGTTACCCATACCATGAACAATATTGTTGAAATTCTTGCTTCTCAACATTTAACTCCTGATCATGTCGTCAAAATCAACATTTGGGCCACCGAGGAAATAGATTGGGATCATTTCTATGAAATTTGGAATGATGTATTCGGTTCTACTCCTCCTTCCATGACCATTGCTTATGTTAAAGGGTTAGGGTTGCCTGAAATAAAAATTGAATTGGATGTTTGGGCCGCAGGTTGATATTAAAGTCCAAGAAGTGACGATGTGATACAATCCCCTCCTGGTAGACAGCAAAAAGAGCTCGTGTTATGTAGAGTTCGAAGACTGTTGATCGGGGGGGATTTTTAGGTATCACCTAATATAACACATATTTTCCCAGCGTAAAAGGATTGCCAAAAAAAGTAAAGGGGAACGATAGAAATGGAAGATCATACGAAGTGGAAACATGGTGCTCACGGGCATAAATTTATAGCATCTTTTAGCGGGGGCAAGGATAGTACCCTTGCTCTATATAAAGCAATGAAGGTTGGCGAAGCGGTTGGACTGATCGTCATGCTGGAGGAAGAAGGGAATCGTTCCAGATCCCATGGCATGCCTCCGGAGCTTATACGGGCTCAAGCTGAATCCATCGGTTTGCCTGTATATACTGCGGCTGCAAGTTGGGATGATTATGAAAAGGTGTATATGAGTCTTTTGGATAATGCCAAAAATCAAGGCGCAGAAGTGTTAATAACGGGAGATTTGGATATGCCTGCTCATGGTTGCTGGCATGACAAGGTTACGAAAAATGCTGGTTTAAAGCTTGGGATGCCTCTGTGGGAGATGGATCATCGTGAAGCTGTCGATGAGTTCATCAACCTAGGATTTGTCACGATCCTTGTGACTGTCAATTTATCACTAGGCATGCGGGAGGACGATCTAGGGCGTACGTTAACGCATGAATTTGTGAAGGAGCTCGAAGCTCGCGGGATTGACCCGTGTGGGGAAGGTGGCGAGTTCCATACGACCGTCATCGATGGGCCCCTGTTCAGACATCCGATTCCCGTTCGTCCATGTGAGATCTTGAGGAATGGAGATTATGCTTTTTTGCCTTTGGAGCTAGATGCGATGGCTTAAAAAGGATAGAGGTGATGGGAATGCTAGAACGTTCCATGGAAAACATTATGGAATCAGAAAAAGAAAGGAAGTGGTGTTAAGAGGAGTTTTACTTCCTGAGTAGCTCTTCTCATAAAAAAAGAAAAGAGGACTATAAAAATGAATACCTATCAAAGTATAAATAGTGATGGATTTAAGCTGAATTATTGTGTAAAGGGAACCGGAAAACCTATATTGGTGATTGGAAGCAGCGTGTATTATCCACACCTGTTCTCAGACGATTTATATCATACCTTTCAGTTTATTTTCCTTGATCATAGAGGATTTGTGAGACCCCCCCGAACGTTGGAACCCGATGATTATACATTGGACAACATCGTAGATGATATAGAATTGGCAAGGCAGGCCCTTGGGCTAACCGATTTCATCATACTAGGACACTCGGGACATGCTTTTATGGCATTAGCGTATGCCAAGAAATATCCTGACCATGTGCAAAAAGTTGTTTTATTAAATTCAGCACCTACAAATCATGAGGAAAGACAACGTCAAAGTGTTGCATTTTTTAATGAGACAGCAAGTCCGGAAAGAAAAAATCAGTTGGCGAAGGATATGGCTCTGTTAGAAAGCGACATCATAAAAGATCCTGAACGGCGATTCGTTCATATGTGTATTCGGATGGGAGCCCAAAGTTTCTACGACTATACATTTGATGCAGCTTACATGTGGGAAGGTGTCTATACGAATATGCCCATTATCGATCATTTATGGGGAGAGGCATTCGGAGAGATGAACCTTATCCAATCACTGACTGGCTTCAATAAACCAGTGTTTATTGGATTGGGCAGATATGATTATTTGGTAGCGCCTGTTTCCCTTTGGGATGCTGTGGATGACACCTATGAGAATGTGAGGAAAGTGATCTTTGAGTACAGTGGTCATAATCCTATGTTTGAAGAACCTCAAGCCTTCAACAGCGAACTAATCAAGTGGATTCAAGCGGAACAATAATACTTTCATACTGAAGTAAGCCTCAAGGGGCTATCCGAAAGTCATCTTACATTGACTTTTAGATAGCCCCTTCAATCATTTTTCTTTTGCTTAACATGTTTATCGCGTAAACTTGACATGAAATCCTTTTCACATATTAAGTTGTACATAGAGGATAGGAGTGGAATTCTATGGCAAATATTCATGATATAGCTAAAATGGCCGGTGTATCGGTGACAACCGTTTCGAGAGTTCTCAACAACCATAAATATGTCTCGGATGACAAACGCGCAACGGTTCTCAAAATTATGGACGAAATGAATTATACGCCGAACAAAAACGCCATCGACTTAATCCGCGGTGAGACAAGGATGATTGGTCTAATCATCCCCTATAACAATAACCAATGCTTTGATCAAATATTAAATGGAGTTCTTCATAAGGCTGTTGAGAAGGATTATACGGTTACAGTTCTTCCGTCTCAGTACAATAAAGCAAAGGAACTTGAATGTCTTTCAAAATTAAAAAACAAGCTGCTTGATGGCATTATTATTGCTTCAAGAGCAAATGATTGGGAGGCGATCCTTCCGTACACGGCATATGGATCCGTAGTAACTTGTGAATTTACGCCCCACCCTTCCATTGGCTGTTCTTATATCGATAGGTACGCTTCTTACGTGGATGCTTTTCAGCTATTGAAAGATAAAGGACATGTAGACGTTACTTTTACGACAGCAAGAGGATTGGAGAGCATGAGTACTCGGCAATTGATCGCTGCCTATAAAGAGGTATTTGGAACGTTTCAATCAGACGTTTATGTAACAGGTTGTTCCTGTCTAGATGATGGATTGATCGCTGCGAAGACGTTTTTAAATCGGCCCAACAGGCCTACAGCTATTTTTGCAAATGGCGATGAAGTCGCCGGTGGAATGTACCTATATGCCCAGTCCATGGGCCTTAAGGTCCCGGATGATCTAGCCATTATCGGGCAAGAAAATCAACCCATCGGCGTTGGTCTAGGGATTTCTTCTGTGAATCATCAGTTATTCCAAGTTGGTGAACAGGCCTGTGATCTTATCATCCATAAATCAAACCAAAAAATAAAAATACCTTATCAAATGATTCAGAGAACATCGACTTAGTCTTAGGGAAATCTTTTATGCCTTAAAAAATAAAGCCTCCCATAAGTTCTGAGAACTTATGAGAGACTAATACATCATGATGAGCATGTTTAAGCTTTCAATTGGGTTGAGTCCGTTATCGTGCGAACCGATCGCAGCTTCATAATCCGATTGACGCTTTCAGACCCAAATAGCATAAACGCAATATAAATGGATAAGAAAAACGGTAAAATTGCAACCGTCGTCTGCGCAGCAATCCAACCAAGCATCGGTGGCAGCAGTGTCGTACCCGTGTAAGCAACCGCCATCTGATAGCCCATCAACTTCTGCGTCTGCTCTTTGCCAAAGCGCTCAGGGGTTGCGTGCAGCATGCAAGGATAGATAGGCGCGAAGCCTAAACCAACCAACATAAAGCCGATCAGCGAGCAAAAAGTCGGTAATGGCAGGAGTAGCAGCAATACGCCAGCTAACGCAATGAGCAGCCCACTACGTATCAGGACACGATTGCTTACTTTTAAAGTCACAAATCCCGTGATTAATCGCCCCACCGTAATGCCGCCGTAATACATGGATACCCATTGCGCAGCCACGGCCGCTGATAAATCCTTCACGTTCACCAAGAAGCTGCTCCCCCATAATCCCACGGTTGCTTCAGCACCGCAATAGAAGAGAAATGTCATTAAGGTGAGCTTCACGCCTTTCATTCGCATCGGCTGCACGGCGGACTGGGTGTCTTGCAAATGCTCTGGATGCCCCTGTCTTTCTTCCTCAACAGGAATCTGAACTTTCTCCATTCGTTTCCACAATGGAAGTGAAACAAATAGCAAAATCACAAGCCCAAATTGTATACAAGCAACGGTCAAATACCCACTCCGCCATAAATTATCTTGACGAATAAATCCTGACATAATAATCGGACCCATTGTCGCTCCCACACCCCAGAAGCAATGCAGCCAGCTCATATGATGTGCTTTATAATGTATGGCAACATATTGATTCAGCGCTGCATCGACAGAACCTGCGCCTAGTCCAAGCGGCAATGCCAAAACCATCAGCCATACAATGGAAGGTGCAGCATAAAATCCAAGTAATGCGCCCGCTGTCATCAAGCAGCTTATTAGCGTAATCTGCCCCGTCCCGAGCCGCTTCAACACGAATCCGCTTGCCAAGCTCGACACGATCGTTCCAGCTGCAATAATAATCGATAGCACGCCCGCAACACCGAAGGCTGCTCCAAAATCTGCTTGCATAACCGGCCAAGCAGCTCCAAGCAATGAATCAGGCAGCCCTAAGCTAATAAAAGATAAATAAATAATCATCAGAAATATGGTTGCCAACATGCCCAGCCCCTTATTTATTCATTTCTAGATAATACAATGTTCGGTTCGAGCGTAGCTAACGTTTGTGCGGTCAAACCCTCCACATAATCCGTAGTAAAATCCTCCGATACGATAACTTCAGGCATGGCGCTCTCCGGCAGTTCTGTGCTGCACAGTTCAGCGATTTTCCTTCCATTCGCCTGTTCTAAGAAGCTGCCGTGCATGACGACGCAATCTGGATTGATCACAGCACAAATGGATATAATCAATTGAACAATGGCTTGCTCAACCTGCACCGCAGAAGACATGAAGGCTTTCTCTCCCCATGGGATACCTAAAGGGATATTCCCTACTTCACCTGCAAAGTTTCGTCTTCCCTTGAACAGCTGTCCGTTGATGAAGATCCCCGCCCCTGGCGGAAAGCGATCAGGAAAATAGAGATATACCACGGCAGCATCTGAACGAATCTGGTTCCTTTCGCAATATCCGACCACGGCAGCGTTCACATCATTTTCCATAATGACGGGCATTCCATATCGCTCCCTGAAGTAATCCACGATCGAAATACCTAATAGTGCTTTATAGTCGGAAATCACGATTTTCCCTTTCCATTCTGCTCCAGGTAATCCAAAGCCAATCGCGCGGATCGCAGGATATGAAGCCACCATCGCATCGATAATTCGCTCAAAACATGCCAAATCCACCTGCTCTACCTCGTCCGTTCGCTCGTAGATCCTATTGCCGAGAAGATTAACAACAGTACTGCGAATGACCGTATGTCCTCCAGCCTCGTAGGGAAAAAGAGTCAGCGCAAATGCAAAGTCTCCGTTATATTTAAAGCGCTGCGCAGGCCTTCCACCTCCTGATGAACACAGTTCCGTTTCCTCCACTTCAGACGTTTGCAGCAATTGCAGTAATATGGTTCCAACCGTAACGGCGCTAAGACCCGTTGCCTTCGCAATTTGTTGTTTTGTTGCTTCCCCTTCTGCTTTCAGTGCCTTTCGGACAAGATTGATATTGACTTCTTTCATCACAATCGCATTGCCGCCAATGCTTCTCAACGTAAGCACCCCGTTCGTAAAATACTTTTTAAAAGTGTTTTATTAAGTGAGTATAATGTATGTGATTCATGCATTATTGTCAAGCGGAAATGTCCTTCCTCTGTCAAGAAATCTTGATACATTGGATTGTTTCGGAAATCTTGGAAGTTTGACGTTTGAGAGTCGGGGATAACGATCAGCTTCATTTCGTTCCCAATACAACCCTTTGTTTAAGTGAACAGAAAGAATTATACTGAGTTAAAGTATGCATTGGGAGGTAATCTAATATGAAGAAAGATCATAATCCCTTTAACGCGGAGCTGACATTACAAGAACTTCCCTATAGCAAAGAGAATGAAGAACTAGTGACAAAAAACTTTTGGACCAAAACCAAAAAATTCGCTGGGAAAATCCCATTCACCAAAGATGCAATTGCGATGTACTATTGTGCAGTAGACGCCCAAACCCCTTTATGGGCAAAAGGTATCGCCTTTGGTGCGCTGGCCTATTTCATCTCTCCCTTGGATGCGATTCCAGATGCGTTGATCGGACTTGGGTTTACGGATGATGCAGCCGTGATTGTAGCAGGAATCAAGGCGATTTCCGGCCAGATCACGGACGAGCACCGGGGTAAAGCGGAGACGTTCTTGAATGGAGATAACAAATAAATAAGGTTTACCATCTATATTGGATGAATACAAGATAGGATATCCGAATGAGCTTTGTTTATCATCTATGTTGGATTTATGTAGGATAAGAGCCACGAATGGAGGATTATGTGTGTTTTTCATCCTTGTATGTTGGAGAATATACACTATAGACGCTTAAATATAGGCAAATCCGTTAAAGTTATTGGATTTATCCAACATAGCAAACGAAGGGAATGGAAATGCCCATTTTCCACAATAAAACTTGGGCTCTCAGATCTTTTTTCAAATCGATTTTTCTTCTACGAGACGAGGGTCCACGAAAAAATAAAGCGCCGAAAAGTCCTCTGGACGTTCTCGACACTTTGAGGCGCAGCCATAGGCTACGCCTTTTTCTTTACAATATCTATGGGGCAGCTCTCTTAGGAGAGCTGTTTTTCGTACGTTTGCAACCTTTTATTTTGTAATGGTTTTAAATAACACGGTCTGATCTTTAATACCCTTCTCAGCAGCGAATCGTTCAATACTGGATGCACCAAAGAATCCATCGATTCCTTCAGTTCTTGCTATGACGTACGCCGCATCTTCCGGTTCTGCAATCGGGCCGCCGTGACAGATGACCATAATATCTGGATTAACTGCTTTCCCTGCTTTAATAATCGCTTCAATCTTTTCTACACAATCATCTAAGGTAAGCGCTGTTTTGGCTCCAATCGTACCTTTGGTCGTCAAGCCCATATGGGCTACGAGGATATCTGCTCCTGCAGCGGCCATGGCTTTGGCTTGCTCAGGGTCAAATACATATGGCGTAGTAAGCATGTCCAATTCATGCGCTGTTCGAATCATTTCTACTTCTAAATCGTATCCCATCCCCGTTTCTTCCAAGTTTTGTCTGAACACGCCATCAATCAAACCTACGGTTGGGAAGTTTTGAACGCCGCTAAATCCTTGTTCCTTGAGTTGTTTGAGATATACCTCCATGACTCTGAAAGGATCCGTTCCGCATACGCCTGCTAATACAGGTGTATTTTTCACAACAGGCAATACTTCAGAACCCATCTCGACGACAATTTGATTGGCATCTCCATAAGATAGCAGCCCTGCCAATGATCCACGACCTGCCATTCTATATCTTCCAGAGTTATAAACGATTAGCATATCCGCTCCGCCCGCTTCACTGCTTTTCGCCGTAATCCCCGTACCCGCTCCTACGCCCAACAGAATCTTTCCATTGGCAACTTCTTCTCTAAATTTTGCAACAATTTCTGCTCTCGTATTTTTATTCATGTGTAACTCCTCCAATATATTTTGTTATTTATTCATTAATTCGATGAGTTTCTGTGCCGCTGCTTCAGCAAATTCCACATCATTAATCGCACAATCCATTTCGATGAGTTCTACCACATTTCTGTTTATACCCTTTCTTAAGGTATCAAATAACATCTGATCTTCCTCTGGACCATAAAAGGCTTCACCCTTAACATCAATGCCTGATATGCCTTGGAGCGGCAGCATTAATACGGTTTTTTCTTTGGCCATATTTAATTTTTCCATAAGCTTTTTACCGATGGCTTCATTTTCTTCTACCGTGGTTCTCATCAGTGTTACGGTAGGATTGTGCTTATAGAACTTATGCCCGGCAAATTTCTCGGGTACCGTATCGTAAGGTCCAAAATTGCACATATCCAGCGCGCCTACCGATACAACCTGAGGGATAAGGTTTCTCGCTGCTGCCTCTAAACGATGAGGTCCGGCATTCAGAACGCCACCAATCAATTCGTCTGCCCACTCTGTTGTGGTCAGATCTAATACCCCTTCAATAAATCCAGCCTCAATAAGCGCTTCCATGGATTGTCCGCCTACACCTGTTGCATGGAACACAAGCACTTCATATCCTCTAGCTTCAAGATAATTTCTGGCTGCCGTTACGCATGGCGTTGTTACGCCGAACATCGTTGCCGCAATCAACGGCTTTTTCTCGATCACTTGCGTATTTTCAAATTGAACCATCCCTGCGATGGCAAAGGCTGCATTTGTAAAAATTTTAGTGGAAATGGAGTTCAGCCCTGCAACATCGACGACGGACGGCATCATCACAATATCACTCGTGCCTACATAGGGAGCCGTATTCCCTGATGCTACAGTCGACACCATCACTTTGGGTACACCAATCGGCAATGCCCGCATCCCAGGTGTCACGAGTGAAGTTCCGCCCGTCCCCCCAAAGGAGATAATTCCATCAAATTTACCTTGTTTGTATAATTCAGGTACGAGTTTTTCCATCCCTTTCGATAATACTTCCGTCGCTAAAGCTCTGTCTTTCTTAGCAGCGAGCGCTTTCATATCTGCACCTGCGGCTTCAGCTACTTCACGGTTGGATACATCAGGTATAAAAGTAGGCTCAAATACGCCGGTGTGAATGGTAAACGTACCGAGTCCCAAGCTTTCGATCAAATGTTTGATATATAGATATTCATCGCCCTTGGTGTCAAATGTTCCTGCAATTGCAATGGTCTTCTTCATTTGATTAACCTCCTCTTCGATTTTGATGATCTAGCCTGCACAGTACTAAATCATGATTCCGAGAACGCTCTCCATAAAAAAAGTATGATTAACTATAAATTAATCATACTGCTTCGGCACATTTATGAAAACGCTTTTATGTCTCATGTTTTTGTGTTTATGTTAGATTTATATTGTTTCGGCGTACAGCCTTTGTACTTCTTAAACATCTTGCTGAACTGTGCGTAGTCTTGATATCCAACGAATGGCGCTAACTCCGATAACTGAATATTTTCCCTGTCTAATATTTCGGCTGCTTTATCAATCCGATATTGCACGATATAGGTTTGAAAGCTGCAGCCTACTTTCTTTGTAAACAAACTGCTTAAGTAACTTCGGGATACATGGGCCACCTTCGCTAAATCAATAAAAGAAATATCATTCATATAATTCTGGGCAACGTATTCTTTCACAAATTCAACATAGTCATAATGCTTCGTAACGCCATCTAACATTTTCACCATTAAATCATTTTCATCCAACTTCCCTGTGACTTTAAAGGCTTTCGTTATATTGGTAATGGACTTCTCGGATGGAATTCGCTCAAAAGCGGATCCCCCGATATATCCCATTAAATTTTCATTATTACTATACATATATTGAACATCAATGGGCGTTTTTACAGGACCCCCATACACCAACTTCATGACATCTGGCTTTAACGCATTACATGCATCAAATATCTTGTTCGCTTTGACCTTGGCCGCTTCCAGGGAAACGACTTTTTTGGCCCCTAATAATCCGCCTTCTGTTAAGCCTAAATGTGCACAAATCACATCAGCTCCAGCTTCGATCATCTGAACAGCTTGGTTTTCGTCAAATACAAAGGCAACGGTAAACAAATCTTTTGCGTGAGCTATTCTTATGGCTTCTACTTCAAGTAAATAAGAATTCCCGTCTTCTTGAAGAGCTTCGCTAAATTGACCATCGATTAATCCAACCGTGGGGTAGTTATTTATACCAGCAAACCCCATGTCTTTGATTTCACTGATATAGGTTTCCATATCCTTTGTAGGATCCGTTGCATTCAGACCAAAAATAATCGGCATATCCTTGACTAAGGGGATGATCTCTCGAGATGCAAAGTCCATAACCATATCATTGCTATTGCAAAATGGCAAAAAACCGGCGAGTGAACTTCTCCCCATTTGGCGAAATCGACCGGAGTTTAACATCAGAATGAAATCCGCCCCACCCTGCTTCGCGTATTTCGCTGTTATTCCTGCGCCTGTGGCTACACCAATAATATGATTCCCCATGTTGATCTGTGATGTGAGATTTTCCAGGATTTTTTCTCTTTGCATATGTACGAATCCCCTTATCCAGTTCACCCTTATATTCTATCCTTAATGTATAACGAACATGGATCTCAACGCAAACGAAGCAAACCGCCTCCAATACAGGAAGCAGCTTGCAGTTTAGGGTGTATTTCGATGTCTCGGTCCCGGCTGCCAGACAGGCTGCCACTGGGTTTCTCTTTATAAAAGGCTACGCCTTCCTTCACAGATGATTCTTCATCCTGCTTTCCTTGTTCCTAATTCACGTGTTGCAAATATATTCAATTGCTGCCACCTCCGCCGCTGCCAACGACGAAGCATGACGAGCGAGCGAACCCATTCGTCAATGGCAAACGCAATCCATATTCCTGTCAGGCCCATGTTATACACAATCCCCAGCACGTAGGCGAGTGGAATACTGATTCCCCACATCGAGATAAGACCCATAATAACAGGGAATTTGACATCTCCCGCTGCATTTAAGCAGCTAATTAGCACCATATTACTTGCACGTGCGGGTTCAAGCAATATCGACAACAGCATGAGCAGCTTGCCAAGTCGGATAATCTCAGGATCAGATGTAAAAAGTTGAAGCAGGGGCTCTGCCATGACGTACAACAGGTCACTGATCACAAAGGAGACCAGCACAGCCAGCTTTAGATACTGTACACCTGATCGATAGGCGTCCTCTTTATATACTTTTCCGATCAAATGCCCGACAATAATTTGTGTCCCTTGACCAATAGCCATGGAGAAAATAAACACAAAGGACGTAATATTCTGCGTATAAATTTTGGTCGTTAATGCGGCAGTACCCAGGATTGTCACGAGGTAAGTGATCACAACCTGAGAGAGATTGTAAGATACATGCTCCCCTGCAGAAGGAATACCAAGCTTAAAAATGAGACCCAGGTCAACCTTTTGCATACGCCATGGGGCTATGAGCCGTACTGGCTGATCCAATCTACGCTTACATAGAATAAGGTACGCAATGACAGCTACGCCTCGGCTGATCCAAGTCGATATCGCTACCCCCTGAACGCCAAGCACCGGTAAGCCGAAGGGCTCCATCAGAACCAAGTAGTTTCCTATAATATGAAAGACATTGATACCAAACGAAATCAACATCATGTCCCTGACCATCCCTCTGCAGCGAAGCATCGTGCCCAGGGCCATGTTGATCGCGATCATGAATACAGAACTCCCGACAATGGACAAGTAGATGCCCCCCTCCGTCAAGAGATCAGCTGGCAGCTTGAAGAGAAGCAGGGCTCCATCCGCGAACGCAAATAAGCTCACACTGAACAAGAGGCCCATCCCCAGATTCAGTGTGAGCGCTGTGCGGCTCATTCGGTCTACATCCTGCAGCTTCCCTGCCCCAAGCCATTGATTCAAAATCACACTTAACCCTACCGTGACGAAGCCGAACATCAAGCCAACGACCGTAAGAATCTGATTGGCTACCCCTACAGCCGCTACGGCTCCATCAGAATAATGGCTTAACATAAGGGTGTCTGCCGTACCAAGCAGCATGCCGAACAAGGACTCTAGCAAGATTGGCCAAGTGAGCGACAGAATCCCAAAGCGCCCCTCTTCTTTATGGCTCATCTTGGACGACACTCCCGTCAGCGAGTCGAACCCACGTTTTGAATACTCGGTTCCCCTCTTGCAATTGAATAACCCGCGCACCGCGCTTTAGGTTTCCATAGCCGCCATATCCCGACACACGTCCATACGCAAGCTTAATGCCGTGCCATGCTGCGACATAATCATTTTCATGATCATGACCCGCAAAAGTTCCTATAACATCACCGCATTCCACGATCGCTGTGAACAGACCGCTATTTAGTTCAGGACAGCAGACGGATTCATGCTTGGTACCTGTTACTTCCCCGCGCTCCCAAGCTTCACGGTATTCCGGAATCGGAAGCACATCATTCCCGAAGATGATCGCAAAAGGAACCTTCATTTCCTCTGGAATAGCAGCGATCGTCCGCAGTGTCGCCAGAGGCTCCTTCACTTCTGAGCCATAGAGCATGTCCCCAGAATAGATGACAAGATCCGGCTCCTCTAGTTCAATCACTCGCTTGGTCAACGCCAACGTACGTTTATCTTTCGCTTCATCCCCTCCACCTACATGAAGATCAGTAAGCTGAACAATTTTAAAAATTCCATTTGTACGATATTGTAATGTTTCTCTCATCTGTATTCCCACTCCTATTCCTTCATGGAACCAATCATGACCCCTTTGGCAAAGTACTTCTGCAAGAAGGGATACACAATCACAATCGGTGTAACTACGATAATGATGGTTGCCATCTTCAGCGATGTTCCCGTCACTTGAATCTTATCAAGCATTTGCATCTGTATTGCTCCTGTAGAACTCATCAGCGTATCCGTCAACGCTTGCTGCTTCGTCAGCATTTCCTGAAGAACCGTCGAGAGCGGCTTCATCCCCTGGTCACGCACATAGAAAGAGCCTGTGAACCAATCATTCCAGTGTCCCACCGCATTAAACAAGGAGATCGTGGCAATAACAGGCTTGCTCGTCGGCAAGATGATGCGGAAGAAGATACCGAGATCACTGCATCCGTCAATACGCGCTGCTTCCTCAAGACCCTCTGGCGTTTGATCGAAAAAGGAGCGCATAATCATCATGTTCCACACACTATAGAGCGCTGGAATGATATATACCCAGATGCTGTTCGTCAGGTGAAGCTCCTTCAATAAGATATAGTAAGGAATAAGACCTCCGCTAAAAAGCATGGTGAAGAAGACAAAAAACGTCAACTGCTTCTGTCCAGGCATGGTTTTGCTTTTCAGCGCATAAGCGGCCATGGCCGTCAAAATAACACTTAACAACGTTCCGAGCACGGTACGGAATATCGAAATAAAGAAAGCATTGACGATGTTCGATTGTTTGAACACTTCCTTGAAGTTATCCAACGTGAATATTCGCGGCCATAAATAGATGCCCCCCTTTGCCGCATCTGAACCTACATTCAACGATAGCGCCAGTATATTTAATGTCGGCAGAATGATGGACAAGCATAGTAGAATAATCAGGCCATAGTTGAGCGCCGTCATCAGCCTGCCAAATGTCGCCCCAAGTGACACTGTCGTCTTTTTCATCACCGTTCCTCCTATCATGTAGAGAGCCCTCCCACACAGGGGGGAAGGCTCTTATTACGGTTCCTCTTGATGAGAAAACCTCTATCGACGCCTTTCCAAGATGAGCGACCGCGTTTAGATGTAGGTTTTATCGCCAAATAGATTTTTTTAGTTTCGATACGTCGAAACTTGTAAATTCTATTGTGGTTAGAAAATCAGCTTTGTCTTTGGATCCTTATCCTTTTGTTCCAACAACTTGATGTAATCTTCAATACCTGCACTCTTCAGTTGCGCTGCCGCTGCATCCAAGATCGACTTCGCTTCCGTCATATCCTTCGCGTAGTAAGCACGGATTAAGCTCTCCTTGTACTTATCAAGTGCCATGGTCAACATGGAACCTTTCGGAAATTCCCCAATGAATGCTAGAGCTGCGTAACCATCACGCAAGTCGATTTGTTTCTTTTTCTCGTCATAGTTCCAGTATTCAGCAATTTCTAGCGGGCCTTTGTTGATGTCTTTATTGACGGATTCACCGTAGCTCGCTTCACCAAAGTCTGCCAAGTCATTCAGGTCTGTTCCTCCCAGATACCAGCCCCAGTCATTGCCTACACCTGTAAATCCAAGCGCCTTCGCCTTCACAGGGTCTTTCTCCAACAGATCCAGCACTTCTTTCTTAGGAACCGGGTTTCCTTTGGCATCTAAATCATAATCACGACCCTCGATGCCGTACTTCCACAACAACTTACCTTCACGACTCGCAAGGAAGTCTGCGAGCTTCACGATATCTTCAGGATGTTCCGTCGTTGTTGGAATCGACCATGCCCCATAGCCGCCTTTGAATGTGGACGTCATACGATACGGACCATCTACCGTGTTCAGAGGACCAATTGGAAGATAACGATTGTCTTTGTTCTCCATCACGTAGTTGTGCATGTCACCCACAATAGCAAAGGAATCGCTCAGCACTCCTTCTTTGGCACGGTTTTCTTCCATGGAGTAGTACTCAGGATGCATAAGCTTCTCTTTAAGCAGCTTTTGTACAAATTCCACACGTTTCATGCCGTAGTCTGTCTGACTTTCATGAAGAATTTTGCCGTTTTTGTCGCGACCGAAGCCTTCGCCGTTAAAGCCTGTCCATACGAGATCGTTATACAAGCCGCTGCGGTCAATTCCACCCCACACGGTTGGTCCAATCGGGTACACCTCTTTGCCGTTTTTATCCTTGAAGCTGCCTGCCTTGATCTTCTTCGCGAGATCATAGAGTTGTTCTGACGTCGTAATCGTGCGCGGATCTACACCAAGAGCATCTGCAATATCTTTGCGGATATAAGGACCTGACACATACTTACGCACCTCATAGCCACCCTCGCGTGCAACATTCAAGTGAGCCACATAGGCAGATCCATTGAATTCCGGGCGGAACATGACACCATATTGGGTATCCAGCGGCAAGTAGCCCTCTTCGGTATACTTCTTATAAATGGTTGTATCTTTGAGGAGTGGAGCAAGATCATGGAACATCTCTTCACGTGCAGCCTTGTTGATCATCTCCATCTCAGGTCGTCCACTATGATTCAGGTAGTAGGCAATGAAGTCAGGCAAGTCACCTGCAGCAAGACCTGCCGCGAGCGCCTTCTGCGAGCCATCATGACCCAGCGCTTGAAGTTCAAGCTCAATCCCCGTCATTTCTTTGAGCTTTGCTGCAATCTCAGGATTCATCTCCTCTGTCACATCACTACCCATGAAGACGAGACCCTTGATCTTGCGATCAGCAATCCACGTCGATGGCTTGCCAGAAGCTGGTTTTTCACTGGAGCTTGCCTCCTGCGTGCTAGGTTGACTTTTTGTTCCGCAAGCCGACAACAGCATAGAAATGACGAGCGTCAGTGCCATGAACTTAGACCAGATGTACATTCGATTGTGAGACATTTGCTTCCCTCTCCTTTAAATGGTTCATTTATGTTTTTATTCTCGCAGAGCCGAAGCGAACTTCAGCTCTACGTCTTACCAAAGAGATGATTGGAACCACTTCTTGGCAACCTTATTTACTGTTAATACCAAGATCAGGCCGACGATGCCTTGCATCATGCCGATAGCAGTACCAAATCCGAATTGACCACTTTCGAGTCCCATATAAATGATGTAAGTATCAAGGATTTCAGAAACATTCATATTGCCTGGTGTCTTCAATAGATAGATCTGATCGAAGCCGGCAGACAAAATATTGCCTAGCGATAAGATGAACAATACAATGATCGTCGAGCGAATGCCCGGCAGCGTAATATGCCACATTTGACGCCACTTATTCGCACCATCGATCTTCGCCGCTTCATACAACGCAGGATTAATACCCACGATAGCTGCATAGTAGATAATCGAGTTCCAGCCGATATCCTTCCACACATAGCTCCAGAACATGATCGGATGGAAGGCACTCTCTTCCATAAGGAAGAACTTGCTGCCGTCGCCTCCAAACCATTCGATGACCTGATTGACAAGCCCCGTATCTGGAGCGAGAATCCGCTGCATCATCCCAACCACAATGACCCAAGAGAAAAAGTGAGGCAAATACACGATCCCCTGAAAAATATTGCGAAGTTTTGAATTCCTCACTTCATTGAACATAATCGCAAGAAGAATCGGGAATGGCATAGCGAGGAATACCTTCATCCCGCTAATCACAAGGGTGTTTTGAATTAACTTCAAACTTTGTGGGTCTTGGAAAAACATTTCAAAGTACGTGAGTCCTATCCACGGACTGCCGAATATCCCTTTATTGAACTGATATTCTTTGAAAGCAAGTACCAGTCCCGCCATCGGTATATATGAGAAAATGATGAAGAAAACGATACAGGGCAGGAGGAGCAGGTACAGCTGATAATGGGACAAAATCCGCTTCCATAATCGTGATCCCTGTCGGCTGGAAGAATATCCTTCCGTTAGCGGCGATTTCATGACCGATGTGTTCCTGGCCATCGTGCGATCCCCTCCCTCTGGCTGGTGCTCAGTATACTTCTCATACGGCTTGTCCACCTTTCAATAATTGCAACAAAATGTTCACTTCAATCTGGTTGCCATGCCCGTTTGACAGGCTGTTTACTTCCGGTTTGGTCATGCATACTCAAATCTCTTAGAAATGACATTGTAAATCTACCGTTGTGATTTGTTTTTATTGTTTGTTGACTGATGTTGTAACATCTTTACTTTAAAGAGCGAATGTTTTCGTAAGATTAACGAGTTATTAATGTTTCTTTAAGATCCCGCGTGAACAATAGGTTATGTTAAATCTTAATTGGTAGAATTGTGGTATTAAATGGAAGGATTTGAACCTGTTCTGTTGAATATTACATTGAAGATTACTAATGCCAAAGAAAAGAGGAGAAAATTTGGATTACCAATCCCCTATTCCAAGTAAGGTAACTGGCGTTATTTTATGGTCAAGAAATTTAGAATGCTCTGTTGATATGTATAATAAGTTGCTTCAGCTTTCTCCAGAACAACAAGAACGGTTCGGACACCTCCATATCTTTCATCTACCTTCAGGTTTGGATATTATGATCGATTCAAACGGGATGGATACCGTCCCCGTTCCAGACAAGGCTTCACCTTTGTTCTTTATGCCTGCAACGGAAATCGATAAAGCGGCTTCATTCGTACAAGAACTTGGATTTGAAATAATATATGGAGGTATCCACAGAAATGATGCAGTCTCTTTTTTTAACATGAGAGACCCTGACTTTAACGTAATTACCGTCTGTCAGAATCATCGGTAATACGAAGAAAAATAAATCAGAGCCAAACAATAAAAAAGGCCTCCGGCTATACCGAAGACCTTCCCACATCGTCTGTCCTTGTTCCTCATTCACTTGCAACGATCCAGGTAATTCCTTTCAACTCCAGCTCTTGCCCCCATGAAGGTGGATACGACTGATCGCACACGACCACGTCAATCTTCTCCATCGGTCCAATATGGCAGAAGGCTTGAATGCCCATTTTACTGTAGTCCGCTAATACGATGACTTCCTTTGCTCTGGAGGTCACAGCTCTAGAGATGACAGAGTCATTCATGTCATAATCACTGATTCCTGTCAGAATCGACACGCCTCCTACCGAGATAAAGGCTTTATCAACGTAAAAATGACTCAGCATATCGAGACCTAGATGTCCACTAACCGATTGCTGTTCTGGTGATATTTCCCCACCAAGAATAATGATGCGACCGCTGAACAACCCTTGAGATACGGAATCCCGAAGCAAACACGCGACAGTCAATGAGTTGGTAATCACGGTTATCCGCTTGCGGCCTTTCAAGGCGCGAGCCAACTCATGAATCGTTGTGCCGGTGTCCATGTAGATCGTATTGCCATCCTGAATCAAAGAGGCTGCACAGCGTCCAATCCTTTGTTTGGCCTCATGTTGAAGAACCTGCCGCTGCTGATAAGGCGGTTCTCCTGTTTCATATTGCACCTTAACTGCGCCGCCATACACTCGCCGAAGCCGCTTTTCCTCATCTAATACGCCAAGATCCCTTCGAATCGTTTCATTGGACACCTGAAGCTGCTTCGCAAGTTGAACGACCCGAACCTTCCCTCCCCCATCGAGCTGCTCCAGAATATACTGCTTGCGTTCTTCTGATAATAGAGACACGCATAAACTCCTCATTTCCTCATGAGATAGACGGTTGAAGCTGCCCAAAACGCTCCTTGAAATGCAAAGGAATCGTAAAGGAATGGTCCTCTCCCGTTAAAAAACGATAATCTGGATAGCTTGGCTCTTCACTTGCAGCCATTTGCTCTACCCATGGTGAAAAGGTACGAAAAATAATATGATTGTACGCTTCATCAAACTCCGCAAGCCGAAGCCACCCGTTGCCGCCTCGGTAGCTGTCTTGATAATTGATTAATAGTTGAATCACTTCCAGGCCGTGCGAATTCGTCCTTACCTGATGTCCTGTTCCATCATAATGACCATTTACCGTCATGAATACCTGGTCATACGGAGCAACAAGCTCTTCCCAGATGATGCGACCATTCGGTGACTCCTCTAATTGAAGCGCATGATTTTTGTAGAGAATATCATGAGATACGACAAGCGTTGGCAGCTCAGAATGCTGATCAAGTACTTTTTTGCACCAATGAATATCCGATTGAAGATGTTTCATATCTACCATTAGCCATAGATAAGTATAACTTCCCGCTTCAATGATGCCATAGGAGCTATAGCATGAAGGAGCATAACCCTTCACATAGGACTTATCCTTGAACCGATGCGGACCAAAGTACGCTAGATACGTATCAGCTTCATCATAATCATGATTACCTGCCGTCATTACATAAGGGATACCCTCATGATCCAACGTAGATATCGCAAGAGAGGCTCGTTCCCATTCTTCTCTACGATTACTGTGGTCGACCACGTCGCCAAGAAAGGCGGTCATTGCAATATTCGCTTCGGCACGCCGCTGCTTCACCCACTCGACCTGTGCATGAAACATGTGTGGGTTAAGATATACGAGCTTCTGCGGATCCGGGATAAACACAAAGTGGTAATTGCTCTCATGATGTAAGGCTATCTCCCCTTCATTCGTACCCTCGAGGATCTGTAACGGCTTCAGGTCATCTAGCCACTCCGACTTATCGAGCGGCTTATCTGTCACACGGATCTCGCTTAGTCTGCCAGAGAACAACGTGTCAAGCCTACCATTCCATTCTGAGGCACCTACATTCCAGCCCTTTCCCTTGATGGTGGCGAGCCCATGAAGATCCTGCTGAAGGCATGCGTAATCACAAATCCCGTTCACATAGAGCAGCGTCTTTTTGGTGTCATTCACGATCACAACATGATGCCACTCCTCCTCCTTCAAATACCGCGACCAACTGGTTGCTGACGTATCCCCTTGATTCGGATGATAGACCCACTGGTATTCCATACAATTGGATACCGATAGTGTCGCAAGCAGCTCCTGCTCCCCTTGGCGCCCAAGCTCTGCGCCGCTCCCCTGTCTCGTCAGCACGCCCATCCAGCTATGCCTGACCTCATCGAAGGGATGGGGAAGTCGAATGACGGCTTCGATCGTGTACCCCTCTTCAAAAGTGAGTTCATTGAGCGGTGCCTGCGCAATCGTTCGGAAGTAACTGCGAGCGGCAGAATCGATGTCATTGTAAAAACCCAATACCTCTCCACGCTGTGGATCGTGCTCCCACTGTAAGGATCGCTGTTCCCCTATCGGTTCTGGTCTATCTGCAGCACAAGGAATAGATACGGACTCGAGGTGATTTCCATTCCCGCTTCTATCCTTGATGATTAGACAGCCCTCCTCCATGGATCCCGATAGTACATTATCCGCAGAGAACTCCCAATGCGCAACGACCCGAGGTAAAGCCTCTTCGCCTCCACTTCGATCTTGCATTTCGCGCAAAGTCATGTTCAACCCTCCTCCACCACAGCACAGCACTCCTTGTTCTGCTCCTCGTTTTGTTCCTCACGCTGCTGTTGGTCCTGATGCAGCTGAGCCATGAACCACGCTCTCGCTTCCAACCAATTATTCACCCGTACATAATCTATCTCATGCACATTGCGAGGCGCAGTAAAGAGAATCCCTTGCCCTTTGAAGGCACGGAGCTGCTTCACATTGTCATCGACCAAGTAGTCTGCTCGAATGATGCTTTTGTCGCCACAGAATACAAAGTTCATCTCATTTAAAAAATCAAAATGCTCAAGCAGCCACTCATACTTAGCCCGGAAAGAGGCGGGTACTTCCATTGCAGCTGTTGTGATATAGATTTCATAGTGCTCTGAGAGCTCTCGAAGCACTTCTTGGCTGTGCTCCATCACCTTAATATTGCGAAAAAAATCTTCCCGCTCATAGTAGCTTTCAATCGCCGATCTCACATCAGGCCTGGCCTGCAGCAAGGTAATGCCTTCAAGCTCTGACAGCTTCAGTTCATCTTGATAGTCTCGGTTGTACCACTCCACATGTGTCGTTAGCGTGTCCGCAATGACTTCATCCATATCAATGGCTATTCGTTTCATCGTTCGATCCCCCTGCAAAGTTATTGTCACATCAAACAATATCAAGCAACAAAACAAAAAAGTCTCACATAACCAAAACGGATGCATCCATCATAGAAGATATATGTTAGCTTTATTTAAAACCTTTGTTAAATATTTGTAAAAAACTACCCTTCTGTGAAACAAGTCACTTCAATATACGATCGTTGCATCGGTTCCCGGAATCCGAATTCATCTTGTCGTTCGAAGCAACCGGAATTGTGATCAAACAACAAGTCCATCCCTTCTTGCTTTTTATTTCCAAATCGCCTTTCAATTCTTTAATGACGCTGTAAGCCATCATCGTATCCAGACCAGTCCCTTTCTCTTTTGTAGCATAAAAGGGCATCCCCATGCGTTTAATTTCCTCCCTAGTCATTTCTACACCTGTATTTGTGATGTCGATTATGATTTCTTTGCGTTCTTGTTTCAATGTAACCGTTAATATTCCGCCTGTCGCCATCCTTTCAATCCCATTTTTTATGATATTGAACAAACATTGCGTAACCCTTAGCGGGTTGGCTTCGATCATTACTAATGAAGGAAGATGGCATTGAATTTGTACGAAATTTTCCGCGGCCACAGAAGATAATGTCTCGAGCACCTCTTGAATAAGCGATCCCAAATCTATGGATTCCTGGATAGTCTCCTGTGATTTTGTGAGAGTTAAATATTCAGCAAGAATCGATTCTGCATGCGTCAGTTCGGTCATCATGATATGTAAATATTCATTTCGTTTCATGTCGGAAATGGGATTGTTCATCATAAACTGAAGGAATCCATGAACCGTCGTCAATGGATTTCCAATTTCATGGGCGAAGGTAGCAGATAGTTCCCCGAGTATATATAGCTTTTCCGTTCGTTGAATTTTTTCTTTTAACCTCTTTTTCTCTAACATGCTGTTGATTAAATAAACCGAGATGCACATTGTAAACAGATTGATAAGAAAATGAAGGAGGAGAAACTGAGCAAAGTGTAAATCAAGATGTTGATGGGAACTATGTTTGAAGAGGGTTGTTGCGAAAAATAGAACTAGAATATATGCTACCAGCAGTAACATGCCTATAAACATTTTTCTTTTTCTTAAAAATAGAGGAACAAAAAAATAAAGGCAACTTACGATGAGGTATAAAATCACAAAAATAATAACGGAAGAATAAAAACCAACCCCACCCAAATAATATCGATAGGATAAGTAAACGACCCCAACAAAGAGGGTGCTCCGAAGCCCGCCGAAAATGAAACATAGGAGGATCGGCACCATTCGCAAATCGTAAATAAATCCGGATTGTATATTGAATGGAAATGTCATACAGAGAATTATTGCGGTTACAGCCAGCAACGATATCAGACATTCGTTTTTCGGTTCTTTTTCTTCCCGCTCTAGCCAAAACACTTGGTAACTTAATACGCAAATCAAAATGATAAGTGTATTCAATAATAACGTCACTACCCCCATGAAACCAACCCCTTATATTCAAAATTGAAACCTCGTTTCCAATGCAAAGTTAGAAACCGCGAATGTTGGTTTTAGCTATAGGGACTGAATACCTGATATGACGAATTAACCATAAGAGTGACGAGTGGGATAATGACATTAGTGCCGTAATATAAGATACCACAATTCATCCTCGTAAATAAATAGTTCGAGCCTTGGATCCCCCTTTCCCTTGCAACATAACCGATTGGCCCCCCTCAGAGCTACTTTGAAATGGAACGAAATCATCGCTTTGAAGCGATTTTTGAAACTTTGGATATCACTCCCATTCTTCGTTTGGTCAGAAGCCGCCTAATTTTAAAAAATTGATTAATTATGAACTCGGGTTAGTCTAGCCTTTTACGGATTAATGCATTATGAAATTGATTCAATCACAATAAATAACAAAAAAAAACGAGCCTATAGAATCATTCTAAGGGCTCGTTCCACATGAAAGGTGATATCTTTGAATACTCTTAATTTCTTTTAAATGGTTGTAATTCCCCGTATCATAAACAATCTGCTTACTCGATACCGTATATGTAAAATTAACCTTTTATCCCCGATAAGGTCATGCCTTTCACAATATACTTTTGGAAAATGATAAAGACGATAATGATTGGAATCGATGCATAAGCGTTAATCGTCATCGGGAGAGTCTCATCCTGGTTATAAGAACTCATGAAAAACGGAATGCCGATAGGCAGTGTAAATAGATCTTCCGATTGAATCGATAAAAACGGCCATAGAAAGTCATTCCAAGAACCAAGAAAAGAAAAAATCATTAATGAAGCAAATACCGGTTTTGACAGAGGGATGAAAATGTTCCACCATATACGAAACAGACTACATCCGTCGATCTTGGCGGCCTCTACTAACTCATTAGGCATCCCGTCAAAAAACTGTTTGATGATCACTACAGCGAGCGGCCCTGCTAGACCTGGTAGAATCAAAGCCGCATAAGAGTCGAGGATATTCAAGCTGTTGGCTACCATATACAAGGAAACGATTGTTGCTTCGCCTGGAATCATCATTCCACTCAGAATTAACCAAAAGGCTATTTTCTTGTAGCTGAAATCGATCCTCGAAAGTGCAAAAGCAGCCAAGGAAGCCATTGTTAAACTGAGCACAGGAACAATAATTGACACAATCAGGCTGTTCATCGTCCATTTTAGGACAGGCGCGTTATCAAAGATATAAATATAATTTTCAAACGTAAATGGAGGCAATACACGATCAAATAAATTCCCCATGATTGAACCTTCAGGTTTTAATGAAGTAAACACCATGTATAGGACCGGAACGAAAAAAATAATCGCTAAACCAAAAGCTATGACGTACAGCAGTATTCTAGCAATTGTCCATTTTTGAGATCCAGCGAATTCGCCCATTTGTTCATCTCCTTAATCCACCTTTTTACCAAAAAACTTAAGTTGAAAAAATGAAAGAATGATAAGAAAAATGAAAAACATAAATGACATAGCCGTAGATAATCCTAGATTATTCGCAGTAAAACCAGTCTCATAAATGTATTGGATTATTGTCCTGGTTTCATTGCCGGGACCTCCGCGCGTTACTAACCATACCTGACCGAATACTTTAAAAGAAGCAATAACCTGAAGAACAGTAATCAACACAATTAGTCCGCGCATCGCGGGTATAGTTATAAATTTAAATTTCGCCCACGTATTGGCACCATCTAACGTCGCCGCTTCATAATGATCAATAGGAATATCCTGTAGCCCTGCCAAAAGCAGGATCATATTAAATCCTTGTGTCCACCAAAGCGTAATCATGACAATAGATATCCAAGCTAGATTTGGATCATCCAACCAGAAGAGTTCTGTTCCTAGGCTTAGAAGGCCGATATTATGCAGCACCGTATTGACCAACCCGCTATAAGGAGCAAGAACAAAAATCCATATGAAGCTAACGACCGCAACAGATAGTATATTAGGCATAAAGAATATGATTCTAAGAAACGTCCGACCTTTAATTCTTGAATCAAGTATTAAAGCAAGACCAAAAGAAGTAATGATCATTAGAGGCGTTGAAATCAAAACGAAATAGGAGGTATTCCACAATGAGGCCCAAAAATCAGAATCCTGAAGCGCATATACGTAGTTATCCAAGCCGACAAATTTCACTTTGCCGATCAACGTCCAATCGTGAAGACTTACGAATAAACCGTAAAAAATCGGAACAATTGAAAAGACTAGAAAAAAAATGAAGTAGGGTCCCAGGAAGGCGGATGCTAGCAGTTCATTATTTAGTTTTCTCTTTCGCTTTCCTGTAGAGATATGGGCAAGATCAGGTTCTACTACCATTGCCGTTTTCATGATTTACCTCCATAGTACATCGGAGTTACTCACAGTAACCCCGATGCCAAACATTATTTATCGCGCCAGAATTTTCTCCATAGTTTGAACGGCTGCCTCTAAACCTTTATCTACAGGGACTTTGCCAGACCAAATTGTATTCAAAGCCTGAACCAGCTGATCCTTCACTGGCCACAACTTTGGCGAATTGGGTAGATACACCCCATTGTTACCTGCCTGAAGATAATCCTGGCGAAGAGGTAAACTCTTAAATTCTTCAGACTCTACGGCCACCTTGGAAGCTGGGATATGCCCAGCCTTAGACCACATCGCAGCATGATCCGTTATATATTTAGCAAAGGTCAAAGCTGCATTCACTTTGTTTGCATCTTCGCCTTTCTTATGTATAGGTAGAATGAAATTATGGGAGTCGACCCATGTAGCTGGCTTATCAAAGATTTGTGGGAACGGAATGGCTCCAAATTCTAAACCTTTCGTTGCTTCAAGCGTACTCGTGAACCACACACCTGTTGGAAGTAAAGCGCCCTTACCCGCTTGGAATGTTTCACCGACCTTCGGAAAGCTCTTCTTCACCAAACCACTACTAAATAGACTACTGACAAACTCAGCTGCCTTTTTGCCTTGCTCGTTATTCAATGTAACCTTTTTACCAGATTCATCAAATACCCCTTGCCCGCCAAGCTGATTGTACAGTGCCCACCAAACCCGGTATGGGTCTTCACCATCGGATGGAAGAAGCATGGCCTCAGTGCCACTAGGAGCACTGTCTTTAATCTTTTGAAGAAAGCTCGTAAATCCCTCCGGACCAGGTTGAATTTGAGGCTTGTCATTCTCGTCCAACAAGTTCAAATCTCTCAAAATTTTCTTGTTATAGTACAAGATAAGCGGATGAGCATCTAGAGGCATTGCGTAATGCTTACCATCAAAGATTGAAGCGGATAGAATGTTCTCATTAAAATCGCCCCAATTCAACCCAATGGATTCCGAATACGCATCTATGGGTTCAACGATTCCTAAACTTACTAATTCGGAAAGTTTGGATGTATGAGAAATTGCGAGATCCGGAGCGTTCCCTCCTGCAACTGCCGTTTGAAGTTTTGTATAGAACTGGCCCCAATCTTGCGTCAGAGCTTTGACTTCAATTTGATCCTTGTATTCATCGTTAAATTTCTTAACCATTTCGTTCATGATAACTCCGTCACCACCACCGAATAAGTTCCAATAGGTAATCGTGATCTTCTTACCAGAAACTGCAGCATCGCTACTTTTCGGTTCCGAAACAGATTTATTATTACTAGTACTGGAGCAAGCACTTAGAATCAAAGTTGAAAGAAGAATTAAGCATACTGTAATCGCATATATTTTGAACCGTTTCACAGAAATTCCCCCCACTAGTGTAATCTAAACACAGCTAAACTTCTTTTGTGACAGCGCTTACAGTCTTGTCTCCTTTCCACGTATATTTTTCCATTAACGTTACCGTTTAATGACAATCTAAACTTAAATCAGTTTTTTTGTTTCGTCAACACTTTTTTCCCGTTTTTTTATTTGTTACACAAAATCCGTAACGAATTGTATATTGATCCCTTTTCACTTGAAAATAGAAAAATATATAATCGACACATCTCGCCATTTTATATGCCAAAAAGACCCAATCGGGGTCTAAAGGGTGCGGCATTCTATCGCCATTTTCTGCGATCCTTCTACATTTAACTTTAGTAGATAATTCTCATAATGATGTCCTGACTATAATCACCGAACTCTTTACCAAAAAGATTGATTCCGCCGATATTCTCCGAATAGGGTTTGATGCCAATTCTGAATTTAATATATTTATTCATTTTAAATGAAATATCCGGCAATCTAATATCCGAGATTTTTACATCATCCAAGTAACTTCCCCCGTTATCGACTTTCCAGGTTTTTAGCAAACCGTATTGGGTATGATTGTCAGGAAGCCATAGTGGGTTAAGTTTTCCCCTTCTATCGCCAAAATCTCCAGGACAAGTCCAAGTTCCAATTTCTGTATCATTGATCCATACTGTAATGTCAGACGGCCAATTGTGATCATAACCAGGAGCTTCGGAACAGAGTTCCATAGAAAATTGAATTGACTTGATGTTCATATTTGTATCAGAGGTAACCGGGAATTTATAATCGACGTAACCCCGATGAAACCAAATCAGTTGAGCGGAAACTCTCCCCGGATGAAAAAAATAGGACGGTTCGTCTTGAGGTTTAACAATCCCATTATCATTAATCAAACCGCAAGTGGGATGAATTTCGCAATCAGTATAACAGCCAACAGGCATATCGATTTGGTAAACTTTTGTTGGATCATTATATCCGGCATTTACATTCAGATTCATATGAATTTCATTGAAATTCACTGTACAAAGTTTCATAGTTCCTCTGGATGCAGCCTGTACTTCCGTAACGATTAACCCAGCACCCTCTAGAACTTTGATATTCGATGCGACTGTAGAAACAGGTAGATTTAGTTTCTCGGCAATATCTACTATGTTCTCCTTATTAAAATTCAAAAGCTTAATAATGTTAATACGAATATCTGAAGATAACGCATGCGCTACTATTCGTAAACGTTCCGATTCATCAATGATCAACTCTAACATATTGCACTTCCCCCAACTTAGAATCTCTTATATCAATTAATAATTTATCATTATACCTCATTGAGTAGACATTCAAAAGAACCCCACTGTTTCATTAGAAAACGGTTTCAGAGTGCGGACCAATGTCCCCCTATATGGGCTATTGGGGACGGACTCGATTCGTTATGCTAAAGAACGCGACCTTGTTGAACATGTCACAGAATTGCAAAAGGCATGCTTCTACATACGGATCGACAGATCATAGATATTGCCGTCGTATACGGATTTCAAATCCGTTCATTACTTCACACACGTATTTACAGCAAAGCTTGGCGTAACCCCCCGTACGATTCAGATATTCACAGTTCACTGAAGGGCGATTTGACTCCAATCTGTAGCGATAAGGAATCATGTCCTGATCGTACAAAAAAACTTCCTCTTTTTATAAAGACACCTCCTCCTGCTCCTTCTACAATAAAATCGTAAGCTATTCGAGGATCAGGATAACAGCGCACGCATCGTTAAATTAATTGGAGGTTATCTTACTATGAGTATATCAACTAAAGAAGAGCATAAACCCGTCCGCAACTGGACAATCTACGTCATCCATCATTCGCACACGGATATCGGCTATACGGAGCGTCAGGAAAGAATCGAACAGTATCATGTTGATTTTATTCGTCAGGCATTGAAAATTTCAGAAGCCGCTCACAGTGGAATGCATCCGGAGTGGAAACCATTCCGTTGGACATGTGAAACGTTCTGGGCCGTAGAGAAGTTCCTGGAAGAAGCTTCAGCTTCCGAAAAAGCGGCTTTTCAGCAGGCTGTAGCACGGGGAGATATTGAGCTATCGGGGACTTATCTGAACATGACCGAGCTTCCCGACTTCGATCTCCTTCTTCGGAATCACGGCAAGGCCCAGCAATATGCGGAGTCTTTCGGACACCGGATCGACAGTGCGATGACAGCCGACATTAACGGATACGGCTGGGGATATGCCTCCAGTTTGCTCCAGAATAACATTCAGCATCTCTTCTCCTGTATCCACACGCATCACGGTATGTATCCACTGGGCCGCAAGCAAACGCCGTTTTGGTGGGAAACCCCTGACGGCGGCAAGCTGCTCGTCTGGAACGGAGAACACTATATGTTCGGCAATGAGTTGGGCTTCTGCCCGAACGCGCTGGGTAAATATATCATCAAAGACGAAATCCAACATTATCTCATGGAACCCGAATCTCGTCATAACGATATTGCAACGGTACGGATTAACCGGTATTTAAGAAATCTTGAGCAGGAACAATATCCTTATTCCTTCGTTCCTGTCATGGTATCTGGGCTTGGCACAGACAATGCGTCTCCGAATGCGGATATAGCGGAATGGATTACGCAATGGAATGAACAATTCGGCGATCAAGTCACGATTAAACTAACGACGCTTTCCGAATTCTTTGCGGTATTGAAGGAGGAAGACTTATCCAAGCTCCCGGTTCACCGGGGGGACTGGCCGGACTGGTGGACCGACGGCGTTGCTTCCACGGCGATGCATACTCAGATCTACCGCGATGCCCAGCGTACACTTCGGAAAGTGAAAAGATTGGACCCTGCCCATGAAGCGGCAAGTCCTTCCGACATGGACGAAGCGATGCAGGCACTGACCATGTATGCGGAGCATACGTGGGGGTACCATTCCTCTGTCTATGAACCGTGGCATCCGCAGGTTCAGATGCTGGAGGTTCGGAAACAGGCGTATGCCGCCGAAGCCAGCAAACTGGCTTACCGTGCACTGGATAAAGCGCTCGTCGCTCGTCATGGGGCTCTTCTTGCTCCCCATCGTCCTCTGCGGTACGAGGTCATCAATACGGAACCATCTGAAGCCACGCTTCAGGTGACGATTCCGCTCGATGGATGGGAAACCGTAATACTCCAGAAGAAATTCGAGCTTATCGATGAATCGATAGGACAAGCGATACCGTATCAACTATCCCATACGAAATCGCTCGTCACCGAACTGACGCTTTTACCGGGAGAGTCCCGTACTCTTCATCTTCAACCGTTTGATATGGGGGACGTTTCCGCACCATCCGATAAAATCCTGACCGCCCGCAATATCGAGCCGATCGCATGCGAAGGAGTCGCCGACATCTGGATGCAGCCTGCCACGGAACATCCGATTATTGTCAACGAGGACTTCATAGAATCAGGAACGATGCGTATCGAGTGGAAAATAAATGAAGGAATCACAGCGTGGGTGGATAAGAGAAGTTCTGTAGATCTGTTGGATCAGAACCGCCAACACGCCCCATTCACTCCGGTTTATGAGGTTACACCGGCTCTGGATCAACACGATCCTTCCCAGGTATGCTCTACTCGCTCCCGGATGGGGCGAAACCGGAAAGGGATTAACGTCCAGCGGGATGTCGGGCGTTTGACTCGCATGAAGGTGCTGGACAATGGACCATTGTTCGCTCTTATCGAGCTTGCATATGAAGTGAAAGGACTCAGCTACTACGCCGTACATCTTAAAATGTTCGCAAACCAGCCTCGCGTCGAAGTATCGGTCCGTTTTCACAAGGACAGCATCTGGCTCCCCGAAAACGTATATGTAGCTCTGCCATTTGCTATGGGATCGGATGCAGAACTTTACGTGGAAAAAGCCGGGGGCTTGGTTCGTCCATGGAAGGACCAAATTCCGGGTTCTTGCCTGGATTACACGTGCGTACAGGAAGGCTTATTCTGGCACTCAGCCAACGACCAAGAAGCTCTCGCCCTTTCCATGACAGATACGCCATTGCTGCAGTTGGGCACCTTGGAGCACAAACCGAGATTACTTCATACGATGCAACAAGCAGATAGTCGTCCTTCCACGTATGCATGGATCCTGACGAACTACTGGGAAACCAACTTTAAAGCAACGCTCGGAGGATTCTATGAATTCCGCTATGCGATCGCGCGTCACCACCAGGTTGATCCGCAGCAGGTGTCAGAGGCTCTTCATGCCTCCACCGGACAATTTACAGTCCATCGCATCCTATAAAACATCATGTAAAGAGGCCGCCCCAAACAGTATTCGGGGCGGCCTCTTTTTTATGGTAATCTCTGATCCTCATGAGACGATTCTTGATCACCTTCTTACCTCATTAAATCTCCGATCATACGAATAGGTATGAAGACTACATTATCTTTTATATATGACATGTTGAATTCACAACTGCTGCCCTCCGCTAAATATCCAGATAGGATATCCGTTTCACATTCAACTTCACCGTTTGTTTGTAGGGATTCCCAGCTCCTTATAGGCCAGAAGAATGGCACCGACTACGGGCTGCAATTGCGTTTCAACCACGCGATATTGCTTAATTGGATTTGCCATGAGCAATTCTGTCAGCTTACCGCTCATATAGGGGCTGCAGATGACACTGCCGATTAACGCGACCTCAACGTTGCGTTGAGCAAAGTTGGAGCCGACAAGCTCAATACCCAATCGGAGCTGCTCTGCAGCGCGGTTGCATACACGTCTTGCAACACTGCTGCCCTGTTCTGCGGCCCTCGTGACTTGTGGAGCGAACTGCCCGAACAGTTGATTGCGCTTCATCGTATCGGGATGGAAGCCCTGCCGAGCAAGCTCCTGCAACTGCTCCAAGCTACTCACTTGCAAATATTGCAGCATCTCCGTGATCAGCCCCTCATTCGAATCATCTCGAAGTCCTGCAAGCACTTCATACACAGCATCATAGGCGAGATGACGCGCGGCACTATACGCGTATTGATGATAATCTGAGTTTCTGATCCGCCTGCCATATTCATTGATGCCCATGATCATGGTGCCCGTTCCCGCGATCGCAATAATACCTGGCCTATTCTGAAGCGCTCCGGCGTGAGCAATATCCGAGTCATTCAAGTGCAGCTTTGGACAATGGAGTCCCGGCAAGTCGGTAAAAGGTATAATCCATGCATCATCAGCTTCTGATTCGTAGCCTGCAATTCCAGCAACAAGCATGGCCACATCAGTTGCAACTCGCCCTGCCTTCGCAAGTGCATCCTCAATAGTAGCTTTCACATGATCAGACGCGTTCTCGTCCTTATACTTGGAAGCACAGCCACCCTCCGCATAAGCAAGCTCGTTCCCCTTTAGATCGCATATCATGACTCTTGTACTCGTTCCACCTCCATCAATGCCTATAACAACATCACGTTCCATCATATATGTAGCCCCCTACCAATCTGATGACAATTGAATCCTAAAGGCTCCCCCGTCGATTTTTGCAAGCAGCCCTCAGATGTGTACAACTTCAGGAATGTTGCCCGTACCCATTAGGAATTAAATATTGACAAGCTATTAGCTAGAATAGCTTAAAAAATAAGCAGGCTGCGGTAGCTTACTCAACAATATGTGTTATTCAACTATCGTTCTCCGTTAGCTCAAAAGTGCTGAAATTCAGCCTTATAATTTCTTCACGATGTGTATTTCACGAAGTAATAAAAATAAAGGAAGACCTAATGAAACACCTACTACAAGAGTACCTATAATCGGCAACCATAACGACCTCATACCATTTCTTTTGCCTTCGAAGAGAATGAACCCAATAAGTACAATTGCTGATACTAAAACATCCATCCATGCAAATGATCCAATGCTCGTTTGGGTTATTTCTTCTACTAATTGAGACATATCCAGGCCATTCTGAATGATCCACGGAAGAAATTGCGAATACGGCAACACAACTCCCAAAACCACTAATATTCCATAAAAGTATTTCAACGAAAACCCTCCCCAAATACTCCAATATATTCCTCATATCTTATCTATTTTCCTTTATTTTCAACTAAATTAACCTGCCAGTTACTTCAACATAAGAAAAAGGAGCTGCCTCAAGCAAACTCCTACATTATCGTGTCCCGTTAGCTTAACGATATCAGTATTTATCTTGTTATCTGTTCGATTATTTTTCCATCTTGAGAACGGGCTGTAATAGTAGAACCTGTAAGTTTTACTCCATCTGTTATTAAGAACCAAAACTTTTCACCGTTATTATCGTCAATGATTTTTGCTGAATATTGCTTACCATTATCAGTATTGACAAGTACGTCTACGATTTCGGCGTCAAATATTTTTCCATAGAGAATGTCTGTGTAATTTGAAAAGTCCCTTTTTAAGTCACTAAAAGACCATCCTATTTTATATTCCTTTGGGGTAGCCGAAGTTGAACCATTCATAAGGTGCCAGCCAAAAAGGTCTTTCTTTAAATTTATAATCCCAAAATAATCTTCGGGTGCTGTTCCCCATTCATAAAACGCAATAGCTTTATTATTTTCTAATGCTTCAATATGAACAATTTTTGTCATCGGCTGGTTTAAAGATAATACAGCTTTTTCAATTTCCTTGGCATTGTTTTGTAGTCCAATGCCAAAAAAATATGAAACGATTAATAAAATAGCGATGGAACAGAATACATTGATTTTCAAGTTTTTTGACAAAAAACCAACTCCCACCTTAAACCTTATAAAGACGTAGTTTCGAGCTTAAGAATTGTGAACTCACCTAATAATACGTTTCCATATTGTTGAAATTTACGTTAAACTGCCCTTTACTTCAATAAAAACGGCAGCTGATCCTCTGATCGGCTGCCGTTGTGGTGTTCTGAACTATCGTACTCCGTTAGCTCAATTCCGAAATCCCTCGGGCAGACCGAGGGGCGATAGCCCCAATGCTTGAATATGGTGTTGGTATATTAAGCTCATCCCAGTTCATCGGGGATGAGCTTTTCTTTTATACTTAAAAGATTAGCACTGGGTTAAGAACGAATGTGGTGTTGGGACTTAGATCTCGTCACATAAAGTGTTTCAGCCCTAGCAATGTTCATACCCCGATTTAGCTGGTTGGGCCTAGAGCCCGTATCACCGTGCCAACCTGTGGAGAGCATTTGTTTTGGGTCCTAGTGTCATCCAAGGAGGTCATATGAATCAACCTGTTTTAAGTATCGATATTGCGAAGGGGAAGAGCGTTGCCGCTGCCTTCACTTCCTATGGCGTACAAGTGAAAAAGCCCTTCTCTTTCTCCCATTCACCTGATCATGTTTCGTCATTGCTTTCAGTTCTTGTTCAGCTTGAAGAATCTACAACGCTGCGACCAACTGTCGTTATGGAGGCGACTGGTAATTATTCGAAGCCTATTGCTTCTTTCTTTTTCTCGCACGGGTATCCCGTTTTCTTGTTAAACCCCTTAACGACTCATGAGCTCAAAAAGCGCTCTACTCGTAAGGTAAAGACCGATCCTATTGATGCAATTCGAATTGCTAATGCATTCTATTTAGGGGAAGGTACGCCAATCATGCCAATGGATGAAAAGGTCACTGAACTACGGTTTCTCTGTCGCCAACATGCCCAATGGAAAGCTCTTCTTGGTGAAGTTCAGCTGCAATTCCGTTCCATTCTGGATTTGGCTTTTCCGGGCTATGACAAGGCTTTTCAGAACATTTTCAACCCTTCATCCATTCAGCTTCTCACTAAATTCCCTTCCCCCTCAGCTTTACTGACTGCGGACAAAGAGGACGTATTAACCATTCTTATGCTGAATCGAAGAGGTCGTACTTGGAATGAAGATAAATACGCGCAGCTTCTGGGAATTGCGCGGAGTAGCCTTCCTGATCCGTGTGGATCTCAGGCGCATATATTTGCAATGCAGAATTTCATAGGGTTATTCAAGGCTTACCAAGAAGGAATTACAGCACTCGAAAAACAAATGGAATCCTTAGTTCAAGAATCTTCTGCCTACCACCTACTACGATCGATCCCTGGGGTGGGGCCGATTACTGCGGCAATGATTCACGCTGAAATTGGGGACATAAAAAGGTTCCCTTCCGTGAAACAGTTGACCGCTTTTGCAGGGCTGGATTCATCTGTTTACGAGTCAGGAACCTTTAAAGCAAACCAGAATCGTATCTCAAAACGGGGCTCTGCATATCTCCGTACAGCGCTCTACCAAGCAACAGTTGGGGGTATCTCAAAGCAAATCCACGGCCCTCGAAATCCGATTCTATGGCAATATTACCAGCAAAAACGACTTGAAGGCAAACCTGCCAAAGTTGCCATTGTGGCGACTTCAAACAAGCTTTTGCGCATGATTTACGGAATTTTGAGTAACGACGCGCCCTTTCAGAGCAAATAACGGATATTAATAGTTATATTTTACCATTAACTCGCTTCTTGCAGTAGGCTTATTTGAGTCTGCATTCTTTGGAGTTCTGAAATCTTAAATCTGTTGAATCTTGACTTTGATTAGCTGGTTTAHGCTNDGRYANAGTATHNATSSGYAS
>NZ_MSZX01000018.1 GCF_002021565.1 Paenibacillus selenitireducens | reverse complement strand
CGATCATGCGATCAAATCGTGTATCCGGTCTTAGCTACCGTTTCCGGTAGTTATCCCAGTCTTACAGGCAGGTTGCCTACGTGTTACTCACCCGTCCGCCGCTAAGTTATCCCCGAAGGAATAACTCCGCTCGACTTGCATGTATTAGGCACGCCGCCAGCGTTCGTCCTGAGCCAGGATCAAACTCTCCATTAAAGTGTTTGACTTGCTCATTTAAAACTAACTGACAAGAACTCGAAAGTTCTTTATTTCGATATTTTCAACCGCCTATAAAGGCAATTAAAAAATCGTTAATGCTTTAATTCACTCGTTGTTCAGTTTTCAAAGATCAATTTCTTTCGTTTCGTTCTCACCAGTGTTTCTCGGTGACAACTTTTATATCATATCATGTTATCTTCAGTAATGCAAGCTTTTTTTATTTCTTTTTTTGAAGTAAAAATCATGATATTTGGTTTCCATCGCTCTCTCAAGCGGCTGGAATAACAATATACCATGAATAATCCAAGGTCTGCAAGTTGTAAAAAATGACAATCAGTAAACAAACCTAACATGCTAACGCAATCTGCCCACGACTATGTCTCAATCACCTCACGATCATTTCTCAGTTACTTCCCATTCACTTCATAATCACGTCTCGATCAGCTCTCAATCCCTTCTAGATCACTTCTCATCCCTTCCCGATCACAGCTCTCGATCTCTCCACATCAACCATTCTAAAATCTGTTCAATTATTAGTTTAATTGAACCCGCTAAGAAGGATCCCTCAATTTTCACTTCATTATATACAACTACAAAAAAAGGAATACAGCACACAAGTTCAACTTCAACCTGTCTGCCGTATTCCTTCTATAATAGAAAGCGATATGTTCGTACTAAGCGAGAACTTCAGCTTCCTGCTTCTGACGAGAGATATAGAACAATGTGAACCAAATCAATACGAAGCCAAATAGTTGTGTGATCGTTACAGCCTGTTGGAAGACAACCCAGTTAATCAATACGCCCACCATGGGGAAGCTCAGCTCCGCAAGTGTCGCATAAGAAGCTTTTGTTGAACTAAGCCCTTTATAGTATAGTAACAAGCTAAGTAATCCTGGCAATAACGCTTGTAGGAGCAAATTAATTCCTACGGCAAAGGCTGCCCCTGCTCCCATCGACAGGTTCCATCCATGCCCTTCGAATAATGTAATCATAAAGAGCAAAGGCAAAGCAAGGATGAAACGCAATGAGGTAACAGTCTCATACTTCATCGAGCGGAGAAGGTAGCTGCCCATAACCGTCGAACCACCCCATAATGCTGCGGCCCCCAGTGCCAACAAGCTGCCTACCTGAACGAAGTCATTCATTTGTTCTAAAGGTAATGTCCAGCCAAAGGTGAGCAAATAGGTACCGAAAATCGCAAGAACGAATAAGGAACCAAAATACTTCGGCAACATCTCTTTAAGAATAATTCTAGCCATCACAATCGCAAATAACGGCTGGAGCTTCTGCAGCAATAATACAGCATTCAAATTCCCATGTGCTAATCCTTGCGTGAATAGGATTGTCGCCAAAGCTGAACCTCCCCATGAAATAAAGAGAAGTGCAATGAGGTGCGTCATCCGTAATCCCCGCAAATCTGAACGATTGCGCCATAATACAGGAGCTGCAACCAAGAATAGAATAATATGCTCTAACAACACGATCTGTGTAGAAGTCAGTGACTCCAATAAGATGATGCGAAACAGCGGATCGATTCCCCAAAGCGCTGCTCCCAATACAACAAGCCAAAATCCTGATTTGACACGCTCCGTCCGTTGAACGGATACTTCTGATACGTTGTTCATGATTGTTCTCCCTCTGAATAAAGGAACCGGCAAAAAGCCCCGCAGCGTCTTAAATACACGCATACGGGGCCGACCAAATAAACCTGCCGAAGTGCTATTGCACCTCATACACGCTTACTTGATGATCTTCTACCATCCGGACTGTACCGTCGGCCCTGGATTCGCACCAAGTCAGTCCCCCGTGCTGCTGTCAGCTAGAGGAGTCGCGGGCTCGTTCATCATGAACATCACCGCCGGTTGGGAATTGCACCCTACCCCGAAGATCCTTATTCTTTTGATAATATTAGTTTTGAAAGATTGTAATTAAAAATATATACCCGTTATCTAGGATTGTAAAGTGAAATTCATCACATTGCATCCGGTTTTTCAGAAAGTATTTCAAGTTTTTTCGGTTTTCGATTCACGAAATAAATACTCCCAACAATAAGTACCAGTCCAATCACAAGCGATAGCGTAAACGGTTCATTCAAGAACAAAGTACCGATGATAATCGCAACTAATGGAATCAGAAAGGTATAGGAAGCTACTTTACTTGCTTCACCTGAATCGATGAGCTTATAGAAGACGATCCATCCGATCGCAATCACAAAAATTGAAATAAATAATAAACAAAGTACGAAGGCCACGTTCCAATCGATATCCGACCAGCTTTCCACGACAGAACCGCCGAGCGTCATAACAAGACCGCCTGTGATTAATTGCAGCGTAACCAGCCAGATTGCATCCACGGAAGGACCTACTTTTTTCACAAATACGGTGCCCAACGCCCAACTCAATGCTGAACCTAACGCTAATAAGATACCTGACACGGAAATATGCCCTGACACGCCGCTACCGCTGCTAATCACCCCAACGCCTGCGAATCCAAGGACTAATCCAAGGACCTTCAAGCCATACATCGATTCGCCCAACCACATCCAGGAGAATAAACCAACCAACACGGGCTGCAAGAATACGATGGCGGAGAATAAGCCCGCAGGCAAATAATTCAACCCAATCGTCTGCAATCCGTAATACAGGATGACATTCACAACAGCGGAAATGAGGTAGATAAACCATGTTTCGCGAAAGCGGAGGTGTTTATATCTTGGAATAGCGACAATGAGCAGTAATAAGCCTCCCAATAAGGTTCTTAACCCTGAAAATAAAACCGGGGGTGTATGCGCGAGTGCAATCTTCGATAACGGCCAATTAATTCCCCACACCGTGATGAGGAATATGAGCAGGATTAGGGTTTGTGATTTCGATAATTTCCCCACAATGTTTCTCTCCTTGTGCACTACAAGTACAAAAAAGAATCCGCACAAGGGCGGATTCTTAACCTTCAACAATCCCTATGGAGTCTTCACTGCTCTGAGATGTCGGTGATAGAAAAGGTTACCTTCACCATGCGTGCCTCATGCCCAGTATTCCGTAACGCCCTTGCTTGAGCTTCCATCAAATCAAAATACTTATAATAGATCTCAGCTTCATCAAGATGTACGGTTGTGAAGGGTTCCTGTTCGATGAAATACGTTCCGTCCTCAAATTTCAGCACATGACCGTTTTTCTGTTTAGGCATTAGTTTTTAGGAGCTTTTGCCCAGTCTGCAGCAAATTTCTCAATACCTTGATCTGTAAGTGGATGTTTCGTAAGTTGCTCAATTACGCTATAAGGAATTGTCGCAATGTGCGCACCAGCCATCGCTACACGTGTAACATGGTCAGGGTGACGAACAGATGCAGCAATGATTTGTGAATCCAAGTTATGAATACGGAACAACTCAGCGATTTTAGCTACTAACAATACGCCGTCTTCAGAAATGTCATCCAAACGACCCAAGAAAGGAGATACATACGTAGCACCTGCACGAGCTGCCAACAACGCTTGGTTCACTGTGAAGATCAATGTTACGTTTGTTTTAACGCCTTTTTTAGTTAGGTAACGACAAGCTTCAAGACCTGCAATCGTCATTGGAAGTTTGATGGTGATGTTCTTGTCTCCACCGTTGATTTTGATCAATTCGTTCGCTTGAGCGATCATATCTTCCGCTGTTACGGCATCTGGAGTTACTTCTGCAGATACGGATTCCACTTCAGGAACCAATTTCAAAATTTCTTCGATGCGATCTTCGAATTTCACGCCTTCTTTAGCTACAAGGGAAGGATTTGTTGTCACACCCGACAAAACACCGATTTTGTACGCTTTTTTAATATCTTCTACGTTAGCAGTATCAATAAAAAATTTCATGATGACTTACCTCCACTTTTTTATTTTTCGTTTTAATATATTCATAATAACATATTCAAACTTGCAATAACATCATTTTATTTCTTTTCAACAGCATGTCCGCCAAACTCATTACGCAGTGCAGCAACGACTTTCCCTGTAAACGTATCTTCTTCTAAAGAACGGAAACGCATTAACAAAGACATCGCGATAATTGGCGTTGCAGCTTGAAGATCGAATGCTGTCTCAACCGTCCATTTCCCTTCACCGGAAGAGTGCATGATCCCTCTGATTTCATCCAGTTTCGCATCTTTAGAGAAAGCACGTTCCATCAATTCAATTAACCATGAACGAATAACAGAACCGTTGTTCCATACGCGAGCTACTTTTTCATAATCAAAATCGAAGTCACTTTTCTCTAATACTTCAAATCCTTCACCAATCGCGCCCATCATCCCGTATTCGATACCGTTGTGGACCATTTTCAAGAAGTGACCGCTACCGGATTTACCAGCATACAGATATCCGTTCTCTACCGATGTATCACGGAAAATAGGCTCAACAATCGCCCATGCCTCAGGATCGCCACCGATCATGTAACAAGCGCCGTGTCTTGCACCCTCCATACCGCCCGAAGTACCTACATCCATAAAGCTTACGCCAATTTCTTGCAATTTGCTGTGACGTTCGATGGATTCTTTGTAGTGGGAGTTCCCTGCTTCAATCACGATATCGCCTTTGGACAATAACGGTGAAATCTCATCGATAACCGAGTCTACAACTTTATGCGGTACCATGATCCACACGATACGCGGTGTTTCTAACGATTGAACAAGCTCTGCCAATGTCGAAACGCCCTTCGCACCATATGTGGAAATTTCTTGCACTGCACTTGTATTCAAATCAAATGCAACCACGTCATGTTTGTTGTCGATCAAATTCTGTCCTAAGTTCAAACCCATTTTTCCTAATCCAACTAATCCTACTTTCATTATGGTACCCCTCCAAATGGTTGTTATTTATCTATGATGTTGAAAATAATTACACTCTGCTTAATTCGCGATCTTCTGCTTGAGTGGGAGTCGCAGCCGGCGTAGGTTCTGTGTCTAACCACCATTTGTGGTTGCCTAGAAGATCATGCGCTGCTTGCGGTCCATTCGAACCTGCTGCATACGATTGAAGAGGAATGATGCCTTCTTCAAAGGCTTCAAGAATGGGTTGCACCCATTTCCATGACAATTCAACTTCATCCCAATGCGCGAAGAAGGTTGCATCGCCTCTCATCGCGTCGAAGATCAAGTTCTCATAAGCTTCAGGCATTTCTTTGGCATTCGTGAATGCATTCGCACGGACCGGAATGAATTGTCCTTGGTTTAAGGAATCTTTGCTGTTCAATTGAAGTGCGATGCCTTCATTCGGGTTGATGTCAATGATCAAAAGGTTCGGTTGTGCAGACTCATGATGCGGCTCGTTATATTGTTCTAATGGTTCTTTGAATTCAATCACGATACGAGTTGATTTTTCTTTCATGCGTTTGCCTGTACGAATATAGAACGGAATGCCTTTCCAGAAGTAATCGTCAATCCACAGCTTCGCTGCAATAAACGTATCATTCTGTGAAGTGGCTTTGATGCCTGGCTCATCTTTGTAGCCTTGTACGGGCTTGCCGGCAAGTTCACCAGCTGTATATTGAGCGCGAATAATATTCGACGCGATATCTTCTTTGATTAATGGGCGAAGCGATTCCATGACATTTTTCTTTTTGCGGCGCACTTCTTCGGGTGTGCTTTGTTTAGGAAGCTGCATCGCCGTCATCATCAACAGTTGCAACATATGGTTCTGGAACATGTCGCGAATGGCTCCCGTTTTGTCATAGTATCCAGCTCTTTCTTCAACCCCAACGGTCTCTGCCGCAGTAATCTGTACGTTCGCAATGTAACGGTTCGACCACAATGCATGAATCACAGGGTTCGAATACTCAAGAACTTCAAGGTTCTGCACCATAGGTTTCCCTAGATAGTGGTCAATACGGAAGATTTCATCCTCTTCGAACGATTTACTTAACTTCTCATTTAATTCTTGAGCTGATTTCAAATCACGACCAAAAGGTTTCTCGATAATCAGACGTTTCCAGCCTTGTGTTGACCCTAAGCCGCTTGATTTAATATTGGAAGCAATGGTGTCAAAGTACTCTGGACCCACGGATAGATAGAACATCCGGTTGCTGGGAATATTCAATTCTTTCTCGCGTTGTTCCACGAGTTGAAGAAGTGTCTTGTAGTCTTCAGGACGATCTACATCTAACACGCTGTAACGGAAAGCGCTGATAAAGGCATTCAAACCAGCTGGATCAATGGCTCTTCTCGAAAACGTAGTTAATGAATCCTTCACTTGTTGTTGGAAAAACGCATCAGACCAATCTCTTCTACCTAAGCCAATCACCGAAAATGATTCCGGCATTTTGTGATCCAAATACAAATTGTACAACGCAGGGTATATTTTTCTTTTCGCTAAATCCCCTGTTGCTCCAAATAAAACAACGGTTGTTGCATCCATATCTCTCTTCCTCCTACAGTATGTTTCTATATCTAAATAAATAAAGCCGCTCCACATGGAACAGCCCCTAGTTAAACATATTATTTACCTTCATGTTAGTTCTGGAAGGTACCCAGACCGTAAGTAAAGCGCGGATCATAGATCAGCAGGCATAAATTTTCATTCTGTGTCTGTTTCATTATGGTTCTTGCATCGGTACGATTGGGTGGGGCTTAATAATATATTTATAGTTTATAACAAAAAGTAAGAAAAGTAAACCATTTGTTACAACTTTGTGAACGGTGACTCTGGGCTCTCCCCCAGATGATTCAACACCTCGGTATTAATACGTACTATGGATTGAACATCTTCCTCACTCAACCTGTCTAACACTTTCATCATCACACGGCTTGACACGGCATTTGAAATGATTCGTCTCGCTAGCTCTTTCCCCTTGTCCGTCAGCGTTAATTTCACTTCACGGCGGTTTTCTTTTGGAATTTCGCGGATGACCAAGCCGGCTTGGACTAACCCATTGATATTGACACTCAAAGTGCTTTTGGAGGATACGAGCCGTCCTGTGAGTTCTTTTAGTGTAAGATCCGGTGATGCGAGCAACGTTTTGAGAATCGACATTTGTTGTAACGTCATGCCAAAGGAAGCTGCATTCGACTGGGCCATCTTGATGGTTGCCTTACTAATGTTCCAATAGGATTCTAATACCCGAGCTGCGAGTTTGCTTTTCTCATCCAATGAGATCATTGAATAATAGGCCTCCTCACACGTTCTAAAAACTTTACTTGTTAAACTGTTCGCAGTGGAACTGTTCGTTATGACAAATATCATAGTATTCCTGGTCTGTATAAATGTCAATATGACTTTTAAAGAAAAAAAGCGCCTTTTGAGCTCCATCTGCTACGTGAAAAGATACACATAATCAGCTTATGCATCGGCGATCACTTCAAATTCTGCAGCCAGCTTGAATTCCTGATCTCCAGAGTTAAAGCTTTTGACCAAGCGGTACTTCCCAGGTTTTAACGCGGCTTCCAGCATCCTGAATTGAGCCTTATCTTTATACTTCTCTCCGGATTTGACTTGTATGCCTATCGCGATCTATGGAATGTAGGCCAACACCAATTTCTCGCTTTCTGTATCGGAGCAACCACTCAGGTAATAAGCGGTCGATTCCTCAGGCAGCTTATCGCCCGTACCCAAATAGGAGCTTGAAATAAATGATATCGCCTTGTTTCACCGCTTCCGTAAACGGGTATTTTTTAGGTATCGTTGTGGACAGATCGGAACAGCATAAGATAAGCAGAAATACGATGGTTACAAGCCAAACAGATATCTTTTTCATAGTACACCTCCCCCTACTAAACGCATGAAATCCACTGGGTGTTTCTGGTAATAAGATTACATTGTAATATTTATCACAATTTTCTATTAGACATTCAAAGAAATCAGTCGTATATTTAATTTAACAGCAACAAAATATAACAATGAGGTAGAAACTATAGCAGCTTTGATGACAAAGGTGGTTCTATAATTCTATACATTTGTGGATCATGGTCATTAAGTCGGCAACTTAGTGGCTTTTATTATTGTTTGTGAATCAAAGCACTATGCTTACTGCAAAGGAGAATTGATATGTCAGAGACAATCACCCAAGCTAAACCCGAACAAGAAGTAACTGAAGTAAGTGAAGTATCTGCTAGCCAAAAGCAAAATGATGTACTCGATCAGCTATTGAAACCAGAGGTGCAAGAATCCTTGAACGCGCTGGTACAACAATTGCCGAAATTAACCGAGCTGGTTAATGTATTAACAAAATCGTATGATTTTGCACAAGCTGTCGCTACAGACGATGTTCTGAAAAGTGATACGGTTGGTGCGATCAAAGAAATTGCCGGTCCTGTAAAAGATAAAGTGAAAGATCTTGCTGCAACGGTAATCGAAGCAAAAGATCGCGCTGATGCAAGCAATGAAGTTATCGGCCTATTCGGTCTTTTGAAATTGTTAAAAGATCCTCAAGCTCAAAAAATGTTCCGTTTCGTAAATGCATTTCTACAAGTTAGCGCAGAACGCGAAAATCAACATAAATAATTAGCTATCTCATATTTAACTCGTAAGGACGGAGGAAATACCATGTCAAAACATATTGTCATTCTAGGTGCAGGTTACGGTGGACTTCTATCCGCTTTAACTGTTCGTAAATATTTAAGTAAAGCCGAAGCTAAAATTACTGTAGTGAACCAATTTGCAACTCACCAAATCATTACGGAATTACACCGTCTCGCAGCAGGAAGTGTTTCAGAGCGTGCGGTAGCGATCCCATTGTCCAAGCTTTTCAAAGGCAAAGACATCGATCTTAAAATCGCAAAAATCGAATCCTTCTCCGTAGAAGAGAAGCTCGTGAAATTGACGGACGGATCTACATTGACATACGACGCGCTTGTTGTCGGCTTAGGCAGCCAAACTGCATTCTTCGGTATCCCAGGACTTGAGCAAAACAGTATGGTTCTGAAATCCGCAGCAGATGCGAACAAAATCCACCAACACATCGAAGATCGTATTCGTCAATACGCGCAAACGAAAGATCAAGCGGATGCAACAATTCTTATCGGCGGCGGTGGCTTAACAGGCGTTGAGCTTGTTGGTGAAATTGCAGATAAAATGCCTGCTCTTGCGAGAAGCTATGGCGTAGACCCTAAAGAAGTAAAATTATTGCTTGCTGAAGCTGGTCCAAAAATTCTTCCTGTATTGCCAGATCATCTGATCGAGCGTGCAACAACAAGCCTTGAGAAACGCGGCGTTCAATTCTTAACAGGTATCCCAGTAACCAATGTTGAGGGAAATGTGATTGAATTGAAAGACGGCCAAAAAGTCATTGCGAACACGTTCGTATGGACTGGCGGCGTTCAAGGTAACCCACTCGTTGGTGAATCCGGTCTAGAAGTGAACCGCGGTCGCGCAACAGTGAACGAATTCTTGCAATCTACATCACACCCTGATGTGTTCGTTGCAGGCGACAGTGCCGTTGTATTCGGTGCAGACGGTCGTCCATACCCGCCAACAGCCCAAATCGCTTGGCAAATGGGCGAATTAATTGGATACAACCTCTATGCGTTCTTAGGCAACCATACCTACGAAACATTTAGCCCAATTAACTCCGGTACGCTTGCAAGCTTAGGCCGTAAAGATGCGGTAGCAACCATCGGAGCGAGTTCGACTCCACTTCGTGGTCTGCCAGCAACGATGATGAAGGAAGCAAGTAACATTCGTTACCTTTCTCACATCCATGCGATGTCCAGCTTAGCATACTAAGCTGCATATAAGATCTCATATAAAGACTCCAGCGGAAAAGAGCTTCTCTTTTCATACTGGAGTCTTTTTTTGGGTGTCACAGCGGCAAGTTATCTAGGCGTGAACGCCTACATCAGCATGGGGTGGAAGGCTTCCCCATACGGTGCTCGGAACCTCTCGGCGTAGGATCGGTGCCACCTCCGTTGCAAACCGTTCCACTTGTTCGCGTTGTTCTGCCTCCGTTAACCCATCGACACTAATGCTGAGCACTTGATTCCCAAAAGCCTTCTGGTAATTCAAGATCTTCTCGATGACTTGATCGGGGCTGCCAATTAATACCGGGCCATTCGCCATATTATCCTCCAACGAAGTAAACGGAGATTGATTAAACTGTGCTGCAGATGTGGCATGAAAAGCATCATAATACGGACGGTAGCGGCGAATCGCTTCTTCCGTCGTGTTCGCTAAATACAGGCTGCCTGCCCCGGCGCCTATAATGGCCCGGCTCGCATCATGTCCATAATAGGCTAACCGTTCTCGATAATGATCAATGAGTGCTTTATATTTAGCTTGCGGATGGAAGGTGTTCGACGAAAAGAGGGGTTCACCGAATTGGGCCGCTAACTCTGTGGAGCGTGTACTCGATGCACTGCCATGCCATACAGGGATCTGTTGTTGGAAAGGTCTTGGGTATGTCGTCACACCCTCCAATGCCGGTCGATAACGCCCTTGCCAATTCACGCCCTCCTCAGTCCACAATCGCTTCAGCAATTCATAACGTTCGGTAAGCGAGTCCCACTGCTCCTCCTCCGTAATCCCAAAGAGGGGATAGTGGCGTGGGTCGTTGCCTTTCCCAATGATCAGTTCAAGTCGTCCTTTCGATAAATGATCTAATGTCGCGTAATCTTCTGCCACACGTACCGGATCCAGAACACTTAGAACCGTAACCGTCGTTAAAAGCCGAATACGTGAGGTGCGTGCTGCTATAGCGGTCAAGATGACAGGCGGCGATGAAGACAGGAATGGAGCACCGTGCCGCTCCCCTACCCCATAAGCATCAAAGCCAAGCTCCTCTGCAAGAATCGCCTGATCTAATATATTCTGAAATTTCTGCTGAACCGTTAATGTCTCACCCGTGACCGCATTCGGTACATGCATGAGTAGACTGAACAAAGCAAATTTCATCCTGCGTTGACCTCCCTCACCATTGGCGATACCCATCATACGACGAATATTCATATGATTTCCTTTTATTGGGATATATTAACACACGACGGAGTGTCCAGCAATGATTTTTTCTTATTATTCCGATTAAAATAGTAAACTTTAAACGAATGACCCACAAAATAGAAGGATGCAATAAAAAAGCAGTCAGCTGTCAGTAATGTTGCGGCGAATACTAGAAATCCCTCTCGATATCGGCTGCATGAAAGAGTACCCGCGCATTGGTTTTTTTAAGATTTACTGACTTGTTGCGAGTTCCTCCCTTTGTTACGAAGGGAGGATTTCATGAACAAGGAATAACACCAGCCTGCACATCGAACCATGGTCTCCGCCAGGATCCATCCCCCTACCACATCCGCGATGACGTGCTGTTTCACGAACAAAGTAGAAAAAATGATAAGAATGGCTAACCCTTTCACGAATATTCTGCCTCTAGTTGCGAAGATGGAAGCATACCGATACATCACGCAGCTCGTAAACACATGAATACTCGGGAAACAATTATACGGTTGATCCGTGTCATAGACGAATCTTACTAACATATTCAGAATCCCACTCTCTTCAACAGGCGGACGGAGGACCATCGTCTGAAAACAAAAATAAACAAGATAACTTAGGATCAGCCCGCAGCACAATGCTAACATCGCTTGATAGTATACCTGTAAATTTTTGCGGAATATCAACAACAATGTGATGATCATAAAGGGATACCAACTGATATAGGGTACAATGAAAGCAGGAATAAAGGGAGTTTGTTCGTCCAACGTCGTGGCTAGGAAATGAATACCGGGGCCAGGATGATTGGTAAGGCCATAAAATATATTAAGTATAGGAATGGCCAACACCCATAATAGCGGTTTATAATCAACCCAACGTCGCTTCTGGTTCATCATGATTGAATCCTCACCAATCTCTTCAAGATTTGTTGGATTCATAATAAGCCATAAAACTTAGGATTTACGGGGGATTATTCTGAAGATTTGATAAAGATGTTGCACAGCATAACGAAGAGAGACATTCATCTACGTCTTAGACGCCAACGAAGCCTCTCTGTCATAACACGATTCGATTACGAATACCGAAAACCACGGCTTGCGTACGGTCTTCCACGCCCATTTTTTGCAGAATCCGGTGTACATGGGTCTTCACCGTGTGTTCACTGATATACAACTTCGCAGCAATTTCTTCGTTACGTAGACCATAGGCCATTTGCTGAAGTACTTCCAATTCACGTGCCGTAAATCCTTCCACCATCGCGTCGTTTGCCGCTGCTCTCTCGGGTAAAGTGTTCGATGATTGTACCGCCTGGCTGATGGCTTTAGCCGCCGCTGCCGTACGGAAGATCGCCTCCCCCCGATAAGCTGCTCGAATGGCATCGATCAGTTCACTAGGCTTAGCATCTTTCAAGAGATAACCTACCGCACCGGCACGTATTCCGTCATACACATATTCCTCCAAATCAAATGTTGTCAAAATAACGATCTTGCACTTCGGCGAAATAGCGAGGATCTCGCGAGTCGCTTCAATACCATTGCATACCGGCATTTGCACATCCATGAGAATAACATCCGGAGACAATTGCTCTGCCAACCGCACCACTTCGCGTCCATTCTCTGCTTCGCCCACCACATTCATATCGATTTGACCATTAATGATATATTGCAAACCATTCCGTATCAGATGCTGATCATCCGCAATTGCAACACGTATGTGATATTCCTCCATTAGCGTCCCCCCTCTGCAGGCCTGCTGTTAAGCGGTATTTTGATCGTTAACTCTAAACCATGAGGCTTGCTCGCTCGGTACGTAAAAGAACCGCCTACGCTTTCGCATCTTGCCTGTACCCCGGATAGACCAAAGCCCGGTGTCAACGTTGTCTCCTCTGTATACCTGCCATCGTCCTTGACCACCAACAGCATATTTTCTTCACGCTCAATCAGTTCAACTCCCACATGAGATGCTCCTGCATGACGCAACACATTCGTGAGTGCTTCCTGTAATATACGATAAAGGATTTCTGCGATTTCATACCTCAATTGCCCATTCGAAGGGGACATGGAAAAATCAATCTGGAGGTTACTGTGTTCTCTGATCTGTTGAATCAAACTCCGCAATGCGACCACGCCCAAGCTTGAATCATCGACTGCCATATGATGGACAACTAAACGAACATCTTGAAGGCAACCACGCGCAACCTCTAACACAGTGCCCAACGTGCGTTCAGCATCAGCCTCATTTGATTGAATCATATAAGGAAGCGCCTGCAATTGAACGATCACAGAGGTTAAACCGTGCCCAATACTATCATGAAGATCCCTCGCAATACGGGTCCTTTCTTCCAGCACAGCATAGCGTAGGGATTGAACCGTAGCTTCCTCCAGCTCCTTATGCGTCTGTTGTAGAGCTTCATGCGTTTGTGCTAACTGGAGATGCATGTTTTGTAATTGTTCATAATGCTGTTTGCTGGCTATCGCTGCTAGGCGCTTTGTTCTGACTCCCCAGAACAGCAAATATATCCCTGCATGTACAACCGAATACAATAATATCGTGTTGTCACTCTCTTGGCGCATATACAGAATAAGGGCATCCGTAAGAATCATTGCCGATACCAGCGGTACGGATCTTCTCCCTGGCAATCTGACCGCGCTGTATCCAATCAAATACAAGATCAGACCCATAGCTATCTTATCCAGATGGAATATTAAGAAGTAAATAACGGTGATCAACCAAAGTCCAATAACAATAGCTAACCGCCCAAAAAGGGAACGCGGGTAGGAACGCATCCATAACATCAACGAATAGGCGATCCCGAATCCTACATGCATGATTACATCCAACCACGTCTCCATTACGGATGTCTCGAAGATCACGTACAACAAAATCAAGTTCAGGAGAATAACTCGGGACCTCTCGATCAACCATTGGCCTATCCTTACAAATGCCCGCGTTTCCATACCCTTAAGCCCCCATCAGCCTTCACTAACCTACCAACTTTTGATATTTCCTGTACAGAAAATAGCGACGCATGCACATGCTCCCGAGAGGGATAAACATGATAGCCGTACTTAAAGAAATTAATGCATGGTGAGCCCCCCAATATCCAACGAAATAGCGCAGAAGCATGATCCCTATAAAAATAATAACACCGATCACGGAGCTTTTCGCAGTCACTTTCCCTGTTACGGGATGAATACGGACTTGATCTAACGTCCCCCGCCAATAACCGATGATGATTCCAACGATCAAACCCACGGTATCGAACAAAAGGCCGCTCGGACTTAAATCAGGTGATTGTGACATGCTACTGCAGGCTAACCAGATGAATAATACTGGTGTGATCCACATGCGAGAAGGCTTCAACTCTCTTTCCCGCAGCATCAATACCAAAATAATAGCAATTATAATGACATAACTGGTCATTACATATCCTCCCTTGCTGTAATTGGAATCATACAGCAAGTATATCGGAGCGACATTCACTTGAAGTCCACCTGTAGGTTGATTTACACGCTCAAAACCCTCAAAAGGTCCAATGCCCCTTCATGCTCGGGTTCAATCGCTAAAGCTCTATGGGTGTAATCCATGGCGCATTCCACGTTCCCCACCTCGTAGTAACAAATCGCGATATTATAGAATACCGCGCTGCTAAGATTAGGCTCATCATGCTTCGATCGTTCAAAAAACGCTAACGCTTCCTCGTACAAGCACATCTCATACAGCAGCATGCCGCACGCTAGTGCTAAATCATGTTTTTCTTCCATCGGGTAGTAGCCGTCCCACATCAACTGAATCCCATGACGGATATCTAACATTTCTTCATCGCTACTCGTTAGAATCAGATTTGACATGTGCGCAGCACTTTGCAGGAATAATTGAGCATCATATCCCCCAAGTCTCCAAAAAGAAAGGATTTGAGACAGCTTCATGTGATCCAAATACTCATCGAACCATTCTTTTATACTGAAAAAATCATCGGGTCCAAAACGATGCACAAACCGTTGATAAGCGAGACGGGTATTCGCATAGCTCATTGGTTCTTGCAGCATGAGAATGCAACCTACATTTAAATTGCGATAGTGATGCGAAGTGAAGAGAGACGCCGCACCCTTTTGTTCAAAAACATGTTGAATCGCATGATAATTCGCCGTTATCGAGAAGCTGCCGTGATGAATAAGTTCAGGCGGTTCTGCAAATTCCCAATTTTCTATTCGATGATCTCCCTTATCCGCTGTGAGCAGAAGAAACCCCGCTTGCGACAGCTGACCCAGTCGTTCTAGACATGTCAGACCCACGGCTGGAAATAGGATGTGAGAATCTTCTAGCTTTTGTTGATAGAGCTCGATAACACTGCGGTACGGATACGATTCCTGTTCGTATTCAGCTGCTCTGTGGTAGTGATACGCCGGGATCATGTTCTGAAGTACATCTGACGGATGGTTCGCATCTACTTCTTCGGGAAATTGAAAAGAAACCTGGCATTCATAAATATTGCCCTCGCCTACATAAATCAGTTCTTGCGGGATACTGTCGAAAAAGTAGTTGGCAATGACCAACAATGGCTGCTGCAAATCAGAGGGTCGGATCATATCCTTAGATTGAGTTAGATGCAACTCTGTATCGTGCACGGCGTCAAAGAGGGCGAAATCCAAAATCCCCTGCTCCACAAATGGGAGTAGACTGGCATGCTGCTGCCAGTAAGCTATATTTTTGACAGGCAAATCACTCATAATATAGCGAAACGAAGGAATCTCCATGCCAGCAAAATCCCTTAGCTCGCATAGCTCCTTAAGAACATGAAACGCTAAACGTCCTGAACCTGCGCCAAGCTCAAGGATCGTGATGGGTTCCGTGATATAACCTAACCTTGCGCGGTCTTGAAGAAATCCAAATATCATTTCCGCATAAGCCACCGCAATCATCGGGTTGCTCGTAATATACTGAGGCACATCTTCACTCTGCCACGCCTTAATACCTTGTTCCTCAAAATAGGAGCGTTGCATTTCCCAAATGGGTGCTTCACTGAAGCGATACTTGTTTTGTTCGTCATTTGTCATCTATGTAAACCTACTTTTCTCAATGTAATCAAAAATGGGGCCATCCACGAAGATCGACCCTGTTGTATATCGTAAACATAAACCTAGCATCTCTGCAATGTGTTGTCCATATACCCACCCGTTGAGTCATCCTCATATTTCGTATCGGAGAGACGCTAAATCACATGGAATCGTTATGCATACCCACGCTCCGCCTTCCGCACGGTTTCCAGCTTCAATCCGCCCACCATGTTTCTGCACCAGCATCTTCGCCGTATACAAGCCTAGCCCTGAATGGCCTATTTCCTGAGACCGCGAGGAGTCGCCAGAGTAAAATTTATCGAACATACGACGCAGATCTAGATCGCTGAAGCCCGGCCCCGTATCCTTCATTTCAAAAGAAATCTGGTTCTCACCTACGCGTACCGACCACTCAATTACGCCTTCAGCTGGCGTAAATCTTAAGCTGTTCGTGATCACGTTATCGAATACTTGTTCCAATCGGGCTGCATCCAAATGAAGCTGAAGCTTTTGGTTACGATGCCGATTTTCATAGGAGTAACGAAGCGTAATCCCCTTCTCGCGGCATAACAACTCATATTCTTCTTTTTTTCTCGTACAGAAAGCGTACAAATCCGTTGGTTCATAACAAAGAACATATTCGGGCGTATCGATTTTATTCAAAAACAATAGTTCCGTCAACATCTTGTCGGCACGCTGCGTGCTGTTCCGAATCGTTAACAAGTACTTCTCCAGCCGTTCCGGATGACGCGCACCACTCTCGATCAAATTATCTGCATGTCCTTGAATGATCGTCAGCGGCGTCCGCAGATCATGCGCAATCGCCGCAATCATATCGCGCCTTTCCTGTTCCAGCTTCCATTCTCGCTTCAATGATTGCTCCAGCGCCTTCCGCATCTCTTCAAAAGCATCCGAAAGCTCTGTCAGTTCCTTCGAGCCTCCCGCTCCGGCTACGGAGAAATTCAGATCATTCTGTTGAATTCGTCGGGCACCCCCTATAATCTTAGCGATCGAAGGTTCGAGCCTTTTCCCTAATCTTCTTGCGAAAATATAGGCAAAGAAAACGATAAAAAGGAATGGCGCAATCAAACTGCTCAAGATGAGAACAACGAGCAGCCAGTTTCCAGGATTATTGGACGACACGCTTAGACTGTATCGCAGCACAAGCATACCTTTCAGTTGTTTTTGCGAATTGAGAATAGGGTGGAACTTAATATATTTCCCGCCATGCTTCTCAAGTCTATTCAACTTGATTAGTACATCTTCCGGGCTGTTGACGAATGAATGTCCCTTCCAACCGTAGACCGTTTGTCCCTGAAGATTAATCATTTGATACTGCATGCCTTTCGTCGGAATAACCTTTTCCAATGCTTCCTGCATATGAGGAGATAATAGGATATCTTTTTGCTTATCCACATACGCTAAAATCTGCGGGATTTGCTGCTCGTAATAATTAGCTGGAAGAATGCTCTTGTCCGTCTGTTTGATCAGAACATAAAGCGTACTGCCCCACACCAACGCCGAACCTAAAAAGCTGAAAAAGAGAACAAGGGCAAATGCACCCATAAACTGTCGGCGAAGTGGCCTTTTACTTGTCTTTAGTTTCTTTCGAATTTGTAGCCTACCCCCCATACTGTCGCAACAAATGTCATCTCAGGTGCAGCCGTCGCCAGCTTCGCACGGATGTTTTTGATATGTTCGGTGACCGTGGAAGCGTCCCCCTCAGCATCGTATCCCCATATCCTTTCATACATTTGTTCCCGCGAGAACACTTGATTCGGATGCATAAAAAGAAGCTGAAACAGTTCGAATTCCAGACTGGTCAGTGGAATATGTATATCCTGATAATATAACTGCAAGCTGTCCAAATCGATCGTGAGGTCGCCGTGATGCAGCAGCTTAGGTTGATGGTCGAAGTGGTTTCTTTGCTCTCGGCGGAGATGCGCTTGAATTCTGGCCTTCAATTCTGGCATGCTGAAAGGTTTGACAATATAGTCATCTCCTCCGACAGCAAGTCCACGTATACGATCCGCTTCGGCGGAACGCGCGCTTAAGAACAGAATAGGGCATGATACCCGATTTCGTATTACTTGACACACTTCGAGTCCATCCAAATGAGGCATCATAATATCCAGAATGATCAAATCAGGTTGATCTACAAGCCGATTCAACACTTCCTTGCCGTCATAAGCAACACGTACCTCATAACCTTCATCCTGCAGTGCGTCGCGCATAAACTCCACGATGTCCTGTTCATCGTCGGCAATTAATATTTTTTCTCTCATCTCGCCTGTATCCTTTCTAGTCTTCCATCTATACAATTCATTTTCTGCTTGCGTGCTAAAAATCCCCCTGAAGTGAAACATACAGTTATTGCTGTACGCGTCCACTACAGGGGGAACGATTAAATTTGTGAATGTCCTCATCGTATCATTTGATAGAAGAAGTTTCAATTCGGCTTTGGAACCCTAACATCGGAATCTATTCCGTCAGAACTTCGTCGTTGGCTCTTTTACTTTATCGAAGACGATAATGCCGTCATACTGTTCTTTCGGAACAAACTTCATCGACATCGGTTCAATGATCTCGGACGTCATTCCGTCTTCGGCCGCATAAATCGGCTTGAACATCCAAGCGTTATATTTATCCCATGACTTGTGTTTGGATAAATCGGCGAATGCGATCTTATAGCCGCTCTGCATCATCTGATGTTCTAAGCTCCCCTTCGGCATAGGCTTGATATCGAAAAGCTTCTGCGTCGTGAGCGTACTCGCCTTCCCGCTATTCATATACAAACCGATTACATATTCCTTGTCTTTAAGTTTTTTCTGAAGCAGTTCTCCCATGCTCGTAAAGCTGTTGATCCATTTCCCCTGTTCTTTGGTCATAATTTTGGAAGTGTTCTTCGCAAGATGGTCGTTATGCGCCCATAAAATCACCTTTTTGCCGGGGTACATCACGTTCATGAGCCACTCTACGTTGTCAGCCATAATACGATCTCGGAATTCATAACTTTCCTTCGTACCGTACATGCCCATTTCGATAAACTTGATGCGGTCTTCCAGCGTTTTCACAGCGATATCAACCATATGAGAATTTGTCGGATATGCCGCTGCAAGCTGTTCCTTGTTATCTTTTATAAACTGGATCAATGCCTTGTATTTTGGTTCATATTCATCTTTGACTTTCTTAATTTCCGTCTTAGCTTGGGGGTTATTATCGAAGTCTAGACCGTATTTGTTGAAGACTGTATAGAAATCGGTAATCCCTTGCATTTCAAATTGATAATAATCTTGCCCTTTCTCCTTATCTACCTTGGCAATCCAGTTGGCGATAAATTGCGTTAAATATCCTGACGTAAACTGCATATCATAGCCCGCAAGGTACAAAGGATGGTCCGTCTGCTGCTGCTTCTTAATATAATCGAACAAACCAAGCGTCTCTTTGGAATGCCATATCGGGAAAATAGAACGTTCCATCATTTCTTTTGACGTCAACGACCCGGCATTTTCATAGGCAGCGAAAGAATCGCCAAGCCCCGACTCGAATGCTATGACATCAAAACCTAGCTCTTCGTGCAAATATTTGATCAGTCTTGTTTTCATGCTGCTGTATTCTGCGACACGGTGGAAGTTCTCACCAAGGCTCACAACAGTTTTATCTTTTAGAATAGGCTTTAGGAACGCTAAATCCTTGTAATCTTCTGAGGTTAGCGATTTAATTTCTTGAATATTCTGCTTCACGCCTGTGTTCTTCTGCGCGGTCGCAGAGACGGTTACCGTCGATAGTAATACAGATACGGCCAGCCCCGCGGCCATAACGCCTGTGAATAGTTTGGTTGCTTTCATTCCTCATTCTCCTCCTTCAAATCCATTACATCGTTCTCTTACTCTGCTAACCATCGTAACAAGAACTTCTAAGGAATTTATAAGGATTGGACGCAGAAAATCTATTATGCGCTATGTGCCTCCCATAGGCATTCCGTAACACCTATTTCAGAGAATGACGCTTGGAATGATGCATTACTCGAAGGACTACAAGCATACAGACCGAATTGGATGGTATCATTACCTTCAAACAAGTGGAATATCCTCATTTGTTGAAACACTTTTCCATCGAGAGAATTTTCAATACAGAAATCACTTTCTCGACGACTTAAACGGTAATACATACTTTTGACATTCGCACCCACGTCCGTTGATGCCCAATCGGAATATCCATGATTGGTTACAACGCTTCCTAATCGAGCATAAACGTCATTTTCGTACTCTATCGATGCTTTGAATCAATTATCGCTGTCCTGATAGATCATAACGCCACATTGGTCATATTTAGATGTACTGTTAAATTCCGTTTTTACCGTAAACGAAAAATACTTTTCATCCGATGTAATAAGCAGTGCAGGAGCATTATCATTTTGAAAGCCATAATATGTCCTCTGCCAGAAATCGGTTTGGGGCTCTGTTGTAATGATGACTTTTTCATTGGTCATGGTGTATTCTTTAGGTTCAAAAATCCAGGAAGCCTTCTCAATATCAAATGAAAACATGCTAAATCATCCCTTCTATTTCTTATAATCTGTTAATTAACCTCATCTATCGCATTACATTATTCGCTTTCATCCAGAAATTGTTCAACCGTCCTTACCTTCCCGATTCTAGGGAAAATAAACTTGCATGACGCTTCATGCTCCTCAACACTCATCGCTTTCATTGCATCTGTGATGAAAATTTGGTTATACCCCAATTGAAATGCTTCTCTCGCTGTCGTTTCAACACCGATATTTGTGGTAATGCCGCACAACACGATGGTGTCGATCCCTCTTCGGCGAAGCTGAAGATCTAAATCCGTGCCGAAAAAAGCACCCCATTGACGCTTCGTCACGACGTAATCTCCCTCCCGGTACCCAAGCCCCGGAACAAACTCCGCCCAACCTTCAGGATACGCAGCCGCATGATGCGGTTGATCTGTGATCGGCTTGAGCTGATCCTTGCCATCCAGGTAATCCACGTTCACAAAGGAAATAAAACCTCCGTTATTCCGGAACATCTCAACGAGCTGGGCTGCTTTCTCTACAATCTCTTGCCCCTTGGTCATCTGTACAATTCCTTTTTGTAAATCAATCATGACGAGCGCTGTTTTCTTAAAATCTACTTGTAATGTGTTCATTGCTATTCCTCCGTTTTTTTATGTTCTAGAACAAATTGACTTATCTGCTGCTTCGTTCCTTCTCTCGAAAGGTTAATTTGAATAACATCCTTAATAAAGGCGGGATGGCGAAAAAAATAAAAAAAGTACGGAATAGCTGATACCCTGCCACCATCGATAGATCTGCATGGATTTCGTGAGCCATAATCCCCATCTGATCCATGCCTCCGGGAGCCAGGCTTAACAAAGCTGTCGACGCCGTAACCGGTTGAAGCTGAGTCAATAATATACTGAGCCCCAAAGCCCCGATGATAAGCAGAATTCCGCTTCCAATGGCTAATGCTATCGTGCGAACTTTGTTCGACAACTGTCCTGGCTTCAACATCAAACCAACATAAGTACCGATCATCATTTGCGCGGCGTTGATAAATATGGATGGAAGTGAAGGTCCTTGCATCCCAATGATTTGAAGGATGGCTGTTCCGATCGCAGGACCGAGCAAGAAAGCGGTCGGAAACTTGATACGATTCCCTGCTAGCGCACAAATGACACTAACTGCCGCGAAAATCATAATGTTCGGAAACATCGCGCCCCAACTCGGCGAGGTCGTGGAAACCAACGTGGAAGCGGCGCCCAAATCTTTTACTTCTCCCAGAATCGGACTGAACACGAGCAAAGGCACGCAAATAATGATCATCATCAAACGGATCACTTGGGTGACCGTCACAATCGTCAGGTTCACGCCTTCGGTCTCCTCTGCTAAAGTGACAACCTGCGTAAGTCCCCCCGGTATGCTTCCCAGCAAGGCAGTTTTGTAATCCGTATTCGATAGCTTGGAAACGATGAAGGCAATGCCTGCGCACAAGAGCAGCAGGAGCACCGTCATGAGGAGCATATAGCCTAATTGATGCGACATTTCGCGCAACGCAGCCCCCGTCATGGATAAGCCAATGGTATAGCCGACGATGATCATCCCTGTATTCCGGATCCTTCCCGACCATGCATACCGCCCTTTGCATAGCGTAGAGCCAATTAAAACAAACAGCATCGGACCCAGCATCCATGGGAGCGGAATATGCACAAGTTGAAATACCAGGCCACCAAGGAGTGCTGTAATCAACGTTATCAAGATGGAGATGGATTTACGGTGTTGAGATTCAGGTGCATCCATAGCACCCCCTCCTTATCTGATGGATTCATAATGTAAGACAACCACATGGGCCGTCGTGGGTAACTGTTCCTTCGTTACATGCAGTTCATGAACCTCTGATACGTTCATACCGGACGCTTGGAGAAACGTATCCACCTTATCAAACAGGAAGCATCCTGCCAGTCCAAGCGCCTTCGTCCTATAATGCATCGGAATGGTAATTGCCGGTTGAAGCTGATGGATGGTCTCTGCAGCTTCCCTTCCATCTAAAGTTCGCGTCCCGCCTACAGGCACCATCAAGATATCCACGTGTCCTATTTCACGCACTTGATCTGAAGATAAGAGGTGACCTAAATCCCCGCAATGACAGATCGTCAAATCATCCATCTGAATCACATATACAGTATTATTGCCTCGTTTCGCGCCGTTCACCTTGTCGTGATACGTTGGAATGCCTCGAATGGTTACTTGGTTGTGGGTGTATACATACGGCTTATTCACGAGGAGATCATAGCCAGTTGCCGCTTGTATCTGATTATGATCCCGATGATCATGAGTGATCGCTAAGATATCCGTCTCGATTAGCGGCATACGGTAACCTAATAATCGATTGTACGGATCAATTAATAATCGTGTCCCTGAAGAAGATGTGAGCAAAAAACAGGATTGGCCAAACCACTTGATCTTCATAAGTATTCCACCTGCTTCCTCATGATTCATTATATGTGCAAATTTGTGCACACTTTAGAGCAAAAAAAGGCAACGCCTTTTACTCCATCATATCCGCGATGGTGTAGGTTCCTAGTACAAGGCCCACCTGCGTACTGATATCCGTCATGATTTTCTGAAAAGCCCCATGCATCTTCTGGCCGAAAAGATGATTGCCGGTCGTATCCAGCATCCGATCCCATATCGGTTCCTCTTCATGCAAAGAGGTATAGACTTCGAACAATGTGATCTCTTCCGGATTCCGAGCCAATTGGTACCCGCCTGCTCTGCCTTGTTTTACTTGAACAATACCCGCTTCCGCGAGTTGAGACAATATCTTACGGAGTGCCGTCGGTTCACAACGGATCTGATTAGCAATCTCAGCGCTCGAACACTGCTCCGAATTGGATGCTAATACAATCAAGGCTTGCACGCCAAAACCAAATCGCTTTAATTGTGCCATATCTGTCGTACGTCCCTCCGCGTTCCGGATATTATATGTGCTAATATTAGCACATTTTAGAACGGAGGGCAATCCGAACTTCCATCTGTAACTTATTTACATTTTATTTAATAGATCGTTATGATCAAAATAATATTAATGGACAAATATGTTAATAAAGGAGTGTTTCAATTTGAGCGTAAACTTACGAAGTGCGAATACAACCATGAATACCTTGCGTTATCCTAATAAACGTATTTGTGGTCTATGGTTAATCTGGGTATCCTTTGTCATTCTGATTGGCCTATTGACGGGAGGCGAACAAAAAATACAAATGGCCGTCTTTTCTATTGGCTACGTCATCGGTTTTATCTCTATTTTAGGCAACAAATCGCTAAATCAAAAGCTCTCATTCGGTCCACTCCGTTCTCGCCAGAAAAAAATCTCCTTCTACGCCATCATCCTTTTCTTTGTATTGATGGTTCTGATCGGCGGACCTTATTTTCAAGATCAAAATTATCGAATGATCTGGCTAGGGGCTTTTCTCGCACTCGGTATCCATTTTGTCCCGTTTGCCTGGGTACATGGGAAATCTATGTTGGCATTAGCAGTACTGATTTCTGCCAATTCTCTGATTGGGATCATGGTTCCGCAATACGATTTCAACGCACTCGTCTATGTCGACATTGCCATCAAGGTCGGCTTCGGCGTTATGCTTCTCTTTACCCGCAAACCCATTACTATGGAATAGCTCATCCTGCAGGAGGAATTAACCACGATTGAATGCAACAATAGTGTCCGGCTAATCATCGTATCATCGAAAACACCATATGCTGCAAGCTGTTTCATGTATTGCCATGAAAAATGCACCCCTTAGAATTCATCGGAATAACCAGAGGCTTTTCCAATGTCTATTCTAAGGGGGCGCTTCAGTTCGGGTAAAACCCCTTTTTATGTTCAATATTCCCTTGTGCTGTAAAGGGGCCTATGCCTTCTTATAGACGAGCGGAGTTATGTCGTTCGCCGCGATATCGCCAGGCTTCAGATCCGGGAAGACAGTCGCGAAATCGCTGCGTCTCGCGTTGCTGTCCGGTTCGAGCGTCCGTGCGCCGTCAGCGTAATAAATGATGGTCATAACTTCCCGCATCGATTCTGTTGGATTGCCCGGCGCGCTGTGCAGCGTCCATCCGGCATGGAACGTGGCGTCGCCTGCTGCCATTGCCCCGTAATTGACGATATCGAAGCCTTTCCCATCGATATATTGCTGTAATGTGCGGTGAGATTCGTCGGAGATGACCAGCTTGCTGATGTAACCGGCCTCCTGTGAGCCTGACGCAAAACTCATCGTACCTACTTCAGGCAAAATGGGAACGAGAGGCATCCACATCGTAATCGTATTATCCGTATCGAGCGGCCAATAGATTTGATCCTGGTGCCATGGCGTATGGCCGCCACCCGGCTCCTTGAAGAGGGCCTGATCGTGGTAGATGCGGACACCGTCCACTCCCATAAGCTCCGCTGCGATTTTGGCAAACCGGCGTGCCAGCGTATAGCGGCGGGCGGCTTCATGTTTGAGCCACAGGTTTCCAATTTGGATAAATGCTTTGCCGTAGGTGTCGCGTTCGTGAATAGGCTTGCTGTGATAATTGAGTTCTTTAACTAAATTAGCGATAACCGGACGGTAAATGCTCATTTCCTCGGGGGTTACGACTTGACGCAGCATTGTGTGGCCGTTCCGTTTGTAACCGGAGATTTGTTCGACCGTCAAGGAATAGTCAGATGAAAGCTCGGGAAGCTTCACCGCTTCGTTACTCATAACACAGCTCCTCCTTCATGTAGACGATTTGTGCAAACGACCTGGGTGCCCGTCAATCGGGCTGTGCCGTCATGCCTCGTCTCTTGCTTCTCATTATAGCTGGTATAACGGCTTTCGGCTTTGTCTCATCCCCTAGAGTCCTTTGTCAAAAACAACTGTAATTGCAGATAATATTTTGCTATCCTTAACGAGAAGCAAAATGTGGAACGAGGGGGATTTGGAATGAGTTCGCTTGAAGAATGGTTGCGCACACATCCAGTCGTGCCGTATGTTCGGCAAAGCGACTATGCGGTACGTAACCCGTGGAAATATGGCTACCGCAAGTTGCTCGATTATTTGCTCGTGTATGTGCAGGAAGGGGAATGCCGGTTTCATGTGGACGGGACGGACTACCCGCTGACATCAGGGGATTTTTGTCTGATTCAACCGGGAAGCTTGAACCGTTTGGAAGGGATGACCGAAACAATCACCCCCTACGCGCATATGGATTTGTTCTATAATCCGGACCGGGAGGAGAGCTTTCCGACGCTCGTAGGCCAAACCGACTTGACGCCCTACGCGTATCTTCTTCAGCCGAGACTGAATGATTTGCCTGGAGTCGACATTCCCGTCAAGCTGAAACCGAGAAAGCCGATCGATTTTCGCGATAAGATGCTGCAGATGATTGCAAGCTGGCTGGGGCAGGATCCGCTGGGTCCGTTGAAAGCGCAGCACTACGCTACGGAGCTCGCGCTTATGATTTTGGAGGATCATATGGAGCAGCGGGCACTGGAGACAAATGTATTGCCTTCCTTGAACTGGATTACGTCATTTTTCTCGTTCCATATTACCGAGCCGCTCACGGTGGAAATGATGGCGGAACGCGCGCACTTGTCGCCTTCGCGTTTCAACGACGTGTTTAAAAGCCGCTTCGGTATGCCGCCGCACAAGTATTTGCGACAGCTGCGCATTCACCATGCCCGGGAACTGCTCGCCACCACAACGTACGATCAAGCCCAGGTGGCGGCTTATTGCGGTTTTGCGGACGTTCATCATTTTTCGAAAGCGTTCAAACGGCAAACCGGCCTGTCGCCGGGTGAATACCGGAAAAAGGCAGCCATGGAGAGCTAATTTACCGTTCAAAATAACGGAGCCTGTCACCGTTATAGGCAGTACCATTATCAGCATTATCATAATAAATAGCCTCTGTTTAAAATGCAGCCGTTTCGTTAGCTGTTTCCACAAGGTCATCACTGTTCTCCGTTCTAAGGGGACTTATTGTTTTCAGGCGATTGTCTAGATTCATCAGACCCGTACACTCTTTAAACTTTTCCACAAAATGCGAGGCTGCACCTTCCTTCCGGCATGTTGCGGATAGTACGAAACAAGCGGTCTACGGTTTGCTCAAGCCGCCTCGAATTGGAATCTTAGACAGCAACCAAGAAATCGGAGAATACGGGCACTGGTTCATCATGCTCCTCATATTCCGTACTCGCGAAAACAAAAAGTTATACGTCTGTGAACATTCTTGCTGTGTCAGCGTAAGCTCGTGCATTATCCTCGACAATCAACACCATATTCACATGGAGCCACCTCATCTTTTGAAGTGTAGACAACCGCCCCGGCTTTAATCGTCTTGCGGATTTGTATATGTCCCCCTTGTTTTCTAAAGAAAACGAAATCTGCTGGCGCCCCTAACTTCAGCCCTTCACATGTAGGAAGGCTAAGATACGTTGAAGGTCGAGTCGACGCCATCTCCCACGCCTCGCTCAGAGTGCATATTCCTTGCGCTGTCATATGTTCGATCCCCCAGGGGAGCATTCGAGCTGAACCAGCGAGCAGCTGTGGATTATGATGCCTGATTCATATCGATTCCTGCATAACCATTAATTTGTAAGTCAACCAAACCCGGAGCAATCCAAACCGGATTGATTACAGCTTCATCAGATACAGGTACTATAGAATGAATAACCCCGTCCAAAACAGTAATACAAATAAGTTGGCCGTTAGCATAATGTTTCCCAATATATGTGTCCACTTAACAACTACACCTCCGGTTAATTTGAAGGCTGCAAAGATTCTTGATCTACGAAAAGTGTGCAAGAAGGATGGGTCCTAAGCAAAGAAGCAGGACATGAGGTATTGATAGGGCCATGTAATGTTTCTGTAACCGCTCTGCGCTTCGTGGGCCCCGGAACGATGCAGAATAAGCGCTGTCCAGCCATTAATGCCAGAATGGTTAGTGTCAATGCATATGTCGGCACATCTTTTATATTCGGAAAGCAACCATCGTTTACTTGCTGTATTCGACACATTTCATCAAGCTCTACGACTTTCATCGTATGAGGGTCGTTGAAATCAGCAACGGGTGGATCATTAAAGGCAATATGTCCGTTTTCTCCAATTCCAAGGCATACGGCGTCAATTGGCGCTTCTTGCAACAGCGACGTATAACGAGCACACTCCTTAGCCCCATCCTCTGTTGCATGGATCGTATGCACTTCGCCGAATGGTACGCGTGTTAAAAGTCTTTCGTTCAAGAAATGTGCAAAGCTTTGCGGCGCTCCCACAGGAAGCCCGATATACTCGTCCATGTGAAAAGCGACTATGCGGCTCCAATCGAGGTCGTAGCGAATCAGTTCTTCCAAAAACTCATTTTGTGAAGGGGCAGCAGCAAAAATAACACGTACTTTGTTTTGGCTGGCTAAACGCTGCTTCAGCCACTGGGCAGCAGCCGCTGCAGCCGCCGCTCCCATGTGACGCCGGTCTGCATATTGCTCAATCCTCAGATTGTCAACTTGCATCGTGCGAATGGGTGAACTTGAGATTGTCATCATTTATGACCTCCTTTATAATTGGACTAATTTAACAATAAGGCAAAACCTTTTACTTTTCCCCGCCTTTCTTGTGTGATTTCCGCAAATATTGTACATATCTTGCTTTTCTATAAGGAGTGAATACCATGGATGAGCAAAGGATTACAACCTTTAATAACCACGAGGAGACCTTTCATCTGGATCATGTGATCCGTCAGCAAGAATACAGCAAGTCCGAGCATTATCACGATTCGTATGAAATCTACTATCTGCTGCAAGGCACCCGACTGTTCTTCATTCACGACCGCCTCTATGAATTAACGGCTGGTGATCTCGTTTTTATCAACAGTAATGAAATTCATCGTACAATGGAAAACGGATGCCCAGGTCATGAACGATTAGTCATTAATTTTAAAATCTCCTTTTTGGAGCCATACGTGGAAGACTGGCCCAGCATTGAAACCTTTTTTATTGAAAAAGGACATGTCATTCGTCTATTAGAGGAAGAGAAACTGTTTATCCGAGTGTTGTTTGGACAAATATCGTCGGAAACCACAAACTGTGATACAGGTTATCTCTCATATCTCCGTGCTCTATTGACTAAACTGCTTCTGTTCGGCGTACGTCGGGCAGATCGAAAACAAAGCTCTTCCGCTGAACTGCTCGCTCACCCGCTTGATCGCAAGATCATCGAAATTGTGCGCTATATCAACACCCACTACCCACAGACACTCAGTTTAGATCAACTGTCAAAATCCTTTTACATCAGCAGCAGTTACTTATGCCGCAGCTTTCGTTGTGTAACCGGCTTTTCTTTCATTCATTATGTAAACATGACACGGGTTAAGGAAACCATGAGACTGCTTCGGTATACGGATATGAAAATTATCGATATCGCTAATGCCGTAGGGTTTAACAATTTGACTCATTTTAACCGGATCTTTAAGACACACACGAATATCAGTCCAAAAAATTATCGTAAAATACAGCACAGCGGTCTGTAATGGAGTAAGTACCCTCTATTTAACTAAAAATCGGACTAGGACATGGAGGATAGGTCTTCCGCTAGTCCCGTTGATGCAATCATAGCTCCGTCCTTCATCCCGCCATCTGGTGTGATGGATTGAACAAATACCGGGATACCCGCGTTGATCGCATACTCTTCGATAAATAAAATATCCGCAAATACATTGGAAAATAGCACGTGACTATCCACCGACGTGATGTTATACCCTTGCTAATGCGACCGAAAATAATAAAAAGCATGCATCAAAGCATGCTTTTTAGGTATCTATCAGCGGGCTCGGCGGACGAACTTCACCTGCCCTAGCACCCCTGACGGAAGCGGATCTTTCCCATATAAATTTTCTAACGTATTCGCGACCTTCAATGTGATGTTTTGCTGACCCTCATGGATAAAAGGTGTAATATCCCAAGCATAAGGCGGCCATAATCGCACCCCAACATCAGAGCCGTTCACATGGAGGGTTGCCGTCTCCCGGATATGTTCAGCCTCCAGCCATACTTGCTCTTGCGGATCTATAGGCCAAGGTAACGGATCTACCTTCAGCTCGTAACATGCCGTACCTGAGTAATTCGGATATCCTGCAGCACACCAATCTCCTGTCACCTGCTCTGGTTCACGCCATAACGTTCGACCGTTGACAGCGAAGGGTCCAATGATAAAGGCGGGGAAGGAAAGTGCCGGCATCGCTTCGAGCAATGAAACCATCAAAATCTCCAGCTCATTTTCACCAACTTGTAAGGATGGCGTAATATCCACGCTCTGATAGAATTTATCCTGCCAGTTCGCTGGCGATAATGCCTCCTGTCGTGTACCGTTAACAAAAATTTCAATATTACGCCGCCGCTGCAGGAAGCCGATATGGGACGGGATATGCTGTTCTACATCATCCAGAACAAGCTCAATCCTGCCTTGATGCGCAGCACCCAACGCTGCAGTTCGTGCCTGCGCTTGCAGGTACTCCAAGAGCTCTTGGGTCATCGTAAATGTCGTTCGATACGTATTCGTCTGCCCTGGCATCGTCGCATTCATCTTGGACTGCCGGTCGTTGAGCGTCACTTGCCATTGATCCAGCAATAACACGTTCGGACTATCCGCTCGGAACTCCCATGCGCCTTCCAAAACATGTTCGGAGACGACTTGCATCTGTCCTGCGGTCTTCTTCTCGAGAGACGAATCAGGTCGTTGATCATGAGAGATGTGCGTCGTTGTGTTCCCAAATGTCTGCTCTTGCGCTAATGCAAATATGCGAAGTTCCCCTGGAGCAAAATGTACCTGATGTTCGCCATGTACGGATAGACCGTGAATCTGACCGCTCTCTAAATCCCATAACTCTATAGATGACTTAGATCCCTCCGGATCGAAGCTCATCGTAACGTCGCGCTCCGACCAATTCATCATCCATATAAATCGTTTGCCCTCTGTTCTCCGCTCTACCATAATAAGATCCTCGCGCTGTTCTATCGGTACCTTCCAATCCATAGGTGCCTGTCGGCGAAGCAAGCCTTGCAGCATAAAACAGAATGTATCCAGCCGGTCCTGCCCCGTATCGCTTGAACCCCCGCCAGACTCCGTATCCCAATCGTAATAAAGCGTATGACCTTGACCGACGGTGTTCAGCACACCATGCTGTTGCCCTGAATGGAATAACGAAGCCATATGTTGACCCACTTCTGGATCTTGGCGATATCTCTCGCTATCGTGCGGGATCGTCCCTACCGCAATCAAGATCCCTCCACTACGGACGAAAGTGACGAGTTGAGCCGCGATATCGATCGATAGCACTTTGAGGTCGGGCATGATTAAGATACGGTATGTACCTTCTCCATGCGCGAAGCAATACCCATCTCCCTCACGAATATCAGCCTCTCTCAACTGACACTCATCCACATAATCATAGTCAATAGAGTTGCGCAGCATCCGATCCGACAAGAGCGAGAAGAGTCGATCTGATCGAGGATGCATGTCAGCTTGCCCTGATACGAACATATCCTGATACACCGTATGAATCGGGGATAACAGAAGAACTTCAGGTGTGCGCTTCCCTATTGTTCCCAGCACGCTCAATCTAGCAATATAATCCGCGAACGCACGATAATGGGGCCAATGCGGAGCATGTTTGAATTCCGTAGGCGGGAAATCCGTCTTCCGATAGCCGGCAAAAGAATAATAGAAGGCATGTGGGATAAACAGATTCACGCCCAAAAATGCCATAAAATTAGCATCTAACCGACGCTGGCGCATCGAATAACCATGTCCGCTTGCGCCAAACGACTCACAGATGACCCTGGCTTTCGATTCCAGCTGTGCGATAGAAGCCGCCGTTTTGACCGATACGATACGATGCGGGTTCTCCTTCGTACCTATTCCGGGCGTTAGATAGTCCACGCCTGCATAGTGGAATTGCTGCAACACACGGGTCTGGTTCCCTTGCGAACGGGCCTGCCCCCACACCGGTTCTTCCAGGGTATGGCCGATATACAGCAGCCCATGGCGTTCGCACCATGTCCGGATTGCGCCATGATAGCCATCGACATACCAACGTGTAATGGTGTCATAATACTGTTGTCTCGCTGTTCGGTCACCATCGACCCTGTTGTATAATAAAGCGCCCAGATATGAAGTAAGATCGTAGCCATTTTCTCGTTCGAACCGTACAAGCATCTGATATGTCCAAGCAAATACCATACCCGGCAATGTGGCAGCCACATTCCTGACATCAGTACGAATAGCCTCGACACCGAAAAATCCATCATGAATCATGAGTCCCGGTTCGTCCGTGAATACCCCTTGAACCGTAGCACTGAAGTGATTCTTAAATTGTAACAGCGGTTCATAGGACATACGAATAAAAGCCTGAACAGCTTCCGGATTCAATGTATCCAGATAGTACCCCTGCGCGAAGGTAATTCCTTCGGCGATTTCGCAGGACCAGAAGGCAAGCACGACATAATCATGTTCATCCGGTGGCGACCAACATTGTCCCAGCTGATCTTTCATATCGATCGGAGAATCATACAGCAGCCACTCTTCATCTTGCTTCACTGCACGATAAGCTTGAATCGCAATAAGCTCATTGTTCTCATATTGAACGAAGTCCAGTTTCAATGGCCCATCTTGTGCGTTAGCCCTATATCTTCGTTCCTCAACCCTCAAATATTGCATGCGATACTGCGGATACTCACGGGTCAGCTTGCCGCCAAGTGTCCCGCTTGGCCAGTTATCCTCATCATATAGCCATACGAGCATGTTCCGTTTACGGCATTCTTGCGTACAGAATTCTAAGGTCTCCAAAAATTCTTGTGACAAATACGGTGTCTGCATGCCATGACGTGCATGCAAGACGACTCCCCCGACACCCGCTTCATGCATGGATTGAATCTGGCTTTCTAACTCATCCTTATCTAGCGAATGATTTAGAAACCAAAAAGGCTGAGGACGAAACGTTGCATCTGGATGTTGAAATTGCTGCTGCAAATCATCATGATTTTCATATGCTTGACTCATAACTATCACCCGATTCTTTGTATTAGACCCTATTCTATATATTGGATATTGCGCTCTGCTATACCTGCTGAGATCAGAATTGATCTGGTCATTGAACCATCATTCTTATCTAACTTTTATTAATTCTACTGTGGTAAAAAAGAATCCACATCACTCTGCAGGCTCCCTTCAGAAAAAGTTTAGGTAAATATTATAGATATACATTTATTTTGTATACGACTATACTGTTACGATACACTTTTAAATAGAGAGCAGATGCAAAAATCAATATATTCAAGTCTTTCTCTATCTGCGATGAGAGATGCACAGCAAGCACAGACATTATCCAGTATCCTTTTATGCAATAATAGATAATATTAATGCATTACATAAAAATATCAGAAAGAATCAAAACTGAGGATGTATACATGGAGAGAGGATGATTTACATGGCATCACATAAAAAATTTTATCAAAAGAAACGATGGATGATTCCTCTTGGCATCATTGTCATTCCGGTATTGCTCGTAACGGTAATCAATCAGTTCACCCCTGCGCTGAATGCCTTCGTGATGAAACAACTTTTCGAATTCAAACCTTTTGCATCGCCTAAGAACATAGAAACGATAAAAAGCCAAGTCACAGTCGTCAAAGATATCGTCTATGATCAAGACGGCATTGACAACAGCTTGCTGGACATCTATTATCCTAAAAATGCTTCAGGATCTCTCCCTGTTATCATGTGGATCCACGGTGGCGGATTCGTGTCAGGGAGCAAAGAACAAACACAAGAGTATGGGATGGCTTTAGCCAACGCAGGGTACGTCGTCGCAAATATCAACTACGCCATTGCACCTGGCCAGAAATATCCGGGTCCGATTATTCAAGCAAACCAAGCTCTCAAATACCTGCAGGAACATGTGTCCCAATTTGGTGGCGATATGAATCGCCTGTTCATTGGAGGCGACTCGGCAGGTGCTCAAATCGCAAGCCAAACCGGTGCGCTTGTATCTAACGAAAAGCTGGCGAAGACAATGGGTCTAACACCTTCTATCGACAATAAACAGATACGAGGGCTCCTATTGTTCTGCGGGCCTTATAGCATGGACAGATTAGACCTCACGAAAGCTTCTACATTATCACAAAAAATGGTTCGAACTATGTTCTGGTCTTATACGGGAGCCAAAGATTTGAAATCTTTCCCTAGAATTGAAGAGCTCTCTACCGTAAAACAAGTAACCCCTAATTATCCGCCAGTCTTTTTAACGGTTGGAGATGCCGATGCTCTTGCACCACATTCTGCAGATCTGATTGATGCGCTTGAAAAGAATGGCGTCGAAGTGGAAAGTGTTTTATTTGACGGTACCAAATCTGAATTGGGTCACGAATATCAATTCGATTTCACCTCTCCGCATGCTGAGAATACATTGGGAAAAACGATTGAATTCTTAAAAAAGCATAGCCAATAACAACATCTATTGGTCCACCAATCTGACCCACAAACAAAAAAACGAGCCGGTTTATTGATGTCTTTGGCCGGTTCGTTTCATTTTGTGGCTTACAATCTGTATCTTATATGACTCCGATTAATACAATGGATATTTCACGCGCAGATCTTCTCGTTGCAGTACTTTCGAGTCCTCACGGATATAATGACATACATACGAACGCCGCCAACGGTCTTTACTCCGATTCTTATTCGAAGAATGAATCAGCAGTTCACTGAAGAACAGAATATCCCCCTTCTCCATCACGACCGGAATCTGATGCGTCGTATCTACGCCTTCCGTTTCGTCAGTCCATGATTCATGTTCATCATGATTCTTGACGGCACCGTGCGGCAATAACCCCAATTTATGCGTTCCAGGCATGACCCACAAACAGCCATTTTCCTCATCCACAAGCTCTTCCATGGCAATCCATGCCGCGATCATCGTCATCGGATCATCTTTAATATAGTAGTAATCCTGGTGAGATGCTTGCCCTGGAGATCCCGGTTCTTTGTAGAAATACATGCTCTGCACACCTACAGCCTCTTGGCCCATGAATTGCGCCAACGCACCGCGGATCAGCGGGAGCTTCATCAATTGGCGGGAGAAGCTGTCCTCCTTATGTGAATTGAACAAACGAAGGGTGTATTTCTTCTCCTCAGTGCACGCTGCCCATTCCGGCATAGGACTCTGATTGCGTATATCATAGATGTGTCCGTTAAAGGCATCTATGAGATCATGACTGCATCCCTTTTTTATTAATAGATACCCTTGCTCTCTAAAAAGTTCAATCTGCTCCTCTGTTAGCGGACTACATATCGGCGGGATTGTTCTAGTCATCCTGCAGCTCCCTTCATCTCATATCTGATTACTATCAGAACTAGCATATTCGATATAAGAAAGCTCAACAATTGCTGTAATCAGCCAAAATGTATCTGTAGTTGATATTTTAAAATTTAAGTTTATACTATGAAGTCATAAGGACCATGATCCGATCGAAGGAGGTTCTCCATTGACACCCCCCTTATTCATTCCCTTGGAAGACTTACAATTCACCTATGCCGGATCTGTCGTCTATCCACCAGGCGGCCGCTTCGGTCCACGCATTCAACAGGATTTACAGCTCGTATTGCTATACACTGGTGAAATGAATGTAAGTATCGACGGCAGGGAGCTGAACGTGAAGCCTGGCCATGTCGTGCTTCTAAAGCCTGGACATGAAGAAACATTTACTTTCTCGAAGACAGAGGAAACTTGGCACCGCTGGATCAGTATCCGAGTATCCCCACTCGCTGACAAGAATCGGGATGATCTCTATCAACTTCCCGAATGCCTAACATTGTCTGAAGAAATGAATCGACTTACCGACCTAATTCTGAATTTACAACCGTATTGCACTGGAAGCGACCCGGTTATTCGGAGCCTTGGACTCGCAGCACTGCATCTATTTCCGATTGAATCCAATCGAATGAATCGACAGCAGGAGAAGCACCCGGCTGTTCATAAGGCTATGATGTGGATTCGAGACCATTATGGACAAGAAACTAACCTGAGCAATTTATCGCTCCACGCTGGCGTATCTCCTGAACACCTGCTTCGATTATTTAAACTGCATGAAGGAACAACGCCGATTCACTATCTATGGTCCTATCGGATCGAACGGGCCATCGAATTGCTCACCCATACCGGACTAACCATTTCCGAAATTGCTACGCGTTGCGGGTTTAAGACATCTCATCATTTTGCCCGCATGATCAAACAAATTACGGGTCAACCAGCGACAGAAATTCGTCAACAAAGTTGGAGTCGACTGCGGCACAAATAGGGGAATTATTCACACTTTTCAATAACTCCAATAGATACCCTCACATAACTACATACAGGTTCACTTACTTACCACATGTTACTGTCCCCTTCAACATGTTAAAGTAGCCATATTCATCACACCATAAGGAGGACTAGTAGCATGAGAAGAAGGATGAGAGGAATTCTATATCACCGAATCATCTTAACAACGATGGCAATACTGCTGATCGTTATGAGTTGCCCTGTAGCCCCAAAAGTGTCGGCAGCTTCAGCATCGGAGAATGACAACGTTATGTTGTTTCAAGATGATTTTGAGGGAAATAACAGCACGGCATGGACAGCCCCTAACGGTAACTGGAGCATCGAATCAGGCCAGTCAGGCGAATTATTCTCAGACGATTTTGAAAATGGAAGCGCTTCCGAATGGGGGCGTAATAGCGGTACGTGGTCAATCGTTACAGATGGCAATTCCAGCGCTTATAGACAAAGCTCTGGCGACGGCGCCTCCGAGCTTCTAGCAGGAGACAATTCATGGGGAGACTATTCCTTCGAGGCAGACGTAAAGCTGCTAACAGGCGAAGGGGCAATGATGGATTTCCGCTATCAAGACAATCAGCATTTCTACTACTTGTATATGAGTGAAAACTACATTCGCCTTATGAAACAAAACGGCAGTCAGCAGGAATGGCTCCAAGCATATGATGGCCCTTCCCTTGTCAAAGATCAATTTGTTCGCATTAAGGTCGAAGCTTCAGGCAGCACATTTAATATTTATCGAAATGGCACATTACTATTCAACGTGACCGATGACAACAATGATTATACTTATGGAAAAATAGGATTGGCTACATGGGCTTCTACCGTAGAATTTGACAACGTATCTGTCATGGATACTTCCGACAACAACATCTATAGTCAGAACGATCCAAATGGTGGAGAAGCTTATGCAGGCGACTCCGCATGGACCAACTACGCGCTGCAGACACAGATCAGACTTTCGTCGATTGATCAGACAGGAACTGTCGGCATAGCATTACGCCAGCAGGACGATGGCAGCAGATACAGTATGCAGTATACCGCTAATGATGCTCATGCAGGTAACGTGAAAATTGTAAAAATAGCAGATGACATGACAACAACCCTTGCTGAAGTCCCTTACAGCATGACAATTGGTAAGCCTTATACATGGAAGGGTGTTGCAGCAGGCAAATTCCTTGAGTTATATATTAACGACGTAAAACTGTTAACCGCCGAGGATAACAGCTTACCCACAGGCAAAATAGCTTTGTTAACTGCTCAAGCGACAGCAAGCTTCGACGATGTCATCGTGGACAGCATTACAGCACCCGTTGTATCAGATGGCAATACAGCTTATTATGTCAGCGCCAGTACAGGTGACGACACGAATGACGGACAAAGTGAGGCTACTGCCTGGAGAACACTGAACAAAGTGAACGCTTCAACCTTCCTTCCTGGGGACAGCATTCTACTGAAAGCGGGAGACCGCTGGAATGAACCACTCCTTCTGAAGCAATCCGGTACGGAAGATCATCCCATCCAAGTTGCTTCCTACGGAACGGGCGATAAACCGGTAATCGCTTGGAATGCACCGAACGGCGGTGGTGTCGTAACAGGGAAAAATCTGAGCAACTGGATCATTAAAGATTTGGCTGTTGAGGTCATCCCTTCTTCGACGCAATCGTGGAATAATATCACGGCTGGTATTCTCATCAACTATGACAATTCAAGGCTGCATCGCAATGTACGAATAGACGGCAATGAAGTATATAGCTCCACTTTTAACAGCAACACCAACGGCATCGTCATTTCCTCACTCGTACCCGGAACAGATTACCGAGAGGTTGCACGCGATATTGTCATTTCCAACAACACCGTGCACGATATTGGCTGGTACGGCATTACGACTACGGGCTGGGACATTGTTAAAAATGAGGAACTACGCTCACAGCTGCTGTACGGTAATGTTCGTGTTACAGGAAACAAGGTCTACAACATGGCAAGCCAAGGTATCGTCGTTCAGAACGCCCACGATTCCTCCATTGATCGTAACGTTGTACATGACGGCGGTCTTGGTACAGATACATGGGGACCCGGCGGACTATGGTTCATTGCTTCTCGTGACTCCATTATCAAATTTAATGAAATATACAATATGAGTGACGCCAACTCCGGCTTCGACGGAGCAGGACTTAATATTGACTGGTATTGCGATAACATTACGGTACAGTACAACTATTCGCATGACAATAAAGGCAACGGAATTACGACCATGAGCAATATCGGAGCCAAAATTATTAACAACAAAGTGAAAGGCAACAAAGCAGAGCAAAGCAATGGCAGTGGACAAATTGCACTCGGCAACTTTACAGGGCGCCCAGATCTGTCTACAGGCCTGCATAATGTAGAAGTTGCCCACAATATGATCATCGTCGATGTTGACAACACTGCCGCCATCAACAGCGCAGCAAATCCATACGGCACTTGGTCTGGTAACACGATTCATAGTAACCATATTGTGCTTACACAAGGAACTCAAGAAGCAGCGGCTATAGATGTGGGCGTAGACACACATATCGACAGTATCAACAACAATCTCATCTATAGCGAGCTGGCAACGTTCCGTTCGACTTTCAAAGGCACAACTTACCGTTCACTGGTCGACTGGCAAGATGGTACTGGTTATGATCGAAGCACTCAAGTTCTGACATTGCCTCAAAATTCATTCCTACCGTCACAAGTACAAAATATCCACGCTGCATTTGATGAAGGTATCGTACAGCTTTCATGGGCAGCGCTTGATGAACAGGTAACACCAATTACCGCTATATCCGGAAAGATAGCACATTATAATATTTACCGCAGCACGACTGCGACATTTACACCGGCTTATGCCAATATGATAGGTGAATCCGACACTGCCGCATTCATGGATCATGAGGAGTTACAGCCTAATACGACCTACTACTATAAAGTAGAAGCAGAAGGCATTGACGGCAACAACGGTGCAACATCAGAAGCTGTTCAAGTGACGACAGGCTCGGTAGTTTCGGAAAATGAAAACCCTAAAGTCGTAGACTTCTTCTCACTACGTGATGGGTATAAGCTCAATCTGGCTAACCTCCCTGTTACTCCGTATATTTCAGGTATTCCAAATATCGCAAAGGTACTGCTATATGTAGATGATCAGCTCGTACAGGAAATGACAACACCGCCTTACAGCTATACCGTAACTGGACTAAGCAATGGCGAGCACCGCCTGCAGTATCGTGTTCATGATACTTCCGGTATGGTTACAGCATCTAAAGAGATCAAAATTGATAAGCAGATTACTGCTTTACGGAGCTTGTTTACAGAGACCAAACCTTCTATTAACGGCAGCCTGGAGGAATGGCATCGGCCCGACTTTATCCTGAATCAGCTCTCTCAAGTTAAAAATATTTTACCTGGCTTCAGGGATTCCTGGACGAAAGATAAGCTGACTGCTTCTGGCTACACACAATGGGACAATAACAACCTATACCTGGCCATAGAGGTTACAGAGGACAGCCATCATTTGTCCATCACGAACCCCGCAGATCTTTGGAAGGGCTCCAGTATTCAAATCGCGATTGATCCGGATCGAGGAAGTGTTCCTGGCAAAAAAGGTTATACGGAGCTCGCATTTGGTCTGACAGAGAATGGCGATATGCTGGGTTATCGTTACAATGCCATTTCAGGACGCACAGCAGGAATCTTTACTGCGGGTGAAGTCGTCATCACCCGCGATGAAGCCTCTAACAGAACGGTCTATGAGATGGCTATACCATGGCATGAGATACTGCCAGCAGATGTTACGATTAAGGATGGTTCTGCTCTTGGTATCTCTATATTGGCTAACTATAGTGATGGAAGCTACTCTCACCCGGATTACGGTGATGCAAGAAATGGATGGATTGAATATAACAGCGGCATTGGGGCAGGCAAAGCACCCGAACAATTCGGTTATTTGATTTTAGACAAACAGGCTTTTGCCACACCTGTTATTAGTGGAACAGCGGACCAACAAAAAATCGAAGTAAGTTGGCCTGCCGTAACAGGAGCTACAGGTTATATCATTCAGTATGGTACCAAAAGTGGTACGTATTCCAATGTAATACATGTTGGTACTGCGACGAAATATACAATAAACGGACCTACACAAGGTGCAACGTATTACATTACAGCAATTGCCTACGATTCATATGGAGAAAGCAAACCCTCCAATGAGATAGCGATTGTCATTCCGAGAAATAGCGGCAATACAGGCAACGAAAATAACGGACAGTCTGGCTCTGGCGCAGCCTCCAGTACGAACCCAGGAGCAAGCTCAAGCAGTCATGATGTTGCTGCTTCTTCTCTCCTGAAGCTACAAGATCATACTGTGTACGCAGAGATAGCTGCCAATCAAACAACAGTATCATTACCGCTTGCAGATATAGAGGCATTTGGCAATTATCCACTACAAATAAAGCAAGGTTCTGTCTCGCTTCTTATTAAAAAGACTGTATTGGAAGCATTAAAGGCACAGGCCGGAAATACGATCGGCTCCTCCGTGCAGATTACGCTTGCTCCAGTAAAAGATACGGCGATACATGGGGATGTAAAGAACAACGGTAATGCTGTCATCAAATCCGTAGGTCGCGCCTATGAGCTTGACATCACCTTGCATACGACAGACAAACAAAAATTTAATGCCGGAAAAGTCAACGGCCAGGTCATCCTTTCACTGCCCTATGACGCGAAAGAAGTTGATCCAGACCTGCTAGGCATTTACTTCTATAATAACAATTCCAAGCAATGGGAGCATGCAGGCGGCATTGTAGATCAAACGGCGGGGAAAATAAATCTTGCGATGGAAGAGCTTGGCATGTACACCGTTCTGGAGTACAAAAAGACCTTTACAGATGTGCCGTCCGAACACTGGGCATCACGCACACTGCAAATTTTGGCTGCCAAACATATCATTCAGGGGACAACAGACGTTACTTTCCAGCCTTCAAATAAGACAACACGTGCAGAATTCATCACCATGTTATCCAAAGTGCTGAAACTACCTACCGAGACTTCTGCTCAGACTACTTTTAACGACGTTACAAGCAATGCTTGGTATGCTGAAGATGTTGCCGCTTCAGTCAAAGCCGGAATTGTAACAGGACGAAATGACCATATCTTCGCTCCAGAGGAGACAATTACACGTGCAGAAATGGCGGTTCTCATTGTGCGCTCTCTTGGAATAGATGTACAAAATTATGCAACAACAAGCAGCTATGCTGATGCCAAAAACATACCTATCTGGGCATTGCCTTACGTAACGGATGCAACAGATGCTAACCTTATCCAAGGAAGAGGACAAGAGATATTTGCACCACAACAGCCCGCACTACGGGCAGAATCTGCACAGCTTATATTCAATTTACTGCAGCAACAAGACATCATCGAAACGAAGTTAATTCGCAACTAGCAAATTAACAACTAGTAACATCATAAGGTCAACCAGCAAACGTTGGTTGACCTTATGACACTGAAGGGCTGTTCAGATCATCTGCTGGTGATCGGAACAGCCCCTTCTACTGACTACGGATAATAGCAGATAACGTAGGAAAAGTATGTAGCATCGATGCGTTACACTGCGTGAGCCCCCAGCCTTTATTTTCCTTCTATCGCAAAAATACATTTAGAAGCTACCCGTCTACTTCACGGAATAACCGCATGCCTCCAGCCAATTAAACGCCATCAGTAGTTGCCCTGTGGAATTCATGTGAACCTGATCATAGGTCAACACCTTTCCTTTTTGTGTCTTCAAATATTGCGTAAAAATTTGATTTTGTCGTACAAGAATAGCATCAAACTCTGCTGCTATTTCCTCAATGATCTCGTTATATGGAAGCAGCCGTTCGTTTTTCCCGTCATTCGGGTCTTCGGAAATAATCGTTGTCTGCATGATGATGAACGATGCGTTTGTTCTACGCTTGGTCTCTGATAATAGCTCTCTATAAGTCTCCTTGTACTGCGCTAGCGATACGTTCTTCCACTCGTCGTTAATACCTATAGACACGGTCATCCAATCTGGCTTCAGAGCAATGACATCTTCCTGCCACCGCTTCTGCAAATCCAGAATTGTCTCCCCACTGACACCACGATTGTTCACCTGCAATGAAATCTCCGGCAACATAAGCGATAAATAATCTTTCACAATTCGAACATACCCATGACCAATACCTTCGGGATCGTCCGTTCTTCCACAATCCGTAATGCTGTCCCCAATAAACACCAGGTTCTGTCCCTCTTGAAAAGATACCATTCTAAATCGCTCCTTCGTCTTCGTAATATTACTCTATTCCTTAGCATTCATGAGACAGCCAAGGGGCTATTCCATACGGAACAGCCCCTTACATCGACTATTACCTTAAAACCTCAAGGGTTTTACAGCCTCTTAACGCCCCTCAGCAACAGCCTGTTTGTTCGTTTCTTCAATCACTTGCTTTCCGCCTTTGGACATCCATGTATCTTTGAACTTAGCGAAGCTTGCTGCCACATCTTTGCTTGATCCAACAATCATTTTCACAATTTCTTCGTTAACAAAGTCATTCAATTGATTTGGAATGCTTGGATCCAGCGCATCTTCACTAATGTTTAAATAGCCCAATGGATTCGGTACCGAATAATCCCCCGTCGATTTAGACAATTCAATAATTTCTTCACGGTTAGGCAAGTTTTCTGGCAAATAATCTGTATTCCAGGATACAAGTGCTTTAAGTTGGAAAGCTTTCTCTTTTTCTTTATCTTCCGCAGAAATCAGCGGTACAATTTTGTCGCCTTCCTTTTTGTAGTGTACGCCTTCTACACCGTTAATCATCAAATTTTGGCCTTCTTCGGACAGCAGATAATCCAGCAACTCAAGCGCTTTTTTCTGCTTTTCTTCCGAAATGCCGGCGTTAATGGATGTTTCAGCCCAGAAGTTGTTGAACCCGTCCATCCGTTGCAAACCTGTTTTCCCCTTCAACGTACCCACCCAAGTGAAGATAGATTTAGGATCGGCATCCGGTTTAGCCTGCTTGAACTTGTTGTATATATCATTGTAGAACGTAGCATTTGCACTATGAATGATCATTCCTACTTTTCCTGTTACGAACTTCTCGATTTTTTTGTCATCCGTATTCAGCATGAACTCAGGATCGAGAATTTTCTCGTTAAACATTTGGTTCAGGAACGTAACCGCTTCCTCTGTTTCGTCGGAAATAACTTCAGGCATCCACTGATCACCCTTCTTCTCCCAACGCTCTGTACTTGTATCAAACGCATTAAAGATCGGGTATTGCCACCATACCCCTCCAGAGCTGGACGTATATCCATACGTATCTTGTTTGCCGTTACCATCAGGATCGTTCTCCGCAAAAGCTTTTGCCACGGCATAGAACTCATCAATAGTCGTTGGCACTTGCAAGCCCAGCTTATCGAGCCAATCTTTACGAATAAGAATATTATGGCCGCTTACAGAATCCTTGCCACTGCCTGACTCATTGTAGATTGGAAGTGCATAATGCTTGCCATCTGTTGCCTTCGCCAGCATCTCGAAATTAGCTAGCGAGTTCTTAATGTTCGGATATTGATCTGTAAAATCAGAGATCGGCAGCAACATGCCTTCCCGGATCCATTGACGATATTGTACTGGACGATCGATTCCGTAAGAGACGAATACATCTGGCATTTCACCTGATGCGATCATGACGTTCAACTTCTCTTCCCAGTCATTCCACGAAGCAGTGATCGGCTTGAGGCGAATGTTCAATTTCTCCTGCAGCTTCTTATACACCTCAGAATCGGGTGAATCAGCACCTTCGAACATCCAACTGAACACGGATAGTTCTACCGGCTTAGCCGAGGCAGCCTTGTCTGCCCCTGCATTTTCAGATGTTGTCCCAGATTTCGCATTATTTCCGCCACAGCCGGCCAGAACGCTAACCGTTACAACTACTGCTGCTAGCAACAAGGTCAGCTTGTTTCTTGTTCTAATCATGTATACCCAACTCCCCTAGTTATTCATATATTGGTTATCATGTCTGTTGCAATAGGTTTAGCTCTTGATGGAGCCGATCATCACCCCTTTCACAAAATGCTTTTGAATGAAAGGGTATACGATAATGATCGGAATGACAGATACCATGACAACAGCATTCTTAATGGTGTCTCCCAGCATGAACTCCTCACTGACAAAGCTTCCGCCTCGTGTTAACTCCATATTGTTATTAATCAGAATATCTCTAAGCACCATAGCCAGTGGCCACAGATCCTTGTCGTTAAGGAACAGCATCGGCGTGTACCAGTTGTTCCACTGCCCTACAGCAATGAACAAGCCAATCGTAGCCAGTGCCGGTATAGATAACGGTAATATAATGCTGAAGAAAATTTTCATATAGCCCGCTCCATCCATTTTCGCCGACTCTTCCAGCTCAATGGGTATATTCTGAAAAAATGTCTTCAGTACAACCATGTTATACGTGCTAAGAGCAGCAGGAATTATCATAACTAACAAGCTGTTAACCATATGTAGGTTCTTAATGAGCAAATAATAAGGAATAAGACCGCCGCCAAAAAACATCGTAAAAATAATAAACAAGAAAATAGCTGTGCGCCCCGGCAAATCCTGCTTAATTAGTGGATAAGCTGTAATGGCTGTAATCAACAGTTGATAAACAGCGCCAACAATGGTTACGAACAGAGATACGAGCAGCGATCGCATAATCGTATTTTTGGAAAATACATATTGATAAGCTTCAAAGTTGATCTTTTTCGGAAATAGATGAAAACCTGATTTAATCGATTCTTCATAGGGCATAATTGACCCGACTAATACATGCCAGAACGGATACAGCGTTATAACTGCCACTAACAGCAGAAATATAATATTGCAGATATCAAAAATTTTGCCTGACAAGCTCACCGACTTCATAGCTGCTACACCACCTTTAGTAGATCCCTTGACCACTCATTTTTTTGGATGCATAGTTGACGATGATCAGCAATGCAAAGTTAATGATGTTCAAGAATAGTCCAATAGCTGTTGCCACACTGTATTTACCTTGCGTCAAACCGATTCGATACACGTATGTATCAATAACGTCTCCGCTCTCGTATACCATCGTGTTGTAAAGGTTAAATACCTGGTCAAAGCCGCCATTCATCATGCTGCCAAAATTCAAAATGAGCAATATGGAGATGATCGGAAGCAATCCCGGTAGCGTAATGTAAATGATCTGCTTGAATCGATTTGCACCATCCACCGTCGCCGCTTCGTACAAATCCGGATTAATACCTGATAACGCAGCCAAGAAAATAATTGTGCCCCAACCTACTTCTTTCCAAATCCCTGATATAATAAGGATGGGCCGGAACATGAAGTTACTGGTCAGAAAATTTACGCTCTCCCCGCCAAAAAGTGCAATAATCTGATTGAACAGTCCATCGTTGGACAGCAAGGAAAACATGATGCCCGCAATGGTTACCCATGAAATAAAATGCGGTAAATAAATGATCGTTTGAATAGATCGTTTAAAATACTTGTTGCGGATTTCATTTAATAAAATAGCTAAAATAACGGGTGCCGGAAAGCCAAACACCAGTCTCAATAAATTAATTTCGATCGTGTTACGAAAAACTTGCCAGAACTTGTCTGTCTGAAACAGCTTCGTAAAATGATCAAACCCTACCCATGGACTGCCTAATATCCCCTTTGTAATCGAAAAATCTTTAAAGGCAATTGACGCTCCATACATCGGGATATAGTTAAAAATCGTTAAGAAGACTATAGCGGGCAGCAGCATTACGTATAACATCTTATAATTGTTCATCCGTTTCAGCAGATCCTGCCGTGCATTTACTTTAGACAATCTCGCCTCCATGACTTCCCTCACCTGCTCTCTTTCTTCACTTCATGTCATTTCACATCAATGTTCATCGCTACTGTTATCTCCATCCGCACATCACTGAAATCCAACATTACCCGTCAATGTGACATTACTGCTCGTTAACGGCTCAATGTAAATGCCACTATCCGTTGCAGGGAGAGTTGATAGCCGTCGATTTCCAGAGATCTCAATGTCTCGCCCGTGGCTGACCATAAGGCTGCCTTGATAGGAAGAACGATTCGCAACACAATTGGCGTCACCATCCTGCTCCGTTTTGATCGGCCCGGCATTGTCATTCAAGATCGCGTTACTACGAATAACAATATGATTGCAGGATGACATATACATGGCCTGCTGTGGACAATTCACGATCGTGTTGCTTTCAATCGTAATATTTTGAAAAATCGGGAACAATGTCCTTCCCTGCTCCAAATATACGCCCATATAGATGACGGCCATGTTCCAGTGGTTCACATCACTGCTATCGATCAAATTGTTGCGGATGATAACATGCTCTACACCAAAGCCCTCTGCCCAGCGGGATTCCGCACCACATTCAATCTGAATAGCCGAACCCTGGTTCATCAGAAAATGATTGTTCTCGACCAGACCGTGACTGGAGTGAAGCAATATTCCCCGTGCACGGTTATGGTGGAAGAAGTTATTGCGTACGATATAATGGCCCGAATCATATCTCCGATTAAATAAAATCGCTTGATTGGATAGATCAGCAGGCAGCGGCTCCTGAAATACAACAGTACAGCGTTGCTGCTCCTCCTCCCAATCGACAGACTCAATTGGAACAGTCAGGCCAGCAGGAGACAGATCCGCGAGACGGAACTCAATGGCATCGTCCTTGCCAAAAGGATTTCTCCACCTTTGTACACGACTAAGCTGAATCGTTCGGTCATCTACTCTGACAAAACCTTGAACCGAATTGTCATGAATGTTCAGACAATCATCGCCGTTGTAGCTGAAATCACAATTCTCAATCCTAAAGTAGCCCTGCGAATTGCTAATATGGCAACCATCCGCCGTAACCGAAATGCAGCGTGTCGTTCCTGGGCGCTTCACAATTCTGCAGCGCTCTAGCGCCCAATGGTGCTGATCACCTGTCGTCACAAACCCATGACCGGGCGCCGAATAAATCGTCACATGCTGCATCTGTAAATGCTGGTTGCCATGCAGCTCGAAAGCATTCGCATCATAGATGTAATGGCGTACAATGTAGGTCTGCTCCCGCTGAAGGAAGTGGAAGAACTCCCTCTTTGCTTCAGGAAGACTGATTCGCAGTGTGTTACGATCCTTTAGCACGGCCGTACCCAGCTGATCATGACCGAATTCCCGCCCGAGCGAGCAGCCCGGTGATAATGTGCGGGGATCCATAGCGTTAAACGTACGAATATCCAGCTTCTCCGGCAAAGTCTCATACTCAGGAAAATGAAGATCAATATAGGATCGATCCGTCGCTACTTCCTGTACTTGACCAATGCTGGCAAGCTGATCACGGGCCCAATTCCAGTCGAGTGTGAAGTTTTTGAATATGGCACGCGTACAATACTTAATTACGAAATAGGCTGACACTGTCGAAAAAATAAACTCCGATTCGCCCCCGTCAAACTGAAAATCCTGCAATCCCTCAAAAACAGGATGCCTTCCCTCGTAAAAATGATAGACTCCTGCAGGAACAGTCAACTCCGCAACATTAGCCTGTTTGCAATAATCAATAGCCCGCTGAAAGGCTTCTCCATTACAATAGCCTTCCTCCGCGCGTGCTCCGAAATTGGCAACGCTGATTGAGCTATAATTGCTCCAATTAGGTTCCTCAATCACGATCTCCATTTCTGTTAAACGGTGTACTCCTGTGTCCACAGATTGCGTTGTGTCTGCATTTTCGAGGGCTTCCGTCATATCTTTACGTCCTGCTTCCGTCACATCGCCACTCCTTCCTCGCCGCTCATACCAACCTATAACTTTCTTTGTTCTCATTGTGACACAGCCTTGTGACGGGTTACATGTGCTTAGGTTGGAAGGTATGTTGTCATTTATTACGATGTTCTACAATTGAATAACACAAGGAATAATTTCCTTATACAATAGAAAAGCCCCGCACTATGGCGAGGCATAAACACATATTAGACGGTGCGTAAATATCGCACCACATCATATGACAAAGTGAACAACGAGCTGACAGACGGCCCAGTCCTTATCATAGTTAAGGCTTATGCTGCTGTCTATAATCTAGCGGCGACATGCCTATGTGCTTTTTGAACAGTTTACTGAAATGGGCGTAATCATCGTAGCCTACTAGCCGACCTACCTCGTAAAGAGAGATGTCTTTTTTCAGCAAATCAATGGCGGCTTCAAGTCTTTTTTGGATCAAATAATTAATGAAGCTTGTTCCCTTCTCCTGCTTAAATAGATGACTTAAATAATTGGGGCTAATAAAATACTTCTGAGCCATCTCTTTGAGGGACACACGGTGGGCATACATCCGATCAAGATCCTTCGTAATCCCCTCTACAATCGGAATTGCGTTAATATCACTCGGCTTCCTCTTGTGCTCCTCGATCCGCATCGTCAGTTCTTCCAGCAAATCATGCGGTGTGCCATAATGAAGCAGGAGATCTTGTACCGTGATCGATTCAGGTACCTCTGTGCCAAACGTCGATAACTGAATCAGGGATTGCGTTAGCAAGTTGTAAAGTTCCACTAGACCACTCAAATGTATACGTCCATTCGCAATCCCCTTGCCTATGCCGAACAAAGCCGCTTCCAGATGCTCAATTCGGGTTGCTTTGTTAATCTGTTCTCGCAAGATAGGTACAGCAGAATTTATATGTTTGTTGTATCGATACATGCCAACAGGCCGATTCAAGCTTGAGGTATCCGCCATCATACTTGCCTGGTGATAAAGCCTCCCCGCCCGATCCTCGGGGCTTCCAATGGAGCTAATGCCTATATCCCAGCCTTGCCGAGCCGCATGTTGTTTGACCTCACGATAAAGCTTTCTGGCCGAAAAGTCGCCCAATACAGGAAAACCAAGTAAGTACGTCCATTTGAATGAACTTACCCGACCTCGGAAGATAGTTACCCCATACTGTTCCAGCAATCTGTCTAGTATAGACAACTCCGCCTCTGACAGCATTTCTTTTCTCTTTACTGTAGCAAAGGCATAATGACTCTCAGCAGGAAATGTCGCTCCAGTTCTGACTAATTGCTCCTGCACACGCCGTACAGATACATCACTCTCTACCCACTCGACCAGCATCATGGAATACTCGTAAGCTTGTCTCAGACTTTGCTCTTGTACTCTTGCAGACAATCGTTCAGCGCATCTGTCCAGCGTTTCAAGCAGTTCATCGACATTTACTGGCTTAAGCATGTAGTTAAAGCAGCCATTTTCAATTGCTTGCTTAGCGTAAGCGAACTCACTATATGCACTCATAAACACAACGAGCGTATGTGGTGTAACTCGGTTAACGAAGGTAAGCAATTCCAGACCACTTTTACCCGGCATTCTGATATCGCTGATCACGACGTCAATTTGACGTCGCCGCAGTATACTTTCCGCAATTTGGACATCATTAACACTAGCAACGATCTGAAATCCCGCTTCCTCCCAATCTATAATTTGTTCCATGTCCTTCAGAATCCAAGGCTCATCATCTACTAGAAGTAGCTTATACATTGCTGTGACCCTCCTTGTCCCTGAGAGGGACTTTGATCGTGACTAATGTCCCTCGATTGTGCCAACTCTTAATTGTCAATCCATACGGCTCGCCATAGTAAATTTGAATTCGCTTGTGAATATTGACTAGTCCTATCCCTTGTCCCAAGGATTCTTCGCTTGAACTTGAGGAGCCATTCCCTCTTAACTCATCATGTAGGCTGGCTACCTTCTCACTGCTCATCCCCATCCCATTATCCAGCACTTTAATGATCAAATGTTGATCATCCTGTACAACAGCCTTGATACGAATAAGCCAGCGACCATTTTTTCCTTCCAAGCCGTGAAATAGTGCATTTTCAACCAACGGTTGCAGAATCAGCTTGACAATAGACTGGCCTCTAAGCGCCGGATCCGTGAAGACCTTAAATTGCAGCCGGTCTCCAAAACGAATTTTCTGTATCGCAATATAGCGTTCAAGATGCTCCAGTTCCTTATATAGCAATACGTACTCATCTGTCCGGGTAATATAACGAAAGTAAGAGACCAGGTTGTCAATGGCTATCGCTACTTCCTTCTTGGCATTCGATAGAGACATTCCGCGAATGGAGTGCAGCACATTATATAGGAAATGAGCATTGATCTGACTCTGCAATGCGTTTAATTGAAACATTTGCTTATCCATCTCTGTCTCATGCAACTGCTGCTGCGATTGCAGCAAATTGCCTGTCAGCTTCTTAATTTCATCCAACATATTGTTATAATGATCTTGAATGACCGTAATTTCATTTTTATAGCCGAATTTCAGCTTGGCATCGAAATCTCCCTTCGCTGCACTATCGAAAGCATCCGCCATTTTCGTAATAGGATGGGTTAGACGGAAATTAAACGATACAACGACAAGCAGTACGATAAGCACCATGACGATCATGACAGCAATAACGCTCCATTGAATAACAGAAGCTTTATCTAGTAGCTGAGCTTCATTAATAAATGCTATAAACCTCCAATTCATACTCTTAATCGGTGATGATTGATATAAGTAATTGACGCCGTCTATATGAACATTGACTACTTGATCATCCGACTGATCGCTCATATGCTTCTGAACGTATGTAAAATCAAACTTTGCATTGGAGGAGGCGATTAAGTCACCCTTATCGTTCACGATGAAAAGACTCGCTTTGTTATCCATATTACCTGTATCTAAAATTTGTTGAATCCATTTTGTATCTAGCAGCATTACACCGATGTATAATCCTTGTAAATAGCTGCTTTGCTGAATGGATCGAATACTCCGGAATGCAAGCAGTCCCTTCCCCATACCTCGATCCTGACTCTCCAGCGGAGGAGAGATTTGCATCTTATAACTCACCTGGTTGTTCACCTGCTCGTTACGAATGTACTCAAGCTCCTGTGTCATCAACTGCCCGGTTGAGACAATTCGGAAGTCCTCACTATTGATCATTCCTACTGATTTAATGGTAGGGTCTAGTAACATGTAAGAATTCAGATTGTGCATCAGCGCATCAGATTCCTTCCATGTCTTGTTAACGACCATAATTTGCTGCACACTTCGATTATAGAAAATGGACTTCGATAACTGATCTACCCGATTAAAGTATTCATCCAATCGATTATTGGTCTGAATCACGAACTGACTCATATTGTCTAAGGCATTTTCCTTCATAATATGAATATACGAAAAATAACCCACCGATCCGAGCAGGAGAATGGGTAACACAGCAATACACATATTCGTAACAATCATACGGTAACTCAATTTGTACTTCTGGGTGTACGCAAACAGTTGTTTATACATATGAGCCCCCCACAAATAATGACAACGGTTACATCGTTCGCAGTCCCCATATTAGCACAAAGAAGTAAGAAGCGCACATGTATTTTTCCGCTGACTTACATGTTGTTTATTGTGTTTTTGTGAGTTACCCATATTAAAAAAGTCCTGTGGAAGGGCAAAGATGAATATATACCAAAAAAACCAAATCGAATTTCATCACATATCAATGTAAGATCAAAATAAGGAGCCTCATTGGCTCCTCATTTTGATCTTTAACTATAGTAGCGATCTATGCGCCGACTTCATGGTTTCAATACCAGTTTGTACATCTTCAATCCCTATACACATGTACCTCAAGCCCAGCTTATATCGCTATTCTTATTTTCCCCGTCTGGATTTTGAACCGCTTCCCCTTCACCTCAAGAACAATGGGCTTAACCGCGTCCACCATTAATACTGTTTCATTCGTGTTCACTTCCACGGTAATTTGAGCTTGCCGGTATTGCATGCTGAACTTGTAACCTTCCCACGCCTTTGGCAGAACAGGATTCAGTACCAACTGATCTTCCTTAATGCGCACACCCGTAAAACCATAAACAACGGCCATCCAAGTCCCCCCCATATTGGCCATATGCAATCCATCCTTGGTGTTGCCATGGGTATTGTCTAAATCCATGCGTGCCGTTTCAATGAAATAGGAGTAGGCTTTATCGGCGTAACCAATTTTGGATGCCATGATACTATAAATGGCGCTGGATAAGGAAGAATCATGTGTCGTAATTTTTTCATAGTAATCATAGGAACTTTTCAGCACATCGGAAGAAACTCCATCTTCTATTAAAAAGTGTGCAAGCACCGTATCTGCCTGCTTCAACACTTGATGACGATAGATAAATAACGGATGATAGTTCAATAATAACGGGTAATTCGCTCTTGGCGTGTTCTCGAAATCCCACACTTTTTTGGACAAAAAGCTATCGTCCTGCTCGTGAATGCCAAGTTTGTCGTTAAACGGCAAATACATTTGTGCCGCAGCTTGTTCAAATATTATAATTTCTTCATCTGTTAACTCAATTCTATTGCATAAAGAAGCCCATGCTTCTGGATGAGTAGATTTCAGCTGTCGATACCACTTCACAGCCCATTCCATATTATACTTCGCTAGCACATTGGTATAGTAATTGTTATTCACGATCGCGGTATATTCATCAGGCCCCGTTACCGCGTCAATTTTGAATACACCGTCATCAAAATGCCCTAACTCAATCCAAGTCCGTGCGGTTTCAAACACCACTTCAGCGCCAAACTCAGCGATAAATGCTTCATCTCCCGTAGCCAGATAGTATTGGATATAGGTATAAGCAATATCACCGTTGATATGAAATTGCGCCGTTCCCGCCGGGAAATAGGCAGAGCATTCTTGCCCTGTTATGGTACGCCATGCATAGGCCGCGCCTTTGCGGTGACCTAATTCCTTCGCACGAATTTTCGCTTCACCAAGGATCGTATAACGATATCGAAGTAATTGCTTCGCCAATTCCGGTTGACAGAGAATGAAGAACGGTAAAATATAAATTTCGGTATCCCAGAAATAATGACCCTCGTATCCTTCACCACTCAGCCCTTTTGCCGCAATATTACTATATTTATCTTTTCCGACGGATTGAAGCAGCTGATAGACATTGTAACGAAGCCCTTCTTGCAACGGTGCATCGCCTTGAATCTCGATATTGGCCATCGCCCAAAATGCTTCAAGATACAGCTCTTGTTCCTTCCAAATCTGCTTGATGCCCTTACTCACAACGCTCTTTACAATCTCCAGTCCACACAATTCAGGCTGCTCGTGTCTGCGCGTATCGGTAAATACGTTATACTTGGTTAGACGCAGAACCTCTTTCCCTTTCGGAAAAACATATTCCTTCGTGAGATTCGTATCTGTCTGAATCAGACGACCTTCTATGCATGGCGTCAGCTCATGGAATGTCGTTGCAGCGACTCGAAGCCGCGACCTGCTTGTCTCGGCAACTATTTGCAGACACGTATCCTGCACCCCAGTATGAACAACATGAAGCAGCTTGGCATGGTCAGACGCTACACGCGGGTCATTACTATTCGTATAGTTGCTAATGTCTCCATTCATACCAGACGTGATGGTCACTTCATCATCACAGTTGATTCTTGTGATTTTCACATCCATGACGAATAGTTCTAAGGTGGTGAATGAAGCCATTCTTGTGAATTCGATTTCCAACTCTTTCCCCTGCGGTGAAATCCAATGCACAAGCCGGACGTATTTGCCTTCTTTCATATTCAGCCAGCGTCGATATGAGACGACCTGACCTGCAAAAAGACTGAACGATTCCTCCCCTATGCGAATATGAAGGTCCTGCACATCGATCACATTGACAAGCTTTTGCTGTGTATCTGGGAAAGCATAAGCACTTTCTCCGTATTGAATCGGCGTGATGTCATAAAACGCGTTAATATACGTTCCGCGAATCGTCGGCTCTTTTCCGTCATAACCTTCTTCATAATTTCCTCTGACACCCAGATACCCATTGGCTACATTAAAAATACTTTCGTTAACCCAGAGGCCCTTCCTATTTCCTTGATCTTCAATAATCCAGCCTGTCTTCATCTATAGGCCCTCCTAAGCTGTTACTCTACTCTGTTCCTACTTGACTGCCCCTGCCATAACGCCTTTAATAATATATTTCTGCGCGAAAAGGTAGAAAATGATAACCGGTATAATGGACACGACGAGTCCTGCCATGGCTAAATTCCACTGAATCGTAAATTCACCAAAGAAGAAGAACGTCGATAGCGGAATCGTCCGCAGCGTCGGACTGCTTAGTGTAAGCGATGGCAGGAGATAATCGTTCCATATCCATAGCAAATTTAGAATCCCAACCGTCATCGTAATGGGGATCAACATCGGGAATACGATTTTCCAGAATGTCTGCCATTTGTTGCATCCCTCAATCATCGCGGCTTCTTCAAGGGCTACGGGCACACCTTTAATAAACCCATGATATAAGAACACCGACATGCTAAGCCCAAACCCAATGTACATAAAAATTAGACCATAATGCGTATTCACCATCGAAAAGCCAATAGCGGGTATATCCCAACTACTCATATATTGCATGAGCGGGATCATCACGGATTGAAAGGGAATTAACATCGTCGCTACAAACACAAGTAATATCAAATTGGCTAGCTTATTATTCATCCGAACCAGCATCCATGATGTCATCGCAGCAAAGATAATGATTAGACAAATACTTATAGCCGTTACGATCAGCGAATTTTTAAACGCCGTTAAGAAGTTCATCTTCTCCATCGCTTTGGCATAGAACGCAAACGACCACGAATCCGGCAAACCGAAGGTGTTCGTGAAGATTTCTTTGCGCCCCTTAAACGAATTCACAATCATGATATAAATAGGCAGCATCATGATTATGCCGAGAAGCCATGCACAAACTTCTAGCGCGATATTTCGATATCGGGTAGCAGTTCTTTTCATTATTGTTCAACCTCCCTTTTCTTCGAAATAACAACCTGGGTGACGGTCACAATCAAGATCACAAGGAAGAAAACAATCGCTTTGGCTTGCGCTAACGGATATTGATTTAAATTAAACGCCGTGTTGAAAATATTCATCGTAATCAATTCGGTCGACCCGTATGGACCGCCGCCGGTGAGTGAAATATTCGTATCGTATTGCTTAAATGAGCCAGACAACGTGAGGAACAAGCTGATCGTGAAAGCCGGCATAATCAGTGGAAATACGATTTTACGGAAACGATACCATTTCCCTGCCCCATCAATATCCGCTGCTTCCAGCACCTCATCTGAAATGCTCTGAATCGCCGCGATATAAATGATCATGACATATCCCGCCATCTGCCAAGTACCGACGATGACCAGGGCCCAGAACGCCGCAGTAGGATGATCCAACCAATCGAAGAATATCGAGTCACTGCCCACCATATCTCCGACCTGAACAAAAAATTTGGTAAATACGAACTTCCAAATGAACCCCAGAATTAAGCCGCCAATCAAATTGGGCAGAAAATAAACAGAGCGCAAGAAGTTTTTCGTCTTAATTTTAGATGTAACGAGGAGTGCTAAGCTTAGACCAATGACATTTACGAACACGATCATGAAAAACGCATATTTAAACGTCAAACCAAATGCCGTCATAAATTTTGTATCACTGAAAATTTGTGCGTAGTTCGTAAACCCGACAAAATGGGATCCAGCAAACTTAAAGCCGTTCCAATCCGTAAAGGAGTAGATCAGCCCCATGACAAATGGGACCAGGACCACATTGATAAAGATAAATAGTGATGGAACGATAAAGACGGCTGCCATCAGTTTGTTATTTAGACTTCTCTTCAACGATTTCACCCCTTATCCAATCTATAAAAGAAAGTACAAAGGCTGCTCGCCCAGTTATTACTAGAAAGCAGCCTTTGAATTTGTGGAATTATTTAGCGGCGTTCATCCAAACTTTCTCAAGACCTTCCAATAAACCGCTGCTTGTTTCTTTACCCGCGTAGTACTTTTCCATCTCACTGGCGAAGTCTTGGTGTGCCCCAGCTGGGAATTGGTCAAATACCCATGGAACGGCTTTGCCTTCACTTGCAAAACGGTTAACTTCTTGGGACAATGGATCCATTTTGCTTGTATCGAAGCCGCTATATACGGGAATCCACTTGAACTCTTCTGTGACATAACGTTGTCCTGCTGGATTCGTAAGCAACCAATCCAAAAATGCTTTGGCACCCTGTTGCTGCTCGCTGCTCGCATGCTTATTCACACGGAAGTAATTACTGTTGCCAATCGAGATTCCGTCATTACCATTCAGCGGAAAAGGCAAGAAACCATAGTTAAAGCTCACATCATAATCGTTCAATAACGTTTGTGCCCAGTTGCCTTGGTGAATCATGGCGAACTGACCTTCTGCAAAGCCCGCAACTTGCTCATCGTACGTATTTTTACTTAAATTCGTATGCGGTTTAATCTTATCCAAATCGGCCGCGAACGACTTCATTTCAGGAATATCCTGAATTTTAACCTCACCGGAATTAATCTTTCCAATGACCTCTGATGTATTGTTCATTAATGCAAAAGGCCAATTAAATAAATGCATAAATCGGAAATAAGACTCTTCCGCAAAAGCGATTGCATGCTTCACACCATCTTGCTGCTCTAGCTTTACACTTGCAGCAACTAAGTCATCAATGGATTTTATATCTTCCGGTTTCACGCCGGCTTTACTGAACAAATCTTTGTTATAAATTAAGCCAAATCCTTCTAGTGCAACAGGCAAACCGTATAATTTACCATCTTTCATGGCTGGTTTGTCTTGCCCATCAAGAATTAATGATGCAGATTTCATATCGCCTAGCTCCGCCATATAAGGAAGGAACTTCTCGAATTCAGATCCCGAAGCTGTGGTGAAAATGGTGGGCGCCTTCTCAGGTGCCGAACCAAACTGCGTCTGCAGTACGGTCGTTAAATTGTCTCCGGCAACCCCAAGCGTCTGAACTTCCACTTGATCCTGAGAGCTGTTAAATTCTTTCACAGCTGCCTCAAGCTGTTCCTGAATTTCTACTTTGTTCTGAATGATCGTAATAACTGCTTTTTTACCCGTACTTTTCGTTGCGGTATCAGCATTGTTGGATGGGATCGAACCCTCGTTGGCTTTCCCTCCACATGCGACTAAAGAAGATAATAAAACGGCGGATAACACGATGGCACTTAATTTCTTTTTCATCTGCTTACCCCTCTTCATTTATTTATGTAAGCCTTTACATATCAAATTATAGACGATAAAATAATTGTAAATTATGATATTCAAACAAAAATTACGAATTATACATTTAAATTTTATTGAATAACAATTAAATAAAATTTGCCTATTACGTAATCACATCTTACAAGAATAGGAGATTTCGCTTTGGATGATATAAAATTAATCTTGGAACGAAACATGGTGAAGAACCGATATCAGAATTACAGCCATCCCCCCTATGCCTTAGAGAAAAAGCTCGTTCAAGCGATTCAGAAGCCCGATCTCGAAGAGAGCATCAGCCTACTCAATGAAATCAACCTGCTCGAACGCGCCAATCTCTCGCACAAACCGCTCAATTCCCTCAAAAATTCGTTAATCGCAAGCTGCACGATCTTTACGAGAGCGATCATCGGAGCTGGCGTGGATTCGGAATCCGCCTTTATCCTAAGTGACCATTATATTAATGTAATCGATGAGAGTGATACCGTTGCTAAGACGGTCAAAATCGAGTACATGATGTTGGAAAGCTTCATTCGTATCGTAACGACCCATAAGTCATACACGTATTCCCCCACCATCAACAAAGTCATTTCCTATATCAAAAAGAATATCGAAAAAAAACTATCCATAGAGGATGTGGCAAATACGATCTGCTTACATCCGAATTATCTATCTCGGCTTTTCAAGACCGAAGTAGGAATTACCGTACTCGAGTACATTCATAGCGAGCGGATCGCAGCTATCAAAAATTTTCTCGTTCATACGAACATGCCCCTTCGTGACATCAGCGATATCTTCGAATTCGCCAACCCCTCGTATTTCACCGCGTATTGTCATAAGCACCTTGGCATGACGGCGCGCGAATACCGTAAACGCCATATGAAGTAAGACTTCGCGACATTTAACCCACTTTACAATATGACCTAATGAAAAAGGCTTCGTCCCTTGATAACAAAGGACGAAGCCATTAGAAGAATGGGTGATATTTAATTTTCCCATTCCATTATTTCACGGCGAGGATCATAGGATGCTCATCAATTGGGGCAGGGAGAAAAGAGACAAACGGGGCCGTCTGGGCAATGGCTGCCTGAGCTTGAGCCAGCGATACGGCACCCATTTCGTCCGACGGCAAACTCTGCATGAGTTGAACCGCCAGCTTGCCTGCATTGTGCGTACCCTGGGCGGTGGAGAATCCCGCTTCTTTAAGCAGGGCGATCCAAGACTCTCCGCCGGGATGGGTTAACGTATAGGTACAGATTCCGGCCAGATAAGGCTGAAGGGCCTCCTTGCTGGCAAGAATCCGCTCCAACGTTATCGCTTCGGCATCGCCGCCGAGAAGCTTCACCGCTGCGGCATACGGCAGAGTAAGCCGCAAGTTGACATGCTCCACCTTCTCATTCGGGATGTCCCGCAGGTAGATGAGAAGGCCGGTGAAGCTGTCTAAACCTTCCCGAAGCCAAATTTCGATCTCCTTCTTGCCTTCATAAGCCGAGAGCGATTCATAAGCCATCCTGAGCCGTCCCCCCGGCTTCAAAACCCGGTGAAGCTCGCTTAGAATCCCCGGAATATCGGGACATTGCTCAAGCGAAGATGCCGCAACTACCGCATCGAACTCCTCGTCCCGAAAGGGCAGTCTCTCTCCTGCCAAGTAATGAACGAAGCGGGCGTTGCCGATACCGAGCCGGTTGGCGTTCTCTTGGCAAACAGCCACGCGCAGCGATGAGGCGTCAACTCCAATGACTTCTTGAACAAACGGAGCGAGTGCCAAGGAAGGCCATCCGTCCCCCGGACCGAAATCGAGTACCTTCCCTCCCCGGCAACCGGTGGTGACCAGAAAATCCTCGATCAACCCAGCGTCATGCCAATGTCCCCTCTTTCGGGCGTCAAAAGGTTGGTAGATGACAGACAAGCTTTCTCCCGACTGCGAATGCATGTCGTCGTACAGTAAGGTCGAACTAGTCTTCTGGACCGGCTGGGTTCGCAGCCATTCTCGGAAATCAGTTACGATCGGACTCTTATTTATGGACAATGGATTGCCGCCTCCTTGGGCTAGAATTGAAATGCGTCTTATTGCAAGCGCCCCTACTTCAACAAGGCGACTGCTTTCTCGGTGCGCCGCTGCCGAGTCTCCGCCGCGTCATTCAGATATAGGACGATGCGCCTTTAATTTTTATTCTATTCCTTTATTTTCCTGAAACAATCACTAATGTCACAAATCATATTCCTATTTCCCACATTTTCACCGTAACTTTCTCGACCCTGCCATCCATATCCGTCCCGTCAAACTTCGGAAGCTTCAGTTCGCTTACGATTTTCCCGTCGCGCATGAACATAATGCGCTCCGTCCGCGCCGCAACCTTGGCGTCGTGAGTTACAAGCATAACCGCAGTACCGTCCGCGTTGATTTCGAAGAATATGTCCATAATCTCCTGCGCAGATTTGGAGTTGAGCGCACCCGTAGGCTCGTCGCCGAAGATGATTTGCGGGCTGTTCATAAGTGCACGGCAAATTCCCGCACGCTGAAGCTGACCTCCCGACACCTGTGTAATGTTACGCTTTTCAAGCTCCGCAATGCCTGTCCTTTTCATAAGTGCTCTTGCCTTCTCCGTAATTTTAACGGCGTTTTTTCGGTTGCCGCGCATGGACGGAAGAATGATGTTGTCGAGGATATTCAGATTTTTTAGCATCGTCGGCTGCTGAAAAACAAATCCCATTTTTGTTCTGCGTATATCTGCAAGCTCATTCTCCCCGACCGCCGATATTTCCCTGCTGTCAAAAACGACCTTTCCGCTATTAACGTCATCCGTTCCGCTCAGCGCAAACATCAGCGTCGATTTGCCCGAGCCTGAAGGTCCCATAACCGCAACGAACTCGCCCTCGTTTATTTCAACGGACACTTCATCGAGAACATTGCGCTTCTCATCGCCCTCGCCGAAAGATTTTACGATATGGTCACCGATAATAATCTTCTTCATATGCCTACTCCTTTATATTTTCGGAAATTTTAATTTGTCCTGCGCCCGATGTGCCGATCATTGTTGCGATAAGTACCGAGCCTATCATCATCAGCGGACTAAGCAGATACGCCGAAAGCGGATTGACCGCAAAATGAAACGTCGACGCTCCAAACGTGGAGATGACCGCGCCCGCAAGCATCTCTCCGAGCGTGTTCGCCAGAAGCGTGCCGAGAACAACTCCGACAATCAGAACGAATACCGAACGCGAAACATACTGCGCCGTAATATCCGAGTTAGTAAAACCGAACGCTTTCATGACAGCAATGGAATATCTGTCTTTTGCAACAAGCATTTTCATAAACAACAGTGTAACCAGTACCGTTATCATCAGCGCAACGGCAATTGCGGCATAGGATGCTTTTTTAACGGAGCTTATTGTCGAGCCGAATGTCTGTGTAACAAATTTATCAATGTCTGAAACCTTAGCAAAAGCAAACCTGTCCGCATATTCCGAAGTTTTTTCGTCGACAAGAGATGGATCCGAAAGCTCCGCACAGATAACGAACCACATGATGTCGGCCGAATTGTCGGTGAAAACAGCCTTTGCGGTTTTGCCACCGTTGGTGATGTCGGAATAAATTCCGCTTACCGTGAGATTTTTCTCCTTCCCCTCAATGACCAGAGGAATGACTTCGCCGACCTTTTTGCTCAACTCATCGGCGTTCAAAGCCGAAAGCGCAATTTCGTCTTCTGCCGCGGGTGCTCTGCCCTGGGAATATTCTATAGGGAATATCGAATGGTCGCCGAGCTCAATTTTTATATTTTCTTCCGAGCCGTCCGCCGTCTTTGCTTTGAAAGTTTTTGTTGTAAGCACGGCATACTGTGAAATGGCACTGTCGCTTTTCATCGTCTTTAATATTTCAGCGGCTTTTTCAGATATATTGTCGGTCTGTTGAATGTCCATGCGCATATCGTAGTTCCCTATCCCCATATATTTGATGAAGCTATTTGAGGAAATCGTGTTGTACAGGTTCTGCGGAACAATAATGATAAATGCCGAAATCACAAGCACCGCAAGCATTGTGGCGTAAAGTCTTTTCCTTGCGAGAACATCCTTGATACCGAGAAAAATATTCGTGCCAAAAAGCCTGTTTCCGCTTAGGGAAAAACGATTTGCACCTGCGGTTTTTTCCTGTGAAGTGCCAAAGCGTATGGCTTCCGCGGCAAATATTTTCCGGAAACGTCTCAGCACTCCGCTTACATAGGCAAGAATTGCAAGGAATACAAGCAGTATGCCGATGATTCCGAAAGCTACGGCAAAAGAAGAATTATCGCTTTCACCCATATAAAGTCGTATATTCTCAAGAAGCATGCCTTTGAATACGAACGAGAGTGCAAAACCGAGAATACAGCCTGCCGCCGCAATAGCCGCGTATTTGGCAAGATAAATCTTCTTTATGTCGGAAACACGCAGCCCTATTGCCTTCATAACGCCTATTTCGCGGTAGTCGTCTTCGATTTTCGCAAGCAGCGTAAAGCGTATGCACATAAAAGCGATAGCAACGACAAGCACGCTAACAAGAAGGATTACCCCAATCATCATCCCGTCGGAAATTGCGTTGATCGTTTTGAAAAGCGGATATGTAATCGTTGGTCCGTTCGCTTCAAGTCCTGCGGAGGCATAAGCAGTTTCGAATGCGCCGAGCGCCGACAAATCCTTTAATCTGAACTCAATCAGATACTCCGTACTTCCAAGGTTTTTAATTTCCGCGTAATCATTTCTACTTACAAGAAATCTCTTTGAGGAAGAGAGCATAGAATTCATCTGTGAATCGCGGAGAAATCCCGCAACGGTAAATTCCTTCCCGCTTATTACTGCCTTATCACCAACCTTTGTGGTGCTGTCCCTCATATAGCTTATTGGAACATAAAGCTCGCCGTCGGATACGTTTATGATGTTTCCGTCAAGATCAAGAAGATAATCGAATTTTTCGCTCTGGATGCTGAATCCGTTATCCTGAACATTATCTGCAAGCGAATTTTCGCCTAATATAATCCTAGCGCCGTCCATGTTGAGAAATTCTAGCACCTGAAATTCATCGACATTGCTGTTCTGCTCCGCAAATTCCGTTAGCCGATCAGTATCAATTTCACCCGAATGCATCTGCATAAAATGCGGAGTTTCTGCCCGCGTCATAAGCGTATCTATCGCGCCCGAAAGATTGACGACGAGTATCACCGCGAGCGAAACAAGCATCGCCGCGGCAGCAACAAATATCATCGTTGTCAACGTGATCAGTTTGCTTTTTGATATGTCATTGCGAATTATTCTGTAATACATAAGTCACCTCTGTATTCAAGCTTTTTAATCGATTTTAAGTTATACAGAATGACCGAAGTCACACATAACAGCATCCCAGCGATGATAATGAGAAATCCCGTTCCTCTGCCGCTGCCCGTGCCGATGACCTTTCCCACACTGTCAGCAAGCACGCCACCTTCAACGAATAAAGGAGTGAACACATAATCCGCCAGCACACCCGAAAGCGCATAAGCGGCAACAAATCCAAGCTGAGAAATGATTCCGATAAGTGCCCACGCTCTGCCCTGAACGGAATTATCAATGTTGGTGCGAACCAGAAAATCCAGGCTTACGTTTGCAAACGGCATCATTGCAAAAAAGAGAAATCCCGAAATACAGATCAAGACAATATTTTCGCGCAATCCGAACCCCGCCATAAATATTCCTACACAAAACAGCGAAATCGAAAGGATTTTCACATAGCCTTTTTTTATTGGAAGAAATCCTATGATCACACTGGATACGAGCATTCCCGAAGCGACAATGGTTTCAAGCATCCCTACGACGGAGCTGTCCGTAAAAGCAAGCAACATCGGTATGGAAAGTGTTTCAATAACTCCGAGGAAAAATGTCAGCACCGATGTCATGATCACAAGAACAAGCACACCTCTGTTCTTAGAAACTGCGCTCCAACCGTCTTTGAATTCGTGGATAAACGATTTTGCCTGTGCGCATGTCTTGGAAGCAAGACCGCTGCGTACAGCAAGAGTCGTAGTAACGGTGACAAAAAAAGTGCAAATGTCGATGACAAGCAACAGCTTGATATCCGAAACAGTGAGCAAAAATCCCGCAATTACAGGAGAAATCAGAAATTTTGCCGAGCCCGCCACCTGGACAAGACCGCTTGCCTTTGTGTACTGCTCCTCAGTAAGTAAATCCGTAACCGTAGCTTTGTATGCGGGTTCAAGCAGCGATGAAAACACCGAGCTTATTGTAACTCCCACGCAAATTTGCCATAGCTGCACTTCTCCGCGAAGCATACAAATTAGGATGAATACAAGTCCTATCGCGGAAAGACCGTCGCCTAACACCATTAAAAGTCTGCGGTCATAGCGGTCCGCAAGCACTCCTGCAAAGGCGCTTAAGAGAAGCGACGGCATAAACGCAAGCAAGGTTACAAGTGCCATTGCCGATGCCATTCCCGTCTGCTGGTAAACATAAATCCCCAGCCCGAACGACGTAAGCCCGCTTCCTATTGATGAAATAAGCTGTCCCGACCACAATAGAAGGAATTTTCTGAAGGATTTTCCCGATTTATTCATCGCCGCTTCCATCACCTCTACCAAACATCTGCATCGTCTCCATAAGACTTCCACTTTCTGCACCGAGCAGCCTTTCTACGTTGCAAACAAACGCCAGCATTCGTGCACCGCGCTCCTCGTTCGTCATTGTAACCATATCATCATCAAAAACGGTATTCGCATAGATCACAACCATCTCCATGCATTCATACGGAAACGGTGTGCTGAATAGCCCCTGCTCAATGCCCTCGCAGATGATTCCCGTCAGTATCGGCGGAACGCCATTGATGATGACCTTTTGTATTTTCTGATGCATAAGCGCGTTCTGCGGCTTGTGAATGTGTTCCATAATTTCCTTGCTGCTGCTTCCGCCACTTATGTTCAGTGCCATTACAGCGCGGATCACACGCTCGATTACGGGTATGCTTTTATCTGCAGCGATTTCCCCCGCCGCACCTAAAATACGGACATTATACCGCTCAATCAGCGCATCCATAATATCCTCCTTCGACTTGAAGTGATAATACAGCGTTCCCCGCGCAATTCCGACCTTTTCGAGAATATCGTTTGTACTTGTGCCGTCAAAGCCCTTCTGACCGAAAAGCTCATCCGCCGCATCAAGTATTTCGTTCCTGCGTTCCTCCGCTTCTTTTACAACTCTCATTTATTTTACATCTCCTTGTTATAGACCGACTGTCTGTCAGTAATAGATTAGCATACTATTTGGGGTTGTCAAGAGAGTGTGCAAAACCTCGTCATTGTGTTTTATGCGATTATTAACAATTAAAAACCAAGCAAATTTGAAAATCCCCATAAAAAACTACCCGTTAGTAGAACTAGCGGGTAGTTGTGGAAATTTTTTCAGAGGTCATCTTCTAGATAGTTAAAGGCTGTTTTTTACTGTCCACAATAAGGGTCACAGCTCTGTATGAAGAAAATATAGTTCTAGACTGGAATTGTTGATTCTACAAGGTTTTGGAGCTGAGGAATCGTCAGCCTTTGAGAAATAAGGTTTAGACTGAATATCCAGGAGAAGGTGTACGTACCGCAAACCGACACTGTTCGGAGAAAATAACGTAGTAGACTGAGCATGGACTGGTGATCGCCCTGCAGTTGATGGCCGCCGGGCCTATCACTTGGGCCAGTCCGCATCCGGAAAGGCATTCAGTCAGTCTATAACTTTATTTTCTTAGTCTGTGTCTGTCCTACTCTCATTCAAACAATTGCTTATACTTATTGAAAAATTGATAAAAAAATTGTACATTGTCTAGTTCAAACCATTCTGCTGTTTGAAGAGGCTTGGCATCCAGATTATAAATTTTTGCATGTAACGTGCCTAAAACAAAGGGAGAATGAGTAGCAATAATAAATTGACTATCAAAATATCGTGCCAGCTCATTTATTTGTTCTGCCATTCTTATTTGATTGGCAGGAGAAAGTGACGTTTCCGGCTCGTCCAATAAATACAATTGCCCAGGTAGCAGATATTCCTCAAAAACCTGCATGGACGTTTCTCCATTAGAGTATTTTTCTTGTGAAAATTGAATGTTCTCCAGCTTCTTCTTAAACGCATACGTAGCTTCATATTGTGCCGCCTGAGCCTTGCTCATCCCTTTGTTAATCTGCTCATACATTATTCCCTGACGCAGCACGGAAGATTGCTGTATCTTCTTGATCTCATATAAAATATCCTCTGATTTCATATATCGGCTTCCTTCTGGAAGTTGCCTGATTTCATGCTCTTGCTCATCATGCCCAAGCTGATAGCTACTCAAATCAAGGAATCGCTGAGCGTAAATACTATGCCCATAGCTTGTCATTCTTTCAGCCCCCGAGATTCCTAGCTTGTTGGAAATTACATTGAGTAAAGTGGATTTTCCGCTACCGTTATTGCCATATAACACAGTAATTCGATCAAATAAAAGCACCTCTCCAGCCACGTGCTTAAATACATAATCAGGGTATATGTTGGGATTTCGATCCGTATAATCAGAAAGCTTAAAGCTTCTCAAATAAATCATTGACGCACTCCTTCTACCTGCCTTATAGTTTGAATTCTATTTTACCAGAAAAAAGACAATGTATTCTTAGGGTTGCAGCCGTATTTCTCCCACCTTCCCAACTACTAATAATCTATTCCGTTCCCCCTTCATGTTTACATTCATCGGGACGAGAGGGTCTTCTCGCCGCGCAGCCTGGATAGCCGAAGCAGTTGCCCTCCCTGGTTCATCATTATCCAAATGCAACACTAGCCGAGTGATTTCGGGAAATTTGAACATCAACCTCCGAAACTCATTATTATTTAAAAAAGAACATATAATTGACTTGTAATCACCTGATCGCCTTATTGCGGTCATAGTTTAATTCAAGAGTCAAGTCAACATTAATTCAACAAAAAAGAGGGGTTCATCGCCCCTCTTAGCTATTTCCGCCAATACATCTCCGATTTAATTATCCTTCCGTACTAACAGTGAACAGCACTCCACATGTGTAGCCTGCGGTGCCCAGTTAGTCTGGCGGAAGACGCGCCACCGATGACAGTGTTGACCATGCCCTTCGGACTGTCCCCTTGCGGCCATAGCCCCCGTCCTGTTCCCAGCTTTCCTCAACATTCACCCTCCCCTGTGCTGGGCACTTCACTACTATTAAAGGACTGTCCTGCTCAGCACTCCTACCTGTTGCTATTGGGTTTAGTCCCAACGCTGATGCTGCAGCTGGCTGGGAACTTGGCGAGTGAGGGTCGGCCGTAGGTACGCCCGGCGGTCCGACGTTTGAATTAGAACATAACATTGACGGTATATTTAGATGATTATCAAATCGGCAATGGGACTATGTTCTTGTCTTCTGACACCTATTTACTTATTTAAGGGTTGTCTTCATTCACACCAGCTGCTGACTGCCGCCGGTCGTCTCGTCGGGCCGTATCCGGAAGGGCACTCAGCCAGTCTACAATTTTATTTTCTGGTCTAATACTTTATTTTCTTTTGACAATAACAAAAGGCGAAGCCATTAGATATAAATTATTTTGCTGTAGACACCAACTCTATTGTCAAGACACTAACTTTAATGTCATTGAACTCGAACACTAACTATGTAACGGAAATAAAGTCGTATCGCCCCACCACCACGCTTTCCATCTCATAAAAAGCCCGTCGCTACGCCTTTTCTACCTATTCACCCTAATTTATCTGACAACTCGAGCAAATTAAACTCGTATAGTGAAATGCAGGGCAAAGACAGAGATCAGGGGTCAGGTGAGCCTTGGGAAATGCAATTTAAAGTCGTATCAAAAGGCAGGGATAAGTCAGGGGTATAGGGCACAGGAATAGCCTGAGTAAAAGCCTGAGCAATGCCAGGACAAATCCCGATCCAAAGCTTAGAAGCCTTGAGAAGCCTGAGAAAAGCCTTTGAGATAATGCCCTGTTTTTCCCCTTCCCTTCCCCCTAATTCCCGCCCCTGCCCCAAAAGAAAAGCCGAGCAAATGTCAGGAAATAATCCTTCATCTGCTCGACTCTGATATGACTTTTAATTGCCGGTAAAGGAATTTATTTGCATTGCACTAACTCACTATTTCCCCATCCCTCTTACTCCACCGTCACGCTCTTCGCCAAATTCCGCGGTTTATCCACGTCGTTGCCACGCGCAAGCGATGCGTAGTAAGAGATGATCTGTAACGGTACGACAGACAATGCCGGCGTCAGCAACGCATTTGTCGCTGGGATGCCGAAGACTTCGTCCACGGCTTTGCCAAGGGCTTTCACTTCGTTAACATCCGAGATCCCGAAGATTTCGCCGCCGCGTGCTTTCACTTCTTTAATGTTGCTAACGGTCTTCTCCAACAATGCATTTTGGGTTGCCAGTGCAATGACCGGAATGCCATCTTCGATCAGTGCTAGCGTACCATGCTTCAATTCACCTGCCGCATAGGCTTCGGAGTGAATATAGGAGATTTCCTTGAGCTTCAAGGATCCCTCTTGAGCGACAGCGTAGTCCACGCCGCGTCCGATGAAGAACAGATGCTCGTGTTCTGCGATGCTCTCCGCATACGTGCGAAGCGCATCGGTATTCTCGAGAATTGACTCTACTTGCTCAGGCAATGATAGCATTGCCGCCACAATCGACTTCGTCCATGCCTGCTCTTGTGTCGACAGCGTCTCTGCCAAGTACACACCAAGCAAGAAGAATGCGATCAATTGCGATGAGTAAGCTTTTGTCGAAGCAACAGCAATCTCTGGCCCCGCTAGCGTCAACATGACGCTGTCCGCTTCACGCGCTACTGAGCTTCCCACAACGTTCGTAATCGCGAGTACATGTGCACCATGTTTCTTCGCTTCACGAAGCGCTGCCAACGTATCTGCCGTCTCTCCGGATTGGCTGACTACAATCACCAGCGTTTCCGGTGTGATTAATGGCGAACGATAGCGATATTCCGATGCAACTTCTACTTCGACCGGAATGCGAGCACTCGTCTCAATGACTGTTTTGCCAACGAGACCTGCATGATACGCCGTCCCACAAGCCACAATATGCACCTTGCGAATCGCCGCAATTTTTTCTTTCGTTAACTTCAATTCAGGTAAGGATACAGTTAAAGACTCTGTATTTATACGACCCAGCATCGTATCGCGATAGGCTTTCGGCTGCTCGTAAATCTCTTTGAGCATGAAATGATCATATCCCGCTTTTTCCGCTGTAACCGCGTCCCAATCGACATGAATCATTTCCCGAGAAATAAAGTTCCCCTCGATTGTCATCAATTCGACAGTGTCTTTTGTCAAGACAGCCATTTCGCCGTCGTTCAAAATGAACACATTACGCGTATGCTCGAGAATCGCCGGAATATCCGATCCGATAAAGTGTTCACCTTCCCCGATGCCAATAATCAACGGGCTTGCATTTCTTACGGCTACTAAGCGATCTGGTTCATATTCCGTTAACACCCCAAGCGCATAAGCGCCGCGCAGATGCTGAATCGCTTTTTGTACAGCCTTGACGATATCACCGTCATATTCACGCGCAACCAAGTGTGAGATGACTTCGGTGTCGGTCTCCGACACGAACTTCACACCACTTGCGATTAAATCTTCTTTTAATTCCGTGTAGTTCTCAATAATGCCGTTATGCACGACAGAGAACTTGTGTGTCATATCCGTATGCGGGTGGGAGTTCGCATCCGATGGCTTACCGTGCGTCGCCCAACGCGTATGTCCGATCCCAACGTTTCCGACCAAAGGAGCTCCGTCCAACTGCGATTCCAACACCGCCAGCCGTCCTTTGGCTTTCTTCACGCGCAGACCGTCCTCTGTATACATCGCAATCCCTGCTGAATCATACCCACGATACTCCAGCTTCTTCAAGCCTTCCACCAAGATCGATTGCGCATCCCGCTTCCCAATATAACCTACGATTCCACACATATTCCGTAACCTCCGTTTAATGGGACGTACATCGTCACATACTCGGAAGCTACCAAGAATTATCCGCAGCCTATTCAATTATCAAATATCCTCTTCCATGCCAAAACAAGCATCGTCATGAATGCAGCTGCGGTCTCATCCGACCGGCACTTCCCCTTCTGTGCAATACACATCCATGATTTTATATATATCAAATAATACCCTGACCGCCTCGCGGCTCAGGAAATGAGTGCATATGAAGCATCTCGCCCTAACGTTGTCCGAGCCGTTGCCAACTCGTTTTCCGTTACAGCCATACGGTATGATGCAATACCGGAAGGTCCCCGCCGAATGTTTCGAACACCTTCACCTCGTCGACTTACCCTGCACAATATTCTCCGTTCTGTGCGGTTAAGCCCTGGCGCTTAATGGATCCAACCTCTACCCTGCCTTTCCTTCTGAAATCATACTAGCTATTATATACACCTGTATCTCATTTGGCAACTCGTCAATCCTGCCTGCTATGAAAAAGGCCCTTTGAACAACATATGCTGTCAAAAGGGCCCACGTTCTCATCTAACTTAACGCTTCTCGCACGGTATCGACAATTTGCGCAACATATGATTCCAATTGAACTTTGTCTGGACCTTCCGCCATCACGCGAATCAGGGACTCTGTGCCTGAAGGACGTACTAAGACGCGTCCATTATCGCTTAGTTCACGTTCTACCTTCGCAATGGCATCATCGATCGCAGGGTGAGGATATTTGCTCTTATCTGCTACTCGCACATTGACAAGCACTTGCGGGTATTTGTCCATCATCGATTTCAAATCGCTTAGCTTCTTACCCGATTCGATCAATGTTTCCACCAATTGAATGCCCGTAAGAATACCGTCGCCTGTCGTAATATAATCCAGGAAAATAACATGGCCGGATTGCTCCCCGCCTAGGTTATAGCCCCCGCGACGCATTTCCTCCATCACGTAACGGTCACCGACCGCCGTACGCGCTGTATTCAAGTTCAAACGATCCGTAGCTTTGAAGAAGCCAATGTTACTCATTACAGTCGTTACGATTGTTCCATCGTTCAACTTGCCTTCACGATTCATCCGATCTCCGCAAATACACAAGATATAATCGCCGTCGACTTCTTCACCCTTCTCATCCACGGCAATCAACCGGTCTGCATCCCCGTCGAACGCCAAGCCTAAATCAGCACCATGCTTCACGACTTCAACCTTCAATTGTTCAGGATGCGTGGATCCGCAGTGGTCATTAATGTTAAGACCATTCGGCTCTGCCCCGATCGTAATGACCTCTGCCCCAAGATCACGGAACAGTTTCGGCGCTAATTCATAGGCAGATCCGTGCGCACAGTCTAGTACGATTTTTAATCCTTCAAAACGCTTCGATACGGTAGATGCTAAGAACTCCGTATATTTGTATTTCGCTTGATCATCCCACGTCACGGTTCCAAGATCTACGCCAATCGGACGTGGCAACTCATCGACTTCCGCATCCATCAGACGTTCGATCTCCAGTTCCGTCTCATCGAATAATTTATATCCATCGCCGCCAAAAAACTTAATTCCGTTATCTTCAACCGGATTGTGTGATGCGGAAATCATAACGCCTGCATCCGCACCCAGCACACGTGTTAGATAGGCTACAGCTGGTGTCGATACAACACCAATCCGGATGACATGCGCACCAATCGATAGCAAGCCAGCCACAAGCGCTGATTCCAACATATAACCCGAAATACGTGTATCCATACCAATAATGACTTTAGGCTTATCCGCTTGCCGCGTTAGCACATACCCGCCGCATCTTCCGATTTTATAAGCGAGTTCTGCTGTCAACTCACGGTTGGCAACGCCTCTAACCCCATCTGTTCCAAAATATTTCCCCATTTATTGCGACCTCTCTCTATACGAAATTATTATGTTTATTGTACTCTTATTCCTTTATGTCGGTTCCGCTATTTGCAGCATGATCTGTCTCAGGCGGATTCGGGTCAGTCGTTGGCGGCGGCGTTTCTCCCGTATCCACCGGCAAGGTATCTGTTGGAGGCTTCGGTGCCTCCGGCTGCCCCTTTGAATCTGTTGGTTTGGAGATCTTATCCTCAATCAACACTTTCACATACAGCTGTTCTGTATTCACCTGTCGAACAAAGTTCGGTGAATTCACCTTCAGCGCGACTTGATGCACCCCTGGAGGCAAGTCACTCAGATTCGCTATCAGTTGTACATCTTCAGGCTTCAAGCTGTTCACAAGATCCGGTGCACCCTCTAATGTCACAGACATCACTTTACTCGCAGGTTCTTGAATGGTTGCTTTGAGTTGCTCATTTAGACCATTCAATGTAATCGGCACCTTATCCAACTGACGCTGAACGGCAGGCACGATCGTTATTTCAAAGTTTACACTGCTCGGCTCAATCTTTTCAACTTTTCCAAGAACAGGAAGAGGTAGCGAGAGTGTTGTCGTCTCGGTCAGCTTACTTAAATCAATCTGTATTGAATCGTAGAAATCAATCCCGTCGAGCACATTCTGCGGTCCATAGATTGCCACTTGATTTGCGCTCTGTTTAATGGATGAAATCGCCAATCCATCCGGTAGTTTCCCGACAAAATTAATCTGCAGCGGCACCGATTTGAACGGTTTGGCAATAGGTATCTCCACCTCTACCACTGGCGGCGTAATAATCGCATCCTTCATTTCATGCCCTGTCTTATCATACGCGGTCAGCTTTAACCGCTTCTGCTTCACGGAATTAACAACACCATCAATATTTATCGTTGCGCTGACGGATTGAACATCTTTCATCTGACTCGCAGGTAGTGTCACATGTACCCGATTGGTTGGCGAGATGATCGGCTGTCCAGCTGTATAACCTTTGGCAGGCGAACCCGTTGTGGTGATACTTACATCCATCTCTTTGGTTTGCCTCTCTTCCAGCTCGACCTGGACGCTTGAAGGTGACATCGAGATGAGTTGGATCCCTTTGGGCATCTCCGTGGTCAAACTTAACGTATGCGTTCCTTCGTCTAATCCGGTAACATCCAGCTTCACCCGATAATCTTCCGGCATGGCGGAAGTAAGCGCAGAAGTTTTCCCTTTCACTTGAATGCGAACGACTTCTGGCGTGATTTTATGCAGTATAAAACGACTGCTATCTAGTCCGACAGTCTGAATCTTCACATCATCAATCACTTTAACATCGATTAAGGAGGCCACTTGCGGCGGCGCCGCCGTATCATCTAAATGTACAATGGCCCACAGTATAATAGCTAGTACTAAAGCAATGACTTTGGAAAAATTTGAATTATTTAACCATTTATCCATTTTGGTCTCCTTTCCGCTTCCAGAAAGGTGTCTTATCCGAGATCTTCGGTTTTGGTGTCAGCTCCGTATATAACTTAGAAATTAATGATTCTTCCTTGATATCCCGTACAACCAATCCATTGATAGCGAGAGATACTTGTCCTGTTTCCTCCGATACAACCACTGAAATGGCATCTGTTACTTCACTGATCCCAATCGCAGCCCGATGGCGTGTTCCAAGCTCCTTACTAATAAATGGATTCTCAGACAGCGGTAAATAGCAGGCTGCAGCCGCAATTTGCCCCCCACGCAAAATAACTGCTCCGTCATGCAACGGGGTGTTCGGAATGAAGATATTGATTAACAGTTCGGAACTCATCCGCGATTCCATCTTAATGCCTGATTCCGTATATTCATTAAGGCCTGTGTCTCGTTCAAAGACAATTAATGCCCCTATTTTTCGCTTCGCTAAGTAATTTACAGCTTTAATCAATTCATTAATCGATCGACTTACATCCGCATCTGGGATCGATGATCGACTGAATAATTTACCTCGACCCAATTGCTCTAAGGCGCGGCGTAATTCCGGCTGGAAAATAATCAACACGGATACGACCCCAAAGGTGAACATCTGGTTCATCAACCATTTGAGGGTATACAAATTAAACCACGTACTGAGACCCCATGTGATCACAAGCACAAAGATCCCTTTCAGCAGCTGTACGGCCCGTGTTCCGCGCACTAATTCGATGAGTTTATAAATGACATATCCTACGATAAGGATATCGATAATATCTTTAATGGATTCTTTCCATGTTAAGTTTGTAAAATAATCCATGCTGTACCCCCGCACTGAACCTATTTCTGTATCTATATCTCTAGGTTATAACTATATCCTTTTCGTTGCAAGTTCGATTAATTCCTCTTTATTGATAAAATCGTAAAAAAACCTCTCTTCATCAACAAAGAGAGGTTTGTCAGTCTAATTATATGCTACTCCGGAGAACATGTGGGTGATCCTATACCACAACCAACTCATCGCTTCATCAATCTTGGTGACCTGGCCTGAAATATGTGCAGTAGACGCAAGATTCATCGATCCTTCAATGACCGTGAGGTTCCCGTTCACTTCTCCATATACTTCAGCCTGACCGTTCTGAACCGTCAAATCGCCAGCGACGACATGGCCTTTCGGAACAATCACCTTATCCCCTTCTATAATGAGCTTATCGAGGTCTGGACCTTTCACCATTAATTCGCGATCTTGATTCCAGAAGCTTAGTGCACTAATAAACATGACCATAACAAACATGGCAGCTACCGTAATGGCAGGGTGATTCTTCACCCATCGCAACCAAACTCGTTGTTTTGTCTTTTTTGGTAAAGAAGCCATAATATTTGCAGTTACAAAATCTGCCATCGGTTCAATACGTTGCGTTTTGATGCCAAAAAGCATCATTTCAGTACGTTCCAACTGATCATAGCGCTCCGTACACGCAGGGCAAACCGCAAAATGCTCTTTTAACAGCAATACTTGATTGGGTGCCAACTCATTATCCATATAGTCATGCATTAAAGAGAGGGCCTGTTTGCAATCCATAAGGAGCCATTCCTTTCACATCATTATGCTCAGTATACCGATACTTTAAAATACGTACTGGCTTCAATATTGTTTCAAAAATTTAAATTGTTTGTTTTTCCCATATATATGAACGATGCAAACGCTTCAGCTATTTTCGAATCCAAGAAGTTATAATTTGCGTTCTAATTTTTTGCGTAAAAACTCCCGCCCACGGTGTACACGTGTCTTAATCGTCGTCACCGGCATGTCCAATACATCACTAATCTCTTGTAATGATAGTTCCTGCATGTAGCGTAGTACCATAACCGTCTTATATTTGGCAGGCAGACTGTCAATCGCTTGGCGGATCATCTGCTGCGTCTCAGACAACATATATTCCGTCTCTGGTGTACGGTCTTCACTCGGAATCATCGCATAACCGTCGATCCCTTCCTGATCATTCATTTCGGCATCTAAGGAATACGTCGGCTTCCGCTTGCGTAATCGGTCAATACACAGATTTGTACCTATTCGATAAATCCATGTTGAGAATTTTTGATTTTCATCGTATCGCTCTAGATTTTTGTACACCCTTAAGAACGTATCCTGAACGACGTCTTCGGCTTCATGTCGGTTGTTCAGCATACGATAAGCGAGGTGAAATATCTTGTCTTTATAGAGTTCAACGAGTTCTGCAAATGCCCGCTGGTCACCTTTGCGTGCCAGCAAAGCGAGTCGTGTTTCCAGTGTAAACCCCTCACTTCCACATCATAAAAAAAGGCAATAATATTAAATGGTAATCCACGCCATTGGAAATTGCAAGGTGCATCCTCACACGAAAAAGCAGATTCATATCATATGAAGAAAACCGAGTCCCGTCCCCTCAGGAACGAACACTCGGCCATGGATTGTTCATGAAGCGAAGAATGATAGATCAGCCTGTATTCCGCAAGCCTGCGGCAATTCCGTTAATCGTCAATAGGACTTCACGGAGCAGATCTGGATCATCTTCTCCTTGATCACGCAATGAGCGTAATTCCGTTAGCAATTGCACCTGCAAATAGCTAAGTGGATCAACATAAGGATTACGGAGTCGAATCGACTCTTGAATCACACGAGAGTTATCAAGGATTTCTTGTTGTCCCGTAATTTTCAGAATCAACGATGAAGTCAAATTAAATTCTTCTTCAATGGATGTGAAAATACGTTCGCGAACAACATCATCCTTAAGCATCCCTGCATATTCTTTAGCAATAATCAAATCGGCTTTGGCAAGAGCCATTTGCAAGCCGTCGATCAAGGAACGGAAGAAGGAGAAGTTCTCATACATGTCCCGAAGAACTTGAAGGTTCTCTTCTTTGTTCTGATAGAAGCTTTGCAAGCCCGTACCTGCCGCATACCATGCCGGCATTAAATAGCGGCTCTGTGTCCATGCAAATACCCATGGAATGGCGCGTAAATCTTCAAATCGGTCACTGTTCTTCCGTTTGGAAGGACGAGACCCAATATTTAATTCACCCACTTCAGGCAGTGGTGTGGACTCTTTGAAATAGGTTAAGAAATCAGGATCACGGAAAATCAGATCTTGGTATTTATCCTGCGCAACGACAGACATGTTCCGTACGATCTCTTCCCACGCGGCTTCATTCTCGTCCGTCTCCGGTTGACGAGCACATAATGCAGCAGTAATCAGAGCTGATGTTGCTTGCTCAAGACTACGGTACGCGATTCCTTGCATGGAGTAACGAGAGGATAGTACCTCACCTTGCTCCGTAATCTTAATACCCGCTCCAACCGTATGCGGTGGTTGAGCCATGATACTACGATTTAACGGCATGCCTCCACGTCCCAAAGAACCTCCGCGTCCATGGAAGAATTTCAACTTCACGCCGTATTCCTCAGCAGCAGCTGTAATATCCTTCAATGCAACTCGCAGTTCCCAGTTCGCTGTAACCACGCCGCCATCTTTATTACTATCGGAATAACCCAACATAATTTCTTGCTGATCGTTCATCGCAGTAACGCCTTCACGATAGATCGGCAATCCGAATAATGTCTTCATAATAGATGGTGCTTCATGCAAATCATCGATCGTCTCGAATAAAGGTACGGCTTGAATTGTACAACGAATTCTTCCGTCTTTATGCTTCTTAAATAAGCCCACTTCTTTAGCAAATACCATAACTTCAAGCATATCGCTTGCACCTTGCGTCATACTGATCAAGTAGCTCGAGATACAATTGACCCCGAACTCTTGTTGCGCTTTGTATACCGTACGGTATACATCTAGGCATTCATTGGTCGAATCGCTGTATTTGATATGAATCGACGTCAATGGACGAGGATCGTTCAATACGCGATTCAGAAGCTCGATCTTCTCTTCTTCCGACAAGGAACTATAATCATCAACGATATGCATATGTGACAAAATTTCAGTCATCGCATTCTCATGTTCTTGACTATGTTGACGGATATCCAGCTTAGACATATGGAATCCGAACAATTCGATTTGGCGAATCAGCTTCTGAATATGTGTATCCGCGACGAAATCTGCATAGTGATAACGTAAGCTGCGGTCAATGATCATCAATTCTTGAATAAATTCCTGCGGTGAGTTATAACGAAGAGCCGTTCCTTTCGTTGTCTCATCCAGCACATTCGAAAGCTTATCAATCATATAGGAGAGCTTCACACGATACGGTTCTTTCTCGTTATGCCAGAAATCCAATCGTTTTGTTTCTATGTTTTCCCGATCTGTTTCAATCGAGGCTTTTAGCTCTTCTGATACTTCAATAACACCAAGACTGAAGGACATGGTGCGAATGAGTTCTTTTAAAACCTGCTCGTATTTGAAGATAACCAATTGACGATGCATCTTAAGTGCTTCCCACGTTACATCCGAGGTAACAGATGGGTTGCCGTCACGGTCACCACCAATCCATGATCCAAAACGTAAGTAAGTAGGTACATGCCATTGGTGAGCTGGATAGTATTTCGATAAGCAGCGTTCAAGCTCTTGATATACATCCGGCAGGACTTCAAATAAAGTTTCGTGGAAGAAATAGAGTCCGTTACGAACTTCATCCAGTACCGTAGGTTTACGATCACGAAGTTCATCCGTTTGCCATAGGGTCAATACTTCGTTAAGCAGCTTCTCTCGTAAGAGTTCGCGCTCACGGAAGGTTAAATTCGGGTTATCTAACTGCATCACGTCTTCCGAGATCCGTTTATGGATGTCTAGAATCGCACGACGCATAGCTTCCGTCGGATGGGCTGTCATGACAAGTTCAAGCGAAATACCTGCGATGATGTCTTGTACTTCCTCGTAAGGAATTTTGCTTTCTTTCAAGGAAAGTATGACACTCTCAATGGATCCTGGTTGAATCGCTTCCCCTGCTGAACGTTCATAGTCACGTTTGCGACGAATCCGGTGATTCTGTTCTGCAATGTTAACAAGCTGAAAATAAATCGCGAAAGCTCGAATCACTTGATGTCGAATTTCCGGATTTAGCGACATAATAACTCGTTTAAATTCATCGTATAGTTCTGGTATGAAGCCCGCGCGAAGTGATTTACTCAATTCACGGACCTTTTCCACTATATTAAGAAGTTCATTGCCACCTTGATGGACAAGCACTTCACCCAATATGTTCCCAAGAAACCGCACGTCACGACGAAGTAAATTGTTTGAGTTTGTTTTGTTGGCGGTCAAATCTGTCTCAGTCATTGTTATCCCCCTATCCATCGTATTTTCCATACAAAAATTTGGCTTTCTAAACATAATACTATAAATCGACACGAAAATCTTTACTTTTATTATAAAATAAAGGATTAATATTCATGTATATTCATGACATTTCTAACACCTTCCAGCTAAAGGAATACAAAAGCTGCCCTGATGCCATTCGCGTGACATCTAGAGCAGCAAGAGGTTAATCGCTTCCATTATATACAGCGTTTATACGTCCATCGACACGAATTTCAAAGTGAAAATTTTTGTTCCGATCATAACGTAATTGACCATCAATTATCTCTGATTGGGCCACTTGCAGCGATGTTCGCATATAACGGAAGGAAATGAACATCCCGCTCTAAAATAGAAAATAAATGCTTCGTCCACTTGGGGCATGCATATCTGCATAGTTTACTCTGGCTCCATCATCTGTACGCGAGCCTGGTTGATCAAGAATACGAACGCAACCATACATGCAGCATTCCAACCCATTTAATGTCCCCCGATACGTCCAGCTTATCCCGCCATCGGTTGAAGATGTCACGCCGAGATCTGTTCCGTGTACCTACGAAAAACCCGGGCATTCAACATTTGCACGCACATCAACTTCCGCTCAATTAAAAAAATCCACCCGTTGGTGGTTATCATTTATATACTGGAGCGGGTGATGGGAATACTCTCTCAATCTCGTTGCCCCCATACAGGGGCCACTCGAGCAATCTTCGGGACGCTCGTCGGGTTCCATCGTGCACTTCATCGCACGATTTTACTTAACGACGGTCGAACCCTTGGTGGGTTCTCTTCCCACACAACTTCCGCTCAAATAAAAAAAGCCACCCGTAGGTGGCTATCATTTATATACTGGAGCGGGTGATGGGAATACTCCCTCGATCTCGTTGCCCCCATACAGGGGCCACTCGAGCAATCCTCGGGATGCTCGTCGGGTTCCATCGTGCACTTCATCGCACGATTCACTTAACGACGGTCGAACCCTAGTGGGTTCTCTTCCCACACAACTTCCGCTCAAATAAAAAAAGCCACCCGTAGGTGGCTATTATTTACATACTGGAGCGGGTGATGGGAATACTCCCTCGATCTCGCTCCCCCCATACAGGGGCCACTCGAGCAATCCTCGGGACGCTCGTCGGGTTCCATCGTGCACTTCATCGCACGATTCACTTAACGACGGTCGAACCCTAGTGHGCTNDGRYANAGTATHNATSSGYAS
>NZ_MSZX01000017.1 GCF_002021565.1 Paenibacillus selenitireducens | reverse complement strand
GTGAACTTAGGGTCGGGAAATCCCGTGTAATGGGTAATGTCAGCCAAATCGTTGGCCGCAATCGATGCTAGCAGTTTATCATTGTATTGAGCTGAAGGTATGGCCATCGGTTCATATTCAATATTCAGTTTTTCCTCCATCGCTTTCCATACTTCCGTTTTCTTCGGAGGATTATTGTACAGCGGGTACATCATGCTGATTTTTTGCTTTTTCTCCGGTGTAGTTGTCGTTGTTGTTCCTTCTTTTGATGCCGTTTCTTCCTTTTTACCTGTACACCCCATCACCGAACCTGCGAGTAACACAACGGCAAGGATACCCGCCATCGTCTTGAATCGTTTCTTACTCATGTTCAACTTCCCCTTTGTCTATGTAGATTTTTTGAAATATAGACAAGAACGATATCATGGCGAACACCGTTCCATATCCTGAATCTGGATTGAACACGTCTGCTTAGCCTTTAACAGAACCAAGCATAACGCCTTGGGCGAAATGTTTTTGCAAGAACGGATAGACAATCAGAATCGGTACGGTAGATACGACGATGGCTGCCATTTGAATGGTTGTTGGTACGATTTCTACACCTGATATGATACCTGCTTGTCCAATTAAGTCCTGCGTGGAATCCTGAAATACTCTGAAAGAAATTTTTCAATATAATTAAATTAAAGGCGCTTATGGCGCCCGGTAATATGAGCGACCACATCATTTAAGCAGTACGGTCTGTTTACTTCCTCTCCTGTGGCGTAGCGGCACTTGGATTGTGCAAATCGTAATGTCTGTAACAGTGCTAAAGCATACTCCTGGGTAACCTCGTCCAACGTCAGAAACACATCGCTAAATTCAGCGATTTTATTCACCTGCTTCTCGGGTTGTGTCATTTCCTCAACCTTCTTTCGTTATTCGCGTTATTAACACAATTTATCACCTTTCCATTGAGTTGTCAACACTTATATCGAGAGACTTTTTGTGTTGACTTTGTGTCTTTTGTGTTATAAGGTAAGTGCATCTAAATATAAGGAGGTTTCTCGAGTTGTACGATCAGATTAAAACCTTAAGAGAACATTTAGGCTTGTCCCAAAGAGAGTTCGGCGAGAAGCTAGGCGTTAGTAGAGATGTCATCAGTAATCTGGAATATAATCGAGTTCAACCGAAAGAACTATTACTCAAGCACATTTGCGAACTGTACTCCGTACATGATCAATGGTTGCAAACAGGTGAAGGGGATATGTTTATAGAAGAAAGCCGTCAGAACAAGAAGCTTGATGAAGCCATTGCGATATTTAAGGATTTGCAACCAGAATTTCAAGATTACGCACTGGAACAGTTAAAAAAGCTGTCGGAGTTGCAGGCCAAGGTGCGAGGCTCCAATCATCACGAAAAACGTTCTTTGGAATATTAAATTGTCTCAGCTTGCAAGAATGTTGACATTTCGGGTAGCCAAAGCCGCTTGACCAGCGAATCTAAAACAAATGATCACGAAGGGCATGGTTGGATCCGAACATTTCTTGAAACTTCATTAAGGTCATCATTTCTTGTTGGGCCACAACTTTCATTTACGAACATTTGTTTGTGTTAATTATAGCAAACAAATGTTCGTATTCCAAGCACTTACTGAAGCAAATTGATATTCAAATTTAAAGCACAATGAACACGATATAAGGAATTCACGACCTTTTCGTTCTGCTCAAAATAGAGCATTAAATTCCAGCAAAATGGGCTATTCTCGTGATGCTTGGTTTAGTAAGTTATTTATCTTGTTTTAACTATGTTAGCAAGAGTTTGGAATTTATATAACTACTGTATAGTTGGCGAATTATAATACATGAACTTTACTTCCTAAAATAAGCGACATATAAGGCGTGAATTTGTAAAGTGGTAAGCTTTTGTGTTTTTGAGAATTTGGGCGGACGACTGGATAGACGAGAACCTCCCTAGACGAATACTAGATATTAAGCCATCCATTCTTATTAAATGGATTGAAATCGAATATAACAAAAAGAGCGAATATACAAATGAGGTCTCCCTCCTTATTTATTCGCTCTTTATTTTAATTCACCAATCTTCATCAGGTTGCTTGAAAGACACGGGGATTCAAGCCATCTTCGAATTTGCTAAACCTAAATCCTATATATGTTATTCTTCTTAATCTCTTAAAGATAATTTTGTAAAGCTTTGTTATATAATTATGGTTGTATGTTGGATATGTCAAATCATTTGGTAATCCCTTCATAAATCATCAACGCGGTTAGGTTCGCAGGATTGTCTGCTGAATCACTTCTCTAAATCGCTTCTTGCAGATCAAGGAGCGTCAGCGACATAGCGTGAATGCTGTGTTGAATGAAGTATCATGCTTCCTGAGATTCTTTCAAATTTTGGTTACTCTGGGGAAGTAAATATCTATTTGCTACCATCGAAAAGATTCCATAAATACTCATCAACAATATTAGCCCTAAAAATGAACCAGGAAAAAGCAGTATAAATTTTAGAAATCCACCTAATGATTCATAGTAGCTCTTGGATAATAACCATATATTATGGCTAATTTTCTGGTTAATTACGTATAAATATCCCAAAGTTATTATTGTCCATCTATAAATAAAACTCACTCTATCTAGTGAACCTCGGAAAAACCTATGATATGAAGATATGAAATATAGAGCACCTTCTCTATTCCATTTGTATCTGCTAGAATAAATCATTTCAATTGGTTTTTTTATTACTGTAATAAATAAAAAAATCCCTGAGACAACAATTGAATAGAACAACAAACTATATACAATAAACTCCAATATAATTTCAATACTTTTATACTTATCAAAAATCATTTTATGCAGTTCTCCGAATTTGTACGGATAAAATGATTTATAAAGAATTAATGGAATAAGTAGGATTACGAAAAACTCAAAAACTTGACCTTTGATGTTTTTAAAAAATTCTCCCATGAATTATCTCCTTTGTTTTTCCATTCAGTTTCGGTTTTTTGGACTAACGTTGTTGCATTCACGAACCATTACTGCCTTGAGCGAACAAAAGAGAGCGGTCGTGACGCAATTAGGCAGTGCAGGGTTGCCCCCTGAAATCCCTTCTCTGCTTCATGCTCCTCGGCGACCGAGAGCGCGATAGCAATCGATGCGGGAATGCGGTGTTATGTGATGGGGACGCCTTCGTTGAATTACAATACAAATCCTTTCTTATCTTCTTCAATACAATTATTTAACCAATTAATTAAAACACCATCGCTTGACATCTCTTTAATAAATTTTTTTTGGTTTTGTGATAGATGTGAAAGATGCCGATTCCTAAGTCTGATAAAACGGTTTGTAACAGAGGCTAAATAAATAATGGTAACTTCTAATGAAATGAACAAAAGATTATTCCAACTTAAATACGCAGGACTCGAGATACTATTTGTAAAGTTTCGAAGACCTAATGGAAAGGAATGTCCACTATTCGACAACATATTATATATTCCAGATTCAATGGTTTCATCTATAGGTTTAATAATGTTCTTAGCTCTGTCCTTAAAATAGTAAGCCCTCGAGCCTTCTCTTATCTTATTCTGCTTTTTATAATCCAGTGTCTTAAATTCTTCAGTATTAATAAAACGATTGAGAATACTATATTTAGCAATACATTCATACGAATTTATTATATGATCCGAGTCAGAGAATCCTAACTTCCTTAATATAGTGATATAATCATTAACACTATGATATTCCATTAATTTTATTCTAAAAGTTTGTTCATTCTTGGAGGTAAAAGGTTCACAAATATATTGGAAGATATCATGCAATTCAATAATATTTCTTGCAATGCTTGCCAGTGTACCAGCATCAATATTATCCTGCTTGTCTTACGATTCATAGAGAGGCCAAAGCCTAATAAAACTAATTGAATGTAGAGTGATCTTATTAAATAGTATATCAGCGATAACAATTCTTTCATTAGTTGAATTAGTACCTTTTGTAGCTTCCAATATTGTTTTGCAAATTGATGTCAGTTCCAATAAGTGTTGAGGTCTAAAATTATCCGCTTCCATGAAATCACCTTCGTATAATTATTATGTCCCTTTCACATAACGTTTTTGTATCTACGAATCCGTGAGGCTTTAGGGAGCGAATGCGGCTGGGTCCGACGGACTTTGCCTCGCAGGGGGTGTCTGCTAGAATCACTTCTTCGAAAAGCCTCTGGCAGACCAATGGACGTAAGTTCCGAAGCGTAGATACGGTGTTAAGCGATGTCCATGACTCCTTAGAAATACCAGAAATAAATTAATCTACTTGAAGAATTTGTTTCATTAAATCTTCTTTACTTATAAATCTAAATTTGTTACTTGAATTCAAATACGGTTCGTTACCTAAATAAAACATAGATTCATTGATTGGGTGAAATAAATACCATTTAACTCCACCATCTTCAAAATAAACTGGTTTATTGTTTTGAAGATTAGAATTTATTTTATCGAAATTCAAAAATCTGTATATAATTCTTGATATAGGGATCAATGTTGTATAAGTAATCATTCCATACATGATCAAAACAGCTATCAATACTCCAAACAATTCAGTTATTGATATATTTTCTCTATAAACTTCAGAATATATTTGTGTTCCAATAAAATAAATGGGTAATAAATAATATCCAAGTGAAGTTATAACACAACCAATAAAAATTATTATTTTTGATTTATTCGACAGATGGCCAAACAAATCAATAAATGTCTTTTCTTTTAATTCTAATAATGTCATTACAAACATTAATAGAACAATTAATAGTATCGTAATAGCTAAGGCAATCCAACCATAATATAAATTCTTATATTTAAATAAACTCTCAGTAATTAAGAACATTAAAATTACAGTAACTAACCCTTCGAGTAATAATTTAAAAACTTTGATTGAAAAAGCTTTTTCTTTCGATAATATTTTTTGTTCGATTGTTGACGATGTAAATAATGTGATTGGTTTTATTCTTATAACAAACAAAAATATGGATACTACTAAGCTAGGAATTCCAACTTTTGATAACAAATCACTCATTATTGTTTCCATCTTTTTCTCCTTCATTGGTTTTCATGGATTTCGCCTAACGTTCTTGTATCTATGAACCCGAGAGACTTAAGGGCGATCCGCGCCGGGTCCGACGGACTTAGCCTCGCAGGGATGTCTGCTTGGAATCGACTTCATCGAAAAGCCTCGAGCAGACCATGAGAGAATTATACGAAGCCACTTCCTTTATGATAATCTTCTCAATCAAATCAACCTCTCCTCACTTAAAAAATATTATCGTTACTATAACTTACAAAGATTCACTCGCTCTCAACAATTTTCCACATTAATATACATAATTCTACAGACCTATTCCCATCCCCTGCTAAAGAACTATCAAATATGGAGATAGATGGATCATAAAGCAAAAAAAGCCGCAAACGGATACTATCCGAAGCGACTTAATGCTATGTCTATGTTAATTTATCGCTTTCCCCACTACACTCGCCTTCAACAATCCACTAGCACTACTCGGCGTATCTTTCAAACATTGAAGCTCTCCGAATACAAAGAAGTGATCTTTCGCTCTGGACACGGCAACGTTCATGAGACTCTTGTTCATATCGATAAAGAAACAACCATCCTTTTCCCCATACACAGTTGATAATATAATGATATTGCGTTCAGCACCTTGAAAGGTATGAACCGTTCCAACGCTAATTTTTGATTGCAAGTTTGGGGCTCGCTTTCGAATTTCCGCTTGGATGCAACGAACCTGCGCCTTGAAAGGAGTAATGATTCCAATGAGATTTTTCTCAGCTTCGCTTGGATATGCCGCTTGAATATGTTCATAATGTTCGCTTAACCATTCTGCGATCTGAGAAGCCTCCTGACGATTGAATCTACTTGTCCCTTGCTTGCTGGAGTTCTCAGAATCAATCTGCCGATATCCCATTTGAGGCCATTCTTTCATAGCGCGCCCCTTATGTTCCACACCTTTGCCCCGCTTCGGCTCCAGATTCCCTTTGTAGACCAACTTGTTACAATAGTCAATAATTTCGTCATAACATCGGCGATGCTCCGATAGGAACAATCCCCTCTCTTCATATTTTTGATAATTACAACTTTTCGCAGCAACTTTCATTACGCTGGATCCGTATCCATTTAGTCCACACTGTTCCAATTGCTCATACTCGTTCAACTGTTTTATGACCTTACTGGATAGTGCTAACGCTTTATCCATAGCCCGATTTATCCCCCATACAGGCTCAATCTGATAGACATCCCCAACGATCACTGCTTTTTTCGCAAGAGAAAACGCCCCTGCAGCGATTTCTGGAGATACCTGACCCGCTTCATCCACAATAAGCAAATCAATATAGTTATAGAGGTAAAATCTACTTTGATCACCATACGCTAAAAATTGTTTGGGAAGCATGAAGAATGTCATAACCAAACAAGGTGTAATCATAGCTAGCCTACTATAGAACTTCTCTAAAACATTTTTGAAAGAAGTACCACATTGCTTCTCCGTTAATGCATCTTCTCCACTTGCCCATCTGCATTCGAAATAATGGACGGCTAGCCAGAAATCCACATAGCGAATCTTTTTATCTAACAAGTCATTCATTTTGCCTGTTGCAATATCATAGAGGGCTACTTCATCGTCATGCAATACGATTCCATGATCACTTAATAGCGCCAACTCGTTCTCGTACCGCTGGATCCATTTCTTTATCGCGGCTTGTTTATTCGTGAGTTCGGCAAATTTTCGATTCCCATCCGCATAACGAAGGCTATAGATATCCTCTATTTCTTTATACTTCATCGAATCCTTCAGAAATTCCAACTCTTCTACATTCATAAATAATCTGAATTTCGTTTGGACTCGTCTAGCGAACCATCTTAAGAAAAAAGGAATTTTCTTATAGTAATCGTGCCACTCTTTCAATCTCACCTGAATATCTTGATTCGCCTTATGTAGATTCTTAATTTCTACTTCCAGCACACTGAAATAGATATCGATTTGCTTTCCACTACATTCGAATTGATCGGCCTCTTCACACAAAGTAAGCAAGGCTTGTTTCCGCTCTTCGAAAAACATTAATTCATCGTGTAACCTTGCTTGGCAATCACTCAGCTGTACGTAATCTGTCCCAAAATACGTATTGCAACAATGCAATAGTTTGGCCATCGAATTTTCCAAGTTTTCCTTCGTCTCTACATCCGTAACAAAATTGTCTCCTCTGGAATTTGTGAATTGAAATCCATTGTTCCGAGCTTCTTTTATTTTTTGTCCTGAAGGGAAATACGTAGCAAAACTCTGTACCCCTTCAATCCATCGTTCCTCTAGATTGGAGATTCCAACTTTATTAATGTTCCCGAATGAAGCAATGATGTTCGTAACTGCTTGATTATTCGTCGAAGTCGCCACAATAAGAGGTGCTTTTTCTTTTAATAACGCCCTTTTTACGAATAAATCTGCGACAATAGATTGCAAGAGAGTCGTCTTTCCTGTACCTGGTGGACCATTTACAGCCAATATTTCTCCATCTTTCATTTGATTGAAATGGTTAACGGCCTCCCTTTGCGATGGAGACAACGAATATTCTCCACCCATCTGTCCCGCATGCAATTGCATTTTCGACGTACTATTTTCTATTAATGAACGTAGATTCGAGGGCTCGTTTGAAATAAACTGTTCATATAGTGCTTTAGGTTTATTTTCCTTCAGCAAATGATTGTACAAATTCATGATATGAAATGTGGAATTAACGGTGTTATCGATGAATAGATAAACGTTATTCTCCAACTCAAGCGGGGAATCCTCACCCTCTCGATTTGGTATCTCAATCCCCTCGAATGAAGCTCCAGTTATAGACTCATACAACGCTTTGAAAAATTCAACATAATCGGACCACGTCTTGAGTTGTTCCATACGATCCACATGATTGCTAATGAATTGGTCAACGTCATCCAGGTAACCAACAGACAATTTGGGTTCTACCATAGGCTGAAGATATTCTCTAGGGAACCAAGGTATTTTCTTATCATCCTTATCGTATGTAAGCTTTCCACCTCGATGAAGAATCGCTGGAATAAAGTACACTCCCGTCAATTCATCCACTTCGTCTTGGGTTTTCTCGTATGCATCGAAGATGGTTTTTACCGTTTTTGCGCTAATAATGACATTTAGAACGTTCTTCGGTAACTTGTTCTCCTCATCCGAGTTCTTCTTGATTGCTTCTGAAAAAACCTTTGCACTAATCTCTGCATCAATCTGTCCGTTGATTAATTCGGCTGAATCAAGGATATAAAATGGATCCGTCTTAAAATTAATTCCCGTATGCGTTTGCGCCGCGACTGCACTCCTGAAATATCGCGTAATTTTTTCGCCTATTTCCTTCATGTTAGTCTCCTAATCGTATGTATAGTCAATAAAAAAAGAAGGCTAAAAAACTGCCTTCCCTACGACTATCATAATACAATTTTTCCTTATTTTCCAATTAACACTTACTTCTTAGCTGTTCCTTCCATTGCTCATGAAATCCCAATCGTCTAATGTCCACTTCGCTATACTTTTCTATAATAGCCTCTAATTCTATAACCCATGTATTCCAAATTGAAGAATCTATAACAAGATACTTCAAGTTAAAGATCATAGCATATAACTGATGTTCATTAATACAATTAACTTTATCTGATTCCCTGAACTTTACGCTAACAGGAAGCTTTTGATTAAACAACCTACTATAATGCGCGCAACGATTTCTAATTATTGTTAAGACATGAAGCCAATTAGATATTTCTTCGTATCGTAAGTTATATTGCTTCGATATTTCTTTCTTGTCTTTATTCCTAAGATTCTTAAAAAGCTTGGAAAGCCAACTGAAGGTTAGCACCTCCACAGCTACCCATATAGGGAATTTCCCTGAATATTTTGCAATATGATGGACTACAAACGAATCTTTTTTCGATTTCGCTATGCATTTACCGAGTTCTTCATTAAATTCTTTACACCAAGCAGTATTAAAAAACATGATTTCATCTTTATAACCATCAGGACCGTAATTATGGGCAATCGTATATGCAGTATGTGTTCTAAATGCGATTTCAACATATTCAATCACTTTCATTAAGTGCTGTCTTAAAAGAGAATCAAATTCATAATGTCTATGTATCTGTTCAAAGGTTGTATTCGTAAAAAACACATCATCTTGTTTGAATGTTAGAGCATAGGCAGTAAATCGGTAATAGTTAACTCGCTTTAATACGGAGAGGGCGCTGGCTTCATCAGATATGACTAAGCCTCTAGAACGAAGTATTTCAATCTGTTTTTCATATGTAGTAGGAGGTTTCAATACGACAGCATTTGTGGTCATGAAAAATCACCCGTATTTAAAAATGTCCGGCCCTCTTTACGCTTCCATTGGAGAGGCGCGGGCCGGATCTGTTACCACAATGATATGACAGGTGCATGATAAAGTCAACAATCAGTTTACTTTTAATGGATTAAGGAAAGTAGAGAACTAACCCCAATTCATCCCAGTTATTGGTCTTTTCTTACCAACACCGTCACACTCTCCACATGTGTGGACTGCTCAATAAAGACTTAATTAAAGATGTGACAGTATTCGCTTATAATATTAGATTAAAATATGACTACACTAGTATAATTGGAATCAAAGCATCTTCCAATTATTCACTTTATTGAATTAGCTACTACAGCAACAGATGGTAAACCCAATGGAGTTTTAACCCTACATTATTAGATTCATCGAACATCTAACGCTATTTTTGTAATAGAATCTTCAATATCTTGAATTTGATTAGTCCATATGTTCTTTCTTTGCATTTCTGCTTTCATCACTTGATAGTCAGGCGCGTTTAACAATACTGTTGCAACTGTTGCACTGTATATACCTACTTCAGTACCCTTTTTTAACGTCGACTTTACTTTTCGAATAACTTTCGCTTTCTCTAAGGAATCATTTGCTGTTTCGATATAATTATCTATGATTACTAGAATCTCTTCTAACTTCTCATAAATCCCATTTCCGATCTGAAATCGTGGTGTTGCTATTTCAGTAGTGTTATTTAAATCTAATACTTCAACAGTCAATTTCCCAATTGTGTCTTTACCCAAAATACGATATTTATGAAAGAGTAAGTGATCTTTAGGATTTTTTATAGTTGGGTCAATTATTTCGTTTTCATATGTGTCATGATCTAACTTGTGTGTATTGCATCTTATACATATTGGCAAGAGATTACTCCAATCAACAACTTCATCTTCATAACTATTTTTGTGATGGAAATGCTCTACTTGCATATACTTTCCTTCCTCTACTAATTTACATTCACAAAAAGCACATTTTTCATATGACATTTTCAATAAAGGTTCAGTAATAAATTTTTTCTTCCAAACAGATTTTTTAGTTACCTTGTAATCATCTGTTAGTTCTTTCTTTCTTAGCTCGAGTTCTCTAGGACAGTCAGGGCGGCTTAATTTTATCATTCTTCATCTTCCTCTAAAAATTCTGATGCTTGGATTTTCAACAATGCTTGAAGAGGATTCCTGTAATAGAGCATTGCACTTAATGATTTAAAAGCTTCAACGACCTGATCTTTATCTTCTGTCGCGAGACCTCTTTCAAATATCACTAACTTTTCACGAAATAGCTTGGACATTGGACTACTCAAGCCCATTACATGAACAAGTATTTCTTCAATATTCCACCCTTGAAACCCATATTCAGAACTCTCTGGTAAATCTCTAACATAGACGTTTTTTTCACTGTCTACTCCAAGAGGAATAATCTCACCTGCTTGAGCAGATTGGATTACATGTGGACTATGAGTTGTCACTATGATTTGAGCCTTTGGTATTAACCATTTAATAATAGCAGTTATTTTAGTCTGCCATTCAGGATGGAGATGAAGATCAATTTCATCAATTAAGACAATACCTTCAAAATCTTGCACTTCATTATTTGTTTGCCTTTCTAACTGCCTTATCAGGTCAATTAATATAGTAAAACATGCTTTATAACCAGAAGAAAGGTATCCAATATCCATTATTCCGTATGGGGTTGACACAAGAACATCAACCGTTCTGTACTCTCGTTTATTATGTGAAGACAATTTACTTAAACGAGATGAAACTTTCACCTCCAGAAAAGACATGTTATTATCTATTCTATTAATGCAATCTTGAATCAAGTTTAAGTTAATGGATTTAACTTCCGTTACATCCCTAGGTTCAAAATAATTTCTGTATAACCATCTTTTCACTGCATCTAATGGAGACATAGGAGGCCTATCAATATCGTAATCATGATCAATACGTCGCGAACTACTTCTGTGAGATGTATTATAATAAATTAACTCTTCTTCAGAAATGCTTCTAATAGATTTTTCTGCGTAATCTGGTTGAATGTGTACTTTATTATGTAGTATTTCTCCATTGTTATTAATAAGTGTATTTATTTCACCAAAATCACACGATACTGAATTTCTGACATTAATCCTGCCATATATAGAACAAGCAATACATTCTAAAATTGTAGTTTTACCAACACCGTTTGTACCACATAAGATATTAAGCCCTTCATTGAATTTCAGTTTTAGATTAGATATAGAGTTAATATTATTTATCTCAATTTCATTTAGTCTTAGCAATACATTACCTCCATCTCTTGTAAGAAAAATTGCACTTTCCTATTATTATTTCCTATTAATATTCACTCTAATATAAAAATATATATTTACCGCTTAAAATTACTTTTTCCATCTTTCTGATATTTTATCGAAGTCAACCTCGAGCCACTGTTTTTTCCATTCTTGTAGGTAATCAATATCATTAGATGAAGGTTCGGGACTGCATCTTTCCATTAAGACCAAAGAAGGCATTATAATGGCATCACCAATAATTATAGCTTCACCTTCTCGTAAAGTAGGAAGCGACTCCGTTAGTGGTCCTAAATTGTCAGGTAACAGTCGACGCACGTAATTTTGGTCATCTGGATTAGTTAATCTCATAGATACAAAATTATTGCACTGTGAGAAAATTGATTCTGATATTTCGGAGGGTCTTTGGCTTACTATCATAGCAGTTACACCATATTTCCTACCCTCCTTTGCAATCCTCTCAATTGATATTCTAGACGAATTAAACTTAGCCGCTTGATTTTTCGGGACATATTTATGCGCTTCCTCGTAAACAAGTAACAAGGGAGTATGCGATTTCTTCGTTACTTCCATGTGCTTTTTATAATAATATCCGTATTCAAACATTAATCTTGAAATTAATGAAACAGTTATACTTAAAACTTCAAAGGGAACTCCGCTTAAATCGATAATGGTAACATTAGCATTCTCATTTTCTCTATGACCAAGGAGATGAATTAGTGTATCTTCAAAAGATACACCATTTACTTTTTCACCTAGAAGAAAATCAAGCCTTTTGTCTGTTAGCTTACTTTTGAGCCTTGAAATGAACTTTTCTAATGTTCCATCATTATAAGTCCCTTTGTTTATTGACTGTGCCTTAGTTTCTTCAAAATCAAATTCTTTTTCAAAATACAAATCAAACTTTTCTTCATCATTTGAAAATTCTTTTTCGCCTTCTTTGATGCACATTGATTTGGGATTCTTCGCATTTCTAGTTTCTTTACTTAGATTTACAATACAGTTTGCCACTTCATCTATAGAAAATTGCACGGGTGTATCAAACATTACTTTTTCAGATTCGGATTTTATTTGTTTATTTCTAGTTATAAGCCTTCTTAATAGTGAAGTTTGATTGTATGCTTGATTTTCTCCCGATTCCACTAACAATTCTTCTAATTCTTCACCATTCATTAACCAATAAGGTAGAACCAAACTATCGACGTCGATGTAATTAGCATCTGGAAAAGCTTGCTTGTACTCCGAATGAATATCAAAAATTATTATGTGGGAGTTATTTAGTCCCTCGTATTTCCCTTCTTTTACGACTGTTACCTCTTGAATAATCTTAGCAACAGTGTGCGATTTTCCTGAACCAGTAGAACCGACAACTGCAATATGTTTGTTGAAAAATTTATCACCATTAACAGGAATTTTAATAGAAGTATCTTGAGCTAATGATGAAAAACAAAACATCTTTTTATCTTCAATAGCATTATATATTGACTGAATTTCCTCTTTTTTAGCAGGTTGAACACCAGTAGGGGGAATAGCAATATTGTTACCGCCGCGAATAAACTTTTTATCGCTATCCAAAAAACCTATCGGCACAGCCTCAAGAATATATTGGCTCTTTTTTTCTTCATTTTTTTCAATCGTAAAATTTTCTATGATACAAATAAGAGCGCAGTCTTGACTATCAGACACCCTAAGATACGAGCCTACTGAAAAACTTTCTGTATTTTCTTTGAAAGCTTCAATGTCTGTCACTTGAATTTTAATTTTATTTGGTAAAACTGAAACAACTTGTGCAACTTCTTCTTTTGTAATTATAGTCGACACTTAAAATCCCCTTTACTAAAGTATATTCGTTATTTGTTGTGTTTCCTTAATCTGAATATGTATGTTCTTATACTCCGTTTCAATCTTATGTGGGGTGTCCATGAAGAAATGGTAATGTTCTTTAAATCTAACCCCACTACAAACTTCTTCAATTTGATCTTCATTTATTATCTTAACAACTACCTGATTTTCCTTAGTTGAGGGGCTAACTAAATAATCAAGTCTAAATCTATCACCATTAAAATAAGTTCCATCCGTAAAGGTAATTTCCAAGTCTATTAAATCTTGTTTAATTCGATTATATTGGAATAATGAAATATTCCTTAAGCAAATATAAGGTGCAGGAGATTTACCTAACTTAAAATATGTTGTAATTATTTTCCCTATAATTTTGTAAATATCGACCATATTTATTGTAGTGTCAACATCAATAACAAATAGCCTTTCAACATTACGTAAATTCACAGTTTTTTGAGTGAAAAATTCCCTTTTCAAAAGAGATTCATACTTAACATTTTCAAGATACTTTGAATAAGAGAGATAGAAAATTGTTTTATCAGTCGTGCTTATATATTCATCTAAATCGGCCTTTCTAAGAAATCTCTGCTCTCTCTCTTTTATAGCAAGTTGGAATAATCGAGTTCTAATAATTGAATGGTAGTAAATCGCTGAGTTTCTATCAGGCAAGGAATAAATCTCCTTAATAATTTCGATTACAGTTGAAAATTGTTCTTCATAATTATTTGAAAACTCAAGAATGAACTTTCCAATGAACTTTTCTTTAATTTGTAAAGTGTAATCGTTTTTTTTCGCACCTAATATTTTATCTAGTTCAGCAACATTTAAAACTTTTTGACATAATTCCATATCTTTAAAATGACAGTATAGAATAAACTTCTTATTTTGGTCTTTAGCAAATAAATCAATCAGTTGTAAAATAGGTTTTGAAATTTTACTATTATAAAATTCTTGTGTTTCCTTATGTTTTATTTGAATGACATAATCTTCATAATCAATATCTTGTGTTTGTTCGAATTTTATCTCGGAATCCGGATTGTTTAATATTTCAAGTATAGTTTTATCATATTGATACAAGAAACCTTTAACGGCATAATAGCCTCCATCTTCTTGGATAGTCTTTGTCGGCATTGTCTGCACTTGGTCACCCCCAGTAAACAATTACTATTAGGACAACTATAGCATGTAACTGAGTTCAATTGTATAAATTTGTAACAAAACGGCTGTATATGTCTGGTTTTAGGATTAATGAGCGAGAGGCTTACGTTTCATTTAGAGGACTGTACGTACAACCCAATTCAGAAAAATTTGGTACGCGGAATACGAGAGTAAACTCCACAGAGACAACAAGACGCGATTCATTCGTCACCCGGTATACCTCTGTAAGCCATTCTAAGGGCTTACAAAAGAAAAAATGTGCCACCTTATGAAGAAAGGAGACACAATTGTTAACAGTCCTTATAAAGCCCGTTGATGACACATAATCTCCTTGCAACATCATGCCTGATTGTTTTCAATCCCTGTATTTAGCGGTAGAGAGGAAATAAAAAAAGCGTCATCGAAGTTAGATGGACGCAATGGATTTAGTCTTGATAAAGCCATTCAATGGCTCTTAGTTTGTCTTCCTCTGTGGGCTTGGAGTAGCGCAATATCATGTCCGCTGAACTATGACCACTAAGAGATTGAATGACCGCTATATCTTGATTGGTTCTAACAAGCCCTGTAATAAACGTATGGCGGAGTTGGTGAGCGTGGAGGTCATGTTGCTCTAAAAGGTGCTGAACGCTCCTAACACTAATACGCTTGTCTCTGTTGCTGATAAATAGGGCTTCGTGGTCGTCCGTCCGTTCCTCAACATATTTTCTAATTGCCCACCTTGTATCAGCGTCTAGGGGTAATGTACGGGCTTTGTTTCCTTTACCTGCTCTAACCCTCAACTCGCCCTTACGTTCACTGAGATCTACGTCAGACTTGTCTAGGGCTATAAGTTCAGATACCCTTAATCCCGTATAAAGTAAAGTCTTGACAATAGCGTAATCACGCTTGTTGCCGCTTCTGTCTACCTCTCGCTCAAGCCGCTTCCGCTCAAGTTTATTTAGGGCTTTCGGGGCGGTCTGTTTGTAGTCGGGGGCTTTGATGATATGAACGTCCTCGATGCACTCCAACTTCTTAGCCCACCTACAGAACTTCTTAATGGCGTTATAGACCTTGTTAATTGTAGCGGCTGTCTTTTTCTTGCTTGCCATGTATGTAACGTACTGCTGAACGTCTGTGCGGCTGAAATGCTCAAGGGTAGTTCCACAACCGTCAAGCCACTTGCTGAACTGTTGAAGAGCGTGGCGGTAGGTCTTTACCGTAGCATCGCTCTTACCTCGTAAACCTTCACTAATGAACTTGTCTAACATACTCATCTCTCCCCGTAAAAAGGGCATAAATAATTCTACGCAATAATTTCAGCCCGTTATTTACCTGATTAGCCGTGATATGAGGCAACCAGTAGAGAAATAATAGCATAGAATTACTATTCTACGCCATAATTCCACGCAATATTTATTAAAGAAATTATAAGATTGGCAGGGCGGTGCGGCGCGAAAACGCCGTCTCTTTGTCAGAGAAACATATTAATCAATACTCAACCAAAAGGAAAGATTCTCTCACTTTATCTGCGAAGCACAGTTTATAAGCTTTATTTTATATCTTTATTTTTATTTATTTGTCATCTGAAAACCCTTACGGTACTTGGTATTTATCTATATTTCGATGTACACTAATTCATTTTCAATGTACATAGGGACATTTGATAATGAACTGTCGTTCACTTATTCATGTATTCGGGGGCAACACAAAACAGAAAAAAAGCGCATATTCTGCGCTTTTTAGATGGTGTAGATTTTTTTCTTTTGCGACTCTTCTCTTTCATACTCTGATTCAAGTACTCCATGTTTCATGTAGATTTGAACTTGATAGATATTCTCATCATTCCCAACAAGCATGACTTTAGGGGCATAATTGTCCTTCCCAGTGTACGCTTTGAAGAAAGCGTCAATATGTGCCCTTATTTTATCATCACTGTCATAATACTTTCTCAGCTTGTATACGCAATCCTCGGCAGTCTTCATCTTAATTCTTGGATGGGTTTCAGCTGTCATTTGCTGATATTTCATGAAGAAATAATCAACAAAGTTTCGGTCAGACCATCTGACGTTTTCCGGTGGGAGTCCACTTGCTTTCCGGGGTGACCTTTGAACGGTTTGGATATTGGCTAACCTCATAGTTATTATCTTATTAGCATCCTCTAAAGTTGAGACACTATTCAATACTTCCTCTTGAGTAATGCTGAATAGTATCTCCCATGCTTCGTTCTCCGACTTTTTTGTAAAGCGCTTTTCCTTTGGATTCAAGGCCTCCAAGACTGCACTTGTGTACAAGATTAATGGGTTAGCCTCCCATTTAGAAAGTTCTACGTAGTAATCATGGTTTGACTCTCCAAAGTTCTCGATAAACAACTTTGGTTTGAGTTTTTCATTGGCGATTTTGATTATTCCACGTGACTTCATCCCCATATACATTTGAAGTCTACCTTTACTAAGCGTAAATTCATTACTTTTAGAACGGTAGATGTTCTTTTGGTTTACTAAAAAACGGACAGTAATATTTTTTCCTGCTTCTCCAAGAATGGACACCCGAGTATCACCATAGGAATCTTTGCGTATGCATCGAACATTTTCATCTTTCTTTTACCCCTCCTTTAATAAAATAACCTTTGCGCCATAACCATCGTCGCGTGTAGATGTTTAGTTGCGAAGGGAAGTGCTTATAATAAAGGCACGTCCTTTCTTCAAGCCCCTGCCTTCACTCAGCAGGGGCTTTTTCTTTGTTCATTACCATCCGGGCGGCTAATCATTGTCAGGAAAGAGTCTGTCAAAGTCATATCCCATCTCGGTTAATACATCCTTCAAATGCGATTCCTGAACCCAATATGGATACTTGCCTACACCCCTGATATTCCCGGGGATTCGTTCGGCCTTCAACTTGCCTTGTCTTACCCATCCATAGACTGCATCCTCGCTTACCAGTCGGCTACGGCTGTGAACAGACAGTCTATGTGCGATTTGTGAGACAGTGTAGTTTCTCTCCATGATTAACGTCTCCCTTCTTCTAGTGCTTGCAGGATAAAGTAATTCAAGTCCTTCTCACGTATACGCCAAAGCGTACCGCCTAATTTCATCGCAGTTAGCTTGTCTTCTTTTACCCATCTATCAACGGTTTTACGGTCAACTTTTAGCATGTTGCTGACTTCGTCAATAGAGTAAAGCTTACCTAGCAATTCCATGTTACTGACCTCCTGAGGTGTTATTGAGAATAAAGTTCCTGAGACTTTCCTGAGGAATTCGAATCGAACCCCCAACTTTACAGCTTGGCAACCCTCCGTTGTTACACAGCCCGTAAACCGTTGTATAAGATAGCTGTAGAATGTCCATTGCTTCTTTGATTGTGAATAAGCGTTCCATGTAGACCGCCCCTTTCGGTTGTGAATTAGTTACATACACAATATAAGAATGAAATTTGTAAACTTAACAAAAAGGACGTAGAAATATCGTGAAATCTATAATTATCCGATAAGTACAGGCATTTGGTTCGGGAAGGGGGGAGGGAACGAAGGTCACCTTTTTCAAAGATAAAATGTGCGTTACGGTAACTTCATTGCTATTTAATCCATTGATTTCAACTGCACAAAATCAAAAATGCGGCTGTCATGTAATTGGAGGAATTAGGTTATACCAATTGCAGAAAAATATTAAGCACTCCACCGCAATTATTTAAGACCTTGGCACGATGATTACTGCGAAAACGCCAAGGGGGTAGACGTAATGAAAGTAACTTGTAAATTCTCCACCGAAAACAACATACAAAACCTTATACTTGAACTCTTGAAATCTCGTGTTGACACGTTGATCGAGCAGTCATACGATAATAAGCAAGCGAATACTGTCACATCTCAAAAACAGGACTCCAAAGGGGGAGAATGTGCATGAGATGTGCAATCTATGCAAGGGTAAGTACAGGACTAGATAGTCAGAAGGATAGCCTTGAAAGTCAGGTATCGTTCTTTGAAAACCATATAAAAGAAAAAGGTTGGGAACTTGTAGACGTTTATGCTGATGAAGGTATTACTGGAACAAGCACCGCCCAACGCGAGGAATTAAAACGCCTTATGAGGGATGCAGAACGAGGGCGCTTCGATGTAGTTCTTATAAAGGCATTGTCTAGGCTTTCAAGGGATACCTCGGATAGCTTGAACCTCGTTAGGACTCTCAACAGTTGCAACGTAAAGTTGTATTCTTCCAGAGAGGGCGAGATTAAAGATGAATTACAACTGACCGTTATTTCAGCCGTAAACCAACGGCAGAGTGAGGACACTTCTTACAATGTTAGTTGGGGAATTGCAGTGAAATCTCGCAACGGCATTTTTCACGGTACGCCGCCCTTCGGGTACGACAAAGTAAAACCGGGGAAATTAGTCCCCAATGTTACTCACACTCACACTATCCAGTTAATATTCGACCTCTATCTAAACAAAGGAATGGGCGTTCAAGCGATAGCCAATTACCTGAATGATGAACTGGGTGTACTTCCTTCAAGGAAGAACACTAAGAAGTGGTATGATTCCTCCATCCGCTTGATTCTAGCGAACCGTCATTATGTAGGCGATTTGGTTCAAGGGCGCTCTAAAGTTGATAGCAAGGATAAAATACATCTTCAAAAGAAGGGCTACAAGAAGTGGCATAAGATTGACGAGAATGACTGGATAGTCATTCCTAACCAACACGAACCGCTTATTACCCGTGAGCAGTTTGAAGCCGTTCAGGAGAAAATGAAACAAAAAGCTGTTCGCGTGTTCAGGGGTAGAGGGAAGAAGTCGTTATTCGCGAGGGTGGCGTTCTGTGCAGATTGCGGAGCAGGTATGAACTATAAGAATGACCGTCATTCTTACGTATGTTCAACGTATCAGAAAAACGGCTCAAAAAATTGTTCTTCTCATATCTTCAAGCATGATACTCTAAAGCATGTTGTCCTATCCAACCTGAAAGACCTGATTAATAATTCACTTAACATGCAATCATTAGTTGATGCAACCATCCAACGAGCAGGGATAAAGAAGAACACCGCTGTTAAGGAACTTGAAAAGGTAAAGCATGAAATTAGCAAACTAGATAAAGAACTTGTTCAGCTTACGAGGAAATGGACAAGCGACGATATTGATAAGGAGATGTTCAACGCTTGCTGTGGGGCGGTCAAGAACGAACGTCAATTATTAGAGGAAAGAACGGCTCGACTTCAAACTGAAATCGCTCAAGAACACGATACAGAATCACGAGTATCTGCGTTTAAGGCGGAGTTAATGAAGTTCGCCGCTCTAGACGTAAGTAACGAGGAAATTCTAAGGGATATGATTCACAAGATGATTAACCGTGTGGAAGTTCATAAAGACGGTTCAATCGAAATCAGTTACAACTTTCAAAACCCACTAAAACAAGGGGCGTAGCCTATTTAGGCTCGCCCCTCCATTCCATCAATAATACACACTCCACATGCAACGTATGCGGGAACATGTAGGGTTAATGGAGACTGTTTAGTTGGCTAATGGGGCTATCTCCCAAATCATCAGCCATCGATGGCAATTCACACTACATATAGGATTGTCTATGAGAGATCTCCCTTCTTAATAATGGTTCATTTTTCCACATTGAACATCATGTATAGTCTCACATTGGTATTTTACTTGAATGTAACAGATGTCAATCTTCTACTAAATAGCAACCACTAATTTTGAGTTTGAGCCTTAATATAATTATACAATTTATGCTCTACCGCATGCTCCATAATCATATCCATATGGACCACAGGAACTTCTTTATCGTTCTTGCCTGTCATGAAGGTTTGTTGAACTGATGATTTATTCGGAGTCGCGCAACCTAAATAGTAGAAATCGCTACCTTCATCGTCATCTTTTTTCACAAAAATATGAATATCGATGTTGTTTTCTTCCGCCATGATGATTTTCTGAACTTCTTCAGACTGTAGCGTTCGGTTACTTCTCGTAAACCATTTAAAAATAGAAGGCGATACAAACTCATCTCCATAAGCGATACTAGACTCGACCTCATCATGTTTATGATACGTTACAAATATAGGACAAGTATCATGTTTCGATTTATACCCATACATAGTCGAACTTTCATCACTTTCCCAATTTAGAAGCTTACAAGCGTCTTTACGAGTATATTTTTGATAGAGCGTCAGTGGACTATTTTTCACATAATCCTTTGCCTTTTCTCTTGCGCTCACGAGAAGATCAAGGACCAACTCTTTAAAATAGGCATTAGCATTCATACTTGTTGAGAGATCGCTATTTAATAAAATCATTTGGTTATCTTTCAGAATACAGATCGGTTGATCTCCATACTTTGCTCTCTGAGCATGTACAAAAAAAGATAAATCCATTACTCGAATAACGGAAGTGATTGTTTTTTCATCAGACATGTAATTCATTTGTTCTAGTGTACATCTATATTCCTCGTAGGAAGTTGACCCTTGATGAACCAACATATCTAGGAGTATCACTTCATGCTCCCTTTTACCCGCAAGCAACTCTGCCGACAACATAACTAATACCTTTTGTTCGTATAATGATAAGGTTGGCACATCTTCCTTAATTCGAATCAGAAATTCATAGTAACTCGGGAACGTTTTGGTAATCACAACGGGATCAATTGAATTGTGTACGATAAAATCAGATAACTGTGGGCTTCGACCTATTCTATTTTTCAGTTCAAAATATGCTTCTCTTAGCTTCTTCAGCTCTGTCAGATTGCTATCATTGATTGACTTGTAAATCTGTTCTTTCGCGATTTCCTCGAAGTTAATAGTTGATAAGCCATTGATATAGCTGTTATCTTTCATTTTTCTACGAATATTATCTTTATTCAGAGACTGATCCCCTGATAGAGCAATCGGAATTAAATAGTTATTCTTATAGTTACCAATGAAATCAATGATGGTTACGAACTCTTTATCATCATGTTTACGTAGACCACGGCCCAGCTGCTGTATGAATACGATACTTGATTGCGTTTGGCGTAGCATAACCACTTGGTTCACACTTGGAATATCAATACCCTCATTGAAAATATCTACCGTAATGATATATTCCAATTCCCCTTTTTCGAGAGCCTGAATCTGCACCTCTCTCTTGTCAACGGCGTCGTCACCTGTAAGAGCAACCGTACGATACCCTCTACCATTCAAAGCTGAAGATAACTGTTGAGCTTCTTCTTTTCGACTGCAAAAGATTAATCCCTTGACCTTACTGCCAGAGAATCCGTAGTATTCGATTTTATCAATTAGGTGGTCTACACGTTCATCTGTCAGTAGCTTAGCTAGTACCGTTGCATTATCAATAACTTCCCCATCGAGAACCAGGTCGGTTACGCCAAAATAGTGAAAAGGACAGAGCATGTCCTCCTCGAGTGCCGCTTGCAATCGAATCTCGTATGCCACGTTGTAATCAAATAATTGATAGATGTTAAACTCGTCTGTTCTTTCAGGCGTAGCTGTCATCCCTAGCAAAAATTTTGGTTTAAAGTAGTCGATGACTTTACGGTAAGAGTTCGCTCCTGCCTTATGTACTTCATCAATTAAAATATAATCAAATGCTTCTGGGTCGAATTGCGTCAACACATCATTTTTAGACATCATTTGAATAGTTGAGAACAAATATTTTGCGCTTGTTGTCTTTCCAGTACTGGATAATAGTCCGTAATCTGATTTATGCCCACCGATGACGTTAAAGTAATCAGATTTCGCCTTTAATAAGATTTGTTCGCGATGCGCAATAAATAACATTCGTGAGGGATTGTGGTTCTTTACATCAAACGCAGATAGGTATGTTTTCCCTGTTCCAGTTGCAGAGATCACAAGTGCTTTTTGTTGTTCGGCGAGCCGAACGCTCTCTAGGTTTTGCAGAGCATATTGTTGCATTTTATTCGGTTTAATGGCTGAGATGATAAGCTGTTCCGTTGGTTCCGATGTTAAAGCAGCTACCTCTTCCTCGATAATTTTTTTGGCTGTATATTGTACAAAGGTTTTCTCATAATTAGTGATCCACTCATTTGTTAACGAATTCGCGCTGTTCCATACTTCTTCGAACTGATTACGAATCTGAATCAAGAGCTTATCGTTTGGGTTAAGCATCAGCTTCACATTCCACTCATAATTCAACTTCAACGCTTGTGCGGTCAAGTTAGAACTTCCAATAATAAGTGCATGATGTTCATCGTTATTGAAAATATACCCTTTGGAATGGAATCCCTTCAAATCCGTGAGTCTAACATCCATATTTTCAATTTTTAAAAGTTCGCGAAATACTTTCGGATGATTAAAATATAAATACGTCGATGTGAGCAAACGCCCCCGAATACCTTTTCGTTTCAGATCATAAAAATGAGATTTTAGCGTCGCAAGACCACTTTCCGTCACGAAAGCTACAATAAACATGAAGGACTGACACTGCGATAATTGCTCCAAAACGGAGGAAAGAATATTTTCATTTTTTGAAGGATTATTGATTAAAAGTTGTGGGGAGTAATATATCAGATTCTCATCTAGTGAGGATAAATTACCGTTATATGTCGGAGGATCAAAATTAAGCGTTCCGTTTGTCATTTCAGTGCCACTCACCTTAATTTTTAGCCTAATTGTAGTATGACTGGATAGATAATACAATCAAATATCTGGAAAAAAACAAAGAAGGACAACCAGCACCATGTGCTGATTACCCCATTATGTTTGATCATATTTTGTTCTGGATGATGTTACACTCCACTGTTTTCGTGTTGATTCATAATTTTATGGATCGCTGGCACGTCAGCTGGAGCCCAATCAAGCGTGTCTAATTCCGAATGTGTTAACCACTGAATTGCTTCGTGCTCCGTTAACGTTGGCGTTCCTTCGATCAATTTGCAATAAAATGTCGTCAAATGCACGATACCAAAATCGTACTCGTGCGCTGTTGTCTCAATGTGCTCACCGATCTCAACGGTACAATGCATCTCTTCTTGAATCTCTCGTTGTAGTGCTTCTTGCGGTGTTTCACCCGCTTCTATTTTCCCACCCGGGAACTCCCACTTAAGAGCTAAGGAACTATTCGCACCTCGTTGTGCACAAAGGATCTTTCCGTCTTTCTTAATAACCGCACCAACAACATAAATATTTTTCTTCATAGCAACCACCTGTCCAAATGTTTTACTGATAATATCATACTTGGCGTGGAGGGACGGGGCAAGTTTTAGTCAATAAAATGAAATCCTTCTACTCCTTCCCCCTTCAACAACACACACTCTCCACTAGTGACGAGTAGATAGTGAGAATAAACATGGATATCCAATATTAGAAGGATTGCTTAGAACAGCAATCCCTTTTCAATCCCAATTTTGACAATGTTTCTATGCATTAGTCTTGGCTATGGTTGGTAACTACAAACCCCCTTAGTGGACTTTCACCATCTAATTAATCGCCATGCGTGGCATACAAAAAGGAATAGCTGTACTGTTGATCAGCTACTCCAAACGGCATTTATTTCTTTTGGAAAAATATATCACGCCAACAATTCCAATGATTACTACGATAAGTAATTTTGAAAACAGATAAGTAATAAAGAAGTACAATGTTTGCTATTCTTGCTAGTTTTGTATGTATTTGACCTACCCCTGTGTTTAGAAGACGTGTCCTTAACAAGATTGATGATAGGTCACTACCTTTCCTTCCCTCTGCCGACATTACTCAGTTTCATCGGTAGTACGCAGTGATCCGACTCCCTGTTCGTCATTTGACGTTCTTCCTTTTGATCGGTTGTTTGTCATACTCCCCATCGGGAGAACAGACACTTTCAGGCCTACTATCTGGCTGGCTACGCTTAACGTCTGAGATTACTCTCCGCCGTCCAAGCCCCCAAACTCGGTAATCGTAACTGGTTTGTTATATTTTAGACATTGTGAAATTAATCACTATATCAAGAGCGATAGTATATTAAAATGAAGTGAACCTAAAGAGGCTAACGATGCAGACCAGGGAGGTAACCGTGAAAGATATGAAGTTCGGAGCATAAAGGCGCATCTCACGCTTCTCCACTTCTAGTTTTCTCCATTACTCTCACCTTTTTTGTCTGGCTCTTAATGTTCATCTAAATAACAACATAGAATATCGGAGGGGTTAAACATGAAGAAGAAAGTTGCAGCAACGCTTATTCTCGTTCTCACTTTCATGCTCGTGATCGTAGGATGCGGCAGCGAGAACAAGAACCAGAGTCAGGACAATGCAAAAAAAGATGAGGCCAAAGAAACGGAAGCTGTTTCGGGAGCGTCTCAAACCAGCTATACACCGTTCGATCAACTACAAGATAAATATGATGTCATCATTGTCGGTGCAGGTGGTGCCGGTATGACTGCTGCACTTGAAGCCAAAGGAAAAGGCATGAACCCGGTTATTTTCGAAAAAATGCCGGTTGCCGGCGGGAATACATTAAAATCATCTTCGGGAATGAATGCTTCTGAAACCAAGTTCCAAAAAGAGCAAAGCATACAAGACAGCAATGATTTATTTTATGATGAGACCTTAAAAGGCGGTCATGATACAAACGACAAGGACATGCTTCGTTTCTTCGTTGACCATTCGGCAAGTGCGATTGATTGGCTGGATTCCAAAGGGATTCGCTTGAACAATATCACGATTACAGGCGGCATGAACGAGAAGCGCACACACCGTCCTGAAGATGGTTCAGCGGTAGGTCAATACCTTGTTAGCGGTTTGGTGAAAAATGTACAAGAACAAGAAATTCCGCTTTTTGTAAATGCTAACGTGAAGGAAATTACGGAAAAAGACGGCAAAGTAAACGGCGTCAAAGTCATCTTCAACGAGAAAGACGAGAAAAATATTGCAGCGGATGCCGTCATTGTGACAACCGGCGGTTTCGGCGCCAATATGGACTTGATTTCCGAAGTTAGACCCGATTTGAAAGGGTATGTAACAACGAACCAAGAAGGCAGCACCGGTGACGGCATTCAGATGATTGAACAACTCGGTGGTACAACGGTGGATATGGACCAAATCCAAGTTCACCCAACGGTGCAGCAAGAGAAATCCTATCTCATTGGAGAAGTTGTTCGTGGAGAAGGATCGATCCTCGTGTCCAGTGACGGCAAACGTTTCACCAACGAACTGAATACTCGTGACAATGTCACCGCCGCAATCAATAAACTTCCTGAAAAATCGGCTTATCTTGTATTCGATTCTGGCGTAAAATCCCGCGCGAAAGCGATCCAGCAATATGAGAAAATGGGCTTTGTCATTCAAGGGGATTCGATCGAGGCTTTAGCCAAAGAAATGGGCGTTCCGGCAGATCAGCTTACAACCACGCTGGATACATGGAACAGCGCAGTGAAGAATAAAAAGGATGCCGAATTCGGCAGAACAACAGCAATGGACAATGACTTGTCCAGCGCACCATACTATGCAATCAAAATCGGTCCAGGGATTCACTACACGATGGGTGGCGTGAAAATCAATACGAACACAGAAGTTCTAAATAAAGACGGCAAAGCTATTCCGGGACTGTTCGCAGCAGGCGAAGTTACAGGCGGATTGCACGGTCAGAACCGGATCGGCGGTAACTCCGTTGCGGAGATCGTTATTTTCGGTCACCAAGCTGGTATTAAATCGGCTGAATTCGTACAAGCACAATAAGGTATCAGCTTCCTCTCTTCACTCAACAAACAACAACGCTTGGGCTAATCATAGTCCAAGCGTTTGTTGTTTTATTTTGTTTCGCTCGCCCTAACCGCCTTCAGCGAAGGGCTTTTTGCGGTGGGGATACGCTTCCCGCTCCTTAGACCGGCCTCCTCCCCGACCTAGGTCCAGTCGCAAAAACCATCGCAGGTCCGATTTGAGAATCTGGGAATCACTTACAATAAGAACATAATGACAAGAGGAACAACGGAGACGATAAAACAAAAATGAAGGTAAACAGAGGCACCGGTCTCGCCTATCGTGTTCGGCAAGTTGTCCGGACTGAAAAATCGCGTCAATCCAAGCTTCAAAAATACGATACGAGGAGATGTAATACGTGAAAAAGTTAATCGAATTCAAAAAAGTAACGAAAGAATACAAAATAGGAGAAGTGACGATCAAGGCTCTTGATGGTGTTGATTTATCCATCTCAGAGGGAGAATTCGTCGTTATTTTGGGTGCAAGTGGTGCAGGTAAAAGTACGATTTTGAATATACTTGGCGGTATGGACACGGCTACCTCAGGTCAAGTGTTTGTTGGTGATCAAGAAATCACAAGATTGGGCGAAAAAAAATTAACAGAATATCGCGGTGAGAAAGTTGGCTTTGTATTTCAATTCTATAACTTAATTCCGAATTTAAATGCGCTAGAAAATGTTGAATTTGCCACGGAAGTATGTAAAAACCATCTGGATGCTAAAGATATTTTACATAAAGTTGGATTAGAAGATCGTATCAAAAACTTCCCTTCCCAGCTCTCTGGAGGAGAACAACAAAGAGTGGCTATCGCTAGAGCTGTTGCAAAAAATCCTTTACTTCTACTTTGTGATGAACCAACCGGAGCTTTGGATTATGTGACAGGCAAGTCCGTCTTAAAGCTTCTTCAAGATTTGAACAGGGACACGAAAAAATGCATCGTTTTGGTCACACATAACACCGCTATCGCTCCTATGGCTGATAAAGTGATTAAGGTTAAAAGCGGAATGATTGAAAGCGGAATGATGAATCATGAAAAACAAAGTGTTGAAGGGATTGAGTGGTGATTATGAAGCTTTTTTTGAAGCTACTGAGGGATATTAAACAATCGATCGGGCAATTTATAGCTTTAGTTCTGATTGTTGCAGTAGGAGCATTTTTCTATACGGGGCTGGTAACTTATACCGATAAGCTTAGTTCTTTTACGAAGGATTACTTTAGTGAACATCATTTAAGCGACTTGAATGTATATTACAGTCAAATTACCAAAGATGATGTGGCTGGATTAAGCGTAGTGGAAGGTATAAGGAAAATAGAAGGGCGGTATACCTTTGATGCCACGCAGGTCTTTGAAGATTATAAAGCTTCATTAAAAATCCATTCGATCCCTGAAAAAAATGAAATTAATACGCTTTCTATGATTGAGGGTCGTATCCCGACAAAAAAGGAAGAGATCTTAGTAGATTCCCATTATGCTAAGGAACATCATTATCGTGTCGGTGATCAAATCCGTATAAGTGCGAATGAAAGAAATTTTACGTTTACAATTAGCGGCTTGGGTGAAAATGTTGAACATGTTAAAAAGAACGAAACACAAGACCATAAAACCTACGGGGCAGCTTATATTGCCGAAGAGGCAATCCCCCAAATCGCAGACGGTTTTTCCTATAACGAAATCATCATTGATGCTAAAGAAGGCTACGATATTGACAAATTAGGTAAATCCATTGAGGCCCAATCCAAGCATCTTTCCTATTTGGATCAAGTAAGTAAAGAACGGAGCTTCGGTTACTCCAAACTCAAGCAAACGATCTATAATAATGGGATGATGAGTAAGGTTATCCCTTTCGTTCTCTTTTTGATTTCAGCTGTCATCCTGTTTCTTACCATGTCGATGATGATCGATTCGCAACGAAATCAAGTAGGGATTATGAAAGCTTTGGGTGTTAAGAATAGAAGCATTATGTTTCATTACATGGGATTCCCTATACTGGTAGGGATCATAGGCTCAATCCTAGGTTCTGTCATTGCTGCAGCTGTATTTATTCCATTTGTAACCGTGTCGAGTGCAAGATCCTTCTCTCTGCCAGACGTAACCTACTCACTTTCATTATTTTCGATCATTCCTCCCATCCTTATCTCAAGCGCTTTTGGAGTCCTGTCCTGTTATTTAAGCGGTAGAAATATATTAAAAGAACGAGCAGCTCAGGCTATGCGCCCTAAACCGCCAAAGACGATGAAAAAGCTATTCATAGAAAAAATCCCGGGTTTATGGAGTCATATTTCCTATAGTTACAAGCTCATTTTGAGAAATATATTTTTAAATAAACAAAAAGCAATAGCGAGCTCAATTGGTGTTGTTGTAAGCGCGAGTTTATTGATAACCGCTTTGGGTACTCAATCATCCTTGCTCAAAGTAGCTAGCCAAGTTGAAGATGTTTTTACCTATGATTTACGAATAGATTATACGATGGGAATGTCTTCTGATGCGATAAAATTACCAACCGGTATTAAACATAGTTATGATTTATCCTCCTTGCCTGTTGAATTCATAAAAGACGATAAAAAAGAAAATGCCACATTAGTGGTTACCGAAAAAGACAACAATCTCATTCATTTCTTTGACGAAAATGACACCAGGATATCACTGGAAAACGATGGTGTGCTGGTACCCAAATCTTACGCCGACACCCATCAGATTTCAGAAGGGGATATCATTCAACTAAAGTTCACAGCACCCGAGTTTATGAATAAATCTGTACACATGAAGGTTTCAAAAATATCTACACAGTATTCGAATCCCTCGATTTATATCACACCAACGTATTTAAAAAGCTTTGACATCGACTACAGTCCAACCTCACTTTTAGTTGAAGCCAACAGCTCTGCGGATCTGATAAACATTCGCAGCTTCTTTGAACAAGATCAACATGTAGAGACAATTGCAGATAAGACGGATCTAAGGAAAGAAGCTCAATATATTGTGAAACAAAATAGTTTTGTATTTATTATGTTTATCATTTGCGCCATCATACTCTCCTTTGGCGCCATTTATACCATATCATCCATAAACATTTATGAAAGGAATCGTGAGCTTGCCACACTCAAGGTATTAGGCTATCAAAAAAATAAAATAAACCGACTTATATTTTTTGAAAATATCATCCTAACCACATTTGCGGTACTAGTAGCTTTACCGTTAAGTGGCTATATGTTTTCGATGATTGTAAAGGCGTTGTCCAGTGCTCATCAACAAATCCCCGACAAATTAAGTATTTTTGTAATATTGATATCCGTTATTCTTGCATTTTTACTTACCATTCTATCTAACCTACTGCTTCGAAGAAAAGTAACCAAAATCAATATGATTGAATCATTAAAAAGTATAGACTAATGGAGAAATAGCCTTAAGTTCTTGGAACTTAAGGCTTTGTTTTCTTCCTTCAGACACCGATTTATTGTTCTTCGTATTTCGCCAATATTCTTCGAATATAGTTTTGAAAAGCTTCTCGAATTTCGGAAGGCTCTATGATCTCGCATTTATCTCCAAACCTCAAAAGTACATCATAACCGGATTCATTATTGATAATTGGAAATGTAGCCAGACAGCTATTCCCTTCTACACGAATAATGTTCTCCTCGCCGTATCTTTCAATCACTTTATCCTTTATAGATAAGGCAATTCGGATCGTGACTGGGACCCATTCCCGACTCATCCAATCTGATCCATCCATTGCAAGAGGAGAAAAGTCGCGGGGCACAAACGTTTCTGGCAACACATCAAGCTTGCTTATCCGAGCCAATTTAAATATTCGGTAATCCTCTTTTAAGGTGCAGAAAGCTTGCAGATACCAACTGCTTTCTTTAAAAACTACTTGATACGGCTCTATTTTTCTGGAGGTAATATTCCCGTCCTTATCGATATAATCAAAAACCATATATCGCTCTTTGTTTATGGCGGTTTCTATGCTGCTTAAAAGAGAACGCAAAGATCGATTCCCTTGATTTAAGGATAAATCGACAGCGTATCTGCTTTCTTTTTCAGATTGCCCGCCTTCACGTCTTATACCGTTTAGCTTTTCCAGAACATGAACGATTTCTTTATGATTGTATAACTGTCTGTAGCTTTCTAGACTCGTTGACAGTGTTTGAACATCCTTGAGCGTGAACAGTCTTTTATCGATTTTATATGACTTCATTAAACCGACTCCACCTGCAACTCCTTGTGTGGTGAAAATTGGCAGGCCCGCCATCGTTAAGGTATCGATATCTCTATAAATGGTTCTATTGCTGACCTCAAGTTTTTTGGCAAGTGCTCCGGCATTTATAACTTCGTTCTCCAAAAGAATCATGATCATGGCGATCAGACGATCGATTTTCATAACGTCACCTCAGCTCTAAGTATGCCATACTGTTGTCATATTTAGTATGCTAAGTTATTTATGTATCGACAAAAAAATATGCAGGAGGAAATTGAAATGAGTAACTTTAGAGTTGAAAGAAAAGAAAGTTTCCGTTTGGTTGGTTATAAAACGGCTTTAGAGGGATCGAGCAACGCACATTCCCCTCAATTTACCAAACAAAAAACGACATTTTTCATAAGAGCCATTGAAAATGGGCAAATGGCGCTCCTTCGTCCACTTGCTGAAGGTTCGTATGGCTATGCCGCGATAGCTGTGGAAAAAGGGAATGTCTTCTATTATGCGGGAGTCAAAACGTCGCAGCCTTCATTGGATCAAACCGAAGAGGTTCTGTTTCCGGAAAGCGATTATCTAGTCCTTACAGGAAACGGCGGATTGTCGCGTTTAGCCTTTGACAGGTTGGAGGATCAGGCATTTAACGATCTGTTAAATGAAGATTATGAATGGATCTATACAGGTGCTCCTATCGCTGAAATTCTACTGAATGGAAATCCGTCCGATGCCCAGGTTGAAGTATGGGTACCCGTAAAGAAACGAAATGACCGTTAAAGAGAAGCGCACCGATAAACTGGACAAGCGAGCATGACCAGTATGGAGTTCTGGGACAACTTGGTGGATGCATTTACTCAAATAATGAACGACGAACAACAGCCCTTCACCACCTTATTCCGTGGTGAAGGGCTGTTGTTAAGGGAATCTTTCGTTCATGTTACGTCGTTACCGATCTATGTAACCAGCTTCGTCTGGGAGCCTCCCCTAGCTTCTAAGATTACCCCGTTTACTTCAAGCCATATCGAAGAATAGGAAGGATTAAAGACGAAATCCATCGATGCCGAAAATCGTAAGCGCCGATAGCCGTTCACGTAGTCCGCGATTTCCATGTTCGTCGCATACCATATGTCATCGCGGCCGCCGATCGTCTCGCAAAAGCTTTCGATGAGTCCCCAATTGTTATCCCGATCGAACTCATAACTGTGGCCCCAAACATACATCAAATAAAGATATTGTCTTTTGTTCAGTCCTTTGAAGGTCTCCGCCAGTTCCAACAGGTTTCCGTTATGATGGCAGGTCGGACGCCACTCCATGAAATCGTCCGGCATGCGGAAGTCTCCATGACTCTCGACCGTTCTGGCATATTCGATGCCGAGAAACGGCAGCATCTCTTTGATTTGCCGGTTGAAGGAACCGTTCGGATAAGAAAATCCTCTGACCGAATACCCGACGGCGCTCTCCAATCGTTTCCTGTCGCCTATGATTTCTTCGATGATTTGCTCCTTGGAACATCTCGCCATGGTCGGGTGAGTAACCGTATGAGCAGATACTTCATGGTCAAGAAAGATGTCCGCCATTTCCTCCAACGGTATTCGATCGCCCTGACCGGCCAGTCCGGAGTTAACATGGAACGTCCCTTTAATGCCGTGTTCGTTAAACAATCCGATCAATCTTCTGTCTGCCGCTCTTCCGTCGTCATAGCTCATGGTCAACGCTTTATGCTTCCCTCCGGGAAACGTCAACAGTACATTCGACATCTTACTTATCCTCTCCTATCCTTGATCGCAAGCGAAAGCAATATTAGCGTCAACCCTTGCCCGTAAAGCGTCGGATAACATTGTCGACTGTCCTCTCTGCTATTGAATGGCTCAATAAGATATTTGGTCTAGTGGCAGTTTGCTGTCCTCGCTTCCTGCAGCAACTTCCCTGACTGGGGTCAAAACTGGTCCTGATCCTATTTCAATAGGACTTTTATTAATAGTTACTAATATGCTGGCAGTAAAGGGGCCATATGATACTTGGATCACTGCACTACCTTCGTTAATTGCCCGCATATCGCCATTAGTGGTTACAGTAGCGACTGATGAATTAGATGTTGTCCATGTTACATTTTCCAACAAATCCACTGATCCGTTCGAGATCAAGCCTTTCGCTCGCAAAGACTGCGTTTGTCCCACTGTCATAAATATTTGCTGAGCGACTGCTTCTATTCCATTCAGCATCCATAGTTTACCGTATTCAGAAGGTTTTTTTTCTTTGCCGATCCCGCTGCTCCATTCCAGCCAGCCAATTCGTCCGTTGCCATTATTGTTATTCACTAGCAGAGACAATCTAAGCGGAGCTTTTGGATCATGCACGTACGGATACAGCTCAGAAGAATCAACATGTATATAATAAGTAGTTTCACCTGATACAGATTGGTCCATTTTGACGAAACCATATTGGACTACACTGCTCCTGGGAGTCCAATTCGTTGGGATGTCCCCTCCAACATACGGCGCTAAATGTTTATAAAGCACGGGTCCCTGAGAAGTTTTGGATGCCTGAAATTCCACCTGGTCCGACGGAAAGCCTTGACCAAAGGTATCAATTGCGAACTGCACACTATCCCCTTGCCAGAAACTGTCCGGCTGATTATTCTGAAAAAACGTTTCGTCCTTCACTCTTATAACGAGATCTAATCCAGCATCAGAATATCCAGCCGCAAATGCAGCTTCGAAATCATCAGGCTTTGTCAGCTGATCAGCGCTTTGAAAATTCCAATTATCCGCGATCCACGATGCTCCTTCTGCAACCTCCAAGGTAGAAGGATTGAACAATTCCCCGCTATATCCCTTTGCCTCTGCAACAGACTGATTATCAACATTACGGTCAAAATCAGATACAAGAAATGGTTGTGACAGCGGCAAGGCTTGAACAGCCCGTTCATCTGCCCCGCTTATCCAATACACCTTTCCTGGCTCAATAGTCAAGTCATTGACGACATTCAACGGTTTTCCTTCCCAATCCGTAATAATAGTCTCTGTAGAGAATACTGCAGCAAGACGGGCATCCATCGCCGCTTCGTTAGCTTCATCCGTCCATAGCGCTATTAACGGCTCTCCGTCGTTATCAAAAACAACTGCTTTCTGTCCATTATCAAGAGCATGCTCCCCTTTGTATTGAATAGATTGGCCTGCCAGATTCAAAAAGTTATGCATAACTGATGCGGCTAGCCTTGGCTCAATTCGCGGTTTAGAGCGGAACAAGCCCGCAGCGTGTGTAAATTTTCCTATACTTTTTGCGTATGGCAAAGTTTCTGCTTCAGATAAATTTAACATATGAAAAAAAGCTATTTTTTCAGCTTTCCATTTGATTTGCTTCATAAAATCGATGATCATTCGTTTTGCAAGCTCTGACTCTGATGGAATCGTTGCTGAATTGGAGCTAACCAAAAGAGCGTGACTTTCCGAGTTAACCCATAGTTTAGAGGGTTTCCCAACGATTTGGTCAATACGCTCATACTCTCGCGGATCAGCATCATAACCATGTATCGCAAGTTTGTCATAATAAGAGTCGGCTCCCAAATTGAGTATTTCTTTATAAAAAGACAGATAATTACGTCCTGCCAGCCCTCCAACCCATACTTCCGAATCGGTCTGCTCCGCTTTGATCGTCTGATAGGCGGTCTTTAACAGTTCAACAAATCGTTTTGGCGTATCCATCCAAAAAGCACTTATTTTCGGTATGTTTGGTTCATTCCAAATTTCCCATGTCTTTATTTGATTTCCATAGCGCGTGACTACTGCTCGAACGAAATTTTCCCAATCCGTCATATTTTCGGGCGCATAAGCGGAATATTGCAAAATACTTATATTCGTTTGCGTTTCTTCTGGATGAAGAGACGCCCATTGCGGTGTAAATAACAGATTGCCAACCATATCAAATCCATATTGTTCAAGCAGATTGATCTGATTATCAAATTTGGTCCATTGATAATCTCCCCGCGAAGGTTCAATTGCCCAGCTGGAATCTCTGAAGAGGGGCCCCCATGATAATGCATGTATTCTTGCAAATTGAAATCCTATCAAATCCGCCATCTTTATTGAGGTCTCGCCTTCATTCGGTTGAAAACTAAAGCCAGCAGTTTTCCATCTTTCTGAAATCGGTTTTGTTGGTCCAGGACTTACAACGATTGAATAACGTTCTCGCAAAAACTCTTTTAAATCTGTCTGCGAATACGTATATTTAACAGGCAAGTCTGTTAATTCTGATCCACTCTGCTGGTAGGCAAAAGCGACCTCGTAATACCCGGGTTCTCCCGGGGTCCATATCCAGCCTTGATCTAAAAATGTGTGCCGCGGCACTATTACTTGTTCAACCACCTCATTCTCGGAATTGTATACGCTGCCAATTACATTCGTGACTGATTCCGGGACTGCACCTTTATCAAGTTGAAAAGTTACAATCTCCCCCATTTTCCACCAATTCGCAAACTTTGTACCTTTTAGTGAAAAAGCAATGGGAGCAAACGATTCGTCAGAGGCTTCAATTTTCACATCATCATAATACAAGGTACCGCTTACATTAGCGGCTGAAGATACTTTCGTTGTTGTCAAATTTAAAACCACTTTGTTCGTGCCTGCTGGAAATTGGCTTCGATCTACGATAAATGATACCTCGTGCCAATCCTCAATAATAAGACCTTCTGTTTTGTCTGTTGTAAATTGTCCCAAAAAAGATCCATTATTATAATACGTAAGAAATATCCGCGGTTTATTTCCTTTGTAATCTAATGACGACTTGACCTTAGAAGTGATTTTGAATGAGGACATTTCTGAAGGAAGGGCTACCCCTTCCGACACCCAGCCTGCGGAACCGGCATTGACGCTTTTAATATACACCGATCTCTCTCCGTCACTTTTTTCATCTTCAGAATACCCTGCTAGGGTAGGCGGATCACCTGCCGGCTTCTCCCACCAAAAGGTACTCCATTCCTTCGGAGCAAGGACACCGTTTTTTTCAACCAACGTCTCAAAGCTCTGGTTTCTAACCGTTAGTTCCTGTACGTTTGCTGCATAACCTGTTCTTTCATCCATAACCATAAAAAGAATAATCAAACTGAACAAACATATTAGTACCCTATACCTTCTCATTATTTCCCCTCCAAAGAGTTAAATGGTTTCTCACCATCATCATAAAAAAAACTCTCTGGCCATATAACCCCCTAAACTACATATTTACTGGAAATAGCTATACAAATGGCAATATAACATCAAATTGCGTGCCAAAATTCAGCTTGTATACAGTCAAACCATATTCCGCCCCAAAATAAAGCTTAATCCTCTCATTCACATTACGAATTCCAAATTGAGAGTTGTTGTTAGCGTGTACGGATTGTTCAAGTAATTTTGAAACATAATCAAAATCCAGATTGCGCCCATTATCAATAATAGAAATAATCGTTCGATCATCCTTTGTGCGGTGGCCCGCGATTTCGATCCGATTTCCTCCAGACTGCCGATTCATGCCATGCATAATCGCATTCTCAACAAGCGGCTGAAGTGAAACTTTTACAATACTTTGTTGCAATACTTCCTCTGAAATGTTGATATGTATGGAAAACTGATCCTGATAACGTATTTTTTGCAAATCGATATAGCTTTTCAAATGCTTCAATTCCTCTTCTATCGTTACGATATCCTGTTGATTTAAGCCATGCCTTAAAAAGAAGCTTAAATTCCGAATCATTTCACTCAGCTCTTTATCTCTATGCTCGACTGCTTTCCATTGTATTGAGTCGAGTGAATTATAAAGAAAATGAGGATTAATCTGATATTGCAGCATACGCAGCCGATACTCCTGCTTCTGGATCTGCTCCAGCTTTATTTCATGCAGCAAATCACGAATCCCATCGTATAAGAAACGAATTTCATCATTGCGTTTCAAACGCGGGATCACAATATCTGCTCCTTGGTTTTTCTTTTTAAAGATAAGTGACGCAAGAAATTGGATGGGACGAGAGAAGCTTCTTGCAAGCCATATCGCCAAGCAGGAGGTTAGAACAATTTGTCCAATCGTAATTAACATCGTCCACCTTTGTAAATTTTTAAGCGGCGACAAAATTTCTGCTTTTGGAATTTCTCCTATGAGTGTCCAATCTTCGCCAATTTGCCGATGATAATAAGATATATCCAGAGCTGAAGCTGGCTGTTCCATCGCTTGTCCAATGTACTCGGCTTTTGGATGAATGATATAGGTCCCATTTCCATCTACCATGGACAATTGCATATGGCCTCCATCATTCATAATTTTATCGATTGAGCTGAAAGGAACTTGTATAACGAGCAACCCTATCGACCTTCGATTAACGATATCGCCTAGCGGAACAATCCACTGCAATACGCGGCTGCCATTTCTTTCAGCAACAAAGAACAAGCGTTGAAACCGGCCACCTCCTTTTTCCATCACCTGCTTTATGAAAGGCTGGTTTACCTTAACAGGCAAGCCATAAGCTGAAAAATAGTGAGGTTCTGTGACAAACACCGTTACATTGACATTTGAATTAATATATTTGACATTCCCTAAAAAAGTATAAAAACGGTTGGACGCTTCAATTTGTGTAAGGATACGATCCGTCGGTACATTTAATTTTCCAAGAAGACCTTCATTTTTCAAAAACTGATTTTCTACGGTTTCTAAATCCTGATATAATTTCTCCGCCTGATTAGCCGTTTGAGCAAATAGTCTTTCGGCCCCTTGCTCCAGTTGATTGGACATAAGCTTGGAAGTTAGCAGCATGTTTACGACGCCAACAGTAACAGCAGGCAAAAACATTAGAAAGACCAATATAAGAATCAGCTTATGATGCAAATGCCGGAACGCAAATGAGGTACCAACGGTGCCAAAACGCTTCATCTTTACACGACAGCTCCCCTATATTCTGATGGTGTCATACCATAATATTTCTTAAACAGCTTAACGAAATGCTCAACTTTATTGTAGCCTACGAGATAAGAAACCTCATAAACTTTAACAGTAGGATCTTTCAGCTTTTCCGCAGCTTCCGTCATCCGAATACGCATAACGTATTCTCGAAAAGTTATGTTTGTTTCCTTCTTGAACAGCTCGCTCAAATACACCGTCGAAATCCCTAATTCTTCGGCTACACTGGAGAGCTTAATATCCTGATCATATTTATGTTGAATAATTTCCTTCGCCTTTTTAATTGAATGATGAGTGATATCCCCATTTCGTAGTCTTATAATTTGATGGAGCTGCTGATTGAAGTATTGCAGCAGCTCCTTGTTCTGATATTGACCCATAATTTGCGCGCGCAATTGATGGCGGATTTCTACAGATTCTTCTTTGGCTGCCTGCTGTGGAAGCATATGATCTCTCAGGGAGATTAGCCATTCGAAACACCAGCGCCTTGCGGATGTCAGATCCCAGTTCAAAAAAGCCTTTTCCATCTGGCCCTGCCACTGATAGATCTGCTGCATCTCCCCTTGAGCGATCCAGTCCATCAACTCCTGCATCGGCTTCAGCCAGCGGTCATAAGCCACGTCCTTATCAGCACGGGTTATAAAACGGATTGGACAGTTCGTATCCTGTCCCTCGTATTCAGCTGTTTTTTCTACCTCCCAGTACAATTTGCTGCATTCTAGATAATGGTCACCTAATTCAGATACGGTAATATGTAAAGAGACCTTTGTATTCAGAATAACAATGTCAAACAAACTGCGTGTAAACTCTTGTAATTCCTTGTCCATAAGTTGATTGCCAAGCGTCAATACCCATTTCCCCCTAGAAATGCGAACGAGACACATCGAATCATAACCTTCGATAGTCTCAATTAAAACATTTTGAATAGCAAACTGCATGACTTCCAAAGTTTTGCGGTCCTGATGAAGAAGGAGATGCGGCATAGAGATGTAAAACAATCTGATCCTTCCTGCCGCAATCCAGCTTAACCCTACATTCGCAGCTTCCTCCTCCCACCCGTAGCCCGGATGGTTACCTGCGAGCAGTTCAAGTATTGCCTGTGATCTCACTGTATCCAAGTGATTGTACAAATGCTGAATCTGAACTTGTGATTTGCGGGAATGTTCAAGCTCATCAATAATTCGCATCAGCGTTTGAAGCAATTCGTCTGGCTGAGTCGGTTTTAACAGATATTCTGTAACACCTAGCCTGATCGCTTCCCTAGCATACTCAAATTCTCCGAAACCGCTTAATATGATGATCTTAACATCCTGCTTCTGGCGCTGCATGGCCATAATCATTTCAAGACCTGTCATGCCGGGCATACGGATATCAGTAATTATGATATCCGGTTTAAGCTCTTCCAGCAGTTCCAACGCGCGTACCCCGTCCTCAGCTAACCCGACTACTTGCATCCCGTACTCCGCCCAAGGGATTGCTCCCTTCAGCCTCTCTCTAATAAAATTCTCGTCATCGACGATAAGTACCTTATATTTGGCCATTACCCTTTCACAGCTCCTTGTGATAAACCCTCGACAATCTGCCTATTCATAACTACAAAAACGATAAGCACTGGTATGATAGATATCGAAGAACCCGTCATCAATAAGTTCCAAGCCGCAGCTCCGTCTCCCATGCTTCTCATTTCAACAACCGCAACGGTAATTGTTTTAAGTTGCGGATTTCCGATTGTCATAACCAGCGGAAATATGTAGTTGTTCCACTCCGCTACAAATTCTATTATAAAGAATGTTGAAATAATAGGGATCATAAGAGGCAAGAAAATGCTAAAATAACGTTTATAATAACCTGCACCATCAACAACGGCAGCTTCATCTATTTCTCTGCCAAGCGATTTTATATAACCTTCATAAAGAAACAGACTCGCCCCCAAACCAGTCGCCGTTAAAAGTGGCAGCGTGAAAATGTTCGAATTGAGCCCCCAATTAACCGCCATTTCAAACTTTGGAAATAATGTCATTGGGCCTAAACTAATAAATAAAAGTCCGATCACAAGTGCATATAATAATCTTTTACCAGGAAAATCGGATCTCGCAAACACATATCCCCCCATCGATCCTAGCAAGGCAGACAATATGGCTGCAATACATGCAAATACAAACGAATTAAAGAAGTAGAAAGAAAAGTCCATTCCCCCCCATACTTCTGCATAGTTACTCACCATCCATTTTTTGGGTAGCAAGCCTCCACCCGCAATCAGTTCTTGATTTGTCTTAAACGATCCTAACACAACAAATAAAATTGGCCATATTGTCACAGTCGCTGCAATTGTTAAAAATATATACTTGAATACATTTACTATTTTCACCAAAACCAACTCACTCCAGTCTCTTGATAATGTCTAATGATAATCCATTCGTTTCGTCAAGCGGAAATAGATGATCGATACGATAAGCAAGAATACTGCCGTTACAACCGCAACTGTTGCACCGTACCCATAATTCACGCTTGATCTCCCGCCAAAAAACTGGTGGAATATGTACAGAAAGGTTACTTCAGTTGCATGATTCGGTCCTCCATCTGTTAAAACAAGATACGGGCCCATCGATTTCAACGTGTTCAACATGGATAAAAACAAAATAACTTGCAAAATCCGTCCCATCATAGGCAGCGCAATATACCGTACGCGTTTAAATCCAGTTGCTCCGTCTATATCTGCGCTTTCATATACGTCCTTAGGGATACTACTTAGACCAACAAGGAAGAACAGCATGTTTACACCAAAAAATTGCCAAGCGTCAATCATCATTCCACTAAGAAAAGCGAGTCGGTCATCTGTTAGAAACTGCACCGGTTTATCAATCCAGCCTAGCGACAGAAGCATACGATTGAGTTCTCCATTATATGGGTTTAGCAAAACGTAAAATATTAAGGCCATTGTTGAGCCTGGAATGATATAAGGCATAATAAAAATCGCACGAAAAAAGTTTTTACCACGCATCCGGGTATGGAGAATCAAGGCCAGCGTAAAGGCCAGCGGCAATTCTATAAAAATCTTAAGAGAGAATATGGCTTGCTTACCTAAGCTTTTCCAAAACACGGTATCATTTAGCAGTCGTTTAAAATTAGTCAAACCAGTATAATGAAGCTCGTATCCATCGTAGTAGTAAAAAACATATTTCAACGCCCAAATGACTGGATATACAGAGAACAACGCAAAAAATATAACCGGCACAAGCAACATTAAATAGGCGTGTCCATGCTTTTTAAAAAAACGAGGGGCGATTTGCGTCCAGCGCATTCGGTTTGGATCGTCACTTCTATTAGAAGCGGGTATAGCAGATGGTTTCATAAACAACAGCGACCTCCCATTACGGAATTAGTATTTTTATAAAGTATAAAATCAAGCACCAAATACCCACAACCCCCGTAACTTAAGGTTTATTGCACGATTCCGAAATGGTTAGCCAAGGGATTATTATAATAAAAGGCATACTCGCTATTTGGTTAATTGAAATTCAATAAATACTAAATTTGAGGGGTTACCCTTAATAATAGAAGCGGTTAGCATAATCATTGGAAAACAAAAATTGTTAAGGGGAGTCCATAAATGAACATGAAACAAAAAGGCAAGTCGGTGCTTATTTTATCCTGTCTTCTTCTAACGTTGGGAGGGATAGTAGGCTGTTCCAAACCAGATAATTCGCCGAAAGAACCAACCGTTTCACCTTCGGCATCAAAGGTCAAAATTGAGATTTGGAACAGTGCAAGGCATGATCAAGCTACTAGAGAAGCATTGATCAAGCAGTTTAATGAGACAAATAAGGATAATATCGAAATTGAGTACAAAGTATTTACAGATAATTATCCGGATCAACTCAGATTAGCTTTCAATGCAAATAAACTTCCGGATCTGATGTTCGAGCCCCCCCAGGAGCTTTATGCAGCCGGCTCGATTTTAAACATTAACGACATGATCACAGAGGAAACTAAGAAACGCTTTGTTGAACCAGCCTTCTATAAGCCTTCTTTCGCAAAGAAAGATGAATTCTATCAAATAAGAGAAAATGTAACTAACTATAAGCTTGTGTACAACAAAGATCTATTCGAGGCATCAGGCCTCGATCCTGAGAAACCACCTGCAACTTGGCAGGAAATGAGGGATTACGCCAAAACCATTACTGAAAAAGGCGACGGAAAAAAATACGGTCTGGGACTCCCAATCAAACAAACTGTATTCTGGCAATACTATGCTCTTATTCCTTCCGCTCGTTCTGGCGATTACTGGGGAGGCGGCGGTTGGGATGCCAAAGCAGGAAAATTCGATTATACACGTTACAGTAAGTACATCCAGTGGTGGCATGATGTGAACAAGGAAGGAAGTGTGTTCCCTGGAGTTGGTTCATATGATAATGATATGATTCGAGCACAGTTCTCGGAAGGCAACGTTGGCATGCTTAGTGCAGCAACATGGGATATTGGGGTGTTTAACGATCAATTCCCTGCCAAGATCAATTGGGGAGTAGCAGATTTCCCAACATGGGATGGTGAAGTAAAAGGCTCCTCACCTTACAATACCGGAAATGGAATAACTATTAATAAAAATACAAAGCATCTGAAGGAAACGAAAATAGTTTGGGAATTCTTCACCTCTGATGATATGTATACGGAATTAGCTAAAGCTGGACTGGGAAGCTTCACAAATATTGCCGCCCAGGACAAATCTCTGCCGCCTCAGGAACGGAAAGGATTGGCTGACTTTATCATCACGCAACCAGCCAAACAATATATAGCTGCACCATCGGTTGATTATAAGTTATTAAATCCTCCGCCTAAAATAGGTGATATTGATTTTGGCGGCGGTTATGGAGTCTGGGAAGTCTTCACTGACGCATTTACAAAAGGCGGCGAAGATATCGACAAACTGATGCAAGAACTTAGTGAAGTGCAAAACAAATTTTTCGAAGAATCAGTCAAAGCTGGGTCAGTAGATCTAGACCTGGTAAAAGTGCCTGATTTCAATCCTATGACCAACTAATTCAATCAATATAGAGCAAGGGTCAGGCATGCCTGGCCCTTGCTGTTATTTACATTGTAACAATTAAAATCATTTCTAAAAAAGGAGCAGGAAATTGAAAAAAAATTGGTCAGCCTCTTGGATTATGGATAAGGCATTTGAAGAATTACAACCTATCGAACCTTTTCACAAAGAAACAATAGTTAAGACATTGCCAGAGCACAAGGAAAATTTAATAAATCACCATATACTAGTAAGAAAAACATTTTGCTTAAACTCTGCTCATATTGAAAGAGCAATTCTGGATATCACAGCGGATGACTACTATAAGCTATATGTAAACGGTATTTTTGTCGGGCAAGGTCCAGCACAAGGCCCTTATGACCACTATCCCTATAACCAGTACGACGTTGCTGCATATTTAACAGAAGGATTAAACGTAATGGCTGTTCACGTCTATTATCAAGGGCTAATTTGCCGAGCCTTCAACAGCGGCGATTATCGCCAAGGTCTAATCGCCGAGCTAAGCGTGAACGGGAAATTGACAGCCGCAACTGATTCCAACTGGAAGTTGCACAGGGCACTTGAATACGGAAATGGCGGAATCATTGGATACAACACTCAGTTTTTAGAAAATATAGACAATCGCTTGAAGCAAAATGGCTGGAAAGAAGCTCTCTTTGATGACTCAGAATGGGATCACCCCGTTGTTCACCATTACAATGATCATCGATTATTTCTTCAGCCTACCCCTCCATTGTCGGTATACACTATTAAACCCAGTCGAATTATATCTATTGAAGGCGAGGGCTTTCTACTCGATTTTGGCAAAGAAATAACAGGCCAATTTACAATGAGAGCGCATGGTTCCGAAGGACAAACCATTGAGATTCGATGTGGTGAAGAACTGCAGGACAGCGGACGTGTTCGTTACGAGCTGCGATGCAATTGTATCTATAAGGAGATTTGGACTCTTTCCGGTCAGGAAGACGAACTGGATTTTTATGATTATAAAGCGTTTCGTTATGTTGAGGTATTGGCTCCACCAAGTATGACTCTGAATACGGACAGCTTCGCAGCATTAGTACGCCATTACCCGCTTGATGAGGAAGCTTGTCTGTTCGAATCTTCCGATCCCATGTTGAATGAAATTTGGTCCATTTGCCGCAACGGGGTCAAGTATGGCTCACAAGAAAATTATGTCGATTGTCCATCCCGTGAGAAAGGACAATATTTAGGAGACAATACGGTGATTGCCCATGCACACGTCTATTTGTCGGGCGATTTAAGGCTATTTCGCAAATCGCTTTATGATTTTTCCTTGTCTGCACGAACATGTCCAGGATTAATGGCAGTAGCTCCCGGCCATTTCATGCAGGAAATTGCTGACTATTCTCTGCAATGGCCGATGCAGCTTCTCGAATATTACAAGCAAAGCGGTGACAAAGCGTTTGTCAGTGAAATGTTACCAGTAGCAGCGGGCATTATTAGGCATTTTGACAAGTACCGCAGAAATGACGGCTTGCTTACACAAGTATCCGACAAATGGAACCTCGTCGATTGGCCAGAGGGACTGCGTGATGGTTACGATTTTCAGCTGGAAAATCCGCTTGGTCCAGGCTGTCATAACGTCATCAATGCATTCTATTATGGGGCAATGAGCGTTATTGGAGAGTTAGAGGATATACTTGGTTTAATAGAGAAAACAATATCTGAAGAGCGTTTAGCAGCATTTCGGAACGCCTTTCTCAAGGTATTCCGAAATGAAGAAACAAGACTATTTATAGATGCTGAGGGCTCCAAGCATTCGTCACTTCATGCGAATGCACTCCCACTTTTATTCGGTTTAACGGATGAGAAAGACCAGGCAGAATCCATCGAATTCCTACGCACAAAGCGGTTGAACTGCGGTGTCTATATGGCATATTTTGTACTGAAAGCACTTGCTCTTGTAGGAGAACATGAATTTGTTTATGAGCTTATTCGTTCAGAAAATCTACACTCCTGGGGCAATATGGTTAAAGAAGGCGCAACTGCATGTTTCGAAGCTTGGTCGAAGGATTTGAAGTGGAATACAAGCCTATGCCATCCATGGGCAAGCGCCCCTATTCCATTACTTATCGAGGAAGTGATCGGCTTGAAGCCCGCAGCCCCGGGATGGAAAACAGTGTCCTTTCAACCACAAATTCCAAAATCACTCAAACAAATTGAACTGGAGTTTCAAATCCCAGCTGGACGAGTCAACTTCTCCTATAAGAATGGCGAGACTAATCTGTCACTTCCGAAGGGTGTCCTTCTTATCCAAACCTGATAATAATACGAAGAGGCGGCCCGTCCTATGGCCGCCTTCGCCTTTTATTTGCTCTACTTAATTGCACAGTTCAAAAAAAGTTTCTATTTGTTTACCAGCGTACAACAACAGACTCATCTCACTTTACTTTTCTTTCATAATACAACAAACCCAGTACCATTAAGGCACTGGGTTTCATTTTATAGATACTGTATTCATTTTGAAGGGCTCTCGATTGGAGGTAAATGAGTTATTTATTTTCATAACGTACTACGCCGTAGTTCATAAAAATACTGCACAATTGGATGCTTTAACTTCATCTTCTCGGTCATGTTTAAAATTCGTTTTTTTCCTACCCGTCTGTCCACCAAAGCTAGAATATTCAATAAGATATCATTGCTCTCTATGCTTTCCTCTATAGAAATAGATAAAAACTTAGTAGCTACAACGATAAAATTTGATTTACTTAATGATGCCTGAGCTGACAAAATCTCCTTTGCATATCCTGATATTTTTCTACTTCTTGCAATTACTTTTAGACGATCCTCCGGAACTGTCCCCTTGGTTTCTTTTCTGACCGCTTCAATTTCTTCATTGTTGATAGGAATTTGGATATCTGAATCATTCTTAATTTCCAGCTCCGTCTGATACCATCTGATTAAGGTAGTTATATCACTCATATTGAGTACGTTCTTTTTATCTACGGCAATATAACAAATCCCTGATTTATCAGGTAAATAGCGGTAACCGGTTGCGCGGTATTCAACCCTTCCATATAACGCTGGACAGAGAAAACTCTCCAGTTGTTGCTTCAATTTGCTCCAGGACATGTAATCCTCCTATGTTTTCAAAGCCTACTACTAGTATTTGAGGCTGTCAGGACAAGTAACTTTTGCAATATGAACCTCTCCCGAATACTTGTTCTTAATATGATTATATCTAGAATATGAGAAGGTATCAAATATCAATATTATTCTTTTCCGTTTACTCCACAATTACGCCCGATTTTATTTGAATAAGTTCATTTTAAAGTTTTTTCTATATAATCCCAATTAAATATTTTTTTCATTTCCTCATTTGCTTCTTGCTCACTAATATTACTTCCTTCATTCACCCACCAATTGAGTACGCCTAATGATGCCCCGGAAAAGGCAGCTAAAGCGATCTCTGAAGAGAATGATAGGCTTTGATTACTATTTTGATCTTGAATAACATTTTTAACCCCTTTATTCATCTCTTTCATAATGATATACCTTAAAGAATCTTTTTCTTCTGTTAACAATTGTGAAAAAAGTGCTTTGTACTTCAATGACATATTGAATAATTTAATCAGGTTTTCACGAATATTACCCTCAATAAATTGAAATTCCTTGGCTATATTTTGTAATCCATAAGCCATTAAATCATATTTATCATCAAAATGCGTATAAAACGTTGTGCGATGAACCATAGCTTCTTCACAAATTTCCTTTACAGAAATAGTATGAAATGAATGACGTTCTAGTAAAGTAAATAATGATTGAACTAAGAGTTTTCTAGTTCTCATGACGCGTAAGTCTTCTTTCTTTTTGTTATCCATTCAGCAAAATCTCCTTCGTGTCTAGTTAATCGACATTTTCGAAATACTGTTCGTTGCCTATATAAGTTATACACTATAACATATAAACTATAGCAGTACAAAAAAATATACACGTGTATAAAACAGGCTGTTAAGTATATTTTAAGGGAGTGTAGCTAATATGAAGGATGATTTAAAGGTAGTTATTATTGGCGGTGGGCTTGGCGGAGCAGCAACAGCAACAGCGTTATACAAACGTGGTATTCAAGCGCATATATATGAGCAAGCACCAGAGTTAACTGAAGTAGGTGCTGGAATTGTTATGCATCCACCAACGCAACATTTATTATATAAATGGGGTTTAGGCGAGTTATGTGAAGAAAAAGGGAAAACTGTTAAAAAACTTGATATGTTAACAGCAAAAGGTGAATTAATAGCAGATGGCCCGAAAAGTGGATTAGATTTATTGACTTTAGATAGTTTAGAAGGGTACAAGCCACGTGTTATCCATCGTGCACATTTATTAGATACCCTATTAACACCGTTATCAAGTGAATATATTCATTTAGATCATAAATGTGAGTCTATGATTGAGCATGAAGATCATGTAGAGATTCGGTTTACAAATGGGAAAGTTGTACAGGCAGATGTCGTGATTGCAGCGGACGGTATTCACTCAAATACACGTAAAATCTTTAGTAATGATGAACCGATCTTTTGTGGGGCCCATTCAATTCGTACTATTTTCAGTTATGAGGAAACCAAACATCTGGTGGAAGAAAAACGTGTTGTCATGTACCAAGAGGGTGATATAATTGCGTTCCTTATTCCAGTCGCCAATGGTGTTGCATTAGATATGATCTATCCGACGCAAGATGCATCATGGTCAAAACCTGTAGATAAAGAGCTAATTCTATCACACGTAGGACATTTTGAAGAAGGATTTGTGCGATTATTTGATTCATTCGAATATCCAGTAATGTCTCGCGCGTTATATTTTAGACAACCACTTGAGAAATGGAGTACAAGACGTATTACATTACTTGGTGATTCAGCACATGCAATGTTGCCAACGCTAGGTCAAGGTGCAAACTCTGCTATTCAAGATGCTGAAGCAATCGCTGATGCATTAGCTTCATGTGAGACGATTACTGAGGCATTTGAACAATATGAACAAGAACGCCGACCAGTTACAACTGCTATTCAAACACAATCTCAAAATCCTGAATTGCTAAAGGCATAGTAATACTGACGTGTCACTAAGATGGGTGACACGTTTTTCTGTTTTATTCTTCCTGTTGCTTATAAGTCATATAACTATCTGCATCTAACCGAATCCCTCTTTTGGCTAACGTGACTGTTTATTCTTAAGTGAGTTTGCTAAAAAAGCAGTGCAGACCCAAAATTCTGGTCTGTCACTGCTTGTATCATGCATGAGTTGCTATAAGAATTAGTTAAGTGTCTTTAGTGCCTCCGTCGTAAAAGGAATCAGCTCATCCGTCCGGCCGTCACGAATTTTGGCTACCCAATCAGGATCAACCAACAGGGCACGGCCTATGGCCACCAAGTCAAACTCTTCTCGTTCGAGCTTTTGGATTAATCCATCAATCCCAACATGGTTTGCTCCCTTTCCTTCGGTGAAAACACTCATAAATTCACTGTCAAGGCCAACGGACCCAACCGTAATGGTCGGTTTGCCTGTTAGCTTTTTGGTCCAGCCGGCAAGATTCAGCTCAGAGCCCTCGAATTCAGGCTCCCAGAAACGGCGAGTGGAACAGTGGAAAATATCTACGCCCGCATCAACCAGTTGCGCCAGGAACTGCTCCAGCTGTGCCGGCATTTCAACCAACTTCGCTGTATAATCGCTTCCTTTCCATTGTGATAAACGCAGTACAATCGGGAATTCTGGTCCAACGGCCTGACGGCAGGCCTCGATGACCTCCACTGCAAAGCGTGTGCGTGCAAGCATATTACCGCCATAACGATCAGTACGCTGATTGGTTTTTTCCCAGAAGAATTGATCGATCAAATATCCATGAGCACCATGTAGCTCAATACCATCGAACCCAATTCGCTTGGCTTCCGCTGCTGCCTGTGCGAAGGCTTGGACGATCTCTGCAATTTCCGCTTCCGAATAATCACCAACTTGGCCTCGTGTTCCCATATGCCACAATTGTGGGATGATCTTTCCGCCTGCCTCATGTACCTCAGTCACCACATTTGCCCAGCCGTTTAGTGCAGCTTCACCATAAAAGTGCGGAACATCGGCTTGATTGGACGCGTCCGGGTGATTGATCACCGTTCCTTCGGTCACAATAAGTCCCACACCATTCTCAGCTCTGCGGCGGTAGTAGGCAGCTACATTTGCACCAGGCACACCATCCGGAGAAAATTGACGGGTCATCGGTGCCATCACGATACGATTAGATAATTTCAAGTTGCCTAATTCAAAAGATTTATACAAGGGTTCTACGGATTGAGTATGGTTCATAATAGCCTCCAAATTTAATGTTTTATATAAAAAACTTAAGTAGTATCACAGACCGTGTGCCTGCGTTTAAGATCAGTTTTACTTCAATTCAAACTTTGCCCAAAATGAATCTCGATATACAACACCTCCTTTAATGTAGTAATGGTGATCTACTCTTCCCAGTGATGACGCTTTATTGACTATACAGTCAATAACTTGGCAAAAAAAAGATCAAGGCGAAATCATTGAAAAAGACACGAGTTAGACTGCCTTGATCTGTTCCCTGGACTGGTCTACTCTTCCCAGTAATGACGCTTTATTGACTATACAGTCAATAACTTGGCAAAAAAAAGATCAAGGCAAAATCATTGAAAAAGACACGCGTAAGACTGCCTTGATCTGTTCCCTGGACGCACCGGATTTCTCCTGAATTCGCGTGCCGAGAATAGCGTTGTTCAGATAAGATGCAAGCTCTCTGCTGGAAAAACGGGTCGTAATCAACTGCTGTTCCTGGCCGCTGATGACGATTTTCTCCAGTATTTGTTCGGCTTCAGCGAACATCAGCTCTATTTCGCGTGTGACCTGATCATCTTCTGTTCCGAACTCCAGAGCGGAATTTACCATCAGGCAACCTCGGTAAGTGGCTTCTTCGTTCAGCAGAGAGTCGCGTAAAGACTCCAGCTTGTCCACTGGAGACATTTCCTGCGCTTCCAACTTTTCAAGTATCTCTATATATTGTTCACGATAGTGTACTAACGCCTTCAAGAACAACGCTCGCTTGTCGTTAAATATACAATACAAACTTTGCTTCTTAACCCCCGTCGTGCGAGTTAGATCCTCATAGGAGGTTGACTTGAATCCCTTGTTCCAGAATACTTCCATAGACTGGTGCAACACACGATCAACATCAAATTCTCTTGGTCTACTCATACACTTACTTTATCAATTGTTGACTACGAAGTCAACAACCCTATCATTGGTAAAATTAATTCTTCCTGCTTTTCAACATATACCAATTAAGGACATCAAACCTCTTCACATTGTCGATTTTCTAGGCAAGTTGGAAAAGGAAAATAGTCGAGGTGATAAAAAAAGCGGTGGGCTTTCTTCTGGAACAATTGAAATCGACCATCGCAGCCAAAAACTAAAAAATCCGTTCGGAAAGTAGCCCTTCCTTCTTCGGTACTCGAAGAACTAAGGGAATACCATAGCTATAGGAATCAGGAACGGAATGACATAGGGGAGCTTTGGCGCGGAGGAGAATGGGGTTTTTCTACTCTCCCACCCCGACGGACAACCTTTCCATCATGAAGCACCGTACCAGTGGTTCAGAAATTTCATCTTAAAAAATAAACAAGATTCAGTATTTGAAATTTCAAAGGGAGGAGGATTAAGGTTCCCCCTTTTACTCTATCGTGTCCCCAGAAACCTATTACCGTACACAATACTGACCTACAAGCATCCTTTAAAATTAGTCGTTAATAATCAGTTCATTAAATGGGAATAATCCGCATCGTGGATGGGTAACTGCTGGTTACGACTGCTCTGCGCCTTGTCTGCCGGCATAATAAGGTTCTCCCGGATCTATATCGATGACAGCCCGGTGCGGTGCGGCCAGCCCATATTGGTGTTCGCAGCGCCAGCGCATCTCTTCGGTGAAACCGATTGTTTCCCCGTCGGCAATAACGTCACCGCGGTCGAATAAATAATAGGCGATATTGAGCAAATTCCCGGCTACTTCATCAGGCTCCAGATCGTAATAATGACACTGAACATCCGGAATGCCAAGCGCGGCGAGTCCCAATGAATCCATCAGACCTTCAGGGCGGTCGCTGCCTGTGCCTTCAACATTATAAAACCGAATGTTCAGCGCACCATATAACAGTTGTCCTTCTTCAATCGCCGCCAGATAAGCGCTAGGTTCGACGAGTTTGTCGCTTTCCCGGAAATAGATGGCGTCGCAAGGAGCCGTTTCCAGCACCGCCCGCAGCGAGCCGGTGAACAGCTGCAGCCGCGATTTGGGATCGAGTCCCGATGCCATCATGTCGATCAACAACAGCGAGTGCTCGCAATCATTCACGACTTGAGCGGCTTCCTGCCAGTGCCAGGACTGCTGAATGGCAGTCTCGTAGTCCGTATCCGGGCGGCTTTCTGTATCCATCAGGCTGGTTTGCGCCGGCATTTCGCCTTCCGTAAATTCAACCATATAATTCAAATGAAAAAAATGCAGTAAATTCTGATCTTCCTGATTGTTCGCTTCCCACACAGCAAGTCCCGCGGCATCCGGATGATGCTCTCCGCGATCAACCTTACCCGTGTAAAGTTCCATCTTCTCGTAAAGCATGTTTCGGTCCAGCTTCGGTAACTGCTTGTATTTTAGCTCCACAGCGTACACCCGGGCAAAACCAAAGTCCTTTTCCTGTTCAACTATCTCATTCGTCTCCAGTCTAAACGCCTCCTCATTTATTGCTATTGCTAATATTGCTCTTACATCTTCATCAGCCTGAAAAAGGCGAACAATAGGTGCGGTCAAAGCGACATGCGAGCAAATCCTCCTTGCGGATACATCTAAACCTAGTTTTTATCACTTTAAATAGATTGATTAGTTCCATTGGAACAAGACCAAAATCTAGAAAAACCTCGTCTTTCCATTTAGTTCTCGTAACACCGTTCTTTAATTGATACTCACACAAGCTATTCCAATACTCATCCCTCTCTAAATCAGAAATAGCCTTTGTTAATAGTTTGTGTTTCAAATCGATCTTCAAGCATCAAACCCGGATACAGCCACAGTTTGTCCTCAGATCAATCCAATTCAGCGCGGGAGAATAAATCCCTGATTATGGCGTCATCCTCGCAAGCATCTTTAAATCCAATCGCAAAAATTTGCATGGCCTCTCTATCATCTGAATAAGCGCAGAACATATCAGCTTCCGGGTCAAAATGTACGATATTTTCTAGTTTAGGCATTTTTTCCTCAAGAAAGACTACTGCTAAGGATCCCCAATCGTAACCGTTGCCTTCAAATCCCTCGTCTGCCCGAGTCTGAAAAATTTCATCCTTATAAATACCAACATTCAAAATGATCGATACACTGCCGCTATCATGCTCTATGTACTGAAATGGTTTGATTCTTTCTTTAAAACTCATGAGCTCAGTAATGCTTCATCATAACGTTCCAGATTGTTAAATGCTCTCGCTAAATGGCCGACTAAATCACAGTCTCTGTCCTGTTCGGGAATTTCCGTAATCCTGCCTACTATTTTTTCAAATTCATCATCTTCATACCATAGGTTTAGCTGTTCCAACAGGTCTTTTTCCATAACACTACCTCCTTAGTTTCCAAAGGCCTCTTAGATACTTTTCTAGTTTTATATCGGAAAACCTCCTAACTTCGCTAATAGAAAACCAACAATGGCCGACATTTAATGCGTAATTAGTAAATGAGAACCGATACGCCAGCATGAAAAAGGAATCTTACACTGGTTTACGTCAGAAGTAACAAACAGCATCATGGAAGCTATAAACGGCCTCATTCAAAGTGCCAAACGACGAGAGCGCGGCTACAGGTCGGATAAAAATTACTGCCGAGGGATTTAAAGATAATCCTGAATTTCAGTTGTGGGGAGAGGAGTTTCTGTTCTCTTAATTTCCGTGAACGCAAAAAAATTAAAAAGGTACTATTTTAAATAGCACCTTTTTAAATCATTATTCTATTTGTGTTCCCACACTCTTGCACTTGGAATTAAGGATTTCCAGCCTTATTGTCTTTGTAGCAGTGTAACCGACTCCACATGCACCGTATGTGGAAACATATCCACCGGCTGCACTTCCTTCACGCGATATCCGCCATCTTCGAGCACCCGCAAATCCCGTGCCAACGTCGCGGGGTTGCACGACACGTACACGATGCGCTCCGGCTGCATCGTAAGCAGCGTCTCGAGCAGGCGCTCGTCGCAGCCTTTGCGCGGCGGATCAACGACGACGACGTCGGGCGATACGCCCTGCTCGAGCCATTGCGGCATGACGTCCTCGGCTGCGCCGACTGCGAACTCCGCGTTCACGATCCCGTTCAGCGCCGCGTTCGCGCGCGCGTCCTCGATCGCCTCTGGGACGATCTCGACGCCGTAGACACGCTGCGCGTGCTGCGCCAAGAACAGCGAGATCGTGCCGATCCCGCAGTAGGCGTCGATGACCGTCTCAGATCCGGTCAAGCCCGCATACTCAAGCGTCTTCCCGTACAGCACTTCGGTCTGTACCGGATTAACTTGATAGAAGGAGCGTGCCGAGATTGCGAACTTCACGTCGCCAATATAATCATAGATGACATCCCGTCCCCACAGGGTCTTCGTCACATCACCGAAAATGACATTCGTCCGCTTGGTATTAATGTTCTGGCAGATGCTCTCCACGCCAGGTACCTGCGCACGAATGGCTTCAACCCAAGCGTCTACGCGAGGAAGCTTCGACCCATTGGTCACAAGGACGACCATCAGCTCGCCTGTACGGAATCCAACACGTACGACGACATGGCGAAGCAGTCCTTCACCCGTCTCTTCGTTGTATGCAGCTACGCCTAAGTCACGGCCGATCGCCTTCACGTGACGCACGATTTCATCGTTCTGGTCATGCTGAATGAGACAGGCATCCATATCGATGATACGGTGCGAGTTGCGCGCATAGAATCCACCAATGAGTCCGCCTTCTTCGGACATGCCCATCGGCACCTGCGCTTTGTTCCGGTATCCCCAAGGGTCCGTCATCCCTAGCGTAGAGTGAACCGTGATTCCTTCTGCTTCGCCAACCTGCAGCTTCCCAATCCGCTCGAGATTGTCCACGACATGCTGCCGTTTCCAATCCAACTGCGCTTCATAGGACCAGTGCTGCAGCTGACAGCCACCGCACTGCTTATAAATCTCGCAAGGTGGCGCAATGCGATCCGAACTTGCTGTCACAAGCTCTGTCAGCTTTGCATAACCATATTGCTTCTTCACTTTGAGAACCTTCGCACGTACGCGTTCACCCGGCAAAGCCCCGCCAATGAACAAGGTATAGCCGTCCACACGACCGACGCCTTCCCCCTCATGCGTTAATCCGATAATATCTACTTCCACGTCTTCGTTCTTCGATACCGGCAGATTCAACAGTGCTTCCTGTTGACCCTTATTGTGCGGCTTCGGTCCGCGATTTCTACCTCTACTCATGTGTCTAACCCGCTCCAACCTTCTATAGAATAATGCTTCCCGCCGCCTCGAATTAGAATAACGTGGAAGCTTGCTTGTCCATCATCATTAAAAAGAGGATCGCTGTGCCCATTCCAGAGCCAATCGCAATCCCCCATGCTTACGCTCACTTCAATTCGATCTTCATACCTGATCCATCCTGATTAACTTCCGAACGCTTACTATTTCGCAAAAATCTCAATATGCGAAGGCAGCACCGAGAAATTACAAGGCAACGTGCCTCCCAACTCGCCATCCAGATTTAACTGTACATACTCCGGCGATGTCACTTCCAAGTTACTCGTCCGGAAATGTACGACATTCGGATTATTGAGATGCTCCCCACGTAACGCCATACTAGCCACGCGAATAAATTCCGCGAGATTACATTTTTTCACGAGTAACACATCGAACAATCCATCATCGATCAGCGCATCAGGTGCGAGTTTATCCATCCCACCGATGGAATTGCTGTTCGCGATCAAGAAGAGCATGAACTCTTCATGGAACTCGCCCACGCCATCTGCGCGAATGATCAGTTCGGAAGGACGCAACCGCGCCATCTTCTCAAGACCCTTCACGTAGTAAGCCAGTTGTCCAATCATCGTCTTCAGCTTAATCGGCACCTCATAAGACAGCTCCGTTAAGGAACCGCCGCCAGCAATATTGATGAAATACCGGTCCCCGGCAAGCCCGATGTCGATCGGACGTTTATGCTGCTCAATAATCAGATCGCAAGCATCGCTCCAGTTCCGCGGAATATTCATCGCCCGGGCGAAATCATTCGTCGTCCCGACTGGAAGAATCCCTAACGGAGGTCGATTCGGTAACGGCGCCATGCCGTTAATCACCTCATAGAGCGTTCCGTCTCCGCCTGCTGCGATAATCAGATCAACGCCGCGCTCTACAGCATCAATCGCACAAGCCGTTGCGTCACCTTCGCCGACCGTCGCATGCGTCGTCGCCTCAATACCTGCCAAGTCCAACTTCTGGAGAATATCCGGCAACCGCCGGCGCATTTCCTCCCGGCCCGAGGTTGGATTATAGATGAGCCTCGCTTTTTTCACAATTCGATCCATTATCATGCCACCTATTTACGATTCATTACGTGTTCTTCCTAGCGCTCTGCAACGCGGTCCGAGCCTGACGTTCAAGCCATCTCGAGACCAGCGGATGCGGGAGAAGCGCCTGCCCGTTATATTTACACACAGCCTGCCCCATACGCTTCGGAATGACACGATTAGTAAAATACCCCGAACTCAAAAATAACGGTACCAACCTTACAGTGTAGTCCGTTTCATTCTGCCATCGTATTATTTTATCATACATTTGATCTGGAAGCAGTAGAGCCGTGTCGACCTCCACAAATTTGTCTTGTTTCCGTACCTCATCTGCAATGCGCTGAATCCCCTGCACCCATCGTTCATAGAATACAGGATGATCGCTCCCATGGGCGACCAGCAATAGCACTTCTGGATCCTTCGATTCCTCTGCGCTCAGGTTCTCATGATGTTTCTCTATTATAATCTTAGCCAATTCTTCCGGTTCTGAATCCATCGGTTGCCCAAAATAGACGTTGGCCCGCACACGAAAAGGACCTAAGTCCGTCTCGATGGCAGGCTCCGCCTTGACTCCCAGCGCATAAGCGATCTCATCCAGATGCGTACTTCCGCCAGACACAAAGAAAGGAATCACGAGCAAATCCGTAACTCCCTTTGCTTCTAAGCGATCAATCCCATCTTGAATGAGTCGTCCCTCGACAATTTCTAGAAAAACAACCTCAACAGGCAATCCTTCTGGAAGAACTGCCTGCTGAACCGCTTCATCCACGAGCACAACCCACGAGGCGTCCCGCGAACCGTGGCATATCACCAGAAATCCTGGGTTCATCGTCTATTGTTCCAAACGCTCTAATGCCATGGTATAGCCGTCATTCCCATAATTAAGACAACGTTTCACCCGCGAAATCGTCGCAGTACTTGCGCCCGTCTCCGCTTCGATCTGATTATAAGTGCAGCCTTTTCCTAACATACGAGCTACTTCCAGACGTTGTGACAACGACTGAATTTCATTCACCGTACATAAGTCATCGAAAAATATATAGCATTCTTCTACAGACTTCAATGTGAGCACGGCTTCGAATAATTGATCGATCGTTTTATCATTAAGCTTCTTTAATTGCACTGATCCTCAACCCCTAGTTCCTGGTAGTTACTCCCCCATTGTAACGTAGACTGTAAAACTTTTTCAAGCATTACCGTTTTCCTGCACTACAGAACTAAATAAATGCCTATGAAATTCAATAAAAACGGGCATTCGTCCAATCATGTTGTTCGCCTAACACATACAGTAACCTATACCATTCATATGTAAAGGAAGTGAACTATCCATGACGCAACGCCTACACACACGCTCACAACCGCTCTCACCCTACCCCGGCGTGCGAAATCCATATAACAATCAACCGTTCCGTGACCCGCAGTCTATCCCAGAGACGACACCGGCTGATTTTGAACCCGTGATGGGACAATCGAATTCGCTGATGTCATTCTTGTCACCGAATGAGACACCTGTTACGCCTATCGCCCCGAGCACCGGCAAAAGCAGCTTCAGCATGAATGACATCAAGGGCTTCATCGACCGCATGGGCGGCATCGACGGCATCGTGAGCACGCTGAGCAAAGTGCAAAAAGTGATGCAGAGCGTATCCCAAATGGCACCGATGGTGAAATTGATGGCCGATACCTTGCTCCCTCGCAAAAAGAAAAAGAAAGGCGATGACGACGATGATTTCCCGACCAAGCGTCGGCGTCGGCGGAAGCGCAGTACCAATCCGAAGTCTTCGCCGAAGGGAAAGGCGCGTAAACGTCCTTCCGCCCCTTATAAGAAATAACCCATTAACCATGAATCTCGCTTCCATAATAAATAGGCTGAAGCAAATGCTTCAGCCCCATTTGTTATGTCTATGCTGGTTTCCCCCTAATTCGCTACGTCTATGCTGGTTGCCCGATGGTAGCCCTTTACTCAGTCTTTGTAGTATAGCGGGCGAATTCACAATGCCCGCCTTCTAGTCCTGCCACCCCATTGTGGCGGGAATAGAGGGTGTCCCCGTGAACGCTAGCAGCGTCTGTATTTGTACTCTATCTTTGTATTGTGTCTTTGTACTGGTCTATCTGGTATAGCGGGCGAGTTCACGATGCCCGCTTCTATTGCTGCCACCCCATTGTGGCGGGAATAGAGGGTGTGTCCCCATAGATGCCAGCAGCGTAGGTGGGGAATCTCCTGTAGGAGTTTACGTCCCCTCTTTGGTAGCCCCTTGCATCCTTCCCATCCAATCAAAGCAAGGGGCGGACAAGAAGGGGCCGAAAGGAGATCCCCACCGAAGCTGCAACCCACAGCATCCATACCTCTCTTCATCTGTTCTTCCCCGAATCCTCTCACCCTTTATTCTTCGCCACAATCAACACATCCATGTGTCGCGCTCTCCGCAACAACCCCTGAACCACCGTCCCTCTCACCAGACGCGTCATCCAAGGGCGTGCCGATTGGCCAATAATAATCTGCGTGCTCTGCACCGCATTGGCTTCCTTCAGGAAGGCATCGACGACAGGTCTCGACTTGGGCGTAAAGACGACCTTAAACGTCCCGCCGAACCGATCCACCAACGTCTCAATCGCCTGCGCCCGCTCCTGCTGCTCCAAGGTAAGTGTCTCGCCGGGATGCACATACGCGATATACAGGGATGCCTTTAACCGATGCGCAATCCGGAACCCACGTCGGATCAAGCGTTCCGCATTCGGGCTTAAGGTCACCCCGACGAAGATCACTTCTTGTCTGCGCCACGGTCCCCGAAGCGAGGGGCTCCGTTCCCAGGATTCCAACCGCTCATCCACATCATCCGCCAGCTCGCGGAGGGCAAGCTCACGCAGGGCAATCAGATTCCCGGTCTTAAAAAAATGATTCAACGACTGCTCCACCTTGTCCCGCCGATAAATATGTCCGTCCCGCAATCGCTGCTGGAGGGTCTTAGGCGCCACATCGATGAGCTCTAATTCGTTCGCTAGACGCATTACATGGTCGGGTACCGTCTCTCGGACGCGTACGCCCGTTATTTGTTCAACCGCATCGTTCAAGCTCTCCAAATGCTGCACATTCATCGTCGAGATCACGGAAATGCCCGCTTCAAGCAGCCGCTCCACATCTTCGTAACGTTTCTTGAACGGGCTGCCCGGTACATTCGTATGGGCTAGCTCATCGACGAGCACGACTTCCGGATTACGGCGAATAATCTCGTCTGTATCCATCTCTTCCATCGATACGCCTTTATAGTCGATCGTTCTTCTTGGAACCACGTCCAATTCGCCGATTTGTCTCTCTGTCTCGGCTCGACCATGCGTCTCCAAGTATCCGATGCAGATATCGACGCCTTTGCGCAGCAGCTCGTTCCCCTCGCGCAGCATCGTATACGTCTTGCCCACGCCCGGCGCGGCACCGATATACACCGTGAACCTTCCGCGCTTCATATTTTGAATTTCTTGTTCCATCTCTTCCGGGCTTAATCGTTTGTAATGCCCCTTCTCGGAGTCCGCCCGACGCCCTTTGCGCCGTGATTTTGTCGGCAAGATCCGTTCCCCATCGTTCTCGGCTCGATCTGCAACGACGAAGATATCCACATTATTCATGCGGGCAATCAACGCGTTCAGGACGGAACCCTTCATCACGTCCTGCCAACGCGTTTGCTTCGAATGTCCAATCACAATACGCGTCACGTGATGTTCTAAGGCATACTTCATTAAGGAAGCAGGCAGCAGGCGTTTAGAGGATAGTGGCAGCTCTTCAAGGGAAGCGCCAATTTTCTCGACAAGCTTCAGCATGGAGCGCTTGAAGGCCGCCCTCTCTCTTGTAAGCTCCACATTAGGTTTGACGAACGTGACGACATGTAAGTCCCCATTCAACCGTTTGGCTATCTGTTGTCCCCGACGAATATAGATGGATCCATTCCAATGATACTGGGCAGCGACTAAGATGCGCTCCGCAGCCCACGAAGGACCTACCAAGCCCAGGCTTTCCCGATGCCGCTCCAGCGAGTCATTCACGCCTTCGGCGACAAGCCGCAGGGCTAGCTCCCGCAGCACCGCTAGGTTACCATGCTGGAACAAGGAGCTGTCGGAGGGCAGCCGAAGTCCGCCAAGCTGCCCATCTGCGAACCGTTTCAACATCGTCTCCGGCGATACGTCAATGAGACGCACCTCATCAGCCATCTCCAAGGTATCTGTGGGCACGGTCTCTTCGACCTTGAAGCCCACGTATTTCTGCGCGAGTCCCGCGACCTCCTGCAGTTCGTAGACGTTCACCGTCGTCATCACACTGATACCCTTTTTGAGCAGCATCTGGATATCTTCAAGCCGCGTCGCATGCTGGGCACCTTGGCGATTTCGATGAGCCAGACCATCTACGAGCAAAGCTTCCGGATTTCTCGATAGCAGCGCGTCTAGATCTAAATCCTTCTGCTCTACCCCATCCTTCATCCAGTGAATGCTCGGAATTCGCTCCAGATCCCCCATCTGCTCCATCGTCTCCGGACGCTGCTGCGTCGAAATGGCACTCATCACCACATCGACGCCCTGAATCTTCAACTGCTGTCCTTCGCGCAGCATATGATACGTCTTCCCGGAGCCGCTCACCGCACCAATCAATACTTTGAAATATCCTCGGGATAATCTTGTGATGGACTCTAATATTTCTTCCGGTGTCTTTCGTCGAAACTGCTCCATGCCCGTGCCTCTTCCCCTTTGCCCTTCCATCTTTTCACGCTATCGTTACTTGATTAATGGTTGTAAATCGATGTTCAACTTCAACACATTCACGCGCGGCTCGCCGAAAATCCCTAGGTCGCGACCTTCTGTATGCTTTTCCACAAGATTTTGCAATATTTCGGTGCTCACACCTGTAAGTTTACTGATGCGCGGAATTTGCACCTCTGCACTCTTCGGTGAGATCTGCGGATCCAAGCCGGACGCTGAATTCGTTAGCAACTGAATCGGCACTTCACGCAATGGCACATCAGGATTGTTCTTCACCCAGGCTGCGGCCGCTTCTTTGGTCCGTGCTAACATGTCTGGATTCGATGGTGCATAGTTGTTGGAGCCGGAAGAGGCTGCGTTATAATCGATGCTTGAGATCCGACCTTGGAAATACTTCTGATCCTTGAAATTCTGACCGATCACCGAGGAGCCAATCACCGTCCCCTGAGCATCTTTTATTAAACTCCCATTCGCCTGTGCTGGCATGACAAGTTGTGCGATCCCTGTGCAGACAAGCGGATAGATCAACCCGCATAAGATAATAAATACAATACTAATCCGAATGGATACGGATATCATGTTGCCGATCGAAGGTTTGGTGGGTGCCTCAGCACGCGCATTTGTCTGAAGATTCATATTCATATTCATGTTCATCCTTTCTTTCTCTATCCCATCCCGTTAAATCCATAAATGAACGACAAGGTCAATGATTTTGATCCCGATAAAAGGCGCAATCACGCCGCCCAGACCATACAGTACCAAGTTACGGCTCAACAGCTTGCTCGCACTCATAGGCTTATAGGCCACACCTTTCATCGCAAGTGGGATTAAGAGTGGAATAATAACCGCATTAAATATTAATGCCGATAATATCGCAGACATCGGAGAACCGAGTCCCATCACGTTCAACACATGCATTTCAGGGATCGCCAACATGAACATCGCCGGTATAATCGCAAAATATTTTGCCACATCATTCGCAATACTGAACGTGGTGAGCGCCCCGCGCGTCATGAGCAGCTGCTTCCCGATCGATACCACTTCGATAATTTTCGAGGGGTCTGAATCCAGGTCCACCATGTTCGCGGCTTCCTTCGCAGCAATCGTACCGCTGTTCATCGCTAACCCAACATCGGCTTGGGCTAGGGCAGGTGCGTCATTCGTACCGTCCCCTGTCATCGCAACCAGCTTGCCTTCCGCTTGTTCCCGGCGAATGACTGCGATTTTATCCTCCGGTTTGCTCTCTGCGATAAAATCATCCACGCCGGCTTCTCTAGCAATCGTTGCTGCGGTTAAGGGGTTATCCCCCGTACACATAATGGTTTTGATCCCCATTTTGCGCAGCTGCTCGAACCGTTCACGCATCCCAGGTTTTACTGTATCCTTCAGATAGATCAATCCCAGCATTTGATCATTCACGGCAACCGCAAGCGGTGTACCGCCTTCCGATGCAATGTGGTTCCCTTTATCCGTGAGATCTGCTGGAATTGTACCTCCTTGAGTTGTAACCCATTGTTTGACTGCATCGATTGCGCCTTTCCGCACTTTCCAGCCATTTTTCAGATCCATTCCGCTCATACGTGTCTCTGCTTTGAACTCAATAAACTCCGCATCGCGAGCCTTCGACTCATCGAAGGTATAGCCATTTTTCCGAACCCACTCCATCACGGAACGTCCTTCGGGCGTCTCATCTTGAATGGAGCTTATCGCTGCCCAGGAAGCAACGTCTGCCACATTCGCTTGACCGACAGGCATGATATCGCTGGCCATCCGATTCCCGAAGGTGATTGTTCCTGTTTTGTCGAGAATCATCGTGTTGATATCCCCTGCCGCTTCCACGGCTTTCCCGGACATCGCAAGGACATTGAACTGTGTGACTCGGTCCATCCCCGCAATCCCGATCGCAGATAATAATCCCCCGATGGTTGTCGGAATTAAGCAGACCAGCAAGGAAATCAGAACAGGAATCTCTAAGTTCACGCCTACATATTTCGCAATCGGTGCGAGGGTGACTACAACAATTAAGAAGATAACCGTTAAGGTAATGAGCAAAATATTCAATGCAATTTCATTCGGGGTTTTCTGACGTTTCGCCCCTTCGACCAGCGAGATCATCCGATCCAAGAAGGATTCCCCCGGATCACTTGTAATTCGTACTTTAATCTGGTCACTCACGACCCGAGTTCCTCCAGTAACCGAACAGAAGTCACCGCCCGCTTCTTTCATCACCGGAGCCGATTCCCCAGTAATCGCGGACTCGTCAACTGTCGCAATCCCGGCAATGACCTCACCGTCTCCCGGAATCATCTCCCCTTGTGCCACGATGACAATATCGCCTTTGCGAAGTTCTGTCGCAGGGACGCTTTTCACCCCGCCGCCCGATTGCACTTTATTAGCCGTGACATCGGTTTTGGTCTGTTTTAACGCATTGGCTTGCGCCTTGCCGCGTCCTTCTGCAATCGCTTCGGCAAGGTTCGCGAACAACACCGTAAACAACAGCACAATGAATACCGTTAAGTTAAATCCGAAATTCGCTTCCGCCCCGAACGACGATGGAAACAACGTCAGCAAAAGTACGATGAATGTTCCCAGCTCGACCACGAACATGACTGGATTTTTGATCATCACCATCGGGTTTAATTTCACGAAGCTTTGACCTAATGCATATTTCACAATCTCGGAAGTTATTAATTTTTTACGTTTATTTGTTGAATCCATTTCCATTCACCCCATCATTAACCCAAAGTTAGGTACTCCGCAATCGGCCCTAATACAAGCACCGGCAAGAACGTCAACGCCCCGATCAGAATCACGGTACCGAGCAATACGCCCGCGAATAATTTGTTATCCGTCCGGAACGTCCCAATGGTCTCAGGAACCCATTTTTTGTGGGATAACGAACCCGCAACGCCGAGCAATGCGATGATAGACACGTAACGGCCCAAGAACATGACCACGCCGGTCATAATATTCCAGAACGGTGTATTATCCGCTAATCCCTCAAACCCGGAACCGTTATTCGCAGCCGAAGACGTGTATTCGTACAGCACCTGAGAAATCCCGTGAAACCCTGGATTGGTAATTGCTCCTGATCCCAGATTCGTTAAGAACGATATCGCGGTTGGTCCTAAAATGATCAACGGATGAGCAAGGATCGCAATCGCGATCAGCTTCATGTCATGCGGTTCTATTTTCCGTCCCAAAAACTCAGGTGTACGCCCGACCATCAATCCCGCCAAAAATACCGCAAGGATCGCGTACATCAGCATATTGACCAAGCCGACCCCGTCACCGCCAAAGACGACATTCAGCATCATCAGAGACATCGGAACAAGTCCGCCAAGCGGTGTCAGCGTGTCATGCATGTTGTTCACCGAACCGGTCGTCGCCGAAGTCGTAACCGTGGTGAAGAGTGCCGATTGTGCGATACCGAAGCGTGTTTCCTTCCCTTCCATACTGCCTTGGGATACATCAGCGCCGACAGAATTCAGAACCGGATTCCCGTTACTTTCTGAGATATACACGAGGCTTAAGAAGGCTACGAACAGAATGCTCATGACCGAAAAGACGATCCAACCCTGCTTCTGATTTTTCGCAAACCGTCCGAACGTATATGTTAATGACGCTGGAATCGCCCACATGGACAAGATCTCGATCACGTTCGTCAAAGGATTCGGATTCTCAAATGGATGCGAAGAGTTAACTCCAAAGAATCCGCCACCGTTCGTTCCTAAGTGCTTAATGGACTCTAGTGAAGCTACAGGACCAATGGCAATTTGCTGCGTCTCGCCTGTAATCGTCTGTGCTTGAATCGTCGAATCTAGTGTTTGAGGAACTTTCAATCCCACCAATACGAGGGTGACGACGATAGCCAGCGGAATGAGCAGCCGTGTGTGGGCTTTGACAAAGTCCGTAAAAAAGTTCCCCAGCGTGCCGCCCTTCTTCGTAATCCCGCGGATAAAAGCAATCGCCACCACGATCCCGGTCGCCGCCGACGTGAACATCATCATCATGATGACGATCATTTGGGAGAAATACGAGAGCCCCGTCTCCCCGCTGTAATGCTGCAGGTTCGTATTCGTCATGAAGCTGATGATCGTATTGAACGACAACGTCGTCCCCATGTTATCGATCCCGTTCGGGTTAAGCGGCAGCCACTTCTGTATGCGAAGGATCGTAAAACCGATTACCGTCAGCACGGCATTCGTCAACAGCAAGCTAAGCGCGTATCTTTTCCAAGACATTTCGGATCGGTTCTTTAACCCCGTTAACCAAAATATGAATTTCTCAACCGGATGAAAAATCCTATCCGTCTTATTCGGTTCATTCGAGAACACATGATATATATAAGTGCCGAGTGGCTTAACGATGAGCAATAACAGCCCGATAACCACCGCAATTTGCAGTACATCCATTCCTACGTTCATGAATAAATCTCCTCTTTTCTGAAAAATAGGCAACAAAAAAGAAGCCTGCGGGCAGAGGTAACCTAAGCCCGTGGCTTCTACAATGCCATGGCGAATCGCCATGTTTCACTGCAAAACACGTTCAAGTTGCCTCTCTCGAGACGCTTACGAGGTTAGCTGTCGGATTCGGGCGTTGAGAGTCGCCCTACCTTTTTGCCGTCTCTAGACGGTTCAAGGATTCACCCCGTGGTTCGCATTAGATACTCGCTATGCTCACCGTTGGTTCCCCCGCTCCTGACTTCTAGGTCAGGACTCAGCGTTTAAGACATCAAGCAGTTCCATATATTTTTCCATAAAAAAACCTCGGAGAAACGGCTCCGTGGTCATCTGTCGGTCACAAGGTCATTCATCCTCTCTCCTACACTTACGAGGTTAGCTGTCGGATTCGGATGGTGAGAGTCATCCTACCTTAGCGCCACACGCGTTGTGGTCTAAGGATTCACCCCACATGAATCAGGTCTCGCTCTCACACGAGCGCACGTCATCATGATGTATTGGGTCCCCCGTTCCTTGCTTTTGCAAGGACTCAGTGATATTCATGAATCGTATCTTACTCCAGATATTAGAAGTTGTCGAACGCGAATTAACCGATCCAATTGCCAATTAATGACTGCGTGTATGAATAAAGCGCTTGCAATGAAATGAATCTCCATAAATCTCTCTTTTTCTCGGGTTATCTCGAGATATCTATGTTTGCGGGACATCCATTTAGAAGATTGGGGATTGTATTGATATGGATTTTGGAGGGTAGAACCGACTGTCTAAAATACTCATTTAGTCACTTGGATCTTAGCTCATCTTAGCTCATCTTAGCTCATCTTAGCTCATCTTAGATCATCGCATCGATACTCGGTTGGATACATTTAACATATAAGCAGCTAAGAAGATAAGCTGTATCAAGTTTCATGTACCTTGGCATGCGTATCTATATTGGATTTTCCCACTCTCATCTACCTCGGAACACACGCCTATACTGGATTTTTCCACGATAGGGAGCTAATTTAGCCCCATTTCACCTAAATCACCATTTTTCATTGGATTTATCCAATATAGCCGGCCTAGAGCCTCACATTCCCACTCCTGTATTGGAAATATCCATTATAGCGACGCTACCCGTCCGGACACCTCACCCTACATTCAGAAATCCACTATTGCCGGGCTATGTACATTGTAACTATCACTCCTGACACAGCAGATTGAGCACTTAGCGACATGTTCCCCCGTATCGCTCCACCCCAACAACTCCCCCCCGAAACAACAAAAAAGCCAACCCCATACTGCTAAGGTCAGCTTCCCATCCACTCTATTTTATATAAAAGATATCTAATAGCTTAAAAATAATCATCGCGAGTCCGAACGAAATCGGAATCGTCACGATCCAGGATACGATGATGCGTCCTGCCATTCCCCATTTGACCGCGGAGAAACGTTTGGCTGAACCTACACCGAGAATCGCGGACGTAATCGCATGCGTCGTACTTACAGGCAAATGCAATAGCGTTGCCGTCATAATAATAGAAGCTGACGATATATCCGCTGCGAAACCGTTAATCGGTTCGATTTTGAAGATTTTCGTACCCATCGTTTTGATAATTTTCCAACCGCCGACCGATGTACCCAATGCCATCGCTGTCGCAGCGGACAATTTAACCCATAGCGGAACTTCCAAGTGGTCTTGTACACCTGCTGCAACCAAAGCGAACGTAATAATACCCATCGCCTTCTGTGCATCGTTCGTACCATGTGTAAACGATTGAAGTGCTGCCGTCATGATCTGACCTGTGCGGAAGCCTTTATTCACGCTGTGCGGACTCATGCGTCCGAAGATAATCTTCAGAATCCACATCACGACATAACCGACAGCAAACGCAATTAATGGAGAGAAAATTAATCCTTCTACAATTTTCGTAAATCCGGAATAATTGATGCTCGACGACCCTGCTCCTATGAAGACGGCACCCGCGAGTGCGCCAATCAAGGCATGTGATGAAGAGGAAGGAATCCCCAACCACCACGTAACAAGGTTCCATATAATTGCTGCAATCAATGTCGCAATAACAATTTCAACCCCGTTGTCCAGCTTAGCTGGGTCTGCGACGCTTCCCCCGATGGTCTTCGCTACACCCGTAAACGATAACGCACCAAGGAAGTTCATGGATGCTGCCATAAGAATCGCTACACGCGGTTTAAGCGCCCGTGTGGAGACCGATGTCGCAATGGCATTTGCCGTATCATGAAATCCGTTAATAAAATCAAAGGCTAATGCTAAAAAGATAACGAAACCTAAAACGATCATCATATGATCCATAGCTTTGTATTGCACAGAACGGCATAAAGGTGTTCCCGCGCAACTCTGTCCTCCTTTATCTCACTCGAGTTCACGCGACCTTAGGAGTTGCGCATAATAATAGTTTCAAGAATATTGGCAACATCTTCACAAGCATCCGTAGTTTCTTCAAGACGCTCATAGATTTCTTTTTTCTTAATCAGTTCAATTGGGTCTTTTACAGTTACGAACAATTCCTTCACACTCTTACGAAGAATGTCGTCAGCTTGGTTTTCCAGGTCATTAATACGGATAGAATGTTCACGAATCGCAAGTAATTTTTTCTGGGACAACAGGCGAATCGCTTTTTGAATCTCAAACGCGCTATCCAATAGAACTTTACCGAATTGGTCAATCGACTCGTCATACTCTTTTACATGATACATATCAAAACGTGACGCGCAAGCTTCCAAACCGTCCAAAACATCGTCTAGCGAAGTGGCAAGCGACATGATATCTTCACGCTCAATCGGCGTAATAAACGTCTTGTTCAACTCTTTAATAATGGTATGGGTGAATACGTCACACTTCGACTCCAGTTCTTTCATCTGCTTCGTGAAAGTGGCTGTATCGCCAGGATTCGCTACATACTTCGCAAATACATCTGCACCTTGTACAATTGCATCAGCCATGTTCTGCAAATTTTGGAAAAATACATCATTCTTCTTAAACATATGCTGTCCCCTCTGCTTCAAATTACTTAGACTACCTTAATAATGATGAAATATACCTTTGTTATCTTATCATAAAAAACACTCTTGTTGTAAAGGAATTGTAAAGCAAATTCTTGAATTTCTTTTTACAGTTTGCCGAATTTCCAGTTCATTTATCCAACTTTTCCAGCACAAAAAATCCGACGAACACCCTTCGCCGGATTCTATCAACTATTCGACTTTCACATGACTTCCAAAGGTTGGTTGATTAGGCACAATATTGTAATAAGTTTTTCCAGCATACAATGGTAATTCTTGTCCATCTTTGTAAAGTCGAATGACATCATTCGGGTTTGTTCGCTGCCATGTGCATATGATTTCTTTGCCCCGTTGAAACAAGATGGCTTCGCCGCCTTTATGTAAATCTACGGATAGTCGCCCGACATCATCTAATGTACGATGGTCCGCACCCAAAACGACAACGTTCGTGGCAGATAATTGCTCCTTGGAATTGAGATCGATATGCGGTTCGCCATTAATAGAACGTTTGTAGAGTTTGCTCTCTGTGTCATAGTCATACGTTACGGTGTAATTTTTCAACAAAAAATTCAGTGTGATCTTCGATGCGTCTGTCCCGATTGGCACGTCATCCTCTTTGGCAAAAGGATATGTCGTAAGAGGCTCGTCCTTCTTATACTTCTTCTTGTCCGCCCCTTCACGCAGCTTCTCAAGATTGGAATAAAGGTTATGCGGCGCCTTACGCGATTTATCTCGCCAGAAGTACGTCCCTGCATTCGTAATTTCATCTAAGTGCTCTTTGCGCTGTTTCTGGAGAATCGCATACGCATCATTGCTTGCTCCGGCATGTACCAACACCCCGTGATAGCTCTCCCCCAAATCAATGAGATAAGGCCGAATGCTCCGAATAGGACCAATGGCATCCTGGAAACGATCACTCTGAAAAATGGCTACCAATCTCGTGATCCCGCCCTCTGCGAGCACTTCATACACGATATCGGCATGGGTTAATCCGGATTGAGGTCTTGCCTTGGCCATATTGTTAATCATGACAGCGATCGGGCGATCTGTAACAGGTTGATCTGTTGGGAGACCCGTTAGCGGTGCGATATAACCACTAGGCTGAGATTCTACTTCCGTCTCAGGTGTCGTTTCAAGTTGCTCAGAAGCGTTCGGATCCGCCCCTTGCTCTGTCTTTGACTGTCCGCAGGCACTTAGTAGCAGAGATAATAGAATCAATGGAATTAGGCAGGTTTTGTAAAAGGTATTCGACTTCATAACGTCCCCTTTCGATAGGTAGCATTCAAATTTTGGAAACTCGTTCTTATTATTTAAGCACAAAATCCTTCCTTTGTCTGTTATCCATCCTGTTCATCCCGTTGGAAGCCTTGGAAAAATGTTTTAAGGGGGCCTGTGACCAATGTAATTGTGAAAATGTGAACAAAGTATGTACTTCAAATTTAAAATATTCAATTTTTGTGTAAGAATGTGATATATATCACAATGAATGGTTAAATCTGGCGGTATGATTAAGCCATAAAGAGAAACAAAACAAATGGAAATGGAGTTGGTCAATATGTTCACACATTGGCTAAGAGAAAATGTAGTTGCAAGATGGTTACTGACAATTATCCGAGTATATCTTGGTTATCAATGGATCACAGGCGGTTGGGGCAAGATCACAGGTGGCGGTTTCGATGCCGGCGGATTCATGACAGGCGCGATTGAAAAAGCAACAGGCGATCATCCCGCAGTCCAAACTTGGTTCGCGAACTTCCTAGAACACTTTGCATTACCGAACGTCAAATTGTTCAACGTACTTGTACCTTGGGGTGAATTTCTCGTCGGACTTGGGTTAATTCTCGGTACCTTCACCACCTTCGCAGTTCTCATGGGTATGGTGATGAACTTCGCCTTCCTTATGGCAGGAACAGTAAGCACCAATGCACAAATGATAGCCCTTGAGATCTTCATCGTCGTCGCTGGCTTCAATGCAGGTCGCATCGGTCTTGACTACTACGTCATCCCTTACCTTCGCCGTATCATCGGACGGAAACCTCGGGAGCTGACAATAGATAAATGATTCACCTATCCATCTATTGGTTAAATATGGATGTATGAAAACATCCACAGAATCAACATTAAGTATTAAATGGATTTGGAGATGATCTCTATGTTCACACATTGGCTAAGGCACAATATCGTAGCCACTTGGCTGCTCACCATCATTCGGGTTTACTTAGGGTATCAATGGATCACAGGCGGTTGGGGCAAAATTACAGGCGGATTTGACGCAGGGGGCTTCTTAACCGGAGCCATTGCTAAGGCAAGCGGAGACCACCCGGCAGTTCAGACGTGGTTCGCGAACTTCCTAGAGAATTTCGCACTTCCTAACGTGAAGCTCTTCAACATCCTCGTTCCATGGGGGGAATTCCTTGTCGGACTTGGGTTGATCCTCGGTACCTTCACCACCTTCGCCGTTCTTATGGGTATAGTGATGAACTTCGCCTTCCTGATGGCAGGTACCGTAAGCACCAACGCACAGATGCTCGTGCTTGAAATCTTCATCGTCGTCGCTGGCTTCAATGCAGGCCGCATCGGTCTTGACTACTTCGTTATCCCTTACATTCGCCGAATGTTCGGATATGGGGATCGGGCAGAACGATGAGGGTGCTAGTTGAAAAATTAACAAACACAAAGAATCCACTTGCAGATGTGAGTGGATTTTTTGTTGATGAAACCCATTTGCTGATGTGATCGGGTTCTTGTTGATGGATCCCATTTACCTCCCCCACCGACGATCCGTATGCATATACATGCTGCGAAACGCTGTCGGCGTCATACCTTCGGCCTGCTTAAATACTTTGATGAAATAGCTTGGATGCTCGTACCCCGTGCGTCTCGCAATCTCTTTGATTTCCATAGAAGCTTCCTGCATCAGCAATTCCTTGGCTTTGCTTAAGCGATAATTCGTAATATATTCGAACGGACGCATCCCGAGTGTCATTTGGAAGAGTTGGCAGGTGTATTGCTGCGAAATACCTAACTTTTCCGCCAACATAGATAACGTAATGACCTCATTGTAATGATCCTCAATGTAATGCAACCCTGGCGAAAGCTGCTCATAGTTCTGCTGCTTCGTCCGCAGTTCAGAGACCGAGGAATAGGTGAATAAATCGAGCAGAATTTGATAGACCAGTGAAGAACATGTGTAAAGACGCATGGGATGTTTGGATTGCAACAGATTAATGATCTGAGCTAACTTAGTTAGAATCACCTCAGGATCGGATAGATTCAATACCTGGGTCTCTGTAAAATGCATCGCAGCCAGCAATTCCCCGGCATGCTTCCCGTTAAATGCAATCCACCGAACCTCCCATGGTTCTTGCAGCGCATAATAATGATGACCTTCATCCGGAAATAATAACATCCCCTGCCCTGCCGTAAGCGTAAACTCTTTCCCGCCTGCCCAGAGATATCCCTTTCCTTGCAGCACTTGAATCCATTGATAGTCCCCATACCCCTCACGCCGATACATTCGCTCTTGATGATCCCATCCTCCCGCACAGGTTAAATAGAATGGAAGCTGTCTGCCCTCCTCCAACACCGGCGGAAAAATACATTCATTCATCCCACACCCTCCTATTGACTTGAATATTGTTATATCTATTCCGAATATCCTTTGATTGAACCTACTATACCACAGGCATATGATATTCATATAGTTATATAATCTATTCAGATTCGAGGAGGAACACAGAACATGACTTCGCTGAAATTCCCTAATAAACTCTGTTACGGCGGGGACTATAACCCCGAACAATGGCCTGAGGAAGTCTGGCTCGACGATATGCGTCTTATGCGCAAGGCAGGCGTGAACTTCGTAAGTATCGGTATTTTCAGCTGGGCTCTACTTCAGCCCAATGCGGATACGTATGATTTTGCTTGGTTAGACCGCTTGATGGACTTGCTCGCAGAAAATGGTATTTATGCGGATTTAGCAACAGCGACAGCATCACCACCCGCTTGGATGGCCGTAAATCATCCTGATATTTTACCGGTTGATGAGAATGGAGCACAGTTCCAGCACGGATCTCGCCAACACTATTGCCCGAACAGCCGGACTTATCGCGAATATAGCAAAAAGCTTGTCACCTTGTTGGCGGAACGCTACCAGAACCATCCTGCCTTGACGATGTGGCATGTCAACAATGAATACGGCTGTCATATCAACCGTTGTTATTGTGATCAATGTGCAGATGCATTTCGTGTATGGCTCGAAGCTCGTTACCAGACGATCGATGAATTAAATGCGCGTTGGGGCACGAACTTCTGGAGTCAGAAATACTACCGTTGGGAAGAAATCGGCCTTCCATCGAAAACGCCGACTTATGCGAACCCTGGTCAGCTCTTGGATTATCAACGATTTATGTCCGACAGTCTCTTAGATTGCTATTTAAGTGAATATCACGTGTTAAAAGAAATGACCCCGGAGATCCCGGTCTTAACGAACTTCATGCCGCATCACAAGCCGTTGGATCATTTCAAATGGGCACAACATCTCGATATCGTCACATGGGACAGCTATCCGGAACCAACAAAGGGCATCCCGGTGGATCAAGCATTCGATCATGATCTGATGCGCAGCTTGCGTCACGGACAACCCTTCTTGCTCATGGAGCAAGTGACAAGCAACGTGAACTGGCGTGAACATAATCCAATGAAGCGCCCTGGCGTGATGCGTCTATGGAGTTACCAAGCGGTAGCCCATGGCGGCGATGGCGTCATGTTCTTCCAATGGCGTGCTTCCCAAGCAGGTGCCGAGAAATACCACGGCGCTATGGTGACACATACAGGCGATGAACACAGTCGTGTCTACCGTGAAGTGGCGCAGCTAGGCAACGAGCTGAAGAAGCTCGATTCCGTTGTCGGTTCCCGTATTCAAGCGAAAACCGCGATTATTTTCGACTACGATAACTGGTGGGCGCTAGAACTGCCTTCCAAACCGAATAATGATCTGAAGTATATCGAGCAGGTCATGCAATATTACAGCCCGCTATTCCATCACAATATCGCGGTCGACATCGTGCAACCATCCCAAGATTTAAGCGCATACGATCTTGTCATTGCTCCAGCGCTTTATATGGTGAAGCCTGGGGTAGCGGAGAACTTGGAACAATTCGTTGAACGTGGAGGTACGTTAGTAACGACGTTCTTCAGCGGCATTGTAGATGAGAATGATCGGATTCATATGGGCGGTTACCCCGCGCCACTCCGTAAATTATTAGGAATCTGCGTAGAAGAATTCGATGCCATGCTGCAAGATCAACACAATGCTATAACAGCTGCCGAAGGCAGCAGTACGCTTCAAGGTACGTATCGTTGCAGCTTATGGGCCGACGTCATCCGCCTTGAAGGGGCGCAGGCACTTGCACACTTTGGGCAAGATTTCTTTGCAGGGTCCCCTGCGGTGACCGTCAATACCTTTGGCCAAGGTAGAGCCTATTATGTGGGAACACAAGCAGATGAGCAGTTCGTTACGAAGCTGATTCAGCATATACTGACGGAGACGGGCATCCAAGCTCCGATCGACGCACCGAAAGGTGTGGAAGTCACGTGCCGTGAGCAAGGTTCAGATCGTACCTTATTTTTACTGAACCATCACGCGGAGGCTGTTACCGTGCTGTTGAAGGACAAGATGATCTATCAGGACCTATTACAAGATACTTCGATACAAAGTCAGATCGAACTTCCTGCGAACGGCGTCGCTGTCCTGCGGTTTCAGATCTAACTAGTTCGCCTATGTTCACGCAAAAGAACCTTCCGAATCCTGCCCCGTAGAGGTGTAGGTTCAGAAGGTTCTTTACCACAATAGAATTTATAAAGTTTCGACTTATTGAAACTATAAAATTCTATTTGGCGATAAAAACTACCTCTATACGCGGTCGCTCATCTTCGAAAGTACCTCGATAGAGGTTTTTCTCACTCCACCAGAATTAATAAATGTTTCGACTTATTGAAACTAAAAAATTCTATTTGGCGATGAAACTGCCTCTAAACGCGGCCGCTCAACTTGGAATGGACTTCGATAGAGGTTTTAATATTCTAGAATTTATAGCTTTTCGAGGGATAGCCGAAATCAAATTAGGGTGCAGGGAACGGAGCGAGAAATGATCGGACACAGGAGACCTTAATTATGCCAAAAGCACTCAAAATGCAGGGTGAACGGACACAGCAGCTCTTATTATGCTAAACATAAGCTATATACTCATGATTCGAATGGAATAAGGTTATCTGAGTCCGCAAAACGGCTAATCTATGAGAATAACAAACAATAAGGTCTCTCATGTCCGTTATGCACAAAGAGCTTATTTAATTTGTCAAAATTCCGTATACACGACAGCTGAACTGAAACACCAATCCATCGCTCCTATCCACCAACGTATCTCACCTATCCACCAACGTATAGGTTCACACAATAAAGGACCGTCGAGTAATCCCCTGACGGTTTTTCACACTTAACAAATGCACAATACAAAAAAAATAACCTGCTGCCCAGGGATCAGGTTATAAACTAGCTTGCTTTCGAAGCGAGTTTTGCAAGCAAAACTTGTAGGTCGCTCATCTTCGAAACTACCTCGATAAAGGTTTTTCTCATTTTCATACTAAACTTCACTTATTTCTGCTGCTGCTTCATGCGTTCGATTTCTTCGGTCACCACGCAAGCCAAATCATCATTGTTATATGCCGCTAGCATGCCGAGCACAATCTCCTCCGCAATGGGTCCCGCTTCCTCTTTGGATACCGTGAGCTTAAGGGCTTCCCGAAGTTCCACATTATCCACTTGCTGCGGGTAGGCTTTCAAGTACAATACTTCCGGATCTAATCCGTTATTGATGCACCACTGTGCGAAGACAAGAATCATCATCCGCTCATCGCGTTGGAATTGTTCAATCATTTGACGCTCTAATTCATTATTGTTCATTGTCAGGCTCCTCTATACTTCATTCCCCTTATTGTACAAGGAATGCCGCATAAAATCAGCCCTTTTATATCATCCAATGCTGCCATTCGGCCTGACGCTCTTCCAGGTCCCTTAACCATGTCTTGGTCTTGCTGATCACTTGAGCCTGATGCGTGCCTGTCGAATACGTATGATCCGCTTGGAAAATAATCTCCTTATCGCAACGGCCGTCGCTGCGCAGCCAGAATGTCTTCTCATATAAAAAGCTGTAATCAACCGGAATCACATCATCACTCGTTCCATGCACAAGGAGCACATCCCCTGTAAAACGGTTCGTCTCTTGGAACGGTTGATAAAGTCCTAACGAATCAAAGTATTTCGGTGTGAAGCCGTATCCCGCATAGTCGGTCTTCCCTTTCAACTTCGATTCATCATACCCTTTGCGTCCGATAATCTTCACGATATCATTGAACGGATAACCAACGGCAGACCACAGGACCAATCGTTTGACTCGGCGATCCTTAACCGCAGTTAACAATGCAACCGCACCACCGAGACTATGACCAAGTAACGTGATTTTGGAAGGATCGACATCACTGCAGCTCATGCCGTAATCAAGCACCGTGCGCGTCTGCGCGATCATGGATTCCAGTCCGAGGTCTCCATACTCCCCCGTACTTTCGCCGCAGCCGCCATAATCAAAACGAAGCACCAAGTTCCCTGCTAATGCAAGCTCACGAGCTGTCTTTACGAATAAGCGATCGACACCAATTCGGTTGCCCACAAAGCCATGGCAAATTACAACAAGCGGGACTCGAAACCCGTCATTCCCCTCAGATCCTGCGCAACCCACGCCTTCCGGATAATGTATTGTACCTGCAAGCTGCAAGTCTTCGTGTTTTATGATAATATGACGTTCCATCATTTCATTCCCCCAAGCCATCAATTCACGTTAACCATTAATTGCGATAAGTTTACTAAGATTTATGTATCCTATATTATCATGATCGGAATATGCTGTCAATCGATGATCTTGAGGGATTTTGAAGCTATTCGTTAGTCATACATTCCGTAAAACTGTTTAAGCAAAAAGTAGGTTTCGTTATGCTCCTCTTCTGCTAACGAAGTTGCTTGATTCGTCTGCTCTTCTACGGATTGTGGCGCATCATCTATTGCTCTTGCTGCGTTGACTTCTTCTTGTTCTCCATAGTTAATGTCATAGCGTTCCATTGTAATCACCTCTTTGCTTGTTTGTGGAATGTATCCTTCTCAACCGTAGTGTTACGATAGAATGCCATTTTCTATGCATCCAAAACATAAAAAAAGCTCAGGCATACGCCCAAGCTTCATGAAAATGTTAACTTTGTCCCACATATTCCATTGTCGAGATGGTTACACTAGGGGCAATTTCCAGTACCTTATATTCGAGAAAGGACGGATTCATCCCTATGGCATTTCTTTATTTTCTTCGTCAATACTGGCAACCAATTATCTTAATTATTGCTGTATGCTGGGCTGCATTTTATATTTATCACAACCGTGCGCAGTTGTTTCGTAAAGAATAATGTTATTTGGAGACCACATAAATTCGGCTTGTCTCTTCCCACAACTCATGAGGGGCTAGAGCAAATAGACCCATTTCTTCAGATGGCAAATCCACATTCGGGGCATTCACCAAATTCACTTGCGGTTCTGGGCAGAAGAACCCTTCTGTCGCGCCATTATTCCAGATCATCCACTGTTTATACGAGGTTCCCGCATCATATACCAGCTTCACATCCGCTTTGGTATCCGTTAATTCCATTCGGTTACTCCCGTTCTGCGTCTGAATCGTATAGTGATTATCTAATGCTTCGTAGAACGGATAAATGCCTTCCCCTTGAAGCTTCTCTTCATTGGCTGTTAACGGTTGGAATTGGCCTGTCGGCAGCATGCGTTCATTTAACTCCCAGCGTTTACCTAACGTTAGCTTCACGCGATAGTCTTGAGGTGAACTTCCTTGAACGAACGGCGCATTAATCGCGGTATGAAAGGCAAGCAGGCACGGCATGATCTCTTCGCCATTGTTACGCACGGTCACGTGTTGGACAAGTCCGTCTTGGCTCAAGCTATATTTCAATCGCAAAGTGAATCTGAACGGCAAAAATTCGAAAACCGGATGTTGTTCATCCACAGTTACAGATACGATGACAAAGCTCTCATGCTGCGTTGTGCCGTATTCATCCACTTGCCAAGGTATGCTGTGTACAAACCCATGCAGATGATTCCCTGTCGCTGGTTCATTCACGGGGAATTGTAGTGTTCTACCCTTCCACGGCATACGGCCATCTTCATATCGATTCGGTGGGAATAATACGGGGATCCCATGAATCGTTGGACTTGCTTTGAAGGATCCCATTTCCTCCATGGTTGGCTCGCGAAGGATGCGATAGTTATTGACGGTATCCCGGAATGCAATCAGGTTGCCCCCGATTTTTGGAAGTAATGCAGCTTCATATTGCCCTGCTTGTAACCAAATGGCTTTTTCCCCTTGGAATTCGCCTTCAAATGCCTTGAAGTTAGTCATGTTCACGCTTCCCTTCCTGCTCCAAAAATGAACTTGTATGAGAACTTGTATGTACAACTTATTTCCACATTAGAACAGAGCAACCGAAGAGTCAAGGCCTATCCTCATATATTTCGGTTGTGCTAAATTGATGCCCCCAATCCAGGCTGATGTAGATCCTTTTCTTCAAACACACCTACCCGCTCCCCTCTTAATTTTGAACGTAGACGAAGGCTACTCTAGCCCCACCTCTTGATCCTTGGAGAAAACACTTTACCCCCACCTCCTAATCCTAGAAAACTACCCCATGCACCCATATCCTAGACGTACGCACTCTACCCCATCCCCCTAATCTTAAAAAAGGTACTCTACCCATCCCACCTATATTGGATTTTTGTAGTATAGAGTACATTTTCAGGCTAATTCTCAGGCTATATTGGATTTTTACAGGATACATGGCACTTTTGTGGCCAAAACAGGCTATTATCGCGTATTTGATTGGATTTATCCAGTATAGCGTTCAAAAGATAGCTCGAATGAGTAAAGTTGGTGGATTTATCCAATATAGAGGTGGAAGTGAGCTTGGAACACGGTTTAGCGGTGAGTGTTACTGGTTCATTTAGTTTTGAGGTTTGAAGTTTGAGGTAACAGTTAATATAAAAAAAGACCCCGCCATCCCCTGGCAGGGTCCCTCATCCAATCCTCTATCTAATCCTCTATACCAATGCTTTATTCGCAATATCGGTACGATTTTGTTTGCCTTCAAAATGAATCCGCTCCGCATCGGCATACGCTTTGGCACGCGCCTCAGCGATCGTCGCACCCAAGCCTACGATGCCTAGAACGCGTCCGCCGTTCGTCACAACTTGCCCTTCCCCATTCAGCGCAGTTCCCGCATGGAACACGATAGCCTCTTGCACTTCATCCAGTCCGCTGATCGGCAGACCTTTTGGATAAGATGCCGGATATCCGCCCGAAGCGACAATGACGCATACTGCCGCTTCGTCACTCCACTCAATTTCAAGCTCGTGCAGCGTTCCGTTCACAGCGGCCAAGAAAATATCTACAAGGTCTGTTTTCAACCGCGGCAATACGACTTGTGTCTCTGGGTCTCCAAACCGTGCATTGAATTCCACCGTCTTTGGCTTGCCGTCCGGCGTGATCATCAACCCGGCGAACAATACGCCGCGGAAAGGACGACCTTCTGCCACCATCGCTTTTGCCGTCGGCACAACAATCGTCTCGATCGCTTCATCGATAATCGACTGCGGGATATGCGGCAATGGCGAATACGTGCCCATGCCCCCTGTATTCGGACCTTTATCACCATCGAATACCGGCTTATGGTCTTGTGCCGGACTCATCGGACGAACGGTCTCGCCATCGACAAAGGCTAGGATCGACATCTCTTGTCCCGCCATGAACTCCTCGATGACGACTTGGCTGCCCGCGCTGCCGAACACTTTGCTTACCATGATTTCTTGAAGCGCTTGTTCCGCTTCTTCCATCGTCTGCGCTACCGTTACCCCTTTGCCGGCTGCTAATCCATCAGCTTTGATGACGATTGGCGCTGACTGTTGACGCAAGTAAGCAAGCGCATCTTCATAGTTATCGAATTTCTCGTAGGCTGCTGTTGGAATGTTATATTTGCGCAACAAATCCTTCATGAACGTCTTGCTGCCCTCAATGATTGCAGCATTTTTCCGAGGTCCGAATACCGGAATCTGCTTCGCTTCGAATACATCGACGATGCCATCCGCTAACGGGTCATCCGGGCCGATAACAACCAAATCTATCGCTTGATCCACCGCATATTGTGCAAGCTCTTCGAATTGACTCTCGGCAATATCTACACATTCTGCCAATTGTGCAATGCCGGCATTCCCGGGTGCGCATATGATATGCTTCACTTTTTCGCTTTTCCGAAGTGCCCATACAATCGCATGCTCGCGTCCGCCGCGGCCAACGACTAAAATACGCATCTGAGTGCCTCCTCTATCTTAGGTAATATCTTAGTGTTTGAAATGACGTACGCCCGTGAAAACCATGGCAATCCCGTGCTCGTTCGCTACGCGGATCGATTCTTCGTCTTTAATCGAACCGCCAGGTTGGATGATTGCTGTCACACCTGCTTGTACCGCCAATTCCACCGTATCGCTCATCGGGAAGAACGCATCCGAGGCCAATACGGAACCTGTTGCTTTCTCTCCTGCTTGTTCAATGGCAATTCGCGCCGAGCCAACACGGTTCATCTGACCCGCACCAACGCCGATGGTCATATCGTCTTTTACAAGCACAATCGCATTCGATTTCACGTGCTTCACGACTTTCCAGCCGAATAAAAGCTGCTTCAACTCTTCTTCCGAAGGCTGACGGTTCGTTACCACTTTCAAGTCGGATGCTTCTAATTGACGGATGTCTGTCTCTTGTACCAACATCCCGCCGTTTACGGAAGTTACAGCGAATTCCGTTGTACGCTCTGCTGATGCTGAGAACTCACCCAACTTCAACAAGCGGATATTTTTCTTTTTCGATAAGATTTCGAGCGCTTCTGGTGTAAAATCCGGTGCCATCACGATTTCTAGGAAAATCTCGCTTAACAACGTCGCTGTGTCCGCACCAATCACGCGGTTCGCTGCTACAATGCCGCCGAAAATGGAAGTAGGGTCCGCTGCGTACGCTTTTTGATAGGCTTCATGGATCGTTGCTCCAATCCCTACGCCGCAAGGATTCATATGTTTAATCGCGACAACCGCTGGCTCGTCAAATTCTTTGACAATCGCTAATGCAGCGTTCGCATCGTTAATGTTGTTGTAGGATAGTTCTTTGCCGTGAAGTTGCTCAGCTGTCGTAATGTTACCTGCTCCAGCAAGCGGTTTACGGTAAAATGCAGCAGTTTGATGAGGATTTTCACCGTAGCGAAGATCTTGAACCTTCTCATACGTGACAGTGTAGGTTTCAGGCAATGGCTCGCCCAATTGCTTGGACAAGTAATCGGAGATTAATGCATCATACGATGCCGTGTGACGGAATACTTTGGCCGCAAGGCGTTTTCTCGTCTCAAGTGTGGTATCTCCGCCTGCGCGCACTTCTTCCAATACATTTGCGTAATCCCCAGCGTCAACAACGACTGTTACGAACGCATGGTTTTTCGCCGCTGAACGAAGCATGGTCGGTCCGCCGATATCGATGTTCTCGATCGCCTCTTCGTACGAAACGTCTGGTTTTGCAATTGTCTGTTTGAACGGATACAAGTTAACAACGACGATATCGATGTAGTCCAAGCCTAATTCTTTCATTTGCGCCGTATGCTCTTCATTATCACGAACAGCTAACAAGCCGCTGTGAACCGCCGGATGCAACGTTTTAACACGGCCATCCATAATTTCGGGGAACCCTGTCACTTCGGAAATGCCGATGACTGGAACATCCTCTTTCTCTAACAAGCTTTTCGTTCCGCCAGTTGAGATGATTTCAACACCCAATTTTGCAAGTTCACGCGAAAATTCTACAATGCCTGTTTTGTCCGATACGCTAATCAGTGCTCTACGTATAGCCACGATGATAATTCCTCCTTGGTTCCATGGTATTTATGAAATGTTATGAATGAATAATCTGAACTTTTCGCTCTACTAATTGGACCTGGCCTTTGGCAATCCACTGCACAACCTGAGGATAAAGCTTCATCTCTACGGCATGAATGGACTCTGTTACGCTAGCTTCCGTCGCTTCTTCCTCAATTTCAACCGCTCGTTGTGCAATGATCGGCCCCGTATCCATCCCGCCATCTACAAAATGTACCGTGACCCCTGTCAGCTTCACACCCAGCTCCATCGCCTGTCGAATTGCATTCACACCTGGAAAAGCCGGCAGTAATGAAGGATGAATATTGATCATGCGCCCGTAATACGGCGTAACCAAGGTATCCGTAATAATTCGCATATAGCCTGCCAACACGATCAAATCCACTTTTTTTTCAGTTAAACGCTGTAAGATCTCTGCCTCGTAAACTTCACGGGACGCATAACGTTTCGGCTCAAAAATAAAGGGTTCGACGCCCGCCAACTTCGCACGCTCCACGACCTTCGCTTTAGGTTTATCGCACACAAGAAGCTCGATGGTCGCATCGAGCTCTCCCGCCTGTACCGCATCTGCCAGCGCCTGAAAGTTGCTCCCGTTCCCGGAAGCGAACACCGCAATGCGCAATGGCTGCTGCATTACACATCCGCTCCTGTGAAGGTAACCACTTTATCACCTGGTGTTACGGTACCTAATCTATACGCTTGTTCACCTTGTGCTGCCAAAGATGCAATCGCTTGTTCCGCTTGCTCTGCAGGCACAACGATGACCATCCCAATACCCATGTTAAAAGTCGTGAACATATCGCGGTTCGAAATGCCGCCCTTCTCTTGCATCAATTGGAAGATCGGGAGAATCGGCCAGGAGCCGTATTCGATATTCACGTTCACGTTCTCCGGAAGCATCCGCGGAATGTTCTCAATAAAGCCGCCGCCCGTAATGTGCGCCATGCCTTTCACTTGTACATCCTCAATCAATTTCAACACAGGCTTCACATACAGCTTGGTTGGTACAAGCAGCGTCGCCCCCAGCGTTGCGCCTTGAAGTTCAGGCAAAGCATCCGTCAATTGATATCCTTGTTTCTCAAGCAACAATTTGCGAACAAGGGAGAATCCGTTGCTGTGTACACCGCTCGATGCCAGACCAAGCACGACATCCCCTGGCGCGATGGTAGACCCGTCGATGATTTTCTTTTTGTCCACGATCCCGACCGTAAAGCCTGCGATATCATACTCGCCTTCAGCATACATGCCCGGCATTTCAGCGGTCTCGCCGCCGATTAAAGCACAACCCGATTCCGCGCAGCCATCCGCAATCCCTTTGACAATCGCTTCGATTTTCTCAGGCACAACTTTATCGCATGCTAAGTAATCAAGGAAGAACAACGGCTCCGCGCCTTGCACAATAATATCATTCACACACATCGCGACCGCATCAATCCCAATCGTATCGTGTTGATCCATTGCAAAGGCAATTTTGAGCTTCGTGCCCACACCATCGGTGCCAGAGACGAGAACAGGCTCCTCGTATTTATCTTTGTTCAAGCCGAACAATCCGCCGAATCCCCCTAAATCCGTAAGAACTTCGGGACGGAACGTTTTTTTCACGTGCTTCTTCATGCGCTCTACGGCTTCATTCCCTGCCGCGATATCGACGCCGGCTTCTTTGTATGCTTCTGAGGACATCCTTGCACACTCCTTTTTTTGCATATTGGGTATTGATTTATTCGCATCCGCAGCCAAACTTCTCGGTACCATGAAACTGGACTTCTGTCGGATAATCATTATCAAAACAAGCGAGACACAGTCCGCCGTTCAGTTCTTGTGTTGAATAGCTGTCGATCGCTTCGATCAAGCCATCTTTGGTCAAAAAGGCCAGCGAATCCGCATTGATCTCCTGCCGGATTTCTTCAATCGTCTTACACGAAGCAATGAGCTCCTGACGATTCGGTGTGTCGATCCCGTAGAAGCAAGGATTCTTGAAAGGCGGCGAGGTAATACGTACATGCACCTGCGTCGCTCCCGCTTCACGCAACAAGTTCACGATCCGGCGAGATGTCGTTCCGCGGACGATCGAATCGTCAATCATTACGACCCGCTTCCCTTCCACGACTTTACGAACCGCACTCAGCTTCATTTTCACACCTTGCTCGCGCAATTCTTGACTCGGCTGGATAAAGGTCCGGCCGGTATATTTATTTTTGATGAGCCCAAGCTCATAAGGAATTCCTGTCTCTTCGGCATAACCGATCGCTGCGGAAATACTTGAATCCGGTACACCTGTCACGATATCTGCGTCCACAAAAGACTCTTGCGCCATTTTTTTGCCCATACGCTTCCGCGCAGCGTGAAGATTTGCCCCATTTAAATCGGTATCTGGACGCGAAAAATAAATATATTCCATCGCACAGAGCGAGCGCCGCTGCATCTCGGAATATCGATCTTCCACCACACCGTTCTCATCAAAAATGAGCATTTCACCCGGTTGAATGTCTCTTACCAGTTCCGCACCCACGACTTCAAACGCACAGGTCTCGGAGGCGAATAAATACGCATCACCCAACCGCCCCATCGTAAGCGGACGAAGCCCGTTCGGATCCGATGCTGCGATCAACTTGTTGTTGGTCATAATCAGGAATGCGAAGCCGCCCACAAGTTGTTGCAAAGCTTCTTTCGTAGCAGCTACGAAATCCTTGCTCGACCGTGCGATTAAATGGGCTAATACTTCGGTATCGCTGGACGTTTGGAAGATCGAACCCTTAGCTTCGAGCTCCTTACGAATTTGATTGGCATTTACGATATTTCCGTTCGTTGCAATCGCTAGATCGCCGTCCCGATATTTGAACACAAGGGGCTGCGCATTTGCGAGCTTACTCTCACCTGACGTGGAGTAACGCACATGTCCGATGGAATTCGAACCGATTAAGGAACCTAAGCGATCCTTGTCGAACACTTCCTTAACGAGGCCCATGCCGCGATGATAGTTGAAGTCGCCGCCATCGGTTGTACAAATCCCCGCGCTCTCTTCGCCACGATGCTGAAGTGCATGCAGCCCATAGTAAGAAAGAGAAGCCGCGTCGGGATGACCGAACACCCCGAACACGCCGCATTCTTCTTTTAACTTGTCAAAAACACCTTCATGGCTGATACCTTCGTTATAATAATCACCCGTCCACAACTTCGGTGTGCGCTCTTCAGCGACCCGGGATGGTGTTATTTCATGAGACATGGAATCGCATCCTTCCAAACCTTCGCAAGTTGTGATACCGGTGCTGCAATGGCTGGTTTGCTGTTTACTAAGATGTTAAGGTCGTTCCCTTGAACGGTTCCGATTTGTTGTACAGGCACGCCTTGCTCACGAACATATGCCGCCAAACGTTCTGCATTTTCAGGCGTTGATGTCAATACAATACGCGATTGGCTCTCGCTGAATAACGCGAAGTCCGGACGTAAGTCCGCCGTAAAGTTCACGGATGCGCCTACGTTGCCACTAATGCAGCTTTCTGCTAAAGCTGTTGCAAGACCGCCATCAGACAAGTCATGTGCGGAAGCGACAAGTCCTTGTTGAATCGCGCTAAGTACGGTTTGAAGCAATGTGCGCTCTGTTGCAAGGTCGAGCTGCGGAGGTCTTCCTTCCGTTACTCCATGTACAACATATTGGAACTCACTGCCGCCAAGCTCTGCTTGCGTGTTACCAAGAAGCAGGATGACATCCCCTTCTTTTTTGAAAGCTTGCGTTGTAATGTGATCTGTATCGTGTACAAGTCCGACCATCCCTACAACCGGTGTAGGATAGATCGCGCCTTTGCGATTTTCATTATATAAGCTGACGTTACCGCCAATAACAGGTGTATTCAATTCACGGCAAGCTTCTGCCATACCGTCCACGGATTTCTCCATTTGCCAGAAAATATCCGGTTTCTCCGGACTGCCGAAGTTCAAATTATCGGTAATCGCGAGCGGTTCTGCACCGGAACATACGATATTACGAGCTGCTTCACTTACTGCGATACGTCCGCCAACTTCAGGATCCAAATAGACATAACGACCATTACAATCCGTCGTCATGGCAAGACCTTTACGTGTACCGTCTACAAGAACGACTGCCGCATCCGAACCCGGTTGAACCGCCGTGCTCGTGCGAACCATGTAATCGTATTGGCTGTAGACCCACTCTTTGCTAGCAACGGTCGGGGAAGCGAGTACCTTCTCCAATGCGCCTGTTAAGTCTGTCACTTCCGCATAACGCGTCGTGTCAACTTTTTCATTTTCGATATAGTAAGCAGGAACCGCGGATGGTTTGTTATAGATCGGACATTCATCCACAAGGGCTTGAACCGGCATATCTCCAACAACTTCACCTTGATGGATCAGACGAAGACGTCCGTCATCCGTTACTTTACCAACTTTGGCACAAATAACGCCCCAACGTTCGAAAATTTCTCTCGCTTGCGCTTCATCCTTCGGCTCAACCACGAACAACATCCGTTCTTGAGACTCGGATAACATCATTTCATAAGCGGTCATGTTCGGCTCGCGTTGCGGTACTTCGTCTAAGTACAACTCCAGACCGTTACCCGCTTTACTTGCCATCTCTGCACTGGAACACGTTAATCCGGCTGCGCCCATATCTTGAATACCGACGACAATTCCCGAATTAATCAGCTCTAGCGTAGACTCCATCACCAACTTCTCCATAAATGGATCGCCGACTTGTACCGCAGACCGTTTCGCTTCCGTTTCTGCTGTCAATTCTTCCGATGCAAACGTAGCGCCGTGAATTCCGTCGCGTCCTGTTGCAGGCCCCACGTAGAACACCGGGTTCCCGATTCCTTTTGCGACACCGCGCTGGATTTTATCATGATCGATTAATCCCACGCACATGGCATTAACAAGCGGATTTCCTTCATAACTTTCATCGAACATCACCTCGCCGCCAACCGTCGGAATCCCGATACAGTTCCCATAACCAGCAATCCCCGAAACCACATGTTCGAACAAATATTTCGCACGCTCTGACTCTAATTTACCAAAACGAAGGGAATTTAGAGACGCAATCGGTCTTGCCCCCATCGAGAAAATATCACGGATAATTCCGCCCACCCCTGTTGCAGCACCTTGATAAGGCTCTACTGCGGAAGGATGGTTATGGCTTTCGATTTTGAATACAACCGCTTGGTTATCGCCAATATCGACGATCCCTGCGCCTTCGCCCGGTCCCATCAGGACGCGTTCTCCGGTGACCGGAAAGCGGCGAAGCAGCGGTTTTGAGTTCTTGTATGCGCAGTGTTCTGACCACATGACGCTAAATACACCAATCTCGGTGTAGTTCGGCTGACGGCCTAAAAATCCGCAAATCAATTCGTACTCTTGCTCAGATACCCCAAATTGCTTGTAAATTTGCTGATCAGCGATTTGTTCCGCTGTTGGCTCCTTAGCCGATACTTGCTGCGCCATGTTGTTCCCTCCATGCATTCAAAATCGATGTAAACATCTTCTTGCCGTCTTCTGAACCTAACAGTTGGTTCACTGCACGTTCAGGATGTGGCATCATGCCTACAACGTTGCCCTGTTCATTACAGACTCCTGCGATATCTTCAACCGATCCGTTGGGATTATCCGCATAACGGAATACGATTTGATTGTTCTGCTTCAATTGTGCAAGGGTTGCCTCGTCACAGTAATAGTTGCCTTCACCATGCGCGATTGGAATATCGATCAACTCGCCTACTTCATATTGCGTGGTAAAAGGTGTTTTGTTGTTCTCTACACGCAAAATGGATGAATGGCAACGGAATTTCAAGGACGTGTTCCGACGCAATGCGCCTGGAAGCAGACCCGCTTCCGTCAAGATTTGGAATCCGTTACAGATCCCGATAACGTATTTGCCTGCAGCTGCTGCCTTGGCTACTTCAGCCATTACAGGAGCAAAACGGGCGATCGCACCGCTGCGAAGATAGTCTCCGTAAGAGAAACCGCCTGGCACGATAATGCAATCATATTTGGATAAGTCAGTTGCGGTATGCCATACGTAGTCAACGGGCTGGCCTACTGTTTGTTCAACGGCTTTGTAGCAGTCGATATCACAGTTGGAGCCTGGAAATACGAGAACTGCAAAATTCATGCTCTTAGCCCTCCAATTCAAAGCGATAGTCTTCAACCACCGTGTTCGCCAACAGCTTTTCGCACATTTGACGTACGCGCTCTTCGGCTTCTGCGCGATTTGTTGCATCGACTTCCAATTCCATGTACTTCCCGATACGAACTTTACCTACTTCGTTAAAACCCATCGAATGAAGTGCACCTTGCACTGCGACACCTTGGGGATCCAATACGTTTTGTTTCACAGTGACATAAACGGTTGCTTTGAACATTGACTATTTCCTCCTAGAGTGAAAAAATTTTATAAAAGTGCGTTTTAACCCTTCGGCAGGGGGCCATCCTTAATATCTAATTACACATCCCCCTAAATCCCCCTTCACTCCTGAAGAGGGACCCCAGGGACTTCGCCCCTGGACCCCGAAATGGTTCGGTTGAGCTGCAATTGGACTTCTCTAGTTGACTGACTTCAATGATCGCTTTCGTGCGCCGCGGTATTCCCTACGGGAACACCTTGCTTACACGCTTCCTGCTAGTTGAACCTAGTAACTTACAATCTAGCACACATCCCCCTAAATCCCCCTTCACTCCTGAAGAGGGACCCCAGGGACTTCGCCCCTGGACCCCGAAATGGATCGTTTGAGCTACAATTGGACTTCTCTAGTTGGCTGATTGCAATGATTGCTTTCGTGCGATCGTTATTGTACTGGCAATAACGGCACACACGCTTTACTATCCATCGAATTCTTGTGTTCGTTATGGCTGAGCCAATAACAAACCCACGCTATCCTCACACCGTTCGTGCCTGTGGCTGAACGGTTCCAAACTACTACTCTCTTACGACAGAGGAGATTGTGAGATTTACGATGAGATAATATTAGAAAGGAAAAGTGGGTGGGTCGGCTGAAGAGCGTTAGCGATCGCCTTTGAAATCGGGAATACCCATTTAACATTCCAATCCATATTCCTGATTTCAACAGCGACGGAAGCCGATTCACCTACGTTCCACACCCTACTTTTATCACAATTGCGTTACTTCGCAAGGTTACTCTGTCAATCTTCTATAAATATCTTGATATCTTCTCGTCGTCTCCGCCACAACCTCAGCTGGCAACGGATCCGGCACACTGTTCTTATCCCATTCGCTATGCGCCAAATAACTGCGCACAGGCTCTTTGTCCATACTATCAATCTCAATATTGAGCGCGTATTTCTCTTTCGCCCAGAAACGTGAGGAATCCGGGGTGAACAACTCGTCGATGAGAATCACTTGGCCATCGATAAGACCGAACTCGAACTTGCAATCCGCAAGAATGATGCCGCGTTCCGCGCAATACGCATGTGCGAATTCATAGAGCTTAATACTCTTCTCTTGCAATTCAAGCGTCAGCGCTTCGCCGACAAGCTCTTTCATACGATCAATGGAAATATCCTCATCATGACCGACATCATTTTTCGCAGCCGGGGTGAAGAGCGGCGTCGCAAAACGCTCGTTTTTCTTCATCCCTGCCGGCAGCGAAATGCCGTTGATGGACTGCGATTGCTGATATTGTCTCCAGCCGCCGCCGGTAATGTAGCCGCGCACGACACATTCGATGTCGATACGTTCTGCTTTCTTCGTCACCATGATGCGGTCTTTCAGCAAGGATGGATCTGTTACCAAATCCCCCAGCTTCTCCACATCGGTATGCACCACATGGTTCGGCTGCATCGCTGCGGTTTGTTCGAACCAATACGTGGAAAGGCGGTTCAACACATTGCCCTTCTCAGGTACCGCTGGCTCCAATACATAGTCAAAAGCGGAAATACGGTCCGTCACAACAATCAAATAATGTTCCCCTAGATCGTACAGCTCGCGCACTTTTCCTTTATAGATTAATGGCGCTTTTACAAGTTCGACAGCAGATGAAATGGCTTTCCCCGACACGTTGTTCCTCCCCTTCTACCCTGTTCTATTTCAATCCTAGGTTTTCAAAAATCGTATCCACATGCTTCAAATGCCATGCAGGATTGAATGCATCCGCAATCTCTTCCGCACTCAATACTTCCGTAATCGCAGGTGTTCCTTCAATAATGTCACGGAAGCTGCGTTGTTCTTCCCATGCTTGCATCGCACGCGGCTGCACCGTATCGTAAGCTTGCTCACGGCTGAAGCCTTTATCAATCAGCTTCGTCATGACACGACCGGAGAAAGGTACGCCATACGTACTTTGCATGTTGCGTTTCATGTTCTCTGGGAATACCGTTAGATTCTTCAAGATGTTGCCCAAGCGGTTCAACATATAGTTCAACAGCATCGTTGCATCTGGCAAAATAATACGTTCTACCGAAGAGTGCGAGATGTCGCGCTCATGCCACAATGGTACATTTTCATAAGCCGAGAACATATGGCCGCGAATGACGCGAGCCAAACCGGAAATATTCTCGCAACCGATTGGGTTACGTTTATGCGGCATCGCAGATGATCCTTTTTGACCTTTGCCAAATGGCTCTTCCACTTCACGGAATTCACTCTTTTGCAGTGCACGAATTTCCGTAGCGAATTTATCCAAGCTAGTTGCGATAAGTGCCAATACGGACATATATTCCGCATGACGGTCACGTTGCAACGTTTGTGTAGAGATTGGCGCCGCTGTCGTGCCTAACTTCGCACATACGAATTTTTCAACGGATGGATCGATGTTGGCATATGTTCCTACAGCACCGGACATTTTACCGTATTGCACACGGTCTGCAGCATTGCGGAAACGCTCCAAGTTCCGTTTCATTTCTTCATACCATAACGCCATTTTCAGACCAAATGTCGTTGGCTCCGCATGTACCCCGTGCGTACGTCCCATCATCGGCGTATCTTTGTATTGAATGGCTTGGTTTTTCAAAATTTCGATGAAGTTCAGAATGTCCTTCTCCAAAATTTCATTCGCCTGAAGCAGCAGGTAGCCAAGCGCCGTATCCACGACGTCTGTGGACGTTAATCCATAATGAACCCATTTACGCTCATCACCAAGGGATTCAGATACCGCACGTGTAAAGGCAATCACGTCATGACGCGTTTCTTGTTCAATTTCATAAATACGGTCGATATCGAAGCTTGCATTCTTACGCAATGCCACAACATCTTCTTTCGGAATAACGCCAAGCTCAGCCCATGCTTCGCAAGCGCAAAGTTCAACTTCCAACCAAGCCTTGAATTTATTTTCTTCTGTCCAAATCGCTCTCATTTCCGGTCTGCTGTAACGTTCTAACATTTATTTCTTCCTCCAAATGTTTGTTTTTTCAACCCAAGTCAATGCATCGTCCAAATGATCCGCTAAGATATTCACATGTCCCATCTTGCGCTTTTCTTTGGCTTCTTGTTTTCCATATAAATGAACTTTCGGGGCTACATTTAAGCTTGATGCTTCTGTATCGATCTGCGCCATACGCGCAACCAAAGGTTCTACATGCTCACCGAGCACATTCACCATCACAACAGGCGTGATTAAAGAGGTATCCCCGAGAGGTAAATTACATACGGCACGAACATGCTGTTCGAACTGCGACGTCCGGCATGCTTCCATCGTATAATGCCCCGAATTATGCGGTCTTGGCGCTACTTCATTCACAAAAAGTTCTCCGTCTTCCGTCAAAAACATCTCCACGGCGATAAGTCCTACCACGTTCATCGACTCCGCAATTCGGATAGCCAACGCTTCCGCATGATCCTGCGTATCAAAAGGCACACGAGCAGGTACAATGGATAGATGCAGAATATTATCCACGTGAATGTTCTCAGCTACTGGGAAAGCTTTGACTTCACCGCGCGGGCTGCGCGCTGCAATGACGGACAATTCCTTCGTAAAACGAATGAACTGTTCGAGCACCAACTCTGTTTTGGCTTGAGCCAGTGTCTCGTAAGCTTCTTGAATCTCGTCGAGTGAACGAATCACCCACTGCCCTTTGCCATCATAACCGCCTGTCGCGGTCTTCAATACACAAGGTAAGCCAAAGCGCTCAACCGCTTGTCTTAAATCTTCCACACATGTAATTTCTGCATATGGTGCAACTTTTACCCCTGCGGCTTCAATCGCACGCTTCTCACGTAACCGGTGCTGTGTCGTATAGAGCAGTTCACTGCCTTGCGGGACGTACGATTCTGTCATTAACATCGCAGCCACTCCGGCATCGACATTCTCGAACTCGTAAGTTATAACATCTGCCTTCGCCGCTAATTGCCTTGCAGCCTCAACATCGTCATATCCCGCCGTAATCTGTTCCGCAATTTGACCACACGGTGCATCCGGTGTTGGATCTAATGTGACAAATCGATAACCAAGGTTACTACCCGAGAGCGCCATCATTCGTCCAAGCTGTCCGCCACCCAAGATGCCAATCGTTGACCCGGGTAAAATAACTTTCTCTTGCATCATAGCGAATCACTGCTTTCTAAGACTTGTTCCCGAATCGCATCACGACGCGCTTGTACACGCGCTTGCACCTCGGCATCAAAAGCTCCTAGAATTTGTCCTGCTAAAAGTCCTGCATTCGTCGCGCCAGCGGTACCGATAGCTACCGTTGCAACCGGAATGCCTCCCGGCATTTGCACGATCGACAATAATGAATCAAGTCCGTTCAAAGTAGACGACTTCACCGGCACACCAATGACGGGAACAAGCGTCTTCGCTGCGACCATGCCCGGAAGATGGGCTGCGCCCCCCGCACCCGCGATGATGACTTTTAAGCCGCGTTCTGCTGCATGCTCTGCATAGTCGAACATTAAATCCGGTGTGCGATGTGCAGATACGACTTTCTTTTCATAAGGGATGGATAATTCATCAAGCACATTGCATGCATGCTTCATGGTCTCCCAATCGGACTGGCTGCCCATAATGACGCCTACTTGAACTGACATGTTATGACCCACTTTCATAAGATGGATGGATAGCTATATGATCAATAAAGTTCTTACAATTCATGTATCGACAAAAAAAGATCCCAAGATAGGTGTACCCCGTACACAAAGTTCTATCTTCGGACCATTGTTGGAATGCTGAAATGAAAGAGTGGCTCAAGCTGCGTCATCTACCATCATAGACGGCGATACTACACAGTCGACTCGACAAGTTCCGCATCATCTCCGACGTGATTCGACAGTCAGAGGCAGAAGCTAATCCCTGTCCTAGCAAGAAGCATCACTTTCACTCGTAGTCCAAAAATTTAAGGTCTTTGGGTAGAAACTTCGGGCCGTATCCCCATAATTATACGAGTTCTTATATTTCGTGGCTCGCCACTTAACATCCCTAGTTTAACAGTCCATTACATTGTATGTCAACTTAAAGACGAACATTAACAATATTCTGATAATTAAAAGTTCGTTTTTAAGCTGTTTATTATTGTTTCCCTTTTTGCTCAAGCGCTGCCTTTAACGCATCCCCTAAACTGGACCCCATACTTTCGGATTTCTCATATTGCTTCACCAACCGCTGCTGCTCCCGTTTGTTCACGCGGCCGCCGCCTTCTCCATCAAGCATCTCAATGATATTACAGCCTAAGCATTGAACATATTTACCCGCTTTCCCTGTCTTCAATTCCATCTTCTTATGGCATTGCAGGCAACGTCGGTTGGAGAGTTGTTTCTCACCGGAACGACGGTAGCTGCAATCGCTGCTCGAACATACGAGCATTTTACCGCGTTTTCCCTTCTTCTCCATCAGCTTCTCTCCGCATTCAGGACAACGGGAATTCAGAAGGTTATGCGGTTTATATTCTGCATCACTTTGTTTTACACCGCGGACCAGACTATCTGCCATCTCCCGAATGCCTTTCATGAACGGTTCTGTACCACCTTGTCCACGTGCAATCTTCTCAAGCTCCTGTTCCCATTTCGCGGTTAGTTCAGGGGTTCTCAATTCACTGGCAACAAGCTCAATCAATTGTGTTCCTTTTCCTGTGGGATGCAAGCTGGAACCTTGACGTTCAATCGTATCACTCGAGACGAGTTTCTCAATAATATCTGCCCGCGTCGCTGGTGTTCCAAGACCGTACTTCTCCATTTGTCCTAACAAAGAAGCTTCCGTGTATCGTTTAGGCGGTTGCGTCCGATCTTTGCGGAGAGCCGCACGCTTCAATTCAACCGCTGCCCCTTCACGTAGGCTTGGCAACAATTGCGTAGCTCCTCTATCTTCTCGCGCGCCTGTATTTGTATCTTCATCTTCATCGTCCCAATCGTCATCTTGTCCATAAACTTCTTTCCATCCGGATTGAAGAACGGTTTTACCGCGCGTCGTGAACGTCTCCCCTTCGACCTCGATCGTGAGGGCCGTCATTTCATAGCGGGCTGCAGGATAGAATAACGCGAGAAATCTTCTGACTATCAGGTCGTACAATTTACGTTCCTCATTAGATAGCGCAGATAGAATCACCGTCTGATCCGTCGGAATAATCGCATGGTGATCCGATACCTTGGAATCATCCACGACACGACGTGTTATTGGAAGCTTACCACGTAATAACGGCTTCGCAATGGAAGCATAGGGTCCTACAGCAACTGACCGAATGCGCTCTGGTAGCGTATCCGTCATATCGCTGGATAAATACCGAGAATCTGTGCGCGGATACGTCACAAGCTTATGCTGTTCATACAGCTTTTGAAGCACATTAGACGTCTGCTTCGCCGAAAAGCCGTAACGTTTATTCGCATCTCGCTGCAATTCCGTGAGATCATACGCCAATGGATGGGGTTCGTTCTTCTCATTCTTTTTCACCGAGAGGACTTTCCCTTTCTTCCCATCGACTTTGCTGCGTAACACCTCTGCCTGCTTCTCATCAAAAATCCGCCCATCTCCTTGGCCGCCTTTCGGTCGCCATTGTGCCTGGAATTCTCCGAATTCGCCTTGAAGCGTATGGTATTCGGCAGAGCGGAAATTACGGATTTCATGCTCACGATCCATAATCATCCCTAAGGATGGGGTTTGGACGCGACCCGCAGATAATTGTGCGTTATATTTCGTAGTCAACGCTCGTGTCACATTCAGACCGATCAGCCAATCGGCTTCGGCACGACAGCGTGCGGATTCATACAGCCGATTATATTGGGAACCTGGCTTGAGATTCGCAAATCCTTCACGTATGGCTTTGTCCGTCTGCGAAGAAATCCATAGCCGATGGAACGGCTTCTTCCACTTCACCATGGTCATGATCCACCGTGCGAGTAATTCTCCCTCGCGTGCGGCATCGGTTGCGATAATTAATTCACCGATATCTTGACGCCCAGCCAAATGCTGGACCGCCTTGAACTGATGCGACGTTTCGCGCAGCACCTTGAGTTTCATTTTCTCCGGCATAATGGGTAAATGTTCGAGTTCCCATGTCCGGTATTTCACATCATAATCTTCAGGCTCTGCGAGTCCGACGAGATGTCCTAGCGCCCATGTCACAACATATTTTGGTCCTTCAAAATAGCTCTTATGTTTCTGATGACTGCCCATCACGCGGGCAATCTCCCTCGCGACCGAGGGCTTTTCCGCTAATACTAATGATTTCATGCTGCACTCCTTTGCTTTTATAGCGACATTATTCCCCATAATTATACCATTGGTAACCCTATATACGTAACAAGCTGGTGCCTGAAATCAGACACCAGCTTGTGGGTTACATGTATTGTAATCTAGTTATTTAACGACCAATACCGGCACACGAGCATGCTGTACCACATTATGGCTGACACTGCCCAATACCATTTCACCAATCGCCCCTAATCCGCGGCAACCGATAACGATAAAGTCACATTTCACTTCTTTTGCATAGTCCAAAATCGTTTTGGCTGGAGAGCCTTGACGCATTTCAACATGTGTCTCGTTGCTTACCGTTGCGACAAGCTTCCGCGCATCTTCGGTCATTTGCTCAGCGAGTTCAAATTGCTCCATATTCACACTGCTAGGTACCGTCAGCATGGAATCTGCCATGTACATACGCATATAATCGTACACATGTAAAACTTCCAGCTTCGCATTCGGATTCAGTTGTATCAATTCTTTAGCCGTTTCTAACGCTTTTTTGGATTGTGGTGAACCGTCATAGGGTACTAATACTTTAGAGAATAGCATTGAAATCACTCGCTTCCCTTGTTGTAGTGAGCAGATCCGATTCGGGTTATTTCAGAAGTGTATAGATGTAACTATACGTAACGATATTAACAATCAATAACAATGGCATTCCGATGCGAAAGCTGAGATGTTTTGTCTTGTGCCGCTTGCGTTGCATCGCCACGATAGAACCTAACCCGCCGCCTAAGGCTGCTAGCGTAAAAAGTCTGCGCTCCGGCACTCTGCGCCGATGCTGCTTTGCGAGTCTTTTATCGGTGGTCATGACGGTATATCCGATGATATTCATAAGGACATAAATAACACACCATACGAGTTGTAACGAATTCATTGGTACCCCCAAATCTCGATAACTGCTACTTCTATTATAGTAGATAACGAGTTTCGAAACAAATCAGCCCTTGGAACCCGTTATTTACTTAGATTCAATATACAAGATACTAGATTCTTAGGTTCTCCAATTCCGAAGCTGGGCTTGAATGGGAACAAATTTATGATGGAAGAACTGCTGGTACGCCTCATGTTCTTGCTCCTCGTAACTGATGCGGCGAAGTTGCCCCTCCTGCTGCACCGCTGAGACTGCTTCAGACGCATTGGCATAGTGCTGAGCACCGATCGCTGCGACCATCGCCGCTCCAAGCAATGCTGCTTCGTCGATGTTAGGTAGTAAGAATTCAACCCCAGAGATCGCGGCCTTAATTCGAAGCCAAGCTTCCAAACGAGCTCCCCCACCAATGACACGTACGTGATGGATCGGCTGTCGCGTGATCTCTTCCGCTCGGCGCCGAATATACTCTTGCTGATATGCCGTTCCTTCAAGGATAGCCTTAAGTAGCTGCGGTCGTTTATGATTTTTCGCTAATCCGATAAAAGACGCCCTCGCATGCGTATCTGGTGTGGGTGCGCCGCAACCTGCTAAATAGGGATAATAAAGAATGCCTGTTGGTCCGGGTTCGCAAGACTCAACTTCTTGTTTGACGGTATCATAGTTCAAGGTGTCACGGCCCACGATATCGCGAATCCACTCCACCGAGCCTCCGGACGCAGAATTACCACCCATCCAAAAATAGCAACCAGGCACCACATGAATGCCATAACCTAATCCCGATTGATATTCTTGTTCACCCAATTTCTGTTCACGCACAATGCCAACTAACGTTTCCGCCGTACCCATCGAGTTATACACATCGCCTGGAGCTATCGCACCTACAGCAAGTGCTGCACTTACGTGATCATGCCCTGCTATCGCAACACTCACGTGCGGTGGTAATCCCAAAGCCTGACCAACAGCCGTTACTGATCCAAGCGGCGTACCGCTAGGAACTACTTGTGGAAATACATCCGGATCGATGCCAAAATGACGTATAAAGTCTGTATCCCAAGCCTTCTTCTCCATATCAAATGCAAAAGTTCTCGTGGCTAGCGTATAATCACAAGCCATCACACCTGTAAGTCGATACGCAATATACCCGGATACACTTACCCACTTTCCATCCTTTAATGCCTCTGGATCACGATCTCGTATCCATAATATTTTGGAGAGGCCCATTTTGAAAGAGATCTTTAATCCCGTCTTTGTAAATCGTTCTAGCGCATCCGATCCTGTCGCAATCCGATCTGATTGCTCCTCCGAGCAAGTATCGAACCAAGGCATGAAAAACGATTGGGGCTGACCTGTCACTTGATGAAGGATAACGCCGCTTTCCGCCATACTTGTGATCCCAATCGAAGTAATCTGACTAGCATCCACTTCTGAAGTCACTTCTTGAAGCATATTTGCAATATGTCCCCATATTTCTTCAGGTTCATAGTAAGAAAAACCTTCTTTATGTACGTGGGAAACCGTAGGTCGGCTTTTCAAGGTCACCATGCGACCATGTGCGTCCACGATTCCCACTTTACTATTCGTTGTGCCAATATCAATCCCAATAAACAACATTTATGTACACCTCTTCAATATAATGAAATTATATACAAATATACCTATATACTATTGCTTCTATATTAATACCCATAGAATAGCTTAATTCCTCATTCGATGCATCTAAAATACATAAATAATCTTGAAATCGTGACCTGTGGATGAATTTTTGTTGGTGAGCCAGACTCATACACAATCGGTGTACAAACCTGTGCATGATGTGGACGAAGATGTGGATGTTGTGAATGAATTTTTATATACCAACTCGAAAGTTGTGTACAATCGAATAAATCAGGGGGTTATTACATGAATGAAGCTCAGAAACCTGTGGATAGTCTTTTTTTAGAAATTGGGGTTGTTGATAATTTTTCGAAAAATATTGTGGAAAACGGGATTATCCACAATAAAAAACCGCTATCGAGATTTACATCTCAACAGCGGTCTCTATTGCTTGGCATCGTCCTACTCTCCCAGGACCCTGCGGTCCAAGTACCATCGGCGCTAGAGGGCTTAACGGTCGTGTTCGGGATGGGTACGCGTGGAACCCCTCCGCTATCGACACCAAACGTATGCTTTTGTCAGGTTACAGCATTACCACATGCTATAAGCAACAAGCTTAACATCATTGCACTTGGCAATTATGCTTCAGCGTTTTGCTCCCTGAAAACTAGATACGAAACAACTTTTTGCGAATTAATATTAGGATAAGCCCTCGACCGATTAGTATTGGTCAGCTCCACACATTGCTGCGCTTCCACCTCCAACCTATCAACCTCGTCGTCTTCAAGGGGTCTTACTAATTGGGAAATCTCATCTTGAGGGGGGCTTCACGCTTAGATGCTTTCAGCGCTTATCCCGTCCATACTTGGCTACCCAGCGGTGCTCCTGGCGGAACAACTGGTACACCAGCGGTATGTCCATCCCGGTCCTCTCGTACTAAGGACAGCTCCTCTCAAATTTCCTACGCCCACGACAGATAGGGACCGAACTGTCTCACGACGTTCTGAACCCAGCTCGCGTACCGCTTTAATGGGCGAACAGCCCAACCCTTGGGACCTACTTCAGCCCCAGGATGCGATGAGCCGACATCGAGGTGCCAAACCTCCCCGTCGATGTGGACTCTTGGGGGAGATAAGCCTGTTATCCCCAGGGTAGCTTTTATCCGTTGAGCGATGGCCCTTCCATGCGGTACCACCGGATCACTAAGCCCGACTTTCGTCCCTGCTCGACCTGTATGTCTCGCAGTCAAGCTCCCTTATGCCTTTGCACTCTTCGAATGATTTCCAACCATTCTGAGGGAACCTTGGGGCGCCTCCGTTACTCTTTAGGAGGCGACCGCCCCAGTCAAACTGCCCACCTGACACTGTCCCCGAACCGGGTTACGGTCCTAGGTTAGAACTCCGATACGATCAGGGTGGTATCCCAACGTCGCCTCCACACAAGCTGGCGCTCATGCTTCAAAGGCTCCCACCTATCCTGTACAGATCGTACCAAAGTCCAATATCAAGCTGCAGTAAAGCTCCATGGGGTCTTTCCGTCTTGTCGCGGGTAACCTGCATCTTCACAGGTATTAAAATTTCACCGGATCTCTCGTTGAGACAGCGCCCAAGTCGTTACGCCATTCGTGCGGGTCAGAATTTACCTGACAAGGAATTTCGCTACCTTAGGACCGTTATAGTTACGGCCGCCGTTTACTGGGGCTTCGGTTCATAGCTTCGGGTTACCCCTAACCACTCCCCTTAACCTTCCAGCACCGGGCAGGCGTCAGCCCGTATACTTCGCCTTACGGCTTCGCACAGACCTGTGTTTTTGCTAAACAGTCGCTTGGGCCTTTTCACTGCGGCCCCCTCGTGCTATTCACACTACCGGGGCACCCCTTCTCCCGAAGTTACGGGGTCATTTTGCCGAGTTCCTTAACGAGAGTTCTTCCGCGCGCCTTAGAATTCTCTTCTCGCCTACCTGTGTCGGTTTGCGGTACGGGCACCATCACCTGGCTAGAGGCTTTTCTTGGCAGTGTGAAATCATGACCTTCGGTACTGCAATTTTCCCTCCCCATCACAGCCTAGCCTTATCGATGTGCGGATTTGCCTACACATCAGCCTCACTGCTTGGACAGACATCCATCAGTCTGCGTCACTATCCTACTGCGTCACCCCATTGCTCATAACGGCTTACGGTGGTACAGGAATTTCAACCTGTTGTCCTTCGACTACGCCTTTCGGCCTCGCCTTAGGTCCCGACTTACCCTGAGCGGACGAACCTTCCTCAGGAACCCTTAGGCTTTCGGCGGACATGATTCTCACATGTCTTTTCGTTACTCATACCGGCATTCTCACTTGTATGCTGTCCAGCGCTCCTTACGGTACACCTTCAACCTACATACAACGCTCCCCTACCCCTGATACATACGTATCAAGCCATAGCTTCGGTGGTGTGTTTAGCCCCGTTACATTTTCGGCGCAGAGTCACTCGACCAGTGAGCTATTACGCACTCTTTAAATGATGGCTGCTTCTAAGCCAACATCCTGGTTGTCTTTGCAACTCCACATCCTTTCCCACTTAACACACACTTGGGGACCTTAGCTGATGGTCTGGGCTGTTTCCCTTTTGACAATGGATCTTAGCACTCACTGTCTGACTCCCGGTTATAAGTCTATGGCATTCGGAGTTTGACTGAGCTTGGTAACCCTTGGCGGGCCCCGCACCCAATCAGTGCTCTACCTCCACGACTCTTAACACCGAGGCTAGCCCTAAAGCTATTTCGGGGAGAACCAGCTATCTCCGAGTTCGATTGGAATTTCTCCGCTACCCCCACCTCATCCCCGCATTTTTCAACATGCGTGGGTTCGGGCCTCCAGTGCGTGTTACCGCACCTTCACCCTGGACAGGGGTAGATCACACGGTTTCGGGTCTACGTCCACGTACTAAGTCGCCCTATTCAGACTCGCTTTCGCTGCGGCTACGGCTCTTCACCTTAACCTTGCACGGGAACGTAACTCGCCGGTTCATTCTACAAAAGGCACGCCATCACCCATAGATCGGGCTCTGACTTCTTGTAAGCACACGGTTTCAGGTTCTATTTCACTCCCCTCCCGGGGTGCTTTTCACCTTTCCCTCACGGTACTGCTTCACTATCGGTCGCTAGGTAGTATTTAGCCTTACCAGATGGTCCTGGCGGATTCATACGGGATTTCACGTGCCCCGCACTACTCGGGATCCGTCTCGGAGAGAACAGACTTTCAATTACAGGGCTTTTACCTTCTATGGCGGGCCTTTCCAGACCTCTTCGTTTAATCGGTTCCTTTGTAACTCCATGTGAGACGTCCCACAACCCCAACCAGCAAGCTGATTGGTTTAGGCTATTCCGCTTTCGCTCGCCGCTACTGACGGAATCACTTTTGTTTTCTCTTCCTGAGGGTACTTAGATGTTTCAGTTCCCCTCGTCTGTCTCTTCACACCCTATGTATTCAGATGTGAGTGACTGGCTATTACACCAGCCGGGTTTCCCCATTCGGACATCCCCGGATCAAAGCTTGCTTACAGCTCCCCGAAGCATTTCGTTGTTCGCCACGTCCTTCGTCGACTCCTAGCGCCTAGGCATCCTCCGTGTGCTCTTAGTAGCTTAACCAHGCTNDGRYANAGTATHNATSSGYAS
>NZ_MSZX01000016.1 GCF_002021565.1 Paenibacillus selenitireducens | reverse complement strand
CGATCATGCGATCAAATCGTGTATCCGGTCTTAGCTACCGTTTCCGGTAGTTATCCCAGTCTTACAGGCAGGTTGCCTACGTGTTACTCACCCGTCCGCCGCTAAGTTATCCCCGAAGGAATAACTCCGCTCGACTTGCATGTATTAGGCACGCCGCCAGCGTTCGTCCTGAGCCAGGATCAAACTCTCCATTAAAGTGTTTGACTTGCTCATTTTGAAACTGACAAGAACATAAATGTTCTTTATTTAATGCTTTAATTCACTCGTTGTTCAGTTTTCAAAGATCAATTCTCGTGAAAGTTTTCTATCGAAAACCCTCATCTTTTGTCGTCGTTTGTCTCAGCGGCGACTTTTATAATATACCACATTGCCGTTCATTTAGTCAAGCACTTTTTTTGAAGTTTTTTGTCGTGCTCGTAAGCACTTCTTCATTCAGGCACTTCAATCAGAAGCGGCGAGAATTAATTTATCATAGAATCAAGGCGGTTGTCAACACTAAATCAAAGTTAATTTTAAACACACCATTAATACGACACCTGGAACCCCTAATAATACTGCTGTAGCCATCGTTGTCGGATTGAGCGGAATATGTAATCCTGAGAAAAATCCACTGTAATTTATCGCATAAATGGCAACCGCGGCAACGATAACTTGTACCGAAAAAACACGCAGCCATCTCCAAGTTAACCGATACTTCAGCACCGTGTACAGCAGTAACAATAAAGAAACGGCAAGTATAATCGCTAGAACGATCTTCATTAAGGCTTCCCTCCTCTACGCACTCAATGTGAGAACGCTCAGATTGGTGCGCTTCGCCCGTTTCAACAGCATGTCATACCTCTTCTCCGTCGCTTCTAACATATAGATGGCATAATCAACCTCGTCCGCCTCAACAGCCTCCTGAAATAACGCATGCGCATTCTCCCAATCATTTTTGGCAGCACAAATCTCTCTATACAGCATCATTTTCTCCGATACCACTTGCTCCTGTTGTTCCCGTGTACGACGATTCCACCATTTCCACCAAACCATAGCTATCCCTCCCGCATAGATACGAAGTCATCTCATCACATCTCTGTTCCGAGAACATCGTCTATCCATACATATCAACGGAAGGACAAACTTAGAACCGAAAAACAAAAAAAGCTCTGTAACAGAGCTTTTCTCATCATTCGATAACATTCAATTGATTTCTCTACGACCTTCTAGCGCTTTGGAAAGGGTAACTTCATCCGCATACTCCAAATCTCCGCCCACAGGCAATCCATGAGCGATACGCGTTACGCGTATTCCGAAAGGTTTGACCAGTCGAGATAAATACATCGCTGTCGCCTCCCCTTCGATATTCGGATTCGTCGCAAGAATCATTTCCTGTACACGTTCATCGCTAAGCCGCTTGAGCAACTCAGCTACTTTTATTTCGTCAGGACCGATTCCCTCCATAGGTGAAATCGCCCCATGAAGCACATGATAGTAGCCTTGAAATTCTTTGGTACGCTCCATGGCAACCAAATCACGCGACTCCTGAACGACACAAATCGAAGAGGCATCCCGCGACTTATCCTGACAAATGCGGCAAGGATCCACATCGGTAATATTACAACATACAGAACAATAGTGAAGATTGCGTTTGACATTGACTAAAGCTTTAGCAAAGTCGATCACATCATCTTCCTTCATTCGCAACGTATGAAAAGCAAGCCTTGCAGCCGTCTTCGGACCAATGCCCGGCAGATGCGTAAAGGCATCAATCAGTTTGGCAATCGGTTCGGGATAATACATTAGAACAAGCCTGGGATTTTCATACCGCCAGTGAATTTGCCCATATCATCATTTGCCATGTCTTCTGCTTTCGTCAGCGCATCGTTAACTGCAGTCATTACAAGGTCTTGTAACATTTCGATATCATCTGGATCTACAACTTCAGGCTTAATAATAATGTTCAAAATTTTCTTATGTCCATTTACTTCGACCGTGATCGCGCCGCCACCTGATGTACCTTGGATCACTTTTGTTCCCAATTCTTCTTGAGCTTTAAGCATTTGCTCCTGCATTTTCTTCACTTGTTTCATCATATTGTTCATATTGTTCATTGTGGTAATCCCCTTTGTATTAGTATAGTGGTCTTACTTCGTTATTCATCCTTAATCACGACAAGATCTTCTCCAAACATCTCAATGGCTTGATCAACCCAAGGTTCAGAAGAAGACTTACCTTGCTCAGACAGAGCGCTGTCTCCATCTTCCGGAACCAACTGCAATTCTCCGGCCGTCTCTACTTGATTCGAGACGGTAGCGCTCCAATCCTTCAACATCATCGTAACCAACTTAAGCGGCTTGCCCAGCACCTCATTCATTACACTTTCAATGACTTGACGATTCGCTGGTCTCTCTGTCGTATCGCGGTGGATGGTGTTCTTAAACCCAACCAACACCGCATCATCTGTCGCGGATATCGGCTCGCCATCCATAAACCATGCATGAATGGTAACCTTCTCTTCTTTGACACGCTGCAGCACCCGTCCCCATTGCGAACGAATCTGTACAAATGAAGGACTATCCTTCTCAGTAACATACCGATCCATATGCGGTGGAATTTTGGCAACGATTGACGTACGATTTGAAGAACTTACTCCCCCACGGTTCGAAGCACCTGCTCGTCCGGAAGATGAACCTTCCTTCCCTGAGCCAGCAGCTACACCCGATTGAAGCAAATGTTCTACCCGCTTTTCCAACGCTGTTATTTGTTGTTGAAGTTGTTTGATTTGCCCCGCATCCGCTGACTGATGGGGAGCCAATGCTGCCGATACAGACTGCGCATCTTGGGATGACCCCGTATGATGCATTGTACATATCTTTAACATCGCTACTTCAAATAATGTCTGCGGATTTGTAGCATATTTCATTTCCACTTGATAATGATTCAGCGTATCGATCATACGGAACAGTTGTTCAGCAGCGAAGGGCTCCGCTGTTGCACGGAATGCATCGGGATCCATCACTCGCTCCGTCATTCCTTCGGCATGAGGTACCATCTTAATCATTAACAAATCGCGGAAATAATAAATTAAGTTCTCAACGCATTTATCTGCACTCTTACCATCCTGTATGAATCCTTCAATGGCTGTCATGATATAAGCAACATCATTTCGGCGAATCGCCTCCGCCATCTCAGCGAACTGGTCCGATGGGATTCCACCCGTGATGTCCATGACTTGCTTATACGTAATCCGATCATCCGTGAATGACGCTACCTGATCAAGTAAGCTTAATGCATCACGCATACCACCGTCAGATAGACGAGCAATATACGATAGCGCATCTTCTTCGGCTGAGACTTCCTCACGCTCACAAATCTTCTGCAAATGCTCTACTTGTTCCTGTAGGGAGACACGACGGAAATCAAATCGCTGACAACGCGATAAAATCGTCGCCGGCAAACGATGCGGTTCTGTCGTCGCTAGGATGAACATGACATGCGCTGGAGGTTCCTCCAACGTCTTTAACAGGGCATTAAATGCTTCTGTTGTTAACATGTGAACTTCATCAATAATATAAACTTTGGTGCGCACTTCTGTAGGTGCATATTTAACTTTCTCTCGTAGATCACGGATTTCCTCGACACCACGATTGGAAGCTGCATCAATCTCCACAACATCCATCACGGATCCCGCTGTAATTCGAATACATGCATCACACTCATTACAGGGTTCTATCGCAGGTCCATGCTCGCAGTTAACAGCTTTCGCTAGAATCTTTGCTGTACTGGTCTTCCCCGTTCCTCGAGGTCCACTAAACAAATAAGCATGTGAAAACCGCTGTTCACGCAAAGCGTTTTGCAGTGTCTGAATAATGTGTTTCTGTCCTACCATGTCTTGGAACGACTGCGGTCGCCAAGCACGGTATAACGCTATATGAGCCATCGCAGTTACCTCTTTCAACATGTCGCTTTACATAAGCTATTTTACCACATCCTAAATACAAGTTTCGAATTCTTCGAAACATTCTTGCAGCTTGAACGGATAGAATAACCTATGAACAACAGATGCTTTCGCGCCAGCTTGGATCATACCAAGCCAGCAGATCCATTACCAACGACACGCGTCGGCGCAGGCTGAGTCCATTATACTACAATGAGTAGTTCAAAAAAATAGCCCTCTTCCTAGGAAAGGGCACCTTTTTGAGTCTTTGGTTCCACAAGGCGCGGCAACACCTCGCCATGATAAGGAATCGCGACGGTGAACGTCGTTCCAAATCCCTTGGAGGCAACACGAATTACACCACCGATATCATGGATAATACGCTGACAAATCGAGAGCCCTAGCCCTGTCCCCTCCTGCTTGGTCGTAAAAAAAGGATCGAATATTTTATCAATCATAAAGGAGGGAATGCCAGGACCTGTATCCCGAATCTCAATACAAATACGCTGAGATCTATCTATTTTTACCGAAATCGTCAATGTCCCGCCGTCTACCATCGCTTCAATACCATTTTTACATATGTTCAGAAATACTTGCTTCAATAATTCCCGATCAGCCACAATGTTAGGCCATGCCGACTGTGTGTCTTCAAAGACAACATTCACGTCATGCAGAATCGCTTCATTGCTGATGATCGGAAGCATTTCGTTAATAATCGTATATACATCAATGACGTCAAATGAAACATGCTTCGGTTTACTAAGCAACAGAAACTCACTTACGAGATCATTAATGCGATTCAGCTCTGTCAGCATAATCTCCGTATAACCCTGCTCCTTATCCATCCCCTTATCCTGCAAAGTCTTCCTGAATACTTGAAGAAAACCTTTGATGGAGGTTAGTGGATTTCGGATTTCATGGGCAGTTCCTGCGGCAATTTGTCCGATCATCGCGAGGCGGTCACTACGATTCACTTGCTCTTCAAGAGATCTAAGATTGGATACATCTTTAAAAATAACGTATGCGCCAACAATATCTCCTTCTTCATCACGCAAGACGTTCGAATCCATGAGAAGCTCATAACGCTCTTGATTGTTCATCCAAGACATCGCGTGATTACGAACGATCACCCCGTCTAGAATGGCTCGCTGCACCAACTGATGCTCCAACGGCATCCCCTTGAAAATATCGTGCATCGGCTTGTTCATCACATCTTCACTCTGAATACCCAAGATATTACAGGCCATATCACTAATATCGACAAGGTTGAATTGTCGGTCCATAATAATAACACCCAGATTCACATCGCGAATAAACGTGCCTGAAAATTGCTGCAATAAGCTAAGCTCTCGCATATTACGGGTATGACACATCATAATGGAATACATGGGCGTTCCTTCAACACGAAGGGAGCAGACCGTTGTTTCTGCCTGAATAACGTCTCCCATCTTCGTCTCGATATGAATCTTAAATATTCGATCCTCCTGAAGGCGTTCCTGATACCGTATCATCATCTCTTCCATGGAATAGGACTCCACACAAAAAGCGTGAATAGGTTGACCGAGAACGTCTTCCTGAACAAATCCAAGAACTTTGGTAAAAGCAGTGTTACAACGATGTATGACGCCGTTCAAATCAACAAGGAGTGCAAACATATGAGGGAGTCTTTCTACGTAGTAATTATAGGTTTCCCTAGTAAAGTCAATACCCGGTGTAAAGAACTCATTCATCCCATTCACCCCGTAACTTGATAACTTGATAAAATATATTCGATTTTTAACCTTGATTTTCCTTCTTTTGTAAAAAGCAAAAACAAAAAAACACCATCTGCAACGTATGTTGCCATGGTGTTTCGTTATTTACGGTAAGTACCGTGCACCTGTTTCCGATCATTGCGATCCGAGTGGCACCCTTACAGAACGACTCGGGCCAGGCTACCCTCCGGCACATAGAACATCTTACTTATGGCTGCTCCCTTCCGGACCTGACCAGATTCATAAGCATCCATTGCGGAAGACCCGACCGTCAACGTCGCATGTAAAGACCAAACCTCACATCGACAAGACCTCGAACAGGGATTCAACCTCGCTGTAGCGGATTGCGAGTTACAGGGCACCGCTGCCTCCCCATCTAGCACGGTAAGGCTAAGTATAGCTTATCTCATTGCAAAGCGCAACCTTTGAGAATATTTAGCAATAAAACAAAATAAAAACTCCCTGAACTCGGGTACCGAGCCAGGGAGATTCTCTTAAAAAGTTGCAGATTAGATGCCGTATTTCTTTTTGAATTTATCGACACGACCACCAGCATCCACAAATTTTTGCTTACCTGTAAAGTGCGGGTGACAGTTGGAGCAGATCTCAACGCGAAGGTTTTCCTTCACGGATCCTGTTTCGAACGTATTACCGCATGCGCAAGTAACTGTGGTGATGTGATAGTTCGGTTGAATCGCTTGTTTCATCGAATTCACCTCTTTCCGCCCTGAGCTCTTTGCGAACCCAGAGTTATAATGACACAATAGATGCATTATAGCATGTTGGGTCAGGCACTGCAATATGAAAAAAACGGGTTAGCTAAGGACCTGTTTACGGCGATATTGCACAGGAGGAACATGTGTGTATGAACCAATGACAACATCCGGAAGCTCCGCTTGGAAAATCTCAATCATTTGCTTCATGCCGAGAATTTCCCCTTGCGCCTTAGGGATTAACTCCAAATAACTCTCTGGATCAATGTTCAGATTACGCATTTGAATCAATCTCAAGTTCGTGCGCCGAGCAAATTCAACCATAGCCTCGACTTCTTCTTCCCGATCCGTCACACCTGGGAAAATCAAGTAGTTAATGGATGTGTAGACACCTTGGTCTGAGGCATACTTCAAGGATTTCTCCACGTTCTTCAGCGTATAACCACGCGGTTTGTAGTAAGCATTATAGTGATCATCCAACGCACTAATCGTACTTACACGCATAAGATCCAATCCTGCGTCCACGATGGCGCGAATATGATCCGTTAATCCCGCGTTCGTATTAATATTGATGTAACCCATTTGGGTCTGCTGCCGAACGAGACGCATCGCTTCGACAATAATTTTGGCTTGCGTGGATGGCTCGCCTTCGCATCCTTGCCCAAAACTAATGATGGAGTCTGGTGTAGTTAAATGCGTCAACATCACCTGCGACACTTCTTCTACGGTTGGCTTGAAGTTCATGCGCGTCTGCGGCGCCGGGAAGCCACTATCGTCCGGTTGCTCCGAGATACATCCAAAGCATCCTGCATTACAAGAGAAGGAAACGGGAACTGCTCCCTCCCACCGATTCAAAAATGTGTTCGAAGAAGTCAGGCATTCATAGCCTAGCGCACAATTAGACAGATGCTGATACAACCGATTGTCAGGGAACGCCTTCGTCAATCGATCTACCTGAACTTCTAATTCTTGTCGGTCGCAATTCATCGGATTCCATTGTTCAGGATCATCTGTTTTGTGTGCCGTAACGAAGAAGGCGCCCTCTTTCCACACCACAGCGGAATAACCGAATAACGGCAGCTTCTCTTCTTTGTTCGTCTTCACATAACTCGGAATACATAAACGCGTAAAACCTTGCGGCAACAATGCCCCTACCGCATGTACGTTATTCCGCATTGCAACCATCTCGCCCGTATCCGGATTCAGACCAATAGGTCTAGTGAATGGCAAGCTTACAAGTGTAGCTCCATCCGGCAGAGGAATAAGTTCATCCTCAAGTATTTCGACAACCATATCGCCACTCCGTGCAAGAGCCAGCAACTCTGGATGATCATAAACATTGCCTTGCTCATCTGCGTACACCAAATACATCGTGCTGCACTCCTATCTCATTCAAACAATTCAAACGACACCTTGATTATCTTCCGCTACTAACCTGAGACGTTGTCGACGAGTTGGATGCTGTGGAAGCTGTCCGAGCTGTTCGACGTGCAGGTGATGAACTGTTACTTGTCTGATTCAAGTCCAATGTAGCGAAGAATTCTTCGTTCGTTTTTGTTTTACCAATTTTCTTCAAGAAATTATCTACAAATTCCATGGATTCATTCATATTTTTACGAATCGCCCATACTTTATCCAAGGCATCTTTGGTCATGAGCATTTCCTCACGGCGTGTACCTGAACGTCGAATATCGATGGCAGGGAAAATCCGTCTTTCCGCCAATTTGCGATCCAAATGAAGCTCCATATTCCCTGTACTTTTAAATTCTTCATAAATGATATCATCCATACGCGAACCCGTCTCCACAAGAGCTGTAGCAATAATGGTCAAGCTTCCGCCTTCTTCCACATTACGAGCTGACCCGAAGAAACGCTTCGGACGGTGGAATGCCGCTGGATCAATACCCCCGCTCAATGTACGACCGGATGGTGGTACCACCAAGTTGTAGGCACGAGCAAGACGCGTAATACTATCCATCAAAATAACCACATTTTTCTTATGCTCAACAAGACGCAAAGCACGCTCTAGGACAAGTTCTGATACTTTAATATGATTTTCAGGAAGCTCATCAAATGTTGAAGCGACCACTTCGCCTTTCACCGAACGCTGCATATCCGTAACTTCTTCTGGACGTTCATCAATTAATAGAACAAACAGTTCAATTTCGGGATAATTGGTTGATATACTATTGGCAATTTCTTTGAGAAGAAGGGTTTTACCTACTTTAGGGGGAGCTACGATTAAACCGCGCTGTCCAAGTCCTACAGGTGCCAAGATATCCATGATTCTGGTCGAAAGATGCGTTGGGGAGGATTCAAGAACTACCTTTTCTTGCGGATAAAGAGGGGTTAACGCTGGAAAATGGAGTCGTTCTGCCGCGGTGTCCGGGTTCTCGCCATTGACTGCATTGACTTGCAACAATCCGAAATATCGCTCATTTTCTTTTGGAGGCCTGCATTTCCCCGAGACTAAATCACCCGTTCGCAAGTCGAACTTGCGGATCTGCGAAGCTGAAATGTATATATCTTCTGCACTCGGCAAATAGTTAATAGGACGAAGAAACCCAAAGCCTTCCGGCAAAATTTCAAGCACGCCTTGCATGAACATAAGTCCACCCTTTTCGGCTTGTGCTCGAAGGATTGCAAAAATAAGCTCTTTCTTCTTCATCTGACCATAATAAGCAATTTGGTATTGCTTCGCTAATTTGTATAATTCGGTTAGCTTCATTTCTTCTAAATCAGCAATTTGAAGATCCATTCATTCAACCACCTATTCCAAATATAAATCTAAAAAATATGGGTGGACCCAAGAAGGGTCCTTAATAGATTCTAAAATAACTATTCGACCAGTATGCCCGAAAAGATAGCCGTTTATTCAGCTGCTACAAGCGTCTCGCGCCATACGTCTGCGCCTAGATCCCGTAGATTCTGTACGAGATTATCATAGCCGCGGTCAATATATTCCACACCCGTAATTTCCGTAATTCCATCGTCAACTGTTAATGCAGCAATCACAAGGGAAGCACCAGCGCGTAAATCCGTTGCTTTTACTTTGGCCGCATTTAACTTCGTTCCTTCAATAATCGCCGAGCGCCCCTCAACACGAATCTTCGCACCCATACGAAGCAATTCAGGAACGTTCTTGAAACGATTGCTATACACATAGTCTGACATAATGCTTACGCCTTTAGCCTGTGTAAGCAAGGTGGTCATCGGAGATTGTAGATCTGTTGCAAATCCAGGATAGACCAGCGCCTTCACATCTACACTCGTGTACTCCGGTTGACCTATGACTCGGATAGACTCATCCATCTCCTCAATCTGAACGCCCATCTCCTGCAATTTCGCAGTCAATGCCTCCAAATGTTTTGGGATCACATTATCAATCAGCACGTCTCCACGCGTTGCTGCTGCAATAATCATATACGTTCCGGCTTGAATGCGGTCTGGAATGATCGAATGACGGCATCCTCGCATACGGTCGACACCTTCAATTCGAATGGTTTCTGTCCCCGCGCCTTTTATTTTAGCGCCCATGGCGTTAAGTAACGTTGCTACATCTATAATTTCAGGCTCTTTGGCCGCATTTTCAATAATAGTTGAGCCCTTAGCCCGTGAGGCTGCAAGCATAATATTAATGGTTGCTCCAACGCTAGCGACATCCAAATAAATTTTCGCTCCGCGAAGTTCTTTGGCATAAATATGAATCGAACCATGATCATTGGTTACCGTAGCACCCAATGCTTCAAAACCTTTAATATGCTGATCAATCGGGCGGGGTTCGAAGTTACATCCTCCCGGCATACCGATTGTCGCTTCACCAAAACGTCCTAACATTGCACCCATTAAATAATAAGAAGCTCTTAATTTCTTAACGGGTCCATTCGGCATCGGAATGGATTTCAACTGCGATGGGTCTACACGAATCTGACTTCCCGCCAGCGTAACCGTTGCACCCAGTCCTTCTAGAATTTCCGCATACGTCGCTACGTCGCTAATTAATGGTAAATTATCAAGTACTACTTCGGTCTCGGCTAAGATGGCCGCTGGAATGAGTGCCACAGCGCTGTTCTTCGCACCGCTTATTTGCACCGTACCACGCAGCGGACGGCCACCGCAAATCATTAACTTTTCCATAGAGTTAGAAAGTCCTCCTATGTATGCAGTTAAGTAATAGACAACTAAATAATAGCTTATATAAAGGGAAAGACACCGACGAGGCGGTGCTTTCCCAAGTTATCTATTTCAATGCATATTTCAATACGTGAAAACCTAGAACAGAGCTAGAAAACTTAAGCTTTGTCGTCGGATCCGAATTATTTGTTTTCAATTACTTTCATTACCCGAGTATTATACCACAACATCGGAACAAATAGTAAACAAGCTCCTCACAAAATGAGAAAACCTATAGCGAAGCCTTTCGAAGATGAGCGACCGCGATTAGATGAATACCGCCACAAAGTAAAACAGGACCTGAATCAGGTCCTGTTAGGCGTGTATTCCATCGCGCAATTGCATGTTTACGGCGATACGGATCTCGTCAATATCAAACGGTTTGGTGAAGTGCATGAGTGCTCCAAGATCTGTCGCTTCCTTAATCATGTCCAATTCGCCATAAGCCGTCATCATGATGACTCGCAGCGCTGGATCAATTTGCTTGATATGCTTCAGAATCTCTAGACCATCCATCCCTGGTATCTTCATATCGAGCAATACCATGTCCGGTTGTTCCTTGCGTACAATCTCGAGCGCGAGCTTTCCGTTCGCTGCCTGAAAGGTCTGGTAGCCTTCGCTGCCAAATACCTCCATCAGTAATACGCGAATTCCATTCTGATCATCAACAATTAATACTTTTTTCTTCTCCAAGCGATCCCCTCCCATAAGTAAACAGGCGAATATATATGGATCAAAGGTGCTGCCTTTTGCTCACTTCGTATCCGTACTATATTCGGGAAGGAATCTCAAATTCCTCCTGATCTTGGAAAAAAACAAAAAGGTTATTAACGGCTATGTTGCAACGCAGCTTTCACGAACTCACGGAATAACGGTTGCGGACGGTTCGGACGCGAGATGAATTCCGGATGGAATTGTACCGCTAAGAACCACGGGTGATCCGGTAATTCCACGATCTCAACCAAACGGCCGTCTGGCGAAGTACCTGAAATCACAAGACCTGCGCGTTCAATCACTTCACGGTATTCGTTGTTGAATTCGTACCGGTGACGGTGTCTCTCATAGACAAGCTCATCATCGTAGCATTCCATCGCAAGCGTACCCGGTTGCAATTTACAAGGATATAGACCTAGGCGCATCGTACCGCCCATATCTTCGATATCTTTTTGTTCTGGCAACAAATCAATAACAGGGTAGTCTGTTGTTGGATTGATCTCGGAGCTGTTCGCGCCTTTTAGACCTGCCAGGTTACGAGCTACATCGATAACAGCAACTTGCATGCCTAAGCAAATACCGAAGAACGGAATTTTGCGTTCGCGCGCATAGCTGATTGCCGAAATCTTGCCTTCGATCCCGCGATCGCCAAAACCGCCTGGAACCAAGATTCCTTGTACGCCGCTTAAGTATTCATCTACATTGCTTTCCGTTAATTCTTCTGCGTTCACCCAACGTACTTTCACATCAGAATTCGAATCAAATCCAGCATGGGATAAAGACTCAACAATACTCAAATAAGCATCATGCAATGCAACATATTTACCTACGATTGCAATTTCAACCGAATGTTGAAGCTTCTTCACACGATCTACAAGCTTCACCCAATCCGTCATGTCCGGAGGTGTTGTTGTTAGCTTCAAATGGTTCACAACAATTTCATCCAAACCTTCAGCTTGCAAGTTCAAAGGTACTTCATACAATGTCTCCGCATCACGGCACTCGACAACGGCATTCGCATCAATGTCGCAGAACAATGCGATTTTGCGTTTCATGTCTTCGGTAAGCTCATACTCCGTACGGCATACGATGACATTTGGTTGAATACCGATACTGCGAAGTTCTTTAACACTGTGTTGTGTCGGTTTTGTTTTCACTTCGCCCGCGGCTTTAATATATGGAATCAACGTACAATGGATATACATCACATTCTCACGGCCGATATCGCTCTTAATTTGGCGAATGGCTTCCAAGAATGGCAAGCTCTCGATATCCCCGACTGTACCGCCGATTTCTGTAATAACAACGTCGGATCCCGCTTCTTTCCCTGCACGGAATACACGTTCTTTGATTTCATTCGTAATATGTGGAATAACTTGTACCGTTCCGCCTAGGTATTCACCGCGGCGCTCTTTCGAAATAACGGATGAATACACTTTACCCGTCGTTACATTGCTTGCTTTGGATAAGTTAATATCAATAAAACGTTCATAGTGTCCTAAATCCAAATCCGTTTCCGCACCATCATCGGTTACGAACACTTCACCGTGTTGATAAGGACTCATGGTCCCTGGGTCTACGTTAATGTAAGGGTCAAATTTTTGAATCGTTACTTTTAACCCACGGTTCTTCAACAATCTTCCAAGCGATGCTGCTGTGATCCCTTTACCTAAAGAAGATACTACTCCGCCCGTCACGAAAATATATTTTGTCACAATCCATACCCTCCTAAACATTTAAAACAACGCGATTTCTAAGCATCGCCTGCCCACGCCAAAAATGATGCATAATGCCAAGTTCGTTCCTCTTAGCGTTACCCATTTCACCAAAAAACTTGATAAAAAAAACAAAAAAGTGACTCCCGTAGCCACGGGGCACTTTTTTTATGAAAAGGTTATATATTGCTAAATAAATCTTAAGCCCAGAAAATAGTTTACTCTGTCCCAAGTCCGCTGTCAAGTGACATCCCCCGTCAATTCACAGCGGAGTCTTAGAACTTATTGCGAGTATGACTTTTGTTGCCTCAATAGAATTTTTAAGCTTCGATGAATCGAAACTTAAAAATTCTATTTGGCGATAAAAACCACCTTGCTTTCGAAGCGAGTTTTGCAAGCAAAACTTGTAGGTCGCTCATCTTCGAATGGCTGAGGGTTTTCTTATTTATTGTCATCGTCTTCTAAATCGTCAAACTCATCTTCTTCGCTGTCTTCATCCGATTCTTCTTCATCCGCCAGCTCTTCATCATCGATCAGTGACTCATCTTCAACTTCAGCTTCTTCTTCTTCATCGGTGTAGATTTCTTCACTGTCTTCATCCATGTGATCGAAATCTTCATCGTCTGAAGCATAAGTTTCTTCTTCCTCTTCTGCAAACAACTCATCATCATCCATCAAATCATCGTCTTCATCGTTGATGATGCGAGGGCGTTTGGCATTGGATACTGGATCTTCTGAACGTTCAATTGGGTACCAACGTTTCAAGCCCCACAGATTCGTACCGACGCATGCAAAACGACCGTCAATATTAATTTCTGTGTAAAGCTGAGCGATGACTTCTTTGATGTCTTCATCAGATAGACCTCTTAATTTAGCTACTTCATTCATAAGGTCCCGGTAATAAAATGGGTTATTCGCCGCTCTTAGGATTTCAAACGCGAGGTCGACCATCGGGATCTCGTGCACTTTCTCAGGATCAATTTTTAATTGAAACGGGGTGCTCATTGAAGGACACTTCCTCTCTCACAATGTTCACAGCAACATTCTTTTTCTAACATATCCATATCAAACATAAGTAAAACCTATTTAACTTAAAAATGCAAGCTTGACTAAAAAAGCTAGAAGCTAGACACGCCATGGGAAGGGAAAAGCTCAAAATTGAAGACCCTTTTGGACAGAAACGATGAAAGACAAAAAGCTTAGGCGACTAAGCTTGATTGTTTTGGCGTAAGGCAAAGAACAGAAGAAAAATACATTTTCCATATGTATGTGCAGAAGTTGAGCTAAGAACAGCTCCCTACAAGAAAATGCGAAGGGGATCACCCTTCGCGCGACTGTATCCGGCTTGAAGATTGCTCTCCAAACGCCTTGTACTCATAAAGAACCCTCTTAGGCTCTCCCTTCATACTATGTCCCCCACGCAACTTTGACACGATAGAAGGCCTAATTCTTATAAAAAAGGCATGTTACCCAGTCCCTCTTTTCGAGCCAAACATACTATACCTCAACATGGTTAGTCAGGAGGGGACTCCAGATTGGACTACTCAACCTTTTTACAACTGCTGAATGACGAAATTGCACGGGGAGACGGCTCCCACAAGAAACAAATCATACGCTTCGCCCATTCCCGCGACTACCGCAAGTGTATGTCGCACTTTATGAAGTTGAAATCGTCCCTTACCATGCTGAGCGCAGTCCAGCCGTCCCGAATTATTCATGCGATGATCTGCCCTGCCATCCCGGAGGGAAAGCTGAATAAATTCAAGAACGATATCTTCTTTGAGGAAGATACACGTATGAAGGTCCATGGGACGCTTCATAAAACCAGTGTGCAATGGGATCACGGCATTCCCTGGGGAGTCCAGCAAATTCGAGCCCCGCAAACGTGGGCAACGACCACAGGACACCGGATTAAGATCGGTGTCATCGATACCGGCGTCGATTACAGACACCCGGATCTTCGGCATTCTCTCATGCGCGGCATTAACCTGCTGAACCGCAACATGTTACCACATGATGACAACGGACATGGCACCCATATCGCAGGTACGATTGCCGCTGCCAACCAAATGAAAGGAATTATAGGTGTCGCTCCGCGTGCATTAATACACCCTGTTAAGGCTTTTGACCATAACGGATCTGCTTATGTATCCGATATTATTCTTGGCATTGATTGGTGTGTTCGTAATCGAATGAATATCATAAACATGAGCTTTGGCATGAAATCGAGCAGCAAGTCCTTATTAAATGCGGTTATGAATGCTTACAACGCAGGCATCGTTATCGTTGCCTCTTCTGGCAATGATGCGAAGCGAAAATCGATTGATTACCCTGCGCGGTACCCGCAGACGATTTCGGTTGGCGCAACCAATCGGCAGCGCCGTGTCGCAAAATTCAGCAACCGCGGGAGCTTTATTGATATCTATGCGCCTGGCGATAAAATCGTCTCCTCGTGGCTCCGCGGCAATTACAACGAGATGAGCGGTACTTCAATGGCGACATCCCATGTCAGTGGCGCGATCGCCTTGCTGCTTGCGCAGAACCCCACCTTAACGCCTGGCGAGATAAAGTCGCTGCTGCGACGATCCGCCTCGACCATCCGCGGGCGCCGTCTGCACAGCAAGGCGCCCGGCGAGGTCGATGCGCTGCGCCTGCTGCGCGAGGCGAAAGCGTAGACTAGAACAGCCCCACCGCATGCCAAAGGCTCGCGGTGGGGCTGTTCTGTGGCTGTGCGCGCACGCGGCCTACGAGGCCGTGCGCGAAGCCCGCGCCATGGATCGCATGTGGCTACATGCGATCTGGCGCGGACACGCCAACGAGGCGCAGCACGTTGGCGATGGTCGTGCGCAGCGCGCCGAGCAAGGCGAGTCGCGCTTGCGTCACTTGCGCGTCGTCAACAATGACGCGCTCTGCTCTGTAATAGCTATGGAAAAGCGAAGCAATTTCATAGACATATCGAATCAAGCGGTGCGGTGCATATCCTTGTGCCGCAACAGCAATTTCTTCAGGAAGCTCCCCGATCTTGCGCAGCAAATCGTATTCATGCTCCGTGGTCAGCTTGCTTAAATCGACTTGTGATAACGGAAGCACCTCTACGTTCTGTTCCTCCGCTTGACGGAAAATACTGCAAATACGCGCATGCGCATATTGCACATAGAACACAGGATTCTCATTGGATGTGGAAATCGCTAAATCCATATCAAAATCAAGATGCGAGTCCATCGAACGCATCGTGAAGAAATAACGAATCGCATCCACGCCCACTTCGTCCATTAGATCTTCCATCGTTACGGCTTTACCCGTACGTTTGGACATTTTCACTTTCTCACCGTTCTGGAACAAGCTAACCATCTGTGCGATGAGCACCGTTAACTTCGCCGGATCATTCCCTAACGCTTCCATCGCTGCCTTCATCCGTGGAATATACCCGTGGTGATCCGCTCCCCAAATGTTAATCATTTGGTCATAGCCACGCGCATATTTGTTACGGTGATACGCAATATCCGGCGTTAAATAGGTGTACGTGCCGTCGTTCTTCACCAATACGCGATCCTTGTCATCGCCATATGGTGTTGTACGCAGCCAAGTTGCTCCGCCATCTTCGAATACTTGGCCTCTTGCTTTAAGTTCGTCCAACGATTCGACAACAGCACCCGTTTCGTAGAGGGATGTCTCACTAAACCATTCGTCAAATTTCACGTTAAAGCGTCCTAGATCGCGCTTAATTTTGTCCAATTCTTTCTCAAGCCCATACGTACGGAAGAACTTCGTACGCTCCTCATCGGATAGGGAAAGCAAGCTGTTGCCTTTCTCGGCAACCAATTCTTTCGCGAATCCGCGAATATCTTCCCCGAAGTATCCATCTTCAGGCATCTCCGCATCGACACCTAGTTCTTGCTTATAACGCACTTCGATGGATTTGCATAGGTTCACCACTTGGTTCCCTGCATCATTAATATAATACTCACGTGTCACGTCGTAACCCGCGAAATCAAGCACGTTACATAAGGCATCACCCACCGCCGCACCACGCGCATGTCCAAGATGCAAGCTGCCTGTTGGGTTTGCACTCACGAACTCGACTTGAACCTTCTGGCCTAATCTGGCCGGCACACGTCCATAGTCCGCTCCTTTGGCCGCGACTTCCTCAATGACGTTGTACAAGTAGCTTTTGTTCAGGCGAAAGTTAATAAAGCCCGGTCCGGCAATTTCTGCACTTTCAATCGACGCTTTACTCTTGTCTAAATTTGCAATAATCGCTTCTGCGATTAGTCGCGGGTTCTTCTTCGCAATCTTCGTCAGCTGCATCGCTGCATTCGTTGCCAAGTCGCCATGCGCCTTATCCTTCGGCACCTCGATAACAAATGCAGGAAGTTCTTCTCTAGTCACCAATCCTGCAACAACTACCGCATCCCCGATCGCTTCCTTCACTGCGGTGTATAATTGATCTAATGTACCCTCATTCTGACTCATTTTCCTGTTCCTCCTGTATGGTTAAACTAATCTTGAATTGTCCTGTGCTCTCGTCATAAGCGAATAGCTCGTAGCTCCACTCGACAATGCCCTCGACTTCCTGCATATCCATGTGCATGTGGGTCGTCTCTTGCGATAATTGCGTATTCACATAAGGGGATCGATAGAACCCGGGCAACCGACGCCCTAATTGAAAAGATTGCTCGGATTGCACGGTACCATGACGAATAATCTTGATGATCTCACGTTCGATCTTCACCGTCGTTATGGTCTTGTCCTTGTCTGTCCCTTGGGGTAAGCCTTCTCCAGACTCTTCATACCGAATATAGATACTGCTCCCTTTATCGATACGTTCCCCGCTGTACTCTTGCACGGTCTGCCCTTGATCTTGATGACTCACAAGGCGCACCCGCACGGGATGTTTCTTCGACATTACGTAAGCGCTCCTGTCACATTCATTCTATTTCACTACTATACCCAGTTCGTCCTCTGAATTCAAACAGTTCCTGATAACTTCGCCAAAAAAACCGTCATAAAGGTTGCCCCCTATAACGGCTCGATTTCCGTATCCTTCAGGTGAAAAAAATAAATAGATTAATCATCCATCGTCTCATCCTTCCGGTATACCGTCACCTTATTTCTTCCTTTGGCCTTCGACATATACAGCGCCTTATCCGCTTCGTCGATCACGTTATACATATCATTCACCTTCTGCACGCTGCCACGATCACCTATCGATAACCCGAACGATACCGTCACTTGAACGGAACTGCCGCTCGGCAAAATGAAAGGGTTGTGCTCCACATCCGCACGCAATCTTTCCGCTAATCGCTCTCCTTCAGCAAGATTCGCAGAAAGAATCATACAGAATTCTTCACCGCCCATTCGCGCGACAATATCATCTTTCGGACAATAATGAGCAAGCAGACCGGCAAATTGCTTCAGAACCTCGTCACCTGCGGCATGGCCAAACGTATCGTTCACCCGCTTAAAATGATCGATATCCGCCAGCACGACAACGTACTGCTTATCCTCCTGATACCGCAACCGCTTGACCAAATGAACGATTTTTGCATGTAAAGCACGAACATTATCCAACTTGGTCAAGTAATCCTGCATGGCGTTTTCCTTAAAATAAATAAACATCTGAGCTGCTTGTATCACGTAGAATAGGAAGCAAAACACGACAAAAGATACCACCATCGTCGCAAGAAAATAAATCATTGCTTCGCGGATCGCCATGCCCCTAAAAATAAATAACCCCGACTGCAGCACGGCTGCTCCGAGCGTCATAATCACCCATTTCAACGTTCTGGAAAGATCCATACGAAGAACAATTAGGGTAAAAACAATAACAATCATATCGATGGAATTGACTTGCAAAAAGTAGATGATGCTCCCATCCACGATCCAACGCATGGCCGCTATACACACCCAGGTGACAAGACCCGAAATCCAGCCGCCGCCGCATAAGGCGATAAACACAAAATAGGTCCTTAATTCCATGGCGACAGCCTCTAAATTGTAAAAATGGCCAAACGTGTAGCCGGCTGTAAGCACGACCGTGATACTTCCTAATATCCCGCCGATTGCGCCAAATTGAAGATGTGAAATGTATCGATATTCTTTGCGAAAAAACGGGGACAACTTTCGAAAGTAAAATCCATATATAAATACATAAATCGCTAATAGCGAAATGAAGTTAAGTACGATGCTCGCTGAATTGGTTAGCATAAACCTTTTCATGGATTCGATATTCGTATATAACGCTAAAAACAAGATGAAACCTCCTCTAAGATGCAAACATTAGTATACAGCATGCTTAAGGAGGGTGTAAAAAATAAAGGTCAGGTAATCGTTGGCAACCAACGACTTCCTGACCTTGTCGAATTATTTAACGAATCCAAGCAGCATTTCGCGAATCACTTTCGCAGCAACAATCTGCGTCTGTTCTGTCGGATCATACGCAGGCGCTACTTCAACCAAGTCGCAGCCTACGACATTTACGTCAGATCCTGCAATCGCGTGCACAGCGGCAAGCAATTCCTTGGATGTAATTCCGCCTGCTTCCGCAGTTCCTGTTCCAGGCGCAGCGGATGGATCAAGCACGTCGATATCAATCGTAACGTACACAGGGCGTCCTGCAAGTTCTGGCAATACTTTCTTCAAAGGTTCCAATACTTCGAACGGATGGAAGTTAATGTTCTCCCGCGCATATTGGAATTCTTCACGCGATCCGGAACGAATACCGAATTGATAAATATTCTTTCCGCCGATCAGGCCCGCAGCTTTGCGAAGCGGCGTGGAGTGCGATAACGGCTCGCCTTCATACGATTCACGCAAGTCAGCATGTGCATCGAAATGAATAATGGCTAAATCTGGGTACTTCTTGAACACCTCTTGGAAGATAGGCCAGGATACAAGATGCTCTCCGCCAAGTCCAATCGGGAATTTATCGTCAGCTAACAACTTGCCTACGAATTCGCCGATAATGTCCAAGCTGCGTGCCGGGTTACCGAAAGGCAATAACAAATCGCCCGCATCGAAATACGTCATGTCTGTAATATCTTTATCTAAATAAGGGCTGTATTCTTCAAGACCGATCGACACCTCACGGATACGGGCCGGACCAAAACGCGATCCTGGGCGGAAGCTAACCGTGAAGTCCATCGGCATGCCGTAAATGACAGCCTTGGAATTCTCATAATCATCCGAACTGCAAATAAATACATTCCCGGAGTAAGCTTGGTCTAAACGCATGGATTCGCTTCCTCCTATTTCACCAAGTCTTCTACAAATTTAGGCAATACAAATGCCGCTTTGTGCAGACGTGGGCTGTAGTATTTTGTATTGATTTCCGGAATTTGAGTCTCGTCTACTTCGAGTGGGTCATGCTTCTTGCTGCCCATCGTAAATGTCCACAATCCGCTTGGGTACGTAGGTACATTCGCTGCAAATACACGAACGATCGGGAAAATTTCTTTGACGTCTTTATTTACTTTTTGGATCAAATCCGCTTTGAACCAAGGGTTGTCTGTCTGTGCAACGAAGATACCGTCTTCTTTTAATGCTTCAAAGATCCCTTGATAAAAACCGCGTTCGAACAATGGTGCTGCAGGTCCAACCGGCTCTGTCGAGTCCACCATAACAACATCATATTTGTCTTTTGCCTCGTGAATGTGCATGAATCCGTCACCAACGATCACTTCAACACGTGGATTGTCCAGTTCTCCGGCGATCTCCGGCAAATATTTCTTCGAGTACTCAATTACTTTACCGTCAATCTCAACCAAAACAGCTTTCTCCACTTGCGGATGTTTCAATACTTCACGAATAACGCCGCCGTCGCCGCCGCCTACAACAAGTACATGCTTCGGATTGGGGTGGGTGTACAACGCGGGATGCGCTACCATTTCATGATAGACGAACTCATCTTTAATCGTTGTCATAACCATGCCGTCCAAGACGAGCATACGTCCGAATTCTTCCGTATCAATCATCGCTAAATCTTGAAAATCTGTTTTTTCTGTTACAAACGTCTCTTTAACTTTTGCTGTAATGCCATAAGATTCCGTTTGCTTCTCCGTGTACCACAATTCCATCGTAGTTAGCCTTCTTTCTTTTGTAAGATAATCGTGTAGGGACGATTACGTATCACGCTCTTTCCCAAGTTTTTTTAACAAGTTGTATTATAATAAAACTTACCAAAAAAGCAACATAATAAAGAGGATAATCAAAAATTTAATATTTCGCGCCAGCTATGAATACGTACTTCTAACTTTTTCCATACTAAATGATATGGTGTATTTCACCCAGAATGGAACGAGAAAGGATGAAGCGGTATGGCGCGACATCAAGCAAGCAGATCTAAGTTAAGAGCGACCACTGCTGAATCGAATCAATCTGAGAAGCCCTCTAGAAAGAAGCGAATCGCTTCGGCTATAGGCTTGCTATTCCTGCTCTTTCTATGCGGTACGGGAGGCTTCCTCTTTTATTTGCACACCCAATCGCTCCCTGTATCCACGATGGGACAATCCTCCAAACTCGTCGATATGGAAGGCAGAATCATCGGGTATTTCCAGCCTCAATCCGGCATACAGCGGCAGCGCGTTACACTTTCCGACATCTCAGCGGATCTCATTCACGCAACATTAGCCGTGGAAGACCGCAACTTCTATAACCATATTGGATTCGATATTAAGGGCATGGCGCGGGCCACACTTGTGAATATCGAGCATATGGAAATGAAACAAGGTGCCAGTACATTAACGCAGCAGTTAGCCCGTAACTTGTACCTTTCACATGAACGTACTTGGGCACGTAAAGCCAAAGAAGCCATGTACACGATCCAATTAGAGATGAAGTACAGTAAGGATGAGATCCTCAATCTCTATTTGAATAATATTTATTACGGCCACGGTGCTTATGGGATCGAGCCTGCTGCACAACTCTATTATGGCAAACACGCCAAGGACTTATCCTTAGCGGAAAGCTCGATGCTCGCTGGCGTCCCGAAAGGACCCAAGTACTATTCGCCCTATCGGGATATGAAGAACGCGAAGGACCGCCAGAAGAAAGTACTTCAGGACATGGTCGAATGCGGCGATATAACGCAATCAGAGGCCAATACTGCCTACCATCAGTTACTGCAATTCAAACCGTTAGAGGCGCCTCAGGAGCATGAAGTTGCTCCCTACTTCCGTGATTATGTACGGAATGTAGTGGTCGACCAATTAGGTTTTGAGGATTCCTTGCTCGCAGAAGGCGGGATTACGGTATACACCACATTGGACTTGCACGCTCAGCAAGCAGCGGAGAAAGCCGTTGCCAGCCAAATTCCAACGAAATCCGATCTGCAGACGGCACTCATCTCCATAGACCCGCGCAATGGCTACGTCAAAGCGATGGTCGGAGGAACCAATTACAGAACCAATCAATTCAATCGCGTATTTGCCAAGACACGCCAGCCCGGCTCTGCTTTTAAACCTATTATGTATTTAACAGCCCTGGCCACCAATGAGATGACGAGTGTCTCCCATTTCAAGAGTGAACCGACGCTCTTTCATTATGATGATGGCCGGAAGACGTATCAACCCAGCAATTACGGAGGCAAATATTTTGGCGAAATTGATCTGCGCAAAGCGATTGCCGCTTCCGACAATATCTATGCCGTCAATACCATCATGAAAATTGATCCGATGAATGTTGTCGAAATGGCGCGAAAAATGGGGATCGACAGTCCTTTACAGCCGCTTCCGTCGCTCGCCCTGGGGACGTATCCCGTCAGTCCGTTCGAGATGGCTTCGGCCTATGGCGTCATTAGTAATCAAGGAGAACGGGTAGAACCTACTGCCGTCCTCCAAATTAAAGATGCGAACGGAAATACGCTGTATCATGCGCCTACCCCTCAGCGCACGCAAGTATCGGATGCTGCACATACGTACGTGCTCACGAATTTGATGGAGAGCGTGTTCGAAACCGGAGGTACCGGAAATCGCGTATCTTCATTGATGAAGCGTCCCGTGGCAGGGAAGACGGGTACAACGGATTCCGACGCTTGGCTCGTCGGCTTCACGCCTGAACTTTCAACCGCTGTATGGGTAGGCTACGACAAAGGAAAGATGATCACGCCTGTAGATGCCCATAAGGCCGCACCGATATTCGCACAATATACCGAGCAGGCACTAAGCAGTGTGCCTCCGAAGATCTTCCCCATTCCTGAAGGCGTCGTGAATGTGTATATTGACCCGGATACGGGGCAATTGGCTACAACCGCTTGTCCTGACAAGCGTCTAGAGGCCTTTGTGAAAGGAACTGAACCAACGGTGTCTTGTACGGTTCATCAAGGGGAAGAGACCAAAAATGAAACCAATGAAAATCCGACGCAGCGCCGCTCTTGGTGGGAGGACGTAAAACGGTGGTGGGGCGGTTAATTCGAAACCGTCATCCCCATGTGGACAACTCAAAATCAGCAGAGCTTATCCACATGTGTATAAGTAAATAAATCCTTCCTTAAACTCCGCTCGCGTAAGAACGCGGGCGGTTTTCTGGTGGAAGCTTCCCAGTGTGATTTCCTCTATTGCGCCTATCCATGCAATTCAGATACGGTATAGAGCACGAAACCATACGATAAAGGAAGTCTTCCATGAAAACTGTTGTTGCTGCAATTAATGCCAAATTTATTCATACGGCCCTCTCGCTCCGCTTGCTCAAAGCGGCTGCACAAGATGCCTTTCCTGTGGAAATGGCGGAATATACGGTCAAAGATCCTATTCTTCACATCGTCACAGACCTATTCGCGAGAAAACCCGATGTTGTCGGCTTCTCCTGTTACATCTGGAATATTGAAGAGACTCTGCAGACGGTATCCTTATTACGCAAGGTCATGCCGCAAGTGCATATCATTCTTGGGGGGCCCGAAGTCTCCTTTGACCCCGAACATTTCATGAGGCGGGAGCGGAGTATCGACGTCATTGTGATGGGGGAAGGTGAGACTGCATTTCGCACGCTTCTGGAACGATTCCAGCGGCATGACACGCTTCATGATATCGATGGCATAGCATGGCGTAATCGGAGCCAACCCGATGTACTGAACATCCAACCCGCTTCCGCGACGAAAGCGGAATTAACCTGTCTGCCTTCACCCTACCGGTTCGAGGAAGATTTGCCCTCGCTAAGTCAACGCATTGTGTATTTCGAAACGAGCCGTGGCTGTCCGTTCAACTGTCAGTTCTGCCTCTCCAGCACGGAGGTAGGGGTTCGTTATTTTGACATGGAGCAGGTCAAAGCAGATTTGAAGTATCTGATTGATCATGGGGCACGAACCATTAAGTTCTTGGACCGCACATTCAATATTTACCGGGAATACGCGTTGGATATCTTCCGGTTTCTCATCGATCACCATAACGGATGCGTCTTTCAGTTTGAGATTACAGCCGATATTATGCGCCCCGAGGTGCTGGAATTTTTGAACGAGCACGCACCCAAGGGGATCTTCCGCTTCGAAATCGGGGTTCAATCCACGAATGAAGAGACCAACCGAATCGTGCAGCGAAGACAGAATTGGAACAAGCTTCGGCGCACGGTCGAGCTGGTGAAGCAAGGGGGTTGTATTGATCAACACTTGGATTTGATCGCAGGGCTCCCTGGAGAGGACTACAATTCCTTCCGGAAGACATTTAATGATGTGTTCGAGTTACGACCTGAGGAGCTGCAGCTGGGATTCTTGAAGCTGCTGCGGGGGACGGGTCTACGGCGCGACGCGGAGCAGCATGGGTACGCCTATATGGAACATGCCCCCTATGAAATGTTAAGCAATGATGTACTTTCCTTCGAAGATGTCATTCGTATCAAGCAAACAGAGGATATCCTCGAAAAATATTGGAATGCACACCGTGCCGATGAGACGTTGGGAATGTGTATGTCTCTCCTATTCGAAACGCCGTGGGACTTCTTCCAAGCCTTTGGTCGATACTGGGCCGAGCAAGGCTGGTCGCGCATCGGCCATCAGCTAGCAGATCTATTCATTCGCTTAGAACAGTTCTTAACAGAAATGAATGCTCCCTATTTGCAGGTGCTGTATGGTATGAGCCGATTCGATTATATGCTGCAGCATCGACATAAGCCCCGGTCTACCTGGTGGGAGACGGTTCCCAAAGCTGAAGTCAACGATGTATTCAAACGCGTCGCCGAGAATCCGCAGAATATCGTTCCGCAGTGGGCTCCATTCCGTTGGTCAGAATCCTTCCTGCATAAGCATGGGATGATCCATGAGGTGCCATTTGACTTACAGCGGTGGCAGTCAGCCAAAGCGTTGGACGATCATATCACAACCACAATCGTTGTCCTGTTCGGGGATGCAGCAGATATGGCTGCGCGTGCAGGGTTACCGCGGTGGGCGACGATTCCCTCGTAAATAAAAAGAGACAGCCTTCTTGATCCCCATAGGGGTCTGCGGAATGCTGTCTCTCTTTATTTATATCTTTTAGGCTAAAGCTTCTTTCACGCTTGCATCTGTACGCTCCCACCACTCTGCATTATGCTGCATAAGCAGCTCACGTAGTGCCGTTTTCTCCGCATCATCTAAACCTTCTAGCATAATGCGGCGTTTCAATGCATAGTCTAGCTTGTTCACATGATCCGCAAGAATCTTCCATCCACGACGAGCTTCTGGATTCACGAGCATTTCACATGCCGTCAAGCCGCCATAGAAGGGACCTTGTTCATTGCGGTCAACCGCCACCCATACGATCCAGCATTTACGCCCGCCTTCAGGAACTTCATCCTTGTTGGTCAGGAACTTAATGCCCTTCTCTACCTTACTTTTCGCGTGCATCGCACCAATATCAATATACGCCTCCCCTTGATCGATAATCACGGGGGACACATTATTCAAATCAATGGAGCCTGCTCCAAAGCCTTTATGTTCTTTTTTACTGCTAACGACGTTAAGTGCAAGCTTCTTCTTGCCTGTTGTCTCTTCATTGCTCATTCGTCACATACCTCCAAACGATTTAATTTTATTTTAGCTAATATTATTGAAATTGCAAACATATACATGCTGTAGATGCTTGTCAACGGGAGGTAAACGTGTATGACCCCACGCTATACAAAACGTATTCTAACGATCTCACTCATCGTGTGTCTGCTCGGGTATGCCATATGGTACAACCTAAGCCAGTCCGCCAATTCTTCCACCATGTCGAAACTCCCGAGCACCCCTACAGCCGCTAGCGAGCCCACAGAACCGCAGACCATTGAGAAACCTGATTCGGTAGTACTCAGCAAACGGGTAGTCGAGTACCATATTAACGTCAAGCTTGATGAAATGAACGCCAAGAAGACGTTGCAAGGGGAACAGTCCGTGACATGGACGAACCCCGGGAAGAACATCGTGAGCGAGCTCTATTTCCATCTGTACCCCAATGCTTTTGAGTCCAAGCAGTCTACATTTATTAAAGAGTCCGGCGGTAAGCTGCGCTCCGACGTGATGACCGACGGCAGCTTCGGATCCATGCAGATCACGGAACTAAAAACGACCGAGGGAATGTCCCTCATCAAACGCATGCAATACGTACAGCCTGATGATAGCAACCCGAATGATCATACGCTCATGAAGGTTCGTCTTACACAGCCGGTCAAGCCCGGCCAGTCCGTGACATTAAATATGAAATTCAACGTGAACTTGCCGGATGTATTCGCTCGTATGGGTGTCTCAGGGAACTTCGTCATGGCGGGTCAGTGGTTCCCGAAGCTCTCCGTCTATGAACCCAGCGGTACACGCGGCCGCACAAGCGAAGGCTGGAATTTACACCAATACCATGGCAACTCCGAGTTCTATTCCGACTTTGGGATCTACAGTGTGCGCATTCAAGTTCCTGAATCGTATATGGTGGCCGCTACAGGCTTTCCGACAAAAGCCATGACGAAGCAGGAAGGCTACAAGACTTATCAATATTACGCTGAAGATGTGCATGATTTCGCCTGGTCTGCTTCTCCAGACTTCATCTACGCCGAGCAACCGTTCTCCGCACCGAACGTACCCGGCGTCAAAATTAAGTTGTACCTGGATCCGGCGCATAAAGATTTGCAAGAACGTTATTTCCACGCTGCAAAGGTTGCCCTGGCTCACTATAGTGAATGGTTTGGCAACTATCCTTATTCTACGCTATCTATTGTCGTACCGCCAAAAGGCGGCAATGGAGCAGGCGGTATGGAGTACCCAACGCTTGTCACCGCCTTTGGCGCCGAAGATGACAATCCAGGGTATGACCTAGAACGCACCGTGGTCCATGAGATCGGCCACCAATATTTCTATGGCATGGTCGCGAACAATGAGTTCGAAGAGGCTTGGCTCGATGAAGGCTTCACCTCCTATGCCGAGGATAAAGTCATGGAAGCCGAATATGGTGTCATGCCGAATCTGCTGATTGAATCCAGTTATATGACGGACCCGGCACCGCTCTCCCTCTTTTCGTGGAAATATAAGAACTCTGCGCAATATGCCGAAAATGTGTACACGCGTGGCAAGCTGGTACTCATCGCTATGGAGAAACAAGTTGGTGCGAAGACCATGGCGAAAATTCTCAAAACCTATGCAAGCAAATGGTCCTTCAAACATCCGACAACCTCTGATTTCCAGCGCGTCGTCGAGCAGGTTACGAAGAAGAATTGGACGGATTTCTTCAATCAATATGTCTATAACGGGTTCATGACGGATTATGCCGTGGAGAATATATCGACGAAAGCCGTTCAACAAGAAGGGAATAAAACCTATGAATCGGTTGTCATTCTTCGTAAAAAGGGCGGCGACTACCCTGAGGTACCGGTCGTATTCCAATTTAAAGACGGCACAACGGTCAAACGAATATGGGACGGGGCATCTACGACCATCCAGTATACATTAACCCACAAGACACCACTCGAATGGGTCATGATCGATCCGAATAACACGATGGTGCTAGAGAATAAACGCATTAATAATTATATGAAGGCTCACATTGATGAAGCCGTAAAAACACGGATAAATTTCAGCATGGCTAAATTGATCGAGAGCATGCTCAACACGCTCGGATGGTGAGGTGATTCGTTGATGCAATATATTAAGAAAAGTTGGAGTGTCGTCAAACAGCATTTCTATATCGTTATTATTCTATTCTTATATCAATTGATCTGGGGCTTCTTCCTTTATCGGTTTATCAACTCCATCGTGATTCCTATTCTAGAACGTTACCCAGACCCCACCCCCACCGAGACGAGTCTCCAAATGTTCTTGATTGAAGGGCAATTCCAGATCATGAAGACAGATCTGATCAACTATTATCTCTGGATGCTAGGCGGATTGTTCCTCATTCGAATGGTGATCTCCCCTTTCATTAATGCCGGGTTATTCTACTCCATGCATCATCAAGATGATAAGGGAATCATGTTCTTCAAAGGGATCAAATACGCTTGGAAGCCTATGTTCCTCTTCTATTGGTTAGAGACGATCATTATCTTCGCTCCTGCCTATTGGTTGCTGCCTCACTTCTATGATCTATGGAGCATATCGAATCCTGAACAACTACTGTTCACTGTTCTTCCTTACTTATGTGGCTGGCTCATCTTTTCATGGATCATTCATCAATTTTTCATCTATATGCAATTCGGTCATATTAGCAAAAAAGGAATTTTCGCAGGATTGTTACTTTCCGTACGTTATTTACCGATCATCTTGGGCATTACGCTCGTACTACTCAGCCTGTTACTTATCATTAGTCTCATATTTACGACGATTGCTTGGATTTGGACGGGGCTTTTTGCTATTATTCTTCACCAGACTTACCATCTCGTCCGCTCGACCGCAAAAGTATGGGGAATTGCTGCACAACACCAGCTGTGGCAACGGAAATCGTAATTGCGGTAACCCTAATTTAGCCCATAGAATAGACCTGAATTCGCCCGTCGAACTCAGGTCTATTCTTTTTTTTGCGGAAAATAGACGAAAAAAACTAAAAAAGGTTTGTCAAAGATAGAATTGTCTGATAAAATAAAAATCGTTAAGATTTTGTAATAACTTTGTAATCAGTTTTGTAATGATTTAATTCATTATAAGGTGCACACAAATCTTATGAAGCCGAATTCCTGGGCACCAGGAAACGGGGGAACCATCTTTGGGTGAATTGATCTCGCAAGTAAGGGATCATAGGGAACCTTCAACCGAACCCTCAGCTAACCTCGTAGGCATTGGAAGGAGTACTACTGCTTGAAAAAATTAATCAGCTCCACGATTGTCGGGCTTGCGCTCACATTAGCTGTTTCTGTTGGTAGCGCTTTCGCCTCAGATTCAAAACTCGACAAAGAAGTCAATGATGTGCTTGGCACAAGATACCAAAGTGGTGGGACATCCACGAGCGGGTTCGATTGCTCCGGTTTTACAATGTACATATTCAAGCAATTCGACATCAAATTACCGCATCAATCCGGATCTCAGTACGAAATGGGTACCAAAGTTGCTAAAGCAGATCTTCAGACGGGAGACCTTGTATTCTTTAATACAAACGGCAAAGGCATTTCACATGTCGGCGTGTATGTAGGCGAGAATAAATTTGCTCATGCATCCAGCAGTAAAGGTATTACAATCTCTAGCTTAGGCGAAAGTTACTATTCCAAACGCTATGTTGGTGCTACAAGAGTTACTAACTCCGATGTATTCGATGATTCTAAATCGAACAACGGTTCCAATGAAGACCATGACGACGTAGAATAACACATGAACTCCCGGGAACCCTATGGGTGACTGCCGGGGGTTCTTTTTGTCGATAGAGAGTTTACATTTTATGTGATATTTCTATATACTTGATATAGACATACGTATTCTAGATTTTCACATGCACAAAGGAGGACTTTTCTTGATTAAAGTAGGTATTGTTGGTTATGGAAACCTAGGTAAAGGCGTTCAAAAAGCAATCGCTCAAAACCCCGACATCGAGTTGGTCGCAATCTTTACAAGAAGACAACCGGATCAATTGGCATCCAACGTGGACGGTGTGCGGTTCGAACATATTTCCACTGCAGAACAATTCAAAGGTATTATCGATGTCATGATCCTTTGTGGCGGTTCCGCAACGGATCTTCCGGAGCAAACTCCAGTCATCGCAAGCATGTTCAATACGATCGACAGTTTCGACACCCATGCGAAAATTCCCGAGTTCTTCAATACGGTAGATGCTGCCGCAAAACAAGCTGGCACATTAAGCGTTATTTCGACAGGCTGGGATCCGGGTTTATTCTCCTTAAATCGACTTCTCGCAGAGTCTATCCTTCCCGAAGGCAAAGACTACACATTCTGGGGCAAAGGCGTAAGCCAAGGTCATTCTGATGCCATCCGTCGCGTTCCAGGCGTCAAAGCTGGCGTACAATACACGGTACCTGTGCAAGATGTTATTAACCGAATCCGTGCGGGTGAAACACCAGAATTGACAACTCGCGAGAAACACTTAAGAGAATGCTACGTTGTAGCTGAAGAAGGCGCAGATCAAGAGCAAATCCGCGAGACGATCGTGTCGATGCCGAACTACTTCGCTGACTACGATACAACGGTTACCTTCATCTCTGAAGAACAACTGCAATCCGAGCACCAAGGCATGCCGCATGGCGGGTTTGTTATCCGCAGTGGAGTAACAGGTGAAGGCACGAAGCAAATTATCGAATTCGGCCTGAACTTAGAGAGCAATCCTGAATTCACAGCAAGTGTGCTTGTAGCCTATGCAAGAGCTGCTTACCGCCTAAGCAAAGAAGGCATTTCAGGTGCGAAAACCGTGTTCGATATTCCACTTGGATATCTTTCACCGAAATCGGCTGAAGAACTTCGCCGCGAATTACTTTAAATCATAATAGGGCCTGATCATCTCCGCGATGATCAGGTTTTTTATTTATCGCTTTAAAAAGATAGAGTAAATTAATCGGAACATAAAATAATTTCTATTGGCGTAATTGCCTTACTTTGTATAGTATAAAGTGCAAATAATAAGGCATAAAATGAAAAGAATTTCGAAAAGGAGTGTTATCCAAAGTGAGCACAGTCATCGCAGAACAAAACCAAGTTGCAGCAAAAGCATACGTACAATCGGTATACGAAACAGTTATTAAACGCAACCCTTATGAAAGTGAATTTCATCAAGCCGTCAAAGAAATTCTAGACTCTCTTATTCCTGTGTTTGCTAAGCACCCTAAATACGCAGAACACGGTATTCTAGAACGCCTTGTCGAACCGGAACGCATGGTTTCCTTCCGCGTGCCTTGGGTAGACGATCAAGGTAAAGTACAAGTGAACCGCGGATTCCGCGTGCAATTCAATAGCGCGATTGGACCTTACAAAGGCGGACTTCGCTTCCACCCGTCTGTAAATGCCAGCATCATCAAGTTCCTAGGATTTGAGCAAATCCTCAAGAACTCCTTAACTGGACAACCTATTGGCGGCGGTAAAGGCGGATCGGACTTTGACCCTAAAGGCAAATCTGACAACGAAATCATGCGCTTTACACAAAGCTTCATGACGGAATTGTCTAAATACATCGGACCGGATACAGACGTTCCAGCTGGTGATATCGGCGTAGGCGCACGCGAAATTGGTTACATGTTCGGACAATACAAAAAAATTCGCGGCGGCTATGAAGCAGGCGTACTTACAGGAAAAGGCATTATCTACGGCGGCAGCTTAGCAAGAACAGAAGCAACAGGATACGGTTGCGTGTATTTCGCGAACGAAATGTTGAACTTTAAAGGCTTAAGCTTCAAAGACAGTACCGTGGTTGTATCTGGTTCTGGTAATGTATCCATCTATGCGATCGAAAAAGCTCATCAATTAGGCGCAAAAGTCGTAGCTTGCAGTGATTCGAACGGATATATCTACGACCCTAACGGCATTGATTTAGATACAGTGAAACGCTTGAAAGAGGTAGAACGCAAACGGATCAAAGAATACGTTACAGAGCATCCTGAAGCTGTATATACAGAAGGCTGCAACGGCATCTGGACGATTCCTTGCGACATCGCATTACCTTGTGCAACACAAAATGAAATCGATGAAGAATCCGCTAAAACATTGGTAGCTAATGGCGTAAAAGCGATTAGTGAAGGTGCGAATATGCCTTCGACATTAGAAGCCATTGATGTGTTCTTGAACAACAACGTCTTGTTCGGACCAGCCAAAGCAGCTAACGCAGGCGGCGTGGCCGTATCAGCCTTAGAAATGGCTCAGAATGGTATGCGTTTGTCTTGGACATTCGACGAAGTGGATGCGAAATTACACAGCATCATGCAGAACATCTATGAGAACAGTGTCAAAGCAGCTGAGGAGTACGGCTACTCCGGTAACTTGGTGGTAGGCGCGAATATCGCTGGATTTATCCGCGTTGCTGATGCGATGATCGCACAAGGCGTGGTATAAGAACTTCACAACAGGTAAGCCCTGAGATCGTCATGATCTCAGGGCTTTTTTTGAGGAGGAGCGGCTCACCATACATCTTGACATGAAAAAAGACCGGCAAGAACGATCTCGCCGGCATCCATGATTTTGTTGTTGTGAAGGAAGGAAAATGTTAGACACTGCCTCAACTCCTGTTGAGGTGAAGAAAATGAGTAAATTAAGCCTTGATAATATGCGTACCTGCCTTTTCGTTCATGGCATCTTTCAAGCTTTCTGGATTCGTAATAATGACCCGGGAGCCATTGTTATCGAGGAAATTCAGACTCGCTTCGATTTTAGGCAGCATACTTCCTGGTGCAAAATGATTTTCTGCGATGTATTGCTTCGTTTCTTCGACAGTAATTTTCTCCAGCGCCTTCTGATCCGGCTTGCCGAAGTTGATACATACGCGGGATACGCCCGTTGTAATGATCAATGTCTCCGCTTGAACTTGCTCCGCTAATAAGCTGGTTGCGAAGTCTTTATCGATCACGGCATCAATGCCATCATACGTGTTATCTCCCGTCTTCACGACAGGAATACCGCCGCCGCCAACAGCAATGACCACATAATCCGCATCAATTAACGATTTAATCGCATCCTTCTCCACGATATCAATCGGTTTTGGGGAAGGAACGACTCTGCGGTAACCACGACCTGAATCCTCGATCATGATCCAATCTGGATGCTCGGTTTTCATCACTTCCGCTTGTTCCACGGTAAAGAAGGAACCGACCGGCTTGGTAGGATTCAAGAAATTAGGATCATCTTTACTGACTTCGACCTGTGTGATCACACTTGCAACCTTTTTCTTAATGCCGCGCTTTGCAAACTCATTCGTTAGAGCTTGCTGAATTTGATAGCCGATTCCGCCTTGGGTATCTGCAACACAATTTACGAGCGGAATCGTGGGCATCCCTCTCACTTCATTAGCAATCTCAACACGTTGCATTGCGAACCCTACTTGTGGGCCGTTACCATGCGTTACGACGACTTTATAGCCTTCTTGAACCATATCCGCAATATTCACGACCGTCTCGCGTACGGCTTCATATTGATCTTGAATCGTATCGCGACCGTTATCTCGAACCAACGAGTTGCCTCCGATGGCAACAATAACTAATTTACTCATGAAATACCTCCTGTGATTTTTAGACCTTGTGTATGAAGTTATTACCCTATTAAGATGAAGTGCTGCAGGCGGAATCGCCGATATAGCACCGATTTTCGAAGCTAAGATACCTAACATAATGAATAAGATATTTTATGTGTTATTTTGACATCTAAGAAGGATGAAATCGTATGGATACGCCCACGCGAAGTGAGCATATCCACGGGTATACGCCTTACAACTAGACCGTTGTAATAGGTTCGTCCGTGTGGACGATGGTTTGTTTGTTCAATCTGTAGGTGAGTGCATAGAGCACGCCTGAAATAATAAGACCGCTTAGAAATGCTGATTTGCTGATGGCTGCTAACACAGCCACATCCTTGAAGATCGCGCCGGATAAAGTAATGAAGAAGCTGATCACGAGTACTGCGCAGGCAACCACGTTATAACCGCTCTTATACTCGCCATTATCGCCTTTTTTCAAATAGATCGTAGATAAATCCAGCTTTCTCTTACGCTCTAAGAAGAAGCTTGCTAGCATAATGCCTGTAATCGGTCCATACATGGAGCCAATGAAGCTGTAGAACATATACAAGGCTTGCGTACCGTTGACGAGCTTCCAAGGCAAGATCATTGTTCCGATGATTGCTGTAAGAATCGCTGCTGTTTTGACATTAAACAATTTAGGGAACAAGGCTGTCATTTGTAAGCCGGATGGTAATAAGTTGCCGAATACAACATAGCTTGTTGACGCAATATTTAACGTTAAGAGCAACACAATGACGATGAATGGGTTACCGATTTGGTCAATTGCCGCTACGATATTAAATCCTTCGACGCCAAAGGCAATTTGCGTACCTACGAGCAACCCTACACTTGTAATACCGAATAGAATATACGATGCGAGCATGCCGATCGGTAGACCAATCGCTGGAGCTTTATCCGTTTTCGCACGTTGCGTAAGGTCCGCAATATTCACGACCGGACCGCCCCAGTTCGATACTAATGCACTAACACAAGCAATAAATACTAAAGGACTGGATGTCGGTTCTGCAGGCACATAATCAAAGATTGGACCGAATCCGCCTGCTACACTAATCGCCCAAATGGCTGCGCCAACGATGAAGATATAAATGATCGGTGAAGACCATTTACTAAACAAGCTAAGGATTTCCATACCGCCTAAGAACAATCCTACGGTAAGCACCCATAAGAAAATATAGGAGATCATCGTCGGAAAATCTAAACCGATAAAGTTAAATCCAGGAACCATGTCCATGTAGCTCGGGAAGATCTTCGTGAAAATAACGTTAAAGGATTGTGCACCAATAATCGTCTTGGTTCCGAAGAATACAACCCCGGCTATTAGCCCTCGGCATATGGCAGGAAGCACGGAGCCTTTGACCCCAAAGGAGCTCCGAAGCAACATGGAATAGCCGATTCCATATTTCGTTCCCGCGTAACCGTTCAACACATAACCGATCGATACGATGATAGCTGCCGTCATAACCGCCCATAATACTTGTGGAACGGATAAGCCTAATACAAAAAATCCGGCTACTGTCATATACGACATCAGGTTATGCACAGCGCCCATCCAAACTGTAATGTAGTTGAAGATACCCCAGTCTCTTTTGTCAGGGGATTTTGGCAAAATATCCTCTGCATATCCATACGACTTGAATTCTTCGATACTACGATTGTTGACCTGTTCCATATCTATTCACCTATCTCCCTTTAAGATGAAAAATTGAGTGCATTGCCAAGCAGGTATTAATTCATCTTTTCACTTAAAGCAAGTAAAGCTTTCTCAAAGGCTTCCATCGGAGGATACGTGATCCCCGCACCAATCATCCCGATCCCTGCATCTTTGTGGGCAATCGCTGTATTGATCACCGGAAGAATTCCCGTTTGAATGACATTTCTTGCATCAATTCCGGTCGCGATCCCGCTGAAGTTCAACAATGGAATCGTTACATTTGGGTTTTCTGTCGTTGTGATTTCTTTCATTTTGGTCGAGAAGCCTAATGCTTCATCCACGGTACCGCCGACAAGTGCTACGATCGCCGGAGCGGCTGCCATCGCGAATCCACCGATACCATACGTTTCTGTAATCGCACTATCGCCAATATCCAAGCCGGAATCCTCTGGTTTGTAGCCTGCGAACATCGGTCCTACAACCTTTTGCGCAGGGCCTGTGAACCATGTGTTGCCAGCCATACCGCTGACACGAATACCGAACTCCACACCGTTACGAGCCATCGTTGTTACAATCGTACTGTTCTCAATGCCGTGCGCTGCATCTAATGCACATTTACACAAAGCCATCCATGTTGGGCCGGAGAAGTAGTCACTGCTTGCGACAAAATCGAATACTTCTCGTTTTTGTTCCGTAGTGAAGTTCGTCTCCAGAATGAATGGTGTCAACGCTTGGATTAACAAGCTTGTACCCGCATTGTTACGGTTATGGCACTCATCCCCCATGTGAAGGGCTTGCGCAAGCATTAAGCGCAAATCGATACCGTTCGACAATTTCATGGCATCGCGAAGCATGGGACCCAATACGTCTCTCATCCAGTTCAGACGCGCAATAACCGTCTCGTCATTTGCACCCATACGCAAGATTTTGGACATTTGCTCACTTAAGTTCGTGTAAGCGATATTGCCGTACGTTTTGTTCTCTACAATGTGCATGAACATCGAAGCGGATGTAACGCCCGCCATGGAGCCTACGCAGTTGTGCTCGTGACACGGAGCAAATGTGATTTGACCCGATGCGGCAACTGCTGCAGCTTCTTCCAAGTCTTTCGCTAAGCCTTCAAATACAATCGCGCCTGTAACCGCGCCTTTCATGGCACCATTCATGCGATCCCAAGTAATCGGAGGACCCGAGTGAAGGATGGTTGTCTTCGTCATCCCTGGCACGCAATTGATTGCTTGATCAAAGCCGATAAGAATAGGCTGGGAGTTCACGATACGCTCTACAGCTAATTTGTTCGCTGCTTCGATTTTCTCCAAAAGCTCAGCATTCTCAAGCTTATCTAGAGCTGCAATCAATTCTGGCTTTCCCCCGCCTGGCGGTTTCCACTCCAAGTGTGCCGCAGTAGCGTTCTGCTTCAAGATATCGTCTTTGAAGAACTCGATACCTACGTTTATCGCTGAGATTTTGCTATTAAAAAGTTCATTAATTTTACTCATGGTTAGGCCCCTTTCACGACGAATTCTCTGGATAGCAACCCTGCGTTGGTACTGCTGCTTGCGATCGTAACACCTGCATCCATCAATTTGTTGACTTGGTCTTCCATTTTTGGATTGTCTAGATCGGTTCCGAGTACATAACCCAAGATTTCTAGATGTCTTCCTTCTTTCTCAGCCCATTGCTTCGCTTCGATAATCGCAGGAAGCATCACGCCTACCGGATCTTCATGAGATCCAAATCCGAGAATGAAGTCCATGACGATAACGCCGACCGATGGATCTTTCGCTTCTTGCAAGAATCTTACGATACGAGTCGAAGGATCAATCATCGGATGCGGCTTTCCATTCGTGAAATCATCATCGCCTAGATCAAGGAATGTGTGCTCTTGGCTGACATGAAGGTCTTTCAGTTGATAGTCCGCGTTCTTCTGAATGTTGCTGTATACGTTATCGAACTTCTCCATGGCGATATACATCGCTTCATCACAGAGTGTACCGCCGCAGAATAAACCGCGAATGTACTTTTGTTCCGGAGTTAATTTGGCACGAACTTCTTCCACGAGCGGAATGTTCAATGCGCGTTTGTTAATCGTGCTCTCATCCGCGCCAGCTAGAACAACGGCTTTCAGAGCAGCTTCCTTGGATGTTTTGGCGAAATGTCCGCCTGCTGCAACCACGGATTCTTCCGTTCCGCCGATGAAGTAGACCACCACGGGTTTTTTGCATTGTTTAATTTGAGCAAGCACCTTTTTCTCCACGCTTGTTGCCGGTGGCTTGGAAATCAATACGATCACTTTTGTCGCATCGTCTTCATCAAGCGCTTTCATTCCGTCGAGCATCATGATCCCGCCGACTTGTTCGCTCAAATCGCGTCCGCCCGTTCCAATCAATTGCGTAATACCGCCGCCGAAGTCATGGATACGTACGCTAACTTCTTGACTACCTGTGCCGGAAGCGCCGACGATACCGATACTGCCTTTTCTTACGGCATTACCGAAGCATAGGGCAACATTGCCAAGAATGGCTGTACCGCAATCCGGACCCATAAGGAGAAGGCCTTTTTCATGTGCAAATTGCTTCAATGCAATTTCATCTTCAATGCTTACATTATCGCTGAATAGCATGACATGCAGATCATTTTCAAGTGCTTTTCTTGCTTCACGAGCCGCATATGCGCCGTTGACCGAAATGACAGCCAAGTTCGCTTCAGGAATACTTTTGGCAGCCGAGTCGATCGTTGCATACTTGATTTCGCTGCTTCCTGCAGGAGCGCTTTTCTTCTTGAACAATTCTTCGATCGCTACGAATGCGCTTTCACAGAGCTCGTCTGTAGCAGCCTTGACGACGATCATCAAATCACTTGTTTTGGCTTCTTCAAGCTCTGGTGTAATCAGTCCAACGTTACGCAAAACTTCTTTATTCATTTCCGTGCCCATCGCGACAACGGCTTGTTCAACGCCTTCGATCTGGTTGGCTTTGGTTGACAAAGACATCAACGATACGGAATCAAAATACGTGCTTTGTTTGATGACAACTTTGGTAGACATATCTTACCTCCACGATGTATATTGATCTCCAATCCCCGCACAAGACCTGTTGCAATATCTGTGCCGGATGAAGATCCGATATTCAATACACGATCCAATGCGAGCAGCAATTCCTCTTGGCTCCCCGCTATAAGAGCGTGAAGCAATCCGAGAATCGACTCTCTTACGCGGCCAAGGGATGCTTTCTTCATGGCCATGTAGCTAATTTCATTCGTTAAGCCTTGAGCCTCCTGCACGACGCGTGCCGAGAAATCGGTCCATTCGCTGCAAGGACTGTTTGGCATGTTGAAAATTGTAAATAAACCCACTAAAAAATCATCACCCGATGGCGTTAAGCCCGGACCCAAACCTACAAGTCGAACAGCCATGTCGAATGCTGTGGACATCTCATGTCGTAGTAATGCTGTAAGGAGCATTTCCGATCGTTCAAGGAGCATGCTGGATACTGCCTCTTCAAACATCCGATGGGATGGCAACGGCTTTTTCATACCGCCGCGTGTGCCATGCATGTCCATGTGCCTATTCATTTTAGCAACATTTTTTTTCAATAATTCGACATCTGTGGGATAGCTCGGTACGATGCTTTCCCACAGCTTCGCATGATCCATCGCAATCACTAATTTGGAACCAATATTTATCCGATTATGGGCAACTTGCACAGAATCGTTCATGTTAATTCCCAATTCGCCAAAACTATTCACATCAATAACCAATGTGTTGGGTGCATTATCCACGCGATGACAGGCCAACGTATAGAGCTCTCCATTTTCCAGACACATCACGTTGATGGTCTTATCAAAAACGCTATGCACATACCCGCTGAACTCCGAACGCTGCAATCGCTCGATCATACCCAACTCACCAGAAATGGCTTGAATCATCAGTTTCACCTTCGTTTATGTTGAACGAATGATTAGGCACCCGCTGCTAGAAGAATGTTCTCGATTTCCGTAAATCCTTTGCTTCTTGCCAGCTCAATCGGCGGCACGCCATATTTATCAACCATGTGAACGTTCGCACCATGCTCGATTAACAATTTAATAATCGTTTGCTGCTTCTCCCCGCCGTCATTCAAAATAATAGCTTCGATAAGTGGAGTCCAGCCGCAAATATTCGTATGGTTAACGTTGATATCTGTTGTCGTTAGGAGCTCACGAACCACTTCGACATGTCCCTTTTCACTTGCCGGGGTAATGCCTACGCCGCCAAAACGAGTCAACAGTTCAACGTTGGCATTCGCTTTTATCATCATTTTGACAAGCTCTAATTTGCCATTAATACAACCGAACAAGAACGGATTGAAGCACGTCTCATCCTGCAAATCAACATTGGCCCCAGCTTGCACAAGGAATTCAACCGCATCCAATTGATCGTTCATGGCAGCCACTAAAATAGCTGTTCTCTTCTGTTTGTTGCGTGCGTTAATGTCCACACCTTGCTCTAGGCACTTCTTCAGCGTGTCGATCTCACCTTTACCCGCTGCTTCCAAAAATTGTTGAACGAAGTTCAATTCCGACATGTTGTTACCTCCATAGTTTTAGTAGCGCAGTCCCATGACACCTGCTTTGAAACCATCAGACATTTGATAAGTTTCATGAAATTGTTACAATCAATAAATACACGCCTTGAGGGTTGTGTTATATTGACGGTGAATCAACGAGCTACCCCCCTTACCAGAAATTAGGAAGTGAAATATTTAACAAGCTTTTGTTTACAGCCTAATTGTAGACCTGAATACAGGAATGGTCATTGGTTACCAGAACTAAAAAGAAGCCTCCTGCATTGTGCAGGTTGCACAATAATCGTTTTTTGCAGTTTATGTCGAAGGAGTGCGAACAATGTTAACCATTAGAGATCTACTCCAATTGAAATCCATCGATGGCATCAAAGTCGTGGCGGGCGAGCAAGGGCTGGATAATGTCATATCCATCGTCAATATTATGGAAAATCCGGACTCATTCGACTGGCTTACCTCTAACGAATTACTGTTATCGACGGGTTATATTTTCAAAGATAATGCAGCACTTCAGAACAACATTATTAAAGAACTGTCGGAGATCAATTGCTCCGGTTTATGTATCAAGATGAAACGTTATTTCGATAAAATTCCGCAAAATATGATCGATCACGCCAATAAATACGGGCTGCCGTTATTAGAGCTCCCCTTCGGTTATCCGTTGTCGAAAGTGATCTCGATCATCAATGAAAAAGCGGCAGGACGTTATGATTTGTTGAACCGAAGAACGCTGGATATGCACAATATTTTATTCCGAATTGCCTTAGAAGGAGGAGGAATCGAACGGATTTCTTCGGAACTGTCCGAGACGATCCACAATCCTATTGTTTTCCTCGATCGAGACTGGAATTTGCTGTACTATACAGATCTGGACAATAACGAAATTCCGCTCGAATCCTGTCTTAATTTAGTACGCAACCGTCCCGTTTTTACGAGAGAATTTATTGAAAGCGTGCCGCAAAATATCAGTCAAATGAAGAAATCAATCAAGCGTATCTTCCATACGAAAGGGCTCGAAATTAAGTGTCGAATCCTCCCCGTCGCCGTAGCGAATTATATTTATGGCTATATCGTCGTTTGGCAGACGGTCCGTGAATTGACAGAGTTCGACTACATCGTCCTGGAGCAGGCATCGACCATTATGGCGCTGGAACGTATTAAGGCGAAGGAAATTGAGGAAGTCAAACTGAAGATTCGACAGGATTTCTTCGATGATTTGCTGACGGGTAAAATTACATCGAGCGACACGCTTCAAACCTTATGTGATTTGCATGGGTTGAACTCGCATTATATGTATTACTGTATGGTCATTAACATTGAGCAGATCGAGTTAGAGAACTATGAGGACATCGTCGTACGGAAATACGAATTAGATAATATGGCGAAGAAATGTGTGGATTTGGTCTATGAATATGCGGGGAAATCCAGCGGAGAAGTCACCTGTTTCTATCGGAACAATAGGGTCATCATTCTTGTGGGACAGAATGAATATAAACCGATGATTTCCGTAAGCGAGGCGAAGACATACGGGAATGCTCTTCATGACAAGCTTACGGCGGCTCTGAAAAAAACCACCTTCTATATCGGTATCGGAAGACAGTATAAACACATCAGTTCCTTGCACAAGAGTTTTTCCGAAGCGCACGAGGCCATTCGGTTGATGCAGAAATTTGACGGAAAAGGAGAAGTGTCGCATTTTGAGGATTATTCGGTGTACCACTTCCTGGATTCCAACATTAAGACGATGGAGCTGGAGGACTTTTTCCTGAAATGCCTGGGGAAAATTTACGATCATGACAATACCCATGGAACGAGTCTGATGATTACGCTCGAAAATTATTTCATGTACAACCATAATGTCAGTGAAGCAGCGAAGGCGATGTTCATTCATCGGAACACGTTCATCTATCGGGTTGAAAAGATCAAAGAGATTCTAAATACCGACTTCAAGAACGCTGAAGAACTGCTGCAAATTCAATTAGCACTAAAAGTCTACCGATTATTAAATAAGGTGTAAAAAAAGGCCAGACCAAACAAAGGCCGAAGCCTCTCTGCAGAAGAGAATGGCTTCGGCCTTTCCTATGTTTTTGATTTCATGTAATCACGATCTGAGCGTCTCTTCTGCTTGCACATCCATACCTCGCAGAAGCGCAAGCGCCGTCTGCATTTTGTCGAGATAGGCAGGATCGCCTCCAGAACACATAAAGCGTACATCCCCGCTTCCTTTGCCGACAGGGATACCGTACCGGCTCAGCAAAGCAGCAAGCCGTCTTACCGTTCCAGCATTGCCGTCAACGATTTGGATATGCGGTGGCAAGATCTCACGGAGAATATCCTTATAATACGGATAATGTGTACAACCAAGCACGACAATACCATAATCATTCAAATGATAATCTGCCAGCTTCGCACGGAAATATTCTCCCAGAATCCGTCGATCAAACTGCAGAGATTCACAATATTTCACAAGCTCAGGCAGCGGCAGAGAATCTACAATCCCCTCTTCATCCACACGCGATACGAGCGCATAGTACTTAGGCTGTTGCAAGGTCAAAGGCGTAGCGAATACCAATACCCGCTTCCCTGTTGCGTGATTCATTTCCACGGCTGGTTTCACCGCAGGCTCCATACCGATGATCGGCAAGGAATACATCGACCTAAGCTCTTGAATCGCAATACTGGTTGCTGTGTTGCAGGCGACCACCAGTGCATCGATGCCTTCTTTCATCATCATCTCTACACTCTCAAGGATGTACGACCTCACATCTTCCTTCGATTTGGTTCCATAAGGGACATGGAGCGTATCAGCCATAAAGAGATAGTTCTCAGCAGGAAGCCGCCGAAGCGATTCCGCGAGTACTGTAAGCCCGCCAATGCCCGAATCAAAAAAACCGATTGTCACGAGTCATCAATCCCTAATATTTGTAGTCATAAGATATACCTAGCATATCGTGACATGAGCTCTACGGCAAGATTAATCTGTAGCCTTAATAACTCCATACGCAGTTCGATTTTCTACCTAACCGCTGTTTTTCACCACAAATCCATGCCTCTCCTATTTTTTATTGGAAAATTATTGAAATACAACCCTTCTTGATATACAATAAATTAAACCGGATAGTCGGTTTAATTAGAAGGGGCTATTTTATATGACGAAACGAAATTATGATGCACATCAAACGAAAATAAACATTATGGAAACGGCCATGAAGTTATTTGCTGCCAAAGGATATGCAGATACGTCGATTGATGATATCTGTCAACAATCCGGAAGCAGCAAAGGCAGTATGTACTACCATTTCAAGAGTAAAGAACAGTTATTTCTCGCCCTTGCCGAAGATGCTTTCACGAAATCCTGGGATCATTGGTTGGAATGCTCCTCATCCCTTACCTCAGCTACAGCCAAGTTGTATGCCTATGCCGATTATTTCGTGGATCATCATAACCGCCCATTAAATAAGGCAGGAGAAGAGTTTATCGCGAAAATCGGACCTAACTCTGAAGCTGGACAGAAGTTTTTCGTCATTCTCATGCGAGTTATCGACGATATGGAATCCATCGTAAAGGAGGGGATCGCAGCCAAGGAATTCAAACATGAGGACCCTAAGGAGCTTGCATTTATCATCATGAGTTACTTCTCAGGGCTAAGTGACAGCTACTTATTCATGAACCGTGAGCAGATGAAACAATTGTTCCACAACGCAACGAGGTTGTTACTAGAAGGTATAACATCTGATAAGGGAGATTGATGTTTATGACCGATACAACGTTCGCTCGATCCAATCCGCAAGTTCCTGTGAAATTCTCCATCTTAATTCCTGCACATAATGAAGAACATTACATTCCTAAATGTCTTCAATCCATTGCGACGGCTGCGTTACCTTTTCCCAACCAAGTCGAAGTTATTGTTATCCTAAACCGATGTACAGATCGAACCGAAGAAATTGCTCGTTCATTCGGCTGCATCACCCTGAAGAATGACTCTAAAAATTTGTCGAAAATCCGCAACGCGGGGGCGCAAATCGCGAATGGGGAGTATCTCGTTACCATTGATGCCGACAGTCAAATGACAGATCTCATGCTTGTAGAAATAGATCGACATTTGTCTCTTGGAACTTACATTGGCGGTGGTGTCGCTGGCAAATTTGAGCGGGTCTCTCTGGGGATTATCGTATCCGCGATTTTACTGATTGTCCCTCTTCTCATCAAATACGGCGCAGTTTCTGTCGGAATCTTCTGGTGTCGAAAGATAGACTTTGATGCTATCGGAGGATTTAACGAACGGATGCTGATGGCGGAGGACGCTGATTTTGCTCATCGACTCAAAAAGTGGGGCAAACAGCAACACAAAAAATACGGGACGATTAAAAAGGCTCAAATGATTACTTCCTGTCGGAAGTTCGATAAATATGGCGATTGGGGGGTCGTAAAAAAGCCTTCCATCATCTGGGCTTATCTCAAAGGGACAGATCGTACTTACGCAGATGAGACATACTATGAAGATCAGGGCCGATGAAGTCATGCACCGGAATAAAAAGGGTGAACCGTGAACCTATGATTCTATGATAAACTAGTAGACATATCAAGCTACGACAAGGGGAAATGATCATGAAGCTAGTATCATGGAACGTTAATGGTCTACGGGCCTGTGTGAATAAAGGATTCCTCGATTATTTCAACGCTGTGGATGCAGATATCTTCTGCATTCAGGAATCGAAGCTCCAAGAGGGGCAAATCAGCCTAGAATTAAGCGAGGAATATTCGCAATACTGGAATTATGCGGTGAAGAAGGGGTATTCGGGTACGGCGATTTTCACACGAATGAAGCCCTTATCCGTACGTTATGGCATTGAAGAAGATGAAGAACCTGAAGGCCGAATCATTACATTAGAGTTCGATACCTTCTATATAGTGACCGTATATACGCCGAATGCCAAACGTGATCTCGCACGACTCGACTATCGATTGGAATGGGAAGATCGGTTCCGCGAGTACCTTCTTCAGTTGGACAGCGTGAAACCTGTCATTATCTGCGGCGATTTGAACGTCGCCCATCAAGCCATGGACTTGAAGAACCCGAAATCGAATGAAGGCAACTCTGGATTTACCCCTCAAGAACGGGGCAAAATGACACAACTGCTCGATTCCGGTTTTGTGGATTCATTTCGTCACCTCTATCCAGACCGGACCGATGCCTATTCATGGTGGTCTTATATGCCTAAGATCAGAGAGCGGAACGTCGGTTGGCGGATCGACTATTTCCTCGTCTCTTCCCGACTTGGTTCACTCATTACGGATGCTCATATTGATTCACAGATCATGGGCAGCGACCACTGTCCTGTCATTCTGGAGATCGAAGATATCCACGTATAGAACATTATATGCGCAAAAAACCAGCCCACCTTGGCTTACGTCCTAGGTGGGCTGGTTCTCTATGAGCAACTTACTTTTTATTCTCTTGGCTTCGCTTCATCAACATATCCACGAATAGATCAATTTGTCCGGTAATCGCAATCGGATCATAGCGATAGAACGTATCGAAATCGTTATAGAAAATTTGGTTGTCCTTCACGGCTTTCACATTTCTCCATACACCCGATTCTTTCAGTTTCTTCAACTCATCTCCCTTTTTCTCAGGGTCATAGGTTGTTAGGAACATGTAATCCGCGCCATACTCCGGAAGCACTTCCAAGGAGAGCTGCGTCGTTTGACCATTCCCTGACAGCTTCTCAGGCATTTTGAATCCAAGCGCTTTATACACGGCTTGACCGCCGCGGCCCGCATTATCGCCAAAAATCCACAGCTCGCCTTTATCGGTCAACTCATAGAGTCCCGCAGTCGCATTCGGGTCAACGATACCCTTCAGCTTCTCGCGGCCTTCTGCTGCTTTCTTATCGAATGCTGCAATGAAATCTTCCGCCTTTTGCGGCTCGCCTACCAAATCTCCAAATAATTTCACGGTGTCATAAATATTCGTAGCGGTTCCATACGGGATATGTACCGTTGGTGCGATTTTGGACAATGCATCATAGCTATCGTCATACATCACAACAATTAAGTCCGGGTTTAACGCTAACGTTTTCTCGGCATTAATTGGTGCCCCTACATCCGCTGCATCTTTTAACTGATCTTTGATAAAAGGATTGTCGAATGCCGTAGGTTCAACGCCGACAACATTCGCGCCAACTGACAGCAATTCGCCGCCATAATAATCGGTAACGATGCGGAGCGGCTTGGTAGGGATTTTAACGATTCCCTTATCTGTCTTATAATCGCGGAATTCTGCTGCTGGTGTTGTCTCCTTTGATGTTGACGTTTCGGTCGTAGATGGTTTGTCTGCCGTTTCGGATGCGGCATTGCTGCTCGTGTTATTGCCGCCGCATGCCGTGACCATCAGTGATAATAGCAAGATGATCGCGGTTCCGATAAAAAATGATTTTTTCTTTTTCATAAGTGCCCCCTAAAAATGGTGTTGATTATCTTATCATTAATCATATTATTATTGATAATGATTATCATTATTGATTGAATAATAGCAGATTCGTTTAATTTCTGTCAATATATATCCATAACCGGTGCCCCCTCTATGACAAAAAAGATCGAAAATCCTGTTTTAAGGGATCTCCGATCTTCTAGCATTGACCTTCTAATAGGTAAATCGATTAATCATCTGCTTCAGTTCATCAGATAAGGAGGAGAGAGATTGCGCCGAGGCCGATATTTCTTCCATGGAGGCTAATTGCTCCTCAGCCGAGGCAGCAACTTCTTCCGACGTAGCCGCATTTCCCTTGGCAATCATGGCAAGTTCATTGGCAACCGCGGTTACTTCCTGAATTCCTGCCGATATCTGCTGCGTGATGGCCGATACTTCATCAATATGCGGGGAAGTCTCCTGCATGCTGGACATAATGAATTCGAACTTGTGAATAGTTGCATTCGACACGCTCAACCCGTCCTCAACGTCTTGTGTTACTTTCTCCATCGTATCTACCGTATCGCGTGTCTCCCGCTGGATTTCTTGAATGAGATCCGTAATTTGCTGCGCCGATCCTTGCGATTGCTCCGCCAGCTTACGCACCTCGTCCGCAACGACAGCAAATCCACGTCCATTTTCCCCCGCTCTCGCCGCTTCAATGGCTGCATTCAAAGCAAGCAAATTGGTCTGTTGTGAAATTTCACGAATAATGTCGGATATAGCCCCGATTTGTTTCGAACGTTCATATAAGGATTTGATCATACGATCCGACTGCGCAACGGAATCCTGGATGGAGTTCATTTGGGCAACCACTTGACCCACGGAAGCACCGCCCTCAACGGCTTGTTCTGTCGCATGCTTCGAGAGATCTGACAACAATTGGACACGATCCACAATACTCACCACGCCCTGTGAGACCTCATTCAATGCTTGCGCTGTATGGTCCACACCGGTTGTCTGCTTCTCGGCGCTGCTCGCAATTTCCTGTACTGCCATGGTCACTTGCTCGGTGGCCTCGCTTGTCTGCTCTGCACTTGCCGTTAACTGATCAGATGAGGCTGATACCAGTATTGCTCGCTGTTCCACCTCTTGAATCAAGGAACGGAGATTTTGCTGCATATCACGAAAAGCCCGTCCAAGATGACCGATCTCATCATCGGAATGTATCGTAATCTCTTCTGTAAGAATGCCTTGGCTCACCGTGACGGCATGATTTTTCAATTGAGTGATTGGTCTAATAATGGATTTCAGAACGAAATAAATAATGATAAACCCTACTAATAAGCACAACGCAATAACGATGATATTATTCATATAAATCGGTTTCGTTGCCTCTTCGATCTCGGCAGAGGGCATCGATCCCGCTACCTTCCAGCCTGTTAGATAATTTGTCGTGTACATCATATTATTGGCTTGTCCCTCTAACTCGTAACCGAATTGGCCAGAAGCCAGCTTATACATTTGACCGTAGAAACTTTCCTGTGGTGCCGTCCCTGCTTTCTCCGTCGGATGCACCACGAATTTCTGCTGTTGGTCCAGAATCATCACGTATCCATTTTTACCAATACTGACCGTGCTCGTTAATTTCTTAATATAATCCATACTTAAATCGATAGAAATAACTCCAGTACCATCTGCTGTCGTCTTCGCAATTGTTACGACGGTTTTACCGGAATTCACTGAAATATAGGGATTTGTTATGATCGCTTCCCCTTTGCTTGCCATCGCGATTTTATACCAATCTCTTGTTCTTGGATCGAACCCTGCCTTTACTTCCTGCTTAGGAGATCGAATATACAAGCCTGTATCCGTCCCTAAGGCAATAATCGATGCTTCGGGGTGCATACCCATATAGGTATCAAAATAGCTGCTAACTTCCGGACTGTCCTGCCCTTTATACATAGATGATTGAATCTTTTTCGATAGATAATCCACATCATCCATTTTGGGTTGAATGTTACTGCTAATGATGGAATCAATTAATTTGACATTATTCGCAGCGCTAAGCATAATTTGCTTATCCATTTCAGTATGTGCTTGGTTGTACGCAAGAATCCCGATCATCATCGAAGGAACGACAAGAATCAGCACGAATGTGGATAACAGCTTGGTCTTAAAGTTATTACTAGCCAATTTCTTTAGCTTCATTTTCATTTTCATTTCATATCAGCCTCTCTATCTTGGTGGAAGGAAAAAATGAATATACACCTAAATTTCAAAAGTTACGCGAAGCAAGATGCCGTAAACCCGGATGCGAAAGCAACTGACACTCCTCCTAACCTATGAGAACATCCGGTTGAATTTATCGGGTAACAACGTTATACGTCATAAACGCTTGAAAAAAGCCCCGATCCGTAGATGGGGCATACCGCTTACTGCCTTACTTCATAGGATGTCTTACAACATGAGTCTGTTCATCTTTTTGCTATATATCGCCTTCGAAATTCAGGTAGATCGATTTCCCAACTTATACCCAATCCCTTTTATCGGTTAATACGAGGCATTAAATTAGAAAAATGAGGTAATGTTTAGATTAACATTGGAAATCCCGCTATACATAAGGACTTGAATATCCCTGATAAAAACTCTATATTTTTCATATTGCATGTCCTTCTTTCTTTCGACTGTAAATTACACCAATATATGAGGTCATTCATGAAAATTAAAAAGCATTTATATCCGATCATGATTATCGTATCCGTGTTATATATCTTGTATGTCACGTACATGAATCTGTTCTATGATCCGCAGGCTACTTCTTTCCTTCGTCATAAAATAAACCTGCAACGTCCCTTGCATATCCCGATCTGGTTGAATGTGATGTATATTCATGTGATCTTCGCGTGCTTAGCAATGCTTGCCGGGGCCATCAATTTCTCCAAACACACGCAGCGCAAATTCCGCAAATTTCATAGAATGAACGGCTATCTCTACGTCATCTCCGTCTGTATGGTCGACATCACCTCGGGTTACATGGCACCTTTCTCGACAGCAGGGAAAATAAACAGCATCGCCTTTAACGCCGTGAATATGATTTGGCTGGCAATGACGATAATGGCGCTCGTCTATATTAAGCGCAAGCAACCGGTCAAGCATCGTCATTGGATGGTGCGCAGCTATGCGTTTTGTTTTACGAATTTATTCATTCATCTCTTCACGTTTATCCTCCATAACGGAACAGGGCTCCCCTATGAACTCAGTTACACGATTGGGGTGTATGGTGCGATATTCACGAATCTCGTGTTAGCTGAAATCGTTATTCGCTATATTATGACAAACGCTGTGAACCAACAAGAAGAGTCTACAGCATAGACTGAATCACATATGCAATGTCCATATAGGAGGGTCTGCTATAATAAACAACAACACACTAATTGATAATGATTATCACAAGGAGAGAACCTATGCCATTATCCTCTTCGACTTTCAAAGAGTCCGCCCCTGTCCTCCCTCCATTCCATGTGCCCATACGTATGTTCAGATTGGGTGAAGAAGCACTTAATATACGTCAGAACGATTTAGAGCCTTGTTACCGAATTCTAATCATAGGGGATGGAGAAGGAATACTCCATATGGATGAACAATCACACCCAATATCAAGAGGAAGCCTATTCCTATCGAATACCGAGCCGCAACTAACGTTAGAATGCAAGAAGCAGTCTCTCTTGCGGGGGATCTATATAGAATATCGATGCCTATCCATGGACGGCCCCCAAGCTTATGGACTGAAGCATCCTGCACCTCTACATCGTATTCCAGCCGAGATCCTAAGCCTTGCCGAAGAACTCGAAAGTATCTGGCGGGATCCACAGCTCGGGGGACCTTTTCGAATGCAACAGCTATTTATTGAGCTGCTACGCGAGATATATACGGAGCTTGAATCCAGACAACCTTCATCCCATTCGTGGATAGAACAAGCTTTGCTCTATATAGAAGCAAATTTCAATAAAGATCTTACACGAGATCAGATGGCTGATCTGGCAGATGTCAGCCCAGAGCATTTCTCACGCATGTTTCGTAAGCACACTGGGCGTACCTTTAATGCCTATCTGACGCTGCTTCGGATTCGCTGTGCGCAAAAACGCATCTTGACCGGTTCCCCGGACTTGAATACGCTGGCCCAAGATGTAGGCTATAAGGATGGCTTTTATTTAAGCCGCAAATTCAAAGAATCCGTAGGCATATCACCGACAGCCTATAAACGCCAACCCAAACGAATCGTCGCGTTGAACCTCAACCATACCGCCATGCTATTGGCACTAGGCATCAGACCGGAGCTAGGTGTCTATACGCCCTGGCTGGAGCAGGCTCAAAACAAAAAAAACATGAGCATAGGAAGCAATTTCAATCCAAACGCATACACACCCGCTGCCTACTATGACGCCGTCGCTTCCTCCCATCCGGATGTCATTATTAGCTACAATACGGCAGAAGAGAACAATAGCCTGCTTTCCTTAGCACCAATCCTAGAATTGCCGTTCAAGACGATGAGTTGGCGCGAACAATTCCGCCTGATTGCAGATACGATGAATATGCAATCGATAGCAGATGATTGGCTCTCGCAGTATGACGAGCTCGTCAATCGTATGAACAATCAACTTGACCGCGTACTCGGTGAGCGGGGAACCGCTGTTGTCTGGGAAATCTGCCCGCGCAAAGCTTACTGTTTCAGCAGTAGTTATGGTCGGGGAAGCCAAATTCTGTATCATGATCTCGGCTTTCGCCCTCCATCGCGGCTTGTGGAGCGACATATAACCGCGCATGGGTATCTTGAAGTAGACATTGAATATATCGCTTCGTATCCAGCAGACCATATCTTCATTACTTCGCTGCCTTCCTATCAAGATGATCAACAACGCGTAAATCGATTGTTCCATTCACAGAAATGGTGTGACTTAGAGCCAGTCCGCCGCAATCGCGTATATCTGATGAACCAGCCCGAATTGTTCTTCGGATATGACCCCATCTCTTCACAAGCACAACTACACGAGCTGATGAAGGCGCTAACGACACATCACAAATATGCATGAGCAGACATCATATTTAGGCATAGTCATTTAAAGGGATAGGCTGTAAAGTTTATTCGAGAATGATTATCATTGTCGTTATATAAGGGGGATTCAACGTGTTTTCTATACATCAATTCAGCAGACGCAGTCTAGCACTTATCACTACCATGCTTATACTGGCATGTATCGTCACCGCTTGCGGATCAGCAGAGGCAGGGAACAATGGTAAGGAAACTGCACAGACCGGAACTACGGCTCCATCGCAAGAAGTGAGCGAGCGTCCATCGGAAGAACCGAAGGTTAGAACGGTCTCTACCATACATGGAAATATCGAAATTCCGGTTCATCCGCAGCGAATCGTGGCTGAAGAATATTTAGGCAGTCTTATCGCTCTAGATGTTATTCCGGTTGGCGCACCGGGCCTCACGATACAAAATTATTATTTCAAGGAATCTCTGGTCGGCGTTGCGGATATAGGGGACTACGGGAAGCCTTCGGTCGAGAAGGTCGTTGAACTGAATCCCGACCTCATCATCACGGGCAATGGGGATAACTACGATCAACTTAGCAAAATCGCACCCACGGTCGTGATTCCATACGGGGATTTAAAGAATGCGCACGAAGAGTTAACTTACTTTGGTACCCTGTTCGACAAGGAAAACGAGGCCAAAATCTGGCTGGAGGGATATGACCGGCGCATAGCGGCAGCCAAAGCCAAAGTCGATGCCGCCATACCGGCTGATTCCTCATTCAGCATTATGGAAGATGGACAAAAATCGACTTGGGTATATGGCGATAACTTTGGCCGCGGCGGCCAACCCATCTATCAAGCCTTAGGACGTAAACCGCCAGCCGAAGTTGCTGATGAAATCATCAAGAAACAATGGGCCGAGATCTCGGCCGAAATGTTAAGCAAATATGCCGGTGATTATATTATCATGACTTCCAACCATCGTACGATTGAAGACTTCAAGGCCGATCCGATTTGGGGCAGCCTTCCCGCAGTAAAGAACCATCATATGTATGTATGGCCCGAAGGGCGATCCTGGTATTATGATCCGCTAGCCGTTCTTACACAGACGGAAGAATTAGCGGACTGGCTCTCCAAACAAAAATAATCACACGATAAAGGCGCTTGGGCCACAGTTTTGTAATCTAACTCATAACTGTGGCCCAAGTGCCGTATACCTTATTCACCCCCTCTCGCAATCGGATTCTCCGGATAGCTCACCCAATCGCTCCAGCTTCTTATCCCCCACGAACCCCTATACTTTTCTTTGTATTGGTGAGAAAATTTGATCTGTAAGAAAAAAATAATACAGGAGGAAATATATGATTCCAGAACGTCTATCTGCTTATTACTCAGTAACTCCCTTACTTGGTGAAATATCTGAATGGTCGCTTTTGAGGAAATGGTCACTTTCGGAAGTATACAGGGTAAGATTGAAATCAGGTGAATCTCGTATTATCAAATGGGGTGGAAAAGAAATGGCTGGGGAAGCAGACATCTACCAGCGGCTAGTGAGTCCCTTAAAGATAAGATCGCCCCACATTTTTGGGTTTTTTGAATTGGAAAATAGCGCAATTATGATTATGGAGGATGTTGGAAGAGATAATTTGGAACAGCAGCCCAGCCCAGATCTTTTTCTAGAAGCAGCAAGGGAGTTAGCAAGACTACGAGAGGCAGCATCGGCTAATCTGGAGAAAAACCTTCCAAGCGAAATCATTCGTTCATACACGATATCGGCCGCAGACTTGCTTGCACTTTTAGATGATCTTCTTCGGTCGCACCGTCTTTCGGGAAGCAATACGCTTTTAAAACTACAAAACACATTTCCACGCGATCTTAATAAGTTGTATCAGACACTCCCTCTTACGCTTGTCCATCATGATTATCATGCTAAGAACCTTTTAATTCAGGGCAATTGTATTATGCCGATTGACTGGTCATTATCTTATTTAAGTCCTCATCTCGGTGATTTATATTGTTTAATTACTGAAGCATGCGCTTGGAGCAACGTATCGAAGCAGGATATTCTATCCGCATTTCGTAATGAGGTTCGAACTGATTTATCTGTAGAAGAGCTTAACTGGCAAGTAAGAGTCGGTGGGATATGTTGGCTTGTTAAGACTCTGAAATGGCTTGTATATGGAGGGACTGACACCATTCCGGGTTCAGAAGCGTGGATCCCTGATTTGATGATCGATTTAGAAGGCCTCATGGAAGAGACCGACTAAAGTTCTTGTTTGCATGCTGTCGAACGGAAAGCCCAAAAGAGGGCTGTGAACAGCCCACCTCTTGGCAACCTGTCAGAGCCCTTGAGCCCGTGCAGAGACTCACTTGGCCGTCGCCATACCATTCGTTCGCTCCAAAATATCAAATAACGCCTCATTGAATTTCTCCTTCTGGTCAAGCATGGCAATATGACCCGCATCCGGGATGGAGTAAAACAGCTTAAGCGGCGCTTGTATTGTTGAAAAGAATTCCTGTGCCAGCGGATAAGGTGTTTGCCAGTCCTGCTCGCCATGGATATAAAAGACAGGCACTTCAAACGTTGCGCCCATAGATGACAGATCGAACGATTCCATTAAATATTTCCAAATATGACGATGTCCATCACCAAATGCTCCGGAGATGAAAAAATATCTCATATCCTTGAGCGTATAAAATGGTGAACATAAAGCATTGATGATAAGCTCTCTCGTAGGTCCAGCCGATAACTTATACTTTCTTTGAAATTTGCGTACCTTCGTAAGTTTCCTGATCATTTCGTCATGGAATGCGAGCGGAGGGTAAGGTTTCAAACGAAGAAGAGCTCGATAATCGTTGTCGTTGCCCGCTTCTTTCGCCGCTTCCAGTACTTTTTCATAGCCTACGCGTTCATTGTCAATCATATTGACAACCTGCCCAACGCCGATATAAGCCTGCACAAGCTCCGGATATTTTTTACTGAACAGACTGCCTAGCACCGAGCCCCATGAATGTCCCAAAATGATAATCTTCTCTTTGTGATACTTTTTTTTCAAATATTCCACAATTTCATATGTATCCTGAACGATACGATCAACTGTGGTTGTTGGCGCAACTTGTTTCGGATCATTATTGAAATAGGTTTTGCCGCTATTTCTTTGATCCCAATGTACGACCGTGACACGCTTCTCCCATGGGATCTGAAACTCTTGGGCAAACGGCAGTATAGGCTCCCCTGGCCCGCCGTGCAGAAACAGCATCACAGGATTATCAATGTCCTCGCCCCGATGATGCAAATATTGCGAAATGCCGCCGATGGTTACGAATTCTCTGCAATCAATGCCATTACTCATGGGAGTGATCCGAATTTGATTTGCCTTCTTCTTTTTCTTGTACTGGACAAACAGAACCAAATAAACCATCAATACAAGCAATCCGCCTAAAACGATCCATAAAATGCTCATTGCTTTGCTCCCCCCGCCATATAGTCGGCAATGGAATGGACCAGTATATCCAAGGCCTTCTCTCTTCCCCGCTCACCAAAAGGCATATCTGTCGATCCAATAAAATGGAGTGTATTCATTAAATAGGCAAGCACATCCATCTCGCATCTCGATTCGTCAATGCCGCAAAGCGACAGCGTCCTGCTAAAAAAGTCGTTAGATTTTGATGCTTCCGAGTCTGCCGCCTCATCTGGAAGCTTGCGAAGCAGATACTCAATATCCGATGGAGAAACGTAGAAAACAATACTGTCCGCTGCCAAATAGATTTCCTTCAATGCCTTTACAATCCGCTCTTTCAATCTTATTTTTTCGGACAAAACGGACTCTACTTTCTCAAACATTCTATTCTCGCTCTTTTTTATGATCGTATAGAGAAGTTCTTCTTTGGAGCTGTAGTACGAGTAAAAGGAACCTTTACCGATATTGGTCGCAATGGTGATATCCTCCACAGTAACCCGCTTTACGCCTTTCTTACGAATCAATTCAATCCCTTTGGTATACATCGCTTCTATCACCATTTCTTTTTCATGTTCGGTGACAATTTTAGGCATAATCCCCCTCCTTTTAATGACTATAAATTAATAATTCAGTCAATAAAAATATATTAGCCTCTTTTTCCGCTTCTTACAAGATGTTTTTAAACTTATTTCAAGGTTCTTTTAAAGTTGATTTAAGTTCGCTAATATAGAGCTAAGATTACGATTTAGGAGTTGTGGGAGGATACAGTGTTGGCGTGTATGCATTGAAACGACAAAAACCGGCACAGGCCAAAGAGAAACTCTCAATGAAAGGAATGATTAGCTAACATGCAAATCAAGATTGGCATCATTGGAATGCAGCAAGTCGTAGACAAGCTATTACAAGTGATTAAGGCGTTCCCGACGTTTACACCGGTGGTTCGGATTGTGAACGACGTGGATGAAGTCCCCTCCGTTGCTGAGACATTGATGATGGAGGTAGAGGTACTTCTTTTATTCGACGCGCAAGCACATCGTAAGGTCAAAGATCATGTGAACGCAACGATTCCGGTGCATTATGTCCCGTTAACGGGAACAGGTCTTTATAAAACATTATTTCGTGCCCTGCAGACGGATCACCTGAGCGGCGGTATTTCCATCGATTCGCTCACGAAATCCATGGTGATGAATGTCCTGACAGACCTAGGGATCGAACATACCCAGGTAGTTGTCTATAACGGACCCGCGCATGCCTCGCCGGACAAGCTATTTGTATTCCACCACAATCTACTGAACACGGGAGTTTGTTCATTTGCCATTACCGGGGTGGAATCGGTTGCCCGCAGATTGTCGGCCGCTCAGGCAGCGAATGAATGGCTTATTCCTTCGGACCAGGATATGAGCGTGACACTGGAGCGTGCGCTTCTATCTACGGAATCGCGCCGTATCAAGGAATCGCAGATTGTCGTCGGCATGATAAAGGTGGATGAGTTCGGCAAGCTGGTCATGAAACGCAATAACGAGCATGAGGTACAGAAGCTGAAGCTGGACATACACCGCATGGTACTCGACTATGTCGAATCGCTGGACGGCTATTTGACGCCCATCGGTGGAGATGAGTATTTATTTTTCACGACAAGAGGCATATTCGAGAGGGAAACCGGCGGCTACAAGACGATTCCGCTAGCTAAAGACGCCAGCTTATCGTTCGGAATCTCCTTGAGCTTCGGCGTCGGATTCGGGACATCGGCCAATGAGGCGGGAACCCATGCGCGGGCTGCGCTCCGCAAATCGAGGGAAGCCGGGGGAAATACCTGCTTTATTATCCGCGAGGATCTGACCTTGATCGGGCCGCTCGAAATGTCAGATCCAATACAAACCGTGCTGTCGCCAACGCATACCGCTTTGATCAAGAAAGCGGAGGACGCCGGCATGACAAGCGCTTATTTAAGTAGGCTGCTCTCTCATACCTCGAAATTCGGCAAATACGAATATACGGTTCACGAACTTGCCACTCTGCTTGATATTACAGTAAGAAGCGCACACCGTCTGCTGCTCCTCTGGATCGATAACGGGCTCGTTGATATTTCCAGCATGGAGAAGGTGCCGAAGGGAAGACCGCGTCAAATTTACCGTTTCTCTTTTTTGAAGGATCAGACGATGATGTAATGGATTTGCCGATTTAAAGACGATTTATAGATTTGTCTTTATATCCCTCCTGTCGGTATGATGGAGACAGATCCACATGGAGAAAGGGGAAAAGCGCATTGAAAACATTAGCGGAATTGGAAGCAAAGCTAGCCGATCCTTCCGAGGCATTGGTAAAAGACTTATCTTCAGTAGACGGTGATATCCTGATTCTTGGCGTCGGCGGAAAAATGGGACCGAGCCTGGCCCGGTTGGCGCAAAATGCGGTTCGTGAAGGCGGATTGAACAAGCGCGTGATCGGCGTATCGCGGTTTTCAAACGAAGAAGCAAGACGCGAGCTGGAGGATGCCGGGGTCGAGACGATTTCCTGTGACCTGTTGAATGATGATGAGCTGAAGCAACTGCCTCATGCCGATAACATTATTTATATGGCAGGCAATAAATTCGGAACAACAGGCAGAGAGTATTTCACTTGGGGCATGAATACCTACTTGCCGGGCAGAGTAGCGGAGAAATATAAGGATTCCCGGATCGTCGTGTTCTCATCGGGTAATATTTACCCTTTCATGCCGATCGGCAGCGGCGGAGCCAGCGAGTCAGTAACTCCCGAACCGATGGGAGAATATGCACAGTCCACCTTGGGCCGTGAGCGTATTTTTGAGTTCCATTCCCATAAAAACGGGACCCCGATGCTGTTCTATCGCTTGAATTATGCGATGGATATGCGCTATGGCGTGCTGCTCGAAATCGCAAAGTCCGTCAATGAACAACGTGCCATTAACCTGACCATGGGACATGCGAACGTGATTTGGCAGGGAGATGCCAATCAGATGGCGCTGCGCTGCCTGACGGAATGTACGAATCCGCCTAGCATTATGAACATTACAGGGCCTGAGACGATGTCGATCCGCTGGGCTGCTGAAGAATTCGCCAAGCGGCTCGGGAAGGATGCGATATTCGAAGACACGGAATCTGAGCTGGCGCTGCTGAATAACGCCTCGAAATCGCATCAGCGCTTCGGCTATCCTTCGGTATCCTTGCTTCAAATGATCGATTGGCTCGCGGAATGGATTCAAGCGGGCGGAACGACGTGGAATAAACCCACCCATTTCCAGGAAAGAAAGGGGAAATTCTAATGGCTGCTGCAACACTGTCACCTGAATTGTTCAAAGCGCTGCATGAGGGACTCGTCATACCGGCGCATCCTTTGGCGCTGGATCAGAATCGGCAATTGGACGAACGTCATCAACGGGCGCTAACCCGTTATTATGCGGCTTCAGGAGCAGGCGGGATCGCGATTGGCGTTCATTCGACGCAATTTGAAATCCGCGATGAACCGTACAATTTATATGAGCCTGTACTTCGGATGGCTGCTGAAGAAATCGCGAAAGCGAATATAGCGCGTCCATTCCTTAAGGTAGCAGGTATTTGCGGACCTACGGAGCAGGCCATAAGCGAAACGCTGTTAGCGCAATCGCTTGGTTATGATGCGGCTCTGCTGAGCATGGGCGGTCTTGTTAACTGGAGCGAACAAGATATTCTGGAGAGAACGAAGCAGGTTGCAGCGATCATGCCTGTGATCGGCTTCTACTTACAGCCATCCGTAGGCGGCCAACTTTTCAGCTTCGACTTTTGGTGCAAATTTGCGGAAATCCCCAACGTCGTTGCCATCAAAATGGCGCCATTCAATCGCTACCAGACGATTGATGTTGCCCGTGCCGTGTGCTATTCAAGCAGACGCGATGAAATTGCGCTATATACAGGAAATGATGACAATATCATCAATGATCTGTTAACGACTTATCGTTTTGAAGTAGAAGGCAAGACGGTAGAGAAAGCTGTTGTTGGCGGCTTGCTTGGCCATTGGGCCGTGTGGACGAAAAAAGCCGTAGAACTGCTGGAGGAAATCAAGCTTGCCCGTGCTAACGGCGAAATATCGAAAGAATGGCTGACGCGAAACGTGCAAGTGACGGATACAAATGCAGCATTTTTTGATCCGGCGCACCATTTTGCAGGCTGTATCCCAGGGATTCATGAAATACTGCGCCGTCAAGGGTTGCTGCAGGGCACATGGTGCCTGAATCCGAATGAAACCTTGTCTCCGGGACAATTGGAAGAGATTGATCGCGTCTATCGGGAGTATCCACATCTGCACGATGATGCGTTTGTATCTGAGCATCTTACAGCGTGGCTTAGCGACAAATAAAAGCGGAGGGCTTAAGCATGCGGTTTAAGGATGTATTTTCGATTATCGGTCCGAGCATGGTAGGCCCCTCCAGCTCCCATACCGCCGGAGCCGTTCGCCTTGGAAGAACGGCCCGCCATGCGCTTGGGGCGCTGCCGGAGCGTGCAGAGATCATTTTTTACGGCTCCTTCGCTGCAACCTACCGTGGTCACGGTACGGATCTTGCGATGATTGCCGGTCTACTGAATTACGATACCGATGATATGCGGATCAGGGATGCTTATGACCTCGCCAAGGATGCCGGTATGGAAGTAGATGTTCGTTCAGCCCAGAAGGTCGGGGTACATCCCAATACAGCAACAATGATACTTCAGCGGGGGGAGCACAGGATTTTCGTGACGGGCAGCTCCATCGGCGGCGGCAATATTGAGATCGTCAGCATCGATGATTTCGACGTGAAATTTACGGCGATCTATCCGACCCTACTGATCTTTCATGCTGACCGGCGCGGGATTCTGGCTGAAATGATGGATATTTTCAAGCATGCCGATGCCAATATCGGCTATATGGAGGTTGACCGAAAGTCCAGAAGCGGCGATGCCCTCACCGTGATTGAGAGCGATGAGATATTGGACTGCGAATTTATCGGCAGGATTGCCGAAATATCTGATGTTTACAGGGTTCGCCTTATTCATCTCACCGCTAAGGGGGATAGCATATGAGGTTTACGAATTTAGAGCAATTGATTCGGTTATGTGAAGAGGAATCGGTCACGATCGGACAGCTGATGATGACGGAGCAGGCCGCCGAGACGGGAAAACTCGCTCAGCAAGTGATAGAACAAATGGCCGCGTATTATGAAATTATGAAAGAAGCGGTTCACAAAGGGATTGAGAGCGACGCGAAACCCCGCAGCGGATTAACGGGCGGCGATGCCAGACGGGTTCATTCGTATTTGCATAACGGCGTTCCTTCTCTAGGAGCGGAATCCTGCACCGCGATGGCCTATGCTTTGGCAGTTTCTGAAATAAATGCCTCCATGGGGCGGGTTATAGCTACGCCGACGGCAGGATCCTGCGGCATCATTCCAGGCGTGTTCGTCAGCTCGCAGGAGCGTTTTGGCTGGAGCGATGCGTATATGGTCCAGGGGCTTTTCAGCGCGGGAGCCATAGGTTACGTTATCGCCAATAATTCGTTCGTGTCGGGTGCCGAAGGCGGATGTCAGGCTGAGATAGGCTCTGCGATCGGCATGGCGGCCGGAGCATTGGTGGAGCTGCGCGGCGGCACGCCGGAACAGGCGGTGCATGCGGTCGGATTGGCGCTCAAAAATACGCTTGGCCTTATATGTGATCCGGTCGCAGGCCTAGTTGAAATCCCTTGCATCGTCAGGAACGGCTTCGGTGCCGTCACGGCAATGGCCGCTGCGGATATGGCGCTCTCAGGCATTAAAAGCGTCATTCCATCGGATGAAGTCATCGATGTTATGCTAGAGGTGGGAAGCGCCATGCCTGAGAAGCATCGTGAGACGGCTTTAGGCGGTCTTGCGCAGACACCTACGGGCAGAAAGATGATGAAAGAACTTTATGCTAATGAGGAGGGTTGACGATGACTTTGTCAACATTCGTTCAATCGGGCAAGCAGCTTGAGGCGGAATTGATCGCATTTCGCAGGGACCTGCACCGTTTTCCCGAACTCAGCCTGCAAGAGTCGGAGACGGCTGCCAAAGTTGCCGAGCAGCTTAAGCAGCTCGGACTCGAATTTCGGGCCGGAGTCGGCGGATTCAGCATTGTCGCTGAACTGAAGGGGGAGCAGCCGGGGCCGGTCATTGCGCTTCGTGCCGATATGGATGCCCTTCCGATTCATGAGCAATCGGGTCTCGAGTTCGCCTCTACCCGCCCGGGTATGATGCATGCATGCGGACATGATGCGCATACGGCCATTTTGCTTGGCGCGGCCAAACTGCTTGCAGCCGTAAAAATAAAGGGCACCGTCCGCTTTCTATTTCAAGCGGCCGAGGAGATTAATGCGGGGGCGAAGGCGATGATTGCGCAGGGGGCACTGGAGGGCGTCGATGAGATCTATGGCCTGCATAATCTTCCGACGCTGCCAGCGGGAATGACGGCTACACGCTGCGGTTCCTTGATGGGTTCTGTGGACCGGATCGAAATTCATCTAGAGGGCCGAGGCGGACATGGCGCGATTCCGAACCAGAGCATAGATCCGGTCGTGTGCGCTTCGGCCATCGTCATGGCGCTGCAGAGCATTGTCAGCAGAGAGATGTCTCCCTTCGATCCCGTCGTGGTCACGATCGGCAGCATCAAATCGGGAGAAGCGAACAATGTCATTCCGCATTACGCGGAAATGACGGGGACGATTCGCACATTTGATGCGAAGGTTCAGCAGCAAATGCCTGAAAGAATAGAACGGATCGTGAAGCAAATTGCCGAAGCTTACCAATGTAAGGCGAAGCTTCATTACATCGAGCAAACGCCGGTCTTGGTGAATCATGATGAATGCGTGAGCCATGTTGAGCAAGTGATTGACCGCATGATCGGAACTGAGCGGAGAGTCGTGGCGGATCCGACCTTGGCGGGTGAGGACTTCTCCGTCTATTTGCAGCATGTGCCAGGCTGCTTCTTCTGGCTGGGCTCGGGTCCTGCCGTTGACGCGAGCAGCGCTTACGGGCTTCATCATCCGAAATATGAACTGAATGAGGAATGCATTCCGCTTGGTGCCTCCTTGCTTGCGGCTATTGCACTACAGAGGTTGTCGGCGGACTAGCGACTAGCAGTTATCTGGAAAGGGGAGATCAAGGTGGATTCTATAAACATAGGTCTTGTTGGTACGGATTCCTCCCATTCTGTTGCATTTACGAGGCTGCTCAACGACCCAACCGACGCGAATCATGTGCCGGGAGGGAAAGTTGTAGCAGCTTTTTTAGGCGGGTCGCTAGACTTCCCGCTTAGCGCAGATCGGGTGGAAGGTTTTATGGCGACGCTCGAAACCGAGTTCGGTGTCCGGAAATTGGATAGTCCCGAGGAGGTTGCTGCGAATTGTGACGCCATCTTGCTTACATCCGCGGATGGCCGGGTACATCTGGATCAGTTCAGGCGGATCGCTCCATACGGCAAACCGGTCTTTATCGATAAACCGTTAGCGCTAAACAGCGGGGACGCCAAAGAGATATTTCGGATCGCCCAGCAGCATCAGCTTCCGTTGATGAGCAGTTCAGCTTTGAGATATGCCCAGCAAATATCGGATGATTTAGAACGTGGAGGCGCTGTGGCTGTGACTGGCGCTGATGTCGGCGGCCCTTTGGCCGTGGAACCCACACAATCCTACTATTATTGGTATGGCATTCATTCGGTTGAGCTCCTCTATGCTATTATGGGCAAGGGCTGCTCGGAAGTCCGTGTAACCACGACGGAAGATTATGATGTAATCGCTGCGATTTGGAAAGATGGGCGTTCGGGAACGGTCAGGCTCAGCCGCTTGCCTGAAACTCCCTTCAGCGCAATCATTCACCGGGAGGGACAAATCTCAGCGGTCGAGATTGATTTAGATAGAAAACCTGTTTATGCCAGCTTGCTTGAACAGGTTATGATTCTGTTCCATACGCAGACCCCTCCACTGGACTCAAAGGAGACCCTGGAAGTTATCCGTTTTGTAGAGGCAGCCGAGGAGAGCAGGCGATCGGGGAACCCTGTCCTTTTATAAGAAATTGGAATGCCCTGCTGATTTATATTCGTTTGATCAAATGGAATGAATTGTGGAAATACGGAAAGTAAAAAAAGCGAAATATTTATAAAGCATTTTCCACCTCTTTAGCTTTTTCCACACTAAGAAATCGCTTGATATATAAGGTTTTTCCTGGTTTTCCATCATATTTCGGGTCAAAAAACAACAGCAAATGAAAACGCTTCATTTACGAAATATTTTCCACCATCTACAATTTGAATTGTCCGAATGAACGCTTCGGGCACGAAGAAAATCATCACATATTACAAGGGGAGGAACAAACATGTCAAAAAGGATTCTCAGCATGGCGCTTGTCCTGATGTTAGCAGGTTCACTGCTGGCTGCATGCGGTTCGGGGAGCAACGACAAGAATGAGAAAGCTTCAAATGAAACAGCGAATGCGCCAAGCAACACAGTAGTGGAAGATACCTCGAAACAATATGGCGATACCGGGGGATTAAAGCTTCCGCTCGTCGATAAGCCAACGAAGATCACCTGGATGGTCGTTAGTGAAACGCCGCTTAACGACAAGCTGGTTGCGAAGGAAATTGAGAAACGCACGGGGATTACCGTAGAATTCCAAAACTATTCTTCGGCGACATTCGAAGACAAGCTTCGTCTGATCGTCGCATCCGGTAAGCTTCCGGATATTTTCAACGGGCTTAAACCTTCTGAGCTGAAGAAAATCGGCCAACAAAAAGCGGTCGTGGCTATCAATGACTATGTGGATATGCTGCCGAACTTCAAAAAATTATATGTTGATGAGAATCCATGGGTTGCCAATTCATTCGGCGATGAGAATAACAAGCTCTATTCATGGCCGATTTATAACATGAACCGCGACGTTAACCACGGCATGATGTATCGCAAAGATATTTTCGATAAAAACAATATTCCGGAATGGACCAATACGGAAGAGTTCTATCAGGCGCTGAAAAAATTAAAAGAAATTTATCCGGATTCCTATCCGATGGCTTCCAAAACGAAAGAAGATATCTTTCGAGATCTTGCTTACGGCTGGGGCATCGGCGGCATGAGCTATCCTGCCTATTATGCCGAGTCCGATAAAACATGGAAATTCGCCGGCACACAGCCGGAGTATAAAGAAATGATCGATTTCCTGAAAAAGCTGTATAACGAAGGGTTGCTGGACCAAGAATTCCTGACCGCTACGAGTGAATCCTGGACGGCCAAAATGACGACCGGCAAATCATTCGTGACATGGGACTGGATCGGACGTCTTGAACTGTTCTACAACCAAGTCAGCGCGGAAAATCCTGAGTATAACCTACGTTACGGCAATCCGGTCGGACCTACGGGCAACATCCGCACGCTGCCAAAGATCGATGCAGACTTCGGGATCTCGGTGGCCAATAACGCGAATAAAGAAGCTGCACTCAAATTGCTTGACTATTTAACGAGCCCATCGGGTTCAGAGCTGATTACGCTTGGTGTTGAGGGCGTAAACTTTAACTTCGATGACAAAGGTAAGCCGGTATATCCAGAATTAAAAGATCTAGCAACGGTAGAGATCAAAGCATTGGAAGAGAATTACGGCATGTGGGTTGAGGGCATGTACCTGAATCCGGATCATCGCTCTGTATACTACAACTTCACGGAGAAAGAACAAGAAGCTCAAGATAAGATTGTATCTGCCAACAAATTTGAACCGATGGATCCTATACTCAATCTAACCGAGGAAGAAATCGCTACAATTGCTGAACTGCAAACCTCGATTATGAAATCTATGAATGAATTTAATGCGAAGTATATCGTTAACAAGAACTATGGAGACAAGGAATGGGCTGATTGGCTGGCAAAAGCTGAGAAGATGGGTGCAAGCAAGTATGCTGACGTGTATAACCAGGCTCAAAAACGCTATGATGCCAATAAATAGAATAATTTAGGATGATTAGGATGATGAATGGCATGAAGGGCTTTATGCTCCAAAGTGCCATTCATCAGCATCCAGGAGGAGAAGAAACGTGCCAAACCCCAACACGGAGAAGGTCCTTACACTGAATAAGTCAACACTTACGTCACGGGTTACCGCGTCACTGACCGGGACGCTGAAGCATATGAAACGGGACAGACAGCTATTGGTCCTCTTTCTGCCATGCCTCATATTTTATGTTGTTTTCCGATACGGGCCAATGTTCGGCTTAACGATTGCCTTCAAGGACTATAGTGTATTCGAAGGCATCTTGGGCAGCAAGTGGGTCGGTCTCAAGCATTTCGTCAAGTTTTTCTCAAGCAATGATTTCGTGCTGCTGTTCAAAAATACGCTGGCATTAGGTTTTTTCAATTTGATATTCGGATTTCCGATTCCGATTCTTTTGGCGATCTCGCTCAATGAACTTCGGGTGAAGTGGCTTGGAAAATCAATTCAGACGCTTACCTATTTACCGGCATTTTTGTCCGTTGTCATTATTTGCAGCATGGTGATCGACTTTTTATCGCCAAGCAGCGGCTTGATCAACAAGCTGATTGCCGCGCTAGGATTTGAGAAAATTTACTTTTTGATTATGCCTGAGTGGTTCCGTACCATTTATGTCGCGTCGGATATTTGGGCGAACATGGGCTATGAAGCCATCATCTATCTCGCTGCGATCGCCGGTATTAGCCCAACGCTGTATGAAGCAGCCAGGGTGGATGGATGCAGCAGATTGAAGAGCCTTTGGTATATTACGATTCCTAGTCTGATGCCGACGATTCTCATTATGTTCATTTTGAAAACGGGCAATATGCTTCGTATCGGATATGAGAAGGTACTGCTGCTCTACACGCCGACGACATACGAAGTAGCAGATGTATTCTCCACTTATGTATACAGAAAAGGTTTGATTGAATCCAATTACAGCTATGCTGCCGCTGTTGGCATGTTTGAAGCTTTAATCGCCATGATTATGCTGCTGTCGGCAAACTTCATAAGCAGAAAGGCTGGAGGTAAAGGGCTATGGTAGGAGAATCAAAGCTTAACCTGTTCGGAGTCATCAACGCCCTGCTCCTATGCTGCGTTGGTCTTATTACGGTTTATCCGATCATTTATATTTTCTCGATATCGATAAGTGATACGGCTTCCGTTGTTCAGGGGAAAATCACTTTGTTTCCCAAAGGCATTAACTTTGATGCTTACTTGGATGTTCTAAAAGACGATCGGATACCGAGGGCGTACTTAAATACGATATTCTATACAGGATTCGGGACCTTTATCAACTTACTGCTGACTGCGATCGCGGCTTATCCGTTGTCCCGTCCTGATTTCATCTGGCGTAAATATTGGATGATAGGCATCGTGCTAACGATGTTCCTTAATCCGGGCATCATTCCGAATTATCTGATCGTACATGGGCTGGGACTTACCGATACGGTATGGGCACTCGTGATTCCAAATGCGATTTGGACGATGGAGCTCATCATTCTGAAGAGCTTCTATGAGAGTATGTCTTCGCAGGTCCGTGAATCGGCGCTGATCGATGGGGCCTCTGAATACAGGATCCTGTTCAACATTGTCATTCCGCTATCCAAGCCAGCGTTGGCGTCCATCGGGCTCTTTTATTTCATGGGCCACTGGAACAGCTTCTTCCTGCCGATGATTTATTTAACGGATTCAAGTATGTATCCGCTTCAGGTCGTTCTTCGAGATATGCTCATCTTCGATGAAGGCACAAAGACTGGATTGGTCGATGCGGCGGCACTCGCCCCGCAAGCGAAGAAGAATGCGACGATTGTGCTGTCGATGATTCCTGTCTTACTGATTTATCCGTTTGCTCAAAAATACTTTGCGAAGGGTGTCATGTTAGGTTCTGAGAAGGGATAAATAGGACGACGAAGTCATTTCTTCTTATGTATAATTGATTGGATAAACAATTATGAGAAAGGATGACTACTCCTTGAAGCGCTTTTTTACGAATCTGGGTATCGTGCAAATTTTTTGTTCGCTGCTCCTAGTCATCGGTATCATGTATGTATCCAATTATATTGTATACAAAAACTCCATCTCCGGTATCTATGAGAAAGTCGCACAAAACAACACTCTTGCGGTAAAAACAATGATTCAATCTTTCGACAACAGCTTTCGGACGATCAACAACATCATCCATACCATTCACGGGCTTCCTTATAGCAGTCTGGAATCGGAAGAAGACGGGCGTATTGACATGGCTAAGGTTTATACAATGCGGGATAGCATTGCAGCGCTCGTCTCCTCCGTGGATTTCATCGAGGAAGTCATCGTATTCTATGATGATATAGATCTGGCCATCACCTCCATCGGTACGAGCAGTCTCAGCCAATTGTTCGATAAGAAATACAAGCATGACTTGTATAACGAGAATTACTGGCGCACGTATATGAAGGGAAAAAACAGCTTTAAGGTGATGCCCGGGCAATATTTCAAAGTCGCAACGGATGCATCGTGGCAAAGGAAAAAGCTGATGATCGCCGCCGGCGGGAATAAGGTCCGGATTTCGAACAAAAACATCGTCCTTCTCATTGATGAGGCAGCCTTGCTGAAATATGTAAACCAGAAGCTGATGATTCCGGGCGCTTCGCTTATCGTACTCGATCAAGACCGCAGCGTGATTCTGAGTACGGACACGAATTCCGATTTATCGGGAATAATTGACGAGGTCTATTTCAATTCGTCCCAAGAAGCTTCTTTGAAGAAAGAAGACTATCAATACAACTTTTACAAGTCGGATTTTAACGATTTTGTTTATATCAATAAGGTGCCGTACCAGTTCCAGAATATCGATTCCGTCATCGGAGCCAATGAAATGATTATGTTATCAGCCATCATCAGCGCGGTCCTGCTGTCTGTACTTCTCAGCATTTATTTGAACAGGCCGGTCAAGAAGATCATTCGTCAGCTTGGCGGCACAAGCAGAGGGAATGATTTCCGCAAAATTTTAAGCGGCGTCGTGAAAATGCAAATGGAGATCGATGAGACCAGGCAACAATTGAAGCTAGCGGAGTCGGAAGCCCGCCGAAGCTTATTTCTGCAAGCTGTCGATGAATACGCTTACGCTGCCGATCATGATTTACAGCTGCAGAGCAGCTACAGCGATACCGTACACAGCAAATATTTTGTATTGATTATGTTTCATTTGGATCAGAAGGACAAAGAGCAGCAATCGGCAATGCCCGTGGAGAGAATCGCTGCGGTTCTGACTACGGTTCTGCAGGAGGAAAGTGATGATGTCCATGTGATCTATGACAAAAACCTTCATTTTGTCTCGTTTGTTGGCATGGGGCAGCCAAGTGATCGGGCCGTGCTGTTAAAGCGCCTGAAACGGTTGTGCGCGAATCTGGAACAGGAAGAGCTGCCGGGTTATTCGGTGTGGGCGAGCGTGAGCAAGCTGTATGCTGCCGAACTGATGAATTATCAGCTGGCATATCGCAGCGCCATGAATGGCTTGTTATACAGAGCCGTGAATGAACCGTCGAATGTGCTCGATGTAGAAAAGATTCATTACGGATGGAGTCTGTATTTCCCGTTCGATCGAATCGAAAAGCTGTCCAACTACATGTCGAATGGCAAGCTGCAGGAGGCCAAAGAGATCATTTCCGAGACGCTCAGGGAGAACGCGAAACGAAATGTCCATCATCACCAGATGGCGCATATCGCCAAAACGATGTTCCTGTACCTGCTGAGACATGCGAGTGTAACTGCCAACGCAGATGATGAAATGTATAAGCTGGAGCAGCAGTTTCTGCAGAGGATCGATTATGCCCATGATTATCTGGATATCGAGCGTGCCCTGATAGAAGCAGCGAAGCATATTGCCAAACACAGCAAACAGGAGGAGACGAACCGTCTCAATCCTAACTTTATTTCGCAGTACATCGAGCTGCACTATATGGAGAATTTATATCTGGATCAGATTGCGGAAATCTCGGGAACGTCGCCAAAATATTTTTCAAGCTATTTTAAAAGGACTTTTGGGATCAACTACGTTGAGTATCTCAATAAAGTGAGACTATCGCACGCGAAAGAACTGCTGAAGGACAGCTCCTTGTCGATCGGTGATATCGGGGAAAAGACAGGGTATATGAATTCCTCCACCTTCACGACGACATTCAAAAAGTATTATGGTATTTCTCCGAGTGAATATCGAAAACAAAATTCGAATGAATAATGTGGAGTGACTACGCGATGAAGACGATTGCTACACAGAATGGAAAAATTATAATTGCGGAGCGAGAGAAGCCGGTATTGCTGAACGGTCACGTCCTGATACGGACGATGTATTCCGCGATTAGTCCGGGTACGGAAATGATCTTTGTCAGGAAGGGTTCGGAGCAGCCCGCAACGCTTGGTTACAATGCCGTCGGCATTGTCGATCAGGTCGGGGAAGGCGTGGATCATATTCGGGCAGGCCAGCTTGTAGCCTGCTATGGCGCGCCCTATGTACATCATGCAGAATGGCTGGCCGTTCCAGCGAATTTGGTTGCCGCCGTGCCCGATCACGTCGATCCGCAGGAGGCTGCTTTTGCCGGTCTTGGCGCGATTGCTATTCATGCGCTTCGTATGGCTGATTTGCGGTTCGGAGAGTCGGTTGTCATCGTTGGGCTCGGTATACTCGGCAACCTCATCACGCAGATTGCCGGTGCGGCTGCTTACAGAACCGTAGGCCTCGATGTAAGAGGTGACCGGGTCGCCATGCTGCAAGAGCGCGGATTCGCTCATATGTATCAGGACCAGGCGGTAATGGAAGCACGACTCACGGATGCTGTCGGACGTTTTGGGGCGGATGCGGTTCTGCACTGTGCCAGCGGCCCAGGGGAGCATTTGATGAATAGCTCGATGAAATGGATTCGGGATCGCGGGAAAATCGTCATTGTCGGCGATTTGACGGCCGAGTTCTCCCGAGAGCTTATGTTCGGGAAGGAAGCGCAGGTGCTTATATCGCGCGCAGGCGGCCCCGGCCGGTATGACGCGCAGTATGAAAGGGAGAATCGGGATTATCCGATCGGCTATGTCCGTTGGACGGAGGGCCGAAACGTAGAGGAATACATTCGTTTACTTGCAGAGGGGCGAATCTCGATCAAGAAGCTCATCACAAATGTATATGCAATAGATGATGCCGCAGAGGCCTATGAGAATTATAGAAAGCCGACAGAAACAATCGCGACAGTCATCAAATACTAGGCAACAGCATTCACTCTTTTGCGATCGGAGGGCTAGATTCCATGACAAGCCAACAGTCAGAAATTCGCAGTATTGCAAACCGCGCTGAATTGGAAGCCGTTTATGACATGTTGGGAAATGTATTTCCCGATGGAAGAGACTTTTTCCAAAAGCGTATAGAACATGATTCAACTTACGATTTGTCCACCACCTGGATCGCCGCGCAGGAGCAGGATATCGCATCTACCGTACAACTCTTCCCTTTTATCGGCCGCCTGAACGATGCAGCGGTGAAAATCGGGGGGATCGGCAGCGTAGCTACGGTTCCTGAATATCGGGGACAAGGGCATTGCAGGCAAATTTTGCACCATATCACAGCATGGATGGAGCAGCAGGAATATGACCTCTCCCTGCTATTTGCCGTGATCAACCCGTTCTATGAGAAAGCCGGCTGGAGTATCGTTCCTGAGACGATGTACGAATTAGACATCGCTAGCATTTCGGCCAGCAGCAATTCTGAATATGATATTCTTCCGTTCGATTCGTCCTATACGGATGTTGTTTCCAGCATTTATGAGCAATTTAACGAGAATCGGACCGGTACGGTCATCCGTCCGGCCAGCCATTGGCAGGATCGTCTGCAATGGCCGAAATGGGAGGCAACCACTTGCCTGCTGGCTATGCGTGAAGGGGTTGTCGTAGCATACGGGCATATCACCAAGCCGGAGGAAGACGGAACGGTCTACTTGGATGAACTCTGCTACCTCAAGGGCGAGGATCGTGCTGCCCTCCCTTTGTTCCATGCCATGGCTGAACAGCGACCGGAAGCGACACGCATGCTGGCCAATCTTCCTGGCGATCATATCTTGATCGATCGTTTCCTGGCATGGGGGGCGGTGAAGAAGACGTTGCCTTATATGATGTGGAAAATCATCCGATTCCAGCCTCTACTGGCGAAGCTGGCTTCCGTCTTCCAGATTAGGCTGCAAAATAGTAGAGCGCATGCGGATCAATCCCTGCAAATCGAATGGGAATGCGCAGGACAACGGGCCTATTTTCATTACCTGAATGGGCAAGTTGCGGTCGAGCCTGCTCCGCGCGCGGAGATCGAATACCTCCGCATCAACTTAACGCAGGAGGAATTCATGCATCTGCTGCTGCAAGGGTATGACGAATCTGCTCTGGAACCGCAGCATTTATCTGTGCTCGAAGCCATGTTTCCAAAGCAAAACTCCGTCTTCTACCTTATGGATCGATTTTAGAGCTTTTCTTTTACTACTCCTTAGTGCCCCGCAATAGCTAGATTCATATTTGATATTCCATGTGTGATCCGAAGAAAGGAGAAATAAGGATGAAAAAAATGATTTTTGCCCTATGCCTGATCTTGTTCAGTTCAACGGTCTTCTCGATCGGAAGTACGGACGTAAGCGCGGCTGAAGGCTCACAGATTACACTCAGCAGCAACTCCAATAACGTTCGTATCGGGGATACGTTCAAGCTGCAAGTTGTTGGGGAACGGTTCAATGATCTCTTCGGCGTCGAGGTTGCGTTAACCTACGATGCTCAGGCTTTGCAGGTTTTGGATGTTAAAGCGGGTGATGCTTACGATTCCTTTGATGCCTATACGATCGATGCCAATGAGGGCAAGCTGTACCTTCCACTAGTCAGGAAGCAATTACAGCCTAATCCGCAAGCGTCTGTTCGTCTGGCAGAAATTACGTTCAAGGCAAGGCAAGAAAAAGACGCAGTGGTCAAACTCCAACATGTCAAAGCCGTGAGCAGTGAAAGGATTACCAATGAACAAGGATACAAAGATTTGAAATCGCTTACAACTGGGTTGGGTGCGGCTGTTACGGTCCAAATTTCAAAGCAGGACAGCGGTCAACCGGCGGTGGATACAACCGGTCAGACCGGATCAACGAATACACCAACTCCTCCAGTGTCCAAGGATATGTCTGAGATTCTGAATGCCATTTTGAAGGAAAAGGATCCGGTACGGGCTGCGGAGATGCTCCAGGTGCTGCTTAACGGGATGAAATCGGAGCCAGCATCAGCGGATAAGGAAGTCCTGCTGAAGGCTGCGGCAGCAACCCTTGAAGGACTTTCCCAGGTAGCTGTGAGCAAACAGGGAACGGGCATCGATGCAGTCTATGGCATTGCCGACGATGATTTGCGCCAGCGCGATGCATTGCTTCAAAGTATTAAAGCTTCTTTGTCCAAATGGACTATGAATTCTCCGCAAATCGCGCAGGTGCAGCTTAAGGCGGTTATGGGATATACACTGGCTGGACGGGATGCCAACAAACTTGGTGTATATCGTTATAACGCGACTGCCGGAACCTGGGATTATGTGCGGGGAGCCGTTCATCAGGCAGACGCCGGGAAATTCACGATTGGCGTAAAACAGGCAGGAACTTATCGCATCATGGAATACGCCAAGACCTATGAGGATACTTCCCGAATTTATGCAGAGGCCCAGTATGCGATTGATGTATTGACAGCCAGACATATCGTAAAAGGTACGTCGGAGATGCTCTTCTCCCCCGCCAAACAAGTGACCCGTGCCGAATTCTCTTCCATGATTGTGAGCGCGTTCGCTCTGGATCAGCTTGCGCAAGGCAGCAAGGCAGAGACCGTATATTCTGACGTTGCAGCGAATGCATGGTATTACGAATCGATTGAAACGTTGCGCCAGCTTCATATGATCAACGGATTTGGCGACGGCACATTCAGACCGAATGATCCGGTGACTCGCGAGCAGATGGTCGTTATTGCGATGAATGCATTGCAAACCCTGAGCCTGATTCCTGATAACATCGCGGCTTCCGGTGAGAAGTTCGCAGACGACGCGGCCATCAGTGGCTGGGCGAAGGACGCTGTAAACAAGGCAAGAGGCATGAATCTCGCATCGGGTACAGGGCAAAACCGGTTTGTACCGAAGCAGTCTTCGAATCGCGCAGATACGGCTGTGTTCATCTGGAAAATGCTTCAGCAATTGAACTAAAGGAGGAGAATCACAAATGATAGACTCCAAATTAAAGAAAGCACGAAGAATCGCGAGTATTGCAGCTTTAGCATTATTGATGGCACTGCCGTCGATTACGTTCGTTCCCGCTCCAATTCAGGCTTCTACGAGGAACTTGGAAATGATTGTAGACGGGCAGGATGAACAATTGAGTGATGTACCGATTAGCGTCCCTGAGGAACAAGCAGATGAATCTGTTGAAGGTTCGGGTTCGCTTGATGAATCTGTTGACGAATCTGTCGATGGCCAGATGGATGAGCCCGTGAGTGAACAAGATGAGGCGTTGACTTCAGAAGATGTTGACGCTGATCTTCAGAAAACTACGGTCACTCAGGCGGTTTATACCAATAAACCTCTCTTTAATCATGGCTTTGAGGAGCCGCTGAATGCAGATGGAACCATCCCGGGCTGGAGCATGTTTTTTGCTCCGAATGAAGGAACATCACACGAAATAACGCAGGATGTGCGTTACTACGGCAATTCGAGCCTCAAGCTTGTTGATAAGTCCAATACATTGCCGATCTATTTGCAGAGCGATCCGCGTTTAGTCACCCCAGGGTTTCAATATAACGGTTCAGCGATGATCTATATCGCGCCGAATGCGGGGAATGCAGGCGGGGCAAGTCTGGTGCTTCGTTTCTATGATGCAGTCGGGAAACAGGTCAATACGGATAAGGACGGCGAGAACATCGTTCATTTAAGAAAAGTTGGAGAATGGACGCGGGTTACCGTAACGGGTATTGCTCCGGCCAATGCTAAACATGCAAGAATAGCAGCCTCCATCTCTAACTATTTTACGGCTGAGTCGGGAGCATTTTACGATGATTTCACCTTGACTTCACCTCAGGAGGAGAAAGCCCCAGGCACTCTGCATCTACAAATGTCGACAGGTATTTTAGGCAGCCAGCCCCTTGAAGCGAAGGTTATGCTTAGCCGAGGGATAGACGTTCAGACGGCACCCGGAAGCTTGGCCTATGATCCGGCGGTACTTGAGGTGGCAGGTGTTGCCGTAGCTAATGATTTTAATGCTGGAGGAGCAGCAGCTTTACATTGGAGCATTGAAGAGACAGGCATTTTCAAATTCGATGTGTCAAAACCAGCGGGCTCTACCATTAGCGGCGATAAGCAGGTATTGAACGTTACCTTTAAATTGTTAGGTGAAGCGGAAAAGGTGGATGTTACGCTGCTGCAAGGCTCCGGCGTGCAGGATGCGGATGGAGTCGAGAACAACAAGATTTATGTTAGTGCAGAGGATGATCGATCAAGCACTTCGATTCGCAGAGCATCTCTTGATGTGAACGGAGACGGCAAGATCGATCTCTATGATGTAATGGCCGTAGCCAAGCTGACAGGTCAAATGGTGACCAATGAGAATTGGAAATTCGATATCAATAACGACGGCAGAATTGATCAGGCGGATGTCGAAATGCTGACAAATGCGATCTTGTCGAAGCTGTTGAATTAGCACGAAGGAGGGCACTGTCTATGAACCTATACGGTATGAGAAATCGTTTGCTAGCTTTATTACTCATTTTTGCACTGGGGCTGAGTATGCTATTGCCGTCAGGGGCGCAGGCAGCTTCAGAGCACGGGAGCAGATTGTCAAAAATAAAGTTTGGTACGCCCGAGAACCTTGGCTATCCGATTCGTACGGTTTCAATTAACGATGGCGTGATGGGGATGGAAGATGGAAAGCAGGTTCTTTACACAACAGCATCCACGACTCCGGCGGTATTTAATGTGATTGATGTGGAAAATAATCAGCTGATCCGGGATTTCGAGCTTGAGGGCGTAGCCCAATCCTGGAGACATGTCATTGCACCGGATAAAACCGTCTATATCGGCGCCATTACATCGTCAGGCACGGGTGAGCTGTGGAGCTACTCGCCGGTGACCAAGAAAGTTCAGAAGCTGAAGGTGATCGGAAGCGAGAAATCAGTATGGTCCATGACGACCGATCCGGAAGGCAATGTCTATATCGGTACCTATGATCATGGCAAGTTGTACCGTTACAATCCGAAGACCCAGGAATTAAAGGATTACGGCAGCTTGCTTGCTGACCACAATTATATCCGTTCGATGGCGTACCATGATGGATATATTTATGCCGGCATGGCTCTCCCGTTCGAGGTTGTGAAGGTGAATGTGACTACAGGGGCCACAGAAGTCATTTCGGATGAGGTGCCGGGGATTCTCGGCGTAGAACATAAAGAGCTGGAATTTGCCTACGATATGGCCGTCGTGGATAAATACCTTTTCGTTAAGGCGAGCGGAAATGCAGGCCTGATCCTGGTGTACTACAACCTTGAGACACAGAAGTGGGAAAATAAATCGATAGGTGTTGACCCTGTAAGCGGAAGAGGTGTGATGAGCTACAACCAGATCCCTGTCGCAGACGGTAAAGCCTATGTTCCTGCACACGGCGGCATCTTGGAGGTAGATTTAGCGACGCTTACGACGCGAAATACCGGAATCAGCTTCGCTACGTCTTTGCGGGGAGCGGCCTGGATCGATATGGGGGATCCTGAATTAACTTCGGATCGCACGATCGTCACGATTCAGTCTAACGGTAAATTGTCAGCGCTTGATGTTAAGAAAGGAATTCGCAAGGATTTGCCGGGCGTTGTTGCCAAGGGCGGACCAATTCCGATCCATAATATGGAGCGTGGGACGGATGGGCGTCTCTATATGACGGCTTATCCTGGTGGAGTTGGCGGTGTATTTGATCCGAGAACCAATGAGTCCTCCAATTTCTTAGTCGGGCAAGCGGAAGGAATCGTGTCTGCCGGTAACAAGGTGTATTACGGTGTATATCCTGGCGGTAATATTTTTGAGGCGGACATATCCGGTGGCAAGATGAGCGAACCCAAACTGCTGTTCCAAATCGGATCAGGTCAAGACCGGCCTTATAAAATGGCGTACGCCGACGGCAAGCTGATCATCGGCTCCATTCCGGATTATGGGCAATTAGGCGGCGCGTTAACGATTTACGATTTGGCTAGCGGAGAGAAGCAAGTCTATCGGGATCTGATTAAAGATCATAGCATTGTCGGCCTTGCGTATAAGGATGGTAAGATCTATGGTTCTACAACGAAATCCGGCGGATTGAACACGACGATGCCAGCGAATAATCCGGAAGTCTTCGTATTTGATACCGTGAAAAAAGAAATGACGATGCATAAGGAGCTCACCACGTTAGAGGGGCTTGGCAAACATCGCATGATCAGCGGTCTTACCTTTGGTGAGGACGGGTTGCTGTGGGGCGGCGTCGACGGGATTCTTTTCGCGCTGAACCCGAGTGATCTGTCGATCGTCAAGCAGAAAAATATTTATCCGGATGTGAAGGATTACGGCATGTGGCGCCCGTATTACTTCCGCTGGGGTGAGGATGGTCTCCTCTATACCGGCCTAGCGAATCGAATGACGGTGGTTGATCCGGTCACGCTGGAGCATCGCTCGCTAACGCCAAGCAACTTCGAAATGAGCTTCATGACGCTGGCGAAGGATGCCGAGGGACAGGAGCAAATCTATTATACCGATGGCACGAAGCTGATGATGATTCCGGTTTCCAAGTCTACCAGTGTGACGCTGCCGGTGAGAAACGGATGCTTCGAAGAGCCGCTCAATACGGATGGAACGATTCCGGGCTGGAGTAATGCTTATACGACAACGGTGACTGAATTTAGTCTCTCGAGCGAGCAGAGCTATTGCGGAGACTCGGGACAAAGCTTGAAGGTAGTAGATAAAGAGCAGGACAAAACTAAAGGAGTAGGCAGCTATCTGAGCGATCCGATTCCGGTTGTCCGCGGCGGTGAATATACGGCTGCTGCGAAGCTCTATATTGAGCAGGGACTAATTTATGGTACGAACACAGACGATTCCGGCATTGTTTTATATTTCTATGATAAATCCGGAACCCAGATCGGTACGGTTGCAGGTACGATTATTAAAGACATGCCGCAAAAACAATGGATCGACATCTCCGCAACCGGTGTTGCTCCGGAGCAGGCAGCATTTGCGAGGATTGCCATGTATTCATCGGCATGGAATATGATGATCGGATATTATGATCACGTCACCTTTGAAGGACAATCACCAGGCAGCTTGCAATTGAAGGTTAACGGTGAAGTATCCGTGGGGGAACCATTTGACGTAACATTACAAGCAAAAGACATTACCGACTTGTATGCCGTGCAGGCAGCACTGGAATTCGATCCGGCACTCTTCGAAGTGGTTGATGTTCGAATGGCCAGTGGCTTCGGCTCCGGTTCAACCGCATATATAGGCTGGAACCAGGATAGCGCAAATGGCAAGATCAACATCATCGCCACGCTGTTAGGAGACCGAGCGCTTGGTAACAGCGTGGACGTTGCACATATTACGATGAAGCCGAAGCAATTCGGGGATCCTGCTGAAGTAGTACTTACGAAGCAGTCGTTTTTTGCCGACAAGAATGCAGACATGACCAGGCTGTCTTACATGCTGTCAGAAGATGTAAAGCTTGGCGTCCAGTTCACTTACGATGTTGAAGATTTCAACAAAGACCATAAGGTGAACGCCCAGGATGTCGCACTTATTGCCCAACAATTAGGCAAAACGCTGAACGAAGGCAATCGAATGATGGACCTGAACGGTGATGGGGTCATCGATATCAGCGATATTGCGCTGGTCGTATTAAAATCACTGGAGCAAATGTAATCGTAAGTGTTCCAATATTAAAAAGAGGACAGCGGGATTTTTTGGTCCCTCTGTCCTTCTCATAAGCTGTTCTTAAATGCTTAACTTGGCCTTTCGGCTCCTACTCTTCCCCTATTGCAATCGGGTTGTCCTCATAGCTAACCCAGTCGCTCCAGCTCCCCGCATACAGCTTCACATTCGTATATCCCGCTTCCCTCAAGGCAAGCACATTCGGGCAAGCACTCACACCCGAACCGCAATACACAATAATCTCATCGGCATCCTTTGCGCCCACGGCAGCAAAACGTGCTTGTTGCTCTTCCCGTGAACGCCAGTTGCCCTGGTTATCCAAGCCTTCTTTCCAGAAGACATTCTTCGCTCCCGGAATATGGCCCGCTGCAGGGTCAATCGGCTCTATCTCTCCGCGGTATCTTGGTGCCTCCCGAGAATCCAGGAGTAGAACGCCCGGTTGGCCCAATTTATGTCGTAACTCGTCGATATGGATGACGATCGAAGTGTCGATTTGCGGAACGAACGTTGTCGACGTGATAACGGTAGACGGTGCAGAAGTTGTCGGAAATCCTGCCTCGCCCCAAGCACGGTACCCACCCTCCATGATGGATGCACCTCCGGGATGACCCATATAATTGAGCAACCACCATAGACGGGCTGCCATAATCCCGCCTTCATCATACGCAATCACATGCTTCGTGCCGTCAATACCGAGCGACCCTAGCTTCACAGCCAATTCGTCTACGTTCGGTAAGGGGTGTCTGCCCCCATGCTGTCCTACAGGTGAAGACAGATCCTGTTCCAAATCCAAATGAAAGGCCCCTGGCAGATGCCCCTCATCATAAAGCGTCCGTCCCGCTTCAGGCGCACCTAATTGGAATCGACAATCTACAATAACAATGCTCGAATCCTCGAGATGCTTGTTTACCCAATCAATAGACACCGTGTTCTGATGTACCATATCCAACCGCCTCCTTTTTGCTATACTTATACCATATCGATCCTTATAGAGGAGTGTCAATAGAATGAATCAACCCCCTCTTTCACTACATATTGCACCGCTGTCAGAAGCGCATGCCGAAGCGATTTGCGAGTGGAGCTTTGAACCGCCCTATGATATTTACGGATGGCTTTCCTGGGAGGAAATGCAGCGGCTAGGCATCGAGTTCGGCGACCCTACGTTCCGTGTACAGCAATACGCTTCCATTATCTCTGTAGATGAGGAGCTTATTGGCTTCGCACAATTTTTCCCGATGGTGGGCGTGACTCGACTTGGCGTATGTATGCGGCCGGACCTCTGTGGACAGGGATTAGGTTCTACATTTATGGAGACCATTGTACAAGAGGCCTTGCGACGTACCCCACAACATGAAATCGATCTAGAGGTCCATACGTGGAATAAGCGCGCCATTCGCACTTATGAAAAGTCAGGTTTTACCATTACAGATACCTATGATAAGCGAACGCCTGAAGGACTCGCGCAATTCCATTGCATGGTATTACAAGGATAATTGTCACTTCAACAGCCTAATCCGCCCCGTATTCACAAAATTGTCATTTACACCTTTTGGAATATAGTGTTACGATGATGTATAGCTGTGGTAAATTTAACTAGTAGGATGCAAAGGGGGCGAACATATGCAAAAGTGGATCATGAGCACACTGTTTTTTGGAGCTTGTACCTTAGCTATTGTATTGATGTTTACGATGAATGCGGGACCTAAAGGAGCAGCCAAGCAAGAAGCTACAATGCCAGAAGTAACATTAGATACGGCAGCTGCCGAAGCAACATTGAAAGCAAACTGTATTTCGTGCCACGGGAACTCGCTTGAAGGCGGCGTTGGACCGAATTTGCAAAAAGTCGGAGCTGAGCTGGACGAGCAAAAACTTTATAAGACCATCACCAAGGGTAAAGGTGGCATGATGCCTTCTTTTAAAGACAAATTAAAAGAAGAAGAAATCGCTAATGTTGCCAAATTCCTAGCTACGAAAAAATAAGTTACATATAAAAACACGCCGTACTTCTCCCTTTCGGAAAAGCTCGACGTGTTTTTTGCTGTATATCGCGTGATTAAGTTAATTTTACCATCGCCAGGATTTGATCGCCTATACTGACATCAATCAGATGGAATTTCGCATCATAGGTTACTTCTGAACTGCCCACTTGAATGATGGTATGCTCACCCAATCCATAGAAAACATCGTCTGCAAGCGCCTCAAGCACTTCCTTCCGATCCTCCCCACTTAAGCGTTCCCACTCTTCGGATGTCATTTCGAAAAATTCATAACAATCCGGTATTTTGGCCACGGCCTCCGTTAAATCTACCAGAATATCTGCATACTCCCTTGCATGCTTTACGCCCATACTCTTCGCTCCCTTATCTAACCGATGTCATAAACAACCATAATTCCTTCTCTATTATACCTAAATTTTTTCGTCGAAGCTGACGATAAATAGTATATTACATATCATTTTCTTTGGATTTGGCGAAATGCGTCGAAAACTACGGATGGTAATTATTTTATTCTCATGGATGAGGTGTGCATAGTGGAAAAATCAACAATACTCGGTCTTATTCTAGGCGTTGCAGCAGTCGGGGTGGGGATGGTTCTCAAAGGAGCTCCGATCTCGGCATTATATAACCCCGCTGCGATCATGATCATTCTCGTCGGGACGGCTGCTTCTGTTTGCGTAGCTTTTCCCATGTCAGAGCTCAAGAAAATTCCTAAGTTATTCGGTATTGCATTTAAGCAACAACAATTAATTAGCCGCAGCGAATTGATCGGTCTTTTTACAGATTGGGCGAGCATCACACGCCGCGAAGGTCTTCTAGCTCTTGAAACAAAAGTAGAAGAAATCGAGGATGATTTCATGCGTAACGGCATGCGGATGATCATTGACGGTAACGACCAAGACTTCGTGCGTGATGTGCTCATGGAAAATATTAATGCGACAGAAACGCGCCACCGTGCGGGGGCACTGATCTTCTCCCAAGCAGGGATGTATGCACCTACACTCGGGGTACTTGGCGCCGTAATCGGTCTAATCGCTGCGCTAGCGGATATGTCATCCATGGAAAAATTGACCCATGCGATTGCCGCAGCCTTTGTTGCGACCCTATTAGGTATTTTTACCGGATATGTGATCTGGCATCCCTTGTCTAACAAATTAAAACGGATCTCTGAACGTGAAATTCAAGTTCGTCTTATGATGGTTGAAGGGCTGTTGTCCATTCAATCCGGTGTTTCAACGATTGCGATTAGTCAGAAGCTAGCTGTATTCCTAACTCCTGTAGAACGTGCGAAATTGGAGGAAAAGGAGGCATCCGGCGGTGAGCAAAAAGAATAGGAAGGTCCATCACGATGATCATATTGATGAATCCTGGCTCATTCCGTACGCCGATATTATGACGCTCTTACTCGCACTCTTCATTGTGTTATATTCGATGAGCGCAGTGGATGCGAAGAAATTCGAAGAAATGAGCCAAGCGTTCAGCATGGCTTTTAACGGAAGTACCGGCATTCTTGATCAGACAGCGGTCATCAATACCGGCCCAGACAATGGGAAGAAAGATAAAGACAAGGCCAATATGGGCAACTTGGATAAAAAAGATAAAGAGAACATGGCCGCCATGAAAAAAGAAGAAGAGAATATGGAGAAGATCAAGAAGCAGCTGGATCAATATATTAAAGACAACAAATTGACGAACCAGCTGAATACGAAACTTAATCAATCCCAACTTCTCATCACCATTAGTGATACAGCCCTATTCTCGTCAGGCAGTGCGACGGTCAAACCGGAATCTCGCAGCCTAGCCGTCGCGTTATCCGATATGCTCGTGCAATTCCCTGGTTATGAAGTGATCATTACGGGCCATACGGATAACCAACCCATCTCTAATTCCGAGTTCGAGTCGAACTGGGAACTCAGCTCCACCCGGGCTTCGAAATTCATGAAGATTCTCTTGCAGAATCAGAGTCTAGACCCGAAATTGTTCAGTGTTATTGGGCAAGGCGAATACCGTCCAATTGCTTCGAACAATACGAATATCGGCCGTGCCCAGAACCGCCGGGTTGAAATTTCGATCATGCGGAAGTTCGTAGATAATGGTGCGGATCAGAAGATCACGGTGAAGAAATAAACCCGTCCATCTTATCATGGAATACGCAAAAGGCGCTTCGATACGAAGCGCCTTTTTATTATTCAGTCATTAATCCAATTTATATTGCAGCATGTCCCCAAGCTCTTCCTTCTCTTGCGGGGATAAGTCGCGCCATGTTCCGATCTTCTGAGATCCCAGTTGAATATTCATAATCCGCATACGACGCAGCTTTCGCACCTCATACCCAAAGGCTTGGCACATGCGGCGTATTTGCCGATTCTTACCCTCTGTCAGAATAATACGGAATTCACGCTCACCGATCTTCGTTATCTTACAAGGAAGCGTCATCGCCCCAAGAATGCGAACACCGCTCGACATCCCTTGAATAAATTGCGGGGTAACCGGACGATTGACCGTTACTACATACTCTTTTTCATGGCGCCCTTCGCTTCTTAAAATCTGATTCACAATATCCCCGTCATTGGTCATGAGAATCAAACCTTCCGAGTCCTTATCCAAGCGGCCAATTGGAAAGATCCGTTCCCGATGGTTCACGAAATCCACAATATTTCCCGGGACATGTGTCTCCGTTGTGCAGGTAATCCCGACTGGCTTATTCACGACAATATATACGTGCTTGCTCTTCTCGGCAATCGGCTTGCCTAGGACGCGAACATCGTCACCCTCTTCGGCTTGACTCCCCAATTCCGCGACAACCCCGTTGATCGTCACTTTACCCGCGGCTACCAGCTTGTCCGCTTCGCGTCGTGAGCAGAATCCTGTCTCACTAATAAACTTATTAATACGCAATGCTTTTCACCTCAAATGTCAATTAACCCGTTAGATGGCTCCGTTTCTCCTTCCGGTGACACAGGCAATAGAATCGTTACGGTTGTGCCCTCATTCACGACACTCGTAATTTCCAGTGTACCCTTGTGATTATGAATAATACGCTGGCTCACCATAAGGCCAAGCCCTGTTCCCGTTTCTTTATCGGTATAGAAAGGTTGTCCCAGCATAGGAATATTCTCTGCCGGAATCCCATGTCCCTGATCGATAATCTGCACGCGGACATACGTCTCATTCCAAATCTCGATACGCAATTGAATCGTACCGCCGGATGGCATAGCTTCAAACGCATTTTTAGAAATATTAATAAAGACCTGCTTCAGATGATTCTCTTCACATTCAATTACACATCTCTCTTGCGTAAAAAACGTATCAAAATGAATGTTCACCATATTGGCCTGGCTATCTAATAGCGAGATGACATCACCTAATATAAATCTAACATCCTTCTTCTGAAAATGCACGGCTTGCGGCTTCGCAAGAATGAGAAATTCACTAACAATGAGATTAATACGGTCTAATTCCGACAACATAATATCGGTATGATTTAAATTGAGTACATTCCTCTGCTGCTGGAACTGAAGAAAACCGCGCAGCGTGGTCAGCGGATTACGAATTTCATGAGCCACCCCGGCAGCAAGCTGCCCGACCGTGGTTAACTTCTCGGAACGGCGAAGCAATTCTTCCATCTTCTTGCTCTCGGTCACATCCCGCGTAATACTAGCAAACGCGATGCATTTGCCATTATCGTCATAAATCGCCGAGGTAGATACGCTAACATCAATCATTCGATCGTCTTTGGTACAACGTTGCGTTTCCCTCGCCATCAGATGTTCGCCCGAAGCAAGCATCCTTAGAACCTCTTCCTCTTCTTCCAGCTTCGATTCCGGAATAATATTGACCTGTTTGCCGATCACTTGATCAGGCTGCCACCCAAACAGCTGTTGGAACGCATAATTCGCTAGAATGACCCGACCTTCCAGATCCACGACATGGATGGCATCCGAGGTCTGATTGATAAAGGACTCTAAATACTCTTTCATCGCCCGGTTCTCTTCATAGGTCTGCTGCAGCTGATTGGTATAAATACTTAAATTCCTTGCCATCATATTAATACGCCGTGAGAGCAAGCCTAACTCATCTTTACTCTTCACCTTCAGTCTGGCGCCGAAATTCCCATTCGCCACATCATTGACTTTATGTAAGATCGATTGGATCGGCCGAATCATGCGACCTGCAATCAAATAACTGCTAATGACCATCATTTCTAATAACACGATAGATATCGCAATGTTATTCACCAGTTGTTCATTCAAGACCGATGAGATCACTTTGTAATCCATAACAATGCTAATGACATAAGGCGTATCGTTGGATATTCGGATAAAACTCTTCATGACATGTTTGCCGTGAAGTTCAGTCTCGTACGTTACATATTCCCCCTGTGCAGCTTTTTGTACATTCTCGATATCTTTGGATGGGTCCATGTAGGCATAGGTACCAAAGGATATCGGTTGCAAGGCACGATAGTAGCCTTCACGCTCTTCCTGGTTATTCAATGGCGGCGACAAGGCAGATATATGCTTGAACAGCTGCGGGTGAATACCCGTTACTTCAAGAATATTGGAATTGGCCTTAATCGACTTCTGCACGATATCATCCATCTTGGAAATCCGATAATAGTCTTTCAAGTCGCGGTTGAGCATATACGCATTAATAATATAATTGCGTTTATTATCCACAAAGAAGCTTCGTTGTTCCTCACGGACTGAGATCTGGCTTGCTTCGAAAGGAGCTGGCCAGAACAGCTCTGAAGTCTTCTCCTGTGCAAGTTCCAACCAAATCGTAGGCCTAAGGAAATTCTGATACTCACCATAACCAAAATACCAGTCATTCGTCTGTACGTTCAGATCTGCTAAATTCGAAGATTTTACAATCGTGGTCTTTTTCTCACCCGGTACAAGCAGCGATATATGCGATATGCCAAACTTTGCACTCAACTCTACTAACTGCTCATTGGTTACCTGTCCGATATCGTGACTCAGCTCATTGGCGATGGCCCGCGATGCTAAGTGCAGTTTATCATCAATCAGTTGCTCGACATAAGTCTTGGCCGTTTGCGCTTGATCGACTTCAATCGCGATTTGTCGCGCGGTAGCCAGCATTTTGGTCTCGCTGTCTTCCCTCAAGTTTTCCTTTGTCGAATAATAGCTAAGCACAATATTACAAAGCATAATCACAAGCAACGTGCTGGATATAATAAGGGACAATTTTACTTTTATCGACAACGTTCACTCCACCTTATGCCTACTAGAGTTGGTTATATTTGGGATGTTTTTCCCTATTAATAATACTCTCTTCCCGCCTACTTAGCAAAGAACATTTGTTCACACTTGAACTATAGGGGATATTTATCTACAATAGATTCGATGTTATACACATTTTACACACAGGTCTGTGGATGAATAGAATAATATGTGCACAAATCTGTGTACAAATTTAAAGTTATCCACAAAGTTGTGCACATCATGTTAACAACGAATAAATGTTCGTCGCACAAAAGCAGGAGGTATCCACAGGATGCAAGAAATGAGTCATGAGAACTGGATGGATGAAGCCATCCGTGAAGCACAAAAAGCGGAAGCCATTGGAGAGGTGCCGATCGGAGCCGTCATCGTCTGGCAAGATCAAATCGTCGGAAGAGGTCACAATTTGCGGGAAACGACATTTGATGCGACAGCACATGCAGAAATGATCGCCATTCGACAAGCGAGCGAGAAACTTGGCGCTTGGCGCCTCCTGGATTGCACGTTATATGTGACCTTAGAGCCATGTCCGATGTGCGCAGGGGCAATTGTTCAAGCCCGCGTACCGAGCGTGGTCTATGGCACAACGGATCCAAAAGCAGGATGCGCAGGGACACTGATGAATTTGCTGCAGGAACCGCGGTTTAATCACCGTACCGAAGTTGTCGATGGCGTTCGACAAGAAGAATGCGCCCTCCTTCTAACGAATTTTTTCCGCCAATTGCGTCATAATAGAGCCAAAGCAGCGGAGTGAAAAGATCCGCCTATGGCGTCCTTACACAGACGGTAAGCGTTTCTACGAGAAATATGAGAAAAACCTCTATCGGGGTCTATTCAAAGATGAGCGACCGCAACATGACCGCGAGTAAACCTTGCAGAAGAGGTCAATCTACGTTATAATGCATACAATAATTTTAGATCGGAATTATGCCAATGAAGAGCATCCAACTCTGAGGCGTTTACGACCAGGGTTCTCAAGGATCACCCCTCGAACCCCCTAAGTAGACCGGCCACCGCCCCGTTAACCGCGGTACCAAAGTGGATTTGATTTGCCTGACAAATCAGATCAAGTTGGGTGGCACCGCGAGCATAGCGCTCCTCGTCCCAATCGGATGAGGGCGCTTTTTGTGTTTTTTTATATAGTCAAAACACCAATATGCACGCGGAAGGGGCAAATCCACATGTTAGACATGAAATTTATTCACAACCACGCAGATCAGTTACAACAGATCGCAGATCAGAAAGGCATCGCCGTATCCATTGCGGCGGTGATCGAGAGCGACGTGCGGCGGCTCGACTTGCTTCAGCAAGTCGAAGCCCTGCGCCGCACGCGCAATGAGCTCGCGCAGAGAAGCGCGAGCATGGACCGCGCATCGAGCGAAGCGATGCGCATCCAAGCAGAAGCACGGCACCAAGGAGCCGTGCTGAAGGGCCTGGAACGCGAGCTGCGCGACGCGGTCCAAGCATGGCACGAGCTCATGCTGCTCGTGCCCAACCTGGCGTCGCCAGACACGCCCATTGGCGTGAGCGACGCTGACAACGTCGAAGTGAAACGGGTGGGCGATAGCCCCCGTTTCGGCTTCGACGCAAGAGATCACATCGCCCTCGGCGAGGCGTGTGATCTCTTCGACTTCGCGCGCGGCGTCAAGGTCGCCGGTACGCGCCAGTACTTCCTGCGCGGCGCTGGGCTGTACCTGCACCGCGCCGTGCAGCAGCTCGCCCTCGATATGCTCAGCGATCGAGGCTTCACCGTCATGGACGTCCCGCTGCTCGCTCGCGAGGACGCCCTCACCAACACTGGCTTCTTCCCTGGCGGCCGTGAGCAGACCTATGCGTTGCCTGAAGATGGCGCTTGGCTCGTTGGTACGGGTGAAGTACCGCTCGTCTCGTACTACAGCGATGAAATCGTCGATGTCACCGAACCGATCAAACTCGCCGCCGTATCGAACTGTTTCCGGCGTGAGGCGGGCTCGGCAGGCCGAGATGTGCGTGGGCTCTATCGCGTCCATCAATTCGCCAAGGTGGAGCAAGTGATCCTCTGCCGAGATGATTTGGACGTAGCCGAGAACATGCTCCAGCAACTTGTGCATAACAGCGAAGAACTACTAGAGCAGTTAGAACTCCCTTATCGGATTGTTGCGGTATGCACCGGAGATATGGGGCAGAAAAACTACAAACAATACGACATCGAGACCTGGATGCCGAGCCGGGATGGTTATGGCGAGACCCATTCGGCTTCGAGCTTGCTTGAGTTTCAAGCCCGACGCTCGCGCATACGCTACCGTGATGAGGAAGGCCAGACAAGATATTGTTATACACTCAATAACACGATGGTCGCCTCGCCACGCATCCTGATCCCGCTGATCGAGAATCATCAGCAAGCTGATGAATCGATCCGTATTCCCACAGCCCTGCAGCCTTATATGCGCGGCATGACGGAAATAAGACCGGCAAAATAACAATGGACGAATCATCGTGAATAAAACATATGGCTGCACACTGTAATCACCAATGATATATAAATTCAACAAAAAACCCGTCGATTCCTCGACGGGTTCTTCTTCACTTATTATTGCGCTGTGCCGGCACCTATCCGCCGAACATCTGTGATAATTCATCCATCGGAATAACATCCGCTGGCGGTGTTGTAATTGTAAAGTTAGGTTTACCGTTGATGTTCGTCGTTTCAGAAGTCAGCTTCAAGTCTAACTTGACGCTTTCACCATCTGATGTCACATCAGCCTTCACGTTCGCTTCTTGATAAGCAGGGTAGTTATCTTTATTCAACGCGGTAATGATGTTGAAATCATTAATCTTCAGCGTCTTCTTCAATTCCTCTAACCCTTTTTTCAATTCAGCTTCGTCAGACAGTGATTTCTTCGCTTCCGCAACATCTGCACTCGTTACGCCGACAACATCCTTATATTTGTCGCTCGCAAGTAGATCCAATACCGGAGGCAGAACATCCTTCACAAGTGTCGTTAGACCTTGATCTAGATTCTCGTTCGTTACTGCAAGCTTGATCACTTGCTTCGCTTCGATTCCTGCAGGGACCGTTACATCCTTCGTATCGACTTCTTGGAAGAAGGTCTTGCCATCGAATTTATCGAATACAATTTTCATGATCTCTTTACCAAGCTCTTGCGCTTTCACCGTATCCATTGCACCTACAGTTGCTTGATTTCCAGCTTCTTCTGCAAGTTTCTTCAGATCTACTTCTACGAATTTGCCAACCAAGTTCTCAGGCAATGGCAGCATCGGAATATTCGGAATTTTAACCCACATCTTATCCGTTGTCATGACAACCGGAATATTTAGAGTGAATGACGCATCCCCTTTGATCGTCAGATCAACGTTCATTTCGAGCTGCATCGGGTCTTTCTGGTATGCACCCTTCACCGTAACTTGTGCATTCTTCAGCATGTTATATACCATGCCGATCTCCGGATTCGTCGTAATCTCAGGACTCGTAACACTTAGATCGTTAATGATAAAGGACGTGTTAAATTCATAAGAACTTAACTTTGCTGCATTCTCCATCGCAAGCTGTAATGCTTCCTTCGGATCTTTCTTGGCCGAACCACAACCAGACAACACCAACATGATCGTTAGCATGCCCACCAATAATGACATCCACACTTTCCTGTTCAAAACTAATTTTCCCCCTTCAATTCAATAAAAAATGGAATACCGTTCTATCATAGTATATTTCCAATGAATTGAAAATGGCTTTCTGTAAATTTTTCCAACAATTTTCATCCGCTAATGGATATCTTTTTTTGCAAATCGTCCACCACTTACATCATGGATGTTACCGATCGCTAAGAAAGCCGTTGGATCAATATCATGGACAATCGTCTTTAACTTAGCTTCCTCAAGACGTGTAATAACGGCGAAAATAACCTTCTTCGTATCCCCTGAAAATCCGCCTTCCCCATTCAGATAGGTTACACCCCGACCCAGACGGCTAAGCAAAGCTTCCCCGATCTCGCGATGATTCTCGCTGATAACCCATACCGATTTCGACTCGTCAAAGCCCTCAATCGTTGTATCCATCATTTTATAAGCAATAAAGTACGCGATTAACGAGTACATCGCACGATCCCAGTCGAAGACGAGACCCGCACTGCTCAGGATGAATAAGTTGAAGAACATGACAATCTGTCCGACCGAGAAAGGAATTTTCTTACTAATGAGAATAGCGATGATCTCTGTTCCGTCCAATGAACCTCCAAAACGGATAACCAGACCGACACCGATACCGAGTAGAATCCCTCCGAATACAGAAGCCAATAATGGATTGCTTGTAAATGAATCAACATGATGGAACCAAACCGTCGTTAAAGACATCACAGCGATACCGAGCAATGTCGATAACGCGAAGGTCTTACCAATCTGTTTATAACCAATAAATAAGAACGGTAAATTGAGAACAAATAAGAAGATACCTAGCTTTAAGCCGGTTAAGTGCGCTAAAATAATGGATATACCTGTAATCCCGCCATCAATGATACTATTAGGGACTAGGAACATCTCTAGGGCAACAGCCATCAGAACCGCACCGATAATAATGAAGATGACGCGCTTTAAAATGATGGGTAATGGCGTGCTTAAATGCTTCCTTGTTGAAATGGTCTCTACTGCGCTTTGAGCATGATGTTCGTCTTGCATAGAATTCCCCTCTCTCTTACCCTGTGAAATATTTTAGTTACTATACTACTTATTATATAAAACATTTCACCAAGAAAAAACCTTAATTCTAAATTTAATTAGAATTAAGGTTTTTTTTGCGAAAATTAACCCGAATTAACCTTGTGGATTATTGTGTGAAACATGATTATGTTGTTTTGTTTTCTTGGATCCAGACAACGGCTCTTGTTGGCCTGTTCCGTTATCTGCTGCATGGTGACGTTCCTTAACTTGTGCTTCCGGTACGGGTACCGCTTTCGATTTACCAGCCATTAGATTCGCCTCCGCTTCGCTATGATTTAGAAATGTTCTAGATCTGTCGGATGATCATGATTCAGTGCATCTTGATGCCGACGGTCATTTGAATCTTGCTGCTGCTGTTGTGCTTGATGGCTGTTTACAGCCGTTTGATCCAGATCATCGACGACATTGCTCAAATTTTTATCGAGCGAGCCCTTTGCCTTCGTCATGTTGTTACCTCCTTAGCCCTATTGGTCTACAGCCGTTAATCCGGATTTGTAACACTCTGAAGCACTTGAGCACATTCGTGGATATGACGCGTATAATTCTGCGCCAGCTCTTGAATGACATCATTACGCTCGTCCACGGTTACGCCATCACGCTCCACATCCACCAGATCCACGCGTACTTCGCGTGAATCGACATAGGCGCATGAGAAGTCGAATGAGTACATTTGACGCCCTGAGGCGTCAATATGGATGCGTAGCGCATTCGGGTTCGCACCGTCCGCCTGAATTTCGGCTTGGTCGCCATGATTCAAGGTTGTAGGCAACGTTTGTTGCCAAGCAGTGACTAACTGATCTTGGTTCATTAAAAGTACACCTCCTGCTTACGTTCACGTGTTAATGTGTGAAGAGATGCCTTCTTTTATTCAGGCTGATCCGCTGTTGGAATATGCAAAAAGACCCTAGCCGCCATATCTGACGCTAGGGTCTATCTCATGTAAGGTTATGGCGGAGAGGGTGGGATTCGAACCCACGTGGAGTTGCCCCCTAACGGTTTTCAAGACCGCCCCGTTATGACCACTTCGGTACCTCTCCAAATAATATTTCTTCGTGACAAAAAATATCATACCATACCTTTTATATAAAAAGCAAGTTTTATTTCTTAGAAATTTTTTCGAGGCCGCCCATGTAAGGTTGAAGCACTTTTGGAATGCTTACACTGCCATCCGGTTGTTGGTAATTCTCAAGGATTGCAGCCACAGTACGTCCAATCGCAAGGCCTGAGCCATTCAATGTATGAACGAACTCTGGTTTCCCTTTGGCTTCGCGACGAAAGCGGATATTCGCACGACGAGCCTGGAAATCCTCAAAGTTCGAGCACGAGGAGATTTCACGGTACGTATTGCTCTCTGGAAGCCATACTTCCAAATCATATGTCTTCGCAGACGCAAAACCAATATCTGCCGTACAAAGGGCAAGCACACGGTATGGAAGCTCAAGCAATTGAAGCACTTTCTCCGCATTGGCGGTTAACTCTTCTAATGCTGCATAAGACTCTTCCGGCTTCACTAATTTCACGAGCTCAATTTTGTTGAATTGATGCTGGCGAATCAGACCGCGTGTATCGCGACCGGCAGAGCCTGCCTCGGAACGGAAACATGCGCTGAAAGCAACGAATTTCTTCGGCAAATCTTCAACATTCAGAATTTCCTCGCGGTGAATATTCGTTACAGGCACTTCTGCTGTAGGGATCAAGTAATAATCCGTATCCCGAAGTTTAAACAGATCTTCTTCGAATTTTGGCAATTGGCTTGTACCAATCAGACTGTCGCGATTGACGATATAAGGCGGCAAAATTTCTTCATACCCGTGCTGATCGCTATGTAGATCCATCATGAAGTTAAGCAATGCGCGCTCCAGACGTGCCCCCAAACCTCTATAGAACACAAAGCGAGAACCTGTTACCTTCGCAGCTGCCTCAAAATCTAGAATGCCTAGATCTTGTGCGATATCCCAGTGGGCTTTCGGTTCGAAGTCAAATGATCTTGGTTCTGACCATTTGCGAAGCTCTACATTATCATCTTCCGACGCACCGATCGGGGTATTTTCATTCGGAATATTCGGAATCGCAAGCGTTAACTCCGTGATACGTTCATCGAGTGTGCGTACTTCCTCATCCATTTCCTTAATCCGATCCGATACTTCTCTCATTTCAAGAATAAGATCGTCCGCATTCTCACGCGCCTTTTTTAATCTTGCTACTTCCTGTGATACGACATTACGACGATTCTTTAATGTCTCACTCTCTTGCAGCAATTCACGACGGCGGACATCTAGCGCTGGAAATTCAGCGACCAACTCTAACGACTTACCGCGATTTTTAAGCGCTTCCTCTACACGTTCAAATTCATTACGTAAAATTTTAACATCTAACAATGGGGTTCCCTCCAATGAAAACACCTTAACCCTTGTGAAAGAGTCAAGGTGCTTATTTACCTTATGGATTATCGTTCTACATTCGCAGAAGCTTTAATCATATCCAGGAAATATTGATGCAGACGATAATCGTCCGTTAGCTCTGGATGGTACGAAGCCGCTAGCAAATGGCCTTGACGAGCTGTTACAATCTCTCCATTAAACGTGGATAATACTTCTACCTCAGGACCAACCTGCGTGATTAACGGCGCACGGATGAACACCGCACGGATTGGCTCTTCGATCCCCTTTACAGGCAGATCTGTTTCAAAGCTTTCACGTTGACGGCCGAAGGCATTCCGAGCAACCGTCATATCCATTAATCCCAAATGCGCATCGTCTTGCCCCTCGATCCGTTCGGCAAGAACGATGAGTCCCGCACAGGTACCAAAAATCGGCTTCCCTTGTGCAGAAAACTGACGAACCGCATCGATAAAATCATACTTCCGCATCAATTTACCGATCGTCGTACTCTCCCCGCCCGGAATGATTAATCCGTCAAGCTCTTCTAGCTGTTCTACGCGCTTCACGATGACACCTGTTGCGCCTGCTTGTTCAATACTGCGGATATGTTCAGCTACAGCTCCCTGCAGCGCTAATACTCCAACCTTCATTGCAAGTCCCTTCCCTCTTCAACCTTAAAGCTTCTTACCAACCGCGATCTTGCATACGCTCAGATGCATGTAATTTCGATATCTCGATCCCCTTCATCGGCGTACCCAAGTTCTTCGATACTTCAGCGATGAGTTTGTAATCTGTGTAGTGCGTTGTTGCTTCAACAATCGCACGAGCAAATTTCTCAGGGTTATCGGATTTGAAAATACCTGATCCTACGAATACGCCGTCAGCGCCAAGATGCATCATTAATGCAGCATCCGATGGCGTTGCAATACCGCCGGCAGCAAAGTTAACAACAGGGAGTTTACCGGACTCATGAACTTCAAGCAACAAATCATAAGAAACGCCTAGATTCTTCGCTTCTGCATACAGCTCGTCCTTCGACAAGTTCTGTACTTTGCGAATTTGGCTGTTAATATGACGCATATGACGAACAGCTTCCACGATATTGCCTGTTCCAGGTTCACCTTTCGTACGAAGCATGGATGCACCCTCACCTACTCGGCGAAGTGCTTCACCCAAATCCTTGGCTCCACATACGAATGGTATCGTAAATTCTTTCTTATTAATATGAAATACTTCATCTGCAGGGGTCAAGACTTCAGATTCATCAATATAGTCTGCACCAAGAGCTTCCAATACTTTCGCTTCAACATAGTGCCCAATACGTGCTTTCGCCATAACTGGAATAGAAACAGTCTTTACAACTTCTTCAAAAATGGTTGGATCGGCCATACGAGCGACGCCGCCTGCTGCACGAATATCCGAAGGAACGCGTTCCAAAGCCATAACCGCCACTGCACCTGCAGCTTCTGCGATTCTTGCTTGCTCAGCGTTCATGACGTCCATGATGACGCCGCCTTTTTGCATTTCTGCCATACCTCTTTTTACACGAGATGTACCTGTTTCCATAGTCATTTGCCCCCCGAAATTTATATGAAATACAATGATTTGTTAGGATCAACATATTACATGAAAATTTATGAATCTAACAAAATATTTTACAGTATGCACCTGAAATAGACAACCCATTGACTCGGAATTCAACCGATTTAGAAAAGATTTTTGATCCCGCTGAATAAATCAGCGAAGAAATCGCCAATGGCACGGAAGAATAGACGTAACCAACCTGCTTTTTCTACATCTTCAGCAGCTACAAGGTTCACCGTTTCTTTTTGCTCATTCTGATCGTTTTTATACGTATACGTAATTTCCCCGACCTTTTGCCCCTTCTTGATTGGAGCAATGAGCGTGTCATCTAATTTCGTCGTGAATGTGACGTTATCTACATTGGCACCTTTCGGCACAACAAAACTAACAGCTGATTCCGTCACAGCAGCTACTTTTTTAGATTTCCCTTTTTTCAACTTTGCCGTTTCAGCACCTTGAACCACCGATTTCGATGCCACAGCTTGCTTCACTTCAAAGTTATTGAACCCATAATCCAGAACCTTTTTCGTTTCGATAAAACGTTTAGCTTCTGTCTTAGCGCCCATGACAACGCTAATTAATCTCATGCCATTACGTTCAGCCGTACCTGCAAAGCACATACCAGCTGCAATTGTATGGCCCGTTTTCAGACCATCAAGCCCTTCGTAAGCATATTTTTTGAATGATTGAATGTTTTTATTAGATTCCAGCATCCAGTTGTAGTTGATAATTGGTGCTTTATCACGTTCACGGAATTTATACGATTGAATCGTAGTGAACTTGCCAAAGTCTGGATGATCTTTGACAATATGTTGTGCTAGGATCGCCACGTCGCGTGCGGACATCACCGTCTCACGATCTTCAGCTGGACGATATTTCTCCGGCATATCTGCACGGCTAAGACCAGTGGAGTTGATGAAGTAAGCGGACTTCATGCCCATCTTCTTCGCCGTATCGTTCATCATCTTCACAAATTCTTGCTCAGATCCTGCGACGTGTTCAGCAAGCGCTATCGTAGCATCATTCGCGGAACCTACCGCCATCGCGATAAACAGCTCTTCAACTGTATGTTGATCACCTTGAGCCAAGAAAATTCGCGAGCCGATAGCCTTAGATGCATTTTCACTCGTCGTAACAACCGTATCCCATTTTAACTTCCCTTGCTTTACTTGCTCCGTAACGATGTACTCGGCCATCATTTTCGTCATACTTGCCGGAGGCAAGGCAACGTCAGCATTAATATCAACAAGTAATTTACCTGTGGATGCTTCCATTAAGATGGCGGAACTTACTTCTAAATTTAAGGAAGCCGCAGTAGGCATCTTGCTGCTGATATCCGCTGCAGTCGTCGTTGGCGTTGTAGTTGCAGCTGTTGTTGCCGCTTTTCCCTCTGCAAACATCATCATAGGGGCTAATGTGCCGCACAATAGTTGAAAACCTATAAATATGGCAATCGTCTTTTTCATAATTTGACGTTTTTTATGTTGGCGTGTTTTCGTATAATTATTCTCTTTCAAAACCGGTAGGCTCCTCTCGTACTCTCAAAATCTTATGTCCATTTAAAGCATAGAAACATTGTAACACACGCCTATCCGCAAAAAAAGACAGACAGGGTAAAGTTACCCTGTCTGAATTTGGTATTCTATATCAAATTGTCGCATTATACCGAATAGTTTGGCGCTTCTTTCGTAATTTGCACATCATGCGGATGGCTTTCACGTAATCCAGCACCTGTGATACGAACGAATTGCGTATCATTCTTCAACTCGTCAATCGATGCCGTTCCACAGTAACCCATACCTGCACGAAGACCGCCGATTAATTGGTGAATGGTGTCGGATAAAGGTCCTTTGTAAGCTACACGACCTTCAATACCTTCGGGAACAAGCTTCTTCTCGTTCTCTTGGAAATAACGGTCTTTACTTCCTTCTTTCATTGCGCCTAAGGAACCCATACCCCGATATACTTTATAACGACGACCTTGGTAAATTTCCGATTCGCCTGGGCTTTCTTCCGTACCTGCGAACATACTGCCGAGCATCACTGCTGTCGCGCCTGCACCAAGAGCCTTCACGATTTCACCAGAGTATTTAATCCCGCCGTCTGCAATAATCGGTACACCGTACTCACGAGCCACAGTTGCGCAATCATAGACTGCTGTTACTTGAGGAACGCCAATTCCCGCGATCACCCGTGTTGTACAAATGGAACCTGGACCAATCCCTACTTTGACAACGGAAGCACCAGCTTCGATCAATTCACGTGTACCGTCACCCGTTGCTACGTTACCAGCGATAATTGTTAATTCTGGATAAGCTTCACGCAGCTTGCGGACCGCCTCGATGATGTTGATGTGATGACCATGCGCGGAATCCACCACGATCGCATCTGCACCGGCTTGTACCAATGCTTCTGTACGTTCAAATGTATCTTTTGAAATCCCTACAGCTGCGCCTACAAGAAGACGACCTTGCGCATCTTTCGCTGCACGTGGGAATTGAATGGCTTTTTCAATATCTTTAATAGTAATAAGACCTTTAAGCGTATTGAAGTCATCGACAATCGGAAGCTTCTCGATCTTATGTTGTTGAAGAATCACTTCAGCTTCTTGTAATGTTGTGCCTACAGGCGCTGTAACCAAGTTCTCATGAGTCATCACTTCTTTGATCTTAATCGCAAAGTCATGAACAAAGCGCAAATCGCGATTCGTTAAAATCCCTACAAGCTTATGATCTTCGTCTACGATAGGAACGCCAGAAATGCGATATTTCGCCATTAATGCTTCCGCATCATATACGTGATGTTCAGGAGTTAATGAGAAGGGGTTCGTGATTACGCCGCTCTCCGATCTTTTAACACGATCCACTTCTTCGGCTTGTTGTGCTATCGACATATTTTTATGAATAATCCCAATACCGCCCTCACGAGCAATGGCAATGGCTAATGCAGATTCAGTTACCGTGTCCATACCTGCACTAATCATCGGGATGTTTAATTTAACTGATTTACTAAGTGATACAGAAGTGTCAACCTCTCTAGGCAACACCTCGGACTTACGAGGTACTAAAAGCACGTCATCAAAAGTTAACCCTTCTTTAGCAAACTTTGTTTCCCACACCGGATTATTCCTCCCTTAAATGAATAGTTGTTTCTGAATATTATTGCAATCTTAGCAAAGGGGTTATAGGCTGTCAAGGACGTGAGGCATGGTAATCGCATACATTGAAACAGTCGCAACAATCGAAAAATTCAGTCATTTATAGTTATACTTACATTTTGAATTCCAGAGTAGAAATTGCCTAATTCCTTGCTCCTCTAACGCTTTAATTTATTGCCGTACTTCTTGGATTCCATATACCCGATAGGAGGGAACCCATGTTGCCGTGAAATTCTGAAGCCATGGTCGTATTTCCGCTGGCTTGGTTGTAAGCATGGCTGCGGCGGGTACGGAGAGAGATGAGACACTTTGGACAACCTGTACATTCCGTAATTTGGCATCCATCATGGTATGGCGAATGGCTTCATCTGGGGTTGAATCAGGCTGCCGAGTTCCATACATGCCCGATGAATAATGGGATGGATATGTCATCGGCGAGATCACATCGACTTCGCGTGTAACCTGTTCCCACACTTGGCCGACCCCCATATCTGTTGTGGAAGACGTGATTAGACCGAACACATCGGCAGACAAATAAGAACCCGAACGATGGTTTTCTGGACAGGCCCGATGGAAGAATTGGACGATGGTTTTTTCTTTGCTAAGATGGTGCTTATTAGCAAAACCTACTCCCTGATTTACACGGCTGCCGTTATCGGGAAACCGTACATAATCGAACTGGATTTCATCAAATCCAAGTGCGGCTGCTTCCTTTGCAATGGCAATATTATAATCCCACACATCCCTCTGATAAGGATCTGTCCATAGCGTTCCCTTTATATCTTGCCACAAACCACCGTCTTTTTTATGTATGGCCCACTCCGGTTTTTGACGCGCAAGGTGTGGATCTTTGAATGTGACTATACGCCTTATTGCATAAATATGCTTTTTATGAAGTAGACCGAGAAGAGCGTGAATATCTCGAATGCTAGGATTATGATCGGATCTCATTTGCTGAACAAAGGGAATAGATGATGTATAACTTAATAATCCACCGTCATTCTTCACATCAATGACCATGGTCGAGCTTGAGCCTTGGTAGGGAGCGGACGAGTCAAAACATTTATGGATTGTTGATATATAATACATGAAAACATAAAAAAACCGCCATTGAGAATTTCATCTCAACAACGGTCTTTATGTGCTTGGCATCGTCCTACTCTCCCAGGACCCTGCGGTCCAAGTACCATCGGCGCTAGAGGGCTTAACGGTCGTGTTCGGGATGGGTACGCGTGGAACCCCTCCGCCATCGACACCAAACGGAATACTTATTCAAGGTTTGAACCCTGAAAACTAGATACGAAACAACTTTTTGCGAATTAATTTATAGGATAAGCCCTCGACCGATTAGTATTGGTCAGCTCCACACATTGCTGCGCTTCCACCTCCAACCTATCAACCTCGTCGTCTTCAAGGGGTCTTACTAATTGGGAAATCTCATCTTGAGGGGGGCTTCACGCTTAGATGCTTTCAGCGCTTATCCCGTCCATACTTGGCTACCCAGCGGTGCTCCTGGCGGAACAACTGGTACACCAGCGGTATGTCCATCCCGGTCCTCTCGTACTAAGGACAGCTCCTCTCAAATTTCCTACGCCCACGACAGATAGGGACCGAACTGTCTCACGACGTTCTGAACCCAGCTCGCGTACCGCTTTAATGGGCGAACAGCCCAACCCTTGGGACCTACTTCAGCCCCAGGATGCGATGAGCCGACATCGAGGTGCCAAACCTCCCCGTCGATGTGGACTCTTGGGGGAGATAAGCCTGTTATCCCCAGGGTAGCTTTTATCCGTTGAGCGATGGCCCTTCCATGCGGTACCACCGGATCACTAAGCCCGACTTTCGTCCCTGCTCGACCTGTATGTCTCGCAGTCAAGCTCCCTTATGCCTTTGCACTCTTCGAATGATTTCCAACCATTCTGAGGGAACCTTGGGGCGCCTCCGTTACTCTTTAGGAGGCGACCGCCCCAGTCAAACTGCCCACCTGACACTGTCCCCGAACCGGGTTACGGTCCTAGGTTAGAACTCCGATACGATCAGGGTGGTATCCCAACGTCGCCTCCACACAAGCTGGCGCTCATGCTTCAAAGGCTCCCACCTATCCTGTACAGATCGTACCAAAGTCCAATATCAAGCTGCAGTAAAGCTCCATGGGGTCTTTCCGTCTTGTCGCGGGTAACCTGCATCTTCACAGGTATTAAAATTTCACCGGATCTCTCGTTGAGACAGCGCCCAAGTCGTTACGCCATTCGTGCGGGTCAGAATTTACCTGACAAGGAATTTCGCTACCTTAGGACCGTTATAGTTACGGCCGCCGTTTACTGGGGCTTCGGTTCATAGCTTCGGGTTACCCCTAACCACTCCCCTTAACCTTCCAGCACCGGGCAGGCGTCAGCCCGTATACTTCGCCTTACGGCTTCGCACAGACCTGTGTTTTTGCTAAACAGTCGCTTGGGCCTTTTCACTGCGGCCCCCTCGTGCTATTCACACTACCGGGGCACCCCTTCTCCCGAAGTTACGGGGTCATTTTGCCGAGTTCCTTAACGAGAGTTCTTCCGCGCGCCTTAGAATTCTCTTCTCGCCTACCTGTGTCGGTTTGCGGTACGGGCACCATCACCTGGCTAGAGGCTTTTCTTGGCAGTGTGAAATCATGACCTTCGGTACTGCAATTTTCCCTCCCCATCACAGCCTAGCCTTATCGATGTGCGGATTTGCCTACACATCAGCCTCACTGCTTGGACAGACATCCATCAGTCTGCGTCACTATCCTACTGCGTCACCCCATTGCTCATAACGGCTTACGGTGGTACAGGAATTTCAACCTGTTGTCCTTCGACTACGCCTTTCGGCCTCGCCTTAGGTCCCGACTTACCCTGAGCGGACGAACCTTCCTCAGGAACCCTTAGGCTTTCGGCGGACATGATTCTCACATGTCTTTTCGTTACTCATACCGGCATTCTCACTTGTATGCTGTCCAGCGCTCCTTACGGTACACCTTCAACCTACATACAACGCTCCCCTACCCCTGATACATACGTATCAAGCCATAGCTTCGGTGGTGTGTTTAGCCCCGTTACATTTTCGGCGCAGAGTCACTCGACCAGTGAGCTATTACGCACTCTTTAAATGATGGCTGCTTCTAAGCCAACATCCTGGTTGTCTTTGCAACTCCACATCCTTTCCCACTTAACACACACTTGGGGACCTTAGCTGATGGTCTGGGCTGTTTCCCTTTTGACAATGGATCTTAGCACTCACTGTCTGACTCCCGGTTATAAGTCTATGGCATTCGGAGTTTGACTGAGCTTGGTAACCCTTGGCGGGCCCCGCACCCAATCAGTGCTCTACCTCCACGACTCTTAACACCGAGGCTAGCCCTAAAGCTATTTCGGGGAGAACCAGCTATCTCCGAGTTCGATTGGAATTTCTCCGCTACCCCCACCTCATCCCCGCATTTTTCAACATGCGTGGGTTCGGGCCTCCAGTGCGTGTTACCGCACCTTCACCCTGGACAGGGGTAGATCACACGGTTTCGGGTCTACGTCCACGTACTAAGTCGCCCTATTCAGACTCGCTTTCGCTGCGGCTACGGCTCTTCACCTTAACCTTGCACGGGAACGTAACTCGCCGGTTCATTCTACAAAAGGCACGCCATCACCCATAGATCGGGCTCTGACTTCTTGTAAGCACACGGTTTCAGGTTCTATTTCACTCCCCTCCCGGGGTGCTTTTCACCTTTCCCTCACGGTACTGCTTCACTATCGGTCGCTAGGTAGTATTTAGCCTTACCAGATGGTCCTGGCGGATTCATACGGGATTTCACGTGCCCCGCACTACTCGGGATCCGTCTCGGAGAGAACAGACTTTCAATTACAGGGCTTTTACCTTCTATGGCGGGCCTTTCCAGACCTCTTCGTTTAATCGGTTCCTTTGTAACTCCATGTGAGACGTCCCACAACCCCAACCAGCAAGCTGATTGGTTTAGGCTATTCCGCTTTCGCTCGCCGCTACTGACGGAATCACTTTTGTTTTCTCTTCCTGAGGGTACTTAGATGTTTCAGTTCCCCTCGTCTGTCTCTTCACACCCTATGTATTCAGATGTGAGTGACTGGCTATTACACCAGCCGGGTTTCCCCATTCGGACATCCCCGGATCAAAGCTTGCTTACAGCTCCCCGAAGCATTTCGTTGTTCGCCACGTCCTTCGTCGACTCCTAGCGCCTAGGCATCCTCCGTGTGCTCTTAGTAGCTTAACCAHGCTNDGRYANAGTATHNATSSGYAS
>NZ_MSZX01000015.1 GCF_002021565.1 Paenibacillus selenitireducens | reverse complement strand
GGTGTTGGTATATTAAGCTCATCCCAGTTCATCGGGGATGAGCTTTTCTTTTATACTTAAAAGATTAGCACTGGGTTAAGAACGAATGTGGTGTTGGGACTTAGATCTCGTCACATAAAGTGTTTCAGCCCTAGCAATGTTCATACCCCGATTTAGCTGGTTGGGCCTAGAGCCCGTATCACCGTGCCAACCTGTGGAGAGCATTTGTTTTGGGTCCTAGTGTCATCCAAGGAGGTCATATGAATCAACCTGTTTTAAGTATCGATATTGCGAAGGGGAAGAGCGTTGCCGCTGCCTTCACTTCCTATGGCGTACAAGTGAAAAAGCCCTTCTCTTTCTCCCATTCACCTGATCATGTTTCGTCATTGCTTTCAGTTCTTGTTCAGCTTGAAGAATCTACAACGCTGCGACCAACTGTCGTTATGGAGGCGACTGGTAATTATTCGAAGCCTATTGCTTCTTTCTTTTTCTCGCACGGGTATCCCGTTTTCTTGTTAAACCCCTTAACGACTCATGAGCTCAAAAAGCGCTCTACTCGTAAGGTAAAGACCGATCCTATTGATGCAATTCGAATTGCTAATGCATTCTATTTAGGGGAAGGTACGCCAATCATGCCAATGGATGAAAAGGTCACTGAACTACGGTTTCTCTGTCGCCAACATGCCCAATGGAAAGCTCTTCTTGGTGAAGTTCAGCTGCAATTCCGTTCCATTCTGGATTTGGCTTTTCCGGGCTATGACAAGGCTTTTCAGAACATTTTCAACCCTTCATCCATTCAGCTTCTCACTAAATTCCCTTCCCCCTCAGCTTTACTGACTGCGGACAAAGAGGACGTATTAACCATTCTTATGCTGAATCGAAGAGGTCGTACTTGGAATGAAGATAAATACGCGCAGCTTCTGGGAATTGCGCGGAGTAGCCTTCCTGATCCGTGTGGATCTCAGGCGCATATATTTGCAATGCAGAATTTCATAGGGTTATTCAAGGCTTACCAAGAAGGAATTACAGCACTCGAAAAACAAATGGAATCCTTAGTTCAAGAATCTTCTGCCTACCACCTACTACGATCGATCCCTGGGGTGGGGCCGATTACTGCGGCAATGATTCACGCTGAAATTGGGGACATAAAAAGGTTCCCTTCCGTGAAACAGTTGACCGCTTTTGCAGGGCTGGATTCATCTGTTTACGAGTCAGGAACCTTTAAAGCAAACCAGAATCGTATCTCAAAACGGGGCTCTGCATATCTCCGTACAGCGCTCTACCAAGCAACAGTTGGGGGTATCTCAAAGCAAATCCACGGCCCTCGAAATCCGATTCTATGGCAATATTACCAGCAAAAACGACTTGAAGGCAAACCTGCCAAAGTTGCCATTGTGGCGACTTCAAACAAGCTTTTGCGCATGATTTACGGAATTTTGAGTAACGACGCGCCCTTTCAGAGCAAATAACGGATATTAATAGTTATATTTTACCATTAACTCGCTTCTTGCAGTAGGCTTATTTGAGTCTGCATTCTTTGGAGTTCTGAAATCTTAAATCTGTTGAATCTTGACTTTGATTAGCTGGTTTAGATGATGCCTGCGGCTTCTTGAGATACTCTTAAATATTCTTTTCATCATTAAACTCAATACAAAAAGGTTGCGTTTCAGGTCTTAAACAGTACTCAATTCTTTGTCTGAAATCTTTCCATTCAACTCTTTTTAGTGCTTCTTCTATTGGAAAGAAACCCGACTCCAAACTTTCAGATGATTGTATTAATTCTCCACCTATAGGCTTCGCTAAAAATAGTGTGTTGCAAATTGAATTTCCTACGTTCTGAAATATTCCACAGAATTTGATAATTTCTATGTCTATTCCTGATTCTTCTTTTGTTTCTCTTATGGCTGCATTACTTAATGATTCTCCTTCTTCAACTTGACCACCAGGCATCTCCCAGCCTCTTCTTGGTCCTTTAATAAGTAACAATTCGTTTTTGTCATTTATTACAATTGCAGCTGCCGAAACTATATGCTTGGGTGGATTCATAAAGTCACTCCTTAATAGATTGATCTAAGAATGATCAAAGGTATTTTTGTTTTTATATGCTCTTCGCAGGTTTCACCTAACGTTGTTGTATTCACGAACCCTCACTGGCTTAAGGGGCGTAAGCCCCGGGTCCGACGGACTTAGCCAGTGCAGGGCTGTCTGCTGATTCCGCTTCCTCGAAATTCCTCGGCAGACCAAGGGCAGTATGGTCCGCAGCGTGAATACGGTGTTAGGCGATGCTCTCGACTTCCCCGAATAAGCCATCACTACCTTGAAAATCTATAGTGCTAATTATTTATTATTAATTACGCTTCTTACAATACTAATTGGAGTTGAAGACCTCTCTGCTACCTCTTCAAATGTCATACCCGTTTCATAATATCTCTTTATTACCACATTCATCGGTTCGCCTAATTCAATAATATATTTATCTGGATCATACACTCTAAATACTCTTTGCCCCCAAGGTTGTTCAAACATGTCATGAACGAATTCAATCTGATGATCTTTAAGTTTTTTGCATATCTTATCTATGTATTCTACTTCGAAGTACAGTTCAATTTGCTGCTCCCTGTTACCTATCAATTCGATTTCAGCCTTGTTATCTCTAAATATGTTTTGATGTGCATCGTCCTTCTTCCATATTGAAAAGCCACCAACGTATCCGATATTGACACCATAGTCTATCTCTATTTGTTGGTCTAAAATCTCTTAATAAAACATCCGTGAAACTTCTATATCCTTAACAAATAAAACTGATGAGATAAATTTAATCATCTTTTTCCTCCCATGTTTTTATTATATGCTTTCGAGAGTTTCGCCTAACGTCTTATTCACGAACTTCGTAAATAATCCCATATGTAGAGTATTCGCGAAGATATTGAACTATCCTGCCATTTAGTGGGGATAAGGCAGCCGATAATACTGGCTGCCTTTCCTAATGATTATTGCGGTATCGTAACGATTCCTCTTTCATTGGTGGCAGTAAATCAGAGTCTCATTACGGTTGTTAGCTCGTCTCCTAAGACTTCGCCGTTGTCACGGAAGCCGAAGCTTTCATAAAGCCTTTTGGCAGGTACGTTATCAGCTTTATAAGAAATCCAGCAGTATTGTGCCGGACCTGCCGGAAAAGTACGGATAAATTCCAAAATTTTTGCCATGGCTTCTCGACCGTAGCCCCGGTTCTGGTATTGCTTGTCAATCATCAGTCGCAGGATGCAATAGCTGTCGTCTGTGATTGACGGGTCTTCGTATCCGGTAATTCCATAAGTCAACATAACAAAACCGACCGGGTTCTCATCCGCGTAAATGGCAAATGTAAATGGATGTCCCCCATTTGTTACAAGGACATAACACGAAGCCACGCTTGACAGATTGGACGCAACGAAGCGGCGTTGGTCATCTGAAACTTCCAGGTTAAATATGGCATGTCGGTTTAATTTCTACGTTTTGTTGTACTAATCTGTCCGTTAGCTCAATAAAACAAGGAGCAGCTGCCGCGGCAATTTGCTCCTTGTTTTAAATTACTATCGTTTCCCATTACTTTAGCAGTCTTCCTAATATTAGCAGCCTGCACGTGTTATCCATCAGTGAATAAGCTATGGGATTTCCCAACTCACAATCCAAAATGTTCACGAACTAATCTATATTGTTCCTCAACACTCAAACTAGGTGTTCTTTCGATGGTCTTGATACCATTTTTAACACAGGCATTTCTAAGATCACGAGAAAACTTTACCATGTTTTTGTTGCCGTTTTTGATTGTTTCCGCTGGATTATCTGTAAGTTTAATAACATCCAAAATCATCTTATGGTCTTCCCTAAAGAAATATAGTCTTTCTATTTCTTCATCAGACGTATAGAGACATATCATTCTTTCTCTAGGAATAAAGGGTAATATTTGTTCTGGCATTATACCTAAATCTATTATGATTGGTGTATCAGTAGGCATTTTCAACAAATCGATAACAAAAAACTCCATCATTTCTTCGACAATTTGAAAAAGCCATTGACAATGTTCATCATTGGGTTTATTAAACCATTTATTCCAGTCTAAAGCGGGATGAGGATATTGAAGGGCTGGGTATTCAACAGGGCTAGAGAACGGTCTATATTATAAGACATCATCACTCAATGTTTGAAAACCTAACTCTTCTATAAATTTATTTGTCATTGTGGTCTTCCCAGCGCAACATCCGCCATTCAACCAATAAACATGGTTTAATAGTTCTTTCAAATAATTATCATTAATTTTCATATTTACCCTCCTCAATTTGTTTAAAATTGATGGAGGTGGCGGATTCTTATCGGCTTTTTATAACCGTGAAAGTACATATGTAATCCTCCTTTATTGTGGTATAGATAGTACTATTCTACGAGTTGGGATTTCTTTCCTGCACCTTCATAAAATCTTCGATTCTCTCCAGCGCTTCCGTCAATTTTTGCAGAGAAGCCGCATAGGAGCAGCGAATATAACCCTCTCCACCTGCGCCAAAAACATGACCCGGAACGGCGGCTACCCCTACCTCCCGAAGCAGCTGCAAAGCAAAATCTTCTGATTTCAGTCCGGTATGAGCAATCGAAGGAAAAGCATAAAATGCGCCCGACGGTTCGTGACAAGGCATTCCAATCGCTCGGAATCCACGAACCATCAGTTTTCTCCGCTCATCGAAGGATTTTATCATTTCTTCTTTATGCTGCATTCCGTTCCGCAATGATTCAATTGCTGCAATTTGACCAAGCACCGGAGCACACATCGCCGTGTATTGATGAATTTTCAGCATTGCGGCAATTAATTCCCGATCACCACAGGCATAGCCCACTCTCCAGCCTGTCATAGCAAATGCTTTGGAGAAGCCGCTAATCACAACCGTCCGTTCCATCATTCCAGGAAGAGAGGCAATACTGACATGCTGGTTGTCATACGTAAGCTCGGCATAGATTTCATCAGTAATGACAAGCAAATTATTCTCTTTTACAACCTGTGCAATAGGCAACCAGTCTTCGTATGTCATGACTGCACCTGTAGGATTACACGGGAAATTCACCATGAGCAGCTTAGAACGTGGGGTAATCACCTTCCGCAAAGCCTCGGCAGTAAGCTTAAAACCCTGCTCAGCCGAAGATTCTACTTCTACCGTGACGCCGCCGTTCAGATGGGTAATGGGTGAATAAGCAATATAGCTCGGAGAAGGGATGATGATCTCATCACCAGGCGTTATGAAGGCACGTAGAGCCAAGTCCACTGCTTCACTACTTCCCACCGTAACCAAGACCTCGCTCGTTGGCTCGTAGCGGAGATTGAAGCTTTTGTGCAGATAAGAGGCGATTTCCTCTCTAAGCTCCAGTAAACCGGAATTCGGTGTATACATCGTTTTCCCATTGTTCAAGGCACGAATACAGGCCGCTCTGACATGCTCTGGTGTAACAAAATCAGGCTCGCCTACGCCAAGCGAAATGATATCCTCATTCCCAGCACTTAGGTCAAAAAAAGCCCGAATCCCTGATGGAGCAATCTCCCGCACACGCGGAGCAATCCACTCATTTAGCATGGCCGCACACCTCTTCTCTTGGACTCTTTTCCTTTAGGGAAAGGGAAATGATCTCATCCAGCAGTCCGCTAAATGTGTACCCTGCCGCTTGCGCGCTTCTTGGTAAAAGACTATTCTTCGTCATGCCAGGTAGCGTGTTCACCTCCATCACATAGGGAAGGCCATCCTTCAGCAGCATATCTACCCGTGCGTACACACTGCATTTTAGTGCTTTATAACAGCTCAAAGCAGCTTCACGTACCCGCTCATGCACCTCGGTAGGTAGTTCAATGACCCGTTCGTCTGCACCACCTTCCTCGTACTTGGCGCTATAATCGAACCACTCGGCATGTGCCGAGGCAATACCCAGAACAGGAAGCAGTTCTCCGTTCAAAATAGAGCAGGTGATTTCTTGACCTTGAATGTAGCTCTCGATCAAAATCGACTGATCACAGGCAAAAGCCTTCTTCACTGCACTGAGCAGTTTCTTACTACTGCTTACCTTTTCCATTCCGATACTCGAACCGCCAGAACATGGCTTAACCATAACGGGATAACCGAGTCGTTCCACCGCTTCTGCCGAGTAATCCTTCATGCTATCCCAGCACAGCCAATCTGCTGTATTCACGCCTTCGCAGCGCATAAGCTTTTTGGAAAGATCTTTATCCATGCAAATGCTGCTAGACAAAACCCCGCTTCCCGTATATGGAATTCCCATGGTCTCCAGCGTCCCTTGAACAGTGCCATCCTCGCCGTAAGCTCCATGAAGTGCAAGCAGCGCGATATCGATGCCTTTTGCCTTCTCAATAAGCTCCTCACGTTTCGTGATCACAATTGGAGTGATTTCATATTTATTTGGATCCAGATGCTTCAGTATTTCTTTCCCGCTATTTAGCGACACCTCATATTCTGTGGACACCCCGCCCATAATTACGCCTACCTTCATCCTAAGCACCTCTTCATCCCATTAGTTGCCGTGCAGTTCTGCCAATGATCTCAATTCCCTTGCGAATATCCTCATCCGTCACTCTGGAGAACCCGATCCGTATCGTATTATGACCCTTACCGTCCGTGAAAAATATATCCCCTGCTGTAAAAATAACCCCTCGTTCACGACATGCCTCCAGCAGCATCCTCGTATTAAAACCCTCCGTGAATGTTACAAAAAGATGCAGTCCGCCATCTCCTGAAAGCGCCGTATAGGGAATAAACTCCTTACAGCATTCCAAAGTCAATTCGTATTTGCGTTTGTATTCTGCCCTGGCCTTTTTCAAGTACTTCTCCAAATTACCGCCCAGTAAATACTGATACAAAATGGATTGATCCAGCGTCGAAGTATGAATCGTACGTGCGCGCTTGACGCTTTCGAGGTAATAGATCAGCTCCTGATCCGCCAGCACCCATCCCACACGCAGTCCCGGAAACAGCACCTTTGAGAAGCTGCCGAGATAGATGACACTATTGCCACCACCCGCCGCAGCGATGAGTGGCGCTACATGAGAACCTGAATATCGTAATTCTTCGTTAAAACCATCCTCGATCACTGGGATTTCATACCGGGTCATCAGCTTCATTAGTCCCTGTCTTTTCTTAGGAGACATAACAATGCCGGTCGGATTATGGTAAGAAGGGACAAAGTACGCACAATCAAAGGATTGTTTCTGTAACGCCTTCTCCAGTTCCACCAGATCAATCCCGTCTCGTTCCATAGGAATTCCGGTAATCTTAAAGCCGTTCAACTTCAGATTCTTAATCGCCGTATGGTGCGTCGGATTCTCACATAGTACCGAGCCATTGTTCTTGCTCAAGGCGGATAATACAAGATCAAAACCTTCAGTAAAACCATTGGTTATTAAAATATCCTTGCCTTTCATTTCAACGCCCTTGTGCTCCATATACTGCTTCAAATAGTCTATTAAAGGCTTATACCCTTTGGCATAGCCGTAATTTAGCAGAACGTTGCCTTCTACGGACATACGTTCCATAAAGGCCCGCTTCATATTATCCAGATCAAACAAACTCTCATCGGGTGCGATACTCGTGAAAGAAATGGTTCCCTTCTCCGCTCGTATCCCTCGTTTCATGATATCCAGTTCCTCTGCCAGCTTCGCGTGCTCGTTAATACGCGTCTTCCAGTCCAGCGTCCAAGAAGAGATCGTTTCGCTGCCGGGAGGCGTAGATGCCACATAACTTCCTTGCCCCTGTACTGCGTAGGCGTAGCCATCATCCTCAAGGCCTGCATAAGCAGAGATTACAGAGTTGCGGCTAACCTTAAGCAATGTACTGAGTTCTCGTGTGGAGGGCAGCTTCTGGTTACCTTGCAGGCCGCCCTTAATAATTAAGTGCTTCATGTAATCCTTAATTTGTATATATACCGGTCGTCCGGCAATGAGCTTAAAATCCTTAAACATCTCTTCATCGCCCCCATAGCTATCATGGCACAATCCATCCGTTAAAAAAAGAACCACAGCTCTGGGATTTTACTCCGGCTGTGGTTCTTTGGGGGGACGCCCCTTTCAATTTTGGCTTACATAAGCTAGATCAGTTGCCGTAAACTTCGAACTCATAAAGGGAATACCAGTAACCGGTGCCTTGATTTGTCGCAAGCATCCTGACATACCTTGCATTTAACGGTTCGAAGTAGATGTCGTCGATGCCGCCATCGCCCTCCGATGTCATATACACATCCGTCCAGTTGAGTCCATCGTTCGACAACTGGATCCTGTAGCCCTTCGCATAGGCAAACTCCCAGTTTAGCTTGACATTATTTACGCGGTACTGTTGTCCGAGATCGACGTAGATCCATTGCGGGTTGGAATATAGACTGGACCATCTGGTCGTCAGGTTGCCATCTACCGCTTTATCGGCTGTGTATGCTGCTGTCTCGTTGGAAGAGGAGGTTGCCGATTTGTTCAGTGCTAGATTCGGTTTGCCGTAAATCTGGAATTCATATAAGGAATAGCCGTAGAAGGAGTAAGCTCGCTCTGTCCCGTACATTCGGACATACCTTGCGTTAACCGCTGCAAAGGAGATATCGTCAATACCGCCGTCGCCCGTTGTCGTGGTGTATACATCCGTCCAATTAGCCGCATCATTGGACACTTGAATCTTGTAGCCTTTGCCATAGGCAAGCTCCCAATTCAGTATGACGCGATTCAGGTTATATGACTGACCGAGGTCGATCGTAATCCATTGCGGGTCGGCGAATGTGCTGGACCATCTCGTCGTTCCGTTGCCGTCCACCACATTGTTCGCCGTCAAGGTGGCGTCCTGATAGGTTGATGACGTAGCGGTCTTGTTCAATGCTAGATTGGTAGTTAAGCCGGATCCTACGCTATCTCCGAATACCTGGAACTCATAAATGGAGTAGCCGTACATCGTCCCGCGTTCCGTCGCGTTCATTCTTACATACCTCGCCGTCGTCGGCGCGAAACCGATATCGTCTACACCGCCGTCGCCCGTCGTTGTCGCATAGACGTCCGTCCAATTTGTGGCGTCGTTCGAAACTTGGATTTTATAGCTCTTGCCGTACGCGGACTCCCAGCTCAATTTGACCCGGTTCACGTTATAGGCTTGCCCGAGATCGACGTAGATCCACTCGTTGTTCGAATATTGCTGGCTTGACCATCGGGTGCCTGGCAAATTGTCGACGGCTTTGGCCGCGGTGAGGGAAGAGCTCTGGTTCGTAGAAGCGACCGCCGTTTTGCCGGATGCCAGGTTGGTTGGAATCGTGTACGTCCCTTTCGTGAATTTGTAGATGTCTTCATACATCTGTCTACCGTCATAAATGCCGTTTATGCCGCTGTTGTTCTTGTTCTTATAGAAGTTATATATCGCGAAGATATCTTGGTACCAGCCCTTGATCGCTCCCGTCATATATCCGTATTCAGCGCCGGCTTTTAAGTAATTATCGAACCGGTTTTTGAAATCGAGGTCGTGCATCGCCCTTTCGTCAAATTCCATTTCAATGCCTTCGTTGTATGTTTTAGCTTGGTTGGTGACAGCGGTCATTCTCGAATAGTCTGAACTCGGAACGAAATAGTGGTTGGGCTGCTGAATGCTGAAATCGATGGCATAGTTGCTCCAGTTGTTGCTTTGCCCGGCGCCAAAGTATGGAATCCAGGAAAATTTCAGGCCAAGCGTGTGGAGATAGTTGCCCGAGTTGTTGATTGCATTCACTTCACCCTGATTGCCGGTGTCGATATCTTCGTGGAACCAGTAGAAGCCCTTTAATTCAAGGTTGCTGTAATTAGCTTGGTTCCATCTGCTTCGTACGGTGTCGATATACCATTTGGTTACCTTGGTCAGATTGCTAGGTGTCGAATTCAGGTTTTCGCTGATTCCGTCGTTATCGACATCTCCGAAATTGGTGATTTCACTGTTGGGGTAAGGCAACATGATGTATACTTTGGATTTGTAATTTGATCGGTTGAGCGTGGTTGCAACCTGCTGGGTGGCTTGGTTCAGGGCATCGAGCTGTTGATTGGCTGTGAACAGGCGGTTCATGTACCACTCCCAATCCGTCTTATAGGTCCACTTGGCAGGATCCGCTGTATCGCCGAAATCTCGATAATCGGGAGTATTGATTCCTAGGAACAGAAATGAGTCGAAAAAAGTGTCGTCCATCGCGTCACTGCTGTTGTAGTGCGCAACATAAGGCAATAATGTATTTTTGTCATACGTGCCGAGTTCTTTTCCCTCGTATGTCGTTCGTCCGCCGTAATATCCGGTATACAACAAGGCCATATTCTTCACGTTTCCGGATGCCGCAGTGTTGGGTGGAAAATATCCCGTAGCAGCGGCAAGGTCAAGCGGCTGCTCCAGGTCGAATGAAGGCTCCGGTTGTGGTTCGGGCTGGAGAGGGACTTCGGCCGGAGACTGTTGATCCTCGGGGGCTTGCGTAGCCTCCCTCTGTGCGTTCTCCTCCGCCTTCGCTGTCGATGGAAGAATCGTAAATACAATCGAGAAGATCAGCGCAACGACTAACAACAACGAAATTTGTCTTTGGTGCCCCTGACTACGCTTCATTTTTCATCCCCATTTCTTAGGTTGAAATGATAATTACGTTGTTACAAGTCTAGTACATGGGCTTGGCCCGGGCGCCCATGTACTCCAAGAGGCCTCTTCACAGTTAATACTATGAGATAATTTCATACGCGCTAAATAGATATTTTCTTACTTTTGATATACACTTCTTTACTTTCATGACATTTTTGCTCCTAAAAACAAAATCCCGCCAGCAATCTGACAGGATATTGGGGAAATCTGATTGTTCAAGGCATCATCATAGAAACTATTCCAATGACATTTCAACACTCATCAAGTAAGATTTCCGAAGACAATTACTTAAATAAGATTCTAGATAAAGATCAAGATGTCGGAGATTATGTGGATTAACATACGTCTTAATGGATTCATTTCCTAGAAAAAAAGTCTTTTATTGCACTCATTATTGCAGCTGGAAGAAATATAATGGCAAAAAGTACTGTGAATAAGTTAAATTCTTTGGTTTTATAAGGCGTGAACCATTCCGTAAAGAACTTCATATCCGAAAGGCGATCAAATAATCCCCCCTCTGAAAATTCTTTGAACGGTGACCACGAAGAATTATCAAGGACGATAAAAAGTAATTGCACAACAAGAAATGCCCCAAGGGTAAGCATCCAATCTTTTCGAATTGGACGAACTTTTTTTAGTATATCTGTCATTTGACCAGCGCTCCTATTCGTATTTATCACTTTGACCATTCTACTGTGCGGCCTTTTATAAGTCCTTTCTAGTAAACAGTTTTATAGTGAGGTAACAGGAAGCAATGAAAAACAGTAAGATACCGATCAGAATAAGAAATAACGTTAGGTTACTACTAAAGCCATTCTCGTTTATCATATTCATAAAAATAGCTGTAGGCTGCGCAAGAGCAAGAATGATTATAAAAAATACAGCATTGATAATACCGGTTCCTTTTTTATTAAGTGTGTAAAAAAGCGGCAAATAGATGGAAGCCAGAGCAAGCACGATTCCTATTGGGCCCAGTATATCCATGACCGTTAAGTCTGGCTTGTTAAGCTCTGGGACTGCTACCTTAACGAGCGAGTGAATCCCGTAAGAAGCAAGGACTCCAAAAAGTGTAAAAATGATGGCTGTTATGTATTTGGCTTGAACAATATGCTTGCGGCTAATTGGCAGTGTAACCAGAAAATTATGGTTATGGTTTTTGATATCTATCATCGTAACGAGACTAAGTGAGGCGAAAGCTGTATAGATACCCACAAGGTGAATAGATGACGATTGTTTTGGTATAAATGCGATGCTGAATACAGCGAGATAAATTATTATCAGCCCTAGTGAGCTTTTTAAAGCAATGAAGTCTTTACGAAGCAAGTTAAGCATGAATACGTCCTCCCTTGGCGGTGAAATACATAATGTCTTCTAAGGATGGTTTGTCTAAAATAGCATAATTGCCAAACAACCGTTCGGCTTCCTGCCTATTATCTACTAAGCCCTCAAAACCAACAGCTGTCTCACGAATCCCGACAAATTTTGTTCGGATATCTGAATCGAGCAGTTGTGAGTCGCCCTTCACGATTGCGAACCTCTCAAGCACTTCGTCTTTCGCTTCACTGAAAACGAGCTTTCCACGATTGATGAAAGCAATGTAGTCGGCAATGCGATCCAAATCTGTTGTGATATGAGTCGAGAAGATAATCGAATTTCTCTCGTCCTGCATCATATCCGCAAGCAGATCAAGCAGTTCCCTTCTAAACACAGGGTCAAGTCCAGAGGTAGGCTCATCCATGATTAAGAGCTCAGCCTCATGCGATAAAGCAACTGCTAAGGAAAACTTGACTTTCATCCCCTTGGATAATTCTTCTATCTTCTTCTTGGGAGACAACTCGAACTGTTCAAGATAGCTGCTAAACTTCTTTTCGTTCCACTTCTTATAGAATGGTGCGATCATCTTCTTCGTGTCGCGAATCGAAAGGTGTTCATAATAGAAGCAATCATCCGAAACGATGCCGATGCGCTGCTTAATGTCAACTTCTTGTTTAGGCATATCGCAGCCTAGTATGTTTACGCTCCCGGAATCTGGACGAATCATGCCGAGCATCATCTTAATCAAGGTGCTTTTACCAACGCCATTCGGACCAATGAGTCCGGTAATATAGCCTTGTTTTATATCCAAAGATACATTATCAACTGTAAATTGAGGGTATGTTTTCGTTAGATTACGTAATTCTATTGCATTCATGTGGTCTGTTCCTCCTCGAACAATAAAGTCAGATGGTCAATTAAATCTTGTTGACTCATGCTTAAATCCTTGCTTTCTCGAATGATTTCTATCATTTTCTCTTCTAGTCGTTTCATGCGCTGCTCCCGAATGAAATCTTTGTTCGCTCCGGATACGAAACAACCCTTACCTACGACAGAGTCGATTAGCTTCTCTTTTTCCAACTCTTCATAAACACGCTTGGTTGTAATAACACTAACTTGCAAATCCTTGGCCAGCTGCCTTATGGAGGGGAGGCTGTCGCCTGCACGCAATTCACCGCTCAGGATGCTCTGCCTAATCTGATTCATAATCTGTATGTAAATCGGATCGCTTGATGCGTTGGATATTATAATATTCATGTTCCATCACCTCACTTCTGCCAATCGCTCTTCTACCGTATATATACAATATACACACTATTCACTTGTGCGTCAATTAATCATTTATTTATTGTTTGAAGTTACATACGCCTGTGATCAGGGATACGAACCCCAGTACCGATGCCAGATCGATAACCAGGCGTCTACGTCGCTGGCAAAAACGGCGGGTTTGACGCTGTTTGGAAAATGGGAAGTGATTTCCCCCGACTCCACTGACTGAGATAAACTAATCTGCAGTTAGCGGAACAAAGGGTTGCCACTTGGCAGCCCTTATTTACTATCGTTATCCTTTTGTATGTCCAATCCACGTTATGTTGCCGTATTTTCTCATCTAATCTTAATATTACGCCTCTATACTGAAGGTATCCGTGAATAGAGCTATGGGAATACATAGACAACATGACAACATCGTGAGGTGGAACGCTTGAAATTCAACATTAATGTATTGAAAAAAATGCTATCTCTATCAATTGCTTGTACATTATCTGTTCTCTTGGGTTACGAATCAAGTGCACATGCGGCAGCAGTTATTCCGGCGAATACCCATATGCCAACCATCGATCATATCGTGGTGGTGGTCGAAGAGAATCACTCTTATAACCAAATTGTGGGGAGTAAGAAAGCACCTTATTTTAACCAGCTGATCAGTAATGGGGCGCTATTCACCAATTCGCATGGAAATACGCATCCGAGTCAACCGAATTATTTGGCACTTTTCTCAGGATCAACCCAGGGGATCAAGGATGATCGGTGCGGAAAGTCTTTTTCAACCGAGAATTTAGCAAGTAAGCTGATTCAGAAGAAACTTAGCTTCAAAGGATATTCGGAAGATATGCCAAGAGCTGGATACACCGGATGTTCTTCAGGTGGCTATGCGCGTAAGCATAATCCGTGGGTCCAATTTAACAATGTTCCAGCGAGTTTGAATCAGCCTTTCACCGCATTTCCGAAAGATTTTAGCAAGCTGCCCACGGTTTCATTCGTCATCCCGAATCATCAGAATGATATGCACGACGGAACCATTCAAGAAGCGGATCAGTGGTTAAAAGAAAACCTGAGCTCCTATGTCGCATGGGCTAAGACACATCGAAGTCTCCTCATCGTGACGTGGGATGAAGATGATTTCTCCAAAGCTAACCGGATTCCGACGATATTTATTGGACCTATGGTTAAACCTGGCAAGTATTCGGAAGCCATTAATCATTATCATGTGCTCCGAACAATCGAGGACATCTATCATGTATCAGCCTTGGGGGAGAGCGCGAAAGTGCATGCCATTTCAAGCGCGTGGAAAAAGTAATGTTTGAATAACCACATTTTCCACACATTTTAAGTTATAACTATCCTCCCCGTTACTTCAACAAAGCAAAAAGGAGCTGCATCAAGCAAGCTCCTTTTTTCTCGTGGGATGGCAAATACGTAAGACCTACAGCTGGCTCAAAATATTATTTTTTCACCGCTGCTTTCAGAATTTCAATCTTCTGTTTCCTGGATATATCCGATGAGGTTGAAATGCTGTATCCAAATTTGTCGCCATCCTGCCAAAAAACGTATTTTGGAAAGATATGCGCCGGGAAGTCATCGTCAAAAAACCCTTTCTCCTTACTTCCCTCTGAGTCCACCGTATACTTCGAAAAGGTCAGTGTGTCTTTCCCGTTCGTATACTTAAGGCGGATTGTTGCAGCCTCTTTCCAATCCATCTTTTTCATGTAGATGGGTTTTCCACTCTTTTTACCTTCGGCCCTTAGATCATCAATAAACTTTCCTTCTGTTGGACCTTCAATGATCGCTTTGGAGAACGTATATCCCTCTGGCAGGTTGGAAGGCTGCTGCATGATGGCGCCCTCCAAGGCAGAAGCTTTTTTCAAGTAATCCTCGTATGTAGAGAATTCATGTGTCAGGCCCCAATAGCTAAGATCGAGACCGCTGTTCAAGTCCTTGTATTTATGATACATAACATACGTATCACCCGACTCTTTGGCCAGCTCCATCACTCTCTGGTTCTCATTATCGATAAACATTTTTTCCTCAGCGGTTAGAGCTTTGGCTGCTTCGGCTGCTTTTTTAAGAGCTTTTTCCATTTCTTTCTTGTAGAGCTCACGCTCCTCCAAAGAATTTATGCCCTCGGGATAAATAATAGCTGACTGAGTATTCACAGCGACTTTTGAATGCTGTTCCAATTGAACGGAAGCCGCTTGTGGCGCTTTCCCTGCATCGCTTTCCTTTGCATTAACCAGCGTCACGCTGCCAACCGCCAGAATCATCGTCATCCCCAGAATGGACAGGCGATAGGATTTTTTGTTAAAGTGTTTGATCATTGTAAGTCTCCTTTTCATTTGTTTATGCGTGGCAGACAGGCCGGCAAGCCCCGGCTGATGATGGGTTCCTGAAAAATGCTCCAGCACATGGATGATCGTTTGCCCGTATGCATTGTTTTGCTTCAGGTTCATCCGATCTAGCACACATGCATCGCAGGCCATCTCTTGGTCCTGCCTTGCTTTATTTACGGCAAGCCATACTAATGGATTAAACCAATGTAGGATCAGGATCATGTGCATTATCCAGTTCACCGCCACATCCCGCCGCCGGATATGTGCGAACTCATGCGCCAGAATATACTGAAGCTGATCCTTTTGCAGCGTGACGAGCAGGTTTGGCGAAATGACGACCGCAGGCTTATGAAATCCGACCACGGCAGGTCCAGGAATGCGCTCGCTGGCTACAAACTGCACGTTACGCTTCACGCCAAATAGCTGCTTCGTCTCGTGAAACACGGCCGATAAATAAGGCGTTTCAATAGATCGGCCTGCGCGCAGGGCTTGTTTTAATCGAAGCTGGTCGTATACCGTTTTCGCGGCAAGAAGCAGTACACCCGCAAGCCAGACCAGCATGAGCATATGAGTAAAGCTCATTGACTTCATCCCATTCCAGATGAAATGGCTCCCCTGCTCGGTTCCCGATTCATGAGGCGGAGGCGATACTTCCGCAATCCCTACCATAACGCTTTTCCCGGGGTTAAAAGAACTCCCTAAGTGAGTGGCTGTTTCGCTTCTTCTCCCAAATCCTCCCCACAATTCTCCCCAAACGGATGGACTTTGAATTTGCTGATGAATACCGGGCATTATGGTCTCCAGAGACAAAACATTGTACAGGCTAAGCGAAGATTCCGGTGCCCAAGGAAGCAGCAAACGGATCGCCACAGGCAGCCACAGCAAATATTTCCATCTGGCTTCAAGCTTGTTTTTTATTAGAAATTGCAGGATTAGGACAAGTATGACCAGAATGCCGGCCATAAACGATCCGCGGATTACCCATCCAAAAAATGATAATAAACTTTCGTGCAATGTTGAACTCATTAGGGCTCTCTCTTTTCTGGTTCCCCGTCGCTGCGGTTTTCGTCAAATAAAGCCTTCAGATCCTCGATTTCCAGCGCATTCAGCTTTTTATCCTCTAAAAAATTAGCCAGCATCGGCTTTAATGCCCCGCCATACAGCTTTTTCATAAAGGATTTGGTCTCGGATCGCAGGTATTGCTGCTCGCTGATGAGAGGATAAAATAGTTGAGTTCGCTTTGATCCCTTTTCCAGCTTCGCCCCCGCCGCTTCCTTCTGGACCAATCGGGTCAGGAGCGTTCGGGTCGTATTCGGACTCCAACCCATTCGATCCGTCATTTGCATTACGACCTCACTGGAAGGACAGTCCGGAGTTACCCACAATACGCGCATAATTTCCAGCTCTGCATCCGTAATCGGTGGTATTTGATTCATGCATGAAACCTCCAAAGTCAATTTTATCAGACTACATATGTAGTTATAATTCATACTACGATTGTAGTTTGATAATGTCAACATGTTTGGTAGAGAAAATCCGCAAGACCAATAAGCTGGCTCAAAATGCTATTTTTTCACCGCTGCTTTCAGAATTTCAATCTTCTGTTTCCTGGATATATCCGATGAGGTTGAAATGCTGTATCCGAATTTGTCGCCATCCTGCCAAAAAACGTATTTTGGAAAGATTTGCGCCGGGAAGTCATCGTCAAAAAATCCTTTCTTCTTACTTCCCTCTGAATCCACCGTATACTTCGAAAAGGTCAGCGTGTCTTCCCCGTTCGTATACTTAAGACGGATTGTTGCAGCCTCTTTCCAATCTATCTTTTTCGTGTAGACGGGTTTTCCACTCTTTTTACCTTCGGCCCTTAGTACATCTAGGAACTTTCCTTCAGTCGGACCTTCGATTATCGCTTTGGAGAACGTATATCCCTCTGGCAGGTTGGAAGGCTGCTGCATAATGGAACCCTTCAAGCCAGAAGCTCTTTTCAAGTAGTCCTCGTATGTAGCGTATTCATGTGTCAGTCCCTCAAAGCTAAGATCGAGTCCACTATTTAGCTGCTTGTATTTATGATACATGACGTAACTATCATCCGACTTTTTGGTCAGCTCTCTCACTCTCTTGATCTCATTTTCGATAAACTTTTTTTCCTCTGCAGTTGGAGCCTTCTCGGCTACTTTTTTGGCAACGGTTTTTTGGGCTGGCTTGGAGGATGCCGCACCCACCGCGAGGTTCATTGAAGAACCCAATAATAAAATACTGCTGAGTGTTGCGATTGCTACTTTTGATGCTGTTTTCATTTTGTAATACTCCTCTCCTGTGATTATTTTTGATTCGGTTAAACTACATCTGTAGTTATAAATCAATACTACAGTTGTAGTTCAACGATGTCAACCCTATTCTTTTCGAAGTACAAATTCTTGACACTGAATTTTGACAAGAATTTGTGCCGATAAAATAAAAAACCCGCGATTTACGCGGGTTAGAATCAGTACATATTATGGGTATGGCTGGTTTTTACATTGCTGCTGCTCAGCTTTTAACAAGATTGAATAAATGAGCCTTTACTTTTTCTACTTCCTCGGATGTTCGATGAACATTTACACATTCATTTACATCAAATTTATTACCATCTGGATCGTAAAATACAAAGTTGATTCCACAAGAATCTCGATCCTGAAGATCTTCTATTTTTACACCATTTTTTTTCAGATGATCATGCAATACCTCGATCTGCCTCACTTCAAAAGTGAGCCTAAACATTTCATAACCAGCTTTATTTGGGAATTGATTATCGATCGTCCCCACCGTTTCTACCAAGTGCAGCCATTGTCCGTCAGATAGCTTCAATATAGCTTGATCCTCTGCTTTATTAAATGGCACCGCGTACTCTAATCCAAAATTTCGCTGCCACCATTGCGCCGACTCCAAAACATTTCTAACCGGTAGATAAATCGAACAAACTGCCTTTAAAGCATTTCCTTGAATTCCTGACATCCATATCATCCTTTCGTTTTTGTTACCTTGCATATGAAGAAACGATTATTTCTGTAAAAACCAAACATTTCATAATCATTTATTTGAGACGACGCTAAAATAGTTGCCATCGGGGTCTTTGAATGTAAAATGCAATCGAGCGTTCAATGTCTTAATCTCAGTCAGATAAATACTTTCCTCTGTTAGTCCAAGATATGCCCGATAAATGGCTTTGGGATCGCATCTATGAAAAGCGTCTACCAAAGCATCCATATCAACAATAGTCTCCTTACGTGCTTTTGGAGATTTCCTCGCATTACCTTCGAATGATTCTTGAGCCATTTGCTTGAGTTTTAATCGGGCACGCCCTAACGTTACTTGTACTGAAGCCTCTCTCATCCCTACATACTCCGCAGTCTCTCTGGCGGTAAAGTCGAAGACATCCATTAACAATATAATAACGGCCATTTTTGGGGATAATCGTTCCCCTACCTGTTCCAACAACTCCCGGCTGGACAACAAAGGATCTAACTCTGCCTTTTCATAACTAAGATCCAGTGGTACGGTTCGGATCTTTTGCGTTCTTTTACAGTCAATCCACGCATTCTTAGCTATACGGTATAAAAAAGCTTTTGTTATTGGTCTCTCAGGATTTCTTTGGACAGCTTCAATCAGTTTTATCATTGCATCCTGCGATAGATCTTCAGCATCCCAACGGTTTCCAGTTATCCGCATGCCATATTGAAATAATATCGTTCTCCAGTTCATCCTTGTTAATTCTATGATCCTTCACCATTTTCCTTTCTCTTCTCATTTACTAAGCAACCGTTTTCAGAACAATAGATTCGCCTGCATTTCTTGGATTTCAAGCTTGATACATAAGTTATCAAATGCTTTCCTAAATTCGGGATACCTACTCAAAAACAATCTTCATCAATACCGTGACTTTTGCAAATTATCCTATTTAGAAGTATTCGTGAAGTGATATAACTATCCTGCCTATTCGTATTATTTATCGGATTTATTAGTTAAAGAAACTCATTCTCTTCATCATATTTAGAGTTCTAACATAAGTTTTTCAGTGCCCTCGATCAATCGAGGCTCTTTTTATGTACGCAAAAATGCAGGGCTACTATAGTAGCTAGCCCATGCATCATAAAAGGTGTTGTGGAGGTTGTTTATTATACGCAAGCAGCAGACAGATGAAAGGACACGAGAACCGAAGTTTTCACAAAAAAACATAGTCCCACGTTGTGTGGTAACTATGCAATAAAGCGTGTTAATTGGGGCTCCAAGCACTTCTCCAGTAGATACTGGCAAATGCTATCTTGGCACAGCCGCCCATTTTATAGGGTCAAGTGCCCTTTTTCCAATCTCAGCATATTGTGAATTATGCCACGCGAAGACTTCCGAAGCGAGTATTGCCAGAGGAGGATTCACGATGCAATATACCCCTCAAAAGTTTAGGAGGAAAACCATGATATACCATCAACCTTTCGTTCAAAGCCCGGCCAGCTTGCGGGGTTCCGATCCGTCCGAGCAAGCATTAGAGCAGCAATCAGATAATCAAATAAGTCCTCGCGATGACGTGTTTCACGAGTTCCATTATACCTGGTACCATATTCCTCATCATCACGGATACCATCCCGGGATGTGTCATCCTTGGGTGGAACAGCAAGCCATAATGGCTCATCCCTGGGAGTACGCGCACTTTCCTGCGATGGTTCAGCCCCTGGAGCATGAGCAGCACCCCGATATGGTTCACCCCTGGGAGCATGATCACGATCCCTTCATGATCCTTCCCTTCATGGATCATCCATGGGATCCGCATATGGATGAGCACTTTCATCCTTATCCGTCTTCAGAGTGGGATTGCTACTTGGTCGATTACCATCATGATTGGTTCCATCCATGGGACCATCCCCACGCACATGGCCATCATCCATGGGATGACCATCATTGGTAAGAGAAGTCCGGTCTCCCTTTCTTGAAAGAGCGAGTTTCATCGCTGACGACATGACCGTTCGCGTCAAAGTCGTTAGCGATGATTTTTTTATTTTAACGGCTCAAACTGCCCGCCAACCGCAATCGTTGACGATACGGACCGACCGGTATAAAAATCAGCCCCGTTTCATCCCGGGAAGCCGTCTGATAAAGCGCATCGCTGGCATTGGCGTCAAACCCGAGAAGCGGACGCCCTCCCATCCCGAGGGCGGATGCCGCTAGCAATAATCGGTGCACGAGCATCCCGGCCTCCATTTGCTGTATGCGGTATCCCCGCTTGCCGAGCTGCGATTGAAAGAAACTCCTCTTTCCTGCCACATGAAAGCCGAGCGGCACTTGAAACAAATTGATATTGGGAAGCGACATTCCCTCCTGCATCCGTTGCCGGTGATCTCCAAGACAAACCGACTGCAGCGCATGCGCGGCGACATCGTACCGATAAGCGCCGTCCGGAACGTCTTCGACCCCGTAGAAGCAACCATAAATGTATACACGGGGTTCCGGTCGCTCCTGCGTGCCATCCAGGTCGTTGCGATACGAGAAGGAAGCCGTCGCTTCCCGAAGCAGAGCTGCAAGCTGGGAGAGGCCAATCGGTTTCAAGACAAATTCCGTCTCGGGCGAGAACCGGTTGCGGCAAACCGTCGCCAAATCATACGACAAGCGATCTACAGGCGGCAGAGGCAGTGCGAGCGCTTGATCCGAGATTGCTTGCTCATCTTTCCGGAACTGTCGAAACAATCGCGTCGAATCCAGTCTGGACGCATCGCTCATCTGAAGCAGCATCGGATAATCTACGATCCTCCGCGACCTGACATAGTGATCATGCCTGACTGGCGACAACTCTCGGCACAACTCGGAGGCGGAAACCGTTTCCTCATCCTCGTTCCCGCTTGCCATCCATCCGAACGCCGGCTCCGTCGATAGCGGGATAACCGCATACACGCTCTCCTCTTGTTCCGATAGTCCAAGCAGATGATTGACGGCTTGATCGAGAAATTGAAAATGCACGCCAGACGAAAATCCGAATCGTTTCGCGACTTCGAGCAGCTGTCCGATCAAAACGCCGGCGTCCAGCCCCTGCAGCCGGTAGGCAAAATTATTGTATTTGTAAAAATTTTTCCAGTAAACCGTAGATACGAACGCAGCGCCGAAGCAACTGTTCGCGTCGCAGCGATTCCCGAGCGACCTCGCCAAATATTCGTCGTAATTTCCTTCGCGCAACAACACCAACCGATGATGCGCCGCATCGTAATGGTATACGCCGGCAGGCATTTCGCCAAGCTTCAGATAGACATACAGTTCGCTCGGATATAGCCCGCCTCCGGAAGGAACGAAGCGCCTGCACATCTGTAAGACGCCTCCCGATTCTTCCGATGTATCCCGTTCCATAACGGATTGGGTCAATTGCGCAAGCCCGAATACATAGTAAAGGAAATGTCCGATATCGCGAAGGCTAGGTATACCGGTCGTATCCCTGCCTTCGAGCGTTGCCGGCACTTCCCTGGAAAGCGGAAACATTGGTAAGCCGCGATAAAGCTTGTAAGGAAGCGGCGCGTCATCCCAATCAGTCTCCCAATCCAAGGGCTTAACCTTATCCGGATCATATTGCAAACGGTGAAGAAAAACGTCCAGATTCATCAGACTCATCACTTTCCTCCCTGGCTTCAATCCCGCCGCCCCATAGCCGTATTTATGGGAACGGGTGCGGATATGGATTAAGCTGCTCGGGCAACAAGGGCTCCAGCGAATAAGACAGCTCCGCAGGGACCCTGAGCACTCTATCCAGTCCTGTCAAACGGATGAGATGCTGCCCGAACGTCATCGGCAGCATACCGGGAATGAGCACTTTCACACAATGTAGTCCGTTGCGACGCGTCTCCGGAGTCGTCTGGTCAACCACGATCACTTCAAGATTCAATTGGCGAAAAACATGCAGCATGGCCTTCAGATCATCGGTCAGATCGGCATTCCAGTCCCTCGGTTCAAACGCTTCGGCGAACGTTTGCATCGGACGATCGTCATTCAGCAGAAAATCGAGCCGTTCCTCCGCCTGCTTCAACCCGTACAGCATGGAGTGGTCCTCCATCTGAGCGACCTGGTACGGATCGTGAAGCATCCGTTCATACTGCTGACGATTTTCCTCGAATTTCTCGCTGACCGTGAGCAGCATGCCCGCTACCTCGTGGATCGCGCTCTTCGCCGCGCGGATCGGATCCGGATGGGCGCCCGCCGCGCAAATGAGGTTCACGCCCCGCTCTTTCTTGTTTTTCGCGAGCGCCCACACGCTCGGTATGCCGTGCTCCATTGTCGATTTATACAAATGCACGTCATAGCCCGCCACGGTTTCTAAACGATCCGTCATCCATCTTAATTCCCGGTCCTGGACCGAATGGTGGTCCAGACGCGGCAGGGGTAGCCGCGCATACCAGGTCATGAGGAAGGAGTCGCGCTCCACCACTTCCAGCATCCCGTAGAAGATCGCTTCTTCCAGACTGCCGCCCAGCGCGCAGCCGTTGGATGTTTCGTAAACGAATCCGTGACCGCAGCCCGAACTGTAATAAGCCAGCAGCTCCGGTACGAGAATCGGACGCTGCTGCAGAAACGAATAACCCCATACCCAATCGATCGGCCGCTCGGGATCGAATGGCTTGAACGGGAAGTCGGCGCCTTCATACTGTTCCTTCGCATGGACACCTACGCGGAGAGGATCGAGCGCATGGTCCCGCACATTGCGGTAACTATCATGAACGACGGATCGTTTGCCACGGGGCGACAGACCGCAATAACGTTCCAATCCCTCCAGGATGGCTGTCATTTCGCTATCTGCATAGGAGTGGGTCCGACCTGCGCAAGCCTCATCTCCGCCAAACAAGGGCAAATTGATGCTCGCATCGGCGAATGGGGACACAAGGTCAACCATTTTCCCGTTTAGAAAACCGGTCCTGCCATCCAGGTATTCTTTGGCCAAAACATCCTTCAGCTCATCCATTGAACGGCTGCGATACGTTTCGGCGCTGATTTTCAGGCTTGGCTGCAGCGCAACGCGGGCCGTGTCCGCATCGTCTTCAGGCAATCGGCCGCAGATCGGACATAGCGGATCGGGCAGGAAGAAGTGCGATGAGCTTTTCATCGTACGCAGATTGATCAAGTACATCCTGCCTTCCATCTCCGGCTGCCTGCCCTCCAGCATCTTCACGGCTTCTGCCGCAACAAGGCACGCCACCTGCAATAAACCCGTGCGCGACGCCCAAGCGTCCCGGGCGATTCCCCCATGCGACGCCAGCTTCTGCTGTAGCTCCCACGATTCCCTGCGGTCGCTTCCCGCCAGCAGGAGCCGGGTATCCGCACATTGTGAGCATCCTTGCCCCTCCGGACGAACCAGCGGACCGACAATCCCCTCTCCGAATGCAACAAAACCGCGCAGCCAGGGCGTTCCCGACTGTCGGAACCGCTCCTCCGCCGCAGGATGAACGGAAGGATCCCACGCATCGTTCAACACCAGCGCCAAGTCTCCCGTTGCCGCCTCTCCAGATTCCATGCTCTTCTGCCGAATCAGCCGATAGCGGTCATCGGCAGACAATTTCTTGCTTACCAAATCTGCGAGCTGTCCTTCCCCAATGACCGTCACAATCGCGCTCAATGCGTCTCCTCCTCTCGCAGCGACACGCCAAACACGCCTGCCAGTTCTTCTTTCATAAACGGTTCTGTCGACAAATCAACGACCGCGATCCGCTTACGGTTCCTTTGCAGGATCTGCCGGACGGACTGCAGCGTCATGCCGTATTCCGACTCATCGAAGCCGGGAATCGTCAGACTCTGTGGCAAGGCATCTTCCAACTTGACCAAAGAGCACTCCAGGATTTGGCCTTGGATGTCCGCCGTTTCGTTTTGGGTTTTCATCAGCGCCTGCCGGAGCGCTTCTCGCAGCGCCATCGTGCGGTTGACTCCGACTCCGCCGTACCAGTACCCGTTCGTACCAACCCAGACGACTGGGAAACCCGCCGCTTCTTGCCCCAGTCCGATTACCGGGGCGTCCTGCATCGTAGACAATGCGCGCAAGCAATAGCTGCAAATATCGTCCTCAACCTTGCTTAACTTGACTCGATGAACGGAAGGCAGGCTGGATTCGGAACGGCTTTTCAGCTCCTCGAACAGACATTTCCGTAGTCCGCGGTAGACCGCTTCCGCTACCGTCTCTCCCGCTCCGATCCCTACATATTCATGTGTCGGCGACTCGAGCGGGCTTGCAGAATCCGGCTGCACAGGTATGGCCGCCTTCAGAACCCCGGACAGTCGCGACACGTACGCCTCGATGCCGGCCAAGCCCGCTTCCTTCCTGGCTTCATGGTGCGTCATTCCCGAACAGACGATCTGCGGCAGCAGCTCGGCGGGGCCTTCCGACAGCGGGTCGACTGCCTGGACGCGACACTGCGAGAGCGGAAGCTGCTTCGAGTCCCCTTCCTCCCAACAGTGAAGAATGCCGGTCTCCGCCGAAGTCAAACGATTGAAATAGGAGAGGAGACGGTCTGTTTCCTGCCGCTCCGTACGCTGATCGATCGGCAGGTCGAACGGATCCATAGGCTCGGGAGGACGAAGACCCCTGACCAGCGGATGGGGAAGTAACGAATGCCACTCGCCTTCTAATGTTTCCGGATTCAGCAGAAACAGCTTTCCGGTCAATTCCGAAGCCGTCGTCCCCGTAACAGTCTTAAGCCATTCGAATACGACCACATTCGCGAGCATGGCTTCCGGCGTAGTAGAGACGACAGTCGGCCGATCCGCATCGCCAAGGGCGGTTCGGTGAATCCTGCGCCATGCGGATTCGAAGCAGACGTCCGAATCCGGGTGCACCATCGGCCCTGCTATACCCGCCTGCCGCAAGTAGATGGCAGGCAGGAGCAGCTTATTCGCGTCCCTGCAGGCCGCATGCAGCGCTCTAAGCTCTTCGGGATCGTCATCCTGAGCGACGTAGAGAACGGAATCCGCCAGCCGCACGACTTCCGGCCAATTGAGGAAGCCGTCATTCGACGGAAAGATCTCCTCGACCTCGATCTCCAGGTCCGATAGACGTGCGGTCGCCGTCAGTTCGGAGATCCGCTGGCGATCCGTGGTCGCCACATTCGTGATCAGCATACGAAACCGGGGCAGTCCAGATTCCAACAAAGCCGCAACGAGCGAGACAAATATTGGACCGGAACCGACCGCAATCGGATTAGCCTGACGATAAGTTTGAAAGCGGTGAGCGCCCGAACCGTCGAAGCTGTCCAGAAATTCGATCTGTGCTGCGTATTTCCGTTCGACCGCTTCCGGGAGGCTGTGCGGGTGGTCTTGGCTGGTATCCCGGACAAAGCCGTTACTCAGCAGTACTTCCGCGATTTCATAAACCCGTACCCTGTGCGGTTCCGGCAGCCCGTTCGTCAGATCCGCCATGGAAAAATCCCCACTCCACATGGGCATTAGTTTCTCGATCCATTGATCGATCATGTCGCCTTCCATTCGGAACGAACCCGTATTGTTGCGAAAGTAGATGCCTCCATTCGAATCGGGGAGAAAGAACGTATCCCCTTTCACTTTCAGACGCATAGAAGGATTCAAGTTTTTATTCCTCCTTAAGGTTTTGCCGGAGCAAAACCGCTTCGTAAGCATAAGCTTAGGTTTGCCGGAGGGAAAACCGCATTGTATGCAGGCCTTCGGTTTTCCCTCATTTTTAAGTTATGTAGAGCGTTTTGTCCGTCATGCATGAAACTAAAAAAAGGAATAGCCCCTGCAGGACGAGACGTCTGCAGGGGTATACCTTTTACTGATCACCAAGCGGGCTTTTCGGTACTTAGCGGCAGCGAGCGCAACTTCCACAACGCATGCAGCTACTGCAGCGGGAGCAGTTGAAGCAGTTGCTACAGCGAGAACAGCTGCCGCATGAACAAAAACCGCCGCCGCCACAAAAGCCGACGCAAAAAAAGCAAATGCCAACACATAAGCGAGAATCCCCCGGACCGTTCTGATTTTGCCCCGACGTATGAGTCATCCCCGTCGAATTGAACTGGCCGACATTCAAGTTTTGCAAATCTTTCTGAAATTCGTTCATTTTATACCCTCCGTATTATTCATTTCGCTTGCTCTGCATGGGACAATCGATATACGAGAATGTTTAGTTCTGGATCCGATCGGCATGCTGCCCATCCCCCTTCTCGACTAGATAGTTTATGAAATTGGATTCGCTAGTGTTCCTATGACAACCGTCTACCAAATAAAAAGAACCAAGTAGATGGCTTCTTCATGGCTCGAATTTCCGTTGATTCCGACTCAAACACAAAAACCAGGATCCTATTCCTTGACGGAATTTAGATCCCGGTTATAATCTGATTCGACCAAAACAGCTTCTTTATCCCGTTCGTCAGCGTTGTTCTAATGCACGTATTAAAACGGAAGCCGCTTCGGCTCGAGTCGCGCTTCCATCGGGGTTAAATCTCCCATCCGGATATCCGCCGATAATGTTCTTTTCTGATGCAGCGGTAATAGCGGCTCTAGCCCAATTCGAAATCTTATTGTCGTCTAAAATTTTTTTCCGCTTGCAGATGCTTTAAGACCGAGCGTTCTTACAATATGATGCTCGCCATTTCTTCGCGGGAGATGTATGTATCCGGTTTAAAGGGGGGGACCGAGAGAGCTCGAAAATTGTAACTATCTCAATAAAATAGTCCCATCTTAATTAGCTATTAAGAGGGACTATGGCTTATTAAACTTATTCGTTTTTATTTAAAGAGGTGATCCTATGGTTGGATTACCCTTTGATAAAACTCATATAATTGATTAATAGAAGAACTTGACAAGATATGACTGGCTCGTTCAATTTTCTCACGTTCCCAATCGAACCAACGCATTTCCTTTAACATTTCAATTTCTTCGTCTGTAAAGCGTTTCTTTATCTCTTTAGCTGGGTTGCCGCCAACTATCGTATAGGGTGGGACATCTTTTACAACAACCGATCCAGCCGCAACAATGGCACCTTCACCTATTTTCACACCGGGCATAATCATTGCATTCATGCCAATCCAGGCATCACTTTCGATGATTGTATCCCCTTTTGGTTCGTAAGAAGTTTGAATCTGTTCCACAAACGGATACACGGTAACCCATTCAGGATGATGGTTGTGATTTCCACCCATTAAAATAATTACACCACTTGCAATGCATACGTAATTTCCTATAATCAATTTATCTAAATGCCAACCAAGGTCTTCGATGGGGTTAAATAACTTTCTTGATTTTTCATCACCCCATAGGTATCTAACGCACCCATCTTCAAAATCATGATTATCGTAATAACCAGAGTAGTAGGAGTATTCCCCTACTTCAATCATGGGGTTGGTGACAATATCCTGTAGATACTTAATTTCAGACCAGTGGTTAAACCGATGTTGTTTCATTCTTTTCCCTCGCTTCTAAGTAGTATAAATCATTTTTTTACTTAGAAGCTTAATGCAGTAGCAACATTCTTAAACCGTTTCAAACGACGAACCATCGTCCTCATCCTTTTCCTTGTTGATGGGGAGATTGTAACAAACGAATCATTTGTTCGTCAACCTCACTGTCCTGCTTACATCTATTAACTCATACGGTTAAAAAATCGATTTTCAATCGATAATATTAAATCAAGCCCTGTAAGAGCAATACCTTTCTCTTACAGGGCCATGAGTTAATTGTTCTTGAACGGAGCCTGCAAATAAGCAATATCAGCAAGAAGTAGCTGCGCATATGCTGAATCGATGTGTTTACCTGTTTGGGCTCTTACTTCATTTTCCAGTGAATTCAACGCATTCTCTATGCTCTCGCCTTTATCTTGTACATTCTGAATATTCTTGACCTTAGAAAGTAAGCTTTGTGCGATTCCATCATTGGTAATCCAATTATTTTCTACTCCCAGATTTACTAATTCATCCAAATGATCCGTATCCATAACGACTTGAAGCGTAAAATCGTTTAATGACGAATTGCCTGCTATATCCTGGGCAGACACTTGAATGTTGTGATTTCCAACAGACAATGATAGCGGAGATAGAGTCGCAGGATTCGCAATCGTGGCATCATCCAGCTTCACGACAGAGTTCGAAACGCCGCTTAACGAATCGGTAATTGCAAATTGAAGCTGAATAGCGTCTGTTTGATAAACAGCCATGGAGACCGTCGACGTAATGACTGGGCCCGTCAAATCTATTTTCACTGTAGCTGATTTGAGGTCTTCCTGATTGCCCGCCTTGTCTGTACTGTAGTACTTGATCGTATGCACACCTTCGTTCGTTATCTCGATCGTATTGCCTTGAACAAAGGGACTGTCATCAACGCTATAATAAGTTGCTTGCAAGCCGCTTCCGCCTTCATCGGTTGCAGTCAAGTGCACGGTTTGTCCGGCTGATTGCCAACCGCTCTTTGCATCGTCGATCGTTACCGGTGAAGTCAGATTACGGTCCCAGAAGAACAAATCGGCAATTCCTCCGCCGAGCGTAATCTCAAGTGAATACTGGCTTCCGGAGAGTTGAGTTAAAGGTACGACTTCAACAAGACCGGTATCACGGCTGACTCGCTTCAGTTGCAAGCCCTGACTATCCTCTCCAAGATCGAAGGTGAAGTCGATTTTCTCGCTCGTCGCGCTTGATGATCCGGATGGTGTGGAAGCTGTCAATCCGTTCATGATCATAAAGTACTTCGCATCTGGGGAAGACAAGAGGCTCGCGTCTTGCGTTGTCAATCCACTTAGTGGTTCAAAATAACCCACAAGTACGTCCCCTCTCAAACCGTTATTCGTCGTCCCCAGGTTAGTTGCCTGAATGCTCTGGATATATGGATCGGCCGCCGTATTCCAAAGAGCTACGGTATCAGGCGCTGTATTGTTAACCGTAATCGAACCCGCTTTATGCTGGCCAGGAACAAAACGAACATCCGTACTCGTCAGACGAACCATATGCGGTCCCAAATTATTGCCCTGACGCGCCAATTCAGCGTATTGGTCATAAGTCGGCGTCAAGTTTCCGTTCTTGTCATTGAGAAGGAAGATATCTCCAGACTCCCCGATTTCCCAACGGAATAAATTGGTCCATTTGCCGCCCATCGTCCACGTTGCAGAAGACACGATATTGATTTCAGATTCAGATGGGGTGTATGTACCCGAACCTTCTTTAAAACCTTGTGTATAGAGACCGTATGCAATCGGAGATTGACCAGTACCGTCGTATCCTTCCAATGCCGGGATGCGTACTTTATTGAGACCATCATAGAGCGGCTTCAAGCTTCCGCCCACATACTGTCCGGGTTTTGAGAAATAATAGCTGTCGTAAGTCAATATATCCGGCTTGGCTGCTCTAACGTAGGAACGGTAATGGTCGGCTGTCCATTGTCCACCCCATTGGTTGTTATGCACCATTACACTTGGATACAGGGTATGGCTTAAATCATACCAGCCTTTTAACGTGGATACGACGTCTTTGCTGAATTTTTCTTCGTCCCCGAATTGCATACTGACCAGGTTAGATAAATTCGCCCTTTGCTGCTCATTGAGGAAATGATCATTCGATGTTGGACCTGAACTCAAATGTTGGGCAAAAGGAGCTTTCGCAAGAGACCACTGAGAATTCGGCAGCGCATTATGGAACGTTTGATTGTACATCGGTTCCTCATAGTATGTAGGAGCGGTAAAGTGAATACCCGTCCAATCGCTTGCAGATGGGAAATAACGTCCGGTTTGATCCGTGGCGATCCATGCCTGCTGCTGCAGTCCTTTATCAATCAAAACTCTACTTGCACGAGATAATCCTTTATTGGCATCGATGTTGTAAACCTCAAATTCATAAATGCTCGGTCCTGTCGTCCCTAATACGGAAGTGATATTTAATCTGACTTTGCTTCCGGTAACCGGCGAAAATACTGCACTTTCTCTGGTTGCTGCAGTTCCTCCAGTGTAGGCGTCAAGCCACTCTGCGCCGTTCCAGTATTGAATTTTATAACTGCCAATTCTTTGGCCGACCTGGAAGAATTCGACCTTGCTAAAAGTCGTATTCGTTCCCAAATCCACATCAAGCGTTGCCGTTTGTATGTTGTTTTGGGTAGCCCAGCGTGTGGAAGGATCTGCATCTACTGCATTCGATGCTGCGTACAATGGGTCAGGGTTTGTTCCTGAACCCTGTGTATTAAAAACTGAAAACTCCCAAATACTCGGTCCGCCCGGACCGTTAATCGCACTTGTGATAAAAAAGCGCACCTTGCTCCCTGTGACCGGTGTGAAAGTAGCTGTCTCATTAGCAGCTGCTGCTGTTGTTTTCGCATATGCATCTACCCACTCAGAACCGTTCCAATACTGGATTTTATAACTACCTACCCTTGTACCGAGCTGCGAAAATGTAATCTTATCAAAGGTTGTGTTAGCTCCAAAATCAACATCAAGCGTTGCAGTCGTGGTGTTATCCGGCGTGGCCCATCGTGTTCCGCTGTTGCCGTCCACTGCCATCGCCCCCGTATAAAGTTCGCTGAAATAATCACTCACTGTAACAGGCTTATATAAAGCCAAGTTTGTGTTATTTGAAATCTGAATGACATTGCTTGCAGTTGCCGGTTTTCCGTAGGCCATGTTACCAAGCATATCCCCATTCAACGCCTGCAACTCGGCTGCAGGAGATGTTGCAGATGCTTTTGCATCCGATATTAGATTAAAGCACAACACAGTGGAAGAAATAGCTGCTGCGAAAAGAATTTTACTCCATTTTTTCATTAATTCATCTCCTTTAGTCACTGGTTATTACCTCTTCCGTGCGCCTAACATTGGGATGATTGAAAACGATTACATTCCTGTTGGTAGCGAAATCACCATGTACAGCTGCCAGTGGCGGTTGACCTTCTTCCACAGGGCGTTCTTATTTTGTTCGGCTTTATCTATGCACTGCACGTCGGCCGGAACTTCAAACTTGGTATACGATTCGCTCCTTTCTTCCGTGATTCGTCTGTTGCTGTAATCGACGGCTATGCATATCGTCATTCTAGTCGTGGGCGCTCTCTTCCGGCAAGAAACAAGAATCGGCCGTCAAACCGTTTTCACTCACCGTCCAAACATGCGAAAGCCCCGGACAAATGCCGGGGCTGCTTGTTGCTATACTGCATCTCACCTTCATGAAAGAGCACTACAGTAAACCGATTTCGCAGAACGAACCAATTTCTACCATCTTTAATTATTAGGAAGTTGGCTCTTTTACGGATCTTAACGGAGACCATGATAAACCGCCATCTCCAGTAAAGTAAACATTACCAGGATATCCATCCGTAATCCAACCCTCTTTATCATTTGAAAATAGGAGTTCATTGCTTCTAAGGTTTTCTGGTAACCTAACTTGTTCTATCCACGTCTTTCCACCATCTCGCGAAAAATACAACTGTTTCGTGGGCATCATCGCAGTTCCCAAAATACCCCCACGCTTATTTGGAATAAATGAAATCGGTTCAGTATTTGGAGCTTCGCCTGTAAATGTCCAATTTCCCCCACGATTGTTCGTATGAAATATGAGCTGCTGATGTTCCGTGGTGGACAATTGTAATACGATGACACCATTATTTTGGTCTGGTCCATAGAATACCGGTGTACTTACAGAATAGAAACCCGATGCCTTATACGAGCTAGGAATCAATATAGATACCGTTTTCCAAGTTAAACCCCCATCCATCGTCTGATATAAATGATCCCCATCAGACAACCATCCCTGAAGATCTGTTAGCATCATAAAATTTATAGGATATCGTTCGGATAGACCTTTGACCTCTCCCTCTCGTTTCCATACCACTCCTCCATCTGCTGACGAAAATAATGACAATTTATTCTCATCAAACGATCTAAGTAATATATATCCTTGTTTATCGTTGCAAAAGTAAATATAAGAAGTACTATGTTGTTCCCATTTTTCTATGATGGGTAGCGTGGAACGAGACCAAACTTGCCCACCATTATTCGTATGCCACACCGTGGTCTCCTGTTCACGAGCTAAAATAAACGGCGGTTTCGATATCCATGCATTTTGTTGATCAACGAAATAATCTTGAAGTTTGATACCACTGTCTGGTTTTAAAAGATGAAGCTCTTTGGGTACGCTCTTTAACCAAGAATGACCGTTATCATTCGTCCTAAGCAGCTCATATCCTTCTGCCCAGCCCATTTGATTATCAAACATTTTAAGATTCATTACATAAGTAGGCTCTGCAGGCAGTGGAGCTAATTCACCCTTATGATAAGTAACTGGGGCAGTTTCAGCGAATGAAACTTTTAACTGGCTTGAGTTCAATGTAGAAAGATCTGTATCCAATAAAACATACCAGGTTTGATATCCGCCTTTGATTAAGCTATATAAACGGGTAGTCAAACCTTGCGTGTAAAGTAACTTGTTTTTATCATCATAGAACGATAATACGAGGTAAGGGGCAGCTATAGGGAGATCTTTATACTGTTTAATCTGAAAAGTAACGGATTCATTTTTCCCATGCTCAAACTTTATATTGTTTAGTCCAACAATCTCCGATGTATCCTTAATTTCATTGTCATGAATGTCTACACTGTCAATCGTTATTGTTCGATAAGTAGGCGGAAAAACAGACAAATTACCGTTAGGAAAATACGAAACCGTCGAATCTAACCTCTGCGCTATGTATGATAAGGGCACATAAGTTTTATCTTTGTACAGTATGGTATCGATGTCTTCGCTTGTAATCTTTCCGCTATGATTCATTTGAATATGTATCGGGTTTAAGTAAGTGCTGATTTTCATTAAAGAGGAATCCGCAAATGCTGTTACAGAAAGCATCAAAAGCATTCCGAAGATAGCGCCTACCAGATATTTTCTCATCATTGATCACTCCATTTTTCATTTTCGTGATTTAATTTATATTATCATGTTATTTCTATTTAAAGTAAATTAAGTTAATAATATCTAAGCGCGGGCACGGAAGGGATGTCATAGCATTTGATACACGTGGGGAGATCCTTAGAGCGAGTCGAGCCACACGGAAAAGAACATGTATCCTTAAAAACAAAAAAAGCCGCGATTTTCGCGGACTCTTAAGCGATATGTTATTGTCCCTCCTAGAGAAGCTGCATCATTTGCTTTCGGACGGAAGTGAATTTGTGTTCAGAGTAGTAGTCCCTTCGTTTTTCAGCATACGCTTCGCGAAGAACGTAAATAGCAGCAGGGAAAATCCGACCGACACAGCACTGACCGTGAACAATACCTGGTAGCTCGTATACTGGGAGACCCAGCCTAGCAGAATCGCGCCCAGCCCGATGCCAAGGTCGGTAGCAGTCAAGAAAGAAGCATTCGCTGCCCCTTTACGGTCCGGGCGGGCAAGACGAATCGTTGCCGCTTGAAGTGCCGGCTGTGCGGAACCGAACCCGATACCGTATAACACCGCTGAAATAAGGAACCCGAGCCATCCAGTCGAGAAGCTCAGCGTAATCAGCGCGATCATCGTAATCACAAGGGCTGGTACAATGACAACCCTCTCACCGTTCCGGTCCGAGAGTTTTCCCGCAATGGGACGGGTCAAGGCTAGAGCAGCGGCATAGACCAGAAAGAAAGTGCCGGAATTAACCTGAATGGAGTTCGCAAACAGCGGGACAAAGGTAGTAATGCCGCCATATGCGATCGTCAGAAAAAAGACCGATATGTTGACGGGCAAACCCGAACTTTCGAATAATTCGATTTTCCGTATGCCGGATTGGGGTTGAAAAGGCATTTTTACACTCAATGTCAATAGGAGCGCTGCAGCAGAGAAACCAACGGCGATTAGAAACAAGGCGTGGTACGAGAGGTTTTGTGTAACCCAGATCCCCAACACCGGACCGACCGCCATAGCGAGGGTCATGGCCGTGGTGAACCATCCCATACCTTCACCGCGGCGAGACGATGGAATCATATCCGTAACCGACGTGAAAATGGCCGTTGTAGAAACGGCCCAACTCATCCCGTGCAGTATTCTAAGCCCGATCAATACGATGATGCCGCCTACCCAGTCATACATATATAATGCTACGGTGAAGAAAAGCAGCCCCCAGACGATAAACGGTCGCCTGCCGAACCGATCAAGCAGACCGCCGACGATCGGCCGAAAGATAACGGCAGACAGCATAAACGCCCCCATAGCCAACCCAACCTGCATTTCATTTCCGCCCATTTGCTGGATAAACAGCGGCAGTGTCGGCATCAGCGAATAAAATCCGATAAATAGGAACAGCATCCCGACGCTCATGAAAATAAACGATTTCGTCCATAGTCGTTCCACGGTTTTACCCCTCTCATCTAAGCCTTAAAAAACTAATCCTTCTGTCTTGTTAGAGTTTTTTCTTTTTTAACCACCGCTTGTTCATATCTTGCGATTTTTGAATCCAGGCGTTCCAGCGTTTTCTTCATTTCCTCTATTCTCGCTGCAAGCTGCTGGCTCTGTTCGATTAATATTTCCTTTCTAGTTTCAAGGGTTTCGTCCCCCTGCTGGAATAGTTCAACATACTCGATCAATGCTTCAATCGGAAGGCCTGCACCTCGCATGCATTTGATAAATTCAACCCACCTGCAGTTTTCTTCCGTATAATCCCTGATCCCGCTTTTGTTTCGGTTTACACGAGGAATCAGCCCGATACGTTCATAATAGCGGAGCGTATTCTGAGAAATATTGAATTTTTCACTAACTTCAGCAATGAGCATAAGTCTTGCACCTCCTAGAATCAGCCTAACACTTAGAGTTAAGGCGAAGTCAAACGATATTTATTTTTCTCAATTTTTCAACAACGGGTACGCTACTCAAATAACATACTTGTCTCTATATTATGATATGGATCGTTTACATATGGATGTTAAAGTTCTGTCTATACTGACCGAGTAAATTCTGAAGATACTTCCTTCTCCCTGCGAAGTCTCGTTTTCCATAAGATAACTAACGAGAAAATCACAAACGCCAGGCACAGCCAATAAACATGACGAAACCCTGCAAAATCGGCAATCATACCTCCACTCAAATTTCCCACTAATCTTCCAAGGGTGGACCCGTTAGCATATAGGGTTGAGGACTGCCCAGGTGAATTAGGTAATAGATCGGCGAAATAGCTTAGTCCATTGCCCATGACAATAGCCACAAACATGGCTTGGAAAAGCTGGGCAGCGATCAGATGCCAGGAATGAGTCGCTACACTTAGGATGATGAAGTAGATTATGGCGATCATACAGCCGCTTATCATAAGACGATGGTTCGATATCCTTCTTCCTAGGGCTCCTAAAAATATCATCATGGGAATTTCCAAACTAGCTGAAAGCATGACCACCAATCCGACATCCGAATAGGTACCATGAAGCTCATTCACAATAAACAAGGGTGTTATGATCGCGTTCATGGCATTGACCGCAAACAAAAAGACAAAGGCAATAAGTGGCTGCCGGATCTGTTTGCTTTTGAATAGAGATATATTTGTACCTTTCCTCTTCCCTGTATAGTTTTGAATCGCTTTTCGTTTTTGAAGGAACAAGAAGACCAGAGATGCAATCGTAAGATAAATAACAGCTGACCCCAGGAAGAGTCCCTTATATCCAACTACTCCCAAAACTAAGGTCCCGGCTAGTGGTCCTAATATGAATCCGAGTGCTACTAGTGAACGTAACGTAGACAGCGCAAAAGTCTTGTCATTTGATTGGCTTGCATTTGCAGACTCTTGTGCGTAGGCGTAGATTTGCGGCATGGCAGCAGCTCCGAAACCATTAAAAAGAGTAACAACGATCATCAAAATAAAGATGTTATGAAACACTAAATAGGAAGCATAGCCCAAGGCCAATGAAAGCATTGCTGAAATAATTAGCCATTTTCGGTCCATCCCGTTATCCGAATGTTTAGCAATGAGCGTGTTCACTATTACGCCGCTTAATGAACTCACCGCAATGAAAACACCATAGGCTCCAGCGCTCATTCCAAGTTCTTTTGTATGATACAGGGATAAGTACGGCATGGTCATAGATATTCCGATACCGACCAGCAGCAGACAGATGACGAATAAACGATATCCTTTGATCTCAAACAGGTTTTTTATTCGTGTATACAACGTTCCATCCTCCTTACAGCGCACAGATTACGTTCCTCAAAAGCCTACCACTTAGAGTTAACGCGAAGTCAAATCTTTTTTATCCAGATTGCGATCTATTGGCCGGCATGCACATGTTGCAAATAAAAAAAAGCCGCGCCCAGCGCGGATTCCAAAAGTTTTTGGTAATAAGTTTAGTCTATTACAGCCGGGATAATATATTCCTTAATCAGTGTCCATCGATCACGAGGATTCATGATGAATTCGGATGCAATGGCTACGACGAGGTCTTTTTCTGGAATGCAACAAACGACATGACCGCCATCGCCTAGCGCTGAATATGCAAAAACCCCATCCTCCTCGCGCAACCACCATAGATAACCGTAATTATTGGGGTTCATCGCTGTTGTTTCATCCATCCATTTCCCCGAAATGATCTGATGATTATCCCAACTGCCACGGTTCAAATACAGAAGACCAAAACGTGCCATATCACGGGGATTTAGCGTAAGTCCCCATCCTCCTGTGGAGTTACGGTTTGGATCTTCGACCCATCCTTTCACATTTTTCCCGAATAAATCCTCGAACCCAAATGATTTCATTTCATAATCCGGGATTTCTTGCATGCCGATGGGTTTGAATAGCCTTTCGTTGGCAAACTCACGGGCACTTTTTCCTGTGCTGCGCGTGATGATGGCTGAAAGCAGGTGCGCCCCTGCGGTGGAATACTTAAAAGCTCCAATACTTCCTTTTTGGCCCAGCATATCTAACGTATACTTCACCCAGTCGGGTTGCATACATATTTTGTCAAGTGGTTCGTACCAGTCCTCAAATGGATAGGGAGCCGTCATCGTGAGAAGATGGCGGATGGTGATTTCTTGTTTCTGCCTATCAGCAGCATCGGGAACATATTCGGGGAAAAAATCCAGTACCTTCTGGTCTACATTTTTAATATATCCTGCATCTATGGCAATACCAATAAGGGCAGATATGATGCTTTTCGTTACAGATGCCACATGGTGCGTATCATCCGGGCCATAGCCATTATAATATCTTTCATAAGCAATAGCTCCATTTCTCACAACAACAACACCGTTTATATTGCTATACTCGGATGTTATGATAGGATCAAGCTCTGAAAGCTTTTCAGCGTCCATGCTCAAGGTTGCCGGGTCTACGGCTTGCCATTCTGTTGTTGGCCAGTAGTTTCTTTGCATGATAGTTACCTCCCTAAAAGACGTTTTTTTATTTGTTTAGCGAGCGATAAAGGAAAATGTCAGGTCTTGCTGCTATTTTTTCTTCACAGGAAAATACACCTCGGTAACCATATCCTCAGGAACGGTGGCTTGATTGGGGTCGGTTACATATACTTCATAGGGTGATTTCACCAATTCATAGCCTTCATGTTCTACCCATTCCCTCAGCTTGGCGTATACCGATGTCAATTCAGAATAGGAACCCTTTACAACAGACTTCGCACAAAGGCCTCCTGGCAAATCTCTCGTTCCCTTTACAGTCTCCTCTACCCAGATGGCAAACTCTGTATCATTGCCGGCAGGATTGTATTCAGGGCTGTGATAAATCGTCATTGGTGTACCAAGTAAGGTGAGTTTTTCAGTAGCAATCTTTTCATATAACCTACCAAAATACTTTCCATATCCAGCAGCATAGTCATCACTACGCATCATCTGACGCATATAAAGGATATTCATGGGCTGGGTTTCAACAAGTTGTACTTCGATATTGTCAAGGTATGACATCACTGAGATGCCCTTCTCTAAATTTAAAATATCCTTACTCATTTGTTTTAGGGTACGTTCATAAGCATTTAACTTTTCCTGTATTTCCCTTCTCTTTCGATTAAGTACAGAACAAAGCTTCTCTTCTGATTGATCCTCTTCCAATTCCAGAATGGCTTTGATTTCTTCCAGAGAAAAATGATAAGATTTCAGACGGTTGATCAAGAGCATTTTTTTTAGCTGCCTGATGGAATAATATCGATAACCGCTTTCAGGATTAATCTCATCTGGATGAATTAATCCAACTTCATCATAATATCGAAGCGTTTTTGTAGATACTTCACATATCTTTGAGAATTCTCCAATCGATAGCAAGAGTTCACCTCCCTTCTTCATATTTTTATACGGACTACATGCTTTTGATATTGATACTTTGTTCAAATCTACTATGCACCTTACCCTAAGGGCAAAGTCAAGTTGCAAAAATAATATTGCACATGAATATGCTCTGACATTTATCATCGAAAAAGCTCCCGTGCATTAATCACACAGGAGCTTTTGTTGAAGATTCGCCGGCTGACTCAATGAATATCATAAATATCGAGAAATGATCCGAACTAATTTCGCAGGCAGCTCATTCAGATTGGTAATATCCAAAAATCGCTCGCCACCATAGATCTGACTAATGACATCCTTGTCTTGACCGATGGCTGCTGCCAGGAATTTTATTCCTTTTCTTTCGTATTGGGCGATCGTCTGCTGCATGTCTTGAATGGCATAGCTTCCGGTATAGTCTTCCATTGCCTTGGGCTGCCCGTCACTTATGCTGATCAACAGCTTTGTTTGCTTAGGTGAAGCAGCTAACCGTTCTGCCATAATTCGGAGAGCCATTCCATCTCGATTATTACTTCTGGCACGAATCCCCATAAGCCTGAACCGATCACGGAAATCCGTTTTATCAAAATCGGCATAAGCAAAGATGGACATCTGTTCCAATCGGGAGACATCCGCAGTATCCCCGTAGATGAGAATAGGAATATTGCAAATTTGACAAAATTCATATACCGCGATGACCGCGCGTTTTGCCGCTTCCAATCTTCCGAAAGCTGCCATCGATGCGGATTCATCCACCCTTAACCCAACCACAAGACCATGGGATTCCGTCGGGGGACGTTTCTTGCCAAAATACCTGAAATCACGGTAGGCAACACTGTCTGCCTGAAATTTAGAACCATAGAAATGGTTCCTTGCAAATTCCGAAGCTACTTCATGCTCCAAGAGCGGTAGCGTTTTTCTAGCAATTTCCCGTACGACAGGGATAAGCTCCCTACTCAGATTGAAATATTCCTCCTGATTATTTGAATCGTATTCTGGACGGTGAACAATAAGCTTAACAGCCTGATGAATAGAATCGGACACAATTTCCCTGGAGACCCGATTCAGCTTTTTGCGAAAGTCCCTTTCCTTTTGCTTTTCCTCCTCCGACATGGGTTCAGGATTGGCCTGATGGTACTTCGGTGATCCGTTCTCCCCCGAATCTGTACTCTCCATATCCGCTGACTCATCCGAACTGATGGATGAACTTTCGTCGCTTTCAGCGGACTTTTTTAACCGAATTCCTTCTTCCTCTGCTTGGTTATCTTGGATCAAATCGATGTCCATGTGACTTTCCCATGATGTGATCTCCACGACGTCTAAATTTCGTTTTTTTTTAACTCAATCGGGAGTTCCTCTAAAATTCCCAACAAACCATGGCCTTCCAACGCATCTTCCAGCAGTTTGATTTCTTCCGAATCGGTTGTAATCTTATAGATAACTTTATGATAAAGGGATTCTCTTGCGGAAGCACCCCGTGCAACGGCATCCGCCCAATAGAAATAGGAACGCATGCCAGCCACACCTTTAATTGCATTTGCCCGCGCTGTTTTGTCCAAAATAATAATGATATTTGCCAGAACGTCCAGTACTTCATGATTCCCGTAGCCGGTTTTAGCCATTGCGCGCTCAATCATAATCTCCTTGGTCGGCAGGTCCATCTTTTCCGTGTGCTGAACCCTGTCACGCAGCGCCTCGTTAAGCGGCCTAGAACCTGCATAACTGCGATTTGCCGTGATAACGGCGATGAAGTCCGGATGCCTGTGAACGATTTCCGTTGGAAGATTAAGGCTGCCATCCAGCTCCAATGCAGAATTCAATGCCATCAATACCGCAGCATCTCGAATAACATTCGGTTCCTGAATTTCCAGCAGATAGCCTTTTTGAAAGGCTCTGACGATCTCGGAAGCGTAAAATCGATACTCTACGACTCCATCTTCGACGTTATCTGCGGCCAGCTTCAGTAACTGCCTCATCTTTGCGGAAGCCATTTCCTGCGTAATCCCCAGCGCTTCCATTAATATCTCAGTCGAGCTTAGAAAGTTATCACGCTCGTATAATGCTTTCAGGGCAACTTGGTCAACAGTTTCCAATTTTTTCATCCTGTCAGGTGAAATAACCGGTAAAATGGCTCCAATGATATCCGATTTATCCATATCGGCAAAACAGGTTACTTTGGTGTAGGGCAGCTTGAAGTTAGCTGACAATGCTTTAGCAAGTTGTGTCTTACCCGAGCCGGCATCTCCTTCTAATAGAATATTGGCAATTTTCAATTCGCTGCGATCCCAATTGCGCTTAATTTCTTTACAGATTCGCCGTTCTTCCTCGCTTTCTTTATGCGTTAATGGCTTTTTCCAGACGAGGTCTCTTTCATCATCTGTCAATTCTCTCGTAGGAGACAATACATATTGTTCTTGTTTATTCTGGTCTTTCATAACCTCTTACCTCCAAACCCTCATCTTTAATATCCCATATCCTTTAATATTCTTGATAATGTTCGCAGACGTTCGCCAATCATCTCACCGTCACCGCTTAATGCCTCGTTGAACAGCTTGATATCCTCATTAATTTCATCATTATCCGTACAAACGGCCACTGTCATAGCATTCCCTTGCAGTCCAATCCGGTCGATAACAGGATTCTGTGGATCATATAAATGCTCGTATCTATAAGCTTCACTAAAATGCGTCATAGCACTGCAAATGAGAATGGACAAATCTAGAATGCGATGGATCGGGATTTCTTCGGACTGTCCGGTCCATTTTTCCTCCGTGTATTTCCATAGGTTGGCGGAAATATGCGGCTTTCCTTCATCGTTCCATGGGGTCAATCCCAAAGATAAAGCTTTTGCATCTGTATTATTAGCGAAACGCCCATCCACTTTCCCATAGTTGTCCGAAATAATAACGGGTTTATGATTTTTAGAAACAGGTATTTTCATAGTTTTTCCTCTTTTCATTTATTGAATTCGAGCTAATAACTCAGCTACATGGTCTCCCTATTTTCACATAGGTTTCAACACACTATATGGATGATATCAAATAAACACAAACGATTAAACGTTTTATCTATTTATATAATAGATAAAATATCATTTGTTGTAAATAGATGTTTAAATTCATTCAAGTATTTTAGCGATCTTACTTTACATCCATTCCATAAGCTTGCATAATGATCTCAAGTAACGTATGCATATTTATAACCTATACTTACCTAAAGGAGAGAGTACTGTGCGCGATACCTGTGTTCCGACAGGCGTGGGACTAAAAGACACTGGCTTTGGATATACGTTGTCCTTAATAGGCGGTAAATATAAAATGATCATTATGTATTGGCTGTCTGAAAATAAGGTGATGCGGCACAATGAGTTGAGGCGAAGTATCGGTACCATTTCCTTTAAAACATTAAGCATCATGTTAAAAGAGCTGGAGGCAGATGGCCTTATCCTACGCAAGGAATTTCCCCAAATACCTCCTAAAGTTGAATATTCATTATCTGAACGAGGTCTTTCTCTCATTCCATTGTTAAATATGATGTGCGAGTGGGGAGAGAAAAACAGTTTACCAGCTCTGGAGGCTATACAGCAGTAAGCATAGCCATTTTGTGTAAAGCAAAAGAAGTATCTCCTAAACTAGGAAATACTTCTTTTTTTTTAGCTTTTATAAAGCGACCTATTACAGGTTGTCAACAAAATCCAAATAATCTTGTGCGCTTTTATCCAATTTGCTTGCAGATGGCTCATCATTTTCTGCACCATAATATGCAAAAAACGAACGATAATCTGCATTGCAATATTGGAAGGTCGTTTCAAAAGGAGATAATAAATGTTCCAGTGTATAGCGATATCTTCCCTCTTCACTATACTCTTCTTTTTTAATTCCGGCAGATACAGCCAAAGCAGCTTTGCGATTCTTTAATTTATCGCCTCCACGTGAACCATAAGCCCATCCATAAGCAAAAACATCGTCAAGCCATTTTTTCAGGAGAGGCGGACTATTAAACCAATAAACAGGAAACTGTAAAATAAGATTACGATGCGATTCGATGAATTGCTGTTCTTTCTCCGCATCAATGTTTCCGTCAGGGTAAACCTTATGCAATTCATGTACAGTATACTTTTCCGGATATTTCTTGAGTTCTTCTACCCATCGCTTATTTATGACGGATGTTTCTATACTTGGGTGCGTTACGATAACAAGTGTTTTCAAAGATTTGTCCTCCTTAAGTATCATTTGCCTCTTGAGTATAAAATGCGCACTGCAAAAATGTAAGTATGCACTTTTAGTACAGGTACTTACATAAAGGTTAGTGTCAAACAGCCCCACCATGCACATGGAACCATAAAGATAAGCAACGGTTGCATCAGGATGCCGTTAATGACTTGTGTAATACTTCACCTTTTTTTATGCGCGACATAGGCTGTAGGTAATGAACTATCAAGGAGGGTTATTATGAGATATCGTTGCCCCATTTGTGGTAATTGGCGCACGGATCGTACCATCATTGACGAATGGAGTACCGTCATCGCCCCACCTGCACCCGAGTTAAAGGCAGTCTGTATTGACCCTCGTACGAGTGCGCTCCTCATCTTAGATATGGAGAATTCAATATGCAATAATTATCGCTGTATTGCTTCGATTTCTAAGATTAACAACCTATTGACTAGAGCACGTGAACACGGCATGTTCGTTGTCTATAGCCTTACACTTATCGGAAATGTGTCAGATATTGCCTCGCAGCTAAGCCCCTTGCCATATGACCCTGTTGTAAAATCTAATGTAGATAAATTCTACCGCACCGATTTAGAAAAAGTTTTACAAGAACATTGTATACAAACCGTAATCATTACTGGTTATGCTGCAAATGGCGCAGTCCTCCACACAGCCACGAGCGCTGCATTCCGTGGATTTGATGTTGTTGTTCCTGTTGACGGTATGTCGGCTGTTAATCCATATGCAGAACAGTATACGGCATGGCATATGCTAAATAGTCCTGGTACACGTAACCGAGCAACCCTAACGAAGATGGATTTGATTGCTTTTTGCCCGTAAATATTCCCTCTGGAAATCATCTGCAATGTTAAAACGAAAATCCCCTCCAAGTAAACGGTGTAATGCGCTTTTTACACACTGTCTACTTAAAGGGGATAAGGGGATAATATCATCATGTTTAGGCAGCTTCTTCTATTCCCGAATCTGTCGCTTTCATATTCATTGACGTGTATAGAATAAAGCCTACAAGAATTGCAGCTAGGACAATTGAAGAACCCTTCGTACCTAATTGCATGCCGCCTTTTTCATGTGATTTTGTTAGAAGGTCTCCAAATGTTGCTCCAAAAGGACGTGTTAAGACAAAAGCGACCCAAAATAAGAATACACGGGAAACTTTGGTGAAATAATAAGCTAGCATAATGATACCTAATATACTTCCTATTAATATGGCTCCTCCTACATACCCAAGGTTAGAGCCAGTACCATCCGACAAGAAATCACCTAAAGCTGTACCCAAAGTATTAGAGAATAGGATGGCTATCCAATAAATAACTTCAACTTTCCGCGTCCGTATATCATTGACATTCAACGACTCACCGCTAAAATACCAGTATGCCAAAATTGCCAATAAAATGGTAACTAATATTAGGGACCCTGTGGTATAACCCAATGCTAGAGTCCGATCCATATAATCTGACATTGTTGTCCCAGCGACGCTTGTTGCCAGAATAACCCCCCAATAAATTATAGGGATATGCCTTTTTATGCTAAGTTGAGCTGTAAGCATCACTACAAAGAATCCAAAGAATATCAAGGTGCTAACGCCATAACCCACATTCAATGTCTGTGCCAGCAAGTCACCACCTGTTTCTCCAAGTGTAGTTGCAGCGATCTTCATGATCCAGAATATAATTGTAACCTGAGCAATTTTATTCAGTTTCGCTTCCTCTTTCATTGTTCTTCTCTCCTTTTTCTATTTTTCTATTACCTTAAATTTCTCAACTTAAATTCCTTATTAATCATTCTCCTTAATTCAAAATTGTACTTGCACTCTATTAAAATAAAATGAGAAATAAATGATCGCGATCGCTATGTGATTTCTTATCCGATCATTGAGTTCATGGTTCAGTCATAACCGGAATCGTCATATGTCCGCAGGAAGCACCTGTTTTTTCGTTAGTATTGCCTTATCGAGCTGGGATTATCACCATGTCTATGGTCTCTGAGGCCGTATATAACCATCCGAATTTTTACTGGGCTTATGCCTACGTCGGTAAATCCATTCCCTTCTATGGCCGCAAAAAAAACTGTCCCATAAGATCAGCAATGACCTCTGAGACAGCCTCTTAGACAAGACCGTATTTATTTTTTTAATGAAATTTCAAATTTGGAACCAGCGTCTCCTGCAAATACGATGCTACCGTTCTCCGGTAATACGACCTGATTCTTACCGCTGACTACGGTGTGGTTCATACAAATACCTGCTTGATCATATACAGCAAAGGCGCCATTTGAAGGCATCTTAACCGTCATGACCTTTCCTTTGGCAGCCGCAGGCACGGAATACCACTTGGCATAGCCGTCCGCTTGGATCGTTGTTGAAGATTGTGTACCCGAATGGAGCGGTTTTACAATTTCCTCACTCACGTACAAATTACCTACTGCTGTAAAATACTCGATTCCGTTCTTTGTAAAGAAATTGATTTCCATCGTGTCACGACCAGCCATGCCAGGGATTTGCAGTTGGTTTACTGCTTTGTCTGCTGCAATAATCTTATTATTCGAGACATACCCAGTAACCTCGCTCAAGGCATGAAAAGGAATGATTGGTGAAGCATTGAGATAGACCGTTGATGTATATTTCTCATTCACTAAGTAATATTTTTTACCTTCGCGCTTTTCCCATGCGGCGGCAATATCCTGGGATAATTCACTCAGTTCAAGCTTCTCTGCATTATATTCTGAGAAAGCCAACTGTCCGAGTCCTGGCACCGATATATAGGATCGGGACCACAAGTAGGCGTTCCCATTCTTCTCCACAACGAATTTCAACTTTTCTGTGCCTTCATCGTTTACAAAAGAACCATCAGCCGTATATGTGTATTGTTCAGCCGGGCTATTTGGAGCTGTAAGTGTGGATATAGACATTTGTCTAGCATTATTCATTTCAACTTTCATTACCGAATTATTTCCACCATAAATACCAGCATACTGGGATATTTCCTTCGGCATATCTGCCTTTACAGGCACACCAAACGATTTTTCCGGTTTCCGTTCTTTAATGATATCCTTTTCCTCAAGAGCGCTGAGCAACAGTTCACTCGCAATGAATTGATCTGTTGCGCTTGAACCGCCTGAAGAGGTAACGGCTGCAGCCATGTTGTATTCCGGGAGCACGACTAATGATGAATGATACGATATGGTGTCTCCACCTTTCGTAACTGCCTTGATGCCGTATTCGTTGAATGGGAACAAGTTCACACTATCCCACCCTAATCCGTAAGAGATAGACGTATCGCTATCCGCTGACCACATGCCTCTTTTATATTCTTCTTGTGCCATCGCTTCTACCGACTTACTAGAAAGAATGCCATCGACTTGTCCTGTGAAGATTTGCGAGAGTTTGGCGAGATCTTCCGCCGTGGAGTAAATACCTCCCGTGGCAATGATGTTATAGTTTTCTTTTGGAAGTTGTCCATCATACAGAGGCGAATAGATCCCGGCCATTTTCGCTGGTTCCACCAGATCCTGCGGTGTTTTGGTATGGGTCATGTCCAGCGGCTCAGTAATATATTTGTGTATAAATGCAGTGAAGCCCATGCCGCTCACTCGCTCGACCAGTATCTCAGCTAACGTAAAACCATCATTACAATATACGGAGTATGCTCCTGGATCTGCCTTTAAGCTTTGCGTCGCCAATTGCTCTAACAACGTATCATGTGCATAAGTATCATGATCCCCATACAACGTTGCATTACTGCCCGAGGTACCGAGAAGACCTGAGGAATGATTTAGCAACATACGTGGTGTAATCTGTTTGTAACGGTCGTCTTTCATTTTAAAATCGGGTATATAATCTACAACGGGCTTATCCAAATTGACCTTGCCTTCATCAACAAGCTTCATCACGGACGCTGCGAGAAACATTTTGCTCGTCGAACCTATGCCATAGATCGTGTTTGAAGTCAGGGGGACGTTGTCCTTAAGATCGTTTTTGCCAGACTGTCCGGAGATCACGATCTCACCCTCATCAATAAGTGCATATTGCAGACTTGTCGTGCCGTACGTTTCGGTGAGTAACTTGGCTTTCTCAGCAGCGATTTTTTTCGTCGCATCAAAAGTAAGATCACTACTGCTGCTAACTGTTGCGGCCATTGCAGACATTGGAGCAAGCATCGTTAGCACAAGGGTTAAAGCGACGACTGAAGTCCGTTTTCTACCTGTTCTCGTGCCCATCCTCATTTTCATTACTTCTCTTGGTTTCACTCACATCTTCTCCTATCCTCTTCTGTTATCGGGCTACCTTATCGGGCCGCTAAGGAAAGCTTAAACGACGAAGATGTACTCCCAATGACGACAATATGAACGGAGTATGAACAGGCAAAAAAATGCTACAGCGTCAAATGCAAAGAAGCTTGCACATGATGCCGTAGCATGGAGAATACGGATACAGTGTTTAGACAATCCGAATGGTCAGTTGAAGGCATCGTTACTTCCAACGACGAATTCACATTATGCAGTCGGACATGATCGGTTAGAGGTCTTCCGGATCTATAAATTTCACCTCTGGATACATGTCGTTCGGTCCCTGAATCAGATTTCCACCCGTTCCTTTCAGTTGCTTATTGAAGAAATCGAGTACATATTGATTTACGATGCTTGATCCTCTTTTACCATTTATATCTCCTGTTATCCCCGTCAGTTTAATCAACTCAGAATAGAATTGAAGGTCCGTGAAATTGAAGTGTTGGGTTCCTTCTACATAAATCGCACTCCCCCCCTGATTGATAACATTTTTAATAATGTGCAGCTCATCTGAAAGTTGTTTATTTATTTCGTTATCCGAATTTTTATCATTTTTAAAATCTACTAACCAGTCTTTAAAACTTCCCGATCTTATGAACATAAACGGCTTGTTTATAACATCTCTATTTTCCACTTCATATAGTGACCCGTCCATATTGATCTCGGCTTTGATTCTATGATCTAAATAAGTTGTATTAAACGCCGTTGCACCCCCAAAAGAATGCCCCATCACGCCTATGTTATTTAAATCTATTTTCCCTTTAAATTGACTTTCGATTGCACCTGAATTTAGCTTTTCAATTTGATTGATTACAAACTCTACGTCTTGTGTCCATATATTACCAATTTTTCTACGATCATCTATTGTTGTCATCTTTGTTTTATAGTCCGTTACACGGCCATCCGGAAAAATGGTAGCAAAGGTGCTATACGTATGATCGATTGTGACCACGATAAACCCATGACTGGCCAGATTCTCAGCTTGTGATGCATGTAGAACTCTGCTGGTTCCCATGCCATGTGATAGCAGTACCAAGGGATAAGGACTTGTAGAAGGTAATATTTCTACATTTTCATAAGAGTTGGTTCTACTATACTTCCAGTAATCGAACACAAAATCGGGAAGGTTTAAAGAATTAGAGTATGTCTGAATGTATTTTTTGAACATTTCTTTATCTTTTGGAAAAAGCGCTTCACTCTTGTTGTTATTGCTATTTTCAGTAGGATACCAAATTTGAACCATTAGCTCCCTCTTATCGCTTTGATCGTCAGTTAAAACTTCATCTCTGTTCTGATCCGTAAAATGAAATGTTTGAGTACCCACTTTCTCTGGACCATCAGGCTTAGGCAAATGAAAGACAGGCAAGTATACAGACAAGCTGGTAGATACAACAAGTAGAATGACGATGATGGAAGATAAACTATATTTTAACAGCTTCCCTAATTTTATATTTACCATCTTTCTTGAATGTCTGAATAAAACGATGAGTAGGAGTAGAGCCATCAAGATATATACCAAAAGCAACTGCCATCTGTATCCCTCAACCAACAATTGAACTACGAATATAACGCTACTTCCTATACACAAACCCAATCCTGTTTTCTTTACGCTTCTTTTAATAAACAATAAATCGAGTAGTAAAGCCAAACAGGATAGAACTAAAAGTATTTCAAATAATCTCATTCGTATCCCTCTCTTCCATCAATAGATCCAGACACGGGCCGAATTAGATAAACTGTAGAAAACCGTCCCAAGGACGGCTTTCCATTCGTTCTATTTATTTTGCTTCTTTCATAAATACTCTAACGCCCTCAGCGATTTCTTTAAATTTGGTGTGGTGCAAATAATGGGAGCCTTCCATAATGATTACTTTTCCATGTACCGAGTCTTTGATCTGCCCTTCATGCAGAGGTATCCATCCGGGTACACCTTGATTATCCGCTTGTACAAAGAGTAGAAGCGGAAGGTCTTTAGGGAATGTTAAGCCTTGAGCCCCTTTAAAATTAGAAGAAATATGATCCATTTCATTCAACATCGTGGAACTATTCGAGTTTTTATTCGACAGCATTTTCATCTGCTCTACGGTGTGATCATCAAATGCGAGTCCAGCATAAGGGTCACCACCAAATTTGACCATTAATCTTTGGAGACCTGAATTTTTAAGAAATGCAAACATTTTTAATGGGAATTTAACATCCATACCCGGTTGTGTTGGAACGCTGCTATCGATTCCGACAAATGCAGTCACCTCGTTAGGATACTTGTTCACATAATTAATACCGTAAATGCCCGTAATGGAGTGGCCCATGAGCATGTATTGGTTAATGTTAAGCTGCTGTAGCGCTTCATGAACTTCACTTACGATATTCTCTGTGGTTCGATCTTTTTCAGTTCCATCACTTAATCCATAACCGAAAGGATCTATTGCAACAACTTTGTAATATGGAGATAGTTCATCGATGAGCAGCTTAAAATCAAGCGTTGGTGCAGCTGTTCCATAACCAGGCAGAAGCACGATCGTCTCCTCGCCTTCGCCTTGAATTAACACATTCATATTTTTCCCGTCTACAGACACGTGCTGGCCGTAAGGCTCTATTCGTTTCGCCTCCGAATTAGTACTGATCACATTCGTGATATAAACAATACCTAGAAAAAGAACAATGGCGATAACGATTGCTCCTATGATTTTAAGTAAAATGTTTCGTATCTTCTTTGATTTCGTTCTCTTCGTTTTCATTACCTCTGTTTGTGTCACTCTCATCTTCTCCTGTCTTCATCTCTATATTGGGCTACTTGGAACTAACCGTTAAACATAGCTTATATGACGAAGATGTACTCACCATGACGCCAATATGAACGGAATATGAACTGGCAAAGTAGCTTGCATATGATCAAAATCGTAGAGAGACCTTCTCTAGTACACTTATTTTATTTCTTTCATAAACGCTCTAAAGTTCTCTACGATTTCTTTGGCTTTGGTACGATGTATGTAATGATCTGCTTCAAACAGCATCACTTTTCCATGTACAGAATTTTTTACTTGCGCTTCATGCTCGGGTACCCATCGATCCGTTACTGGATGATTCGCTTGGATAAAGAAAATAACGGGAAGATTTGGGGGAAATGTTATGCTTTCAGCTGCTTTAAAATTAGAATACATATGTTCAACTTCATTTAATTGGTTGGGATTATACATGTTTTTGTGCATAAGAATTCTCATTTGTTCTTTCGTGTTATCATCATAGGGCAGTGCAGCCAATGGGTCCGTACCCAATTTCATAGCCAATCTAGAGAGACCTGATTTTTTGAGCCATTTAACCATTTCTAGTTGTGAAGATCCTACCTTCTCAGTTAGCGTTGGAACACTGCTATCGAGCCCGACAAATACACTCACTTCGTTTTCATATTTATTCACATAATCGAGTCCGTAAATGCCTGATATGGAGTGGCCCATTAGAATATACCGTTCAATGTTAAGACCTTGTAAAGCTTCATGAATTTCACTGACAATATTCTCTGTGGTCCGTTCCTTTTCGGTTAGATCACTTAATCCATAACCAAAAGGCTCAACCACAACGACTTTGTAGAATGGTGATAGCTCTTCGATTAGCGGCTTAAAATCCAGTGCGGGTGCCGCTGTTCCAAGACCAGGTAGGAGTACGACGGTTTCTTCGCCTGTTCCTTGAATCAGAACATTCATATTTTTCCCATCTACAGATACATGCTGTCCATAGGACTCTATTCTTTTTTGCTCCGAATGATTACTGATCATATTTACGGTATAAACAATGCCTAGAAAAAGAACAATGGCGACAACGATTGCTCCTATGATTTTAAGCAAAATGCTTCGTACTTTCTTTGATTTCGTTCCATTCCTCGTTTTCATTTCCTCTGTTTGTGTCACTCTCATCTTCTCCTGTCCTATCTGTTTATTCAGCTACCTTAACGGTGCGACTAGTGAAAGTTTAACTAACAAAGATGCACTCTCCATGACGACAATATGAACCGAATATGAACTGGCAAAAAAAATGCTACGACTCATATGCAAGGAAGCTTGCACATAATGCCGTAGCATAGAGAATGAATCTAGCTAATCTATTGTCGTAGTGATTGGCAAGGTGACAATGAAGGTCGATCCTTGACCAGGCTCACTTTCCACTCGGATGTCGCCTTGATGAAGCGATACGATCTGTTTAACGATAGCAAGTCCCATACCGCTGCCGTCATACTTGCGACTGTGGGAACGATCGGCCTTAAAGAACCGCTCGAATATACGCTTTTGATCTTCAAGCGGTATACCAATGCCCGTGTCGGATATTCGGACTATCACGTTTTTGATGTCCTGTTTGGTGCTGACCTTAATCACGCCGCCATCCTTGGAAAATTTGATGCCATTGCTGAGGATGTTCGTCCATACCTGATTCAACTGGTCATGATCAGCCGTCACTTTAACGGTCTGTAAATCAAGCTCGAAATGGATGTTGCGAGCAGACCATTGCGGCTGGAGCGCCACGATTACCCGACGGATCTGTTCATCAAGGCTGAGTGTGACGAGCCGCAGTTGCTGTGACTGCGATTCAAGCAAACTCAGCTTGAGCAGGCTATCGCTCATTTTGGACATCCTTTTCGCTTCAGCGATGATAATATCAAGATAACGGCTTCGTTCGTGATCTGAGAGGTCAACTTGCTTAAGCGCTAGAGCATAACCGGATATCGAGGTGAGCGGAGATTGTACCTCGTGCGATACGTTCGATACGAAATCCCTGCGCATCTGCTCAAGTTGCTGCAGATCGTGCGACATTTCTTCGAAGCTGCGAGCCAACGTACCCAGCTCACTCATTTGCTTAATATTCAACTTGACGTTGAAGTCACCCGCTGCGATCCGCTTGGTTGCTTTTGTCAGCTTTTTGATTGGTCTGACCAGGAATATAGAGGCAACCAGAATCAACAAACTTCCTGCAATCAACGAACAGGTTGCAAAGATCATTGCCCAATTGGCGACAAAAGAGGAAGAAGGAGGGGCGAGTGTTTCCAAAAACATCGCTTTTGTTCCCATTTCCGTTTTCAAGGGCAACCCTAAGAGGACTGAACCAATCCCATTCGGCGTGACTTGGACAACGCCTCCATCGATTACTTTCTTTAGTTGCTCCATCGTCACAGGGGCAGGTTTATGTCCATTAAGTTTTCCGTAAGGCTGGAACTGACCTGTTGCTTCATATATTCGAATATAATAGGAATCGAGCTGCTTCATTTCACTTACGAACGAGTCCGCTTCATGTAACGGAAGCGTCTTGTAAATTCGGACGATGTCTTGGCCAAAGTTACGTAAGTTGATTTGCGCGTTCTCATTCAATTTTTCTTCGAATATCCAAGTTGACGCAAAAAAAGAAATGATCGTTCCCCCAATGACGGAGACTAGGAATGTCAGTACGACACGGATATATAAGGACTTGATCATTCGTAAACCTCAAGCCGATACCCAAGCCCACGCACCGTTTCGATCTTGAAATCGGATGTCGTCGCGAATCTTTCGCGAAGGCGTTTAATATGTACGTCTATCGTTCGATCATCTCCTGCGTAATCGATCCCCCAAATCTGATCGATCAACTGTTCACGCGTATAGACTTGTCCGGGTGTTCCAGCGAGCTTATACAGCAATTCGAACTCCTTAAGCGGCAATGTGAACGACTCCGTCCCTCTCATCACCTTATAGGTCTGCCGATCCAGGATGACGTTGCCGAAATGGATCGTCTGCGTGGAGCCAATCTTGTATCGTTTGAGTAGTGCCCTAACACGAACCGTCAACTCTAACGGATCGAATGGTTTCGTTAAATAATCGTCCGTCCCAAGTTCAAAACCTTTCACCTTTTCCCATGTTTCGCCTCTCGCAGTCAGCATAAGTAAGGGAAGATCAGGATTGGCTCTTCGGAGCTCCTTGCATAACGTCCAACCATCCATAATTGGCATCATAATATCGAGCACGACAAGATCGACATGTGTTGAGGCATAGACGGCTAGTGCTTCCTTGCCATCCGCGGCTTCGGCTGTTTCGAATCCGTCGTTGCGTAGAAATAAACAGACAAGTTCGCGAATGTTCGCATCGTCGTCAGCAACCAGTATAGTAGGCATTCGATCCCTCTTTTCCCTGTTTCTATCCCATATTGAAGTACCCATTATACAATAAATAAAATTGAATTTCTCAAAATATGAAGCGATCGTTTATGAGTAGTAACTTTCTTTTATTAATCTCGTTCCCATAATTCTCCCAAGACTGAAATTTAGCAACTTCTGGATTGGAACGATACAAATGAAAGGATTCCGTGTCATTAATACTAAATCCCCTTAAAATAAGACGGTTTGTTTTTGCGAAAACCTGATCATTTGTTTCCATTGTTTTTACCCCCATACACAAGATTAATTAAATCCTCCGAACATTACTGCCCTTATCTAAATTTAATTATGTTAATTAACATTCTGAAAACCTTCAGTCACGGTATAGTGGCCCTTTCATTTTGACGACGATTGGGGATCTTTACTATAAATTAGATCGTAGTTGGCTCTTGCCTCCTCGACATGCGAATAATTTATCCTTCCCCATTGCCTTAGCTCTCTCATCGGTTGAAGCAAGGATTCGCCTAGAGGGGTTAACGAATATTCGACGGTTGGGGGTACGGTTGGTGTAATAGTCGTTGGACCAGCCCATCTCGTTCCAGCTTTCGCACCGTTTGAGTCAGCATTTTTTTGGAAATGCCTTCGACTCTTCTGGCTATTTCTATCTGATATTTCCGTTTTCCAATGCGTAGATAACGAGTGCTGTCCATTTATTCGAGATTATTTCAAGAACTCTGCTGTAGCCGCAACCTGCCAAAGAGATGTCGGGTTGTTTTGTTTTGGTCGAAGATGTCAAATGATTCCCCTCCTATGCACCTTAAAGTACCCAGGACACATTAAAGTGCCTACTTATGTAATTTTAGATTGTATATTATTGTATGTCTATATTACCACTACGGCAGCGTGTTCAAGAACTAGGACGGCAAGTGCGCTGTTTATGACGATTCGGGGTTCTCGCTGCCGGTACACATCAACTCGAAGTGAGCCAGAGAATTAATGGACATTACTACAAATTGGGAGGAAACGAACATGTCAAATCTTATAAAAGCCCGTCCTAAGTTGTATGTGATGGATAACGGTCGTATGAGCATGGACAAAAACTGGATGATCGCAATGCATAATCCGGCTACGCTAAGCAATCCTAATGCGCCGACACAATTCGTCGAATTTCCGATCTATACGGTATTGATTAATCATCCTGAAGGGAAAATTTTGTTCGATACGGCCTGCAACCCGAACTCAATGGGTGTTGAAGGACGCTGGGCCGAGTCGACCCAGCATGCCTTCCCTTGGGTGGCTAGCGAGGAATGTTACCTGCATAACCGGCTGGAGCAGCTGAATATAAGACCTGAGGAAATTAAGTATGTCATTGCCTCTCATTTACATCTGGACCATGCAGGATGCTTGGAGATGTTCACAAACGCAACAATTATCGTCCATGAGGATGAGCTGAACGGCACGCTGCAGACCTATGCCCGCAATGAAAAAGAAGGGGCATATGTTTGGGCGGACATCGATGCATGGATCAAAAACCATTTGCAGTGGAAAACGATCAAGCGCAACGAAGATAACCTGGAGCTGGTTGAAGGTATCAAGATTATTAACTTGGGGAGCGGACATGCTTGGGGCATGATAGGCTTGCACATTGAAATGCCGGAAACGGGCGGGATCATCCTGGCTTCTGATGCCATCTATACAGCAGAGAGCTACGGCCCACCGGTCAAGCCTCCGGGCATTATCTATGATTTGATCGGCTACCGGAACTCGGTTGAGAAAATCCGTACACTGGCTACACGAACGAACTCTCAAGTGTGGTTCGGACATGATGCGAATCAATTTAAACAATTCCGCAAATCAACCGAGGGATACTACGAATAAAGAGGGTTCAACATGACCGAGCACAATTTGGTCTGTGCTCGATATGTTACAAAGCATGGACTTCTGTCAAATTATTGGACAGAAGTCCAGTAACTTTTTCGGAGCATATTTGCCCTGCTGCTGGCATGTACTTTGTCAATGTGCTTTTACGCACAGATTTCGCCATAGATCATGCGTGCTTCTGGGCACGTCCAAAAAAAAGCAGCCTAGCTAGGATCCTAGCTAGACTGCGAAATCATTCTTAACAACCAAACCGATTACTGCAATCCCTGCCGTTCCGGGAGGGGGGATGCAATATGAATTTGCAGCAAGTAGTCATTCTGTTCAGTAGTTGACAAATTTACTCGTAAATTACTGTGATCTGTACCTTACCATGCTACAATTCCCCCTTGCTGCGCCGAAACATCGGCTTGGTCCAACAAGGCGATATTGCCTGTTTGTGGCTCGGAAAGCGATTTGGAAAAGAGTCCCTTCAGTTCTTTGCCCAATTCAACAAAATGGTTCTTATCTGATGTGGTAAACCAGTATTCCCCAGATACCAATTGATCATCTTGAAAATTGTAAATGACCGTCTGCTTCACCGAAGCATCTAAAGGGATACTTCCTGCTCCGATGAGCCTATCAGCGTCTTTTGACTGAATGTTATCCAACTTCTGCTTTTCAATGACTTCTTGCTTGGAAATCAGCCAGGGAAGCCTTTCAAAAACAAATGCGCCATCTTGGTTAGTTTTCGCTAGAAGTTGGTCCAGCCCTTCAGAGGAAGAACCGCCCTGAACAGGCTGCTTATTAGATCCACAACCACTGATAATAAGTACCACACAGAGAACTGAAATGATGCAGAAAATCAACGTTTTCGTTATATTCATCCTGCACACCCCTTTTCTAGAAATATTAATTTCACTCTAATCCAAGGCGATAAGATTGCTTTTGAGGGAATTAATGGATCAGGGAAATCTACTATCGTTAAACTTTTATTGGGACCTTACACTAATTATAAGGGTGTTATTAACATAAATGGTATTAATATAAAAAGAAATTAATGTTAAAACAGTAAGAGATCGTATAGGAATTGTTTCACAGAATATTATTTTATTCTCTGGTACACTCTTGGATAATATCAAAATGGCGAATCCCGATATCACAGTAACTTAGCAAATATTATCATGGAAGTTAAAGAAGGTATTATTGAAGAAAAAAGCAAATATCCTATTTCCCAATAAAGAAGGTGAATACCCATGTTAAACATACAGGGAATTACCAAGCACTATGACAAGATGGAGAACGCAGTTGATAATTTAACATTAAGAGTATTGCCAGGCGAAATATTCGGGTTTTTAGGACCTAATGGAGCAGGGAAATCAACTACAATTAAATTAATTACTGGTATGCATACCCTCGATTCTGGCACCATTACGATAAACCAGTTTGATATTAAATTAGATACGATTAAAGCCAAACAAAACTTAGGATATGTACCTGATACGCCAAACTTTTTTTTACATCTGAAAGGGATAGAGTATTTAAATTTTCTAAAAGATGTCTATGCTATTCCTTCTGAGAAGTGTGAGCAAACAATAAAGACATTAGCAACAAAATTCAATATGTTACATGCTTTAGATGATTTTATTCAGAACTATTCCCATGGAATGAGAAAAAAAATTTTGATTATTGGCTCCTTATTACATGATCCCAAAGTATGGGTTCTTGATGAACCCTTAAACGGTCTAGATCCCAATGCCGTATTCATATTAAAAGAATTGATGAGAGAACACGCTGATAAAGGAAATGCTGTGTTATTCTCAACCCATATGCTAGAAACAGCAGAAAATACTTGTGACAAAATAGTGATTATTAAGCACGGCGTGAAAATATTTGATGGGGTTATGCAAGAAGTTAAACATAAAATGAAAAGTGAAGTATCCTTAGAAAAATTATTTATGGAGTTAACTAAAAATGATAAAGACATTAATTAGAAATATGTTGTTGGTCAATTTCAGGTCAACCGTGCAATCTCGAAAATCACTTTACATTCGAATAATAGGGGTTATTTACTTTTTTAGTTTATATTTTATATTCATCGAAGATTTCATTCGATTTCTATATGGAAATTTTGGAGGAGACAAGAGCCTGGCGCTAATCATGAACATGATGTTTATGGTTTCAAGCATTTTAATTTTCATCCTTAGTTTTATGCCTATAGTTTCGATGTTCTTTTTTTCTACGGATATTACTTCTTATTTCCACTTACCCATTAAGAACAGGGATCTCATTATTTCAAAATTGTTTATCTTATTCCTATCTGAATTTTTATTGCTGTTACTGCTTTATACTCCAATCATCTGGTATATTGGGATCATTCACCACCCTCCCCTAATCTTTTATTTCGTTGTAGTAGCTATAATAGCTACCATTCCTATTATTCCTAATTCTATAAATATGTTGATCATAATGTTAGGTATGCGAATAATAAGTATGAACAAGAGGAAGTTCGATTTTTATAAAAAATTGTTTACTTTCTTTGTTGCTATCATTGGATTAGCCACTACTTTCTTTTTCATACAAAAATATCAGTTTATCAATCATATTTTCGAGAAATTAACATGGAATATCACAGATACTTATTATTATCCACCTAGTATATTAATAAATTATATTTTTCATCATTTAGAACACATAAATATGATTATGATCATAATCATCTCATATCTTGTTGTTTCATATTTATTCCTATATATATCGATATGTTTAGGAGCTAAAATCTACACATATAATTCATCTACCCAACGAAAAAGAAAATCTCACCCTAAACTAAATGATCACTCCATTCATCTACATACTAGAAAAGAAGTACAGTCATTAATCATACAAGAATTCAAAATGTTGTTTAGAAGACCTGTCTTATTTATAAAAGGCTTGATTGGTTCAATACTTCTCCCGTTTTTATGTATTTTAGTTTTTATTTTGAATAAACAGTTGGAAGGAATCCAATTTTTCATTGAAAACCATTTAACCCTATCGTTTATACTTTTGGTTGGATTTTCAATATCAACGATTGGATGGAACCCTATTGCTATTTCTTCATTCTCTCGGGAGAAAAACAATCTTTTTATTAAAAGTGTATTGCCTATATCTGAAAGAAATATTTTATTATCTAAAATTATTACATCATGGGTTATATTTTCACCTACGATACTTCTATATTGTTATATGATCTACGAATTCTTAAATGTACCTGTAGTTGCTTTGTTTCTATGGTTGATACTTTCAGTTTTGATTTCTTTAAATGGTGTACTCATTTGTGTCATATTCGATATAGTCTTCCCCATATTCCTTTGGACTGATGAGCAACAGTTATTTAAAGGACGAACTGCGATCACATCATTCCATGTTGTGAATTCACTTTTTGTAGGTCTAGTTTGTCTAGTAGGCATAACAGTAAGTAAATACTTATCAAGTAACTTATATTTCATTTCAATATTTTATATAGCTCTTTTATTACTTACTCTCAGTATTTCAATTAAGTATTTATATAATCGCTGCAACAGTATCTTAGAAAAGCTAATCAAAAATTATAGAATAATTAAATAATAAATTTTGAAGGAGATCACATGAATACTAATATGAAAATTGCTCTTATTCTTTGTTTCATTAGTTTAATAGCTTTTAGTCTCTCTATCGAACGAGTCTCCGTTTTGCCACTTCTTCACCCACATCTTCAGTTGTAACAATGATGAATCTCTAATTGTTCTGCTACTACTTACTTGTCACTTTTGGGCCAATAAAAATATCCCCTATAAGTGTTACTCGATCCTTCATGATAACATGACAGTTTTTTTGAGTGTCTACTTTAAGGGGATATTCCCAAATAATGCATATCCCATGAACATAATCAAGAACAGTTGAGCAGTTTGGAGTACTAATCAATGGGATGATATTTATTTTTATGATCAGCGACTGAAGGAAGTATCACAAGTGCGGTAGTGCCCTCTCCTTTGACGCTCTGAAACTCCAATTTTCCATTAATGGCTTGAACAATCCTAAACGTCACCATAAGACCGAGTCCTGTACCATTCATTTTGGTAGAGTAAAAAGGGGTTCCTAATATCGACAGTTGTTCAGATGTCATACCAACCCCGTTGTCACGAATTTTTATACAAACTTTATTTAATTGGCGATAGGCTGTAATAGAAACTTGCCCTTTAGATGCTATAGAAGCATCTATTGAGTTTTTAATGATATTAATTAGCGCTTGTTTTATTTTATACTGATCTGCCTGAATCCATAGGTTATCCTCTGAGACCACATCCAAGCCCACGCTGTTCGATTGTGCAATCGGATCAATAGATTCTTTTATCTGATTTAAAATTTCAGATACTGTGAACACTTTTTTCGTCTCGATTTGGGGTTTTGCATAATTGAGAAAATCATTAAGGATATATTCCATGCGATTTAGTTCAACCATCGATATTTCTAGATATTGCTTTTCCTTCCCTTCCGCATTGCGCAACAACAGCTGCAAAAAACCTTTAATAGAAGTTAGTGGGGAACGAATTTCATGTGCTACAGAAGCAGCTAATTGGCTGGTTACATTTAGCTTTTCAGTACAAATAATTTGTTCTTGCATCGAAATTGCTTTAATGGTGATTTCCATTAAAAAAACAGACATGCACATGGTGATCAATTGCAATAGGAAAATTTGAAATGTAATAGATATGGATTTCAACTCGTCCATTTGATACGTAAAGACGGATGCACACCATAAGATGATAAAAGAGGCTATTGTTAAAAGGAAGCAGATGATAAATCGAGTTTGCGGTGATCTTTTATGAAAACGAGCAGCAAAAGGATATGTAGCAGCGCAGATAATAAATGAAGCGACGAAACTTATAAAAAAACCATCCATGCCAATAAAAAAACGGCATACTAAAAAAAATGTTAAAGAGATGATTCCCCCCCTATAACTGCCATATAACACAGAAATGATTAATAGAATGCTTCTTAGATCACCATCAAAGTCATTGGTAATAGTAGCCGGTAAAAGCATGGATAAAACGATTGCCGTTCCGCAACATAATCCCAGAAGCATTTGGCGGTGTTGATCCCTTTTATAGAAATTTTTATTTGTAATACAAACAAATTGGTATATCAATAGCGGAAACAAAATATCGAGAATATCCAGTAGCAGATCTTTTAACATAAGAAACCTCCCAAGAACTAATTCGACTTTAAGGGGATAATACCATTTCCGCAGCTTCTTATGAATATATGTGATTGTTTTGTTCGTTAGAGTGATCTACTTGTACTTCCGCTTTAGGAATACTGCTTTGTTATTCGAGTGAACTTCACATTTATCGAGCAGTTAGGCGCGACATGTACCATTTGTAACACATGTACACGATGAGTAAAAATATGAGATAAATAATAAGAAAAGTAACCCATTGCTGGGAACCAGAGATCATATTATCGCCGATATATGCGAACGAAATCATCACAGGAAGTTTTCCAATCAGTGTTGCAATAAAAAACGTTTTAAAGCGGATTCTAAATACACCTGCATAAATATTAATCACAGCCGCAGGAAAAATCGGAATCATTCGAGCAATCAATATGGACCAGAATAAATGACTATTTATGAATAGGTTACACCGCTCAATGGCTCCTGATTTTGTAAGAAGCTCTCTTCCCCATGATTGAAACAAATACCTCGTGAAAGTGTATACGAGTGCAGCTGCAAGAGAAGATCCAGCGATATTCATAATGCTTCCCCATATTAATCCGTATTTAGCTCCGATTACGCTTCCTACGATTCCGAACGGTATACCTGGTATAGCCGCAAGTATGACTAAAATAATAAAGACAAATAGAGAACTACCGTCCTCTACTTCCGTAACCCAATTCATAAGGTACTCCCGATTCCACCATACAAGAGCAATAATAATAAGATAAACAATCATGATAGCCCATTTTCTATAACTCATGACAAAATTAGAACTGCCCCCTCTCTTCTTCATATCTCATTTTAACTTATTCTCCATTTCATTATAAGAGGTAGGTGCTCTCCGTTTTACCCCCAAAAACCACCTATGGCTTTTGGGGGTCCCTTGTCAATTGTCTCTTAAGAGAAGAAGGTTTGCCAGAAGGTAGCTACAGTCAACCCGATGAGCAGTGTAACCATCGTCCACCCCGATATTTTTCCGAACCACTTCGTCCTGTACTCTCCCATCAATTCTTTATCACTTGTCATCAACACCATAAAGATAAGTAATGGCAACATCAGAATCCCACCAATGACTTGTGTAATAATGGATATTAAATTTAACGGCAAGTTAGGTATTAATATGGCGATAGCTGCAAAAACAAGGCTGCCGATATAGACGGCATAGAACTTTGGCGCTTCCGTTATTTTGTCATTGAGACTTTTGGACCAACCAAATAATTCTGCAATGCTCCAAGAAGAAGATAGAGAGACCGTAATAGAAGCAAGAAAACCGGCATTGAACAACCCAAGACCAAAGAGAATAGCTGGCCACCGGCCTACAACGTCGTTAAGCGCGCCTATCATTTCAGACGGACCTGCGTCACTGATATTCTGTACATGGCCAAAGAGTGCTGCTCCGCAGATAATAATTCCTGCTGCAATAATAACCTGGATGAGGGAACCTAATGCTGTGTCAACTCTGCTAAAACGCAGTTCTTGTGCGGTTATTCCTTTATCAATCGTGCCGCTGCCTTGAAAGAAAATCATCCATGGTGCAACCGCATTACCAACCGTGGCGATAATGAACCATATCATACCGTCTTGCATTTCTACAGGTACATTCCAAGCAGCAAAAGCATGACCGATCTCAGCAATACTTGGATGTGTCATAGCTGCTACCACTAAAAAAATGACGTTTAATGCGCCTACAAACAATGCAATCCTCTCTTTCGTCCAATAACCGGTAAACAGGACAAATGTAACGACAAGCAATAGACATATGATGGAACTAAGCCACAGCGGGAGACCTAATAACACAAGTCCTGCTGTCATCCCGATGAATTCTGTAATCAGTGTCAACAAATTCTCGAACGCAAGTGTTGAGATATGATAATACCCCCAGAATCGACCGTACCTTCGCAAAGCCAGCCTAGAAAATCCTTCTTGCGTTACCGCACCCAACCGCATGCTCATCTCTTGTATGGTAAATGCTAGAGGTGCAAGGCATATGACTAATGGGACAAAGAGGCCAATGCCAAACTGTGCCCCCGTGACAGCATAAGAAATGACCCCGCCAGCATCATTATTCGCAAGTGCTGCAAGCAAACCGGGACCTAGCAAAGCCCAAAATACCCAAATGAATCTTCTCCTTCCCGATTTACGATTTGTAAGTATTTCTTTAAGCTTCGATTTACTTCCTTCTGACTGAACTTGATTCATTCACTCATCACATCCTAAGCAACGTTTTTTAACTATTGCAATGTATTCCGATCTGTTGAGAAATGTTCAACAAAATTCAAACATGTTGAAAAAATCTTGATGATCTGTTGAAAAGATTCCGTAAATTAAACGCGCTGTATTATGAAATTAGGATGGTACGACATAAAAAAACCATAAGATGTGGTTAAATTTCAACATTAACCTCACCTTATGGACATGTTTGAGCCTTTCGTTATACATACCGTTATTATGTAATTAACGGTATTCCTAAGCAGGATGGTTGATTTGTGATAAACGCTGCAAAACAAGTTGTACAGCAATAGCATCATCTAAATAACCTAAAGGAAATAAATAATCCGGAATGATGTCAACCGAAGATATAAAATATAGGAGTCCGCTGCCAAGAACTGCACGTTCGTGTACGGTCGTATCCTCGTGGCAATATTTCTCAAACATTTGCTTCAATTGTTCTATAAAAGGGCCAGCTCCATTTACTTGTTCTACTTTCGAACGAAAATCATCATAAATCATCTGATTACCCTCGGCTGTTTGCGCATACTGCTCATACTTCTCTAATTCCTGTTGAACCCGTTCTGTCGTATATTTTTGATCAAATAGGTAGGATGAGGCTAAAACTTCTTGAATCGTATTCACGGAGTGATGAATGTCTGAGAGCGGTTCGCTTCCTGGTTCATTGCCATCAAAGACCGTAGCTTCAACTAATTTCTCTAATGGCATGTGTAAATGTTCTGCGAATTGCTTTAAATGGCTCAATTTAGCAGGTTGTTTGCCATTCACAATACGAGAAATCGTTGCCGTATCGATACCTGTCAGTGTACTTAGTTTACGCATTGAGAGCGAGTGTTTCTTCAACAATGACTTGAGTAACAATCCAATATTCGAATCCATAGAGATCGAGCGCTCCTTTCCTGTGAAATGAAGATCGATTCATGATCAGTATATGTCTGGAATTCGTGTCTTGTTCATCATTCTCAATACAATCTCGAAACATGTTACAAATTCCTCAATATTTTCTTCAACAGTATGCACGGATCTCAACAGATCACCATATGCTATTTTCAAATCAGCTTACCAACAAACAAAAAGAGGTGTATACGGGATGTATAAATGCATTAATTGCTTACGATTGCTAAACGAAATTGAAACAGAAGGATGGGTATTTGAGAAGGGGATCTATATAGAACCAGGAACTGGTGCTAGGATTCATCTGGGCATATGTAATAAGTGTAATGTAGGACCTGAAATAGTAATTAAAAATAAAAGGGTAATCGCGCATAGCTCCCCTAAAAAAGATACGATCAACAATTGGCTACCCATATATGATTATATTATAGAATTCCAACAACAGCACTAAGATCGTAATAATAACCGGCCATGAATCCAATTGGCCGGTTGCCGTCTTTCCCCCATAACCCATGTATGATTTGTTTGTCTCGCCCAATCTTTAGGTTGTCTTAAAGAACAATTAAGGTTTCCCTCAGGTTTGCTGTATACAATGACATTAGGCTGAAACTCTCATATCCCGAAACTTACGCATATGACAAACACAAAAAACAGGAAAAGAGGATTTTTAACCATGAACATAAAGCGAGTGATGATTGTCGGAACGATGGTAATAGTTATGTCTTTCGGAGGTACCGCGTTAAGCGGCTCCATCATAAGCGCAAGCCCGGTAGCGAAGTGGTCCTCCACTGGCTTTACGGAAAAAGATGACTTGCTAGATGCACTCAATCAATCGTCCGACGAGGAACTGTATGATTCCTTATATGAAGGCAAATCCTTGCATGACATTGCGGCCGATCAAGGCAGAGACATTACGAATGTTATCGAGCTGCAAATGAAACAGCTAACACAGCAGCTCGATGACCGCCTGCGTAGCGGAAGCATTACCGCAGCGCAATATGCCGCACACAAGGCAGAACTTAAGGAAATCGTAGAACAGAGCGTCTTCACTTCCTTCGGTAATCAGGAGGTACATAAAGACAGAAGCGCTATCCATTAAATAATACGCTCTTAATTCATAGGGTCTTTCTCTCAACCGGAACGGGCTTGGCAAAGCTGCCTAACTTTCCGAAGGGAGGAAGTCCTTTTTTGCAAATCTGGTTGCGATATTCATTGTTCTACCGGTTGATCTTCTAAATCCCATCAAATTAAGTTTTTGAGCATACAACTTTATTATCCTCATTCAAGTATTTTCTATGTTTTGTAGATTTTGATTCGTTTTGGGATATCTCACGTACATAGGGCAGCAAAGACAATAAGCCAAGCACCCCAAACAGCGATCCAACCCAGAGCGGTGAGACGAGACCATAACCGCCACTTATGGTAAGCCCGCCGATCATGGAGCCTGCCATAACACCGAATGTAATCACAGAGGTATGAACGGTATTGACCAGCGGGCCAGTGCCTGCTGAACGCATTACGCGTGTTGCCATGGCAGGATTCATTGGCACACCGACGATACCGATCACGATAACGGCAATGATCGTAATGACATTATTATGAGCACCCAGAGCGAAAGTGATGAGCCCAGCTGTTAGAAGGAGTAGCCCTCCTGCCAGAATCTTCATCGCGTATCGATCTGCAAGCCTGCCGGTGATAATGTTGCCGATAACGGTTGCCATGCCATAGAGTGATAGCAGAAAAGGAACCATCGTGGGGGCGAACCCCGTTACCTCAGTGAGAATCGGCGAGAAATAGCTGAACGCCGCAAAGGTCGCACCGATAATCAACGAGCTTGTTGCATAAGCCGCCCACAGGCTGCGATTGTTAAAGGCCGCTAATTCACCGCGTAGACTGATCGGCTCCGGCTTGGGTGACGCTGGAATCAACCATTGCGTAGCAATCCCAGATAATAGCACCAGGACAACAACAACCCAGAAGCTCGTGCGCCAGCCAAAGGCTTGTTCAATCAGCGTTGCCGCCGGCAAACCGATGACAGTGGCGACCATCAATCCGCCGATGACGATTGAGGCCGCACGTCCGCGGGACTCCGGACCGACGAGACCTGCACAGATGGAGAGTGAGACACCGAAGCCTGCTGATGAGGCTACCCCCGTGATGATACGAGCGACCATCATCGACTCATAACTCCAGGCTAGCGCACCGAGCGATTGCCCGATCAGAAAGAAAGTCACAAGCGCCAGAAGAGCTTTCTTCTTCGGAATGTTTAGAAGCCCCACTGTCAGCACGGGACCGCCAATAACCATCGCCCCAGCGTAGCCGGAGATTAGATAACCGACAGCAGACACAGACACCCCAAATTCTTTTGAGAGCGAGTCGATCATCCCTGCCACCATAAATTCGGAGGTGGTCATGGAGAAAATCGTCAGTCCCAGAACATAAATTGCAAACGGCATAGTAACACTTTCCTTTCATTTCACGTAATTAGAACAATATTTGATTGATCAGTACAAAATTAACAAAAAAATATATTGCCGAATCGTCGCCGGCTAAAAAATGGCAGCCAGCGTAGCTTCGACAATATGCATCGCCATTTCGCGATTCTGTGTGGACTTATTAAGAAAACGAAGACCGTGATAGCTGCTCATGAACAATCTGGCTAGTTCCAATGCCGGACGATCCGCCCTGATTTCCCCCGTCCGAAGACCATCCTCCATTAGGCGGCATAAGGCCTGTTCGAGAAATCCAATATGACGGCCAATCACACGTTCAACGACAGGATCGATCCCTGCGCGCTCCATCGCAGCATTAAGCACCAGACAGCCTCTACGGTCCGGATGGGAAAAATCGATATCAATAGCCCATTCTAGCAGCCCTGTCAATCTCTCTTTCGCCGACACAGGCCGTTCTAATATCTCCAGCTGCGCCTCGATGCCGAGCTCGTGGTACCGCTGCAGAGCCTGCTCATACAGCTCATGCTTGCTGCCGAAAGCGTTATACAGGCTTCCCCTGCCGAGTCCCGTCCGATCGCACAGCTCCTGGGTGGAACATGCTTCATATCCTTTGGACCAGAACAAGTCTATAGCTGCATCAATTACCGCCACATCTTTAAACTCACGCGGTCGGCCACTTGTACTCATGGAATATTCTCCTCTCTCGCGTCTTTTCAAATTCATTATAAATATTTTGTATTGATCAGTCAAATATTATCTGTCTTTAACGAGGGAGGCACATTTGCTATAAGCGAAGCACTATTTTGGCAATCGTAAAGTAAATAACAAGTCCAGTGCCATCCACTAGCGTCGTAATAAACGGGCTAGACACGACCGCAGGGTCTGCCTTCAACTTGTACAATATTAATGGTAAAATCGCTGCTACAAACGACGCCCAAATGACGATCGTCAGCGCAGTAATACCGACAACAAGTCCAACGTTCCAATCAACCCCGAGCAGTAATGCTCGACCAATAGCAATCAATGAAATCGTGGCACCCGTCATAAGACCTGTGGTTACTTCCTTCCTTATAACTTTAAACATATCCCTAAATTGTACTTCTCCGACTGCAAGTGCCCGGACGAGCGTCGACACCGTTTGCGTTCCTGTGTTCCCACCCGTGCCAATCAGCAATGGGATAAAGAATGCCAATGCAATGACTTCTGACAACGTTTCCTCATAGTGTCTTAGAACCGTTCCCGTATAGGCCTCCGCTACAAATAAAATTAATAACCAAATGATACGTTTTCGATATAATTGAAATACAGAGGATTTAAAATAAGGTTCTGTTAGAGGTTGACTTCCGCCTAGCTTCTGAATATCCTCTGTCGCCTCTTCGTGAATGACATCGATTAAGTCGTCGACTGTGATTACGCCAATTAAACGCTCTTGCTGATCAACTACAGGCAGAGCAACTAAATCATAACGGGTTAGTAGATCGGCTGCTTCCTCTTGCCCCATAGAAGCAGGTACGGAGATCACTTCACCCATTACGATTTCTGATATTTGGGTCTGGGGTTCCGTTAATATGATTTTCTTCAACGAAACTACACCTAGAAGCTCCCCTTTGTTTCCGGTGATATAAACATAGGAAGTAATCTCTGCTTTATGGCCAATTTTTCGGATATGACGTAGTGTTTTCTCTAATGTCCATGTACTGCGTGCAGCAATGTAATCGACCGTCGCCAGACTTCCTGCGGTGTGTTCAGGAAAGGTCATTAATGTCTGCACTTTTTGCCCATAGGCCTCCGGTAGTAAATTAAGCAGCTTCTCGGCTTGATACCGATGTATGGCAAGCATCATATCTGCTACGACGTCGCTAGACATCTTATGAAGCACTTGAGCTGTCAGTGTTTCCTCCAACTGATTCAGAATGCGGTACTGTAATACCGGTTCTAAATATTCCAATATTTCAGCAGACATGACAGGATCCAATATCTTGAACAATTTAATTTGTTCCTTGCTTTCGAGTTGTTCTATGCATTGGGCCAAATCAAAAGGTCTGAACGATTCAATATAGGTTATTATGGATTTTGTATCGGATTTATCTATAATTTTTTTCATTTCTTCAATCTGGATCATTCCTGTCTACTCCTTCATGTTAGGATGTTGCAAATGGGATAAGAAGAGTAGCAACGCTGTAATAAATTAATAATGCCACGATGTCCGTTAAAGTTGTTACCACAGGTCCAGAAGCGATTGCAGGGTCTATATTCAGACGTTTAACGATTAAGGGAAGTATGGCTCCGGTTATCGTTCCGAACAGAACAGATACAAATAGTGCCAAACCGATGATCATGCTAAACATCAGCGATGAATCCAATAATAGGCTGGATAACACGGTTGCGAAAACACCACAAACAAACCCCGTCAGCACACCGATACCCGCTTCTTTTCCAAGTAGATACCAACTGTCCTTACCGCTCACGGGACTCACACTCATTCTTCTAATGACAACAGATAAGGATTGAATTCCGCCGTTACCCGACATTCCTAGTATTACCGGGATGAACAGAGCTAGCATGGTGAAATGTTCCAGCGAGGCGATAAAAGGAGCCATGATTTTCGTCATCAGAAAGCCCACTACTGTAAGCCCAATAAGCCAAGGCAATCTTTGGCTTACTAATCTGAATGTACTTGAAGAAAACGACAGTCCACTTTTTAGCGCGGCAATATTCTGAATTCTCTGCGTCATCCGTTCTTCCAACAAATCGAGCACATCATCAACCTTCATGATTCCAATCATGATTCCGTCTTGGTTCGTAACAGGGAGTTCATGAAGATCATACTTTTTGATCAAGTCGGCAGCGTTGGTTTGATCAGCATGATCGTGTATAGAGATAATGTTCGTGTTCATGAGCATTTCCATCTTACTGTCTGAACGAGCTCGCAATAGTTGATGAATCGATACTACACCGATCAAACGAAGGTCCTGATTGGTAACATACAGAAAATAATAATTATCCTCGTTCGATAGACGCAACCGGCTTAGTACCGCATCAACAGTATCCGCTAAATCTACGGTTTGAAACTCCGTGTGCATTAGTGCACCCGACGAGTTTACGGGGTACTTCAAGATCCGCTCCACTTTTGTTCTAGCCTCAGGCTGCATCGCATTCAATAGTGGAACGGCTTTACGCCGCGATATGGATTTTAGGAAAGCCGCTGCTTCGATCGAGACCATATCGTTCAGCATTTCCGTAACATATTTAGAGTCAAGATACGCCACAATATGCCTTCGATCATCCAAACTCAATTCCTGAAATATGCCGGCAAACTCACTCGGTTTTAGAGACTTAAGAATCGTTTCACGGTTTTTTTCATTCAGTTCTAAAAAGAATGTGGCTTGGTCTGAGACATGTAGACTTAAAAAAGTAAAAATGAATTGTTGAATCTCGTTGGATGCTAGAGACAATCGAAGGCGACTCGTAATTTCATCATTTTGTCTTATGTAAGTGGGATTCATAGGGATCGCTTCCTTCCTTCGATTATCATTAATAATGATCTTTCATCAAACTTGTTATTATGAGCTTTCTATAGAATTCACGGAATCAACATGACATATACAAATAATCCGATCAGAGCGAATATGCCTTATTTCATGGCATCATGCCACGGATATGTTCACTCAACAAGCACGTATTATTTTATAATTATCCAGGGACGAAGTGGTTATGAAAAAGTTAAGTTCGGTCTAAATTTGATCGCATGCTGTATCGAACGACCTTGAAATCACTCTATGAAATCATGTATCTTAGAAGGAGTATTCATTATTTTATGAAAAACAAACATACTCTAATTGGAGGTCATTATATGTCAGGAACGGAATCAACAACGCGAGGTGCATTAATATGGGAAGGAAGAAAATGTACGATTTTCGGGCTGCCGCTTTCATTCACGAAATATTTTGTATATGAAAAAAGATTAGTCACAAGAACAGGATTCTTCAACTTGGTCGAAGATGAAATGGATTTTTACAAAGTGTTGGATAAAAGCCTAGTACTACCATTCTGGCAACGAGTGTTTGGCTGTGGCTCGATTCATCTGAATGTCGCTGATGTGGATACACCGATTAAAGTGCTCGTATCCATCAAAAATCCACGAGAGGTTTACGCTCAAATCGATAGCATTGTCACAAGCCAAGCAAGCCAGAACCCCATGCGTAATGCTGCGAATATCCTAAGCTCTGTCTCGCAAGGAGAGTATTTTAATTAATCGCACCACTTAACAATAGAGTGGGTACAAGCAATCATGAAACCAGAAATCGAAATATAAGGTGATTGGGCGATTATCGAGGTCCCAAGACATTTCATCCCCCATATGATAGTGCGAGGGAGTGATGAAACTTGGCAAAAACCATGCAGCCGGTAACCATTGGAGCGAATAGTATAGCAAAGATTGGAAACCGCTTTTTTCTCATTGTTGAGGTGGAGGCAAAATCACCTGGGGTTGAAATTGACCCAGTATTCGGCGTTCGAACGACCGCACAACAAGCAAGAAGTCTCATTCGTGCGGGTGTTATGCGTACGATATTTCAAAAAACGCCTCCAACACCGAGTAAAGGAAAGAAAGTTGAGTTGAAAGGTGTGTTGTTCGCGAATGGTCGTATTTTTTCAGTCTTTGACGTTGAAAACACGACTGACGTTTCTGTACTTGTGAGAATTAACCGGGAACAAGCAAATAGGCTTATCCGCGGTGGAACACGCATCATCAAAGTTATTAGGAAACCGTTCTAAGAAGTTATTGTTTAATTGCAAATTCATGAATCAAAGGGATAGAGTTTTAGATTATATCTGAGAACTCTATCCCTTCTCCGTCATCATCACCGAAATTTGTATTCACTAAGATCAGAAATCCTGACCATGACTTTCAAGCGATGATTAGGAAGTACCGGATTTTCCCAGTTATCTCAATTAGTTATCGCCCTCAGATTTGAATGTTTTGCCCAAATACCAATTCCATTCCGTTGCGCTACCTGAAATCCTTGTCCACGGTGTGCTTAATCTCAGAGTTAGCACCCCACTCCGTCAAAATGATTACTGTCAGGAGGTAAATGCCACGATGAAGCTGCATATTACCTATGATCATCCCATCCCAATCAATGCTTTCGAATGGACGCCTGCCACATACCGACAGTCGCCACATGTGCACGCAAGTCTGGAAATCGGTCTTTGTTTGTCTGGCAAAGGTGCCTTTTTCTTCGGCAATAAACGATATGCAGCGAGTCCTGGCGATCTGTTCATCGTCAATAATGAAGAACGGCACATTGCTCAATCAGATCCAGATGATCCGAGCCGCTATCTTTTCATTAACTTTGATGCTGCAATGCTGCTGGCAGAAGAACCCGGACTATTGCTGCCATTTTCATATCGATCCACTCATTTTTGCAATCATATTGCTGGTGGCTCAGCGCTTGCACAGGAGCTTACACCTTGGATACTGGCCATAGCAGAAGAACTGCAGGTGAAATCCGCGGGTTATCTGGCGATGGCCAAAAGCGCACTTATTCAACTATGCGGGCGCCTTCTGCGCCATTATAACGGGCTGCTCACGGAAGTTGAGCGGCAGACCATGGTACAGTCCGTTCGTCAAATACAATCGCTGGCCGCTTTGGTCGAGCAGCGTTATCGTGAGCCGATTAGCCTCGGAGAACTGGCCGATGAACTTGGTCTAAGTGTCTCGCGTGTGAGTCGGGCATTTCTGGAAACGACAGGTTATCGATTCTCGGACTATGTATCCCTATTGCGTATTCAGTCAGCCAAGCAGGATTTAACTGGAACGGACAAAGCTGTTGCTCATATCGCATTCGAATGTGGCTTTCAAAGCTTGCCAACCTTCTACCGGGTTTTTAAAGAGATCGTTGGCATGTCTCCGATTGTATATCGTCAATCCATAGGGGTTGCTCACTAAGCAAAAAATGAGAGTATCGTATTTATCATTTGAGAAGTCATTGCTGATGATGTTGATTATAATGAATGCAATCGTTTTAATTTTACATACTTCAGGAGGAAATTCGGTATGACGAAATGGATTGGACTGAGAGAAATTGTCCGTGAAGAAATGACCCAACGCCGTGAGGAAGGTTGCGACGTAACAGGTTTCATGGAGCGTCTGGACGCAGCCGGTACGAATGAATCGCACCTAATGGATGTATATCATGCGTTAATGGCACTTGTACCCAGCGCGGAATTTAAGTATACCGAGCCATCCGCGTTGGAAGCGATTCGCGCAGAACGACCGGAAGGACCGCGCATAATGACCAGTACATGGGACGACAATGAATGGCACAACAAGTTTTATGGCGCTTGGCTCGGCCGTGCGGCTGGATGTGCGCTTGGCAAGCCGCTGGAGGCTCATTCTTTCATGTTCGGTTCTGGTGACAGACCAGGCTGGCACAATATTAAGCTATGGTTTGAAGGTGCTGGGCAATGGCCGATTCGCCACTATACACCAAGTGAATCTGCTGCTCAAGCCCAGTACGGTATTGATATTGCCCGTTGGAGCAGTCTGGCCAGTTGTGGCGACAATATTCGCTTTATGGAAACAGATGATGATATTCGTTACACGGTGCTTGGTCTGCTTATGCTTGAAGAGCGCGGACTGGATTTTAATTCATGGCATGTTGGCAAACTTTGGCATCGTCATTTGTCATTTGGTCAGGTGTTCACGGCGGAAGCACAGTCATACTTAAATTTTGCACGTGTCACTTCGTATATTAGCGGGGATCAACCGGACGATTGGGAACAGCATATACATTGGGGACGGTCCTATTTGAACCCATACCGCGAATGGATCGGTGCCCAAATCCGGGTTGACGGCTATGCATATGGTGCTGCCGGTCAGCCCCAGCTTGCAGCTGAGCTCGCATGGCGGGATGCTTCTTTTTCCCATGTGAAGAATGGGATCTATGGCGCCATGTTCTGTTCAGCTATGATTGCAGCTGCATTCGTTGAAAGTGATGTGAAACGGATCGTTGAGATCGGATTGAGTGAAATTCCGAAAAACAGCCGTTTGGCAGAAGATGTTGCATTGGCGGTAAGGATCGCCGAGGAAACGAATGACCAAGTAGAACTCGTGAGTAAAATATGGGAGTCATTTAAGCATTACCACCCCGTTCATACGAATAATAATGCCGCATTATGCGCGGCTGCACTCATTCATTCCGGTGGCGATTTTGTAAAAGGAATTACGACAGCTGTGCTTGGCGGCTGGGATACGGATTGCAATGGTGCTACGGTCGGTTCTATTCTTGGTGCATCGCTTGGAGCATCAGCGCTCCCAGGGTCGTGGATAGAACCGCTAAACGATACCCTATATGCAGATGTTAGCGGCTTCCACCCGATTGCGATCTCAGAATGTGCTCGTAGAAGCTACAATGTCTTCCGCAAATTACAGCAGTCGTGAGAAGTATGTTTTGTTCTCCGACAACAATCTATAATAAAATATAGGAATAACATTAGAGAAATAAAGAAAGTACTGCCGCACGATGTACGTGTTGTAGTACTTTCTTCGTTTCAATCCTCCACGATTGCAATCGGACTCAAGTCGCCCTTGGAAAAACACCTGTTCCTACGGGGTCTCGCATAAAATGGTCTTCCATGACAATCCAGGTCTGATCGGATAACGGGTCGGTCGTGATTCCTGCGGGCGGAAAGACGAATTTTCCCGGCAAAGACTCAATTGAGAGAGCTCGCTACACCTCTTAGGTCTTTCATATTGGCCGGGAGTCGTCGATCCCGATTTTTTTCAAGTCCATTAGTACTTCCTGAACTTCTCTCATCGGATTCAAAGCCGTAATCCAGCCCTTCTCTACCTGGTTTCCGTGATAAATTTGGCTGACGACATCAAGTGGCAGCGGTATTGATAGGTCGAAATAATCTTCAGCCCATTCTGCATAGCTCGCGGATGATTCCGCCAGATAGCCGAATAAAAAATCCGCTCCTCCGTCCCGATCGCTTTCATCCACCTCGTCCAAGCCAAGCATTTCGCCGCTGCGCCACGATGGATCGTTCACCATATGCCATAGGCAAAAGGTTACGTCATCCGCTTCAAGAGATTCACTGATGTTCTGCAGGCGAGTAAGCAAGGCTTCCGGCACCTCATCGTACATGCCCGGCCAGATCTCCCCATCCTCCCTAGCATGCGGGCTGAGTGGAGACTCATGGTCAAAGCCTTTAATCAAGACGCCTTCCTTCATAAATATCACGTAGAAATGATCCCCAGCACCGTTCTTGACCACACCCAAATCCACCCCCGGCTGCCAGGATTGCTCATAATGGTGAACCCGAAGCCATTCTTCTTCACATAATATTGCATCCAGCGCAGATAGAATCTGCATTCTCTCTTTCAATCGCGTTGGATCCGGCAGTATCGTTGTTGTCCAGCTTTTCATATCTATAATCACCTCCACGGTTAAACACTCATTTTCTCACCTGTCACTTTACAGTTCTCAAGCACGAGCCAGAAGTTGTTATCATCATAATGCTTGACCGTACCATGAACTCGATACCCTGGATACATATGCTCCGGTCGAGTATGCCGTCTAAACTCAATATCATCCGCAACCGCATAAACATCGTGGCTTAACCTAATGATTACACCCTGTGGATAGAACATCATTATCGTACCTGTAACGGAATCTGTGGGCAAATAGTTTTGTTTCACCTGCACCCAGGTAGCCTTGTATGGCGCTACAGCCTTTTCCCAAACCTCGTTAAATAATTCAATGGAGATTGCTTCATCCCCGTCGAACATTTCCACTTCTTGATCACTTAACTGAAAATCCGGTGCGATTGAAACGATATATTGGTCGTCCGTAATAGAAACTTGCCGATAAGCGGTCATGTAAGCATCAACTTCAAAATAATAAAACTCATTTTCCTCAAGTCCGTAAGCTTTTATATATTTCAAACAAATTCCTCTCTTCTTCCGATGTTCCAGTTCAAGATTTTATTATAAATGATCTGATTTCCTTCCTGAAGACAACTGACGGAACACGCTGACGAATCGTCGCAACCCTTCCCGCAGCTGAAGTTCATTCAGATAGGAATAGCTCATGCGAATCCAGGAATTCAGTTCCCTGCGCGGGTCGCAGATGGAGCCTGGCACAAAGGTAATGGATTGCTCCATGCTTTTGCCGAGAAGGCCTTCCATCGGGGTAGATTCCGGCAGCTTGATCCACAAATTAAATCCGCCCGCCGGGGAGTTCCATTGCCAGCCAGTCGCGGACAACTCTTCTTCCATAATTTCCTTGCGGATCGCCAGCGCTGTCCGGAGCTTCTCCAAATGCTGCTGCATGCGTTCTGAAAAGAAATAATGCAAAAAGATTTTTTGGTTCAGCAAAGGCGTCCCGCTGTCCGATAGCGATTTCGCCTTGACCAAATAGGTCATGAAGCTAGGACGGCAGGCCACCATGGCAATACTCAAGCCCGGGGCAATGTATTTGCTGAAACTTCGAATATATATCGCGCACCCGGTCGTATCGTAAGCGAAAAAAGGCGGCGGAGGTTCTTCTCCGAAATAGATATCCGGGCAAGGGTCGTCCTCTACCAATAGACATTGATATTGAGCCGCCAGATCCACAATCCTTTTCCGTTGTTCCGCAGGAACGGTATACCCCGTTGGATTTTGGAAGGTAGGATTGAGATAAAAAAGACGCGGCTTGTATTTTTGCATAAGCTCTTCCACCTGATCCAGACGGTAGCCGTCCGGGTAGATATCAATCGGGACAATATTTGCTCCCTGTCTTCTGAACACGTCAATCGCCGGGCTATAGGTGGGCCTTTCGAGCAATACGGTATCCCGCGGTTTGACCAGCACTCTGGCGATTAGATCGATAGCTTCCTGCGAACCGGAGGTGATCAGTATTTCATCCTTGGTCAGATCGAAATGATGTTTGTCTGCAAAATATCGGCATAGAGCTTCGCGAAGTTCCAGATCCCCCTGCGTTGTAGAGTAGGTCCCTAACACTTTGGGATAAATATCAAACACTTTTTTTACGTATTCAGAAAAATACCGGTTCGGCAGTAGATTAGGATCCAGTAAAGCCTTGGAAAATTGATAAACGGCCTCCACCTGATGGATTTCGGAAAGACAGCTTTCATGAACATAAGCAGCAACGATCGGGTCCTGCTGCGCGGCGAGCGGCAGCGTACTGCCTGGCTGCACATAATATCCGGATTTATCTTTTACATACACTTTGCGGTTTTGTTTCAGCAATTGGTAAGCTTTGAAGACGGTTAAGCGGTGCACCTCGAATTCCGCCGCCAGTACGCGAATCGAAGGGAGCTTCTCATGTACCTTCCACTCCCCGCGTCTGATCCGCTCCAGAAGATAGTCGTACACTTGTTCAAAAAGTTTATCCGAATGAACATTCGAAAGAACGTCTTTTTTCATATCGCCCCTCCCTTTTCCTCCTATTATAAAGGATTTCTACAGCATCTGTTCTATTTAATTCTAACTGTTCTGTTCCCTCCCCTTTATGATATAGAAATATAAGGAGGTATGGACATGATATTGATAAATTATTTGATAATGTGCCTAGTTTTCGGAACGACTTTTTTGGCTATTAAAATAGGGATTGATGCGGGAGCGCCGCCTTTTTTCTCGGCTGGCCTCCGTTTTCTTCTGGCAGGGAGCATTCTTATGTTATATATGGTTGTCAGACGTAAAGCGAGGTTCTCCCTTCTGCTCCATAAGGAGATGTTATTGACGGGAGCGGGACTAACCTTCGGCGTGTTCGCAACATTATATTGGGCCGAACAATATTTGAGCTCCGGCATTGCAGCAATCTTGTCGGCAACGGCCCCCCTCATGATTTTGTTGCTTCAAACCGTCATTGCCCGGCAGCGGCTTTCGCTCAGCTCCTTAGCAGGCTGCCTCACAGGGACTGTCGGCGTCGTTTTGCTGCTATTGCCTGGCCTTACCGTCACCTATAGCAGGATTTGGGTGCTTGGATGCGCGGCCGTGTTATTGGGCCAAGTCTTTTATTCCGCTGGTGCCGTATATTCGCGCCGTGTCGTGCAGCGTTTTCAAGATACGTCACCCATCGCCTTGAATGCAGCTCAGATGATGTACGGCGGAGGGATGCTTCTGGTTTTATCCCTGTTCACTGAAGAAATTCACATGGGAGCAGTGCTCGCTCCAAACGCCATTTTGTCGCTTTTGTATCTAATCATCGCCGGTTCCATGACAGGACACACCATCTTCTACTGGCTGATCGCCAAAACCAATCCCGTGTTTCCATCCACTTGGCTCTATATCTCGCCATTGATTGCCCTCTGTCTTGGCGCTGTTTTGTATGATGAGCCTGTTTCGGTTTTATCGGTGGTCGGCGGAATCACGATTATCATCGGGATTGTTGTGGTTAACCTGAATAATTTGAGATCCTTCGTGTTCAAAAGCAAACATGCGGGAAAGGAAATACGCAAAACGATCTGATAAAAATAACCCGGGAGCTCCTTGAGAGTATTGAATAAGTACCTTAAACTTTATGAGCCTTCCTCGATTTTTTCATCCGGATGAGCCTTATGAATCACCTATATTGAATGAATACAGGATAGGAGGTCCGGATGAGCTTCGGTACTCATCTATGTTGGAGTGAATACAGGATAGGATTCGCAAATTGAGGATTATTGGTGTTTTTCATCCTAGTATGTTGGAAATATACACTATAGACGCTTAAATATAGGCAAATCCGTTAAAGTTAGTGGATATATCCAACATAGCAATCTTCATCTAAATCTTCATCATCGTTATGGTTAAAAACATTAGTTTTTCAGTGCCCTCGAGCTCCTTAGTCCGAGTTTTCCGGGTTTTCCTGGCCAATGTTACCCTATTCCATCCAAAAATAATTTTCAAGTTACCCAGGTCAACGAATATGTTCCGAATATCAGATTGACAGATATTATCAGTAGAATTATAATTCTTACTAAACCAAGTATAATAGTATATATTAAAAAATGCTGCGAAACACCCAACCACACTTGGGTTGTCCAAAAAGGAGAGTAAATACATGCCTAATGTTCAAACGTTCAAAGCAACTGCCCATTTACAAGACGGGGTCAAAGTCGTTACAAATGTAAGACATTTCGAGCTGGTCATTGACGAGCCGAAAAACCTTGGCGGTACGGACACGGGAATGAATCCTGTCGAAGCTTTGCTTGCCTCCCTGGGTGCATGCCAATCCATTGTAGCTCGGGTCTATGCCCCCAAATTCGATGTAGTGCTCGAAGATTTTAGGGTAGATGTTGAAGGTAATCTGGATCTCGACGGATTTTTTAACCGATCTGAAGTCCGCCCCGGTTACTCCGATATTCGATACACGTTCTACATCAAGACCAATTCATCTGCCGAGAAAGTCGAACAATTTGTGCAATTTCTGGAGAGCAAATGCCCTGTGGGTGACACGATTGCCAACCCGGTGAATCTCAAGCTGAATCGCGTTGTTATTGAAAATTGAGACATTAACTCCCTAGTAGAATACATAGAGGGCTGCAAGGTTGCATAGAAGCAACTTTGCAGCCCTTATTCGTTACGTAACTGGTATTTTACAACTGAAATATATCCAGATGCGATGTTATATCATTCTCCTTGAATCGGGTTTTGATCGGCTACTTGCAGCGAAATATTGTCATCTCTTTTAGCAATTTCCTTATTATCTTCAGAAAGCGCAATGATCTGAAATTCTGATCCCTCAAATTTCTTCATATCCAACAACCAAATTCTAGCATCTGTTCCCTCAATAATTTTAGCCTTCTCTTCCATATTTCTTTTCTTCTCTACAATCTTTATTTGAGTTATCTCTGGATTTCTAATAAGGCCAAAATATATAGGGAAAGATGTATTTTTTATGGCTGGAAAAAACATGTACGTAAAACCAAACCGATCTAAGGTTAAATGAATTTCTCCCTGGGCTCCACTATACATAACTCTATAGTTTCCGAATCTTTTTTTTACAACAGCAGCTGAAAAATCATTCTTACTAATTTGATAAAATACGAGAATTCCATCTTTCGTTTTTTCTTCATGAAGAATAACTATCCGCTCTGGATGTGAAATACTTAACGCTTCTTGTATGGTTTTTGCACCACTATTGTACTTTACGATAAAAAAAGAAAACAACAATAATATTACAACAATAAGATATACAGTTTTCTTCATAAGAGCCTCACATCTTTCTTTAATTGTAAACCAAATATATAATCCTAAATTTTGAAAGTCTATGATTTTGAGTACTTCCTAGCAATAACAAGAGATATACTGATTATTTTCCATATTGAATCAATCATCAGTTTGTTCCCCCTCCTCCTAAGGCAGAAATATTGCAAGTATCAAATCCTTTGATCCAAACTATCGATATATACATCAGGCGTCTTCTGATTACTAATAAATTTTCCAAATCGTGAAACGTATTTAGGTTCATCCGAATTAGCCTATTCGTCGGTATTGATTCGTTATCGGAGCAGCTAAATGTGTCCTCAAACTGACATAAGGATCTAAGGTAGACGCCGCAAGCGCCTACCTTAGATCCTTATGGAATCAACAATTATGTGTTGAGAAGTAATAAATAACTTTTCGGATATTCTAATAAAAAACTAGACCTTCACTTCTCTCATCTCGAAGTATTTTTTGGATTGAAAATGAAATATCGACTGCGTAAGCCGGCGCTTCAGTCCGTCAGTCCGTCCGTCTCCGTTTTCTACTGATTCTAATTCCAGACCACAGCAAGATAAGAACCACGATCAAAATACCTGCCGAATAAGCAATCGTTCTGATGTTAGGTATCGTGAAGTTTATTTCAAAATGGTTAGGTTCGAATATTTTCAAGTTCCATACTAATGTTCGCCCATGATCTCTGATTTCTTCCGCATTGTTATAGCCTGGCTTGAGCGGCGCCGTAAGGAGAATTTCAAAGTCGATCTGCCTTTGCACAAGATTTTTCACAAATGACGTAACAGGGTTCTTTTGTAACCAATCCCCGTATTCTTTATTGGAAATTAGCTTTTCGATATCAACGGTTACGATAACTTGCTCTTTTGTATAAAAAAACTTATTCATTTCTGTCCGCTTTATCGTAATCCCCTGAGGTAAGGATATATTATTCATGTCGCGAAGGTTGATGGTTCGGGATAAAGTGAATCCGACCCGTCCACCCTCATCGTATGGCTTCACTTCCATACTTTTATCCTGAAATTGTTCAGTAATTTGTTTCATCAATTCAGGCATACCAATCTTTGTAAGCGTGTCTTTGTTTACCGACAAATTCATTTCGAATTCGGCCATTCCATTAAGATGTATCGTGAAATGGGCATTACCTTTTGCACAAGATGAAAGGATGCACATACTTAGAAGCAACAATCCGACTGGAATCCAGCGATAGCGTGATTTCACAAATTTCATTCCTTTCTTATAACTGAACGATACCCCGTTCGATCGCTACAGCAACCGCTTGGGATCTAGAATCCACTCCTAGTTTGTTATAGATGTTTGTCAAATGAGCTTTGACCGTTCGCTCGGATATCCCCATATCGCCAGCGATTTCTTTGCTTCGATAACCGCGCGCAATGGCCAGAAGAACAATTCGCTCTTTCTCGGAGAGCAGCGTTTGCTCTGAAGAAATATCATGCGCATCATGGCGTTTGTTTCTTGCCGCGAATACTCTTTCCATAATTTCAGGCTGCAGTAACGTGTCGCCGTGAACAGCGGATTCGATCGTGCGGAATAGATGATCTCTACCGGTATCTTTCAGAAGATATCCTTTGGCCCCCAATTCCAACCCGTTGATCATCAGCTCATCTTCATTATATGTCGTTAATATCACAACAGGGATATCGAAGTTCCTTACTTTGAGCTCCTTCATGGTCTCCAAACCGCTCATTTTAGGCATATTTAAGTCCATAAGAATGACATCAGGCGTAACCGACTCCAATAATCTCAGGGCCTCCTCACCGTTTGCCGCTTCTCCGACGACTTGAAAATTGTCATTCGTCTCAATAATAAACTTTAGCCCTTCTCTGACCACGAGATGATCATCCGCAATAACCACGTTGTATTTCATGAACTCTCTCCTTTCTTTTCGGATGTATCAATCATTATCAAAGTTCCGCAAGGGATATTATTGGTTATAATAAGCGATCCCCCTAAGATGCGAACTCTCTCCTTCATACCGATTATTCCGTAATGTCCAGACCTAGAGCCCCTATGATTCGAAGAAATGCCTTTCCCATCATCTTTGATTTCAAGGTGCATGTTCTCGTCCTCTATACGAACGTATACCCATACATGCTTGGCTTCTGCATGCTTGGCAACATTCGTTAAACATTCACCTATAATGTAAAGTCCATGCTCCATCATTAACTTGGGTATGCTGCCATCCATGCTCATATCAAGAAATACTTGAATGCCGGTCGCATTCTTGAATCTTTCGATTTCTTCACGAATGGCATCTGAGAAGTCGATCGTCGCAAACGTTTTTGAACGGAGATTATCAATGGCCAATCTGGCTTCCGATAATGTTTTCTTTGCATGAACCATGGAATGCTGGACGATTTCTTGAGCTCTTTGGGAATTACCTTTCGTCAAATGTGCGTCGACCGCATCCAGCTGCATAATGATACCCGCCAGACCTTGGGCCAGCGTATCATGCAAATCTCGAGCCATTCGTTGGCGTTCGTTCGCCAATGTCAATTCCTCCACCTTGCGATGTGCGCGCTCCAGATCTTCAAGAAAGGTTTGGGTAAGGATCCGAGCATGTACCTGCTTTAGAAATAAATCGGCAAAAGAAACGAAAATGACGGTCATCATTATGTACAAAATCGACATTAAAATCAACAATTCGGTTTGTCCCATAATGAAGAAAGTCGATAGGAATAAAACATAGTACAAAACGGACAGCATTACCATTTTGATTTTATGATTGTAGACACCAACGATTTGACCCGTCAAAACGGGATACATTCCTAGTAATAGCATAAAAGTGGCTTGATCCATAATCAGCGCACATCCCTGAATAATCAGGCCTTGAATCATGAAATAGACCCAAGGATATTTTTCCGTAAGCGATGAGAAGTGCCAAATTAATGAGGCGTGGAGAAGCATCAATCCCGAAAAGAAGGACAGAGAAATAAATGACGGCTCGTGCAGAACCTGGACAATCATGGATATGAAATAAATGAAAAAAACCCAAGTCATGCTCGGAACTCTGGCATTAAACATGGCATCGGGTAAGTCGTTATATTGATTTTTTTGCGACCACTGCTTGAACTCGTTCCCCGTTTCCATGTGTCCTCCCCTTTCGTTCTTGTAATAATAACATGTTTTCTATTATACCTTACCTTATAGTAAACATAAAAAAATCGTACATAAGGACAAAAACACTCATGTACGATTGGGCACTAATTTGCAGATTTCAATTCGATTCCACTAGACGATTTCTCTCTTTAACTTCCGATTCGTTCTTTTCAATAGACTCACCTTCAACATCGATATTTGGTAAAATGCGTCCAAGCCATTTCGGGAGATACCAAGCCGAACTGCCCATAAGGGTCATAACCGCAGGCACGATTGTCAGTCGTACAATAAATGCATCGAACAATATGCCGAACGATAATGCTAAACCCATGGATTTAATCATAACATCTTCGACAAAGATGAAGCTTGCGAACACGGCAATCATGATCAGACCAGCTGCCGTTACAACGCTGCCGCTATGTTTAAGACCAGACAATACGGCCTTTTTCGCATTTCCCGAATGGGTAAATTCTTCGCGCATGCGACTGACCAGAAATACCTCATAATCCATAGCCAAGCCGAATAGAATGCCGGCGGTTAATATAGGCAAGAAGTTTAGCACTGGACCTGCTGCAGGAATATCGAAAAGCTTGGCCAGATTGCCATCTTGAACAACAAATACGACGAACCCAAGTGTGGCCGTAAGCGTGAGGAGATAACCTAACACGGCTTTGATTGGCACGAAGATGGAACGGAATACCATCATGAGAAGAATTAATGCTAGTCCCACAATCAGAGCCGCAAATTTCGGCAAAGCCTCATTTAATTTCTCGGATATATCAATATTCACTGCCGTTGAACCTGTAACCATAACCTCAACATGATCCTGTTGCTTAAACTCAGCCGCCTTATCGCGGATCATATGAACCAAATCGGTTTTTCTCACTTTTTGGATCGGTTCCAGGGATAATCGTTACCATGGCTACTTTGCCCGTTGCATTCGTGACCGGCGGCGTTGCCATTGCCACATTCGGCAGCTCGCTTAGTTCCTTCCCTACCTTCGCAAATGTCGCTTGCGCGTCATCTGCTGCTTCCGCATTGACAACAATAGCGAGCGGTCCGTTCATCCCGGGCCCAAACCCTTCCGCGATCAAATCATACCCACGGCGGTCCGTTGTGTCGATCGATTTAGAACCTTTATCCGGAAGACCCGTTTGTAGATGCATTGCAGGCAGACTTATTGCACCTAATAATAAAATGCCCGCAATTGCGATCGGTAGAGGATACTTCGTGATGAACCGTCCCCAACGATTCGTGTGATCACTGTCTTTACGGAGATCTTGATATGAAGCAGCTTTTGACTTCGGACGGATCCGTTCACCTGCAAACCCAAGTAGCGCAGGAACGACTAGAACGGAAATGATTACGGCAACAAGTACCGTAAATGCTCCCGCTATGCCCATGACCGTGATGAATGGAATTCCCGTTACGGATAATCCAGCAAGGGCAATAATAACCGTCAATCCGGCGAAAATAACGGCGCTGCCGGCGGTAGCATTAGCATGCGCAATGGACTCCTCTACCCCTTTGCCTTCTGCAAGATTTTGTCTGTATCTCGAAATAATGAATAAGCCATAGTCGATCCCGACAGCTAACCCGAGCATGATAGCTAGAATCAAGGAAAACGAAGCCATTTCAATAAAATTAGAAGCAATAATAACGGACATGACGCCAATTCCCAGTCCTAATACTGCTGTTAGGATAGGTAAGCCAGCAGCGAGCAAGGATGAGAATGTAATAGCTAGGATCATAAATGCAGCAATGATGCCAATGACCTCGGATTTGCCGCCTATTTCAAGGTTCGTGAATTCGACGCTTCCTCCGAGTTCAGTCTGCAAGCCCTCGCTTCGTGCTTGCTCCACACTTTTCAATACATGTTCTTTAGATGCATCGGTGACTTGTAACGCCTCAGATTTGTAGGTGACTAGCGCATATCCAATTTCTTTGTTATAGCTAATTGTTCCTGCCTCATAGGGGCTGACAATCGATGCAATCTCAGGGTCTTCAGATATGGACTTTAGCGTCTTAGCTATCTTGCTTTGAGTTGATTCCGACGCTAGCGTTTGACCGTCAGGGGCTTTGAAAATCACTTGGATCGTGCCGCCTTCAGGGCCTTTTCCTTGTGAGAACTCTTCTTTCAGTAGTTTCATCGCTTCCTCAGATTTTGTGCCGGGAATGGTTATTTCACCGTTTAAATGAATGCCCATACCAAGGCCAAGAGAAATGGCGATAATGAGTACCGCTAAGGTTCCAAACAAGACCTTTTTTCTCTTTTGAGCAGCAAATGTTCCAAGTTTATACAAAAATGTTGCCATGGTAATCACCTTCCTCTACTTGCATGAATATCTGTCATTATATCGTCCAAGCAGAGGATTGAAATCGTACATGCGGGCATTTTCAGCATGTACTTTTGGGCATGCCCTTTAGGGACCCCATGACAAATTGGCTTCTTTTCACTGGGACCACGCAATGATGCATGGATAGAGCCCCCATGCAAACGGCATGGCGGCTCTTTTTGAATGCCTACATTTGTTATTAGACGGGATGGATATCATTCGGTTTTACTGCGATGGATAGCTCGAGAGGTAAGCGATTCCAATGACTTGTTACAACTCGTGCTGTGACATGACCAGCTTCTTCGATAACCGATATGTCTGGCATTGTCTCTACCACTTCTCCAATCGCTAATGAGAACAAAAAGGCTGCTCTATTTAACGCATGGAAGTCTAGTGTTCTTCGCTCTCCCGTATATATGACGAAATCTAACCCAATACGTTGTTCTAGCTCTGTCACTTCCCAATTCCAGTCTCGTTGTTCGCCGCAATCAATTGCCAATAGTTCGTCGAAGGCAGCATATACGTTATCAACCCGTAAAGGTAATCCGTTGATCTCTACTTCTGCTTTTGCCCCTTCCGTTGCAATGCGCACACCAGCTAAACAACCTCCGAATTCCATCCGAAGCCGGAAATCCGATGCCTCTATACAACCCTCAATACGATCCAAACCCGGATGTGTATCTCCACCATTCGTCAGAAATCGTACACCAAGTAGAAGATGGCCTTCTTCCTCCGCAACGCTGAGTACCCCCGAACAATAATCATAACCATCATGTAAGCAGCGCATCTGTAAATACGTTGCTGCCCCATGATTCTCAAAATAAGCGACGAGTCCCCGTGTTTGATTCCACATGATTTCATGTTTGAATATCCCGATCGTATATTGGGGTGTCATCCTCGTTTTCGCCCATTTCACGAATCCAGTATCCTCATTACGATAGTAGGGCTGCTCAAGTACCCTAGATTCTTCGCTCATGAACAGATTCAAGTAAGCCTCCGGGCATCGGCAACCACTGCCGTACCACTCCGCATCATATTCAAGATCGTCATCGGAGAAGAAAAACAACCTATTGTCCGTAGCGATTTGTAAAAATGATTTTATTTTATTGCTCAGAAGTGTACTATAACTGCGACTATGCGGACCGGCCCATTGCTGGGAGGTTGGATGATAATGCTCTGCTACCATGTGCCAACCAATGTCTAATAGGTCATTCGCAATCTCCCTAGCCCGTGGGTTCATGGAATACGTATAGATTTTTGACAACTCGACGATGGCAATGACAGAATAATGTGGACTGTTAAATTCCTGGAAGGTCCTTAAACGTTCTGTATATTGCTTCAACTTTTCTAATCTCTGTAATGCATAATCCACATAGTCCTGCTTACCATACAGTTCTCCAGCAATCAAGGTCACAAATGACCCCATGATCGAAATATTCGTATAGTGAGGTCCCATATCCCGTTTCATGATGGCATCACAAGCACAGCTTATCCCTTGACGTATGTCCTCCCTCAGTTCTTCAGGTAACCGATGACCGTGAAGCAAGGCTGCAAGCACAAGCTCTTTCCCACAAAAGTCAGCCCAGTTCCAGTCAGGAGGAGCCATCTGTGTAAGCGGCTCTTCATAGAACCATGGCCATATGCCGTAGGTATCTCGGTCTGGGTCACGATCTTGCAGCGTAAGCACGCATTGAATGATATCACAAGCCCTCTGCACATATTCAGGAGATTCCGTATTTAACAAGGAAGCGGCATATAACAACGATGGATGTGTTGGATGAACTAGTGGATAAACATCAGAGGTTAATGTCGTATGATATCCTGGCGTGTGCAAGGGTCGAAGCAGCATATGAACCAGCGGGTCGTAGTCCTTTTCCTGTGAAATGACTTTTCTCAATAAAAGCTCTTTATGATCGAAAAATTGTCTATACAGGCTCATTCTTGACTCCTCACCTCATCTTCACATTCTGGATCTACGATATTCACATGCTGTAATTGAATGGATTTGAACAAAGAGGATTGCTTACTTGCACCAATACCACTCCCCCATTCCACATACCCTTTACGACCGTTACCATCGTTCTCATTCACAACAATCGACAGACTAAGGATTCCATCGCTCGGAACAATCGGCGCCAATTCACTCCATGGGAGAGCCAACTTGTATATCGTATCCTTTGCCGCCTCGTCTCTTGTTACTTGCAGGTTAGGGCTTACGATAGATCCCGTCTCAATTCCTTGTGGGGCCATCCACCGATAGAGTTCGGGTCCTTGGGATGTCAAGGCCATTCCATACTCATACCACTGTAAATTCTCTCCCGGCATCCCTGCAGATACGGCGAACTGGATGCTATCTCCTTGCCAGATTTCGCTACCTTGCTTCGTTTGTGAATACACATCGTCATGGACGCGAGCAGTCATGTATAGATGATCATTATCATACGTAGCCCAGACCGTGCCACTGAAATCCTCTGGACCGTTATAGGAGCCTATTCTCGAATTAACGTCAGTAACTAGATCAATTCCTGCCACATCCTGAAGATCATCTAAAGAGCCAACCGTTCGAAATACCAGTGGAACCCTTGACTCAGGTGGAACAAGCTTGACACTCCCATCGCTTTTCAATACCGCCCCATCTTTCATATACAGCTTAAATTGATAGGATTGCAGTGTTCCCTCTGTTATTCCCGACAACGGGAAGTCTATTGTATGCACGGTATTTCCAGGGATAACTACGTTATAAGCTTCCGAACCCGTAGATGACCCAATGCTCCAATCCATCCGTTTTATATGACGTTTGGTAGGTCTTTCATTCACAATCGTTATTTCCATCACGTCAGCACCGTTCTTCACCACATGCTTCGATGATACTTGCTCGGCCTGTTGGATCTGGACGTGATCAGATAACCCAGCAAATACTCCCCCAGTCGTTCGTACCGTTGCCGTCGCCATTTGGCTTCCAATCTGTTCAATCCCCGGAAACTGAACACTGTAATCTCCCGTTCGATTTATGGAAATTTCTTTCGTTACACCTTGAAAATTCACCTCGGCGGTAAGCGCCTCTCCTTGCCCGAGATCGTTGACATGCAATGTAAGCGTTACGGGGTCATTCGTAAAAGAGGGGGTGCTGGTCAGGGATAACGGACTGGCTTGAATAATGCTGTCCATGTCTCCCTGAACAAACAGGGGCTCTCCAGTCAACGTTAGGTATACTTTCCCCTGTACCGGCGTATAGGTAATCTTCCTCCCCATCATATCCGTCACCGTTAGCGGAACCTGCGTATTTAAGGTGACATCTTTTTTGTCCAAGGACCATAGGACATGAATGCGATCGTTATCTTTTTCGAAACCATAGTGATAGAGTCCATCCGTTACATCTTGACTTACAGCATTCGCATCCGCTAGCTGTCTTGTAAGTGTGGCAAGAGCCACATAGGCCGGTTTGGGGGTATAGGATCCGAGCGCATCACCCGTATTGTGGATGATTCCGAAATTATGCTCGTTGTTAAGCTTATCCGTTCCAGAATCCATCAAGTTGTACCAAAATACTTTTTCAACACCAGCAGCGATACTTAGAACATAGGTACGGATCAAATAAGCAGCCTGTGTATTTTCATCCACACCGGTTGGATTCAAATGCGTTGGCCAACCAACCTCCGAGAACCACAGAGGGATGGTCTTACCGTCATTATGATCGCGCACTAGCTGATTCAAGCGATCAATCTCTTCGATTAACCCCTCGGGTGTTTGCGGATAGCGGTAGGGATGGACTGAGAGCGCATCCATATAATTCAGTCCTCCGAGATCGAATAGGTCTTTCAACCACTCTTCAGGAATTCCTGATGTAGCTCCACCAACGACGTTCAGATCTGGACGAATCAATTTGGATGCTTCATAACCTTTCTTCAGCACATTGAAGTAGACATCCGCTCTTGAGGCAGCGGGACCATTTCCACCGAAATAAGGCAAGTTGAACTCATTCCACATTTCTCCCGACTTCAGCTGATTGCCGAACTTCCCAAGCATAGCCTTTACATAGTTCGCATAGGCGGTATGCGCTTCATCTGAATAGGGTGTTTTGCCTTCGTCATAATATTTATTACTGAACGCGAAGACGAGGAATGGATCAATGTTAAACTCTTTAAAATATTGCATCGGAAGGGTGAACTTCGGATTAAACGTGTATTGACCTTTATTGACCTCAATTTCTGACCAATAGAAGGAATCTCGTACGTTTTTGGTGCCAGCATATTTAAGAAGTGGAATGGATTCTTTATTCCAATTGATACCGTAATGTGTTTGAATGCCAAATGGAGACTTTGATACACCAGAAAGATCGAATTCGGGAAGAATCGCAAATGTCGTTTCTGTGGCCTTGACTAAGGTTTGTGCTTGATACGCTTCTACCTTCAATCGATAATATCCATCTTCAGGCATCGCTAGGTTTAGCCGTAGTTTGCTATCCGTTACAGGAGCCGTCCCCGAAGATACTGGTTCTCCCCACGCATTCTTCGTACTCCATTGAATAACATCACCTGTGGTGAGAATGTCAAAAGCGGCTGATCGATTACCTGCAAAGACATTTCCAACTTGCACCTGGGCAATCGCCAGATCAGGGGTTTCGACCTTCACTCGAATATCATCTAGCCAGATCGTGCCCATCGTTTTACCTGATTTCATCGATGCTTTGGTCAGTTTATAATACATTTTCTTTAACGGACCATGCCATACGCCATCGTTGCTGCCGCCCCAATTCGTATAATTGATTCCCGATGTAAAGGAGCTTACAGTCACTTTCTGCCACTCCGTTGTTGGATCCAATTGAATTGTTTGTTGATGGTTCTGATTCGAATTGTCGACCAATATCAGATCGAACTTCGCCATATCCGCTGTCTTCACCCAAAAGCTAAGTTCCAGCGCGTTCGTAGGTAGAACACGTTTAAATAAGTACTTCTCCAAAGAAACATAGCTGTTCGTATAACTCGATTTGCTGCTGAAATCTAGCTGCAGCTTTCCAGAGGAACTCCCCGAGTGAAATTTCGACGCATCTCGACTGAACTCACCGTTTCCAAGCGCACCCCCGCTACCGATCAAGAAATCCCAAGCTTCGTCAGCACTTTCGAAATCACCTACTGTCAATTCTGGGGTATTATCATCTGCATAGATTGTGGATTCGGGGGTTCGCACGAGGGAAGAGGATAAGAATAAGGAAAATAGGAGAATAAACACAGTTAAGCTGGCAAGTATAGGCTTCCATCTGATCATGTATTTCACTCCTTTTTTATAAAAAACTTGTGCTGGAGGATGGATTCCAGCCTAATCCTTAGAATCCATCCTCGCTTAAGATTACTTTTTTACATTTAAAAACTCCTTATTTTTCTCATACCATTCTTGCGCTAGCTTCTCCACATTCTCACCACCAAGGCGTTTCCATTCCTTGCGAACCTGCGCCATTCCTTCTTCAGGACTTAGTGCTTTTCCGCCTGTCACGACCTTGACTTCAATTTGTGTTGCAATGGGGGCAAACGTCGCAATAAGTTGGCTCACTTCAGGAAGATCCGGGCTAAACGCGATATCTCTGCGATATTCATTCTTAAGAGCTACTTTTAAAGCCTCAGATTTAGCAAGCGCGATTTCTTGGGAGAGTGCATCCTGTGCCGCCATGATCGGAATCCATTCCGGCTTGGTGTTCCATTGGCTGAGAATAGCATATTCGTTCGCGTAGGCCACTTCCTGGCGATATTTGTCTGAATCCAGCCTTTGCGGAATTTCACCATTCACCAGCTTATAATGGACATTCTCCTCTCCAAACTTCATAGGCATCCAGCCCTTTTCCAACATCCAATCCAGGAATTTAACCGCCGTTTCGATTCGATCTTTATCCATATTACTATTAAAAGCGACCAACACGTTAGATGGCAATTCTTGATATAGACCATTTTTTCCATATTTACTTGCTACAGACTCTAGCGGAGCTACTTTGGCATCAGGCACATTCGCTTTAAGATCACGCATTTCATTATCCATACTCCAATTGCCGAAATAGATCCCTGCCTTACCCGTCGTCCATAGTTGACGTGCACGTTGGAAATTACTATCGGTGATATACTCTTTATCAATCAGTCCTTGGTCAAATAATGATTTCTGGAATGCAAGTGAATCGGTGAAACGATCTAACGTTCTGCCATACTTCATTTGGCCATCTTCCAAGTACCACTGGTTCTCATTCGTGAAGAAGAACGCACGCATAATTTGGACCGCGTTACCGTTAAATACGATAGGTACTGTATCCTTTTGTCCATTGCCATCCGGATCTTCATCTTTGAACTTCTTAGCTACCTCAATCAATTCTTCCACCGTGGTTGGTGCTTTCAATTGCAGCTTATCCAGCCAATCCTGCCGAATCCACATGCCGTTATTGGCAATCGATTCAATACTTCTTTCACTTGTAACCGCATACATTTTCCCATTAATGGTCATCGCTGATTTTAACTGCGGGTGTTCCTGTAAATATTTCTTCAATGTGGTACTGTATTGTTCGATATAACTATCAATGGGCTGGATAGCACCCTGATTCGCCAATTGAGCGATATAATTCCGATCGTATTCCCAGATCAAATCGGGTGCACTTCCGGATGCGATAAGTGTGCTAATTTTCTGTTGGGCTTGCCCTCGGTCAACCGGAATCCATTTCACGGTTGCAGGTGAATTTTCATTGATCCATTTGGTCCACCGGTTACTTTCATAGCTTCCTTCTTCCGTAGGCACACTCCCTCGATCAAAGGCTGAAATACTGATTTCTTTTTTCGTTTCTGCTGACTTCGTATCTACCGTTGTAGCTGCGGGAGTCGTTTTTTCGGGTGATTCCGCAGGATTCACCGACGTAGCATTATTACTGCAAGCTACCAACATCATGACACATAAACTCGTCGCTAGGACCGATTTCCACACATGCTTCGAAATTCTCAATCGTTTCATCCCCTTTTCAAATCGTAGTACTTACTATATATCAGGAACCTAGGGTCCGATGATATCAACCTTTCACAGAACCGATTAACACCCCTTTGACAAAATGCTTCTGCAAAAACGGATACATCACGAGAATTGGAGTAACCGCAATTACGATGGCCGCGGCTTTGATCCCTTCCGGTGTTAGCATGACGTGATCGACTCCTTCACTACCTGTGCCATTATTCAAAAGGCTTTGATTCACTTGAAGAATCATTTGATAGAGCTTAAGTGTTAAGGTCTGCAGGGTACTCTTCGTAATATATAACAACACGTTGAAATAGGAATTCCACCAACTCACGGCATAAAACAAGGAAAGCGCAGCCATAATGGGTTTACATAAAGGCAAAATAATCTGTACCAGAATCCGCCAGTCTCCAGCTCCGTCGATCGCCGCTGATTCCTCAATTTCTTCGGGTAAGCCCTCCATAAAACTTTTCATGACGAACATATTATAGGTACTGATGAGTGCTGGCAGCCACAATGACCAATAAGAATCCATGAGTCCCAGGGATTTCACAAGTATAAAATTGGGAATGACGCCTGTAGTAAACAACATGGTGAATATGATAAACATAAGCAGCAAACTACGGCCTTTAAGCCTTTTTCTGGATAGCGGATAAGCTGCTAATGTCGTTAGTACCATATTCAGCAGCGTCCCTACAACGGTTACCACGATCGTATTCCCCATCGCCACGAAGAGCTGACCATCATCAAATAATCGCAGATACGCTTGTGTGTTAAACTCAACGGGCCACAAAGATACTTCACCTGCCGTTATCGCCCTACTGCTGCTAAATGAAGACACGATGACATACCACAACGGATATAAGGCAGCGAGTGAAAAGAGGCCGAGCAGGGTGTAATTAACCGCCGTCCCTACTCGAGACCGGACAGATAGATTGTTATTCCGTATGATCATCGGTTACCAGAGTCCCCTTTCCCCGAACGCTCGGGTTAATCGATTGACACCTACGACCAGAATTAAACTTATTAGGGATTGGAACAAGCCTAATGCGGTCGTATAACTATAATTCATATTTTGCAGACCGACTCTGTAGACGTAGGTACTAATCACATCGGCCACATCCAATACGGACTGATTTTGTAAGATGAGTGTTTGCTCTAATCCGACATCCAGCATACTGCCCATTCGTAGAACGAGAAGGATGGCAACCGTGCTTCGAATTCCTGGAAGCGTAATATGCCAAGTCTGGCGAAGCTTGCTCGCTCCATCGATCTTAGCCGCTTCGTAGAGCTGAGGGTCAATCGAAGCCATAGCTGCTAAATAGAGAATCGTACCCCACCCAGCTTCACGCCAAATCCCGGACAACGTGTATGCAACAGGCCACCATCTCGAATCTGCCATAAAGTAAATCGGTTCCATACCGAATACATGCTGAAGGACCGCATTAACAACACCCGTACTCGGGGAAAGGATCGCGATGAAAATTCCTCCCAAGACGACCCATGATATAAAATGGGGCAAATACAGCAAGTTCTGTACGGTCCTCTTGTACCATTCTTTTCGAACTTCATTTAGTAAAAGAGCTAATACAATGGGTACCGGAAAGCCAAACACAAGACTGTATACATTCAGTACCAACGTATTTCGAAGAACTCGCCAGAAATCAATACTTCCGAATAAACTTTCGAAATGTTTAAATCCCACCCATTGACTCCCGAATATCCCATCTCCCAAGCGATAATCTTTAAATGCGATCATCTCGCCGATCATTGGAGCATATTTGAATACGAGATAAAACAAGATCACAGGCAGCAGCATCAGGTACAAGTGTCGGTCGCGTAGGAATCGACTACGGATAATGGAACGTGTATCCTTCATTTGGTTCATCCTTTCTTTGTGGGTACAGCGATCGTACCGTGAGATTGAATCATTGGAAATAGACACGTTCTGAACACGATCACTATTCTTGCAAAATGTACAGTCACCATTCTTATACTGGGTTCACTTCTTGTGATAGGGTCTGAAAATCCCTATAATGACGCGGTTTATTCGTTGCGGAGCCCTTACAAAACAAAAAACATGTACAAGGTAATCCTCCACATGAAAAAGGATTAAGTCCTGTACATGTCTTATAAGCTCAATCGCATTCAAGGTTCGATTCATTCGTAATCTCCATCTGCAACTGGGTCCGATACTCTAATGGGGTCATGCCTGTATACTTCTTGAAGGTCCGTATGAAGCTGCGAGCATTCTGATAACCAACGGCTTCAGCAATTTCGTTCACTTTCATATTCATACACGCTAAGTGTTTCTGGGAAGCATCCATTCGAATACCAATGAGATAATCAATAAAATTGCTTTCCGTGTATTCCTTAAATTGTTTACTAATATAGGTCGGGCTCAAATGAAATTCTTGTGCAAGCTTATCCAAAGATAGATCATTCTCTTGGAAATGCTCTCCTATATAGATGAGGATTCGTTCAATAGTATCGTTACTGCCTCTTAGAGTTCGCTTGGCTTTGATTTTGGAAGCCATCTCCTCAAGAAATTGGAAAACGGACATTTCCATCTCTTTCAAGTTCCCGCTGCGGTTGATTAGCTCATACATACTCTCCAGTTGGCTCATGGATTCATGCAGGTCGATCCCGGTGGAACTAACCGACTGTACCGACTTGACGATGAGATCAAAGGAAAGCTGACGTATCAGATTAGGGGATAAATTGCGATCCATTGCCTCGTGAAAAGTTTCTTGTACATATGCTTTTAACTTGATCGAATCAGTAAGTTTCAGTGCATCCGTAATTCGATCCGCCATACGAAGGAGGCGATAATAATCTTGGCTATCCAGGGGTTGCAGGTCTTCAATCGAGATGACAGCGTGCCCCCCGAATACGATTTTGTAATGAAGTGCCTTTTGTGATTCGTCATACGACTTGGGAATATCCTTCATCTCGCGATAACCACGACCAACGCCAACCGTCACGACCAGGTCGAATTGCTTCTTCATCATATCAAGGATCAGCTCCATGATCGCAAGCGCACGCATATGATTCTGCTCCGCGTCCCCTTCAGCAAAACTTAAGATGACGGCTGCACGCCCTCCACCCACATCAATCGCCATGCCTGCATTCTCTGTATTGATCAATTCCTCTGCCACATTACAGAATACATACGTGTACAGCGTTTCATCCTGGGCTCTCAAGTCCATCCCCTCTTTGCTGATCTCCGCCGTACAGACAAGATATCGATCTGGAAATAGGTGGACGCCTACAAACTCCAAGTGGTGAAGGACCGCCAAATAATCCGTTCGATAGCCGATAAGCATATCCATCATAATTCTCCACTTCAGTACCGGCTTCGAGTCCCTAACATGTTGTTGAAGATGTTCCCGATCCAGCAATAGCTGATCGAATACGCTTTCTAGATAGGTAAGTCCAACATCCGGACGTTCCTGTGTAGGGGTGAAATGATAAGTTCCTGATATTTTACCTATCAATTGATGAAGTGGTTTAAAGGTCCAACGACTCACGTAGAAGAGTACGATCAATGCAAGAATAATCATACTTACAGCTAATGCTATCAGCAGATTGCGCGTCACCCTGAGCGGCTCATAGATTTGTGACTCCGGCACAATACTGATCAGTTTCCACCCTGTATAGTTGGAGTCACGGTAGAATATCGATTGACGAACACCACCCAGCTCACCGGTAAAGGTGCCGCTTCCTTTCTTCACGAGTACGCTTTTGAGATGAGGAAGTTCTTTGATATTACGGTAGATTTGAGTCTTATCATCGTGGGTTACGATATTTCCATCGCTATCGATAATAAACATATGGCCAATTTTACGATCTTCGTATACAGCATTCACCATATCGTAGATGACCTTTTCATTGATGTTGACAGCTACCATGCCCTTGCGATACCCGGGACTACTGATCGTCGGATAGGATCTCACCAAGGTAATGACGTCTTTGTTCGAGTTGCCATCCGATATCTGATGCGTGGTTAACCACTTAAAATAAACGGGCATATCCAAATAATCACCCAACCAGTTATGAACCAAAGGTGCATCCTTCATATAAGCTTTATCTGTCAACAGGTGACCGCTTTCAGCAGAATATACAAAAATAGATGAAAACTGGGGATTCGTATTAATAAAATTTCTCAACTTTGTGTTTAATGCATAAAAATTGCTATACCTTTGGCCATCATCCATATAACTATCGTACATAAAATAAACAAACTCGAGTTCATTCATTAGCGTTAACAGATCTTTCTCCGTCTGACGAAAAGCCACTTCAATTTTTTGATCCACTTGTTTCAATAAGGCTAGGTTCGTATCATTTAAATCACTCCCTAGCTTACCTACCGTTCCTGTGTAAGATAACCCGAAGGTCAACGTGATGATCACTAAGAATACAGTCCCATAGATCAACATTACTTTGGTTGATAGGCTGAACTTCAACATCGAAATACCTCCGAATGAGACCTCTAAAAGCGAATACAAGCATATCATCTATTTAAATGATATGCTTGTATTCCCCTTTCATTCATTCGAACGGGTTGAGCCTCTGACGATAAGGTTACCGGAAAGAAGAATTGGCTCTGCTGTGATGCCATTCATTCGGTCAAGCAACATATTCATTGCCGCTTCTCCTGCTAACTGACGGGGATAGTCGATAACGGTTAGCGGTGGAGATAATTGCGATGACATCAGGATATTCTCGCAGCCCGCAATGGCCATATCATGAGGTACCCGGATACCTCGTTCATGACATGCAGCTAAACATCCTGCAGCCATTAAATCGTTGGCGCACACGATTGCCGTGAAGTCTGTAAGTACTCCCTCTTCACCTTCTAGTAATCTACCGAGCACCATTTTCGCCTGTTCGAATCGACCTGAGCCATTAAGATATCTGGATACAGCTGCATCTGTATGTAGACCTTCAAGCCGCATCACTTCGCAAAAAGCGTGATATCGGACGGCGTAGTGAAGGTTCTGTCCCCCCTCAGACATAAAGGCGATTCGTTCATGTCCTTGCTGTCGTAAATGAGAGATAAGGTTCCTCATCATAGGCAGCCATGCAATGTCAACATATGGAACGTTGTTCCTTTCCCCCCAAGTTGAAGGCTGCATAACGGATACAATAGGTATCTCGAGCGAATTGAAATACTCTAATGTCTCTCGGCTAAAGCATGGGCCAAGTAGTAGAACCCCGTCTACCCGGCCCATTAGCAATCCTCGCAGCTCTTCTTCTCGGTTCGGATCGTACGTCTGCACGAATACGAAATATCCGTGTTGCTTTGCAGTCGCTTCGATGTGAAGCAACAAACCTGCCTCGAACGGATTGCCGATATAATGAATCAGCACGGCAATTTGCTGTGATTTTTTCGTCTTTAGGCTGCGTGCTGTCTGGTTTGGGCGATAACCCAACTCACGAATGGCTTCTTGTACCCTGCGCTTCGTTTCTTCCTTCACGATTTTACGACCATTTAGCACATACGAGACAACGGCTACGGATACACCGGCACGATCCGCTACTTCTTGTCTTGTTACCATTCTTTCAATGGCACCATAGAATCGTCAGGTACATAATAGTTAAAAGGATTGTCACTAATCATACCCAGCAGCTGCTTGCGAATGGGGCTCGCATCCTTCAGCAGTCGTTCCGAAGGAACCTTATAATCAATGGGGCGCATCCAAATGGGGCTATATCCGAGAAACAACTGACGTCTGGTTTCAGTTGAATGATTCGGTGCACCCGAATGCCATAAATTCTGCGGAAAAATAAATACATCGCCTGGATCACCGCAAATCTGAATTTCATCCGACAGTGTTTCTCTCACATTGTCCGATTCAGGTCGGTATATACGATTATGCGAGCCCGGGATAATCTTCGTATTGCCACGGTTCGGTTCAGACATATCGCTCAGGATATAGCAGACTTTAATATAGTAGGTCGCTGTAAGGCCTCCGATCCTTGGAAACTGAGGATGCGGTCCATCTTGATGCCAGTTAATGAAACTATTCGTCGCCGTCTGAACATCCCCTGGATTAGGCTTCCGAACTGTCAGATGAGAGATATGCAATTGAATATTATACCCCAGCAATTGAACGATAAGCGGTAGCACCGATGGTTCATCGATTAAAGAGGCAATTTCTTCATGACGTTCTACACTGTTATAAACATTGTAAGAAAGTGATTCAGGCTCTTCATCCAATATTCCGTCAACAGCAGCATTTAACCGTCTTACCTTGTCTTCGCTCAATACACCCTTCAGCAATAGATACCCTTCGTCATTAAACTTCTGGATCCATTCAGAACGAAATGTTTTCATCGTTGTCAATTTGCATACCTCCTGATTGAAATGTAATTCAAATGAATTTTAGATGAATTTACTCGTGTAAATTTGACTTAAAATTACTATATTTTGCCAGCGCATGTCCTGTCAACATATTGGACTGAAAACTAAAAAGCCTACAGGAGTCAAAATTTATGCTCGTGTAGGCCTAAAGTATATGATTTTCAAAACTCTCTACTAGATTCGCTCTGAATAAAGCTTGTCATTTTGGCTTATTAACATGTCGAACTGGTATACATATGTACCGTTATCGGAAACTCGTAATATACAAGCACCTTTGGCCTTGAGGTCGTCTAACATTTTACTGGCATCATCAAGGCTTAAATTGGAGTTCAAGCTTATCTCTGCCGCAGTAATATATCCCTTCTTCTCAGCAGCGAGTTTTAAGATCAATTTCTCATTATGATTCTGCTGTTCTTGGTCAGCCAGATGCTGCGCCTTCTGTTTTTTTGTATACTTTGAATACGCATAATAAGCGGCTATCGCTACGATGGCGACGATTAGTATAATTAGAACCGATCGTCCTTCATTAGCGAGCCATTGACCCAGTCTTATCATTGTTCCTAGTATCGTCATGACGACTAATAGGCCCAAACAACCGAGCCAAGAAGATTTCCTGTTTTCCCTCAATTTCACCACTCCAGTTAATATGTTCATATATCATTAGATAAGATAACTCCACTGCTTGTCAATGCCAGCTTCTAGCTTATCATTAATTTCTGTAAAGCAAAAACTGCCGGGATAAAATGATTTGTATTACAACGAGTATCTTGCATGTGGTATTATGTTTGTATATTCAAATCTTCAAAAATTAAGGAGATTAGATTCATGAATCGTGAAATACAGCAGTTTAAAGCAGAATTTTTTAAAGCGTTGGCCCATCCCATGCGTATTCGAATCCTTGAAGTGCTATGCGAAGGGAATAAAAATGTCAATGAACTTCAGGCCATTTTAGGAAGCGAAGGTTCTGCCGTGTCTCAGCAGTTAGCTGTGCTTCGTAATAAAAACGTTGTGAATGGAACAAAAGATGGAACCTCGGTTATTTATTCTCTTCGGGATCCCCTCATTAAAGACCTTCTTGAGGTGGCCAAACAAATTTTTGATAATCATCTGGTAGATGCTATTTCATTATTGGAAAACATAAGAAATGAATAAACCGCCTCCCAAAAACAAGGAATCTTTACATCCAATAAAGGTTTCTTGTTTTTAATTCATGAGGGTATGTTGAAAGTAACATAGGCGAATTGTTCATTGACAAGTAAGAATACTGGGTGTATATTTCCCATATATTCAAATAATCAAATATATGAAGAAAAAGAAGGGTTGTCATGAAATGGTCGGGGAGATTTGAAGGATATAACATCCAATCGTTACGTCGGGATCTCGTTGCAGGACTGATTGTTGGTGTCGTAGCGATTCCACTTGCTATGTCTTTCGCTATTGCTTCGGGGGTAAAACCTCAATTCGGAATTTATACAACCATCGTGGCAGGGTTCCTCATTTCATTGCTTGGTGGATCCAAATTTCAAATTGGGGGTCCAACTGGCGCTTTTGTTCCGATCTTATTAGGAATTGTACTGCAATATGGATATGAAAATTTGCTCCTCGCTGGTATGATCGCGGGGATAATTCTTATTTTAATGGGCATTTTTAAGCTGGGCGTGTTGATTCAATTTATCCCCCGTCCCGTTACGATCGGGTTTACGTCAGGCATCGCTGTCATCATTTTTTCTGGTCAAATCGCGAATTTTCTAGGGTTACAACACTTGAAAAGTCATGAATACTTTTTGTCCAATATGAAAGAAATCGGAGCGCATCTTTCCACATGGAATTTGTATAGTACCCTGACTGCTGTCATCTGCCTTACTGTCATACTCATTTTACCAAAAGTCGTTCCGAAAATTCCGGCATCATTAGTCGGACTTGTTGTTTCAAGTGTTGCTGCGTCCCTATTTTTTAAAGGAAAAATAGCAACCATCGGTTCAACCTATGGATCGATTCCAGATACGCTGCCTACCCTCTCCATGCCACATTTTACGATAGATACCATCATTCAGATTCTCCCAGCTGCATTCGTGATTGCGATGCTTGGCGGAATTGAATCACTCCTGTCTGCCGTTGTGGCAGATGGCATGACGGGAAGCAGACATCATAGCAATCGTGAGCTTATAGGGCAAGGGATTGCGAATGTCGTTGCCCCGCTTTTTGGGGGGATTCCTGCAACTGGGGCGATTGCGCGCACGGCTACGAATATTAAAAATGGCGCTGCTTCGCCAATATCGGGGATGGTTCATGGATTAGTCGTTTTGCTAGTCTTGATCTTGCTGGCTCCTTTGGCTTCAACAATTCCCTTATCCAGTATGGCGCCGATCCTGATGGTCGTGGCATGGAATATGAGTGAACGGAAAGCGTTTGCCCACGTTTTAAAAACGAAATCGAGCGATTCCATGATCTTAGTGATTACATTTCTTCTTACGGTGTTAACCAATCTGACTACAGCCGTCGAAGTCGGGTTGGTACTTGCGGTTATTGTTTTTATGAAGCGAATGCGGGATACGCTTATGGTGACTAAGGTCTTACCTGATCCGTCGGTGAAAAATGAGAAAGTAAAGTCATACATGGTCAATGAAGGGCATGACTGTCCCCAGATCAGCATCTATACGATTGAAGGACCTTTATTCTTTGGCGCGGCCAATATGTTTGAAAAATCCATCATGGACACAATGAAGCTGCATCCAAAAGTATTGTTGCTACGAATGGGGAAAGTACCTTTCATCGATTCTACCGGCGAAGCCAACCTTTCCAGCATCGTGAAGCATTTTAAAGATTCTGGCGGAAGCGTGCTCATTTCGGGGATTCAATCTCAGCCAAGAGCGTATTTGCAGACCACCGGACTAGACCAAATGATTGGGATAGACCATTTTTTTGACCATACCGGTGAAGCGATTACCTTTGCATTAGGCAAATTAGACTATCACAAATGTTACGGCTGCAAACACTTTGCCTTTCGTGAATGTACCGCGATATCTCGTACCGGGCAACAGATTTAAACAAAAAGAGTCCTTAAAAATAAGGACTCTCGAAAATAGAATGAAATGAAATTAATACAAGTTCTCCAGTTCATCAATAAGTGAACCTACGTAGGCTGCAGCGCTGCGAATCGGATCAGGCTGCGACATGTCGACGCCTGCCAATTTCATCAATTCGAGCGGGCTCATCGATCCTCCAGCTTTCAATACTTCGAGCCAGCGATCCACAGCAGGCTGCCCTTCCTCTCTTATCAGCTTGGCTACAGCAGTCGAAGCGGTAAGGCCAGCTGCATAAGTATAAGGGTATAAACTCATATAGTAATGCGGTTGACGCATCCAGGTTAATTTGGCATGCTCATCGATAACCACATCCTCTCCCCAGAACGAAGATAGGATATTCCCCTTCAACTCACACAATTTCACGGCAGTAATCGGTACATTTTGCATGGCAAGTTCGTAGACTCGGCGCTGAAGCTCACCTTCGAGTAAATGGGTTACAAAGTTGTGGAAATAGGTACCGAGCAACTGAGAAATCACCCAGCGGCGCATTCTCGGATCGTTAGAACGTGCGAGCAAATGATCCGCCAGCAGGAGTTCGTTCATCGTTGAAGGCGCTTCAATAAAATACATCGAAGGTCTCGAGTTCGTTATACGCTGATATTTGTTCGCCAGCATGAGATGACCGGCATGGCCCACTTCATGGGCTAGCGTAAAGGCTCCTCTCATATTATCCGCCCAGCTGATCAAAATATAGGAATGAACTCCAGGAATCGACATGCAGAACGCACCCGTTCTCTTCCCTGCGTTATCCGCGTAATCCACCCATCGATTTTTAAATGCATCCGATACGATTTCCCCGTATTCCGGACCAAGGATGCTTAAGGCTTCCTTGATTAGATCTCCTGCTTCCTGAAAAGAAATACCAGGACTAAAATCAGGATCAAGCGGAGCTTTCAGATCCGCAAACGTCATCTCGTCTAAATTCAGCACGCGCTTCTTGAGTGCGGCATATTTTCGCATATGAGGCGCAAGTTCTTCCTGCAGAATATTCAGAATGTTGTTATACATTTCCATTGTGACCTGCTGCGGCGTCAAGAGCATGTCTGTAACAGAATCGTATCCACGCAGACGCGATTCAATCACTTGGCGTTTCACTTCGGTACCATAGGCTTCAGCAAACGTGTTGCGGTATTTGAATAGTGTCTCGCTAAAGACTTTAAAAGAATTACGACGTAGATCCGTGTCCGGAGATTCAACGTACTTGTTCTCATACAATGCAAACGAAACCGGCACCTCTTCCTCACGGCCGTTCTCTGTAGATGGGAATGTCATATCTGCCAACTTGCTGCGCTCATAGATACGGTAAGGCGCCCCTAATACTTCGCCAAAGGAAGCAAGAACCTTCTCCGTCTCTGCCGTCAGTCTGTGCGGCTTGGTCTGTAGAAGCAACCCGAGACTGCGTTCATACACCTGAAGTTCAGGCTGTTCTATTATGTAGTGGTCAATCGTTCCGTCTGGTAGCTCGATAATTTCAGATTTGATAAAGGAAAGAGCTGAACTGACGAATGAAGAAAGATCGCGTGCTTTCGTAGCATTCATCTGATTTTCAGGATTGATGCTGTCTCCGGATTGATGCAGATAAGCATACGCTCCTACACGGTTGATTCTGCCTTGAAGCTCTTCCTGTGCACGAAGACAGGCCAGCAGCGTATCTGCTCCTTCTCGGAGTCTTCCTTCATACTTTGTAACCGAGGAGATGTCCTGCTGAACAGCGTTTAATTCTTCTTCCCATGCCTCTTTTGTTTCAAAGATATCATTCAAATTCCAAGTTGATTCCATATCCACTTCTGCTCGGGTTAAAATTTTCGACATACGCTAAACACCTCTCCCATGTTATTAATTGACCCATGTAAGGTACCAATAATTCCCATTGTATCATAGATTCGTAAGCCTAGACCTGCATATTTCGCAATAAAAAAATGGATTCACTCCTTAATGAAGGAGAGAACCCACGATGATTGAACTCATGTTCAATCTTCCAACACTATTTTTTTCTCCATAATATTATCGTCCATCACATATCCATTTCCTATATCAGCCACCTGAGTACGTACGGTTCTAAATCCTTTTTTCTCATAAACAGCAATCGTGGCATCATTATAACGATTTACCGTAAGCCAGATCATACCTAACCTTCGAACTTTGCAGATCCCTACCAAAAACTCCATAGCCTGACTTGCATAACCTTTTCCTCGATGCTCTTTTTGTAAGTAAAATTTACTTAAAAATAGCTTGTCTTCTTCTTGTTTTATCCCCAAATAGCCGATAGGATTGCCATTTACGTTCATAAAATAATATTCATAACCCTGATTTGTAATTTGGTCAGTAATCGCATGTACGGATTGAAATTTTTCCACCATATAGTCGATTTGTTCATTTGATATAATGCATACAAAATATTCATACCAAATTTCCGATGCCAATTGAGCTAATAACGAGATTTCTTCCTCTGAATCTACCTTTGAAAAAACGAGTTCCATGAAATTACCAACCACCTTTTCTATAGAAGCTTATCTAAAAAATATTAACGAACCTGTGCTTGTTAGTGCACTTTCATTACATCATAAAACATTGCAATCATTTATAGCAACTAACCCTATTATCTTCATGAACCGTCGAAAGTGCTTCGATCAGAAGCTTTTTCTATTAGCGATATAGGCCGAAGGGGATTCCTTCATCATTTTTTTGAAGACGCGATAGAAATGCGATGTATCGTAGAAGCCCAAATATTCGGATACTTCGGTAACTGACATGGTCGATTCCAGCAGCAGGCTGCTTGCTTCCTGGACACGCAGCTGATGAACATATTCGATAGGTGTCATGCCGATCGCTTTCTTGAACATGGCGATTGTATAATTCGGCGAACGGGCAATGAGCTCCGCCAGATCACTTACTTGCACAGATTCCCGATATTTCAGTTGAAGCTCTTGTTGAATTTTCCGGGCCAAATAAAATTTTATCGGTTCCACAGGGGGGCTCACCGGCTCGCGCTTCGCGATTCCGAGCAACTCTATCAGAATGCCGAGGCAGATCGGCTCATGAAACGGCTTCCCTTCCCATCTGTCTTGGAACAGTCGAGAAAATCGGTTGTGAACGTATTCGTAGTTGCTTATTTTCATCTTCATGAACTGACGGTGCAGCAGAAGCTGCGCATTGGGATCTATATCGTCTATCGGATTAAACAGTGCGGTATATTTCTTATGCGGCGCTCCGGTATTGCTTCCCGCTCTGACCGTACCTCTTGGTATGACCAAGAAGTCTCCCGCCTCAGCTCGAAACGTCTCGCCATCAATGGTATACGCCACCGTTCCTTCCACCACAAGAACGATAACATGGTATGGAATGGCCTCGCGGACCGTATTCCAGTCAGGTATACAATCGTCATAATGTACCGCCAGTAGCTTAAACATAGCAACGGTCCTCTCATTGAAAAATGCTAATCCCAGCATAGCAATCCTTCGTCAGTCATGCAAACGGGAAACCATTCTTTCAAGGATCAAAGCTGTCAAAAATGCAGTTGTTTCGTACATGAAACCAACATTACGTACATCGTACTCGAAGCTGCAATTTTATATAATGTAGACAAAAAACTACATTGGAGGTTGAAAGTGCATATGAGCAGCACCACCAAACCGAATATTCTGTTCATCATGAGCGACGATCATGCTGCACACGCCATGAGCTGCTACAGCGGACGGATTAACCAAACGCCGAACATTGATCGGATCGCAGAGGAAGGCATCCGCTTTGACAATTGCTTCTGCACCAATTCCATCTGCGCGCCTAGCCGGGCGACGATCCTGACAGGTAAATACAATCACTTGAACGGGGTTCGTACATTGTATGAAGGCTTCGACGGTCGGCAGGATCACGTTGCCAAAATGCTTCAAGCCGGCGGCTACGAAACGGGTATGATCGGCAAATGGCATCTCGGCCAAGGCGGTATTTACGACCCGACCGGGTTCGATTACTGGAACGTGCTGATCGGCAATTGGGGCCAAGGCGAATACCATCATCCGACTTTTTCGGAAATGGGCGAGGATCGTGTTTACGAAGGTTATGTCACCGATGTCATTACAGATTTATCGATTGATTGGCTAAATCGCCGAGATCAAGACAAGCCGTTTTTCTTAAAGTGCCACCATAAGGCACCACACCGCCCATGGGAGCCAAGCGCCAAATACGCGACGCTGTATGATGATGTAACAATACCGGAGCCGGAAACGTTTAACGATGATTATGCAACCCGTGCAACGGCTGCAGCGGAAGCGACGATGCGGGTCGACAGTGATCTAACACTCGTCGATCTAAAGGAAGAACCGCCCGCGCATCTGACGCCGGAGCAAACAAAAAGCTGGAAATATCAGCGATACATTAAAGACTACTTACGATGCGTGGCTTCCATCGACGAAAATGTCGGCCGATTGCTCGATTATTTGGACGAAATGGGACTCGCAGATAATACGATTGTAATATACACGTCTGACCAAGGTTTCTTCCTCGGAGACCATGGCTGGTACGACAAACGGTTCATGTATGAGGAATCGCTTCGCATGCCGTTCATTGTTCGTTATCCGAATGAAATCAAGCCAGGCGGGATCACGGATACGATGGCACTTAACGTGGATTTTGCGCCGACCTTCCTCGAATATGCCGGACTGCCGATCCCTGACGAGATGCAAGGCCATAGCCTTCGGCCGATATTGAACGGCGAACGGCCGGAAGGCTGGCGAACGTCGATGTATTACCGTTATTGGATGCATCGCATAGACCATAACGTGTTCTCGCATTACGGGTTGCGAACCTACCGATATAAGCTTATCTATTATTACGCTGACGGTTTGGGAGTGCCGGGTACGCTGGATGAAACAAATCAGCCGGAGTGGGAATTGTTCGATTTGCAGCATGATCCAGCTGAACTCAATAATGTGTATGCGCAGCCAGAATACGCCGACATCGTCAAGACATTGAAGGATGAGCTCCATGCGCTTCAGGAAGAGGTCAAAGATGAGCGGTACGTGCTCGACGTAGACTGATCAAGCTCGTATAATCAGCAAGTTGCTTCATGCAATAACCTGTATAAAATGTTATCGAGAGGGGGCGTATTTACGCCCTTAAAGTGTCGATAAAGTCCAGAGGACTTTTCGACACTTTATTTTTTGGGTAGATCTCGTTTCGTAGAAGAAAAATCAATTTAAAACGATCTATAACAATGATGAAGATGCATGAAGTTTGCTACGTTGTTTTAAATCCAGTACAGGTGGGGAGAAGTGTTTGTGGTGGTGCTATATTGGATAAATCCACTAACTTCGCCGTTTTCAGTACGATTTCGCACTCTATACTGGATAAATCCAATAGAATGTGCTGAAAATGCCTCTAAAATGCTGATTTCCCCCTCTATATTGGAAACGTCCAGTATAGGTACGCGTTTTAGTGCTGGTAGTGAAGCTATGTTGGATAAATCCATTTTAGGTAAAGAATTCGTGTTGGCGGCAAAGCTATATTGGATTATCCAACATAGCAATCTTCATCTTCTTCTTCGCCATCGTTATGGTTAATAACATTAGTTTTTCAGTACCCTACCTTGCAAATAGTGTTCCAATTACAGTCATCTACAAAGCAAACTGTTGAAAAAGAGATTGCCTACGGTCTTATCTTGATGCTATGTTTTCTTATCGAAGACTTCAAAGTCCGCCTGCTTCGCGGATCGCTCGCTGAGCCAACATCGCAATGACGGTATCTTCCATCGGCGGATTATGGAGTCCCGCGCGGACGTCTCGATACATCCGCTCCAGTGGTAGACTGCGTGACAAACTCGATCCACCCACGATTCGCATCGCTAAATCGACAATACGGAGGGCAGCGTTGGTCGCCACCGTCTTGGTTAGCCCAAGCTCCGGCTTCATGGATGCCCGCGCTGCGGGAAGACGATCCCAGCGGTCGGCAACGCTGTACAACAGTGTGCGCGCTGTTATAAGTTCTGACTCCATCTCTCCGATTTTCTGCTGGATATGAGGCAGCTCCGCGATTGGGCCTGGCAGACTGTTGGGACGGTAATCTGCGGCGAACTTCACGGCAAAGTCTCGTGCTGCCCAAGCAATGCCGAGATAACAAGCCGGTATATGCAGGAGAGCCCCGCCATGATCGGACATGCCCGATCCCACGGCCCCTTCGCCATCGCTGTTCTCAATTTTGGCATCTTCCGGCACGAAAACAGCGTCAAGCAGCAGATCATGGCTTCCGGTTCCCCGCATACCCAAGGTATCCCAGGTTTCTTCAATGCTTACGCCCGGACCTTTACGAACGAAGAAGGTGCAGACCTGCTCCTCATCCTCTACAAATGCAGTTACGGTAAATTGATCTAGGATAGGTATCAGCGAACTGAAGGTTTTGCGGCCGGTTAATAGATAGCCCCCTTCCGTCCTTACAGCGGCAGTCTGCGGTCTACCCCCGCGGCTTGGGCTGCCTGTAGAAGGCTCGCTCGCAAACTTGTTGATCATCGCGCCTTCTTCAACAACACGTCTGCAAAAATCAGTATACAGCTTTTGAGGCCATGACAGGTTCATTCGCAGCTGGAGCATCTGACTGACATGCCAGCCTACGGCCAGCGCTGTTGAGCCGTCACCTTTGGCAAGCCGCTCCTGTGCAAGGATCATCTCATACAAAGAGGCTTCTTCTCCTCCGAATTCTTTCGGTACGGTAAGAGCCAGATATCCGGATTCTCGTAAATCAGCGAAATTTTCAAAGGGAAAAGACCCTTCACGATCATGCAAGGCAGCGCGCTTCTCGAATAGATCGGCAAGCCTGTCGGATCTTGAAGCAATCTCTTTCTCACGTTCATTTCTTACAAAAGGATCAGATTGTATGGAGTTCATGCGGCATTCTCCCGTTCTTTATATGTTCGTTGATATCGATTGTACTTTCTTTTTTCATTAACTTACTAAAAAAGTATGATCAAAATACGCCTTGAAATTAGGATACAAAAATGTCAATGACTCTTTTAGTGTATTGCGTTCCGTATGTTCTTCGTCATAACCAAATAATATGTCATGATCAATTTCGTATATGGCACCATGCTCTTCATCCGAGCCTTCATTTAAGTCAATACATAATATGTTTCCGTACTCTGAATCCCATGTAAATGGAAGATACCCCAACCTGCACAGCAATGGATTATACATATCTTTAATGCTATGTAGAGGCTCATCCAACCCTTGTTCGGGTACGACGTCAAAATAATGATGGTAAGTTGATATAAATACTTTATACCATTCGGGAAAAACCAGCCCAAATTCGTTTTCTAGCGCACGAATATCATCTTTAGTTACGATGGAAGGAACTAATCTCCATATGGACCATTCATCATCGCCATCCGCTGCCTTCATTTCATCAGGGACGTCAGGACGCATCCATCTGCAGAAACCTTCCTCCGTGACTTGATGATATCGATCATAATACGCATCCAAACCTTTTTTGATATAGTCTTGTATATCCATATGTAAAGTCTCCTTATCAAGAAAAAAATGTTTCCCAACAATCATACTATAAAATGGAAGTTGGAGACATGGCGAACCTGCGTATTTATTCAGATTTGAAGAAGTTTATAGTCTAAATAAAAAGGAGTGCCCACCGGCACCCCTTTTACATGTTCAAAGTATATGTAGTCTAATTACGAGTTACCCACCGCTTTATTCGGTTCAGGTTGAATGCCGCCCTTCAACTTAAACAACGGTAGGAGAACCGCCACACCCACAAGGAAGAATACACCTGCGAGCACGTACAGCGGAACGAGCGAGATTGCGTTTTTGATCACGCCGGACAGCATCATCGTAACAACCATCGAACCCATAAACAGTGGATTCAGAATCCCGTTGACCCGACCAATGAACGCTTCCTCCGTATTTTGTAAAATCATCGTATTGATCCCGATCTGAATACATGGTAGTATCAACCCGCTTATGAACTGGAGTCCCAGCGTTAACCAGTAATCCGTCGAGAGCCCCATGGCGATCATCGCCAAGCTGTCGACTGCCATACCGAACGCCAGCAGCTTCTGCGGCGATATTTTGCTGGAGAAGCTCATTGCGACCACGCCGCCGATAATCATCGCGATGCCGTTGACTAATAAGAACCACTGCAAGTAATCCTCTGGCTTCCCAAGCCGCTCCGTAATCAGGAAGATGCCCATCGGCTGAATAAGTCCAAGACCGAGCCCTGCAGCAATGAAGCCGCCACCAAGTTTACGGAGTATAATGCTGGACAATACGTAGCGGAACCCCGCCTTAATGTCTTCTAATACTTGCGACTTTTGTTTGTCCCTGTCGTCTTGACGATCGCGCGGCAGTAAGGCTAGTGAAGCCGCCGACAACAGAAAGGAAATACCCATGATTCCGATTGCTGTCTCAATGCCATAGGTCTGGTAAACAAACGTGCCGACGATCGGTCCGAAAATCATAAATACCGCGAACAACGTTTGATACACCGACATCCCCTTTTGCACTAAATGTTCAGGCACATGCTGCTTGAACAGCTTCATGCCGGATGGCTGCGAGAACTGAGATAATATTGCCGAGACTAACGTCGCAAAAAATACCGCTTTCCACGAACCGTTTACCATAGCGAAAAGCACCGCGATAATGGAAACCGCACTTAACAGGTCGCACCATACCATGGTCCTTTTTGGTCGCCAGCGGTCTGCAAATGTCCCTCCGATAAACGAGAATACGAAGATTGGAGCGAACTCCGCGACGGAGATTAGCGATACGGCGAACGCATCGTCATTTGTCATTTTTTTGACGTAAAACAGGATGGCGATATTTCGCACCCAAATACCGCTTTGTAAAAACAATGTGGACATCAAAATCACTTGCACGAATCGGTTGCTCAGCAGTGATGATGCCGAACTAGGTTGACTGGCAGTCATATTTCTCTCCCTTTCAATCTTCAATTTTTCTCTCTGAAATACTGTAGTAGTCCTTAATCATTTTACTTAACGTTCCAATCACCTAAAAGGTTCGCCAGAACGAAAGACCGCTCGGTCTCGAGACCGATTTCTTTTACTTCAACGAAGATCCTTTGTTTGCTTGCACTATTCACATTAGGGGATCTTTGTCATTCCCCATACTTCCCCCACTCTCCTAAACTATTTATATGTAAATATTATTGTAATGAAATTTTTGGGAATTAACAACGACTTAAGTAAATTCCAACACAAAAAACCGGCGTCTGCACACGCATCTGGTCATACCCCTGTCAAGTAGACAGATAAAAAAAGCTATGCAGCCAGCGCGTGTCGATACTCAATCGGCGCGCGCTGTTTAAGTTTAGCTTGAAACCGTTGATAGTTATAAAAATAGATGTATTCCTCAATTGCTTGATGTATCTCGCGTTCTGAATTACACTGTTTAAGGTACAGCTTCTCTGTTCTGAGATGCGAAAAGAAGGATTCGATGCATGCGTTATCCAGGCAGGTTGCTTTGCGAGAGTGGCTGCCTTTAACGCCGAACGCCTCTAATCGTGTGTTGTACGCCTGAGACGTATATTGGAAGCCCTGATCCGAATGGAGCACGGCCCCCGAGACGTCTCTTTTTCTTGTCCACTGCGTAACGGTATCCAGCACGAGTTGAACATCGTTACGATCTGACAATTGCCAAGCGACAATCTCGTTGTTGAAAAGATCTTGAATGACGGACAAGTAATGAAAGTTGGTCCCGTCTGAAATATAGGTAATATCGGTCACCATTTTTTGTTGGGGCGCTGTAGCATGGAATTGGCGCTTTAAACGATTCGGATACACAACAGAAGGTGTGTAACTGGACTGCTTCCGCTTCTTTCGAATGACCGATTGGATCGACAGCTCCCGCATCAATCGCCATACTTTCTTGTGATTCACATTGTAGCCTGCCTCCCACAAGGCGGTCGTCATGCGHGCTNDGRYANAGTATHNATSSGYAS
>NZ_MSZX01000014.1 GCF_002021565.1 Paenibacillus selenitireducens | reverse complement strand
TGCTCTTCTGTCAATAAAGTGGACACAAAATTAAGCTGAATTTCGCTCATAATAGAGCTGCTCGAAGCGAACCGGCGACATGTATCCCAGCGTGCTATTGGAGCGTTTCCGGTTATAAAAGAATTCTAAGTATCGATATAGTTTCTCTTGCGCTTCTTGCTTGGTTTTAAACTTTGGTTTGCAGTAGATCAACTCGCGCTTCAAAATGCTGTGAAACGCCTCAATACAAGCGTTATCGTAGCAGTTTCCTTTCCGACTCATACTGGGTTTCATATCGTACTTTTTAAGTTGTTCACGGTAATCTTTTGACGCATACTGCGAACCGCGATCAGAGTGGTGGATTAGTCCCTTTCCCGGTCTTTTCGCTGTATGGGCTTGCTTCAGCGCATCCAAAACCAAATCTGTTGTCATATAGTCGCCCAATTTCCATCCTACGATCTGTTTCGTGTACAGATCCAAGATACTGGCTAGATACAGCTTTCCTTGGCGACAAGGAATGTAAGTGATGTCCGCCACCCATTTTTCATTCGGCTTAGTTGCTGAAAAATCTTGTTGCAGCTCATTGGGTGCGATAGGTAGTTCGTGTTTGGAATCTGTCGTGCTTATTCTGAATTTACGTGACATACAGGAACGAAGCCCTTCTTCGCGCATAATGAGGCCAACCGTTCGTTCCGATACGGTCCAGCCTTCCTTCTTAAGATCCCGATGAATTCTTGGGCTTCCATAGCGTTCTTCGGAGTCATGGAAGTGCCAAATAATACGCTTTTTGAGCTTCTCCTTTCGTTGGAGCTGCTCAGAAGGCGCTGCCGTACGCCATTTGTAATAACCACTCCTGGATACGCGTAGTACGCTGCACATCTTCTCCACGCGAAACTCGGAGAGATGATCTTCAATAAATTGAAATCTTAGTTCTTTTCTTTGCTGAAGATGTGCAGCGCCTTTTTTAGAATGGCTAACTCTTCTTTTAATTCATTAATTTCACGCTCTTTACGGCGGTTCTCCTCCTCATTGTTCTTTAGCACTTGCTCGAGTTGTTTAATCTTCTCCGGATGATTGACCGCTTCCTGATCGAATTGCCGATATTGCGCGATCCATTGGTGTACGGTGCTTTTCGGAATGCTAAGTTCATCACATATTTCGGATAGAGACTTCGTTTGCTCTTGAATGTATTTCACTGTTTGCATTTTAAATTCTTCGTTATACCTTTGCCGTTGTTCCCCCACAATTGGACACCTCTTCTTTCGTTAAGTTTATTATCTTTTGTTCCTTAACGTCGTGTCCACTTTTTATTCTAGTTGCACAGGAGCCCTTATTTATGCAAAAAGCATTCAAAATGCTGGTTGAACGGACACAGGAGCCCTTATTCTCCTATAAATAGGGTATATACTCATTATTAGTATAGAATAAGGGCTCCTGTGTCCACAAAAGCCGCTAATCTGTGAGTATAGCAAAGAATAAGGTCTCTCATGTCCGCATTTGCTCCCAGATTTCTACAACAGTTGATTTGAAACACCAACTCACCTCTCCTATCGACCAACGTATAGGTTTACACAATAAAGAACCGTCGAGTGATTATCCTTGACGGTTTTTCTCATATGCACATAAAAAAACGAATTCTTTATCATAAATTCAAGGAGCTGATGAACAGCCCCTTGATTTACCTTGTACTTAAGCCTGTTAGGAAGCTGTTTCTTTGGCTTTTTTACGACCGCGAGGTTTCGGTGTTGTTGGCTTGGTCGGCTTCGTACCACTGTCAGCGGCGACGATCGGTTTGACCACGTCTAAGCTTGCTTGCAATGCGGACATGAGGTCGATAACATTCGTCTTCTGCGCCGCCGGCGCGACATTGATTTCCTCTCCTGCGATCTTATGCTCGATGGCCTCAAGTAACGCAGTGCGGTACGTATCTTTATATTTCTCGGGTTCGAAAGGTGTCGTGAGCTGGTCGATGAGCATTTTGGCCATCGTTAATTCTTTCTCATCCACGCTAAAAGGCGACTGTGGTAAGTTGGGAACTTGGCTTACGGGACGAATCTCATCGGGATAGAAGATCGTCTCCATGGCAATGCAGTTATCAATCACGCGAATCGCGGCAAGACTGCTTTTAGAACGGATGGATACCTGAGATATCCCGATTTTTTCGGATTGTTTCATGGATTCAAGCAGCAAGTTGTAGGCATGCGCACCTGTCTCAATCGGCGATAAATAGTACGTTTTCTGAAAATAAATGGGGTCGATATCGTTGAGATGCACGAAATCAAGGATTTTGATTTCTTTGGTAATTTCACCTGACAGCTTCTCAAGTTCTTCCTTCTCAAACACAACAAATTTACCCGGCTCGTACTCATATCCCCGAGTAATATCTTCCCATTCGACTTCAGCATCGCATGTTTTGCATTTTCTAACATAGGATAAGGGCGTATTGCACTTCTTATGAATGTATTTCATCGAGATATCCTTGTCTTCCGTGGCTGAGAACATCTTCACAGGGACGTTCACAAGGCCAAAGCTTATGGCACCTTTCCATACTGTATGCATGTTATCATCAACCTCCTTGAACGAATTGCGTACAAGCTTGTCGGTTGTTAGTATGGACTTGAAGCGGGAATTTTACCGCGTTGGAATAAAGAAGTAAAACGGGGGGAAGGAATGAACGATGCTTATTCTTTTTGATTTAGATGGAACATTAATCACGTCATACATGGATAATCCGGATCGAGACTATGATTCGTGGTCCGTATTGCCGCACCGTGAAGAGATGATTACTGCGCTGCGAAGTGAAGGTCATGTGATTGGGATCGTGACGAATCAGGCGGGCGTCGCATTCGGTCATGTGACAGAGAAGGAAGTACTGCAAAGAATTCAGTGCGTGCTCGAAGCATTAGACCTTCCGCATGACACTCCCGTTCAAGTTAGTTTTGGGCATCCTAAAGCTAAAATCTACCGCTATCGTAAGCAGGAAGCCATCGCACGTCGCAAACCGTCTGGTCAGATGATCCGCGATCATATCGCGAACTATCCTGAAGCTGCTGCCGAAGGCGTTGTCTATGTGGGAGATCGGCCGGAGGACGAAGCGGCGGCGAAGGATGCAGGCGTGGATTTTATCTGGGAGAAGGATTTTTTTGCCAGGGACAGCGCTACGAATAATTATTCGGAATAAATGGGAAATAAAAAAGCAGCTGAGCCTAAGCCCAACTGTTTTTTGTGTAATAATTTGAATTATAGCGGGCGTAAAGCCACGGTAGGTGTATGTTGTAAGGTATTAATCATATCAAGCCATGCTTGGGGTTTATTCGGTAATACGCGATAGTACCAAGTCAAGAAATCCACAATAAGCTGTCCTGACAGTTCTGTTAGCTCCTCATCCTTTGGCATGAAGGAGAAGTCTAAGCCGTCAACGGCTTCTCCATCATTTCCCCATGAAGGGTGAACATAAGGGAAATCTAAGCGTTGGTAGCCGATATGGGATAACACCTCACGACGAACGATCGGATTCATCGGCGCAACACCGCCGAATTCCAATTCACCGACTAGGTAAGGATTATAAATCTCAGCGAACATCCCAAGAATGTCTTGACCTGCTTCAGAAGCTAACTGATCTAGATCGCGCTCGCGGTGTTTGTATAAAAAGCGACCGATCCCTAGACCGGGTTGACCAATGATAGTGAAATCTGTCATGGCTACATTCAGCGGCTGAACGTAACGATATTCAGTAGCACCTACCACTTGACCTTCATGGACAGCGACAAAAACACGAATGTCAGGGTCTTGCAAAGGCTCGCGCCATAAATCGAAAGCAAGCACCTCTTCCGGTGGGAAAATGGATTGCATAAGCTGATGCATTTGGGTAAACAGTGGATCTTCAATGGATGTAATACGGATATATTCCATGGTGAGCAGGGCTCCTCTCAAATTGTTAATGGCATAAAGGGATTCTTCCATTCCATAAGCAAGGCATGATTGCAGGATTCTTCATCCTCTAGGTACTCTGGAACGATCGTAACTGGTAGACGTCCGCAGCGTAATAAGAATGAAATGACGGGATCACGAAGCTCTCCCTGAATCACGAGTTCAACGTACTGTTCCGGCGTTAGTCTTTCCGCGTGCAAGTGGTAACCAGGCATCCGACCTCCACCGAGCAATCGGGCTAGCTGTAAGTGTATGACAGTCTCATACATGGACTGCATGAGACATTTGCCGATGCCGAACTTGCGGTAGGTCGGACGTACGCTGATATCAACAACGTATAACGAGTCACCTTGTGGATTATGATTACGAATATAACCATGATCTGTGATTTCGGCCCATGTGTGTTGCGGATGTTCCGATTCAAAAGCGACGATCAGACCCGTCATCGATCCGATTAAACGGCCGTCATATTCTGCACAGAGGGCACCTTCAGGAAAGTTATTAATATGGTTAAGTAATTGTGCTTCATTCCACCACAATTCAGATGGAAAGGGAGGAGGGAAGCATTCCCGTTGAATATCAATTAATGCCGGAATGTCTTGCTTGGTATAATTCCGAATGGTGATTTGCTTCGGCTTATCACCTAGGAACACAAAAAAGGTTTTGCAATAGTTTGTCATAGGTCAATCTTACCAATCCGGATAAAGATCGGTGCGCCGATCACGCCAAGTGGTAACGGAACCGCTCTCACGTACTTGGTGCAGCAAAGATAGATCCAAATCCGCTGTAATGATCATATCGCTGTTCAGCTCACCTTCAGCCACGATGCCGCGCGGTGGGAACGGAATATCGTTTGGTGAAATGATTGCGGCTTGGCCGAAGTTCGCGCGCATAAAATCAACGGTTGGCAGCGAACCGATGGTGCCTGTGGTGACGACATACATTTGATTCTCAATCGTACGAGCATGACAGCTATAACGAACACGATGGAACCCGTGACGATCGTCGGTACAGGATGGACAGAAGATCACATCGGCGCCTTTCGCTCGAACCATACGTACGATCTCGGGGAATTCGATATCGTAACAGGTTAATAGACTGATGGTTCCTTTATCCGTCTCGAACACCTCGACACCTTCGCCAGCAGACATATTCCATTCAGTAACTTCCGTAGGTGTAATATGAAGTTTCGCTTGTTCAGCAACGCGGCCGTCTGGATAGAAGAGATGTGCAACGTTATATAGCTTGTTGTTGCGGCGAATGACGTGTGTACCGCCGATCAGATGCATCCCTGTTTTTTTGGCAAGTGAAGTGAAGAGACTGCAATAAGCATCCGTAAAGTCCGGCAAATCCTGAATAGATAACGCTTCACCTTTGTCATTTCCAATCGACATCAGTTGTGTTGTCATAAATTCAGGAAAGAGGACAAAGTCTGCGTTGAATTCTTCAGCCGTCTTCACGTAATGTTCGACTTGATCCGCAAATTCTTGAAATTTCGAAATGGTGTGTAAATGATATTGTACGGCAGATACCCGTAATTTCATGAGATGACCTCCCTTTATTTCCCTAACTGAAAACAATAACCCTATTATGCAGGATGGAAGCCTCTAGAACAAGACTAAGATTTGGGACAATACAATAAACGCCTACGTTGTCCTTAAAGGGATAACGTAGGCGTTTGTTCCGTCTTTTAATATCATAAGTAAGAATAGGGGCTAAGCCAGCTTGTTTAACGATTGTTGGGCACGTTTTCGGTCTTGCATGCGTATCATTACTGCGGTGATTAACAATAGAATACCGTTCAAGACGAACACGAACGGAATAGATATCACGCCACCTAATGCACCACCGGCAATTGGACCAACCATCGTACCTAACTGGTTCGCAGATTGGTTTAGACTAAACGCTCTACCGCGGAAATCGGGTGTTGTGTACTGAACAATTAATGCATTCAGAGCCGGATATACCGCTGCGAAGAATAAACCATACACGAAACGTAATATACCGAAGCCCACCAAATTATGAAAGAATATCTGCAAGATATTCCCGATTCCGCCCCCAATCAGACCAATCATGAGCGTCTTGCGATATCCGTACTTCGCACCGATCTTACCCCATTGAGGTGCGGCCAGGACGGTAGCAACACCCACGGCGGAGAAGATGATGCCCGAACTGAATGACGCATCTCCATGCGAGACACCCATATCTAAGACATATAGCGTCAAAAGAGGTTCAAGTACCATAACAGATCCGCTGACGATAAGGACGGTAATTAATTGGCTGAAGAAAGGTCGATTGCTAACCGCTTGCTTCAAATCATCTCGAACATGGGAACGTGCGTTGTTGCGATTGAATTTCTCTTCTTTAATACCGACCCAAGCGATCAGCGCAGAGATCAAGACCACAACCGCCGATAACAAGAAGGTCTCGCGATACCCGAAAAAACGGCTCATCGTTCCGCCAATCATGGGTCCTATGATGCTGCCAGCTGCGCTAGCCGTAGACATAATACCAAGGGCGTAGCCCACTTTCTTCTCGGGTGTATTCGTACCCACGAGTGCGATGGCTGCAGGAACATACCCAGCCAAGAGTCCTGAGAGGACGCGTACGGCAAGTAACTGGTATGGATTCTGTACGAACGCGGTCAGAATATAGATGGCACACAGTGCAAAGCCAGATCTTAGGAGCATAGGTTTACGCCCGTATTTATCAGCTAAGGATCCCCAGAATGGTGCTATCAGAGCACTTGCCAGAAACGTGATACCGAACGCAAGGCCTGACCAGAGGGATAAATGAGAGGTAACATGCAAGTCACTGCTAATAAAGAGCGATAGAAATGGGACAGACATTGAGAATGCTGTACTACAGAAAAAGACGCCGAGCCAGAGGACGTACAGATTTTTCTTCCATGAACTATCCATTGATTCACATCCTTTTCCATATGCAATTGTCACGTACATGGGTTTGAAAGTTCATTGTATCATGAACGTACTGCACAAGCTCCCTAGGAACCTGTGAAATGAAGCCAAATATGACCATAATCGGTGAAGAGGAGAAGTTAGAAGGATCTGAACAGACTTTCTCGGAATATTATGACTAAATAAAGCCATTAGATAGTAAGGTCGGTAATAAGAAGGAAACTCGAAGATAGGAGTCAAATGGTCGGAGTTATCAGACAATTCGAGCAATTATGACGTGTTAGGACGTATTTTCACCATAGAACTCGAAATCTGCGCTTTCCCGAGAAATATTTCTGAGGGAGGGAGCGTTGAATCGTAATCTGGAGGTTGATGAAAATGAGTAAACGAGCAAAAAATTTAGGGTTTGTCCTATGGAATGTACTGCTTGGGGTTCTTGGGACGTTCGTTTTGATCTATTGTATCTTCGGGTTCTATGGATTTATAAGTCCACCGAATTCTATCGAAAGGTTTCGCGCTGCATGCGCTCTGTTCGGGTATCTTCTATTATGGATTTTCGGGAATGTTCTGCTGATTCGTGGACGAAGCGTTCGAGAGCAAATCCTGCTGTGGTTGGGTAGTCTGTTGATTATTATTCTGGTCTTGATTCTTGTTCTGAGATTGTTGATTCGGTAACCACTTCTTCCATACAGAGGAGGTTAAATCTAGAACCAGAAGCGTCGTAAATAAGATCAAGATGATGATTTCCGAAGCATCCATGACGCGGAAGGTACCGATCATATTTATGAAGCGATTGCTTCACGGAGAATCCTCCTAATAAGTCGAGCGAGAAAGTAAATGCTGCTAATAGCACGAATAGGGTGGGTCTGTGCCGCAACGTTTGGTTTCTATGGGATTATTCTGATGCTTATCATCATTACTTCACACCTCTGCAGCTTGAGATCGTTCGGTATTCCGTATATGTCTCCATATACAACATCCATGCAATCCCCGTCTGATTATGAGATCGTACCAAGATGGATCGCTCATTTTAAACCGAAACTAATAATGAGTCCATCAACCGAAGGAGATATTCTGCCTGAAGAGTCCGTTGAAAAATAAAGGTATCAAAATGGTGGTATCGTCGATTGTGCTGCTGGCGCTAATAACGGGGTGCTGGAATAAAACATTAATCGAGAACATTGGAAAATAAGAGGGTAAGTTGCTTTCATGGGAGAAATCAGATTATCTTCGTCATCGCAAAAAGAAGGGATTTGACACGCAGAATCGAAGTACATCGTAGGAGGGGAAGCCGATGATCCTAGAAGTTGCGATGTTACATGTTAGACCTCATCTTGTTGAAGAATTTGAAGATAGCTTTAGACAAGCTTCCAAGATCATTACTCAGATGAAAGGGTATATCCAGCATCAACTGCAGAAATGTCTTGAAGAAGAGAGTAAATATATTCTCTTGGTACAGTGGGAGACACTAGAGGACCATACCGAGGGGTTTCGAGGCTCAGAGGAGTATCAGGCGTGGAAAAAGCTTTTGCACCATTATTACGATCCATTCCCTGTGGTAGAGCATTATGAGAATGTAGAGCTGGGATAATAAATAATTAGTTCATGAGATTAAATAATTAGGGACCGCTATTGTGAAGAGCAGGTCTCTTTTTTGTGCTTGGAAATAGTGGGATGTAAAAGGATTTCCCTCCTTTAGAGTTGATGAGGGAGGAATTCCTAGGTTTGGATCGAATGTTAGAATTATGTAATAGAGACGAGGTAGAGGGTGAAAAGATATAGGGGCAGGGGATCTAGGATTAAAGAGTTATATGAAAGAGATGCAGAATATTAAAATCATTAGATAAACAAATATAAATTTATGAGAACGCTTGTGCGCAGATGGAAAGATAGGTAAAATATAGATAACAATTGAATCTTGGGTGGGCATGGTTTCCCTTCGAAGGGAGGTGAAGCCATGGAAGTAAAAGATGCAATAACAAAAAGAAAAAGTAAAATCCCACCCAAAGGTTAACCGCCGAAGGTGGGATTTTATTCCTATAAGACTTAGAAGGGAATATACCATCCAAGCCAATTGTACTGACCAAGTGTTCGCCGCACTTGGTCTTTATTAAATATATAATAACACAATGGAAAACATGTATCAAAGAAGAAATTGAATAAAAATTTAATATTAAAGTGCACTGTGTATGCAAACTCGAAGAAGGCATCTCCATCATATAACACCGTTTTCCTGCTGCGTCGCGTCCGCACCTTGGTCTGTCGGAGGGTTTTTGAAGGAGTGTAATCAGGCAGACAATCCTGTGAGGACAAGTGAAGAAGCCACTCAGTCGCATTCGCTCCTTTAAGCCTCTCGGGTTCAGGAACACAACAACGTTATATGCAATTACCGATAGAACATTAGAAAGAAGGCGATCTCGTGGAAGTTTTATTAAAGGACATAGATGAAACTAACTGGCTAGAATGTATTTTTCTAACGACTGATCCTGATAAAAATCATTACCTTGTAGAGAAATTTGTAGCTTCAAATGCAGTTTCGATTGCACAATCAAAGATAGAAAAAGGATGGATAACAAAAGCGATTTATAGTGAAGATACAATGTTGGGTTTTACAATGTATGGATATTCAGAGGAGGATAATCGTTTTGAATTATGCCGTATTATGATTGACTATAAATTTCAACGTCAAGGTTTCGGTAGAAAGGCACTAAGTCTAATCATTAAAGAGATGAGTAAGAACAAGGAATGCTCAGAAATATACTTATCGTTTGATCCAGAAAACCATTCTGCAAAAAAACTATATGAAGAATTTGGATTTGGAAAAACAGGTAAAATCGTAGACGACGAAGTTCTTTATTGCTTGAAATTATAAAGGTAAATGTAGGTGAATTCGAGATGCCGGTAATTACAGACAACAAAACATTCACGCATCGGACCCTGATAGTTCCTTGGTCCGCAAGAAGCATTTTGGCAACGTGAATTCAGCGGACAACCCTGCACCGACTAAGCGCATGGCGCCCAGCCTGACGGCCTTAAGTCGGTGAGGATTCGTGAATGTACAAACGTTATATGAAAGACCTGCAAATAAAAGTAACTAATCTTTAAAACACATTAAAACACAGAGGAAAAGGATGTTGTTATAGATGAGCGTAGAGCCAATTACTACAGAAAGACTATTTTTGATACCATTTACAAGAAAGATAGCTACCGCTATTTTAGATGGAGATTTTGAAGAACTATTAAATATGGGCTTTTGTTTAGGGGAAGGATGGCCTGATGAAGATGCGATTGAGACTATTCCTAAGATACTAAGAAATTTGGATTTGGTAAAAGAACCAACAGGGTTTGAGTCGTGGATGATAATCAAGAAAGATAGAATGACTATCATTGGTGATACAGGATTTAAAGGGGTACCTAATTCGAAGGGCGAGATAGATATTGGTTATGGACTAATAGAGCAAGAACGAAAGAAAGGCTATGGAATTGAAGCAGCCCAGAGCCTAACTGACTGGGCATTTTCAAAACCTGAAGTAACAGCAATTACTGCAAAAAGTTTAATAAATAATAACGACTCCGCAAGAATATTAGAAAAAATGAAGTTTAAGGAATTATTAAGAGACGACGAAATGATTTATTGGCATTTAAGAAAGAAGATTTGAATTGATGCAAACCTAAACTCCATAAATTCATGAAAGGAACTGCAAATGCTGAATAAATCCATAAGTGCAAAGAGTATTTTGATTATAGTTTATATTATCATTTTAATAGTATTTGGTCTTTTACTTGTGCCTCACTATGAGGTGTGGGGACCAGAGAAGAATATTCATGGATACTCTTATCACACTATATTCTCATTGATAGATCATAAACAAACAGTTAATGGATTTGTGGTTATATATCAACTCGATTATGTAAAACAAATTTTCATTATTGGAGTATTGAGCGCTTTGTGTACTGCGGTTTGGTTATTACTAACTCAATGGGAAAAAGAAGATCATAGGAAATAAACATATTGTGAGAGTAACTCGAAGAAGGCTTGGACATTATATAACAAATAAAAACCATTTACACAAGAACAAACATTCGTTAATATAGGATACGTAATCCAATTTATGGGAGGTAATATAGTATGGGTAGAGTTGTTTTATTCGAAATGAATAGTCAAGATCCGAAACGTGCTGCAGAGTTCTATTCAACTGTTTTTGGGTGGAAGATTGCGGATCCAAACTGGGGGTATCAGCCTGTAACTACAGGTGATAATGATAAACCAGGAATTGATGGCGGTATTTCGATGGGACCAAGCGATTATCCACATGGAACAAGAATTCAAATAGAAGTAGAAGATATAGAACAAGCAATAAGTAAGTCTAAAGAATTAGGTGCTCAAATAGTTAGAGATAAGATGGAATTTGATGATTTTTATTTAGCATATTTAGTTGATCCTGTAGGGATAGGATTTGGATTAATTCAGAATAAATAAGGTCTGCTGTCGCAGGCCTTTTTAAGTACCTATTAATACATATCAGTCATATTGAAAGTAAATCAGAGTATTCTTTCATAGAAGAGGTCAAATGAATATTAAGTTAAGAATTACATACATACAATGATACACAAGGAAGTAACTGAGCTAAGAGAAAAGGTTAAAAAATAAGTGAAATGGATCGAAGTTTATTTCAAGCTGATGGGCGCTTTTTAGAAATATTCAATTTATGGATTGATCCAGATTACCGTAGACAAGGACTAGGAACTCTTCTTAAGAGAGGGATTGAGGATGAAGCTTATGAATGATGTTATAGGAAATAACCGCATAAAAAATTAAAGAAAGGGAGATTCCATGGAACTTCAAGATATCAATCAAAAATTAAAAGAAACAAGAGACGAATTACTAGGAATTCTTAATGGATTGAGTGGAGATCAACTAAACAAACGGAAAGACCCATCCAGTTGGAGTATTAGCCAGGTATGTCAACACTTAATTAAGACAGAAGAATTATATGTCGTAGCAATAAAGAAAGGATTAAAGAGCAAGGAAGATTCATTCATAGAGAATAAACCATTAGAATTTCTACTTGATAGAAGTAAAAAGTTAGAAGCTCCTGACATTGCTAAACCAACTGACGAAATTTTAGAATATCAAGAAATCATTGAAAAACTAAACAATTCAAGAGAGAAGTTATACGAAATATTAAACACAGTAGAAGACCCATCAGTGCTGAGTAAGAGACATTTTATACACCCAGTTTTTAAAGAGATGTTATTAATTGAATGGGTTAGATCACTGTACTTGCATGAACAAAGACATATTAAACAAATTAATGAAATTAAAGATGGATTTAAGTAAGGCTCTTTGCATATTCGAAGAGGAACAAATGATCGAAATTTTTAATGCAGCGGTGAAAAAATAAAATTTTGAGTCAGTCATAGCTCTTGTGCACAAGCCCATGCAGTAAGAATTAGGGTTCTTTTTTGACCATGATCCGCAGGCGATGCGGGTCATTTTTGCATTTAACAAATCCAATGCGGACAACCCGTTGACGAAAGAAGATCTGATTAAACTCGCGGAATCGATGATCGTAAGAAAATAATTTAATTCATGTCACAAATGCCTCGATTGATATTGTTATATAAAATGAGCACTACCCAGGAGAGGAGAAGTAATAAATGAAAACAAGAGTGAAAGTAACCATTGCTGCGTTAAGCAGTGTACTGCTGCTTGGTTCCATGAATTTTGCTGCGGAGGCGGCCCCATCCAAGTCTGTAAAAACGGTAGCCGCGAAGCCGCAGGCTGTGAATAAAGCGGAACAACTGGAGAAAGAGGAAATAGCCAGAATTAACAAATTGCTAGAGGAAAACCCGGATGATTCTTATATGGTATATGTCAGCAATGAATTGACGAAAGGAAAAGGTCTTGAAACTTTCGCTATGGGGAACATTTCCCCCGAATACACGACATATGAGGATTACTGGATTAAAGCCTCTACTTTAAAAGAACCGATACCGAAACAACCAGACGGCCTGCCTGAAGGTTATAGCTTTGCGGAGGGGAAAATTATCGGTCCAAACAGCGGCAATTATCAGAAAGAAATGAAGGCTGAGGCCAAAAAGCTCGGGAAACAGATTTATTCCAAAAAAATTAACTGGACAACCACGAACTTGATTACATTAAAATACAAGAACGGAGATAATTATATCCAATTGCAGAGCACACGACTTGATGCGAAGGATAACAAGCAAAAAGGATATACCTATCTTACCGCTGAGGAAATGAAAAAGAAAAATCCAAAAATTTCAGCGGAATTTATATCAACCACGCTTTCCTGGATCGAAAATGACAAAGCATTTGCCATCACAACCAATCCGGGAAATCCGTCGACGAAGGATGATCTGATCAAACTGGCTAAAACGGCTGTCAAAAAATAGAGCGCACTATTTAATTTATCTTATGATCCCATTATTAAGTCCAAAAAAGCCTGATTCTAAGGGCTTTTTTTATTTTCATGCGGTTCCCGCTGTCTGTAACAAGTAAATACTATAAATTCATGCTGTGTTCGCTATAATTAGGTACAGAGATTAAGAAAGGGGTGTAGTCATGAAGAAATTAATCGTCATTGGATCAGGAATTCTTGGGGCATCGACAGCATATCAGTTAGCAAAAATGGGAGCGGATGTTCTTATAATAGACCGTAAAGATAAAGGACAGGCTACAGATGCCGCTGCCGGCATTATCTGCCCCTGGCTGTCACAACGGCGCAATCAGGCATGGTACCGGCTCGCTAAGGCTGGCGCACGTTTTTACCCCGGGTTAATTGAAGAACTTCAAAGGGAAGGAGAAACCGAAACAGGTTATGCTCAAGTTGGAGCACTTAGTATTCACCATGATTTGGAGAGAATCAGAAAGATGGAGGAGCGGGCACAACTGCGAAAAGCGGATGCACCGGAAATCGGAGAAATTACCCGCCTTCATGAAAAAGAAACCCATGAGCTTTTCCCCTTGCTAGAAGAAGGTTATCAATCTGTTCGAATTAGCGGTGCCGCCCGTATAGATGGCCGCGCGCTGCGTGATGCATTGGTCCGGTCAGCACAGAGAAATGGAGCCATCCTTATCCAGGGGGATGCTTCGCTTATGTATCAGTCGAACCGCGTAACAGGAGTAACTATAGGCAGTGACACCTTCTCGGCTGACAAAACTATTGTTTGTGCAGGGGCTTGGGCAGGTCAACTGCTGCAGCCTTTAGGCATTCACTTTAACGTAAGTTTTCAAAAAGCACAAATCATGCATTTACAGGTTCATGATCGACAAGATACAGGCACCTGGCCTGTCATCATGCCGCCTTCGGATCAATACCTGCTCGCATTCGATAAGCAAAAGATTGTTATAGGAGCGACCCACGAAAACGAAATCGAAGGCTACGATACAAGGATAACAGCAGGCGGAATGCAGGAGATTTTGAATAAAGGGCTAGCCTTGGCACCTGGTTTAGCAGATAGCACTTTTCAAGAAGTAAGAGTTGGTTTCCGCCCATTTACACCCGGTTTTCTGCCGGTGATCGGTGCTGTTCCTGACTGGGAGGGTCTTATAGCGGCAAATGGGCTCGGAGCGTCCGGTTTAACGATGGGCCCTTTTATAGGGAGTCAACTTGCAAAGTTGGCACTGGGAATGAATTTAGATATCGATATCGATGATTATGACATTCGAAAAGCAATGGATGAAAGTTGATAAGCAGTTTTCGCAAACTCGTGACTTCAGTCGTGAGTAAAGCCTATAAGCTCCGAATCTACCCAACCACAAAGCGGTCAACACGCATCAATAAAACGATTGGTTGCGCAAGGTTCGTATTCAATAGCCCAGAGACTTACTTTGGAACGACTAAATCATATATCGCCATAAATGGACTTAAAAACATTAACGTTGATTTTGATCATAGTAACCACCTAAATGAATTAGATACTATTATTACATAGTGAAAAAAGGTATAATTTCCCTATAGTATAAGGTATTATACCTTTTTTACTTTAAGGAGACTTTTTCAGAATCATATTCCGTATTTATGAAAGAAAATGCCGATTCTCAAAATTTACATTTACCGGAAACGGTAGGTTGTTTAGTCAAGCACATTTCAAGGCGTGGTGAATACTGGGAATGCAGATGACAATTGCATAAAGATATCACTGGAAACCAAAAAAATACGGAATGAACAAAAAACAATTACGGTCAAAAAAAATTGAAGTACGCGGTTTGAATATTTCATGCCAGTTCCATGATCCAAATGACTATACGCAGGCGTATGCGATGCCGAACCTCATCGTATGTTGATCGACGATCCGTTCACGAAATATGAATGCCTTTAACAAGACGCTGAAAAAATAAAATCTATAAGAAACCAGGTGAAACTATGGAACCGATTGGTATTGCGGTAATCGGATGCGGTTCGATTTCCGGTGTACATTTACAGGCTATTTCAAAGATCGAATCAGCAAAACTGCTCGCGGTTGTTGACATCGACAAAAGTTTGGCTGAGAAGTCGGCACAGCTGTATGGCTGTACAGCTTATACGGACTACCATGAAGTGCTGCAGCGTGAGGATATCGAAGTAGTACATATTTGCACGGGTCATTATTTGCATGCTCCAATGGCAGTGGATGCGCTTAAAGCAGGCAAGCATGTACTGACAGAGAAGCCGATGGCCGAATCCGACGCGGCGGCGCGAATCATGCTGGAAGCGGCAGAGACTCACCCGGATGTCCAACTCGGCGTGATATTCCAGAACCGGTATAACCCGGCATCCGTCATGATGAAGAAATACGTCGATTCGGGAGAACTGGGTCGTTTGATATGCTTGAAAGGGATGGTCACCTGGTTCCGCGACCCCGATTATTACGAAACGGAATGGAAAGGCAAATGGGCGACCGAAGGCGGCGGCGTGCTGATCAACCAAGCGATTCATACGTTGGATTTGATGCAGTGGCTCGGTGGCGAGGTCGCCAGTATCAAAGGTAGCATTTCTACAGACTCACTTGAAGGTGTAATTGAGGTTGAGGATACGGCCCATGCGCATTTGGAGTTCCAGAGTGGAGCAACGGGGATTTTTTATGCGACGAATTCCTATAAGACCAACTCACCGGTAGAGCTGGAATTGATTTTTGAAAAGGGCATGATTCAGCTTAAAGGGGAACATCTTTATTTGGAGCAGGACGGGACTTTATCCCTGCTTTCCGAGCCGACGGCGAGCCACCTCGACGCGAAATCGTACTGGGGTTTAAGCCACGGCGCACAAATCGAAGATTTTTACGTTCATGTCAGGGAAGGTCGGCTTTTTTGGCTTAACGGACCTGAAGGGTACAAAGCTTTCAAGCTGGTTATGGACATTTATGAATCTTCGAGAACGGGGAAACGGATTACTTACCGCGAACCGGCTGTTAGAAATTGATGATCCGGTTACAGAATAGGGTAACTTTTAGTAAAAGTGCATAAATTGAAAAATGCTCTTCCTTAGCCGTTACAGCTTGGGAAGGGCTTTTTTTTGAAAAGGCCAGCTGATTTTTATGTGTGTATAAGGAAGAAAACGATAAAGAAAGTGGGGTTATAAGGAAAGAAATGTTGAGAATAATAAACAATCAAATACTCATTTGTGAGGAATTCTAAGAGGTTAGACGTTTTTGACAGGAATGCAGGATGCAATCCGAAAAAATAATATATAATAACATACAGGAAAAGATGTATCAAAGCAGAAATGAATTGATATGGATTTAAATAATGACAGACATTGGGCCTACATTTTGAGCGTGAACGCTTTATAGTAAATCTTCCAAATATAAAAAGAATAAGAGCGTGGTAGCATGGATAATCAGTTATTAAGAGCCAAGGAATTATTTACTTCATATCATGGAAGTACGCTGCATATGTATCGTGAAGGCGATTTAGAAGAATATAGGGAATATAACATTCCGAAAGACATGGAAATTGAATGGTTTAAGGAAATGATTGATCAATATACTCGAGAATTATCAATTAGAGATTGGAACGCCGTCGAGCATCTAGATTTAATAGCAGATCATTATCCAGACGCCAGTATTCTGAAGAATATTGAGTCTTTTGCTTCAAGAAATGTGATGAGTTCTGACAGCATTGTTAAGCTCATGTTTGCCGAAAAGATGATTGATATCATTAAAAAAACCAAAAAACATATACCGGAAGAACTTTTGATTGAAGCATATAAAACAACATATATTATTCTAAATGAGATCATGAATAAGCCGCTTATTATTGATCCAGGTCATGAATTGGAGCAATACAACTTAAAGGATAAAAAATCATTAAATAATCGAGCGAAACGAAGTATTGAAAATCTAAAGAATGAACTAAATTGACGCATTAGGACGGAAGACTTCTGAGACGTTAAGAGAAATCCTTGCAAGTGAAAATGAGAGGAGAATTCAATGCTTACTAAATTGAAGCAAGAAGATTTGTTAAAAGAAAACCTTAGCTGGTTATGTATTGAACCCATGTTACTCAGCGTTCGAGGCAAGAATTTAGAAATAAAGGCAAATCTGTATGCTCAATTAAATGAAGGACAAAGATCATTATATATGTTTTATGCTTTCCACAATCATGTACATTCGATTTTCGACTTTTATTGGTATGCAGCTTTCTATATGAATGAAATAAAAGCTTGGGATGGAGTAAAGAGAGGCGTACTTTTTTTCAAAGATCAGGAGTTATTAAATGTACTTGAACACTTGGAAATATTAATAGAACAAAAGAATAAAGGAACTAATGGGATATGGAATGAAATAACGATTTCAGATCTAGAGCAAGACCCCAGTCTACATGAATCCGTAAGTAAGCTCTTCAATGATTACCAATCCATGGCACCGATGACGATTAATCAGATGAATTTATATATTAGAAAGAATCAAGCGGAATTTTTAGAGATTGAAGTGTAACAAAACTATTGCTAAATGAAAATAATGAGATGTAACGATATAGGGAGTGAAATGATATTTGAATATATTATGGGATTTTGATGGCACGTTGTTTAATACATATCCAGCGTATACGGATATTTTATATGAAGTTTTGGGTAGTAGAGTATCTAAAGAAGAAATCTTATCTCACTTAAAAATTTCTTTCACACATGCGGTAAAACATTTTGGTATAGATGAAGAACAAGTTCAGAGAATACTTGCAAAAGAACAAGATTTACATCCTGCGAATACACCGCCATTTCCATATGTCGAGAATATATTAAAGTTCTCAGATATAAATGTAATCATGACGCATAAACCTCGTAAAGAAGTTGTGTATATTCTAGATTATTATGGTTGGATGAAATATTTCAAAGAAATAGTTGCGGGTGACGATGGGTATCCAAAGAAACCTGATCCGTCATCATATATATATCTACATAACAAATATGGAGTAGATCTAGTCATTGGAGATCGTGAAATTGATATCATGCCAGCTAAGGTCATCGGGATCAAAACATGTTTGTTTCAGAATAATACACCAGGAGCAGATATGTATTTGACGACGTATGAGGACTTTTTTAAGAACCTTATTGAGGTTTGATTCAGTCAGGCAGACACCCCTATGAGCTACGTAGCCGAGCTACTCAGTCTTTGCGTTCTCTTACCCCCTAAGGGATCGGGAATATAACAACGTTAGTTGAAATAATCAATATAAAAAAGTGAGAGTGATCAAAGATGCATCCTATTTTTGAAGACCTTACTAAACACATTGAATTTTCGAGTGACCTTCAGAGCAATATCCGATTATTTTTAAAAGCAAATAACTGTCCCCAAACGGCAGAACATTGTATGAACGTTGGAACGGAAGCGAGAAGAATCGCATTCATGTTCGATGCCAATCCGGATGCGGCAGAAATTGCAGGTTGGTTACATGATATTAGCGCTGTTTATCCTAGTCATGTAAGAATAGATATATCAAGAAAATTAAAGATCGATATATTACATGAGGAAGAGTTATTTCCGATGATCATTCACCAAAAAATATCAAAAGTGATGGCTAGAGATATTTTTAACATAGAAGATCCTGAAATTTTAGACGCGATCGGCTGCCATACGACATTAAGATCAAACGCTACATTACTTGATCAAGTGCTATTTGTAGCAGATAAGATTGCTTGGGATCAGTCAGGCGAACCTCCGTATCTTGAAGAACTCAACAGAAATATAAATATAAATAAATCATTAGTCCGCGGCGCATTTGCATATATCAATTACCTGTGGGAACGGAAAGATACTTTAAAAGTGGTTCATCCATGGTTGAGTGAAGCTTATATAGATCTAAAAGATAAGGTAAGTTCGTCTTAGATGGGCTACACAAATTCAAAAGTTGAAGCGGAAAGCAAAATCAAATCAATGAACGAAAGTGAGGGATGGGAATATGCTTACGATCGTGAAGGGGCCCTACTTGCAATGGCCCACGACGGATTCGATGACGATCATGTGGGAGACTTCGGAGCCAGCTTCTTCAAAAGTGCAAGTATTGGTAGCAGAGCGAATACATAGTGGGTATCAAGGGAATTACAAGAAACCGGATCAAATACATTCAACCTATTCCCAAGAAGGATATTCGACGATTCATCAACTTACGGTGAGAGATTTGGACGCTAGTACGATATATTTTTATAAGATTTACTCAGAGAATGAGCAAGGTGAAGTTGAATCCGGACCGTATCCACTCAAGACGGCAGTGAAGAAGGGAGAACCCTTTTCTTTTACTGTGACTAGCGAAACGGGAGGATATAGCGGCTTTGATCCGTCAAATGGTCAAATTAATAAAAACATCTTTCATCAAATGCAAAGATATCGCCCGGATTTCACCTTATTCGTCGGTGATGTTGTGAATGATGGCGAGAATTATGAAGACTGGGAGAAGTATTTCTTTGGTCCTGGTAAGGAATTTATGGTGAATACGCCGTTTTATAGCTGCTTGGGTAACCACGAAAATAATGCTTCATGGTATTATGATTTTTTTGCTTTTGCTCCCCCTAAAAATTACTATTCATTTGATTATGGAGATGTTCATTTTCTCTGCTTAGACAGTACTGATTTCATTAAGTTCGAAAATTATCCACACAGTACAGGTGAGATGAGTCCAGGGAATACGCAATATGATTTCTTGATCGACGATTTGAAATCTACTTCTGCAAAATGGAAAATGGTGTTCTTTCATTATCCACCCTATGTATCAGGCGGTTATCAGGTGGAGGACTTGCGACAACTATGCCCCATCTTGGAACAGTATGGAGTGGATCTCGTGTTTAACTCACATACGATTGTATATGAACGCAGTCATCCGTTACGTGCGGGCAAGATCGATTTTGACGAGGGTATTGTCTATATCGTGGCTGGCGGAGCAGGCGCTATGCCTCAATGGCTGCTTCCGAAGCGAGATTGGCATACATCTCAATCGTTGGCCGTGCCACATTTTGTTCAGGTTGTCGTGACTTCGGACCATTTGGAAATGCGTGCAATTGACGAAGAGGGTAGGCTTTTTGATACCTTTCGGTTAAGGAAAGATTCAGACAGTAAAAAAGAATTTTACTAAGGAGAAAACGATATGATTGCAATCCAACAAGTTGAATATGAACAAAAATCGATATTACGAAATCTACTAGAACTTTATCAATATGATTCTAGCGAGTTTGATCCAGAAGATGATTTAAATGCAAATGGATTATATGAATACAAATATTTAGATCACTACTGGACAGAAGACGGAAGATTTCCTTTCTTTATTAAAGTTGATGAAAAGCTAGCTGGTTTTGCACTTGTAAGAGATGTGGGAACGGATGAGTTTAATCAGACCGTGTATTCGATGGCAGAATTTTTTGTCATGAAAAAATACAGAAACTTGAAAGTCGGGCAACTTGTTGCACACGAGCTATTTAATAAGTTCCCGGGTTTGTGGAAGGTTGGACAGATTGAAACAAATATACCTGCTCAAGCTTTTTGGAGAAAAACGATTGCTAGATATACAAATGGAAATTATTCGGAGATACGTGAAGCGCATTGGGATGGACCAATTCAGACATTTTCGTCGGTTGGTCGATAAGGCGGGTGGTTCTTTGAGCAAAGTTTTACTGTGGGATTTTGATGGTACATTAGGTTATCGCCAAGGCGGGATGTGGGGAGCATCGATGTTAGAAGCTTTGAAGGAATACGACCCTACTACAAATCTAAAAGCCCCGGATTTCCGTGATTTCTTGAAAAGCGGATTCCCGTGGCATCATCCCGAAAAATCATATACTCACATTAAAAGTTCTGAGGAATGGTGGGAACCCATCTTATATAAATTTTTTCAAGGGTATGTTCATTATGGAATAGCAGAGGCTGATGCAAAAAAGCTTGCAGTGAATGCAAAGGAGCGTTTCATAGATACGAGTTGTTGGACAGTATATGATGATACATTGGTAACTTTAGAAAGACTATCCGATCTTGGGTGGAGACATGCGATCGTATCCAATCACATTCCTGAACTTAGTAAAATAGTGCAAACACTTGGAGTGATGGATTATATGAATTACTTTTTTAACTCAGCTCTTGTCGGTTATGAAAAGCCCAATCCCCTAATATTTAAATATGTTTTACGTGAGACGGGAAATCCTGAAATTGTTTGGATGATTGGTGATAATTTTGAAGCTGATTACCGGGGAGCAGAAGCAGTAGGGATACAGGCGATATTAGTTAGAAATATAGATACAAGAGCTGCAAGAAATTGTAGAGATATTAATGATGTAATAAAGATAATCGAGAGATAATCATTAGCCGCTTACTTGGATAGGAGTTGATTTGCAAGATGTCGAGCAATTGGAAAGAGTCGTATACAGGGAAACTCCGGGCCATTGTAGGAAATCAGAAATTAATAATTCCATCCATAAGAGCAGTGATCTATGATGACAAAAATAGAATTCTTTTTATTGAGCGAAGGGGAAACGGGAAATGGGCTTTACCTACTGGTGGAATTGAGCTTAATGAATCGATATTCGAATGTTTGCAACGCGAAGTGCGAGAAGAAACGGGATTAGATGTCATACATGCAACACTTATAGCCATGTATACTGGAGAAAATTATTCAGTTAAGAACAGATTTGGCGATGAATACCAAGGTTTTGAATTGTTATTTCGAGTAGACACGTGGACTGGGACCATTGTACAGACAACCGATGAGACAACGAATATTGGATTTTTCGCATTAGATGATCTTCCTCCATTTGAAACGGGGTATTGGGAAAACCATGAGAAAGAGGTATTAGAGGATCTGATAGATTTTAAAGGAACACCAATTATGAAGTAATTTTTGATTAATACTAATCGATTACTTAGGAGGCTCTTATGAAAGAATCGAATAAAGCACTACTCGTGATTGATGTACAAAACGGAATGTTCTTAGATTCAGATCCTGTGTTCCAAGGTGAGGAATTACTTACAAAGATTCAAATGCTTATCTCAAAGGCTAGGTCGAAAAACATCCCGATTTTTTATGTGCAGCATAATGAAGGAAAAGATGAAATTTTAGAACCAGGAACGCAGGGTTGGTTGATCCATCCATCTATTCTGCCCAATGATCTGGATACCATTATTCAAAAGAAAACGCCAGATTCTTTTTTTGAGACGACCTTAAAGCAGGAACTTGATAAGAAAAAGATAGAAGAAATCATACTCACGGGTATTCAAACCGATCTATGTGTTGATACCACATGTAGAAGAGCATTTAGTCTCGGATATAAGGTCACACTTGTGAAGGATGCACATAGCACATGGGGTTCACAAGATCTCACAGCCATCCAGATAATCAATCATCATAATAGCATCTTGAGATGGTTTTCGAGTGTTAAGCATAGTGACGAAATACAATTTGAATAAGAACAACTAAAGATGAGGTGGTCATCCATTTGCCCAAAGTAGAAATGACAAACATGTGTATGATTTATGATCTGAACTGCCTACAGATAAGAAAATCGCTGGAGTTCATTGTGTGCCTGTACTTAGCAGTGGGAATTTGATTATGGTGTGGGATCGAGAGGAACAAGGGTTAACGACGATTGGAGGCAGGATAGAAGGAAATGAATCATTAGATGAAGCACTAGATCGGGAAGTGATGGAAGAAGCAGGCCTCGTATTAGATCGTGAGAGAATTCCATTTGCTTGTTGGTATTGGGAGAGTACAGATACCTACACGGTATGGTTTTTAGTGAAAGTACATAAATTTGTGCAAATGCCTGGAGGTTACGAGAAAACAGGTTATGTGATTATGAATTTTGAAACTGCAATTCAGATGATTATGAGATTAGAAGGCAGCGGACAAAGAGTTGAAATCATTAGGAGAGCAGGTATTCTATCTGGACAGCTTGATGAAAAAAGTAACAACGTTATGTGAAATTTCGTGCATTTAATTAGTATAAAAATATGAATTCAGACAATCAATGTGTCCTTAGTTTATTCGTGATTTGCGAGACTTTATATCTCAAATATGTAATAATTGTATAATATTCGGAAGGGGTTTTTTTCAATGAAGAGAGTTGATGTTTCGTACGCATTGATCTTAGATGAAACGAAATCCAAAGTCCTCATGGTAAAAAATAAAGGAAATGCGAGTTGGTCTCTTCCCGGTGGTGCGGTTGAAAAAGGAGAAACATTAGAACAAGCGGCAATTAGAGAGACGAAAGAAGAGACCGGCCTATGTGTACAAGTTTTTGAGGTCGTTGCATTAAATGAATGTGTTTTTGAAAAGACACAAGAACATGCATTATTTATCACATTCAAAGCTGAGATTATAGGCGGAAAAGAAGAAATCATCAGACCGAATGAAATCCTAGAAATCGCTTGGATGGACATGGATAAAGCTGATGAACTCATGCCTTATTATAAGAATGGGATAACGAAATTAATAGAAGGCAATGGAATTCGTTATTTTGACCAAGGAAGAGTGCAATAGTAGATACGTAAAATGTTATGCGGACCATTTGAATGATGGACACTAGGGAGAATTTTCATGAGCTATGATCTGTACCATTACTTTGAGAAGGATGTTGGACCCTTTAAGAATTTATCTAGTCTTTCAATAGAGGAAGCAACACGTGTCTCCAATGCGATCAAGCATAAGGGGAGGATATTTGCGAGTAAACGGAGTGATGATTATCATACTATTCGAAGAGATCTGGAGAAGCAAGCTAGAGATCAGTTCCTCCTTAAAGGTGGTAACCCCGAGAACTTATATCCTCATTACATGACGCTTGAAGCATGTAGTTGGCTCGGAACCTGGTATGAAAACCCGAGTAGCATCCGAATGGATTGGAACGAGTTTTCTGCGGATTCCATTAGTTTTACGTATGGAGATCTGTTTCCTACGATGCGATACGAAGATCATAAACCATATCGAAAACAAGTATATACGAAAGACGAAATCATACCTATTATCGAGCAATTTGGGGTCCCGCAAGATTGGAATCTCAATGGTGACAAAGGACCAGAAAGATACATAGAAGTTCAGATATGGGATGAAAATATCATTAAAAGATATCGTGAATAAGAGTGAATTCCGAAAGTTTATGTACATCACGTTAGTATCATCTTAACTGGGAGTGGTAAATTCTATGGTAAGTCAAGACCAATTGAAAAGTGCGGCAGCATCCTTCCAATTTGATGCCGATACGTTAGTTTTTATTAGCAACTCTTGTAATGAAGTGTACCGGTTCACCAAAAATCATCAGAATTACATCTTGCGATTCTCTGAGAAACCGCTTGAATTTGTTGGGAAAATCAAGGCGGAAGTGGATTGGGTATCCTATTTAGCTCAACATAGTGTAGGCGTATCGTTACCCATTGAAACTATCAATCATCAATTAACCGACGTTTTCAGCGTGGGGGATAAGTGGTATATTGCAACTGCTTTTCATATGGCACCTGGAGAAGTGTTCAATACAACAAACCCACGATTGTGGGGGCCTGACATATTCCGCAAGTGGGGAGAAACCATGGGAAGGATGCATTTGATTACCAAATCTTATGATGATGCACATGTTGCTGTCAAAAGAGATCACTGGAGCATATGGAACATTGAGAATCCCCATCTACATCAGGGGTCTTATCAAATCCTTCTAGATAAATTAAAGTCTCTTGAAAATTCGATCACTGCGCTTCCCAAAGATCGCCATTCGTACGGATTAATCCATAATGACTTTCATCCTTACAATTTTCATATAGAAAATGGAGACATCACGGTTTTTGATTTTGATGATTCGATATATGGCTGGTTTGCGTTGGACATTGCTATAGCAGCAACCCATGCCGTATGGTGGGGTTCTCCACAAGATGATCGTGAATCAAAAAATGAGTTCGCCAGACGTTTCTTGGATGAATTTTTACAAGGCTACTTCAAACACAACCAACTTGATCGTTATTGGATTGAGCAGATTCCTATGTTTATGGATTATCGAAATATTTGTTCTTTCTTTTGGTGGCTAAACGGTTGGGATGGAGATGACAGCAAGCTGAATACATTTCAGCAAAAAGCAATTGTCGATGCAGTCGAGCTCATACAAAAGGGTCTACCATTTGATGGCTGCGATATACGAATGTAGCGGAATTTCTGAACGTATTATCTCGAAAGAAAAGGACATTCGTGATGAAAATAATGATAATCGGTTCGAGCGGCTCGGGCAAATCAACATTTTCACGACAACTTGGAGATCTGCTAGATTTACCTGTGTATCATCTGGATGTTTACTTTTGGAAGCCAGGATGGGTACAGACGCCAGATGTTGAATGGGTTGAATTTAATAAAAACTTAGTAGCCAAAGATGAATGGATCATTGATGGTTACTATGGAAGGACTATGGACATTCGAGTGCAGGCAGCGGATGTGATTTTTTTTCTTGATTTACCCCCATGGATTACAATATATCGAGTAATAAAGAGAAGAATTCAATATCATGGTAAGACAAGGCCTGACTTAAATGAAGGGTGCCCTGAGTCATTAGATTGGCAATTTATTAAGTATGCTTGGAGGTTTAGGCAAGACAAAAAACCAGCTATTATTGAGAAACTTGAGAAGCATGCAGAGAAAACAAAGATCATTATGATGAAGTCCCCTAAGGAAGTAAAAAGATTATTAAATACCTTACAAAGTAATGGGATAGGTTATTTCGAACATATAGAGAAGCATCATGAATGTTAATTATCAGGTGGATTAGTTTTACGTATGGAGATCTGTTTCCTACGATGCGATACGAAGATAATAAACCATATCGAAAACAAGTGTATACAAAAGACGAGATCATGCTTATTATAAGCAACTTGGGCTTCCTCAAGATTGGAATCAAAGTGGTGACAAAGGACCGGAAAGATACATAGAAGTTCAGATATGGGATGAAAATATCATCAAGAGGTATCGTGAATAAGAATGAAATCCGAAAATTTATGTAGATCTCGTTAATATCATCTAGACTAGGAGGAGGAAAGACATGGATTACATTTCTCCGAAAGAAGCGACGTTAAAGGTGAAACGCTGGCCTAAAGATACCATAGCGGCGGGTCGCCGTCATACCGTTGGGCTTAAATCTGACGGCACGGTGACGGCTGTGGGTGATAATAAATTTGGCCAATGTGATGTAAGCGGTTGGCGCGATATTGTGGCGATCGCGGCTGGTAATGTTCATATGGCGACGAACACGGGTAATGCTCATACAATCGGTCTTAAATCTGACAGTACTGTGGCGGCTGTGGGTTGGAATAAGCATGACCAATGCGATGTAAACGACTGGCGCGATATTGTAGCGGTTGCGGCGGGTTGGTGTCGTACCATTGGGCTTAAATCGGATGGCACGGTGGTAGCAGTGGGCCGAAATAATGAAGGTGAATGCAATGTAAGCGGCTGGCATGATATTGTGGCGGTCGCGGCGGGTTATCTTCATACCATCGGTCTTAAATCGGACGGTACGGTGACGGCTGTGGGTTTGAATAAACATGACCAATGCGATGTAAGCGGCTGGCGCGGTATTGTGGCGATAGCGGTGGGTAGTAATCATACCATCGGCCTTAAATCGGACGGTACTGTGGCGGCTGTGGGTTGGAATAAGTATATCCAATGTAATGTAAGTGATTGGCGCGATATTGTGGCGATTGCGGCGGGTTGTGCCCATACCGTCGGGCTTAAATCGGACGGCACGGTGGTTGCTGTGGGTGATAATGAATATGGCCAATGCGATGTAAGCGGCTGGCGCGGCATCCAACTGCCCGGTAAATAGTTTTCAATATTAATAACTCAACTTTCCACAACGGTGAAATCTGGTCCAAATCCATATTTTTTTATCGAAGAAGGTATGACAACGGAATATTGATTTGGCAATGCTAAAACCTCGTATTACATGAAACAGGAGACACCCATTATGAAAAAAATCGTCATCATAGGTTCCGGGGGCTCAGGGAAATCCACATTTTCTCATAAACTCGGAGAACTTACGCAATTGCCGGTGTATCATTTAGATGCATTATATTGGAAACCGGGGTGGATCCCTACTCCCAAAGATGAATGGGATACCTTTCAAAAAGAATTAATCCTTAAAAATGAATGGATTATTGATGGTAACTATGGTCGAACATTAGAGATTCGAATGTCTGAAGCGGATACAATCATATTTTTTGATTTATCACGCTGGGTAACAACCTACAGAATTATTAAACGTAGAATCATGTACCATGGAAAAACGAGGCCTGATTTGACAGAAGGATGCCCAGAACGATTAGACTTCAAGTTTATCAAGTGGGTATGGAATTTCAGACGAGATAGTCGACCCGGAATTATGGATAAATTGAATAAATACGCTCAAAGTAAGAAAATCATTATGTTAAGAACGACTGCAGAAGTTAACTCATTATTGGATCACATCAGCAAAAACAAGGAGTGAATACGTTGTCCAACGTAACAGTGAAGTTAAAGCCTATTACAGATGATAATAGAAAAGAGTGTCTTGACCTTAAGCCACATGCCTATCAGGAGAAATTTGTGGCTCCCAATTCGGATTCATTAAAAAAGGCAGAAAAAGAACCTTCTTCAAAGCCTTATGGCATCTATAGTCATGAGGAAATGGTTGGTTTTGCTTTGTTCGATGAAGAGCCGTATCCCGATGACGGTTATTTTTGGATTATTAGATTTATGGTGGATGGAAGATTTCAAAAAATGGGGTACGGAAGAGCTGCGCTTGGGGAAATCATACGTATGATTAGGAGCAAACAAAGCAATGCAAAGATCAGAATTTCCCATGTCCCAGACAATAGTGTCGTCAATAAATTGTATAAGGAATTCGGTTTTGTTGAAACCGGCGAGATTATTCATGGCGAGACTGTACTCGATTTAATAGTTGAATCTTAACTTGAAGAGTAGTGTTTTCAATACTAGACTGCGTCGTCATTATCAAAACGTTATCTAGAATGTCTCTTCATATCCTTTAAAATAGGAGGATTTGATAATTCATGAATATAAGGATCGCTTCATTACATGACGCTGCTGATCTAGCATACGTTCACGTTCATAGTTGGTTAACGACCTATGCAGGCATAATTTCAAATACATATTTATCTAAAATGAAGGTTGCGGATCGGCAAGTAAGATGGGAGAGAATATTAAGTCATCCCCATAACGATGAAGTGACTTACGTGGCTGTTGAGCATGGTAGAATCATCGGTTTTATAAATGGTGGAATGGCCAGAGAAGTAGAAGACGGATACGATGCGGAAATCTATGCCATATATTTACTTGAAGAAGCCCAAAGGAAACGTTACGGCAAGCAAATGGTAGAGACACTTATGAACCATTTTAAATCAAGAGATTATGCGTCGGTTATGGTATGGGTTCTTGAGGAAAATCCATCATTACAATTTTACATCAAATTGGGTGGACAGATCATAAGAAAAAAAGCGATAAAAATTGGGGAAGAAATGCTAATAGAAGTAGCGATTGGATGGAAAGATATCAATACTATGAGATCTGATTGATTTATTATTTTAAGGAACTTACCGCGTGATATTTAAAAATAGGAGGTTATCGATGTGCCTTGGCCTATGGTTCACTTCGCAACAGCGATACATACTTCGATTACTGACCCATCGCCAAGCTTTCTGTTAGGGAGTATCGCGCCGGATGCCATTCATATGCGGGACAATATAACGAGGAAAGATAAGGGTATGACTCACCTCGTGTATGAAGATAAATTACCTAACATAGAGAAGCTTACAAAGCATTGTTTAGATTATTTGCACCAGAATCCAGACCCGGACTGGAAAGCGTATGTATGGGGGTATTTTGCTCATATTTATACAGATGGAAGGTGGACAGATACGGTCTATGCTGACTTTGAGAAGGATTATAGCGGTGATATGAAAGATCTAAGAAGTACATACAATCAAGAGGCTGGCCAAGTCGAGTTCCATATTATGAGATCCGGGCAATGGTCCGAAAATGTCTTTACCAAATTGAAAAGTGCTAGAGCTTTTTCGATCGACCCGTTCGTTACAGAGACAGAAGTTAGTAAATACAGAGATTCCAAGCTGCATTGGCTTCAAGATGAGAAGAATGAACCAAAGATTGAACCGATCTACTTTCATGAAAAGGTAGTGAATGATTTTATAATAAATACATCCAATGAATTGAAAGAGATATTTAAAGTATGGGGAAAAGAGTAATGGCGAAATCTCTGTCATTACTAGATTTGTGAAGGTATTCATTCTAAAGTGTGCACATCATTATAGGAAATCATTTCGATCTTCCCGGTACTTCCGTGGAGACTGACCGTTCAATTGACGGAAAAGCTTAGAGAAGTAATGTACGGAAGAGAAGCCGTGTTTATAGGCGATCTCCGTGATGCTGATATTTGTATTGCGTAAATCATCCATCGTACGATGGATGCGGAATCGGTTAATATACTGCGTGGGCGGCAAGCCCGTTGCATTCTTGAACAGCTCAAAGAAATAGCCGCGGCTTATTCGGAGTTCCTTGTAGTAGGATTCCAAGGGCTGCAAATGGCCATGCACCAGATCCTGATCTAGTCGTTCCAAAAGCTTATACATCCGCTGGTCCGGAAATTGGTCGTCTTTGAGGACGAAAGTAAGGAAAAACTCAATAAACTGTAGAAAATAGCTTTGGTTCTTAACATTGCGAATGTAGGTGTGTTCGTTCGGGTATTGGTTTTCGGTATAAAATTTTTGGAAAAAGTCTTTCCATACCTGAAGCTTCTCTACTTTGACATGCTCAGGAATCATCAAAGGGAAAGCGGGACCGATTAAGGCTGGTACCAGTTGAGTGGCATCATAACAAATCACGCTGGGATGGCTGAAATATGCCCGGCGATCCACGTGAACCCAATCGAAATAACAGCAAACATGAACCATCGGATCATGGCTGTCGGCTATCCAATCGTGAGGCTGACCTGCCGGAATATACACGAGGGACCCCGGAACGGTTGGGTATGTGCGGTCGCAGGTGCGTACCAGTCCATATCCCTCACTGATTAAATAGAGTGATGAAGAGTAACAATGACGATTTAAGCTCTCTTGTCCTTTGGAAAATGGGTAACGTGTGGCATAACTCACATAGGGATGAAAAGCTGCGAAATCCATTTTCTTATTCAACTTCCTTTCGCATATAGGAATGGTCAGTAACATGACGATTGTACAAAACACGGACATTTATGTAAATACATCAATGAGATGAATTGTTACAATAATTACCGAAAGAAGTTGAAATGAAGAGAGTGAGTGATCATGTTGGATCGTAAAAATTTGTTGACAGATGAACAAATGATGCAATTCATAACCAAGGGCTACCTGGTATTGCAGAATGACTTGCCAACACAGCTTCATCAAGACACCATGGATCAGATCTATCATGTTTTACATGAAGAAGGCAATCCAGGCAATAACATATTACCTCGGGTTCCTTCGATAATGGAGTTTTTCGATACGCCGGTGGTAAAGGGTGCCTTAACGAGCGTTCTGGGACCCGACTACTATATGCATCCGCATCGGCACTGTCATTATAACCAACCTGGAAACCAACTACCGGGTGGGGGGCAATGGCACAAAGATGGCTACTGGTCCTCCATGCGAAACCACCGGCCTTGGTGGGCGATGATTTTCTATTATACACAAGACATAACCGAGGATATGGGACCTACCGCGATCATGCCCGGCACGCAATATTACGAGAAATTTATCGGCGATCGCGGAGAGACGCTGTTGCCAACCGGCAAAGCGGGTACCATGGTCTTGGTGCATTTCGATTTGTGGCATAAAGCTTCGCTCAACGTGTCTGACTTGGATCGTTACATGCTCAAGTTCCAGTTTGTCCGACTGCGTGCACCGGAATATCCAAGCTGGAATCATCAAAGCCAGGAAATGGTCGTGCCTGCTGGAACACCGTCTGTCCATTTGAATCTATGGAAGGACGTATGGGACTGGTTGCGAGGAGAACGCACTTTATGTCAAGATAATTCACCTGTGGATGATGCGAAATTATCCGAATTGAAACAAGGGCTGCTGTCCGACAAGGAGTCCGTTCGTGCGCAGGCAGCTGACGAATTAGGGCTGTTAGGGGAAACGGGAGATTCTTTGGTGCCTGCGCTGGGGCTTCTATTGAACGATATAGAAACGACGGCGTTGAACGCTGCTTATGCACTCGGGCATATGGGGACAAAAGGCGTTGAGGAGTTGCTCGAGCATCTCACAAAAGGGACGACGCAGGTAGCCGAGAGAGCTGCATACGGTTTGCAAGGCACATCAACCCATGCGATTCCCGGGTTGCTTCAGGTATTGGAGCATGCAGACGAGAAGCGAAGAGCGCTAGCTGCTTTCGTGCTCGGTATGATTGGATCGGCAGAAAACGATGCTGTACCAGCGCTAATAGTGCGATTGCAGGATGAGAGCGATTGGGTTCGTCGGAATGCAATCGAAGCACTGGGTATGATTGGAAATGTAGGAGGCGAAGCCGTTCCGGCCTTGTCGAGAGCATTAGTAGATTCTCTGTGCGACGAAACGGATGATCAGACCAAATCGAATGATATGTATGAAAACATGCAAAGCTATATCACAAATAAGCTTGGTTATACGGCAGCGCTGTCTCTGCTGCGCATCGGTAAAGAAGGGGATGCATTACAAGTTGTCCGATCTTTGGAGAAAGCGCTTAACAGCAAAGATCGTTATGTAAGAGCCTACGCGTCAGAGGCGCTTACCCATCTTCGGACAGCAGAAGCGGTTGATGCTTTGATCCGGTATTACCGTACTTCCAGATGGTGTCCAGATACAAGTAAAGCGAGCACGTTCTAACTAGATTTGATTGCTATTATGAGGCTCCGCTCTTTCGATGATAAAGGAAGAGCGGAGCTTTTCTGTTTATAAGGGCGAATTCGTTGAGAAATTTTAACAATTCGCCACAGGGAAATGGTCTTTTCTGGAGAATATCTTACATACCAAAGATCTATTTGAATAGTGAAGGAGATATACATGATGCCTAATACGATAGAAATGATAGAAGAATTCAAATCGTTTATTCCCTATGTCATGACACTGAATGATCTGGATGAAGCTCATTGGAATTCATCATTAGAAGAAGGGAAATGGTCATTAAAAGATGTTATTAGCCATATTATGCTGTGGGATAAATATTTTTACGAGGAAGCCATTGAAAAGATTAAACAGAAAAAGCCTTTAACAGTAAGGCATTTGAATTTTGACGAGTTTAATGCGAATGCTAGAGAGTATGCGAAGACCCAAACAAAAGAGGGAATTGTTCAGCAATTCGTAGATTACAGAACGAAGATTATCCATGATATCTCCGGATTAAGTGAAGAGGAGTACGTACAAGAATATCTGGATGGCGATCAGAATAAATTTAGCATTCGGGAGTACTTAATAGGATTTGTTCCGCACGACGAGCACCATAAAAAACAGATCGAGAACTATGTACAACGTAATTCTTGATAAGGACGGGATGAAGTGAATCAAACACCGTTATTTCTAATCACCGGTGCCTCCGGTTCAGGTAAGACTAGAGTGATAACAGAATTATACAGGGAATGCCCTGAACATGTTGTTCTGGATCTAGATGCGTTATGGGGTCCCGTAGATGATTGGGATAAAATCAAAAACATATGGATCCATGTCGCACACCAAATGGCTCTAAACCAGCGAATGACGATATTGTGTGGTACCTTTTTGCCATGGGAGTTTGACAAAGTTGACCTTAAGGATCATTTTAGAGTCTATTATATTGGTTTGCATTGTAGTGATGAAGTTCGCGAGACTCGCTTGAGAGCTAGAGGGTGGGATGATCAATCCATCCAAGATCATCAAGAATTTAATCATTGGATTGTGATGAATGCAGAGCAATCCTTTGATCCCGCAATGCCTTTAATAGATACGAGTGTGTTATCTCCTGAGGAGGTTGCATTACGGATCAAGGCGTACATTAAGCAAATCTGCGTGAGCTCATAAACTAATATTTCTAATCTTTGAGACATGATATGGAGATTTAATAAAATAGGAGAGATTGCGATGGCGAAAGTATTCCCTGGTCGTTTTTCAGCAGAAATGGATGGTTCATTTGTCGTGTTTATTATTGGCATGAGGGTGAATCGGTTGATGGCATTTCATAAATGGATACCTGTGGCCAAAGCAATGGGTCCTATGGTTAAAGAGCTATATCAAAACCCGGACATTGGGTTTATTAGTACGGAGTTTTCATGGAATTGGAGAGGCGTTACGTTAATACAGTATTGGAAAACCTATGAGCAGCTAGAGAAGTATGCAAGGGGTGGAATTCATCTAGAGGCTTGGAAGAAATTCAACAAATCCGTGGGAACCGACGGGACGGTGGGTATTTTCCATGAGACCTATAAGATACAACCCGGTCAATATGAATGTATCTATGGGAACATGCCTGCATTTGGGTTAGCAAAAGCTGGAAAACATGTCCCTGCAGTAGGCAGGATGGAGACATCACGAAGACGTATGGGCGGAGATAATAATCCTGCAGTACCAACGCCTAAAAATCCGACTTAATGTAAGTGATTGATTTCTTAAGGAGATGATCCATTTGAAGCAAATCATTGCCATGGGGGGCGGAGGGTTTTCCCAGGAACCAGAGAATCCGCTGCTAGATACGTATATTTTACAACAATCGCATTCTGCACGTCCCAAAGTGTGCTTTATTCCAACAGCAAGTGGAGATGCAGAAGGTTATATTCAAGGGTTTTATAAAGCTTTCAGCGCATATGATTGTGTTCCGTCGCATCTATCACTTTTTCAAAACACACCCAAGGACCTTGAAGATTACCTATTGGATAAGGACATTCTGTATGTGGGTGGCGGGAACACAAAGAATATGCTGCTTCTATGGAAAGCGTGGAAAGTAGATCAATACATCCGAAAAGCATGGGAAAATGACGTGGTATTAGCAGGGTTAAGTGCGGGTTCGATCTGTTGGTTTCAAGAAGGGGTAACAGATTCAATACCTGGTGAACTTACGCGGCTCGAATGTCTGGGTTTTCTAAAGGGAAGTAGTTGTCCTCATTATGATGAAGAGGTGGATAGAAGATCGAGTTATCATCGATTATTACAGGAGCAAAAAATAGGGAATGGCATTGCGATGGATGATGGTGTAGCGGTACATTATCAGGAGGATCAGATCTTCAAAGTGATTAGTTCAAGAGCGTTAGCGAAGGCCTATCAAGTGTCTTATGTGAATCAGCAAGTTACCGAAACAGAAATTACACCCATCTTTTTAGGAAATTAAAAGATTGTTCGAGACGATAACTCGTTCAGCGGAGGTAATCTCATGAATTCAATTCTGCAACCCTATTGTGAAGGGTTTAAGCTAACAGGAACTGTTCAGGATGATGTGACGGTTTTCTTCACTTTGCATCAGGATATAAGAACACTGGATCATACCCTACAGGTAGCTCGTGAAGCCCAGCGAATTGCGGAGCTCTATGATGCGAGTATTGCTGATATAGTCGTACAAGCGGCTCTTCTTCATGATATTAGTAATGTCATTCCTGTCCCTAGAATGTTGCAGTTGGCTGAAGGTCTTTCAATTGAAATTCTTGATGATGAACGTCAATATGCAAGGAGTGTTCACCAGAAACTTTCCAAGGCTATGGCTGAGGAAATATTTGAAATCACAAACCCTGACATCCTGAATGCGATCGAAAGTCATACAACGCATAAACCTCAGGCAAGCATGGTAGATAAGATTTTATTTGTATCGGATAAGATCTCATGGAATTTACCAGGGGAACATGCCTATTTACAGGAAATGAGAGATAAGGTGAATGCACTTGAGATGGATCAAGCCATTCTGATCTATTTAGACACAATCTGGGAACAACGAGAAAAATTGAAATTAGTTCATCCTTGGTTAATTGGGGCAAGAGAAGAGCTTATGGTGAAAGTGACCCCAAACAATAAGGAGAATTACATATGTACCATATTCGTGTAAGACCTACGGCATTAGTTATTCAAGATAATCGAGTGCTATGCATTGAATATAAAGATGAGGCAGGGGTGCACTACAATTTACCGGGCGGTGGTGCAGAACCTGGAGAGACTTTAGAAGATGGAGTCGTAAGAGAAATGCTGGAAGAAACCGGAGCAGCCGTTGTAGTCGGTCCTATCGCAATGGTATATGAATACGCACCCCATCAGCAATCTGGAGATTATGACACAGACACACATATCCTAAACATCATATTCGATTGTACGCTCAAAGAAAATGCAGTGCCCAAACTACCCGATAAGCCCGATCCGTATCAATCAGAAGTTAGGTGGATTTCTGTATCGGAATTAGATGATGTTATTTTATACCCCAATATTAAAAATCAGATCAAAGAATATATCAGAACCCGAAAAAATATAGAACTGATTCGTGATGACATGCTCGAAAGTTATTCAAAAGTGAAGTAGAGAACGAAAACGATTATTGAGACGGGGATCCGGTATTACCGGGTCTTGTTGTTGTTTCAAGGGAGTTCATATTGAACAATAAACTCATTGAAGATTCAGGAAAGGAGAAATAATGTATAAACTAATCCTCTTATGTTGTTCATTGATTCTACTTACTGCTTGTAGTGGGAAGACAGTAGAAACAAAAATATACACAGCGCACATTCAAGATATCCATTGGAGTGAGAGCTTGGAACGTCTGGTATCTAAAATTCATGAAGATCCACAACATATGATGATTAGCGATCTGATGATCGATTGGAGCGGGAGTACCCTTTCTAATATGCATTATTCTATGTTTTCGTCGTTAACGAATGAAGCTTATCAAATATCCTACGATTCAAAGGGTTCGGGGAATACCTATATGATGAAGCTCGGAGATATCGGTAGTACGAGTGGCGTCCATGGGATCGATCTGTTCGAGATCTTAGATCATCATAAGGATAATTTATTTGTGAATGATGACTTCTTAATGATGAATATGACATTTGGCAATATAGGCTATGCGAATAAGGATGACATGAAAGATCGATTATTTAAACTTAACAAAGAAGCGTTCACACCATTTGATAATGAAGAATCAATGACTGTACAAGGGAGAACGGTATCATTTACCTTACATCGAGGGATGGTTATTCTGGACGGTTTTTCGGATGTCGTGAAAGATGGTAAGATGTAATTCTTAACCAATATTCACACAGAGAGGCGTGGTGTGTTGCCTTTTACATTTGCTCATCCCTTATACGCATTACCCATCCAATGGATCAAACCGCGATATGTTAGTATTGCAGGTCTTGTTCTGGGAAGTATGTCCCCAGATTTTGAGTATTTCCTAGCTTTAGAGCCCTATCAGCTCATCGGTCATACCCACAAGGGGCTGCTGTTACAGGCACTTCCTTTATGTGTACTAATCATGCTTCTGCTCCAGATCATTATGAAGCCTGTGGCACTTCATTTGCCTTCTATCTTTCATTTGGATACCAAGTCATATGCGCTCATCCGTTACTTTGATGTTCGAGACGTAACGAAGTGGGTAATATTTTTGAGTTCTGTAATTATCGGCTTCTATAGTCATATATTTATTGATTCGTTCACACATAAGACAGGTTATTTCGTTGAAAATTCTACTTTCTTACAACGTTCCTATTTTACGCTTCCGGTGTATAAGCTGCTTCAATATTCACTCTCGATCATGGGAGTGCTGGTTCAGATGTGCCTAATTGTCATGCTATTCATGAGAATACCTCATTCTGCACTGGCGATTACAAAGATTCATTGGAAAAGAAAATGCGTGTACTGGCTCATCGTTCTAATCACATTGATTAGCCTAGTGACGCTAAAACTGATTTTCACATCAAGTACGAATGTTCTTGGAATACTTGTGGTTTCGCCAATATCAGGATTTCTATTGGGTATCGTCATCGCTAGCATTCTGTTTCGCAAAGCAACGATCAATACGCACGAACTTCATGAATGATGAACTACGAATAAAGGGGAATCGAGTTGTTATGAAAATGCTGAATCAAAAATATCATGTACTCGCAAGAGGCGTCATTTTATCAGAGGGTCATATCTTAGTTGCGCATTGCAAAGGGATGGATAATACGTTTCTACCTGGAGGCCATGTCGAGTTCAAAGAGGGGATACGTGCTACACTTTCGAGAGAAATCAAAGAAGAGTTCGGCCAAGAATCTACTGTTCAAAAATATATAGGGTGTGTCGAGGCAGATTATGAAACGGATGATACATATCATCAGGAAATAAACCATATGTTTCGTGTTGAATTATCAGAGTTGAACTATCCTGCAGAGGCTGTGTCTAACGAAAGTCATCTGGAATTTTATTGGATTCCAATACACGAAATGGAACGGCATAATGTACTTCCTGCTGCTGTGCGTGATGTGATCCGAAGATATATCGATCAAGAAGACGGCCCTTTTTGGGAAAGTGAGATGGAGTCAAAATAACACCTAAGGTATGGTCATCTTTGAACATTAAAAAGGAAGGCGGATCATCAAGGTTCCTCAACCTCCTCCAATTTACATCAAGGGGCTTACGTTTATTATGTATTAATTGTATAATTGTGGAAGATATTTTGCGATCCATGACCCGGTCTAAGTTAGAGATTTCTAAGGGCCGGGTTTTCGTGTTTTTATTGTTTTATGGATAAAAGATACCTATTACTTCATATTGCAGTTACATAATATCAAATACATTTCACGGAGGGGATAACATTGGGTACCAGCTATGATAGCTTATTGCCTGAGCATGAGTCATTTATCCATGCGCAGCATATGTTTTTTGTGGGGTCTGCTGCGACGAAGGGGCATGTTAATATTTCACCCAAAGGTCACGATGTATTTCGAATCCTATCACCTAACAAAGTTGCCTATCTGGATTTGACGGGAAGTGGCAACGAAACAAGTGCTCATTTGATGGAAACCAATCGGATGACATATATGTTCATGGCGTTACAAGGTAAGCCGCTTATTCTGCGTCTCTATGGAGATGGAAGGGTTGTGCTTCCAGGTTCCGAGGAATGGAGTGAATTGGCAGTTCATTTTAATCTTTACCCAGGTTACAGACAGATCATCGTCTCAGAAATTCATAGTGTCAAAACATCCTGTGGATTTAGTGTTCCGTTGTATAGCTATGAAGGGGATCGAGAAGTATTGATGAATTGGGCCATAAATAAAGGCGACGAGAAACTAGTAGCGTATCGTAAGGAGAAGAATTCCGTAAGCATGGATGGAATCTTAACGCCCATTGGCGAAGCATTCAATCAAGAATTAGGAAAGTGACTAGGGGGATCAAAAGTCAGGAGGAATGGCTCGGATGAAACAAACCAGAATATATAAAGAGCTGGAGAATTGCAGCCTGTATGCCGATGTGTTTGATCAGGGCAGAAGTACGCCGGTAATCGTATATTTCCATGGGGGAGCTTTAATATTCGGAAGTAAATCTTGGTTGCCGCAGGAACAAATCGAGTTTTTCACAAATGCGGGTTTCAGTGTGATTAGTATAGATTACCGATTAGCTCCTGAGACGAAGATGGAATGGATTATCGAAGATATTCGTGATGCCTTGACCTGGGTAAAAAATACGGCGATACAATGGTATGATTTTGATGCGAGTCAGATTATCTTGATGGGGAGTTCCGCAGGAGGCTATCTGAGCTTATTAGCTGGAACGATGGGATTCAAAGCGAAAGCGATCGTCTCTTTTTATGGCTATGGTGATATTCTCGGTGATTGGTTAGCGAATCCAAGTGAGCATTATTGCAGCAGACCCATGGTTCATAGAAGTAATGCTTACGAGTTGCTAGGAGACCGAGAGATAACGGATGGGTCGTGGGATCGTTTTAATTATTACCTATTTTGCCGGCAGCAAGGGAATTGGGTTTCCGAGGTAACAGGGTACGATCGTATTCGCGACAAGGCGAAATTAACGAGGATGAATCCGATTCAAAATTTGACTTCGGAGTTTCCGCCTACCTTATTGTTGCACGGGAATCAAGATACCGATGTACCCTACGAACAATCTGTAATCATGAACGAGAAACTTCAGGAGTATGGTGTCGATACGAGACTGATCACGATCGAGGGTGGGGATCATGGGTTTGATCAGCATTTCCATGAGCCATCTGTACAGCGGGCATTTCATAATGTTGTTGACTTCTTAAGAAGACATCTGGCTTAGGCTTTGACCAACATTTTTGCGGGGAGATATGAACGCAGATGAGTGATTTCGAGATTCAAGAAATAGTCCAATTAGACCGTACTGTATTAAATGAAATACTTGAAGAGAGCAATCGTGCAGGGTATCGACATATGCAAAGATTAATGAATGACTTTATAGAAGGTCATAATCGATTTGATCACACTGGAGAAGTGCTTCTTGGAGCATTTAAAGGCAAGGAACTCATTGGGATTTGTGGCTTAAACCAAGATCCTTATCATTTTGAACCAGGTGTAGGTCGGTTACGGAGAATGTACGTGTTAGAAGCCTACCGACGAATGGGAGTTGGCAGAGAGTTAGTCCATGAAATTATTCGAAGAGCGCAGGCTCATTATCGAATGCTCGTATTACATACGGATAGCTATGATGCGGATGTTTTCTATCGTTCTATAGGTTTCGTGAGGGCTGATCAAGCTGATCGAATAAGCCATATTTTACATCTGCATCATTACAACGAAACTTGCACCTGCAAGAATGAAGAAAGGATCATCAACATGGAAGAATATTATTGGGATACGAAAATCGAGTATTTAAAGAATACGAGAAATCTCTATTACAATGATGATTATCTTGAGTTCTTGGTTAAGCAGGTTTGGAAAATTCAATCGCCAGTTCATATCGTAGACTATGGGTGCGGATACGGTTATTTAGGGTTGAAACTGCTGCCTTTACTTCCGCCTGGCTCATCCTATACGGGAATGGATCAAGGGGAGAAGTTAATCGATAAAGCGAAGGAAATCTATAAAAACCTTCCCTATAAAACAACATTCATCGTACGTAACATCGAAGAATTGCAAGCAGAACCGCAATACGATATTGCGATATGCCATGCTTTTTTGTTGCATATGACAGACCCGCAAGCAATCCTTGGCAAAATGATTCGTTCGGTCGTGGATGGTGGGATGATTATCTGCATGGAACCACACTGGATTTCGGCGATGTCCAATATCGTTCTGCATGGAGAAGATTCGTCCAATGTCGCTAATTTGGGAATACTTCAGAAGCTCTTTGAAAATGACCAGAAACGACTTGGGAAAGATGGGAATATCGGACTTAAGCTTCCTATTTATCTGAGTCAACTGGGTGTTCGTCATATTCAATGCAGAGTCAGTGATAAAGTGAACTTTCTGGATGTGCATATGAATGAAGCGGAGAAAGAACAATTATTTCAATCTATTCTTGAAGACGGCTTAGGTTCTCCTCCCGGCAATAGGGAAGAAGTTATTGCGAATCTAATCCAACGCGGGCTGACTCGGAGTGATGCAGAGCGACAATATGAAATTGAACTGAATCTATCTCAAATATTATCGATCGATTCCTATTTGGTGAGTGCCCCGAATATGAAAATTACATTTGGAACGGTGATTGGCAATTCGTAGAACTTTCAAGCGAGAGAATACACCAGGGACGACTAAATCGTAACAAGATAACGCCTGTATAAGGAGCATGCTGGAATGAAAATAGCATTTATTTTATTCAATGGCATCACATTTCTTGATTTTGTGGGGTTTTATGATGTCATTACACGATTGCAGTATTTTGAGTCGACGAAAGATTCAACCTGGGAGATTTGTGCGCTGCAAGAAGAGATCACGGATGAACTCGGTATGACGGTGAAAGCGAACAAGATCAACCCCGATTTATCGACTTATGATATTGTCTTTGTTCCTGGCGGTTTCGGCACGAGGGAGTTAAGGTGGAATTATTTGAGCCCTATTGTACAGAAGTTGTTCAAGCTAGGATTGTACATGATGGAAAAATCATTACGGGCGGGGGAGTCGCTACTTCGATAGATTTAGAGCTTTATCTCATCGGGCTCTTTTTGAGTGCTGAAGATGTCGGAAATATTCAAAAACAGATGGATTATCCATATCAGGTACAGGATATTCGTGTTTTTTAAGCTTGAGAGGCAGTTCTCCAGTGGAGGGCTGTCTTATTTTTCAAGTCATATATGAGAAATCTTAGTTATTTTGTCTAATGATGTTAGATATTTTCGGGAAAGCATATTATAATATATGGAAAATCCCAGGAGGATCACATGAATTCCCAAAACCTTGCAAGAGAGATTTACGAAGTTGCACACCTTACGGGTTCCTTCACACTACGATCAGGGCAGATATCGAATGAATACTTCGATAAATATCTTTTTGAGGCAGAGCCAGGTGTATTGAATAAGGTATCTGAAGAGTTGGTTCGAATGATTCCTCAAGGGATTGAAGTATTGGCGGGTCTTGAAATGGGGGGAATCCCGATTGCAACTGCGATGTCGCTCAAATCGGGCGTGCCCGCTGCTTTCGTCAGAAAGAAAGCCAAAACTTATGGAACCTCAAAATTAGCAGAGGGTGCTGCGATTCAAGGGAAAAGAATTTGTATCATCGAAGACGTGATCACGACTGGCGGGCAAGTTATTCTCAGTACGGCGGATTTAAGAGAAGCGGGAGCTATCGTTCAAGATGTGATATGTGTCATTGAGCGAAACCCGGAGGGACGACGGAAGCTTGAGGAAATCGGGCTCCATGTACACTCGCTGTTTAAAATGGAAGAATTAATTGCTGCCAGTAAGTAGGATGGTCTTGTGAGCTGATCAATTGCGCCAGGCGTTTATTGATGTTGCAAGAAAGACTCTTGGAAATGAAAAGGTGATTCGGATGGAACTACGGCAGATGGCTACGGCTTTTATTTTTCATCAAGATAACGTGCTTATGATAAAGAAATCTCCGAATAAGTTCTCTGACGTAGAATTCTGGAGCGGACTTGGAGGCCATCTTGAACCTCATGAATTGAATGATCCCATGCGGGCATGCCTACGAGAGATTTATGAAGAATCAGGCATTGAAGAATCTGAAATCCATGACCTAAAACTTCGCTATATTCTCTTGAGAATCAAGAACGATGAGATCAGACAGCAATATGTTTATTTTGGGAATACCGATCAGACGCAGTTCATAAACTCCGAGGAAGGTGAACTTCATTGGATTCCTTCACAAGCGTTACTGGGGTTACACATGTCTAGCATTATTAGATTTATGTTATATCACTTTCTGGAGACCCCTAATAACACGGGAATGTTGGTAGGAACGATAACCTTGGATTCAGATGAAAGGCCTGCGATACAGTGGGCGGTGTTAACCGATCCACATGTATTTTAAGTCTTGAGGAAAAGGGAGTCATTCATGAATAATTTTGAGCTTGAGAATGAATTGCAGGGAATGAATTTACTTCGAAAAGCCTGGGGCTTATACATCAAGAATATCATGAAGATCATTTGCATCGTAATGATCGTCGCTCTACCGGTTGAAGCGATAAAAAATTTCTTGTTAATCGATATAGATATAGGGACGATAACAAGCAGAACTGTCATGATTACTTTCATTTTGAACTTATTGTTATCCATCGTCCCCTCGGTCATCATCTGCTTTATGTTCCCTCAAATGATGAAAGAGAGAACAATCAGCGTAAAAGAGTCGTTCCAACAAGGTGTTAAGTTCTGGCCGAAAGTCATCGGATTCGGAATTATTGTTAAGTTTCTAGTAATCATCGGTATGATTTGTTTTATTGTGCCAGGATTGGTCTATACAACCCGATTCCTTTTCGTGAATTACATTATTATTTTGGAAGGAACATATGGCAATAATCCGATTTCACGAAGTAATCAGATGGTTAAGGGAAGGACATGGGAGTTTTTTATGATCCTGGTTAGTATTGGTTTGATCCAATGGGGGATTTCCTATTTTTTGGGATATGTGATCGATTCATGGGTCATTGGGACTGTTACGGATGTGATCACTGATATTATGCTAGAATTTACGACGGTTCTATTTCTAGTCGCTTATTTAATTCTGAGACGATATGAGAATCCTGAGCAAGTCATTGAGATCGATGGACAGACGTGAACTGAAAATGAATAACAACGAAGAGGTTGAATATGCGAAAAACGAAAGATGAAGTAATTCAGTTGGCAGAGCAATTTGCTAAGCAATATTTAGAGAAGGATCCCAGCGGTCATGACTGGTGGCATATTCATCGTGTTCGACAGCTAGCGCTCGAGATTGCAAGAAGAGAACGCGCGGATAATTATGTTTGTGAGTTAGCAGCACTCCTTCATGATGTAGCGGATGAAAAGTTAAACGAATCCAAACAAAAAGGACTCGATAAGGTACATGATTGGTTAATGATAACGGAAGACGATCCAAGCGTAATCGATCAAGTGATGTATATTATCTCCAACATGTCCTATAACGGGGGGAAGAACGCACCTCTAGCAACATTGGAAGGTCAGGTCGTTCAAGATGCGGATCGGTTGGATGCGCTTGGCGCAATCGGGATTGCGAGGACTTTTGCATATTCAGGCTGGAAGGGGCAACTCATTTATAACCCGGAGATCAAGGAAAACGAGGATGGGCACCATTCATTCGATAAAACAGCGATTCAACATTTTGAAGACAAACTATTTAAACTGAAGGATTTAATGAATACACCGTATGCTAGAGAGCTAGCTGAGAGCAGACATCAATTTATGGAAGAGTACATCAGACAGTTTCATAAGGAATGGAATGGGGGTCATGCAACACCATGAAGCTAAATAAACGACTCAGCATCGAAACCATTATCGTCACGGCTGCATTGCTTATGATCGGTTATGGGTGGAAGATTGTTCAAGGGATGTGGTTAACTGGCAACTATGTTCCGGATATTATGAATAGTAATAGCGATGTAGACCACTTCGCGTCACAAGTCTCCTTCGGGCCTAACATTAGTTTTGGATGGTCACGGATACTTGTAGGAATTATCATATTCATCGTCATGTATTACGGAGCTCGAACGATAATAGACAAAATGATGATGAAAAGCCGTAAGTAATTCGAGATAGAATCTATCTAGCATCTTATGTATAATAATGTAAAATGAAGTATCTGCAGTAAGCAACCCGGCCTCAGATGATCTTAATCCAAGGTCGGGTTTATTTATTACCTAACAACTAAGAAATAGGATCATATTGGATATTCATTGTTTGGGTACGAGAAGGAGGAATTCCAATGATTGTTGGGTTTCATCATGCACAAATTACGATTCCGAAAAACCAAGAGTTAGCCGCGAGACGTTTTTACTGTGAGCTGTTACAACTTAACGAAATTCCTAAACCAGCTTCCTTAGAAGGAAGAGGCGGGTTCTGGGTTCAAATCGGAGCACAAGCCCTACACATTGGGACGGAAGATGGCGTTGACAGGTCCAAGACCAAAGCTCATTTGGCTTATGAAGTACGTGATCTTGATAAAATAAGAAGTTTGCTGGATCAGCATGCCGTGGAGATTCTGGAATCCGTACCGATCACTGGGTATGTGCGTTTCGAGTGTCGGGATCCATTTGGTAACCGAGTCGAATTCATTCAAAGATTATTTAATGAGGATGTATAGATGATGATTGTGCCGTGATAGGGAGGTATCTTTCTTGAAGCCCGTTGAACGATCCAAGCTTAGAATCTATTTAGGAACGATGTATTACAGAAGTCGCAGATTTGTGGAGTGGTTGGTTGGTAAAGCTAAATTTGCTAGGAACAAGCAAGAGGAACTATTGCCCCATAGCATCTTTCAACATCAGACACCTCTGATCCGGCATTTAAAGGATGTAGACATGTGGCTCCAACACAATAAAGTGACAAACTTGAAGCAAGCGATACAAAGGTTAAATCACATTTTCCTGAAATCTAGTGAGGCATAAATAAATCCAGCGTGAAAATGGAGGTATACTATGGGATACATAGAATCGATTCGTGAGCTTGTAGGCAGTTCACCGCTTATCCTAGTTAGACCAAGTGTCATCGTCATCAATCCACAGGCGGAGATATTACTTGTTCAGTATGTGAATAACGTGTGGGGTGTTCCAGGTGGATTAATGGAATTAGGCGAGTCCGTAGAAGAATGCGCGATCCGTGAGGTAAAAGAAGAAATTGGGCTTACCTTGAAATCTCTACAGTTGATTGGCGTCTTCTCGGGCAAAGAGTTGTATACGAAACTACGAAACGGTCATGAATACTATAATGTTGTCATTGGCTATGCTTGTACCGAATTTGAAGGTGAAATCCAGCCGGATGGCGTCGAAGTATTAGCAGCTCAATTCTTTAGTATGAAGGATCTTCCGGAAAATACAGACCCATTTATTAAGAATAAATTGAAAGAGTCTGATGGACATATCCAACGGATATTGCAAGCAACGCGATAGAGAATGCAAGGATCGGATTCGAGGTAGTTTGTTGTATTCATGAAGGAGGTTCTTCCTCGTACATGCGTAAGTTATTGTTTGTTTGTAGCCGAAATAAATGGAGAAGTCTAACTGCAGAGAAGATTTTTCAACCTTATGATCAATTCCAGGTCAGGTCTGCAGGAACAGAAGAGAACGCACGGATAAAAGTGACTGCGGGTCATATCGGATGGGCAGACATAGTTTTCGTGATGGAGAAGAAGCATTTGCGAAGAATACAATCGAAGTTCGCTCAAGAGATTAGCGCGAAAACTGTCATTTGTCTGGATATTCCCGATGAATATCAGTATATGGATGAGGAACTTATCGATTTATTATTAGTCAGAGTTTCGGAGCATATCGCGATCGAGTAGATGAGCTAGATGTCACACTCGTAGGAAGGAAATCATATGGAATGAACCCACTTTATTAGTCTATAGCTAGAGTGCAATATGCAGATTGCTAAGTTGAGATAATGTTCATTTCCGTAAAATAGATCTGACGAGGTGAGTCATGGGAACTACGGAGCCTTTGTGGATAATCATGATCTATTACATCATTATGGGAGCAACACTGGTGACAAGTGTTGTTTCTTTGATCCGGTTAAGGTTAGTGCTGATGTCTTTCATTCAAGTAACCAATGTGGCGGCATCCTTTGTGCTTACGCTCATTATTGCGATGGGACGGCCGGAAGGCGTGACCGAGTTCAGATACATTGCTGATCAGGCGATCGCGGGATCGGCAGGTGCGATTTATGTTGGCATCAGTGATGTGTTGATTATCATCTGGTGGTATCTATTTCTCATGACAAAGAAGCAGGAACCGATCCGTAAACGTAGATATAAGAGGTTCTAGGAATGGAACAAGAAGGAGTTTGAAAATGAATATGAAACCTATACGTAATTCAGCGAAAGCTATGATTATACAAGATCATCGGATCCTATTAACCAAAAATCGCGATGAACAAGGGGAATACTATTTGTTTCCGGGTGGCGGGCAGGAGAAATATGAACAACTTCGAGAAACGGTACAACGTGAGTGTATGGAAGAACTAGGGTGTGAGGTAGATGTAAAAGATATTGTTTACGTTCGAGAGTACATTGGAAAACATCATGAATTCGCTGCGTGGGATGCTGATTTTCATCAGGTTGAGTTCTATTTCGAATGCACGATGACGACAAATGTAGATGTAACGCAAGCTACCCAACTGGATAACGATCAAATCGGTGTAGAATGGGTTGAGATTAGTCGATTGCATGAAGTTCGTGTTTACCCGAAAACATTAGTGAAAAATTTGCAGGATGAAGCCTTGAAGCCGTGCTATATAGGGGATGCCAACTAAGCCTATGCATTGTTAAGGAGTGGTGGGCGCTACATGTTTGAAAGTATTCTACAGCGTAAATACCCGAATATTACACTGAAACCACTAACAGGCGGGTATACGAATTTAGCTTACATCCTTGAAGGAATGCCTCAGCCTTTAATAGCTAAAATATCACATGCAGAACAGTTGGATGGCGTCGCTGAATTGAATTGTTTATATATGATACATGATAATCCATTAACTCCTCGAGTATTCGAAACGTTTGAAGAGGATGGATTCCGTTTTATGATCATGGATTATGTTGCGGGGATAAATGGCCAGAAGATATTAGATCAACGCGATATTGAGAGGTCTGAGGAACTTTTTGACCAATTAGGTAAACATCTTGCTACAGATATTCATCGAATTAGACAGGTTGATATTAATGTTCACCTTCCGCAACTTAATTTAATCAATTGTGATCTTGAATTACTTGATTATATTCCAAAAGCGTTATTGAAAGAGGCTCATGCCTTATTAAATCATCAGGATATGGGCGAACCTGTTTTAGTTCATGGTGATTACGGCCCACATAATGTGATCTATACGCCAAATGGGCTGTCCGTAGTTGATTGGGAATGGTCTGGTTGGGGTAGTTATTTGCAGGATATAGCTTGGGTAATTTGGTTCGTCACGTTACATTATCCCGGAAATGCCAAACAATTAAGCAATACCTTTTTGCATGCATATCGTTCTCATTCGGATCAACCCGTATCAAGCGATTTGATTCAAATTTACGCTGTATCTCGCGTACTCCAAGTCATGTGTCGAATCATTCATGCGAATCATGACGTGAAACAAGAATGGATTCGCCGATTGAAGTGGACGTTGGAGGCGACATTTTAAGAATCTAGGAGACCTCTACATGATACCTGAAATTAAAGCACAATTTACTGAAGACATTCTGAATGAAGCGATCCAAAGATATGATATCGAACCTGGTGATGTACGATCCTTGGGAGGGTTCGAGAGTTTTGTATACGAATACGCGAAGAATGGTAAATCGTACGTTTTGAAGATCACCCACACGATTCGGCGCACCGTGGATTATATCATGGGTGAGTTGGAGTGGTTGAATCATTTGGCAGATCAAGGGATAACGGTTGCGAGAGCCATTCCATCCGCGAAAGGGCAATGGATCGAGGAAATCCCTAAGGATCAGGGCTCATTTCTGGTAATATCCTATGAAAAAGCACGCGGAAATGCGATATCCACGGAAGTATGGAACGAGTCGCTTTTTGAAGCATGGGGAGAGCTCATCGGGAACATACACCGCGCCACCAAAAAATATGAAGTAAGTTCTGCGAAATACAAACGCCAGGCGTGGGAAGTGGAAGAGCAATTAAGAGCGGAAACATATTTGATGCCCAATGATGTCATGATCGATATCTTGAAGGAAAGGGTTAATCGGCTACGGTTGATCCCTCAGACAAGAGATACCTATGGCCTCGTTCATGCCGATCTTCATCAGAAGAACTTTTACCTGGACGGGCAGAACATGCATGTGTTTGACTTTGATGATTGCCATTATACCTATTTTATTAATGATATTGGAATTACTTTATACTATGCCCTTTGGTATCCAGCGAAGAAATATGAGAACAAAGAGGAATATTATCGAACGTTTTTCCATTGTTTTATGAGAGGGTACTTGAAGCAGAATACGGTTACGGTTGAAGAAGTCTCGTACTTGCATGATTTCATGAAAATTCGTCATACATTGCTTTATATTATTTTACATCAAACGAGCGACATAACTACGTTGAACCCGGAGCAATTGAAGATACGTGCACAACATCAAAGTGAAATTGTTACGGAAGAACCGCTGCTGCCTATTGATTTTGTATACGAGTTTACTCAAATCCATAATTAGAGGAGTGATCGTGATGGAACACTTTGTTTTCACACAGATGTCCTTTGTACGAAGCCAGACTTTAAAAATCTTGGACGGTGTAACAGAGGACATGGCAGATCAAGTTCCAGAGGGATTCCGAAATACGATTCGTTGGAATCTTGGGCACATTTATGTTGTATTGGAACGATTTGCTTTTCAGTATTTGGGTCTTCCTTTACAGATGCCAGAAGGATTCAAGGAACATTTCGAAAATGGAACTTCACCGCTGAATAGGCATGACTCCGTAACCGTCCCTAGCCTTCAAGAGCTTGAAGTACTGCTCAATGGGCAGATCGATCGGATTCGTGAAGCATTACAGCACCGTTTAGATGAGGAACTCGCGCAACCTTATACAACTTCACTCGGCATGACGCTTGCGACGCCACAACAATTTCTCAGCTTTAGCTTGTATCATGAAGGGATGCATGTCAGCGTCATTAAACTATATAAGGCGATTTTATCGCGCAGCTAATTATTGCTGGAGAAACATAAATTGACCTTAATCTTGTGTGAGGTAGGAGGCACCTATGCAAATCAGAACTCTTGACTCTCATGACGCAGCATTATATAGAAATTTGAGATTACAAGGACTACAAGCTCATCCCGAGGCATTTAGCTCCAGTTATGAAGAAGAGCAAGCCTATACATTAGATCATTTTGAATCCAGATTGAGGAATCCGGATCTCTATACGTATGGGGCTTTTTTCAATGGCCAGTTGGTCGGTGTAGTTACGTTGATTTTGGAAAAGAAAATCAAACTAAAACATCGGACAAATATCGTTGCGATGTACGTGGATATGGAACAACGCAGGCAGGGAATCGGGAAGATGTTAATGTTGCAAGCCATAAATAAGGCAAAAACAATGGATGGAATAGAACGAATCTACTTATCTGTTATTTCGAATAATGAACCTGCCCAAAAGCTATATCATTCACTAGGTTTTGAGACATATGGGAGAGATAGAAATGCGCTGAAGATCGGTGGATCGTATGTTGATGATGAACTTATGGTGTTGTTTATTTAACTAGATCAAATTCCAAAACAGCATAAAAGTGAAGATCCCATCATCCAAAAGGATATTCTTGGCATCATGTTGTATGCACAGGATTTAGAACGAACCAGCGACTGGTACTGTAAAAATCTTGGATTTCAGCTCGGCGAACATCAGTTTCATGATTTTGTTGAATTAACCCTGGATGGGAAATACGTGATGCATTTATTTAAGACAGAGAATAAAGTGATTGTAACCAAGCCCGTGTTCTCATTGAATACCCGAGACATTGAATCTGCTCATAGCCGGTTGTTGAACAATGGAGTAGAAGTCTTCCCAATTGAATCTTATAGAGATCATCAAAGTTTTTCTTTTAAAGATAATGAAGGAAATATGCTTATGATATCTCAATATATATAAAAGTCACGACTGAAGCCATTTGGAGGTGGGGCATTGCGGAGTATAAGGAATACATGGAAATACCTAAGTATCTTCATCGGGATGACGGTTGTGTTAGTATTTGTAGCCGCACTGTGTATTAGTTCTTATTACGGATATGCTTTTTCTACGGTTTCTTTTTACCTTAGCTTATTTGTGCTTGTGATAGGAATCTTCTTCTCTATGGAAGGAAGATCTTTCGGGAATCGTTTCGTCGTACCCGGGAATAGTTTTGATGCCGTCAATGCAACGCTTGAATTAGAAAGGGAATCCCAAGATATTAAGAATCAAGGGCCGGTAAAGTACGTACTTGAGAACAGAATCATGAAGTTCAAGCAGAAGCCATTCGCGTTCATTATTTCAGGGCTGATTAGTTTAGCCATAACCTATTTTATTTCCTAGATGCTAGGGATTGGAGGATATATGAACATACGATTTCCTATAGGCCAGTTTGAAGCAATTACAAATCTTTCATCTGGGGAACGCGAAAATCTGATCAATCAAATTCCAGAAATCTCAAAGACGATTCGAAATACGATTCAAGTACTTGAGCCTACCCAACTGCACATCCCCTATCGTCAAGATGGATGGACCGTTCAACAAATCGTGCATCACATCGCGGACAATGACTTGAATGCCTATTTGCGGTTCAAAAGAGCGTTAACTGAAGACGAACCGATGTCGAGTTCATATCGTGAAGATTTATGGGCAGAGCTATCCGATTACAGGGAAGTGCCTATTGAAAACTCACTTGTACTATTAGAAACGCTTCATGCGCGGTTTGCCATACTGCTCCGGTGTCTACAACCAGATGATTATCAACGAACATTAAGAACCCAAGTACTGGACAAGATCACTTTGGACATTGCTCTTCAAAGGTTTGTATGGCATAGTCAACATCATATTTCTCAAATTAAGCTATTTATTGATGATTTGGTTTTTTAGAGGCTGAATAGATAGGATGATGAAGATGGAAAAAGACATACATATTTTAGCGATATCGGGAAGTTTACGGCAACAATCTTCAAATACAGCATTAATGAATGCCATGATTGCGCTCGCTCCAGAAAATATGAAGTTTTCCGTGTATAACGGATTGGGCGAACTTCCGCATTTTAACCCTGACCATGATACGGATGAAGGCGCAAGTGAGGTTAGAGAACTAAGAAAACAGATCAATGAGGCTGATGGTGTCCTGATATGTACGCCCGAATATGGGAATGGTGTGCCGGGTGTCTTGAAGAATGCGCTGGATTGGCTGGTTTCATCGGGAGAATTTATCAATAAACCTACGGCGGTTATCAGTGCATCGCCAACGCCAATGGGCGGAGACAAGGCGCATGCTTCACTTTTACTTACGTTAAATATGATCAATGCTGTCATTGTAGAAGGTGGAACATTGATCATTCCTCATATTACTTTGAAAATGAACAAGGAAGGCATGATCACGAATCAGGAAACTAAGCGTGATTTGGAAGCTGTGTTACATAAGCTAGGGCTTGCCTGTAATATCTAATACGATTTCGCATACTAAAAAAACAGCACATGGATGCAAGGCATCTGAAGTGCTGTTTTTGCGTTTCGTCGTAAGTGAAATCCTTATTTCACCATAATCATAGCCTAAAAATAGACAAAAATATAGACTTTTGGTTATTATGTAGAATACAGTTAGTGAAAAGGAGGGGTTACATGGCATATTCCATATTCGAGGATATCATGGCTGACATGTTCAGTTTGCCACATTAGAACTCATCAAATATCTTAACGAATTGAAATAGAGAAAGAGTATGTGATTTGTAAGAATAACCTGAGGTGAAATCATGGACAGTTCAAAGCCCATCATTAATTTTGCAGGATCTAAAGTGGGTTTAGGCCCGCTTCAAAAAGAGCATATATACTTGTATTATCAATGGAATAATGATTTTACCATCAATCGAACAACAGCGAGCATGAGACCTTTGACATTAGAAGAGCAAAATGATGCTTATGATCAATTTATTCGAAACAAACAATACGTGTTCTTCACGATTTATGAATTGGAGACTTTCAAGCCCATTGGATTGACCTATTTAGCAGATATTCAGGATAGAAATGCAGAATTCGGCATTGTCATTGGCGAGGTCAACTACCATGGTAAGGGATACGGAACAGAAACTACGCAATTAATGCTAGACTATGCGTTCACAATACTCGGATTACACAATGTCATGTTATCCGTATACGCGTTTAACCAGGCAGGCATTGCCGCGTATCAGAAGGCAGGTTTCAAAGAATATGGTCGGAGAAGAGAAGTGAAATATCGGAATGGTAAGCTGCACGACCAAGTGTTTATGGATTGTATCTCCACAGAATTTAACAGTGTTATTTTAAGCGAATTATGTAGTCAGAAAAGTTGTCGCTAATGCAGCGTTAGCTAAAGAGAGGGAAACATGGTTATGAATCCATTAATTCAAGAAGCCGTTATTAAGCTCGCGGAGAGTATCCAATTACCTGAAAGGGTGGTTCATCTGGATGAGAATCCATGGGTACCTTTCGATGAAGTGGAAGTGAATTGTCATTTTAAACCATTAAGGTTTGATTTAGCTACAGGAATGTGGACCTATCTATTCAAGATCAAAGCCAACAAAACTTTGACTCGTCACAGACATACTGGCGGTAGTGTGATTGGCTACAATATCCAAGGGGAATGGAGATATGAAGGACGGGATTGGGTTGCTAGACCGGGCACATTTCTTTTTGAACCCCCCGGTGACATACAAACGCTAATAACTGGGAATGAAGAGGTCGTAACCTTGTTTATTTTGGGTGGAGCGCTTCAATATTTTGACGAGAATGATAATATCATCGGGCAGGATGATATATTTACAGTCATGAAGAAATACAGAGATTATTGCACGGAGCATGGGCTAGAAATACGAGAGGATCTCATGTACTAATATCCAAAAATCATATGGAAATGAATGAAGGAGTTCTATGAAAATTGGTTTAGTTAGGCATTTCAAAGTTACGTATACAGCTCAGAATTCATGGATGACAGCGGATCAATTCAATCAATGGGTAGAAGCCTATAATCAATCGGATGTGTACCCATCTGCTAACCCTAACAAGGGCCAGGCGTGGGATATATGCATTTCAAGCGATTTGTTAAGGGCTGTTGCCACGGCTGAACAGATCTATCAAGGGCCAGTGGTTACGACAGATCAATTGAGAGAAATCAAGATGAATGCTGTCAACCAATCTAACATCAAATTGCATTATAATTTATGGTTGCTGATGGGGCGAGTAGCGTGGTATTTCTCCCATAAATCGCAAGCCGAGGGTAGAATGGATACACAATTAAGAGCACAGCAAGTAATCAATCGGATTGAAGACAACTATAAAGACGCAAATGTATTAGTCGTAAGTCACGGGGCGTTTATGAAAGAACTAACGGATGAGTTAATCCGCCGAGGGTATAGAGGAAAGGGATTTATCAAACCTGAAAATGGAAAACTCTATGTGTATTCACGGTGATTAAGAAGGATGATGCATCGCAAGCCTACAAGAGAATCATACCGGATGATATTATGAGGAAAATCGAAACGTCCGTCGTGTTATGTGATCAACGCTGGAGTCAATCATGATCGCACTCTTCATTTCATGAACGTCCGAGTCATTTTCAAGTCGATTGGGAATGATTTGAAGAGGAGGGATTTGATGAATAAAACTTCGAGAGTATGGCTTGCTGTATGTGCGGGAATTATGCTCGTCTCGAGCTCGATCTTCGCTGCGGAATCGGGACCGCGGATTTTTATCAACAACGTAGAATTTGCTGGTAGTGCCTTTAAACTCATGATGGATAAGGGAACTGCCATGGTATCTTTGAAAGCCATTGTGGAACAGCTTCAAGGGAAAGTAGCGTTTCAGGACGATCGAATTGATGTGACCATGCCGGATGCATCCAAGTTGTCAATGCAAGTGGATAGTCTAGAGCGAGGACTTGAAGCGCAATCTCCAGAAGAAGCAGTTCATACGTGGATTCGTGGCGTACAAACAAGAAGCGGGGCTATGCAATATGCCGTCTTATCACCTTCACTGCGCCAAGAGACCAAGCAGGAGTTTATCGATCATTTCTGGGTAACAGGCGGCTCAAGTCCTCATATGGGAAAAGTGGAACGATTACAGTCGAAAAAAATAACGCCCGAGAAATTCCAAATAGCCTTTGATTATCCGCTGGTTGTGATGAATGAGACGATTGAAACGGGCAGTGCCGTACTTACGGTAGAGAAAATTCCTCGCGAATCCTTCGACTATTGGGCGATTACCCAAATAGCGGTGAAAGACCCCGGGGATACAGGGGTAATGATTGGCGCATCGAAACTTTAGTTTATCTAATAAATATCAGCGAAGGATTCAATACAGGCTGTCGTCCATGAACAACGGCTGCCTTTTTTGTTATGGCATGGTTTCATTGCCGCTCAACTTTCTGAAGATAACAACGTCTTACCGATGGAAGGAATTGTTAGAGAGAGGTGGCTTACCTTGAAATCAAAATGGTCAAAGGCGGGTGTCCTAGCATCCGTGGGATGCATCATTCTCTGTGCAATGTTATTGTTCTGGAATCCATATACAAGCACGCACGCGGGTAAAGGTACGATTCTAATCATTTTATTGATGTTGATACTCCCGGCGATCTTAGGTATCTTTGCTTCGTTATACAGAAATGCAATCCTCATGTTTATTGTTACGATTTGGTCATTGCCATGTGGTCTTTATCTAGCTGTCGTAAGGATACCAAGTATATGGAACCTTTTTGGCTGTATCCTGATTGTCTACTTTATTACTGCCATGCGAATGAGAAGGGAATAATCTATCATTTTCTGATTAGAATTCAACGGTTTAAGAGGTATGTATTAAAACCCAGCAGTCAAGAACTTCTTCACGTTCTGGCTGCCGGGTTTCTTTTATGTCGGGGAATGAACAGAACATTGATCTTCGATCAACTGCTTCGCCGCATTAATGAAGTATTCTGAACGAAAAGAAGCTTTATCGATGTAAGCATTCATCGTTGCTCCGTCAATCAACATCCTAAGCTGGGATACAAGCTCTGTTGGACTTCTGGCGCCGGCTTCCTTAGCGATATCCTCAATAGAATCCCAAATGCGGTGACGACTTTCTACAGCACACTGGTGGCCTGGATGATCCAAATCTGGGAATTCAACAACGGCATTCATAAACGGACATCCACGGAATTCTGGATTTGTCATTCGCTCAAGCGCTTCATCGAGAAGGCTATATAGTTGCTCTTTCGGCGAATTGGGATATCTGAGTTTTACGGCTTCAACATGATCTGTTCTACGGTCGTGCCTAAGTTCTAGATATGCAACAATAAGGCTATCCTTTGTCGGGTAGTTACGGTAAAAGCTTGCCTTGGCGACGCCTGACTCTTCAATAATTCGATCGATACCGACAGCACGCACACCGTCCTTGTAGAATAAATCGGATGCAACCCGTAAAATCCGTTCTTTCGCGCTTTCTTTCTTTTCGATGGTAATCACCCATTTCCAAAATTAAGGTAAATAATGATTGACATGAGACAGATCTGTCTGTATCATACGTTTAAAATGATACAGAACTGTCTCGCTCATTCTATAGGATCATTCTGGCTTGTGTCAATCAACCCAGGATGCCAAGGAGGAAAATGATCTTATGTCCCAAGTAACTTCCGCGTCCCTGGACCGGCAGCAAATAGTGGCTCAATCTAGTCAACGTCCATATTTAATGCTCGCGGTCATGCTGCTCTCGGTCTTTATGGCGGTGGCGAATATCTTTATTGTCAATGTGGCAATGCCGTCGATTCAACGCGGATTGCATGCCGACTTCTTCGGTGTTCAATTCGTTATCTCGGCCTACACTTTGGCCTATGCTGTCGCTCTTATTATCGGAGGACGCCTTGGCGATCGGTTCGGGAGAAGGCGAATGCTGCTCATCGGGGTTGTCGGCTTTACACTTAGTTCTTTGCTATGCGGCGTGTCGAACGGAGTTGGCATGCTCACGATCGTCAGGATCGTTCAAGGATTAAGCGCAGCACTGATATCACCGCAAGTATTGTCCCTTATTCAAGCGCAATATCCGCCAGAGAAGAGGGGCATGATATTTGGTCTTTACGGTGCAGCGCAGGGGCTAGCCGCTTCGACAGGACAATTAATTGGGGGACTTTTGTTATTCTGGAACCCTTGGGGTCTGGAGTGGAGGGTGGTATTTTTCTTCAGCATACCAATTGGAGCATTAATATTATGTATGGTTCCGTTCATTCCGGAATCCAAGAGTTTAGGGAAATCAAAACTTGACTGGTTCGGTGCCACGATTATTTCCGTGGGGCTATTGCTGCTGGTCTATCCACTCGTACAAGGGCAGAAAGAAGGCTGGCCGCTCACGCTTGTCATGAGTATGATCTTATCCATACCTGTGTTGGCCATCTTTGTATGGACTCAAATCAGGTTGTTGCGCAGTAGACGAGACCCGCTCATGAATGTGAGCTTGTTCAGCCAGCGAGGATTTAGAATAGGGATGCTAATCGTCTTTCTCTTGATGTCATCGCAAGCTTCATTTTTCCTCATCGCTGCATATTTGTTGCAAATTGGACTTGGATTTACGGCGCTGAAAGCCGGTACTGTTATTTTACCGATGGGTCTAGGGTACTTCCTTGCGTCACTTATGTCGGCTCGTGTGGCATCGAGGATAGGTCCGCATGTATTAAGCCTCGGGTCTATATTGACGGTGGTAGGGTATGTATCTCTTGCGCTCACCGTTCGTTCCACAGGATTGGCCCCGGATGTATTCCTATGGATTCCTGCGCTGACAGTACTCGGGATCGGCCAAGGTTTCATCGCTGCACCACTGACGAATATTGTTCTCTCGAAAGTGCGTAAACCTGACATTGGATCAGCATCTGGAATTCTGACGACAGGCATGCAGGTCGCCTTTGCCATCGGGATCGGTCTTATCGGTATTGTATGGCTGAACGCACTTGGACATAATACGGATAAGGCGGCAAGTCAGACTAAGGTGGAGCTTCGTCAGCATCTAACAGCCTATGCGTTAACATCTGAGAAAGGTGAAGCGAAATTAGATCAATTTGTAAAATGCTACTATGTAATGAATGGAGTGAGCCAAACTGTGCCATCAGAATGTAAAGAGAATCATGCAATAGCATCTGATGGGGTTGATAAATTGTTTGCGAATGGATACCAGCAAGCGAATGCAATAAGTTACACCAATTCATTTATTTTCTGCTTATACGTGCTTGCTGCATACACCGTACTCCTAATTCCATTATCGTTATCTTTGGCAAAACGAAAATAATAAGTCAAAGAAGGAAGCAGCTTATTTAACTTATAACATGCGAGGGGAGCTTACTTCGAGTAGGCTCTTTTTTGTTGAATGATAAACATGCACAGCAAGATAAGATGAATTGAGCATGCTAATTTGCTTTGTTGCTTGTTTTTAACTAAAATGAATCCACGTGAACTACTCATATAGGAGGAATAATGTTATGGCTCTTCACAACTGGGCATACATCTACTTATCCCCACAATTTAGTCCAGAGAACAACACAATTACGACAGGCAATGAAGTTTGTAAATTTACGGCGATCGGTATCGATTTTGAAGAAAAAGAACGTGTCGTACAAATTGCGAAACAGCTTGTGAAAGACGGCGTTCAGATGATAGAACTTTGCGGGGGATTTGGACCGATTTGGATTGCAAAAGTCAGTGAGGCAATAGATTACGCTATCCCCGTCGGGAGTGTAGCTTATGGGCCTGAAGCACGTAAACCGATGCTAGATTTACTTGCACCCGATAAGTGAAAGGGTAATGAATATAGGTATGAGAGTAAGGAGCTTACTACGCGTAGGCTCTTTTTCTTATGTCAGTTGATAGCTATGGATAGCAGATCTGTGTGAGGTAGAAGGAAATCTTGCAGATCTTCACGAACGTATTTATTAAGGGATTACAACGAATGGTTCGGACAAAATGATGCACGCGAGAACAGGCTTCAAAGATTCAGGTCCTATAGACTGAAGGGGAAAGGAGATGAGGGTCATCGAAACATTTAGACTGATGCGCCAAGCGATCGATTATATCGAGGATCATTTAGAGGATGTTATTCAAATCGACGACGTTGCGAAGGAAGCTTTGTCATCTAGATATCATTTTCAACGGATGTTTCATGCATTAACTGGCTTTACGGTTACGGAGTATATTCGGAATCGACGATTAACGCTTGCGGCAGAAGAATTGGTCGGGACGGATATGAAGGTTATTGATGTTGCGTTGAAGTACGGCTACGAAAGTCCTGAGGCATTTACGAAGGCATTTCAACGATTGCATGGGGTCACCCCACTAGCGGCGAAGAAGATGAATGTGAAGCTTAAGGCTTTCTCTCGAATCTCCTTTCAAATTCAGATTAAGGGAGAAGTGGCAATGAATTATCGTATCGCGGAAGAGCAGGCATCTATTGTAATAGGCAAGGATGTCGTGATTAAGTACGATGCATTTCAAGAAATACCTGCATTCGTCGAGCGAATCTGGAAAGATGGTACGCATGACAGGATTAATGAAGCGACTGGGAGGCCTGCCGGTACGCTGCTCTATGGCTATTATTTTGATTTTAGTGAAGATGGTACGAAGCGATATTTGATGGGAACTGCGGTTTCAGAGGAAGGGAATATCCCAACTGAATTCACCGTTCTCCATGTGCCAACCCAAACGTACGCTGTATTTGAGAGTAAGGAGAAAATGACAGAGGACATTGAAATTGGTCTAGAGATCCAGAATGTATGGAAACGGATTTATTCCGAATGGTTTCCTTCGTCTAATTTTGAACAGGTGGAAGGTCCATGTATTGAAAAATACTATTGGGTTGACGAACATCAGGTAGATTCAATTTGTGAGGTTTGGGTCCCAGTCAAAAGAAAATCATGATCCAATTCGATCGTGCAAACAATTAATCAACATCGTGAAAAAAACCAGACTTACACGTTTATCGTGTCTTGGACTGGTTTTTTATTCAAAATCACTCCCACAATATCTTCCAATGTGCTAGGCTATAGGCAGTCAAGAATCACGATACGGTGAATGACCGATATCAGGTATTGAAATGGAGTGTGAATGGTGGATGAAGTGGCTTGCTGACTTCAAATCATTTTTTAGAATTCAAGATGCGATTCCCCTAATCGTAGGCATGTTTCTGTATGGAATCGGAATGGGGATCTTAGCCCCGATGAATGCGGTATATATGAGGGATGCCATTGGTCTTAGCAAGCTTGAGATTACATCTATATTTTCGATTTCCCTCTTACTTAACATGATAACGACCATTGTCGTTGGGTTAATCAGCGATAAGATTCAACGCAAGAAAACCCTTCCGCTTGTAGCTAGCCTGTTATGTATTATCGGATTAACCATTTACATGCAGGCTTCAACGTATGCGTTGACATTAGTAGGCATGGTACTGGCTGTCGCACCGTCCGGTCTCATCATGGGACAATTGTTCGCCATGGCACGCAAGCATTTCATGCGGAATGCGGCAAGCTTTTTCGAAATGGCACAGATTTGGCTTCGTACGACTTATAGCGTTGGGTTTTTTAGCGGCTTATTAATCGGTGCGAATTTGTATATACTCTCTGATTTCCGAGGCATTTTATGGGGGAATTTATTGGGTTATGTACTATTGTTCACTTTGCTATTGATTTATAAAGAACAAGAAGAGACTTCGGTCGCGAATGTAAGCAAAGGCGAACCTTTTTCCCTCGTGATGCTGATTGCATTGTTATTGCTATCTTGCGGTGATGCACTTCGTGGGTTGTACCTCCCATTGGTGGTGGTTCAGAAATTCGGCGAGCCGCAGCTGATGTCATATTTGTGGAGTGTGCAAGCGGTTTTTGAGCTTTTGTTCATGACGTTAGCCGGTTACTGGGCAGCCAAGTACGGAAGCAAACGGATCATTTTTATTGCAAGCTTGTTTGCGCTCGTTGTGTACATAACCTATTCGTTAAGCCCGCCGCTTTACGTCTTTTTTATGGTTCAGCCCTTATATTCCTTCTATGTTTCCGTTCTATACGGTGTTGCCATGGGATATGTGCAAAGGATGTTCCATACGCGCATTGGCTTTGGATCCAGCCTGTATGTTTTCTTATCTCAGACCGCGTCGTTGATCGGTTATTTGCTGCCGTTTCTTATTCCGGGATATCAGCCTGCGATTTTCGTGATACCGGCAGCACTAGTGGTCTCTGCCCTTGTATTGATGCCGATTGCCATACAGTTGGAGAAGAAGAGAACCTTACATAACACTGAGATTTTCGAAAATTAGATCCAGGATGCATAGGGGGGATGAAAATGGAATATGACGGATCATCCGTCTACGACAATGCGGAGTTTCTCCAGCAATATTTATTGAGAAGGAACCGCCAGGATAGTCCGAATAACATCATAGAGAAACCCGTTCTGCTTGAACTTATGGGGGATTTTACTGGTAAAACGGTTCTAGATTTAGGATGTTGGGATGGAAGGTTCGGATATGAGCTATTGCAGCAGGGATGTAAATATTACGAGGGTGTTGAGGGTTCATCCAACATGGTACATGAGGCACGGACGCGATTAGATACGACAAATAGTCAGATCCATCATGCTACAATCGAAGGTTGGAATTATCCGCAACATACATACGATATAGCGATATCTCGGCTTGCCCTTCATTATGTGCAAGATATTCAACCAACGTTCGGCCATATCCATCATGCATTAGTCCCGGGTGGGGAGTTTATTTTTAGTGTACAACACCCTGTTCTAACGTCTTCCATGGCAAGTGCAGAAATTTCCGGCAAAAGATCGAACTGGATCGTTGACGAATACTTCGAATTAGGAAAACGGACAGAACCATGGATCGGGGAGAGTGTCGTCAAATATCACAGAACGTTTGAGGCCTATTTCCAAGCATTGAAGCAGGCGGGATTCACAATTGAGGATGTTCGGGAGTGCTCCCCAAGACCAGAGTTATTTGAACATCAAGATGAGTTTAAGCGAAGAATGCGAATTCCGTTGTTTCTGATGTTTCGATGCGTGAAATAGAAGTGTTTTCGAGATGGACCTCGGTTAGGTTTTTTTCATAGATAAGGGGTGGCTTATGTATAGCATCGTATTAGAAAAAGCAGACGAGTCGGATGCGAACACGATCTATGCCATGCAAGTAAAGACATTTGCCCCGTTGCTGGCTAAATATCAAGACTTCGATACAAATCCAGCCTGTGAAAGTATCGAGAGAGTCATTGCGAGAATCAATCATCCTTACGGCTCGTTTTATAAAATTCTGACGCATGATCAAATTCTAGTGGGAGCTATCCGTGTATATTGGGACGAAACGGAGACACGCTTCGGAATAAGTCCGATGTTTATTTCACCTTCATATCAAGGACAAGGGATTGCTCAACGAGCAATTGAATTCGTAGAAAGTATGTATCCTCGTGCGAAGACTTGGGAGCTTGCAACCCTTCTTGAAGAAGTGCGTAACTGTTACCTATATGAGAAAATGGGCTATCGCAAGACTGGGGAATGGAAGAGATTAAATGAGTATGCAACACTTGTATTTTATAAAAAAGTCGCAAAAGGGAGATATTAGATTAATTATGGCTGCTGTTAAGCGGCTTTTTTTACGTTTAGGAGGTTTTTTTATCCCCTATTTTTGTGTTTAAACGGTTATAAGAGAAAAGTGAGGAAGTTATCTGGTGGATGATACTAAATTGATCTGTTAGTTAACCGTTTTATTGAGAATTGAATCTTGTAATTCGTTTATATAGAAAAGAAAGAAAAGTATATGAAAATGGAATAAAATATTCATAGATCCATTATATGTTGAAATCATCACTACTAACCCATTTGTTCGCTGTTAGTATTAAATGTGTAAATAAATACCTTTGAAGTGTGGGGATTCTCAATACATAACAGATATCGCTAGTTATGATTTCGTTCCAGGTCCAATTAGGGCATATTTTGAGTTATATAGAAATGGAACTTACAGATAATACTCATAGTGAGAAATAACTATTCTAGGAGGGGTGTTAAAAATGAAAAAAATGAATAAGAAATTTATCATCTTTGGATTAGTCGCTTTCATATTAATAATTGGTACAAACGCATATACCAGTGGTACTAAATCTTCTCTTTTACCAAATGTAAGCCCTGAAGACCAAGCTATGGTGAAAAAAGTAGAGGACCGTTTAAATCAATCATGGACTAAAGGAAGAGAAGTAATCCTAAAAAGTGAAGAGGCTAAGGCATTTGCAAACAGCAGTGATATCAGTGGATACCATGAGCTGACAAAATGGACGATTATAAATGATCTTAACAATGATGAGTTACTATCTTCTTTCTCTAGAAAAGAACGATCTTCTTTTATAGACGCTTTTTATAGTGAGGAGAGAGCAAAAAATCTTGATGTAGGCGATTATATGTCAGCCTTACTAATAAATCCAGATAAGTCACAAGCTTTGGTGTATTGGGAAAAAGCTAATGGTTCTTACGTTGTGATGGATTTGAAAACTAAAAGCGATGACTCTAATTCTTGGTATGTAAATGGAGTTAAAATTGAGAACCCTAAATAGACAGTTCTGATCGCTATGGACAAATCCAGGAAGCCTTGCCAGCATCATAGAACAGTTTCTCGGGATTTATTTTAATGTAGATGTAGTGTTGCTAGTATTGTTATACCTGCAGCTAGTCCTATTAGCTGTCGGTGAAGCAGCCAACGCACCCCAACCGAACGGATGACTATAGGATTAAGCCTAGAAAGTAACAACAAAATAGTTCCCCACCGGCCGTTACGTTTCAGGACCAGTGGGGAACTTCTTAATTATTCGCCTCGTGTAAGTAAGTTAGTTGCTTACTCATCCACTAGCAAAGACTTGGAAACTTGTAACCCTTCTTGAAGAAGAGCGTAATTGTTACTTCTATGGAAAAATGGGGTTCTGCAAGACTGGGGGATGTAAGAGGCTTAATGAGTATGCATCACTTGTATTTTATAGAAAAACGAAGAATCTAATGGGTTTAAAATAGAATAGTCTGGACTCAGGCAGGCTGCTGATAAGCGGCCTTTTTGCTGTTCAAACATACTTCAAAATGAAAATATTTACATTTAGGAACAGGTGTTCTATAATGGGATTAATTGAGAAGTTATTCGTTACATGTTACGGCAAGTTGTACTTGATGGTATAATTAGGAAAATAGTAGAAGAGAGGGAACACATTGACACAACATCCTATGGTTTTACGTTCTGTTCTTAACAGCTCGTATATTCTTGATACGTTTTCCGGTGAGTATTCTGTGGGTCCTTGGCAGACTTGTACATATTTGTTAAAAGGATTGAATGACACCTATCTGGTTACGACATCGAACGGGAAGTATGTATTAAGGGTTTATCGAACCGAAGTATTGGAAGCAGACGTCCAATATGAGATGACTCTATTAAATAAACTTCATCATACACTGGATAGCAACTTCACCAAAGTTGCACCGCCCGTACGCAAGAGAGACGAGTCTTATTATTGTGCCATTCAAGCTCCAGAGGGTAAGAGATATGTCGTCCTGTATCCGTTTGTACCTGGGCATGAAAGTCGGTTAGAAGATGTGGATGCTTGCATGAAGTTTGGACGTTCGGCAGCCGAATTGCATCTTGCCATGGATCAGATGGAGATGAATCTACCAAGAAACGAGCTTAATCTAGAACAGCTTTTGGATAAGTCCCTTCAGCGTATTCTTCAGTATATTGGGGAGGAGCATCCACATGCTGCTTTTCTGAAGGAATATGTCGAGATGATCACGTCAAGAATCAATGCCAAAGTAGGGCAAGGCTTGGATTGGGGATTATGTCATGGCGATATGCATGGGAATAACAATGTGCATCAAGACGGAGAACTCTTCTCGCATTATGACTTTGAATGGTCAAGTTATGGATGGCGCTCCTATGATTTAGCACAAGTTCTGATCTCAAGAAGGCGGAATCAATCCGCGGAGCAGGCTGAAATATCGTGGAATGCGATATTGAAAGGGTACAGATCGGTCCGAGCGTTTTCGGCTTTGGACGAGCAAGCCGTTGAAGATTTCGTCATGGTTCGTCGTCTATGGGTGATGAGTTTGGATGTACATTTTATCGGTACGCTCGATGGGGCACTCGATTTTGGAGAAGAATGGTTGAACGCTTTTATTCAAGAGTTCAGAACGTATGCAAGTAAAGTCGATGGATCAGTTGACTTCTACGCTTGAGGTGTGATTTGAACGAAGCACGTACGCCGCGACAGATTGTTAAAGTGCTAGCTATCCATGAGCATAAGTTAGTTCTTGTCTATCAGTATAGGAAAGAATTGCAGTCCAATACACTGGAATTACCAGGTGGGAAAGTGAAAGATAACGAGAACCCCTATGATGGAGCTATTCGTGAGTTAGCAGAAGAAACGGGATTATTTTCGCAAGAATTGATTGAATTAGGGACATTCTTGGTACCACCAGGTTCTGTAGCTGTAACTTTATTTTTCACCAATCAAATCCATCTTGTTCAGGATCAAAGATTAGACGATGACGAACACATTGATATCGTTTATGTTGATATTGAAGATGCATTCTTGAAGGTCGCATCAGGTGAATGGTCAGATACAAGGCTAGGAATGGGGCTAATCTTGGCACGCTCAAGGGGGCTGTTATAGGATCTTGGGCAACAACAGTGTGTTGATTAGAGAAAGGAAATTGTGAATGGATGACATGTATAATGATCCTCAAACCTATGATTTTAAGTATGCTGGTTATTCGAAAGACTATGCGCTAATTCTCGAATGGGCAAGTCAGATGAAAGGGAAAATTCTAGATCTTGGTTGCGGGACAGGAAGAGTTATCATTCCGTTAGCTTTAGCAGGGTATGATGTCGAGGGCGTTGATCTTAGTGAACCCATGCTGTGTATGGCAGTGAACAAAGCGAAGCAGTATGGTATGCGAATCAAGCTTCAACCCATGGATGTCACGCAATTAGCGTTGGGATTCCAGTATTCCATGATGTATATGGTCGGAAATACGTTTCAACATGTACTGACGAACCATGATCAGAAGCTGCTTCTAAAGGGGATATACCAGTTTTTGGACGATGACGGGGTATTTATATTTGGGACAAGAGTCCCTCAACTGCATGAATTAAGCCAAGTGCAGCGGTATCAAGAACAATATAAAAATGAATCCATGTTTGATGTTGTGGAGCGACATGTGGAAGAATACGACCCTATCTCGCAAATTCTATCATGTCGGACGGAGAAGATAATTCGTGATCGAGACGGTAGGGAAATGGGTGCATCCCATGAGTCTTTACAATTACGATATACCTTTCCACAAGAGCTAATTCTGTTACTAGCCGCGAATGAATTCGAAGTTTTACAGGTCTATGGAAGCTGGGATAAAGAAGAGCTGTGCCAGGATAGCAAGGAAATGGTCTGCATCTGCAAGAAGAAATCTCGCATTCATTAGGAGTGGATATATGAAAAATTCTACGATGGTCATGAAAGAACTTCTATTGCGCATAGAACAAGAAGATTACCGTGTTCCTTCGGATATGCTAGCTTACGAATTGGCACTTAAAATGATGGAAGATATTGGGGATGTGGATTCAGAGTATCGGGACAACCTCATCTATTCAACATTGTATATGTGGTCGAAAAATCAGGAGTTTACAGCAGATCAAATGCGGCACCTTTTACGACTTAGCTTAGATGATAACCATTCCTTTCTCAACATGGGTGAGATGAACACCGACTCCGTGTTTACTAGAGCCTTCTCGGTATTATTTGTTCCGTTAGCCATATCGTATCACGAACATTCAAATTTCCTTACAGAGCAGGAAATATCAGAGATTAAAGATAAGCTAATCTCGTTTTTTGATATGGAAAAGGATTTGCGTGGTTATGTTCCGGGGAAGGGATGGGCTCATGCTATAGCTCATGCGTCAGATGCGCTTGCTGCGGTGTCCTCCTTACCATCGATTCATAGAGAAGATCTTATGGAAATCCTGCATGTGATGAAGCGAAAAATAGCTGTCGATCGTTACGCCTTCATTCATAGTGAAGATGAGAGAATGGTTAATGTCGTCATGAAGATTTTTCACCGAGGGCTTATTTCCGATGAAGAAATGGGGGATTGGATCCACGAGATAGGTTCATATGCAAAAACTGGGCATCTTCCGGAAGATGACATTCTTTTCGGGAATAAAAAACGTTTTTTAAGGAGCTTATACTTCCGCCTCATGGACCAGACCACATATGAGAAGTATACGAGCGTCATCAAAGAAGCACTAGCAGGGTTAGAACGGTCAAGATTTCAACACATGGTTTGATGAAACAACAAATAAACTTCCCCCAAAGGAGTGTATTTCATGACACAACCATTCCATTTTTCTCAAATCGGTTACGTCTATGTTCCTACACCAAAGCTAGATGAATCTATCGCATGGTACACGAAGCATTTATCTTTTCAACTCATCAACAAGTTTCAAGACAGAGGTTCCTATTTAGCCGTATTGCATCATCCTCACCAACATGCCATTGCATTATTGCTCATCGAGACAGAAGACGATCACCCCTTGCAAATTTCCAGAAACGGAAAGCCGTTTCCGATCATGGCCTTGAATTGTCCGAATATCGAATTTACCTATGATTCGTTAAAGAACAGTGGCGTCGAGGTCGAAAAGTTGCATACGCTTGGCGAGAATGAAGCGAAATACTTCTATTTCAAAGATCAAGTGGGCAACTTGCTAGAGGCTGCTTGGTCGAAGTGGGATACGACAGATGATGTGAAAGAGGGCTTTATGACAGGGATGGAACAAGGATAAACTGTAGATTAAGAATTACTCAAGATATAAATGGGGTCAATCTAGTAAATTCAAGTATCCTATCATTTAGGAAATAAATTCTAATGAAGAGGTGTCCTATGGAACGAATCGAAGTTGTAAATGCTGCGAAAATGTTAGACATTAATAATGCAAATGTTGCAGGATCTAAGTTCGTGAATGTGTGCGGTGAGAAATTGTATTTTGAGAATGTAACATTAGCCGGAACACGAATCACAGACGCCAATTTAAGCGATATTGAAATTGATGGGGCACAGCTCGGCGGAGCATTCATCCATAATATCGGGATGCCGCCGGAATGTCATCCGAACCATCAGCCTGGCGAGCAGCAAAGACCTTTACGATTTGAAAACTGTAATTTACAAGGAAGTACGATCACAGATTGTAACTTGAGCAAGCTTGAAATCACGGATTGCAATCTGACGGGAATGAAGATTAACGGGGTTCTCGTAACGGAATTACTAGAAGCACACGCTGCGCTCCGCAAATAATACGACCTAATCCATCTATGAACGTCATAGATGGATTTTTCTTGTACTTTGCAATGGGCAAACACACATTTCCGGATACTTACATAAGGTGTTACATAAACGCGATCAGCTGGGAGTGTGATGGATGTGACGGGTATGGTGAAGCATGCATTTGCAAGTGGGAATACGGCACACGGAAGAGTGAACTTTTTCAAGTCTGCATTTCAAGGGGCTCGTCGGATTTTCCTACTCGAAGGAGCACCAGGAACAGGGAAGTCGGTATGGATTCGACGTATTGCAGAAGCCGTCGGTGAACGCGATATTCGAACAGAATGGTTCCACAATCCGCTAGACAGTGAAACACTAGATGGATTATGGATTCCTGCGTATGGTGTGGGTGTTATTGATGCGACAGCATGTCAAGATGCATTCGATGATGTTCAAGATACGGAGTTCGTGAGAATCTCCTTAGAGTCCGCTGTGGATGTAGCTGTCCTACTTCCATTTCAAGAAGTGCTTCAAGCGTTAGAGGATCAGATTGAAGCGGGTTACCAGCGCGCGACAGATTCCTTCTTGCATACGCTTCGCATTCACGATGATTGGGAGAAGTATTATATTGAACATATTCGGTTCGCAGATGCAGATATCGTGACGGATGAATTGAAGGCATTGATCCCTGAACAGTCAACAGGTCAAGGGTTAGCTCGTCACTTATACCTAGGGGCTGCAACATGGCGCGGAGCCGTGGATTATGTCATGAACCTTACGGAAGAGACGAACCGTCGAATTTATGTGAAGGGCCGTCCCGGCTCAGGGAAATCGACAATGTTGAAGAAACTTGTTCAAACGGCAGAAGAACGCGGCGTAAATGTCGAAGTATTCCATTGCGGTTTTGATCCCAATAGTCTAGATATGGTCGTGTATCCTTCCCTAGGACTCGCCATTTTTGACAGTACGGCACCCCATGAACACTTCCCTAACCGGGAAGGGGATGAAATTCTCGATATGTATGTCCGTACCATTGATCAAGGGACGGATGAGCGATATGCTGACGATATTCTGGAGGTTAAAACCCAGTATGCAGCTTCGATGAAAGCCTCCATTGCGATATTGGCTGAGGTGAAGCAATTACGGGATCGGCAGCGCCTCATCTATGCAGCTGCTACAGATTACACCATCGTAGAGAACATTGGTCAACAGCTCCTTGAAGAAGTTCTCATGCAATTCGATTAACCTCGAAGGGCATTCCCGGATTCGATTGTTCGAATTATGGGAATGCCCTATTTCATTCTTAGCAATATTTTGCCCGGTATTCGGCTGTGAGCATGCTCATGAGGATCACGTCATGATATTGATGATCGTAGAACAGCCCTTGGCGGCGAATGCCTTCTTGCACGAATCCTATTTTCTCATACACATGTTGGGCGCGAGGATTATAGGCGAATACCTCTAATTCAATCCGATGCAAATGTCGAATGCCGAATCCGTAGTCTAACATCAATAGAATCGCTTCTTGACCCAACCCCCGGCCTTGGTGCTGCGAATGGGTAATCGCAATGCGAAGATTCGCGGAACGGTTCATCTCATGAATATCTTGGATCGCAATATCTCCGATAACTTCGTCATTCTCCTGAAGCGCGATTAATAGCAGAACGCTGGATGAATCAGTGGATTTGTTCGCTATATATTGCTCAATTTGATGTTTGGTAAAATGCTGCTGCGTTCCTGTTAATCTCCGAGTCTCCGGTTGGTACAGGGTATGATAGTACATTTCAGCGTCTTCCATATTGAGGGGGCGGAGATAAACCCTGCTGCCTTCTAAAAATTTAGCCTCGTTCGTTGGATGCATTTTCGTAACACTCCCTTTCAAATATATATGTATCATAAGGAAAAACTGTATACTAAGGAATATACAGTTTCGGTTAATTTGAGAGGACAGATGATGTTGGACAGCTTTGTGCAATTACCTAAGCTCAATGAGCAGGAGGTAACCCCTTATTTCATTCAGATTTATGAGCATTTTAAGTACCAAATTATGCAAGGTGCGATGGCTCCGGATACACGCTTGCCATCCATTCGGAAGCTGGCAGAATCTTTGCGAATTAGTAATACACCTGTGGAAATCGCCTACCAGCAATTAATTGCGGAAGGATTCATTGTGAGCAAGCCTAAGCGAGGGTATTATGTGCAGCAGTTGCAATCAGCACAGTTATTTATAGAGAAGCCTGCATTAAGTGCATTATCAGCACCGATTACGCCGAGAGATCCGAGAAGCTATATGTATGATTTTCACATCTCGAAAAATGACTTCTCACTGTTCCCGACCCGGGTCTGGAATGCATTGATGAAAGAAAGCATGACGAATGATGCGTTACTGCAATACGGAGATCCTCAAGGAGATCGCGGATTCAGAGATGTGCTAGCGATGTATTTACAACGATATCGCGGCCTTCGTTGTACTGCAGAGCAGATTGTCGTGGGAGCGGATATCTTTATCCTGGCTTCACAGCTAAGCTTGTTATTGCAAGGCCGAGGGGGGACACTCGGTATTGAAAATCCGGGTTACCACGCGATTCCTGAAACCTTTGCGCAGCATGGGTATTGCGTGACACCGATTGCGCTTGAAGCAGACGGCATATCTTTCGAAGGGGTCATCCAAAGTCAGGTGAATACTCTCTATATTTCACCATCCCATCAATATCCGAGAGGTATGGTGATGCCAGTCGCGAAACGCCTACAGCTATTGGAATGGGCACGGCAGCAGGATGCCTATATCATTGAAGACGACTATGATGGGGAGTTTCGCTATCATGGCAGGCCGATCCCCTCGATGCAAGGGCTGGTGGAGAATAGTCCTGTTGTGTATGTCGGTGGATTTGCACAATCCTTGGCACCAGCGTTTTGTATGCATTACATGGTACTGCCTACGAGCTTATTAGCGAAGTATCATGAGCTCAAGCAACGATTATATTTGGAACAATCCGTGTCCAGGCTGCACCAGTTTGCTCTGCAGCGTTTTATGGAGAAAGGACATTTTGAACGGCATTTGCGAAAAATGAGACAGTTGTATAAGCGAAAACATGATCTCGTCATTCATGCATGCGATCAATATTTTCAAGGCAGAGCGGTACTATCCGGAAGGGATGCTGGGTTTCATATGATTCTGCAAGTCCATCATCACAAATCAGCGGAAGAGCTTGTGATGATCGCGGAATCCGTGGATATTCGTATCACGCCCATGTCATTCACTTGGTGGGATCACCCTGATCCGCATGCGCTCGAATTTATGATCGGTTTTGGGGGCATACCCGAGGAACGGATCGAAGAAGGGATAAAATTATTGAGCGAAGTGTGGTTTTCGTAATTCGATCATAGGACAAATTACGGCGACATAAAGATTTTCTAGCATAAAAAAGGGGGTTCATGTTGAAATGGAGAAGTTTTACAATGGAGTTCGCTAAATCCGGAAATTGAGGCATGTAAGATTGAAGCTGCGCAATTAGGCAACCGGGCAGGGGTCATCGGCGCTGCGTTTTATGCAAACCATAGATTGCGAAGAGGAGAATGCTGATGGATATTTTTTGGCTATTTTTCATCATATTTGTCGTTGTGGTTGGCGCTGGTCATTTAGGTAATCAGAGCGTTATGATTAAGAAGCTGGAAGGGATTCAGAAAGAAATCGCGGAACTAAATGCCAAGCTTCCAAATCAAAAGGATCAAGAAGGGTGAAGCCAGTGGAAATCAAGTTACTGAAGCATTATGACGCAGCCGATCAGGGTAGACTAGGCGGGTTTGGTTATACAAGCACAATGAAGTATCAGGTACGGAAAGCAGTATCAGATTCTGCGATGAGTATCCATATCGAACGTATTCCGTTGGCAGAACCTTATGTGAAGGAATGGCAGGTCGAAGCCGATGATTTTGAGCTCTATGAGAAAATGATTCCATTAGGTTATTCCTACGGCACCTATATTGAAGATCAGCTCGTCGGGGTGGCGATCACAGAACCACAGCGTTGGAACAATACGTTGATGTTATGGAATTTGCACATCGCAGAGAATTATCGCAGAAGCGGAATGGGAAGCAAGCTGTTGAAGAAGGTGATCGGGGTGGCAAGAGACGCTGGTTTTCGGGCTGTAACCCTCGAGACCCAGAATACGAACGCACCGGCCATTGCGTTATATAAGCGCTGTGGATTTGACATCGAGGCCGTGGACTTGTCGTTGTATTCGAATTCCGATGTAGATGATGGCGAAGTTGCATTTTATATGAAACATTACATCAGCTAAAAGAATGAGGATGACTTAGAGATGGAGGTGCGTGGATGACGCAACGTTATTTTCTGACGGATTTGGATGGAACGTTACTACGCTCTAACGCAACATTATCGGAGCGAACGATCTTTATGATAAATCAAGCCCTACTAGAAGGACTTCATATTAGTTACGCAACAGCACGAAGTTATATCAGCTCGCATCAAATCGTATCGGTTATTCCTTGGAAGGATCCGCTCATTTTATATAATGGAGCCATTCTATTCGATCCGGTAACAGAAAAGGTCATCGATGGATCCTGGTTAGATCTTAAGATTGTCGATGAGATCATTCAGATTGGCAGAGCCCGTCAATTGCTCCCCCTGTTATTCGCCTTGGATCATGCCGATCACGAACGCGTATTACATGAGAAGTTGACGAGATATGGAGACCTGAAGTTTGTTGAAGACCGGCCGGATGACCCAAGATTTGAAGAAATAACGCACTTAGTCTGTCCAGATAATTATCGCACGTTAATATTGACTTACATCGGTTACCGACATGAGCTGGAACCGCTGCGTGAAGAAGTAATTCAGCGATTGGGATCTGATTTACATATTCATTTCATGAAGGACCAATACATCGAAGACCATTATTTCCTTGAATTTAGCCATCCGGATGCGAATAAGGGTGAGGGATTAAAGAAATGGGCCCGATATATGCAATGTGAACCCGAGGATATTACCGTATTCGGAGATAACTTGAATGATGTGGGTATGTTTGAAGCTGCTGGTAAAAAGGTAGCGGTGTCGAATGCGCATCAGACCCTCCTGGACATAGCCGACGATGTAACTGGTTCCAATGATGAGGATGGCGTTGCTGCGTATATCCAGAAGCGAATCTCAAATGACATGCCGGTCTAAATTGAATATCCCTTGAAAGGAGTGATTCCAATGAAAAAAGTGAACCATCTCAACGTTGCCATATTAAATTATTTTGCTGCCGTCTGTTTTATACTTGCGGGTATTTTAGCTGACGGGTCGACTTCGTTGGTTGCATTTCCCGTGGTAGGCGTCGTGTTTATCCTGCTTGGTAGCATCAATATTATGAATCATAAGAAATCCAATAAGGGATCGTCATAAGGAAAGTAGGGATGGAATGAATACCTTGCAGCTCGTCAATCTATCATTACAACAAGCGGATTTGCTGAACTATTCAAAATGTTTTGCCACATATCGGAAGAATGTATGGTTTCGGCGCAGTTGGGACGATATTCAACAGATGATGATGACCGCAGAGGCATGTTATTGGATTTGTGAGAATGGCAAGAAAATTGGAGGGATCTCGTTATCAGAGCTTTCCATCGGATCCTTATTTCTTATTCCGCCCTATGAGCTATCATCCTCTATCGTGAAATATTTGAAAGAGTTTCTTATAGACAGAAAACCTGAGAATACATCTATAGAGGCATATAATGTGCTGCCTGAGCATTTACGTGCCTTTCAAGAGGAAGGTTTTGCGGTTGTTCGAACGAGAAAATGTATGATTCGACCTACGGAATCTTTGATTTACGAGAAACTGCCCTCATCTTTTGCGTATGTTACGCCGTCCGTTCAAAACATTGACAAACTAGCTGTACTGTTGAATGAGGCTTTTCGAGGGACGCCAGATGAACAAGATGCAGCGACTTATCGCGAAGGATTAATGAATTATTTTACATACCATTCGGACGTGGATTTGCTCGAAGCTTCCACAATGATATGGAATCATGACCATACTGAAATAGTAGGGGTGTGTCTCGTATCGAATTGGGAAGAATCGCCTTTGATTTATGATGTCGCCGTTAACCCGCTCTACAGAGGGAAGGGAATCGCAACCTTTATCTTGAGCAGAGCCATCAGTACCTTGGAGGAGAAATATCCGGTCATTCGGTTATTCGTTACATCAGGCAACGGAGCTGAACAATTATACGCTAAGTTAGGTTTTTACGGTGGGGACAACCTTAGCCATTTAGTTTATAAATAATGGAGGTATAAATGCAAATAAATCAGACGTTACAAGGCGACAAGGTCACCATAAGAAGCATTTCTCCATCAGATTATCCCATCCTCTATAACCTTATTTATGGGGAAGAAGAGCCTGAATGGAAGAAATGGGATGCTCCCTATTTTCCGCTGGATCGTATAAGCTTGGAAGAATATTCAACACAGATGAGTAAACGTGTGGTACCGGAGGGCGAACCTGTTCCAAGAATGATTATCGAATCTGATGGTGAAATTATTGGCTCGTTATCTTATTATTGGGAGCATCGCCCTTCCAATTGGCTAGAAATCGGAATCGTCATTTACAATTCGAATTACTGGAACGGCGGTTATGGAACAGAGGCCCTTCGAATCTGGATCTCCTACCTACTTGAGAGCTTACCCTTAGTCCGTGTCGGATTAACGACGTGGTCAGGGAACGTCCGAATGATGCGTGCGGCTGAAAAGGTTGGGATGACTCTTGAGGGAAGAATGCGAAAATGTCGATTATACCAAGGAATCTATTATGATTCCATTCGTATGGGGATGCTGCGGGAAGAATGGGACGAGCTTACAGTAGTCGAAAGAAGTTCAATGTCATGAACCCATCATCAGACACGCTAATTGTCCTGTTGCATGAGATTTATGGATTGAACGATCATATCAACTATTATAAGGGAATTTTGTTGTCCGAAGGGTATGATGTGCTGACTCCGAATATGCTGAACAGAGAACCCTTTGCCTACGCCGAGGATCAAGAAGCCTTTATGTATTTTAGAAATACGATTGGCATGGAAGACGCTGCTCTCCAAATAGAGTCATCTATTGAACCTTATCGGAGCCGGTATCATCGGATATTTATGATCGGTTTCAGTGTAGGGGCTACGATTGCTTGGTTAAGCAGCGGGCTGCGGGTGGATGGCATGATTGGTTTTTACGGATCCCGTATACGCGATTACACGAATATTACGCCGTCCTGTGATACGTTATTGGTTTTTGCCAGCCATGAAACCTCCTTTGATGTGACCGCCCTTCAACATATATTAAATACGCATCCAAAGACACAAGTCCACGTCGTTGAGGGAGAACACGGATTCATGAATCCGTTTCATGCGAATTATCGCGAGGAAGAAGCAAAGAGATGCACGGAAATGATGTTACGATTTCTTCGTTCGCATCAGGATGAATCTGGATATATGGACGAATAATATAATACATGAAGTACTTCAAGGGGGATCATCTTGTGAGCAGAGGCAACCATCAGGTTCCATTCGGCTATGAACCGCCTAAGGCGAGTCGTAAGGGGACGTTGATTTATTACGATTCATTTGAACATACAACAGATCTGGAATTGACCATCGCGGCAGAATATGCGGTTAACCATGCTTTTGAGAAATTCGTTCTTTATCCGCTGCATGAGGAAAGCGTGAGGAGGATGTCGAAGGAACCTGTTCAGGCATATTACAAACGCGAGGATCGATTACATGCATGGAAACGCGAACACGATCAAACGTCAGTCTACATCGAAGGATGGGAAGGCAAACGTAAAAAATATACGCCAATCGACGCGGCCTTACGGCACCTTACTGAATACTATCCATCGCCGCATTTTCTCTATGTCACACCTGAATTTGCAAATTTATTTGCTTCCTTCTCTTCTTTTGAGGCGTGGATTGTGAAAATTCGACTCGTACTCTCATCCGAACCGCAGCGCATGCATCCTCGGCTCGAGAAATTTCGTCATCGTTGGAATACGATACACACGCAATAATCATGAGTATAGCAAGAAACCCCCATCCTATGGATGAGGGGTTTATTTTTTTTTAGGATTGCTTCGCAGCGATTTCTTCGTCCCGCTGGATAGTAGCTTCCACGGCATGCATGACCGTAGAGATGAAATTCCGATCTTCTAGTGCACTAATCCCCGCAATCGTCGTGCCGCCTGGAGAGCAGACCTTGTCAATTAATACCCAAGGGGCTTCATTGGATTCCAGAATCATTTTGGCACTGCCTAATACGGCTTGTGCGGCGATACGCGTGGCTTGCTCCTTGTTCATGCCCGCTTTAAGAGCTCCCCTTGCTAATGAATCAATGAATAAATAGGCATAGGCTGGCGCACTACCAGCGATTCCAATGAAAATACTGAAATAACGCTCTTCAATCTCGATGGCTAGTCCGACAGCATTGAACATGCCAAGAACAAAGTCCATTTGTGCTGGCGTAACATAATCATTTTTACTTACGGCAGACATCGACTCGCCAATCATCGCATTTACATTCGGCATCACCCGTACGATGGAATTCGTATGATTGTCCCCGAGGAGACGCTGAATTTTTTCTAGAGAAACTCCTGCCGCAATAGACACGATCAAAGGATTCCGATCTTGAATGATGGGCTGTAGAGCCGGCAGAATTTCTTGAAATAGGTTCGGTTTGACGGCCAAAATAATGACATCGACTTGCGCGACCAATTCCGCATTGGATGAACAGAACGTTGTACCGGTCTCTTCGGCGAATTTCTTTAATTTAGGCAATTGTAAGCTAGACACGTAGATATCTGAAGGCGGCAAAAACCCTTTTGTAATCATTCCTTTGATAATGGCGGATGCCATATTTCCTGTGCCAATAAATCCAACTTTCATGAAATTCATCTCCATGTTTGTATTTTATGAGGGTTGTGTGATTTCTTTATTTTAACATGATTGCTGACATCGAACTTTCTCGTGGTAAAGTTTGACATCGATGTTGATATCTGATATAAACGCATTAAGGTATTTAATCCGTTGAATATAAAACTGCGAGGAGGTCATGGCATGAGTCCCGTACTTTCACGACCGAACTATTTTTTGACTGTATTGAATCAAATTTCGCATCATTCGCATCCAATAGAACCAGGGAGCTTAGAATACGAATTTCATGATCTATTGATACAACTAGCCAAGAGCGTGCAAGCCAAGCGGAACATGTCGGATGAGATCGTACATCGTATTAATCAAGCATTTCAGAACTACCAAGCAGTAAGATTCAAATTAAGTATTGCGCCAACGGATACCGAAGAGGAACCCTATGTCCGGATTGAATCTGAATTCGTAGATCCGCCCGATCAATGGCGTAGAATTTATATGGAAGCCATCCTTAGCCTATTAGAAGCAATAGAGAGAGGAACGCTCGAACTTCAGACTTGTATGCAATGCGGTCACTGGTTCATCCCTTATCAGCGTGCCCAAGTGGCGAAATTTTGTACGACGAAGTGCCGAAATCGGCATCATTACGTGCTCCATAAGACATTGAAGAAACAGGAGGAAATATATCATGAACTTGAAGTCAAAGCAAGAACTACAAATTATGCGTGAAGCGGGACGGATCGTCGCGGAATGCCATGCGCTAATTGCAGAACGGATAAAACCAGGCGTCTCAACGGATACATTGGATGTACTCGTTGAGAATCACATTCGTTCTCGCGGAGCAGTACCCAGCTTCAAGGGTCATCATGGCTTTACGGCTTCCATCTGCGTAGCGAAGAACGACGTGATTTGCCATGGATTCCCGAGTAAAGAGCCTCTGCAGGAGGGAGATGTCGTAACGATCGATATTGGTGCGTTCTATCAAGGATTCCATGGCGATTCAGGCTGGACTTATGCGGTGGGCCGCGTAGCACCAGAGATTAGTAAGCTCATGGAAGTATGCCACCAGAGCTTATTCCAAGGTATAGCTCAGGCTATTGAGGGGAATCGGGTCGGCGATATTGGCTACACGATCGATACCATTGCCAAGCAGCATGGATATGGAAATGTCAGAGATTTTACAGGTCATGGACTCGGGGCAGAGCTCTGGGAAGAACCTCCGGTCCCTCACTTTGGCAGACAAGGAACAGGACCCTTGATTAAGAATGGGCTTGTGCTTGCGATCGAACCTATGTTTACGTTAGGAGATTGGAGAGCTTTTCTCGAAATGGACGGATGGACAGCGAGAACGGTAGATCAATCGATCTGCGTACAATATGAACATTCGGTTGCCGTTACAGAGAATGGTCCGGAAATTTTGACGAAGTTATAGCATATATGAACCTTCCTAGAAGATAGAAAACAGGAAGCCTTGAATCCTCTGGATTTAGGGCTTCCTGTTTTTTTTATTTCCCTCAACCCTCTCAACGGGTATTCAACGAATCATCAATTTAAGGGAAATTTAATTTTTACCATATTTCTTTTTAAACACTTTTTCTTATTCTTGTACAGGTAGGGAAGGAGAAAACGCAAAATGAAGAAATGGGGTTTTTGGCTTGTTTGTAGGAGGAAGACAAGATGGATACGCAAGGATGCTACAGCAGCATGGATGTTTCTCGCGCCGAGCGTGATTGGATTTTCCATGTTTTATCTCATTCCGTTTGCGACCGGTGTAGGCTACTCTTTCGTGGATAGCGCGGTCGACGGTCGGTTCGTCGGATTGGATAATTATCGTGGGCTGCTAGCAAGCGATTCTTTTCGTAAAGCGGCGTCCAATACGTTCTTTTTTACGGTGGTTACGGTTCCAGTCATTATTGCGTTGTCTTTAGGCTTGGCGATGCTCCTGAATCAAAATATTTACATTCGTAATTCGCTCCGAACTGCTTATGTACTGCCGCTTGTCGTCCCCGTAGCCTCGATCGTCGTTATCTGGCAAATCCTGTTTGATTGGAACGGTTCCCTTAACGCCTGGCTAAGTTATTTCGGATTCGAACGCGTAGATTGGATGAAGACCGGCGCAGCGCGAAATGTTGTGATCGTCGTCTATTTATGGAAGAACATCGGGTATAACATCATTTTATTTTTGGCAGGACTGCAGCAAATCCCCAAAGATTATTACGAAACCGCTCAATTGGAAGGCGCAGGACGTTTCCGGCAGTTCGGCACGATTACACTCGTATATCTAACGTCAACGATGTTCTTTGTTGTGATCATGTCGATCATAAATTCGTTTAAAGTATTCCGGGAGACGTACTTGATTGCTGGGGATTATCCGCATGACAGCATTTATATGCTCCAGCATTATATGAACAATACGTTCATGTCGTTAGATATTCAGAAATTAACTGCGGCTGCGACGATGATGGTAGGGTGCATTTTAGTTATTGTGATCGCTTTGTTTGCGCTTGATCGTCGGTTCCGGCAGTTTATGGAGTAGCGGGAGAGGAGTCATCAAGTGCTTCGAACAAACGTATTTCAAAAGTCTTTATTAACAATCGTCATGGCTGCCATTGCGGTGGTTTTACTGTTCCCTATCGTGATTACATTCACAAATTCGCTAATGACCGAACGAGAAATCGGGATCAATTACGGGCAGATCGGGAACATGAACAAAACGGCTGCTGGTGAAATCAATCGATTCGTAAATCTGAAGCTGCTGCCGGATCAAGTGACGTTGGAGCAGTATAGCAAAGTATTGGTGAATAGCCCAAGGTTTCTGATGATGTTCTGGAATTCCGTATTCATGGTGGTGCCGATCATTGCAGGGCAGACACTCATCGCTGCGTTAGCTGCATACGCGTTCTCCAAGCTGCAATTTCGTGGCCGAGACTACTTGTTTCTCGTATATGTCCTGACGATGCTTATGCCGTTCCAAGTGACGTTGGTGCCGAATTACATTATTGCGGATCAATTGGGGCTGCTTAACAGTCCAAGTTCGATTATTTTGCCAGGTATTTTCGCGGCATTCGGCGTGTTCATGCTTCGACAGTTTATGATACATATCCCGTATACCTATATCGAAGCGGCCAAAATAGACGGGGCTGGCCATATCAAGATTTTTTATTCGATTATTGTTCCGATGATCCAACCAGGGATTGCTGCACTTGTTGTCCTATTGTTCGTTGATTATTGGAATATGGTAGAACAACCGCTTGTTTTCCTGGACGATCCATTCAAGCAGCCGCTATCGGTTTATTTATCGAGAATTAGTCTGGATGAGCTAGGAGTTGCATTTGCTGCATCGATGCTGTATATGACGCCGATGGTGCTGTTGTTTCTGTATGCGGAATCTTATTTTATCGAAGGAATCCAATTGTCCGGTATCAAAGGGTAGTTCTAACGGTTAGGAGGCAGAAGAAGTGGAAATAGGGCTAAACGACGAGCCTGAAAAACGCCGGCGAAAACGAAACATTCAAATAGTTTTCAGTATATTTATCGGGTTGTTATTGTTTTTTACGCTATACAGCAACACGCTGCAAGCCCTCGTATTGCCGAAAGTGAGGACGGAAAAGTTGGTGATGGGCAGTCTTGTACATACGTTTGAGGGAAGCGGTGCCCTGCTGCCGATAGCAGAAGCTAAGCTTTCGAATCCTGCCGGCTGGAAAGTGAGCGCGATTGCTGTGAAAGAAGGAGATCGCGTGAAGAAAGGGCAAACGCTGATCACATACGACAGCAAGTCCGCCGAACGGGAATTGCAGGATGAAGCAGCGCAATGGGAAAAGCAAAAGATTGATCTGCAAAATATACAAGATCGTTACATCGAAGCGGCAACGGATGGGGATGAAACGAAGCTTCGGAGTGCAAGTCGAGATATCGAAATGCGCAAACTCGATCTCGGCGTACAGGAACGAAAATTGAACGAATTAAAAGACCGTCTGGCAAATCAAAAAAAGATTACATCACCTTACGACGGTGTCGTCACGACACTGAATGCCGTCGAGGGAATGACCTCAACGGGAGAACCGGATGTTCTCATTACGAACAACCGTCGAGGGTACCAGTTTGAGTTACTGGTCGATGCGTCCTTGTTGTCTAGCTTGGGAATTGCGATGGAGGAGAAGGTGCAGGTCGAAGTACGTCCGCAGTCAGGTCAGCAGGCAAAAGTCATCGAAGGTACCGTTCATGAAATAACGGATGCCGCGCCGCGCATGGACAACTCGGCTAACCAAACGTCAAAGATGACGGTAACGATCGCACAGAAGGTTGTTCGCGTGAAAGTCGTGGACTCCGAGCTGAAAGGTGGTGAAGAGGCATTTGTCAAACTCACCAAACACTCGCGTCAAGAGGGGCAGATGACTACCAATGAAGCGATTCATCAGGATCGCGAAGGCAAGTTCCTATACAAAATCGAAGAGCGGAAGGGCGCGTTGGGTAATGATTTTGTAGTACGAAAAGTACGAATTCAATCGAGTGAAACCAATGACAAAGAAACGATGATAGAGTCGCGAGACCTTAACTTGAATGATTTGATCATTCTAGAGAGCAGTGAGCCTTTACAGGAAGGCAATCGCGTACGTCTGCAATAGCTAAATATAAGAGAGAAGAGAGGCGTTATACGGTGAAAAAGCGACTATTTATGGGATTGATGTGCATGTTGTTAGCGGCAACGGCCGCATGTGGAGCTGGCGGCAGCGGGAATGATGCGAAAAAGGAGAAACCGAAATCGAACGAGGGAAAGACGGTTGTCACCTTCAGTGTAAAATATTCGGACGCATTCTACGAAGCGACAGAGAAAAAATTTGAGCAAAAATACCCGGATATCGACCTGCAAATCGTACCGTTTATTCAAAAGGATGAGGAATGGGGGGAAGGCGATTTCGAAAAATATATCAAAACGACGAATTCTTCGATATTATCGGGAAAAGGCGCTGATATCATCGAGATGAGCGATTTACCTGTAAGCAAATATGTGAATAAAAAGCTTCTTGTAGATATGAACGACATGTTAGAACAAGACCCATCGTTGAACAAGAGCGATTTGAATACAAATATATTGGATGCCATGAAGCTGAACGGCGGCTTATATACGATACCTTCCGCGTTCTACGTTGGGACTTTTATTGGGGATGGAGACATCCTGGAGAAGACCGTAAAGGTTGACGAGAAGAACTGGGATTGGAAGCAGTTCGAAGACATCTCGCGGAAGTTCATGCAAACAGCTAACCTCAGCGGTGATCGCTATGCCTTAGCGAATTACCCGCCTGAACAATTCCTTCAAATATTGGTGCAAAATAATAACGCCGATTTCATCGATCGGGAGAACCGGAAGGCGAAATTTGATTCCCCCCTGTTCGTGCAAACCATGCAGCAAATTCAAAAAATGTACGATGAACGGATCATAACGGCGAATGCTGCAAAACAGAGCAACCAGTTGTTCGGCTCTACCTATTTATTCTCCCCATTGGATGTGGTTCAAGGAGCGTTCAACTTCTACTCGAATCCGAAGCTGCTGCCAACGCCTCATTCAGAAGGAGAAACAGAGGGAACTACGTTTTTAGTTCCCAATCAACTTGGCATCCAAGCCAATTCACCGGTAAAAGAGGAAGCATGGAAGTTCATTGCTTTCTTAATGTCGGAAGAAGCACAATCATTGCAGGAGAGGGAGGGGTTCTCGCTCCTGAAATCTGTCAATGAAAAGCTGCTTAACGAGACTCAGAATCAAGTGAAAAATGGAGAATATAAGCTTTCAACAGGAGCAGCAATCCCGATCACAGAAAGACACTTTGCTGAGCTCAAACAGCTTATTGAATCAGCGAATCGCTTTGCTAAGACAGACGACAAAGTGCTGTCTATTATCGTAGAGGAGTCCAAATCTTTTTTCAGCGGTCAAAAATCGGCGGATGAAGTGGCGAAGCTGATCCAGAACCGTGCAACGACCTACTTGAATGAATAATAGTGGACCTTAAAATTTATAAAACCATTTCCAAATATAGGCTACTGCTGTAAAATATATAACATCTATACGCTAACGATGAGAGAGCTGCATGCTCTCTTTTCTTGATTAGCAATACTGATTACATAATAAAAAGGAGAATGAAGATGCTGCAACGACCCGTAGAAAATGAATTTCCATATTATTTTGGACCTTATATTGAATTGGTGCCTGAAGGACATGTGCTAGATTTGCTAGACAGCCAGTTGGCGAAGACGATCAGCTTATTTTCTTCATTAACAGAAGAACAATTGAATTTCCGCTATGCCGAAGGCAAATGGAGTCTGAAGGAAGTTTTAGGTCATATGTCAGACACGGAACGCGTCATGAGTTACCGGCTTTTGTGCCTCGCTAGGGGAGAGAAAGGTTTGCTCCCAGGGTTCGACGAAGAGGACTATATGCTGGGTGCAAATTTCGGATCGCAGAGTATCTCGGGCCTGGTGGAGGAGTACGAAATTGTACGTCGCTCTACACTGTCATTGTGTCGCGGAATTGACGACGAGGCGTGGCAACGGATCGGAAATACGAATGGTCATGATACGTCAGCTCGCGCGCTTCCTTACATCATTGCTGGACATGAACTTCATCATTTACGCATTATTAAAGAAAGATACCTCAGCTTATAGGAGGAATGAACGATGCCAGCAATCCTTGAGAAATTGGAACATATGCAAATTCCCGTGCGAGATCTAGATGAGTCGATTGCGTGGTACGTTCAGCATCTTGGTTTTACATCCCATGAACAAAGCGGTCAGGATCATGCCTTCCTTACCCTTCCCGAAGGACCTATGCTCATGTTATGGGAAACGCAAGAAGATACGCATGCGAATTTCACGTATCAAGGTCAGACGATGCCTGTGTTGTTGTATGCCACGAGTCAAATCCAAGCGCTTCATGATCATTTGAAAAACCATAACGTCGAAATCACGTTTTTCCAAAACGAAGGTTTCGGATGGGTTCTTAAATTTATAGATCTGAACGGAAATATGTGGGGTGTCATTGAACCGAATGGAAAGAACAACGCATCTATTTACGCATAACGAAGGTGGCTCGTTCATGAAGAGATCCTTGAAAAAGGAACTACCAATCCTTTTTCTCATCTGCTTGATCTTATGTTCTGGCTGTTCCGGCAGCACAATGGCATCTTGGGCTTACCCATTCGTTAAGTGGGATGATGTGAACTATAAAATTACAAGCGAAGAAGTGCCGCGTACGGATATTGAACAGCGAATAGGGAAGATAAAGCGCTTCTCGGATCGGGAAAGTTCGTCGGTCTCAAATGGGTTCTCCAACGCGTATCCCAAAGGTACGAAATTATATGCGATTAAAGGGATATCCCAGAAAGACGGTATCGCGTTGGAAGTTGAAGATGGACGGTATTTGAAGGCTGTGGGTACGGGGGAGAAACAGCTTCTGGATGCGGATGGCGTGGGTACAGTTTTTTCGATTAAAGCTGGCAAAGTCCTGATACTAGATTCTGTTGAGGTAGACGACCTTGGGAAGTCATGGCAAGAGCTGGCAGACAATTATCAGGGGCAGGCGATATGGTTAAGTACACGGGCGAAGTTAAAAGTAGGGGAGCGGGTTGCCTATTGGACAGATGGGGGAATCGATACTTCCTTTCCTGCTCAAGCCAAAGCCAAAAAAATATATGGAGGAACAAAATTAAGGTTAACAAAACTAGAAAATTCATATTGAAAGGAGGGCAAAGGATGGGAATCGATTGGTATGATGCGATCGCGAGGCGAAATGGCGGTTACAAAAATGATGCTGTATATACATATGAAGGTATTTCTGGTGAACAGATTTTTGAAGAGGAACTGGTCGGTTTGTTGTCACAATATTATACAGTTCTTGATGCGGGTTGTGGTCATGGGGAGTTTACGCTGAAAATGGCTCTTCACGCGAAATCGTTGGTTGGCTTTGACAATTCAAGTGAATTGATTCGCATTGCCAAGGCCTTATTGGAGGAATCGAGTGTTTCCAACATCGAATTTGTTTATGCGACAACGAAGCAGGAGTTACCTTTTAAGGATGAACAATTTGATCTGATCTATGACCGGAGAGGGCCAACATCGATTATTCAACATCCACGAATTCTTCGGTCAGGCGGACGAATTTTTGGTATTCACTCGGGTGCACTCGACTTAGTTCTAGATAGGTTAACAGAGAACGGCTTCCAAAATATAACCATTAGAGAATTTAAAGACGGTTTGTTCCACTTTCCGAATGAAGCAGAGTACACGAAATTCATTTCGGGGATACCAGGTCATCCGAATTACGCACTGCCTGAATATCAAGACGAGCTGAAGCAAAAAATCGAAGAGAACACAGTAGATGGCAAGATCGTGGTTCAAGATTACCGTTACATATGGACGGCTACGAAACCTTAACGTGAACAAGTGTCATGGAGAGGAGTGTAACAATATGTCAATCACCATAATTTTCTTTCCCCCAACTCGATGTACACATCGGTTTCTTCAAATAAATGACGAGAGGCTTGAGCCTTCTCAGAGAAAAATTGCATCATGGTGATGATCCCAAGAGCATCGCTTCGAAAGGGTTTCTCCCGTGTTCCGCCTACAAGACATGTCTTCATCATAGGAGTCCAACCACCCTGCATATAGAAGGGCTGAAGCGCTGGCGAACAGGTGAAAATACTAATATCGGGTTCATGTTGGCGAATCAATACCATGGCTTCGCGTAAAAGTCGCATGCCTAAGCCTTGTCTACGGTAAGAGGGATGAGTCATCACTTCGCTAAGGCCAAAGGCTTTGTAGCTCAAGCCTTGGTGCTGGATATTGGTCGATGGCACACCAACATGGCTAATAACCGTATGATCTTCAATGAGCACAAGCGATATGGGATGCGTTGCTTCGACTTCTGGCCAACAGATCTGCTGATTTTCAAAAGCATGGGGCCATTCTTGTTGCATGAGCGTAAGAATTTGGTTCCTATACATGGCTGGACAATCTTGCTGCTGAAATTGTAGTAATTCCATCCTATCATCGCCTCCTTGTGAGTACGAAGAATACCACGCTGGGTAAGGAAGAGTCAAGAGAGTGAAGGATGAAGATATAGGAGGCCAAGAGGGTGCTGAATAGGAAATCTCCAGGAGGTTCGATGTTCCCCTATTATTACAAAGGGGGAGAAATCCACTGTCTTAAGTTCGGAAGTATGTATCAGCGGTATGATGATTTCTTAAAGGTGATGATTGCCGAAGAAGAATTCATTCGATCTACGCACAAGCAATTAAGGGTTTGGGTAGATTTCTATAAGACGGATTTGAAACAGGAAGGTCTCGTCGTATTCGTAGATTTCTTGTTGAGAATACAAGAACAACTGGTGAAACTGTCTATCGTTGGATTATCATTTTCGAATGTATATCGGTGCAAGAAACTATTAAAAAAGGCAGGAATAACCCTGCCTGTGCAGTTTTTCAAAGATCCTGAAGATGCCAAAACATGGCTTGTTCATGAACGCGCTTGACTCCATCAACTCATTTGTTTTATTGGCCGTATTTTTTGAAATCTGATCGCATGAAGAACACATTGATTCGTTAAAACATCAAGACAGAGGAGCATACATATGTGGGCACATGATTATAGGGTCTGTTTTCCAGATCAACAAGTATACATATCAAGAAATCATCAGTGGGCGTTTGCAGCTTGGGAAATAGGGAGACGCTCCGGGAAGTTAAAGGAACAGGCGACACTATTACATGTGGACGCACATTTAGACGATACCTGGGATGGCGTACTTGCAGAAGGACTCCATACGATCCGGCATGATGAGGATATTATGACCGTAACTGAACAGCTCGAAATCGATAATTTCATTTGGGCGGGATTTGCAACAGGAGCGCTAGATCACATCCTCTATGTGAGTCCCACCGTTGTGGATGATTCCGATCCGTTTGATGTGTCATCATGGAATTTAGAGGGTGAGCAAATGCGGCCCGTTCGCGACTTGCTTCAGAAGAGGTCGTATCAGGGAAAGCGATTTGACGGTATCCGCGATTTTATGATGTATATGGATCGACACCCCGTCCATTCATTGCGTATGGATGATCATCATTCCGTCATTCTGGATTTGGATTTAGATGTATTTAAATTACATCCCGATGATTTTGATGATCCTGGGCTCGTCTCAGAGACCCAAATCAGGGAAGAGCTGCGGTTTCTAAGACAACTATATCCTTATGACATGATCACGGTTGCTTTATCCCCTGCGTTCTGTGGCGGAGATCTGAATTGCAGTATCTTGTATCGTATATTTCTAGAGGTGTTTGAGTTAGAAAGTTCCAAAGCGATAGTCTGGTAACAACCAATCCTAATCCATTCACCCGAAAGTATTGTAAAAAAGGAGTGATGACTTTACATGCGAAGTATCGGACTTTCTCTTCTGCTCGCGGGAATGTTCCTCATGAGTCTAAGTGGATTAGAGAAAATTCTTGTATTCGTATCCTTTCAGGGGAAGGTATCGGATATGACAGCCCTTCGGGATCTGACACCATCAGGATTATGGAGTATTACCAATTTCACATTTGTCGGCGGTCTTGTTGTGTTGGTTGTAGGGCTTGGATGTCTATTTCACAAACCCTTTAAGAGATCTCTTATCGAGGGTAATCAGGCCTATCAAGAACGTTCGAAGGAACATGGAGATTAAAAGCATGTATTGCGGGAGATACACATTATGAAAAATGGAGGTCAGCGATATGTCTAGTCCAATTCTGAATCAAGTGGGTGCGATATTTATCCCAGTTCAAGATATCGAACAAGCTAGAGATTGGTATTCCAATATATTGGGCTTACCTGTGGAAGGGGATATTTTGCACGGTCATCTTTATATTTTACCCATGTTGGGTACAGGAGTCGTTCTTGATAGCAAGATCTACGCTCCGGGTAGAACCTTTCAGACGCCAGCTTTCCATTTCAATACGGAGCATATCGAAGAAGCTTATGAATTCATGCAGAAGCATCAAGTCAAGCTGCTGACGCCAATTGAGCATGGGCATTGGTTTAACTTCGAGGATCCAGACGGGAACATGCTTATGATCTGCAAATGCTAGGTTAAAGACGTCATGATTCGTTCTTACATGAGACAGAGCTCTCACATGGAGGTCTGTCTTTTGGGCTAATCGCTAATAGGTTGGAAACGTGTAAAATTGTTCAAGAAATCACCGAAGATGGCAAATCAGGAATGGTATAATAAGGGAGTGTGGGGACGATTGAGTCGACCGCAGTTGATGTTGGATGTCATAGATTTATTGTCAGATTCGTAATCGCTTACATGAATAACCATACCAATTCACCGTAACTCAGTTACCTATTGAAAGATAAGATGGGAGTGGTCTTGATGACTGCGAAATTACATCCGCGTATTCAGACGATCCTATATGAATATATAAGCATGGTGCAAAAAGAGCTTCCTTTGCAGGGATTTTACATTTATGGATCGATCGCGCTGGGGGATTACTCCCTTGAACTTAGCGATATCGATTTTATTGCCGTTACAGACCAAAGATTGAACCCGGATGGTATCCGTCATGTGGAACAAGTTCACCGCCTGGTGGAGAGAAAATTTCCGAAGCCGAACCTGAATGGAATCTACGTCACGTGGGAAGATCTGGGCAAGCTGCAGGAAGAGATTACCCCCTATCCTTTTTACTGTGACGGTAAGCTGACTGCTGCTGGATATTTCGAATGCAATCTAGTGACTTGGTATGAACTCAAGCATACAGGAATCACGATTATAGGGCCGGAAGCAAGCGATCTTGCTTTCACAGTTGATTGGGGTCAACTTATCTCGCTGATGTATGCGAATTTAAATACCTATTGGCAGCGTTGGATCGTTCAATCGGAGAAACATCTGTCTCTCAAGTCTGCAGCTCTTTATTTTCGAAGTAGTGAGGTAGAATGGGGAGTTCTAGGAATTACAAGGCTGTTCTATACCTTCCGAGAACATCAGATTACAAGCAAGGCTCGAGCCGGCGAGTATGCGTTACTGATCGTTCCCGAGCGATGGCATAAGATTCTTCAAGAAGCATTACGTGTGAGAAGAGGCGTGAAGAAATCCATGTATGCGTCTAAATCCCAACGTAGATCCGATGCTCTTCATTATATGAAATATATTCAGAAAGAAGCGAATGCCATGTTCGAGTAGGACTCGCGGTTCAACAGTAACCGTTACGGGTAATGAATTGAATTGGCGAGAAATGAACTAGCAACTAGCATAGAGGAGTGAAGATCATGATTATTCGTGAAACAGCAACTCATTTTACGATGATTACACAGAACGACCACGCACATTTGGCCGCCGATATGGCAGCCTATTTGAAACCATCTCTGTATTTAAATTCGGAATATGCCAGTGATGTTCTGCTTGCGATCCGAGAGCATGATCGTTGTTGGATCAAATTAGATGCCATGCCGATATGGAATGACCAGTCACACGCACCATTTGGTTTCGATGACTATCCCATACAGCCCAAAATGATGTTTTATCGGTTCGGTATCGATGAAATTCAAGAGATGAGCGCGTATGCAAGTTACTTGTCTAGCGTACATTTTGCTTCGTTTCAACCGATACGGGAATCGGATTTACCAGAGTGTGTAGAGTTTGTACGATACGAGAAGAAGAGACAAGCTTCCATTCAGAATCAAATCCAGATGCCGGAGCAGGATGTCATTCATCGACATTCTCAGCTGTTGAAATGCTGTGACGATCTTTCCCTATATGTTAGCTTGAACGAACCAGGTGTTAGCAAAAAAGAGGAGCACCCATGGTTTCGGGATGGATTTGATGTCACGCTGGATCGTGAAGAACGGATGATCGCCCATTGGGTGAATGAGCGAGTTGTCCAGGTTGCTCCTTTCCCGTACGTCCATGAATTTTCGGTGTCCATGAAACTTAAGCATGTATCGAAGGAAGCTGTCCAAAAGTCTGGCATTGACAGAGCATACCACGACACCGCATGGACGGAGCAAACCTTTCATTTTATCGGGGAGAAGGGATAGGGATGGATCGAATCTCTGACATCCAGTTAAATCTAGCGATACAACAGCATGAGGTCCCAAAGCTTAGAGCTGAAGTGGGTTGGGCGCGCAGAGATCAGGATTTTCCGAGACTGTTTGAATTGTGTTTGTTCTGGGCAGGGATGCGGGATGAACATGGAGAATTAATCGCATTTGGGTATATGGCGGGGCCGGGTCTGGAGCACGGATATATCGAAGATATTATCGTTCATCCCAATTACCAACGTTCGGGAATCGGAGAGCAACTTGTTCGAACATTACTTCTTGAAGCAGAGAAGCGGGACATTGGGATTGTCACAGTAACTTATCAAGAGAAGCATCGTGAATTCTACGAGCGGGCAGGATTTGAATTTTGTTCTGACGGGGTCTGGAGAAAGTCATCAGACGAATATGATACGTAAGGATGGGTGAAATATGAGTAGTTTTTCAGTGATAGGGCCTTGGTCGCTAATTAGTTATGGTGGAATATTCATTTATTTGATATATTTCGTTATTCTCGTACTTGGCGTATACGCGCTTATCTTGTTGATTCAGTTGCTTAAACGCGGGATTCGAGCATTAGATATCTATATCCATGAAAAAACAAGTAGAAATCCATATTGAGCGGCACATGATGAAAAAAATCGTCTTGATGCTGTTGGAATTCCTACGGATCATAATCATGATGTTCTTCTTCGTGTCGATCGTCACGAATCTTGAACGCTCGTTTTACGAACCCTTGTTCCATTGGTATGGGGAATTTCATTTTCCTCTCTTTGTTGGGAATTTCATGTTATTTCTGGTTTGGTACCGCAATCGTTTGCAGTTCTCAGGGTGGTTTACGCATGATGGACAAGAGAAGTTATCTCGCAAGATGACGAGAATCATGTTGGGCTGCGCCGTGTTCTTTATCTTGATCCCCGTATTCTATACTTATTACATACATCTATAAAGGAAACATAACATGACGAACCCTACTATTAAACATTTAGCTGCATTATCCCAACCGATTGTCTGGGGGCCGGTTAAAGCCCGTTTTTCGGTTGAAGCTGTAGATGACGAATCGTTGATTAGCAATATTAGCATCATTCCGACCGTTGGCGATAAATATGTCGTTATGAAGATTGATTCCGGCTTATGGGAGCTGATCGGGGGGACCTTAGAACCTTACGAGCATTATATGCATGCACTTGCGCGTGAATTGCGGGAAGAAATCGGAGCTGAGCTGATATCTTATCATATCTTCGGTCATTTCCACTGCAAGTCAAATGCGGCTCTCCCATATAGACCGCATATTCCGCATCCTTATTTTATCCGCGTGGTTGGTGTAGGGGAAGTGAAAATCGTTAGCACGCCGTTGAATCCGCCGGATGGTGAACAAGTTATCGCGGTCGAGCTCGTGGATTATACGGAAGCTGTGCGACGATTTGAGGATATCGGTCGTACAGATCTTGCGGATCTCTATCGTCTGGCGCACGAAATGATGATAAGGCAAAGAGAGGAGGGAGAACATGGCTGAACCCATTCTGATCACGCCTTATGATCCACATTGGACTGAAGAATTTAGAGATATTGGAACACGGCTCCGCCATGCGCTGCAAGATGTAGCCCTGCGTATCGATCATATCGGTTCAACCTCGGTCATCGAATTAGATGCGAAACCTATTATTGATATTCAGATTTCAGTGTCTTCTTTTGAACCCTTACAAGTGTATCAAGAACCGATGCAGAACATCGGTTATGTCTTTCGCAGCGACAATCCAGAACGGACGAAACGGTATTTTCGGGAAAGTGAAGGCATGCGAAGAACTCACATTCATGTGCGAGAACAAGGGAGCTTCGGCGAACAATTTGCATTGCTATTTCGAGACTATCTCAGACAACATGCGAATGAAGCCAAGTACTATGCCGCGATAAAATATAAGCTCAAGGATCAATATGAACAGGATCGGCATCATTATGTGGAGGCTAAGGAACCGTTCATCTGGGAAATCATGCGAAGAGCAAGTGAATGGAGTCAACAGGTAGGCTGGAAGCCAGGCCAATTGGATGTATAGATTCATACAATTATGGAGCAGTGACTACGAATTGGCTGCTCTTTTTGCTATGCTTAAGATCAGGAAAAGAAGTCAAATGGGTGATGGAGGTGATCCTATGCTGCATGACATCGTCGAAACTACTAGATTACGAATTCGGCCCTATAGGGAAGATGACTCAAATGCGCTCCTACAGATCCTCGGGGATCCGACAACAATGGCCTTTTGGCCCGCGCCGTTTACCGAACATGAGACCCAAATTTGGATTCATCGCAGCATCCATTCTTATCAAGAACATGGCTTCGGTCGATGGGCAGTGATATTGAAAGAGGAAGATCGACTGATCGGAGATGTCGGAATTTTAAAGTCCGTCATTGACGGAAACGTAGAGCATGATCTGGGATATATTATCGATGCGAAGTACTGGAGACAAGGTTATGCGGTTGAGGCAGCTCGATCCTGCATGAATTATGGGATTCAAGAGCTTGGATTAACCCGACTCTGTGCAAATATGCCCTATCATCATCACGGATCAATACGTACGGCGGAGAGACTAGGCATGCGTCGAGAAAAAGAGTTTCATAACCCTCGTAATCGGGAAATGCTGACATATTTGTACAGTATCCAGGTGTGATTGAGTTTGATTTCAACTTAGGTTATCGGAGGAACAGGATGAATTTACAAGTACGAACGGAAACACCAGATGATTATGCATCAGTGTATCGCTTGAATTACGATGCATTTGGGCAGCGGGATGATGAATCACAATTGGTTGAACGGATTCGCAACTCGCATGGTTTTATACCGGAACTATCCATCGTTGCTGAATATGAAGAGGATATTGTCGGTCATGCCTTACTCAGCCAAGCGCATATTGTGCATGAGAAGGGCGAGTATCCCGTTATTGTCCTTGCTCCTATTGCGGTTCACCCCTCGATGCAGAAGCAGGGGGTTGGAAAAGCATTAATCGAAGAAGGCTTAAAGAGATGCAAAGAACTTCATTTCGGGTTGGTATTCTTAATCGGCCATCCTTCGTATTATCCGCAGTTCGGATTTGAACCGGCAAGAGCCTTGGGGTTCGAGTTGAAGCAGTTCCAGGTCCCTGATGAAGTGTTTATGGTACGTGTGTTAGTGGATGATCTCGCCGACGTTCCATGGGGAGAATTGCAGTATCCTGCGATATTTCTATAATACAAATCCTTGAAGGAGGAATTTTCGAATGAAATTAGCTTTATTGGTCATTGATATGCAGAATGTTTTTTTGCAAGAGGATAAGGATCGTTACAACGTGGGAACGGCTTGTGAATATATCAATCATGTCGCAGGTCTCTTACGTGAGCACGGGCATGTTGTCATTCATGTGCAAGATGTAGAGGATGCAGGGACAGTTACGGAGGAGGAACTCGATTTCATCCCTGAGATTTACTTAGATCAACGCGATCTGCGTCTCACAAAAGAAAAATCCAATGCATTCTGGGATACGCAATTGGAGCGTATTCTTGTTGAACAGGGGGTTGGACTCGTCGTGGTTGCAGGGTTTGCCGCTGAACATTGTGTCCTATTTACCTACAACGGTGCGATGGAGCGAGGATTTAAGGCTGCCATATTACAGAAAGGGATTGTAAGCTCACAACCCGAAGCGATTACCGCAACGTATCGCGATCGTCATGTTGTATCCTACCCCGTGATCGATTATCTAGTAAATCATACATAGGGAGGGCTAGTCTTATGACAACATTCAAGGGTGTAACCCCGATTCTACGCATGTTTGACGAGCAGAAGGCCAGAGAATTTTATCTAGATTACTTAGGGTTTCAGCTCGATTGGGGGCATCGGTACGAAGAAGACCTTCCGCTCTATATGCAAATATCTTGGAATGGACTTGTGATACATCTCTCGGAACATTTCGGGGACTGCAACCCGGGAGGAGCGATTCGCGTGGAAATCGAAGGACTTGAAATCTATCATCAGGAGTTGGTGAAGAAGCAATATAAGTATTCCCGTCCAGGGATCGAGATCACGCCATGGCATTCCAAAGAAGTGTGTATGATAGATCCTTTCGGGAACCGGATCATATTCTTCGAGTCTTTGAATCCTTCAACCAAAGGGGAGTGAATGAAGATGAATGAGCATCAACAAATCTTAGAAAGCGTCAAGAAGCAGTTCAACACCTATAAGATGTTAGGGGAAAAAGCAATCGAACAGTTGGAGCCAGAGCAGTTATTCGTTGCCACAAATGCGGATACGAACAGCATCGCTACGATTGTGAAGCATTTGTCCGGTAATATGCTCTCCAGATGGACGGACTTCATGACGACCGACGGTGAGAAGCCATGGCGGGATCGAGATGCAGAGTTCGAGAATGATATTCAGAACAAAGCAGAGCTCATGAACAGATGGGAAGAAGGCTGGTCATGCCTATTTCAGGCGTTAGATTCCATTCAGCCCGAGCAGTTATTTCATGTCATTTATATCCGGAATGAAGGTCATACCGTCATGGAAGCCATCCATCGTCAATTAGCACATTATCCCTATCATGTGGGCCAGATCGTCTATGCTGCAAAATGGTTGAAGCAAAGCGAGTGGAACAGCCTCTCTATTCCGCGCAATGCATCCCAAGCTTATAACCGCGAGAAATTCGGCCAAGAGAAGGAATAAGCGGCATGGACATGATCTTTAATCAATTTGTCATCTCCGATGACAGGGCTCGAGTAGATATTTCGACAGTGAAGGGTTTTTTGGCTAGAAGTTATTGGGCGAGCCAGAGATCCGCGGAAATCATTGAACGTTCTATACAGGGTTCGGTTTGTTACGGTGTCTACGACCAAGGGAAGCAAGTCGGATTCGCAAGGATTGTCACAGATGAGGCAACGATGTATTATTTGTGCGACGTATTCATTGATGAGGCATATCGAGGACTAGGGATTGGGAAGAAGCTGGTTGAAGTTATTACAGAAAGTGAACGGTTTCGAAATCTGAATGGGATATTGGGCACGGCGGATGCGCATGAATTGTATGAGCAGTATCATTTTGTGAGAGATGCGAATCGCTTCATGAGAAGACCGGCTGATTTCTTAAGAAATCAGAGTTAATCTGCCTAAGGGGGAGATGATACTCCCCCATGACCATTTCAATCTTCGACTTGAAAAATGGAATCCACGATGATGGGAAGGTTGTCTCTGACGGACACGGCACCCAATACGGATCGCGCATGTGTTCCTTGATCTGGCCCGAAGACTTCCATCAAGAGATCGGAGAAGCCGTTCAACACCTTGTGATGTTCGGTAAAATCAGGGGTGGCATTCACGAAGCCTTGGACTTTCACGACGCGTTTGACGCGATCGAGTGAACCTAGTCCTGCTTGTAGTACGGCAAGAACCTCGAGCCCAGCTGCTCGGGCAAATACATAACCTTCCTCCGTTGTAAGTGCCGCACCCAGCTTGCCTGAGGGATGACCCGATGGCCCTTTCCCTGATATAAATAAGAGACCATTCACAATGACGAAATTAGCGTATTTTGCTGCGGGTTCGCTGGCCTTGGGAAGAACGATTCCTAATCTTTGAAGATTTTGTTCAGCAGACATGTTAATGCACCCCTATCCATGACATATGAATTATGGAAAATTATACTAGATGCGAACCGATGCATCAATACATGCATTCGAAGGATTACAAATCGGAGGAGGCTATCATGAATCACCCCACAACTATTTATTTAGTACGCCATGGACAAACTGTGTGGAATACCGAACACCGGTTTCAAGGGCATCAGGACTCCCCGCTTACTAAGCAGGGGATCCAGCAGGCGGAATGGTTAAGCGAATCGTTGCAGAACGTTCATCTGGATCATATTTATGCAAGTACAAGCGGTCGTGCAAGCCGAACAGCTGATATTCTAAAAGGCGATCGTAATATTCCTATGACACAAACCGATGATTTAATGGAGCAGAACTTGGGTGTCTGGGAGGGGCGCGTTCAAGAGGAAATTCAACAGTTGTATCCCGAGCAATGGGAGTCTTTTTGGAAGAATCCAAGTGCTTTTTATGTTGATGCGAGTGAAACCTATCAGGAGGTTCTGAAGCGAGCTGTATCGTTGCTGCAGCATATTCTCAACGAACACGCCGGGCAGTCCGTTTTGCTCGTGACGCATACCGTCGTCGTGAAGTTACTCATGGCCTATTTCGAGGGACGTCCCTTAAGGGAGTTGTGGAATCTACCTTATATTCATCCTACCTGCCTTTGTAAAGTGGAAGTATATTCGGACAGATCAGATATTATTCTGCATGGAGACACGAGCCATTACCGTATGATCGAGGAAAATCAGCATTGATAATTGCGCGATCCTAGGTATTCTTCTATTTTAGGGGTATACCATTCCTCGAAGGACGAAGCGTGTTACTGTGATCAGGCATAAGCTTACGGAGGCAACTCTATAAGCTTGTGCCTTTTTATGTTGAAGAAATTCACGACGTTTCTAATGATGTTTTATTATGAGAAAAAATGTCGAAGGTATTGCTTCGTTTGGAAAATAGCGGTATTTTAAGAGGGAACACGAAGCTTGTCCATTCGATGAGAGACTAAGGGAGTGATCGCACACACCAACACCTGCGTATACCCGAATTTCATGCGGATTCATTCATTTTAGCTAATGCATCGATCTCAAAAATGATAATTAACCATGAAGGGAAGATATTATGAAATCGAAATTGCTCGCTACGCTACTTGCAAGTGTTCTAAGCATTCCCCTGATATTAAATACAGCATTTGCCGCTGCGTCACCAACGTTTACGTTAAAATCAAGTCTGAAGCAAGTGAATGTAGGACAGACTTTTACGCTGACGATGAGCGGCAAAGATGTGAAAGATCTCTATGCTTATGAAGCGAAGTTTACATATGATCCCAATCAGGTTGAGGTAGTCACGGCGAAGTCCAAGATGGAAGGTTTCTCCGTATCTCCGATAAAAAAAGATAAAGAAATTACGATCGCGCATACCAAGATCGGTAAAGTAAATGGACAAGACGGGAATTTTGATATCGGGACAGTCGATTTCAAAGTGAAGAAGGAAGGAACGGTCAACATCACTTGGACCGCGATGAAAACAGTAGACCATAACTTAGGATCGAAGACAATCGATGTGAATCAATCGGTTTCGCTTACAGCCTTAGGTCGTGCGGGACTCAGTGACATTCAAGGGCATTGGGCTGAGAAGCAGATCCAAGAAGCTGTAGATAAAGGGATTGTAGACGGGTATCCGGATGGAACATTCCGGCCGAATGCAGCGATTTCGCGTGCTGAATTTGCAGCGATACTGGCTAGAGCCTTGAATCTGCCGGATGGCGACGCCCTCCAATTCGCAGATGTAAGCAACATTCCGGCGTGGGCACAGCCAGCGATTAGCAAGGCTGTGAAAGCAGGTATCATTACGGGTTATGATGACAAAACCTTCAAAGCATCCAAGACGATTTCTCGTTCCGAAATCGCAGCGATGGCTGCAAGAGGATTGAAAGTTACAGCTGGCAGCGGCGATGGATTGTCATTTGCGGACAATGCGGCGATCCCTGCGTGGGCCAAAGGATGGATTGAGGCCGCAGTAGATAAAGGGATTATTAAAGGCCGCGATGGTAACAAATTTGCTCCATCAGCCGGTGCAACACGGGCTGAGGCTACGGTTATCGTACTTCGGATGTTAGAAGTGAAATAGGCTATCTAATCCATGGATGGAACACTCAGTTTCTAAAATAAGTAAATTAGAACTATTGAAACACGGTCAAATTTCCTATAAAATCTTTATGGATATTATTGTTAATTACAATTGATGTTCTAACTAGATAGGAGAAAAAGGAGTGGATTCGTAGTGAAAAAGGCTATTGTAGCATCCATAACTGGTGCTGCTCTGCTTGTTGGTATTAGTACTGGCGTATATGCCGGAACGAATATGAAGAAGATTGAAGCGTATCTCAACGGGGATGTGAAAGTCCGCGTCAATGGTAAAGTAGCACAGTTCAATGACGACAAAGGACTTGCACTTCAACCGATTACGTACAACGGTAATGTTTACGTACCTATTAAGGGGATTGGCAACGCACTTCAGGTCCCTGTCACATCGGATACGAAAAACAACGAAATTATTGTCGGTGAAAAAGTGAATGGCACGCCATTGAACGCTGAGGATTTCAATAAAACGCCGTATTCCAAGGATCCGAAACACACGAATTATAAAGGGACGAATTATAAAGAAGTTCTCTATGAACATTTTGATGGCGGCGGAGCGCCTTCGCTCTTCTTTACACCGAACAAGAAGTATAAGAAACTCGTGTTTAAAATTGCTGCGATTGACGGGAATATAACATCTGTCAAAATTTCCGACTTAGACCAGAATGTGCTGCTAAAAGAAGTAGACACGATTACACCGGAAGACGGTTTGAAAGAGATTGAAGTCGATATCGGCGGAGTCAAGACGATTGCTGTTAATCTTCAAGTCAACACGGATGCTGGCTACATGGTCCCGCTCATCTCTTCGTATTATAAGTAAGATGCATCATGAAATTGGCTATCCTGCAGAACCAAGATCACGGTTCTCGGGATAGCCTTTATTTGTTATGTTGTTAACATTTACATTCGGCTGTGAATCTTGTAGAGTGAAGGTCTTAGTATAAATAGAAAGAGAGAGAAACCGATATGATTACACAAACCTTATCACCACTTGTAAAAGCGTTGGATCTGAAACAACATCGTGAAGGCGGCTGGTACAAGGAACTCTGGAAAGCCTCCTTTGAGATTCCTCAACATGTACTCGGTGAGGCGTATTCAGGTCCTCGTTTTTCGGCAACATCTATCTATTTTCTTCTGCATCCCGGAGAATTCTCGGAATGGCACACGGTCTTATCCGATGAATTATGGTTATGGCATTCCGGAAGCCCGTTACAGTTAACGTTAGGCGGTACGGGAGAACAGCCAGGAACAGAACAGCATATTATTTTGGGACCTGATGTGCTTCAAGGACAACAACCGCAAGCTCTCGTGCCTGCACATGTGTGGCAAAGCGCTAAGCCGCTTGGGGATGAGCCGGTGTTCGTTTCTTGTGTCGTTGCCCCTGGTTTTCACTACGATGATTTCAAATTAATCAAGAAGTAAACATGACATGAAAGGAGCCTATCCTTAACGTTAGGCTTCTTTCTTATGATTAGACTTCAAGAAGGGATTATTTCATAATAGAAGTTAGGAACAAAAGGAGGTATACGATTATGGATTCTTTTCAACAAAAAACGGTTATCGTTACTGGAGCAGGCGGGGGGATCGGTCGCACGATTGCCATTACATATGCCTTACAAGATGCACATGTGATTCTTGTAGACCAGAATACCGTTGGATTACATCAGACGCTGCATGAGATTCAAGCAGAGGGTAAGATTGCGTATACGTATACCGTCGATGTGAGTCAGCCGAATGAAATCGAGACGCTATTTCAAGAGATTCAGGAGAAATTTAAACGTGTTGACGTGCTGATTAATAATGCGGGAGTCGGCCTTTTTAAATCCATCTACGATATTAGCGTGGATGAATGGGATCATGTCATGCACACGAATTTACGAGGAACTTTCGTGTGCTCCAAAGAAGCAGCGAAGCTGATGAGGAATAACGGGGGCGGTTCCATCGTAAATATTTCCTCTACACGTGCTTTGATGTCTGAGCCAAATTCAGAAGCGTACGCCGCAACGAAAGGCGGCATTATTTCGTTAACTCACGCCTTAGCTGTGTCCTTGGGATCAGACGGGATTACGGTGAATGCGATAAGTCCCGGCTGGATCGAGACAGGGGATTATCAGAAGTTAACCCCGCTTGACCATCAGCAGCATCCTTCCATGCGCGTCGGTAAACCGGAGGATATTGCACGTGCATGCCTGTATCTCACCGATCCCAAGAATGATTTTATTACAGGAACGAATCTCGTGATTGACGGCGGGATGACGCGCAAAATGATTTACGAAGAATAGAAGACGTTCCACTCACAGGGATAGGCAAAGGCTCGGAGGCTTTTACGGGATATTATGAAAATACAGAAATTTATTATAAATTAATCCAAGCGATGAAGCTAAAATAAGAAAAAAGATAACCCCCTCGGTGATATTCGAGGGGGTTATTTGTGTTCATTTCAGACCGAAATGCTTGCTCTCTAAGAAGGCTTTGAGATCCAGACGGGTTGGCTTCTGGATGTATTTGGCCATTTGATCGGTCCATCCTTCAACGCGCGCGCCTTGCGTTCTTTGTTCGTAATAAGCTTTGATATCGGCATCGTAGGACTTGTAATCATCGATTGTTTTGAGATCGTACATATTCTCATGATACACGAGTTCGATAGGCAGCCTTTGCTTCGGCTTAGAGGCATGGGTTGGGATGCCAACGGTGAGGCCGAATAAAGGGACGGCATAATCAGGGATCTTCAATAATTCGGATACTTGTTGGAGGTGATTGCGGATTCCCCCGATATAACAAATGCCTAGTCCCATGGATTCCGCAGCAATCGCCATATTCTGAGCTGCGAGGGAGGCATCAATAACCGCTACTAGCATCTTTTCTGTCGAATGCAGCGCGTCGTCATCGACATGATGTGATTTGGCGATTTCATGATGTTTCGCCAAATCAGCGACGAATACGAAGAATTGCCCGGTTTTGCTGACATGGGATTGACGACCTGTTAATTCAGCTAATTGAGCGCGAAGATCTGGATCCGAGACGCCAATAATGGAATAGGCTTGGACATAACTTGATGTTGATGCAGCTTGGGCACTTTGGACCAAGACTCGGATTTGTTCCGTTGTTAATGGACGATCCTCAAAATCCCTTATGGAGTAATGACCGAGGATCGTGTCAATCGTTGAATTCATGTCTGTCAGCTCCTTTATCTAAACCTAATTCAAGTGTATAGAAAACAACAAACCATCGCAAATAAATAGACGAACTGAAATAACGTTTGACTTATAAATAAACATAACTATATAATGTCTATTGAATGACAAACAATTCCATGGTTTGTCTATGTATTTTAGATTCTTATGGTTAAGGGGAAGTGATGGAATGTTCAAGAATCGCTATGTACGTACGATCTTATTATCACGAGTCTTACTCAATCTCGGGATATGGGTACGAAATTTTGCAATCCTGCTGTATGTCACAGAAATGACCCACAATGACCCGTTGTATGTGTCATTGATATCTGTTGCTGAATTTGCGCCTATTTTTGTGTTCTCCATTATCGGTGGGACGTTCGCGGATCGGTGGAAGCCGCGCCTCACGATGATTTGGTGTGATTTCCTCTCGGCTGTATCGATGCTTGTGATCATTCCGGTCTTGGTGTATGGGTCGTGGTATGCGTTATTTTTTGCGACGTTAATCTCCTCGATTCTATCGCAATTTTCGCAACCGTCGGCGATGAAGATCTTTAAACAGCATGTACCGGAGCAGCAGCTTCAAGGACTCATGGCGATGCTTCAAGCTTTGATTGCCTTTTTCACCGTAATAGGACCTGTTGTTGGGGCTTTCGTATACCAGCAGTTTGGGATTGAAGTATCCTTGGGTGTGATGGGGGTTCTGTTAATCGGCTCTGCGGCCATTTTGGCGACACTACCCAAAGATTCATCAGACGCGGATCGTTCCCATTCGGATTTTATGAAAGAGCTGAAGGCAGGACTTCGATATGTGGGGCGAAATCGTGAGCTGCGTACCTTAGGAGCGACATTTGTGGCGACAGGGTTGGCTGCGGGGATGGTTCAACCTCTCTTGATTTTTATTACCATCGAGAATCTCGCGTTGGATAAATCTTATTTACAATATTTGATGATGGCTAATGGTGCAGCCATGCTCGTTGGGGGAGCCATCGTGATGAGTTTGGCGAGACGCATGAAACCCCAATGGATGCTTGCACTAGGACTTGGCGTGAGTACTTTCAATACGATCGCCGTCGGCTGGTCGACGAGCTTTCCGCTCACCATAGGTCTAGAGGTCATAGCGGGTTTTTTCTATCCCTTTATCTTGATTGGGATCAATACACTCATTATGAAAAATACGGAGGGAGCCTTTATCGGGCGCGTAAGCGGTGTGATGACTCCGTTGTTTATGGGGATGATGGTCATCGGGATGTCGATTTCCGGGATCCTAAAAGATGTATTTTCATTGTTCGCAGTATACACGACAAGCGGAATCTTATTTTTTATCGGTGCGATGTTGCTCGTTCCCATTTTCAAGGAGAAATCCAAGGAAGTTGTGCAGCAAGAGTCACCAGCCTCCTGAATTGGTGATCATTCACAGAACATGGAATCATGGAGATACTTAAACGCGCGGTTGAACTTTAACCGCATTTTTTCCGTGAATGGAGTGGTTCGATGAAGAAATGGAAATTGGGTGTTCTACTCGCGAAGGATGAATTGTCGACGATTTCGACATGAGCGAAAGATACAGCTAATTATAAGAACCTTTGTCGAATGTATTGCTAATTCGGGCAGCATCCCCTATTTTAGGGGTATACCAAATCATTCGATTAAGCGTGTTACTGAATTTCAGGCATGAGCTTAAAGAGACCTCTCTTTAAGTTCGTGTCTTTTTTTTCGTCTGGCAGCGGGGATATTCAACCAGAGATGGGCATGAAATTCAGCGCATGCAAGAAGGGGGAACTGCACAGCACCTGTTCTGAAACGTTGCATGATACGGACAAGACACGAAAATCAATGTAGAACAAAATGGGAGGAAAGCTCAAGGATGAAGAAAAATTATGTGAAGCAAACCAGCGTTGCACTCGCGCTTTTCATGAGTATGCAGATGGGCGTGCCGGCCGCGCTTGTCTATGCTGACGGGAATACAGGCAATAATGTAACCGCTTTATCGCAAGATGTTCTGAACCAGGCGGCAGCTGCATTAGCCAGTTACTCGCGAGATTTTAATGACGGGGACATTAGTGGTTGGAACGCTGTAAAGGGAACAACAACCTTCTCCGCTGATAACGGAACACTAAAAGCCGTTACGACAGGCGCCGTCGTGTTCGTTGACCAGAAGTCACCTGTCGTGAAGAACGGCGATTATGAGATCAAGATGAGATTTAAGGACGTACCGAGTCGATTCGGACTCGTAATACGTTACGTCGATACGAATAACTATGCGGTCATTCAATTTGATAACGGCACATGGGGCTGGGATTACATGAAGAATGGCACGGAAACCTACGGAAATATCGAAACATTAACGAATCCTTCCTTCGAAGCCAATAAGGAATATTCGTTCAAGTTGAGCTATTTTGACGATTCCGTCAAGTTGACGCTGGACGACAATGTCATTCTGAATACGACACTGCCGAGTATCCCGATGTCTGCCGGTAAAATTGGCGTGCGAAGTTGGTTCGCGAACAAGACGATCAACATAGATGATGTGAAGGTCAATGAGAGAACGGTAGCAGATGATCACGCTAGACCGATTACATTGGTAGATACACTGACATCAAATCTCCTGACAGCAGAAATCGATCAAGAATTTCCGCGCGTGAAGAAGTACGTATGGACAGGAACGGGAGCCGAAATGCTCGGCCAGATTTTAGGCCCAAATGAAGTGAAGATTAACGGGAACTCGTACTATCCGCTGGCTAACAAATATGAGAAGCATCCTGCATCGGCAACGAAAGGCGAAACCTCTACCTATACGCTGCAAATTCCTGAATTGAATGTGGTCTTGGATGTCGAGCTTGAATTGAAAGATAATGTGTTGAATTTCCGGGTTACACGCATTGCGGAGAATGGTACGGCTAAAGTCAATACCGTTGAATTTCCTAGCCACGATTTAGCTACCGTGTTGTCTTCCCAACCGAAAGCACAGCAGACTTCTTCACAAATTACCGGAGCATGGAACATCGTGAACGATGAGTACGTTGATTTGAAATCCGGCGCTACAGATGGAGGCGGGAGCCGTACATACGCATTCTTGAACTCGGATACGCTTGCGGCGACCATCGTCAATAACGTCATTAACGGGAATGACAAGGTACGCGTCAAGACGGTCACGGGGACAGATTCGGTGAAGAAAGCTTCGTTATGGAATGGCGCATGGACCTATCGCGGAAGCACTAACCCTAACATACCGCATGAAGAACTTCCTTGGGCGAAAATCATTCTAACACCGGATGCGAACAACGATGGGCAGGTGGATTGGCAGGATGGCGCGATTGCGTACCGTTCGCAGGCCGAAGCTCCTTACAAGAGTGAGTTAATCAAAGATAATATCTCATACATCAGCATGAATATCGGTTCTACAACGTCTACGCCATTCTTGCGTGCATTTGATAATGCGAAGAAAATCTCTAACTTAACCGATGGCTTCGGCCAAATCATTCTGTTCAAAGGGTATCAGGCGGAAGGGCATGATGATTCCCATCCGGATTACGGCGGCCATATTGGCATACGTCAAGGTGGTGTAAAAGATTTTAATTACGTGCTCAGCGAAGGCAAGAAATACAACATTAAAGGCGGCGTTCACATCAATGCCACGGAATACATGCTGGATGCCAACGAGACGAAGATGGACAATATGATTCAACCGCTCAGCAAAGGTTGGGGGTGGTTAGATCAAGCGTACTACGTTGATCAGAAAAAAGACGTGGAATCCGGCGAATTGAAACGCCGTCTGGATATGCTCAAAGCGGATACAGGCGATAATCTCTCCTTTGTCTATGTCGATGTCTATACGGGATCAGGCTGGAATGCGAAAAAACTCTCGGAATATGTCAAAGACAACGGTTGGATGTTAGGGACAGAATTTGCAGGCCCGCTTAATGAGCAAGTATCTTGGGTGCATTGGGGAACGGATCCGGGTTATCCGAATCAAGGGAACAGCAGCAAAATTATTAGATTCCTGCGTAATGATACGCTAGATGGTTTCCTGAGCGACCCGTTATTGAAAGGCAATAAGCAAGTCGGGATTGGTTATTGGCAGGAAAATCCGGTCTTTTATGACCTGAAACAAACGTCCAAAGCGTTTTTCGTTCAGAATTTGCCGACAAAATATATGCAGTATCACCAGATCTTGAAAATGACGAATGACCGGGTGGATTTCACGGATAACGTATCCGTGGCTCGTCAATCCGATGGCAAGATTCATTTATCAAAGGATGGAAAAGATATCGCGATCATGACGGACAGCAGCAATATTTCAGATGGTACCGTATTTATTCCGTGGGATCCAGAGAAAGAAGATAAAATCTATCATTGGAATCCGGCGGGCGGCACAACGACATGGGATGTTCCTACATCGTGGAGCGGTCTGCAGCATGCGCAATTGTATAAGCTGACGGATTTGGGCCGCGAACTTATAGGCTCTGTTCCGATTAACAATGGCAAAATCACGATTATGGCAATAAAAGACGTTGGTTATGTGCTCTATAAAGGAGAAGCGCCTGCAGCGTTAGATAATGATTGGGGAGCTGGTGGACCAGCGAAGGATGTTGGGTTTGACAGCCAGGGATTCAGTACATGGCAGAAATCATCCACGAGCGGCTCCACCGATCATATTAAAATAGTGAAAAATAACAACGCAGATGATAAATTGCAAGTGACAGGACCAGGGGATGCTACGGTTCAACAAGTGATTACAGGATTGACGCCTGGCAAAACCTACAGTGCATCCGTATGGGTTAATATTACAGGCGAACGTCGAACATCTATTAGTGTCAAGCAAGGGGATAAGGAAGTATCAAATTACGCGCTCCATACGAAGTTGCCGTTCTATGCACAGCAACACAAATACTTAAAGACGAATTTTGAACGGATCAAAGTCAATTTTGATGCAACAAGCGATACCGCGACAGTAGCGCTCCAGACGGAGCCGGGGACACAGACCGTGCAATTTGATGATGTGCGTGTCTGGGAGAATCCAACGAAAACAGATCCAGGCACCTCCGCTTTTTATGAAGATTTCGAAAATGTGGATGAGGGTTGGGGCCCATTCGTCTATTCCAAGGTAGGATCTGTCCGTACGCATCTTGCCGAAAAGACACCTAACCAACCGCAAACATTCGTCATCGACGGTCAGTTCTCCTTGAAGACCAATGAAGACGGCATGGGAGAGTGGCTTCGCACGCTGCCGCAGACCCTTCGTCTGAAGCAAGACAATAAATATCACCTGACCATGGATGTCAAAGCAGAAGTGAAGGATGCCTATACGGTCGCTGTTCGTGTCAACGATAACGGGACGGTTCGTGATTTAGCTAAAGCAACGTTGAATGCAGGCTCAAGTAAGGTAGATCTCACATTTAATACGGAAAACGCAAAGGATGCCTACTTGGCGATCATCAAGAACGCGGATGCATCTACGGTGCTGATCGTCGATAACATTCGTGTGACGGATGAGGGAGCGATGAATGCTGTACCAGTGACGGGCGTCCAGTTGAATAAAGCGGAAGCAACGTTAAGAATTGGCGAGACCGTCGAACTTGAAGCGAATATACAGCCTGAACAAGCCACGAAGAAAGACGTGACATGGGCGAGCAGCAATGAATCGATTGCTACGGTCGCCATCGTCAATGGTAAAGCAATCATAACGGCGAAGAAAGCGGGAACAGCGGATATTACCGTTACAACCGTCGATGGCAATTTCAAAGCCAGCGCGAAAATCACGGTTCAAGAAGGTCCAGCGGCTCCAGCTACATCGCTTGCAGCGCCAAGCAGCGTATTATCAGGATCTTCTTTCCAAGTCCAACTCGGCGTTCAGGGAGTAACGGAACACGTATATGCACAAGACATTGCAGTCGACTACGATGTGAATACCTTAGAGTTCGTTGAAGCGAAGTCACTCATTTCGGGCGTTTCCATTGTCGAAACGAAGAAAACCCCAGCTGGCAAGCTGCGCTTGATTATCGCGAGTGAAGGGGAAGGACACGCGGTAACAGGTTCGACGAATGTGATCGAACTTACGTTCAGAGCCAAAGAGGTTACGCAACCAGCGAACGGTACGATCAGCGTGACGCAAGCCATCTTATCCAATGCACAAGGCGTAGAGTCAACGGTCGGGAACAGTGCAGCTAATGTCGCTGTAACCATTGAGGATCCGACACCAACCGGCGATTTGAACGGAGACGGTAAAATCAGTATCGGTGACTTGGCCCTTGCTGCGGCAAATTATGGAGCGACAAAAGCTAGTCCGAACTGGGATAAAGTGAAAATGGGAGATATGGATCGCAATGGCGTGATTGATATTCTTGATTTAGCGGCCATTGCGCAACGCATCATTGGTAACTAAAGGCGAGGGGGAGAATTCCCCCTCCTTTCTAATTTAACCATTTGAAAGGTTAAAGAAGGAATATTTACGCAGCTTAGCGAACGGAAATATACAGCTGCATATTCTGTACACAAGGGATTGGTCCCTGATGTATATCGCGAATCAAATTTCAGCTGAATAATTTCATCAAAACGTATAAAAAGCCGGTAATAGAAGCAAATCCAGTCTTGCATTCGATTGCCGGCTTTTCCATGAGAAGGGGATGTCCTATCGATGTACAAATTAATGCTGGTCGATGATGAGGAAGATGTGAGGGAAGGACTGCTGCAAGAAATCGATTGGGAGGCATTGGGGTTCGTGGTGGTTGAGACGGCTGAAAACGGTCAAGAGGCAATTGAATGCATTGAACGCTCTGAACCAGATATCGTTGTGACTGATATTCATATGCCGTTCATGAACGGATTGCAATTGGCGGAATGGGTTCGCAGCCATGATCCATCGATCAAAATCATGATATTAACGGGTTATGATGAATTTGAATACGCGCAGAAGGCGATAAAACTCCAAATTGACGAATACGTGCTCAAGCCATTTTCAGCCGCAGACCTCAAAGCCGCACTGATAAAAGTCAAACAACAGATGGACCAAGAAGCTGCCGAGAAGAACAATCTCATTACGTTGAAGGAGCATTATATCAAGAGCTTGCCGGTATTACATCGTGTTTTTCTATCCTCGCTGATTGCGCGAAAGTGCTCTTTAGATGAAATTCGAGATAAATGCGAACGGTACGAATTGGATATATCCGGATCTACCTATATGGTATCTGCGATCCAAATGGACAATAACCATCAAGAGGAGAATCGGTATTTATTGCAATTCGCTGTGTTTAATATTGCAGAAGAGATTGTCATGAAGCACCGGTATGGACAAGTATTTATGCATCACGATCATGTTGTTGTCTTATCCATCAGCACGACTGAGGATGACGGAATCATTAGTCAGGAGACGATGGATGTTCTTGAAGAAATTTTACAAAATGTCCATCGATTCCTGAAAATAACGGTGACTATCGGCGCGGGAACGGTCGTGCGAGGATTGACGGAATTATCGTCTTCCTATCAAGAGGCTGTGCAAGCGCTTCACTATAGATTGATTCATGGCAACCATCGCGTCATCTGGATTCAGGATGTAGAGGTGAAGCGGGAAAATCCGCTCGTATTTGATGATTTGAAGGAGCAAGCGCTGATTCGCTGCATGAAGGTAGGAACGATGGAAGAAGCGCAGCAGATGATGGATGAATTGTTCGTGATCGTCGAATCTGCCCCAGTGTCGCTTCAAGATTTCCAAATCTATTGGATCGAAATCTGGACAGCCATGATGAAGGTCGCGAAAGATATGGATGTAAATTACGAGCAGCTATTCGGGAGTTCTACCCATCCGATGATGGAAATCTATCAGTGCAATAACGCCTTAGAAGCGAAGAACCGGATGTCCCATCTCTGTATGAAGCTCATGAATTGTATCGCTGTAGAGCGGCAGACCGGATATAAGAAGCTGGTTGATGAGGCGAAATCGTATATGAAGCTTCATTATGCCGAACAAGATATTTCGATCCATACCGTGTGCAAGCAATTACATATCAGCACCGGCTACTTCAGCCATATTTTCAAAAAAGAAGCCAAGACCACCTTTGTGAACTATCTCGTGGATTTACGCATGGAAGCGGCAAAGGAACTGCTGCGTTCGACAGACCTCAAAGCGTTCGAAATTGGCGAAAAGGTAGGGTACTCGGACCCGAACTACTTCAGCTTCAGCTTCCGTAAGCGATACGGATTGTCACCCAAAGAATATCGAAACCATGATCGTGGGTGATCGCGTATGAAAAACTTCAAGAGCATTCAATTTATTATCACGACGTCCTTCATCCTTATTACCGTCGCTTCAGTCTTCATTGTCAGCTTCATGCTGTATAACAAATTTTCAAGTACGGCAGAGAAAAATGCAGACCTTAATATCCAGCAGGTGGTGGAACAAGTCAACTATAACTTAGAGATATATGTGAAAAACATGACCAGTATTTTCGAGGTTGCACAAGATCTTATCCATAAAAGTCCTACCGTATCAAACCCCATCTTAGTTGAACAGTTGAAATCGATTATGAAAACACGTGAAGATTTGATTTCTATCGCTTTATTTACGAAGCAGGGAGACCTGGTGTTCAATATCCCCGAGCTGCCGATGCGCAAGAATACGCGATTAGAGCGGCAGAGCTGGTTCGAATCTGCGGTTGAGCGTCCTGACACCTTGTCCTTCTCCCCGCCGCATATACAGAATTTATTCAAGAATTCCTATAAGTGGGCCGTCTCCATCAGTCGACAAGCCGCCTACCGTGAAGGGGCGAGTTTTCCTGAAGGGGTGTTAGTGGTGGATATGAATTTCAAGACCATTGACGAGTTAAGCAAACAAGTCGTATTTGGCAAAAAGGGCTATATCTACATCATCGATTCCTTCGGCAATATCGTCTATCATCCGCAGCAGCAGTTAATCCATGCAGGGTTGAAGTACGAAGACTTAGAACGTGTACTTACTTATTCTTTCGGCAGCTTCCAAGATGACAGCAATGGGGAGAGCAAGCTAATTACGATCAAAACGGTGGATCCAATTGGCTGGAAAGTCGTCGGCGTCGCTTACAAAGATGAGATATTAACGACCAAGACAGAGCTCAATACTTTTATTTTCTGGTTTCTCGTGATCATTATCCTTTTCGTACTGCTCTTATCAATCGTGGTATCTGCCCGTATCTCGTTGCCGATTCAGAATTTGGCGAAGTCCGTAAAAAGTGTTGGGGAAGGGGATTTTAAGGTACCGATCACAAGGAATGGCATCTATGAAGTGGACCAATTGTCCAGTCGGTTCAATATGATGCTTCGCCAAATCCGACAGCTGATGGATCAGATTATTGTGGAACAAGAGGCCAAGCGAAAGAGTGAATTAGACGTGCTGCAAGCCCAGATTAACCCGCATTTTTTATATAACACGTTGAATTCTGTGATTCGGCTTGCGGAGCGAGGCGAGACAGAAGAGGTGGTGACCGCGATTACGTCTTTATCTAGATTTTTCCGGATTAGCTTAAGCAAAGGGAAAAATATCATCTCTGTCGAGGAAGAGATCGAACATGTTCGGCACTACCTGATCATTCAGAAAATCCGATATAAGCGCAAATTCCAATATGTCATCGATATCGAGGATGAAGTGTTGGAATACGTGACGATGAAGCTCATCTTGCAGCCGCTTGTAGAGAATGCGATCGTTCATGGCATCGAGATGATGCCGGAGGAAGGGATGATTCGCATCTATGTTGGTATCGTGGACGATAAGTTAATGTTCCAGATTTCGGATAATGGTCTGGGCATGTCGCCTCAGGTATTGCAGCGAATTCTTACCCGAGATTCCAAAAGCGAAGATGGATCCGGCGTCGGGGTAAAAAATGTGCATCAGCGGATCCAACTGTATTTCGGCCATGCCTATGGGTTGCAATTCGAGAGCGAGCTGGAAGAAGGTACAACCGTTCGAATTTGGCTCCCGTTGGTCCGCCAAGCGAAAGAAGGCGAATGATGAGACGAATGAATCTCGTATTGCTATTGATCCTGACACTAGGCTTCTCCATGTCGTCCTGTTCTGTACAGACGGGGATGATGTCTATTCATACGCGTGAAATAGATCTGATCGTTAAGATGAATCAAGGCGATTATTGGAACACCTTGAAGATGGGAGCCGAGGTTGCAGCCAAGGAATTCAACGTCAAGCTCAACTTTCTCGCTTCGGATCATGAGGACGATATTACAGGTCAAATCGAATTGGTGAACCAATCGATTCATAATCGCCCGGATGCGATCATTCTCGCAGCCAGTGATTATATGGGATTAGCTCAGGTGACGGATCGGGTTGCCTATGATAACATTCCGGTGATTTCCATAGATTCGGAAGTTGGATCTGCACGCGTGAAGACGTATGTAGGAACGAACAATTATGAAGCGGGTCAACTCGCGGCTGAGCGTATGGTCCAACTGATTGAAGGCAAAGGTCAGATCGCTGTCATGAACTTTGTACAAGCGGCACGGAATGCGAATCAACGTGAAGAAGGGTTTCTCGACTATGTAGCTAGGTATCCTGATATCAAGGTCGTGGATATTCAATATTCGCAGTCCAATCAACGTTATGCGGAGGAATTAACGCGCAGCTGGTTAGTTCAATACCCTAACTTAGCAGGAATTGTCGCATTAAATGCGGAGTCCTCCATCGGCGTCGGGCGAGAGGTTCAGCGATCCGGCAAAGGCGGAAAAGTGAACGTGATCGCGTTCGATAGTCCACCGGAGACCATGGAATTTTTGCAAGAGGGGATTGTGCAGGCGCTTGTGTTACAGAATCCCTTCAACAACGGGTACCTCGCGGTACAGTATGCTGTCGAGATTATTGAAGGTCACAAAGTACCTGATCGCATTGATACGGGCATCAAATTGATCGATTTAGACAACATGCTGTGGCCTGAGAACCAGAAGCTGCTGTTTCCTTTCGTAAAATAAACCCGTGATGAAGTTGAGGAGAATTTCGATAGAACTCAGGAGGATTTTAGATACCCATTCAGATCAAAAACGAACATAATGAAAGCGTATTCCTGTACGGGATATAAAAGATGCAGAATGTTGGAGGAGGTCTATACAAATGAAGAAATTAACATCCATGATCTTGGCAAGCGCATTGCTAGCGGCTGTGATAAGCGGGTGCTCAAGTGGGAAGAGCTCGGGCGGAGACGGCGGCAAAGAACCGCAAGTGGGCGTAGCGATTTATAAGTTCGATGATACGTTCATGACAGGGGTACGGAATGCCATTACGGATGCATCCAAAGGGATTGCCACAGCCGATATCGTAGACAGCCAAAATTCGCAGCCGACGCAGAACGATAAAGTGGATCTGTTCATCACGAAAGGAGCCAAAGCATTGGTCATCAACCCTGTTGACCGTACAGCGGCCGGCGTCATTATTGATAAAGCGAAGCCCAAAGATATTCCGGTTGTGTTCTTGAATCGCGAGCCATTGCCTGAAGACATGAAGAAATGGGATAAAGTCTACTATGTCGGCGCAAAGGCGGAAGAATCCGGTACGATGTCCGGTCAGTTGATCGTGGATTATTGGAAGGCACATCCTGAAGCAGATAAGAATAAGGACGGCGTACTGCAATATGTCATGTTAAAAGGGGAGCCGGGACATCAAGATGCAGAGCTCCGTACGAAGTTCGCGATTCAAGCGATCGAAGACGCCGGAATTAAAGTCGAGAAATTGGCTGAAGACACGGCGATGTGGGATCGCGTGAAAGGGCAAGAGAAGATGGCGGCTTTCTTAGCTGCGCATGGCGATAAGATTGAAGCAGTTTTCGCGAATAATGATGATATGGCTCTGGGTGCTATTGAAGCCTTGAAAGCGAACGGGTATTTCAAAGATAACAAATTTATGCCTGTGGTAGGCGTGGATGCGACTGCACCTGCATTGCAAGCGTTAGAAGATGGTACACTGCTTGGAACCGTTCTGAATGATGCGAAAAACCAAGGTAAAGCATCGATTACCCTCGCAAGCGTTCTTGCGAAAGGCGAGACGCCTACCAAGGACAATGTGGGCTATGACATTACAGATAACCAATATATCTGGATTTCCTATAAGAAAATTACGAAAGACAATATGGCTGACGCGAAGTAAGGCGAATCGCGATGCTGTAGGCTTCATATCGAGGAGGTAGAATGTTTCGATATTCACACCTCCTCTTTTTACGAACAGATGTAGGGGGCGAGTGGGATGGTTCAGAATGAATACGTGCTAGAAATGAACAACATCTCCAAGGAATTTCCAGGGGTCAAAGCATTGGATCAGGTTACGCTTCAAGTGCGGCCGGGGACGGTACATGCATTGATGGGCGAGAACGGTGCAGGAAAATCAACGTTAATGAAATGCCTGTTCGGGATTTACGCGCCGGATGAGGGCGAGATGAACCTGAATGGTGAACACGTGCAAATTCCGAATTCTAAGGCAGCGTTAAATTTAGGGATATCGATGATCCATCAGGAGCTTCATCCCGTTCCCTATCGAAATGTGATGGAGAATATTTGGCTCGGACGGTTCCCGTCGAGAGGTTTCGGTCCGATCCAATTTATTGATCACAAGCGCATGGCACAGGATACACGAGATTTATTCAAGCAGCTGGATATCGACCTACAGCCGGAGACGATGGTGCATACTTTATCGGTCTCGAAAGTCCAATCCATAGAAATCGCGAAGGCGGTATCCTTTCATTCCCGCATCATCGTGATGGATGAACCGACATCATCGCTAACGGATGTCGAGGTCGAGCAGCTGTTCCGAATCATTCGAGATTTGAAAAAAAGTGGCGTCGCCATTATTTATATATCGCACAAAATGGAAGAGATTCTCAAGATATCGGATGAAGTATCCATCATGCGAGACGGCAAAAAAATCGGGACGTGGCCTGCTGCCGAGCTCACCACGAATTTGATCATCTCCCGGATGGTCGGCCGTGATTTGACGAACCGGTTCCCGGAACGAAACAATGTTCCCGGTGATGTCGTGCTTCGTGTACAAGAGCTTACCTCACCATTTCCGAAATCTTTCAAGCAGGTGAGCTTTGACTTGCGTCGCGGCGAAATTCTAGGGATCGGCGGGTTGGTAGGCGCGCAGCGCACAGAACTGATTGAAGCTTTGTTCGGGCTTCGGGAGATTCAATCCGGGACGATCTCTATTCAGGGCAAGGAAGTACGGATCAAGTCTCCGGAAATGGCCAAAAAACACGGCATGGCATTGTTAACCGAGGAACGCCGCGTAACGGGGATTATTCCGGTGTTATCCGTTCATGAGAATGCAGCGATCGCCAATATGGGTAGCTATCGCAAGCCATATTTGCTACTGGATGGGAAGAAGAAGAAGGCGGAAGTAGACGCGATGGTCGAGAAATTGCGGACCAAAACACCGTCTATGCGCGAATTAATTATGAACCTTTCCGGTGGGAATCAGCAAAAGGTGCTCCTCGCACGGTGGCTCCTGACAGAACCGGATATTCTACTGCTGGATGAACCGACTCGCGGCATTGACGTTGGGGCCAAATACGAGATTTACTCCATCATCGTCCAGCTAGCCATGCAGGGGAAGAGCATCATTATGATATCGTCGGAGATGCCGGAACTCATCGGCATGTCGGATCGGATTATGGTCATGTCTGAAGGGCGGTTGACAGGAATTCTCGATGGAGAGCAAGCAACAGAAGAAGAAATCATGCGGCTAGCAGCTCAGCATTAAGCGGTAGAGAAGGGTGAGGTAGAGTATGAATGCGAAGCGTGTTCAAGGGTTTATTTCTCAAAATGTCATTTATATTGTTCTGGTCGTTCTGATTATTGGTATTGCGATATATGATCCTGCGTTCCTCGGATTGAATCCACTCCGGGATGTACTGAATCAGTCATCAACGCGGGTTATTATTGCGCTCGGTGTTGCGTTTATTCTGATCACAGGCGGAACGGACTTATCCGCGGGACGGATCGTTGGCTTATCTGCGGTAGTATCGGCGTCCATGCTGCAGACAACCGAATACGCTCGCAGGTTTTTCCCGAATATGCATGAGTTGCCGCTGATTGTACCTATTCTCTTAGCCATCATAGTAGGGTTAGTATTCGGATTAATTAATGGCGTTATCGTGGCCAAATTCAAGGTGCCGCCGTTTATTGCAACGTTAGGAACGATGGTCGCCGTGTATGGCGTCAACTCCTTATACTTTGATACCGATCCGAATAATTCGCAGCCGATTGGCGGATTACGCAAAGGTTTTACGGATCTTTTTGGAACGGGCAGCATTGGTTATGGCGGGGTCTCGATTCCGAATATCGTGGTGATCGCGATCATTGTCTCGATTATCGTCTGGGTTATTTTTAACAAAACAAGGCTTGGTAAAAACATGTACGCGATCGGCGGGAACCAGCAGGCGGCGAAGGTATCCGGGATTAACGTGGGCAAGAATCTCGTGTTTATCTATGCGATTGCAGGTGCGCTGTATGGTTTGGCCGGGGTGCTTGAAGCAGCAAGAACAGGTGGAGCGACGAATAACTACGGGAATATGTATGAATTAGATGCGATTGCTGCGTGTGTTGTTGGCGGGGTATCGACAACGGGGGGAATTGGGACCGTACCAGGGGTGGTAACCGGCGTTCTTATTTTTACCGTCATCAACTATGGTCTGACCTTCATCGGCGTAAGCCCGTATTGGCAATTAATCATTAAAGGTTCCATTATCGTCGCTGCCGTCGCGTTCGATATGCGGAAATATGCAGCGAAGAAATAAAGGATTTCAGGTTGCACCCCTTCCACATGGAAGGGGTTTTGTGTATTCAAAATAACAATTATTGGAAACGTTGTTGTATAATAGGGGGAGTTGGTATTGTCACGATATGTATAAAAGGGGGATTTGTAACATTGTGAATGGATACATCGTCTTTGTGGTTGTAGGAATACTGGAGTTTGCAGCACTCATATTCACGGGAACGATCGGTTTCTCGGTTCTGAATGCAGCACTTGTTGTGACACTATTAATTCTGATTCTCGATAGATTAAAAGATATTCAGGGCAATACGTTCGGCAAGCGGATCCATCGTCAACGTATGAAGCCATTCCTAGATCAGCGGGAGCAAGCCACTTCAAATTTTGAGTCGAGAGATCTACCCGATGAAGATGATATTATCCGGATGAACAAGGAAGATTAGGAGAAAATTTTGAAGTTAAATTAATATAGAAGTTATTCGATAGGAGGGCAGCATGAAAAGACTGGGATTAAGCATCATGGTCTGTATCTTCATTTCGGCAATTACGTATGTGTTACGAGGATTCGAATTCACGATGAAAGTGAATTTTGGGATTGGATTGGTCGTCTTGCTGTTATCCATGGCGATGTCGGGATCACTTGGATCCGGCGATCGGCAGCGTGCGAACTTTTACACAACGACAGAGGAGGACCGGGAGACGTCAGGGCGATGGACGATACAATTGATCGTCATTTCCATCCCTTTTCTGAGCGTTGCCGCTATTTTATATTATTATGGATTGAAGTTTGTATGGATCTAGAGGGGGAGAAGCATTGAGTTTTGAATGGGAAAGCTTTGCAGTTTCAGTTATTTTATTGGTGGTCATCGTGTGTGTGATTGTCTTGTTATTCCGTTGGTTGCTGCACGGAAGGAAGAAGGCGCGGCATACCCAGCAAACCTTAGAACGGATTGAGGCAAAGTTGGATCACTTGATGAAGGAAGAACAGGAAAAGTAGTTCATCGGGATGTGAGGAGTCTGGTCTATGCAGAATTTGCCGTACATGGTGATTGGCAGCTTGCTTGCCGCATTCGTCATCTATAAAGTCTATACTTCGTTCCTAGCGAGGAAGCAAGTTGGGCAAATACTTATGAGTGGAACGAGCGATTATAAGAGTACGAGCATAATTGTTGCTTGTCTCGCGTTAGTGAATGGCGTCTTTGATTTTTATGCAAAGAATTGGCTAGGATGGATCGTATTTTTCTTATGCCTATGCATTGCCCTCTACCTCAGTCATTTTGTAGGTCAGAGCTGCATCGGTGAATTCGGATTGAAAGTCGGGAACGTATATATTCCGCGTGAACGCATCACGTCGTACCGAATCGTTGGTAAACGCGTCAAAGAGGTGGAGTTGATGGTGATCGGCAGAGATCAAGGCATCCGGATACGAATCCATGAAAAGCGCCTTAGTAAAAGCCTAGAGGACATGTTGCACCAATATGTATATCGCTTGGAACGGAGTGAAACATGAAGATGAAGAGCAGACGCCTATGGGGTGTGCTCCTCGTGATGATCTCGATATCGATCCTGCTTATTTATATCAATCGGGATCACAGAAGTCTGGAAGGGAATTGGGTCGCGAAGCAAATCAGTCAAGAAATCGGCGTGGATAATGAACTCATGAAATATAACTATTGGAAAATAGGCCAGCGCAGCATCAACTTGACCTCTTTCGACGATGTCGGTGATATAGAGAAGAAGTTTAATGATACGCAGGCGGATATGGCCTACACTTGGAATAGTGATAAGCAGATTCTACTGAATGGTGTAATATTCGATGTGTCATTGAAATCCAAACACATGACGTTAAAGAGCGCTACATTTGAAATTGAATTTGAACAAGCCGACTAACCCAAGAATGGGCTTCGGCTTGTTTTGTTTTATCATGAATAGGTTGCATTATGCGTGCGCGCAACACTAGATTCTCGGACGATGAGCCGAGGATCAAATTGAACTCGCTCATAAGCGCCAACCCGCTGGTCGCGAATACGCTGCAGCAATAGCTCTGTAGCTAATCGAGCCACTTCATTCCCCATAATGGATACGGAACTAATCTGAGGCGATGTGAGTGTCGTCCAAGGATTGTTATCGATCCCTACGACCGCAATATCCTCGGGCACTCGAACCCCTAACTCTTTGAACCGATTCACGAGCCCGATCGCAATCATATCATTCGATGCATAGACGGCATCAGGCATATCTTTCAGACTATAAAAATAATCCGCTGCTTGCCAACCTGTTTGAATCGTAAAATCATCCCCGATAAATACCCGTGAAGTATCTACTTGTCGTAAAGATTGCTCGTAAGCAAAGAAACGTTCCTCGATAATATCTTTGGGAGCGCCCGCATAGGCGATTTTGGTTCTGCCAATGTTGATGAGATGCTCCATCACGAGTCGGCCTTCTTGGAAGGAGAGCGATACGATGTCAGCCTTCACGTCAGGATCTAACTTTTTCCCATAATTGATAACGGAAATCGGAACGTTTGATTTGTTAATCAAGTCGACCAATGTCTTCGGATAAGCAAGTGGAAGCATAATAAGTCCATCGACATGCAGTTTCTTCACGTCACGAATGGTTTCTAGTTCAGCACGGGCATTTCCTAATGTATTAATCTGAACAACGCGGTAACCCGAATGCTTCGCTGCTTGTTCAACTGCCCAAGCTACCTCCGGGATAAAGGCATTGCGGATATCGGGAACAGCTAAGGCGATTTGGTTCGTATGTCGGACTTTTAGACTTTGTGCAGAGGTGTTCGGTACGAATCCCAGTTCTTCGATGGCCTGCAGGACCTTCGCTTTCGTCTTCGCGCTAATGCCTTCTGTATTGTTAATGGCCCGAGATACGGTCGCAATGCCGACCCCTGCGGCTGCAGCAACATCTTCAATCGTTATTTTTTTCTTATTCATCATGTGAATCCTCACTTATTGGAATCGTTTCCGAATTAATCTATTAGATTGATCACTATTCTTATTATATCACAAAATGAAATAAACGAACGACCGAAACTCGGGATACAAGGTGAATAAAGGGATTACGGCGATTATTATAGCCGAATTACTTGCAAAACATGTCGAATTATTTAAATTTTAGGTTTGACATTGTGTCGAAAATATGACATATTGGATTCGGGAAACGTTTCCGAAAAGATTTGATAATTATCATTTTCACACCATGATTCGCCTACAGGGCGACGAATATCTATAGGGGAGATGGATAGACATGAAAGCATTGAGATGGCATGGCTTAAAAGACCTACGATTGGAAAACATAGAAGAACCGAAGGCGACCAAAGGGAAAGTGAAAATCAAGGTCGAATGGTGCGGTATTTGCGGCAGTGATTTGCACGAGTACACAGCAGGTCCGATTTTCATTCCAGGTCACGAACCGCATCCGATTACGGGCGAACAAGCCCCTGTTGTTATGGGACATGAGTTTTCAGGACAGGTCGTGGAGATCGGTGAAGGCGTTACCAATGTAAAAGTCGGTGACCGCGTAGTCGTCGAACCGATTTATGCTTGTGGCGAATGCGCTGCATGTAAACAAGGGAAATACAACTTGTGCAGCACGATGGGATTCTTAGGTCTTGCCGGCGGTGGCGGCGGATTCTCTGAATATGTAGCAGCAGAGGATTATATGGTGCATAAAATTCCGGATACAGTATCCTATGAGCAAGGTGCACTTGTTGAACCATCTGCGGTAGCACTACATGCCATTCGTCAGAGCAGCTTGAAAGTCGGCGATAAAGCAGCTGTGTTCGGCGCCGGTCCGATCGGACTACTCGTTATTGAAGCCTTGAAAGCATCGGGTGCCTCTGAAATCTATGCCGTGGAATTATCGGAAGAACGTAAGAAAAAAGCAGCAGAATTAGGGGCAATCGTTATCGATCCTTCGCAATATGATGTCGTACAAGAAATTCACAGCCGTACGAATGGTGGCGTAGATGTCGCTTATGAAGTAACGGGTGTACCGGTAGTATTGAATCAAGCGATTGAAGCGGCCAAAATCGGCGGCGAGCTGATGATTGTTAGTATTTTCGAGAAAGAAGCACCCATTAAACCGAACCGGATCGTAACGATGGAAAGAACGATTAAAGGGATTATCGGGTACCGCGATGTATTCCCGGCTGTTATCCGCTTGATGGAACAAGGATATTTCCCAGCAGACAAGCTGGTAACCAAACGCATTCCGCTCGACGAAGTGGTTGAGCATGGATTTGAAGCGTTGTTGAAAGAAAAAAACCAAGTGAAAATTCTCGTTAAAGCGAATTAATATAGAGCCGGATTTCTCGACGAAGAGGAGTCCGGCTTCTCTTCTTGCTTGAACAGCATACGGATTGTATTATCCACGATCTGCCGATGAAAAGCTCCGAGACTTCCTGTATAATGCATTTTATCGACGAATTTCAGGAGGCATAAGGGTGGCACAGCTTTATTTTAAATATGGAACGATGAATAGCGGCAAATCATTCGAAATTATCAAAGTAGCACATAATTATGAAGAGCAGGGCAAGTCGGTTCTTATCTTCTCACCGGCGATTGATACGCGAAGCGGGGCGGAACAGATCGGTTCTCGTGTAGGGTTGGAACGTCCTGCGGTTCCTGTAGGTGATGAGACAGACATCTATGCATACGTGAAAAATCAGATTGCGGTGAAGGCAGCAGGACACGATCGAATTTATTGTGTGCTGATTGATGAAGCTCAATTCCTGAAAAAGCATCATGTCCTGCAATTAACGCGTATTGTGGATGAGTTGAAGATTCCGGTGATGGCCTTTGGCTTGAAGAATGATTTCCGCAATGAAATCTTCGAAGGCAGTTACTACTTATTGGCACAGGCCGATAAGCTTGAAGAAATCAAAACCATCTGCTGGTATTGCGATCGCAAAGCGACCATGGTGATCCGGTTCCGGGATGGTCAGCCGATGAATCAAGGCGATCAGATTCAAATTGGCGGCAATGAAGACTATAAACCGGTGTGCCGGCGTTGTTATAATGAAGCATTTCAATAGAGACTTGAGCCATTCGTGCTCAAGTTTTTATTTTTCTCATAAAACGAAGATATAGTGAGCCGCGTAGAGGGATTGAATGATTGCTATGGATTTTATCTTAAATTGCAACTGATTTTGCTGTATTTGAAAGATATGACATATTTACAGAAAGTACTCGCGAGAGTATGATCAGATTCATGAAAAGATTCGATTTTCACAGGAAATAACGCAAATGTATTCGCTGAATCCTTGAATGGAAAAGGAACGGGGGAACCAATCGACTGTCAAGCTTTTGACGTCATGGGGTGAATCTCAGTGACATAACTCTATGTACTGAGTAGGGCGACTCTCACGCCCGAATCCGTCAGCTAACCTCGTAAGCGTGTAGAGAGGCAACGATGATCGCAAGCGGTAAGACACGGTGTATTTGTCTGTGCCTTAAGGAGCCGTGCGAGGAGTTCGTCTCTTCGCTTAGGCTTCTTTTTTGTTGCCTTCTCTTGTTAAATCAGAGGAGGAAGAAGAACAATGGAGAAGCAAGAAGATTACATCTTAGTATCGGCACCGAACAAAATGGGGGAAGTATTCGTCCGGAAGCTCATGGCACAACAGCAAGCTTTTGCCGTGATCGTCAATAACAAAAGAGAGGGAGAAGAATTCAAACGCATTGGCGTCAAGCATATTATCCTGGTGGATAGCAGTGAACAGAATACTTGGAAAATACCGGATCTACCGATCGGCAGCGTCTATTTGTTCGAGAGCAGCTTGAACTTATGTTGCAGATATATTCAAATCTGTCGGACCTGGACGTCGAAACCGATTTACGTGATCACTCGTTCCAATAACCCACGACTAGTATATAAAAGCCTTGGCGCATCGTACATTATACATACCCATAGTAGCGATGTTTCTTTTCTACTAGAAAATTAAGGATGCTCATATAGCCCGATCGAGTCATATGAATAGTGGCGGAATCTTGTTATAATAGGACGTGCACATTGTGACAAATATCACACAGCATGTGAACTCGCGGAAAGGGGCTTCATTCATGGCCAAAAAATTTATTCCACTCATCGTATTATTATGTACACTTATTCTACCTGTTAGTGCTTTTGCACATACGCATTTAGAAAGTTCGTCACCAAGTAATAAAGAGGTTGTCACCACTGAAATGAAAGAGTTTAAGGTGAAATTCGAAACCTCGATCGGGGAACTAAGTTCCTTCGAAATATTGAATGCAGAGAACCAGAAAGTCGAAGGACTGAAAGTAACGGTTGGGAAAGACAACATGATCGGAACGTTGGATCAAGCTTTGCCGAATGGCGATTATACCTTGCAATGGAACATTCTAGGCAAAGATACGCATGTCATGAAAGATTCGATCACATTCACGGTGAATGTGCCGGCAACGGATAAAAAAGACGAAATGACAGCACCGGATGCTTCAACGCAAGTAGACAATGCCGAGCCGCCTGCAACGACCGACAAGGGTACGGTAGATGCACCGAAGGATACGGCGACCGACGTGGCGACAGATACTACGCCAGCTACAAAAGAAGCCAATTCGACTTTGATCTATGTGGTGATCATCGGCGGAGCAATCTTAATCTGTGCGGTGTTGTATTTCTCGAGACGGGTGAAGAAGTAAAAAGTAGTTAGAAGGAAAACCGCTGGTATTATCCCCTTAAAGTAGACACTCCAAAAAACCGTCATGGTATCATGAAGGATCGAGTGACACTTAAAGGGGATTTTTTCATGGCCCAAATGGGACAAGAATTTCGAAATGGAATATCCTTCAAGGAGTTTTCTGATATTTTTTGATATTATAAGGACTTATGATAATTAAACGCAATAAGTGACTTTATATTTTATTGCATGAGATCTTCTGTATTTGTATGGATAAAGCACGAATTAGTGAGTGCGCTACCCATATTAAATAGATATACATCGCGAACATATCATATAAGTAGCAAAAAGCCTAAAGCATCTTTGAGTTTCATTTCTGCACCTATGTGGGTGGGTTACTTTTATGCATACTAACAACACACAGGAGGAACACATGTACAAACTGGTACAGACAGAAGAGGAACTCCAAGAGTTTCACAGAATCAAGAGTTTGAATTGGAAAGAGAAAGGATTCGATATGGAATATGCAAAGCCAAATTCGGATCAGTATTTATTTTATGTCGATGGAGAAGCTGGAGGTACATTTGAATTCACACCTTTTCGGCATGTAAGCCCGTTTATTCACAGTATCTTCGACGATGTAATAACTCCAGATATGAACATTGTAGAGACGGATAGTTTTGCTGTCTTGCCCAAGTTCAGGGGTAAACTAGGGAGGGAAATTATTTGCTTGATGGTAGCCTACGCGCACTGGAATGGGTATACCCATTCTATAGGGCTGTCAGATCCGAAAGTGTTTAAGTCGTTTAACAACTCTTATCACATTCAAGCGCAGAGGGTTAAAGAGGACATTGATTACAAAGGCGCAATGGCGATACCTACAGTGTTTCATCTCAAAACAGCATACGATAACCTTCATTCGTCAGAGTTAGCGTGGTATACAGAGCCTATTAAATTAGAAGAGGGGTTATTATATGTACGGTAGTGAGTTGTTACGCAAAAGAAACAATTGGGTAGTGTCCGTGTTCGCAGGGGTAATTACGATAGATCAGATCTTAAATATGTTCTTAGGAGTATCTTTAACTTTTATACTTACAATACTGGGGATTATATACGGTTTACTTGCACCCGTATTATATGTTTCTAATCTTCCTAAATTTCATGGACGATTGGAAAAGTTCGTTCAATATTACATACTCATTATCATTGGGGCATTCATGTATGTAGTTATATCATTAGACCCTCATATGATTCAAATCATGACGATGTTTTTCTATGTATCCATCATGGGTGTATATCAAAGTAAGAAAATCAACTTCTTAACATTAGCCATAGCGCTGGGTATTCTTATATATTACTTTGCAACACAAGGTGAAGTAATATTCCATTCAAAAGACTATTCGGAACTGTACTACTACATTCTGACTTTTGCTTTCGTATCCTTTACATCTATTGTTCAGTCTAAGTTCAATAACAAATTGCAGGCCGATTTTGACAAACAAAGATTAGATGCAATAAAAGCGAAAGAAGATATGGAAGGGGTATTGAAAAATATAACTCTTTCTCTAGTATCCCTAAAAGAGTATCAAGAGGGAATGAACGAAACGACTGGTAATGTAACCACACGCTCTGCTGAACTCTTAGCTTCCATAGAAAAGACAATTTCTATGTTTGAGGATCAAAGTGCTTATGCCACTGTTTTTAAGTCATCGATGGCTGAAACCAATAAAAAGGTTGAAGAAGAGACAGACTCCGTAGTTGAAATGCATCATTATGTGTTATCGACAAAAGAGGCTACCGAGGAAAGCGGTAAGCGCGTTGGGTACTTAGAGGATGATCTTGAGGAGTTCAATCAGACGATTGAACGAACATCTTCTATTATGGGCAAACTACATGATGAGACGGATAAAATTGAACGCATTGTCGATGAAATCAAGAAAGTATCGTCGCAAACGAATCTCTTAGCCTTGAATGCGGCAATTGAAGCGGCGCGAGCTGGTGAACATGGTAGAGGTTTCGCAGTCGTAGCTGATGAAGTAAGAGTCTTAGCAGACCAGTCTAAAAGTTCATCTGATTTAGTAACGGATATATTGAGTGGTATTCGAGATACTGTAAAGATTGCAACGGAGACAGTTACGAGTTCACAAGATTCAATTGTAAAGAATCGTGAAGGTATGCAGGAAGTAAAAGCTATATTCTCTAGTATAAGTGGATACATGACAGATTTAACAGAGCGGACTGATAAATTCCAAAACTTCATGGTAAGTCTACGTGCTATGGTGCAAGAGGTTGTAGCTCGATCTGAAAGCAATGCTGAGGAAACGCTCAAAAGTAAAGATAACCTCAACGATGTACTAAGTTCGGTAACAGAACAACAAGCCGAAATTGAGGCTCTGGCTGCTGGCTTCAGCGATTTAGCCAAGCGTATAGAGACTATCGGTAAATAGGAATCCAGCTTACCTCGAACAAGCATCACGCAGGAATTGATTAAATCAAAAGTTAACAATGAAGAAGCTGTTTTCCTGAGGGAAGGCAGCTTCTTTTGCATGTTCGCAGGCCGTAACAAAGAATCTTGAGAAAAAATTCAGAATTTCCCTTCTTTTATCTTCATTTTTCAGGAGTAAGATGAAACTTATTCATTCACTTATTGTAGGAGGGATGCAGATGAGACTTTTGGAGGTCGTGTTGATTGCGGTCAATTTTGGATTGTTGTTCTGGGCGGTTATTGCGAACAGGAAGGTCGGGAAGACTTCTGTCATCCCATTGGCGGTCGCCTTTGGTTTGGTGATTGCACAGGTTGCCGTGGAAGGTGGCCGATGGGAGATGATTCCGGCTTATTTAACGCCATTCGTATTAACGGTTTATTTCTACATGGGCAGGCGGAAAGAAGGACGCCGAAGTCCGATCGCGTTCTCGATACAGATGGTATTATTGATCATGTTTTTAATTGTTTCAATTGCTCCACCTTGGTTTATGCCGATATTCTCATTTGAGAAACCAACGGGGACTTATGCAGTTGGATCAACCGTCTATCATTGGGTAGATGAACAACGGCATGAACCATACTCGGAGAACACGGCTGACAAGCGTGAACTGATGGTTCAAGTGTGGTATCCGGCCGCTGAAGGAGGTAAGGAAGAGCAGAGCACTTATCTCCAGAACGCTTCGAAAATGACGCAAGCCATATCGACAAAAATGATGAACCTTCCAGCTTTTACGCTAAGCCATTTGAATCTGATCAAAACGCATTCGAAGTTGGAAGCCAAGCTATCGGACTCGGAAAGCCGGTATCCTGTATTGATTTTTACCCACGGGATGAACGGGTATCGCAATCAAAATATGTTCCAGATGGAGGAACTGGCAAGCCATGGCTATATCGTTATGGCCATCGACTACGCTTATGAAGCGGCTGCCACCGTGTATCCTGACGGACGCGTAGCGTTGAGCAGAACCGATCCCAACTTGACTTCCAATGCCGAGTACACCAAGCACATCCAGCTATGGACTTCCGATGCCACCTTTGTGCTCAATCAAGTGGAGAAGCTGAACTGGAATGATCCGGCCGGGCGTTTTACAGGCAAAATCGATATGGATCGAATTGGCATGCTTGGACATTCATTCGGTGGAGCCGTTACGCTGCAGATGGTCAAGAATGATCCGCGTGTGAAGGCTGCCCTGAGTATGGACGGCGGATTTTATGGTCCCCCGGTTTCTGACAAAGGACTTGGAAAGCCATTTTTAATGATGTATTCAGAGGAGACATACGATAAGGTGATGACCTCTTACGATGATGTTGCCAAGCAGTTAGGTGGGGTAAGCCGTGAGGCGTTTGAAGCCCCGAGGAAAGAATATATTCAGAAATCGGGCAATGCGCTGGCAGGCGGCGGTTTATCCTTACTTATTCCAGGATCTAAGCATGCAAGCTATTCCGATCTAGCATTATTCTCTCCGCTGCTGGGATTGAACGGTCCAGACCCTCGGCGGGACCACCGCATCGTGAATGAATTTAGTGTTGCTTTTTTCGACCGGTATTTAAAAGGAAAGGACGATTCTGTACTTCAAGGATTAGCCGCCAAATATCCGGAAGTGAATTTTAAAGTGAACCAATAGATGCGGTTCGCCTAAATGAATCGTTTGAAACACAGAAAAAAGAAGCTTCTTGCCCACATCTGAAGTGGATATTCTAATTGGCGAAAAAACTACCTCTAAACGCGGTCGGAATGGACCTCGATAAATAGAGAAACTCTCTGTCACGCCGATGTCCTTTATCGTATATTACAATCAAGTGATTTCGATGGAGGTAAGAAACAATTGGCACGGAGTAGATGTCGATTTAGATATTAAAGATGATTTAGGAAATCATTACTCGGGTAAAGGCAATGAGGGATCAGGTGATCGGGATGGATATAACATGAGTTGGAGTAAAACGTTCGAAAAATTAGACCCGAATGCGACGACACTATTTGTAACACCTCATATCAACCTGTATGAATATACTTCTGAGAATCATGGATCTGTTGAAATAACGAAAGATGGAAGAACAAAAGAAATTCCAAAAGTCGACAAATCTAATAAAGATAGAGAAGAAATTGTATTAGATGACATCATGATTGAATTAAAGAAGTAAACGTAAACAACGATCGCGTAAGTCGATGACCGAAAGAACAGGGACCACTGCCATAGCAGTGTGTCCCTTTTTATATTGCAATAATTCACAATTTATTAGAGAAACGGAGGTTTTTTGTGTAATGGAGTCGAATTTTAGAGAAGAGTCCCAAATCTGTATAAATCCAGAATACAGTAGCATGATTGTGCGAATGTCTGCAAAACCGAAATGGCTGCATGCCATTCGGTAGTTCTCTGGAAGTTTCGCACTCATTTACTGGAGGATTCGTAAAGCGAAAGGGATTTTGGGGAAAGGTGAATTCCGTCTATTCGGGTAATAGACGAATTCGCAGAATAGGAGTTAACTGAAATACCGAAAGACAAAAATGATACAGTGAGTTAATCATTTAATCGTGGAGGAATGAAAGCATGGAAATTAACAAGATTAGTAATAGGAATATTGTATTTACATTCAGTTATGATTTCAATCAAAATATTCATTTGATATTGGGGACAAGATATAACTACATCATTGATACGGGTTTAGGTCATAAATGTATGGAACCAATCCTGGAATACTTGGGGACTGAGAGAAAGCCAATGATTATTATTAATACGCATCATCACTGGGATCATATATGGGGGAACGGTTCATTTCAAAATCCGATAATCATATCACATCGACTCTGCAGAGATTTAATCAATGATAAATGGGATGAAATGCTTGATAGGTATGGAAAGTACTGTGATGGTATAGTAGAAAAATGTCTACCAACTTTAGTGTTTGAGAATGAACTGTATTTTCCAGAAGACAAAGTGAGATTGTTTTATACACCTGGACATACGATAGACTCAATCAGTGTACTAGATGAAGAAGAAAAAGTAATAAATGTTGGAGATAATATTGGAGATTCAATAGAAGAAATCCTACCGAGTATTTATTCGAAAAAAGAGGTATTTAAGGATACAATTTTAAAATATAAAGAACTGGATGCTAAAACATGGATTTCGGGGCATAATGTGGTATTTGGAAAGGAAGTATTAGACAAGATAATATATGAATTAAAGTAGTTTTTTTATGAGATATGAAAGTAGTTCGAAGAAGTCGTTTACATCAGTAACATCGTGAATACAGGGCCGTTATATAAAAGGGATGCAGAATGAAGATCTAAAAACTTATACAAGAAAATATAAGAACACTTGTACGCATATGTGAATAAAGGTAAAATATAACTACAATTGAATCTTGGGTGGGCATGGTTTCCCTTCGGAAGGAGGTGAAGCCATGGAAGTGAAAGATGCACTAACGATTATGTTCCTATTTGGATCATTCATTCTTGCTCTTTTAACTTACATTAATAATAACAACAAGAAAAAGTAAAACCCACCCTAAGATTGGTAGCCGAAGGTGGGTTTTAATCCTTTTATGACCTAGAAGGGAATAAACCATCCAAGCCAATTGTACTGACCAAGTGTTAGCGCACTTGGTCTTTATTAAATATATAATACCACATGTGAAAACATGTATCAAAACAATATTGAATAGCGTTTTACATGATTTTTGAAATCAATTCAGAGAAGGCATCCCCATCATATAACAACACATCTATGCCGCGTTGCTAACGCTCCTTGGTCTGCCCGAGGATTTTCGAAGAGGCTGAATCCAGACACCCCTGTGAGGCTAAGTCCGTCGGACCCAGTCGCTGGTGCTCCTTTAAGCCTCGCGTATTCGTAGATACAATAACGTTATATGAAATTCTGATAAAAATAGTGGTTAAGATAAATCTGAGAGGTGTTAAAGATATGGAAAAAATCAAAGCTATAAAAACTGAATTAGGTGAAATTCATGGAAGAGACGCGATCTTCCTTGATGATATTCAATTCAATTATCAAAAGAATGAAGTTAAATTAATTGGTGAGATAAATGGACTATTATGTACAGAATCTGATGATGATGAGTTTATTGGATACGAATTGCTATTCAAGAAAGTTTATTACTTTAATATGATTGAGTTAGATGTAAGTTTACAGATGTTTGATAATCCATACAATGAAAGTAGTAGTTTTGGGGAAATATTTAATACAAAAATACTTAGAGATATTAAGAATGCAAGAGATCTGGAGTTAAAGCAATATGTAATATATACATATGACGACGTTTTCGTTATCGCATGTCAAGAATTCGAATTAAGATTAAAGAAATAAGCCTCTCGGGTTCGTAGATATAAGAACGTTATACGACAGAATCAAACAGAATAGAATAAAGATGGTCATAAGACAACTCTCTAAATACTAGAATTTTGCAATTCGCTTGAGAGTTGGTAAAGCATCTTTAAAACCTTGTATGTAGATACTTCTTTCTAGGATGGATTGGAGAGAAATTTGGGCGTCTTCGTAAAGAAAAACCGTATGTTGAAGTTGATCTGGTAATGCTTCACGAAGCGTTTTAAAATAATGTATTGACCATAGAGTATTCCTTCTCTTATTAACTTTTTAGAGGTATTATATAACCTTACAAAGTTAATTATAAGGTGAATATTTAACTTTATAGAGTTAAAAATTTGATTTTCATTGATGATTGCATATGTAGGAGATAAGATAGAAATATGGAGGGGAAAAAGATGACCGTAATCAAGTGCAATATAAGAGAACTCATGGCGGAACATAGAATAGATGATATAACAGAATTGATGGCGAAATCGGGTTTAAGTCGGAATTCAATCAATAAGTTATATAGGGAAACGAATATAGAAACAACAAAGTTGGAGACCTTATTCAAGCTATGCGATACATTTAACTGCAAGTTATCTTATTTAATTGAGTATGCTCCTGAAGAAAACCAATAGTGAAGTCGGATTCGAGAAGTGATTCCGTAGGCTCAGTCCATCTGACCCGGTCGCGTCGGCTCCCTTTAGTCTCTCGGGCTCGTAGATACATGAACGTTACCTGAAATCATTGCTTATGAAAACCAGAATAAATTCAAGTAAGGAGAGGATCATCATGGCATTTGATGCATTTACAAAGAAGAGGCTTGAAAAAATACTAGATAATTACATTGAAATGAAAATTCCTAAGCATCTCAAGGATGAATATAAGATTTTTTATAAATTTAGAGGTAGCACAATTACTCTTTTACAGGAAAGACCATCATATATGCCCGGACAACGAGTTGAATTACCCATCGCGCAGTTTAGACATCATGAAGACAAATGGAAGATCTTTTGGCAGGACAGTAAAGATAAGTGGCATTTCGTAGAAGACATAAAACCTATAGAAAATTTTGAAAAACAATTAATGATGCTTGAAAAAGCAGAGTTTGGATATTTTTGGATGTAGTTCTAAGAGGGTAATGACTTCAGGTAACATAGTATTCACGCATCGGGACTAGCGCCCCTCGGTCCGCCCGGGGAGATTGCAGGGAAGTGGGATCAGGCGGACACATCTGCACCGACTAGTCGCATCACGGCTGGCTCCTAATGGAGCCTTAAGTTGGTGAAATGTCGTGAATACTGTGATGTTAGGTGAAACCTCGGAGAGAATGTAAAAAGCATTTTAAGTGGAGTGAATCGAAGATGAGCATGAATAAAAAAGAGCTTTATTTTAAAGATCTAGAAGACATAATTACAGATTCAATTTTTATTGGTAGTTCAGAATACGATTTAGATGAAGAGATTGCTAATAATATGTGGCACATTTCTTCCAATATTGAACTAATAAAGGCATTGACTTTAAAAGACTACAGAGATTTTTTTAATAGAGTAATCCAGAATAGACGAGATCAAATAATAGACTCTACTCAGAACCATGGAATGATTTTTTATTTGTGGTTTGATCAGTTGGCATGTCAGTTAAGATTTAGTTTAATATCTGATTTACATAAGAAACTCCCATTTCAATGTGACCTTGAGATATTAAAGCATATGGATGACATAATATTAGCTTTTTTGAATTCTCCATTTCATGATGGGTTACCCATTGAAGGATATAATGACAATATAGAAGAAAAGCCCTATATATTAAAGATCTATCAAACAATGTTAAGCAAAGATTGAAGAATATTTTGAATAAGAACTAGAACTAATAAAGGAATTTTGCAAGCATATCGAAGGTGTCCGAGGCATCACATAACATCGTTTTCCTGCTGCGTCGCGTTCGCTCCTTGGTCTGCCCGAGGATTTTCGAGGAAGTGAAGTCAGGCAGACAATCCCTACGAGGCTAAGAACCGAAGCCACCCAGTCGCTCTGCTCCTTTAAGCCTTTCGGGTTCGTAGATACAACAACGTTAGGTGAAATCTCAGCAATGAAATGAAAACCTTAGATTAGTATAATCGAAGATGATTATGGTTAGTGGAGGAGTTATAAAAAATGATTCATTTGAGTTGTACGTATTTAATAGTAAAGGATATGGAGAAATCTATTTCATTTTACGAAACACTGTTAGGAGTAAAAGCACAATCCAAGAATATTAAAAGATGGGCTCAATTTAACTGTGGAAATAGTATAGCATTGTGGAATCCCGAATATGATCTTGAACTAATAAGAAATAACGAAGATTTAGATGAGCATTTCAATAAAGAATACTTGTTTTATAAGCATAACAATAAGACAGAGTATGGAAATAATGTAGTTTTGAATTTTAATGTGCCAGATTTACAGGTTGAATATGAACGTATAAGGTCTTTAAATATCGGAAGTGTCACTGAAATTTTGTATATTAATATAGTCCAACCCTATTTTTGTTTTATACTTGAGGATCCAGATGGCAACCTACTTGAAATTACCGGAGAATACACAAACGAAACCAACTAAAAAGTGTTTGAAAAGATAAAGACGCCTTGCTTGCAATTCAAGATGGCAGAGACATCACCTAAACAATGCATTCCTACATCGTCGCAATCGCTCCTTGGTCGCCAAGGGGAGTTTTCAGAGAAGTGTAGTCAGGCGACACATTCAATCGGCTTAGTCTGACGACCCGGACCTTTGGTCCTTAGGCCGCTTGAACTTCAGGAATGTGGAAACGTTAGATGAAATCAATGTAAGTGAGGTGAAAGAATGAAATCAAAAACCACAGGTTACTTTCTCCTTTCGATATTAATTTCTATCTTGTTGTTTTTTGTTTTCAGTTGGATACTACAGCCATCAAGTGATGAGGGCTTATTATTGATTATTGGTATAATAATTTCATTGCAAATCGCATTCCTAAGTGGATGGACGATTAATATGATTATATATATTAAACGGAAAATTGAAAAAAAATGTTAAGTAGAACGTACACTAACTATTGAATGTTATAGACTTATGACACCGAATAACAGTAGAGGATGATTATAGAAATTTAAATTGGAATAATTTCATAATAGAAAAGGAGTGACGACATGAACAAACAACTTCTTGCCATACTAAAAAAATTGTACAAACACGACAACTCCTATTATGATGCCGAGCGAGGCTTGGTACTTTATAAAATGGATGCGTTGAAGCCGCAAGAATTGGAGCTGCTACAGCAAAATAAATGGGTACCAAATGAAATAGAACTTATTCGGCATGATGAATTAAATCGCAAACTGATTGGGATGCAGTCCGATGCTCATTTGTCCTGGCATGTTGTCGCCGGAATATTTATTGCAGGCGTTGGCGGCAGCTTTCCCGCCGGAATTTCCATACTGATGAATTAACATCAAATGATTCATATGCGGGAGCATGATTATCAGGAGGCCGAGCGGTTCGTTAGCTGTAAGCGATGCGGTTTTCACAAGGATCAATGGGAGCATTTGTCATGGATTCGCTACGCGATTCATTTGGGCAATGCTTATGGCAGCAGTATTGGCACCTACGCCCACTTGACTGAGCTGTTACAGCTGCTTCAGTATGGTTCAATTGAACCAACTGATGATGATAAGTCTAAGTTTAAGCAGTTGCTCCAATTGCTGCATGAAGCTGATGACAGCGAAACGCCAGGCCAATTTGAGAAGAGATTGACAAGTACGAAGTTTTTAAAAGGCACTGCCGGCATGAGACGTAGTATACTTCAATCGCTTGCTATGGTTGGCGTTATCCCGAATCAAATTCTCTCCCTTTCACCAGATTTTCGGGTTGATAATGAACAAATATTGAACGGTGAGCTGCTGCTAAACAATACCAAGGGAAGATCTGATATGGAGATGCCGTGGGCTGGCTGGCAAGGCAGACTTGGTGTCGACTGGGAGAAAACGCAGCAATTGTTTGAAACATATTTACGGTGAAGATGTTCTTCGCACTTCATACTAAACGTTTTTATAATAGAAAACTGTAAAATGTAGTTTTTTCTCGAAATTTGCCGTTTCGCGCCCAAAGGATGTAAATATCATGGTTTCACACTTTTTTTTGACAAACTTGATCGCAACGATAAAACTTAACGAAATTCAATATAATTATAAACGATAGTACTAAACTAACGCGTAGTTATGCTTGGTGTTAGCGTGTCGTTTCGAAGGAAATTATGCTTATTCATTTTATGATTAGGATCTAGAGTATTCAAGTGTAGATACATATATATTTAGGGGGAGCTCATGTGACTGAAAGATTTCATTTAGAACGTGTTGGATTAGAAGATCCTTTAGATGAAAATAGTATGTCTGGGTTTGGGTTGCTTGACTTATTCCAATGTCATGTTGAATATCACTTTAGTACTGAAGACATGAGTTTGGAAGAAACAGAGTTATATATTCAAGACGTTTTGAATCATTTGCCGGATGAAACCATTAATGAAATATACAAGAAGGCATGTGAATGGAGAACCGTTAAAATGTCCAGTGATACGGCTGACTATCCTAGTGGCTTGGCTGAAGCTTATGGTAGGGGCATTTTGGCATTTATGTCCGTAGGGGAAGTTGATCTATATCGAAATCCTTACGATAGAAACGATAATACATTCGGAGCAACTCTGAGTGGAGGCACAGAATGGGACTCTGAAAATGGGATGGAAATTGTTATACGGGGCAGTAAGGTTCTTGAGGTGCGTGAGTATTTAGGTTACGGCAAATTTGCAATTTGGAACGAAACCGACGGAAATGAGTAAGTAAGGTCGAAGCTCCTGCAAACTACTCTTGAGTCCACCATTGACACATTTGGATCATATGATAAAAATGCACAATATGATTTTCCTGAACTAAATGGGAACGCTTAGTTCGTTTTGATGTTTATTCTTTAATTCGTTCTTTTCCATTTGAACTTTTATCAGGATACCGAGTGATATTGATTCATGACGTACCTAATAATGAGTGGTAATTGTTTAGCGTTAATGCAAGATAATCCATTGATCAGTTAATTGTCCCCCTGCAAAGAACGGTTTTCTAACGATTATAAGTAATACAGTTGTATGAAGTGATTTTTTTTATTGAACTCACAGGAAATGCTAGTTAAGTAATGATGATGTTAGAGATTTCGAAGAAGGCGCTGATATCCTATAATACCGATATTCAAGCTGCGTCGTCTGATGGAAACTTGGTCTGCAAGAGGCGATTCAGGGAAGTGAATCAGCAGACAATCCTGCGAGGCTAAGTCTACGATCCGTTCCCTACGGTCACTTAAGCTGTTTGAACGTGAGGAATGCCAAACGTTATGTGAAATCGACGAGAATGTGTGAAGAGGAAATAAACCATGATGATTATAAAAGATATTAAAGAACTTGAAGGAAGTTGTTACATAGAAGTATTACCTGGTAAGTACTTAGATAAGTGCTGGAATGATAACTCAATTTTTTTCAATGAAGAAGATTTCGCATTCCTTGAGACATCAATAGAGAAAGAATTTGAGGATTATGATCATTATGCTTTTAATGAGATCCCGAAAGAGGTTTGGATAAAGATTTTGACAAGATTAGATAAAGTGATACTTCTTTTAGAGCAACAACCTGGCATGGAATTATTAAGAACCTATATAGGTTTTTTTTATAGATGTAGTGAAGAAGACTTTATAAAGGAATATGACGATAATCTCGTAAGTTTATGTGAATTGATAACGGAATTCAAAACATGGATCAATGCAAAATTAACAGAAAATGATTTTATTTCAATATTGGGGATTTAGAATATTTGAGGAAGTCGTCGACATCATATGGACCCGGTCGCATACACTCCCTTAAGCCTCTCGGGTTCGTTGATATAAAGACTTATTTGAAAGGGATACAAGACTATAAATAAAGAGGAGAAAATCACTTGAATCATACAAGACTAATACTAGTTGAAGGTATACCTGGATCAGGTAAAACATCGACAGCTCGATATATTAAAGATCAGTTAGATAAAAACGGTATATTCAATACATTGTTTTTAGAAGGTGATTTAAATCATCCAGCAGATTACGAATTCGTTGCTTGTCTGGATTTAGATGAGTATGAAGACCTAAAAGACAGGTATCCTGAATTAATACATGTGATAGATCAATATACTCAGGTAGTAAAGCAATATAAATTAATATACTACGGTAAGTTACAACAATTATCTATAGAAACACATAAGAATTTAATAGATGAGTTAGTCAGATTTGATGTATACAATGTGTCTTTAGATAGATATCAAGAGCTAATAGTTGAGAGGTGGCTGAATTTCGTGAGACAAGTTCAACAGTCTCACGGAACAGTAATATTAGAATGTTGTTTTTTACAGAATCCGCTTACTTTGATGTTTGGAAGGTTCAATCAGTCCAAACTGACGATAACTGATTTTATCAAGAGATTAGAACAAATTATTCTGCCATTGAACCCTAAGTTGATTTACTTTTACCAAGATGATATAAGATTGACAATTGATAGAGTCACTAATGAGCGGTCAAATGAGTGGCTTCGACATCTTATTTGGTATTTCACTGAACAAGGATATGGTAAAGAAAACGGATATCATGGTTTAGACGGAGTTTGTAAAGTGTTGAAGGAACGAAAAGAATATGAATTAGACATAATTAATCAATTGAAAATCGATAAATTGACAATTAATAATACTGAATCTAATTGGAAAGCTGTATTACTGGAGATAAGTGATTTCTTGAAAGTATCTCAATGAAGGCATCCCCACCATATCGCCAGTATTTATGTTTCGGCTGTGCCTCGGGTAGGAGGAGTAATTTAGAATAGAGTAAAAACAGAACATCGAGCGCATACTTTAGGGTCAACACTTTTAGTGGGAACTATGATATTTCGTAAGAACGGACTGAAGAAAGAATGGAATAGACTTGTTAAAAATTATGAAAGAAAGTATAGAGGGTTTACTGCAAATTTTAATAAAGGAATATCAGAAAATGAATGGGACGGATATAAACGCCAATTCGGGTTTGAACTTCCCTAGAGTATGAAGGAGCTCTATTCATAATTCGAAAATCAAAATGTATTTGTTTTTAATGGTCATTGGCATGCTATCGATTATTTAAAAGCTAGAAAGACCTAAGAATATGTAGGTAAAATCAAGGAAGTCTTTGCCATCGCTTAACACCGAATTCAAGCTTCGGGTCTATTGCTCCTTGGTTATCAGATGTATAATCATGGAAGAAGCTCAGTCAACAAACGCCCCAACCTAAGATAAGAGCTATCTAAGGTTGGGGCGTTTAGCAAATACCAGATTGTTATCAGAAACCATTTAAAAGGAGAGAACTTATGTTAAATAAGTTCGTGTGAAACAAATAATGAAGAACAATACAAATATAAAGAAATATAAGTTGTTATCTCCTATTTATGATTTTTTGATGGGGAATCGTATATTTAGAAATGCTAGAATAAGGGCGTTTTCATTGATAGATATTAAACCCCAAAATAAAGTCTTACTAGTAGGAGTTGGAACCGGAGAAGATATTCCGTTGCTACCTAACAATATTGAGATTATCGGGATTGATATCTCAAATGAGATGTTAGAAAAAGCACGCAAAAAAACAAATCATGTTGTACTACTGAATATGGATGCAGAATCATTAAAGTTTGAGAACGAGAAATTTGATTTTGTGATTTTAAACTTAGTTTTAAGTGTAGTGGAGAATCCCCAAAAAGCTTTGTTAGAAGCAACAAGAGTTCTCTCACCTTCTGGTACCATAGTGGTATTTGATAAGTTTTTAGATGAGAATAAAAAACCAAACATGCTGCGTAAAGCTTTGAATAAGATCACATCCATTTTAGGTACAGACATAAACAGAAGGTTTGATGAAATATTAAGAAGTACTCCCTTGAATATCATTCATCAAGAAAGTTCTGTATTACATGGAAATTACAAAATTATTATGTTAGAGAAACTAGCAAGAAGTGACATACTGTGAAGTTGAATCAGCGAACAACCCTGCGAGAAATAAAAGCGAGGAGGAAGAGCTAGGATGCTTTACGATTTAAAAGGCGAAGCAAATATGCCACCTATTGTTGGAACATTATATTCCGCTGTAAAAGAGAATAGCTAACGACTACATTTAATCACTGATGGCATGTCGCAAGAAGAAGTAGATTACAAGGGACCTAATAACAATTTTAACAGTACCGCTCAGTTAATAAAACATATCATGTACGTTGATCTGAATTGGGTTTATAGATTAAAGGGACTACCACTTCCTCAGTCGTTTAAAGAGCAATATGGCCCCATGATTGATGAAAATAATAGGCTTCCGACGGTCAAAGGGATGTCTTTGAACACACTTATGTCTACATATGAAGGTGTATTAAAAGTGTTGAAAGATTCATGTATACAATTAACAGATACTGATCTAGATAAAGTTGTCACTTTTGGACATAAAAATGAAAAGCAAGCAACCATACGATGGGGCCTATGGCTGACCATAGCCGATATCATCAAGCTCAAATTAATCAACTTAGAAGGTGGTATCATGAAAATTCTTTATCAAACGAATGAGGCGAATGTTCAAAAGTGAAAGCATTCTTCAATCTAACTGAGAAAGGACGTATATCAATGATGACACAAAAAGAAATGATACACATCGTACAATCACAGCTTGCAATTGACCTAAATTGCACAATTGACGACTTGAACAGAGAAAAAGACAGTGTTATTTTTGTAGACGCAAAAGAAAATCCAGGACGCAGGCCGTATCCGAGAAAAGAGCGTTATTTTGAGATTTTGTCTATGGGCAAATCAATTGTGGTATCGGCCACGCCGGAACGACTGGAAATTGCCAAAACGCAGATGCAAGGTAAAGACAGGGATACAATTTTTTCATTACCATTTATTAGAGGACTATATTTGCATTTTCTTCCTGATTTAGAGAAAATAAAGCCGATGTCGTCGCCAGACCATTTTTCATATGAAGTGGTTGAGAAGGACGAGGTTTCCAAGTTATTGGGGCTTGAAGGATTTGATAATGCAATTATATCTGATATGAATCATCCCTATCATACTGTACTGGTCGTACTTGCGAAGAAAAATGGGAAAGTTGTTGGCATGGCGGGGGCTTGTAATGTCAGTACAAAGATGTGGCAAATTGGTATAGAGGTACTTCCTGGATACCGTCATATGGGACTGGCAACTTATCTTGTAAACAGTTTAACTTTTGAAATATTAGAACGTGGTTTTGTACCAGTTTACGATGTTATATCAAGTAATATTGCCTCACAGAGAGTGGCTTACCGGGTAGGATATTATCCGGCGTTTGTGACGGATTGGCGATGTAATTTTAAGGATTTTGAAACTTTATCTAATATATAACTAAGAATTTGGTACATACAAATAACGACAGATAAAGAGGTTTTTCTGAACAAGCAAGGGATGTTGCCGAATGTGAGCAGCATCCCTTCAAGTATGTATATAGAAAGATAAATAAAAGTTACACCTAAATGGGTGAAGATAATCATTTAAAACATGTACCAATGCTAGAATCTATCAAAAGAAGGCTTCCGTACTTTTTTCAAGAGTGGACATTTTCACCTAACTCCGTATTTACGTTACGGGGTACCCGCCCCCTGGTTGTCAGATGTATAATCATGGAAGAGGCTTAGACAACAAATGAGCCAGCCTAAGATAAGAGCTATTTAATGAAAAGCAAATTATTAATGTTCCGAAGAGATATTTCATAGGTGAATCAACATTGTTTTTCATGAAAGAAGGTTGAATTAATGGGAGTGGCTTATAAATTGAACTGCGGGCATTGCTCATACAACCAAGATGTTTTTTTAGGAATAGGTTCAATTATATAAGTTTGAATTCCATCTTACAATGGTACAAGGGGGAAGTTGGCAAACAACGAATAAAAGAGTTTATTCACAATGACAAGGAATCGTGGTTTGAATGCTTTGATGGATTGTATGTTTGTCGGACGTGTCGTTACCTACTTAATGAAGTTTATTTAGAAATAAAGTCGGGAAACAATCATTACACAAATAATTATGATTGTCCGCGCTGCTTAGCACCAATGCCACCAAAACCTATCAATGAAATTCATCAAGATACTCTGATGGAATGTCCAGATTGCGGGAAAGAAAAGCTAATGGTTAAACCTTTTATGGATTGGGATTAAGATGTTCCATTATATACGAATACTGATTTCTTTTCGTAGCGTCAGTTGACGTTAATAATTAATTTTCATGCGACAATTACAATTTTAACATTTAACGATATTGGAGTTTTTATGATCAAATGATGAATTCATTCAGAATAAAATTAAGGATGCGTTAGAGAAGTATAGATCTCAACCTGTTGGAAGTGGCTTTATCGATGTTATTACTAATCGTAACGAAACGCAAAGAAATAATTATTAAAAAAAATTGTGTTTTATGGAGGAGAATAATATGTCTGATATCATTTTAGAAAATATCAAAATTACACTAGAATCGAATGATACTGATTATGAAGAGGTTTGTAATAATTTATATCAGTATAATGTTCGCGCAACCAATGAACTATTAAAAAAACCTGGGAAGGATATAAATTTATATTTAAAAGATGAATCAGGAAAAGTAATGGGCGGTTTGTTTTGTGAAACTTGGTTAAACGGATTGTATCTTGATGTTTTTTGGATAGCTGATGAATATAGACATAAAGGATATGGAAAAGTCATGTTGACTGAAGCAGAAAGACTGGGGAAAGAACTCGGATGTACATTTGCTCATACATGCACTTTTAGCTATCAATCTCCGGAATTTTATAAGGATATGGGTTATGAGATATTTGGAGTTAATGATGAATACCCAGATGGAATAAAACAATATTTTTTGAAAAAGAAGTTGTAATGAAAGCATAATAATATCACGAGCATAATGCATCGGAACCATAGGGTTCTTTAGTAATTCCTAGTTGAATTGTGAAGTCTTTAAGAAGGATGCTATCAATAGAAAGATCTGAGACAATCTGTTGGTAGCATAATTCGCTTAAACCACCAACTCCGTACATCCGTACCGATTTTCCGTTAATAAAGTCTATATCTAAACCAATAGGTTCAACGAGATCAGTATCGAAGATAGTTGTGGAGCATCCAGTATCCAGTAAGACATTATTGAGAAGAGTTGATTTATTCTTGTAAGATAAAGGGAGAGAGACAATAGGAAGACCATTTATAAGATGGATTTTCTCTGAAGGCCTCTAATTCCGGTAAAGGGCTGTTCAATGACTTCAATAAATTCATTTCCAGTGTAGAATACATAGAGTTCTCGAGTGGGCTCTGACAGATGAAGCTTTTTATAGGAGGCCCAGGCGTGTTTAGGGTTGTCATATTCAGAAACTACAGACATTTCCTCAATAGTTCTTATGTGATTATTTGAATGAGCAGCAAGAGCTTCAACTAGGACCCAACGATCGGGATATATATCACGGATTTTAACCCATTTTATATATGAACACCTCCGAAAAGACCTTATAAATCAATTGTACAACCCTACTGAGAAACAAGCAATGATGGTGAACTCGAAGAAGAACGAACCAGCGTTATCACTGTTTTCCTGCTGCGCCACGTACGTTCCTTAGTCTGCCCGAGGTTTTCGAAGCTGCGGATTCTGGCAGACAACCCTGCGAGGCAAAGTGGCAAGCCACCTAGTCGCTGCGCGCCTTTATGCCTCTCGGGTTCAGGAACACAAGAACGTTATGTGAAATCGGCAGAAATACTTATTAAACATAAACAGAGGAGACTTAAAATATGGCACTCTTTCGAGAGGACATAGAAATTGTTAATCGATATAAAGATGCTTCTACATATCTACTAGAAGCCATAAACAATTTGAGTGAGGAGTCTCTTAACTTAGCGAGAGAACCTGGAAAGTGGACCATAAGAGAAATAGTCCATCACATTGTTGAATGTGATCTAAACTATTTTCAAATTAATCGCTATGCATTAGCTAATACTGGTGCTTATTTTGTATTTAACGAATTTGATTCACATTTGTGGCTGAAGAATATGGATCATAGTAATCGATCAGTTCAAGTTGAAGTTAAACTTTTTGAATTATTGAGAAACTACATTGCTTATCTATGTGAGATACTCCCAGACTCGTTGGATCGGATCTTAGTTCATCAGAATGGAAAGGCGACTGTAAGAGATGCACTTAAACATGATATAGAACATTCTTATCATCATATAAAACAGATTCTTGAAACAAGAAGAATACATAAAGTATAGGGCTGTGAAGGTAAACTCAAAAAAGCTGCCGACATCACATAACGTCGCATTCACGCATTGCGCCTGAGGGCCCTCGGTCCCCGAGGCATTAGCTAAGTAGTGGGCTCATGGCCAACCCTGCACTGGCTAAGTCTTCGACCCGGTTGGCCGATCGCTACGCTGAATCAGCCGGCAGCTTAAGCCAGTAAGGGTTCGTGAATGCTAAACGTTAGGTGAAATTAGAGGTCAAGATTAATAACAATCAACCCAAAACCCATTTTGAAAGGAAAATGCGAAATGAATTATGAAAGAATTTACTTGGTATCTGATGTAGAAGAATTCACTCCCCAGATCGGAAGATTGGTATCAATGATGAACTATGCACGATTAACAACCTTGAATACAGTAAAGGGATTGAATACCAATCAATTAGATTACTTACATGATTCTGAAAGTAATTCAATTGGTTCTTTATTAATGCACCTTGCAGCTGTTGAACTTGGTTATCAATTAGATACTTTTGAGAAGAGAAAACCAAATGAGGAAGAAATTAATAAATGGCAACCTGCGTATGAATTAGGTGAATTAGGACGTAGTAAAATAAAAGGAAACTCCCTTAATTTTTACATAAATGAACTAGAGGTCATGAGACAAAGGACTTTTCAAGAATTAAAACAACGAAATGATGATTGGTTATATGAAGAGAGTATTTTCTGGGAAGGTAAGAAAGCGAATAACTATTTTATGTGGTTTCACGTATTTGAGGATGAGATAAATCATAGAGGGCAGATGAGATGGTTAAGAAGAAGGATAGAGAAATTGAATATCTTGTAAGTAACTCATAGAACTTCTTCTAACACTGTATCTTTGCACAGGAGCGGGGACCCCTTGGTCTGAAAGATGCATTTCGAGGAGTGAAATTCAGCAGACAACCCTGCAAGGCTACGTGGCGGAGCCACCCAGCAGGCAAGCTGCATTAAGCCTTTCGGGTTGTGAACACAACAATGTTATATGAAACCTTCGCAATCGAGCGAATAAAGTATATTTTAAGGAGTAGATTTTATGACCTATCCCAAACATTTTGTATCAGCTGCTGCAATTGTTCTAAATGATAAAAACGAGATATTACTCATTAAAGGGCCTCAAAGAGGCTGGGAAATGCCAGGAGGACAAGTCGAAGAAGGAGAGTCTTTAATTCAAGCAGCGATCCGAGAGACAAAAGAAGAATCTGGAGTAGACATAGAAATCATTAGATTTTGTGGGATATACCAAAATGTAGAGGAATCGATTTGCAACACGTTGTTTCTTGCGAGGCAGATTGGTGGGGAACCCGTTACCACGAATGAAAGTTTGGAGACTGGATTTTTTCCAATAGAAGAAGCCTTGGAGATGGTAACTTTTATGAACTTTAGACAACGGATAGAAACTTGTTTAAAGCCGGATCAGACTCTAGATTATGTTGAATTTTAAGGACACGAATGAAAGAAAATTCGGGGCAGGCTTAGGCATCATATAACTCCGCATTCGCGACTTAAGCCTCTCGGATTCGTGAATGAAACAACGTTAGGTGAAATTCTATCACAACAAATGCTAGAAGCTGATTCGATAACATGGAATTCATATAAAAGTGGCTTTTGGAAACCTAATTCTCATTTGTGTTTGAGCTCCAATTATTGGTATTCGGAAGAAAGAGTTCATTTGCACCAAACAATAGTAATAGATGATAATGAGGATATGCAAGTATATAATATTTGGGATAAGACATATACAATCGATGAGATTTCTTCAATTCTTAGGTGTGTAGGCTTTGAAGAATTTGAATATTTTTCAGATGTAACGGGACGAGAATATGAAGAAGAAACAGACACAATAACAGTAATTGCCAAGAGGAAGTGATAAATCTTAGCCTAAACCAGCTAATGGGCGGGCCCGCGGGCCTGCAGTGCAGATGTTGTTTCGAAGAAACATATTCTACAGACAACCCTGCAAGGCTAAGTGGCGAAGCCACCCAATCGCTACTCCGTTAAGCCTTTAGGGTTTGTAGATACCTAAACGTTATCAGAAATTACTGCAAATACAAGGAGAATACATTATGGGTACCATGACACTTAAACGTTTTAATGGAACTGAGAAATTTACATTATTAGAATCAAGAGCTTATGTTGTTCATAGAGACGACGGGACAATAATGATGTGGTTTGAAACTGAGACAGACCCTCAAGCTATTATGTCTGTTGAAGATACTGCTGATTTCGCAATGAACCCAAATGCTGAAGTTACAGTATATCTTGATAAGTTAGTACTCAAAGAATTTGGAAATAGATTGTTTGAACTCTCGCAAGGATATAACGAAGAAAATAAGGCCTTGGATGCTAGATTGTATTATTTTGAACATCAAGAAGTAGACGAAAATTTAATGAAGTTGGAGTATCGAGGAAATGGTGTTTTCTATCTTCAATGGACGGGAGTAACAACAGATATTAGTTATTATGATGATAGTAAACCGAAGACGGTCCTTGAAATCGTTGGAGAGTTTTTCTTAGAGGAGTATACATCTTGGGAATGATTTCACTGACTCATTTGATAGTAATTTAAATCCATTTAAGAAAAATAAACTAAACGGAACGAGTGATATCATTTTGATCAGATTAATTCCTACTACAAGAGAAAACTGGAAAGATGCATTAGACTTGCAAGTTCAAGTTCAACAAAATCATTTTGTTCCTTCAGTAGCTGTGTCTTTAGCCAAGGTACACATTCGTCCAGACGGTGATGAATACAGATATCTACCATTTTGTATATATGCCGAGAATAGCTTAGTGGGCTTTGTAATGATCACAGTAGATGAAACGACAACGTGTTCATATTGGTTAAATGGTTTTATGATTGATGCAAACTATCAAGGTAAGGGATATGGAAAGGCAACTATTAACTCTGTAATTAGATATATAAAAGTGGAATTTCCCCATAGTGAGTGTTTGAATTTAACGGTATGTGCAAATAATCTAGCTGCCAGAGAGCTCTATGAAAAGTTCGGATTCTCTGAGACCGGAGAAGTATATGATGATGAAATTGTTTATCGATTCGTTTTTTAATTATTAAGAAATTTAGTTCAACAACCCTACGAACCTAACCGCAGTCGCGGTCGCTCCTTATGGAGCTTAAGGTTCTCGTGTTTGTGAATATGGAAACGTTATATGAAACCAGTGCGAGAATTACAAAGGAGAGAAAATTATGTTAGCACTTAGATTCACTCAAAAACTATTAAAAGACATGAAAGTAGCGCCGGTTGAATTGGTAGATGTTAATTCACTGTTTAGTTGGCATGTGAATATATTGCAACTTAGAAGAAAGCACATTTTGTTTGTTAATGACTTTAGCCGATTATGCTTAATTATTGATGGTATAAGAAGCTCCCAACTAGATAAATTACAAGAGAAGTTTAAGTCAGAACTCAAGGAATATTTGTTAAGAGAGGGAATTAGGAAACACGTAATCGAACAATATTTCTTTGAAGCGGGAGAAATAAGTGTAGGTAGAACAAACAATAAGAGCGTTCTTGGAACTATGAATGAGATTTCTTTCTATAGTATAGATACTGATTTTAATAACACTTTTGAGCACTGTGCCTGGTTAAATTCAATTATCTATAAACCAATTGATTACAAAGAGCCTATTCATGTGTTTAAGAAAGCTTTAGAAGAAAAGTATTTATAAACAATATTGGAGGCATCTCAGAAAGGCACCAGCATCACATTTATAGGAAATCAGCGCAAACCATAATTATCAACATCCTTTTATCAGACATCGAACGGAAAATAAAATATTGAACTGGTGGTGTATGACGATGTATGAACAGTCAAAACATTTAATTGCTGTTTCAGCACTTGTTAAGAATGATAATGGACATATTTTGATGGTTCGAACACATTTGCGTTCTGATACTTGGGAAATGCCCGGAGGATTTGTTGATGCTGGCGAGCCATTAGATATAGCGGTGTGTCGAGAATTTCTGGAAGAAACAGGGATCGTTATACGCCCTTTAGGAATATCTGGAGTCTACTACAATGAAAGGATTCATGTTTTGTCTGTGGTTTTTAAAGCGGAATATATTAGTGGTGAAATAACAATTCAACCAGAAGAAATTCTAGAGGCAAAATATTTAAACTTGGATGAAACTAATATGGAAGAATACATAAAAAGGCCTCACATAAAATCGCGCACGCTTGATGCAATAAATGCAGTAAACTCTATCCCATATGAGACATGGAATTTGAACCCACCTAATTATAAGCTGTTGACAAGATTAGACGGGGATCATAAGAATTCTAAAAATGTATTTTTACTCACGGGGAAGCCTAGAATGGGCAAGACAACGATGATAAAAAAACTCATAAATGACATTGGAACAGATATTTGTGGTGGATTCTATACGGAGGAAATAACGAATTCAGATGATCGAATAGGTTTCAGATGTGTGTCCGTTAATGGTGAAAGTGTTGAAATCGCGAATGTAGAAAGTCCTAGCAAAACTCGAATTGGAAGGTACGGAATAGATATAGAAAAATTCGAAAATTATGCTATTAAAATATTACAGGACGCCTTGTGTTCAAAGAAAATAATTGTAATTGATGAAATTGGTTTTATGCAGATGTTATCTACCTCTTTTCAAAAAATGGTACATGAGATTGTTTCCGATAATCTTATTGTTCTTGGGACAGTTCCTTTAGACAGTCACCCTGAAATAGATAAAATTAAATATTCAAAGGAAGTACAGATGATAAGTTTAAATGAATTCAATCGTGATGTGATATCAGAATTTTTGGTAAAAGATATTTTGAAAGTTTTAGATTCGAGTCCTTTGTAGGAGTTCCGAAGAAAGCGCTGACTTTGTATAACACCGCAATCACGTTTCGGCCGGCTGGCACGGATCTTGGTCCGCATGAGGCTTTTCGGGGAAGAGAATTCAGCGGATAATCCTGCACTGGCTAAGTCCGGTCGGATCCGGGGCTTCACCCCTTAAGCCAGTGAGGGCTCGTGAATGCAAAGACGTTATGCGCTAGTGCTTATTCGAAGAAGTTGGAGAAAATCCTTAAATTGAAAGTATCAATACAAATCAATTCTCCGATGAAAATCTTCAATTAGAATTTGAAAGATATTCCTTGCTAAGTAAAGAAGAAAGGAAATAGTCTTAAGGCATCATTTTTTACACAATAAAAACAACTTTGTTAATAAAATCAATAAACCGATGGGTGGACAATTATTTTCTGGATTCTCAGGCAGACAACCCTGCAAGGCTAAGTGGCGAAGCCACCTAGGTTCGTAGATACAAGAATGTAATCGGGGCAAATGCAGAAAAAATCATTATAAATGAATTTATAGGAGAAAGAATTATGGGAATCCGAAAGTGGATTAGATATCTCTTTAAAGTCCAAAGTATAAGAGTACCAGACTTAAGGCCATCATTTTTACTCTATCATAATGGAGGAGAGGTATTGATTTCATGCATAGATAATTTAGGTTCCGATATTAAATTAATTAAAGAAAAAGTAAATAATAATGAAAACTTAATGAGAATGCCCAATAAACTTTATCGTGTGCTTTATCACTTAGACGGTACCGATGTTACAAATGAGATAGCAGAATACATTATGGAAAGTCTGATTAGGTCTCAACAGAATATATGTAAGATCGCTATTGTTGGCACTACAAAAAGTGAAAAAAAGAATTTGAATAAATGGAAGTCGAATTTTGGTTGTAGTTTGGGAATTAATTATTTTTCAAGTATGGATCATGCTAAAGATTGGTTAGTAAGTGAGAGGTTCTATTGAGTACTTTTTTGGATGAATTACACGTGGGATTATTCAAAGATGGCCTCGACAGCATATAACATCGCATTCACTCTTCGTGCCATTGGGCCCACGGTCCGGCCGGAATTAGAAGCAGATTCGAAGATGCATTACAGTAACAGGGGAGCAGAATCAGGAGGACACATCCGCACCGACTAACTGCGCAAGCGCAGCCGGCGATTTCGTCGCCTTAAGGGGTCGATCGTCGTGAATGATACAACGTTAGACAAAATACCTGGACACAAAATGATATTTTTAATAATTGTATATTAGATTTTTGAATGAACTTTCAATAATATCAATATCTGTTGAACCAATAATTTGGTCAATTACATCCCCCCTTGAGTTTAAAAAGTATAGAGCTGGAAAGCCTAACCCACCATAGTTCTTGTATGTAGCACCAGTCTCGTCAATAAGAATTGGATAATCAATCTTATGTTTTTTAACATAGTTTTGAACTTCGGAAACTTCATCACGATACAGCAGATTAATTCCATAGATATTAATTTGATTGTTATATTTTTTATTTAAGGAAACTATTTTAGGAGCATCTTCGTTACAATAAGGACACCATGATGTAAAGAAAAGTAATACCGTTGGTTTTTCAGAGAATTTTACTTGTACTTCATTAGCATTCATAAGTTCTTTTAATTTAATGATGTTCTGAGTAGTTTCTTGTTTAGAAGTATCGGGAGTATTTATAAAAAAATTGACTATCAAACTTATGATAATTATCGGAAGTAGCATTAAAATAATTTTTGTTACTTTAATCCTCATGTTCTGCTCAATCCTTTCAAGAAGTTGAGTTTTATTAAATAAATTATATTAGATTCAGGGCAAATAAGGAATATTTTCTATAAAACTCCTTGATACTTGTGCTTCACCTAACACCGTTCACGAATCGAGCTGGCACCATCGGTCCGGATCGGAGTCATTGGCAGGGGACAGAATCAGCCGAACAACCACTGCGAACCAGTTATGGCGACCCGTTCGCTATTGCTCGTTTAAGGCCCTTGGTTCGTTAATATAAGAACGTTGGATGAAAGATCCAAATATTAGGTCCGTAATTCGAAAGGAGTAAAAATGAAGAAAATTTACTTACCATTCCTGCTTTGTTTTTTTCTAATTGGATGTTCATCAGCGAAGATGGAAAAACCAGAAAGCCCTGAAGAACTTGCTCATATTATGAAACTTGCGTTAAGTAACGGAGATTATAGCAAATTTAATTCATATTTAACTGAACCAAAAAAAGGGCTTATTAGCATGGACCAGTTTAAAGAATTATCAAAGATTACAACAGCGGGGACTGAATATAGGACTTATAGCTATATCAAGATGGAAAATGGAAAAGTCTTATTACTTGAAATTATTAAAGATATTCCAAGTGAGGATTATAAAGTACAGAGAGTGATTGAGGTTCCTGAAGAAATAAAGAATATTTTTGATAATAATTTGTAAGTTGTCAAAGATGTTGGTTCCTTCACTCAAACACCGTATCTACGCTGCGGACTTACGTCTCTTGGTCTACCCGAGGATTTTCGAAGAAGTGGAATCAGGCAGACAACCCTGTACTGCCTAACTGCACCGCGGCCGGTCGCTCTCGCTCCCTTAAGGCAGTGAGGGTTCGTAGATACAACAACGTTAATAGAAATCCCCGCAAAACTATATAATAGGAGCATTTTCAATGAAGTTGAATATTAGAAAAGCAGATGTAGATGATCTTTATTTCTTAGTCAAAATCGATTTAAAAGATGAAGGTATAACAACAGATACAGATAATATAATGTCTCCTCAAGAACGACTAGAACATCGAGAGAAGATTAGGACATTTGTAATGGATGAGGATAGAGGGGCATTAATATTAGAAGATCAGACCAATAAAGTTGGTACTATTATGTACTGTATAAGTTGTAGAGATAAGGAGTATCCATGGAAGACTATTTTCAATGAATTAGATCGAAATCTATTTCAAGAAGATGGGCGGTTTCTAGAGATTTTTCTACTTTGGGTACATCCCAGTTATCGACGAATAGGGCATGGAACTGAGCTTAAATTGAAGGTCGAAGAAGAAGCAGAATTACATGGAGTCAATCTAATTTATACACATACTGAAGAGAGAAATATGCATGTGATTGAGTTAAATAATAAATTAGGATACAAAGAGGTACGGAGAGGACCGATTTGGGATTCAGTGGTTAGAGTGAGTTTAATAAAACATATCTAATAAATAATATATAAGGACTACTTTGAAGGAACCACTTCGCAGGCAGGGACAATTTATAACTTCGCATTCAACGCTGCGTGGCGGGACAAGCCCGCCCCTAGGTCCGGAAGGGGGTTTGTGAAAACAACAACGTTAGGCGAAATAGCCTTAAAAACATAAAAAAGGACAAGAAAGAAAGTGATTCAATGAAATCTAATAATAGTAGAGTTGCTGTATCCAGATTCATTGGATGTAAGATCAATGAAATTATTGATTTATATCCAGTTCTAATATTTGAGGATGACAAGGGCTGCTTGACAATAGAATCCATGGAGACTACATAAAAGTAATGACATATTAATTGGATCATACGAGTTCAAAGATGTAGTAACTCATGAAAAACACTCAAAATTATTAGAGAATGAATTACTTGGTAAGAGAATTATTACTATTAGGCATTGTGAACCGATCTCCGACTTGTATATAGAGTTCGAAGACAATCTAATATTAGAATTATTTCATAACAGTTCATACTATGAAGGCTGGCAACTCTCAGGTGAGAATGGTTTTTTATTAGTATCTTTACCTGGGGGGAAGTATGCTTTATGGGAAGAATGAGTTATAGAGTACTCAAAGAAGACTGAAATGCATGCAGTATAAAACATTAAATAAATTTCGAAAATTGGAGAAGACTTAAATGGAAATTAAAGAGACTGGATTTATATTATTTCTGGAGAACTTTGAGAAGAACGTAAACTTTTATATTGATCAACTTGGACTTAAGGTTAGAGAAAGAAAAGAAGGGCTAACAAAATTAGATTTTGGTGGCGGCTACTTGATGGTTGAAAACAATGGAGTTTCTAGCCATACAGAAAAGACAAGGGCACAAAATCCAACTGTAATAAGAATTGAAGTGGAAGCTTTTGAAGAGACGATAAGAGAACTAGAAAGTAGAGGGGTATTAGTAGTCGTTCATCAATTTAACTGGGGAGCAATTGGAGTAATTGTAGATCCTGAGGGAAATCGAATTGAAATCAAGAAATATTAGGAAATTGAACGAAATTCATGGGGGAAAAAACTTCAATTAACACTATAATCACGCTGCAGATCGGCTTGCACCGATCCCTGGTTCGCCCGAAGCTATTGGCAAGAAGTTGAGTCAGGCGGAACCCTACGTGGCTAACTGCGTAAGCGCAGACGTCGACTTCGACGCCTCAAGCCTTTCGGGTTCGCGACTACGGGTACGTTTGATGAAAAAGCCCTGTAAGATTGAAAGATGATTGTAAAATAAATTGAAGAGGGAGATTGATAATAATGATTCAACAATTTATTGAAGGTATTGAGTATACCGAAATACCAGTTTCTGATTTAGATCAAGCAATAGACTGGTACTGTAATAAGTTGGGCGCAAAGCTAGGATTCAGAAATGATGAATTGGCTTATGTTGATTTTACAATAGGGCCAAGCTTATTTTTAGTAAAAACAAATGATCAAACCACATCTACATTTCTAGTAAATGGAAAAGACCATTACACAATAGGTTTTAGAGTAAAGGATATTGAAGGATTCTATAATTATTTATTAGAACTGGGAACCGAGGTAGGTAAGATAATGGATGAAGGCAACATAGGTAAGTTCTTTACATTTTATGATCCTTTCCGAAATATGTTTGATGTTCATCAACCCGCTCAATAAGAAGAATTAGAGACAAGTTAATTGTAGAGTGATATCGAAGAAGCTGGGATTATCACCTAACACAGTATTTACGCTGCGGGCTAACGCCTTTGGTCCGACCGAAGAGGAAGAAGAGGAATCGAGAGTAGTATTTACAGTAGCAGTGAAGCCAAATCAGTCGGACAACCGCTGCGAACCTAAGTCTGAGAACCCGTTCCGTACGGTCACTTAAGGCTCTCGGGTTCGTGAATACGAGAAATGTTATGTGAAATCACTATAAATAAATGTATTGTAGGAGAACTCATGAAGAAGTTTAGAGGAGTTAGACGGCATTATTATAAGGTTAACAATCTGATTAACTCAATTAGTTTCCACCTCAATGAAACCGACTCTTGGTATAACTTTTGGCATGTACATTTGGAAGGTAGAGGTGTAAGCAATTTAAGTGTAAAGCATAGAAGAAACCATATTAAACTATTGAAAAAACTTTTGGAAAGAATAGAAGATCATTCTAAAGAAAGTAAATTAGAGTTTCAGACATGGATATTAATTGATTCTGAGAGTGGCACTAATGATTCAGTTTATATGCATACTCTGAATCCTCATAGTGATTTTCCATTTTTTAATGAGAATATATTATGGGGCGCTAACTTCCCTGAGCTGTTTGAAGGGATTTTCGATGAAGATGAATATGTAATTGGAAAAACGAGAAATGAGTATGGGAATGGCTATATAATTTATAAGAGAAAACTAGGAATACCGTTAAGCAATTTCGAAGAAGGCAGTGACATCAGATAACACCGTTTCTGCTGCGTCGCGTTCGCTCCTTGGTCTGCCCGATGATTTTCGAGGAAGCTGATTATTCAGGCAGACAACCCCACGAGGCTAAGTGGCGAAGTCACCCAGTCACTGCGCTCATTTAAGCCTCTCAGGCTCAGAAACAGAACAACGTTATCGGAAATTATTGCAACTGCATTATAAACTAAATAATAAAATCGAAAGGTGACTTTCTACATAAATCTTTAGGAGTGAATTTATGATTGATATTTCAAGTATTATCCCTCATCGATATCCATTTTTAATGGTAGATAGAGTATTAGAAGTTGAACCCGGAAAGTCGGTTAGGGGTTATAAAAACGTTACGAGGAACGAATGGTTTATTACTGATCAATGTAACTATATGCCAAGTATGATTATAGTCGAAGCTCTTGCACAAATAGGGGCTTTTGCTATATTAAATGAAAATAATGGATATGGTTTTCTTTCCTCTCTGAATGGTATCGAGTTTCTGGGAAATGCTTATCCAGGAGATAGAATCGAATTATATTATGAAGTAATCAAAAACAAAAGAGGATTTATTCTAGGCAAAGGCGAAGCGTCCATTGACGGTAAGGTTATTGTAAGAGCGGAAGAAATAATGATATATGTACAAACCAATTCCTAAATAAATGATAAACGACGATATATTAAGATCAAGAAGATCTAACTTAGTAGAATATATATAAGTAATTCTAAGAGGGGCAATCATCGAACTTGATAAAACTAAATAAAATAATAAGGAGTATTAACTATGTTAGTACCACAATTATATTTGAATGGCACTTGTTGTGAAGCTATCGAACTTTATAAAAAGGCTTTTAACACCGAAACAGATTCAATTATGTATGATTCTCAAAAAGAACCCGAGAAATTTATTATTCATGCGGAAATGCATATTCTTGGAACTAGATTAATGCTTAGTGACTTTGGTGGTACAAAAGAATTATCAGCGGATTCCACAATGGAGATAGTCGGCATATTCGAGAACGAAGAGGTTTTAAGAGAGGCATATCAGATTATGAATGATGGCAGCAAAACGATTACTCCAATAGGTCCAATATTCTTCAGTCCATGTTTAGTCCAATTTATTGATAAGTTCGGCGTTCGATGGTGTTTCATGGTATAAGACCTCAAAAGTATACGCGTAATATGATCCAGAAATTAGTATCTTTTATGTTAGTGTGTTGTAGGTCCGAAACTTTATGGCACGGCTTTATTATTTACTGTGTCCGATGAACGAATAGGACCCTGCGAACCTAACAGCGCAAGCGCTGCCCCTTTGGGGCTTAAGGTTCTCGGATTCATGAATACTGAGACGTTATGTGAAGCTGGTACAAGACCAAAGAAAGGAATGAATTTACATGTTCGTATTAAGATTTACTCAATCATTAATAAAAGACATGAAAGTTACCCCAGTTGAATGTAACGATATATCGCCACTATTCAACTGGCATGTTAATATCTACAAACTTAATAATCGAAAACATATTGTTTTTGTTAATGATTTATCTAGACTATGTGTAATTATTGATGGAATTAGAACAGGACAAATCACTGCATTAAAAGAGAAATTTCTATTAACTCTTAGAATTTATCTCTCTAGTGAAGGAATAGATGAAAATCTAATTAATTCATATATACAAGATGGATTAGAATATATGATTTCAAAGACAAACAACAGAAGTGTTTTAGGGACGATGAAAGAAATAACATGGTTTACAGCAGATGATTTCGACGATAATATACAGCGATTAAAATGGCATAATAAAATAATTCACAAACCAATCGAGTATAACAAACCAATAAAAGTTTTTAAAGAAGCCTTAAAAAGACATTATTAAAAGCTAAACACATACAAGAAGGCACCGGCATCATATAAACCAGCTAATCAAAGTCAAGATTCAACAGATTTAAGATTTCAGAACTCCAAAGAATGCAGACTCAAATAAGCCTACTGCAAGAAGCGAGTTAATGGTAAAATATAACTATTAATATCCGTTATTTGCTCTGAAAGGGCGCGTCGTTACTCAAAATTCCGTAAATCATGCGCAAAAGCTTGTTTGAAGTCGCCACAATGGCAACTTTGGCAGGTTTGCCTTCAAGTCGTTTTTGCTGGTAATATTGCCATAGAATCGGATTTCGAGGGCCGTGGATTTGCTTTGAGATACCCCCAACTGTTGCTTGGTAGAGCGCTGTACGGAGATATGCAGAGCCCCGTTTTGAGATACGATTCTGGTTTGCTTTAAAGGTTCCTGACTCGTAAACAGATGAATCCAGCCCTGCAAAAGCGGTCAACTGTTTCACGGAAGGGAACCTTTTTATGTCCCCAATTTCAGCGTGAATCATTGCCGCAGTAATCGGCCCCACCCCAGGGATCGATCGTAGTAGGTGGTAGGCAGAAGATTCTTGAACTAAGGATTCCATTTGTTTTTCGAGTGCTGTAATTCCTTCTTGGTAAGCCTTGAATAACCCTATGAAATTCTGCATTGCAAATATATGCGCCTGAGATCCACACGGATCAGGAAGGCTACTCCGCGCAATTCCCAGAAGCTGCGCGTATTTATCTTCATTCCAAGTACGACCTCTTCGATTCAGCATAAGAATGGTTAATACGTCCTCTTTGTCCGCAGTCAGTAAAGCTGAGGGGGAAGGGAATTTAGTGAGAAGCTGAATGGATGAAGGGTTGAAAATGTTCTGAAAAGCCTTGTCATAGCCCGGAAAAGCCAAATCCAGAATGGAACGGAATTGCAGCTGAACTTCACCAAGAAGAGCTTTCCATTGGGCATGTTGGCGACAGAGAAACCGTAGTTCAGTGACCTTTTCATCCATTGGCATGATTGGCGTACCTTCCCCTAAATAGAATGCATTAGCAATTCGAATTGCATCAATAGGATCGGTCTTTACCTTACGAGTAGAGCGCTTTTTGAGCTCATGAGTCGTTAAGGGGTTTAACAAGAAAACGGGATACCCGTGCGAGAAAAAGAAAGAAGCAATAGGCTTCGAATAATTACCAGTCGCCTCCATAACGACAGTTGGTCGCAGCGTTGTAGATTCTTCAAGCTGAACAAGAACTGAAAGCAATGACGAAACATGATCAGGTGAATGGGAGAAAGAGAAGGGCTTTTTCACTTGTACGCCATAGGAAGTGAAGGCAGCGGCAACGCTCTTCCCCTTCGCAATATCGATACTTAAAACAGGTTGATTCATATGACCTCCTTGGATGACACTAGGACCCAAAACAAATGCTCTCCACAGGTTGGCACGGTGATACGGGCTCTAGGCCCAACCAGCTAAATCGGGGTATGAACATTGCTAGGGCTGAAACACTTTATGTGACGAGATCTAAGTCCCAACACCACATTCGTTCTTAACCCAGTGCTAATCTTTTAAGTATAAAAGAAAAGCTCATCCCCGATGAACTGGGATGAGCTTAATATACCAACACCHGCTNDGRYANAGTATHNATSSGYAS
>NZ_MSZX01000013.1 GCF_002021565.1 Paenibacillus selenitireducens | reverse complement strand
GGGTTAAGACACCTCCCTTTCACGGAGGTAACAGGGGTTCGAATCCCCTACGGGTCACCATTATCATATTATCGCGGGGTGGAGCAGCACGGTAGCTCGTCGGGCTCATAACCCGAAGGTCGCAGGTTCAAATCCTGCCCCCGCAACCAACTTATATCAAATACTTCTTATGTGGAGCTGTGGTGTAGAGGCCTAACATGCCTGCCTGTCACGCAGGAGACCGCGGGTTCGAATCCCGTCAGCTCCGCCATTTATCTTTTATTGCTCGTTAATATATGCGGACGTGGCTCAGCGGTAGAGCATCGCCTTGCCAAGGCGAGGGTCGCGGGTTCGATTCCCGTCGTCCGCTCCATTACGATTTTGGCGCCATAGCCAAGTGGTAAGGCAGAGCTCTGCAAAAGCTTTACCCCTAGTTCGAGTCTAGGTGGCGCCTCCACTATATTTACTGCCGTGCCGGAGTGGCGGAATCGGCAGACGCACAGGACTTAAAATCCTGCGGTAGGTGACTACCGTACCAGTTCAAGTCTGGTCTTCGGCACCATCTTTACAACATATTTTGCGCCCTTAGCTCAGCTGGATAGAGCGTTTGACTACGAATCAAAAGGTCAGGAGTTCGAATCTCTTAGGGCGCGCCATATTGTTTGTCGGGACGTAGCTCAGCTTGGTAGAGCACCTGGTTTGGGACCAGGGGGTCGCATGTTCAAATCGTGTCGTCCCGACCATTCTATTACACATCATAGCCTTGATGACATTTATCTGTCATCAAGGCTTTTTTTGTTGTATGGTGGTATATGGATAAATGAGCAGGGGTGAGATGGATGTTTGGTTACGTTGCTGAATTTAATGACCACTATATCAAATTATTAGAAATGGCTGAATATGAAGAAAGCAGTAATGAACGTGATATTGCGTTCGAATACCAATCTGACCATCACGATGATTTACAACGATTGAAGCAGAAATATGATCTAGAGCAAGTTGCTGGGGACGGTGATGAACTCTCTCAGATTCTAAACCTAATGCGGTGGGTTGATGGGAGACTGCAACACGGAGATGTCATGCCGCCACAACCCTGTCATGCGTTGCATGTCTTGGATCTTGTGGAAAGGGAGTCTATCCCTATGAATTGCTACACGATTGCAACCGTCTTAAATGAAGTCTATTTGAGCATGGGCTTCTACGCACGCCGGGTCCACTGTCGGTCGTATGACGCTTATGACGGGGATAGTCATGTAATTACGTTAATATTCTCTAGAACCCTGAAGAAGTGGCTATATATGGACGCCTCTTGGAACACCTTTGTTACCGATGATCAAGGCGAACTACTCAGCCTGGAGGAATTCCGGTATCGGTTATCGCATCATCTTCCGGTGTGGGTGAATGGTGATCCATCCGTATCGGAATGGAGTACGTTCTATCTCGGCTATATGGCGAAGAACCTATTCTGGTTCATGTCCCCGCTGCAGAGTGAATATGATTATGAGGCATCACGTTTACATAAGACATATTGTGCACTGTTCCCAGCGCATTTCGAACCTATAGATCTGAGAAGTGATCCGCCAGAGAATATAAGCGTATGTATACGTCGTCATCCTAACCACTTCTGGACGCATCCTACTTGCAATACCGTGAATAGCTAGCAGCTTTCCCGTTCTATTTTTAACCAGAATACATCTGGGTCATGGGGGCACAATAGGAGAAACTGAAACTTGTCCAGATGGGTGGTCGCGATGAGAAGATTGACGCTATTGTTCTTAGCTCTGTTTTTATTCAGCAGCCTGACGGTGTCCGTAGGGGCTGAGCCTCATTATGCGAAGTGGGGTACACTTGCCGTGGCGGAGACGCAAAAGAGATATCATGCTAATATTATCGACTATAAATATATGGGCCGTACAGAAATCATGGCTAAGAAGTCCGAAGAGAAATTCAAGCTGTGGTTGAAAAGTAAAGACGGACATGAATTCGGCGTATTTGTCACCGTTCAATATGACCCTTCAACGGATGCCATTCAAACGATTCAGTTTAAGGTATCGGATCAATCATAAGATATAATCATGCCGCCTGATCATACAGGCGGTTTTTTTGACTAGAATTTATTACTTTTCAAGAGATTGCCGAAATCAAATTAGGGTGCAGGAACGCAGCGAGAAATGAACGGACACAGGAGACCTTAATTATGCAAAAGCACTCAAAATGCAGGACGAACGGACACAGCAGCTCTTATCATGCTAAACATAAGCTATAAACTCATGATTCGAATGGAATAAGGGCATCTAGGTCCGCAAAACGGCTAATCAATGAGCATAGCAAACAATAAGGTCTCTCAGGTCCGATGTACACAAAGAGTTTATTTAATTTGTCAAGATTTTGTACCTACGACAGCTGAAACGGAAACACCAACCTATCTCTCCTATCCACCAACGTATAGGTTCACACAATAAAGGACCGTCGGGTGATCCCCTGACGGTTTTTCTCATTCGAGGAATATCCGAAAGATAGCCAATCAACTGTTTCTTTAAAAAAACTTTACCTTTTCTTTCTTTTCTCTTAGTTTCCATTCTTTATACTATCGATAATAAGTTGAGAGATGGGAGAGATACAGATGAGCAGATATAAGGTAGCTGTCCTTTTTGGCGGAATGTCTACAGAACATCAGGTGTCATTACAATCTGCGGCAGCCGTCATTGATCATATACCGCATGACAAGTATGAAGTGATGTGCATCGGTATTACAGAGGAAGGCCAGTGGCTCCATTATGTAGGGGGGATCGATCGGATTCGGGATGGCAGTTGGCATCAGCAGGAGACATGCCGTACGGCAAGCATTCATGTTGATCGAAGTCAGCCAGGAATTCTGTTGTTAGGGGATGACGGGCAGTACAGCCACGTTCATGTGGATTGCGTGTTTCCAGTGTTACATGGCAAGAACGGAGAAGACGGCACGGTGCAGGGACTTCTGCAATTATCGGGCATCCCATACGTTGGTTGTGATACGGCCTCGTCCGCCGTGTCGATGGATAAAGTTTTTGCGCAGGATCTTGTGAAAAGTGCAGGGATCGCTACGACGGAGTATTTCTATGTAACGAAATCCACGTATGACGAGAAAAAGATGGATGCAAAGATTCAGGAGAGCTTTGGATATCCCATTTTCGTAAAGCCATCAAGCTCGGGGTCGTCTGTCGGCATTACGAAGGTGTATGATGCGGTATCGTTGGATCGGGCTGTGCAGCATGCTTTTATATATGACGGAAAAGTGATATGCGAAAAAGAAGTAAAAGGGATCGAAGTCGGCTGTGCCGTTTATGGTAATGATCAACTCGCGACAGGTGTGATTGGTGAGATCGAGCCTAGCCGTGATTTTCTCGACTATGACGACAAGTATCTATTAGGGGAAATTAAACAGCATGTCCCTGCCAGAATTAGTCCGGCATTACTTGATGCGGTGAGGCAGCGCGGCATGGAGGTATATCGCGTATTAGGCTGTAGAGGGATGGCGCGTGTCGATTTCTTCATCACCCCGGACGGTAAGATCTTATTTAATGAAATCAATACGATGCCAGGTTTTACGGCATCCAGCCGTTACCCTGCGATGATTGCGGCCGCTGGCATGTCCTATAGCGAATTAATTGATCGACTTATCGAGTTGGCAAGGGAGTAGCATGAGATGATAGAGAAACGTGACCATGCTTTAGATATGGCGAAGCTCGTCATGGCCGTATTGGTAATATGCATCCATACAGACCCGTTAGAGTCGTATACCGACACAGGCAATTTTATTCTGACGAGGGTGATCGCTCGGGTAGCGGTCCCCTTTTTCTTTATGGCTTCGGGGTATTATTTCTTCGTCAAGACTAGATCTCCAGCCCAATTGCTCCATTACCTAAAAAAGTTAGGGATCATGTATGTGGTGTGGAGCGCGATATACCTGATCGTGAACGGCTATACGTGGATGACGGAAGGGTTTTCGAGAGGGTGGATCCTGCAATATGTGAAACAGTTTTTCTTTGTCGGGAGCTACTATCATTTATGGTTCCTGCCGGCTTTGATGTTCGCCGTTGCCATCGTCTATTTCTTGCAAAAGCGGATGCCGCTATCCTCGGTCGTTACGATTTCACTCGTTCTGTATGGGGTTGGGTTGTTAGCGGATTCCTATTACGGGCTTGCCGCGCAGATTCCCGTCTTGCATCCCGTGATTGATAGGTACCTCGCAGTGTTTGAATACAGTCGGAATGGATTGTTTTTTGGGTTTCCTTTCGTTGCATTAGGGGCGTTCCTAGCTCACTATATTCCGCGTATGAAGCTGTCGCAGTCCTTTTGCGAATTCGGTCTGATTTTATCATTCGGATGGTTGATCATCGAAGCTGCGCTGCTCCGGTACGCAGAATGGCCGAGACATGACAGCATGTATCTGTTTCTCGTACCGACGGTGATCATGGGATTTATTCTCCTGATGAAGCTAGACATTCAAGAAAGACCCTTCTATAAATATGCTTCCGATATAAGTATGCTATTGTATTTGATTCACCCCGCCGTTCTGCTCGCGGTTCGCGTCGCCTCTCATCAGCTTCCTATGCTTAAGACAGATAGCTTGATGTATTTTACGGTGACCCTTATTCTTACATTCACGGCATCACATCTATGGTTAAGGAGGGAACGATATGTTGCAAAGACGAGCTTGGGCCGAAATTGATCTGGATCATGTGGCGTTTAATATCGCCCAAATTCGATCCATTCTCCCTTCACATACGGAGATGATGGCAGTTGTCAAAGCGAATGCCTACGGGCACGGAGTTCTTAGAATATCTCAGCTATTGGCTGAATTAGGAGTTACGAGGTTTGCGGTATCCAATCTTGACGAAGCCATTTCGTTAAGAGAATGCGGCATGACGGGCGATATCCTGGTTTTAGGATTCACCCCGCCCGAGGGATTTGACCAGCTCGCGGCTTATCGGATAACGCAGACGGTTTTTTCTCCAGCGTATGCAGACCTGTTGAATCAGTATGGAGTAGATCATCAAATTCGCTTTCCTATTCATGTTAAAATAGATACGGGCATGTACCGAATTGGTTTTGCTTATGACGACATGGACCTAGTGAAGAAGCTATTTACGTCTAAAGGGCTCCTCGTGCAAGGGATATTCACGCATTTCTCCGTCGCGGATCAGTTGAACCCCGCGGATCAGGCATATACACAGATGCAAGCAGATCGCTTCGATACCTGCCTGTACCAGCTTCGAAATTACCCCGTAGGAATGACACACGCGCAGAACAGCGCAGGCATCGTGAATTATCGGAACTATACCTATGATTTGGTTCGTCCGGGCATTCTTCTATTCGGCGTACCTTCGGGCGAACTCCGACAAAATATCCATTTGAAGCCGGCCATGCAGTTGAAGTCGACGGTTGCGATGGTCAAACAAGTTCCGAAAGGGGCTGAAATCGGGTATGGACGGGATTTTACAGCACATCGCAAGATGCGAATTGCCACGATTCCTATCGGTTATGCCGATGGATACCCGAGAAGCGTGTCTGGTAAAGGGGCCCAGGTATTAATTCATGGGCAATATGCTCGGATCATCGGCAAGGTATGTATGGATCAGCTCATGGTGGATGTCACAGATATCGAAGATGTCCGTGTTGGCGATACGGTTGTTCTCGTAGGAGAGGATCAAGGAAATACGATTTCCTTAGCATCATTATCGGAACTAGCTGGCACGATTACGAATGAGATGGTATGCCGAATATCGGCGCGTGTTCCTCGCGTTTATAGGGAACATGGAATTCAAGATACAGGGCAATAACGATGTTCGATTGGTTAGGAGCTAGGGCATAAAATGAATACGCAATATACACCAAGAACAAGACGAATTTTCTTACTCATTGTTATACTTATGTTCATACTAACTGCTTGCACGCAAAAAACGGCTCCACAGGATTCCAATATCTCCATGAAAGGGAATCAATTTACGAACAGCAGCAGTCGAGAAGGCTATGAGCCGATCGCGATTGTGAATCATATTTCTGACGGCTCGATGGACAGCATGGATAATTGGTTCACAAATCCGAATAATCGTGTATCCTCAGCTCATTTCGGCGTGAGCAGAGCCGGGGAGATACACCAATATGTGGATATACACCGTATGGCTTGGGCGAATGGACTCTCGGAAGAAGGGATCCTTCGGGCCGAGGCGGAAATCGTACGAGACCGGCCCAAGATTAATCCCAACCTATATACCGTATCCATTGAATATGAAGGAACAGATGGCGATCTAACGAAAGAACAGTTTGAAGCTAGTGTATGGTTACATCGTTATATTCAATCCGAAGTTCGGCGTATCTGGGGGAAAGAAATTATTCTGGATGAGCAGCATGTCATTGGGCATAATCAGATCGATCCATTGCGAAGACCGGATGACCCTGGCCCGAAGTTCCCATGGGAACGGTTATATCATGTGTTGAAGAACGGGAGCTCGTCTCCATCGACAGGGTAAGTTTGAACAATTCCTTAGAAAATCTTAAGCTTTTCTTTCTTTTCTCTTAGACTCCGCTCTTTATACTAGCAGTATTCTGTTAGATAGGAGCTAATATTAATGATGAAGATAAAATTCATAACTGGATTCTCCGTAATTTCTGCCATTTGCTCGGTACTGTTTCTAAAACATATAGATGAACCCTCCATACATGCTCAAGCTGCCTTGTTAATCGATGCATCTACAGGTGAAGTCTTCTATGAGAAAAATGCAGACACGCCGCTCGCAGCTGCGAGCATGTCGAAGATGATGACGGAGTACTTGGTGTTGGAACAATTGCATCAAGGCCGGTTGAAATGGGAGGATGAGGTTGCAATCACGGACTACGCAGCCAACACAGACGGTGTACGAATTCAATTGCATGCCGGGGAACAGGTGACTGTGCAGGATCTATATGCTGCGATGTTAATTCCATCTGCGAATAACGCTGCGGTAGCATTAGCCGAACATATTGCCGGATCTGAAGCGCAATTTACCGCAAGAATGAATGAGAAAGGCCAAGAGCTCGGATTAGAGAACTCTAATTTTATCAATGCGACGGGGTTAACCGAAGGCAATCAGGCTTCTACCATGACAGCCAAAGACCTTTCCAAGCTGGCACAAGCGCTGCTGCGCGATTTTCCTGAGGTGCTGGAGACGACAAGCCTGCCAACCTACACGTTAGGGTTCAGCGGAGAGCGAATTCAGAGTACGAATCACATGCTGCTGAAGCAGGATTTGGCTGTAGAGGGATTGGATGGATTGAAGACAGGATATACGAATAAGGCAGGGTACTGCTTCACGGGAACAGCGTCAAGAGATGGGCGCCGCTTCATCACCGTGGTTATGGGAACAAGCGATTCAGATGAGAGATTTGTTGAAACGCAGAAGTTATTCGCTTTGGGATTCCACACCGTTTACATCCCATCGTTCAGTTCCATACTACTAAAAGTCAAAGAAATAAAGGAGCAGTGGGTGTGAGTACAACGGTATTGATCGTCGATGACGATAAGGAAATCGCGGAACTGATTGAAGTGTACCTGCGGAACGAAGGCTATACCATTCATAAAGCACATGATGGCGAAGAGGCTCTAAAGAAGATGGAGAATTTGACGTTTCATTTACTGATTCTTGATATTATGATGCCTAAGATGGACGGGATGGAAGTGTGCAGACAGGTACGCAAAAAGAGTAATGTCCCGATTCTGATGCTGAGTGCGAAAGTGGAAGACATGGACAAGATTCTTGGCCTCATGACCGGTGCGGATGATTATATGATTAAGCCGTTCAACCCTCTTGAATTAACGGCACGGGTGAAAGCACTCTTGCGTAGGGCTAATTATCAGCAGGCATCCCAGAGCGAAGGAAGCTCGATTCACATTCAATCTCTTGTTATTAATAAAGAGAGCCATACCGTCAGTGTCGATGGAACCGTCGTCAAGTTAACTTCACTGGAATTTGATATCTTGTATCTGCTTGCGAGTAACCGTGGCCGCGTATTCGGTTCCGAAGAAATTTTCGAACGGGTGTGGAATGAATTGGGAGCAGGATCGAATAAAACGGTGATGGTGCATATTAGTAACCTTCGCGATAAATTAGAAGCTGCTGCGCCGGGAGAATCATTCATTCAGACCGTATGGGGGGTTGGCTATAAAATTGAAAAGTAACCCAATGTCTGTCCTTCGCAACATGTCGATTCTTAGAATCTTGGTATACCTCGCCACATCGGTGCTTATTGCGGGTACGACGCTGTATTTGCTAATGCCTTTCCAGTATTACTTCTACGGTCAATTGGGAGTCATTCGTTCCGTTGTGGATGTGGTCATGCGGTTCATACCTAGGCAGTTTATCTATATTCTTGTATTCATGGCCATCGTCAGTGTATGTCTAGCTCTATTCTATCGTCATGAGAAAAAACGTTACGTGACGATCCGAATACACCATATGATTGAAGAAGTGCGTTATATTGCTGCAGGGAATTTCCATCGGCAGGTGGAAGTGGTGGACAATTACGAGCTTGGCGCTCTTGCCGTCAATATTAATAATATCGTGGTTCAAGCGCAGAAATCGATGGAAGAAGAACGTATGGCCGAGAAAATTAAGAATGATCTCGTGACCAATGTGTCCCATGATTTGCGAACCCCGTTGACGTCGATCGTCGGATATCTGAATTTAATTAATGAAGATAAGTACCGCGATGAGGTGGAATTAAGATACTACACTCAAATTCTTCATGATAAAGTAACACGTCTGCATGAACTCATCAATGACTTGTTCGAATTTACGCGAATGCAGAATAAAGGGTTGATGCTGCACAAAGAACCGATCAATTTGGCAGAAATGCTCGACCAGCTGGCGGTGCAGTTCCATATTCAGTTCCAACAAGCGGGGATGGAGTGTCGGCAGAATTATGAGGTGCGTCATCCGATCGTACCGGCAGATGGTCGGAAGCTGGTCCGTGTTTTCGAAAATTTGATTTCCAATGCGATTACTTACGGCAAAGAAGGAAAATATATAGACATCAAGCTTCAGGATACGGAACAGGCCGTTATCGTGGATATCACGAATTATGGAGAGGGAATTCCAGCTATTGATCTACCGCATATTTTCGATCGATTCTATCGGGTTGAGAAATCCAGGTCCGAATACTCTGGCGGTTCCGGTCTAGGGCTCGCGATTGCGAAAAGTATTATGGATCTCCATGAGGGAGATATTCTCGTCAGCAGCGATATGGAGAGTACGACATTTCAGGTAAGACTCCCGAAGTAAGGGGGAGGATTGACAGTTGTTCAATTACCTAATATACTATATTTAAGTTAGTAACTAATTATATATGTTATGGGTAAGGAGGCGTTACGATGGTTATTCCATACTTGAATCGAATTAATGAGTTGTCCCGAAAAGAAAAGCAGGCTCCGTTAACCGCAGCAGAGAAAGAAGAACAACTTGAACTCCGCCAACGCTATTTAAAAGAAATACGCGGTTCGATGGAAAATACGGTGTTAGGGTTAACCGTCATTGATCCTATAGGCAATGATGTGACGCCGAATAAATTAAAAGCTGTTCAGATCCGGAAAAATTATTATTAATAAGCAGGCGATTTCCCATGGGAGATCGCCTTTTTCATGGATTCAGAATTCCGTATATCGAACAAAGGAAAGTACGATATCATGCGGATGATCCCCGAACCCCGAACCAAATAGATTCAGCCCGCGTGGGTTCTCCGCATCTTCCCGCACCTCAAAGCGTACGCGAATCGGGCGATTGAACGCTAAATTCAAGGCATCCATGGTCGTTGAAGTTGCTTCATGCCCATTTACGAGACTCCCTTGCTTCGTGACGCGCCATTCGGTAAGCATCCCGTATTCGGTGCCGCCCTTCCATCTGTCAGGCGATAGCTTGCCTTTGCGATCCCCGAAATCTCCCGGACTCGTCCATGTACCGACAGGCAAGTCATTAATGCTCACGGAAATATCCGAAGGCCACTCCTGCTGAAAGGCAGGCGCTTCCGAGCAAACTTCGGCACGGATACGCAGCTCATCCAAGGCTACCCCTGGCGGCATGGGATTCGCAAAATAGTATTCCACATAACCTATACCTGCGAACCATAACAATGAGGCTTCGGTTCGTTCCGGCATATAGAAGGCTCTAGGGTCATCCGTAGAACCAATCAGCGTACCGTCCCGTCCCGCCATGCCGCATGTAGGTTGGATGGAGCAATCGGAATACATCCCGATGGGCATATGGATTTCTTCTGTCCGATGCAGACCTTCCCCTGGCTTCGCAGGCAATTCCATGAAGATGGAGTGACAGGTGACGGAACAGATTTTCTCACGATTGGCTCCTTGGGTAGATACGACCAGATCGGCTTGTTCTAGGATCTGAATATTAATGGAAACGGTGGGTTGTGCAACACCTAGCGCTTCAGCAAGTTGACTGACACTCATCGATTTATCGCCAAGTGCTTCTAGAATGCGTACACGTACATCCCCCGAGAGTGCTTTGGCCACTTCGACGATTCGAGACGCGGGATACCGATTGGTTTCTTGTTTCAATTCGCTCATGGTTCATTTCCTTTTCTGAAGAAGAAATTGTTGTATTCAGTGTACAATGAAATAGATGTATTGTAAAACCACAATATATATTGCATATTTTATATACCGATGCTAGAATAGGGGCAAATCTGATAATTGAAAGGTTGTGCTCGTCCCATGACTACTCCTGTATTAGCTGCTGTGCAGACGGATATCCCTCGTCCAGAATACCCGCGTCCCGATTGGGCGCGTTCGGAATGGTTGAATTTGAATGGCGTGTGGTCGTTCCGGTTAGAGACAGAGGCTCAAGACGCACAAGGTTCATTGCAAAATGGTGATGTACAAAGCTTTAATGATGAAATTACAGTGCCTTTCTCTTGGGCAAGTCCGCTATCCGGGATCGGTCGGAATGAAAAAGGTATAGGATGGTATCGTCGCTCGATGAATTGGAAGCCGAGGGTGGAGGATTCTCGTATTTTTCTACGGTTTGGTGCCGTTGATTATGCTTGTGAGGTATGGATCAATGGGACACATGTGGGTGCACATCAAGGAGGTTACGGAACCTTTGAATTCGATGTCACATCGGTATGGATGACCGAGGCTGAGAATATCATTGTCGTTCGGGCAGAGGATTGGGATCACAATTATCAAGCACGCGGAAAGCAAGGGTATGGTGAAATTCGCGGCATATGGCAGCCTGTATGGCTTGAAGCTAGACCGCAAACCTATGTACAGCACGCTAAATTTCATACATCGATCGATGGGCAAATTTCGTTAATGACCCGTATTGTTGCGCAAGAAGCGGGAGCAGCTACACTTCGTTTATCCTTCGGGGATTGCGCGATTCAGCATGAGGCCGTGTTCGAACTGACCGAAGGTGTGAATGAAGTGAAGACCGGCTTTGTCGTTCAAGATCCACAATTATGGTCACCGGAAACCCCGCATTTGTATGAAGGGGAACTTTGCCTTGCTGGTTCTTTTGGCGAAGATGTGATTCATACGTATTTTGGGATCCGTGAGATCGGTACGGCCAGGTTCAATGGACGGGAGCATCGCTGGATCACCCTAAACGGCAAACCGGTCTATTTGAATGGTACGTTAGATCAATCCTATCATCAGACAGGGTATTTCACCTATCCTACCGATGAAGAGATGCGTGATGAAATCTATCTGATGAAACGTCTCGGCTTGAACTTCGTCCGTATTCATATCAAACCGGAAGAACCGCGTAAGCTGTACTGGGCCGATAAATTAGGGATTCTTGTGATGGAGGACATGCCGTGCTTCTGGGGAAATCCGAATGAGAGCGCACGCGCTTCCTATGAAGGCGAAGCACTCGAAGTCATCGAACGGGATTACAATCATCCATCCATCTTCTCTTGGGTCATGTTCAATGAGACGTGGGGGTTAAAGACGGACCCTCAATCGGCGGGGCTAACGGGGGATGCATCACAGCCGAGCAGCTATTTGCCCGAGACGCAGGCGTGGGTTCGCGAGAAATACCATTGGGCGAAGCAAATCGACCCTACGCGGATTGTCGAAGACAATTCGCCGTGCAATTATGATCACGTGGAGACCGATATCAATACATGGCATTTTTATATCAACGGGTACGAGGAAGTTCGCCAACATCTCCATGAAATCACGGCGAAGACGTATCCAGGATCCGATTTTAACTGTATTGGCGGCAATGTGCAGTCGGATGCACCGCTCATGAATAGTGAATGCGGAAACGTATGGGGGATTGAGGGCGGCGCAGGCGATAGCGACTTGGCCTGGCATTACCGTTATATGCTGAATGAATTCCGTCGGCACGACAAGCTGTGCGGCTTCGTATTCACGGAATTCCGTGATGTAACGAATGAGTTCAACGGCTACTATCGGCTTGACGGCTCGGATAAACAATTCGGATATGAAGCTTTCGTGCCGGGAATGACGATCGCGGACTTGCATGCGCCGGATTTCATCGTATTGGATGCACCGCCATGTCAGACCGTTGTGCAAGGAGCATCGGTATCCGTTCCATTGCTGCGTTCGAGTTATTCCGATGCATATCATGGGCAGACGGTTCGACTTGCATGGGAGCTATCCTATGACAATCTGGGGACTCGAATCGTGGCTGAGCATGGCGCAGTGGAAATCGAGTGGGACGGATATGGGGTTAACGCGCTGGAGGCATTGACCTTGCATATGCCGCATCAGGATGCTGTGGCGGTATTAGGGATTCGATTGATGAGTGCCGAGGGGAAAGTCCTCACACGGAACTTTATTACATTTGATGTTCGCAGCGGCGATGAGAACGGGGTATATGATGCGGAAGGTGGATTCGTTAGCGTGCCGGTATCTCGCTTTGAAGAGCATACCTTCCCGTACATGTGGGAAGCCGTGCAGGGCGCGAAAGTGAATGGCGGAGAAGCCGGGCATTTCGTCTATGACGTGCAGCTTCCTGACCATGAATCACAAGCGATGATTGGCGAGCTCGATATTTTATTCGAAGCGAGCGCCAAGCGTCTACTGGCAAGGAACGTGGAGGGTTCGCGGTTCCGCAATCATGATATTAACTTCATGCACGGTGCTTCGGCAGATGTCGAATATAATCCGAACACCTATTATATGACGGATGACGAGCAGCATGCGTCCCGTGTTCACGTACTCGTAAATGGAGAGAAAATTGGTGCGTTCGTCCTGGCAGACGATCCGGCAGATAGTCGGGGCGTGTTGTCTTGGCACTATCAACCGCTTCATAATCGCTTGGACGAAGCGGGTTCTTATGGGTACTTATGCCAAGCGCAAGTACCGGGGCGGCTTGCAGCGAAGCTGGATCGCGAGCGCTGCTTCCGATTAGAACTGCAGGCGGAAGAAGGCGGCTTAAGCTTATATGGACGTAACGCAGGTCGCTATCCTATCGATGTGCTCATTCGTTATCGTTAATAGCTTGATGTAGTTGATAGGGAACTAAGCAAAAGGTTGAATGGGCTCAGAGTAGAATGTCTCTGGGCTATTCAACCTTTTTACCACATAAGCGATAAAAGCTACATCTAATCGCGGTCGCTCGTCTTCGAAAGGCCGAGAATAGAGGTTTTCTCAAGATTATAGAATTTATATATTTTCGAGAGATTACTGAAATCAAAAAAAGGGTGCAGGGAGCGGCGCGAGAAATGAACGGACACAGGAGCCCTTATTATGCAAAAAGCATTCAAAATGCTGATTGAACGGACACAGGAGCCCTTATTCTACAAAAAGCATTCAAAATGCTGGTTGAACGGACACAGGAGCCCTTATTCTCCTATAAATAGGGTATATACTCATTATTAATATAGAATAAGGGCATCTATGTCCGCAAAAGCGGCTAATCTGTGAGTATAGCAAAGAATAAGGTCTCTCATTTCCGCCTTTGCTCCCGGATTTCTACGACAGTTGATTTGAAACACCAACCCGCCTCTCCTATCGGCCAACGTATAGGTTTACACAATAAAGAACCGTCGGGTGACCTTCCCTGACGGTTTTTCTCACTTGTGCTTCTCACGCTTGGATGGAACAAATCCATACATGCGGCGATGCAAGCGTGTAAAATAGGTCGGTTCCATACCGACATAGGCAGCGGCCTGCCGAATCGTCATATCCGCATTTTCATGCAGTAAGGTTAGCGCGCTATGCATCCGAATGTGCTGCAAATATTGGAGCGGCGTCTGCCCCAACTCTTCGCGGAACAAGCGAGTAAGCTGCTTCTGAGAATAACCGATGTGTGCGGCAAGATCTGCAATCGAGATATGCCGATTCAGATGATCATGCAAGAATCGAATGGCAAGGTCTACGGCGGTCTCCCGATACCGCTCTCTTCGATGGAACAGAGGTATGGGTGCGCCTTCATCAGGTTGTATCTGTTTCTTAATCATGAGACACAGGGAGAATAACGTCTCGGTTGTCGACCAAGGGTCATAGTCCGGACCGGATTGTAACCAGATCTGCTCAATCATCGGCAGAACCTCATCAGGATTGGATATATAAGCTTGCATCGGAGACGGGCCGAATCCCCAATCGGTCATCATGCCGCTTCGCTGCTCGACGAAGGTGACATATCCGGCATGCCAGGCTTCTCCGCGTAACGGCATGTATTCATGAGGGAACCCTTCCGGAATGTACAGGAGGGAGTTAGGTTCTAAGATGTCCCATTTGTCCTGTCCCAGCTTGCGAAACCGCCCTCTTCCCGAAAAGGTAAAGAACAGCTGCTTGGCGGAGAAGCCGTTGAGACGCGTGATAGGAAGCTGCAGGTCCGTTCCAACCGTATACACGGCAAATGGAATATCGGAGGTAATGCTATTCTGTAAATTACTGCGAAGCGGCAATCTCTTCAATTCGAAGGTACCCCCTATATTAAAATGTCCATTTTGTACGAGTGTTTGTCCGTTTTGTATTCTATGATTAGATCGTAACTCACATCTATAATAAGAGCAAATCGAACTAACCAAAGGAGTGCTCTGCTGCTATGTTGAATCAGCTCATGAACTACGTGGAACAACCTGACCTATTACAAATCAATCGATTGCCTGCCCGAGCGCACTACATTCCCTATCAGGATCTAGAACAAGCTAAACGCGGCAAACGCGGACAATCATCCGCATATCAGACGTTGAATGGGAATTGGAAGTTTCAATATCATGCCAGCGTAAAGGACGTTCAAGAGGGGTTCTATGAATCCGTGACCGATGTTAGCCACTGGGATGATCTGATCGTACCTTCCTGTTGGCAGACGCAAGGTTATGACCAACTTCATTATACGAACGTAAATTATCCGATCCCATGCGATCCGCCTTATGTACCGGACGAGAACCCTGCAGGCGTGTATGTACGGGATTTCCAGATTCCGGCTTCGTGGCAGAACCAAGAAACATATGTCATGTTCGAAGGGGTGAATTCCTGCTTCTATCTGTGGGTGAACGGGACGTTCGTTGGCTATAGCCAAGGCAGCCGTATCCCTGCGGAATTCCAAATATCGGAGTATGTGCAGCCCGGACGCAATCGGATGGCCGTCCTCGTATTGAAATGGTGTGACGGAACCTATTTAGAGGATCAAGATGCATGGCGGTATTCCGGCATCTATCGCGATGTGTATCTCTTATCCCGTGAGAAGACGCATATTCGCGATGTGTTCGCGAAGAGCGAGCTTACAGAGGATCTCAAGCAAGCAACTGTGCAAATCGAGATTCAAGCGACGGGGCCGATCCCTGTGAAGGCCGAATTAAAAGATGCGAACGGAGAGATTGTTGCTGCAGCGGAATCCACCATTGAAGGCCAAGGAAGCCTAACGCTTTCCTTGACACAGCCGAAGCTATGGAATGCAGAGGCACCATACCTCTATGATTTATACGTACAGGGCGGACAAGAAGTGCTCATGTTCCCAACGGGATTCCGTTGGGTTGAAGTTCGTGACGGCGTATTCTGCGTGAATGGCCAAGCGGTGAAGCTCAAAGGGGTCAACCGGCATGACTCGCATCCTACATTAGGACAGACTATTCCACTGAATCATATGATTCAAGATTTGAAGCTGATGAAGCAGCATAATATCAATACGATCCGCACCTCGCATTACCCGAATGATCCGCGGTTCCTTACGCTGTGCGATCAATACGGCTTCTATGTAGTCGATGAAGCCGATTTAGAGTGTCATGGGATGGGTGCAGCGGGCGCTTGGCATCAACTTTCTAGCGATCCTGCATGGCATGACGCGTATCTTGAACGCGCGGTTCGGATGGTAGAGCGAGACAAAAACCATGCGTCCATCGTCATGTGGTCTTTAGGAAATGAGTCTGGATATGGGCCGAACCACGTCGCCATGGCGGCTTGGATTAAATCGAGGGATACGTCACGCCTTGTCCATTATGAAGGGTTTGTTCATAACGAGGGCGAGGCACATGGCGAATATTTGGATATGGATAGCCGCATGTATTCTTCGGTACAAGAGACAGAAGCCTTCGCCATAGACCCGAACCGGACGAAGCCATTTTTCCTTTGTGAATACAGCCATGCCATGGGGAACGGTCCTGGCGACCTCAAGGATTACTGGGATCTGATCTACAAGTATCCGAAGCTCATGGGCGGTTGTGTGTGGGAATGGTGTGACCACGGCATTGCGACGGTGACACCGAAGGGAGAAGCCTATTTTGCTTACGGCGGCGACTTCGGAGATCAACCGAATGACGGGAACTTCTGTATCGATGGGTTGGTATCCCCTGACCGTCAACCGCATACGGGGTTATTAGAATTGAAACAAGTAATTGCACCGGTACACATCGAAGCCGTGGACATGCAACAAGGTATATTCGAAATCACGAACCGGTATGACTTTATCGATCTATCCCATCTAGCGTTAAGCTGGAGAATCGAGCAAGAAGGGCGTCTGCTGGAGCAGGGTCAGATCTGGCAGCTTCAAGCTGCTCCGCACGCAACAGCGTCGATTACCCTGCCGTATCACCTTCCAGCGAATGTCGATGATCGGACTTACTTAACCTTATCAATCTGGCAAAATCAAGACAACGCATGGGCGTCTATCGGCCATGAAATCACATTTGCTCAATTCCAGTTGGGTGCCGTCCAACCTGCTAGCGAAAAGCAAGGGACAACGTTCATAGGAAGCGATGAAGCGATCCACGTGGAAGAACAAGAGGGATTGTTGATCGTCCGTGGTTTTGACTTCGAACACGTCTTCGATCTTCAAGCAGGCGTGATCCGTGCGATGTCCAAACACGGGGTAGCCTTATTGACGAAGCCTGCCCGGTATCAGATTTGGCGTGCGCCGATCGATAATGACCGGAATGTTCGCCATTCATGGGAGAATGAGGGCTACCACCGCGCGCAAATGAAAGTGTACAGCAGCGCATGGAATCAGCCGAATCCGTCAACGGTCGAGATTCAGGTCAGCTTTTCGCTAGGCGCCTATATCCGTTATCCATTCCTGCGTGGTGAAGCACGATGGAGCATCGATACCAGTGGGGGCCTGCATGTGAAGACGGATGTTACGGTCCGGGAGGGGATCCCGTTCTTGCCGCGGTTTGGGCTGGAACTCACCATGCCGAAGGGGACAGAAGAAGTAGAATACTACGGCTTAGGCCCGCACGAGAGTTATATCGACAAACGTCAGAGCGTTCGCAAAGGCAAATACCTCCTCACGGTCGATGAGATGTTCGAATCCTATGTAATGCCGCAAGAGAATGGTTCGCGGTTCGGTACGGAATGGGCTATCGTGTCCAATGCGTTGGGCATGGGACTTCATTTGTCCTCGACGGATACGTTCTCCTTCAATGCGTCTCATTTTACGCCGGAGGATCTGACGGAAGCGCAGCATACGTATGAACTTGCGAAGCGTGCCGAGACCATCGTTCAGATCGATTACAAGATGAGCGGCGTTGGCTCCAATTCTTGCGGTCCTGAGCTGCTGGAAGCTTACCGGATGGACGATAAGCAATTTACGTGTGAATTTATGCTGCGACCTATTTTCAAAGAAGACGAATAATCCAAGACGAAGGCATGGGCTAAAAGAATTTTTAGTTCATGCCTTCTTTGTGCAAAACGGTCAAAATCGTTCACGAATAGCTATAAATTCTACATTTTCAGGGGACTTGATGTGAGATATGATTCTACGTAACTCTTCTCGAGGGGGAGGTGAATAGAAACACGCAAGTGGCGGTAACGCTCGTCTGTTTGTTGAGATGTCATGAAATGATAAAAGGAGGCAATCCATGAATCGAAGTCATGAAGCAACAGGGATCAGATCTACCCGTAAACAAGTCCTGAAGATACTCTCAGGCTTACTTGCATTAACCTTGCTATTCCCATCCTTTACGCAAGTACAAGCTGCAGGAACGCTAGACGAATATGATGCGATGCGAACGAAATGGTTCACTTATTTAACGGGCGGTACCGAATATCAGGTGAATGATCCCGATATCGCCGCCAATATCCAAGAGAAACTGCTCGAGGTAGCAAATGCCGAGGGGACAGGTGTCTGGGATACGATGAACAAAGCCGGCAATCGTACATATTTATGGAGTGATTTGCAGAGTACCACGGATTCGAGTCAGATGACATCGCATTTTACGCGTCTGAAGAAGATGGCGATTGTGTATAACACGTACGGTTCCCCCCTGTATCGGGATGAAAGTTTGAAAAACGATATTCTGAGCGCGATGGATTGGGCGTACACGAACCGGTATCACGAGAGCAAGAGCGAGTACAATAACTGGTGGGATTGGGAGATTGGCGCACCCCAGCTTGTGAACGACCTGCTTGTTCTGATGTATGACCATTTAACGCAGACCCAGATAAATAACTATATACGTGCCATTGACCGCTTCGTACCGAATCCGAGTATACGAACGGTGAGCGGCGTGACTGAAACTGGCGCGAATCTATTGGATAAGGCCTTTGTGGTGACCCTGCGGGGCATCATTGGCAAATCGAGCGCAAAAATTACGCAAGGCCGGGACTCGATGAAGCCCGCTTTTTTATATGTTCAGACCGGGGACGGATTTTATGAAGACGGTTCCTTTGTTCAGCATACCTATGTGGCATATACGGGAGGTTATGGTGCGGTCCTGATGGGACGGATTGCCGATCTGTTTTATTTGCTCAAAGATACCTCTTGGCGCATTACAGACCCGAATGCAGACAATGTATTCCGTTGGGTAAAAGAAGGCTTTGAGCCCTTGATCTATAAAGGGGCGATCATGGACAACGTGCGGGGACGCGGCGTTTCGCGGCAGAAGAGCAGCGACCATACGACAGGCCGAGGCATCGTGCTTGCCACGCTCCGTCTGGCGGAAGGAGCTCCACCGGATCAAGCGCTGCAGCTCAAACGAATGGTGAAAGAGTGGATCGCCTCTGACACGTCTTTCGATAATTATTTCATGAATGCAGGCATATTCGAGATGATTCTCGGCAAGAAGCTTATGAACGATGCCACCATTGAACGACGTGGAGAACTCGTCGGCCATTATCAGTTCCCGGGCATGGATCGCGTCGTGCAGTCACGTGAGGATTTCAGCTACGGGATCAGCATGTTCTCGCCGCGCATATCGTCCTTTGAATTTGGTAACGGTGAGAACTTAAAAGGCTGGTTCACAGGACTTGGCATGACGAGTCTCTATAATAGCGATATCCAGCAATTTAGCGGCAATTACTGGGCGACGGCAGATATGTATCGTCTACCTGGGACGACGACGGATGGATCGGGAAGCGGGACGCCCGTACAGTGGAAGAACTATGCGAATCCGTATACCTGGGTTGGGGGTTCTGCTGTCGACGGACTTCATGGTTCCGTCGGGATGCAATTCACCAATGCTCAGAATACGGGTTCTCCGCTGCAAGGAAAGAAATCATGGTTCATGTTCGGCGATCAAATCGTAGCCCTCGGGTCAGGCATTACGAGTACAGATACGCGCCATGTAGAGACAATCGTGGAGAATCGGAAGCTGAATGCGAACGGAGATAATCGACTGACGGTGGACGGCACGGCGAAACCAAGCTCCGCAGGCTGGTCCGAGCAAATGAATAACGTCTCATGGGCGCATCTTGCGGGTTCGGTCCCAGGCTCCGACGTTGGTTATTACTTCCCGGGTAAAGCTGCAATCACGGGGCTTCGCGAAGCAAGAACGGCGAATTGGAAGCAAGTGAATACGGGGAATACGGACGATCCGGTCACGGATTCCTATCTGAGTATGGCATTTGACCATGGCAATACGCCGACGAATGCCTCCTATGCTTATGTGCTTCTGCCGAACAAAGACGCCGCGGCTACGGCAAGTTATGCCGCGAATCCGGAAATTCAAATTTTGGAGAATTCTACAGAGGCACATGCGGTGATGGATACGGCGCTGCATGCGATGGGGGCAAACTTCTGGAATGATGCGACGAAGACCATCACATGGAACGGCCAACCGTTGATGACGAGCGACAAGAAGGCTTCGGTTACGACGATGGAGGAGGATGGTCAACTCCATATTGGAATCTCCGATCCGACGAAGGCGAATACGGGCACCATTCAACTTGAGATCAACAAGAGCGCAACAGGAATCATTTCTCTCGACCCGCAAGTGAAGATTACGCAGCTGCAGCCTACCATTAAGTTGTCCGTGAACACGGCAGGGGCCTTCGGGAAGACGTTGACAGCCAAACTGAATGTTGGTGCCACAACCGTTCCTGCTGCACCGGTCTTGAATCGTGCCGAAGGCAGCATGTCGCAAGTCGAATTAACTTGGACAGGGGTAAGTGGTGCGTCGGGGTATCGCGTAAAATACGGTACGAAATCTGGCAGCTATACGAAATCCATCGATGTGAACACATTAGGGACGACGAATACGTATGCCGTCCCTGGCCTCACGAACGGCAAGACATATTATTTCGCGGTATCTGCTGTCAATGCTTCCGGCGAGAGTCCGATATCAAATGAGCTATCCGCGAAGCCAACATGGACCATTGCTCTTTTGCCTGAAGCGGATGCTTATGTTCGGGATGGATCCTATGCAAACACCAATTATGGCCAGGATGCAAGCTTAGTTGTGAAACAGGACGGGGCAGGGTATTCACGGCAGTCGTACATGATGTTCGATCTGTCTTCGGTTTCCAGTCCGGTGCAGAGCGCGAAGGTTTCGCTGTCATCCCTCGGGACGCGGGTAGCGGATATGACACACCAAGCGCTGTTGGTCAGCGACCATAGCTGGAAGGAATCAACCCTTACATGGAATAATAAGCCTGCGGGCGGAGAGGTTGTTGCGAGTTGGACGGCACCGGAGTTAGGGGTTCCTGCGCTGATCGACGTGACGGAACAAGTGAATACTGCGCTAGCAGGGGATAAGAAGCTGTCACTGCTTATCTTATCCAAGGCGAACTACGGTTCGAACGGGGATGTCAGTTACGCTTCAAAAGAACATGGGACGGCGGCTTACCGCCCCGTACTGGATATAACTGCGGCAGCAGCATCTGCTGAGCTCTCGACTACGCTGGAAAGTCAACAAGAATCGGTTGATGCAGGCAAGGAATTCCAAGTTACATTGGGTCTGAACAACGTGACGCAAGCTGCAATGGCACAGGATATTACGATGGCTTACGATCATCAAGTGATGGATTTTAGTGCAGCTAAATCCTTGATCCCAGGCGTTTCGCTCATCGAGCCGATTCAGCAATCGCCGGGCCATCTTCGCATGATTATTGTAAGCGAAGGCGTGACGAATGCGGTTTACGGTGATGAACAAGTCATCGAGCTTACGTTCCGGGCAAAGGAAGTTGAAGAGCAGAAGCGCGGCGTCATTTCGGTAACGCGTGCGATTCTGGCGGATATGCAAGGTGAGGAGAAGACGGCAGCAAACGCTGAGGTGAGCATTCAAGTTCATGCCGCGGAGCCGGGAATTCCGGGCGATTTGAATGGTGATCAGAAAGTTACCATCGGCGATCTAGCGATTGTCGCAGCGAGCTACGGTAAGCATACCGGCAGTCCGGATTGGGCACAAGTGAAGAAAGCCGATATCAACGGTGACGGCGTGATTGACATTAAAGATCTTGCAGAAGTAGCTGCGAAAATTATTCTTTAATCCTGTATGGCCAATGAAGCCTGTCCTCAAGCCCAACGAAACAAAGGGTTTGAGAGCAGGCTTTTTTTGGGGCATCATCACGCGGGCCGTAAAATGTCTTTTTGTAAATGCTTCTGTTAAAATGAAAGGAACTCTAACTTAGAAAGAAGGGTTTCCATGTTGTTCTACCTGATTGCGATGGTCGTTGTGATCTTCGATCAAATTGCTAAAATTCTAGTGCGAATGCATATTCCGCTCGGTCAAGATATCGTACTCTGGAATATTCATCTGACCCATTATGAGAATACAGGCATGGCAGGAAGCATGTTCCAGGGCTATGCCCGATTGTTCGGCGTCATTGCGATTCTGTTCGTCGTTGGCGTGATGTATTACCGGAGAAAGCCGGAGTTCCGCGGCCGGTTCATGGATATCATCGCGGGATTTTTCGTAGGCGGCGCCATTGGCAACGGGATCGACCGATTGGCGTTCGGCCAAGTAACGGATTTTTTGGTATCGCGTTCGGGTCGCGGCATTCTGAATTTTGCGGATCATGCGATTAACATCGGTGCGGTGTTACTCATCCTATATGTGTTGACATCCTTTGTTAAAAAGAAAATGTGTGCGTCGCATTAGCAGATATGTTTGTAAATTCTACGATCCTGCTTGACATTAATTTTGGATTTCTGTATGATGCTAATAATTTATCCAGAACTGATATCCTAATATTGATGAATGGGATAGTATTCCGTGAAGATGATGTTACAGCGAGCCGGGTAGGTGGAAGCCGGTACAGAAATCATGGAAGAATCGCACCCAGGAAATGATCTGTTGAACGCGGAACACGTAGGCAGATCCGGTCATAGACCGTTACAAAAACGAGGGGTTGGACCGATACAGGTTCAGCTACTTAGAGTGGTACCACGGGACCTATTAGGCGCTCGTCTCTTTTATAGAGACGGGCGTTTTTGTATTTTCAATTCGAAGGAGGAGACTATTATGATCCATCATGAAATAAAACGGGCTGTTGAGGAAGTTATTCAATTAATATTGGCATCGAAAGGGCTGCAGCGGCCGGAAGATCTCAAAATCACGGTAGAGCATCCTGCGAATCCGGACCATGGAGACTATAGCGTGAACATCGCGATGCAGTTAGCCCGGACGTTGAAGAAACCTCCGATGGCGATTGCGCAGGAAATTCAAGAACATCTTCGTCAACACGAAAAGATGCAAGCTTGGATGGCAGATATCGAAGTGGCGCCGCCGGGGTTCATTAATTTATCAATGGATTGGAGCAAATGGGCGAAGTCGTCTGCGCAACAGCAATTCGCATTAGACACAGGTACAAGTAAGTCGAAGGTCATTATTGAGCATACGTCGATTAATCCGAACAAGTCGGCTCATATCGGCCATTTACGGAATTCATGTATCGGAGATACATTAGCCCGGATGTTGAAGCGGACAGGGCACCAGGTGGAGGTTCATAACTATATTGATGACTTGGGCAATCAATTGGCAGATACCGTCGTAGGCATCCTGCATACCTCGACAGAGCAGGCCTTTGAACGTTTCGGCGATTTTTGCTGGGAAACGTACGCGAAGGTGAACAAGATATACCGGGAGAATCCGGAATTGCAGCAGGAACGTGCGGTCGTGCTTCATGCCTTGGAACAGGGAAACAACAATACGGCATGGATGGGACTCTTAGTTGCGGAACGAATCGTTCGGGAGCATGTCGAGGAGATGAAGCAGTTCCGGATTGATTACGATGTTCTCGTATGGGAAAGCCGGATTGTTGCCGAAGGATTCTGGGAGCGGGCGTTCGAATTGCTGAAGAACACGCCGATCTTCTACAAAGAAACGGAAGGGAAGCTGGCGGGCTGCTGGGTGTTGAAGCAACCGCAAGGCGAGGAAGCGGCGGAAGACGCTACAGACTATCAAGCGGATAAAGTGCTGGTTCGCTCGAATGGAATATTGACGTATACAGCGAAGGACATTGCCTATCACCTCTGGAAATTCGGGGTACTAGGCCAAGATTTCCGATATAAAAAATTCGCTGATGGATTATGGTCTACCCATGCCAATGGTGTGAAGAAGAACATCGGTCATGCGGATGCGGTCATTAATGTGATCGATCATCGGCAGGAGTATCCGCAAGCGATGGTGAAGCAGGCGCTCATGGGGCTTGGCTTCGAAGAACAGGCCCGTCAATTGAGGCATGTAAGTTATGGTGTCGTATCTCTCAGTCCAGATACCGCTGCCGGTTTAGGTGTAGATACTTCAGACGGGCGGCATTCCTATCCGATGTCAGGTCGACAAGGGATTGGTGTCAAGGTGGCGGACTTCCTCCAGCAGATGGAGCAAGTGATTGATGCGAAGCGTTCGCGCAAAGCCGGGATATCCAGCCGGGCGATTGCCGCTGCTGCCGTTCGTTACTATCTCTTGAGATTCAACCTCCAGACGGAGGTGATCTTTGATGTGGAGCAAGCTTCGGAAATTTCCGGCAATACAGGCGTCTATCTGATGTATTCCTATGCCCGGTCTTGCAGCATTCTGGATAAGGCATCTTATGATACGACGGCATCGCCTCCTGCCCAAGGATACGATGATCTGGAGAAGCAAGAATATATGCTGATGAGGCAGCTAGCCTACTGGCCTGAGACGTTGGAAATGGCGATCCAAGAGCTGGCTCCGAACCAGATTTGCTCCTATATCCATGAGTTAGCGACTCGATTCAATCATTTCTATGCGACATGTCCGATCATGAAGGCAGACGAAGGGAAGAGACAGCTTCGACTCTGGCTCACCTACCAATTCCACCTGACGATGAAGGAAGCCCTCGACATTCTGGGGTTACCGACGCCGAAACGGATGTAACGTGATTTGAGATCTCCTCCTTATGAACATAATGAATGAATAATCGATACATTTTTTCTATATCGTTATCGAAAACCTCTATTAGAGCGAGCTTGCGCCTTATGATAAAATAACTAAAACAAACTAAATTCATAGGAATTATAAAGTTTAGAACTGATGATCGGAGTGATGAAGGTGAGCGATGTTTACCGTTTAGCGACTTTGAAGGATGCAGAGGAGCTTTTGGACGTATTCATAAGAGCGTATGAGCCCATTCGGGAGCTCGGCATTAAGTTCCCTGCGGCGACCGCAGACTTATCACTGGTGCATGAGACGATCTCCAATCATGAGTGTTATGTGCTGGAACGGGACGGAAAAATTATTGCGACCGTGACCGTCTCCAAGCCGATTGCGATGTTGAAGGACATCACAGACTTTCCGTTCATCATGAAGTTCGCCGTCGAGCCCGCTTATAAGGGCCAAGGCATTGGGACCCTTTTGTTGAATTGGGTGGAAGACACGATCGTTCGCGATACATGGGAGGCTCCTGCCGTGACTTTAGGGACTGCCGTACGACATCCATGGCTCGTTCCGATGTATGAACGCAGAGGTTATGAACGAATCCATGAAGTCGAGACCGAAGATGATGGTACGATGGTGCTTTTGCGTAAAATTCTTCACCCCGAAAGATTTCAAGGGGATAAGATCAGCCCACCGACGCTGTCTATATAATACGCGAGAGCACATGGAAGTCTAGGAACCTAACCTAGGCTTTCGTATGATTAGGTCAGCCAGAAACTTCTGGTTGGCCTGATTTTACGTGCCTATGGGCTTCTCAAGGGCGGGCAGGCTGCTTTAACGTAAATAACGTTAGCTCAGGAACACTGACGAATCGGAAAGGCAAACGCGTGGTTCCGATCCCCCGATTTACATATAGGGTCATCGATTTCCTTGATCCGGGAAGGGTATAGATCCCTTCTCGATAGGTCTCTGCAAGCGGCGGGGTATAGACCGAACCGTACCAAGGAATTCGGACCTGTCCGCCATGGCTATGGCCGGAGAGCTGCAGATCTATGGGGTAGTTCGTGACACGGTCGGCAACATCGGGTTCATGGACAAGCAGCAGCGTGAATGCATCGGCATGCAATCGCTGCAGTGTTTTTTTCAAATCCGGAGATCCGAGCAAAAAATCATCTAACCCCGCAATCGTCATCTTGCTGTGCCCGATACGAATCGTGTCATGTTCATTCACCAGTAAGTGAAATCCGCCCTCGGCTAGGATTTGACGATAGATTCGCTTGCCCCCTCCGCCTTGATCATGATTGCCGTAGACCGCATATTTCCCTAAGGGGGCTTGGATCTGCTGCAGAATGGGCGCGATGCGACGTTGATCAGGATATTTGGAGAAATTGTCCACAAGATCCCCTGTAAATACGACGATATCCGGCTGCAGTTCATTGATTCGATGCACGAGACGTTGGAATTTGGCTAGCGAATAGAACTCTCCTAAGTGGAGATCACTAAATTGAAGAATCCGAATTCCATCCAATTCTTTGGTCACCGAAGCGCTCTGGATCGTATGGTATTCCACGTGGAGTAGATTTGGCTCGACATGTCTTGCATAATAGTAAAGTGAGATAGATGCAATCATTACAAGTAAGATATTCGTTAATTTTATGATAGCATGGGGCTTAATTAGATTTTTCATAACATCCTCCCTGACAACCTGACTATAGAGGAGCTGCGTTACAGCAATGTGACAAATGAACGTAAGCTGGAAAAGGAGATACCCATGCAGATTTTAATCGCAGATGATGAAATGGATATGCTTCGCATTTTAAGGGCGTATTTTGAAAAAGAAGGCTACAAGGTATTCGCGGCCGCTGACGGCGAGGAGGCCCTGGAGATCTTTTACCGGGAAAAGATCGATCTTGCCATTGTCGATTGGATGATGCCGAAGATGAACGGGCTTGACGTGTGTAAGGAGATCAAAGCACGATCAGACAAGAAGGTCCTTATTCTTACCGCGAAAAGCGAAGAGGAAGACGAACTGAAGGCGCTGCATCTCGGCGCAGACGAATTCATTCGCAAACCGTTCCATCCCAAAATCCTCGTGCTTCGAGCGAAGAAGCTGTTAGGGGATGAGAAGGGCATAGTTTTCAAACATATTAGAATCGATGTGGAAGGCAACAAACTCTATCGGGACGGACGCGATTTGCAAGCGACCAAAACGGAGTTCGAATTGATGTATTGTTTCGTACGGAATAAGGGGCATATCCTGACACGCCATCAGCTGCTCGACTTGGTCTGGGGGCTTGATTATTACGGGGATGAGCGGACCGTCGATACTCATGTGCGGCGATTGCGGGAAAAAGTCGGGGAAGACGTGATCAAAACACACAGAGGCCTTGGTTATAGCGTGGAAGACGAACATGAATAAGCTGGGGAGAAAGCTGTTCGTCAGCATATCGCTTGCCGTGCTGTTCATCTTCGTGCTGTTCGCCATTCTTGCGAATGTGTTCCTGCCCAAATACTATATCTACAAAACCAAAGAGAAGTTGGGACAAGTCACCCAGTCGATCGAACAGCTGCCGATGGATGCGTTCCGAAGTTCCATACAACAGCTGGAAGAGAAGCACAACCTGACCATCGTGTATGATTCCTTGGCATTGAACGTGAATAAATTGAATGAATCCTTCATGCAGCAGCTTACTAAGAAGCGAGTCACATTGAATAAATTCTGGATCACACCGGAGTCTCTTGCCAAGGTGGAAGCGGGTCATCAGGTGAATAAAATCTATGATCAAGGGAAGTTGAAATCCAGCTTCTATGTCAGCTTTATTGCGAAGGACCACCACATCGTGCTTGTTGGCGTATCGATGGCGTACTTGAGGGATACGATTGAGATCATGAATGAATTCCTATGGTATTTGGTCATTTTATCCCTCTTAATAATTGTCATTGTCGTCTGGATGATGTCTTATCGCATTACGAAACCGCTGCAAGAGTTAGGGGTCGTTGCTAAGGATATCTCATCGCTTCAGTTCAAGCATGCAGACATCCGCACGAAGGATGAGATCGAAGAACTTGCAGAGAGCATTAATACGATGAGTGATAAATTACATGCGGCACATCAGGATTTAACAAGGAAAAATCAGAGCTTGAAGCTGTTCATGTCCGATATTACCCATGAATTAAAGACCCCAATCGCGCTGATCCAAGCCTATGCGGAGGGAATTCAGGATGATTTGGATGATGGAAGTTATGTCGGTACGATTCTGCGACAGACGGAGAGTATGAATAGGCTGATCGACGAACTATTGAATTTTGCCAAAATTGAGCGAGAAGACCTCGAACGGTGTAGGATCTCTGTAAGCACACTCTTTCATGCCTGTGCCGAGAAATTCGAGATTGAACGTCAGTCGAAGCAAATTTCGTTTATCGTTCACGAAGATCCTGCCGCGTCAGCTGCAACGATTTTCGCGGATGAAGAGAAGATTCGTATGGTATTGAACAACTTGTTAACTAATGCCATCAAGTATACGACGAATCATCAGATTGAAGTATCTCTCTACCAGCAAGGTGAAGACCTCGTGCTGCATATGCAGAATGGTATCGAACCGCAAGAACCGCAAAAAGCGGAGATCGATAAGATTTGGGAGCCGTTCTATGTCCTAGAGCGTTCTCGGAATAAAGAAATTTCGGGGACCGGATTGGGATTAGCGATCGTGAAGTCGATATTGGAGCAGCACGGGTATCGATACGCTGCAGCTGTGAACGGAGAGCAGATACATTTTTATATTTATTTTACAACGAACAACGCTCATTCGGCCTAGGCTGAATGAGCGTTGTTCGTCTATTTATACGAAGATACATCAAAAGTCGTCGTTGCATCTCCATTGTAAATGACGGCTGTTTTTGCATGAATCTGATGCTTGTTATATTCGAAGTTTTGGTTCGAATAATTGACGATCACCTGAAGATGGTCACCAAACACCGTGCGCTGCACGAGACGATCCTGCGATAGAATGTCGAAGGAAGTCATGGGCTGAGTGACAGCTTGTTCATGGAAGGGACTCCATACTTTGAGGTACGATGTGATCATTTCTTTGTTGGTCTGCCAGCTCTCCTTGTCAATATGATAGAGCGGAGGAACGTTGTACAGCAGTTCTGTCAGCATGCGGTTGCCGATTTCGTCTTGGATTTTAAGGCTGCCCCACTCCCAGTGATGTGTTGTAATGACAGCATCGTTGTATACGAGTTTGTAGAGCGGCAAATTGTAGACGGGGTCGATATAGATAGGCTTGTATTCCTTTTTAATGGGTACGGTTTTGCTGTAGCGCTCGGGTGTACCGCCGCCTGCAGACCAGTATCCGCCTACATAGTAAGGGCTCGTTTTGTTTTCCCGCATATCGGGGTCTGACCATTGAATGACAGGAGTCTCGATCCCGTGGGCAAAAGCAATTGTGGAGCTCGCGAAGTCATTTCCACCCTCGGACCCGATGACCATGTGCTTTTCGTTGGCAATGTACTGCATCCGCGCTAATCGGGCCGCTAAATCCTGCCCTGCAGTTGTGGGGTGATTCTTCGCATAGTCATCGTAGATTTCGCCGGTAGCATCACAATCAATGAACCAAGAGTTGAACGAAATACCGTTCTGTAGAATCCTGCTGACACGTTGCTGTACGCTCGGAAGCGACAGCGTTGGATTCAATTTTCTCCCTCGGCCTAAGAAGCCTTTGATTTTCTCTCCTTGCTGATTCTCAATTGTAGCGTTGTCGTACAAGCTCTTGTCGTCGAAGGAGGCCGTATTCCAATCTTGGCTCGCATTCTTCTGGATGGAATGGTACGAGTCATAGGGTCCGATGAGGTAGCCTAACTGACTGGCTTCCTGAACCATCGTCGGATTTTTTAATCCATTCGCCCAGTTCGGCAAGCCGATCCAAGCCTTTTGAATACCTGATTCGTGCATATCCTTCAAAATATCAGTCGAAGAATCCGCTCCCCATTTCGCGATCGGATCCACGAGGTCTTGTAACGCATGTTTTAACAGGTCTTTGTTGAACGTATATAGTTCCTGTTCACTTAGGTTCGATATACCTTTGCTCAAGAGGGCCTGCGTGTTCTCATCCAATGAGGTGAATAAGCTTTTGTTATACAATTCCGGCAGCATAAGGACGTTGTTCAAGGCAGTGGTGATGGTCTGCTTCTGGTATTTATCGACATATCCATTCTTCGCAATATCCGCAAGGACGGTCTTGAATTCATGAGAGCCGTCTTCGCCGTATCGATTCAGCAGCTGTTCCACCCACTGGAACAAAGGGCTCTGGATCAAGGGGACAAGCTTTTGCCAATGGATATTGTCCTGTGTGAGCACTTGATTATTCCATAAGTAAATGTGCGGCGCGCCATAGAGCTTCTCAACATTGGGATTCTCCGCCGCTTTCTCTTTCAGTGTCTTGAATTCCCCTTTTTCTTGAATATAAGCCCGGTAAATTTGAGTCATCTCAACCGGATCATTCTTCGTGGCATATAATCGGAACCCGTATGTTTTGTTCGGATTGATGGACGGGAATTCATGCGTTAGGCTCATTTGAATTTTCGGTTCGGTCTCGAAATGAATCATGTCATTATACATATCGTCAGCGATATAGAGGATCGAGAAATCTTTCTTATTTACGGCAAAAAAGCGCATTGAGAAGCTCTCGATGAAATTCAAATCGGATTCTGCTAAAAAGCTCTTCCAGTGCGGATCCTGACTCGGGACGAACTTCCCTTCGCCTAAGGGCAGTATATAGCTTTCTCCTTGGATGCTTGGCCATGTAAATTGCTTCGCCCCTGTCGAGGTAAAGGATACATGTAAGTAGGCGTCTTTCTTTTCAACTGCAACTTGGATTTGTGCTTGGGGATAGCTCCACGAGACGGTATCTTCGGTTCGCTTCAGCTCCGTTACTTCTTGCGGAGGCAGCGGAAGCGAGACGCTTTCCTTCACGCCGTTATGCTCCATCATGATTTCAGCGGTCTCGGGATGAACGTCAAACGTGAAATCCTGATATTTCACAGATACGTTCAAGGGTCGATTATCGCTTGGGGGTGGCGAAGAACTGGCGGGTGTCTTCGTCAAGAGAAGTGCACACGCAATGGCTAGTAATACAATGAGTATCGCTAGAACAATGATAAAGGCTTGTTTCTTATTCATGGGTTCCCTCCTTGGTTTTCTAAGGTCTCACTGTAATGATTCATTGTGACATGAATGTTACAAGAGGGAGGGCAGACAGAAAGAGACCCACAAGCCATCAGGCTGTGGGTCTAAATAATATATTTTATAAAAGGGGGGTTACTGCCTATATTAACGTAGGAAGATTAAAACAACATGAATACTAGATTTCATTTTGATTACAAATGTTGCAGGGCTCATCGCAAGGCGAGGGGGATGTTGTGTATAATTGCTATCATATAACGAAAAGTATAAGAAGCAACGATTACGGTGTGCTGAAGGGAGATCGAACGAATGTCCTATACGATGCCTGCACGGATGGAGCTTGGCGAAGTGAAGCTAAAGGTGAGTGATTTACAGCGTTCATTGCAATTTTATCAAGAAGTCGTGGGCCTAAAAGTACTCCATCAGGAAGAACGTGTCGCTCTTTTGACTGTAGACGGGGTGAATCCGCTTGTCATCTTGGAAGAGATCCCGAATGCGGTCGTGGTGCCAAGGCAATCCGCGGCTGGATTGTACCATTTTGCCATATTGCTGCCTTCCAGAGAAGCATTAGGCCTTGCGCTCCGGAATCTGATGGAGGCCGAGGTTTCACTGGGTCAAGCCGATCATTTGGTGAGTGAAGCCCTTTATATTTGGGACCCGGATATGAACGGGATTGAGATTTACCGAGATCGTCCGCGCGAAGAGTGGACCTATGATGCATCGCGCAATGTGGTGATGGCGTCGGATCCGATCGATTGGGAAGATCTTCTAAAGGAAGCTGAGGGGAAGGCATGGGCTGGACTACCTGTCGGAACGAAGATGGGTCATGTTCATTTTCATGCACGAGATATCTACAAAATGAAGGAATTCTACTGTGATGTGATGGGCTTTGATATCGCAGCCAATGCGTTGAAGGAGATGGGAGCACTCTTCATCTCGGCGGGCGGCTATCACCATCATATCGGATTGAATATTTGGGCAGGCGCGAATGCGCCGCTTCCTCCGGCGAATGGAACAGGGCTAGCTTACTATACGATACAGCTGCCAACCCAGGATGATGTAGAGGGATTGGTCGAGCGATTACGTAATCACGGTGTTTCGATCGATGAAAGGGATGGGGCTTGGTACGGTCAGGACCCTTCGGCCATTACCTTCCGTTTGGTTCTGCAGGACTCGTAGTTAGATCGGCAGGTTATGTCGTGAGATATGTAAAAAGAGCCCGTTCGGGCTCTTTTTAATTCAACCATTTAAAGATGTCATCCTCGGCTACTGTCTTCGCGCCATACAACAACAGGATATCCTGCAACTGATGCTGCTTCAAATAGTCATCTACATTGTCGCGGAAGAAGCGCATATCAATCATATCAATTCGTGTATAGTGCTTCGCCAGATAAGGGACGAAGTCGTTTGCGTAAGAATCCTTGAATACCGCGATCGAACGTCCAGAAGGATTGGAGGTCGTGATCGTCGTCCATGCGCGATTTCCGTTAAAAAATACCGCATAATGGTCACGCTGCTTCAACGCATCCAGATGGTAGAAGGAGTCGGTACATGTCTGTGAATCCGAATAACACACCTGATACGGAGGTAATGGTTGTTCCAGCAGCTCTATGGTATCCGGTTGGATATGCTTGTTGTTAGCCTTCGTATAATACGTTCCATAGAAGGTATCGCTTAGAACCCGTGAAGCGAGTGCGTTCAGTGATACAGGTTCCAAGCCGGCAGCGCGAGCAAATGCTTCATAGCCGTAATAGGCTCCGCGCATGGTCCAGTGGTGATCCGTCCGGAAATAGACAGACTCTTGCCGATGCGCCTTCAATAGATCAAGCACTGGAATCGGCACGATGTCCCCTTTTAACGTCTGAAAGGTATGATCGATGACCTTCTGCGGCGAGTAGCTCGTAGCACTCGCATAAGGCGGTAACATATCAGGATACACGGCTTCGGATTGAGGCACGATCAGCATGTAGACGGAGGTATCTTGATGCCGTTTGGCAAATGTGCGTATCGATTCAACGTTCCGATGAAACAAGCCATCGGGTGCAGCGAAGCGTTCGAACAAATAGTTATGTTGCCCGAAGAAGACGTTGTTGTTCTCTGTTTTGCCAAGGGTACGCTCCGCGTCGGACTTAATGCCAACCCACATATCTCGGTTCACGAATTGATCCGCTAAATAGTCTTCCATTTGAGATGTATATCGTCCATCCCATAGCTTCGCGGTTGTGAATTGAGGGAGCTGAGCTAGGGCGCGGTTCTCAAACTCGGACAATTTGCGATCCGGCGTGATCAGGCTCCATGCACCAAATACAACGATGTAGGCAACGAAACAGACGGTGAGCCATACGGCACGTTTATTTGTCATGGCTAGTCCTCCTTTTTAGAAGCGGAAATATAAGAATGGATTATACGTCCCGTCGATTAAGTACGCCGTGGAAATGAATAGCAAGCCACCCATCACGATAAAATCAACGATAGGTAGTGCTCGTCGCCAGGACACTCGACGATTCCATGCAGCAACGAAGCGGCTCATCACTGGGGTAGCGCTGATGATCAGAACGATAAGCAGGACGCCGTAGTTGCGTAAATCGTAGATGATACTGTCATTGATCATACCCGCTGAATGGAAACCGAGCATTGCTCGCATATAGGTATTTACAGATGTCATATCCTCGAGAGCAAAGAGCACCCAGCCCAATAACATCGCGATAATCAAGTATAGATGGGAGAGCGGTGGCCAGACCCATGCCAAGAAACGTCCCAAGAACAGTTTCTCGATCGCGATTAATACGCCGAAATATAATCCCCATAATACAAAGTTCCAGCTGGCGCCATGCCATAGGCCCGTAAGAAACCAGACAACGAAGAGGTTGAAGATCAATCGGCCTTTTCCCACACGGCTTCCGCCAAGCGGGAAGTAGACGTAATCACGGAACCAGGAACCCAAGGTCATATGCCAGCGCCGCCAGAATTCCGAAGCGCTCTTCGAGATGAACGGATGCTTGAAATTCTCCGGGAAATGAAATCCGAACATGCTTCCAAGACCAATCGCCATATCCGAATAGCCGCTGAAATCAAAATAAATCTGAAACGCAAATGCGATAATCCCGATCCACGCCCCCACCGTCGTTAAGTTCGACATGTCTGAATGGCTGAGATCCCAGAGCATGCCGATGTTATTGGCGAGCAGCGTTTTTTTGGCTAATCCGATAATGAATCGCCGAATACCGTATCCGAATTTCTCGATCGTGATGGTGCGTGACCCCAGTTCTTTCTCGACGATATCGTAACGTACGATCGGCCCTGCAACGAGTTGCGGGAACATCGAGACGAAAGTGGCGAAATCAATGAAGCTTTTTTGCGCCTTGCAACGTCCGCGATAGACATCGATTGTATAGGACATGGTCTGGAAGGTATAGAAGGAGATGCCGATAGGTAGGGGTAAGTCTAGCGGAGCGACGGAGGTACCGAAGGCACCGTTCATCGATTGAATCAGAAAGTCCGCATATTTAAAAAAGCATAACACGCCGACATTCACCGCAAGGGAAAAAATCAGCGTTAGTCTTTTCCATCCTGGGCGGTCGCTAAAATGGTCCAGCAGCAATCCATTCGCATAGTCGATGACAGCCGAAAAGAGCAAGAGTGCAATATAGACGGGTTCGCCCCACGCGTAAAATACAAGACTAATCAGCAACAGCGCCAGGTTCTTCCATCGACGAGGCGCTGCGAAATAAATCAGTAAAGTAAAGGGTAAGAAGTAGAACAGAAATACGACGGAACTGAATACCACAGGATTAACCTCCCGAGTGATCGATTAAGAGGCGGGTTGTAATGCAGTATCGAATGCTTTCTCCACATCTTCTGCCTTCTCCGCGATAATCAGCGTCAGGTAAGGACCGACTTGCTTGATGATATGTTTTTTTACTTTGTCGAGCTCTTGAGGTAAGTAATTCTCCCACATTTTTTGCTGTGCAGCCGCTTCATCTTCCAATGCTTTTTTTAACGTAGCTATATCTTTTTCATCCATGGCTTTTAATACGATGATTTCATCGGCACGGATGTTAATCAGTGCTTTCATATATATCCCTTCAGCAAGTAAGGACTGATCGATGTTAAGCTTGCTTGCGATATCCGCATTTTCTTTTAAATTGACAATGTCGAAGCCTTCTCCGGCTGGAGGGAACCCACCAGCTTCTTGCATTTTGACGAGAAGATCCGCCGTCTGAATATTCGCGACCTCAACTTTCTTACTGCCGCAACCAGCCACAACAACAAGCATCATGGCCATCATGATCAGGATCCATTTCTTCACGGTTACCACCCTTTCTGCTATTTATCTGTGTTATTACCGACGGAACGGTACGGGAACTTGTTGCATGTTATGTCTTTTAAAATTTTTCCAATTCATCCAAGGTGTCGTTATTATCGGTATTTCGCAATGGAATTATGCCGTGAGTTCAGCCTAATTAGTTTACTAACCAAGCTATAAGAATATCCAATATTTGACTAACTAAGATAATTTGTGTACTATAGAATTACGCTTAATTTCCGGCCGCGAAGGTTGGGAAGCGGGGGAACCATTATTTTGGGGCGAATCAAGATGTATTGTAGGGAACCATCTTTCCCGAGCCCGACAGCTAACCTCGTCAGCAGCAGATGGGTCACAAACTTAGTTAAGACATCGTAGGTATGACCCGTTTATCGGGTTTTTTTGTTGTATATATGACCCGATACCAGCAGCAAGTGAAACGTTGATTTCACTTGGCGTTGGAGCGGGTCATTTTTGATGTTCAAGGAAAAAGGAGGGACAAATGCGTCAACCAACAACTTATCTTCAAGGAGGATGAATATGGCACAACCGAAATATATCACCGATATTGATAAGATCATGGAAATCCCGGAACATGAGCGTCAGAAACTTAAACAGATAACGGAAAAATTCGTATTTCGCGTGAACGATTATTACTTGAAGCTAGTGGATTGGAACGATCCGAATGACCCGATTAAGAAATTAGTGATTCCCAATGAGGGGGAATTATCCGAATACGGCCGATGGGATGCTTCAGATGAAGATACCAATTATGTGGTTCTCGGTTGCCAGCACAAATATCGAACGACAGCACTGCTCATCGTCTCCGAAGTATGCGGGGCGTATTGCCGATATTGCTTCCGGAAACGGCTATTCCGCAATGACGTAAAAGAGGCGATGTCTGATGTGTCGCCAGGAATCGAGTACATTGCGAAGCATCCCGAGATCAATAACGTGCTGCTTACCGGCGGGGACAGCTTGATTCTTGCCACACCGAAGCTGGAGATGATTCTTGATCAGTTACGGGATATTGAACATGTTAAAGTGATTCGACTGGGGTCTAAAATTCCTGTATTTAACCCCATGCGTATTTATGAAGATGAGAAGCTGCTTGACCTTATTCGGAAGCACTCGAGTGCGGAACGAAGAATCTATGTGATGGCCCATATCAATCATCCGCGTGAAATAACGCCTGAAGCGAAACGGGGGTTTGAGGCGTTACATCAAGCTGGGGCGATCGTTGTCAACCAGACGCCTATTCTGAGAGGCATTAATGACAACGCTGATGTGCTTGCGGAACTGCTCGATCGGTTGTCATGGGCAGGTGTTACACCGTATTACTTCTTCATTAATCGCCCGGTGGCAGGAAACCGTGATTTCGTTCTTCCGTTGGAACAGGTTTATCGTCTTGTGGAGGAAGCGAAGGCGAAGACATCGGGTCTTGGTAAACGAATACGTCTATCCATGAGCCATACATCCGGCAAAATCGAGATTTTAGCGATTGAGAACGGGAAGGCTTATTTGAAATATCATCAATCCCGAGACGACGATTACGGAAAATTCATGGTGTTGGATTGTCCCAAGGATGCGTCATGGTTCGATGATTTGCCTGGCAGCGAGCAGTATTGGCAGAAGCCGGAGAAGAAATCGGACCACATCGTATCGGTCAATGATATGCCTGCCATGCCGCAGAAGAAAGTGCGTGCGCAGTCAAGCGAAGTTGCGATGCATTAATCTCATGAGTTGACAAGAAAAAGACTGGAGTACCCAAGGCTTTCGCCTTGGGTACTCTAACCGTGCAGAATTACTGAAAAAATCATGAAATAATGATGGAGGTAAGTTGCATGATCAAGTTTGAACAGGTGAGCAAAACGTATGCCCATGGATTTCAAGCCGTCAAAAGGATGGACTTCGAGATCCAAGCGGGCGAGTTCGTTGTCTTTATCGGGCCCAGCGGCTGCGGTAAGACGACAACGATGAAGATGATGAATCGTCTGATTAACCATACGGAAGGAACCATCTCAATCAACGGGAAAGATATTTCTCGAATAAACCCTGTTGAACTAAGGCGTAATATAGGTTATGTCATACAGCAAGCTGGACTTTTCCCCCACTATACCATCGAAGAGAACATCGCATTAGTTCCTCACTTAAAAGGCTGGAGCAAACAAAAAAAACAACATCGTGTGCATGAACTGCTGCATTTCATTGGGCTCGATCCTGATCAATTTGCGAAGAGATATCCTCGGGAATTATCAGGCGGTCAGCAGCAGCGCATCGGTGTGGCACGTGCCCTAGCTGCCGATCCGGAGGTCATCTTGATGGATGAACCGTTCGGTGCCTTAGACCCCATAACCAGAGAACAGCTCCAGGATGAATTGCTCCGATTACAAAAGACATTGAAGAAAACCATCGTGTTCGTCACGCATGATATGGATGAAGCGCTGAAATTAGGCGACCGTATTGCGGTCATGAAGGATGGTCTGTTGCTTCAGTTGGATACCCCCGAGAAACTGCTGAATGAACCTGCTCATGGATTTGTTGAAGAATTCATCGGGAAGAACCGTATCTATCAAAACCCTGAATTTATTACAGTAAAAGATATTATGCGTGAGAATCCTGCGGTGGCTTCACCTTACTTATCCCCTTCAAGAGCTTTCGCTCAGATGCGTCAACGTCGAACGGATACGTTAATCGCTGTGAATGAACAAGGGCAATTCGCGGGCATTGTTTCGGCCTATGACCTTCAAGCCCGCATGGAGTCCATCGCGACGATTCAAGAGGTGATTCGGGATGAAGAATTCTATTTGGAGGAATCTGCAACCGCCAAAGATGCATTAATCCGAATTGGTGATGCCAAACAGGGGATTATTCCGATTGTCACGTGTGACAAAGTTGTGATGGGTGTCGTGACAAGAGCAAGTCTGTTGACTACATTTGCGAGTCACTGGGCTGGCAGAAAGGAGCAGATCGATGAACCAAACGTTGTGGGAACAACTCGTTAAGCAATTTTCCAACCGGTGGGAGGATTTATTAGCTGCGGCTTCTATCCATATTGAGCTCGTCCTCTTATCCATGCTGATTGCCATTGTTGTTGGTGTGCCTTTAGGTATTGTGGTCACAAGAATTCCAGCATTGAAAAGCTGGGTGATCGGTGGAGCAGGAATCTTGCAGACGATACCGAGCTTGGCGCTTCTTGGCTTTATGATTCCGATCTTCGGGATTGGCATGAAAACCGCGATTGCGGCGTTATTCTTATATTCATTACTACCTATCATTCGAAATACGTATACCGGAATAAAAGAGGTAGATCAAGCCACGATCGAAGCGGCCAAAGGCATGGGGATGACCGATGCTCAGCTTTTATTCAAGGTTGAACTTCCGTTGTCACTAGCTGTCATTATGGCGGGTATTCGTACTTCAACCGTTATCAATGTCGGTACCGCTACACTGGCGGCATTTATCGGCGGCGGCGGTTTAGGCGACTTTATTTTCCTGGGGATTTCGAGAAATATGGATGCTCTTATTCTTCTTGGTGCGGTTCCGGCTGCAATTCTGGCGGTGTTCTTGGATTATTTATTAGGCGTGACGGAGAAATGGACAACACCAAGAGGGTTAAAGAAATCATAGTGAATGAATAAGGGGAGATCGAGAAGATGAAGAGAAGCGTGTCCATGGTTAGTCTGTTACTGGTATTGATTATCGCACTTGTGGGATGCAGTTCAGGTAAAGAGAGCAAAGGCACGATTACGATTGGCTCGAAGAACTTTACGGAGAATATCTTATTAGCGCACATGCTGGCCGATCTGATTGAGAAAGATACGGAGCTTGCGGTTGAGCGAAAAGTGAATCTAGGCGGGTCAGATATAGCTTGGAAAGCGTTGAAGAGCAACGACATCCAATTGTATCCGGATTATACGGGGACGATTGTAGCCAATTATTATCAGCAAGAAACAGGAACGGCGGAAGAGACATACAATACGACAATCGAATTGCTGAGTAAGGATAAGCTTTCTTTTCCATCGAAATTCGGTTTTAACAATACGTACACCTTAGCTGTCAGCAAAGAAACGGCGGAGAAGTATCATCTGAAGACATTTAGTGATTTGACGAAAATATCCAATGAGCTGGTGTTAGGTTGTGAATTTGAATTTAAAGATCGCCCGGATGGTTACCCTGGTCTAGAAAAGACGTATGAGATGACGTTCAAAAAGGTGAATGCGATGGATCGTGGTATTATGTATCGTTCGCTGACTGATAAACAAGTTGATGTCATTGATGCTTATTCGACAGAGGGGCAGATTAAAGTTAATGACCTCGTCATTCTAGAAGATGATAAAGGGTTCTTCCCACCTTATCATGCGGGTGCATTGATTCGGGACGATGTATTGGCGAAGTATCCTGAATTGGAAGCCGTGTTGAAAAAGCTGGAGGGTGCGCTCGATGAGCAAACCATGCAAGATTTAAATGCAAAAGTCGATTCCGAGGGGCTGAAGGCGGAGACCGTAGCGAAGGATTTCCTGAAGGAAAAAGGACTTATCTAAAAAACGCACACCCCTCCACCATAGCTGGTAGAGGGGTGTGACGGTTAAGGCGCAAGACCTTTCATAATGAAGTTAATCGTCGCCTCGCGTTCCAATTCATCATCCCACGTAGAACTTTCTTTGTCGCTAACGATCGACCGCGCAAGAATATAACCAATGATCGTTGAAGCGCTGAGGCGGAGAATGGTCATCGTAGGGAGGTCAACCATTTTACCCTCCGCTTTAAATTTATCAACCACTTTCTCGAAATGAACCTTCACTTGAGCGAAGACAAGCTTCTGGAATTGATGCTGAAGATCGGGATGAAAAGGGATTTCTTGAACAATGATTTTGAACAGACTCCGATTTTGCTGCAAAAACAGGATGCGATTCTCGATAAGTGCACGCAAGAACTGATCAAAGCGATCATAATCTGTCTTCAGCACCTCCCGGAATTCCCGGATGACAAAAGGTGCTAACATCCGTACCATAGCTGGCGTTACAATCGAAATCAATAAATCCTTCTTCGTCTTATAATGCCGAAAAATCGTTCCTTCCGCCACACCGGCTCGCTGCGCGATTTCACTGGTGGAAGAGCCGGCATATCCTTTCTCGGCGAAAATTTCAATGGCTGCTTCGAAGATGCGGGCCTGCTTTTCAGTCATTTTATGCTCAGCCCCAGCTTCATTGCCTTGTATAAGTTCCTCCATCCAGGGTTCTAGAGGATCGGTCATGGCTTTCAACTCCTAACGACTTCGTACCTTGCTACAACATAATGCAGTAGATCATATCATAGTCCGTGGGATTTTCTCAAATGGATCGTTGTTTCTTCAACGCGATAATGTTCAGTAGGGCAAAAGTGATCGAGAAACCGAGCAGAACATAGATGTCGAGTTGGATGGAACCGATACTCTCGCCTCGGATCATAATGCCGCGCATGGCATCCGCACCATAGTAGAGCGGCATGATATAACTTAATTTCTGCAGCCACGGGGTCATTGCATCGAGGTTGAATAACCCCGAGAAGAACACCTGCGGCACAATGACGATCGGTATGAACTGAATGATCTGGAACTCGGTTGTTGCGAACGAAGATAGCAGTGTGCCCAGCGTCAGAGCCGTTAGCGTTAGTAAAAGGTTAATTAACAAGACGAGCCAGAAAGCACCCACCATATACATGCCAAGTACACTGATTGAAAACCATGTAATCAATGCGGCTTGCAGTAAGGTAAATACGCCGAATCCTAACAAGTAACCGCCTACGACTTCGGAACGCCGAATCGGTGTGGCGAGCAAGCGTTCCATAGTACCCGTCGTACGTTCACGCAAGAAAGATACACCCGCGATCATGAAGACGAAGAAGAAGGAGAAAAAGCCAATTAATACAGGGCCGAAGGAATCAAAGGAAGACATGTCTTCCGTGCCGTGCAAATAGGATACGGCCGGTTGAACGGCCTGCGCATTGGCTGCTTGCATCGCTTTCTGGAGCGTGAGCAGGGTTGCCTTATTCAGCGTCGGGTCACTGCCTTCAAGGACAATCGAAGGTTTGCCGATTTCGATCGAGATTACGGCATCGAGATTGCCATCTTTCAGAGCCTGATTCGCTTCATCCGTGGAACTATAAGAAGTGACGTTAGCGTCTACATTCGTCAGACGTTGGGTCAGTTGTTCCGGCACCCCGACGGTACCGATTTTCGGAATAATCGGCTGTCCGTTAAATACAAAGTTCAGGAGTGTGAGGATAAGCAGCGGTGCGATGAAAATTAAGGCTAACGTCCGCTTGTCACGTAGAAATTGACGAATAATCCGCTGAGCTAACGCACGGGTTCTCATGCTTGAATCCCTCCCCCTAGAACGATAAAAGCATCTTCAATCGTCGTTGTTCCGGTCTTGGTCTTGAGCGCATCCGGGGAGTCGACTGCCGTAAGATGCCCATCGCGAATGAGGCCGATACGATCGCATTTGTCTGCTTCATCCATGACATGTGTGGTCAGAATAATTGTCGTACCTTGATCCCGGAGCGTGAGCAGTTCTTTCCATATCGACTGACGTAAGACGGGATCGATCCCTACGGTGGGTTCGTCAAGGATGAGCACCTCAGGTTCATGCAAGAGCGAGATCGCGAGGGATAACCGCCGTTTCATGCCGCCGGAATAAGCCGATACTGGTTTATTCAAATGGTCCAGCAGGTCAACAACCCCCATGACGGCTTGAATCCGTTCATTGCGGCGGGCTCCCGCGAGACTATAGAGTGAAGCGAAGAATTGCAAATTTTCCCGTGCCGTCAATTCGTTATATAAAGCATCCGATTGGGCCATATATCCGAACCGCTGCAGCATCGCGAGCTTGGGCATCTTCTCACCAAGCATGTGTACGATTCCTCCGTCCGCTTGGTCAATACCTGTGATGAGTTTAATTAAGGTGGTCTTACCGGAGCCCGAAGGCCCCAATAGACCGAATATCTCCCCACGCCGTACTTCAAGGGTGATCTGATCTAAGACGGTTCGATCCCCGAACTTCCGTGTAACCTCGCGAAGATCAACGACGGACGCAGAAGAAGAAGGGGGAACGAATGGATGGGATGCGGACATGTGCAACACGCTCCTTCGAAATGTGAGTGATTACTCATTTTTTCTCATGCGTTCATTATATCCAGTAGATTAAATCTTGTAAAGTGAGTAATCACTCATTTTGGTGGATTGGAAAACATAGGTTTTTGGGAACCGAGGGTTCATTTTTTTAGTTGCATTACTAGCTCAGTTGCATCACTCGCTATAATGGATAAATCCACTAACTTTAGAATTTTTGGCTCGATTTCATGAGCTATATTGGATGAATCCAATATAAATAAGCATAAATCGTCTATAGCTCCCAGTTAGCGGAGGCTATACTGTAAAGATCCAATATAGGCGAATAAAAAAGTTCCAACGCGTGTGGTATATTGCAAAAATCCAACATAGCACGTCGAGCCTACTTCAGTGCATCAATTTTCAAACGTTTGCCGTCTTTGAAAAGGTCGCCGTAAGTTGAAAGGTCCCCGTAGGCGTTTCAGCTTGTGCATGAGGATATTATGTATGAAGCTATTGTACATGAAGAAATTATGCATGAAGATATCAAACTAGAAGAATTATTGTGGCAGGCTGCAGGATCAATCCAACAGCCTGAATCGTTCAATTTGATCCCACAATTGCTCTCTCTTCAGAATTTCGATTTGCTTCGGGCCTATGAGATCGAAATGTGGATAGGCATCACGGTGATGAATATACTTGGCTGGCAATTCATTTGCCGTGCACCAAGCGGCGAGCTTCGTGATATCGGAGCATCCGACTTTGGTCACCGTGGTGATCCCAGGAAAGCGCGGGTCGAGCCAGAAGTGAGTGATATATGCAATCTCGCCGCGAGACACGGTTTCTTTCCATTGCTGTAATTCTTGTCTACGAATTCCGAATGCCATGTGACGGGTTCTCCTTATTTTTCCTGGTGTAGAATTGCTTCAAATCCTTTTTCATCTAGAAACTTGATGAATTTCTTTTCACTCCAAATTTCATTGGTGACAAATTCACCGTCGAAGAAAAAGCTATATGTCGTGAACGGGGCAGGAGCCTGCTGAGCCTGCTCGGTTGTCTCGAATCGAATAAGCTTGACGGTTGTTCCCCGTTGTTCTGCGATTTGTTGCAGGAGGGGGGCGTATTTATCCGTATGTGGACATTGATTGGAGTAATACAGAACCATTCCTGTTTCTTCGGTTGTCCCCTTCTTCGCAGATTCTCTGAATTGAGGGACAGGCGCGTTGTCGCCAAACGGGAGATATAACAATTCATAATATGGGCTTGCCGTATCCGCGACCATGAATCCTTTATGCTTCAAATAGGAGGGGTCGGATAGAAACGGCATTTTTTTCGTGGATGACAGCACCGTTATTCCCATCTTACCACGTGCCTTCGCGTCTGCAATACATTCAGCTAGAAGCTGGTTCGCATAGCCTTGTCCTTTGAATTGCCCGGATACCCAAAAGCAGTTGATGTGCATATAGTGATCTGCATGCAAAGGACACCATGCGAATTCAGCAGGGATATATTCGATGAAAACTTTGCCTCTGACATCCAGTTTTTTAAATACTAACCCGTCTGCAAACCGCTGTTTTAGCCAAGCCTTCTTGGAGGAAACGCCAGTGTCTCCTTTTTTATCGACAATCGCACAACATATATGCTCATGATCAATGTTGTCCAACGTCACGTTTTTTATATTCATCTACATTCTCCTTTTACATCATGTGCTAGAGGGATCCTTGACATACCTTGATGGGAAGCGCATCGAATGTCGAATGTCCATCTAATCATACCGCATCCAACTCGACAACAGGATGTCTAGTTCAAGCTACGTCGGCATACCAAAAAGGATACCGAAACATCGGTATCCTCATCGTAGTATGAATCGAATTTTTTACCTATAAAAGACATTACATGTCATGAAATTAGTTCTGAACGGCTTTCCAGACATCGGATTGATCCGGTTGTTCCCCTTTGGTCCACCATTTTGCTTCATATACGATCCCGTTATAGGTGACTTTGCTGCCGCCTGTGTACGCTTTGGTGCTGTTCCACTCCGGTGTTGCGTTGCTAAGCAGCTTCCAAGCATCGGAGGAATCCGGACGGTTGTTCTGGGTCCAGTAAGAGGCTTGGTACTCCAGTCCGTCATATTGGACTTTGTCGCCGGCTACATAAATCTTCGTCGCATCCCAGGCTGGGAGGTTACCGCCGCCACTATCCGGCAACGTTGCTGCCGTTAACGCAGCGGAAGATTGTGATTTGTTCCCTAAGGTGTCTACAGCGCGAACCGTATAGGTATAAGACGTGTTCGCTGTAAGGCCTGTATCGTCATACATCGTCTCTGTCGCAGTTCCTACCAAAGTACCATTTCGGTAGATTTCATAATTCTTGATTCCGTTCGTTGCGGTGGAGGCAGACCACATGATCATGATGCTGTTCTTCGTTGACATATGGGCATGTAGACCTGTAGGAGGTGTAACCGGAATGACGGTATCCTCTTTTAAGGTTTGGGCTGTAACGGTCGCAGAAGCTGGCGATACATTCCCTTTGTTATCAACGGCTTTAATCGTATAGTTGTAAGCCGTATTTGCGGTTAACCCTGTATCTGTATAGGTCGTTTGGCTTGGTGTTCCAACCAGCTTGCCGTTCCGATATACTTCATAGTTCTTGATACCCTCACTTGCGATGGAAGCAGACCACTGCAAGGTAATGCTCGATGTGGTCTGTGCAGTCGATACGACTTGCCCAGGTACCGTCGGCGGTTGAGTACTAGGTCCAGTCCCGTCATTCACGAGATTGACGTCAATGACTTGATAGAAGGCATTGCCTGTATCTGCAATTTCCCAGACGCCTAGAACGAGATAATATCCGCTGCGATCTGTAGGGAGTTCAACGACATGGGAAGTTGAAGGAGATGGCATGGCTCCTCCATCGTTAAAGGTAGCGAGAAGCTCAAGATCTTGACGGGCCAGCGGCTTGTTCGTATCCCAATCTTTTTTCGTGATGTAATATTTCCACTCTGCCGTGCTGTGCGGCGCTGTCAGCTTCCAAGTGAAGGTGTTCTTCCCGCCTTTTAGCGTAACCTTGGACCAACGGGTTGGCGTCTGAGCATACAGCTCGGGGTATTTTCCACCACCTGTAATTTGGCCGTCAACCGGGCCGGAAGCAGGAAATCCGCCTTTCCCTTCAACGCTTTGCGGTTCATATTGGGTGGGTCCGCAGTCCTTGTTCACGCCTGTCGCGCACAAGGCTGCACGGCTTGATGGAGACTCAATATAGCCGTGCGCGGAAGCACCTTTGGCGAAAGCCAGCGAGCAGGCTAGTCCCACGAGAATAAATCCGAATGTTGCGATAAACTTGGTTTTCTGGTGTAAAGCGCGGTTACGAAATAATGAAGATGTCATTTTTTTCCTCCTTTAATGGTGAGAGATGTTGTGTACGACGTGTCGTTGCAGGTCGTATGTCGTATATTGTATGAATGAGTCACCTCCAGTCCTTACTTAAATTATAAAATTCGACCTCTTGGTGTGTATATGTGACCTTGTAACTAATCAGGCAGGTACGGATAACTATCTTTACACAGAATAGGCAAGTCGACCATTTGATGGTACTTTTTTCCTATGAACCCACGAATTTGAAGGTGTGAAGAAAAAATTTTTAGGATACGGGAAAGTTAAACGGGAGATCGATTTCATTTGTGTAAGACGTATTCATGTGCTACAATCGGTGATAATAAGCAGATATGATTCATCATTGCCCTGATTTGGAGCGTGAGCATTTCTGCGTACAATTGAACGGAGGGTTCCGAGTGATTAATTGGATCAGATTACGTTTTCAAGCTTTGTGCCGCTAATTGAATAGTGCTCAAAGACTCTGCTTGTGTGCAGAGCGAACGGGATTGGTCTGTCTATTATCCAGGAACCTATAGTTATCATAATAGTGGATTTCCATAATCCTTATCCGAGGAGCAGATGTGCTGGGATAGAAGGGCGAGGTATGCCGATGTGCGTACACTGCTTTTCTACCGGCCTATTTGTTGTATCCCACCCGTTTGCGATGAACACAGGCAGTGTGCCTGTGTTTTTTTATTTTGTTGAATAAATGGAGGAATGAATAGATGGAACAACTTATACAAAAAGCTATTTTGGTCGGCGTGAACTTGAATCAGCAATCCGATTTTGAATATTCGATGGAGGAGCTAGGCAATTTAGCCGAGGCATGTGATGTCGAGGTCGTCGGGGTCGTCACGCAGAATTTACCGAAGGTGACCTCATCGCATTATATCGGAACAGGTAAGATTCAGGATGTGATCGCTTTGATGGAAGCGCATGAAGCGAATTTGGTCATCTTCAACGATGAGCTATCGCCTTCTCAAATTCGTAATCTAGAGGCGGATTTGGACTGCAAAGTGATTGACCGTACGATTCTGATCTTAGATATCTTCGCCCAACGCGCCAAAACGAAGGAAGCGCAGCTGCAAGTAGAGGTTGCCCAGTTGCAATACATGCTGCCTCGATTGATCGGCTTGCGTTCATCGTTAGGCCGCCAAGGCGGCGGTGTCGGAACGAAAAATAAAGGGGTCGGGGAGACGAAGCTGGAGCTGGACCGTCGTCGGATTGAAGAGAAGATTACGATTCTGAACCGGGAGCTGGAGCAGCTGGTTGCTCATCGTCAGACCCAACGCAAACAGCGCAAGAAAAACGATGTCCCGGTTGTCTCGTTAGTTGGATATACCAATGCTGGGAAATCGACGATCATGAATGCCTTGGTGGAGAAATATAATCCAACGGCAGCGAAACAAGTGTTCGAGAAAGATATGCTCTTCGCGACGCTGGAAACGTCCATTCGCAACATTCCGTTGCCCGATAATAAATCATTCCTGCTCACAGATACCGTTGGGTTCGTAAGCAAGCTGCCCCATCATTTAGTAAAAGCGTTCCGTTCGACCTTAGAAGAAGTGGCAGAAGCGGACCTGTTGATTCATGTCGTAGATCATTCGAATCCGAATGTAGAGCAGCATATCGAAATTACAAATAATACCCTCAAAGATATCGGCGTACAAGATATCGAGACGATTTATGCGTATAATAAGTCCGATCTGATTGACTGTGAATTGCCAAGTGTTCAAGAGGATCGCGTGAATTTGGCTGCGAAGCCGCGTATTGGTATCGACGAATTAGTGGGCGTCATCCGGAAGCATATTTTCAACGATTATGTCACATGCGAAATGCTCATCCCTTATGATAAAGGAAGCTTGGTGTCATATTTCAACGAACACGCAAATGTGTTGGACACCACATATGAGAATGAAGGAACGAAGCTGACGATGGAATGCAAAGCTATCGATGCGGAGAGATACCAGGAATATGTGATTCAAGAAGCGTAACCGCTAGGAGTGGAAGGTGCGTATGAAAGCTTTAGTATTCTATCAGTTTGGCGATCCTGAGGTACTGCGGTACATGGAAGTTCCTGATCCTCAACTCGAGCCAGGGACCGTCATGGTTCGCCTCAAAGCAGTAGGTCTGAACTTTGCCGATATCTATCGGAGACGGGGGAACTATCATTTGGCGGGGATTCCACCCTATATTCTCGGGTACGAGGGCTCTGGAATTGTGGAACAAGTGGCATCCGACGTCACAGCGATTCAAGTGGGGGAACGTATTGCGTTTGCCGATGTTCCTTATGCCAACGCAGAATTAGTTGCCGTTCCGGTCGAGAAGGCGATTCCTCTGCCGCAGGATATTACGTATGCACAAGCGGCAAGCGTCTTATTGCAAGGGATGACGGCACATTACTTGGTGAATGACAGTTACCGGATTCAATCGGGCGACGATATGCTTGTTCATGCGGCTGCAGGCGGCGTAGGGCAGATTCTCGTCCAGTTCGGCAAGAGCAAAGGTGCGCGCGTTCTAGGCTTGACGTCATCATCAGCCAAACGTGAAGCGGCGCTCGGAGCAGGGGCCGATGAGGTGCTATTGTATAATCAGGATTGGGTGAATGAGGCCATCCGTTGGTCGCATGATGGAAACGGGATGTATGTAGCATATGACTCCGTCGGTTCTACGCTAATGGATAGTTTTGCGGCCGTGCGGACCAAGGGGACGGTCGTATTCTACGGCATGGCTGGCGGTGACCCGGTATTTTTAGATCCGCGGATGCTCATGGATACCTCGAAGACGTTAACAGGCGGAGATCTGTGGAACCATGTGACGACCCGAGCGAACCGGATCGAACGTGCGGATGCACTGTTTGAGGAGATTCGTCAGGGGCGCCTGCGCATCGAAGAGCCGAAGTTATTTACGCTCGCCGAGGGCGCGGAGGCGCATCGATTGCTGGAGAGCCGTACAAGTACGGGCAAGATCTTGATGATCCCTTAGAGGTAGAGACTGTATTGAACAAAGAAAGCCGAGCAGGACGCATGCAGCATGCGTTCCCTCGGCTTTTCTCATTTACGAATAAAAGATAAGTCAGCAACGACGCGATGCCCTGTATGTATCGCCTCATCCATCATGAATGCGAGGTAGGTGTCCAGACAGGCATCCATGAACGAATATGTAGAAATGCCTTGCCGCGCATAATCCGCCATGTGCAGCAGGACTTGCGTCATCGCCAGCTCTTCATCTGTGAAAGCCGTCGGGTGAACGGGGTTACGGTAGAGCCAATCTCCTTCAAAGACGATGCCCTCTAACGATAAAGGTCCTAAGCTTCCTTCGCCCCCGGATTGTATGCGGGTGAACTTTCCTTGGATCGGTGTCTCGAAATCGGCCATATAGTAAGCGCGGTTATCGATAATTTCGCCTTTGGTTCCCCGAATCAGGACTCGATTCTGGCGAATTGGCGAGAAGTATTGCTCTCTCGTAAAGTCGAATACGGCACTGCGTCCCCCTTCGAACTGGAAGAGAGCGACATCCTGTGAGGAGGCCACGAATCGTTCTTCTTGCGGCAATTGCTCACGGTAAGGCCCTTCCATAATGCTCGATTCAAAGCGTTGACCGGTAATCGTACATTCTTCATTCCCGAGTGCAAGCCATCTTCGTATGAGACTCATGCCGTGATAGCCGTGTCCGGCTGAAACTTGCAGATGAACCGGTTCTCCTAACTTCCCAGCAGCGAGTAATGCGGTTCGGGCTTGATTATGCGGATAGAAGGGGTACTGTTCGGCGACTTGGATCCGCGCGTTTGCAGGCATATTGGCAACGAGATGGAGCAATTGCTCCAGATTTGCTGCCGGAGGCGTCTCTGCTAAGATCGGGATGGAGGTGGATGCAAGCTCTAGCAGCATAGGCGCGACGGCCTGCTTAGAAATCGATAGGACGATAAAGTCGGCGTCGGAGGCGTTCAGCAGCTTATCCAGCGTCGAGGGGGTATTCACGTTCCACGCGGCTTGCAGCTGCTGGCGTTTATCCGAATCTCGCACATACACCCCGCTAACTTCAAAGAGATGAGGCAGCATTTTTGCTAACCGCAGATAGAAATGGGCTCTCCAGCCTCCGCCAATGATACTGAAACGAACAGGTTTCATCGGTCACACTCCTCTTGGTCTTCATTTCGTCATGTGATGCAGCTTATACACGCTTACCCCTCATAGTACACTCGATTTGCAGCGGCATCAACAGCCGTACATCGTCCATCTCCTGCCGAATATTGTCGGATGGTTCGTTAGAGAACAATAAGGGGTCGTTATACCCAACAGAACGGGAAATATCTGCGATCGTGAGTTCAGGATTGCCCATCAGTTCGCAAGCTTTGTCCATTCGAAAGTGAAGGAGATAGGTCTGCGGCTGCATCTTCACGTGCTATCCTTTCGGAATATTGCGGTAGTCGGTGGGCGAGTGCCCCGTTATTTTTTTGAATAGTCGGGAGAAGTAGTATGGATCTGTCATGCCGATAGAACCCGCCACTTCCTTAATACTAAGATCGGTTAAGTCTAGCATCTGACCAGCACGCTGCATTTTCATCCGCAGGAAGTAATCGATTGGCGCGAAGCCCGTCTCCCGGTTGAAGGTATAGATCAGATGCTGCTTCGAGAGTCCGATATGCTTCGCTAGCTCGTCAAGCTTTATCGTCTCATTCATATGCTCGGTCATATAGCGGATGGCGTACTCCAAGTACCGCTCGCTTTTCTGATCTTGGCCGGATCTGGAGGAACTCATGCCAATGCTGCTGAGCAGATGTCTCATGGTCTGAGCGGCATGAACATGCGCCGAAATCGCGTAAGACTTATCCGATAGAATGTCATAGCACTGATTGAACAGCTCGGTGAAATGGGTGAAAGTACTGATTGATAATTGAAGCGGTCCCGCATCCATCCCGAATAGGTGAATCAGTGCTGCGGCATGTTCTCCTTGGATATGAAACCAGTAGATACTCCAGGGCTGCTGCGAAGAAGCGCCGTAACGGTGAGGCGTTCCGGCAGGAATGACCATCAGGTGCTGACGCATAAGCTCGACACGATCTCCATGGGTCTCAATCCACCCCTCGCCCTCGGCGCAGCAAATGACAATGTGGCTGTCACAGCCCTCCGGCCGTTCGCGGTAATGATATTGCGCATGCGGGAAATACCCGATGTCGCTAATATACAAGGACCGGGTGAGTTCTCCTTGCTGCAGTTCGTCGCTCATGTATTCGGGAAGAATGAATAGTTTCTCTTTGACGAAGCCTTCCTGTTTCTGTATAGGTTCCATAGGGATAACCTCCAAATATTTTGAAATCAGAAGATGATTCATCTATATCTATAATTGACCTTGTAACAATGGATAACGAATTCATTGAATAAGAATATAATCCATGATGAACCGCATTTCGTCAATTGGAATCGTCTTGGTTAGACGGTATGATCATATCAAGATCACCGAAGGAGGGAATGTGAGATGAATCATCAAGACAAGGTTGTTCGTGTATGGGAGGAAGAAGTCGTCATTCCGACTTATGGCGTGGGACAGCCGGATAAGAATCCGATGTTTCTAGAGAAGCGCGTATATCAGGGAAGTTCAGGTCGTGTCTATCCTCATCCCGTTATCGATAAAATTGAGGATGAAAAGGCCGATCAAGCTTACCATATGGTTTTCTTGGAAAATGAATATGTGCGCATTGAGATCATGCCGGAAATTGGAGGTCGTATCTATCGGGCAGTTGATAAAACCAATGCATACGACTTCGTTTATTATAATCAAGTGATTAAGCCGGCTCTGGTAGGTCTTGCAGGTCCTTGGATCTCAGGAGGCATTGAGTTCAACTGGCCACAGCATCACCGCCCGAATACGTATGGCAACGTGGAGTACCGGTATACCGAGAATCAAGATGGAAGCGCTACCGTATGGGTCAGTGAAATCGACCGGATGTACGGAACGAAGGTGACAACCGGTTTTACATTGTATCCAGGCAAGGCCTATATCGAAATTAGTGCGCAAATGTACAACCGTACGGCGCAAGCGCAGACGTTCCTCTGGTGGGCGAATCCAGCCGTAGCGGTGAATGATCATACGCAATCCGTGTTCCCGCCGGACGTTACAGCGGTATTCGACCACGGGAAGCGGGATGTATCGAGATTTCCGATTGCAACCGGCACGTATTACAAAATGGATTATTCAGAAGGCGTGGATATTTCGCGTTATAAGAACATTCCTGTGCCGACATCGTATATGGCGTATAAATCGGATTATAACTTTGTCGGTGGATATGACCATGGCGTAGGGGCGGGCTTGCTGCATGTAGCGAATCATCACGTGTCTCCGGGTAAAAAGCAATGGACTTGGGGGAATGGGGAATTCGGGCAAGCTTGGGATCGCAATTTGACCGATGAAGACGGTCCTTACATCGAATTAATGACAGGCGTGTTCACGGATAACCAACCAGATTTCACGTGGCTACAGCCGTATGAAGAGAAATCCTTCAAGCAATATTTCATGCCGTATAAAGACATCGGTGTCGTAAAAAATGCCTCGATTGACGCAGCCGTCAACCTTGAGGTGGATGAAGCAGCGGGTCAAGCGGTGGTTCAAGCCTACGCGACATCCGTATTCCAAGGTGCGGTCGTCAAATTGAAAGGCAAACGTCGCGTATACGTCCAAGAGACCGTGGAATTATCGCCAACCTCCACGTTCAAATCGATTGTGACACTCGATGAGGAAGATGCGCCGCATGATTTGATCGTATCGGTATACGATGCGAACGGAGCCTTATTGATTGCCTACCAACCGAAGAAGCCTGACATTGAGCAAGTGCCGGATGCAGCTACACCGCTGCCTGAGCCGGAAGAATTGAAAACGAACGAACAGCTGTATCTTGCGGGACAGCATTTGGAGCAGTATCGCCATGCGACCTACGAGCCGGAATCATACTACTTGGAAGGGTTGAAGCGGGATGCAAGCGATATCCGCATCAATGTCGCATACGGAACCTTATTGCTTCGCCGCGGATTGTTCGCAGAGAGCGAGAAGTATTTCCGTCAGGCCGTGCAATCCTTAACTTGGCGCAACCCGAACCCGTACGATAGCGAAGCTTATTTCCAGTTGGGCATGTGCTTGAAGTGGCAGGGACGTCTGGAGGAAGCCTTCACAGCTTTCTATAAAGCGGTATGGTCTGCGGCTTGGCAGGATAGTGGATACTTCGCATTAGCGCAAATCGCTAGCGAGAAACAAGCCTATGCAGAAGCGCTGGAATTGGTGGGGCGCTCATTGATTCGCAATGCACATAACTATAAAGCGCGTAATTTAAAAGCGGCCATTCTTCGCAAGCTTGGTCGTGCAGAAGAAGCCTTGGCATTTGCCCGCGAGACATTGACACTCGATATCGCAGATTTCGGGGCATCGAACGAAATGTACTTGGCGCTGTCCGTGTTAGGTCAAGCAGCCGAAGCTGCGGCGGTACATGAAGAATTAGCCCGCTTAATGCGTGGCAATGCACACAACTACCTGAATCTAGCGACGGATTATATCGAGTGCGGTCTCTTTGAGGAAGCGGCACAGGTTCTGGAACGCGTGATTGCAAGCGATAAGGCGGACATCTATCCAATGCTGCATTATGCCCTTGGCTATGTACATGAACAATTGGGGCGTGGTGAGGAAGCCGCACGGTATCGTCAAGCGGGTCGAATCGCAACGCCGGACTATTGCTTCCCGAACAGCCTCATGGAACTTCGGTTGCTGGAAACCGCGATTGCCGCGAATAAGGAAGATGATAAGGCTCATTATTATCTCGGGAACCTTCTATATGACAAGAAACGTCATGCCGATGCTGTAGCGCATTGGGAAGCTTCGGTTGCGATCTGCAATACGTTCGCGACGGCCCACCGCAATCTCGCATTAGCCTATTACAACAAGCAGAACCAACCGCAAGCTGCGCTGGCATCGCTGGAACAAGCCTTTGCATGCAACACGGCAGATGCCCGCGTATTCTATGAATTGGATCAGTTGTATAAAAAGCTGAACTATGCGCCTGAACGCCGATTTGCGAAATTGGAAGAGCATCCAGCATTAGTCGAGAAACGGGATGACTTATATGTTGAGTATGTGACGCTATTGAACGCGCAAGGCAAGCATAAGCAGGCCGTTGAGGCTCTGGCGGGACGTATCTTCCATCCATGGGAAGGCGGCGAGGGCAAAGTAACAGGCCAATACGTCTTCGCTCATGTGGAGTTAGGCAAACGTGCAATTACCGAAGGGCAATGGGAGCAGGCGGTTGCGCTGTTGAACCAAGCGCTTGTATATCCGGAGAATCTTGGAGAAGGGAAGCTGCATGGCGCGCAAGAGAACAATATCTATTATTATCTCGGATGTGCTTATGAAGCTTTAGGACAGCAGGAGCAAGCGGTAGAGTGCTTCCGTATCGCCTCGGAAGGCTTGGAAGAACCTGCGAGCGCCATGTACTACAATGACCAACCGCCAGATATGATTTTCTATCAAGGAATGGCATGGCTGAAGCTGCAGAACGACAAAGAAGCGAAACGTCGCTTCAATAAGCTGATCGATTACGCAGAGAAGCATATTTTTGATGACGTGAAAATTGATTACTTTGCGGTATCCTTGCCAGACTTCCTGGTCTTCGAGGATGATATGAACGAACGCAACCAGATTCACTGCCATTATATGCGCGGACTTGGATTGCTTGGACTTGGGCAAGTCGAGGAAGCGACGCAAGAATTTGAGCTCGTCACACGGAATCAAGTCAACCACCAAGGGGCTTGGGTACATCGCAATTTAATCTCATAGGATGATGAAGAGCAGGGGCACAGGCCTCTGCTCTTTTTACCACTATAGAATTTATAAAAGTTTCGACGTATTGCAATGTAAAATTCTATTTGGCGATATAAACTACCTCTAAACGCGGTCGCTCAACTTGGAATGGACTTCGATAGAGGTTTTTCTCATCCATTATTTCGGAACGGTGAAAGGAATCTTCCAGTTCAACGCTTCATGGTGGGGAAAGTTTTCGAGAATTAACTTCAAGGACTTTTGGCCGCTTGGGATGTCTTTGAAAACTAGGGTTTCGTCTATTTTATAGCTTCGATCGTTATTAAAACTAAAAGGTAGCCCTGTTTTGCTTTCAGGATAAGTTATGGCATAACGAGTCCCATGCTCGTCTTCCAATTTCCATGCAAGATTCCAGGAATAAGGAAGCTTGTCCCCATGAAGATCAACAGTTACCGTGAACGTTTGATCGGATGAATCGGGGGTCATTTCGAATTTAGTAATGGCAAACCCGCTATCTTGATAGGCTCCCAATATAGGCTTCTGCTCCGTTGCGGCGGAATCTAAAGGGATAGCAAAGTTAATCGGTTCAACTCTCCACACGCCATTTATTTCAAGTGTATAGCGTTGGCCCGCAGGAAGCGGTGCAATATTGCTAAAATATTGTGTGATCTCTTGGTTTTTCGGATCAACCATGGACTGGAACGAGAGCCAAGTCCAAAGCTTAATATTGTTCAAAGGGTCATAGTACAAGACAGTATCTCCACGTTCATCTTTAATTTCATAACCGAAATCAGAAATAAAAGGGTTCTTACTATCGATTTGGAAACGTATCATGCTCGGTGCGAATGTAAATTGCTGTAAGGTAAGGATGTCACCAGATGGGCTTGTATAATCCTCTTCAACGGCAAAGCCGCGGGTTGCTTCTTTACTTTGGCTAAGATCGATAGGGATAGTCAGGTTCCAATTCCCGGAAGTCACGTGTTCAGTTCCATGAGGTTCCGGATTCCAATAGGTTTGAATCTTATGAATATCCACATGCAGAAGAAGCTGTTGCTCCTCTGTTGACGGAAGATTCAACTGGAAGTAACCGAAGGATTGATCTTTATCAAATCCTGTACCTATCAAGGAGGAGCCCGATATCTTATTGCCGTCAAGGTCTGTCAGAGCATATGCCCCATACAAAATATCGGGAGAGCGTTCTCCATTTTGTTCTACCTCATACGATACAACCAGCCGCATAGAGTCAATTAAGATGTCAGCGACATGCAGCGTAATTCCTTGGTCTGTCACGGATTGATCGATCTTCTGGCTGTATCCATTCGCAACAGCCGTTGTAATCCCAGGATCAAATCTATCGTTCTGGAACGAATTGAAGTATTCTGCGACCGTCGGATAGACGAAAGTGATGAGGCACAGCGCCGCAATAGCCGTTACAGCAGTAATCCATCGAGGTCTTAGAGAAGTAGCGGTATGTAGTATAGGACGTTCAATTTTTTCGATGTCCATCCGATCCGCAAGCTTTTGCTTGAACACCGGTAGATTCAATAGTTCTTCTTCATAGCAGCTTTTCGATTGTCTGATGGGATGGTCCATGAGCATGCTCCTCCTCTAGCATTTGACGTAAGCGGGCACGACCGCGCCAAAGACGAGATTTGATCGTACCGGATGGCTTACCGATGATCTGCGCAATCTCCTCCACCGACAGGTCTTCATAATAGTGCAATACGATGGGGGTGCGAACAAATTCAGGTAGCTCGAGTACAGTCTGGTATATCTGTTGTTTGCTGAGATGCGCTAGATAGAGATCTTCTGTGCTCTCGGATGAACGTTCGGGCAGGATGTCCATGACGCGTTCACGCCAGCTGCGGCGAACCATCATACGGCATTCATTAATGACAATTTTGGCGAGCCATGAAAATAGTTCTCCGCGTTCGGCTCGATATTGGTGCCTGACCTGATAGGCTTTGAGAAATGCATCCTGTACGCGATCTTCCGCACTTCCCCAGTCCCGTGAATAGGTATAAGCTAATCGAACTAAGCGCTGGGCATATCGATCTGACCATTGCTCCAATTCCTCGGGCAGCATGTGTCCACCGTCCTTTCTGAAGCTACTATGCATCTCGAGGGCATTTGGTTCCCTAAAATTATACAAATATTGTTATCCTCTTAATCATAACGAAAATTGTCTAATATTCGACCACAATAGAATTTTAAAAGTTTCGACGTATTGCAATAAAATTCTATTTGGCGATAAAAACCACCTCTAAACGCGGTCGCTCAATTTGGAATGGACCGAGGGTAGAGGTTTTTCGCAATATTCTAGAATTTATAGCTTTTCGAGAGATTGCCGAATCAAATCAGGGTACAGGGAACAGAGCGAGAAATTAACGGACACAGGAGACCTTAATGATGCCAAAAGCACTCAAAATGCAGGGTGAACGGACACAGCAGCTCTTATCATGCTAAACCTAAGCTATATACTCATGATTCGAATGGAATAAGGTTATCTGAGTCCGAAAAATGGTAAATCTATGAGCATAGCAAACAATAAGGTCTCTCGTGTCCGTTATACACAAAGAGCTTATATAATTTGCCAAGATTTCGTATCTATGACAGCTGAACTGAAACACCTACCCATCGCTCCTATCCACCGACCTATCTCTCCTATCCACCAACGTATAGGTTCACACAAATTATAGCTTTTCGAGAGATTGCCGAATCAAATCAGGGTACAGGGAACAGAGCGAGAAATTAACGGACACAGGAGACCTTAATGATGCCAAAAGCACTCAAAATGCAGGGTAAACGGACACAGCAGCTCTTATCATGCGAAACCTAAGCTATATACTCATGATTCGAATGGAATAAGGGTATCTGAGTCCGAAAAATGGAAAATCTATGAGCATAGTAAACAATAAGGTCTCTCGTGTCCGTTATACACAAAAAGCTTATATAATTTGCCAAGATTTCGTATCTACGACAGCTGAACTGAAACACCTACCCATCGCTCCTATCCACCGACCTATCTCTCCTATCCACTAACGTATAGGTTCACACAATAAAGGGCCGTCGGGTGATCCTCTGACGGTTTTTCACACTTTACTTACAAAAAATTTAATATAAAAATGTCATGAAAAAAATAACCTGCCGCCCAAAATATGAAGTACACCCTTTAGAATAGACATTGGAAAAACCCCTGGTTTAATCCGATGAAATACTGGGATCAGGTTACTTCGTTAAGAATCAACATTCACTTGTCATAAATTTTACAGAGCTAGCGTCTCTTTTATCGCAGTGGGACCATGTTCAGGTTGTTCATGGACAACAGACCCATCCGCCAGGCGCAACCATGAGTTGAATTGCCGCTCGCCTTCTTGCAGCTGAATCACCCGAGCGCCTCGAGGGAAGTCAACGCGGTCGACGCGGTCGCTCATTTTCGAAAGGACCGACGGTAGAGGTTCTTCTCCATTATCCCTATTAAAGGGATTGGAATAAACGTAGTTTCAAGGTATAATCTTGATTGTTAAGCGACATGTACGTTATACTTTTCTCACAATAAATCGTTAAATAAGGAGTCAGATCATGGAAAAAGTATTGATTTTCGGACACAAAAACCCAGATACAGATACAATCTGTTCTGCGATTGCTTACGCGGATTTGAAAACAAAATTAGGTTTTACAGTGGAACCGGTTCGTCTTGGCGAAGTGAACGGCGAAACGCAATATGCGTTGAATCATTTCCAAGTGGAAGCGCCTCGTCTTGTAGAGACGGTTGCGAATGAAGCGAAGGAAGTCATCCTCGTCGACCATAATGAGCGCCAACAAAGTGCTTCAGATATCGAGAAAGTTCGCGTGATCGAAGTGATCGATCATCACCGAATTGCGAATTTCGAGACAAGCGGCCCTCTTTACTACCGTGCAGAACCTGTAGGTTGTACAGCCACGATTTTGAATAAAATGTACAAAGAAAATGGCATTGCGATCGATAAGAAAATTGCAGGATTAATGTTATCCGCTATTATTTCAGATTCTCTTCTATTCAAATCTCCAACATGCACAGCACAAGATGTAGCTGCAGCTCGTGAGCTTGCAGTAATTGCCGGCGTAGATGCTGATGGTTATGGTCTTGAAATGTTGAAAGCCGGCGCTGACTTGAGCGACAAAACCATCGATCAATTGATCACGCTGGATGCGAAAGAATTCCAAATGGGGAATGCCAAGGTAGAAATCGCGCAAGTTAATGCGGTTGACGTGAACGACGTACTCGTCCGCCAAGTCGAATTGGAAGCTGCGCTGAACACGGTCATTGCGAACAAAGGATTAGATTTGTTCTTGCTTGTCGTTACAGATATCTTGAACAACGATTCCGTGGGTCTGGCACTCGGTAACGCAGCGCATGTGGTAGAGAAAGCTTACAACGTCACGTTAGAAGACAACAAAGCCGTTCTAAAAGGCGTTGTATCCCGTAAATCCCAAATCGTACCTGTATTGACGGATACATTTAACGCACAATAAGAATTCATTTCGTAGACATATAGCGACCTATCGAAGGAAGATTATCTTCCCGGGATAGGTCGTTTTTTATTGATGAGATTCCCTAAAAATTGGATTTTCACAAATATGGCAAAGGAATCAAATGTCCAAGTAGTGTATACTATTTTAAATAGGGTGTACGGACAAAACTCATCACGACGGGAAAAGGAGCGAATTGTGAATGAACACGACGATCCCCACATGGAATCGCGACATTACGTTAGAAGGGGCATGCAATGTCCGGGATTTAGGCGGTTATCCGACGGCCTCTGGTCAAGAAACGGCTTGGCGGAAAGTATTGCGGGCGGACAGCCTGCATAAACTGACCGCAGCAGATCGCCAAGAGCTCATCGATTTAGGCGTGAGCCAGATGATCGATTTACGATATGAGGAAGAAGTGGCGCAAGCACCGAACGTGTTCGCAGCCGGTACGGATGTGGCTTATACGAATATTTCGCTGATTTCGGGGAACATGGGAATTAGCACAGAACAATTGCCTCAGAACCTGGCAGAGATGTATATGGGAATGCTCGACGACTCCCAGCAGGCGATTCGTTCGGTCATGCAGATCATTGCGCGTTCCAAGGACGGAATTGTGCTATACCACTGCACGGCAGGAAAAGACCGTACGGGTGTAATATCGGCGCTGCTCTTAAGCCTTGCTGGGGTCTCCCATGAAGTTATTGCTCAAGATTACGCGTTGACAACAGAGCGTCTACAAGCGATTATGCCGGCTTTGCGCGCACATCGTCCCGCACAGCTAACGGAGGAGCAGTATGATATGTTCTTGGGTAGCGAGCCGGAAGGAATGCTGCAAATGCTAGAATACATGGAGTCGACGTATCATGGAGCAGATGGTTATCTTCGTTACATCGGCATATCTCCTGACGAGATTGATGCCTTAAAGCGCAGAATGATGGAATAGATCGAAATTCGAAAGAGCGAAGATGGGGATATAGCCACTTTCGCTTTTTTTTGCGCTCAAATGAAGGACAGACTCCGACTTGAATGTATGCCTTCCTCCTCTTTTATTGACATCGAATGATCAAAAGAATACAACTAAACATGGGAACCTTATTTTTACTCTATAGTATGAGACGTTTTTAATGGAAAAAGATAGAAATTTTGTGTTGATTAGCTATCATATACTATGACAAAAAGATAGGAGTCGTAATACTATGAATTTCATCGAACAGCGGATTGCAGAATTAGAGAATTACAAACCAGATGTAACCACACCGGAAGATTTGGACGTATTCTGGTCCAAGGTTCTGGAAGAAACACGGAATACGCCTTTACATAGTTCCCGAGAACGTATGGATACACCGATGAGCGGCGTCGATGCGTATCATGTCGTCTATCAAGGCATTGACGGGACACCTATTCATGGGCATTACATGGTACCGACGGTGTTCGGCAAGACATCGTATCCTTGTATCGTTAATTATCATGGTTATCACGGAAATAAAGGGTTGCCAGAGCATTTCGCTGCGTACCTCATGAGCGGTTTCGCCGTGTTCTCCATCGATGTACGCGGTCAGAGCGGAGACACGGGCGATTTGACGCCTCAACAGCAAGGCAAGACGAGTGGGTGGATGACGAAGGGGATTCTCAGCCCTGAAGATAGTTACTATAAATGGATAATTACGGACGCCATTCGCGCGATCGACTGGGTACGGGAGCAGCCGGAAGTGGATGCGGATCGTGTGGGTGTCGTCGGGGGGAGCCAGGGCGGCGGGTTAGCTCTTGCCGTTAGCGCACTAGGCTGCAGACATGCGTTCGCCGTAGCGGATATCCCGAATATGTGCCATCTGGATTGGGCGGTTTTTAATTCTTCGGGTTCGATATCCGAGGTAGCTACCTACGTGGCGCAATACCCGGATCATTTACAGGCAGCTCTTCGTACGCTAAGTTATTTTGATAACAAAAATCTTGCAGACCGGATTGAGATCCCTATTCTGGTGTGTGTTGGGTTTAAAGACCCGATCTGTCCGCCGGAATCTGTGTATGCGATGTATAATCGAGTTTCTGCACCAAAACAAATCATTAATTATCCTTTTAGCGGCCATTGGCCGGGAGATAAGCATATCCGTAAGGTGCTAAATTTTATTCTTCAGCAAATTCAATAGTCATGCGATCATATGTTTGCTATAATATGGTTCTCTTGTTCGATGGATAAGACAGCTTAGTAGAAACACGGAGGACTTATTATGCTTCAGAAAACGCACAGCCTAGCAGGTGCCTTGGCTGCGGAATGCACCATGATTTATTTTCATCAACCTTTATTGACATGGGAGTCTGGAGCTGCATTGCTTATTGGATGTCTAGCTGGACCGCTCGCCGATATCGATAAGAAGGGATCCACGATGGCCAAGATCTTCTTGCCATTATCTTCCATCTTGCATTTTCTTGGCGTGAAACATCGGACGCTTACGCATTCGCTTTTGGTTCTGATTGGGCTCCACTTTCTGTTGTCCCCGTTGCCGAATTTTTTCTATTGGACCTGCATGCTTTCCTATGCTTCACATCCGTTGATTGATATGCTGAATGAACAAGGTGTAGCGCTATTATGGCCTTGGAAAAAAAGATTTCGTCTGCTGCCCAAATTTGCGGCGATCGATACGGGGTCTTTTGCGGAAATCGTGTTCCGTACGTTATTATTAATCTTAGTGATCGTCCTTCCGCTCGTATTCTTGATGCCGAAGGGCATGTGGTAAGGAATAAGAAGCTGGAGGTCCTGTTATGGTGATTATGAATGAGAAAATAAAAGCATCCGAAGTCCAGTTGACGGGCGTGAATGGGGAGGACCTCGGGGTTGTTCCGACCAAAGAAGCTTTGAAGATGGCTAAGGAGCTTAAAGTAGACTTGGTCTGTATGTCCTTGATGTCCAGTCCCCCACCCTGCAAATTGGTAAGTCAGTCAGATTATAAAACTGCGCAGAATAAAGACAAGCAAAAGGATCGGAAAGCTGCAGCAGGGACAAAACTCAAAGAAATCCGTATGAATGCCGGCATTGAAGAGCATGATTATGATACGAAGAAGCGTCAAGCCGAACGTATTCTAACCGCTGGCAATGACGTGCAGCTGACGGTGCTCGTGGATAAGAAGAAAACAGACCCGGCCAAGAAGCTGGTGGAAGAACTTGTCCGCGATCTTGCTCTGGTCGGCCGCTTAGACAAAGGCATTCAAGTGAGCGGGAAGCAAGTGATCGCCATCGTAAAGGCAAAAGGCTAAAAAGGAAGTGACAGCATGAGTGGACAAATACGCGCCAATATCCGACCGGGTATCGAGGTGGACATTGTGTTGAAGCAGGATCAGCGAACCGGGAATCTTACTCGGGGAACAGTCAAAGATATTCTAACCAATTCGCCTCAGCACCCGCACGGGATCAAAGTACGCTTAAGCAGCGGGCAGGTCGGGCGAGTGAAACATATTTTACCCCAATAGAATGTATAAAAGTTTCGACGTATCGAAACGAAAAAAAATTCGATTTGGCGATAAAAACGACCTCTACAAGCGGTTGCTCTAATTGGAATGGACCGAGGGTAGAGATTTTTCTCACCGTAATGACAAGGAAAGCATGAGCTTAAGACTCATGCTTTTTGTTGCTGCACGATTCTGTTGTTTGATTCAAGAATAAGGAGTTGTTACTTTGGATGGAACAGATTACCCTTCGCCAATCCCAAAAATCTGATATGGAGACAATTGCCGATTTGCGGGCCATTGTATTGCGTGATGATTTAACGAGGTTAGGAAGGTTCGATGAAGAAAAGGTTCGTCAACGCTTCCGTAATACATTTGATCCCGTTCATACGTGGATCATGGAGGCAGATTCTTTTTTTGTTGGCTGCATAGCCTTTAAACCCATGTTAGAGGGGTATCTATTGGAACATTTCTATATTCATCCCAATTACCAAGGTGCAGGGATCGGTAGTCAAGTATTACAAGGGCTGCTTGCACAAGATGATGTAAAAGGAAAGCGTGTAACCTTAAACGTCTTGCAAGGAAGCGCTGCTAGACGTCTTTATGAACGGTTTGGTTTTAAAGTTGATCGAGAGGATCCTGTCGACGTATACATGTCTGTAAATGTAGGCTCTCTCTAAAGTGAAATATTCCGAAATCCCCAAATATAGGCCTTCAGTTCCTTTGTGTAAGTGACAAGGGATGGGGCCTTGGACAGATCAAATCCATAAGGAGCTAATAGCGAATTCGACTCCACTGTGATATCAGCATCTTGCAATGTCCAGGGATGGTGCGTGACTTCACAGATCAGGATCTGAGAAGTCCCCGGTGTGGTCTGTTCCCGTAATGGAAAGGGATGCTGCGCGTCCGTATACATGCTGTAGCGCTCGGTTAGCCATGTCGTCAAAGGATAGGCAGTAGCTGGATAGGGCTGAGAGACGGGTGTCACTACACATCGCAGCACTTCCTGCTCGGGGAAAGCACAAGCAATATGAACGGCGCCGAATTTCTGATGTGCTGCGGGTGCCGCCGTGGTGAGTTGGTAGTTGTTATGCACGAAGGGCAGATGCATGAACGTGGAACAACCGAAGGTCACGAAACGATTGGTAGCTCCGATTTTGAGAAAATACACGCCGGGTTTTCCTTCAGCGGATCGGACATAGGTACGTATATTAATTTGGTTGAAAGAGAGCATGCCCGGAACGGGAGGGACGAACCGAAGTTTTGCGTGATATACGTTCAGACAGCTATAGGAAATCCAGGCCTTGCCCTGGTAGGTATCTAGGATGAGGTCTTCCGGTATAAAGGGTGCAAGGATCGAAGGTTCGATCGCCCAATGGAGGAACGTAACATGCCGCCAGACCTGAGACATGATCCATGGGGAAGCAGGCAAGGGCCACGGGCGATGCGGATTGAGTTCGGATAATTTCATAGGGCCTCCTATGCGGCAGAGGTTATCAAGCATGCCAACTACCTTTTGTTCATAGGATACGAATTAATCCGTGTTCTATACGTTATTATCCAGGCAGGCGCTCATTTCACTTGAAACTGAGCACGATAAGAGGTTGGACTATGTCCAGTCTCTTTGCGAAAAATTTTGCCCAGATGATTCGTGTCATCAAAACCTGTGGCGTCAGCAATTTCCTTCACGCTGAGATCCGTAGAGGTTAATAGGCGTTTGACTTGTTGGATACGCTTCTGGCGCATATATTTCAACGGAGGCATTCCGAAATGCTTCTTGAAGTATTTAATAAAGTAGTTCGGGTGCAAATGAAAGGACTTCGCCATATGCTCGACGGTGATTTGCGTATGGAGACGGGATTCGATGAATTGCTGGATTTGCGTTAGTCGATCCATTTCTTCCATGCGCGCATGAACAATATTCACCGGCACTTGTTCGAGAAAATACGCGATAAGCTGCAGCAGGATGGCTTTTTCTTGCAAGCGAGCAAGGATCGAGGACTGATCCACAAGCACAGCGAGCTGCTGGAACCAAGACTCGACAAGTGCTAGATCCTGAACATCCACGATGAACGGAACATCCAACCACTGGAACAAATCGAACGATCCGACTTGAGCGGTAAAATGGAGCCAATATTTGAAATACGTGTCTTCACTGATCGTATTATAGGATTGCTGTACATAAGCAGGCATGAAGCAGAGCTGACCGGGCTTCGGATACAACTCCTGATCCCCGATGCGCAACCAGCCTTCCCCTTCGCAGATCAAATAAAACTTATTGTAGTTGGGCGTGTAATCCAAGTCTCGCCAGTCCGGAGGACATTTCGTCAGCCGAGCATCGATGAGATGAATTTGCAGGTTCTGCAGCAGGTCGTCAAAGACGCCTTTCGTAGCCAGAGTAGGATTCATTGGTAGTCACCTGTAAAAGTTAGTTTTGTACGAAGGGAGGTTACTTTCGTACCTGTCCATTATACCATAGCTTTGGTACGCTGAATGGGAACAATACGACAGGAAAAGGCGGGGAAAATATGAGCCAAAATCAACGTATCGCAGAGCGAAATGAACGTGTGAAGTGGTTTTTGCAAGATCGATTCGGGATGTTCATCCATTGGGGATTATATGCAATTCCAGCACGCGGAGAATGGGTTCGGAATGGCGAACGCATATCGGTAGAAGATTATCAGCCATATTTCGACTCGTTCCAACCAGACCGTTACAATCCAAAAGAATGGGCTCGTGCCGCGAAGCAGGCCGGGATGAAATATGCCGTGTTGACCGCGAAGCATCATGACGGATTCTGTCTTTTCGACAGTCAACTAACGGATTATAAATCAACGAACGCCTGCGGACGCGATCTGGTTCGTGAGTTCCTTGACGCTTTTCGCGAAGAGGGCTTGAAAGTAGGGCTCTATTATTCGCTTATCGATTGGCATCACGAAGATTATCCGGCTTACGGAGATCTCCATCATCCGATGCGCGACAATTCCGCCTATCAACGCGATCCGAAGACATTCCCGCGTTATCTGGAATACATGCATGGCCAAGTGCGTGAGTTGCTAGAGAACTACGGCAAGCTGGATATTATGTGGTTCGATTTCTCTTATGGCGAGATGAGCGGCGAGAAGTGGAAAGCCACGGAATTGGTGCAGATGATTCGCGACATTCAACCGCATCTTATTACGGACAATCGTCTAGAAGTCAATCATGGACGCTCCTCGATCATGACAACGGATCCATCCTTCTATGCAGGGGATTTTGCTTCGCCGGAGCAGATTATTCCAACCGCCGGGTTAACGGATGACGAGGGGAATTCCATTCCTTGGGAAGCTTGTATCACATTAAATAATAACTGGGGTTATGCTGCGAACGATACGACATATAAATCCGCGGCAACCGTCATTCGCAAGCTGGTGGAGTGCGTAAGCAAAAACGGCAATCTGCTCTTGAATGTAGGGCCGAACGCACAAGGAGAAATCCCTGCGGAATCCTTACGGATTCTTGCTGAAGTCGGGGAATGGATGCAAGCCAACGGGGACAGTATCTACGGTTGTGTCAATGCGGATTTGCCGAAGCCGGACTGGGGCCGATATACGAAAAAAGGCAATAAGGTCTATGCGCATTTGCTAGAGCAAAATGTAGGGCCGATTCATTTGCCAGGGTTGGCAGGGAAAATTAAGCATGCCCGGTTGCTATCGGACGGTTCGGAGGTGTTCTTGAGCCTTCCTTGGAATGCGGAGCAATTTTCGGTAGATGCATTTATGAATTTTGGCCGTCCGGAGCATTATACGTATTTGTTGCCGGATGAGCGCAACACGGTGGTCGAGCTGACATTATTGGACGAATAGAAGTAGATTGGAACGAGAATGAAATGAGAAAGCTCCTGCGAAAGCAGGGGCTTTTTGATGTGAGAAGAAGGGAGTCTGACTGTAGAAAATAAAAAAATTTACGAAAAAAGTTGCATCAAAGAAACATTTTTGTGTATATTAAACAAATGAGCACGGAGTAAAAATAATTGCACAACATAAACAACTGGGGATATGCAAGTAATTTATGAAATGGGAGTGTGTTACGTTTATGAATTTACAGTACAAGGGCAGGAGTTCGTCAATCCAGCGTTTTATCATGATGGTGTTCGTTGTAGGGGTGGTCTTGATTCTATCTGCCTGCGGGGAATCGAAGGGGACAGAAGCCAAAGCCGAAGTCGAAGGGAAGTTACAGGTGGTTACAACGATTGGTATGATCAAGGATATTGTTGAGCAGGTCGGTGGCGACCACGTCGAAGTGATTGGATTAATGGGACCTGGGGTAGACCCGCATCTCTATAAAGCTTCACAAGGGGATATTAAGAAGCTGGACGATGCGGATATCATCTTCTATAACGGCCTTCACTTGGAAGGCAAGATGGTGGATATTCTTGAGAAGCTGAATGCATCGAAAACAACTGTCGCGGTATCTAAAAATATTCCAGAAGATAAGCTGCTGTCCGATCCGAATGTAGGAGCGCAGGGGCATGACCCGCATATTTGGTTCGACGTTAAAAATTGGATGAGCGCGACGGAAGTCGTAAGGGATACGTTGATCGATGAGGATGCAGCTCATGCAGAGGATTATCGTCAACATGCGGAAGCGTATTTGAAGAAGTTGCAGGAAACGGATGATTACGTGAGGGGACAAATTCAATCCATACCGGAGAACAGCCGTATTCTGGTGACGGCACATGATGCTTTTCATTATTTTGGAAGAGCCTATGGCATGGAAGTTACGGGGCTGCAAGGAATTAGTACAGCTTCGGAATATGGGAGCAAGGATGTAAGCGATCTGCGTGATTTTCTGATTGAACATCAAATCAAAGCTGTGTTCGTGGAATCCAGCGTATCTACGAAGGCGATTGAAGCCGTAATTGAAGGTGCGAAGAAGAAAGGGCACACGGTCAACATCGGCGGAGAATTATTCTCCGATGCGATGGGGCAGCCGGGCACGGAAGAAGGAACGTATATCGGCATGGTGCGGCATAATGCGAACATTATGGTCGAAGCGCTGAAGTAAGGGATGAGATGGGCGAAGGAGGAACAGCAATGAATCATTCAAATTTACAAGCCCCGTTATCTGTAAGTGGATTAACGGTCGCATATCAGAAGAAACCGGTATTGCGGAATGTATCCTTTGAGGTACCGGAAGGGAAATTGATCGGCATTGTCGGTCCGAATGGCGCAGGGAAGTCGACGATGATTAAGGCCATTCTCGGACTGCTGCCCCGTGTTAGCGGGGAGGTTGAAATTTACGGGAAACGATATCAAGACATGCGCAAATCCGTAGGGTATGTCCCGCAGCGTGAATCCGTGGATTGGGATTTCCCGACGAATGCACTGGATGTCGTGATGATGGGGAGATACGGGCATTTAGGGTGGTTCAAGCGCCCAGGCACGAAGGAGCGGGACATGGCGATGGACTGCTTGGCCAAAGTAGGGATGAAGGAATTCGCACACCGCCAAATTTCTCAACTATCCGGCGGACAACAACAGCGGGTGTTTCTCGCCAGAGCCCTTGCCCAACATGCGGACTTATATTTCATGGATGAACCGTTCGTCGGCGTGGATGCGATGACGGAACGAGCAATTATAACATTGTTGAATGAATTGAAAGCACAAGGGAAAACGGTGCTTGTTGTACATCACGATCTGGCAACCGTAAGGGAGTACTTTGACTGGGTCATGCTGCTGAATGTAGAACTTGTGGCATACGGACCGACAGAAGATGTGTTTACCAAATCATTGCTTCACCAGACATACGGTGGAAGATTGGCTGTATTTGATCAAGAGGACGGGGCCGTCCTCGTCGAATCGAGGTGAAGGGAATGACACTTCTATCATGGTCTGTGCTTACAGATCCGAATACGCAGTGGATTCTCATTGGATGTATGCTGCTTGGTCTCATGAGCGGCATCATAGGCAGCTTTACGTACTTGCGGAAGCAGAGCTTGATTGGGGATACGCTGGCGCATGCAGCGCTGCCGGGCATTTGTATTGCTTTTATGCTGACGGGCGTGAAATCACTTCCTTTGTTCTTTTTAGGCGCCTTCGTATCGGGGTTGTTGGCTACTCTTCTCATTACCGTGATTACACGGTATACCCGAATCAAAGCAGATGCTGCTATGGGGATTGTCCTATCTGTGTTTTTCGGGATTGGTATTGTATTGTTGACACATATTCAACACTCGTCCTATGGGAATCAAAGCGGGTTGGATAAGTTCTTGTTCGGTCAAGCTGCTTCGATGATCGCGAGCGATGTGTATACGATGATTGGGGTATCTGCCGTGATCGTCATTGCAAGCAGCTTGTTATTTAAGGAATTTAAGCTGCTGAGTTTTGATCCGGGATTTGCACGAGGTCTTGGTTTTCCGGTGGGATTCCTGGAGCAATTGCTGATGTTCTTTACAGTAATGACTGTCATAGTCGGTATTCAGGCGGTAGGTGTCGTCTTGGTGGCAGCGCTGCTCATCACACCTGCCGTTGCTGCAAGGTACTGGACGGATCGGTTAGGGCTGATGGTCGTTCTGAGCGGATTGTTCGGGGCAATCAGCGGTGTCATCGGTACATTGATTAGCACGACGACAAGTAACCTGCCGACAGGTCCGTTAAGCGTGCTGGCGGCAACGGTCGTGTTTGTCTTCTCGGTTTTGTTCGCGCCTCAGCGTGGCGTGTGCGCCAAAGCAGTTCGGCGCATTCGCAATAACCGCGCGATTCGGATGGCGGAGCACGTGCGGGAGATACAACATTCGCCCGTGTACAGTAAGGAGGAATCCCTATGATGGAATTCTGGATTATCGGGACGGGAGCCTTGGTGGCGATTGCTTGCGGGATCTTGGGATGCTTTCTCGTCCTGCGGAGAATGTCGTTGATTGGGGATGCCATCAGTCACTCCGTATTGCCGGGGATTGTCATTGCCTTTATGATAAGCGGGTCTCGTGACTCATTGGGCATGTTATTGGGAGCATCGGTGCTAGGGCTGATCACCGTGTTCCTGATTCAATTGTTCCAGCAGAGCGGCGTACAGTCCGATGCATCGATTGGTGTCGTATTTACCGCATTATTCGCGGTAGGGGTGGTATTGATCAGCTTGAATGCAAGGCAAGTGGATTTGGACTTGGATTGCGTATTGTTCGGCGAAATTGCCTATGTACATTGGAATACGATCAGTGTGTTAGGCATTGATTTTATACCGAAGTCCGTGTGGATTTTGGGCATTACGGTATTATTCATTCTAGTTATTATTGGACTCTTCTATAAACAATTCAAGATCTGTGCGTTCGATCCGGCGATGGCTCTTGCCTGCGGCATCCCTGTAGCTTTGTTCCATTATGTATTGATGGGATTGGTATCCATGACAACGGTGGCGAGCTTTGAGAGCGTAGGCGCCATCCTGGTGGTTGGCATGCTGATCGTCCCTGCGTCCACAGCCTACTTGCTGACGGAGCGATTATCGGTCATGATCCTGTACAGTGTGCTGATCGGGATTGCATGTTCGGTATTCGGTTATATGATCGCGGCTTGGTTGGATGCTTCCATCGCAGGCATGATGGTCACCGTAGCTGGAGCGATTTTCGCAATCGCGTTGGTATTCTCTCCTCGCCATGGTCTGCTCATGCGGTTGCGCAGAAGACGCAAGTGGGCGGAGGTTGCAGGTTAGGGGGATAGAGCAAGGTAAGGCGAAAAATGGAGCAAGTTAAACGAAAGTGGAATAGGTTAAAGCGAAAGTGGAGCAAGTTAAAGGATTATTTATTGTTGGTGGACAGGAGCTTCCGAGCGTCGGAGGCTCTTTGTTGTGTGGGTGGACTTGTCCGATATGTACGTAGAGCGTTGCAGGGCTTGAGGGAGGTGGGGGGATTAGGGGCTGATGGGGGATGATCAGGGGCGCATAAGGAGCGTATAAGGAGCACATAAGGAGCACATGTTACTCATTTGGTGCCCAACAATTGCGCACTAGGTGCTATATTGGATAGATCCAACATACCGAGAGTAGTAGGCTCATCAGGTGCACATCATTTGCTCATTCTGCTCAACAAGCGCTCAGTAACTGCTCACCAAGTGCTATATTGGATAAATCCAGTAACTTTGGCGTTAAAGCACACTTTTCAGGCTGTATAGTGGATAAATCCATTAAGAACAGCTGAAATGGCGTAAAAGTAGCGATAAATACCTGCTATCCTGTAAAAATCCACTGTAGCTGGGGTAAAAGTAACATTGAGTGGTTGTATAGTGGATTAATCCAACATAGCGAGAGAAGTAGGAGGAGGAGGCCCATCAGGTGCATTTAAGCGGCTCATAATGCTCATTAGGGTGCTCAACAGAAGCGCACTAGGTGCTATATTGGATAAATCCAACATAGAGAAAGAAGTAGGGGGGATAGTATGCTCATCAGGTGCATATAAGCAGCTGATAGTGCTCATTAGGTGCTGGTAAGTAGCTCATACTGCTCACCAACTGCTCACACGCTGTTCACACTCCTCGTACTACCCGTCAGTTGTTGTAAATATCCAACATAGCAAATGTATTAAGCACCTTACCGATATATTCTCCTCCTATTTTCCGCACCTATAATAGGAGGGTGTCCTCCCACCCATATATTAAGGAATTATGATTGACACCTCCATGGGAAGAAAATAGAATAACGGGGTAAGATACGCAACGGACATTAGGCGGCAATGGCCTTAAATGAGGAGATGTTAGCATGAAGGTGGATTTTCATTTTCATTTGGAGGAAGGGCCCTATTCAACAGGCTGGCTTCAGCGCACTGCGCGTGCCTTAGAACATGTACATCAGGAAAAAGGGACGTTAGGGAACGAACCCCATTCGTTGGAATGGATTACGCGTCTCAACAATCTCATGAAGGAACGCATGGATGAAGGTTGTTTCAGTGACACCTGGCTCGCCCACTATTTTGAGCTCGGTCAAGCGCGCGGGATTGAACGCTTCGGCATGGTGGACCATTTATATCGTTTTACCGAGTTTCGTTCCTATTACGAGAAGCATATGATCCTCGACGATTCCGAGCTTGGACGTATGCAACAATATTGGCTGGATCGCGTATGCGTGACCTCCATTGAACCTTATCTGGCTGCGGTAAAGCGCGCCAAGGCAGCGGGGTATCCGGTATCACTTGGTGTGGAAGCGGACTTTTTCCCAGGCGGCGAAGCGGAATTAAGGGAACTATTATCGCGATATGAGCTCGATTATGTGATCGGTTCGGTCCATTTCGTAGATGGCTGGGGCTTTGATAATCCAGATACGAAGCATCTCTTCGAGAACCAAGATCTCGTAGCTCTCTATGCCAAGGTGTTCGGCTATGTGCAAATGGCGGCGAGAAGCGGGTTGTTCGATATGATTGCCCACTTGGACAATTTGAAAGTGTTCAATTTCCGACCGGATGAGCAATTGCTGCTCCCGCTCTATGAAGAGGTTGCGAAGACATTGAAGGAAGCGGACGTAGCGACAGAGATCAACACGGGTCTCGCTTATCGTTATCCTGTGAAGGAAGCTTGCCCGAGCCCTGCGTTTCTGCAGGTTCTCCATCAGCATGGCGTGCCGTTGACGCTGAGTTCTGACTCTCATTTTCCAGATGATATTGGAACCCAACTGGACGAAGCTATGGAATTGCTCTCCCGCACCGGATACACGGAGATTATTTATGTCCACGAGAAACAACGCATCACCGTTCCATTGAGAAATCATATAGCTTCTAAATAGAATCATGTTTACGGGTCTGAATTTCATATGATACAATGACCCTAATTTCATAATTGAACAAACAGGTGCCCTTGCGAGAGCAAGGGGTAACAGGGAATCGGGTGTAAATCCCGAGCGGTCGCGCCACTGTAACTGGGAAGTTCTTGCTCAACAATGCCACTCTGATCGGAAGTGATGGTGAAGGCGAGGAAGAATGAAGATCCAGAAGTCAGGAGACCTACCTATTTGTTGTACCCGAAGACCTTCGCGAAAAAGGAGTGGTGTACGAGAGAAAAATAACGACATCATTGTGTGGATCAGATTTGTCGTTTATTTGGACCGTGCCTAGAGCCAATCCTGTATGGGTTGGCTTTTTTTGCGTAGAAATCAAGAATCTAAGAAGAGGAGGAGTACGTTGTGAAGAAAAAATGGTTATCTAGTTTGCTGCTGATTGCCGGCTTTGTCTTGTACTTTGCCGTGAATGAGCCGCAGACGGCGTATGCGATGCACATTATGGAGGGCTTTTTGCCGCCAGTATGGGCGATGATATGGTGGATTCTATTTCTACCATTCTTCGCATTAGGGGTGCGATCACTGGTGCGCATTACACGTGAAACGCCCGAGTTGAAATTAATGCTAGGGTTAGCAGGGGCGTTCACCTTTGTCCTATCTGCCTTGAAAATTCCATCGGTCACAGGCAGCAGCTCTCATCCGACAGGAACGGGTCTTGGAGCCGTGATGTTCGGTCCGCTTCCGATGAGCGTTCTGGGCTCCATTGTCTTGTTATTCCAAGCGGTATTGTTGGCGCACGGGGGGATTACGACGCTCGGAGCGAACGCATTCTCCATGGCCGTAGCAGGTCCCATGGTAGGGTATGCCGTGTATAAGTTGATGATGAAATCGACAGGACGTCAGAAACTCGCCATTTTCTTGGCTGCGGCCCTTGCGGATTTATCTACCTATGTGATGACATCCATTCAGTTGGCACTCGCTTTTCCTGCGGCGGAAGGCGGGATCCTGGCTTCGTTCTTGAAATTCGGAGGCATATTCGCGGTAACACAAATTCCGCTGGCGATCAGTGAGGGGTTGTTAACCGTCTTATTATGGAATTGGTTGCAGGCTTATAGCGGCGCAGAATTATCGTTATTGCAACGTCGGATGAAAGGAGCGAAAAACGCATGAAACTAGCAGGAAAAAATATGTGGATTCTAGTCATTGTCGTTTTGCTCGCTGTTGTACCGTTAGTTATCGTACAAGGTGATTTTGGAGGAGCCGACGGAGCAGCGGAAGAGATGATTCAGACCATTCAGCCGGATTATGAGCCTTGGTTCCAGCCATTAATGGAGCCGCCTGCGGAGACGGAAAGTATGCTGTTCGCGCTTCAAGCAGCATTAGGCGCAGGATTTATCGGATTTACGATTGGCTTATTCCGCGGCCGTCATTCCAAGAAGAATAACACCGATGCGTCAAATTGATACGATCTCATATGCGAATCCACTAAGACCCATGTCGTCGATGTGGAAGTTCGGATTTGCTGCGGTGCTTCTGATATTCGCTTATGTAGCGCACCCGATCATCCAAGGCCTTGTTTTTCTATGGATGTCGATATGGATTCTAGGATACGCCAAAGTGTCTATCAAAATATACCTCCTGTTGCTCGGCGCGCCCTTTCTTTTCTTTCTAACAAGTGTACCTGCGATCGTCTTGGAATGGAAAGCAGGATCCCACGCTGGGAACACAGATTCCGTGGAGGGTTGGATTATGTTCACTATTTTCCACGGTGTAATTTATTTATCTCATGCAGGTTTATTGAAAGCCGGATTCCTGCTCGTCAGGCTTGCGGCATCGTTATCTTGTTTTTATTTTCTTATCCTAACGACGCCTTTCTCGGCCCTGCTCCAAGTGATGCAGCGTCTTAAAATGCCGCATATCGTGCTGGAACTCATGTTAATTACATATCGATTTATTTTTCTGCTCTATGATACGGCGCAAGGCATTCGCATTGCCCAACGTGGTCGCGGAGGCCATGTCGGGTTCATGCGAACCTTACGTGACATTGCGATGTTATTCACCCGGCTGTTCTCGAAAACGATGGAGAAATATCGCGGGTTAGCCCAAGGTCTTGTCTCGCGCGGATTCGACTCGCAAATCCATCTGGCTCCATATCAATCCGGGTCTGTCGGATGGAGGTACGGGTTGGAGAGCGGGATTGGCATCGTGCTGCTGCTTGTCATGGAAAGCTTGCTGTACTGGAAAGGAGGGCGATAAACGATGAGCATGCTCCTCGAAGCGCAAGACATGATGTATACGTACCCTTCAACGGATCGCCCTGCACTAAATGGATTAAGCCTAGCGATACCCACAGGTTCCAAGACGGCGATCTGCGGCCATAATGGCTGCGGTAAATCTACTTTTTTTCTGCATTCCAACGGCATTCTTCGCCCGCAATCAGGTCGCCTGCAGTGGAAAGGAACGGATTACAGCTATCGTAAAGCAGATATTCATGCCCTGCGGCAGCGTATTGGTCTTGTGTTCCAAGATCCGGAGCAGCAGCTGATTCTGAATACCCCTTATGAAGATATATCCTATGGACTGCGGAATGCAGGATTTCCGGAAGAAGAGATTCGGCGTCGCGTCGAACAGATGTTAGTCCGTATGGGGCTTACACATTTGGCGGATCAACCGATCCATCATTTGAGTCTGGGACAGAAAAAACGGATTACTTTGGCAGGTATTCTCGTGCTTGAGCCGGAACTAATCCTGTTGGATGAACCCACAGCATATTTGGACCCGAAATCCGAAGTGCAGCTTCTGGAGCAGTTAGATCGCATCCATGCGCAAGGGGTGACGATTGCGATGTCGACGCATGATATGAACTTGGTCTATACCTGGGCGGATTGGGTGATTGTTATGGATCAAGGGCGTGTCGTGCTGTCAGGTACGCCTCTGGATGTATTTCAACAGACGGATACTCTGATGACGCTCGGGCTACGCATTCCGATGCTCTATGACCTGTGGTTGGCTTTGCCAGAATCATGGCGGAACGGAGCTGCTCCTCCAAGAGATATGGAGGCATTCAAAGCTTGGGTATCCACGCATCATATCTTGCAATAACATGAGTCCTTCGTGTTGACGAAGGACTCTTTGCATTTTATAAAGAGAGTGTTTAGAATGGACAAGGAAATATTTACACACTTACGTTCATAGGAGGATTGGACTCATGAAGAGGATTCCTATTCAACAAAGAGGTATTGAAGCAAGCCGATTAATTCTAGGGTGCATGCCGTTTGGCGGGGGCTGGAATCGAGACCCGTTAACCGAGGAAGATGTGCTGAAGGCAGAGAAGGCGATTGAAGCAGCACTATCGATTGGGATTTCGATGTATGACCATGCCAATATTTATACGATGGGAAAAGCGGAAGAAACCTTTGGTCGGATTCTTAAAGCAAGACCGGGGCTTCGCGAACAACTGATCATTCAATCCAAATGCGGTATTCGATTTGGCGAAGGAGATGTTCCAGGACGGTTCGACTTTTCCAAAGAACATATCCTTGAAGCAGTGAATGATTCATTGCGTCGCTTGAATGTAGACTACTTGGATGTACTGCTCTTGCATCGGCCCGATCCGCTCATGGAACCCGATGAAGTAGCTGAAGCCTTCGGCAAGCTGAAATCTTCCGGCAAAGTGAAATATTTCGGGGTATCCAATATGAGCGCCGCACAAATCCGCTTCTTACAGCGGGCATTGCCAGATCAACTCGCCGTAAATCAGCTGGAGATGAGTCTGTCACGCTTAGATTGGCTCGATCAAGGCGTACATGTCAATCAACCGGTGGGCGCGAGCGTGAATTTCTCCGAAGGCTTGATGGAGTACTGTCAGATGGAGAACATTCAGATTCAAGCTTGGGGGCCATTGTCACAAGGGAAATTTACAGGACGCTCGTTGGAAGGCGAACCTGAGAACATTCAACAGACGGCTGCATTGGTTCAACGGATGGCAGCGGAAAAAGAAACGACACCAGAAGCCATCGTGCTCGGGTGGTTGATGCGTCATCCTGCCGGCATTCAACCTGTCATCGGTACGGCGAATGCGGAGCGTATCTTAGCTTGTCAGGATGCAGAGCGTCAAGCACAGTTGATGACACGCGACGAATGGTATACGTTATACGTAAGCGCTCGTGGCAATAACATGCCTTAATAGGCATTTCATAAGTGAAGAGAGCGGTCGAAGCGCAGCATGAAGCTTCGGTCGCTTTTTTTCGCCTAATTGATATTACGGAATGGATCTCTAAAATGCTAACCTGGATGCACAGCATGAATTTCCGATTTGTACCAGAGTCGTGTTATAATGTTTGACTGACAACGTGAGGAGGCTGAACGCTATGGGGCTTGGGAGCATGTATCGCAGAAACATCAAGAATAACGTATTTATCAAGCTGATTTTGCTCTTTTCATTCATGACCATCGTGACGATCATCACCTTTTCGTTGCTCATGTACCGTTCGATGTCGGAAACCGTCATTAACCGGGAGCTGGACAACCAGAAGAAGGCGATGGAGAACGTGAATAGTTATTTCGAGAATAAGTACGATTCGGCACATGCGATTTTGCAAGGTGTGTATCGAGACGGGCAGTTGTCCGCGGGTGTGTCCTATTTTTTACAGCACCCGTTTCAAGAGTATATCCGACATAATCTGGATCAATATATTCGAAATTCCGATAATGTGCTGACGAGTGGGCTACAGTATTTTAAGAACGTGATGGATGATGATATGGATATCAGCAACCTCATTCTATATAGCACGGATCAGCAGCTCATGTATGTCTATAATCCTTTGATATCAATGAAGCAGATATCAACGAATGCGGTGCATTCTTATATTCCGGATGCGATGGCTTTAGAGGGGGGCAATTTCACGCTGCCGAGTCCTTGGATTCGCCGGGCGATCGATCAATGGGATACCCGCTTATATTCGATTCGACTACAGATTAATGACAGGCAGACGTTGAAAAATATCGGCCAAATGGCCGTCTACTACAATGCCGACAACATCTGGCGCGCGCTTGCAAGCGATAAGGCGAATTTAAAAGGTACGATCCTTGTGGTCTCTTCGGAGGGTGGGGTATTGTTCGATTCATCAGGGTCCTATTACGGCAAACCTTTCCCATACATGAATCAGATGGATAAGTTCGAGAGCAGCGTTTTGTCGGAAAGCACGTATTTGACGAAGTTATCGCAGAATAAAGGCGGCATCGTGGTCATTGGCATGATTCCTAAAGAACAGATGGCGGATGCTTACCAAGGTGTGCGCAACACGATATTAACGATTAGCTTAATTTGTATCTTTGTGGCGATCTTGATCCCTTCGCTGTTCGTGATTCGGTTCGCTCGCCGCACGAATGAGATCATTCGGTTCACGCGTAAGGTGAAAAAAGGCGACTTAACCGCACGTATACAGGATCCGAGGGAAGACGAATTGGGGCAAATCTCTACTAGCTTTAATGACATGCTGGATGATCTGAACTTATATATTGATCGGGTATATAAGGCTGAAATCAAGCAGAAGCATACGGAATTAGCAGCGCTCCAAGCGCGAATCAATCCGCATTTTCTCTATAACACCTTGGAGGTCATTCGGATGCGGGCGATTTCCCAAGGGGCACAGGATGTTGGCGAAATGATCTATAGTTTGTCCGCATTGTTTCGAACCTTCGTGCAGCAGAAAACAATTTATTTGCTGAAGGATGAACTGGAGGCATGCCGCTTATATTTGGAGTTATTCCGTATACGGTACAAGGACAAGTTCTCCTATGAGATCGAATGCGATCTGATGCTCGGTGGGAAGCAGGTGCTTCAAATGTCCCTTCAACCGATTATTGAGAATTACATCGTTCATGGACTTCGCACAGACCGCACGGATAATCGAATTCACATTCGGGCGCTATCCTCAGCGAATGGAATCCATGTTCGAATTGAAGATAATGGTCATGGCATTACCTCGGAACGGTTGGAAGAAATTCGCCTTGCGATCTCTCCAAATGCTCCCGAAGGGGAATCCTTCGGCTTGCGCAGTGTGAATGAACGTTTGAAATTGCTGTATGGAGATGAATACGGCATTGAACTGGAAAGCCAACCCGAGGTGGGCACGATCGTCAACGTATGGTTGCCAGACCTAGAAGACAGGGAGGACCGACATGTATAGAGTGTTTATTGTGGATGACGAACCTTTTATTATTGAAGGGCTCTATGACATTATTGATTGGGCAGAGCTAGGACTTGAAATTGTAGGACATGCTGAGAATGGACAAAAGGCGTTGGAAGCGATCAAGCAGACGTTGGTGGATATTCTAATCACGGATATTTCGATGCCGGTCATGAATGGGCTTGCCTTGATCGGCGCCGCACGAGAATTTCATGCCGATTTGAGAACCATCGTGCTCAGTGGGTACAACGAATTCTCCTATCTAAAAGAAGGCATGAGACTCGGGATCGAGAATTACCTGCTGAAGCCGATTAATGTGAATGAGCTCAAAGCAACGTTAACGAACACGGTGGAAAAGCTGAACTCCATAAAAGAAGAGCAGATGTTCACGGAGTTCAGTATGCAGATTCTGAAAGACAATACGCTGCATCGATGGTTGACGAATCGTATCGGCGCTGCGGAATTTAAGGAACGTGCAGATTTATTGGATATATCCTTGCAGCATCCCTATGTGATGGTTGCGGTGCTTCGCGTGGATGAACAGGTTGCCGAGGTATTCGAACTGATTGATCGTCAAATGAAAAATCATCCCGACGTGACCGTGTTCCGCGATATGGATGGAGATATTATCCTGCTTACGGTGATGGAGAATGAAGAGGATGGACATCGTGAATTTACAGAGCTTCTTCATCGTGTTCATGAGCGTCTATCGCATTACCGGCCGCTGCATATTACGATCGGGAGCGTGGAATGCCTTCCGGATCAAGCGGGTGCAAGTTATGAACATGCGAAGAAGACGCAAGAATATTTCTGGATTTATCCGGATCGTGAGCTGATGGACTATATGGACCTGCCGATCAGCCATCCGAAGCTCGGGAAGAATGAATTCCATTTTGAATGGGCCGAATATACCAAGCTTATTATTGCCAAAGATAAACCTGTATTGCATCAGCACATCGCCGATGATTTTCGACAGGTTCAAGCGCTGCCCGGGATTATGCCGCACGACATCCAGAATATGGCCTTTGAGCTTGTCGTTCTCTTCAAGATGGAACTTAAGGCGATTCGCCATACAGAGGTTCCGGATATTTTTAATGTGGCATTCCAGCAGGTTCGCAACTCGGATACGATCGATGATCTAATCGAGATCATTCAAGAGGTGGCGGATATGACGGTCGATTTCTTGATTTCAGATATTAAGAGTCCCGTCGTGCAGCAGGTGCTGCATTATATAGAGAAATCCTACGCCGAAGAGCTCTCGCTCAAGCTGTTAGCAGCGCAGTATAATATTCATCCTGTGTATTTGGGACAACTGTTCAACAAGGAGACAGGAGAGACCTTCACCGATTACATCAACCGGTACCGCATCGAGAAGGCAAAGGAAATGCTGATGACGACGCATCTGAAGGTCCATGAAATCGCACGGAACGTAGGGTATTGGGAACCTGGTTACTTCTATAAACAATTTAAAAAGTATGTTGGCATCTCGCCGACCGATTATAAAGGGCTGCTCTAGCGAATACTAGGGCAGTCTTATTTTTTTCCACAATTTATAAGAATTTATAATTTCCGGGGCCCCTGTAAAGTACCTGAATCAGCTTCGAAGCCAAGTCACCACTTTGTGGGGTTATTTTGGATTGTTTCTTTAGTTTGGACACGGATCATTTAATTTGTCGCCTATTTGAAAATGCTTTCATGGAGTACATTAAATATAGCCAAACGGCAATCTCAACAACGGAGTTCCACAGGGGAGGAAGAAAGAAATGGGTAAATTCAAAAAAAGCTACGTGTTGACTCTAGTGCTAATGTTAGCGGTTTCAATGATGTTAAGCGCATGCGGAGGCAAAAACGAGAGTTCAGGTGCTTCAGGAAGCGGGACTTCCGAAAAGCCTGTTGAATTGATCTGGTATACAATCGGTACGCCGCAAAAAGACGTTGACAAGGTTATGGAAGAAGTCAGCAAATATACAGCAGAAAAAATCGGCGTTACGGTTAAAATGAACATGATCGACTGGGGTGACTATCCTCAAAAAATGCAAGTCATGACAGCATCAGGAACACCAATGGATATTATGTTCACAGCGTCATGGGCATTCGATTACGTTCAAAATGCACGTAAAGGCGCATTCATGCCTATCGATGATCTCTTGAAAAATCAAGGTCAAGGCATCGTGAAAGCATTAGATCCTGCGTTCTTGGAAGGTTCCAAAGTAGACGGTCATAACTACGGCGTTCCTGCGAACAAAGAGCTTCCGGCTCAAATCGTATGGCGCTTCAATAAAAACTTGGTGGACAAGTATAAATTGAACCTAGACAACGTCAGTTCATTAGAAAGCTTAGAGCCGCTTCTTAAAACGATTAAAGAAAACGAGCCAGGAACATACGCGCTCGCTGTTGACAAAACATTCGGACCATATGTTCCTTACGATTACATCATCGAAGGATTGCCAATGGCTGTGAAAGTCGGCGATCCAAGCTTGAAAGTAACGAACATCTTGGAAACACCAGAAATGCAGCAAGCGTTAAAAACAATGCATAAATATTACAAAGCAGGTTATGTTCCAACAGAAGCAGCAACATTAACTTCCTTGACGGATGTACAAGCTACAGGTAAATGGTTCACAGATAAAGCAACGAACCAACCTCTTGCAGATAACTTATGGTCCGCAAGCCTTGGTTACCCAATCGTGTCCAAAGCTGCTAGCCCAGCGATGATCTACAACTGGTCTGTTATGGGTTCGATGCAAGCCATTTCTGCTAACTCGAAATACCCAGAGAAAGCGATGGAATTCTTGAACTTGTTAAATACAGATCCAGTGCTTCGCAACATGGTAGATTCCGGTATTGAAGGCGTTCACTACAAAAAAGTCGGCAACGATGCAATGGAAAACTTGCCTGAATCGAAGAACTACGATATGCCAACATTCTCTCTTGGTAACGTCATGTTGACTTACCTTGATAAAAATGACCCAGAGAACAAATGGGACGAGTTCAAAAAATTCAATGAATCCGGTGAAAAAGCACCATTGCTTGGATTTAACTTCGATCCATCTAAAGTAACAACGGAGATCGCAGCAGTTCAAAACGTAAAAGAAGAATTCTGGTCCTCCTTGATGACAGGAACAGTGGATCCAGATAAATTCATCCCGCAAGCGACTTCAAAATTCAAAGCGGCTGGCCTAGACAAAATTATGGCTGAAGCACAAAGCCAATTAGATGCTTGGAAAGCGAACCAAAAATAACAACTAGATCATGGATTAGGCGGATGCTTGCATTCGCTTAATCCATGTCAATGCATGGAGGGGTGAATGGTATGAAAAGGATTGGCGAATTTTTCAGAGATCTGAACAAGAACAGAGTACTATTGCTGATGGTATTGCCCACAACAATCTGGTTCCTGTTCTTCTCGTATTTACCGATGGCTGGTATGGTTATCGCCTTTAAAGAATATCGCTACAGTCGTGATGGCTTCTGGGCGAGTATTGTGGATAGTAAATGGGTAGGGTGGCAGAACTTTAAGTTTCTGTTCAGTACCAACGATGCTTATATAATTACACGGAATACGTTGCTCTATAATGTGTTTTTCATTATCGTGGGTCTGGTTGTTGCTGTGTTAATGGCCATTGTACTCTCAGAAATCGCGAATAAACGGTTGGCGAAAGTCTATCAAACCGGTATGTTCCTACCTTACTTCCTATCTTGGGTAATCGTAGGTTATTTCGTATTTAGTTTCTTAAGCTATGATAAAGGGATGGTCAACCATATTGCATCTTGGTTCGGTGCAGATCCAACGCAATGGTATACGGACAAAACGTACTGGCCGCTCATCATCGTTCTTGTTTTCTTATGGAAATCGATTGGTTATAACAGCGTTGTCTATCTTGCAGCGATTATGGGGATTGATAAATCACTTTATGAAGCAGCGATGATCGACGGGGCGAACAAACGTCAACAAATCTGGAACATCACGATTCCAATGTTGAAACCGCTGATGACGATTCTAACATTGCTTGCCATTGGACGTATCTTCTATGCAGACTTCGGATTGTTCTATCAAGTTCCAAGAGACTCCGGCGCACTGTACTCGGTGACGAACGTTATCGATACCTATGTCTATCGTGGATTGAAATCAACCGGTGAAATCGGTATGAGTACGGCAGCAGGTCTTTACCAATCCGTTATTGGATTTGTTCTCGTTATGACTTCCAACTATATTGTACGTAAATTCGATAAAGATAATGCATTGTTCTAAACCATTAGCATGGAAAGGAGGATATGGATATGACAACTCAAACGCAAACCATTAAAACAAAACCACGTGATTTTCATAAATTGCCGACGGTATGGAATGTACTATTCAACATCATTGCGGGAATCTTCGCCATCGCTTGCGTGTTCCCTTTCATCTTTGTCACCATTATCTCATTTACAGATGAGAAAACGTTAGCCACGAACGGTTACCGGATCATCCCTGAGAAATGGAGCTTGGAGGCGTACCGCTATCTCTTCAAAGCAGGGGATCAGCTGCTTCGCTCTTACGGTATTACCATTACCGTCACGATTGTAGGTACGGTGGTCAGTTTAATTCTTACGGCATTATTTGCTTATGCTATTTCTCGTAAAAGCTTCAAATACCGTAATTTCTTCGGGTTCTTCGCATTCTTTACCATGTTATTTAACGGCGGACTTGTTCCGACGTACATTGTGGTCACACAATTACTTGGGTTAAAAGATTCATTATGGGCACTAATTCTTCCACTTGCAGGAAATGCGTTCTACATTATGATTATGCGAACCTTCTTCGTCACATCGGTTCCTGAAGCGATTATTGAATCAGGGAAAATTGACGGTGCCGGAGAATTCAAGATTTTCTATAAATTGATTCTGCCGTTGTCGCTTCCGGGTCTAGCAACGATTGGTCTATTCAGTACCCTAGGCTATTGGAACGATTGGTTTAATGCATTACTCTACATCGACAATCCGGATCTTGTACCGTTGCAATCGATGCTTATGCGCATTGAGAACAGCATGCAGTTCCTTTTACAGAATACAAATAATCCATCACTTGGGATGGGCGTGTTACAATCTTTACCACAAGATACATCACGGATGGCGATGGTTGTGCTCGCAACGGGACCGATTATTTTCGCTTATCCATTCTTCCAACGTTATTTCATTCAAGGGTTGACGATTGGTGCGGTAAAAGAGTAATTCACATGTAATAAAAGTATGTAGACTGGGGGATTTACAAACCATGGAACAATTCAGACTGCCAAAAATTCCGATGCCAAAGCTCACACTGCCTAAGGCTATTGAAGATGTATTACAAGAAGCTGAAGTGAAGCTCGCGCATCGCCCAAAGCTATTGCAATTATTTAAAAACTGCTTTCCGAATACGTTAGAGACAACAACGAAATTAATGGACGACGGCACCACCTTCGTCATTACGGGAGATATTCCCGCATCCTGGTTACGTGACTCGGTCGAGCAAGTGGTTCATTATGTGCCATTTGCAAAGGAAGATGAGGATCTGCAGCGTATTATTAGCGGCTTGATCAAACGCCACATTCAATATATTCACATTGATCCTTATGCGAATGCGTTCAATGAATCCGCGAATGATTGGCATTGGAACAAGGCAGATCAGACGGAAATGTCTCCATGGGTATGGGAGCGCAAGTTCGAGATTGATTCCTTGTGCTTCTCGATGCGGTTAGCCTACTTGTATTGGAAAGAGACAGAATTAACGGATATTTTCGATGCCGGCTTTAAAGCCGCGATGCGTAAAATTTACGACCTGTTCAAAACGGAGCAGCATCATTTCGAATTATCGCCTTACCGTTTCACGCGGGACAATGGCATTCCTACGGATTCCCTTCGCAACAACGGCATCGGGATGCCTGTGAATTATACCGGCATGGTCTGGTCCGGGTTCCGTTCCAGCGATGACGTGTGTGACTTCCACTATAATATTCCGGGCAATATGTTCGCAGTCGTGGCATTGCGCCATATGCAAGAATTCGCGGAATGGGTATTCCGTGATATGGACTTCTTGAAGGAATTGAAGGATTTGGAAGCCGATATCGATCACGGGATTCAATTGTACGGAATTTACCGCCATCCTGAATTCGGACCGATTTATGCGTATGAGACAGACGGATTCGGCAACTATTGCTTAATGGACGATGCAGGTACACCTGGTTTGATGTCGATTCCTTACCTTGGTTACGTATCCGCAGACGATCCGATCTATCAGAATACAAGACGCTTTGCGTTGTCGAAGGAGAATCCGTTCTACTTCGAAGGCAAGTCAGCGAAAGGGATCGGAAGCCCGCATACGCCAGACGGTTACATCTGGCATATGGCTTTGTCCATGCAGGGAATAACGGCAACAACAGCAGAAGAGAAGCTTGCAATGATCGCGATGCTGGAAGCAACGGATGCCGATACAGGCTACATGCACGAAGGTTTCCTTGCGGATGATCCGAGGGTCTTCACAAGAAAATGGTTCGCATGGTCCAACAGCTTGTTCTCACAATTGGTGTATCAGGCGATGAAGGATGGGATTCTATGAGTAAATCCGTCATTCTGTTCTATGATGCAAACTTTCCAAGCAATTCCTCCTTTACCGGTGCGGTAGAGGAGGCACTAAGCACCGTCGGAACGGTTGTGGATGCTGCTGGCTTAGCAGATGCCCTGCGCTCGGCGGATGGCGGTTGCTTCGTCAACCTGCATGCCCCGTACTTTCCGAAGGCGGCCTGGACAGAAATTGCTTCGTATCTAAAACGAGGCGGCGGCTTCATCAGCATCGGCGGTGCGGCGTTCAAATGCCCGGTTCGTTACGAATCCAATACATGGGTCGTCGAAGCGGAACAAACAACTTATCACCAAGAGCTTTATATTCATGAAATGCTGCGTGTCGACTCTACACCGGTGAAGACATGGCAAGCTTTAGACACGATTCCTCTCCTTGCGGGGCAGGAGTCGTTGTTTACCATTCAAGATACATGGAATATGGTTCCACATACGACCCGCAATAGCGATTTGCCGCATCAAATGGGGTCCGCGGGAACGATGAGTACACAGATTTATCCGTTATTAAAAGGGATCAGTGCGACAGATCGCGAGGTCGCGGCACCGATCGTATTATGGGAGAATGTGCGCGGAGAATTCATCGGATCACGTTGGATGTTCGTAAACCTCGCGTTATCCCATTCGTTCTTCGAACAAGGCGGAGCAGACGCGTTGGCTTCTTGGGTCGCATTCTGCGCGAAGCAAGTGACTGAACTATGGATGAAGCCTAATTACGCTACGTATGAGCCAGGTGAACAAGCGATTCTGACTTTGCAGACGCAAAGGCTTCATCACGAGTTACGTAAGGGTGAACGAAACCAGACAGACGCCTGGACATTCGATATTACAGTGGAACGGGAAGACGGGCAGCAGCGCTGGAACCATCAGCATTCAGTAGCGGTAAGCAGCGAGATTTCCTACGAGCGTATTCAAGTTCCTCTTGATATTCAGCGTGGAATGTATCGCATCATCTGCGTCGCTATGGCGCCTGACGGTGAAGTTCGAGTACTTCACCAAGGCTTCTGGGGTCGAGATGCGGCTTTGTTGTCATCGGGAAGTCCGATCACGCGCGATCGTGATTATTTCATCAAAGACGGTCGACCTCTTCCGGTGGTCGGCATGACCTATATGACGTCCGATGTGGCGCGTAAATTTTTATTCCTGCCGAATGCGGCGGTCTGGGACCGTGATATGGCACAGATGGCGAAAGCGGGAATTAACTGGATTCGTACAGGAATCTGGACAGCTTATCGCAATATTATGCAAGTGGATGGGCATGCTTCGGAAGAAGTGCTGCGCGCAATCGACGCGTTCTTCCTTACGGCGAAGAAACATGGATTGCAATTAACATTTACGTTCTTCTCCTTCACGCCAGAGACGTGGGAAGGGGTCAATCCTTACTTGGATCCGCAGAGCGTTGAGGCGCAGAAACGATTTATTCGTTCTATCGTGTCCCGTCACAAACATTCAACGCATGTGGATTGGGATTTGATCAATGAGCCTTCCATGTTCGATCCGGCGCTTATCTTCTCCAATGGTCCTCGTTCTTGCCATGATCGGTATGAACAGACTGCATTTATCGCGTGGTTAGAGCAGCGTCATGAGCGGATCGAAGTTCTTCAAGAGCGTTGGAACATGTCGCCGGAGCAGCTTCCTAGCTTCTCAGCAGCAACGGTTCCTGGCGCGGAAGAGATCAACTTCGATGTGCAGGATATGCACCGTGCGAAGAAGGGAACGCGTTGGCTCGATTACTGCTTGTTCTCCATGGAGATGCATAACCGTTGGGCGAAGCAATTGGTTGATACGATTAAGGAACAATGTCCGGATCACCTGGTAACGGTAGGACAGGATGAAGCACTAGGTGCACAGCGTCCATCGCCGTTTTTCTATGAAGAAGCCGTGGATTATACAACGGTCCACTCGTGGTGGTTCAATGATTACCTCGTCTGGGACGGGATTTTCGCGAAGACACCGGATAAACCGAATGTGATTCAAGAGACAGGCATTATGTATGTGGAGACGCCAGAAGGCCATGCCAAACGTTCAGAGCAGGAGCTGCGGAATTTCCTTGAACGGAAATATGCTTATGCCTTCTCAACAGGTGGAGCTGGTGCGATTCAATGGATTTGGAATACGAACTTCTATATGGATAATGCGAATGAATCGCATATCGGCGCTTTGCGTGCGGATGGTACCGAGAAGCCTGAGGCGAATGTGTCTTATGATTTTGGACGTTTCATGGGTGAGATTCGGGATCTATTCCACGGTCGCAAGCTGGAAGAAGTCGTAGCTGTGTTCCCGTACTCCAATGACTTTTCGAACCGGAAATTGGCCTTCGAATCAACAACGCGGTTAACGCGCGTCTTATCGTATCAATTGAATATGCCGTTCCGTGCGGTTTCGGAATATCATCTGGATGCGCTGGAAGCAAATCCAGCGAAGCTTATTCTGTTACCGAGTGCGCACAACGTCGATGATGCGGCGATGGCAAGATTGATGGAGATCGTGAAGAAGACAGGGGCAACCTTGCTGGTAACCGGACCGATTAGCTTGGATGCGTATTGGAGAGAACATAAGCGATTTAAAGAACTTGTCGGCGAAAGTAAGATATCGAATGTACAACGTGAAGAGATCCTTGATATTCAAGGGGTGAAGGTCCCTGTTTCTTACGGGCATCGCCGCATTGCAGAAGTGAACAAGGAAGTTCGTGTAGGAGAGAACATGACTACCATTGGAGACGCATTGGTCGATATTCCGTTAGGGCAAGGTCGCTTATTATGGAGTCCGCTGCCAATCGAACTGAATGACAACACGGCAGCCGTTGAAGCATTATATCGACATGCGTTGGATGCTGCGGGTTGTGAAGCCGGTTTGGAGTGGATTCATGGCGGCGAGCATGCAGGGGTATATGGACGCAAGATTGCGTTCAGCGAAGGATTCCTCTATACATTCGTCTCGGAGTTTGCTTGGGACGTGAATATTGAAGTGAAAGATACAGAGACGGGCACTTCTTATGCCTTTGTATTGGGAAAAGAGAGATCTGTGCTATTCGCAACGGATGCTAGCGGCAAGTTATTATCGGTCTATCGTCCGGATGAAGTATATATTGAAGTGAGTTCGAAATAGAGGAGGAGACAACGATGAGTAAGCAAAGAACAGCCCATATTATTTCCCACACCCACTGGGACCGGGAATGGTACTTGCCTTATGAGAAGCATCATGTTCGTCTCGTGAAATTAGTGGATACGCTGCTCGATAAGCTCGATCAAGATCCGAATTATCGCAGCTTTTATTTAGACGGACAGACGATTATTCTGGAAGATTATTTGCAAGTTCGCCCTGATCAGAAGGATCGGTTGGCGAAGCACATTCGCGATGGCCGTATTCTGATCGGCCCATGGTATATCCTGCAGGATGCGTTCCTGACTAGCGGGGAAGCCAATGTACGGAACATGCAGATTGGACATCAGGACGCATTGCGTTATGGCCCGGTATCAAAAGTAGGGTACTTCCCGGATACCTTCGGCCTTGTAGGCCAAACTCCACAGCTGATGCAGCAATCCGGTATCCAGAATGCGGTCTTCGGACGCGGCGTGAAGCCTACGGGCTTCAACAACACCGTCTCAGACGGCGATTATGAGTCTTCCTTCTCCGAATTGAGATGGGAAGGACCGGACGGTTCGAACGTGTTAGGTATCTTGTTTGCCAACTGGTATTCCAACGGGAATGAAGTCCCAGCGGATCCGGAAGAAGCGAAAGCGTACTGGACACGGAAGTTGGCGGATGCGGAGAAGTATGCTTCGACAGGCGAATTGTTGTTCATGAATGGTTGCGACCACCAGCCGATCCAACTGGATCTGCCGGAAGCGATTCGGGTAGCGCGTGAGCTGTATCCGGATACGAAATTCGTACATTCGAACTTCGTCGATTATCTCCAATCTGTGGAGCGTTCATTAGATCGGGAGTTGTCTTCCGTTCGCGGTGAATTGCGCAGCCAACGGACAGATGGTTGGTCAACACTCGTGAATACCGCGTCTTCACGCGTCTATTTGAAGCAAATGAACCAACAGGGTCAAGCTTTATTGGAGAAAGTGGCAGAGCCGCTTGCATCCATCGCGCATGTACTTAAAGTTGGAGAGAAATACCCGCATCATTTGTTCACGTATGCGTGGAAGACCTTGATGCAGAACCATCCGCATGACAGCATTTGCGGCTGCAGCGTAGATGAAGTGCATCGCGAAATGGTAACGCGTTTCGAGAAGAGCCGTCATGTCGCAGAATCCATCGTGGATGAGACGAAGCAAGCGTTGGCGGATGCCGTGGATACGTCGAGCTTCGCACAATGGGGAGAGCACGCTGTTCCTGTTGTGGCCTTTAACACCACGGGTTGGGAGCGCAGCGGCGTGGTTACGATTGAACTGGATGCAGCGCGCTTGTATTTCCGTGATGGACATGGGCTCGAAGAGACAAGCCGCCGGATGAAAGAGTTCGATCTTTCCAACCGGGTGCTAGTGGATGCTGAAGGTCAAATCATTCCGCATACCGTGGAAGATCTAGGACATCAATTCGGGTATGATCTACCGGATGATATGTTCCGTCAGCCGTACATGGCTCGCAAAGTAAAACTTACCTTCGAAGCTACGAATGTGCCGGCAATGGGACTAAGAACGTATGCTTGGGTGAGAAGTGAGGCAACACCAGCGGTTGCGGATTCGCTCTTCCAAGCAGAACGGACCATAGAGAACGATATGCTGCGTGTTGACGTAGCCGAGGACGGATCATTTACGCTCGTTGACAAACGCAACGGACGGACATACCAAGACCTTGGCGTTTACGAGAATACCGGCGATATCGGTAACGAATACATGTACAAGCAGCCGGATGGCGAAATTGCCTTGACGACCAAAGGGTTGAAAGCTTCGATCCGCGTATTGGAAGACACGCCGTATCGTGCTTCGCTTGAAGTTGTTCATGCTTGGGAAATTCCAGCTTCAGCGGATGAATTGTTGGACCAAGAACAACGTGAATGTGTGTACTTCCCGAATCGTAAAGCACAACGTTCGAATGTTATGGTACCTTTGACGATTCGCACAGTAATCAGCTTGAGCAAACAGGGCAAAGGCGTTGAAATCGAAGCATCATTCAACAACCAAGCGAAGGATCATCGCATCCGCGCCTTGTTCCCGACAGACGTAGAAGCAGCTGTTCATCACGTCGACTCGATGTTCGAGATTCCAACGCGCGATAATGAGCCAGCGCCAGAATGGGAGAACCCGAGCAATACGCAACATCAGCAAGCTTTTGTGGATGTGAGTGAAGCAGGGGCAGGCTTGACGGTTGCGAACCTCGGCTTGAACGAGTATGAAGTGCTTCGCGATGGCCGCAACACCATTGCTGTGACACTACTTCGTTCATCGGGTGAGCTTGGGGACTGGGGTTACTTCCCGACGCCTGAAGCGCAATGCATTGGCGAACATGTTGTCCGTATGGAAGTGATTCCACACGACGGCGATGGATTGAACTCCGGCGCGTATGCGGAGGCTTATCAATTCCAAGTGCCATGGACAATCGCTCAAACCGGTGTACACGCTGGAACGATTGCGCCAGCATTTGCACCATTCCAAGTGGATCACAGCACACTTTCCTTCTCATCCATGAAGATGAATGAAGGCACAGATGATCTTATGCTTCGTTGGTATAACATGAGCTCTCAACCGACAACATTATCGGTAGCGAGCCAAATCACATACGATGATGCGTATAAGAGCAACATCCTTGAAGAGCGCGGTGCTCGGATGGAGACGACAGCAGAAGGTCGGTTCAGCTATGAGGTTGGTCCTTGTGAGATTATAACCGTAGGTTTCATGCGTTAAGATCCACGTATAATGAAAGATCGCATTCCCCGTGACGGTGGGAATGCGATCTTTTTTTTACATGCCCTCGATTTTTGTCTGGACGGCTTTCGTATGCCGGGCTTTTTGTATGTGATATGGAACTTACTTGGCATTCAGCCTTTTAATGACCGTTTGAAAAACTACCTGTTGAATTCCGAACGACAAGTTCCGGCTTTAAAATGATTTTGTGATAATGGCGCTCTTGTATGGCTGGTTTGTTAAGCAGGCCCAGTAAGATTTGCATCGCTTTGCGTCCCATTTCTGCTTCGCCTTGAGAGACAAATGTGAAAATGCCGGATTCGTCAAATCCTGGTGAAGGATCATCAAAAGTTATGATGGAGATATCCTCTGGGACTCGCATATCTAGTTTTTTGGCGATCGAAGCGATGTGCAGCCCCAAACTTGCGTTGAGCGTGATGAATGCGGAAGCCATACCGTTTTTGATATAGCGGTACAGAGGTTGATCTTCTTCAATATTGTTATAGTTCACATTGAACTCCGTTAGAATGAGGGCTGGGTCAATGAGCACGCCCTTTTGTTTCATGGATTCCATGTAGCCTGCGATCCGGTCTTCAACGGTCAAGGTTGGCAAAGGAGAATCTGAACAAATCGCGATCTTCCGATGTCCGAGTTCCCACAGATGGTTGACCGCAAGTTGTACACCTAGGAATCCGTCAGATGCAACATAATCCGTTTCAACGCCTGGGAAATAGCGATCCACTAATACGAACGGGAAATGCTTCAGCTTCAAGGCCAATATTTCTTCGTTATAATTTTCAGCGTCAGAAGGAAAGACGATAAGCCCGACAGCCCCTTTCTGGATAAGGTCGAGGACCGCATCCTTCTCTTCTTGCTTATTATTATTGGTGAATCGAATAACCAGATAATAATCCGTACCTGCTAAGGCATCTTTCATGCCATTCAACAAACGGATGGCGAAAAAGTCTATGATATTCGGAATGAGAAAACCGATCATTTTGCGGTGATGGATCGGTGCCGTAGGGATGAAGAGAGGAGAATCTTCAGACTTTGATTCGGGCCTGCTTATTTGAAAAAGGTGCTGCGCTTCTTTACTAACGAAGCTGCCTCGTCCAGGAATCCGATAGATCCATCCTTCTGCAGCCAGCTGCGCAAGCGCGTTGGCAACGGTAATTCGACTGACATCGAACTGTTTCATCAAATCCTTTTCGGCAGGAATCTTATCGTCAGTGGATAAGGCACCTGAGGAGATCAGCTCCTTGAAATATTTTTTAATTTGCATATATAGGGGTTGCCGGTCGTTCTGCATCACACTACCCTCCACTTTTTTAAACAAATAGTTTTATTTATTATATCAAATATATCTTTTAGGAGTCAATAAACCGGTTTTATTCCATTGGATTGCATGAAATCGTGAAAATTGGCGTTTATACTGTAGTGAAAATAGATTATATCGGTTTTTGATATCCCGTTTAAAGTAATATATATAATCAGCATATATTAAATATAATATTACTTGGATGTGGATATGAATAGATATGGATAGGGATTTGATTCTTTATTCTTTGCCTTACAAAACTGTAGGATTTCTGTAAGTCGTCATGGTGGCTGCTGGCATCTTGAATCGAGTACGCTGTACGGAGAAGAACTTCACTCGAAGGAGAGGTCATATGCCATCACAGATAACGAATCAACGGATCGATACGCTGGACTATTTGCGCGGATTTGCGTTAATGGGGATCGTTCTTGTTAATATTCTCGCATTACTTCAGGTTCCTGAAGCCGAAGCGGGGACGGCAAACCGGACGATGGAGATGTTTCTGCAGTTATTTGTGGAAGCCCGATTTTTTGCGATATTCTCTTTTTTGTTCGGCGTTGGATTTTATATTTTTATATCCCGTGCGAAGGTGAAAGGGGTAAACAGTCTCTTTCTTTTCATTCGAAGACTCGTCGCCCTTCTTGTTGTTGGTTATTTTCATAAGCAGTTTCAGCCTGGGGAAGCTTTGTTCTTGTATGCCATAGTGGGCTTTATATTAATCCCCTTTTATAGGTTGAAGTCTCGGACCAATGTGATACTTGCTTGCATCTTGATGGTACCGCTATGTGTCATAGCGGGGAAGGCCGGCATGATTCTTCCGATGTTTCTGTTAGGGTTAGCGATGGGTCAGTATGGTGTGTTTGAGCAGATCGATGTATGGATGTCGAAAATCAAGCGTGTGCAATGGACCGCATGCGTTCTCGGGATCGTGGGTTTAGCAGGTCAGTATCTATTGATGGGGGATACGATGATGTTGGCGATTGATGACACGACGCCGGAGTCGGTCGTTAGGCAGCTCACGTATTACAGTCTGCTAGAGGTGTATGTGGGAGCAATCTTGTCTGTCTGTTATGTAACGACGTTGATGAGACTTCTACAGATCAAATTCGTGCAGCGAATCCTGTGTCCATTGAAGTATTACGGAAGGATGGCACTGACCAATTATATAGGGCAGACCGTCATCATCTTGGGTTTGGGGCATGTGCTGAACTTATTCGGACGTGTCACGCCGATTCAAACCACGCTCTTATGTATAGGAATCTATGCTGTTCAAATGCTATTTAGCTGGATGTGGCTTCGCTATTTCCGCATGGGACCGTTAGAGTGGATATGGAGAATATGTACGTATCTTCAAGTTAGTTTCGTCCAAGTGCAGAAATAGAAGTAGGTGGAGTAAGGGGGAGTCGTAGTCATAGGATGAATGGAACAAAGGAGCTGACCGTTGTGAATCGATCACAAGGGAAGCTCCTTTGTCGTCATATTATTAACATTAATCATCCGAACAGTGAGATTCATTGATCAACACAGGCCAGAGTCCGCTGCTTGGTTCGAACGTAATCACTTCATCCCCGCGTAATGGTCTTGTAAGTATAAGCGTTACAATCAGGACGTTGTTAGGCGCATGCGTAGGGATGCACTTTCCGTTAAAAAGCTCTTCAAATTCGATACATACCTTTTTGCTTGGCGAACACCACTCTAGCACGTCAGCGAAGGAAGTCGTCTGGATCTTGACCGTTGCAATGCTAGTGCCTTGAGGTCTGTCACAATCATGATGCTTCATTTTGCCGTGTTCTTCATGGTGATGGTGGCATCCGCAATCATGTTTGTGATGACCCGAATGATGATGGTGAGTGCAGTGGTCATGATGCTTCATCTTGCCGTGATCGTCGTGGTGATGATGATGGCATCCGCAATCCGGTTTGTGATGACCCGAATGATGATGGTGAGTGCAGTGATCGTCGTGATGATGATGGCATCCGCAATCCGGTTTGTGATGACCCGAATGATGATGGTGAGTGCAGTGATCGTCGTGATGATGATGGCATCCGCAATTCGGTTTGTGATGACCCGAATGATGATGGTGTTTGCAGTGGTCATGATGTTTCTTCTTGCCGTGATCGTCGTGATGATGATGGCATCCGCAATCCGGTTTGTGATGACCTAAATGATGATAGTGAGTGCAGTGGTCATGATGTTTCTTCATGCAGTGATCGTCGTCGTGGTGATGATCACATTCGCAATCCGGTTTGTGATGACCCGAATGATGATGATCATTGGAGTAGACATAATGTTTCTTCTTGCTGCGATCATGAGGTTTCTTCTTGCAAGGACCATGGTGGGGGTGATCACATCCGCAATCCGGTTTGTGATGCCCTGAATGATGGTCATCTTCTTTCTCTTTATCCTCTCTCTTCTTCTTACATGGATCGCATTCGCAATCATGAGGATGGGACGGTTTTGCGGACTGGTGTCTGCGCTTCTTCTTTCGCTCTTCCTTGCAGTCATCACATTCACAGAATGGCTTCTTTTCATGACTCTTATGCTCTGAATCATTACTTGTAATCCGGACGAGCTCTGGTTCAAAGTCTTTCATATCGTATTTTTTTTTACTTATCGAAATAAGCAGATCACATAACGGTTGATTCGTCTCATTGCGGAACACGAATTGAAGTATGCTTTCACCTTTCGGCAAACAATCGAATTTATAGCATTTCTCATTCTGCTTGAATGCTAATGACATGAGAATTTACCCTCCTTATGGAATGAACACCTAGGATAATCATATGAGGAATTTGCATCATTCGATTGTGCGAATGCTCTGGTAGGCGCCCCTTATTCCAACAAGATTTATTCTTTTGTAACAAATTTAGGGAGAAGGCAAACTTCGCGCTAGCCTAACTGTTGTATAAAATAAAAAGGAGCTCCCACCCGAGATATGGTTCTCGAGAGATGCTCCTTTTTCGTTATTATTATGCTTCATACGTGTTTTTCACTTGAGGCAATCGAACGATGAACGTCGTCCCTTGTCCTAACTCGCTATGTACATCAATATGTCCGTTATGCATCGTAATAACCTTGTGTACAATGGACAAGCCCAAACCGCTGCCAGACCGGGTGCGATTGCGATTTTTGTCAGCCTTATAAAAACGTTCGAAGATATGAGAGAGCTCGTTATCCGGAATCCCGATCCCAGTATCCCGAATCTTCACGATGATGTCCTGTTGATCTACATGCATGTCTATATGCAAGGAATCACCGGGGTTGGAGAATTTAATCGCGTTCGTAATGAGGTTGTACCAGACTTGATAGAGTAGCTGTTGATCCCCTATGATCGTCATTTCGATGAGATTCGGGTCCAGTTCCAAATGTTTATCGACCCACTGAAATTCCGTGACAATCAGGATCTGCCGGATTTGCTCGTCCAAGCGGAAGGATGAAGGCTTCAATACATGCTCTTCTTTGTCGAGTGTCGCAAGGGTTAAGAGCTGCTTGCTGAGTGAAGATAGACGTTTGCTCTCTTCCTCAATGATCAACAGGTACTTCTGTTCCTCCTCTGGGCTGGTACGCTTATTCCGAATGGATTGAGCGAACCCTTGAATAGATGTGAGGGGCGATTGGATTTCATGCGACACATTCGCAACAAACTCCTGGCGCATCTGATCCAATTGTTGAAGGGATTGCGCCATATGGGTGAAATCGCGCGCAAGGTTCCCGATTTCATCCGTTCGGGTGACATCCATTTCAATCCGATAATCGCCGCCAACGATTTTATGTGTGGCATCCGTCAGCTTCTTGATCGGTTTCACAATAAATCGTGAAAAAATGACAATGAGCACGATGCTGAACAGGAACGTGAAGCCGAGCAGCAGGGAAAGCAGGATTCGAACCTCCCCAATCTGCTGTTCCAGATTCGGTCGGATAAACACCGCGTAGCGGGTGCCATGTACATCGAGCGGGAGACCGACGCTATTGCGCAGGCTATTCTCAAAATAATTATTCACTTTCAACAGCCGACCTTCATCCTGAATGCCACGATAAATCCCGCCTTGCAGAACAAGCTGGATTTGGGCTGTATCCAATTGTTTTCTTTTGAACGGATCGCCGTAATAGGTCCCTTCGAGCTTTTTGTCTACCGCATATATTTGATAGCCGAGCGCAGCGATATGGGTCAAATAGCTGTTGAGCTCCAAATCCGGATTTTGCTCGAACAGGGAACGGATCTCTTGTCCGATCTTTACGATCTTCTGCTCATTGGTGTCGCGAACATGGCCGATATAGTAGAGGTTCATCATGAATAGGGCAAGGATGCCGCTGGTCATTAAGATAAGGACGAAGGTGAGGACGATCCGAAAATAGAGTGTCTTCATTCGCCGGATACCTCGAGTTTATACCCTAGGCCACGCACGGTTGTGATGGTGAAATCATTCGTGTGTTCATGGAATCGCTCCCGCAATCGCTTGATATGAACGTCAATGGTTCGACTGTCTCCTTCATAATCGGCCCCCCAAATCAATTGCAAGAGCTGATCTCGGGTGAAAATACGACCTGGTTGACTGGCGAGCTGGGAGAGCAGCTCAAATTCCTTCAAAGGAATAATTATGGTGCCGTCTTTCATGTGAATCTCGTAGCTTTTGCGATCAATGATTGTATGGCCTAGCTTGATCGTCTCCGAGGATACAACTTGGTATCTGCGCAGTAACGCACGAATCCGGAACAGCAGTTCCTTAGGCTCGAAGGGCTTCACCATATAATCATCCGTACCGGACAAGAAACCTTTCTCCTTATCTTCCAGTTCGCCTTTCGCTGTCAGCAGAATTACAGGAAAATCATGATGTTTGCGAATATCTTCACATAACTCAAGGCCATTTTTGCCAGGCATCATCACATCAATGACCGCTAAATGAACTTGCTCGTTCTCCAAGATACGTGTCGCTTGTTCACCGTCTTCTGCCTCATGGGTTACATAGCTTTCCTTCTCTAGAATGAAACGCAATAATTCGCGAATATGGGGATCATCGTCCGCGACGAGGATATGTATTCTCATTGTTCATACTCCCTTCTGAGCACAAAAAGAGAGGACTTCGCCTCTCTTGTAATATAACCTCATTCCATCTTCTGAGGTCCCTTAGGTGCTGCATCGTCTGGGGAGTCGGCTTCCACGAGATGCTTCAATAGGGACAACTTATTGTCCCAGAAGCGCTCGTAATAAGAGAGCCAATCCTTCAATTCTTGCAGCGGTGCGGCTTGCAGCCGATACCTCGTCTCGCGTCCGACCTTCCGCTCTGTCACTAATCCGGCATCCGATAACACATGCAAATGCTTCGATACGGCCGTGCGGCTTATGGAGAAATTGTTGCTAAGCGCGGTCACCGGAAGTTCATCCTGATCCGCAAGCAGGCTCAACAGCTCTCGTCGCGTCGGATCTGCTATGGCTTGAAAGACATCGTATTTCGGTAAGGCAGTCATGAGGATGCCTCGACATAATGCTGCAGTCTAGGAAGCACTTGAGACTCCCAGCCGTTGTTCATATTATTGCGAATCACCGAATGCGACATACCGGTCTCCGGAGCGACTTTATCCGACCATCCGCCATGAATAAGTGTAAAGGAAGTTTGCCCTTCCAGATCTTCCAAGGCAAAAGTAATGAGCCAGTCTTCCCCCCAACTGAAGACCAGTTTGTTCGGCGGTTCCAGCTCCAGTACTTCGCAAGAGGATACGCCGTAAGGGGAGTGGATGGAGAACGTAGCGCCAAGAATCGGCTTGAAATCGTTCGGCATGAACCATGCCGCGATGCCTTCGGCGGTTGATACGGCATCCCATACTTTTTGAATGGGTGCATTAAACATCATTTTTTTAATAATATCAGGAAACGTCTGTGGACTGTTTGTTGTCATGATGGAACCTCCAAATTATACTGCATTCGAAACCAAATGGTTTCGTGAATATTATACGGAACTCCCTCATTTCATGTCAATGTGTTCGATCCTACGGGGAGTATGTTCATCCGCATGAACTTACATCGAAATACGCATGATGGCCATAGAAATACGCACGTTGAGCAATCGCTTTTATACTACTCATAGAATCCTTATTCCTAATCACCTAGTCCACACACATCGGAGGGAATATTTAGGGTTCGTTTACAAAAGGTATAAATCCAACGCGAATGTTCGTTGATATAATTCACCTATCTGCTAGTTTATTTGCTAGATTTTGTCGAAAGGAGATTATAGTTTACTTGTTTTTCTGTTGGAACAATATCTTGTTTGCAAGTACTACAAAAGATGGAGGAGTAAGATGATTCATTTGATGAATAAGGTTAATAGGATGAACAAGAAGTGGGTAAGTCTAGCATTGGCATTTGCGCTAATTATTACACTAATTGTGCCCCCGCCAGTGTTTAACAACAGTGGAATCATTCCTCAGGCAAATGCAGCGGCAGGAACCTTGGGTTATGAACGTGGTGCTGTCGTTATTAGCCAGGTGTATGTTAAAGGTGGCAACAGTGGGGCTGCTTATAATACGAAATTTTTTGAACTTTATAATACAACAGATCAAGATATTAATTTTAATAGCAAATGGGGATTTGGTTATAACGCAGGTACTGCCGCCGCTTTATCAGCCCCTACAAAACTAACGGGAATCATTAAAGCACATGGTTATTATCTTATTGCGGGCAATAAGGGAACAACAGGTCTGGATCTTCCACTTGCCGCGGACCAGACTACAACGATCAATCCAAGTGCATCGGCGGGCGGAATTTTATTTCTAACGCAAAATACGACTGCTCCGACTTCGTCGTCAAATGCCGATATTGTAGATTTGCTTGCATATGGCGATGGGACGAATACTGCCTTTAAAGTGAATACAGATAGCTGGGGCGCGCCTTTTTATACGGGCACCATCGGCGGTGGAACCATTTTGCGTAAAACTCAGTTTGGTTCGGATGCAAGAGGCGTGTTCGGGTTGGGCAGTGGAACCTCTACCCTTAATAATGCCAAGGATTATGATATGAACCTTGTTGCATCCCCTGCGAATCCGGAAGAAATCGTCATCCGCAACGCAGATTACATGGTGGCTCCGAACGCAAGTCATATCACGTTTGTGAAGAGTGGAGCAGCAGGAACCGTAACAGGGTTAGCCAAGGCTGTGCCGGCTGCATCAACGGTTAAAATATATACGGAAAATGGGGGATTGTTGACAAGTGCGGGACAAGCTGCAGCTGCGGCTGACGGCTCCTTCATTGTCAATATCACGAATTCTGCTGATAGCTCAGCAGTATATGTAACCCATTCGGTGAATTCCATATCGACGCCGGTTGTAAGCAAAGAGAGCTATTACACACGTGTGGATGCTGCTGGGTCTGCGGAATCTACGATGACCATTGCTAGATTACGTGTGAATGACGTCAATGGCATTCCGATTCAATTCGGATATTCGACAACGATTGAAGGTACCGTAACGGCTGCGAATCAATCGCTCGGAAGTGAACTAACGAATTTCTATATTGAAGATGCCACAGGCGGTATTCAAATTATTGGCGGAACGAAGCCGATTCCGATTACGGTAGGGCATAAATTTCGTGTAATAGGAAAATCCATTCAAGCTGCAGGAATGCAGCAATTTGTTCCCTCCTCTATCGAAGATTTAGGAGAAACAGACGCAGTCAACGCTCATGCTATTCATGCTGCTGATTTGAAAAAATACAGTACTGCAGAAGCGATTGAAGGCCGATTGGTCACCTTCAAAGGTAAGGTAACCAGCATTTCTTCGCCGGCAACGGACTATGATGTCACCGTTACGGATGAATCGACGGGGGATGCAGTCGTTGTTCGTATCCTTGGCACAACGGGGATTCAAGTTAGCGGCGGTGCAATCACGCTTGGAGAATCGTATGATTTTACCGGAATTGTCGGACAAGCGAAATACGCTTCACCTTATACCTCCGGTTATTATGTGCTTCCGCGCGATGCGAAAGACATTAAAGGCCAATTGCAATTTAATCATACGCCTTTGACAAAAGCCTATGTCAATATGGATACCTCCTTTACGGCAACGGCAAAGTATGCGGATTCGGTCATCTTGTATTATAAAGGCGAAAACGATGGGAATTATCGTTCCGTAGTTATGGAGGCTGCGCAAGGCAGTGATAGCTATAACGGTAAAATATTAAATGCGGACATGCCTGCAGGCAAGCTGCAATACTATATTGAGGCTAAAGTCGGTGAGGAAATTCTCACAGCCGGTAATGCAAGTGAACCCATAACGATTGTGATTACGGATGATACGGATGGACCGAGCTTCTTCAATGAGCTCCCGGCTAATGGGGATAAGATTGAGACGAGACATCCTGTTATCTCCGTTTCTATGACGGATCCAAGCGGTGTAGATGCTAATTCTGTTTCTATATTGATAGATGGATCCACACCTCCTGCAGCAATAACGACGATTTCAGAGAGTCAGGTGCAGGTGAAGCTTACATCGGCTGAAGATTTGAGCGAAGGAATCCACACCGTCGTTGTGACAGCAAGTGATTTAATTGGTAATCCTTCCACATACACATGGGATTTTGAAGTCGCTAAGCGATTTGTTGGAGGAATACATTATCGAGGAACGACACATAACCATACCAATATTTCACACGATGCAGCTGGTGATCCAGCACAAGCATTAGTCGAAGCACAGAAGTATGGCTATGACTACTTCGCATTTTCTGATCATTCTCATGACATCGATGCATCCCTAGTCGGTAAGGATTCAATCGATCGGAAGGGCATGAAGGAACGATCAGGTGGAGCAGATTGGCAAAAAACAAAGGATTTGGCGGCAAGCAATACGGTAGACGGTAAGTTTGTTGTGTTTCCGGCGTTTGAAATGACATCAACGAGTTGGGGTCACTCGAATGTTTTCGGTACGACGAACTTTATCGATCGTGTTGAAGAAGGCTCTACCTATAATACGTTAAAAAATTATTATGCATGGACATTAACCTACGATAATATCGTGGCGCAATTTAATCATCCAGCGATGTCTGCGAATGCCTTTGATAATTTCATTCCTTACAACAAGGATGTAGACAAGTTGTTCACGCTGCTTGAGGTAGGCAATGGCTCTGGACATTATTCCTATGTAAATGCGGAATCCAAATTCTTCAGTGCACTTGATCTAGGATGGCATGTTGCTCCTACTTATGGTGAAGATAACCATGATGCTACATGGGGACAAACCAAGAAAAGAACGGTTATTGTTGCCGAGAAGCTAACACAAGAATCATTGCTGGAAGCCATGCGTAAAATGCGGGTATATTTCAGTGAAGATCCGAACTTTACACTCGATGTAATGGCAAACGGCTATTATATGGGATCTACGGTGGATGCGAAATCGCTGCAATTCGATATTAAGGGCAGCGATCCGGTACTTGAACTCGCAACGGATCCGAAGTACAGCTATATCAAAACAACGTCGAATGACAACATTGCAAAGGTGGAGTTGGTGACAAATGGTGGACGTGTTGTGGATACCTACACACCATCAGGTAACCAAACCTCTTTTAATTGGAAACCGACATACAACGTTATTGGCGGTCAACAATGGTTTGTAGTAAAAGTAACGCAAAAAGACGGCGATCAAATTTATTCTGCTCCCATCTGGTCGGAAGCTGAACCGTTATCTGTAAATGTAAATAGCTTGACAGCTGATGACGGTGCCATTGTTGGCGGACTGGATGCTAACATCAGTGCGGGGATCAGCAACATGGGGACGCTTGATGTGAAGAACATTACGGCTCACTTCTATTATGATCATGTGAATGCCGTAAATTTCATTGGTGATGCTGTGGTGGATATGTTGGCTTCCAACAAATCAACAACGGTTGGTGTGAAGTGGGTTGCACCGCCTGCGGGAACGCATACCGTGATCGTTGTGCTTGAAGCCGGGGATGGTCATGATCTCGGTGATAATAAATACGAGCAGTCGTTTACAATTAAACCTCCGCTTGGAATCACCGTAATGATTGATGCAACACATAAGAATGAGAATACGACGACAGATACGGGAACCTATGCAGACAATTTCAAGCAAATTACATTATTGCTTAAACAACAGGGCTATACCGTTGTAGAGAACAAAACGGCTCTTGACAGTACTGCGCTTAGTAATGTGAAAATTCTCATGATTTCTCATCCTGCATCGGATTATTCGGATGCGGAAATTGCAGCGATTCAAGGATATGTTGCGAATGGTGGATCTATCTACCTAGCTGATAAGAGCAATTACGGCGCTTCAGCCAACAATCAGCGATTGAACAGCATTCTAAAAGCGATTCATTCAACCATTCTAATGAACAACGATGGAGTCATGGATGAAACAGCAACGGGTAACTTCTGGAGCACACCGTTGACATCCAATTTCTCCGTAAGGGCACATCTTAACCCCGTTGCGAATTATTTGACGGATTTTATATCAACACTGGATTATTACAGTGGTTCAAGCTTAGCGAAAAATGATGGGAATGGTAATAAAATCAAATTAACGGATAGTGATTCCGTAACCATTGTTGCACGAGGCAATGAAACGTCATTTCAAGAGTCAACACAGATCAAGCCGGATGCAGCTAGCTATAACGTCTGGAAATCGAATGGAACTTCAGGGCCTGCTCTAACGGAAGTAACCGGAGGGTCCGCCATACCGCTTATTGCTTCAGAGCAAATTGGGAATGGCAGAGTATTCGTAACGGGCATGAATGCATTTAATGATAAGCAGATGGGGACAGCCGGTAACAATCAATTGGCTCTAAATGCAATGAATTGGTTGGCACATCTTGAGCCTAAGGTTACGCCAATACAGGATGCACGGGGCTTGGCAGATGGAACAGACGTCGTCATACAAGGTACGGTAACGACTTCTGCTTTTTATGATTCGGCTTATGTGCAGGATGCAACAGGCGGAATTATGGCCTTTAGTGAAGTGCCTCCCGGTTCGCTAGTAAACGGCGATATGATTCGCGTGTATGGCAAGATAAAAACGTTTGAGAACAATAAGGAGCTTGAGTTCACAACGTTTGATAAAAGCATCGTGAAAGTAGGCACAGGACCGCAGCTTCAGCCTAAGCAGATTACGACAGAGCAAGCGATGTCGGAGCCTTATCAAGGTCAATTAGTGAAAGTCATTGGTAAAGTGAAGTCCATTCCGGATGAAAATTCTTATATCATTGCGGACGACAGTGGAGTTGAAGTTCTTGTCTATACTGACGGTTACATTATTAACCAAAGCGGTGTAGCCATACCGAAGCTTCAGGTTGGCGATACGCTGATGGCAGTGGGCTTAACCGGCAAGTTCGCCGAAGGCTACCGCATTCGTGTGCGTGATTCACGTGAATTAGCGAATGCGGATTCGCTTGTAGCGGTTACCGGCATTCAGCTTAATACAGATACGCTGAATATGACCGTGGGAGATCCGTCGACGACATTGATCCCTACATTGCAGCCTGCGAATGCTACCAATACTTCCATTACATGGAATTCAAGCGACATGGCGGTTGTAACTGTTGATAACGGGGTTGTGACTCCGGTTGCCCCAGGTAAAGCAACGGTCACCGTTGAAACGTTTGATGGCGGGTTTAAAGCGACTGCGAACGTAACGGTAACAGGGGTGCAGCCTGCAGCACCAGCAGTAACAGCAGATAATGTGAGTAAGGTTATCGTGGGCATAAATTCAACAATGGAATATAAAGTCGATAGTGGAAGCTGGACGTTGTATTCCCCGGATAGTCCGCCGGACTTAACCGGCGAGCACACCGTATTCGTACGGGTGAAAGCCACTGAATTCGTACCAGCGGGACTGGAGTCGGTCCTGAAGTTCAATGCATTAGCACCACTTCTTACTGGATTTACATGGTCGAAGGGTGCAGTAGCTGGAACGCAAACAACAACAATTCCAGCAGGGACGTTGAAATATGTAGTTGGTCCTGCAGGATCGCAGGTGCAGCCTGCAATCGGTCAATCAGCTTCAGCTTATACGAATGAACTGAAAGCTGACACGGATATCATCGTAGGTCAGACGCAACATATTTTCATCGTTTCGGTTGCAGGAGACGAGATCACCGGTTGGGCGGATGTCGTTGTTACTAGTGATATGATCGTTGCTCCGACAACGTTAGCAAGTTGGGATTTCGATACGAAGGACGACATGTCCCATGTCGGCATTGACGGGAATTTGAACAGAAAAATAACAGTAGTAGGTGCAAGTGCCGCTACAAGTTATGTAGCTGGTTCAACGGGTCAGGCGATTTCCACCACGGGCTGGGATGCTACCGTTGATAAATACTGGACAGTGTCGGTAACGACAGCGAATTATAGTAATATTCTGGTATCATCGAAACAATACGGCTCGAACACAGGACCAAGAGATTTTAAACTGCAGTATAGCCTAAACAAGACTACTTGGATGGATATTCCGGGTGCGTCGGTTATTGTAAAAGCTTCTTGGCCAAGTGCAGCAACGTATTATGCATTGCCTTCAGCTGCAGACAATCAACAAGAGCTTTACATTCGATGGCTTAATACTTCATTAACGAGTGTGAATGGCGGTGCAACAGGGTCTGGTGGAACAGATCGAATAGACGACATCATCATTACAGGTGTACCTATCCCTGCTTCACCAACACCAGTTCCACCGGCACCAAACGTAACGGCAGATGACGTAAATGATGTCATCCTAGGCATAGACGAGACGATGGAATATATGGTTGATAACGGACCATGGACAGCATATGATCCTAATCATTTACCAGATCTAAGTGGGGATCACATCGTCAAAGTACGTGTGAAGGCGAATGGAGAGGTGCCAGCTGGACAGGAAACGACGCTGACGTTTACTGCCGCAAGCGAAGTCATTCCAGGACAACCTGCAGCGCCGAACGTAACGGCAGATGACGTAAATGATGTCATCCTAGGCATAGACGAGACGATGGAATATATGGTTGATAACGGACCATGGACAGCATATGATCCTAATCATTTACNAAGTCATTCCAGGACAACCCGCAGCGCCAAACGTAACGGCAGATGATGTGAATGATGTCATCCTAGGCATTGACGAGACGATGGAGTATATGATTGATCGCGGTCCTTGGACAGCATATGATCCTAATCATTTACCAGATCTAAGTGGGGATCACATCGTCAAAGTACGTGTGAAGGCGAATGGAGAGGTGCCAGCAGGACAGGAAACGACGCTGACGTTTACTATCGCAAGCGAAGTCATTCCAGGACAACCCGCAGCGCCGAACGTAACGGCAGATGATGTGAATGATGTCATCCTAGGCATAGACGAGACGATGGAATATAGGATGGATAACGGACTATGGACAGCATACGATCCTAATCATTTACCAGATCTAAGTGGGGATCACATCGTCAAAGTACGTGTGAAGGCGAATGGAGAGGTGCCAGCAGGACAGGAAACGACGCTGACGTTTACAACAAACGTAGTAGCGCCAACACCGCCGACACCACCAACACAACCGACAACACCAACACCACCGACAAAGCCGACAAAACCGGAGGAGCCGAGTGTACCGGGCGTTGTTCGCATAACATCTGAACAACTCGCAAGCAGCATAGCTGGCAAGTTAACTGTAGTCGTGCCGTCTAATACGTTGGAAGTTGTAATTCCAGGCATTTATGCGGATAAACTAAAAGGGAATAAGCTGGAAGTGAAGTCGGATAAGGTTACTGTTGTTATCCCGCCTCAATTGATTCAAGGGTTAGTAGGAAGTGTTTCTGCGCAAGATTTGAAGGATGGCAGCATCTCCTTGAAATTTGAACCACTGTCTAATCAACAAGCAGGCAACATTATGGCTAGTGTGCAGGATTCGAAGCATACATCTTTCAAACTTGGAGGAAGCATCTACGAGTTCAGTCTAATCTACCAAACAGCCTCAGGAGAGAAAATGAAATTATCCAAATTTAACGAACCGATTACGATTCATCTAAAAGTGGATAATTCCATGAATCCAGAGTTAGCCGGCATCTATTACATTACCGATCAAGGAACCTTGGAGTTCGTTGGTGGAGAATACAGCAATGGTGAATTGGTTGCTCAAGTTAACCACTTCAGTAAATATGCCGTGCTGGAGTCCATAAAAATGTTCAGCGACGTTCCAGCTTCGCACTGGGCAGTACATGTCATTCAACAATTGGCCGCGAAGCAAATCGTCAACGGAACGAGTGCAACAACCTTTAGTCCTAACGGAAAAGTGACACGTGCTGAATTTACGGCAATGTTGGTAAGAGCCCTGCAGTTGAAACAAAAAGGTTCATTATCATTCTCTGATGTGAAGGATACGGATTGGTATGCCGAAGCGATTGCGATTGCTGTACAAGCAGGAATTGTTCATGGCAAAAGCACCATGTTCTTTGAACCAAACACGATAATTACTCGTGAGGAAATGGTCACGATGATGATGCGTGCTTATGAAGTTATTCATGGTAAATCCACATCTGGCCATATAGCTGCTATATTCAAGGATGCGGATAAAATCTCGGCTTGGGCGTTGGAATATGTAAATGAAGCTTCACTGTTAAAGCTCATTCAAGGCCGTTCAGCGAGCCAATTTGATCCACAAGGGATTTCAACACGCGCTGAAGCTGCACAGATTATCTTTAATCTATTAAATGCAAGCAAGTAAAATGTTACTAAGGGGATACCTACTAAACGTAGGTATCCTTATTATTACCACAATAGAATTTATAATATTTTCGGCGGAGTTTTTCTCATCATGCAGCAAGATCGTAAATTTCAGGAGGAATAGCAAGATGAAGCTAAAGTTTAAAGCGAGCATTTTCATATGGACCTTTATCGTTTCTATCATGGGTTTACCCGTTGTTCAAATCGCGGATGCTCATGCTTACAGTGCTAGCTATACAACACTAACACTTACGAAATCGCATATCGAAATGACTTATGCGCTGGACGAGCTTTCTGTCATAGAGTTGACTGATGGTGACACGAACGGCAACGGCATGCTTGAACAAGAAGAATTTGATGCAATAAAAACCAGCTTCGAAGACCTGCTGAAGACAAATATTAAAATGAATATCGATGGTACAACGCAGTCAGCGAGCCAATCGGAAAGTTTGGTTTTAAACCGCAAAGGAGATGCAACGCAAGTCGTACTGAAGTTGATATTTCCTGCAGTCAAGGCTTCTCAACAGGTGTCGTTAATCGATCCATTGTACGCAGACGATACGAAAACAAATTATGTCAATCTCGTAACGATTAACTATGGAGACAAGAAGACAACAGCCGCTCTCTCGGGTGGCGACCGTACGTGGACGATGATGCTTACAGAATCGGACTTCGCTAGTCTTCATGATGGCGATCAGCAGCAGGAACAGGTAGCACAAGCGTCCCAATCTGCAGAACAAGCATCTTCCAGTCATGCGACAGAATCGGAATCTAGTCATACGACGTCGGGCTGGCTTTCCTTCTTCAAGCTTGGCATCAATCATATTTTAACCGGATACGATCATCTATTGTTCCTATTCTCCCTTTTGATTGCTAGACAATCGTTCAAGCAATACGCATCGATGATAACAGCCTTTACCATTGCCCATAGTATCACGCTGTCCCTCACGGTTCTTGGTTATATGAATGTACCTCCATTCATTGTCGAGCCTGCTATTGCCATCAGTATTTGCGTCGTTGCCGTTGATAATATTGTGCGCAAACAAGTGAGCCATCGTTGGGTGCTTACGTTCCTATTTGGCTTAATTCACGGTATGGGGTTCGCGGATATTTTGAAAGAGATGAATCTCCCGAAAAGTGAACTGGCCGTCGATTTGTTAAGCTTCAACTTAGGGATTGAATCGGTACAGCTCCTGATGATCCTTGTTTTGCTGCCGCTGCTTACCTTAATGTTCCGTTGGAAGTATGCAAGAAGCTCAATAATCGTCGGATCATCTATCGCATTTCTATTAGGTGCGATGTGGTTAATTGAGAGAGTTATATAATACACAGGGAGGGCTTAGCGTGCGCAAAGATATAACGCCAAAGAGTGCAGCAGGATTCCATACCAATGCGCTCGCTTTCGTTAGTCTCATACTCATTTTTATTTTATATGCGTTTTCCAACTATGCGCCGGGTACCCTTTTAAGCAATCCAAAGCTGCAAATTTTCAAGACCATGTTTATCAGTATTGTGCTGGAGGCAATGCCTTTTATTCTTATAGGGGTCATTGTATCCGCATTGATCCAAGTATTTGTGTCCGATGAGACCGTTCAACGGATGATTCCCAAAAACCCAGTGTTAGGCATTATTACAGCTAGCGTGTTGGGCATTATTTTTCCGATTTGTGAATGCGGGATAGTGCCGGCCATTCGCAAGCTAATCAAAAAAGGAATGCCTTTGCACGCTGCTACCACCTTTATCCTCGTCGGACCGGTATTGAATCCAATCGTGTTCTGGTCGACATTCACCGCGTTTCGCACACGTCCGGAAATTACGTACACACGCATGGGACTTGCATTTATCGTGGCACTTATTGTCGGACTATTTGTATACCGTTTTGTTAGAACAGACCAGCTAAAGGTGAAGGATACATCATCGTCAGAGGTCCATCAGCATCATCATGATCATCATCATCATCACCAACATCATTACGATGCTCCTAAGGAACGAGCGTTGTTCAGCAATAAATGTATAGAAGTCATGGGGCACGTCGTAAGCGAGTTTTTTGATATGGGTAAATATTTGGTGTTTGGTTCGTTGCTTGTCGCCTTGCTGCAAACCTTTGTCGCTAATGAAAGTTTAGTTCATTTGGGCAGCAGTCAGACCAGTGCCAATTTACTCATGATGGGTTTAGCCTTCGTGTTGTCCTTATGCTCAACTTCCGATGCTTTTGTAGCACAATCTTTTCTACCTGTGTTTCCGACGGGATCTCTTATTGCATTTATGGTATTTGGACCCATGATTAACTTGAAGGGGATTCTCATGATGTTGGCCGTATTTCGGGCCAAATTTGTAGCACTCCTTGCTATATTCGTTTTTGTCCTTGTCTTATCAGGCTCATTCTTAGCGGAATGGCTGGTGTTCCATTAAATGAGTGCAATCCATTTCATGTTGGCGGGAGGATATCATAGATGAGGAAAATCAACGCAGACAGCATCCACCATTTTACACGTGCCTTCATCCTGCTTGGGTTCGCGGTCATGATCGGTTATTTGGTTATCTCTGGTCAAATACAGTTATATGTTGTTCCGCAGCTTGAGATTTATTTGAAAATAACGGGGGTTATACTACTCCTTATCGCGATCTTCCAATTGTATATCTCGATCATTTCATTGAACAAGAAAGTGATTTTATGCGATTGTGGGGATGATCATAGCCACAGTCATGACCATAGCGATGGGCATAATCATGACCTTCCTAGAGGATGGTGGAAGAACATCGCATTCTACGGGTTGTTTATTCTCCCCTTATTGTTAGGCCTTGCACTGCCGAATATCGCCTTGGCAGGTTCTCTCGTACAAACAAAAGGCATCCATTTAGGAGGAGCATCTTTATCGACGGGTATGAAGCAGGGGGCGTTCGTAGAACTCGACGGGAATGAAGATCCGGAATTGAAAGCGAAATTTAAGACGGATGTGTATAACAAAGATTATGCGAAGCTCGGCATGAAGCTGTACCAAGAAGATACGATTGTAATGAAGGATGAGTGGTTTATCGAGAAGTTGCAGGCGCTGAATACGTTTGTCGGCAACTTTGTTGGCAAACCCATAACGATAAAGGGATTCATCTATAGAGAAGCGGGTATGACCGGAACGGAGTTTATCATCGGCAGGATGGCTATGACACATTGTATTGCTGATATTTCCCCTTACGGCATTATAGCGGAGTCGATGGATGCTAGTGCTTACGCGGACGATTCGTGGGTGTCGATATCTGGAATCATTGAAGCAACCGACCATCAGGGGCAAAAGGTGATGAAAATCAACGTGGAGAAAATTGAACCAGCGGATGCTCCAGAAGTGCCTTATGTTTATCCAGATTGGGATTTTGCCTCAAAACTATAACACCTAAGAAGGAGGAGAATGCGCGGTATGTTGCTTAACTATGGAAGTCTAACCCTTGTTATCTTAATAACGATGTATATCGTATGGCATACTTACCGAATGAAGGGGCGATTACATCACACTGCTGGTAGTGTCATCTGCATAATCTGGAGCATATTAACAAGCGTTGCCTTCGGGATCGCTGTAACACAAATCTTTATTTATCAGTTGTGGCCGTCATTGTCCGCTACTGTTGCATTTGCCATCATCGCTGGTTTTGGGATGGGTAGACCTTTAGGAGTGCGGGCAGGACTGCATGGTATCATTGGGGGAATAACTGGTGGAATATTAGGTACTATTTTCGGTTTGAAGTTCTTTGCCACAGACAAAATTGTATTCATGACGATGATTGTGTTTATTGTTGCAACCTATGCGATCATGAAATTCATGGAGAAGAATATCTCCGCGACCAACAAGATTACTGCGAAGAAAAAGAGTGCTGCAAAGAAGCCATCCTATGCCATTACGATGATCTTCGCTATCATTGCTCTTGGGTTAGCGGGCTTTGTGGTAATACAGAAAGACAATATAGGGATCGGACAAATTGGCCAGCCAAACACGCAAAATGCGGTGATGGATGAGGAGAACGATCTTCAGACAGCTACCGTTCGCTTGACAAAAATTGGTTTCGTTCCTAAAAATACAGATTTTGTCATAAAGTCGATGGCTAAGTTAATTATTGAGGTCGAACCAGAGATGGGAGCAGGACATCAGCTGATTTCAGAAACATTAGGAATAAATGCGCCCCTCGTAACTGGGCAAAATGTATTTCTATTCAATAACCCGCACGAGGGAACCTTTTCGTATCATGTGGATACGGGTGAAGCCGGTTCGATTACAGTGAAATAGGATAAAATTCTGATACAACAAACCTTGAGGAGAATCTCTAGGTTTGTTTTCGTGTTGGAGCAGATGATATCCCGGTTTCTTATTTAATCTGCCCTAAGGTAAGACTAACTTTATAATTCGCGTACTTCAACAGCTCTTCCAAGAAATCATTGAGCTGCGAGGGGGATTCAGCACGCACGCGCATCCAGTAACAGCCCTCACCACTCACGCGAAAGGCTTCTACGACTTCATCCCGGTTCTTGATAAAGGAATGGAAGGAGGTGTGCGCTTGGTTGCTTGTCAGGAAGATCGTGATGAACGCTTGCACGGAGAATCCAAGCTTCTCCGGATTCCACCGTACGGTATATCCTTCAATGACCCCGATATCCTGCAATTTACGCACCCGGGCTCCTACGGCTTGCCCCGTGAGATGGACGAGTTGTCCGATGTCCTTATGGGAACGTGTACCATCCTCGATTAAATACTGCAATATGCTTAAATCCACTGTATCAATGGACAAATCTTGCATCTAGCGTCAAATCCTTTCATCGTGAAAATAAAAAAGCTTTAATGGTTTCACCAAGTGATATGCCGCGATCGCAGCCTTGGTTATAATTTTAACAGGAAGAAGAGGAGGAAGAAATCATGAACATACAACTTATTCGAAATGCCAGTCTATGGCTGAAATATGCAGGGATAAATATTCTTGTAGATCCGATGTTTAGCGAATTAGGCGTGAATCCGCCGATTTGGAACACGACCAATGATCGTCGGAATCCATTAGTCTCGTTGCCAGATGACCTAAGTACGTGGTGTCAGCCGGATGTTATACTCCTGACACATCTCCATCAAGATCACTGGGACCAGGCTGCCATGGATGCGTTATCGAAGTCAACGCCGATTCTCTGCCAAGCGGGGGATGAAGAGCGGATTGCGGAGCATGGATTTACGGCGATCGTTCCTGTTGATACGACTCAATCTTGGCAGGGTCTACAAGTTCATCGTACGAATGGCCAGCACGGTACCGGTGAAATTGGTCACTTGATGGGGCCTGTTTCCGGATTCGTGCTGCAAGCGGATGGAGAGCCGTCCATCTATATCGCGGGAGACACCATCTGGTGTGAGGATGTATCGGCAGCTTTGGATCGATATCATCCCGAGATTACGATCGTGAATGCGGGCGGCGCCCGTTTTGCCGAAGGCGATCCCATTACGATGACCGCGGAAGATGTTGCCGCAGTCCATTCATATGCTCCGTATACGCAAGTCGTAGCGGTTCATATGGATGCGATCAACCACTGCTACGTAACCCGGGATGTGCTGCGTCAACATCTTAGCGAAGAAGGAATTCATAACCGCATGTTCATACCGGAAGACGGTGAATGGATCGAGATTGAACAATAAAAGCTAAGATAAAATCATCGGCGTCAAGTGAAGGATTTGATCCTTATGTTTCTTGCGGAACTCGCATGGCGTACAATCCGCCCACATGGAGAACTGCCGACTGAAGCATACGGTGACAATGGCGTCGGCTAATCCCTAAGAGGTGTGCGATCACCTCAGACCAGTCAAGGTGAATTTTATAAATTGAAGAACATGTAAGTGAGAGGGGCTGCATCGTATGTGCAGCCCCCTTGTTATGGACTTGACAATTTTCCGCGTAATTTAATACATTTAAAAGATAAGTCATGATTTCCTAGTACCAGTAGCATCAGAGCACTTGGGGAATTGGAGAGGAGTGTGTGAAATTGGATTACCGCTTGAGCGTCAATTTTACGCCCCTGCATGAGTTCATCAGTAGTCTGCATACGTATATTTGCAGCAAATCGTATAAGAAGATTGATCTAGCGTTCACCTGGGTCAAGGATACTGAGCGTCGGCTATCCCCTGAGTTGACACGGCTTCTTGAACTAACGGAAGTGAATGGCGACTGGCGTCACATGTATTTGCTTGCGATGATATGCCCAGGAGGCGCAGAATGTCCTGAAGATGCGATTCAATGGATTGAGGGACATTCGGTTGGCGATTTGTATGAGCTGTTAGCCGGGTATGGTAACCAATTTCCTGAGGATATGGACGCTTTCCGGTCTCACGCCTTACGGTTGTTTACCGCATGGAACGAGGAATATTTTCAATACGTGGATCCGGAAATCTTGAATGCGCTTCGATTAGAGGCCGGCCGCAGACAAACTGCCCTGCCGACCATGACACCTGCTGAATTCATCGACGATACGACGAATGGCTTGATGTTCAAGCCGATCAATGGCTTAGAGGAGATCATACTGGTGCCGCAATATCACTTCCAACCGTTGAATGTGATTTGGCATTTTAAGAAGGTAACCATGTGTCATTATGCATCGCGTCAATATCCGAATGAAACCGATGAATTTTCACCGCATCATTATCGCATGATCCGCTCTCTTGGCGAGATGAGCCGATTGAAAATCTTACGCTTCTTACACCAAGGTCCCCATTCGTTTATCGAAATCGTGCGTCACTTGAAGTTGTCCAAAGGAATTACGCATGATCATCTCTTCAAATTGCGGAGTGCGGGTTTCATTCATGCGCACTTTGAAGGTGAGGTTCTCACCGAATACAGTCTTCGACCGAAGGCATTACATGAAATGAATGACATTTTATTCCGTTATGTTGAAGGACGATAATATTTTTTGAAACATAAAGAAGCTTCTAAAACCCTGTGGTTACACGGTTTTGGAGGCTTCTTTTTTACGTTAAAGTGTTAAAATTTTCTGTATTCGCAGAAAAAATTTCTAGTTCTCTCTTTACAGAACCGCTTCGTGCTCCTATAATAAACCTAACAAAAACAATTCATACTTAACAGGTCGGAATTGTATATGGAAAAGAAAATATTAGAAAATGATCGGAGAGAGGTTTATGAAAAAAGGGTTATTCTCCTTACTGACAGTTATTATTAGCGGCGCGTTGCTCCTATCGGCTTGCTCGCAACAATCATCCACGCCTGCTGCAGAAGGAAACGCTGCATCCACAACAACGACAACGACAGATCAAGCAACAACGGAGACTTCTTCGGGTTTAACCGAATTATTGAAAGCAACGGATATATCGAAGCTTCCTGAGCTGGCTCAGAAGCGTACGGATACCGTTATCGTTGGGCTGACAGATCCGAGTGGCGCGTTCACACCTTATTTTCAACAAAGCGGTTATGACGGTAACGTATCTTCACTCTTGTATTCTTCACTTGTAACCGTAGATAACAGCGGCGTACCGATTCCTGATTTGGCTGAGAGCTTTGATATCTCGGATGATCAATTGACGTATACATTCCATCTTCGTAAAGATTCGAAGTTCAGCGATGGCTCGCCATTGACGGCTGATGACGTCGCATTCACATGGACGATCTTGCATGATAAAGCTTATGACGGCGGGTATGATCTCCTGTCTGCACATATCAAAGGCGGAGAAGCTTACAAAGAAGGCAAAGCCAAAACGATTGAAGGCATTAAAGTAATTGATCCGCAAACCATTTCGGTAACTTTAGATAAAGTTAATGCGACAGCATTGCTGACGCTTGGATCGGAAGTATTGTCCAAAGCTTACTACGGCAAGGATTATAAATTCGGTCAATTGGATTACATCAAGAATTTACATGCAACACCTGTAGGTAATGGTCCTTATAAATTGGAGAAATTCATTCCAGGGCAAGAAGTTCGTTTCGTGGCGAACGAGAATTACTACAAGGGCAAAGTGAAAATCGAACATTTCATTTATAAAACAACAGAGGGCGACACATTCCAATTCGTTGAAACGGGAGAGCAAGATTTCGGAGGCTTCCAAGCCACAACGGACAACATCGATCGTCTGAAAAAAATAGGCTTTTTGAACTTGCAGCCTTATACGGCAAGCAACTACGGCTATTTGCAATTCAACATGGAGCACGAGACGCTCAAAGATAAAGCAGTAAGACAAGCGTTGACCTACGGATTGGATCGCAAAACGATTTACGTGGATTCGAACCAAGGTGCTGCAGCCATTGCGAATATCCCAACACCGCAGAGCTCATGGTCCTATACAGAAGATGGCATTAATCCATACAACTATGATCCAGAGAAAGCTAAGCAATTGCTGGATGAAGCAGGCTGGAAAGAAGGATCTGACGGTATTCGTGAAAAAGACGGCAAGAAGCTGAAAATTCACTTTATCGGCTCGAAGAAAAAAGGAACAGATGTTTTCATTGCGGTAGCTAAAGAAAACTATGCGGCGATCGGTGTGCAGTTGGAAGCGGAGCAATTCGCAGACTTCAACTCCCAAATTGCGAAATTCGAGAGCGGGGACTTTGACTTGGTATCTTTCTCTACCCCTATTCTTACGGATCCGTCCGATGGCGTGATTTCCTTTGTGAACGGAGAAGTCAAAGGATACAACAATCCAAAAATCAAAGAATTGTACGACAAAGGCCTTGCAACGAACGATATCGAAGCGCGTAAAGCGGTTTATAAAGAGCTCTATCAAGTGATCAATGAAGATGCACCTTATATTTTCACAAGCTATGGTAAATCAGTCTATGCTTACAACGGACGTATTGAAGGATTCAACTTAAATCCGTTCCGTGGTCTCTCTACAAGCATTCCAGAATGGACGTTGAAATAATTGTTATTAGAACTTTAAAATCTGATGATGTCCCCTGTCTTGTTCGTAGATAGGGGACACATCACATTTACGAAGGAGCCCGTCATGAGCACATATCTAACCAAACGACTGATCTACATGGTATTAATTTTGATTGGTGCATCCATGTTGATTTTTTTCCTCTATGCTTTAACGCCTGGGGACTTCGTCTCGGGCAACTTGAAGATGTCTGCCGAACGTAAGGCAGAATTGCGCGATTTGTATGGGTTGAATAAGCCGGTATTTGAGCGGTATCTCATTTGGATGAAAAATGCGCTGCATGGGGATTTCGGTTATTCACTCGCGCAGCAGAAGCCCGTATTAACCTTATTTAATGAATACATTTGGAATTCGTTCCTGCTTGCGATCGTATCGACTTTTCTCACTTGGGTGATTGCTGTGGTTATTGGGGTTATTTCCGCGTATAAACAATATTCTTGGTTCGATACCATTGTCATGATTTTTATTTTCGCAGCGATGTCGATCCCGTCCTTCTTCATTGGTCTGTTTCTCATCAAGACCTTGGCTGTCGATCTGAAGTGGCTGCCGCCGGGTGGGATGATGACGACAGGAAGCAATGCGACGGGGTGGGCCTACGTGAAGGAAGTTATTCACCATATGACGCTGCCTGTCGTGGTCATGACCTTGCTTGGAGTGGGCTCACTGACACGTTATTTCCGTAGTAACATGATTGATGTCATTCAACAAGATTACATTCGGACGGCGCGTGCCAAGGGGTTAACCGAAAGAACGGTGCTCTTCCGCCATGCGCTTCGCAATGCACTGCTTCCAGCGATTACGCTGGTGGGGTTTGAACTCCCAGGCTTGTTCGGTGGATCCATCATTATTGAGAAGATCTTTAACTGGCCTGGAATCGGCCAATTGTATATGCAGTCGTTCGGGTCACGGGATTATCCGCTGTTGATGGGCTTTACCATGTTCATTGCCGTGTTGACGGTTATCGGAACGTTAATCTCAGATATCTTATATCATCTCGCCGATCCGCGCGTGAAATTGTAAGGGGGGAAACATCATGTCTACGATGAGCAGTGAAGTCGTTAAATCAAGTCGGCAGGACCATACAGCCGTGAAATCCTCCTTATGGACGCAATCGATGCGTAAACTTCGTAAGAATAAGTTAGCCATGTCAGGCCTTATTTTTGTGATCTTGATGTTCCTGGCTTGTTTTGTGGGTCCTTTATTCTCGCCTTATACCGATGGGAAAATTAATGTAACCGCGATGAACAAGGCACCAAGCCTGAAACATTGGCTGGGTACGGATATGCTAGGCCGTGACGTGATGACTCGGCTGCTGCAAGCAGGACGGATTTCGTTGACCGTCGGATTGGCATCCATGCTGCTGTCTGTCTTTATTGGCTCCATTCTTGGTGCAATTGCAGGTTACTATCGCGGTATCGTCGATCAAGTAATTATGCGTATCGCAGATTTGCTGCTGACCATTCCGGGGCTGCCGATTCTATTCATTTTAGGTGCGCTGCTATCCGAATGGAAAGTACCCGTTGATTCACGGATGTACATTGTTATGTTGATGTTAAGTTTTGTAGGTTGGCCTGGTCTTGCGCGGCTTGTTCGCGGACAGATGCTGAGTTTGCGGGAACGTGAATTCATGCAGGCAGCCGTTGTGCTTGGTTTACGCGACCGTCGGAAGCTTTTTAATCATTTATTGCCGAACCTGTTCCCTCTATTAATTGTCGTTGCCACCTTAAGTATCGGGGGGGCGATTCTCTCAGAGTCTGTACTTAGTTATTTCGGACTGGGTGTGACACCGCCTACAGCGACATGGGGGAACATGATAGATTCGGCCAATAACGTGATTGACTTCGAGAAGCATCCTTGGCTCTGGATTCCGCCGGGATTTGCGATATTCTCCACGGTCATTGCGATTAATATTTTCGGTGACGGGCTTCGGGACGTTCTGGATCCTAAACACAAGAAGTAGGTGGCTACAATGAAAAATACACTTGAAATCGATCGTTTAAGTACCTATTTTTACACGGAAGAGGGCACGGTGAAGGCGGTCGATGATGTCAGCATCCGTGTTCGCGAAGGCGAGACGGTATGTATTGTCGGGGAGTCCGGCTGCGGTAAAAGTATTACAGCGATGTCCGTTATGGGACTGATCGAAGGAACGACGGGGAAGGTCGTGAACGGCAAGATCGGATTTGACGGCGAGAACTTGCTCGATCTCAGCAAGAATGAATTGCGCACCATACGGGGCAATGAGATCGCGATGATCTTCCAGGAACCGATGTCTTCCTTGAATCCGGTCTTACCGATTGGACAACAGATCACGGAGCCATTAATGCAGCATCAGAAGCTTTCGAAGAAAGAAGCGCGTCTGCGTGCCATTGAATTGATCAAGCAAGTGGGGATCTCGCGTGCGGAGCAGATTTTCGATTCGTATCCGCATGAGTTGAGCGGCGGCATGCTGCAGCGGATTATGATCGCGATTGCGATCTCGTGTCATCCAAAGTTGTTGATCGCAGATGAGCCGACGACCGCCTTGGACGTTACGATACAAGCACAGATTCTGGACATGCTTCGCGAGATTAAAGAGAAATCAAACATGTCGATTCTTCTCATTACGCATGATTTAGGTGTCGTCGCCGAAATGGCGGATTATGTGGTGGTGATGTATTCCGGCAAAGTAGTGGAAGAGGGTGAGGTTGTTGAACTCTTCAACAATCCGAAGCATCCCTATACGAAGGGATTATTGAAATCCAAGCCGATCATTAATCAGCGTCAAGAGCAGCTGTACTCGATTCCGGGCCAAGTCCCGAATCCCCTGTCGCTGAAGGAGTCCTGTTATTTCCACGAACGCTGCGCACAGTGCATGTCGATCTGTGAGACGCAGCAGCCTAAGTTGAAAGAAGTCGGAGGCAGCACGCAAAAAGTGGCATGCTGGTTGTACGAGGAGGGAATTGCTGATGTCTGAGCCATTAGTTGAAGTGAATCATCTGAAGAAGTATTTTCCGATCAACTCCGGCTTATTGAATCGTACGGTAGGTCATGTGAAGGCGGTCGATGATATCAGCTTTTCCATACAACCGGGGGAAACGTTCGGGCTCGTCGGCGAGTCAGGGAGCGGGAAGAGTACGGTGGGGCGTACGATCCTTCGTCTGCATGATAAGACAGCGGGTGAAGTCAAGTTTAAAGGTATAGACGTTCATGAATTATCAGGTAAAGAGTTACGCCAGATTCGCCCGCAAATGCAGCTGATTTTCCAAGATCCATATAGCTCATTGAATCCTCGCGTTCGTGTAGGAGATGCAATTGGCGAGGCGCTCTTGGATCATGGGATGCTGCAGAAAGGCGAGATTCGCGATCGCGTAGAAGAAGTGCTGGCGTCCTGCGGTTTGTCGTCATATCACTATGACAGGTTCCCGCATGAATTCTCGGGGGGACAGCGGCAGCGGATCGGAATTGCGCGCGCGTTGGTCCTGAACCCGGATTTGATTATTGCGGATGAACCCGTCTCGGCACTCGACGTGTCTATTCAAGCACAAATTATTAACCTCTTTCGGCATCAGCAGGAGACACGCGGTTTGACGTACTTGTTCATTTCGCATGATTTGAGCGTCGTGGAGCATTTATGTTCCCGGATCGGCGTGATGTATCTCGGCTCGATGATGGAGACGGCATCGCGGGATGAATTGTTCCGTAATCCGCTCCATCCGTATACCAAAGCCTTATTGTCAGCGGTCCCAATCCCGATTCCGAAGCTGAAACGCGATCGTATCGTGCTGAAGGGAGATATACCGAGCCCGGCGAATCCGCCGACAGGCTGCAAGTTCCATACGCGGTGCCCGTTTGCTACGGCAATGTGCAAAGAACAAGTTCCTGAATTCCGCCATGTCGGGCATGAGCATTATGTAGCTTGCCATTTGGTGTAGGATCTAAGAGTCCAACTCTCGTAGATGGGCTCTTTTTTTGCGATTCGGGGAATGTATGTTGTTTTTATTCTATGATCGTGGAATTAAATTCGGTATAGTAGAAGCAGGAGCGTGAAGCGGATATGGAAATATACATCGAGCGTCATCTTATGGATTCGACACCGGATGAAGAATTGGTTTCTGTATGTTTTGAGCCGCTCATTGAGGCATATAAAGAAGCATTTCGAATGGAGACGCATGTGGATGCGTTAATTACGAAGAAGCAATTCTATCAAGGTTTAAGTACGGGGCAGCGCGCTCTGTTTTTTTTCAATTCTTACTATTATCATGTGACGAAATCTCAGGCGGAATTTTACTGGTGGAGTGCGTACTTCTATGCGCAGCCGATACAGTGGCAGGGGATTCGATGGAGCATGGAGTATTTCCAAGACCCGACGATGGCGAAATTGTTGGAGGAAATTGAACATATCTTTGATTCGCAGCAGCAAGCGATCAATCCCGAATATTTTCCGCTGCATCCTTACAATCTAGGATTCGATGAGACGATGTATGCCATATTGTCGCCGTTCGATAAGATGTTCCATCAATTTGCGCCCATCACGCGGGCGCGAATTGGAGCGTATATTCGTTCCCATGCAGAGGAGTTTGTTCAATTTAAGAACTAAAATATGATAGAGAAGTGAAATGAATGGTGTGGTGTGCCATCGTAACCGGCGCGGATCGCGGAGTCGGGTTAGCGCTTGTGCGGCGCTTATTAATGGACGGATACCATGTGTTTGCAGGCCGCTATATGGAAGCGTTAAGCGATTCGGATGACCTGCAGAAGCAGTATAAGGATCAATTGCAGGTGATGAAGCTTATATCGGAGGAAATGAAAGCGTTATAACTTTTGCGGAGCGTATCGGTCGTATCACGAATCTGTTTGAAAATAATGCCACGATGCTTGGGGATGTTGAGGCGACGGTGTTATATCCCTTAGATGATTAAGAAATGCTAGGCGTGTATAACGTGAGTACGCTAGGAACATTACGTGTGATCCATGCATTGATGGCATTGCTACACTAATTGCAGCCTCCCCCGGTTATATTGGATAAATCCAATGTAAGAGGTCAAAATCAGCGCGAATCCTCCTCTATAGTGGACGAACTCTTAGGCCCCCTAATTAAACTGGAGTCTTCCTACCCAAATAATTTAAACTAGGAATAAGGGAGATGATTCGTATGGGTGGCAAGAGATTAAAAGAGGAAGTACGACTTAAAATTGTGAAGGAAGCGTTGGCTGGTATCAAGGTGGGGGTATTAGCCCGCTTACATGACATCCATCCTGAAACCATTCGGTTGTGGGTAAAAGAGTACCGTGACTCCATTCCCACAGAAGAGATTCCAATGACTGACGAGTACTTACAAGAGCTGCAACGACTTCAAAATGTGGAACAACGCTACGAAAAAGCAGTTAAAGTTCTTGGCGAGAAGGAACTTGAGATTGAGATACTGCGTGAGTTGCTAAAAAAGAAAAACCCTGCTTATCCGAAAAATTCGAAATAGCGGAACCATTCATTAAGCGGGGCGAACCAACAGCAGTGGTTCTGCGTATCCTTGGCCTCTCAGAGTCCACATATTACGATCGTAGGAAGAGGGCCGCTAATCCTGGGCCGGAACGTTCCACAGAAAGCCGAAAAGGACGCCCTGTACCGGGATATTCCCATACGTTAACGGGTGAACAAGTGAGTGATGAACAAATCAACGAGTGGCTGCTTGAGCTCATCGAGGGCGAAGAACACGTCTACGGCTACAAGCTTCTTGCGCAGTGCATTCGTGATCAATATAACGTTAGTTTGAATAAAAAGAAGGCCTACCGCTTATGTGATGAGCTAGGCATTCTTCAGAAACCACGTCAGCGCATACAGAAGCACCCGCGAAGACTACCGAAGAACCGATTAATAACAGGATCTAACCAATTGTGGCAAATGGATATTAAATACGGCTATGCCGTCGAGCAGAAGCGCTTCTTTTTTATACTCAGCATCATTGATGTGTTTGATCGCGTCGTTGTTGGCCAGTACAAAGGTCTAGTATGCGAGGCCAAGCATGCCGTCCAGACGCTTTGTTATGCTTTACAGAATCGAGTTAACCCGGGTGAAGAGAATCCTGTGATCCGCACAGATAATGGGCCGCAATTTGTCAGCAAACTATTCGGAGACATGTGTGAGTGCCTAGACATCGTTCATGAACGCATCCCACCGCGAACGCCTAATATGAATGCTTACATTGAGTCATTTCACAGTATTCTAGAGCGCGATATATTCAGTAAAAGAGAATTCATGACCTTTGAAGAGGCTTGTGAGGTACTCGATAAGTACATGGATTTCTACAATAACCGCAAGATGCATGGTAGCTTGAAACGGATGGCTCCAGCGGTATTTTCCAAGTGGGTCAAAACGCTGGAGGACACCTCGGCATTCCATAAAGCAATGTAATGGCTCGAAAAAAAGAGCTATGCTACGAACGAGTGATTTTTGTAGGGTAAGACTCCGGATTTAAGGGGCCTAGCCGCGAATCCAATATAGAAGTAGAAATATGCACGAAATGGGCAGATATCCACCGTAGTTATTGGATTTATCCAATATAGAATCGATAAAGCGGTAAATGGGTGTTCTATATTGGATCCATCCAATATAGAGGTTAGTCTACTAACGATGCTGATAAGGAGGGAAGCCCTATAACTAGTGGCTAGTGCGCCAGCGATGATGTCCCTAAAAAGATGGACCGTATCCCTACACCATAAGATGGCGCGTCCTTTACGAAGTGTGCTGCTACTCCAGCGATAGAGAGTAGCAACACGCTTTTTTTGTCGAGATTTTGTCGAGAAATACCTGTGAGGTCCTAACGTTCACAAAAATGACTGGTACTGCCGATACATTATAATAACTAATAAAAAAAGCTCATCACCCCTTATAACTAATTTAATATTTAATTATTCCTAGGTCTTTAGTTGGATTTTATAGCGTTTGTATGGTTCTTTTCCCGAAATGTCAGTAAAATGAGGGGTGTGAACATACAAAAATATACAATTTAATTAAAAATGGGAAGGGGTTGTATGATGTATACGGTAGTTCAGAATCATTCGCAATTGTTGGTGTTTCATCACATTTGGACAGAGGTATGGCGTGAGAAGGGGTTTGAGCTCGAATATGAGCAAGAAGTCCTGGATCGGATGATCGTAAGCAATGAAGAAGGGGTGAGTGTAGGGACTTTCGAAATTAAGCCTTATTGCACAGAAGAGAGCAACCCCATTCATCAAATCGCACCATTTCATGAGCAGCCAGAATTGATGGAACCTACTGCGCATGTCGCAGAGGTGGACAAAGTAGCTCTATTAAAACAACATCGGGGAGCGAACATCTCGCGTTTGCTGTCGGCGATGGTGAATTATGCGGACAAGCATCATTTCAATTATTATATTTGCTTGCTAGAGCCGGTATTTGCCCGGGCTCTTCGTGTATCGTTCCATATCCCTGCACGCCAGATTGCTGGCCGCATCGCATATAAAGGGGATGATGTCATACCTACGATTATCCACGTGGGTAAAATTTGGGGGAACAAATCTGAATTTGAATGGTTGCTGCCGGATACGCAAGAAGTAGGGGTGGCCACGCTGGTGTAAGATAAATCAAGGAATGGGATGTGGGTACGTTTTGAAAGAGCATCATATCTTAGACAAAAGGAACCGATTGTTCGTCAAAATATTATGGGCGATGATCGTGCTAGGAACGGCAACGAACCTTGCGGCAGGGGCTCAAGCCAGCATGGTGTATACTTTAATCATTGGCGGCGTAATAGGCTGTGGATTAGCAACATTCTTGACGTATAAGCGCATTGCAGTTAATTACATCATGTATTTGGTTCCGGTAATTATGTCAGGACTTATTCTATTACTTATGGTCTCGGACCCGAACCCTATATTCAGTACGTATCTCCTTTTGTATGTGAATATGGGCATCATGACACTTTATTCGAATTATCGACCTGTACTGCTAACCGGCGTCCTTAGTTTTGCGACAACGCTGTACGTGTTCTATCATCCGGTTTTGCACGAAGTTTTGTTTGCGAAGGAACCTCTGATTTATTTACTCTTGTATGTGGTTCTAGCGACGATCGTATTGTGTGCGGCAGCCATCTTCAGCGAGAATCTGCAGCGGCAAGTGCTGGAGAATAGTGAAGCAGCACTGCAATCCAAAGCACAAGCAGAGAAGCTCTTAACCGAGATTCGGGCATCGGTCACGATGTTAAATGAATTTAGCTTGGAGCAAAAGGAACGCGTGGTTACGACGAGCAGTATCTCCCGTGAAGTCGTGGGGACCTTTGCCCAGATCTCAAGCTCGATTGAGCAGCAGACGAGTAATCTTCATCAAATGAATGTTTCGGTTCAAGCCGTGGAACGTTCACTTCGTCATGTCGGCGAGGGAAGCGGGCAGTTGGATGAATATGCTACGGAGACGCTGCAGCTGGTGACGCAAGGGAATAGCCAGATATCCACGCTCGTCCAAGAGATTGGCCATGTTCAGACGATGATCCGTGAAACGGTGCAATTGATGAATATGCTTACGGCTCAGACAGATCAAGTGGGAAGCATCGTGCAGACCATTAGTGAGATTTCCGCGCAGACTAATCTATTGTCATTGAATGCGGCGATAGAAGCGGCTCGCGCAGGGGAACATGGTTCAGGATTTGCGGTCGTCGCGAATGAAGTGCGCAAGTTGGCAGATCATTCACAACGTGCCGCACAGGATATTGCCTCCATCCTTGAAAGTATTCAGAACCAGATTACGGATGCGGCGAAGCTCATCGATCAAGGCGAAGGCGCTGTAACATCGAGCGTCGAGGCGACGAATGCTGTGGAAAGCATCGTACAGTTGATTATGGGGAACACGAACCAAGTCAACAGTCAGGCAGAGCTGATGCGTGTTGCGGTAACCGATCTGGAACAGCAGTATGGTACGGTGGCCCAAGGTATGATCTCTATTGCTACGAGTACGGAACAGCATATGATGTCGATTGAAGAGGTGACAGCGAGCATGGAACATCAGGATGGGCAGATTGAAGCACTCGTTCAAGGATATGATCGTCTTGATCAACGGGTATCCAGCCTGAAACAATTAGCAGAACATCAAGAATAACCCTGATGTAATGCTGATCTTCATTTCGAATACATAACAAAACCCCGCAGTTCGGAAAAGGTCCATGTTAACCTTCCCAGATCTACGGGGTTTGTTGTATTTCAAATGAGTCGGATTAGCTATTCTCTACAATAGTGTTGTAGGTTGTGCGATCCGTATGTTTGACCAATTGAACGAGCAATTCTTTGGCTGCATCGATATCATCTGTATGTACGATCGAAGCAGGCGTGTGAATATAACGACCTACGACACCAATGATGGTGGAAGGCACGCCTTTCCCACTGAGGTGAATTTGACCCGCATCCGTACCGCCTGGCGATACGAAATATTGGTAAGGAATTTTGTGTGTATCGGCAATATCCTGCACGAATTCAATCAATCCGCGGTGCGTAATCATCGTCGGATCGAAGATACGAAGAAGTGCGCCTTTGCCTAAATGACCGAAGGAGTTACGGTCACCTGTCATATCATTAGCTGCACTGCAATCGAGCCCGTAGAAAATATCGGGTTGGATAAGGTTTGCGGCTGTACGCGCTCCGCGTAACCCCACTTCCTCTTGCACAGTTGCGCCTGCGAATAACGTGTTCGGTAATTTAAAGTTCTCGCGATGCAAATCTTTAAGCAATTCTATCGCAAGACCTACCCCGTAGCGGTTATCCCACGCTTTAGCCATAATTTTCTTCGGATTAATCATCGGCGTAAATTCACATACAGGTACAATTTGTTGTCCTGGACGGATTCCAGCAGCTTCGGCTTCTTCACGGCTGTCTGCACCGACATCAATATACATCACTTTTGGATCTACGGGTTTGTTCGCTGTTGCTTCATCTAATAGATGCTTCGGAATGGAGCCCACAACACCGCGAATCGGTCCGTTTGGTGTGATCACATCCACTTGCTGCGCGAGGATGACTTGTCCCCACCAGCCGCCGAGGGTCGTAAATTTAATCATACCTGTGTCCGTAATTTGCGTGGACATAAATCCTACTTCATCTAAATGTCCTGTCACCATTACGCGCGGGCCTTGATCGTCTCCACGCATCACGCCGAACACGCCACCGAGTGCATCGTGAATAATTTCATCGGTGTATTTCGAGATTTCACTTTTTACAAGCTTACGAAGTTCTCTTTCGAACCCGGATGCCGCTGGGAATTCAGTTAAAGTACGGAACAATTCCAATGTCTCTTGCTGCATATGTATGGACTCCTTTGCCAATTGAAATGGTAAGCCTACATCGGCTTCTGACTATTCTACCCCTATAGTATGACCTTATCGCACGGAGGAAGCAAGTTTATTGGTAAATATATACTTTGTGAAGCGTGTCACTCCACCTAGGAAAGTCATGCGGTTATGATGAAGAGTATCTTTAAAATTATTAGTAAAAATTTGGAATATACAAAGTGAGGGATTTTCATCATATGGCTGTTCTAAAATCGAACGTTGAGAAGATCATATTCCTGGTGTATGGAGGATTATACGTGATTCTCTACATGGGATTTGATTGGTTTGGAGAGCGTAATCCGATCCAACCTATATTTAAAATAACGACACCGGTTCTAGCTATATGTGTCATGCTGTTCGGGTTGAAATATATCAAGAATAGAACAAAGAAACAAGTCGTATGTATCATTTTTGCGTTGGTCGTATCTAGACTGCTGTACATGATCGGGGATGGGCCGTGGGCAGGGTATGCTATGGATCAGAACATCGTGTTTGTGAAGCAAATATGTCTAGCAGCTAGTAAGGTTATGAAGGTGATTTCCTTATTAGTAGCCGTATCCATTGTTCGATCCGCGATGAATCGCATTCATTTAGCAATCGAGATTCTGCTGTATCTATGTTATGGAGCCATATTCGTTCTATTATCTACATATCATGGGCAAGAAGTCATGTTGATGAGATGGACCTTCTATACGCTCATGGACTTGAATGCATTATTGCTTGCCATTCTAATCTGCCGAATGTATACGAGATACCTTTCTCGCTTTATGAAAGGGTTGCTTATCTTCAGTACAGCTGCTTTTTTAGCGTATACCATACTAGTTGCTTCCTATAAATTGACCTACGGAACGTTGGATCATAAGTTGTTGGACTATGCCGGAATTGTTGGCACGCTGACATCGTTAGGAGTGGGTCTTGTCGTGTTATCCTTCTTGCGGAATACAAAGGAAGATTCAACGCTTGTTCTTCAGGGATATACATTTTCGAAAAGTATGTTGAAGAACGTGCTGCCGTTATTCTGGTTATGTCCAACCTTATATTTCAGCCTCAATATGCGATTTGAACCCATCGTTCAATGGACGCTCTTGTTCAGCGGTATTCTCGTTTTGGTCCGCCAGTTGTTAGTTACAAAGGAGGACTATACGTATTTAAACCGTTTTTTTCGTCTGAATGACGATTTTAACGGGGCCATCGAAGAGAGAACACGAGAATTGCTTGTGAATGAACAACGCTATCGTTCCTTATTTGACCAGATGGAAGAACCGCTTGTGATTTTGGACCGAGATGGCGCAATCCTGACGAATAATCTATCTTATCATCAATTTGTCTATCAACAATTCCAGACGATTGAGGAGTGGGATGGTATGCAGTGTATCATGCGGAATGAAGAGAATATTTGGAAGCAGCATATGAAGCAGGCGATGCGAAGCAAAAAGGTCGCATTTCGCTCCCATGTCATCAATGCGTCAGGAAAAACGCTGTACTTAGATGTGAAAATCTTTCCTTACCTGCTGAAGGATGAAGTGTTGGGCGTCACGATCCTCATGAAGGATCAGACCAAATTCCTGGAAAGCCAGGAGCGCATTCAACACCTTGCTTATTTCGATCAATTGACGCAATTGTCCAATCGCCATGCCTTCTATCGCGAAGTGAACAGTTTATGGGGTACCGTTCATTCCCAAGCTTCGATTTTATTTTTGGATTTGAATCAATTCAAGGAGATCAATGATACGAAAGGCCACGAGTTAGGCGATTATATCCTAAGGGAAGTCGCGCAGCGAATTCGCGCTGTCACACATGGACGGGGGATCGCCTGCCGTCACAGCGGAGATGAGTTCATCATTTTTTTGCCGAATATGGGACATGAGCAGGTGGAGAGCTTTGTGAAGCAATTCATAGGCGAATTGGAACCTCCCGTTATCCATGAGGAGCACCGGATACATGTGAGCGCGAGCATAGGGATTGCTGTATATCCAGAGGATGGGATGATGTTGAGTGAACTGATTGCGAACGCGGACTTAGCGATGTACTGGGCGAAGCATAGTTCGGGAGAGATGTACTGTTTCTACGATGAGTCCCTTCGTTCGGAAGTGGAGCGTAAATCGGTCCTTCAACAAGAAATGCATCGCTGTATCGCAGAAGATCATTTGAAAGTGTATTATCAGCCCAAATACGATGTGATAAGTGAACAAATCATAGGCATGGAGGCCTTGATTCGTTGGATTCATCCAGAGCTGGGATTCATACCGCCTTCCGAGTTCATTCCCATTGCCGAAGAGAACGGCATGATTAACCCCATTGGCGACTGATCATCCATTCTGTGTGTAGTCAGTTGAAGAGATGGGAAGCGATGGGCATTGAACTGCCGGTAAGCATAAATATCTCGCTGAAGCAGCTGGAGCAAGCGGATTTCGTAGGCCATCTGATAGCGATTGTCGAACAATATGGGGTGGATTACGCTATGTTGGAGTTGGAAGTTACGGAGACGATTGCAATGAATGACGTGGATGATGCGGCCAAAGTATTGCGGGAACTCCATGCACAAGGGTTCTTGATCTCGATCGATGATTTCGGGACGGGGTACTCCTCGTTATCCTATCTCATGTTGTATCCAATCCATACGCTTAAGATCGATCGGGCGTTTATTCGGGATATATCCTCTTCGGATGAAGTGAAGCTGGTCGATATCATCATTAACATGGCTCATCAATTAGGGGTGGATGTCATTGCGGAAGGGGTAGAAACCAGGGAGCAGATGGAATACCTCAAAAACCATCATTGCCGTTATATCCAAGGGTATCTCATTAGTAAGCCGTTGCCGGTTGAAGAGATAACGCAGATGTTGATTCGATCTCAATCCCAGCCCGTATTTTATTAGAGGGTGAATCCCTATTCGTTCATTACCGCAGTAATTGTAAAACCCCGTTGTTCAGATCGGTCATCCGTTCTGCGGCAGCGGGGTTTTTGTATGAGTTTTGTGATTAGGGGTTGTTACTTTGGTGGATTTTATTTACAATATAAATGAGAATTATTCTCACTAATAGGAAAAGAGGATTTTATGATGCTTCGTCGTTTTTTTTCGTATTATCGTCCTTATAGAGGATTATTTATTCTGGATTTCGGCTGTGCCGTATTCGCCGGGTTGTTGGAATTAGGCTTTCCGGTGGCGGTCAACCAGTTCGTGGATCATCTTCTGCCTAGCGGAGACTGGTCACTGATTCTATGGGCTTGTATCGGTCTGCTTATCATCTACGGATTGAATACCATCATGCAGTTCGTGGTCACTTATTGGGGGCATAAGCTGGGGATCAACATCGAGACCGATATGCGCAGCAAGCTGTTTAACCATTTGCAGAAGCTCTCGTTCCGTTTCTATGACAACAACAAGACCGGGAACCTGCAATCCAAGATGACGAACAGCTTGATGGAAATCGGGGAGGTTGCGCATCATGGACCGGAGGATTTATTCATCGCCGTGATGACGCTTGTGGGGGCCTTCGCATTAATGCTCTCCATTAATGTAAAGTTGGCGTTGATTACGGTGCTGGTGGTGCCTGTGCTCATCTGGACCGCAGGTTATTTCAGCGGGAAAATGTCCCAAACCTTCCGACGGATGTACAATGATTTAGGAGAATTTAATGCGCGGATGGAAGAGAATATCGGTGGAATGCGTGTTGTTCAATCCTTCGCAAATGAAGAGCATGAGAAGAAATTGTTCGCCGTTAGCAATGGACGGTATCGCTTGACCAAAATTTTATCCTACAAAATCATGGCCATGAGTACGTCAGTCAGCTATATGTTAATGCGGCTGGTATCCCTCTTCGTATTGGTGTGCGGTACATGGTTCGTGATTCAGAAGGAATTGTCGTATGGGGAATTTATCGGCTTCTTATTATTGTCGAATGTATTCCTGGCACCGATTCAGAAGATTAGCTCAATCATCGAGACGTATCCGAAAGGAATCGCTGGATTTAGGCAATATGTTGAAATGCTGGATACGGAACCCGATATTGCAGATGCAAAAGATGCCGTGGAAGTGAAACATGTCCAAGGGGATATTCAGTTCAAGGATGTTAGCTTCGGCTATGAGTCAGAGAGCCAAGTATTACAACATATCCATCTTCATATTCGTTCAGGGGAGACGATCGCGTTCGTGGGTCCTTCAGGAGCGGGAAAAACAACGCTGTGCAGCTTGCTGCCGCGTTTCTATGAGGTGGACAGCGGTCAGATTACGGTTGATGGGCTAGATATCCGCAACATTAAATTGCAGTCCCTCCGTAAGCAAATCGGGATTGTACAGCAGGATGTGTTTTTGTTCAACGGTTCTATTCGTGAAAATATTGCTTATGGGAAACTGGATGCCAGTGAAACGGAAATTTGGGATGCGGTCAGACGGGCACAGTTAGAGCCGTTTATTCGAGCGCTGCCGGATGAATTAGGTACAGTTATCGGGGAGCGGGGTGTGAAGCTCTCAGGCGGTCAGAAGCAGCGGCTTGCGATTGCTAGAATGTTCTTGAAGAATCCGCCGATCCTCATCCTGGATGAAGCGACATCGGCACTCGATACCGAGACGGAAGCGGCGATTCAGAAGTCTTTAACTGAATTATCGAAGGGGCGGACCACGCTCGTGATTGCCCACCGTCTAGCGACGATTAAGAATGCAGATCGCATCATTGTTGTGACGGAACAAGGCATCGAAGAACAAGGACGCCATGACGAATTGATTACGCTTGGCGGCGTATATAGTCGATTGCATCAAGCACAGTTTGGCGGGGTATAGCAAGAAGAGTCTCGAAGGAGACTTTTTTTTCTAGTTCTGTGGTAAGATGGGAATTGTAAAAGGCTGGGTTGAATTAATTCGTATTGCATAAGGAGTGTGCATGTTAAACGTATGAGATTCATTCGAAATTACCCGAAGATCATGATTGGTATGCTGATCACAGCATGTATCATCCCATTGTTCGTGCCTTATCCATCAGCGAATGCTGCCACAGGAGATGTATCTTGCGGTCCAGGATGCAGTCGGTATGATGTTGTCGTCATTGGCAGTGAAATCCAAGGCGTCCTTCTTGCCAAGTCGGCACGCGACCTGGGACTGAACGTAGTCATTCTAGATCCGCGTAGTAAACCAGGTGGCGAATTGATTCAAGGGCAAATGATGGTTCTAGATGAACCGAATGACAAGAAGAAGCGAAGTCTTGTTCAAGGTGAATTGAAGAATCTATACGCTGGATACAAGGCGGGATCGATTCGGAAGCAAGCCGATTTTCAACGGTATTTTCAAAAGTTAATTCAAGGGATTCCGATACGGAGCGGTATTGTGATCCAATCACTCGATATTGATTCTTCGGATGCGGATAAGTCTATCCGATCGCTGTCATATAAGGCAAAAGACGGTCATAATTACACGGTTCAAGCCAATTATTGGGTAGAGAATACGGATCATAACGCATTAACCGGCAAATTGGGCGTCAAGCGTATTCCAGGGATGGAAAGTATCTATAACGGCAAGAAGCCGGATTATATGGCAGCGACCTTCATGTTGAAGCTTAAGAAGGTGAATTGGAACAAATTGCACCTAGCCATCCTTGAGGATTATCCGCTTACGCATGTTCAAACGAAATATGGTCCGAATTCCTATGTAGATTGGAACTTTGCAACCGGATTTAGCAATATAACAAGCAATTACAAACCGCTAGATTCACAATTGATGCTGAGAGGTTTGAACGCAACGGATCAGAAAAATGGGGAAGTAATCATCAATTCGTTGTTGATTTTTGATGTAGATCCTTCCAACCCGAAGTCGGTTGCATCGGCAGTCACCAAGGCCAGGGCGGAGGCCCCGCATGTTGTGCAATTTCTGCGCAAGAATATTCCCGGCTTTGCCAAGGCAGAGTTAAACGGATATCCTGATTACTTATACATAAGAGATTATAATCGGTATGAGACGGACTATGTGCTTACCGAACAAGATGTGATGGGCAGTAAAATGTTCTGGGATAACGTGAGCATCGGCGGTTATGGTATGGATCTACAGGGAACGAGGGTGATGCCGAAAGGCAATAATGTCGGGACGCCGGATCGGTACGGACTTCCGCTGCGATCATTTGAATTAATGTCTTTTGAGAATGTTATTGTTGTCGGGAACAACGTAGGGGCAACGATTAAGGCATATGGCAGCGCACGGATTGTACCGAATACCGCTTTGGCGGCACAATCGATTGGCATTATTTTAGGACGCGAGTCGAAGCATAAACGGCTGAAAGAACTGACAGCTGCTGATTTCACACGGATTCATCAGTACCTTCAGAAGGATTATGGCATCGTACTTCGTAAGTAGCAGAGTAGTAGCAGAGAGAAGGTGATTTGGTGAAGATGGATCGTTTGCTCGCCATGACGGTTCTCCTGTTGAACCGCGGGCGACTTAGCGCCAAAGAATTGGCGGATCGATTTGAGGTATCTACCAAAACTATATATCGCGATATGGATACGCTCAGTCAAGCGGGGATTCCGATCGTGGCGCATCAAGGGACGGCTGGTGGATTCGAAATGATGGAGGAGTTCACCATCTCGCGCCAGTTCTTAACCTTAGAAGAGATTCAGGCCATCGTCGCGGCTGTCAAAGGCATCAATTCCGCCATGGACGACAATAAGTTAGATCATTTGCTAGAAAAAGTGAATGCGGTGCTTCGCAAATCGGATAAGCTGCAGTCCGCTTCGCAAGGGGAGAAATATATTTTCGATTTTAACCCTTGGGGGCAAGGACCTGACATGCGAGATAAACTTAACCGTCTCAAGCAGGCGATTGAGGAGAAGCGACTGCTGGATTTTCGTTATATGAACATGAACGGGAATGAAAGTGAGCGCCGAGCAGAACCCACCGCGTTGATATTGAAGGGGAATGTATGGTATCTGCAAGCGTACTGCATGCTTCGCGGGGAGTTCCGCATTTTTCGGTTATCCCGGATAAGGGATTTAACAGTCAGCGACATCCGATTCGAGCGCCGGGAAGTTCCTGCATTGGATGGATATGCTTGGGATGAGACATGGAATCAAGTTCAAGAGAAATGGATCATGCTGAATTTTAGCAGAGAGGTTCGCTACCGGGTAGAAGATATGTTCAATGCTGATCAAGTATCGGTTCTGCCGGATGGAACGGTTCGCGTGGAAGGGCGGTTCAGCGATGATGAGTGGTTCTATGGCATGCTGCTGAGCTTTGGCCATTATGTTAAAGTCGAGCAACCGGCTTCGGTGGCGGAGGAAATCATCAGTCGGGCGCAACGAATTATGGAGCGGTATACCAACTAGACAGGCAGTTGTCCAATTTTCCAATATATAATGGGTTCATAACAAGCGAAAAGAGGATAAGCCATGAATCAGCAGTTTACGCATTACCCAGCCATAGAACTTGTAGGGATCAGCACACGCACGACAAATGCCGAGGAAACAGGGCCGAATGGACGCCTGCCGAAGTTGTGGGAGACATACTTCCAATCCAATATGCAGGCCCAAATCAAGGGTGACAATGCCCACCTTCTGTATGCGTTATATACGGATTATGAGAGCGATGCATCGGGAGCCTACACCGTATTGCTCGGGCATGAGAAGGGTGACGGGACGGCTCATTCCGAAACAGAATGGGTCCATGCTACGGTTCCGGAAGCGAAGTATATGGTGTTTACAACGAAACCGGGCCCTGTCTATGAAGTCGTATATGAAACGTGGCAGACGATCTGGGCTTTTTTCCAGGATTCATCCATCAAAAGAGCTTATACAGGTGACTTCGAGCTGTATCGTACGCAACAATTTGATCCAAACCACGCTGTCGTGGAGATTTATATCGCCGTTCAATGATGTCAGAGGATGCCTGCGGGCATCTTTTTTTGATCCCTTTTTAGCCATAAAAAAATCCCCTCCGGTGGAATACGATAAGTCCATCATACAAATGGCCTTTTTCGTATGTCTACCTAAAGGGGTTAAGTGGAATAGGCGCTGTTATCCTCTTCCGATAATGCTTGATCTGCGATCAACTGCTTCCGGTATACGTATCTCGATACAGTAACGCTGATTTCATATAACACAATTAACGGTACAGCCACCATGAGATGCGAGATAAATTCCGGAGGTGAGATCATCGTTGCGATCACGACCAAGATGAAGTAGGCATAGCGGCGAAATTTGCCAAGCTTCTTGGGGTTCAGAATCCGCAATTTCGTCAGGAACATTACGAGCACAGGCAATTCAAAGGCAATAGCCACGGGAATCACGAGACTGAACATGAAGCTGAAATATTGGGATATGCCATACGTTGGAATAAGATGCATATTCTCCGTCATGCGTGTCGTAAATGTAAACGCCATCGGAAAGACAACGAAATACGAGAAAGCTAGTCCGATGAGCAGCATGAAACAGACAAAAGGGATATAACGCAGCGTCGCCTTCTGTTCCTTCTCGCGCAGACCCGGCTTCACGAACTTCCATACTTGGAACAAAGCAAAGGGAAGGGTGATGAGACACGCGAGCAATAAGGTTACATTCATATAAATTCTGACCGCGTCCCAAGGGGAAAAAGCATTCCAAGAAATCGTCGAAGCAGGCGGAACGCTTTTGAAATATAGAATGATTTTCTGTGCAAAGAAGAGCCCCGCTACAGCAGTGAGCAGAAGCATGGCTAAGGTCCATAGGATGCGCTTTCGCAACTCCCCGACATGCTTCAGTAGTGATAGTAATTTTTCAGACATGATTGATCACCGGCCAGATTGCTTATTATTGTTTGTTCGTTTCGTTACTTGCAGATTCTGCTTTGACAGCCGTTTCTTTTGGAGCAGGTTCATCGTTCGAGATCAGTCCGTTCGTTGCATTCTTGAATTCACGCAGCGTTCTTCCGGCCGCACGACCCAATTCAGGTAACTTATTAGGTCCAAATATGATAAGAGCAAGAACAATAATCATGATAAAACCGCTTACCCCAATGTTTCCAAACATGTTTATACGCCTCCGTCATCAATGACATTCAGTTATTTACATCTTAACCCATTATAAACGCTTTTCAAGCAGAAGAACAATGTCGTTTCAATGAATAAAATCACACGAATGCCTTCCAATGAAAACCTTTAGACAAACTAATAATAACCCGCTATCATTTATCTAGATGGGGGTGTTTCGATGCGCAGAAGAACAAAAATCATAAGCTTTTCGATCCTTGGTCTGATTATAATCGTATTCGGAGGATTAGCCTTTGCAGGCAATTATTTCTATAATATCGCTCTAAATCCACATGCAGATCGTGCATTTTTGCAGAATAATCTGGATTTGGGAGATTCGGAGCAAGCCGCGGCGATGGATGAGCAAGCCGAGGCAGATGCGGAACGGGAAGCTGATGCGGCTTGGATGGAGAATACACCGCATAAGGACGTAAGCTTAACTTCCTACGATGGTCTGAACTTACGCGGTTATGAATATCTACAGGAGAAACCGTCGAACAAGTGGGTGATTATCGTTCATGGATATATGGGTTGGGCGAAGCAAAATGGATTTGCGGCGAAAGAGTTCCGTGCTCAGGGGTATAACGTTCTTGCAGTAGATTTACGGGGACACGGGGAAAGTGAAGGGGATTATATCGGGATGGGCTGGCATGATCGCAAAGATATCGTCGATTGGATTAACGGCATTGTCCGTGAGAATTCAGATGCTGAAATTGTATTGTACGGGGTATCGATGGGGGGTGCCACGGTTATGATGACATCTGGCGAAGATCTTCCTGCGAATGTCAAAGCGATCGTGGAAGACTGCGGCTACACGTCAGCGAAGGATGAATTTAGCTACCAATTAAAACGGATATTCCATTTGCCATCGTTCCCGATTCTAAATGCAGCCGATGTGGTAACGCAAATTCGCGCAGGATACAGCTTTGGCGAGGCTTCGGCTGTGAAGCAAGTAGCGAAGAGCAAAACACCGATATTGTTCATTCATGGGGATGCCGATACGTTCGTGCCTTACGAAATGGTGCATGAAGTATACGAGGCTGCCACAGTGGAGAAGGATTTGCTTATTATTGAAGGAGCAGGTCACGGGGAAGCCCACAAAGCAGGCGATGTCTATTGGAATAAGATATGGGATTTTACGAATCTATTTATGACGGCGTAAACCTAGGCTGAACGGAAATGTTGCAGCTCCTTCTGAAATGAGAAGGGGTTGCTTTTTTTATTGCTCGGATTAATTAAATCATGTCGTAATATTAAATAGTGTTGTCGCAATATTATACTGTATTCTCTTGGAATCATGTGATAGATTAATGGCAGGATGTCTTAATATTAAACATAGAGGTGAGCTGAATCATGATTAGAATCGGCAAAATTAGTTATTGGCATGTACACGCATGGGATTACACCAAACAAGCCCAAGAACATCCAGAGGCAGAAATTGTAGCGGTATGGGATGAGAATCCAGAACGGGGTAAGGAAGCAGCGGAGAAACAAGGGGTTACCTTCCACGCATCTTTAGATGAAATGCTGCAGCGTGATGATATCGATGCGGTGATCGTAGATGCGCCTACTTCGATGCACCGAGAGGTCATGATTGCAGCTGCGCAAGCCGGAAAGCATATTTTCACCGAGAAAGTCATTGCTGCTACGTTACAAGAAGTTACGGACATTATCCGTGCCGTAGATCAGAACAATGTGAAGCTGACCGTCTCCCTTCCACGATTAAATGATGGCTACACATTAGCTATTCGCAATATATTGGATCAAGGCTTATTAGGTAAAATAACACTCGTTCGTGTGCGTCTATCCCATAATGGAGCGACAGCGGGGTGGCTGCCGGAGCATTTCTACAGCTTGGAAGAGTGCCGCGGCGGCGCGCTTATTGACCTTGGATGCCATCCGATGTACTTGACACGTCTCTTCTTAGGCGAAGAACCTGTCGAAGTCAATGCGCAGTTCGGGTATGTAACAGGCAAAGAAGTTGAAGACAATGCGGTTGCCATGCTGTCAACGGCGTCTGGCGCCGTGGGCATTGTAGAAGCAGGCTTCGTGAACAACTTCTCGCCGTTTACGGTCGAAGTTCATGGCACGGACGGAACGATTCTATTCGGCACACCTGACAATAAGATGCTTCTTCGTACATCGCAAGAAGAGAAGTATTCCACGGAATGGGTCGAGGTGCCACTGCCAGATAACCGTGAGAGTGCCTTCCATCAATGGATTAGCCATATTGAACAAGATACATCGGCAGATGAGAATATTGCACTTGCCATTGAATTGACGAAGCTCATGGAAGCGGCGAATACGTCGGCCCGTGAACATCGCGCGGTTCGATTGGATGAATTGCAATCCTAATACCGTTGTATTGGGAAGCGTGAAGGAACGAGGTAATCATGAACGGTTTTCCCTATGAAGTCATGCTGGATAAGCAAGATGCATTAGAGCGTCTGGATTTGCGCGTCTATTGGGGGAATTATGAAATTCGGGTGCTTCGTTGTCATCTTACTTCTTTTCCCCCGGGCAAAGTCGTATCCTTCCATAAGCATGCTGAATTTGAGTTTCATTTTATTCCCCGTGGGAAAGGTATGGTGATTCTGATCGATGAGCCGTATCACCTGCGTGAGGGAATGTTCTATTTAACCGGACCGAATGTGGTTCATTACCAAGAAGCAGATCCCGTAGAGTCGATGGAGGAATTGTGTTTACACATCGATATTATTGATCTGGGTGCAACAGAGGAAGAACAAGAGGGACACCGCCCGTATGCGGACCCTTGGGAGATCGCGGAAGCACAGGATTGCATCGAGAAGCTCAAGAGCCTTCCGTTGAAGCCGACGATGGATGTCCATCGGGCGATGCCCTGCTTCTTAGAGGCATATCAAGCTTCTCAGCAAAAATATATCGGGTTATATACGACCATTAAGCAGACGATTGTTCAAATTCTGCTGCGCGCAGTTCGATCGTATGAGTCGAATCCGATGGAAACGGATCTGCCTTCGAGGGATATGAAGGCATATCGTTATCAGCTGGCACTTGAGTATATCCATGCCAATTCCAGCAGCGAGGTCGTACTGGACGATGTGGCAGATAAGCTGCGCATTAGTTCCAGACAACTGCAGCGTATTTTGAAAGAACAAGGAGAAGGTCGTTCCTTTAGCGAGATTCTAGAAGACGTACGTCTGGAAGCGGTGTGCCGCAGACTCGTAGAGACAAAATGGCCGATCGATAAAATTGCCATCCAAGAGGGCTTCTCGAACGGAAGCTACCTACACACGGTGTTTCGGAAGCGTTATGGCTTTACACCTTCGGAATATCGAAGAACGAATGTTAAATCTTAGGAGGATAACAAACGGATGGGAAGAATGTTTCGGATCGGTATCATTGGAAGCGGCGGCATTGCTGGAGAGCATGCACGGGCTTATAAAAACATCGAGGATGTTCAAATTGTAGGGGTTGCGGATATTCTGCCCGGCAGAGCCGATCAATTCATTGAACGCTGGGGGCTAAAGGATGCGGTTGGATTTGATGATCACCGCCGCCTTCTGGAATTGGATTTAGACGGCGTGAGTATCTGCACCCCGAATGTAGCGCATTATCAGACAACGGTTGATGCACTGCGTGCCGGTAAACATGTCATGTTAGAGAAACCGATGTCCGTTACCTTAGAGGAAGCAGCGGAGATGGTGCGGGCGTCCAAAGAAACGGGCAACATGCTGAATGTAGGCTTTCAACCTCGATACGACCCGAATATGGGCATGATTAAAGACTTGGTTCAATCCGGACAACTCGGCAAAGTCTACTATGTGGAGACAGGCGGCGGGCGACGCCGCGGCATGCCGGGAGGAACCTTTATCCGTCAGGACATCGCAGGGGCCGGCGCGATGGCAGATATCGGCTGCTATTCGTTAGATCTTGCACTTAATACATTGGGTTATCCAAAGCCGCTTACCGTATCGGCGTACACATCCAATTATTTCGGTACAAACCCGAAATACCACGGGGAGTCGAGTAAATTCGATGTGGAGGACTTCGGTGTCGCAATCATTCGTTTTGAAGGGGATTTGGTATTGAACTTCAAGACCTCTTGGGCGATGCATATGGATACATTGGGGGCAACGATGTTCCTCGGAACAGACGCAGGGCTCAAAGTGACACCGGCAGGTACAGGTCCATGGAGTGGGGTATGGGATGGTCGTGTTGGCTCCATTTCCATGTTCCATGATATTCAGGGGCACCATACGGAGAGCTCTATCCCACTGGTTCACCATCAGCTAAATGTCTTTGAAGAGAAGATTAAAGATTTTGTACGCGCCCTTCGCGAAGGGACGACAGCTCCGATTCCAGGCGAACAGATTCTGCGCAATCAAGCCATACTTGATGGAATTTTACGTTCATCGTTAACCAAACGTGAAGTCGAAATCCAAGTGGATTAATATCGAAGGACTGACAAAAAGCGATCTGCCGTGAAGGCGATCGCTTTTTGTTCTTCGTTAACCACGTCAGAAAGTATAGCTCGAAATACTCCGATAGGAGTTTTTCTCATCGCCCAGGAAGAATTCGCTTCACGGCATCTACCGCTTCATCGATCGTCTGAGCTTGGATGAAGTGGGATTCCTTCTCGTATTGACTCATCGCATGCTCATATCTAGGATCATAGTAGTGCTCCAGCAGCAGCCTTACTGCACGATCGTAATGTCCGATGAGTAAATTTGCTTCAATCTCCTTGGCAATCGGGGTATGAATCCGAGTTTTAATACGTTTGAAGGCGTGAAGGATCTCGCCTTTATGTGCTGCGGGCTGGTAATCTTCTAAGATATGACGAACTCGTTCTTCGATGGGGAGTTCTATGAAAATTTGAGTACCAGCTTCTTTCTTCTCGACCATAAAGCGAGGAAGGACGGCCTTGCCAATTCGTTTGCTCTCGCCTTCCATGACGATGAATGGCGCGTCCTGCAACTTCAATAGTTGCTCGAGTAGTAAAGCTTCAAAGGTCTTCTGATTGTTCGTTCGTTGTCCGACGTGACCGAAGATGGAGCCTCGGTGGTCTGCCATGTACTCCAGATCCAGTATAGGATACCCTTCGGATTGCAGACGTCGCAATATTGCCGTCTTGCCGGTACCTGTATGCCCGTTCAAGATCATCGCAGGAGGTTTGAAGTCAATCGACTCAAGCGTATGGACGACCCATTGCCGATAGGAACGAATCCCGCCGGCGAGTCGGTAGGCATGAATATCCATTAAGGAGAGTACGGTAGCCGTGGTTCGGCTGCGCATGCCTCCTCGCCAGCAGAAGACCGCCTTCGGACCCGAAATGAGCGAAAATGCCTTAATAAATGCGGGAAGCTTCGCAGAGACAATTTCTAATCCGCGTTCTTTCGCTGCTTCCACACTCACCTGCTTATAGGTTGTTCCAATCTCCGCGCGCTCCTCGTCATCGAAGATCGGGATATTCAAGCTTCCCGGAATCGTTCCGTCGAGATACTCGGAAGGTGAACGTACATCAATGATGGTGAGATCTTTGGTATTTTTGCGAGCCAGTAATTCTTCGATGGTTATATCTTGAAACACGGTATTCGACCCCTTTACAGTACGACGATTCGACCTGGTTCATTCGCAGTTGCCTCACCAATGATGCTGGCTTCGACACCGGCAGATATCAGCTTCGTTAGGAGATCGTCCGCTTGTTCCCCGGCCACAGAGATCAGTAATCCGCCTGATGTTACCGCATCACATAAAATCCATTGGCCGATTTGGTCCAATTCGGCAGGGAACGTAATTGACTCAGACACGTGGGCAAAGTTATTCTTGGTTCCGCCCGGAACAAATCCGTTCTCAGCAAGCTCTCGTACACGCGGCAATACAGGTACTTGATCCGCATAGACGCGCAATCCCACGTTGCTGCCTTTGGCCATTTCAAGTGAATGTCCCATTAATCCAAAGCCGGTCACATCCGTGCAAGCATGCACATCGTAAGGCTCCATGGTCTCAGCTGCCGTTTTGTTCAAAGTAGCCATAACTTCCGTAACGCGCAGAATTTCAGCTTCACTCAATTGCTCCTTCTTAATGGATGTCGTGAGGATGCCGACACCGATTGGTTTTGTTAGAATAAGCTTATCCCCTGGTTGTGCACCTGCATTGGTGCGTATTTTATCGGGATGTACAAGCCCTGTCACAGCAAGTCCGAATTTCGGCTCTTTGTCGTCAATGGAATGTCCGCCAACAAGGGTAACCCCGGCTTCGGCCATTTTATCTCCGGCACCGCGCAAAATATCGCCGAGGATTTGTTTGTCGAGCGTATGAATCGGAAAGGCTACAATATTAAGCGCCGTTAAGGGTTTACCGCCCATGGCATAGATGTCGCTGATCGCATTGGCTGCAGCGATTTGACCGAATGCATAAGGATCATCTACAATCGGCGTGAAGAAGTCTACGGTCTGCACCATCGCGATGTCGTCTGTTAGTTTATAGACACCGGCATCGTCGCTCGTATGGATGCCGACAAGAAGATTAGGGTTAGGTAGGGTTGGCGGGAGAGTCCGAATGACTTGCGAAAGATCTGCGGGACCAATTTTGCAGCCGCAGCCGCCTTTGGATGAGTATGAGGTAAGTTTAATGTTATTTGTTGTAGACATATCCGTGTTCCCCTTTCAAATTTGTTCGATCACGATAAGACAAGCTATTCTTCCATGATAACCGATTTGGCCTTTTAATATCTAATCTATCGATAAAATATCGTTATCTTTTTTTACGAAAAAGGAGGGATTTCCATGTGCGGACGTTATACCGTTACGATGACTTATGAGGAATTAGTCGTCCGATATTTTATTGAAGAAACGAATAGCCCTTTCTATCAACCACGCTACAATGTGGCTCCGATGCAGGTCGTGCCGGCAATTATTAACGATGGAAGCCGCAATCGTCTTGGACCGCTGCGTTGGGGGTTGGTACCGAACTGGGCGAAGGATCAGAGCATGGCAGGACGTATGATTAATGCCAAATCCGAAACGCTCCTGGAGAAACCCTCATTCCGAAATCTGGTCTATCGCAAGCGATGCATCATTCCTGCGGATTCGTTCTATGAGTGGAAGAGTTTCGGTGGCAAGACGAAGCAGCCGATGCGGTTCCTGATGGAAGACGAGCGAATTTTCAGTATGGCAGGCTTATATGATAGCTGGGTGAATCCCGACGATGGCGAGAAGGTCAGTACGTTCACGATCATTACGACAACGCCGAATGACCTCGTATCGGATGTCCATGACCGGATGCCTGTAATCTTGAAGCAAGAGGATGAAGCGGTCTGGCTGGATCGTCAGAATACGGATGCAGGCTTGCTGTTATCGCTGTTGAAGCCCTATCCAGAACAAGAGATGAAACGCTATCCCGTATCGAACATCGTAGGGCAAGTGAAGAATGATACCGCAGATTGTATTGCCAAGGTAGAACCATTGCAGGTATGATCAAGACAAAGACTTGTCCGGAAGGAGGATGCGGTCATTGGAAAAAGAAAAACCCCTATCTCGGATGGCTAAATTTGGTCGCCAATATCAGACCTCGAAGGGGATACGGCAGGATGAAGGCGCAACACCTGCAGATTCAATCAACCTTCGCCACACGATGATGATTGGGCTAATTGTCACGGCTTTAATTTATATGTTTAACTTTGCGAGTGAATTAGAACGGAATATCTTTGAAGAACATCTGATGGATTGGAATGTATCATGGAATATCGCTGTGTATGTAATCAAAGGCGTAGTGTGTTCGATGATGATTCCGATCGCGTTATATCTCCTCCATGTTATGCTCTATTTCATCCAAGATACCCGATACGCCCTGACCCAAGTGAAAGAGTCCTATCATCAGGTATTACGATATGGTGTGTTATGTGTTCTATTAGGGTTCATCATGCCTATGGTGATTGTATATCTTTTACATCCCAATGAAGGATCTATCGTAAGTTATGGGATTCTATTATTGGTGCTGTTGTTCATCATTACTGCCTATTATGTGATTGTTCCCAAAGTATCCACACATCCCCATCCTGTCAAAGGCATGTGGATATACATTGTGAGTATGCTCATATTCATCCTGGGTTTCTCGTTATATCCTTCGACCTGGAACCAGTGGTTTCCATCGATTACGGTTGCCAAACATGAATTCTATGCCTCGCAAGATCATGTTGCTATGGTGGGATTTACTGGGAAGGTGGAAGAAGCTTATCTTGTGCGATCACCATATACCAAGGAGCAGGGAGTTAAGAATGGCATTCGCTTACGAGAATTGGATGGACAGGGACCCTATCATCAATTTCTGATTGATTTCACAGATCCGCGGATCACAGCCGCTTCCTATGATATTGTAATATCGTATCAGGATACAGGCCTATCCACCTTGTTCGGGGATACAAAGGAACGTCCGCTGAAGACCATGACCCAACGGATTTCATACCTGTTTGATGGCAGTGAAACATCGAAAGAGGCGTATGTTGGGAAATATATTGCTTTGTTCAAAAGAGTAGGGACACCATCCGGCATGACCACGGAGGTGTGGGGCCAGACGTTGACGAGGTTAGCGAATACGCTAAGGTATAGTCATTACGATGGCTGGAATCCCAATGTACAGTCCCAATACATGAACTTGAAGAAGATATTACCAGCCTCCGCACAAGATATTCTCGCGGCGATGATGTCTGATCCCGTTCTTAGTCCAATCAAATCATAACATGGATGAAAGCTAGGTGAGGCGATCAGATCGCATTTATCTAGCTTTTTACTTGATATAACTTCAACAGCGACGCTGCTTGTTCAATAACGTTCGTACGAAGCTCCTGCGGCTCAAGCACAACGGCATGCGGGCCATAACTGAGAAGGTAGGAACAAGCCGATTCAAGGGTATCGAACTGAATACGCAGGATCATCCATTCTGGATCTTGTTCATCTGCCATTCGTGACAGTATGCTCGCATATCTTGCATGCTGCAGTGTGTTTAATATGGAAACGTGAATACGTAACAGCGCTTCATAACGGGGAAGGCTCTCTTTAAATTGCTTCATCGATTGCTCCCAATAGGACTGGAGTTGAAATGAATCTGGACGGATGAAGGATTGCCCTGTTCGTTCCAGATGTTGAATGCGAGAGATTCGGTAGGTGCGGTATTGAAGGTTGTGGCGAGCGACGACATACCAGACGCTTCCTTTGGCAACAAGACCTAAGGGCTCAATGATTCGTTCGCCTTGATCTGACGACACCCCTGAAGAAGGATAATGAATTCTTAATTGATGCGCTTCCCAGACTGCATCTTGAATGATCGGAAGCCAATCATTGCTCTCGTGGGTTGCATGCCAGCTTACGCCATCAATATGAATGCGTTCCCTGACAATCTCTGCGTCAGAACGTATGGCAGCAGGTACGGAAGCCAGCAATTTCGTCCATGCGTTTTCATAGTCTTTATGTAATCCCAGATCGGATAAGACTTGCGAAGGGTGTGCGAGCAGCAGCGATTGGAGCTCATCTTTATGCAATCCTGTCAGGTTGGTTCGATAACCTTCTGCTAGTCGCCATCCTCCTGTGTTTCCCCGCTCTGCATAAACAGGTACGCCAGCCACACTTAGAGCCTCCATATCTCGATGAATCGTCCGTTCGGACACTTCCAGTTGTTCTGCTAACGCCGAGGTTGTCATTTTTCCATAACTTTGAAGCGATAATAAAATGGAGAGTAATCGATCGCCGCGCATGCCAAGGCACTCCCTTTTCGAAAATTTACTGTGATATATGACAGTAGTTGTCATGATTCTAATGATACACTACATTTATTAAAAGAAGTAAGGTGGTTGGAACATGACAAATTCTGTACGTTCGTTAGAAGGTAAAATTGCTGTTGTAGCAGGAGGAACACGCGGTGCAGGGCGCGGTATCGCCGTTGCGCTTGGCGCAGCGGGAGCAACCGTATATGTTACAGGTCGGAGTGTGCGAGGGCAGGCCTCGGATATGAATCGCAAGGAGACGATTGAAGATACTGTGGACATCATTCATACGAACGGTGGCGTGGGGATCCCGGTTCGTGTGGATCATACGGTCGAGTCCGAGGTGCGGGAACTGTTCGAGCGGATTCGGCAAGAGCAGCAGGGACGATTGGATATTCTAGTGAATGATGTATGGGGCGGGGATCCGCTGTGTGAATGGACGAAGCCGTTCTGGGAACATTCGCTGTCGAATGGATGGCTGATGCAGGAACGTGCGGTACATTCGCATATCATAACCAGTTATTATGCTGCTCCCTTGATGATTGCCAATCGGACAGGACTTATTATTGAAATTACAGATGGCGTCGATTATAGCTATCGGGGTCAGCTCTATTACAATCTGGCGAAGACTTCGGTCATTCATCTGGCCAAAGGCATGGCAGAAGATCTGAGAACACACGGCGTGACAGCGGTTGCCCTAACTCCTGGATTCCTGCGTTCGGAAGCAATGCTTGATCACTTTGGGGTGAGTGAGGCGAATTGGCAGGACGCAGCGAAGATCGATCCCCACTTTATTGCCTCGGAAACGCCATATTATATCGGTCAAGCTGTGGTTGCCTTAGCGAGTGATCCACAAGTAAGTGAGAAGACCGGTGGAGCCTTTAGTACGTGGGGATTATCCGATGAGTACGGGTTTAAGGACGCCGATGATTCCCAGCCGCACTGGGGACGTTATTTCGCGGAGCATTTCCCGAGTTGACGAGGAAAGGCCTGTCTAGAAAGGGCAGGCCTTTGATGTGATTAAGACAATTCACGAACATAAGGTATTTAGTTTTCCACAATATAGCAACTTTTCTGGCTAGCCTAGCGTCAAAGATACAGTTAGAAGTGAAGGGGTCGAGAAAGGTGAATCATGCTATGAAATGGAAATTATCAGTGGTAACGGCACTCAGCGCCATCATCCTGATGACAAGTGTGCCAGCTTATGCCGCGGTCGAGCCGCAATCCACGAAGGAGACGGTGGGACAGGTACAATCCAAGATCGATTTTCAATCCGTCCGCTATGTGAATCCGTTAAACGGCAGTGTTTACTACAATGTTGGCGGACAACAAGGGGAAGAATATTGGAGAACGATCGTAGAACGGACGAAGGATGGAAAGCTGCTGCGGTGGGAAGATGGGTTTAGCGGTATTTATGGCGGTGAGCGAACAGCTCCCTCCGTGAGTGTCGAATACACGAGACGTATTGATGAAAGTAACATGCAGATGTCTTACCTGGATGTAAAGAACGAGACCGTCCATGAAGGTGCGAATTACAACTACTCGCCAGACGGGACTTGGTCCTATGTGAGTCAAATCAGTTTTACTCCAACGTATACGAAACTGAACAGTTATTGGTTCAAAAACACGGCAACCGGAGACATCGAAGAACGGTTCTCCAGCCCCGCCTACATTCACGCGGAATGGCTGCCGGACAGCCGATTATTAATGAGCCGATATAGTGAGAAATCACAACAGAACGAAATTGTGATGTATACCCCTGCGACGAACAAATTTGAATTTCTGATGTATGGGACCTTAACTGGATACAGTTCAAGTCATCATGCCATGTTGTATGTCAACAATGAACCGTCGCGGCAGGAGAAGGTGTATGATTTCCGTACCAAGAAATCCCGTCTGCTAACGGACGCGAAAGAGCGGGATTCATTCTCATTCTATAATCAGATGTGGAAAGAGTACGATAAGCTGCCGAAGCTGGACCCACAGTTAGATGTCATGAAGCTGCCTGTGAAGTCCATTGATCTGGTCAGCGATCATCTGCATACCGTGCAAATCGATGGCAAGAAAGTGGATGTACCGTACTTGTTGAAGAAGGAGGGTACGCTCTGGATTCCGGTGATGCAGCTTGCGGACGCGCTCCACTGGACGATTCAAGGAAAGGATTTGAGAGCTGGCAAATACCGTTATGGTATCAAGACAGATACGCATCGTGTAGAGCTTGCTCCGTCAAACAGCCAGATTATCGATGGGCACTTATTTATGACGCGAGGGCATTTGAAATCTTTGGGGTATGGTGACGTGACGATTTCTTCGAAACGCTAATGATGCGAAAAAACAAAAGCGAACCCAACGTCTGATGTTGTGGTTCGCTTTTTACGTGCTTATGAAAATTGGATGTGCCTTAACGAGCAATTTCGGTTTTTTCTGCTTTTGTTAATCCCTTAAAGACCAGTTCATAGGAATGGTCAATGAGCATCCGTATCTCCTCGTCCGTTAAATCCCCATGCAATTGCACGGTGTTCCAGTGTTTTTTGTTCAGATGATATCCGGGTTGAATTTCAGCATATTGCTCCCGTAGGGAGGCGGCGCGCATGGGATCGCACTTCAAGCTAATGTTCGATGCAGGCACGTCCGAAGGCATCAAAGCGAACATTTTGGTACCGACTTTGAATACCTGAACCTCGACACCGAACGGATAAGTCAAGCTTGTCCCCGGCTTCGTAAGGCAGTAATCTACCCATTTTTGCATCGTACATCAACCTCTCCGTCTACCTTTTTGAATTTAGCATAGTGATTTTCAATGCAGAAATCAATAGCGATCACATAGGCTCAGATATAGCAGCCTCTGCTTGGATGGGTTCCACGCGACAACTGCGTTTGTAGAACACACCCAAGAAGGAAAACGCGATGAAGAAGGCGCCGAGCAGCCAGAACATTGATGAAATTGAAATATGCTGCATGCCTAGACCCGCGAGGTTCGGAGCAACGATACTTCCGATACTGAAGATAAACGTCGCTACGACGTTCGCTGAAGGCAAATATGCTCTCGGCAATACGTCAGCGGCAAAGGCCAAACCTAAGGAATAGAATGAACCCAGCATGCCTCCAGCGACCATGAATAAGACGAGTATTGCCCATGCATTGGCACCGAACACGGGAAGAACGAGAAAAGCGATTCCGCCCAATAGGCCTGCGCCCATAAGTACTTTTTTACGTCCAATACGGTCACTTAACATGCCAAGCGGCAATTGAAGAATCAATCCGCCAATCCCAAAGAACGGCAGCAAGAACGAAATCCATTCTTGATCCAGTCCGATACGCAGTGCATAAATCGGGAAGCTGCTGTTCATCGAGGCTTCGGTATATCCATACAAGAATGCAGGGAGCAATGCGAACCATGCCCATTGGAACGAGCGAAGATATCGTTTCTCTAAGGCCGGGCCGTCGTTCTTCGCACCCATAACCTGGTAGTTCGGCAAGATGAAGACGACAGCTGCCAACACGACTAAGCATAACAATGCAATGGCAACGAACGGAGCCCATTCGCCGAAATGGAGCAGATTCATGCCTAACGGTCCGATACTAAACCCAATCCCATAGCTCATGCCATAGAAGGATAAGGTGCGACCGCGGTTCTGTTCCGTACTTGTCGTCATTACCCAGAGCTGCGAAGCATAGTGAAGCGCGCTGTCCCCGACTCCGACTAAGAAACGAAGAGCGAACCAGACCCAAATCCCTTTAAATACGGGAAAAAGCAGCAGCACGCAAGTGATGAGTGTTAATGCGTACACCAGCAATCTTTTGAAGCCAAGTCGCTTAAGTAACTTTTCGATGAAAAATAATGTAGAAAAAATCCCGATGTAGAGCATCGTAGCATTCAGGCCGTTTAAATCGGACGATACGCCCTGATGTTCCAGCATGACGGTGAGCAGCGGCAAAAGCAAGCCCTGGCTGGCACCGGCGACGATGATTACACTGATGAGAATGAAATAATGCAGTCGTGCGGACTGCATGGTGGTAGATTTACTTTCCATGATGTCCTCCTCTAGTTGTAAATACACAACCTTTCTAGTATAGAGAAATCATATAGAAATCACAACTGGAGGGTGGAGGGATTACTCTTGAGGTACACCAAAATATAACAATAGGGACAACGAAACGCCAAGCTGGGTGGCGTTTCGTTGTCCCTATTGCTGATTAGACATTACATATTATTCAAGAACCGGCGACTTAAGGATTCCTGTTTGAATTGTTCTTGCTGTTCAGGGGTTAAAGTTTCCTTGCCAGTAAGATGATTGAATACTTGCTTCATGCCGATCGGAGGAGCATCATCCTTCTCTTTAGAAACGTCGCGAAAAATACTCGAGTCCTTGAATGCAAGCGCAATTCCTTTTGCGAAATTTTTTGCAGTAATATCTTGATCCGGTTGTTCGGTCATCATATTACGCCTCCTTCATTGGAACACGTCTTTGATAAGATGTTATGTCTTATCCTACGATCCATAATAAAAGAAGTTTCAATACGTTCAGAAGAACACATTGATAACGATGGTGAAGAGGATATAACCTACAATCGATGTCACAATGTACGTGAGTCCCGCTTTTTTCCGCTCTTGGAAAAGCCGGAGTACGCCGAGACTAAGCAGCGGACAAATGATCAGTAAGAATACAGCGATCGTAATGAATAAAGACGGGCTAATCGAGCTGATATCGACAATAGTCATCGGAATGACAACCTCCGTATATGTAAATTTCTGATGGACTCAGTTGTGACAAGCATCACAGTAGTATTATATAGAATTCAACCAAGTTTTACCTTAAAATATAGAAGTAAAATACGACGAAATTAAGAATTTTCTATTTGCTAGAAAGGGTTATGCTATAATGTCGTTAGTTGAAATTATTCAATTCCTATAGGGAGCAGGAGGAAATTTTGTGAGCTATTTAGTGGGTGTAGATATCGGAGGAACAAATATTGTCTGTGGTCTAGTAGATTTGGAATATAATCTCTTGAAAACGTTAAAACAACCAACCGATCGCCATCTCGGCAGCGACCACGTATTGAACAAACTTGTGTCTATGATTGATGAGTTGCTAGTAAGCGCAGGCGTAGACCGCAGTCAGTTAAAAGCCGTAGGCGCGGGTATTCCCGGATTCGTGGATCCGAAGCAAGGACAAGTGATTTTTAATTCGAATTTGGGCTGGAGTGATCTGCCTGTTGCTCAGATCGTTAGTGAGAAGCTAGGCGGAATTCCTGTATTTATAGATAATGATGTGAAAATGTACGTGTTTGGCGAAGCGATGAAAGGTGCAGGCCAAGGCGCAGGCGTCGTACATGGCGTGACCATCGGTACCGGGCTGGCAGCAGCTACCGTAGCGAACGGCGAACTCTATTATGGAAGCGGTTATATGGCAGGGGAATTGGGTCATGTCACGATCGATGGCGAGAAAACACCTTGCGGCTGCGGATTAACAGGATGCTTAGAGACGGTTGTGTCCGCAACTGGAATTGCCCGCCAAGCAAGAGAGGCTCTTGAAGCGGGTCGGGACAGCTTGCTTCGCCCTGTGTTTGAACGGGATGAACTTACAGCAGCGGAAGTCTCCAAAGCTTACGATGAGGGAGATGCCTTAGCGCATGAGATTATGAACTACACCGGGAAAGTGTTAGGGAAGGGTCTCGCGTATTCCATCAGCTTATTCAGCCCGGATGTCGTCGTGATTGGCGGCGGCGGCGCGCTTGCAGGCGATCGCTTGTTGAAACCAATGCGTGAAGTGCTGGAACGTTCGGTTTACAAGGGTTATCTAGAACGACTCACGATTAAGATTGGTGAACTCATTGATCATGGCGGTGTCATTGGCAGCGCAGCGTTTGCGAATAGCAACGTAAATAAATAAATTAGGTAAGGTCTGAATCCGTATGATGATTGCCATCTTGTTGTTCATCGTCGCAGGGCTTGCTGAAATCGGCGGCGGATATTTGGTATGGTTGTGGCTTCGGGAAGCCAAGCCTGCTTGGTATGGATTTATCGGCGCCGCCATACTTGTTGCGTATGGAATTATTCCAACCCTGCAGAAATTCCCCTCGTTCGGTCGCGTTTATGCGGCCTACGGCGGGGTATTTATTATTCTTGCTGTGCTCTGGGGCTGGCTTGTTGATCGCAAGACACCTGATTTATACGACTGGGTCGGCGCGTTGATCTGTATCGTAGGGGTATCTGTGATGTTATGGGCGCCCCGGTCATAAACCGCAGGCGTGACATCAGGGGTCACGGTGGCGATAGGGAAGGAGAGGAAGATAAAACGTGGATGTTACTTCAGTTCTATTGGAGAAGAAAATAGTCGCAATCTTTCGCGGCATTACAGATCAGCAGGCAGATGCTGCTGCGCATGCGTTGGTGGATGGCGGTATTTCACTGATGGAAGTTACCATGAATACCGATGGCGCATTGCCGATTATTTCAAGATGGCGTGAACAATGGGACGGCATCGCTTATATTGGCGCAGGTACCGTATTGAACGTATCCATGGCACAAGAAGCGATTGCCGCCGGTGCACAATTTTTGATATCACCGAACTTAGATGAAGATGTCATTGCTTATGGAGCGGAACGCGGAATTGATGTCTGGCCGGGTGTGATGACACCTACGGAGATCGTTCGTGCATGGAGTGCCGGAGCGAAGCTGGTGAAGCTGTTCCCCATGGGTTTTCTTGGACTTTCCTATTTGCGCGAAGTTCGTGCGCCGTTGAATCATATTCCGATGATGGCAACCGGGGGCGTGGATTTGAACAATATCGCGGATACCTTTAGCGCCGGTGCGTCAGCTGTCGGTTTAGGGACGAAGCTGGTACGCCCGGATCTCCTTGCAAGAGGGGATTATGCGCAGATGACCGCAAATGCACGCGCTTATGTGGAGGCTGTGGCAGGGGATTTCGTAACGAAAGGGTAACATTCACATTTCACCTGATGAAGAGTATGGAGTTGTTAGCCATTGATTTTGGTAAGGTTCAGACCGTGATAACATTGCTTAGCTTAGAGCATGTTATCGCGGTCTTTTTTTCATGTTTTGGGAACCCTACGAGTAGATACTTATCAATTTGCATCCAGGAGGGCCCTGATGAACAGTGTGGCGATGTGGGAAGTAATAGTCCTTGTGATTTTGCTTATTCTTGTATTGGTATGGATACTCGCTGTACGGACGCAGACACCCCTGCGGCGACCAAATGATCAGTTACCCAAACACGATTACGAAGATGTAAGGTTTCAGAGCGGCGAGAAGCGGTGCTGTGGCTGGTTTATCCCCAGCCGCGAACTTCAGTTGAAGGAAAGAGCTGCAGCGCCGACAATCATCATCGTCCATGGATGGGGATCCAATCGTGCGTATTCGCTTCGTTATGTAGATCCCCTACATGAAGCGGGGTTCTCCGTCTTCCTGTTCGATGTGCGTTGCCACGGAGATAGCGAAGATATCTCAGCATCCTCCTCTTACACGTTCCGGGATGACCTCATCTCCGCAGTCCATTATATTCGAAGCCGATCTGACGTGGATCTAGAAGCGATTGGGGTGCTTGGTCATTCATTGGGAGGCTTGGGCACGATCCTTGCGTTGGATCAGACCCTTCCAGTTCAAGCCGTTGTAACGGACTCGATGCCGATTCGATTGAAGACGGTCCTCCAATCCGAATGCAGTCGGCTACATATTCCCATGTTCCCGCTCGCTTATATGGTGATCTTCATTTGGTTTCTGCGGGCCCGCATGGATTACCGGGCATATCGAAAAATGAATGTGATCGATGTGTTGAATACCAATGCCCGAGGCGCTCAAATCCCCGTCTTCTTCGTGCATTCGCGGCATGATAGATTTATTCCACCTGCGGAACTGCAGTATATCATCGACCATGTGCAAACTCCAGTGGATCATGTGTTTCTAGATATCAACGGCCATAGCTGCTCGGAGCAGGATCATCATTTCTGGGGGCATGTGATGCCCTTTTTTCGACGGCATTTGCAAGGCATTAGATAATTGGACCTATTTTCATCGATTGAAGAAAAAAAGAGGAACTTTTTGCCCAATGTATCGTTTAACAACATATGGAAATCGATTCGAATATTTACATTTCCTCATGTTGAAGGAGCGATGACATTGAAACGGAAAAAGATACGCCGAGCGATCATACAAAAGGCGGCGGTGGTGACCACCCTCAGCCTATGTTTGCTGCAACAAGTAGCAGCAGCTGAAAATTATACGACAACAACAACAACGGCAACATCTGGGGCATATAGCACAGATACAAAAGCGGTAAAGGCAGGAGCACCTGAGGAAGCGGTCTCGAAGGTTAAGATGGAACCCAAGATTACCAAAGAACAAGCGGTTGCCAAGATCATCGGGCTATTCCCGAAATTCAAAGAAGCGGAAGTGGCAAGCGTTACCTTAGGTAATCCTAACGTATACCCTCCGCAGGATGAGGCGATCTGGAATATTCAGTGGAGGTATATAACAGGAAACGGCTCTTCTGGATTTAACAGCGAGGTTGATGCGATAACGGGTGACGTTCTGCAAGTAAGTCTCAGCGGATTTGAGGATTATAATAATCGTACGTACGAGTATCCTCCGAAGCTGACGGAGGCGCAGGCGAAGGAAGTCGCGCTGCAATGGATAGGGAAAATTGCACCTGATATCGATAAGAATACGTTGAAGGAACAAGAACTTTACGGTGGAACACAAAATCTTCCTTTGTTTGGACCTAGCTATTATTCTTTCAACTATCAAATCCTTGTTAACGGATTGCCTTCCGAGAATTCTGTTTCCGTTCTCTTGGATAGTAACGGGGTTCTGCAGAGCTACGGGCGTTCCCAATCCGAACTTACATATCCCTCGGCACAACCCAAAGTGCAAGCGGATGAAGCCAAAAAGGCTATGGGCCATGCGCTGGATCTAGAACTGTCCTATTATCCAGAGTACAGCCCCAATGGAGAAATCAAGCAGTATTACTTAGGTTATAGCCCGAAATGGAAGTCGGTTAGTTCTGTGTTGGATGCCAAGACAGGTGTCTTCATCGATAGTGTAACCGGGCAGCCAAGCAAACCGGCGACATCGACGTATAAACCGCTTGAGCCTACTGCCAAGCCATTCACACCTCATCAAGGTAACGAGTTGACTGCGGAAGAGGCAAAGTCGCTTGTAACAAAGCTTTTGACGCCGCCGAAGGAGAACGAAAGATTCGCAAGCAATAGTACAGCGGACTGGCAGGACCGCACACAGAAGGTCTGGCAATTAAGCTGGGATTCGAAAGATTTTTCATCCTATAGCAATCGATTTGAAGCGAGAGTGAACGTCAAGACAGGACAAATCCTTACCCTAGGCTATCCATACAGTTACGCGTACCAACCGATCGACACAACGAAGAAGCAAGACCCTGCCGCCATTTCACGCGATACGGCCGAGAAGAAAGCGAACTGGTGGGTCAATCAGCTGTATCCGAATGCAGCGGAATCGTTAAAGCTGTTAACGACGGATGGGTTCGACGCGGACAGAGAGGGCCATACCTTTATCTACCAACAATTCATTCACGGCATTCCTGTTCAAATGAACAATGTGCAAGTGGTCATTAGTCCAACGGGAGCTTTGAAACATTATGAGGTTCGTAGCAGAGCGATCGACGAAGCATCCATTCCTGCAGGTACACCGAAAATGACAGAGGAACAAGCGCGTCAACTCTATTTAGATCACCTCCAAGCGGAGCTTCGTTATTCTCGTATTACGGGAAAAGCGGCAGAGGGAAGCGCCAAAGAAATCAAGCCGGAGTTAAGGCTCGTCTACATTCCTAAATTTAATAACGAGGATCGATATGTTATCCGTACGGATACAGGCAAATTCGTGACCGGGTGGTCCAGCGATTTGGTTATCAACGAAGCGAAGGATATTACCGGGAATCCTGAGGAAGCTGCGTTGAAGAAATTGTTGGAATTACGGATTATCAGCCCGGATGAGGAAGGGCTCGTGAAGCCGAATGAAGCGATAAAGTATGGTGAATTCATGCAGTGGATCATGCAGGCCGTACAATCCTATTATTCTACGAATCGTGACGCGGAAGCGAAGCCGGTATTCAAAGATGTGACAAAGGATAGCCCCTACTATCAGAGCGCTTCGATGTTCATAGAGATGAGGTGGCTGCAGAAGGATCCGACCCGAGACCTTCAACCAGAACGGACGCTGACGCGTGAACAACTTGCGGAAATGCTTAGTCATATACTACAATATGACAAACTATCCCAATACCTATCAAAGGACTCCGAAGTGGCGCAATTACAAGATACAGCCGAGATTGAGAACAAAGGCGCTGTTGCACTCATGCTAAAATTAGGTATGATGAGTAGTGATGGCGGTAAATTCCATCCACAAGCCGCTGTTACTCGCGCAGAGGCGGCGAAGATGATCATTAAACTCGCAGAAATACAAGGTCGGGTGGATCAAATCATCTTACGTTAATACGCAAGGAGGTTGAAACGTGCCTAAAGTTCGAAATCGTGTCGTCAAAATTTTGCTCGTATGTGCATTATGTTTTGTCGGCGTTGAATGGATTAATAACCCTGTTACCGCGGCGGTGGATACGTTGAAGGTGAATTCGATGGAGGCTCTATCGAAGCAAATCTATGAATCCATGTTAAATCGAGAGACAGTCATGACGTTTACGTTGAAGGGGAGCGTATCAAAGGAAAAGCTTGAGAGCGCCTTGAAGGAAGCGATTGATACCGATTCCTATCTTCAGTTCATGGTCCGCCAGTATTCCTATCAATATCGAAGTTCAATGCTCTCTTCCAGCATCACGATTTATATGGAATACCGCGAAAATACGGAGCAGACGGCGTATGTGACACGTACGGTGAAAAGTGTCCTGCCAACCATTATTAAGCCGACGATGAATGCACATGAGAAAGTGAAGGCGATTCATGATTGGGTAGTGCTTCATTTAGCCTACGACACCACGTTAAAGAACGATACTGCATACCAAGGATTGACGGAAGGAACGACCGTGTGCCAAGGGTATGCACTATTAACTTACAAAATGCTGAAGGAAGCCGGAATTACAAATCGAATTGCAGAAGGCACGGCAGGAGGGCAACTGCATGCTTGGAACCTCGTCTATTTGGATGGAAAATGGTACCATTTAGATACCACATGGGATGACCCGATTCCGGATCAAAAGGGGAAAGTCAGCTACAGTTATTATTTACGTACCGATAAGCAGCTAAAGGTAGATCATCAATGGACGAAGGTGTATCCTGCAGCAACGCAAAATTACGATGTAACCGTACAATCGCTGAAGAAAAGCGATACGGCACGGCTTGATTTCTATACGCAACTCGAAACCGATTTAAATTACATTTATCTAAGCTCGGAGAATATTGTATCCTCAGTTAATCAGTTAGCAGATCGATTGAAGTCAGCTATGAAAGCAGGTGATACCGTTGTGAAAGTTCGATATACACGCAAAGCATCACTACAAGAGGACCTTAGCAAAGCGCTTGAAAAGATTTCAGGTATACAAGGCATTCGATACACATACCGTGATTTTGAAAATACGGGCGACATCTTGCTAGAAATTACATTCAGATAGGATATGATAAGGTGTTTCACCGTTCGGTAAAATTCTTAATCTCCAGCCAGACGCTATCGAATTTGGCGGATGTATTCGCAACCGTGACACTTGTGACGATGATGTATCACATGAGTGATTCTGTTGCTTATACCGCCCTCATTCCGCTTGTTCGCGTCTTGAGCCAGAGTGTGAGCGGTCTCATTGCACCACTGCTGCTTGATCGCTACAAATTAACCTTTTTATTAAAAATCTCGCAATTTTTACAATTCGTATTATTTGCCTTCATCGCGCTATTCGCGTGGTTAATGCTGACACCGAGCAACTTATGGATTGTTCTAGTACTTATTATGATATGGGCTTTCTTAGACGGCTGGACCGCACCTGCGAGTAATGCCTTGATTCCTCGGCTCCTGAAGGATAGTGAGCAGATATTAAAAGCAAATGGTGTATTTGGGACCGCGAACCAGATCGCACAGGTTGCAGGCTGGGCTGGCGGTGCGATTATTGTTTCGCTATGGGGTGTACCTGTGACGTTATTAGCCGTAGGTATCCTGTATGGCATTGCCTTCGTCATGACCTGTCTCGTTCGAGAACCTAACCTTGCGAAGGTCGATACGGAAGATCACAAAGAGTCCACTACGGACAAACAATCCCCTTCGATGTGGCAAAGACTGCATGAAGGTTGGGTGATTATTTGGCAGCGTCCAGCGCTACGGACTTTGGCCATTATGGATTTCCTCGAAGGGCTCGCAGGCTCTGTATGGGTAGGGGCGTTCCTTCTGGCTTATGTGAAGACCGTACTGCACCAAGATGATACATGGTGGGGATATATTAACGTCTCCTATTTTATCGGTGCTATAGCTGGCGGACTAGGCATTGTCGCATTAGGGAAATTCCTAGATCGCAGCCGTTACGCTTCGATGATGATTGGTATGATGGGGTATGGGGTGTTAACACTTGTATTCGGTTTTGTAACCAATCCATGGCTCGCGCTTGTGATCGTATTATGGATGGGGCCGCTAACGGAAATCCGTACCGTAGCGGTGACCACGATGCGTCAATTAAGTGTAGAGGCAGAGGCGCTGCCTAAGGTTTTGACGGCCATGAACACGATGATTTCCTTTGTCTTCGGTATTTCCGTAATTGGACTTGGCGTCCTCTCGGATCTATGGGGAATCTCGGCGATTTACGTGCTATGCGGGTTGTTAAGTCTGATCGCAGGCGTCATTGGATTGCTGCATCGTCAATCTTTCCGAGAGCATCAACTGCATAACCATTTGGAGAATCGGTCCTTTTAGGACCGATTTTTTGTTGTGGCTAAATAATTGGAAAATGGACAGGATAAATTTAGACTTAGGTTCAACGGCGAAAATGCAGAGAGGAGCGTTAACAAGACGTAATGAACAGCTCAGAAGAACAGAAGCAATTGCGTTGGTATAATGTCGCCCTAATCGCCTTTGTCTCGGTTTGGGGATTCGGAAATGTTGTAAATAACTATGCGAACCAAGGATTAACGGTCATCACCTCCTGGATTCTCATTATCGGACTCTATTTTATCCCCTATGCCTTGATGGTAGGCCAACTCGGTTCCACCTTTAAAGACGGAAAAGGCGGCGTGAGCAGTTGGATTAAAGAGACGATGGGTCCGACGGTCGCCTTTTTTGCCGCGTGGACGTATTGGGTGGTCCATGTCCCGTATTTGGCACAAAAACCTCAAGGCATTTTGATTGCTCTAGGGTGGGCATTCACCGGAACCGGGGGACTTACCGATCGGTATTCTCCGTTAGCTGTTCAGTCGGTTACACTGATTATCTTCTTGGTTTTCCTGTGGGTGGCTTCGTATGGCTTAACATCCTTGAAGCGTATCGGTACGATCGCAGGGTTAGCCGTCTTCATCATGTCGCTCTTGTATATTTTGCTTGCGATAACAGCACCTGCAATAACAGGAGCAGAGATTGCGACGAAGAACATCTCGTTCAAGACGTTTATCCCTGATTTTAATTTTGCCTATTTTACCACGATTTCGATGTTGGTCTTCGCCGTCGGCGGGGCGGAGAAGATATCTCCTTACGTCAATCAGACCCATAACCCGGCGAGGGAGTTCCCGCGTGGTATGATCACCCTTGCGATTATGGTGGCGATCTGCGCGTTATTAGGATCATTCGCGATGGGGCTTATGTTCAATTCCTATGATATCCCGAAGGATTTGAAAATGAACGGACAGTATTATGCCTTCCAAAGGTTAGGGCAATATTACGGGATCGGGAACACGTTCATGATTCTCTATGCCATCGCGAATACATTGGCTCAGATTTCCGCCTTGGCGTTTTCGATTGACGCGCCTTTGAAGGTGTTGTTGAGCGATGCAGATCGCAGATATATTCCGGATGCACTACTCAAAATGAACCAGCGCGGAACACCTGTGAATGGATACTGGATGACAGGCATTCTCGTCGGGATTCTGATCATCATCCCTGCCCTGGGCATCGGGAATATGAACTCCTTATATAACTGGCTGTTGGATTTGAACTCCATTGTCATGCCACTCCGTTATTTGTTCGTGTTTTTGGCCTTCATGGCCTTGATGCGGCTGTCGGATAAATTTCATTCGGAGTATCATTTTGTCAAGAACAGAACTTGGGGTTTTATTATAGGATTGTGGTGTTTCGTATTTACCGCCTTCGCATGTTTTATGGGGATGTTCCCCAAAGTGGAAGCATATACAGGGGAATGGTATTTCCAGTTCATGCTCAACATCGTGACTTCTGGTTTATTGATTGCGTTAGGATTGATTTTGCCGCAGATTGCGAAGCGGAATCGAAGAGCCTAATCCAAAATAGATATGACATCAGGGCGCCTTCCATAGTATGGAGGCGTCTTTTGTCATTGCAGGTTGGATGAAAGATGCCTCTGTGATAGAGGTTTCTATCGATTCGTGATATCGTAGAACCAATAAGGAAAAGGCCAATTACGAGGCAGTTGGAGGGATGAGCCGTGTTTTTGCATTCACGTAGTCATTATCTGAGAGACATGGAACTATTGAGACAACGTATTCCTTCTTTTGAACAATATCCGTTTAACATTGGAGCCATTCAGCATGTAGATCAGTTGAAGTTTCACCCCAAGGTAACGTATCTCATTGGCGAGAATGGCATCGGAAAATCGACCCTCATGGAATCGATCGCGGTGGCTTGGGGTTTTAATCCAGAGGGAGGAACCCAAAATTTCACATTCTCCACGCAAGCGACTCATTCCCGGCTGCATGAATATGTTCGGTTGGTACGCGGAGTACAGAGACCGCGGGACGGCTTCTTTTTTCGCGCGGAGAGTTACTACAATATAGCCACGAATATCGATGAATTGGATCGGGAAGATTCTTATAGTCCACCCATCAAAGAATCCTATGGAGGAAAATCGTTACATGAACAATCCCATGGGGAGTCGTTCTTCGCTACTTTTATGCATCGTTTTGGCGGTCAAGGTCTCTATATTCTGGACGAGCCCGAAGCGGCGTTGTCTCCGCTCCGGCAGATGGCGATGTTATCGCGCATCCATGAATTGGTGCAGAAGAACTCTCAGTTCATTATCTCTACGCACTCACCCATTCTGATGGCCTATCCGGACGCGCAGATTTACCACTTGTCAGCAGACGGGATCGAGAGCAGGACATTAGAGGAGACGGATCATTATATTATCATGAAGCAATTCCTGAATAACAAGGAGAAGATGCTTAACGAGTTGTTAAACGGCTAATTGCATGATCATCCCGATAAGTGTCCTTTAGCTGGATAACCCACGCATCATAAAATTCTAGGGCGGAGCATTGAAATGCACGAGCAAAATCATGGGGATCCCGGATGATTCTGTTCAGTGCATCTTCGCCGTATCTCGTAACCACAAATTCAGATAGTTTGAACGCATATTGGAACCCTTTCATGGTCTCGAAATCCCAAGTGTTATTCTCTAACTTCTCTAAGGTAGGAATCTTTCCTTGATGCACGAACGCGGCAATAGAGTCTCTAATATGATCTTCTGTCATAAGCCTGGCTTCATAGCCCCCAAGACCTTGATATAACCATTTAGGAGCTTTGGGATTGATGTCCTTGACTAACCACATCGTATACAAATGAATTGTTGATTTAATAATAGATTCGTAAGTATGTTCCGGACCAGGGTCCAAAGGTGAAGCAATTTTAATTGTATCTTCTTCAATCATGCCCATGAACCAAGCGGGGGCATCGGGTTCCCCGACTGCGATATGGAAGGATGGGAGATTCGGATAAATTTCAATCGTCACTCTTTTGGTTGGTTGATGCCTTACCCGGGTATGGATCCGCTCGACATTTGTTTTAAGTTCGGAGATAATATCTCGCAACACTTTCTCCTGATCATTCCTGCTATGATCGATGGCGGCAGTTCCTTTATTAACCACGGATATGTAATCGATGATCGACATCAAATGTCTAACATCCTTATCTTCAAGATCTTTTCTAAGTTTGTTCAAGGCTCTGTAAAATCGATTTTTGGCTGTGCTCATCCGTATCCCCATGAGTTCGGATATTTCTTTGAACGTACAACCGATATCCAAGTGCAATGAGATCACTTCGCGATCAATACGATGTAAACGTTGTAGTGCATTGTGAATATCCATTCGAATCTCGACATTATTGGTAAAATCAACAGATATAAACCGGTGTTCATGTGGATACATATCCATATTGAACTCTTGCGTGTGGTATTTTCTCCGCAACTCGTTCCTCAAGATGTTGTTACCAATCGTACATATCCATGTAAATAAGCTTGATTCCCCTCGAAACGAATGGATATTTTCGATCACCTTCACGAACGTTTGTTGCGTGATATCCTCCGCCATTTGAGTGTCCGTTTTTAACGTAAGGAATCTTCTTAACCGATCATAATATTGCTCATATATGTCTTCTATATTATGGTGGATGATTGACATTAATAGAGCCTCCTCTATCTTCTCATCTTTATTAGACACGAAGAAAACTCAAATAGCCACATCATTTTCGCAGTTTTGTAGCTTTTTGAATGCTTCATGTGTCTAATTTGATATAAGGCATAAATTCTAGGAGGCATATCATGAAAGACTCAAGAATGGCACAATTGGCGAGGAATGTGGTTACATATTCAATAAATCTTCAGAAGGGCGAAAAGTTGTTAATTGAAGTTGAAGGCCATGATCAAATCTTGGCTAAAGAAATCGTACAAGAAGCCTATAAGGTGGGAGGATACCCTTTTGTTGTATTCATAGATAAGGATATTCTGCGGACCCAATTGATACACAGTTCATTGGAACATCTCCAAAGTTTGGCCTCGTATGATTACTATCGGATGAATGATATGGATGCTTATGTATTGATTCGCGCTGATACCAATGACAGCGAATTGGTCGATGTTCCTGCAGAGAACATAGATCAGTATTGGAAAGATTATTATCATATTGTTCATGCCCCTCGATGGGAAAAAACGAAATGGTGTATTCTTAGTTATCCGAATCAAGCAGCTGCTCAACGAGCGAAAATGTCAACCGAAGCATTTGAGGATTATTACTATAGCGTATGTAATTTAGATTATTCCGCACTCTCTGACCAAATGGATAACTTGGTTCTTTTCTTAAATCGAACCGATAAAGTAAGGATTAAGGGGGAAGGGACGGATTTGACATTGTCGATAAAAGGAATGCCAGTCCAAAAAGACGCAGGTTTGCAGAATCTCCCTGATGGGGAGGTCTTTAGCATTCCTAACAAGTATTCCATCAACGGTGTAATTAGCTTTAATACCGCCGTTCATTTCAGAGGAACAACATTTGAACATATCGTATTAACCTTTCATGAGGGTAAAATCGTTGATGCTAGATCGAACGATACCGCGAAATTACTGGAGATTCTGAATGTTGATGAAGGAGCCAGATATGTCGGTGAATTTGGTATCGGCCTTAACCCATATATCAGCAAACCGATGAATGATATATTGTTCGATGAAAAAATATGGGGGAGCATTCATCTAGCGATAGGCACTTCTCCGATTCAGTGTCAGGGCGCGAACCTTTCCTCCATCCATTGGGACATCGTCTATATCCAGCGAAAGGAATATGGAGGGGGGCAAATCTGGTTCGATGATGTACTAATTCGCGAGGATGGATATTTCCTGCCCAAGGAGCTTCAGGGGTTGAATCCTTCGCACAGCGATGGTACGGGAAGGGCATGATTTCTTTCTCATGATTGCTTGACAGCTTATCTAGCACCCGATACGATATCGATATTATGACAATGAAAAAAACTTTTCTCATTATCAGTATTTTTCTACTATCTCTTATAAGCATCCGATTGGTTTGGGTATTTCTATCCGCCCCGCAGGAGCATCGGAACGCGGTTCAAGGACAAATCGATCTGCGTGACTGGGACTTCTCGTCGGATCGGGTACTCTCATTGAATGGCCAATGGGAGTTTTACCCGCATCACTTTTTGAATCCGAGTCAAGAGACGACGTATGTAAATCAAGAAAAAATCATGCTTCAAGTGCCAGGTCATTGGGGCGACGCATTATCTAATACGAAGGATCCGATGTTCGGTTATGGCTCTTACCGCCTGAAAATACAGGTTACCCCGGACAAAGATCGTCTTTATGCGATTCGCATGCCAAGCATTCCCTCCTCGTCGGAATTGTTGGTGAACGGTCGATTGCTAGCGAACGCAGGAGCGCCTACATCTCATGCTTACTCCTATATCGCTCGCAACGTTCCATATACGGCTTCATTTACAACCGATCGCAGCGAGATCGAAATTGTGATACATATCGCCAATTACGATGATCGCATGGCGGGAGGATTATTCTGGCCGGTGAAGTTGGGCAGTGAACATGCCATTAACAAGGTGGTGTGGTTTTCCAATGCAACACAGCTCGCGGTATGCCTCATCCTTTTCCTGCATGCCTTGTATACCATCCTTCTATATCTCCTAGGTGTTCGACAGAAAGCTTTGCTATATTTTGCATGCTTGATCGTGTGCGCAATCATTGCGATTCTTATCGATGATGATCGGCTCTTATTAGTTTGGTTGCCAATTACATACGAATGGATGTACAAACTCTATTATTTATCTTTTCTGGGCGTGGCTTTATTTTTATTTCATTATGCTCGGCAGCTGATGCCGGAGGAGTTCACAGAGCGAAGCCGCCAGGGATTGCGGATCTATTCGATTGCCTGCATTATTTTTGCCGTTTTCGCCCTGTTGTTGCCCGTCAATACGATCATGTTCGCGGATATGATCCATATGCTCATGATTATCATCCCTTTTTTGGTTGTACCGACAGGTGCGCTTCGTGCGCTTCGGAAGGGCAACACGGACGCCATTTATTTATTGTTAGGGGCAACGGCTTTTACGGCCAATGTCATCTGGGGTATCATCAAAAATACGGGCTGGATGGAGATGGGATATTATCCGATCGATATGGTCGTAGGCTTTGTCGTTTTTTCGTTATTCTGGTTCAAGCGTTATTTCCGAAGCGCTGCACAAACGGCGAAGCTTGCCGAACAACTGCAGAAAGCGGACAAACAGAAAGATGACTTTTTGGTAAATACCTCGCATGAACTAAGAAATCCATTGCATGGTATTCTTACGATAGCTCAAACCGTACTTGAACGCGATCACATCGCAGACGCCGAGAAAAATCGCGAGCAGTTGCGATTGCTTCTTTCCATTGGCAAAAAGATGTCTTACTTGTTGAATGACTTGCTGGACATTACTCGCCTGAAGGATAGCACCGTCCGGCTGCATGTGGTTGAACTCAGGATTCAATCCGTTGCATCAGGCGTGCTGGACATGATTAGCGTGATGATGGAAGGGAAGGATGTCAGGCTTGTCAACCGAATCCCGGAGACATTACCGGCAGTGAGTGCGGATGAGAACCGAATCATTCAGGTTATGTTCAATCTGCTCCACAATGCGGCGAAATTTACGGAACAAGGAACGATTACGGTGGAGGCGGAATGTAAAGGAAACCTGGCTTACATTTCGGTTACGGATACGGGTATCGGGATCGACGAGGATACGCAGCAAATAATTTTTGAGTCCTACGAGCAGGGGAATACCAACAATATGGTCAGAGCCAGCGGGCTAGGGCTCGGATTAAGCATTACCAAGCAACTGGTTGAGCTGCATCAGGGGACGGTCACGGTTCGTTCTGTACCAGGCGAAGGCTCGTCATTCACATTTACGCTCCCGCTATCGAATGGTTCTAATGATTACGCAGCATCGGTGCAGCAGGCTTCAGTGCCTATCGTCTATCAGGAAACGGCAGCGGCCATGTCTATGAACGTCGTCGAGCCGAGTACTACGCTTGCTCCGGATCGACCGCATATCTTGGCTGTCGATGATGATCCGATTAACCTGAATATCTTGGAAAGTGTTCTACCCGCAGAGCATTATGATATCGTTATCTCTACCAGCGCGCAAGATGCACTAGGTATGCTGGATACGAGGGAATGGGATTTGATCATCGCCGACGTGATGATGCCGCACATGTCGGGTTACGAGCTGTCCCGCGCGATCCGCGAGCGATATTCCATGACGGAGCTGCCCATTTTACTCTTAACTGCGCGCAGCCGCATGGAAGATGTAGAAGCGGGTTTCCTGTCCGGTGCGAACGATTACGTGACCAAGCCGGTGGATGCCGCTGAATTGCGAAGCCGGGTTCGATCGCTTACGGGGATTAAGAAATCGGTACGCGAGCGGTTAAGGATGGAAGCGGCATGGCTACAGTCTCAAATCCAGCCTCATTTTCTATTCAACACGTTAAATGCAGTGATCGCGCTGAGCGATATCGATCTGGACCGCATGCGGAACCTGCTTCATGCATTTGCTGATTATCTAAGAACAAGCTTCGATTTCCAGAACGCCGAACAGATGATTTCGCTGGATCATGAGCTTGATTTGGTCCGCGCATATTTATGGATTGAACAAGAGCGCTTTGGAGATCGGCTCGAAGTTATTTGGGAAGTGGATGAAGGGCTTCAACTTGAGATTCCTCCGCTATCCATTCAGCCGATCGTAGAGAATGCGGTTCGACACGGGATTTCGAAGCAGCCGTATGGAGGCAAGTTATGGATTCGGATCCGGAACGAGGGGCAATATGTTGAAATATCCGTGACGGATAACGGGATAGGGATGGACCGGAATACACTGGAGCATTTGCTGGACAAGCCTCAGGAACGAAGGTCGGGTATCGGATTGCTCAATACGAATCAACGGGTGAAGCAGTTGTATGGCAGAGGCCTTCATATACATAGCGCCATCGGTCATGGCACAACCGTTACCTTTTGGGTCAAAAGATAAGAATAGAACGTACAACAAATAATAGATTAAGCGAGAAATAGAATGAATCATGAAATGAGCCACGCGGAGGGACTTACATATATGACGAATAAGGAAAAGAAATTGGTTGTTATCACCGGCGTAACCCAAGGGTTAGGGCGAGCGATGCTGGATCGGTTCGATCATCTTGGATGGACGATCGCGGGGTGCGGTCGGTCGGACGCAGGGATGGCACGGCTTCGGGAACAATTCGATCGACGCCATATGCTGGAGACGGCTGATGTTACAGATGAACAAGCCGTGATGAAATGGGCCGAGGATACCTTGCAACGTTTCGGGCCTCCCGATCTTCTGATCAATAATGCATCGGCCGTGAATCGAAATGCACCCATTTGGGATATTTCTAACCAAGAATTCGCCCAAGTCATGCGAGTTAACGTTGAGGGTGCCGTGAATGTCATCCGAGCATTCGTGCCAGCGATGATGAGGGATGAGAAAGGAATTATTATTAATATTAGCTCAAGTTGGGGGAGGGCGGGTGAAGCCGGGCTGGCTCCTTATTGCGCATCTAAATTTGCAATCGAGGGGTTAACGCAATCTATGGCTTTGGAATTACCGCCATCGATGGCAGCAGTTGCATTAGATCCTGGAGGGGGTATCCGCACGGCGATGCTTGAAGCCTGCGGTCCGCAATATCTTGCAGATTCCAAAGCGCCAGAGGAATGGTCTCGGATCGCCGTACCCTATATCCTGAGTCTTACATCCGAAGATAATGGGAAGTCATTGACCTGCCCTGACGTCGTGAAATAACATACACAGGTTTGCTAACGTCTCGAGAAATCGAGGCGTTTTTTCATCGGAAGAAAGTAAAATTATGGGACACGGAAAGATTAGATTATGGTACACTAGGTTGGAAGTTGATGGATAAATTGATAATGAAAGGGTCTTGTGACTATGGGAAATTTTCCGCTGGATGATCCACAAAAACGTGAAATTACCAATCAACGAAGTTTATCCTTGCGCTTAAATCTATTCTTTTTTATGTCATTTATCGTATTTACAGCGCTCATTGTGAGACTAGCAATTCTGCAGTTCGTCGAAGGCCCGGAATTAAAAGCCAAAGCGAACGAAATGCGGTACCGCGATGTTCCCATCCCGCCTATTCGCGGATCGATCTTTGATCGGGATGGAGAGACGATTGCCTATTCGACGTCAACACAATCGCTTCAATTCACATTATCCAAAGATTATTCGAAAGAGAGCAATATTCCGGAACTGAATGAACTAATTTTGAAAATGAAAGAAGGGTTTGATACCTACGGCGATCCGAACATACCTGCGATGACCCAAGAGGATATTTGGAATCAAATGGACGTGGATTCAAGATTGAATTACGGGTTTGTACCGCGTCGGATTAAATCGGGATTAACCCAAGCGGAAATCTCTTATTTCATGCAGCATAAAACAGAGTTCCCGGGCATTGAGGTCGTTGAAGAGAGTATTCGTAACTATTCCGAAGATACGATTGCGGTCCAATTAATCGGCTATTTGAAAAAATATAAATCGGCAATCAATCCGGAGGGCGGTCTGGATTATTATCGTAAAATCGAGGAATCTAATAAGGAAAAAGATGAGAAATATTTACCGAATGAAGATGTTGGCTTCGATGGGATTGAGTATATGTTCCAGAATGAATTACGCGGTAAGAACGGCATTAAGACATTTCCGGTCAATAATGCGAATCGTGTTATCGGTCCCATGGAATTGACGAAGCCTGAGAAAGGCAATAATCTATTTTTAACAATACATAAGCAAGTCCAAATGAAGACAGAGGACGCCATCATGGCTGGAATTCAACGTATTAATGCGAATGCCTCCAGTGCCGTTGGCTTTAAGCCGAATGCGCACGCGGGCTACGCGGTTGCGATGGAAGTGAAGACGGGGAATATCGTAGCGATGGCCAGCATGCCGGATTACGATCCGAATATTTGGCGCGGCGGCAAAATCAGTAATGAAGAATATAAGGATATTGAAACACGTTATGTGAATGGTACGATTCGATCTGTATCTCAGAAGTATGCGACCAAAGAGGAGCAGAATAAACATCCCTCTTCCATTGTATATTTAGGGTCGGTGATTAAGCCCTTAACGGTACTCGTTGGGCTGCAGGAGAATTTGTTCACCGCGCGTACGAAATATCCCGACCGTGGGATGTTCATTTACGGGAAAGCAGGATCGGAAGCAAGAGTACGCAATGCGTCCAGTCGAGCCAATGGCGAGATTACGGCGTCTAGCGCGATTGAGAGATCATCGAATGTCTTTATGGCCGAAATGGTGGGGAACAAGCTATATATGCGGGACGGCATGAAAGGCGTCAATAAATGGGATGACTACATGAAGGAGTTCGGGCTGGGGGTCGTTACCGGCAGCGGTCTGTTGAACGAGAATGCAGGAATCATAGATTACTTTAACTCGGCGGCCAAAGATAGTCTACAGTCGGCGCTGGTCTATGCATCTTTTGGACAACAAGGTCGGTACACGACATTACAGCTAGCGCAATACGCGACGGTGCTCGCGAACCGCGGGATACGGATGAAGCCGCAATTCGTGAAAGAAATTCGGGACATTAACGGGAAGGTCTTGAAGTCCTTTCAACCCGAAGTTCTGAATAAAGTGAAATTTAACGATTCGTATTGGAATACAATCGAGGCTGGGATGAGCAAAGTTCCCGTGGATGGGTTCGAGGGATTCCCTTATAAGTACAATCGTAAAACAGGTACGTCCCAGCAAACCGTGAGCGGAGGAGCTATGGTCGAGAATGCGGTGTTTATAGCCTATGCTCCTGCAGACAATCCGGTGCTAGCCGTTGCCGTTGTCGTACCGGAGGGGGGTTACGGAGGCCGGTCGGCGGCTCCGATTGCTCGTCAAATCTTTGATGCCTATGATGCGGAGATTGGGTTGGACGGGGTACCGAAACAGCCTACGAAGAAAATGGCGCCCGTTACGAATCCGAATCAGAACACCGGGAATAAACCATCGAATTCAACAAATACCCCATAATCATCTGGACGACAAATCAAAATAAATGTTATTTAGGCTGTCGATAAAGTCGACGGCCTTCCCATGTTTGTAGAGCTACATCTTTATCCTTCTAGCCATCCGTAACCTTTATGTGCTTTTTCGGCACTTATATATAGAACACAGACAAGAGGAGGGGAGTAACGTGTTACACTGGGTGGAACAAGCAAAACAAGGGGACCAAGAAGCCTTTCATCAACTTGTCCGGCAATTTACAGCCATGGCGTACACGGTAGCGTATGAAAAATTACGAGATGCACATTTAGCAGAGGATGTCGTGCAAGAGTCCTTTGCGGAAGCGTTCATTCATTTGAGTCAATTACAACAAGCGGAAGCTTTTCCCGGCTGGTTCAAGACGATCGTGATCCGTCAAAGTTATCGTGTCTTGCGCGGGAGGCAGCCGCAGATCGTATCGATTCAAGAAGCCGCGCAAACGGCTAGCACTTTTCTAGATGTATCGGAAGTGGTTGAACGAAAGGAAATGCAGCAGATTTTGCATGATTCTATCTCGGCTTTATCGTCCAACATGCGCATCGCGGTTCAGTTGTTTTATTTTCATGGGTACTCTCTTCAGGAAATCTCAGCGTATGTAGGTACCCCGGTCTCTGCATTAAAAAAACGGCTGTTCGACGCGCGCAGCAAATTGAAGGGTACGCTTCCGGTGGCCGATTTCGTCTCGGTGTTCAAGGATCTCTACGAAGGAGGAAAACAAATGCTTCATATCGTTAACGGTGATTTCGTTGCAGACAAGCTAAGGCAAGGAATCGTGCAGGGGGATGTACTTGTATGGAGAGAGGTTTTCCCCGAAGGCCCCATCTTTGTAGACCCGGCGCAATTCGCAAATCGATCGGTTCGCGCGCAATACTTGGAGCACAGCTTGGGGATTCCAAGCGCAGAATATATACGTGGATGTACTGCACAAGAACAAACGCTAGCTGATTTCCAGAACTACGAGGAAGTCGTGTTATGGTTCGAACATGACCTGTTCGATCAGACGATGCTCTGTTATTTATTGCATTGGTTCGCCCAGCGTCCTCTAGGTCGGACCAAGCTCAGCTTATTGTGTATCGGCTCTTATCCAGGGATCGAATTGTTCCGGGGGCTTGGCCAGTTATCCGTTGAACAAATGGAAACCTTATCAGGGACCTGGCAAACGGTAGGTGAGGATGAGCTTCGTCTCGGAAGCGCGGTATGGGAGGCTTATGCTGCTTCAGATCCGTTGCAGCTGGCAGAGATTTTACAAGGGGATACGTCTGCCTTGCCATTCGTTCATGATGCGTTTCAACTGCATTTATCCCGGCTGCCTTCTACATATAATGGACTTGGTGTCATTGAGCAGACCACATTGGAGAAGGTGGATAACGGCGTGAATAATCCGCTGGACTTATTCAAGCAGGTAGGCAATCACTTAAATGATCTCGGGATGGGTGATCTTCAGTATTGGCATAGTTTGTCGAAGATGACACAAGGGCTCTATCCGCTGCTGCATATCGAAGGGCTGGATACTTTTCCAGACTACAAAAATATGCCTTCGTCTTTTCGCCACTGTCATGTTGTTCTGACGGAGATGGGTCGACACATGCTGGAAGGACAAGAAGATCGAGTCGTTAAGAATGGGATTGACGAGTGGTATGGCGGTATCCATCTGCGCGGGAATTCGGTTCCGTGGCGATGGGATGTAGCGGAACAAAGGATCGTTAGCATGGACTAAGGGAAGGGTTCAAAAGTTTCGACGAATACCCTACACATGGAAATTTGCGAAGTTCGTGAATAAGACGTTATCGGAAATTCTTACAAAACTTAAAAGTTGTATTCCAAGGGGGAATTGATTTAGATGACTGTGAAAGATCGCATCAACTTCATGGATAATTTGAAAGTATTTTTAATTATGCTGGTTGTTTCACATCATGCTGGGCAACCATATGGGGGATCAAACGGATGGTGGTATTTCACAACAGATGATTCACCGGGTTTAGGTTCTTTTTTTGCTGTAAATGCCGCATTTTTCATGAGTCTATTTTTCCTAATATCTGCGTACTTTGTTCCAGCATCTCTTGAGAAGAAAGGCTTAGGATGCTTTTTAAGAGAGCGAACTATTCGATTGGGTATTCCCTTGATAATTGGATTCTTTTTGTTAATACCATTTTCTTGGCCAGTGATTAATTTTGGACATTTATGGTTTCTTCAACATCTGTTGATTTATGTAATTATTTTTGCATTAGTTCAATCATATTTGCTGAAGCCTAGGCATTCAAGACAATACGTGTATAAACCATTTCCGAGTTTTTATGTAATTTTTCTCTTCACTGTTTTTGTCGCATTGGTGACGTTTATAATACGAATTTGGTATCCTATTGATCATTGGATTGGATTTATCTGGATTATTCAAACCGAGTTCGCCCATGTCCCTCAATATATATGTTTCTTTATTATAGGATTAGTGGGAGCAAAAAATAATTGGATTGTTCGAATTCCTAAAGTCATAGGAATATTATGGACCATAATTGGGTTTGTACTTGCCTCCGTGGCTTATTCTGGATGGGTAACTTCTTTTCAACCTGGAGGATTGAATTTCGGAAGTCTACAATATTCCTTTATTGAATCATTCCTGTGTATGGGAATGAGCATAGGATTAATATTCCTATTCCAACGAATTGGAAAAAAATCCAATGCTTTATTACGAATATTATCTTTGAACGCATTTACTGTTTACATCATACATGTACCAGTGGTTGTAATATTACAATACCTCGTTGAATCTATTCCTGTATCCGCATATTTTCGGTTTATTTTAGTTACTGGATTGGGGATTTCAGTGAGTTTTTCAATCAGTCACTTTCTTATTAGAAAAATTCCTTATATTAATAAAGTATTGTAGGGATAGTTTGATAGTGATTCAAAGTAGGTAATAACTTCCGATAACAACGTATTCATGCTTCGGGCCATACGGCCCTCGGTCAGCCAGAGGCGATTCGGAGAAGAGGAATCAGGCGGACAACCCTGCGAACCTAACCGCAGTCGCGACCGGCGACTTTATCGCTTTAAGGTTCTCGGGTTCGTGAATACAGGGACGTTATGTGAAATCCCTACAAGATAAAAGGAGAAAAATGAAACCCATGAACTACTTACGAACATTACCTGCTTGTCGCTATACGGATACAGATCCAGATAAAGAAGGAAATAAAAATACTATGTTTGCAGATTTAATTATTGATGATATATCACTTTACCACATGCTTAAGAAATATGATTTAGTTCCGTCCCTTGGGTGGGGAAGTGAAGAATATCAAAGACAAATGGTTGATTATTTTTTACTGAAACAAACACATCCATATTTATACTACAGATTTCCCATTCTAGTTTGTCCATGGTGCGGTGATGAAGAATGTGGATTTATTTCGGTATTTATTGAGAGGGAAGAAAATCTTGTTATCTGGCGGGATTTCAAATTAGAACCAGACAATAAAGCAATTAATATAGGACCATTTTATTTTGAATGGGAAGATTATGAAAAAACAATTAACAAAACGTTTGGAACTGCAGGAATTCAATAATATTTTGAGTAGTTATTTCGAAGAAGGTAGGGACTTCACATAAACCAGCTAATCAAAGTCAAGATTCAACAGATTTAAGATTTCAGAACTCCAAAGAATGCAGACTCAAATAAGCCTACTGCAAGAAGCGAGTTAATGGTAAAATATAACTATTAATATCCGTTATTTGCTCTGAAAGGGCGCGTCGTTACTCAAAATTCCGTAAATCATGCGCAAAAGCTTGTTTGAAGTCGCCACAATGGCAACTTTGGCAGGTTTGCCTTCAAGTCGTTTTTGCTGGTAATATTGCCATAGAATCGGATTTCGAGGGCCGTGGATTTGCTTTGAGATACCCCCAACTGTTGCTTGGTAGAGCGCTGTACGGAGATATGCAGAGCCCCGTTTTGAGATACGATTCTGGTTTGCTTTAAAGGTTCCTGACTCGTAAACAGATGAATCCAGCCCTGCAAAAGCGGTCAACTGTTTCACGGAAGGGAACCTTTTTATGTCCCCAATTTCAGCGTGAATCATTGCCGCAGTAATCGGCCCCACCCCAGGGATCGATCGTAGTAGGTGGTAGGCAGAAGATTCTTGAACTAAGGATTCCATTTGTTTTTCGAGTGCTGTAATTCCTTCTTGGTAAGCCTTGAATAACCCTATGAAATTCTGCATTGCAAATATATGCGCCTGAGATCCACACGGATCAGGAAGGCTACTCCGCGCAATTCCCAGAAGCTGCGCGTATTTATCTTCATTCCAAGTACGACCTCTTCGATTCAGCATAAGAATGGTTAATACGTCCTCTTTGTCCGCAGTCAGTAAAGCTGAGGGGGAAGGGAATTTAGTGAGAAGCTGAATGGATGAAGGGTTGAAAATGTTCTGAAAAGCCTTGTCATAGCCCGGAAAAGCCAAATCCAGAATGGAACGGAATTGCAGCTGAACTTCACCAAGAAGAGCTTTCCATTGGGCATGTTGGCGACAGAGAAACCGTAGTTCAGTGACCTTTTCATCCATTGGCATGATTGGCGTACCTTCCCCTAAATAGAATGCATTAGCAATTCGAATTGCATCAATAGGATCGGTCTTTACCTTACGAGTAGAGCGCTTTTTGAGCTCATGAGTCGTTAAGGGGTTTAACAAGAAAACGGGATACCCGTGCGAGAAAAAGAAAGAAGCAATAGGCTTCGAATAATTACCAGTCGCCTCCATAACGACAGTTGGTCGCAGCGTTGTAGATTCTTCAAGCTGAACAAGAACTGAAAGCAATGACGAAACATGATCAGGTGAATGGGAGAAAGAGAAGGGCTTTTTCACTTGTACGCCATAGGAAGTGAAGGCAGCGGCAACGCTCTTCCCCTTCGCAATATCGATACTTAAAACAGGTTGATTCATATGACCTCCTTGGATGACACTAGGACCCAAAACAAATGCTCTCCACAGGTTGGCACGGTGATACGGGCTCTAGGCCCAACCAGCTAAATCGGGGTATGAACATTGCTAGGGCTGAAACACTTTATGTGACGAGATCTAAGTCCCAACACCACATTCGTTCTTAACCCAGTGCTAATCTTTTAAGTATAAAAGAAAAGCTCATCCCCGATGAACTGGGATGAGCTTAATATACCAACACCHGCTNDGRYANAGTATHNATSSGYAS
>NZ_MSZX01000012.1 GCF_002021565.1 Paenibacillus selenitireducens | reverse complement strand
TAAACCAGCTAATCAAAGTCAAGATTCAACAGATTTAAGATTTCAGAACTCCAAAGAATGCAGACTCAAATAAGCCTACTGCAAGAAGCGAGTTAATGGTAAAATATAACTATTAATATCCGTTATTTGCTCTGAAAGGGCGCGTCGTTACTCAAAATTCCGTAAATCATGCGCAAAAGCTTGTTTGAAGTCGCCACAATGGCAACTTTGGCAGGTTTGCCTTCAAGTCGTTTTTGCTGGTAATATTGCCATAGAATCGGATTTCGAGGGCCGTGGATTTGCTTTGAGATACCCCCAACTGTTGCTTGGTAGAGCGCTGTACGGAGATATGCAGAGCCCCGTTTTGAGATACGATTCTGGTTTGCTTTAAAGGTTCCTGACTCGTAAACAGATGAATCCAGCCCTGCAAAAGCGGTCAACTGTTTCACGGAAGGGAACCTTTTTATGTCCCCAATTTCAGCGTGAATCATTGCCGCAGTAATCGGCCCCACCCCAGGGATCGATCGTAGTAGGTGGTAGGCAGAAGATTCTTGAACTAAGGATTCCATTTGTTTTTCGAGTGCTGTAATTCCTTCTTGGTAAGCCTTGAATAACCCTATGAAATTCTGCATTGCAAATATATGCGCCTGAGATCCACACGGATCAGGAAGGCTACTCCGCGCAATTCCCAGAAGCTGCGCGTATTTATCTTCATTCCAAGTACGACCTCTTCGATTCAGCATAAGAATGGTTAATACGTCCTCTTTGTCCGCAGTCAGTAAAGCTGAGGGGGAAGGGAATTTAGTGAGAAGCTGAATGGATGAAGGGTTGAAAATGTTCTGAAAAGCCTTGTCATAGCCCGGAAAAGCCAAATCCAGAATGGAACGGAATTGCAGCTGAACTTCACCAAGAAGAGCTTTCCATTGGGCATGTTGGCGACAGAGAAACCGTAGTTCAGTGACCTTTTCATCCATTGGCATGATTGGCGTACCTTCCCCTAAATAGAATGCATTAGCAATTCGAATTGCATCAATAGGATCGGTCTTTACCTTACGAGTAGAGCGCTTTTTGAGCTCATGAGTCGTTAAGGGGTTTAACAAGAAAACGGGATACCCGTGCGAGAAAAAGAAAGAAGCAATAGGCTTCGAATAATTACCAGTCGCCTCCATAACGACAGTTGGTCGCAGCGTTGTAGATTCTTCAAGCTGAACAAGAACTGAAAGCAATGACGAAACATGATCAGGTGAATGGGAGAAAGAGAAGGGCTTTTTCACTTGTACGCCATAGGAAGTGAAGGCAGCGGCAACGCTCTTCCCCTTCGCAATATCGATACTTAAAACAGGTTGATTCATATGACCTCCTTGGATGACACTAGGACCCAAAACAAATGCTCTCCACAGGTTGGCACGGTGATACGGGCTCTAGGCCCAACCAGCTAAATCGGGGTATGAACATTGCTAGGGCTGAAACACTTTATGTGACGAGATCTAAGTCCCAACACCACATTCGTTCTTAACCCAGTGCTAATCTTTTAAGTATAAAAGAAAAGCTCATCCCCGATGAACTGGGATGAGCTTAATATACCAACACCGTATTCACGCTGCGGGCTTACGCCCTTGATCCGGACCGAAGTAATAAGTGCCGAGGGTGATTTCAGCCGGACAACCACTGCGAGCCTAAGTCTGGCGACCCGTTCCCTTCGGTCACTTAAGGCTCTCGGGTTCGTGAATACAAGAACGTTAACTGAAATTCAGCAAAATAAAAATAATAAAGATACAGGAGATACATAAATGGAATCAATAATCGGAAAGATACGGTTCATTGGGGTTCAGCGCTGTAAATAAAATGAGTCAGCAATAATTAAGATGTAGAAAAAGGGACCATGGCGAATGCCGTTCGTCCCTTTTTTGCTAGAGTTGTTTCGATCTATACGTATTGCCCGACAGAAGTGAAGAAAACCTATCGATGGATATCACGCGTTTCCCATATTGATCGGATGGAGTGCTCCGTTGATGGCAAATGAAGCCTGACCGGTCTCCTCAGACACGACAATGACGATGGCATCGCAACGTTCGGTCAGGCCAATCGCCGCTCGATGCCTTGTGCCCAGTTTCTGATCTGTTGCTTGAATATTGGACAAAGGCAGGACATTTGCAGCCGATATAACAACGTCGGAGCGAATCAAGACAGCGCCGTCATGCAGCGGATTTCCCGGATAAAATATCGATTCGATTAAGGCATGCGATATCATCCCTCCGATAGGTACATTGGGGCGAATGAGCGCTTCAAGCAGATCTTTGCGCTCCACGACAATTAACGCACCATGCTTGCGTTCGGATAAATGCCGCACACAAGTCGTCAAATCTTCGTATTTGGATGTATAAGGGGATAAATAGCATTTTAAATAAAACGAAGCCGCCGTCGTTACGATATCAGTCATCACCTTGCGCATCGTTTCGAATTCTTGAATGAGGCACATGTCTTCATTGCTTAGCCGCATCATATTTTGCTCGGCCAGTGTTGAAATTTCTTTCAATTGTTGCTCCAATTGCTGCTTCAATGGGGAGGTGTTGCAAGTATTAGGGTCACTCATGTCATAACCTCGATTCGAGAAGATGAAAGTCATGTTCTATCGTTTCCCAATAGACCAACAATTATCCAATTCCAAGCTCGCAGATGGCGCCTCAGATGAAAATCAACATTCTTAGAGAATATACCAAAGGAAGAAGGAGGGTGATGGCGATTCACGGAGTATGACGTGTGGCATGTTGACATAAAAAATATATATTGGTAAAGATCAATCTTTCCTAAGCGTCTATTCATTTTCTAACGTTCGATAGTGATGCAAAAGCTGCTCTATTCTTTCCTGGATCAGTTGTTTTAACGATTCAGGCTTCACTGATATAACATGATTGCCATACTTCATAAAATAGTCAGCTATGAACGACTCTTCTCCCGGATTATAAAATCCTGAAATGACGGTTCGATTACCATTTTCGATTTTCATCGAAGGATAGTGTTCTTTATAAAAAATATCCTTCGCTTGTTCTAAAATTTCTACTTCAAAGTCAATACTAGACTTGGAACGATAAATTTCTAATGCACGACTAATGAGCTCATCGACAGAAAATGGGGATTTCATGTTTTCTTCCGCTATAGCGGTTATTCGATCGCATCTGAAAACTCTGTATTGATTCGTATGGAGCTCTATCCCGGCAGCATACCATTGACCAAACTTGGCAGAAATTTTGAAAAATTGAACACGGTGGCTTTTTTTCTTATTATTTTTCGAATATTGAATCGTGCAGCTGCTCTCGTTCAGAATGCTTTTTAAGATTAGATCCAAAAATCGGCTGGCATGACGATGCGTGTACATTTCAAATTGCAGCACTTTTTTCATTTTGCGAATTTGCTCGATTTGCTTTTGAGAAAGACAGCTTTCAAACTTTTCATTGAGTCGATTCACGCTTAAATGAAATGGTGTGGATTGATACGATTCCAATGTCAACATGGCAAAGTACAGCGCGTACACTTCATCCATCGTAAACGTAATAGGGGATAACAACCGGTTTTTTAAGATCCCGTACCGCCCATGTCTGCCATGTTCCGCAAAAATAGGCATACCCAATTGTTCTAATGAATCAATGTCCCGCAGAGCCGTACTTTTTGAAATCTTATATTTCTCCTTCAGGTCATTCAAATTAAAAAATTCTCGGCCGTTTAAGTACCGGATCATGTCATTTAATCGTTCTGATTTGTTCATCGTAACGTCCTCATAAAGGTGTCATTAATTGATACCTTTATATATTATAATAAACTCAAGGTAGATATCAAGTTACCTGACATAATGACGCATAAGGAGACGAATCCCATGAGTGCAACACTAGAAGTAGCGATTTTCTTATCTATGAATGGAAGAGCGAAAGAAGCTGTCGATTTTTACAAAAAGCATTTTAACGCAGAGGAATTACTGCTTGTTACCTATGAAGACATGGCAAAACGCGACAGCACTTTGCAGCTTACGGATGAAAATAAGCATTATATTTCCCACTCCGTTTTTTCCATCGGAAAAACCAAGGTAATGCTGGCGGAAGATACGATGGATGTCAAAGAAAAATATGCAGCTGGAAATAACGTCTCATTGTGCATTCAAAGTGCAGACCTAGAGGAAATTGAACATTTTTACAAGAGTTTGATTACGGATGATAGAGTAAGGGTCATTGTACCTTTATCCAGCAATGTGTTTAGCAAAGCATATGGAATTATTGAAGACCCGTTCGGTATTCAAATCCAGCTTATGTATGATGATCGGTTGCAATGAGAAAACAAGAACGATGATTGTAATAAAAAGCAGTTGCCGTCCCAGGTCTCCCGGGTGCCTGGTCCGCCACTGCTTTTTTTCATCGGCCGAACAGGCGGATTCGCCGGAATATAGGGCTTACTCAAATGACGTGTAAAAAGCGGTAAAGAAGTTGATTTCATCTACCAAATCGATGGTAGCCGCCAAAGGGGCGAACCATCAGCAATTAATGAAACGGGTAACGTGGGTTGTAACGCTTGGCGGGCACCATTCGGGGCCATTAAAGGAGAATATTAAAGGAAGACGGAAGAAAGAGGCTGGTTGTGCCAGCCCCTCTTTCAATTCTTTTTCTCCAACTCCGCCTTTAATCTTGCATTCTCTTCCAACAGCTTTTGAACGTCCGGGACATCCTTGCCGGAAACCCAGCCATACAAATCGTCTCTTGCTGCATACTCCGGCAATTGATCACGAAGTACCATTTTAATGTGCCGTACATCTTCAACATAATAAGTAGGGATTTGTTCCATGACCGATTGCTTAAACTCTTGAAACTTCTGATAGTATTCAATTGCTGCGAAGTCGTATGGCTTTTGTCTTAATGCTTCATCTGTGACAACAAAAGCAAATCTAGGTTTGCCCGCTTCTCCGGCATACTCATACTCCCAATGCGTATAGCTCTTGGATTCATCAGGAAGCGTTAAACCATAGAATCCTCCGAGAATCAGGATAAATACATCGGACTCGTCGATCCATCTCTTCCTAATTTTCATTGGACTTTCCTTGAAAAATTGCTCGATTCCAGCAGGGATATGACCGGCTTGAAGTACGGCTTCAACAGCGGTATGTCTTTCCTCAATAAGATCGTTGAAAGTAGACGATATGTAAATTTGTAATTTTTTTCTCATAGGCCCACCCAAATTAAAGAATTAGTATAAAAAGAATTTACCACTCCCTCACTTTATTTGTCAAAATTGACTGGGGTTTTCATGCGGCAAGCTTGCACCAGACGGCAAATAGGAGGTTTATTCGCATACTCGAATATGATTCTATATGCGGACGTTATTTTCTAGAGAAATCGGTGTCTGATTTAACTCTGAACCAGATTCGCGGACTTAGCAAACCTTCCGCATGATCAGTTCGATCGGACCTCTTGGCATTATTTTTCTCCAAACATAGGAAAAGAGGATAGCTAGCATAAAGTATGCACAGCCATAAGCAACGGCGAAGGCTAGACTACCGTTCTCTAAATAATCCACCATCTCAAGTATACCTAATCCAATCACGATATGGCCGATATAATGGGATAATGACAATTGCCCGGTATGGATCATGGCCTGTGTGAGGGCGGCATTCCCCAAGGCATGGACGATGTACAGGCTAATCGCAATGATCGCGACAGCCGAACTGGTGGCAGAGAGAACATATAAGAGGGTTGGAGGCATGGGTTTCGTCGAAAACAGATAATGGGCAGAATCCGTATCCAGTACAGACGAAGAGAATTGGATGAGGTAATAGGACAGGGTTTCCAAGACCACCGTTCCTAATAACGAATAGAATAGTAGTTTTTGACGATTTTCCTTAGCAAGCAGCCCCCGTTTTCTACCCATCCACATCCCGATCAGGAAAAAGCATACCCACGGAAAGATCGGATGGAATCCATTGAATACGAGATTTCGAATAAACCCCTCCACGGTCCAAAATCCGTTATACACATGAAAACTTGAATCCCAACCTTCGCTGTAATCGAATTGAATCAATCCCCATTGTGATACGAGGAGGATAACCGCAGCAAGCCCAAGTAATTTGCGATCCGAGATGTGAAAAAGAGCCGCAGCGACAAGCATGAATACGGCATAATAGTGTAAAATATCGGCGTTCCAGCCCATAAGCAATAACAGCAGGCCAGCTCCGAACAGAAAAACAGAGCGACGATATAAGCTCATACGTTGTTGTCGTAGCATGGCTCGATCCATGCTCTTCCTTGCCTTGGCTGTCATAAGAGACACGCCGATGCCTGCTAGGATAACGAATAAAGCAGAAGCTCTTCCCTGCAGCATCCCCGAGACGACACGCAACCATGTTGTTCCTTCCTGCTCTGCCTGCATGGCGAGTGTATAGTTAACGATAATCATCCCGAAGATCGCCCAAGCCCTCGCATAATCGAGAGCCGTTATTCGTTGTGTTGATGGATTCATGTTTGCTTCCTCCTTAAAAGTAGTTCCAGTCTCACATCATTTTACTTACCGGTAGGTAAGTAAAATATATAACATCACAAGTATTTTGGCAATACGTAATTATTTATGGATGGGAGGGGACCTTAGGCAGCATGAAGCGGGTTCCGATGGACGAATGAAAAGGCCGGTATCTGATATACCGACCTATCTGTAAGCTTATTCAGGGAATTGTTCTAGAAAAGTAGCTATTACTGCCCCCACGACTTAACGGCTTCCATCTGCGGCGGAAACCATATTCTATAAAAGTCGAGCCAGCCGTAGGTGTTGATATGAATGCCACGGACGGACTTATGGTACACGGTATTATTCTTTTTATGAACAAGGAACAGGACTGCATGCGTGTCACGCAGAAAACCTTCCAATTTCGTAAACTTTCGTTGGCGTTCGGTTGGATCAGGTTCGCGAAGAATGGACTGCATGCCATCCTGTACGCTTCGGGCCATCTCTTCGTCAAAAGCAGGTAAGAAATAATTCTGCTGCGCATACAGCTCTAATTCCGACACCTCATTATTCGTGAGGACAAACCCGAACAAACGGCAGTCGTACGGCGGGGACGGAGGCGAATCAGCCGTCTCCGGAGCTTCATTCCGAATCGTAATGTCCATGTGTATTCCGTAAGATTGACAGCGTTGTTGAATCCAGCGTGCTTCGGTTTCGTGGTAGGTGCTCGTCACAAAATGAAGACGTTCCCCGCGATACTTACTATCATGTAATAAGTCTATGATCTCGGGTGGATGAAGTGCATGATCACCGTCAATGCTCGAACTGGCATGAGAGAAGGTCGGACGGAATCCTTCAGCCGGATGGATGAGGTGGTCCCCAAGATCAAGGATCATCTGCTTCCGATCCAAGATGTGATGCAGTGCTCGCCGGAACGACGGATGGTTTTGCGGGCCAGCCTTTAGCTGGTTAAATACCAGAATACTGCAGCACGAAAATAACGTCTCTAGGTCATTCCACTCCTCCTTAGTCTGCAATATCTGATCACGTTGAGCATGCGATGCATCCCCGTCCGAAGACATGACAGAAGTCCAATCAGGCTCTCGAATTCGTCCCGCCTCCATGTTCGACAAGATAAATACTTCGACACGATCCAAGTGGGGGCGGCCCCGGAAGTGTCCGGGGAAGGCCTCCAGTATACAGACCCCTTCATCGAAACGTTCGATGCGAAAAGGGCCCGTCCCAACCGGATGTTTCGCGAAATCCGCCCCTTTCTGGCTGACGATATCCTCTGGTACGATACTCGAGGAAATGGTACATAGGAAACGTAGGAACAAATAATTGGGATACATCAAGCGAAACCGTACAGTTTTAGCGTCGATGGCCTCAATGTGCTCGATGTCCTGATACATCCAGTTGGATGGATACGTTTTCGGATTTCTGCGTAATCGGTCGATAGAGTACACGACATCCTGTGCGGTTAGCTCCCGTCCGTGGTGAAACAAGACGTTCTTTTTCAAATGAAAGGTCCATTCCCGGCCATCCGGCGTATGCTCCCAAGAGTGTGCGATGCAGGGGAGGATCGTACGGCTGACGTGGTCATATTCCACAAGTGTATTGAACAACTGGGCCGCCATATGTGAATCAAAGGCATAATAGACAAGGCCTGGATCCAGCGTGAACAGGGTGCGATAGACAGGGAAACGCAGGATATCCTGCGGTACGTTTGAGACCGTCTGCGTCGAAAAGCCCATCCCCTCCGACATCCAATCCATGAACTGTTCTTTGGCGTGTGTGTTTCCGAACCGATTCATCCAATCCATGGCCTCCTTGACCTGGCCTTGCTCCATCTTCTGCTTGACTTCATCCAACAGGATGTCGCTCGAATCGGTTAAGAACGTGAGGACCGAGGAATGCCCCCGACCTTGACCGGGTTGCCAATGAATCCAGCCCTGATCACTCAGCTTGCGAACAATCTGCTTCGCATAACGCGGCGTACAGTACCATACGAGGGTAAGCTTCTCCACGGTCACCGGAAATGACTGATGTACAGACTGGTCTTGAAAATATAATCGAAGCTCTAAGAAATGCAGGATCGTCTGCATAATTAACCTCATTTCTACGCTAAAAGGTGAACAATTCTAACCGAATTATACACTTTTTGTCCCTTTTGAGATACGTATAATAAAGCTATTCTCTCATCGAGACGAACGTCACCTATCTAGGAAAGAAGATGATAGCTTCTATGAACATGATCTTGAAGAAACGCATCCAGAGACCTCATTTCCATCCCATTGCATGGGGTGTCATTACGGGAACTTTTCTCTCACGTACAGGGTTTTTCATGACCATTCCGTTTCTGGGGATTTACCTCGGGAAGGAGAAGGGGATGGACGCGGCCATCGTCGGGGCTATTCTAGCGGTTAGTTTATTCGTCGGGACTTTAAGCAGCTTCATCGGCGGGATGCTCTCGGACCGGCTTGGGCGTTATCCCGTGATGATTACCTCGATGATCGTGTGGAGCTTGGTCTTCGCTGGATTTGCCTTCGCTGACGCTACGTGGCAGTTCTTCCTATTAAGTGCGTGCAATGGTCTATGTCGAAGTGTATTCGAACCGACAGCCAGGGCGCTGCTTGCGGATGTTACACCAGCAGAGCGTCGATCGAGTGTCTTTCATGCTCGATATTTTGCCATTAATCTAGGGGGAGCTTTAGGGCCTTTGATCGGACTCAAGCTCGGCATGGGAGGTACTTCGTCTTTCTTGCCCTTCATTGTGAGCACGGCGATATTCATGATATACGCGATATTGCTCATCGGTCTACGAATGAGGTTCGCCGAACAACATCACGAGAAATCCGAGACCGTCTCTGTGAAGCAGATGATACACATCGTGTTTACAGACAAAGTATTTCTTTATTTCCTATGTGGGAATGTATTCGTTGCAGGTGCCTACTCACATTTGGATACGACATTGTCCCAATTTATGGGGCAGCGGCAGGTGGAGTTGTACACGTTCCTGTTTGTCGTCAATACGGTATCTGTATTGGTATTTCAATATCCGTTGGCAAAATTCATGAAGCGCTACACTTCGCTCACCTCGTTAAAAGCAGGTTGTTTGCTGTTCGGGTTAGGATTATTTGGCTTTGGTCTATTTCAAAATGTACTGTTGTTGTCGTTATCGATGGTGATCTTCACGATGGGCGAAGTTTTGTGTTTTGTCATTGGAGATGTGTTGATCGGGGAGATTGCTCCAGAACATGCCCGTGGCGCTTATTATGGGGCCAGTGGATTTGCGGCGCTAGGTCAAAGCTTCTGTGCCTGGTTCGGCGGGTTCTTGTTGCACGCGCTGGGATATGAGCAAGGTCCTATCCTATTTGGCATTCTGATGGTATTTACGTTTCTCGCATTTCCTTTCTTCTATCAAGGTCAACGGACACGAGAACGATCAGAAAAGAACAAGCCTACGCGTCATACAGCGGCATAGCGGCTATGCCATACAATTCATGGGAGAAAAGGGTGGTTAAATGAACAAATTGCAACAATTCCATGCGCTTCATCATACGGAGGATATCTTATTCCTTGGGAATGCCTGGGATCTGCTGTCTGCCTTAGCCTTGGAAAAGGCGGGATTTCAAGCGATTGGAACCACGAGCTGGGGGATCGCAAGTACCTACGGCTTTGCCGACGGGGAACATATCGATTTTGAGACGCATTTGGGTATGATCAAGATGATCGCTCATCATGTGAGTATCCCCGTATCTGCAGATATCGAGGCAGGTTATGGCGAAGATCGGGAGACGATTGTGAATAACGTGCTGCGAACCGCAGATGTAGGTGTTGCGGGTATCAATATTGAAGATTCTCCGAAAAGGAAGAAGGGACTTAACCCTATAGATCAGCACGCGAATCTTTTGTCAGATATCAGGAATGCTTTAGATCGGAATGGGTTCAAAGACTTCTATATCAATGCGAGAATCGACACCTATTTCCGTATGGAGGTTCCCTTCGAGGAGACAATTCTTCGAGCAAAAGCATATGTGCAAAGCGGGGCGAGCGGCATCTTCGTCCCCGGTATTCGTAATGAGGAAGAAATCCTTAAGATTTCTCAAGCGATCGATGCACCACTGAATATTCTCTCCATACCTGGACTCACGCAAGTGGATAAGCTGAAAGAGCTGGGGGTCAAACGATATAGTATTGGCAATGCCTTCTCGGATCATGTTACGGCATACATGGATCAGTGTGCAGCTCAATTATTGGAGTTAAGAGATACAGCCTTTCTGTATACGTGAGGGTGTAGACGGAGACGAAAGCAAAAGCAAAAGCAAAAGCAAAAGCCTGCGCTTGGGTAATAGCACAGAAAAACGCCTACCCGCCAAGTCCTAAGATGGACGAGGCGGGCAGGCGTTTTGGCATCCTTGCCTATGTGCGCTTATGCTTCGAACGGCTGATGAGTTTCACGATCTCGACGAGCGGAATGATGATCAGCGCACTGATGGCGACGATCAGCCATTGCTTGCCGTTCAGCGGTACGACACGGAACAGGTCATTCATGAAAGGTAACAGAATAACCAGTATGACCAGTAAGCCGGATAGAACGGCAGCTCCATTCAAATATTTATTGGAGAACGGGCCTATCGCGAAAAGCGATTGATGGTTCGACCGAACATTGAACGCATGGGTAAGCTGAATGAGACCCAAGGTGGCAAAGGCCATCGTCACCGCAATATCTTCAGCATAATGCGTATGTCCCCACCAGTAGGCGAACAGTGTAATCGCAGCTTCTAGAATGCCTTGATAGATGATCCCGATACCGACGCGATCAGCGAACACACTCTCCGAGGACTTCCTTGGCGCTTGCTTCATGATATCCGATTCCGCCTTTTCGAGACCCAGCGCTAGTGCAGGGAGCGTATCGGTCACCAAGTTAATCCATAAGATATGAATCGGAAAGAGGATTTTCCAGCCCACCATCGTCGCGATGAATAACGTGAGCACCTCGCCGAGATTCGCGGATAACAAGAACTGAATTGTCTTGCGAATATTGCTGTAAATTTTACGCCCTTCTTCGACAGCTACGACAATCGTGGAGAAATTATCATCCGCAAGCACCATGTCGGACACGCCCTTCGACACATCGGTACCGGTAATCCCCATCCCAATCCCAATGTCTGAGGTCTTGAGTGCAGGGGCATCATTCACGCCATCTCCGGTCATCGCAACCACTTTGCCTCGGTTTCTCCAGGCTTGTACAATCCGTACTTTATGTTCCGGCGACACCCGTGCATAGACGGAATAATGGGTCACCTTTTCCTCAAAGTCTGCTTCATCAATCAAATTGAGTTCACTTCCAGTAAGTACGCCTTGATCATCTTCAATGATATGAAGCTCTTTGGCGATGGCTGCGGCCGTATCCCGATGGTCACCGGTAATCATAATCGGCCGTATGCCGGCTTCTCTACAGATCCGTACAGCTTCTTTCACCTCTTCGCGCGGCGGGTCGATCATACCGACCAGACCGACGAAAATGAGGTTCTGTTCCAGCGTATCCGAGTTCAGCGGCTCGGGCATGCCCGTCAAGTCTTGACAGGCAGCAGCAAGCACGCGTAAGGCACGGTCTGCCATCGATTTATTCGTCGCTGCCACCGCTTCACGATGGGCGGGACTCATCTCGACTTTCTGTCCCCCGATGAGTATATGGGAACAACGTTCCAAGAGGATATCAGGCGCACCTTTCGTCATGCTTCGGAAAAGCGTACCTTCTTCGGTACGGATGTCATGAACGGTTGTCATCAGCTTACGGTCCGAGTCAAAAGGTAACTCCGCGCGTCTTGGATAGCGGGCTTCCGCATCTCGTTTATTCCATCCTTGTTTCAAAGCATAGTCCACAAGCGCGGTTTCCGTCGGGTCACCGATCAACTCGATTTGACCCTCCGAAGTTGTTATTTTTGTGTCATTACACAAGGTCATAATCTGCAAGAACACCTCATGCCCGACGACAGATTGTACCTCTTGCTCGGCGGGGTGAAGCACGTCACCGATATACGCTTGCTGCACCGTCATCTTGTTCTGCGTGAGCGTGCCCGTCTTATCCGAGCAGATAATCTCGGTACTTCCGAGGGTCTCGACAGCCGGAAGTTTGCGAATGATCGCTTTGCGTTTCGCCATCTTTTGTACGCCGAGTGCAAGAATAATAGTGACGATAGCCGGGAGCCCTTCAGGGATGGCAGCTACCGCAAGAGAGATCGAAGTGAGCAGCATGTCTAACCATTCGCGGCCTTGCAAGAAACCAATCACGAACATGATCACAGCGACGACGACAATAATGATTGTAAAATACTTCCCGAGTTCATTTAATTTACGTTGAAGCGGTGTGACATCATCATCTTCTTGCGAGATGAAGCCCGCAATTTTGCCAACTTCCGTCGCTGAACCCGTGGCTGACACAACGCCAACGCCACGTCCATAGGTAACATTGCTGCTCATATAAGCCATGTTCACGCGGTCGCCGATCACGACGTCGGCTAGTTCGAGCGGTGCGATGTGCTTCTCCACAGGGACGGATTCTCCCGTGAGCGCAGCTTCTTCTATCTTCAAGGATGCCGATTCAATCAAGCGCAGATCGGCAGGTACAACGCTTCCGGCTTCGAGCAGCACGATGTCGCCCGGAACTAAATCTTCTGCTTTAATGGTGCGGGTCTCCCCATCCCGAATTACTTGAGCATTCGGGGAAGACATCTGCTTCAACGCATCAAGTGCTTGCTCGGCTTTGTTCTCTTGCATGATCCCTAATACGGCATTGAGTACAACGACGAATAAAATGATAACGGAATCCGTCCATTCGCCAAGCACCCCGGAGATTAGCGCAGCAATGAGCAGGATAATGATCATGACATCTTTAAATTGGGCAAGCAGCTTTTGCATTAAGGTTTTGCCTGCAGCTTCTTGGAGTGCGTTCTTGCCGTAACGCTCTAGACGGGTTGCTGCTTCAGAGGAAGATATCCCTGATGGATGGGTATGTAAACGTGCCAGAGATTCATCAATAGATAACGTATAGAAGGTTTCATTTGGTACTTGGGTACTGTGCTCATGGTTCAAACAGTATCAACTCCTATCGTACTTAATGTGAAATAAATGGCTAGAGAATATGTATCTGAGCAATTTGGTCAATTAAGGATATGTATCTGGATCTGGAGATAAAAATAGGCTGGGCCGCCCTGATGAAGGACGGCCCAGCCTTGTTATGATTTATTTCGTTGGAGGATCCAGCTTACATTCCTGCAGCGGAATCACTTTTGTTTTTTTAATAAATTTATAGCTCAGCCATACAATCAGGAACAAAGGAAGTCCAATATAGGAGACGACGATACTGTTCCAATCGATTGGATCGCTCATGAACCCCTGGAAATTCTGACCGAAGATGACGATGATACAAAGGATAAAGGCGAAGATAGGCCCGAATGGGAACCATTTCGCTCGGTAAGGCAGTTCATCCAGGCTGCGGCCTTGGGCCACGAAAGCGCGACGGAAGCGATAATGGCTGATCGCAATCCCGATCCAAGCGATAAATCCGGACATTCCGGATGCATTCAGGAGCCACATGTACACGACGCCGTCTCCGAAGAAGGACGCGAAAAAGGCTAACATCCCTACGGCTGCCGTGACGATCAAGGCGTTCATCGGTACACCGCGTTTATTCAGCTTACCGAGAAATTTCGGTGCTTTTCCTTCTTTTGCAAGCACCCAGAGAACACGGGTCGATGCATACATGCCGGAGTTCCCAGCGGATAGAACGGATGTTAAAATGACTGCGTTCATTACGGCAGCAGCGAAGGCGAGCCCTGCATTTTCGAAGACAATCGTAAAGGGACTAATGGCAATATCCTCAAGCCCGCCGCGAACCAAATTGGGATTCGTATACGGAATTAACATCGCAATCACGAAGATCGCTAGAATATAGAAGATGAGAATACGCCAGAAGATCTGGCGAATCGCACGAGGGACATTCTCCCGCGGATTTTCGCTTTCTCCTGCTGCGACCCCAATCAGTTCGGTTCCTTGGAAGGAGAAGCCGGCAGCCATAAAGACGCCGAGTATCGTTAGAAATCCCCCGTGAAAGGGAGCATCTCCAAGGGTGAAGTTACTAAAACCAACTTTGTGACCGCCCAAAATACCGAAAATCATGAGTACGCCGATAACAAGGAAGATAATAACGACCGTAATTTTAATGAGTGCGAACCAGTATTCCGACTCCCCGTAGCCTTTGACCGACAGGGCGTTGAGTGCAAAGATAATCGCGAGGAACAAGAAACTCCATAGAAAGGAGGAACTGTCCGGGAACCAGTATTTAATAATGAGCGTCGCTGCTGCAAGCTCGGCGGCGATCGTTATCGCCCAGTTATACCAGAAGTTCCAGCCTAATGCGAAGCCAAGGGATGGATCGACGAACCGCCCTGCATAGGTGCTGAACGAGCCGGATTCCGGCATATACGTTGCCAGTTCCCCAAGACTTGTCATAAGGAAATATACCATGATGCCTACAGCTGCATAGGCAAGTAATGCACCTCCGGGTCCTGCTTGGGCAATCGCTCCGCCGCTGGCTAAGAACAAGCCTGTTCCAATGGAACCCCCGAGCGCGATCATCGTAAGATGCCGTGCTTTGAGCGAGCGCTGTAATTCCGGAGCAGCTTGGGTTGATCTTTCTGACATGTGAACACTCCTTCGTGCGAATACAGAATTTTATTATGACCAAAAAACCGCCGTAGCTATGTACGGCGGTTCTCCTATGAACCCCATCATACCTAATAGAAAAGATAGCACAACACGCCATGCCGGTTCGCATACACGTGACAGTTCTGCGCTTATTCAGCAACAGCCCCAGCCCACACAGACAGAGCATCTGTGGAGCTTCGGCGGTGGTTCCTTTCGGTAAGTTTCCATGAGCAATTCTCTGGCTCTCCACTTCCTACTCTTAACAACCGCGACCTCTACCTCATCGTATTGGATGAGGGTTTCGCTTATTTAATTAGTAAATTCGGGTCTAAGTATAAAGGAAAATCCGCCTAGAAAGCAATGTTAGATGTTACCAAGGTATGTCATTGGATTTGAAAAATAGGTGAAAATCACGGGTGTTCGCCCTATAATATATGAGAGAGAAATGAGGTGGGACACGGTGAAACAAGCATGGCGCGGTCTGGAAAGTTCGATGCGCGAAATCGAACAAAAACCGCTAAAACAACGCGTGAAAGAAGTATCGCTCCGGAGAGTCTGGACATTATTCCGGGAGTATCGAAGTTTGCTCTTTCTCATTATTATGCTGGCGTTAGTCAGCGCCGTAATCGGTTTATTACCTCCGCTGGTGATGAAGGTCATCATTGACGAAGCGATTCCGGACGGCAATATGAAGCAATTGGTCTGGATGGTTGTACTGATGGCGGTCTTGCCTATCTCAAGCGGGATGCTTGGGGTGTGGCAGAATTATATGAATTTCAAAGTGGCGCAAGGCGTGATGCGTGATTTGCGGCAAGGTCTATTCAGCAATTTGCAGCGCCAATCCATTGGATTCTTTACGACCTCACGCTCCGGTGAAGTGATTCAGCGGGTGACCGAAGATGTTCAGGCGGTGCAGGGTGTTGTTACGAATTTGGTCGTAAATACGATCACACAAGGGGTTATCGTCATCACGACGGTCGTCATTCTCTTCGCGATGGATTGGAAGCTTGCACTGTTATCTGTGCTCCTCTTACCTATTTCGATGATCCCGGTTCGTAAAGTGTCGAGACTGCGTAAGCAGATGCGTCAAGAAACCCAAAAGGTGCGCGCACAAATGTCCTCGCAGCTCGGCGAAGTATTCGGCATCTCCGGCGCCATGTTGACACGGATTTTTGGCAGGGAAGAGAGTCAAGAACAGCAATTTAATAGGACCAACAAGCACGTGATGGATATGGAGCTTAAGCTGAACCTCATGGGTCGCTGGTTCATGATGTTTGTTGGGGTACTCGGACCTATAGGAACGGCAATGATCTATCTGTATGGCGGTTATGCAGTGATTCAAGGGACGATGACAATCGGGGCGATTGTTGCATTTGCCGCTTATTTAGCAAGGTTGTATTCGCCATTCGGCACCTTATTGAACCTCCATGTCGAGGTGGTTACGGCACTTGGCGTCTTCCAGCGCATCTTCGAATACATGGATATGGAACCGGATATGGACGATAAACCGAACGCCAAGGCATTGCATAGCCCTCATGGACGCGTTGCTTTTCATGCGGTGGACTTCGCATATTCCCGGGGAAATGAAGCAGCAGCGGAAAGCGTCACGACCGTGGACCAACAAGGAAGAGGCGTAGCTGGGATACAGGAAGTGGAACTGAAAACGACGGAAGGCGTCGTCATGAAAGAAGCAGGCCCGGTATTGCAAGGAATTACGTTCGAAGCGCTGCCGAATGAAGTGGTCGCTCTCGTCGGACCAAGCGGAGCGGGCAAATCCACATTAATTAGCTTGATCGCGCGTTTATACGATCCTATTGCCGGAAAGATCACGGTAGATGATACAGATTTACGGGATATTAAGCTTCAAGATTTACGTCATCATATTGGGTATGTCACCCAAGAATCTTTTTTATTCCATGCGACTATCGCAGATAATTTACGGTTTGCCAAAGAGGACGCAACACAGGAAGAACTCGAAGATGCTTGTCGGAAAGCCTATATTCACGATTTCATCGTATCTTTACCGCAGGGGTATGATACGATGGTGGGCGAGCGGGGCCATCGATTGTCCGGCGGGGAGCGGCAGCGGATCTCCATCGCTCGGGCGATTCTGAAGAATCCGACGATCCTGCTCTTGGACGAAGCCACTTCCCATTTGGACTCCGAATCTGAAATGTATGTTCAAGCAGCATTGCATACGTTGATGCAGGGGCGTACGACGCTTGTGATTGCCCATCGATTATCGACGATCCTTGCCGCAGATCAAATTCTTGTCGTGCAGGATGGCCGCATCGTCGAACATGGGCGCCACGAGGAACTGTTACAACAACACGGGATGTATGCCATGCTCTATGAGACGCAATTCGAAAAGACAGGCAGCGGAGTGTAGGAGTAGCAAGACAAACAAAGCGCGGGCAACGGAGCATAGAAGCAGCAAAACAAACAAAGCGCGAGCAACGAGCATAGAAGCAGCAAGACAAACAGAGCGCAGGAGACGGAGCATAGAAGTTGCAAGACAAACAAAGCGCAAGCAACGAAGCGTAAAGGCAGTAAGAAAACAAAGCGCAAGCAACGGAGCGTAGGAGTAGCAAAACAAATAAAGCGCGGGGAACGAAGTGTAGAAGTAGCAAGACCAATGAAGCGCGGGCAACGAGCATAGAAGCAGTAAGACAAATGAAGCGCGAGCAACGAAGCGTAGAAGTAGCAAAACAAATAAAGCGCAGCGAACGAGCATAGAAGTAGCAAGACAAATAAGCGCGGGGAACGAAGTGTAGAAGTAGCAAGACCAATGAAGCGCGGGCAACGAGCATAGAAGCAGCAAGACCAATGAAGCGCGGGCAACGAGCATAGAAGCAGCAAGACAAATAAAGCGCGGGGAACGAAGCGTAGAAGTAGCAAGACCAATGAGGCACGGGCAACGAGCATAGAAGCAGGAAGACAAATAAAGCGCAGCGAACGAGCATAGAAGTAGCAAGACAAACAAAGCGCAGGCAACGGAGCATAGACCAGCAAGACAAACAAAGCACAGGCAACGGAGCATAGAAGCAGTAAGACAAATAAAGCACGGGGAACGAAGCGTAGAAGTAGCAAAACAAATAAAGCGCAGCGAACGAGCATAGAAGTAGCAAGACAATTAAAGCGCACCTTACGCACTCTTATCAGTTAGAGTGCTAGGGTGCGCTTTTGTTAAGATTATAGAATTTATATATTTCCGAGTGTTTACTGAAATCAAAAAAGGGTGCAGGGAACGGCGCGAGAAATGAACGGACACAGGAGCCCTTATTATGCAAAAAGTACTCAAAATGCTGGTTGAACGGACACAGGAGCCCTTATTCTCCTATAAATAGGGTATATACTCATTAATAGCACAGAATAAGGGCATCTGAGTCCGCAAAAGCGGCTAATATGTGAGTATAGCAAAGAATAAGGTCTCTCAAGTCCGCTTTTGCTCCCGGATTGCTACGACAGTTGATTTGAAACACCAGCACACCTCTCCTATCGACCAACGTATAAGTTTACACAATAGAGAACCGTAGGGTGCGCTTTTGATATGTTGGTTGTTGGTTATGAACCTGGAGCTTCGAAACAACGGGGACGCTGCGGCTAGGTTAGGCCGGGTCGCTATCGTTGCGGCGCGCCATCTGCTGCCAGACGGTACCTGCGGCTGCCTCGCCGGCTTCGATGCGTTCGACAGCCATCTTGGCTTGCAAGCTGACCTCGAACTCCTGGTCAGCGGTCGCTGTGCGCAGCGCGTCCAGCGCGGTTTCGTCGCCGGCTTCATACAAGAAGCGGGCGGCGCGCCAGCGAACGAGCTTGTTCGAGTCGCTAAGCGCTTCAATCATTGGTCCGATCGCGACGGCGTCGCCGATATCGGACAAGGTGTCCCCGGCCGTCCGCCGCACGGCTGCGGACGTATCGCGCAATGCCGCGAATAGGAGCGGCATCACGTCAGGCACACGCAGCTCGCCGAGGTATACCACGGCGAGGCGGCGGATCGAGCTTTGCGCATCGCGCAAAGCTTCCGCGAGCAGCGGCAGCCGCGCAGGCGTCGGCTGCATGCGGTCTAGCGCGGCGTACCGCACGCGCCAGTCCGCGTCGCGCAGGAGCGCTGCGATCTCGCTGTCCGACAGCTCGCCGCGCTCCTCAATCAACGGCTCAGCGCTTGCGCCCATCGCAATCGCCTGCTGCACAAGCTTCTGCAGACGCTCTTTGCCGTAGGCGGCCTCGAGCTCCTGCTCCACTTCCTTGGCGATGTCCGCTAGCTCCCCGTAGCGGACGCCAAATTCGACGAGCTTCCGCTCCTTGATGAGCGATGCGCTCGCAACATCGGAGACCGCTTGCGTGAAGCGGTCGGATAATCCCACTCGTGCTTCTTCCAGCCCAGCCTTGACCCGGATTTGCATCGGGATGCTGCGGAAGTACTGCACGAGTACTTGGGCTTCACCGAAGCTGTTCGCAGCATTCGGGTCCCATTCGGCTAAAGGAGCATCCCCTTCGGAAGCACCGAAGAGGTCGCGTACTTCGCCGAGAATTTGCGCCCAATCGCCGCGCGGATGACGATCTATAGCCACGAAGTCGGCGGTATGGAATACGCTTTTCACGCCAGGTATGGCAAGCATTTTTTGAATAAAACCGGGTGCTGATCGCTCATTCTCCGATGTATATGTTTTTCGAACGCCGGCTGCAAGACTCTCGTCCAAATGAAGCTTCATGGAGTTCGGACTTGGCGTCGGTTCAATCGAAATGATTTTCATGAGATTTCCCTCCAATTATATAGCAAGTAACTATATTATACTCGGTTATCACATAACAAGCACGAAAAACGGTAACGATATAACAGCAATTCAGGAAGCATAAGAAGAGGTTGAAAGATGGCGACAAAGGTTTTACTGACACTACTTATCACATTACTGGGACTCGGATGGACAGAAGAGCCGACGGGAGAGGAGCAGAGCATTACTCAATTTCTTACCCAGTTGTATCAGGCTCGTCACGAGGTACTTCTACAAGAAAATAAAGATCAGCTCTCCGCTTATTATGTGATATCCAATGAGGCGGGACGCATGACGCTAGAGCATGAACTGCGGCGCAGTCAATATATTCGCGTGTGGGCGGAGAAACGGAGCATCCAGCTCACGAAATCGCAAGGCAAGATAACCATCGAACGGATTCGCCAGAATGGCTCGCTTGCTCGGGTTCAACTAGTACAATCCGTGAAATTATCCTATACATATCCGCTTCACCCGCAAATTCCGGCGCAGTCCTTTGGGATTGGTACTCGGCATCGGCTTATTTTGCAACGAATGAACGGGCAATGGAGGTTGTTGCAGGATGATTATTTGGACCCATTGTACGTGAATCCAGACCTCATTCCAGCGGAAGGCGTACCCGGATTTCCTTCCCAACCCACCGTGCAGAATCCGTCCGAGCCCTTATCCCCCCCTCGCAGTTCATCCGCGACGACGTATCGAGAGAAAGCTGTTGCTTATGCGAACCGTTATGCAGGAGCCGCTTGGGGAGCAGGCAATGAGGGACAATATAACCGTAAATATCAGGATTACACGGACGCTGGTGGAGATTGTACGAATTTTATCTCGCAAGTGTGGGGAGATGCCGCGGAGGGAGGCCGCTTGCCAACGACGGATCAATGGCATTATGAGCCAGGAAAAGGGGGAAGCTCCGCATGGATTTACACGGATCTGTTCAAGAAGTTTCTGATAACGAGCCGCCATGGCAAGCTTATTGCACAGGGTACATTTCGTGAAGTGGTACAGTCCACTTCAGAACATCCGGAAGGAGCGATTGCCCGGCTGCAACCAGGTGATTTGATCGCATATGCTTTCAATAACGATGTAGACCATTTCGCCGTCGTCGTAGGCCGGGATCAGAATGGTTATCCGCTTGTGAATTCCCATACCTCGGACCGATACCATATGCCTTTTGATTTAGGTTGGACGCGAAGAACGCACTATCTGCTGTTCCATATCCAGGAGAAACCTTGACCTCCCCAGTCAAGGTTTTTGTTTTGGGGTTATTTTTTGCTAAAATAGAACAAAGAAAGGAGCGGAAGGATTATGGCTAAAGAACGGTTTCATAATTTAGACTTCATCAAGATGAATAATGACCTCAAAAGCTTAAGACAATGGCGAAAAGAACGGCGTGAGAAGCAGAAAGATTATTCCTACGTTGTGCCTCACGTCGATCCCGATGTTGCTTACTTACAGGAGAATCGGGTCGAGCCGACCGTCACGTGGATTGGACATTCGACTTTTTTTATTCAGTATGCAGGGTTGAATATTGTAACCGATCCGGTCTGGGCTAATCGCATGGCGCTTCAGCGTCGACTCGCGAAGCCGGGCGTGCCGATTCAGGCGATGCCGACCATCGATGTGATTCTCATTTCGCATTCTCATTATGATCATTTACACGTCGCCTCCGTGCGAAAATTATATAGCGAACAGACGACCTTGGTCGTGCCCGCGGGACTGAAAGATAAAATGCAGCGCAAAGGCTTCCGCCGCGTTGTGGAATTGCATTGGTGGGAAAGTCTGTCGCTTCGGGAAGTTCAATTCACGTTCGTGCCGACACAGCATTGGACAAGACGAACCTTGATCGATACGAATAAGTCTCATTGGGGGGGATATATGATTGAACCGATTCCTTCCTCCACCGCGCCGTACCCGACCATCCATTTTGTGGGCGATACCGGATATTTTCACGGTTTTAAAGACATTGGTGAACGATTCAGCATCGATGTGTCCTTAATGCCCATTGGGGCCTATGAGCCGGAGTGGTTTATGAAGACGCAGCATGTGACACCGGAAGAGGCATTGCAATGTTTTATTGAATCCCGCGCGAAAGTAATGATTCCGATGCATTATGGGGCCTTCCGGTTAGCGGATGACACGCCGAAGGAGGCGCTCGATCGGCTCGAAGCGGAACGTAAACGTAAAAATATCGAGAAAGATCGAATAATCCTCCCATCTCACGGGGAAACAGTACGTTTATCGAAGTATTTTATGTTATAATAGGGATTTGGTAAGTATATAAGGTTGAAATGAAGAGAGGACGGATTATTTCATGATAACAGTAACAGGCGTTAGTTTGCGTTATGGCAAGCGCCCGCTATTTGAAGATGTCAATATAAAGTTCACGCCTGGCAATTGCTACGGCTTGATCGGAGCGAACGGCGCGGGTAAATCTACATTTCTAAAAATTATGTCCGGCGAGATTGAAGCGAACACCGGTGATGTGAGCATGACGCCGGGCGAGCGGATGGCTGTACTGAAGCAGAACCATTTCGAATACGATGAGTTCGCAGTATTAGAAACCGTAATTATGGGTCACCAGAAACTATATAGCATCATGAAAGAAAAAGACGCACTCTACGCAAAAGCTGATTTTACGGAAGAAGACGGCTTGCGTGCGGGTGAATTAGAAGGCGATTTCGCCGAAATGAACGGCTGGGATGCAGAGTCGGATGCAGCAGCGCTCTTAATCGGTTTAGGTATCGGTCGCGATCTGCATGACAAGAAAATGGCAGAGCTCTCCGGTAATGAGAAAGTCCGCGTTCTCTTGGCGCAAGCGTTGTTCGGTCAACCGCATAACTTGCTGCTCGATGAGCCTACCAACCATTTGGACATCGAATCGATTAGCTGGTTAGAGAACTTCTTGATGGATTATGAAGGCACCGTTATTGTGGTATCCCATGACCGTCACTTCCTGAATAAAGTATGTACGCACATTGCGGATATCGACTTTGGTAAAATCCAAATGTACGTCGGCAACTATGATTTCTGGTATGAGTCCAGCCAATTGGCCTTAACATTGGTGCGTGACGCGAACAAGAAGAAAGAAGAAAAAATCAAAGAACTTCAAGCGTTTATTCAACGCTTTAGCGCGAATGCTTCCAAGTCCAAGCAAGCGACATCCCGTAAGAAGCAATTGGACAAAATTACGCTGGATGACCTTCGTCCATCGAACCGTAAATATCCGTTCATTAACTTCAAAGCGGATCGTGAAGGCGGGAAGCAAATCCTTACGATTGAAGGCTTGACGAAGAGTATCGAAGGCGAAAAAGTGTTCGAGAATCTGAACTTGATCGTGAACAAAGGCGACAAAATCGCTCTTGTAGGACCGAATGGCCTTGCCAAATCGACGTTGTTCCAAATTCTTATGGGTGAAGTTCAAGCCGACGCCGGCGAATTCTCATGGGGTATCACGACATCACAAGCTTATTTCCCGAAAGACAACTCGGAATACTTCGATGGCGTGGAAATGAACCTCGTAGATTGGCTTCGTCAGTATTCTAAAGATCCTGATGAGACATTCCTTCGTGGATTCTTGGGACGTATGCTCTTCTCTGGTGAAGAGGCGTTGAAAAAGGCATCCGTCTTATCCGGGGGCGAGAAAGTGCGTTGTATGTTATCCAAAATGATGTTGCATGGCGCAAACGTATTGCTTTTGGATGAGCCAACGAATCACTTGGATTTGGAATCCATTACAGCGCTCAATAATGGTATGATCGATTACAAAGAAACGATGCTATTCGTTTCCCATGACCATCAGTTCATTCAAACGGTTGCGAACCGTATCATTGAAATTACGCCGAACGGCATCATCGATCGCTCCATGTCGTACGATGAATACCTTGAAAGCGAAGAAATTAAGCAATTGCGCGATAAATTGTACAACTAAGCAAGAAGAAACAGAGCGTGAAGCCGCCAGTGGCTTTGCGCTCTATTTTTATATTCAGTAATTAGTTCATAAGTCTCCATGTTCGCGCGCTTAGATAGGCTGTTTCGATCAACTTTGGCAATTGACAATTTCTGCGCTTGACCGACAGAAATCGACACCGTTAGAATGTTTTCTTGGTAACTAACAACCAGATGGAGGTCATCAGATGAAAAGGCTTTTAGTCCTAGGCGCGGCGTTACTTGTATCTGCAACCTTGTTTGTGACACAAGTTCAAGCGGCGGAAGGCGTCATTTTCAAAGATACGGAAAATCATTGGGCAAAAACAACGATTGAGTGGGGCGTAGAAAAAGGTATTGTTAAAGGGTACGCGAACGGCATGTTCATGCCGAATCAGAATGTAACCGAGGCTGAATTTATCCGAATGCTGTATGTAGGGATTACCGGCAAGGATTTGGAGGATCAGTTCATCTCTGATCATTGGTCGGACAAGTACTACAATCACCTTTATTTCAAAAATTATCCATTAAACGGGTATGCGGATGTGAAGCAACGGAGCACCTATGCGACACGCGCGCATATCGCAGAATTAGTCTCGAGTGCGGATGGGGTCAACTACTCAGGAAATCAGGCGATTCAATATCTACTAGGTAAAAAGTATGCCACGGGACGTGTGAAAGGCGAAAATACGATTCAGGGATTTATGGGCGGATATACAATCACCCGTGCCGAAGCGCTGCAGCTCATCCGAAATTTGATGGATCACGGGATGCAGGAATTGTATGATCGTCCTCAGGAGGCGTCCGCTGAAGCAAAGCTGCCGAAGCTGCCAACAGCTTGGGATAGCTATCGAGATCAAATGTACATAACGATACGCAAGCAAGTATTCCCGAAATATACGGGATATCGAATCTATGATGATGGGAATTCGAAGATTATTTTATCGAAAACGCTTCAACAGGCAGATACCGACACTGCGGTAGCCGTTCAATTTGAACAGCAAATCATGTCTTTCAGCGGGGTATCGCTATCTAATGCCGCGGATATTACGCAAAGAAATATGATGCTGGATATCTTGAATTTATATGGGTTCAAGGTGGATGCAGCCTTCTTGAAGAAAGTGGATGAGGCGGAGAAGAATAAGAAGGAAATCTCCGTTACGGTGAGTAATAAGACTTTGGTCATTGACCCGCAAATCACAAGCCCGGCGGGGAATGCAACCGTTTATTATAAGTGGTGGAAATAAGGGGACAGGTGCTACATAAAAAAATACGAAAAATAAAAAAATGGCGGTGTAGAAGGTTATTCCTACACTGCCATTTCTTTATTTTTGCTACTTTCTTGATCCCACTCATTCAGTCCACTTGATCCAGCAATCGCTCCAATGCCTTCGCATCATATCGCACAAATGCGCCATTGGCCGTACCGACATAAACCTCCGCTTCAGTCGCATTCAGCGCACCGTTTCTAGCATCCTGCTCGCGAAGCTCGGCACTTCCTGCACGAACATCTTGCAATCTTCCAAGCAGACTACCATCCTCTTTATTCAATACGAATAGATCGGAAGCATACTGAATGAGCAAATAACGATCCAACACCGCATAACTGCTGTAGACTAGATGTGATAGATCCTCATTGTTGGTAGATGTCATCCTCATCTTCCACAGTACCTCGCCGGTTTCTTTATGAACTGCGGCAGGTATGCCATTTAGCGTTAGATAGATCGTGCTGCCTTCGATTACTCCTTTAGTAGCCTTACCCTTCAACGTCCACAATTCCCGCTGATCCACAGCGTCATAGAGTATACTCACAATATCTTCCGCACGATTGTCCAGTCCGCGCTGCACAAGAAGATAACGCTGATCCAGCACTTCAAATAATTCATCAGGTTTTGCTGGATATACAGCCTCAGCCTTACCGGTTTTGATGTTAAGCAGCAGCCACTCATCTCCAAGTAAAATCCATCTTGTGGTGGAATCTGCTTGTGCCAACGGTTCAATCCGTTTTCCCCCCGTGTAATAAGGGTTTCTAGTCGGATCATCTAATTGTTTTCCCTTCACTGTCAAGCTCCAGGTCGTTTTTCCCGTGATCGAATGATACGCTTTAAGCTCTTGATCCTGTTGAATGAGTACGTACGGATCATCCACCCCTTGATTCAAAATACGGTATTTTCCTGAAAGCGCCTTTTTCCAGCGTACAACCCCTGTTTTGGTGTCCAATACGGTCACCGTACTGTTTTTTAAATCAGGTTCCCAATTGTCATACACAATGATGGCTCGATCGGCAGCTGTCATACTATAACCGCCATTCTTCTTTAACTTTACCTCCCACACGATTTTGCCATCCGCCACACGAATGTGACGGACACGATCCTCGTAATCTGGTATATCAGGATTAATAGCGGAATACATCGTTACATATTTATGCTCCGAATCCATTGTGGCCGTAAACCCGCCAAATCCCGCATTTTGCTGCCATAGCTTTTTGCTGGTCTTCCGGTTCAAAGCATAAAGCGAAGAGTTATAATGCATGCCGCTGAATCCTCCGTCATCCCCTTTAAGCAGCAGAACATCTTTATTTCCCCCGATCAAATACGAAAAGTTCAAATCCCCTTGATTTCTCCATATTGGATCGGCTTTTAGCGTACGTGCGATCGGCGTGGTTACGAAATCGTAGGTGAAATGATAGTCGTCTCCAGAGGTGCGTCCGGATCTTCGATAAGTGTCACTGGGCAGTATCCACTTAGTGCGCTTCAGCTTACCTGACTTGGAAAATGTAGCAATAAACTGTGCATCCTCACGCTCGTATCTCCAAGCCTCGCCGAGCTGTATCGGCGCCTCTGCATCCATCTGCAAATTTTCCGATTTTTCTTTCACTTGCGGTGTGCCAAGCAGCTTGAGTATGGATGCTGAATCATCCCCGTCCTTAAGCATGTAGGTTACCAATTCCCGGATGATACCGCTCGAAATGTTCGAGTTCTCGTTCCATAACCCTTCAGGAAGTGTCTTCTTGGATTCGATATCCTTCGCTTGTACCCACATCAAAGCTGGACGGAAAATCTTAGAATCCTGCTGCCATTCGGATGGGCTCACAAGAACCCCATACCAATCCTTCCACTGGGCAACCGCGGTATACGAGATGTTGCTTTTCGTATCCCACATCTTCAGATTACTGCCCGGTGTCATGGACAAACTCCGCTTTGATTTCAAAGTTACTGTCATAGGCGAGATGCTCTTGGTTATTACAGATTCCTTCGTAACGTACCAGGCGGGAATCCACAAGGTACCGCGGCTGTCATCCTCCACACCAACCATCTCTCCAGCTACCAATTCTACTTTCAATGACTCGCCCTTTTTGCCATAATACTCAATCTGAAGATTTCGTGGATTGCTGTTCCCAGTTAGTTGGGTCGGAAAATAAGCTGTATTCATCTGCAGTGTAACTTTGTCGCCCACCTTGAACATTTGCGAAGAACCAGCAGTTGAACTACTAACGGAATCCGCTGTTACCTGCTTTGGAGGTGCGATCGGACTAAAAAATAATGAGACGCTTACCACGGTCATCATTCCATAAGTCAGCATTTTGGTGAAGGAATATTTGTTCAATAGAACCATCCTTTCTGATAGAATAGCTGCTTACTGTTTAAACGTCTCTTCCGGCTCGGATGTTCCATGAATTGGAATAAAAAAGGAGTACTCCGGGACTTTTACATAGAAGTATCATCACGGTGCCGTAAATCGGATATCCTGCTTGATAGATTGGAGTTGTTTCTACGTGGCGAATCAAATGAAGAAGAATACTTCAATATAACACATTAACGCGGAGTCGCATTTAATTATTTTGATCGCTCTATTATATTTGAGTTGCACCGCAACATTTTGCAACATTATTCGTCTATATAAAAAAATGAAAAGTGGTGTTCACGTCGTGCTACGAATGATTACAAAATTATTGATTTGTGTCGGGTTGCTTGCTTCTGTTGTCCTTCCGTTACAGGTTGGCTATGCTCAGGCATCGATATCTGAGCTGCCGATCATTGAAAATGACGCGGCCGTGTTTCAAATGATACCGCACAAAATATCTGCAAAATTGAACAAGTCAACCATCACGTTGGATTCGAAGTCCTTGAAAGCTTCTCCGCTGCTTATGAAGAACGGGAGCCTCTACTTACCGATCAAGTGGCTGGAGCTAGCGCATGTTGGAAAGATCATGAAAAGCACAAAAACGAATAGTTATTGGGTCGAGTTTAGCCCAGATCATCCGACTTACTTTTCGACCATTCATTTCAAGCCTGACAGCCCCAAACTATATAATGAATCGAACGGCAAACTTACAGTGCTCGATGACGCGCAGAAGATTCTGCCACCGTTTATGAAAAGCAATACGCTGTATGTTCCAGTTTCAATGTTGCCGCGGATGGGGATCAACTATAACTGGAGCCAGGGGACTTTGCAGTTGACGTGGAATGAGATGTCAGCGAAGGTCCTGCACCCTGCCTATACGACAGAGGCGGGTCGTATCACGTTCAGTGCATTGGTTCAAAAAGGGTACGGAGACGTTTATTTAATGGAACGCCAGGGAACTGGCGGAATGGTCAACGCTGAGATATCGTTAAAAGGGACAAAGAAAACCATCGACAAGTCGATCAAAATTGGAAATCGTGAATTTAGTCGGGTTGAGTTTTCCGTTGATCTCCGTCCAGGACCGAATCCGCTGCAGATTTATTCCAGTGACAATCCATCTGCAGACATCATCGTCAATCGGATCGTTAAGGATCCATCCTTGATTCCTGTCCGATATACCCATGATACGTATGCGAATAATATCGTGTTCAATAAGCCAACACAAGGCTACCTGCGGGTACAGGCTGGAGAAGCCATAGAGATTAGCGGATCTGTCATTACGGAATATATTCAGAGTCAGGTTCTTGGATTTCAATTGATGAAGTTTCAGAATGGAGACTATCAAATAAGCGGCAAAAAAATAGACGTTCAGATGAACGAGAATAGAGAGTTTAGTGGGTCGATCGCGATCAATGAGCCAGGCTCTTATTTGATTAATATACTTAGCCCGGAGATGTTCGTAGGGGGAGAGTCATCGCCGTACAGCTCGGAGAAATGGGCGGAGATTGCGGTTGAAGTACTGCCGAAAGGCAAGTAGCGGGAAGAGCTAAGAAGTATACGTATGCAGGGCTATCCATCGGATAGCTCTTTTATTTTTTAAAGATTACACTAGGCTTATTGCCGCTAATATCCATTCAGCAATTGCACGATACTTACATAGATTTAATATTAAATGGAAGGAAGAATAATGCTCGTTGAAGAAACAAGCTCATCGGGCTGGGATGCGATCGATCACGCGATAGCAAAGCTATACGGCAACTTGGAGCCGAAGCATTATGGTACATTGATACCATATTCGTCAGGGGGAAACGACCCCTTAGATTGCATTAGCATATATCAACGGACTGGCATTTCATAACCTATGGATTCTCCGAGTTATACGACACAGAATCTAAAGAAGCGGAATATAGCGTCTACGGATTTGAGTTGACTTTTTGGTAACGCTGAGGTATATGCATCTTTAAAATAAAAAATTCATTATTGGTCCCCCAAAGTTTTTTTGGGGGACCAACTTCTTTTGCAGTAATTTCACCTTTCATGTCGAATGTAATAAGACATATATGTATCTTCAAAATAAAAAATTCATCATTGAGAGGTGTAGTAATGAAAGTAAAAGTTATCCTCACATTATTCACTTTTACATTGTTCCTAGCTTTTGGTTATACGGCACACGCGGAAAATATTCATGACTATTATGAAGATGTAACAGAAAATGACTTGAAAAATAGTATGGTTCTTTCTCCTGAAAGCTCCATGGCATTTATTAATGGGCAGAAGGTATCAGCCGTTCAGCCGATTGTTAAAGATGGAAGAACATTAGTCCCCCTTCGTTTTATTTCTGAAGGCTTTGGTGCAAAGGTAGATTTTAATACAAAAAATCAGTCCATTACTATTAAATATGCTAATAAAACCATTTTCTCGAAAATAGGAAAGAAAAATATTTCTATAAACGGTAAATCGAGCGAAATGGATGTGGCCGCAAGCATTTACAACAATTCAACGTATATTCCTTTAAGGTATATTGGCGAGGCATTTAATAAAAAAGTAGTCTATTTAAAAAATGCAGCGATTCAACCATATAGTTTGATTATAATTAGGGATGTTAACGCCACGGCGATCGAAAACCTTAATCTTATCAAAGTTTATGAATTGCTATACCAAGGAAAATCCATTGTCTATAGTGACCGTTTTATGGTAGTCATCAAAGAAAACGGTCAATTATTATTTAGCAATGATTTCTATACTTTCGAGCCTTTTGTTTATCAGGAATTGATTGAGGATAAAAACCCGGTTCGACAGGGGGATATATGGTTTAATACAGATATGGGCCATTTTTATTTGAATTATGCCTGGAACACAACGCAGGAATATATTTTATACCGTGTGGATGGAGAAGTGATTACAAGGGTAGCGATTGAAAAAGCACCGATAAAGGCGGTAAAAACATATCTAAACGATGTCTATTATTTGACGAGATATGAGCGTGGTATACCCGATCCTCATGAAACAAGCAATTTAAAATCTGCAACGTTTAACAATGGACAATGGTCTTCTGATTATTTAGGTAAGCCTGGATTTTATTATGGATTTGACACAGAAGGTAAGGTCCATGATTGGCCAATTAATGTTAACGGTATCTCTACATTTGGCTATCAACGCTTTGGCGATCCAAGCTCTGATGATCGAAAAAAAACCTTTGGACATTATAGAATCGAGCTGAAGGGGCATAACCATAACCATGAGCTTGTAACGCCATAAAGTAAATGGCTAGTTGAAGTTCTTATTGTTTAGAACTTTAACTAGCCATTGTTTTTAAAAAAATTATTTGTTTTAAGTTACTTCATAGTAATTCACTACTAAAAATTAGAATAATGACTCCAACGATTGCCTGTTCTACGTTTCGAAGTGTTATTTTTAACAACTGAAATAGCTGGACCAAAATCGAATAGGAGGCTACCCATTAGTTGAGTAGCCGACCTTTCACACCACCGTACGTACCGTTCAGTATACGGCGGTTCAACCGTTTAAGTGCAATTGACGTAGTCGCTCGTACTGCGCAGGGAAGTCATAATACCCTGCCAGTGCGAGCTTTTCATTTGTAATCCTAGATTCCCGCCAACTCATAACGAGTTTGGCGGGGCGACACCCAGGCTAATATATAACTCCTTCTGCTTCTCGAGGAGTTCACTGACACGTTAGGATTTATCCCTCGTCTATTCGAATACTTCTAACAATTTACAAACCATTTCCCAAAACGGTATTAATAAACATATTACGAAACACATTAGGCACATCCAAAAAAATAATAGATCAATTCGACACTCTTAGTAACTGGAAATCCATTTTCAATAAATCCGGAGGCTTCATCCAGAAGGAAATTACAGGAATGGTAACTCATTTTCGGATTTTACCCGAAATGGACATAATCCCCCTTACCCCAAGGATGGTTTCCTATGTGCATATTTCCATATTTAAAGCTTCCTTACATTGCTCGGGGAGTATTGATAAACCATTTTCCAATCTTCTCATCTCGCTCGATCATCGTTTCGTACACATCCATTTCCTTCTTACTTAACTTCTTTCCACTTTCGTACGTTTGATCAATTACGGTTACGACTGGATTTACGCCTTTCCAGGTCATAGATTCTGCAAAGGCGTAAACGATTTCTTCGCTGCTGAGTAAATCACCGTTCCAGTGCTGTTCTAATTTTCCCCACACACGCTCAATCGGATTGTACTTGCTATGATAAGGCGGATAGTATGCCATGATGATCTTCACACTGTAACGTGCCGAAAATTCGATCACTCTCTTCATAAACTGCGTCCTGCGACTGTTGTTCTCTGGACCGTTGTCGGCATAGATGATGAGGGTATCCTTCGTCCCATCATAGCCGCTTTCTATCCAAAACTTCTCGATTGCATCCACCATAAAATCTGCCTCACCTTCGACTTGGTAAACAATAAGGCGAGTTTATCCGTTGTTACATTTAAAATCCCAAATGGCGTCGGTTTCCTTGATTTTCTTGAGCGGCTTTACTTTTCTTACCTTCTTAGGCTTATATCCAAGTGAATTGACTTTGGTGTTTAACGTTTGGTTGGTCGGCAACTCTTCTTCGGAGTATCCTTTTTCCTTCACCAACTGGTTTCTTATCTCCAGTGCTAATATGCCAGATCCAGATAACTACACATGTGCTAGTTCCTTCTCAAATGGTATTATTACTGCATCGATCTAAACAAATTCGAATTACTCTATATGAAAATGCCCCTCGTACTGAGGGGCTTATTAATTATTCAGAGAATTAATTTATTCTGTAATTTCTTCAGGTATTGTTACTAGGATATCATCGAGGCTTTTAGCATTTACTTCATGAGTAACTACTGTCTTTCCGTTTTTATCAATGATTCCGTACTTCCCACGATCGTAAACAGATATTTCATCATTAAAAAATGTAAGTCTTTGATTCAATTTAGGCATCTCTCCAACTTGAGAAGTAAATGCAAAACCAAAATACTTTGAAAGGGTATCATTTGATGTAGTTTTTTGTTCAAGATTTATTTTGGCTTGCCATTTTAATAGTGCATAACTCTCTTTTATTTCGTAAAAATAAATATAATTGGATTTTACATAAAAAAATTGAGAAGAATCATTCTCGGGAAAAATATAAGAACTATTTTTACCTTCTGGTAAAAAGGAAGGATCAAATAAAGTAATTTGAGGTAATTGAATTGCCCCTTTACGAGAAGTAGCTAAATCGACACTTTTATACTCCTTAGTGATATTCGGATCAGTATTCACAATAATTACTGCATTATTTTGAACATTCCAGTCTACTGAGTATCCAAATGCTTCACCAATAAATCTTAAAGGAACATAAGTCAAATTATTATAGGTTTTTGGCGCCTGCATTAATTGTAATTCATCACCATTCTTTTGAGCGTTCTTACTACCTATTTTCAGTAGAATACTAGTCTGTTCGTTACTGATTGTTACTTTTTTAGACTTTGTCTCCCACTTGATCTGATACTTTCCTAAATAATCAAGGACGCGAATTGGAACCATCGTTGTATTGTTGATAATAAGCGGCTTGAGATCTGTTACTATTTGACCATTAATATTCATTTTTGGTGTACTTGGTTTTGACATACCCATCATTAATAATAAACTTGAAACTAATATGAATAGTACAAAAGTTCTCCTCATAATCATTTACCACCTTTTTCTATTTTCTATAACCGACGTAAATAATAAGAAAAAGTTGCTTAAACTTCTTCGGAAAAATGGATTGATGATCGACGGCTTCTCTATAATATAGTACAAAAGAATTAGATTATCATAAGTATTAATATTTGGTATACCCCAATGGCTGCCTCTTTCTGTTACATCAGCTGCTCCGCCCGCGACATCCTCTTTTGTCGTTCACATCGGCCATGCGATTATTGAAATCAAAGCAAACAAGTTGGATTTCCAATCGTACTTACAGGGTACTTGCTTATACGATTTGAAAAAAAGCTGGAGGTTTTAACAGAGAGCATTTTGCGACTCACTGATGTCATTCATAAGACAATGAGCGAGGAAAGCCATGGAAGATGAACTATTCGATCTAGTCCAGCGAGCTCAGGGTGGCGACAACGAAGCTCTCTCCAAAATCATCACAGCATTTTTGCCTACGATCCGTTGCGCTCGACAAAAAATTAAGAAAGACCGTCAGGATGACCTTGAGCAAAACATTGTTGAAACCATCATCAAGAAGATAATGTCCTACGACTTGACACAGACACCAGACTTCTCCACTTATTGCCGACAAATAAACCAACAACATGATCCCAGTAACCAAACACAGTTACATAGAATAAGCCAAGAAAAAGGGGGCAAATAATATAATCTCGCTTATAATCTGTAAAAGTGCAGCTAATATGGCGCGACATTTCACCTTGTGGGTATGTGGTGTCTTGCTAGGTACACTTTTTTTTCGTCAATCATAGCCCATTCGAGGTTGAAAGATCTGTCACAAGCTCTCTTTTCCCATTTTTTGATCACAAAAGAAAGTATAGGTTTTCTCATTTTCCGACGGGAATGATCGGATATGATGGTTGACGTATCAAAGAATGTTCGCTATGCTTAATACATGCTAAATTTTCGAATAGAAATACGGGGGAACCACCTATTGGGGCGAATCGCAGCGCATGGCTGCGTAGGAAACCATCTTTACCGAGTCCGTCAGCTAACCTCGTCAGCATGAGATGGGTCGTCATAAATGAATGTAATTTATCACATGATTAGACCTGATTATTTCAGGTTTTTTTATTTTTCCACAGACCCTGACATCGGGATGACCGTCTTCGTAACGGCATGCCGCTTTGTTAGGGTTTTATTTTTTTAGATCATGGGAAAGAAGGGGGGATTCCTAACATTTATTTACATTTTATCTTTACATGTTTCAAGAAGCTTAAAACGGTTTCATGTTGTGCAGATCAAATTACAATGATGGGGGAATGGTAAATGATTGAATTTCAACAAGTAAACAAAGTATACGATGATGGCTTTCACGCGTTGAAAGATATCAACTTAACCCTTAAAAAAGGGGAACTTACCGCATTTATTGGTCCAAGTGGTTGCGGAAAGTCGACGACGATGAAGTTAATTAACCGATTGATCACGCCTACGTCAGGGAAGGTGCTCATTAACGGCGAAGATATTACGAAAAAAAATCCAGTGGAGCTTCGACGGAATATTGGTTATGTCATTCAGAACGTAGGTCTGTTTCCGCATATGACCATTGGGAAAAATGTCGCTGTTGTTCCGCATTTGAAGAAATGGGAAGAATCCAAAATTGAGTCACGTGTTGAAGAATTAATGAAAATGGTCAACCTCGACCCCGAAGTCTACCGCGATCGGTATCCTTCGGAATTAAGCGGAGGCCAACAACAGCGTATCGGTGTCATTCGCGCGCTTGCTGCCGACCCCGATATTATCTTGATGGATGAGCCCTTCAGTGCATTAGACCCGATTAGTCGGGAGCAGTTACAGGATGAATTGATCCGCTTGCAGGAAGAACTGAATAAGACCATCGTGTTCGTTACGCATGATATGGATGAAGCCATTAAGATTGCGGATACGATCGTGATGATGAAGGATGGCAGCGTGGTTCAGACAGGGTCGCCGGAATCGATTCTTCGTTATCCAGCCAACGATTTCGTGCGGGCATTCATTGGTCAGAAACGACTGGAGGCGGAGACACCTGAAATAGAAGAGTCGATCCGTGTCACTACGGTCGATGACGTGATGGTTACACAACCGGCTACGACTCCGCCGAATCGCGGACTTGCTGAAGCCGTGAAGATCATGTCAGGACGCAAGGTAGACTCCCTATTCGTTGTGGATCGTCATCGCAAGCTGTTAGGGATTGTCTCGATATACCGTATTCTGAATCAATTTGGAGAAGAGAACAAGACGGTGAAGGATGTGATGCGGCCTATCGGATATCAAGTTGCACCAGGTACGTCGCTTCCTGAAGCCATTGAGATGATGAGCAATCATCGCTTAACCAATCTGGCTGTTGTCGATGGGGATGGACGTTTAGTGGGACTGCTGACACGCGGTAGTATCGTCCAGCATTTGAATGAAGTCTATCCGACAATTGTGGAGCAACTCGCTTCGGGTCTCGGAGAGGAGGCGTAAGCATGGCGTGGTTGATTACATTTTTTCAAGAGCGTGGAGGCGATATGGCTGCGGCTTTGCAGGAACATCTTGTGATTACCGCAACGTCGGTCGTGTTGGGATGTATCGTATCGATTCCTTTAGGAATCCTGCTCGTATATAACCGTATGAAGTGGATTAACAGTATCGTATTTTTCTTCGCGAATCTACTTCAGACCGTGCCTAGCTTAGCGTTGCTAGCTATCCTGATTCCACTGTTGGGTATTGGGATGAAGCCGGCCATCTTTGCCTTATTTTTATATTCGATTATGCCCATTCTGCGGAACACGTATGATGGATTCATGTCTGTAGATGCTAATGTGCTCGAATCGGCGCGTGGGATGGGGTATGGCACGCTGCAGCGTATTTTGCGAATTCAATTGCCATTATCCCTACCGTATATTATGTCGGGGATACGGATTACAACCGTATATATTATCAGTTGGGCCACGTTGGCTACGTTGATCGGTGCAGGCGGGTTAGGACAATTGATTGTCTCCGGCTTGGGTGTGAATAAGTTGGAATTGATCATCACAGGAGCTGTCGGTGCGATTCTATTAGCATTGGTTGCGGATGTTTTATTAGGTTGGATGGAGCGTGTGCTCACCAAAAAATACGGTCGCACGCGTTCGGAAACAGCGTAAACAGGATGGGGAGGTATCGGATATGTTTATGTTCATACAGCGTAGGAAATTAGCCGCCGGTATCGTCGGTCTGTTCCTTGCGATGACGGTGCTGCTGACGAGTTGCGGTCCAGCGAATCAAATTATCATAGGTACGCAGACGTTCACCGAAACGAAAATACTGGCTGAGATGTATAAAGGTCTGATCGAAGATCGGACCGAGCTTAAGGTGAAGGTAATTCCAGATCTTGCTGCAAGTCCGCTGGTGTTAACCTCGTTAAAACGCGGTGATATTGATATGGGAACCCTGTATAGCGGGGAGATTTTTAATGGGTATTTCCCGGTTGAAGACACGAAAGATCGGGATAAAGTCCTTCAACAAGCCCAAGCAGGATTTAAGAAGACGTTTGATTTTCGTTGGATGGATTCCTTAGGTTTTGAGAATACGTATGCCTTTACCGTTCGTCGAGAGTTAGCGGAAGAGAAGGGATATAAGAAAATTTCAGATGTCATGAAAGATGCGGGTAATTTGCGTCTGGGTGTGGATACGACATGGATGGAACGGCCTAGCGATGGTTATCCTGCGTTCCAGAAAGCCTACGGCTTCAAATTCAGCAAGGAGTATCCAATGGAGCAGAGCTTGGTCTATCAAGCGGTAGCGAACAATCAAGTCGATATCGTATTGGCATATTCCACGGATCCACGATTGAAGGCTTATGATTTGGTAACTTTAGAGGATGATCAACATTTCTTTCCTCCTTTCGACGCTTCGCCGGTGATTCGCAATGATGCATTAACGAAGCATCCAGAGATCGAAGCGGTCATTAGCGAAATTATAGGTAAGATTGATGCGCAGACCATGATTGATCTTAACTATAAGGTCGATATCGAAAAGAAAAGTGAACGTGAAGTCGCTATTCAATATTTGAAAGATCAAGGTTATCTGAAAGAAAACTAGTATTTTGTTGCTGGAAAGGAGGAACATATGGATTATCAATGGACGATCGGAGATTTATTGTCGTATATGAGCCGGAATTCTGGGCTCTTGTGGGAGTATTTTGTATCGCATTTGATTATGGTCGGAAGCGGTGTTGGACTAGCGATTATACTAGGGATTCCGCTAGGGATTCTGTGTTCGCGCAATGAAAAGCTTGCTAAGGTAATACTAGCTGTTGCCGGTGTGCTCCAGGTGATTCCGAGCTTGGCGCTGCTTGTCTTATTAATGTTATGGATTGGATTAGGATCGAAGACGGTCATTGTCGGGCTTCTATTCTATTCGTTGAATCCGATTATTCGGAATACGTATGTGGGATTGAAACAGGTCAATCCAAGCTATATTGAAGCTGGACGGGGGATTGGGATGAGCCCGCTGCAGCTGCTGATCAAGGTCAGATTCCCGCTTTCTCTCACGTATATCATGACAGGATTGAGAATTGCTGCTGTTATCGCGATTGGTGTGGTTACGATTGCTCCACTTGTCGGTGGAGATGGTCTAGGCAGAGAAATATACGCAGGGATTAACAATCAGAATCCGATGCGAATTTATGCAGGTGCTATTCCTGCCGCACTCCTTGCGATCGCAGCAGACCTTATCTTGGGTTACTTCCAACGAAAGCTGAAATTCGAAGGACGGAAATCGAAGCGTTCAGCTGCAGCGAAAAAAGCAACTACATCCTAAAATGGAGCATTCGCATTTGTGAAGCATAGTGAAAAGGTCCAGACTAGTCCTCTAAGAGGGCTAGCTTGGACCTTTTTCAATGAAAAAAAGACCGTTAGACGGTCTTTTCTCCTCTAAGATCCGCCAGTCCGGCGTCTCTGATTATTGGGCTTCTTGTTGTTCTGTGAGACAAGCTTTTTAGCTCCGCCGCCACCATTAAATTGATTTTTTTGTTGGGATTGCTGCTCCTTTTTTTGAGCAAGCTTTTGTTTGATGGCATCGGCTAAGTTTATTTTTTTCGGTTCTTGATTTTCAGTCATTTGGTTCCACCTGCCTTCAGTGTGTCGAAGCATAACTTCGATCGTGTACTGGTCGATTCCTCCTCATTGTAAACGTTTTTGAGCCTATCTTCAAGGGACTTCATCATGAATCCATACAGTTAACCCTAAGGAATGAAAAGGATGAGAGGAAAGGATGGAGGTGATTGATTTCGTGTTACGAGGGAGATATGCGAAATGTACGATTCAGCTGAAGGACGGAACAAGTGTGAAGGTGGATACGTTCCATTCGCTGATCGAACAAGGGATGAATGAGTGGAGGCTTCGCTTGAAGCCATATGTAACTCGGAGAACGGATGAACCAAAAAATTGCATATCCCGTCGAATAGGATGTCCAATCTATAGCATAACCCAACAAGCTGGTTCCTCTCACAATGAGAAGCTCCAGCTTTTTTTGTTATTTGTGCTAGATCATGCAAGTTTTTGGAACGGACGAAATGGTTTTCCGAGACAATTTAAAGAGATAGAAATATGTGGAAAAATTATTGTTGACAAATTGGAAGCGCATACAATAAACTATTTCCAATAAGACTTTGTTAATAATTTTAACTAACAAAAATTTAACTAACCTAATTTTACTTAACTTAACAAAAGGGGGGACTACGGATTGATTGACAAAGGCCAAACAGGAAACGCCAAGCTGGTGAAGCATATTAACCGAGAAGGAATTCTTCATCAGTTAAAAGAAAACCCCCGGGTATCAAGAGCTGATTTGGCGAAGTTAACGGAATTAAGCCGTCCGTGCGTATCAGCTCTAGTTGACGAGATGATTACGCAAGGCTTAATTAGCGAAGTCGGTATGGGAGAATCAAAGGGCGGCAGGAAGCCCATCCTCCTGGAATATAACTTTCAAGCTTACGGTGTTATTGGCGCGGTATTCGAAGGCAGCACGCTGCAACTGGGCATAGCCAATTTGAAAGGGGAGCTGTTGATTCAACGCACGACTTGTTTACCGCATCCGATGACTGGTGAGACGGCGATCCAGAGTATCAAGCAAGGGATTGCGGCCCTGCTCAATGAAAGCGGATTCAAGAAAGAATGGCTCCTTGGCATGGGACTGGGCTTGCCAGGTATTACCCAACGAAGCGCTGGAACAGTTAGCTACGCCCCTAGTACGGGGTGGATGGGGCTGCCGGTGCAACAGGAGATCGAAGAAATCTTGGGACTGCCCGTAGTCATTGACAATGACGTGAACCTGATGACACTCGGTGAATTTCATAAGGGCATTGGCGTCGGGCATTCCAATCTGGTGTATATGTATGCGGGTACTGGGATCGGTGCCGGAATTATGATCGACGGACAGTTATACCGCGGTGCCAAAGAAGCAAGCGGTGAGATCGGTTATATGATGGTCGGGCCAGTCGGGAATCAGACCAAGGGAGAATATGGCGTATTCGAGCGAAACTATTCCGTACGTGCCATACACGACAAGGCTAAGGACGTCCTTCCTTCGATTGACGAGGGATTGAGCATTGTCAAGCAAATCGTTGACCAAGCAGGTCGAGGGAGTGAAGAAGCTCAGACACTGCTCGACGACATCTGCCGGCACTGGACCTATGGCATTGCCAATCTAACAAGTGTGATGGATCCGGCGCTTTTGATTCTCAGCGGAGAAATGCTGCATATCGGGGACGAAGGGATTTATAAAATACAACAATGGTTAAACGACTGGGTTCCTTCCGTTCCTCAGATTAAGATGGCCTCGCTAGGCGATCAAGCAGGACTCATTGGGGCCATTCATTGCACACTGGAGGCCTTTCCATCTACGCCTAGATTCCAAAGGTAAGCTAAACATCCACATTAACTTCATGTTTATTGGAGTCTCTCCTTCACAAGGGTTCAAGGAACGAACTTTCTGGACTGCCTACATCTCACTCGCCGATTAGTCACCCTCGCAAATAAGAACACGCATTCAGGCGATTTTTGGTCAATCTGCATCATTTCATCTATCGAAGATGAATTCATGCGATAAAGCAAGAAAAACGAAGAACATTTTAATTGAGGGGGCAAGACATGAGAAGTTCAAAGGGAAAAGCAAAAAAGTGGTTGATGGGGACAGTTCTCAGCATTACGATGCTGACGGTCACGGCCTGCGGTGGAAGCGCTTCTGAAGGTGGCCAAAAATCGGGAGATAAGGGATCCGACAAGCAGAAGCTGGTCATTTATACGGCCAGAGATAAGAACGTCGTGGAAGAAATTATCCCTAAGTTCGAAGCGCAAAATCCGGGAATGGAAGTCGAAGTTCTTACCATGGGGGCGCAGCAAATATTGGAGCGTGTTCGTGGGGAGAAGGCGAACCCGCAGGCGGATTTCTGGTGGGGCGGTACACAATCATCGCTGATGACAGCTGCAGATGAAGGGCTGCTTGAAAGCGTAAAACCAAGCTTCGCCGATAGCATTCCTGCGATGTACAAAGATGGACAGGATCGCTGGTATGGAGAAATGCTGCTGCCGGAAGTGATCATGTACAACTCCAACGTGTTGAAGAAAGAAGATGCGCCTAAAGATTGGGATGAACTGCTGGATCCTAAATATAAGGACAAAATTATTATTCGCGGTGTACTCGCTTCCGGAACGATGAGAACGATTTACTCCTCTATGATTTTCCGTCAAGACGCAAGTGATCCTGCAAAAGGATACGACTGGCTGAAAAAGCTGGACGCGAATACGAAGGAATATGCGCAAGACCCGACCAATCTGTATCTGAAGTTAGCGCGAGAGGAGGGCTCGCTGTCGCTGTGGAACCTGCAGGATATTATGCTCCAGAAGGAAATACAGAAGCAGCCGTTTGATTTCATCTACCCTGCCAGCGGTGCGCCTATTTTGGTTGATGGCGTCGGTGTGGTCAAAGGCGCGAAAAACATGGATGCAGCGAAGAAATTTTACGAGTTCCTCTTTGACTCCAAGCTGCGTGTAGATCTTGCGGAGAAGCTGTTCCAAATCCCAACGCGTACGGACATCAGCAAAGATACGCTTCCGGCATGGTTGCAAGGGCTTGAACTGAAACCGCTTACGATCGACTGGGCTGTTATGGCGGAGAAAGAGAAAGAATGGATGCAACATTGGGATGAGAACATCAAAGGAAAGGGTTCGAAATAATACATTCGGGCGGAGGAGCCACTCCGCCTGATCATTTTACCTAAGGAGGAAGCCTACTTGATAGAGGTCATGCTGGATCATGTAAGTAAACAATTCGGAGACGTCAAAGGAGTTACAGACGTTAATATACGGATTCAACCGGGGGAGTTCTTCACCTTTCTTGGTCCGAGCGGCTGCGGCAAAACAACGACATTGCGGATGATCGCAGGATTCTACTATCCAAGCGAAGGTCGTATTGTGTTCGGTAATCAGGATGTCACCACGCTTCCCCCGAACAAACGAAATACGGGAATGGTATTTCAAAACTATGCTTTATTTCCGCACATGACCGTATTTGAAAATATCGCATTCGGTCTACAGGTAAGAAAAGTCCCTAAATCTGAAATTGTTCAGCGTGTCGAACGTGCACAGAAGCAAGTTCATTTGGAAGGCTACGGCAGCCGCCGAATTGATCAGTTGTCCGGCGGCCAGCAGCAGCGGGTTGCCTTGGCTCGCGCGCTTGTTATCGAACCGCAAATTTTACTCTTGGATGAACCGTTATCGAACTTGGATGCGAAGCTTAGAGAAGAAACGAGAATTGAAATTAAGAGACTTCAACTGGAACTGGGAATTACCACAATCTATGTGACCCATGATCAGGCCGAAGCGATGGCGATGTCTGATCGAATCATGGTCATGCAGGGTGGAGTTGTCCAACAGATTGGAAGTCCAGAAGAAATATATAATCGTCCGGTCAATCCGTTTGTCGCTTCCTTTATCGGGGAGTCCAATCTATGGGAAGGAACCGTAGAACGAATTGAGGGTAACGAAGCGATTGTTCGCTTCGCTCCGGGTCTTAGTCTGAGAGGTTTGATTGCGAATGCTTCGCCGGATTGTAAGCTTGAAGCGGGCAAGAACGTGTCCGTGTCCATACGTCCGGAATCAGTTCGTGAGGCATTGCCAGGAGAGCCCAAGGACAATGTGGTCAACGGTAACGTAGTGATTTCCGAATTTACGGGCGTGAGCGTGAACTATGTATCGCAGGTGGCAGGACAGCAGCTGAAAGCGATGTTCGTCAATCAAGGTCATCGGGTGCGTGGGCGCGGGGAAGAAATCTCCCTGTTTATTCCAAAAGAAAGCATCTATTTCTTGGGATAGAGAGGGGATGAATGATGATATCTAAACCGAGAACAAGTATATCCAAGCGGGGCTCCATCATACATTCGCCTTATTTTGTCTATGTATTGATAGCCCCCCTGTTTCTGGTGCTCTTGGCATATGTCGTATATCCGTTATTCCAAACGTTTATTCAAAGTATCCAGGTAGAGGATCATGTATCGCTGCAAAACTATTCTCGCTTTTTTAGCTTGGAGCATACGGCCAATCTAGAAGCGCTGTGGACCAGCATTTATATTTCCATCTTAAGCGTAATTACGTGCGCGATCGTCGGCGTCGCAATGGCCTTCCTGTTGGAACGCTACGAGTTCCCTGGCCGGAAAATACTGGCCGTTCTCGTCCTCGTTCCGATGGCCTTGCCGCCACTTGTCGGTGTACTGTCGTTTACGTTTTTGTACGGCGAAAGCGGCATTATCCCGAGGGCGCTTAAAGAACTGCTTCATCTCGATCAGGTGCCGTTTTCCTTGAAGGGAATTTGGGGTGTGCTCGTGGTACATACCTTCACGATGTACACGTACTTTTATATGACGGCTTCCTCTGCCATTCGTGGTCTTGACCCGTCTCTGGAGGAGGCGGCAGCGAGTCTCGGCGCAGGACGGCTCTATATATGGCGACGTATCATTTTGCCAATGCTGACACCGGCCCTAGTCGCTTCTTCACTGCTTGTTTTCATGATTGCGATGGCGTCTTATACCGCTCCGCTCATCTTCGGCATCGAGCGGACCATGACGATGCAGATTTATTTGTCTCGGACGAACGGCAACCTGGATATGGCTGCGGTACAGTCCACGATCTTGTCCGTCGTTTCTATTTTGTTCCTGCTCGTGATGCGCTGGTATCAAGGACTTCGCAATTACCAGAACATGAGTAAGGGGATCAGTGTTCATCGCACGGAAGTGAAAAGCGCCTTAGGCAAGTACGTAGCGATGTTCCTGTCTATCATTGGCGTGATCGTTTTGCTTCTTCCTATTTTCGTGCTACTTTTGATTTCGTTATCAACGGACGGCACGTGGACGACGCAAATTCTTCCTCCTGAATATACGCTTAAGCATTACGTGAAGCTGTTTACCGACAGCAAAACATGGAGGCCAATTGCAAACAGCTTCAAGATGAGCTTCGTGGCTACAATCGGGAATGTCATCTTCGGCGTAGCTGCCGCTTATGCCATGGTCCGCTTGAAATTCAAAGGAAAAACGCTGCTGGATGTGTTGATTATGCTTCCATGGGCGCTGCCCGGAACGGTCGTTGCGGTTAACTTGATTGCCGCCTTCAGCGAGCCTACCGTATTCAGCTTCAACCAAGTGCTGATCGGCAGCTTCTGGATTCTTCCTTTGGCGTATTTTGTCCGCCATTTGCCGTTGGTGTTCCGATCCACTTCGGCGACATTGATTCAGATGGACGCATCGGTGGAAGAGGCAGCACGCAACTTGGGCGCTTCTTGGTGGTACAGCTTCAGGCGGGTCGTGTTTCCGATGGCGCTAAGCGGAATTCTAGCGGGAACGCTGCTCGCGTTCGTGCAGGGAATTGGGGAGTTCGTATCTTCCATCCTGCTCTTCACTGCAAAAAGCACGCCGCTCTCCGTTGAGATTTTCCAACGGATGTATTCGTTCGAGTTCGGAACGGCGTGTGCGTACGGTGTGCTGCAAATTACCCTGATCATCATTGTGCTTTTCATTTCACGGAAAATAACGGGCGACAGCACAGCTGTGTAATCCATGGTCATTACGTGGGAACACCTAGGGGTTCACGACCACGTTATGATATACAGCGGGAAAATGGCCATTTCCGGCTGAAGGAACATTCCACCACCAATATAGGAGGGGTTTGATGATGATCAAAGGTAAGTCGACCTTAAAGTTTTGTTCCATTGTCATGAGCACAGTTCTGGCAAGCAGTGTACTGCTGTCGACGCAAGCTCAACCTGCGTATGCGGATCGGGGAGTCGTCGATCTGTGGAAATCAATTAAGCCGCTGACGACGATTGCCAGTGTGATGAACACGGGGGCTCACCCGGACGATGAACACAGCGCAACCTTGGCGTATCTTTCCTTGGGAAAAGGGGTGAACACCTCCAGCGTAATCGCTGTTCGAGGGGAAGGGGGACAGAATGAAATCGGAAGTGAGCTAGGGCAAGCCCTTGGCATTATTCGTACCCGTGAGCTGCAGGAAGCGTCCAAAATCACGAATGTGACGTTGGGAATGCTTGGCGAGCAGCTGGACGATCCGATCTACGATTTTGGGTTTTCCAAGAGCGTAGAGGAGACGCTGGAGAAATGGGGTGACTCCGTCGCTTACGAACGTTTGATTCGGAAAATTCGCGAACTACGTCCGGATGTAATCATTCCTTCGTTCTTGAATGAAAAATCCACCCACGGACATCACCGGACGATCAATGTGCTTACCGTTCGGGCGTTTAAAGATGCAGCGAATCCGGATATTTTCCCGGAGCATCTCCAAAAAGGACTCCAGCCTTGGCAGATCAAGAAGCTGTATTTGCCTGCGAATTCCAAGGATTATACCGTGAGCGCGCCGACAGGGGAATACAATGAAATCTATGGGGCGTCTTATCTTCAGCTCGGGGAAGAATCCCGATTCATGCACAAGAGCCAGGGTATGGGGAAGGTGTATGACGAGGGCCCTGTACAAGGGGACAATTACTACAAGCTTGATTTGAGCACGGTGAAATCGAAGGAGAAAGAGAACGACTTCTTCGACGGAATCGCCTTCACCTTCGAGGATTTGGCTAAAGATATCGATGCGAAGGGCAAAGACAACAAGGTTGTCAAAGACCTGCGCTCCTTGCAAAAGGATGCGGACGAAGTTGTTGTTGCTTACCCGAGCTTTGCCAAAGTGTTAAAGAAAGTTCATGAAATGAAAGCAGATGTACAAACGGCGGTGGCCGACGTCAAAGCATCCAGCTTGGAGGCGGCGACCAAGGAGGATCTGCTTCACCGACTTCATGTCAAAGAAGAGCAGTTGAACAAAGCAAGCATGGAATCGGCGTCTGTTGTGGCAAAGGTCAAGCCGGCTGCAAGCGAGCTCGTCGCTGGTCAGACGACGAAGGTCGTCGTATCGGCCTTCAATGGCGGTTCCACGAAGTTGAACAAAATCAAGCTGAGCTTGAACGTGCCTGCAGGCTGGACGGCAACACCAGCCGGAGCGAACACGTTCGATCAAATCGGCTACAACGAGACGGCATCGGCTACCTTCGAGGTGACGGTTCCTGCGGATGCGTCACTGTTTAAGCCTTACGATCCTTCGGTATTCAACGCGAAGGTTGAATACCAGGCGTTCAATACGGCAACCACACTGAACGTTATTCCGCAAAATGCCGTGGCGGTGCTGCCACCATACTCGATGTCGCTTAGCCCGAGCGCAACGATTTTGAATACGCTCAAGCCGGGAGATCCGATTCCAGTGAAGGTTACGGTGCGCAACTATACACCGGGCGCTTCCAAAGCTTCGGTGTCGCTGAACGTGCCGGAAGGCTGGACGGCCGAGCCGACAGTGGAAGAATTGAACTTTGCCGCTAAAGGCGAAACGAAGTCCGTCGCGTTCACGGTCAAAGCTGCTTCGAACGTTGTACCTGGTAAATTTACCGTAACGGCTGTCGCGAAAAACGGTAATATCCAAAGCACACAGGGTGCGCAAATCATCGAATATCCGCATATCGGAAAGACGTACATGGTACAACCGGCTGAGCTCAAAATCCAAGCCTTCGACCTGAAGGTTCCGGACAAATTGAAGGTAGGCTATGTATCCAGCGGCTTTGACAACATCGATCAATATTTGAGTCAAGTAGGCGTCGATGTCGTAAAGCTGGAAGCGAAGGACATCCAATACGGGGATCTTTCTCAATATGACACAATCGTGCTTGGAATTCGTGCGTATGCGTTCCGTCCAGAATTGATTCCGAGCAATCAACGTTTATTGAACTATGTTAAGGATGGCGGCAACCTCGTCGTTCAATATCATAAGCCGGAAGACAAATGGTCGCCAGAGCTTGCTCCGTACCCGATCACAATCGGATCACCGCTCATTGAGTGGCGCGTAACGGACGAGAATTCCAAGGTGACGATGTTGGCTCCGGATCATCCGATGTTCAATGCTCCGAACAAGATTACGGATCAGGATTGGAACAATTGGATTCAAGACCGCTCTGCTTACAATCCGTCGGAATGGGGCAAGGAGTATACGGAGCTCATCTCGAACGGTGACCCGGGCGAGAAGGAATTTACGGGTACATTCCTGACGGCGCATTATGGCAAAGGGGTATATACTTACAGTTCTTTGGTCTGGTATCGCGAGATTCCGTCCTTGGTTCCGGGCTCCATACGCATGTTTGTCAATATGATCAGTCAACATCAGTAAAGTCCGCTTGTGAAAACCGACCTTTTTGTTATGTAAGATAGCTTAGCAACACAACATCGGTAGTGGGGGCTCCTTCGAGAGCCCCCCTATACGAAGGGAGAAGCGGAGGTACAAGGAGTATATGAATGTAATCGGAGTTCACGGACGGGAGATCGGTCAAGTGACGGAGTGCGCGCAGTTCGCCGTCGTCCCTTTGGGCTCGGTGGAATACCATGGTCCGCATTCCCCACTCGGAACCGATACGATCTTAGCGGAGGGCTTCGCTAGGCGGATTGACGATGCTCTGCATCCTTTGATCTATCCAACGGTTCCGTTCTCGGCTTGCCCGGGCAAAACCCAACATTATCCTGGAACAATTTCGGTACGTCCCTCGATTTTTATCGACTATCTCACCGATGTTGTCGAAGGTATCTGTCGGCTCGGCATCCGCAATATCGTGCTGCTGAACGCCCATGACGCCAATATGGGTCCTTCCCGAACCGTCGCCGAGTCGGTGACCGGCACCTATCCCGATGCCAGCTTTCTTCTCATCAACTGGTGGCAGATGGCGAGCGTCGATTTTACGCAGCGGTTAGGACTGTTCCATGGGACGGCAGGAAGAGGACATGGCGGTCCGTATGAAATGTCCGCCGTGAAGGCGTTTCGCCCGGAAATGGTAACTGTACAGGAATCGGACTTGGAATTAGATTCATGTCCTCCTTTATCTTCTTTGCCTTATGTATTGGTGGAAGGAACCCCTCAAGGCTGGGACGGCTACACAGGACATATTCAGCAGTGCTCCTTGGAAGCGGGCGAGAGAATCGTAGAAGAAGCAAGCCGCAATATGAACTTGTTGATCAAAGAATGGCTCTATATGAGAACAAAAACGAACAGGGAGGCTAAATAACGCTATGGGATATCGTGAACAATGGTTGGAGACCGAAGGAGCCGCATTTCCCGGCAAAACTTATACAGAGGTTGTGTTGGAACCAGCATTTAACGAAGCCAAGACCCAATTGCTGGGTCCCATGATGGCGATCAACAAGGCTCATCTGATCATGCTGGAGAAGCAGCAATTGGTTTCAACCGATGAAGCGAAGCAGATCGCTAAAGCGATCCGCTCGATCGACCCAGAAGAGCTCCGTCAAGCCAGCTATACAGGGCAATTCGAGGACTTGTTTTTTCAGGTAGAGCATCAAATGCTGGAGCATGCGGGCGATATCGCCGGCAATTTGCATCTGGCGCGGAGCCGCAACGACATGGGCATTTCCATTTACCGGATGGTTCTGCGGGATAAGCTGATGGTGACACTGAATTCTGCGCTAAAGCTCAATGAGCAGCTGCTGCTGTTCGCCAAAGACCACACGGATACGCTCATGATCGGCTACACCCATACGCAGCAGGCTCAGCCGACGACGCTTGCGCATTATTTTATGGCCGTTGTCGATTCGCTCAACCGGGATATTCGCCGGATTATGGCATCCTTCACGAACTGCAACCGGAGCAGTATGGGAGCAGCTGCACTCACGACATCGGGTTTTGCGATCAGCCGAGAACAAATGATGGAGCTGCTCGCCTTCGACGAGCTTATCGACAATTCGTATGATGCGATCGGTGGGGCCGATTATTTGGGCGAAGTGGCAACGTCCGTACAGCTGGCAGCGATCAATTTGGGCCGGGTCGTTCAAGATATGCTGCTGTGGTGCACACAGGAATTCGGAGCGTTAAAGGTGGCAGCCCCGTATGTGCAGATCAGTTCGATCATGCCGCAAAAACGCAATCCCGTCTCGTTCGAGCATATGCGAGCTTTGTTATCGAGCTGCGTAGGCAATACGAACACGGTGCTGTCGATGATTCACAATACGCCGTTCGGGGACATCGTAGACACCGAGGACGATATGCAGCCTTATGCGTGGAGAAGCCTTGACATTATGGACAAAATGTACCGTTTGTTCGCCGCTATCATCGGTACGATGGAAGTGAATAAAGAGGTGCTTCGCGAGCGAACGAAAGGAAGCTTCGCCACGGTGACCGAGCTGGCGGACACGCTTGTCCGAACGGACGGCTTGTCGTTTAGAAAAGCCCATCATATCGTTAGCGATGTGGTGACGTTGTCCTTGGCGCAAGGTCTAGCGGCCAACGAGATTACGCTGTCTATCGTCAACGAAAGCGCACGGCGCCACATCGGACGGGATACCTCTCTTAGCGAGGAGACGCTGCGTGAGGCACTCGACCCCGTGCATTTTGTAGAGATCCGCTCATTGCCGGGAGGGCCGAGCCCGAAGGAAATAAATCGTATGATCGATATTCGGATGAACCAGTATCACACACATGTTCATTGGCTAGGGCAAGCGCAAAGTAAAATTGAGCAGGCACTGCAGCATTTGGATCAGGTCATCATAGAGTGGAGTGTTTCCTGATGGATAAGCGCACCATCCCTCTGCTTGCTATCGACGGCGGGGGGACCAAGTGCCTTGCCGTCTTTGCAGACAGGCAGGGGAATATACTCGGACAAGGAAAAGGCGGTTCGTCCAATTATCAAAGTATTGGGAAAGATGGAGTAATCCACGAATTGGTGTTAGGGATTGAAGAAGCGATCGCGAACTTGTATCCAAGGGACGGGGGCGGCGTGCCGCCTGTAGAAATCGAGGTAGAATGCGCCGTGTTCGCCCTTGCGGGATTGGATACAGAATTCGATCGTCGCATTATTACCGGATTGGTACAAGAAGTACTGAAGCAACTGCCGATCCAAGTTAACCATCTAATCGTGGAAAATGACGGCTACGCTGCATTGCTTGGCGCAACATGCGGCCAGCCGGGGATTCTGGCCATCGCTGGAACAGGTTCGATCATATTCGGGATCAACGATCAGGGGAAGACGGCCAGAGCCGGAGGCTGGGGCCATCGGGTCGGAGACGAAGGCAGCGGCCATTGGATCGGCAAGCAGGCGGTGATGGCAATTCTCAAGGCCTATGACGGGCGGAATGAGGGTACCCGGCTCGGTGAATGGGTGCTCCCGCATTTGGGCATGGAAAATGAAGAGGATTTGTTCAACTGGGTGTATGGCCCCGAGTATTCCGTCGAGAAAGTAAGTGCGCTCTCCCGTGTGGTTGGCCAAGCAGCCTCTGACGGAGACAAGGAAGCACAGCAAATTCTGGAGGGGGCCGCTCACGAGCTATTTATTGCTGTCACAGCGGTTATACGCTGCTTGTCTTTCCATAATAAACCATTTACAATGATACTACAGGGCGGCGTTCTGCAGCACGAAGCATACATTCGGGATATGTTAATGCACAAGATTAAAGCGTACACTCCGCAGGTTCAATGGGACAAGGCTCGGAAGGAGCCGATTTATGGTGTAACGGTACTGGGACTATCTTATTTGGAAGGAATCTACTAAAGTTTAGTATGATACGAACAGCAGGGGGGCTGAAGGGAAATGAAGAAAAGATGGTTATTCGTGTTCGCCCATCCCGACGACGAATCCTTTGCAGCCGGGGGCACGATCGCGAAGCTCAGCAGCGCGGGGCACGAGGTTTTTCTAGCGTGCGCCACATCGGGATGCAGGGGGAAGTCAGGCGAATTTCAATTCGCTACCCGCGAAGAATTGGCCCGATTTCGGGAGCAGGAGCTGCGGGGCGCATGCTCCGTACTTGGTATTGCCGATCTCATTCTATACCGTTATCCGGATGGCGAACTAAATTCACTCGATTTGGAAACGCTGGCCCATCGAATTCAATCGACCATTTTGGAGCTGAAGCCGGATGTCATCCTTACGTTTCCACCGGACGGAGTTACCGGACATCCCGATCACATTGCGATTTCCGCAGCTGTGGTTAAGGCGGTCGTACTGGCAGAAGCGCATTATCCGGAGGGGCAGCAGCCATCATTATATTTTACCTCGATTCCCCATTACTACGACCATTGCCAGGATTCGGGGCCGAAACATACGTGCCCGATTTCGGCAAGAGTCGATATCCGTGACTTTCGTCAGCACAAGGGGAAGGCTTTACAGGCCTACCGGAGCCAGGTTTACTCGGTAAACCGCGCCTATCCCGGGGTCATGGACGATGACTATACAGTCATCTGTGACTACGAATTTTACACATTGGTTCGTGCCAATGGTCAGCAGATGCAAGAGGAGACGGCGCTGGCTTTGAACGAGCTGCCGATGTTGGATTTGATGTAATCAGTTGTATTTTATTGGATAATCAACAGGCGTGACAAAGTCTTTATTTTTCATACTGGAAATCCAGTTTGGATGATGAAGGTTTCGTCATTTTTTTTGCGCTTTTTTCTGTAACCTGTAGGACTCCAAAATAAATAGAATAAGAGAATAAAACCCCTGACCTAAGGTCGGGGGTTTTAACGTAATAGATCCAATACAGCGTGGGAACAGTGTGCTGGATGCTCGTAAGACGATGCGGATACTTGATTCATTTGTTGAATGCGTCGACTCGTTACCGTCTCATAATCAACGACTAATCGATTGAACCATTTCTCAAGCGTCGCATGCGATTCCAGCATTTCGGCATGTCCGTGTTGAACGAAGTATTCGCAGTTCTCTTCCTCTTGCCCAGGAATCGGATCGTAGAACAGCATCGGGATCCTTTTGACGAGACCCTCGGTGCAAGTCATGCCGCCGGGCTTCGAGATTAAGAGATCCGATACATCCATTAGTTTGTGTATTTCATGCGTGTACCCGAGGATGTGGATATTCGGATGCTGATACTTAGGATTTGCCTTCATTTTCTGGATCATTTTCTGATTGCTGCCCATACAGAAGATGAATTGGACTTGATCACGCCAGGTTGTCATATAGGTTAGAAGATCTTCATCAAAAACAAGCCCCCAGCCGCCACCCATCACCATGACGGTTGGCAGGGGCTTGAGACCAAATTCTACGCGCAGCTCATCACGTTGATGTGGAATCCAGAAATTCGGATGCACCGGAATGCCTGTGACCTCGATTCGGCTCTCATGAATGCCGCGCGAGAGCAGCAGCTCTTTCACTCGCGGGGTAGAGACGAGAAATTTGTTCACTTCCGGATTAATCCAAGTCCCGTGGGCATCATAATCCGTAATTAGGGTGAACAAAGGGATGTCCAGTCCAAGACGCTTTAGCCGAGAAATGACGATGCTCGGGAATGGATGCGTACATACGATCATATCGGGTTTTAATTGTCGGATCACATTCGCCGCCTGCGCATAAAAGATACGATGCAATGCAAGCTGCGTAATCCGATTTAATGGTTTTTTATATTTATTACGGTAGAGTCTACCGACCAATTCAGGCTTTGTACTCACGGTTTTCCGATAGGCGGAAATGATTAGTGGGCCAACCGTTGGATTTAGAAATTTACCGAGTTCTATGACCCGAGTCTGCACTTGGGGTGACAATTGCTTCATGCCCACCGCCAAAGCGTATGCAGCTTGGGTATGGCCTGTACCAAATGCTTCGGACAGGAGAAGGACTTGTTTTTTTCGCATGTTTTCACCTACTTCTAAACTCCATTGTATCGAAGGATGGCTTCGATGAATAGAGCAATCTATTAAAAACAGTATGAATTATAAAAAAATGTCAATTTAGGCGTTCCTGATCGTGAAAATCCTTGAAAAAGTTTCATGACAGGGCGAATAAACCTTGCCATTCGATGGGAAACGTGATAAAGTAATCAATGACCAACTGACCAGATTCAAATTCCGGTCAGAAAGAATGCTCGTTGATTTATATTATACACGAAAGAAGGGAGTGTTTGTACGTTGATCATTGATCGTAGGAAACAGGTTGTTGAGGCGGCTGCGAAATCTTTTGCGCTATTCGGATACAAAGCCACGACGATGGATCAGATAGCAAAAATTGCGAATGTCGGCAAAGGCACCATTTATACGTTTTTTGCGAATAAAGAAGAGTTGTTCGATGAGATTCTACAGCAAGTCATGCTGGAGATGAAGCGAATTGCAGATGGTGCGATTCAAGAGGATAAGCCTTTTTTCGATAATTTGTATCGTGTATTGGACGGTGTGCTGGATTATCGCAGTCAGCATGAGCTGGTCATTCAATTGTCTCATGAGGTTCGGGATTTCGGAACTCAGATGGCGAAGGAAGGTTTGAACAAGATTGAATCGATGTTGTTGAATTACATCGAACAACAAGTGCAAATAGGCATTGAGAGGCAGGAGCTCAAACGATGTGATCCACAGGTTACCGCGTTCATCATGTTGAAGTTATATGTGGCGCTGACTGCGGATTGGCGTAAGTTGAATGAGCCGCTCGATAAGGAAGCGATTAAGCAGAACTTCCGATTATATTTAATAGAAGGTTTAGCATTTCATAAATAAAAAATAATCTAAAAAAACGTATTCCTTCTATAATAGAGCGACATCGTGGTTACAACAGAACGCTAATCTTGTAGCGTATACATTCGTGAGGTCCATATAACGTCATGATGGGATGACGTTTTTATTTTCAAGTTCATTGACCGAATGACAATTATAGTCATTACGTCTTGTCCATAATATTTATCACATATAGAGGAGAGAAACATATGAAAGGTTTGTCGGTTTTTTCAAAAGAACTGGGCAGCATTGTACGCAGCCCCAAAGTCATTATTCCTATTATTGCAGTCTTGTTCATCCCGTTGATGTATAGCGGGATTTTCTTAGGAACGTTCTGGGATCCATACAGCAAGCTAAGTGATTTGCCTGTTGCGGTCGTCAATCAGGATAAGGGTGCCGATTATGAAGGCAAGTCGTTGCAAGTCGGAGCTGATCTTGTCGATAAGTTAAAAGAGAATCCCGAGTTCAAGTGGAATTTCGTAAGTGCGGAAGAGGCGGAAGACGGGTTGAAGAATGACCGGTACTATCTGATGATTACCATTCCGGAAGATTTCTCCAAAGACGCTACAACGTTAATGGAAGATAAACCGAAGCAAGCGGAAATTATTGTAGAGTCAAATGAAGGGCATAACTTCTTAGCCGCTCAAATCGGCGGAACAGGCATGCAGACGTTGAAATCAGAAGTATCTGCTGAGGTAACCAAAGCTTATACGGAGACTGTGTTCGAGCAATTAACCGAGATTTCGGACGGATTCGTGACTGCAAGTGATGGTGCAACGAAATTAAACGACGGCGCAAGCGACGCTACGACAGGCGCGGAAACGTTGAAGAAAAACTTAGGTTTGCTCGTATCGGGAACCGAAGAATTGAAATCAGGTCTTGGTAAATTGCAGCAAGGCGCGAAAAGTGTAGACACAGGGGCTCAAGGGTTGAAAGCTGGTTCCTCATCGTTATCCAGCGGTCTGTCTCAATTGAATGCCGCTCAGAAACAATTAATGCAAGGGGTAGTACAATCGAATCAAGGTACAACGCAGTTGGCTGCGGGAATCTCTTCATCGGTTGAAGGAAGCGCGAAGCTTTCTGAAGGATCCAAAGCATTGGCTCAAGGCCTTGAGCAATATATGAAAGCAACGAATAATGAAGAAAACCCTGCATTACAACAATTGTTGGCAGCAAGTAAACAAGTTGCGGCAGGGAACGAAGAATTACATCAAGGCGCTGTGAAGTTAAATCAAGGCGCAACGCAATTAAAAGCAGGTCAAGGTCAACTTCAAGGCGGTATGACGCAGTTCGGTTCGAAATTATCTGAAGCCGCGGCAGGCGGTAAAACACTTGCTGACGGTGCTGGAAAATTAGCTGCAGGAACAGGACAGCTTACAACTGGATTGGCTCAAGCGGGTCAAGGAATGAATGGTCTTGTCGACGGTTCTTCCAAATTAAATGATGGTGCGGGTCAATTGAAAGACGGGTTAGTGAAGTTAACGGACGGATCGGGTGAGCTTGCGACGAAGTTAAATGAAGCCGCAGGTAAAACATCTGATATCAAAGCAACAGATGCTCGTGTGGATATGTTCGCATCTCCAGTAGACTTAGTCGAGAAAAGCATCAATAAAGTACCGAACTACGGTACAGGATTTGCTCCTTATTTCTTGTCCTTGGGATTATTCGTTGGGGCATTGATTTCGACCATCGTGATTCCATTGCGTGAAACCCCAGTTCTGAATGCATCGGCATGGGGTCGATTCATCAGTAAGACGCTCATTTTTGCTGGCGTTGGTATCATTCAAGCGTTATTAGCTGACGCAATCCTTCTTTATGGATTAGGATTAGAAGTAAGCAGTGTTCCGATGTTCGTGCTCTTCAGTATCTTTACTAGCTTAACGTATATGTTCATTATTCAAGGGCTTGTAACAGCCTTCGGAAATCCAGGTCGATTCGCAGCAATCGTACTCTTGATCTTGCAATTAACAACTTGCGGCGGTACGTTCCCTGTAGAATTAACACCAAAATTCTTCCAAAATCTTGGCGCATGGCTGCCAATGACGTATACTGTTAATGGATACAAAGCAATTATCTCGATTGGCGACAATGCGATGATGTGGCATAATTCCGGTATCCTTGCGATCTTCGCTGTGGTATTCTTAGCTTTAACTGGAATTTTCTTCAAATCTGTGTATGGAAAAAAACAAGATAATGCGGTAGCATAAGGTATAGATAAATTCGAAATGCTCTAGGTTGCATGGTTATGCAGTTCTAGAGCATTTTTTGTACCTATTGACCATGTACATTTAGGCACAAACTTTATATTTTTTTGACGAAAATCAGTCAATCTTTCTTATCGCGATCATAAAAATGTTTAAATTGCCTTGACCTTTTTCAGGGTGATACAATTATTCAATAATAATTTGTCAAGTACTCATTTTTATCTATAGATCACTTAGAAAGGTTGCGATGCTACGATGAAGCTTAACGGGAATGGCCTGCCTCCTAAACAGGGCTTATACGATCCGCAATTTGAAAAAGACGCCTGTGGTATGGGGTTTGTTGCGCACATTAAAGGTCAGAAGTCGCACGAAATTGTACGACAAGCGCTAACCGTCTTGGTGAACATGGAGCACCGTGGCGGGCAAGGCAGTGAACCGAATACAGGGGATGGCGCAGGGATTATGCTGCAAATTCCTCACCGGTTTTTGGTGAAAGAGATGGAGTCCGTTGGCGTTGCCTTACCTGCAGCCGGACAATACGGGGTAGGGATGTTATTCATGTCGCAAGACGAAGCCTTGCGTGCGAAGCATGAAGCAGCACTCGAAGCGATTGTGAGAGAAGAAGGACAACATTTGCTTGGTTGGAGAACGGTTCCGACGCATGACGAGAAATTAGGCAAGTCCGCCAAAGCGGTAAAGCCATATGTTCGTCAGGTATTGATCGGTCGTTCAGAAGCGTTGTCATCTGCGGATGATCTAGCATTTGAACGTAAATTATATGTCATTCGTAAACGTGCGGAGCAGGCGATTCGTTATGCAGGCGGTGAAGGAGCGGATAGCTTCTACGTATCCAGCTTTTCTTGCCGCAAAGTAGTCTATAAAGGAATGTTGACGACAGAGCAAGTTGGCGATTTCTATGTGGATTTGCAAGATGATGCACTAGAATCCGCGATTGCTTTAGTGCATTCCCGTTTCAGTACGAATACGTTCCCGAGTTGGGAGCGCGCGCATCCATACCGTTATCTTATTCATAACGGAGAGATTAACACCTTGCGCGGCAATGTGAACTGGATGCATGCACGCCAAACGTTATGTGATTCCGATGTGTTTGGTGAAGATACATCCAAAATTATGCCGATCATCAATCAGGATGGCTCGGATACGGCGATGTTTGATAATACATTAGAGTTTCTATACTTGGCAGGACGTTCTTTACCCCATGTCGCGATGATGATGGTTCCGGAACCCTGGTCGAATCATGAGGGTATGGATCCTGCGAAACGCGCATTCTATCAATATCACAGTTCCTTAATGGAACCGTGGGACGGACCTGCTGCCATGGCGTTTACGGATGGTGTGCAGATCGGTGCGATTCTGGATCGGAACGGGTTACGTCCGGCGCGTTATGTGGTCACAAAGGATGATTTGATCGTTTTGGCTTCCGAGGCGGGAGTTCTAGAGATCGATCAAGATAACATTTTATATAAAGATCGTCTTCGCCCAGGGCGGATGCTGCTCGTCGATACGGCTCAAGGCCGTATCATTTCGGATGAAGAAGTGAAAGCACAGATTGCTTCCGAGCATCCTTATCAAGAATGGCTGGAGGAGCATTTGGTAGATCTAAATGATCTGCCGGATGCCAAAGAATTGCCAGAACCGGATCGTGCTACCGTGCATCGCCGCCAGCAAGCGTTCGGCTATACCTATGAAGAGCTTCGCAAAGTTCTGGAGCCGATGGCAACAACGGGAGCCGAAGCGATCGGATCGATGGGTTATGATGCGCCATTAGCGATTCTATCGGATCACCCGCAGCGGCTGTATAACTACTTCAAGCAGATGTTCGCACAGGTAACGAACCCGCCGATCGATGCGATTCGTGAAGAGATTGTGACATCGACAGGTACGACCATTGGTCCTGAACGTAATTTGCTGAATCCCGAGCCCGAAAGCGCCCGTCAAATTCATCTCAGCACACCGGTGCTTTCGAACGAAGAGTTTGCGAAGCTTCGCCATCTGCATCGTCCAGGCTTCAAGTCGATTACGATTCCAATGTTCTTCTTCGCGCATGAAGGTGCCGAAGGGTTACGCAATGCCTTGCAGGTGATGTGTGAAGCGGCGGATCGCGTGATCGCGAAAGGTCACAATATCATTATTCTATCCGACCGTGGGAACGATCAAGAGAATGCGGCCATTCCAGCCCTTCTCGCGGTTTCTACATTACATCATCATTTGATTCGCCAAGGTACAAGAACGAAAGTTAGTATTTTATTAGAATCCGGCGAACCGCGTGAAGTTCACCATTTTGCTCTTTTGCTTGGGTATGGTGTTAGTGCAGTCAACCCTTACCTGGCTTTCGAGACCCTAGATGATATGATTCGTCAGGGCATGATTCGCGGCGTGTCGCATGACAAAGCTGTGAAGAACTTCATTAAAGCAGCAACAAAGGGCGTTGTGAAAATTTTATCGAAAATGGGGATTTCGACGATTCAATCGTATCGCGGAGCTCAAATTTTCGAAGCGGTTGGGTTGAAAGAACAATTTGTTGATGCATATTTCACTTGGACGCCGTCGCGTATTGGCGGTATTGGTCTGGAAGAGATTACAGAAGAAACATTGAAGCCACATCGTCGCGCATTCACGGAAGATATGGTGAATGATATGACATTGGATTCCGGCGGGGAATATCAATGGCGTAAAGATGGTGAAGATCACCTATTCAGTCCACAGACGATTCATACGCTGCAGCATGCGTGCCGCACGAATGATTACAAATTATATAAGAAGTTCTCTCATCTGGTACAAGGGGAGAACGAGAAGCATTTAACGCTTCGTTCCTTACTTGACTTCACGCATACGGGCGGATCCGTTCCGATTGAGGAAGTCGAGTCGGTGGAATCCATTATGCGACGTTTCAAAACAGGAGCGATGTCCTTCGGTTCCATTAGTAAGGAAGCACATGAGAGCCTTGCGATTGCGATGAATCGTATAGGCGGGAAGAGTAATACAGGGGAAGGCGGGGAGGATCCTGCGCGCTTCATCCCGGATGCGAACGGCGATTCACGCCGCAGTGCCATTAAACAAGTCGCATCGGGACGTTTCGGTGTTACATCGAACTACCTTGTGAATGCAGATGAAATTCAAATCAAGATGGCGCAGGGCGCAAAGCCGGGTGAAGGCGGACAGCTTCCAGGCCGTAAAGTATATCCATGGGTTGCGGAAGTACGCGGATCTACACCGGGTGTAGGTCTGATTTCACCGCCGCCGCATCATGATATTTATTCGATTGAGGATTTAGCGGAATTAATCTATGATCTTAAGAATGCAAACCCTCGGGCGCGGATTAACGTGAAGCTTGTATCTGAAGTGGGCGTAGGCACCATCGCGGCCGGGGTAGCCAAAGGCCGTGCAGATGTCATTCTCGTGAGCGGTTATGACGGCGGTACAGGCGCTTCTCCGCAAGCATCGATCCGTCATGCGGGGATGCCTTGGGAACTCGGGCTTGCGGAGACGCATCAAACCTTGATCATCAATAACCTTCGCGATCGGGTTGTCGTCGAAACCGATGGTAAAATGATGAATGGTCGTGACGTTGCGATCGCGGCGCTGCTTGGAGCAGAGGAATACGGCTTCTCGACATCGCCATTGATTGTTCTGGGATGTATCATGATGCGTGTCTGCCAATTGGATACCTGTCCGGTTGGGGTCGCGACACAAAATCCTGAACTACGTAAGAACTTTAAGGGCGACCCTGAGCATGTAGCGAACTATATGCGCTTTATCGCCCAAGAGTTCCGTGAGATTATGGCAGAGCTTGGCTTCCGGACTGTGAACGAAATGGTCGGCCGTACAGAACGTCTTGACGCGAAGAAAGCGATCGATCATTGGAAATCCAAAGGCGTGGATTTATCCTCCATGCTGTATCAACCGGAAATGCCGGAAGATAGCGAGCGTTATTGCGTACAATCGCAGAACCATGGCTTGGAATTGACGCTCGATATGGAAAAGCTGATTCCGCTTGCGGAACAAGCGTTAGAGCAACAAATGCCAGTGGAAGCGACGCTGCCGATCTGTAACGTGAACCGTGCAACGGGGACGATCCTTGGCAGTGAAGTGACGCGTCGTTATGGGGCAGCAGGGTTGCCTGAAGATACGATTCGCTTTAACTTTGTCGGAACAGCGGGTCAAAGTCTAGGTGCGTTCATACCGAAAGGCATTACCCTTCACGTTGAAGGCGATTCGAATGACTATGTCGGTAAAGGCTTGTCGGGCGGTAAGATTATTGTGAAGCCGTCTGAGAAAGCATCTTTCGCAGCGGAAGAGAATGTGATTATTGGGAACACCGCGTTCTACGGAGCTACGGCAGGTAAAGCTTATATTAACGGGATGGCTGGTGAACGGTTCGCCGTTCGGAACTCTGGTGCACAGGTTGTCGTTGAAGGTACGGGTGACCATGGTTGTGAATATATGACCGGTGGACGCGTCGTTGTCCTTGGGAAGACAGGTCGTAACTTCGCAGCAGGGATGTCGGGCGGGATCGCCTACGTACTCGATACGGATCAATCTTTCGTCCATCGTGCCAACCTGGAGATGGTATTGCTTGAGCGCGTGGAAGATGCGCAAGAAGAGCAAGAGCTTCGTACCCTGATCGAGGAGCATGTGAAGTATACTGGAAGTCCGCTAGGTCAACGCATTCTATCGAATTGGGCAGCAACACTTCCGCAGTTCGTTCGCGTGATTCCTAAAGATTACAAGAAAATGATGGAATACATTGCAAAAGCTGAGGATCAAGGCTTGCAAGGTGAGCGCGCGCTAATGGCTGCATTCGAGTCAAGCATGCGTGAATTGGTTAAGGCCTAAGATTGTTGTTTATGTAACTCTTCTGGATAGAAAACCTTCATTTGTCGACGGACAAATGGAGGTTTTTTTGGATATTATAGAATTTATAAATTTCCGGAGTAGGGTAAATAAATTCAAACAACACGATTTCAACAGCGGTTGGAACCCCATACCCATCCCTCCCCCATGCGGGAAACGTATGGGTTTAATGCATTGAACTGACGTGAAAGAGTTAAGGCATTCGATAGTAGCTGTGAATTATAGGACCGACAAATCTTATCCGACCACAGATGTATGAGGTTTGTCCTTATTTTATACTAAACGTTAATCGATTCGACAAAAAAACAGGGGAACTTTTGGGAATTGCATTCAGATAACGACAACATATCGAGCGAGCTTAATTTATAATAAGGCTTGTGTCATACAGGGAAAAGCAATGACCATTGAATATTTCGTGAAGCGAGGGTACATACCATGAGCGAAGAATATAACGTTGAGTCCATTCAAGGGATACCAGAACCTGAAGGTAAATTAGAAATCGATGTGCTGAAGGTATTGCAGCAGCTTGGAATAAGCGAAGAGAAGTGGCTTGCCGAGCTGGCCCAAATGAGGACGCAACTCTCCACCCCTTAACAATAAATAATCCTCAATCAAACCGAATGGATACGATTCATTCGTTTGCTTGAGGATTGTTATATTTAGGAATTCATCATCCGTTCGGCACGTACAAAAGCGATAAACCGGCGTGCTTCTTCATCGGTTAATTTATGGCCGTCGATCGTTAGACTAAATTTCTCCAATAGTTCAGAGTCGGAGAGTTCGAGCTGCTCCGTAAATTGATGAACATCCCCATCCATCGGATGCTGGGATTGACTCGTTCTTCCTATAAGATAGTCGATAGATACCTGGAATAAGTCGGCTAACTGTGTCAGTGTCTCAAAGTCGGGTTTTCTTCGATTCTTCTCGTAGTGTGACAGGGCAGCACGGCTGATGCCGATGGTTGTTGCCAGCTCCTCCTGCGTCCACCCTTTCCGCTCCCGCAAATCTGCTATTCGATTCCCGTATTTCATTTATTTTCCTCCCCAAAGGTGCTTGCAAATGTAATGATGGACATCGTAAAAAAACCTTGACATGTTACAAAATGTATCGTAAATTAATAGTGTCAACAGTGATACATATTGTATCAATTATATGAAAAAGAAACGATTAGTAGCATTATTCCCTGAATCAACTTGGCTAAACCAAGATGTTGGATCTTAATGAAGAAGGAATTGGTGTATGCGTCCAAATAACAGATCTTTTGGCAGAACACACGTCAGACTTCGATTGATACCGCCTATATTAGGGCATTTACGAATTGAAACGACAAATGGCAAGCCTGCCCCTAGTAAAGAGCATCCTGTGTTAGTGATTAATCTAAGTCCTTCCGGACTAAGGATGCTAACACATCTGAAATTTCCGGTTGCTTCCCACTATATATTAGGTATTGAGCTACAGCTATTGCAGGTCCAGCTGGAACTAAGGGGCTGTGTCATGTGGAGAACCGAAGAAGAGAATTTGTACGAATATGGCATTCAATTGATACAAAGCGACGCGGAAAGAATCCTTCTAAGCAAACTACTTCATGATTATCTTCGAACGATCCTACCTCGGCAACAAAGAATCCACCGCTTGTACAATGAATTGTTACGAACTGTCACATTCTATCATTAAAATTTATTCTACTATATTTCGCTTGTCCATGCATTAGTGATTTAGTCGCAGAAAACACAGGAATTAGGGTGGGAATGGATGATTGATACACATTGTCATATTTTGCCTGATGTGGATGATGGCCCTCGAACGATGGAGGGAGCTATAAGGATGGCTGAAGCTGCTGTGAAGCAAGGAATTCATACGATGATTGCAACGCCGCACCATGCCACCAAGCGGTATAGTACGCCGGCTTCAACCATTCAACGGTCTGTCCATAAATTCAATGAAAAATTGAAAAAACAAGGTATCCCGTTAACAGTATTACCAGGGCAAGAATTTCGTCTAACCAATGAATATCGAACAGAGCATCGCAAAGGTAGAATCCAGACGTTAGCAGGTTCCCCTTACATATTAGTTGAACTTCCATCCAAAGCGATACCGTCTTATCTGTTCGAATTTGTATCTTATATGGCACGTCATCAACTTCGTATCCTTATTGCTCACCCCGAGCGCAATGTAGGGGTCATCCAGCAACCTGAAATCCTTAGGGGTTGGTTGGAGCACGGTATTCTCTTACAGGTCACGACACAATCATTAATAGGTTATTTTGGACGAAAAGTGCAAGAGACGGCCAAATGGATCTGCCGTCGGCAATATGCTCACCTTATAGCATCGGATGCCCATGACGTGATACAACGCAAATTTTACTTTCGAGAGGGATATAAGATGGTTGAGGAATTAAGGCATTCTTCTTATACGGCAGCCTTGCAAGCAAATGCCTCTCGATTAATACGAGGGGAGGAAATCGTAAGTCTATATGATGATTCGGTTCGCGAGCGGACGGAAGAAATCTAACACATGTTTGTGGAGGGTTAGTTATGGAATTGAAATTATTGCTGCGCATGTTACGAAAGAGAATGTGGTTTATTCTTCTTGCTGTCGTGTTATGTACGGCAGTAGCTGGCGTATACAGCATGTATGTCATGAAGCCAGTGTATGAAGCGACAAGTACGCTCATCGTCAATAAATCAAATCTGGACGGGCAAGGGAAACCATCCCTCGACATTAACGAGATTAATTCGAATATTATGCTCATTAACTCCTATAAAGAAATATTAGGTTCGGGGAAAATCATGGATCAAGTCGTGTCAAAGCACCCAGAACTTCAAGTCACCGCGCAAGACTTAAGAGAACGCCTTAAAGTTGTTACCACACAAAACTCCCAAATTATCGCTTTGAAAATTCGCGATGCCTCTTACACCCAAGCGATGAATATCGTCAATGCAATCTCACAAGTTTTCAAAGAAGAAATTCCTAAAATCATGAAAATCGATAATATATCCATCTTGGATACCGCGCAGCCGAATCCGAACGCCATGCCTGTCAGCCCGTTAATCAAATTAAATCTTGTCCTTGCTTTTGTTGCTTCGCTTATGGTGGCCGTGGGGATCGTTCTTCTCATTGAATATTTCGATGACACGATTAAATCGGACTATGATATTGAACGATATTTGGAGCTTTCCACGCTGGGCACGATTGGAAGAATGAGCAAACGTGACTTACGAATAAGAGCCAGAGCACGATCCAAAAAACAAGTAGGAGAGCAACAATATGCGTCGATTAGCCGATGAATCGAAGTTAATTATGAATATTAACCGCAGATCTCCCATTGCAGAGGGATATCGTAATCTAAGAACCAATATTCAATTTTCAAGTTGGAATCATGAATTGCGGGTGATCTGCGTCGCCTCGACACTCGCTAGTGAGGGGAAAACAACGACCATCAGTAATCTGGCTGTGGCCTACGCGCAAGAAGGGAAAAAAGTGATATTAATTGATGCGGACTTGAGACACCCTTCATTGCAAGTGGTTTTTGATATCTCCAATAAAATAGGGCTGTCCAATGTCTTAGCTAATCAGTGTCCCTATGCGGAATCCGTCCGCAGCACGACCATTGATAATCTATCGGTTATTCCATCTGGCCCGATCCCCCCTAATCCGACGGAACTATTGGCGAATAGTACATTCAATGAACTACTTGAAAGTCTAAAGGAAGAATACGATCTCATTCTCATAGATACAGCTCCCATCATGGCAGTATCGGACGGTCTTGTTGTAGCGGCGATAAGCGACGGCGTCATTCTTGTGGTGATGGCAGGGAAAACGAAGCGCGAGTACATTTTGAAATCCAAAGAGAAGTTAGCACATGTTCAGGCTCAAATTCTTGGCGTTGTACTGAATAACAAGAAATTCTATAAGTCCGAGGCGGAGCACTATTCTTATTATGGCATCCAAGAGTAAGAGTTTTATCGCCTAAAGGTTATGCCTACTACACCTCTATCAGGGTAGGTACTCGGTCATGCTGTGGGTATGTAGTGTACCTTAGACGTGGATCGTCGATGGCGTGGTGATGAGGTTGGGTTAAATGCCCTTTTCATACTTCCTGATGGAGGTATGAGTTATGGGGTTGCGGACCCTATAGCTGATGTTTCTATCTGAGAAACAGAATTTATGCATATGGTAGTGGGGGGAAAACAGTTGGTCAAAGTGAAAAAAGCGATTATACCTGCAGCCGGGCTGGGGACACGATTCTTGCCGGCGACCAAAGCGATGCCGAAGGAAATGCTTCCGATCGTGGATAAACCGACGATTCAGTACATTGTGGAGGAGGCCATTCAATCCGGCATTCAAGACATTATTATTGTAACGGGGAAGGGAAAACGTGCCATTGAAGATCATTTCGATTATGCCTATGAGCTGGAGAACAATCTGTTAGCCAAAGGCAAGTTAGATCTTCTGGAAGAGGTGCAGCGTTCTTCAAAAGTGGAGATTCATTTCATCCGACAGAAGGAAGCGAAGGGACTTGGACATGCGGTATGGTGCGCGCGGAATTTCATTGGCAACGAACCTTTCGCGGTGTTGCTCGGGGACGATATTGTCCGATCCCAAGTACCATGCACTCTACAATTAATGAAGCAATTCGATATGTATGGGCGTTCCGTTCTTGGCGTAGGCCCTGTACCGGAGGACCAGACCCATAAGTATGGGATCATTGATCCTTTGCACGTCTTGGATGCAAGCGGTCGAACCTATTCCTTGAAAAAGGTGGTCGAGAAGCCTTTGCCTGGTGATGCACCTTCCAATTTAGCGATTATGGGCCGTTATGTGCTCACGCCCGAGATCTTCGGTTTTTTAGAAAAACAAGAAGCGGGTTATGGCGGGGAAATTCAATTAACGGATGCCATTCAACAATTAAATGCCAAACAAGGTACGGTCGCGTATGAGTTTGAGGGTGACCGCTTTGATGTGGGAGAAAAGTTAGGATTTATACTGACCACCCTTGATTTTGCACTGCATCAAGAAGAGTTACGATTGCCGTTACTCACAGCATTGGACCGGATATTACAAGCTGAAAAACAGGTACGATCGTTGTAGGAGAGGTGAAAAACGGTGAGCATTCCGCAACACCAGGGTGATTTAGATATTCAATTTCAAGTACATAAGCGGTTGGAACATCCTATCTTTAATATCGTGAAGCGCTCGATGGATCTATGCGGATCGATCATAGCGATGGTGATTATCTCGCCAATTCTTATAGCTCTGTGTGTCTTGATTAAGTTGGAGGATTGGCATGCGCCTATTATCTATAAGCAAATTCGAATTGGGAAAGACGGCCGTCCTTTTGAAATGTATAAGCTGCGGTCCATGATTCGAAATGCCGAGGAGAAGCAGCAGGAGCTTTTACATCGGAATGAAATTCAGGGCGCCATGTTCAAAATGAAAAATGATCCGCGCGTGACAAGTGTGGGGCGTTTTATCCGAAAGACAAGTATGGATGAACTTCCGCAGCTTGTGAATGTCTTGAAAGGCGAGATGAGCCTGGTCGGACCAAGGCCTCCTTTGCCAAGAGAGGTTCACGAATATACATCGTATGATATGCAGCGATTAACCGTCATCCCGGGATGTACGGGGCTTTGGCAAGTCAGCGGGCGGAATCGGCTAGGTTTCAAAGAAATGGTGGAGTTAGATCTCCGGTATATTGAGAAGCGCTCCATTCTTTTGGATATTTTCATATTGCTTAGAACCTTTCGCGTACTGATAGGCAGTAAAGATGCTTACTAATTTAGAGATAAGGCAGGGGCAGGTTATGGTGAAAAAAGTGTGTGTTGTCGGCCTTGGATACATTGGACTTCCAACGGCTTCTCTCCTGGCGATCAAAGGGTTCGATGTCCATGGCGTTGACGTGAATCTCCATACCGTAGAGTTAATCAATCAAGGGCAGGTGCATATCTACGAACCTGACTTGGATATTATGGTGAAAGCGGCGGTACAGAGCGGCCAATTGAAGGTATCTACGGAGCCAAAGGAAGCGGATTTATTTATCATCGCTGTTCCTACCCCCTTTCAAGCGCATCAAAAGCCGGATTTATCCTATGTGCAACAAGCAACGTTAGCCATTGCTCCTTACGTTCGTCCAGGGAATATTGTGATCTTGGAATCAACAAGCCCTGTCGGGACGACGGAGAAAATAACGGATTGGATTCTTGAGGCAAGAACAGATCTGAATATCTCTGAAGCCGTAACTGCAGTGAATCATCGCATCTATGTCGCTCATTGTCCAGAACGTGTCATGCCAGGCCAGATTCTGCGAGAGTTAGTAGAGAATGACCGCATCATTGGGGGGATCGATGGTCCTTCAACGCAACGTACGGTGGAATTTTATAAACAATTCGTGAGCGGTCGTATTCTGGAGACCCATGCCCGTACGGCGGAAATGGCCAAATTAACGGAGAATTCATTCCGTGACGTGAATATCGCCTTCGCGAACGAGTTATCGCTTATTTGTGATCAGCTGGATATTAATGTGTGGGAGTTAATTCGACTGGCAAATCACCATCCGCGCGTGAATATTTTGCAGCCGGGACCTGGGGTCGGGGGACATTGTATTGCGGTAGATCCGTGGTTTCTGGTTGACGCGGCTCCCGAGCAAGCGAGATTAATTCATACAGCGCGTGTGGTGAATGATTATAAACCCGGGTATATCGTCGAAAAGATTGTAGATCGAGCGAAGCGAATCACTTCGCCAGTCATCGCCTGCTTAGGGTTAGCGTTCAAAGCAAATGTGGATGACCTACGGGAAAGCCCGGCCTTAGAAATCGTGGAGCATTTAGCGAAGCTAGAGGTGGGCAGCATTCTTGTCGTTGAACCGCATATCCAAGCACTCCCTGAGCGGCTCCAGCTTGAGCATGTTCAATTGAAAACAACAGAAGAAGCGATACGCAAGGCGGATCTCGTGGTATTGCTCGTCAATCATGATGTTTTTTATACGATCGATCGGGATGCGCTGCAGGAGAAAATCGTTATCGATACACGGGGATTTTTTAGTGAGCTTTCACGGGTACGGGTTGGAGTGTAACCATGAGATCTTTGATGACGAAAGTAAAACGGCTCAAGGGTATGCCGCTTCATAAAGCCGTGAGAAAGATTGCGGGGAAAGCGGCACAGGAGACAAAGTTCGTGTATCGTAATTATCGGATTCGATATGCACCCATACAATTAAATCCACTGTTGTTCCATGGATTTCGAAGTTCGAGCCGCTTTCTGTTCGACCCGCAGGATCAGGGACAAATAAATGCATTCCTTAAGGAAGCACAGCTTGACCAATCGATTATTGAAGATGCGGAGCGAATCTGTTCCCATCGCTTTAACTTGTTGGGGTCTGGCGAAACGCAGCTTGGCCGCTCATTGCCTTGGCATGAAGATTTTAAGACGAATTTCCGGTGGGAACCGAAGTTCTATAAGTATATTAAAATTGTTGATTTAGAGAATGCTGCAGACGTGAAGGTTCCTTGGGAGCTTTCGCGATGCCAGCATTTTTTCACATTAGGAAAAGCCTATTGGCTGACTGGCGATGAGAAATATGCTCGTGAGTTTCAAGCGCAGGTAGATGACTGGCTGCAACATAATCCCGTTGAAATGTCTGTGAATTGGGCATGTACGATGGATGTCGCGATCCGAGCGGTCAATTGGATTTCAGCAGTATATTTTTTCCGCGAAAGCCCTTCATTAGAAGCTGCATTCTGGGACCGTTTTCATACATCATTATATTTGCATGGACAGTTTATTATGAACAATTTGGAGAACACCGGAGAACATACGGGAAATCACTACCTTTCGAATTTGGCGGGTTTGATAGGATTGGGCCTATACTTTGGTGATTTTAAGATCGATGCGAAAACTAGCGATGGCAACGATCCTGCAGCATGGCTTGCGTACGGATTGCAAGAAATGGAACGGGAAATGTTCGTGCAGGTGAATGAAGACGGATCGAACTATGAGGCATCGACTTCGTATCATCGACTTGTTGCGGAACTATTCCTGGTCTCGACAATCTGGTGCGAACGGAATGGGATTTCTTTCTCGGAAGCTTACATGGAACGCTTGGAGAAGATGCATGTATTCATGATGCAGATGATGAAACCAGATGGACTAACGCCCATCATTGGTGATGCCGATGACGGTCGGTATCTGATTGTATCAAATTATGGTTCCTGGGTACGGAATGATTTTCGACATCTATTGGCCGTGGCCGGGGAGTTTTTTGATCGGGATGATTTTCGGGCTGCGTGCGTTGTGGCGAGTGAAGATGCACTGTGGCTTGCAGGCAAATTTGTAGATGCGTCCCTCGCACAGGAACCGGTAAACGCCCTAGGTTCTGTGGCCTATCCAGATGGAGGTTATTATGTGTTGCGAAACTCGCGGGCCTATTGTCTGATTCGCTGCGGGGAGTTGTCCTTCCATGGGCAGGGTGCGCATAGCCATAACGATCAGTTGAGCTTTGAACTGCAGATTGACGGGGTAGACCTTATCGTGGATCCGGGCTCTTATGTCTATTCGGCTGATTACCGGATGCGTAATCAATTTCGGAGTACGGCTATGCATAGTACCGTTCAAGCAGGGGGATTTGAGCAGAATGAGTTCGAGGAGAAGAATCTTTTTAAGATGAGAGAAGAGACTTTTGCGCTGTGCGAGAAATTCTCGCAGGATCAATTTATCGGGAGCCATAAAGGTTTTGTTCATAAATGCGGGGTTATTCATAAGCGTGAGGTAATCCTGCGTGAGTGTGAACTGGAAATAAACGACTGGTTTATGAACGAAGGGATTGGATCTGTTAAAAGTACGGAGATGTATGCTTCCTTCATTCTAGGACCTATAGTGGCTGCCACCCAAGATAATCAATGTATTGCATTTCATTATCGGGGAGCACGAGCAGAATGTTGGATCGAGGATGTAGCCAGCGTACAAATACAGGATAGCTGGCTATCTTCGCAATATGGGGTTTGTACGTCGAGTCAGTACATTCGTGCGAAGTCAAATACAATGAGACTTAGGACATTCATTCGATGGGTATAAAGTGAGGTAGTCGTGCAATGAACAAAGTTTTGGTTAAAAGTATTGCCAAGCAATTACTATCCTACATCCCTTACCAATATGTTAATGTTGGCAAAGAATTTTATACATGGCTGGACCGGTTTCAACAAATGAGAACCATGACGAATGAGCAGTTAAAAGATTTGCAGTTAAAAGCCTTCCAAGAAAAAGTGGCGTTCGTATACATGCACACGCCATTCTATCAAAAACTGTATCAAGAGCATGGTTTCCATCCTGAAAAGTTTAAAGATTGGACAGATGTCTCCCGTATTCCTGTCATTAATAAAAATATGGTACGTGAAGCTGGCGTGAGTATTCTACCAAGGCCATTCCCTATGAATAATTTGATTGTAGGTGCGACAAGCGGAACGACGGGAACATCGTTAACCTTATACACGAATCGAAAAGTTCTTCAACGTGAATGGGCGGCTACTTGTTTTCTCTGGTCTGAAGTAGGATACCAACCGGGAGATGGCAGGGTTGAGTTTCGGGGACTATTCACAGAGGATCGGGCTTATCAATTGGATCGTTATCACCGGATTCTTCGAATTAATGTAGCAAAGCTGACTGTTGATAATATCGATAAGATTTTTGAAGTTATTCAGAAAACCGGCTACAAGTTCTTTCACGGGTATCCATCAGCCTTAAGCCTAGTCGCCAGATTAATACAAGAAAGGAAGTTAGAGTTCCGCTATCAACCCGGTGCAATATTACTTGCTTCAGAGACGCTTCATGCATATCAAGAGGCAGTGATACGAAACGTTTTCCCACAGACAAAAATACATGTGCACTATGGACAATCCGAGAAAGTAATTATGGCAGGAAGAGTTGAGGACGCTCCGTATCGGTTCATTCCTTTATATGGGTACGCAGAGTGCAATTCAAATACCCATGCGCTTATTGGAACATCGTTTATTAACGATGTCATGCCTTTGATTCGATATGAAATAGCGGATACGGTAACAGATTTTAGTGAGTCGCCTGATGCAGGGGAGTCGTATTTATTTCCTTCTGCCGCAAACATTGACGGCAGAGTCTCCGAGATTATGTATAAGCCTAATGGAGATATGGTGTCATCGGCATTAATGGCCATTACTGTTCGCGGATTGAATAGCGTGACAGCATGTAAATTTATACAACGGCAGTATGACGAGATTGAAGTATTCCTGGAGTCATCTTTGCCTCAGCATACGGTTATGAAAGAAATGGAGGGTCTATCTCGCAACCTCCAAATGATTTTTACGGAATCGATGAAATTGACCTTCTCCATTGTGGATCATATTCCTAGGACAGCATCGGGAAAGTTAAAGTTTATAGAAGTGCTTATAGGAAAAGAGAGGAATCCTACATGAAGATCATTATTATCGGTCCAATTCCACCGCCCATCGGTGGTATTTCAATACATCTTCGGAGGTTGTCGCAAACGCTTGCTGCGCAAAAGATTAACCATGAAATTTACAATGAAGTGAAAACAGAAGATACGAGCAAAAATATATATTCCATTCGTAGCTATACACAGTTCATGCTAAAGGTCCCCTTTATTGAAGGGGATCTTTTTCATTTCCACACCATTGATAAAAGACTTCGTATGTTGCTTGGTTGTTACGTATGGCTAGGAAAAAAAATCATTCTTACAGTACATGGAGACAGTTTGGTCAATCAGCTTCAATCATCTAATGGAATGACTCGTCGATTGTTATTATCAAGTTTGAAAAGATTAGATTCCGTGATTTGCGTTAATGAGGCTACAACAGCATATCTTCTTCAGAATGGTCTTAGACGTGAACGCGTAACTACGATTCCTGCTTACATCAACCCAATGGAAAACCCTGAGGATATAGAAGCAATCCCTAACGATGTATATCGATTTATGAATAACGCTGAATTTATCATTAGTGCGAATGGTTATGTTCGTTTTTATGAAAATCAGGATCTTTACGGCATAGACCTTTTAATTCAAGTAATGGAAGAACTGAAGAAGCAGGAAATTCCTGCTCGCCTTATTTTTGCTCTTATGGGAGTACACGAACAAAGCTTCGAGGAACAAATCTATTATAAATATTTGAAGGAGCAAATTGCATTATACAGCCTGGAGGGGCATTTTTATTTTTATGAGGTAAATCAAACCGAATTCTATCCTATCGTACGTAAGAGCCACTTGTTTATTCGACCGACCAATACGGACGGATACGGCGTGTCAATTGCGGAAGCACTGCATTATCGTATCCCTTCAATAGCCAGTGATGTGTGTAAGAGACCGGAAGGAACACTTTTGTTTGAATCTCGGAATATAGAATCCTTGATCTACCAAGTTCATGAAGTTATCACGAATTATTCAAATCACAAAGATAAGATTTCTCGTACGAAGGTCAATGATTATTCCAAGAAATTAATTGACGTATACTATCGAGTTACTGGAAAGGGAACTGCTGATAGATCGTCAGTTATGGATGCACATGGATAATAAAAAAATGCTAACCAATGGGATAATATACTTTTGTTCCTCGATCATGACCCAATTAGTTAATTTGATTCTTATTCCACTGTATACACGGAATTTATCACAGGAACAGTTTGGGCAATTTGATCTAATTATGGGCATTCAGCAGTTGCTCGCACTGGGTATCACGTTAGGCGTGTATTCGGGGATGATTCGATTTTTTAATGAATTTGATGACCGTCATGAATTAAAGAATACATCCTTATCGTTCTCCATGCTATGGGGAGGGGGATGCATTGCACTGGTGTGGCTACTGAATCCAATATTATTTCCATACCTATTCGATTCAGCTCCGAACTCGTATTTATATCTTCCGTATGTAGTGATGAGTTCAGTTCTGATGTGCTTAAACTTAACGTATTCGAGTTTTTATTCGATGCAGTTCAAAGCAATGAAATCGAGTGCAGTGCAGGTTTCCTCTATCGTTTCTACAACGCTATTCGTTGTTATCTTTTTTCTGAAATTAGACATGGGCATCATTGGAATATTACAGGCGCAGTTGTTTGGTAATTTAACGGTATTTGTTGTGCTTTTCCTTACAGATATTACAAATTTTCGGTTTACCCTGAAAATGAATAAACTCAAAAAAATGCTTAGTTTTGGAACGGGGCTTATTCTCGGAGATATATCTGCGTGGGTATTAGCACTAAGTGACAGGTACTTAATCAATGGCTTCATGAATTTATCCTCTGTAGCAATCTATTCCATTGGATACAAGATAGGCATGTTAATTAATCCTGTATTCATTAATCCGTTCGTTTCGGTATTTACGCCATTTAAATTCAAGGTGTATAAGGAGGCAGACGGCGTAGCCCGAATTAATAAGATGTTCAAGTTATATAATTTTGCAGGGTGGTTTGGCGTTTTGAGCTTGTCCATTTTTGCGAATATTGCTGTTAGTTTAGTTGCAACGGATGAATATCGTGACGCAATGTATTTGGTTCCAATTATTTCATTATCTTATTTCTTATCAGGGGCAGTTGCTTTTTACTCCTTGGGTTTACATATAGCCAATAAAATGAAGCTGAATTCTAGCATTACTCTATGTTCAGCAATTATTAATGTGATTTGTAATTTGATACTGATACCGTCGTTAGGAATCTACGGTTCAGCGATTTCTACGGTGATTGCATATGCGATTACGAATTATGGGTTTTATCATTTCGGCTCGAAATATTATCCGTTAGGTCTAGGGCTTTTGAATCCGTACAAGTATTTGACTGTAATCTTACCATTGTACGGGATTTATCTCGTTTGTATGCAGTGGATTCACTCCATCATGATTGAAGTGCTGTTAAATGCCGTATTATGTGTAGGCTTTGTATTCCTTAGTCTTTTATTTAATTTTATTACGAGAGAGGAACTGCAAAGCGTATGGAATCAAGTCTTGAAAAGACGCACGACTAAACTTGTAGCAAAAGGAGTTAATTCGGAATCATGAATACAAGGATTATCAAAGATTCAGAAGAATTTCGAAGCATTCAAGCCGATTGGGAGAGATTGGAGCAATTGGATCAAGATGCGACTTTTTATAGTACTTTTCAATACAATTACACTTGGTGGGAAACGTACCGCCAGCATGGGCAGCTTACCTTGTTTATTATTTGTTGCTATCACGAGGGCAAAATCACAGGCATTGCTCCTTTGATGATTAGACGTGCAGACAAACTTGTATTTTCATGTCATACATTATGTTTTTTGGGAAAAGGGGATTACTTCAACTTTCTCATTGATTACCAAGGAGACCAAGCCGCGGCAGATATTCTAGCAGAGATGTTTGGTGAAATACAACGGAATAAAAACAGCTGGGATAAAATAGAGCTTACTCATTTGGAGCAGAATACGCGGCTATTGCATTATTTGTGGAGGCAGGATCAGTATAATGAACATGTTAAATATCTGACATCCTGTCCAACGATTGATCTCGAAAAATATCACTCATTCGATGCGTTTATTCGCTCGAAGGAATACACAAAAGCTAAAAAGTCGAGGGATAAATTCACAAAGTCTGTAAATTACCGATTTAAGGTGATCGTTGGAACGGAAACGGATGAAATCTATGAACGTGTGTCTAAGGTACATCGTGCACAAAAGGATTATATGCAACAGCATAAAGGTAGGACGGAGAGGCGAAGCCTATTCGAGAACAAATTGAATGAGGATTTTCTAAAGAAACTGTTCAAAGATAATGAGCAGGTCGTTACGTTCCTGATGGAGGATGCTGAAGGGGATATCATTATTTATAGCATCAGTTATGTGCATAATGGTATTTTGTATGATTGGAATTCAGGATATGCTCCTCAATATGCAGCTTTTCATGGATTGTCAAATATACTATTCATCGAGACAGCTCAATATTTGTACCAACATTCCATTGGGAAAAAAATTGACTGTGGGGCAGGCAGCTATGCCTGGAAGTTTAAGTGGACAGATCAATTTAAAATCAATTATTCGTTAAAAATGTGGAACATGTCTAAGTTTAAGTCAAGGCTATTTCGTCTTGTGGCAGGACTATATACTCTCGGTCACTCTGGTTTATTAGTTATAGAAGAGTTTATAGTGCCAACTTTTTGATAAAACCACGTCTTTATATTTCTATTAAAGGGGTTTAACTTGCCGATGAGTACAACCATCGTAAAAGATACAGAGGGATTTCGAAGTATTCAGGCAGACTGGGAGCGACTAGAAGAACAAGATCCGGATATCGCATATTATAGTACGTTTCAATATAATTTTGCTTGGTGGCTCTCCTACGGTAATGAGCCCAGCAGGGAGTTATTTATTATTTGCTGCTATCGCGATCAACGGCTGGTGGGGATTGCACCGCTAATGATTCGCAAAGTCGATAGAATGTTTCTCACATGTGATACGCTCTGCTTTTTAGGGAAAGGTGATTATTTCAACTTTCTTACGGATACAACGAAATATACAGCGTTAGCTATTATTAAAGAGATATTCGGTGTTATTGAAGAGTATGAGCAGTCGTGGGATAAATTAGAGTTGACGCATCTTCCAACGGACATCCCATTGCTCCATTTTTTGTTAAGACATGATAAATACAATCCGGGTGTACAATATTTAACCGCTTGCCCCAAAATCAACTTGCGAATGATTCCTACGGGCGACTCCAGTGATACATCCCACCTCAATTCAAAATCGATAAAAAAGCTAGAGAAACTCCAGAAGGAAATCGGTTATCAATTCCATGCAGTGAATTGCGCTCAGGATGATGACCTTTATGATCGAATAGCATTGGTCCATAAAAAAGAAAAGCAGTATTTGCAGCAGGTAAAGGGGAGAATAGACCGGCGGAGCATCTTTGATGATCATCAAAATGAGATATTTTTTAAGCAGTTATTTCGAAACAACAACTGTGTCTTGATTTTGTTCCTAGAGACGCAGGCTAAGGAAATAATCGCTTATCAAATTTGCTATCGGTATAAAAATAAACTTTATGGATGGAATACGGGTTACGATCCGAACTATGCGAAGTACGGCGTGTTTGATGTGCTCATGCAGGAATCGATTCGTCATATAAAATCGTGGGAGCATGTGGATGAGCTCGATTTAGGTGCAGGAAGTTATTCCTGGAAATTTAGATGGACCAGTCAATGCAGGGCTCTATATTCATTATTGATGTGGAACAGTACGAAAAAGAATGCCAAATGGTATCAAAAAATGAGTAGATATAAGCTCGTCATGAAATTGCTTCGTAATCAATCGTTAGCAAAATAGAGCAAGTCTAAATAGTCAAAATAGCCATCTTGAGAAGACTGCTTCAGATGGTAAGGGGAAAAATAAATGATTATAAAGCCCTGTAAGTGGTATGGAAATGCCGATTCGCCCGTTATGTTTATGATCGATGATCTAGCTAATACGTGGGTGGATACAAATCGAAATGGTGTTTTAGATTTAGGGGAAGATTGGGGGTATTTCAAGGATCGAGATAACTCTTCATTTCGTTATTTAACAGAAAGAATTCTGCAACATTTCCCTCATCTTAAAGTGACTTTCTTTGTACCTGTGGGCATGCGGGCAGGCATGATCAAAAATGCGTTAATTAGGACTGTATCCAAGTGCATCAATGCGGATAAAGAAAGTAAGCGGTTTTTTAAACAAATTCATGATCATCCAAACTATGAACTTGCTTATCATGGCACGACACACGGCATAGTAGGTCCTCATGCTGCAGACTTTATTCAAGAATGGGAGACATTTCAAAGCGTTGATGAGGCTCTTTCCCAGATGGGCAAAGGGGTGGATATCTATTACGATGCTATTGGTCAAAAACCCCGAGGCGGCAAATATTGTGGTTATAAGGGGAATGAATACTCTGATGATAGCATTGACCTTGCTGGCTTTTCGTGGTGGTGTAGATATTGGAACCGTGGCCATGGACGAGGTGGTGATAAGACCATTGCAGGTCCGGATGAAGACCCACTCATGAATTATGATATTAAGCGATTTGGTGAAAGTGCGGTCATTGATATTCCGTCTACATTAGATGGTGGGTTGTTAAGAGGTGCAAGCCAAAATAATTATCCAGTTGCAAAAACGATGAAGCGCTTTTTGAAAAAATCTTTAGTACGTTGGAAGCTACGTGAAATTGATTTTTTATTGGAACATAAGCTTGTTATTAGTATACAAGAGCATATTGCCCCTTCACGAGATGATGGAAAAAGGCAAAGCCCGAATATTTTTGACGATACAGATAGTTTGCTAGGTATATTTGAATATTTAAGAGGAAAAAACGTATGGTATTGTACAGGATCCGAGCTCGCTGACTATGTAAATGTGAGGGACTATTTAAGCATAACTCAAAAGAGTGAAGATACATTCAAGTTTAATGATGATCTGAAATATAGTAATCACAACATCACTTTAAGTTTTAGTGAATTGAACCCCTTCAAGATAATTCTCCCGAACCATTCTATCATTGATGTTACGGATGGGGTGGCGAGCCTGCCCGTGATGAAGGGCGAGTACACGATCGTAATCTAAAGGAGAAATCTGATGAAGCCGAAAATAATTGTTGTGACAGACTATATTGAAGGTCAACCGGTAGCAGCATCCATTCGATATTCAGGGCTTATGAAGTACATTGCAGAGAATTATACGGTCTATACATTCAATGATATAAAATACGGTTCAGCACCTAGTCAATATGCGACGGAAAATTATAAATATAAAACGCCAGACAGCCGATTTACACAGTCTATTCAGGCGGGGACGAAATTGGGTTTAGATTCAAGAAGAGGGTGGTTCGAGCAGATTCTCCGCACGAAATGGGTAATATCGATATGGAGAAATTACAAATACAGCGGCTTTACGTTTAAGCGATTGAATCCAGACTTATTTACACAAATGAATCGGTTATTAAGAACGGAGGATATACATGCTGTTTTTGTTACCGTACCGGACATTTACGGTTTATTTGTCATGGATTACATACATCGTATTGCACCACATATCCCCAAAATCATTGAAATTCGAGATATTATTAACCACAACATTGGTGAAGGAAATCCGAAGTTTGCGTTCAGAAGGGCTGAGCACATGATTTCCAGATTAGCAGATGAGATCGTGGCAGTCACGCGAGGAATCTATCAGCATTATGAACAACAAAATACGAACCGGAATATCCATTTGATTAAGAACGGGTATGATGAACAAATATTTCGGAATTGTACATATCAAAGCATGGATACAAAGAAAAAACATATGATTGTGAGTCATATCGGTTCGATCTATAAAGGAAGAAGTATAGGTGCCTTCATTGAAGGTCTTTTACTATTTTATCAGCATACCGGGGTTTGCATTACATTTAATATCGTAGGCGTGTTAGACCAACAAGCGCAGGATGAACTGAAAAGTGTGGATATCAGAGATGCTGGAGTGAACATTCGTGTCATTGGAAGTGTTGCTCATACGGTGGCGGCTTCTTATCTGAAAGAGACAGATATCGCAGTTATTCTCACCCATAAGAAAGGAAGCGAATATGCCATTCCAGGTAAAACTTTCGAATATATTGGGGCTTGTAAACCTATATTAGCTGTAACCGAAGATCCAGAATTATACACGCTTATTCATCAGAAATACGGCGAATGCTGCAGGCATGATGCTATAGATATCGCTAATGGATTACACCGAATCATGGCGCACGAATATGATTTTTCAGATCGATTGCAATATTCTAGAGAATTTCAGGCGCTACAAATTATGCAAATCATTGATCAGAAAATAATGTCTAAGAGGGCATGACTTTATGTACTTAATTATATTGATTCTATGCGTCCCTGTATTATTAGCGGGATTTCTTTTTATTGTGAATGGATTTAAGGGAAACTATGTACATTACGCTATATTAGGTTTTCTTATTCTAAGTATTATTAGCGGTATTCGATTTAACATTGGTTATCAAAACATTTATGTAGACCTACCCGTTGTTGTCTTGTTTATAATAAATTTTTCTTTAATTACACATTTGATGTTAAAAAATAAAATGGCTGTCATATCGGTTGATCAAGCGTTTAAAAATAAACTCCTTTTATTATTATTGTTGTTGGCAGGAATCATTTTAATTTTATTCTTGCAAGGGTATGTGTTAAATATCTATGATACAAGTTTATACACCTATCATCTGAATGTATTTATAAATGTGGCATTGTTAGCAGTTATGTTCTATTGTTTGTCATTCATGAATTTTAATGCGACAACCTTTTTTATGATTATCTCAGTCTATGCATTAGCCAATTCATTATTAGGTGTTATGCAATATATTTTTAATAAGTCGTTTCTACCATTCAGCGCCCAGGATACTATAGATTACTATGAAGGCGTTACGATAACCAAACGGGTATTCGGCTTTGTAGGTGCTAGTAACGGTGCGGGTAATCTGGGAGCGATTCTGTTTTCTGTATTACTGTATTATCATTTGAAGAGAAGAAGTTATGTTTCATTGTTCATTCTATTATCCAATGTGATATTTGTGATCTTAACGTTCACCAGAATTGGATATATGTCTATTATTGCTCAGCTGCTAGTATATATTCTTTTCTCAAAGATACAGGATTATAATCACTGGATAAAAAGAATTCTGGTAGGGATTTGCAGTGTATTTGCAGTATTGATTGCCTACCGTCTGTTCTATCATGACATTTATCAAGTATTAGTGGTGAGTCGAGGGGATACGGAATCGCATCGTTTTACCCAATTTAATACAGCATTCGAGTTATTTAAAGAGCATATCTGGTTTGGAATTGGTGCTGGGCAATATATTCCCTTTATGCAGTCTAATTTTGGCGTGAATGATATTGCTCTTCACTCGCAATTTATGAATATTATGGTGGAACAAGGTTTGATTAGTATCCTGTTTTTTATCGTTATTTATATTTCTTTATTTGTTTGGTGTTTAAAGATATACAAGGAAGAGCGATGGTTGCCGATTTCTTTGGCGATAGGTAATCTTATTGTTGTTAATTTTAATCCTAATCAGTATTACAGCATTTGTATCTATACCTTTTTTATATTAATTTACGGGCTTGTTTTTCTTAAAAGAACGCACGGCTATACAGATATGTTATCCACGAGAGGTAGGAATGTTGAACTGAAATGAAAATCTTACATGTTTCACTGGGCTTGCCCCCTTATCGTACTGGCGGTCTGACTAAATATTGTATGGATCTCATGCTAACGCAGATTGAACAAATGAATGAAGTTGTTTTGCTGTATCCTGGACATCACCAGCCTGGGTCTAGAAGCTATATTCGTAAAGATAGAGTGGAGCAGGGCATCCAGGTATATGAGATTGTGAATCCTCTTCCAGTGTCCCTGATGGGGGGAATTCGAAAGCCTAAGAAGTTTATGAAGACATCCCACATGGATCATTATGTTACATTTCTTCAAGAAATTAATCCAGATCGCGTTCATCTCCACACATTTATGGGGATTCATCGTTCTTTTTTGGAAGCTGCGAAAAGCATGCAAATTCCTATTGTTTTTACGACGCATGACTATTTTGGAATATGTCCGAAAGTGAGTTTGCTCGATAGCGAAGGTGGATTTTGCAATGATTATGGAGATGGTGCTAAATGTATCGATTGTAATCGTCAAAGCTACCGTTCGATGACCCTGTTTCTGATGCAAACGAAATACTATCGTAAATGGAAGAATAGTAACCTAATTAAGGCGTTACGTGCGCGTATGAAAAAGACAATAACAGACAAAGAAATGAAGAAAAAGGTTGTGCCTAAGACAACGATTGTACCTGTTAACCCTAAATTGGCACGAGAATACGGCATGTTGCGTTCTTATTATATAGATATGATGAGATGTGTTGACTATTTTCATTTTAATAGTACGGTATCAAAAATGATATATTCGCAGTATTTGGATGTGAAAGGAGAAGTCATTTCTATATCGCATCGAGATATCGTGGATCAAAGGAAAATAAGGGAGTTTCATACAAAAGATATGCCTTTACGATTAACCTACCTAGGACCGGTTGATACGTATAAAGGTTTTTTTTTATTGAAAGAATGTTTGGATCATATATCGCAAACAACGAATCACCTTTGGCATTTAAAGGTATATGGCGGAGGTTATGTAGAGCAAACCAAAGAAGATCAGAGCCGATATTCTTACAAAGGGAGATATGGTTATGAGCAACTAGAAGAAATATTCAATGAAACGGATTTATTAATCATACCTAGCTTATGGAAAGAAACGTTTGGCTTTATTGGATTAGAGGCGTTAGCGCACGGGGTTCCAAGCTTAGTATCTGACTATGTCGGATTTACAGATTTAATTCAAGATGGACAGAATGGCATGTTATTTCAGCCTAATTCCCATGACCTTATCGATAAACTGTTAATAGTTATGGAGGATCGAGAATACTTAAGCCAATTAAACCGTAACATTTGTACGATGGACATTCATTTCACGATGGATCAACATGCGAAGGTCATGACCGATTTTTATTGTTCTATGAAGAATTCAAAGCTTTACAAGGATCACTTAACTCTAGGGGTCATGCATTAATTTAGTTATAAGGTCCCGGTAAACTATCCGTATCCAATAAAAGATTTGATCAATATATTACTAGAGAAACGGAGATGATAGTTGAAGGGGAGTGATAAAGATGCCAGATATTAATGTAAAAGATTTCGGAGCTAAAGGCAATGGCGTGACGGATGATTCGAATGCGATACAACAAGCAATAAATAGTATAAAGAATACGGGCGGCAGCATTTTATTTCCTGATGGAGTATATAAAGCGAATTTTACGATCAGCTCATCAAACATTACCGTAACAGGAACAGGCACGATAAAGGGGAGTATTAATCTTTATGGGCAGGTAACTACAACCGATCGGTACAATGGCGGCACCAGTAATGTAAGAATTGAGAATATAACCATTCAAGGCGATAAAACGCGGAATGGGATTAACTGCAAGTGGTATGTAGGTGTTAAAATCACGAATGTTCGATTCATCAATTGTTTGAAAGCTGTATACTTCGAAAAAGTAGACAAAACACAACATTGCTCTCGATTTATCATTTCCAACAACCAACTCATAGATTGTAATTATGGGCTTTATGTGGACTACATTCAACCCACGGATGGCGGATCTTTTGTTGTGGGGGATGTCCATTTCTCGAATAACATGTATGAGTCTAGAGCGGGATATGCAGGTGCGTTTGGTAATATGTATCATATTTATGCCGAAGGATTGGACGGACTGATTTGTAAGGGAAATACCTTTTTCTTTGGGCATACCGGCGTCGAGCAATCTAATATTTATATTAACAATTTTAACTGGGTCATTATCGAGGGAAATCATTTGTTTGAAGCGCAGGATAGTGCCGTGATTTGTAAGAATGGCAGCAATTTGATTGTTACGAATAATAATGTTGCTTGGGCACTGAAATATGGGGTTTACCTTTCTAATATCATCTCAGGCGTCATTAACGGAAATAATCTGACATGGAAGTCAGGCGAAGATATCCAATCCGTTGGTGTTTATTTGGAGAAGAGCCCCTATTTCATTGGGAATATTTCGAATAATAATATATTTTTCCCTGGTATATGCGCAATTCAAATAAAAGACAGCTCTTATATAAATATTCAAGGGAACGTTGGTCGCGCTCAATATGGAAAGAGTCAGGCGGTACAGGTGGACACCGCAACAACAAGTATTATGGTGACACAAGCTAACAATCAGTTCACTAATTTCAAAGCTTAAGTTGAGGGATATGAATATGACGAGACATGTGTTTATCATTGGTTCGAAGGGAATTCCGGCGAAGTACGGCGGTTTTGAGACTTTTGTAGATCAATTGACGCAACGTAGATCAACGGAAGATATACAATATCATGTCTCATGTCTTTCAGATCAGACGGGTGAGTTTAGGCATCATGAAGCGAGATGTTTTCAAGTGAAAGTACCTCAGATGGGTAGTGCAAGAGCTGTTTTATATGATGTACTAAGTTTACGGTCTTGTATTGCGTATATCCGAAAGAATCGAATAGAACATAGCATTGTCTACATTCTGGCCTGTCGAATTGGGCCTTTTTTTTATTTCTACAAAAGAATATTAGCTAAAATGGGTGTTCAAGTATTTGTAAATCCGGACGGTCATGAATGGAAAAGAGGTAAATGGAATGCACTTATTAAGAGGTATTGGAAATTATCAGAGCGTCTTATGGTCAAACATGCGGACTTACTAGTCTGCGATTCCAAAGGGATAGAACAATATATTCAGCATGATTATGCGAAATATACGCCAAAGACGACCTATATTGCCTATGGAGCTGATTTGAAGAAATCGAGTCTTGAAGATCATCAGGACATTTTTGTAAACTGGAAAAGTCAGTTTGAAATTCAAAGTCATCAATATTACTTAATGATCGGGCGTTTTGTTCCGGAAAATAATTATGAGCTCATTATCAAAGAATTTATGAAATCCACGACGAGGAAGCAACTCATTATTATTACAGGTATTGAGAAAAATGCATTCTATCAAGAACTTCTCGAGAAGACGAGGTTCGATCAAGACCCCAGGATTCAATTTGTTGGAACGGTATACAATCAACAACTCCTTAAAAAAATCAGAGAGCAGGCTTACGGATATTTGCATGGACATGAGGTGGGAGGTACCAATCCATCTCTGTTGGAAGCGTTGGCTTCTACGAAGCTCAATCTACTGTATGATGTGATCTTTAATCGTGAGGTTGCGGAGGAGAGTGCCATCTATTTTACAAGAGTAGAGGGTTCTTTATCTTCGCTATTGGATGCAGCGGATCAACTTACCATTGAAGAGGTCGAATCCTATGGGAATGCCGCGAAGGAACGGATTAACCTGCATTTCTCATGGGACACCATAGTTCATCAATATGAGGAATTATTTATAACCGAGAAAGCTATTTCAGTTGAAAATGATATCACGCTAGTTCATGTGAATTCGTGAATTTACAACCAAAGGTGGAGAAACCCATGGAAAAAACCATGATCGGCTTAGTCAAAGAAAATAGAGGACCAGGTGCAGTGCTTAAGGAAGTACCTGTACCGACAATTGGTCCAGATGAAGTATTGGTACGCGTCAAAGCGAGTTCCATCTGCGGAACGGACGTACATATTTATAACTGGGATGCATGGGCGGAAAAGTCGGTGGTTACGGGGAACGTGTTCGGACATGAGTTTGCGGGGATTGTCGAGGAGATCGGCAGTCGGGTGGCAAATGTACGCCTTGGCGATCATGTGTCTGCCGAAGGCCATATGGTATGCGGGCATTGCAAACCCTGTCGCACAGGGAATGCACATGTCTGCTTGAACACGCGCAGCTTTGGGATTACAGCACCGGGATGCTTTGCAGAATATGCCGTTGTGAAGGCGAGCAATATCATCCTTAACGATCCGGATATGCCCTTTTCGTTAGCATGTTTGCAAGATCCGTTAGGCAATGCGGTACAGACGGTATTGTCAGGCGACATTGTGGGTAAATCTGTAGTGATCATCGGAGCGGGTTTAATTGGGCTCATGTCCATTGCTGTTGCGAAAGCTTGCGGTGCGGGCCGAATTATCGCTGCCGATATTAATCCTTACCGTTTGGATATGGCGCATCAGATGGGGGCCGACGTACTGATCGATAGCACGAAGAAGAAGCTCTCTCAAGCCATTCTTGAGCATACAAATGGGGAAGGCGCAGAAGTCGTATTAGAAATGTCGGGACATCCTGAGGCGATGCGTGAAGGGTTCGAAGGGGCTGCACATGCTGCACGCGTATCTTTACTGGGCATACCAACAGCAGATGTTGCATTAGATATGGGGCAGATTATTTTTAAAGGGATTCGTGTCGAAGGGATTACCGGGCGCAAGATGTATGAAACATGGTATCAAATGAAGGGGCTTCTGGCGCGAAACGTGTTGAACCTGGAAGGGTTAATAACGCATACCTTTACGTTGGACCGTTATGAGGAAGCCTTTGACTTGATGCGCCAAGGATTATGCGGGAAAGTCGTTTTCTTGCATGAGTTATCAAATCATACCGCGTCCGCATATAACAATAGAGAGCATTCATTTCAGGTGATTTCATAGATTTCGGAAAAAGGATGTGTACATGTGCGTGTAATTTCAACACCTTTAGACGGCGTCGTATTGGTTGAACCAGACGTATTCGGTGATGCCAGAGGATTCTTTATGGAAAGTTATCATGCCGAGAAATTCGCTGCGGCAGGCATTCACATGAACTTCGTACAAGATAATCATTCCTTGTCCGAACAGGCGGGGACGCTTCGCGGGCTCCATTACCAGCTTGCTCCAAAAGCGCAGACGAAGCTGGTGCGCGTATTGGTCGGAGCGATTTACGATGTGGCCGTGGATATTCGACCGGAATCGAGCACATTTGGTCAATGGTACGGCGTCATCTTAAGCGCCGAGAATAAGCGTCAGCTCTTGGTACCGCAAGGATTTGCCCATGGATTCTGTACGATTGTTCCGAATACCGAAGTCAGCTATAAAGTGGATCAATTCTATGCGTCTGCCCATGATCGCGGGATCTTGTGGAATGATCCGGCATTGTCGATTCCATGGCCAACAGAACATCCGCATTTGTCTGATAAAGATCAGAAGCATCCCGTGCTAGCTAAGGCGCAATTATCTCTTGATGCGGAGGGATGAAGGCATGGCAACTCAGTCTCCAAAAGTACTGATTACAGGCGCTGACGGCCACCTAGGCAAGGTATGCTGTGAGATGCTGTCGTCGCTGGATTACCATGTCATTGCATGCCATAAGAAAGACGTGGATATCAAAGACGAGTCTCAAGTGATAGAGGCTTGTCTCGCCCATCAGCCGCACATCATCATTCATACAGCGGCTTTCACGGATGTGGATAGGGCGGAAGTGGAGCCAGAGGAAGCCTATCGTGTGAATGCTTATGGAGCTCGTCATATGGCGCTTGCTGCAAAGACCATTGGCGCGAAGCTTGTTCATCTCAGTACGGATCAGGTCTTTCAGGGGACATCAGAACAACCCTATAAGGAGATGGATTACGCTTTGCCGGTGAATGTCTATGGAGCCTCTAAATTAGCCGGTGAACGGTTTATTCAAGCCATTCATGAGGAGCATTTCATTATTCGCACAGCATGGTTGTTCGGAGCCGATGCCGTGGAGATCGAGATCGACCGATATTCATCCGCTTCGCCGTCATCTTTATGGAATCTTCAATATGATACGATAGCATGTCCCACCTATATCCCGGATCTAGTCTCTTACATGATGATGCTGATGGAGACAACCCATTACGGACTCTATCATATGACGAATAGCGGATATGGGTCGAAAACTGATTTTATGCAAGCGATCGAATCTCAGATCGCTAGACCTGTATACATGGAACATAGCAAGGATGATTTTCGAGCGGAGCCGTCGAGGTATGCTAGACAGCCGTCACACCTTGTTCTTGCGTCGACAGCATTGAAGCGAATTGGATTAGCTCCCCTCCGCGATTGGCGCGAAGCTCTTACGTCATGGGTGAAAGATTCGTAGAAGCGAGCTTTATCGAGGAAATTTGTCATTTTTAAAGATTAAGCACATATACATATGTATAGTTAAAATTGACAATTTACGAGAAATGGTGTAACGTAGATGATGATACATATTGTAACATTATTACATTTACATACATCGTGCTAGGTTCAATTCGGCTTCAATGGAGGTTGAGTAAATTGAGAGCAATCCATACGGAATTCATCTATTGTTTGGCATGCAATACGACACAGCCAACACATCTGAGACGCATTGTTTTTACTACAGGATATTACCGCGTTGGGGTGCCACTCGGTTGCTGTGAATCATGCTATTCTCTGTCCCCCATGCAAGAACAGTTCATGGCCATTGCTATGCCAGAACCTTCTTCCGCGAAGTAAAGTCCCGCATCCATGAATATCGATGAGGCGCATTTTTGGTTTTGGCAGCCGCTGTAAAGTTCGTTTCCAGTCGATTCATCATGACTAATTACAAAGAACAGACCGCTCCTCTAATGAGGGGCGGTTTTTTTTGTCGTTCGATGTTTAGCATCCTGTTATTTAAAGAACGGCATTTCATTGTTCAGGTCCATGCTTCTATTTGTCGGGTTTACCGGATTACCCAATCTATTTTTGTTAATAATCTGTCCCGCTGAAATCGAACGTCCAGAGAGGTCTTTCCCAGCTCTATGGGTGGGCAATCTCATAGGGAGCATCCTGTTGTTATTGGTGACCTTAGCCTGCATGCTCGTGCTAGGTCTGAACTATGTATCTGCACTGCCCTACCCCAGTTATGAGCTGGCTCAGAATAATTTTGTCACTCTATATGCTCGTAATCGGATTATTGATTCCATTGCTGCTGTGGTTGGTGGATGGTGTCCGAAGAAGGATTCAGCGTTTTTAGAGGAGCAGCTAACCTGCCTGCTTGTTATTCTTATGGGATGTGGAGGATTCAGACTCTTGCATCATGGACAGAGGTTCTATCTTTTCGATTCTGCTCTCGCCATTGAAGACCGCACCCTCATGAATGATAATGGAGGGCCCTGTGTAATTCCCGTGCAGCTGCCCGCTGCTCATAATCATCAGATGCCCCTTGGTCGTCACATCGCCAAGCACCTTGCCTGCTATAATGACTTCTCTTGCATGAATGTTCGATTCTGCAATGCCGTGCTCGCCAATCACAACATTCCCAGTGGCTTCAATTTCGCCTTGAAATTTCCCGTCAATACGTAAAGAGCTTTGACATTTAATCTGACCCTCAATGGTCGTCCCTTGACCGATCAACGTATCGATTTGACGAAGCTTTTTGTTGCGTCCCAGCATAAGTCATTCCTCCTCCGTTGGCATAATAAAAGGCAATGGATCAATCGGTTGGTCTTCTTTCACAATTTGAAAATGAAGGTGCGGACCCGTACTGCGCCCCGTATTTCCAAGTCGACCTATTCGTTCGCCCTTCACAATTCGCTCGTCCTCGCGGACATCAATGCGGTGCAGATGCATGTACCAGGTTTGGTACCCCTTCGAATGCTCAATGACAATGTACTTTCCACGCGAACCATCGGATCCTGTCGTGATCACTTTCCCATCTGCAGCAGCAAATACCGGGTCTCCTACGGATCCTGCGATGTCAACTCCGGCATGAAAAGCAGCACGCCTCGTCATGGGATCACGACGATAGCCGAAGCTGGAGGTCAGACGTCTGGATGAAGTAGGCCATCCCGTGGGCGTATTCTGGAACACATCCTTTACGTGCTGCACGGTGTTGGATACATTCTGTCTCATGACATCCAGGATGGCTTCCATCTGGTCATACTCCTGGGTTGTCTCTTGTGCAAGACGCATAATCTCATCTTGGTCCACCGGGAAGTAATCGCCTCCGATATCCTCCATCGCATCCCAGGGGAGTGAGGTGACGATCGTCTCTTTGGGTTGATCGGTTTTGGCATACTTCTGGATGAGGGATTGAAGGGTGCTCTCCATGGTATTGATATGTTCCATGCGCGCTTTCATCGATTGGGCATCAGAGGAGAGACGAATGATTTCATTCTGCAGCTCATCAATGGTCTGTTCACTCGCCTGAACTTCCAGCTTCGATGCGGTTGCATTAGCATGGATCGTATGCTGTAAACCTTCAATCTGAGAAGCCGCGTTCATTTTTAGCCCTACGATATAGCTTGAGACGGATACCGCGGTGAGCAAAGGGACAGATACAAGCAACATCATGGGCACATCGACCTGTTTGACCCCTTGCGTGGCATCTCGAATGACAAGAAGGGACCATTTTTTTGTTAACCATCTTTTTTTCATAGGTTCTCCTTTCCACGTGGAAGGCATAACCGTTCTTAGAATAGACTACTATAGATGCGATTGTATTCCGTTGTCCATGGAAACATGCTAAAAAAATCGACGTATGGCGATTATGAAGTTTGGTGTAAGGGTATAGGTAATTGATATTCATGTGAAAACTAAGAGATACAGTGTTCGTTAGGGGGGAGAGAAGCTATGGCATGGTTGGCGCTTGCATTAATCATATTTATTTTCCAAATTGCGACCATTCTCATTGTAGAATATCGGCATCCATCGAAGGCTGTGGCATGGCTGCTTATCTTGTTTTGCTTTCCCGTCATCGGGTTCGCGGTCTATTATTTCGTCGCTCAAGATTATAAAAATCGGCGGAAAGTTCGTAAGAAAGGCACCCATTTGTTTCGCAAAAGGAAAAAGGCGATCTGGCAGAACTCGTCTATCATTACACGTCCATTTCAGAGCAATAACTTTGAACTTCGCAGAGAAAGCCGATTGTTCCGATTGTTGTCCCATTTGTCGGAAAGTCCGATCAGCGGCTGCAATGATACGGAGGTCTTAACGAACGGAGAAGCCACCTATGAGGCCATGTTCAAGGCGATGGAGAAGGCGGAGCATCATATTCATTTGGAATTTTATATTTTTCGAGGAGATCGCATTGGAACCCGATTTCAGCAGCTGCTATTGAAGAAAGCGCGTGAGGGCGTGAAGGTGCGTATTATTGTCGATGGGCTCGGGAGTTACGGGTTGAATGCGAGATTCGTTAAGCCGTTACGGGATAGCGGAATTGAGTTTTTTAGCTTTTTACCGCCATTATTTGCTTTGTATCATCGCAAAGTGAACTTTCGGAACCACCGTAAAATTTTAGTGGTCGATGGAAAAGTAGGATTTGTCGGCGGCATTAATATTGGCGATGAATATTTAGGCAACGATAAGAAGCTCGGATTTTGGCGGGATACGCAGATTCAGCTGAAAGGCGATGCCGTGTATTTTCTACAGAATACATTCATTAACGACTGGTTTGTCGTATCGAATAGAGAACTAGACGATCCTGAACTCTATCCAAGTCATCATTGCCAGGGTTCAGAACAAGTGCAGATGATCGCGAGCGGTCCCGATTCCCGATGGGATGCGATTCAGGAGATGTTCTTCGGAGCGATCTCTGTAGGGAAGCAGCGTATCTATATTCAGACCCCCTATTTTATTCCGGACCTGAGCATTTTTACGGCACTGAAAACGGCAGCGGTCAGTAAAGTAGATGTGCGCGTCATTATTCCAGGGGTGAACGATTCGAAGCTGGTGAACCTCGCTTCATTATCCTATGTCGAGGAGCTGATGCAAGCGGGTGTACGATTTTATCAATATCAGAAGGGGTTTATGCATGCCAAGATCGTAATTGTGGATCATATGCTGGCATCCGTAGGTACGGCGAATATGGATATGCGGAGTTTATTTAGTAATTTCGAACTGAATGCCGTATTATTCGAACGAAGTACGATCGAGCGGTTATATGTGGATTTCGAGCAAGATTTGAAGGACAGCAAGGAGATTATACTCAAAGAATTCGAGCAGCGTTCCAGAATGCAAAAGATCAAGGAGATGCTGGCTCGTATGCTCTCTCCGCTGTTATAGATGAATTGCAATTTTTGGTGAATGGTACATCAAGGGATCGGGTATATTGTAAAAGATCATCGCACGCGTAACCGCAACTTGAGGAGGAATAACGAATGGATGTGCAACGCGCACAGCAAATCTATGAGAGTAAAGACACGATTCCAGTACATCTGGATGATGGCAATTCTGTATGGATCGAAAATGTAGATATCGCGAATAAAATGGCTACCGTGCAAGTAGGTACAAGTCCAACGGATACAATGACGGTATCTGTTGATCGGCTGCAGGAGCAGAAGTTCCAGTAGAAAGTGATGAAATCGGATGTGAATTTGAGAAGCCCGAGCCCTCAGTGCGTAAGACGTGCTGCCAGGGATCGGGCTTTTTTTGTGCAGGGTATGCAATATTGCAGGCAGAGGCAAGGATGATATAATAAAGGACATGAACCCCCCTAGAATTGGAGTTGAAGGTGTTGTCGCACATGTTTACATTTCGATCTGCGTCTGAAGCGGATACGGAGCAACTGGCCAAACGGCTGGCCTACTGGATAGAACCGGGCGCTGTTATTGCATTGGACGGCGATTTAGGAGCTGGGAAGACGCGCTTTTCACAAGCGCTCGCACGAGCGATCGGGGTGAAGGATGTGGTAAACAGCCCGACGTTTACGATTATTAAAGAGTATGAAGGAGCGAAGCTTCCTTTTTACCATATGGATGTATATCGGATTTCGATGGAAGAAGCGGACGAGCTGGGGCTTGATGAATATTTTTACGGCGAAGGCTTAACGGTTGTCGAGTGGTCTAGCCTGATTACAGAGCTTCTCCCGCCCGCGCATCTTCATATTTACATTGAATATGCTGGAGAGACAGAACGCCTGTTTCATTGTAAAGCGCAAGGGGTGCCCTATGCATCATGGTGCGAGAAACTGAACGAGAATGGAGTATAGTCAATCATGACGGAACAACAGATGTCGCAGAAACGGTACTTGGCCATAGATACTTCTACCCATATGCTGACTGTCGCAGTGGTAGAGGGAACGAAGGTATTGAAGGAAATTTGCTCTTCGGCAGAACGGAATCACTCTTTATATTTGACGCCGACGATTAAAGAAGCGCTGGATGCGCTGGCTCTGCAAGTACAAGATATAGATGGGATTATCGTAGGTCGCGGACCTGGTTCTTACACAGGTGTCCGCATTGGTGTTACGGTGGGGAAAACACTCGCATGGGTCTCTAAAAAGCCTATTGTCGGCGTATCCAGTCTGGAAGGTTTGGCGTTAGCCGGGTGGCAGCAAGGAACGGAGATGCTCCAGGATTCACCGCGTGAGGTCATGCTTCCTTTGGGTGAATGGGTTGAAGGACAAGCTGATGTACATTGGGTGATCCCTATGATGGATGCGCGTCGCGGACAAGTCTATACGTCGCTATGGCAAGGACAATTGAATGGTGAGAAGATTGGATGGCAAGGGGTTCAGGAGGATCGGGTTCGTCTGATGAAGGATTGGGTAGACCAATTAATAGAACGAACCGTCACGGAAGGTATTCCGTCCCATATTTGGGTTGTCGGTGACGTGGAACTGCATCGAACAGAGGCTGAACGATTACAATCGAGTATCGGCTGTCCCGTAAGCATTGTGCCGAATACCATGGAAGCGCGTTGGTTGGGACTTACTGGAGGCAAGCGATTGTTACAAGGGGAGTCAGATGATGCGCACCGCCTGGAACCGAATTATACGCAGCTGGCAGAAGCGGAAGCGAACCTGCTTAAGAAGCAGTAAAAGGAGGATTCGAATCATGGAAGAGCAGGAAAAACGGACGGATAACGGTCTCTGTTTTCGATTGATGCGTCTGGAAGATATTCCGACCATCGTGGAGTTAGAGAAACAAGCTTTTACGCTACCATGGACCGCCGAAGCGTTCCGCAATGAATTGAAACGGAATCATTTTGCCCGCTATATGGCGATGGAATTGGACGGGAAGATTATCGGTTATGGCGGCATGTGGACGATTATGGATGAAGCCCATGTGACGAATATTGCGGTTCATCAGGACTATCGGGGACAGAAACTTGGGGCAAGATTGCTATCCGAAATGATGCGAACTGCAAGTTATGTGGGCATGCGTAAAATGACGCTGGAAGTCCGCGTATCCAATACGGTTGCGCAGAATTTATATAAGAAATTTGGGTTTACATCCGCCGGGATACGTCCGCGTTATTATTCGGATAACAATGAAGATGCGATGATTATGTGGGCAGACATCCCTGCGGAATGGGGAGCGATTGGAATGGAGGAAGCGGGTGACAACCATGAGTAACGAGCGTAATGATAACCCGAGTTATATTCTTGCGATAGAAACGAGTTGCGATGAAACCTCCGTTGCTGTCATCAAAAACGGCAAAGAGATCTTATCAAATATTGTCGCAAGTCAGATTGAGACGCATAAACGGTTCGGTGGAGTTGTTCCGGAAGTGGCCTCGCGCAAGCATGTGGAGACCATTACGGTGACGATTGAAGAAGCGGTGGAGGAATCAGGCATTGCGCTAACAGATCTATCCGCCATCGCGGTAACCATGGGGCCCGGCTTGGTCGGTGCACTCCTGGTCGGCGTCGTAGCGGCGAAATCCTTAGCCTTAGCATTGGACTTGCCATTGATCGGAACGCATCATATTGCGGGACATATCTACGCGAATCAGCTCGTGCATGAGATGGAATATCCGTGTCTGGCGCTGGTTGTGTCGGGTGGGCATACGGAGCTCGTGCTGATGGAGCGGGAAGGTGTCTTCCAAGTGATTGGGCGAACACGCGATGACGCTGTTGGTGAAGCTTATGATAAAGTAGCACGTGCGCTCCAATTTCCGTATCCCGGAGGACCTCACGTGGATCGCCTTGCGCAGGAAGCGGAAGGCGCGGTGGAATTGCCTCGTGCTTGGCTAGAACCTGGATCGTATGACTTTAGCTTCAGTGGATTGAAGTCCGCAGTATTGAATGTCATTAATCAGACAAAAATGCGGAATGAGAATCTGGACTTCTCGAAAGTGGCGCGGGGTTTCCAGGAATCTGTCATTGATGTATTAACCGAGAAATCCATCCGTGCGGCAAAAGAGTACGGTGTGAAGCAATTGGTTCTATGTGGCGGGGTGGCTGCCAATCGGGGATTGCGAGAAGCGCTAACCGCGCGTTGTGATAAGGAAGGATTGCCGCTCTTGATCCCGCCATTCTCCCTGTGCAGCGACAATGCAGCAATGATTGGGGCGGCTGCCTATTTGAAGTGGAAGCGCGGCGAAATTACGACGCAAGAGATTAAAGGGGAACCAACATTGTCTCTAGAGGCATGGTCTGTTCAAAGCTAATCTGAATCATACCAAGTTCAAAATGATATATGTTGTTTGAAGAAGAGAAGGGCCTCAGGGTCCTTCTTTTTTTGTGCCCTGTGACTCTTTCTGACAAATGTCATATGCACTTCATGACAACCTACACTAATTGTGGATACGGCTTCTTCGCTACAATAAGGACATCAAGTAACGAAGATCACGATAGCGAAGGATGATAAAAGATGACAAAAGCCATTGAATGTATAAATCTCGTGAAGCAATTCGGCGATTTCCGCGCCGTTGATCAAATAAACCTCCAATTCGAACAAGGTCGAATATCCGCATTACTCGGACCGAATGGCGCTGGCAAGACCACGACGATATCCATGATGCTCGGGATGATGAGACCGACGTCAGGTGAAGTTCGGGTATTAGGATTACCTTCTGGTACGAAAGAATTACGTCAACGTGTCGGAGCGCTTATGCAAGATGTGCGGGCAGCGGATGGGCTCACGGTCAGAGAAGTGCTTCAACTGTTCCGCAGTTATTATCGGAATCCGATGTCGCTTGAGCGATTGTTCGATATATCAGGCCTTCATGCCGATGCGAAGCGTAGAGCTTCGGCGTTGTCAGGAGGACAGCGCCGCAGATTGGCTTTCGCGCAGAGCTTGGCAGGGAATCCGGAGCTTATCGTGCTTGATGAGCCTACGGTAGGGATGGATGTCGAGGCGCGCGGACGCTTCTGGGAGACGATTCGAGCGCTCGCAAGCGATGGTCGTACGGTGCTCTTAACCACGCATTACTTGGAGGAAGCAGATGCGGTCGCGGATCACATCGCGGTAATTGCGAATGGATGTGTCGTCGCAGAAGGGGCGCCTGAAAGGTTAAAAGCACAGGCAGCGCTTCGAACGGTTTCTTTTCGATCTGCGAATGCCCCGAAAGAACATGAATGGCTCCAGCTGCCCGGTGTCGAGAAGGCAGAATGTTATGGAGATCGAATTCGTCTCCACGCACATGAGACCGATCAATTGCTATTCACCCTCATGCAGTCCAATTGGGGAGTTACAGATATTGATGTACAGTCAGCCAGCTTAGAAGATGCCTTTCGTAGTCTTACGGACACGAACCGATCTACCCTGACGAAAAATAGTCTATCCTAGGAGGAATCTCATCATGTTACAGATGTTCATTGCCCAAACCAAGGCGGAAAGCCTTCGAATCATACGCAGCCCGTTCTTCTTATTATTCTCAATCGCGATGCCGCTGGGATTCTACTTCTTATTTACGAGCTTAAACGGAGCGGATAAGTCCATTCAATCCACGACATGGGGCGTATTCTCGCTGATGTCCATGACTGCATTCAGTTTGATCGGTACCGCAGTGAGTCAATTCGGTATACGTCTATCCTTCGAACATCAAGACGGATGGGTACGTTTGCTGCGATTAACTCCGCTAACTCCAGCCGTCTGGCTTGGAAGCAAGCTTGTAGCACAAATGGTTATTCAACTGATCGTGATCTCTGTTATTTTTCTATCCGCTGGTCTTGTACATGATATACAACTTTCGGGGGGCCAGTGGATTTCTTGTGGATTGTGGTTATGGATGGGCAGCCTGCCTTTTCTGGCTCTAGGAGCTTTGTTAGGAACACTTAAGAATGCCAATACGGCCATTGCGATCGGGAATATCTTGCAAATGGGGCTTGCGATCATGGGTGGGCTGTGGATGCCGCTTAGCACGCTGCCGCAATGGATGCAATCTATAGGAGAATGGCTTCCTTCACACCGATACGCGAATGGCGCATGGAATATGGTTGCTGGAAATACGCCCGCTAGCATGGATTTCATGATATTGATAGGCTGTGGTCTCGGATGTATGGTACTATCAGTGTATATTTTTAATCGACGGGAAGCGGTGTAATTGAATCTAGAGAAATGGCGGCTGTTTCCAAGATCAGAGGGAGTCGCCCCCTATTTTTTGATCACGAATCTACTTATTCCAGTGTATTTTTTACTTCACGAGCCATCTCGAACACAGTGGATTGGTTTTGTTCTGCTTGGCTTATTCGTTATATTGTTTCGCCAATTCTACTATCATGCCAAATGGGCTCCACAAATCCTATTGACACAGGTGGGTATACTCTTGATTTTAGCGGCTGTGTTCCACCCGATGTATTCTTTTGCAGGGTTTATGATCGCTCATCCGCTCAGTAAACAAAAGTTGACGATATTACTCTCGACGACCATTGCGTTCATCATAGGCATGGGGGCTATCGTTGTTCCTTATATAGGTGAAGCGGGTCCCCAATTATGGTTCGGATTGCTGACGCCTGTATTCGGCGTCTGTGTTCTGCCGTATATCATTCGGGCTTCGATACAATTTCAGCAGATGACTGAGCGGCTGCGAGGAGTAACCGCAGAACGAACGGCGCAACAGGAAGAACGCCAGCGCATAGCACGTGAGCTACATGATACCTTGGGACATACGTTATCTTTAATTGCATTAAAGGGGCAGGTCGTGGAGAAATTGGTCGAACGCAATCCTGAAAGAGCCATACAAGAGGCTCGTGAAATACGCGAAACGGCGCGTGCCGCCCTGAAACAAATGCGTGAACTAGTTACAGAGATGAAAGTTGCCTACTTTGCTGACGAATATAAGCATGCCGTTTCCTTATGCTCGACTGCTGGAATTAAGCTTAAGTTTGAATACCAATCGGTTTCGGATCGCTCGCCTTCCAATGGATTGGATGGAGACGCTTTAGCGAAGAATCCGCTCCCGTTAACACCGCTTCAGGAGACGGTGCTAGCGATGTGCTTTCGCGAGATGATAACGAACGTGGTACGGCATAGCCGGGCAATAAGCTGTATGGTCCTTTTGGAGATTCAAGAAGGGGAAGTCCGTGTAACCGTAAGTGATGACGGCATTGGATTAGACCCGGATCAAGCCTATAACAGCAGCAATGGTATGGCTGGATTACGGCAGCGTCTTGTCCTGGTAGACGGTCGTATGTCGCTTTCATCATCGTCAGGCAAAGGGACGGAAGTATCTGTACATATTCCTCGAGTAATACGCAATGAGAAAGTAGGTGCCATGGGATGATTCGAATTATTCTGGGAGAAGATCAACGATTATTACGGGGAGCATTGGCAACCTTGCTATCGTTGGAAGATGATATTGAAGTTGTTGGTGAGGCCGAAAATGGGGAAGAAGCGTTATCATTAATTCAGCAATTTCAGCCCGATATCGCAGTGTTGGACATTGAGATGCCGTTAAAAACAGGGTTAGATGTTGCCGAAGCGATTCAGCATTCCGGGGGAGCTTGTCGTGTGATTATCCTGACGACGTTTGCGCGCCCCGGCTATTTTCAGCGAGCGATGCAGGCTGGGGTATATGGCTATATGCTCAAAGATACAGACAGTGATGAATTATCGGATGCGATTCGTCGGGTTCATGATGGCAAACGTGTGATCAACGCGGAATTGTCCCTCGCGGTATGGGAGAATCCCTGTCCATTGTCCCCTAGAGAGCGCGATGTTATGAAGCTAGCTTCTCAGGGATTAACTCTTCAAGAAATCGGTGCTCAGCTATTCCTGTCCTATGGAACCGTACGTAATTATATGTCGGAAGCGATCAGTAAGCTTGGAGCAAATACGCGAATCGAAGCGATAGAGATTGCACGTAAAAAAGGTTGGCTGGATTAAGAGAAACCCTCGCGGATGGCGAGGGTTTCTTCAGATAATACAGTATGATAAAGTCATTCCGAATGCGATGATTGTAGTTTGCGATACTGCATGAGCATGGCTAGACGCCACGGCAGCAACATGCCGAAGGCAAGGATGAAGAACAGGCCGGCACTTTGCGGAACCGTAATATATTGCTCGAGCACGTCATGAAGGATGACACGCAGCACGAGAAGGCCGACAATGACAACGATAAACATATTCGAGCGTTTCAGATAGACTTGATTATCTTTATGTTCGAATCGTGATGTTTTGATTAAGGGATAAGAGAACAGAACAGCCCCGACTAGGAACGATAATAGTGCCCAACTCCATGGAACCCGGAATATAGGGACGACGAACATCAGGAACCCGGAGACCATTCCAACAGGCGGCATTATTATTTTTTTCATTGAAGTTGGTTTGTTCGCGGCGCGCAGACGGAGAAAGATGACCGCTGAGCCGCCGAATATAGATGCGAAAATGGAAAGGCCATGCATAGATAACCATGAACCAGCCAAGGAAATCACCTCATCGTAGATAAGTAGTTTTTTTCGTTGCAATGTGTATTATATCACAACGGATGATGAGAAACCTCCAATTCCAAAAAAGATGTATTGACATTCCAAAATCAGGGGAATATAATAACAATCAATTATCAACTAATATTTGTAAACGCAATGAACAGGAGTAGTACGTTAAGCTGGGTTCAGAGAGCTGCGGGTCGGTGCAACGCAGTCGAAGGGATAACGGAAGCTCGCCTGGAAGCGGAATGGTGGAACTTGGGCTGCGGCTTAGGCAGTACATCATTACGGATAACCTCCGTGATCGGGTGGCGGCGAAATGATTGTCCGGACATCATTTTGTTGGCATGAGGTGGACGTCAGATTTACGAGTGGCGTCAACAAGAGTGGTACCGCGATGGACTTTACAGCCTGTCGTCTCTTATATAGAGATGGCAGGCTTTTTGTATGCCGACATAAGCAAGTGAGTTGAATAATATAAACGCAATGAATGGAAGTAGTAAGGATTGTCACGGGAAATCAGAGAGCTGCGGGGGGGTGCAACGCAGTCGAACGTGAGCCTGAACTCGTCCGGGAGCGGAACGGTGGAAGAAGCTGTATCTACAAGCTATAGAACAGCATTCATTACACGGTTACGATTCATCCTCGTGAACGGATGTGCTGGAAGTCGTTATTTTGGCGGCAACAGCATGGAGTGGGTAGGGTTGACGCCTTGCCAACGAGAGTGGTACCGCGACGGTTTAGGCCTGTCGTCTCTTGATTAGAGATGGCAGGCTTTTTTTGTATCCACAATTTCAAAATATAAGGAGAATGATGATAATGATCCACATCCCAAATAACAATACAAATGCTTTTCGGGGAATCCACATTTTTGATACGACGCTAAGAGATGGCGAGCAAGCACCTGGTGCGACATTAACGCTGGAACAGAAAATGGTGCTTGCCAATCAATTGGTGAAACTAGGCGTAGACGTGATTGAACCTGGCTTTCCGATTTCGAGCCCTGGTGAATTTACAGCCGTGAAGCAAATTTCACAGCAGTTCCAAGAAGTTGAGATTTGTGGTTTTGCTCGTGCAGTCTTTGGTGACATTGATGCAGCCATTCGTGCTACGCAGGATGCGGCGCGTCGACGTATCCATGTCTTCTTGTCCTCTTCAGATATTCACTTACAATATCAACTACGCAAGACACGTGCAGAAGTCATTCAGATGACTCGTGAGGTCGTCGCGTACGCGAAGCAATTTGTGGATCGTATCGAATTCACGTGTATGGATGCCACACGAAGCGATATGGATTTCTTGATTGAGATGGTGGAGACAGCCATTGGCGAAGGGGCATCCATTATTAACTTGCCGGATACGGTAGGATACGCTCTTCCAGAGGAATACGGCAACATGTTCCGTCGGGTTCGTGAAGGTGCTAGAGGCGGAGATACGGTGGAGTACAGCGCACATTGCCATAACGACCTTGGCTTGGCTGTGGCGAATAGTTTGGCTGCCATTCAAGCAGGCGCGTCGCAGATTGAAGTGACGGTGAATGGTGTTGGCGAACGGACGGGGAACTGTTCCTTGGAGGAATTGGTCATGGCGATCGAGACGCGTAAATCGGCATTGTCTGCAAGTACAAATATTCAACCCGCACATATCTATGAGACATCCAAAATGGTAAGTCGTGCGATGCATTTCCCGATTGCCTATAACAAGCCTGTCGTCGGACGTAATGCATTCCAGCATGAATCAGGAATCCACCAAGACGGATTGCTGAAGAATCGCAGCACGTACGAAATCATGAATCCGGAGCAATTGGGGATCCCGCGCAGCATGATTATTCTAGGCAAACATTCTGGTCGCCACGCACTGAAGCACCGGATTGCCCAATTTGGTATCACGCTGCAAGATCAAGAGCTGGAGACGGTATACCACGCCTTTAAAGAAGTGGCAGATGCACAGAAAATTGTCACGGATGATCAATTGCTTCGCATCGTGGGTCAGTCCGTCCGTCAAGGTCAGCCGCTTGAGGCATATACGTTAGTTGATCTGCAGGTGGTAGCAGGAACGCAACGGGCGCATATGGCATCTGTTACGATTCGCGATGAACATCAAGGCACAGAGCAGTCCTATTCCGGCATTGGCACAGGGCCGTTGGATGCGGTCATCCATTGTATCCAGCAAGCGATCCCTGTTGCGGCACAATTCGATGATTTGGAAATCCATTCGCTCTCCTCAGGTGAAGGGGCTCATGGTGAAGCGATCGTGACCATCATTCATAATGAGGAAAGCTACCGAGGTACTTCCATGCATCAGGATATTCTGTTAGCCTCCGCACAAGCTTATATTTCAGCTTGCAATCAAGCGGTTTATGAAATGCATCCTGGTATGGATCAAGAGGAGGAGACAGCCGCAGCTCGTGAAGAGTAGGGTACAATGATGATCATGACCTTCAATAGGTGAAATACCAACGACAACGGTCTAGAACTCGAGTCACAGGTTCGTCATCGTCATTCAATGCATCTTGGCATGCGAGTATTATGAAGAATTCCTTGGAATTGAGAATGGGTTCAAGAGCTGAAAGTGGGAAAAGTCGAATCGTAGGATTCGACTTTTTTTGACTTACATAAGAAAGTATTAGCTTTCGGCGTTCGAAAACGACTTTCTTATTAGCGATAAGACCTATACCCAATCGCGGTCGCTCATCTTTGAAAGGCCTCGATAGAGGTTTTCTCATGTACAGACAGGGGTTAAAGTTAGAATTAGTAGTTACTCCTATGACCTTGTGGACAAAGTTATCCACATATTAGATCAAAACTGTGAATAAGTGATTCAATACGACGGCGCCCAGTGGTGCGAGATTTTTGCAAATGGGGGATAGCTTTTTCACCTTTTTCATGTTGATATTGTGGATAATGTGGACAAAAAAGTGAATAATTCTGGAAATAGGCCTTTTAAACCCGATAAATCAATAAAAAATGCGGCCAATTAGGCCGCAAGGTGGATAAAGTTATTCACTTTTTCTGTGGATAATGCTGTGCACAACTCGATTTCTAAGCCATGGTCTCTTCCCAATGCTCATAAGTTAGGGTTAAACGGGCTTTTTTCTCGTCAATTTTCGCTTGTGTTTCCTGTACAACCACATAATCTTGATAAACTTCAGGAAGCGTTAATTGGTGCTCAAGTTCCGTGATTTCCTCTTCGAGCTGCGCGATTTCCGCCTCAAGCTGTTCTTGACGACGTTGTCTGCTGCGTTCTTCGCGTTTTGCTTGCTTATTATCTTCGAAGGATGATGCACTTGTTGTCTTATCTGTCGCAGTATTGGCAGCACTATCTTTGCTTGCGATTAATAAAGCTTCTGCTTGCATCTCGGCAAGTTCTTGTTTCTTTTCGACATAGTCATCGTAATTTCCTAGGAAATGTTGCGTTCCTGTGGGCGACAGTTCGACGATACGCTCTGCCATTTTATTAAGGAAGTATCGGTCATGTGAGATGAATAGCAATGTGCCGTCATAGTCCATTAAGGCCGATTCGAGGACTTCTTTACTAAAGAGGTCCAAATGGTTCGTAGGCTCATCCAGGATGAGCACGTTGGCTTTCTTCAACATGAGCTTCGCCAAAGAGACTCGCGCTTTCTCCCCGCCGCTTAGCGCCATGACTTTTTTCAATACGTCTTCGCCACTGAACAGGAAATTTCCGAGCACCGTACGGATGCGAGCCTCTTCTAGGTGTGAATAGTTCGACCAGAGCTCCTCGAGTACCGTGTTATTCGGGTTTAATCCTGTCTGCTCCTGATCGTAATACCCGATCTTCACATTCGTTCCCCAGAAGATGGATCCGTTCGTAGGTTCTAATTGACCCACCAGAGCTTTCAATAAGGTGGACTTGCCAATCCCGTTCGGACCGATCAGTGCGACCGTCTCACCCCGGCGCATATCAAGCGAGACATGCTGGAATAAGCTGCCTTTATTCGGGTACGACATGGAAAGGTCATTCACCTGAAGGACTTCTTTTCCTGTCGTCTGTTCCACCTCGAAGGTGAAGGATGCCTTCTTCAAATCGCCTAACGGCTTATCGAGTCGTTCTATTTTCTCTAGGGCTTTGCGTCGGCTCTGTGCCCGTTTGGTCGTGGTCGCACGAACAATGTTTTTCTGAATGAAATCTTCCATCTTCGCAATTTCATTCTGTTGACGTTCATAATGTTTACTCTGAATTTCATAGTCGGCTGCTTTGAGCTCGATGTATTTGCTATAGTTGCCTGTGAATCGCTTCGATTGATGACGCTCAATTTCGACAATGGTCGTGACCAGGGCATCCAAGAAGTAACGGTCATGAGATACCACCACGATGGCGCCGGAATAACCGCGTAAATAATCTTCTAGCCAGGTTAACGTCTCAATATCCAGATAGTTCGTCGGCTCATCCAACATGAGGACATCTGGCGCTTGGAGCAGAATACGAGCAAGGGCAAGGCGTGTTTTCTGTCCGCCGCTTAGTGTGCGAATGGGGGTGTCAAAAGAGAAGCTTCCAAACCCCATGCCATGCAAAATGGAACGGATGCGTGTCTCCATCTCATAGCCGCCTTGTTCACGGAACCAATCCGAACGCGTGGAGTAACGGTTTAACGTATCCGCGTATTTTTTCTCATCGGCCATGAGTGCCGGATCGGCAATTTGTTCTTCTAAGGAACGAAGCTCCTTCTCCGTCTCTATTAAATGAGCGAAGACATGCAGCATCTCGTCCCAGATGGAACGTTCCGATTGCAGTCCGCTGTTCTGGGCAAGATATCCGATGCGCGTTTCTTTTGCTTTGAAAATTTGACCTTGATCTGCCCGGATTTCACCAGCAATAATTTTGAGAAGGGTTGATTTACCCGCGCCGTTCACACCGACTAGACCGATGCGTTCCCGTTCATTGACCAATAGGTTAATATTAGAAAGAATATTAGTTACACCATAATTTTTAGATATTCCTGAAGCTTGAAGCAGCATTTCGATATACCTCCAACACATGTTCACGTTTTCAATACTTCATATTGTACATGAAATTTGGGGAAAGTGCGACGAAATGGAAGGAAAACGCTGAAAACTAGCGAAAGTAAATGAAGAATGGTAAACTAAGGGTGTGATTTGTAAGATGGGAACAAAACATGACATTCGCAAACGTATGGAGCATCTTCGCAAGACACTACTTCCAAGCGAACACAAAGCCAAATCGGAACGAATATGTCGCACGACGGCTCAGCTATTCAGCCATAGCAATCAGGATCATCATGGACCCTGTAAAGTGTTCATTTATCTCCCGTTTCGAACGGAAATCGATTTGATGCCACTGATACATTTCTGCTGGGATCGAAAATATGAAGTCTACGCACCTCGTGTAGACAAGAGTACACAACAACTGGAGCTTTATCGCATTCGAAGCGAGGCTGATCTGGAGATCGGAACCTGGGGAATACGTGAGCCTAAGTTAACTTTACCGCTTTTTCCGGTAGAATCATGGTGTAATTTGGATTGGATTCTTGTTCCTGGACTTGCATTTGATGAAGGTGGGGGGAGAATGGGCTATGGCGGCGGGTACTATGATCGATTCATGGAGCGGATGGCACAACAGGCTTCAGAGAATGGAGAGCGCCAACCCCGACGTGTCGCACTAGCGTTTGAGTTCCAATTATTAGATACGGTGCCCATGGAAGACCATGATTTTCGTGTTGACTATATCATTACAGAAGAACAGACATTTTATATAGATCATAAATGAACCTAAGTCACCAGGAAGATGCACTTATTATAGAAGCAACTGTAAGGGCAACTGGGAAGACAAGTGTAAGATATATAGCTTAATAACCATGTGAGGGAGGGGTACGGCATGATCTGGAGAGTAGGAATCCTAACCGCAAGTGATAAAGGCTCCAGAGGTGAACGCGAGGATACGAGCGCGCAAGTCATTCGAGAGCTCATCGAAGAAGAATTAGGTGGCGAAATTGTAGAGTACCGCATTGTCCCGGATGAGAAGGACGAGATTATGGCGGCGCTCATTGAAATGGTGGACTATTTCCAAACTCATCTTATTATTACGACAGGCGGGACTGGGCTTGCGGAACGGGACGTGACGCCGGAAGCGACTTTGAAGATCATTGATCGCGAGGTTCCTGGCATGGCAGAAGCGATGCGAGCGGCATCCATGCTGAAGACGAGACGTGCCATGCTATCACGCGGCGTATGCGGTATTCGCGGGAAAACGTTGATTATGAATTTACCAGGCAGCCCAAAGGGTGTCCATGAGAATTTAGATGCTGTGATGGATCAATTGCCGCATGCACTCAATATTATTACGGGGCGCTTCAAGGATCACAATGACTAAGCACGGGCTGACCTCAACCTTACGTGAAGTTCCTGTCGAAGAGGCGATCGGGATGGTGCTAGCGCATGATTTGACGCAGATCATCCCGGGGCAGTTCAAAGGCCGGCTGTTTCGTAAAGGTCACCGAATCACGCACGAAGACATTCCGAAGCTATTAGATATCGGGAAGGCACATATCTATGCCATTGAACTGGCTGAGGATGAGATCCATGAGGACGATGCGGCATTACGTATGGCACGGGCGCTTCAAGGTGACAACACGGTGCTCACGGATCCTTATGAAGGAAAAGTGTCGATTAAATCCCAGATTCATGGGTTAGCTCAAATACATAAACCGACGGTAGATGCCATCAATGGGCTGGGAGATATCGCATTAGCCACAATCAAGACGAACACCGTCGTACAACCCGGCCAATCGCTTGCGGCAACACGTGTCATTCCTTTAATTACGAAGCAATCCAAAATGGAAGAAGTCGAGCGTCTGAGTGCTGCGCTTCGTAATCCGAAATCGCAGGCAGATCAAGCCGTTATTCAAGTGCGTCCTTTCATCAAACACCGTGTAGGTCTCATTACGACAGGGAGCGAGGTCTTTCACGGGAGGATTCAAGATAAGTTCGGCCCCGTTGTTCGTGCGAAGGTGGAAGCCTTCGGATCGGAAATTGTCGAACAACGTTTTGTGACGGATGATTTGGTGAAAATTGTCACGGAAATTTCCTATTTGAGGCAACAAATGTGTGATATGATACTGCTAACAGGTGGGATGTCCGTGGATCCGGATGATCGAACTCCTGGAGCCATACGGCAAGCAGGCGCAGAGATTATACGCTACGGAACGCCTATGTTGCCAGGCTCCATGCTCTTAATGGGCTATTTAGAGGGCATCCCGATTTTAGGCTTGCCGGGCTGTGTCATGCATGATCCGTTCACATCATTTGATGTCCTGCTGCCGCGCATTTTGGCGGGAGATGTAATTGAAGAACAGGATATCATTGACATGGGATACGGTGGGTTAATCGGTTGTTAATGGAATAGGGACAGTAGCTTGAAGAAGTGAACAAGGGGAGTGTGTCAAGTGGGAGGCATCGGAGTTACAGGCTTTATTTTGCTTATTATTGTAGCGTTGTTGTTGTTCGGACCGAACAAGCTTCCGCAATTAGGTCGCGCTGTAGGCCGGACATTGCGTGAGTTCAAAGAAGGTGCGCGTGACATTATCTCGGATACGGATGATGAAGAGGACCGTAAGCCAGCGAAGCGTGAAGTTCGGAGTGTGGATAGTGCTCCAGCGTCAACGTCTGCAGATCCGCAGCAAGTGAATAACAAACGTTTACCTGACTAATGTTTAGCGTGGTGGTTGTATGACAGGGCAGCAAGTAGATGATATGACGGTATGGGAACATATCGGTGAGCTAAGAAAACGGATCTTCTATATCCTGATCGTATTAGTCCTTGGGATGATTCTTGGATTCATCGTGACGGATCCGATTTATAATTATTTGATTACGATTGCCCCTGTAAAAGACATGAGTTTTCATGCTTTCTCCATGTGGGACGCCATCGGCATATATATGAAATTTGCTTTTGTAATCGGACTGATCGTCGGATTGCCTTTTACGTTCTATCAGGTCTGGTTATTTGTTCGTCCGGGCCTTCGTGAAATTGAACGTAAAGGAACGGTGCAATACATTCCTTTTGTGCTTCTGCTTTTTTTAGCGGGAGTCGCTTTTTCTTATTATGTGGTGTTTCCGCTCGCCTTTAACTTTACGACGGATATGTCGAAGCATATGGGCCTTGTAGAAACCTACGGTGTTACGCAATATTTCTCGTTTTTGTTCAATATCATTATTCCGATATCCTTATTGTTTGAGCTGCCGATCGTGATTATGTTCTTGACGAAGATCCGTATTGTCAATCCGAAGAGACTTCGCAAAATGCGCAGGGTCGCTTATTTTGCTCTGATCTTCATTGGTGTGGTCATTACACCGCCGGATCTGATATCCGATTCGCTCGTGGCTATCCCGCTCATTTTATTATATGAGTTCAGCGTATGGATGTCCTCGATCGTCTACAGGAAACAGCTTGCACGAGAACAAGCATGGGAAGAGGAGTTTGAACAAGAAGACCTACAGAATCAAGACGCTTAACGTTGGACACGTTAGGCGTTTTTTGGTAAACTGGCATAATTTGCATTTCGATGGATAGAATGTCTAGGGTGTGTATAAAGATGGATTTCGAGAAAATTTGGTGTAAATTTGGCTAAAAGGACTTGAAATATTTCCGTAAAATAGGTATCATAAAACTTGTTATTAGCACTATCCTATGTCGAGTGCTAATACATTACACATAGCGTACAATGCATAACAACATATTTTAAAGGAGGCTATTTTTCATGATCAGACCTTTAGGTGAACGCGTATTAGTTGAAGCAATCGAGAAAGAAGAAACAACGGCATTCGGAATCGTACTGCCAGACTCCGCTAAGGACAAACCGCAAGAGGGTAAAGTAGTTGCTGTAGGCATCGGCGCATTGAAAGACGGCGTTCGTGTTCCTCTTGAAGTGAAAGAAGGAGACCGCATTATTTTCTCGAAATATGCTGGCACAGAAGTGAAGTTTGAAGGTAAAGAATATTTGATTATGAAAGAAAGCGATATCCACGCGATTATCGGCTAATTGAACCAACCAGCGTTATCATGAACAACAAATTAGGGAGGTTTTTTTACGATGGCAAAGGAAATTAAATTTAGCGAAGAAGCACGCCGTGCGATGCTTCGTGGTGTAGATACATTAGCAAACGCAGTAAAAGTAACATTAGGACCCAAAGGTCGCAACGTTGTCCTTGAGAAAAAATTCGGCAGCCCATTGATCACCAATGATGGTGTTACGATTGCCAAAGAAATCGAATTAGAAGATGCATTCGAGAACATGGGTGCACAATTGGTTAAAGAAGTAGCTACCAAAACAAACGATGTTGCCGGTGACGGTACAACAACAGCTACGGTTCTTGCACAAGCGATGATTCGCGAAGGCTTGAAAAACGTAACAGCGGGTGCAAACCCAATGGTTATCCGTAAAGGGATCGACAAAGCGGTTCGTGCTGCGGTTGAAGAATTGCAAAAAATTGCAAAACCAATCGAAGGCAAACAATCCATTGCACAAGTTGCGGCAATCTCTGCAGCGGACGATGAAGTGGGCGAATTGATCGCTGAAGCTATGGAAAAAGTAGGCAAAGACGGCGTTATCACGGTTGAAGAATCCAAAGGCTTCTTAACAGAGCTTGAAGTGGTTGAAGGTATGCAATTTGACCGTGGATACACTTCCCCGTACATGATTACAGATACAGACAAAATGGAAGCTGTGCTTGAGAATGCCTACATTTTGATCACAGACAAAAAAATCTCCAACATCCAAGAAATCTTGCCAGTACTTGAGAAAGTCGTTCAAGCCGGCAAACAACTTCTAATCATCGCTGAAGATGTTGAAGGTGAAGCACAAGCTACATTGATCATGAACAAGCTTCGTGGAACATTTACTTGCGTATCGGTTAAAGCTCCTGGCTTTGGCGACCGTCGTAAAGCAATGCTTCAGGATATCGCTGCATTGACTGGCGGTCAAGTGATTACAGAAGAATTGGGTCTTGATTTGAAAACTACTACGATCCAACAATTGGGTACTGCACGTCAAATCCGTGTAACCAAAGACAACACAATCATCGTTGATGGTAATGGTGAAAAATCAGATATCGAAGCTCGTGTGAACCAAATCCGTACACAATTGGATGAAACAACTTCCGAATTCGATAAAGAAAAATTGCAAGAGCGTCTAGCTAAATTGGCTGGCGGCGTAGCTGTTATCAAAGTTGGTGCAGCAACCGAAACAGAATTGAAAGAACGCAAATTGCGCATCGAAGACGCATTGAACGCGACTCGTGCAGCGGTTGAAGAAGGTATCGTTGCAGGTGGTGGTACAGCGCTTGTAAGTGTGTACAACGCAGTTGCAGCTGTAGCAGCAAGTGGCGATGAGAAAACAGGCGTGAACATCATCTTGCGCGCATTGGAAGAGCCAGTTCGCACAATCGCAGCGAATGCAGGTCAAGAAGGATCTGTTATCGTTGAGCGTTTGAAAAAAGAAGCGGTAGGCATCGGTTATAACGCAGCTACTGGCGAATGGGTAAACATGATCGAGACAGGTATCGTTGACCCAGCGAAAGTAACACGTTATGCATTGCAAAACGCAGCATCTGTAGCAGCTATGTTCTTGACTACAGAAGCGGTTATCGCTGACAAACCAGAACCGAACAAACCAGCTATGCCTGATATGGGCGGCATGGGTGGAATGGGCGGCATGATGTAGGACTGACAAGGCTTCCCAGCCTTTCTGTTCTAAAACGTCTGACCAAATTGCTCCTTAAATTGAGGTTATTCTGACCCTGATTTAAGAAGCAGTCACAGTTATAAATAATAAATCAAGCAATGACCACTTCTTAATAATTTTATTAGGGAGTGGTTTTTTGTGTTGTTAAAGTTTGCATTTAAGGATTTTCTAGATGACCGAAAGTTTAAGAATACGACTAAGGTGAACATTAGAAATTACCAAACATTACTCGGTGAGTTTATCAATTACTGTGTTGGCAGGGAGTAGTCAATGTAGAGAATATAACACAAAGGCATGTGAAAAGTTATTTGATTCATTGCCAGGACAAAGAGAATAAAGCAGGTAGCGTAAAAACAAAGCTAATGAGGATGAGAGCCTTCTTTAACTACATGGTGGAGTGTGAGGTAATAAAGAGTAGTCCAGCTAAGAAAGTTAGGTTATTGAAAGATGATGTGAAGGTTGAAGTATTTAGTGATGAGCAAATCAATCAGATGTTAAATTTCTATCGCAGAATTAAACGTAGAGAGAAGAGTTAGTTTGCTTATTCCTTCAGCATGAAATTCATTGGTAATAATTCTCTAGTGATGCAATAAATCAGAACAAGAATATATTCGATGCGTTAAGGGCTTCCTCCAAGGGCTGGATCGATGCTACTAAGTTTAGACGGTATATTTAAAAAATGACTTCCTACTGGATGTTTTAATGACATAATGTTTAATCCGTCTATTATATCAAGTTTCGATCTTTCTTTTTTCATATCAAAACTATTGTTCACATCCACTACCTTCGACTATCCCAATTCTTTATTTACTAGAATCTAACAATTAATTCCGTAAGTGTGATATTTGTCACTGATTTTAATGACGAAAAAAGTAAAAATACAGTTAATTCCAAATAATTGATTATATATGGGAAATAATCAATTTTGTGTAGTTAATTGTATTTGTTTGTATTTATAAATATATATTTCTTTTTTTGATATTATTTATTATTTTTGCATTCACTTTTAAGTAAGAGAATGTTTGAAAATATAATAATTTAGGGAGGATTTTGAATGTATAAAGTATCAAAATTTAATTTATGCTTTGAACAGGAGGGAAAAAACTTTCTATATAATAGCCACACAGGTTGTTTTGTTATTTTAGATGAAGATTATCAAAGAAGTTTGGAGAGTATTCGTGAAACAAAAAGCCATCAGGTTCCTGAATTACATATTCAAAAGTTAAAAGAAGCTGGGTTTATCGTTGATCAAAAAACAGATGAATATAAAATCTATAAATATATGACTAACCAATCTAAATATTCAAATGAATATTTAGGACTAACTATCGCTACAACGTTGCAATGCAATTTTAGATGTCCTTACTGCTATGAAGAACATGTTGATTCTTATTTTGATGAAAAAAAAGAAGAGGATCTACTAAATTTTATTATAAATAATCTGGAAGGAAGGAAACACCTATCAATTACTTGGTATGGTGGAGAGCCTCTTTTGCAAAAAGATATGATTGATAGAGTTTCAACAAAAATAAATAAAGTGTGTGATGAAAGAAATATTGATTATAGTGCTTCAATGGTTAGTAATGGATACCTACTAACAAGAAATGTTGCAGAAACACTAGTGAATAACAATAAGGTAAGTTTTGTTCAAATAACATTGGATGGCGGTCCTGAAACTCATAATTTAACAAGAATATTAAGGAATGGGAATGGATCTTTTGATAAAATCTTAGAAAATATAAAGCAAATTTGTGACATAATTAATGTCGGAATCAGAGTTAATGTATCACAGAATAATGTCAAAGATGTGTACGGAATATTCCCAATATTAATGGCAAATGGATTGAATAATAAAGTTAGTATTTATTTTTCGCCGGTTACTGCTCATGAAGGAGCATGCCAGTCTGTGTCTGAATCGTGTATGCTGACTGAACAATTTGCAAAATGGGAGTCTGAATTAATAGATTATGCTGATAGTTTAGGATTTAACATGGGTAAATTATATCCTACTAATTTAGGAGGAAGTGTTTGTACTGCAGTAACGAATAATACATTCGTTATTGATTCAGAGGGAGATCTTTATAAATGTTGGAATGAAGTGGGTAAAGCAAATTTGAAGGTAGGAACCTTAGTTGATGGAATAATTAATAAAGAAAGATATGTTAAATGGGTTGAATGGGATTTTCCAGATAAATGTTTGAATTGTTCAATATTCCCATTATGCAAAGGTAGATGTCCTGAAATGAGTTTAGAAGGAGAAAGTTTTGAATGTAATCAGTTGAAATACAACATTATTGATCGATTAATACGATATTTTAATATTCATTCTCTTTCTCAGCAGCAAGTTAATAAAGTATTTATAGATGTATAATTATTATTTTTGATTGGAGGTGAGAATATGAATATTATCGTTAAGCCTTATGGGAATGACCAAGGTACCGGTGGTGTTGGTGGAGATTGCAAAGGGTATTGTGGAGTTAAAATTGATATATGCAACATTAGGGGTGGCGACTGTTATAGTTATTCTCCATGTTTTATCAAGTGGTAACACAATTTTGTGAATCACCAATGCATAGACATTATTTCGAAAGGAGGTGAAAATATGGATATTATCGTTAAGCCTTATGGGAATGACGCAGGCACCGGTGGTGTTGGTGGAGATTGCAAAGGATATTGTGCGGTTAAAGTTGATGTATGTAACACCAAAGGTGCAGATTGTGGAACTCGAGTTTCATGTCTTATAAGATTTTAAGATTCGCGTTTATGGGTTATAAATCATAACCCATAAACGCAAATATATTTTACTATAAAAGCACCTCGGTTAGGTAGAAAAGAATATTACTTTATTTTAAATGTTTTTTAATAGTGATATTAATGGAAAGCGATAATTGTCAAAATTCCGGAGTGAAATACATGAAAAAAAGGCCCATTTCCTATTTTTTTTCTCAAGTGAGATCTAAAAAATTTATTATATCGATAATAGCCTTAATTATACTAAATATATTTACTTCTTATTTTTCATTAATACCTGTGTACTTGATCCAAATAATATTTGATAAAATTATTAGTAATTTTGATTTTAACCAATTATTTAGAATTATTGTACTTTTGATTCTGTTTTTCTTGTTATATGGAATACTAAATATAATTACTACACTATTTTATGTGAAAATACTTAATTCATCTAGTTTAATTTTTCGAAAAAAATTTCTCTCGTCATATCTGTCCAAAGACTATAATTCCCTTTCAAAATACTCGGAAGGTGATATTATATACCGTGGAAATAGTGATATACAGCATATAAATCAAATTTCTTTAGAACTCCTTATAAAAACATTTACTCAGTTTACTTTTATAATTGGTCTTCTGATATTAATGTTTAAGAGCAGCATTATTTTGAGTGCTTGTGTATTATTAATGATGTTGATTGAATACTTCTATAACTATTTTTGTGCAAATCGTTTGAAATCTAAATTAGATATTCTTAAGATTTCTGATTCAAATTTATTAGAAATATATAAGCAAATAATTAATCGATATATATATATAAGATTAAATAGATTGCAGGAGAAAGAAATTGTTCGTTTTACAGATGTTTTATCTGAATGTTTAAAAAATACCGAAAGATATTATTTTAGCCAGTCGATCATTTCGGCTGTTACTAATATTATTTCTGGATCAAGGCAAATGCTAGTTCTCGCAATAGGAGCTTATTTAATTTATCAAGGCCAATTATCAATTGGTGTTCTTATTGCTTTCAATCAATTGGTAAATTCGCTAGCCTCTCCGATGCAATTCTTTAGCAGTTGGATTCATCACTATAAAGACTTATTATCTTCTCATGAAAGAATAGAGGAGATAATGAAAACTGTTATTCATGATCAGTATAACTTGATCGAGGAATCTAATGAAAAACTTGCTTGCAAAGAGGTAAATCTTATTATTAATGATGTACAATTAATGAGGAATATTAATTTCACATTATATTCTAAAGAAAAAGTGGCCTTAGTAGGGGAAAGCGGTTCAGGAAAATCTACTTTTTGTAAACTTATAGCTGGATTATACCTTTATGATGGCGAAATTATTTTATCGCATAATAAAAACAAAGATAAGCCTACGATTGGATTTATGTTAGATGAGAGCACTGTTTTTAGGGGGAGCTTGTGGGATAATATTACATATGGGCTTGTGGAAGAACAGAAAGATATCAACGTTATAAAAAAAATACTGGACAAACTTTGTTTAGAATACCTTTATATTCAAAATGACGGTCTAAACTTAATTATTGATAAAAATGTACTCTCTAAGGGAGAGAAACAAAGGCTCGAACTTGCAAGAATCATGCTTCTAAAGCCCGATCTGATTATTTTAGATGAGCCAACCTCAGGATTAGATGAACTTACGGAAAAAATAGTATGGGGAAACTTTCGAGTGGAGTGTGCAGAATCTACTATTCTTTACACTACACATAAAAGAGGGATTATTTACAGTAACGATCGAATATTACAAATGAATAGAGGAACTATTAGTGAATATCCATTAGTAGATATTAATGAACTAGAATTTCAAAGGTAGCTTAGGTTAATCGATAACAACTAATAAAATTGAAACCTTTATATTAGCTGGTTATAATCGAGTCTAACATTGTATCGGAAACCCATAATTTCAAGAGACCCACGATTTTAACGACTGAAGCAGTGAAACTCGGAAAGTAAATATCGAAGGTGGCTTGATAAGTGAGAGTTTTTAAGAATATTTTTAGTATACCATTACAGGAAAAAGATGTTGGAAGATACAATAAAATGGATGGGCTAATTTCTCTTGCATTTTATGTATATTATATAGTGTTTCTTTATTTATATGGTTTACTCATATTTCAGACAAGCATTATGAAGGAAATGTCTAAATTTTTTTCTAATCCGTATGTATTTGTTTTCAGTGTTCATTTATTTGTGTCAATAATTTCCGTATTACCAATTTTTTTCGTTTTACATATTCGTAAGCAGACGCTAGTCTCAATAGGCTTTAGGTTTAAGAAAGTCTTGTTTTCAATATGTCTTGGCATTATTGGTGCAATAATTTTAACATGGTCTGAATTTTTGGCGTATTTTACTGATTTCGAATCTTATCCGCTTCATGGGAATGATCTCGTTTTTAGATTGTTTGATACTTTTATTTGTATAGCACTCGTAGAAGAAATCGCTTTTCGGGGGTATATCCAGACGAGAATTCTAGGGTTGATTCGAAACAAATATGTGGCGATTTTCGTTGTGGGTATAATGTTCTCACTGATGCATATACCGTTTCAAATGCTCCAAGCAGATATGTCTCTAATTGATCATATCATGGTGTATTATCCAAATTTAATTTTCCACGTAATCATGCATATTGTTTTTGTCTATCTCTATACGCGAAATTATGAACTTATTGCACCTACAATAACGCATGCACTAAGAAACTTACTATTAATATAGTTTAAGTTTAATGATGTTTTACGTATTATGTTTGTCATTAGTATACTCCTTTGTAGTATATGACTTAATAATTCTTTCATTAAAATATCATTTAATGAACTTGATTGATTTATATAATTTTTTTAAAAAATACAGGGGGGAGGTTTACATTTATTAGGCCGTTGTTTACCCAAAAATGCCCCCCAACTGTTTAGCTCACACACTCAACTTTATTTTTTAATATTGTTATACAATCTTTTTTCTTCATCAGTGAAATCTTTAGGTAATATTAAATCAGATTTTTTTGCTTCATAACCAAATACTGTTGTTATTGTTCTAGATTGAATTTCTTTTATGTTATTGCGAGGTAACATCTGTTTATCTACTGCTTCTTTATATGGAACATCAGATACTAAAAGAAAACCATCGAGATTATTATTCAGTATGAATTTATCTTTATAAATTGTGCCATCATTCATATGTATGTTTAAAATAAGTTTTGAGCTAGATATTAGTTTGAGTAATCTTAATAAAGGAAATAAGAAAAGGCTATATACCAAAGCAACTAAAAGTGATAGTGATACTATATATAAAATTTCACGTAGAGGTAAATAATATAATTGTCCCAGAGAAGTCGATGAGGTAATTTTATTATTATTAGCTATTGTAATTATTATTAAGTTTATTGAATTTCCATACATCATCGAAACAATAACAAAATATAGTAGTAGCAACAATAGCATAGGAATTACATAAAATAAGCTCCTGTTTTTATTATATCTCATTTCAAAGTAGATTTTTTTAAAGATAAATTCTCTTATTTTTTTTGAGAAAATAAGGATATTAAAAAAAAGAAGTAAAACTAACATTACTCCTAAAGACCACCATGAAATAAATACCTTTAAGAGAAAATTAGAGGAATCTTCTTTTAGATCTATGTTTGAGAATACTGTAAAATATATTGTTAAAAAAATGATTGTGAAGAAAAAGAGAAATATCTTATTAGATATTTTATTAATGTTATTACTAAATAGTATCTCCTCCTTAGAGTTTGTAATAATACTGAATGGGTTAATAATATTAGTGATTTTAATTGCCGCAAAGATTGCAACTCCAATACCACTAAAAATCCATTGAATGTCTTGATAGTTCATCATTTTCGCTCCAATATTTTTTTTAGTATTCTTAAAGGTTATCTCCCATTTATAATAAGATATTTATATGTAAAAAGAACAGTTTTATTTACAATCGAGATTTTTCAAAAAAAACTATTTACTTTTTATGTTTTGATTTTGATATATTAGCGATAAGAAAAGGAGGTGAGAAGATTTCAATGAAATTAAGCAAATCAAAATGAATAATAAAATAAAGAATGTTTATACATACTTTTTATAATGAACGTGTAATTTCCATATATATATGAAATTATGGACAATCAACGCAGCATAAAATATTTTTAAAGAATCAAGGTGGTATATTAAATGACAAGAGAGCAGTTACAGATTGCCCTATATATTGGGTCAAGATGATACGCTTGTAGTTTATAAGTTGGACAGGCTCGCCCGCTCTACGGTTAAACTGATTCAAGTACTTGATGATATTCAGCAAAAAGGAGCGAACTTGGTTTCGATTAATGACAACATAGATACTACAACGGCAGCAGGTAAGGCTCTATTTGGAATGTTAGATGTTTTTGCAGAGTTTGAGCGCAACATAATTATTGAACGTACACAGGTGGTTTAATAGAGGCTTGAACAAGAGGACGTAAAGGTGGTAGACCAGTAAGCGATCAGAAAAAGATTGAACAAGCTTTGAAGTTGTATGATGCACAATCTCACACGGTCAAAGAGATAGAGGAGTTAACTAGTGTGAAGCGGGCTACATTATATAGAGCAATTGCCAAGCGAAAGGAAACAGTACAGTAACACCCTAACGTATGGTTAAGATTAATTCTACTGCTGAATTATCTGTATTAATCTATAAATTGGGAAGGTAACACATCATCCAAGTACATTCTATTGGGTAATGTGACGACCTTCCTTTTTATTTAATTACTGATAAAAACTGCATTTCATGCGGATAAGGGATGGTAGTGGGGGATATATAAAACTTTTCAAGTCCAGATTGTTGTGTTATGTCTCCCTAGCACTTAGAGGCTCACACCAAGGTAGTATTTGATATATTGTTTAATACAATACTCCCTTTCAAAGTTCCTATAGCCAGCTCCTCTTAATTTATAACAATAAAGCATAATGGCAGCGAGAATTTAAGGTTCTCCAGTTCGACAAGAAGTAGCTACTCGCTTGGGAATTGGAATTTTAGCAGTACCACTGTATCAGGGCTTGATACAGTTGCAGTGTTTAGATAGGAAAGAGCTACAAATAAAGGACAGTCAATAGGATTGTCTCTTTTTGTGTAGGAGGTAAAATCTATAATGATTCGACATAATGTGGTAATATATAACTATTGATTATCTGGTATTACTATGATAGTGAAATAATTAAATTCGAGGGATTAATATAAATCTATTAACCATCTTTAATAATTTTTCTAGAAAGGATGAATGTTATTGTGGAAGAGAAATTTCAACAGATAACCACATTATTGGAAGAAAGACTTTATGATGACGCTGAAAAATTGCTTTTAGAGTTAAAAAATGAAGATTACAATAACACTGCGATCGATTTCTATTTAGGCATCTTATATTCTAAATATGATAACCCCAAGAAATCAGATGAAAAATCTAAAAAGCATTTTCAAAATGTCATTAATGGAGAATATGTATATGAATATGCATTTATTTTTTTAGCTGGAAAGGAAGAGAACAAGAATCATTCATTAAGACTAATAAAAAAGGGGCTTGAAGTATTTCCTGATAGTTTTGAACTTAATAAGAGATTACTTATACAAAGTAATATCAAAGAAAAAGAAGAAATATATCAGGAGATAACCAAAAAGGGAATCTGTTCAAATGAAATATATAACTATATGTTCTCTTATTATTACGGACTAGGGAAATATCAAGATGCGTATGATATTGCTATAAAGATGAATGTTGAAAGCAAAGACTTTTTTCTTCTTATTGAACTAGCAAAGGGATTTTGTTCTTATAGAATTAATGATATATCTAAGGCTAAGAGTATATTTACTTTTCTAATAGAGGAAGATATAAATCAAGAGCTTGATGTTGCTCCTTTTATAGGAGCTGTTCTTTGTAATCTAAAGCAAGGAGAAATTAATAAAGGTTTTGAGTTGTTTGATGAAATTCCATTTGATTATGCAATATCAGCGGAACTGTACTCATATCCTGAGTTTACATTTTCATTTGAAACTGAGTTATTAGGATTTTTCCAAGAACTAGAGAATAACACTAAAAATCCAAATATTTTGGCAAAAATCAAAGGTTTGAGAGGGATTTACCTTTCAAACGTAGATGATAAAAAGAATGAAAAAAGAGTTATTAAAGACCTTGAATATGCGAATAGATACTTGCCTAATACTTTTATTTATATTGAGACACTTAAGAACATTGCGGAGTCGAATGATAGGAATCTAGATGCATTCAATTATGGTCTGTCACTTATAAAATACACGTTCGAAAAGAACGAAAAATATTTAGAGAGTGAATATTTTTGGGGTTTTATTAATAGTTCTGGACTTGACGATGTACTTGAAATGACAAATAGTTTGATCAATATCATTCAGACTGACTTTTTAAAAAATAAGATATACTCTGGAGCGATTTGTGAAGCGCTTATAGAGAAATTATATTCTTTAAAAAGATATAATGAAATTCTTGGGATATTTAAATCTTTTAATACGAATTTGATGAAAGGTGATTTCTTGTTTGAAGTTGCATATTCGTTTTCGGAGAAAGGAGATTTAAACTCAGCAAAAGAAATTTATGAATTGTACCAAAAAAAGCATGGAGATACGAATGCCTCCTTGAATAATTTAGGAGTTATCTACCGCAAACAAAATGACCTTCATAAGGCTCAAGAGATGTTCAAGAAGGCGGTAGAATTAAAACCTGATGATAAAACTGCATTGAATAACTATGAAAACGTAACAAAACTAGTTGTTGAACAAGAAAAGCAAGAAGAAGAAATAAATAAATCAGCGATTGTTTTTAACTCAGAGAATGCTTGGATAAAGGGAAAGTTAATATCATTTTCAAAACAAAGAAATATAGATGGATTTATAGTATGTCCTTATAGACAGTTGCCCCAATTCCTTGGTGTTTCAGAAATAAAAGCTAATGAGTTAATTAAATCATTCTTAGAAAAAAAATATGTGATTAAAACAGCTGATCATAACATAGATACTAATAGTTCAGTTTATCGAATAAATTCAAAAATAGTTGAGTTGATAGAAGAATTACAATTAGTGAACCAAAGAGAAAATGAATTGATAAGTATTGCTGAGAACATTAATATAGATCAATATAATAAGTTTGGATTTGATGAGAAATTGATAAAATCTCTCGATAAAGTTGTTAATCCTGAATTAAAAAGTATGTTAGAAAGAGACCTTAATGAAAATGTGATTGCACTAATTACTAAATCTTATAAAACATCACTAATAATGAGTGGTAGCATAATTGAAGCGGTTCTTTTAGATCACATAACATCAAAAAATATAACATCGTATATTTTGGAGAATGGAAAAAGTAAGAAAACCAATCAAATGGACTTGAATGAGTTATTGTATATTGCGAATAAAGAAGCATACATTGATCTTCAACTGTACCATCTTTCTCATGCCATAAGAGGTTTTAGAAACTTAATCCATCCTGGTGTTGAAAAACGAAAAACTTCTATTATTGTTAACGAAGAGAACGCAGCTTTAGCGTGGAGCATTGTTAAAAAAGTGATACAAGAGATATAGTGATGAAAATCTAATCCGAATTTTAATCAGTAACTGCTATCGATGGTATGACTGCGAACTGGGCACATATCCTTTGGGATGTGTTAGAGAAAATCTCTGTTCGTATCGTAAGCGAGGTGGAGAACGTCAACCAGTCGCTTTAGTTAGTCGATGATAGAGAGTTTTTTGTGTCTGAAATTAATGGGTTGTTCGATGAATCTAAGTAAGAGTTGAAGAGAGTATTTACAAAAAACAACCACCACTTTACAATGTAATTGTAAGCATGATTGCAAGAAGCGGTCATTGCTCTAAATTTGTTATTAATAACAGTGATACATTTGCTTAAAAGGCTTTGTCAGGTATCGTTGACCCAGCGAAAGTAACACGTTATGCATTGCAAAACGCAGCATCTGTAGCAGCTATGTTCTTGACTACAGAAGCGGTTATCGCTGACAAACCAGAACCGAACAAACCAGCTATGCCTGATATGGGCGGAATGGGTGGCATGGGCGGTATGATGTAAGGTATCAGACCTTACATCTGAGAAATAGTCTAGGCTATTTCCCCCAGTTTGAGAACTGGTCACGTAAAAAACTAATTTCTAAAGTATAGACTACTTCCTAAAAACAGGAGGTAGTCTTTTTTATGTTATTAAAATTTGCATATCAAGATTTTCTAGATGACAGACGTTCTTCGTATTTTGTTAGTAGATTGTCCTTTTTCCCCTCGCAATTCGTACTTTCCATACTTGCCCTCCTTATCGTGATTTCCATGAGAAAAGTCATATGTTGAAAGAAATAGCTCATCTCTATACTTTAAATGGAAAATGCTCACTCATATAATTAATACTAATAAGGTCAGGGAGTGATGAAACTTTACTTGCAGATCAATTCGACCATACGAGCGAGGTGTAGCCTATGAAAACGAGACAAAATTTGACTGGTTATTTATTTATTTCACCGTTTTTAATTGGTTTTTTTCTACTTACTTTATTCCCTATGATGCAATCGTTATACTTTTCATTTACAGACTACTCGCTGCTGCAGCCGGCACAATGGGTAGGAACAAAAAACTATATGAGGATGTTTACGAGTGACCCAACCTTTAAGACATCACTCGGTGTCACGTTTACCTATGTTATTTTTGCAGTGCCGTTAAAGCTAATGTTCGCATTGTTAGTTGCGATGCTGCTCAACAAAAACATGAAAGGTATGTCATTCTATCGTACGTTGATATATTTTCCATCTATCATTGGGGGAAGTATAGCGGTCGCAGTGTTATGGAAGAACATTTTCGGAATTGACGGATTCATAAGCAAATTTCTTGCGATTTTTGGGATGGAAGGCATCGGTTTAGTATCGAATCCCGATACAGCATTAAGTACATTAGTATTGCTTCAAGCGTGGCAATTCGGTTCGGCTATGATTATTTTCTTGGCGGGACTGAAGCAAATTCCCAAGGAATTGTACGAAGCATCATCTGTAGATGGGGCGGGAATGATTCGTAAATTTTTCAGTGTTACGCTTCCCATGCTTTCTCCTGTTATTCTGTTTAACCTTATCCTAGGCATTATTAATTCATTTCAAATGTTTACTCAAGCGTATGTTATCACCAAAGGTGGTCCTGTGAAATCCACTTATATGTACGCATTATATCTGTATGATAAAGCATTTGGTTCATTTCAAATGGGCTACGCCTCGGCGCTTGCATGGGTAATGCTGATTATCATTGGTATAGCCACCATTATTAACTTCACGGTTTCGAAGTATTGGGTGTTCTATGAGTCGGGAGGGGATAAATAATTATGACAACGAAAGAATGGATCAAACAAAAACAAATGAATACGCATATCCTTCTTGTGCTCTTGAGCTTAATTATGATCTATCCCGTTATTTGGTGGATTGGTGCATCACTTAAAACGAATGCGGAATTGAGCTTGCCTAATATTTTTCCAAGTGTGCCACAATGGAGTAACTATGTAAATGGATGGACAGCCATTCCAGGTCATACGTTCACTAAATTTTTTACGAACACCTTCGTTATTGAATTGTTTAGTGTAGCAGGAACAGTCATATCTGCTAGTTTAATTGCTTTCGGTTTTGCACGCGTGAAATTTAAGTTCAGCAACCTATGGTTCTCGATGCTGCTTATGACAATGATGATTCCTTCCCAAGTACTTATTATTCCTCAATATGTTATATTCTTCAAACTCGATTGGATCAACACGTATTTGCCAATCATTACTCCGCATTTTTTTGGCGGCGGTGGGTTTTTCGTCTTCCTGCTTGTTCAATTTATTCGCGGACTTCCGCGTGAACTGGATGAATCAGCAACAATTGATGGTTGTTCAACCTTCGGCATTTACTGGCATATCATCATGCCGTTAATTAAGCCGGCGCTCATTACCGTTGCGATTTACTGCTTCATGTGGACGTGGGACGATTTCTTCCAGCAATTGCTGTACATCAGCTCTGTAGATAAATTTACGGTTGGCCTTGCATTACGGTTGTTCATGGATTCGCAGTCCGCAGTGGAATGGGGCCAAATGCTATCCATGTCGCTTCTTTCTATCATACCGTCAGTTGTTATTTTCTTTTTAGCACAGAAATATTTCGTTGAAGGCATTGCCACTACCGGTCTAAAAGGATAGGATTCAATTTGGACTCAATTGTATATACGTAACCTGGTTTAGTGTGAGGTGCTGTGAATTTTATGCGAAATCCATTTAAAACCTACCGTCTAGGTAGGTTGTTTTTTATCTTATTTGCCGGATTTATGGCCGCTCTGCTAATCGTGCTTATGGCTGTAAGTTACAAGGTCGCATCTTCATACATGTCGAATCAAGCTTCAAAATATCAACAGGAAATCCTTAACGAGCTTAGTATAAGGATCGACAACCAGATGAGTTCTGTTGAACAAATCGCATTGTCTATTACACGAAACAATGATTTTCTTAACTATTTGAACTATGAAGAGCTTGATATGGATATGTACGATCGATTGGTTGCAAGTCAGAAATTAACCTCCTATTTTACAAATTTAGTATATAGCTGGAATAATACGGTCGATTCAATCCAAATCTATATGAGAAATCCGCTGCCAAAACCGAATCTTCCAGTTAGTTTCATAGAGCTTGAGGAAGCGAGGAATGAAGAATGGTTTTCTCGGGTTGAATTATCTGATTTTGCATGGGTGGGTGAACGAAAAATAGGAATAGGAGGTACGGAAACCGTCATCAGCTTCGCTCGGAAAGTGTATTCGAATTCAGGCAAATATCTGGGCTTACTTGTGTTAAATATGAAGATGTCAGCTGTTCATAATACATTATTAAATCGTGAAAATGAGAATCAGGGAATTAAGAGGGTATTAATGGGTAACGGACAGAATCTCATCACAAGCGCGGGGTTTTCTATGGAGATAAACTCGAAGCTTAATGAGTTCATTACGGTGTATAGCAAGGAACCTGATCGTTACCGCAATCAAAAGACTGATTTGAATCAAAGTTATCTTGTTACTGAATCGAATAATCGAACAACGAAATGGAGCATCATTCAGTTTACGCCGTGGAAAGAGATAGCGAATGACAGTCTCAGAATCGCATATATGCTAGGCGCCATTGGATTAATTGCCGTGATGGTTGCATTATTTTTCACTTTACTCCTGTCACATAGATTTATGAAACCAATTATTATTATGACACGCGCAATGGGGCGATTCTCCGTTGATATGCAGCCAGTCAAGATGCCTGGCGATTATACGAATGAGTTTGGTATTTTATTCAGTGGCTATAGCAATCTAATGGAAAGAGTCAAGCAGTTGTACATCGACTTGGAGAAGCAATATATCAGACAGAAGGAACTGGATGTAAAAGCCCTGCAAGCGATGATCAACCCGCATTTCTTATATAATACACTGGATCAAATCAATTGGATGGCAATTGAAGCGAATCAACCCCAAATTAGCCGTATTTTAGAGTTAACAGGAAAAATGTTCAGGATGGGGCTTTCCCGAGGGGAGTCTATTTTAACAGTTCATGAAGAGATGACGTATATCAATTATTATCTGCAAATCCAACGCATTCGGATGGAGCCCCATCGGTTGGATGTAACATTGGATTTACCTTCGGCTTTGGAAAATTATTATGTACCGAAGATGCTGCTGCAGCCATTTGTAGAAAATGCGATTATGCACGGCTTTCATGGTCGTAATGGAGGCTCGATTGTTATTCGCGTAGAAGAGAAGGAGGCGGGCATTCTTTTCAGTATACAAGATGATGGCCAAGGGTTTCAAACCAATCGAATTCCTACATATCAGGCCAATATAGGCGGTTACGGAATTCGCAATGTAAGAGAGCGGATTGACGCTTTGTTTGGAGAACCATATGGAGTATCTATAACAAGCGAACTTAATCAAGGTACAACGATCCATATTTATGTTCCGAAGCGAGATAAGGGAGATTATTTTATCTGATTTATTTTGAAGGGAGAACGCTATGTGGAAAGCAGTTATTGTTGATGATGAGCATAAAATAATTCAGATCATGCGCAATATTCCAATTTGGAGTGAGCTTGAAATTGAGGTTGTAGGGGATGCCACCGATGGTCAAGAGGGCATGAAGCTAATATTTGAACAAAATCCTGATATTGTGATTACCGACATTTATATGCCTGTTATGAACGGACTTGAAATGGTTGAGCAATTGCGATTGCATAACTTTGCCGGCAAAATTATTGTGTTATCCGGATATTCTGACTTTGATTATGCAAGACAAGCCTTGCGTTTACAAGTTGATGATTATTTAAGCAAGCCAATCTCGTTGGAAACGATGAAAGAAGTGCTTATGAAATCGATTGAGGACTTAAAGGCGCTTCAAATGGAGCAAATCGAACAAGCTCAGCTTAAGCAAAAGCTTACAGTCTATGAGCCGTATGTTCAGAAGAAGTGGTTGCATTATGTCGTTACCGGCACACATGATTCGGATTTTCAGCAAGTACAGGAGATGAATCAGAGATTTAAGCACTGGAACTATAAAAGTCATATGGTGCTCGTAATTGAGATGATGAAGACGGATCGATTGGCAGGAATGTCGCTTGTTGATCAAAGTTTATTTTATTTTGGATTAAATAATATTATTCAGGAAATTTCTCAGCAGCATTGGCCTGAGTTTAATTTTGTTGAGTTGTACAGTCATCACTGCGCTTTACTGCTTCATTTGAACAATCAAGCGGCTGAGGAGACACCCTTGCAGCATGTCGTTGAATTAGCAGAGCGTATTGCTGAATCCGTGTTCGCTTACTTAAAAATTGAGATTTCTATTGGTATAGGCGGATTAAAAGAACAGTGGAGAGATATTGCCCGTTCGACAGAGGAAGGGTTTATAGCCTTGTTTTACAAAAATAAGCGAATAGGGAAGTCGGGCTTGGTGTTTGCGCTTCCTGAGGAATTCTCGAAGAAAGAGATCCACCTATACAATGATCTGAAGCATGAGATGCATCCATTTAAGTTATACCAAGAGTTATCCGAAGCTATTTCGTATACGCAAATAGATCAGGCCATTACCATTGTTCAGCAGTTTATTATTCATTTGGATGGAATACATAAGGTTCCTATGGTTTACCTTCGAAATTATGGTTATGAATTGTGGATCATCATTGTGAATTCGTTTGCAAAAGCAGGTATACAGATCGACAGCTTTTATCCAAAGGAGCAAATGCTTGATGAGCTGGATTCGCTTTCGACACCTCAAGAACTGGAAAAGTGGTTGATAGAGAAGTTGAAGCATATAGGCAAGCAATTTCAATCGAATGTCAACCTAAAGCACCGTCATGCCGTTGATTTTATCATAAAGTGTGTTCACGAAAATTATCACAAAGAGCTGGCACTTGGTGAAATTGCTGATCAAATCTGTATGTCTCGCAGCTATCTAAGTTATATATTCAAAAACGCAACAGGAGATACATTCAATAACTACGTTACCCGAGTGCGCATTGAAAAAGCGAAAGCGATGATCATGGAAGGTAAATATCTGATTTACGAGGTTTCAGAGAAAGTAGGATACAAGAACGTTCCGTATTTCAACACATTATTCAAAAAGTTTACAGGGTTGAATCCGACTCAATTGTATGAAACCTATAAAACAGGTTTTTCGTCAAATATTGATACAAATCAGACATCCATCTCGTATTCAATAAATTAGCCCTATGATAACATTTTCTTGTACAGCAACCTAACCAAAAAAGGAGGATACGTGATGCGAACAAAGAAATGGTTCACGGGGTTATTGGCTTTAACACTAGTCGCTTCAATTACGGCATGTAGTGGGGGAAATAAAGATGAGGCTGCATCAGGCACAGCGGGTACTTCTGGAACAACTTCAGGGAATCAAGACGTTACGTTAAGAATGATGTGGTGGGGTTCACAATCTAGACATGATGTAACTTTGAAAGCGATTAAATTATATGAAGAACTAAATCCACATGTAAAGATTGAACCGGAGTATTCAGGTTGGGACGGCTATTGGGACAAGCTTGCTACCTTGTCAGCAGCTAAAAATTTGCCTGATATTATTCAAATGGACGCTGCTTATTTAGGGGACTATGCGAAACGTAATCAGCTTATGGATCTAACTGATCTGAGCTTGCCGAAAATTGATGCGGACCTCATGGAAGCCGGGAAAGTGAATGGCAAGCAATATGCGATTCCAGCCGGGAGAAACGGATATGGAATGGTGTATAACAAAGAACTATTCGCAGAGTATGGAATCGAAGAGCCTAAGGAAGGTTGGACGTGGGACGAATTCTTCACAGTGGCTCGTGATGCTCGTACTAAATTGCCCAAAGATAAATTTTTTTCTATAGACATGTCAAAAGGCGAACTTGAGTATACCGCTTACCAATTAGCTAAAGGTAAAGGTCCTTTATATGTAGATGAAAAACTTAATTTGGATAAAGATACTTGGTTAGAATGGGCCAACACTTGGAGAGATTTCCGTAAGGAAGGAATTGTTCCACCGGTAGATCAATCTGTTGCTGATGTTGAGCTTGATGCACAGTTCGATAATCTTGTTAAAGGCAACATCCTTATTAAAGCGATGCATGCTGCTCAGGCTGGCGCTTATGATGGCTTAATGCCAGGTAAAATCGGCGTTGCAGCCTTTCCTATGGCTAAAGAGGCAGGAAGCTGGCTGAAGCCAACCTTCTTCTGGACGGTAAGCTCTGTATCGAAGCAAGCCGAAGAATCAAAAAAGTTAATTGACTGGTTATTAAATGATGTAGAAGCTGGTAAAATTCTGAAAACAGAACGCGGTACTCCAGTGAATAATGATGTATTAAACAGCATCCAGGCTGATTTGAGCGTTGGAGATCTTTTGGGAAAAGAAATGATTGATAAAATTTCAAATAACGCACAACCGTTTACATCATTGCCAGCGGGTTGGACAGATTTCAACAAAGATATGCAATCCACATTCCAAGGTGTTATGTTCAATAAAATTACTCCTGAAAAAGCGTATGAAGATTTTATTAAACGTGCAGATGACACAGTAGCAAATTTACAGTAATGGTATGATAAAACAAAATCTGAAGGAGTGGATAAGTCCATATGATCACATTAACAGGATTTTCCGATGAAATATCAACAGATTTGAATGAACAGTTAACTTGTCTAGAATCGGAATCGATGCGTTATTTAGAGTTCCGTGGAGTCTGGGGCAAAAATGTATTGAAGCTAAATGATGCGGAGCTTGCTGCTGTTAAAGAAGAACTGCAACGTCGTGAAATAGGTGTTTCGTCGATTGGATCGCCAATCGGAAAAATTTCAATTGAAGATCCGTTCGAGCCGCATCTCCAAGATTTTGAACGTGCTTTACATGTTGCTGAATATTTCAACACTCGCTATATTCGCGTATTCTCCTTCTTTATTCCCGAAAATAATGATCCATCCCGTTATCGTGATGAAGTAATGGAGCGAATGAATCAACTGGTAAAACGCGCTGAAAAAAGGGAAATTATTCTGCTTCATGAGAATGAAAAAGATATATTCGGTGACACAAGCGAGCGCTGTCTGGATATTCTCCAAACAGTAAACTCTCCAAGCTTACGTGCAGCTTATGATCCAGCAAACTTTGTACAGTGCGGGGTTAAGCCTTTTAAGGAAGCTTTCCCAATTCTTAAGCCGTACATTGAATATGTACATATTAAGGATGCTATTCACTCGGATGGTCATGTTACGGTTGCCGGCAAAGGCGACGGACAAGTAAAGGAAGCGCTGGCTGCTCTTAAACAGGAAGGCTATAACGGATTTTTATCATTAGAGCCGCATCTTCAATCTGCGGGAACCTTTAAAGGCTTTAGTGGTGCTCAGCTGTTTAAGGAAGCGACTCAAGCATGCAAGGTCATTTTGGATGAATTACATTGGGATTGGGAGTAACCACTTGTTTAGAAGGAGTGTATTTAGAATGTCTCAAAAACAATATCGTTTTGCAATTATTGGAGCAGGCAATATCGGAAAACATCACGCGGCAACCATTTCAACAATTGATAATGCAGTACTAGTTGCTGTATGCGACATCATTCCTGAACGCGCACAGGAGCTGGCTGAGAAGCATCATTGTGAATGGTATACGAATATTGATGAGATTCTGCAGCATGTTGGTATGGACATTGTGACGATCGCGACTCCGAGCGGTATGCATGCGGAACACGTTATGATCTGCGCTAAGGCAGGCAAGCAAATCATTTGTGAGAAACCTATAGAAGTTACCATGGATAAGGCGAAGCTAATGAATGAAGCTTGCAAGCAAGCAGGAGTGAAGTTGGCTGTTATTTCACAGCATCGTTTCCAGCCTTCAACGGTTGAAGTGAAGAAGCAGGTGGACAACGGCAGATTCGGAAAACTTATCCTCGGCACAGGTGCGATTAACTGGTACCGATCTCAAGATTATTATGACAGCGGCGACTGGAGAGCTACCTGGGAGCTGGACGGCGGCGGTGCGCTTATGAATCAAGGTGTTCATACCGTTGACGTATTGCAGCACTTGATGGGACCCGTTGACAGCGTATATGCTCATTGTGAAACATTAGGTCACGAGAGGATGGAAGTTGAGGATACTGCTGTTGCGACGTTGCGTTTTCGTAATGGGGCGATAGGAACACTTGTGGGAACAACATGTGCTTTCCCGGGACTATCAGCTCGAATTGAAATTGTTGGTAGAGATGGTTCGGCCGTAATTGATAATGATCAGCTCGTTCACTGCAAATTCCGTGACCAATATGAGAACGGTGAAGTCGGTCACTTTGGTGGAGCTCACGAGGAAAAGGAATCCGGGGCTCAAGATGATACAGGAAGTGCTGATCCAACCGCTATTGCTACCCAGGGGCATGCAAGACAATTCATCGATATGATTGAAGCAATTGAAGAGGATCGTGAACCGAAAATGAATGGCGATACCGCACAAAAACCACTGGAAATTATATTGGCGGTATATGAGTCCGCTCGTACAGGACGCCCGGTGAAGCTGTCAGAGTAACGAGTATATCAGAATATAAAAACGCCTGCTGACTTGTTCCTAATGGAACTTTGTCTACAGGCTGGAAGGACCCGAAAGGGTCCTTTTTTATGTTTGTCATATGACAGAATTCATGACAACGCTCACTATGTAACAAGGGACCAATCCATTAAAATTTTAGATAGATGAAGAGGAAGAGTATCGGGGGGATAGCAATGGCAGGATATTTGATATTTAAAGAAGTTTGGACACCTTTCCGATGGGTGGGCATTCGTGTCTTCAAAGATGGTGATCGTCAGTTATGGTATAAAATTAGGAGCAATCGCCGAAGACGGATATTTGATAGATAAATGATCTGCTGCAAAAACAAAACCAAACGTAAAGTTGAATAATGAACAGGACCGTCCTCTGGGCGGTCTATTTGCATATTCCGTCTGCTTTATTCAAGTGTTCATTCAACCAAATCCGATGATATAATTGGTATAATTTAACGGAAAATGGACGAGCTTCGGATTTCATCTATACCATTAGGGAGTGTGGAATTATGATCGAGATACCAGGTTATCAAACATTGGATGTCATAGGGAGTCATGGAGATATCCAGTTATATAGATTGTTACGTCTTAAGGATCGTAGAAATGTGATTCTCAAGACGACATGCGATGAATTTCCAGGTCCCGCGATGATAGAAGCTTTTCGTTATGAATATGATAAGCTTACGCGTTTAGGGGGTCGGGGCGCGTTAGAAGTTTATCATCTGGAAATCATAGCGGAGCGGCCCATGATGTTCTTACAAGATATCGGAGGAAGTAGGCTGGATCGGGTATTGTGTACACGTTCGAATGCCTTAGGGTTACCTGTCCTGCTTCGTATTGCCATTGCTGCAGTCGATAGTCTTATGCAAATCCATCGTGAGAAAATGACACTTCATGACATCACTCCCTTCCATCTGATCGTGAATCCCGATACATTTGAAGTGAAATTTATCGATATTCGCAGGTGTTCAACGGAACAGGAGAAGAGTCCGCTGCCGTTGTTAAGTGGTCGATCGGACGATATTCTACCCTATATTTCGCCGGAGCTGACGGGCAGAACAGGAATCACGCCGGATTATCGTTCTGATTTTTATTCGCTGGGTATTACTTTATATGAATGGTTATCAGGCAGCCTTCCTTTTGCGTTTCAAGATGTGCTGGATATCGTATACCGCCATCTTGCCAGTACACCCCAACCTCTACATCATCGAGTTCTCTCGATACCTAGACCCGTCTCGGACATTATCGGAAAATGTATGGAGAAGATGCCTGATGCAAGATATGCTAGCGCGTTTGGACTGAAGTCGGATCTGCAGGAGTGCCTCGAACAATATCAAGCTTCTGGGAAAGTCGACTCCTTTGTGCTTGCAAGCCGAGATATTCCTGAGCGCTGGACGGTTCCAGCTCATTTCTACGGTCGACGGAAAGAACAACGATGTTTGCAAGAAGCGCTGCAAAGGGCGTCGGAGGGGGCTGCAGAGGTTGTCTGGATCAAAGGAAGCGGGGGGATAGGGAAAACTTCCTTGGTCAGAGAAACATTTCGTAAATTAGTTCCATTTGAAGGTATATTCGCGAAGGGCAAGTGTAATCCACAACACACCGCACTCCCTTATGATGTATGGGTACAGGCCATAGGAGAATTAGTCGGTCAACTATTGATGGAGAACAAGCTGCAAGAGGAAGTGTGGAAGCTTCGTATTCTGAACGCGGTAGATGGCTATGGACAGCTTCTGATTGATTTCGTTCCCAAGTTGGAATTGCTTATTGGCAAGCAACAGCAAGTGCAGCCTTTACCACCTGTGCAAGCCCAGCACCGATTGCATACGATAATGAATCGATTTCTCCAACTGTTCCTTCATCCCAACCATCCTTTGGTGGTATTCTTAGACGACCTTCAGTGGGCGGATGATGCGTCGCTTCAATATCTCGCCCACCTGCTAGAGGATCGGGCAACGAAGAATCTCCTTATCGTCATGGCTTGTCGAGCAGAAACTTCAGTCTCGCATCCGGTCCATCGACTCAGCGAGGAGCTTGCAGAACGGAACATAGCCATGAGCAGCATTCATCTGAAGGCGCTCGAACTCGAAGATCTGCAGCAGCTGATAAGGGATGCCATGCGTTACCAAGGTTCTGATACGGACGAACTTGCACAGCTATTGCTGCACAAGACGGAAGGAAATCCGTTTTTCCTTAAGCAATTTCTTCAAGATTTAATTGACGACAAACAGGTAACCTTTGACGAATGGAGCGGAAGCTGGCAATGGGATCTACAGCGCATTGGCGAGATGAGCGTGCCGGATAATGCAGCCGACTATCTATCAGATAAGCTGAAGTTGTTTTCATATCCTACGGTTTACGTTCTTGGAAGGGCTGCATTTTTGGGCAGCAGTTTTGACCTTAATACCCTTTCTTCGATTACGGAACTTTCCTTACACGAGCTTGCCGAAGTGATGACGATCGCGATGCACGAGCGTTTGCTACAGCCTGTTGGGGTTGAAGGAGCTCAGCAGTACAGATTTCAACATGACCGTATTCATCAAGCCGCCTATGCACTTGTTGACGAGATAGAACGTCCTGACTTGCATGGGAGAATCGGCTGGCTTTTCATACATCGTATGAAATCAGGTGAGGGGACTAACATTTTCGAAGCGGTTAACCATTTAAATCAAGCCTTAGCGCGGATCCCATGTCCGGAACAGAAGCTGGAAGTGGCAGCATTGAACTTGCAGGCGGGTTTGAAGGCGAAGCAATCCACCGCCTATGAGACATCGCTCGCGTATTTGCGCCAAGCGACGTCATTGTTAGATGAAGAAAGTTGGAATCAAGACTATGCCTTAACCTTCAGTGCTTTCCAAGAACGGGCGGAGACGGAATTCTTGTGTGCCCAGTTCGAGACGGCGAATGATTTGTTCGATATATTAATTCACAAAGCGGCAACAAATTTGGACAAGGCGCGCGTCTGCACGATAAAGATTCAGTTGGAGGCGAATCATGACAATTATGAGAAGGTTATTTCTTTAGGGCGTACAACCTTGGCTTTGTTAGATGTGCGCCACAATTTCACGCCAAGTTCAACCCAACTGACCCTTCAATGGCTTAGGCTGCGTCGGAAAATCCGCAAACATCCGCTTGAATCGCTTGGTCAACTTCCGCCGATGAACGAAGAAACGCGCAGAGTAGCTATGACCGCCTTAGTCCATACGGGCCATGCCTGCTACTTTATACATCCGAAAGGCTGGCTTGCATCCACCTTCACCATGCTTGAAATGACGCTGGATTATGGCTTGACTCCGGAAGCTTCGATCGGGTTTGTGGGATACGCCATGTTTCTTTATTTTCACTTTCGGCAAGATGAAGAGGCATTTACGTGGGGGATGCTGGCCTGTAACGTATCAAGACCTTACCCAACGCTGTATGTGAAGACGCTGACTTCATTCACCTTGTGTTACGATAGCTGGCGCCGCTATGATCCAACGCTGCTTAAGATGTTTACGGATCACGCTGGCAAAGTAGGACTCGAGTCTGGGGATCTGTGGCATGGGAATCAGAGCGTACTCGTCAATTGTGCTTCATTGCTTCAATTCGGTCATCCACTTGGGGACATTTATGATCGACTAATTGCGCAGTCGGGGGATTTTCAACGTCATAATAACAGCCTGCATTGGAAGCAAGCAGCTATATTTACATCGCTGCTTGTCCGTCTAACAGGATACCGAGCACCGGATGATCCTTTCGAATTATCGGATGTTATGCGGGAGGATTTCGCGGATTCGGTTCACGGAGATGAGTTCCAAATGATTCAAGAGCTTGTCTACACGCTGCAATATTTACCCGGTTATTTGTTCGGTCAGTATCAAGAGGCGAATGAGGCGTTGAAGAAATCGGCTGCTATCATCGCATTACGCCAGGATGATTCTAATCGTGTCGTTCAATACATGTATGAATCGCTTGTGTGGGCACAGCTTTATGAAGAAATGTCGGTTGAGGAGCAAAAAGAATGTTGGATGAAGTTACGCTACCGACTGAAAAAAATGAAGAAATATGCCATGCGTTGCCCTGAAAATTATCAGCATAAGTACTTACTGATCCATGCAGAAATGGCTCGGTTGACAAGTAAAAACCGCCAAGCCGAAGATTTTTATTCGCAATCGATGGAGACTGCACGATCGAATGGTCATATACACGATTTGGCGATCGCTGCGGAATGTTACGGTAGATATAGTCTTCGTCAAGGCAAGCTCCAGCTTGCAAAGGTCTATATGACAGAGGCGTATGAAGCCTATGTGCAATGGGGCGCAGCAGCGAAAGCCGCAGATTTGGAACAAAAATACGGACATCTGCTGCATATCAGCGGACAGTCGGGTTTAGAACGCGTCGATTCACTCTCCGTTGTCATGGCGGCGCAAGCCTTGTCGGGTGAAATGGAGATGAGCCGCCTGCTCGACACATTGATGCGCATCATGCTCCACAATGCAGGGGCCGAATACGGTGCGCTCTTATTTGACCATGAGGACAAATGGGTTATCGAAGTGCATGGAACGGAAGAGGAGCTTCGTATCGAATCCATCCCGCTGGAGGAAGAGTCCAACTTAGTTCCCGCAGCCATTATCGGATATGCAGCAAGAACGCAAGAGGAAGTTGTGCTGCATGACGCGGCACAAGAAGGGTTATTTGTCCAGATTCCATATGTAATGGATAAAGATTTGAAATCGATTCTCTGTCTTCCGGTGATACATCAGAACAAGCTGATTTGTCTGCTCTATATGGAGAATAAACTCTCGCGGAACATATTTACGCCGCATCGGTTGGATGTGTTGAAGATGCTGGGCTCGCAATGCGCTATTTCCATTATGAATGCGAAGCTATATGCCGGGATTCAATATCTTACACATCATCTGGAAGATCAAGTAGAGGAAAGGACCCGCAGTCTGGAACGATCGATGCGTGAGACGTCGGCTGCCCTGGCGGAAGTTTCGATTTATGAGGAACGGAATCGTATCGCGCACGAAATTCATGACATCGTGGGACATACGCTCACATCAACAATCCTTCAAATCGAGGCTGGCAAACGGCTGCTCAGTAAGGATATAACAGCGGGTGTTCAGCGGCTGAATGAGGCACAGGATCTTGTCCGCCATAGCCTAAATGAAATACGGGGCTCCGTCCATATGTTGAAGGAGGACAAATACGCCGATCTGTCCGCGATGTTAAATCGACTTATTCAAGATACGGAGCGAAACGCAGGAGTTGTCATTCATCGGATGATTCATGATGTGCCTGAGTTATCGATTTTTCATAAAAAAATGATCTATCATGCGCTGCAGGAAGGGTTAACCAATGGGATTCGGCATGGTCGGAGCAAGGAGTTCCGCTTCAGTCTGGAGCTAGTAGGCTCGTATGTGCAATTCAGGCTTGAAGACAAAGGGTTAGGCACGGATCAGATTACGCTGGGATTTGGACTGAAAGCGATGAAAGAGCGAGCTGAACAATTAGGGGGGCGTTTCATGATCGATTCTTGGGCGAACCGCGGCAGCTTGCTGGGGATTGATTTACCTATTCGAAGCGGCGGATTGGAGATGCGAAAATGAGAACAATTAGGATTGTCATCGCAGATGATCAAATGCTGACGCGGGAAGGTCTTCGAACAATTCTTGATTTGGAGGACGATATAGAGGTCATTGGCGTTGCTAAGAATGGACTGGAAGCTTGTGAAATGGCGGAGACGCTTCGCCCGGATCTCGTCTTATTGGATATCCAAATGCCTGTTATGGACGGGATTAGTGCGTTGAAGCGAATCAAGCGGAGTTGCCCAGGGATGTATATTCTGATTTTGACGACTTTTATTGAGACAGACTACATCGTCGAAGGGATGGCGCACGGAGCAAGCGGGTATATGCTGAAGGACATGGATGCGGATAAAATGATTGGTTCCATTCGCGATACGATATCTGGGCAATTCATTCTCCCGGCTTCTGTCGCAGCTAAATTGGCGGCAAGAATGAACAAATTGACGGAGGATTATGATTTTTTGCAAAAAACTAATTTGAGCAGCATCAAGTTGACTGAGCGGGAAGAGGAGTTGGCCCGTCTTATTATCAAGGGTCTGAACAACCGTGAAATCGCCGATACGCTGCACATTGCTGAGGGTACGGCGCGTAATTATATCAGTAACCTGTATAGCAAATTGGAGGTCGTCGACCGTGCACAAGCAATCGTACGTCTTCAGGCTTTCATATGAATCAAGCTGCTTTATAAGTTTAAGAGCTTTTCTGGGTGAAACCGGGAAGGCTTTTTTTTGACATTCTAGAATTTATAACTTTTCGAGAGATTGGCGAAATCAAATTAGGGTGCAGGGAACGGAGTGAAATGAACGGACACAGCAGCTCTTATCATGCTAAACATAAGCTGTATACTCATGATTCGAATGGAATAAGGGCATCTAGGTCCGCGAAAACGGCTAATCTATGAGCATAGCAAACAATAAGGTCTCTCATGTCCGTTATGCATCTCCTATCCACCGATTTATAAGTTCCCACAATAAAGGACCGTCGGGTGATCCCCTGACGGTTTTTCTCATTGGTGATTTATTTTAAATTTTAAGCAAAAAAGGGTTTACAAGGAAACTAGTAATTCATATACTAGAAGGAATATTTCGTATAATAAATTTTTATGAAATGTTATTTATGAAATTTTATTTCATAAAATGAATTAAACAGGGGAATGAGGCGGTGATACGATGACCGAGGTATAACTCTGCGGTGTGCATTTGATGTATTTTAAACTTTTAGTTATGGGGAAGGGAAGTGCAATGCATGGTACGTAGGTTATCATTATTTAGCAGACCTCTAAGCGTAGTACTCATAATAAGTTTAATTGTAAGCGCATTCATACCGATTGCGGTAAAGCCAGTATATAGTGCTGTCTACCATGAAGGAGAGACTGTAGATGTGCTGACAGAGCAGAGTAATTCAGACCCTCAAATCATTGAACAATCCATGCCAACGGGTGAAGCCGCGCGTCTGGAGATTGAACCAAGTCCTGTGGTCATACCGACCCATTCTACACAGACGTTCACAGCAAAGGGTTTTGATACAAACGCTAAGGAACTAGAAGTGCCGCAAGATCAGATTAACTGGAGTATCAAATCGGACAGCGTACCGGGGATAGGCACTTTAGTGGATGGGACGCTAACAACAGGGGATCAACCGGCAACAGGTGTCATCGAGGCTGTGTATAACGGGATCACCGCGGAAGTGAACGTGATCGTCGAAGCCCCCTCGCTCATGGCATCCGCCAATACGGCATGGACCCAAGTGTTTGAGGACTTTGAGGATATCGGTGATGTTCGCGTCACGTCCGTACAGTCGAATTCCGCGGTTCTGACGCAGTCAGAACGTCCAGCTCCAGTGAAATACGGATTCAAGGCTGGCAAGCTCGAGTATGATTTTACGGGGACGGGAGGGACTTCAGCGGCCTATATCCGATTTAAAAATGCAGAAGGAAAAGATGGACGAGAGATCGCAGGAAAACCGAAGAAGATCGGCTTCTGGGTTTATGGTGAAGATAAAAAGCATTGGATTCGCGGCCAAGTGCAGGATCAGTTGGGAGGACAATTTACGCTTGATTTTACCGGGAGCAGTGAAGTGCTAAATGGTTGGCGTTACGTTACAGCGGATATACCGTCTAGCAACTTTCCAATCAAACTGAATTATATATATCTGGTAGAGACGAGCAATAAAACCTCGGGCACTCTTTATGTGGACCAGGTGAGCGCTGTCTATGAAAATACCGATATGTTCGGGTTGGAATGGGCGGGCGTGATGCCGATGGGGGTAGGTGAATCGCTGCAAGCTCAGGTGCTCGTCACGCGAAAAGGATATGCCGAACCACAGCTTGTAGACGGTAACGTCACCTACACAAGCAGCAATGAGAATGTGGCGACCATCGATACGATGGGTAGGATCAAGGCGGTCGGAACGGGGGAGACGGAATTGACGGCCACGTATAATACCTTTTCAACCATCTATCGGTTGGTCGTCTCGGATCAATCTGTGCTACCGGATGCCCTGCAGATGGAAGGACCGGCTTCACTTGTTCTTACAGAAACAGCCAAACTAAAGGCGTTTGCGATCTTTGGAACGAATGAACCTGTCGATGTATCATCGGATACGGTATTTACAGGGGAAGAGGGAAGCCCAGTGGCTGTGGTCACGGGCCAGACGATTCAAGCGAAAGCGATCGGGGCGATGAACATCACTGCTAATTATAAAGGACGGAAGCATAGCTATACCGTACAAGTTAAGGCAGGAGAATTAAAAAGCATTGAAATTGCCAATGTATTTTCCGTGATTATAGGCGGTGACTCCGTGAAGGCTAAAGTCTTCGGGGACTATAAGATCGAAGGGAAAAAAGAAATACCTTCGGGGGCAGCGTTCACGAGTGCGAATCCAGCCATTGCAACAATCGATTCACTCACCGGTGAGGTGAAGGCGGTATCGCCGGGCACGACCTTGATTACGGCTACGGTGGAAGGAAAAACAGCGCAACAGCTTGTTGTCGTAACGAATCCGCCTGCTCATCCGAAGCGGGAGTTGCGAGGGGCATGGATTGCTACCGTTGAGAATATTGATTGGCCGACCAAAAATGTATTTGATCCGGAGCAGCAAAGACAAGACTTTATTCGCCTCATCGATCAATTGCATGACACGGGCATCAATGCTGTATTCGTTCAGGTCAGACCAACAAGCGATTCCTTCTTCCCTTCGAAGTATTTCCCATGGTCGCACTGGCTAACGGGAGAGCAAGGGAAGGCGCCAAGCGACGGCTATGACCCGCTTAAATTTATGATAGAAGAGACACATAAACGCAATATTGAATTCCATGCTTGGATTAATCCTTACCGGATTAGCATGCATGATAATCCGAACCTGCTCGCACCTAATCACCCTGCGAGGCTTCACCCGGACTGGGTTGTGGCCAATGGCGGCAAGCTGTACTTTAATCCCGGCGTAGCCGAGGCCAAAGATTATATTATCAACGGCGTGAAAGAAATTGTAGAGAATTATGATGTCGACGGCATTCATATGGATGATTATTTCTATCCTTATCCGGGCAATGAGCCTTTTAATGACAGCAAGCAGTATGATGCATACAAAACGAATGGCGGGACGATGAATCTTCAAGACTGGCGTAGAGATAATGTGAATTCCATCGTGAAGGGTTTGCATACAGGCGTTAAGCAAATCAAGCCTTACGTGAAATTCGGTATCAGCCCGTTCGGTATTTGGCGAAACAAGGGAACAGACCCTACAGGCTCAGATACGGCAGGTCAGGAAAATTATGATGGTCTATTTGCCGACACTCGAACATGGATGAAAGAAGGTTGGGTGGATTATCTCGCGCCGCAGATCTACTGGCATTTTGGATATTCCGCAGCGGCATACGAGAAATTAATGGATTGGTGGACCAAGGAAATTAACGGTCAAAATGACGGTTCAGGCAAACACGATATTCATCTCTACATTGGTCAGGGAGCCTACCGCGTAGGCGAAGATAACTGGAAGAACCCAGATCAGCTGCCGGCGCAGCTGCGATTTAATAATGATTATGGGGATAAGGTTTCAGGGAACATCTTGTTTAGTTCGTCAGATGTTCTCGCGAACCCGCTTGGTGTGAGAGATGCAATTGCATCGATGTATGCCCGGCCAGCACTTATTCCCGTTATGCCGTGGATAAAGGGAGATGTGCCAAATGCACCGGAAATCGTCGGATTAAGCGAGGTTTCTGGAGCGAAGCAACTGTCTTGGAAAGATAGCGGAAGCAGTCAGCCTACTTATTATGCGGTGTATCGAGCATCAGGTCTTGAAGCGCCTGATGTAAATAATACCGCGAATCTTTTGGACACGGTCCGAAGAGCAGAGGGTCCGATTCAGACCTATACGGACAATACAGCTGTTCCGGGTCAAGTCTATACCTATGCGGTAACGGCGGTCAGCCGATTGCATGTGGAGAGCGTCATGAGCAATACGATTTCTGAACCTACGACATCGCCGTCACTTTTGGGCATTGAATTAGGTGAATTAACAAGTATGATCATTCCGCAAACCCAGCAGGTTCATGTTTTTGGCACGAATGTGTTCGGCGACAAAGAGGAACTCACATCCGGTATTGCATTTCAAAGTTCAGATGCCAAAGTTGCTAGTATAAGCGTATCGGGTCTTATCACGGCACATGCAGCTGGAATCACCACGATAACGGCAACGTATCAAGGATTCAGCGCGACGTATAGCCTATCTGTCTTTGCGTCCCCGATCCAAGAGTTGAAGCTGAATCCATTAACTGATATGAGCGTTGGCAACACTCAGCAAGTGACAGTGAGTGCTGTGCATGAGAATGGAGAGGAAGAGGTTCTGACTTCAGGTGTGGAATTCACAAGTACACAACCGACGGTGGCTAGTATTAGCCTTAATGGACTGATCACAGCGCATACGGCTGGGATAACGACGATAACGGCAGCGTATCAAGGATTCAGCGCGACGTATAGCCTATCCGTCTTGGCGTCCCCGATCCAAGAACTGAAGCTGAATCCATTAACTAGCATGAACGTAGGTAACACTCAGCAAGTGACAGTGAGTGCTGTGCATGAGAGTGGGCAGGAAGAGGTTCTGACTTCGGATGTCGCATTCACGAGCACGGAACCGGCGATCGCTAGCATAAGCGAATCAGGCCTTATCACAGCACATGCAGCTGGAGTAACCACGATAACAGCTACGTATCAAGGATTTAGCGCGACGTATAGCCTATCCGTCTTGGCGTCCCCGATCCAAGAGTTGAAGCTGAATCCATTAACTAGTATGACCGTGGGTAACACTCAGCAAGTAACAGTAAGTGCTGTGCATGAGAATGGACAGGAAGAGGTTCTGACTTCGGGTGTCACATTCACGAGCACGGAACCGGCGATCGCTAGCATAAGCGAATCAGGTTTGATCAAGGCGCTCGCTCCGGGAACGACGGTGATTACAGCAGCATACCAAGGTAAAAGCGTATCCTATACGCTGACGGTCCAATCCCAGCCGACAACGAATCCGGGGCCGGGGACATCCAATTCGAATCCTGCACCAAGCACACCAGCGGCTCCAAAGCCGAAGCCATCGGATGTCTATACCGTAACGGAGAAGGAATTAATGAATGCCCCAGATGGTAAGCTGAACATTTCTGCTGGAGCGGGCAAGACACAGGTACAATTGCCGGGTAATGTAGCGGAGCGTTTGGGCAAACAAGGTACGGTTCATCTTGATTTTGACGGAATGGCAGTATCCATACCGATTTCTGTCTTACAGGAAGCTGTGAAGCAGGCACAACTCACCAGCACGGTGGACGTCCAGATCGGCGTAGCGCTTAAGCGACTGGATACCGTGCAAATAACGAACCTAATGACTGATTTGCAAAAGCAATCCGATGCGATTGTATCCGGCGAACAAATCGTAACACTCCAAATCTTTGTCCTATCCAAAGATGGGACAAAAACGGAACTTAAAACATTTAAACAACCAATAACACTTACGCTCCCAATTCCTAAGACTGCAAAGGCTTCACGCGTTGGGATTTATGGCATTGATGAGCAGAAGCGCATTCAATATGTGGGCGGAACGATAACGGAAGGGAATCGTATAACAACCGATGTTTCGCAGTCGGGTCAATATGGCGCGATGTCATACGACAAGTCGTTCACCGATGTTGATTCGCGACATTGGGCAGAACAAGTGATTAAAGATATGGCGGCAAGACATGTCATCAAAGGTTTACCAGATGGGACGTTCTCCCCGAACAAGGAGGTCACCCGAGGTGAATTTGTATCCTTACTCGTTCGTCTTATGAAGTTACCGACCGGTGAGGATACTCCTTTCGCTGATGTTGAGACGAATGACTGGTTCGCCGGTGAAGTATCAGCAGCTGCGAAGGCAGGTTTCATTCACAGGTCGAACGATGGATTGTTCCATCCGAATGCTGCGATCACCCGAGAGGAAATGGCTGTACTGCTTATGAATGCTTATAAGGCATCTGGCATGAAGGAATTAGAGGATATGCCACATGCAGCATTTAGGGATCAAGCTAACATTAGCGATTGGGCACAACAATCCATTGATGAAGCGGTATCGTTAGGACTTCTTCGCGGCAGCGGTCAACACATGTTCCATCCTGCAAACCCATTGACACGTGCTGAGAGTGCCCAAGTACTGGCGAATTTACTGGAGAAATGGAAGAACTAATACAGAATTGGTTATGGTGATTGACATTGTATTATTATTTCACTATACTGTCTGTAATCTTATATTTGATATACGTTGAAAGAGCCTAGTAGCAGCTTGTCACTGTTTTCAGAAAGCTAGGGGTTGATGGAACCTAGCACACACAAACCTGCGAATTACACTCTGGAGTATCTTAGTTGAACCTAAGCGGCGTGGCAATCGATATTATTGCTAAAAGTGGTATTCGTGGCGACGATCGCGCTATGAATGCAATTTGGGTGGTAACACGGTTATTCAATCGTCCCTGTGTCTAGAATAGACAAGGGACGATTTTTTGTTTTTCTAGAGCAGCGTATATCCGAAGTAGAAGATAAATTAATTAAAAGGGGCTAAAAAGATCATGAATATTATTGATGAACTTGAATGGCGCGACGCGATTAACCAGCAGACAGACGCAGAAGGATTGCGCGAACTTGTGAATGAGAAACAAATCTCCTTATATTGCGGCGTCGACCCAACAGGCGATAGCATGCATATCGGCCATTTGATTCCGTTTATGATGTTGAAACGGTTCCAGTTGGCAGGGCACAGTCCCGTGATTTTGATTGGCGGAGCAACGGGAACCATCGGTGATCCGAGCGGACGTCAGACAGAACGTTCTTTACAGACGATGGAGCAAGTGCAAGCGAACGTGGATGCGTTAACGGCACAAATGAAAAAGCTTTTTGATACCGACGGCAGCAATCAACTTCGTATGGTGAACAATTATGATTGGTCACATAAAATCAACGTGATCGAATTCTTACGTGACTACGGAAAGAACTTCAGCATTAACGCGATGTTAGCGAAGGATGTCGTGGCTAGCCGATTGGATAGCGGAATCTCTTTCACGGAGTTCTCTTACCAGATTCTTCAATCCCTGGATTACCTTCATTTGTTCAAAGAAGAGGACGTTCAATTGCAAATCGGGGGTTCAGACCAATGGGGGAACATTACAAGTGGTCTAGACTTAATCCGGAAGAAAGAAGGATCAGAGGCCAAAGCATTCGGACTCACGATTCCGTTGATGCTGAAAGCTGACGGAACCAAGTTCGGAAAAACAGCAGGCGGCGCGATCTGGCTTGATCCGAACAAGACAACGCCATTCGAATTCTACCAATTCTGGGCGAATACCGATGACCGTGATGTCGTCAAATACTTGAAGTTCTTTACCTTCTTAGATAAAGAAGCGATTGATGGATTGGCTGAAAAGGTGCAGACCGAACCTCACAAACGTGAAGCGCAAAAAGCGTTGGCCGAAGAAATGACGAAATTCGTTCATGGCGAGGCATTGCTTGAGCAAGCGAAAAAGATCACAGCAGCGTTATTCAGCGGGGATATCAAATCATTAACAGCCGACGAAATCGAGCAAGGTTTCAAAGAGATGCCTACCTTCCAGGCGACGAAAGAAACCAAAAACATCGTGGATTGGCTTGTAGATCTTGGGATTGAGCCTTCCAAACGCCAAGCCCGCGAGGATATTACCAAAGGTGCGATCTCAATGAATGGCGAACGTGTTAATGACATTGAGATGAATGTCACCGTAGAGGACTCTTTTGATGGCCGGTTTATCATTATTCGTAAAGGCAAGAAGAATTATAGCTTAGTGAAATTGACTTAAGCCAAGTATATTATCGTAAGAGGTTGTTCAACCCAATGAACAGCCTTTTTTTTATTCATTCATTTATTCATTCATTCAGGTGTGTATGGCTTGAATAGAACCTTTACAGAACAAAACCAATGATTGACTTTATACCAAAGATAACATATAATCGCCATATATTTATGGAGAAATTTGTCTATTTATCCTTTTTATTTTACATATTTTTGTAAAATATTATTTTAAAATATAATATCCTGTCTAAAGGAGAAGTTAGTATATGGTTATCGATGGAATTGTGATAGGAATCATCGTAGGACTGATCCGTGCAGGTTTCAAGAACGGTCTAGTCGCCCTTTCGAATATTCGGATTAAAGGTGGAATTATTTTCCCTTTATTGCTGCTTCTTCAGTTTTTTATGTTTTATTTTCAGGATCAAGTGCAGTTTTTTAATCAAATAAGCGGATATTTCTTTATGGTTGTATACATTGTAGGCCTTTATGTTTTGTGGTTGAATCGTAACGAACCAGGCTTCTGGTATATTTTCATAGGAGTGGGTCTGAATTTTCTTGTGATGGTACTAAATGGTGGAAGAATGCCGGTGTCCCTAGAGGCTGCTAAGGTACTTGACCCTATTTATACCCAGATGCTGAAAGACGGTGTGACGGTCACAAAGCATATTATGTTAGACGATTCAACACATCTTTCGTTTCTAGGTGATATTATTCCTATATCTTCTCCTTATCCTCGGACTCAAGTCATTAGTATTGGAGATATTGTTATGAATATAGGAATTTTTATATATCTACAAAAAATCATGCTCGTAGAAAAACTCCGAACTTCTTCCGTTGATGCATAATAAAATTTACATAATATCACTTATACTAAGTGAAAGGAGGATGTTACCTTGAAAAAAGCTACTGTTTCTCGCATTCTTCTCAATACTGTCATTGTTGCTTCTGTCGTTATTGCGCTTACATCAGGAATTAAAATTACTCCATAAAATAAATAAGAAAGAAACAGGGTTACCCTGTTTCTTTCTTATTTTATGAAGATCATATGAAAGTAGTGAACAGAATTGCTAGATAAGACTATCCTTCAGCTGCGTCAATATAAACATATATTTGAGCTTTTCTTTACACTTACCGGACTCGTACTTGGTGTTATCTATAGTTTATATCATTACAGACCTATATTCATATCGGATTGGATTATCATTTATTCCATGGTTGTCGCGGTGGTTCTCTTAGACGTCTATATGTTTAAGATTCCCCCGGAGGGTAATAGTGAGTCAATGGATTCCTCCGTCTATCTAGCTGCTGTCTTTATGTATGGGGGAAGTTTCACCTTAATCATTATGATGATTAGTTTCCTATTTATGATCATTAGAGGAATTACAATCAAAACAACATCTATAATTAAGCATGGAGTAAACGCTGCCCTATATACTTTTATGATTGTAGGAGCAGATGTCACTTATAAATGGACAGGGGGGATGACAGGTTCATTTCAATTTAATAACCTTTATCCTTACCTGGGCGCAATCATCGTCTATTCAATAATTAATATTTTGTTAATCAGTGTACTTACGGTCATATATGAAGGAGGCAGTGTTAAAGAAACGCTATTAATCTATTCTCGAAATAGTCTATTTGCTTATCTTAGCACGATGCTGTTGTCGCTTGTCGTTCTTATTTTGACGGATAATAGCGGGATTTTTGGGTTAATGCTCTTTTTAAGTATTGCAATGTTTTTATCCGTTGCATTTAAAAAGCTCTTTGTTATTTATAATCAAATAAGCGATAAGGCAAATATCGATCAAAGGACGGGATTGTACAGTCACAGTTATTTTGAAGAGAAGCTGGATGATTATATTAAGCTCTATCGCGATCGAGATCAAGTATTCTCATTAGCCATGTTAGACTTGGATGATTTTAAAAAATACAATGACGCATACGGACATCCACAAGGGGATCGCTTACTTAGTTTCTTTGGAGACATCATCAAAAAAGAGTGTGAAGCCGCTAAATTTCTCCCTGCTCGCTATGGTGGGGAAGAATTTTCGATTATTATGCCTGGTGTTACCAAGGAAAAGGCAAATGAGTTCATCAATGAATTGCGAAAAAAGGTTAATAATTCGTTGTTCGATGGCGTAGACGTCTTCCCGCACGGTTGTATCTCCTTCTCAGCCGGGATACTCGAGATCACGAAGGATAATTACGATAAATCCCAACTTGTGGACCATGCCGACCGTGCGCTATATATTGCGAAGTCGAAGGGGAAGAATACGGTGTCTATCTATGGAGAGCAGAGTTATCTCCCCCAACGATTCGAGCATGATATTCATGAAATAGAGCAGCAAGTTAAGATATTTCTATCCAAGGATGTTTATACCTATAAGCACTCGAAGCGCGTATACTCCTATGCGGTGGAAATGGCTGAAGTTCTGCAATTGAAAGAAGAAGACCGGCGGACTTTGATCTTGGGCGCATTGATTCATGATATCGGTAAACTAGAGATTCCGCGCGATGTACTGAACAAGAAAACGCGGCTAACGCCCGATGAATGGGAAATGGTTAAGAAGCATGTGCTTTGGGGGAAAGAAATTGTCCTTGCTTCCGGTAAATATAAAGAGTTGATCCCTCTGGTAGAATTGCATCATGAACGTTACGATGGAAAAGGATACCCATATGGCCTGCAAGGGGAAGAAATTCCGCGACTCGCCCGGTTGTTATGTATTATTGACTCGTTCGACGCGATGACGACGGAACGACCTTATCAAGCAACGAAATCATTCCATGAAGCGCTTGGAGAAATTCGTCTATGCTCGGGAAGTCAATTTGATCCTGAACTTGCCGTTCAATTTATTCAATTCATGGAGCATAAGATCGCAAGTCAGTTGTTGACGGCAAAATAAAGCGAAGAAGGCTGATTCCTCGTATTCACAGCGAGGGGTCAGCTTTTTGATTTTTATCGTGAATCAAGGTAATCTGGTGAAAGAGATGCAGAATCATATCGAAGGGGAGGCGAACCGCATGAACATCCTTGTCATTGGAGGTACGAAGTTTCTGGGGAGGTTTGTTGTACAAGAGGCTTTAAGCAGAGGACACCAAGTGACTTTGCTGAATCGTGGGAATTATAACGAAATTTTTGCAGAAACATCCGTTGAAATGCTGATTGGTGATCGAAATAGCGATTTGGAGATATTGCAGGGAAGAACTTGGGATGCAGTTGTTGATACCTGTGCCTTTCTTCCGGAACAAGTAACGAAGTTAACCAAGCTGCTTCAAGGCAAAACGAAGCATTACACGTTCATCTCAAGTATCTCCGTGTATCAAGACTGGGTACCTGAAGGGATTGACGAGAGCTACGATACGCCTACCTTATCAGCGGAGAAGCTGCAAGAGGTCATGAATGATTCCACCGTATCCCTGCCAGGGCCTTATTATGGTCCTTTTAAACGGATGTGTGAAGTTGAAGCAGAACGACATTTGCCAGGTCAGGTGCTTTCTATTCGTGCAGGGCTTTTGGTAGGCCCCTATGATTATACGGATCGCTTAACGTATTGGGTTCGTAGAGTTCATCAAGGCGGTTCTGTGCTAACTCCCGAGAATCCACATCAAAAGGTACAGTTCATCGATGCCCGGGATGTTGCCCGCTGGATTCTTCATGCAATGGAGTATCAAGTAACAGGGATCTATAATGCGACGGGACCTGAATATCCACTGACATTTGAGCAATTGTTAGAGACGTGCCAGCGAGTCACGAAGTCCGATGCGGCATGGGTATGGACATCCGAGCGTTTCTTATTGGATCAAAAGGTGGCACCTTGGACGGATCTGCCTTTGTGGCTTCCGGAGAAATATCCGTTAGAAGAAGGCGGAGAACCTTGGCGTGGCGGCGGCTCGGTAAATTGCAAGAAGGCATTTGCAGCTGGATTATCCTGTAGACCTTTGGAGGATACGTTACGGGATTTGTGGCAATGGGACCAAGACCGGAATGAAGCATCGTTGAAGGCGGGGCTAAGCACCGAACGGGAGCAAGAAATCCTCCGGATACTTAAAGAGGTGTAAGAGGAACTTGCGCAGAATTCAATCCAAATGGTTAAATGTCACCTCGGAATCTGTGAAATTAGGGATCTTATTAGCGTTTGTTGGCGGATTTCTAGACGCGTATACGTTTATTAGTCGGGATGGCGTATTTGCGAATGCACAGACAGGCAATATCGTATTGCTTGGGGTACAGATCGCGCAAGGTGCATGGCAACAAGCTTTGCTGCATGTCCCGCCGATCCTAGCTTTTATGATTGGTGTCATCGTATCGGAATCATTCAAGCATCCGTCGATGCAGCGCGTTTTTCGTGATCCGGCACGAGCTATTCTATTGTTGGAAAGTATCGTGCTTGTTCTTGTAGGTATTCTACCTGCGAGTGTACCCAATATGGTGGTGACGGTAACGATCGCTTTCGTGGCCTCGGTTCAGGTTTCGACATTTCGTAAACTAGGGAATTGGCCTTACAACACAACGATGACTACTGGTAATCTTCGGACGGCTATACAAGCGGCTTATGTGACTTACGTTACGCATGATCGGAAAGCAGCAACCCAATTTCGGCAATTTAGTGAGATCATCGTATCGTTTTTAATGGGAGCAGTCATTGGTGCGCTCTTAACGCAGTATTGGGGGACGATGGCCGTATGGATCGCTGCCGTTCTGCTTATTTTCGCATTATTCACGCTTCATAATGAACAGGAGATACTGCAAGATCATAATAACGCAGAAGCACCTTAGGGTGCTTTTTTTGTTGGATTTAATGATCTATGCTAGATTCATATAAAAGAAACAATTTGTATCGTTTAAAGTAAATTCGGATTGACAAGTTACAAATTGTATCATAAATTAAGTATACATCAACATAGACCCTATAGAGGAGGATCACGTCGATGCTGCACTTCGATTGGATATATAGTTATATCTGGCAATCTGGAACATGGGTCGAGGATATGATAGATCCGATGCTGCTGAAGATCACAGGATTCATATTCGTGTTGGCACAGCTTATTGTATCTGCGATATCGACAGGAGCAGTGCTTTAAAACCGATGGAGTAAGATTAGGAAGGTGTGTTTCTGGGATGGTTAAGGGATTAGAAGCGCGGGTGAACCCGATGCATGAGGAAGTGCGGGCATGGGGGCGATACCGCGTGCTGGATATGAAGCAAGAAGACAGTGGGCATCTTGTCATTACGGGGAAGTATTTTTTGAAGCCAAGATGTAATATTGAATATCAATGCAACCGGAGACGAAGTAAGGTTTGGGTGATTACTTTCGGTGAAGGCGAATATATACATAATGAGAAACGAAGACGTGTCCGTGCAGGAGATGTCTTACAAATTCCGCCAGGGAATCGGCATAGTATTCGCGGGATCACGGAAGTGGAATGGGTGGAGATTCAGGCAGGGATGGGTAACACCGAGGAGGATGAAATTCAACTCTTGATTACGTGGGGTGAAATCGTGCAGCAATGTGGAGGCGCGTATTTGCAATGAAGCGATGGATGTGGATTGTCTCGATCACGATTATGGTGTTGTTGTGCGGTGCAGGCGGTGTTTTCTATTACGTATATAGTTCTGTGAAAGAAACCGTCGATCAGATGTATGTGCCTATTAAAGCGGATAAACCGGTGTCCCTAATGCAAAAAAAAACCGTAACCGAACCCCCTTCAGTTAAAGGCAGCACGGAGCAAAATGATCAGTCGAAAACCGCCCAGGAGGAGAAATTTCGTCCCTTTAGCGTGTTGGTGATGGGCATCGATGAACGGGAGCATGATCGCGGAAGATCAGACACGATGATCGTCATTGCGGTGAATCCGAATAAGCCATCCATGCTGATGTTCAATATTCCTCGGGATACAAGAACAGAGATTGTAGGTCATCATACCGTGGATAAAATCAATCATGCGTATGCGTTCGGCGGCATTGAAATGTCATTAGCAAGTGTGGAGAAGTTTTTGGATATGCCGATCGATTATGTGGTCAAAATGAATATGGAGGGCTTTGTGAAGCTGATCGACTTGGTTGGAGGCGTTGAGGTAAATAATCCATTTGCCTTTAATCAAGAGGGAACACACTTCGATCAAGGGACAATCAAGCTTGATGGGGAGTTAGCTCTGTTATATGCAAGGATGAGGTACGAAGACCCACGCGGCGATTTGGGACGTAATGACCGACAACGCCAAGTGTTAGAGCAGTTGATGGATACCGCGATGAACTGGGGCAATATCGATCGGATCCCTGGGATGCTCAAAGCTTTAGGGAGTAATATAAAGACGAATATCACCTTTGAAGAAATGAAGTTTATGTATAAAAACTATTTGCCTGCATTGCAACAAATTGATTCGACGGAGGTAGAGGGCAGCGGAACGCGGATCAACCATATTTATTATTATCTCGTGAATGATACGGAGCGCAAGCGACTCCATAATCTTCTACAATCGACTCTTCAATAAAACAAAGCCAGTCAGAATACTTAAGTGCACCCCTTAAAGTAGACATTGGAAAAGCCCATATGGGAAACCGATGTTACTTTAGGGGGTGTTTTTGTGGGGAAAAGAGAGCAACCAAATAAATCGTATATAAAGGTTACTTGCTGGATCATGAATTCACGACAGCAAAACCAAACCAAAAATGGGTTACGGATATAAATAAAAATACTGACACCACTTGAGTACCAACTTCAGTTTTCAGCCTAGGTGTTAAACGAGATCAAATGTTAGACTGGACTCCATTAAGCTGGATAATGTAGGCTGAAAACTTCTTCAGCTGAACGGTTATTATGAAAAGATGGGTGATTTCTCTAATAGCTTGTCGTAATGAACTAACGCCAAAAAAGCCTGAAAAGAAATTCAAACTATGGGTTTATTCAATTTGACCCGTCATCTTCTTTTTCTTAATCGGGGTAGTACCAGCAAAGCTGACACCACTCGCAAAGTATATTTGATTAAATGGGAAAATTTATTGATAACCTCGCAAGTAGCAGTTCACCCAAGTGAGGGAAAAGTTTTTTCCTCTTTTTATGAACCAAAATACGAGAACTGGTGAATAAGAAGTGAAAGGAAAAACGAGGAGGTCTTTTAAGTGAAAGAAAATCATCATTTTCCAATACCCAAGGAAGGAGGTCCAGTTGATTTTGAAACACTTGTTCAACCTCACTTAACTAGTGCATTTCGAGTCGCTTTTTTGATCGTCCATGATTACCATCTAGCTCAGGATGCCGTTCAAGAAGCACTATGGGAAGCGTATCAATCACTTTATCGATATGATAAACGAAAAGGGACATCGTTTCGAGCTTGGTTTATAAAAATTGTGACACATCGTGCACTTAATATGGTGCGTAGAAAGAAAAAAACGGAAGAATATATGGACTCTATTGACCCTGGGCAAAACCCATTGGAGAGTATTCTTCAAAAGGAGAAAGAGCAACAGATTTGGCGAGCGATTCAGATGATGCCGCCGAAACATCGCTCTGCAGTTATTCTTTACTATTATGAGGAGTTTAGTATAGCTGAAATTGCAAAAATCCTTGGTGTATTTGAGGGAACGGTAAAATCAAGGCTACATAAGGCCAGAAAGTTAATTGCTGAAAAAATACAAGTTAAGAAAGAAACACAGGTATTTACCGAGATGGGAGTGAACATGCATGACTAATCTTGACAAACAGATTACACAAACTCTAAAAAAGGTAGCTGGAGAATTGGATCAGCCTAATTTTGTGATGCCTGACCAAGTGGTAGCCTATAAAAGAAAAAGGTCGCGTTTACTAGGCACTTTGGTACTTCCTGTCTCAATTAGCTGCGCTTTGCTTTTAACGATATCGGTGAGTCCTACCTTTGCGGCCTATGTTAAATCATTATTTGATGGTTCTGATAAAGAACTGCAATATGCAGCACAGGAGGGTTTTTCACAGAAGGTAAATGCCTCTGTTACTGATCGGGGCTATACTCTTGAAATAGAGGAGATATTGGCTGATCCGATGAGAATTGTGGCCGTTTATTCGATCAAGGATCAGCAAAATAACTTTATTCATCCGGATAAGCTTCACATAAGTAACGTAGAGGTAACAGATTTGAAAGGGAATGTAATTAAAGAAACTAAAACGTATGGGGTAGAAATCCAAGAAAATTACGGATATCTCACTCTAAAAAAACCCGGGGAAACAGAAGAACAGAAGCTTTTATTACAGTTCGAGGGGAATCAGATCGACTCTGTTAAAGGAAATTGGGCCTTAGAGATTCCTTTTGATTTAGAAAAAACAATTAAGGCTTCAAAGGTGCTACCAATCGATAAGACGTATACCACACCACAGGGACTGCAAATCAATCTAAACAGCATTATGCATTCACCGACTGCTGCTCGTGTGGATTATGAAACGAAATGGACGGAAGAGGCAAAGAAAAGATTAGTACAGGAAAGCAAACAAGTGAAAGGAAAAGTAGATTCAGTTGATCCTTATGTTCGCTATGATGATTATAAACTGAATTTTCATGTTGAAAATGAAAAAGGAGAGAAAGTAAAAGATTTAACTAGGGCGCTTGATACTCCACGCAAGGCCGTAGGAGAATACGGTCATTCTAATCGGAGTTATGGATTTGCTCCACTGTCTCCTGATCATCAATATATACTAGTATTGGATTCTTTAGAAAAAACAGAACCGTATGAGCTAGACGTATCATTTGAGCCAAAACAGCTTGCCGAAAAACCTGTAAGAGTAGATAAGGATGGCAAAACGATTGAGATCATGTCAGTAACCTTTGACGAACCATTAAATGAAGCATCTCCAAAGAATGAGAAGCACGCTACTATTTTACTAGAGGCTTATTTAAAGGATATATCATATATTAATCTAGCAGATACGATTTTAATGGATGATGACACAGATAAAATTATTAATCGTTTTGGTTGGACTATAAAGGATGAAAAGGGCAAAATATACAATGTAACAGGTGGAGATTTTAAAATGATAGGAAAGGATGAACAAGGCAGAAACCATATCCGAATAAAATTGCAAAGTTATGAAATGAAAGAACTCCCTCAAAAGCTCAGTCTTACTTCAGAATTGGCAAAAAAGAGCTATGACCTGGATTGGAAAGTACCATTGCCAATGCCAAAAGAAGATAAATAAGAAGAAAATAGAAGCGAGAAAAGCAATTAAGGAAAAGGAAATAATACTAAATATGTATAACTGGCTTTGTCATTACATACTCCCCACCTGAAACCTCAGGTGGGAGCGTTGGCGGTTTTGAGCTGTTAAGAGGTTGTTATGATGATAGCAGGGAATATTTCGATGGAGGAGTAGTGTCTCTTGGAGAAGCCTGCGTTCGCTCTTTGGAAGCCATTGGTAACCTCCTAGTCTAATCAAAAGCAATGGCGGACAAGAAGCGATCGAAAAGAGATACTACCCGGAGTCAACCATATTTATTATTATCTCGTGAACGATACGGAGCACAAGCGACTCCATAAACTCCTACAATCGACTATTCAATAAAACAAAGCCAGTCAGGATCTCACTGACTGGCTTTGTCGTTACATACTCCCCCACCTGAAACCTCAGGTGGGAGCGTTGGCGGTTTTGAGCTGTTAAGAGGTTGTTACGATGATAGCAGTGAATATTTCGATGGAGGAGTAGTGTCTCTTGGAGAAGCCTGCGTTCGCTCTTTGGTAGCCATTTTCAACCTTCTATCTAATCAAAGAAAATGGCGGACAAGAAGCGATCGGAAAGAGATACTACCCGCAATCAACCTTATTCAATGCTATCCACCAATAAACGCGTCACAACAAAAAAACCGCCAGGGTTTCCCCTGACGGTTTCTACTATTATTGATAGCCCCAAATCATCGTGAACAACGTACCAAAGATGGTAACGAGTCCAACAAACACGGCATAAGCAATGTTGAGATAGAGGGTTTTCTTCGTATCTGCTGCCTCGCTCACGTGCATGAAGAGGAACAATTGCAAGGATGCTTGCAAGATTGCACAGACAAGCAAGATCACCATGGCTGCAGAGAACGATAGATCAAAGAAAATAACAGCTAGTGCGACTACTGAAAGAACGAGTGAGAAAAGGTATCCCATCACGTGCTTAATCGGGAATAATTGTTTCATATCACATCATTCCTTTCAAGTAGACAAAGCTAAAGATAAAGATCCAAACCACATCAAGGAAATGCCAGTAAAGCGAGAAGATGAATGATTTGTTCGTTGTTTCTGCTGTAAAGCCTTGTCGTTTGATTTGAATCATGATCGCTGCTCCCCACAGGATACCCATCGATACGTGGAGACCATGCGTGCCTAATAAGACAAATAGACTGGATAGGAACGCACTTGTGGAGACGGTAGCACCATCATGTACATAAGTGACGAACTCTGTAATCTCAACGCCTAAGAAGCCAAGACCAAGAACTAATGTGATGGCGAAGAATACCATCGTTGCTTTTTTGAACCCGTGGCGCATCGCATGAATCGCGAGGCCACAGGTGAAACTACTGGTTAACAGTAGGAAAGTTTCCATCAACACGCCATTGAGTTCGAAAAGCTCATGGCCCGTCGGCCCATTGCCAGTACGGTTCCATAGCGTGAAATACGTTGCGAACAGCGTGGAGAACAATGCAATCTCGGCGCCAAGGAATAGCCAGAACCCGAGGATCTTATTACTGTTCTCTTCCGTACTATACTCAAGTGGTACATTAGAGTTTATTTTCATACGGTATCCCCTCCTAACTTGCGTTCTGTCTCGATGATTTCCTCAACAGAGATGTGGCGACCGTGATCACGTTCAAAGGAGCGCCATGCCAACATGATGACAACGCCGACGCCTGTAACAATGGCCGGTACCCACATACTAAAGACAAGGAAGAAACCAAGGAAGAAGAAAATAACGCCTAGAATAAATGGTTGACCGCTATTGTTCGGCATATGAATAGGTTCAATTTTACCTTCATACAAAGGTTGATTTTCTTTCTTCGCAGCCCAGAAAGCATCCATACCCTTAACATTCGGTGTAATTGCAAAGTTGTACTCTGGAACAGGACTGTGTGTACTCCATTCGAGCGTACGTGCATCCCAAGGATCGCCTGTTGTGTCACGCGGCGCGTAACGGAAACTCCAGTACACGTTGTACACCAGAATAACAAAACCAATCGCAAGACCAACAGAACCGATTGTTGCTAGCATATTTAACGGCCCAAAGCCGCTGCCTTCGGAGTACGTGTACATCCGACGTGTCATCCCGTTAAGTCCCAAGAAGAACAATGGGAAGAACGTAATGTTGAAGCAGATGGCAATAAACCAGAATGCAAGTTTACCAAGTTTCTCATTCAGACGGAATCCGAACATTTTAGGGAACCAATAGTGGAACCCAGCAATTACAGCGAATACGGTACCTGGAATTAATACATAGTGGAAATGGGCTACCAGGAACATTGTATTATGATACTGATAATCGGCAGATGCCATCGCTAGCATTACCCCTGTTACACCGCCGATCGTAAAGATCGGAATAAAGGCGAGTGAGTAGAGCATTGGTGTTGTAAATGATATTCGCCCTTTTCGTAAGGTGAAGAGCCAGTTGAATATCTTAACCCCGGTTGGGATGGCAATCGCCATGGTTGTAATCGAGAAGAATCCGTTAACCATAGCTCCGTGACCCATTGTATAGAAGTGATGCGCCCATACAAGGAAGGAGAGTAACGAGATAGCAACCATACTGACAACCATTGATTTATAACCATAAAGGTTCTTCTTCGAGAAGGTAGAAATAATTTCACTATAAATACCGAAAGCAGGCAGAATAACGATATAAACCTCAGGATGTCCCCAAACCCAGAACAAGTTGGCCCAGAGCATATCCATACCGCCATTGGCCATCGTGAAGAATTGCCCTCCGAACATCCGGTCAAACATCATTAATGCAAGTGCAACCGTCAAGACAGGGAAAGCGAACAAGATGATGACGCAAGTAATTAATACCGACCAAGTAAACATAGGCATACGCATTAATTTCATGCCAGGCGCACGCATTTTTAGAATGGTAACGATGAAGTTAACACCTGTTAACAACGTACCGATCCCGGCAATTTGTAATGCGATGGAATAGTAGTTATTCCCGACAGTCGGGCTATATTCTAAGCTTGCGAGCGGGAAGTAAGCTGTCCAACCTGCATCAGGAGATCCCCCGACAACAAATGAAATGTTGAATAACATCGCCCCTGCCATGAAGAGCCAGAAACTTACGGCATTCAAGCGAGGGAACGCAACGTCACGCGCACCAATTTGCAGTGGTATAACGATGTTCATGAGACCGATAATAAACGGCATCGCCATGAACAGGATCATGATAACCCCGTGGGTCGTGAATATTTCATTGTAATGCTGTGCATCAAGTAACCCATTCTCTGGCATGGCAAGTTGAGCACGCATGAGCAATGCATCAACGCCCCCGCGGAAGAGCATGAGGAGTGCAGCAATGATGTACATGACGCCGATTTTCTTATGATCAACGGTGGTTAACCATTCTCGCCACATATAGCCCCATTTTTTGAAGTAGGTCAAACCGATGAGAATCGCAAGTGAAGCTACGACAATACTGACCATAGCAGCGTAAATCATAGGTTCGCCTTTAACCAAAAATTTATCTAAATTCATACAGCTATGACTCCTTTCCAGGTGATTTTATTCATGTTGTGAATGGTCCATATTGCTCATGTCCATATCATCCATATTCATGTTATCCATGTTATCTGTGGAATTCGCCTTACCATGATGATGACCAGCGTTCTCACCTTCAGGTGCTGGGCGGAAGCTCAGATGTGTGGATGAATAAGATTTACGGCCAACTAATTCCGTATTAAGCAATTTATCGAATTCCGTTTCGGTCAATTTAGGTGCTGTCTTTTTCACATCGTCAACCCATTTGGTATAATCTGTCGGACTCATACCTAACACTTCAAACTCCATGTGTGCGAAGCCTTTACCTGAGAAGTTCGAGTTCTTACCCATGAATGAACCTGGGCTTTCAGCGACTAAGTTCAAGGTATTGACCATGTCACTCATTGCATACTTTTGTCCGCCTAACTGTGGAACCCAGAAACTTGCAATTGGCCCGTAGGCATACAAGCGGAATTCAACAGGGCGGTGTGTCGGAATATTGACGTAGTTGACGGTCTCGATCCCTTCTTCAGGATAACTGAAGTGCCACTTCCAGTTGGAGGATGCAGCATAAATGACGAGTGGTTTTTCATTATCGTAGCCTGCTGGAACTTTCTCAACAGCATTCGTTGTACGTACGGTTACGACGGAAAGAACAATAACAATGATCACCGGAATCAGCGTCCAAGTTAACTCCAACCATTTGTTACCCTCCTCATGCGGTGGTTCATAACCTTCGTTAGCTTTCGTAGCCCGATACTTGGTCAACACAAAAACATATAAGATGTAGACAACAAGTAAGATCACAGCCATAACGATCATCGAGAAGATAATGGTGTTCGACTGGGTCCTAGCTACGGGGCCTTTCGGATCAAGTACAAGTAAGTTTGAACTGCAACCGCTGAGCAGTAAAACCACAGAGATAAACAATAAAAATAGCGGTCCTCTCTTTTTCATAACTAACCCCTTTCTCTGCATTGAACAATAGATGATGTATTCGTTAGGAGAACAATTTTCTATACTTCATCGTAGTCAGAAAATGAACTGAAAACAAACACGAGAGAATACCAACGCAGCAATAATTTCCCATTTTTACAAGAAGGTTTTTAAGCTTTCAAATGAATAAAACCCGGAAATGTGCTAAATATCACAGAAAAACGCCGAATTCCGTGATTTTGATTTTTATTCATAATTGTGATAAAAAGAACAATTATCAATATTCCGTCACAATTGAAAGCGGTAAACCTGCTGTTTCTGGAAGTCATAACCAATAATAATAAGGAAACAGGGTGAAAACAAGAGGAAATAAGAGGAAATTAAAGGAGTATCTTTGAACATTCCTTGTCTATTATGTGAAGGAAGTGGGATGAGCGTAGAATAAAGAGCAGGCGAGTACGCCTGCTCAAGAAATTGCATTGCGAAATATCACTGAAAATCTTCGATTTTCGCTTATTTTTAAAATTCACGAAATTGTTAACTATTCTTCGTCAAATAATTGAGTGGAGAGATAACGTTCTCCAGTGTCCGGTAATACCACCACGATGGTCTTTCCTTTATTCTCAGGACGCTTGGCGATGATCGTTGCCGCATAAGCAGCTGCGCCCGATGAGATACCGACTAATAGTCCCTCGCGTTTCGCAAGTATCCGAGCGGTTTCGTAAGCGTGATTGCTCTTAACTGGGATAATTTCATCTACAACATCCCCGTTGTAGTTCCCAGGGATGAACCCGGCCCCTAACCCTTGAATACCGTGCATGCCGCGTTTTCCTCCGGATAGAACAGCGGATTCGGAAGGCTCGACAGCGATGATTTGAATCGCTGGATTCTTTTCCTTCAACGCGCTTCCTACACCCGAAATGGTTCCGCCCGTGCCGACACCGGCTACAACAATGTCTACCTTGCCGTCCGTATCTCTCCATATTTCTTCCGCTGTCGTTTCGCGGTGGATGGCAGGGTTCGCCGGGTTGTCAAATTGCTGTGGAATGAACGCGCCGGGAATATCAGCAGCAAGTTCTTCGGCTTTTTGAATGGCACCGGTCATTCCTTCCGTAGCAGGGGTAAGTACAAGCTCTGCCCCTAGTGCTTTAAGTAATTTTCTACGCTCAATGCTATAAGCTTCAGGTAACGTGATAATTAATCTATACCCAAGTGCAGCGGCAGCAAAGGCAAGACCAATCCCCGTATTTCCGCTTGTCGATTCAATAATAACAGAATCCTTATTTAACAATCCGCGTTCCTCAGCGTCTTTAATGATGGCAAATCCAATCCGGTCCTTCACGCTTCCCGCAGGATTGAAATATTCAAGCTTTGCAATAATATTCGCTCCTAAATGCAAGCTTGCATTGTAATTGGTAAGTTCCAGCAATGGTGTGTTACCAATGAGTTCTGTTAGGTTTTTGTAAATGTTAGGCAATGGATTTCCCTCCAGAGTAGTGTTCATTCCTATGTTCATCAATGATTTAACGGTAACATGAATGGAGGCAAAACACAATTTTAGCCCCTTTTTCGACAGGTTATGTCAGATGATACAACTTAGATTACCAATATTTATTACTTGTTCCTAATAGTTTTCAAATGTCAAGATAGAATAGGTTGCTAGATTAACTGGTGACAGAGAGGAAGATGAGTATGCATATGAAGAAATACATAAAGGGAGCTATTATTGGTCTATCATTAATAGGATTAACGTTAACGAGTAGTCCTGCCGCAGAAGCAGCGAATCATAAGTTTGTCATGTCTTATATCTATTTCGGCCATCCCGATAAGTATATCGAAGCCGTGAATCAGACCAACGGCAGCTTGGATATGGTGTCTCCGAGTTATTTTGACTTGAATCCGGATGGTTCCTTACAGTTAACAGCGGCATTGGACAAAAACTTCATTGCCGCGATGCACCAAGAGGGGATGAAAGTCGTTCCATTCCTCAGTAATCATTGGGACCGGAATGTGGGTATCGCTGCTATGAATAATAAAGAAGCACTCGTAAAACAAATTGCAAAAGCGATTGAGACCTATAACTTAGACGGTGTGAATGTAGACATTGAGAATATTACTGGTAAAGAGAAGGATGCATTTACCCAATTTGTACAAATGCTTCGTGCTGCCATACCAGCCCAGAAGGAAGTGTCGGTTGCTGTAGCAGCCAATCCAGAAGGCTGGGAGGGCGATTGGTTTGGTTCGTTCGATTATGCCGCTCTCGGCAAAGCAAGTGATTACCTCATGTTCATGACGTATGATGAAAGCTATGAAGGCAGTGATCCTGGACCTGTTTCTAGTTTGCCATTTGTGGAGAAATCGATCCAACAGGCCTTGAAATATGTGCCCAGCGAAAAAATCGTCATCGGGATTCCATTCTACGGACGTTATTGGAAATCAGATGGAAGCATAAAGGGACTAGGGATTCAGAACACCGTCGTAGACCAATTGGTCCAAAAATATGGCGGAAAAAAAGTCTTTGATGAGAATAGCCAATCGGCCAAAGCGTCGTTCGTCATTCCTGCAGGCGATCCTGGAACGAGTGTGCATGGAAAGAAATTAACGGCTGGCTCGTATACCGTATGGTATGAGAATGATCGATCGATCCAAGCGAAATTAAGTCTCGTGCAAAAGTATGACTTAAAAGGCGCCGGGAACTGGAGTCTGAATGAGGAAGCCGATTCTATATGGGATTATTACACGGCATGGATTAATAATTCTACATTTCGGGATATTATCGGTCATTGGGCGGAATCTTCCATCCAATTTGTATCGGATAAAGGATGGATGACGGGTACGGCATCGAATTTATTCCAGCCGAACAGCTCCTTATCCCGGGCACAAGCAGCTGCAGTGCTGGTGCGGATGACGGGGGCAACATTAGATCAAAGATCATCGACTTCATTGTATTGGGATGTCCCGGCTAACCATTGGGCAGCGGCTGATATCCGAATTGCGAAGCAAGAGGGGATGATAGGCGGGCGTGCAGATGGCAGCTTTGGACCTAATCAACCCGTTACAAGGGAAGAGCTCGCAGTGATGTTATCTCGTGTCTTAGAGTTAACCCCATCCACTTCAGGTACGCTGAAATTCTCTGACGTGGGCAGAGATCGTTGGTCAGCGGAAGCCATTCGATCCTTAGCAGATTACGGCATTATTAGTGGGTATAAAGACGGTACCTTCCGACCTAAGCAAGCCGTAACACGCGCGGAAATGGCTGCCATGATGCAATCCGTGGACAAGCTTAATTAATACAGGAACGCCCCTATCGTGATGTCATGCACGATAGGGGCGTTGTTTGGTTTATTGAGGATTTGTTGTCCAGATCCCCGCGGTTTTGACGAATACACGGTCGGATAATTTTAATGTAGCGAGCGCAAGTTCTGCGACATCTTCAGGCTGCATCATACGGTCTTCATCACCGATTTTAAGGCCTGCGTTAACAGCGAGATCCGTATTAACCGTACTTGGTGTAAGAGCCGTTACACGGATGTTATACTTGCGTACCTCTTGCATGAGGGCTTCTGTTAATCCCATGACAGCAAACTTCGATGCGTTATAGGCTGAACCTGTTGCAAATCCGCGTTCGCCTGCGGTCGAAGACACATTAATGATGGCCCCGCTATTCTGTGCGATAAGTGCGGGGAGGACTGCGCGAGTCGCATAGTAGGTCCCCATTAAGTTCACTTGAATGATACGTTCCCATTCTTGCGGGTCCATATCTACGAGCGTACCAAAGCTAGCCATTCCTGCATTGTTAATAAGGATATCTACGGCTCCCAGCTCTTGGACAAGAGTCGACACAGCGGATTCAACTTGGCCTTGATTTGCGATATCGGCTGTGGCAATGGCTACACGGACACCGTATGTTTCCGTCAGAGAAGCGCGAAGCTGTTCTAGATCGGAAGCGGTTCTAGCGATGAGACCGAGGTGCGTGCCTTCTTTAGCTAGTGCTTCAGCTAGAGCTTTCCCAATTCCTTTGCCGGCGCCTGTAATTAGGGCTGTTTTATTTTGTAGGTTCATCAATATCTCTCCTTATATATGTAGTGACATACTGCTTGCTGCACATTATAACATAAAAAGTCGGACGGTTCCGTGCTGCAACCGTCCGACGATATGTCCTTATTTTTTCAAATCTTCAATGGATTGAATATCAACATAGGCAGGAACAACAAACCCGGTTTTGACACCTGTCATGTTGGCTCCGAGATCATCGAGGCGATCCTTGTAACGATCCCAATAGTCCGCATGGGTTAGAGGCAACCAAGCCGCAGCCATAGCATCGACATCCCCATTGGCTACGCCCGTGAACATCGGTCCTGCTTCTACTTGTAACGCAGTAACTTTATAGCCAAGTTTCTCCTCGAGAACAATTTTGAGCAGGTTTGTACTCGCAATCTCCGAATCCCACGCCACGTAGCCAAGACGCAAGGCATCTCCGTTCACAGGCTTTAACCCTTTTATCCAAGGTTCTATTTTGTCAGGATGCGAATCCGCCCAAGCCTTTGCCGCTGCTTCTGCTGGCTTCCCGCCTTGGATAGCCGTCATGATTTCTCCCATATCATCGGCTGTCCATTTAAACCGGCTTAAGAACTCATAGGCAGTTGGTTTATCTTTTTTGAGTCCAAGTCTTGCCATGGTATGGATTTCTTCGGCTTCACCGAACGATTTCTTCGGATCTTCTAGATACTTCAGATCGTATTTGGAGAACATCCAATGCGGTGTCCAGCCCGTAATAATGATCGGACTTTTCGTCTTGATGGCTTTGTCCAACGTTGCTGTCATGGCAGCCCCGGAGCCTTCTACCAAGGTCCAGTCGTTCAGCTCATAATCTTGCAGTGCTTTATGGGCTGCTTTCATAATCCCTGCCCCAGGGTCGATACCAATGATTTGATAATCTACTTGTTGGCCTATTGAGCTTTCAGCCAATGAAGTATTTTTATTTTTCCCTGGAATGGTCTGGCCTAGCGTTCGGCGCTCTGGATTACAAGCAGATAAGAGCACGACAAGCGTTAATAAGCTGAGCACCACAGGGAGCGTTGATTTTCTTCTCATATATGACACTCCTTTCATTTGGTCCAATAGAGAGAAACATTATCTTGCCTTTGTTTTGAAAATATTCTGACTGAGACGATCGAGCACGATGGCCAGGATCACGACTACGAGCCCGGCTTCAAACCCTTTCCCGATCTGCAATTGCGTTACCGCACGATATACTTCGGCACCGATCCCTTGCGCACCAATCATCGAAGCAATAACAACCATGGATAGGGATAACATGATCGTCTGATTGACTCCGGCCATCAAGGTAGGCATAGCGAGCGGAAGTTGAACCTTGAATAACTTCTGGAAGGAAGTTGATCCGAACGCATTCGCAGCTTCGACTAATGCCTCAGGAACTTGTTGAATGCCAAGCTGCGTGAGGCGAATCGTTGGTGGAATAGAGAAAATGACGGAAGCAATGACACCCGGAACGACCCCTAAGCTGAAGAACGTCACCGCAGGAAGTAAGTAGACAAAGGCAGGCATGGTCTGCATAAAATCCAGTATGGGGACGATAATTTTGCGAGCGGTTGGCCGGTAAGCAATGAGAATCCCGAGGGGAACCCCGATAATAATCGAAATCAGACCAGATGTGATGACCAAAGCGAGGCTATCCATCGTTTGCGTCCAATAACCCAGATTATAAATAAGAAGAAACCCGACCATGGAAAATATCGCGAGTGACATCCGTCCCGCAAAATAGGCGATGATCCCAAGGATCACAATGAATAAGAACGGATGCGGTAACAGAAACAACCAGGATATAAAGTCTACGACGGTCGCGATGATTAACGAGATGGCATCGAACAGACCTGCTAAATGATCAGCCATCCATTCGACAATACGTTGAACCCACTCGGCTAATGGAATCCTAGGCATGAGGCTGATTCACCTCCTTGAGATCGATCTCACCAGCAAGCGCTCCGAGGACAGCACCGCGAACAATAACGCCAAGCAGGCGCTCGTTCTCGTCTACCACGGCCAACGGGACTTTGCTGGAGCTTGTGATTTCGAATAGTTCGCCTATGAGACGTTCTGGAGTGACCCGAGGGCCATCCGTGATAAGGATATCCTGTAAAGTTTGATTGTTCTTGAGGGCATTCGATGCGTCTTCTGCTGTAATGACCCCAAGCAATTGCTTCGAGCGGTTGATGACGAATAAGTTGGAAATCCCAATATCGCGCATCAGACCGAGTGCCACCCGCGGACCGCGATCTAAGGTAATCGTCTCTGGACGACGCATGACATGGGCAGCAGTAAGCACCTTGGACAAGTCGACATCTTCAACGAATTTCTCGACGAATCGATTCGCCGGATGAATCATGATTTCTTCGGGTGTCCCGATTTGCACAACAGATCCGTCTTTCATCAAAGCGACGCGATCTCCGATCCGGAGAGCCTCGTCTAGATCATGGGTTATGAAGACGATCGTCCGTTTCATTTTATCTTGTAGTTCAAGCAATTCATCTTGCATATCGCGGCGAATGAGTGGATCAAGTGCGCTGAATGCTTCGTCCATCAGTAATACTTCGGGATCGTTCGCTAACGCCCGGGCAAGACCGACACGCTGCTGCATCCCGCCGCTGAGTTCGTTAGGCATTTTATCGCCCCAGCCCTTCAGGCCGACGAGTTCAAGGGATTTGAGCGCTTTTTCTTTGCGCTCCAATTTATTGACTTTCTGAATTTCGAGTCCGTATTCCACGTTCTCGAGGACTGTGCGGTGAGGGAATAGCGCAAAGCTCTGGAATACCATGCTGATGGTTTTGCGGCGAACTTGCCGAAGCTGTTCTTTGTTCATTTTCATAATATCTTTGCCATGAACAAGAATTTGGCCGGAGGTAGGCTCAATGAGTCGGTTCAACATCCGTACGAGGGTGGATTTCCCACTCCCTGACAGACCCATAATGACAAAGATTTCCCCTTCACGGATCTCCATGTTGACGCGATTGACGCCGACGGTAATATGTTTATCTTTTGCTAGTTGTTGTTTGGTATAGCCTTGGTTAAGCAGGCTGACACCTTGTTCTGCATTTGGACCAAAGAGCTTGCTTACGTCTTTGACTTCCAAAATCGTCATGCAATTCACTCCTTATATTCACAGTTTTTACCTGATTTTCAAAAGTAACGCTACTAATTGTAACAAACAGGGGAACAATATATCAAGTAAAAATACTGTATATTTAGAACGTACAGTAAAAACTGTACAAACTAATCAAAGCGTATCTTTACATTTTTTTTGACATTCCTTACAATAGACAAAGGCGTTATAGAGGCATAAACTGCATAAAACGCGGTATAACTATATTCACCATAATCATGGATAAACATGTAGAAATTTGTGAGGATTTGGTGGGTGAAGAATCAACAACGGGATGGATTGAGAATAGGAGGTTACAAGCAATGAGCTTGGACCATTTAAGCCAGGAGCATCAAGACAAAGTCATCAAAATACGCAAACGCGTGATCGAAGCCATTGGCCGGAGCATGGATTTATATGGCGTGACCCAGTCAACGGGCCATTTGTACGGTCTGTTATTTTTTGCGGACAAGCCCATGACATTGGACGAGATGGGCCAAGAAATGAAGATGAGTAAGACGAGTATGAGCACAAGCGTACGCACGTTGTTAGATTTACAGATGGTCAACAAGGTGTGGGAGAAGGGCTCTCGCAAGGATCTTTATGAAGTAGAGTACGATTGGTTCCAGACGTTTACGGATTACTTTGCCATCGAGTGGAGAAAATCCGTGGAGACCAGTCTTCAAATATTTCGCAAATCCATTGAGGAGATGCAAAAATTAATACAGGATGTACCGGAGGAGGACGCGATTCGACGTGTTCTAATGGAAGATCAGCGGAAGATGGAAGAAGCGGTAGGCTATTATCTGTGGTTAAATCGATTGATTGATTCGTTGGAGAGCGGAGACATCTATCAGTTGATCCCGAAGGATAATCCTAGAGATGTTTAAGCCATTGGCGTACGATGCACCTCTATCTCATACATAAGGCAAATGAAGATTTGTCGATGGATGGGGTATGAGGTGCATTTTTTATGTTGTAGAGGTAATCCCGATTAAGGGTAATTTTCCTAGCAAAAAGAAATGCTTGTCATGCTCGTCATGTTTGTCTGCATAATTGGCCAAGGTCCCTCATAGACATGTATCAATGAATTAACAATTGTGCAGAGGGGATGATTTCATGCGTCGGATCACATGGATAACAGCCATCGTGATATGCGTAACATTGTTGTTATCAGCATGCGGAACAAAAGATGCAGCATCGATCGTCAAGGATTTGGATCATGTGGTCAGCAAGTTGCAGAGCTATCAAGGAACAGGAACGATGAAGCTGTATACTGGACAACAACCACAAGAGTATCAAGTGGAAGTCTGGTACCAGAACCCATCGTACTATCGGATTGCCCTCAAAAATGCAAAAAAGGATATTACCCAAATCGTCCTGCGTAACGATGAAGGAGTGTTCGTGCTGACGCCTAGCCTGAACAAAAGTTTCCGATTCCAAAGCGACTGGCCAGAGAAGCAAGGTCAGGTCTATCTGTATCAAACATTGGTCCAAAGCATTCTATCAGACAACGCGCGTCAATTCGCTTCGGAGAAAGAGTCTTACGTGTTCGATGTGCTAGCCAATTACCAGACGAGCTCGCTTGTCCGGCAGAAAATTTGGTTAAATAAAGAAACGTATGCGCCACAGCAAGTTCAAGTGACAGATGCCAATTCCAATGTCGTCGTCGAAGTGAAGTTCGATCAATTTGCTTTCAATGCGCAATTTGAGAAGGATTCCTTCGAAATGCAGCGGAACATGACAAGTATGAACGTGGATTCGCTGCCTGCGTTGAATGAAGTGGATGAGAACGGGAATGCCGTAACTCCATCGACAGATGGCACGGCTACAACAGAACCAACGACAGAACCAACGACAGAGCCAAGCCAAGAAACAGCAGCGCCAACGAAGGTTCTAGGGCCTTTCGGTATTATTGAGCCAGGATACGTGCCAAACGGTGTCGTGCTTCAAGATTATTCTCAAATGAAAGATGACAGTAATCATTCGGTGCTTCTTCGCTATGCTGGAACCTACAACTATACGATTCATGAATCCAGACCGCAGGATCGTGAAGTCGCATTAATCGAAGGTGATAGCGTACAGCTTGACTACACCGTCGGCTTACTAACGGGAACCGAACAAAGAACGTTGACATGGACGAATGAAGGCATTATGTACAAATTAACGAGCGCAGATTTGCCGCAGGCCGAAATGGTCAACATTGCGAACTCATTGGCAGATCAGTCAGGCAAGTAACTTGAAAGCTGCACGAAAACGTACTTAAATGAAGGCTGGGCCAAGAAGCAGACGAAATGCTTCGGGCGCAGCCTTTTGTCTATACTATATGCACATAATTAGCATTTAATGGTTTCATATCCATAAAACAGCGCATTGCATTGACAGTTCCATGGCGTTACGATTAAATAATTGGAATAGGCATGTGTACTGTGAAAAGAAGGTGGAATCATTGGATTCATATTACCGCCCGACATGGGCTGAGATATCATTAGATGCATTACAACATAATATAGAGACGTTTCGTCGTGCGATTTCACCATCAACGAAGCTGCTGGCTTGTGTGAAGGCGAATGCTTATGGGCATGGCGCGATCGGTGTATCACGCGAAGCGGAACGACTTGGCATTGATTATTTGAGCGTTGCCTTTCTAGATGAAGCGATTCAATTACGCCAGGCGGGCATCAAGACGCCGATCCTCGTGTTAGGTTATACGGCACCAGAAGCCGTAACCGTCGCACAACAATTTAACGTGACATTGACCGTATTCAGCCAGGAAGTGGCAGAAGCGATTGCTCAATTGCCTGTTGATGAGAAGAAATTAAAGGTGCATGTCAAAATAGACTCCGGTATGGGACGACTCGGTCTGTTACCAGGGGAAGATGCACTTGCATTTATAGCATCCGTGCAACAAATGCCCCAAGTGGAGCTTGAAGGCATGTTTACGCATTTTTCGTGTGCGGATGAATGTGACAAGAGTTATACGATGGTGCAGTATCGTCGCTTTCAATATATGGTAGATGGGCTGCAAGCCTTGGGGATTGTTATTCCGATTATACATACAGGTAACAGCGCAACAGGAATTGACCTGCCTGAATTGACAGGCAATATGCTGCGTCTTGGCATCAGTCTGTACGGCTTGTATCCATCCGATGAGGTGGAGCAAGATCGGGTAGATTTGAAACCTGTATTATCCTTGAAAACAAAACTGGTCCGCGTTCAGTCATTGCCTGAACAATATGGCATCAGTTATGGCAAGAAGTATGTGACGAAGCGAAATGGTGAGATCATTGGGACGATGCCGATCGGATATGCTGACGGATTCTCCCGTATGATGGGCGGAAAAGTTGAAGTATTGGTACGCGGCAAACGTGTGCCTGTATTAGGGAACATCTGCATGGACCAATGTATGGTGCAGCTAAGTGAAATGGAAGAAATGAATATCGAAGCTGGTGAAGAGGTTGTTCTTGTCGGTTCCCAAGGGGAAGAGACGATCACGGTCGAAGAGCTAGCCGCACACACAGGTACGATTAACTATGAGTTCGTCTGTATGCTGGCTAGCCGAGTAGCAAGAGTCTATACACGAGATGGACAGCCGATGGATATAGACAATCGATTGCTCTGATATACTTAGTATTTATTTACCAGTAAAAACTTTGTCATTTGTTAGAGGAGTTTGGTCCCCGTTTCTAGAATGTAGTAGGGGGAAGAAGTCGATAAGTACTCGATTCGCGAGAGTATGCTTGTACAGTGATCATAGATAGTATATATACAGCATATATATTCTTTTGTATAAATTTACTTCGTTATCGACATACTGGTATTAATTGTTGTTGAAAGTTTGTGGGGGTGCGAGTAAAGGTGTCCAATATTCAGAACACGAAAAGAATCATGATTAGTCTACCGGACAATTTGTTGCAGGAAGTGGATGGGATCGTAGCAAAAGAAAACTCCAACCGTAGTGAATTTATCCGTCAAGCCATGAAATTGTATTTAATGGATCGTAAGAAACGTTATATCAGGGAATCGATGCAACGTGGCTATATGGAAATGGCCAAGATTAATTTGACCATGGCATCGGAAGCATTTTATGCGGAGGAAGATGCAGAGGACACTCTTGGACGTTTAGTGAGCGGGGTGTAACCATTGATAGTGAAGCGTGGCGACGTATTTTTTGCGGATCTCTCGCCTGTCGTCGGTTCGGAGCAAGGTGGGGTAAGACCTGTATTGATTATCCAGAATGACATCGGCAATCGCTTCAGCCCAACGGTTATTGTAGCGGCTATTACAGCGCAAATCCAAAAAGCGAAGCTGCCGACACACGTGGAAATTGATGCAGAGACCCATGGATTTGATCGGGATTCTGTCATTTTGCTCGAACAGATTCGAACCATCGATAAGCAGCGACTTACCGATAAGATTACTCATCTCGACGAGGATACCATGCGTAAAGTAGACGACGCTCTACAAATTAGCATTGGGTTGATCGAGTTTTAATGCTGCAACAATGCGAGGGTTTTTCGTACCCTTGTTTTTTTTTGTCATTTTGAGACAATAGAATGTATGATGTTGATAAAAGTGAGGGATTGTGGATGGCAGAAAAGACGACCGATGCAGGATTGCAGACGGAAGAAATGAAGGCGGCAGAGCTCGAACGCATTGTCAAACAAGTGGCAAAAGAGCTATCGCTAGCCGCAAAACAGGTACGTACAACGGTTGGATTGCTGGATGAAGGCAATACGATCCCGTTTATTGCGCGTTACCGGAAAGAAATGACGGGAGAATTGGATGAGAATCAACTACGCTCGATTGAAGAACGTCTTCAATATCTCCGTAACCTCGAAGAGCGGAAACGCGAGGTTCTTCGCCTTATTGATGAGCAAGGGAAATTGACCGAGGAACTGCAGAAGGCCATCATTGCATCGGAGAAACTTCAAGAAATCGAGGATTTATACCGTCCTTATCGTCAGAAACGGAAGACACGCGCGAGCATTGCGAAGGAAAAAGGGCTGGAGCCGTTAGCCTTATGGATTTGGGCACAGCCCAAACAAGGCCATGTGATGCAAGAGGCAACCGGATATATCGATGAAGAGAAGGGTGTATCGAGTCCAGAGGAAGCTTTGCAGGGTGCCATGGACATTCTAGCGGAGATGATTGCAGATGATGCTGCCATTCGCGCATGGGTACGGCAATATACCATTGATCAAGGCTTGCTGCGTACCGAAGCGAAGGATGCCGAGGCAGAATCCGTCTATGAAATGTATTATGCTTACCAAGAACCGATTAAGAAGCTGCCGCCGCATCGTACGTTAGCCATTAACCGGGGGGAACGTGAGGATGTTCTGAAGGTGGCCGTTGATGTGCAGAACGATCGGATACATGCCTATATGGGCAAGCGTGTCCTTCACGGAACTACCATCGTAACCGATGTGTTGAATACCATTATTGAAGATGCGTATAAACGTCTGATTGCACCGTCCATTGAACGTGAAGTGCGGAATGAATTAACGGAAAAAGCGGAGGAGCAAGCGATTCAAATTTTTGCCGGCAATCTTCGTAATTTACTGCTTCAACCGCCTGTAAAAGGAAAATGTGTCTTAGGCGTCGATCCAGCCTTTCGGACAGGTTGTAAGTTAGCTGTCGTCGATGAGACCGGTAAATTGCTCGAAGTTGCCGTTACCTATCCGACACCGCCGAACAACAAAGTAGCGGAAGCGGAAGCTACATTCAACCGACTCATTGCGAAATATGATATTGAGCTGATCGTGATCGGGAATGGTACGGCGTCCCGGGAGACGGAACAATTCGTTGTTGATGTGATGAGTAAGCTGAAGAACCGCGGGATGCAGTATTTAATCGTTAGTGAAGCGGGCGCAAGTGTATATTCGGCTTCCAAAATCGCTCAAGAAGAATTTCCGGAATTGGACGTGGCGGAACGCAGCGCAGTGTCCATTGCTCGCCGGATGCAAGATCCGCTTGCAGAACTCGTGAAGATCGATCCCAAAGCCATTGGTGTTGGTCAATACCAGCATGACGTGACACAGAAACGGCTAGAAGAAAGTCTCGGTGCTGTCGTCGAATCTGCGGTTAACCATGTCGGTGTCGATGTGAATACCGCTTCGCCGTCGCTCTTGTCATACGTGGCAGGCGTGAACAGTACAATTGCGAAGAACATCGTGAAATACCGTGAAGAGCATGGGAAGTTCACTTCGCGGAAGCAGCTTCAGAAAGTACCTCGCTTAGGGGCGAAGACCTATGAGCAGTGCATTGGCTTTATGCGGATTTCGGATGGTGATAATCCGCTCGATAAGACGCCGATTCACCCTGAATCTTATGCAGTCGTGGATCAATTGTTCCAAGAATTGCGCATGGAGCTGGAACAAGTGGGTTCGAAGGAGCTTGCCTCGACTTTAGCGGCGGTGGAACCGCAGACAATTGCCACGCAATTAGGCGTAGGTGTGCCAACCTTACGTGATATTCTGGATAGCTTGCAGCGCCCTGGACGCGATCCGCGGGAGGAATTGCCGCCGCCGATTTTCCGTACGGATGTGCTTAAACTCGAAGACTTAGCGCCAGGCATGGAGCTGCATGGTACGGTTCGGAATGTGATCGATTTTGGTGCCTTCGTCGATATCGGGATTAAGAATGACGGCCTTGTCCACATCTCGCAGCTGAGCGATCGCTTCGTGAAGCATCCGATGGATGTCGTCTCGGTTGGCGATAATGTGACCGTGTGGGTATTGAATGTCGATTTGAAGAAAGGCCGCGTAGGTCTTACCATGCGCAAGCCATCGTAGAGATATCAACCTTATCATAAAACAGGGTAGCGTCCCGAGTGACTTCCTAAGAAGTCATGGGCGCTACCCTGTTACATTTTGGACGATTCTTCGGATATAGACATCGATCTTCGCGAATAGAAGAACCAACAATCATTCAGTAGTTTAATTTGCCTGCGATCTTTCTTATGGAAGGCCTTCATGAGTTGATTGCACAGCCATTGCGGCATTGCACTTCCTCCCCCCAAAACCTGGTGTAATACTACCATATGGGCAGGGGTGGAATTCCGTGCATGTCCGAATCAGATATCGCTTAGGATTATGCTTCTGCTTCTTCCTCGTACCATTGTTCCAATTGCGCTTGAAGCGCACGGATTTCGGTAAGTAAGGAAATCAACGGGTAGCTTTTCTCTTCGACGGAAGCGAAGGATTGTTCTAAGCGATTAATATAGTTAAGACCGTTCTCGATCTTCGAGCTTTCTTGCAGTAATTCCAGGGTATCGCACTCGGCGATCGCTAGTGGTAGAACAGGTACCTCAGCTGCGGTAAGCTTGCTGACTTCTTTGTTCAGGCGTAGGTTCAGCGCACTTAATTGATAAGCGTAATCGCTAGGCATTTCAATAAATTCAAGATGATTCTGGTGTTGCAGAATAATATATCGCATCTTCGGCATGATGGTAAATCTCCCCTCGATTTTCGATCCTACTTGACAGTGTAGCCTAAGTTGACGTTACAATTCAAGAGTTAGCGGACGAGCATTGGAAGGGGAGATGGACTGTGAATGACGCGGAATTACAGGTTTGGATTGAACGGATTTCATTGGAGTTCTTCGGGATACCTTTTCGGCATCGCGCCAGATTTAATCCTCGGCTGCGTTCCACGGGCGGGCGTTATTTTCTAAAGAGCCATGATATTGAGATCAGTCCGTATCAATTGCAGGCGCATGGCCCCGAAGAAGTAGAAAAAATCATCAAGCATGAATTATGCCATTATCATCTGCATCTTCAGAAGCGAGGGTATCAGCATCGAGATCCAGAGTTTAAGGCATTGCTCGAGCAAGTAGGGGGAAGCCGGTTTTGCAAAAACCTGCCTACGACCATTCAACCCAAAAGGAAAACCGAGCCTTATCGTTATAAGCTAATTTGTGAGCTGTGTGGGATGTCTTATTTGCGTAAACGTCGAATAGACCCCCGTCGATACGCTTGCGGGAAATGCCAAGGTCGACTTCAACTTTATTCCATAAAAGGGACTTGACATCGTTTCCTAATCATGATAAATTAATTTATGTCACTTTCGAAATATTCCCTGATAGCTCAGTTGGTAGAGCACTCGACTGTTAATCGAGTTGTCACAGGTTCGAGTCCTGTTCGGGGAGCCATTTCTTTTGGAGAGATACCCAAGTGGCTATAAGGGGACCCTCTGCTAAGGGGTTAGACTGCGTAAGCGGTGCGAGGGTTCGAATCCCTCTCTCTCCGCCATACATATGTACTTGCAAAGAGCCTGTGAAGGCTCTTTTTTTCATACGCTCATTTAAGTCTCGTCATGATATTCTTCTTCAAATCCTTCGATCGCTCTTTTGCGTTTTGTGTTTTTTTGCTGCAAATTATTTACTTCCGTGCTGGAAATTTCTTCGGCATGCTCGTCTAAATAAGCATTGGTTTCTTGGATGTTGTGTCGCGTGTTCTCAATGGCGTTTTTGATTTTTTTTGCGTTGTCTGAGCGGTCATCGGGTTTCGCCATGGTAAGGCCTCCTTGGGGTTTATTTATTATTTGGTGGTATTCCTGTAGGCCGTAGCCACTCATAAGATGCCATGACAAAGTTGTTCTTATACATGGTTGAAGAGGATGTAAAAAGCTGTGAATCGAGAGGGAGGCTGTTCTAGAAGATGGAGTCGATGAGCTTGGATATTTTTCCGTGTGCACCGTATGACTTTTCCAAAATGATCCGGAGGCTGCAGGGTGTAAATCATGAAATGTATCGAATTCGTGGGGAGCAATTGATTCGGACGATCCGCTATGAGGGGCATGTATTGGTGATGCAGGCTGAATCCGTGGGGACGGTAGACGAACCTAAGCTTCGGATTGAGTTGCATGGTTCGAATATGGAAAACCTGGATCGAGAGGGACTGAAGCGTTATTTGGAGACAATTCTGTCCACATCCTTGGATATTCAAGCTTTTTATGATCATCTGGCTGAGGATGCAAGGCTTGAACCGCTGGCGGAGCGTTTCTACGGTTTACGTTTCATTCTGGAAGCCGATTTATTCGAATGTATGGCGAAGACCATTATCGGACAGCAGCTGAATTTGGCATTCGCCTCGACATTGAATCGACGGTTGATGGAGGTAGCGACGAAGCCCGTACATTGGGAAGGAATGGAGCTGCCTGTGTTCCCTTCCTGTGAAGATGTAGCTCGCTTGGAGTATAGTCAATTAAGGGAACTTCAGTACAGCCAACGGAAAGCGGAATATGTCATTGATTTTGCTCGTCTGGTTGCCGACGGAGGATTGGATTTGAAACGGCTCCATTCAGAAACGAATGAGGAAATCGTAGCAAGTTTGTCGAAGCTAAGAGGGATAGGCCGTTGGACGGCGGAATGTTTCCTGATGTTTGGCATGGGACGGACAGATTTGTTGCCTGCGGCGGATATCGGGTTACGGAACGGTGTGAAAAAGTTGTATGGGTTATCTGAGCGGCCAACAGAGGCGGAGGTACGTGACATCGGAGCCGCGTGGGCTCCATGGTCAAGTTATATTACCTTTTATGTCTGGGAAACATTAAATGATAAAGTAAAGACATCGTGAGGCTTATCCGAAGATCAAAGCCACTTTTTTCGTTTGAAATAGAAAAAGAGCGAACCTGCGACAACCGCCATGATGATGAGAACGACGGGATAACTGAACTTGAACTTCAATTCCGGCATAAATTCGAAATTCATCCCATACAGACCTGATAAGAACATGAGGGGGAGGAAGATCGCGCTAAAGATGGTCAGCGTCTTCATAATTTCGTTCATTCGGTCGGATTTCATGCTCATTTGCATTTCCATTAAGCTATTCAAGGACTCTCTGAAAATATCGATGGAATCAATCGCACGAGAAATATGATCATAAATATCCATATAGTACACATGAGTTTCTTGCTTGGTATATGGGAACTCTTGATGACTGATCGAGCTGATCAGCGTTTTCTCATCTGCAAGGATGCGGCGAATCCGGTGAAGAGCACGCTTTTGCTTAAATACCTGCTGTGATATTTTGACGTAAGGGTCTCGATATATCGCTTGTTCATAATGCTCTAACTTGTTCTCGATCTCGTTGATACTATCGACGAATTGATCCACGCAACGATCCAGAATGGAATATAGGATGCGGCCAGTATGGTCGATTCGACCTTCAATGCGCTGGAACTCCTCCACTAAATCGTTCATTAAAGGGAGTTCGTGTTGGCACATCGTTACGATATAATTTGTCCCGACAACTATATCAAGTTCAATGGGTTTATAGGTATGTGCCAGGGTATAAAAAGTAATCAGGACATTATCACGGTATTGATCCAGCTTCGGACGTTGATTCTGCTTGATACAGTCTTCGATAAGCAGCGGGTGGCATTGGAACATATCGAGCAGAACATGGTTGATTTCTTCCGTTGTGGGCTGCGATAGATTAATCCACACGATTTCGTGGTCTAGTGGTATTCGCAAGGGAGCTTTGGACACGCTGTGGGTCTCCCGATTATAGATGAGCATCCTTTGCACACCTCCGTATTTTTGGACTCATTATACCATAGGAGACCCATTCGGAAAAAAAGTTCAAAAAAACACTTGCCATGTCCAAGAAATTCTGATAATATAAATTTTGTTGTCACGTTGTGATGCATGATAATAAGGCCCGTTGGTCAAGGGGTTAAGACACCTCCCTTTCACGGAGGTAACAGGGGTTCGAATCCCCTACGGGTCACCATTTCTTAACTGAGCATTTACTTCTTTGTTCAGACATTAAGAGCCATTAGCTCAGTTGGTAGAGCACCTGACTTTTAATCAGGGTGTCGAAGGTTCGAGTCCTTCATGGCTCACCAGTTTTATATTTCCTCGTAACATGCGGTCGTGGTGGAACGGCAGACACGCTATCTTGAGGGGGTAGTGCCCATAGGGTGTGCGGGTTCAAATCCCGCCGACCGCATTATAGTACAGATAAGTTAAGCCCTTGATATTCAAGGGCTTTTTTTGTTGCTTATATAAGTTGTGTGATAACGTATTTGCATGCATCTACGTAAATGAAGTTTTGTCTATTAAAGAATCTCTAAGCTTACCCCTCTACGGACATCGTCTTAAACAATCGGTGTAGGATGGTTGCGGCCTCCGCACGCGTCACCTTATCCATCGGTCTGAAATAGCCGTCGGCGCCATCCATGATGCCTGCCTTGGTTAGGGTATAGAAGGCCAGGGCTTTGGTATCTTGAAAATCGCCGCCGTACGTAAGCTCTCCTTCATATTCGTCAATGAAGAAAACAGGCGAATTCAACGTATATTCAGTATCAAAGTCGCTGCGCTGAACCGTACGTGCCTTGACGTCCTTATACGTTCGAATGTGGTTGATTACCTCTTGCGTATCAGGCTCGTCCGCCGGATGGAGCGCTGACGTTAGCGCATAAAGATAGATTAGGAATTGGACGCGGGTCATTTGCTTATCAGGTGCAAAGTAAAAATCATACCGATAGTCATTTTTAGGCAGGTTGATATACTTCACGCGTTCAGCATACAGGTAGACGTCATCATTAAACAAGGTCGTCACATCTTTGGCCGCCCAATGCTTCTTGGTATCGATATAGTAGGAAGGTTCATTAGAACTATGATCCACGTTAGGAAACAACAAGCGGTACATATGTGCAAACTCAGCTTTGGTCACCGGATTACTCGGTTTGAATGTACCATCGGGGTATCCGCCGATGACCTCTTTATCCAGCATAAAGCTGATCGAATCGAGCGCCCATCCGTACTTTTGCGAGTCTATATCGTCCAATACGCTCGCGGCGAAGGCGGGGGTGGCGGAAAACAGCGATGCGGCCGTGCATAGTGCGATGAACTTCTTTTTCATCTGTGGTCTCTCCTTGTTGGTTCGTCTAGAGGATAATCTCTCCTATTACATTCACCTGGTTGTGTATATTTTCCTTTATTTTGTGCGACGGAATGCATTTTTAGAGGTGATGTTTGGTGGAAAATACCATATAATTGAAACTAGAATTCTCTCGCGATTTTCTAACATCGGTCAAATTTAGTTAGTACATGACAGATTTAATGAAGAGGCGGTGTAGACATGATTTCTTTTCCAAAACCCGATGTAGAGCAGTTTTTCCGGATGTATCTTATTACGAGTTTTGCTGTGAGCAAGGATGAGAAGCGGGTCGTATTTAGCTCCAACATGAACGGTAAGTTTAATTTATGGGCAATCGATTTGCCGCATGCTTATCCGTATCCGCTGACGTATTGCAATCAGACAAGCAATTTCATCAAATTCGACCCCGAAGGCAGGCATATTCTTACAGGTTTTGATCGTGACGGGGATGAGAACTACCATCTCTATGCCATCAAACCGGAAGGTGGACAACCGTACCCACTTCGTCCAGCGAGTCCAGAGGATAAGTTCTTTTTCGCTCATTTGTCTGAGGATGGGGAACGGATCTATTACAACACAAGCCAGCATAATCCGCAGTACCTGAATACACACCGCTACAATTTGCAGACCCAGGAGGATGAACTGTTATGGACAGGGGAGCACGCAAGCACTTGGCTTGCGGCCGTCAGTCCGGATGAGTCGCGATGGATTATGCAAAAGCATTTCGCGAATACCTATATCGTTGGTTACCTAAAAGAAGGTGATGAGCTCGTATGTCTTACGCCTTCTGCTGATGTGGACCACACAACGTCCAGCTTTGTATTTATCGATAACTATACCGTGCTATTCGTTACGAATTATGAGGATGAGAATGCTTATGTGGCTTCGTATTCGTTGGATACGAAAGAGTTCCGGGTCGTATGTAAAATCGATCATGAGAACGTATCTGAAATCAAGTGGCACAAAGAATCCCGGACGATCTATATCGTGACGGAACAAAGCGTTGAAGATCAGATGTACGCCTATTCGCTGGATCAGGGGGAGCTCCAACCTTTATCGAATATACCCGTCTCGGTGATTGAACAAGTTCATGTGGCTGCATCCGGGCATGTGTATATTCTAGGGCGGAGTGCAACGACAGCCCTTAATATTTATGTGCTGCAAGATGGTGAATGGACGATGCTGACGCAGAACCGCGTAACCGGTTTATCGAAGGAAGAGTTGGTTGAGCCGGAAATCGTACAATATAACTCGTTTGATGGGCTGCCTATTGAGTCCTTGCTATTCCGCGCGAAGCCGGAAGTGTCGAATGGTTATACCATTTTCTGGCCGCATGGCGGTCCGCAAGCTTCGGAACGGAAGTTTTTCCGGTCCATGTTCCAATTCTTGCTTGCCAATGGCTATACGATTTTTGCGCCGAATTTCCGGGGAAGTACGGGTTACGGTGCGAGCTTCGTCAAAATGGTAGAGGGCGACTGGGGGGAAGGGCCGCGTCTGGACTGCGTTGCTGGGATTGAATGGCTGTTCGAGAACAACATCTCAGAACGGGATAAATTGTTCGTCGTCGGCGGCAGTTATGGCGGATACATGACGTTGTTGCTTGCTGGACGCCATGCCGATTATTTCCGTGCAGCGGTCAATATTTTTGGTGTGAGCAACTTGTTTACATTCATTGAATCCGTACCGGATCATTGGAAACCGGTCATGAAGCGCTGGCTGGGAGATCCGATTGAAGATAAAGAACGACTAACCAAAGACAACCCGATTACATACTTGGATCAGATGGTGAAGCCGATGCTTGTGATTCAAGGGGCGAATGATCCGCGCGTTGTGAAGGCGGAGTCGGATCAGATCGTTGAAGCACTACAGCAAAAAGGCGTCGAAGTGGAATACCTCGTGCTTGATGACGAGGGTCACGGATTTTCGAAGAAAGAGAACGAAATCGCCGTGTACCGTAAGATGCTGCAGTTTTTGGATGCTCATAAGTAGAAATATAGCTATAAGCTATCCTAAGTGTTTTCCTATGTTAAAAATCCTCGCTTTCATCGTAGCGGGGATTTTTCCTTTTCTTCTCCATGTCTGCCTTGGTTGGTAGGTCCTCCCCACGATGTTTTTGATTCTTCATCCCTGTACATCCGTGTTGTTTCATGTGGGTTTACTCCCTTTTGGGAGGATTTTTTATTTTATTCTAGGTTGATTTGAATGGGGGCGAAAAGTTGCGGAATGTTAGCGGAATATCATGATTTGTTAACGCAAGGTTAAATCTTTTCAACCCTCTTGAACTTTAAGATTATTCGCAGTATATTCAGTCTATAAACAACAACATTTAATAACAAACCACATTAATCAACATTCACCTTTTGCTTATTGCGTACAGATTTGAATGAGCGTGCAGCAGATATGTCACTCATAAATAACAAGTCATGGGGATGCCGTGGCAGGAGGAGATTTATTTATGGAAAAGCATTACGTACTACTTACGCCAGGACCATTAACCACAACAGCGTCGGTCAAAGAGGTGATGTTGAAGGATTGGTGTACATGGGATGATGACTACAAGCAGATCGTGCAATCGATTCGGGCGAAACTGCTCGATGTAGGCCGAGCTTCCTCGGACAACTATACGTCGGTTCTTATGCAAGGAAGCGGCACATTCGGGGTTGAGGCATGTATCGGTACGGCGGTGCCGAAGGACGGCAAGCTGCTGGTCATCGTGAACGGAGCGTATGGCCAACGAATTCAGGAAATCGCAGACGTACTTGGCATTGCGAATCGCGCCTTGGTATGTACGGCGGACCAACAACCGGATATCGACGCTGTTGATGCGATTTTGGTGGATGATGCTTCGATAACCCATGTTGCATTTGTGCATTGCGAGACGACGACCGGCATTCTGAATCCGCTCGAATCGCTCGTTGAGGTCGTGAAGAAGCATGGGAAAACGGTCATTGTGGATGCGATGAGCAGCTTTGGAGGGATTCCGATTGACGTCGAGGAGTTAGGCATTGATTTTCTAATTAGCAGTGCGAATAAGTGTATTCAAGGTGTTCCAGGCTTTAGCTTTGTAATCTGTAGAACCGATGCGCTGGTCAATTGTAAAGGAAATGCGAGATCCCTATCTCTTGATTTATATGATCAATGGAAGGTCATGGAGGCAGAGCCAGGGAAATGGCGGTTTACTTCGCCGACGCATGTGGTTCGTGCTTTCTATCAAGCATTACATGAATTAGAAGCTGAAGGCGGCGTGGATGTGCGGTTTACTAGATATTACGAGAACCAGCGGACACTCGTCAAAGGGATGGAAGCGGCAGGACTGCAAGCGTATCTGCCACCATACTTGCAGTCGCCGATTATCACAACGTTCCTGTATCCGTCGTTTGAAGGTTTTAGCTTTGAGTCCTTATATATGTTCCTAAAAGAACATCATTTCGTGATATACCCTGGGAAGCTTAGCGATGCGCAAGTATTCCGTATTGGTACGATTGGAGATGTCCAACCGGAAGATATCGAGCGATTATGTGATGCCGTACAACAATATGTCCAAAAAATGAAGTAAGGAGAATGCATACAATGAAGGTACAAGGTGTTATTTTTGACTGGGCGGGAACAACGGTAGATTACGGCTGCATGGCTCCGGTACATGTGTTTCTAGATATTTTTAGATCCAAAGGGATAGAGCCCACACTTGAGGAAGTTCGCGGGCCGATGGGATATTTGAAATGGGATCATATCAAGACCATGTTGGAAATGCCTCGGATTGGCAAGCAGTTCGAGGAACAAGTCGGTCGCCCTTATACCGATGGGGATGTCGATGAGATGCACGATGAATTCGAACCGAAGCTACTCTCGATTCTGAATCGTTTTGCCGATCCTATTGCACATGTTGTTGATGCTGTAGCCGAATTGCGCTCCCAAGGGATCAAAATCGGGGGTACCACAGGTTATAATGATACGATGATGAGCATTGTCGCTCCGAAAGCCGAAGAAAACGGTTATGCGCCAGACTTCTGGTTAACCCCGGATTCGGTGCATGGGAAAGGCCGTCCATATCCATACATGGTCTTCGAGAACATCGTTCGGTTAGATATGGGAATGCCAGCGCAGGTTGTGAAGGTCGGTGATACCACTTCAGATATGCAGGAAGCCCGCAATGCTGGGGTATGGGCCGTGGGTGTGCTTCGAGGAAGTTCGATGATGGGATTCACCCAAAAAGAAGTCCAAGTGATGGCACCCGACGTGCTCCAACAGCATTTGGATGCAGCCAGAATGAAATTCATGGAGAGCGGCGCGCATTTCGTGATCGAAGATATGTCTCAATTGCAAGATACAATTCGTCTGATCAACGAAAAATTGGCTGAGGGCGAAAGACCTACAGTCGCTTAAAGGTGAACTTGATGCAGGCATAAGGTGTTCTGCGATCGCTTAAAGGTGAACTTGATTCAGGCATGAGGTGTTCTGCGATCGGTTAAAGGTGAACTTATTGCAGTGATGAGGTGTTCTACGATCGGTGTAGAGCACCTTTTCTCACAATAGGATCGTGCGGATGAAGCGGATTTGGGGTCAACTATGCCGGATGGAAGTCATTTGGTATAATTGGAGCAAAGAATTCAGGGGGGTAGAAAGGTGTCACTCGCAGGTGAAGAAAGAAAAAAGAGCATTATGACACTGCTGAATGAGCAAGGGAAAGTGAATGTCACCGAGTTGTCGCAGAAGTTCGAAGTATCGACGGAAACGATTCGGCGCGACTTGGATGAACTCGAGAAAGAAAATAAGCTCAAAAAAGTGTATGGTGGCGCGATCCGATATAAAGCGGAGATTGAACCGCCGCATGTAGAGCGAGAGTCTCTTCATACCGATGCCAAGCGCAAGATTGGGAGCCTCGCTGCTCAATTGATTGATGACAACGATTTTATCTTGATCGACGAGGGAAGTACGGCGCTCCAAATCATTCATCACTTGGAGGATAAACGTCACATAACGATTCTTACCTGCTCCATTCCGGCGCTCACCCTACTGATCGAATACCAGAAGCGGGGCTCTTTTGACGGGAAGATTATTTTCATCGGCGGGGAAGTGAATGCGAAGCATATGCGCGTGTCGGGTTCCATTGCGGAGAAAACACTCGATGATTTCTATGTGAATAAAGCATTTATTTCTGTCGATGGGATTAGCCTTGAGCATGGGATTACCAGTTATGATTATGATAAAGCCAATTTCACCCGCAAAATGATCAGCTGTTCCGAGACGACGATCGTATTAGCGGACCAATCCAAAATCGACAAGCGCTCCGTATCCAAAATTGCTGAGCTGGCAGAAGTGGACCAGATCATATCCGACCAAGCACCTCCAAGCCATTGGGTGACGTCACTTGCAGCAATGAATGTCCAATGGGTGGATTCTAAGGGTATGGCATAGACATAACAGCCCTAGCAGGGCTAAAGGATTCACCCGAGGTCATCTGTATAAGATGGCTTTTTTTGTTATGCAATGAAATAAGAAGAGAAGACCTCTGGATGCAATCCGAAAAGATGAAAGTCATTTTCAACTATGAAACGTAACATTGTGGTATAGATAATCTGTTGGATGATTCTTACAATGAGACGTAAGATCGTAGCCGATGGATAAACTCGAATGGATAAAATCAAATGGACACTCTACAGGAGGCCTGATAACGAAGAAGTACATCGTTCTTAAAGGAGGTAATTTGTAAGCGTCTTCAATAGCGGGAAGGCCACAAGGTCTGGGATGAAAGCGATAAGCCGATAACATTGCGCTACTTGATCTGTTTTGACTAGAACAGTTATAGAACTAGAGGAGGCATTTATGTGATCAACCGAATTCGAACGAGGCATTTGGCAGTTCTCCTGGTCATGGTGTTAGGCAGTTCGTTATGGCCTGGGTGGAGTGCTGCGGCGTCAGCAAGTTTAGAATCTGAAGCTTTATTCACGAAGAAGAACAATATAGTGCAAGCAACTAACGGTAAATATCAGATTACCTATGATCTCTCGACAGGAACAGGTGATTTCTCGTGGTCGGGTACGACATTGATCCAAAAATTTCACTCGGATGCGAAGGCAGCCGGAAGTGACCAACGCTTAAGTTCGCTGGATGCGGTCACACGGACAGCTTCGTGGCAAGACTTGAAGGATGAGCCCTACGGGAAAAAGGGGAAGAGGCTTACAATCGTGAACACGTTAGCCTCAGGAGCAACACTCGATGTGAATTTTTATATGTATCCGAAAGTTTCTTACGTTCTTATGGATATGCAGGTTCATGACGAGAACGGACAAACGATTGAAATCCTGGAGCCCGTATCAGCAGATAATCTAGACATTGGCGCAGGTACGGACAAACGCATTTTTACGACCCCGTATACGAATAATTTTGACTTTGGCGTAGCTCCCGTGGACCAATTTGGCAAAAGCCAGAATGGAGCAGACCGCTTCCACGGCGAGGAATTGAAGTGGGAGAAGTTCAATGGCATCAGTCATTGGGTAGCCTCGATGTTCGATAATGAGGGCAAGCAAGGTTTCGTAGCTGGTGCCGCTACCGTCCAGCAATGGAAGAGCAGTCAGAAGCTCGGTGAGGCCACAACAAAAAATGGTGCGCTCAGTTCCTTCTCGATGTATAACTGGGGAGGCTCTCAGCACGGTACAGCGGTAACTTCGGACAAGTTCTTCTTAGGTTATTATGACGATTATCAGCAAGGCCTTGAGGAATACGGCAGCGTGTACAACATGGGGGAACCGCATATGAAGTGGGAAGGTGAGGTGCCTATGGGGTATAACACGTTCTATTCTCATGATAGCTATGCAACCGCAGAAGCCATGTATCCGATGGTCGATTATGTGGCAGAGCATTTGAAGCCGCTTGGTTACCAGTACTTCAATTTGGATGGGGGATTCCAGCCAGAGGGTGGGATTGCCTTTGAGCAAGCGATGACCAAGTTCGCCGATTATGTTCATACCAAAGGGCTGAAGGTTGGCGGATATTTGACACCGTTCACGATATATGAGGGGTGGTTGGACCTTCCTGTGGAAGGGACGAACCTAACGCATCGGGATATTTGCCTACGCGATGAGCAAGGGAATTTAATCAAGACGTATTTGAATACCTATGCGTTAGACATGACACATCCCGTAGCTCAACAAGTCGTCAAGCGAAACGTTGATAACTATATACAATGGGGCTATGACTATCTGAAGCTGGATTTTATCGATATGGGCATGTATGAAGGCAAGCACTACGACCCAACGGTGAACGGCGTGCAGAATTACCGTATTGGATTAGGGATTATTCGTGATGCGGTACTAGCGGCAGACCGTCCGATTTACATTAATGAATCTATTGCACCGTTGTTGCCTGCTGCATTTGCCCATGGTAGAAGAGCTGCCTGCGACACCTCTTTGGGCGTGGCAAGTTACTCCGGTATTGAGAGACAAGCCATGAATAGCGCAGCTTCCTGGTGGACCAATGGAACCTTATATGCCTACAACGATCCGGATATGTATATTCCGGAATACGTGATTCAAGGCTTTTGGAACAAATACGGCCAGAGCGACGCGAAGCTGCTGGCGACGACCGTTGCGTTGGGCGGCGGCCATTGGCTCCTCGGGGATAATCTTCCGTTTATCGCCGATGATCGATGGAAATGGGTGGAGAACCGTGACTTATTGGCGCTTGTGAAGCAAGGCAATGCAGCGAAACCGGTGAGCATGAGCAATTTCTATCATCAAGAGGAGCATGCACCTGCTGTTATCTACACCTCGGATGCCGAAGGAAACCGTATTGTTGGGCTTTCGAACTGGACGACGGAGGCGCAGGAGCTCACCGTTCAACTTGAAGATATAGGCCTAAAACCGAACCAAAAATATAACCTAACTGAACTATACAGCGAAAATTCTCTCGGTACGGCAACAGGAAGCTTATCGTATAAGCTGCCGGCCAAAGGGACAGCGATCATTCGAATCGCAAAAGGAAAAGGCACTGCTTCTGAGGAGGGCTCCAAGAATCTTGCTTTAGGTAAACCTGTTCAAGCCTCGTCAACTTGGGCGGATTCTGGCTATGAGGCTGCGCGTATCACGGATGGAGATGCAGCAACGCGCTGGAGTGCGGCGGATGGGCAATTAAACGATCAATGGGTTGAAGTGGATTTCGGGCAAAATACGGAACTCAATCAGGTTGTGATCAAAGAATTCAGAGACCCGAATTTCAAAATTGCGACTTATTCGCTGCAATATTGGGATGGCGCGAACTTTAAGGACATCACGAAGGGATTCATGATCGGTGATAACCGAACGTTTACCTTCCCAACCCTTACGACATCCAAAATTCGATTGATGATCAAGACAAGTTACGGCATACCGTCCATCTATGAAATCGAAGCATATCGTACGAAGGACACGGTTGGCAGCCGGATTGATCAAGATAGTAGTCATGCCGACTACGCCTACTATTCTGATATTCGGGCGAACACTCAGCGTATGCAAGTATTTACGTTAAATCACGCTGATCTTCCGAAATTAGACATCTACATCTATGAAAGCTATAAAAATGCGGTACCGAAAGACGCGTATTATTTCGATCTGGTGACCTTAGATGAGGACAATAATCCGGTCGATACGCTGTTCTCGGCTTCGCTGTCGCCGTATAACATCCCGGGATCCGTATCTCCGTATTCGATCTATCCGAAGTTAAAAGGGCTGGATGTGACGAAGAAATACGGTCTGATCCTTAAATCTCCGAAATCGGAATATACAGACAGCACAGATAATAACTATGGGTTCGCTTATAGCGACCAAAATCCTTATGCCAATGGGTTCGCCAGATTGTCATTGGACGGCGGCCGCACTTGGGTGAACGAAGATCAGCGAGATCTGTTATTTACGCTGTATACGGCGGATTCTTGGGATCGCCAATAGCTGAAGAAGCGGCTCCGCAATAACGGAGCCGCTTTTTTTACCAGAAGAAAGTATAAGTTTTCGTCATCCGAAAATGACTTTCTTCTTGGTGATAAAACCTACATCTAATCGCGGTCGCTCATCTTCGTATGGACCGAGGGTAGAGGTTTTTCTCACAATTGAGCCCTTTTTGGATGTAAACGATACTGACTTGGACTAACACCATAGTAGGTGCTGAAATGCCGTGTGAAAGGATGTATGGATAGATATCCGAGTTTATCTGCAACAGCTGTCACGCTGAGATCACTCTCCACGAGGAGATGAGCCGCCCGAATCATTCTTAATTTATGATGGTATGCCTTGGGGGTAAGGCCCGTTTCCCTTAGGAAAAGCTCATGGAAATACGTTCGTTTGAGCCCGCAGAATTGCGACCATGTTTCTACCGACTCTTTTCGATCGGGATGTTCATTCAAATGAGCAAGCAGCCGAACGATGCGGTAGTCCGTAGGTTGGTGCGTATGGATCGTATTGTACCAATTCAGTATCCAGGCATACAGCAGGCTGTTCGCGGCCTCGTGGTGATAGAAGCGGGATTCGCTGAAGGTATTCGCGATCACGATGAACAAATCATAAAGCAGTGGATAGGGCTGCAGGGAGAACAGACATGGCAGAGCATCAAGTTCTTCACAAGAAAACACCGTTGCCAGCGCGTCGGCTTGGAATCGATCCGGAGCAAAAGCAAAGGAGCGGTTAACCGACAACGGCTGTACCGATTCCCATAGATCGCAGTACAAATTGTACGAAGCCAAGGGATGCTGCGAAGAAATATGGAAGGCGTGCGGTTGACCAGGACGCAGGAATACAAGCGTTCTTTTGTCAATCGGGTAGCGTCTACCATCAACCTCCATCTCGCCAGGACCATCGGTGAACAGATGAAAGGCATATACATTGCAGGTACGGAGGCGTTCGCTTGAGCTTCCGTCATATAAGTAGGTTAAGGAATCCCCAACATAGGGTGTCATTTCAGATAAAAGTTTCAATTGAACTCCTTCTTTCCATGTTCATTGATGCAATTTTTAGCGGATGAATCGTCAAATGAATGGATGGTTGGTCAAATACGATATCCATCACCAATGATACAATACATGATAAATGAAGTGAAAGACAACTTACATGAATAGCGGATAAAAATATAACTTCGTGACAACGCATCATTGGAGCACAAAGGAGAATGGACATGGGGAATTGGATTGGCCGCACGTTTCGTAAATTGCACTTGGATTATCACCAACCGGCTTGGATGGAGGGGGTAGCGGGCGCATTTACGCTAGAAGAAGCACGCAAGCAAGCTGGCATGTTTAAGGAAGCGGGCATTGAAGCGGTAGAGTTTTTTGCTTACGACCATTATGGTCACGCTTTCTATCCGTCACGGATTGCTCCGGTACATCCGAATCTGAAGAGTGATTATACCGGACTTATGTCTCGTGCATTGAAAGAAGCGGGGATTCGCACCATTTTGTATTTGAATGCTTTTACAACCATCCATTTGCATAAAAATCACCCTGAATGGATGCGCCGCAATGAAGATGGGACGATGCCGCGGGGCGCCTGGCTGCAGCATGACGCATCTCATGTATGCATCGCCACGGGATATTTAAAGGAATACTTTTTGCCATTGTTGCAGGAAGCTGTGCGTCGTCATGAGCCAGACGGAATCTGGATCGATGCCGGCAGCTGGATGGTGGAATATCCTTGTTATTGCCAAAGCTGTCATGAGCGATATAAGGAGGATATGGGCTGCGAACTGCCAACCGGTCCGATGCCTGAAGCGGGAGTCGAGCTGGACCATCCGGATTGGATTCGGTGGCGATTGTGGCGGCGCGGATTAATTGCTCCTTACGTGAAGGATTTGATCCGCACGATCAAAGAAATCTCTCCCGAGACCTTGGTCGCTGAGAACAACTTAGGGAAATATTTTTACGGCGTGCCGAAGATAGAGCAAGGTCAATTCGTAAAATGGCTGACGCCACGGGAATTGGGCTTGGATTGGTTATCCTGCGATCCGGTTCATTTCGGTGCGAATCATGAAATGATCTTTAGCCGCGAGGGAAGGTATCAGGCGACGACAGGACTGCCTTTCGATTACATGAATGAACGGTTTCATGGATGGGGCGAATGGCAGATACGTTCCCACACGGACTGGAAGTTGGAGATGGCCACCATTCTTGCCGTGGGAGCTCGCGGTTTCTTCGCTGATCAACCTTATCCGGATGGAACGGTAGAGCCGACCGTATACCGAGACCTTAAGCAAGTCTACTCGTTCGTGAAGGATCGGGAGGCATTTACGTTTGGCGCGCAGCCCGTACCCGAAGTGGCGGTTCTTGCTAGCCTTGCATCTAACGTGCTGGGTCCTACGGCCGGAGCGGAGTGGGGGCGGGATAAGCACTGGGGAGCTTTGCCGAAATACCGTACCGACCGGGTCGACGGGGCATCGTTATGGTTAACGGAAGCAGGTATTCAGCATCTCATTTATGACGAAGAAACGCTCCGCAATCAAATAGATCGCCAATCATTGGTTATCATTCCGGACCAGTGCCTATTGGAAGAGGCAACGATTACGGCACTTGAACAATATGTGGAAGCGGGCGGGCAGCTGATTGTAACAGGGCGTTCGGGGTTGTGGAACGAACAAGGCGAACGTCGAGCGACAGATCCATTCGCAACCTTGTTAGGGTTGTCGCGAACAGGCGTGTTGCCTGCTCCGCTTCATTATTGGCGGGCAGATCCCAACATGGCCGCACATATGGAGTATGGCCAAATCCGGTTACAGGCGTGGGGAACGGCGATGGAGCTCGCGATGGGCAACGCCGAATCGCTCGCGGATTTGCTTGAACCGGTGGACACGGTATGGCGCAGCGAAGCAAGAGAACGCTCCGATTGGCGGCATTACACCACGGTTGGCGCCGCACCGGCGGGGGCGAAGGTTGCCGCATCAGCGGTGACGCTCCACGCATATGGCAAAGGCCAAGCGATGTATCTGAACGGAGATTTATTCGCGTTATATTATCTGGAAGGGCACCGGCTCATTCGGGAGTGGCTAACTTCTTGCCTAGATATCATGCTCCCAGCGGCGGCGAGGAAAATCCAGGTTCGCAAGCCCTTGCATGTGGAGATGAACATGACTGAGCGGACAACGGAGGCAGGGCACGAAACAATCGTCCATTTCTTGAATTATTTTGCTCAGAAAAGACCCGGTTACGTGATTCACAACGAGGAAATTCCTCCGATCTATGACTTGGAATTCCGTATGCGCATGGACACGATGCCCACTCGAGTCGTCTTGCAGCCTGAAGGCACGGAACTCGTATGGGATTGGGACGGAGAACACGTGAACGTTCGTATTCCATGTCTAGAACTGCATGCCATCGTTCACATCCAAGGATCGAATGCGAAGGAGGAAGTCGCATGCGGTTTGTAGATAAGGTTGTCATTGTCACGGGCGGTGGTTCTGGGATCGGCGAAGTTAGCGCGGAAAGGTTCGCTGAAGAGGGCGCGCAAGTTGTCATTGCAGATTGGAATGAAGCTGAAGCGGAGCGAGTAGCGACGAAATTAAATGAAATGTATCCACGAAGTGACGGGGGGATACGTGCTATCGCGATTCAGACAGATGTGTCTCGCGATGGTGATGTAGTGAATCTCATAGCCAAAACATTGCAAGCATTCGGTCGGCTCGACGTGCTGTTCAATAATGCAGCAGTTATTCTGCCCAAATATTTGGAGGAGATTGAGGAATCGGCCTTTGATCGCCTGATTCAGGTCAATTTGAAAGGGGTCTATCTGACGGTGAAGTATGCCATCGCGCATTTACGCCAAACCCGCGGGTCGATCGTGAATATGGCGTCGCTGAACGGTATCACGGGTCAAAGGAAAAATCCGGTCTACGCAGCCAGTAAAGGCGGGGTCATTGCGATGAGCAAGTCGCTCGCGTTGGATTACGCTTCTGATGGCGTGCGCGTAAATTGTGTATGTCCTGCGGGGGTGATGACCCCGTTGCTCGAGGCCTGGACACAGCAGCAAGCCGACCCTAAGGCGACCGTGCAAGCCTTGAATGACATGCATGCATTGGGACGGCCCGCATCATCAGAAGAAATTGCGCAGGCTGTATTATTTTTGGCGTCGGAACAGGCCTCATTTATTACGGGGGTTGCCCTGCCTGTTGAGGGCGGCGCATCGTTGGGTTATTAAAATTCGATCTTAGGAGACTTCCGAAATGAAAATTACAAAAGTTGAAACCTTTGTGCTTCATGTACCTATCAACCCACCGATTACGGATGCGATCAATGTTGCGACCCACTGGGGACTTTCGGGGGTGAAAATTCATACAGATGAAGGTTTCGTGGGATACGGGTATACCGGAACCTGCGGACATGGCGACGATATGATCGTGGATACGATTGACCGTTATTATGGGCCTGAACTGATCGGCAAAGATCCTTTTATGGTCAAGGAAATTTGGGATACCTTACGCTTTGGTAAAATGCATTGGATTGGCCGGGCGGGTATCACGCATATGGCACTGGCTGCCGTCGATATCGCGTTGTGGGATATTATGGCCAAAGCCTCGAACCAACCGCTGTGGAAATATCTCGGTGGCCATAAGTCGAAAGGAATAAAAGCTTATAATACGAACGGCGGTTGGTTGAACTGGTCCAAAGAACGGCTGCTAAAGGATGTTACCGATATCGTGGAACAAGGCTTCACAGGGGTGAAGATTAAAGTTGGGAAGGCCGATCCCCACGAAGATTATGATCGCGTACGAGCCGTTCGAAAGGCGATCGGAGATCAGACGATCTTCATGATTGACGTTAATCAGCAATGGAATATCAACACGGCGATGACGTGGGGCAAGAAGTTGGAGGAGTTCGACTTGTTCTGGTTGGAAGAGCCGTTGAATCCCGACGACATTCTGGGACATAAGAAATTAGCGGATGCCTTGAACGTACCTATTGCGCTAGGAGAACATGTGTACACCAAATACGCGTTCCGTGATTACATCAGTCAAGGCGCCGTAGAGTATTGCCAAGTCGACGTGACGCGCGTAGCCGGCATTACCGAATGGCTTCAAGTCGCAGGACTAGCGGCTGCGTATGATATTCCCGTATGTCCGCATGTGGGCGATATGGGACAGATTCATCAGCACTTAGTTGCGGCAACGCAGGGAGCGGTTATGTTGGAATATATTCCATGGATTCGGGATATTTTCGTAGAACCGGCAACGGTTAAGAACGGATTCTACATCCTTCCGGAGATGCCAGGCGCTTCAACCGAAATCATTCCTTCGTGCTTTGAAGCCTATCGCGTGAGATAAATTCATTCCACATACATGAACAGGAGGATACAAGATGAGCGAATTGAAGTTATGGTATACGCAGCCCGCCACTCAGTGGTCACAAGGGCTTCCAGTCGGCAACGGAAGAATCGGCGCCGTCATTTATGGGGGGACAGATGCAGAGACATGGAACATGACGGAGGTAACCTACTGGTCGGGGAAATCCGAAGTCATTGCAAGCGGGTCAAAAGGAAAAGCTGATCTTGAAGAGATGAGAAGGCATTTTTTTGCGGGAGATTATGTGACGGGGGATCAACTCGCGAAGCAGCTGCTGCAGCCGGAGAAACAGAATTTCGGAACAAATTTGCCGCTATGCGACATCAAGTTCAATTTTGCCCCCGCAGGAGAGACTGAACAATTCGTACGTGAATTGCGGCTCGATCAAGCGATAACACAAGTATCGTATAAGGCGAATGGTACCATGTTCACGCGCGAGGTATTCGCTACGCATGCCGACGGTATCGTCGCGTCCCGAATTTGGGGAGATTCTCCGGGATCAGTTTCTTTCACAATGGATATCCAAGGACATACGGAATCTTTCCTGGTCGAGTCGGTGAACGGAGATGCGTTGAAATTTAGAAGTCAGGCGACGGAGCATGTCCATAGCGATGGAACATGTGGTGTATGGAGCCAGGGTCTCGTCAAAGTGGTAACTTCCGGCGGAACCCGTGAAAGCGTTGCGGGACAGCTCGTTGTATCGGGTGCAGATGAGGCTTGGATTTACTTAGCGGTGAATACAGACTACCGAAGAGATGACAATTGGACGGAGGCATGCGAACTTCAAGTGGAGTCTGCGCTAACCAAAGGATATGCACGTCTTAGAGCCGATCACATTGCGGAATACCGCCAGCTCTTCGACAGGGTGAGCGTACAGTTAGGCACTTCGGCACAAGAAGGTCTGCCCACAGATGAACGCATTCGATTGTTTAAGGAAGGGCAGATCGATGATCCCCAGCTATTCGCTTTATTCCTGCAATACGGGCGCTACTTGACGATCGCTGGATCCCGGGCCGATTCTCCGCTGCCGCTGAACTTGCAAGGCATATGGAATGATGGCGAAGCCTGCCGTATGGGTTGGAGTTGCGACTATCATCTCGATATCAATACGGAAATGAATTATTTCCCGACCGAAGTGACGAATCTAGGGGAAAGCCATCTTCCGTTGATGCGATACATCGAGGATCTCTCGCGGGCCGGGCGTTCTACAGCACGGGATTTCTATGGAAGCGATGGCTGGGTTGCGCACGTATTCTCCAATGTATGGGGGTTCACGGTGCCGGGTTGGGAGACGTCTTGGGGACTCAATGTCACCGGTGGACTATGGATTGCGACGCATCTGATCGAGCACTATGAATTCAGCCAGGATCGGGAGTTTTTAGCGCAGCAAGCGTATCCCATCCTGAAAGAAGCTGCCGCATTTTTCTTGGATTACATGACGGTACATCCGAAGTACGGGTGGTTGGTCACGGGTCCATCGGATTCGCCGGAAAACCATTTTTATCCTAACGATCGAAGCCAAGGCATCCAGCAATTATCTATGGGAACCACGTTGGATCAAGTGCTTGTGCGAGATTTATATACTTTCTGTCTGAAATCGGCGGAATTGTTGAATACGGACATTCAATTTCAAGAAAAGCTGAAAGAGGCGATCGCCCTATTGCCGCCGCTTCAGATTGGCAAGAAGGGACAATTGCAAGAATGGTTGGAAGACTATGAAGAGGCCCAGCCGGAGCATCGGCACCTGTCTCATATGCAAGCCTTGTATCCAAGCCATCAGGTGACGCCGGATGGGACACCCGAATTAAGTGCCGCCGCCAGAGTTAGCCTTGAGAATCGGATGGTTCAGGACGAGCTTGAGGATATTGAATTCACAGCAGCGCTCTTTGGACTAAATTTTGCCCGGTTACATGACGGGGAGAAGGCATACAAACATATCTCTCACTTAATTGGGGAATTATGCTTTGATAATTTATTGACCTATTCCAAATCAGGAATCGCAGGGGCTGAGACCAATATTTTCGTCATTGACGGGAATTTCGGCGGTACAGCCGCCATTGCGGAAATGCTGCTGCAGAGTCGTCCGGGTGAAATACATCTGCTGCCGGCCCTGCCTCAAGCATGGTCCACGGGAGCGGTTACAGGTTTGCGGGTAAGAGGGAATGCGGAAGTAGATATGGCGTGGGCGAACGGTCAAATGGTAGAAACAACGATCTATGCGCATGCCAAAGGAAATATCACGGTTCGTTTGGGGAATGAAAGGGTATCGCTTGACGCTGAAGCAGGCGGTGTATACACGTTGAATAGCCAATTGCAAGCCATCTAAATTTAGCGAAAAGCTATACATGAAAGACAATCGCAGCAATCCAGGGGGGCTGTGGTTGTCTTTCCTTTGCAGCTAGGGTATTTTCATATTAGGATTTGAAAACGCTACCATATAGATAGGGGATGGGTTGCTTGTGCCTCGATATGCAGGAATATTTCGGAAGTTTTTAATATCTTATTTGTTGATTTTGATCATACCTAGTCTTGCGGGATATGTATCTTATCGCACATCCATAATGGTTACGGAGTCGATGTCGATTGAGAACAGCGTCACGGAGCTTCGGAAAAGCCAAGAAATACTCGAACGAAGAATGGCCGAGGTAGAAGGATTCACGAGACAGCTGGCATTGAATCAAGATTTAAATGTGCTTATGAGTGAAGACGCCGTGAACGGGAGAATGAATGTGTACGGCATGTGGGATCTCATGAAGCAGGTGATGCCGTTTAGTCAAACCAATGATTTTTTGCAGAACTATTTCATTTATTTCAGCAATTACAATGTGATTCTATCAAAAGGGTCGACGTATCGCCCGGAATACTATTACGAGGCTTCACATTTTAAGCATATGACCTGGGAAGAGTGGGAAGAGACGCTGTTGAACCAAACGCATCGCAGCGAAATTCTACCGCTCCAACCCGTAACAAGCGACGGGAAAGAATATGCGGCCATCACCTATATGCAGTCGCTGCCGTTAGCTAGTTTTAGCGGATCTTCTCCGGCTACCGTCGTGGTCATGATTGATGAGAAGAATATATCCAATCTGCTCTCAGGCTGGAAGGAGCGTTATGGGGGTTGGACGTATGTCCGTGATACGGAAGGAAATCCAATCAGCTTGCAGGGCATCGGCCAAGCCGAGGTGGAAGAGATGTCCTCGGACCCGCATTTCAAGCAAACGAAGCAAAGCCAGTATTATAAGGATGATCTGGTCATTACGATGCAGTCCAAGACGAACGGTTGGGTATATCAAGCAGGGATCCCGAAAGAGATTCTGATGGCGAATGCGAATAAGATCAAACATATCACGTGGTTGGTTACAGGCGCCGCCTTGCTTCTCGGATTAATGGCAGGCCTCTTATTGTCTTATCGGAACAGCGCGCCGCTTCATAAGCTGCTAACCGTGATGAAAGAGCAATTCGCGAAAGACGGCGTGACCGGCCGCAATGAGTACGATTTTTTGCACGGCAATATCTCGCATATGATCACGAAGAATAAGCGGCTGGAGATGGAGCTTACCCGCCAGCTTCCTATGATTCGGGACGGATTCCTGAAGCGGCTAATCATGGGGGAATTTCACACGGGAGATGAGATTTTAGCTGCAGCGGCGCAAGCCAATACGGTATTCCCCTCGAATCAGGGGTATGTGGCCGTTCTGCAAATTAACGGCTATGCAGACATGGACAGCGTGGAAATATTGCATGAGCTGCATGCTGCCCGATTGATTCTGACGCAGATGATCGAAGATCGGAAGGAACCGATTCATTTAACGGATGTAGGCTCGGATCGCATGGTCATAATTTATATGAATCCGAGGGAAGATGCGAATGTAGACAGGGGCCGCTCGCACATGGAGGAGATATTTGGAGAGCTGCTTCGCATGGCCTACGGTGAATATAAACTCAAGATTACCGTGGCGATCGGAGAAGCTTTCCCCACCATTCAAGAGATTACGCATTCATATGAGCAAGCGAAGCAAACCTTGGAGTATGCGGTTCTGAACAATCGGGGACACATCGCATGGTTCAGTGATTCGAAAGTCGAGAGCGGAAGCTATTATTATCCGATGGACATTGAGCAGCGGTTAATCAGTACCATCCGGGCAGGAGACAGTGAAGAAGCGAGAAAGATCGTCAAATCCATCATAGATAAAAATATGGGTAACCAGCATTTATCGATCGAAATGAAGCTGCAATTGGTAGGCGAGATGCGAGGGTCGCTTATCAAACTGATGAATCAGAAAATCTTTGCGGAGTCTTCTTTATACGATAAACTTCATCATCAAATCATGAGCATTCAACCTGCGAACGAGATGTCCTCCATTCAAGAGGAGATCGAACATATTATTATGGATTTATGTCGTGTCATTATGGGGAAGAAGAATCATAATCATGCGAAAATGATCGAGCAGATCAAGAGTTATATCCTCTTGAATTTTGCCGATCAAGAATTGAATTTATATCGGGTGGCGGAGCAAGTGGAACGACCTGAGAAATACATTTCGCAATTGTTCAAAGATGTGACGGGAACGAACCTTTCGGATTATTTGGAGCAGGTCCGAATGGAAGAGGCCGTTCTCTTATTAACTCACAAAGATTATACCGTGGATGAAATCTCCTCGCGCGTTGGATACAACAGTTCACACTCCTTCCGCAGGGCCTTCAAACGAGTGATGGGGGTCTCCCCAAGTTCCTACCGGCAATCGATGTAGTTTCATTCCTCCCGACTGCTTGTCGCAGTTGGGATTTTTGTATTCTCTTCGGCGAAGTGAACCTTCAAATTCGGGATTCCTGTACGCAAAAAAACCGATTGTACCTACCGTGCAGATCTGTGATTCTACTACAATGAATCGTGTAGAAAGCGCTATCACACATCAAGGGCTGCAATGCCGAGGGGGGATTGTTTTGGACGTCGCAAGAAAGAGTTTTATCAAGCATTGGCAGTTGTATCTGATCGTGATTCCACCGGTTCTGTTCTTTGTTATTTTCAAATACTATCCGATGCTGAATGCCGCGCTTGCTTTCAAAGACTATAACGTGACGAAGGGAATATGGGGAAGCCCGTGGATCGGATTCAAAAATTTTGAGCTGTTTTTTGAGAATCCGATGTTCTGGACGCTGGTGAAGAACACGATTTATATCAGCCTATATCAATTAGCTGTAGGATTCCCGATTCCAATTGTGCTGGCCTTAGCACTGAATGAAATACGAAGCGCAAGGTTCAAGAAGCTTGTCCAGATGGTAACCTTCGCCCCTTATTTTATATCCACGGTCGTTATGGTGTCGATGATCATGTTGTTCCTGGCACCGCGGCTTGGGTTCTTTAATACGGCGATGAATGCCTTGGGCATGGACTCGATTAACTTTCTGGGCGAACCTAGCATGTTCCGATCGATTTATGTCTGGTCTGATGTCTGGCAATCTGCTGGATATGCTTCCGTTGTTTATTTAGCCGCCCTAGCGGGAATTGATCCTGTACTGTATGAAGCAGCCAAAGTAGATGGGGCATCGCGCTTTCAGAAAATTCTTCACGTGGATTTGCCAGGGATCCTGCCGACGATTACGATTATTCTCATTCTGAACGTCGGGAGCATTATGGGGCTGGGCTTCGAGAAGATTTATCTGTTACAGAACCCGCTAAATACGGCTACGTCCGAAATTATTTCGACGTATGTGTACAAGATCGGTTTACTTAACGCCAATTACAGCTTCGCGACCGCGGTTGGCTTGTTCAATTCGTTGATCAATTTATGTTTGTTGGTCTTCGTCAATTCGTTAGCCAAACGGATCTCGAATAATAGTATTTGGTAGACAAGGGGGGGTTCGCATGACTTCGACGCAATATTCGATTCGAAATTCCATAGGTGACCGCGTATTTTTGGGTGCTATCTATGTTGTCCTTACACTGGTGCTAGTTATCGTGTTATATCCGCTTATTTATATCTTAAGCAGTTCAATTAGCAGTCCTGCGGCAGTATCGTCCGGTAAAGTTTGGTTATGGCCCGTAGATATTTCATTCAAGGGTTACACGACATTATTCCAGAATCCGCAGATTTTGACGGGTTACGGGAATTCGTTGTTCTATACGGTGGCAGGGACGTTGATTAGCGTGACATTAACAATCATGATTGCTTATCCGTTATCGCGTAAGACTTTCTATGGTCGCAATGTTCTCATGATGATCATTACGTTCACGATGTTGTTCGGCGGCGGGTTGATCCCCACGTATATGGTCGTCAAACAAATGGGCATGGTCGATACGCGCTGGGCGCTGCTCATTCCGAACGCCATCTGGGTGTGGCAAGTGATCATAACCAGATCCTTTTTTCAATCCTCCATTCCCGATGAGTTGGTTGAAGCCAGCGAATTGGATGGCTGCCGCGATCTCCGATTCATCTGGAGCGTCGTCATTCCGCTGTCCAAACCGATCATTGCGGTATTGTTCCTGATGTATGCGGTCGGACAATGGAATGCTTACTTCGATGCGCTGATCTATCTGAAGTCGGATCATCTCTTCCCACTTCAACTGATTCTCCGAAGCATTATTATTCTGAACAATGGATCAGGCACGATGGATGCGATGCAGATGGTGGAGAAGCAGCAAATGGCTGATTTGTTGAAATACTCGTTGATTGTCGTGGCAACATTACCTGTGCTGTGTATTTATCCATTCGTACAGCGTTATTTTGTACAAGGAATGCTGGTCGGTTCCGTGAAAGGCTGACCTATGCTTCGTGGCACGGGATTCACAATATAACCATTAAAAGGGAGAGGCTACATGTGAAAAAGAGAGTCGTTAGCTTATTGAGTCTGGTCATGGTTGTGAGCTTGCTGCTTGCTGCTTGCTCGCAGAAGAATGAGGCGTCCGAAACAGGGTCTTCAACGGATACAAGCGAAGCGGGAGGACAAAAGCCTGTAGAAATCAGTATCTTCGCGCAACAGGAATCGGGCATTGACCTTATTAACAATGGATTTTCGAAATTTCTAGAGAATAAGTTCAACGCGAAATTTAATTGGCAGATCATCCCGACGGACGGTGCCAAAGAAAAACGTCAAATCTCGCTTGCTAGCGGGGACTATCCGGATTCCTATATGCTGACAGGCTACATTGATCAATTTTCGCAAGCGGATGTGCTAAAGTACGGGAAACAGGGCGTCATTCTTCCATTGAATGATTTAATCGATCAATATGCCCCTAACATCAAAGCGGCGATCGAATCCAATGAATCCTTGCGGAGTTTCGTGACCGCGCCAGATGGCAATATCTATGGTCTGGTCGCGTACAGCGAATGTTTCCATTGTTCCTATCCGAACAAAATGTGGATCAACACGAAGTGGCTTGAAAAGCTCAAGCTGGAAATGCCTAAAACAACGGAAGATTTCAAAAAAGTGCTGGAAGCCTTCAAGAACAATGATCCGAACGGCAATGGCAAAGCAGACGAAGTTCCGCTCAGCGGTTCCACGGAAGACTTCGGTGTCCGTATTGTTCCATACTTAATGAATGGCTTCATCTATGATGACGATAACAATTACTTGCAGTTGGCTAACGGTAAAGTGGATACGGTAGCGAATAAGCCGGAATGGAAGGAAGGGCTTGCTTACATTAAGTCCTTATACGATGAGGGATTGATCGACTCCGGAGCCTTTACGCAAAATGCGGAAGCATTCAAAAAAATCGGCGAGAACGCCAATGATGAAATCCTTGGTGCCGGTGCCGGTATGCATCCAGCCATCTTCGTTGACAAGCGGACGAAAGATTATAACCCATTGCCGCCATTAACAGGGCCGTATGCTTCTTATGCTACGCATAATGGCAGCGGGATCGCGCCGGGAGCGAAGTTCGTTATTACGAATAAAGCGAGCAAGGAAGCTCAAATCGCATTGATTAAAATGGTTGACTTCATGTACACGCCGGAAGGTCAGACGATTGCCATAGCAGGTCAGGAAGGGGAAGGCTGGAGGAAACCGAAAGAAGGCGAGGAAGCGCTGGGTCAAGGCGTAACGCCGCAAATCGCCTCCATTCAGTATGAAGAAGGAAAAGGGCCTAAGAACTATGCATGGAGCGGGATGGGCCATATCTATATGACAAGGGAATACCGTGACAGCTATGTAGCTGCGAAAGATATTTATGCGCCAGACGGCTATGAGCGCAGATTATATGACGCTACATTATTGTATGAAGGCAAAGAGCCGAAGGAATTATTCCCGTATTGGGCCATTTGGATGGACCCGACGGAAACGGACGAAGCGAGCATGCTTCAGACCAATATTAAGAGCTACATCGAGCAAAGCACCCTTCAGTTCATTACAGGCAACAAGGATCTGAACAAGGATTGGGACAGCTATGTGAAAGGGTTGGATAAATTGAACGTCAACCGCTATCTCGAAATCATGCAGAAGGCGTATGATACAACATTTAAAAAATAAGAGAAGACCATCCGCTCCCACTTTTTAAGTGGGAGCGGATGGTGTTTCTAAGCGACGAAATGAATGTAGGGGAGGTTGTCTTGTTGAATACATTGGAACAAGTACGCAAGCATGCGTTATCGTATGATCGGCCTGCTCCGAGTTTTTTTGAAGGGGCGCTGTTGGGTAACGGAGGTTTGGGGGCGGTCGTTACGACGCGCCCAGATGCGGTTGTCATTCATTTTGGCCATAACAATGTCTGGGACATACGGATTGCAGAGAACAATCAAGAGCAGATCGGTACCTTTGAGCAATTATTTGCGCGGTTGAAGGAGATTCCTGAACATTTTGCATCGCTAAGCGATGACCCTTGGTACCGTGATTATGTGAAGGTAGCCAGTGAAAACTATAGTTTTCCGTATCCACGTCCGATGCCTTGCGGCTCCTTGCTGTTAGGATTTGACCGGAGAACGACAGAGGTTCTGGGACATACGCTGCATATTCACCATGGACTATGCGAAATCGACTTCCTCGTGGAAGGCGTAAGAGCTACGCTGCAAGTGTTTGTCGATCAGGAAGCGGATCGTCTGCACATAGCGATGAAGGATAACGAATTGCTCGTACCTACACCGAATCTATTCCATCGGGTGAAGCTTATACCGGATCCTGAGACGCCATCGGAATTGCCGGCTCTGGAGGCTATCGTGGATTCCGCCAATAAGCAGCTGTCGTTCCGTCAAATTCTTCCCTTCTCATGTGATGAAAAGGAGATGTGCCAAGGGCATCCGCAGGATCGTGCATTTCGATTATCTGCACGTGTCTCGCAAAGTATCTCCTTTGAAGAAGGTGCTGACAACTTAGAAGCTAAGCTCGGTTTAGAACCGGGATTCCTGATTACGGTCGCCTTAGATGAGGGGATGAATGCGGAGGTGCCACAGGCAACCGTGCCCATTGATTCTCCTAATCAATCGGCTTTCGCGGATCGGTTCGGCGCAGCGGAAGGTTTTTGGAAGGCATTCTGGTCTCGCTCCGGCGTCATGCTTGAGGATTCGTTTTTGGAACAAGTTTGGTATCGGAATCTCTATTTCTTTAACTGTTCCGTGAAGCCGGAAGCTGCTTGCCCCGGGTTGTTCGCGAACTGGAGTTACGGCAAGATTGGTGCGGAATGGCACGGCGATTACCATATGAATTACAATACGCAGCAGCCGTTCTGGCTCTCTTTCTCCAGCAATCATGTAGATAAGCATCTCGCTTATGTCAATATGGTCGATCATGTACTGCCTGTCAGTCAGAAATGGGCGAGCGAATATTACGGGCTGCGCGGGGCCTATTATCCGCATTCCGCATACCCCGTGAAGATGAACATGATGCCGTATCCTGTACCGCACTGGGGGTGGGAAGTATGCGAGACGCCTTGGACCGTACAAAGCCTCTGGTGGCATTATCTGTATACGATGGACCGTGCATTTTTGAAAGACCGTGCTTACGGGCCGATGAAAGAGGCTGTGTTATTCATGGTGGATTATATGCGGCGTCCCGATGCTAGTGGAGCGGGATGGAACGATGACCGTTATCATATTTACCCGACGGTCGTTCCCGAGTTGTATGAACTTACGCCAGGGTTTCAGAAGAATAAGGATTGCATCGTTGATTTAACATTGACGAAGTTTTTGTTTCAAGCATTTATCCAAGCTTGCTCCGTCTTGGAACGGCAGGACGAAGAGCAGGAACTGTTGGGCCAGGTAAGGGATATTCTTGATAAATTCCCGGACTACCCGACAGCAGCATCGAAGCGGGGGACCGTATTTGTTTCGGTCCAAGGGGAAGATCCCGAAGTCGTATACAACGTGCCGAATGGGATCTCAACGGTATTTCCGGGAGAAGAACACGGATTGCATTCTTCTCCCGAAGATTACGAGATTGCCGTAAATTCGTATCGTAATCATCGCAATGAAGGCGGCAATGAACTCGTATTCTATTCTATGGCAGGAGCTAGATTGGGTCAACTTGATCTGGAACGGTTCAAACGTCAAATCGCCTATTGTATGCTTCCGAACGGCACATGCACAGATCGATTGCTGGAAGCTGGAGGAAGATACGCGGATACGACTGATTTTGATTATATGAGTCCAATGGGGATATGGTTTGAGAACTTTGCGCTGTCGGCAGTGGTGAATGAATGTTTAATGCAGAGTTATAACGGGATGATTCGATTGTTCCCGAACTGGAATTTGGACGTCACTGCGGAATTTTCCACGCTTCGTGCTGTCGGCGGGTTTCTCGTTAGCGCGAAGGCAGAAGCTGGGGAAATTGTGTGGATGGAGGTTTATAGCGAAGCGGGTGCGCAGCTTCAATTCTACAATCCTTGGAACGACAGCGTGAAATGTATCCAGGGAGAGGAGGAGATCATACGGCATGGCAGCATCATCACGCTCGATACGGTTGTGGGAGAAACGGTTCGTGTAGTCAAAGCCTAGGTACTGTCATTTCATCATCCATTTTTGCTGAATATAAGAGCATCTTTTGCGGTTGAAGCAATGGATGCTCTTTGCATGGAAAGAGGCGTCCAGTATCAATATTGAACCGATGAGCGGGAAAATGGGATGGTACACGGGTAAATTGTACCCTGCAGGAGCGGGGAAACGGGATGCTTTTTATGAAATTGCACCTACCTGCGAACGTTTAATTCCCCTATCATCAGGCATGAGGAAAGCGCTATCACAACGCAGCAGCTGTCTCGCAAGAAAGGAGGAGGGGAAATCAAAGATGACATCATGTGAAGTTTCGAGCTATGGCGGGGGACGCAGCTGATGAATCAAGCATGAGAAGGCTACAATTTTCGAATAGCAAAGGAGAAAAATGAGATGAAGAAGCTGAATGCAACGAGAATGTGGCTGTTGGTTATCGTATTCATCACGACTCAGGCGGGGATCCTGTTTCCTTCTACCCCGATTGCCCAGGCAGCCGATAATAGATTGGCGAATAAGCCTTACATGGGCTGGAGTAGTTACAGCCAGCAGGTATATCATACCGGCAGTTGGATAACTGCCGACAATATCAAAGCGCAATCGGATGCCATGCATAAGACGCTGCAGCCGCATGGCTATACCTATATCAACGTGGATGCGGGATGGAACGGCAGCATGGATGAATACGGCAGACCTATCCCGAGCACGACGTTATATCCGGATGGGCTTCAAGACGTCATTGATCATGTACATAACAATGGTCAGAAGTTCGGTCTTTACATGATTCAGGGGTTATCTCCTCAAGCTTATGATGATAATTTGCAAATTTACGGCACGGAATGCCGAATGCAGGACATTGCAGTGCATCCCTTGCAGAAGTCGGATTACTGGGGGCTTGGATATAAGATTGATTTCTCGAATCCTTGCGCGCAAAAGTATATCGATTCTATTGCCGAAAAACTCGGTGAATGGGGCGTTGATTTTATAAAATTCGATAGTGTGACACCAGGTTCCGGTATTTCCGATCTGTCCCTGGATGCCCGTGATGATGTTAAAGCTTGGTCGCAGGCGTTGGCTCGTCATCAGATTTGGTTTGAACTATCTTGGGCGCTGGATATCAACTATGCAGATCTATGGAAGCAGTATGCGAATGGATGGCGCGTAGATTGGGATATCGAATGTTATTGCGGATCAGGCGGTTTGACAGCTTGGCCGAATATAGCACGGTTATTTCCCAAGGCTGAGCAATGGTGGCGCCATGCGGGTCCTGGAGGCTGGAATGATTTTGATTCCTTGAACGTGGGCAACGGTGCCATGGACGGCATAACCCAAGATGAGCGCCGTACGGCCATGACGTTCTGGTCGATATCCGCTGCGCCTATATACATTGGGAACGATATGACGAAGTTGGATGAATACGGAATTGAACTCTTAACGAATGATGAAGTCATTGCGGTCAACCAAGCGGGGAGACCCGCACATCCTGTATCCATAGATACGGAACAGCAAGTATGGTATGCGAATAATGGGGACGGTACCTACACGGTCGGGTTATTTAATCTCGGAAGTGAAAAGGCAACGGTATCTGTCAAATGGAATGACATAGGTTTAGAGGGTTCCGCCTCGGTCCGTGATCTTTGGAGTCATACCGAGTTAGGTACGTTTAACGACGGATATCAAGCATTGGACGTCCCCTCCCACGGATCGCGATTGTTCAAGGTGACGGCGTTGGATGGCGCAGTTTCGGTGAACGATGATGATACTGGCATGAGATATCAAGGGGAATGGGTGCGTAACGGTGGTCATGAATTGCCGGTAGATACACAAAATCTGGTGATCGACGTCATTGATTCGGAAGTCGAGAACAGTACGATCAGCCCTACAACCGCAAGTTTTGACAAACGAGCGTCTGAACAGGCTGATGTCACGACAACCTTGACGTGGAATGCCAATCATGAGGTCAGCCGGATTTCGCACGGGGACAAGGATTTGGTGTTAGGGACAGACTATTCGGTTACAGACAATATTGTTACGATTAAGAAGGAATATTTAGCGGTACAGCCTGTCGGTACGACAACCCTTACGTTAACGTTCCCCATCGGGGCGCCGCAGCAATTTGTGATTAGCGTGGAAGACACGACGGTTCGGGACAGTCAGATTAATCCGCCAGTCATCAGCTATGATTCGAATGAGCTGGATATGTCTGATGTTAAAGTTACGATGGCGCTTCACGGCAATGTGCTTAAGGAAATCAAGAACGGTGATGTGGCTTTAGTGCTTGGCACGGACTATACGGTCGCAGGCAACCAGCTGTTCTTGAAGAAAGCGTATCTTGCATCCTTGCCGAAGGGAATGTCTCAGCTCACATTGAAGTTTAGCGGCGGGGCAGCACAGAACCTGGCGGTAGCGGTTAGGGACGCGTCGAACGGCGGAACGGTCTCGCTGAACGATGATGATGCGGGCATTAAGTATACAGGAGCTTGGAACCGCAGCTATAACAGAGGGCTTGGGGATTATGGCGATGACGTTCATTTTGCTGAGAAAGACGGCGATTATTTCGAATACACGTTTCAAGGCACGGGCATTGAGATAATAACGGAATTGGATCCGTCGCAAGGTGAAATCGATATTTACATGGACGGTGTTTACCAGCAGACGGTAAATACGTCGAACGCCGGCCGGTTGGCACAACAAACCGTGTACGCGATCACGGGATTAACGGATGGCACGCATACGTTCAAAGCGGTGAAGAAGTCTGGGACCTTCATGCTGCTGGATCAACTGCGATTCAGCGTTCCCGATCTCATCACGCCTGTGACAGCGAGCTTTGATAAGTCAGGTGCGGAGCAAGGAGATATTTCCGTAACAGTCGCAACCTATGACTATAAGTTGAACAGCATCACTAACGGGGCAACAACCCTGACAACAGATGTGGATTACACAGTATCGGATTATCAGGTCCTATTAAAGAAATCGTATCTCGCATCGCAACCGGTGGGCGTTACCCCTCTCACCTTCTCGTTCAGCGGAGGAGCAGCTCAGTCTCTTGTAGTAACGATCGAGGACAACGCGGCACAGAATAGCATCTTGGTACAATCGGAAGCCGATTTTGATAAGAAGGTTTCGGAACAGACGGATATAACGGCCCATGTCACATGGAACGGCAATACATTAAGCAGCATCACGCATCAGGGCACGGCCCTTGTGCCTGGCAAGGATTATACGGTGGTTGAAGATCAAGTGATTGTGAAGAAAGAATACCTTGCGACACGGGCAGTTGGGACGGCCCAACTGAAATTTACGTTTAGCGCGGGCGCTTCGCAAACCTTGAACGTCACCGTACGCGATACGACAGCGCCGAACAGTACCCTTCTTCCTACGGCGGTGAGCTTTGATAGGAATGTGGCGAAGCAGAACGATGTCACGACGACGTTAGAGTTGAATGGCAATACGCTGATCGGCATCAGCAATGGGGAAGAGACGCTTGAAGCGGGTGTGGATTATATGGTTTCGGGCCATTCAGTCACCATTTTGAAAGCATACCTTGCTCAGCTTCCGACAGGCATGGCGAATCTGACGTTATCTTTTAATGCCGGGAAAGCTCAGACACTTGCCGTCGCCATAACCGATACGTCCAGAGGACGCTATGTATCCGTCAATGATGATGATCCAGGCGTACGATATACCGGCGCATGGCAGCATGGGCGAAATCGGGGGCTTGGGGATTATAAAGACGACGTGCATTTCACGGAGAAAAACGGTGATTATTTCGAATATACCTTCACAGGAACAGGTATTGAAATGATCACGGAGAAAGATTCGTCGCAAGGTGATATCGATATTTACGTAGACGGTGAATTTCAACAAACGATAAGCACGTATCAATCTGCTAGACAAATCGGGCAGACGGTGTACAATATTGCGGGGCTGCCTAACGGTGAACACACCCTAAAAGTCGTGAAGAAATCAGGCTACTACATGCTGCTCGATCAATTGAAATACCGTGTATCGGATTTCATCACACCTGACACGGCACAATTCCATAAGAATGGAGCCCATTCCGCGGACATCCAAACGGAGCTTACTATCGATGGAAGTAACCTGCTGCATATTTCGCAGGGCAACATCACCTTGAACGATGGTAAAGACTACAAGGTGTCCGGCGACAAGGTGACGATCAAAAAATCCTTTTTGAAGCAAGCGCCAGTGGGCACAAATATGTTGACTTTCCATTTCCGCGGCGACTATCAGAATGACGTACATGTGACAAAGCGGAACAACGATTCGTTCGAGTATACGTTCCAGGGAACAGGCATTGAGTTTCTTACGGCTAAAGGTCCGGATCAAGGCCAAATCGATATTTACGTGGATGGCAAGTTCAAGCAAACCGTGAACACGTATCATTCCAACCGCCAAACGGGGCAAAGCGTCTTCCGCCTCTCCGGACTAACGAACGGCACGCACACAATCAAAGGGGTTAAACGCTCTGGTTCAATCATGATCGTGGATCAGTTGAAGTTCATGGTTACATTCCCGAAGATCGTGAATGATACAGACCATGCCATCGATTACACAGGATCTTGGACACATAGTACGAATCGAGGATTCGGAGATTACCAAGATGATGTACATCTTAGCCAAAGTTCGAAAGCAACGCTGGAATATAAGTTCAAAGGATCCAGCGTCGAAGTGATCATGGAGAAAAGCGCTGAGCAGGGGAACGTCGACATCTACGTAGATAATAAATTTAAACAAACGGTGAGTACGTATAGCCCGGATCGACAGGTTCAACAGACAGTGTATAGCCTAACGGGATTATCCAAAGGCTCCCATACGATCAAAATCGTCAAGAACACAGGAGATCTCTTCATTTTTGATGCATTCAAAATAACGGAATAATTGCAAGCCCGAGCCCTCCTGTACATCAAGGAGGGCTTGGGCGCAGCTAGAGGAGCGGTACGTATGGATATGAAATATGAATTACGGGCGAGCATAAGGAAGGGACTGCCTGTGTTTATGGGGAAATTGAAACGTGGTGAACCTGTGACGGCTGCATTCCTTGGGGGTTCGATTACCGAAGGAGCAGGGGCTTCAGACCCGGATGCAACGAGCTGGCGAGCGTTAACAGAGAACTACTTAAAGGAACGTCTTGGCGAAGAACGGGTGACCTGTATCAATGCTGGGGTTGGAGGCACGAACTCGACCTTCGGGGCTCACCGCTTCCAAGAGCATGTATTGCAGAAGGGAACCGTTGACATCGTATTCGTTGAATTTAGCGTCAATGATGATCTCGATCGAGTCGAATCCATTCGGGGGATGGAAGGGATTGTTCGGCAGTGCCATCGATTGTCGCCGCATACGGAACTGTGTTTCGTCTATACGGCGGCAGATAAGAACTTAACGGACCGTCTTCCTTTTAACATTGCGGTTCATGAAGAGGTGGCATCGTATTACGATATTCCTTCGGTGAATTTCGCTGTGGAAATTTATGAACTGATCCTTGCCGGACGTATGCAATGGGAGCATTTGGCCCCGGATCATTATCATCCTCATGATGAAGGTCATGCTCTGTATGCCGATTATATTAGGGATTTTCTGCAGACCTTGGAGTTTATCCAAGATGAAGATGCCAGAACTCCTTCAAGCACGCTGCCCCCTATGGAGTCATCGAACTATGAATATGCAATGATGACGGGTGTCAGGGAAGTGACGGAATATCGAGGTTTTCAATTCGCTCATCTCGATGATGAACCGCGAATGAACTGGCGATTTCATACGGAGCATCTCTTGACCTATGCAGCAGATGCGTCGCTCACGTTCAAGGTCCATGGGCAGAGCGCGGGGATTTGCATGCTGTGCGGTCCCGATACGGGAATCTTTGAATACGCCATAGATGAGGGGCCCTTCCAACCGATGAATTTGTTCGATGATTGGTGTAAGATCGCTTATCGTCCGGTGATTGCGATGTTTCCTATAGCGAAGGAACGCAAGAATATGACCATTACGGTCAGGAATACGAGTCTTAAGGATAATCGAAGCACAGGCACAAGCCTTCGTATCATGAAATTATTTTCGAATTAACAGGGAAAAAGGGGCGAACCAAAGGTCTATGACAGACCTCGGATCGCCCCTCTTTAGGGTTCGAGTTTAGCTCTTGATTGCGCCCATCATCATCCCTTTAACGAAGTACTTCTGAACGAACGGATAGACGAGGACGATTGGCAGTGTCGCTACCATCGTTACTGCCATACGAATGCTTTCGCTGGATACCGGAACGCGGGTAGAGCTTTGCGCAAGCTGCTGTGCATCCGACATCATGCCGGCCGTTTGGAATTGATTCAATATTTTAACCATAACGGCTTGCAGTGTTTTTAACTCAGGTTTGTAGGTATAGATGTAAGAGTCGTACCAGGAATTCCAGTGCCCGATGGCAAGGAATAATCCAATGGTTGCGAGAACAGGAACGCACAGCGGCATGACGATGCGGAAGAAGATTTGCAAGTCATTAGCCCCGTCAATTTTGGCGGATTCTTCAATCTCGCCTGGAAGCTGCTCAATAAAGGTACGAACCAGAATCATTAAAAATACACCGATCAGACCCGGGAAAATGAACACCCAGAAGGAGTCGATTAACCCGAGGGATTTGATAACCATGTACGTCGGAATGAGTCCGCCGCCAAAATACATCGTAAATACAAAGAAGAAGGAGAAGAATCTCCAGCCTAGCAAATGCCGCTTACTGAGAGAGTAGGCGAGCATAGAGATGCAGAAGATCGATAACGCTGTACCAATCACCGTACGCAATACCGTCACGCGAATCGCGCTCCAAATTTCCGGGTTGCGGAAGATGGTGAGATAACTATCGAAGGTCACTTCACGCGGCCAGAAGTATAACCCGCCCCGCAGCGTATCGGTCGCATCGTTCAGTGAAATGACGAGAATATTCCAGAATGGATAGAACGTGACGATAAAGATGACGGTTAGAAAAAGATATAGTGACGCATCAAAAATGTATTCGGCAATACTTTTTTTGCTTCTCATGCATGACCCTCCTCGTTGACTAGAATAATGATTGACCGTTAACTTTTTTGGCTGTGAAATTGACAATGCAGACGATGATGAAGGCTACAACCGAACTGAACATCCCTACCGCAGCAGCGTAGGAGAACATGCCGTTCTGAATACCGTACCGGAATGAATACGTCGACAATACATCGGAGTAGTCTTTTGTCAGTTCATTACCTAGCAAGAAGTGCTGGTCGAAACCGGCATTCAAGATGCCGCCGAGCGCGAGAATCAATAGAATGACAATCGTCGGTTTTAGATGCGGAAGCGTAATGTAACGTATTTGCTTGAACCGATTGGCCCCGTCCACTTTCGCAGCTTCGTAGAGTTCAGGATTAATAGCTGAAATCGCTGCCAAGTACATGATGGAGCTATATCCCATATCCTTCCACGTGTTGCCGATCGCGACGATCCACCAGAAGTATTTCCCGTTTTGCAAAAATAAGATGCTCTCATTCGTGATGTGGAAAAATTTGAGAATTGCATTAATTACGCCGTCAGATGACAGTAGAGTTACGATAATATTCGCGGCAATAACCCAAGAGATGAAGTAAGGCAAGTAAGAGGCTGTCTGCACCGTTTTCTTGAAGCTTACATTCTTGATTTCATTGATTGCGATAGCGATAATGATCGGCATCGGGAACGAGAAGCATAACGTAATTAACGTGGAGGCGAGCGTATTCCGCATGACCTTCAGGAAGTCCCCGTTCGTAAAGAAGTATCTGAACCATTCGAACCCTACAAATTCACTATGGAACAAGGTTGTCCAGAACCCGCCTAGGTTAGGTTGATAATTGACAAAAGACATATACAAACCAACCATCGGCGTATATGCGAACAAAACAGCCCATATTAATGCGGGCAACATCATGAGAAATAGATATTTTTGCTCTTTAAAGACCGTCCAGAGCTTACGTCGAGGGATCTTTAACTCTCGTCCATCGTGTACGTTCATGTTTGTTTGCATGTATGACACCTCGCAGTTTCTTGTTATATTAAAATTATAAGACGCCCAAAAAATAGATGTCGATATGACAATGTTCCGAATGATGCTTGAAAATAACTTTCATTTTGAAAAGGGATTCAGAAACCGGTATCAACAACGGTATAATGTACATAGAAGTTGACGAACAAGGAGTGAACATCATGTATAGCATATTTCTAGTGGATGATGAAGAGATTGAATTAGAAATGATGCGCGACATCATTCGTTGGGAAGAGATGGGGATTTATGTGGCGGGAACGGCGATCAACGGCAAAGACGCCATGGAGAAAATACAAGTCATTCAACCCGATATCGTGCTGACGGATGTCCAAATGCCGATCATGAATGGCATCGAATTAGCGAAGCAGGTGACAGAGCAGTTCGATTGGATGAAGATCGTCTTTTTAACAGGTCATGATGAGTTTACTTATGTAAAATCTGCTTTGAACGTAGGGGCAGTAGGTTATTTATTGAAACCGCTTGATCTCGATGAGATCGCAAACGTGATGATACGGGTCAAAGAAAAGTGCGAAGAAGTTCGCCTCAAAAATACATCCATCCAAGTGACGAAATCAAATATTTTGAAAGAACTGATCTATGAGAAGAATAAAGACCGCAAAGAAAACCTGATTGAAAGCTTCCATCGTCTAGAGCGAAGATCAGAACCGACGCAATACACGATGGTCCTTGTCAGCATTGACGACCATGTAGAGGAGCGGGAGATTTTCATAGAGGATGCGTTGAATCAGCTCCGTTCATTCACGGGCGAGTTCTGCAAGGAACGGCAGATTCTGTGGAATGATGTATCGCTGCGCGAAGGTGAAATGGCGATTCTGATGGATGCCGCCGAAGAAGGGATTGATCGAAAGTTCTGGACCGAGATGGCGCAGGAGATTCAGCAGACCTTGCCTTTTACGATCACGCTGGCTGTAAGCGAGCAGTACGAGCCGCTTGAGCATATTCATGTGTTATATGATCATACGAAAAAAGTGTTAGGGGAACTATTTTATTGCGGATACGGCAAGGTAATATTTGCTACGGATATCCAGGTGAACTTTGACAGCGATCAGATGCCGCCTTTTCCAGAGAATAAGTTATTCGAAGCCGTTCAGCAGCTGGAAGAAGAGCAGGTCGTTCCGATTTTACAGGAGTATTTTATACGGCTCGTTCGGCTTCGGATACGCAAGAAGTACATTTATGATTGGGCGCTGGATCTGATCGAACGTTTTCATGAGCAAATTCGCAATCAGAATACGGAGACGAGTCCGGCGGGGACACGGGCGAATTTATACCATTCCATCTATGACTGCAGCACGATTTATGAAATCGAAGAGGCCGTCGTTCAAATTTTGAAACATACGATAGATTCGATGAAAGACCGTTTTACGGATAAGAACCAAAAATTAGTGCATCAGGTGAGCTCGATTATTCAGCAGACATACCATGAGCAAATCACGATTACGAGTTTATCAAGCCAAGTCTACCTGTCTCCGAACTATTTAAGATCTATCTTTAAAGAGAAAACCGGTGTGACGATCCATGATTATTTAACCCGAATCCGTCTGGAGAAGGCCAAAGAGATGCTCTCAGATCCATCGCTAAAAGTACAGGATATCGCTCAAAAAGTAGGTTACGAGAGTACGTCCTACTTTATCTCTTTATTTCTGAAGAGCCAAGGAGTCACTCCGAATGAATATCGAAAAAACCTATAGCAAGCTGCGTTTTTGGCGATCACTAGAGCATAAAACAAGATGGATTACAAATTTGAGGCTGCGAAATAAGTTTATCTTGATTTTTTTGATTTCGATTATCCCGTTTTTCGGCCTGATCTATTATTCTTATACATCGACGAGAGATCAAATTACGGAGCAGACCTATGCCAGCCTAAGCGGAACCTTGAATCAGATTAACACGAATATCGAGAATCGCTTGGACTATTATCATCAGTTATCCAACATTATGTATATGGATTCGCAGCTCCGCAATTATCTGTCGAACAATTATGAGCAAGCTTTTTATTACCTGGATGCTTTTGAATATATTAACCGGCAATTTTCTTCCATGCTGGCTTTGAACACGAATGTACGGGGCATCACCATCTATATTGATAACAAAACGCTGTATTCGGACGGCGAATATATCCGATATACGGAAGAACTCCCTGAGACCGTAAGGAAGCTTGCGATTGAAGCAGCAGGAGACACCGTGTATACGCAAACGGATGACCATACCATTATGTTGGCCCGTTCACTCAGTTATTTCAGCTTGACGCATCCCTATGGCATATTAATCATTCAGATTAGCGATGCCGAATTATACTCGTTAATCGAGAAAGAGAATAATAACAAGAGTGTCTATATTATTGATCAGACCGGCAGGGTCATTACGACCAGCGATAAGAGTCTCGGGTCCAAGCGCTTATATGATACCTTCCCCATCGAGGACGAGCTTCAGTCTAACTTTGGAAAGTTCGATAAGCAGGTGAATGGCGAGGGACGGTTTTTTACGTATAAAGAACTTAGTAATGGATGGAGAACCGTCATTACGGTGCCTTATCATGAGCTGCTCGCGAATACCAACAAAGCAACGACAAGGATTATATGGATATCGATTATCACTTTTGCGGCATCCATTCTATTAATCTATTTGACGACGAAGGTTATTACGAAGCGGATTGAGAAGCTGCTCCTCCATATTCGGAAAGTGGAACGAGGTAATTTTCAGGGTTCGGTACAGTTCATGGGGCATGATGAAATTGGGCAATTGTCGTTCGCCTTCAATAAGATGGCTTTGAAGATCCAGGATTTGATTGAGGATGTGTATGTGAAGGAAATCTCGACGAAAGAAGCGGAATTAACGACACTGCAAGCACAGATCAATCCGCATTTTTTGTACAATACGCTGGCATCCATTTCTTCATTGGCGCTGAAGGAAGGCGGTACGCAGGTATATCAAATGGTGAATTACCTGGCAAAATACTACCGGATTTCATTGAACAAAGGCAAACGCATCATTCTGGTGAATCAAGAGATTCAGTTGGTGAAGAACTATATTGCGATTCAAGAGATTCGGTTCCGTGGCATGCTGCACATGCATTATGATCTGGATGAGGATTTGTTCAAATTTACGACGATCAAGTTGATTCTCCAACCATTTATCGAGAACTGTATTAACCATGCGATATGTCATGAATCAGGGATCAACATCATCGTGAAGCTTCGGGTGGATGGCGAAGATATTCTGTTCCAAGTGATTGATGATGGGGCAGGAATGTCCCGAGGACATGTAGAAGATGCTTTTCAGAAAGCGAATAATTTATCGGGCTACGGGATTAAAAATGTGAATGATCGCATCCAGCTCACATATGGAGAACAGTATGGCGTGGATGTGTTTAGTCGGATTGGCATCGGGACAACCGTGACCTTGCGTATTCCGAAACGGTATAGCTATGAAGTATAGTAACCGCTCGGTGAACCTATTTATCTAGCCTTAGGGAAATAGGTTTTTTCGTCCCTCGAAATGAAAGACGTTTTCCACTATGAATAATAACATTGCGGTATAGATTATCGGGTGTAAGCTTCTTACAATTAACCTTAGATACATCGCACAACCAATTGCTAACTTTAGAGAGGGGTTAATGGTATGAAGAAGTTAAACTTAGTTTTGACAGCGGCATTAGTTCTGTCCTTGCTTGCTGGATGCGGTTCTAAAACAGCTTCAAATGAGTCCTCGTCAGGTACGACGCCGGATGCGGCAGCAACGAATAATTCTCCGATGAAATTGACATGGTTCGACAAGAACACGGGGGATGCATTCACGAACCCTGTGGCTCTAGCGATTACGGAAAAAACAGGAGTTACCGTAGAGATTCAGCAACCAACGGGGAATCCGTTAGAGAAACTGAACTTAATGTTGGCAAGTAATGATTTGCCGGATGTCCTCATGTTGGATCGTGGAAGCGATATCATGAACAAGTATATTGCTTCGGGGGCTGTTATTCCCTTAAATGATTTGATCGACCAATATGGCCCGAATATTCAGAAGATGTATGGCGATACGTTGAAAAAGACCAGAAATGCGGATGGGAAGAACTATTACTTACCGAACTGGTATGGTCTTGAGAAATATCCGGTATTCGGGTTCTTGATGCGCATGGACATTATGAAAGAATTGGGCGTAGGCGATAAAGTGAATAACGGCGAGCCCTTCACAGCGCAAGAGTTCGAAGATTTGCTTATGAAATTTAAAGAAAAGTACCCGACAATCGATGGCAAACCGTCCATTCCAATGACACTGAATGGGGAAGACATCGGCAGTGTGCAATGGACATTCAAAGGGATGTTCGGCATGAAGACGTATTATGAGGAAAATGGAGAACTCAAGAGAGATATTCGTGATCCTCGTTACCTCGAAATGATGAAATTTATCAATTCCTTGTATAACAAAGGTCTGATCGATAAAGAATGGGCGACCCTCAAAACCAAGCAGTATGATCAGAAAATTGCAGCAGGCAATGTCTTCGCCTCAGTGAATGCTGGATGGAATCTGGTGAACGCCAATACATTGTTAAAAGCAGATGCGCCTGAGGGCACGAACGCAGATGAAAGACAATTGTATCAATACAAAGTGCTTGGACCTGGCATTGCGGCCGACCAAACGACTTATGGTCCGAAGAGTTCATTAGGCTGGGATGGCGTATCGATCTCCAAGACGAATAAAGATCCTGTTCGTACGATCAAAATGTTGGATTTCCTGGCAAGTGAAGAAGGTCAATATTTAATGATGTGGGGAATCGAAGGCAAGGACTGGGATATGAAGGACGGCAAGCATGTACCGCGTCAAGAAATTTTGGATGCGTTCACGAAAAATTGGGATGAAGCTTCCAAAACATCGGGTGTTCGCAAATGGACATGGATGATCAAGAATGGTCCAGGATCTGACGGTACGCCATATGATTTAATCGGACGTTACAAAACAGACGCAACGACGGATCTTGCCATCAAAAACCTTGCAGATACAGCCTATGACACAGCACCTTACGATAATCTAGGACCTGCAGGGGGGACACCTGAAGCCATCATGGATCAAAAAGTCAGCGAAACGATTAATAAATACTACTTGAAAATGGCATTAGCGCCTTCCGAACAAGAAGTAACGAATATGTATAACCAAATGATGAAGGAAGTCGAAGCAGCAGGTCTTACCAAGTTGGAAAAAGTGTATAACGAGAATTATCAAGCATGTATGGAATTGTGGAAATAACGCAAAAAGAAATGAACAAGTAGGTGGAAAACAATGACGATTCAATATCATGAACAACATCGTATATTCGCAATTCAGACGAACACAACCTCATATGTGTTCGGACGGAATGAAAAAGAGAGCTTGCAGCATCTGTATTGGGGCGCATCTGTGGATGCCGAAGATTGCATGCCATTGCTCCGTACCCGGTTTCATAGTTCCTTTGATATGGAGCTAGAGCGAGAGATTGAAGAGTACAGCTTCTGGGGAGGACTCGTCTATAGCGAGCCTTCCTTGAAAGTAACGTGGCATGATGGCGTCCGCGACCTTTGTATGGTTTATGCGGGCCATCAAATCACGGAGCAAGACGGTAAAGAAACGTTGGTCGTTACGATGAAGGACCGTGTATATCCGTTAGAGGTGCACATAACCTATGTTGTAATACCTGAGTATGATCTCATCGAACGCTCAGCAAGAATCGTAAATACAGGCGATAACGATGTCGTCTTGGAAAGCGCGCAATCTGCGGCATGGACGATTCCAACTTTGCAAGATTATCGCTTAACCCATGTCACTGGAAAGTGGTCTGGTGAATTCCAGCTTCGAGATACGGTGTTATCCGAAGGGAAGAAAGTATTGGAATCGAGAAGAGGCTTCACGGATGGGCACGCGAACCCGTGGTTTGCCATTGATAATGGCTACGCAACGGAAGAGAGCGGGCAGGTATGGTTCGGTGCGCTTGCATGGAGCGGCAACTGGAAGATTACGGCGGAGAAATCGGCCTTCAATCAAGTCCGAGTGACCGGCGGTATCCATGATTTCGATAGCGAGTGGATTCTTGGACCAGGGGAAAGCTTTGAGACACCGATGTTTGTCGGCGGGTATACGGCTGGCGGATTTGGCGAGATGAGCCGCCATCTCCATCAGTATCAATACGATTATATTATTCCGAGCCAAGAACCTCGCAAAGTGTTGTATAACTCTTGGGAAGCAACGTATTTCGATGTGAATGCCAAAGATCAGATGGCGTTAGCCGAGCGTGCGGCCAAATTGGGCGTAGAGCTTTTCGTTGTTGATGATGGTTGGTTCGGACAACGGAATCATGACCGCGCGGGGCTAGGGGATTGGTTCGTAAATAAGGAGAAATTCCCGAACGGGTTAAATGAATTAATTGATAAGGTTCATGAACTGGGCATGGAATTTGGGATTTGGGTGGAACCTGAAGCGGTGAATCCGGACAGTGATTTGTATCGCCAGCATCCGGACTGGGTGTATCATTTCCCAACACGCGGACGGACGGAATTGCGTAATCAGCTCTTATTGAATATTTCCAAGCCGGAAGTGAAGAACTTCATTATCGATTTCATGTCCGATCTCCTCCAGCAGCATGATATTAAGTTCATTAAATGGGATATGAACCGTACCGTGACAGAGCCAGGGATGAAGGATCATCCGATCAACAGGCAGAAGGAAATCTGGGTTCGACATGTACAGAGTCTATATGAGATTTGGGCAGAGCTGCGGAAGCGGTTCCCGCATGTCGCATTTGAAACCTGTGCCGGCGGTGGATCTCGCATTGATCTAGGGATTCTTCGTTATGCAGATCAATCTTGGCCAAGTGATAATACGGATGCTTTCGACCGTCTGAGCATTCAAGAAGGATTCGCCTATGTTTATCCGCCGAAAATGATGACGTGCTGGGTGACTGAATCGCCTAGCGGTATGAACAAACGGATGGCATCGCTGTCGTATCGCTTCCATAGCGCAATGATGGGGACGCTCGGTATTGGTTCGAACTTGAACGAGTGGAGCGATGAGCTCATTGAACAATCGGCAACATTCGTGGAGCAATACAAACAAATCCGCCCTATCGTGCAATACGGACAACAATTCCGTCTGCAAGGCCTGAAGCATAAAGGGGTAACGGCAGTGCAATATGTGAGTGATAACGGTTCGGAGAGCGTCTTGTTTGGATTCCTGCACTCCCAGCGTTTAGGCGAACCTTTGCCGCGTTTGCGCCTCCAAGGATTACAAGCGGACAAATCGTATAAGATTGATCAGTTGCCAGGAATATGGACGGGTAGAGCTTTAATGAACATTGGGATTGAGCTGCCGCTGCGCGGAGATTTTGACAGTCTCATGTATCGCATTCAAGAACAAAATTAAGAGTATCGCGGCATGAAAAGGGCCCCTTCCGTATGGTGCATAAATCGGAAGGGGGCTTTTGTATGCTCGTCATTGCCGAAGGAGTGAGCGGATATGCTAGGTTGGGAAAAGCAAGAAATCGACGGTTATTTGGCTTGGATAGGCAGAACAGAGCTCATGGAGATCATCGTAGTACCGCAGCTGGGGAGCAAGGCCATTTCATTGAAACATCGGAAGACGAACCGTGAATGGCTATCGAGAACGGAATTGCCTTTAGGAAATCGGGGTTATGCGAGTTCGTTCAGCGATAGTGACGGGAGCGGATGGGATGAAATGTTCCCAACCATTAATCCATGTCGATACGGTGAGTATCCTTGGCAAGGGGTGGAACTGCCTGACCACGGTGAAGTATGGTCGATTCCTTGGCAGGCGATGGTAGACAACCAGCAGCTGCAATGTGAAGTCTATGGGGTTCGAATGCCCTACCAATTGCGTAAAACGTATTCGTTCCGTACGGCGGAGCGGTTACGTATCGATTATTCTGTTCAGAATCTCAGCCCTTTTCCGTTTTCATTTCTTTGGGCCGCACATCCTTTGTTCCAGGTTGTTGAAGGGATGGAGATCAGGGTGCCGGCGGATCTGAACCAAATCGTCGTTTCTTATTCGCAGCATGGGAGGTTGGGAGAGACAGGGGACAAACTTGCTTGGCCTAACCCATTTGGAGAAGCTTCACCGACGCCATTAAATCGGGTTGAAGCGGATACCGCACGAACGGCTGAGAAATACTACTTCGCAGAAGAACTGCCCGAGGGAAAGGCATCGCTCTATGATCCTCGTACGGGAGAGCAGATGACGATGTATTTTCCGATAGAGCAAGTGCCGTACTTGTCGATCTGGGCGAATTATGGAGGATATCTAGGTCAATACCATGTAGCCATTGAACCCGCAACAGGGTTTCTTGACGATGTATCCTATGCGATGGAGCAAGGGAAGGCAGCTTATGTGGAAGCGGGAGGAACCTATAGCTGGTTTCTGGAGCTGGAGCTTTCGCAAAATACGTAAGGTGATAAATATCACATACATTCATGTGCCTCATGGACGATAATTTTGATGGTTTTCATGACAAGATTACGTGAGGGGGCTCTCGTTCATATGAAGAACAGTACAAAGTTAAAAATAGCAGCGGCAGCAATTCTTCTGTTCGTAGTGGCCGGAAGTGGATACTTCCTGTGGAGCAGCAATTCCAGCAAGAAAGCACCGCCGAATGAGCTGGTGGCCAAGACCCTTTTTAAGTTCGATACGGTGATCAATCTGAAGTTATATGGGGATCAAGCAGCGCAGAAACATCTGAAAGAAATTGAGAAGATGCTGGATCAAATCGACGAACAGATTAATATGAGCAATAATAAGAGTGAAATTTACCAAGTGAATGCGGCGGCAGGAAAAGATGCAGTCCAGGTTTCGCAGGGTACGTATGATTTAGTCAAAGCGTCTCTAGACTATGCGATCGATACCAAAGGAGCCTTTGATCCAAGCGTAGGATCGCTCGTCAATTTATGGAAGATTGGAAATGGCGGACAACACCCTCCTGCCGAAAGTCTCATTCAACAGGCGAAGTCACTTGTGAACTATAGAGATATTGAGATGGATGACAAGAACTTGACGATCAAGCTGGCCAAAGCGGGAATGTCTCTCGATCTCGGTGGGATCGGCAAGGGCTACGCAGCAGATTTGGTGTCTGACTACCTGCACGAAGAGAAGGTAGAAAGTGCGATTATCGATCTCGGCGGCAGCAGCATTATTGCGATTGGCAGCAAACCTACGGGAGAATCGTGGCGCATTGGTCTCCAAGATCCAGATCGGGAACGGGGAGACCAACTTGCCGTTGTGCAGCTTCAAGACGAGACGATTGACTCTTCCGGCGTCTATGAACGGTTCTTCATGGATAATGGCGTTCGTTATCATCATATTCTGGATCCGAAGACAGGTTATCCTACGCAGAACGGCATTAAGAGCGTCACGATTATCGGCGGAACCGCTACCGATGCTGATGTACTTTCTACGGCGGTTGTTATTATGGGGCTTGAAGATGGACTCGCCTATATTAAGCAGAAGCCTGACGTAGAAGCGATGTTCATCATGGAAGATAACAAGATTTATATGACACCCGGATTGGAAGGAAAGATTAATTTAACGAATACAAGATATACACTGGTTGACTCGAAGTGATCCACTAAGCCACACGTATAACGCAAATCCCTCTTGAGGTAGCCATGGAGAGTGCTCATGGTGTATCCTTTAAGAGGGATTTTTGATGTTTAATCTAGTAATCTATTCCACCAATATGGAACATTTCACGACAATCCTTGCAACTTCATTCGACAAATATCGTATATATTTTCAGAACCTATCGAAGCTTGAAAGGAGGCGGTCTGTTGAATTTTCGGGGAAAAAGAAATTATAGTTTCATATGGATTCTAATGGTGTTATTCGCGATATCGATTTCAGGTCCGGTTCCTCAGGCGCATGCAGGGTTCTGGGATTGGGTTACTGGCGTAAGTGAGCTGCCTTCAGACTTTAATGAGCTGAAGTCTAAATATGATCAAATCGAGCAGAACTTGAATGCAAGCAAGGAACATTATGAGACGGTTATGCAGCAATTAAATATCGAGAATGAACAGCTTCGTCTGAAAAATGAGCAGTTAACCGAACGATTACTTCTATTAGAAGAAGAAGATCAGCAGCAGAAGAAACATGTGCGTCTGATTATTCAAGGTACGTTAACGCTTATTGGGCTGCTTTTGCTATGTTTTGCGGTGACCCGGGTACTCAGAGTCATGGTATGGCGGCGAAATCGCTAGTTTTGGTTGAGAGAAAGGAGTGTCATCATCCGTGGAGGTCTGGAGTGAATCTGCATCGCAACTATCACAGTCGGTGACCCTTCAGTTAGAAGAAGGGGAATCTGTACATATTCTCCATCCGCGACAGATTATTTCGTTTCAAGGGAACCCTAGTCATCGAGAAGATCGACTTATGGATATCACAGGCATGTATCGCAAACGGAAATTGATTCAATCTCAAATTCGGGGATCAGCACAATTGATGATCGGCTTGCCTGCCGGATATTCCTTGCAGACGATTCCGATTCAGGATGATTGCGACTTATTGTTCGAATGGAAGCACGTGTTGTTCTATACCGAAGGAATGCGGGTCGAACGCAAGGTGCAGACACTAAAGAATGCCATTATTACCCGAGAATTGGTGAAAATGAAATTTTCCAGTCATGACGGGCAACTTGGGATTCTGTCTCATGGGCCTCTTCATCGGATTGAACTCCATCCGGAATTCCCGACGTACATTGATGTAGGTTGTCTTGTCGCCTATCCTGAGAATGCAAGGTTAACGCCTCGGGTATACGGGAACACGCTAGCCAGCCAGCATATGAATTATCATTGGGAGATCATGGGCCGCGGGTATGCATTGGTCCAGACCGGAAAATCGGACAGTCAGCTCGAACAGGACATCGAAGGTGATGGATTTATCAAAAGAATTCTGCGGGAAGTCATTCCGTTTGGCGGCATTATTATCAAATAAGTATTATAATAGGATGCATACTTATTGGACGGAGAGGATTCCCATGAACGAGATACAGCAGCAAGACCAGGATTTGAAAGAACGTATTCGAGAGCTGGAAACGGAGAATGCTCGCTTGAAGCAGCTTATTCTGAAGTTAAAAGGACAACGTAGTACTGCGAACGGTAACATGTCCACCATGTTAAGAGAAGCATTACGTGAATAGTGTTGATACGTAGAAAACCGTCCATAGGGGCGGTTTTCTTATTTAGGTATGGCGTGGGTATGTCGATGGACTGGTTTGGACAAATGAAAATGGTCTCGCAACGTCTCCCCTTCATAATCGGTTCGGAAAAGACCGCGTTCTTGCAGAATCGGTACAACGAGATTTACGAAATCCTCTAGCCCTTCCGGTAAAAAAGGAGCCATCAGCATAAATCCATCAGCTGCCCGTTCGTTGAACCATAATTCGAGCGTATCGGCTATTTTTTCAGGAGTTCCAATCAGATGCCCATTGCTTAATGAACCCGTTAAGATCGAGTAGACTTCCCGCAATGTCGGATTCTCTCTTGCAATCACCTCCTGATGTTTCTTATAATCTGATTTTGTCTCGGACAACTGGCCTAGATTTACGTCTGAAGCAAGAGATTCTAGTGTACATCCCGTAAAGTCGACATCCCTAAAATAATCCGACAAGAATCCGATGCCTTGTTCGTCGGTAATAAGTGCTTCTAATGCATGAAATCTTTGCCATGCTTCATCGTCTGATGCAGCAATGATGGGCGAAATCCCTTGTAGGATATAGATATCATCGGGAGACCGTCCGTAGGAGGCGGTTTTATGTTTGAAGGATTGATAAAATTGCTTCGCATCGGAAAGATTGTATTTGATCGAGAAGATCACTTCAGCAGTCTTGGCGGCAAAATTCTGACCTGCCTCGGAGTTGCCTGCTTGAACAAGCACCGGATGACCCTGTCTGGAGCGGCCAATATTGAGGGGGCCTTGGACAGAGAAGAAGGAGCCTTGGTGATGAATGCGGTGAAGTTTCTCGGGATCGAAGAATCGTCCACTTTCCTTATCATAGAGAAAAGCATCTTCTTCCCAAGAGTCCCATAGCCCTTGCACGACTTGTACGAACTCTTCAGCCCGCTCATAGCGTAATTGATGTTCGAAATGTTGTGTTGCGCCAAAGTTTAGCGCGGTGTTTCCTGACAAATCGCGAGTCGTGACGATATTCCAGCCGACTCTGCCTTTGCTGATATGATCCGCTGACATCAGCAATCTCGCTAGATTAAAGGGTTCGATGTAAGAGGTAGAGGCCGTAGCCACAACACCGATTTTGGATGTAGCACAAGCTAATGCCGTAATGAGCGTAATCGGCTCGAACCGATTGAGGATGTTGGGGTGGGACTGCTCATTGATCGCCAGGCTGTCTGCAATGAACGCGATATCGAACTTCCCCCGCTCAGCGGTTTGCGCCAAACGGATGTAATGGTCGATATCATGACTGGCATTCGGTTGTGCCTGTTCATGTCTCCACGAGGCTACGTGCATCCCTGTCCCTACCAAATAGGCCGAGAGTTTGATCTGTCTTGTACGAGTCAAATGGATCTTCCTCCTCTAATCCGATTTAAATGATTGAAATAGTAAGATTAATATAACGTTATATGGAATTCAAATCAATTATAGGATTTGTCTATATATCCTGAAAAAAAGCTGTTGACATTAGCCGTGTGATGTATTAACTTTATTAAAACGATAGTTTTACTTGGTATTAACGTAAACAACAAAATACTTAAGTTGACCAGTCGACTGGAAACTAAGCATTCACGTGAGAGATCTTGCGTGTTAATGGTTAGTTTTTTTTGTTAAAGGGGGGACGTTGCTTGATACGAATTGAACATGTAAGCAAGAGTTATAGAACGCCGAAGAGTACCGTCAACGTCTTGGATGATATTCAGTTGAACATTGCCAAAGGGGATATTTTCGGCATTATCGGGTTTAGCGGAGCTGGAAAGTCTACCTTAATCCGCTGTTTGAACCGACTTGAAGAACCTGATACAGGAACAATCGAGATTAATGGCAGAATCATTACGGGGCTAAAAGATAAGGAATTACGTGCGGCGAGAGAAAAGATCGGCATGATCTTCCAAGAGTTCAACTTGTTCGACTCCATGACCGTGTTCCAGAATGTCGCCTTTCCCTTAAAAGTGGCGGGCCATCCGAAAGCTTTCATTCATCATAGGGTTCATGAAATGTTGGAGTTAGTTAATCTGGGGGATAAAGCAAAGCTGCATCCATCACAGCTTAGCGGCGGGCAGAAACAACGCGTGGGTATTGCGCGTGCTTTGGTGAACCAGCCGGATGTGCTGTTATCCGACGAAGCAACTTCGGCGTTGGATCCCCAGACGACGTATTCCATCCTAGAACTTTTGAGGGAAATTAACCGGAAGCTGAATCTGACGATCGTCCTGATTACCCATGAACTTGATGTATTGCAGCATATCTGCCGCAACATGGCTGTACTCGAAGCGGGGAGGATCGTGGAGACCGGCACCGTGGATAAATTCTTCATGAACCCGGAAAGCGATACGGCGCGGAGATTTGTCCACATCATCGAGCATTATCGCGATAAAAGAGTCGTGATGGAAGGGATGGGAGCGGGAATATGAGAGACGATTTGTTCGAGCTGCTATGGGAAGGACTGCTTGAGACCTTGTATATGGTAGCTTGGTCATCCTTGTTCGCGCTGCTGATCGGTACAGTGCTTGGGATCATTTTGGTTGTGACGGAGAAAGGCGGCATTATTGAATCGCCGGTCCTGCACAAAGTCATTGGGACACTGATTAACAGTGTGCGTTCCATTCCTTTCATTATATTAATTGTGCTGTTGCTTCCGTTATCACGGCTTATCATTGGGACGACACTTGGCCCTACGGCGGCGATTGTATCGTTATCGATTGGTGCGGCACCGTTTCTAGGACGGATTATTGAAAATTCGCTGAAGGAAGTAAGCGCCGGCAAAATTGAAGCTGCCAAATCGGTCGGGGCGCCGCCTTTTATGATTATTTTACAAGTGCTGATTCCGGAAGCTTTACCGGCTCTTGTTCGGGGTATGACCATTGCGGTTATCGCCATTACTGAATTTACGGCTGTCGCGGGTGCGATTGGAGCGGGTGGGTTAGGAAGCTTAGCGATTCGTTTTGGGTATCAACGATTTCGTGAGGATATATTGATTGCGACGGTTCTGGTCATCATCTTGCTGATTCAGATCATTCAATGGTCGGGAGATTGGATTTCGAAATCGCTGTATAACAAACGGTTTAAATGATTCTATATATAAAAATGAATGATTGGGGAGTGCGAGTATGTCGAAAAAACGCTGGTGGAGTATTACGGTATCTTTCATGTTAATGGGATTGATCGCAGCGGGGTGCGGTTCCAAGGAGGCAAAAAATGATACAAATGCCGTTCAAGCAGCTTCCACAGACAGTTCGTCCAAAGCAGTGACTTTAAAAATTGGTGCTGCAGCCGTTCCGCACGCTGAGATCTTGAATTTCGTTAAGCCCAAGCTGAAGGAGCAAGGTGTGAATCTCGAGGTTATCGTGTTCGATGACGAAGGCCAATTGAATCCAGCCTTGAATGATAAGCAGATTGATGCGAACTACTTCCAACATGTGCCCTACCTGGACTCCGTCAAAACTGAGAAGGGATACGACTTCAAAGTAGCGACCAAGGTTCACGTGGAACCGATCGGATTTTATTCACAGAAGCTAAAGTCTAAGGAAGAGATTCAAGACGGCGCAACGATCGGTATTCCGAATAATCCATCCAACGAGTATCGAGCTTTGGTGCTATTGCAACAGCAAGGGTTCATCAAACTAAAAGATGGCTTATCGAATTACGAGGCGACACCTAAAGATATTGTAGAGAATCCGAAGAACTTGAAGTTTATCGAAGCGGATTCTGCTACGCTCCCAAGATCCTTACCTGACGTGGATGGAGCTATCATTAATACGAATTTGGTGCTTGAAGCCAAAATTGATCCGAAATCCGCACTTTTCCGTGAGGATGCGAACTCACCGTATGCCAATGTTATTGTCGTGCGCAGCGGCGATGAGAGCCGTGAGGACATCAAGAAACTTGATGCCGCATTGACGACTCCGGAAGTCAAAAAGTTTATCGAAGACAAGTATGGCGTTGCGGTTGTTCCCGCATTCTAACGGATCACGTACGAAGAGCAGTCTCACCCTGTGTGAGGCTGTTTTTGTTAGTATGGAAAATATTGCATTTGTGTTATGTCGAAATATGTGATAAATTAAGATTCTGTTCGAGAGAAACACTTCAGAACAAAACATATTCCCTGATAGCTCAGTTGGTAGAGCACTCGACTGTTAATCGAGTTGTCACAGGTTCGAGTCCTGTTCGGGGAGCCATTTATGGAGGCTTAGCTCAGCTGGGAGAGCATCTGCCTTACAAGCAGAGGGTCAGCGGTTCGATCCCGTTAGCCTCCACCATAAATATTTTTTAGATGACGCGGGGTGGAGCAGCCCGGTAGCTCGTCGGGCTCATAACCCGAAGGCCGCAGGTTCAAATCCTGCCCCCGCAACCAATTAAATTCTTGATTAATGATAATCAAGGGATCTCATGGAGCTGTGGTGTAGAGGCCTAACATGCCTGCCTGTCACGCAGGAGACCGCGGGTTCGAATCCCGTCAGCTCCGCCATTATTATCCTTATTGCCTGTTGGGGATTAGCCAAGCGGTAAGGCAACGGACTTTGACTCCGTCATGCATAGGTTCAAATCCTATATCCCCAGCCATTTTTAGTAAGAGCCATTAGCTCAGTTGGTAGAGCACCTGACTTTTAATCAGGGTGTCGAAGGTTCGAGTCCTTCATGGCTCACCAGTTTTTAAAAAATATGGTTGACAAGCAGTTTCAATCATAGTATAGTAATTAAGTACCACGCGCGCGTATGGCGGAATTGGCAGACGCACTAGACTTAGGATCTAGCGGGCGACCGTGGGGGTTCAAGTCCCTCTACGCGCACCATACTCAATAATGACTCCGTAAATTCTGCGAAGATTTTACGGTTTTTTTATGTCTTGATATCGATGTGGAAATGTCAAAATTATTGTTGATATATGTGATTATTATCACAAAGTTAATAATTCGGAGTGGCTATAATAGGGCTGTTCAGAGAAACATTGCTTAAAGTAGGGGGTGTGCTCCATGTTAAGGCGTGTATTAAAGTGGTGCGCTCGCTTGGGTCTCACATTTCATGTCGTCAAAACGGTATTGGCCGCGGCGATATCTTGGTCCATAGCTTCGCTGATGTTTGGAGACCATTTTTCATATTTTGCGCCGCTCGCTGCGGTGTTGACGGTTCAATTAACGATTGCGGATACCATGGAAAAAGGTTTGTATCGCATATTTGGTGTAATTATTGGTGTTGCTGTAACGGTACTTGTCGTTCCTTATGTGGGGCAGAATTTTATGGGGATTGTCGTTGTGCTGCTTCTGGGTATGGGAGCGGCGACAGCTTTCAAGCTTAACCCTCAGATTATCTCGCAAGTGGGTGTGAGCTCCGTGATGGTGATGTCCTTTCAGCAAGCACAAGGATATGCGTCAGGACGTATTATTGAAACAATTGTAGGAGCACTTGTTGCTGTGGTGATTCAAATTGCCATTCGTCCGGAAAATAAAGTGCCGTCCGCGGTAAAACGAAGCTCGAGCATTTGTCAGAAGCTTGCAGAGCGCATGATGCAGTTGAGCAAGAGGGTAAGTGCAACTTATATGGAAATAAATTCGGATGATGCCGATGTGGAATTAATGAACTGGAGCCGTACATTAAATGATGCTTATTGCGGCGCGCAGAAAAGTTTGAAGTATAATCTCATCTACCGCAAGGATTCTGTGAAGTTATCTGCATTGCAGGATCAGGTGGATGCGGTCCAGCGAATTATAATTGCCGTGTCTAGCGTGAACTACGCGGTGCATGAAATAAGCACGCAACATTTACGGGAACTTCCTATAGAAGGGGCGTTGGTGAGTACGGCGGAGTGTATCACGACGTTCGGCAAGATTCTAAGACATTCGACTTCGGAGCGGATGGATCGGATTCAACTCCAGATTGCCCAAGCTTATGAAGATCACCTGCATTTATTTGAATCTTATAAAGAACATCAAGCTCAGGCGGAGACGCTAATGGAGATTGGCAGTTTGTTTGCTGACTTGCATCGGATCGTGGCGGAGATTGAACGTTCCATTTCGAATCTGAATGTTAGTAAGGGAAGAGTGACATCCGTGGACTTCGCCAAGAGGGATAAGAATTCGGTTCGACGTCGAATAGCTAATTAAGTAAATGAGGAATGTGATGTTGTATAGGCTTCCGGATGGAAGAAAATACATGTTGCATTCCTTTTCTTATTCATGGTATATTCTTATTCCAGCCGCTTGAAGGAGCGATGGAAACCAAATATCATGATTTTTACTTCAAAAAAAGAAATAAAAAAAGCTTGCATTACTGAAGATAACATGATATGATATAAAAGTTGTCACCGAGAAACACTGGTGAGAACGAAACGAAAGAAATTGATCTTTGAAAACTGAACAACGAGTGAATTAAAGCATTAAATAAAGAACATTTATGTTCTTGTCAGTTTCAAAATGAGCAAGTCAAACACTTTAATGGAGAGTTTGATCCTGGCTCAGGACGAACGCTGGCGGCGTGCCTAATACATGCAAGTCGAGCGGAGTTATTCCTTCGGGGATAACTTAGCGGCGGACGGGTGAGTAACACGTAGGCAACCTGCCTGTAAGACTGGGATAACTACCGGAAACGGTAGCTAAGACCGGATACACGATTTGATCGCATGATCGHGCTNDGRYANAGTATHNATSSGYAS
>NZ_MSZX01000011.1 GCF_002021565.1 Paenibacillus selenitireducens | reverse complement strand
CACCAACTAGCTAATGCGCCGCAGGCCCATCTGTAAGTAGCAGATTGCTCCGCTTTTCCCAATTCGATCATGCGATCAAATCGTGTATCCGGTCTTAGCTACCGTTTCCGGTAGTTATCCCAGTCTTACAGGCAGGTTGCCTACGTGTTACTCACCCGTCCGCCGCTAAGTTATCCCCGAAGGAATAACTCCGCTCGACTTGCATGTATTAGGCACGCCGCCAGCGTTCGTCCTGAGCCAGGATCAAACTCTCCATTAAAGTGTTTGACTTGCTCATTTAAAACTAACTGACAAGAACTCGAAAGTTCTTTATTTAATGCTTTAATTCACTCGTTGTTCAGTTTTCAAAGATCAATTTTTCTTTCGTTTTCGTCGTCGTTTTTTTCAGCGGCGACTTTTATAATATAACACATTGCCGTTTCTTTAGTCAAGCTTTTTTTTGAAGTTTTTTTTGATTCATTTCTTCATCGTTCTCTTCAAAACTACTTCCGTTCGAAGCGGCGAGAATTAATATATCATGTAATCGCAAGTAAAGTCAACACTTTTCGACAAAAAACTTTATCTCATAGAATAGGACCAGAATGATGGAACCTCAGATACTCTTCATATATGCTTATACTGCGGCATAGCGCACTTCTGCGAATAGCGCCGTATCCAGCTCTAGGGATTCCGATTGCAGAACTTCTACTTCACGAACCAAAGATCTTTTCACCATTCGCTGCAACAGTAATGGAAGATCGTCGCGAACATGATTCAATTCGGGAAGTTCGACGAGATCATTCGTACTCCACGGGTCCTGTCTGCTAGATAAGATTCGAAGCAGCAAAGAACAGCACTCCTTCATCTTGGACATGACCGAGAACTCACATGCAAGCAATAGTAGTTCAACACGTTGTCCCACCGTCTCCTGGCTCACGGTAAGCTCTTCATACAGCTTGTATACCCCTAAATTAATATCATGCACTTGATTCCATACCGAAACCTCTGGATGCAGCCCTTCTTCGATCAAGACAATTCCAGCCCAATGTCCGAGAGACTCTATGATTCTCTGATAGGCATCCATCTCATGATTTAAACGCATGAATTGTTTGGCTTGCAGATACGACCGGAGAAATTGAGTAAATTCTGCTAACATGCGTTGTTCTCGCAATGGGTTCTCGAATTTGATAATCCGATCCCGCAATTGATGAAGATAAGACTTATGATCTTGCAATATCTCACCTTGAATTAGCCATTGAATAATGGTTCGATTCTCACCGTCTACGAGCCAACGTTCCATGCTCCATGTACTCACTTTATGCACTTGCACACTTAATTTCCCATTCATCACATGCATGGTTTCGTGGAGAGGCGTGTCGGTTTCAGTTACAAGGATAAGCAACATGTCAAATCCATATATTTCGGGCGGGTAGATATCCGGAACTGTGTCTTCAATACAGATTGCTCCAACATACTCGGGGCGATTAATGTATTCTGTCAATAATGTTTTCTTCATGAAATCCATCATTTCCACCGGCCTCTCCCTTGGCGATTTAAATCTTCTTACGTTATAATGTAATTCTACATATATTGTAAGTTTCCTGCCTTTGATCCAAACTATAAAACGGAGAACGGAGAACAGCTATGTTGTTGAAATCGAGTAAGATTAATGAGTTTCGCTTGTGGGGACTATTACTCACCATGGCAGGCATGGGAGTTATGGTACTTGGTACGGCGGGGTTATTATTATGGGGTTCGTCGAGTACAGGGAAAATCATTGCAGCCATCTTCATGGTACTAGGAATGATCAGTATGCTAGTAAGCGTCGGAATTTATTTCTGGGCAGGGATGTTATCCACGACGGCTGTCATTCTTGAATGTCCAGAGTGCCATAAGCAGACGAAGATTCTTGGTAAAACAGACCGGTGCATGTTCTGCAAAACCATTCTTACGCTAGATCCTAACCAAGCTACATCAGTGCCTCAGGAGCCATCTCTTGCTGTTGAGGAAGGCAGTAAAGCATAATCATATATTCAAACAAAAGAAGACACTTCAGTGATCGATCGATCAAGAAGTGTCTTCTTTCATATTCTATTCTATTTCTCTATTCGGTCACGGAGCAAGATCGTCCCAAATCTCCGGTACGGCGAAACTTCTCGTCCAAGATCCCGTACCTGCTAAATTGAGTTCCTTGGACAAGTCCACTCTCGCCTTAACAGAAACTTCGTCTTCGATCCAAATCCGCTTCTTCACGCCATCTTCCTTGTATTCCACGTAATGTTGTCCAGTAGATGCATCAAAGGTAGGTTCTAACTTCAGCTTGTCCAACAATTCTCGAATCGTCTTCATGCCAGCTGTCTTGGAAGATACCTTCGTACTTCCGCCCTCCGAAGTCTCAGACCATATTCGCGTATATAACGGAATACCTAATATTAGCTTACTAGGAGGTACATTATCCTCGTCGATAATTCGACGAATTGAATTCTCGACCCAAGGCAATGACGCAACAGAACCAGCAGTCGGACTTGAAGCCCAGTGCTCATCATAAGACATGACCATCATATAATCGACAACCTCACCCAACGCTCGTCGGTCGAGAAAGGCTGACCACATTTCACTATTCGATTTAGGTGTCACATCAACGGAGACAATGAGACCCTGCTCCCTTAACATCGGTGAAAGTTCTCGCATAAACTGCGTGAAATTCTCTTTATCCTTCGTATAAATATTTTCGAAGTCAATATTAATACCATCAACGCGATAAATCCGCGCATAAGATAATACCTGTTGAATCATTTGAAACCGGCTCTCAAAAGTCGATAACGCCGCAGTCGTCAACTTAGGTTCAAAACTATTGCTGAACAGTGCCCAAACCTGCATGTTCTGACTATGAGCCCATTGGACATAAGTTGAATCGGCTTTACTCTGAACATTGCCTTTCCCGTCTAACAAACTGAACCACGTCGGACTCACTACATTCACGCCTGGCAATGGCCCTATCTTGCTGGTGTCAGGGTTCTTATTGTAGACGGCTTCCCAGATCAGATTAATCGGCCCTTCAATAGGAGCTGTTTGTTTCTCCTCTTCAGATGGACCAGACTCTACCGTGATCTTCTCTTCCAGATGCACGTCGGCTTGTCTCATAAAACCTACGTATCCATTGTCGAGTTGAACTTTATACCATCCATCGACAGTGGCCCAGATCTGTAACGGAGCCCCCTGCTCGACGTCTGCAAGGATAGGTTGGTGAATCGAAGGACCCACCCGTAATGGAACGGTCCGCGTTTTCTTTTTAAACGAAACCACCTTCGCATGCTGAATCGTATCGCCTGCCTTGTACATTGTGACGATTCCGGTCTCACTATTTTCATGCAATTGAAGTCCATACAGCTCTTGCAGCGGTGCCAAAGGCAAGTATAGAGTTCCCTTCACTTGCTCGGCTGCAAAATGAAGCTCGAACGGTTTGCTGTTCACTTTCCCCGTTAATTGATCGGTCTTGAAGTGTATCAGCTTATCCTTGGTCGCCATGATAATCGTCTTGGATGATTCCTCATAACGGATCGTCGAGTCCACTTGGGCCTGAATGACGGACAGCGGAAGCTTAATCCCCTCTTTCGTCCCCATAGCGGAAACTTTCTGCAGTTCTCCAGCAACAAAGATGGGCTTCGTTAACCCGTCAAAATCCGGTGTCACATGTTTCGTACTTGGCAATACTTCCAACTTAATATATACCCCTGCAAGAATAATAACCAACAAAGTCACTGTAATAAAAAACAAGCCTCGTTTGCGCGGGCCTGTCTGTTTACGATGGTGTCGACTCATCTCTCTCTCCAATTCTAAAGTAGTCCACTCACGCCTTCCCAGCACATGATGGGCATACCCCGTAAATCTCCATGCGATGCCCACTGACAGCAAATCCTGTCTGCGCTTCAGCAGCTTTCTCCACTTCATAGAGTGCCGGGTAATGGAAATCAACGATCTTACCGCATTTTTGACAGATTGCATGATAGTGTGAAGTCAGGTCGGCATCAAACCGGCTGGAGTTGTCCCCATAAGTCAGCTCACGCACAAGGCCTGCTTCGACAAACATTTTCAAGTTATTATATATCGTTGCAACGCTCATACTTGGAAATTGAGGTGCAAGCGCTCTGTAAATATCATCCGCGGTTGGATGCGTCATGGAATCCAATAAGAACGTCAAAATCGCGTGGCGTTGTGGCGTAATTCGAACCCCTGTAATTTTTAATTGTTCAAGTGCCTCTTGAACTTGTGTATTCATGGTTTTACACCACCTGATCATTGAAGTACAAAATAGTTTAAAACGTATATAGTTTTCATTGTACTCCGCGAACTGGTTGATTTCAATTGTTTTTCAAGGTAATGCTGCTTGTGGCATCGAGTTTTATCTTATATTTCCCATTCCCGACGATGCCCGATATCGTATTATGCTCAGCTTGTAATGGTAAATCACCCACGTCCACAGAGCCAATCGTTGTATTTCCTACGACTTCATAATCTCCTGCTTCTGGAAGCGATATCTCTAAATCTCCAATCGTCGACTCGACTGTCCAGTCTCCCCCAACCTTAGAAGAAGCAATGAAGACATCACCATTTAACGTGGAGGCCTTCAAATTCTGGTCTGCGCTGTCCACATCAATATCGCCGTTTTTGGTATCGGCTGTAATATCCCCCGAAACTTCTTCAATACGAATATCCCCATTCAAGGTCGACACTTCCGCACCGGCCGTGATATGACTAACATTCAGATCCCCGCTCTTCGAATTCATTACAGCATGGCCTTCAATTGCTGTTAAGCTTACATCGCCTAGCATCGTCTCTGCGTTGACCGATCCTTTCACTTTCTCCACATCCACATCGCCTTTGGCTGTCAACAACTTCACTTCACTAGGAGCCTGAATTCCCTGGACGTAAATATCGCCAAGCTCCACTTTAACATCTACATCTACAGATATAGCCTCCGGAAGTGTAATCACGAGATCCATTTTAGGATACTTCTTCCATCCGTTCCCAAAAGATTTGCCCTGTGCCTGTATCGTTAATTGTTTGCCTTGTTCGATATGAATATTCGACTCTTCTGCAATAGGTTCCGCCTCTTTTCGGGGGGCGTCGATGCGCAGCGTTGTTTCAATTTCAAGTTGCTTCACATCGCCTTTCTGAATGACGACATCACCGAAATCGTTACGTACGACGAGATTTTTCGTGCCCGAATCCACTTCAATCCGTTTAATCGGCTTTTCGAACTTCTCCCATTGCGCCACATTGACATCGGAAGCGATATTGATTTTAAAATTGACCTTTTTCCATAAATCTGCAACAAGCGATGGTTGTGTCACACAAAATACGATCGCGGATAACAAGACGGATACGAATACCCCGCCAATATCCAGCTTCATTCGCTTATCCGATTTTCGATATGCCATATTCAAAACAATGTATTCGACGCCCCATACGATAAAGAGAATCGGCCACCATTGAATCAAATACTGCATATGCACGACGTCTCCCGTCGCTTGATCCCAAATTAACAATGCACCCACCGTTAAAAGTAGAAGCGCTGCCGTATATCTCCCAGCTTTGATCATCGTCTTGATCCCTCTCCCCTATATCTTTACTTATTGCGAGTTTTTAGAAGTAGGAACAACCCTGCAACGATGAGCAGTACAGCACCAAAATAAGGCCCCCCGCTCGAAAATATAAATTGCAGCCAAGCCGGATTCACGCTAAACATGAGAACACAGACACCGCATACGACCAGGATCAGACCTAAGGAGCTGCCTTTAAAAGCAAATCCGCCGTTAGAGATGAGCGGTGTCATCCCTTCGGGAACAATGCCATAGATACGTTCTGCATTGACGCGATCTGTACATTGTAGCGCATCAAACAAATTATAAAAGTAAATGGCCGGTACCAGTAGGCTGAGTAACACAACCAACGGTACGCTGCCGCCGCCTGGCAACGAGACACTATATACAATAGCCACGATATTCAGAGCAAAACATAACATAACCGTGAAACCCCGCTGCATGAGCCCAAGATAAAAATGCCCGAGCCCTGGAAAGAAAAATGCAAGCAGTCCTGCAACGAATTTGCCTTTTCGCGGCATTTTACCCCCATAAGGATGATAAAAATCTTGATTCGAGTATCCGTTTGGTTGTGTGGGTTGTTTTAAATGATGCATCCGCTCATCCAAAAATGGATCGTAAGCAGATTGCTTCTGTTGTGTCGATTCGTTCATATCCTATTCCTCCTAACCTTGAATGATTTGTGTAAGCCACTCTATACCCGTTGTAACCACATGATGAACCCTCATCTTCATTTCGATCTCAAGTCGTAAAGTATCTACAGAGACTAAGGACTGTAGAATACCCGTCGCTACGAAAAGATAGGTTGCCGCGCCAGCAACCGCAAAATGAACAAATTGCTTCTGCCGCGTAAAAAAATTCAGTACGACGTGTTCTGAAGGTGTCGATGGTGATTGAGCTGGCCGCTTAGCCATGGTAAGGCGCTGCATCACCTGATCCGTAAATTCCGGAGAAGTCTCATACATAGGCATCTGTTCCATAATTTTGTCTATGGCTATGGAAGATGGTTCATCGCGATGCTGAGATATTTTCCATTCCCTTAGGTTTACGGGTTGTTGTCTCCGAGACTTTCGTATCACTGGCTTGCACCTCCATCCATATGCGTTCAAATTGTTGTTTGGCCCGATAAAGCCGTGTCTCAACGGTTCGCAAAGGAACCTCTAATACCATCGAGATCTCCTGATATGACAGCTGTTGCATGTGATACAATTCCAGAACGATGCGGTACTTCTCCTTCAACTTGCCTAATACGAGCTGTACTTCTTGTTGTTCTTCCAGCATTAGCAGTCTTTCCTCAGGCTCTTCTTCGACCCGATCGCTAAACCAAGACTTGATGGAATCTACGATGGTCTCGAGCGGTCTTCGCTTCTGTGCTCTCCGGTAGTCCGTCAGCGTGTTCATCGCCAAACGATACATCCACGTCGTAAACTTCGCCTCACCTCGAAAGTGAGGTAAATAACGAAATAGCTTCACGAAAACTTCCTGCGCAAGATCTTCAGCAGTTTCACGATGGCCCAGTTCACGGTACATCAGGTTGTAAATATAGTTTTTGTGACGATCTACGAGTATTCGATAGGCTTCCTGATTTCCTTGACGGATTTCAGCGATGATTTGGTCATCCGTCTGTTGTTCCACCGTGTCACCTCCCTTGCGACGTTAATCTATTAATGAGACGATCATTTTTCAAATAGCCCTTCAAAAATCAAAAAATAAAACCTCCCGTTCGAGGAAGGTTCGTAACATGGAGAGAGAACCCCTCTCCTTATTCTACAGAAACAGCAAATACACCATCAATGGATTTTAGTTCCACGATTAAATTAATGGGATCGATCTGCTTCGGCGCAACGACATGCAGCTGCAATTCCATTTGCACATCAATATTTTCTTCCGTGGGAAGCCTTGTCTCGGTTAATGTCATCCGTTTGGTCATAATGGATTTGGTTGTTAATTTGGCGGCAACCTCATCGATCAGGTTGTGCTTTCCTACCGCACGAATGGTAAGAATCCGAGCTTTTTTCCCATTCAAAAACTTTTGCTCAATTTTGTTTAACACCCATAAATTCAATAATACAAGTAACGTTGCAGCAACGGCCGCATAATAAAATCCCGCTCCAATCGCAAGGCCAATCGCCGCGACAACCCATAGAGATGCTGCCGTGGTCAGCCCCGTGATGGATTTGCCCGTGAATAAAATCGTTCCCGCACCCAAGAATCCAATACCTGTAATAACGGAGGCGGCTAACCGCGCCGGATCGCGATTCAACGTCACGAACTGCGCGAAGCCATAAATGGAGAGCAGCATAATTAATGTCGACCCCACGCACACTAAAATGTGAGTTCTTAAACCTGCAGCATGGTTATTATGTTCCCGCTCAAACCCTACGAGACCGCCTAATAGCATGGCCAGCAATAATCGGATCGTCACATGGAGATTATCAATTACCCAGGGATCCTTCATCTTCCGAATCGCTCCTCTCCTCATAAATTATGTATTATTATACTTGAATCATGACAGGCGTGGAACACAAAATAACCCTACAAAGTGTGGACTTGACTTCGAAGCTGATTCAGGTACTTTGCGGGCTGTCGAGAAACCCCCGTTTTTTTGGAGGGCACGTAAAAAAGTGCCTTCACCCTAAACAGGCAAGCTTTCCAACACGAATTCTCGTACCTAAAATGGATTTATCCAACATAGTTTCACTACCAGCACTAAAACGCGCACCTATACTGGACGTTTCCAATATAGAGGGGGGAAATCAGCATTTTAGAGGCATTTTCAGCACATTCTATTGGATTTATCCAGTATAGCGTGCGAAATCGTACTGAAGACGGCGAAGTTAGTGGATTTATCCAATATAGCAACACCACAAGCACTTTTCCCCACCTGTACTGGATTTTAACAACATGATTTTTCTTCTACGAAACGAGATCACCAAAAAAAATAAAGTGCCGAAAAGTCCTGTGGACTTTATCGACACTCTGAGCCCGCAAAGCGGGCATTTCATAGATGTACATGTAAACCAAGGATCTAACCTTTCAGGCGATCTGCGAGTAACTGGTTAACCAGCGCAGGATTAGCCTTACCGCGTGATTCCTTCATGACTTGTCCTACAAGGAAACCAATCGCTTTATCTTTACCTGCGCGGAAATCTTCGACCGATTGCGGATTCGCATCAACAACTTTATCCACGATCGCTTTGATGGCGCCTTCGTCGCTAATTTGCACAAGCCCCTTCTCTTCCACGATCACTTGCGGCGCTTTACCGCTCTCGATCATTTCCTTGAAGACCGTCTTCGCGATTTTGTTGCTGATGGTTCCTTTCTCGATCAAGCCAATCATTTCACCTAACCCTTGACCTGTCACTTTAACATCTGATAATTCTAAGTTGCTTGCATTTAAGTGCGCTAGCAAGTCACCCATGATCCAGTTGGATACCGCTTTGGCATCCTTCGTATATTTCAAACTTTCCTCGAAGAAATCAGCCAAAGAGATGGAAGACGTAATCACGTCTGCATCATAGCTTGGAAGATCATATTCTGCTGCATAACGCGCTTTACGAGCCTCAGGGAGCTCAGGAATCGAAGCTTTAACGCGTGCTTTCCACTCATCACTAATAAACACGGATACTAAATCTGGGTCTGGGAAGTAACGGTAGTCATGTGCTTCTTCTTTGCCACGCATCGAGAACGTCTTGCCTTGGGAATCATCCCAACGTCTCGTTTCTTGAACCACCACACCGCCGTCATCCAGAATATCGGCTTGACGGATCTCTTCGTATTCAATCCCGCGTTGTACGCCACGGAAGGAGTTCATGTTCTTCAATTCGGCACGAATACCGAATTCCTTCTGTTCGTATGGACGAAGACTGATATTCGCATCGCAACGAAGCGAACCCTGCTCCATTTTCACATCGGACACATCACAGTATTGCATGATCGCTTTCAGCTTTTCAAGATATGCTTTGGCTTCTTCCGCAGAACGCAAATCCGGTTCGGATACGATCTCTAACAAAGGCGTTCCCACACGGTTAAAATCAACCAAGGATGCATAGCCGCCATCAACGTGCGTGAGTTTCCCCGCATCTTCTTCTAAGTGCAAACGAGTAACGCCAATACGCTTCGTCTCTCCGTTCACTTCGATGTCGATCCAACCATTCTCACCAATCGGTTTATCATATTGGGAGATTTGGTAGGCTTTTGGTGAATCCGGGTAGAAATAGTTCTTACGATCGAACTTGCTCTCTGTCGCAATGGTACAGTTCAGTGCCATCGCAGCTTTCATCGCATACTCAACCGCGCGATGATTTAATACGGGCAATACGCCCGGATGCCCTAGACAAATCGGGCATGTATTGCTGTTCGGCGAAGCGCCGAAGGATGTCTTACAGCCGCAGAATATTTTAGAATTCGTATGAAGTTCAACGTGAACCTCTAAGCCGATGACGGTTTCGTATTTCGATATAGACATGGGAAACCTCCTCTTTACAACTGCGGGCGCAGCTTATGATGTTCCGTACTCTGTTCATATGCATGCGCAACACGAAGCACGGTGGATTCATCAAAAGCCTTCCCAATAATTTGCAATCCGACTGGCATGCCATCGGCAAAGCCGCATGGAACACTAATCGCTGGCACACCTGCCAAGCTTACCGGTATTGTCACGATATCATTTAAATACATGGTTAAAGGATCATCCACTTGCGAGCCGATCGGGAAAGCTGTTGTCGGTGCTGTAGGTCCAATGATCACGTCATAGTTCGCAAACACCTGATCGAAATCTTGTTTGATCAAGGTACGTACTTTTTGTGCTTTTAAATAATACGCATCATAATATCCCGAGCTAAGCGCATACGTTCCCAGCATGATACGACGCTTCACCTCTTCGCCAAACCCTTGGCTTCTGGATTTCACGTACATATCGATCAAGTTATCTGGATTGTCCGCACGAACCCCGTAACGAACCCCGTCAAAACGCGCTAAGTTCGAAGAAGCTTCGGAGGAGGCAAGCAGATAGTAAGTTGCAACGGCATACTCCGTATGCGGCAACGATACTTCTTCCCACGTTGCGCCAAGTCCCTCAAGTACTTTTAACGCTGCAAGGACGGATTCCTTAACCTTCGGATCGATGCCTTGCCCGAGATATTCTTTTGGCACGCCGATACGCAACCCTTTGATATCCCCATTCAACGCACTTACGTAATCTGGAATGTCAACTTTCGCAGAAGTAGAATCCATGTTATCGTAACCAGCTATGGCTTGAAGCACATAAGCGGAATCTTCGACGTTCTTCGTGATCGGTCCGATCTGGTCTAAAGAAGAAGCAAAAGCAACTAGACCAAAACGAGAAACAAGACCATAAGTTGGTTTCAAGCCAACCACTCCGCAATAGGAAGCCGGTTGACGGATGGAACCACCTGTATCTGAACCTAACGTGAAGTACGCTTCGCCTGAGGCTACAGCTGCAGCTGAACCGCCGCTAGATCCGCCAGGCACATAATCTAAGTTCCATGGATTTCTTGTTGGGTAAAAGCTCGAGTTCTCATTGGATCCGCCCATCGCGAATTCATCCATGTTCAATTTTCCAAGTGTAACCGATTGTGCCTTTTTCAGTTTCTGTACAACGGTTGCGTCATAGATCGGGTCATAGTTCGATAGGAATTGACTTGCACATGTGGTGCGAAGTCCTTCCGTTACGATATTATCTTTAATCCCTGCTGGTAGCCCAAACAAAAGACCGCGAGGTGCATCCGTTGCAAGCTGCTCGTCCAACAATCTCGCATGCGCGCGCGCGTGCTCTTCATTTAATGTAAGGTAAGCTTTTACTTTATTCTCTGTCTGACCGATACGTTGGTACGCTTGGTCCACAAGATCGGAGACGGAGAGTTCTCTAGCATTAAGTTGGTTATGAATTTCTTGCAATCGCAAATCAAATAGTGACAAGGGGATTCTCCTTTCAGTCCGTTATTCTAGTACCGCCGGTACACGAATTTGGTCATCTTCTTCATCAGGTGCATTACGAAGTACTTTCTCAATAGGCAAGGATGGTCTATTCTCATCTTCACGCATGACGTTATGGATTTGAAGTACGTGCGTTGTCGGCTGCACGTTGTCTGTGTCCAGCTCATTCAGCTTCTCAGCATATTTTAAAATGGCATTCAATTGCCCTGTAAACTGCTCTTTCTCTTCATCGGTTAATGAGAGACGCGCGAGCTTGGCAACATGCTCAACATCTTTGACCGAAATGCTCATGGTTACGTAATCCCCCTTAGGCTGAAATTTATCATTTTCTTAGTATAGCGTAGATGTTTTTTATACTCAATGATGAGGCCAAAATATGTATATCGCATTGTTTTCCTTTCCATTATAGAAAAAACGCATGGCCACCTCACTTTTGCAAGATTACCATTGCCCGTTCGGTTAGGAAATCTGAGGAGTTAGGCTATTCAAAAAACTCCCTAGCCACAAGGTGATTAGGGAGTATCGTGAAGATCATTAGTAATATAACAGCAGCTATAAGATTTCGGCTAGTTTTCATGATAGACACTTAAAAACGACGTTTTCATCCCCTGTACTGCCTGTATACTCTGGAGTACTGATATAGACAGTATTAATCTTCTTATCATGTTTCACAGTTGCCCTAGCCACCCCGTATGTGAATTCAATCTGCATCTGCTTAAGCCAGGCCTGTGCTCGCTGCTTACTGTCGGTAGCCTACCAGCCGTGATATTTCAGCAGCGGCGGTCAACACGGTCTGAATCCATTCCTCACGATGCGGATCTACCCGGTCGCTTGGCCCAATCAAACTGACAGAAGCATTCACCTGTCCATCTGCGTCATAGATCGGGGCAGCAATCCCGGTTACCCCGACATTGCGCATATTCGAGCTGATCTCATACCCCTGCTTCTCAATGCGGTTGATCCGTTCGCGCAGCTCGTCCACACTCTTCATGGAATGCTCCGTGAAGGCCGCTATCGGCTCAGCGTACACGCGCGTCTTCACCTCTTCAGGGCCGTGGGCCAGAATAACACGCGATGCGCTGGTAGCATAGAGGGGAAAGCGGCGATAGGCATCAATAATAAAACGAATCGATAATGGAGAATCAATCTTATCTATATAGATCGCGTCATGTCCTTCGCGGATGCACAAGCAGACGGATTCCTTCGTCTCCATCGCAATACGCTCCAGATAAGGACGAGCAATGCTGACCCAATCATTATTCTTCTTCACTCGGTTGCCGAGCTCAAGACAAGCATAACCAAGCGAATACTGACGCGTATGCACATTCTGCTTAATGAATCCTTCGCTTTCCAACGTGGCTAGCATCTTATGAACGGCACCTTTGGACCATTGCAGCTCCTTGCTTATGTCAGTTACTCCCCACTCTGTCTGGTCTCGCAGAAATAATTTCAACAACCTGCAGCTCTTTTGCACAGATGTCAACAAATGATCCATGTACAGCCTCCTACTAGCATTCTAGTTCTATATGTAAGCCATTAATGAAGATCGACTCCATTTCCAAACAAGAATATTGTCACTTTATACAAATTAAAAGAGAAAATGTGATGAATTTCATTGCTAACACGATTGAATATAACATGGCGCTGTGTTAAAATCAAAAACAAAATTCACTATTGTTGAACATCGTTCTCTAATAGTGAACAATTTTATAAGGGGAGATTATTTGATGAAGACACGTCGCTTTGCATCTATCATTCTCGCTTTAACGCTGATGACCTCACTGTTTACCGCATGCGGAGGAACGAAAACCTCTACGAACACCTCTGACTCTCCTACATCGAAACCTGCTGCAACCAACGAAACCAAGACTGACAATAACACAGCGATCAAAGGCAATCTCGTTTTTGCCGGCAACGGCGCAACGGTCGAAGCTCTGTTCAAGGATGAAATCTTCAAGAAATTCAATGAAAAGTATCCCGATGTCAAGCTGACATATGTCGCAGGCGTCGCGACGGACATCGTAGCTAAGGTCAAAGCTCAGCAAGGCTCTGCTCAGATTGATATCGCTTTTATCGAGGGAAGCGAGCAAGAAACAGGACGTGTAGAAGGCTTGTGGGAAGCGCTGAACCCTGCTGAGATTCCTAACATGTCCAAAATAAGTGATCAATTCAAGGTGGCAGACAACAGCGGCGTGACGATCAACTATACACCGATGGGCATTTCCTACAACTCTAAGCTCGTAAAGGAGAAGAATCTCCCGATTCCAGCGTCCTGGAATGACCTGGCTCTCCCTGAAATGAAAGGCAACATTACGCTTACTGAAATGTCGAGCAACTTCGGTCGCTCTGCTACGATCATGTTGTCGTACGCTAACGGCGGCTCCGAAGCGGATATGGCAACTGGTTTCGAAAAATTGAAAACGATTGCAACCTATATGCCTACCTTCGCGAAGACGGCGGCTCAGATTCAACAGAACCTGCAAAACAACACGGCTGCCTACACAGCATGGACGATGGCCCGCAGCATCGTGCAGAAGGATGCCGGTGTCGAGTTGGAATTCGTCATTCCGAAGGAAGGCGCCAACGTTGTTCCAACCGTAGCATCTATCGTGAAGGGCTCGAAAAATCCAGAAGCAGCGAAAGCATTTATCGATTTCCTGCTCACAGAAGACGTACAATCCTTATTCGCAACGAAGCTGTACTACAATCCGGTTATTGATGTTGCATTGCCTGACGATATCGGCAAGCTGCTTAACTTTGACAAGAGCAAGATCGTAAACTTCAACTACTCCACGATCAGCGACAATAAGAAGGCATGGCTGGAAACATTCAATAAAGAAATCGCGCCGCTCGTTGGCAAATAAGCTTATCGGATCATAAGGGGAGGAACACATATGACGAAGAGTTATGACGTTGAATTGCATCAAATCCGAAAGCGCTTCGGCAGCACGACAGTGGTGGATAATTTCAATTTGCAAGTGGAGCGCGGTGAATGCGTTACCTTTCTAGGTCCGTCCGGCTGCGGCAAGACGACCACCTTGAATATGTTAGCGGGATTTTTGGAGCCTGATGAAGGTACGCTGATCATCAAGGGCAAACCGATGAACGGCGTGCCTGCCAATAAACGTGATCTCGGCATGGTGTTCCAGACTTATTCCTTATTCCCTCATATGACGGTAGCTGAAAATGTGGCTTATGGATTGAAGCTGCGCAAGGTGTCAAAGTCGGAGATCGAGACGAGAGTGCGGAAGGTGCTGGATGTGGTCAAGCTTCCGCACTTGACCGACCGCTATCCGAAGCAGCTGTCCGGAGGGCAGCGGCAGCGCATCGCGATTGCGCGCGCGCTCGTCACAGAGCCCTCGCTCTTGCTGCTTGATGAGCCGCTTAGCAATCTGGACGCCAAGCTGCGCGAGGAGCTGCGTGAGGAGATCAAGCGGCTGCAGCAGGAAATCGGTGTTACCACGATATTTGTAACCCATGATCAAGAAGAGGCGATGTACATGTCCGACCGCATCGTCGTTCTCGATCATGGCAAGGTAGAACAGATCGGCACACCGGAAGATATCTACCAGCAGCCGGCTACAGCGTTCGTGCATGAATTTGTAGGCAAGTCGAATGGATTCCAAGCTGTCATTACTGGCGGGGATGAACATCACTGGCGGCTTAAGACGACGGAAGGAATGACCTTCTCCGCCAAGCGCAATGATCGTCTCTATAACTCGGGAGACGAGGTCAGTGTATATGTTCGGCCTGAATACATTAGCTTGGAGAAAGTCGGAAGCATGCAGGAAACTGCTGAAGAAGCAGGTGTCAATTCGATCTCAGGAACTGTAAAATTGCTCTCCTTCCTCGGCTCATTCATCGAGGTCATTGTAGAGGCTGGCAGTCACATCATTACCGTACGCACTAATTATTCGCCTATCATCAGCTTCGCTGAAGGTGAGCCGGTCAAGTTAAGCTGGAATGCGTATCAAGCCAACATATTTCCGCGGAAGGAGGCATAATCCCATGCCCCAATTGAAGCGATCTAAGGGCTTGATCGCAATGCTTCTGCTCGTTCCGGGACTCATCATCATTCTAGGTGTATTCGTGCTTCCGATGATCTACATGCTGATGATCAGCTTGCGCGAAGATATGGGTAGAGGTGCCTGGACTTTGGTATCGTATGCCCATCTGTTCCAAGATTCCTATTACCTGGAGATTCTGTGGCGCACCGTGAAGCTCAGTCTGTATACCGTTGTGGTATGCCTGCTGTTGGGCTATCCCGTCGCCATGTACATGGCGCAGGCTGCGCCAAAGATGCGCGGCCTCATCACGTTTCTTATCCTCTCCCCCCATCTCATCAGCGTTGTGATCCGAAACTTTGGATGGGTTGTTATTCTGGGAGATGACGGCTTCATAAACAACACCTTGATGTCTTTAGGAATCATTTCAGGACCGCTGCGATTGCTTTATAACGAGCTCGGAGTTGTTATCGGCTTGACCGATTCGCTGATTGTATACATGGTGCTCGCGATCTCAACCAGCTTATACGCTATCGATTCCTCTCTCTACAAAGCTGCCGGAATACTGGGCGCATCGAGAACCAAACAATTTTTCAGCATTACACTGCCGCTCAGCTTGCCTGGAATATTTGCCGGAACAACGCTTGTGTTCAGTCTGGCCATGAGCTCATTCGTAACTCCCGCTCTCATGGGGGGAACATCGGTCAAGGTGCTGCCCGTGCTGGCGTATGAGCAGATGATGGCTTCGTTGGATTGGTCTCTCGGCGCTGCCATTGCATTTTTATTACTTGGCTCGACGATTCTCTTAGTCACGATCTTTACGAGGTTGGTTGAAACGAAGCGGTATAAGGAGGTGTTTTCATCATGATACATGTGAAGAAGCGTCGGCCTACCGTGCTCGGAATCATTACATTTTTCGTCGTACTGATGGTCGTATCGCCCCTCCTTATCATTATACCGACATCCTTCACATCGACAGGCGCGCTGCGATTTCCACCTGAAGGGTTCTCGCTGCAATGGTATGTGAAGATATTCGATCGCCCGGAATTCATTGATTCATTCTGGTTTAGCTTGCAGTTGGCTTTGGTTACAGCCGTGATCGCAACGATTATCGGTACGCTTGCGGCGCTTGCGCTTCATAAGTATAAACCGCGCGGAGCTGGAATGATCAACTCGCTGTTGATGTCCCCGCTGACCGTGCCATCCCTTATCATCGGGATCGCAGCATTGCTGTTCTTTACTCGAATTGGATTAGCGGGAACCTTCATCGGCTTGCTGCTATCTCATATTCTAATCTCCGTTCCCTATGTGGTGCGGTTGGTATATACGGGATTAAGCACCTTTGATTATACACTTGAGCGCGCAGCCTCCATATTGGGAGCTAATTCGTTCCGTACGTTTTGGGATATCACCTTCCCCATCATTCGACCAGCGGTGTTCTCAGGCATGGTATTTGCCTTTTTAACCTCATTTGACAATGTGACGGTGTCGCTGTTTATGGTTTCTCCATCGACGACAACATTGCCGATGGCCATCTTTAGCTATATGCAAGAATCACTGACTCCACTTGTCGCTTCGATATCATCGATCGTGATCTTGCTGAGTTTAGTGTTCATATTCATCTTAGAGCGCGTATACGGCTTGGATCGCTTGTTCGGCTCCAATTCACACGCTCATTAAGGCAGGTAGAACGGCTATGAAAATCGTAACGAGGCTGGAGCAGCTGTTGCCCGACATGCTCCGGCTCTTAGAGCAAAGCGTGAATATGGATTCACCATCACAGGATAAACGCTTAACCGATAAGATGATCGATTGGTACGAAGCGACCTGCCGAGCGTGGTTGGATGCCGAAGTGATCCGCATCCCGAATGAGCGATATGCGGATCGCTTGGAGGTATATGTAGGTAGCGGCAGTTCACGCCGTGTCCTGCTGGTCGCGCATGCAGATACCGTATGGCCCGTAGGCGAAGCGGAGCGCAGACCGTTTCGGATCGACGGAAATCATGCTTACGGACCCGGTGTTGTCGATATGAAGGCGGGCATTATTCAAGCGATATTCGCGCTTAAGGTGCTCCAGGAAATGAACCGTCTGCCTGCGGATATAGCCTTCGTGCTGCTCATTAACAGCGATGAAGAGATCGGCAGCCAGACTTCCCGCTCCTGGATTGAACAGCATGCCAGAGCGAGCTCAGCCGCGCTTATCCTAGAGCCGCCACTCGAGCCCGACGGCGCGTTGAAGACGGCTCGCAAAGGCAACGGACGCTATCACCTGGTGATCGAAGGACGCTCGGCTCATGCAGGGGTTGACCCTGCTTCAGGCGTATCCGCGATCGAAGAGATGGCGCGGCAGATTCTGTATCTTCACGAAATGTCCGACGATAAGCGCGGAGTTCATGTGAATGTAGGGGTGATGAACGGGGGAATTGGCTCGAACGTGGTCGCCGCCAATGCGGAAGCATTCATAGACATCCGCGTGCAAACGATGGATGATTTCGAGATGATGGCGCAGAAGATGCAAGAGCTAGCTCCATTTCACTCTGAGATCCGCCTAAGTGTAAATGGGCACATGAACCGCCCGCCTATGGAGCGAACTGAAGCGATTGAGCGATTATTTCATATCGCTAAGACAACAGCGCTGGAGGAGCTCGGGCTTACACTTCACGAAACGAGCACAGGGGGAGTCAGTGACGGCAATTTCATCGCGGCTTGCGGCATTCCAACTTTAGACGGACTCGGCGCTCGTGGGGACGGTGCCCATGCTCTACATGAATACGTAAGAATCGATGAAATGCCGAAGCGAGCGGCGCTATTAGCCGGTATTATGGAGAGATTATAAGATCCTTATAAGATGAATAATAGCTAACCCGAGCCAGCTTACTACATTAGGGTTAGCTATTTATCCATTAATCCCTCGATTATACATAAAAACGCATGGCCACCTCACATTTGTAAGATTACCATGCGAATTTATTCATAAAGCTTGGTTTAGATCCATGCTTTGAGATTGACCTGACGAATAAAGTCTTCAGCAGAGACCACTTCAGGCTCTACTACTTCTTCTTCCTCTTCTTGATCTCGATTCATCACGCTATTGAACAATTCTTCGTTCCGTGTCGCGAGTGCAAAATCAATTAATGCTTCACGTTCGATGCGTTCTACTTCTTCTTGAATCAGCACTTCTTCTACTTCGATGTCCGTATACGGTACCGCATAATTCCGATTGGCCTTAGGGACACGCACAACGTAATCAAATGCATTATCCGCATTACGATCGTAAGCAATTATATAACCATACTCCCCTACAGGAATATTCTGTTCGAATCGATCAGCGACGATAACCACTTTCTGTCCTAAACTTAACATCGCTTTATTCCCCCTAGCTGTCTATCAATCTTCTTTTTTATCTATCCTACTACAAAAAAAATAGTACGTCCACGCGGACCGCGAAAAGAAGCCGACCCTAAAGGTCGACTTCTCTACAAGTTATCTGCATTAGAATCTAGTTACCAAGCGTATGCGTTCGGTGCTGACCCTCCTGGACCTGGAAAAATTTCATCAATACGCGCCAATGTCGCTTCGTCTAAAACGATATCAACGACGCGCAAAGCACTTGTCAACTGATCGAGTGTACGCGGCCCAATGATCGGGGCTGTCATGGCAGGATGAATTAATGTCCACGCTAATGCGACATTCGCCTCGGATTCCCCAAGCTCGCGGCATAATGCTGCGAATGCCTCGAGCGGTGCCCGATGCTTCTCTACGCGCTCCGGATTATTCGCACGTCTGGAACCTGGAATTGGATTCAGAGCATGACCGCTCAGCAGGCCTCCATCCAACGGACTCCAAGCGATAACACCGATACCCAGCTCTTCGGCCGCTGGAAGCACCTCAAGCTCTGGCAATCTGCATAATAAACTATATTTATGCTGCTCGGTTACAAGACCCAGCATGTTATGGGATTTCGCCTCATATTGCGCTCTTACAAGATCGCGTCCTGCAAAGTTGCTGGAGCCCACGTATCCGATTTTCCCTTGATGCAATGGAACACGGAATGCTTCCCACAATTCATCCCAAGAAACCTGACGATCTACATGGTGCATTTGATAGAGTTCAATATGGTCTGTCTGCAGCCGACGTAAAGAACCTTCTAAGTGACGACGTAATTTATACGCCGATAAACCGGACTCATCATTAGGCCCATCTAGCGGATCACTCATGTTTCCATAGAACTTGGTTGCTAATACGACTTTTTCACGACGGCCACCGCCTTGGGCGAACCATCTCCCAATGATCTCTTCGGTGCGTCCAGCATTAGGGCCCCAGCCATACGTGTTAGCTGTATCAAAGAAGTTAATTCCCGCGTCTAAAGCCGCATCCATGATACGAAACGCTTCTTGCTCGTCGGTATCTACACCGAAATTCATCGTGCCCAAACAGAGCTTGCTTACTTTCAAACCCGTTCTTCCCAGTTTGCTGTATTTCATCCGACTTACTCCCTCCGATATTATCATGAGACCATGCTACATCACTATAATTATACGGAAAATAATGGAAGATTCCAACTTATCGCTTAGAACTGGATAGAAACTTTTGAACGAAGTTAAGCATGCGTTCCTATAGGGGATTTTCTTCGCATGATGAACATTGCAACAGCTAGTAGAAGAGCCATACTTCCGATGCTAGTGAATAAAATAGCGAACGTAGGACGTGCGGATTCTCCGTAATGAAGCCATTCTGCCGCTAACCCGGATAACTGGCTAGGGCTCCACATGAACACCTTGGCGAATAAGCTTGAAATAAAAGATAGCAAGGCGATAAAAGCTAAAGACACAAATGCAACCCCACCTGTGCTCGACACGCCTACGCTGACAAGTACCGTTACGGAGACAACAAAACATAACCAGAGTAAATATACGCCCCCTGCCGCCAGCGCGTGCGTGATCTGAATGGGTCCGATCAGTTGAACGGTATAATACCATGCTGCCGCATAGCCTAGCAGAAAGGATACCGCTGTGATTGTTATCGCGCTGCACCATTTTGCCAGGATATACGATACGATGGAGACGGGCTTTGCGAATATCAACGAGGCCACCCCGCTCTGCCGTTCAGATGCTACCATTCCCATCATCGATAGTACAAGAATCAAAACACCAATCACACTATACTGGCTTAAAGTTTGAGCTAATACTTCTCCGCCTGTGGGCGTCGGCATGGAAATAACGGTTCCTTCCGGCATGTTACCGGCATGCTGCAGGATTTCGGGCATGTAATACGACATAATCGGCTGCATCACACCTAAAAGCAGAAACACAAGCGGTACCCATATCCATTTATAGTTGCGTGCCATCTCTAGCATTTCTTTTCGATAAAATAGAATCGTCTGTCTCATGATTGCACCACCTTGAGGAATAAATCCTCCAATGTACTCTGCCCCGCTTCAAAGCGTCGAATAAATATACGATGTTGCATGGCATCCTTCCATATCTCACGCTCCGCAAGTTCCAAGTCCGATACCGTAAGGGTCATGGATTCCCGCTGCAATTCACTGCGAAGAACATAGGGCTTGCGAGAGATTTCCGTCATCCAAGCTTTGACCTGAGGGTTCGAAGCATTCCCTGCCACTACCGTGATAACGGGTTCGCTATATCTGTCACGGATATCATCCAACTGTCCCTGTATAGCTACACGTCCATCACGCATCATGATGATCTGATCGCAAATTTCTTCAGCATCATGCAGTACATGTGTAGAGAACAGAATCGTTGTCTCTTGTTGAAGTTCCCGCAATAGATTTAATACATCACGACGCCCAACGGGGTCTAACGCGGACACAGGCTCATCCAGAATAAGCAACTTAGGCCGGTGAATCAGTGCCTGAGCGAACCCGAGACGCTGCTTCATCCCGCCCGAGTATCCCCCAATTTTGCGACGAGACGCCTCTTCCAAGCCAACCCGTTGAAGCCATTCTGCTGCTCTCTGTTCAGCCTCTTTGCGGGTTAATCCATGAAGCTGTCCTGCATAACATACAAATTCACGCCCCGACATCCATGAATAAAAGGACGGCATTTGCGGTAGATATCCCATATACGGCCTACGATCCTCCACCTTCGTCCCCTGCTGATACAAATGAATGCCGCCTGAAGTGGGCTGTATGAGCCCCGTTAACATGTTAATTGTTGTTGTTTTGCCGGCTCCGTTCGGTCCGAGCAGAGCAACACATTGGCCTTCCTCGACGGAGAAGCTGATGTCTTGCACAGCATGATGCTGTTGATAGATTTTGGACAAACGGTCCACTTGCAGAAGTGCCATTACGCGTCCTTCCTTCCTATGACAAAATAGAGCACGGGACCGAAAATACTCACGAATATGATAATAGGAATCCACATCCATTTCGGACCGCGTGTAGCACTCGTTTTATACAGCGAAACAAGTGCTGTTATGAGTAAAATGAGCTGTATGACAAGAATAGGAGCGATGATATTCCAATTCACCGTTAGATTCATAATCTAATCCCTTCTTTCTATAAACATGGCAATCAAAAATATTATTCGTTACGCTGCTTGGATTTTTTCCGATAGGGTCTATAAATATGGAAGTACGTATAGAAGAGTATCGGCATGGGACACTGAATAAGTCCCCAAATCCCCCAAAACCAACGGTTCTTCTGACGTCGGCGTGCGTTGGTAAACAACCACATGCTTTGCGATATTAAAATGACCGCGATTAGAGCGATAGCCCACCAAGGAATCGGATGATAAGATTCATTCGGCATGCGGGGCAGCTCCTTTCTTTTTCGCGCCATTGCGAGAATACCATAGGTATGTGATTGCACCGACGAAAGTACAGGCTTGGAGAATGAGAAAAGCGGTCCAACTGGTCATCGCAAGAAAGGTATTTCCTCCGATCAGGATGCAAGCCACAATGAAAAAACATAACAACTCCAAGCGATTCTGCCGACGTATCTCTACTTTATGTGATGACACCAGCTGTTCCAGGTCATGTATAGACGGTGGAGCGCTGTGTGGAATCACCTGATCCATCTGTTCAAATCCTTGCACCAGTTCGTCTAGCCATTCCTGATCCTTCTCAATACGCTCCAATTCACGATCTATGTTCTTTATTACATCTTGACGGTTCGGGTGATTACGCTGTCCCATCGGGCATGAGCTCCTTTCGCAATTGCTGCAATCCGTTATATATCCGTGATTTCACGGTTCCAATCGGGATATCCATCATCTCGGCGATATCCTCATAGGCATAGCCATAATAATGCTTCAATAAAATAGGCAGCCGTATTTCATATCTCATCTTCGAGAGTGCATCGATCGCATCTGTCCAGGCTTCTTGCTGCTGCTGCATGTGCCATTGCACCTTGCGAAGGGCCTGCTCCTGCTCCTGCCAACGCTGCTCAACCTTCTTGCGACGCATCATGTCGATATATAGGCGTGTAGCTATGGTGATCAGCCAGGATGAGAATTTGGACGTCCCGTTATATGAAGATATTTTTTCAATACATTTGAGCATCGTCTCTTGAACTAAATCTTCTGCTAATGTCGGATTCATGGTCACCTTGATTAAATACTTCATCAAAAAGGTGTAATGCTCATGCAGCAATTGTGCCAGTGCTTGATTGTCGCCCCGGATTGCCTGTTCGATTCGTTGTTGTTCGTCCATTGCTACAGGTCATTCCTCCTTTTTGATGAATCTTACACATCTGTATTTTGGGGTTTGATTTGCAAATCACACATAATACGAATAGGTTCGGTTAAAAGTTCACGGGATATTAAAAAAAAAATACATCCGTGGTTCTGTGACTCTCAGAACCACGGATGTATCTTAGAAAGGGTTAGATGGTAATGATGCCTTCGCGCGAAATGGTTAGCTTCTCAAACCCTGTATCCGTGATGAGATAGGAATTTTCGATCCCCACCACGCCTCGTCCCGGGAACGTAAATTTCGGTTCAACGGCAATCACCATGCCCGGCTGCAGCGGATAGGCAAAACCTCTCGCGAGTACAGGTAATTCATCAATCTCAAGTCCAATCCCATGACCGAGGAATTTAACTTGATCTGCAGCGAATCCCATGAAGTGGGCTTCGAGTCCGCCTTCCTTGGCCATCTCTAATGCTTGGAAGTAGAGTGTCTCGGCAATCGTTCCAGGCTTCAGCTGCTCTTCTGTTCGGCGAATGATGGCTTCCGATAAGTTATACGCAGTTTGGAGGGCTGCATCTAACTTGCCAATACATAACGTTCGAGTCTGATCGATGACATAACCTTCAATATTACAACCGATATCTAACAGGATTGGCTCGCCTGCAGCTATGGGCTTACGACTTGAGCTCTGGGGAACCGCGGCACTTAAACCTCGTCCACCTGCAGGGCCGTCGAAGTAGGAGGGCTCGGCCGCTGCGGCTCCTGATCCTACCATGCCGGTAATAATCTCTTGATTATAACCGCGCATCCGCATGATGCCGTGGTGACCCTGCATCCGGAACGTATATTCGATCCGGCTCATCAGCTCCAACTCGGTCATGCCCTCGCAGATGTAAGATGCCGCATCTTCGAGTGCGGCATCTGCCAGTTGAGCCGCCTTCCGAATGGCGGCTACCTCGTACGCGGATTTCACCATCCGCGTCTCGCGCACTAGCATGGAGCCGTCCACCCATTGGGTAGACGGCGGAAGGAGTTCGACGAAACGCTGGTACAACTGTACCGGCAGCACGTCGAACTCCGTTGCGAGCACCGGACGGGTGCTCGCAAAAGCGTGCGGGAAGTGAGCCGCCAGCGTTTCGCCGAATTGGCGAAACGAGCCGAGCGGCTCGACCCGCACGTGCGACTCCTGTGCCGCACGCGTTAAGCTGCGGCGCACGAAGTATACCGGCTCGCCTTGCGCCGGGATAAAGGCATACCCGGTCTGCATCGAACCGGTGAAATAATAGAGATCGACATTTTGCGTGATGAGACACCCGTCGATACCTTGTTCAACGCATTTATGCTGTAATCGAGCAATACGATCTTGAATTTCGTGTTGGGGAACGGACATGATGATTACCTCCAATATGGCGCTTGATGAATGATTCTCTCTAATATGTTCGCCTTAGGCAGAGATAATCCCTGTTAGATCCCACAATGAATTGTTCACGATGATTAATCCAGGTGTCCGCCCTCACGATGTTTCGTTAATCGCTCGAACCAAGGTTGTTGAATGCTCCCTCCTTGTTTTCGAACGGAACGCCATGCATCCTGGATGTGTTTATTTCTAGCCGCTTCACTTACTTGGGGTGACATCGTTCTCTTATGCAATCCAGAATCCAAATGCGATGACATCTTCATTCTCATTACTCATCCACCCTTTCAATTTTGACTATACTAACCAGCCGTTAATGTGTTCCACTGCTCTTAAAATCGTCATAAGAGGACTTATCCGCATGATAGAATATGACATCGCCCTCCTTTAATTGAAATGTATGTTGATACGCATCCTTCACCGTTCGTTCGAACCCCTCAAGTCCCCACTGATTCAGGTAAGGGAATGCATTCATCGCAGGTGCATGGATATATTGCAAATGGGGATGATCCACGTCTTTGTTACGAATCGTCTCGATATTAAAATTCACGATAATAAAACCATGCTTCAAAAATATCGGAGACTTCTCATTCAAGGTATGTGTTCTGCCATACTCTGCGAGATTCGTTCCTTTGGGAACCGCATAGACAGCTGCCGGTAGACTATATTCACCATACCACCGTTGCTCTGCTGCAAACGCACGGTTCGCAGATACCGATGCATTACTTGGAATCCCTGCGTTCCCTAAAAATACCCGCAGCTGTTCGGGCAATATCATCCAGGTCCAATTCCCAACCCAGGTTTGTTTCTCCGTCTGTTTCATATATTGAGCTATGAATACCTCACGACTGCCTACATTTCCGCCATTCGAACCTGCCGCATCATAATAATAGGACGCTGTGTCACGCAAGGAATCCAAAGTAACATTACGAAGCCTCTCATTGAGAATGACATATCGTTTCTCCTTGTCTTCCGCCGAACCGATCCGAACAAAATACTTGCTCGCACTATGGTAATACAAATCTATCTCTTGTCTCTTCATCCCATCAGAAGATGCATAATCGAATGTTGGCGTTATCCGGATGCCGTCCCCGCTGCCGAACATATTCCCTTTGGTTTTGAGATCAAATTTGAAGTGGTACCCCGTCTTGACAGCGATATTCTTCATCCCGACCTCCGGGTGGCTCCCTAATCGGATAGGCAATGTAAATGGCTGCAGGTTCCCTCTTCCATTCCCGTCGATGCCTCGTAATCCGACCCAATAGCTATCGCCCGTTGGCAAAGCACTTCCTTGTTGCTTGCGGAACACGGACTCCCAGTTATAATCACCGATATCGGTTATATGGAAATCATAAATTCGTCCAATCACTTCCACAGGCTCCACATCGGTCGCCACATGGTTCGCCAAATCCGTATTCGCTAGCGGCTGTGTCGTAAAATTCGGCGGCGCATTCTCTGCAATACTACGGAACAATACATCATAGCTCCCTTCATCCACCCAGACAGGTAAATAGAACGTTGTCTCTAATTGATGAATAGGAATATCAATCCATGTATGTTGAGGATATAATTGCGTGCGGTTTTCGTTATACACATCAAATGGAAACCACACTTGCTTGTTACGAAAATATTTGGCATAGTCCCGATTCCCATACCCTTGAATATTGAGATGCTGTCCCGATGTCGGCATTCGAATTGTAAATGGACGATCCAGAATAAAGGCTGCACGGTTCATACTCGGAATCGTCTTCTGGTTATGTCCACGGTCATCCGTGACCGATGAATCGTTCACCACAGGCGTATGTAACGTAACTGGATTCATACCAGGAATAGGGAATGCCTTATTATCGCCGCCCTGAATATTACCGCTCATCACATCATAAAAGATGTTCCCCGTACTAACCGTGTCTTTCTTATTCACCTTGCTGCTGCTAATACCATGCCCGGCACTGTATAGAACGTCACGTCCGATCTGCTGCGGCGCTGGAATTTGTCCTGGTCTTGGCCCCGCCTCATTCACTTTCTGATTGCTCATGATCGTCTGACTATTAAAAGTAAGGGAATCATTCTCGACTTGGACTTTGTCTACAACACGTTCCGCTTCCCCTTTAAGGTTCCCTTGATCATTCGGGACACTTGGTTTGTTCCTCCCCCCTGAAATGACTTGTCCCGAAGCTTGCACCTCCGAAGGCGGCGAAGGCGGGTAGAAATTCCCGTTCGTTACAGCCGAATAATTCGGTGGGACATAGCCTGCAGGAAGTATCGTTATGCTTCCGTTGGGGAGTGCATAATTCATCAGATCGGCTTGACGAAGGGCATACACTTCCAAGTTATCGATTTTCCAAAAGGAATAGGGTCTCGCAATGCGATATTCATAGGTCTTGTCTTCCGTCTCTTCTTGAGGATCCGGTTCTCTAGTGGGCCTGCTATCTACTCCTACCGTCGTCTTTCCCGGGTCCCATTTGAGTGTATATTGCTTGGTCACTTGAACCGTAAAAGAGCACTTCCCCGTCATTTGAACAAACCTATCTTGAAATAAATACGCACGAGCAAGCACATTTCCGTACAAACTCTCCGATGTTGGAATCCCTTGAAGAACGTTGAATCTCTCGCTGCCGCGTGCATCCGCTCGGATCATGGCGGATACAGCGGGTTCCATCATGGAACCTGTAATCGTTTGTCCCGGAGCGGGTGTCGTACATTCTGTTTCAGATGGAGGCTCGCAGGGCGAATTAGCACAAGGATCTATCCCGTTCTCGTTGTAATACATGAACAGCGTATATTTCTCAAAAGATCCGTCATACGTAAATGGATACGGACTTCCCTGTGTGATGCTCCCACTGGGTAAATCATTCGTCGTCGATTTCTTGTAGCCAGCATATTGGTAATTCGCGTTGGTAGGAGGAGTAAACGAATAATTCGTTCCGACCGTCATTTCTTCGTTGACCCGTGCCGGAAAAATACGGTCCAGCGATTGCCCCGTCGTCGTAAAGTGCTTCACCGTTAATTGCGTATTTAATTCAATCTTGAAAAGGATGGGTACGTAGATGCGGTAGGCTTCTACGTTGGGAGCACAATCTGGACAAGAAGCCTCTTTTATATCTAAGGGTATACTAGCATCTAATAGCATATTTACTGTCATAGGAATTGTAGTAGTATCAGTACCAATCCCTTGTTTCTGGAAAGGCCTAATATCACTATTTTGAGTACCAGTACTTATAGCATCACTGTATTCCTCATAATTATCATTACGTGATCCTTCAAAATATTTATTTGTAATGTCAGATTGCCTATAAATTGATGCTTCTAGATTTTTTATTTTTCTACCTGGAAATTGAAACTTATAAGTGAATGTAGCTTCCCCATGCATTCCTCGATTGGGTTGTTTCCCTTCACCAGTCCAATTCCCCGCACTATCCTTCCACATATCATAGTAGTAAAAACCCACAAAATAACGGTAGTTATTCTCCGCATAATATTTCAATGGAGTTATGTCAGTTGCTGCATTAGCCATATTTATGCCAGGAAATACGGCAATAAATTGAAGAGAAAATATAATGATTAGCGAAATAATGAAGCCATGGTGGATTCTACGCCCCATCTTCTTAATTACCCTTCCATGGATTAACCATCAATGTAAGATAATCATCACTTCCTCCCCTAAACCCTATGAATTGGACATCTTTTAATTTCAGGTTTTTATAATCTTTTATTCCATCTAAAGTGCCATCAGCAGCAGACCAGACTTTATAGAAGCAGGTTTTTGTTCCATCACCGTGATTAATGGTCATATCAGGTATTGGATTTCTAAACCGTACATCATTTTTATCTGTTAAATAATAAATATTTCCTGCACCAGATTTTGTCTTTGCTCTGATCTTGATATACGTATTTTTTGTTTTAGAATCAAGGTACTCTTCTACGGAATAAACTTCTTTTAGCAACGATGTAGGTAAATCAGAAATCTTAAATACTAATGCTTCCTTGTACTCCTTTTCGTATTGGTTCTTCAACAAATACGGTTTCTTCGTAAACCACTTCTTATACGGCGCCACGTCCACCGGTTTAATGCCGATCTCCTCCAACGTCGGAGCATCCTTCCTCCCGATCCATACCCATCTGCTTACCTTGTCCCATTCCACGGTCTGTCCAAGTCCTTCACTCACCAAGCGCAGCGGGACGAATGTCCGGTTCTGGTTCAAGATGATCTTGGTACCGTAGCTTTTAGATGCCCCATCCACTGTAGCCATGGCTTGTCCTACGGTCATTTGCACCGTATGGTCACCATTTTTAAGATCCACGACCATCGTCCCCGCGACTTTATTCCACCCCACCTTTGCACCCAAGGCTTCGGAGACGAAACGTATGGGCAACATGACACTACCTTGACCATCTTGGAATGGTTGGGCATCAGGGAAACTCATCTTCCTTGCATCGAGCAATACCTCAATCGCGTTCTTGCTCCCTGCAGCTGAAATAGGTGCAGCAATACTACCCAGTACACCGCTTGCAAGAACCACTATCATGATGAGCGATACGATTAATTTCCTCATAAATCAGAACCTCCCTCAATATGTACGAACGTAATTAGCTATTAAACGCCTTTTCTCTTCATTTCCTCTCCCTTTCAATCTTCAATTCCCTTCCTGCAATCCTAGTTCATACCTCCTTTCCTAATTTAAGGTATATTTTACCACGTTGTTAATTGTCGTATAGGAGCGAATGATGGCGAAACAGTTAAAAAGACCGATGACACACAGCTCGCCATCGGTTCTTGAGGTTCCACGAAGCCCCCCCCTTCGCGATGCTATGTACGCTTTATGAAGCAGAATTACCCCTTGTTCACGGTCTCTAACTTGAAATTTGGGCAAAAAAAGAACGCAAACCGGGAGCTATCTCCTCAGCTTGCGTGCTTCGCAAACGTTATACTTTCAATTGACTACATTATATCAGAACCTGGTACTATGGTCTATAGCTTTTGTCGATTTTTGTAAATCATTACACATGCGGGTTATTTGCTCGTTCGAATCCGATCGTCGTGCGTTGTCCATGACCTGGATATACTTTCACCGCATCGTCGAGTTTAAATAACTTATTGTGGATCGAATCGAATAAATCGTTCTGACGCCCCCCTGGTAAATCTGTACGGCCAACGGACAGTTTAAAGAGTACGTCCCCGCCGAACAAATCATTCCCGCACAAGAAGCTCACGCTACCCGGTGAATGCCCTGGTGTATGCATCACTTGGAATGTATGACCGATCATCTCTAACGTCTGACGGTCTTCAAGCGCATATTCGGCAGGATCCGTCGTTAACGGCGGGGAAACCTGCGGCCACAAAAGCGATCCATTCAGCTTCGGATTCGTAAGCCATTCGGCTTCCAAATCATGCAGATATACCGGGCAATTCTTCAGCTTCCGAACTTCATCGACGCCACCCATATGATCGAAATGCGCGTGGGTAAGCAGGATCGCTTCCACATCAAGATCTTGAATGCGACGCAGTAACGGAGCCGGATTCATACCCGGGTCAATGACAAGCGCCTTGTTGGTGTCCGTATTCACGAGCAGATAACAATTCGTCTCTAACGGACCTAGTTGAAAGGATTCAATCTTTAACATGATGTATTACACTCCTGCCAGCAATTCACGGAACTCAGCTGCGATAACCGCATGGTAGCCCGTTCCTTCGCCATATTCTTTCATCATTTTCTCACGAACTACTTGAATCTTCTCGTTATAATCTGCGGCTTCACGATCTGGATTCTCACGTTTGAATTCATTCATATGTGCTTGTACTTTCGTTGGACGTGGACCCCATTGGCCGAGTACATAGCCGCCAGTATCCGCAATAATAACAACCGGTACGGAACGGCCACCATTTGTTAGGAATTGATCCATTAAATCTGGATGTTGTTCCATAATGAATACTTCGGTTGGAATTCCTGCAGTCTCCATGAGATGAAACACGACAGGCACATTGCGTACAACGTCTCCGCACCAGTCAGCCGCTAAGATCAAGCATCTAAGATCATCACGATTGTTCAGGGATTCGAAGAATTCCTGGTCCTCTGTATTCGCCCAAGCAAATTGGTCATACCAAGATTGAAAAGTATCTTGATTCTTCCTCATCCCTTGCATAAATGCTAACGGTGAAATCCCGCTGCGCAGTTTGCCCGATACGTTTTTGCTCATTTCATACGCCTCTTTCTATTATTTATTTGGAATCAATAACTTATACTTTATGATTGTTTCACGCGTGTACGTGAACGCCAGATCTTGATGACGATATATACGATCAGAAGCGCAATCGCAATTAAAATGGCAGGCTGCACATAAGGACCTGCTTTCTCGCTGACACTCTGCCATTGATCTCCAAGTTTCCATCCTAGGAACACGAACAGTAATGACCAAGGAATCGATGCCAGTGCCGTTAACAAGGTGAACAACCAGAAGTTCATTCGTGCCATCCCTGCTGGAATGGATACAATCTGACGCATAACCGGAATAAATCGACCTGTGAACACGATACCGGCTCCATACTTATTGAACCAGCCTTCTGCAGTATCTAAATTCTTTTTACTGACTTTTAAATATTTGCCATATTTCTCAAAGAACGGACGACCCGCATAACGGCCGATGGCATACAAAATCCAGTTCTGTGCAATGGCCCCGATCGTTCCGAAAATCACCGCTCCAGTAAAGGAAATATCACCTATGGATACCAAATACCCTCCATAAGCCAGCACAATTTCACTCGGAATCACTTCGAGCATTAAACCTAATACAATACCGAAATAACCCAAACCTTGGACCCAGCTAAAAATCTGATTAATGATTTCGTGAATATAATCCATTTGCCTCTTTGCTCTCTCCATTCCTAAAATTATTTCTAAATTTATCTTATTCTACCACATGGGTGGACATGACTTCTAGTTCGCTGTCATGGCTTGGCCCCCTCGTGCATACACTTGTCTCAAACCAATCCGTCGAGGTGAATGATATGTCAAGATTTTGGATTATTAGTAAACGTCAGATTCAGTGGTTCGCGGTAGCCATGTTCGCCGTCATGCTCACCATTGCTTATTTACGATGGGAGCAGTCCAAACCCGTTGCATCTGCTCTGCAAGATGAGCGAATCATTAACATTGTTACGGGAGAATTCAAGACCAAAACCGCTGCCGGAAAAGAAATCGAAGTCTATCGTTGGGATCCAGGCACCGTCTTCGCTAAGGCCGGAGAGAATATCAAACTTAGCATTTTCGGCGTAAATGGCGCACATCATCAATTCTACATCGAAGGAACCGAAATTCGCGGGGAAGTGATGAAAGGGAAAGAAACCGTCGTACACTTCACACCGACCAAAAAAGGAATTTACCGTCTCATCTGCACAACACATCCCGGTCATAACTCCAAGACAGATAGCACCGTAAAAGAAGGCGACACATCCGCCGAAGCGCCTATGATTGGGTATATTGTTGTCGAATAGCCTGTATGTGAAAAACGGTGCTTAGTTTCCTCTCCACTCTTGCCTGCATACATTGGTAGGGAGAGGAGTCGATGCCCCGTGGCGAATCCGAACACAGCCAAGCATACCGAGAAGCATCAGAGCAATCTACCATCCGCACGAAAGATCCGAAGAGCTTGCAACAATGAGCTCTACCGCGCAGTGAAGCGTATGAAAGTATGGATTCCCGAGGAATCCATGAAGCAAGGCGAAGAACTCTACTACAAGAAGGTCATTCTCAACCTCATCTGGATCCATGAGCATAGCAGCAATCGTAAGCTGTTGTCGGACTGGTGGGATGAGAACGTCTGCGAGGAATTAGCAACGCTATGGGATGTGGATCGCGACAAGCTATCACGCGCTTTTCGTGAAGCATTTGGCGGATGAACACAAAAACAGGTAGTCGTCGTCCACGGGACGATGCTACCTGTAGCATAGTATAAACTCATTTTTTAGAGAGAAAAGTACTTCTCTTTGCTCTTGCGTTCATAGTGATTCTCAATTTGCTGCTTCAAGATATAGGCCCGTAAATTTCGAAGATATTCTTCAGAGACATTCAGCAATTCAGCTCCATAAAACATCCCCTCACCCGATTCGGATGACCTTACAATGCGGAACGTACACGGGAATAAGAAGCCAAGATCTAACTCCGCCTGTAACTTCGTATGCACCTGAAAGGTTCTCTCCTCAAAGAGTGTAAATCCAAGCCCCTCGACACTGATATTTTTCAAATTAAAAAAAATAGGGTCTTCTAAAGGGACTGGTGCAAGTTCATGCACAAGCGTATGGATATGTCCTCCCTTATTCGATGCAATGCGAGGGTACTTACGCTTGTCTTCAAACTTACTGAGATTATTGGGCGGATGGATAATCAGAATAGCTCCCTCGTATTTCGCAATGACCGTAGATTGAATGATATGTATGCCCACAGGGGAATAAATCGTCATCTTGACCGCTTCACCCAACTGAAAATGGTCATACTCCGCAATTTCAATCTCAATCAAATCGCCTTCCGCATGCGTGAGCACGCCAGTAGAGACAAAATCCTTGCGCTCCACCACGGTTCTACAATCCAATATCGCAGTAAGGGATGCATATTCCCGTTCCTTGTTATATCGCTCTATCACCCTGCTGTCGCTCCCTTCAATCATTTATTCATCCATGAGAACCCTTTCCTTAGCTCCGAAAAGGTTCCAATAGATCTGAGCATGCCCGTTCAAGGTATGGCGAAATATGGAGGAAATCCCGGTACTGCTCATACTCTGTAATCAGATCTTGAACACTTCCTGGAACGTTACCTTTCACCGCGCGAATCAGAATATTTTTCGGCGTATGCTCCATGTCGATAAACTCCAACAATTGTGTGCGATACCCTAGAATCTCTAACAACTTGGCACGTGCTGCATCCGTTGCTAGCGCGGAGAATCGCTCCTTCAAAATACCGTGAGATAATAAAGGCGACAGCGCCGGGTTACTCACCTGTTTGAACAGCTCATGCTGACAGCAAGGTACAGATAAAATGACACTAGCTCCCCAACGAACAGCCTTTTCTAAGGCTGCATCCGTCGCTGTATCACAGGCATGCAAAGTGACGACCATATCGACCTGCTTGAGTTCATTATAATCGGCGATATCGCCCACGAGAAAACGCAGCTGGTTGTAGTCGAGACGCGATGCTAACTGTTGGCAATGTTCAATAACATCTTTTTTCAAATCCAAGCCTACTACATTGAGCGTCATCCCCTGCTGTACGGCCAGATAATGATACAATGCAAACGTTAAGTAGGACTTGCCGCAGCCAAAATCAACAATCGTAACGGTCCGATCCTTCGGCAAATTCGGAAGAACGTCTTGAATCATTTCAAGGAACCGATTAATTTGACGGAACTTATCGTACTTTTTCGCAAGCACCTTACCATCGGTATTCATAATTCCGAGTTCGATTAAGAACGGAACCGGCTCGCCTTCTTCCAAGACATATTGCTTCTTGCGATTATGCGTCAGATTCACTTTCGCCGCAGCCGTCTGCTTCTTAAGCACGGATACTTTGTTCTTCTTGGAGAGCAGAACCTGATACTCTTCCGAAGTCGTCCGAATCAATCCTTGACGGAATGTATCCTCGAACAATGTTGCCATCCGAGCACCCGCTTCCGAAGCAAGTACATTCTCATGGGCCACTTTATTGGCATAGTGATATTCAAATTGGATATAGATCTCCTGACGCAGTTGAATTGGCTTGATCAGGACTTTGGTATAACTATCTGGTTCTTTGCGTCTGCGTTGACTTAACGTGCCCGAAACAAGCGTTCCTTGACGTACAATCCCCTCTAGCAGCTCAAGCAAAGATTCCATGGTGTAAGTTGCGTTAGACAAAACAATAAGCCTCCATTCGTTCGTTAAACCTCTCGATGCTGCTGAAGCTGGGATAGACCCTGCAGCACTTCTCCGCGCGGTAAACCGCCTTTTTCCAGTGCCTCATCTGTCTGTTCTAGCAATCGATGATAAAATGCAATACCTTCTTCGGTGACATCGATCTGACGATCTCGTATATAGAATAAATGATCTTCGGCCTTCGCATAATTGCCAACCGACTCATAGTACGTCCATAAGACTTGGTGCAAGCTGACAGCCATCCCTTTTCCCTGTAATAATTCGATCAGTTGGTTCATTTCATCATGCGTCTGAATCCACTTCACGGGAGCCCCATGTACGGATGCATACGCCAATAAATGTAATGCCTTCATGCGGCGAACCGTCGCCTGTGCAGGGTCATTCTTCGCCTCATCGATAAGTGCTTGTTCCTTCAGGAGCAGCGCAACACCCTGTACACGATCGGACTCCAATACGCCGTTAAAGGTGAACATCGTAATCAAATCTTCTGGTGAGAGCGAATGGATTAAGGGTCCACTAAGCCGAAATCGCCGTTGAAAAAGGTCATCGATTTCCCATTCGGCTTCAGTCAGCTTATTCTCTTGACGGAGCCCCATCGCTTTTCCAAGCACACTTGTCATATCTTCAATCAGTCGCACAAGATAATCTCTTGAGAACACGGTCTCACCTGCTTTTTCTACGATTTATGAAGACTGTCCGGTCTTTCGATACATCAGGTAGGAGTATATCATCGGTACTAGCGTACTTAAGATCAAATTAAGAATAAGGATCGGTATAAATAACGCTGCCGGAAGAAACAGAGCGACCAAGAACAGAATGCCGGCAATAAACCAACATCTGCCCGCGACACGGTGTGTTTTGCGCCAGACATCTTCATTTGCAAGCGTCCATGGCGTTCGTATCCCGATGAAATAATTAAACCGAATTTTACCCATTCGATTCCCCATAATAAGCCATAACATCCCTAGTGCAAATAGGAGCACAAAATTCATGGAGACGGGATACCCTAAATTATACGCAACTCCTGCCCCAAAAATAAAGTGGATGAATACAACCGTCGCCCACCGAAAAGTCTCGAACGTAGATTCGAACTTCAGATAATTCGATTTTCTAGGATCTAGATTACGTGTAAACTTCGTCGTCACGGGAAGAATCAACGCAATTCCGCCATACAGTAGCCAAAAACTCCACTTACTCATCGTCCGGATCGGATCACCGACCATATTGAATTTAGAGACCACTTGATCCGGCAATTGCGGATAAAAAATGGATGCGATACCGAACAATACCAATGAAACTGCAACAATCCACGAATCTTTGTGATCCCACGCTTTACTGTTATTCTCTTTCTCACGCGTATTCATAACGAACAGCCTCCTAATTGTTCTTCTGAATCATATGCAGGAACCATCCCAGCGCTTCTTGCATGACTGATGTATTCAGAGAATAGATGATATTCTGACCCTGTCTCTCATCAATAATCAACTGCGCTTGCTTCAAAATATTCAGATGGTGCGATATGCTTGGCTTCTTCATGGAAAAATGGTCTGCAATTTCACCAGCAGACATATCCCGCTCTTTGAGCAGCATAAGAATTTGTCGTCGAGTCGGATCGGCTAGTGCTTTGAAGGCATCGTTCACGAAAGACGCACCTCCACTTCTTAGATATTTAGGAAATCATCTAAATGTAGTGTATGTGAATACATAAAATAATGTCAATGTCAGTCGCCTAATAGAAAACGCCTACACATCCCAAGACAGGAGGGTAAGCGTGACTTCTAGGCTTCTCATTGGAGGATCAAGACACCGTCTTGTTGATTCCCTGTACAAAATGATGAATAACCTCAATCAATGCATCAGGTGATTCCATCATGCTCATATGACCCGCCGCAGAAATGACCGCTTGTTGAATATGTGAACCGGTCACCGTAAATGACTTTTCCGGAGGAACGATCTGATCTGCTTCTCCTGCGACTAACAAGACGGGAAGTGGAGTGGACGCCAGTACATGATTCCGATCCGGTCTTTCACGCATCGCAAGACTTGCTCCCATGGCACCTTCCGGCAGTGTTTGATACCCTATTTGCTTACTATGCTCCACAAGTTCCGGCATGGATTGCACATGGTCTGGCGCAAATAACTTCGGAATAAGACCGTCCACAAAAGGGACAATGCCTTCCTCTTGAATCGTCTTAACTGCTTTTAGCCGATTCTCCTTCGCGGCCTCCGCATCGGGATTCGCGGTTGAATGAACCAGGGAGAAGCCCTGTAATCGTTCTGCCGCTTGTTCCGCAAGCGCTAATGTGATATATCCACCGAGGGAGTGGCCGAATACGATGGCTCGTTCTATCTGAAGCTCGTCCATGAGTTGAACCACATCCTGTGCCATATCTTCAATACGGAACGAGGGATTTATGATTTGTGATTGACCATGTCCGCGCAAATCCGGCGTGATTACACGATACTGGCGTGCGAGCTCAGGTACTACGCTTGTCCAATAATCAGAACTGCCGCAAAAGCCATGCAATAACACGATTGGTTGTCCTTGTCCCTGCTCTTTATAAAATAAACCCTGCGGCGTTGTTCCTTGCTTCATTTCTGTCATAAGATCATTTCCTCTCTTCAGGTCATCTAGGCGCTTTCGTCTAAGAGGTCAGCCTCACGCTGCGCGTCTGATTGTATTCAACCTCTTGCACGGGATCCGATACAATCATCAGTTTATCTCCCCGCATATCATCCCAGAAACATTCCACGCCTTTCCCCTTCGCCGTGCCCCCGAACATCTTGCACCCAACACAGTATTTCATTAATTGTTCTTCATTAAACTGTACTACTTTATTTCGCATGCAACAATAGACTTGTCCACCTGCATTTTTTAAATTCACATGATTAATGTAGGCCATCTTGATCGCTCCCATCTTCATCCTAGTCCGTTATTGAAAGAATACCTACATTATATGAGGTCTGTATTAAAAAGAGACTCGAAATTTGTAAACATGCAAAAAAAAGTTCACTTCCTTCGATACGAAGAATGTGAACCTTCTACAATGGGCTTAATCCTGCTTCAATAGCATATTCAATCTGCTGCGCCATCTGCATCACTTTATACAACGAAGTCATCTGCAGCGTCCAATACGGCTTGGGGCCGCTGACATTGACAACAGCTGCGATGCTATAGTGCCCCACTGCCGGAAGACGACCGCCTACCGATTCCGCAGGCTGCAGCGGCTGCTTGGACACCAAATAATGTCCTACCATCGCGGGTTGCCCTAAGCAAGCATCAATCGCAATGACAATATGATCTGCTGGAATTCCGCGCAACCGTGCTTCCAAATTCGTCGCATCACAGGGATGAGCCAACGTTCCAACCACTTGGGTGAACCCCCTCAGCTCCAAAGCCGTACCTAACAAGGGCCCTAGTGCATCGCCTGTGGATCGATCCGTTCCAATGCAGACGAATGTAATCTGTTCCAAGGCATGCGACTCGAACACGGACCGAAAAAAATGAGGCAATTCCGACGCATTCCTCTTCTGACGCAAACGGATCGACGAATTCGACTCCAGCTCCCGCATCCTCCTCACAACCTCTCCTTCTGATTTGACTGCTCACGATTTGTTATGATTGTAACCGAACAATCCCTTACAGGCAATTTTTGTTTCATGATGGATTTGAATCATGCTACAATAGGTTCATTGAAACAGAGAGGATGAAGAACGTGGATCTTACACAACCAACGCAAGAAAACGTAGAATATATGATTGAAGCGATTAAAATAAAGCTAAAAATGGCTACAGCTGCAGCAATGCAAGCCTCATCCTTCTCGGTTGATCAGTACGAAGATATTCAAGAATTGTACGATATTATCAGCAGCAAGCAGAACTTCAGCATTAGCGAAGTGGAAGCACTCGTGTCCGAACTAGGTAAACTAAGAAAAGCGTAACCAAGCAAAACACAAAACACGCACCCCGCGCCTGATATAGGCTGCGATGTGCGTGTTTTTTCAACCCTGTAAAATAGAACGAACCTCCGTCATGCGCATAAGGTCAATCGGAGCTAACGATTTCCCTTCTTCGCGTACGCCAGATCCAAAATGGACTTGCTGGACACCTGTAAAGTCGAGGAAAGCCCGCAGCTCATCCCGATTCGGCGATAAACCACTGCCCGCAAGAATGGAACAATGCGTTCCAGCGCTGCGCGCAACGAGCATCTGGATTTGCTCAGCCGCATCCAAGACACGCGGTTGCCCGCCCGATGTCAAGATCGTCGTGATTTGCGGGTAGGCTAGCAATTGGTCAAGCGCTGCTGCCTGGTTCTTGACTTCATCAAAAGCGCGATGAAACGTCATCCGCATATCCCCGGCGCGATCCAAAACGCGTTGCAATAACCGGGTATCAATCTCGCCCTTCGGCGTTAATGCCCCGAATACAATCGCATTCGCACCTGCGCGGCGAATACGCCTTACTTCCGATAGCAACGTCTGGATATCTTCCTTGTCATAGACAAAGGATCGGCTGTGCGGACGCAGCATCACGTTCACGGGAATGGAAACGGACTTCACCGCCTCCTCGATTAACCCGATCGAAGGGGTCAGCCCACCTTCATTCATCGCGGTGATAAGCTCAATCCGATCGGCACCATACGCCGCGGCCGCCTTCACCTCCGCTAAGGTCGTCGCAATCACTTCCAAGATCACTTTGCTGCTCACAGATGAAATACCTCCTTGGTATGCCCTACGATCTTACCCGCATCATTTCGGATTGCCGAAGGAAACCGCTCACGAATGCGATGGATCGTCTGTTGGTTGGCGTATCCGATTTGTTCGAGAATAGAGACAACGATATGTGCCCACTCTTCATCAGAGCCGTCCACGATTTTAAAGGCAAATCCGAGCTGTTCTTGTCGGAGGCTGAATCCGTAAATGCCTTTGAATCCGCCCTTCGCGATAATATTCGTATCTTCCATAAGGGTTGTACAAATACGATTCGTACCCGATACCATCTCCGGATGTGCGTGCATGGCTGCCGTAATCTTCTGTACAGCTTCTCTTGTCTTCTCGTCCTCGATCAATTCGGGGCAAGACAGCTTCAAATAAGCTCTGGCGATATGTTTTAAAGGCAATGCAAACACGGGTAATCCGCATCCGTCTGTTCCACGAGCAATCTGATCCGCAGGCAGTTCCGCCATCATCGATAAGGTCTCCACAATCTCTTGTTGAACCGGATGACCAGGATCCTCATACCCTTCCAACGGGTAACCCATCAGCTTGCAATAAGATAACACCCCGAAATGCTTCCCAGAACAGTTATGATATACGCGCTGCTCATGACCTTGATTGCGGATGATTTGTTCCCTGGAGCCGCGATGCATCGGGTAGCTCTCCGCACAGACCAAGTTCGATTGCTCGAGTCCCGTATGGTCCATGAGATGCGACAAAGTTTCTAAATGAAAAGACTCTCCCCGATGGGAAGCCGTCATGATCGCTATTTCTTGATCTGTAAGTTCATACGCTTCCTTAATGCCTGCGCGTACACCTGGAATCGCTTGGAACGGCTTGCCTGCCGAACGCAAGAATGCGACAAAGTCCGCATCCCCTACTTCATATTTCACCTGACCGTCGGGACCAACGCCGCAAATATGTCCGCGATGCAGGCATTCTAACGTTTCATTACGATATTCTTCTACAAGTACTTGTTCCATGTTGCCTGTTCCTCCCGTTCCTTACACTCTCCAGAAACGATTATACACCATATCGCAAGCTTTTACTTATGTCACAGGAATGCTTTCTGCATGTAGACATGTAAAAGCTTCCACTTCCCTTTCTCCCATGTCCACACTGATTGCACGAGAGCAACCGGATCTTCTTTATTTAATCCATGCACGATCTGCACCCCTGCCAAATCCATCGTCCTTTTCTTGTTCCAGTTCACCAGATTCAGCATATGATAGGGCGTCGTTGTGAATGAAGTATCAGGTTGCAGTTGCAGCAATTTTCCTTCCTTATAATACCCTGCCGCATCATATTTCTTCTTCCGATCTGTGATGTCTATGGTGAGAGGTTGAGCATCCCCTGCACGAAGGCTCACGGCGTAGTTTTCTTCCAGCTTCGCATCCACTTGAAGGGGCTGTGGCGTAGGCAGGCTCACAACTTCATGATTTCGAATCGTATACAAATGATAGTTCGATTTCGCAGCCCGATGACTCGCTGTGGGGAGCTGGACAAGCACATCGTTTTTGTGGTCCCCATTGAGGTCGCCGATTTGCATCCTTGGGTGATATCCTCCCTGGATATACGTTACGCTGCTTCGATTCGCTTTGACATCTTTCCATATGAGATAGACAAGCTGACAGTAGCTTGAACGTGGATTTTCCTGCATGCCCAAAAGCCCGATTTGCTCAGGTTCTCTATCCCCTGTAATATCGAATGCTGCAGTATGCAACCATGTCAAATGACGTAATGCATTGAGCTGCGGGTGATCGGGTATCGACATCGAAGGCGGCTCCTGTTCCTTGGATACATGCTCGATAGGAAGTCTTTCCTTTACAGAGGCTGCGCGCACGAATGAACTATCGTATTGCATCGCAATCGTCAGAAGACTACACATCACGAGGACCATTTTAAACGGGATACTTACCATGGTGCACATCCTTTATTATCAAAATGAATTCTGGATTAGGATGGCAATTTTTTCTACTTAATATGTATAGACATGCCAAAAAGCCCTTACTGTATGAATACGAATTCATCACAGCAAAGGCTAATCATTTATCGGCCTTCATCCTATTTCGCCTTCTTCCGTTATGCTTTAGGATCGGTATTGTCTATGATTTGTTTGAATAAATTCGTTAATCGAATGACATCATCATCGGACACGCCAGCAAAAAAACGAGTCAAGAGCTCTTTGCGCCGTTCCGTAATTTCCTTCATCATATTCGTGCCCTTCTCCGTAATCTTCAAATAGACGACACGGCGATCATGATCGTCTCTCGTACGCTCGGCATATTCGCCTTGAATCAGCTTGTCGGAGCAGCCCGTCACAGCACCTGCCGTAATATGAATCGCCTCGGCGAGATCAGACACTTTCATCGGACCTTCCGTGGTCAATTTATCTAGAATCAAGTACTGGGACTTGGAAAGCTCACTATGCACCTGTCTCGACCATTCAGACTGGACTTTTCTCATGAACTGCCTAAAGTGATTTTCAAGAATGATGATATTCTCTCGATTAGCCATGATCGTCTCCTTTAACCTCAAATTTGTATGCTTAAATTTTAAAATAGTATATGACTTTTTGTTTGGCATGGTCAAGACGGCTTCGCATGGTAATCAAGGCGTTTTTCCAACAATTGCGGATGAACTGTGATCCTATAAAGAACCCGCTCAGTCCTTGTGTGCGAAGCGGGCTCTTCTTATGTGTTATTTTACAAGACAACAGGCAGCCCTGATTGTGCTGACCGTAATGCCGCTGTTGCAATACGCTGCGTAAGAATCGCATCCGCATACGTAGACCGAATGAACTGCGTATCTCCCGTACGAACAGCATGTATAAATGCCTCATTCTCTTTGATATACGGATTCGACTGATTATGATAGGTCACGTTCTGCCCCACCGTCGATGCCGTCACCCCGTTATGATTCACCTCAAGCACACCAAGATCTGTATAAATCTGCAACCCCGATCGATCAGACTTCGGCAGCATGCACGTATTTGAAATATTCGCCACCGCACCGCTCGCCAGCTTCAAGGTAACGGTCCCAACATCATCCACGGTCACACCTTCTTCGATGGTGTTCATGTGACGCAAAGCCGTCGCTGCGTACACTTCCGTGACTTCCCCTAAGGTATAGCGCAGCAAATCGACGATATGCGTTGTCTGTTCAAGGAACTGTCCGCCAGAACCCTCTTGCTTGCGCCACCAAGCTACACGCGGCATATCCCCTAGCCAAGTCCCGAGGGCCATGCCGACAGTCCGGCCTTTCAGAAGTTCAAGCAGCTTTTCTGCGCCATCCGTATAGCGAAAATGATATCCGACTGACGTAATCAATCCGCTTTGTTGAAGCTGGTGCTGAATTTGTGCGGGCAATTCCTCATCTAGCGCAATGGGTTTCTCGATAAAAAAGGGAATTTGGCGGGCAACAACAGCGCGTTCAATGGCTCCATGCGCAAATGGGGGAACACAGATGTATACCGCGTCCAACTTCTCTTGTTCCAGCATCTCTTCGACATCCGCATAGGACGCAGCGTTTCTTCGCTGACTCGCAAAATGTTCTGCCTTCGCTTGGCTCGTACCGCATACCGCCGCAACTTGTACACCTTCCATTTGCTCCAGCAGGTCGCAGTGCATATCCGCGAACCAGCCCGTACCGATCATCCCAATCTTCATAATCGTTTCCTCCCCGCATTTTGATTCGCCTTTTTGATCTCCTCCAGCAAAGTGTATACGCTAGCCGATATAACATCCTTATGCACACGTGTAATGCTTAATCGGAGGAATTTATAAGGTGATGCATAATTCGTAAGATAGAATCCTTTGCTATGGACCACCACAATTTCTCTCCCAGCTAATCGCCGAATCAATTGATCCATATTTACTGAGTTCTCCAGCTGAAGCGCGATGTACACACCAGATTGTACCAGGGTCGGTTCAACGATGCCAGAAGCGTTATGCTGAAGCAAAGCATCATTCATCGCCTTCATCCGCGAAGCATACATCTTCACAATCTTATGCTTGTGCCGCTCGAACATGCCGTTCTTGATATAGATTTCGAGCGCTGCTTGGGATAAGAGCGAAGACTCACTATCCGCATATTTTTTATACATTCGAAATGTCGGCAGAAGCAGGCGAGGAACCACGGCTGCCCCGATACGCAACCCCGGGAAAATAATCTTCGAAAAACTCTTCAAATAGATGACATGCTCCGCATCATCGTAGCTATGCAGCGGATGTAATCGGCGTTCACTGCCTAAATCACCCATGTAATCGTCTTCAACAATATAGACATCATATTTCGCTGCCAAGGCTACAATGGCCTTCCGCTCGGCCAGGTTATAGGACACACCTAAAGGATTCTGGTACCTTGGCATCGTAAAGAAGAACTTGATATTGCCGTGCTTAAACAGCTTTTCCAACCGATCCAGGTCAATCCCCTTCGAGGTTCTCAGTATGGATTCAACAGGTGCGCCTTCCATCTCCAAGTAGCGTAGATAGATATCATACCCCGGCTGTTCTACCAGAATAACCGATTTGTGGTTCGGAAAAGGCATCTGTGTCAGAATCATCAACGCTTGCGTCACACCGGATGTAACGACAATCTGATCGGGCTTCGCAAACACCTGATCTGACGCCAGATGCGAGGCGAGCGTATTCCGGAAGCTCTCCAACCCTTGCGAATCACCGTACGTAAACAAGTGATACTGATAGGTATCAATTGCTTTATTCAGACAATGCTGGAAGTCAAGATACGGGAATATATTCAAATCCGGAGATGCTGACGTGAAATCCAGCCGCTCACACTCCCTCACATCCCACTGCTCGCCGCGCTTGTCCACGACATAATAACCGCTCTGGGGCATCGCATATATAGTGTGCTGTCGTTCCAGCTCTGCATAAGCGCGAATGATGGTACTGCGACTGCAATCATAGAGCGATGCAGCTTCTCGAATCGATGGCAGCTTGCGCCCAGGCCCGTATTGACCTGTTCGAATGCGCTCCTCCATATCGGACAGAATCGCCATGTACTTTTGCATAATGGACACCGCTTTTCCGTCTTATAATCATGATCCAGACCCAACTGTACCGATACAATTCAGGTAAATCATGATCGCCAATCGCCAAGATTTAGCGTAATTTCAGTATAACGGTTCCGAGAATGGTTTAACAGAAGATGAATCGTAAATTTACATTGGATTTGACAAGGGGGATTTCAACCATGAAAACAAATCATGGCGTTAAATGGGCCGTACTCTCGGCCATCGTGTATTCAATCATCGTCGGGTTTTCATTCCTATTCATGAAGAGCGCGCTGGAATTCGCAGACCCGTTCGTCGCATTGGCGTACCGGTTTATCATCTCGTTCATCGTGATGAGCGTTCCTGTGGGACTTGGCCTCATCAAGCTTCAATTTCGCGGCAAATCATTTCGAGGGTTACTCTGGCTTGCGCTCTTGTATCCGACACTTTTCTTCGCACTGCAAGCCTTTGGCTTGAAATACGCGACATCTGCAGAAGGCGGCATTCTGTATGCATTCACGCCGATCCTAACGGTCATGTTTGCCGCATATTTTCTTAAAGAACGCACGAATCGCTTGCAGAAGTTATCCATTGCGATCTCCGTGTTCGGGGTGTTGTTGATGGTCCTTGTGAAAGGCGTGGGACTGGATCCTTCTCATTTGGTCGGCATCCTATTGCTGTTCTTATCGGTTCTTTCCTTTGCTGGATACGGTGTGCTGGCGCGTAAGTTAACCCAACAATTTCGTCCAGCAGAACTCACTTATTTCATGATGGGCGTCGGCAGTATCGTGTTTGGCCTGATTGCCTTGGTACAACACGGCATGAATGGCACGATGTCTGCGTTAGTCACGCCGTTAACTTATGGATCCTTCTGGACATCCATCCTATACCTGAGCGTGCTGTCGTCGCTATTGAGCTTCTTGCTCATTACCTTCACATTGTCGAAGATGGAAGCCTCCAAGGTCAGTGTATTCTCAAACCTTTCGACCGTCGTATCGATGATAGCGGGCGCGGTCCTGCTTGGCGAGAGCGTGACCTTGTATGATTGGATTGGTTCTGCCTTAATTATCGCAGGCGTTATTGGGATGAACATCCGCGGGAATCGTGCAGCTTCTGCACCTGCTTCTGCCTCTGCTTCAAAACAGCAGAAATCCGCTGCCCCTCAACAAATCAAAGGATAGCGGCACACAGCATTATTCCGCAACGATCACTTCGCGAACAAAGGTACCTTTACGGACCTGACAACGTTCTATCATGCGGAATCCGGATTGGATAACGGATGTGTCGATTGGCTCTGCAGTCACAATGACCACTTTATCGGTAAAACGTCGGGCACTAGAGAGCATCGCTTGCTGCTCCTCCGGTGATAATTTCGAGCATAAATTATAAGGCATATCGATGATTGCCACGTCATAATGGTCTGTTATGTCCTTCATATCGCCTAGCGTTACGACATTCGGATAGCCAAAATGCGCTAAATTCGTACGTGCTCCTCGTGCTGCCAGAGGGTTGATATCCCGGCCGACGATATCCATTTCCATAGATAAAGCTTCTATAAGTACTGTGCCGATCCCGCAGCATGGATCAATTACGCGGACATGCTGCGGCTCCGGAACAGCGATGTTCACGACCGCTCGAGCAAGCCTTGTACTTAGGGCTGTTGAATAATGTTGGGGTTTATCATTATGATGCAGCCATACGGCTTCACTCTGCTTCATCTCACCAAACATCCATGTACCGCGATGTTTGGCGACGCCGAATACGCGCTCGGGCTGTCTCATATCGGCTTTGCCAACCAGACGTGCGCCCAGCTTCCGCTCGATTGCCCGTTGTTCTTCGTAGGATGGAGCATCCTCTGATTCTTTGATGTATTTGACCTTGAACGTAGCTCCTGACAGCTCAATCGAGGCCATTTGGTACATCAGTGTATCGAGGTTCTCTGCCGTATGTATAATGGTCAATCGTTGATGGATAAACGGGCTGCGGCTCGGATCTATGCTCTTCGTAGAAAGAACCAACTTGTTGGTATCTGAAATAGGATCTATATCCAATAATGAACGAAGTTCGAGTCGGCATAAGTCTTGTTCATCTTCGTGGGCTGTATAGGTATATAAATAGGTGTTCATCGAACTTCCGCCTTCTCTCCTGTAGTTGCGTGATCTTTAGCCAGTATAGCGGAAGCCAGACGTGAAATCGAGCCTTACAACAATAAAACGGCTGTACCATATCTTTCGTATGGTACAGCCGTTTCTTGATATTAATTAATGTATTCATCATCGAACAAATTCGTTGTATCCGACGCCGGTACTTTGGCAGCCGAATTCGATGCTTCCGAAATGACATCTCCTGCAGGTTGCACGTCGTCCCGGCCATATTGCATCGATGTCAATCCAACACTCGCGGATGTTGCAGCATTCATGGAATCAAAATCCGCTTGGATCATATCCTGAACAGCTTTTCTGCTCTGATCTGACATGTCTGTTACTCCTCCTTGAAAGACTTAAGCTTACACGGATAGAGTTACCTTTTCAGCCCAATTTATGCAGATTCATAGGTGATCAATCGAGTACGTTAATCAGATTCCCTTGCGGCATAAGCTTTGGCGCTTCACATGTCGATTGCATACGATAGTGCTTACCTTCCGTCGAAGCATCGTGAAATCCATGCATTGCTTCCAGCACGTGATAGGCAAGCTCGCCATTCGCACGATGCGGACGACCATTCTTAATCGCATAGGCCATATCCAATACGCCCACACCGCGGCTGTTCTCCGTAAACCCATGTGTCATCGGAATCTCTTGGAACGCAGGAGAATCAAATCGACGCAGCTTCACAGGTCCGCCGAACATATTCGGATCCGGGACGCTCAGTGTTCCTTCACTGCCGTAAATCTCAATGCACGGCAGCTGATGACCGCCAAACACATCAAAGCTCATGACCATCGTGCCAATGACACCGCTTTGGAAATCAAGTGTTCCCGCTACGTGAGTCGGTGTCTCCACATGGATCGACTGACCCTGCTTCTTCTCGCTTAATATCGTACGTTCAGGGAAGGAAATTCCCGTTGACCCACTAATTCGAGTAATTGGGCCTAACATCGCAATCAATGAAGTTAAATAATACGGTCCCATATCGAACATCGGGCCGCCGCCGCGAGCATAATAGAATTCAGGGTCTGGATGCCAATGTTCCGGTCCCTGTCCGACCATGAAGGCTGTCGCAGCTACTGGTCTCCCGATCCATCCCTCACGAATTAATTTGACGCATGTCTGGATTCCTCCACCCAAGAAGGTATCCGGTGCGCTTCCCACGCGTAATCCGCGGCGCTTGGCCACCTCCAGAATGTGCTGACCTTCTTCACGTGTCACCGCGAGCGGCTTCTCTCCATAGACATGCTTCCCTGCTTCCAGCGCTTGAATGCTGACCTCTGCGTGGGCTGCAGGAATCGTCAAGTTGATCACCAAATCAATGTCTGGATCTTCGAGCAGCTCAGAGACGGTGCATGCCTTCGCAATGCCGTATTGAGCCGCTGCTGCCTGCGCACGCGCCAGACTTATATCCGCACATGCTACCACGTCCAAAACCGGGTATTTAGCGCAATTTTCAAAATAAACACTACTAATCTTACCGCATCCAATAATCCCTACGCGTACGTTGTGATCTAACGTCATGACGTCTCAACCTCTCTATCTTCTCGTTTATTTGTATGTGTCTTCTCTATTCTATAATTCGGATATGGCAACCCAGCGCCGTTCTTCAATGGACTGATCCACGGCTTCCAATACAGCTTGGCACTTCACACCGTCGTTGAAATTCGGAACCGGTTGTCTGTCCTCACGAATGGCATCCATCATTTCAACCATCTCATGAATGAACGTGTGCTCATACCCGATCGTATGTCCTGGCGGCCACCAAGCCTCAGCGAAAGCATGCGCTGGGTCCGTCGCTAATACACGGCGAAAACCTTGAACGTCACTTGCATCCTCTACAAAATAAACTTGCAGCTCATTCATCCGCTCAAAATCAAATTTCACGCTTCCCTTACTCCCGTTGATTTCAAAGGAATTCGTGCAGCGGTGCCCGGCGGCAAACCGTGTTGCCTCGAAGCTTCCCATGGCACCGTTCGCGAAGCGAGCCATAAACAGTGTTGCATCATCCACCGTCACAGGACCGCGCTCTGCCGACACGCCGCCTTTCGAACTTAGGCCTGTCGTTCCTGCGGACGGCAAAGGACGTTCCTTCACGAACGTATCGCTCATCCCAATCACTTCTTGCAGATCACCGACAAGGTAATGGGCAAGATCAATGACATGGGCACCTAGATCCCCATGCGAGCCCGAACCAGCAATCTCTTTCTGTAATCGCCAAGCTAGCGGAAATTCCGGATCTATTAACCAATCTTGCAGAAACATGCCGCGGAAGTGGTAGATTTGCCCTAGTCGGCCTTCGTCAATTAATTTCTTTGCGAGTATCACTGCAGGCGCGAAGCGGTAGTTGAAGCCGACCATATGCTTAACGCCCGCTTCTTCTGCAGCAGCCAGCATGTCGCGGGAATCAGCGAGTGTAAGCGCTAACGGCTTTTCGCAGAATAAATGTTTGCCGGCTTGAGCTGCCGCAATCGCAATCTCTTTGTGCGTATCACTCGGTGCGTTAATATCAATCAGATCGATATCATCGCGTTGAATCATTTCGCGCCAATCCGTGACATAGCTTTCCCAACCTAATTGAGAAGCTGCTTGCGCGACATCGTTCTCGTTGCGTCCACAGATTAACTTCATTACCGGACGAGCCGTCTTCGGGAAAAACATCGGCAGATCCCGATACGCATGACTGTGCGCTTTGCCCATAAATTTATAACCAATCATCCCCACTTGAACTTGATTCATTCTTTATCTCCTCCGATTCTTGGTATGTAACGCAGGATTAACGTATGACTAAGTGCGTGGATAGCTTTTCTTGAAAAATTTCCTTTTCATCGTTGGCATCGATTGATTCTAAGAGCTTTGCTGCGGCCAAGCTCCCCATTTCATAGAAAGGTACGGCAACGCTCGTTAAAGGCGGCTCCGTAAACTGCGCAGCATCCGAGTTATCATAGCCAACGATTGCCATGTCCTGGCCCGCGCCTCTCCCCAGCTCCCGCAGCTTCTGCATGAACCCGATGGCCATGCGATCATTCCCCGCAAAGACGGCATCGACCTGCTGCTCAAGGATATAAGGAGCCGCTTGATAACCGCTGGTTCGGCTATAATTTCCTTCGACATAGAGGCGTTCATCAAATGCGATACCCCGTTCCCCTAATGCTTTCAAATAACCCTTCAACCGATCCTGGCTATTGGAATACGCCGGAGACCCGTTTAAGAAAGCAATTCTTGCATGCCCTTGGTCGAGTAAATACTTCACGGCCAAGTAACTGCCCTGTACATGGTCCGCATCCAATGTATTGCACCGAAGTTCCTCATAATGCTGACCGATTAAGCAGAATGGCAGCTTCGCCGCCTGGAGACGAACTAACGACTCCCGCTCTTCTACCGTATTGCGCGCGCCAAGAATAATGCACGCATCCACCTTCTGACGCTGAAAAAGCAATTCGTAATCGTTATCTGTCTCTAATGAACGAAACTTTAACAGCAAGTCATATCCTCTCTCTTTGGCCGCGGCTCCGATTCCGCTGAGCATCTCCGAGAAATAAAAGGTTGAAAACAAATGGACCCCGGGAACATAAGGCAGAACAACGCCTAGATTCCCACTTTTCCCACGAGCAAAGCTCTGGGCAATGGCATTCGGAGCGTAATTGAAGTGCTTCGCTGCTTGAAGTACGCGCTGCCTCGTCTCTTCTTTGATCGGACCCACATCATTGAGAACACGGGAGACGGTCGCCTCAGATACACCGGCGCGTGCTGCTACTTCTTTTCGTGTCGCGATGGTCCGCACCTCCGTATAACTTCATTGGTCTTGCTTACATTTTCGCAAGTGTGATAAATGTCATAATGTACACGCGTACATTATTTCAATTCAACTCTTCGCTGTCAAGAGAAAAATATTAGGCTTGCAACCCTTCTCGTAATCTCTTTAAATGAGGTTATAAGACAGATCAACAGGAGGTTCTACAGATGAATTCATTTTTCGATCAAATTACGAATCGCTTCGGTACCAACAGCGACAAATGGGAACCCGTAGGCCAACAATTCGGACACCATCAAATCGCTTTATCTGTGGCAGACATGGATTTGCGTATATCGCCGGCCATTCAGGATGTTGTCATGCATATGGCGGAACATGGTATTTATGGTTATACCAATGCATACGCCTCCTATTATGATGCAGTACAGCGCTGGATGCGCGACGCCTATCAATGGCCTATTGAACAAGATTGGATTGTCTTCTGCCCGCGAATCGTACAGGCGGTATCGTTGATCATTCAGCATTTTACGCAAGAGACGGATCGGGTACTCATTCATACGCCTTCCTATTTTCCGCTTCAGAGTGCCGTGACCCGGAATCACCGGACCTTGGTGGAAAGCCCACTCCTCCTTAAAGACGGACGTTATGAAATAAACTTTGAGGAAATGGAACAGCATATGCGGGAAGGGATCAAAATATTGCTCTGGGTCTCGCCCCAGAATCCAACCGGAAGAGTATGGACGCGGCAAGAGCTGGAACGTGTCGCAGCCTTATGCATCAAGTATGATGTGCTGCTCGTGTCAGACGACATTCATGCGGATTTCGTCCATCCGGGTCATGAGCATACGGTGATCGCCCGCTTATCGGATGAGATCGCTGCCCGTTCCATTATATGTACTTCCCCAGCGAAGACATTCAATCTTGCAGGGCTTGCCGTATCGAACATTATCATTCCAAATCAGCAGTTGCGGGACCAATTCAAGAAAGTTTTGCTGCAGACGGGGATCTTCGATCCGACCTACTTCGCCGTTCCCGCGCTGGAAGCAGCGTACACGAAGTCGGATGTATGGCTAGAGGAGCTCCTTCTGTATATTCAAGGCAATATCAAATACGCTGAACAATTCATCGCGGATCATATGCCAGAACTCAAGGTCATTCAACCGGAAGGAACCTATCTCTTATGGGTCGATTGTCGAGGAATTAGTGAAAACGAAAGCGTCTTAAAACAATGGATTGAGGTAGAAGCCGGCGTCACGCTCTGCTTCGGTACAGCCTATGGTGCGATTGGTGAAGGCTACGTGCGGATCAACCTTGGAACGCCGCGCCCGCTCTTACAACAAGGACTCGAACGAATGCTTGCTGCCTATCCTAAGAAATCCATAACCTTATAATTTCATATGAATCCGCTCTATCTTAGGTAATGTACTGAGTTATAGAGCGGATTTTTTTCTAATGAGGATGAAGCGATGTTACCCCGGCGTGGTACGGATGGAATCAACGGGTTGTGTTACAATATAACCAATCTTTGCAATATTCTAAGAAGAAGGAGCTATGTATATGCTTACCTATGCTCAGCAATTAGAAGCTTATTTCCGAACCCATGCAAATGCTGAACAAGCAGCTCCGATGGCTGCCTATATGCGCGATCAGTTCCCCTTTCTTGGCATTCGGTCAACAGAGCGTACACAGCTCTTACGAAGCTTTTTTCAAGAATACGGCATTCCTAAAGAAAATGAACTTGCTGCTGTTTCCGCGGACATCTGGAACCTGCCTGAGCGGGAATTTCAGTATATTGCCATGGTCGTCCTGGAAAAGTATCGTAAAAAGGCTCCTCTTCAGCATATCGAAGCCTTGGAGCAATACGTTGTTTCAAAATCGTGGTGGGATACGGTAGATTTGATATCGTCACGGCTGATCGGATTTCATCTCATGCAATATCCCGAACTTATCCCTACATATACCGAGCATTGGATCGCATCGGACAACTTCTGGCTGCAGCGCGCTGCGCTTCTCTATCAGCTTAGTTATAAGAAAAACACGGATGTCGAACGACTCTTCCGCTACATTGAACATTGTAAGGAAGATAAAGAATTCTTCATCCGCAAAGCGATCGGCTGGGTACTTCGTGAATATTCGAAGACCGATGAAGCTGCCGTTCGGCAATTTGTTGCCAACACGTCTCTCTCTCCGCTAAGTGTCAAGGAAGCACTGAAATACGTCGACAGGAGCATGCCATGAGCCCATTCGATTTGCAGTCTATCGAGCGTTCGATTGCTTCGCATGATCTACGAAGCTGTCTTGTCCTGAAGCAGGGTCAATACGTGCTCGAATATTACCGTGAGCCGGAAATCACGAGTCAAATCCATAAAATCAATTCTTGTACGAAGAGCATCTTATCTGCCTTGATCGGCATTGCGATAGACCAAGGTAAGATACAAGGTACTTCGACGCCAATACATCACTATTACCCCGAAGTTCTGCAAGATCATGATTCGCGAAAACATCAAATTACGATTGAGCATTTACTCGCCATGACTTCCGGATGGGAATGGAGCGAATTTGGCGGGATCAACTCTTTTCCGCGAATGACCAAAACCGCGCATTGGCTGCAGTTTGCCTTGGAGCAGCCGATGGCTGATGTCCCCGGCGAACGCATGGTCTACAATTCAGGATGCTCGCAGCTATTAGCCGGCATTCTCATGCAGACAACCGGAATGCCTGTCTCGAAGTTCGCTGAGCAGCATTTGTTCGGTCCTCTTGGTGTAGAAGATTACCTCTGGGAAGTTGATCCGCAAGGAATACATACCGGAGGTTTTGGATTATCACTGAAGCCTTCGGATATGGTCAAGTTCGGTCAGCTCTTTCTTCAACGTGGAGCATGGAAAGGTCGACAGCTCCTGTCTTCTAATTGGGTACAGCAATCAACGCAACCGCGAATTCAAGCCAATAAGCCGCGTGAAGGCTTCTATGGATGGCATTGGTGGGTCTCTTCCTTTCAGACGGATGAACAACCTGCACAGGATGTTCCCTACTATTTCGCCTTAGGGTTCGGCGGTCAATATATCATCGTCGTCCCCTCGCATGACCTCGTTGCTGTATTAACGAACGATAAGCACAAAAAAAGAAAGCCGCCGTTAGATTTGTTTCTTCAATATATCGCGCCTGCGCTGCGCAAATAAAAAGCATGTCCCCTTGAGAGGACATGCTTTTCTATTTACGGCCATAATCGGCTTTAATTTCTCCCCAACTCTTGGTTTCCCATTTCAACACTTTATTCTTGTACGAATTTTGCTGCAGCCACTGCTCCGCCCGATCGATTAAAGTCCAAATCTCTTGGGTCGACTCGTCCCGAGCTAACGTCGTGGATACCTTTTTCTGCTTTAACCATTTTAATGCATTCGCGGAATCACTATAGATCGTCTTCGTGCTATTGTGCTGCTTCAGATAAGCCAAAGCATGTACAATTGCGAGAAATTCTCCTAAATTATTCGTTCCTTTACGAATGGGTCCTACCGCGAACAGTACCTCACCCGTCTGCGTATCTACCCCTTTGTATTCAACAGGGCCCGGATTACCGCGTGTACCCACATCCACGGAGATACTATCGTAATCGATTTGATCCATCGGAATGGAAGCAGATGCCTTCGAGGTCTTGGGTACGCCGCTTCCTTTGCTCTGAACTTGCCCCCAATAGGATTTCGCGCCACCTTGATACGCTTTTTCCGCTTCCGCAAGCGACTCATACGACTTGAACTTCGCTTGAGGGAACTGATTCACTTGTGCTTGGCACTCTGCCCATGTCTTATAAATGCCAGGTTGTTTGCCTGCCCAGACTACATAATATTTTTGCTTCGCCATGCTTGTCCGCCTTCCATCATGATCTTGTTCATCTATTATAATGGAAAACACAACGAACATCATGGTCCTTTTTATTTTCACGGCTTCATCACGAATTATATGCACTGACTCTGTGACGCATCACGAATAAAATACCCGATTCCTCGGCAGGTCCGAATCCGTTTTTGTTTGAAGGGATAGTCTAATTTCTGCCGCAAATAGCGAATATATACGTCTACAATGTTCGTATTCCCAAAAAACTCGTATCCCCAGACATGTTGAAGAATTTGCTCGCGTGTCATGACCTGATTACGGTTCTCCACCAAGTACATTAACAGATTAAATTCCGTAGGTGTCAGATCGATTTTCGTATCCCCTTGCGTTACTTCTCGTAATCCCGGATGAATGACCAGTTCTCCCATAGCCATGGTAACGTCCTGCTGCGCTGCTTCATCTTCATTTCCTTCAACCTGCCGATGACGCAAACAGACTCGGATCCGAGCCATCAACTCCGCGACCTGAACAGGCTTAACCATGTAATCATTCGCGCCTTGATCCAGCCCCCTCACTTTGTATAACCAATGATCTTCCTCCGACAAAAGAATTACGGGCGTTCCTTCATCTATTGTACGAATTTGACGCAGTACATCCATGCCATTCCGATCTGGAAGCTGCATAGCCAGCAGTATCATACTCCAGCTCTCGGTCTGTACCCATTGGACGCCCTCTTCCCCAGTTCGGGAACATTCTACTGTATAACCTTCGTACTGAAGTCTCAAGGTTAGCAAATGTGTATGGTTCTCATCGTAGTCTATGATCAAAACGCGGTTTTCCATGGTATCCACCTCCCTTCGCTGATGTGAAAATAGGGTAACATCCATTTATGAGTTTTAAATGAGAATTGTATATTTTGAAATATTTACAAGAAACCCATCGGCGGCAAAATTTCTAGATGTATAATTTAAGTTAAGCGCTTTACTTTCGACCGGATATTCCCCATAATTATCGTAATTAATCTTAGCGTTCACATAACCTATAGGGGATAGAATCATGATGGAAGAGAAAATCGATCATTTAACCTATGAAATTATAGAAATATGTCTGTTAGCCGGCAAAATCATGTTACAGAGCGGCGCGGAAACGTCTCGTGTAGAAGATACGATGACACGGATCGCCGCGGCACTCGGCATCCCTCGGTCACATAGTTATGTAACGCCGACCGGCATCATCTTCTCTACGGACGGCGCGGAACCAGCGAAGCTGATACGCATTACCGAACGAACAACTGACTTACATAAAGTGGCTGAGGTCAACAGCGTCTCCCGCAACCTGTCAAACGGCGATATTACCATGTCTGAAGCTAGGCTCTTACTCCGGGAAATCGAAGCTCACCCTCACACTTACCCCATATGGTTTCAGATCGTAGCTGCATCCATCGCAAGCGGCTGCTTCTTAATTATGTTCCAAGGCGGTTGGTTCGACTTCATTCCAGCCATGTTATGCGGCGGATTAGGGTTGGCCGCGGTTATTTTCTTCCAACGTCTGGTTGCCGTGAAATTCTTTGCGGAGTTTTCGGCTGCTTTTCTCGTCGGGTTATTCGCCTTCTTCTTCACCGAGATCAGCATCGGTTACCAAGTGGATAAAATCATCATCGGATCGGTAATGCCCCTTGTGCCCGGATTACTCATTACCAATGCCGTCAGAGACCTCATGTCAGGTCATTTGGTGTCTGGTTTATCCAAAGGGGCCGAAGCTTTCCTTACCGCATTTGCGATTGGAACTGGCATTGCGCTTGTCTTTATACTGTTCTAGATGGAATCGATTGCATAATGAAAGAGGTAACTTATGATTGCACAGTTAATCACTAGCTTTATCGCATCTGCCGCTTTTGGTGTCATCTTCAATGCCCCTCGCCGTGCCTTACCGCAATGCGGATTCGTCGGCATGGTCAGTTGGGGAATCTACGTACTTATGAATGCAAGCTACAGTACGGTACTGGCCTCGCTTGTGGCTACCTTCATCGTGGGTGCAACCAGTATCGTGTTCGCAAGATTATATAAAACGCCCGTCATTATTTTTAGCGTATCAGGTATTATCCCGCTCGTTCCTGGTGGCCTTGCGTATGACGCCATGCGCCATTTCGTCCAAAATGATAATATCGCTGCCTTGCAGTTGGCCGCGCAAGCCTTCTTCATTTCCGGCGCGATTGCTATAGGACTCGTCATTGCCGAAGTCTTGAACCAGATGCTGCGCAAGTTGGCCACAAAACTCCAATAGCAACAAAAAAGCTGACGTCGTCATCGACATCAGCTTTTTATTTTATAAGAATCGTTTATTAGGCAACTTCATGTTGCGCCGCACTTACTTCTTGCTTCTTCGTGTTCGGAATGATTAAATTCAAGATCACGGCTGCAAGCGCACCAACGGTAATGCCGGAGGAAAGAATGTAGTTCACGAAGTCTGGCAACCCGTCTGTCGCCCCTTTCGGCAACACCGTAATCGCAACGGTCAGCAATACAGGGATACCGATCACCATCATATTGCGATCATCCAAGATTACATGTTGAATGACTTTAAGACCATTGATCACAATAGCTACACACACGATACCGAAGATTCCGTTAATAACCGGTTCAGGGATGCATGTGATGAGTGCGGACAATTTAGGCATCAGCCCCAAAAGCACCAAGATGCCGCCGCCAGCCATAATCGCCATCCGACTACCTACTCCTGTAATAGCAATAAGACCTGCATTAGAAGAGTAACCCGTCATCGGCGTACTGCCGAATAACGAACCTACGAAACATCCAAGACCTTCACCGAAGGATGCACGGTTCAATCTTTCATCCGTTAGCTCTTCTCCCGTAACCGAAGAAACCACAAACCATGTTCCCGTCGTTTCAATTAATACGATGAAATAGACGAACACCATTGTCAGAATCGCGCTAATATCAAATACAGGCGCACCGAATGGGAATAATTTCGGGAACGAAAACCAAGCGGCTTCTTTCACTGGCGAAAAATCGACCGCGCCGAACATCGAAGCTGTGATGATGCCGGCAACGATCGCAACGATAACCGAAATGAGGCGGAAAAATGTTCCTAACCCTTTCGCTTTACGTCCAAGAAGAATACAAACCACCAAAACTGCAGCAGATACCGCACCAATAATAATATTGTGGCCCAGATTGCCTGGTGCATTATATACATTGCCCAATCCTACAGGCATGAGACCAATACCTACGATCAGAATAACGGTTCCCCCAACAAGCGGCGGAATAAAACGTCGAACAGCTTTTGCGAACCATTTCAAGGGAAGACCAAGTAACATCACGATCAGCGCACCTGGAATCATACTTCCTGCCATCGCCGCTAGACCTAATTTACTGCCGATCGCTCCAATCGCTGCAATGGGAATATATGAGGGTCCTTGCACAACCGGAAGACGAAGACCAATTCCTGTCTGAATTAATGTGGCAAGTCCTGTTGCTAAGAAACACATTTGAATAAAGAAGGAAGCATTACTGGCATCTAGGGCAAGAATCCCTGCAATAATGATTGGTGCGATGTACAAATCCATGGCTAATACGTGCTGTAACCCTAGCAATAGTGCTTTGACGGGGCCAATTTTATCATTCACTCCAACAAGCAGCGGTGAATTGTTTGGCTTCTGCTGTTCCAACGAAAACCATCCTCTCTGATTTTGCAAAATACGATTACACTTTCCGACACCATATGACAAAAATCACAATTCCGATTATAGGCGAGGTTTTCGCATTTGTACAGACCTAAATACGTACATTTTTTTGATTAACCAAAAATAATGTTCGGTTTTTCTGTTGACTTCTCTTATTGATTTGGTACTATTGTACATGTGAGGTTTTTATTTATTCAGAATTAACGATCATTCCTATAATCAACTAGTGAGAGCAAAGGAGTTCAAATTCATGAAGATTGAAGATGCAGTATTACAGCGCGAATGGCTTGTGGCTTGTCGCTCAGACGAATTAACGGAGCAACCTTTAGGCATTACCCTGATGGGCGAACGTGTCGTATTGTTCCGTAATGAGGAAGGGATTCATGCATTTAAGGATCTATGTATTCACCGGGGAGCGAAGCTATCGCTTGGTTGTGTGAAAGACGGCAACTTGGTATGCCCTTACCATGCATGGGAATATGACAGCAGCGGCGCGTGTGTGCGCATCCCTCAACTTCCTGAAGACCGAGCGATTCCTGGTAAGGCTCGTACCGTGAAGTATGCTTGCCAAGAGCAATTTGGACTTATATGGGTATGCTTAGATGCCGACCAATCGGCTCCATTCTTTGAACTGCCGGAATGGGAAGATTCCAAGTACCGTAATGTCATGTGGGGAAAAACACTTGTTGAAGCCAAACCTCCCCGCGTCATTGAGAATTTCTTGGATGTGGGCCACTTGGCTGTTGTCCATGTAGGATATTTAGGCGTAGCAGAGCATACGATCATTGGGGATTATCATGTGATTCAAGAGGGAAATTCGATTCGTTCCGAAGAAATTGCCGTGTTTCAGCCTGACCCTGACGGTTCAGGTCAAGCGAAGAATGTCTACTATACGTACGAGATCCTTCGTCCGATGACGGTGAAGTTCACGAAACGGGATAAAGAAACCGACCAGAAAATGTCGATCATCCTTACCGTTGCTCCCGTCGACACAACGACTTCGATCGCTTACGGCATTCTTTCATTTAATTATCCAATGAACCAGACTGACGCTGAAATCGCAGCGTTCCAAGACGTTATTTTTGCACAGGACAAGCCTGTCGTTGAGAATCAAAAACCTGAGGATCTTCCACTCGATCTTCAAGCCGAACTATCTCTTGCATGTGACCGCATGAGTATCGCCTATCGCCGTTACTTGAAAGACATGGGCCTTCAATGGGGAACGGCTTAAAGAACTTAAGAACTTCATTCATAACAAAAGCTGACCCCTGCGATAAGCAGCTGTCAGCTTTTTCTTTTGCCTTAGAGAGCACCTAATATAAAGTAGAGCAAGAACAAGGCCGCAATCACATACATCGTTCCCGATACCTCAGACCGCCGACCCGTTGCAATTTTGACGATGGGGTAAGCAATGAACCCGAACGCAATCCCATTTACGATACTGAAGGATAACGGCATCACCGCCATCATCAGAAACGCCGGAAAAGCTTCCGTGAAATCATCCAGCTTGATGTCTTTGATTCCTTGGATCATTAAGCAGCCCACGATGACAAGTACCGGTGCTATCGCCTCGTTGGGGATCATTTTCAGAAGCGGAATCACGAACAATGCTGGAATGAACAAAATGCCTGCGATAAATGGCGTTAACCCCGATCTCCCGCCTGCCGCAATCCCAGTTGCTGACTCCGCAGCTGTTGTCGTCGGACTGCACCCCAGCATCGAAGCCGCAATAATAGACAGTGCATTGGCCTGGAATGATCGCTTAAACTTCGAATCGTCCGGCAGCATACCTAACTGTGCCCCCATATTGGCAAAGATGATGACCATGGATAAGGAGAAAACAGCGATCCAGAAATTAAAGGTACTGATTTGACTAAAATCAAAAGAGAAAAACACATTCTCATATCCTGCCATAGAAAAACGGAAGCTCCCCATCGCCGAGAAATCAACGATCCCAAGCAATACCCCAATGATGGTACCTGCAATGATGCCAATTAAGAAATTCCCTTTCACACCGCGCAAGAACAATGGCACGACAATCACAAGCGTCAACATCGTCGTTAAAGCATGCGGATCGCTTAAGCTCGCCAACTGAACGAAGGTACTCTCACTCGGAACGATCACACCGCCATTTTTCAACCCTAAAAATCCGATAAAAAAACCGATCCCTGCGGTCATGGCACGAATCATCGATACAGGGATGGTCTTCGATAAATACATCGCGCCTTTCGTCACCGAAGTTAAGAAAAAGACGATTCCCGCGATACATACGGCTGCTAAGGCTTGCTGCCAAGTAAGACCAAAGGCAAACACTAAGGTAAATACAAAAAACGCGTTGTCCCCCATGCCTGGTGCTAGAATTAACGGTGATTTGGCCCAGAACGCCATCAGCATACATCCGACAAGGGCAGCGAACACCGTCGCGATCGTCGCCGCTTCATACGGCATCCCCGCAATGCTTAGAATGGCTCCGTTGACGGCAATAATATAGGCTATCGTAATAAAAGAAGTCAGACCCGCCAACATTTCCGTACGGATGTTGGTTTCGTTGTCCCGAATCTGGAACAGATTCTTGATTGGTGTACTCAATTCCCTTCGTCCCCCATCCATTTATTCCCTACATATTACTTACTGCCAAAGATGTTACAATAGTTCTGATCTCACCATGAAAGGATCTGTATGCATGATAGATATAACTCAAATCCCGCTGTTCTCTGAGATTCCAACGGATGAGTTAGCCCGTATCGCACCGTTGCTCAAAGAACGCCACTATAAAAAGAACCATGTCTTCATGTTCGAGAATGACCAAAGCGATGAAATTTTCATTCTTCGTACAGGTAAGGTCAAAATATACCGTATTCAAGATGGCAAGGAAGTTGTGCTCAGCTTTCAGTTCCCTGGCGAAATTATCGGTGAAGCCGAAGCCATTACCGGTGACAATCATCGCATTGCATCCGTTGAGGCTTTGGAACCTGTTATCGCTTGGCAAATCAATAAACAAGATTTCCTGCAAATCATTGATCAATATCCATCTGTCCTGCGAAAAGCTTATGAAATTATGTTCCAACGTGTCCGTGTATTGAACCGGACGATTCGCTATATGACCTTCTGTGATGTGCGGACCAAGGTCGCGAACTTAATTATGGACCTGTATTATAATTTCGGGCAAGAAGATGGCATCGCTTACAAAATTGATATAAAGATCAATCACGCGCTGCTCGGCAATATGGTCGGGATTACGCGGGAATCCATCTCCAAAACACTCAGTGATTTTCAGAATGAAGGTTTGATTGATATTCGTCAGAAAATCATTTATGTGATGAATCTAAAACAGCTGGAACAGATGTGTCAAGAAACAGAAGAAGTGCCTGCCCTTCGTAAATGGTAATCCTAATGGTTTCTTCGTAATCGCTTCTACGTAATCGCTTGCAGTCTTACTATATCAAAAGACGCGTAAGGGAGTCAGTTAGGCCCATAACGTTTATTTTGTGAACTGGATCATAAAGTTAGGCTAACCCGTTAGCGGAGTAACGATACATGAGGAAAAGAGAGATAAACAGCAAGAGGCCAGCATGTGACGATGCTGGCTTCAGAGTGCCGATAACGTCCAGAGGACTTTTCGGCACTCTATTTTTTGGGGGTGATCTCGTTTCGTAAATGAAAAATCAATTTAAAACGATCTATAACAATGATGAAGATGAATGAAGTTTGCGATGTTGTTTAAAATCCAGTACAGGTGGGGAAAACGTGTTTGTGGTGGTGCTATATTGGATATATCCACTAACTTCGCTGTCTTCAGTACGATTTCGCACTCTATACTGGATAAATCCAATAGAATGTGCTGAAAATGCCGCTAAAATGCTGAATTTCCCCCTCTATATTGGAAATGTCCAGTATAGGTGCCCGTTTTAGTGCTGGTAGTGAAGCTTTGTTGGATAAATCCAGGATAGGTCTGCAAAAAAGGACTGGTGATGTAGATTTGTTAGAAATCCATTTTAGGTAAGCCAATTCGTGTTGGTGGCAAAGCTATATTAGAGCGCGAAAAAGGAACGCGCCGTGTGGGTCGTTGCCTCGGCAACCTCGTCGGCAGATTTATTCATGCACGTAGCGACGGTTCTTAGGATATGCGGCAAGAACATCGGTTCATTGCGGCCATCCAAGGGTTTGCGTTTGAGATCCCGCGGCGTTAGAAAAGGCGCATCCGTCTCGATCATTAACCGGTCTAATGGGATGATTCGGACCAAATCACGCAGATGCTTCCCCCGGCGCTCATCGCAGATCCAACCGGTAATGCCAATATATAATCCCATATCCAAATAGGCGTACAGTTCTTGCGCTGTTCCTGTGAAACAATGTACGACGGCTTTGTCAAAGGAATTACGATACTCTTTCAATATTCCGACAAATTCACGATGTGCATCACGCTCATGCAGGAATAACGGCATTTGCAGCTCGGCTGCCAGTTGAATCTGCGCTTCGAACCATTGACGCTGTACATCCCGGGGCGAGAAATCTCGATTGAAATCAAGACCGCATTCCCCGATAGCCACCACTTCTGTACGCTGCGCCAAGGCTCTCAGCTTCGGGATCGTATCTGCATTACAGCTCTTCGCATCATGCGGATGCACACCTGCCGTAGCATACAGCTTGGCAGGATACCGACTCGCATAATCCGCTGCCTCCTTGCTGCTTCGTAGACTGGTCCCCGTTAAAATTAATGGAGATACCCCTTCCTCTTCCGCTCTTGCAACAACTTGTTCTCGATCCAGTTGGAACGAACGATGTAATAAATTTACGCCAATATCTATCATGGTTTACTCCTTCCACACTTCCGTTAATGCAGCCCGAAACAATGCGTCAAGCTGTTCATCGAACACGCCTTCGGCGGCTTTCATTTCAGTGGCTGTCTTTTCAAAATAACCAATTTTCTCCTCTAAATAAGCGTTTATCGGATGTATCTGCGGCTCATAATCCAACTCATCCCCTGCTTTTTTGCGAGACAAAAGATCTTGAATGACGGTTCGCAATTCAGCCTCTGCCGGGATCAGTGTATCGACTAACACTTCAAACTCCATCGGAGGCATCTCGTTATATCTTTCAATCCATTCACATGTCAGAACAGGTCGCAGCACATAGAAATACTTCTTAATCTTTACTTGCTCGCTTTGCAAATATTCCCGGAAGTTTCCTTTGGCCATGTTCAGATAATGATACATGCACGATTTCGGCGAAAAGGTGAGCGGTGAGATCGCCCGGATCTGTTCCGTGATCGAATACTTCTCTTCATATAGAATAGGCGAGTACAACCATTCCAATAATGGCGGATTGGACTTGCGGAACAAGTTCAACGCCTTCTTCAAATCCCACCCGTTGATATCCAACAAATCGCTGATAGGACGCTCAATCACATCCCTCCGCTCCTTAATCGATAAATACCAATCTACAGGCCGGATATATATAAATCGTACGTCATAGTCGCTATCTTTGGACGGAAACCCCCATGCACGGCTCCCTGACTCACAGGCATACAAAATACGTACGCCTTCCTGCGCCTCGATCTTTCGAAGCTCTTCTTGAATGATCACGCGGTAATCCAACATTCTACCCCCTCCTCTACCAGCAACAAATGAATGCAAAAAGACCATGGACGTCATCGCCCATGGCCGAAATGGAATAATATCATCCTTCATACGCTAACCTGCTTATTCAGCAACTGCGTAAATCGAATTCCACCTCAAGCGAACATGTCGGAACGATGCGACCTTTATTCTTTTGGTTAAGATTCATCTGAACGTTTAGCATCAACATCGAACCTCCTTCAGTTCATTGGTTAGTGAAATCATACACGGGTATCCATTATATGTCAAACATTACATGCTCAAATCATCAGCAGCTCTCGAATATCTTCCTCGGTAAGCGACGTCGTCGCGCCTTCACCAGTCTGGATCACTTGATCGATAAGATCTTTTTTCTTCTGCTGCAGCTCATACATTTTCTCTTCAACTGTCCCTTGCGTGATTAACCGGATCACCTGCACGACATTCTTCTGTCCCATCCGATGCGCCCGATCCGCCGCTTGCTGTTCGACAGCAGGGTTCCACCACAGATCATACAAAATAACTGTATCTGCCCCCGTTAAATTTAGGCCTGTCCCGCCAGCTTTTAACGATATCAAGAAAATATCATGCTCCCCTTCATTAAATCGGGAACACATCTCTAGCCGTTCTTCCACAGGGGTATCACCAGCGAGATAGAAACACGGCAGCCCCATCCGAGCAAGCATGCTGCGAATGATCTCCAACATTCCCGTGAATTGTGAGAATATCAGCATTCGCTTGCCGCTGCTCATACACTCCTCGATAATCTCGAATAACTGCTCCATCTTACTCGACGAACCTTCGTAATCTTCGACGAAGAGGGCCGGATGACAGCATAATTGCCGCAACCGCGTTAACCCGGCGAGGATTTTCATCCGACTCTTCGGAAATCCTTCCTCCACCAGTTCCTTCGTTGCTTGCTTCCGCAATTTCTCTAGGTAAGCCGCATACAGCTTCTTCTGTTCGGGATATAATTCTGTCGTCTGAAGCGTCTCGATTTTCTCCGGAAGTTCTGTAAGGACATCCCTTTTCATTCTTCGTAAAATAAACGGACGCACCATCTTCGCAACCTGCTCCCGATGAAGCTCGTGAAATACTTTCTTGCTTGTGAACAGCTCCGGGAATATCGCATCAAAAATGGACCATAACTCCTCAAGCGAGTTTTCAATAGGCGTTCCTGTCAAGGCAAAACGTCGCTCTGCTCTGAGCTGTTTTACCGATTGCGATGTTTGCGAAGCATGATTCTTGAATGCTTGGGCCTCATCCAAGAATAAAGCTCCGAACGTCAGCTGTTCATAATGTTCAATATCTCTTCGGAGCAAGGGATAGGATGTAATCAAGACATCCGGTTTACGTCGATAGTTAGGTGAATTCGGAAATAAAGCTTCAATTCGCTCCGCACGCTCCTGCTTATCTCCTATGACGACGGATACCTTGAGTTCAGGTGCGAATTTACGGCATTCTCGCTCCCAGTTAAATACGAGCGAAGCAGGACATACGATCAATGTCGGCATCCGTTCCATTTCGTCCTTTTGCTGCTCAGATAAGATAAAGGTAATACTCTGCAGCGTCTTCCCGAGCCCCATATCATCCGCCAGAATCCCACCAAATCGGTAATGCGCGAGCGTCTTCATCCATTGGAAGCCATGCTGTTGATAGTCCCGTAAAATCGGGGCAAGCGTTGCGGGAACGTCGAATTCCAACTCCTCGGGATGCTTCAGATGCTCCATGAGCTGTCGGAACTCTTTGCCGAACTTAATCCCTTTCAAGTGCTCACCCTGATCTTCTAATTGAAGCCCTCTGAGTACCGGCACCGCGATTTGCGGACCTTTCACTTCCGATTTCTTAACGCCCAACTGTGTTAACAACATCCCGAATTCTTGAAATTCCTCTTGCTCTAAAGATACGAAAGCGCCGGTCGATAGACGGTAATACTTTTTCTTCTCCATAATCGCATGAACCAATTGTTGAATTTCTTGGCGATCCAACCCTTCCATGCTGAATCCCACTTCCAGCCATGTGCCATCCCCTTTCATATTCACCGAAGCTTTGGGGCCTGAACTTGCTTGGCTTGGCGTATACATCACTTCTTGGATGGCAGCCGTTGCATACACTTCAGCATGTCGTTCCAACTGAGGCAGCACATGATATAAGAAGTTATAGATATCTTCTTCATGTTCGAATAGATAACGATCGCGGTGGGGCCTCGATGCGATGGTATTCATCAACGCTTCGATCAATGCTTCCTTCTCGGAGTCGCGTATCAGAATCACGTCGATATCCTTCGCAGATTTCGCACCTTCCGGTGTCTGCGGGATCACGATATTACCGTACCCATACTCAACACGAACAAGTAGATGCTCCTGAAGATTGCGATCCAAATAAACCTTCGTTTTGAGTGGATGCATGGTCAGTCGGTCCTGAATTTCTTGCGTGATACGCACTTGTCCAATTTGCTGCAAGGAAGGAAGAACCCGTTCCATAAAAGGCTCCATTTGCTCTTGTGAAATCAAGAGATGAGGCACGTTATGGAAGATTCTGTTCATATCTGCGATGCGCTTCTCTTCCTTGCCTTGCAATCGGCACAATTGTCCTTCGATTACGCAATATCCATAATGATCGAGGATCATAAGATCTTCAAATCCATAGATATCGAGCTGATATCCGTCCTCACGCGCCTCTTGAAATTGAAAGATGAGCGGTATTCGCTCCTCTTCATCTCTTAGGGTCAAAGGACCGCAGTTCCGATCATTTTGAAAAAATTGCGTGTCGACCTGTACTAGCTTCTTCAGGAGTCGATCCCATTGTGCAGGCGGAATGAGAAGTTCTCGTTCATGATTAAAAGACGTATATGCTGAAGGCGATCCCCATGATTCAAGAACGATCCATTCATTTCGGTAAATATTGAGTAAGATATCGATGACTTCTTGATCCTCAGGTCGAAACCCATGCAGCTCAGGATCATAGGTGAACATCTTCGTGAATTCGTGCGGCTCACCCTCGTCCACATGCTGTAGAAATGCTTTCATTTTCTGCACCACATAAACTTTCTTCGGACCCATTCGCATTTCTAGTGTAAGAACCGATGGCCGAAGATAATCGGAAACGGCTCGGCAGATAAACTCGACTTGAAGATGTTCTTTCTGTCCCGCAATGGGCTGATATCCCGTCTGATCACGAGCCATCTCGCCTTGAAACAACGCAAGGAACGCATCCGTCTGACGATACTTCTCTTCTCTTGCCCGAGACTGAAGCATTTGCAGCTGGATTTGTCGCGCCTCCTCGATGTCTGCGTCAGCACTTCCAAGGGTTGCCTTATCAAGTACATCGGACTTTACAGGTTGTTGAGAAGTATTTGCTAGCTTCCGCTCGACATCCATAATCTCACACAATACACCCGCAATATGTTCACAATTCGTATAGTAGTTCTGGAACGAAGCGCATGTACAAGATGCCTCCACTTCACCGAACGGATCCTTTGACACCTTGACGTTATATTTCTTATTCCCCTTAACGACAGCATTATACTCCATCGTATTCGGATGATAGGTTAAGTCTTGAATACGATCTGCTTGGTAGAGTTCCTCTCCCTTTTTGTAAGCTGCAGATCCGCATAATTCCATAATATCTCGACTTGTTATAGGTTTTCGATTCAATGACATGATTATCTTTCCTCACCTAATCCACATTCTTGGCGTTTCCTTATCATGATTTTATCATATCACAAGAACGTTTGTTCCTCCAAGCAGACATCTTGTCCCAGCTATATCTTCTATATAATAGGAAAGTAATTTTTCAAGCCGATTCTTTCTGCAGCCTTTCAACAAATGGAACATCCGCAGGAGCAAAGTGAAACGCACCTAATTCTTCGCGCCTCACCCAACGGAATTCATCGTGGTCTACGAGTTGTATGGCACCGCTGATATATAACGCTTTATGCGCAATCAGGCGAATTTGAACCGCTCCATAATCAAATTCATTGGCACCATACCATGCTCCCGCTCTGACCTCAATGTTCATCTCTTCCCTTAATTCCCGCTCAATACATGATTCTACCGATTCATTCTCTTCAAGCTTTCCACCAGGAAATTCCCATAATCCTGCTTGAGATTTACCGGATCTGCGTCGAGCAATGAGGATTTCACCTGCAGTATTCTCAATAATGGCCGCTCCGACCTCGATCATCTTTTTAACCCACTTTCGCTTCATCTATATCAATTACATCATTCACTACAGGACGGTTGGATTCCTTCATATCAGAAATTTTAGCACCTGTGTGAAAAGTCACTGACAAATATTTCACCCGTTGAAAACCTATTGACGTTTTAGATCAGAAGGATTATACTATCTAAATATTTGATAGTGTGTTATTTTAGTTCTAAAAAGTATGCATTGCAAATAAGCTAAAGCATATTGGAATGGACCTCTGCATGACTCTGATCCCCAATAGGCTGTTGCTGAAGGAGGAGGAGCTGCTCATGCCAGTTATTAACCGAGATTTATTAGAAATCTCCACGATGTTCAAGACTTTATTAAAGACCATGACGCAAGAATGGAACCGAAGAAGCGTCTACAATTTAACGTATCCTCAATTCAAGATGCTGTTCAAATTGGATCACCATGGTCCCCAACGCGTATCCCAATTAGCCGAAGCGTTATGCATTACCGCGGGTGCGGTAACGGGAGCGGCAGATCGCCTGTTATCTGAAGGGTATATCGAGCGGACCCGGGATGAGGATGACCGCCGCGTCGTCTACATTCAAATCACAGATCAAGGCAAATCTATTGTAGAGAAGGTGTTAGATTCACAAAAAGAAACGATCACGATGTTCTTCGATCGCTTGCCGGATGAAGATATAAAGCACCTCAAACGCATTCTTTCAACGGTGCTTTTGGAGATAGATCACAATAATGAAAAGATAGAGGTGTAGAGAGTCATCATGGAGCATTTATCCATTAAACGTAAAATCACGATTATGATCGCGATTATGGCAGCTATGTTCTTTGCCGCAATCAATCAGACAATCGTTAGTACAGCGATGCCAAGAATTATCTCAATTCTCGATGGCATGGACTTGTACACTTGGACGATCAATATTTATCTGTTAACGTCCACCATCGCAACCGTATTGGTCGGTAAATTATCCGATATTTATGGTCGTAAACCATTTATGCTTGCCGGTATTTTATTCTTTATGGTCGGGGCCTTCTTAACAGGAACGTCATCCGACGTGTATCAGTTCATTACGTATCGCGGTATTCAAGGGATTGGTGCCGGGGTTATTATGGCTACTGCCTTTACGGCGGTCGGTGACTTGTTCCCACCTCGTGAACGTGGTAAATGGACGGGATTAATGACAGCTGTCTTTGGTTTCTCCAGTGTTATCGGGCCTACGCTCGGTGGTTACTTGGTCGATCACATGGATTGGCACTGGTTGTTCTGGATCTTCTTACCATTAGGTGTTGTAGCATTCTTTATGATCATGTTCTTGTTCCCTAAAGTGGATAAGAAACAATCCGAGTCCATTGACTATCTTGGTTCCTTGTTCCTTACGCTTTCTCTTGTTCCTTTATTGCTTGCATTCTCTTGGGCAGGAACAGAGTACAAATGGGGTTCACCGCAAATCTTAGGTTTGCTCGCAGCAACGGTCATCTGCGCCATTATTTTTATTTTCGTCGAGAAACATGCCAAAAGTCCGGTACTTCCATTGTCCTTATTTAAAAACCGGATTGTAACAGTATCGAATGTCATTGGTTTCATTATGAACTTCGGCATGATGGGTGCATTGATTTACTTATCCTTCTTCGTTCAAGGCGTATTGTCCATCTCGCCAACTTATGCAGGTTATGTAACGATGCCCATGTCCATCTTCATGGTGATCATGGCAGCCGTTACAGGTCAATTGATTTCGAAGACGGGTAAATACAAACGTTTTGCCGTCATCGGTATTCCAATCATGATTATCGGGATGATCATCATGGTATTCATGGATAACGTAACTCTCGCTGTTATAAGTATGATTGTCTTCGGTATCGGCCTTGGTCTAGGGATGCCGGTATTCTCGCTTGCAACGCAAAATGCGGTATCGCATAAAGAGCTTGGGGTTGCCACCGCATCTTCGCAATTGTTCCGTAACTTAGGAGGTACAATCGGGATTGCTGTCATGGGTTCTGTCATGTCCACCCGTTTGGCTCATAATCTCAAATCTTCCATGCAAGATGCTGCAGCTCAAGGTATCGACATGACAAAGATGGATCCGAACGTGGCCAAACAACTTGCGCCATTCGCGAATCCACAAATGCTGATGAATAAGCCTGTCATCGATTCCACCATGGCAAGCTTGCCAGCGGACGTTCAACCTATTTTCACGAAAATGTTGGATATGGTTCGCGATGCATTAGCTACAACATTATCCAGCGTATTCTTAACGGGTACGATTGTACTTGTGATTGCCTTAGTATTAGTTTTCTTCTTAAAAGAAATTCCACTTCGCACATCGAATGCTGCTCCTGCTCCAACAACGGATGCAGACGGTAATCCGATCACGGATGACAGCAACAATGCTCCTACAGCGCAGTTCGCTGGTGAAGGCGCGAAATAAGTATTACGACAACTAAAAAAAGCGGTCCAAGGGATTAACCTTGGGCCGCTTCTTTATGTTCCAGGAACAATTCCTTCACAGACTCGATATCAAGTCCATCCTCCGCAAAAGCTCGACGAATTAAATCGGGTACAATAAATTCATCGTATTTCCCCAAATAAGGTGCCTCATCCGGCGTTAGCAAGGATATGGGATCTTCGCAAGCCATCGATTCTAGGCGAATCTGCTCCATCAATGTCTCCGCATCGACCTTCCCTGCAACCACCATATAATAGGGCTCCATCGGTACGACCGAACGCAGATAGAGTCTCTCGCTTAGCTTATTCTTGATCAATAGCTCCAGCGTTCGGAATTGCTTCGAACCTACCCAGGGCAGAATGAAGAAGGAATCGCCGCCAGCGGGAATGATCATCTGCTTCAGCAACCCGCTTTCCCTTGCCAATCGGCGCGCACGTTCCAAGCGATTCACCGCATTGGCTGCTAGATAGGGATAGATCGTATATTCCTCAAGAATCTCTCGCATTTTCTTCACGACCATCGTATGCACATCGCCGCCTGAACCAAGCCATAACGTATCCACTTTGCCTAAGGCTGGCTTCACGTATACTGCCTTATGCTTCGTATCGACCTCTACCACTTTCCACAACAACCCAGCCAAGGAGAAGCAATACCCCGGCGGCGGTACCGTCGTGATCGAGCCAATTTCCTCCGAGCCGTTATACACAACATGTTCTTCATCATCCTTGAATACGGCGTAGAAACGGAAGTTATTCACGACCTTCTCTCCGGCCAACCCAATGATCAGGGACCCTTCTTCGGTTCGTTCGATATGATCCGTCTGGATGAGATAATTCAGGAACTGCTTGAACTCCTCCGGCTCCATTTGGCGGAATGGTGGTAACGTCAATACCGTACGAGCCAACTCAACCGGCTCCGCTTCCCCCATGGCCTTCAAGGTACTCATCGTCTGGTGATAGAGCACACCGATTGGCTTCTTACGCAGGCTTAACGGCTCGACCCATTTGTCTCGAACATAAAGCTCGATGATGGCTATTGCGCGGAGCAGCATCCATGGCATGCGGGCTGGCAATTGTGCTTCTTCATCCTCTTCTTCCGAACAGACGAACATCATTTCCGAAGGAGTATCGTCTCGCCGACCCGAACGCCCTAATCGTTGAACGAAGCTTGAACAGCTGTGCGGGGCACCTAGTTGAACAACCCTCTCCAGCTCACCCAAATCAATACCCAGTTCCAGCGTTACGGTAGCTGCTGTAACCGCAGGACCATGGCCGGTCCGCAGTGCAGCCTCAGCCTCTTCTCGCAGCATGGCCGAGATGCTGCCGTGATGGACGTAGAAGACGTCCCGTTCTTGACGCCGTGCGGCGACGCGCCGAAGCTCCAGTGTCGTTAGTTCCGCATCAGATCGGCTATTCGTGAATACCAACGCTTTCTTCAGTCGCGTATGATCATATACAAAATCATAATATGCTTTCTGCGCATTGGCTAAGTGTTCACTCTGTTCCTCTGTTCGTGCGCTAGGAAATGAGAAATGCTCGACATTCAGCCGCAGCTTGCGTCCGCCTTGAGGCGCCACCACTTCAACCGAGTCTAGGGATCCAGCGCCAAGATAATCGGATGCTGTAGCGTAATCGCTTAACGTTGCAGAAAGTCCGATCCGTCGCGGTCGGCAGCCTGCCATTCGCTCGATTCGAGCGATCTGGCTCAGAACCTGTAATCCGCGATCCGCCCCCATAAAGGCATGAATTTCGTCGATAATAACATATCTCAGATCTTGAAATAGCGCCGGGATCGCATTCGGTTTATTCATAAGTAAGCCTTCCAACGATTCCGGCGTGATTTGTAATACCCCCGAAGGGTTTTTCACCAGCTTCGTCTTCTCCGATTGCGGAACATCCCCATGCCAATGCCAGACCGGAATATGAGCTTCACGCAACAAATCATTCAACCGTTCAAATTGATCATTAATCAGGGCCTTTAACGGTCCAATGTACAAGATGCCGACGGATTTAGAAGGTTGATGGTGAAGTTCTGTCAGCGCTGGGAAAAAAGCAGCTTCCGTCTTCCCGGACGCCGTTCCCGATGCGATCAGCAAATGGTTGGGCGTATCGAAAAGAATCCGACATGCTTCCACCTGAGCTTCGCGAAGCTTGTCCCATTTTCTTTTATAGATAAATTCTTGAATAAACGGCGCTAGTCGATAGAACGGATGGCTCATAGCTCAAACTCCGCAAGGAAGTCACCCAGTTCGTCATCGGGATTCGACGCCGCGGGCTGAACGACGCGCTCGCCAAGAAGAGTATCAAAGTCCGTTCCCGGGTGTTGGTGCAGGGTATGCATCATATCCATGAAATCACGGATAATCTCGCGGGTCGTAAGTAGCTCGTCCGCTCCAAGCATCCCCACGGCTTTCTGCAAGAAAGCAACCAGCTGCGTATCCGTGAGCGTTGCTTCATACCCGTAATGCAATGCGTGAATTAGCCTCAATCGCTGCAAGAGGACTAGAATTTCTTCGTACGATAGCATATCCAGCTTGATAATCGGTCCATTGTAATTCCGTAAGGCTTCTACGTAATATCGTCCTGTCACCAGTCTGGATCGCAATGCTTCATAGCTGAACAAACCTCTTCGTTCATCTTCCACAAATTGCGGCGTTCCGCCCATGAAGATGCCGAGATATTCCGCTTTCCCTTGCATCGTGTCATTGAACATCGTCAACAGCTTCTCATAATTGCTCTGCCGTGAGATGCTATTTGTAATTTTATAGAGATTGACGCCTTCGTCGATGAAGAGCAATAACCCTTTGTACCCAATCTTAGCTGCGAACTCCGCCCATAACTTCATATATTCATACCAGTTATCATCATCTACGATCACGCCGACATGCAAGTCTTTCTTCGCTTCTGTCTTCGTCGGATATTCGCCTCGCAGCCAGCGTAAAGCGGACTGCTTTAATTCGTCATCCGCTAGCTTATAACCGTTCCAATACGCCGCTAGAATTTTCGCAAAATCAAACCCGTGCACCATGTTCTGCATTTCGTTCGTCACGGCGACAATCCTTTGTTCAACCTCCAGATGAAGCGCAGGATCCGTTGGGCTAAGTCCCAACTCCGTCATCGCAGCTTGTTGAAGGGCGGCAATCCAACGCTGCAGCATGGTCTCTAATGCGCCCCCATCCGGACGGGTACGGGTTGAGAGATTCATCATTAACTCCCGGTATGTTGCGAGTCCTTGTCCTTTCGTGCCGACGAGCCGCCGCTCTGGTGACAAATCACCATCGGCAACGATAAACCCGCGGTCCATCGCATAATTGCGAATCATCTGGAGCAGGAAGCTCTTCCCGCTTCCGTAACGGCCTGCAATAATTTTAAAAGCAGCCCCGCCTTCCGCAATGTTATCCAAATCGGATAATATCGCTTCAATTTCTTGCTTCCGGCCAACGGCAACATGCTCAAGTCCAATACGCGGCACGACACCTGCCGTTAACGAGTTCACCAATGCGGTGGTAATGCGTTTGGGGATTTTCAACTCAGTCATAGGGAATCACCTCAACATCTGTTCTATAAGGGGGATATATTCTTCAACAATCGTCTCGCCATCAATCAGCAAATCACCGATGACTTCCATCGCAACATCATTAATATGGTCGAGGAGCAGCTCTGGCATCGTCCCCTGCGCATTCGCCAAGGCCATCACTTCCGAATAACCTGATCCTTCGACTAACGCGGCTAAGGCCTTAAGGTGCAAGGATTCTAGCTGTGCAGCCAGCTGTGCCCACTCTCCTTGCGGCTCCTCGTTATTCACGGCCACAGGTTCGTCATCTGCGACTTGCTCGACTTGCTCCACCACTGCATCATGAGGCATTAGTTCCTCTTCGAGAAGCAAAGCTTCCTCCACGGTTAATAGCTCACGGACGATATCGGAGTCTTGTTGCAGCTGTGTCAGTCGATCTGGATCGATCACGACCGCTTCACGTGCACGCTGCATAGCAGCCGTCTTATGGTATTCCCGTTCAATAAACCGCTGTATTAAAGACTCCATCTCCGCTTCCACCTGGATCGATCTTAATTTGCCTTTGAAGCCATGCAATCCGCGGAGGATGTTCTCGCTTAGACGAATCAGCTGAGTCATTAATTCCCTCAACGGCTTATATTCGCTGACTCGGACAGCACTAACCGATATCGTCCTGCCATAAAGCGATGTATCGTATACGCTGCTGCCGAACAAATATCGTTCCCGCCGCTCCGCTTCTCCGGGATGGAACATCTCGATGAGTCGCTTGCCATGTTTCTTGGAGACATAGCCATCCACGAGAGAGACGACTCTCGGAACATAGAGCGGAAGCAACTCCTTCCCGCCTGCCTCATAGAACTTACTTTGCTGCACATTGTAATTCGACAGTTTCTCTAGCATGTCCCAGGTCAATTCAACAGGCATGGCTGTGAAGCCCCGCATCAGCTCAAGATCCAATAATTCTCCGACGAGCCCATGCGGTGATACTTCCATAATTTCTTGAAAGGAAATATCAAGCTGATGGACCAAGACGAAATCCGACACCCAGTCCACCATATAGAAATTGAGTTTTGCATACGTATTTTGATACGCTGTCCACAAATCCATAAGATAACGGTAACCTTGCATGGGCTCTTGCCATCCGACGCCTTGAAGCAATTCATAGGTATGCAAGAAGATATACGACAAATCCGTCTCGGGATATCGTCCACTCCGAACTTCCGTGCGCCAGTAGAAATACCAGAATTCCTGCTGGGCATTCATGTTGCTGTATGTTGGCCAATACGTCATGAACGGTACAAAAGACGCATAGGTCTCTGTACGGTGCTCCAACTCCCGGGCCTGCATCAAGAAGCGCTGCTCTGCCGTGCTAACTTTCGTGATCAGCTTCATCTCTACCGTAGGAATCGATTTCTCATGTGCCTGCACATCATCACGAGAAGGGATCACCATCCCTTGCTCTTCCCCACGATCTAGTTCAACTTCCGTAAATTTAACCTCTTTATGATTAGTCATCGAATAACCTCTTCGAAAAAAATACGAACTATAGTTCTATTATAACATTACAATACCTATTTAAAGCGACAATTTGGTGGAAATCAACCAAAATGAAGAAGAACGACATCCTATGCTCGTACATCTTACATATCCTGATACCCTCAAGTATTTCTTTTCGAAGAAATGTAATCTTCCCTCTCTTCGCCGTCACATCTCTTAGGCGATTCAACATATACTAAATTATATGAACAAGAGGAGCTGAAATCATGCGGAGCAATGCGAGGAAAGTAGCGATTGTCGGAGTCGGTTCAGTCGGTTCAAGCTGTGCGTATTCGTTGATGAATCAATCGGTCTGCGATGAAATCATGCTCATCGGCCGGACACCTGACCGGGCTTACGCGCAAGCATTAGATCTTTCGCATGGGATGGATTTTGTACATGCACGTACGAAGGTGTATACGGGAACCTACGAGCAATGCAGCGATATGGATATCATTATTTTATGTGCGGGAGCTTATCCGAAGGAGAGTCATAATCGATTGGACGAATTAAGCTCTGCGGTAAGCATCTATGAGGAAATGATCGGTAAAATCATGAAAAGCGGCTTTCGCGGTGTATTCCTGACCGCATCCAATCCCGTCGATGTCGTCACCTACATGGTATGGCAAATCTCAGGTCTGCCAAGACATCAAGTGATTGGTACCGGGACTTCCATAGATTCTGCCCGGCTCAAAACATTGCTGTCCGAATATATCCCTGTAGATCCCCGAAGTATTCAAGGCTATGTCCTCGGCGAACATGGTGAATCTCAGTTCCCGGCTTGGTCGCATGTGACGGTCGGCGGCAAGCCCCTCCTCGATATTTTGACGCAGCATCCGGAGCGGTTCCAACATTTGAACCTGGATCGTGTGGCGCAGCAAACGAAAAATGCAGGATGGGAAATCTTCCAGCGAAAAGGTTCGACACACTATGGCATCGGTAACGCCTTAGCCTATATTACCCGTTCGATTCTGAACGATGATCATCGTATTATTGCCGTCTCCGCCATTCTAGATCAGGAATATGGGCAGCAGAGGATGTGTGCAGGAGTCCCCGCCATCATCACGAGACAAGGCATTCAAGAAATTGTCGAATTGAAACTCACGGCACAAGAGCAGGAGCAATTCGATTATTCTTGTTCGGTCATCGGGACAGCCATTCGTCAGCTTGCCTAGCTCGTGATTCCTTCCATGCTTTTACGTCATAGATTCGACAACTGCTCCCCTTTTCACGCGAATCAAGTGTGTTATAATAAACGGGATCTACAACATAGAAGACCATGCTAATGGCATGGGAGAGGTTCGCGAACTCCCTCTATAAAAAACTAATGGCGCCCGGCGTCTCTTGCGCAAGGGCTTGTTTTTTGCGGTGAAAGTTCAAGAAACTCTCCATCTTCGATAAATCTTAGAAGATTGAGAGGTTTTTTTATGCTTAAAAATGAAAAAGCAGTCGTCGTGTTCAGTGGAGGTCAAGACAGTACGACCTGTCTATTCTGGGCATTACAGCAATTCCGCGAGGTGGAAGCCGTCACCTTCGACTATGGACAACGGCATCGGCTGGAAATTGACTGTGCCAAAGACATTGCCGCCGAACTAAAAGTCCAACTTACTGTCCTGGACATGAGCTTGCTTGGTCAATTAACCCAAAATGCGCTGACGCGCAGCGATATTCCGATTGTTCATGAAGAAGGAGAACTTCCAAGCACATTCGTGGAAGGGCGCAATCACTTGTTCTTAAGCTTCGCGGCCGTTCTGGCCAAAGGTGTCTCCGCTCGACATCTTGTCACTGGCGTGTGTGAGACAGACTTCAGCGGTTATCCCGATTGCCGAGATTCCTTCGTGAAATCACTGAACGTCACCTTGAATCTAGCCATGGACTACAATTTCGTCATCCATACACCGCTCATGTGGATCGACAAAGCAGAAACATGGAAATTAGCCGATGAACTAGGCGCTTTCGAGTTTGTACGGGAACGCACACTGACCTGCTATAACGGCGTGATTGGCGACGGATGTGGCGAATGTCCAGCCTGCAAGCTTCGAAGAGCTGGGATGGAGAGCTATCTTCAGTCGCGTCAGGAGGCGCTGCAGCCATGAATCGAACGCCAGGTCCTTTCCGCATCGTAGAACACCTTCAGAAATTCGGGGACGATATCACCAAGGAACAGTTGAGATATCATAACCGTCGTGTGCTCGTTAGCAAAGAATTCACGTTCGACGCGGCGCATCATTTGCATGCCTATGAAGGGAAATGCAAAAATCTGCACGGTCACACGTATAAAGTTGTCTTCGGAATTAGCGGATTGCCTGATCAGATCGGAATCACCGTTGATTTTGGTACGATTAAAGAAATTTGGAAGCATGAAATTGAAATCTTCCTTGACCATCGTTATTTAAATGAGACGCTGCCTCCGATGAATACGACGGCCGAAAATATGGTCGTATGGCTCTTCGAAAAGATGGAGCTCGCGCTTCAGTCGGCGCCTTATCAATCGACCTTGATTGAAGCACGGACAGAATTTGTACGACTTTATGAGACAGGAACCAGCTACGCTGAAGTTCGACGGGAGTGGATGTATGATGCGTGATGCATCTCAGCGGGAGATTCCCGTCCTCGAAATCTTCGGTCCGACCGTCCAGGGCGAAGGCATGGTCATCGGTCAGAAGACCATGTTCGTTCGTACCGCAGGGTGCGATTACCACTGCGACTGGTGCGACTCGGCCTTTACCTGGGATGGCAGCGGCAAAGATGCCATCCGCCACATGCATGCAGATGAGATCTGGAATGAGCTGCACGATATCGGAGGGAACCGATTCTCGCATGTCACGCTATCCGGAGGCAACCCAGCTCTCCTCCCTTCCCTAGGCCAGCTTGTTGACCTGCTCCATCGCCAAGGAATGACCCTTGCGGTTGAAACCCAAGGCTCGCGTTGGCAAGATTGGCTTGCGCGGGTCGAACAGGTCACGCTCTCACCCAAGCCTCCTAGCTCTGGGATGTCAACGGATTGGAGCAGGCTGGACGACATCGTAGAGAAACTATCGAAACGACCTGTAGAATATGCGATGAGCCTAAAGGTCGTTATTTTTGATCTGACAGACTTAAATTATGCGAAGGAAGTGCATAGCCGCTACCCCCGCATTCCACTATACCTTCAGGTTGGCAATCCCGATGTTCAGCGGATGGATATCGCGAATCATGCCAGCGACTTACTCTTACGTTACGAACAACTCATTGAGCTGGTGATGGCGTCATCCGAATTAAAGGACGTACGCGTCCTCCCCCAGCTTCACAGTCTGGTATGGGGCAACAAACGAGGGGTATAGACCCCTCTCAGCGTGTCAATAAAGTCCAGAGGACTTTTCGGTACCATATTTTTGGGTTAGATCTCGTTTCGTAGAAGAAAAATCAATTTAAAACGATCTATAACAATGATGAAGGTGAATGAAATTAGCTATGTTGTTTAAAATCCTCCAGTACAGGTGGGGAAAAAGTGTTTGTGGTGGTGCTATATTGGATAAATCCACTAACTTCGCCGTTTTCAGTACGATTTCGCACTCTATACTGGATAAATCCAATAGAATGTGCTGAAAATGCCTCTAAAATGCTGATTTCCCCCCTCTATATTGGAAACGTCCAGTATAGGTGTGCGTTTTAGTGCTGGTAGTGAAACTATGTTGGATAAATCCAGGATAGGTCCGCGAAAAAGGACTGATGGTGTAGCTTTGTTGGAAAATCCATTTTATGTACGCGAATTCGTGTTGGTGGCAAAGCTATATTAGATTATCCTATAACTTTAACGGATTGGCATATATTTAAGCGTCGATATTTCCGATAAAAAAGGATGAAAACCGCAATGGTTCACAATTCGTGGCTCTCATAGGATATGTCCTGTACCGCCACCGAATATTCTTTTTCGAATACAAAAACAAAGAAGCCTCCTCACGAGTTCATCGTGGGAGGCTTCGATTTCGTCAAGCTATTCAAGCGAAACGACCCTTATGGGTTCTTAGGTATTCGAGAGAAACAACCCTTATGGTTTCTTATGTATGGGAAAACCTTACCGCATATAACGAACCTCATATTCACAATGTTCATCCCCGCTTACATTGCACTTCACTTCTCGTACAGCTACCTTATCTTTGGATATTTTATGAAGAGCCCCTTCTAATATGGCCCCTTCCAAATCGCAGACCATCTTCCCTTCCATCACGGGAAGCCCCTTGCAGAAACACTCCTCAACAACGATCCGAAGCTTATGCTCATCCTGATATACAATTTTCGGAATCCCAATCTGCAGCTCTTCGAACAGTGCCAAGATATCCTCTAATGTGGATACGGGCAGCGACTCTCCGATTTTGCGGCCGATGGTGACGGTCGTTCCCTTACCGCCCATAGGCAGTGCTTGATGCAAGCCGATCAACCGAATGGTTCGGAACAGCTCCAATGGCACCTGGTTCCCCAGCTTCTCCCGACCGATTAACTTCATGTCCTCGTAAGTAAATGCTTCTTTCATGCCCACTGCGCCTCTTTTCGTTACTATATTGGATAATGGCTACAGTCTAACATATCACGATAACAAGAGAGTGATCTTGCACACATTTTATGAATAACAGTGATTGCAATCACTATGTCCTTATCATTCCTAGGGTATGCTTTCATATAAAATTGGAGGTGTAGCCCATTGACAGGTGCAGAATTACTCATTGAACTATTACTTGAACACGATGTTGATACGATTTTTGGTTATCCTGGCGGTGCTGTGCTTCCCATTTATGACGCACTGTACGATAGCCCGTCGATCCGGCATGTCCTTGTCAGACATGAACAAGCTGCCGTTCACGCTGCAGACGGATATGCACGCGTATCAGGTAAACCGGGAGTTTCGCTTGTTACCAGCGGGCCAGGTGCGACGAATGCCATAACAGGGATCGCCAATGCCTATATGGATTCCGTGCCTATGGTTGTTCTAACAGGCCAAGTGCCAACACAAATGATCGGCCTGGACAGCTTTCAGGAGGTCGATATCTTCGGCATGACCATGTCGATTACCAAGCATAATTTCATGGTTCTGAATATCGATGACTTACCGCGAATTATCAGCAGTGCCTTCCATATCGCCATGACTGGACGTCCGGGGCCTGTTCTCGTTGATCTCCCGAAGGACGTCATGACTGCTCAAACGGGGTATACATATGCCCCAACGAGATCACTCCTCACTCCTCAACTGTTGAAAAAATATTCCTGCCACACAGATATTCCCGTAGAACAATTGAAGCTGATATCTGACAAATTGACGATGGCGAAGCGCCCGGTCGTTGTGATCGGTGGTGGATGCATGGCAGGTGAAACTCCGAAATTATTGCTGCAGCTTATGAACAGAGCCCAACTGCCTGTCGTATCAACACTTATGGGACTTGGCGCATTCCCGTCACAACATCCACTTCATCTAGGCATGCTGGGGATGCATGGTACCGTCGCCGCTAACCGGGCCGTTCAACAGGCAGACGTGCTGCTATGCCTCGGGGTCCGCTTTAGCGACAGAGTAGCCGGAAACCGGCAGGCTTTCTCCTCCCGCTCTTATAAGATTCAAGTGGACATCGAAGAAGCGGAATTGAATAAAAACATCGATATTGACCTTGCGGTGCATGGAACGACAGAAGCTGTACTCAAAGGGCTTTTAGAACACAATTTGTCAGGATCATGGAAGGATTGGAATAACGAGATCTCCCACTTGTCCAAACGGGTTCCTGCCCTGCCGGCAGTAGAGAACAGCAGGCTCCAGCCGCAAGATGTGATTCGATTCATCCATAAGCAATGCGCGGAGAACGCCATTATCGCCACAGATGTGGGCCAACATCAAATCTGGACCGCGCATAACTATCCTTTCTCACAACCACGTACCTTTGTTACTTCAGGCGGTCTGGGTACAATGGGCTTCGGTCTACCGGCTGCGATCGGAGCTGCGATTGCTTGTCCCGGCCGTGAAGTTGTATGTATTAGCGGGGATGGAAGTATACAAATGAATATTCAAGAATTGATGACCGCAGTTGATCAGAATCTGAACATTAAAATCGTCATATTAACCAATGGATATTTAGGGATGGTTAGGCAATGGCAGCAGTTATTCCACAACAAGCGATATTCGTCTGTTAAAATTTCATCGCCTGCGTTCCCGGAATTGGCGAGGACCTTTGGAGCTTCCGGCTACCACGCGGATAACCTGTCGGAAGCGGAACAAGTGATTGCTCAAGCATGGAAAAAGGAGGGTGTTGTCGTCATGGAGTTTGATATTGCGGAAGAGATGAATGTGTATCCGATCATTCCGCCTGGGGCAAGCCCGTCTGAGGTCATTGAGGACTAAATTGCTATAGGTTTTATTTTCATTTTTCAGGAGGATTTGTGTAATGGAAAAGACTAAAGTTAACTATGAAAAAATGTATTATGGCTTCCCAGTCATTCTTATTAGCTTCTATGACAGAAACGGAGTACCCCATGTAACTACGATATCATCTTCATATACGCTAAAAAATATGGTTGTTCTCGGCTTCAACACCAAAGGGTTTGCAGTTAATGAAATCAAGCATGTAAAAGATTTTGTGATTAATATACCCGATCGTTCCCTTGTACAGGAAATCGATTTCTGCGGATCCAAATCCGGTTATGAATGCAGCAAGTTTGAGGGGGTTAAGCTGACACCGGTGAAATCGTTGCTGGTCAATGCCCCCGTCATTCAGGAATGCCCGATAACTATTGAATGTACGCTGACGGATGTGATAGAGCGAGATTTATATCAGGGGATTACCAATGTATTAGCTGCTGTCCAAGGAAGATATGTTGCCAACGAATATTTGGATCAAGAAGGCAGATTGCAACCTTCCATGCTCAATAACATTCTGTATATAGGAGATGGCGTGAAACGCGGATATAGATATATGGAAGAGTGTTAAGCATACATACTTGATACAAGAAAAACCTGGCCGATGGCCAGGTCCTTGCTTATACCCATACGTTTCCCGCATGGGGGAGGGATGGGTATGGGGTTCCAACCGCTGTTGAAATCGTGTTGTTTGAATTTATTTATGCGGTAATAACACGATTTCAAAGGCGGACGCTTTCGCTTTTCCACCCCATACCCATTCCCTTTTCTGTTCTACTTTGTACGGTCTTCTACTTCTTTTTTTCCTAACCGATCGCTGAGCAATGTGCACAAAAAAGGACTGCCCCTAACCTTCGTAAGGTTAAAGGACAGCCCATGTTCGGTTAGCGGGAAATCAACCACCGATACAACACGTTAGCATGATTATGAACAGAATCTTTGGCGGCGTAAACCAGCGTAACCGCCCTATCAAGCGATAGTTCACATATTTGATCGGCGAGCGTACTCTTGTTGGAGTCTTCCTCTAGTTCACGAATATAGCATTCGCTAAAAGTCTCGAACCGGTCCGGCTGGTGGCAGAACCACTTGCGCAGCTCGGGGCTTGGAGCGATCTCTTTCATCCACTCGTCGATGGCGGCTTGCTGTTTAGATACCCCACGCGGCCACAATCTGTCGATCAGAATGCGGTAACCGTCTTCGGGTGTAGGCGGTTCATAAATACGCATCAATCGAATATTGGAACGGGACATGTTATACCGTCTTCAAAAACTCGACAATCGTCAATAAACCTTTATCAAAGTTCTCCAAATTAAAGTGCTCATCCGGTGCATGCAGGTTCTCGTCCGGTAGACCGAAGCCCATCATGACGACGGGTGCGCCAAGTACACGCGAGAAGGTTTCCACGATCGGAATCGAACCGCCGTCTTTCGTGAACAGGGCACGTGTTCCATACACGCTTGCATACGCGTCAGCTGCCACTTGAAGCACACGATCCGTTGGATCGATATTGAATGCACGGGCCTTTTCGCCATCCGTGATTTTCAAGGTTGCTCCGGTTGGTACATGGCTGTTCAAATGTACTTTAATTTTATCCAAAATGTCTTGCGGATCTTGATCGCCAACCAATCGGCAAGTAATCTTCGCAAGCGCTTCCTTCGGAATGACCGTCTTCGTGCCTTCGCCTTGGAATCCGCCGTATACCCCGTTCAATTCAAGCGTTGGGCGAGCTCCTGTACGTTCCACGAACGAATAACCTTCTTCACCGTATAAAGTCTCAAGACCCAGCTTATTCGTCAAAGCTTGCTCATCCATGTTCTGCTTCGCAAATTCCTCACGCATCATCGATGACAGCTCAGGTACGCCTTGGTAGAAGCCTTCTACAGCCACACGTCCTTGCTTGTCATGAAGCGTAGCCAACAATTCGACGATTGCATGCAGTGCATTCGGTACACCGCCGCCGAACGTTCCGGAATGTAGATCCGTATTGGCCGTATTGATCTCAATTTCAAGCGAGCATAGACCGCGAAGACCTGTACTGATTGCCGGTTTCCCTGGCTCTAATAATGAGGTATCCGAGATGATGATCGCATCTGTCGCCAGCTTATCCTTATTCGCATCCAAGAATGGCGGAAGGCTTGCACTGGAAATTTCCTCTTCCCCTTCGATACAGAATTTAATGTTCACGGGAAGCTCTTTCTCTTCTCTAAGAATCGCTTCGACGGCTTTGACATGTAGGAACAATTGTCCTTTATCGTCTGTCGCGCCGCGGGCATAAAGTTTACCCTCCCGAATGTCCGGCTCGAACGGCGGTGTGGTCCATAGGTTCAACGGGTCGACCGGCTGTACGTCATAATGCCCATAGACCAGAATCGTCGGTTTCCCTGGCGCATGCAAATAATCTGCCGTAATAATCGGATGCCCGTTCGTCTGATGAACTTCCACATGCTCAAGCCCTGCGCTTTTCAGCTTCTCTTCCAACCAAGACGCTGCTTTATTCACATCTGCTTTGTGCGCGGACAAGGCAGAAATACTAGGAATGGATAACCATTCTTTCAATTCGTTCAAATGCTGTTCTCTGTTATTTTGGAAAAAAGTCTCATAACTCATCGGTGGTAAATGCCTCCTCTATATATGTATAACGCTATTGTACACTTTTTTTGAGGAATTACGAAAAAATACAACAAACACCCCGTCAGTAACCAAAGGATCGTATATCCTTCTTGCTGGCAACTGACAGGGTGCGCATGCTTATATCCAATTTGTATATTTGTGACGATTAATTCGCAACGGCCTTCACGTACGTGCCGGCATCCTCTTGAATGGCAATCGCCTCACTTGTATCGATGTCTAGAATTTTATATAACTTCGTTCCCGCCGGATAAGACGTCGAGAAGTTGTCTGGCGTCTCTCGTTCTTCATTCATCGATTGATATTCGATTTCGCCGATTTCAAGTTCAATATCCGTTACATTTTCAGTCGTTATTCGATAGATGTGATGATTCCATTTGATGAGCGGGAACGGGATCGAATGAGCTGTTTTTTGTTCAGATATGAGTGGTGTCGCTGTTGTTGAATCGCTTTTCGTATTCGAACAAGCGCAACATATCACGACTAGAATTAGAATCATCAGCTTTCGCATGAAACATCACCTCTATTTTCCAAACGTAATTCATGTTCGCAATGTTTCAAGGTTCGAGCGATATCTTACGATTCATCTCTATTATGGAAGAAGAGATTCGTTCAACGCCTGCTGACTTGAAATATTATGAAAGCTTCCTCCCGTGCTTACGTATACACCATCGTCACCATTGATCGGACGGTAGGTATTCTCATCCACTTGGCGCAAAAATAATAATACAACCTGCTCATTCTGGAGCAGCGTAGAACTGTCTGAAATTGCCTTCATATTCCCGAAAGTTCCTCCCATTTGGGATACAACAATCCGATCACCCGGCTGTGTCAAATCGCCTTTCACGACATCGAGAATGTCTACATTCGTCTCGGTCACATACGTGCTAATATCATTAATTTGAAAAGGCGTCATGTTGCGATCGGACACTTTCGCATAGACAACAAGATCAGCCGCTTCTCTCAATTCTTGTTCATTGGCGTAATAGACAGCCCATGACGGATGCATATACACAATGTTTGGGTCCGTCGTCAACTCCGACTCGCTCGGATCGGTCTGCTCATTCTTGAGCAAGGCTGGATAGAGACCATTTACGACGGAAATATCCGATGAAGATGGGGATAGAGACCTTGCCAACGTACCGTTACTATTGAACGTATACGGGTGCATAATAGAACTCGTTTCGACTACGGATGTATGATTCAGTCCCAATGAATGTCCTACTTCATGACCGGTGACCCCGGCTTTGATGCTGCTCGTATATTTGCTCTGCGCGGTATAATATGTATTCAGATTTAAGGTTGCTTGCGTGATTTTACCGTTCAGTACATTATATGTCGTCAGACCATCCCAATCGACCTTCGAATTATTCACATCGACCGTATAATAGGTAGAATTCACCCCGATGGCAGTCGAAATATTGTAATTCGTAGCATTCTTCCATTTGGATGCCCCGCTTTGCCAAGCCGAGATATCTGCACCCGTGGAAATATACATCGTCTGCGTACGGCTAGACCATTTACCGAACGACGTTGTCGCCGCAAATACCGGCGTACTGGTCACGAATAGCGATATACTAGTAACCACAACCACAGCGGCAATCCCGAAGAAATTCTTATTCTTCCAATCCATTTCATCATCCTCCTACGTTTTGAAGTACAATCTATCATTCTACAATTTCTTCCATAAATCCTCTTTTGTTGTAAAAATATTACTATATTTGATAGGCATGGCTTATTCTTATTTAGGCGCGACAAAAAAGCTGACACGCCTGTGGTTGATACCACGGTGCCAGCCTTTTCATTATTTTCCATTCTACCTATTCAACGCATCCAACAACTTATTCATCATCACCGCAGCTTCTGCTCTAGTCGCATGGCTATTAGCGCGGAAGCTCTGATCCTCGTAACCTTGGATAATTCCCGATTGGACGAGGGAATTCACCGATGCATGCGTCCAGCTTGGAATTTGCGATACGTCTTTGAATTGGCTTGTCGCATCGCCAGCCGACTGCGAATCTAAATGCAATGCTTGGTTCAGCATCACCGCGATCTCCGCTCTTGTAATCACTTGATCCGGCTTAAAGCTGACTTGCCCATTCTCCTTGTACCCGCTAATCCACCCTGCTTCCACAAGGGCAGCGATATCTGACTTCGCCCAGGTTGGAATTTCGTCCGTATCGTTAAATACTAGAGCATTTCCACTGGCTTGAAGCCCAAGGGCTTTTGCAAAAATGCTTGCAAACTGCGCTCTCGTCACTTGGTCGTTCGGATGGAACAAATGATCTTCGTAACCACGGATCGCTTGCATTCCCGTGAGACGATCGATAGACGTTTTCGCCCAATGTCCATTCATATCCGCGAATACAATCGGTTCATAACCGAATACGGCAAAGGTCTCTAGCTTCTTCCGATCCACAGTAATCGTACCATCCGCGTTCAGGGATCCTCCGACATATATCCAGCTATGAATCGCTGCATTGTAATAATACACAGCCGGTTTCTGTCCCGTTGCAAGCTTATCCGCATCATAATGTAGCGTTAATGTCATTGGTTTAGATAAGGTTGGGTTCGACGTGCTTGTCAACGCAATTATTGGGCTCAAGACGGTTTGTGCTCCTGTCGATGGCGCTTGTTCTTCATTCAGAACAGCAATATTCATCTTGCCGTCTGCTGTAACCGCTCCTTGTGGAATCACCCACTGTACGACATTCGGGATACTGCCTTTTGCACCTACGGCAGCAGATACATCCACTTGCGCAGATGGCAATGGCTGCGTTACTTCCGGTGTCGGCGCTGTTGGGATCGTGCCTCCAGTGCTTGAACCATCACCTGTCGGCGGTTTCGTGCCGCCTGTTTGGGATACAACATGAATCGTACGTTGCACCTCTACAGCCTGATTTCCAGCGGCATCCGCTGCATGATAATGCAAAACATAAGTGCCGGCTACAGACGTATTCACATCGCCCGTTACCGTGACTTCTCCAGGAACGCCTACCGCATCCGTCACCTTAGCACCTGGCTCGCGATACGTGTCCCCTACCGTAAGCGTCATGGAAGGAGATCCTACGAGGCTAATGACGGGCAATGTTTTATCTATTTTCACCACAAGCGGCAATACCGTCTGATTACCCAAATCGTCCGTTGCCCGGAATAGAAGCGAATGCTCCCCTTCTTGTGCAAACTCGAGTGCTTCATGACTTGCATACGGCTGATAATTTTCTCCGCCGTCCAAAGACAGCTCAATCACAGCAGATGTACTTGGAGCATACACGTCTGCGTACACGCTTGCTGTCACGGTTTGATTCGTCCATGAACTGTTCGGATATGGCAATCCGTCAGCGGTCATCATGGCATTACGTAACTGCACCGTTGAAGGATCAACCCCTTGTACCAATGCAAAAAAAGTCTTGGTTCGTTTCGCCTCTCCGCGCATGATCGTAGCTGTAAGAGTCACCAAGCTATTATTCGCAGGCTGCGCAACCCATTTTCCGTCGTTCGTGATGATTGTTGGTTCTGAACTTGTCCAGTCAATACGCGTTCCACGCTCACCGATGATCGGCAATGAGATGTCGGCAGTCACGTTGCTTAAATCGCCTAAATCCAGAGCTTGAAGCGTATCTTGAACAGCTTGCTCATCGTCAGGGGCTACCGTAACAAATACTGGATTTGAATAGAACCACAAATCATGATAGTTGCGATCGTTAATGGCATTAAAACGCGTGTTATCATCCGCTTGATTCGTGATCGGGTCAAGCAGCGGATTGCCGTCTTGCGTCTCCCCTTCCACGTTCATGCCTAAGTTCGTGCCGCGCAAGCGGAAATACTGATTTTTATCAACGGATTTGAGATCATATTGAATGACGTTATAGCCTTCGCTATCTACCGTCCAATCCTTGCTTGTAAAGGTTGCAATCACCTTGGTGGAATCGTTCGTATCTTTATTGTACGCCTCGGTTCCAGGCTCCGCCTTTTCCGAAACATCCCCTGCAATCAAATCCACGTGATCGACCTGAGGCGCTGCGTTCGCAGAAGTGCCGCTGTCCACGGGGGACTCATAGTTGTTCTTCGCTGGACTCTTGAAGCGAATGGTAAGCTGAAGATCATCCCCTTCGGTTACTTTCAAATCGCCGCCCATGTCTTCCTTCACACCGTTACTCGCTACGTTGAAATCCAAGGCATTAATCAAATCGCCATAGACGGAGAACGATTTACCGGAACGCATGCCATTCAAGATGGATTGCATATCTCGGCCTTCGGTCCACGTATAGTTCTTGGAATATTCACCTGGCCAGTATCCGCTTGAATATGGACCTCTTATTTTGAAGTGAAAATCTGAATTCGCAAAGTTCCAGAACCGACGGCCATCGCCTAACAAGGCATCCCATACACCGCCAACTTTGGCAACCATGTAGTCTGTCCCACCATAGGATCTGTTTTTGTAATTCGTGTTCTCTGTAGGGTTGGCAGTGTTATATGCGGTATTATAGCCGCCGCGATCAGGTTCCATCTGTCCGCCGATCATGCCTTCCATCCCGAATACGATGTCTGGCGCTGCATTATTTAAGTCGCGGATGTCCGCAATCGTGTATTTGCCTACGATCCGCGAAGGATGATTCAGTATCATATAACTTGTCTCGGCATATCTGTCTTTGAGCCATTGCACCGCAGTCAATGCGTCCGCATGCGTTGTATAAGCACGCTTTCCCTGTTGATCCCACACCGCAACGTCTGCCGGATCGAACCAAGTTTTGTCCCGATTCGTGAACAAATATTCGAATTGATTCGCTGCTTTTAGCGTTGCTTCTGAGTTCGGTTCATTACCCAAGATACCAACGGACACGTGTTCATGTGAAGGCATGTCCCATTCAAAGCCGGAGAAAATCGTCTTTCCCGCATATTTCCCTTGGGCTTGTAATTGTTTAATTTTCGGAACTTCATATTCCATGGCGCCCTTGGAGAAAGGAATCGGTCCTCCTGGAATGTCTGCTCCCGTATCGTCTCGCTTGGAAGATCTCAAGTGGTTCGCCGTTGCGATCCAATCAAATCCGTATGTATCAAACGCATGGTCCAATGCATCCTCTAATGAAATTTGCGCATCATCCGATTCAAAGGTATGGACATGAAATTCTCCGGACATCCATTGTCCTGTTGCATTCGACCGAGGTGATTGGGTCGGAACTTCTGTTGCTTTCGCACTAACGGAAGCCATAGGAATCGCTGATCCGAAGAAACTCATCGATAAAGGAATCGTCAATAATAGTCGTGCCCATTTGTTCTTTAACACGTGTGTCTGCACCGCCTTGTATGAAGTATGTTGGATCTACAGTGGATAGATATTTCTGACTACACCGTAACTATATTAAAGTTGCATAAGCCATGTATATAGATTTACAAACTCTCAATATTATCGATACAAAACCTTTACAATCGAAATAAATTTGCCTATAAATATATTTTCCGCTTGCTAATTTTATCCATAATAAGGTATATTCGCTATGCATTTCTAATTCTTACGAACCCAAAGGAGTTTTTCCATGAAAAAAATTCTAGCTATGGCGATGAGTATCCTTATCGCTGGAAGTATGCTCTTCCTCTCGCCTACTACGCCTGCGCAGGCAGGTGCTAAACCGGCAGCCACCGACCAATTGCAAGGCTCGAAGCTAACCTTCGGGTATGTCGACTCGTCCGGCCAACAGCTTCTCGGGTTCGACACCAAGAATCCCAAGCGTTATATCAAGGCTATTTATGCGCCCGGTTTACGTACGCTCATTCATTATGAGAAACATCAGAAGGGCTCGGAATCATCGACCGGTAGACAAACCGCCTACAATTTCGATCAAGACAATGGAGAACGGTATCGACTTCCCGCGGGCAAAATGCCGAGCAACGCAAGTATCGTGCTGGCGGAGAAGGATACCTTCACAGGTCATCAATTTCTAACGTACACAGCGCTGACGAAAGGCGCCTTCTCTTCCTCCACCGTCCGTTCGATCGAGAAGATAAAACAGCGCAAAATAGCCAAGCAATCGCTGATCGGCCAGGTTTCTTCCGACATCCAAATCGGACTCGTGCAATTCACGCAGACGGGGAAGCAGTTGCCGTTGGCTAGTCTTGTACTGACCACCCCAACAGGTCTCGTCATACATGACTTCGTCGGCCACAAGGATAAGAGCTCCACATGGCGTGTGGATGATGGCGGAGAAATCGACGCTTCGATGTTCAACGTGCTATTCGTCACAAAATCCAAAAGCGGTTATTCCCTCGGATTGGAATGGATCGGATATGAGGGGTATGCACTGAAAATATTGCAGCAGGAGAAAAATCATTTCCGGATGGTACTGGAAGGAAGCCGGTATACCGCGCCATTATAAGGTTTTGTTGGATAAAAAAAAGCCGTTAAACCTCTTTGGGTTTAACGGCTTTTGCCAGTTTAGATGAAATGGAGTCCTCCCGCATACGGCAACGGGATGGGGAATAACGCACGGTATTCGGAGTGTTCAAGAATCTCTTCGGAAAGCTTCGGCTCCGCATTGAACAAGAGCGAAATCAACGCCTGCGAATCAAGACGAAGGAGCTTCCCGTTCATTAGCACGTCAGCTGCCCCTGCTTGCCCGTCAACATTCCGAATATGTACTTGCCGGGCTGCAGCATCATCCTTCGCTAGTAGATACGGGGTGAGCTGTTCCCACAGGCGCGCTGGATTGACGATTTTAATCGTCCCTTCATTCTGACTCTCGGTAGATGGAACTTCCCGCAAGACCTCAAACAAATCGGTCTCATGCCAAGATACATGCATGCGAAGCGTCGATAACTTATGGCGATGGAAAGCGATTGCCAATCCTTGAACCATCGCGTTCACCGTTCCCCCATACTCGATAACAAATGGATTCTCCTTGGAACCAAGCTCCGATGGCACACCCAAGATAAAGTAGGCAACGGGTTGACGCTCCGATTCGACGATATAAACCTTCTGCTCCAGCAAGCTTAGGCTTGCTAACGCTGATGCGCGAACCAGAACCGATGTCTCGTACAAACTGCGCTGATATCGCACCTCGTTGCTGTCGGACCATGCCTGCAATCGGAACCGATCGCTCTCCGCCGCCTCACGAATCGTGATCCGGGCATCCTCACACGTCAGAGATTGCATCACTTCCGGCGTAAACGCATAGCTGCGGAACGAACCGAAATGCGCACATCCATTGCGTATGTACAAGCTCCGATCGCCAGATACATACAGGAGCGATCCCCCGGAAGCTTCGATATGTTCGAACACGCGTTGCAACAGTGCGCCTGCATATCCCTTGCCTTGGTGATCCGGATGCGTGCAGACCGACCCAATAGAGAAGAGCGGCAAGGTTGCACTCCCTACCTGGATAAGACTTGGTACGACGCCTATGAACGACACCAGCTTACCCTCTGCATAATAACCGACAGAACATTCATAATGACCTGAGAAAATGGCAGGAAACTCTTCGGCCATGGAAGGCTGTCCCTCTTTACGGAAGATAGAATCGGCAAGCACGGCAGCTTCCTCGATATGTTCACGGTCCACAAAACGAATTTCTCCCAATCAAATTCCACCTTTCTATTCCGATTTGCACTTCCTTATATAACCAAAAAAACTCTCCATACTAATGTATCATAGTAGGAGAGTTTTTTATTTAGTATTTAATTAAATCCGCCCGAAGCGGTGTAAAACAATCCAGCAGCGCGGATGGCTCCAAAGCCCTTGCCCCATGCTTCGCACCCATCGGGATGACGATATGCTCCCCTGCGGCAATGATGCTCTTGTGCCCGTTGATCGTAAACTCGATTTGACCTTTCAAGCAATATGACATTTGCTCATGAGGATGCGCATGCTCATACCCTTCCGCACCTTCTTCGAAATGTACTTCCATCATCATTAGCGACGCACCTGGCGTCATAATCTTGCGGGTTACGCCCGGCTCCGCAGGTTCCCAGACTCCGATATTGCTCATGCGATCAATTCCTCCTCTAAAAAGCCTTGGCAATTTCAATTTTCTGTGTCTGTCCGTTATCCGTAAAATATAAATTATAGCTAAACCCTTGATCATCCATAAAATAAGATACGTATTTCCCGCGCTCTGTATGTCGTTTTGGAAGAAGCAGCGTTGCGATCCGATGGGAAGAAGCGACGGGAGCCGTTGCTGTCAAATGCCAATGCTTATCCAGTCCCCGAATCTCATCCGGGTCTACGCCTTCGAATTCATTCGTCTGCATCAGCGCCAGATCGCCTGATGAACTGAAGATAAAACGTCCCTCCATCCCTGCATGCTCGCCGTTTACATGGAAGGATTGCCCCTTCAATTCCATCTCATGCAGCGTATGGAACAGCCACTGCACTTGGCCTGGCTGCTCTAAATCAACCGCATCAACGATGACGAAATACGAATTCTGTACAAAATAAATCTCGCGTGTATAACGCTTCAAATACGGTACGAATTCGCGATATGCCGGCGTCGGATTCATACGCACATACGAATATTGACGGTGCTGCTGAACCTCCTCGACTTCGCCCTTCGCTGCGATGTTCAGCACCTTGTTCATCTCTGCGAACTGTCCTTTGCCATCGATCAGGATCGCATTCTTGGACTTGGTCTGTCTGCGCCAGTTCACGTGCATCGTACTATTGAACGCAATGTAATAGCCGCTCTCGATCGCCAGCGGCTCCCCGAATGCATGGAGCATGAACGCTCCTTGATCCCCGTGGCTATGACTGACAGATCCGTACTTGCTGCACTTCGTTAGCAGCGAAATCTGTTCCTGCGGATCATACATGCGGTGGTGCATCGCCACCCAACCGATATCCCGGAACCATTTGACAGGTGAGATTCCCGTAGGCTCTACTGCTGTCACTAGCGGATAATTATGGCGATAAAGCAGCTCATCAAAGGTGAAATCCCACCATCCGTAATTGTAGAACATGCTGTCGGCTTCCGGATGCTTATCCTTCAATTGCTCGTAGTACCACTGATACCAGCCGTTACCTGTTACACCCGCGAATTGCCGAATGTTATACCCCACCTTCTTGATGATCTCGTCCCCAAGGGAAGAATTATCCCCAAACGTGGTTCGGGTCGAGGTGGTTGGACTGTAGCAGTAGAGCGGGAAGTCTCCCGTATGTTGGAAGAAGGGTCGCACGAACACATTCAAATGAGCGAACTTGTTCAATAAATCCAACGCTTCCGTCAAATAAGCCATTCCAGTCGTCCAGTAGTGAGGACCTTCAGCCCAACCTCCGTCTTCCCCGCCCCAAGGCGAAAACAGGGTGTAATAATACTCCACGGTATAATCCAGCCAAGCTCTAGCTCTTGGCTCTTCATCAAATAACGCGATGCAGCAAGGCACAAGCACCGAAGACAAGGAGCGAACGGCATGGCTATCGAAAGGAACATGATGAATTTTCGAGCGTTCCATCACATGCATAGCTACCTGCTCTGTTCTTCGAAACAGCTTCCTGCGTACGTCAGCTCGTTCATCGGCCGTCAGCTCGTCATGGAGCCAATCATACCCCCAAGCGAGCGCACTAGCGATTCGGAACGCGGCTTCATCGTTATAATCCCGGCTTGTTGTTCCTTCCGTATCCCATGAAGCCGCATGCATCAACCATTCCTTCGCTCTCGCAAGCAAAGCAGGATCCTGCAGTACGGTCCCGGCAATACTCAAATGTCGAATGGCGTAGAACACTTCCTGACAATGAATGTAGCTCTCGCGCCATAAGGAAGCCTTGCGCTGATTATTGGGATAAGGTGCAGGCTCAGGGATGAGTTCACGTGTTACCCATGGGATGACAGAGCGTTCATAGAAAGCTCCCCATCCGGTTGCTTCAGGGTCCGCTTGAATCTTCCCGCGGAATGCTGCAAGTTCATCCGGCTGCAACCAGATGCGCGGATGTCCATCCTGCACCTTCTCATATCGTTCTGCCCTCGTTGCAAGCGGGGTTCGCGGCAGTCCTTCCGGAACATGGAACTCGCGGATATGGCTCCATTCCGATTGCTTCATGTCTGCCCGCTCTCCATCCACCAAGGCATATCGCCAGTAGTACGTGCCCGTAGCTAGCGGTTGATCCGGAGTAAAGAAGTTATAAGGAATGGGACCGAACCGATGCGTCTCCTCTGCTCGAAACTCCTTCGTTATAGATACTTCCAGCATGTACCTGTCTTCCTCCAACCGTGCAGGAATCCAGGTGAACCGCGGAGGATTCTCGATCCATTTCGTAGACTCACAGGGCTCATACTGAACGGTTAAATCGCCGCTTAAAGGTTGATACAATGCGTTCAATGTATTCATGTGCCGTCTCCTCCATCTTCTTCATCCTTCTTTTTCATCCAACTTATCGCATGAATAATCCGCCGTTCACTTCAATGGTCTCTCCAGTCACATAATTAGATAGAGAGGATGCCAAATATAATGCCGTATCCGCGACATCCTGCGGCGTTCCTTCTCTCCCCAACGGAATTCTTGCGACTGTTGCTGTACGCCCCTCATTTGACGTAAAGGTGTCATGAAATGCGGTCTGTCCGATAAAGCCGGGCGATATACAATTTACATTTACGTGATCGGGCGCAAGTTCCTTCGCTAATCCCTTGGAATACGAGATAACAGCAGCTTTGCTGGCCGCATAGATCGATGCCCCGGGCCCGCCTCCGTCATGTGCCGCCACGGACGTCAACTGAATGATTTTACCCGAACCTTGACGCCTCATGCCTGGAATAACTAATTTGCTGAGAAAGACGCATGACTTCAAATTCACGTCCATGACTTGGTTGTAGTGCTCTTCGCTCATGTCCTCGTTCTGTACCCGCTTCACCAAGTTCCCCGCATTGTTCACCAGAATCCCGATGCTCCCCCCGAAGGTTGCTTCAATCGACTCCACCATCGCCGCCATCTCATCCACATGCGTGACATCGGCATAGAAAGCCGCAGCCTTTCCCCCTGCATCCGTAATTTCCTGAACCACCGCTTCCGCTTGTTCTCTCTTACTCCGAAAATGAACAGCTACCTGCGCACCGGCAGATGCAAGAGTCTTTGCAATATCTCGGCCAATGCCTGAGCTCGAACCGGTTACAAGCGCGATTTTGCCATGAAGATCTATCGTCATCCTACTCTCTCCTCATAAGTGCATATAATAGTGCCGTCCAACGGCAAAGACATCGTAATCCTCGTACCTTGTTCAGCTATACTCTCAATGGCGAGTCCATAGACCTCGCCGTAGACCATTTGAATCCGACGGTGCACATTCATGAGTCCAAGCCCACCTTTATGATAGATGGTGTGGGAATCCGCCTCGGCTAATTGATTCAACTGCAGCTTCTCACGCACGGATTGCAGCTGCGCTTCCGTCATTCCTGCGCCGTTATCTTCAACCATAATCCGAAACCCTTCCCCTTGAACCGATGCAACAATACGAATCCGATGATGCGCTTGAATGCCGTCGGGAAACGCATGCTGGAACATGTTCTCAATTAAAGGCTGCAACGTTAATCGCACCATCTTATGAAGCAGCAGGGCCGGCGGGATATCCACGTCCAATTCGAAATCCCGCTGCGTCCGATGCTTCAGTATGGTCATATAATTCAAGACATGCTTCAGCTCATTCACGACGGTGATTTCGCGCAGATTCGTCTGGATCGCATACCGCAGCATCGCTGCCATCGCTTCGACCATATCCATAATTTCTTCAGAATCCTGCACAACGGCGTAGCATTTAATCGTCTCCAGCGTGTTATAGAGAAAATGCGGGTTAATCTGCAGCTGAAGCGCTTGAAACTCTGCTTTATGCTGCTCTAATGCAATCTTCTGCAAATTCAGCTCCGTCTTCTGCGACTTGAGTTCTGCTTCATAGACCCGCTCAATCATTTCCGTTAACCGGGTCAACATAATATTGTAATTTCGAATCAGGAATCCGAACTCATCCTGTCGTTCATCATCGTCGATGGTCTGCCATTCGCCTTTCTCCATCATGCGCATGTGGCGAACAAGCTTCTTCAGCGGTTGAACGAGAGATTTGCCGAATCTGCCGGCAATCCATAGGGCTATCAGTAATGTAACTGCTCCAGCGATTACCGTTGTATATCGGATGTTCAGAATGGGCTCGCGCAGCTCCTTGATTGGCACGGAGATCACCATATGCCAGTCGGCTGCATGCAGAGACTGGGAGACGTACATCCGTTTCTCGCCACCTACTTTAGCCGTAAAGGTATCTTGCGTCCCCGAGAGCAGCTTCGCTTTAATCTCCTCATTCATATAATCATCCGTCTTAATTTCACTAGGCTTATCTACGAAATTCCCCTTGCTGTCCACAATGAATGAATAGCCCTTCTCTCCGAGGTCCATTTGGCCCCAGAGTTTCGAGATTTCCTTGGTGTTCAGCTTCATGCCTAGAATCCCTCTGGGATGATGCGAGATAATCCCGCGTACCCGGCGTATAAAGGTAATATACTGATCATCGCCAGGAGCTACCGTAGCCGAATTAATGATCGCGCCGGACCCGTCTTTGGGCAAATTTTTCTCGACCAAATGATAATAAGAGGTATAGTCCTTGACCTCCTCTTGGAAGATATCTTTGGTTGTGATCGCTTTTCCGTCTTGATTAATGACATAAATTAAATCGATCTGCGGATAGATAATAAAAGCCGAATCGAATACTTTGCTCTGTATCCGCTGCGACAATTCATAATATTGATAGCTGTCATTTGGATCCATCTCGACGAATTTGAGCACGTCGCGATCGGACAAGATGGTTTTGCTGGCATTATCGAAGGTCTGTAAATACAGATCCGTATGATAGGCAGCATGCGTAATCATTTGCGACAAATACCGTTCTAACTGCCGATCCAGCAGCTTCGAAGATTGCACGTACGTAATGGTGCCGACCACCGATAGCGAAATAATAATTAATATCATGAAATATCCAAAAATACGGTGTGATATGCTGCGCCGGAACATTAGATCCCGAGCTTCTGACGGTATTCCGAAGGCGATATGCCCTCGTATTTCTTGAACGTCTTCGTAAAGTTGGAATGGTCGGCATACCCTACGGCATAAGAAATGTCTGTAATTCGATGCTGTTCCTCGCTGAGCATGCGCTTGGCATACTCCATACGGCGTTTCGTACGGTACTGCACGAACGTCTCACCGGTCATTTGCTTGAACATAACGCTGAAATAATTCGGATGAAGCCCCAGCAGATCCGCTACTTCCTCGAGGGATACTTCACTTGCCAAGTTTTTCTCGATATAAAATTTCGCCTCTTCGATCGGATCCTTCGGCTTCCCTTTTCGCTTCTTATACAGGCAGTCGAGCTTCTGATGAATACTGCTTGCAAAAACACGATAAGCAGCCGCGAACGTCAACGTATCTTCGAGATGCAGCCGGGTCTCCAACGCAATGTTCACATCCCGCGCCTTCAGCTTCTTCATGAGTAAACCATGGAACTCCTCCAGCATTTCATTCTTCTGGCGATCCTGCATGCGATAGGCAGTGATTTCCTGCTCCCAAACCTGAATCAACTCCAATGTCTGAACATGGTCCATATAATAAATCGCCTGCTCGAACCGCACTAACCACTCATCCATCTTCGCCACCGATAAATACGCCGCGACCGGCTGGATTCGCTCAGCCCGCTGGACAAGCTTATGGAGCGTCTCATGCAGCTGACGTTTGCCTACCGGCTTCAACAAATACTCCTTAACCCCATAACTCATGGATGCCTGCGCATATGTAAAATCGTCATATCCCGAGATGACCACCGTCTGAATCGATGAATCCAGCTCGGCAATTTTTTCGCATAAGGCAAGACCGTCCATAACGGGCATGCGAATATCCGTGAATACGAAATCGGGGAGCTCTTCCTCCATGGCTGTCAAGGCCTCTTGACCGTTCGACGCCAAGCGGATCGATGAGATGCTCAGGCCGTATTGCTGAATGAATATCCTTAAACCTTTAAGAATCATGGGCTCGTCGTCAACGATTAGAATCCGATACATCCGTGGAACAGCTCCTCTCGATTTCATATTTCAACAGGGGATGTGCTTAACTTAACGTTCAAATTTATCTGCGAGGCAGGAATACGCCCTCTTTCTTCTGGAACTTCTCATTTGCTTCTTTCAAAACATCGTTGCCGCCCTTAGACTTCCACTCTTCAATTACCTTCGGCCAATTTTCGATCGGTTCTTGGCCATAGACCATCTTCACCATATGTGAAATCAATACGGACGGAGGCGTATCGGACAACGGTGTGATATCCGGGTTCTTTTTAAGCGCTTCCAATCTAGGTTCGAATTCAATCCCGTCACGGCCTTCATTCGCGAGAATGTTATCGAACACGCTCATCAAATTCTTGCCTTCTTCCGTTAAGCTTAGTGAGCCTTTATTGTACGTCGTATCTTGGATAAGCCATAAGAAAGCTTGACGGTAACGCTCCTCGTCCACGGCCTGTGAATCCGTCGGCTGCTTGTAATCCATCTGGTCGCCGTTCATCGTGAACGTCTCCCCTTCGACGCCGAAGGTGAAGAACTTCTCTGCTTCATCCGACAGCATCCAATCGAAGAATCGGATAATTTTCTCCGGCTGCTTATATTTCGCGTTAATGAAGTAGGCCCGCGCTACATCGCCATACATATAATAACCGCCCTTCCCATCAGGCCCTGTCGGAGACGGGATAATCTCAAGCTTCGCATCCGGTACCGTCTGCTTCAGCTGTGTCTCCCATTGAATCAGTTCGTTCGCATTCATGGACCACATGCCCGCTTTGCCCGCCAGAATCGTATTCTTGAAGGTCGTCGGGTTGATCGTCGCGAATTCTTTATGAATCAAACCTTCGTTATACATCGTCTTATAGGTTGTCAGGGCCTGCATCATATGCTCGGCATCCAGGAATTTCGGCTGCACTTGGCCATCGACTTCCTCGAATTGGTTCAAGTACGGGAACACATCATAGGCCCCGAAGAACGTATCTGCATATTTGAAATCTTGACGACCCATATACGGATTCTCTACCCCTAATTTCTTGAATGCACGCAACACATCCATATACTCGTCGACGGTCTTCGGTACAGGCAATCCCACTTTATCTAATAAATCTTTACGAATCCAAGTTGCCCGTCGGGATGGGTTCCCGAGCCACTCGGGTATACCATAAATTTTACCCTGATATGTCATCCGATTCCAAGCATCTTTTGGGATTTTTTTCAATAGATTCGGGCCGTATTGCTGCAGCAAATCATCCAGCGGCATGAACACGCCAGCTTCCACGGAACCAGCCATCTCCTTACCTGTGACGCCCCCCTGCCCCTGAACCACATCAGGAATCTCATTGGTGGCGAACATTTGAGCCATCTTCTGCTCGTATTCCTTGTGCGGTACCAGACGAATATCCAAATCCGCATTTGTGAGTTCTTCGAGCTTCTTCACCCACTTATCTGCATTGATATCCGGCGATTTCTCGACATGCCCGAAGTTCAATGTCCGCAGGGAAATGGAGAACTTCGTTACCTCATTCGCAGTCTCCGTCTTTCCCTCCGCCGGTGTATTACCCTTGTCTTCCCCCTTAACGGATTCATCTTTACCCGTACATGCTGCAAGAAAACCAACAGCCAAGACACAAGTCAGCACCAAGCTTACCCATTTTTTCACACAATCCCTCTTTTCTAAAAAAATGAAGTTCGTCGATCATGCTGTCATTTGCAAGATGATTGTATCGCTAAAATTTGAAAGACCGTGAGGTTGCAACTTCATGTCTACCTGTCATTTTTTAAGATTTCACGGCACCGAGCGTAAGCCCTTTCACGAAATGCTTCTGCAAAAACGGATAAATCATAATAATCGGCAGCGTCGCAATGATAATCGTGGCCATCTTAATGCCTTCCGGCGACGTATGCGCCAAATCGCTGAATTGTGAAGCACCCGGATCAATGCTGATATCGTCCGTCTCGAACATCTTCTTCAGCTTCACCTGCAGCGGCCACCATTTCGGTTGATCAATATAATACAGTGCGCTCATATAGGCATTCCAGTGTCCCACCGCATAAAAAATACCTAGAGACGCCATCACCGGCTTCGATAACGGAGCCACCATGCTGCTCATCATTCGCAATTCCCCGCAACCGTCTATTCTTGCTGAATCGATCACTTCGAGCGGTAGTTGCTTGAAAAATGAATGCATTACGAAAAAATTAAACGCACTGATCGCGCCCGGAAGAATCATCGCCCATGGCGTGTTCATCAAGTGCAAGTTCTTCATCAGCAGGAAATTCGGAATGAGCGGCGCACTGAAAATCATCGTAACGAGGACAAGCAAGACAATCATACGCCTGCCGATATATTCCTGTCGAGATACGGGATAGGCAAGCGTTGCCGTCGCGATCAAATTGATCAGGGTCCCCACCACCGTTATGAATACGGAGACGCCAAAGGCACGCCAGATGGAGACATCGCTAAATACATAGCTATAATTAATCCACGTAAAATCTACAGGCCAGAAGCTTACCTTCCCCGAAGTAATAGCTTCCGACGAGCTGAAGGATTGCGCAATGACATTCAGGAACGGTAAGAACATGATCAGTCCAAGGAGAGACAAGAAGAACAAGTTAAGTATATTAAAGACCTGATATCCTTTTGACATTCTGCGGTTCATTCAACATCCCTCCTTAATATAGACCCTCGCCTGTCGACTTTTTGCTCAAATAATTCCCTACCATGACAAGCACCAGTCCTACAAGAGATTTGAAGATTCCCACCGCTGTCGTATAACTGTATTGCTGCGATAATAAACCGGCTCGATAAATATACGTATCCAAAATTTCACCATTTTCCGTATTCAGCGCATTCAAGAATACCCACACGCGTTCGAACCCAAAATCCAAAAATTTGCCCATATGCAGTAAAAAGAGAATCATGATGGTCGGAATGAGCGCCGGTAGCGTAATTCGAAGGGTCTGCTTCCACCGGTTCGCCCCATCCATTTGCGCTGCTTCATATAATTCAGGGTTAATGCCCGCAAGCGCAGCGAGGTATAGAATCGTGCCGTACCCTGCATCCCTCCACATGCCTGAACCCACGAGTACGCTGCGAATATATGAATTATCCCCCAGAAAATACAGCGGTTCGATCCCGAAGAATCCTAAAAATTGATTCAACACCCCTGTCGTCGGTGAAAGAATGGCCACGGACATTCCTGCGATGACAACCCAGGATAGGAAATGCGGCATGTAGACCACGGTCTGCAGAATTCGCTTAAACACGATCAGGCGTAATTCATTCAATAGGATGGCCAAGACGATTGGCGCGGGAAAAGCGATCACCAGATCATAAATGCCGATCAACACCGTATTTTTCAAAATCCGCAAGAAATCATAATGCTCGAACATGGCAGCGAAGTGCGCAAAACCTACCCATTCACTCCCCGTAAACCCTTTAAAAATATTGTAATCCTGAAAGGCAATGACCGAGCCGCCGAGCGGAATATATTTAAAGATCAAAAAATACAGAATTCCCGGGATGGAAATCAGGTACAGGGCCTTATATTTCCACATCTGCCGGAATGTTCGGCTCCCCTCCTTCCTCCCCCGATGCATCCCTCCCGGCATGCGACCTGCCGTCTCTGGTTTCGTAGCCATCGCGATCCTCCTTTGCTTGTACATGCGATTTTTCCACTTCTTACCTCCATAGTACTGATCTAGGGCCCAATGCTCCATGGCTTGATTTGTTGTCGGCTGGTGATTTTTTAAGGTATCGACAGGATGCTATACTAGTTGGTAACAGATCAGATCTCATCGAAACGAATCCGGAGGTGATGGGTATGAACGCAAACGTTAAACAAGCATTAGACCACGCGTTATCGCATTGGAAATCGATGGCTGCATCCGAACAAGAGGAATCCGAATCGACGGCAGAACAATTCGAGGCTTCTTTCTATGCCTTGATCGATGCGATCCGGGCATGGTATGACGAACTTGAAGAACAGCCGGGGGCACTCGATCAGTTCCTGGATCTGCCGATGATCCAAGACATTATGAATCAGCTGCCATCGCCATTGGTGTTGAATTTTGAGACCGAGGCGGAATTCATCGTGGATCATATCGTTCGTATGGATGAAGATAAGTATGATTAAGTGCATGAATACGCACGCACCAAAAAGGCTGTCCAGCGAAGCATACGATGCCACGCTGACAGCCTTTGTCCTGCATTTCTATTACAAGGTTAACACGACCTCATGGACCCGATGATCATCCCGCAGTTGAACATAGGATCCTTCCACACCGGAACGCTCACGCAAATCTATATCCTGCCCGTCTACCGATAGCGCAGTAAGCCCGCCGGACTTATGCGATGGATTATTAACGGTAATACGGTATTCGGTATTCCCATAGCGATAGGTCGCCGTGAATCCCGGCCAATCCGTCGGTATGCAAGGCTGGATATACAATCGGTCACCGCGGCGCCGCAGTCCGATAATCCATTCTATCCCTGCCTGATACATCCAGCCAGATGCTCCGGTGTACCACGTCCATCCGGCATGACCCGGATGGGGTTGCTCGGAATAGACATCCGCGGCCATGACATAAGGTTCGCCGACGTATTGCTGAACTTCCGTGGAGGTTCTGGTATGCATGATCGGGTTGAACATGTGGAACAACTCAAAGGCTTTGTTCCCTTCGCCAAGCCGGCTCCAAGCCACAATGCTCCAGATGACGCCATGCGTATATTGCCCGCCATTCTCCCGAATGCCGGGAGGGTAGCCCTGAATATAACCCGGACTGGGGTCTGTCTTATCGAACGGCGGCGTCAGAATATGGGCGAGAGACAAGCTGCGGTTCACCAGCTCGCGGTCGAACGACCGCATGGCTTGCTTCGCTCGTTCATCCTGACCCATACCGGAAATGACAGACCACGACTGCGCAATCGAATCGATCCGGCATTCTTCATTATGAATGGAGCCGAGCCATTGCCCGCCATCCGTGAATGCCCGTCGATACCACTGACCGTCCCACCCTGATTCATTCAGCGAATCCTTTAACTTCGCATGTGCTTCAAGGTAACGCTGCGCTCGGGAGGTGTCGCCGCGGCGTTCACATAGATCAGCAATCCCTTGCAAGACATAGCCCTGGAACCAGCCGAGCCATACGCTTTCCCCACGTCCTTTCGGACCGATTAGACTCATCCCATCGTTCCAGTCGCCGATCCCCATTAACGGCAAGCCATGTTCACCGAATCGCATGCTTCGATCTAAAGCGCGCAGGCAATGTTCGAGAACGGTCCCTTCCTCCCCAGATAAGACCGTTTCTTCATAACGTTCATGCTCATCTTCACCAAGTGGATCACTATGAAGGAACGGAACACTCTCACTTAGAATGCTCTCGTCCTCCGTATGTTCGAGATACCGCAGCACGGCGTAAGGCAACCAGAGTAAATCATCGGAGAACCGCGTACGAATTCCTCGATGCGTCTCTTCATGCCACCAGTGCTGCACGTCCCCCTCATCATATTGGTGAGAGGCATGAAGCAGAATTTGAGCCCTCGTCAGATCTGGCCGACTATGCAGCATCGCAAGCGAATCCTGGAGCTGATCGCGGAAGCCGAAGGCGCCCCCCGCTTGATAGAAGGCAGTGCGTGCCCACATCCGGCAGGATAGATTCTGGTAGAGCAGCCAGTTATTCAGCAAGACATCCATCTCAGGCGATGGCGTGGATACCGTAATGGTATCCAGAATCCCATCCCAGAATTTCCGCACCTCCTCCAAGGCTTGTTCGCATGCATGAGGTTCCCGATATTTGCGTACAAGATCCCCAGCAGACGCTGCCGAATCCTCGCATCCTAGCAAGAAGTACATGATACGTTCCTGCCCTGGCTCTATTACGATCTTCGTCTGAACCGCGCCGCAAGCGTCATAGGTTGGCCCGGTGTCTCCCGAGAGATGAACCCGGTTCATGGCGTCAGGATGTTCCAGCGTTCCATTTCGACCGATAAAGGCTTGGCGGTCCACTGTCCATGAAGTTATCGGAGGTGTATCCAAGCTGTCCTCTGTCTGCGAATGAACGGCTAGGAATGCCGTTGCATCCCGGAACGTCTCTTGATAGGCATTACGTGCAAGAAGCATCGCTTCCGATTCGTCCCAATCGGTCACCAAATATGCGGTATTCCCTTCCCTGTGTACCCCGAGCACCCATTCGGCGTAATACGTCATGGACAAATGCCGCTGTTCTTCCGTCGTGTTACGCAAGCGTAATTGAATGACTTTGACCGGATCATCGACCGGAACGAATACGGTCATTTCCTGCTGGAGACCATGGCTTTCATGTTCATATCGCGTATACCCTCTGCCATAGGACACCAAGTAAGTCAACGGATCATCCCCTCGGGACGGTACCATCTGCCAGAACTCACCGCTGTTTTCGTCCCGCAGATAGCATATTTCGCCAGGCGGATCTAATGCCGGATCGTTCGACCAAGGCGTAAGCTTACACTCCCGGCTATTGCGCCACCACGTATAACCCGTGTACAATTCCGACGTTAGACACCCAAATCTCGGATTAGCCATCACATTAATCCAAGGAGCTGGCAAATGGTGCCCCTTCTTCAGCACAATATGATACTCTCTGCCGTCAGGTGTGAAGCCTCCCGAACCGTTGTAGAACAACAGATCCTTCGGTTCGCTCGTGATGCTCGACGGGAATCGATTCGCAGGAAACTTCGCCGTCAGCAACGGCGGTTCATGCGAGCGGCGAGGCCGAGGTACTTGGAGCTGAGCCCGTAGACTCGGTCCATCTGCCCGAAGAATAACGCGTGATACCGCGAATAATAAGGAGGTATCTTCTTCGGACAGCGAGGAAGCTGGCACGATGTAGATCCCCGCCTGTCCTCCCATCAGCTGTTCTCCCATCCGGACCAGACCATCGCGCAAGTCCTGCTGATATCCTTCTGCCGATTCATTCAGAACGACGAGATCGAACGCGAGCCCTTTCCCACGCAAGTATGCATACCCGCTGAGAAGCTTGTTCATGAAGCTTATATTCGCGATGTCTCCGATCCGGACCATGACGATGGGGCGGTCACCGGAAACACCATGGGCCCATAACCCTTGTTGACCCTTCACATTCGCTGCAATACCTTCCGCTTGTTCTGGGCGAAGCGGCGCCGTATACAACGCTCGCCCGGCTAGGACTTGATAGACGGCTAAATCCGCCAAGGAAATGTGCAAATGCTGCAATTCAATTTGGTTACGGGTCCAAGCAAGCTGGAAGGTTCTCTCGGCTTGTTCGGCTTGCGATAAATTCGTTGCCATCGCAATGGCATCGTCCCTGGATTCAGCCACACCCGTTACTGCATTCAAATGCACGTGTTCCCCAGGTTCGAGGCGTAACCGCCGTCGCATCACAAAGGCAGGATCAGCTACGGAACCCACCGTACCGGCTAAGCGGGATTCAATGCCCTTCGGCTTCGCTAAGGTATGCCCTCTGCCGATAAAACCTGCTCGATCCGATTCGAATTCCATCGGACCAAGCGTGCTGCCGTCCGTTGTCAGCGTATGGAACGCCCAGATCGATTTCTCTCCTTCGTTGCGGGGGCGCTTACGCGCTAACAAACATGCATCAGCCTGATCAAATTCCGTCTGAACGAATAACTTCGTAAAAGCCGGATGCGCCTTATCCGCGTCCGGAGCTGCAAGTGCAATCTCGACGAACGTCGTCACTTCTAGAATTCGGGCCTCGCTCCCTTTATTCGTTAATGTGAGCTTCCGAATTTCTGCATTCGATTCGGGAGATACCGTAATTTCCAACAGCGTTGCAATCCCATCGTTTTCTCGTTCAAAAGCCGTGCGATCCTGCAGGAACTTCACGCGCTGTTTCTCTGCCCGCACGCGGCAAGGTTGGAACGTCGGGGACCATAACTTATCCAGCGTAACATCTCGAATGTACATATAGCTGCCCCAGGGATCCAGCACCGCATCTTCTCGCCAACGGGTTACGGACATCCCTTGATAACGGATAAACCCGCTGCCGCTATTGCTTACGACCGTCGTGAATGATCCATTCGAATGCACGTTTACTTCCGGTACCGGTGTATCCGCCGAGCTAAATTCACGGATGGGTCCCACATGGGCAGGTGCCGGTTGTGCTTTGCGTGCTTTAGCCGATAATTCCCGATCCAAGACGGATTCGCGAGGAGGAATACGTTCAATTAAGAGCAGTTCAGCGGCCTTCACGCGTTTGTCTTGATGAAAATAGTCGTACATTTTGGTTGGCAGCAGCAGATTGGCAAGCGTAAGCAGACTCATGCCTTGGTGGTGCGCCATAAAGCTGCGAATCACTTTGCATGATTCACCCTTCGGCATTCTCCCCGAGGTGAAGTCAATGGCCTCATAATAACCGTATTTCCCTCGGGCTCCAAGCTCCTCCATCTGTCGCAGATTCTCCATGCCTGCATGCAATGCAAAAGGAAGCGCCATGACCGTCGCATAAGGAGCAACGACCAAATCCTCCTCCAGACCGCGTTTGAACCCGAGACCCGGCACGCCAAAGGCACGGTATTGATAATTCATCTGATAGTCGAACGCATAATAGCCGGATTCCGAAATGCCAAAGGGAACTCCTCGCTCGCGCGCATAGTCGATTTGGCGCTTCACAGCCCCGCGATAGGTACTCTCCCAGATCGTATTTCGATAGGTGCGCATCGTAAGCCATGGCATCATGTATTCGAACATCGTGCCGGACCAGGATACCAGCGTCGGATGTTGCCCTTGTCGCTTAACGGTCCGCCCGAGGGCCATCCAATGGGAGACCGAAATCTGGCCTAACGCAATCGCAACGAAGCTTGTCTGTCTAGCTTCCGAGGCGAGAAGATCGTAGAGAATGTTATCCCGTTGACCCGATGCAGCGTGAAAACCTAACACGAACAACTTCGCCTTATGGTCATAGAGCGAGTGGAAATCCGTCGACGTGATCAGCATCTCCAGCCGGTCTAATAATGCGTACCCTTGCGTCTCCCATGCCATAGGCATTACGGGTGCAGACGGTGAAGATTCCGTAGGATCAACATCGGAACGGCCCGCATCTTTCAGTTCTTCCACGCGATTTCGTGCGATCTCATCTGGCATCGTCTTATCAAGCTCAACAGCGAATTCCGCATGCATGCCTGCATAAAATCCGGTATCTCTCCGTCGTTGCTGTGAGACATCTTCCCTCAACCAACGAGTTAATCCTTGCTTGACTGTCATCAAGCTGGCGACGAAATTACCGGAGTCCACCGTAGATACATAAGCTGGCGGCAAAGTCTTAAGTGACAAGGTATCGTACCAGTTATATAGATGACCCTGCCACTTATCCAATCGTTCAATCGTCTGCACGGTGCGTTCCAACCGCTCAACAAGTTCATGCGTTGTAATAAATCCGAAATCCCGAGCAGCGAGAGCAGCCGTGAGCAAGAACCCAATATTCGTCGGCGAGGTTCGATGGGCTACGCCATTCGGCGGATCGTATTGAACATTATCCGGCGGCAAGTAATGGTCTTCCTCCCCCGCATAATCCTCGTAGAACGTCCAGATTTGCTCTGCCAAAGCCCGCAATTGTTCCTGCTCTGCCGGGGCGATCGATTCATCCTGTTGTTCCACCGGCTGATCCAACCAGCGAATGGCGAGTGGAGCGAAAGCCCAGAACAGACTAAGCGCAAGTCCTGTCCATCTTAGCGATGATAACGGCTGCATGAACGCCGCGATCGCAAACAGCACGATGAGGACATAACCGCCGCGGGCATGCAGGATCGCCGCTTGACGATTTTTGCTTCGCTCCACATGAAAAGAAGATGTCCATTCCAACATCCGCTTCTTGCTGATCATTAGGCGATACAGCGTCTTACCCACAGCATCAAGCAGGACAACCGTTTGAAACGGCAAGGTCCATATATCGATCAACACATGGGTAAAAGTTGATAGAAATCTTCTTGGATGCGTAAGATTGTTTCGCAATATGAAGATCTGTCGAATCACAGGAATGAGCAGCGTAAGCATCACCAGGGTCACCCATCGCCAAGGGGAACCCGGCAGTACCGAGACTGCAAGTGCCAATAGGAAGAAATAAGCGATCGGAAGCAGACTCCGTCGCAAATTATCGATGATTTGCCATCGGGTGAGAAAAGATAAATCAATAGGTTTCAGCGTTCCTCGCCGGTCACATACTTTTGTGTATAACCAGCATAGCAGCTGCCAATCCCCCCGCACCCAACGATGCATGCGCTTTTGATAGGCCATGAACGTGGACGGATGATCGTCAATAAGCTCCATGTCCGACAGTAACCCGGCCCGCAGGAAGCCACCCTCCAGCAAATCGTGACTAAGAACGGCATTCTCCGGAATCCGCTCACACAGCAGCTCGGCAAATACGTCCACATCAAAAATCCCCTTGCCCGTGAAAATTCCTTGGGCGAATAAATCCTGATAGGGATCCGAAGCTGCAAATGCATACGGGTCCATTCCCGGTTCTGACCAGAAATAAGCTAATTTCGACCGCATGGCAGACTCATGGCTGACGCTAATCCGCGGTTGCAGTACGCCGTAACCTTCAATGACCCGTGTTCGCGCTGGATTCAGCCGGGGACGATTGAACGGAAGATGCATCGTTCCAATCATTCGCTGCGCGCTCCCCATCGGAAGCTGTGTGTCCGCATCCAGCGTTATAATATAGCGAATCGTCCGCAGAACACTAGCATCGCCTGACATCACGTCGTAGCTGGTTTCTTGGTTGCCTTGCAACAGTTCGACGAATTCGACCAATTTGCCACGCTTGCGCTCCCAACCCATGAACACACCTTCTCGCGCATTCCATTGCCTGCGGCGTTGGAACAAGTGAAAGGTCGTCCCTCCATCCCCGCCATACATCCGGTTCAGCGCGCTAATCTGCTCCTTGGCAAAAGCGATGACCACCTCGTCCTGTGCCAATTTCTCTTCTGCGGCATCGGTAAAATCACCTAATAGCGCATAATGAATGTTCGCATCCCGATTCGCCAAATAATGAATTTCCAATCGGTCAGCCAGCTCCCTCACTTCTTCGATCGAAGACCAGATGGTCGGGATGACAACCATCGTGCTCGCGTCATGCGGCACGCCATTCGAAAAGTCATACCGGAGCAAAGGTCTTGGCTGGCAGGTGCGTTCAATTGCGAAATGAAGCCCCGTCATGACCCATTCGCTCACAGGTAACGCCACCCCAAGCACGATCGCGATCCATCCAAGCGGCGAGATGCCCTGTCCGCTGCCAATCCAGATCGAAACGATCAAGAGAAGAATCACGAATATCGCGAGATATGAAGCAAAATACGTCTTGCCTGCTTGCTGTTTCATCCCCACGCTGGGCATGCGTCGAGGATGACTGCATTGCCGAAGCGATTGAACAAGCTTACGTGTCCCCGCCGGCTCAAATACATAATAGGCAGCAAACGTCGGTCGAGGGAGTAGCGAATTAGGCTCTTCCTGCGGCAGGTTAGGTGCCTGCTCGTGAACTCCATGTACGCCTTCGTGCGCTTCCTTCGCCAGTGCTACGGCTTGACTTGCGATCAAGCTTTCCGGCACACGCATCCGGTGCGCCAAATGCGCTACGCGGTTAAGGACGGCATGGCGGCTGGAAGCATCCATTTGAGGATAGACGCCTGTACCGTCTTCACGAAGTGTACGGTCGAGCAAGCTAATTCTTTCGAAGAACTCCTCCCAATCCCGACGCTCATTATGACGCAGGCTCGTAATCAGATTCCCGGCAGTTACTTGGTAGGTCGCCTGAAGCTGATGTTCGTAGGTAACGATTCGGTCCAAGTCATCGGAGCCATTCTCATATTTACATGCCAGCCACTCCCGGACCAATGCGGTGTCCCCTGCCCATTCCCGCAGGTGGCTAATCAAGTGGACAACCCACGGACCTGATAACGGAGCCGTCTGCCCTGCCGCATCCAACACTTCATTGACGGTATCCTTATTTAGCTTGGAAGGCTCTATTCGCGACAGGAATTGATCCACTTCCAGACAGACTTCCCGACGTTCTCGAACAAGGAGCATCGTCTCGGCAATTCTATGGACTAAGGCCACACGCAGCATGAGCGGGATCGATCGAGTCTCTGCAAGGGTTAAGGCGGATATTTCCTGATAGGCATTTAGGTAAGATATGAAGGAATCCTCATGCAGAATACCGTCGGCAAGTTCCAGATAATGTTCACAGAGCGCTTGAATTCGCAAGATGCCTTGTTTGTGAAGCTGCGGCATGTATCGTAGAGATCCATGAAGTATTTGCTCTCTAACATCCAATCCCTGTTCTTCGATAAACTCCGCATTATCCAGCAGCCACTCTTCCGCACGCTGCGTGCAACCTGCGTGAACGTCTTGCAATGAAATCACGAAACTTCGCAAGCCCGCAAGGTCTGATTCAAATTGATTGCGTATGTATTTGGGCTCGGATCGAGCAAGGGTAGGGGTATGCTGTAAAGCGAGTTCCCGTGCTTTTTGATTCAATTTTTCTATCGTATACGTCATGTTTTCCTCCGGAAAATTAGTTATTCAAGATGTACCGTTCGTCCGGTGCGACCAAAGATTCCGGGACAATCAAATTATTACCAAATTTGCGGGGCATTATGAGTCGAATCCATTTTTCCGTGCCAGACGCGGAGTTTAGACTCATTTTTTATCAAGCGGCATCGTGAATATTGGACATAAGAAAAACCTGGCCGATAGCCAGGTCCTTGCTTAAACCTATACGTTTCCCGCATGGGGGTGGGATGGATATGGGGTTCCAACCGCTGTTGAAGCTTGCCTTTGAGACACGGAAGTGGGCTCGACTTGCTATGTTGGATTTATACAATATACCAGACGTGTTGGACCTTTATTGTTCGCCTATATTGGATCTTTACAGTATAGCCTCCGCGAAATGGGAGCTATAGACGATTTATGCTTATCTATAGTGGATTCATCCAATATAACTCATGAAATCGAGCCAAAAACTCTAAAGTTAGTGGATTTATCCATTATAGCGAGTTGGGCTCGTACTGGTATAACGCCAAGCATGTACAACATTTGAATGATGTAGATCCCAAGGTCAATGCTCATCAAAGAAAATTCGTTTCAGCACGTTTGTCTCCAGTTAAAAAAAGCCAACGTCTGAATCATTCAGACGTTGGCTCTTCTACACCTTATTTACTTGCACGCCACGCATCAACCTGCTTCTGTGCTTCCTCGATGATTTTGTCGATCCCTTGCGCTTTTAACTTCTCAATCGCTTTCGGCAAAATCTTATCTGGATCTACGGAGCCCGTATTCAACGAAGGACCGAATTCATCCACTGCGTTTTTCACATTGGCAATCTCCGTCATCACGTTCGTTGGGTCAAATTGGAACCCAAGAAGCGGTGCGTTTTTCGCTGAATCATTGAACTTCTTGTACTGCTCCCATTTGTCTGCCGGGTCGTTCTTCAATTTATCAAGCAAAAACATGTTGCCTAGCGTAAAGGCTGGCATGCTGTAACCCGAATCAGGAATAGGCTCGTAAATCCCTTCGGATAACTTCTTGTAGTGTACGCCCTCTATCCCGTTGTTCACCAAGTTACGCAAGAATTTATCGGTATTCAATAAGTTCAAGAACTCCATCGCTTGCTTCGGATGCTTCGTCTTCGCTGAGATCGCCTGCATAGAGCCTGTAACGGACCAGTTAAATACAAGCGGTTCATGGATTGGCGTCGAGATAATCGGATATTGCATGCTTTCGGACCATGAAACATCAGCAAATGGTACGGTATGCTGTTTGTCTACAAGCCATTTCCCCGTCTTCTCGAATTCATTCCCTTGCTTCGTCGCTACATCCGGCGGCAAATAACCCGCTTGGTAGTATTTACGCATCGTGCTGAACACTTGCTTCGCTTCTGGAGAATCCCAAATATTCACCATTTTGAGATCTGTCGAATTTAGAGCCACGCCGACCGGAATCCCTTCCAACGCGAAGTCAAAAGGTAAAAACGGGCCAATGTTCGAAGGAATCGGATAGACATCCGGCTCGTTCTCTTTTACCGTCTTCAGCATCGGTTCCAAGCTCTCAAGCGTCGTCGCCTTCGTAATATCTAACTTATATTTGTCGACGAGATTTTTATTAAAGCGCCAGACCGCTTGCGCCGGCAGCTCCTTGTTCGTCGGAATGGCATAGTTGTGCCCATTCACTTTGGAGCCTTCCAAGAAGGCCGGATTCAATTCCTCTTTGATCCCTTTTCCGGACTCCTCTAGCAATTGATCCAACTCATAGAAATACCCTTTTCTCGCGCTCTCTACGTAATTGAATGCCCAGGATGAAGTGAATGCGATATCGAACGGCTCGCCAGATGCGGCAATCACCTGCATTTTTTGGGAGTAATCGCCCCAATCAATGACTTTCAGATCGATTTTGGTGTTAATTTTGTCGACGAGATATTTGTTCACTTCCGTCATGACTTTGTCTTGGTCTTTCTGAGGACCGCCAATCGTATACCAGATTAGGGTTACAGGATCTTCTTTTTTCTCTTGCTGTACCTGCGTCTCGGTTCCTTTGCCCGTATCGGCTGTCCCTTCACTGGACTTACTGTCCTTGCTGCTTGAACAACCTGCTAATGTAAACGCAGCAAGCATGACGAAGGATAATACCAGAAGCAAACTTTTTTTCATCTCTGTTGTTCCTCCCTTTTGATATTCCATCTATCATTCGTAGTTACTCTTTCACAGCGCCAATCGTGAGGCCTTGCACGAAATAACGCTGGAAGAATGGATACGCGAAAATAATCGGCACGGTAGCAAGCACAACCATGGCCATCCGTGTCGTCTCCGCTGGCAGCGATCTAGCAATAGCGGACCTTTCCGTTCCGCCGGATACCGCGGAATTCTGCAGAATGAACTGAATGTTCGTCTCGATCTTGATCAATAAAGATTGCAGCGGAAGCAATTTGGCATCATCAATATAGAGCAATGCGTTAAACCAATCATTCCAGTACCCCAGTGCGCTGAACAGACCGATCGTCGCTAATCCGGGCAAGGAGATCGGGAGAACCAGATAGAAGAATACTCGAAACTCCCCGGCCCCGTCTATTTTTCCGGATTCGATGATCGCATCGGGAACCATCGTCTTGAAGAACGTCCTCATAATGAGAATCGAGAACGCACTCACGCACATGGGGAGAATCAAGGCCCAAATGGTGTCTTTCAAATGCAAAACCTGCGAGACGACGATATAAGAAGGTACGAGACCGCCCCCGAATAACATCGTGAAAAAAGCAATAAACGAGAAGAAACCGCGGAAGTGAAAATAACTTCGTGAGATGGCATAAGCATACAACGAAACAATAGCAAGTGAGAGCAGCGTTCCTACGACCGTAATAAAGAGGGTTACACCATAGGAGCGCAGCAATTGATCGCTCGTTTTGAAGATGTACGTGTACGCGTCCAAGGACCACTGCTTCGGAAAAAAACTATATCCGTCTCTAGCAAGTGCCTTCTCATCTGTGAATGATATGATGACGACGAACAGGAATGGATAGACGCAGGCCAAGGAGAACAGCCCGATCGCCAAGTGAGACATCATGTTCCAGAATGGTGTCAGATGGTGAATATCCCGCATCTTTTTCCTCTTCATGTTCGGTTTGCCTGTGTGTTGTTCAACGACAACGCCGTTATCCAAGCGGAAGCCCCCCTTTCTATGAATACGTGTGCAATTCGTTCCGTATGGAGCTTTAGTGGTTAAAAGAGCGCTTGTTCCTTGTTAATTTTCCGCACGATGAAATTCGTGACGATAACAAGCACAAACCCTACGACTGCTTGGTATAAGCCGGCTGCTGTACTCATCCCAATATTCCCTGTCACTTTCAAACCTCGGTATACAAAGGTATCAATAACATTCGTGACCGGATACAGTGCGCCGGTATCGCGAGGAACCTGATAGAAGAGTCCGAAGTCCGCCCGGAAGATTCCGCCCACCGCAAGAATGAACATAATGACAATGATCGGCGTAATCATCGGAATCGTAATTTTGCGAATTTGCTGCCACTTGCTAGCCCCATCAATCATCGCCGCTTCAAAATAGGATTTGTCGATCCCGACGATCGCCGCCAAGTAAATGACGCTGCCGTATCCTACGCCTTTCCACAGGTTGACGAAGACCAGAATGTACGGCCAATATTCTTTTTCCGAATACCAGAAGACCGGGTCGACCCCAATGAACGTAAGGAATTGATTGAGTACCCCCTTGTCAACGCTTAGGAAGCTGAATACGAAGTAACTCACGATAACCCAAGAGAGAAAATGCGGCAAGAACATGCCGGTTTGATAGATTTTGGCCATCTTCTTATTGGCAATTTGACTGATAATGATCGCCACGATCACGGAGAGCGTCGTCCCAAGAACAATGAACACCGCATTATAGAGCAGCGTGTTCCTCACGATGATCCAAGAATCCTCCGTCTTGAACAGGTATTCGAAGTTCTTAAGCCCAATCCAATCGCTCTCGATAATGCTGGCCAAGAAACCATCAGTACTGAACTTATAATCCTTAAAGGCAATGATTGCACCCGGCATGGGCAAATAGCAAAATAGAAGAAACCATACGGCACCCGGCAGCACCATGAGTAATAATGCTTTATTGCGGCCTACCATTTTCAGCCAGCGCATCAGACCTTCCATACTGTCCCTCCTTCTGCTCGATTTGTTTTGTATAGGGTTAATTTACCGCAATGAAAGCGTTCTCTAAAGGGAAGAAATCAAATAAACTGATGTATAAAACAAAGAATTGTTTTCCTCTTTTTCCAAAACTCTCTTGATTTATGATAGTCTTAGAAAGGATTATTGATATGAACAACACGATTATTGAAAGCGCATTCAGAACGTGGAAAGACATCAAAAAAGGGTGCATATGGAACATGAAGAAACTCATCGATTTCTATAACAAGCATTTCAGGCAAAAACTGTTCAATAAAATATTAATGATCTATTCCATCATTACGATCGTGTCGCTAGCAACCCTCTCCGTCTTCGTCTATACCTATCTGATCAACGGGCAAGTGCAAAAAGAATTGGATGCGAACAATCGCATTCTATCCAATATTGGCAATTATTTTGATTCGAGGCATATGGCTTCCGAGCAAATCATGCAGCAGATTTACCAGGAAGGTTCCTCTATGCTGCTTGACGATATTCAATCCTTATTGAAAAATGACTTCTCGCAATATTTGGATGACCGCTTGATGCGATATAGTGATACAGGCATCCGGCGACGGGATATCTTAGCCTTTCTCCGTCTGCAAATGAACAACTATCCCGATATACGCAAGATAGCCCTGTACAGCACGAACAAGAAATTCGCCTTTCTCATGGCGAAGGATACGCAGGACTACTATCCCATTGACACTGGCGGTCTGCAGACTGTACTAAACAAATATATACTCACGGACAAAAGCTTCACGACGATCAGCAACATCACGAACTTGACCACGCTGGAGACAAGCGGGAACCTCGTCATCGATTACAATTCGGACGGCATTTATCGGGCATTCCAGAACAATTGGGACGAAATGAAAGGATATGTCGTGGTCTTATCGCCTAGTGGCAATGTGATATTCGATTCGTCGAACCGCTATTACGGAGCCAAATACCCTTATGCATCACAGCTTAAAACGGCATTCTCCATGCAGCAGTTCGAGGATGAGTCCTATGTCAACCTGCAGACGACGAATCGGTTCGGCTATTGGATCGCCGGCGTCATTCCCAAATCCGAAATCACCGAGAGCTTGACTGGGCTTCGGAACACACTGCTCCTCGTCACCAGCATTTGTATCGTTGCGGCCATGGCGATGACCTACTTCACGATCGTCAACTTCTCACGAAGAACGAAAGTGATCGTACGGGCGATGGGCAAACTGCGGGATGGGGACTTATCGGTTCGCATTCCTACGGAGAAAAACGATGAATTATTCCATATTGCCGATCGATTCAATCAAATGTGCGAGGACTTAACCGGATATATCGATCGTGTCTATGTATCGGAGATCCGGCAGAAGCAAGCTGAACTTGTCGCATTCCAAGCACAGATCAAGCCGCATTTCCTGTACAATACACTTGAAGCCATTCGTATGCGGGCGCTGCATCACAAAGCCGATGATGTCGGGGAGATGATCTATATTCTCTCCACGTTGTTCCGATACTCCGTGAAGACCGATACGATCGTGCCGCTCTCGGACGAGATCGAATACTGCAGTCTCTATCTGGACTTGTTCCGAATTCGTTACGCCCGTAACTTCGCATATGAGATCGACATCGAGCCCGAATTGATGAGCATTCCTACGCTGAAGCTCTCCATTCAGCCCATTATCGAGAACTACATCGTCCATGGCTTGATTATGTCGCGAACCGATAATCGAATTACGATTCATGCGGCGGTCGTCGATAGTCGTCTGCAGATCACGATCCGTGACAATGGCTGTGGCATCGACTCGGCAAAGCTCGAACAAATTAGAAGAAGGCTGGAAGAACCAGCTGAACACCCTACTCAATCCATTGGCTTGCTCAACACCCATGAACGGATTCGCATATGCTTCGGCAGCGATTATGGACTGCAAATCGATAGCTTGCCCCATCTGGGAACGGTCATCACGATGCAAATACCTGTGAGTCAAGGAGGACAGCTGTATGCGTAAAGTATTTATAGTTGATGATGAACCATTCATTCTGGAAGGCCTTACTTCTGTCATTGCCTGGGAGGATTTCGGCATCACGCTTTCCGGCAAAGCATACGACGGTTCAGAGGCTTTCGAAGCCTTGCAGTACACTGGGGCAGATATTCTTATTACCGACATCATGATGCGCCAAATGGGCGGTCTTGAACTCATCGAACGACTCAAACCTCTCTACCCCAAGATGAAGTTTATCGTCCTGAGCGGCTATAATGAATTTGGCTATGTAAAGGAAGGCATGCGGCTCGGGATCGAGAACTATTTGTTGAAGCCTGTGAATATGAAAGAGCTGACAGAGACCGTGGTGAACACCGTGCAGAAGCTGGACGATGCGGAACGCCAATCCTATATCAACCAGAATCAATTGGATATTTTGCGGGACAATGTGTTGAACCGTTGGGCAACGGGACACATGGATCCGACGGAGCTCCGGCACCGACTGCAGTTCTTGGAAATCCCGATCGACCATACCTTTTATCTGGTTGCGGCGATCAAGACCGTCTTCGATGGCGCGACCTCGGATGCTGATGGCGACGCGGCCATCCAGGAGCATAAAAGAAAAAATGATGTGTATCTCCAATCCAAGTCGATGATGGAAACGTCGAACGGCTGCTTTTGTTTCTGTGATACAGATAGCGATACGATGCTCATTTTTACCGGGGCAAAAGCGGAAATTGTTCAGAAGGAAGCGCTAGACCTCCTTGGTAAGATACGGAAAGATATCAAACAAAGGATGGATGTTCAGATCCTGATCACGCTTGGCAGTATGGAATCCAGTTATTTGGAAGTATCCCAGAGCTATGGGCATGCCAAACGGTTGCAGGAGTACTTCCTTACCAATTCGGAAGATGCCATTATCCGTTATGATCAAATGATGGCGTCCGATCATCCGATGGGGTCCGCTCCCATCGACATGTTCGAATACGAACAGCTCCTGCTTAGCAAGAATAAACCAGCGCTTCGCACCTATATCGACTCCCTGTTCGCGAGGCTGCAATCCCTGGAATCCATCACGCCCGTCCAACTCCATAACTGCGCCATCGATTTAATCTTGTGTACGAAGCAAGTGGTGAAAGACAATAAGCTGAATCACGAACTGGCTACAAGCGGATATAAGCAGCTATTTACGGCGCTATTCCGTGCCCATACCATGAGTCAATTGACGACCCATGTGAAATTTATTGCCGACTCTGCCATTGATTATCTATCGACGGAAGATGACGAGTTCAGTCCGATCGTCAAGCAAGTGCTGCATCAGATCAAGACAAGACATGCTGAGGAGCTGTCGTTGAAGACATTAGGGCATAAGCTCAACATCCATCCGTTCTATCTCGGACAATTATTCCAGAAAGAAACCGGCGAGAGCTTCTCCGATTACTTGAATGCCTACCGAATCAAGAAGGCACAGCACTTGCTGAAGACAACCACAATGAAGACAAGCGAAATATCGAGAAATATCGGATACTTGGAACCCGGCTACTTCTATAAAATGTTCCGAAAATATACCGGCTTCTCTCCTACGGAATACCGCGGCCATCAGAAATGATGCCCTTCTTCTCCTGATGTGCATGACATGACATGACTTACTCATGCCATGACTCGCTCATGCCATGAGAAAAACCGTCAGGGGATCACCCGACGGTCTTTTATTATGTGAACCTATACGTTGGTGGATAGGTGAGATGGGTTGGTGTTTTGCGTTTCAGCTGTCGTAGATACGAAATCTTGTCAAATGAAATAAGCTCTTGGTGTATGTCGGACATGAGAGACCTTATTGTTTGCTATGCTCATAGATTAGCCGTTTTTGCGGACCTAGATGCCCTTATTCCATCCGAATTATGAGTTTATAGCTTATGTTTAGCATAATAAGTGCTGCTGTGTCCGTTCACCCTGCATTTTGAGTACTTTTGGCATAATTAAGGTCTCCTGTGTCCGTTCATTGCTCACTCCGTTCCCTACACCCTAATTTGATCTCAGCAATCTCTCAAAAAGTTATACATTCTAGAATGTCAAAAAAATCGCTAATGCATTTCGCATTAGCGATCTTTAAGATCATCTATATTATTTCTCTTTTGCAATATACCAGTAAGCAATCCCGACGAACAATGCCCCTCCGACGATATTCCCTAAGGTGACTGGAATTAAGTTCGCCGCCAATCCTGCGAACGAAACCGTCTCAGGATGCGGGATGAATAATGAAATCGATAATAATGTCATGTTCGCAACGCTGTGCTCGAAACCCGAGGTAATAAAGGCAAATAAACACCAGAAGATCATGATCAGCTTCGCTGTCTCTTCTTTCAATTTCAAGGAACACCAAATCGCCAAGCATACGAGTATATTACAGAGAATGCCGCGCATGAATAGCTCCATGAAAGGCGCGTTCATTTTGGTGCTGGCAACCGAATTGATGAAATCCGCAACACCCCCTGTAGCGAGTCCCGTATAGACGAAAATGGCTGCAACCAAGATCGAACCCGCGAAATTTCCGATGTAGCTATACAGCCATATTTTCAACGTATCCAACCAGGTCGTCTTCTTCTCTAATGTGCTCACGGTCAGAATGAAGTTATTCCCCGTAAACAACTCTGCGCCCGCCATAATGACGAGACTCAAGGCAATCCCGAAGGAAATCCCCATGATGATCTTTGTACTTGGTACATGAGCCGGCGCCAACAATCCACCAATCGTGAAGATCAGAATAATTCCCAATCCGACGAATAATCCTGCCAGCATCGAAGATGTAAGATATTTTCCTTTACTGCGATTCATTAACGAGACCTTCGCAACTCCCGCTTGATTAATCGTCTGAATGATATCCTTCATCCTAGCCGAGGCCCCCTATATACACGTATCCATCAATGATCTCGGTCTCATACGTCTGAATGCAGCCGTCATCCGGTTTCTGTACTTCGCCGGTAACCAGCGAGATTTTCCAATCATGTAATGGACAGAAGACATATTCACCCGATACGATACCTTCGGCTAAAGGGCCGTCCTTATGCGGACAACGGTTACTCACGGCCCGAACATCGCCATTCGATAATCGAAAAATCGCGATCGATTGATCCTTTACTAGTACTTCTTTTCCGATTTGTACGGCCAGGTCTTCCAGCTTGATGACTTTGATTTTATCCGTTGTCGTGCTCATCGTGATCGCCCCTTTATCGTTTTTCGATGCTATACATATTCTGGCGTTGTTCGTCTTCTAACGTTGCTCTCCATGCCTCGCGGTACGTGCCCCGCGCCTGCTCGAATCTTGCTGCTAATTCAGCAACTTGGCTTGCTTCGCCTAATGCTGTGCGAACGGTCTCTACGCCAACGCGCTCCACCCACGGAGCTGTACGCTCACCGTAGATTCCCGACTCCCGATACAATTGAACATAAGCTTTCGCCATCAATACGACTTCGTCTTCCGTTGCCACCGTAGTTAAGCTGTCGCATTCCCGTACTTCCGTTCCGCCATTCCCGCCAAAATAAAGCTGGTATCCATTCTCCACGCAGACGATTCCGAAGTCTTTGGTTAGTACTTCTGCGCAGTTCCGCGGACAACCTGTCACACCCATTTTCATTTTGTGCGGTGTATCGACCATCTCGATCTCTTGCTCCAGGCGAATGCCAAGTCCCAGCGAATCTTGCGTCCCAAATCGACAGAACTGTGAGCCTACGCAAGATTTCACATTCCGAAGCGACTTCGAATACGCGTATCCTGACTTCATGTCTAATTCCGCCCATACATTAGGTACATCTTCCTTCTTCACACCGAATAGACCTACACGGGCCGCGCCAGTAATTTTCACCAACGGGACATTATATTTCTTCGCCACTTGTCCGATCCGAATCAGATCATCCGGCGTTGTCGTTCCCCCGTACATCCGTGGTACGACGGAGAAGGTTCCGTCCTTCTGAATATTGCCGTCCATCCGTTCGTTCACGAATCGGGATGCTTTGTCATCTTCATACTCCTCGGGACGCAGCATGCGAAGATAGTAGTTCAAGGCAGGACGACACTTCGAGCAGCCTTCTTCATGCTTGAATCCAAGAACCATACGAACCTCTTTCGGCGTATGCATGCCTTTCTCCTTAATCGCTGCAACCACTTCATCCCGGGAGAGTGTCGTACATCCGCACATGCCGCTGACTTCAGCCGATGCATCGAATTTATCGCCTAACGTATGCGCGAGGATCGCTTCCACCGTACCCCGGCATTTGCCGCAAGAACCGCCTGCTTTGGTTACGGCTTTCACTTCGTTGAACGAAGTCAATCCATGTTCCAGAATGGCCCCCACGATCGTGCCTTTGGTCACCCCGTTACACCCGCATACCGTCTCATTTGCGCTCATCGAAGCTACATCGAGCCCGCTCTCTTCCCCAGCTTTGTGAAGGACTGAAGCACTTGTAAACTCTTGTACATCGGCTCCCTTCTTCAACATGCTGAACAAACGTGTACCATCCGACGCATCGCCGTATAATACTACGCCGACGACTTTGTTGTCTCGAACTAACACTTTTTTGTAAGCGCCTGTGAATTCATCCTGAACGACAATCGATTTGGTATTCTCGCACGGATGAATTTCGCCACCGGAGAACAGATCACAACCTGCCACCTTCAACTGGGTCGATAAAATGCTTCCTTGATAACCCATTGTCGGCTGCCCCGTCAAGAAATCCGCTAACACGATGCCTTGCTCATATAATGGCGCGACGAGTCCGTAAGCAATGCCGCGATGCTCCGCACATTCACCCACCGCATAGATCAATGGATCCGATGTCTGCATGTAGTCATTGACTTGGATCGCCCGATTCACATCCAGTCCCGCTTCTCTCGCAATCGCCACATTCGGACGAATCCCAACGGCCATGACGAGCAGATCACACTCGACACTCGTACCATCATCGAACCGAAGACCTTGGACGCGCTGCTCCCCATAAATCTCCGCTGTTTTCTTCTCCATTAAGAATTTCATGCCTTGCTTCTCAAGGTCCTTCTGCAGCAGCTTGGCAGCCGCGTGGTCGAGCTGCATCTCCATCAGGTTCGGCAGCAAGTGAACAACATGTACATCCATTCCCCGATCCAATAATCCACGAGCAGCTTCCAATCCGAGCAGTCCTCCGCCAATGACCACGGCTTTTTTGTATTGCTTGGCTGCATCCATCATGTGCTGTGTATCCTCAATTGTGCGGAATCCCACCACGCCTTCCAAGTTATGACCTGGAACAGGCAGAATGAAAGCACTCGAGCCGGTCGCGATGATTAACTCGTCATACGGAATCGTTGTTCCTTGATTCGTAACCACGTGACGCGCTTCACGTTCGATATGCGTGACACGTTCATTAGAGATGAGCTTGATCTGATTGGCTTCATACCAATCCCAATCGTTAATATTAATATCGTTAAATGTCGTCTTTCCTTGCAGGACATTCGATAGCATAATGCGGTTATAATTCGGGTATGGTTCATCCCCGATCATCGTGATGTCATACATATCGGGTTGTCTTTTCAAAATTTCTTCAATACAGCGTGCCCCCGCCATCCCATTGCCGATCATCACTAAACGTTTTTTCATCTTCACGCCTCCGTTACTTTGTGAAAATAAGTACATGAGTGGATTATATAAGAAATGAAAAAGGAAACGAGTGATTACGATCACTTTATTTAGTAAATTTATGGGTCAAATTTTCATGGGAACAAAAAAAAAGCTGCCGCACAATTGAACAGTGACCCGATTATGGATACTTTTGAAAAAGTGTCCATCTTGCGGGCCACAGTTTAACTAAGCGACAACCTTCTTTTCCAATGTAGGAACACAAATGAACTAATTGTTAGAAAAATTTCACCGTGATTTGTGGCATGCGTCACTGTATTTTAAGCGAGGATATCCTTAGGACTTTGGAAATTTCATGAAGTGAGCGTCGCAGTCTGTAAATCAACAAAACCCATCCGCGTGGGATGGGTTTTGCACTAGCCTCTATGAAACTGTTTTATGGGTACACTACCTCAGATCATGCCGCTTACTCGACGTCACCTGTCCATTCGTTCATGCCGCCGTCCATGTTAATCACCTGAAAACCTTGCGATTCTAAAAATTGCGCAGCTCTCATGCTTCGTCCACCAGCTTGGCATACGATAACGTATTCTTTGGCTTTATCCAATTCATGCATTCGGAATTCTAATAATCCTAGCGGGATGTTGATCGCTCCCGGGATGATCCCTGTCGCTACTTCCTCAGGCTGTCTTACGTCAATGATGTTTATCGGTTCATTCGCTTGGACTTGTCCCCATACGGCTGTCGGTTGGATATTCTTCATGGTTCAATCTCCTTCTGTAATTCGTTGATATGATGAATATTATATACCCTATGGGGTATATAATCAACTACAAGTAAACCTGTGACTTAGAGTAAACGAAAAAGAAAAAAGCATACCACCTGGACACTCGTAAGTATCCTCGATGATATGCTCATGCGAACGGGCTAGACCATCGCAATAAATTCATTCTCCGATATGACCTTGAAGCCTTCCCGCTTCAATAACGCGGAAGTCACCCCTTCACCCGGTATCCGTTGATTCGAAAACGTTCCGTTATAGATCATCTGGCTTCCGCATGAAGGGCTGTTCTCTTTCAACACGATATACGTCGCTTCAACCTGCCTAGCCAGCTCTAATGTCAGATTGGCGCCTTTTAAATAGAGTTCCGTTACATCCGTTCCAGACTTGTCGATAATTCGGGCCGTGCCGCCTAACACGTCTTCCCCCGTCCCTCCCACAATCTCAGCAGGTTCGCGGGGTGTCGTGAATCCTCCCATCAATTCCGGGCATACCATCATGGCTTGCCCGTCTTCGACGAGTTGTTGAATCCGTTCTACTAAACGATGTGTACCATTATAGCGGCATTCGATGCCGCCGAGGCATGAGCTTACGATGATCATGGGTGAGTCCCTCCTTTGTGGAAATTTAGTCGTTACATATGAGTTACATCGGAATTTTTCAATCTTGTTTGAGTAATTTCTTCATTGTAGAGAAAAATATTACTGTAAGTAATACAACATCAGTAATATCATATCACGTATAAATTTATCGGGTAAATATTTTGATAAATACAATGCTAGATTAGAAAGTGAGAAGTTGATAAAAGATTTAAATGAGAAAAACCGTCAGGTGATCACCCGAAGGTCCTTTATTGTGTGAACCTATACGACGGTGGATAGGTGCGATGGGTTGTTGTTTTGCGTTTCAGCTGTCATAGATAAGAAATCTTGACAAATGAAATAAGCTCTTTGTGTGTACCGGACATGAGAGACGTTATTGTTTACTATACTCATAGATTAGCCGTTTTTCGGACCTAGATGCTCTTATTCCATTCAAATCATGAGTATATAGCTTAGCTTTAGCATAATAAGAGCTGCTGAGTCCGTTCGCCCTGCATTTTGAGTGCTTTTGACATAATTAAGGTCTCCTGTGTCCGTTCGTTTCTCGCTCCGTTCCCTGCACCCTAATTTCGGCAATCTGTCGAAACGTTAAAAATTCTAGAATGTTAAAAAAACCCGCCCCTAGCTTCGCCAGAGACGGGTCTTCTTCTACTTTCCCTTACACCATGATCTTACAAATATCATTCGTAAACTCAACCGGATCTTGCACCGATAAGCCTTCAATCAACAACGCTTGGTTGTACAACAAGTTCGTGTACAGACTTAGTTTCTCTTGATCCTTCTCGAATGCTGATTTCAAGGATTGGAATACCTCATGGTTCACGTTGATCTCAAGCACTTTGTCTGCTTTGACATCTTGGCCGTTCGGCATCGATTTTAGAATTTTCTCCATCTCGATCGTTAACTCGCCCTCGGTGGATAAGCATACCGGGTGGGTTTTCAAGCGTTTGGAGGCTTTAACATTGCTTACTTTGCCCGCAAGAACGGTCTTCATTTGCTCGAAGAGGTCTTTATTATCTTTCTCTTCGGATTCAGCTGCCGCATCCTTCTCATCCGCTTCGATTCCAAGATCGCCGCTCGATACGTTTTTGAATTCTTTCTCTTTGTACGTCATGATCATCTTGATCGCGAACTCATCGATATCGTCGGTGAAGTATAGGATCTCGTAGCCTTTGTCCGTAACGATTTCCGTCTGTGGAAGCTTGTCGATCCGCTCAATGGACTCCCCAGAAGCATAGTAGATGTACTTCTGATCTTCAGGCATTCTGGACACGTATTCGTCTAATGTCACCAGCTTCTTCTCTTTGGAAGAGTAGAACATGAGTAAGTCTTGAAGATCTTCCTTATGCATGCCGTATTCGTTATACACGCCAAATTTCAATTGTCTGCCAAAAGCCGTATAGAACTTCTCATACTGCTCTCTTTCGTCTTTCAACAAGCTTTGCAATTGAGCTTTGATTTTGTTCTTGATATTCTTCGCGATTAATTTCAATTGGCGGTCATGCTGCAGCATCTCGCGGGAGATGTTCAAGGATAGATCCTCGGAATCAACCATCCCTTTCACGAAGCTGAAGTAATCCGGCAGCAAGTCGCTGCATTTGTTCATGATCAACACGCCGTTGGAATAGAGCTCTAGACCCTTCTCATACTCCTTCGTGTAATAATCGAACGGCGTATTCTCTGGAATGAAGAGAATGGATTGATACACGATTGCGCCATCCGCGCTAATATGGATATGTTTCAACGGCTTATCGAAGCCGTAACGTTTCTCGGCATAGAACTTCTCGTAATCTTCTTCCGTAAGCTCGTTCTTATTCTTGCGCCAGATCGGAACCATGCTGTTCACGACTTGCTCTTCCTGGTACTCTTCGAATTCGTTCTCTACGCCTTCTTTTGGACGCTGCCCTTGGATATCCATCTTGATCGGGTAACGAATGAAATCCGAATATTTCTTAATGATCGATTTCAGACGATATTTTTCTAAGTACTCATCGTATTGATCATCTTCGGTATTCGGTTTAATGTGCAGGACAATCTCTGTCCCTACGGAATCCTTCTCGCAAGGTTCGATCGTATAACCGTCTGCGCCTGTGGACTCCCAGCGATATGCCTCTTCGCTTCCTAGCGCCTTACTCGTCACCTTCACGACATCGGCTACCATGAACGCGGAATAGAATCCGACCCCGAATTGACCAATAATGTTATGTCCGTCTTTGGCTTCGTTGTCCTTCTTGAATGCTAGCGAACCGCTCTTCGCGATAATCCCTAGGTTGTTCTCCAAATCTTCTTGCGTCATCCCAAGACCTGTATCGGTGATGGTTAACGTTCTGTTCGCTTTATCTGCGGTTACTTTAACGTAGTAATCTTCTTTGTTGAACACCAATTGATCATCGGTTAGCGCTTTGTAGTAGATTTTGTCAATGGCGTCACTCGCATTGGAAATGAGCTCTCTCAAGAAGATTTCTTTCTGCGTATAAATGGAGTTAATCATCATTTCCAGTAGTCTTTTCGATTCTGCTTTGAACTGTTTCTTAGCCATGAATGGGGCTCCTTTCGATATCTAAAAGATGAGATGATGAGATCATGCCTATCATTATATTAGCACTCCATTCACCAGAGTGCTAATTCTTCTTTTTATATAACATAACCGAAAAAACAATGTCAAGGGAATCCGGGCATAATATGCATAGAAAATGGTTTTCCTGTAAGCAAAGATACAAAAAATAAACCTCTCACTATTCAAAGCGAGAGATTTAATTTTAGGTTGTAGATTTCATTACAGGAATCATGTCTTTTCGAATATACACGTTGCAGAACAATCCTAGCACGAACATCCAAAGTATGATATTACCACCACCATAGGACAGTAAAGGCATGCCACCGCCATTAAGCGGTATGACATTCGTAAGACCCAGTATATAAAGCACGGCATGCAGCATCATATAAGTTGCTGCTAAACGCATGATACCACGTCCCAACTCATGCTTCACATTAGCTGCTAAACGATACATGACCCCGACCAGCAATCCAAACACGGCTAACAATAATAAACCACCGATCCACCCAAACGTGTAAATGATGAAAAGCGTCATATTCTCACTAAATAGATACGGGATATGTAAAGTATCTGTCAATCCGTGCCCTAACCATCCTGCCTCCGTAAGTGCCGCTCGTGTCTGATCGTATACGTAGGAGTCTCCTCCTTTTCCTTCTCCCTGAAAAATTCCATATTCCATCCAGCTTATCAGCCTTCTTCGGATATAATCGGAAGAAGCAAGTAAAGATAATCCACCAATGCACAACATCCCAATGAAGATACCTATTCTCTTCCAAGAGATACGAAGCCACTTACTCCATAATAAAACAAGCCCGGTCATATAGATCATAATGGCAAAAAAACGCAGCTCATACACATAAAAAAGGATGGGAACCATGCTAATGAATAACAACTTCCATTCCTTTCTCTTCAAGCTTGAGGTGCTTTGCTGCTGAATTTGTGTATACCAGAGATACAGACCTAACAGTAACGGAAATGGAGATAAACTGAAAATATTTATATATGTATTAAATCCTAAATTCAGAAAGGTATGGCCATTGACTTTCATGCCGAACATCTGAGCCGCAACCATAGTTGCCAAAATTAGCATCAATATAAACATCCCTTTATTGAGCCACTTTCGATAATCAATCGCGCATATGACCATAAAGAATATCATGCCGATGCCCATCATATAGATATGCTTCGTCGTTAAAGACAAACCATATGGATCACTCGGTTTCATTTCATAGATGTACATCGTAAGACAGGAAATCGAAATCCATACCACCAACAGAAGCCAGAGTAACCAGGGCCAACGTGCACGATGGACTTTGTTTAATTGCCTGGCCGTTTCAAGAGGTTCTCCCATCTGCCGTACAGCCGCTGCTTCAGCATCTGCTAGTGAAGCACCCAATCGTATCTCTTCATCCACTCGACTCTGCATATGGTCATAGAGTTCTGCTCGAATAAGGGGGTACATCTCCCTTGCTTTCACCTTCGACTCCACTTGTTGAATAAAGTGATCCAGTGCTCCTTCGATCTCCTCTTGAGCAGAACCTCCATTGTCTTTGGTTCCCTTAAGGCGTCTCATGAATCGCGTTAGAATTCCCATTGAACAAGTTACACCTCCCCTATGACGCGATCGAGTGAACCGCGAAATAAATCCCATTCCGCCTTCTTCTCTTGCAGTAGCTTACGACCCTTGTCTGTTAAGTGATACGTCTTCCGTTGGCGACCATCCGCTTCACTCCATATGGCTTCTACTTGTCCCTCACTCTCCAACGTATGAAGAATAGGATATAGGGTGCCTTCTTTTAATGTAAATACACTGGAGGAGCGCTGTTCTAGCCTTTTGATTAACTGATATCCATACATAGGTTGTTGTTCGAGCATGGATAACACTAACAGGGTTGTACTTCCCTTCAACAGCTCCTTACTTATTTTCAAGTTGACACCTCCCATCTATCGCTCTATACCTAGATATATTATACATAGATAATCTATGTATGTAAATGAAGACATAAAAAAACCCTTCCAACTTCTTGGAAAGGGTCTACGACATATATCTCCGTATTTCATTTAACTATTTATACATCATCCGATGTCCCGGAAGTGGTTGCAGTGCTATCTGTCTTTTTCGTGCCTTTACTCGTATAAGGCTTCGGGGCGCTCTTCGCGCGGTTCGCACTCGCTTGCCAACGATTCCATCCCTTTTTGCCTGTCCCCCGGCCTATTCCGCTCTTACCTTTTGCTTTGCTCATATCATCACTCCGTTGGTTCTATTTTGTATTCGGTGATGATGATGCCCACATCTTTTCGAGCCACTTATCGAAGTCTGCGCCCTTTTCACCTTCATACATGTCATACACGTCGATTCTCATCTTACGCAGCTTCTCTTTGAATTCCTCATACGTATGATCTTTTGGCAGACTTTTCTTGATTCTGAGCAAGAGTTTTGAAATACCTTTTACTAACTCCTGCTTGTTCTTGCTTGGAAGTTTGACGTCTTCGCCCAGTGCTCTAAGTTTATGGTAAGCAGCTTCTTGCACGGTATATACAGGGTCATGATTCATGAGACGCATCAAAATACGAATGCTATCGTCCTGATTCCATTGACCGAGTTCTTCAACAGCTTGCAATCGTTCTCTCCAATTCGATGTACGATTCGCCGCTTTTTTGACTTCCTCGAATTTTTCGGTTAATTCATTTACTTCTTCTTCATAATTCAAGCCATTCATTTCCCTTCTATGTTCAGATCTCTGGACTTCCCTTAACTTAACACGGATACCCGGTTCTTTCAAATAAGAATCCACAAGACATACATTATATATCATCTTGTCCACTATAATAATAGGATATAATAGAAAAATCCGAAAAAGGAGAGATAAATCATGACGAAGAAGGTTATTTTACTGACGACAGACAGCTTGGGTCAAGGAGATCCGGCATTAGGACAGACCATTCTGGAAAATTATTTTGCCTTGGTCAAGCAGCAAACCCCATTACCTGCAGCGATTTTTTGCATGAACCGTGGGGTATTCACACTAACCGCTGCATCGCTTGCCTCCCTGCATCTAAAAGAACTCGAGCAGCAAGGTGTTCCCGTATTGGCATGCAAAACCTGCGCCGAATATTACCATATCGAAGACAAGCTAGAGGTCGGCGAAATCTCAACTATGAAACGATTCGTGGAGTTATCTGCCGATTACGAAGTGATCACCCTCAACTGACCCCAACAGTATATGCATTTGTATATAAAAGGCCCCAGATCCCATTCATCGGTGCACGCGTAGGTGTGACTCCAACGACGAGAATACGGGGTCTTTTTTTCTTATGAAATGCGATCTAAAATAAGGACATGAACCGAATTCGGAGGTAATAGGTATTCTGCTAACTTGCTTTTGCCCCGGTTGCCCCGTAACTTTTCATGATGTGCTGCATTCCTTCACTAGCTTCAACCGAACCATCCGGCATCACCCACAACGCCTCCACGCCATCCAGACGCTCAACAAGCGCTCGACTCTCGTCAAAAGGGATCAGGAACACAACCGTCGATAAAAAATCGGCTAGACCGGAGTCTTGCGTGACGACCGTAACCGCCCGGTAATATTGCCCTGGCATGAGCGTATTAGGATCAATGAGATGATGAACGGGCTGCCCATCCACCATATAATAGCGTTGATAATCGCCGCTGCTCACAACCGAAGCATCCTTCACAAAAATCGTATCCAATAAATTACCGTCATCCGTCGCGATGAATTTATCGGGGTTCTGAAGACCTACCCCCCATCGCTTGCGAACACCGTCAAGGGGTTGGCCAATTGCTCGTATATTTCCTCCAGCGCTAATGAGGGCCGACTGCAATCCTTCAGCTTCCATCTCCTTAGCCACCAGCTCTGTCGCATATCCTTTTGCCACGGCCCCAACATTCAAGCTCATCTTGGGATCTTCCAGATACACGGTGCTCTTTGCCGTATCCACAATCACTCGATCGAGACTCATGTGCTCCGCGGCCTTCTGCAAATCTTCCATCGGCGGCAGCTGTGCATGTTCCGGATCATCCATGCCCGCTTCGCGGTAATCATGCCAGATTTGCAAGACCGACCCCATCGCAATATTCGTCTCGCCAACCTTCGCATACCACGCCTTCGAGAACTGAATCAAGTGAATGATATCGGGATCCACCCTAACCGGCTGAATACCGGCTTGGTCATTTATTGTCTTGATATTGTTCAAGCCCTCATAATTATTATAGATATCATAGAGCTTATGAAGCTCTTGGAACCGATCATGAATTCGTTGAAAATACTGCTGAAATTGCTCCTCGTTCTCCGTATAAGCAACGACCTGTGTTAGCGTGTCGAACGTGTCAAAGAAGCTATCGCTGTATTTCGAATAGATTGGCACCGTCTGCTCTTGCACGGGCTTCGCCATACAGCTTGTCAGTAATAAAATGACCAGCATAAGAGCTGCAACCCGCTTGCTCCCTTTTCGTATGGTAACCATTCTTCACCTCCGATCACGTATACATGATCATGTATCTTAGCCTCCAGCTATACAAAACTCCCCCATGAGAGGTGGGGGAGTTTCATTCATATCACTCGGAATAAGACGGATACTATTTCGCGTTATCGAAAGATTTTACAAGACCTGCAATGTAGCTCTCCACACTGATCGTAACCGAAGACGTCAATTCAGCTTCGTCTGGAACCGCTGGGTGCGACGCATCTTTTTCTTTGGTTTTCATGCTTTTGATTTCATCGACATTCTTGCCGACCATCCAATCACCAAGCGCTTTCGCTTGCTCATACCAGTCTTTGCCGATCGAAGATGCCTTCTTCATGCCATATTCGTCAGCAAGCTCCACTTTCGTCTTGAACTCGCCGTTTTTGTCAGTCGTGATTTTGCCAGCTTTATCGAAGTCAATTTTGGTCTGTGCATTATCGATAATGGTACCTGCTACTTTACCCTCGTTATCGAAAGCGGTTGCAACCATAATCGTATTCACTTCAGCAGCAGGAAGCACTTCTTTACCATCCGCATTGGAATATCCTTTGGATTTAGCAGCTGATACGATATGACCCAGGCCTAATCTCTCAGCTCCGGCTTGGACCTCAATCGCATGGTCATAGGCTTCTACAACCCCAGCGATGTAACCTTCCACACTAACCGTAACGGAAGACGTCAAATCAGCTTCGTCTGGAACCGCTGGATGCGAAGCATCCTTTTCAACGGTTTTCATACCTTTGATTTCATCGATGCTCTTGCCGACCATCCAATCCCCAAGCGCTTTGGCCTGCTCATACCACTCTTTGCCAATCGTGGATGCTTTCTTCATACCATACTCATCGCCAAGCTCCACTTTCGTTTTCATTTCTGCCTTGATATCAGATGCCACTTGCATATCTTTATCAAAATCAACTTTGGATTGCGCGTTATCAATTTCAACTTTGACAACTTTACCGTCTTTATCAAAAGCTGCGGCAACCATAATGGTATCCACTTGACCTGAAGCTTTGTCGCCCTCTAAATCTTTGGATTTCCCGATGGTTGTAACATGTCCAAGACCGATCTTGGCAATGGAGCCTGCAGCTGCTTCTGTCGTTGTTTCATTGGAACCATTTGTCGTTTGCTCCGTGTTGGTCGTGTCTGTAGCTGTTGAAGATTCTTTAGCACCGCAACCTGCCAGCATCGAAATCGCTACCATGGATACTAACAAAATGGACAACATCTTTTTCATGTGATTAAAATCCCCCTAAAATACATAAATTTTTAGGTAAGTGAATATTTTCACTAACCATACTAAGTGAATGCTATCACAAAGTTTTCACAGGTACAATACGGGGAATCACTCTTCACAATCTGATCACAAATGAAAAACCTCTCACATCACGTTGCGAGAGGTCCTAATGTAACTATTCAGCTATGACGTCCAAACTAATCAATTGCTTCACGAATTCGGTGGAGTGCTTTGCAGCCGTATGCAAGTTCGCGTCGAACAGTTCCCCTGCTCCATGACCAGCGTTATCTGAGATCGCCCGGACCGCAAAGAATGGGATGTCCAACAAATAGGCGGTTTGGGCAATCGCCGCTCCCTCCATATCTGTCGCTCTGCTCTCGGGAAACCGGCTCCGAATCTGATCCGCTTGTGCTTGCGTGCCGATAAACGAGTCCTCCGTCGTAATCAGCCCTGTAACAACGTTGTGTTCAGCATTTCGCTCATTTACAAGGGTTTGCGCCAGAGTATACACATGTGCATCAACGGGGTATCGCGCAGGCATTTGCGGCACTTGCCCATAGACATATTCAAAGGCAGTTGCATTCACATCACTATAGGCCAACTCCGATGCCACGACCACATCCCCGATCTGCAGCGAGGAATCCAACGCCCCAGCAGAACCAATGTTAATAATCAACTGCGGCTGGAAGCGCTCGATGAGCAAGGCTGTCGTCAAAGCTGCGTTGGCTTTCCCAATACCGGATTGTAAGAGAACAATCTCCTGATTGTTCAGCTTGCCGGAGTAGAATACCCCTCTCCCTACTTTCGTCTCTTGTATCTCCTGCAACTCCGAACGAAGCAATTCTACTTCCTCGTCCATCGCACCAATAATCGCAATTGCCATCTATTTTTCACTCCTAATCTTAGATTTCCCCAGTGAATATATCGGATTTATTGTTGACCATCTTACCCTGAGAAATCCTGCATGTCAACAAGTATTTCGCTAATTTACAACACTTTACTTAGATAGTTCATAGGAATAATCAGAATTAATGATTTACAATAAATTCCGAGTGTGTTAATTTGAATTAAAACGTCAGAGAGGGAGATTCACATGGCAAAAGTCGAAAGTTTTCAATTGGATCACACGAAAGTAAAAGCTCCTTATGTACGTCTTGCCGGAACCGAAAAGAACGATAAAGGAAGCATTGTGCAAAAATATGACCTTCGTTTCCTTCAACCCAATGCGGATGCTTTACCAACCGCCGCCGTGCATACATTGGAGCATTTGCTAGCTACTTATTTACGCGATGAATTGCAAGGGATCATCGATATTTCACCTATGGGCTGCCGTACCGGCTTCTATCTCATTATTTGGGATGAACATGAACCTGCCGATGTCGCAGTGGCTTTGACCAAAGTCCTTAATCAAGTGCTAGAAACCGAGATTGTTCCCGCGGTATCTGCATTGGAATGCGGGAACTATAAGGATCACTCCCTGTTCAGCGCACAAGAATATGCGAGAATCGTGCTGGACGCTGGCATTAGCGACGATCCTTTCAGAGCGTAACGAGAAAGGAACGAGAGGCCATGCTAACGATAGATTTTACGGGGAAAACGCTCGTGGTTACTGGGGGCTTAACAGGCATTGGCAAGGGGATTGCCGATCTCTTCCTCCAAGCTGGCGCGAATGTCGTTGTCGGGGATATCGCTTGCAAGCCAGGCATCGAACAGATCCATGAGAAGCTCGTCTATACGCGAACAGATGTCACGATCCAAGAGGATGCTGAGCTGTTAATTGCTTCTGCCGTCGAGACCTTCGGGCGCATCGACTTTCTTGTAAATAACAGCGGTACGTCCACGATGGATTTCGCCGTAGATATCAAAGAATCGGATTGGGATAAAGTCATGGACGTGAATGCCAAAGGCGTCTATCTTGTCTCGCAAGCAGGCGCGAAGCAGATGCTTCGCCAAGGGGATGGCGGGCGTATCATTAACATTGCCTCCCAAGCAGGTAAAAACGGCTACCGCTGCATGGGCAACTACGTGGCATCGAAGCATGCTGTACTGGGCTTTACCAAAGTCATGGCCTTGGAATTAGCCAAGGATAACATCCTCGTCAACGCCGTCTGTCCGGGTATTGTGGAGACAGAGATGAAGCAACGCGAGCGCGTCGAAGGCGGACTCCTTCGCGGCATGACCGCTGCGGACATCTTAGCCGAGGATCAATCCCAGGTACCGCTAGGTAGAACTGCACAGCCCGAGGATGTCGCCAATGTTGTCTTGTTCCTAGCAAGTCCCTTCTCGTCTTACATGACAGGTCAAGGGATTAATGTAACCGGCGGTATGACGATGAATTAACATCATGTATTACAAAGGGCAGCACCCGGATAACCGGGGCTGCCCTTTTCAAGTTAATTCGATAATCCGGATGCCCGAAGCGTTCTCATGATCGTAACCGCTGCTTGCGCTTTTGTGACATGGGATTGTGGACTTAGCTGCGTATCGGAAACGCCGAGCAAAATTTTAAGCTCCACTAGCGTCGCCAGTGCTGATTTTGCATACGCAGAAATGTTCGCTTGATCGTTATACCGTTCCAACGATGCGGTATTTGCAGCACCCTCGATGCCGACAGATTTCAAGGCATGGGTTAAGATCACCGCAAGTTGCTCACGCGTCACCGGAGCGTCTGGATCGAACGTCGATAGGGTCATTCCTTGAATCAACCCCGCCTTCTTCGCAGCCGCAATCTCTCTCTCATACTTCGATCCCGCATCCACATCTGTGAATCCAGCGGATGAGCCATCCGGTAGGATACCAAGAGCTCTTACGATAACCGATGCCACCTCAGCACGCGTTATATAAGTATTTGCGCCGAATTGGTCTTCCTTCTCTCCGAACGCAATCAACTTGGCAACCGCTTGAGCTACATCTTTCTGTGCCCAGCCCGCCGTAACGTCCTTGAAATTATTCACATTCGTTTCGATGATGGCATAAATTCCGTTGCCTTGCCGCTTCAACTCGACGGTTACCGTTCCATCCCCATTCACGGTAATGACAGTAGGGACGGAGCGTATCTCATTCGTGTCAGGGAGGTAAACTACGCCGGTTGCACGTTGGATATCGATGTCCTTTGCTTTGAACGTAAATTTGCGGCTTAATCCCTTTGCACCGAAGTCCGTAATGAGTTTAGTAGTCTTATCCGCATGTAGCATCTCGATTTTCACTTCAAAGGCGGAGACCCGTACCTTAGCGCCCTGCACTAATTTCGATATTTTATCCAAGGTGTCTTGGGCCGGGGATTGGATTGAGATTTTCACATCTGTCGACCCATGAATCGAATGAATAGGGATAATATGCTCAACGCCGTTCACGATCAAGGTTAGCGATGCCTTTTCTCCTTTTTTGGCGATGGCCTCAATGACTTCTTTCGGCAGGCTGATTTCAACCTGTTTGGCTACGTCAGTTATATTAATTTTGAACGATGAAGAAGCAGATTGGTTAATCGCCTTGAGCGCTGCATCCTTCGGTAAAGTAACCGTTAATTTGTCTCCGTCTTTCTTGATTTGCGTCTCTAGCTGATCCTTCGGTGTAGAAGGTTGTGTCGGTGTTGGTGTTCCTGGTGAAGGTGACGGCGACGTTGTTGTCGGCGGGTTCGTCGGTGTAACCGTGTCAGCTTGCGTTTTCACGTTCAGCACAGGACTGTTTACGGATACTTCTTGCACTCCCTCGCTGGATTTCACCACGGCAATCACATGAATCGCATAGTTCGTGTTCGCGTTGAGTGAAGTTAATTTGTATTGCGTGTCTGTCGTATTAGCTACCCATTGCTTATTCACATACACTTCATACCCCGTTGCCCCAGCCGATGCGTCCCATTTCAATTGAATGGTGTTCACGCCGGTTGACGTGGTTGCGAGATTTTGCGGAGCTTTGATTGCAGATGCATTGACTGTGCCATCGATCGGCAAGTCTTTTAGAAGTTGGGTGGATAATGTTTTGTTCTTATCCCCGTGAACTTCCCAGCTCATCACGCCTGCGAGATCCAAAGATTTCAGCATAGCAGCGGTATAAGCCATTGTTTCTTTATCATTGTAAGTAATAAATACCTTCGTATCCGGGTTATACACGTAAGCTACTTTGGAAGCTTCATTCCAGTAACGAATATAGCCGTTTTTGTTAATATAATTATTCTCAAGATCTTGGAAGTCAAAAATGCCACTCTCCCATGTTCCAAAGGCCGTGCCTCCGCTGCATTCTTGGTATTGTCCGTTCCCGGTCGCAGGACATCCTGCCCAACCTTTGCCGTAGAAAGGAACACCAACGACAACTTTATAGTTCGGTACGCCACCTTTGACGAAGCTTTGCGCTGCACCTTCAACATTGTTACGTGGGGCTGTTGTCGCTGCTTTTGGATGATTCTTATCAAAATATAACGGTGCGTTATGATGGGCGAGTTTCTCCCAGCTTCCGCTGTAATCATACGTCATCATATTAATAAAATCTAAATATTTCGAAGAATTGGCTAAGTCAGCATTCACAACAAAGTTATCGCCCTGCGCAGCTGCTATTGTCTGGAGATAATATTTGCCGTCTTCAGATCCTGCTGCGTCTAGCGCTTCACGAACAGTTTGCATTAACAGCGTAAAGTTCTCTTTATCTTGCGGTCCTCTTGAGTTCGACTCTTCCCCGCCTTCAACCGGATATTCCCAGTCAATGTCGATACCATCCAACTGATATTGTCGGAGGAACTTAACAACCGAGTTCGCAAAGGCATGGCGGGTTACTTCGTCAGCAGCCATATTGGAGAAATTCCTAGACCACGACCAACCGCCTACTGAAACTAATACTTTCAGTTTTGGATGGCTTTGCTTAATCTCTGCAAAGGATTGTAAGTTCTTCAGATCAAAATCAGGGTCGCCAATAATCATTTCTCCATCAAAAACATACTTGTTTTGTAATGGCAGGTCGACGTTCTTGCAATCCTTACCGTTAGTGCCTATCTTTTGCCAACATAAATCAGTAAATGCATAATTAATATGGGTTACTTGGTTGACATCAATATCCGTTGGCTTATAGTTTCGGCCCTCCTCGCTTAAGGACCAGGAAGTATAGTACGTAACAATATTATAATTGCTTCCGGGTACGATCTTCGCTTCTACACTTTCAGGTGATGTCCACAAGCTGTTTTGAGCTACAACTTTGAAAGAATAGGATCGCCCCTCTGTCAGTCCGTCGACCAAATATCGATTGGAATCGCTGGACCCTATGCGTTGACCGTCCTGGTATATTTCATAGCTCGTGGCCCCAGGTGTAGGTCCCCACCCCAATGCAACGCTTGTTCTCGTTGCCGTAACGGCCTGCAGGTCTGTTGGTGCTGCTAATTCTCCCCATTTCATCGTTACTTTGTTGCTTTTTGCTGATACCTTCGCAGCTTCTCCTGGTGCAGCATACTGCGCTCCCACCATGAAGGAATACACCGCACCAGTTACGGTTCCTGCTGGGATCGGATAAGTAACCTGGTTGGTTCCATCCCAAATCCCTGTTATCCATTGATTGTTTGCATAAAGGTCATAGCCGTTTGCTCCAGCCGACCCTCCCCAGCTTAACGTCACGGAATCCTCAGTAACATCCTTTATTTTCAAATAACTAGGCGGGCTTAATGGTGCCTCTTCGTAGATTTCCATATTTTTCGTGGTTGTAAATTCCAGGACGTTACTTCGTCGATCTTCTGGAATATCTTTTCCTGTATTCTGCTTATCTTTCTCCCAGACAATAAAAATTCGATACTTGGTCTCGGGCTGAAGACCGGTAATCTTGCGCGTAGTTGAATTCCCCCATGCTAGCCAAGCTCCCGTATCTGCGTTATACACTTGCATATCATTTGGTTTATTCGGAATGAAATCCCACACCAGCGTAGCAACATTATGCGTTACATTCTCGATTCGCAAGTTTTGAGGAGGATTGATAAAAGGATCCACGACTTCTCCCCCAAGTGTGGTGAATTCAATGACATTACTCTTGTGCTCAAGGTTAACTGGTCTAACTAGCCATGTAATATACAGCTTATACGTGGTTTCAGGTTTTAAATTGTCAAGGGTCCGACTGCCGCTATTGCCCCAAGTGAAATACTTGTCATCCTCGGCGAGCCATACTTCAATATCGTTCTTAACAGGATCTTTATCCCACTGGATGGTTGCGCTAGTATTGGTTATGGAGTCTTGTAGAACTCTTAAGTTTTGCGGAGCTAAGGGGTCTCCATATGTCGAAGAAATTACGGAACTACTAGGATCTGTTGGTTGCGGTGTTATCGTATTCTCAGCTGTATTCGTTTCACTCGAAATTTCGGCGCCTGTGTTATCGGCTGCATATGTCGTAGGCGAGAATAACGTACCAAACACTAATGCAAAACTTAACAATAAAGTCATGATATGAGACGATTTCTTTCGAACAGCTTTTCGCAATAAGATCACTCCTATGAGAACTAGATTTCGATGAGAAAATAGAGTTGCTTCGGAATCATGTTGCATCATGCTCGGTGAAGTTTTCGTAAGACGGTGTTGGAAGTTATACATCGTGGTTCGTTCAACATTTCTTCTCTTCCTTATGAATCGATCCCCCCGCACCTCCTCATTCTAAATGTTAAATTTATGTAAAAACTTGTGCTAATCCCATCATGTAATGGGCTGAGATATATGGGAAGGGAGACATTTCCACAATCGAGGGATAAAAAAAGATGATTTGCGAGAGGATCGTTGGATACTATAATTTTCCGGAGTTTTCCATCACGAGTTAGGTGTTAGATGAGCTAAATATACGAAGAGGAATTTGGTCATTCTGATTCATAGAGAGGAATCTCGCAGATCTAAACGTAGGTTATGCACTTCAAAATCTGCGAGATTTCTTATTTTATTCGAGGGAGTTTTTAAGCAGCTTTGTTACTATTCAGTCTACCTCTGGGGCTTCTAACTTTAATAAGGTATCCGCCACTTCGCATCCATTCACCACGAGGACAATGCGATGATCGCCTGGGTAATGACGGCGCGTGGTCAGGTCTGCCCAGCGATGCGTTCGTTTCCCAGTCAGGCGCGTGCCCCCGGATACGGTCTTATCTGACAAAAGGAACAATTTGCGAGACGTTTGCCCTTTCGCCTTCACGAAATAAATGCCGTATTCGATCCGAATTCGGACCGGCTCTCCTTCACGAACGCTGAGCGCATATTGCAGCTCGCAGGTCTCGCCGATCGTCAGTGCAGACGGCTCAGCCGCCATTATCGCGGAAGTGACTAACGAGGTCGCATCTTCGGCATAACCGAAAATGCCCATAATTTCAGGGTCCGCCTTGCGCACCAAGGTTCTGCACCCATGCCGTATGATCCAGTCTGTATCCGGATGCACCCCCTTCCAGCGTCGAGCCGTCTCCAGCACGATGGACGGGTGATCCTTCGCGATATCATTCAGGTTATTAGCCACGCTCTTGCGCACATATAGGGATGGATCTTCCTTTAATTGTTCCAAAACGGGGAGCACCGGAGCTGGGTCACGCTTGAACATCGCTAGCGCAACACCCCATGGCAATCTCGGTCGACAACCCTCGCTGGCAAGCCGCCTTACATGCTCATTCGGATGTTTTGACCAAATCGTCATCTGCCGCATCGCACGCTCTGGGTCACGCAGCAGGAACGGCCGGATCGCAAATTCCGATGATGATCCTCGCGTGAACGCCTCCAATGCTTGCATGGAGAGGTCCCAATGTTCGTCAGCTTGTCCATACACCTCTACGAAATCAGGGAAGAACAAATACGGAAAGCCCGTGCACGATTCAGATAAAACAAATAGGATATCCAATGCGTCTTCATAACGCGCCGGTAAATATCTCCCGAGCATGTCACTGATTCTGCGCATCCGAGCTTTTAATGCAAGCCCCTCCCATGATTCATCCATAACGGCGGCGAGGAATCCCTCCCGATCGAATGCATCATACACAACATGCACCTTGTCCCCGAATTCGCGCAGGAACGCCTCGCTATATATATCCTTTAAAGGTTCTGCCATCGTCAGCATCCTCCTTTTCTTTAAGCCTTATTTTACAGAATGATCTACTTTCGTAGTATACACGTTCAAAGTAGACAACTGTATGTCAAGTTACGCAGATAGAAAAAGGAGTTATGCTCCTTGCAGCTTATCTGCCGCTTGAAGTATAACCCCTGATGCCTATTCTATCCTTCAGATTCTAACCTCTGATCTGCTTGTTTTCCTTCTTTTTGGTAAACCACTCGGATTTGGGCTTACGCTTTGGGTTCGCCTTGGGTTTCGCAGGTTTGAAAGCTGCTGGTCTCGAAGGTACTTCTACTTTTACCGTTGCAGTCGGTTCCATCATCTTATAGGCCTGGTCTTTGACTTCAGGAACCTTCTTCCCGATCAATTTCTCGATATCCTTGAGATAAGGAAGCTCTTCACCATCGCAAAACGAGATAGCGATCCCGCTCTGTCCAGCTCTCCCCGTACGTCCTATGCGATGAACATAGGTTTCTGGAATATTCGGAAGGTTGAAGTTAATGACATGCGAGAGCTCCTCGATATCAATGCCTCTTGCCGCAATATCCGTGGCTACTAAGACTCTCGTAACCCCGCTCTTGAAATTACGCAAGGCGAGCTGGCGCGCATTCTGAGACTTGTTGCCATGAATGGCTTGCGCCGTAATTTTCACTTTGGTCAGTTCACGAACCACACGGTCTGCACCATGCTTCGTCCGCGTAAATACGAGTGCCGTAACGATAGATTTATCTTGTAATAGATGATTTAATAGATGCTGCTTGTTACCCTTATCAACCCTATATACCGATTGTTGGATCCGGTCTACCGTAGAAGATACCGGCGTAATTTCCACCTTCACGGGGTTCACGAGCAGTGTTTTAACCAATTTAGAGATCTCTGGGGGCATCGTTGCTGAGAAGAAGAGCGTCTGTCTCTTGCGAGGCATTTTTGCAATAATTCTCTTCACGTCATGAATGAAGCCCATATCTAGCATCCGATCCGCTTCATCCAATACCAGGATATTGACGTATTGTAGATCGATACATTTTTGATTGATTAAATCGATAAGTCTGCCCGGCGTTGCGATCACAATATCTGCCCCGCGTTGAAGCGCCCGCTCCTGTACCTTCTGCGAAACGCCGCCCACGATCGCGGTACAACGTAAATCCGTAAATTGACTATAGGCTTGGATGTTCTCTGCAATCTGCAGCGCAAGCTCTCTTGTTGGGGATAGAATCAGGGAGCGAATACGGCGTACCGCAGTTAATTTACCCTGTTGCTGCTCCAATAACAACTGAATCATAGGTAGAGAAAAGGCAGCTGTCTTCCCCGTTCCTGTCTGCGCGCAGCCAAGTAAATCTCTGCCGGCTAATATAGCTGGAATCGACTGCTCTTGTATAGGTGTTGGTGTCGTATAGTTCTCTTTGTCTAAAGCTTTTAAAACCGATGGTATTATATTCAAATCATGAAATGTCATTATAATCTCCTTTATGTGAAACACATCTATTTCATAGGTACGAGTCTCCACAAATTCCCGCAATATGTCGTAACATATAATGATACCACAGATCGACGTACAAAAAGAAGCGGTATATTTCACCGCTTCTGCTCATCGAGGTATATGCTTGTATCCGCAAGCCCAATTTAGATTTTCCCAATCTCCTGATCGTCCGACACGTCCTCATGTGTCTCTATCACATAATTCACAATTTCCTTTACTGTTGTGTAAGCTACACCTACATAGGTATCTGCAGCGCCATAGTAGATCGCGATTCGGCCTGTATCAGCATCGTGCAGCGTTGCACACGGGAATATAACATTGTTCACAAAGCCCCGCTCTTCATACCAGGTTTCCGGCGTCAGTATGAAATTCGCGGAACGATATTTCACGCGTGAAGGCTCGTCATGATCTAAAATAACCGCTCCCATTGAATATACAAAACCGTTGCAGGTGCCCGTTACCCCATGATAGAACATCAGCCAGCCTTCCGTCGTTTCAATGGGTGCGGGACCGCCGCCAATTTTGACGGTTTGCCACCATCCCTGCCCGCCTTTGCTCATCACATGCCGATGTTTGCCCCAATGCACAAAGTCAGGACTTTCGCTTAAGAACACATCACCGAACGGTGTATGGCCGCTATCGCTCGGGCGTGATAACATCACGAAATTGCCGTTTATTTTTCTAGGAAACAACACACCATTACGGTTAAACGGAAGAAACGGATTTTCCAGACGAATAAAAGTTTTAAAATCTTCCGTTTTTGCAACACCGATCGCAGCCCCATAGAAATCCGTGCACCAAATCATATAAAATGTATCCTCGACCTTCACAAGCCGAGGGTCATAAGCATAACGCGGATGACACGGATTTCCTTCCTCATCAGTAAAATCAATACGCTGCTCCTCAATCGACCATGTTAATGCATCGTCACTCCATCCAAGGTGCAGGTGTGGGCGCCCGTTAATCGTTTCTGCGCGGAACACCCCGACAAATCGTCCCTCATAAGGTGCAACCGCACTATTGAAAATTCTAGCAATTCCTTTGACCGGATTTCGATCAATAATCGGATTTTGTGCGTGCCTCCACACCGGGCCAGCATTTGGTTCCGGTTTGTCCTGCCAAGGCATATTGGATAAACGCTCCCCGATAATCTGCACATGTTCCATGTTGTAAAACTCCTCCCTGATCACACCGGGTTCATTTGAATCCCGTCATTGTAGAACCGGCACGCATGAAATATTTTTGCCCGAAGAAGAACAGGATCAGCATCGGAATCGTCGACAATGCAGCGGCCGCCATCAGCAGCTCCCACTGGGCGCCGTGTTCCTGTAAGAACCCTTGCAATCCCAGCATAAGTGTCCATTTATTACTATCGTTCAAATACAATAACGGGCCGAGGAAATCTGTCCACGTGCCTACAAACGTAAACAACACGATAGTCGCCAAGATCGGCACCAACTGAGGCAGCATCATCTGCCAATAAATACGGAATTCCGAGGCGCCGTCAATTTTGGACGCTTCCGATAATTCCTTCGGGATCCCCATATAAAACTGGCGAAGCAAGAAAATAAAGAACGGTGCTCCGAAGAACGATCCGATCGTAAGCGGCAAATACGTATTGATCCACCCCAACTTGCTGAATAGGATATAAGTCGGAATCATCATGACCTGCGGCGGAAGAATCATCGTGCCTACAATAATGGCGAATACAAGATTGCGCCCCCTCCATTGGATCTTGGCCAATGAATAAGCGACAAGCGGTGCTGAGAACAACTGTCCGACAATGTTAATTGCGCACAATAACAGTGTATTGCCTACATAATGAAAAAACGGAATGGCTTTCAAAGCCGTCGTGTAGTTACTCCATTGGAACTTCTCCGGGAAAAATACAATCGGAAGTCGGAAGATATCCTCTGGCGTTTTTAGCGAAGTGAGTACCAGCCAAAAAAATGGAAACAGAAACACTAACCCGCCTGCGCCCAGCAAAGCATAAGGGATGATAGAATGACGTAATTGGTACCCAAAGCTGTGTTTTGTTCGCATTTTACTCCCCCCCGTAATAGACCCAACGCATGGATGTTTTGAAGATAACAATCGTAATCAGCACCACGATAACAAACAATACCCACGCCAGCGCGGAAGCGTATCCCATATGCAAGAACGAGAATGCTTCTTGATACACGTTCACTGCGTAGAACAACATCGACTGGTCTGGACCACCGTTCGATCCACCCATCAGAATAAACGATTCGGTAAAAATTTGAAACGCTCCGATCAGGCCCATAATCAGTTGAAACAACGTAACTGGAGATAAGGCAGGCAATGTGATATGGCGAAAACGATCCCATGCGTTAGCGCCATCGATTTCCGCTGCTTCATGAAACATTCTTGGAACGCCTTGCAGCGCGGCCAGGAAGATCAACGCGCCCGCTCCAGCTCCCCAAAATCCCATAAGAATCAATGAAGGCTTCGTAAATGCGGGATCGGTAAGCCACGAGGGATCCGGGAGACCTAAAGCGCGCAATATGATGTTCAGCAATCCGTACTGCGGGTTTAATATCCAGCTCCACAGCATAGCTCCCGCCACGGCGGGAATGACAGACGGAAGATAAAAGACGGTCCGAAAAATCGCAATTCCTTTGACTTTCATATTGAGCATCAAAGCAACAAGCAAGCAAGCTATGAGATTGATCGGTACCGCGATAAAAGCCATAAACAGCGTATTCTTTAAAGATTTATAAAAATTTTCATCTTGGAAAATCGCAATGTAATTGTCGAGTCCTACCCACTTCGGGGGTTGGAATAAATCGTAATCCGTCATACTGTAATAAAAAGACATGACAAATGGGAACAATCCCAAAACCAAAAAGCCGATTATCCACGGGGACGCGAATAAAAACCCGGTCAAAAAGCTTTTGCGTGAAGTATTCATTCTATGGCTCCTCGCTTTCAATTAACAGATGCGGGGTTCCGCTGTCCAGCGGCCCCCCTTCAATGCAGGTTATTTCATCGTTTTGGCGACAAGGGGCTGTATTTGATTCTTAATATTTTGCAAAGCTTCATCAAGCGTCACTTTGTCCCGGAGGAAACTATCGTACTGTTTCCAAACTTCTGCCATATATTCATTGCCGAACGGCAGCGTTGGGAAAGATTTAATATTCGGCCCACCCAGATAGGCAAGGAAATCCTTAAAGCCCGGAACGCTCGCTAATGCCGGGTCGTCCGCCGCGCTTTTGCGTGGAGGCAAATTACCGATTTTAGACATCAATTTCACACTGCTCTCCTTCGAGAGCAGCCACTGCATAAATTCGTACGCTTCTTGAGGATGCTTTGCCCCTCTTGGAATGTACAGAATCGTTGTCAGCAGCTGACCTGCATCCTTCAAGCCCGGATCGCTCTCGTCGTACGGCACAGGTGTCAGGCCATAGTTCAAGTTTGGCGCATATTGCTTGATAAATGTAGGCAGCCATTCGCCATCGATTGTCATCGCATATTTGCCGGTGAAGAACGGGTTCTGTGCTGACGCATAGTTGCCAAGCGCAGAAGAAAACCGATCCAGCTCTTTCGAGTCATATTTAGACCACATGCCTTTTACGTACTGAAAAGCTTTTTTGATGCCCTCGTTGTCCGACGTTACTTGTTTGTTCTGATCGTCCCAGAACAAACCGCCGAATGCGAACGAAGTCGCGAAAGGATCAAGCATTGGAGGTATAGCAACTCTTTCCAGACTCTTTCCATTCATTTGGGTCAGCTTTTCCGACATGACCTTCAACTCGGCCATCGTTTTAGGCGGCGCGTCATAACCCGCCTCCTTCAGCAAGTCTTTGTTGTAGAACAACATCTTGACGTGAACGGCAACTGGCAAAGCATATATTTTACCGTTATATTTCACAGCGTCGAGGGCGGCCGGAATAAAATCGGACAAGTCGGTTTTGTTCTGAGAGATGAGATCTTCCAGCGCCATCATTGCCCCTTTAGAGCCCCATGCCCCGACATTGGCAGCGTCGTTCGTCGCAAGATCCGGCGGATTACCGCCTGTAATGGCCGCCATTTGTTTTTGGTTGTCCCCTTGCGTCAGCCCTTTGACTGTGATACGATCCTGGCTTTGATTAAACTCCGAAATCAGGCCTTCCATCGCTTCGCCTTCTTTTCCGGCCCACCCGTACCAGAAGTTCAGCTCGACCTTTTCCTTAGACGTTTCCTTATTTGGCGCTTGTGAAGCGGAGTCCGTTCCTCCGGATTGGGAAGAGGAGCAGCCAATTACTGCCGTTAACATAAATACAGACACGATAGTTGCAATCCATGGTTTAATCTTCATACGTTTCATCTCTCCTAGGAAATCGTATTTTTTGATTCTAAATCTACAACGCTTCGGATCTGCAGCGCCTGTTTAAATTGCTGCAAATCAAGCGCTTTCGACATATCCTCTTTGCGTACAACCACTTGCTTGATGCTGCCTGCGGACACATCAAAATAGTTGTCACTGAACTTCGCATCTGCGCCGATCAAATCGAGCTCAACATATTTAGCGAATGCAACCGCATGAAGATGAAGGATAAACGCTTCCTCCCTTTCTTCAACGTCCGCAGTAATATGTGGATCGAGGAACTCAAAATGCTTCGGTTTTGTAAACAGAATCGTACCCGTTTCCGTCTTTTCCCCATGCTCAATCAGCGAGTATTCGAGATATACGCGTCTGCGCGCTTCCCCCGCCAATTCGGCTTGGAAGTCCAGTTGTTCAATCATCGATGCCGTTAACGGGGCTACCTCAACCTCTTGTCCTCCGCTTGCCAACACATGTTCCTGATGATCGCGAAGCTGCCATTCCACACGTCCCTGGAACACGCCCGTTCGGTCGTTGGTCACATGCAGCGAAACATCGCTTTCACCTTCGCAGGCGGACAACAGTACCGGTGTGTAGAATTTTTTAGCGAAATAATGCAGCGCTTTCCAGCGTCCAAAGCTGTCAATGCTTGACCACGAAGCAACCGGCCAGCAATCGTTCAATTGCCAGTACAAGGATCCCATGCAGCGTCCCCGATGGCGGCGCCAATGTTCAACTCCGTATTTAATTGCTTCCGCCTGCAAAATTTGCGATGCATACAGCAGCGAATCAAAATCTTTTGGGTACTTTAGATACTCGGACAGGTAATACAATATTTTACCGTTCGCCGCACCGTTCTTCTGATGCTTCTCCATGATGTAGGAAAAGATGTTGCGATCTTCGGGCAACGTGTAGCTTTCTACCGTCTTCAGTGAAGGAAACGATTGGAAACCGTACTCCGACGCAAAGCGGAAATGGTAATTGCGGTATTCTGTGAACGGCTTTTGGCTGTGCCAAACTTCCCAGTAATGAACGTCACCGCGATTCTGATCATTCGGATCGTCGAAGCTTCCGCCCGAGGATGGAGACGAAGGCCAGTAATACCTTTCCGGGTCGTGTTTGCTGACCAGATCGGGAAGCAGAAACTCGAATTGCTTAATATAATCTGTGCGAAGCTGAGCCGTCTTCGGAAACCCCCAATGAGCCCAGCCCTCTTCCATTTCGTTGTTGCCGCACCATAATCCAAGACACGCATGATGCCGAATGCGGCGAATATTGTCTTCAGCTTCCTTGGCGATGCTCTCTGTAAACTCCGGCGTCATTCGATATACCCCGCAGGCGAACATGAAATCTTGCCAGACGATAAGGCCATATCGATCACACAGGTCGAAGAAATCGTCATTTGGATAAAATCCGCCGCCCCACACCCGAATCATATTGAAATTCGCTTCGACACAATCACGCAGCAGCTGTTCGGTTCGGTCGCGGGTACTCCTCGAAATGAGGTTGTCCTCCGGTATATAGTTGGCGCCCATGGAGAAAATGGACATGCCGTTGATCTCGAATTCGAACGATTCTCCCCATTCGTCCGGTTCCCGGCGGATGCGAATGGTTCTAAGCCCGATGTTCATCGACTCTTGATCGATCGCCTCTCCTCCTGCGAGCAGGCGAATCTCCAGACGATACAGAGGTTGATCCCCATAGCCGTTAGGCCACCACAGCTGTGGATATGCAACTTCCAGCTCAATCCATTCTTCCGTGGCAGACACCGGCCTGATCGACTTCGCTGCCTCTTCGCCATTCGGAGAAGTAAGCACCGCTTCAATTGCGTATTCTGCCGCAGCATTCCACTGTTCAATCCGATTGCGGACGCGCAGCGTCACCCGACCGTTGTCATGCTGCTGGGTCACATACACATCTTCAAGCCGTCCATGGCTGTAGCCTTGTAAAGAGATCGAACGCCAGATGCCTGCATCTGGAATTTTGGGCCCCCAATCCCAACCGAACATGTAATGAGCTTTACGCAGGTGAGGATAGCCGTCCACCGTACAGTCAATCCCCCACAGCTTTTGTTCGTCATGTTTGGCTGTGACATATTGAACCGGGGAGCGAAACACAATTCGCATGTCATTTTGTCCGGCTTTCAGCAGACGCTTAACATCAAATAAATAAGTGCGGTGCATGTTATCTGTTCTGCCGAGCAATTGACCGTTGACTTCCACTTCAGCCAGCGTGTCCAACCCTTCGCAACGAAGCTCCAGCCTATCGCTGCCGAGCAATTCGGGATCGACCGTGAATGTGTGCACATATTCGTAATCGTTCTGTGCAAGCGGTAAATATTTATCTTCGTTATCCCGGTAAAACGGGTCTTCAATCACTTTCGCGTTCAAAAGGTCATTCATAACGGAACCGGGCACAGAAGCTTCGTACCAATCCGTTTCCGAAAGGGCTTTCATTTTCCACTTGCCTTCGAGTTTCAACTCAACCAATTACGACACCTCTATTTCCATGATGTTGTTGTTTTTGTTAGTGTTTAAACAACGGCAGTACATCCGCATTCACACGAATCAATTCGCGGATCGCCTCTTTGGCCGCCGCCTTCTGTGTAATGGCTGGATCGATATCAATCGCCTCGTCAACCAAGTCCATATCGCCCGTTACCGCAGCGCGAACACTGCATTCGTGCACGCGGGAAACTTGCTCGCACAGCTGCCGGACCGGTTCAGGCAAATCGCCAACAACACAGCCTTCAACCTTGCCGTTCGTTATGTTTGCCGGCACTTCCACGATAATTTCGTCAGGCAAGTTACGAATATATCCACGGTTTGGAATGTTCAGCATGTTCTGCTTAAGCGACGTATTCGTTGCCAGTGCGTGGATGACCAATCCCGGCCGTTCCCAAGAACGGTTCTCCAGCATCTCCTGCCATGGGTATCGGCCATTGGCCGCTTCCTCCAAACGCCGCAGCCGTTCTACACGCTCCTCGTCAGACCCGTGATAACCTCCATGCTCCGAAACTTTAATCTCATCAGGAAAAGGCAAATATTCACCTGTATGGCTATCACCCGCAAGCGGCACCGAACCGTACTGCTCCAGCCATCCCGGTGTACGTGGCTGCCACTCCCATGCCCCCCGACGTACAGCTTCATTCGCCTCGGCCAGCAAATCTTCTCCGGTGGACCGATCGCGTACAGACAGCAGCCAGCTAAAATGATTCAATCCAGCGCTGACGACATCCAGCTCCTCGGCATGACGATGCAGCCACGAAGAAACATTGAGGTAGCCATCTACGCCGCCTTGAGCCACGCTGCAAAACCCAAGACCCCGAATACTCGAATGGCGCGCAACCGCAGTCATGACACGAGGCAGCGGGTTGCTGACATTAAGCAGCCAAGCATTGGGACATACCCGCTCCATTTCGCGGACGATATCCATAACGAGTTGAACGGAACGAAGTGTATAGGACAACCCCCCTACGCCTCCACATTCGCTCACTGGCTCCTTGATACCGTATTTCAAAATAATTTCGCGGTCTGTGTCATACCGTTTGATTAAACCTGCTGCTACTGAAGTGGTGACATAATCAGCATCTTTCAGCGCAGCGGTCAGGTCGGACGTCGCCTCGATCGACATACTCACGCCGGATTCCGCCGCCATAATGCGGGCAATCTTAGCCATGCGCTCTGCCGATGCAAGGTTAACATCCATAAGCACCAGCTTGCTTCCAGGCAGCTGGCTTTCCACGATCATGTCATATAATAGGCTCATGCTGAATACAAAGCTTCCGGCGCCAATCATAGCAATTTTCACTTGTTTCATACTTCATTCCCTCCCCAAATTTATAATTGCAAGGTGTATTGAACATCTGCCAGGCGAATCCATTCACCTTCGTCAATTCTGATCCGATCCGCATCAGGTTCGTTACCGTTCAGCTCAAGCGTAAGTCGACTGCCGCGAATTGGCACTTGCGCCGTAACTTTACCCATCTGCGGCGGCACATTCGGACGAATCTCCACCTCGAACGGCCCAGGCTTGATCCCAAGTACGTCACGGACAAAGAACATTGTCATCTCCGACCAGATCCAGACAACCGGCCCGCTCCGTGGAGCGTTCGTGCGAATAATCGGCACATATTCGTGCCAGACGCCGCCGTTGCCGCCTTGATTGTGCGCGAACCAGGAAATCGTCCTCAACGCGCGTTCATACTCGCGAGTCGCCAGATTGGCCCGAGCCACAAACATACTGGCAAATCCCCATGGTCCTGGCGTATCCGGCTCGCTGCTGGTATGATACCGGTCATAACCGCCGGTTTCCCAACGCATGTTCCAGAGCGATTCCATGCTGTCAACCGTTTGCTTGGGCACGGTTCCGGCCGGATCAATCAAGCCGTATACAACAGACAGCGTCGTAACCGTATCCGGATTCAAGCGGCTAATCCGATCATTGCCGAGCGGAATGTCGTCTGGCAGCTTGACTGTTGGCTTCACCACATCCTGAACGGAGCCGTCCAGCCCTTTGCGTTTCGTTAGCTTGCCGTCCACGATGAAGGAATAAACCGGATGGTGCAAAACATTGTTCCAGATTCGTTCCGACTCTTCCAACCAACGGCTGACGCGCGCGCGGGCTTCATCCGTACCGACTGCTTGAACGAGCGATTCCGTCGAACGCAGGCCGATGACCGGCCACATCTGGTATGCAAGCTCGTATCCTTCCTCGATGCCGTGCATCTCCATGCGCTCCCAGAAATCTCGGACATTATGGAAAAGTCCAGTTTCCGGATCCTTGCAGACCGAAGTGCAGAGGCGATTCGCCAGCGCTTCGATCTTTGGCCAGCTCTTCCGAATGAAATCCGCATCCTTCGTCCAGTTATAATACAAGCCGAGACCGAACAGTAATTGCCCTGATTGATCGAACTGCTCCAAATGTTCAGGAGCGAACTGATTGTACAGAATGGTACGCCCTTGATCGTCAACGAGATGGTTGACAAGCCGTTCGAAAATGGCACGTGCTTCCGAGTAAAGTCCGCTATGGATAGCGCCAATTGCAGCAAAGCTCGCGTCGCGCGTCCATTCCATACTGTACTGCCAAATGCCGACATTCACCCGTCCGCGATCGGAGGAGCATATATTGATGCCGCGTACAGCCGATTGATAGACATGATTAGCATCCGAATGTTCACTAGTAATCACAATGCCCTCGGCCCGTTTCTTCTCGACCGCACGTTCTTCCGACTTCACATCTTGTTGGGAGAGCTTCTCGTACACCTCGTAATCGATGTCGGTTCTGTCAAGGAATATATATCCGAAGGCAGCTGTCGCACTTGTTCCTGGGTACAGTTCATTCCACTCGTACCCGATCACCGATTGCTCACCACTCTCGAGGACTGGTTTTTCCCCAGAACCTTCTACCCCGATCAAACCGATTTGAAATTTCTCCCCAACTGCAACGTACCCCCGTTGATCCAGCAACGTTTCGCTGCGGTTGAAATGATGAGGATTCGGTGTAAATCGGGTCGAGCATTTAACTCGACAGCTGAAATCTCCTTTGTTATGTAAACGAATCTGGCGGTATACAATCGGTTCGCTAATCGAAGCAAAGTATGTCTCCGTCACCCGAACCGGCCCCGCCCACCAAGTCACATCGACGATAGAAGACCCGTCCCGGCGCCACCTCGGGCGAATGTTGCTCGTTACGGCACGGAATTCGCGCCCATCCACAGCTACCGTCAATACGGAAGGTTCAAGCCCTTCCTCCTGGCTGAACAAATAAGAGTAGTCTTTCGCTTGCGCTTCCTTAAAATAATGTGGGTCTTGAACAAAAAATGTAACTGGCGATCCAGGACCGCTGTTATCAATCTGGACAACCCCAGTTACCTGTGCATTGCCTACCATGTAATAGTCCCGACCACTCGTGAAAATTAGCTTATGCCATTCCTGCATGTTCATTGGATCGTATACCCCTTTCCATTTGCTTACTCCCCTCATCGGTTAATAGATAATTTAAGTTAACGATAAAGTTATAAACACATAATATAGTGAATGCGCTTACCCGTCAATCTTTTTTATACTCGATTTGTATCCTGTTTCAATTTGATATTCTCTTGCTATATGTAATGATTTGATCATTGAAAAACAGATGAATATCCAAATAATAATTATTTCATTTCAGAAATATACTGATTTGACAGCTGGACAATAACTAATTAATATTATTAATAAAGGTTACCGATAAACTAATAATTATCACATTATTTATAAGGGAGTAAGAAAAATGTATACTAATCCAAAGGGCAGGAATCGAAATAGATGGGAGGGAATTTGTTGAAAAATAATATAACGATGAAGGACATCGCAGATCGATTGGGCATCAGTGCTGTAACCGTTTCGAAAGCGATTAACGATAAAGAAGGCGTTAGCGGGGAACTCAAGGAGAAGATTAAGAGTCTTGCCTTGGAAATGGGTTACCGTTATAACGCCGCTGCCAAGTCGATGAAGGACGGTCTGTCATACAATATCGGCGTTGTCATTCCTGAACGGTTTACCGGGTTAACTCAATCCTTTTATTTAAGAATATACCAGCAGATTTCCAAAAATCTGGAAGAATGCGGTTACTATAGCACTTTGCACATTTTAAATAGTGAAGACGAAGAGCAGATGACGCTCCCTCGCATCTATTACGAGAAAAAAGTGGACGGGTTTATCATTCTCGGTCAGGTCAGCAAAGGATATATTGAAACGATACAAAAAATGGAGCTGCCCAAAATCCTTCTTGATTTCTACGATGAACATGCCGATATCGATTCGATCGTGACGGACAACTTCTACGGCGCTTATGAAATAACCAATTACCTCATCCAGCAAGGCCATCGTCAAATTGCGTACGTAGGTAATCTATACTCCACGAGCAGTATTCAGGACCGGTTTCTAGGATACTTCAAATCATTGCTGGAGCATCGGATTCCATTGCAGGATCATCTGATCTTAAACGATCGGGACGAACGGGGGAAATTTATTGATATTGAATTGCCGGAATCACTTCCGACCGCATTTGTATGCAACTGTGACCAAGTGGCTCTTGAGCTCATCTTCAAATTGAAAAAGTTAGGATGCGACATTCCAAATGATTGCTCGGTGGTCGGCTTTGATAACGATATCTATTCAACATTGTCAGAACCGCATTTAACGACCGTTGAAGTGGATGTGATCATGATGGCTCAAACCGCTGTTAAGTTAATGATGGAGAAAATACGCAACCCTCATCGGAAATCTGGAAGAATATTGGTACAAGGAAAAATTATTTACCGCGACTCTGTTCGCAAATTGTAAATCGGTTAGAAAGCTGCAAGCAATCCTCCTTGGAAGACATGTACGATGAAAGAATGTACACGTTATCTTTAGGGGGATTTTATCGATAAGCAGCAAAAAAAAGGAAGAAGCAATACCTGCCTCTTCCCCTGTCCTTCCAACGCCTCAATCATTCAATTTACTATGCTTACGTGAATACATAAAGTACACGACCGTACCAATCCCAATCCATATGACAAAGGCAACCCACGTGATCAACGGTAAACTTACCGCAAGGTAGAGACAAAACAACGCACTGATGGCCGGCAGCACAGGTACGAAAGGAACCCGGAAGGAAGCCTTTAGTTCCGGAAATTTCTTACGTAACACTATGATTGCGATGGATATTAACGTAAAGGCAGCGAGCGTCCCCATATTCACTAAATGGGCAAGCGTCGTTAGATTGACGAAACCTGCAATGCCTGCGGCCACAAACCCGGTTAACCACGTGTTGACGAATGGCGTCTGTGTCTTCGTATGAACTTTGGAAAATTTCTTCGGTAACAACCCGTCACGACTCATCGCGAAGGATAGCCGAACTTGAGCATAGATTAAGGCAAGAATAACGGTCGTAATGCCGAATACCGCCCCAATCGAAATGATACCCGCGAGCGAATTTTGACCGACGGATTCAAGTGCTAATGCGACAGGCGCACCCACATTTAGCTTGGTGTACGAAATCATGCCTGTTAAGACACCGGATACCGTCATATATAAAATGGTGCAAATGAGCAAGGAAGCAATGATTCCGATAGGCATCGTTTTCTTCGGATTCTTCACTTCTTCAGATGCCGTAGCGATCACGTCGAACCCGATATAAGCAAAGAATACGGTTGCCGCCCCCGTTATGATCCCGTTAAATCCAAAAGGTACGAAAGGCACCCAGTTATCCGGTTTCACGTACCAAATCCCAACAACGATAAACAGCACGATGACCGTTAGCTTCACGAACACCATCACATTATTAAACTTGATGCTTTCTTTTACCCCTTTACTCACAAGGGCCGTAATCGCCAAAATAATCAGAACGGCCGGCAAATCAACGATTCCCCCTTTACCTACACTAGGAGCCGAAGATATGATTGCTGGGATCTGGATATGGAACCCTGCGAGCAAGGATTGGAAATAGGCGGACCAACCTGTTGAAACGGCGGATACTGCGAGGACATATTCGAGCATGAGATCCCATCCGATCAGGAAAGCGAACAATTCCCCCAATGTTGCATACGTGTAGGTGTACACACTACCTGAGACAGGTACGGCCGATGAGAACTCGGCATAACAGAATGCAGCAAGCGCACAGGCAATTCCTGCGATCACAAAAGACAACATAATCGCGGGTCCTGTCGATTCCGCCGCTACGACACCCGTCACCACGAAAATACCTGTCCCGATGACACATCCTACGCCAAGAAAGATAAGATCCATCAAGGACATCGTTCGTGCTAATTCTTTTTTCTCACTTTGAGCAAGCATGTGGCTCAGTGACTTTTTGCGGAAAAGCTGATTCAAGTTTATTCCTCCTAGGTGATGGGCGTGCAATAGTATGGATATAGTATTCCAAATATTGATAAATCCATGATGATTGCACACCCTCTGGATGCGGACAATCATTTTTAAGAATGTACCATAAGAGGAATCTTCTAATTGGTGATTTCAATCACATCTATCCATCTGCGAAAACAAAAAAAGAAACCCAGCGTTTTAAATAACGTGGGTTTCCATGCTATATCCACCTTCACCTACTTCTTAGCCAAAAAAGCATCGATTTGCTTCTGCAACTCCGCTTGGATCCGCTTCAGGGAAGGCCCGGCCTCCGCCTCGAACTTCTTCAGCGTCTCCTCCGGATCAAGAACACCGTTGAACAGGGCAGGATAATACTTCGCCTCGACCGTATTGTATTGGCTAAGATCATTCTGTACAGCTGCCGAATCAAAATCAAACCCGGTCAGAACATCCCTCGTGAAATTGTCCGCATCGCGCAGCACAGCTTCAAATTCATCGTATTTCTTGTCACGTTCGGCATCCGAGCGCTCATCGATGGGATTCCACACCCATACATAGCCAAATCCCCAATACCCCTTCGTATCCAGCAATTTATATTCCATGTCGCCAACCGGTTCCCAATGCTTCCCTTGGATGCCGTAGGACAGCAGGTCGTAGTTCTCCTTCTCATTGGCCCAGTCCATGAACATCACGGCCCGTTCCTTATTTTTGCTAACCTTCGGCACCGCAAGGAAATTCCACTGCTTGAAGTTCGACATGTTCGCCCCTTTCGTTCCATCGAAGAACGTAACGGTCTCCAGATCGCCGCCAGGCACATTGCTCTTGAACTGCTGATCGAAGGAGAGTCCTGTACCGAACGATCCCTTGGTGACGATGGCCGCTTTACCGCTTAAGAAAGGCTGGATGAAATCCTTCGCCGTTAAAATATCTTTATAAACAAGCCCGTCTAGATACATCTGTCTAGCTTCCTTCAACCACGTCATCACCGGCTCCGAGTCCTCAAGCAGGTTGTATACCTTACCATCGTTATTTTTATAGTACAGCATCAGACTGCTTCCAAGCGCATGTGTAAATCGGACATGGGTATCGTAATCAAATTGGCTGCGCAGACCCACAATGGAATACGTCTGCTGCCCGGAAGTCCCCGCTGCCATGAACGGAGCAATGCCTGGTACTTGTTCTTTCACCTTATAAGCAAAATCGATGAGTTCCTTCTGGGTCTTGATTGGCGGAATGCCTAGTTTCTCACGGAGGTCTTTGCGCACAACATAGGAATTGCCCGTCCCATAGACGAGTCCGAGCGGCACCGCCATAATTTTACCGTTATATTTGTTCGCATCCCACATTTGCTGCGGGCGCTTCTCCAGCACATTCTTGCCGTACTTCGCAAGCAAGTCGTCCAACGGCTCGTAGAAGCCGTCAGCAATCATTTGATTAATGTGAAGCCACGGCGCGTCGAAGATCAGATCGATATTTTCTCCAGAAGCAAGCGTTACTTGCGTCTTCTGGCCCAAGTCGGCCCATGGCACGAACACGATGTCCAATTTGACATTGATCGTGTCCTTCATTCGCCGCTCCGCTTCCGCGATGACTAAATCCATATCGGGCGGACGATCCCCCGGAATCATAATTTTCAGGGTAACCGGTTCCAATTTCGTGCCTGCCGCTTCATTTCCTGTGGCGCTATCTGTGCCGGATGGTTCATTCGCCCCTTTCGAGCAGCCTACGATCAAAGATATGGATAATAGCAGCACAAGCGATAGATTCCACCATCGTTTAATTCTCATTCTTTTGCTCCTCCTATAATTGTTCTGGATTAACCCTTAACCGATCCTAGCGTCATGCCTTTAATAAAATACTTCTGTACGAACGGGTACACGAATACAATCGGCCCGATCGTAATGCATACAATAGCTAGCTGCATGCCGTAAGTGGGAACGACAATATTGTAGTCCGTCTGGCTGCCGCCCACATAAGACATGGCATTCAAGTTGGACATCAGCTGCCTGATCATCATTTGCAGCGGATGAAGCTTGTAATTATCGATAAACAGCAGCGATAAGTACCAATCATTCCAATATTGCAGCGCATAGAACAGTGCAACCGTAGCAATCACCGGTAGCGATATCGGCCAGATGACACGAATGAAAATACGGATGTCATTCGCCCCGTCCACGGTCGCTGCTTCATTCAATTCATAAGGCAAGGAGCGATAATAGGATACAAGGATGAACGCGTAGAAAGGATTCAGCAGGTACGGGAGGACAAGCGCCCATAAGGAGTCCTTGAGCCCGAGCCAGTTTGCGATGAGGATGTAGAACCCAACCAGCCCTGCCCCGAACAGCATCGTAAAGAAGGTTAAGAAGGAAAGAACATGCCGATACTTCACTTTCGGATGGCTGAGGACATAGGCAAAGGATGCCGTAAGAAGCACGCCAAGCACCGTGCCTGTCACCGTGACGAACAACGTGACGCCATAGCTGCGGAACACTTGGTTTCCGGACAAAAGCATGGTGTAGGCATCCAAGCTGAAGGAAGTCGGAAACAACTGATACCCAGAGGTTTGAATCAGCGTTTCATTCGCAAAGGAGTTAATCAATACAATCCAAAATGGGATAAAACAAATCAGTGCAAAAATGATCAAAAACACGTACACAAAACCAAGGAACAATCGTTCTCTCATGACTATCACACCTTAGAACAATCTAGAATTTGGATCAACTTTGCGTGCAAGCCAGTTGAAGAAAATAACCACGATAAGCCCCATAAAGGACTGATAGAGAATGATGGCGGAGGACATGCTGAAGTTGCCCATCTGCCGAAGCGCGCGATACGCGTACGTATCAATAACATCCGTCGTTGGGAACAATACCCCGACATCCCCGATAATCGCGTAAATCATGCCGAAGTCGCCATAGAAGATCCGGCCGATGCCAAGGAGCGTCATGATGATAATAATTGGACGCAATAATGGAAGCGTAATGTAGATAATTTGCTGAAAGCGGCTGGCGCCTTCCAATTTGGCACTCTCATAATACTCCGAAGAAATGCCCGTGATCGAAGCCAGAAAGATGATCGAGTTGTAGCCGGCGACTTTCCAGACGTACACGAACGTCAGAATCGAAGGCCATACACTCGGCGTCAGATACCAATCCACCCCTTCGAATCCAAGGGAAGTGAATGCCTGATTCATCATGCCCTCTGTTGAGCTGAACATCGTCTGCACCATCATGCTGACGACCAGCCAAGAAATGAAATACGGCAGGAATACAAAAGACTGCGCCGTTTTCTTGAACCACTTGCCCGTGACTTCATTGAGCAGCACGGCGAGCACAACGGCCGATCCGAGACCGAACACTAGAAACAGCCCGTTCAAGAATACGGTATTCCACGTCACGCGCAGCCAGTCTTTACTCCCGAAGAAAAACTCGAAATTTCGAAATCCTACCCATTCGCTGCCGAACAACCCGTCAGAAAGACGGTAGTTCTGAAACGCCAGCAAATGCCCGACCATTGGCGTATAAGCAAAGATGAGCAGGAATAGGATGCCTGGGAGTGCCAGCACATACAAATACCGATTCTTCACGATTTCGTGGATAAAACCGTTGACCCCTCCTTTATTCCTCCGCAATGGCTACCCTCCCCCCCTATGTCCATGTGATCAATCGTCTGTCGGAGTTATCGTAACAGCCGCAAAGCAGCCACGGATAGTTCGCAATGTCCGAATGAAGTTCTCAAACGGCTGCTGCATAGGTCATCATTAGCCTAGTTAGGTTCTGTGCTCTCTGCCATCGCCGCTTTAACCGCTCGCCTCGTCGACGCCTAGCTGCTGATATCGATATTGCGCCGGCGTCATACCGGTTGCTTTTTTGAAAGCCGTAAAGAAATGACTCTTCGTCAGAAAACCCGCCTGCTGCGAAATTTCAGCAACGCTCGTATCCGAATGTTGAAGCAATTCCTTCACCTTCTCAATCCGCATATTCAGAATGTAATTGGATAAGGACATGCCATACTGGTCTAGAAACAACTGGCGCACATATTTGGCAGACAAGGCAATGTGATCGGCAATGTCATCCACGGACAGCCTCGGATCATGAATATGACACTGAATATATTCGATCACTTCCTCGACGTTCTTCACCTTGCGATTGATCCTTTTCTGGTCGCCGAGCAGGGAGATCATTCGTACAATTTCATCCTTCATCCACCGGTGTATATCTTCGAGCTTCGTGAATTTCTTGAGTGAGTTTTCAATGCCTTCCATACTGTTCAGGGTCGTCCGTTTGCTAAACGCTTTGACGAAGGAGAAAAATAGCAAGCGAAGCTGGAATTGGCATTCGGCGAATTTCATCGTCTGCAGCCGGGCAAACAATTGCGCAAGTAGGTCAAGGGATTGCTCTTCCTTCCCGCTCCGTATGGACTGAATGAGAAGATCCAGCAGGGTGTCATCCGGTTGAACCTGTAAGTCTGCGTATCGCTCATATTCTTGCTCGGTATAGATTTTGTCGTCGCCGCTCACGAATTTGAACAACGTCCATTCGCATAAGTCATCGTAAATCAAACGCAGATCATCACGAACATGCCTTGTCGTACTGCAAGCGACGATGATGTTAATGCGAACATATTGCATGACTTGGCGGCGCATCTCTTGCAGTTCCTCCAGCACGTCATCGGCTTGATCGGCGACACCAATCAGGAGAAGCAGGTGGTCCCCTCCGAAATCCACGACTTCGATCGAACGGTCCTTACAGCTAAGCATCTCTTCCGCAATGTTGCCAACGGCGTATTTCAGCAGTCGCCGAGAGGCGAAATCGTATTGTTCCGAGATCTCGTAGTAAGCATCGATTTTGACGACAGCCAGCCTGATCCATGTATGCTCGAGGATCTTGGATTCGCGAGCCAGAGCCTGCCTTGCCTGTTCGCTCAACCTGCCCTGCAGTATCCATTGCCTTAAATATTCTGTCTTAATCAGGGTGTAGTGATCACGTAACAGCAAGACGCTTTGCTGAATCGCATCATAATCGCTTGCGGCGCGGATACGCAGCTTGCCATGGAGTTGGTTCGCGAGCCTCCGGAACGGCTTGAAGGAAAGATGCGAGTTCCAGAATGCGGCCAGCAGCAGCAGGAAGAGCAGCAGAATCGAAGATAGCAGTATCGCCTGTTGAAAAGCCGTCGCCTGCTTACGGAACTGCTCCATGCCAGACAGCGAATAGAGGGTCCAATCCTGGGAATCTAAATCGGCATAATTTACGTAAGTCTGTTCCCCGTCCACCTTCATCTCGAAGGCGCCTTGACTGGCCGCTGTTCTCGAATGCATGACATTCTTCATCATTTCTTCATCCATCTTCCCTAAAATAACCTGTCCCGACTGATCCATCAGTGTCACTTGATGATCCGTGCCGCCTCCTCCGGAGATGAGGTACTGCTGCATGACATGTTTATTTAATAGAACAACCAAATAACCATATTGCTCTTTCTTCACGTAGGAAGGCGGAAGCAGCAATGTCAGATACGATTTACTTCCTGTTTCATGGTAAGAATACCGCAATAAGGCCGGATCCTGCCGCTTCACCCGTTCCAACATGATCTTATCCTTAAATTCTTCAAATGGAAGCAGACCCACATCGAAATCGATCACTTTCTCCCTGCGCATATTAAACAAGTAAGCGCCTTCAAAAAAGGATTCCTTGGATAAGTATTTGGACAACGTTTGAAGGGCAGCTGCATCCAGCAATGGATCATCCTTTTCGGAATACATCCAGTTCTTAATGGTCTGATCTTCATACATATTCAAGCTGTACCATTTCAGCTTGGCGAGGATGAATTCGGTACGATCCAGTGTTTCTTCAATGCGGTCATGGTTGATCAAACCAATCTGAGAGGTGGCATAACCTGCGAATCGCTGAATCAGAAAGTATGAAAATGGAATGATCACGAGGATGATAAAGATGCCGCTCCACGCAAAGATACGCAAGTACGTAGGTTTGAACATAAGCCGATCGCTCCCCTCTACCTATTCAAGGATAATATACTGTGCAGTATTATATCCTAGCCCGATTGCCTTTGCCCAGTTCTCGTTCGCCTGTCAAGTTCTCGATTGTCTCAAAATCAAAAAAAGCAGATCATCACAGCCACGAAATTTTTGTACCTCTTTGATAACATTTGGCCGAATGTGCTCTTTCTACCTATAAATTCTTATCCGTTAAAAAAAAGCTAGCATCGGTTACACCGATGCTAGCTTCATGAAAGGATATTTTCCACGACTACAAGACGTGGTATTCGAAGTACTACGTTATATCAGCTTGCGGCTATACCATTTCTCGCCTCGAAACCGCCAGACAAAGATTGTACCGCGAATCCCCCATTCGATCACCATCGCAATCCATACCCCCATGATTCCGAAATGGAACGTAATCCCTAGAAGATAGCCCAGAATCACGCGGAACAACCACATCGACAGCAAGGAAGAGATCGACGTAAAGTTCGAATCGCCTGCCGCCCGTAATGCGGAGGGCATGATGAAGCTGATGGACCACAAAAAAGGCTGGATAATCGCTATGAGAACCGTGAGCCCAAAAATGGTTGGAATGATTTCTTCCGGCGGTGAGAACAGCTTCACGATCATCGGGAATAACGGCAATAGGATCGCTGCCGCGACCACGAAGAATAGGGAGGAAAGTCCGATAAACGATTTGATGAACTTTCTTGCATCTGCAATGCTCCTACGTCCGATACACTGACCAACCACCGTTACAACCGTAATGCTCAACGCATTCCCTCCGATTTGAAATAACAGCGAGATCGAGCCGGCAATCGCATTCACCGTTATCGCGAGCGTTCCCAATTGAACAATAAACGTCTGCGTTAGCAGTTTACCCCCATTGAAAAACATCTGTTCCGCAGCAAACGGAATGCCGATGAGCATAATTTTTTTCAACATCGACCAGTGAAGCTTTAACGCATTGCTTATTTGGAAGCGTAATGTCTGATTATATTTCACTAAATAGATTAACGAAACGGCCATACCCAACACTCTGGCTATAATCATCGAGATGACTAGCCCCATCACGCCCATATCAAACACCGTGATCAACAATACATTTAACCCTAAGTAGGTTAGATTCATAATTAACGATAGACCCAAGCAAGCTTTGGTCTCGGCAACACCTCTTAACGCGCCCGTTACCGCTTGAAATATGGCAATGAACGGATACGAAATACAACTTCCGATCAGAAAGATCCTTGCATTCTGGAAAACCCCAGCTTCAGCTTGCCCGAATAGCAAGTTTAACGTTGGTGTATGAAAGATGATGATGATTCCACTAATCACGACAGACAATATAGCCACGGCGGATATCGCTTGCGAAGCAGCTTCGGACACCATCTCATGATTACCTTTACCTTTATACTGCGCCACGATGACCGTACCACCCGTCGCCACCGCGACAAACACGTTGATTAAGAAAATATTAAGCGAATCGACCATGCTCACCGCACTGACAGCAGCTACCCCGGAGGAGCTGATCATCGCTGTATTCAGCAAACTCATTAAGATAATAAACGCTTGGTCTACAAAAATAGGAATAATTATTGCAATAATTTGTTTGTAATCAATCGAGTCCCCTGTGAAATATTTGTTCATCAGAAAGACGGATTTTTGTTTGATACTCGGCCCTATTGTACTCACTACATCATCTCTTCTTCGGGTATTCTGCCAAGGCATATCGTCAAATTTGACATTCAACCTATTATAGCACTCTTAGATGGGGCGTGGCGTGATAAGTATTGCCGGATTTGGAAGTTCGCTTGTTGCGATTGACAAATTGGCATCGTCTGGAATATATTGTTTTTATGAATTAAAAATAAAATTATTCATATGTTCATCGAAGTGGAGTGAAACGATATGGTTCGAAAATTTGAAGATCGTGAGAAGGAAATGATCCACAGCAAGCTCTTATCCCAGGGAAAGCAGATGTTTGCAACATTAGGACTGAAGAAGACAAGTATCTCTGACTTAACGAAGGCAGCCGGAATTGCCCAAGGCTCCTTCTATATGTTCTACCGTTCGAAGGAAGAGTTGTATTTTGAAATTCTGGAACAGGAAGAAGAACGCATTCGACACCAACTCGTCGAGCAGCATTTCTCCTCGGGGACGATGACTCGGGAGTCTTTCCGGCAGTTCCTCCGTCATTCGTTAGACATTATGGCTGATAACCCGCTCATTCAACAGCTGTACGATTCGGAACAATTGGAAATGGTCATGCGCAAGCTCCCAGAGGAAAAGATGCTTGCGAATTTTCAGGAGGATGCCCATTTTATCGTGCCATTTATCTTGCAAGCGCAGGAACAGGGACAAATGATTCAACGGGATCCGGATACCATCGTGAGCTTGATTCGCTCGCTCGTACTCCTCTCCTTGCAGAAACAACAAATCGGTGAAGAACGTTACGGCGATACGATGGATCTTTTGGTAGAACTCATTGCCAATGGGTTGATGTTGGAGTGATGATGGAGTGATGATGAAAAAGGAGATGCCGACTATGATTGAAGTAAGCCAGCTGCGTTTTACTTATCCAGGGAGCAAGGAGCCGACGTTAAAAGGACTTAATTTTGCAATACCCAAAGGTGAAATCTTCGGATTCCTCGGGCCATCAGGCGCCGGAAAGAGTACAACCCAAAAAATTCTCATCGGCATCTTGAAGCGCTATGAAGGGACAGTCCGTGTCATGGATCGAGAGCTGCGGGATGTGAAGTCCGATTATTTCGAGCATATCGGCGTCGCTTTCGAGTTCCCTAACTTCTATCATCGATTCACCGCACTTGAAAATCTCTCCCTCTTCCGTTCGCTGTATCATGGCAAAACCGAAGATCCCCTTCACCTGCTCGCCATGGTGGGCTTAGAGCAATACGCGAGCACGAAAGTAGCGGATTTCTCCAAAGGGATGAAGATGCGGCTCAACTTCTGTAGGGCGTTGTTGAATCATCCGAGCATCTTATTTCTGGATGAACCGACATCCGGGCTGGATCCCGTTAATGCGAAAGTGATGAAAGACCTCATCCTGGCGCAACAAGCCAAAGGAACGACGATCCTCATCACCACGCACAACATGCATGCAGCAGATGAGATCTGTAACCGCGTCGCATTCATCGTAGACGGTGAGATTAACTTGATCAATTCACCGCGTGAGCTCAAAGTGCAGCGCGGCAGCAAACGCGTACGTATTGAATATACCGAAAATGAACATGTCCACCATGCCGACTTCGATCTGCAGCAGATCGGTGCCAATCCTGCATTCCTCCAACTGCTCAAGAACAAACCGATTGAGACGATGCATTCGCAGGAAGCCTCCCTGGAGGAGATATTCATCGAAGTTACAGGGAGGAAATTAGGATGAGACTTCGTTCCGCGATGATGTATGATATGAAGCTCCAAATCCGCCACGGATTCTATTATGCATACGTGCTGATTGCCGCTGCCTATATTGTGTTGCTTCGTTCCTTACCGCTCGACATTCGCGAAACCGTAGGGACTGTCATTACGTTCTCCGATCCTAGCGTGCTCGGATTTTTCTTTATCGGGGGTCTCGTCCTCCTGGAGAAAGGACAGAACATCTATGACAATCTATTCGTGACTCCCTACAAGCCCGAGGAATATATCATCTCGAAGACGTTGTCCCTTACGCTGTTGTCCGTCGTTACCAGCTGCATCATTCATCTGAGCGCCTTCGGCCTGCATCCGAATCTATTTCTATTCTTGCTCGGTGTGACCATGACATCTATCTTCTTCACACTGCTCGGTCTTGGGCTGGCCGTCCGCTGTCAAACCTTAAACGGATTTTTCTTGATGTCGACCGTATATACCTTTGTGTTCGTCCTCCCGCTTGTCGACGTCATTGGCGTGTGGACGACACCCCTGTTCTACTTCATTCCAGCCAAGGCCTCGCTCATGATGATTCAATCCCCCTTCAATCCGCTCGGGACGGGTCAAATGATTTATGCCATCGGAACGTTAACGGCTTGGATCGGGATCGCTTGGATGTGGACGCGGTTTTCTTTTCGCAAATTTATTACACTTCAAATGGGTGGAGGAGATCCTCAATGAACCGTGTTCTTCATTTGATTCGTGGGGATTGGCGTCAGATTACGCGTGACCCGATGCTGATGTTGACCTTACTTGCGCCAGTTATTCTGTTCTTTTTTGTACGTTTTGTCACGCCATATGCCGCTGAACTTGCCCGTGTGCACCTCCAGCTAGACTTGACCGTCTATTACGACAGCTTCTTGAGTTTCATGATTCTCCTGATTCCATTAATGCTCGGGATGATGTCCGGCTTCGTCATGCTCGATGAACGGGATGAGAATGTCATTAGTTATTACGCCGTTACGCCATTAACCAAGCAGGGTTATTTCCTGTATCGCTTGGCGGTGCCGTTATTGATGTCGATCCTGTTTACCTTCTTCCTGCTCGCATACGGAGGGCTTGCTCCTATTCACATCACGCAGATCGCAATACTCTTGCCCGTGACGGCTCTGGAAGCGCCGCTCCTCACCCTGTTCCTCGTGGGCTTTGCCGCGAATAAAGTGGAAGGATTAGCCCTGTCCAAAGCAGCCGGATTGATCGTCTTCGCTCCTGTCCTTATCTACTTCCTCCCCATGCCTTGGCAGCTGTTCGTAGGGATTCTCCCTTCGTATTGGGTATCCAAAACATTGCTTGTCGGACTCGAACAAGGTGCGTCGGCGAGCTTCATCTATGCGTTCATCGGGCTGCTCGTGCATCTGCTTGTTATCCGCGATCTTTTGCGTCGGTTCATCGCGAAGCTGGATTAAATGAAAGTCGGGAAGGGTCTCCCCTTCCTGACTTAAGACTGTCGAGGAACCCCCGTTATTTGGCAGGGTACTGAAAAAGTATCTTCAACCTAAACAAGCGAGCCCTTCCTCGGTTTTTTTCATCCAATATAGATGAGCCTTGTTATTCATCTATATTGGATGAATACAGGATAGGACGTTCGAATGACTTTGTTACTCATCTATGTTGGACAAATACAAGATAGGATTCGCGAATTGAGGATTATTGGTGTTTTTCATCCTCGTATGTTGGAAATATACACTATAGACGCTTAAATATAGGCAAATCCGTTAAAGTTAATGGATTTATCCAACATAGCAAAGTTCATCATCATTATCTTCATCATCATCGTTATAGTTATAGTTATAGTTATAGTTATAGTTATAGTTAGAACATTAATTTTTCTGTGCCCTCTTTTTTTGAAAGGGAATGGAAATGCCTAATTTCCACAACAAAACTTGGGCTCTCAGATCTTTTTTCAAATCGGTTTTTTTCTACGAGATGAGGGTCCACTAAAAATATACCTGTTTATTTGTTCAATATGCCATACAGCATCTTGGCAATTTCCGCCCGCGTCACAGATCCACGCGGATCAAAACGGTTATCGCCTTTCCCAATAAAAGATTTCCGCTTCTTGAAGACTGCTTACAGCAAAATGGTGTGAAAAATCCCTTAAGCTGCAGTTCGTTTTCCAGCTTCTGAAACTGCTTAAAAAAGCCTGGGATCTCAGATCCCAGGCTTTTGCTGTTGCTATAAATCTTTGTTGGTTCGTATTTCACCGATTGCGAGAGGTTGAATGATGGGAAACGTTAGCTCAAATTGCCAGGTACAGACTTGGTCAAGCGTCCTGTCTTGATTAATGCAGGCTTTGCTGCTGGACGAATTACTTTCACATTACTCACCTCCTTACAATAAGCATTGGCTGTACGAAGTTCGTATAGCTCTCTTCCATTCCATGATCAGGCTGGCTTTAGGACTAGATTCAGCCTATTGCACAGCTGATTCGCAAGCCCCAGATTGAAGCCATATCGTGCGCAGCACCTGCTTAATTTGACGCTTCTCGTAGGAGCATGGACGGTTGCCCGTCCGCATCCGATAGAGTGGACAATGATTGCCTTGACAGGATGGACGGAAGAAGCAGGCTTGGCAGTCCGCATCCGTTTCTTCTCCCGACGTCGTCCATAAGGCCATCTTGTCCATATCGACGTCGAGCGTGCCGTCCTCATGAATACGTCCTAATTGATTGTTCTCTTGTTCGAACGTAACCGAACATTTGTAAAGGCGTCCATCCGACCCGACAATCAGCGAATTCGGCTTCGCTGCATAACAGACCGCCCCTGTCGGAAGCAGAATGTCTTTAATAAAGGAGCTTACAGGCAGCCCCGCTTGAATCGCTTCTTCATTAAGCGCCCATATTTCCTTATCCTTCGTGCGAGCATCACACACAGGAAGCGTAAGATCGTTTTCTCCCCCCATGCAGCCGACAGGCCGAAAATAGACGGCAAACCGCTCATCGTCTCCGAACAAATCGCGCAGTACCGGAATGAATGAATGGACAGCTTCCAGATTGCTATTATCGAAGTTCACTCGAATGTTGATCTCGAACGGGCGATCAACCTGCTTGAGGGAAAGCAAGTTTGCTACAATGCGTTCATAGGTATCTCCGCCCCCAACTAGTCCCCGCCGAGCGTTATGTACTTCTGCAGGGCCGTCCAGCGTAATCATGTAGCGATCGACGTGTAGATCAAGCAGCTGCTCGAACAGCTCTCGTGTTAAGTAATAACCGTTCGTTGATATTTCCGCATGATACTCGACATCATACTTGTCGCAGACTTCAATGAAAGACGCAGACAACTGCTCAATCACGCGTGGAGCAAGCAGCGGCTCCCCGCCATGCCAGCTGATGTTAATGAAGTTGAGCGTCTTCGCCCGCTGCTCCATGTAGGCGATCAGTCCCTTGATGACTTCACTCCGCATGTTTCCACGCGGGAAGTATTCATAGCAATAGTTGCAGCGGAAGTTGCATGCTTCGGTAACCAGCAGCACGAGATGCATGGCATCGAGCTGGTGCATCGACTGATGAAGGAATTGCGCCCGCCGCAGCTCATCTGTATCCGCCGAATCAAGGAAACCTTGTTCCCGCAGTTCCTTGTAAATCTCATGATCTGGCTCCATATCCGATTGTCCCGGGCGAAGCCAAGGCAGCACACGCATCCGCTCTTCCGCCGAGAAGGCAGCAATAGCTCCCGAATAACTGTTGTAAAGAACAAGCCCACCATCATCTACTTGCGTCTGGGCATTGAAGCGAGAAGGGCGCCATTGCACGGCATGCTGAGCACGGTTTACGGGCAGATGCTGCGTCTCGTGATCAGAGTCTAAGCATGCTTTTGAACAAGTGGGCTCTAAAGAGGCTTGCTTCATTTTATATGTTGGCAATTGTTGTGAAGCTTGTTGTGATTCGTCTTGTGCCATGTAACGTTTCCCCATCCTTTTTACGGCTAGAACTTGGTATTTCATGCTCATATATGATGCCGTATATAAGGTACAGTGACAATGACACCCGTCACGATTGACACTACAATTAATCACCAAACTTCACCTCGGCAAAAATCCACTTATGTTTTCAGACCGATTCAGATTCAATAAACAAAGATAATTTCCGCACAGCAAAAGAAGCTGCTCTCCCACACAACATGTTCTGGGAAAACAGCTTCCTGTTTGTGTAACGCTTAAGCCTCACCTGCCGGTGACGTGAACTTTGCGCTAAGCCAGTTCGGAATCGAGCAAACCGTATTTCGATTTGACCCGCAGTAGTATTTTTAACCATATTGCCGAGAAAATTGAAATGAAAAATACATTCGACAAGGCATGGGCAAGATCGAAATAGAAACTCGCCACATAAGCGGATGCGAATACTTTCCAGCTTAAATGATCATACATGCCGATCAAAAACCATAGATTCATGATCCAGCCGAACAGAAAGCCCCACGAAAAGCCGAATATATTTTTGCCCCACAGACTTTTCATGAACCGCGTATTTCTCAACAATCCAGCTGTAAACCCGATCATGCCCCAGCAGAACATTTGCCATGGCGTCCACGGACCTTGGCCAAGGAAAATATTGGACACGACTGCCGCAATGCTTCCTACAAGAAATCCGACCTCAGGCCCGAACACGAGAGCTGACATCATAATGACAAAAGAGGTTGGCTGCACACTCGGCAGCGGCGCGAACGGGACACGGCTCACTGCAGCGATCGCGCCAAGCATCGCGATGAGAAGGATTTCCTCTGCCTTCATCGTCTTCCGCTCAAAGCGAATGTAAAAAGGAAGCATTGCCAATCCAATCATCAGAAAGCTCAAAGGCATATAGTATTTATCCATCCATAGCACAACCGCAAGTACGACGATGGCGGCTGCTAAACTGCCGAAATAGAGCATGCGTTTCATTTTCCCCATTGTTTCCATACATCCTTTACCGTGATCGCTGCTGGCAAAATGTCTCCTACCGTACGATGAATGGTCGTCGTGTAGAAATAATTGTTCCGCAAAAATGATCGTGTGTCTTCAACGGCGACCATCGCTCCGTCGAACAACAATCCGCATCGGGTCGCATAGGAAGCTGCGAACTCAATATCGTGGCTGACCATCAATATCGTTGTTCCCGCTGCACGGATCATTTCAAGCAATTCCGCCAATGTATGCTTGGATATAGGATCCAGCCCCTTCGTCGGCTCATCGAGCAGCAGCAATTCCGGCGCAGCCAACAGCACCAGAATGAGCGCAACCTTCTGCTGCTGACCCCCGCTTATGTCAAATGGATGCTTATCCATAATATCTTCAATTTCAAATCTCTCCACAAGCTCGTTCAATCTTGCTCTGCTGCTGTGCTCACCCAAGCGTTTGAGACGATCCGTCAATTGTTCTCGTACGGTATCTCTCGTAAAGTAGAGCATCGGATTTTGCGCTACGTACCCGATCTTCAGGCTCCTGTCGAGAGCAGAACCTCGAAGCAAGGACTTGCCCGCGTACAGGATATCCCCTCTTTGCGGTGTAAGTGCGCCTGCGATTTGCTGAAGAAGCGTGGACTTACCTGATCCATTGCCGCCAAATAGAGCAAAGAACTCGCCTTTGTGAATCGATAATGATAGACGCTTCAAAACAAGAGGAGCCTTCTTATCGTAGGTGAAATAGAGCTCCTTGCATGTAAGCAGCGATTCGAGTTGTTGTCCCTCATTCGCTGGCGGCGCAGACACAGCTTCCTCATGGGTATTCAAACGATCCCTGTGAGCTTGTATCCATTTCCTGCCCTCTTTCACACTTACGGGAATGTCCCTGTTCTCCTCGGAATGGTCTACTTCCAGGTAGAGCTGACTGATGGACGGAAGATACGGTATGAATGACGAATCACGCGCACTCCATATCTGCTTCATGACCGAATTTGGAGACCCGCAATATACCACCTGTCCATGCCTGAGCATCACAAGCTTCGACGAAAGCGGTACAATCTCTTCAATCCGATGCTCACTGATAACAATCGTGATGGAGAACTCCTCGTTAATACGGGACAGCAACTGAATGAACTCTTTAGCCGCAATCGGATCCAACTGTGCCGTAGGCTCGTCAAGCAGCAGCACCTTAGGTCGCAGCGCCATAACCGATGCAAGATTGACAAGCTGTTTCTGCCCGCCGGATAGTTCATGAATCGGAAGGTAGAGCCAGTCTTCCATACCGAAAAATTGAACAAGCTCCCCTACCCTTCGCTGCATGTGTGACGTAGAATAACCGAGATTCTCCATCGCGAAGGTCAGCTCTTGCCAGACGGTGTTCATAACGATCTGATTATCCGGATCCTGGAACACCATGCCAATCTCTTCGATCGAGCTTCGCTCATCCACCTGGTCCAAGGGCAATCCGCGATAATAGATTTCGCCGTTTCGTATGCCCTCCGGCCGAATTTCCCGCTTCAATTGCCGAAGCAAGGTCGTCTTGCCTGATCCCGAAGAACCGCACAGCAGCACGAACTCTCCCTCTTCAATCGTGGCAGATATATGCTGTAGTGTCTTATCTGAACAGCTAGGGTATTGAAAGCTTACATTTTCGATTTGATAGTGCGCCATAACAGCTCCTCCTTTCCGTTCATCACGATCGGGATGAAGACAAATATCAAGTAACATATCAGATGCAGCCAGAGCTGTGGGGACCATTCCAGCGACTGCAGTCGAGGATACACCTGGAACCGATTGACGCCGAACAATCCTCCAATAACGATATTGGCGCCCGTCACAACCATGATCCAGAATACAAGGATATCTCTTCGATCCATTGGGTACGATACGCTGCTCGTTCTCTTCCCGATCCCATATCCCCGTGCCCGCATGGAACTGGCTGTCTGCAGTGCCTCTTCCAATGACCAGCTGATTAACGTATGCAGTGTCTCCATCCCCTCACGCATGAGATGTCTCTTATTTGCTCTAGGATGCAAGTAACCAAGTACGCGCTGGACTGTCATAATTTGCTTCAATCGTCTGGTAAGCAGCGGTACAAACCGGAGGGTTACTGTAATGATAAAAGCGGTTCTCGGCGCAATTGGCGTCAAGAGATATAATAATTTTTCAGGCGTTATTACGAGATTATAAGCAACAAACGCCAGCAATATATTGAGCAGCGACAGCGCGAACAATGCTCCATAGGCGATCGATTCCAATGTAATCGGCCGATCGAACACATATCCTAAGATGGTGGCTCCACGGCTGGAGAATAAGGGATTCGACACGAAAATAATAATGGCGATAATCAAGTAACCCTTGATCCCCTTTTTGAGCGCTCGTCCTCCATCCAAGGATAGATTCAGCACAACGATCCCGATCAAAGTGAGAACCGAATATACCGGGTGGGTATACATCATGCATGCCAACAATAGGACGGCAAAATAAGCAAAACATAATCGTGGATGTAAAGTAGAGAAACCATGTATCATATTAGCTCTTCCCATCCCATAATCCGTCCTCAGCGCCGGCTCCCACGTCTTTGCCTAAGTCTTCCGTGTACAGCCACTGAATATAATCGCCAGGTTTGATCGACCATACGCCTGCACTGCGATTCGGAAATTTATTATTAACGCTGTACATCCACCCGCTTCCTGAACCATTATCGAACTCATATAAATTATCAATGCCTTTGATATATGCGGTGGCACCAGAGCCGCTGTATTCCATTTGAATCTTCGAGGCGCGTGTTGCTTTCTTCAATATATCCAGCACTGTCTCCGAATCACCGATGTCAATCTCCTCCGTGCTTAAAATCGTGCCGACATCTGAAGAACCCACAATCGTAATTTGCACGGTATCGGATGAAGGTAGTGCAGCTCCCGGTTGAGGCGTGGGCGTGTTACCGGTCGAAGATTTCTCTCCCTGCTTCTCGCTTTCCTGCTTCCCTTTCATAGCCGAAGTGTCCTTGTTCTTCGCTGGGGAGGAGGAAGGCTTGACTCCTTTATCGGAAGGAGCCTCTTTCGTATCCTGGTCTATTGGTTTCTCAGCCTTGGAAATCTCGCTACCAGTCGCGCTCGAAGCCTTCTCGTTCCCAGCTTCATTCTGTTTGGATTGGGCAGCAGATTGCTTCTCCGACTGCGATCCAGGCGTTGCCCCATTCGGCTTCGTCGTCGTACCGGTTGAGGAATCAATCGAATCCTCGGAAGTATCCATGAAGTTTTCCTTGGATGTGTCCTTGTCTGTAGTCTCCTGTCCCACAACAGCCGACGAGGCTGTATGTATTGCATCCTTTGATTGTTCACTGTTCCCACCATAAATCCATACTGTGACAAGCACAATTGCCAATACGGCGAATACGCCAAGCAAGTAGTTTTTTTTACGCCATAATAATGCTAACCAATCGGACATGTCCTCACCTCAAAGCCTTACATAATCGTCTATGATACTATGTTTTTTTGAACTGCTTGTGAAAGGGAAAGAAGGAGATTGCTCTCCTTCTTTCACCCATCCTATTATTGAATGTCGTGCAGTTTGACGATGACTACCGCGGCCATTTCTCTTGTTACCTGTTGCTGTGGTCTAAAATATCCGTCATCACCGGACATAAGTCCTGTTTGATAAGCATAATTGACGTAAGGCAATGCCCATGCAGACACTTGCTGTTGATCTTTCAGATCTGCAGAGGTATCGGTGTTGTTAGGCAAACCGTTCAGTCGTACCAGAACTGTCGCCATCTCTTGTCTCGTAATGGCTTGATTGGGTGCAAACGTATCGGCAGTGACACCTGAAATCAATCCTTTTTCCTTTGCAATGGCAACATAACCTGCATACCAGGACTTGGCGTCAACGTCTTTGAACCCTGTGTTCGTACCTTTCGGCTCCAAGCCGGCATTTCTGACGACTAAAGCAGCGAATTCGGCACGAGTCAGCTCACGCTTCGGCTCGAATCGGGCTGTTTCCCCACCCGTTCCTTGCATCAATCCAAGTTCAGCTGCCTTGTTGACCGCTTCCTTCGCCCAGGCAGCTATGGAAGCTTCGTCTGTGAATGGATGAGCAGGCGTCTCGGGTTTCGAGGTACCGGCTGATTTCACATCCGTCATATCGAACAGGCTGTTGTGATTGTTCAACAGGCGATCATAGGCTGCGAGCGCTAGCGTCGCTTGCTGTGTCGCCATATAATTGCTGGCTTCTCCGCGTCCATGAGCGAAGCCTCCGTCTTTATTGAGATACGTGTGCAATGCTTTCAACAAATCGCCGTCTTGCTTCACAAATCTCTTATCCCTCAGGCTGTTTCCAAGACTGGACAGGGCGATGATAACTTGTGAAATACTCTCACTCGTTTCGACACCCGAAACCTTGAATCCACCGTTAGGAAGCTGCTGAGCCGACAGCCATGTCAATGCCTTATCCGTTGCTGCCTTGACCTCTTTTCGGTCTTGATATTTCGCCAAGGCTTGCAGCGCCATGGCAGTCATATCGATATCACTTACAGCGTTTGACTCTTTGCTGATTGGGAATCCACCGTCCGAATTTTGCTGGTCTAGGATCTGTTGAACGAGCTTATCTCTTGTCCAGAGCGCATCGCTTGGGATCGTGGCCTTACTCGCATCCAAAGCTAACATGGCAAATACAAGCCCATTTGTCCCTTGATTTTTCATACGCTCGTGATTATAAATTTTCTCTAGGAAATTATAGCCCGCGATGTTGCTTGGGTCCTTGCCTATGGCCATGACCGCCAATGCCATGCGTTCATAATCTGTAACCAAGCGGAATTCGCCCTTCTTCTCTTTCACGTAGCTTTCCAGTACCGTGTAGTACGCAGATGGCACTTGTTTGCCGGAACGTGCTAATGCCATAACATCCCAATCGTTAAAGTTATCTTGAACAGAGAACTTACGGTTGTTTAAGATCCATGCAGCGGAGCCGTTAATAAGGCCCTGAAGCTTGGCTGACTCTTCGATCTGGTTCCCGCCCGTTGTTCCCGGAGCACCCGGTTGCCCCGGCTGACCTGGAATACCCGGTTGTCCTGTACCGCCATTAAACCCGCCGTTAATATCTTCACCCAGGTTCGTCGTATACTTCCAGCGGAGCGTATCACCATTATTCAATGTATATAGACCTGCACTATAGTTCGGGAATGTGCCATTGACGGTATACATCCATCCGCTTTGAGGTCCTTTATCGAACTCTCCCAGGCCGTCAATAGCTTGGACATAAAGCGAAGCTCCGGAACCAATGTAGTCGATCGAGATCCCTCGTTGATCAACTGCTCTTTTCAGTGCTGTAAAAGCAGTATCTCCATCCTGAATTGTAACGCTAACCGGTGCGATAATATCTCCTTCACCTATGGAGCGTTTATCAACGGACAGTGTAATGGTTTTCGTAATCGGAGGAACTACACCGCCTCCGTTGCCCGATCCATTGTCTCCTCCAGATCCGGTTCCGCCACCATTGCCATTGCCAGAACCGTTATCTCCCCCGCTCGTTCCCTTATCTTGTACAGTATAGGCAACAAACTCCGTAAAGTGCTTAGTCTTAATGATTAGATCTCCGTCATGAACATAAGCGTAAACCTCGTCACTACGTGCCGACGAATCCTCATATTTCGGAATCTGTGTAAATGCTCCGCTTGCATCGATAAATCCAGCTTCTGCATGTCCTTGACCCTTCAAGGTTAATGTCACATGCTGGTTAAAGCGGATATCCTGATCACCGCCCACTTTGACGCGCTGATCTATTCCCTCGACCTCTTTGTTTGCAGAGGATAATGCTTCATTTATCTTGTTAAGCAAAAGATCATCATTGGTATTTAAGCGATACGGTAATTCAAGCTTGTTATCCCATGCTGAAATGACATTCGTGTTCGGCTCAATTTCTAAATATGTACTGTCTGTTGCCGATGTTACATGCGGCAGTTCGATCTTTGGAAATACAAGCGTAACTTTTCTTGAGGACAGCGGATCCTGATCCGACCCGATACTCACATGGGTTTCATTCTCGTCAATGACGATCGTCTGGTCATCATTTGGATCCGGAACTTCATTTACGCTTACTATAACTTCATTACTTACTTCTTTCCCTGCTGTCGCTGCTGCCAGCGCTTGAACGGAAATAAGCCCTGGAGCCGCTTGACCATCGAATACAAGCTCAACTTGTTGATTCGTAAGCAGCGAGACCGACTTTAATTTCAACCCTGCAGTTTCTGACGTTACAGACCAACTGTCAACCTGTTCTGCCTCGGCTGAGAATGTATCACCTACAAGCTGCACTTTAATCGAAGGATCTACCGTGCCTTGCTCAATGGAAGATGCGGACGATATCACAGGCTGACGATCATAATAGAAATATAGATCATCACCGTTCTTGATCTCATAGGCTCCTACACTTACAGGAGGAGCGCTGTCATTCACTTTATAAGCCCAACCGTCGCTGCCACCCAGCGTTCCTTCATCTTGTCCCGCAATGGAAGTAACACGCGCCTGGCTACCATCACCTGTAATGTTATAGTCAATCGGTGGATTAGCTTGATCCAGCGCTTGTTTCAACGCATCCAGCGCCATCCAAGGTTGGCCATTCGCAGCCAGCGTGATTAGACTCGAATTATAAATGGGATTGTCTATACCTTGTACACTAACCTGCACATTCACCTTCGAGTTTTGATTCGCCTCGGCGATTCGATGCCACACCGACTCTCCGTGCTGAATATCAACTAATCCGAGAAGCGCCTGTTCGGTGGACATCCCGTTTTCATAAATATCCGTTACTTTCCATTTAAACGAGCCATTATCCAATTGGAATCCCGCATACGCATCAACGACGGTATTCCCGTTCATCTGCCAAGCGGGCGACATCATGTCTTCGCCTACGGCAACCAGACCGGATACCGATGTAGATAAGCTGTTTGAATTGTCGCCGGCGCCATAACTTCCATTAAAACCGCCATTATCCAACTGGCGATCCTTTAAGACTTTCTTAGCCCGTTCAATGGCAGCATCAACCTCACTCTGCCCCTTGTATTGACCCAACGCAAGCAGTGCCATGCCTGTCATGTCTGTATCGCTGTTTGTTCCTCCTGAAGCAGACAGGCCAAAACCGCCGTCTACATACTGAGCTTTGAGCAGGAATTGCAACGCTTTTTGCTTAGACGCTGCATTCCACGTGCCTACATCCTGTCCGAGCTTCTCCCCGGCATCCATAGCAAGCATTGCCCAAATATGCTTATTTACACTGCCAATGCCACCCGTCTCCTGATTTTGATGGGTAGCAAGTTCCGCCCACAGGTTTCGATCGGTCTCCCAAGCGTGAGCTGGGTCTTTCCCCATGGCGAGCAGTGAGAAAATATACCGAATATGATCAGTTTGACTTACGGCATCCGGTTTAAGCCTTGGCTCTTTCGTTTCCCAAGACGGCAGATTCCACGTTCCATCTTGTAAATTCTGACCTGCCCCCCATAGGGCAACCAGCTTCCACCAGGAATCAATGGTGGATGTAGGATCTTGCTCATAGTACTCTTTATAGTAATTAACTGTACTTTCAATCATGCTGTCTAATTGTGTATTACTTGGACCATTCGCCGCATTCATAACTTGTGGGCTCAGTAGTGAAAGCAATAATACAATACTTAATAGTGCAGATATACTCTTCTTCAACAATCTGTTCATAGGTGTCAACTCACAATCTCCTTATTGTCAAAATGGGCATAAAAAAACATCTTTCCGAAATGGAAAGATGTTCTGTGGCCACTTTTGCATAACCAAGCAAGAGCGCAGCAATAAGCAAGCTGCACAAACAAACATCTCCCTCCCATCCTCGTGAGAAATATAGAGCACTTGCATGGCAGGTCTCCTGGCTTCGCTTCATCGCTTGACAATCGTCCTTCCTGCTAAAAATCGTTAACAGTGGACTACTACTTTGATTGTCAGCTCTGCGTTACAGTGGCGGGACCGCGTCGAACTCTCATCGACCTTCCCTATTAAGCCGCATACTTTATGCATCGGCACCATATAAGTTGTTTCTATTTAATTTTCATAGGCTAATGGCCATTGTAGCAAAGATTGGTAGATTTCACAAAGATGTTTCTCATAGACAGTGCGACAAAAACAGCCTGAAGAAGCAACAAGACCCTCATGGATTAACATCAAATCCACACCAAAAACCTCTTTATGCTCGACTTGAGCCTCAGAGGTTTTTGGCTAACGTACGTTTTAAATCATTTTAACATTCAACGATTTTCAGCGTAGAAATCATAGCTTCCCTGCCATGCGAACTTCTCTCCTTGCTTCAGTTCCGGCGTCGTTCCTTTGATCTGTAAGAAATAGGTTTTGCCGTATTCCTGGGTAAAGATGACAGGCAAATTATCGGCGAGGTTCGATAGTTGCCCTAGACCGTATTGCCGATCCAGCTGTACGCGCAGCATATGCTGAAACCCGCCCTGATCACCGGAGCTGAGCACATAGCTGTCGACATTCGGGTTCACGGATTTCGTCCCTGAATCGCTGTACGTATTCGCTGGGCTTGAAGCGACTTCCTGATCGCCTGCGAAGTAGCGAACCGTATCGTTCCATGCGCCATTCACCGACTGAAGTCCGTAATACGTATCGAACGTGATGTCTTCCAGCGCCTCGATTTCATTATGGACCTGGACATGACCGCCTGAGATCTCATACGTGACCGTTTCTTTCAGTACAGGTCTGCCCGAGCCATCCGCTACCTTCGTGTTATAAGCTTGGATCAGATTGACCACTTCCATCTTCGTGTAGACGCTCGCCGTCACACTGCCATCAGCTACTTCCACGCCGTCCGCCCACACGCGGAACGATTCCGTTGTTCCCGTATGCGAGCTGGTGCTGCCGCCATCGTAGTTGTGGTTGCCCCCCGTGAAATCCCACGGATTGCCGTTGCCGTTCGCATTCGCTCTCACCACGTAAGGCCCGATCCAGTCCGATACATCCGCCTGGAGAAGCGTCGATGGTCGAGACATATCCGGATTCACAGTCGTTCCCGTGTTCTCGGCCAGGCGCCATTCCTTGAGGCCCTCCAGCTTATTCGCGCCAAAACGATCGAATACGATCCACATATCACTTTGATCATTGTATTTGTGAGCAATCGTAATTTCGGTGCCGCATTTCACGACGTACTGCGCCGCATCAGGAGCCACGGGACCTTCCGGCTGCTTCGTGCAAGGTTTTGGCTTCGCATAAGTCCCCGCCAAGAACTGATACATGAGGTCATAATTCTGCCGTGCCATCGGGTCCGAGCTCTTGGCACTGCTAAGTAATGTCGTCTTGCCTTGATCATAGGCCTTAAAAGCGTTACGCATATAGCCGTAGTCGATACCGCCATTCAGTGTATTGATATACCGCTCACGTTTATCGGTGTCCGTATTGATCTGCTCATCGAACGCCAGCTCAATCCCCATCTGATACTGCTTCGCTAGACCGGTGGCATCCTCTATACGTTGTGTAACCGATGAAGCGTTGTAAGCACTCGGCTCTAGCAGCGCAGCATCGAAGCCAAGCGCCTCCCAATCGTAATTCCGATTGCCTTGGAAGTCCGGAATCCAGTAGAAGTTCATATCCTTCTTATGCGCTTGCTTACTCGTCGCTTGGATCAGATTCGGTTCGAGCGGGTCGGTCATGCTAATGCTTTTGCCGGTCCAATAGATGCCGTTCAGCTTTAATTTCGAATACTTCTCCTCTTTCCATCTTTGCTTGATCTGCTGGATCCACCATGTGACTGCTTTTTGCTTGTTGGCATAAGCCGCCTCCGCGCCGACCACTGCGGAGTTGAAGTTTTCCGTTACGCCATCGCCGTCTACATCGCCGAAATCCGTCACGGTATTGCCCGGATTCGGAATCATCAGCACAACATTCACCTTATGGCCTTTATCACCCAGCCTTCTGCCCGCTTCCACGACGGCTTCGTTCAGCTGCAGCAGATCGCCTTGATCCGCGAATATCTTGTCTAGATACCCTTTCCAATCGCTAAGGGTAGCGGTTCCGTTCGTGAAATCTTGCCCACTCGGCGACTGCACGCCGTGGAACAGAACCCCGTCGAACAACCAATCCTGCGGTTCTCCTTGTTCATTCACGTAGCTGATATACGGCATCAGGTTATCTTTCGTCCAGCTGGCGGGGCTACCCGGACCATTCCCGTTGTTCAGCAGCACGAGATTACGCATGCCGCCTGTTGCTTTTCCTGGTTCTTGAAATTCAAGCCGATCCGCAGAAACCTGCTTGGCTTTGTTCATTTTGCCGTCGGTTCCCCATATTTCGATCTCATCCACAAAAACAAACACGTCGGTGGTGAACGTTACTTTGACATATTGGGCATAGGCCATCGTCGCATTCGGATGATGCTGACCTAATCCATCCTTGCTGCCATCCCAGATATAATCTTGGGTGCTCGCCGGAACATCTGCCCATCTCACTTCACGGCTTGGGATATGCGCGAGGTTGCCCCACTGTAAGCCATCATTCGACGCGTACATGGACACCGTATTCGGGTAGGCGATGCCGACGGATGAATCTTGGAGAAAATGCGCCCCAATGCGCGCGATCGATTTCTTCTCCCCTAGATCGAATACGACGCTGCGCGTTGACTTACGCAAATGCCCTACCCAGGCCGGATCCGAGAAGACCGTCGTTCCGTACTTCCCGTCCGTTAGTTTATTGCCGACATCGCTATAGCTTGGCTCCGGCTGCTCTGACCAGGTGTAACTGATTCCTGCTGCAAGATTACGCAATTCAGGCGTTTCCTTGGCCGCTTCGGCTGTCGGTAACCATAACAGCACCATCAATAGTGCAACTGCTGCGGCAACCCCTTGTCTCCTGTTTCGCTTCATTCATTTCCCTCCCGATTTGGATGAAATACGACATTCATGAATCCGTTTACATGAATGTGGCTTGGTATTACTTTGCCACACAAGGCGGTATCCTCACATCGGCTCATGGACCCAGCTCAGACAAGCTGCGATGAATATTTTTGCCGTCGAACCTTGTAACATGATGCGGAGATTTGGCATATCAAAAAGGACACCTTCTCGGGTGCCCTACGTTAGTCCTAATTGAGAATTATGATGCATGGTCATGAACTTCGATGCAGTTGTTAGCTCTATCTATTGTCTCAGAGGATATACTAGTTCGATATTCTTGTCTGTCATAAGTCCTTCGTACAACACATGATTATGGTCTGCGCCAACAATGCACAAAATTCGTTTACCTGCATGCTTTTTCATGGCATTTTTGATCCGCTGAATCATGATCAGGTGTCTGCATATCCATCTAAAGACATGGGCTTCCGGGTTAACTTGCTCTAGCCATTCGTACTTCTGTTTCGTAACCGTATCGTATGCTAATGAATTAAACGGGATAACGCTAGAATCGCATGTTGAGAACTGTCTCTGAGTCCATCGTTCCAACTCGACATTCAGCGCTTGCTTCTGATGCTCGTCATATCCATGAAAGGGGTCGAAATCCGTCCATACATCCAGTTCAACCCAATCAATGGGTACAAATTCAAATTTCTTTTCTTCATATAGCGGAAAGATCAACTCCCAATATTCACTCGCAGGCTCTCCCCAATAACCTCGATGAGCGCTGTCCTTCCTATATTGTTCCCAACTATGAGGCAGCACCTCGCCACAAACCACATCTGGATTGAATTCTACAATTAACTCCTTTATTAGCTCCAAGGGTAAATGGTATTTCTCCCGGAGTTCAGGATCATGCGTCACGCCAAGGATTCCGACCGTAGTCATGCAAGAGCCTCCCAACTTGCCCACATTTCCGGCGGGTTTAATTCGTAGATTTCATTCTCCCTGAACATGTATTGGTGCATAATGAATTCCCTACGGATCGTTGCGAAATCATCGTGATAACTTTTTATAAATTCATTGATTTCCTTCTCGCTATACTTCCGTCCCTTATCTAACTTCGAGATCAATTGTTCGAATACAATGAGCTTCTTCTTCAGCTGAACAGGGATACTTCTCAATCTCCCTTCGGCTGTAAAGAAATTTTTGAGGACGGACTCCTTCAATCGCTTATGGTTATCACCTAAGTCACTCATTCCTGCATCGGCCGATCTGTAGATTAGATTTGCTGTAGCGTTGGCATTATTTTTGATAAAGTAGTCATTTAATGAAAAATAAATCGTATTCTTATCTCTTCGCTCATTGATTAGACTAGCTTCGCGCAGTTTTGTAGCATGGTGAGTTATCGTTGCAGGTGTTACATACAGCTTTTCTGCCAATACTTGACCATTCAGCTCTCCGTCAGCAAGCAGTATTAACATCTTGATTCTCGTAGGGTCTGCAAGTGCCTTATGATAGTTGACCACCTTATCCAATTGCAAATTCATACGCCCCCTTCAAACCACAAATTTAACAACATTTAAATTAGATATTTATTAAATTAGATACTACAGCAATAGGGATAAATTGTAAACCATTATTCTATGCTTAGTTCGAACGGGTAGCAGCCCTAAAATTGTCATAAAAAAAGGCCAACCAGATGAAGGAGTTCTTGAATGAGAAAACCCGGCTAAAACAATTTTGAGAATCTATCAGCTAAAAGTCTTTCTTCAAGTATGGGACAAGCTGGAAATCATGCCCATGTGAGGATAGACTGGATATGGGGTGATAGACGGTTATTTAACATTATTAAATATTCAATAAATGATGAAACGCCTATGCTATCAAACGTCGTTGTCCAATACAATGATCAGTCTGGCAATATAAATCGTATTCAATTGTTCAATCGCATAGATCCAGACACTTACGGTTATGAGATTTATAAAAAAATACAATATTACACAAATGATAGATAAATTCTTTCAGGAGATTCAATACTTCGATAAAGACAAAATCCCTCTTATTGTTCTATGTCACGCATTTCGTCTCAAAAAAAAGAAGCAGGGTGTCCATTCGTTCCCTACTTCTCCAATTGATTGTATATGGATTATTGACTCGATTTCCCCCATACGTGAAGCACCCATCAATACAGCTTCAGGATCAAATCGTGACGACATGCTTCCATAAAGCTCTACGAATGCTCTATGGAAATTCTCCTCTGCTAAGCTCTACAACATGTTGAATAGCCGCTTTACTCAATCACCAATATACGGGGGGATGTTTTGGCGATGACTCTGGATGATAGCCAAGAACCTATTCCAGTCGATACGATGCTTGCGAAGGCAGCTGCCATAATACCGCCCCAATGCATAATAAGAGGCACTTCCAAGATCCCATAATAGGATAGTATATTCTCCAGCAGCATAGGCAGGACGTATACTCCGACGCCTATGCCTAGTAACGCGCCGATAACGGATAAGGCAACGATCCCTTGGGTTAAGGAGGCTCTAATCCTATTCGATGTCAAGCCGAGCGATTTGTAAATGCCATAGGTTTTGCTTTCTTTTCTTATCGTAATGCGACAAGTGATGTAAATAATGATGCAGGTGACCACAATAAATAATAATCCCATGATGCTCATTGGCATGATAAGCAGGTCGACGGCCTCCTTATATACGGAATCCAATAGGGCTTTCTGTGTTACTGCAGAGAGTGCCTCTTTATATTTCCTATTGATATCCTTTGCCACTTGATCAGATAGACCACTATCATGCAGGTTGATAAGACATATTGCTGCATTACTGTAATCCAGATGATCCTCCTTGAACACATCGGCCGTTATTCTTGCGGAATAGGACATGTTGGCGATGGCTTGATAAATGCCCGTAACGAGGAGCGAATGCTTTTTTCCATTGATGTATACCGTGATCATATCACCAACATCTTTGTTAAGCTTCTTGGATACGTTGACACCAATAGCGATTTCGTTCGCAAGACGGGGGTTGTTCCCTTTTAATGTGGTATACCCCAAATCATCATAGCTCCCATCAGCAACACCGAGATGTACATTCATGGATGGCGTATCCGAAATGCCGGGACGCTCGGATGGTTCTGACGGAATCACGCCCGTCGCCTCCCCAATCCATCCAAAATTTTTGATTCTTGGATCGGACAGCATATCTTCTTCAAAATGAGTGTGTGATAAAGCTGCTTTATTAAAGACATCTACCGCAATATGTGAATTGTCATATCCCCATGATGGCGCCGTTTGTTGAATCGAATGAATGCTAAATAAAAACACAAATCCGAATACAAGCACGGCAGATGTTATCACGGTAAGAAGCAACGTGAGAATAGAACCTTTCACATTTTTCAGCAGGTTACGCAGACCAATGACGAACGTAACGGGAAGACGATCGAATCCAACCGGGTGATGCCCATTCCAACGTAAACGCCTTGTCGATTTGTTGCTGTCCAATTCAGACATGCCATATCGGATCGCTTGCACGGGCTGTACGGAACGGGCTTTATTGGCATAGAACAACACACATAGAATGACTAGGGCGAGTACAGAAACTCCCACTATGATAGCCGTAAAATCCCCTTGCACCGATAGCTCTGAACGGTTTGTTTTCAACGATGACAACGAGCTCTCCACAATTACTTTAGATAAAAATTGGCTGGAAATTAACCCGGGGATGATCCCGATGATCGAAAGAAATGCATATTGCGCTATGTAGGTTCCAATGATTCCGAAGGAAGATAACCCACAAGATTTCAGCACCCCAATCGTTCGGTAATTAGCTAGTATGGCGTCGGAAATCGTGAACCCAATCGTGAATAGAGCCACAAGCAGCATAACAGCTCCGAGGAAAATCATAACGAATCCGATCACTTTATTCATGATCAAATAGAATGAGGATATCGATTCGAACTCCATTTTAGATTCAAGGTATGGGGTTCTGAGCTGCTGCTCGAAGCGCTCCCAATATTGTGTGTTTGTATCGTAATTATCAAACCGAAGCCCCATCATGTACTTGTCTTTACCCTGTAATGGTTGAAGCAGCTCCTTATAATCCTGCGTATTCATCCAGATGCGAGCGTTTCTTGTAAAAGGAGCTCCAAAAGGCATATCTACGACAACAGCCGCTACCTTCAACTCAAATGTGCTCTTGCCTGTTTTAAAGCCTACTGTATCGCCTACTGCAATTCCATTGGAATACGAAAGCGAAGTTGGTATCCAGATGGTTCCGGCCTCGGGCGCGCTTCCGACATTCCCCTGCGCCCCGATCAGCTTATCAACCGTAATGGGAAGCTGGGGCGTGTCCATCATGAACATATAAATATTATTCATTTCCTTGCCGTGATGGGTGATTCCGGATAAATTACGATACGGTATCATCTCGGATGCCGTAACCCCCTGCTGCACATCCCACCACTGCTTAACTGATTTCGGATCATGCAAGCCATTTTCTAACATCAACATTTGATGAGAACCGTTGGTTTGGCTATGCATGTCTGAGAACAAATTTTGCGTATTTGAGATGACAATCATGGCGGTTGCCAGCAGTAACGTAGATAACAGAATGAGCACCGTTGTAAGTACGTTTTGTACCTTCTTTGTTCTTAGGTTCGATCGAAAAAGAGTCCACACCGCATTCATCGCGTGTTACTCCTTTCCTGAAACATACGAAAATATAATATTTTCTCTGTTCTGAATATCGTCATTGTCTGATTGGTATTTATCAAATTCTAGAATGCCGCCAATTTTGCCGTCTCGAATAAAAATGAGCCGATCGGCTCGGCAAGCCGCTTTGATATCATGCGTAACCATAACGACGGATTGCCCCTGCCGATTCATGGTCGTCAAAATATCCAATATCGCGACGCCTTGGTCATAATTCAAACTGCCTGTCGGCTCATCGGCAAAAATGATCTCCGGCGCATTAATCAGCGCTCTTGCAATGGCTGCCCGCTGCTGCTGTCCCCCTGAAGCTTGCGCTGGCAAGCGATTGTATAGGTTCTCGATTTTCACAGCTTCCATCAGCGAAAGTGCCTTTTCCTTTACTTCATTTTTCTTATTGCCGGCGATATAGCCTGGCAATGCGATATTTTCCAAAAAAGTGAGATCAGGCACCAAATTGATACCTTGATAAATAAATCCAATTCGCCGTGCCCTGAAGTCTGCCATTTCCTTTTCGCTATACGTATCAATGCGTTGTTCTTGATAATACACCTCTCCTGCCGTCACGCTGTCCAGTCCGCTAAGAAGATAGAGCAATGTAGATTTTCCGGAACCGGAATTCCCCATGATGACCGTAAAGTCCCCTTGGTAAATTTCGATATCCAGATTTCGAATGGCATGGTATTGTTCGCTACTGGTAGAATAGGTTTTACAGAGGTTTGTTGCATGGATCTCCGTTTTTTTGGCTGTCATTCACTAATGCCCTCCTGCAATTTCAGTATATTCGTCATTGTAAAGGGCATTTCTTGCAGGCTGCTTATCAATTTATTAATAAAGTATTACAGCGTGGATTAGCATAGTGGAATGGAAAAATAAAAAGTGGTTCCCCGCCCTGGTATACTTTTGAATGAAATCGAGCCCTCGTGCGCTTCAATGATATATTTGCATATGGACAAGCCCAATCCTGAGCCCCCATTTTGTTGTTTACCGGAATGGTTGTTCACCTGTCCTTTAAAATAACGTTCAAAAATAAACGGCATATCCTGCGGAAGAATCCCTTTCCCTGTATCTGCGATCGTGACGGTTAACTGATCCAGCTCCTGTTCCATGCCAATTCGGATGGAATCTCCTGGGGACGTATGCTTCAAGGCATTCGCAATCAAATTGGAGATGACCTGTTCCAGTCTGTTGGCGTCCACGTTGATTAGCACATTCGGGATCACTGCAGGCGCGATAAATGTAATCCCAGCCGTACGAACGGAATGACCTATCGGCATAATCATCTGTGACAGGATATCTTTACTATACTGCTCTGTTAGGCAGACTGAAATTTGCTCCAATTCTCTTAATGCATGCAGGAGCAGATCATCCACTAGCACGGTCATTTTGTGTGTGTTGGTCTGCATCACTTGAACATATTCCATCACCGAATTCATATCCGGACAAATGCCTGCACGTATGGCTTCTAGATAGGCTTGTACCGTTGTAAGAGGCGTCTTGAGTTCATGGGATAGATTCGAAATCAGCTCTTTCTGCGCTTTATCCTGCTCATCTCTTCGTTTGCTCAGATGCATAATTTCCAGCCTCATTTGGTCGAACATGGCGTAGACTTCTCCGATTTCATCCATGCGCCCATACTCCGCTTTATGCTCATAATCCCCTTTCAAGATGGCTTCCGAATAGTCTTTTAATTTATGTATAGGCCGGATGGTATCCTTGTTGATTTTATTTCTAAGAAGCCATAGCAGGAGAAGGAACATCAGTACACATAATATCATCAGGACAAAAGGAAAGAAGGGGATATCATGCGATTGTTCATGAATGACCCGTGCTGCCGGCACTGTAAAAATAGCATTTCCGATTTGTGCTTGCGTTTCTTGGCTGATGACAGGAAAGGCCATTTTGAAAAAATCGTGATCTAAGCTAGATCGATATACATCATAATGAAGCGAAGTCTTCACATCGATGGTCTGAATTGACTTCTTAGGGGAAGAATGAAAAATAACCTTGCCGTCTAACTCTGAAAACAAAAGGCTTACACCCTTATTTTCGCTCATTTTCCGCAAGGTCTCCCGCATCGACGCATCGCTAGCCATCGCTCTATGATTTTCTTCAAGAAATAACAACATATCGTTAACCTGGATACGCACTTGATTCATGACATCATTCGTGTAGACCTGTGCCTCTTTCCCGCTCCACAGCATGTACGCACCACACCCGATCACGATGACTAGACATATTCCTATTGCGCTAATCCACTTTTTTAACCAACTGCTTACATACATGGAATTCTCCATCCCCAGACTTAATCTAAGCTGAATTTATAGCCAACGCCCCATACCGTTTTGATATACGTTGGATTGGAGGGGTCGGACTCCAGCTTCTCTCGTAATCTTCGAATATAGACGGTTATAGTACTTTCATCTCCATACGTGTCGTATCCCCATATCGCATCTAATAGTTGGCTTTTCGAGAACACTTGATTTTTATGCTTGGATAAGTAATACAACAGTTCAAATTCTTTCGCCGATAACGATATTTCTTCACCTTCTATAGTTACCTTGTAGGCTTTCTTATCAATGATCAGGCTCCCAAACTGCAGCAATTCATCGTGCTTGGGTCTACTATCCATGCTCTCTCTCCGCAAATGGGCGTTGATTCTAGCAACGAGCTCACTGAGAGAAAACGGCTTCGTCATATAGTCATCAGCCCCAAATCCGAGTCCAAGCACCTTATCCGTATCGCTGCCTCTAGCGCTTAATATAAGAATCGGCGTGTTGTATGCCTCGCGAGTTTGGCGACAAAGCTCAATCCCGTCCATATCCGGAAGCATGATATCCAGAATAATAAAATCGGGAGACAAGGTATCTATTAGTTTCAAGCCTTCCTGGCCGTTCTCTGCCACAAAAACCTCATATCCGTTATTTGTTAAGTAATCTTTTAAAACACGCGAAATATCTTTTTCATCCTCAATCACGAGTATTTTCCTTGGTCGATTCATTGGTTATTCTCCACTATGTTTCTATATTTTTACTTAATTATCATCATAGCATGGTACAACGGAGATAAAAAGATCATAGGAGTAGCGTAGAAATCGGTATTTTTCTAAACTTATCATACAAAAAGGCCAACCAGAATGATCTGGCTGACCTCATCTACGAAAGCACGGAGTGTTGTTAACCCCAGGCCCTCTTCATATTCTTACACTGCATTCAAATTCGCCTTACGCTCTGCCGTTATGTGCCGAAGTCGCTGTATTCAGCATGGATGTCCAATTCGGGAAATCCGTCTCTCTTGCAACATGGCGATCGAACAGCTCTTCAGGCAGGTTATCGATATCTTCCCGCGTGCTTACTTGAAAGTTCCCCTTCGCAAGAAACTCCTCAAAACTTTGACAACGAGAATGTTCGCGCATGAACGATTCTTTGAACAATGCTTCAAGCGACGCCTCTCTTTGCTCTTCTTCTACCGACTTTTGTCCTTGTAATTCTTTCAACAGATCGTCAAATGACATGGGCTTTTGCTTTCTCAGATGATCACTCCTAGATTTAATTTATTTGTTTGTGATTCCTATCTTTACTCTAATTATAGGTCATCCACGGTGTACTTCCCAAAACCTCAAAATTTTGCTTAAACCAAAAATTCCGCGATTTATCCAGGGTATAGACATACATTTTTTTGCTTGGATACTTCGCTTTGAGCCAGTTCACGAAGGAAGCTGCGTACCCTTTGTTTTCAAATTCTTTGAGCACATCCAGGGCTTCGATAAAGACAAAGTCCTTCTTATTTTTGATATCAATATAGAAGTCCTTCTCTAAATACTTCTCATCGGCGCTAAAATAATCTTGCTCCGCCTTCTGGATGAGCTGCTTCCCATTATCGTATTCCCACACGACGCCGTATCCAACCATCGTATCCTCAGCCTCAATGATATAGATCTCCGCCGGTAATTCCGATGGTTCCTTCGTACTCAATTCCCCTGCATGATAAGCAGATGTGATTTCACTTAAACATCTCTGCATTTCATGATCGAACGGCTTTGCAATAATCGTTGGCATTCCTGATCTCCTTATGGTTATATCTTGCACCTAACAACTCCAAATTAAAAAGAAGCAGGGCTTTCATACGTTCCCTACTTCTCCAATTGTTTGTGTATGGGTTATTGTCCTTCGCTATTTTACCACAGATCCGGCAGATAGTAACCGTATTTTCATGATTGAATTCAAAAATCTATATTTAACGGATCTCATATTTCAACAAAGGTAACGTCAACCGCCTTACCGCTATCGAATAGGCAAACGAACAACCACAGTCGTACCTTGGCCCACCTGACTTTTCATCTCGATACTTCCCTGATGAAGCGTCACGATTTTCTTCGCGATGGCAAGCCCTAGGCCATTTCCTCCGATGCTGCGGTTCCGCGATCGGTCCGTTTTGTAAAACCGCTCGAACACATATTCGAGCTGCTCCGGTGCAATTCCAACCCCCGAATCGGTTATGGAGACGATGATTTCATGCTCCGAACGGGTCATGCGTATTTCGATATGCCCGCCCTCGGGGGTAAACTTGATGCTGTTGCCGAGTAAATTCATCCATACTTGGTTAAGCTGGTCCTGATCTGCCGTTATGTTGACAGCGTCCGTAAGTTCTAACTCGACGCGAATGCCCTTGGCCGACCATTGGGGCTCGCAAGTCACGACGATTTGCCTGATCTGTTCATCGATGTTATACGTCATCGCTTCGAATGGATGATGTTCCGAATCAAGGGACGCGAGCTTCAGCAAATTATCACTAAGTCTGGATAATCGCCCGCTCTCCGCGATAATAATATCGAGGTAATAACTCCGATCGCCTTCTGCGACCAAATGGCTATGCTTCATCGCCATAGCAAAACCTGAAATCGACGTAAGCGGGGTTTGAATTTCATGAGAGACATTCGAGACGAAATCCTGCCTCATCTGCTCCAATTGTTTCAGCTCGCACGCCATCTCATTAAAGCTTTGCGTCAAAGCTCCCATCTCGTCCGCTCGTTTCGTTATAATTTCCACGTTGAAATCGCCCTTCGCAAGTCTTTTGGTCGCTTGTGTCAAGGCTTGGATCGGTTTCACCAAATACCTGGCCGCAATGAGAATGCATAGGCTGCCAATTAACAGGCCGAGCAGCAATACAAGCAGCATCATCCGGTTCACGAGGTTTTCGTTCTGTGGGGAAAACTGCATAAACATCGCATGCGTCTCCCCTTCGAATGGAAAGGGAAGGCCGATGAACGTTTGATCTACCTCACCGGGAGAACGATAATATTGTCCCTGAAGCACCTGCCGAACCGCTTCCGGTGGGATTTCGAGTTTATCCGTATCGTCTAAACCATAGAAAGTTACGTTGCCGGATGCGTCATACATATGAATCGGATAGGCGGATATCTTCACCATGTGCTGGATGAACGCATCCCGATCATCGGGTCTTGTTTGTTCATAGAGACGTATCATTTCCTCTCCGACGGCAATCATATCGTTCTGTCCTGTATGGTCTATTTCTTTCTGGAATAGAAAGAGCCCTATAAAGATAGAAGACAGCAGGCTGAAGATAATGACGGCCAGAAATGTGCAAATGATACGAACGTATAGGGTTTTGATCATGTAATCACTAACCGGTATCCCAGACTGCGGGCCGTTTCAATTTGGAAATGCTGCGTATCGCCGACAAACCTCTCCCTTAGACGCTTAATGTGAACATCAACGGTTCGGTCAACGCCATCATAATTTTTGCCCCAGATATGCAAGATCAGCTGGTCCCGGGTAAAGATCTGCCCTGGATGGCTAGCCAGCTTGAACAGAAGCTCGAACTCTTTTAACGGCAGATTGAGTGTCTCATCTCCCCGAATCACTTGATAGTTACGGCGATTCAGCACAATGCCGCCAAGCTGTATAGTCTGTGAAGCGACAATCATATAACGTTTCAGCAATGCTTTGACTCGCATCACAAGCTCCACCGGATTGAACGGCTTGGTTAAGTAATCGTCCGTTCCGAGTTGAAACCCTTTCACCTTATGCCCCGCTTCTCCCTTGGCCGTGACCATCAAGATCGGAATATTCGAATCGATACGCCTGATCTCCGAGCACAATTCCCAACCGTCGATGTGGGGCATCATAATGTCCAGGATCACTAGATCGATTTGCGCATTTTCCACGATCGCCAACGCTTCCGCACCGTCCTTTGCTTCCAATAGCTCGAATCCTTCATTCCGTAAAAATAACGTGATCAGCTCGCGAATATGCGTATCGTCATCCGCGATAAGGATTTTAGCCATGCGCATGTACGCCTCCAATCTCTATCGTATTCCACCCGAATGGGCGGATTGTTGCTTCAACCGAACTGCCATCCCAATAGATTCCAGTGATAGAAGAACAGACTCATGACCACCGCCGATAACGCCACAAGCGTGTAATGCACGCGCTTCAGCACCGTCCAGTACTTGTTTTTCCATACCATTACGCTATAAGCAACTAGGGCAGCAGTCAATCCTACAAGTATAATCGGCATGAAAAGATATAAATTTAGCGATTGCGGAATGCGGCTAAGTCGATCCAGCAAATCCATGTTCAACACCACGACGAACGTTGCGAAACAGGTCGCTAGCGCCCATGCGGCAGTAACCGCCGACAGCCGGACAGCCCACTTCTGCGCTTTCGGCATCGCTTTAATTGCACGCCGGCGATACGCGAACCCCGTCAATGCCGTAATGAACAGAACAGCCGAGATGCCGAGCAAGGGAAACCAAAACGTGGATTGATCGGTCAGCGGCGTGGGTTCTAGCGGCATATCTGGGAGAATATCCAGCAGCAGATGGGTGACCTTTCCCGACGCATCGGTGCGGAATCCGATCTGGTGCATGCCTCCGACTTCTTGGAACAAATCCGGTCCGATCGGAGCGAATACTTGCTGTTCTGCCCCGCTCCCAATGGAAAGTTTATTATCCGAAGCCGTAATGCTGATCTGGGACAGGAAACTGAAAAACTTATCGATATCCGTGTGGTTACGGCGTGTGAATTGATAGGAACCGGCGTATTTCTGCACGGCATGCTCAAGTTCGGCGGACACCGGAGGTCGCTCCACTGCTTGCGCCGGAAAGTAACGATCGAAAAAGGCTTGCAATAACCCTGCCGCTGCGGCTCCTCCGTCTCCTCCGCTATGGGATACGAAAATGCCGATTTGTTTATCGGGTACAAGATAAAGCTCCGTCGTGAACAGCGTGTCGGCGCCTCCATGGGAAATCACGCGCAGTCCATTCATCCTTTTCTCAATAAAGCCAAGGTCCATGGCGGGTAAACGCTTGTCAAACTGGAACGCTGGCGAATGCATCCATCTGGTCGTCTCTGCCTTGAGAATGTGTTGGTCACCATAACGTCCATCCTGAAGATGGGCGATCATGAAATGAGCCATATCGTTCGCTGATACGGCCCCTGATCCAGCAGGGCGGAAACCGCCCTCGAACGTAGGTGGTTTGGCTACGAATGTACCGTTCTCCCTGGCATAGCCTAGCATTGCATAGGGCTCTAGAGAGGCCGGAATCGGCTCCTGAACCGTAGCATATTTCATTCCGAGCGGATTGAAGATGTTCTTCTGTATATAGTCATTGTAAGAGACGCCGCTAACTTCCTCGACGATGAGTCCCGCGAGCGCGGTGCCATAGTTGGAATAAGACATCATCTCGCCCGGGGGCCGAACAATCGCCGGCATATGCTTGGCAAGCGTCTCTGAAATCGACACCGGCAGCTTCTTCGGATCCGTGGTGATTTGATACCCGACGCCCCCCTCTTCAAACCCAGCGGTATGGGTCATCAGGTGGCGCATCGTAACCGGTTGCGGATAGGTTTTTGGTATTTTCACGGTTTTTAAATAGGTATTAACATCTGCGTCGAGATCGATCTTGCCCTGCTCAACCAATTGTATGACGGCCGTCCAAGTGAACAGCTTTGTAGTCGAAGCAATCCGAAACAGGCTGGTCTCAGGATCGACTAGCGTGCCCTTTTCGATGTTGGAATGGCCGTACCCTTTACCGAATAGGATTTTTCCATCCTTGACGATCGAGATGATCGCGCCTGGAATTTTGAAATTGTCCATTTGCACTTTCATGATACCATCCATGAATGCGGTTAGCCCAGCTGCATCGTTCAAGTCCGCCGCCGCTCCCTCGGTATGCGCAGATTGCAATGTAGAAGTGGGAGCCGATGCCGATGCGGGCGTCTGAGCCCCTAACCAATTCGCCCCAACCGAAACGACCACTAACGCCAGTAAAATCATTTTGCAAGATATCTTCCTTATAGACGATGACATGATAAGCCTCCACCATTCAGCATATTTGTGAGAACTAACTCTCGACTTTCATGGGAGAGCGTATCACAAGCATGTGAACGGAGAATGAACCTGGCAGGCATGAACAAAAGTGGAGAGCCTGACGTTCGAAAAACATATCGACTCATATTCCTCATCCTTCTACAAAAGAGCTTTTCTATTGAATCATCCTATATCTTTAATGTTCTCTCCCAAAATTCTTGAAAACGTTGTTCAATCACAGGTTCAATCAAGTCATAATTTTCCCACGTATTAGCAACATGATAAAATAGTCCAACGCCTTGAAAGGTACGGACATAGTCTTCGGCTGTATAAATATCCTTTTGAATATTCAAATATTCATTCACGAATGGTTTAATCTCATCCGCAAGTTCTTGGGTTGAAAACACGCCATCCAGACATTTCCGATAGAATTCAGCACCAGTAAGCTGCTTCTTCTTTACTTTCTCTATTTCAGTAGCGAAATGTTGCTCTATTTCCTCTGTAAACCCATTATTTTTAATTAACCAAGTGATGAACATACCCGTAGCTGTGTACGCAGCATCTTTTGTTACATCCTTCGGGAAATCCCCTTCATAATGCCACTTCGCTTTATCTAACACATTATCCTCAGGAATAATAATCGTATCTAGAATCGATTCAGGCTCTTCGATATATCCTTTCGCTTGGTATTCCAACGACAACTGCTCAAGCTGATGAACCGCTTCTTCCATTGGATATTGTTTATACACCGCATTCGTGGTTTTCTTACGTAATGTTAACCGGCCTTTCACGATATTTAAAATATGTAGATCTGACGAAGTCTCTGTGATCATCAAATGAATATAATTTTTATAATTTTTGCTCGGTTTTGTAAGCAATATTCTTTTCGGATTCAATTCTCTTTCCTCCTTATAATAAACGGGATCGGCAAATTACAAGTTCCCTTCAATCGCAATTTCGTCCACTTGCTCTAGCGTTGCAATCACCCACCGACTTACATAATCTATAAATTCAGCGCTCGATGGGTTATGGATTGCAAGTTGCGTCCAATGCTTCAGGATCATTTGCCATTCCGGCTTACGAATAAAATTCATGCCCGTGTCATCAAAATCCTCAAAGTCTGCCCCCTTACGCGGATATACCGCCTTGATTCCTTCATATAAAAGATGAAAATCCTCACGATAAATCCATAAGCCAACACCCAAATTTTCACGCCAACGTCCCTGCTCATCTTCTGCATAAGGAAGCAAAGCATAGCCAATTTTCCCATCAGCACGATGATGAAATTGCCGTACATCGATGTATTTTTCTCTTTGATCGATATGAAGTGTTAAGGTGGGATGCCCCATATGTTCTTTCATTTGCAAAACTATTTTCTCGAATTGCTTCCGCCTGCTATTATCTTCCAAACGATTGAAAAAGCTGCATTTCAATAGGAAATGCCCACTCCCTCTCTCTTGCTCCGCCCATTCAAAAAGAAACAATTCTTTCGTCGTTCGATCCGGTCTGCCTGTATTCATCCACTCCAAAAAAGCAGTTTCCTCTTGTACGGCTGTTATAGAAAAGCCCGTTTCAACAAGAAAGAAGTGAGCTGTGCCAAAATAATCTATTAAAAACGACTTGATCCGTAGCTTTTGTTCGTGAAGTGTCAAATAAGATGCGCACGCAATTTCAATGTCATAACGCAATAATAGAACTCCCTTCTGAATGTCAACTCATGAAAAAGGATAACCCATAAACAGGCTATCCCCTTAAAATGAACAACTAGCTTTCTCTCCCTCACGCTTGTAATTGCATTAGAATTTGCGGATCTTTAATCTTCTTATCCTCGGCCAACATCACGATCTTCGACAGAATTTCTGCTGTCTTCGGATCTTCATCAATAAAGGGTAAGAATATACGACCCCTATGCTGTGAATGTACAGGAATGATATGCATAGCTCCTGTAGCTTGTCTGTAAACCATGCCACTGCCTAAATGTACTCCATACTCGCCAAGGGCACCTTCAATTCGAGCATAATTACCCTCTAAGCGAACATTATCAATCTTCAATAGACGCAGTGACTCTTGGACAATCACGCTCCGCATCTCAATCGTTGTCAGACTGGCTTCTGGATCGACGCCGCCAACATGAGCGACACTCACGACTAAATCGATGTCGCGCATCACTTCTGAGAATAAAATGGGAGGAACCTTATCCAAGGTGACGCTCTTATACGTGTTCCGATCCAAGAATTGAACGGTTTCCAGCGTAGGTGCTTCCATCTCCGAAGGAGAGAACCAATCCGCCATCGCATAGAGGTTCGCAATCAAATTCTCAGCGTAGTACACCTTCTGCAGACCCTCTTCATAACTAACTGTCCACTGCCTGCCTTTAAGCAAGGAGACCGTTTTTCTTGGCTGCACTTGGTGCCCAGCATATCTGCGAGAAACCGTACCCTGAGCCTGCTCATCTGCATTCGGAACATACAACTCACGGAACACCTGCTTAAATGGTTGCCGAAGTTGACGATCGAACAAGTCCTTCTGATACTGACTCCAATGACCGCTTTCGTATAAATGTAGGGGGTGCGCAATAAGGAGTTCTTCTGCATCCCCTATAAGCATGAAGTTACCCGCTGGATCGATTAGCCCACCTGCAGCTGCATCGAAGTATCCCAATACCTCTCCCGACTTAAATACCAACGTCCGCAATAGAGGTGTGATTACTGGATTCCCTGATAACCCCTTCAATTCCTGTAAAGTGAATATATTCCCTGCTTCCATGGAGCGTTCTAGCTCCTTGCGGGCTCTCCGGTACTGATCTGTTAGTTCTGACTTCATTTCTTTCAATGCGGAAATATATTCATCCTTCTTATACTTAGCCGGGATGGCTTTCAGCTCTTTACCTTTTCGGGTAATGCCAATCTCTGATTGTCCTTCTTCATCAATAAGAAGCTGTACCGACGTCTCCTCATCTAGCTTATATGGCTGGAAATATGATTGCATATCGTCCAGCTTTCGTGCTTCCATATCCCACATCAGCCGAATTACATCTCCATATCCGGCATTTCTCGCCAAGTTGCCTAGTGCAATTTGCGAAGTCATTCCTTCACTCGCCCGACGCTGAGCGCCAAATTTCTTACTCTGCGCTAGAAAACGCTGGATGAAATCATAGCGTTCACGAATATCTTGCTCACGATGGTTAGCTAGTGGAATAAGGCTATAGCTGAGCAAGTGATCCTTATTTCGTTTCTCTTCTACAGACTTCTGTATTTCGATGATATCAAGCTTCCCCAATGTCGCATCTGCGAACAGCTGTGATCTTCGGTGATTAGCTCCAGCCGATATATATTTAGCACAATCGTACAATAAGTCGAATCGCTTCTCTCCGAGCGTATCATAAGCTTCTTTAAACCACCTTATATCAAAGGCACCATCATTAAAGTCCTGTGCTGAAATCGGTGAATAATGCGCGACAACCGTTTCTTTCTCGGCGGAGAAGCCTTCGTTAATATGCGCATGGAAATACCAAGCTGCACTGCGCAGCCCATCCCAATTCAAATACTTTGATACTATATCTAACCACTGAGGGGCATACATAGCTGCCTCTAGCAGCCTTTTCTCCGAAATATCAAAACCTTCTAACATTTGTTTCAAGCGTGTCTCGTCTTCACCTTTACGTGGATAACTGATCTTAAGCAGATGACTGAAAGATTCCTTCTTCGTAATACTATCCCCATATCCATAGATATAGCCACGGATGAAGGTTTCCTGCTGCAGCCCGGATAATATATGAATAAAATGCTCCATACCCTCGATCCGCTCCAGCCCCATGGCCAGAGGTGTTACTTCAGTTGCTAGGTCACCACGTTCGAGCTCCACATCTAGAATTCGCTCTACAACCGTCTCCCGAATCGCAACTAACTCAGGCTTATGATCGATCCAATCATATCGTTTAGATGTAATATTGCGCATATGATTGCGACTGTCTTGACTGCCTACTAATTCCCGATATACTTCCCCTGTACCGATCATCCCCGCTTCAAAAGCACGTAAGTAATCCTTAAGGTCAAGTACCGAAGCTTTCTCATTCGGATTCATGATATTAAATGTGTAGAAAGTATGGAACATTCGCTTAAAGCTGTCATCATCATACATTCGACTACGCGCCATGGAGAACCATGGATTCACTAAGAGCTTCAATATTCCCCACTCTTTGGATACTTTCTCTTTAGGCATCGCTTGCATCACAGCAATTAAGGCATTTATCGATAAATCAAATGTTGAGCTTTTATCACTATCCATAAAATAAGCAAAAAGCAGGTTACGGATCTGACTACTATACTTAAATCCTTTGAGCGCATCTTTAATCTCTTGAATTTGAGTAATAGGATACACCTGCTCCGCAAACTCCTTACGCGAACCTTCTAGCAGCGTATGCTTCTCGAGCTCATAGTAATCCCTCTCATCAGAGAAATATCGATAATAATGGTTCAACGTCTGATCAAGCGGGTCTAGTATCGAATAGAAATAGATCTGAAGTAATTCAGATGCTCTTAGATTGCTGCGCTCTAAGTAATCTCTCCAAACCTCATGCAGCGGATATTTCGTAAGCTCAGCTGAACCGTCCTCATCCTCTTGAAATGGAAGAATCCTTCTTAAATCTATACCCAACAGCAGCGTATCCTTGTAACCAGAGTAATACTCTACCTCATACTCATAATCACGATGATTATGAATTTCTTGCTCCAGCCCAGAGAGAAAACGGATCACATCTTCCGTCGACATACTGAAAATATGCCTCCATTCGAACTCTCCTATTATCGGAGTTTCTGTAAGCCAAGGCTCGATCACCTTCGGATCGAATAGACCGAAGCCATTTGCTGCTGTATATTCACTTTTTTGACTAAGCCTCCCTATCAACTGCTGTTCCTTATGTGTGGGATTCTCAATTAATTTAGGCAGCGAACTCAAGACTTCATACTGCTCCGCACGTTCATTATCCTCAAAAATCTCAACAATCGTCTCCAGCGCCGCCAGTCTCTGCAATTCACTCTTACCTTGCAATAGCCTAGTTAGTGAGACTGTCAGACTGTCCTTGGGCTGACGCAACAGCAGCTCGATAGCACTTTGGCGTAAGGAGCCTGTCTTCAACTTCAACAAACCTTCCACCAGCATCAACTCTTCGTCCGATAACGTCAATTTTTTCGCCTTCTCGAGTGCCTTCTCGCGGTTACTCATGCTCTTGTCTGATAAAGAGGCAAATATGAATTCACGCTGTATGGAATGATCCATATCCTGCATGAAATGAGATAACAGCTCTCCACGCATATCCGCACTTAACCGATCCTTCAAGGCAATGATTTGGGCGACCCATTCGCTATCCATGTCATACGCTGTAAGGTAAAGCATTTTGCGAATAGGGAGGTCTGGCGTGTAATGAACATGTGCAAAATCCAACACTTTGGAAGGAGCAGATATCTCTTTGTGCGTACCGGCAAAGAACATCGCCTTGAGCTGTTCAAATTCACGTTGACGCTCCTCCTTCTTCTCTAGAAGAGGGATACGTTCAAACGTAATACTTGGCGCATTATCATTCTCTCTTTGCCATACACGTGTGTAATCATAACTATAGTTGGATAAAATCCAATACTGTAATTCTGAGTCCGCAGCATCTAAGTATTGTCGTGCAATTCCATAACGAACATCTTTATTCTCACTGTTCGCGAGTACATACTGTGCAATAATCTTCTGATACAGCTCTCCGTGCTCCATCAAATACTCAATTCTACTAAATAAATCACGTTCTTCAATTACCGATGTGGCCCATAAGCTTAAATAGACATGATTCGCATGATTACTAGACAACCAGGACTCACGTACGGATTCATCATTCAGAGATTGATAAGCTCCTTCAATAAGCTGCCCGGCTACACGCTGATTTGCTGATTCTAGTCCCATACCTGTCCATACGCCAAGCGCTCTCACGACAGAACTATAGCGAATAAATCCTTGGTCAACGATAACCTTCAGCATGTACAGGTTCGCTGTCAACGTCCCCTCGTCCATTCGTTCCACAATGGATTGTCGAAGCCCCTCTTGCAACCGTGAAGCAGCCAATAGCTCGCCCATCATGACGTACAATTCCTCATGATGACTCATAAATATCCCTTTGATCATACCGTGAGTAAGTAACGCCGTTTGGTTATCTCCATATACAATTTCCTTGAGTGCCGCAAGTACTTCTGTATTGTTACGATCTAACTCATAAGCAATAACGTCACTGATCGTCTGTGCCAACTCATAATCCTGCTTCAACGGATAGTCCGATAACGTCAAATAATCGATAATAGCAAATTCATAACAATCCATAGAAATGAGCGAACTCATCTTGTTAATCACTTGGCCCATGTGGGCACTCCATTCCGATGTACGAAAAGGTCTGCGTGCGTATCCTGTACTATATGGATATTCCGTTGCATGAGCAGCAATATATGCCAAGACTTCTCCCGTGTACTCATTCGTAAGTTGCTTCACAACGTTCACCAGTGGCTCGAATAATTGATCGTTATTCCCCGCAGCGAGTGAATGCAATATCTCTTCGCATTTCAAAAAAATATGATGATCCTGATCCACACGTATCATTTGACCCAACTCAACCACTAACTTCGCTAATGGAGAAAGCTGAGGATCTATCCTCTCAGCTCTCTCTTGTAATGATGCATAATAACGCTTCTTTCGTTCCTGCTTGTCCATCATTCCTTGTCTCCCTTCACCATTGGCTTCCAGCTAACATTGTGAATCTTATAAATACAATCTCATCCTCTTCCGTAAGCTTAAGCGGCGATTCCAAATGACTATTCTCTTCTTCACGAATAAATACTTTATATAGCCCATCTTCAAAAGCTAATAATGCGGTCTCGATTGCTTGGGTAAGATCAGGACTTTGTTCGTTATACACCGAGCCGAATCCTACCTTTCCACTCTCTACGCGCTCCTCAATCTCCGTTCCCGTTAAGAATGGAATCAGCGCAGTACTCTGCTGCTTCTCGGTTAGCTTTTGCACATTCAAGATAACAACTTCGGTAATGAGCTCTCTCAGCGTTCTCGGAATGACCGGAAGCTCTATTCCAAGCCTTGTCAGTACATTTTTACGTTTACCCAAGCTTTTAACCGTTATGTACAATTTCATAGACGATTCCTCCATCTCTAATTTCAGGAGCATCTAACCCATCAGTCTTCCAAATATTTCATTTATACCACTCATAATAACAGAAACACACGTTCTTATCTTGAGACTTAACACCCAAAACGGCGATTCTACTATATATCATACCGCTGTTTTCAGTGGATAACACTGTTGCTTCATAACGAAAAAAAGGAAGATTGAAAGCCTCTCCAGACTTTCAATCTCCCTTTTTTATTTTCGATATTTCGAATATCCCCCTGCAGATACCTCTCAACTCCAAGGAATCACGGTAAATCAATCCACTGATAAGGGCGTTGTGCTGCGATGCGGCCATATTCAATGATTGTAATAATAGAAATTGTCTCTGCCGTAGGGACAGTCACGCGTCCCGTCTCGAAGAAAGCGACCAGATCACGTATGAACAATTGAAAAAAATCCGATTCCGGCCGTAGTACGCTGCAATCCCCCGAATCGTAATTTACAGCCATCGTAAATGGACATCCTGGACCTGGATGCTGTATGGTTGCCTGTCTGCCATCTGAGAATTCGATCATCAAGGCTGGAGCAACCTCAGTTCCGATGAACATCACTCGCTTCGCTTCCGTTCCCATCAGAGACACGATGGGCTCAAGCTGGTGGATCGAATAGTTGTCGAAGGACCCTGGTCCCCAGCTGGAGACAACACGGACTCCCTTGCGTTCTGCCTCGACATACTCCGTCGCAAAGCGAAGCGCTGATGAAGAATATAGCGGCGTGTCATGCTGCGCAGCCCGCTCGAACAATCGTAACGCCGTTGCCCGATCCGGGGCAAAGGTCTTATCGATATACGTCGGTTTCCCAGAAGCTAACGGAAGCTCAGCTAGTGCTTCATGCTGCTCCGGGTGATCGGGAGATAACACAATCAAGTAATCGCTCTGCTCCACAACGGCTTCAACCGTAGGTAACAACGTGACGCCATGGCGCTCACACCATGCTGCGTTACTCATTCCTTGCTCGGCATCCTTCATGCCGTATGCGTAAGCAACCTCCATGCTTCCGCCGGACGCGCTCCGAATCCAGTCCGGATACTGATTCGCATGCCATTCATCTAGATAATAATCGATAAAGCCAATCTTCTTCATTGGACGGCTCCTTGCTTCATGAATGATATTTCCTCCCCATGGTCGGAAGATTGATAGATGGCCTCAATGATCTTGGAGGATAAAATGACGTAGTCAATGTGTGACGGCATTTTTTCACCTGACTTGATACAAGCGAGAAAACTGTCGATTTCGTTCTGGAACATATCGCTCTTCGTGAACTTCGGCGTACTCTCCAGCAACGCGCCATGCTTCGCGCTATAGACCGTAAAATCTGAACCGTACTGCAGCCGGATGCCTGCTTTGTCGCCCAGAAAATCAATATACATCTCATCGACGCCGATATTTTGCGCCCATGCGCCGTTCATCGTAATCGAAGGTCCTTCCGTTCGAATCATCGCGGTGACGAAATCATCGACATCGTACGTACCCTCATAATTCGGAGGACCTGCCCACATATTGAGATAGGCGTAATTCTGCATATCCTGGCCCAGCTTGGAATACGTCTGTCCCGTAACCGTCTTCGGTTCTGGATCACCTGCACAATACATGACGATATCGAGAAAATGCACACCCCAATCAATCAGCGCTCCGCCGCCTGCGACAGCTTTGGTCGTGAAATCTCCGCCAAGCCCCGGAATCGAACGATGCGAACGGAAGCTAACGTACACATGATACAGTTCTCCCAATTCACCATCGTCGATCATCTTCTTTATGATATTGACCCCTTTATTGAAGCGATTCACGACGCCGATATTTAGCGTCTTCCCGCTCTCATGCTGTACCTTCTGCATCTCTAGCGCTTCCGCATACGTTCTCGCAGCCGGCTTCTCGCACAGCACATGCTTTCCTGCGCGTAAGCAATCGATTGTGATGGAAGCATGGACATGGTTCGGCGTACAGATCGAGACCGCTTCAACTTCCGGGTCTTCCAGAATGACATGATAATCTTCGATTGCTTCCCCGCAGCCATACTGGTCGACCGCCTTCTCTGCCTTTTCTTTGCGGATATCGCAGAAATACTTGATCTCGGCATCTGGATTAGCAATGTATGCCGGGATGTGCGCGTTATTCGCAATGGTTCCACAGCCGATGATAGCTACAATTGTCTTACTCATGAGTCGTCCCTCCAATTATTTGAACCCAGTAAACGCAGAACCGGATTGCATGAAATATTTCTGTCCGAAAAAATACAATAGAATCATCGGTATCGCCATAATCGTCGACGCTGCCATCAGCTGCTCCCACTGTGCCCCGTGATCCTGTTGAAAGCCCTGTAGGCCGACCGTTATCGTCCATTTTGCAGCATCATTCAGGTAGATGAGCGGTCCCATGAAATCGGTATACGATCCGACGAACGTAAACAGTGCTACCGTGGCCAATGCAGGCTTTAATGTTGGGAGGATGATCTGCGTGTAGATGCGGAATTCCGATGCCCCGTCAATTTTGGCCGCCTCAGACAGCTCTTTAGGAACGCCTAACAGAAATTGGCGCAGCAGAAAAATATAGAACGGCGCCCCGAAAAAAGCCCCGATCGTCAGCGGCAGGATCGTATTAACCCAGCCCAGCTTCGTAAAAATAATGTACTGCGGAATCATTTGCACTTGAGATGGCAGGATCATCGTCGCGAGAACGATGGCAAAAATAATCTTGCTCCCTACCCAAGGAATCCGTGAGATGGAATAGGCCACAAGCGGTGCAGCGAACAACTGTCCTATAATGCATATCACACAGATAACCAGCGTATTCCACATATAGCGCGGAAACGGAACCGTCTCCAAGGCCGCTTTATAATTCTCCCAATGAAACGCTTCAGGTAGAATACGCGGAGGCAGCGCAAAGATCTCATTCGACGTCTTGAGCGAAGTAAATAGGAGCCATACGAATGGAAACAGAAAGAACACCGAAAATACGATAAGCACCGTATGCGGCAGGATCTTGGTTCGCAGAATCTTAAGCGTCATCCGCTATTCACCTCCATAGTAGACCCATCGCCTGGACGTTTTCAGAAGCACGAGGGTAATGGCCATCACGATAATAAATAGAATCCAAGCCAGTGCTGAAGCGTAGCCCATCTTCAGATTCATGAACGCTTCCTGATACAGATTGACGGCATAGAACAGCAGCGATTGATCCGGTCCACCGATGGACCCGCTCACTGACTTGCCTCCGGCAAGAATATAGGACTCCGTAAAAATCTGAAACGCACCGATGAGACCCATGATGAGCTGGAATAAGATGATCGGCGATAGCGCCGGGATCGTAATCTTCCAGAAGCGGTGCCACCCGTTCGCGCCATCTACCTGAGCGGCTTCGTAATACTGCTGCGGCACCCCCTGAAGGGCTGCGAGAAAAATCAACGCACCCGCTCCAGAACCCCATAAGCCCATGAGAATGAGCGATGGCTTGGTGTATCGCGGATCCATTAACCACGCAGGATCCGGAAGACCGACCGCGCGAAGGAACATGTTGATCAGACCAAAGTCTGGATTCAGCATCCACGTCCAGAGCAGCGCACTCGCAACGATGGGAATAACGGCGGGAAGGTAGAAAATCGTGCGGTAATAATTGATGCCTTTTACCTTGAAGTTCAGCATGATCGCAATGATTAAAGAGCTGGCAAGCGAAATCGGCACCGAAATAAAGGCCATAAATAAAGTGTTGTTGATCGATTTATAGAACCTTTCGTCGGTCATAATTTGCTTGTAATTATCCAGCCCCACCCACTGTGGCGGATTGAACAAATCATACGCGGTCAAGCTGAAGTACAAGGAGCTGAAGAAGGGATACACCGTAAAGACCAGAAATCCGATAATCCATGGGGAAGCAAAAAGGAGTCCCAGCCAGAAATAGTGCCATTCCCTTCTCGTCCAACCCTTTCGCTTAACGGATAGCTTCATGGATGCAGAGTCTTTCATCGACTCGTACTCCTTTCATGGGTCTGGATCTAATTCTGCTCCCCCTAGCCAACATGGATAGGATCGCGCTGAATTAGACCCACCTTTTTCACAAGAACCTATTTGACGAGAGGCTGTATCTTATCCTTCACCTTCTTGAGCCCTTCATCGATACCGATCTTCCCTCTGAGGATTGCGTTATATTGGTCCGTGAACTCTGTCATATATTCATTCGCAAATGATGTTGCAGGGAATGAATGCAGGTTTGGACTTTGCGAATAGGCCAGGAACTCTTTGAACCCAGGTACATCGGCGTAGATCGCGTTGTTCAATAGCGATGTTCTCGTCGGCAGGTTCCCAAGTGCTGCGGTGAATTCTCCCATTTGCTCCGGTTCGGTAATCCACTTGAGGAATTTCCAAGACGCATCGGGGTTCTTCACGCCTTTCGGAATGTAGAATACGCTTGTCGTGACGTTGCCCGGATTTTTGAGACTTGGGTTATTATCATCATATGGAATCGGAGCGATGCCATAATTCAAGTTCGGTGCGAACTGCTTGATGAAGGTTGGCAGCCATTCCCCGTCGATCGTCATCGCATACTTGCCTGTGAAGAACGGATTCTGGGCGGACATATACTGACCAAGCCCAGATGAGAAGCGATCCAGCTCTTCCGATCCGAATTGATCCCATATGCCTTTGGCCAGCTGGATTGCGGATTTCACACCTGCATTGTCAGGCGTAATCTGCTTGGCATTGGCATCATAATAAGATCCGCCGAAGGCATTGGTGAAGGTATACGCATCCACCCCTGGCCACAAGCCTAACTGCTGCAGACGCCCTCCATTCTCCTTGATGCTTAGCTTCGTAATATATTCCTTCAGCTGGCTGATCGTTTCCGGAGGACCGTTGAATCCTGCTTTTGCTAAGACATCTTTGTTATAGAACAGCATGGTTGTATGCATGGCAATCGGGATCGCATACGTCTTACCGTTCGCTTGGGAAGTACTTAGAGCTGCCTTGATATAATCCTTAAGATCCACACCGTCTTTCTTGATGTAATCATCCAGCGGCATCATGGCGCCACGTTCCCCCCATGGCACGACATCCTGCCCGAAATTCGAAGCGATGTCCGGCGGATTGCCTCCCGTTATCGCGGTGAGCTGCTTCTGATAATCACTCTGCGACAGGCCTTTCACCTTGATGTCCGGATTCGCTGCATTCCACTTCGCAATGATTTTCTCAAGTGCTGCTGCTTCAGGCCCCGTCCAGCCATACCAGAAGTTGAGCTCTACAGACCCCTTGGTTGATTCACTGCCCTTTGAACCGTCTGTCTGATTGTTCGCATTTTGAGTTTCTTTTCCGGTACAGCCTGCTACGATCGAAATCATAAGAATAAGAACAAGACCCCATATCCATGGTTTTCTTTGCATGCCCGCTCCTCCTTTGATTCTTGCTAATTTCGTGCAAAACCGTAGAACCCTTACTCCCTCTTCCGCTGATAGCGACCCTCTGACTCGTATCCGCTAATGGCTATCAATTAAACACATGTTATCATGTAAGCGTTTTACTTCATTTCACTATCGTATTAGAAAATAGGATTATCGTATGATTTCCACTATTTTTGAATCGCTTGTTTGCGAAAGTGATTGGGGGATATCCCCGTGTACTTTTTGAATATTCTGCAAAAATAAGATAACTCATTAAATCCCGTCGCATAACACACATCCGTTACCGATAATACCGGACGCTGCAACAGCGTCATGGCATTGAGAATGCGCAGATCAATCAGATAGCGGTTGAAGGTCTTGCCTGTCCACTCTTTGAACAAGCTGCAGAAGGTCGACTTCGACATATTTGACATGGCACATACATGCTCCAACTTGATAGCCTCATGAACGTTTTTATGAATATGATCCACGACTCGGGTCATGATGTCCCGATACTTCTCTGATTTCTCAAAGCCGGCTCTGACTACGTCTCCATTCACTTGACGAATGATGATTGATAACATGACCATCAGATTAGCTTTCAATACCATTTGAAAGAACGGCGTACGTCGCTCATACTCACTTAGCATTTCTAGCATCAGATTTCGAATTCTTCCTTCCGTTACACCATCTAAAGCAATCTGCGATTGCGCGGTACAGTCGGTGTGCAAGAAGTGTTCTAAATAGCCGACATCGAAAAACGTTGGATCCATCGACTTATCGTCAAATCGCTCGTTAATGAAAGCAGGCATAAATTCGCAACCCATGATCTCTAGCTCTTGATCACTCAGGACATTTATGCTGTGTAATGTAAAAGGGGCTACAACGAACAGACTGCCTTTCGTGATGGTATATTGTCTGCTGTTCACCGTATGCTTGAATTCACCTTTGGACACATACCATATCTGAAAGTAATCATGAAAATGGGTCCACAAGCTATGAAGGCTGTTCAATTTGTACATCTTGCAATGCAAATCCTCCAGCATCTCGAGCTTCGAGTTAAAATAAATGACCCCTGAACGCGTTAATTTCTCTATATCTAACGGTCTCATATTGGATGCGAACCCCCTTATCGTCATTTCAAGCTAAAAAGATCCCCTCTCAAATCACATCAGAGCAGTACTTCTTTTCAGTCTCTCTCCATAATTATCCTATACAACACTTGCAATTTGAACTATCATATTTGAAACCCTATCATTCCTTATTAAATAAAGGAGTTGAGCTTGCTATGACATCCAAAATCGGTTATTTAGACGGTTTACGCGGATTGGCGGCATGTGTCGTGGTTGTATCTCACTTTTTTCAAGTGTTTGCCCCGTCTGTCTTTGAAGGCAGGCCGGAGATTGAACACTTCGCCTTCGAGAGCTTCGCTGCGCGCACACCGGTCAACTTGTTGTTTAACGGTAATTTTTCGGTCTGCTTGTTTTTTGTCTTGAGCGGGTACGTGCTAAGCTATCGCTATTTTCGAACAAAAGATCCTCTCCCTGTGTACTCCTCAGCCCTGCGAAGATATTTTCGATTGGCCATGCCTGCCGTGCTGTCCGTTTTAATTGCCTACCTCATCATGATCTTCGGGTTCGGGTACTACGATGATATTCGCAGCACAACCTTATCTTCGATGCCTGATCCTTTTATAGCAAGTACCAGCTTCCTCCTCATGGCCAAAGAGGCCTTGTTCCATACCTTCTTCACTTATGGCTCCGCTTATAACCCCGTGCTATGGACCATGACGTATGAGTTGTTCGGTTCCTTCCTGATCTTCGGATTTCTGCTGCTTGTGGGGAGACTTAAGCTTCGGTTCTTCATCTATGCGATTCTCGTCTGGGTGTTCATTGATTCGTACTATCTGGGGTTTGTGCTCGGCATGCTGCTCAGTGACTTGATGTATAGCGGCCGGAATTGGCTCGCCTCCATCCAGCGCCCGTGGGTAAACCTCTTGCTACTCACCGTAGGGCTTTACTTGGGTTCCTATCCCTATGTGGGTATTGAGGGGACGATCTATTCCGTTCTCGTGTGGAAGTCATCGGCAGGGTTTTCGTTCTTTGTGTTTTATCATATATTAGGTTCCTTCCTAATTCTAATCGCCTTGCTGAATTCATCCCGTATGAAGGCGCTATTCAGCCGCAGGCTGTTCTCGTACCTAGGAAGAGTATCCTTCTCGCTCTATCTCGTACATTTTACGATCATCTGCTCCTTAGGCAGCTTTATTTTTTACCAGCTTGATACACTGCTCCCGTATTCTATTAGCGTAGCCCTTACGGTGCTGATCACGACACCCATCATATTCGCGATAGCCCATCTGTTCTATCGATTTGTGGATGCCACTACACTCGCTGTACTCGCGCGATGGAGCAAGCGAATGTTCGAACCTATATCGAACCGAAGAAAGGGACGCGCTTTACAGGAAGAAGAAGTTAAGAAACATATACAAGTGAAAGGATAATTAGTTTCAAGAGGAACGAACCCCTTCCTTCGCAAAAGAAAAAAATTTCCAAAGAGCTTTAACAGAGCATTTTAAAAAAATAAAAGCCCAAGCGTTATGTCCGCTTGGGTACGAATAGATATTTCAGTATTGACGAAAAGATAATGGATTTAAGCCATTTTCATTCCAACTGCAAAAACTTTAAAGTTCATATTTTCATAGTACGACACTAACTCTTCTTCACAAAAAAATTGTAGATGCAAGTTGTCTCTTTTACAATGCTCCACCAGTAACCGGGTAATTTCAGTTCCAATCCCTTTACTTCTATAATCAGAGTGAATCCCTAGGCCGCATAAGTAAGCATTGATGATCCCATCCGATACTATTCTTCCAGTACCGATTAGGCGGTTTCCATGATATGCATAAATAACGTACCAGCTTTGTTTCATGGCGGTCAGCAGCTGATCTTTATCTAGTCCTAAATATTTATTCCAATCAAGATTCTCGTACAGCTCATATATGCTATCATTTGTCGGTAGTTCTGTAACATATTGTATTTCCATAAGAATCCCCTTAATCCAATGATATGGTTTATTCGAGCTTAAATGAGTAGTGGATATGACTCCACAGCGGGAATACGATGTTATTAAAATTGGTTGTTCATTTTCTCTTCCAATGTCATTTTTGCTCCATGATCTCTTTCTCGATTATTTTATATAATCTTCTCTTAATATACTGTACATTTCTAAATCGACAATTCCTTTACCTGCCCATAGTGCTGCTTGTCTTAACATTCCTTCTTTGATGAAGCCATTCTTCAGCAATACCTTCTTTGAATTCTCATTCAAAGGCATCACTGCTGCCTGAATTCTGTTTATATTGACATCCATAAGCAAAAATTCGAGCAATATTTTCACCGCTTCAGTAGCAACACCTTTTCCCCAATGGGATTCCGCCAAAAAGTAGCCTATGGTCACCATATTCACTTTTTGATTGAAATCGAAGGCTTCAATAATTCCAAGTAACTGATCGACATCATTATTGGCGAATATCCCCCACTTAACCCTTGACCTTTTATTATAATCTCTCTCGAAATGCCCTATCATGTTTTTCACAGTATCTTTATTATGTTTGGGTATAATGCCGCAGTATTCAAACACGTTGTCATTGTTATAGATTTCAAAAATGCCGTCAAGATGATGATCTTCAATCTTTTTCAATACGAAATCATCTGACTTTAAGTTAGGAAACCGCTCAAAAGCTGCTTCTAAGTTCATTCCACATCGCTCCATATTTTCTTTTTTATTGGAATATCTTTAAGCTAAATGATTTTCCTTCGTCATTTTTTTATATTCTCTTCTTGATCGGTATGTATAAATCGACTTTGCATTTCCCTTCCTTATCAGTAAATGGATCATTCATGCAGAATTCGAGGCATGGTCTATCATCGGCATCATACTCACTATTAGGCAGCCATAAGCCGAATAAAGTCCAGAGGACTTTTCGGCACTTTATTTTTTTGGGTGATCTCGTTTCGTAGAAGAAAAATCAATTTAAAACGATCTATTTCAATGATGAAGATGAATGCAGTTTACTATGTTATTAAAATCCAGTACAGGTGGGGAAAAAGTACTTGTGGTGGTGCTATATTGGATAAATCCACTAACTTCGCCGTCTTCAGTGCGATTTCGCACGCTATACTGGATAAATCCAATAGAATGTGCTGAAAATGCCTCTAAAATGCTGATTTCCCCCCTCTATATTGGAAACGTCCAGTATAGGTGCGCGTTTTAGTGTTGGTAGTGAAGCTATGTTGGATAAATCCATTTTAGGTACGTGAATTCCCATGATAGATGAATAACAAGACTCATCTGTGATGAAAAAAATCGAGGAAAACTTGCTTGTTTAGAATGAAGGCACTTTTTTACGTGCTCTCCAAAAAAACGGGGATTTCTCGACAGCCTGAGAGTTCGAGAATCTTTTATAGATTCTCGAACCCTTTTGCTTATTCTTTACTCTTCATTCAATAGCTTCTTGAGTGTGGCCATATCGTTAACCGATACTAATTGCTCAAGATTTTCAAATATCTTTTTCTCATCCCAGTTCCACCATTGAAGCTCCAACAATAACGTAATCATCTCATCACTGAAACGCTTCTTAATCACATTTGCAGGATTACCGCCAACAATCGTATAGGGTTCAACGTTTTTTACAACCGTTGAGTTCGAAGCAACAATTGCACCGTCACCAATTTGTACTCCCGGCATAATCGTGACATTTTGGCCCAGCCATACATCATTGCCAATCAAAGTATCACCTTTGAAAGGCAACTCCTCTTTCGTTGGCGTGACCTTTTCCCAACCTCCAGCGAAAATATTGAAAGGATATGTGGTAAAACCATCCATCCGATGATTAGCACCATTCATAATAAAAGTAACCCCTTCAGCTATAGCACAGAACTTTCCGATAATCAGCTTATCACCTAAAAATTCATAATGATGCTGAATATGGTCATAGAAATTCTCTGGTGAGTTTGTATTATCGCTGTAATATGTATAATCGCCAATCTCAACATTTGGCCTGCTTGGTAGATTTTTAATGTAACAAACGGTTCTTATGTTTTCATTTGGATATAGCTTATTTTTATCCGGAGCTATCGTCATGCTTACACTTCCTCTCTAAACCATTATGGACCTTACCCAATTATACCAATTTTGAAAAATTTACTCGAGAATTAATTGACACATCTCATTTATTGATCAATCGTCCAATCACTCTCCTTTTGCCCAACATACTTTGAGAATATCAAACAAGAGGAGATGATTTTTTGGTACGTATTCTCGATAAAGCTGCCGTTCAGCCACGTCGTAAATTCAACTTAGCGACGTCATTCATTATCAGACGTTCACCGGCTAGGTCTCGCCTAGCAACCATTCGAATAAGAATACCCGCTGTGAATGCTCAACCTAATCGGGTTGAACTAGTAGCAACTATTGGTGTCCAGGGAGTTACCGCTATTGCTCAAATCCTCTTCAGAATCTTCCGTGACGGAATAGAGATTTTCAATACACAACAAGGTATTGAATCAGCTGCTTCTGAACAAAACTACGCTATCACATTTCAAGCGATCGATAGTAATGTAAAATCAGGTAATCATGTCTACACCGTAACCGCAGAAAACCTAACCGCAAATGCCAGAGCTGATGTTGTTGGTCCGATTTCTTTTAGTGGGCTAGCCGTTCAAACGAGAACCTAAATTAGAATTTTCCCCACCTGAATAAGGTACTTTTTTAACCTGATAGTCATCAATACAAAAAACCCCCACAAATAGGATGTGGGGGTATTACTAATTCATTATAAATTAAAGCACAACCAAATCAATCTGAGGCTCTATTCAGTGACCTGTTTACCCACCAATAATTAAACTCGAATATGGCAAATACACCAACTACGAGTGCCACAAGACTAACAGCCCATATTCCCATCAACGTCATCATAAACAAGGTTCCATCCGTCACAATCAGATAAACGCTCCCAATTACCCAGAGAAAGTCCACCACAGAAAAGATAAGCACAAACCTAGGTGGAATGAATTTCAGTTTTACCGTCCAAAAAACAAAGACTACAAAAACTACAAGAAAAATCCCCACTTCGACTAGCGCAGATGAATGATCCAGGCCCGTTAAGGTTGCCACGAAATGTGAGAAGAAGATCAAAATGAGCCCCAATGCCCCCGTAGAGAAACCATTCGCTAACAAAACATAGCGTATAATTCTCTCATTCTTCACGCTTTCTTCTGCGTGTAACTTTTGATTCATGGATTGACACCTCAATTTTCGTAAGGATAAATGTCTGAAGCCGATCATTACGCTGAAAAAGAAAATCGCTCTCTAACCCAAGTCGACCTCCCGCAATAAGGGCGACGGCAAAAGCCAATGTGTAGCCTGTGATGATCAACTGAGCGGGCTGGATTGCTTGCTATTGCTGATGGACGCTGGAAAAGCCAGATTTGATTACAGGGGACATCGAATCACACTCCATTTCTTGACACCGTAGCTGATTGACAACAACCAAGATGTTTCTTTAAAATGTGAGAGACAGATCTGTCTCTTTGTTTATTATGATACAGACAGATCTGTCTCATGTCAAAGAATATTTTCCATATTTTGAATACCTGGGGGGCCAAGGGGGTTTGAACCCCTGACCTCATTGCTGCCAGCGATGCGCTCTCCCACACTTGTCGATTACGCTGCCCCATTCGATCGAGAAGTACACATCACACATTAAGAGAGCAAGACGAAGAATTGAGCTTCACGGGTTTTATCCTATGAGCAGGCCTTTCTCCACTACTTCTAAAGCTTCATCCAATAATTTAGAAAACTCTGATTTGGTAACCTCAGCACTATATTCCATTAACGATATATTTACCCCAACGATCACCCCGGCAAAGGTTCGTACTGCCAGATCCTCAGAATGGCTACCTACTCGTTTGGCGACAATCTGTGTTAACAGTTGCATAAACTTAGTGTAATTATTCAGCGCTGCCGCGCGCAGCTCCGGGACCGTCATGATCAGTTGATTTCGCTGACGTGTTGTTTCCCACTCATCGTCAGTCATCTCGATAATTTCCGATATCATTGCATTCCGAACGGCCTGTAGTGGACTCAACTCCGCCGGTTGGTTTTCAAGTGCAGCGACAAGAAGAGGATCATAATTGTCGGTTAATACCACGTCCTCTTTTGTTGCAAAATAACGAAAAAATGTACTCGGAGAGATTTCTGCAGCTTCAGCAATTTGATCAACCGTTGTTGCATGATAACCTTTTTCTCTAAAAAGGCTTAATGCATGCATCTGAACATTGGCCATCGTTTTCGCTTTTTTTCTCTCACGCAATCCGACTTTTTGTTTCGTACCTTCAGACATTCTATCACACTCCTAACCAAGTCCAATCAAACTCGAAACTGTGACTTCAAGGTTATTTTCATCTAAATTAGAGTCAATGTCAACTTACACTCAAGTTCATAAACCATCAACTCTCACTGATCTCAGATCAAAAATGAGAAACAAAATTCCGATTCCTTGCGATATCGCACCGCGTTCGGAAGTAAGCCAAGACGTTAGCGCGTAACCTATTCCCATAAATCCGAGAATAATCAACAGACCAGCTGCCATAACGCTGCTTACAGCTACAACGTTATTCATCATGTATAAACTTTTGGTCCGCAATTGATATGACACAACTAAACTATTCCTTAGCTTCAAGACTCGTCCTGGAGTTTTCACTATCTACTGGACGTACTTTTAAAAAACTTAAGGTAAAAACAATACCAACAACCACAGCTCCTACACATCCCCATAACATATTGTCCATGCCGCCGACAAAAGATGTTTTAACGGAATGAACAAGAGAATCTGAACCGATTTGACGCGCAGCCATCATACCAGCAGACACATTTCGCTGCGCAATTTCAGTTGCTTCTACAGGCCAGTCTTCCATGTTTAGATGATTGCGATAACCAGCGTTCAAAATAGCCCCTAGAAGTGCAACCCCCAACGTTCCTCCAACCTGTCTCATAGCCATAAGAAGTGCCGATCCTACACCGCTTCTTTCGGGTGTAAGTGCCGAAATCGCTTCATCCATCGCAGCCGGAAGTGCTAATCCAATGCCAAGTCCAACTGCAGAAATCCAAATGGAAGCAAAGCCATATCCGGTCGATATATCTGTGGCACTCCCAATTGCCAACCCAATTCCAAGCAGTACGGATCCGAAGATAATCGCCGTCCTGGTCCCGAAGCGCGACTGCAGAGCATCGGATATTGGCGTTCCAATCAATAGCCCGATCACTAGCGGCAAAAGTCTCAAACCGGCGCTCAACGCGTCTACTTCTAACACGACCTGAAGATATTGAGGCAAAGCGAACAATACGCCGAATAGTGCAAAAGAGATGATAGAACCAATTAGTGTTCCGCCTGTAAAACTTCGAGATCGAAATAACGATGGATCAACCAAAGGATGAGTGGTTCGGGTCTGATAGACAACAAAGCACATTAAAAGAAGCAAGCCCGCAAGTACTCCAATTATTGAAAATGCATTGGCCCAACCTCTTTCACCCGCTTCAATAACACCATACGTTAAAACTATCAACCCCGTGCTAGAAATCAACACCCCCCGTAAATCGATAGGGCGATGTTCCTCGCTCCGTGTTTCAGGCAAAAGGAAGGATACTGCCAATATTGCTGCAATAACTAGTGGAAGATTGATGATAAACACAGAACCCCACCAATAGTGGTTAAGGAGCCAACCCCCAAGTATAGGACCAAGCGGTATTCCGACCGCATTGGCCATCATCCAAACTGCAATTGCTTTTGGCCTTTCCTTTTCCGAAAACATCACTGGAATAATAGCCATGGACAAAGGCACGATCAAGGAGGCACCTAAGCCAAGAAAGACACGCGCTGTTATGAGTTCCCATGGCGATGCGGCATACGCGCACGCAAGAGAGGCTGCACCAAAAAGGAGCAATCCGACAAGAAGCATCTTCTTGCGCCCTATTCTATCCCCCAGCATCCCCATCGGTAGCAGCATTGCAGCAAAAACAAGATTATAACCGTTGGCAAACCATTGAAGCTCGGCATTTGTTGCTTGAATATCTTTGGCTAAAATCGGCAAAGCCAAATTTAAAATCGTCATGTCCAGTCCGACAGCAAGAATCCCAAACGCAAGCGAAGCCAGTACCCACCATCTTTGTCGAAATTGCGATTTCATTAATAAAGCACCCTTTCCCATTTTGGTATTAACTTTCATTTAGTAGTATATGCATTTTGAATGTAACTGTCAATATTTTAGTTTCAAGTATTCAATGATGCAGATGACTTTGAAAATGTGATGATTGACGCGACGTAGGTGCAACGTTCTTGTGATTGGTGGCTTTATAATATAATGCTTTTTTATCTTTAGTCTCCATCATGCTATGAGTGACTTAGGTTTGAACTATGGAGAGCGCAAGAAAACTCGCGAGATTGCCAAGAACATGCTCTCAATGGGGTTTAAACTGACCGCTTTATAAAGAGGAGTTGGACCGAAGCATAATAATCGCCTTGCCCTTTTGTTTAAGGACAAGGCGATTACTTTTTTTATCGTGTAACGCGATGCTCTGGAGTTCTATCAAGACACTAGAAATTATAGATTTTTCTCCAAAAAAAAATCGCCAAACACTCGAAATTCTGAATGGAGTCATGCATATCCGTTGGCATACCATTTCCATTAGAATGGCTCCAGCCTTCGTTCTGAACAGTTATTGCATTTATTCCCCACTAAAACTTTTGGCCCATTCAGCAACCCTCCGACTACTCTCTTCTTCTGACAAATCCTCAATCCTAGTCATAATAGACCATCTTACTCCAAAAGGATCCAATATACTTCCGAATCGATCACCTGAAACAAAACTTATAACCGGTTCCCTTACTTTTGCTCCTCTTGCTACCGCATTTTCAATTACCTGATCAACATGAATTACATAAATTCCTAAAGAATAACACGCATTGTCTTCATCTGGCGGCAAGACCAAGTTATATGCCGGATTCGCTGCTCCCAGCTGCAAAAAACCATTTCCAAAATCTAATTCCGCATGAGCAATTATTTTATCCCCATTTCCATCAGGATACTCAGTAATATCCTTAACCCTTGCATTGAAAACAGTTTTATAGAACTCTATTGCCTCAGAAGGATTCTTCACTGTTATAAATGGGGTAATAGATGTACAGCCGTTGGGTGTTCCATTCTTTGTATATTTACCTGACACTCCCATATATTCTCTGCTTTCATTCATTGTTACTCCTCCTTTAAATGATCATAACCTATCAATTTTATGCTTATACCTTCATTGGATTGAATTCATCAACTCATAGAAATACTTGGATTCATGCGTCTTATGAAGACCATACCAGGCATCTAATGTTTTTGAAGAAAACACACCCAGAGCTTTCAAGACGTGTACAGAAAATTCCAACGGAGCTATTCCAGATGCAGTGATCAGTTTTCCATCAGTTACAGCAGACTCCATTTTGTAATACTTTTCGCCCGTGTACGTGGGACAGGTCATTTTAAGGTATTCCAGATCATTGCTTGTATGCCAACGTGAATCCAGCAATCCTGTCTGGGCAAGTGCCATTGTAGCACCACAAATCGCTGCAACCAATATCCCTTCCTTTACACACCTCTGGGCGATTTTTAAGATGGGTTGGTGAATTGTTTCTGTCCATGTATCTCCACCGGGTAAAATCAATGTATCTGTGCTTGCAATGCTGCACTCATCCAGTTTGATGTCAGGCAATATTTTCAATCCGCCCATTGTAGTTACAGGAGTCTTTTCAATTCCCACGGTCACTATTTTTGATGGGGCCAGCCCCTTTTTATAATATCTTCCCGAGTTCAGTTCGGCCGTTAAGCAACCTATTTCCCAGTCTGCCATCGTGTCAAACACATAAAGATATACCGTATTACTCATTTGCAAGTTCTCCTTATTTTCAATTCATCAAGTGATACCAACCATCCATCGGTAATCCATGATTATCATCATTATAAAATAGCTTCACTGACATCTACTGTCAGTGAAGCTATTAAAGTTGATAATATTCCATTAACTCCGACGCAACAGCAACAAGTTTTTCCTTCAAACTCTGTGGTTCGATGACTTGAATGGATTTCCCGTAGGATAGGAGAAAATAAGGGACATATATATGAATTGATTTTTCCTCAAGTAAAAAGATGGCTTGATTGGATGTCCGCTCTTTCAGATGATGCCCCAAAAACCAATGCAGGCATAAGTCATCCAATGCCTCTGACCTGCCTCCGATAATTAAAGAAATTAACCCGTCCTTGCCCACTAAATTAGGTAACAGATTTTGCATAAAAAATTCACGGGCCGAAAAAGCTTCGGGACGCTTAAATAGAATTTGAGTACGCTTGATTTGTAGAATCCGATCTGTCCGAAAGCTGCGGATCTCATTCCTTAGGTGGCAAAATGCAACAACATACCATTTATTGTTCCAATAAACGATTCCATAGGGGTCTATCACCCTATTCTTAGGTTGTTCTTCACGGCTTGTGCGATAATCAATTTCTACAGAGAATTCGTGTGCTACAGCCTGCTCCAATTCCGCCAATTCCGGCTGAACAGAAGGGTCGCCCATGCGGTTTATAACTTCAAATCCGGCTAATTGACGGCTAAGTATACTTTCCTGCTCTTGATTCGAATACATTTTCAATTTTGAAGTCGCATTGTCTAATGCCTCACTCAAAGGGTATCCGGCTTCTTTTGCAAAAACAGCAGCATGAAGGAGTGCCTTTTTTTCTTCCATATCAAATAGCAGAGGTGCTCTGATAAAATTATTCAGCAAGCTATATCCGCCATGATGACCTGTGTCGGATATTATAGGCACTCCACTGGCACATAGTGCATCAATATACCGATAAACTGTCCTTATATTTATTTCTAACTTTTCGGATATTTGTTTTGCAGTCATTTTCCCGCCCGAATTCAGCATCCATAGAATGGCCAGCATATTATCGTTTTTTGGCATAACACGCCCCCTCATCTTTTATTAAACCTCAATATTTTATAAGATCAACTCCGCGAGACGATGAATCCCCTGCTCAATCGATGCTTCATCTACTTTTGCAAACCCCAGCACCCATCCCTTTCTTTTGCTTTCCAAACAATAAGGTCCTAGAGGATACACACGTATTCCCTTTTGAAGGGCTAACTCTGTCACCGTTTCTTCGTCGTATGACTCTTCAGCTTCAAGTAACATATGCAATCCCGTTTCTACTCCACTTAGCGTGAATCGCTCCCCTAAGCCACTAGCCATAATAGCCTTTGTCATGGCTTCGTGTCTTCGTCGGTACACATTTCTGACTCTTCTCATATGGCGCATAAAATGCCCATTCTTGATGAAGTGAGTTAGTGTTAGCTGATCCATAATCGGAAGATGACGGTAAGTCAGCTCCTGTACCCTAGCTAATTGAGCAATTGCCTCGACAGATCCAACGATAGCCGAAATACGAATGCCTGGAGCTATCATTTTCGAAAAACTCATGAGGTACAAGGTATTATTAGGTTCCTGGCTAATCAGCGTTGGAAGCGGCTCCCCACGATATCGAAATTCACTATCATAATCGTCCTCAATGATCCAAGATTGTTCTTGAACGGCCTTATGCAGCAATTGTTGCCTACGCGGCTCCGACATAACGACCCCGACCGCGCACTGGTGCGAAGGGGTCACAAAGGTCAGTTTGGATTGTGGGTGAATACACTCAACCACAAGACCATACTCGTCGACGGGAACGGGCACCACGTTCATACGCCGATATTTCATCGCCATCCAGGCAGCTGGAAAACCGGGATCTTCTACAGAGACAGTGTCCCCATCAGATAAAAGCGATTGTGCGATTAAGTCAATGCTGTGCTGCGCTCCCGAGGTCAACAGAATCTGATTTGTTTGGATATGAATACCTCGTTCAAGTGATAAGTAACGCTGAATTTGCTCCCGTAATGGTGTGAAACCATAGGGATTCCCGTAAGCCCAGCTTGATAAATCCATTTCAGCGGATGCGCGAAGAAGCGATTGTCGCCAGTTCTTTTGAAATTGTCCATCCAAATAGGGTTCATGGGGACTAAAATCAATTTCCACTTTTCGCTGTTCTTTGCCTCTGAACCAGTCATGTAATTGATCGACTGCCGAGTTCAACAAGGGAAGTGACGGGGGGATGGGGCCATCTGTTATGATTTCCTTCGTTGACTCAGTGACTTGCTTCCATTTACTAACTCGCGTTCCTCCTCGGCGAGATGTAACCGTATAACCTCGACTTAGCAATTCCTCATAGACGATCTGTATTGTTGACCGAGAGACGCCTACCATGTGAGCAAGTTCGCGGGAAGGAATCAGCAATTCTCCTGGCGCCCAGATTCCGCTAGTAATATTATGAATCGCCTGATCAAGCAATTGCTGCCAGATCGGTCTCTTATCATTACGATTTACTTTCATCATCGTGCACACCTCCAAATAGAAGCTTCAACCAAATATGAATTATGGATTGCCCGAAACCGTGATGTTTGGATATTTATGCACAATCCATTCACTGCTATACTACCTTAATAATGCTGGCATTTGCAACAAGGTCGTTGCCGCATTCTAGAAGAGTATTGGGATTAAGAGCATGTGGAATGGATGAATATCTTATGTGTGAAAAGGAGAGATTTTGAAATGGATTCAGTTCGTTACAAGATCAGGGAATGCCAGGATCAAGAGAAAATCGAAAGTTTCCTGCACCAAGCCAGAATTGGGTATCTTGGGTTGGTTGATGGGAACCTGCCTTATGTTGTACCGCTTAATTATGTATGGACTGAGGGGAAGCTCTATTTTCACGGGGCTGGAGATGGTAGACGTAATCAGGTCATGAGTAATAATCCAGAGGTATGTTTTACGGTATGTGAGGAATACGGAACCATTACGGATCCGGTTCCTGCCAGAACGGATACGGCTTATATGAGCGTCATGATATTTGGAAAAGCAGAGCCGATCACAGATTTGGATGAAGCCACCCATGTACTTCAGGAAATGATCAATAAATATGTACCTGGCTATTATAACCGGCCCTTGCCCAAGCAGCATGTGGAAAAGTATAGGTCGGCTGTATTCGGTGGGCCGGTTCAAGTTTGCCGGGTAATTCCGCACCATGTGACGGCAAAAGAAAGTCCTATTGAAGCAGAAAAAATGTATAGAACGGGCATGAATAAAGTTGATTGATGTTGCCTTGGGTGAGGGAGGATTTCCGGAACCTCTATTGGAAAAATTGTAATAGAGGGTTTCTGATCATTAAGCGGTAGATTCAAAGCAGAAAAGCAGCCCCAAACTGTATTGTTCTAGTTTGGGGCTACTTTTGTTGATGTTTCCACCAAGAATACATAGAAACAAGTGAACAATGTAGAGGGCCTTTATTTTCAAGAGGTTTTCACATTTTCACAAGCCGTTCAGATCATCGCGTTTTGTTGGCGCGACGACTGCCTAAGCTAGAACTGGAATTTCATCGAAATCGCGGTATACCCTTTTCCCCTTAGCCTCCGCAGTACTTACCATTTCATCGGCACCCTTGGACGGTCCTCCTACTCTAAGAACCGCGTCGCAATGGGATAACAGCCGAACGGCCGATGGGTGAAACATACGCTCGAATATCTCATCTCCGATCCGGCGCGATCCGGCCGTTTCCATGAGCGGCAGGGCGTACCATTCGCCGAGAACCGGCAGATGCCCCATCTCATACACGCGTAGGGCCGCTTCATTCATCAGCCGCATATTGGCCTCGATTCGCACCGGATCATCTCCCGTATTGGAACGATAAGGCCCCGCTATGAGGATATGCTGAGGCTTGCTCACAGGATGAAGCAACCCGTTCAGCTGGGCATATTGCAGCAGCATAATCGTTTTCGCATCCCGGATTTCACCGTTCTCCACCATGTTCAGCGCTTGCCCGAAGGGCAGCTCCAGCACTTCGATCTCTTCCTGTTCTTTGTCTACACCTCCGCCCTCGCCCGTATGCATATGTGGCGTATATTCTGCTACGAAGAAATATAATATTTCCGTAACCGATCCCGGGGACATATAAGCCTCCCCAACCTTGTGAACGTTGGTTACTCGGTATCCGGTTTCCTCTTCCGTCTCACGGCGAATGCAATCCTCCGGCGAGTCCTGGTCCAGCAGCCCTGCGCAAGCCTCGATAAGCAGCCCGGTTTCATTTCCGTTCATATAAGTCGGCATTCGAAATTGCCGGGTCAGAATTACGGTTTGCTTTTCCCGGTTATACAATAGAATCACAGCGCCGTTGCCGCGGTCATACGCTTCTCTAGCTTGCGTTTCCCAGCTGCCGTCGCGCTTTTGATACTTGAAGGTCATTTTTTTTAACACGTACCAATTGTTCGATAAAATCTCTTCATTCACGATTTCAATGTTCGGTCTCATAAGTATTTCTCCTTATCCTCTTGCATTTTTCTAGCCAAAAAGAATCCCGAATCCTTCGTGATGTAGAGACTCCCTTGTTCCGCTATCTTGCCCCGCAAATACGTTGTGAATTGGTCGAGCTTCTCGCCAACAAGAATCTTCCTCGCGTTCATCGGCGTTGACGTCATGTATTGGATGAGCGGCTGCACCTCGTCAATCAGCATGTAATCCTCATACCGGATCTGTTCGATCTCCGTGAACGAAGCCTGCAGTATTTCTCTCCCGTTATCGAGTTGGAAGCGTTCCATCACAGGGTCAAGCACCTGAATATGCGGATCGAAAGCTTGGGTCAGCTGCTCGATTTCTTGCAAATGACTTGTGCTCATCGTTGAAGCGTACACGCAGCCGTCCGGCTTCAGCACACGGTGCATCTCTGATACAGCCCGGTTAATATCGAGCACATGATACAGCATGTGATTAGCTATCACGATATCGAACTCGTTGTCGTGGAAAGGAATCGCCTGCGCGTCTGCAACGAGGAATTTGAACCGCTCGCTGTTCGCACCCAAACTCATCCGCGCCTGCTCAAGCATCCCTGCCGACAGATCCGTAAGCGTAATGCTCCAGGTTTCTGGAATGAGATTCGCATTCCTCCTCCATAAGGCCGCATCACCGCAGCCGAGCTCCAGTACCTTTAGATGGGGAAGCGAGCCCAGATGCTCAAAGAACCACGGGTGCCATCCGATCTTATTCCAACTAAACTGATCGTACAGCCGTATTCTCGCCTGCAGCCGAACCGCATTATGGTACTGCTCACTCCAGTCCTTTTCCTTATGTATCGTTTGCATCATGTCCACTAAACCTTCCCAATCTACTTCCTGTCCCTGTTCATCCACCATCCCCAGCGCTTCTTCAATGGCTTTGGATACGTACTGCATTTGAGCGATTTTGTATTGGATGATTTCTTTTTGCATCTTCAATGAACTTCCCAGGTCTTGTTCGGGAGTGCTGTCGTCTTGGATGAATTGTCTGATCTCATCCAGGGATAACCCGATGAACTTAAGCATTTGGATCTTTTGCAGCCGTGCCACATCTTCTTTACTGTAGAGGCGGACGGAATGGTCGTATTGTGACGGCTTTAGCAAACCGATCTTGTCATAGTAGCGAAGCGTTCTCAGCGTCATCCCCGTTCGCTGCGCGAGTTGGCCCGTTGTTACGTAGTGGTGTTCCTCCGGCTTCAAGCACTCGTCCTCCTCTCGTGATTTCTATTATATTCGGTGACGTTACGTCACCTGCAAGCTTTATTTAAGAGCTCAAACGCAACCCTCTGCCCATGCTGGTACAACGTATCCAAATAAAAAAGACGATGATGTAAATTTTATTTACAAGTTCACCGTCTACGTTTGAAGGCAATCACATGCTAATCACTTCTTCTTTTTCAATTTCCGTTCTGCTTTTTCGATATTCTCTGCCACTCGATATTTCACGATCCTGATTATTAATTCATAAGGCATTGGCTTGTCTATAGGAAATTGAACGGCCCCTTTTGAGCTTTTATATCCCGATATTTCATGTTCAAATGCTTGGATTCCACTTGACGTTGGGTAAAAGCCAATATGATGCTTAAAAGCTGCAAAATGCACCAAATTTCCATGCAGCGCAAAAGTCGGCATTTGATAGCTTATCTTTTCCGTCGCTTCGGGTGCCGCCTCTCGGATGACAGCTCTAATCGATTCAAGGATTTCCTGGATTTCCGGTGGAAAGGTTGAAATATAATGATCTATGGATTCATACGTGATTTTGTTTCCGTCCATAATTGCTCCTTTCATAACCGCCTTCTAAGTATTATAATGTCATCGCCTGCCCATACCTAGCCAAGAATTCTTCCTTTGCTTTATAATCCGGCATCACGCTGCCTACCCGTCTCCAGAAGGAACGATCATGATTCATATGCGTAAGATGACACAATTCATGGATGATCACATAATCAATCACTTCGATTGGGGCCATCGCTAGACGATAGTTAAAGGTTAGATGTTTATCCGAGCTGCAGCTTCCCCACTTCGTTCTAGACTCCACGATTTCAATGGTTTTGGGTTTTACTTTTAATTGCTTCTGATAGATTTGGATTCGTTCCCCAACAACCTTCTTACAGCTGGAGAAATAAAACTTTTTCAGATCACGCTTCAGTTCTTCTTCCGTCAACTCTTTCGTCTCGATTAACTCCTGAAGAAAATGATATTTTCCCAGATGAAGGAACTTGCCTTGATCTTCATATTCTCTTACCTTTGGGGTTTCACGAGATTTCGCAATCGCATGTAATTGGTTTAAGATCTTTTCCCCCTGCTGCTTCACAGCGCTTATCACGACTTCGTCAATCGTATTATTCGGAGCTTTCACCGTAATCAGACCCGTCGGATCGATATGAATCGAAATCTTTTTTCGAGGTCCGTATTCAACATGAAATTCGATACTCTCTTGTCCAAATTCAATTTTCATCATCAACATCGTTTCTATATGGTTTATTTCTTATTGTATCAAAAGTCTGGAGCCTGATTCATATTTTTCAATGTTTTGACGACATTTTAAGATTAGCCTATTCTATTTAAGAAGGTATTGTATTTCGTAGTATAAAAATGAGGGGTACAACAATGAATAATTTTAATAAGGCGTTAACCTATGTAAATGAAATTTTTTATGAACCTAATCACTTAACCATAAAAACCATTCGAGAGGAACCTCAAAATTCAGATTATGGAGCCGGGATATTTCAGCTAAATTCGAAATCGGTTAGATTTAGAGTTGCAAAAATAACACCTACCAAGATGGGACAGTTTGTTGCCTTTTGGGAAAAAGATTTAGATCATAAAAATCAAGCATTTTCATATGAAAATGCTACTGATTTATTGGTTATTCATACCTTTACGAATAATACTCATGATTTTGGACAATTCGTTTTCCCAAAAGAAGTTCTTGTACAACAAAATATCCTTAAAACAGCTACTGCAAAAGGAAAAATGGCAATCCGAGTTTACCCTAGTTGGGATACCCCGACTAGTAAACAAGCTATAGCAACACAAAAATGGCAATTACCCTACTTTGTTCATGTGAACAATAAAAATAGCTTACAAATGCAAGAACTATTAAAACTATATTCCAATTAAATGTTCCATTACGTAGCCTCCTTGATTCCAACATTATTTTGTTAAAGCCACGCGATGCACGCCTTGGCTGCCGCCCGGCGCCGTTCCAATATATAAATATTCATTATGGCTTACAGCCGTGGTTATGCCATACAATGAACCGTCGGGATCATGCCAGCTGTCCATCAGTTCCCCCTGCGGGCTGTATTCCGCCACAAGCCCGTGCTTCACCGGTGCGCTCGCCCCGTTTAGCAACGCCTGCGGTATTTTGGCCATGTTGCCGGCTAGCCAAGGATTACTATGCATCTGATCTACAAAAGCAAGACGAGTCGTGAAGATCCCAACCCAGAAATGGCCTTGCTCGTCACGTGTAATATTGTCCGGAAAGCCTGCAATGTTGTCCGCAAAAATATCAGATGTCCCCTTCTTTGGACCCTTGAGCCAGTATCTTGTCAACTGGTAATGATACGATTCCGCCACAAGTACAAAATCTTCATCCGCAGACAAGGCTACCCCGTTGGCAAAATAAAGATGATCTAACAGTACTGTCGTCTGTTTGGTCTTTGGATCATACTTCAGCAGTCGTCCATGCGGCTTGTTCTCCGCCATTTCTTTGAACATCACGCGACCATAGTTAGAGGTGTCGGAGAAATAAATCGAGCCGTCCTGAGCAATATCATGCTCGTTGGCCAAGTAAATCGGTCCGCCGTTAACATGATCGGCCAGGACCTCTATGTTCCCGGATGGATCTATAGACAGCAGCCCTCTCTGAATATCCGTAACGATCAAATTTCCACTTGCGTCAAATTTAAGCCCATTAGGCGTTCCTTTGGTGTCTGCAAATATTTGGGCCTGTTGCGGATTGCCTGCTGCATCAAAAGGAACCTTGTAGATCTTCCCATCGGAATCTCCTGCATATAGCTGGCCTTCCTTATCAAAGGTAATAAATTCCGGGAAATGGGCGGCATCCGTAACAAGCTCAGCCGAGCTGAGTTTGTTGTTCTGTTTCCACGGACCAGCTTCTTGGAACGAGGGTGCTGCTGGTGCGATCCATTTAGCCGGTGCGACGGGAGAAGGCACAAGCAAGAACACAAGCACGCCAAGGAGGAGTACTGCAAGCAGCGACAAACCCAATCTGCGTACTATTTTACGTACTGAGCGTTTCGGGTGATTCAGACCTTTAGAAGCTTTATCGGGATTTACAGTTGTATTGGGCATTAGAGCGCCTCCTTTGTAATGTAAGCGAGAATTTTAGATTTGTACGACGATTTTACCGAAATGACGGGATGTAAATGATGATGGGCAATCGCTCGATTCATTTTAGCTTTCATCGTATTGTTCTCCCCGCAAGATCAGATTGATTACCCGGATTATTATTTTTACTGGACCCGTTGCGCGGACGAAGCATGCCTCCAACAAGCTTAAGACCTTGCTTTCGTGTAATGAACCGCGCTAACTGCGCCCCCATATAGTTCTGCATACCGGGAACAACATACAGTTTCCCTTCCTTCAATGCACGAAGTGCAACTTCTACGACTCTTTCCGGTGTGTCTTTCTTTCCGACGGAGGCTTCTTCCGTTCCTACGACATCAAAGAAACTGGTATCCGTCGCACCGGGACAAAGTGCAAAGAATTGTATGCCGCGGTCGCGGTTTTCCCACCATAATGCTTGAGTAAACGACAAGACGAAAGCTTTTGTCGCCCCATATACGGCCATATAGGGAAGCGGTTGAAATCCGGCGGTTGAAGCAACATTGATAACTGCACCTGAGCTATTGCGCAACATGCCCGGCAAGAATAAGTGGGTCATATCTACAACAGCGGCGACATTGAGCATCACTTCTTCATGTTGACGTTCACCTGACACTTGTTCAAACAAACCATGTGTAGCAAAGCCCGCATTGTTGACCAGCAGTTCGATATCCACTTTCAAAAGTTGACATTGCTGATATAACTCGCTGGGAGCACCCTCTTTCGAAAGATCCATAGAGATAACCTCGGCTTGGATTCCATACATCTTTCTAAGTTCTGATGCCAGGCTCTCAAGCTTGCCCTTCGATCGGGCCACGAGTACCAGATGGCTGCCTTGTTTAGCCAATTGTCTCGCGAATTGCTCTCCAATACCGGAAGAAGCTCCCGTGATAAGCGCCCATTTTCCTTGAATATTCATAATGATACTCTCCTTTTAGGTACTGTGTTTTGTTATAGAAACACTGTTGCCATGTGCTTAGAAGAATCCGAAATCCTCAAGAAATTAAGAATCATCGTATTGTTTGGTAACAGTGTTTCTGATAAATTTCATTGTAACCACGCTTTTCTAGAAAGTCAATATGAACTTTGAACATCCAACGTCACATTTGACAACTGCCGGACAACTGAATAAAATTCCTATAAGAGAGTCAGAAACTTTGTTTCCTGACGAAAACAACGAAGGTGATGACGATGAGCGGCCAAGATATTTCCTCCAATGTGAACTCACGAAATTTGAAAACCTACCAAGAAGTTCGCTTGCAAAATACTGAAAATCTCCGGAAGCTCGTTGTTGATGCTGCGGCAACACTCTTGCAAGATGAGGGCCCGGAAGCCGTTACGGTGCGTAAAGTAGCGCAGAAAATGGATTGCTCGACAAAAATTATTTATAGCTTGTTTGTCAATAAAGAGGGTTTGGCTCAGCAGTTGTATCTGGAGGGTTGTAAGCTTCTCGCTAACGAATTTGAGGAGACGCCGCAAGCTTCTGATCCGGCACAGTGCTTGCTGAATTTAGGCGAAACCTTTTGGCAATTCAGTCAACGTTACTCTAGTTATTTTAAACTGATGTTCGGAGGCGCTTTCGCAGATTTCAAACCGGATGAGGAAAGCCTAAATGGTACCGAAACTGCCATGCTGCAATTAACGACGGTGATCAGCAATGCTCAGAAGCAAGGTCTCATTCCCGGCCAGTATGACACTGTTTCAGTTATCCGCATATTCTGGGCCTCGCTCCATGGCGTCATTCATCTTTACATGGGAGGACACTTAGGAGACGTACAATCAGCGCATGCAACATACAGGCAAACGTTGTCTTTGATTGTCGGCTCGTTGTTGCCGGATCATAGTCAACCCTGTACAGAAAATAAAGCATAATAAAATACAAAAAAGAGGGGTTCGCCCCTCTTTACTATTTTCCGCCAATACATCTCTAATTTCATTATAACGTTTTAATGTACCATACATCACAAGCAAAATGTTCTGTTGCATTTAATGGCTTGTCTAATGGAATGAACCCATTCTTAAGGTAAAACTTATTGGCTGCGACCATATTGCTAAGCGTTTCAAGATAACATTTTTCATAATGCTTTTTTGCAAAATCTAGGGCAATTCGCAGCAACTCGCTTGAAAATCCTGTGCCTCGTATTTCTTTTAAGGCATACATCTTTTGCAATTCACAAATATGCGGCCAGCCTTGAATCGGTCCAACACCACAACCAGCTACTATTTTTTTATTATCCTCAACAACCCAATATTTAGAACCTTCATTTCTATACAAATTATAAAAATCTCCTAATGTCGGATCAGCCCAAGCCGTCCCTGGCTTATTCGCCCCAAATTCCACCAAACAAGTTCGAATAAGGAACTCTACTTGTTCATTATCTTTTTCCTCGATCTCTCTTATTAACATGCGGTAAACCTCCCTCATGATGTTGTCATTGTATGGCCGCGAGTTCACCGTTACGTGGTGAATTGGCTCTTACCTCTACCGGACTTTCACCGTCTAGTTGTGCCTTGCTAGGCGTGCTATTATGAAAAAACAGACCACTTATCGTGATCTGCTCTCCATAAATTTTTAATTGAGCTCTCGCAATTCTTCGGCATATTTATAACTAATGGGTTGTTTTTCTTCTGTTTTTAACCATCCCAATTCATTATGTGCATATTCACTAATTTTTCGGGAACCATAATGTTTAAAATGTTCTTCAATTTCCCGCATTGTCTCTAATTCATCTTCAGTAAAATTGGTTGAATCAAAGGGCTCAGAAGCTTTAATCATCATCATAGTCCAGCCATCGTCATTCGTACGTTCATCAACTTCTATCACATTCATATGTTGTAAATGAGCTAAAGCTATATCATGATCCTTTAGTACCGGACCATAAGGATACTTAATATAAGCTGCACCCGTTATCGATATTGTTTGTCGTTTGAAATACAAAAAATCACTATACCACAATAATTTCATAAGCTTTGTCTTCAAAACACCATTTGTCGTAAAATATAAAATCATATTAATGAACTTTTCTAAGGAAAAATCATTATAGCCCGCCAAATCTGTTGCTTCATAAGGTTTATATATGGATTCAATAATTTGTTCATCTGTTTGAATTGAGTTTTCAGCTATTGTCCCTGCATCAAGTGCTGTTTCGACCATTTTTAATTCTCTACTAGATAGTGAACCTTTATTTCTGTTGAAGAATTCTAATATAACATGTGGATGTTGCTGCAGTCGCCTATAAATCTCTAAATGGCTCGCTTGCGGTAGACTTCCGGATTCATATCTAGTTACACTCGCAGGCCCAATATTCAACAACTTAGCAAAGGGCCTTACACCTATTTTAAATTGTTGCCTAACGTTCTGGATCTCAAGTGATGTCATACCATACTTTTCGGAATAAATTCGTGCTACATTAGCCATTGTTTCGTTTTCCAATTCTTCAACATCAATTAGTGAACCACAATTGTTACAAAAAGCTATTCTTCGTTCAAACTCAATATCCTGTCCCCTAAATCTCAATACCTGAAGTTCCTTTTTTATGGTATACGTATGCTCTGCACGACAAGATTCACAATAGTTCATTATATTCATAACTATTTCCTCCTACTAAGGATCGGAATTTATTTATATAAAGTGGGGGACGAGACTTCCGAGAAATCCCGTCTTCCTTATGTATTTAATTTTGTGTATATCCTTCTGGATGAAACGAGATACACATACACATATTTTGATCTATGGTTAATTTTATGTATGCGATCTTTCCGTTAAGTTCTTTCCTAAAGAACCAGACCAATTCCCCGGACCCTCTACGATCAAGTTCAGGCGGTTTGTATAGGTCAGTTGGCTTTAACTTCATGATCTCCCTCCAAGCTCCTTTCCTGTCTTCAATACCTAAATCAAAAAGAGCTTGAACAGTATCATAATCGTTACGCTTGGAAAAATAAGTACGTCCACCAGAAACGAGTGCTTTCGCTTGCCGTAGAAATTCCGCCGTCGTCATCTATATCATTCACCCCCACAAATAAATTATACTATCCGCATTAAAAAAGTGCAATCAACTGATTACACTTTCACGTCCGTATTCGCCCCAAATTCCACCAAACAAGTTCGAATAAGGAACTCTACTTGTTCATTATCTTTTTCCTCGATCTCTCTTATTAACATGAAGTAACCTCCCCTGTGATGCCATTCGCAAAAAAAAAGCTGCCTTCCCTCGGGAAAACAGCTTCTTGATCGTGTACGCTTAAGCTTCGCTTGATGGTGGCGTGAACGTGCGCTTACCCAACTCGGAATCGAGCATATAGAACGCATTGCTGTCATTATCGATGCGGCGCAGCTTCTGAATAATGCTATCGAAGGTTGCTTCCTCTTCCACTTGCTCATCAATAAACCACTTGAGGAAATTAATTGTTGCATGCTCCCGCTCATCCCACGCGATATCCGACAATTCATAGATTCGTTTGGTCACCGTTTTCTCATGCTCGAAGGAATGCTCAAATGCGTCCAACAAGGAACTGTATTCATTCTGAGGATGCTCCATGCCGCTAACAATAGCGCGTTTGCCTAATGCATTTATAAAATGGAATATTTTCATTCCATGGAACTTCTCTTCTTCCGACTGCATGATGAAAAAATTCGCAAATCCATCAAAGCTCTCTGACGAACAATACGCCGCCATGGCCAAATACACCTGAGAAGAATAAAATTCATAATTCATTTGATCGTTCAACTTCGCGAGCAGCTTCTCACTTAACATTCGGATCACTCTCCCTTATTCGCTAGTCTATATACATGGTAAGCTTGTTTAATTGTACCATTTTTGCTTCAAGCTCTACAACAACATCACAGCATCATGCGACACGATTCAACAGTATTGTTGTTATCCTGCACTGTCCCGCTTCTTTCTATTCTTAGCGGCAAGCATTTTTATGTATTTTCAACAATAAACGCTTGGATCGAATCTTTATACTTCTGATAGTCTACTATATAGAGTTCCAACAAGGTTTAAACAAAATAAGCCCATCCTCTATTGGGGTGGGCTTCAACCTTGACGGATTCCAGTCTCTTATTTAGAACTCCTTGGAAATCCCCTCTAGAGGCACTCCTGTGCCCTTACACTTTTAATCTCACATTCGAGGAATCCCATCTCTAACTGCAAATGAAGTAATTCGGTATCTAGATCTTGCCCTATCCTATGGATGGCAGTAACAATATCCTCTGCCGTATGCATGTGAATAGAAACTGCATTTTTGGAGATATACTCTAGAATAAAGTCAATAATTTCTTTGCAGAGTCCGATTCTTTGAATGAGAATGTTCTCTTCTTGGACAGCTTCTTCGTATTTGGTAAAGATATCTTCCATATCTACCACCCCACTCTTGGTACGTATATGCGTACCATATATAAAAATATTATATGGTACGTTATTGCGTATAGTCAATAACTTAGCATAATTGCTCGAAAGGTAAACTGAAGATGTCCAAAAAAGTAGTCGTTAAAATATCTGAGCTCACGAAACAACATCAAATTTCCTTGCGGGAGTTATCCAGATTATCCGATGTAAGGCATGCTGCATTAAGTGAATTATCCAACGGCAAGCGGGAGAATATTAATTTCAGTCATATTGTGAGAATTGCAGAGGCTCTAAATATCCAAGATATTCGGGATATTATTGATCTTGTTGACGATGATCCTAAACCCTAGAAGCACTTCGCTTTTAGGGTTTTGGGATATATAAATACATATGATTTATTTATTTTGATTCTTATACCATTCGTTTACTTCTTTTGTCAGTTCGGCCCCGCCTTTGGCTTTCCATTCTTCAACGAACTTATCAAATGCTTCAATCGGCTCTGTGCCGATTATGAGTTTAACCGCTATTTCTCTTTGAATTTTATCAAGTTCACCCAATTTCTCTGAGACGGCGTCGGAAGGAATATAGGTAACCGCAGGGCTTACCACATCCAGTTCTTTAAGACCCGTCATATTTTGCCGCTGCGCTTCTACAATCTCAGCCGGTGAGTTCAATGAAATTTCACCCATCGGTTCGTTAGGAATTTGCCATATCAGATTGGTGATACCTTCTTCACTATACTTATCGCCAATCATGGTAATTGTACCGTCAGCATTTTTAGTATGATGAACGCCTTCGATACCCATCTTCTTGAGATCATTGCCTTCTGGGCTCATTTCCCAATCCAGCAATTCAATTGCTTTTTTCGCCTTATCCTTATCGATCTGACTCGGAAGGACGAACTGTCCGAAGAATCCAGTACCGCCCGGATAACCGGTTGCGCCGGTTGGTCCAACAGGGGGTCTAATCATAATTAATTCGGCTTTCGGATCCACTTTTTTTAAGCTGGCGACAAAACGATTATAATCATTCGTATGCCCAGCAAAAAACAGTCCCGCTTTACCGCTTTCAAGCTTTTCCCACGTTTGATTACCTTTCATAATCGTGAAATTTTGATCGATACCGCCAGCCTTATACAATTTATTCAACCATGTAAGCGCCTCTTTCCGCTGAGGGGTAATCACTGCGTTCATCAAGGTATTATCTTCCATTTTTCTCCAACCATTTCCGGTATCGAAAGCCATATAGATCGGATCAAGATTCCAGCCAATGGTTTGATCTAAGAGCATGCCCACCGTATCGTCTTTTCCATTTTGATCGGGATCTTCTTTGGCAAACTTCACGGCTACATCGTAAAATTCGTCCAACGTTTTAGGGATGGACAAGCCTAGGTTGTCCAACCAGTCCTTACGCACAAGAACGGCTCGGGCTGGGTATCCTGGACGCGGAATGCCATATATCTTCCCATTAATTTTGATATAGTCCCACATTTCTTGCGGTATATCTTTGATATATTTCGTATCTTTAATGAGTTCGTCTAATTGCAGAAAAGCTCCTTGCTTGGCATACATCGTGAACTTAGGGTCGGGAAATCCCGTGTAATGGGTAATGTCAGCCAAATCGTTGGCCGCAATCGATGCTAGCAGTTTATCATTGTATTGAGCTGAAGGTATGGCCATCGGTTCATATTCAATATTCAGTTTTTCCTCCATCGCTTTCCATACTTCCGTTTTCTTCGGAGGATTATTGTACAGCGGGTACATCATGCTGATTTTTTGCTTTTTCTCCGGTGTAGTTGTCGTTGTTGTTCCTTCTTTTGATGCCGTTTCTTCCTTTTTACCTGTACACCCCATCACCGAACCTGCGAGTAACACAACGGCAAGGATACCCGCCATCGTCTTGAATCGTTTCTTACTCATGTTCAACTTCCCCTTTGTCTATGTAGATTTTTTGAAATATAGACAAGAACGATATCATGGCGAACACCGTTCCATATCCTGAATCTGGATTGAACACGTCTGCTTAGCCTTTAACAGAACCAAGCATAACGCCTTGGGCGAAATGTTTTTGCAAGAACGGATAGACAATCAGAATCGGTACGGTAGATACGACGATGGCTGCCATTTGAATGGTTGTTGGTAHGCTNDGRYANAGTATHNATSSGYAS
>NZ_MSZX01000010.1 GCF_002021565.1 Paenibacillus selenitireducens | reverse complement strand
TTTGGTCAAGAATTCTATATTCAGAAAAAAGAGCAACGCGATGCAAAAATTATTAATGGTGAGTATGCTGTAGTCAATATGTGGCATCCTGTTGCCGCGAATCTTGAGAAGATACATAAAGAAGGCAAAACATACGACTGGAGATTCTACCCTATTTTTGTAAATGAATTAGACCCTAGTGTACAAAGTGAAACAATACAATCCTTTCCATTAACTACAAAATGGAATTCTAAAGCAATTAATCCTAAAAAAGTGTCTGAAGATATGATTCCGCAAATCCTTCACTGGATGGATTGGAACTATTCACTTGAAGCTGCATCTTTACGCGCATGGGGTACACCAGACATGTATACAGGCGAAGGAATGGAGCGCCGTTACAAGCCAGAATACAGTAAGGTTGAACAATACATGTTAGTCGGCAAACAAGATGAGACAGGTGACGGATGGTACTACGGTCTTCAAGGCCCAGATAATACAATGAAGAATCCTGAAGTATACGGTCTCGCAATGGCGGATGAAATGGGTTATGTATACGCTCCATCCGTTGTGTATCCATTTAGCGAAAGCAACTACAACCAAGAAAACCTCGTTAACACAGCATGGCAGCAGCACAACTTAAAAACAATGTCATTATATGCCGAGTTACCAGTTGACGATGAAACGCTCAAAGCGAAAGCGGAATTCGAAACAGTGGCAACGGATTTAAATAACAATCTTATTTCACCGCACAATGATGAGTTGGATAACCTTATCGTTAGAGCTATTACGGGCCCGGTTGATAAATTTGACAGCAACTTTAAAGATTATACAGATGTTCTATCAAGCCCTGATATTGCTGACGGCATCATCAAAGAAAAGGAAGCTTGGATGAAATATTACAAGTTGCGGGCTAACTTCTTTAAGGAATTGGATTAACACTTTCGTTAAACTCTTAATCATCATGATCTGTTAATTAGTTCGTTATAAATAAATGTTCATGGAGGGATTACTTTGAAAGTAGGATTGCATTCAGTCAGTTATTCAGGAACTTGGGGCGGACAGACCGCTCTCTCATTGAAGAAATTTATCGGTAAAGCGGCACTACTAGGTTTTGAGAGCGTTGAATTCGCAGGAAAAAGACCACATTGTTCACCGCTCGATATCGGTAAGCAGGACAGGCAGGAAATCAGGCAGATGCTCGATGAAAGTGGATTGGAGCTTGCTTGTTTGGCCAGTTATCACGATTTCGCAACCCATTTCGAACATAAAGATATGGCGTACATGGAAAAAGAATTGGTATACATGAAGAACATCATCGAGCTTGCTCATGATCTCGGTTGTTCACTTGTACGGACTTATACGGGATATTATAAGGAAGGCGTTCCCTATCGAACCCAATGGGATCATTGCGTCAAGGGCATTAAGGAAAGTGCACGAATGGCTTCCGCGTACGGGATTACCATCGGCGTGCAGAATCATTCATGCATCGCTAGCGAGCCTGATAGCCTGCTAGATTTTATGGCCGAGGTGGACGAACCTAATGCAAAAGTCGTGCTGGATGCCCCGTTCATCGACAACCATTTCAAACCGTTACGAGAAACGGTGCTTAAATTTAAGGGCATGATCGTCCATACCCATCTCACGGATTATATTCGTAGAGAAAAATATAAATATGTTTCCGAAACGGTAACATTCGATCCGAATGGAATCGAAATGATATCCGTTCCAATTGGAAAAGGCGGCATTGACTATAAAGAATTCATCTCTGCTTTGCATGAAGTGGGTTACGAAGGATCTCTATCTTACGAAATGTGCTCCCCGCTTGTCGGCGGCGGCAGTGAAGCCAATCTCGACCGCAGTGCGCTTGAATCGCTAACGTATGTTAAGCGGATTCTCGCAGAATTGTAAGCAGGTTATTGCTATTTTAGGAGGAGGTAACACGCTTGATGAAGTTGTCAGGATTCGCGGATGAGATTTCATCCAATCTAGCGGAGCAAATCGCTGTGCTGCAAAGTGAAGGAATAAGTTACTTGGAATTCCGCAGCGTCTGGGATAAAAACGTGTTGAAGATGAACGATGATGAATTGCAAATGGTGTTAAGCGAGTTAGAAAATCATCAGATCCGTGTGTCCGCGATCGGCTCGCCTATCGGAAAAATTAGCATTGTTGACGATTTTGAACCGCATCTCCTTGAATTGGACAGAGCGATTAGCGTTGCGAAGCGGATCGACACGAAGTATATTCGAATCTTTTCTTTTATCATTCCCGAAGGGGAAGACCCGAGGAAATATCGTGAAGAAGTCTTGCACAGAATGAAGGCTATGGTCGAACGGGCGGAAAAAGCCGATGTGGTGCTGCTGCTTGAAAACGAACACGGCATGTACGGGGATGTACCTGAGAGATGTTCGGATGTGCTGACAGCATGCGATTCGCCGAGTCTTCGTCTTACCTTCGACCCGGGGAATTTTGTACAGTGTGGTGTTAAACCGGTATCAGAGGCATACCATGTGCTCAAGCCCTATATCGAATATGTACATATCAAAGATGTCCTGAACGGAAAGGAAATTCCTGCCGGCGAGGGCGAAGGGGAGCTTCTTGAATTGATCGAGCTGCTGCAAACGACAGGATATAACGGTTTCTTGTCGCTTGAGCCTCATCTTGCCTATTGTGGTAGGTACCCGGACCGCACCCCTGAGGAGCTATTTGTTGCTGCAAGCCGCGCTTGCAAGAAACTGTTGTCTGAGACAGGTGCACAATGGGCTTAAATGCCTGTGCCTAGGATCAAAATACCGTTTTCAACGGATAAATTGAAAGGTAGTGATCTGCGATGGGTGTTGTAAGAGTAGGTGTAGTAGGTGTAGGGAATATGGGATCTGGTCATGCCGTGCATTTTACGGCAGGGCGCGTAAAAGGGGCCGAACTTGTAGCAGTTTGTGACAAAAATCCCGAACGATTGCAATGGGCGAAAGAGCATTTACAAGGAGAAATTGTGTTCTATCCCGATGTAGACGACATGCTGGCTTCAGGAAGCATCGATGCTGTTATCATCGCAACTCCGCATTATGATCATCCGACAATTGCCATCAAAGCATTCGAAAAAGGGCTGCATGTGCTGATCGAAAAACCTGCGGGTGTGTACACCAAACAAGTCCGTTTAATGAATGAGGCGGCTGCTGCTTCAGGAACCGTATTTTCGATTATGTATCAGATGCGGATGAATCCGATTTTCATTAAAATGCGCGATCTGATCGAATCCGGTGAGCTCGGTGAAATCCGGAGAACAAATTGGATCATTACGAATTGGTATCGCTCGCAAAGCTATTACGACTCCGGATCTTGGCGTGCAACGTGGAATGGCGAAGGCGGCGGTGTGCTTTTGAATCAGGACCCTCACCAACTTGATTTGTGGCAATGGATCATAGGCATGATGCCGAAGCGTGTGCGGGCTTTTTGCCACTTCGGTAAGTGGAGAAACATCGAAGTCGAGGATGATGTTACGGCTTACGTAGAATACGAAAACGGAGCGACTGGCGTTTTTGTTACTTCTACAGGTGACGCGCCTGGAACGAACAGGTTTGAAATTACCGGAGACCGCGGTAAACTTGTCATGGAGAACGATAAGTTAACGCTATGGCGTTTGCGTGTATCGGAGAAGGAGTTTAACGCCACTTATAAAGGGGGATTCGGAGAGCCGGAGTGCTGGAAATGCGATATTCCAACTCCAGGGAGCTATCCAGATCATCTCGGCATTATTCAGAACTTCGTTGACGCCATCAATCATGGAACGCAGCTCATTGCACCTGGAGAAGAAGGCTTGAAGGGACTAACGGTTTCGAACGCCATGCACCTGTCAACCTGGACGGATAATTGGGTTGATCTTCCTATCGATGAAGAGTTATACCTTGAACATTTACAAGAGCGTATTAAACATTCTTGTGGAAACAAGATGGCCGCTTCAACCAGTTAAAGGCGGGGGATTTGCAACCTATACAATAGGTTGTAAATCCTTTTTTCTTTTTCCCTTCATTAGAGGAAGATATTAACGCAATGTTGGCGCTGTTGTAAGCGATACAGAAGTTGAGCATGAATAGAATGTCATGGCTTAATTCATTCGCAGCTCTGCTTAACCAAATGAATATACAAAAAGAAGAATGGCGGTACTAAGGTTAATTCCAGCACCGCTATTCTTCTTTTTTGTTCTATTGCTACTTGCTTAACGTAGATAGTGCAAGGTGAAAGCCACCCGTACCCGGCCGCAAGGCTTATTTTTGACAAGCCTCGAAGCGGGAAGCGCCGATATTCTTGGTTTTCTTTCATTTGCCCGTCCTGATATATTCAGTGGCTTACCGGTCAGTTGTCCTTTTCTTCCGTCTGCGACAAATCTCTATTCTTTTGGCGGTTCACGATGATAAACCGCTGCAGAATCTCTTCGATGAAAATAAAAAAAACGGTTCTGGATTTCTCGTGGGGTAGCAGATCAAGAGGCTGAAAGGATTTCGTCAGGAAAAAGATATTATTATATTCGTTTAGCAAGGCGGTGTTATATTCCTCCAGCACCAATACTGCTTCGCAGTTTTTGTTCTTGGCAAAGGCAAAGATACGTGAAAAAGACTTAAACTCACCAGTTACCGAAAAAGCAATCAACAGGCTGTTTTCATCCATAATAGCTTCAGCAGACTGTTCTTCTTGAACAGCAAAAACCAACTTGTTCGTTATATAACGCAGCTTGTATTCAAAATACTGCATGCAGTAATAAGAGGGGCCGTATCCAAACAAGATGATCTTTTCATGGCTATTTATGAGGTCGATCATTTTATCCAGCAGCGAAAAGTCAAAACGGTCGAGAATATCTCTGATCCTTTCCAGCTCACCTGAGCGCGGGTCGATGGGAGTATCCTGGCCATAAACATAATTCATGTATTGCTTGTAATTATTAAAGCCCAGTTTCTGGACAAATTTGGACACCTTTGATATGGTGCAGCCACAAAGCTCGGCCGCCTTCGTAATGGGAAGGTGCTTGATATCCTTGGACGATTGCATGATGGTGTGATGAATTTTCTGCTCCAGGTTATTCAAATTGTTCAAGTCGATATTTAGCATAATTTGGTGTAACGACACGGTTGAATTGTTACACATCCTCCTTTCGATGGATACATTATTATACCATATGTTGAAATGAATGCGAATTATTGTGTTATTAAAAATGGAAAGTTTTCCATAAAACATTGTATAAATGATGTATTTAAAGAAATTTTCCAAAAAATCATTGACATTGGGAAGCTCGAAGAGTAATTTAAGGTTAAGAACAGCAGCAAGTCAAATTTTGTCGACTCAATTGTCGCGAAAAACTAAGGAGGATGATACCATGAAAGCGCAACAGATTCTCGAGCAACTTAAAGGAATGCTGGCTGCAAACCAGATCAACATTGATCCCGACGCCTTGTACGACGCGGCAGCGGACCGCTACAAAAAATACGCCAAGGCGAAAAAAGTACTGGATGTCCCGCCGCCAACAGCCATTGTCTACCCGAATTCGGTGGAGGAAGTCAAATCCTTGTTACAGTTCTGCAATCAAAATGGCATCAATGTAATTCCGCGCAGCGGCAAGACAGCGACCGAAGGTGGGCTGGAAAACTGGAAAACCGAAACCCTCGTCATTGACGGCAAAAACCTGAACAAAATTATCAACATCGATACTTACAACATGCAGGCGACGGTTCAGGCCGGCGTTCCTCTCCAGGCACTCGAGGACCAGCTGCGCCCGCTAGGCTACACGACCGGGCATTCCCCTCAGTCCAAGCCGGTAGCGCAGTTCGGCGGCTTGGTAGCCACTAGGAGTATCGGCCAGTTTTCGACGCTGTACGGCGGCATCGAGGACATGGTGGTCGGACTGGAGTGTGTTTTCCCGGATGGACACATCGCACGGATAAAAAATGTGCCGCGGCGCGCGGGCGGGCCGGATATTCGCCATATTGTCATCGGCAACGAAGGCACGCTGTGCTACATCACCGAAGTCACGGTTAAAATCTTTAAAGTTTTTCCAGAGAACAATCGCTTCTACGGCTATTTGGTTCGCGATATCGACACCGGGATCAAGGTTCTTCGAGAGGTTATGGTCAATGGATACCGCCCTTCGGTCGCTAGGACCTATTCCGAAGAAGACGCGAGACAGCATTTTTATCACTTCCACAAAGGGAAGTGCGTACTACTCTTCATGGCGGAAGGCCAGAAAGATATTGCGGAGGCTACAGGCAGGGCCATTGAGGCGGCTGTCGAAAAGCACAAGGAAGGTATCCTGGAACAGGTTGATTCCCAGCTGATTTCCGATTGGTTTGACCATCTGAACTGGTCGCAGCAGGATATCGACGATGAATTCCAAGGTATGATCGACAACGACAAGCACGATGGCTATACCACGGAGATATCGGCCGACTGGGAAAATATTCCGAAGATCTACCACAGCGTCATCAACCGCATCAGAGCAGAATTCCCACGGGCCGAAGACCTGACAATGCTGGGTGGGCACTCGTCGCACAGCTATATCAACGGTACCAACATGTACTTTGTATACAACTACAATATCAACTGCGCGCCGGAGGATGAGATGCGGATCTATCATCACCCGCTACAAAAAATCATTGTGGAGGAAGCTCTGAAATTTGGCGGCTCGATGTGTCACCACCATGGAATTGGGAAATTCCGCAATGAATGGACGACACAGGAGCATGGTTCAGCGCACTATATGCTAGAAAAGCTCAAACAAGCCTTTGACCCCAACGATATTATGAACTTTGGAACCATCTTCTTCAAGGAAGAAGGAGCTAAGTTCCAGAAATAAACATATCTGGTGAACCAAAACTTAGGGGGTGATCGGATGTCCAAGAGCAATTTTAACCGTTATTTTCAGTTATTCCTGATCGTTATCGCTGCCGGCGCCATTTATCCGGTAATTTACCTCAGGCAAAACTATCAGGAGACCATTCTGGCTGTATTCAACATGTCCATGGATCAGCTAAACATCATTTATTCCGTGTTGGGTATCGTATTTGTCGCAGGCTACTTCCCCAGCGGTCTATTAAGCGATAAGTTCTCGGCCAAAAAGCTGCTCGTGATTTCCCTGTTGGGGACTGCCGTCGGTGGATTTTGGTTCGCGCAGGTGCCCAATTATACCAACGTAATCCTGATTTTCTGCATCTGGGGTACATTTTCCGTATTTACTTTTTGGAGCGCCCATATGAAGCTCGTCAAGCTCATTGCTAAGCAGGAGGAGGAGGGCCGATTTTTCGGCATCCTCGACGGTGGGCGTGGTGTTATCGAGGCGGTTCTGGCAAGCGTGGCTATTTTCATCTTCTCCCGCATGCTTGGCGCCAGCACATTGTTGGTGGATAAAAAAGCCGCTTTGGTGACGATTATCTACATGTATTCGATCATTCTGGTGATTGCTGCGGTGCTCGTGTTCATCTTTGTCGAAGATGACAAAAAATCTCCCAAGCAGGAGAGCCTACAGCCCGATACGGCGAAGATGAATCTTAACTTCAAGGATATGGCAGAGGTGTTTAAAAACAAGTTGGTGCTGCTTCTGGGATTCATCATCTTTGCGTCATATGCAGTTACCTGGGTCACCTATTACTTCAGCGGTTTTCTCGAGACAAATGTTCTGGTAAGCTCAGTGACCGCAGGACAGGTGATGGTTGTCGTTCTGTGGATGCGGCCGATCGGGGGGATTGTAGGCGGCTTTATCGCAGACAAGGTTGGCAAGACGAACACCATGATCGGAGCGATCACAGGGGCCGGTACCTGCCTTATTATTATGTCAGCGCTACCAGTAAGCGCTGCCAAGCCGATCTTCTATATATTAGTTGTGTTGGCGGGCGTATTTGTTTATGCCATCCGGGGTACCTACTGGTCGCTGCTTGGCGATTGTCGGATACAGGATAAAGTTCTTGGCGCAACGATCGGATTTGTTTCGTTAATCGGCTATCTTCCCGATATTATCCTGCCACTCATCAACAGCCAGCTGTTCAAGGTATTTGGCCCTAACGGGGGTTACAACGCCTACTTCATTACCAGCGCCATTGTCGGGGCCATCGGCGTATGTCTGCTAGTTGTTTTCCGGTCGCTTTCCAAGAAGAACGAAAAAGGTGTGCCATATGCCGAAACAAATAATTTGTCTGGTTAAGTTCGTGCCCAATGTAGATGGCTACCAGTACGATTATGAACGTAACGTACTGATTCGAGAAAATGTGAGGATGATCATCAATCCCGACGATGCCTGTGCCTTGTCTCTGGCCTTGCAGCTCCAAAAAAACGAGCCGGATACGCAGGTGGAAATTGTTAGTATGGGCCCGCTCAGCGTGTTGCCCCTGGTCAGGGATTTGCTCCGGCGCGGCGTAAAACGGGCCACGCTGCTGTCCGATAAACGCTTTGTTGGCAGCGATACCTATGTCACCAGTAGAATTATTGCCAGATATCTTAGCACCATTAGCTACGATCTTATTGTAAGCGGTTCCCATTCCATGGACGGTGATACGGCACATGTGCCTGCGCAGATCGCAGAGCTGTTGCAGCTGGAGCAAATGTCGAATGTTAAGCGGGTTGAGACCGAAAACAACGCCGAAGGCTACCTGTTTTTCGAGGTGGAATCGGAGGGCGACCGTTCCCGGTATCGGATCGAGTTGCCGGCGTTGCTGAGCTTGAGCAGAGACAGCCCATACAAGCTTCCTTTTGTACGATATACTGACCTCAAACTCGAGGTGGACGACAGGATCACGATCATTACCAATGATCAACTGGGGATCCCTAATGAGGAGCTGGGCCTAAAGGGTTCGCTGACAAAAGTGGTTGAGACCTATCCCAAAACGCTTGAGGAAAAGCAGCGTATTGTTGTGACAAACGATGATCAGGGCATTGAGACGGTCTATCAATTTTTGAAGGAAAGAGGCTTTGTTTAGTATGGGTAGGACACTTATCTACTATGACGAGAACAATCCAAAAGGGTCGGTCGGCCTGCTGGAGGCGGCGGACCTGATGAATCAGGGCGACGAACACAAACGGTATGCCATCTGTTTTGACCCTGAAACCAAGGATCACGGCTACTTTGACTATTGGTTACGCATAGAGGATGAGCGAATCAAGAGCTACGATGTTGTAAATATGACCAACTGCATCGAGGAACTGCATAACAGCTACCGGTTCGACTGTATATTAATTCCCGCCACTCCGCTGGGCAGAATGTTGGCTCCACGGCTGGCCATGAGGTTGGGGGTCGGGCTTGTTGCGGACGTAACGGCCATCGGCCGCTATAATGGCCAGGTGAAGCTGATCCGCCCCGCCTTTGACGGAAAAATGATGGCCGGTATTGTAAGCGCTCCCCCCCTGATGGCTACTATCCGCCCTAACGTGTTTCAGTATACGCCGCGGCGGCTTGGCGAAACCACCGTAATTGCCTTTCAGCCCCAGAACATCCAACAGACCAGCCTTACACGGCTGGAAACGAAAACCGGAGGGCCGCTGCAGGATATTTGCGACAGCAAGGTGTTGGTATCGGGCGGCGGTGGAGTTGGCGGTTCGTTTTGGGAGATTGCCCCACTTGCGAACGCTTTGGGGGGGATGGTGTCGGCCAGTCGGCGGATTGTCGACAGCGGCATCGCGACCCGCGCGATTCAGGTGGGGCAATCAGGCAAGATAGTCAGCCCGAAACTCTACATTGCCTTGGGGATTTATGGTTCGCTGCAGCACATCGAAGGGCTCAAGAACGTCGAATATATCATTTCAGTCAATACAAATAAAAACGCACCTATCTGCAGCCTGTCCGACATCATTGTGGAAGGCGACGCGATCGAATTTGTCAAAAAGCTTGTTGAAAGAATCAAACGTGAAACACCCCAAAATCAAATATAAAATATTGGAGGTAGCGTCATGAATATCACTGATTTTAACATGGATTACTTTTCACTTAAGGGAAAAAATGCAATCGTCACTGGCGGTAATACCGGACTGGGTCAGGCCTTTTCGCTGGCACTTGCAAAGGGTGGCGCCAATATCTTTATGCCCAGCATCATGCCGGACGACCCAGCGTTCAACAAGCTGATTCAAGCAGAAGGCGGCCGGGCGGTGTATATGGAGGCGGATATGACCAAACCCGGTATAGCAAAGCAGGTTGTTGAGAATTGTGTTAAAACTTTAGGCTCGGTGGATATCCTTGTGAACTGCGCCGGTATCTGCATGATTGCAGAGGTGCTGGATTTTGGCAGAGAACAGTGGGACCCGATGGTGGCAATCAACCTGACCGCCGCTTTTGAAATGAGTCATGAGTGCGCCAAATATATGATTCCGCAGCAAAGCGGCAAGATCATCAACATCTGCTCGATGTTCAGCTGGCTGGGCGGAAAACTTTCCCCTGCCTATGCCGCCACCAAGCACGGAATCGCAGGGCTGACTAAGGCCTATTGCGACGAGCTGGCTGAATATAACATCCAGGTAAACGGCATTGCGCCGGGCTACTTCAAGACCAAGGTAGCAGCATCCTCCTCCGGCGACCCCGCCCGCAACAAGTGGATTGTTGACCATACCCCTGAGGGCCGCTGGGGCGATATCCACGATTTGATGGGCACAACGGTATTCCTTGCGAGTAAAGCGTCACAGTTTGTCAACGGACATATCCTTGCGGTAGATGGAGGCTTCCTGGTGCGCTAGCTTTGTGCAGCGAACATTGTCTTTCCGATAACAATTTATAAGGCATAACGTCGGTTTGGCGGCGTTAAATTCTATGATCCCCCGGGCATAACCGAGCTAGTGCTTCCGGTACGCCATTACCATTTTCATGTCCGGGGTTTTGGCTAATGCTCTTATCAAAGTTTTATAGGAGGCTATTATGGCTGAACAATATCTGCTTGGTGTGGACAGTGGCTCTCAAAGTACAAAAGTATATATTTTTAACAAGAAAGGTGATGTGGTTTGCAGTGAAAGCGCGCCGATCAAGCCGCTCGTCGCACGAAAGCCCGGCTATGCCGAGCATCCCGATGACGACCTCTGGGACAGCTTGAAGGCGGTGCTTCAAAAGGTCATGACATCCTTTACGGGCAATCCGAAGGATATCGTGGGACTTGGGCTGTGCACCATTCGCTGCTGCAGGGTTTTCATGAAGGCAGATGGGATGTTGGCTGCGCCGGTTATGAGCTGGATGGACGTTCGTTCCTATGAGAGATTCGAAGATGATCCGCAGATCGCATATACCAGTCCGACCTCCGGTTATACAACCTTCCGGTTGACCGGTGAATTCAAAGATACCGCCGCTAATGCGTTTCAGTGGCAATTTCCGATCGATTTGGATAGTTGGGACTGGTCTAAGGACGAAGAATGCTTCAGCAGCTTTGGCATCCCGAAGGAAAAGCTGATGGCTTTAGAGATGCCTGGCACGATCCTTGGCTATGTTACCGAGCAGGCTGCGGCGGAGACAGGGCTCCCGGTAGGGCTGCCGGTGGTGGCGACGGCAAACGATAAGGCCGTCGAGGCGCTTGGCTCGGGCATTGTCGACAAAACTTCGGGACTTATCTCCCTGGGGACTTATATCGCTTCAATGGTGTTCGGCGAGGAAAACCGGAAAGACCCCGCCCATTACTGGACCAATCTCTCCTGTATTCCGCACAAATACCTCTACGAGAGCTCTGGCATTCGGCGCGGAATGTGGCATATCTCGTGGTTGAAAAGCATTATCGGCGAAGAGTATGCGCAGCAGGCCGCTAGAGAAGGGCTATCGGTTGAGGATCGCTTGGCGCGCGAAGCACAGCAGGTGCCGGCAGGCTCCGACGGCCTGTTAACCGTACCCGATTGGCTCGCGCCTGCCGATCAACTATACCGCAAGGGCATGATGATCGGCTTTGACGAGCGCCATACTAGGGGACATATTTACCGCTCGATCATCGAAGGAATCGCCATGACGCTCAAAGGGCACTACGACTCGATGATCGAGGAGCTGGGCATCAAGCCTGACCGCATTATCATCTCGGGCGGCGGCTCCAACAGTGACTTGATCATGCAGATTTTCGCAGACATGTACGGCGTCAAAACGGTCCGCAACGAAATGAACGGCGCCGCGGCGCTGGGGTCGGCCATCTGTGTGGCGGTAGCCACCGGTGTATACAGTGGGTTTGAGGAGGCGGTTGAGAATATGGTGCGTGTGCGTGATGTATATGAGCCTGACAGCCGCAATCACAAGATTTACAACAAGATCGACACCGGCATCTACCGTGACCTGCCCAAAATGATGAAACCGATTCTGCAAACAGCCTACGAGGCGTGCCAATAATACCTGAGCCTTACCATGGCGGGATGGGGGCGAAGGATAAACCGCTGATATTGATTACACGTCTGTTAGCCAGCTGACATGGGATATACCGGTGGGGTATAGCATTTCGTTGTTCCCGAAACCGACTGTAGGGAGGAGAAGGTGGCATGATCCGGTTTGAGAAGATAACCAAGCTTTATAAACAGCAGGAAGTCATTTCGGATGTATCTCTAACGATTGATAAGAGTGAACTAGTTGTTTTCATCGGACCGAGCGGTTGCGGCAAAACCACCATGCTCAAGATGATCAACAGGCTGATTCACCCTACATCGGGGAAGATCTTCATCAATGGAGAGGATACCGAAAAGCAGGATGAATTCCGGCTGCGAAAGAGTATCGGCTATGTGATCCAGTCGATCGGGCTCTTTCCCCACATGACGATACGGGAAAACATCGAAATCATCCCCCGCCTGGAGAAAAAAGCGCCTGAACTTATACTGAAAAAAAGCGTCGAATTGATGAAGATGATCGGGCTTGACCCTGACGTCTATCTCGACCGATACCCGACGCAGCTGTCCGGTGGGCAGCAGCAGCGCGTCGGCGTCGCGCGCGCATTCGCCTGCAACCCGGATATCATCTTGATGGACGAACCGTTCTCCGCGCTTGATCCGATTACCCGCAGCCAGCTACAGGATGAGTTGCTGCAGTTGCAAACCAAGATGCAGAAGACGATTGTTTTTGTTACCCACGATATGGATGAAGCGATCAAGCTGGCGAATCGGATCTGTATTATCCACAAAGGGCGGGTCGTTCAATACGACACCCCGGAAAATATCCTGAAGAACCCTGAAAGCAGCTTTGTCAGCGAATTTTTGGGCAGACACCGCATCTGGTCCACCCCCGAGCTGATCCGTGCGCGGGATATCATGGTACATAATCCTGTCACAGTCAAGCGTAGCGCCGGAGTGTTGCATTGCCTCGAGCAGATGCACAGCAGCAACGTAGACAGCCTGCTCATCGTTGATGGGGATGGGCGGTTGCAAGGGATCGTCTACGCGTCCGACGCCCAGGCGCTGCCAAGCATGGAAGCCAGCGCAGCCGATATTATGCAGGATATTCCCTGCACCGTGTCGCCTGATGACTCGATGGTGCATATCCTCAAAACCATTCAAAGTATGCAGGTATCGACGGTGCCGGTGCTCTCCGAAGAAGGCTGCCTGGTTGGGCTTATTACCCGCAGCAGCCTGTTGACCACCCTGAGTCAGCAGTATTTGGATTTGGAGGATGTGATGATGTGAGCTTGCTGGAATACGTCAAATACAATTACCTCGAAATTATCCGTCTAATTATTGAGCATCTCCAGATCACCGTTCTGGCGGTGCTGATCGCGATCCTGATTGGAGTTCCGCTGGGCATCTTTATCAGCTATGTCAAGGGGGTCGGCCCCAGGATTTTGGGGATGGCCAATATTATCCAGGCAATACCGAGCTTAGCGTTGCTTGGTTTTTTGATTCCCTTCCTGGGCATCGGGTTCAAGCCTGCTGTATTTATGGTGGTTGTCTATTCACTGCTGCCAATTATCAAAAATACCGCCGCGAGTCTGGGCAACATTAGCAGCGATATTGAGGAAGCGGCCACTGGCGTGGGCCTGACACCCTTCCAGATACTCTATAAGGTCAAGCTGCCCCTGGCATTGCCAGTCATTATGGCGGGAGTGCGCATCTCAGCTGTAATGGCGGTGGGGCTGGTCACGATCGCTGCCTTTATCGGCGCGGGCGGCCTCGGGTATCTGGTCTACTCCGGTATCCGTACCGTCAACAACGTGCAGATACTGGCCGGGGCCATCCCTGCCTGCCTGCTGGCGCTAGGCATTGACTTTTTTGTAGCGCTGATTGAAAAGGCCGTTTCGCCGATTGCTTTGCGGGACGACATTAAATCACTGGACAAACATTTGATCAAGCAGATACGCCGCAGGCAGCGCACGGGCTTTATCGCGGTTGCAGTTTTGCTTATCGCCGTTATCTGCTTCAGCCTCTTTTCTACAGTGAAAACCAGCGAAAAACACATCTCGATCGGGGCGAAGGATTTTACCGAGCAAAGCATTATAGCCAGTATCTACGCCGAATTAATCGAAGCGAAAACCGATATCGAAGTCGACCGGCGGCTCGATCTTGGGGGCACGCAAATTGTTTTCAGCGCGCTGACCAACCGGCAACTCGATCTGTATATTGAGTACACCGGCACACTGTATACGAATATCCTCAAGCGTGAGGAAAAACGCACAACAGAAGAGATATTTAGCTTGATCCAAAGAGAACTGACCGAGGAGTACGATTTGGCGCTGCTCGAACCGGTCGGCTTTAATAACACCTATGCAATCGCGGTCCGCGCCGAAACCGCCCAGCAGTACAATCTGAAAACGCTGTCCGACCTCGCCAGGGTGAGCCAAAACTTGCGCATTTCGCCGACACTGGAGTTTATGAACCGCGCGGACGGCATCAACGGAATGATGGCCAGCTACGGTATGGAATTCCTGAGTGTGCGGCCCTTGGACGGCACCCCCCGATATACCGCTCTGATGAACGACCAGTGCGATGTTATCGATGTGTTCTCCACTGACGGCCTGATCCGGGAATACGGGCTTGTAGTGCTGAAGGATGATCTACAGTACTTCCCCAATTACAACGCCATCCCGCTGCTGTACGCTGATACCCTCGAACGATACCCCGAGCTCAGGCCGGTGCTGGAACAGCTCGAAGGCAAGATTGGCGATGACGACATGCGGGAGCTAAACTATCGCGTCGATGTGCTGCATGAAAAACCCGAAGAGGTAGCCAAAGATTATCTACTCTCGAGAGGTTTTATATGACATAAAGAAGGCTATCGAGACTTTCTCGACAGCCTGACGCTAACGTCACGTTAGTGTCTTTTTTTCGTTGAAAAGGGGATAAGGAACATGAACTTGCGATGGAGATTTAATCTTGGTAATGAGCGGTGTCCCCATATAAATCAACGTTCAGAATATCATTATGAATAGTAACTTTGCATAGCGCAGTTGGGTGAATGTCGGGCATGCTCCCGATTTCATGCAGCTGTTTATTCATAAAATAGCTCATAATCGCTTTTAACGTGATCCGGTGCGTTACAATAAGCACTTGTTGGCCCTTATGATTCGTCAGGATATCTTGGATCGCAGGAAGCGCCCTTTTCATTAATTCACTATAGCTCTCCCCCTGACCCGTGGGTTGGTATAAATGAGGTTCATTGAAAAATTGATAAAATGGAGTAGGAGAATCCTGTATAATCTGTTCGATATGCTGGCCTTCCCATAGCCCCATGTTGATTTCTTTTAGTGAATCAAGTTTCACGATCTCCGAAAACCGATGACCTGATATAATACCTGCCGTAGTTATCGCTCTGGGGCTGGAACTGCAATAAATAGCATCTAACGGAACGGTGGTCAAACGCTCGCCCAACCATTGGGCTTGTTGAACCCCAAGTTGTGTAAGAGGGGAATCCATATGTCCCTGCATCTTTTTCACCAGGTTCCATTCGGTTTGTCCATGCCGGGTCAAATATAACGTAGTTTCCATGCTGTAGTCCTCCTCATTGAAATGTAAGTCTAGTATAATATGTAGACATATAAACGAATAATATATAATATCGAATATGTATAACTTTTATATATAGGTGGAGATGCCGTTGAACCTTCATGCACTGAGATTGTTTTATTATGTGGCGGTAACTGGCAGTGTAACGAAAGCTTCAGAAAAATTACATATCAGCCAACCGGCTATTTCGGCACAAATTCGCAAATTTGAAAAAGAGAACAATATAAAATTATTCAACATTCAGGGCAGGGGGCTGGTTCTTACTCCTTTAGGGAACAAGCTGATTAAGCCGCTGGAGAAGATGTTTTTAATCGAGGAGCAGGTACAGAATTTGATCGAAGACCATCATAACTATCCTGAAGGGAAATTACGGATTGCCGGAAATTATCTAGCTACAAGTGTACTCATTCCGAAGTGGGCCTCCTTATTTAAACAAAAATATTCAGCCGTTGACGTACAGATTACGACGGTCAACTCGCACGAAGCTATTGAAAAATTAATCAACTTTGAGGTCGATGTAGCGATCTACAGCGACATGGGTGTGCCCTTCGCAAATCCAGATGAGTTTGAATGTACAGAGCTGTACAGGGATGAATATTTGTTCGTCGTAGCACCCGGGCATAATTATGCATTTCACAAGGTGACACTTAAAGAAATTGCCTCAGAACCGTTTATTATGAGAGAAGAGGGAAGTGCAGCGAGAGAAAGATTACTTCGGTTATGCCGAGAACAGCAGATCAATCCACCCCAAATTGAATTGCAATTTAATGGGCTGCATGAGACGATTCTTGCTGTAATGGCTGGTTATGGAGTAAGTTTTGTTTCCTCCCTTGTAGCCGAACCTTTATTGAAGCAAGGTGTTCTTGCTAGAGTGGACGTACCGGGGATTTCTTCAATGAATTCCATTTTGCTGGGCACGAGAAGTAGGGAGCAACAGGAGATGTTTGTTCATGATTTCATCGGTTTAGTTATCCAGCAATTGGATACGAAGGTCTAATAAGCTTCAGAGGGGTATATTTTGAGAAAGAGACTGGACCTAAAGGTAGATCATGATCTACCTTTAGGTCCAGTCTCTTTTCGTATCATTACGCTAGATTCACACACAAACCAAAATTTGTCTAGTGAAGTTTCCCTTCTTGGCTACACAGCGATCTGTAATTGTCAGTCCAGCCTCAGCAATCATCTCGTCAATCGTTTCAATGGTGATAATGATTGCTTTGGTCGCAATACGGCGTGTATGCTGAAGGATCGATAGCTGTTCCTCTGGCGTCGTAGTGGAGAATAGATTATAGGGCATATCGATAATAGCAACATCGTAGTGTGAAGTGATCTGGGATATGGCCCCTAAGGTGATTTCCCCTTCGAGTTCAAAATGAGCAAGGTTCTCGCGGGCTCCACGAACAATAAAGGGATTGATATCTCCGCCAACAATATTGATTCCCATGGAAAGCGCCTCTACAAGTACGGTTCCAATCCCGCAGCAGGGATCTATGGCTGTAACGCCTAACGGATGGGGAACGGCAATATTCGCAGCAGCTCTGGCTACACGTGTGCTCAAAGCAATCGAATAGTTTCGTGGTTTTTGCATGTGGTGAAGCCAAACCGCTTTATTCTTAACATAGTGACCAAAGAACCACCGACCTCCGAGGGTGACGAGACCAAATTCGTGATCAGGGTGATAGACGTCAGCTTCTCCGGTAATATGCAGTCCCATTTCCCGCTCAATGGCGCGGCGTTCAGGAAACTCTATTTTTTCTGAGCCTTCCAAATCATTTGTTTTCACAAAAATGACCTTGAATGTGGATTCAAGCATGTCGATCTGCTGTACTTGCTCTAATATATCGGCAAGGCTGTCGCCCTCGTAGAGCAATTCAATACGCTCTTTAATAAAGGGGCTACGGCTAGGATTAATGGAGACTGTACTTTTAAAAAGATTAGCCGGGGGTTGCATTCCAAAAAGAGAGCGTAACTCTAATTCGCATAAGGATTGTTCTTCCTCACGGCATGCATACGTGTATATATAGTTAGGGATCGAGCTAATATTATTCAATTCAGGTTCATCCTTATTATTTATGTCATGTGTATAGTAGCTTCAACCATAACATAGATTTCATCAATTGACGCGGATCCAGGCAACAAAATGTATTCAACTATAGACTAGAGGTAGAAAAAGATTCAGAGTTCCTGTTAAATTTATTCAATAACTATAAAGGAGATAAAAGTTATGAATCTATTTGTCGTCGGCGATGTACATGGATGTCTTCATACGTTTAAAGGGCTGCTTGACCGACATTGGAATCCTGATAAGGAGCGACTCGTCCAATTAGGGGATTTAATCGACCGTGGGAACGATACGCCGGGAACACTACGATTGGCTAAGGAACTGAGACAACGGTATGGCACAAACGCTGTATTTCTCAAGGGCAACCATGAATACGAGTTTATTCAGCATATAGAGAATGGTCCTAACGAATATTGGCTACCACAATGCGGCTTTGAAACGCTGAATCAGCTTAGATCCGCTAACATAGAGCTTCAGGAGGTATCCGAATGGATTCATGAGCTTCCACTTATTTGGGAGAACGAGCATGTATTAATAAGCCATGCTGGTATTGCAGATCAGGTAGAATTCCCATTTGATGAAGGAAATGAGTTAGGCGTGTTATGGAATCGAACACCGTTGAGAAATGTAGGTAAACTTCAAATTATCGGCCACACGCCTTGCAAGTCTGGGTCTCCTGAGTATGATCAGGCATCTCACTCATGGAATATTGATACCGGAGCTTACCGGAAAGTCGCATTGAGTGCCATTCGAGTCACCTCGCTAGGTGAAGTGCTTGAGATGGTTCAGTTTCCTGTTGATCCAAGAGATGTGAGTGAAAACGAGTAAGATCGCATAATGAATATGCTATTGCATCCCAAGGCGGATACGGTTCTATAAAAAAGTTACATTAGTAGACGGATGGACGTTAGCAAAGTTCATCCGTCTTTTGTTTTGTAAGAATTTAACATTGACTTTGGTAGGGATTAGAAGTTACTATAGCAGTGAAATACCACTTAAACGTTTAAGTGATCGAAAAGGGGGAGTATCTGTGTCCAAACGTTTGTTGATTTCCACCATTGTTTTAACGTTGTTCAGCTTTTCATTGCTCACTGCATGTGGAACGGAAAGTCAATCAGCAAGCCAGCAATCGCAAGGGAATGAAGCAGCAGGAAACGCACAACAAGATGGGATGAAGCCAGAGGTCGGGGCGGAATTACTTGTATGGGAATCAAAAGGTCCTGAATTCGATTTTATGAAAGCGGTCGCACAAGGATTTGAAAAGGAATATGGCATAAAAGTAAAGGTAGAGCCTGTGCCTGCGATAGATGCCGTCAAGAAACTTACCACGGATGGACCCGCTGGAATTGGGGCTGATGTCTTCTCTTCACCACATGATCAATTAGGGAACGCTGTGATGGCAGGACTTGTATTGCAAAATGATGTGTTCACCGATGCTGAAAAAAATGATTTTTTGTCTTCTGCAATAGATGGTGTTAGTTATGACGGGGTTCTGTATGGGTTTCCAACAGCCATTGACACGTATGCGCTTTTTTACAATAAGAAGTTGATGGAACAAGCACCGAAGACTTACGAGGAGATTATCAAGTTCGCCGAAACGTACAACGATCCGAAAAACAAAAAATATGGGTTTATGTGGGATGTAGGTCAGTTGTACTTATCTTATTCATTCCTTGGTGGGTACGGTGGATATGTATTTGGCAATCATGGAACAGATGTCAATGATATCGGTCTGAATAATGAGAAGTCGATTGAAGGAGCTAAATTCCTACAATCCTTTAACAAAGTGCTGCCTCTCAACATCAACGACATCAATGATAATATTATCACTGGATTTTTCCAAGAAGGTAAAACAGCTGCCATTATCAATGGACCGTGGTTCATCTCAAGTTTGGCGAATTCGAACATGGAATATGGCGTAGCTCCGCTACCACTATTGCCTAATGGCGAACATCCAGTAAGCTTTTCAGGCATTCGAGGATTATATGTGAATTCGTATACGAAGTATCCGGTTGCTGCCAAATTGTTTGCTAGTTATGTGACAAGTAAACAAAGTTTAACGAAACGTTTTGAAATGACAACGCAATTGCCGCCGAGGAAAGATTTGATGGACGATCCGATCCTTACGAAAGACCCGAATACCATGGCTTTCTTGGAGCAAGCGAAGTATTCAACTCCGATGCCGTCTATCCCGGAAATGGGGAATGTTTGGGTTCCAGCAAGTGCTGCGCTCTCATCCATTTGGAATGACAATCAAGACCCGGGTACCGTTCTGAACAAAGCCGTAAATCAAATCAAAACAGCCATAAATACGAAAAAGTAGGATGATACTCCAAATCTCAATAAGGCGGTCTCAGGTATGCATTTGAACAAAAGTTCTCGTCAGCATCAGACGAAAGCCACGATTTTCTCAGCGGTTTTTATCGGATTAGGCCAACTGTATAACAAGCAATATCTAAAGGGCCTAATATATATGATCCTAGCTCAATTGTTCTTCTGGAACTATTATCCTGTTGCCTATAAAGGCATTGTAGGATTTATAACGTTAGGGGATGTACCTACAAAGGTTATTCAGGGGAAAGTCGTGCAGGGTGACCATTCTATTTTTCTATTAATCAACGGTCTGATTACATTCATAGTCATTCTTTTGTACTTGGGTTTTTATTTCATGAATATTTATGATGCCAGGAAAAACGGAGCGCTCAGAGACGAAGGTAAATGTGCTCCGCGATTTAAAGATTCCATTCAAACTATGAAATTTCGTAAATTGCCTTACCTTTTGTTATTACCCGCAGCTTTTTTTGTCCTGTTTGTTACCGTTATACCCCTGCTATTTAATGTGTTGATTGCATTTACCAACTATTCTGCGCCTGGACATATTCCGGATCGCGCATTAGTGGACTGGATCGGATTTCGCGTGTTCTATGATCTATTTGCACAAGAATCATGGAGATCTACCTTCTTCGGTATATCCGTCTGGAATTTGATATGGGCTACAGTTTCGACAACCACCGTTTTTCTGAGTGGTCTTTTATTAGCGATGATGGTGAATCATCCGAAGATTCGATTTAAAAAATTTTGGCGGACCATCTTTATCCTGCCTTGGGCGGTTCCACAATTCATATCGATCTTGGTTTTTAGGGTGCTATTGAACGGGTCATTCGGTCCCATTAACGATTTGGTGACGAAGCTTGGTTTCTCACCGGTGCCGTGGCTCTCAGATCCGACGATGGCGAAAGTATCCATCCTTATTGTGAATTTGTGGTTCTCAACTCCTTTTCTCATGGCGTTGATGTCGGGGATCTTAACGACAATGCCGCGTGACATTTACGAAGCTGCAGAGGTAGACGGCGCCTCAAAACTACAAAACTTTTTTAAGATTACGCTTCCGCTTGTCTTATTGGCTACCGCACCTATTTTTATTATGCAATTCGCTTTTAACTTTAATAATTTTAATCTGATTTATTTACTTACGGATGGGCAACCGAATAATCCTGACTATTATTACGCGGGAAGCACCGATATTCTGATCTCATGGATTTTTAAAATGACACTAAACCAAAGTCAATTTAATATGGCTTCTGCTGTGTCGATCATTATGTTCATTTTCATTGCGATTTTTTCCTTATGGAATTACAGGCGGATGAAGTCAAATCAAGCAGAGGATTTGGTCTAAATGTCGAAAATAAAAAACAACTTGCTGGTCATTGGCATTTACATGATTTTTATCGTGCTAACGATTACCACCGTATATCCAATTATTTGGGTGCTTGGAACGTCACTTAATCCCGGCAATACCTTATTGGTGAGTCAAATGTTCCCTGATCATCCCACGATTGCTCATTATGTTAATCTGATGAAGAACACGGATTTTGGATTGTGGTACAAAAATACGATAAAGATCGCCATTTCGAACGCGGTGATATCCACGACACTTGTAGCCGCGACGGCTTATGCCTTTTCTAGATTTCGCTTTAAAGGTAGACAACAGGGATTAATGACGTTATTAATCTTGCAAATGTTCCCCGGCTTCTTATCGGTCATGGCACTTTTTGTTCTGCTGTTGCAAACGAGGTTGTTAGATACACATCTAGGGTTAATTCTGATTTATGCAGGCGGGTCCATTTCCATGGGGACATGGGTGATGAAAGGTCTTTTTGACACGATTCCCAAAAGTCTCGAAGAAGCTGCTTTTATAGATGGCGCTAGTAATAAGGATTCATTTTTAAAAATTATTTTACCATTATCCTTGCCGGCCATTACATTCGTCGCATTGAATAGTTTTATTACACCTTTCATGGATTTTATTTTGCCGCAAATTGTTCTCAGATCATCGGAAAAAATGACGTTAGCGCAAGGGTTATATAATATGGTGGCGAATGAGACGAATTCCAGCTTTACCTTATTCGCTGCGGGTGCTGTGCTCGTTGCATTGCCGATTACGATGCTGTATATGTACTTCCAGAAATATTTAATTAACGGGATCGCAGCAGGTGCGGATAAAGGGTAAGGGTTAAGGGATTAATCAGCTTGTCGTACAAAGAAAGAATGCCAATGAACAAATCTACATTTGTTTTAATAACAGCGAGCAATCGGAACAAGTTGCGTTCAACATTCATCAGGCACCTTCACTCGAACAAATAATAGGCAACGGAACATACGAAATAGAAGGGGATACGATTGCCGTAAGTTTACCTGCATTCGGATGGATCGTATTAAAAAACCTATAATGGTACCCGTTTGACAAAGGAATAGGGATATGGTTAAATCGACTTAATAACTTAAACGTTTAAGTAGAGGCGGTTTATTCCATGAAAAAAACTACAATAAAAGATATAGCAAAAGAAGCAAATGTATCGATCGCGACAGTTTCTTATATTTTAAACAATGTGAAGACGCAATCCATTTCGGATGAAACGCGTGTTAAAGTTCTGAAAATTGCCCAACAGTTGAAATACGTGACCAACCGAACAGCCCAATCTTTAAAAATCAAGAAAACCGGATTAATCGGCATTATCTTGTTCAAAGAGGAAAAGCAACACGTATGGTCTGATTTAAAATATGCGAAAACCATTTTTAAACTTGAGCAGTTATGCAGCGAGTTAGGATACCATGTCCTTTTTATGCAAATCGACAGCATGACGCCATCCAATAAGATCATTATGGAAAGAAATCTGGACGGTGCGTTCTTAATGAATGTGGATCAAGACAGATTTTCGACGATATCCAATTACTTTGGGTTTGGGGTTCCTGTATTTGTCATGGATAGTTACATTGATAACTCATTGTTTCACAAAGTCCTCCCAGACTTGGAGCAAAGCTTTCATTTATCTCAGAGATTACTTGGCGAATCGCCCCAATTTCTGGTGATGGATTCCTATAACAATGTTGAATTCGTGGAATTTATTAAGCAAAAGTCAAATTTAGCAGAAGACCGGATTTATGTCTCAGATAACTCGGCTAGCAGCATGAATACGTTCTTATCCCAATTTCCAGACAGCCCTGGTATGGTCATGAACGAATTTTTGGCGAATGAAGTATACAAAACACATAAAAATATCGTCGCCATCTGCACATGCAATTGTTCGGAAATCCTGGGAGACGACATGAATCAAATTCGGTTCGATTTGAATGATTATAAAGAAATTGTCCATATGATGGATCGTTACATTCAGGATGTGGATTACGTAAACAATGAGAAATTCTTCTTCTTGTCGACCCACTCCTAACTATTAGTTGAGGGAGAATGCCTTGTGAATTTATCGCGGTTAATCGCCATCAAGAACTTTTATTCCAGTATTCTTAAGAATGAGAGAGATATGTTTATTTACTTACCCGTTAGCTATGAAAAGAACGAAAACAAACGATATCCTGTTCTCTATATGCATGACGGTCAGCATATGTTTTTTGAAGATCAAAAAGGTGAATCTTGGGATATTCATACCACAGTGGATGCCCTGGTTTCTCAAGGGAAAATGAAAGAAATTATCGTTGTTGCGATCTCTCATGTGGAAGATACAAGAATATCAGAATATATGCATGCCAATCCCGAGGGTCACAATATTTTCAATACGACAAATCAAGGCGAACTTTATGAGGAATTCCTCATTGGGGAAGTGAAGCCATACATCGATAAGGAATATCGAACGTTACCTGATAAACATAATACGGCGTTAATGGGATCCTCGGCGGGCGGGCTCGTGTCTTACAATATCGGATTCCGTCAATCAGCTACCTTTGGTATGGTGGGTGCGTTATGCCCATTCTTTGTTAGTGTAGATCCGAGCACGATGGAAGATCGTTGGTTAGGCCGCGTCTACACGGAAAAAAAGGATCTTAAAATATGGATGGATGTAGGAGATGCTGAGGGTTTTACCGTGATGGAGAAGCATGTGAGATATGTGGCAGATGTACTTATTAGCAGCGGCTACCAGCCTGGGAATGACCTGATGTATTACTTTGCTGTCCATTCCGGCCACTCGCAAAAAGATTGGGCGGCTCGGGTTCACGCGCCTTTAATCTATTTTTTTGGCGAAATAGGTACGCCGGTCCGTGTTGAATTGCTAGGTCCTGAAGCTGTTGGCATCGATGGACTCAAGCGAACCTTAAATGCGGTGGTACACTTTGATAGTGGATTTATGATGACAGATTTAGATGCAACCTATGAAGTTGGCGATCCTGATATTTTGGAGGTAACAAAGGACGGAAGATTAATCCCCAAAAAAGCTGGGAACACCGTCGTTACTTATATAAAAAACAACCTAACTGCCCAATTAGAAATCGCAGTTGTTCCTTATATTTCCGATACGGTCACCGTGAATCTTTCCGTTAAAGTGCCGGCATTTACGCCAGAAACAGATATGTTATATGCCGGTATTGAGTTGCCGAAGATTCAAGAAGGACTATATGGCGGGACGTTTGAGGTGCCAAGAGGCATTTCATTTGAATTCCGTATTTCTCGTGGTTTAGGCATGCATGAGACAGACAATCAAGGCAGGGAAATTCCATATCGAAAGTTCACAACGGATGAGGGATTAATCCTGAATTACGAAGTAGATCATTGGGTAGATCTTATACCCGAGAATTGTAAAAGGTGATGAAAATGACATACAAGTCTAGTATTTTGAGGATTGAGAGCTTTTACTCGACACATTTGGATAATAAGAGAGATATTTATGTTTATCTTCCTCCAAGTTATACGTATGAAAAGACGAAGCGATACCCTGTATTATACATGCATGACGGGCAAAATATTTTCCATCCCGCCTTCAATGGGTATTCTTGGCATGTGGATCAAACCGTCGATCGATTGATTCATGAGCACAAAATGGAAGAAATTATCGTTGTAGGTATTCCTAACATGGGACTAGAGAGATCCGACGAATATACCCATGACTTGGAAGGGGTGCATTATCAACTTGATAAAGTTCCCGTTCAACCCAAAGGTCATTTATATGAAAAGTTTATCATTGAAGAAGTGAAGTCTTACGTGGATTCTGTGTTTCGAACGAAAACGGGTCCCGAACACACGGCGTTAATGGGTTCATCTAGAGGTGGGCAAGTTACCTACCATATCGGGTTTCGTCATCCAGATATATTCGGTAAGCTGGCTATCGTTTCCCCTTATTTTTATTGTGTAGATCCCATTTCATCCGAAGAAATCAGGCTTTATCATACGTTCACAACGAAGCAACCCCTATCTCAAATATGGATTGATTTAGGGAGCGCTGAAGGAACTCTGGTTATGGAGAAGCATACCCGTGTAGTGACGGAGGAACTGCTAGATTTAGGGTACGAAGCCGACACCCAATTGATTTATTTCAATGATCCTGGAGCAGCTCATGTGGAAAAAGATTGGGCAGCAAGATTATCATCTCCGCTCATTCATTTTTTTGGATGTAAGGGCGAAGCACGCTCATTATCCTTAGTCGGCTGTGAAGAGGTTGGTATTGTAGGTCCTACAAGTCGACTGAACCCGATTCTTGAATTTGGGGATGACTTTAAAATGTCCCTATTACGAGCGACTTATCATGTGGAAGATCAAGAGATCGTGGATGTTTTAGCGAATGGAACCTTTATGCCTAAGAAACATGGGGTCACCTCGGTAACCGTGAAATACAAGGACTTGGAAGCTACTACAGAGATTCGTGTGGTGAGTGAGCTAAAAGAGTTTGTGACCTTGGACATGGTCGTGCATGTTCCGCCAAATACACCCGACGATATGAATCTTTATGCATGGTTTCCTTTGCTTCATGATCCGAGCAAGGGTACGTACTGCAATCAACTGCAAGTGCCTCTACATGCAGAATTTATCTACCAAATCAGTAGACGGGATGGAATCGTTGAGGTGGATTCAACCGGAGAACCCGTGCAACATAAATATAAAGCTATAGAAGACGCCACGATCGAAATTGATGTCAGACATTGGATGAGGAATGAAGCATGAAAAAAATAGGTATAGGATTTATTTGCGGTGCTATATTCTTCACCGGGATTTCCGCATCTGCAGCGAACTTAACAGCGGAGACCGAAGCATATAAATTATTTATTGATGGTAAAGAGCAAGTCTTGCGTGACAAGCCGATTTTAATCCAGGGTAGAACCTATCTTCCCGTTCGTGAAGTTGCGGAAGCGGTTGGATACGAGGTTGCTTTCGAAGATGGAATCATCCGATTGAACTCCAATCAGACGGATGAACAGAAAGAGAGTTCCACTTCTAGCGACAGAGATGTGAAATTGGAGAAAATTCCTATTACAGAAAAACTAAAAGATGTTGAAGTTACCGTACATGCCATTAGGCTTACTGAAAGTACGACTGACTTTGAAGTCACGGTCAAAAACAATACAGACAATGAGGATATCTCAGTTGATTTGCCCAGCTCGTTCGTAGTTGCGAACGATCATGTCGTAGGTAAACAGTCTGAAACTGTGGGAATTGCTCCTGAAAATCCTGATTTTGGTAAAGTAAACATCAAACCTATGAAAGAAATACATGGTTGGGTAAGTCATAAAGGGTTGGCGGAGAAAAATATTGAAAACGTAACTTTTCAACTTTCGCTCCAGGGAAAAAGTGAAAAGCGAACATTTACGTTCCACATCGATTGTAAGGATATGAAGTTTCGCACGCTCTAATGAGTAAGTATCGCTAAATGATCGCTTTTCCACAACAGATAGTAGACACTACCGTAGTAAAAGGTAGTGTCTTTCTGTGCTTGATTGATATAAAAAGTTATGCCAAAATATACCGATAAATAGCGTGTGTGTGTAATACAGTGAGACGAGAAAATAAGACAAAGGAAGGAGCGAATAAGTAATGGAAAAGAAAGGCGATGAACATGCTTCTAATAAAAGGGAGTCTCAGTTCATTAAGGAACTATCAGGGTCACAATTATCGGCTTTAGAATATGTTGCGAATTATGCACGAGGCCGAAAAAATGAAGCAGCTCAAGCTATCCATGAAATTCTTCACATGTCTAATATAGAACGGGAAGCATTTGAAGATGCTGTGGCCAAAATAAAGTCGCATGCGAGGATTGCGCTGCATTTCCATCCAGATAGACTAGACCCGGCAAAGAAAAGTGTTGCAGAGGCATTATTAGAGCAGGGAGTGTACAAGAGCCAATTTGAAACATTACTATCGAATGGCAGCGTATCAGCTTACCCCGGCGGTGAACGGGATTTGTGGGAGAAGGAGCTTTTTGGAGGTGCATATCAAAAAGAAGGCACAACGAACAGCCAACGTCCCAAATATGGAGCGCTCGATTTGATGCTGCATCCAGATGGGCCGGCTCCGCGTTTTGGATCATGTTATTTCCTTCTATCTCCAGAGGTTTCTTATCGCAGTACATATACCTATTTGGACTCACATCAGAACCCAAAAGAGAAAGGTACTTACACAGCGTTTGATGACATCATAGCAGCTCTATTGAAGGAGGTTTTTAATAGGGATTTCGCTATAGGTGAAAAAAATCTGACACCACGCAAATTAATCGACCATCTTCGGGTTCATCTCACCATGCCATTCGCTGATCCTTCAAGCCGTGAGGCCAATCGCAATCTCAATCACTATATTGAAGCTCAAGTTCATGGGGACATTAATCTGAAAGAAGATGTGGAAATCCTGGTAGCCGATCCTTCATTCAAGGGTACTTCTATAGGGCAAATCTTAGAGCAAATATGTTTACAGTATTCCATCCAGCTCTATTGGCACATGGGTTTTGCGTTAGGGGTAGACGAAGTTCCAGTAGATTTTCGGGGTCCATCGATGCCTTCCTTGGCGAAGCGCATTTCACACAACGGTTATATAGATGTTAGCAGGATTGGGTCTGCCGCAATGGACGTGAAGCACAACCCACTTGCTTGGCGTGACCGAGGAACCGATAAGGAAGTACTTCAGGAATTAAAACTCTTATGGCATGTTTTGGTGAGGTATGGGAAAGCGCTTAGAAAGTTTGAAATGTGAGACATTCTAGTATTTAAAAAGAGATGAAAAGTGCGGCGAAGAAAGATTATGTCAGTTATGCCGGGAGCAGCAGATTGCTCCTCCTAAAATTGAAGTGCAATTTAATGGGCTGAATGAGACGATTCATGCTGTAATGGCTGGTCATGGAGTAAGCTTTGTCTCCTCCCTTGTAGCTGAACCTTAATTTAAGCAGGGTGTTCTTGCCGGAGAGAATGTGCTGGGGATTTCTTCAGTGAACTATAATGAAATGGATTATCCATTTCAGAGAATAGGTGGATGTGTGATGAAGTATTGTTATGCTTGTGGAACGGAATTACATTACAAGGAATGTGAAGGAGAGGGACTAATCCCGTATTGTGACTCCTGTCAGGTGTTTCGCTTTCCTATCTTTAGTACGGCGATTAGCACAGCAGTGCTGAACAAAGAACGGAACAAGGTACTGTTGATCCGACAATATAATATGAAGGATTACATCTTGTTGGCTGGTTATGTCAATCGCGGGGAATCAGCGGAAGAGACGCTGATCCGTGAGGTGAAGGAAGAGGTAGGACTGCATGTGGATGAATACAAGTACATGCGAAGCCTATATTTCGAACGTTCCAATACCCTGATGTTGAATTATGTCTCTGTGGCACATGATGAGACACTTATGCAAATTAATCAGGAAGTTGAGCATGCTGAGTGGTTTACTTTTGATGAAGCCAGAAAGGTTATTAAGAAAGAAAGCTTGGCGGAGTCTTTTTTACTGACTATTCTTGAACAGGCTGAAGCAGATGACTTTGGGCGGCTAGAGACGGAATTGATTAAAGAAGGGGTAAATTAAAGATACTGTAATAATATTTTTCTGTATAGATCACATATGGGATTTGGACAGCTTGCCGGAGCCACATTTGCTGAGTCTGAGACCAGAACAAATTGTACGAATGGAGATTACTACGGAGTCGTTTATACCGGAGCAGATTGTAACATGGGCTAGGAAAAAGTCTTGGGTAATCGGGAGAGATTGGGGAGAATGCTTATAGGAATGGATAAATACATCATTTTAAGCAAGCTAATGGAGCCTGTAGTGTAGAAATTCACTATAGGCTTTGTTGTGCCTTTTAAATGAAGCTGCTTAGCAAAATAGTTAACTAATTAAGTGGGAGAAACGGTGTGCGAGAGTCAAGCATGTTGATAAGATCGACTCGATAAAAATACCAATTTACAGGAGTTTAAGCGATGGTAAATAAGAACAGGGTTTCAGGCATAAATAGCCGTGGAAGTAATCAGGTTAGACTGGAAGGTGAACAATCGATGCCAGAACAGCTTCAAAGTGAAAATGAGCAGACAAGTATTGAGCATTAGGCAGAAGAAATTCAAGTTCATGAAGAGACAGGGCAAGAACAAACTCAACAAGATGAGCAAGTCTTGGTTGAGAAAGAATAAACTCCAACTGAACTAGTCAATGAGAATTCAGAGAAAAAACTGATTATTCAGGAGAAACAGGAGATCGTCCCTGAACAGGGGATAGCAAACAGCAGCAAGGACTGAATGAGGGCATAGAAGAGCAGCCACCTGCTAATGAAGACTTTGTAAAACCTGGGTAATTTGGAGTTACGAATAGCCAAATGATCCCGGCCATTAAGCAAGTGATTACGGATGGTTCAGTTGAAAAGCTGAGGATGCTTCGCTCCATGTACCTGTATTCCTTCGAGAATTCACTAAGGTATCTGAAAAAGTCGGAACGGGAATTCATTCAAAATAATCTGAAATAGAACAAGCCGGAGTGTGAATGGGTCATGCGCTCCGGCTTGTTTTTATTTTGTTAAGTTTTCTGCCTGTCCTGCGTAGAATGATGCACTTTGGGAAGAGGTCTATCTATCCCGGCCTCGGCTTGGACAGTTCGGCTCAATATCTCGACCCAATGCTCATGAAACTGTCGAAGCGCTTTGCCGGAAGGCTGATTAACTTCTTTGATTACATATTCACATTTCTTCATAAATCACGCCTCCAAAATTCTACAGTTGTCATATTCGATGATGTGTGATCAAAAATGCTCAACATTCTATTTGGAAGGCGGCAAAATATTAACACGTTTGGAGTAGAAGAACTTATGGAAAGCAAAACAATTAAGCACGTAACCGTTTATTTAAGAAAATCACGGGACGATGGTGAATTTGAAGATGTTCTCTCGAAGCATAGGGATACCCTTCTGGCCTTAGTCGAGAATCGAAATTGGACCTATAGGTTATATGAAGAAGTGGCCTCTGGGGAAAAGATCGAGTCCCGGAAAGAAATGCAGAAGTTACTTCGGCATGTCGAAGACCAGCTCTATGATGACGTAGTGGTCATGGATATTGACCGTTTGGGTCGGGGAGAAAACAAGGATTAGGCACTCATTAAAGATACATTCTTAAACTCAGAAACAGTCATTATCACGCCAAACAAGACATACGATCTGGAAATAGACAATGACGATGTATCCTTTGATTTCATGTCCATTTTTGCCTGAATAGAATACAAAACGATTAAGCGAAGAATGAAGCAGGGCAAAGAAGATGGGGCGAAGAAAGGCATGTGGACAAACGGAAAGCCACCGTTTCCATACTATTATGATTAGAACATAAGGTCGGTACTGGTGGATGAAACGAAGCGTCCGATTTACCGAGCGATTGTAGAGAAATATCTTAATGGAACAAACCTTGGGCATATCGCCATTTGGTTGACGGATAATAAGATACCCACGCCATACAACATTAAGCCGGATGGAAAGAACAAGGGCTGGTCGAACATTACGGTGCAACGGTTGTTGGCAAGTGAAATTCATATGGGCTATAGTGGAACTTGTACCTGAAGAAGAGCGAATTAAGGTAATGGGAGCGCATGAAAAGCTGAAAACGCCGGAAGAACATGAAGCGATTATGGAGCAGCTGCTTAAGAATCGCATGCTGAACCCGAATTCCAGGAGGAGCATTTTTCCGTTGTCAGGCTTGTTGTATTGTGAAAAGTGCGGTTCACGGATGAGATTCCGAGTAGGAGAGAACAAGAAGCAAGGGCAGTATTGGAGTGCATTGTGCTATCACCAGTATAAAGATGGCGGCAAATGTGAGCAGCGCGGCAAGGTAATGGATGCTGATTTTTTCAATGCTCTTTATGATCGGATTATCCATGTAGACCCGAACATTATACGGGAAATTGAATTGCATGGCAGCCGCTACAATGATACAGAGACAATCATTGAAGTCAAAGAACAGGAATTGAAGAAGCAGAAGCGGGCGTTGGACAAGCTGCATGAATCGTATGAAGAGGATATGATCATGAAACAAGTATTTTGGAGAGGAAGGCAGTACGTTCAAGGCAGATTCTGAACTTGGAAGAAGAGTTGAGGGATTTACGGAATGCTGTAGTAGATGAAGGGAATTATCCGACTGTGGATCAGATTTATGAGAGAAGCAGTTTAGGGAGTTGTGGAGCGCCGCAGTGACGAGTGAAGTGAAGAATAGGGCGTTGAAGAAGCTGGCGGAGAGGATTGTGTATAATCGGGAAGGGAATCTGGTGGAGTTGACGGTTTGTTATAGATGAAATCCCTTTAATTGGGTTTATTTAATAGATAGGAAAGCGAGCCTCTGGAAACAGTCCAGAGGCTTGGTCATTTGTAATAAAATCTACAACTTAAGAACCTAATTTAAAGGCAAACAAACGTTCTTCAAAATTGGTAGCCTAAATGGTAGAATAAATTCATGGTAATTTTTTGAATTGTGTTTTCTTTATATACTCTATAAATTTCAATTGGGGGAAAATGTGATTATGATTAAACCAGATTGGAATATATTCAAAGCGAAGTTTAGTGAGAACCCACAGAGTAACTTTGAATGGATGTGCTATCTACTTTTTTGTGTTGAGTTTAAGTTGCCATTAGGTATTTTTCGCTACAAGAATCAATCTGGTATTGAAACCAATCCTATAACTCATGATAACGATGTGATTGGATGGCAGGCAAAATTCTATGAGACTACATTATCAGCGCACAAAATTGATCTATTAGAGATGTTGGAAAAAAGCAAAGATAGATATCCTGACTTAACAAAAATCATCATTTTTACTAATCAAGAATGGGGACAAGGTAAACTTCAAAGTGATTCTGAGGTTAAGCTTGCAGTTGAGAAAGAAGCTGAAAAACTCAAGATTCAAATAGAATGGAGAACCGCTAGTTATTTTGAATCACCTTTTGTGGTATTAGAAAATAAATTAATCTCGCATTACTTCTTCAGCTTAAAAAAGAACATTATGGATTCCATAAAGGATATGAGAAGGCACACTGAATCTTTATTATTGGAAATTCAAACCTCAATTGTTTTCAATGAGTACAGTATAGAGTTGGATAGAAGCAAGCTTCTTCAGGACTTGAATACTAATTTGGAGCGGGATTCTATAATAGTTTTAAGTGGAGAAGGAGGGGTTGGGAAAACAGCGGTTATTAAAAATTTATACAATAATTTTGGTAATAATATTCCTTTTTATATAATGAAGGCTAATGAATTTGAGGTAGCCAATGTTGATCTTTTATTTGGTGATGCCAATTTTAAAGATTTTATTGATGTTCATAACAATGATAGTAAAAAGGTGTTCGTAATAGATTCTGCTGAAAAGTTAATGGATTTAAATAATCATATTCCTTTTAAAGAGTTTCTCTCAGAAATACTGCGAACTGGATGGAAGGTTGTTTTTACTGCAAGAAGCAGATACTTAGTTGATCTTGATATTCATTTTATTGATCACTTTCAACTTAGTCCCTCAAGAATTTATGTTAGTAAATTAAGTCAGGATGAACTAGGATACTTGGCAAGTACTTATAAATTCGATCTTCCTAACGATTATAAGTTATTTGAATTAATTACAACCCCCTTTTATTTAAGTGAATATCTGAAATTTTATACTGAAGGTAGTAATGTGGGATATTTAAAATTTAAAGAATTGTTGTGGAATAAAATAATTAAAAAAGCAAGGCCATCTAGGGAGCAAAGTTTCTTGCAGATAGCGTTTAAAAGAGCAAATGAAAATCTATTCTTTTTATCATTTGATTCAAATGATATCAATATGGAAGCCCTTGTACAAGAGGGTGTACTTGGGTATGAAATTGCTGGCTATTTTATTGCACATGATATTTATGAAGAATGGGCTTTAGAAAAAATAATAGAATCTGAGTTTGTTAAAAAAGAAAGCAACATTGGCTTCTTTGAAAAAATTGGAGAATCATTTTCGATTCGTAGAAGTTTTAGAAATTGGATTTCAGAAAAACTTTATCTTGAAGTCGAGTCAGTCAAAGAATTCATTGAAGAAGTAATTGATGATGAGCAAGTAATCGGATTTTGGAAAGACGAAGTAATGATTGCCGTGTTGCTTTGCGATTACTCCCAATATTTTTTCAGTTCTTTCAAAAGAATTTTCTTGGATAAAAATAGAGAATTATTACGAAGGGCCTCTTTTTTATTAAGAATTTCTTGTAAAGAAGTGGACGATGTTTTTCGGCAGTCAGAAGCTAAGAATATCGATCTCTTGTCGATCAAATATATCTTTACGAGACCCAAAGGGAGTGGATGGAACAGCCTCATACAATTTGTATATAATAACTTAGATGAAATCGGGTTAAAGAATGTGAATTTTATTTTACCCATTGTTCATGATTGGAATTCAAACTTCAAAAAAGGCGAAACTACAAGACTATCGGGTTTAATCGCCCTTAAATATTATCAGTGGGTATTACAAGAAAATGTTTACTTTTCCCGTGACGAAGACATTAAGGATAAAATACTAGAGACAATTTTGTATAGTGCGGGGGAAATTAAAGCGGAACTAACAACTATTTTTGATGAGGTATTAACCAACAAATCAAAAGATCATAGGTCACCTTACTATGATTTGATTGAAATGTTACTGACTAAAATATTTGTGAATATGGAGATTGTCAAAGCGTTACCAGAATATGTGTTAAAACTGGGAGACTTATTTTGGTTTCGTTCAAATGAAAGAATTGATAGATTTCATTCGAGATTAGGTGTTGAAGAAGATTTTTGCATAGAAGAACGGCTAGGTAGATACTTTCCTGCAAGCGCATATCAAACTCCAATTTATTGGCTATTGAAAACTAAATTCGCACAGACAATTAACTTTATTTTAGATTTTACTAATAAAACAGCAGAATGCTTTGCAACATCTGAGCTGGGACAAAATGAAGTTGAAACAACACAGCTTTATGTTGAAGATAAAAGTTACAAACAATATATTTGTAATAGGTTGTGGAATGTCTATAGAGGGACTCAAGTTGCTCCTGATGTCCTGGAATCAATGCATATGGCTTTGGAAAAGGTGCTTCTTGAGGCTGCAAAAGATATTGATGCTAGAGCATTAGAAGGCTGGCTTTTGTATTTATTAATAAACTCCAAGTCAACTTCGATAACTGCAATTGTTGTGAGTGTTGTTCTGGCATACCCAGAAAAAACATTTAATGTTGCAATCAATTTATTTAAAACTAAAGATTTATTCTTTTATGACACTAGTAGAATGGTACTTGATCAATCTTCAAAATTTAATTATTCCATTGGATATGGATTAAACTATAGTTCTAAGCTTTATCAGGACGAACGTATCGAAACCTGTAATGATAAACATAGATCAAAGAGCCTCGAACATATTGCGCTTGAATATCAATTTTTTAGGACTAAAGGAATTAGTGAAGAGGAAGCAGAACGAAGACAAAAAGCTATTTGGGATGTTCTGGACACATACTACAAGGAATTGTCAGAAGTATCAGATGAAGATGAGTATACAAAAACGTGGAAGCTTTATTTGGCAAGAATGGATAGTAGAAAAATGAACCCTACGTTGGAAGAAGAGGATGGTAATATTCTAATAAGTTTTAATCCTGAGTTGGAGCCAGAGGTGCGTGAGTATAGTGAATCCTCATTAAGACAAAGTTCTGAAAAGATGAAATACACTTCGTTAAAGCTTTGGGCAAACTATAGAATGAAAAATGAAGAACAGTACAAGCAGTACATCAGTTATGAGGAAGACCCTAAACGTGCACTTAAGGAAGTACGGGAGATTATTGGGGAGTTTGAACGACTCTCTGAAACGGAAATACTTAACAAACATAATGAATATGAAGGTTTCTTTTTAATGAATCATTCAATTCCTTCAGAGGTTTCTGCTGTATTAATTAGGGATTTTCGCAATATGCTTACTGATGAAGATAAAGATTTTTGTAAAGAGATTATACTGGAAGCAGCCACTTCATCGTTTAGAGCGAATTACCAGTACCAGATATCAGATGGGGTGGAATCTACGATTTCAGTATTGCCTATCTTAATGCAAAAATTCCCCAATGAAAAGGACGTTATCAAGTTTATTTTGCTGATGATACTTTTTGACTCAAATAGCATTGGTATGAATGCTGACTTTTCAGACTTCTCCGTTAATGCAATCCTAAAGGATTTGTGGGATTTGAGTTTTGAAGATGCTCATGCTATTTTCATTGGGTATCTGTTTTTAATTCCCAAATATAAATTGGTTCGTGAAAAACTCTGGAAGGAAAGACATCGACAAAGTAGTTATGGTTTGAGTGAAAATGAAGTAATCGAGACTTTGGCTCGCGATTATGAAAATGATATACAAAAAATTATATCGAACGAAATTACACTAAATGATCTGGAAGCGGTTTGCGAATTAGATTTAAGTTACTTGATAATAGCCTTTCAATTGATCCCTTTGGGAACTGAAAATCCTGAGCACATACAAATTGCACAAGATATAATATCTAAATTTGCAACTGAATTTGCATCAGATAGAAGAGAAGATAGAATTGATTACTCTGTTAAACATGATTTTTTAGTCAAATTCTCAAACTTGGTTTTAAGCTCTGCTGAAACGCACATACCATTGTATTTAAAGCCGTTTATTGAAAATTTTAATAGTTCAAAGGTTTTCTCAGAATTATTTGATCAATTTATTATTGCTGAGGATACCCTTAATACTAACGATAAGTTTTGGAAAGTATGGGAAGCCTTCTTTGAGAAAGTAACCACACTCGCTAAAGAGGGAGAGCAGCACTGGTATGTAAGCGACATAATAAAAAGCTACCTATTCGCAAAGGTCCAATGGAAAGAAACAGCAACGGAGTGGCGAACCTTTGGTGAAGAGAAAAAAAGATTTTTTAAAGAAATTTCCAAAAAAATAGGCCATTGTCCTTCTACTTTATACTCACTGTCCAAGCTATTAAACAGTATTGGTGGCAGCTACTTACTCTCAGGAGTAATCTGGATTTCAGAAATGTTAAATAGAAGTGAAGTATTATGGAACTCGAAATTAGATACAAATACTGTGTATTATTTAGAGTCCATCATTAAAAAATATATTTATGTACAACGGGAGGACATAAGAAGAGGAAAAAAACAAAAACAGGAAGTTTTAGTGATATTAAATTTTTTAGTCGAACAAGGCTCTGTTGTTGGCTACATGTTGAGAGAGAAAATTTCATGAAACATACTTGTGTGTTGTTTTTTGGTTACCTTTTCCTTTCTTTAAGTCTGTCTTTACTCTTTTAGATTAAACCTCCAGTAACATTTTATCGAGAATCCCTATGTCTAGAGGTGATGCCCATGGCAACTCGAAAAGTGTCATATTTGCTATAGTACGAACGTAATCCAGTAAAATGATTTACAAGCTAGAGACTTTTGTTATCATCAAGTAAATAGCTATATTAATCAAAATATATTTATTTTGATTTTTGAAGGCTCATCATTTTGTAACAGGATATCTATAAAAGGATATCTATAAAATATCAAGAGTGTTATTTAAAATAAATTTATTAATTGCACATTTAGAATCTTACAAGATGGAGGAAAGAGATGGATTCATTTAAGATACTTAATGATAATAGAATATATAAAATTACAAGAGATAATTTCGAAAAATTAACTGATAAGAAACATCCTTACTGTCAAGAAATTAGAAAAAGGATGAGATACTTAGCAATATGTCCTGCCTGTGGTAATCCAATAAATTTTATTGGTTTATATGTTAAAGATCAAACGGATAGGAAAAGAATACGAGCACTACATGGGAGACATTTTACTGAAAATGTACCGCAATTAGCTGATTTTGACGAATATGAATATAAAGATTGTCCATTCCATAATGACAAAGCTGGTAAGTTATATACAGATATTCCTGGGCAAAAGAAGAATAACGAGATTGTAAGACTTATCAAAACTTATCCAGAAGAATTACGTGAATGTATTTCTAAGATTTTAGGCTTCCATATTTCTCAAAATAAATTCGAAAAACTTCTTACAAGTTTTGTTAGTAGTAAAGGATATTACTTTGAAGGTATAACAAAATTTAATTTACCGTATTATTTTCTATACCTTCTACCAAATCAAAAATTATTTAAATGTAAGGTATTGGATAATGACATTGAGCAGGCAATAGATCGGAAATGCAAATATTTCGAGGTGAGCAAGGAAAAGAGATTGGAGAAAAAAGTTAATGAGTATGTAGAATTTGAATTTATATTGGTTGAACACATTAAAAAAGATGAGTCTGAAAGCATAAACTACAAGTTAATTGAAAGAAAAAAAGAAATTAGAAACCTTATTTTTGAAAATCGTCTTGAAATAAATCATTATCTTTTTGTGGATATGATAAGTGGAAAATAATTCGTAAAACTTTACGGGGAATATAAGCTGGTTCCCTTTGCGATCTCTCCCACCAAATTGGGTAAACTAACCCTAAACAATACTTAACCCAAATCCAACATGAAACGACGAGGTGATACCCTATGACAACTCAAAAAGTACCCAATAGATTAGCCAAAGAAAAGTCGCTGTTTTTACTGCAACATGCCCATAATCCGGTGAACTGGTTCCCGTGGTCGGACGAGGCTTCGAAATCGCCAAGCGGAACAACAAGCCCGTCTTCCTATCTATTGGGTATAGTTATTTATTGACCCACACGTACCTGTCATTGATGGGATGTTCACGTGAATCATTACTTAACTGGAATATATATATCGAATTCAGAATCTGAGCCGCTTGCCCTGTTATCGTAATATTCCATCGTATCAAGCTCAGCTAATTCATGTCCCGATTCAGGCAGCCATACTCCATAAATATAGTTATATGTGTTTTTTAAATCATTCAAAGAACCTCTATGAGTAAAGACGGCATACTTTGAGCACTGTATTGTTTTGATGGTCATACCGTTAGGGATATTGTTGAAATCATATACTTCGACGCAAGCCGTGTAAGTAAAATCACTTTCATCGGTAATATCGGGCATATATTCGCATAGCCCTAACCATGCATCTGTTGATGAGGAACACTCGATTTCTGACCTTCTTTCATGAAATGCAGCCCACAAGGTCCCTATCGAATCAGACCCAGGCTTAACGATTTGCTTTAGTCCAACGACATGAAATGTTTTATTAAGAATAATGCGAGGCACAAAAAAAGATGCTAAGTTCAATTTCATTTGAGCTTTTTTTTCCACATTCACCTTTTCATATAGTACGATTTTCTCTTGTTGTCTTCGATATCTCACGGGCGTAATGCCGAATTGTTTGGAAAAAGCGCGGGTGAATACTTCTTGCGATTCAAAACCATAATCTATGGCAAGCTCAATGATTCGTATATCGGATGTGAGCAGTTCAATAGCTGTTTGGCTCAACCTTCTTTTACGAATATATTCTTTCACCGGATCTCCCACCATGGCTTGAAAGATTCGATAGAAATGCGTAACAGAAAAAAAAGCCTGCTCTGCAATGGAACAGGCACTTAGATTATCCTTCAAATGCTGTTCAATGTAATCGATTGATTTTTGTATTTTATCGTAATAATTCATGAAATCATCCTTAGGGTTGTGCCTTACCTATATTCATACTACTTTTTTTCTTTAATAGGAAGCCAAAATTCACACGAAAAGCCTTTCTCTGATTTTTTACTGGGAGGATAAGCCTCAATTTCCGGTACATTAGCATGAATGTATGGTGAATTCGGCAGCCATTCTTTAAATGCATACAACTCAGCCTCAATTAAGGCGTTGGGGATTTCTCCGTAGTTTTGAAATATCGCCCACTCTGAAGCGGGCACGGTATATTCCTCCAAATCAAATCCCTCCGGACAACAGTCACACTCAGTCGCGACATAAAAATAGAAGTCCCTTTTGCTTGGATCATTTTCTACGCATGAAACTCCAATTGCATTACTTTTCGTAACGGTATCCGGACTGTTTTTACGAATACTCTCAAACACATCAAGCAAACCTTCATTTTTGCATTCTTCCCAAAATTGTCCAAAAGACTCATTATCTTGTCCTACCCAGGTTTTCCGACCGACAATCTTGAAAGCAGTTTTTTTTTCAATTCTTACTTCTACCATATTTTCATCTCCTAATGATTAATAATAACAACAAGATTATAAACTACACGAACCACTCACTTTTTGATGTTTTTTACCAGAATAAAAAGCCTTTTTGGGTTGTAAAAAACGAATCATATACCCAATAGATTAATCGCCGAGAAATCGCTGTATTTGCTTCAGCACGCTTACAATCCAGTCAACTGGTACGCGTGGAGTGAGGACGTGTACTCGTTCAAAGTAATATAAAAAAACAAGTCGGAGCGCATGTTGGGCAGCGCTCTGGCTTGTTTTTATTTGTGAAGTTTCATCCTACGCATGAGTAAGATGAATTTACTCTTGCAATAATTAGTAATTAGAGTTATATTATTAATTAATTGATCGATCATTTAATTAATAGCAATTAAACTACAGAGAGTGGGGATGAATTTGGCAAGACCAATCAATGAAGAAAAAAGACAGGAGCGTCGTAGTTGTATCCTAAAAGAAGCCGTTGTCCTGTTCGCAGAAAATGGATATTCTAATACCACAACGGCTCTCATTGCACAGCGTGTGGGAGTGACTGCTGGAACCATTTTTCAGTATTTCCCAAGCAAAGAAGCCTTATTCTACGCCGCTGTCCTTGAGCCGCTTGCTGATATTCAGGTGAAGTCGCTTGCTTGTCTAAAACAAGAGGGGACGCCTAGCGTATTAATTAAGAACATGGTAGAAGAACAATTCAATCATATCTATTGCTATACAAATGAATTGCGGCTTGTTCAATATGTCTTAGGACAACGGATAAGATTTCCTGAACTTACACAGAAGGTCCTTGAAAGTACAAAAATAATGACAGATACTATCGAATGCGTCTATGCCAAGGGACAGTTAATGGGAGAATTCAACAAAAACTTTTCGCCAGCTATGATCTCTCGCGCCTATATCTCTTTCTTAAATGGAATAGGTTTAACTCTTGGAGAAAGTATTATCCATCACCCCGAGTGGGCAAATTTGAAGGAGCATGCCTTATATTTGTTCGCACCCACACAACCTAAAGAAAAAGCGAGGGAATCTAAATGAGTGAAACATCATTACAACCAAATTTGAAATTAAACGTTCGTTCGAAAAAACGGAGGAAAATTATATTGATCCTAGGGATTGTGCTATTGCTTGTGGTGGGTTTAGTATTTTTTATATCCTATAAAGTAATGGATACCTTGCTGCACATTCCTAGAGACACGAATGTCAGCTACGAATTGAATATCGATAAAACTCCCTACGAAGAGGTTGAGTTCAAGAGCTTGAAAAATGATAATACGATTAGAGGTTCCTTCTTTTATGCAAATGGTCTTTCCAATAAGGCAAGCGATCAGACGATTATTGTCGTCCATGGATATACAAGCAATCGTTTAGTCAAAGGGCGGACCAAAAAGTTAGTAGAGCATTTCGTTCCGAAAGGCTATAATGTATTGGCATTTGACCTCAATTCGCAAGGTAAATCCGATGGTAACATGATTACACTTGGCCTCAATGAAAAATATGATTTGCTTGGAGCTGTAAGCTATTTAAAATCCAGAGACCACGCTGGAGATAACATTGGAGTTATTGGCTTTTCGATGGGTGCTGCTACTACTTTGCTAGCCGCAAGTGAAAGTGCTGACATCAAAGCTGTAGTTGCAGATAGTCCTTTTCGTAATGCAGGTCTATTTCTGAAAGAGGGTTTGCCCTTCTTTTCAGGTTTACCTTCTTTTCCATTTAGTTATACATCGACATGGGTGGGTAAATGGGTCTTAAATGTTGATCTTGATTCCGTATCTCCTATGGATGCAGTAAAGAAGATGAAAGACAAGCCAGTTATGCTGATTCATGGAACTGGAGATCAGCAAATTAGTTATAAAAATACAGAGGCAATTTTTGAGTCATTAAAAGATGACCCCTATGCAGAAGTATGGTACCCGCATAATACGGAGCATATCGATGCAATCAATCATTACCCCACTGAATATTTCCAAAGAGTAGATCGCTTTATGGATAAGTATATAGGAAAAGAGTAGTAACAACATGAAAGCCGGTGTTCCTTATCGTAAGGGAAAACCGGCTTTTCTGCTGTCACTTGGCAAAATGATTTAGTAATTCGCTTAAGGACATTCTTTATATTCTTCCAAATAATAGTATAATTAGAACTCATAGGGCCAGTTTTCAATAACTTACGAATACATACACATATTCTGAAAAATAGGGAGATGATTTCATGACAGCAAATACCACTGCGGCGCAAATCCGCATTATCGAATACGATCCTTCCTACGCTGGAGCGGTCGCTGAGATGTGGAACCGCAGCAACGAAAGCTGGGGCGGCGGCACCAATCAGAGAACAGAGGACAGTGTGCGCCGGGAGATGGAGATTTCCTCCAATCTACATGTGTTTATCGCCGTCGATGGCAAAGAGGTGGTCGGCTTCTGCAGTTTCGCTCACTATCGTCAAGACGAAGGGGCCTTGTATGTACCGCTGTTGAATGTGAGACCTGATTATCACGGTCACAAGGTCGGCCGCAATCTGATTTTGAACGCCGTCCGAAAGACAGTCGAAGCGGGTTGGCCTCGTCTCGATTTGTTCACCTGGCCAGGCAACACCAAGGCGGTGCCGATGTATAAGAAATGCGGGTTTTTCTGGGAAAAAAATGAAGATTACGTCCATCTGATGAACTTCATTCCAACCGTCCTGCAAACGGAAGCGCTTGCTCCTTATTTCGAGGAGCTGGATTGGTACGCGGACAGCACCCGCGAACTCCCCATCCAACCGGATGGACGCCGGGAGCGTGGCTTTGATTTCTTTGATTACACGTGGCAAAAAGGAGAACTCTCCTTGCGGGCAGAATTCGAGAAGACCGGTCGTGGGCTGACCGCTCTTGACACACCCGACTATGCAATCTCCACGGAGATCGAAGACCACGAGCTTGTGTTTGGCTCGGCCTATAAGATTCGCTACCACATCAAGAATCGGTCTGCTACCGAGCTGGCGATTGAGATCAAGGGCCAGAACGACAAGAATATTCGTTTTGCCTTAGCCGCTGCACTAACGGTTGCTCCGGGAGAAACGATCACCGTGGAGGGTGAGTTTGAGCTTGATCCTGTTCGGGAAGAACAGAACGATAAGAAGACCCATCCCGTTGTAATGAGCAAATGGATCATCGGTGGTAAGCGGGTTGAATTCCGCACGGGTGTAGCTCCCAAATTTCCACTCAAGATGAAAATGGCGCTTCCAACCGGTGAACTGTATCCGGGCTTTCCGGCCGAACTATATTTGAATGTGGAGAATAATTTTACTTCGGAAGCGGAGTTCGCTTTTGACTTGCCGGAGGATGAATTCCTGGAATGGGCGGATCGTACGGTACGCTTCACGGTTCCGGCTAAGAGCAAAGCCTCTGTCCCTGTCCCCTTCACCCTACGGTCTTACGGCCTTTATTCACGAGATGTTGAGGTGGCGGCGGTTCCGGCTGGAAAGAAGTCGGTTTCCTTCACAAGTAAATTGTCTGTCCTAATGAAGGGAAGATATGGCCGTTTTGGTGGGCAAAACGGGGATCAGTGGGTAGCCGTGAACGGTGCATTCTCCCTCCATCTCAACAAGATCGACAACGGAATGTGGATTGAATATCCCGGCTCCAGCCACAACTTCTGGTGGACTTATCCGAAGCTAGGCAAGCCGTTCGCAGAAGAATTCTCCAAGAAGCAGGCCAAAGAAGTGAAGATCTATTCGGTAGGGGAGAGCCAGGTTCTCGAAGCCCTCTACGAGTCGGAAGATTTCCCGGGATTGGAGATAAAAACGGTGGCCAAGCTGTCCGCCAACGGAATCGCTGAGTTTCATCATGAGATCTGCAATGCCAGCGGCAAAGCGCTGGATGAGAACGTGTATGTGCTGACGAATTTCGGTTTCTTCGGCAAGCGTCTTATCCTGCCATACCAGGGCAATTACGTGGACATGGGCGACGCTTACGCCGGAGATCCGAGTCATTGGGACAGCGCTCAGATTACGGAGAACTGGCTGTTCTGCAAGGAAGAGAACGTCACATGCGGAATTTGCTGGGACCCTTCTCTGAAGCTGCTTCGTCCGGAATATCCGCTTGGGCTGGAGCATCATCTTGGTCGAATTCCGGCCGGAGATGTCGTGCGGACGAAGGCGACTGTGTTTGCTCTGAATACCTTCGCCAAGTGGTCGGATTTCCGTTCCTTCGCCCGGAAGGAGAGGAATCTGATCGTTCCGGCGCTGGATGATCATCTTGAATTAACGCTCGGCGGCGGAAATCCGTTTGCGGCGGGGACACTTCATGCGGAACTAATCGAACGAAAGATGATTCCACTTGCTGGGAGCCTTGAAATGTATGTGCAAAACGATGGCGGAGCGGAGCGGATAGCGGCTGATATCGAGTTGCAAAGGGAGCAGGATTTACGCTCCGCGGGCTTTGAGCTCTCTCCTGAAGAAATGGAATTATCGGGACACAGCGAATCCGGTAGGAAGATCAGGGTCGTCTATCGCGGAGAAGATCGCGTTCAGGAGCGGTCGGGCCTCTGGTTCCCTCAGACGGAAACACCCGTCGTTTGTGCGATGGAAGAAAGCCCGGCTGGTCCGATTTACACGGTGAGTAACGGGGTTCTCTCGATTGCGGCTGCTCCTGAGTTCGGAAGCTGCGTGCATTCCTTAAAACATCAAGGAGAAGAATGGCTGGACAGCTCCTATCCGGAAGCGGTACCGCGTTCCTGGTGGAATCCTTGGCACGGTGGGCTCGGCGTGGGAATTCCCGGTCTGGGTGGATTTAGTAGACAGCAGGAGCCGAGAACTGCAGGTTGGGTGGAGCAGATTGATGTTCACGGTAACGTCTGGAAGGGACTTCGAATAACCACTTCCATCGAGAAACAGGAAGCGAACCGGGGGATCACAATCAATCAGCATTACCTTATGCTGCCTGGCGTCCCTGTGCTCTGTGTAATGCATTCGGTGAGCAACGGAAGCGGCTTGATCCTGCAGGATTATGCTCTATCGGAGGAGAGTTACTTTAAGCCTTCGTCTATCTATTCCGAAGGGTGGATGGAACTCCCCGAGGAAGGCAAGTTCCTTCTTGGTAAGGTGGAGGCGCATCTGGAGTCCAAGGGGCTCTTGCGAATCGGTGCGACTTCGCGCAAGGACATGCTGCATATTGTGAATAGTTATCCCAATCAGAAGGGTTCCTCGTATGTGAACAATAAGGTGTTCACTTACGGTGTGAATCACCATCTTCCACTTCTGAATGGCGAAACCGCTTGGACACAGCCGACCTTTTTGATCTTGGGGAAGAACACGCTGAATCTAGAAGATGTACGTGGCCTTCTGAAGCTGACCTTTGCCAGTCCTACTAACGAAAAGGAGAACACGAATGCCGATTATTGATATTCACATTCATCTGTCCGACATCGACAGCTTTCATCAAACCGCGAGGGATCTCTCCAAAGTCGATTACACAGCCGCTGGCCTCAAGGCGGAGTTTGACAAGAACGACGTCATTCTCGGCATTGGAATGGGGGTCACGGAGCAGACGAAGGGAGCCTTTCCCGACTCGACTTCACCCAATCCAATGGGCCTTGACTTGGAAGACAATGTTCCACCGTTCTTAATGGAATGCGTGGGCATCAATCCGAACATGCTCACAGGGAAGCACGCGCAAGAGGAGCTGGATCGAATCGAAGCGCGGCTGCAAGCTCCCGAAGTAGCGGGAATGAAGTTATATGCCGGGTACTATCATCATTACGTCCATGACAAAATCTATACACCGGTCTATGAGCTGGCTGCCAAGTACGGCGTGCCCGTGGTCATTCATACCGGCGATACGTACTCGATGAATGGATTGCTCAAGTATTCGCATCCTCTTACCGTGGATGAATTAGCTTACCAGCAGCGTGACGTGAACTTTATGATCTGCCATCTGGGCGATCCCTGGGTGATGGATGCTGCCGAAGTGGTGGCCAAGAATCCGAACGTCTATGCCGATTTGTCCGGCCTCGTCGTCGGCGATCGGCCACATTTTGAACGGTTCATGAACGAACCTCTGTTCATGGACCATTTTCGCCGGGCGCTGGTGTATTCTGATCATTACGAGAAAATGCTGTTCGGAACCGATTGGCCGCTCGCGCCAATCGACCTGTATGCGGAATTCGTCCGCCGACTGGTGCCTGAGCAGCACCACGATAAAGTATTTTACGAAAATGCCTTTGGGCTGTTTCCGCGCATCCAGGAGCGGATTTCGGCGCTCTAATGACCTGCAGGTACTTCCATTGATGGGATGTTCAAGGAAACTATTTAGAAACTTCTGCGCTTGGATGCAGAAGTTTTTTTGTTTGGCTATATAGGGGGACGCTGTTTTTGTCATAATTGAGTTTGTGAAATTGTGTGGAATCCACCGTTTATTCCTCATTTTGTTCATACCCTTGGGACATGGAATGAAATATTTTAATTGTCACGATTTCGTGACAATGGTATTATTTTCATATTAAAGTACCATTACTTGGAACATAGATGGAGGGATTTATGGAGCATCTATTGTGTTTTCAGGTCATTTTGGCGAATGGGGAACGACTGTGGCCCGCATCCATATTTCCTGCTCGGAACGAGCGTGCTGCATTAACAGATTTGCAGGCGGTTCGTGAATTTTTAGAACGTGAAGGAAAGGTTGTCATTTCTGTTATTGCTTACGATGTGCATGGGGAAAGGTTGCAAGGCGGCCATAAACGGGTATATGCGCAACATGAGCTTTCGATGATTCAAGGCCCCATTCCATCCTACCCTCCGCATGGTATCAGCGTTAATGAAGTTTTTGGTTTATCCGAAGCGGCTCGATTGTGGGGGATCGAAGGCGGGGGAGCGACGATTCGTAAAGCGTTAGAGCGCGGTGAGTTTAATCCTAGTGAGATTCGTAAATCGGATGGCATATTACTTGTGACTTTTTCTGGCATGCAACGTAGATACAATGCAGTGATGAAAAACCAGTGGAGGGAGTTACATACCTATATCGTCCCAGAAGGAGCAATTCTAGAAGATACGGAGAACCTTCTTAGATCACTTAACAATCCCTTATCGAGCTTTGCACGACGTCATCGCAAGGCGGCTGAAGTCTAGTATATTCGATCATTTTAGCTTGTCCTGTAGGATTTCCAGAGGAGGATTGCATATTGTCTAGTACAAATATCATCAAATTAATAGGTCTAATGCTTATCGTAGCAGCGGTGAATATCCTCGTATTCTCACCTGGATTTATTGGCGTGCAGATCGGAACAAGCGCTCTCTCAACAGCAACGGGGGTTACATTACTTTTTGCCAGTGTATGGGCACTTGGATATGGAATCTATCATTTATTGTTCAAGAAACCCGTCATGATATCTGTGAAAGAAATGATAACGTACGAAGATTATGTCGAAAATCTAAATCGATATCGTCATGTCAAGGGAGTTGAAAGCGATATCCGTCTCGCCCTAGAGCAAATGGAGCGAATCCAGAAGAGGAAAAGTACCTTGCTCCATGTGCTGAAGCAGCGATTTGAAGAGACGGAGTTGAGTTTCAAGAAGTTCGCATCCGTATCCCAAGAGGTTGAGAAGCTGTTCTACCAGAACATCCGAAATATATTGAACATCCTTAGTGTTTTTGACGAATCCGAGTTCGAACGTGTTATCCATCGCAAGTCATCCAGTATCTCCACAGAACTTCTCCAGAAAAAAGCAAAAGTATACAACGACTACCTATCATCCATGAAAAGCTCACTATCGAATAATGAGGAAATTTTATTAAAATTTGATCAACTGCTATTAGAGATATCCAGCTTAGACAACATTGAACCCGGTGATATTGAACAACTATCCTGCATGCAGGAATTGGACGCCTTAATTAAGCAAACCAAATATTATAAATCGTGAGAGGTGCAGCGAATGACTGGAAAAAGTAAGTTTCTATTATCTGCCTTTATTTTGGTTATCGTATTTATCCTAGTCTATCTCGGGGTGAACTTTACCTCGAACTTGGGGAAAACAAAATCGCAGGTTACGGCAGAAGACGCAGGGAAGCAGCTTAACAAGCTGTACTCCAACCTATCCGTGACGACCGAAACGCCTGTAAAAGGTCAGATCGATATTAATCCAGCGGATATTGGCGAGACATTGCCGGATATATCGAAGTTTCCCATCACAGTGAATAACACGACCAATCAATTCGTGGAGATATTCTCTTCAACGGAGAAGTCAGGAACAGGTATGGATAGTTGGTTAGCGGATGTTGCAACAGAATTTAATAAGGCGAATATCGAAGTGAATGGGAAGCCTGCTTCCGTTAAAATTCGTAATATTGCCTCTGGTACGGCTGCTGATTATATTAAATCCGGCAAATATATCCCTGATGCGTATACCCCTTCGAATGAGTTATGGGGCGAAATGGTGAAGGCGAGTGGCGTGAAAACACAGCTTGTATCCAAGCGGCTTGTAGGCAACGTTCCCGGGATTGTGATTACAAAAGCCAAAAACGATGCGCTGGTCGCTTCTTATGGATCTGTGAATGTCAAAACCGTGACGGAAGCGATCGCGAATAATGAATTCAGCATGGGCTATACGGATCCTTTTGCAAGCTCAACAGGCTTGAATTTCCTTATCACCGCGCTCAATACATTTGACAGTTCGAATATCCTTAGTGATAAAGCTGTTCAAGGATTTGAGAAATTTCAAGCCAACGTTCCTTTTCTGGCTTCGACAACCATGCAAATGCGCGACGCCGCGAAATCGGGTATGCTAGATGGCTTTGTGCTGGAATATCAAACCTATCTCAACACGGCTGACTTGAAAAGCGGGTATGTATTTACACCCTTTGGGATCAGACACGACAGTCCACTGTACGCGCTAGGTGATCTCCCGAAGGAGAAATTAGATGTCATTCAGAAATTTGCTGAATTTGTGACGCAAGATAAATATCAGAAAATGGCGCACGAAAAAGGATTTAATGAGCTAAATGATTATAAATCAGAACTCGCTGTCGTGGACGGTGGCCTTCTTTCATCCGCTCAGAAAATATGGAAAGAAAAGAAAAACGGAAGTAAACCGATTGCGGCTGTTTTTGTAACAGACGTATCAGGCAGTATGGCAGGTGAACCGATCAATCGTCTTAAGGAATCGCTGCTTAAAGGCCAAAAGTATCTAGGCAAAGACAACAGCATCGGTCTTGTATCTTATTCCAATGATGTAACCATTAATTTACCGATAAAGAAGTACGACACGACACAGCAATCGATGTTCGTTGGTGCAGTGAATAGTCTACAAGCAGATGGGGGTACGGCCACATTTGACGCAATCATTGTTGCTTTAAAAATGCTTCAAGATGAGAAAGCCGTCAATCCATCGATGAAACCCATGATTTTCGTGCTAAGTGATGGCGATACCAATCGAGGTTACTCTCTCAAAGATATCAAGGATCTCGTCGCAACCTACAAAGTTCCAATTTACACCATCGGCTATAATGCAGATATTCAAGCGCTGCAGAGCATTTCGAGCATCAATGAAGCAGCGAGTATTAACGCAGATACAGATGATGTGGTCTATAAAATTGCGAACCTGTTTAACGTTCAAATGTAACTATTTATTATCAGAGGAGGATCCCTATGTCATTTTCGATGGAAGTTGTGCGTCCGGAAGAAATTCAAGCTGCGATTGAGAAAGAGGTTAAACCCGTTCCCGAAGAGGTGGCTAAGCTTCAAGCTTTGGCTGATTCCAATGTCGAATCTATTATGTCTCTAGATCTTGATTCACTTGAGAAGCGAAAAGAAATCCTGCAATCGATCGACACGTTCGGCATGAATACCATGAGAACCTCTTCAAGTAAAAATAATTTACTACAGGTTTCCGTCGGTAACTTGTCCAAAACGGGAGATGACGGAGGCCAGGTCGCAAAAGGATTAACCGAGTTGCATATGCAACTAAAAGATCTGGACCCAAGCGTCATTGACTTTACCAAAACGGGATTCCTCGGCAAGCTATTTAATCCGTTACGCGCATATTTTCTGAAGTATGAAAAAGCCGATGCGATGATTGCCGATATTGTGGTCTCGCTAGATAAAGGCAAAACGACTTTGAAGAACGACAATACGACACTCGAGATTGAACAGCAAGCGCTGCGCGATTTGACCAAGAAGCTTCAAAAGGAAATCGAGCTCGGAACATTGATGGATACCTCGATTGAAGCACAGATCGAAGCGGCCAAAGCTCGTAATGAAGATCCAGACAAAATTCGCTTCATCACGGAAGAGGTGTTGTTCCCACTACGTCAACGGGTGATGGATATGCAGCAAATGATGGTGGTCAATCAACAGGGGATTATGGCGATTGAAGTGGTCACCCGCAACAATAAAGAATTGATTCGTGGCGTCGACAGAGCGAAGAACGTGACGATCTCGGCCTTGAAAATATCCGTAACGGTAGCGAGTGCGCTCTATAATCAGAAGATTGTCTTGAAGAAGATTGAACTTCTGAATCAAACAACGAATGAACTGATTGCCGGAACGTCGAGAATGTTGAAGGATCAAGGGGCTCAAATTCATAAGCAATCGCTTGAAGCCAACATCAATGTGGAGACGTTGAAGCAAGCATTCACCGATGTGTTGTCCGCGCTGGACTCGATCAGCACTTACAAGCAGGAAGCACTGCCGAAAATGCGCGAGACGATTAGCCAGTTCCAAGAACTAGCGAATCATGGTGAACAGGAAATCCAACGTTTAGAAAAGGGACACAAACTGGGGTTGTGATGATCTATTTACAACACCTTATTGAACGAAAACAAAAGACTGCCAGCAGGCAGTCTTTTGTTCGTTCCTCTACCACTTCATGTCTCCTTATTGCAGGATTTCTTCGATACGGTTCAGAACGTCTTCGCTCAATTCGATGCCTGACGCTTTAACGTTTTCAGTTACCTGCTCTGGACGGCTGGCGCCGACAAGTGCACTCGCCACGTTGTCTTGACGTAGAATCCAAGCCAGCGCGAGGTTGCCTACGGAAATTTCCAACCCTGCTGCAATCTCTGCAAGCTGTTCTACTTGGGCGATCTTCACGTCTGTGATCTCATTGCGCACCCAATCCAACTTGGCGGCGCGGCTGTCCTGCGGGATGGCGGAAGCCGATGTGTATTTGCCGGTCAGCAAGCCTTGCGCGAGCGGACAGAACACGACCTGACCGACACCGGAACGTTTGCTGAGCGGAATGATTTCTTTTTCGATATAGCGTTCGAACATATTGTAGATCGGCTGGTTGACGACGATACGGTCCAGCAAATAACGGTCGGCAGCGCCAAGTGCTTCCGCGATCTGTGAAGCTTGCCACTCGCTTACGCCGGCATACAGCACTTTGCCTTGGCGAATCAGATCGTCGATTGCGCGCAGCGTTTCGTGCAGCGGCGTTTCTGGATCATGACGATGGCAGTAGAAAATGTCGACATACTCGTGGCCGAGACGTTTCAAGCTTGCGTTGGCCTGCTCGGTAATGTGCTTGCGCGACAATCCGCGGTCGTTCGGACCTTCACCCATAGGCCAGAACGCTTTCGTAGCGAGCACGTAGGATTCGCGCGGATAGGCCATTAGTGCTTTGCCAACCAGTTCTTCCGCGGCCCCGTTCTCATATACATTAGCAGTATCGAAAAAGTTAATGCCTAGATCGTAGGCCGTTTTAATCGAATTCACAGCGTGCTCACGTTCGACGTAACCTCCATATGTAAGCCAACTTCCCAAGCTGATTTCGCTGACTTTAAGTCCGCTTCCACCTAATCTTCTGTATTTCATGCCATAGCCTCCTTAAATCGAATCGCAACCCATTTCATTCTAAAAAATTCATAGACAATTTGAAGATGTGAAATATTTTCACTTCATTATATGGGCTATAGATACGATACAGAAGTATAGTTAGATTTGGAGGAATATCGTCACACCTGAACATATCGAATGCAATATTAAAAAACATTAGTCGTGCTGGGAGGCAAATGGGCTTTTCTCGTCATCCGAGAACTTTTCAGCAAGGTGCTTTTCAGTATCCTCCAGAAAAACGGGGGTTTCTCGACAGTCTGGCAGTCCCAATGGGGCTGCTTTTTTTGTTTTTCCTTATCTAAACGCAGTGCATGGAAAACAATAACAATGGGTACAATATTTTCAAATCTGTGCGATTGAAATGAGGGGTCTGTATTCACGCCAATAGACGTACAACCGGAGCGACAGTTCGTTCATTCCTAGCTGCTTCGCTAAAAGGGGTCTCTCAAGTCATCTTGATCGAAAATGCAATATCAGGACTCATCATTCTTGTGGCGATTGCGATCAACAATATTTGGTTAGGGATCACCACCTTACTCTCAACCATGATTGGAACGTGGATTGGTCTTGCAGGCGGGAAAGACAGAACTGCGGCCGATCAAGGCTTGTTCGGATATAACTCGGCATTAACGGGGTTAGCCCTATCGTTGTTTCTCACTGGGACGACCAAATGGGCTATTGCTCTGGCCGGAGCAGCTATTACTGCGCTGGTTACGGCTGCTGTTATGCATGTTATGAGAAATTCCGAGCTCCCCGTGCTCACGCTTCCTTATATCCTCTTAACGTGGTTCTTTTTGCTCTCAACATTCCTGTTAGGGGGAGTGACCTTAAGTCCAGAGCTAGTGCCGCAGGATCTAACCCACTGGAAATTTAGTACAGAAGGTACAATCGATTGGATCAGCGGGATGATGAATGGGATTGGACAAGTGTATTTTCAAGATCATCTGTGGTCGGGCCTCCTCATTCTAATTGCCGTATTCTGGGCAAGTTGGAAGATGGGGCTATGCGCGGTTTTGGGAACGATTGTTGCATGGATCACGGCTTATGGCTTAGGTGCAGAAGTGAAGATGTTGAATCCTGGTCTCTATGGGTTTAATGCTGTCCTGACGACACTTGCAATCGCGATAGTATTCCATTCCAAGAAGAATATCGCATGGTTGATGGCGATCATCGCCGCCATGGTCACGGTGCCGATCACAGCAGGGTTGGGGACTTGGCTCTCTCCGTATGGGGTCCCTGTCCTAACGATGCCATTCGTTCTCGTGACATGGGTGTTTATCGCGGCAAGAAAGATTCTTCCCAAGCTATAAAGGCAAAAATAACAACTTAAAGAACGATGTAAAGGAGAAACGGACGGAATGAAACTCTCTGCTAGAGAACAGGAGAAGTTAATGATTGTTGTGGCCGCCGATCTTGCGAGACGACGGAAGGACCGCGGACTGAAGCTGAATTATCCAGAAGCCGTGGCCTTGATTACATATGAAATTCTGGAAGGTGCACGTGACGGGAAGACTGTGGCAGATTTAATGAAACAAGGCCGAGAAATATTGTCCAGTGATGATGTGATGGAGGGGGTTCCCGACATGATTAACGATATTCAGGTCGAGGCAACATTTCCTGACGGTACGAAGCTAGTCACCGTTCACGACCCTGTTAGTTAGGTATTTATCTTAGATCAGAAAGGAGACAAGCGATGAGACCAGGGGAGTATGTTTTTGGCGAGGGCGATATTGTGTGTAACGAAGGCAAGGAAACGCATGTGATCCATGTATTAAATACTGGGGATCGTCCGATTCAGGTCGGATCACACTATCATTTTTATGAAGTGAACCGTGCTTTGCAATTTGATAGAAATCAAGCTTTTGGATTGCATCTGAACATCCCGTCCGGGGCGGCAGTTCGCTTTGAACCTGGAGATGGCAAGGAAGTAGAGTTAGTGGCTTTCTCAGGTGAGCGTAAGGTATACGGACTGAATAATAAGACCGAAGGACCTTTGGATAAGGAGGGATCGAGATGAGCTTGCGCTTAACAAGACAACAATATGCGGATTTATTCGGACCGACAACAGGCGATGCCATTCGGCTGGCAGATAGCGAATTATTCATTCAAATTGAGAAGGACTATACGCGGTATGGCGATGAATGCAAGTTCGGCGGCGGCAAATCGATTCGTGACGGCATGGGGCAGCATCCACTCGCAACCCGTGCAGATGGTGCGCTGGACGTCGTAATTACGAATGCGGTTATTGTAGATTATACCGGTATCTATAAAGCGGATATTGGCATTGTGGACGGTAAAATTTCCGGTATTGGGAAAAGTGGTAATCCGCTTCTGATGGATGGTGTCGATCTGATTATCGGTGCGGGAACCGAAGTGATCTCTGCTGAAGGGCTTATTGTGACTGCGGGAGGCATTGACAGTCATGTTCATGTGATTAATCCCTATCAAGTGGAGACAGCCATCTCTGCCGGCCTAACGACGATGATCGGAGGAGGTACAGGTCCGGCGGAAGGATCGAAAGCCACCACATGTACGCCAGGCGTCTGGAACATACATCGCATGTTGGAAGCAGCGGAAGGGCTGCCGATTAATTTCGGTTTCCTGGGCAAAGGGAATGGATCGGCAATCGAACCGCTAGCGGAGCAGGTTCGTGCCGGGGCCATCGGATTGAAAATCCACGAAGACTGGGGGGCTACTGCTTCAGTGATTGACCATTCGCTGCGAGTTGCCGATGAGTACGATGTACAGGTCGCGATTCACACGGATACCTTGAACGAGTTCGGATTTGTTGAAGATACGATTGGAGCGATTAATGGCCGCGTCATTCATACGTACCATACGGAAGGAGCGGGTGGAGGGCATGCGCCAGACATTATTAAGATGGCCGGCTACCCGAATGTCTTGCCTGCTTCCACGAATCCGACGAAGCCATTCACCGTGAATACGATTGATGAGCATCTAGATATGTTAATGGTATGTCATCATCTGAGCCCTAAGGTGCCTGAAGATATTGCATTTGCCGACTCACGGATTCGTCGTGAGACGATTGCGGCAGAAGATATCCTGCATGATCTTGGTGTCATCAGCATCATGAGCTCGGATTCGCAAGCGATGGGTCGGATTGGTGAAGTCATTACCCGTACGTGGCAGACGGCAGATAAGATGAAGAAGCAGCGCGGCAAGCTGACAGGCGACGAAGGGGTTGGCGATAATAACCGCGTCAAGCGATACATTGCTAAATATACGATCAACCCTGCTATTGCGCATGGAATTTCTGAGTATGTGGGTTCCGTTGAAGTGGGGAAAGTGGCGGATCTCGTTACATGGCACCCGGCTTTCTTTGGCGTGAAGCCCGAAATGATTATAAAAAGCGGCATGGTGACTCATTCGGTGATGGGAGATGCGAACGCGGCGATCCCGACACCTCAGCCTATACTGTTCCGCTCCATGTTCGGTTCGTTCGGTAAAGCACTGCAGAGTACTTCGATTACATTTGTATCCCAAGCGGCATTTGATCTGGGCGTGCACAAACAATTGGGGCTGCAGAAGCAAATTCTTCCGGTTCGAGGCATTCGCAATCTGAAGAAACAAGATATGAAACATAACGCAGAAACACCCGAAATTGAGGTAGATCCTCAGACGTTCGAGGTAAAGGTAAATGGAGAATTGATCACTTGCGAGCCTGTCGACGTGGTGCCGATGGCGCAGCGGTATTTTTTATTCTGAGAAAGGGGATGTACATATGATTATTGAGGAAATTGTAGCCCGGCTAGAGCAGTTAAGCGCAGAAAACACAGGAAACCGCCATTTGGAGAAAGTATATTTGCCAAGCGATGACCTTGTGAAACGAATTCAGCGGGTCGTTACGGATCATGGTCGAGAGTTAGGCATTTCGTTGCGTCAACCAATGGATCTGAGTCATGGTGACGTTCTCTATATGGATGACCATAATATGATCGTGGTGGAGGTTCTCCCTGAGGATATTCTAGTGATCCAGCCGCGTTGTATGCGTGAAATGGGAGATATCGCACATAAGCTGGGAAATCGACATTTACCAGCGCAGTTCGAAAGCGATCGCATGCTCATTCAGTATGATTACTTGATTGAAGAGATGTTAGTACAAGCGGATATCCCTTACCTTCGCGAGACCATGAAAGTGAGTCAACCGTTCCGTCATATCGGACACAGTCATGGATAGTTATTTATTATCGCTGCTGCAGCTTTGCGATTCCAATTTGCCAACGGGGGCCTTTAGCCATTCCTTCGGGCTCGAGACCTATATCCAGAACGAGCAAGTCGTGAGTAAGCAGACCTTTGCCAAATGGTTGCAAGTTTATGTCAGAGAGCAACTGGTCTATAATGATGGACTGGCGCTCCGACTGGCATATGAAGCGCTCGTTCAAGATCAATGGGAGACGCTCTGGAACTTGGATCGCATGATCACGGTGCAGAGCATGGCACGCGAGACGCGGGAAGGTAGTGCAAGAATGGGCCAACGAATGATGCAATTGGGAATGGAACTTTATCTTATCCCGGCACTTGTAGGTTATCAAGATCGTGTGCAGGCGAAGCAATCCTCTGGTCATCCGGCGATTGTGTTTGCCATCATTGCCCATCATCTGGCGGTTCCGAAATCCACCGCGATTCTGTCTTATCTCTATTCTTGTACGGCAAGCTTGATACAGAATGGCGTACGAGGAATACCGCTCGGCCAGACAGATGGGCAGCGTTTATTTCAAGAGCTTCAATCGTATTTGTTGCAAGCGGTAGAAAAGATCGAAGGTTTAGACGAAGATGACTTCGGCATCACATCGCCCGGCATCGAAATATCACAAATGAAGCATGAGCGGCTGCATATACGGCTGTTTATGTCCTAGAACAAGAACGATACAACGGTAAGGAAGGGATAACAATGCAACCTATTCGGATTGGCGTAGGAGGCCCGGTTGGGGCCGGCAAAACCATGCTGGTGGAGAAATTAACCCGTCATATGCATGAGGATCTTAGCATGGCGGTTATTACGAATGACATTTATACCAAGGAAGATGCCAATTTTCTCATCCATCATGGAATTCTTCCCTCAGACCGGATCATTGGCGTAGAGACTGGAGGATGCCCGCATACGGCGATCCGAGAAGATGCTTCCATGAATTTTGCTGCGATTGCGGAATTAACAAGCCGGCATCCCGATGTGGAAATCATCTTTGTGGAGAGCGGAGGAGATAATCTGGCCGCTACCTTCAGTCCAGAGCTTGTTGATTTCTCCATCTATATCATCGATGTGGCACAGGGCGAGAAAATCCCGCGTAAAGGCGGCCAAGGGATGATTAAATCCGATTTGTTCATCATTAATAAAATTGATCTTGCTCCCTATGTGGGGGCCAGTCTTGATGTAATGGAGTCAGATACGAAAACGTTCCGTGGTAACAAACCGTTCGTGTTTACAAATTTAAAAGAAGATGTCGGTCTGTCAGATGTCGTCCATTGGATTCGAGAAAATGCGCTGCTGTCGGGATTACAATAGATGGAGAATTGGACTGGATTTCTTCGGCTTGCAGTTCGGCACAAGGAAGAGAGAACGATTCCTGCTGAGGTCTATAACCGGGGAGCCTTCAAAGTTACACCTCCTATCTATCTCGATGATCCCAGTCAACCTTGTTTCTACTTGATGAATCCGGGTGGCGGCTATGTCGGCGGAGATCGGTACAAAGCCGAAATCCATGTAGGTGAACGAGCGCAGATGCTGCTTACTACCCAATCCTCCACCAAAATCTTTAAAACGTTAACATCCCCGGTAACCCAAGACACATCTATTGTTATGGAGAAAGATAGCTATCTGGAGTACATGCCCGACCCCATCATCGCGTACCAGCATGCGCAATATCTACAGAACACCGTGATACGAATGGAACGGGGAGCATCATTGATTTACGGCGATATCATCACGCCTGGATGGTCTCCGGATGGAAGCTTGTTCCGGTACAACAGGCTTCAGTTAAAGACGATCGTGTATTACGAGGGCGAACTCGTGGTGCTCGATCATCTTCAGCTTCGTCCAGAAGTGCATGAAGTAGAGGGGTTGGGAATCCTTGAAGGGCACACCCATTTCGGAACGATGACGGTAATAGGGGAGAAGGCGACCTCTGACTTCGTTGAACAAATGAGTGATGCTCTTAGCGCTTGTGCAGGTTCTTGTAAAATAGGCTTGTCTGCGTTGATTCTCCCTGGGTTCTCCTTGCGCGTACTTGCCTCTTCGACCCAGCAAATCGAAGCGATATTTGAAGCGTGTCAGCGGTGTGTGCGCAAGCAGTGGTTCGGGAAGAAACCTATTTCATTTCGGAAGTATTAATAGAAGCCCCCCTTCATAAGGATAAAGATAGAACTTTGAAAAGGGGGTGCTTTCGTGGGTCTAGGGTTATTATCGGTTCTGGGTGTAGGTTTTCTTCTTGGGATAAAGCATGCGATCGAACCTGACCATGTTATTGCTGTTTCTACGATTGCAAGTCATAGCAAGAAGCTCTGGCGAACATCGCTTGCTGGGGTGTTTTGGGGTATTGGACACACGACTACGTTATTTGTAGTAGGTCTTATTCTGATTTTGACGAAGAATAATATCTCTGAGAAGGTATCCGGATCGTTAGAATTTTTGGTGGGCATCATGCTCGTATATCTCGGGATTAGCAGTTTAATCTCGGTGGGTAGGAGTAAGAAAGCGTATTTGCATCAACATCAACATCATCATGAAGAACATACCCACTATGTTTCCCAGCCGACTGCATCACACAAAGGGATTTCTTACATCAAGTCGATGGTCATTGGTCTCGTCCATGGGATTGCCGGCAGCGGCGCCATGGTTTTACTTACGATGTCGACTGTACAATCGGTTTGGGATGGAGCTTTATATATTCTGATATTTGGCTTAGGCACGATTGCGGGGATGTTGTTGTTTACAACTATTCTGGGTATTCCATTTGTCCTGAGTGCGAGCAATAGGCATGTGAACCTGACATTGACGCAAGTCACGGGTGTTGTGAGTACATTATTCGGGTTCTATTACATATATAGTCTGGGGATCACACAAGGGTTATTTGGGTGATTTCTAAACCATCAATCGATGCGCCATATCTTCTTATCTATCGGCTATTAGATTTGCCATTGATGGGATGTTCGGATGAATCAATTTTTTCAGGAGCTTCTGCGAGTGTTGCAGGAGCTTTTTGGGTTGGAAAAAAGGGATTAGCCATCGTTCATAAATTTCATTTATTGATGCAGATCAAGGTAACAAAATGTATTCAACTATAGACTAGAGATAGAAACAGAAACAAAAACAGAAACAGAGTTGCTGTTAAATTCATTTGGAGGCGATTATATGACGACCGTTAAATTTCAATTGGAAACTCTTTCTTGCCCATCTTGCGTGAAGAAAATTGAGAGTGCTCTTAATAAACAAGAAGGTGTAAAGGATGCACACGTGTTGTTCAACTCAAGCAAAGTAAAAGCCAATTTTGACGAAACATTAATCCCCATTGAACAGTTGGAAGTAACGATAACGAAGCTGGGTTATTCCGTGCTGTCTAAAAAGGTTTCATAACGATTGTTGAAAGGAATGAGGATGATGACAGGGAAGACGAAACGAAATATTACAGCGATCACAGGATTTCTTCTTGCTATAGCCTTTATGTTCTACCTGACTGGATGGCATCTGCCCCAAGAGATTATACTTGTGATCTCGACGATCATTGCTGGATTTCCTATCTTGATCAAGGCGATTCAAGCCCTGCGAATGAAGGCCTTCAGCATCGAACTTCTCGTTTCGATTGCGATTATTGGGGCTCTATTTATCGGAGAATATGTTGAATCTGCCATCGTTTCGTTCCTGTTCTTATTTGGTGCCTACCTCGAAGCGCGTACGCTGGAACAAACGAGATCCTCTTTAAAGAAATTAATGGATATGGCACCACTTGAAGCAACGGTTCTCCGGGATGGGGTAAGATGGACCCTACCAGTAGAGGAAGTACTAATTGGCGACCTTGTTGCTATCCAATCTGGCGAGAAGGTGGCGATTGATGGGAAGGTTGTATCAGGCCAAGCTTTCATCAATGAAGCAGCCATCACCGGTGAATCAGTACCTGCGAATAAGAAAATGGAAGACACGGTGTATAGCGGGACGATGGTTGATCACGGTTATATTGAAGTCATTGCTGAAAAAATTGGAGATGATACAACATTTTCAAAAATTATTGAACTCGTCGAAGAAGCACAGGAGTCAAAGACGAAGACAGAAAAATTTCTGGAGAAATTTGCAGCTATATATACGCCCGCTATCATCGTCGTAGCCGTCTTGGTCTTTCTAGTTACAAGAAACATCGAATTCACCTTGACATTTCTCGTGATCGCTTGTCCTGGGGCGCTTGTCATTTCTGCACCCGTCTCGATTGTTGCGGGGATTGGGAATGGTGCGAAGAATGGCGTATTAATTAAAGGTGGAGAAATAATGGAGAAGCTCGCGAAGGTCAATACCATCGTGTTTGATAAGACAGGGACCATAACGAAGGGATGTCCGGAGGTTACAGATATAAGAGCATTCTCCATGAAGGAGGATGATTTGCTAAAGATCGTAGCCGAGGCAGAAGTTGTATCGGAACACCATCTTGGTCAATCCATTGTGAAAGAAGCAAAGACAAGAAGTGTACCTCTTAGCAACAAACCGGACAATGTTGAAATCATCAAAGGGAATGGTATTCGGGCCCGCCTAGCAGGACACCAGCTCACAGTTGGTAACCGCAAACTCATGCTGGGTAATGGTATATCCATTTCCCCTGAAGCGGATGCCTATGCCGTAGACCGTGAGAGACAAGGGAACACTGCCATCTATGTTGCAGTGAATAGGAGCGTGGAGGGCATCATTTCGATTGCTGACCAAATCAGGCCAGAGGCAGCGGAGGCGATTATTAACTTAAGAGCAGCGGGAATCAAACAAATTTATATGTTGACAGGTGACAATCGCTATACTGCTGAACTTGTTGCTTCCAAACTGGGTATAGATCATGTTTTTGCAGAAATGTTACCAGAAGACAAAGTGACGAAGGTTCAGCAATTAAAAGATGAAGGTCTACGTGTTGCTATGATTGGGGATGGTATCAATGATGCACCGGCGATCGCAACGGCTGACATCGGTCTCGCCATGGGCGGCTCAGGGAGTGATGTCTCTATGGAAACAGCTGATGTTGTGTTGATGGCAGACAAGCTGGATAAGTTCGCACATGCCTATTCTCTTGCACAGGCCACGGTTAGTAATATGAAGCAGAACACGTTTTTTGCCGTCGGTACCGTCGTTCTTTTGCTCATTGGAGTTATATTGCAAAAGGTGTTTCTCGCCTCAGGCATGTTCATCCATGAATTGAGCGTTCTAATTGTTATTCTCAACGCCATCCGACTTGTGCGGTATACTAGTGAAAAGGCGTGGTACAATAAGCCCACTTCAAGAAATAGTGCAACACAACAAGTACGAGAGGGTGTGTAACCGTTGAATCCGAATTCCTGTGGACACTATGATCCGAGTGCCAAAGATATGCAACAGCTTTGCATCTCTTTGGTGCCGATATTTAATCATTTACAACCTGAGGAAATGAAAGAAATTGCCGCTACAACAAAGTCGGCCCGCTATGAACGGAATGGGCAGATTTATGGTGCGGGTGACCGTTCGGCTCATTTATATATCGTGCATCGCGGCAGAGTAAAGCTCTATCGGCTTTCAGAATCCGGTAAAGAGCAATTGATTCGTATTTTAGAACCGGGCGATTTTATGGGAGAGCTAGCTCTATTCTCGGAAACTGTGCTTGACTGCTACGCCGTAGCCATGGAGAAGACGGAATTATGTACGATACAGCGTAGCGATTTGCAGGAAATATTAATGAAATATCCGGCGATTTCTCTCAAAATAATGGAGGAGTTTAGCCGTCGTCTTGAGCAGACTGAGAAACAGGTGAGCAGTCTGACTTCAGCAGATGCGGAAGGGCGAATTGCTGCCTATTTGGTACAGTTAGCGAAAAAGGTGGATGCCCATGTCCACACGATTACCTTGCCGATGACGAAGAAGGATCTTGCCTCTTATCTCGGAACAACACCGGAAACCCTCAGTCGGAAATTGGCTGAGTTTCAGGAACGGGGATTTATCGAGCAGACTAGGCAGAGAGACATTCGGGTCTTGAATATCGAGGCATTGTCAGCAATGAGAACAAAATAAATCCAATCATAATGCGGTTAATCAGATGAAGCGAAACAGAACATTCATTCGAAACGTCCATTCGCTCGCATCTTGGCCCGATCCTTTTCTTTTAATCGCGGACATGCGTAACAGTAGCCAAATTCGCTATCCAAGCAATAAGCCAGACAACAAGCGGGTTTCACTAACATTTTTTGATCAGGGATATGGGGGTGTTCAATGAAGGTTGGATTAATATCAAACGGATTTTTACGAAGTCCGAACGCGCTGGCGTCGACATCGTGTGTGAGCAATTTATAATAATATATGATCCTTGTCCTACTATCTTCATCTGACGCTTCCGCAACCGCTTCTTCCATTTGAGCATATAACACATTAACGATTTGTCCCCATAATGGGACCACATGGATGTGAGCCAATTGGGACAACATTAGGATTACAGGCGTTACCTGTTCCCTGTAAAAAGATTCGAGTGATTTCTTGTAACCATCATCATGATCCATGATCGGAACTTCTATAAATCGCGCTTCGTGAACTTGAAATGAAAAAAGCGGATAGGAGTCACCTGCATACAATTGCACGGATAGATTAGATAATGATAAATCCAAAAGCAACTCGTCACCTCGATACAGCATGTACTGCATCGCACCGCATATCCCCGCATACCAGCTGATAAAAAAAGCTGCAGCTGCAGAACGTTCTCTTGCCTTGATGAGCGAGCCGTATGTATCGATTAAGTGTTTCATATTTTCAATTTTTAATAAATCGAAGGCAGGGATGGTAAGCACGGTTTTTTCGAGTTCATTCAAAGTAAGGTGAAATTTCTCTTCCAATTGTTGAAAATCAACCGCTCCCACTGTGTACCCTCCCATTATTTTTACCTATTTTTCAAAAGCATGAACGACGTCTTCAATAGCATAAAGGTCTGCCAGTGGAGACATGCCAATACTAAACCATTCCTTGCCTCCCACGCTGTGCACCTGATTTTTCTTCACGGCAGTCATGTTTTTCCACAAAGAGCTATTCAGCATTTCCTCAGCTCTATTCCGCACTTCTTCGCTGGACTCATCATCTAACTGCAAAATGATATGGTCAGGATTATATTCCGGTATTTTTTCCAATGAAATTGAAGCACTTAACTCACCCTGTGGAAAAGTTTCAACCGGTTTTAGACCTAGCTTCTTATGGATGAAGCTACCGCGATCACTATTTTCTCCGTAAACAACGATCTCCTTCGCCATAATCATCATGTACATGACTGTCTCGTCACCCACTAAAGAATGGAGTTTCTCCTTGGCTTCGGCTTCTTTTGTTTGCAAATCTTGAATGACCTTTTCAGCCTGTTCAACTTTGCCTAGAACCTCGCCAATATCCCGCAACTCATCACGCCAATCATCCCGCTGCGGCAAAAGTACAGTTGGTGCTATTTTAGAAAGCTGATCATAATCATTATCGGACCACCATAGAGGGGCAATTATTAAATCCGGCTCAGAAGCCAGAATTGCTTCAAAATTAGGTACTTTGGCAAGTCCCATCTTCAATGTATCTTTAAACGGTTCCTTTAAATAGGATGGGAAATCATTGTGATAGTTCTGTACCGCAATGGGCGTAACGTCTAGTGCATATAAAAACTCCGGGTAGACAACAGAAAGTCCAATGACCCTTTTAGGATCTGTTGGAATGCTTATGTCTCCTTTTAAAGTATTCATAACACGCTGTTCAGCCGTTGCTTCTTCACTCACTTTTGCATCATTCCCAGCTGCGTTTCCGGCATTATCGGCTCCGCAAGCAGTACTTAACATGACTACCCCTACGATAATTAACCCTGCAATTGCATTTCGTATGTACTTCATTCTTCGATGATCCTCCTGATAGTTTGAATATATTATGACAATCTCTAATTAATATTGATTATCATTATCACATATTAGGAGTATAGATGAATTTGTAATTTCCGGATATTGACGATAGCGACTTTATATTATGCACGATCCCGCCAAATCTTTAACACTTCATCCAGCATAAGCTCATGGGTAAAGGCCGTATATTCTACCCAAGGATATGAGGGGAGGAAGTCCACCCGACTGTTACTGACGGATTTCAGATCACTCCATAACTTAGCGTTCATGAGTGTTCGCCAGCTCCTTTGTGATAGCATGTCCTCATCTACAATGAGCAACAAACGATCCGGATCAAAATCAGCAAGCTGATCCAGCGTGATTGGCTGATCCGGCCCCAAAAGATCGACGCCTTGCACGGGCACAACATGGAGATCATCATAGAACACCGTACCTAGACTTCTCTTACCCACAACATTGTAACGATCACCGGAGATTCTTAGAATGAGGAGACTATCATCCTTGAATACGTGTTGCACCTGCTCTCTTACAAATAATGCTTTACGATCATATTTTTCAAGCCAAGTCTCCGCTGCTGCTGTCTTGTCGAGAAATTGCCCAATTAAACGAAAATGCATACGCCAATCATTCTTCACCCAAGGCACAAAAAATGCAGGTGCGATCTTCCTCAGCATGTCTTGTTCCTCGGGTGGTACCAACATGTCAATGCCAATAATGAAATCGGGTTCAGCAAGTCGAATTTCTTCTCTTTTTATCCATTGATTTGAACTTAGCGGCAGCATGGAATCCATTTGATACTTTCGTTTGTAATAATCGGTCCATGGGTGATCGGCTGGCGCAGCGCAAGGATTCATTTGAAGCGCAATTAGTTGTCCAATATTGGGAAAATCATAAGCGACGATTTTTTTCCTGCTGTTCTTCATAAATGTCGCTGGAGGCACTCCTGACACCTGTTTAAATTTGCGCCGAAAATAAATATCATCCTGGTAACCTACATGTCGTGCAATATCCCGAAGGCGATTCTCCCCACCTGATCTCATCAACTGTTGTGCCTTCTCAATTCGGAAAACTGCCAAATATTCGATCGCGCTATATCCATATCTTTTTTTAAATAATCGCATAAAATGACGGGTACTGATTCCCGCCACCTTGGCCAAATGATCGATTGTCAATTCATGTTGATAATGCTGCTCGATATAGCCTTTAGCGTATTCTAAGCCGGTTTCAGAATCGTCCTCTTTTACAAGTTGAGTATCTTGCAGGATGGTAAGCAGCAGTTCTTGAAAAAGAATTTGACCACGAAAACGTTGTAGACGATCCTCGTCCTGCAAGCATTGGCACATGCTATCGCACAATGCATTGACAGAGATCGGAGATTTAACAATAACCTCCCCTTTTGCCGGGAAAGGGCTGTTCCTCTTAATCGTCTGCATCAAATGATCGGAAGACCCCTCATCATCCAGAACATCGAATCGCATATGATAGAATCCCCGTTCATCAAAGTTGTGCATGCCAGCTTCGACGAGTTGCCCTGGCGTGCATACGTAAACACTGCCCTGTCGAAGTTCGGTGAATCGCCCATCGATCGTTAGCCAGCCTTGACCGCTTGCTGCAACAAGAATCATGTGGGATTCGATAAACTGAAGTCTTAATTCCCAATCATTTGCTTTGTTCCTGATATGCTCAATTTCTCGAAGCTTGAAGCACATCCCTTCGAGCGTCGCATATTCGTTATGTTTAAAGTTCTTTTCTATATCAACCAAACCATCTCACCGTCCTCGTCCAGCTAAAAACATTTTAGCCCACAATTTTTCTCATAGCAATTTCCACGTACGATAAGATTAAGAATTGACGGGATGATGGCGTAGTTGTCATGGATATTGACCGTTTGGGTCGGGGAGAAATTATTGAAATGTTTTGAAGTATTGAAGGACAGAGAAATGTGTGTGAAATTGTCACATGGGCTGATGCATAACATTGCAAATTTGGAATAAGTTCAACGCATCCATCCCCATACAAGCCTACAACTCCCATCTTACTTTTAGACAAAAAAACATTTTTGCAGTCAAAGACATGACGTGTAAAAACGCATACATTTAAATAGAAAGCTAGATGATCTTGGGGAGTGTAATGACGATGAAAAATAGAAAGATTATGTTTATGAGCCCATACCATGTAGAAACGGTTGAAGAAGAGTATGTACCTAAGACTTTAGGTGACCATGAGGTACTCATAAAATTGATTTATTCGCTGATTAGTCCGGGCACGGAAATGGCGATGTTATCTGGCAAAGAGGATTGGGCGAAGCTCCCGCTGTGTCCAGGCTATGCAAGCGTCAGTCAGATCGTAGAAAGTGGTAAAGGGGTACAGGATTTTCAAGCTGGTGATGTGATTTTCCATTACGGAAATCATTGTGAATATCAAGTTGTAGAGGCTAGGGATGTTTTTCTTCGAGTGCCGGATGCGCTTGACTTGAAATGGGTACCGTTCACCCGGATGGCTACGGTTGCTTTTACATCGATACGTGTGTCGGATATTGAACTGGGAGACAAAGTAAGTGTGACAGGTCTTGGATTGGTGGGCAATCTTGCTGCTCAATTGGCGCGTTTGCAGGGGGCCACGGTGATTGGAATGGATTTGTCCAAGGAACGGCTGCGGACTGTGCGTCAATGCGGTGTGGATTACACCTTGGATAGCGGCGAAGGATCGGTGAAAGAGCAGATTATGACGTTGACAAATGGCAAAGGTGTCTCCTGTCATATTGAGGCAACAGGCGTCTCCAAGGTTGGGGTTGAAAGTCTTCAATATATCGGTTCACAGGGGGAAATCATCTTTTTGGGCAGCCCACGTGGGGAATACAACACAGATATTACGGATGTGCTTAATTACTGCCATCTGTATAACCGGGGATGTATTACATTTAAAGGAGCCCATGAATGGCGTTATCCAACAGAGCCTAATCCGTTTGTTAAGCATTCCTTGGTACGCAATTCTGGCATTGTGTTCGAGCTTATGCAGCAACAGAAGTTACACATCGAACCTTTGATTAGCCATGTCATCAAGCCGGAGCAGGCTAGCGAAGCATATGAGGGATTAAGAACCAACAAAGATCAGTACAATGGCGTACTGTTTGATTGGTCATAGGGGGAGAGCAACGATGATAAGAGGATTAACAACAGCAGGCTTGGGTGAAATCGGTTCTAATGAAGAATACATTAGACTTGCGAGCCAATTCGGCTTCCAGTCCGTAGACGCGAATCCATTGGAGTTGGTACAGCAGTATGACAAGGATGGGGCTGTCCAATTGCTGGCAAGCCATGGCATCATGCTAGGATCATTTGGTTTAGAGGTAGATTGGCGCACGACAGAGGATAGCTTCAGGGAGGGGCTGAAATCGCTTAGCCAGATGGCTGAGGCCGCTGCTGCATTGAAGTGCACCACATGTTGTACATATATTTTACCTTCGACAGATCTTCCGGTCGCACCGTTCATGATTGCAGCTACGAGACGTTTAAGGCTGTGTGCGGAAATATTAGGCGCTTATGGAATTTCGCTAGCTTTAGAGTTCGTAGGCCCTCATCACTTACGTACACAATGGGCAAATCCGATGATCTGGACAATGCAAGATACATTGAACTGGATGGAAACGATACAAGTGAGGAACATCGGGTTGTTACTGGATTCCTACCATTGGCATACGAATGGATTAACGAGTGTGGATCTGCTGAAATTACAACCGCATCAAATCGCGTATGTCCATATCAATGATGCTAAACCTCTGCCGATAGAGGAATTGCTAGATTTCGATCGATTGTATCCAGGGGAAGGATCTATTGATCTCACAGGATTCCTGGGAAGCCTGAAAAAGATCGGGTATACCGGCGTTATCGCCCAAGAAGTTTTAGCGCCAGCTTCCGCGCAAAGTTCATATGAATTATTTTCTCGTTCCAAAGCAGGTTTCGACAAAGTATTCTCATCGCTGGAAATCTGAACACAACACATCGAATCCCACATAGGAAGGAGAGTTAAGGATGAGACCGTTCAAAGGTAGAATCGCTGCGCACACCATCACTTGGGGGCAAGATCATATCAAGGCGTTGGAGGAAGTCTCCATGCTGGGTTACAAAGGGATTGAGCCGTGGGCGTCTTTTGCGCTTCAATATGAAGAAAAGCCAGAACAATTACAAGAGATCTTAGCTGGGTATGGGCTGGAGATGACTGCGTTGTATGGAGGTACTGCTGGGGGACAGCATCAAAGATTCGGCAATCCCGCGAACCGTTCGAGTATCATTGAATACAATGTGCGTCTAGCTAAAATTATAGCGAAATGTGGAGCGGATATTCTTGTGCTAGGGCCAGGCGGCACTCGGAACTATCCATCCACATTGGAAGAATTGAAGGTTGCCGCAGTAACGATGAATGAAGTGGCTAAAAGAACCTATGCATTAGGGGTGAAGTCATGTGTTCATCCGCATTTGTGGACGGAATTGCAAGACGAAAACGAATTGGAGATTTTGATGAGTCTGACAGATCCGAAGGTTGTATGTCTTGCACCGGATTCAGCACATTTGCTCGGAGCGGGTATGGACCCGGCATCCATGATCCGAACGTATCAAGACAGGGTGGCTTATGTTCATTTGAAGGATCTGACAGCCAAGCCTGCAGCCACACATGATATACATCTTCCTTATTTTTGCGAGCTAGGCAAAGGATCTGTTGATCTACATGGAACAATTGAAGCGCTGAATGAAATTGATTATTCCGGTTGGGTGACACTCGAAGTGGACGAATCGCCGAATACCCCGTATAATACCATGGAAATCTGCCGAGATTTTGTAGAAGAACAATTAAAGATTCCGGTTAGGATATAAAATAGGATCAATTAAATATCGAAAGAAGGAGAAGATTCGAGGTGAATGAGTCATGGATGAACAGTATTTCCCCCTATGTTCGAGCAGCAAGAGTCATGGAATCCTCCTTACTAGCAGGTGAATGGCTGGATCAAGATCACGTATATACCTATATAGATCAGGGAGAAGCGGAGTTTTTCTTGAATGGTGTAAAGTTCCTGGTTCAAGAGGGGGATGTGCTGCTCATGCATCCATGCATGCCCCATATTATTCGGTCCACCTCGGCTGTACCCTTGGTGCAGTATATCTTTCATTTTGACTTGTATTATGACGAGGATAGACTCTCATCTAATCAAGCGGGTGGACTTAGGCTCGGGATACAGGATATTGTGCCAAGAGAAATGCAGCTTGCTGATATTCATCCGCTATCTCACTTGCAGCTCCCGGACAGAATCGAATTGAAGAGAAGATTCATGCAAATGCAAAAAGAACTGCTAGATCCAACGTTCGGTGGGACATTAATCAACAAGTCAATATGCTTGGAAATGTTGTTCTTGTTCTTTAGGAATCAGAACCTGTCCAAAGATACGGAAGGTAAGAGAACCAAAGGATGGCCTTTAATTGAAGGTGCCATTCATTACATGCATCATTGTTACCAAGATCCGCTGTTAAGCAATGAATCCATCAGTAGGCATGTTGGTGTGACTGCCAATCATTTGTCGTACGTGTTCAAGACCCAGCTGGGGGTCACCATTCATAATTATTTGAAGCATGTTCGTATCGAACAGGCCAAATTGAGAATCATTCAGGGAAAGCAGAATTTGACGGAGATTGCCGAAGGTGTGGGGTTCTCTAGTATTCATCTGTTCAGCCGGACGTTCAAAACAAATGTTGGTGTAATGCCTAGTAAGTTCGCCGCGATGCAATCTGCGTTAATCAATAAGTAAAGTGGGAAGACCCGTATTATTCACAAAAGCTGGTAACTGTTGCTGACAGTGACCGGCTTTTTTGGCGTCTACATCGTCTATCTATCGATTTACATTTCATGTCAGCTTTGTTCTTCCAGAATACACAAATGTCCACGACACGAGGACAAAGTATATTAGGTGTTTTCCTGGAAGAAACATGAATAAAAAGTGTTTGACAATTATTTCGGGTTCGTTATAATGAGAAAAATTTATGGATAGGAACACTGTTCCGATTATCGAAACGCTCTAAGCAGTTAGAATTGAAGGGTCTTTTCCAGAAATTAGACTCCACAACCATGAAGAAAGGAGCGAGCCCGTGTCACTAAAAACATTATCGAAATCGATTGACCTGCTAGATTGTTTTACCGCTGAACAGCCGACATGGGGTGTACGAGAACTCGCGAAGCACTTGAACATGAATACGACCGTTGTGCATCGCATCGTATCGACCTTTGAACAGCATGGCATATTGATGCAGAACAAGGAAACCATGAAATATCATCTCGGATTAAGGCTGCTAGAGTATAGCAAAGTGGTAACAGAACAGCTCAATATTCAACAGTACGTCAGGCCGTTGTTGAAAGAAATCATGGATGCAACTGGCGAGTCCGTCTACCTAACCATGCTCGAAGGTAAAGTAGGTGTGGTTGTTGCCGTCATGCTTAGTACGCAAGAAGTGAAGCATATCATTCCCGTTGGAACGAGGGGACCCTTATATGCGGGAGCTTCCCATAAAGTGATGATGGCATTTTTGGATGAAGAGGTTCAACAGGAAATCATGGAAGAAGGGCTTCGATCTGTAACACCGGAGACCATTGTTGAACCGGATGTCCTGCGAGAACAGCTGGAGCAGATTCGGAAACACGGTTGGTGCATATCCGTTGGGGAGTTTACGGAGGATGTCATTGGTATCGCCATTCCGATTCAAGACAGTCAAGGTCGTGTTATGGGATCGGTGACGGTTGCCGGGCCGAAGTATCGATTTTCAGAGGAAATGGTAGAGCGCAGCCTGAATGTGTTACTCTTCCAACTCCCATTTTTGAGACAAAGTTTTAATATTATCTCTCATATTTGGTGAGCAGCGTCATGACATAACTTCACACTTTATCGTAATAACGAGACACAGCTTTAGTTAGGAGAGGTGCACTATGCTACAGTTCATTACCCGACGGATGATCTATTTAATTCCGAGTTTATTGGGTATCGTCCTTATCACATTCATTTTGTCCCGTGTTCTTCCGGGTGACCCAGCCCTGATGATTGCCGGGGAGCAGGCCCCACAATCCGTCGTTGAAAATATTCGTACGGAGCTCGGATTGAACGATCCACTTTATGTTCAGTTCGGTACGTATGTGAAGCAGTTATTTCAAGGCGATTTGGGAACCGCTTGGCACACAGGACACACCGTCATTGAAGATTTCGCGGTACGCCTGCCTGCAACGATTGAATTAGGAATCGTTAGTCTGCTCATTGCACTGCTTGTAGCGATTCCAGTTGGGATTATCGCGGCCACGAAGAAGGAATCGATTTTGGATCATATTTCTCGGTTCTTTTCACTGATCGGAGCATGTATGCCGGTATTCTGGCTTGGTCTCTTGCTCATCTTAATCTTTTATTCCAAATTAGGGATTGCTCCAGCGCCCATGGGGCGGATCGGGAATGATATTCTCCCACCTACTAATATTACGGGGTTGTATTTGGTAGATAGTCTGTTGACAGCAGATTGGGTCGCATTCAGACAAGCGTTATCCCATATTATTATGCCAGCCATTTGTTTAAGCGCAGGAACGATGGCCATTATCGCACGGATGATGCGTTCAAGCATGCTCGAGGTCATTGGCCAGGATTATATTCGTACCGCGAGAGCCAAAGGGCTAAGCGAAGGCAATGTCATTTATAAGCATGCGCTTGCGAATGCGTCGATTCCTACCATTACAATGGTAGGGTTACAGATTGGTTATTTACTAGGCGGTGCCGTAATTACGGAGACCCTCTTCTCATGGCCGGGCGTCGGCAGCTATGTGACCGAATCCATTCTTGCAACGGATTATGCACCAATTCAGGCTTTTACATTACTTAGTGCCGTCGTATACAGCGTCATTAACTTACTCGTGGATGTGATCTATGGATTGATTGATCCGCGTATCCGCTATGATTGATGAACGTATCGACATATCATCTCAGGAGGTGCATATACCATGAATTCCACACAACCTGTTACGGAGGTCGTCCAAGACCCTGAGGCCATATCCGCATTCCGCGAAGGATGGTTTAAGTTCTGTCAGGTGATGAAGCTTTTTCTACGCAATAAACTAGCAACGCTGGGCCTGGTATTGATCATTGCTTGGACGGTCGTGGCCGTTGTTGCTCCATTGATTGCGCCGTATGCGCCGGATGCTACTGAGCTAGATGCCAAGCTGCAATCTCCAAGCGCCGCGCATTGGTTCGGTACCGACCAGTTCGGCCGTGATATTCTCAGCCGGGTGCTGCATGCCTCTCAAATATCGATTTGGACAGGCTTGATTGCCGTTGCGATATCCTTTTTCATTGGTGTCCCACTCGGAGGCATTGCCGCTTATTATGGAGGCTGGCTCGGGAATCTAATCATGCGCATTATGGATATTTTCCTTGCATTTCCTTCTTTAATTCTTGCGATGGCGATTGCTGCGGCCATGGGCCCCGGATTAATAAGCGCCATGATTGCCGTCGGGATCGTCGGGATACCGGAGTTCGCCCGGTTAATGTACAGTCAGACGATATATTTGAAGGAACGCGAATTTGTAGAAGCGAGTCTTTCCATCGGCGTGCGTAATCGCACGATTCTGATGCGCCATATTTTCCCGAATGCACTGGCACCTTTATTGGTTCGCATCACGTTAGGGATGGGGTTTGCGATTCTAACGGCAGCCAGCTTAAGCTTCCTAGGACTTGGCGTGAAGCCGCCGCTCGCAGAGTGGGGTGCCATGATCTCCGACGGGCGTGAATATATCATCACCGGCGAATGGTGGATTGTTACCTTCCCGGGACTAGCCATTGCAACAACGATTTTAGGCTTTAACCTTCTCGGAGACGGATTGCGGGACGTACTTGATCCGCGTCTAAGAACGAGCCGTAAATAGAAACCAATTCAGATTCAATAGGGAGGACTTATTCATGAAAAAAAGTATGTGGTTTACCGTTCTATCTTTTACGCTCATGATCGCTTTACTAGCAGGTTGTGCACCGAAAGCGAACCAAGCATCGAATTCCGATGTTCATGCATCGAGCGATGCAGCCTCGTCTTCTACTGGGGGAGCCATTACCGTGGCTTATTCAGAAGGGGGTCAAACCTTAGATCCTGCCGAAGCGAATGACCTGACATCGGATACGTTAGTTCTTGCGCTATATGACCAATTGGTTACGTATGGTGTGAAGCAAGTAAATGGCGCTGACATTGCGGATACAACGGATATCAAGCCGATGCTTGCTGAATCCTGGGAAGTGGCAAGCGATAATGTGACCTATACGTTCAAACTTCGCAAAGATGCGAAATTCCAAAGCGGAAATCCTGTGACTGCCGATGACGTCGTATTTTCACTGGAACATATCAAGAACTCGAATTCCGGCGGTTTCTTATACCAACAAGCCACCATCGATTCCTTCCGTAAAGTGGATGACAGTACGGTAGAAGTGAAATTAACGCGTCCGAACCAACTTTTCCTGCAAATTCTGGCGATGTACTCCTTCTCTGTCATTGATCAAAAATCGGTTCAAGGCGATGCAGGTGATTTCCTCAAAACCAAAACTGCAGGTTCCGGCCCATTCGTCTTGGAGAAATGGGATCCATCCAGTGAAGCGATCTTAAAAGCCAACGATGCTTATTGGCAAGACCGCGCGAAGCTCGACAAAGTAACTTTGAAATTCATGAAGGAAGCTTCTACACGTACGTTGCTCTTAGGTAAAGGTGACTTAGACTTAGCGATGGAAATTCCTCCGAAGGATATTGAGACGTTAAAATCCAATGAGAACATTACGGTTCGCTCAGATGCAAGTAACCGGATTCTCTACATGGGCTTGAACACGGCTGTAAAACCTTTTGATAATGAGAAAGTCCGTCAAGCGATGTCCTATGCCATGCCAACGGATGCTTTATTGAAAGATGTGATGTTTGGCCAAGCGAAACAAATGAAAAGTATTGTTGCAAGCAACACGCCAGGATTCTCCGATGCAGGTTATGTGTATTCCTACAATTTAGATAAAGCGAAAGAACTATTGGCTGAAGCGGGTTATCCGAATGGATTTGATTTTGACTTTACCTTAGGTTCCGGATTTAAAGACTGGGAAGACAGCGCAACGATCTTGCAAGCGGAATTGAAGAAAATTGGCGTGAACATGAACATTAAGAAGTTAGCGCGTGCACAGTTCTTGGAACAAGTTCAGACGAAAAAAGTACAAGCTTATTTCTCCAAATGGACTTCATTCGTGAATGACCCTGAATATCACTTAGGTTTCTTGGCAAACAGCGCGAGCTCATCCAACTATGTGAATTACAACAATCCGAAAGTGGATGATTTATTGAAGAAAGCGGCTGTCGAGACAGATTCCGCGAAACGCAACGAAATGTATGGCCAAATACAAGAAATGATTAATACGGATATGCCTTATGCGTATTTGTATGAATATAACCGCATTGTTGCCTTTAACAAAGACTTGAAGGGATATATCTTCTTCCCGGATGAGTGCTTACGTTTCTACCCATTGTCGAAATAAACGTTCTAGCTAGAGGAGGAAATCACCATGAATGAATGGAAGCAGCGTTGGATTGATGAAGTTGAAGCACGACAAGAGGATTTACTGAAACTTTGTTCGGACTTGATCCGATTCCCATCTGAGAATCCTCCCGGGGATTCAAGAGAAATTAGCCGTTATATCGTTGATTATCTGGCAGAAGCCGGCATTCAGACCGAAATTCATGATGCTGGGGATCATATGCTCAATTTGATCGCAACGATTGGAGACGGAACGGCATCCGATCGCCACCTCATCTACTGTGGTCATACCGATGTCGTACCTGCAGGCGATTTATCCCGTTGGGATTTCGATCCGTTCAGCGGTGAAATTCGTGACGGTTACGTGCTAGGACTCGGGGCTTCGGATATGAAATGCGGGTTGGCCGGATTATTGTTCAGCGTCAAGCTTCTTAAGGAATTCAATGTTCCGTTAAAAGGACAGCTGTCGCTCTTGATTGTTCCCGATGAAGAGACGGGCGGACACCAAGGCGTGCCTTGGGTATTCGATCGCAAGCTGATTCATGGTACGGCAGCTGTCATTGCCGAGCCGTCCCATCCGCTTCACCCTACGATTGGGCAAAAGGGGAGCTGCTGGTTCCGCTTCACCGTACCAGGTACGCCAGGTCACGGCAGTTTGTCTCCCATCCTCGGTGACAATGCCATTGTCAAAGCGGCAGCAGCGATTCAGGCGCTGCAAGCATTGCATAACTTCCCGGTTCAACTGCCGGACGAAGTGAAGGAAATTATCGGGATTACGAAAGAATACATTGCTACACGTGAAAATGCAGACTTTTCTACGATTATTGATCGCGTATCGGTGAACATCGGGACCATCGAAGGCGGAACCAAAACCAATGTCGTACCGGATCGTTGTGAAATCACGGTCGATACGCGCTTGCCTTTTGGGGTAGAACCTGCACAGGTATTAGCCGAAGCGAAACGAATTCTTGCCGAAGTAGACATTCATGAGGAATTGCATCCTGAAGGGTTCCAAGGAATCGCGAACTGGACGCCTCCAACCGATCCGATCGTGGAAGAGCTTGTGCAACATATTTGTGATGTGAAACAAGAAAAAGGATATGGCGTATTGCAGTGGGCATCGAGTGACGCGCGTCATTTCCGTCGTGCGGGGATTCCGGTCCTTCAATACGGTCCTGCGGAATTATCGACCATTCATGGATTCAATGAGAAAGCACCCGTTCGTGATGTGGTGGATGCTGCCAAAGTATATACATTGACAGCACTGAGCTATTTGGGAGGTGAGTAATATGGAGCCGGTACTCTCGATCGAAAAGCTGGAGACCGAATTTAGGACAGACGGAGGCACATTCAAGACGGTTGATGGCGTTACTTTCCATGTTGCTGCTGGAGAAACACTCGGTGTCGTGGGTGAATCCGGTTGCGGGAAAAGCGTAACATCGCTGTCCGTTATGGGGCTTTTGCCGAAAAAAATTGGACGCGTGCGAGAGGGAGTCATCCGGTTCCACGGTCAGAACTTGCTAGAGAAATCGGAGAAAGAAATGCGAGCGATTCGCGGGAACCGCATTGCGATGATTTTCCAAGAACCGATGACATCCTTGAATCCTGTATTTAAGATCGGGGATCAACTCGCTGAATCGATATCGTTACATCTGAAGCTCCGCCGCAGAGACGCCATGCGTCACGCGGTGGAGATGCTTCGGAAGGTAGGGATTCCGAATCCGGAACTGGTTGTCAAGGAATATCCCCACCAATTGTCAGGCGGCATGCGTCAACGGGTGATGATTGCGATGGCGATGTCTTGTAACCCGGAGGTACTCATTGCCGATGAACCTACGACAGCGCTCGATGTAACGATTCAAGCTCAAATTCTGGACCTGATGCGTAAATTGCAGGAAGAAGAACAGACGGCAATTGTGTTAATCACCCATGACTTAGGAGTCGTTGCCGAGATGTGTCATCGCGTTGTCGTCATGTATGCGGGACAAGTGGTAGAAGAGGCGGATGTTGATACATTATTCGAGTCGCCAACCCATCCGTATACCCAAGGACTGCTGGCTTCGTTACCTCAACTTGTAGGAGACCAGAATCGATTGGAGTCCATTCCAGGAATCGTGCCGAGTCCGCTCGACATGCCGAAGGGCTGCCGGTTTGCGCCGCGCTGCAAATATCGGATGGATGCCTGTGATCAAGTCCAACCGGAATTGGTCGACGTGGCTTCAGGTCACCGCTGCCGCTGCTTATTGGTGGATAAGGAGGTCACACAATGATGCCGTTACTCGAAGTGCGCGATTTGAAAAAATATTATCCGATTCGCAAGGGTTGGTTGAATAAGCAAGTGGGAAATGTGAAGTCCGTGGATGGCATTTCCTTCGATATTATGGAAGGCGAGACGTTCGGGATCGTTGGGGAATCCGGCTGCGGGAAATCGACGACAGGTCGTTCCGTGCTTCGGTTAATCGAACCCACTGCAGGTCAAGTCCTATTCGATGGTCAAGATTTAACGGCGATGAATGCGAATGAACTTCGGGAAGCACGTACGCAAATGAGTATGATTTTCCAAGATCCATATGCATCGTTAGATCCGCGTTGGACCGTTGAACGGATTCTAGAAGAGCCTATTATAACGCATTTGAATCTGCGACATTCCGAGCGGAAGCACCGTCTTCAAGAATTGATGGAACGTGTGGGATTGTCATCGTACCAAGCGACTCGTTACCCGCATGAATTCTCGGGCGGACAGCGTCAACGGATCGGGATTGCGCGTGCACTCGCCTTGAATCCGCGATTCATCGTCTGCGATGAACCGGTTTCCGCATTGGATGTTTCCATCCAGGCTCAGGTGTTGAACCTCATGCAAGATTTACAAGATCAATTGAAATTAACGTATATGTTCATATCACATGACTTGTCTGTGGTGAAATTCTTATGTACCCGCGTGGGTGTGATGTATTTAGGACGGATGGTAGAGCTTGCACCGAAAAAAGAGCTGTTCGATCATCCGCTGCATCCATACACGCAAGCATTGATGTCTGCGGTACCTGCGACGAGTCCGAAAGCGAAGAAGGAACGTATCGTTCTATCCGGCGAAGTACCAAGTGCGAAGAATCCGCCGATAGGCTGTGCGTTCCATTCCCGATGTCCGATTGCAACCGATTTATGCCGGTCCACCAAGCCGGAGTGGCGCGAAGCTACCGATGAGCATTTTGTTGCTTGTCACTATGTTTAAAGATCAGACAACACGAGAGGGATGAATGATATGGCATTATTACAAACTTTGCAAATATACGAAGCCGTTGATAACGCATATACGTCGGGAGAAGCGGTCGCGGAAATGTTCAAGCCGTTCCCACTTACCGAAGTGCATGTAACACGTGTTCACGGGGAGAAAGGCTTTACCGATTTCATCAAAATTTTTATTCCCGGGACCGAAGGGAAATCCCATGGAGGAACGGCTCCAACGTTCGGCATTGTAGGTCGACTAGGAGGGTTAGGCGCGAGACCGCAACGGATTGGTCTTGTGTCTGACGGCGACGGTGCAATTGCTGCACTGTCCGCGGCATTGAAACTAGCGGATATGAGCGCGAAAGGCGATCGCCTGAAAGGGGATGTCTATATCACCACGCATGTCTGTCCAGATGCTCCGACTTTGCCGCATGAGCCAGTCGATTTTATGGACTCGCCTGTCGATATCGCGACGATGAATGATTACGAAGTGCTTGAAGAGATGGAAGCGATTCTCTCCATTGATACAACGAAAGGCAATCGTGTCATTAATCATAAGGGAATTGCGATCTCGCCAACGGTAAAAGAGGGTTATATCCTTCGTGTGAGTGATGATTTACTCCGGGTCATGGAAATGACGACAGGTCAACTTCCTGTGACATTCCCGATCACGATGCAAGACATCACACCATACGGTAACGATCTATACCATATCAACAGCATTCTTCAACCTTGTGTGGAGACCGATGCGCCGGTCGTTGGGGTTGCCATTACAGCGCAATCTACGGTTCCGGGCTGTGGCACGGGGGCAAGTCATGAAGTGGATATCGCGCTAGCGGCCAGATATGCTGTAGAAGTGGCCAAAGAATTTACGAATGGTGTATGCTCCTTCTATAGTCCTTCGGAATTCGAACATATCGTGAATTTGTACGGTTCCATGAAAGTCCTTCAGACGTCGGGCAAGCAAGTCGTATGTAACTAAGAAAAGCGTGGGAAAATGAGAGGAGGGTTGTTGGAATGGCATTACAACGTCATAAGGCTGTCGTCCTTACCATTGGCCAAGCACCGCGAACCGATGTCGAGCCGTTGATTTCGAAATGGCTAGACCCTTGTATGGACGTGGTACAGAAAGGTGTACTGGATGGATTAACTCCCGAGGAGATCCGTGCCAAATTCGAACCTGTTCCAGGTGAATTCATGTTAGCGACAAGGCTGGTCGACGGTCACTGCGTAACATTATCCGCCGCACGTACGGAATTGGCATTGCAAGCGATCATCGAAGACAGTGAGCAAGAAGGTTATGAGTTTATTATTCTGCTATGTACTGGCGCCTTTCCGCGATTGAAGACGCGCACGGCGTTGTTATTCGAACCAGAGCGTATTCTAACACCCTCTATCGCACGGATGGCTGGAAGTTCGCAAGTGGGACTGGTGATCCCGCTGCCTGCGCAATCCGATGAGATGCTTCATAAATGGGGCAGCCATGGTGCGAAAGTGACGACGGAAGCAGCATCGCCATACAAAGGAACGCCGGTAGAGATTGGCGAGGCTGCGCGACGTTTAGCTGAAGCGGGCGCCGAAATGATCGTCCTCGATTGCATGGGATATACACGAGAGCATCGGATCGCTGCACGTCAAGCTTCCGGCAAGCCTGTGATTTTATCCAGCGAGCTTCTGTTTAAAATGTTAAGTGAATTGGGTGAATCGTGAACGAAAGAGAGGACCTTACGAGGTCCTCTTTGTCATTCTCATGGAAGGTACTTATAGATCATTCTCGGAAAGTCTGTTACAGTAAAGGAGTTATATTCCATATGCAACAAATGGAGGAGGTCACATGAAATACAAAATCATATTTCTTTTGCTATCGATCCTATTGATGCTTGGGATGACAAGCTGCAACCTGGGTAAAGCAGATCATGATACGCTCGCGATCATCCAACAACAACCGGACAGTGAGTCTACGAATACGTTTACGAATTTACATTTGGGTAACATCTTTGATTTTTCACTAGAATTGCCACACGCGGATACGACATGGGTAAATATTTGGGTTGAAGGCTATCAGCAAGGAACTGCGATGCCGAGTACCTCTTTGGGGAGCATCTCTTACGGGAACAGCCCGAATAAGATAGATAAAGGCCATATGGGTTTTGGAATGATCCATCTAGCAAATGATAAAAAAGCGATATTCTTATACGCACCACCGACTTACACGCAACCCAAAATCGTTGATTTTACCAATATAGAGGATGGTCCTTCGGTCTGGGCTTATGCAGTAGGCGAAGACCCCGTCCATCTCAGAGCGGGTGAAGAAATTTTGTTGGCTGCCTATCGACAAATTCAAGGCACAACCATGGAATCCTTCAATCCGACGAAAGAGAAGCTGAAGAACATGATGGAAAATGACGATTTGCTGTTGCTCTTGAAAATGAAGGTAGACATGAAAGAGGGAGCTTCCTAACCTTCATGGTCTGTCTGCTGTTGCAGTGATGCGCAATGCTCAACCATAAAATCCTTAAATATTTCTACCGATGCAGGCAATATGCGCCAAGCGGTATTTTCGAACAGACATGCATAATTCGATGAGGCATGTCAGATACTTCTTTCAATGCATAAAAAAAGCAGCCAATATAGGCTGCTTTTGTATTAATTATCGATATCGGCCCACATTTCGTCTTCCACATCCAAATGGATTTGGTCGCGATAGACACGTTGCTGATATTCTTGGTAGACGTAACGTTCAATGGCTTCTAGCATGTTCGCTTCGACGAGGTATTGGAGACGACCTTGGACCGTTACTTCCGCAGAAAATCCCGTATCCTCATCCCAGCAGAGTTCGACTAACACGTCGGTTGGACGAACTTGCTTGCGATCCGCCATGTGAAGACAAATGGCATTTACAATTTCATCTTGGGATATTCGCATAGCTTAGTACCTGTTACGATCATCATTCGCTACTTTACGACGATTGACGAAATACGTATAAAGGGAACGAATCACCGCAAACAAAATAAAGATTGCTGCAACGTTAATCAACAAACCGAGCATGTTTCCCATGAATCCGGATCCGAGCATGCTGCCGAACATCATTCCTGCGAGACCACCCATCATCATACCGCCTAAGAAACTACCGCCGCCGAAAAATCCTTTTTTCCCGGTTGTATTGTTCGTTGTACCAGTGCTCTTCGATGTGCCGCTATTCGATTGATTTACTTTACTCTTCGGTGTTGTGGAATTGAACGATTTTGTTCCGGATTTGAAGCCACCGCGAGGTTTTGCATCGATGGCGCTTGGAGTTACGACGAACATGACTAGGAAGAAAGCCATCATTACGAGTACAAATTTACGCATTCCTTTGATTTCCCCTTTATGTTGAATAGTTTTGTTCCCATTTATATACGGGCTAAGTGGTTTGTGGTTTCAAATTTTTTATAAAATGATTTAAAATGTTAGATATGAACTTGCGGAAGTGGGGATCTTATGCATCAGTATCCAGACGCGTATATCAATTATTTGGTTGAGTTCCACGGGACTAGGGATTATTTTGAATGCCATGAAATTATGGAGGAATATTGGAAAGAGCAAGAAGATGCCCTCTTTGCAACGACTTGGCTGGGACTGATTCAAGCTGCGGTATCCAGTTATCATCATCGAAGAGGGAACTTGGCTGGAGCCGTTAAAATGCTGCGATCTACCTTAGAGCATAGTGAGCCGGAACGGTTAGTGAAGCTAGGCATCGACGCAGGTTCGTGGATATCTTCATTAAAGGAGCGTCTCCAATCGCTGGAGCAGGGAGAGAGCTTATTCGTAGATTTGAATATTCCCATCCAGGATATGTACCTCCTTGATCGATGTAAGCAGCATTGCTTAGAACGGGATGTAGCGTGGTGTGAACCAAGTGATATGACAGATGAATCCTTGATTCATCGCCATACACTGCGCGATCGTTCAGACGTTATCGCAGAGCGGCAACGGCAGCTGGAAGCTAGACATGTGGATGAATAAGAGGGATGAGAAAAGGGCGATGAGCCCTTTTTTTATGTTTTGATATAAATTAAAGATCAGTACCTTGCATTAATCAGTACTGTATTGTATACTCAATTACAGCTAGTGAACATTGTTTAGTACTGAACATTAAATAGACAAAAAAACGCAAGTAAAGAGGTGAGTCATCTGAACGTCAACGTACAGTTTAAAAAAGGTGTCTTAGAACTTTGTGTTCTATATCTCATTCATCAGAATGATAAATACGGCTATGAATTAGCACAGCAGGTATCCAGGCATATTGAAGTGGCTGAAGGAGCGCTGTATCCGTTGTTGCGGAGACTGGTTAGCGAGGGGTATTGCTCGACTTATCTGCAAGAATCAACGGAAGGTCCTCCGCGTAAGTATTATCAGATTACGCCCATCGGCGAAGTGTATTTGAAAGAAATGATAACCGAGTGGCGTTCATTCGTCCAGAGTGTCTCGAATTTGATTGGGGAGGATGAGATCCTTGAATAAAGCAGAGTTTATGGGATTATTGGAGCGTCACGTCGTATTGATGCCACCACAGGAACGATATGAATTATTAGCAGAGTATTCGGCACATTTTGAATTTGGTCGTCAGCATGGAAAGACGGAAGAAGAGATTGCGAGGGAGCTAGGGAATCCCGTGGAACTGGCATATGAAATCCTTGGAGACAATTATGTGGATCCGCAGTTATACACGCCTGTGAAGCGTTCTGCTGGGGCTCGGGTAGGTATTGGAGTTGGGTTGTTTTTCTTAAACTTGGTTGCCATTCCACTCATGGTTGCGCTGTATGCATTGTGCATTGGACTGTCCGCTGGTGTAATTGCTTGCGTCGGGTCACCGTTATTGGTCGTATTCGATTACTTCTGGAACGGATACCTTGTTAATTATAAAATCTTCATGTCGCTGATATGCATTGGTATCGGATTATTTATGTGGCTTGGTGTAAAGCCGTTGTGGGTCAGCTCACTTAAAATCACAAAAAAATATATTCTTTGGAATTCTCGTGCATTACATGGAGGGGGGAACGACTAATGAGAAAAAGTGGAGTTATATTTATTGCGACATGTTGTATTATCGTTGGTATTATCGGATTAATCATGTATGGTGTAGAAGATCCGAAAAATAAAATGGTTGATTATACGAAAAAATGGAGTATCGATGCAGCAGGTCTGAAGAATCTGAAGATTACAACAGACTTTAATATGGATGTGGAATTTATTGAGAGCACAGATCAATCGAACTATATTGAGCTTACGGGTAAGCTTCCGGAAGATGTGATTCAACATTTGGATTCATTGCAGCCGAATGCGGGTTCGTTTGACTTGAGCCTACAATACTCGCGGAGTTTCCAGTTATTCTCTTTTGACTTTCCCAAGGATCAGAAGGTGGTCGTTGCGCTAGCCAAAGACGCAAAACTTCAGTCGATTGAATCTGATTCAGGTTCCAGCAATATAAGCTTTGAAGGCGTACATGCCGAGAAAATAAATTTCGTTGCCAGTTCAGGTAATATTGACGTGGAACATATTCAGGGGGCCCACATTCAGATCGAAGGGAACTCTGGGAATATATCCGGAAAGGGAATCGAAGGGGATCTACAGACGAAATTGACATCTGGAAATATAAAGCTGCAAGATGTGAAGGGCGACCTTCAAGCTCATGCTACATCCGGGAATATTAAAGTGAATAACCATGAGGGCGCAGCATCGATTCGCGCATCTTCCGGCAATGTCGAACTTGAGCAGCGAACGATTTCACCATTAGATGTAAGCGCGGAATCAGGGAATGTGAGAATATTTGTTCCGGAGACATTCGATGGGTTCTATGATGTTCAGACCGGATCAGGAGATATGTCTGTACCTGAGTCAAAGTTAACGACGAAGGATGTCATTAAAGCCCGTACGAGTTCGGGGAATGTTAAAATTACAAAAGAATAAAAGAAAGGCACTGCTTCACGAATGTTTCGTGCTAGGCAGTGCCTTTTATATTTCGTCGTGAATTTTCTTACGCTTCATCCACGACCATATCGAGTTTACCTGTCTCGGAATCGATGATGAGGCCATGAACATGTACGCCCTCTGGCATGAGAGGATGGTTGCGAATAACATTGACGCTGTTGCGAACCCCTTCTTCAACACTGTTAAATCCACGTAAGAAACGATTCATTTTGATACCGGAATTTTCGAGTGTGTCTAAGACGGTTGTTGAAATGCCTCTTGCTTTGATCTTCTCGACAATGGCATCGGAATTGAGTTGCGTCATGCCGCATCCGCTATGTCCGATGATCAAGACTTCATCTGCATTGAATTCATAGATCCCAATCAGAATACTCCGTACGACAGAACCAAAAGGTTGCGTAATAATGGCACCGGCATTTTTGATGATTTTGGCGTCGCCGTTACGTAAATTCATAGCTTTCTGGAGTAATTCCACAAGACGAGCATCCATGCAGGTGAGAATGACTATTTTTTTCTCCGGATATTTATCCGTGATGTAGGTTTCGTACTCTTTGTTTTCGACGAATTTTTGGTTGTATTCTAGGATTTCGGATAGTATTGTCATAAGCTTGGGTTCCTCCCTAAATATCTAAAAGTCTATATACCACGCCTACCGGAGGTCGACGAGCATCACATGTCTGCTATAGATCTGCTGGTCACTTGAGAGCTTAAACGAATCGGGCCCGCTGGTATCTATGTTCATGCGTTCTTCAAAATAAATCTTGAGAAATCGATCTGTCCACATCGCCGGCCCATTCGTATCCACCGGTTCGAGTGCATCTGTAAGTGAAGAGACAAGGTGAAGGGAAGGTGTGCCGTTATCTGCGCATCCGCTGCCCTTGTTGTCATGGACAAGCAATAAGTAGCCTTCATCATTACCCTTTTTACGTTCAATCACATGTATTGCGCTCTCTGTTAATGTAACAAACAACGGTTTTGTCCCTCCTTCATGCTTAAAATTTTAACTATCGTTTTCTCTTAACAGTTGATTATATACCTAACAAAAAGTATCATCAAGAGTAGATTATGCAAATGATGATTCTATAAAATGCTCGAAAGGCGGTAGGAAAATGAGTACAAACCACGAACAGCAATTGAAAGATTTCCGTGAATTAGTTCAGAAAATCAAAAGTTACGAAGAAGCGCTATCGCTGATGTACTGGGATTTAAGAACCGGAGCGCCGCGAAAAGGCATGGACACCCGTTCCGAGGTGATCGGTGTAATGTCGACTGAAATGTTCAAATTATCTACTTCGGATGAAATGGGAGCTTATGTAGAAGCATTATCCCAGCCAGATGTATATGCCCAATTGGATGACTTGAATCAAAAAACGGTAACAGAGTGTAAGAAAGAATATGAGAAGAGCAAGAAAATTCCTGCGAAGATGTATCAAGAATATGTGGTTCTGGCAACACAAGCAGAGAACATCTGGGAAGAAGCGAAGGAAGCGAACGACTTTGCCCGCTACAAGCCGTATTTGGAGAAGGTCGTGGCCTATAATCAACAATTTATTGATTTATGGGGACCGAAAGAGACACGGTATGATACTTTATTGGATATGTATGAGCCAGGATTGACCGTGGCCAAATTGGATGAGGTATTCGGCGAATTGCGTGCGAAATCCGTTCCGCTCGTGGCGGCTATTGCAGCGTCCAAAAATCAACCGGATATGTCCACATTGGAGCAAAAGTTCGATATCGAGAAACAGCATCAGTATAGTCTGTTTGCACTGGAACAAATGGGATTTGATTTCCAAGCCGGACGATTAGATGAGAGTGTGCATCCTTTTGCAACGGGCATCAACCCGGGCGATGTGCGGATTACGACTCGTTATGATGAAAATGACTTGGCGAATTCTTTGTTCAGTTCATTGCATGAAGGCGGACACGCGTTGTATGAGCAGAATATTTCGAAGGATCTGATCGGTACACCCCTGTGCACGGGAACATCGATGGGCATTCATGAATCCCAATCGCGATTCTGGGAGAATATGATTGGCCGCAGCCGGATGTTCTGGAACCGCTACTATGGTGATTTACAGAATATTTTCCCTGGTCAATTACATGCAGATGTGGACACGTTCTATCGTGCGATCAACCGCGTGCAACCATCCTTAATCCGTACCGAATCAGATGAATTGACATACAACCTACATATCATCATTCGCTATGAAATCGAGAAAATGATCTTCAATGAAGGGTTAGCGGTTGAAGACTTGCCAGCGGTCTGGAATGCGAAGTACCAAGAATACCTAGGCATTACACCGCCAACGGATGCGCTCGGTATCTTGCAAGACGTTCACTGGTCCAGCGGTGGCTTCGGTTACTTCCCGTCCTACTCATTAGGGAATATGTATGCTGCGCAAATGATGAATACGCTGCGCAGAGAAATGCCGGAATTGGATTCCCTGATCGAAGCAGGAGATTTGCATCCGATCAAAGCTTGGTTAACCGACAAGGTGTATCAGTATGGCAAGAGCCTAACACCTTCGGAAATTATTCTACAAATTACGGGCGAAGAGCTGAATCCAGCGTATTTGATCGAGTATTTGGAGACCAAGTTCAGCGAAGTATATAAATTATAATAAGAGCATAACAAAAAGGGCTATTCATCAGTGCGTTACGGTGAATAGCCCTTTTCGAATGTAATCGGTCTATGTATCCAAGATGGATAAGTCCGATGTTGTAGAGAAGAGAACGAGCGAAAGAATGACAATTAAAATAATTACCGCGTAAATAGCCGTACCAACAATACCACAGACGAGACCCGCAACGGCCATACCTTTGCCGTCTTCTCCGGTCCGTTTGATTTCATTCGAAGCAATACGAGAGAAAACAATTGCAATTATGCCAATAATAAAACCAAGATAAGGAACCACGACAGCTAAAATGCCTAAGACTAGAGCTGCAATGGATTTCGAATTGGTCTTACGATACATGGGTTGATAATAACCGGGTTGTTGTTGTGGTGGTGTTTGCATAGGATCCATGAACACACCTCCTTACAAAATGATGGATGGGATACGACTTGCATGCGAACCCAAGTTCCATAACATTGTAACGGAAATACCACGATTTTACAAAGGAATAATTTTGACACAAAACAAGATGTCTGAGGGAGAGGAAGGTAACTTTTCCACGCAGCGAGACAAGGAGTAATTTCATACGACGAATAACGGCACCCACAAGGGTGTCTTTTTTTTGTGTCCCTTCCCTAGGCGCATGCATACATTGGAGTACACAACGATTTACGAATAGGGAGGACTTGTTTATGAAGAAACGATTACTCCTCGGTTTGCTGTTGACGGTGCTGTTCAGCAGCGTTGTATTATCAGCTTGTTCCGGGGGCAAGCAAGCAACAGTCAAAGTGAAAATTGGCGAAGTGACGCGCTCGATGTTCTATGCGCCGGAATATGTGGCACTTGCGAAAGGTTTTTTCAAAGATGAAGGGCTGGATGTGGAACTTCAGACGACTGCAGGTGGAGATAAAACCATGACAGCCTTATTGTCCGGCGGGATTGATGTGGCGTTAGTCGGTTCAGAAACGTCCGTTTACGTGTTCCAGCAAGGATCGGATGATCCCATCATCAATTTTGCGCAGATCACGCAGACCGACGGCACATTTCTTGTATCTCGCAATGAAGTGAAGGATTTCAATTGGGACCAGTTAAAAGGGTCTGTTTTTCTTGGGCAAAGAAAAGGCGGTATGCCACAAATGGCGGGTGAATTCGCGCTGAAAAAGCATGGGATTAACCCACAGCAGGATATGAAGCTTATTCAGAATATCGATTTTGCGAATATAGCAACGGCGTTTGCATCGGGTACAGGGGATTATGTGCAGTTATTTGAGCCGCAAGCTTCTATTTTTGAACAGCAAGGAAAAGGTCATGTCATTGCATCCTTTGGGGTTGAGAGCGGTCATTTGCCATATACCGTATTTATGACGAAGAAAAGCTTCATCGATAAAAATGGGGATACCGTTCAGAAATTTACGAATGCCATTTATAAAGCACAGCAGTGGGTGAAAGAGAACAGTCCAGAGACGATTGCGGATACGATCTTGCCTTATTTCAAAGATACGGATCGCAATATCGCGATCTCCGTCGTGAAACGGTATAAAGATCAAGGCTCGTATGCAACCGATCCGATTCTTGACGAAGCAGAATGGAAAAATCTGATGGATGTGATGTCAACCGCAGGCGAGCTCAAATCTAAAGTTGAGCATGGAAGTATCGTCAATAATACGTTCGCCGAGAAGTCCATGAAATAAGGGGGAGGGAGTCCGATGTCTATGGTTCCCGTCGTTGAATTGAAGGAAGTCACACAGGTATATGTTACAGATCGTGAGGCGACGTTAGCCATAGATCGAATCTCCCTCACGGTAAATCCAGGCGAGTTCGTCAGCTTAGTGGGTCCGAGCGGTTGTGGGAAAACAACGATTCTCTCGATGATCGCCGGCCTGTTGCATTCTACAACCGGAGAGGTGAAGGTCCACGGTACCAATGTACAGGGCCCTTCACCGACTGTAGGATATATGCTGCAGCAAGATTATTTGTTTCCGTGGCGCACGATCGCGGATAACGTGTGTATTGGATTAGAACTGACAGGACAGTTAACTGCGCAACTGCGGGATTACACCTTGCAATTATTAGAAGAAATGGGGCTCTCGAATACAGCGCAGCTGTATCCGCATCAATTATCCGGCGGTATGCGGCAGCGTGTTGCACTTGTACGGACGCTCGCGACGAATCCAGATCTATTATTGCTGGATGAGCCTTTTTCCGCGCTCGATTATCAGACGAAGCTCCAGTTGGAAGATCTGATCGTGGAGACGATGAAACAGCATCAGAAGACAGCGATTCTTGTGACACATGACTTATCCGAAGCGATTGCGGTCAGTGACCGAGTCATTGTCTTGGAACGAAACCCTGGACGCGTACGCAAAGAATTCGTCATCCCGGATGGAATCCGTCAAGCACAGCCTTTCTACGCACGTGAACAAGAGGGGTTCAATCAACTATTTCATAACGTCTGGAAAGAGCTCGAAGCAACGGAAAGGAGGGAATCTTGATGCAGCAGCCTATGGAAGCACAAGACCCAATCCGATCCCTTCATCAACAGCATTTGCAGCAGAAGAAGCGACTGCGGCACGTTGTATTCGGGACCCAACTGGTTATTCTCGTTGCTTTTTTTGCACTGTGGGAAATCGCGGGGCGTTTGAAATGGATCGACGTCTTATTGTTCAGCTACCCCTCAAAGGTATTTAACCAAATCGGAAATGATATGATGGATGGTTCGATCTGGCCGCATTTGGGGGCGACGGTTGGGGAGACGATTGTTGGATTTTTGCTCGGCACGCTGCTAGGTACGCTGCTAGCTGCTTTTATCTGGTGGTGGGATTTTGCGGCAAAAGTGTTAGATCCCTATATGGTTGTGTTTAACAGCATGCCAAAAGTGGCGTTAGGCCCTTTATTTATCGTAGGCTTCGGCCCAGGCTTCATGGCGATCGTCGCTACCACGCTATCGATTACGGTTATTATTACAACCTTGACGGTCTATCAGAGCTTTCGTGATGTGGATCCCAATTATGTAAAAGTCATTCGTGTCTTCGGCGGTCGGAAGCGGGATATTTTCTATAAAGTGATTCTGCGAGCATCTTATCCTGCAATTTTATCCACGTTAAAAGTCAATGTTGGTTTAGCTTGGGTTGGGGTAATCGTCGGTGAGTTTCTCGTTTCCAAAGTCGGGCTCGGGTATTTGATTATTTACGGCTTCCAAGTGTTCAATTTCACGTTGGTCATGTCGACCTTGGTATTAATTGCTGTTGTCGCAACGGTGATGTACCAATTGGTTGCTTATTTGGAGCGCAGGCTCCGCTAATGTTGTTCAATCGGATAAAATGAAGTACCATAGAAGTCAGACATTAAATAAAGAGGGTTGGCTTTCATGGGATTTCGAGTGATAAAAACAGCGATAGCGACGATGCTCGCGATTGTAATCGCTGAATGGGTAGGACTACCAGCTCCGCTGTCAGCGGGGCTTTTGGCTATTTTGGGCGTGGACGTCACCAGGAAACGAAGTATACGGGTCGTGAGCGAACGCTTCTGTGCCTCCATTGTTGCGTTGGTGCTCGGTTGCGTTATTTTTGAAATTCTAGGGTTCAAAATCTTTGCGCTTGCCGTGTACATTCTGATTGCGTTCCCACTATTATCGCGCTTTCATATGAAGGATGGAATTATTCCAAGTACGGTCGCGGTCTTCCACATTTTTGGGGGCGCATCCCTAGCATTTCATGCGATTACGAATGAACTGTTCTCTGTGGGTATCGGATTAGGATCGGCTACGCTTGTGAATCTTCTGTATATGCCGAATCTGGAGAAAGAACTGAATGGGATGCGTGAAAAAGTAGATCAGTTGTTCTCGGATATTTTCAAGGAAATTGAGAAGAGCTTGCGGGATATCAATTATGTGTGGAGTGGGAAAGAGCTGTTGGAAGCTCAGCAGGCCGTGAACGAGGGCATTAAGATCGCGAGAAGAGGGCTTGATAATCAACTGCTGAAGACGGATGAAGGTTGGTACATCTATTTCTATATGCGGGAACAGCAGCTTAACTCGATCGAACGCATGTTGGATTTACTCAGTCATGTATATCAGAATTTACCGCAAGGAGAGCAGGCTGCGGATCTGTTCCACATCTTAAGCGAAGATGTTAAAGTGAGTTATTTTACAGGGCATTCCGAAGAAAAGTTACATCAATTCATTGAAGCGGCGAAGGAAATGCAGCTGCCTGTAACGCGTATCGAATTCGAAGTCCGCTCCGCAATACTTCAGTTATGCAGGGAGTTGGAGCAGTTTTTGGCTGTCGCGAGAAAAGATAAACAACGTCTAGCGAAATAGCAGCCGACAATGCTTAATCTAAAAAATAGCAGCCATCCGTGCTGTAATCCAGAAATAAGACCAAGAACCGTTGGGATCTCCAGCGGTTCTTTATTTTTACATAAGAGGCTTTTTGTTATCTTCAATGTCTTCAATCGGATATTCGTTGGGATGCTGGAGTTTGGATTTAACGATGATGTACGATTGTGCCAGTGACTTGTCCTATGTGATCCATTTCGAAGCTTGTTAATCTCATGTTGCGAAGGATTCGCTCTCCCGCTTTTACACGAATTTTACAAGAGAGGCTTTGCTGATATCCCATCCTTCTGGCTGATAACCAATAGACGATATCGGGTTTGATGAAAAAGAGGAGAAATTGTCCGTCCCCATTGGTAGAGGTAGTTGCATATATCCGGTGTGGAGCTCGACACATATGAAGGGTAACGCTGCAGTTGGCAAGCGGAAGATTAGTGCCACTGTCGAATACTCTTCCGTACACGACTCCAAATGAGTTGAGATGATCCGTATGCAGTTGAAAACTTACTCGCGTTGTAAAAGAGGACTCAACAGCGATACATTTCAATTTTGACGCTTCGTACCCCTCTGCGGATGCCCCAATATAGTAACGTCCTGGTTGGACTAGCGATTCAAAGATGAAACGGCCTTTTCGGTTGGTTTTCACCTGAAATAATTTGGCATGCTGATCGGAGTAAATGGATACAAGCGCATTTTTGATATAATTGCCGCACGCATGGGATACGGTGCCCTGGATGCGCGTGCATGGTGGCTGTGGTGCTTCATTTAGTGTTAAGTCAATGTTCACTTCTTCCGATAGATGAAGGTAGAAAGGATTGCTGCTGGCCAGCGTATACTTGTCTCGAATCGGCATGAGGAATCAGACCTTAACTATTCGTTTGAACGGTTGCTTTGACGCGATAGTTCCCGGTTGGAACTTCGCCGAATAAATAAACGCCTAGGGCATTGGTTCGTGTCATGTTAATGATTTTTTCCGTTTGTCCCGTAATTGCGTACAAAGCGACGATTGCATTAGCGATGGGCTGACCCGTGCTATGACTTTTCACGATTCCGCTTACCGTTCCAGAATTGAATTCCGGGTCTGGAGCAATGGTTAAGTTTGTGCCAAAAAATCCAGGCGGAGTCAGGGTTCCAACCCAGTTTTCTACGGGCAAATATCCGAATTTACCTGCGACGATAATGAAGGTCGCACCATCGAGGTCAGTAAATAAATATTGACCTTGCGAGTTCGTCGATACTGTACCTAATGAAACTCGATCTGAACCCGTTTGTTCGAATAATTCTACGGTCGCTCCTTCAATGGGTTTGCCCGTTATATCGCTGATAATCCCGTAAATGGTTAGTTTCTCGACATTCGTATCCGTCTGCATGGTGATATTGACCGTGGATTCCTGATTGGGTATGACGCCTACAGGAATATTGTTCGGTATAAGATATCCTTGTTTTGAAGACGTAATATTGTAATTGCCAGAAGGAATCTGATCTATTAGATATACGCCTTGTGCATTAGTGACCGTATGTTCGAACGGAATATTGTTGGCTGTAAACAATTTGACAACAGCATTTTCGAGGGGACCTCCATTTGTGTCTCGAACCGTACCCGTCACAGATCCGTATTGAGGTGAATCATAGAGCTCTAAACCTTGGTCTGCTTCTTGGCGGCCATTCATATTAAACGAATCACTTGGCTGCAAAATAAATTGATCTCGAATTGCCATTTGTAATCATCCCTTTCTTTTCTGTTTTTTTACGATCACTATTATGTTTATGAGAATTTGGCAGAAAGCGTGTCCCATACCGGTCTAGCGCTTGAATAAATAGGTAGTAGAGAACGATGTGTGTAAAGATAACCCAATAGGAGTTATAATTGTCATTTCCATTTGATGGAATATTCATATAATTATTACTTATCGAAGGTAAAGGGGGTTCTCTTGCTATGAGTGATAAGAATAAGGATCGATCCGTGTTATTGATTGCACTGCAATTGTTTCTTGGAGTTGGAGCGATATTTGGAGGCGGCGCGTTAACACTAGATCCAAGTGGCGATTTGCTGGGGATGCCGTTGTCGATGTTAGAAGGCTCTATTTTTTCTAGCTTTCTTGTTCCTGGGATCATCCTGCTCGTCGTTCTTGGCGTGATTCCGGTCATCATCGCCATAGGATTAACATGCAAGTGGACATGTGCCATTGCTGAGAAGTTAAACGTATTCAGGGATAAACATTGGTCTTGGACATTCTCGCTTTATTCGGGTTTCTGTTTGATTATTTGGATTACGGTGCAAATTTATATCATACATGGGGTATCCGTAGTACATATCATTTATATGGGTCTGGGTCTCCTTATTCAGGCAACCTCTTTATTGCCAAGTGTTCAGAAGAAATATGAACGAACCCCTTAACAAGTCTATATAATCTTTTTAAGAGATGTTGGGTTATTTTCAAAAGTTTTATAAAAGAAAGAATATGGTGCTAAGCATGGAATCTAATTTGCTATGAATACGTTTGACGGTAAGAAAAAAATATGATGTAAAACGAGCAAGAATCACGGTTTGGATTTCACCTATATAATGAAGTAAAAAAAGATCCTGCAATTTTTGAAGGATCTTTTTTTATCGTTTCATGTTCGATTGAGGAGCATATTTTGCTCATATTTCATATTCTTGTGTATTGGCTCATAGTATGAATTAAGCGTAAAAAACCGCTGGAAATCAAAGAAAATAAGAATCATTTAAATTTATGCATGTCCATACTATCAACATTCGCCCACGTCCTGCATACACTTTAAATGAATGATTGTATGGAGGAGGTAAAAAGGATGGCATTAGCAGATAAACACCAATGCAGAGAGATCATTACGAAAGCAGTCTGCGGCAAGGGTCGTAAGTTCTCTACCGTAACACATACCGTGACTCCGCCTCATAATCCAACCAGCATCCTGGGGGCATGGGTTATCAACCATCAGTACGAAGCGGTTCGTGCAGGCGACGGCATTGAAGTTATTGGTACTTACGATATCAACATTTGGTATTCATACGACAAAAACTCGCAAACGGATGTAGCCAAAGAAACCGTATCTTATGTAGAACACGTTCCATTGTCGTATCTGGATCCGAAACATAGAGCTTCGACACAAGAGGTCTCGGCGGAGGCAACGCAGGAACCGAATTGTGTGGAAGCGAGCGTTTCTTCGAACAAATCCAGTGTTTCGATTCGTGTGGAACGCGAGTTTGCCGTTGAAATGACCGCCGAGACCAAAGTCTGCGTCAAAATTTGCCCGAACGGATGCGGGGACGATGATGACAAAGATTATGATTTCTCTGGAGACGACGGAGATTATGATGATTTGGATCCAGATTTACTGGATGATGAGTTGTAATGCTTCGTTAGTCTACTATATGCAGCAAGATCTACAGCGACGAGGGCATGAGCCCTCCTTTTTTTTGAAAATTTATTTAAGGTCATGGGCACTGTTCTTTAGAATGGTAAGCCATGGGGTTGAAGCGAGGTGGAGGCGATGGATTCATTCGTATGGACAGACGGCTGCGGGATTGTATTGGAATATACGGACAAATCACGGCCTCTCCCGTTGATTCACGCACTTCAGGAGCAATGTGGGAAGCGAGGAATGTTTCTTCGCAGACAAGGAACAGAACCATCGCTATCCCACATCGATAAAGATGGAACAGGAGTCCTGTGGGTACGTTGGGGTCATGCCCCAGAATCGTCTGAAAGAGGGAGTCGGCAACCAAGCCCCTCACATCAGCAAATCTACGTCGTTAACGCGTACGCAGACCTGTTTCTTCGTTTAGGGGAATCTGGTGTAAACAAAGTATTGCACCGTAACGGCATACATACGTCACCTCTTCAAAAGTCAGGAACCAGGCGTTATAAAATTCATGTATTTCACTTGCGCGCGGTTGCAGTGTTTCAATTCAAGCCGATTTTACCTGGGGGTCTGATAGCTGATCAATTTGTAGGATTGGATTCAACAGATGCAGTACTCCGCAGATTAAGCAGATTAGCTGTTCGTGCTTGTTATAGTGTCGGCTTGGATGTCGGGGAAGTGCATATTCAGGCGTATGACGATGAACGTGCCGTTGTAGAGAGTGTTCATGGCCATCCTCAACTCAGCGCACTTAACATGGCCGATTGGTATGCGCAAGCCATCCTAGAAGATGTGAAGAAGTGGAAAGCTGAAATAAACCGAACAACTCCGGCGATGCTTGGCATGGATCCGGAGTTTATTCTTTATGACCCGGCTCGGGAAAAAGTGGTATCGGCTTCGAAATTTTTGCCAAGAGATGGTATTGTCGGCTGCGATGCCGTTTGGATTCGCGGGGAACGGTCTGAATTAGATGCCCACTCTGTCACGACGGCGATCCAGCCGATTTATCCCTTGGTTGAACTTCGACCTGATCCGAGAACCGAGCCGCGGGAATTAATGATTCAATTGATGCGAGCCATGCATATCGCTGCACGTAGAATACCGGACCCTACCTTGAAATGGCTTGCCGGTGGAATGCCGTACCCGGGTCTTGCCATCGGAGGCCATATTCATTTCAGCGGCATGTGGTTAAATGCTGAGTTCTTGCGTGTTCTTGACAACTATTTGGCCTTGCCGCTTGCCATTATTGAAGCCAGAAGTTCTGTCAAACGAAGACCAAAGTACGGTATACTCGGTGATTTCCGCGTTCAACCGCATACGGGATTTGAGTATCGAACACTGCCGAGCTGGCTTGTATCCCCCACGATAACGAAAGGTGTCATAGCGCTAGCCCAATTGTTAGCGATGAACTATCGTCAATTATCTGGGCGATTTACGCTGGATGAACAGATTCAACAAGCTTTTTATCAGGGGGATATCGAGCAACTTTCTGAAGCCTTTATGGAGCTGGATGAAAATATGACTCGGCTTCCTACTTATGAGGACTTGGCGAATTACATCGAACCTTTATTGCATCGGATTCGACACCAAACCGCTTGGGATGAGCAAGTGGATATTCGAAGTGTGTGGAAAATCCCGCCCTTTTCATGACCTGTTTCAGCATTTCTGGTATAATGGTACGGTAATGAAAGAGGTGGAGGTTCGGACATGGCCAAGTATACGCCAATGATTGAGCAATATTTATCGATCAAAGCAGAAGCGCAGGATGCGTTTTTATTTTTTCGTTTAGGAGATTTTTATGAAATGTTCTTCGAGGATGCAATATTAGCTTCGAAGGAATTGGAGATTACACTTACCGGGCGTGAAGGCGGTGCTGAAGAGCGTATTCCCATGTGCGGGATACCTTATCATTCCGCTGAAAATTATATTCATAGATTAATTGAAAAAGGTTACAAGGTAGCCATATGTGAGCAAGTGGAAGATCCTTCAGTGGCAAAGGGGATTGTTCGTCGCGAAATCATTCGGGTCATTACACCTGGAACAGCCATGGACAGCAAGACTTTAGGCGAGCCGCTGAATAACTACATGGTATGTCTCACGATCCTTAACGGGATGTTGGGATTTGCCGCTAGTGATATATCCACGGGAGAGTTATACGTAACTTCTTTTCCGTATTCCCAAGAGCGTCTGTTAGACGAAATGAATATCTATGCTCCTTCTGAAGTCATCGGGGATGCAGAATTAATGGATATCGTGCAACAGGAGTACATGCAGTGGGGCAAACCCGTACTACGGACGCCTTGGACGAAGATCGATGATGCCCTTGTTGTACGTCAATTTGGTGACGCGGCTTGGTCACGGCTTGAGGATGTGAGACGTCGTGCCGTATCGCGTATCGTTGCTTATTTTAGTGAAACGCAGAAACGCTCACTAGGTCAACTCACGCAGATTCGAAGCTATGAACCGGAACATTATTTGATTCTTGATCCTTTCACGCGCCGTAATTTGGAACTCGTGGAGACCGTCCGCGAGCGTGCGAAGAAAGGTACGCTGTTATGGCTGTTAGATGAGACAGAGACATCTATGGGGGCACGATTATTGCGCCGTTGGATTGACAAGCCGCTCATGCAGCGTACGGCCATTGAGTCGCGGTTAGAAGCTGTGGACAAGCTGTTTCATCAATTTATCGTCCGGGAAGAAATCCGTACGCAATTGAAAGAGATTTACGATTTGGAGCGTCTCGTTAGCCGTGTTGCCTTCGGCAATGCGAATGGGCGGGACATGATCGCGCTTCGGACATCCTTGCAGCAGATCCCTGCACTGCAAACCTTGTGTGTGGAATCGCCCTCGGTAACGCTGCGAGACTTAGCTTCGGATTTGGATGCTTGTTCAGATGTTCTAGCTTGGATTGATCAAGCTGTCATGGATGAACCGCCCATCTCCCTACGGGATGGAGGACTCATTAAATCAGGTTATGACGCCCACCTGGATCAATTGCGTGAAGCGAATGTGAACGGAAAGCGTTGGATCGCTGATCTGGAACGCCGGGAGCGGGAGTCTACGGGGATTAAAACGCTGAAAATCGGATTTAATAAAGTGTTTGGTTATTATATTGAAGTTACGAAATCTCACATCGGCTCCCTGCCCGAAGGCCGTTATGAACGGAAGCAGACGCTTGCGAATGCCGAACGTTACATTACACCGGAACTCAAGGAAAAGGAATCCCTTATCTTAGAAGCAGAAGAAAAGATGGTAGATTTAGAATACAGTCTCTTCGTGCAGCTGCGGGACCGTATTGCGGAGCAGATCACTAGGTTGCAGAAGCTGGCTGAGAAAGTCGCGGAAATAGACGTATATCAATCGTTAGCAACCGTAAGTGCGAAGCATCGATTCGTGAAGCCCGTCTTAACGGACGGAGATGATCTCGTTGTAAAATCAGGTCGCCATCCTGTGGTCGAAGCCGTGATGAATGGCGGTTCGTTCATCGCAAATGATACGAAGCTCCGGCGGGACGAAGAACAGATTCTATTGATTACTGGACCTAACATGGCAGGTAAAAGTACCTATATGCGTCAAGTTGCGCTGATCTGCATCATGGCGCAAATCGGATGTTTCGTCCCTGCAGAGCAAGCTGAAATTCCAATGATTGACCGCATATTTACGCGAATCGGCGCGGCTGATGATTTGATCGGCGGCCAAAGTACATTCATGGTCGAAATGATGGACATTCAAGTGATGACGGAAAAAGCGACGCCTCGGAGTCTTGTCATTATTGATGAACTGGGAAGAGGAACGTCAACCAGTGAAGGCATGTCTATCGCCCAAGCGGTTATTGAATTTGTTCACGATCGAATCGGTTGCAAGGCCCTTGTATCCACTCATTTTCATGAGCTGGCGCATTTAGAGGAAAGCTTACAAGGTCTGCGGAACTACTGCATGGCAGTACAAGAGAATGGAAATGACGTGACCTTCTTGCGTAAGCTCATTCCTGGTGCTGCAAGCACAAGTTACGGCATCTATTGTGCACGATTAGCTGGGCTGCCGGACCTAATTATTGATCGGGCGTATACGCTGCTTCAAGGTTTTGAGTATACTGAGAGCAATCACCAGATGGTCGTTCGTGAGGCTGCGGTGGGACAAGCGACAGAAGATGTTACTGGAGATGTTGGGCAGACGGCTTCCGTTCCAGACGCAACAACTCAGAAGGCGGTCGAAGAGCCGAAGGGTGTCGTTCAACTATCGATTTTTGATGAGGAAGAGGTGCCGCTTTCCAAGCCTATCAAAAAGCAGGATGCAAAGGCTGAACGTGTCATTGCGAATTTGCAAGCAGCGGATATCATGAATATGACTCCATTACAGGCGATTCAGTTGCTTAATGAGCTGAAGCAGCAGCTCAAAGGTTAATAACCAATGGATCCAAACGTTATAATGGCTTTCGCGATGGAGAAAAGGGGGAAAGAGCATGTCGAAAATTCATATCCTAGACGAGCATATTGCCAACCAAATTGCTGCCGGTGAAGTGGTTGAGAGGCCAGCATCCGTTATTAAAGAGCTTGTCGAGAATGCAATCGACGCTGGCAGCACCCGAATCGATGTCGCAGTGGAAGAAGGCGGTCTACAATTGATTCGTGTCACGGATAATGGGGCAGGGATTGATGGAGACGATTGTGAGACGGCTTTCTACCGGCATGCTACGAGTAAAATTGCGAATGGACGAGATTTGTTCCAAATTCGTAGTCTCGGGTTTCGCGGCGAGGCCTTGCCAAGTATCGCGGCGGTATCCAAGGTGGAATGTATCTCATCTGCTGAGGATACGGGGTTGGGTCGGCGTATCGTCATCGAAGGCGGAAGCTTGAAGACGAACGCAGACACGAATACCTCTCGCGGTACGGATTTCACCGTAAGGGAATTATTCTACAATACCCCGGCAAGACTCAAATATATGAAGACCATTCAGACGGAGCTGGGGCATATTTCGGATACGATGCATCGAATGGCACTTGCACATCCGCAAATTGCTTTTACACTTCGACATAATGGTAATACGTTATTGCAGACCCTTGGCAATGGTGACCTGCTGCAGGTGATAGCTGCCATTTACGGCACATCGATTGCTAAATCCATGATCCCGATTGAAGGGGAGCAATTGGATTACAGCGTCAAAGGATATGTATGTAAACCTGAGCAGACACGATCGAACCGAAATGCCATCTCTACGGTCGTGAATGGGCGGTTTATTCGCAACTATGCATTGAATCAAGCCGTTCAGCAGGCATACCATACATTGCTGCCGATTAACCGGTTCCCGCTCGTGGTGCTGCATCTGGAAATGCATCCTTCGCTTGTCGATGTGAACGTGCATCCTGCGAAGCTGGAGGTGCGCTTTAGTAAGGAATTAGAGCTGTGTCAATTTGTTCAGCATACCATTGCAGAGGTTCTGCAAGATCAAGTACTTATCCCTGCCGCGGCAAAGCCGAAGAGCGGAGAGAAAAATGGGTACATTCAAGAACAATTACAATTCAATCGCGCAGCCGCTTCGGCTCCTGTGGATGGCAGTCCCGTGCCGGATCAGATTTCTGGGCGCAGCCCAGAGCGGTATACGTGGAATCCGCCAACGTTGCATGAAGGCAGAACGTCAGCATTTACACCGTTAGAACAGCAAAAATCCAATGAGGTGTATGCGGATCGCCGGGCTGGTGCTGGCTTCGAGGCTTCAACGGTTCGTGAGCGAGAACGGGTGGATTATGCAGCAGGCTCCAGACCGAATGGGAATCAACAGGTACCCTATCGACCGACGGCTCCGATGTCCCCAGATACGATCCAACATATCTATCAGGCACCTGAGGAGCGAGTCGATTTGCCTGCATTTCCCGAGCTTTCAATGATTGGTCAAATGCATGGGACCTACCTCATCGCGCAGAATGATACGGGACTATACCTTATTGATCAACATGCTGCGCATGAACGTATCAATTATGAATTTTATTATGAGAAATTCGGGAATCCTGCGGATGCCTCGCAAGAACTGCTGCTCCCGATAACATTAGAATTTACGCCGACAGAGACGGAAGTCATGAAAACGAAGCTCCCTCTGTTTGAACAAGCAGGTGTCATTTTGGAACATTTTGGAGGGCAATCCTTCATTATTCGCGCCTATCCGCATTGGTTCCCGGAAGGGGATGAGACGGCGCTCGTTCAAGAGATGGCCGAATGGATCCTTCAAGAAAAGTCTGTAGATATCGCGAAATTAAGAGAAAAATCAGCGATTATGTGCTCTTGCAAGGCATCTATCAAAGCAAATCAAAAGCTAACGACGCTGGAGGCGGAAGTCTTGATTGAGCGCCTAGCTGCTTGCAAACAGCCGTATACCTGCCCTCATGGGCGGCCGATTGTTGTTAGTTTTTCAACCTATGAATTGGAAAAAATGTTCAAACGAGTCATGTAAATTTGAGATATGACCGTTGTTAGACTTATAATAAGGGTGAGGTTATGATCATTACCACAGCGGACTCGTCTTCTGAGCAGTCCGTAGAGCGGGCCAAGAAACTAGCGGAAGAGCTGCAATGCCGCTACGTTGTGAGGGAGAGAAGATCGGTTGCCAAATTGTTTCGCATTTATAAGGATCCTGATTTGATTATCGTAACCGATCAAGAAATTCGCTATGTCCATCCGGAAAAAGAAGCCATGCACTTTCACCCGAGTATGTCGTTCGTACGTGTGAAAAGGTTACTACGCGGAGATTCTGATCCCATGTTGGAAGTCGCTAGGGTACAAGCAGGGGATACCGTACTGGATTGCACAGCTGGATTAGCGTCAGATTCCATTGTGTTCTCCCAAGGGGTAGGGGCCACAGGACAAGTTATTGCACTTGAAAGTGAAGTCTGTCTGTACGCACTCGTCAAAGAAGGGTTACAGACGTATCAGACGGATGTGCCCGCGATGAATGAAGACATGCGAAGAATTCAAATGAAGAATGTAAATCATGCAACGTATTTAAAGACGCTGCCGGATCGAAGCGTAGATATTGTTTTTTTCGATCCGATGTTTCGTGAGCCATTAATGGAATCCAGTTCACTTAGCCCATTGCGGGGGCTCGCTAATCATCATGCGCTTGATTTCAACAGCATTGAGGAAGCGAAGCGAGTCGCACGCAAAACCGTTGTGCTCAAAGAACAGCGGGACAGTTCGGAGTTTGAGCGGTTAGGTTTCTCTTGTGTTCACCGCAACCCCTCGAAAATTGCTTACGGAGTGATACACATTGACAACAACGAATCATAAACCGCGCATGCTCGTATTGATTGGTCCTACAGCAGTAGGAAAAACGGCTTTAAGCCTGGAACTTGCGGAACTATTCAACTGTGAGATTATTTCTGGCGACTCGATGCAAGTCTATCGTCACATGGATATTGGGACAGCGAAGCTGCCGCTGCATGAGCAGAAAGGCATTGTCCATCATATGATTGATATTCATGACCCTGATGAAGCGTTCTCCGTGGCCGAATTTCAAGACAGATGCAAAGCATTGGCCATGGAAATAGAGGGGCGAGGGAAGCTTCCTTTTATTGTCGGAGGCACCGGGCTTTACGTGGAATCGGTATGCTATGGATTTGAGTTTTCTGAGACTGGCGCAGATGAAGTATTTCGGCAAGAACAGGTCTTGTTCGCAGAGAAACACGGCGCCATTGCGCTCCATGACAAGTTAAAAGCAGTGGATCCGGTAACCGCGGACCGATTGCATCCAAATGATCAACGTCGGATTATCCGAGCGTTAGAGGTCTATCATTTGACGGGAGCTCCGCTATCCGAACAGCTTGCAGGCCAGACCAAAACCTCACCGTATGATCTCTGCATCATTGGTCTTACGATGGAACGTGCCCTACTCTATCAACGTATAGAGCAGCGCATAGACGAAATGCTGGAAGAGGGTCTTGTTCTGGAAGTAGACAGGCTGCTGAAGAAGGGCTTTACGAGAGAGCTCGTATCGATGCAAGGACTCGGTTATAAAGAGATTGCCGCTTATTTGGAAGGCGAATGTTCGCTGGATGAAGCAGTCACTTTACTGAAGCGCGATACGCGAAGATTTGCCAAAAGACAGTTGTCATGGTTCCGTCATATGAAAGAGATCCACTGGGTTGATGTGACGCAGCCCGAAAATTTTGTGAAGAATAAGCAGGCAATTCGTGATATAATAGCAGGAAAGTTTCACATCGATCTTGAATATATTTCAAAACAATCTAATTGATATGTGGGGGTACGGCTAATGAATAAGTCCATTAATATCCAGGATACGTTCTTGAACCAATTACGGAAAGACAATATTCCGGTTACGGTATATTTAACAAATGGCTTTCAAATTCGTGGTGTGATCAAAGCATTTGATAACTTCACGATTGTTATTGACAGTGAAGGCCGTCAGCAAATGGTGTATAAACATGCCATTTCTACGTTTACGCCGCAGCGTAACGTTTCCTTAGTACAAGATAATCAGAATGACTAAATAAAGGTTTTTGAAACCTTTTGTTGATGAGATTCGTTTAATGGAATAGCCTATGATGGATGAGCAACCCGTTATATGGGTTGTTCTTTTCATTCCTAGGCAAGTTATAGGAACTAGAGCTTATAGAGAGAATATTACCGAAAGGGAGTCGGTAGAGGTGCCAAATCAACAAGGAAGTAATAGAAATCAAGCGCCGCGTTCGCAACGTCGAACCAAACCGAAGAGCAAGGGCAAGAAGAAGTTTACAATGAAAAAAGGGCTGCTGCTCTTGTTCTTTACGATTGCCATTGCGGCGTTTTGTGCGATTGCAGGTTATTTATGGATAATCTTGAATGGCGAGCGCATTTTGAAGGAGAATGGTGACAAATACGAAGTCATGGATGAAGCCTCCATTGTCTACGATATCAATAAAAATGAGTACGCCAAATTATACGTTGAGAATCGTGAACCTGTAACGATTGATGAAATACCGGAAAAAGTCCGCGAAGCCTTTATTGCGACGGAAGACCGCCGTTTTAATGAGCATCAGGGTGTCGACTTATGGTCTATTGGTCGTGCTGCGGTGAAGGACGTCATTGCACGCAGTAAGGTTGAGGGTGGTAGTACGATCACGCAGCAGCTGGCGAAGAACTTGTTCTTGTCCCATGATAAGACATTCTTCCGGAAAGCAACGGAAGTATCCATCGCATTAGCGCTCGAGAACCATAAGACCAAAGATGAAATACTTGAGATGTACTTGAACCGGATATATTTTGGTAAAGGTGCATATGGGATTAAAGCGGCAAGCAAGCGTTATTTTGGCAAGAGTGATTTGAATGACTTGGAATTGTGGGAAATTGCATCATTAGCTGCGATGCCTAAAGGACCATCCACGTATAACCCGTTATCCAATCCAGATAGATCGAAGGAACGCCGCGGTGTTGTATTAAAGCTGATGGCTGACCAAGGATATATTACACAAGCGGAGATGAATAAAGCAGCAACTGTGGACTATAATCCGGATGCAGCGACAGAAACGAAGCGAGTGCAGTCTGCGTTTGTTGATTATGCGATTGATGAAGCCGTAGAGAAGACAGGCATTTCAGAAGAAGAGCTGAATCGTGGTGGATATAAAATTTATACTACGCTAAATCCAGATGCACAGAAAGCTATCGATGCAGAATTTGCGGATGACAGCAACTTCGAACAAAGTAAAGATGAGCAGCAAATGCAAGGATCCATGGTTATTATGGATCAGCATACAGGCGGGCTTGTTGCGATGGCAGGTGGTCGTGATTATATCCGTAAAGGATTAAATCGCGCGACGGTACTGCGTCAGCCGGGATCAACCTTTAAACCGATTGCAAGTTATGGTCCGGCGTTAGAGTCTGGCAAATTCTTGCCATGGTCTACAGTTCGGGATGATAAGCAATGCTTCGGCAACTATTGTCCATCTGATTTAGGAAGTAACAAATATATCGGGGCCGTAAGTTTTACAGATGCCTTGAAGCGATCGATTAACCTGCCTTCGGTGTGGTTATTGAATGAAATTGGTGTGAAGACAGGGTATGATTTTGCAATGGGTCTTGGTATTCCTATGACCAAGGATGACCGCAACTTAGCGATTGCCTTGGGTGGATTGACATACGGAGCTTCCCCAATTCAAATGGCTACAGCTTACAGTGCCTTTGCGAATGGTGGAACCTACGATCCAGCTCATGCCGTGATGGAAGTTGTAGACCGGTCCGATAAAACTGTCTACAAGTTTAATGAAAATGCGGGTAAGAAGGCCATGAGCGAAAAAACTGCGTATTACATGACAGATGTTTTGCAGGAAGTCGTGAATAACGGGACAGGGAAAAGTGCTAAAATTAGCGGTAGACCAACAGCCGGGAAGACAGGTACGACACAACATGGTATTCCTAATTTTAAAAGCAGTGCTAACCGTGATGTGTGGTTCGTGGGTTATACACCAGAATGGACGGCATCCGTCTGGATGGGGTATGACAAGACAGATAAGGATCATGTTGTTAAAAAAGGCAGCGGTCAAGCCGCGTCACTCTTTAAGAAGGTCATGACCAAAGCGTTAGAGAACCAGAAGAAGGGTTCATTTGATAAACCATCGAATGTGCAAGAAGAAGTGAAACCGCCGAATAAAGTGAATGGATTGATGGCGAGTTACTCTGCAGATACGCAAACGGTGAGCCTGAATTGGTCCGCTGTAACGACGGATCAAGCCGCTACTTATCGTGTATATCGCAAAGAATCTACGGAATCTAAATATACGATGATGGGCGAAGTTCCAGCGAATGCATACGAAGACATGCAAATTGTTCCGAATGCAGAATATGAGTATTATGTAACAGCCTATATCGCTGAATCGAATACGGAGACGGGACCTTCTGCGACGGTGAAGATCAAGATTGAGAGCGATCTTCCTCCAATTGATCCATCGCTCCCAGATCCTAATAATCCGGATCCGAACAATCCTAATCCGACGGATCCGAATAACCCGGGTACGACAGATCCGACGAATCCTGACCCAACAATTCCCGTCGATCCTAATAATCCAGATGGGAACGGGAATACCAATCCTGACCAAGGAAATGGGAATGGGAACGATGGCTCTGTGCCAGCGGACACGGGTACCATGAACCCGGATAATCCTAACGATGGTACAACCGTAGATCCGAATGCGGTGAATCCAAACAATAACGGCAACGGTCATGGAAATGGCAAGGGAAAAGACAAGAAAGAAAGATAAAAAAACTAGGGACCCTTAGGGGTTCCTAGTGCCATGATACGAAAGAATATGGAGTGTGCAGCAAATGAAGAGAAAATCACACCGGTTGCTTGTTCTCGTGCTTGTGTTAACGACAGTTATTGCGCTTGGAGCATGCGGTTCGAAGAATCAAAGTTCTTCGGAGTCTTCTAACACTAATGGAGGCTCTGCAGAATCAACGGGAACATCGACGGAACAGCCAAGCAAAACATGGAAGGAAGCCCCTGCCATGACGATTGATCAGAACAAAAAGTACACGGCGAAAGTGTCGACTTCAAAGGGCGATTTTACAATTGAATTGTTCGCGAAAGATGCGCCGATTACAGTCAATAACTTTGTATTTCTATCCAAGCAAGGTTATTATGATGGGATTATTTTCCACCGAATTCTCGAAAGCTTTATGATTCAAACCGGGGATCCGTTAGGAAATGGAACAGGCGGTCCTGGCTATACCATTCAAGATGAATTGAACGGACCTCACAAGTATGAAGAAGGAATTGTTGCCATGGCGAAAACAAAAGCACCGAATTCAGCAGGCAGTCAGTTCTTTATTGGGACAGGCCCGGATATCGATAACTTGAACAGTATGCCGGATTATCCGATCTTCGGCAAAGTGATTGACGGCATGGATACGGTCAAGCTTATTGCTGCTACCCCAACAGAAATGGATGATTCAGGTAGAGAGCAGAGCAAACCGAGTGAGAAAGTTACGATTAATTCGATTGCAATCACAGAAGAATAATCCATGATAAATAATTCAAAAATACGTACCGTAGGGTACGTATTTTTTTTGTTTATGACGAACTGTAGATCGTATCCGATTCTGTTACGGTGCCTTTTATAAAAATCTACTCATGGAGGGAAAAGTCATGAATGATTTTGCTATATAGAGGTACATGGATGACTGGTGTATGGTTACCAATTGTGGTAAGATTTTTGGTAGAACGTATGGAGAGGGTCATTCCCATGAAACGTAAATTTTCGGATCGTGCCAACTGGCGGAGAATTATTAGTAAAAATTTTGTCTCGAAGTATCAGGAGAAACCGGACTTTACCGGCTTTGTGACCTTATATACGATTCAACGACTTCGGGATCCACTCTGGAAAGAGTACGGCGGAACGAAGCTGTGCCTTGCAGATACGGGGTATTCGTGGCTGCAGTATTTTCCGCAAGGAGAACATTTTATTGTAACAGCCATGTTTGATGATAAGCACCGGATTGTGCAATGGTACATCGATATATGTAAGTCACAAGGAGTAACCGAGCAAGGGGTCCCTTGGTTTGATGATTTATTCCTGGATATCGTCGTGCTGCCTTCGGGAGCGGTTTATTTGATGGATGAAGATGAGCTGGATGATGCCCTGCTTGATGGGGACATTACGCAAGAAGATTATGAGCTCGCGACGGATACAGCTCGTCATTTACTTCGGATGATTACGGCGCATTTATTCCCTTATTTTGTGATGTCAGAACGGGATTTGCGCGATGAATTTGGCATTGTTCAAGATCCTGCACCAGGTAACGGACCTGCTTTGGATCAGCCATGAACAGGCGTCGACAGTTAATACAGTCTTCGAAGTGGGGGAGCATAATTCTTAGAGTTGTGCTCCTTCTGTTTATCTGCGGCCTTGTGTGGCTTTGTTATACCCAGTGGGTCATTCACTCGATTCGGAATTCGTCAGATTTGCGGCATTCGGATGTGGGGATCGTACTTGGCGCCGTACTATGGGATAACAGGCCGAGCCCTGCGCTAAAGGAACGGTTAGATCATGCCTTACAGTTATATCAAGACGGTAAATTTGATCAATTCATTGTATCGGGTGGCCTAGATCATCCGAAGCTGAGGCTAACGGAAGCCGAAGGGATGGCGAATTATTTAATAGAAAAGGGAGTGCCCAAAGATCGTATTCTCTTGGAGAATCACGCAACAAGTACCTATGAGAATCTATTGTACAGTCAAGAAATGATGTCGGAGAAAGGATACTCCTCTGCGGTGATTATCACCCATAATTATCATGGTGCCAGGTCATTAGAAATAGCCAAATTCATAGGCTACAAGGATCCGGTCATCTCTACGACAGATTCGAAAGTACTTCGTATGGCATGGCATCAAATGCGCGAATCGCTAGCTTATACGAAATGGAAGCTCGATCAAATCTTAATTATGCTTGGCATTCATGGCTGACCAAAACTGCTAATATCGGGGACAGAGATAGAATACATTGATTAAAGGGTCAGCACCTAGACTAAAATGAGGTGATGGGGCATGAATGGGCGAGTAATGGCTTCAACAGGACAACGGAGCGAGAGCAGGCCATCGAGACAAATCAGTGTTATTCTAAGAAATCAAGAACCGACTGCAACCACACAGCCAGCTCAAGAGATGGAAAGCACCGGTCATGCAGCGGCCAAGGCAGTTGCTCATAACAGTCATTTTGCAGAGATGCAAAAAGATTTAGACCAGTTAATCGGGCTCGATAATATCAAAGAATTAGTCTATGAGATTTATGCATTATTGCAAGTCTCTCAAATGCGTACCGAGGCAGGTCTTCTAAGTGGCACGCATGTCTATCATATGGTCTTTAAAGGGAATCCTGGGACGGGGAAAACAACTGTAGCACGCATCGTGGCCAAATTGTTTCAGCAGATGGGAGTCATCAGCAAGGGACATCTTATTGAAGTGGAACGTGCAGATTTGGTCGGAGAGTATATCGGTCACACCGCGCAGAAGACCCGCGACTTGGTGAAGAAAGCCGTAGGCGGCGTGCTGTTTATTGATGAAGCTTATAGCTTAGCTCGTGGAGGGGAGAAGGACTTCGGAAAGGAAGCCATCGATACGCTTGTCAAAGCGATGGAAGACATGAAAAATCAATTTGTCCTGATCCTCGCAGGGTATTCAGGAGAGATGGATTTCTTCATGCAGACCAATCCGGGGTTGCCTTCCAGATTTCCGATTCAAATTGAATTTCCGGATTATACGATTGATCAATTGATTCAAATTGCCGAACTGATGGTGAAGGAGCGGGATTACACGTTGATGCCGCAGACGATCATGAATCTTCGTCAGCATTTGATTCAAGAGAAGAACGATACGTTTCATTCGTTCAGTAACGCAAGGTATGTTCGGAATATGATTGAGAAGTCGATTCGGAATCAGGCTGTGAGGTTGTTGAATCAGTATCAGCATACGTCTCCAAGCCGATCGGAGCTGATGACGTTAAAGACAGAAGACTTAAAGGTGGAGAAGCCGCCTCGCTAAAGGAGTTTTGTCCAATTCATGAAGCAAACAACTTATGACACAGCATCTACGGTACAGGATCGAGCGGTACTCGTCAGCCTTATTACACAAGTGATGAAACGAAGCGATACGAATCATGATCTTTCCCTTCAGGAGTTAGCGAAGCTCGCAGAGACGGCGCAAGTTGAAGTGGTATCGACTGTGACACAGAATCGTGTATCCAGGGATGCCAAATGGTTCATTGGCAAAGGGAAAGTAGAGGAACTGAAAGCAGTGATTGATGAGCTTGATGCCAATACTGCCATTTTTGATCAGGAGCTGTCTGGTGCTCAAGTTCGAAACCTCGAGCAAGTCCTGAATGTCAAAATTATTGATCGTACGCAGTTGATTTTAGATATCTTCGCCCAACGTGCAAAGACACGTGAAGGGATCATCCAAGTTGAACTTGCCCAGCTGAGTTATATTTTGCCGCGACTCTCCGGACATGGCAAGAACCTATCTCGGTTGGGTGGAGGCATTGGTACGCGAGGACCTGGTGAATCGAAGCTGGAAACGGATCGTCGGCATATTCGTGGACGAATCAGTGAGCTAAAACGGCAGCTGGAAGAGGTTGTTCGGCATCGTTCCTTATATCGTGAGCGGCGGAGGAAGACAGGGATCTATCAGGTTGCGTTGGTTGGATACACGAATGCAGGGAAGTCCACGTTGTTGAACCAGCTAACAGAGGCAGATGTATTGATTGAAGACCAGTTATTCGCAACTTTGGATCCTACCTCGCGGACGCTGGCGCTTCCTAGCGGGAAAGAAATTGTGATCACGGATACCGTCGGCTTTATTCAGAATCTCCCGCATGATCTTGTTGCAGCCTTTCGAGCAACATTAGAGGAAGTATGTGAAGCCGATTTAATTCTTCATGTCGTAGACAGTTCTTCGGAGATGCGGGATGATCAAATGCGCGTCGTGGATGAAATACTACAGGAGCTCGGTGCGGCTGCGAAGCCGCAGGTGCTGCTGTATAATAAAATTGACGCCTGTACGCCAAGCCAGCGGGAGATGCTGCCTAGCGGACCGCAAGTTCTAAAAATCAGTGCTTACAATCTAGCCGATCAAGAACGGATACGTGAATTAATTCAACAGCATGTGGTGGGAGATACACGAACATTTTGTGTTCCGGCGGATCGCGGGGAGATCATATCCCTGCTGTATCGCACAGGAGATGTATTAGAACAGGTTGTTGAGGATGAAGACCTCTGGATTCAAGTGCGTCTGAATCGAGCGGATTATGAGAAGCAAGGATATTTGCTGGATCCATATATGCAGTTATAAAATGAAAAGACAGTTAGCAACAGGGAGAGACGTAGAACAATGAAGCAATTTTCAGAACGTTTGATGGCATTACAAGAGCAAGTGGAAGAACAGATTCGTGGGCGTCTACAAGAAATGGATAAGATTGTGGACCGGAATCAATGGAAGGTTATACAAGCTTTTCAAGAACATCAAGTGAGTGATTTTCATTTCTCGGGTTCCACGGGATATGGGTATAATGATCGTGGACGTGAAGTATTGGATGAAGTCTATGCTTCGGTATTTGGTGCGGAAGCGGCGCTCGTACGCCCTCATTTTGTATCGGGAACACATACGATTGGCACCGCATTGTTCGGGGTATTGCGTCCTGGGGACAAGCTTCTGTACATGACGGGGAAACCGTATGATACATTGCACAAGGTCATTGGAAAACCAGGGGATGGGACAGGCTCCCTTCAAGATTTTGGGATCGAATATGCTGAAGTTGATTTATTGGCGGATGGTGGCGTTGACTGGGTAAATGTAGAACAGAACATCACCTCGAACACCAAAGTCATCGGTATTCAACGTTCACGCGGATATGCATGGCGAGCTTCTTTTACCGTGGCCGAAATCGGTGAGATGGTGCGTCGTGTTAAAGCGATTAAACCTGATGTCATCGTATTCGTGGATAACTGTTATGGGGAATTCACAGAACTTCACGAACCTACTGAATATGGCGTAGATTTGATGGCGGGGTCCTTGATCAAGAATCCTGGTGGAGGTCTGGCCGAGACCGGTGGATATATTGTAGGTAAAAGGGAATTTGTCGAGAAAGCAGCGTATCGTTTGACAGCACCAGGCATCGGTGGAGAAGTAGGTGCCATGTTAGGTACGACACGTGCGATCTACCAAGGTTTGTTCTTAGCGCCTACGTTAGTCGGACAAGCTGTAAAAGGCAGCATTTTTGCGGCGGCAATGTTCGAACATCTTGGATTTACGACGCATCCAAGGTGGAATGATCCGCGTACAGATCTTATCCAGGCGATCCAATTTACAGGCAGCGAGCATTTGATAAAATTCGTACAAGGCATCCAGAACGCCGCGGCTGTGGATGCGCATGTGGTGCCAGAACCGTGGGATATGCCAGGTTACGAACATCCTGTTATTATGGCGGCAGGTACGTTTATTCAGGGGGGAAGCTTGGAATTATCTGCGGATGCCCCGATCCGTGAGCCTTATATTGCGTATATGCAAGGTGGCTTAACGTACTCGCATGTCAAATTCGGAGTCTTAACCGCATTGGATAAGATGATACATCACCACCTTTTGTAAAGATACCTAACATCTTATTGACATGTTTTTGCGATAACGCTACAATAATAACATATTCATGAGAGAAAGGGATGCATAGAATGGGCGATGATATCCGCAGAAACATGGCTCTATTCCCGATAGGCATCGTAATGAAGCTGACGGACTTAACAGCCAGGCAAATTCGTTACTACGAACAGCATGAACTGATTGTTCCAGCGCGAACATCAGGTAATCAGCGTTTGTTCTCATTCAATGATGTCGAACGTTTGCTAGAAATTAAATCACTGATTGAGAAAGGCGTGAATATCGCCGGGATCAAGCAGGTGATGGTTCCGATGTCAAAGGAATCTGAAGAGGCAACGGTTCTAACTCCGGATACAGAAGTCAAACGTAAAGAATTGTCAGATTCTCAGTTGCATCGCATGTTGAAGCAGCAATTGTTGAATGGTAAGAGACCGGGTCAAGTATCCTTGATTCAAGGTGAATTGTCCCGATTTTATAAAAAATAAAAATATGTGATCTTAGATCCAGAAGGAGAGGGAAACCGTGAGTTTTAGCAAAGAAGACATTATTCGCATTTCCAAAGAACAGAACGTAAGATTTATTCGTCTGCAATTTACCGATTTATTGGGTACAATTAAGAACGTAGAAATACCATTTTCTCAATTGGAGAAGGCGCTTGACAACAAGATGATGTTCGACGGCTCCTCGATCGAAGGTTATGTTCGTATCGAAGAATCAGACATGTATTTATACCCTGATTTAGACACATGGCTCATTTACCCTTGGGTAACGGAAGATCGCATTGCTCGTCTGATCTGTGATGTATACATGCCAGACGGTACACCGTTTGCCGGTGATCCTCGCGGTATCTTGAAACGTGCATTGAAAGAAGCTGAAGACATGGGCTTCACGACAATGAACGTTGGTCCAGAACCAGAGTTTTTCTTATTCAAAACCGATGAGAAAGGCAACCCAACACTTGAATTGAACGACCAAGGCGGATATTTCGACTTGGCACCGACAGATCTTGGGGAGAACTGCCGTCGTGAAATCGTATTGACGCTTGAAGAAATGGGCTTTGAGATCGAAGCATCTCACCATGAAGTAGCGCCAGGACAACACGAAATCGACTTTAAATATGCAGCTGCGATCAAAGCAGCAGACCAAATTCAAACCTTCAAACTCGTTGTTAAAACGATTGCGAGACAACATGGGTTACATGCAACATTTATGCCGAAGCCATTATTCGGTGTGAACGGTTCAGGTATGCACTGTCACCAATCCCTATTCAACGGTAAAGTGAACTCGTTCTATGATGAGAGCGATCGTCTGGGTCTGAGCGAAACAGCTCGCCAATACATGGCTGGTATCTTGAAGCATGCTCGTGGATTTGCAGCCATTACGAATCCTACCGTGAACTCGTACAAACGTCTAGTTCCAGGATACGAAGCTCCTTGCTACGTAGCGTGGTCTGCAAGTAACCGGAGTCCAATGATTCGTATCCCGGCTTCCCGCGGGTTGAGTACGCGTATTGAAGCTCGTAATCCGGATCCAGCAGCGAACCCTTACCTTTCCTTAGCGGTTATGCTCAAAGCAGGTCTTGACGGCATTAAGAACAAAATGGTTCTTCCGGCTCCTACGGACCGTAACATCTACGTGATGAGCGAAGAAGAGCGTATTGCTGAAGGTATTCCAAGCTTGCCATCCGATCTACGCGAAGCGTTGACAGAGCTTGTGAACGACGAAGTGATCTGTGATGCACTTGGCGAACACGCTTTGACTCACTTCTATGAGTTGAAAGAAATCGAGTGGGATATGTATAGAACGCAAGTTCACCAATGGGAACGCGATCAGTACATCACTCTATACTAAAATGAGGAATCCCTTGGCGCTGTAGGCGTCGGGGGGTTTTTTCTACGGTATATCCCTTGTAAAGCAAGTTTATTTTGATTTTGCCAGTTCATGTGAAATCGTAAGTCATTAACAAGCGATTGGCTGATTCTTATAGTTCGTTTCGAATTAATGTCTTTGTATCTCCGAAAATCTCTTCATTTTCTTTTGCTTGAAAATCCAATGTTTTAGTAATCTCGAGTGTCTGGTTTTTTATATCAATGTCCGACCATTGAAGAGCTGCAGCCTCTCCTTTACGTAATCCAATTTCAATAAGTACCTTAAAAAAATCCAGTAAATATATCCATATTTATGTGCTGCTTGCAGGAAGTAGGTATTTCGTCTGACTCAAGGTATGTAATGGTCTCATTCTTTTTGGTACCTTTAATAGTGACGCCATCGCACTGATTCTTTTCAAGTTTGTTTATTGTTACTGCTTTTTCCATAGCATTGTGCATTGTAGAGTGAACTAGCTCAACGCTTCTTTTGCTGTAGCCTCTGTCCGTAATATCATTCAGAAACTTTTGATACATTATTGGTTTGATATTCCGGAGCGTGATGTTTTTGAAAAAAGGTAATATGTGAGTTTTAATGTTGTTTTGATGCAATTGTAGTGTGTTTTTTCTGACAGTTCCTTTTTTATACTCATTTAGCCACGAATCTAAAAACTCAGTTAAAGTAATATCTGTTTGCTCATACCCTTCAAGCAGTTTCTTTTCAAGCTCAGCAGCCGCTAACTGCGCTTCTTTTTTTGTATCGAATCCTCTTTGTGCCTTTTCTCTGAATTTTTGCGTGAATGGGTCTTTATAACGCAAGCGATATTCCCATCCAGTGTTCAGTTTTTTAAAACTAGCCATATCTACTACCTCCTCGTAAAAGAACGTAAGTTCGCTTATTTGTGTATGGTAAACCGCCTCGCAGCAGTGAAAGCGCAAGTTGTTCATTATAGAAAATGTGCATTTCCTGTGGAATTCCACAGCGTTGTAAAAAATGATAAATTGTCTCATCTGGTTCTAAATCTGCTGAATGAGTAAGGAGCTTGAGAGCGAAGTTATTGGCTTGTCTTTCATATTTGCCTGCATTAAAGAAAGATTGCTCATCTAACCCAAACCTACTTATTCCAGGGTGTAATCGATCATGTCCAATTTCATGAGAAAACCACACGCTGCCAGTGATATTCCATACCTTCTTGTAAAATAATAAATCGTCTTCTAAGTTTCTTGTAATATAACCCTTGTGTTCCCTCTCCTAAATCAGCATATCTAACAATGATGTTAAGACCTGATGCAATTGTAAACGGGTCATTCGTTCTGAATTTACGTACAAGCTTATGGATGGTCTTGTCCAATAATTGTCACCTACTCATTGTCCGCCTCCCAGAAGATGTTGACGCAAAGCAATGGCAAAAAGCTAAACTTACTGCCGATACCGGGTTATCAATCAATGTATCCAATGGGAATGCCAATAACCTTACCCAAAACGGTTTTTATGTCGGTGAGAACATCGCTAATTCGCCTGTACATGGGTGCCGGTCAGTGGTGGTACATTGAGGTTCAAACGATGGCTGCGGGTGTGTGGGTAAAGCAAATTGCCATTAATTTGTTCACAAACACCTTCCAAATGAGGACAGGTTTAGATTCGGGCGGTGGTGCAATATCTTGAGGCCCGTGGACAGCAGACCTTTTTACATCTGTCAGTGATGGTAAAAACGCTATTGCAGGCGCGATTGCTGGCAAAGGTGTGGCTGCAAGCGGAAGCGACGCATTCGCGGTATTAGCAAGTAAGATATGGCAGATTAGCACGGGGTTAAAACGCGTATCCGGGAATGGCGCTCCATCCGTCGTGGAAATAGCCAATTTAGACTTTGAGCCTTTAGTACTCATGATTAGTTGTAACGGTAGCTTTTCTTACTATGATGGCGGCCAAGGGAACGGCAACAAATCAGCCCAAATAAGTGGGCGAATGTATTTTATAAAAGGGGAAAACACTGGTAGTCTCTCTGCAACAGTCAACACGGGACGCGACGGAACAACCAAAATAGATGTGGACCCTACAATATCTTGGTATCCGAACGGGTTTAAAATAAGTGTACGCACATGGCCATCATACACTGATGTATACGCATCAATAGCCAATTGGTATGCAATCGGAATATAACATTATTATTTTAGGGGCGGCGATAGAATGAATGAGCTCGGAAGAAAAATATACTATCAACTATCCACAGGGAACGTAGTCTTTACCCGTGGGGAAATGACTGGAAATGTGATCGAATCGACAAAAGAACAAGATTTTACTTCCTATTCCATCCTGGCAGATTATAATCCCAACACCATCGGTGTTGTGCAACTTGAGTACGGCCAATATGCCGAAGAATTTGCTACATGTAACGGTTATCGCGTCAATCCAGAGACGTTGGAACTTGAATTTAGCTATCCAAATCCGACTGAACCGGAGAAGCCTCCTGTATATCAAAAACCATTATCAGAAGAAGTTGAAGAAACTAAGGCTCGTATCACTGATCTAGAGTTAACCATCGCTGAAATGATGGTAATGTAAATAAACTAAAGGGAGATGTTATACATGAAAGATTTCCAGATTCGAGTTATTGCAAGAGCATGCATTACACGTTGTGATCAAGGTGAGAGCGATATCCAAGCAGTCGTTGGCAGCTACAATTTACCAAAAGGTGACAGTGATCAAGTACTAGCGTATGTGTACTCTACACGACCGGACATCGAACCAAAGCAAGTCGAAGCTTAAGCGCCGCCGATATGGTAGGCGCTATTTTTATGCCCTCGGGAGTCCGGGGGCTATTTTATTGAGGAGGAATTTGTATGGAAAAAGCATGGTCTTACATTGTCGGTGCATTAGCAGTACCGGCATTCAACTTCTTCTATGGTGGGGATCAGATGGCGGGTGGGCTTATGATGGCGCTTATATTCTTTGTCGTAATGGATTGGATCACAGGGATACGGGCATCGAAGAAAGATAACTCGTATGCAAGTAAATACGGTATTGACGGGGTGTTCCGCACGTTCTTTATTCTGTTGCTGCCTGCTGGTGGTCACTTGCTTGATAGAGCATTCCAGATTCCCGACATCATGTTTGGTGCCCTTGCTATAGGGGTCTTATATCATATTTTGCAATCAATGACGGCCAATGCTGTTCGTGCCGGGTGGGCCAATTGGTTTCCCGAGTGGCTGCTGGTTAAAATCACCAATTGGGTCAAGAGCGAGCTTGAAAAGAAGGTAGAACGCGCCGAATCCCGGAAGGGTGGGACAACGAATGAAGGCAAGTGATTTCATCGCTAAGATAGTTCCACACGCTGTAAGAACAATGCACCAAACTGGTGTACCTGCATCCCTTACGATTGCACAGGCCATTTTGGAGAGCTCGTGGGGTGATTCAGGCTTAACTAGAAAGGGGAATGCGCTTTTTGGTATTAAGGGTTCCGGTCCTGCCGGCAGCGGGCTATACAAAACAAAGGAATTCGTTAATGGTAAATGGATCGAGATCATGGCGCCATTTCGACATTACCACGATTGGGGCGAGAGTGTAGACGATCACGCAAAATTAAACATCACCGGCACTAGAGACAAGCCTAAACGCTATCATGGAGTGCTTGTGCTAACTATAAAACCGCGTGTAATGAAATTTGGCGCGGTGGTTACGCAACAGATCCTGGATACCCTGTGAAGTTGATTAAGTTAATTGAAGAACATGAACTATTTATATATGACAGAGAGGATGAAGATAAATTGAAATTATCTAACTATCAAAGAACTCAATTGGTTGATGTATTAAGTGGCTTATTAAAGCAAGGAGTCATTACAGATAAATCGTGGGTCGAGAAAGCGCAGAATGACATGTTGACCGTTTCAGAACTTACATGGCTTAATACGATTTTATTAGCACGTAAATAATATACATTCTCTAGTTGCTCTGTTGTACCAAATCACAGATTTGGTACATACGTTAATTGTAGATACCACCTAGAATATTTGCTGAAATTATTAAACTCAATGCTGCAAAAATCATTATTGTTCGAACCGCTGAGCTGAGCTTTTGTTTTGAAATGAATTGGTTATAAATCACTGATAAAATCATAAGATCACCAATCAAAACTAAAATCATAAGCCATATATTATCCACGTATCTAATGATTTTTTGTTGTATAAAATTTAAAGTGAGTAATCCAATTGCAAGAAAAACAATACTTCTTAATACTTCATAAGTGTAGATTAATATTTTCTTCATCGTAGTTGCTCCTTTAATAGTATATAGTATTAAAAACCAAAAAGAGGTGAGCATGACAGCCTCTTTTTGGTTAACGTAAATAATATTTTAGTATCAGTCGTAGGTTACTCCAATTGTTTGAGAACCGGAAGCATCTTCAACGTACCCTTTAGGACTGATATACCAATAAGCAACGCTAGCAAGGAAATTCTTCTCATCCACTAACTTATGATAATTTGCATTGCTGGATTCACCAGATAAGGTGAAATCAGCAACTATACCAACTCCGTCGCTACCAACTAAACCAAATGCTTGGAAACCGACACTGTTTTTAATTTTTTTATGGTATGTTTGGTTTGTATCACTCGTGTTCATATTTACTTGAACAGAATTATTTATAACGCCAATATCAACTTTAGTGTATCCTTCTGTTTGAACTTTAGAATATGTGCCCAATCCACTTCCTTTAAAATGTTTGCCTGTTCCCCAAGGAAGTGTATAGGTTGAAGCACCATTAGGAGCTTTAAATGCATATTCTTTTACGAATTTAGCATCTTCTTGAGATAACAAATCATTAACACTATATTTCTGAGAAATTTGTACGAATTTAGCTTGAATTTGATCTTCTGTCAAAGACGGTGCATTTTCTTGTGCAAAAGCACCAACTGATAGTGATAGTATCATAATAATACTCAAAATTGAAGAGAAGAAGATTTTTTTCATGGCGATTCGCCTCCTAATTTTTGTGTGGTCGCTAAATCTTCATATGAGATAATGATCAACTATGTGTTCCGAATCCACCCCTTCGTATTTTTTTGAAGATTAACAACCAAATAACATAAAACTTAAATTAACATTATCTCTATGTTTTACAATAAACTATAAAAATATGGAAGTAACCGAAAAGATAGTTGCGGTTTTCCGACTAAATTTTGCGGTAGCGAAAAGCGTGATTATAAAAAAGTTGCGGTTTACCGCAATAAAATGTAGTAAAATGTTAAAAAAGTTACTATATGCAAGAGTCTATTGGGGATCTTTAATTTTGCGTACACCGCAATAAATTGAATTTAAATCACGAATATTTAAATCAATGAAGGGAAAACAAAAGCCCCGGATCACTCCGAGGCTCTTTTATTTAGATCATCAATTCACAGCATTCACAACATCAGAGCTTACTTGGCTTAATACAAATGTTATTGCACGTAACGATATCATCTCACAAGAAATTATCAAATCAAGAAGTGAACTACGTAAACCTTCAATAAACAGAACAGAAGCCTATCCCAGGACGGGATAGGCAAAAAAATAAATACGTGTCAGGGATTTTATTGCTCAGCTATAAGTTTTAAATCAAAACCATAAATTGCAGAAGGACTATATTGGGTCGCATCATGTCCAATAACATTGAAGTATACCTTTTCGCCTGGGCGTAAGACTATTTCTGCAGTATCTGTTCCTCCAACTCCGGTATCCCTTGCTAGAATAAGCGAAGTTTGTTCTCCTGAAGCATCATAAGTCAGGTAGAAGAAATCGTAATTCAGAGTTGAAGGAGAACCCAGTGTAGCTCTAATCCCAATTGTTTTCCCAGTGTCGTTATAATAATATGTCCATTCTGAATCGAACGGGTTTTCAATGGTAGATCCTAAGCCATAACCTAAAGGGAAATATTCTGCAGTGGCCTGGGTATCACCCCAACCAGATAGAGCAAATGCTGAGGTACCGCCCATCGTAAGAAGTGCTACAGTTGCAACAGTAACGAGCAATTTCTTCATTTTCATTTTCCTCATCCTCCTAATAGTTTGGTTGTCCAACTTCAGAAGAGATAATGAGTAAATAATTACTCGCCTCCATATATTCGTTTATGAAGTTTACAACCGACAATGTAATTCGTTAATTAACATTATCTCTAAGCTTTATATTAAACTACTAATATTTGTAATTCACCGAAAATCGTATTACGGTTAACCGACAATTTTTTGCGTTACCGAAAAAGATATGTTCTCGATACTTGCGGTAACCGCAAGATAAAAGTAAATATAAGTAAAAAATAATAAATTGATTTAATGTGTTGTAAGAGTTTTACATTATTGCGGTTGCCGCAAAATAACGATTCACTCATAAATTGAGTTATGAACTTCTTATTATAAAGTGGTGAAGTTTGTATGAAAACGATTTGTTTTACTCATAATTATGCGAAAATCCCCGGATTACTCCGAGACTCTTTTCATTTCTATAACCCTTGATACATGCTTTATATCCGATAATGGTATCCACTGTACTTCATTCGTAGATCTGATTGTAACCAATCCACTTGGTCCGATCTTCTCCGGTATTCCTCTTACTGGCTTATCCCCAATCACGGATAAACTTACACTTTGTTTCCTTGCGATCGCCATCTCAATTTCCTTTCTCATTAGATCCCACCTATATCAAACATTATTTGTATTAGGTATTCTTTAATTAGAGTATTTTTCCTTCAACTATTTAAAATTCATGATATCATGGTAAAAACAATCATCGGAGGGAAATATGACTAAACGTTTAGAATTGATCGTATCATCAATCGTAGCAGCGATATTACTTTTTGGAGGGTTAGCATACGCTCAGTCAATCTCGAGCACAAAAATAAATGGATCTCAAATTGATTGGGCTTTTACCCAAGATAACCAGCAGCCTGAAAAGCTTTTGATCGATGTGATTAACTCGTCGAAAAAGACTCTTGATATCGCGATTTATAGTCTTACATATCCGGATATAGTAGCAGCGATCAAGGATGCAAAGAAACGTGGGGTAGCCGTCCGCATTGTTACCGATAAGATTCAATCAAGCGGGCAGGCGCAGAGTGAGGCCCTTAAATTACTCGGTAGTGCTGGAATTCCGATTAAAATTAATACTCATGCCGGGCTTATGCATCTTAAGATGGTAGTCGCTGATAAAAAGATAGCAACAACCGGTTCGTTCAACTATTCAAAGGCAGCAAGCACCACAAACGATGAAGTGTTGATGGTGTTGCGTGATGAAACAATTGCTAAATCATTCTCAAGCGAATTTGATAAGATATGGGCTGATACGAAAAAGTATGAGACGCTAGAGAAGAAGATCGCACAACCGGAGGGAAAAGTTAGCTCTGATAAAACACCCTCGAATGTAGCTGCTTGTTCGAAGCCTACCATTAAAGGTAACAAGAATTCAAAGATATATCATGTACCAGGTGGGAAGTCATATGACTCGTTAACTAATGTGGAGTTGTTTTGCTCGGAGAAAGATGCTGTTGCCGCTGGATATAAGAAAGCAAAAAACTGAACATGTATGAGCTTGGGGCAAAGATCTCAGGCTCTTTTTTGTTTTCCTAAATCAAGGTGAACTTTACCTGATCCATCATTGAAAATAGTCCCGGATCACTCTGAGGCTTTTTCTTATTTACTTGTGTACTCACTTACTTTAATCGTAAGGACTTTATCGAATATGATGTAGTCTACGGCTATTTAATGATCCTTTGTTGCTAATGCCCAAATAAGGTATTTTGTATTAGCTATAATCTTGTTGTACTATTTCCTTGTTTTTAAATACCCCTGATATAAGCACTTCGAACTAGATCTTTAAGACCTTTTTTATGGTGTTTTTTTATGGGGATAAAAAGGAGATAGGCGAATGAGATGTACAGGTAGTTACAAGGAAGTTATTGCGGAAATTATGGAGTATTACGAAAGAAAGGAGGGAGTAAGTAAGCTTTGGAGGCATAACATTTCATACGTGGATACTTTAAAAGCGGAATTTCACACGTATACATGGAAGCCAGAGGCGTTGGCGATAATTATTTCATCGGATTTATCAAAACAAGCGGTAGGGTATATCTATGGATCTGATTATACGGATGAAAGAGTATTAATTGATGCACTAGCCAGCATAAAGACTTTATATCCAGATCTGAGTGATGAGCTGTTGAGATTACGCTTATACGATTTTGGATTACATTATTTTCACTCGGCTGACGAGATTGCAGTAATTAAGACGATTAATCGTTTAAGCAGTATCAACACACTAGGCATCGATTTTACAGATAAGTATTGGATTGATTTTATGCTTGAGCAGTATTTTAAATATCGTAGATAAAATTAAAGCCCCAGATATATTCAATTTGGAAACAAATTATTTGTTAAAAACAAGGAAAATACGCATATATAATGAAGGAAAAAAATCAAATGATACTATTGAACATAAATAGAACGCAAGTTCACCAATGGGAACGCGATCAATACATCACTCTATATTAATCAATGAAGCCCTTGGCGCTGTAAGCGTCGAGGGTTTTTTATATGGGGAGGCCCGTTTTGACGGAGAATTTATTCATCGATGTGGCAAGCGACGCGGATAAACTCAGTTTCGTCAGCAAATTGTCCTAAAGCATAAAAATAAACCCCGGATCACTCCGAGGTTCCTGTTCTTTCTATTATCACATTATCGACATTAGGCACGAACTGTACTATATCGGCATGATTAGCAACCGCAACCTAAACCACCGAATCCACTCATACAACTGCAAGCGACTATTACTAACAAGATGAACAATACAAGGATAGTACCTGTGCTTGTAAAAAGACCTCCACCAAACTCGCCCATTTCAACACCTCCTAATTATTGAGTACACGTTATGTTATGAAGGCTGATTTCACTTTGTATGGACGATTGTTATTGGTTATTACACTATATTGGAATCAAAACAATCAATACATCACTTTATATTAATGAATGGAGCCCTTGGCGCTGTAAGCGTCAGGATTTTTTTATTTTCTGAGCGCATGAATCGAATGGTTAAAGTTTGAAGATATCAAGTTGCTCCAAGCATGTCCGAGCTTTTTCTTGCTTTGAAGTGATATTAGACAATGTAATATCCAATATATAGGTGTATAATGGAGACATATGTTGTTAATCTTATTTAGAAAAGTCTTTGTCTGACTGATGACCTAAATAACATGAATTAATGAATGAGGTGTAATGATGTTAAATAGCATTAAGAAAAAGCTTTTAAAGAAAGGGTTTTCGATAGAATTAGATCAACTTCCAAAGAGTAAGGAAGAATTTTTACAAGCCATTGAATGTTATTGCATTAAAGAAGAGGTACCATACGAATTTATTGAACGCGATAGACCTGCAATCATTTCTATAGATCGTGTCGTGTATAAATGTCAAGTTGAAAACAAGGGACTGCCCGGGTTTGTGCTTCATTTCAAAGAGATTTAGTATTATGAGGTGTATGAAGGAATGAATGTTTGAAGCTCTTGCGCTGTAAGCGTCGAGGGCTTTTTTATTTTGATGATTTGCTGAAACAAAGAACAAATACCTTCTTTTATAGATATGGGTGACATGAATTATATAATAATATTAGTAACTGAAAAGTTATTTATCATATTTTTACAGATTTTGTACAGATGTCTATAGAATAATATAGTGAGAATAACCTATGGAGGGCAGGGTTATGAAATTTAAGTACCGTGTATATGCAAACAATGGATTTATTAGTAAACCTATGGACTACGTAGATGCAATGAACTATTCCTTATTGTTAACCAATCTGGGAAATATCAATGTCTATGTACGTTTATACGATCACAACAATTCAGATCATGAACAGAGAGAGAGAGTGCTATCAGATCTGCTGGGTATTCTAATTGAAGTAACGCAGCGCCCGAATGCTCTAGAAGGATTTGAACGTTCTGTTCGAAGGAATAGAGAAAGCACTCGGGTCTCAAGCAGCATCTAAAATCATTTAAAGTGACTTATTTCTTACTTTATATTCAAGAAACAAACCCTTGGCACAGTTGGCATCAAGGGTTGTTTTTGTTGTAGCCTTATAGATTGTGAAGATCGTGTACTCTTAAGTCTAGATTTTGTTGGTTGTGCTGTTCATGTATCCGTAGGAATTCGGCTGAAGATGAGCAGCGTAATTCTGATTATTTGGGGACATGTAAGAGTTATTATTCATATAGGAAGTTCCGGCATTATCAATTTGGTTGCAGGATTGCAAGACGGATTGAAGCTGTTGGAGCGCCGTCTGATGTCCATGCAATGCGGATTGAAGGACTTGTACTGCTTGACGTTCACGTTGCGCGAGTTGTTCTAATTGTTGAGCATTCTGTTGTTCTTGTTGAAGCAAACGTTGATAATTATTGCTTGCTTGTTCCGTTTGTTGAATGAGTTGCTGAATCGAATGTCTAATTTGTTGTGTAGATTGATGCATGTGAATCCCTCCAGTAATATGTTTAATACCCGAAGGTTAAGATGTCTAATTGTGTATTTTAATATGCGGAAGAAGCAAAGTGAAATGATGGGAATCTGTTCATCCAAAAGAGTGGACAAAAAAAGAGTACCTTCTTCAGAAGATACTCTCTCTCTATCATGATCATTCATTACGAAAAGACGTATATGTAATGATGTTTAATGAAAGTTACGGAATAGGCCGATGACTTTGCCGAGAATGGTAACATGATTCAATCGAATCGGTTCCATCGTGGCGTTCTCCGGTTGAAGTCGAATATGGTCTTTTTCTTTGTAGAATGTTTTGACTGTTGCTTCATCATCTTCAGTCATGGCCACGACGATATCTCCATTATTCGCCGTTTGCTGTTGACGCACGATAACAAAGTCTCCGCTGTGAATTCCTGCCTCGATCATACTATCACCAACAACAGATAGCATGAATACGCTCTGGTCATGTACGAAATGTTCAGGCAATGGGAAGTAATCTTCGATGTTTTCCGTCGCTGTGATGGGTGCCCCAGCCGTAACTTTACCTACAATAGGAACTTTCGCGATCGTCTGTGTATATAGATGTGCTTGTTCAGATTCTTCTTGACTTAATAATTCGATCGCCCGTGGTTTCGTGGGGTCGCGGCGAATTAAGCCTTTCTTCTCGAGTCGATCCAAATGTCCGTGTACTGTGGAGCTGGAAGCTAGACCTACAGCTTCTCCGATTTCACGAACCGAAGGCGGATAGCCTTTGGACCTCACTTCATTTCTTATAAACTCTAAAATAGCTTGTTGTCGATTGGATATTTTAGACATGAGATTTCAACTCCAATAGCATTCTTTTACAGAAATTATAACATAGAACTACCGTTCGTACAAACATTAGTTCTAAAACGATGCGAACAAACAGAACAAATGTTCTAAAAATGTATTGACACAAACAACTGTTCGTGTTAAATTGTGATTATAACAAAAACAGAACAAATGTTTGGGGTGCTGATTATGCTAAAATATAGCTCTTATCAAAGTATTCATATGAATCGTCCAACCGACGTCAATAGAGTTTCATTGTTGCGCAGTAAGCTTTTTCAAGTATTAGCCGTAATAACGATCGCACTGAGTTTAACGAGCTTTGGATTAATGAGTGCATTTGCTGCGAGTTCGAATGGAAGCGAACAGAATGCGAACATCCCGCTGCAGATCGTAGTAGCTTCAGGAGATACCTTGTGGACTATCGCTAAGGAGCATAAACCTAAACAAATGGATACGCGTGATTATATAGAAATGATTAAGAAATGGAACGATAAACGGAATAGTTCAATCCAAGCTGGGGAAGTGTTACAAATTCCAATTTTAGCTGATTAATATAGGGGCTCTCATGAAGTGTGCAGGCACTTGCTGGGAGCCCTTTTGGTATGCTTGACAACCTCTTTTGTAAATGTCAAAGTAAGAAGGACAGAATAAGGGGGGATTGGGATGGATTTCGAGAAAATAGTAGAGCGAATCAATGAATTAGCTCGTAAAAATAAAACAGTTGGCTTGACTTCCGAAGAGATGGCTGAACGTGATGCACTACGCCGTCAATATATTGATGGATTCAAGCGTTCTTTGAAGCAACAACTGGATAACATTGAAATTGTAGATGAAGATGACGGGCATGAGAACCCACCAATTAAACACTAGTAGTTATACTTAGGAGGATGAACAACGATGGGCCGCTCTTGGGAACGTATGGTGCAGAAGAACACAAAGAAAGCGAATCAAATTCGAAAAAAGCAAGGCCAACAGGCAATTGGTAGTGTATCACAAGCCAAATCCGATATCGATCGATTTTTTGGACGTAATTTAATCCTGCCGATTACACTCATAGCTTTTGCTGTGTTATATGCCATTCTATACTCTGGCGTTGAGCAAAAAACTTCAGTAACGATGTTCTGGGTGACAGTTGGTTTGTACATATTGTTAGGGATTGTTCTTTTCATTCGAAGACCTTATTTGAATGTCGGCAAGGCGTTCTTAGGAACGCGCCGCTTCAATAGAGATATCCGTGTGGACGCTGCTCAAGTGAAGCAGATCACGGTTCAAAAAGGTTACGTGGTGATCGAGACCAAAGCGAAAGGTTCAAATTGGGTTTTCTCACGGCTAACGAATCGGTATGATACGGTAGCGATGGGCGAACGTTTGCAAGAATTCGCGCGCACCCATAACGTTCCTTTTCTTGAAAAATAATATTTAGATATTAACAGGTCCTATTGGGGGAGAAGAGAGATGACGATTAAAGCGGTTTTGTTCGATTTGGATGATACTTTACTATGGGATGATCGAAGTGTGAAGGAGTCATTTGAGGCGACGTGTATGGAAGCAACAAAGGATTACCCGCAATTGGATCCATCGAAACTAGAAGAAGAAGTGAAACGTGAAGCTAGAGCGCTTTATGAGTCATACCCCACATTTCCTTTCACAAAAATGATTGGAATTAATCCATTTGAAGGATTGTGGGCGAATTTTACGCATGGCGAGCAGCAGGAATTCCGTCAATTACAAGATTTAGCTCCAGGTTATCGGACAGAAGCGTGGACTCGTGGTCTTCGCGCGCTAGGTGTCGAGAATGCGGCATTAGGCGAACGTCTTGGGGAATTTTTCGCTGCAGAACGTCGAGCCCGCCCACATACATATGATGAAACATTTGAGATTTTGGATGCCCTGAAAGGGAAAGTTAAGCTGCTGCTCTTAACGAATGGCTCACCTGATTTACAGCAAGAGAAACTGGATGGTGTGCCTGATTTAATCCCATACTTCGATCATATCATTATTTCGGGTGCTTTTGGAGAGGGTAAGCCGGCGGCTTCTATCTTCAATCATGCGATGTCCAAGCTCGGCATAGAGCCTCAAGAAGGATTAATGGTTGGCGATAAGCTGACTACAGATATTAAAGGATCATTAGGTGTTGGCATGCATGCCGTTTGGGTGAACCGACACGGTGCAACGCGTACGGATGAAATCGTACCTCATTATGAAATTAAACATCTCTCAGAAATTCTCTCCATCATCGATCAACATGCATAAATGAGAATTGAACCCTTGTTCCGACGTCGGAATGGGGGTTTTTCATTTGACTATGACTTTTGATGCAAATTCGTCACAAAGTATTGGTAAAAATAGCCCGTTGGAGTCATTTTTCTCGTGTACAATAACTTTATAATGAAAATCGACGGAGTTGGCGATACATAGAGGAGAGGGTTAAATGAAGAAGGCGTTAATTATTATGCTTGGGATGGTGCTTCTCCTGACGGCATGCGGCGGTGCAAAAAAGACGAGCTCGATGAAAGTAGAGGAGTTTAACTTTACAGATCAAGCAGGTCAGCCGTTTGGATTCGCGGATTTGAAAGGGAAGACTTGGCTGGCTAATTTTATGTTTACAAGTTGTACAACCGTATGTCAGCCTATGACGTTTAACTTGTCCGACCTGCAGAAGAAGTTGAAGGAGAAGAATTTGGATGTAACCATCGTATCCTTCAGTGCAGATCCGGATCGGGATAAGCCCGAGGTTCTTACAACGTTTGCGGACAAGTTCAATGTGGATTACACCAACTGGCACTTTTTGACGAATTACAAGTTTGAAGAGATTCAGAGCCTCGCGAAAACATCATTCAAAACGTTGGTGGAGAAGGATCCAAGCTCTGATCAAATGATTCATGGCACCTCGATTTATCTTGTAAGCAGCGAAGGTTATATAATGAAGCGTTATGATGGGGTATCTGAATTACCTGTGGATGAGATCGTGAAGGATATCAAATCCATTTCATAATGCGTTAGGTTCAATTCAGAAAGGAAGAAAACGATGTTGATTCGGAAAACAGCAGCTCTTGCAGCCACTGCACTACTCTCAATCGCTCTGTTAGTTGGCTGCAGCAGTGAAACGATGGACCACGATATGATGAATATGGACATGAGCTCGGATGCGTCTTTGACACCGATTAAGGTGGAAATTCTGCTCCCAGATCCCATGCATACGAAGCAGAAGCAAGTTCTTCAAGCCAAGGTTACCCAAGGGGATCAAGTCGTTGACGATGCGAAGGAAGTATTATTTGAAGTATGGCGCTCAGATCAACAGGAACATGACAAGATTAAGGGCGTTCTCGCAGCAGACGGCATTTATGAAGCAGAGATGGAATTCGGTTCGGCTGGTGAATACCAGGTTATAGCCCATGTGAGTGCACGAGATCTACATACGATGCCATCCGCTAAATTTACGATTTCGGAATAAATAAGAAAGCCCGCGTCGATCGAATTTCGAACGAGCGGGCTTTCTTATTTATGTTGATATATGATTTGAATCTGAGATATTAGGCCTTTTGAAAAGAAGGATCCTCATAAGAGGTAGCAATCCAGCCATCTTTCTCGATGAAGAGTCGAACGGCAACAATCTGACGATTATCCATCAGCGTGAAGAAGTGAGGTGTGTTTTCTGGAACAGAAATAACATCGCCTGCTTCAAGTTCTACATTAAAGTAACCGATGTCGCCTGCACCTTTGATAATGAAGATTCCCTTGCCTGCAGTAATGGCACGGATCTCGTCTTCCGTATGCGTATGAACATCCTCAAATTTTTTCAAGAGATCTTCTAAGTTCGGCGTTGCATCCGATAGGGTTATCATGTCCCAGATTTGATATCCGCGGCGAGCTGCCAAGTCACGAATCTCAGGATCATAGATGGCAAGGACTTGCGCTTTCTGTTCATCGGTAAGAACAAAATTCTCACGCAGCTCCTCGGGTAACTTATTCGGATCCCAATGTTCGTACACGACTTCTTGATTGGTTAAAAATGCACGTACATCCTCTTCAGCAGAAATGCGCTCCCCAGTATTACGAATGTATATTTCAGCCAAAATAAACCCTTCTTTCCTATAAAATAACTAGATATTAATTGTATTATAGTGGATTTTACGCATGCTGTCGACTTATAATACATTGAGTCTTTTCTAATGATTGGTATTCTGGTAAACTAAATCTTAACGTTTTTGCAGTAGGAAGGGGATTATCATGTCAAAATTGAGCATACAAGAACAAATAAAACGAAAAATCCTTATCCTTGACGGCGCAATGGGAACCATGATTCAACGTGAGGACTTAACGGCGGATGATTTCGGCGGGGAAGAGCTGGATGGATGTAACGAGATGCTCGTACTAACGCGTCCAGACGTCATTCAAAAGATTCATGAAGCGTATCTTGAGGCTGGCTCGGATATTATTGAGACAAATACATTTGGCGCAACCAGCGTTGTGCTTGCAGAATATAATCTTGAAGATCGTACGCGTGAGATTAACCTGGCTGCAGCGAAGTTAGCGGTAGATGCCGTAAATAAATACTCGACACCAGAATGGCCGCGGTATGCAGCTGGCGCATTGGGACCAACAACCAAGACACTTTCCGTAACTGGCGGCGTTACGTTTGACGAATTAGTCGATTCATATTATGAGCAGACGATTGCCTTAATTGAAGCGGGTGTAGATGCGATTTTGTTGGAGACATCACAAGATACCTTGAATGTCAAAGCGGGCAGCATTGGTATACGCCGTGCATTCGAGTCAGCCGATAAGACGCTTCCGATTATGATTTCAGGAACGATTGAACCGATGGGGACCACACTTGCGGGTCAGAATATTGAATCCTTCTATATTTCCTTGGAACACCTTAAGCCGATCTCGGTCGGATTGAACTGCGCTACGGGACCCGAATTCATGCGGGACCATATTCGGTCCTTATCGGATATTGCAGATACCGCAATTAGTTGTTATCCAAATGCCGGGTTACCGGATGAGAATGGTCATTATCATGAATCACCGGATTCATTGGCGAAGAAAATGGCTGGATTTGCGGAGCAGGGTTGGCTGAATATTGCCGGAGGTTGTTGTGGTACGACGCCGGATCATATCCGCGCTATGGCAGAATTGTTAAGCCAGTATCAGCCTCGGGGTGCTGTGGGTACGCATCCACCAGCAGTGTCGGGGATCGAGACGGTCTATATTGAATCTGAGAATCGCCCCTACATGGTCGGTGAACGGACGAATGTATTAGGTTCCCGGAAATTTAAACGATTAATTGCAGAAGGCAAGTATGAGGAAGCATCTGAAATTGCAAGAGCACAAGTGAAGAGCGGTGCGCATGTCATTGATGTGTGTGTGCAAGATCCTGACCGTGAAGAAGCAGAAGATATGATTAAGTTTCTTGAGCTTGTTGTCAAGAAGGTTAAGGTACCGCTTGTTATTGATACGACAGATGTCAAAGTTATTGATCTTGCTTTGAAATATTCCCAAGGGAAAGCGATTATTAACTCCATTAACTTAGAAGATGGGGAAGAAAAATTCGAGCATGTCGTTCCCATTATTCATAAATACGGTGCAGCTGCCGTTGTAGGTACGATAGATGAACGTGGACAAGCCATTACCCGGGAAGATAAGTTAGAAGTAGCTAAGCGTTCCCGTGAGCTTCTCGTGCATAAATATGGGATGCAGCCGGAAGATATTATTTTCGATCCATTGGTATTCCCTGTTGGGACCGGGGATGAACAGTACATTGGCTCAGCCAAAGAAACAATTGAAGGGATACGTCTCATTAAAGAGGCGATGCCTGAGTGTCAGACCATCCTAGGGATTAGTAACATCTCGTTCGGTTTACCGGAGGCAGGTCGTGAAGTACTGAACTCGGTATTTTTATATGAATGTACAAAAGCTGGGCTAGATTATGCGATTGTAAATACGGAGAAGCTTGAACGTTATGCGTCCATTCCGGAGCATGAGCGACGGTTATCCGAAGAATTATTATATAATACGAATGATGCGACCCTCGCTGCCTTTGTTGCCGCTTTCCGCGATAAAAAGGTTGTTAAGAAAGAAAAAGCATCAAACCTGACGCTTGAAGAGCGACTCGCATCGTATGTTGTTGAAGGGACTAAAGAGGGATTAATTCCCGATTTAGATGAAGCTTTGAAGAAGTATACAGCACTTGAAGTCATTAACGGTCCATTGATGGCAGGGATGTCTGAGGTAGGACGGTTATTCAATAATAATGAACTCATTGTCGCAGAGGTGCTTCAAAGCGCAGAGGTCATGAAAGCATCGGTTGCTCATCTCGAGCAGTTCATGGAGAAGAATGAGACAGCGGTAAAAGGGAAAATCATGCTTGCCACCGTAAAAGGTGATGTTCATGATATCGGTAAGAACCTCGTTGAGATCATTTTATCGAATAATGGTTATGACATCGTCAACTTGGGGATTAAAGTACCACCTGAGCAGATCATTGATGCTTATCGCCGTGAAAAACCGGATGCAATCGGCCTTTCCGGCCTGCTCGTGAAATCAGCTCAACAGATGGTGCTTACAGCGCAAGATTTAAGAAATGCACAGATCGATGTTCCCATCATGGTTGGTGGTGCAGCGTTAACGCGTAAATTTACGAAAACACGTATTTTACCTGAATATAATGGACTTGTCTTATATGCTAAGGATGCGATGGATGGCCTAGATCTTGCGAATAAGCTGATGAATCCGGAACAACGTCAAATCATGGTGCAAGAGACGGAGGCCATGAAGGAGAACGCCGGTGTTGAAGAAGAGAAGAAACCTCTTCCACAACTATCGCGTGCGGTTCGATCCAATATTGACCCGAATGCGCCTGTCTTTACGCCGCCGGATTTGGATCGTCACATTTTAAGAGATTATCCGTTAGGACATATTATTCCATATATTAATATGCAGATGCTTCTTGGACATCATTTGGGACTGCGGGGATCTGTGGAACAGTTATTAGCTGAGAACAATGACAAAGCGGTAGAGCTCAAGGCGACCGTGGATCAAATTTTGCAGCAAGCGATTCAAGATGGGATCATTAAGGCACAAGGGATGTATCGATTCTTCCCAGCGCAATCATCTGGTAATGATATTATTATTTATGATCCAATGGATACGACCAAAGTTCTTCACACATTTACGTTCCCTCGCCAACAAGTTGAACCTTACTTGTGCCTGGCGGATTATTTAAAATCGGTCGAGAGCGGCGTCATGGATTACGTAGGATTCTTGGTTGTTACCGCGGGGAATGGTGTACGGGAGCTGTCCCAGACCTATAAAGAAGCAGGGGATTACCTACGCTCGCATGCTCTTCAATCCGTTGCTCTGGAAGTTGCTGAGGGATTAGCCGAACGTGTTCACCACATGATGCGCGATATTTGGGGATTCCCAGACTCAGCTGAGATGACGATGAAGCAGCGCCATGGAGCAAGATATCAAGGGATTCGCGTATCGTTTGGTTATCCTGCCTGTCCAGACCTTGAGGATCAGGGTCCGTTGTTTGCACTGTTGAAACCGGAAGATATCGGCGTAGAATTAACGGAGGGTTTTATGATGGAACCGGAAGCTTCGGTATCTGCCATGGTATTTGCCCATCCGCAAGCGCAATATTTTAACGTCGACAAAGCATAAGAAAACCTCTACCCTCGGCCTTTCAAAGATGAGCGACCGCGTTTAGATGTAGGTTTTATCACCAAATAGAATTTTTTATCTTCGATACGTCGAAACTATGATTAATTCTATTGTGGCAATAAAGAGTAAATGCGATGAAGAGCCTCCGCGAGCCGGGGGCTCTTGTTGCAAATGGGAGGTGTGTTATGGAGCTCTATTTTCTGGGAACGGGTGCTGGGATGCCAACGACGGAACGCAATGTCACTTCGATCGCGCTGCGCATGTTCGATGAACGAGGAACCTTCTGGTTGTTCGATGCCGGAGAGGCAACGCAGCATCAAATTTTACGCTCACCCTTAAAACCAAGCAAACTGGAAAAAATTTTTATTACACATTTGCACGGGGACCATATTTTTGGATTACCTGGACTGCTATCCAGTCGATCACATCAAGGCGGAACCGAGCCCTTAGACATTTACGGACCGCAAGGCGTTCGCACATTTATAGAGACTGCGTTGCAATTAAGTCAATCTCATATTAATTATGAACTCCGTTTCCATGAACTTCACGAAGGAGTCATATATGAGGATGAGCAATGTACGGTCGAATCGGGCTTGTTGGATCATCGCATTGAATCGTATGGATTCCGAATGATTGAAAAACCGAGACCTGGCAAGTTGAAGGTGGACGAGTTGATGAAGTTAGGTGTTCAACCAGGTCCTATGTTTGGCAAGATCAAGCAAGGAATTGATCTCCGATTAGACGATGGCCGTGTCATTCGTGCTTCGGACATGATTAGCGAACCTCAACCTGGCGTGATTGTCACGATTTTGGGGGATACGAGACCTTGTCAGGGATCCTTGCGTCTTGCGAAGGATGCAGATGTGCTTGTGCATGAAGCCACTTTTATGGAAGGGCTGGAGGATTTAGCGGAAACTTATTATCACAGTACTACTAAACAAGCTGCCGAGACAGCACGTGATGCAGGTGTGGGGCTGCTTGTCTTGACCCATTTCAGTGCTCGGTATTCTGAAGAGAACCCGCTCGTTGAAGAGGCTAAAGTCATTTTTGATAACACGGTAGCTGCGAAGCAGCATCAACTGGTCCCCATCCGAAAATATTAAGCATATGAAATCAAAAACAACAAGGGAGGCAGTAAGGTGCCAAATTATGATGATCATGGGCGTAATAAATATAACACCCCAGAAACCAGAAGATCATTTCTAAATGTGATCGCACTGCTACTCATACTTTTTAGTGTCGTGGGCTATGTGATCTATATGTTTCGGCAATAAAACGATGAAGGCATGATCCAAGCATGACCATAAAACTTTCCCGGGAAAGCGCAGGATTTGACAAGGTTAGCTGGGAAATGACTGGATTTTGACTTGATTTGTCTTCAAATGGCTGTTTGCGTTGCAGGCTCGATGGTAATTCGTTATGATGATGTCATATCTACTCCATTGAACTACAGCGGAAGAAAGGAATTGCCATGACTAACATGAAACCTAAAGCATTACTTATTGATCTGGATGGAACCTTATACCACGGTAAACGTCGCATTGAGGGCGCTGATCAGTGGATTCAAGAACTTCAGGCATTACATATTCCTTATTTATTCGTTACGAACAACTCCTCGCGAACACCTGAAGATGTTGCAGCGCATTTGCTTGATATGGGAATCCCAGCGGTAAAAGAAGACGTATATACGTCCGCGATCGCGGCTGCACAATATGTGAAGGAGCATTATCCAATCGGGGTCAGCGTGGCTGTGATCGGTGAATATGGACTGGAAGAAGCATTAAAAGAAGTCGGGGTGGAAATCACAGAGGAAAATCCGGAAATTGTGGTTCAAGGGATTGACCGTGCTTTTGATTATGGTAAACTAGCTAAGGCTGTGAACTGGATTCGCAATGGGGCTTCCTATATTTTGACGAACCCGGATCTGTTATTACCGTCCGACACGGGCATTATGCCTGGGGCGGGGACCTTATCTGCCGCCATCCAAGCCGCCACGCAGACCGAACCGTTGGTCATGGGAAAACCATCCAACATCATTATGCGTTATGCACTAAGTCGGATCAACTGCGAACCTCAAGATGCCATTGTGGTTGGGGATAATCCGTTAACGGATTTGAGAGCGGGACAAGCGGCGGGATGCGATACGATCCTGGTGCTGACTGGCTTAGCAACTTCAGACAATATGGATGTTCTACTGGAACAAGCAGGAGTGAAACCTTATTGCGTGTGTAAAGATCTGTATGAGGCTGCAGCTGTGACCACTGGCAGATGTTCGCAATAGAATAACAAAGATACATAAATGATGTCATCATCACGTGGCGACATGGAGGGAAAATACGTGTTGGAATTACCTGAAATAGAAACGTACAAGAAGCTGCTATCTGAGCAGATTATTAATAAGTTAATTACGGAAGTACGTGTAGCAGAAGAGAAGCTTGTGAATTTAGATCCTGCTGAATTCGTGAATGAATTAACAGGTCAAGAAGTTTTATTTATCGAACGTCGAGGAAAATTTTTATTGTTTCATTTAGATAACGGGAGACGTTTGCTGCTTCACTTAGGGCTGACAGGTTCGATGCATTATGGTCCACAAGAAGATGAAGAACATCAGACGGGACATTTAGCTATTGCCTTTGGAACGAATGTACTCAGCTTCAATGGTCTTCGTCAAGGCTATCTTCACATGCTCTCCGTCAAAGATGCAGATTCGATCTTGAGTGATCTTGGACCCGAGTTATTGGACCGTAGAATGACTTTAGCTAAATTTAAAGAGCTGTTTAACAAAAAACGCGGCATGTTAAAATCTGCGCTTGTTCAACAGAATTTCGTAGCCGGTCTTGGAAATGTGTATGCTGATGAGATTGCTTTTGATGCTGCGTTATTACCTTCCGTGAAGCTTCAGGAGTTATCCGAGGAGACCATCGAGCGCTTATATCGAAGCGTACAACATGTCCTAACTGAAGCGATTGAACAAGGCGGTGTAGGGGAGCAGCACTTTTCTGCTGATGATACGTTAACAGGTGGTTATAGACAACAAATCCGCGTCTATGATCGTGAAGGACAGAGTTGTCCGCGCTGTGGAGCGAAGATTCAAAAGACTGAAGTAGGCTCGCGTAAAACCTACTTCTGTGGGGAATGTCAAGGCGAGCATTAATGGGTGTGAGGTGTGAGATTATGGTTCATGTGTTTTTGGATGACTTCCGTCGATGTCCGGTTGGATTTGTGTATGCAAGATCGGCGGAGGAATGCTTGCTATTGCTCGAGCATGAGGAAGTCGATATTCTGTCGCTGGACCATGATTTGGGAATCCATCAGACGAACGGGACACAGTTGGTCAAGCAAATGGTACTCCGTGGGTTATATCCGCGTGAGATCTATTTGCACACGTCTAGTTTCTCCGGTAGAAAAGCGATGTACGAGCTCCTGTATCAGAATAAACCGGAACATGTGATATTACATGATGGACCGATGCCCCAATCGGTTATTCAACGAATTCGTGAGGCGTCTGATGCGGGAAGTCAGTGAACAAGAGGTGCTGTCTCTCATCGAACAGATTGAATTGGGCAAACCCTTCGGCGTCCTGATGTATACCCCATTATGTGGAACCTGTAAGGCTGCGATGCGCATGCTCCATGTTGTAGAGGCGATGCTTCCTGAGGCAGAACTCCTGCAATTAAATATGAACTTCTCACCTCGTATGGTTGCACGATATCAGGTTCGTAGCATTCCGGGGCTGTTATTATTTTATGGAAATCGGAGAGTAGAGCCGTTACAAGTTTACGAGATGCGTTCGGTTGAGCACTTATTTAACATCATAAAGGATGTGATTCGATGATTTCGATGCAGCATATTAAATTAAGACGTGAAGAGCGCCAAATTCTTGACGATGTCAGTCTAGACATGCGGGAAGGACAACATTGGGTTATTCTAGGGCGAAATGGTTCGGGGAAAACGACGCTGCTCGAAATGATGACGGGCTATATGTTCCCAAGTTCGGGTGTAATCGATGTCATGGGGAATCGGTACGGGGAATGCGATATTCGCGAAGTTCGGACGAAGATTGGGTATATAAGTCAGTCCTTAATGGAAAAGCTGACCCTAAGGGACCCTGTATGGGAAGTTGTGGCGACGGGTGCCTATGGTTTTTTGCGTTTCTATCAAGAGATTCCTACAGACGTTCAAGAGAAGGCTAGGGGAATCATCCAAGATATGAATTTGGGTCATATGGCAGATCAACCATTGGGTACGTTATCGCAAGGTGAACGGAAGAAAATCATGCTTGCAAGAGCCCTCATGGCAGATCCTCAATTACTCATTTTGGACGAGCCTTGCGCGGGGTTGGATTTATATGAGCGAGAGAAATTTCTGGATCAAATTGAATATTTGAAAAATAGAAATATTTCGCTTGTGTATGTGACACACCACTTAGAGGAGATCGTTCCCTTATTTACACATGTGGCACTTATTCATGAAGGAAAGTTAATCGCCGCAGGAGAGAAACAGGATGTTCTGACACCTGAAATATTAAAACAAGCATACGAAGTGCCGCTCACCCTTGAATGGGTAGATGGCAGGCCTTGGATTCGGGTGCGAGCTGGAGGTTTATAGAAGTTGAATAATGAACATGAACAACAAGAGCACGCAGCAGGATCGTCGAAATGGATTTGTACGGCGAACCATAGCTTTATCGCATATGCGCAAGAAGAACTACGTCGCCGGTTCGGGCAGGTTAAGGCTACAGTATTGATTCCTGATGAAGTCATCGTCGTTACGCTTCCGGCAGATGTCATCGAAGTTCAACGGCAGCTGCAAACAGACCCTCTGATTTTTTTGCGTCATATTCAACCGGTTGCGTTGGAAGTCGATTATGCTTCTTTAGAATCCTCACAAGCAATAAGCGCATTGCAGGGGTATCTAGGTACAAAATCCGAATTAAAGCCAGGGCAGACGGTTGCAGTACAGATTCGTAAGGGAAACGTGGAAGCAACAAATCTAGATCTTCAAGAACTTAAAGCATCGCTTGATCATACCTTAACTGAAGCCGGTGTGGAAGTCGTTACACGTGGATCGGATTGGATTATTTCCGTGTTTATGGATAAAGAACTCTTGTACGTAGGGTTATCTACACCCTCCGAGAATTTAAGTGACTGGTCTGGGGGCGCTTTGCGTTTTCAAAGAGAAGAAGGTCAAATTTCTCGGGCGAAGTTTAAGTTATTAGAGGCAGAGCGTGCATTTGGTCTGGATTTAGCAGATTTCAAGGAAGGGTTGGACATTGGAGCGGCACCCGGAGGATGGACATCATTGCTGCTTGAACGTGGATTAAAAGTAACGGCTATTGATCCAGCAGCCATGCATCCGTCACTCGCTGATCATCGCAGATTGACGATATTGAAGAAAAACGCTTCGGAAGTAAAACTGGGTGATTCTCAATTCGATCTGTTGGTCTGTGATATGAGTTGGAGCCCGATGCAAATGGTACGATTGGTCGCGGATTTACTCTATGCCCTTCGTTCTGGGGGTACAGCGATTGTCACGGTAAAGTTGATGCATAAGAAACCACTGCAAACCATTCGTGATATCACGGAGAAATTTAGTGAACACCTGGAAGTCCGTCGTCTAAAACAGTTAGTTCATAACCGTGATGAAATAACGCTGTATATGGTTAAGTATTAATACACTTCAATAAATTTGGATGAATTACATTTTTCGTGTGGACAATATTGGAAGTTGTGATATATAATGTGTCCTAAGCAATGAAATAAGAATTGGATAGGGAAAGCATCCCGAATACATCCAGTCGACTGCAATGTCGCTGGAATGGTTCGAGAAGCTTTCCCTTTTTGTCGTTCAAGAGGAGTTATCGCTATGAAATGGATATCTAAGCTTCAAGTAAATCAGGTACTAGGAGGTCGATATCGGGTAAGTCAACGCATTGGCGAAGGAGGGATGAGTTATGTCTATGTGGTAGAGGATTTGAAGTTAAAGGGGAAACGTTGGGCCGTAAAGGAAACTCGATTACTTTTTCCCGGAGATGTGGCTGGCATCACAGCAGAGGCAGATATGTTAATTCAGCTGAACCATCCCTATTTGCCTCAAATCGTGGATTTTATGGGTCCGGATGAAGACGGATATATGTACTTGTTCATGGATTATATCGCTGGAGAGACGTTAGCCGCCTATTTTCAACGTATGGAACGGACTTTGCCATTTGAACATGTACTCCGTTATGCACTTCAATTATGTGAAGTATTGCAATACCTTCATGAACGAAAACCGCCCATTGTATATCGGGATTTAAAGCCATCGAATGTGATGATGGATGTTCACGGTCAGATTCGATTGATTGATTTTGGCATTGCAAGACAATTCAAGCCGAATCAAGAGGACGATACTCTTTGCTTGGGAACCGTAGGATTCGCGGCACCAGAACAGTATGCAGGCAGACAGACGGATGCTCGCAGCGATTTATATGGGTTGGGTGCGCTGCTGTTGTATCTAATTACGTCAGGAAGAGCGACGAAGTGGGAAAGAGATGTAGAGGATTGCATACCTGCGGATGTACCAGCAGCTTTTCGAACCGTCCTTGAGCAATTATTGCAGGTGGATTCCGGTTTACGGCCAGCGAGTGCACTGGATGTCCATAAGCGGTTTATGGCACTGGGGAATCAATCCAACATCATCACCGAGTCATCGAGTGGTACACGTTGGCGGGGAACAGGAACCATAGCACTCACTGGCGTCGATACTGGAACGGGGACAACCCATTCCGCAATATTGCTGGCATATTATCTGGCTAGTGAGAAACAACGGATAGCGATTATCGAGGGCATACCCTCACAAGCATTTCGACGTATTCATGAAGTATATGAAGGTGGATCGGTAGAGGATTCGGATGCCATGTTTACGATTCGAGGTGTAGATTATTATCCGTTCTCCCACACAAGGAATTTCGTTTCATTGCTTCATCATGGATATGACACGTTAATTCTGGATCTAGGGGTTTCAGATGGGGGCGTGCATGAAGAGTTTCTGAGAGCGAATCTATCTATCATCGTCGCTTCTGGGGCAGAATGGCGTCAGCCAGATCTGATTCGGTTTGCAGCTTCGATGTCGGAGTACAGAGAATCATCTCGATGGGTTTATTTTATACCGCTAGCAGCAAGCCAGACGATAAAGGATGTCATGAAAGCAACAAATCAATCGAATGTTCATGGGATACCTTATCATTCGGACCCGTTCCAGACCATGGAGGCTACCAGCGCGGTATTATCACATATTGTCCCATTAGATTTCGTTTCCCCACAACATAAGAAAGGTTTTGGAAAGTTCTTATTTTCAAGAAGGAGCAGAAGGAATGTCAAAAATTAGACAGAGGACTAAAAACTTGTGGGTTGCCGGACTTATAGGAGCTTCAATCATGGGTACGCTCTTTGTCAGTTATATGATCTATTGGCAATTTCATATTCAACAGGTAAAAAAGGATATTAACGAGCAATATGAACAACGGATTTCGAAGCTGCAAGAAGCTCAGAAGCAGCAGCAAGCTCAATTCAAGAAAGCGTGGGTTATGAAATCAGGAATTATGGCAGGCAGCAAAATTATGGCGAAGGATATTGTGCAGCGGGATGTTACGATCGAGGCGGCTGCAGCCAATTTAGTTACGAACAAAGAGGAGCTTATTGGTAAAATAGCCAAAATTGATTTGGCGCAGAACACGCCGATCATGAAGTCTATGTTGTATACAGACCAAGTTACTCCGACAGATTTACGCCATGAACAATTCGCGCAAATTATCTTGCCCCTTCATCTCAGCAATCAAGATGTGATGGATGTTCGGATCCAATTTCCTACGGGTCAAGATTACATCGTGTTGTCTAAGAAGAAAGTGCAGCTTATGGGCTCGAATATTGTAAGCGTCCAGTTAAATGAACAAGAAATTCTGATGATGTCGAGTGCGATGGTGGACGCGATGATTCATCATGGATCTATTTACGCCTTAACGTATGTCGACCCTGAGATGCAGTCCGCTTCGATTATCAATTATCCTTCCAATGCTGAAGTATTGGATCTGATCGAGACGGATCTGAACATCCTTGAGAAGGCGAAGACAGCACTAGCCAAAGTAGCTCGGCAGAAACTTGAAAAAGCCCTAGAGCAACAATTAAGCATGAGCGGGGGCCAATCACCAAGACAACCGATTCAAGATCATACGAATGACACGCAGTTGAATGCAAGCCATCCATCCACGCAACCTATAGAAAATTCATTGTCTCCATCGAAGAACGATTTGGTTGAACCTGTGACCCCGGATCAGACGCAGGTATTTGAACAGCAATCAGGTCTAGATCAGGATCCCATAGAAGGTCCGGTGCTCCCATGAGAAAAATCATCGTGATCGGCAGCTGTGAACAAAGTGATTTCATGTTATCGGTCTGTAAAGTGCTAGCACATACAGGGGATCGTACGCTCTTGATTGATGGAACGCGAGCGCGCAATACATCGCATTATGTATCATCATTGACGGATGTTGGACCGGTGGTGGAGTTAGATGGATTTGATTTGGGCAATCAATTCGCAACCTATCAAGAAGCGTTAACATGGTTAGATCGTCATGTTGACAAATATGGATATGTCATGATGCAGTCTGACGATATTGGGTTTCTTACAGGATGTAAACTTTCGGAGTTTGATTCACATGTCATCGTAACGAATGTTGAGAAAGGCAGCTTCCATCGCAATCTGTATATTGTATCCCAGCTCATCGAAACGTCCAAGCCAACGATCGAATTTATCCATTTGTATATCCCTTTCGTTATTTCAAGTATTCAAGAAAGGTACGTTGAGGAGATGTATGGAGCATTCGCGTTACGATGGTCGGAGAATATCTATAGAATACATTTTGACGAGAAGTTGTTCGAAAGATTTATCGATAATCAATATGCAGAAAGCATTCAACTCCAAGGGCTGCCAAGAGCGTATATACACAAGTTACTCGAGCTTACGGTACAATTGACAACCCTTGATCTACGAAGCGTGAAGCAAGCATTCAAACAAGCCAAAAGGAGAAGATGAAATGGGAAAGCAAGTTGTCTTTTGGGGACCCGTCCATGGACAAACAGGTACAACATCAAATTTAATGGCAACGGCATGTATGATCGGACTGGAAAGCACCATTCGGTCGCTCATTGGTCATACACACGGCTCTTATTCAATACTAGAACCGGCACTTTTAAAAGATACCTTGGAATCTTTGGGTACGACATTTCAAATATCAGGATTAGATGCCTTAGAGCGGTTAGCACGTAATCAGCGATTAACGTCTTTGAATGTATCTGATTATACAGTTCCGTTGCTATATCAACGTCTGGATTTATTGACGGGGTCTAATCATCCCGCGGATTCGATTGATCATCAAGGGGAGTGGATTGATATTTTTGACCAAGCCAAGCGAGGCTATGATCTTGTGATGATTGATGTGAATAGTGGTCTAGGGCAATTGAATACCGTTCATATGCTACAACAATCAGATATGGTAGTCATTAATTTAAATCAGAATGCAGTCCTATTAGATCGATTACAAGAATATCAGGAGCTTACTGACTTATTAAAAGAAAAGAATTGCGTTTTTGTCCTAGGTCAATATAATGCCCATTCAAAGTATACGGCACGTAATATCGCTCGAAGATATAAGTTCGTTCAAGAGTTATATACGATCCCGCATTGCGTCGATTTTATGGATGCATGTAATGATCATAGCGTCATGGAATTTTTATTAAGACACCGTAATGTTTCCAGCCGTCATCCGAACGCCCCTTTCATAAGGGATGTCCGCAAATTAGCTGATGCGATTCTGAAGCATACAGGAATCCACTCCAGGCTCTTTTGTGAGAAAGGAGCTTAGAGCATGGCGCTTCATCCCCTACTGAATATTGGGGTTATTGTCATCATCATCGGGATGGTTATCACGTTATTGTATTTTAAAATCTCAAAACAAAGGTCCAAGAATGTCGTGTCGAAGGGTTCTCCAGCGGTATGGCATGATCAATATTATTCGATCGAGCAGATGACGACTTATGTGAAAGAATTTCTGCATGAACATGTGAATGAGAATTTATATGCACGAGGTCTATCCGGTGAGGAATTACGTCGTAGGAACAATAAACGACTTGAGTTGAAGCGAGCTTTAAAAGGCTGTGTTTACGGGGACATTCAAGACAAACAATTTGTTAAGGACTTAATTTATGATTTGTTGCAACAAACGTATGGTCTTACAGAGGAACATATGAATCAGATTATCCCGTTTGAAGATGTTGATCGTTGTACGGATCAGGATTTATTTGAAATCATCCTATTTATTAATAAGCAGCATCATGGATTGAATACATTATCCCATCTGATACAGACCTATCATTTGGATTGTCCGATGTATTCATCAGAAAATGGTGATGTTGAGAGCTATCGAATTACAGCGGAAGATATTCGCAGAATTTATCAGAAGGAAGCACGTACCTTATCCTTTGAGCAGAAGTTACATATTATCGTCCAGCGTATTTATCAGTCCTATAAAGGGTTTAGTGTGATTGATGAAATCCGAGACATGCGAATCGATGGTGTATCGGGCGGTGTATCGGGACATCCGGCATGGACATCCATGATGGATCTAGCCGGTCAGATGACAGGAGAGCCTATACAGGAGAGGAATACGATACCCAAATCGTATGATAGCATTTGGATCTTTTATCGCGGGAAGTCGATTCATTTGTCTTTTTTAAGTTTCGGTTCGGAACAAGAGCTAAAGCGTGTGTGTCAGAACATTTATAAATATAATAACCCGGGCCAATTATCCGAGACGGTAGGTTATAAAGTAAATGAAATGAAGGACGGTTCGCGTGTCGTTGTTGTTCGTCCGCATTTTGCAGAATCTTGGGCGTTTTTTGTTCGTAAGTTCGATATTCCACGCGCAACGCTCGAATCGTTGATTCAAGATCCGAATGCTGAGATGGTTATTGGATTGCTGAAGTACTTAATGAAAGGGGCGAGAATAACGGCAATTACAGGTCAACAAGGGAGCGGGAAGACCACACTGTTAATGGCTTTAGTCAAACATATCTATGGCACATTAACTTTGCGGGTGCAAGAAATGGCCTTTGAGCTTCATCTTCGCAAAATTTATCCGTACCGGAATATTCTGAGCTTTCGAGAAACAGATCACATCCGTGGTCAAGACGGACTTGACGTACAGAAAAAAACCGATGGCGCCGTCAATATTATTGGCGAAGCTGCAACAGATCCTGTGGCTTCGTGGGTTATTCAGTCTGCACAGGTAGCAAGCTTATTCACCTTGTTCACGCATCATGCCAAGACATTTAAGGATCTCGTATTTTCATTGCGTAACTCGTTGTTGAAAACGGGCGTGTTCTCGAACGAGCATATCGCTGAGCAGCAGGTTGTCAATGTGATTGGATTCGATGTTCATCTTCGTATGGATCGGAACGGTCATCGATATATTGAACGCATTACCGAATGTATTCCACTTGAAGGTGCTCCCACGTTTGAAGCTAGAAATATTATCGAATATCGTGATGGTGCTTATTGGGCTGGAAGCCGACTGTCCGAACGCAGTGTTCGTGACATGATCGAACATATGACGGTTCAGGATACATCCAACTTCTACGCATTTATGGATCAACATTGGAGGGGTGATCTTGGCGACTAAGTCCATACTTTATGCCATATTGGGCATTTCGGTTATTCTTGCTTTCTTGCTGTTCGCAGGCTACCGCATGCTGGAACGTAGACAAGCAGCACCTTCAAGTCCGCAGTGGGGTACCAGACAAGCCTGGGAACGCGTTCGTGTGAAGAAATGGCGAGAGCAATTGAATTTTATGTATCAGCGCTTGTATGTGTTTCTCTCACGCATTCCTCTGGTTCGTAAATACGTTCGCAAAGTGAGAAGAAGGATTGCGAGTATTCATGCCTATGACGAACTAACGATGCGGAAAGAAACAGTTCATATCGTCGTGTTAACGCTTGTTATTCTTTTGATTACGTTTGTTTTACTCCTGGTGATGAAGCAGAGTCTTACCTCATTTATCATGGTTTTGTTAAGCGTTCTGATCATGAATAATACGATGATCGATATGCTTGTACATCGTGTGGAGAATCGATTGTTAAGACAGTTCGTACATTTGCTAGGAGATGTTCGTCATTATTATCATGCCCATGGCATGGTGGAGGAAGCGATTATGGATGCTTCCGAGCATACGACACATGAAGCGGGTCAACATGGCAGGCGAATCTATGATATCTTGACTTCGGCAGAAGCTGAGGTGGAATTAGAGCAATATTATGAAGTTGCGCTAAATCGATTTTTGAAAGGTTTCGCAGGGATCTCTTATCTTATTTTGGAATATGGCGATAAAGTGCTTCAATCCGGTTCGTTGTACTTAAATGCGTTGACAAAGCTCACCCAAGAAGTGCAGATGGAATTATTGCGCAGAGAGAAACTGAGTTACTTATTACGCAGCCTGACCCTGATTGCTGTTGCACCGGTACTATTCGCAGAACCGTTTGAAAGGTGGGCCCGCAATCATTTCATCGCCATGGGACAGTTCTATGATTCGAAACTTGGTGTTCTCATGAAAGCATTGGTCTACATCACGATTCTTGTATCGTATGTCTTATTGCGTAAGATCCAAGAGAATGATGAGGGTAAGTATGCGCGAGTGAAGCGTAAAACGACTTGGGAAAAAGCGATATACAATCTGAGATTTGTCAGACCTGTCGTGGATGCATGCATGCCACAGTATTTTTCGAAATCCTATGCTCGAATCCGGCTTCTGTTAAAGGATGGGAACTCGCCGCTGCCTATGGAATGGTTCACATTACATCGGCTAGTGTATGCGTTCGGTACAGGTCTAGCAACGTTACTCTTTTGTTCCTATCTTCATGATGTGGGGACCCATCAGATCTTGCAGGTGACGTCTGCGTCAGGCATGCTGCTTGGGCAGACGAGTGCGATTGAACAGCAGAAGATGAAGGAACGCAACCAAGTGGAGCAGGAAATCATTCAACGATCGTTAGATGAGACAGGGGATGTTCGGGAATATGTGGCGCAATCCTTGTCCAGATCATCATTGAAATATCGTACAGAATCCGAATGGAAAGAACATATCAACGTCATGATGAACAAAATCATGCTCCGTCAACAAGAATACCTGAAGTGGTGGGAAGTATTGCTGAGCATTTTAGTCGGATGGTTAGGCTATTATCTCCCGATGTTCATCTTATGGTTCCAGAAACGGTTACGTGCAATGGATATGAAAAACGAAGTGGATCAGTTCCTTACGATGATCGGAATTCTATCCCAAATGGAGCGAATATCGGTCGAGAATATGGTTGAGTGGCTGGAACGGTTCGCGTCATTATTCAAAGAACCTCTCCAGGTATGCTTGCTTCATTATGAAGCGGGTGCTGAACAAGCCCTTGAGGAATTAAAGGATCAAGTCACCTATGTACCATTCGTTCGAGTGATTGAGAAGTTGTTACTGGCGGTGGATAAAATTCCAGTCCGCGATGCTTTTGATGATCTGGATGCTGAACAAGCCTATTACCGAGAACAACGGAAACAAGAAGCAGAGCGGGTTCTGGATTCGAAGTCTAGCTGGGGTCAGATGATAGGGTTTATGCCCTTGTATGCATTGATATTTTTGTACCTTGTATTTCCGCTTGTCTATACAAGCATGAATCAAATGCAGAATTATTACGAACAAATTCAAAAAAATAATTAAAAGGATGGGTTAATCGTATGGGTAACGCACAAAAAGCTTTGGTTATGGCAGCAGGAATCTTTCTTGCTATTGCATTAATTACAATTGCGGTTGTTTTGTTTATATCGGCACAGGAAGCAACGAAGACGGCGCAGAACAACTTTTCCAATATTCAGACAGAACTCTCCCAGACTGCTTATACAGTATATGATAATACAGTTGTGAGCGGCTCCCAAGTCGTAAATGCATTACGCAAATTTGCAGATAAAGAACAATTCGGTATTCAAATCGTAACGGGGAAAAACCGCGCAGGATCCTGGTATGGCAAAACAATTAATACGAATGGGGCTGTAGATAACCCTGACTTTGGTTCTGTTGTTGAAGGTACCGATGCGACGGGTAATCTGACAGAAGCATCAGATGAGTCCAAAAAAGATTATGTGAATCCGAGCGGGAAATTTAAAGCAAAAATCGTTACAGATCGCAGCAATGTAATCCGTGGAATTATTTTTGAACAAAACTAAAGTGGGTTGCTGGAGATGTTAGGCAACCATCTACGCAACATGTTATGGGGGAGTGTTTCTGTCGTTTTATTTATCGTTTCGCTAACGATCTCATGGGACCTATCCAAGGATATCACAAAAGCGATTGATCATAACTATCAATATCTGTCTGCTTCCGATCGTGAAATAACTACGACAACGATGGAGTTAACGTCACCGAATGTATCTCGCGCGACCATTCTTCAATCCATTGCAGATATTCGCCAAGTGGGGGTGAAGTTGACTGTGGAGGGGATGTCATTTGATCCGTCGATGGATCTCGATTCATGGGATGTGCATGCTATTCATCTGAAGACAGCCTATCAACCTTCTTCTATTCGGGATCCGGAGGGGAATGTCATTGAAGTACAATATGAAGCGGTGGAAGATAGGGGAGATTCACAGCGTTGAATGCACTAGAGAAGGTATTCGCTATTTTTATGGCAGTTTGTTTATTATATCTATTTCCTTTGTCCCACATGTTTGAACAAGAAGATGAGATTTCATATCTGGTTGCATTTCAGTCTGTGACTGATTTTGTTGATCGTGTGCGCGATAAAGGATACATCACGCCTCGGATGTATAATGAATTCGAAGAGCGGCTAAGTGCTACAGGAAATAGCTACGATATTGACATGCAACATGCACGTAAACGTTATACGCCGGTATATCAGGATCCAGCGAATGCAAGTACTTTCCAGAACAGAATTGAGGTGCATGACGAGATATGGTACCAGTCTCAGATCATGCAAATCTTATTCCCGGACAATGCACTTCCAATGGATCAGTCTGAACGCAGATATGAACTTCATATTGGAGATATGTTTGAGGTGACGATCAAGAATAAGAATCCTACGCAAGCAGGTGTGTTTCACTCGTTTTTAACCCAACAAGAAGATTCTTCAACCCGTATCTTTATTCCCTATGGAGGGATGGTACGTAATGAAGATGACTAAGCTTGCGATTCTAGCAGCGCTCATTCTATTTCCATTCTTTGTGGTACATGAATTTAGAGTTGTGGATCAGAAGCACGTACTCACGACGAAGATGCGATATGATGCAGCGATTCATGCGGCTGTCGATGATGCAGCGCAGTCTTTAATTCTTAATTCAGAACAAGCACAGGAATCACGATATGATTCCTTGAAGCGTGTAAAGCTGAATCGAGTTGAAGGGATCAGAAGCTTTTATCGGACATTGTATACGAATTTTGACGTTACTGAGGACGCTAATGGGCAATCATTGCTTGATATTTACATCCCTGTCATTGCGATGATCGGATATGACGGATATTATATCTACGCGGATGAAGAGTTCAAGAACGAACAGGGTGAGACTGAGATTCGCCATGTCTGGAGTATCAAAAAGCCTTATGCTTATCAGGATAACGCAGGGAATACCATTGCGTTTACACTGGATAATTATGTTATTGCCTACGATCAGATCAATAGGACATGGGTCAAAGGGTTCCAACGTGAAATTGGAGAGTCGACTTCGATATCCTTATTGCAGCCTAACGCGATGTTTGAGCAAGTGCGTCGACAGTCGATCGTACATTTGATTCAGGAAGATCTGCGTTATTACTTACAGAAACACAATACATATGCGAAGCAACTGGGAATTACGTATACCTTCACATTGCCTACAATCAGTCAAGAAGCGTGGAACAATACAATAGATGATGTTGGGGTCATTGCTTTTGTACAAGGAATTCCAATAGGGGATCAGCATTACAACAATTATGCTTTAGGCGGAGCCAGATTAGTGAAAGCATCTACGTACCGAGGGATACAAGCGAACGGTGTGAAATATTATTACCGGGAAAGGGACTGTGCATCAACGCTTCCTACGATTGAAACCTTCCTCTCAGAGAAAGAAGCAGCCCTGCAGGGGTATTATCCATTGTCATGTCAACGCTAGTTTGTTACAATTAACAATTGTAATTTTGAAGTATTCGTTGATTCTGATTTGGATAAGGAGCTTTCATTTAAATATGAGTTTATTAACAGTAGAAGATGTGTCCCATAACTTTGGCGAACGGCAGCTGTTTAAGCATGTTTCATTTCGTCTTTTAGCAGGAGAGCATGTTGGTCTTGTGGGCGCAAACGGTGTTGGGAAATCTACGCTTATGAATATCCTGACGGGCAAGCAGCTTAAGGATCAAGGAAAAGTGGAGTGGATGCCGAAAGTACGATATGGCTACTTAGATCAGCATACATTGCTGACGCCTGGTAAAACGATCCGTGATGTTTTGAAGGATGCTTTCTTGCCTTTGCTCGAATTGGAAAAGGAAATGATGAACATCACGGATCAGATGGCAGATGCCAATCCCGATGAACTGGATATCTTACTGGAGCAGATGGGTGAGATTCAGGAACAGTTGGAAATCGGAGATTACTACATGCTGGATGTTAAGGTGGAGGAAATGGCGAATGGCCTTGGACTAGATGTCATTGGACTCGATCGTGACGTAGCGTCGTTAAGCGGAGGTCAGCGTACCAAAGTTCTATTAGCCAAGTTATTGTTGGAGAAACCAACGGTATTGCTCATTGACGAGCCTACGAACTATTTGGATGTAGAACACATTCAATGGTTGACGAACTATCTGAAGGAATATCCGTATGCGTTCATTTTGATCTCACATGATACCGAATTTATGAATCAAGTCGTAAATGTCATTTATCATTTGGAATTTGCCAAAATGACGCGATATACGGCAAACTACGAGAAGTTCTTAACCATGGCAGATATGAATAAGAATCAGCACATCGAAGCCTATGAGAAGCAGCAGGAGTATATCAAAAAACAAGAGGATTTCATTCAGCGTAATAAAGCCCGTTATTCTACATCCAGTCGTGCCAAGAGCCGTGAGAAACAATTGGATCGGATTGAGCGAATTGATCGTCCGGAAGAAGCATCCAAGCCAACCTTTCAATTCAAAGAATCACGGGCAAGCGGTCGTACGGTGTTCGAAGGTACTGATTTTGAAATTGGATATTCACATGCTTTGCTGCCTAAAATGTCGATGACCATTGAACGCGGGGAGAAAATTGCGATCGTTGGTTGCAACGGGGTAGGTAAGTCCACGCTGCTGAAAACCATTCTAGGCAAAATCCTTCCGATTAGCGGAAAAACCTATCTTGGGGATTACTTGCAGCCTGCTTATTTCGAACAAGAAGTGAAATCTGCCAATATGACACCTATAGATGATGTATGGAATGAATTCTCCTATATGAATCAGCATGAAGTTCGCGCTGCACTTGCACGTTGCGGATTAAAAAATGAGCATATTACACGCCCATTGCGTATGTTGAGTGGGGGAGAGCAAGCCAAAGTCCGTTTATGTAAGCTTTTGATGCATGAGAGCAATTGGTTGCTTTTCGACGAGCCTACGAACCATTTAGATGTTGTGGCAAAGGAAGAACTTAAACGCGCCCTGAAAGAATATAAAGGTACCATCTTACTTGTATCCCATGAACCTGATTTCTATGAAGATTGGGTCACGAAAATTTGGGATGTAGAAAAATGGTCGCTGCAGAATGCCTAATCCATATAACCGCTCGGAGACGAGCGGTTTTTTGTTGTTCTGATGCATGTTTTTATCGGCTTGTGACACACTATTCAAGATAATAACGGACTGACGGGTGGAATTTGAGGTGCCAGAACGGATTTTAATTATTGAGGATGACACGGATATCGCCAGATTGGTTCAACAGCTATTCGAATCAAATGCGTATGAAGCTGTGGCCGTGCATGATGGAGAAATTGGGCTGAAAGTGGCATTAGAAGAGACGTGGGATTTAATTCTGCTGGATTTAAGTTTGCCTGAAATTAGCGGTATTGAATTGTTAAAGATCCTTCGTGATCGAGGCAAGAAAGTGCCCGTTATTATCGTGACCGCTGTGGACCGAACGGAAAGCGTTGTGGAAAGCTTTGAAATCGGTGCAAATGACTATGTAACCAAACCATTTAATACGAGTGAATTGTTGGCCCGAGTTCGTAATATGCTGAACATATTCAGCCATATCCAGGACCGACAACCATCAAAGCATCCCATTACGGTTGGAGACTTACATATTGATCCAGAATCCCGCAAAGTAACCCGTGGGGAGGATCAGATGGAGCTGACACCCAAGGAATTTGATCTATTATGCTATCTTGCCAGCCATAAAAATAAAGTATGCTCCCGTGAAAACATTTTAAATGATGTCTGGGGCTATGATTTTATGGCAGATACCAATGTCATTGATGTCTTTATTCGATACTTGCGTCAAAAAATTGATAAAGGCCGAAAACATAAAATGATTCAAACGGTTCGTGGGATCGGATATTCCTTGCGCGACCCAGAGAGTACTGAAATGAACGAAGAGGAACAAGAAGAGAATTAATACGCATCAAAAGAGCCTTTTGCATGATCGCAAAAGGCTCTTGGTCATTTATATGGATAGGTGGGTAAGCTATAATACACGTCGCGCACCGACATAACCATCTTTCCATGTCGGAGCATCTAAATCCGAAAACGTTACACCTGGACTGCCGTACGTATGAAGAATACGCCCATTGCCTGCGTAGATAGCAACATGGTTGACGTTCCCATGACCGTTGCGATCGGTTGTAGAGAAGAAGACGAGATCGCCGACTTGAAGATCTGATTTAGATACCTTTTGACCCACATGGGATTGTTCAATGGATGAACGCGGTAAATCAATTCCAATCTGTTTGAATAGATATTGCGTAAAGGATGAGCAGTCAAATGTGTTGGTATCACCGCTGCGTGCACCGAATGTATAGGGAACGCCCATAAAACGCGAGCCTGATTTGATAATTTGATCTGCTTTCGAAGAAGAAGTGATTTGAGCGCTTGGGTTTGCGTAAGCTTGGTGATGATTTGAATCTGCGAAAAGTACGCCTGTTAACCCAAATGTCGCACATAGTCCGATAGCGATAAGTTGTTTGATGTGTTTTTTGTTATTCATAAGAACCTCCGTTTATCGTGAAGTTATGTTTGACACACAAGGAGTATAACAGACAAAACCTCTCCTATAATTTACTAATCCCTATTACATACCAGATGCCGCAAGGCATTCGGACGTATTATTAAAAAATGATAAAAAGTTTTCATCTTTCTTTTCTTGACAGCGTTTTCTTTGCGTACTTTTTTGCTAGAATGCTTGCGTGATAAGAGTTTAAGGATGCGAATGAAACATGACAGAACTGTCATGATGTTTTTTTTATTTCATCTTCAGGAAAAATTTATGTTAAATTCAGAAACCATGACAAGAATAGAACGTGTAGATGTGCAGCACCATCGCATGACATATTCAGGAGGAATAAGGAATGAAAAAAAATGTTGTTTGGTTCGCAGCAATGGCTGTGATGTTATTTGCTATACCAATGCATACTCAAGCCGCTACGGACGAGTCTATGACTGCGACACAAAGCCTAGAAGCGACGAGTCAGACTGAGAAGCAAGCCTTCCCCGGTCCTGCTCATCATGGACATGCATCCAAGAAAATATTCAGCGCGAAATTGCAGACATTGTTGAAGCTGGATGAGAAAGCGCTGCGGGAACAACTAAAAGGAGGCAAGACACTGGCCCAAATCGCCGAAGCACAAGGCGTCTCTCGTGCTGATTTAAAGGCAACGCTAATTGCAGCCAATAATGAATCATTAGATCAAGCCAAAGCCAAGTTTGTCGAACACGTAGATCGCATCATGGATTCTACACTGCAAGATCATGGTAGACATAAACGCCATATGAAGCTTGATTTTGCTGAGACGGCGAAATTGCTTGGGATGAGCAAAGAGGATTTGAAATCTGAGTTGAAGAAAGGAACAACACTTGCTGATTTAGCGAAGCAAAAAGGGGTAGAAGTTCAGAAGGTCATTGATCTCCTCGCATCGCAGATGATCACGCGTGCTGACCAAGCCTTGAAGGATGGAAAGATCACACAGAACGAATATAATGAGCGAAAGACCAAAATCAAGGACGTGGCTACAAAAATCGTGAATGGCGAGTTCCATTCTCGACATGAGCAGTCGAATTCCAAATAAAATCTTACGTGTAAGAGATGCTGCACAAAACGAGAAAAGGCCGTCGAAATTCGACGGCCTTTTCCAACTATATTCTAATCTTTCGATTGAATGACAAGAAGTACGCCATCGGCGATATGAATGATTCCCTTTTCGCCAACCAATTCATTACTGACGGACAGAGACTTCCCTAACGTTAAAGTTGCTTGGTGAAGGGGGTATTGGAAACCTTCTAAGGTAACCCCGGTCACTTCCATGGATAGGGGCAAGAGTGAGACATATGTAAAGCCGTGATCCATCACCGTAAATGATTGTCGAGCGTCCATTAAACATATTTCATTATGATCATCTGCGAGGGTGCATTGAATCCCTAATTCTAAGGTGCGCCGCAGAAGATGAACATTGGACAATGAATGATCAAACCGAGTTCCTAGGGCACCCAGCATCATGATCTCGACAGGTTGTTGTTCAAGTGCAATCTCAAACGCCATCTCCGTGTCCGTTAAATTCTTATAGACGGGATCACAGTCAATAAAGCGATCGCAATTTATCGCAATGTCTATTTTCATTTCCTCTGTAACAGAATCAAAATCCCCAACTGCAATATCCATATGTATGCCATGTTTCGTTAAGAACGCGGCTCCACGATCAGCTCCAATAATGAAATCTTCGGGTTGAATATATTTCAAAGCTTGCTCCGATAACTGACCACCTGAAAAGATCACAACTTTTGTTTTAGTATGCTGCATCATTCTAGCCTCCGACATTTACAATTCGATCCCATAGGGTCTTGCCAATAGCTTACCAATCTCCTAACCATCTCGCAATGTTTTCGCCCTAATATTAAGTGTTGGCAATTGTCGAATATCCATATAAAATGAAAAAAACGAATTTTATTCATCAAGATGGAGAAAGGATGCATAGCGTTGGATTTGGAAGTGTTTGAACTTTTCAGCATCATTGGCACCATAGCCTTTGCCATGAGCGGAGCGGTAGTCGCTATGGAAGAAAAGTATGACATCTTGGGTGTGTTCGTTCTTGGCTTAGTAACCGCGTTTGGCGGGGGCGTCATTCGTAATGTGCTGATTGGCGTGCCGGTTACCACCTTATGGAGTCAAGGTTTATTTTTGAAAATTGCTATTGTTGCGACAGCTATTGCATTCGTCTTACCGCTTAAATGGATTCGTCATTGGAAACGGATTGAGGCATTCTTTGATGCGATCGGCTTATCTGCCTTCGCGATTCAAGGGGCCTTGTATGCTACACACATGAATCATCCTGTGAGTGTTGTAATGGTTGCTGCCGTTCTTACGGGGATCGGGGGCGGAATGATTCGGGACTTATTGGCTGGTCGAAAGCCACTCGTACTGCGAGATGAGATTTATGCAGTGTGGGCCATGCTTGCCGGATTATTGATTGGGCTTGGATGGTTAACGACAGATATTGAAATGCTGGCCTTATTCGTTGTTGTTATTGTCTTACGTATGTTCTCTGTATATTATAAATGGAAGCTGCCTCGTCGTTCGATTCAGAAGATGGGCTAACACGTAACAAAAGGAGGGTTTTGCGATGAAGCAAATCCATGTATTATTCGTATGTCTAGGAAATATCTGTCGCTCGCCGATGGCCGAGGCGGTATTCCGCCATTTGGTTCATGAACGTGGATTAGATCAACAAATCATGACCGATTCCGCAGGCACGGGAGATTGGCATATTGGGAAACAACCTCATGAAGGTACAAGGGGGATCTTGGACACCTATCAGATTTCCTATGAGGGAATGAAGGCACGTCAATTTTCAGATCATGATTTTAATGGGTTTGATTACATCGTATGTATGGATAACAACAATCTGCGCGATGTGAAGAATATCCCCGGTAGTCAACAACATTCGCACATGATTCGATTTATGGATTTACTTCCTGAGGAGAATGAAGAGAATGTTCCGGATCCCTATTACACAGGGAACTTTGAAGAGGTCTATCGGTTGGTAAGTACGGGTTGTGTGAGACTCTTAGATCAGATCCAGCACAGCGCATAGCCATTTTTAGACATAAAAGGAGCGACATCCATCATGGAATGTCGCTTTTGTTTTGGATATAGTAGTGTCACATGTAACCGTTTTATTGTAAAAAGTATTTCAGAGCTTCCGGGATGTGCTGCTGCCAGAATCCCCATAAATGATAGCCGTCTCGTTCGTCGTATTGGATCTTGGCATGCTTCTCAATAAATAGATCTCGCGTTGCCCGGTTATACGCGACGAAATCAAACGTACCGTGATCGGTCTCAAAGGACGTCTCTTGTAAGCCGACCAGCATCCATATTTCTAGCCAAGATAAATCCGGTTGTAGAGCAATGATCGATTGTGAGTCTGGATAGAAAGCACCGGAAAGGGAAATAACTTTCTTGAATAAACTCGGGAACCTGAGCGCAATATGCAGGGAGACACTTCCGCCAAGCGAGTCGCCAGCAAGAATCCGAGAGTCCGCATCATTGCGAACGGGATACTTACCTTCTATATAAGGGATGAGTTCATGAGCAAAAAACTGTACATAGTTCTCATGCCGTTCACCGCTAGGCGAATACTCTGAGGTGCGTATTCTTTTATCCACTTCAACCCCAACAATAATAAAGGGTTCAATATCATCATCCAAGATGATTTGATTGGCATGTGTCGCTACACGTCCAAAATTGAAGAAGTCTTCGCCGTCTTGGCAGTAGACGACTGGATAACTTAGCCATTCTTGATAACCCGGCGGAAGATATACTCTTAAATTCCGAGTTTCGTTTAAATAGGAGCTTTGTACCTCTTCTTTGACAATGGTTCGTTTCAAATAACGATCGTCTGTCATGGAATCACCTTTTTCGTAGTAGTATCCGTATGTTTTGTAAATAATAGGGGGGATAACCCAACATTTTCACGGAATCTTCACAGTTGTATTAATCTGTACTATATAAATGTTGGGACTGTTATACATACAAAAGAACAAAATATGTCGTTTAAAGCGATATTTTTTGACCAATTGCATATAACAGGTGTATAATAAATTCTATAACAGAGGAAAATGATTTTCAAACTTTTTGTTGAGGTGAAGAAAATGAGTAAGCTTTCTTTCGAAGTTCAGGCGGACGCAGTTGAAGCATTATCTGTACTATCCCCTGATGGTGAAATTATTAATGAAGCAATGATGCCGTCTTTAACAGATGAGCAGTTAAAAGAAATTATGTACCGTATGGTATTTACTCGTACTTGGGACGAGCGCGCAGTAAATCTTGGTCGTCAAGGACGTCTTGGATTCTATGCACCTGTATCTGGTCAAGAAGCATCCATGGTGGGTAGCGTATACCCATTGCAAAAAGAAGACTTCGTTGTTCCTGCATATCGTGATATGCCGCAAATCGTATGGCACGGACTTCCGCTTTATCAAGCGTTCTTGTATTCCCGTGGTCATCAACATGGCGGACAAATTCCAGCAGGCGTTAACGTATTGATGCCGCAAATCATCATCGGTGCACAAATTTTGCATGCGATGGGTCTTGCAATGGGCTTTAAATTGAAAAAACAACCACAACTAGCAATCACATACACAGGTGATGGTGGTTCTTCCGAAGGTGACTTCTACGAAGGTCTTAACTATGCTGGCGCATTTAAATTGCCGGTTATTTTCTTTGTACAAAACAACGGTTATGCAATTACGACACCATTCGCAAAACAAACCGCTGCGCAATCGATCGCTCATAAAGCTCTTGCAGCAGGTATTCATGGCTTGCAAGTAGATGGTATGGACGTATTGGCTGTTATTAAAGCCGTTGAAATCTCTGCTGAACGCGCTCGTAAAGGCGAAGGCGCTACATTGATCGAAGCGTTGACTTACCGTTTCCGTCCACATTCCATGGCTGACGATACGACAAAATATCGTACGAAAGACGAAGAAGCTGAATGGAGCATCAAAGATCCACTTGTTCGTTTCGGTAAATTCCTTGAGAAAAAAGGTCTTTGGTCTGACGAAGAAACAGCTCGCGTAAAAGACGAAGCAAAAGCAAAAGTAAACGAAGAAATCAAGCGTGCTGAACAAACAGAAAAAATGACTGTTGCAGGATTGATTGACAGCATGTTCGAAGTAACTCCGAAACATCTGGAAGAGCAAAAAGCAGACTTCCAATAATATAGATTCGAATTGATTCGGCTTAAATGATGGACACGACATACAAGTTCGAAGCAAAGTGCTTCCGAACACGTTTAAGGGAGGAAACGAAGCAATGGCACAGATGAATATGAAAGAAGCAATTCGCGATGCAATGCGCGTAGAGTTAAACCGTGATCCTAACGTTGTGATTTTCGGTGAGGACGTAGGTCATGTCGGCGGCGTGTTCCGTGCGACTGAAGGTTTACAAAAAGATTTTGGTGAAGAGCGTGTATTCGATACACCGCTTGCTGAATCCGCAATTGGCGGTATGGCATTAGGTCTTGGTATCCAAGGTTTCCGTCCGATCGCAGAAATTCAATTCGTTGGATTTATTTATGAAGCACTAGATCAAATTTGCGTTCAAGCTGCACGTCTACGTTACCGTTCTGGCGGTCGTTATAATGCACCAATCGTATTCCGTACACCATTTGGCGGCGGCGTTAAAGCTGCGGAATTGCATACAGATTCTTTGGAAGGACTTCTTGTTCAAACACCAGGGATTAAAGTGGTTGTTCCATCGAACCCATATGATGCAAAAGGTTTGTTGATCTCAGCAATTCGTGATAACGACCCTGTATTCTTCATGGAGCATTTGAACTTGTACCATGCATTCCGTGATGAAGTACCTGAAGGCGAATATACAGTTGAGCTTGGAAAAGCAAATGTTGTTCGTGAAGGTAAAGATGTAACGATCATTGCTTATGGACTTATGGTACGTACAGCAATGAAAGCTGCAGAAGAACTTGAAAAATCCGGTATCCAAGCAGAAGTGATCGATATTCGTACGCTTGTACCGCTTGATATCGATACGATCGTAGCTTCAATTAAGAAAACAAACCGTGCAATCGTGGTTCAAGAAGCACAAAAAACATCAGGTGTTGCTGCTGAAATCATTGCCCAAATCAATGAAAAAGCAATCTTAAGTCTAGAAGCACCGGTTCTTCGTATTACTGGTCCAGATACGGTTTATCCGTTTGCACAAATTGAAGACCAATGGCTTCCGAACCCTGCGCGTATTATTGCGGGTGTAAATAAAGTACTTAACTTCTAAGAAACAGACATCAAAGAGCAGTGATAAAGGATAAGGGAGGTTTCTCGCGTGGCTAGATTTGAATATTTGTTCCCAGAATTGGGCGAAGGCTTACACGAAGGCGAAATTATTAAAATGCATATTAAACCAGGTGATACCATCACAGATGAAGATATCATCATGGAAGTTCAGAATGATAAAGCAATTGTAGAGGTACCAAGCCCGGTTAACGGTAAAGTGCTTGAAGTTTTAACAAAAGACGGTCAAGTATGTCATATGGGTGAAATTGTTGCCATCATCGAGGCTGAAGGTGATATTCCTCATCAAGAAACTCCAGCAGCAGAAGCTCCGGCGGCAGCTGCACCAGCAGCTCCAGCGGCTGAAGCAAGCGCACCTGCGGCAGCAGCGGCTCCTGCACCTGCAGCACCGAGCAAAGAAGTTCTAGCAACACCAAGTGTACGCAAATTTGCACGCGAACAAGGCGTTGACATTGCACAAGTGAACGGTTCTGGCAAAAACGGAAAAATCACTCGTGAAGATGTTCAAGGATTTGCTAACGGCGGAGCGCCTGCAGCAGCGGCAACAGCTCCAGCAGCTGAAGCTCCAAAAGCAGCAACTCAAGCAGCTTCAACAGTAACTGCGAACGGTGAAGAAGAACGTGTACCATTCAAAGGAATCCGTAAAGCGATCTCCAATGCGATGGTTAAATCGGCTTACACAGCACCGCATGTTACCATCATGGATGAAGTTGACGTTGCAGAATTGGTTGCATTCCGTACTCGTATGAAACCAATCGCTGAGAAGAAAGGCATTAAAGTAACTTACTTGCCGTTCATCGTCAAAGCGCTTGTTGCGGCTTGCCGTCAATTCCCTGCTATGAACGCAATGATCGACGAAGTGAACAACGAAATCGTCTACAAAAAATACTACAACATCGGTATCGCTACAGATACAGATAACGGATTGATCGTTCCTGTCATTAAAGACGCAGATCGTCGTAACATCTGGACAGTTGCAAGTGACATCAAAGATTTGGCTACTCGCGGTCGTGACGGCAAATTAGGCCCTAACGAATTAAAAGGCAGCACAATCACAATTACGAACATTGGCTCTGCGGGCGGTATGTTCTTTACACCAATCATCAACTTCCCTGAAGTTGCAATCTTGGGTACAGGCCGTATCTCTGAGAAAGCCGTTGTTAAAAATGGAGAAATCGTTGCTGCACCTGTGATGGCATTGTCCTTGAGCTTTGACCATCGCCTAATTGACGGCGCGACAGCACAAAACTTCATGAACTACATCAAGATGTTGCTCGCTAACCCAGATCTATTAGTAATGGAGGTGTAATCAATGGTAGTAGGAGATGCTTCTTTAGAAATTGATACAGTCGTAATCGGTGCAGGTCCTGGTGGTTATGTCGCTGCGATTCGCGCAGCACAATTAGGACAAAGCGTATTGATCGTAGATAAATCCGAGTGGGGCGGCGTATGCTTGAACCGCGGATGTATCCCTTCAAAAGCGTTGATCTCTGCAGCGCATCAATATGAAACAGTTCAAAACGCTTCTTCCATGGGAATTACGATGGAAAATGTGAAAGTGGACTATTCGAAAGTTCAAGAATTCAAACGCGGTGTCGTTAGTAAATTAACTGGCGGTGTTGCTGGCTTGTTGAAAGGTAACAAAGTACAAATGTTCAAAGGTGAAGCTATGTTCATCAATGAAACAGAAGTACGTGTGTTCAACGATCAAGAAGCTCCACGTTACAAATTCAAGAACTGTATTATCGCTACAGGTTCCCGTCCAATCGAATTGAAACCATTCCCTTACGGCGGACGTATCTTGTCCTCCACAGAAGCTTTGGAATTGCCTGAAATTCCAAAAAGCTTAATCGTTATCGGCGGTGGTTACATCGGTGCGGAATTGAGCCAAATGTTCGCGAAATTCGGAACGAAAGTAACAATCATCGAAGGCGCAGATATGGTATTGCCTGGATTTGATAAAGACTTAACTCAACTTGTGTCGAAGAACATGAAGAAACATGGTTTCGAAATCTTCACAAAAGCACAAGCGCAAAGCGCAACACAAACCGACAAAGACGTAACTGTGAAATTCACAGTTGACGGTAAAGAACAAGAAGTTACTGGCGACTACTTGCTCGTAACTGTAGGACGTCGTCCGAATACGGACGGTGAACTTGGTCTAGACATGATCGGTGTGAAAATGACAGATCGCGGCTTGATCGAAGTTGACCACCAAGGTCGCACGAGCATTCCTCACATCTACGCGATCGGTGATATCGTGCCTGGCTTGGCACTTGCTCACAAAGCTTCTTATGAAGCTAAAGTGGCAGCTGAAGCTATTGCTGGATTGCCAAGCGTTGTAGACTACAAATGTATCCCAGCGGTATGTTTCACAGATCCAGAATGCTCCAGCGTTGGTTACAGTGAAGCAGAAGCGAAAGAAAAAGGCTACAATGTAAAAGTGGGTAAATTCGCTTACGTAGGTAACGGTCGTGCATTGTCCTTGAACGCACCAGAAGGCTTTGTTAAGATCGTTGCTGATGCTGAAACAGGTCTTGTCCTTGGCGGACAAATTGTTGGTATCGAAGCATCTAACTTGATTTCTGAAGTTGCTCTTGCGATCGAGAATGCTTTAACTCTTGAAGATATCGCATTGACAATCCATGCGCATCCAACGCTTGGTGAGCTTGTGATGGAAGCAGCTGAAGTGGCACTTGGCCACCCAATCCATGCAATCGTAAGATAAGATTGTAGGATCAAGTTTTTTCACATATGATAAGGAAGAGGCTTGTCGCTCCGGGCGCGAGCCTCTTTTTTCTTTCCATTGATACAATTAAACGTTAGATCAGGAGGATTCTTATACATGGAACCAAAGTATGTTCGTGAATCACGCACCATCTTAACACAACTGGTATTTCCGTCAGACACCAATATGCATGGCACGATGTTCGGCGGTATCGTCATGGAATATATCGATAAAATTAGTGCCATCGCAAGTATGCGTCACGCCCGTAAGGCGGCTGTAACCGCATCTAGCGATAGCTTAGACTTCTTAGCACCTATTCGTGTTGGGGAAGCTATTGAGCTAGAAGCGTTTGTCACATGGACGCATAAAAGCTCGATGGAGGTTTATGTGAAGGTTGTCTCCGAGAATTTGATAACAGGGGAACGAAAATTGACCATGAGATCCTTTTTGACGTTTGTTGCCGTGGATGAAAATGGCAAATCTTCACCCGTCCCACCCATCATTCCCGAGACGGATGAAGAGAAGAGACTCTTCGCGACAGCACAGGAACGCTATGACCAACGTAAGCTCAGAAGACATAAATCGATCTAGATTGAACAGAAATTGTATATCAGGTTGACAGAAAATCTGTATCAACATCGGAGATTTTCTGTGCTACACTAGAAGAAGTAATTGTTACAGAAGCAAAGAATAAAGAGGTGTCTTTGATTTGAAAAACTATTTAGATTTATTACAAGATATTCTGGATCACGGTGAGAAGAAAGAAGACCGTACGGGCACGGGGACGATTTCGGTGTTTGGCCGCCAACTTCGTTTTGATTTATCCCAAGGTTTTCCGCTCATGACCACAAAAAAATTGCATTTGAAATCGATTGTCCATGAACTATTGTGGTTCCTGAAAGGCGATACGAATATCCAATACTTAAAAGATAACGGGGTTACCATTTGGGATGAATGGGCTGACGAGGAAGGAAATCTCGGTCCTGTATATGGCTCACAATGGCGCAATTGGGAAGCAAAAGATGGGCGTACCATCGACCAAATCGCGAATGTTATTCATCAAATCAAGACCAATCCGGATTCACGCCGGATTCTAGTCAGTGCTTGGAATGTAGGGGAGATTGACAATATGAAGCTCCCACCGTGTCACTTGTTATTCCAATTTTATGTTGCGAATGGCAAGCTGTCGTGCATGCTTACCATGCGTTCGGTGGATACGTTCTTAGGCCTTCCTTTCAATATTGCAAGCTATGCTTTACTAACGCATATGATCGCGCAGCAATGTGATTTGGAGGTCGGAGAGTTCGTCTGGTCTGGCGGGGATGTGCATATTTATTCCAATCACTTTGAACAAGTGGAGCGCCAATTAGCTCGGGAACCTTATCTATTGCCTAAGTTAGTGATCAAACGCAAACCAGAATTCATTTTTGATTATACGTACGATGATTTTGAATTCGAAGGTTACCAACATCACCCAGGGATTAAAGCGCCTGTGGCGATCTAGGAGGTCTAATATGGGATTAACGTTTGTATGGGCGATGGGAAAAAATCGCGTAATTGGTGCGAACAATCAACTTCCGTGGCGTCTGCCAGCGGATTTAGCTTATTTTAAACGCGTAACGATGGGAAAGACGGTTCTCATGGGTCGAAAGACGCATGAATCCATTGGCAAGCCTTTGCCGCAGCGTCGGAACGTTATACTGACAAGAAGTATGGAATTTGAGGCTCCTGGTTGTGAAGTGATTCATACGTTGGACGAAGTTTCTCTTCTTGCTGCGCAAGAAGAGATCATGGTCATCGGAGGTGCGGAAATCTACAAACAGCTTCTGCCTCTGGCAGATCGTCTGCATGTGACAGAAATTGGAGAATCGTTCGAAGGCGATGCTTTCTTTCCTGTGTTCTTCTTAGAGGACTGGAAAGTTATTGAGCGTACGCCAGGGATTCAGGATGAGAAGAATATCCATCCGCATGAGTTTGTCGTCTATGAAAGATTGTCCTGATTCTAGGTAAAAAGTACAAATTGTTGTCTTGAAAATCCATTTCAAGAACCTGACACCGAATGATACGATATTGAGAAATTCTCTTGGGATTGTAGAGATAGATCGGATGGAGGAACGAACATGTCAACACCGACAGGATTTATGGAGATTACAAGACAACTTCCGGCAGATCGTGATCCGTTAGAACGGATTAAAGATTGGGAAGAATTTCACTTACATTTATCGGAAGAAGAATTGCGCAGTCAGGGTGCTCGTTGTATGGATTGCGGTACACCGTATTGTCATACAGGGATGGAGATTAGCGGAGGTACTTCGGGTTGTCCGGTGAACAATTTGATACCAGAATGGAATAACTTAATCTATCGCGGTCAATGGAAAGATGCATTGGATCGCTTGCATAAGACGAATAACTTCCCGGAGTTTACGGGGCGTGTGTGCCCGGCTCCATGTGAAGGAGCTTGTACGGTTGGCCTGATCGGCAGCCCGGTAACGATTAAGAATATTGAAAATACAATTATTGAGCGCGGATTTGAAGAAGGTTGGGTTGTCCCTCAACCGCCGACACAACGAACAGGCAAGCGTGTGGCAATTGTTGGTTCGGGTCCCGCAGGACTTGCAGCTGCAGCGCAGCTCAATAAAGCTGGACATGAAGTAACCGTCTACGAACGTGCTGATCGCATTGGCGGATTGTTAACGTATGGCATTCCGACGATGAAATTGGATAAAAACGTGGTTCAGCGCCGTGTAGATCTCTTGGAAGCCGAGGGCGTTACTTTTGTAACGAATACGGAAATTGGGAAAGATATTCCTTCCCAGCAGCTTGTAGATGAATTCGATGCGGTGGTTCTTTGCGGCGGTGCAACGAAACCTCGTGAGTTCGATATTGAAGGCCGCGAATTACAAGGCGTTCATTATGCGATGGACTATTTGAACGGAACCATTAAGAGTTATCTGGATTCGAATTTGGAAGATGGCAACTATATCTCGGCTAAAGGACAAGACGTGATTGTCATTGGCGGCGGGGATACGGGTACGGACTGCGTAGCAACTGCGCTTCGTCATGAATGCCGCAGCATAACCCAGTTCGGTACGCACACGAAAGCGCCATTGACGCGGGATCCAATTGCGAATCCATGGCCTCAATTCCCGAACGTGTATACATTGGACTACGCGCAAGAAGAAGCGAAGGCACTCTACGGTCAAGATCCACGCGAATTCTCGATTATGACGACGAAGTTCGTCGGTGACGAAAACGGTCATGTGAAAGAGCTTCACACGGTGCAAATTGAACGGATCGTGGACGAGACAGGTCGTAAAGTGTATAACCCGATTCCAGGCACAGAGCGTGTATTTCCAGCTCAATTAGTCCTGATTGCGATCGGGTTTGACGGACCGGAATCGACCATCATCGATCAATTGAATTTAGAGCAGGATCGCCGTTCCAACGTGAAGGCGGCATACGGTAAATACCGTACAAATACGGACAAAGTATTCGCAGCCGGCGACATGCGTCGCGGTCAGAGTTTGGTCGTATGGGCGATCAACGAAGGTCGTGAAGCAGCGCGTGAAGTGGATAAATTCTTGATGGGCTCTTCCCTTTTGCCCTAAATTCGGTCATAATTAGATAACGCACGACAAGTACGGAGCTGCGCAAGGCGCGGCTCTTTTTGTCCGTAAACATAGGAAAGAGCGGTATATAAGTCTCTTTCTATGTCTAGTTGGAACGTATTTCGTTATGGTGAAGTATCGATTGGCGTTCCAGCTTGGATGAACGGATTGAAGGGGAGGCGCTTAAGCTTGAAGACGTTAGTTATTGCCGAGAAGCCAGATATGGGGCGGACGATCGCTGCTGTTATCGAGCCGAAAGGCAAGAATAACCGAACGTATATTGAAGGAGAACAATATATTATTACATGGGCCATTGGTCATTTGGTTGGACTTGCTGAACCGGATCTTTATGATGATAAATATAAGAAGTGGAATTTTGGAGATCTGCCGATTATTCCAGATCAATTCAAGATCATTGCAAATCCGAAGACGAAAGATCAGTTAAAAGTCATTGGCGAATTGGCCAAACGCTGTGATCATGTCGTTAACGCATGCGATGCTGGACGGGAAGGGCAGTATATTTTTGCGCTTATCCAACAATATTTGAAATTATTTCAGCCGGTACAGCGATTGTGGATATCTGACTTGACCGCGGAGACGATTCGATCTGGTTTTGCATCGCTTCGAAACGGTGTGGATTTTGAAAACCTATCCTTAGCTGCGAGATCCAGAAGTGAAGCGGATTGGTTAATTGGCATGAATGCATCGCGTGCTTTCACGACGAAGCATCGGAACTTACTATCCGTTGGCCGAGTTCAGACACCTGTTCTCGCGTTGATTTATGATCGTCAGAAGGAAATAGAAGCATTTGATTCTTTAACGTTCTATGATTGTATTGCAGATTTCGCTCAAGCGAATTCGAACTATCAAGGAACCTGGCAGGGGGAGCGAATCACCTCGAAGGAGCAGGCTGAAGCTCTGGCTGCCAAAGTAAAGGGACAACCGGCTGCAATCTCCAGTTATGATGTGAAGGAAACCAAGGAATACCCGTATAAATTATATGATTTGACCTTATTGCAACGGGATGCAAATGCAAAGTTCGGTTTCTCAGCAAAAAAGACGCTAGATATCGCTCAGGCGTTATATGAGAAACATAAAGTGATTTCATATCCAAGAACGAACTCGAACTATGTTACTGAACAGAATATAGAGCCCATGCATAAGACGCTTCACATGCTCAAATCAACGAACTATAAGGAATATGTAGAAGGTGCAACGCCATCGATTGTACATATTAACAATAAGTCGATTTGTAACCCTTCGAAGGTGGAAGACCACCATGCTATTCTGCCGACGTTGAAAAGACCAGGGACGTTGGCCCCGGATGAACAGAAGATTTATGATTTGGTCGTTCGTCGATTTCTGACGCAATTTTATCCACCAGCGGAGTATAAGCAGCATACGTTGATGACGGAGGTTGAAGGGGAGACCTTTAAGACCAACGTAAAGGAATTGCTCTTTATCGGTTGGAAGGCCGTGGTCGGTGATGATCCGAAAGGAAAATCAGCGAAAGCCAAAAGTAAAGGGAATGCCAATAAAGAAGGCGAAGACGATGAATCGGAAGAAGTGTCCCTTGATCCTTTTGCCGTCGATCCGAACGCTGCAACACAATGTACGGATGCGAACATGAAAGAGAAGAATACGCAACCGCCAAAATCATACACGGAAGGTACGTTGCTGAAGGCGATGGAGAGCGCGGGAAAGCAGATCGAGAACGAAGAAGTGCGTGATGCGATGAAGGATGCCGGCCTAGGAACGCCAGCGACTCGGGCAGCTACGATCGAGCGTCTGAAGCATGTTGGTTATATTACCATGCAAGGAAAACGGATTACGGTCACCCAGAAAGGAAGAACAGCCATTGAATTGATTCGTCACGCTGGTGTAGACTTATTAACATCACCAGAAATGACGGGTCAATGGGAACGTCGGTTGAATCAGATTTCTAAGGGTGAGGCTTCGAATGATCGGTTTATGGAGAACGTGAAGAAATTTACGATGTTCATTATCGATAAAGTGAGGACGCAGCGTCCTGCTGCCAAGGAAGCGTTCGGCGACACGGAAGATTCGAACGCCAAAGGAAAAGGGAATGCCAAAAGCCGAGCCAAAAAACCTACATCCTCGACTTCTGCGTCACCTTCGGGGTCAACGCGCTCGTCTAGTGCTCCACTAACCCTTGAACCCATTGGTCCGTGTCCGCGTAAAGGCTGTGGTGGATCGATTATTATGGGGCGAAAAGGATACGGATGTAACCATTTCAAAGAGGGTTGCAAGTTTGTCATCTGGAAAACGAGTCTCGGCAAAACCTTGACGGATGCCATGATCAAATCATTAATCGAAAAAGGAAGTACGCAAGTACTATCCTTTAAGCAAGAGGATGGGACAACCCAGAAAGCACGTATTGTGTTATACAATCCGGAGACAGGTGAGCTTCAGATAGAACAAACGTAAGGAGTGAAGTGTCATGGCTTCACAGCGAGTACGCGCAACTATACCGAAATCATTAACCGAGATATGGCATGATGTCATCAGTATTGCAGTCATTTGCGTTCTTATTCTCTATGTAGGTCTATTGTGGACGAACGTACAGGATATCATTCCAATTCATTTCAACGTAGCAGGAGAAGTGGATGGATGGGGAAGTAAATATTTGATGTTGTTTCTTCCAGCTACGAACTTATTGATATTCAGTTTATTGTCGATGATCAGCCGATATCCGCATACGTTCAGTTATCCCGTTGAAATAACAGAAGTGAATGTGCAAGAGAAATATGGGTTGGCTCGCATGATGCTAAGCTGGTTGAAGCTTGAGATTACCTTACTAAGTAGTTATGTCGAATGGAGTATGATGCAGGTCGCGCTTGGTGAACGGATGGGATTAGGAAGTTGGTTCCTACCTGTTTCGTTCATCGCGGTATTTGGCACAATCGGTTGGTACTTTTACCGACTCATGCGAAAATGAGAAAACCTCTATCGAGGTCTTTCGAAGATGAGCGACCGCAAATAGATGTAGGTCTTGTGGTAAAAAAGCCTCTGACGTAGATGGTGTCTACGAAAGAGGCTTTTTGTCACGGCGCCGTGTGCTTGGCAATAACGTTGGGCACTTCGGATAAGGATTTAATGGTGTACATGGTTGCATCTGGACCGAGTTTGTAATCAACGATGTTGAATTTCCATTCGTTCTCCTGTTTGATATATATGGTTCGAATCCCCGCAGTTAATGCCGGCGTAATGTCGGTACGCAATGAATTCCCGATCATCCACGTCCGTGTGCGGTCAAATTTCCCGTCGGTTAGAATGGCTTCCAACGCTTCCTGATTTTTATGCTGACGAATATAGATTCGATCATCGAAGAAATCATGGAGTTTCATCGCTTCGATTTTACGCTGTTGAATGACAATTTCTCCACCTGTGTACAAGTAAAGCTGATGCCCTTCATCCCGAAGGTGTGTAAGGGTTTCAAGCATCCCTGGATAAGGTTCAACGGGCTGTTCGTACACGCTTAATCCTAATTTGTAGAGAAGATTCTCTTCTGAAGAATGAACGGTTCGGCCAAGCAAAGTGCTGAAATAGCGATACGTATCCACAAAGGATTCAGGGAAATGTTCACTGACAAACCCGTCTCGACTCACGCGAGCTAAATCAATCTCAATTTGCTTCTGTTTGAACTGCTTGGCTGTAACGTCATAGGTATGAAACCACGTCTCCATCAGATCCAGAAATTGTTCAATGATAAGATAGAAGTATTTGTTGGTGTATACGAGTGTATCGTCTAGATCAAACATAATTTGCTGTATATTCTTAGGTTGCAAGGTGGCTTCACTCCTTTCTAGCTGCCATTCGTTGCTGCGTTATAAGCGAAGGTATGACTCTAGGAATAGCTGCATCTCAGCCACGCCGTCCAATCGGATACTAAATCGCTCGTTGGAATCGTTCAAATGTGTCCGAAGAAGTCCAGCGGCACGTAGGGTCCGTATATTCGAGGAGACGGCTTCCGGCGTCATTTGCATCATGTTCGCAATATCAGAGGTTGTACGCAAATCATGAGCAAGATAGCGAAGGATGCGCAGTCGCTTCTCGTCGGATAGAGCACGTGTAAATCGGGTTAACCCCGTAGGTACTTGATCTTCATTCGTCTCTGGAATATCAATCGCATATTGAATGATGAACATGCCTTGATATCGGCTGTAGTAATTCACAGGCCGACAGTGAATCATCGGCATAATGACAATGGTATGTATATCCTCATGCGGTTCAATGACGACACCGTTGGTCGCATATTCGACGAGATCTTGAGGCTCCATTTTTGAACTCAAAAGCCGCTTCTCGGCAGCGTCCTCTTCAAGCAATGGAATTAATGTATGCTCGATTCCAACAAAATATTGCGTGTTCCATGCCCTTAATAATGGAATATAGCCATCTCGTATCCGGGTTGCTTCAGAAAGCGTTACATCTGTGATATAAGGAAGTGCTATCTCATAAAGCTCCTCCATTGGAGTTTCCTCCAAATACGTAAGACATGATTCAACATCCGTATACGGATCACGTAAAACCGTCCATAGATATAGAATGTCATAGTCCGTCAATTCCCATGTGTGAATCTTCTCAATGCGCTGAACTAAATCAGGATCAAGCTGTTGTGTGACCTCATCAAGCCATTCATTGCTCCAATCTAAATTTTCTGTCCATTTTCGAGTCGAGTATATTAAGAAGCTGCACAATAGCTCATACATTGGAGAGTGATATACTTTGATCTCATAACTCATGAACCAATTCCTCCCATAAAGTGACAATCCGACAGACCTACACTTGTTATTATGGCTTGTTTTACAGCGAATTGTCCACTATTATGTTCAATATAACGATAGTTCTGCAGAAGGAGATTAACGTGATGATTAAAGTTGATAAATTGGTCAAAAAAATTCCGGAGTCGACACTGCTGGATCATATTCATATGGAAGTTGAAGAGGGCGAATTTATTGCGGTCATTGGTCCAAGCGGCAGCGGGAAATCCACATTATTGAAATGTCTGGCATTACGCGAGAAATGGACTTCCGGAACGTACATCGCAGATGGGGTCGATATTTTTGCGAACAAAATGACGGGCATGCGTAAAATTCGCCGTGAATGTGCCTATATTGAACAGAATCCTACGTTATACCCGAAAAAAACTGCACTCAAGAACGTGCTGATCGGACAATTGTATCAGACGCCAATCTGGCGGATGGTGACGGGGATGGTGCGTTCGGATGATTACATGGGCGCGATGGATATTATCGAACAAGTAGGTTTGCTGGACAAGGCCCATGCGAAGATCGAACAACTGAGTGGTGGTGAACGTCAACGTGTTGCCATTGCACGATCATTAGCGCATGGAGCGAAGGTTATACTGGCCGATGAACCGGTCTTGGGACTTGATCCGCAATCGGTCGACGGCGTCATGCAGCATTTGCAGAAGCTTTGTCGCGAACAGAAAATTACCGTGATCGCCGTCATTCAACAAATCGAATTAGCTGAAAGATTTGCGAGCCGCATCATAGGTTTGGAAGCCGGGAAGATTGTTGTTGATGTCAAAGGACGCCGTTTAACGCAGATGGAGAAAAATAAGATATTTTCATAGAGCAACTATTTTTCATGAAATAATTAAATATCATCCCATACGGGGCGAAAGAGTGATAAAATTGACGAGTATTGTAATGTCTTTGTCACTCTTTTTGTGTTGCCCTCTTTTATAATTTGATAGGGACAACGATTCCAAAAATCACATAGAACAGGATGCGATTCTAGTGAAAAAAATTACTAAACTAACACTGGTTGTCATGTTAGTCGCTTGTGCCTATGTTATTTTTCAAATGACGGTTCTTGGCGATTCTTCAAAGGAAGTGAAAGATTCATTTCAAAATCCAACAACAGTAACGGATAAGCCTTCAGTAGACGGTACGGTTGATACATATGGAGATGAAGGGGATAAGCAAGTTCCCCCAGTGATTTCGAATTCTAAAGATCCTGTGAAGAAAGATGACAAAGAAACTTCGAAAGATAAGGAAGATACGTCGAAGCCTTCAAAGTCGGAACAGGGTAAGCCAGCGAAGAAGCCTGATCAGGATAAAGCCGTAGAACCAGCACAGCCGACAGAACCTACACCACCAGCGGCAAAAGAAACGAAGCCACTCACCGGTAAAATTGCGTATTTGACCTTTGATGACGGTGCAAGCCCGTATACGAACCAGATACTGGATGATCTGGATGAGTATGATGCGAAAGCGACATTCTTCATGCTCGAGCCGAACATGCGTAAACATCCAGATGCTGTGAAACGTATCGTAAAAGATGGCCATATGCCTGCCATGCACGGTGTGACACATCAAGTCAAGAAGTACTATGCTTCCCAAACCTCGGTTGTCAACGAAATGGTAGCAGGACAGCAGCGAATTAAGACACTCACAGGTGCCGATACTTCACTGATTCGTACACCTTATGGCAGCGCTCCTTACATGAAGAAGGAATATATGCGTGCTGTTAAGAATGCTGGCTTTACACTTTGGGATTGGAACGTAGACAGTCTGGATTGGAAATATCGGGATGCCAGATTTGTGAATACAGTCAAACAAGAAGTTACGGCATTAGAGAAGAAGAATGTATCTCCTGTAATCTTAATGCATGATCGGAAGGAAACCATGAAATATTTGCCTGAAGTGTTGAAATTTCTGAAAGATCGCGGTTATCAATTTAAGACATTAGATGACACGCTTAAACCGATACAATTCAGTAAAAGCTAATTGCAGGAAAGAAAGGAAGTGTGATTGAGCTTGAAATTTAGGTTGGCCACCATACTGTTGTGTTGTGTGATGCTCGTGCTAAGCGGTTGCGATTTGACGAAGGATCCCAGATCCCTCATGAGCATTCCGCGCCTTCCCGAAGATAAAGAGAATCTAAAGAGTTTGATCATGGCTCAACTTCCTGAAGGAGCATCCATTATCCGACCTACGAATATTAAAGATACGAGTGCGATTCGTATCGCTGATTTGAACAATGACGGGGTTAGCGAGGCCGTCGTCTTCTATCGCACGCCAGATCAAGCTGTCCGAATTCATGGGATGATCTGGGAGAGTGACGGTACCACTTGGAAGAAGAAGCTTGTATTCGACGGAGAAGGATTAGAGCTGGATTCCTTTGACTTAGTAGATATTATGCATGATGGCAAAGTCGAACTCGTCGTTGGTTATTCCAGCGGGGATACGGAAGTCCAAAAAGGTCTTATCGTTTATTCGTATGAAGATGATCAGCTCCAAAAAGTGTTTGAGAAATCATATACGAATTATGTGATCAATGATTTGAACGGAGACGGCAAGTTCGAGATCAGTATTTTAACATTTAAGCCGAATCAAATTGCTGAATTGACATCGATTCAATACAATGAACACGTAAATAAATTTGAACCCCTCAGCACGCTGCAGTTGGAACCGAATGTAACCGGATATTATAATGTCATCACAGGCATGGTTGCAGAGAATGTCCAAGGAATCGTGCTAGACGTCGGCGTCGGTGCACATTCCGCGTATACCGATGTCGTGATTATGAAAAATAATACGTTAACGAAAGTTCTCTCTTCCGAGGAGACGTATAAACCATATGCAACGATCAGTTCTGATGAGAATAAGGATGGGATCATTGAAATCGCCATGCTTGAAACGCCATATGGCTGGGAGGATATTGCCCTTTCGTCAATCCCATGGTTTATTACATACCATCGATGGGATGGGGAACATGGACTAAAATTCGTGTTTGAGCAATATCGTGACTTACAGGATCGCTTCTACTTCAACTTCCCGGCGGAATGGCATCACAAAGTTACCATATCGATTGATTCGAAGCTGGAAGAATACTTGAACTTTATTAATATTGAAACCGGTGAGACCATGGCTGAGATTCGCTTCTTTAGCTTATCGGCTTGGGAACGGAATCACGAAGGCTTCAAGTTACTGGCGAGAACAGAAGAGAAGGTCATTGGACTGCGTTCCACAGTTGACTTAAATGCAGGAAAAGGGAAGGTTGAGATTACACCAGTCGTCTCCATGAAATAAAGGAAAGGGTGACTTCGAAGATGAGTAAAGTATTAATATTGGAAGATGAAGAATCCATCCGTAGTTTTATTGTCATTAACTTGAAGCGAAATGGGCTAGAAGTCGTTGAAGCGGCTACAGGTGAAGAAGCATTGCAGAAATTCCATGCTGATCCGACGTTCGATATCGCGTTATTGGATGTCATGGTACCCGGCATCGATGGCTTTGAAGTATGCCGCCGTATTCGTGAAACGAATGAGCGTATTGGGATCATTTTTCTAACGGCAAAAGTGCAAGAGCAGGATAAGGTATATGCATTGTCCGTCGGGGCAGATGATCACGTCAGCAAACCTTTTAGCCCGACGGAATTAATTGCACGGATTCAATCCTTATTGCGTCGTGTCAATGTGCATAGCGAGTCAGGGGCGAAGGTAAGCTTCGAGTCTGGACCTTTCACATTAGACCTTATCGCAAAACAGTTCAAGAAGAATCATCAGTCGATCGAGCTGACGCCAACGGAGTTCTCCTTGGTTCAATTGTTCCTAGAACGTGAGGATGTCCCCTTAAGTCGTGATGTCTTATTGGATCACGTATGGGGTAAGGAATATATGGGAGATCCCAAAATCGTTGATGTGAATATTCGACGGTTGCGGCAGAAGCTAGAGGATGACCCATCAACGCCAATGTACATTGAAACGGTATGGGGTCACGGATATAAATGGAAGGGAAGTCGTCATGTTTAAAAAAGGATTGCGGCGATCCGTCGTTATGCACTATTTCATCGTAGTGTTCTTAACGATCATGATCGTGGAAGTGATCTTCATGATCTCCATTCAAGCGTATTACTACAACAGTATTTCGAACGTCATGACGAACCAGGCATATAGTTCAACATCTTATTATCAGAAATTTATAGGGACATCCTACACAGAAAATGATACGAATTACTTGCCTGATCTTCTGAAAATGTTCGCACTCGAGAATACGGAGCTTCAGATCTTGAATACGAAGGGCGATGTGATCATCAGCTCTTCAGGCTTCCAGGTTGAGAAAGGACTCCAGACATCGGATGTGATTCAAGCGAAGAATGGAAGTCAATCCAGGTGGATTGGCAGTCAGACAAGTACGGGAGAGCAGGTTATGGCGGTATCTACTCCGCTGATTGACCAAGGACAGACGATATATATTCTTCGATATGTCACTTCATTAGAAGCGATCAACAATAAAATAACCAGTATCATTCTGATTGCAATAGGCGTGGGAGTTGTCGTACTTGCTGTCGTACTGCTCATTAGCTTCGGACTTGCGAACTCCATCGTCAAACCCATCAATAACATCACAGCCTTCTCTGGTCAAATGGCAAAAGGGAGGTTCGATGTACGCGTTGAAGGGGACTATAGGTACGAGCTAGGGGAATTGGCCTCCTCCTTGAATTACATGGCCGAAGAGATTGTGCGAAGCGATCAGGTGAAGAATGATTTTATATCTTCCATCTCACACGAGCTGCGGACGCCACTTACGGGGATTAAAGGCTGGACAGAGACGTTGGTTTCAGGCAATTTCTCAGACCCTGAAGAGACGAAATTAGGCATGACTATCATTGCGAAGGAAACCAACCGATTGATTGGGCTCGTGGAGGAGCTGCTTGACTTCTCAAGACTTCAGCAAAAAGAAGTAAGGCTTAATCAAGACCCTGTAGATATCGTAGCGCTATTAACGGAGACGAAATTGCAGGTGAAAACAAAGGCAGATCAGAAGCAAGTTCGTCTAACATTGAATGTCAGCGGCATACCTGTACCCATCATTGGGGATACGAACCGCTTGAAGCAAGTGTTCCTGAATATTATCGATAATGCACTGAAATTTTCACATACGCAGTCGAACATCTTCATTCATATTGAATACGAACCAAAGGAATGTATTATTACCGTTCGCGACACCGGCATAGGTATAGGCGAAGAGCATATTACCAAGGTGACGGAGAAATTCTACCAGGTTAATCCTTTGGGGGGTGGAACGGGCTTAGGACTAGCTATAACGCGTGAGCTCGTCGAACAACATGGAGGTCGTTTATCGATTACGAGTATCTCCGGTGAAGGGACCTCAGTGATCGTGTCGCTGCCTATTTGTGACAAGGTCCATGATATCATTAAAGACCAGGCAGAAGAAGAAGAACTACAAGCTTAAGATTGAAATCGATCCAGAATCATATGATGACGGATCGGTTTTTTTGTTGTTTTTTCGCTAGCATAGTTCTATTCATGGGAAGGGTCTCCTATGGACGATCTATGGATTCGAATCGAATTGACAATTTAACCACTGTAAGATTAACCAATCTTAGAATTGTCGAAGAGAGTTGAAATGTGTTGAAAAAAGTTATTGTATAATCATACAGTCTGCTGTATAATTAGCCTTGCGTATTAATTTCAGGCATAAAAGGATTGATAAAATGAAGAAAATTCAAGCTTTATTGGTATGTTTATTCGTGTTCACATGGATTACCGGATATAGCACTCCGGCGTTAGCAGCATCGGATAATCAGACAAAAAGTAAAAAATTGGTATTAGGGACGAGCGCAGATTATCCTCCCTATGAGTTTCATAAGAAGATTAACGGCAAAGATCAAATCCTCGGGTTCGATATTGAGATCGCTAAAGAAATTGCCAAGGACATGGGTGCGGAATTAGTTATTGAGGATATGAAGTTCGATAGCTTGCTGCTTGCGCTAAATGCAGGCAAAGTCGATATGGTCATGTCAGCCATGAATCCGACAGAAGAACGACGTAAAAATGTTGATTTCTCGAATATCTATTATCAATCCGATCAAGCGGTGTTAATCCGTGCGGAAGATAAGGATAAATATACAACGATGGATGATCTCAAAGGGAAGCATATTGGGGCTCAAAAATCGAGTATCTATGAGGATATGGCACGTGCTGTGCCAAATGCAACGGTTGATGCGCTGGCGAAGATTTCAGATCTTGTCTTGAGTTTGGAATCGAAGCGTATTGATGCCATCGTGTTGGAGCTGCCTGTAGCAGAATCCTATGAGAAGAATCGTTCAACATTGGCTGTAGCTGAAGCGAAACCGGAATCTAGTGAAGATGGTTATGCGATTGCCTTCCGTAAAGGCAGTACAGACATGGTGAATCAAGTCAACACGACGATTGACCGATTAGAGAAAGCAGATATGATCAATAAATACGTCGCGGATGCGTCGAAACTTGCAGAAGCACCTAGCGGAACGAATATCTTTACCTACTTTAATCAGAACAAGCAGTACTTCTTAAGCGGGGTAGGCTGGACGTTATTATTATCTTTAGTCACGGTCGTTTTCGGATTAATTCTCGGGATCATTCTGGTATTAATGCGGTTATCCAAAGTTAAACCGTTGAAATGGATCGCGGTAGCTTATATTGAGTTCTTGCGCGGTACGCCGCTTATGGTTCAGTTATTTATCATTTATTTCGGATTACCATCCATCGGTATAGAATTCCCAAAATTTCTTGCGGGTGCCATTGCATTATCCTTAAATAGTGCGGCTTATTTGGCGGAGATCTTCCGTGCAGGGATTCAATCAATCGATAAAGGGCAGTTGGAAGCTGCTCGATCACTCGGGATGGGTCATAGTATGGCCATGCGTTTCATTATCCTGCCCCAAGCCTTGAAGCAAGTATTGCCGGCGATTGGGAATGAGTTTGTCGTCATCATCAAAGAATCATCCATTGTATCCCTGATTGGGATTACCGATATTATGTATCAAGAAGAAGTCGTTCGGGGAAGCACGTACGCAGGATTGCCGCCGTTACTTATCGCAGCAGTACTATACTTTATTCTAACATTTGTGTGCACGAAGTTACTCGGCATTGCGGAACGGAGGCTGAAGACTAGTGATTAAGATTACGAATCTACACAAGCATTTTGGCAAATTAGAAATCTTAAAAGGCATAGATATGGAGATCGCGAAGGGCGAGGTTGTCGTCGTGATCGGACCAAGTGGATCGGGTAAGAGTACGTTCTTGCGTTGTCTGAACTTGTTGGAGGTACCGACGAAAGGAACGATTGAGTTCGAAGGGGCCAATATTACGGATAAGAAATATAATATCAATGAAACACGCGAAAAGATGGGCATGGTATTCCAACAATTTAATTTATTCCCTCATATGAGTGTAATGAATAATATTACGTTATCTCCCGTTAAAGTGAAAAAGATGGCAAAACCGGAAGCAGAGAAAATCGCTGCAGATTTGTTGAATCAAGTTGGTCTAGCCGATAAGAAGGATGCTTATCCGTCGCAATTGTCCGGAGGGCAGAAGCAGCGTATCGCCATTGCTCGCGCCTTGGCTATGCAGCCGCATGTGATGTTGTTCGATGAACCAACTTCGGCATTGGATCCGGAGATGGTCGGCGAAGTGTTGGATGTAATGAAGCATCTGGCGGCGGCAGGGATGACCATGGTTATCGTCACCCATGAAATGGGCTTTGCTCGTGAAGTAGGCGATCGCATTGTGTTTATGGATGGGGGCTTTATCGTGGAAGAAGGCGACCCGAATGAAGTCTTTAACCATCCGAAGCACCCACGTACGCAGGAGTTCTTAAGTAAGGTTCTATAACTCGTTGATCCTCCGTCCTTTTGGACGGGGGATTTTTTTTTGAACATTTTATGATGAACTGAATATCGTAGGGTTAAACGCCTATTTTTTTGAGTAAAAAGTTGCGCGAAGGAAAAACCTTTTGTCCGATGCACAACTAGAAGAACGAACTGAACCATCAATTGGGAGTGAATGAGATGGAGAATAATGTTGAGTTAAAACAGCAGCCATGGCGCCAAGATCGGCACCAAGCTTCCTTGCCCGAAGTGCATCGATCCATGAAAATACCCACGAAAGGGTCTTGGATTAAGAAATTTCTTGCTTTTGCAGGTCCTGGTTATCTTGTCGCTGTAGGCTATATGGACCCGGGAAACTGGGCGACGAGTATCGCTGGCGGCTCCATGTTCGGATACACCTTACTGTCCGTTATTTTCATCTCCAATCTCATGGCTATGATCCTGCAAGCTTTAGCCGGCAAGCTGGGCATCGTAACAGGCAGGGATTTAGCGCAAGCTTGTCGTGACCATTACACGAAGCCCGTCAATTTTGTACTATGGATTCTTTGCGAGCTGGCCATAGCAGCCTGTGACTTAGCAGAAGTCATCGGATCAGCGATAGCACTTTATTTACTATTCGGGATTCCTCTCGTGTATGGTGTTTTGATCACGGCAGTGGATGTGCTGATTGTCCTTCTACTGCAAAATAAAGGGTTCCGTTATATTGAGATCCTTGTAATTGTGTTAATTGCCACAATCGGCGGGTGTTTTCTGGTCGAATACTTTCTGGCGAGACCGAATTTTGGCGCAATAACGCAAGGTTTCGTCCCTTCCGTTGAAATAATCACCAATCCGACGATGCTGTATATCGCGATCGGGATTCTCGGGGCAACGGTCATGCCTCATAACTTGTATTTGCATTCTTCGATTGTTCAGACGAGAAGGTTCGATCAGAGCTCAAGAGGCAAACGGCAAGCAATCAAATACGCGACGTGGGACTCGTCCATTGCCTTAATGTTCGCATTGTTCATTAATGCATCCATTCTCATCATCGCAGCAGCAACGTTCCACGAAGCCGGGATGACGAACATCGCGGAGATCGGCGACGCATATCATATGCTCACACCGCTGTTGGGTACGACGCTAGGCAGCATCGTATTCGGCGTAGCTTTGTTGGCATCGGGCCAGAATTCCACATTAACAGGTACGTTGGCAGGACAGATCGTCATGGAGGGATTCTTGAACATTCGAATGAAGCCGTGGCTTCGCCGATTGGTTACGCGAATGATTGCCATCGTTCCAGCTGTGATCGTGACAATGATGTATGGAGAGAAGGGCGCAGGAGAGTTGCTTATTCTTAGCCAAGTGATATTATCGTTACAATTGTCATTCGCTGTCGTACCGCTCGTCAAATTTACAAGCGATCCTGCAAAAATGGGAGAGTTCGTCAACAAACCTTGGATGAAATGGCTCGCTTGGTTCGTTACATTTGTGATTATCGTGTTGAATGTGTACCTCTTGTACAATACCTTTTTCTAATCGTTAGCAGGTAAAAGAAGAACCAATTTAGGCCGCCATTTGGGATGCTTAAATTGGTTATTTTCGCTGTGTAAAGACAATAGTTTCAAAAATTTAACCGAAAAAAACGTTGATAAACCGCGTGGTTGAGCGAATTGTAAATATTTGCTTGCGCGTTGGTTACAAATTTGTGATATATTGAGTTAGCCGAAACTTTGAAAGTAAAGTGCGGGGGATGATTTAAAGTTCATTGCGCGATAAGAATGGACAAGCGTAAGAGCTAGGGGTGAATCGTATAGACGACGATGGGTTGTTTCCTCAATCCAAACCCGACAACTAACCTCGTAGGTGATTAAAAGGAGGAACTATGAAATTCAATTTATTACAGAAACTATCGGTTACTTTTGTGGCTGGATTCCTAGCGATTCAGACTGCACCTGCTTTCGCCGCTGCTCCCTATTACGCAAAAGATGGGGATACGTTTTATAAAATCGCGCAGCAGGCTAACATGGATGTCAATACGTTAATGAATGCAAATCCAACGGTCAATCCATTAAATATTTATCAAGGGTTGCAAATTGAAATGCCTGAGAAAACAGTCAAAGCAGCATCCGCAGATACGAAAATGATTGAAACGCCTGTGAAAACACAAGATGCGGCTGAAGCTCCTGCTAAAAGTCAAGCGGCTCAAAAAGCACCTGCTAAGAAAGCTGCTGTGACAACGAACTCCGTGAATGCGGATGAGAAAATCATCAATGTAGCTGGCAATGAACTTAACTATAAGAAAGCAATAAATGTGAAGGCAACTGCTTATACGGCTGCAGCAAGTGAAAACGGCGCGTGGGCAGGGTTGGATTACTTCGGTAATGCATTGTCACATGGTACGATTGCCGTCGATCCGAAGATGATTCCGCTAGGTACAAAAGTATTCGTAACAGGTTATGATTTCAACGGTCTGCCTACCGGCGGATTTGTGGGAACTGCGAAAGATATCGGAGGCAGCATTAAAGGAAATCGTATTGATATCTTCGTAGGAACAAGCCAATCGAATGCATCCAAGTTTGGAATTCAGAACGTTAAAGTTTTCATCCTAGAATAAGTAAAAAGAGAGCGAATGCTCTCTTTTTTTTGTATCCATCGATCCTATCGATTTCTCGGAATATGGAACATCTCTGTCAAGGTAACAAATTGATAATTCTGACGCTCAAGACGCTCAATGATATAAGGAAGGGCTTCAAGCGTACCATTTAGAGCGCCACCTTCATTTCCACCTGCATGTTGAAGAATGATGGATCCTGGTTTCGTCGTAGAGAGGATGTTTTTAGATACTTTGCTTGCGCTCAGACCGCGCCAGTCTTGCGAATCCACATTCCAATTAACAATGATGTATCCTTGGCGTCCTGCCCATCGCACTTGCTGTTCATTAATTTCGCCATATGGCGGGCGAATGAATTTGGGATGATATCCTACAATTCGGTAGAGGATTGCATCCGTTCGTAGAATTTGACGTTCGAATTTAGCCATGGGTATTTTGGTGAGCAAGGGATGGTTATAGGAGTGATTCCCAACTAAATGTCCTTCGCGCACCATCCGCCTTACAATTTCAGGATGAGCTTCGGCTTTATAGCCCACGATAAAGAACGTAGCTTTCACATTATACTTTTTCAGAGTATCAAGAACCTTGTTCGTAAAGGCATCTGGAACATCATCAAAGGTAAGCGCGATTTTACGAGATTGCGATGAACCGTTGTTCTTAAAGATCTGAGGGTACTTGTGACGAAGTCTAGATAAAGCCGCATAGCTCTTATGAGCGCGTGATTGCGATTTGCGGGTTGTAACGCGTTTACTGGTTTCTCGTGCGGGCTTCTGTTCCAGCTTGGATGTGTGATTCGTTATCGCGGTGGTTGACGGTTTGCTGGTCTGCTGCGATGTGGTTGACGTATCCTGCGAGCATCCGGTACAGCATATGAGAAAAGTGAGAAGCACGATACCATAGATACGCATCCGGATAACCCCCCCTTTGGTAGCCATAATCATGAACAAGCGACCCTAATGGTATGTCCTTAATGCACCAGAATTATGCGAAATCTACCATGGAATAACTGTGAACTATGTTACAGCAAACTTCTTCGATCCCGTTGCATAGTTAAGAAAGTTAAAAATGCAGCTAAAGGAGTCTGAACGTGCCAATTGTAAAATCAAATGTCAAAATTGCTGAACACACGTATATGTTGACCATTGAAGGCCAGTTTGAAGGACGAATGGGACAATTCTACATGGTAAGAGCATGGTCGGATTATCCTGTTCTGTCGCGTCCGATCAGTATTTATGATATTCAACCCGAATCTATTGTTTTTCTATATCATGTCGTAGGTGAAGGCACGGAGCGTTTCGCAGCCCTTGAACAAGGGGACTCAATAGATCTAGAAGGTCCTTTCGGTAATGGATTTCTCGAGGTGTCAGGGAAGGTTGCGCTCGTCGGAGGCGGGATTGGAATCGCCCCTTTGTATTTCGCAGCCAGACAGTTGAATAAACCAGATATTTATCTAGGCTTCAGTCGGGAAGCTTATCTTGTTGAAGCATTTAAACCGCATGCGAATGAAGTAGTATGTAATGTTGGCGGCATGATTGTCAACGAAATAGACTATTCCCAATATGATGCCATCTTGACCTGTGGTCCCCACGTGATGATGAAGGCGCTGGCTGAGCGTGCGAAAGATTCGGATGCTGAAGTCTATGTCTCATTAGAGAAACGTATGGCTTGCGGAATTGGTGCCTGTCTTGTATGCAGTGTCATCTGTCAACACGGGAATAAGAAGGCTTGCGTCGATGGACCGGTTTTTAAGGCGAAGGAGGTTAATTTTGATGCGGAATATGGCGTGTAAGTTAGCTGGCGTACATTTCAAAAATCCCATTGTCATGGCATCGGGCACGTTCGGATTCGGAAAAGAATATACCAGATTGTATGATATTCAACAGTTAGGCGGGATATCGGGCAAAGGATTGACCCTTCAGCCAAAGGCAGGGAATACAGGGATACGTGTATGGGAGACGCCTTCCGGTATGTTAAATAGTGTCGGGTTAGAGAATCCAGGCGTGGCGGCCTTCTTGCGTGATGAGACACCGAACTGGGAATCGCTAGATACAGCACGAATCGTGAATCTGGGCGGGGGGAGTATTGAGGATTATGTTACGGGTGCGGAACTGATTACGGAACATGAAAATCGCCTGCGCCGATTAGGACGCTCTTCGATTGATATGATTGAGTTGAATATTTCCTGTCCGAATGTAAAAGAAGGCGGTATTGCTTACGGGGTTCAGACGGAAACGGCCCGTGAAGTGGTTCGCCAGGTTCGAAGAGCAACTTCCCTGCCTTTGATCGTGAAGCTCTCTCCGAATGCGGAGAACATCGCGGGGATGGCAGTCATGTGTGAAGATGAAGGCGCAGACGGAGTTTCCTTAATTAATACGATTTCGGGCATGAAGATCGATATTAAGCAACGCAAAAGCGTATTTAACAACGTATATGCCGGTCTATCCGGACCTGCGATCAAACCCGTAGCCCTGCGGATGGTGCATCAGGTGGCACAGCATGTGAAGATCCCGATTATGGGAATGGGAGGCATCGCTTCGGCTCATGATGTCATCGAATTTATTATGGCAGGTGCAAGCGTCATTCAAGTAGGAACCTACAATTTCATGAATTTACGCGCGGGTGAGCAGTTGGTATCAGGCATCATGCAATTCATGGAACAAGAGAATATTTCGTCTTTGGATGAAATTCGAGGCATTATTTAAACAAAACGTTGATACAATGTACAGGGAACGAGTCTCGTTTCTTGTACTTTTTTTTTTTGTGAAAAAGCGGAACCAAATGGTAAATCATTGCGTAATAACTTAACATAATACAATAACCGAATTTTCGAGGAGGATTTACAAATGTCTATTTTTAAAAGATTAAGAGACCTTACCTTGTCCAACGTGTACGCGCTAATTGAAAAAGCAGAAGATCCGGTGAAGCTAACTGACCAATATATCCGTGATATGACGGAAGATTTAGAAGATGCCGAGAAGGCCGTTGCACAACAAATCGCGATTGAGAAGAAATTCAAGCAGCAATACGAAGAACAAGAAGCACTTGTAACGAAACGTACGGAGCAAGCGCACATGGCGGCTCAAGCTCAGAACCTTGATCTCGCGCGTCGTGCATTAGAAGAGAAAAGATCTGCTGAGCAAAAACGGGATGAATTCAAAACAGCGTATGATCAGAACAAAGCGGCTGCAGATAATCTTCGTGCAAAACTAGATGAAATGCGCAAGCAATTGACTGAAATGAAAAACAAACGCGAGACATTAGTTGCTCGTTTCAACGCAGCCAAAGCACAGAACGAAATCAATAAAGCCATGACCGGGTTCAGCTCCGATACAGCTGCAGCGGGATTGAAACGTATGGAGGAGAAAATGCTTCATATGGAAGCGCAAGCCGAAGCAAGCAACGAAATGGCTTCGAAAGACAAATCACTCGATGATGAATTTGCCGCACTAGGCAAAGATAAAGCCGTTGAGGATGAGTTAGCAGCGCTTATGAAGCAATACGAAAATAAGCAATAATGTATAAAGCAAGAAACTAAGAAGGAAGGAGAGCGTCTAACAGGCGCTTTTCTTCCTTCTCCAATGAAATCGTAAATGGGAGGATTACAATGACAATTGTATGGGCGGATTTAATGCGAATCCTGGTTTGGACAGGTGCTGGGGCCGTTTTGCTCTGCATGATTATGTTCGTAGATTCACTTTTTACGCCATATAAAGATATGGAAGAAATGAAGAAAGGCAACACCGCCGTGACGCTCCGATTCGTAATGAAGTTGGTCGCGCAAGGCTATATCCTGTCATCCTCCATTGCTAAATCGGATAGTCTTTGGGATGGCCTTGTCATCTCAGTCGTGTCCTTCATTATTCTATTGGTATTGGAATGGCTTGTACGCATGGTATTGCGCAGTGCTTTCGGATTGAAGCTGGATGAAGGTACGAAGGAAGGTCTAATCCCACATGCGCTATTTGGAGGTTCACTACATATCGTAGGTGCATTAATTATTGCAGCTTGTCTGTAAGGAACGAGCTGTATTTCGACCATGAAGGAGCGTTCGACATGAGTATTTTCAAACGAATTAAGAATATTATTGCCAAGCCTGAACCGCCTAAGGCCGAAAAAAGCGTTTTGCAACTGAATCCCGGTGACGTCGTGGAGGTATCCCTCGTGACGTATCAGATTACGGGGCGCACGAACAATCGGCAGCGGAATGCCGTTGTCCTAACGTTGCAAGACGGGAATACCATCCGTTATTTGCATGTAGAAGATCGCGAACAAGTCGTGTATGCTTTGTACGAACCGATTGATGGTCGGCTGGATTCGCCAGATGAAGTACCGACAACCATTGAGATGGAAGATCGGACTTATTATTTAGAAGAACAATACTCTGGGAACGTCCTCGTAACTGGGAAAACTCCATTCATGCAAGCAGGTGAGCAGTATGTATGGCAATATCAATCCGATGATTACAAGCTGCTGCGCATTGAATGGCAGAACGGCAGGTTCATGTTATATGAAGGTGAGAAGTTATTAAATGCCGACGTACAAGTTATGAGAGGGACGTAATCGCATAAAAAGCAAGGAGCGTGAGACGATGTCGAAGCGGCTGCTGTATGCCATCAAAAGTATTCTTATTGTTGCCCTTATGGCCTCGGTTCTTAGTGGTTGCGGCTCACCAAAAGTCAGCGATACGTACCCGCTCGAATCGGTCAATAAAGACGGCGCTGAAACCTCGTACGTGTATCGGGCCGAAGGCAAGACCGTGCCCGTCGTTGCGACGGAGCTGAAGGATCAGCGCAAGCCAAAGGAAATATCGAAGGAAGATCCAGACCACATGTTCCTCGTCTATTCCGACGAATGGATTCATGTGATGAAAGACGAGAAGAAGCCGGAGGATTCACTCATTGAAGTGGATTCCAAAGCCTATGTTCAACGAAATTATAATCCGAGTTTTCTAGAAGCTTATGTAATCGGCAGTATTGTCGGGAACTTATTCGATTCATTCGGCGGGAAACGGTATGGCGATTATCGGGGATATTCGAGTTCTGATACGTATAAACCTAGTAAGAAATATCATGCGCCAACTGCAAGCGAGAAAAAGGCTATTCCTCCAATGACCGTAGACCGTACAGGTTCCATCTTCAAGCGGGGATCCACGAGCGGCACATCCAAATCGGATGATGGCGGATTGTTCTCGAAGAAGAAGTCATCAGGTTCGATAACGAAGAATAAAGGTTCTACATCCGGTTCCTTCTTCTCCCCGTCCAAGTCCAAAGTTCCTCGAACCAAGTCAGGTACAGGGAAAATATTTAAGCGGAGTCGAAGATGATTCGGTTTTATTTATCCCAAAAAACCTTCAGCGCAAGAACATGGATATCACATGTTCGCTCAGAAGGTTTTTTTGTTGTCTCTCACGAAGAAATGTTATTTCATGATCCATTGACGCGACGCTCGATAGCATCGGACATTGTCTTATCCGTCAAATGTGCATAGACTTCTGTGGTCTCGGTGGATGCATGACCTAGCTGTTCTTTGGTCTTGTAGATATCGTTCTGCAGATAATAATCGGTAGCAAAAGAATGACGAAGTTTATGAATGGTTAGATACGGTTTGCCAAACGCTTTCGCATATTTGATAATCATCGCTTGCATAGCGCGTTTTGTCATTCGTTTGCCTTCCTTTTGTCCGTTAGGTACCGCGAGGAATAGGGCTTTTTCTCTTTTGGGTGCTATATATCGAACAGAGCGCATTTCCATATAATCCACTAGATCAGGCCGAGCATCTTCCCGAAAGTAGACAGGGGCTTTAAAGGTCTCATCGTGATTCCCTTTACGATATACATAGACAAGTTTATTGTTCAGGTCGACATCTTCGATGTTCAAATTCACGACCTCCGAGACCCGAAGCCCGGAATTCAAGATAAGACTCGTAATACATGCATCACGTTGTTTATTGATTTCATAAGCATAGATAGCCTGTTTGTTCTTCGCAATATCGACGCCGTACCCTTCTTGAATATAATGGATGAATTCGTTTAACTCATGTTCTTCAAGCAATTTCCCTTTGAGCTTGGCTGCTGTATCTTTGGGTTTATGTATGCGTTTGATTTCAACTTTGGCCATAATATTACGTTTCAGCAACGGATAGAAGTTCTCATCTTCTGCAATTTGACTTAAGTAATGGAAAAGTGAACGAAGTGAGGACAATTTCCGAGAAATCGTAATTTTCGCATTTGCTTGTTTCTTGAAGGTCGAGAGGTAGATCCGATAGTTTACAATACTCTCCATATGGAGCACCTCAAGCTCTTGCAGTGTAATCTCTTTCATCTCCTTGGCCGAGGTCAGCCCTTCAGCCATGAGCCAGCAAAAGAAGATTTCATAGTCTCTTGTATATTCCAGTAAAGTGGAAGGGGATAGGTCCGGTAATTTGTAATCAATAAATTGTTGTACATACCAAGGGAACAGTGGAACCTTCTGGTCCAGCTCTTGGCGGTCTTTGATCTTCTGGATATTCAAAAGTCTCACTCCCCAAATCGTTATGAAGTACTATGATCTATATTATAAGAGATTTCGCGGTTGAATCCTAGGTTGGTGTGCTTGTTCGTCATGTAAGGTATCGTGTACAATGATGAGGCAGAGGCATGAGAAGGGACGGGTTCGAAGATGACCTTACGGATTGGCATGATCGGATTAGGAGATATCGCACAGAAAGTTTATTTACCACTATTGTCCACGAACAGCAACATTGAAATCGCGGGTGTCATGAGTACGACGCAGCGTACGGTGGACCATATGATGCAGCAATACCGGCTTCCTTTCGGCACGACGAATATATCGCAACTGTTCGAGCGTAACTTAGATGCTATGTTTATTCATAGTCCAACACCATCGCATTACGAGCTTGTGATGGCTTGCTTGGCCAAGCAAATTCCAGTGTACGTGGATAAACCGCTTTCGTATGATCTACATGAATCGCAAGCAATGGCAGCGATGGCAGAGGAGAAAGGGGTATTACTCGGCGTGGGCTTTAATCGAAGATTCGCTCCGCGGTATATCGATGCCAAGCAGTGGATTGAACAGAACGGGGGCTTTGAATGGTGTGCCATTCAAAAGCATCGGACACGTCAGCAGAATCATCACGCGAAGCAAAGTGTGTACGATGATTTGATACATATCCTGGATATGATGTTATGGTTAGGCGGTACAAGGTATGAGCTTGGAACCCATTCACTTCGGATCGACAACGACGGCAAAATGCGCAGTGCCTCGGGTTTTGTGAATTTCGGTGAAGCAGAAGGATCCTATAGCATGGTTCGGAAAACAGGATTTGACTTAGAAAAGCTGGAGGTTTACGGGCATGGCCGTTCGGCTGAAGTCGTGAACATGGAGAATGCAGTATTCTATGAAGCGGGTACGCGTCCTGAACAGCTCTATTTTGGCAGTTGGGATACCGTACTTCATCGGCGTGGGTTCGAAGGGGCAGTGAATCATTTCTTATCGAATTTGAATACACCGGAACAATGTTCCATTCGAGCGGATCTCGTGATGGAGAGCCACGTGCTTGCTGAACGAATTAGTTCATTATGAAAGGAGTCGTCATGAATCATGGCGTATCAAGTGATTTCCTTGAATGTGGGGAAACCTGCACCTTTACAGGATCAAAAGCGTGAAGTTTTGAGTGCTATTCATAAAGAGCCTGCCCATGAACGTCTATATTTGTCCAAAGTGAATTTCACTGGGGATGAACAAGCGGACAAGGTGCATCATGGCGGCGAGGATAAAGCGGTATGTGTATACAGCTTGGATCATTATCCTTACTGGGAGAATGAACTGGGGTTGAATCTTCCTCGTGGTGCATTCGGTGAGAATTTAACCGTTCAAGGCATGCGTGAGACAGATATACATATAGGAGATGTTTTTCAATTAGACGAGGCTGTGGTACAAGTCAGTCAACCTCGTCAGCCTTGTTACAAACTGGCTGCGAAGTATCGAATCCCGGATTTAGCAGTTCGCGTACAAGATACGGGATTCACAGGTTTTTATTTCCGTGTTCTGCAAGAAGGGTGGGTATCTCCCCAATGTACGATCCTTCCTTTGGAGAGGGACACCGCTTTCGTGACCCTCGAATATGCGAATCAAATCATGCATCACGACAAACGAAATCTCGAGGGCATTGAACGGATCTTAGCTGTGCCCGCTCTATCCGAAAGCTGGCGATTGACCTTAGAGAAGAGAAAGTCTAAGGAGTAGGAGGATCTTTCCTTAGGGAAGTTGTTTTCGGATCGATTGACGCAGGTTTTTGTTCTTATCATCACCTTGATCGTCTTCTTCCTGTTTATCTTCCTTTTCTTCGTGAAATTCCGTAGCGGATTGGCCCATGATGTAATCGAATGGGGTATAGTGGCTGTTCGGAATTTCTTTGCGACGAATCATTTTGACCGTAATGATCCCAAGCAAGACAAGAATGGGTACGATGAGCGATAACATGACGAAGGCTGGGAAATCATCCATGGACTTTTCCTTCTTTCCATAATGTTTGTGTTCTAATACGTTAGGTAAACCACAAAGTTTCAATGTAGAACGAGTGAAGTGACTGAAGTCATTTTACCCTAAAGTAGCCGGAGTCTCCCGTTGGAGGTTGCGGCTATTTGTTCGTTCATAAGGAATCGAGCGAATGGACATACTTAGGGAACCATGGAGGTGGATGAATGTGGAACAGACGGTACTTTCTGAGGTCCTGCAAGACAATGTTGAACAGTTGAAGCAAGTATTTGAACGTAATAGTGATTGCATCTTTCAGTCGATCATGATTGCTGGACGCTTCCCAGCGATGATTACTTATTTTGATAACACCTGTGACACGAAGGAATTGAATCGATCTGTGATCACACCTCTGCACCGGATGCAGCAAATTCGCCAGGTCAACATGGATGATTTACGGAATGTCATTGACCTGTCCCATATGAAGACGATTCAGAACCTTGATGAAGCGGTTCAAAATATATTGAGCGGGAATCCGGTTCTCCTTACCGATCAAGTGCAAGGAGGGCTTGTGTTTAGCCTTGCGCAGTGGGAGCAGCGCGGGATTGAAGATCCGATGGCAGAGAACGTCATTCGTGGTCCGAGGGAAGGGTTTACCGAATCGGTGGGCGTTAATATTTCTATGGTTAGAAGGCGGTTGAAAACGTCCGATTTCAAAACAGAGGAATGTACCATCGGTACGATGACGAACACGAAAGTCGTGGTGGCTTACTCTGACAGTTTATCGCATCCGACCATTCGTGAGGAACTCAAAAAACGATTGCAAAAGATCAAAATCGATAAATTGATCGAAAGTGGTGAATTGGAAGAGTTAATTGAGGATCAGCCTTATTCTCCATTCCCAACGATTATTGCATCCGAACGTCCGGATGTGATTACAGCAGCCATCACGGAAGGGCGAATCGCCATATTTACAGATGGTACACCATTTGTGTTAGTTGTACCTAGTACCATGAATTCATTCTTTCAGTCGCCGGAGGACTTTAATCAGCGACTTCTTATTGGATCCTTTATCCGTTTCTTGCGATACGCGTTTTACTTTATATCCTTATTGGCACCGGCTACTTACGTGGCGCTTTTATCCTTCCATCAAGAAATGATTCCGACTTTATTATTACTGAATATTGCTAGCAGTCGGGAATCCGTTCCTCTACCCGCTGTTGTCGAAGCCCTGCTCATGGAAATTATGTTCGAAGGTCTTCGCGAGGCTGGGGTCCGGCTGCCGAAACAGATCGGGGCTGCAATCAGTATCGTTGGAGCTTTGGTCATCGGGCAAGCCTCGATCTCAGCGGGGCTCGTCACCGCACCGATGGTGGTTATTGTGGCAATTACAGGCATCGCTTCGTTCATGGTGCCTCATTATGCGGAAGGCATTGCCCCCCGGCTGCTTCGATTTCCCTTGATGATCATGGCGGGTACCATGGGTTTGCTCGGACTAATGCTCGGGACGATTGCCGTCGTTATTCATCTATGTTCATTGCGGTCTTTCGGGGTACCGTATCTCGTGCCCGTCCGAGCGAAGGATTTAAAAGATACAGTCATTCGTCTGCCGATATGGAGTCTAGATGAGCGGCCAAGTACGGCAGTACCCGAAGAGATAACCAGACAAGCTCCACATCAAAAACCAGAATAATGGGAAGGAAAGGAGGGGTTTCATTGGGACAGAAAGAACAGATTTCAGGATTGCAAATGGCGCTATTGATGTATACGGCGATATTGGCAACGGCCGTATTACTTATTCCATCGATATCTGCAAGCTTTGCGATGCAAGATATGTGGATATCGCCCTTATGGACCGTGTTTGTGGGCGCTACTTTAGTGTTTGGGATGTATCGGCTTCACCTCAAGTTCCCAGGGGAGAACTTGATTCAATACATACCTCGGATTGTAGGTCGTGTACCTGGGGTTGTGATGACCATGGGATTGATTCTCGTACAAGTCTTATTCACTGGAGTTATCGTTAGAGAGTATTCTGATTTTGTCATTGGAGCTTATCTGAACAAGACGCCAGATATCATGATCATGTTCGTCATGATCGCTGTCTGCGCGTATTGCGTATATCAAGGCATTGAGGTGATGGGGCGGTGTGCCATATTTTTCGTCCCAATCTTTATTTTTTTGATTTTCATCGTAAGTGTGTTATTAATTCCAGAGTTTGATGTGACGAATTTTATGCCCGTTCTTGGGAACGGAATCCTCCCTTCCATGAAAGGTTCCTTTGTCATACATGAATGGATTAGTGAGTTTGTTCTCATATCCTTCTTGTTTCCTTTTCTTGGGAAGAAGGAAAAGGCATTGAAATGGGGGATGATTTCGTTAGGTGCTGTGATATTTAGTATGGTTATCGTGAATTCAGTCGGTCTATTATTGTTCGGGAGTATTGCGGCAAGGCTAAACTATCCTGTCATGGCAGCTTCTCGTTATATCAGTTATGGGCAATTCGTTGAGCATGTCGAATCTGTCGTGCTGACCATATGGGTGACCGGAACCTTCTTGAAGATTACGGTATTTTATTATGTCTCTGTGATCTCGATCTCCCATTTTCTCAAGTTGAAAAATTACAGAACACTGATTTTTCCTGTTGGCTTATGGATCATCGTACTAGCGAAATGGACGGGGCATAGTGCATTAGATGTCTCTATTGGTATATCGACTACTTTGGTCGTTATTGCAATGGTGATTTTCTATCTCTTTCCCATGTTATTAGTTGTCATCGCGGAAATGAGATTTCGAAAACCGAAAGAAGGCGCGCGGTGATGAGGATCCGGTTCGTGAGTTGTCGAATGCGTAAGTTAGGGGTTATACTATTGATCTGCGCAACCACGGTGGGAATTACTGGATGTTGGGATCGGAAAGAGATTTCAGATTTGGCGATTGTCTTAGCGATAGGTATTGATGTGATAGAAAATGATCAGGTAGAAGTTACACTTCAATTCTTTGCTCCATTAGGCAACAAGAGCGGTTCTGGAGGAGGTGAGAGTGGAGGCCAGGGGCAGAAATCGCAAGGAGGAAGCTCAACAACGATAAATCGATCCGGTGTCGGGGTAACGGTGTCCGATGCAATTCATAATTTGCAGAAGAAGGTGCCGAGAAATATATTTTTAGGTCATAATGAAGTGTATATACTTGGGGAGAAATTAGCGAGTAAAGATCTTCGAGAGCCGCTAGATTACATGTTGCGGGAGACGGCTTCTAGAGAACGTGCTGATGTATTCATCTGTGAAGGACGCGCAAAAAATGTATTAAAAGCGCCGTTATATTCGGAAGCGAGCATTGCGCAAGTCCTTCGAGCGAAGATGGCAAATAATCCTGGAATGAGTAAATCAGTCAAAGAATTGGCCGACGATTTATTAGGAGACTCCGGATCGACAACGTTACCATATATCAAATTCGCGAACGTCAAAGAGGATAAGCCCGGAACCTTTAATTTAGACGGTCTTGCCATCGTCAAAGATAATCATTTTATCGCACATTTTAATGAGCAACAAGCGATGGGATTATTATGGATACGGAACAAATATCGCACCATGAACATTACTTTACCTACAGGCCAGGAAGGGTATATTACATTACAGATGATGAAAAGTCGTACCCGATTAAAGCCTGCGTTCCGGGATGAAAAATGGACCGTGAACATCGATTCGCGGGTACAACTCGTTGTGGATCAGAATACGACTTCAGAGAGTGCAACGTCCATTCGTTATGTACAAGAGCTTGAGTTGCGTGCTTCTAACCATATCCAATCTGAGATCAAGAAGACGTTGGAGGTCTTACAACACCAATATAAAGTGGATGTGCTGGATATTCATGGGATGTTCTATAAGAGCTATCCGAACTTATGGAGACAGAAGATAAGAGGTAAATGGGAGACCGTATATCCGAATGTGAATTTTGACTATAAGGTGCGAGTAGACTTAGTGAACGCGGGAATGGAACATCGTGGTGGCAAGACGAAAGGAATGAACAAACCGTGAATATCGCGATGTGTATTATTTTAGCAGCCTGTATCGCTTTTGTTAGCAAGTTATTATGGAAGCGAATTGGAACGCAGCGAGAGAAAGTTACATTTCTAACGTTAACCGTCACGGGTTGGATCATGGCCAGCATTCTAATTATTAATCCGGAATTCCCGGGAATCGTTGAAATGCTGGATCAGCTCTTTCATCCTTTCATCGGCAACATGCCATAAACGAATTCGAGGGGGAGAAAACATTTGACATCGATGATGATTGAAATTTTTGGTATTGCCATCTTAGCTGGTATTGTTGGCGCGGTACTGGGACTAGGTGGAGGTATCGTCGTTACGCCGGCATTAACACTGCTATTTGGCGTGGATATTAAGACCGCGATCGGAGCCAGTATTATATCGGTTATTGCAACTTCTAGTGGTTCTGCCATTGCATACATACGAGATCGTATTACAAATTTGCGCGTCGGTATGTTCTTGGAAGTGGCCACGACGGTGGGGGCCATCACGGGAGCTTTTATCGGAGGATTAGTGGCGCCGAATGTATTGTATATGATTTTTGGTTTATTATTGCTGTACTCGGCTTACGCGATGGTGAAGAAGACGAAAGATGAGCTTCCGCAGGAAGTGAAGTTGGACCCGCTGGCAGAGAAATTAAACCTGCAGGGAGAGTATTATGATAAAGCCCTCCAGAAAACGGTCAAATATAATGTAGATCGGGTATACGGCGGATTTGGTGTGATGTATGGTGCTGGCGTGATTTCCGGGTTGCTTGGGATCGGTAGCGGGAGCTTTAAAGTTATGGCGATGGATGTGTTCATGAAATTACCGTTAAAAGTATCCAGTGCAACAAGTAATTTCATGATGGGTGTTACAGGAGCCGCAAGTGCGGGGGTCTATTTATTCCGGGGAGACATTAATCCGTTCTATGCGGCACCCGTCGCCATTGGTGTTTTAGTGGGTGCAACAATTGGGGCGAGAATCATGCAACGATTGAAAAGTAAAACGATTCGTAAAATATTCATTCCGGTGATGGCTTATGTCGCGATCCAAATGATTCTACAGGGGGTTGGCATTAAGATATGAGTACGAACCCAACCAATGAACAAAAAATGCAAGAGGAAATCTTTACAGCAGAGCTGTTCGTAAGTCGCGTTTTACGGATCGGTGTATTGTGCAGCGGTTTTGTTATTCTTGTGGGAATCCTGTGGTTCCTGATCTCGGGGGATAGCGGTTATCCAGGAGATGTCTACCCTACAACACTCATGGAGATGTTTGAAGGCGCTGTTCAAGGCAAACCTTTTGCCGTCATGTTAATCGGATTATTCTTATTGATCCTGACGCCGATACTCCGTGTGGGGATCACTGTTCTTGTCTTTGTCAAGGCGAAAGACAGCCTCTATATCGGAATTACGTCGTTGGTCTTTGTTATTCTTATCATTAGTTTATTGTTAGGGAAAGTAGGCTAAATCAACGGTTGATGTGATGTTTGTACTTCTTGTGTGATTTTTTGTACAGACAGCGCACAAATTGTTTGCTTTCTCAAGTTGAAACCTTATAATGAACAATGGATAGGAAAAAACAATAGAGGAGAGGACAAATGCATGGCGACACTTCAAGGAGATACGAGTCAACAAGAGTTCTCATTAAAGGCCATTATAGGGCCACTTCTTGCTGTCATTATCGGAATGATTATGGTTATTCTGGACAGCACGGTTGTCAATGTCGCAATTCCTAAGTTCGTAGAAGATTTTAATACGGGATTGTCGACAATTCAATGGACCATCACAGGCTACACGTTAGCATTATCTGCTGTTATTCCCTTAGCAGGATGGATGGTCGACCGATTTGGTGCGAAGCAAGTGTTTCTGGTTACAATTGCTTTGTTCACGCTCGGATCTTTATTATGTTCGCTTGCAACAACGCCGGAACAATTAATTGTTTATCGAATTATTCAAGGGATCGGCGGAGGTATGGTATCACCAATCGGGATGGCTATGGTGTTTAGACTTGCGCCTCCTGCGAAGATGGGTTCCATCATGGGGATGCTCGGTGTACCAATGCTGCTAGCACCTGCGTTAGGACCTGTATTATCGGGTTATTTCGTTCAGTACGTCACCTGGCACTGGATTTTCTTGATTAACCTTCCAATTGGTATTATTGCTATCTTAGTTGGGTTGAAGTATTTGCCGAAGATCGAACGGAAGACCGTTCCTTCATTAGATTTGCTTGGAATTATTCTGGCACCAATTGCGTTTGCTTCATTAGCGTATGCTGTGAATGAAGGCGGGAAGAGCTGGACGTCTACACAGGCTATTACGGGTCTTATCGTAGGTGGCGTGGCGCTGTTGTTATTCATCATCGTTGAATTGCGTCACAAACAACCATTGCTTGAATTGCGCGTGTTCGGATCGTCTGATTTTACGCGGGGAGTTATCATCTCATGGGTATCTCAAATTGCCTTATTTGGCGCGATTATTCTGATGCCGATCTTCTTACAACAAGTCAAAGGATATACGCCAGTCGAGACAGGATTAATTTTACTTCCTCAAGCATTAGCTTCCGGAATTTTTATGCCGATCGGCGGGAAGCTTTTCGATAAGTATGGAGCACGTCCATTAGCGATTACGGGATTAGGCATTATTTCTGTCGCATTATACTTGTTATCCCGAATTACATTGGAAACGGGTCTTGGCATGGTCATTTTACCACTAGCCTTAATGGGCGCTGGTATGGGTCTTTCCATGATGGCCATTAATACACATGTCCTGCAATCAGCTCCGCGTCATCTTGTTAATCGCGTGACCCCGTTAACAACGGCGGCGCAGCAAGTGATGACATCATTCGCAGTAGCAGGGTTAACCGGGTTTTTCACTTCTCGTACGACAACGCATATCGCGGAAGGTGTAAATCCACTCCAAGGAACCGTATCTGGATTTACAGATACCTTCTTATTGACGATGGCGATTGCCATGTTTGGTGCGCTATTATCCATTATTCTTCGTAAACCGAAGAGCGGTGGCGGCGAAGATGGCGTGTCAGAACCATCCGAAAGTGGAGAGAATCCGAACGCAACCATGATGATGGGACACTAATACAAAAGATTTAGCAGCAGTCCTCCCTACCCTAGGGATGGGCTGCTTATTTTTGTTCGTCTACTAAATAGTTAACGTGACAACTGTTGGCGAATGATTTAAACTAACAGAAGAAGAGGTGAACATCCATGTATAAATTAGGTGTATTAGATCATTCCCATATTGGTGAAGGGCAGACAGCCCTCGAAACATTACAGGAGACAACACGTTTGTCCCAAGAAGCTGAGAAGCTGGGATATGCTAGATTCTGGGTGTCCGAACATCATGGCTCAAAAGCTTTGGCTCAATCCAGCCCAGAGGTCTTGTTGGCACATCTAGCAGCATCCACGGAACGAATCCGTGTCGGTTCCGGCGGTGTCATGCTCTCCCATTATAGTCCTTATAAAGTGGCGGAGAACTTCCGATTGCTGGAAGCTTTGCATCCAGGCAGAATTGATCTGGGATTAGGGCGTGCCCCGGGCGGAATGCCGTTATCAACAAGAGCTCTACAATCAGGTATGTATGCTGGAATCGATCAATATCCGAATCAAGTGGAGGATTTGAAAGGGTATTTGCATGATAACTTACCGCCCAATCATCCATTTGCGAAGTTATCCGCAGCGCCGATCCTATCCACCGCGCCAGAAATGTGGTTATTGGGTTCAAGTGACGGTAGTGCTCGAATTGCAGCTCAACAAGGTCTGCCATTTGCCTATGCGCAATTCTTCGGCGTACCGGGTGGGGAAATCGCGATGCAGCATTACTTGAATCACTTCCAGCCTTCGGACTTATATGACCAGCCAAAACCGTTGGTTTGTGTCATGGCAATCTGTGCAGAAGAGGAAGAAGAAGCACGGAAGCTTGCGACAAGTACAGCGCTATTCTTTTTACAATTAGAGAAAGGGATGGAGTTATCTACGTTCCCTTCCGTAGAAACGGCGCTTAACTTCCCGTATACTGAATATGATGAAGCTCGTCTTCAACAGAGACGCCATCGGAGTATCGTGGGTACACCGCAGCAGGTAAAAGAAGGTATTATCGCGGTGAGTGAGCGCTACCAGACGAAAGAGATCATGATTGCTTCACCCGTTCATCAGTTCGAAGCGCGTGTTCGTTCCTATCGTCTTATTGCGGAGGCGTTCGGACTCTAATCATGGGGGTAAAGGAGAATAAAGTTGCCTTTTGATCACATTGTATCGAGATTTTTCCCCCACACCCATTACCAAGTGCAATCAGGTGAGACGGGATGGAACAATACAACAAGATATGTGGAGACGGAAGAGGGACGTTATGTCCTTCGGATTTATGAGACGCACCGAGAGTCTGCGAAGATTCGGTTCGAGCATGAAGTGCTGTTAGCGCTGGATACATGTCAGTTACCTGTCGCAACACCGATTCCTATGCGAACTGTCGAGGGAGATACGTATGTGCTCGTGGAGGATGGGTCTGAACGTTATGCGTGTATGTTCAGGTATTTGCCTGGTGTCAGACCGAATGGGATGTTGAAGGAAACAGCATACTCTAAAGGACAAGTTATGGGGATATTATCAAAAGCACTTGCGAATGTACAAGTATCCGTACCGCCGGCCTATCCACCTTATTATGAGCTGGATTCAGCCCATCCTACCTGTTCACAGGAGAAAATTGCGGCATTCTGTCTCACTCCTCCAGCTCCATTTGAGGATCAAGCGGATGAATTGAAAGAGATCTATAGCGCACTTATGAATTTCCGGGCACATGTACCCGAATTGCGTGCATTGCCGCATCAGCTTGTGCATGGAGATGTCAATGATTCGAATCTATTGGTACATGAGCAGAAGCAGTTAGAGATAAGCGCTGTGTTAGACTTTGAATTCTGTACCTTGGATCTGCGAGCCATGGAGCCTGCCGTTGTGTTATCCGGGATGCTGGTGGAAGAACCTGCGTGGGATGCGATCGATGCTTTCTTGCGTGGTTATCGGTCCGTCATACAACTGTCGGAAGAAGAGAGACGGGCCATGCCATTTTTGATTCAGCTCCGAAAGTTGGATGTATTCGTGCACTTTCTCGGTCGCTATTTTGATCAAGTAGATCGTAGTGAGGTATTAGTTGAACAAATTCAAGATGCCGCAAAAGGATTGAGGATGCTTCACATTCATAACCAGCGTATCAAGGAATTTATTGAGGCAACTGTATAAAGTGGGTAGAGAGTTGGGATGTCGTTGAGGTTTATTCCTGTCGTAATTACGTTTATTATCATTAATCTGTATGTGGGCTGGCATGGAAACTGGTTGTTGTCTTTTTATGATGTACCGCTGGCGGGTACGTTGTATTGGATTTTGTTCTGGGTCGTAGCATTATCTTATCTCATCGGAAGATTTCGACTGGTGCCGGGTCCGTTAGGTAGAGGCTTGAAGGTCGTTGGCTCGTATTATATTGCGGTTCTAGAGTTCGCAGTTATTCTGCTGCCCATCACAGACCTTGTGGCATGGTTCTTGCATCTTGCAGGCATCGCGAGTACATCTTATGTTCCATTTCTGAGCGGAATTGTGGGTATCGTGCTCATTGCGCTTCTGCTGCGCGGATCATGGAATGCCTGGTCGACAGTCAAACGTACTTACGAGTTAGAAGTACCGAAGATTGCCGGGGGTCTAAAAGAACTACGCATCCTGGTTGCTTCGGATATTCATCTCGGAAATATTGTCGGCAAAAGACATTTGCGACGTCTGATCCTGCACATGCGAGCGATGCAACCCGATCTTATTTTATTGCCCGGTGACGTGATCGATGATGATATTGAACCGTTCATGCGCAATAACATGGCCAAGGTGATGAAACAATTACATGCGCGCCTTGGTGTATATGCTGTATTGGGAAATCATGAGTATTACGGCGGACATATCGAGCAGTATGTGAAAGAAATGAAGAAGATTGGCATTCAAGTGTTGCGTGATGAGACCGTCCTCGTGGACAATTTGTTCTATGTCGTTGGGCGAAAAGATAAAGCTGCGGAGGGTATGGATCCCGAAGGAAGAGCAGGAATCGAAGCCTTATTAGCGCCATTAGATCATTCGAAGCCGATTATTGTGATGGATCACCAGCCATATCATTTTGATAAAGCAGCCCATGCAGGGGCAGATCTCTTGTTATCGGGCCATACCCATCGCGGACAATTTGCTCCGAATCATTGGATTACGCGCCGCTTGTTCGAGCTGGATTGGGGTTATATGCAAAAAGGAATGATGCATGTCATTGTCTCCTCAGGCTTTGGTAGCTGGGGGCCGCCGATCCGACTAGCCAGTCGTTCGGAAGTGATTGAGATCGTATTACATTTCCATGAGAAGAAATAGATAAATAAAAAGACGCAATCGATCTCATCGAATGCGTCTTTTTGATATGTTCTGCGTATTATAGCAATTTCTCGATATCGGCTGTCAAGCTCTCCGGTGTCGCATAGGATTCAAAGCGGCTTACGACCTGACCTTGGCGATTCACTAAGAATTTCGTGAAATTCCACTTTACCTCATCAGTTTTCAACTCTTCGGGCATTCTTTGCTCGAACATGCCTTGAAATCTCGCACCGCCTTGGTCTTCCGTGTTAAACCCTTGAAATGGCGCATCATGGATCAATGTTTTGTATAGTGGATGCGCATCGTTGCCTTTCACATCCGTCTTCGCGAAAAGCGGGAAGCTTACGCCGTAATTGATTTGGCAGAAAGATTCCACTTCTGTGTTATCCCCAGGTTCTTGACCACCGAATTGATTGCTAGGGAAGCCTAGAATTTCTAAACCTTGTGCTTGATATTTCTTGTAAAGTGCTTCAAGCCCCTCGTATTGCGGCGTAAACCCACATTTACTCGCCGTATTCACAACAATAAGTACCTTGCCATCGTAATCGGATGTATTGGCTGCTTGGCCTTGAATGGTCTCTAACGGGATATTATAGATGGACATGTTAGGATTCCTCCTCGGTATATTGGTTCAGAATGTTCGTTAATTGGGTTAATTCATCACGGAGTTTGATCAGTTCTTCAGGTGAAAGTTGAGTTCGATGAACGATTTGAAGCGGGATCGCACAAGCTTGTTGTTTCATGGCGATACCTTGCTCCGTAAGCCGCACGATGACAACTCGCTCATCTTGTGCATCTCGCTCCCGACGGAGCAGTCCTGAGGCTTCGAGCCGCTTCAGTAAAGGAGTTAATGTCCCAGAATCTAGAAAAAGCTTCTGACCTAGGGTTTTGACCGAAATCTCATCCTTTTCCCATAAAGCCAGCATGGTGATGTATTGTGTATACGTGAGTCCAAGATCCTCAAGAAGAGGACGATACAGCTTCGTCATTTCTTTCTCACAGGTATACAAGGCAAAGCAAAGTTGTTGATCTAGTCGTAGATAATGATCGGATAACTGTTCCATAAAGCACCTCAATAAGGATGTAATTCAAATTCTGATTGCGCACAATTTAATTGCTATGCCTAGCGTATCATTATTTTATCCGATCGTCAAATCAAATAACCCTTCAACGTAGGTTGAGGGTTAGTGATATAGAGTCAACCAAATCTATGATGGCATGGGCGTCGGTGTTGGCGCAGCGTAACCTTCCGCATAGGTCTGATCGATATAGGTACGGATATCTGAAGTGGACAATCCCTTCTCTTTTAATGCCGCGGTCGTCAGTGCAATTTCCATGCAAACCCCACAGCGTGTTCCGTGATCGTCCCAGATAACGGATCCATCTTCTTGAATCTCGTCGATGAAGCAGTTCAAATTACTCTCATGCCCAGCACTCTCTCCGCAGCCGCAATAACATGGAATATAGGGGAGTGAATCCGTGACCGTAGAAGCGGTAACATAGGCAGAACGTATCGTTTCGGAAGCTTGATCAAGAAATGACGGCAGCTTCGATAAGGAACCCGTTTTTTCTTGTAGATCGCCATTCGCGGTGTGGTGCTGCTCTTGGGATTCTGAACTGTTGCTGCATCCAGCAAGGAATAGTGTGGATAGAATGGCTAGACTAGCGGTAATACGAGCAAATTTTGATACCAACGAAGGACACTCCTTTTTCCAAATTATACGTATTTCATTATACCACTGGGATACATCATGAAGAGGGAGAGGTTGTGGCAGAAATTAGGATGTTATTGCTAGGCGTTCGTAAGATATAAATTGTATACAATTTCCACATGGTGTAACATATTCAATAGATGTGTAAAAGAAAAAATGAGCTCATTGAGGGTGGAAAGATGTTTACTTATCAGGTGGATGGCACCATATCATTGAAATTATTCGAGACAAGAGACGCGGAGGCACTGTTCCAATTAATAGATTCGAATCGAGAGCATCTGAGTTCGTGGTTATCATTTCCTACGATGACTTGGGAAGTAGAGGATTCGAAGAAATTCATCGAAAGTAAGCGGATGTCATTTGCGAAGGAAGAAGGGTATTGGTTAGGGATCTGGATCGAAGAGACACTCGTAGGTTCTATTGGATATTTATATCTTGATCAAGATCATCGGAAAACGGAGATTGGTTACTGGCTAGGAAAAGAATTTGAAGGTAACGGGTATGTATCCAGATCTGTCAAAGCACTTATTCAACACGCATTCGTTCATTACAATCTTAACAAGGTGGAAATCGGGGTGGCGTCCGATAATGAGAAGAGCCGAGCCATTCCAGAAAAGCTAGGTTTTATCCAAGAGGGGGTGTTACGAGATTACGAGCTTCTGCAGGGACGCTTTCTAGATCGGGTTATGTATGGTTTAACTCAGGAGGAGTGGCGAAATAAGTGATGCCAGGGCGGCGAATAATTTTTTTTATCCTTCTTTTTATGATCTCTTATACGACGGGGTTTTTATCCTATAAGTACACCTTATGGTATGGCTTCGGCCAGACAATAGGTGGAGATTTAAGGGCATTAATCTATTGGTCTGCAGTTAGTTATTGCTTGGTATTGGCACCTCTCTATCTATTGATTTGCTATTTGGTCAAGAAGAGCGTGCATCATTGTATCAAATATTTGCTATACCCTATTATGTGCGGAGTCATGTGCATCTTTCCAGTTTATTTTATCGTTCGTTCTTTTAGTGGCGGAGATTGGAGTGCATTCTTGTCATCTGAAACACTTTTATTTATTTGCTTTTTTGCATCATCTGGTCTCGTATTTGGAACTGGATATGGGTTGATAACTTACAGCATGCAACGTTTTCATAGGGAAATCTAATCTCGTTGCGTGATATTAAATAAAGAAATAAGGGGAATGAACATGATTATCTATAGAACCATGACGATCGAAGATTGTAACAAACTTAAAGAAATAGATCGATCCGAAGCGATCGACTATACTTATGAGTATCTTAATGGAGCATTAATTGAAACAGATGCAAATCATGAATGCCCCAGTTGGGATCAGGCTACGCTGCAAGAAATCGAAAATCGGTTCGCGGAGGAATTAACCCTTGGAGGACGTGCCTTAGGGGCTTTTGACGGAGATTTACTTATTGGTTTTGGCGTGCTTGCACATCGTTTCCGTGGGGTGAATCAAAATATTCTGCAGCTCGATTTGATGTATGTATCCAGATCCTATAGAAGGCAAGGTGTGGGGACGACCATCATGAATGTGCTGAGTGAGGAGGCGAGGAGCAGAGGAGCGAAGTACTTATACATCTCTTCGACAGAGACACGATCCGCGGTATACTTCTACCAGCATCAGGGTGGCCAGATTACGGACGATGTCGATCCGGAACTGTTCGAGAAAGAGCCTTTTGATATTCATATGTTGAAAGAATTATAGAAGATTGCTATGTTGGATAAATCCACTAACTTTAACGGATTTGCCTATATTTAAGCGTCTATAGTGTATATTTCCAACATACTAGGACGAAAAACACCAATAATCCTCAATTCGTGAATCCTATCCTGTATTCATCCAACATAGATGAGTAACGAAGCTCATCCAGACGTCCTATCCTGTACGAATCCAATATAGATGAATAATAAGGCTCATCCGGATGAAAAAATCGAGGAAGGCCCGCTTCTACAATTGAATTATAAAAGTTTCGACGTATCGAAACTAAAAAATCGATTTGGTGATATAACCCACATCTAAACGCGGTCGCTCATTCTCGAAAGGCCGAGGGTAGAGGATTTTATATTAAGGTCAAAGGCTTTTTCAGTACTTTCTAATCCAATGGGAGGTCATTTTTATGACGGTCAACTATTTAGGCGCAGTATTCGTACATGTAAGTAATCTAGAGCAGTCCATCGCATTTTACTCTGATGTACTGGGACTCGCATTGCGTGATGTTGAGCAGTGGGATGAGGGGCGTGGTGCGAATTATCGGATTGGTGAACACTCACCGCTGCTAACATTAATCGAAGACCGGGATTTCCAAATTTACGAGCAGCCGGTATTTAATTTGAATTGCAGCCATGTGCTTGATCTTTACGAGAAGTTTACACAACAAGGCATCAAAGTTGGCCCCTTACATAACTGGTCCTCAGCCCGGAATGTTCATCTTGATTTCGACATCTATGATCCAGACGGTCATGCGATCAATCTGATCGAATGGCATGAGAGAACAGATATCAATGATTAAGTAGTTATCAAAGTCACAAGCGTGTCAAAAGAGTATGCAATCGAATTTTTTGAAGCAGGGGTGCGTAGTAGAAGTGAAATCATTATTTTACTATAACTGGCAGGTACGGGATGAGTGGTTCAAGGCGTTGGAGACCGTACCTGACACGGAATTGTGGCGTGAACGAAACGGAGGTCTGGGCTCCTTTCTAAAAACGATGTTGCATCTGATCGACGTCGAGTATAGCTGGGTGAGAGCCGTCAACAATGAAACGGATATTCCCATCCAAATGGACGAATATAAGGATCTGAAATCCGTCAAAGAATTATCAGATCGGCTAAGAATGGAGTTACGAGTGTTTATCGAGCAGTGGCAAGATGAGATGGAGTATGAACAGGTAACATCCTCTTGGGGAGGAGAGACCTTCTATAAAAGCGAAATCATGCGGCATGTGATTGTGCATGAAGTCCATCATGTGGGACAACTCTCCATATGGGCGAAGGAAATCGGGATTCCCGTCGTCTCTGCGAATTTCATTGATCGAGATTTGATGAAGCCAAGTACTGTTCGATAGATTGAAAATCAACAACAAGGGGCAAATGATAATGACGAACGAACAAGTAATTCGGAGTTTTTTTGAAACAGTCAGATCAGGGAAGGATCCGGATCAAGCACCACACTATATGGCGAATGAAGTGTTAGCCCATCAAATCAACGGGGAAAATCGTGTGACGGTACATCGTACACCGCAAAATTATGCCGACCATGTGCGCGAGATGATCGACGCGTTTGGAACTTTTCAATTAACTGTGGAAGAGGTTATATCACAAGATCCTAAAGTATATGTGAGATGGCAGCAGCGTGGCACACACATTGGGGAATACGAGGGTTACGCTCCAACGGGCAAAGAAATCATTGAATTAGCTAGCGCCGTATATCGATTAGAAGAATGCAAAATCGTAGAATATTGGATTCAAATCGACCGTCTTGGCATTTTAGAACAACTGAAAAGGAATCAAATGTGATGATGGTGGCATCGGTGCTCCATCAAATTCGTCTTGCGAACGAATCTATCTTAACCATGTGTGAACAGTTGAGGGATGTTGATTTAAGCAAGAGACCCCATGGTGAGAAACGCTCAATCTGGGAACTTCTTACGCATCTTGCGGTCCTATGTCAAGCAGATTTGCTGATCTCGAATGAGGCGACGTCCATAGAAATGACGAAATTCTATGATAGTCATTCATTTCATTCTCTGGATGATATCATGGAGGGATTAAGGAAGAATTATGAGGATCTGGTCGCTGAATACACGCCATTGAACAACGAACAATTGGCTGCGTACACAACGTCGTACTGGGGCGTTCGTTATTCGAAGTATGAATGGTTGCTTGAAATCCTTGGACATCTGTATCATCATCGAGGCCAATTATATACCATGTTGACTTATGAACAAGTTACGGTCCGTGTCAGTTTATTTGAATAATGTCGATGGTCGATGGTGTAGAAAGTGAGCATCGAAGGCAGTCAAAACGGTAGTTTCGTTTTGAACTGTCTTTTGTTATACCTATTTGTGATTTAGGGAGGGTTCACCATGCAATTGGAAACAGAGAGGTTGGTACTGCGTGATTTTACACGTGAAGATTGGATTTCAGTACACGCATACTCTTCCAATAAACAAGTTACACAATACATGCTGTGGGGTCCGAATTCAGAGGAGGACACGAAAGCGTATATAGAGCAGATGATCCGTTCGCAACAAGAAATACCTCGCCAATCCTATGAACTTGCCGTTACCTTGAAGGGTTCCGGGGAGCTTATCGGTGGTTGTGGGTTAGTGCTTCATAGGAGCAATGGGGAGGTCGGATATTGTTTTCACCCAGATGCATGGGGGAAAGGTTATGCAACAGAAGCAGCGCAGGCACTTGTCACGTTCGGGTTTCAGGGGCAAGAATTGCATCGGATCTACGCAACATGCCGTCCGGATAATGTGGGTTCCGCGAATGTTATGCGAAAAATGGGGATGAAGCAGGAGGGTCATTTAAGAGAGCATAGATGGGCCAAAGAAAAGTATCATGATTCGTATTTATTTTCGATTTTACGACAGGAGTATCAAGCGATCGCAGAAGTTTAACAACATCCGAATGAGCTGTTTAAATTTTGTTTACATTCATTATGTATCCTATCCTCAGAACAAATATATGAACACAATGGAATAGGGGTTGAATGTAATGAAACCATCTACTGAAGCATCACAGCCAAACTGGCGACAATTTCTTCGGTTAATTCGAGAGACGAAGCCGTCGAAATGGATGCTAATTACTGCATTATGTCTAAGTGTTGTCTCAACGCTCGTCGGACTCGTGATTCCGATGTTTACGAAAAATTTGGTGGATAGCTTCTCGTTAGCGTCATTTAGCGGCTGGCAAATCGCTGGACTCGTGATTGCTTTCGTCGCACAGACGATCGCGGCTGGGGTATCGATTTATATGTTGAACTATGTAGGGCAGCAGATTGTAGCGAATTTAAGGGATCGGTTATGGAAAAAGCTGCTCGTCCTTCCCGTATCCTACTATGATAACAACCGAACAGGTGAGACCATTAGCCGGATGACCAATGATACAGGAGTCGTAAAAGGACTTATCTCAGAACACCTATCTGGATTGTTTACAGGTGTGATATCGGTCATTGGGTCATTGGCTGTATTAATCTATCTCGATTGGCAAATGACATTAATCATGCTAATTGTCATTCCACTCTGCGTGCTCATTCTCGTTCCCCTCGGAAAACAAATGATGAAAATTTCACGTGGATTACAAGATGAGACGGCTTCTTTTACAGCTGTGCTTACGCAAGTGTTATCTGAAATTCGACTCGTGAAGTCTTCCAATTCTGAGGCAAGAGAGTACGACAATGGGAGTCAAGGAATTAATAATTTGTTCCGTTACGGACTAAAAGAAGGACGTGTACAGGCGATGATATCTCCGCTGGTGTCCTTCGTTATGATGCTCTTATTAGTCGTTATTATCGGATATGGTGGGATGCGCGTATCTTCTGGGGTATTGTCAGCGGGTGAATTGGTCGCTTTTATACTCTATCTGTTCCAGATCGTCATTCCAATGACACAGTTGACACAGTTTTTCACGCAGTTCCAGAAGGCCATTGGGGCTACGGAACGAATTATGGGCACACTTGAAGCGGATGAAGAAGACCATACGTCTGGTGAACAGGTATCTAGTGCAAATGAACCTATTGTATTGAATGATGTAGCTTTTGGATATGATCAAGAGGAAGCGGTGTTGAAGCGGGTTAGCTTTACGATTGAGCCCGGCAAAGTCACGGCAATCGTGGGTCCGAGTGGTGGCGGTAAAACAACGTTATTCTCGCTTGTCGAAAGGTTCTACCAACCTATATCGGGATCGATCAAGTTAGGTGCAAAATCGATTGAGCAATACTCTTTACAATCTTGGAGAAATCAGATTGGGTACGTCACACAGGAAAGTCCGTTAATTGGAGGGACGATCCGTGATAATATCTGTTACGGTGTGGACCGAGACGTGACTCCGGAACAATTAAAACATGCGGCTTCTATGGCATACGCGGATCAGTTTATTGAGGAGTTACCGCAAGGTTATGATACCGAAGTAGGGGAACGAGGCGTGAAATTATCTGGCGGGCAACGGCAACGAATTGCGATTGCGAGAGCTTTGTTACGGGACCCGCAAATTTTGATGCTGGATGAAGCGACTTCGAGTTTAGATAGTAAATCGGAGATCGTCGTTCAAGAAGCACTGGATAACCTGATGCAAGGCCGTACGACGCTAGTCATTGCGCACCGCTTGTCTACGGTTGTGGATGCCGACCAGATTGTCTTTATCGAAAAAGGGACGGTGACAGGGATAGGTACGCATGAAACCTTACTTCATTCGCATCCGATGTACCATGAGTTTGCGACCCAACAATTACGGATTCAGGAACAAAGTGCATAATTTAAGCCGAGAGGTTTCGAGAGCGTCAATCTTAAGAAAGAAATCTTTAGTATTTGAAAAGGAGGTTCAATTTGCCGTTGCCTAATGTAGATCAATTTACACAAGTATTTCAAGGGTTGAAGCTTATCCTGCAGCAATACGCGCCTGAAATGGATGTAAAAACAAATACCGATGAGGTGTATTACCTCAATACGCATCAAATCAACCCCATATATAAGCAAATTACCTTCTTCGGTTCTGTACAAGTAAAGAAGAACTATGTGAGTTATTACTTGATGCCGGTGTATGCTTGCCCTGATTTGTTACAAGGAATCTCAATAGGTTTGCAGAAACGCATGCAGGGGAAGTCATGCTTTAACTTCAAAGTCGTGGATGAGGAACTATTCAAGGAATTAGCGGTACTTACGGAGAAAGGTTATCAAGCTTATCTTGCACGTGGATGGGTATGAGCAAACCTCGATCGAGGCCTTTTGAAGATGTTATGCGGTAAAGAACACACAAGGGCAACCCTGAGCGGGTTGCCCTTGTCTTTTAAACATCGGAATTTATTCAGTAATCGATACTTTAACCGGTGAATATTCAGCAATAACCGTCTGTCCATGAACAGAGACGCTGCCTTCAGGCGTTAAATCTTTTTCGGTCATGATGCCGAGAGCAATCGTGAATTGATTGAATTTAATCGGAACGTTCTTCTCACGGCGAACTTCCTCGCCATTCAGATAAAATACGACTTCATCGTTAGCGCGATTGTAAGTAATTTTGTACGTGTTGAATTCTCTAGCTTTGAAGTTGGTATCTTCTTTAAAAATACAGAAATATTTTGTCTTGTCGACGATCGGCACCGTTACGCCAGGGAAGGGAAGGACGGCATATACACTGGCATATTTGTCGTTACCTGCGAAGAAGTCCAAAGCTGCACCCGTCGTGAAATCTAACAGATTCAAGGATACGTAACCATCATATAAATCGTTTGGTGCCGTACCTTGCGTGCGTGCACGGATTTGAAGCTCGAATGTGACTTCGCCTTTTTCCGGAACAACCACGTTTTCCACAGAATAGTACATATGCTTCGCATTATCGAGAATTTGAACTTTATCGTTCTGGCGGCTTAATGGGGCACGAACATATAGGATATCATTCCGAACAATGACGACCGCTTCCGGTTCACGGTATTCCCAGAACGTACCGTCAGGCAGCTTAAATCCGCCGATGGTCCATTTGTTGCCTTCATCTAAGATCGTATGGAAATCACCAAACGTTAATTGTTGTTCTTTGGCAGCTTTTTTCGCTGTTGTAACTTGTTTGTCCATGGATATAACCTCGTTTCTCATTCGATATTATTGTAAAATTCCTTCGATAATCAGGCAAAGGATCATAATGATCCCGCAGCGCATCGATGCTTTCAAGGAAGCGCCCATGAGCGGCAAGTAGGCGTACGATTGATTGGTACTGCTTAAACGACCGTACACGTTATAGATCGGAATGACCGTTACTAAGGCGATGAGTCCATATATAGGCAGAATACCAAGGATGACACATAGGATGAGCGAACCATAGGCTAAGAATAATAGTAGACGGGAGAACTTCAATGCTCTCATTTCGCCCCACACGACAACCAAGGTGTTTTTCCCCGTAGCTTTATCCGCTTGCCAATGCAAGAAATGATGATTGAACAGCAATAATGTCGTTAACAGACCTACAGGCAAGGATAGCAAAACGGCACGGTAGTCGAAATGGCCTGTCTGTACATAATAAGCACCCGCGATGGGTAAAATCCCGAAAGATAACAGGATGGCAATTTCACTGTACCCTTTGCCACGATATCCGAATTTCAGGGGAGGCGCGACATAGAAGTAAGCGATCAGACCGCCCAAGATACCTAAGACAAAGGCCCACCAACCGCTAATCATACTCAAGATGATCCCACAGGCAAATGCGAGGCCGAAAATGCTCCAGGTAAGTCTGGCAAACGTTTTTATGGATATTGTACCGTTGGCTAGAAATCCGGAATTCGTCGTAACTAACCCTTCGGTCTGATTGGCAACGACATCGACACCATTTTTATAATCCCACAAATCATTAATCAAATTGGAGAATAAGTGCGCTGCACCAGAGCCAACCAACGTAAGTATGAGCAGTAATGGATGGAACACACCATCCCAGACATAAGCTCCGAGAGCACCTAGTAATACAGGAATCAGCATGACCGGAATCACTCGAAACCGCGCAGCTTTCATAAATAATTTGAGCTTGTCCATGCAGACGCTCCTTTCTAATAAAATGTGCATGATAAGCAATCTCAATTATAATCCAATAAAATTGATTAATCTATCTAAAGATTGATGGCTAATTATCTCAATCTTTCCAGATAAATTAGATCATTGGACATCTAATGAAACCATTTGCATAGGTAGGGGGGCTATCGTATAATAGAAGTAACATAAAGAAGAAGAGAGGCGAGAGAGTCATGGAAAAGGAACAAGTTAATCAAGAATCACATTCCCATGAAGCTTGTGCAGACGGGCATGCTCGTAAAAGTCACCATTCGGATAAAACCAAAAGCAATTTAATCAGTCGATTAAATCGGATTGAAGGTCAGGTTCGCGGTGTGAAGGGGTTAATTGAGAAGGATACGTATTGCGACGATGTGTTAAACCAAATTTCTTCAATCCAATCCGCATTAAACGGTGTAGGGAAGCTGTTACTAGAGCATCATATGAAAAGCTGTGTCGTGGAACGGATTCAAGAGGGCGATCACGATGTTCTCGATGAATTGATCACGACGATGAATAAATTAATGAAATAAGAAGAAAATAGGTGGCAGCTGCCTCCTCATTTTTTTGGAGATATAAATAGGTACAGGGGGTATCCTATTTTTTGTTGACAAATATAGTATAGGGGGGTATACTAAGTTTGTGATCGAGATGAATCACAGGATCATCCAATAAATTTCAAAGGAGATAACGAACATGGAACATGTAACATTAAAGGTTGAAGGTATGTCTTGTAATCATTGCGTACAATCTGTAGAAGGTGCGTTAAAAAATATCGGAGCAAGCGGTAAAGTCGATCTTGCGAATGGGACGGTAGCTGTTGAGTTCGATGCTCAAAAAGTGACGCCGGAGCAAATTAAAGAAGCTATTACAGATCAAGGATATGACATTGTCTAATAGAAAGTGAGAAAAGGGAGAGGTGAACATCATGGAACCAGAGAAACGATCGGATACGCAAGTGAATTTGCAAATTACAGGGATGACCTGTGCTGCATGTGCCACGCGTATTGAGAAAGGACTTAATCGGTTGGAGGGTGTCGTCGTCGCCAACGTGAATCTTGCGATGGAGACAGCGCATGTAGAGTATCGCTCGGAGGATGTATCGATAACCTCCATTCAGGAGAAAGTGGAGAAGCTGGGGTATCATGCTATGGTGCAGGAAGACCAAGTGGATCCCTCCGCAATGAGACAACAAGCGATTACGAAGCAAAAAGTGAAACTGCTCGTCTCAGCCATTCTTTCTTTGCCGTTGCTATGGTCCATGGTGAGTCACTTTTCTTTCCTATCTTGGATTTGGATGCCTGATCTATTCATGAATCCTTGGTTTCAGCTTATCCTGGCAACGCCCGTACAATTTATCATCGGGGGCCAATTCTATATTAGTGCTTACAAGGCCTTAACGAATCGCAGCGCCAATATGGACGTATTGATCTCGTTAGGTACTTCGGCAGCGTACTTTTACAGTTTATACTTAACCATTCAATGGGCGATAGCAGGAGGTTCCGTACACCACGGACCTGAGATGTACTATGAGACGAGTGCAGTACTTATCACGCTTGTCATATTAGGTAAGTTATTCGAGGCGATTGCAAAAGGTCGTTCTTCCGAGGCAATCAAGACATTAATGGGATTGCAGGCGAAGACAGCTCTTGTCGTACGCGACGGATCTGAGCTTGTGATTCCGATCGAAGCTGTCGTTCAAGGCGATATTGTCATTGTGAAGCCGGGCGAGAAAATACCGGTGGATGGAGACGTGTTAGAGGGAACTTCGTCGGTAGATGAGTCCATGATCACGGGCGAGAGTATTCCAGTCGGCAAGAAGGCAGGAGACACGGTGATTGGAGCGACGATCAATAAGAATGGACGTCTACAGATCCGTGCAACCAAGGTGGGTAAGGATTCCGCTTTAGCACAGATTATCAAAGTGGTCGAAGAAGCCCAAGGCTCAAAAGCGCCCATACAACGGGTGGCAGACGTCATTTCCGGCGTATTCGTTCCCATCGTAGTTGGGTTAGCTGTCCTGGGATTTCTCGTGTGGTATTTTATAATTACACCAGGAGATTTCTCCGGTGCGTTAGAGAAGACCATCGCCATGCTTGTCATTGCATGCCCATGTGCTTTAGGTCTGGCAACACCGACTTCGATTATGGCAGGCTCGGGCCGAGCGGCTGAATTGGGTATACTGTTCAAAAGCGGAGAACATTTGGAATCTGCGCAAAAAATTGACACGGTCATTTTAGATAAAACGGGTACGGTGACCAAAGGGAAACCAGAATTAACAGATATCCTGCTTCATCACGTAGATGAACAGCGTTTCCTTCAGCTTGTAGGGTCAGCGGAACAGAATTCGGAACATCCGTTAGCAGAAGCGATTGTAGCGGGAATCCGCGCAAAAGAAGTAGAAATGCTTGCTGTGAATGAATTTGAAGCGATCCCAGGTTACGGCATTCGTGCTGTCGTTGAGGGTCAAGAAGTACTCGCAGGAACACGTAAATTAATGGCTCAATATGATATCGATGCTACCTCTGCATGGGATCAAATGTCTCAACTCGAGGAAGCAGGGAAGACCGTGATGTTGATTGCAATCGATCGAAGCTATGCGGGAATGGTAGCTGTTGCAGATACGATCAAAGAGACATCAAGGGAAGCCGTATCCCGTTTACGAGAGATGGGCTTGGAAGTCATCATGATAACAGGTGACAACAAGCGAACTGCGCAAGCAATTGCGGCGCAAGTCGGAATTACAAGTGTTCGTGCGGAAGTCTTGCCGGAAGGCAAGGCAGAGGAAGTGAAGATGCTGCAGGCGCAAGGCCGTAAGGTTGCCATGGTAGGTGACGGGATTAATGATGCACCAGCGCTTGCGATGGCGGATGTCGGGATTGCGATTGGTACAGGGACAGATGTAGCGATGGAAGCTGCGGATGTTACGTTAATGCAGGGTGATCTCAATCGACTTGCCGATGCACTGATCATGAGCCGTAAGACGATGTCGAACATCAAACAAAATCTGTTCTGGGCACTTGGTTATAATGCGCTTGGGATTCCTATTGCAGCCCTTGGACTTTTGGCACCATGGATTGCCGGGGCAGCGATGGCACTGAGTTCTGTATCCGTTGTTCTGAATGCTTTGCGTCTGCAACGAGTGAAATTATAAGGCGAAAGACTGAATCATCTGAAAAAGGTGATTCAGTCTTTTTTTTGTTTACAGGTTAAAAAAACTATTATCATATTCAATATATTTGTTCATAAGAATGTAAATGAAGTTAGTTTCTAGTAAAGCTTTCGAAATTTTTAGGGGGGGATTCCTGTGACATGACGATGGTTCTCAGGTGCACAAGATAAGTCGTACGAAATCAAAAACTTTATTTTAGGGCAGGAGGATCATTTATGTCTTTATTCAAGAAAAGGATCGCAGCTACTATCGTAGCGTTCACACTTCTTATGCCATTTGGTATGGCACATGCGGCAAGCAATGAATACAGCACAATTGGAAGCGCTATCGCTTCAGGGCTTCAAGGATGGTATAACGAGAATACCGGATTATGGGATAGTACCGGTTGGTGGAATTCTGCGAATGCACTCGAAGCGATTATCGATTACAGCTCACAGTCAGAAAGCACTGAATTTCTTCATGTCATTTCGAATACATATGAGAAACATAAAGCCGGGAATTTCTTGAATCATTACTACGATGATGAAGGATGGTGGGCCCTTGCATGGATTAAAGCCTATGATTTAACGCAAGAGCAGCGCTATCTGGATATGGCCAAAACGATTTTCGAAGATATGAAAGGTGCATGGGATTCGACCTGCAATGGCGGGGTTTGGTGGAACAAAGACAGATCGTATAAAAATGCGATCACGAATGAACTATTTCTGACCATCGCCGCCAGATTGCACCAGCGCACTCCTGAGGATACCGGTGAAGGAAGTTTTCTGGACTGGGCGGAAAAAGAATGGGCCTGGTTCCAGAGCAGCGGGATGATGAATTCGGATAATCTGGTGAATGACGGTCTGAACAATGCCTGCAAAAATAATGGAGGTACAACCTGGACTTATAATCAAGGCGTAGTTATTGGCGGATTGATTGAGCTTTACAAAATTAAAGGGGACGAACAATATATCAATACGGCCAAATCCATCGCCGATGCAGCAATAGCTACGCTTGTCAATGCGGATGGCATATTAAAGGAACCATGTGAAGAGAACGGTTGTGGTGCTGACGGGACGTCGTTTAAGGGAATATTTATGAGAAACCTGAATTATTTGTACGATACGACCCATGATATCACTTACAGAAAATTTACAGAGAAAAACGTGGATTCCCTATGGGCGAATAAGAACAGCATGAATCAGGTCGGTGCAAAATGGTACGCTCCTGCTGATGCAATAAGCGCGTCCACTCAACATTCCGCTTTGGATGCCGTGAACGGACTCGTTAAGAAGGTTCCCAAAGGGTCCAGCGCATTGCCGAATGTGGCCAGTAGCGGATCCGTAAGCAGTTCGGAACCTTGCGACGCTGCGCATGGCCCGGATATGGCGGTTGACGGGAAAGTAAAAAAGGAGAGCAAATTTTGCTCGCAAGCGGCAAATAAATGGCTGCAGGTCGACCTTGGCTCCCAGTATAAAATAGCTAAATTTACGATTCATCATGCGGGTTCCGCAGGAGAGGACCCTGCGATAAATACAAAAAGCTACAACATTCAAATCAGCCAAGACGGAACCCAATGGATCAAAGCCGCGGAAATCGCCGGGAATACGGAAAATGTCACGAACCACGACATCCTGCTGACTTCAGCCCGGTACGTGTTGTTGAATATCACGGATACCGATTCAAATCCAGCTATTATCTACGAATTTGAAATTTATGGCGAACAGAGCTCCGATGGACCCAACTTGGCTTTGAACAAAGCAGGAACCGGTTCCAAAGCCTGTGCTGCCTCAGAAGGACCGGACAAAGCATTTGATGGAGAGATTACTCGCAACAGTAAATTTTGTTCCAGCGGCGTTACCAACCCATGGCTTCAAGTTGATTTAGGTTCCATCGTTGCAGTATCTAAAGTGGTGATCAAGCATGCGGGATTCGGCGGGGAGAACCCGAATTGGAATACGAAAGACTTCAATATTCTCGTGAGTGAAGACGGAACAACCTGGACGACAGCCGCTCAAGTGACCGGAAACACCGGTAGCGAAACAACCCATCAAATTTCGCCAGTGAGCGCTCAGTATGTGAAGTTGGATATAACCAATGCCGGAAAAGATAACGTGGCACGCATTTACGAATTAGAAGTATACGGGAAACAATAACACTCGAATTCATTCTGACCCATTCGTACGAAGGAATACAGCATAACCCCTCCACGGGTAACAGAAAAAACACCGGCCCATTCATTCAAACCGGTGTTTTTTCTATTATGATTTATAATGGATCAGCATTGTGGATACCTGTTGGCAAAAAGTTTTATCGCATCTCATTTCCACTCTACATTTGGCAGGTCCAGTTAAATCACATCTTTTAACATCTTCATAATTGTATGGGTTAATTTTTTCATATCCACGTCATCTAACTGGTAAGCAGAGGTATCTTTACGAGCAGGCTTTGGGTTGGCCGGCAATAGGTCAGCGATATGCATATCGATAAATACTGCGGGGTCTACCCCTGTTCTTTTTCTAAGCTCGCCTGTCAGCTTCGGGTTTGTGCTGTCCGCTCCGCCGCTGATTGAAATGAAACCATACTTGTGCGGATGTGTTTTCAGATACTTGAAATGTGCACGGAGCGGCGCGGCCACTTGCCCCATCCAAACCGGCCCGAAAAAGAGGATGAAATCATAGTTCCCCAGTATATCCGGCGCTGGCTGTACCAGCGGTGTCCTGCTAAAAATCATGTCCAGTATAATCGTACCCATCGTCCGGGACTTTGGTTCTGAAATTCGAATATGTTCAGCCGGCAGCTCCTTCGCCACACAGCTCGCTAATGCCTCATTGTTTCCAGTGAATGAATACGAAATGACTATAATTTTCATATGCAACCTCCTTGAATGGAATTATTCTGTCTGCGCCTGCTCCAGTGCATTTTCAAGTGCCTTAAGATGTGCTTTGGAGGTAAGTGTTGCGCCGCTGATGACGTCCACCTGAAGTGATTGCGACTTCATCACATTGCTAAATAAATCACCAATGCTTAGACCACCATTCAGTTCCGCGGGCTTTCCCTTTTTATCCAAAGCGCCTTTGAGTATTTTGATATCTGAAATCTGCCCCGCAGCTATCGATACCTGAACCTTGGTATCTCTGGAATGATCCTTTGTGCCAATGTATTCTCCCACATAGGTACCGTCGCGCAGCTTTTTGAAATCTACGGCATCGATGGTAAGCTTCTGAACTTCACGCCGCCCCGGTGCACTGGAGAGAATCCCTCCCAACGATATGACGGCAATCACGCCTAAGATGATCAGTATAACAATCCACTTTTTGATTCCTTGTTTTCTTCTTACACCTTTGCTCATTTACACGCTCCTTTCATATCATGTTTGCTTGAATACCGCTAAATCAATAGACCGCCCAAGCTTTTTCAGTTAGTTCCCTCGTTGGGGTGATATCGAACAGCCCCTGAAAGATTTTGGGAAACTGTAAGACGCCGGACAGCACTTCGCAATTCTACTTGCTGATTCTGATAGATCTTTTTCCACGGATTTTTTTGAATGAATATTTTTATATTCATTCATTTCAGGTTAAAATTTAACTGCCTCACTAGTTTTGCTAGGGGCAGTCCGTCAGACCCTTCATAATTAGTTCCGTCATACAGTCCAGGAGCTGCGGAAAATACTCCAGTCCGATTTCTTCCTTGTGGGTGTCCACGTTGATAATCGCGGTGAAAACCATCATAATCATTTTGCTGTCAATATCGCTTCGCATTTTACCTTCAGCCTGCCACTGCGTTACAATTTCAAGAAAACTGTCATAAAGGAAGTCGGACGTCTGAACGCCATTCTCCTCCCGATAAAGCTGCTCGATTTTCCCGAAAACGCTTTTGTTATACCATTCCTTTAGAATAGGATTTGCTGTCATTCCTTCCACATTGAGTAGCATCATTTGCCGTACTACTGCCAGCGGGCTTTGGCTCATGTCGAGAGATTGCATACAGCTTTTTTTAAGCTTTGCGTTTTCTTCAAGATAAATGTCCATAAAAAGCTTTTCCTTGGAGGGATAGTAGTTGTAAAAAGTCCCTACGGCCATTCCGGCCTTTTTTGTAATGTCCGAAATGTTCGTATCTTTAAAGCCTTTATTACTAAACAGCTCTTTAGCGCAATCGTAAATCAGTGTTTTTTTTTCTTCCACGTTCAACATCCTCATGAATGAATAATTATTTTTTCATTCATATCATAGTGTCTATAGTAAGATTTGTCAATACTGTCAGCACTAGACGAGATGTAGAAGTTGCCACATGGAAGTGAAGTTGGAATAGCTTGTTCAAAAAAGTGAAGGCCATGAAGATCATACAAAGCAATCCGATGGGATGTGGATATGCAATTCGTGTGGAGACGTGAATTCAAAGTCAGATGAAATAAGTCCCGATGCCATGAGGCATCGGGACTTATTTCATTACTTATTATTTTTGGACATCGCGTAAGGAAGCTTCGCAATATCGCTGACTTCTGCCGGTGGTTCACTGCTCATCTCAAAGCGGATGGTCCCGCCATTCACCAATTGATCATGTGTCAGATACAAGTTGGCAACGGATTTTTCATTCATCTGTACACCCGATACGTATTTATGATCATCAGCATTGTTTGGGGCTTCGATATGGATTTGTTGTCCGTTCTCCAAATGTACCGTCATCTTCTTGAAGTACGGTGTACCAAGAACATATTCAGGAACACCTGGCGTTAGCGGATAGAAGCCCATGGCACCGAATACATACCATGCGCAGAGACTTCCGTTATCTTCGTCCCCAGGAAGACCGTTAGGATGTGAGCTGAACAGTTCATCCATGGTCTTGCGAACCCAATGCTGCGTTAATGCCGGATATCCTAACGCCGTATAGATATACGGGAAGTGGAAGCTCGGTTGGTTGCTGATCGCGAATTGTCCAAAGTCGATCATCGCCATTTCGGACATCTCATGGATCTCGAAGCCGTAAGAACCGACCTTGAAGGCAGGTTCTGCTGCGAACAGCGCATCAAGGCGCTCTTTAGCGGCTTGGCGGCCACCCATCACTTCAGATAGGCCTAGGAAGTCATGTTGAACGGCCCAACTGCTCTGATATGCGCCGCCTTCCGTATAGGGTCCGCCCCATAGGGTTGGATCGAATGGCTCCAGCCAACTGCCATCTTGAAGCTTGCCGCGCATGAAGCCGACAGCAGGGTCATACAAATGCTTGTAATTCTCTGCCCGTTCGATGAGTTTATTGTAGTCTTCCTCACGGCCTAGATGCTTCGCAATTTGCGCAATACAGAAGTCGCCGTATACATAGTCAAGTGTGTTGCATACACTCTCATGCGTATGAATGTCGGCAGGCATGTAGTTGTACTGCAGATATTCTGTCATCCCTTTACGGCCGTACCGATTATCTGCGGATACGGTTGTTGCATGCTTAAGGAGACCTTCGTAAGCCGACTCTACATCAAATCCGGTATTTCCCTTCGCGATCGCATCAGCAAAAGAAACATCGATTAACGTACCGGGCATCATGCTGCGTTCGCCAGGAGAAGCCCATTTCGGCATCCAACCTGTCTCCCGATACGCATTGACCCAACCTTGCATCATTTCGTTCATGAAGGAAGGATACAGCAAGTTGTATAGCGGGAAGGACGTACGATACGTATCCCAGAAACCAATATCCGCATAAAGAGGGCCTTGTTCAATGCGTCCATTATAAGGACTGTAATGAATCTGCTCTCCGGTTGCATCAAATTCATGGAGTGCATGCGGGAATAGGGACGTACGGTATAAGCTTGTATAGAAGGTTTTGAGTTTCTCTACATCATCGCTCTCGACCTCAATGACGCCTAATTGTTTCTCCCATACATCCGTTGCAGCCTGACGAATTTCATCGAAGGAACGTTGTCCGATCTCCCGGTTCAAATTCGTAAATGCTTGCTCTTGACTGATAAAAGAGGTGCTTACCCGTACTTCAACGATTCCATTATCCGGCAGGGTTAATCCCACATATGCACCTAAACGCTCATCTGTACCAGAGAGTTCCTGGAGAATCTGATGTTTTTGGTCGAAAAGACCGCTGTTTTCAGTTGCAATGGGACAGTTAAATTGAACGACGAAATACATGCGGTAGTTATCCGGGGTGCCGCCAGCTTTCGCTGTTGTATACCCCTGTAATGTGTTGTTCGTCGGGTCTATCGTCATGGCAGACTCACCAGGGAAAGGAGATAGAATGAAACGTGCTTCATCCCGGCGTTCAAATGTCAGACGTATGCTTGCGCAGCGTTCTGTCGGTGCAAGCTCCATCGTGGTTCCATACCGCAATAATTGAACTTTAAAGTAATCAGGACGGACGATCATATCTTTCTGACGGAAAGAGGATGAGCGCTCTGGTGCCCATACCTTAAGCGGTCCTGTTTGCGGCATGAAGGTCATATGACCGTAATCGCCGATCCAAGGGCTTGGCTGGTGCGTAACGCGAATACCTTCAAGCCGATTATGATGAGGGCTGAACCACCATCCGCCGCCAGCTTCTGTCGTTTGCGGTGCCCAAGCATTCATGGCGAACGGCAGGGAAATGAGCGGGAGAGTATTCCCGTTCGAATAAGGGTATATGGAATCCGTTCCTTGCAACGGGTTCACGTAATCAATCCAATTCATTATAAAATCGCTCCTTTAATTCATCTGTTGCATACATCTGTATTCTTATTGTATGGAATGATCAGGACTATTCTCCTATCAATATTTCAGGATATCTCTCACTTTTCATGATAAAATATGTCTAGTGGATTCATTCACAAGTAGATTGAGCATAGAAAGAGGCTATAGCATGTTCCCGTATTATCTGCAGGGCGATGACGAAATGTATGGAGAATATCCATTTACGTTGAAAATACATCATCTAGAGACGAACATTCCTGCTCACGTCCATCACTTTGTCGAATATACCTATGCAATAAAAGGAAGAGGGACGGAAATCATAAACGGTGTCAGCAAGGAGTTAATCCCTGGCACATTCACGTTGGTATTCCCACATCAAGTTCATGAAATCAAGATTGAGCCGGGTGAGGAGTTAGTCCTGTATGTTGGAGCGATCGGATTAAAGGCTTTTTTCGGCGGCGATAAGCTGTTCGATTTCCATCAGTTGCTGAAGGGAGCAGAATTTGACTTGAATACGACGTATAAGCTAGATGCAGGAACGGCATCAATCGTGCATTCGCTGCTCGAACAGATGTATGAGGAAATTCGTGAAGTGCAGCCATGGAGCCGCATGATGTTCGTATCCAAGTTGGTTCAAGTCTTTGTACTTTTTGATCGATTTCGTCAAGGACACTTATTGTCTGATCACGCGAGCGGGCATGAGGGGGGAACGGCGAAAGGCATTCGAGAGTTAATCTCCTATGTATATCAGAATTTCAAAGAAGACATTACGCTTGAGACACTAGCCAAGCAGTTTAACTATAGTGTTTCCTATATCAGTTCGGCCTTCAAACAAATGGTGGGAGAAAATTACTACACCGTTCTGGAACGGATTCGAATTGCTCATGCATGTAACTTACTCGTTGGGACCGATTTGAAAATTACCGATATTGCTTATGAAGCAGGGTTTAAATCATATCCTACGTTCGTGCGGGTATTTCAATCCCGCATGCAGATGTCGCCCACCTCATATCGGAAGAACAAAGGCATAGAAATGGTCTAGAGAAGCACTTCAATTTATCCATTGATGCACCTGAATCAAGCCTTAACAGGCTGCTGAAACAAGAAACCCACATTCGTTGACGAATGTGGGTTTCTTGTTTTTGTATGCAAGCTAACTTAAGACTTATTCGATTCATCCGAAGCTTTGGCCGGTGGCTGAGTAAGCTTGAATTTCGTGTCATTGATGATCACAGTACTATCCTGCGGGATGTCCGTTTTGGAACCCAGCTGAATTACGAGTTGGCCTGGATAGGAGGAAGAGTCGTCTTCCCCCGCAGCAGCTGTACCCTGCGTCGTACTTGTCGAATCGGTTCCATCTCCTGGAGTTGCGTTGTTTGCCGTACCATCGCTGTTTGCCGTACCATCGTTGTTCGCGGTATCCGTTGTAGGTTGATTCGTTACGGAATCTTCACAATTGTGGATTAATTTCATGGTCTCGGTAAAATCCGTCGTTGTACCATCTGGTTTTTCAACGCGTACGGAATTAGGCAGGAATGCCGCACACTCCTTGAGATCACGGAATTGGAATACCAGCTGGGTCTGCTCTTCTTGTGGCGTTTTCCCATCCACTTGGATATTCTCTGCATGAACAATAATGTTTGGAACCTCTGCGGTCGGTGGTGTTGTAGTGACAGGTTGTTCTGCCTGCACGGTCTGTTCGGGCGCTTTCTTGCTGAATACCCCGGACCCGATCATACCTGCAGCTGCAACGGCAATAAGAAACAGAACCAATCCGAGAAGACTTGCTTTCTTATGTTTTTTTAGAATACGAATGAGTAAAGATGAATTTTCAATTGCAGCTTTATCATATACCGCCTTCAGGGCCGGTCCAGCCGTATCGAAATACTGTTTGCGATTCGCACGGTTTTTAAAGGCAGTTGGATCGACTTTCTTAAAATAAGAGAGAATCGCTGCTGAATAAGCTGCATGAAGCTTCCGAGATCGCGTGAAATAACGATGCTTTTCCGACCAATTCATGAATTGATAGACGATGGTTTTGTCTTGTGCATGTTGATAGATATAATGCAATAAACCTTGATAATCGATCACGCTTGCACCAGATTCGCGGTAGAACGCCATGATCATGCGTCCGAATTGAGCCGGTTGAATATCGTCTTGCATCCATTTTCGTCCGAGCTGTTGCATGCGATCCATTTCAATCGCGGTGAGGCCTTCGAAGATGGATTCATCCGGATTCTGCTCATGGAACCATCGATACGCAGCGAGCATAACGTTCGTCTGGGATCGTACTTTTTGATTGAAGTGGGCAGCCCATTCTTTGATTTCATCGCCGTGTTCTAAGAAATCAATTTGAAGAAGCTGATCTAGTGTGATTTCATCCAGATTTAATTCTTTAAGTAAATAGAGCTGCGCCGAATAGATGAGTTGATCGATAAAATAAGTATCTTTACTGTCGAATTGCTTCTCCACCTGGATCGCGAGCTTATCAAGTTGATCCACGATCGAATAGACTGCGGAAACAGGCTCAGATTCAATCCGTAATTTCTCGGTTAGTTCTGTCTTTGCAACCTCCAGAAAGACGTTGCTGCTGAGTACTTGCGGATGATGAATCACCCAGTGTTGAATAGCATGAACGATATCTCTGACGGAGCTCATTTCTTGGAATTGATACTGAATATACGGGTCGAACAAAGTTCTCGCGAAATTGACCTGTAAAATCGTATCGAAAAAGAGTTGCCGTAGTGACGGTACGCTCTCCGCGATCGCATAGAACGCTAGTGCCAGATCTTGTCGTTGCTCGGCATTGGCGTTATTTATTGCCCGGATCAAGAAACCAGAGAGATCCTTTTCGATCGCAGCAGGGTTCAAGCGGTCATAATCCCGGAAGCATTCAACAACTGATGGATCCGGAATTTGTCTCTGTTTGACATGCGTGTATTCCCTTGAAAATAACGAAAGGAATAGGGTGTCTAACGGCTCTTTGTTCACAATGGCGTTAGGCGGCGTTAAGTATCCAATCAAAGCACGTAAGATAGCGATGTTATTCTTGTCATATTCATGATGCTGACCTAGGATCAGCTGCACAAACAGGGTTAATTCGTGATAACTCGCGATGGACGTCTGGCGAATGGGGTCCATATCCGCCAACATAGCCTCGGCAAAACGATAGAATTCTTCCATCGTATCGGATTGATTCAGGTGGTTCCACACATAATCCATGTAGGGCTGCTTGGACCAATCAACATCGACATTGTTCACGCGCTGTGCAGGAAGATCGAACGTATAATCTTTTTCGATATTTTTATCGTTCGCGCGCAAGCTTCCTTTTTCCACGAATGTGAGGTGGATGCCTTTTTTGCTGACAGGCTCTTTGGCATACGTCACGAAGCCGAATTGCTTGCGGTAGGCATAAGGCATACTGGCATACAAGATTTCGATCAATTTTACAGCATAGATAGAGAGGTCCTCGATAGGCACATCTAATGTGACATAAACCTTCTTTTTTCCTTGAATCGATGCCATCACGGCGAACAACAGCTGCTTAAACACAGACTCCTCGATGTTCATGTGGGCCAACTGCGTTCGATAAGGAATCGAAGGGATGGTAACAGACTTCAGCGGAAGTTCGTTCAATTCAGGTAAATCATGTCCTTGTTCAATATCATACGTGGTGGCGAAAGAAGCATTCAACCACGCAGTATAGTCATACACAACGTCTGCGGCACGCTCTGCAGGAATCACATAGTTATGCATGAAGAATGCACTGCGCATGCCAGTGAAATCGGCAGGCATATACACACCTGTACCGAGTACGACTTGTCCCGATTCCGTGCGAAATAAATGCATGGCCTGTGGATACGTACTGACGTCCTTTTCTCCCCGAATGGACAGCTCCGTCGGAGCATCGTAGAAGCAGGCAGGATGGAGCACTTTTTTGATGAAATTGCTATCCAACCCGTTGGAACGAGCTACAGTATCGTAACCTTCATTCGTACGAAAAATACCACGCCGCTCTCGCGTATACATTTGTTGTTGGATGGGTTTCTGTGACGGGGTATTCAACGTTCTTCTCTCCCTTCGATGTAATTCAATTTATATAGCAGCCAGATGAACGGTTCGTCCACGCGTATGGGACTGACAACGCCCTGCATCTTCTGATTTACGGGGTTGCTTCCAAGGGCAGAAACCGCGAAGTAGGCGGTATTGGAGAAATAGACATCCATGGTTCCCTTGAAAGGCCGATCGACTTTCTCTATGAAGCGTCGAATTTCGCCGTCAATGTTCTCGAATTCGGTCAGATCAAGCCATTTGCGATGGATCATGTTATTGAAAATATTACTGTTCGGCTTCACATAATCGCCGTCTTCGTCCTTGAGCGAGTGGAGCATATCACTCTTCGTCAACACGACAGCCGTTGGGATATTCGTCTTGGTCTTCTCCTCATACGCAATGAAATCTCCGAACATCGTCAGAACGACATCGCGCGGTTCATCGTATTGCGGAATCCAATCGCCTTCCGTATCCCCGTATTTCAACCGGATCTTTTCACGAATCGAACGGATCTGGAGAGGGTCGACCATGAATAAAATTCCGGCGGAATTCTTGATATGCTGTCCATGCAAACCCAGATAGTCTTGATCGACCATGCCTTCACCCGCAACATCAAAAAATACGAGCGTAAGCGGGGGCTTGGACTCATCCTTGAACACGAATTGGAAAATAAATGGTTCCTGCATTTTCTCTTTTTGGGTGGAAGCGAGTAGGTCGCCACGTTCAAAAAGCGGTTCTTCATACATCGTACGGAATTTCCGGCTTATTTCGGCATTAAGCGGCATGCAAGCTGCGTCAAAATGATCTGCTGTCATATGCTGCAAAGTATGGATCAAGGAGGTCATATAGACCGACTTCCCGACTTGCGAAGCCCCGATGATCGAGATAATATTGCTAGGGACTTTGCCAGCCGTAATCGGCAGCTCATTATGGCAGTGCGGGCATAGCCGGTGACGCGTGACAACGCCATATCGATCGTTCAACCCAATCAGAACATGATCGGAGTAGATATGATGCTCCTCAGGAATATCGTGCGGGAAGAGAATCGCTTCCATATCGTAGACAGAATCCAATCCGAATTGCTGCCTGTAGCGATTCAGAATGTCATCTTCCTGGAGTGCATAGTTCTCATCGTCTTCACGATGATGAGCTGCCCGGAAGACCACATCTTCCGGTGAATATTTACGGAAGCAATAGGGACATACAATATCATAAAACAGCGGTCTTGGCGCTGCTTGCGGTTTCTTTTTAAATAAATCGAAAAAACTCATGGGTGCTCCTCCTATTCCGGTATTAGTGCATAGATATGCCCGTATTTCCGGCCGTCTGTAAAAAATAACCGAATAAAATCGTTCTTGCCGATTTCAATGACAGGCAAGCTCGTCTTGCCTGCAGGAAACGACTCTACGAATGGATAGACGGTCCCATCCTCTTTATGCGTCGGATACCCGCCTTGTTTCTTGACATAACAGAGTACGTCTTTCGCAAGGGGGACTTCTGAGGTGACTTGAATCTGCGCGGATTTATATTTCTGGAATAATCCGCTTTTGAGACGAATCGTGTAATAAATATTCGCTTTTCCTGTACTTACTTCAATGCGATTCCCATACTCAGGTTGTCGAATTAGTCGAGTTTCTCCATCGACGGTCGTGCTGGCGTATATCGTATAGATCCATCGGCCAACACCGTCCAATCGATCCTGATAGCCATTATTCGCTTTGAATTCATCCTTGGTATACAGCTTTAAGGCGCGAGCGTCAGGCGTATCATCAACCTGCTCGCTCGCATGTACTTTATGAATATATACCGATTGGACGTCACTTGGCCACAGCCATCGAAGCGTACAACGGTTGTCATTCACGCTTGTATGAAGGTCCCTTATGATGGGGGATGTAGCATGGGCATCCATAAACTGCATGGTTATTGCGCCTCCCTAGGTGTTAACTAAAAGCCTTTGTTGCGTTGGTCTCGAGCCTGGTTTTCGAAGCTTTGGTTCGGACGACCGGCATGAATATTCCGATGACGATCCTGACGCAGCCGTTGATGTTCCTGAATGGGAATGATCCATGTGAATAAGCCGATCACGCCTGCCAATACCAGAGCGGCAAGGAATCGTGTCAATCCATCCGTAAATGGGTGTCCAGATAATCCAAACTCTAACAATAAACCAGCTAAAAGTCCTGCAACAGACCCGCCGATCATAAAGCTCCGGGCCAGATGACGATTGTCGAAGACGAGACCTAGCGACAAGCCGATTCCTGTACCGATGAGAAGGATTGCTATGATCCGCAAAATCATGTAATACGCGTTATCCTTGGTGTTGTCAGATCTTTCGGTGACAAGGGTGCGATTCCCTAGGTTATCGTAGATTTTCTGGAACACAAGCGATAGATCATCTGCTTTCGTAACATCGTAATATTGCCCGCCTGTGCGATCAGCAATTTGTTGCAAGAGGGCGGTGCCCTCTGGATTGACGAGACTTAAACCGATCGTATTGATCGCAATTTGGTTCTGCTCATATTTGGCAAGCACCTGATTCGTATCGATTTCGCTAAAGCCGTCGGAGAGAAGAATGACCATCGTTCCTCGCTGCGCGGTTCCTTTCTCCTGAATTTGCTTCATGGCTTCATCCAAGGAAAGTGCAATATTCGTTCCCCCGTTGGTCTGCTGCAGGGCATCGATTTTCGCCATGATCTCGTCTTTTGCAGCCTGATTGTTCACTGGGGTAAACGGCTGGATGACTTCAACTTGATCATTGAACACCAAGACCGAAAGTTGATTATCGCTGTCCATTTTTTGAATTAAACGTTTGGCAGCGGCGTAGCGATCCTGATTCGGGTCCGTCTCCGTCATACTCCCTGAGTTGTCGATCACAAGCACGATATCTTTGACGGGCTTGGCCCCGCCGACATTGATATGGTAAAGAGCTTCGAGCGCAAGCCCAACAATGAATAGCAGCACAAGGGTGACCGGAACAAGTAATTTCCAAGACGTTCCGACATACCGCTGCCGCCACGACGAGCCATTAAGCCGCGGTGCAATCATTTCTGCAATGAGACAGAATAGCCCGATGAAAAAGGCGAGGGAGCCAAAGTATAACCCGATCACAACGAACGTTGGCATCGAATCAAGCAAGGTATGAAGTATGAGTTCACCGACCGCAAAACCGATGGCGCCTCCTATGATGCTGAATAACACGAGTAGTAAGTTGATCTTACGCTGCATCGACAATCATCCTCTCTATGAAACCTCTATCGGTTTGATTTAGACAAGCTCTGACAACTGATGAACATCCACACCGTGAAATTCATACTCATTTTGCAAATAGCTTTCATAGTAGATTTTACCGTTTCGATAATACATTAAATCTTCGACGTGGAAGCCGCCCATCATATTTAATTTGTCAACGCCGCTGCTTCGTTTCTCATGCACACAACCTAATTTATAGATCCGCGTGGTCTCGTCCGCACCCAAAGCGAAGCGAATAAATTCGCTTGTGTAATCACCGAAGAAATATTTCTCTTCGTAGCGATGTTCATGCGTATAATCCAGCAGTCGAATATGAATTCCTGCATGATCCTCGAGTGTACGGTAGAGCTTCTTAAATAGTTCATCCTTAGACAGCACTTGTTTGTTCTCATAGGCAATGGTCACATTCGCACGCTGCAGCAGCTCTTCTTCGAAGGTTTGTTGGAACGGTTCGGCTGTTAGAATATGTTGCCGACAGACCGCCATCAGTTTCTTCACATAGGCTTCGTTGCCTTGAAGGAGCAGCGGAGAGATGCTGCCCATATAACGATCATCGAAGAAGATTTCCTGCCCGCGTTTTGCTTCCAGGTCTTCCATGACGTTCTGCGTTACACGTTCGTAGAACTCGATAATGTTCTGACCAATATAATCATCTGCTGTACGTATGCTTTCAAGCGCTGCTCCATGAAGCGAATCACGGAGCTCCTGGATCTGCTTGACCTGACGTTGATAGATGACATGCAACTGCTCTAATGCCGTTTCAACCCGTTTCATACATGCGATTTCCACTTCAAGACGAAGCTTCTCTAGCTTTTTGCGATAGATCTTCTCGAAGAAATAGCGGATGAAACTGCGCACGTTGTGCTTATCCATAAATGGCATTCGCTTAAATGTCTGGCTATCGACATTTTCTTGATAGAGCTGTTCCAGCTCAGAGATAACGAAGTCTTTCTCAGCTTCTCGTTGTCGAATCAGGTTGCGTATCACCGGCAGGATACTCTCATGCTCGACCCATGGATTCGTCCATTGGAACAACTGCATGAATCCGACCTGCGGGAATTGCAACGCTTGTTTCTCCATTGCACGCTGCAAAAAAATATTCATATCAAGTTGGTCAACGGCTAGATTCGCTTCCTGAACAAAGTTAGCATGAAAATAAGCTTGGCAGCCTTCCCCGAAAAGTGCTTGTTCCGCTTCCTGGATGGATAGGGACTTCAACTGTGAGTAACTCATCTCACGTGACATGATCCCGCTCATATCGGCAATTTTACCCTCATCTGGAATGAGAGAATTGAGAAGTCCATCGATCGTTGAAGGATCGAGACCGAAATAAATCAGCTTTTCCGCACTGCTCACATGAAGCTCTCTTTGCAATCGATGGATCAGTTCCTTATGGAAATGGTAGAGCACCGTCAATGCGATCGATTGATTCGGCCGCTTGATTTTGGAAATGCCTGCAGATACATAACCTTGCCGTCCCGATTCCGTCATTAAATTGTTCTTGAACGAAGTGTTGTTATAGCTGTTCTGGTTCAACTCGTATGCTGCTTCTTGCTGTTTGCGGTTCTTCAGCAAGCTGATATGGCAGATGATCTCATAATTATCCTGCATATCGTTGGGTGATGAAATCCCGCGCTCATTCTTATCCGATAAGATGTACACCAGATCGAATAAGGGGGAGGCTACATGCGTAACGGGAATAGAGATGCCATCCTCTGTCACTTGCAGCGGCGCAGAGAATGAATAGTCCTTGCGCTGCATCGTATCCAACTCACGGAGAAAGGCAACGCCGAGCGAACTGCTGTAGCCGAATGTTTCGACTTGATCCCGTTCGCTGATGAGCGCATACAAATCCATCTGTACGGATTTGAAAGACTGACTCAGAATGCTGTGCGCGAGCAAGGTTACCTCCGGAATAAACACATTAAGCGGGTCCTCGACCCGCGTAATGACAGACAGATGAATACGGTCAAATGATGCGTAAATTCGACCATAATCGGCGATATGGCGACTTACCTGGCGCAGCACCCGGTTCAGTTCGAACCAGGGCTGTGTTTGTCGGGTTACGTCTTGATAAATATGTTTGCGAAGCGATTTATCATTGCGCTTTTCTGTGCATACGGGCAACACGAGGCGGCTGACGCGGGAAGGGAGTTCCGTCCCCATACCCGATGCCTTGGCGCCATCTTCGGATGCGATATGCACATACATAATGCCGGCGCTATTGACCGATTTTTTCTCATGAATCCGCATCATCGGTTCCATGGCTTCTGCAGCTTTATCCCCGACATAAATAAATACAGTAGGGTAATGGAAGCTGCTCTGATCATCGCCTTTGCCCGAGAGACGTTCTTCTTCGTAGGCATATTGTGTTGCAAATTGTTGTAATAAAAGCTTCATACTAGGACTTCAACTTTCTGCGAATCGCATGGAGTTTCGTTGTCATTTGTTTGTAAAACTGATACGCTTCTTCACCGTTCGCAAGTTCAACTTTCTCATATTCAAGGCGATCGCGGGCATCCAGGAACACTTCATATAACTCTTCGAGCTTGGATAGGAGCGGTGCAATATCCTCCGATGCCGTCATCTCGGTGCTGCGGCGGGACGCTTTGCGCATGAGCGTACTGCGGTTCTTCTCATCCAACTGGCGGAACTGCTCAAAGATTTCGAATTCGACGAAATCACGGCTTTTCATCAAATTGGCGAACGGTTCCCAAGCTTCTTCTTCCGCGTCCCGGTCGTAAACGTAGAGCGCGCCCTTTTTGCAAATCGTACCGGTATAGAAGGCTTCGATAAATTGATCTTGCAATTTCTCTTCCCCTTGGAATTGGGCAAGCACCTTCTCCAGTTCAGTTACTTTGGCTTGAATCGCTTCATACTTGGCAATCTCTTCCCGAACAAGTGTAATCAATTGCGGCGAGCGAATAAAGTTCTCTTGGGCCATGTCCTCGTTGATGCTTCCGAATATATCCTTCGCAGCCTCTTGGACCAAACCTTCATCAAGCATACGGCGAAGCTCTGCGCGTGCTCGTTGAACCTCACCGAGGTTAGGCTTGGATGTATGCAATTGCATATCAAATCCCCCGAGGATATCTGCTAGATGCAGTGGTTTGGTGAACACGACAGTATACCGGCTGCTTGTTGTCTGATCGACGTCTTTCAGCTTAATGATGTTCAGTTCCACGGCTTTGGCGAATTCACTGCGAATACGTGCGTTGTAATCGCGAACGCGAGCATTGCTGTAAGTGTCGCCCCATGACTTCTGTGGAATAGGAGATGGAAGGTACGTCCAGTTCACTTTGTCGGTCTGCACGAGGTGACGCCCAATGCCTTCCTTATCCAGAATCGTTCTCTCGTAACTTTCTTCATACACTTTTAGCGGCGTATAAACGAAGAGAGGTACGCCATTGCGTGTGTTCAACCAGAAAATCCGGTTCTTCACTTCGCTTTCTTTGACCGTAAAATGGGACTTTCCGACCGCATTGTTCTGATAATTGCGAATCCCTTTAAGAATACTCGGCGCTTGCACAGGCACAGATACGAATCCCCAAGACGGGAAGTATAAATTGCCGGCGCTATTGCTCAAATGGAACACCGGTACGGCTTCTTCGTCTAATTTGCTTGCGATATTGCGTTCAACGAACTTCTCGATCGATTCTTCGTGCCCAAATTTCATCACGAGGAATTCTTCCATCGATTGCGTGATCAAATCCCCGAATTTCTCCGAAAGGAAGTCGGAGATGGAGCTGACGATATCGAGCTCTTGCTCCTTAATCCAATGATTGGAGTGGTTCAGAAGCTCGGATGCGAAATCGCGGATGAGGTCGTCGACTTCTTTTTGCTCCATAATCTTGCTGATGACTTTCGAAATGTCCGGCACACTGACAAGATTCCAGTAGTACGTTTTATTGCCTTTGTGGTCTGCTTGTTCGTCAGCGTTGATCAAGATATCGCCATTTTTCTCGAAAATCGATTTTAGCGCGTTCAAAATCTCGGTAAAGACATGGTAAATCCGATTATTCTCGACGTTCAGCAATTCATACAGATCTTCATAGAACTCGATCATTTGCTCGGTCCGTTCTAAATCTGCATGGAGCCAGTATTCACTGATTTTCGCATCGATATAGGCATTTTTCTTCTTGTCCTTGGAGATAAAAGCACTTCTAGCATCGCTTAATGTCTCTTCTGTAAAGTCACGGGCTGCCTCAATATCGCGAGGGATTCGGACGAGACTCTCACGCAAGGTCTCGATGTAAGAGAGCAGCATTTTAAGCAGGCAGAAACCTTTTTCCGTATAGATCAGTCGAGAGACATAAATCGGACCTTGTTCCGGATGGAGGAACATGCGACGAATTTGATCTGTGAACTGCGCTACGATTTCGCCCGGCAGCTGTTTCTTAACTTTAATGTATTCTTCGCGCGCACGGGTCAGGAAAGTCTGCTCTAACTCGGTATCCATGTTAATGACTTGATGTTTTACGACATTGTTGTAGCTCAGACGCTCGCTATTCTCATAACCAGGCAAGGGTTCAGGGATACGGGATTCGAAGGTCTTCACCATGGAATCCAGATCAACCCCGATTTTGCGTGCGAATTTCTCCGTTTCTTCTTGCGATGGGGATTTTTCGAACATTTTCTCCATCTTCGTAAATAGGCGGTAGCCTAAGTAAGTCGTCATTTCTTCAATGGGAAGCACGGCGGATGAAGCCCCGATAATGTTGTATTCATAGTTCGCCGGATAAGCCTTATTCATCTGGGCGATGTTCGTCCGGATGTTGCTGATATAGTCATGGATCGCGAATTCTTCGCCGGATTGTTTCTCCTCACTCGAAATAAAGTTCGTAATATTCTCGGCAGTGACATTCATGCAATAATCATAAGCATTCTCAAGCAGCTTGCCTTCGGTATTCGTCGCCGAAATCAGATGGCACAGATTAAATGGAGGCAGCGGTGAATTTACCGTCAAGATATTGCCATATTGCTGCTGGAATCGCTCTCCGCGGCTGTCTACGTTCATCCAGTAATCCAACTCTTTTAAAGCAGCATAACCATTTTTTTTGATATATTCCCGCGTATGTTCGCTCAAGCTTTTATTCGATAAGTTGATGTCCGGTGTGAACAGGTAACCTAGCGTATTGACGCGATCGATGCCGGCAGAGCCGTGGTCACGTTCAATAATACCTCGCACGATATACGAAATATCGAGGAAACAGCCGCTGCCTGTACCGCCGGAAAGACCCGTAAGCAGGAACACCATCAGTTTCTTGTTGGTGCCGACGGATAACGTTTTGATTTTTTTGTCGATGGCTTGGACGACTTGATTGATTTTGGTGAAGAGGAGTAGACGTCCGGCTTGGCGAACCCCTGCAGCCCCGTTCATGCCATCTGTGATAGATAGTTCCGGTGACAACCAGTCAGTAATGTAAGGCTCGAGTATGCTGCGATTCTGCAGCAATCCGCCAATTTCTGCATTAGACAGCAGGACGAACTCATTCAATGGATCCAGCCCGATGCCTTTATATTTCTTCCCGCGATCTTGTTCGTTGGTCTCGAACGCAAGAAATTCGACATTGTCGGGCTTGTCGCGTTTCTTCTTGGATAGCGGATCCTCCGGTAATCTAAACCTACGGTTGATTTGGTATTTCAGGCGAAGCAATGCGTCGATTCCTGTTCCGCCAAGTCCGATGATCAGAATGGGGTTGTCGATGGTATCGACACGGATCTTTTCACTGACGATACCGCCCCCTAGGCTTACGTCTAATTGCTGTATATGCTCTCTTACGATGGGTTTCATTTATTTTCCTCCTTAAGGATCGCTGGTACGGATTTATACGAGATATTCGATAAAAATGGTTTTATCAATGCTGCTCATCGTGATCGTGATGCGATCGGAGCTCTTCAATTCCAATCCCCGGCTCGCGTCTAACGTACGGCCTGACTTCTCGATTGAGCTAGAGCCTTGGTTCTTCAAGACGATGTGATCGTTCTTGGCAGGGATAAAGATAATATTCTCGGTTTCCTTCAGCTCAGGTGCGAGCTGTAAGAGTTGATGCAAGGTGAATTTCCCTTTAAAACCTTTCAACTTCTTATACTGCGGATAGCTTTTCTCTCCGGTATTCTCGTCACGGATTTCAACGACAAGTTGACCGACAAAGCCGCGATTGGCTTTTTTCACGGCTGCTAGAATGAAATAACCTCCGGTTGCAATAGCTGCCACGATGATAACGCCTAGAATAACGGGCCAAATCGGGAATGGTTTCTCGTCTTTGGGTTCCGGTTGGCTCGGTGTGACGGCAGTTCCGCCAGATGCTTTCGCATTAATTGTCACAGGATCTGACTCGCGATAGAAGCTCTTTTCTTCCGCTTTTACGGTTAACTCATAAGCTTTCTGATCCGCGACGGTATAGGTTCCTTTGAAATGATCACCCGCGTTGGTCAGAGGCATCTCCGTTACGTTCCCGGTTCCCAGGTCTTTGACTTTGAGGACGGCTGTCATATTGCTATAGAGACCGTTGTCTTGAAGCTTCTGTCCGTTGCTCATGAGATAGGCGCCAATGTCAATGGTATCTCCCTTTTTATACGTTTTCTGGGGGATCGGGTCTAGCGCCAGTTCCAAATCGTAGTTAAAGACGAGATTGATGTCGATTTTGTTCTTGTCCGCACCTTTAACTTGCAGCTTCCAATCTCCCTGAACAGGTTTGAGCATTTTCACCAGGGTGTAGCTCTTGGACTTCGATATCAGGACTTCATTGGAAGGAACAGGAATAGAATGTCCTGAAGGATCCGTTAATTTGATGTCAACCGGTTTGGATGACATAATGGAGATATTCGCTTCAAGCACGTTCGCATTCGGGACATTTACAGTAACATCCTGATAGCTTCCGTTCCCCGTTAGGGATTTTATAGGTACAATATTAAGCTTCAAATGGCTGGCAAATATTTCGCTCAGAATTTGAGGGAGATCATCCGCCGAGCTCGTTTCGAATGATTTGGCACCCGTTCGCTTCGACAGGTCTGCAAGAGCTTCCTTGTTCAGTTTACCATCCGCATTAAGCCCAATCGTATAGATCGGAATGTTCTTGTTCTTTGCGTCTTCTACGGCTTGATTCAATTCTTGGTCTGACTGTGCTTGCGTCCGATTCGATTTCTTGTTCAAGGCATTATTGCCGTCTGCAAGGACGACGATCATCGGTTCGTGGCTTGCATCCGCGCCATCTTCTAGCACTTTAACCGCTTCGCGAACCCCGACAGCGATATCGGTGTAGGTGCCGCGATTCAGTTGATCGATAAACTGCTTCAGATCTTGTTTGTCGGTGTTAGATTTGATTTCAAGAAGTGCTTTTTCACGCTCGATCCGATCGGTATAAGCAATGATGCCGACCTTATCGCCTTGAACGGATAACATGTCGATGAACATTTTCATGGCTTCATTGCCGATTTTATTTTTGTCGCTGCTATTCATCGAGTTACTGACATCCACGACCAGCACCGCGTCAATCTTGGACGATTGGGCAGCCGCGTGAGCAGCAGGTATGCTACCGGCCAAAGGAAGAAGCAGCATGGAGAATGTTAGCATCAGAATGATGAGGCCGATTTTATTTTTAAACATAGGTAAGGCTCCTTTTTCTGTGTGATCTTATTTGTATTCTACATAATCATACTTAACGATAGATGAAATTGGGTTACAGAAAAATAATGTAAAAAATTCTAGTTTTGTATAGTATCATACAAAAAAGAACGATGTTTGCTAGAATCCCGAATCTTTCATTATGATATAGTTAAAGGCATTGAACTTCAACTTTTCCGAAAATATTGCCCTCATAAATTGTTATAAAGGAAGGAACCAGATATGTTTGCATACGCATGTATTGGAATTTTGTTTCTCTTTGTTATTGTAAAATGTATTCAATATGGATGGCACCGTAAAAAATCATTAGACCCGGAGACCATCGATAAAGCACTGCTTGGTATGCTGAATTCAGAGCGTGATAAGGCATGAGCAAGAAAAATTCCAAAACCCCCGTTTATTTGAAACCTTTTCACAAAACTAAATATAGCTACGAAAAGCTTAAGGTATGCAAGAAATGCCATGCTTTTTCGATTCTAGGGGACAAGACCTGCCCGGATTGCGGCAAACCTGATCTGATCCCTGTCGAGGAGCAAGCTGCGCGTAACGCGAAGCATTCCATGCATACTGCCGTTCTCATTGCCGTGTGTATCGGTCTACTTAGTATTTTCTTGAGCAATTCGTTTCTGCAGATGGCCCTTTGCGGCATCGTCACCATCGTGCTGATCGGAGTCCTATGGATCGTTCAACGAAATGTATTGGACACGGAGAGCATTCGTGCGCTGGATAAGCTGTTCTATGCCAATCAGAAAAATGTCCAAGACGGCATCATTGAGGATTACAAAGCCGCAATCGATAACTGGGATACCGATAAACAGCGCTGCTACGAAATGCTGCGCGAGATCGGCACTTTATTGCACAATGATATGATGCGTTTACGGCAACTGACGCTGCTTCAGACATTTTTGCTACGCAAAGATATGGACTTAGAACTTGAACCGCTGCTTGTCCGCAAATATGAACCCGTGCTTGTCGATTATATCGGTGAACTGGCAAAGATCAAACGGGACTTGATTAAAGACCGTACGTTTCAATATATTATGGCATTCGAGCCAGAAATTATGGGACAGGAACAAGGTCTAGACATCTTAACGGCCGTTGCGGGAGCCGCTGTGCGCATGAAACATTACGTTCGCAGCTACGCTGGTTTTGTCAGACGTTATGCTTATAATCTGCCGAAAGATCGTTTCCTCCGCCTTTACCAAATGATCGAACAATATCCGAACGAAGATTGGGGGCGGCTGTCGGAAGAAGTGATGCGTATTTACACTGAAAAATATCAATGGGATCCTGACTTTCAACAAAAAAGCCAAAGGGGTCACTCTATATGACGATCATTCGGGCGATAACCCCTCGAAATGTGATGATTTTTTTGTGCGCGGTGGTTCTGGTCCTCATCGGGGTTAAAGGAGTTTATATCATTCTCAAAATAAATAACGTGTCTGAGGCCGATCGGTTGTGGGCGAGTAAGCAGCTGGTGGAAGCAGAAACGTTTTATACCAAAGCGATGAATAATCGATGGATTCGTTATCAGGAAGATAAGATATCTGCGCGTCTACAGGAACTTGCTCCGATCACAGAAATGAAGCAGACGCTGGCGATGCTGAGCACCGAATTGCAGCAAGTTGAGAAATCCAATGATTTCGAAGGTTTGATGAAAGCTTACGCGACCTACCAAAGCTTTAAAGCCCCGTATGCCAAAGCAGAACATCCAAATGCTGTCTACTATCAGCAAATTGCGAGATCAACGCAAGTCGCCGCGAAGTTGGATGAGGTTTTCCAGTATTTCATAGCGCGCTTCTATGCACAGATGTCATCGAATCTTGAGGATAAAAAATACGATGATGAGAGCTTTAAATCGAACTTGTGGAAGATTCCTGCGGCCTATTTCAATCGGGACGGCAAACGAGCGGATGATCTATCGGCAAAATTCAAGAAGTATGATGAACAGAAGATGGATCAAATCGCGAGTATGGGACAATACCAGATTTTATTGAATGAAGCTATGTCCATGCAGAAGACCTATGAAGACTTGAAATTGAAAGCTAGTTGGGTTCCCAAAAAAGTAGTCTCGTTAGTCGATGTATTCTTGCGGAACGATGTCGGTCAAGAGCGTTATGCTGATTTTGCCATGCATGCAAAGAGTTATGTTGAATATGCGAAATCGATGCAGGTGAAATCGGAGATTGAAGCTTATATCAAGAGCCAAATTCGGAAATGGATGAAAGACGCGAATGCGCTGATCCGCAACGGGGAATTTCAAAAAGCGATTCAGATCTACGAGGGCATTGGGGTCTATCAAGATACAAAGCAGGAAATGCAGGACGCGATGTCAGCATGGACGGCAGCCGATCCTGTACGGCTTCTGCAGAGCGTAGATAGCCGTGTGAACTATGAACAGGTAAGCGGCGGAAAAGATCGTTTCGGTGCCCAAGTCTATGCCATTGCGACGGATGCGATGAATAACCTCTATTACGGTACTTCGGATCGCGAAAACCATGTTTCGGTACGGAAATATGATGCGGTTCCGAAGGGGGTAAAGATTCGAAGCCTGAGGATTGAAGAGAAATTAAGTACGAGCAAAAAACCCGTCATTATTATAGAGATGGATTCCAATAGTCGCGGTGCATGGTATGGGGCTTTTGACGTGAGTAATGATCAATTGCACCCGTTATTTCAATTCGAGGCGGATGGGTATGAGGTACAGTCTGATGGTACACTTCACGTTAATAATCCGAATGTTGCCGAGGCTGAAGGGCAAATGGCAGTCTATGCACTTGTGAACGGTACCTATCAATACACAGGCATCGTACAACAGTTTACCGATATCGTGATTGAAGATTTGTGGCAATATCAGCACATGAAGGTCCGCTTCACTGCGAATATCGTCATGGTCGGAGAATCCGGCGTTTATGCCCAAATGGGGGATAGCTTCGTACAATTGCAGGGTGACTTCTCCTATTCAATCGGAACAGCGGTGATTATCGGAACCTTCGATCAGTCGAAAGAGGTGCAGGTCGGGGATCAAATGCTGAATATCCCGGTCGTAGAGGTGGAGACCATTACGAACTAGTTATGAATCAAACATGAATCAACTATTTTAGGGTTATGTATGATCCTCAACCCTAAGTGTGTTACTGGATTCAGGCATGAGCTTAAAGAGGCAACTCTTTTTGTTCATGCTTTTTTTGCGTTCTAAAATCTACGGCTCGCGCCTCCACCACCGGACGAGCCTCCACCGCCGCCACGGGATCCACCGCCTCCACCACGACCGCCACGACCTCCGCCTCGGCCGAGGACGGATATGAGAAGCATGGTGAACGTTCCACGGAAGAAAATGAAATCTATCGCCAGGAAAGCGACAATTACAAGGATCCAGCCGAGCGGCAGATCGCCTGATTGGTCACGAGCAGGATCCGGGACAGCGACCTTTTGCGGTGTGAGTTGATCTTCTACACCGTATTCCTTAGCAACTTCATTGTAGAGCGTTTTGTATGTCTCCAAAATCGCTGCACCGGGCTGGTTCTGGATGAGATAGGGGATGGTTACTTGATCCAAGATCCTCCCGATTTTGCCGTCGGGCAGCGCTCCTTCCAGACCATATCCGACTTCAATGCGCAGCGGACGATGCCCAGGTTCCCCATCCTCCATAGATAAAAGGAGAAGAACGCCGTTATTCAACTGCTTGTCACCAAGCTGATATTGCCGGAATGCTTGCAGCGCATATTCTTCGACGGAATAACCGCCTAGCGTGGGTACAGTTAGTACGGCAATCTGAGCTTTGGTTCTATCCTCTAATGTACGGCCAAGCTGGTTCAGTTCAAGGATTTGCTCGCGAGATAACAAATTTTCGAAATCTTGGACATAGATATCGCCTTTCGGTTTTGGAATGACAGGCTCAGCATAGGCAATCAGTCCATAGGGGTGAAGCAGAGAGAACATCACGAGCAGAAGCAGAACGGGCCGAAATACACTTCGGGAAGACCGCTTCAATGCCGCTGTCATGCCATGGCACCTGTCGCGTGATGTACGGTGCCATCATCCCAACGAAGTGATGTTACATCTGTACCAAAATTCACTTCCGGATTTTTTTTGGAATCTGCTGTCGTCTCGAAGTAATCTTTCTTGTGGAATCCCATCATACCCGCCAGCAGATTACCCGGAAACCGTTGGATGAGTTTGTTATAGTCGGCTACGGCATTGTTATAATCATTTCTCGCCACGGCGATCCGATTCTCCGTGCCGGCAAGTTCATCCATGAGCTGTGTAAATTGAGCATCGGCTTTAAGTGTCGGATAATTCTCGACGACAACAAGCAAGCGACTTAAAGCGCTTGAGAGCTGTTGGTCTGCCGCAGCCAGCTCATTCGGCGTACGGGCGCCACCTAATGCGGCACGCGCATCGGTGACGGATTTGATGACTTCCTTCTCGTGTGCGGCATACCCTTTTACCGTATTGACCAGATTGGGAATGAGATCATACCTGCGCTGCAGTTGAACATCGACTTTACTCCATTGTTGATTGACCGTTTCGGAGGCCGTAACGTATGTATTGTATTTACCCGAGAACATGACAACGAGAATAATGACTACCGCTACGACGATGACGATCGGAATTACGCAACCTTTTCCTTTGATATTCATATGCAGCGTCCTCCTCAATCAAAAAGTTATTTGTCAGCGTTATGGTTGGTTTGTCATTATATCCTTTGCTGTAGTCCTGGGAATTACTCATCCACGATATCATTTAAAAATTCTCTTCTTGATCTAATTCCTTCATTAATTCGATAAAATGCTGTGCCGGTTTCGTTAAATACCGCTCTTTCAACCAGATAAGACCTGTCGCGAAAGAAAGCTGGCTGTCTGCGATGGAGACGGCCTGAATATCATAACCCCGGTATAACTTGAGAATGGATGCAGGGACAATCGTCGTTCCGTTTCCTGAGGATACCCATTCCAGCAAGGTTACGATATCTGAACATTCACCGATCACATTGGCGTGCAACCCGCGCTCCGTAAATTGATTCAGGATACTTTGGTATAGCCCCAATCCCTCTGTACTTGGGAGGATGAGCGGGTAGGTCTGGATTTCCTGATACGTAAGAGGCTGCAAATCAGTCGCACAAGATTTTGAGGTGACAAAATAGAAGGGTTCGGCTTGGAGTTCTAGGACTTCAAATTCGCTTAAATCTAATGGGAGTCTAACAATGCCGAGTTCGATTGCGCGTTCTTTGATCAACCGCAGCACGAGTGCGGATTCGTTTTGTTGTATTTTGTAGGTGATCTGCGGATAACGCGCTTGGAAGATACGAAGCAGCTTGGGTAATACGGCAGACGATAACGTGTTGACGCCGATGGTCAATTTGCCTCGGGTACCGCTACCGATTTCTTTGACTTCGATCTGTGATTCTTCAAACAGATTTGTCAGATGTATCGCATGTTTATACAAAGCCTGACCAGCGTCCGTAAGCTCTAATGTTTTACCTGTCCGCTTCACGAGCTGCACGCCGAGTTCTTGCTCCATCGCTTTTAATTGCTGGCCGAGCGGCGGTTGTGCCATGTGTAGTACTTTGGCTGCAGCTGTAATTTGCTTCTGCTCCGCGATGGCAATAAAATATCGTAACTGACGAATATCCAAAATGACCTAACCTCCTCTACGAACGAAAAAAGTATGAAAAATGAACTTTTTAAATATTTTTCGTTTGTTAAGGGCTATGATACCATGAATGTATCAAGAAGTTGAACATCGTGAAGGAGAAGGGGTGACATCAATTATGAAGGAAGCATTCATTCAAGCCGCTGAGAACGGGAATACGGCTGAAGTACTCCGTCTGATCGCAGCAGGGGCGGATGTGAACGGCAGGGACGAAAGAGGGCGTACGCCCATCCTTGCTGCGACGCACGGGAACCACCCGGATACGGTGAAGTCACTGCTCGACGCCGGTGCAGATATGAATTTGCAGGATGATCGGCAAGATAACCCGTTTCTCTATGCTGGAGCGGAAGGGCTGATCGATATTGTGAAGCTGATGATAGAAGCTGGAGCTGATCCGACGCTTACCAACCGCTTTGGCGGCACAGCATTGATCCCAGCTTCTGAACGCGGGCATGTCGATGTGGTGCAAGCCCTGTTAGAGCATTCCGAGGTGGATGTAAATCACGTAAATAATCTGGGGTGGACAGCCTTGATGGAAGCGATCGTTCTGAGCGATGGCGGCGTGCGTCATCAGCAGATCATCCGTCTGTTGATTCAACATGGTGCTGATGTTCATATCCCGGATCGGAATGGAATGATGCCGTTGGAACACGCCAGATCGAGTCAATTCAAGGAAATTGAACGATTGTTAGTTGAAGCAGGAGCTTAACCTGATACCCAAATGAGATGAAGAGGATGTGTTTTTCATGGTGAATAGTTCATATTGGTTAACGAATGTGACATTAGAACAAGGTTATCTCGTTGAAAATGAACAAATCGTTGGAACAAAAACGGCAGTATATCATCTACGCATCGATCAAGGGAAAATTAATGACATTGTACAAGGAAATCTTCCTATGGCAAGTAATGCACCTCGATATGACGCGCGAGAGCTTCTTCTTCTGCCTTCGTTTGAAGAAGGGCATATTCATCTGGATAAGACGTATTACAGTGGTCCGTGGAAGGCTGTGAAGCCGATTCAGAGCATCTTCGATCGCATCGAAGAAGAGAAAGAGCTTCTCCCAAGAATATTACCCCAATCGAGAGAACAAGCAGAACGAATCTTATCGTTAATCCAAGGGTTTGGAACAACGCATGTTCGTACGCATTGCAACATTGAACCTACTAGCGGATTGCATCGGCTAGCTGCGACCAAAGAAGCTCTTCGGACTTTCTCAGGCAAATTATCTTCAGAAATTGTAGCTTTCCCGCAGCACGGGTTACTACACTCCGACGCCGTTCAATTGGTGAGGGAGGCAATGGATGAAGGGGCGACACTTGTAGGCGGGCTTGATCCCTTTACCGTTGACGGGGATATTGAACGTTCTCTGCAGGTCATGGTGGAGATTGCTGTAGAGAAAAATTCAGGAATCGATATCCATCTGCATGAAGGTGGAGAATCCGGTAAGCTCACGATAGCGCGATTAGCAGATCTAACAGAAGAGGCGGGATTGCAAGGTAAAGTAACTGTCAGCCATGCATTCTGGTTCGCATCCGCGCAGCCGGAAGAAGCGGAGGAACTCGCTGAGCGAATGGCTTCCTTACGTATGTCCGTAGCATCCAGCGTGCCCATTGGTCGGAATCCGATGCCGCTTCCTATGCTGAAAAAGAAAGGCGTAGGTGTGACGTTAGGAACGGATAGTTTAACGGATCATTGGTCGCCATTTGGTCTTGGGGATCAGCTGGAAAAGGTAGGCCGACTTGCTGAATTGAACCGTTATAACGATGAATTCTCGTTATCTCAAGCACTAGGTTATATTACCGGTGGAATTACGCCGTTAGATCACGAAGGAAATCAGGTCTGGCCAAAGGTAGGGGACCGTGCAAACTTCGTCTTGGTTCAAGCGAGTTGTGCAGCTGAAACGGTAGCCAGAAGATCGACACGCCAAGCGGTATGGTATCAAGGAAATCTGGTTAGAGGTTCCTTGTAAGAAACGGATCATCAAGATTGGAGATGTATGGTACATGAACGAACTTCAAAGACAATCGATGCAGCATGCCATTTCGTTGGCGTATCATAATGCCGCACATCAGCACGGTAAGCCATTCGGAGCCGTAATCATGAAAGATGATGACGTTGTTGCGACAGGCATCAATGAAGTATTAGCGTCACATGACCCTACGGCACATGCTGAAATGCAGGCGATACGAGAAGCTTGCCGAAAGCTGGGAACTTCCGATTTACAAGGCTATACCCTGTACGCTAGCGGCGAACCTTGTCCGATGTGTTTTAGCGCAATCTTTTGGGCCAATATCCGAGAGGTCTATTATGGTTATAGTAACGAGGATGCTGAATCCTTTGGGTTGAGCACGAAGTATCTGTATGATCAAATCGCTATATCGAAGGAAGAGCGCGATGTAAAGTTCGTTAAGCTGGACCCCAGCATCTCCGAATATAGACCGTTGGATATGTGGAAGGCCGTCAACGAAAAAGGGATCAACGAATAAGGTGTCTTATCAAAACGTCCATTTCTAAAAGGGAGGATAACCCTTTGAAGAAATGGACGTTTCTGTGTTAGGCTTCGGATGCGAGTTGGGCAATTCGTTGATTGGCTTGACCCTGATAGATGCCGCCATGGTAGCAGATCACATGTTCAATGTCATACCGTGTTAAGTTTTTGATGGAAGCTTGTGCGGTCGGTAGATCCAAAGTATAGCTTGGATCTGATCCATATAACTCGCCATCCTTGATCACCAAGGCATCTCCAGCAATAAGCGTTTTACTGGAAATATGGTATAGACTGATATGTCCAGGCGTATGTCCCGGTGTATCGATGACTGTGATGCCGCCGCAATAAGGAAGCACTTGTCCGTCTGTAACGAGCGTGTCAACCGTTGCCTTTGGAGGGTTCGCTATCAATCGTTTCAACGGTGCAGCATGTTCTTCGGGCCAGGAGTCCATCTGTGCGATGACTTCATCACTGAATTTAAGGATACGGCGTTCACCTTGAATATAAGGCTGCTCCAGGGGATGGCTGATGATTTCAACGTGCGATTGCGAGCCTTGGATCATGCCGGGTAATCCTCCGATATGGTCGATGTCTTGGTGGGTGATCATTATCTTTGTGAGCTGATCGAAGGATACACCTGCTTGGGCGAACGCTTGATGGAAGAGATCCAACTGGCCAGGATAACCGGCATCAACCAAAATCACCTCGTCCTGATCCCATAGAAGAGTCGGGTAAATAATGCGGAGTTCCCCTAGTAAGTTCGCTGTTATTTCTAATGCTTCTACACCTTTGACAATGTTCATCGTTATCCCTCCAGATTCATGTGTAACGTTATCCAGGGAATATCTTAACGCCAACAAAACTCCTGTGTCAAACAAAATATTTTATTATAACATATAATTAAGAAAAAGTCAATATGTAATTTTGGCGTCTTTTTGTATTATGATAAATGCAGGATATTGGGACGTGGGAAGGGGCAAAAAGGATGAAAAAAGCATTAGTACTGGGTGCGACAGGGCTTGTGGGACAGGAAGTGGTCAGGCTTTTATTGCAGGATGAGTCGTATGACCAAGTCACCTTGCTCGTACGAAGAAGGCTTCCTCTTCAACATCCAAAGGTCGAGCAACAAATTGTTGCGGATTTTGATCAGCTGCATGATGCAGCAACCTATTTTCAAGTTACCAATGTATTCTGCTGCCTCGGCACGACGATCAAGAAAGCGAAATCGAAGGATGCGTTTCGTAAAGTGGACTTTGACTATCCTCTAGTCGCAGCTAAACTTGCTGAGAAGCAGCAGGTGGAGCGGTTCATCATTATCTCTGCGATGGGAGCTAATGCGCAATCCTCCATATTCTATAATCAAGTGAAAGGGCAAATGGAAGAAGGGTTGCAGCAGTTAAACCTGACAGCGGTGCATATCTTACGTCCGTCCTTGTTGCTCGGGGAGCGGGAGGAGTTTCGCTTGGGCGAGAAGATGGCTTCGGTTATTAGTCCAGTATGGAACGCCCTTTGTATCGGACCATTACGCCAATATAGGGCTATTGATGCTAGGAATGTCGCCAAGGCGATGGTGCGCATCGGGGATTCCCCTTTAACCGGTGTACATACGTATCTCTCCCACGAGATAGAGAAGACCGCCATAGAAAAAAGTAATCATAAAAAAACGAAAAAATGAGGTGTGGAACATGCGTGGTGAGCATATCTATTTAAGAGCTTTGGAAGCGCGCGATGCGCAAGATTTATTGGATTTACGCGTTCGTAATCACAATTTTTTGCAACCCTTTGAACCGATACGTGATGCTAACTATTTGACTTTGGAATGGCAATTGCAAGACATTGAGAATCATCAACACGGGGCAGATACAGATACGTCTCATGCATTTGGTATTTTTCTGAACGAAACGGATGAACTGATCGGGAGAATTGCGATTACAGGCATTTCACGAGGACCGGCACAACATGCGAATATCGGTTATTTACTGGCTGAATCACAGAATGGAAAAGGGTATATGACCGAAGCGGTTAAGATGTGTGTTTCCTTCGCATTTAACGTGTTGCATCTGCACCGTATTCAAGCAGGCGTAATGCCTCGTAATTTGCGCTCGGGACGCGTTCTCGAAAAAACAGGTTTCCGACCAGAGGGGCTTGCCAAGCGTTATATTCGCATTAACGGCGTATGGGAAGATCATATTCTCTTTGCCATTACGACGGAAGATTTAGAAGGTCAAGCGTAGACAACCTATTTTTTAAGTTTATTTTAAGCAAAAGATGGTATGTTGAAGCCGCTGTGATTTTGAACGTGAGGGTGATTCATCTATGGAAAAACAAACTCGGTGGCGTCTTTATGCTTGTGGTGCAGCTGTCGCCCTAATGCTGGTTTGCGTTGCGCAGTTCGGACCGAATCATAAAAATAAGTTGATGCGTTACACGGCGTTTCAAAGTCCACCTGGACATTCCGTTCTGCCTCGTGTATCTGAGAAGTCGCCTCATTTGCAGCATGTGAAGGAACCTGGCTTAGATTATCATGATCAAGTAGCTGTCTTGATGTTCCATAATATCGATCCGGAGGCAAGAAATAACGACTCGATCACACCGGACCAATTTAGGGCTGATTTGGATGAGTTGCAACGCAATCATATTAATTTTATTACCTTGGAGCAGTTCCGTAAGTACATGCAGGGTGGGGAAATTCCTAACAATGCGGCATTAATCACATTTGATGATGGGTACGAGAGTTATTACAAATTTGCGTATCCCATTCTGAAAGAGCGGCAGCTGGGCGGCGTATGTTTTGTCATTACTGGTGATTTAAACGGGAGTGCAGTGGTCTACACGCCGCATATGACCAAGGAAGAAATCCAACACATGACTTTGGATGATCCGGATATGGAAGTCCAGCCGCATACGAATGCACTGCATTATAAAGTGGATCGCATCCACGATGCTCTAACGGGCTATGTAACAACGAAAGGGGTAAGAGAAACGAAGCAACAATATTTGGAGCGGATCGATAAAGATACCGAGCTGAGTATTGAGCAATTAAAGCCATTAAATATGCACCCGATTGATTCTTTTGCTTATCCTTACGGGCTTTATAATGTTGACGCCATTCGAACCTTGAAAAGTCACGGGATACGATATGCGTTCACGACTAAGAGCGGTGCGGTGAATCGAACGAGCAATCCTATGCTTTTACCGCGCATTAATGGAGGTTCTTCCAAAATTACCCCTGAGGCGCTATACCATTCGATCGAAGTAGCTGTATCCCCACCGACTTCTATCCTGAAATCTATTCTTAAGCAATTTCTTCCGGCATAACGCCGGTACATTCAAGAGAGGCCTCTGGTCTCTCTTTTTTTGATATGTAGCTATGGATGTTGATTATTGAATGTCGTTTTTGAGCCGAGTGATGAAGCTTTTGATAATACCGGAAAAATGTTTTGTTTCGGAACGAACCCAACCGAGATAGACAGGCTGTTGTTCCACGTCTTGGAGTTCTAAGGTAATCATCCCGGAATTGCTCTTGGTGATGCTCGGTGCAAACGAAAAATCGATCCCAATCGTCATGGCGCGATGATTGAAGACCGCCGACTGCAGCGCGTCTGTATTATTTGATGTGAAGATGATATTAGCGGAACCGTATTTCTTCTGGAATTCATCAATAAACCACTGAACGTAATCATCCTGATAGATCACTAGCATTTCTCGCTTGAATTGCTCTGCCGTAATTGATTTTTGTAATGCGTAAGGGGATTGACGATCGACCCCAACGACGATCTTTCCCTGGATTAAAGGTTCAAAGGTTAGCCCTGACATGTTCTGTTCAATATGTTCGGATTTGATCACCAGTCCGATATCCAGTCGGTTATGTCGAATATCGTCCAAGATTTCTTGGGAACCTTTCTCGGCAATCTCGGTATGGATATTCGGATAAGCTTGTTTGAACCCCATCAACGCATCCACCCATAAGGACATGGGGCCTGGAATCGATGCAATTCGTAGTTCCCCACTTGCAGGATTGTTGAAATCCAACGCCTCATCACGCAAGTCTTGCACTTTATTCAGTATTTCGTAAACTTTCTGCAGCATGACTTTACCTTCAGGCGTAGGTTCCGCACCTAATCGTGAGCGATTGAATAGGACAATGCCGATTTCCGCTTCGAAATGAGAAATCGCCTGGCTGATGGCAGATAGAGTTACGTGTTGATTTTGTGCCGCATTCGTGAGCGATCCTGTTTTTGCGACTTCTGCAATGTATTCTAACTGTTCGAGATTCAATGATAAGAGCCCCTATCCTTAATTAATACTTAACTAATAGTAATTATAATTAATTATTCATAAACAAACAACGGTGTTACAATGAACTCATAAGCACAAAACATTCATTTTGTAAACGAGATAAATCACATTATGAGGAGATGTTTTAGATGAGACTACAAGGAAAAGTTGCTCTTATTACAGGCGGAGGAACCGGAATCGGTAAAGCAACAGCCATTCGTTTTGCGCAAGAAGGTGCAAAAGTAGTCGTAACGGATATTAATCTTCAAGGTGCCCAAACTACCGCTCAGGAAATCAAGCAAGCGGGTGGACAAGGTTTGGCGTTACGTCAAGACGTAACCCAAGAAGCGGATTGGATCTCGGTAGTCGAACAGTCGAAAGAAGCGTTTGGCACGATAGATATTTTGTTCAATAATGCAGGGATTTATATCATTAAACCATTGGCTGAGATCACGCTGGAAGAATGGAATCGACTGATGGGAATCAATGTAACCGGCGTATTCCTTGGCATGAAACATGTGATGCCGCTTATGGCTGAGCAGCACAAAGGATCGGTCATTAACGCTTCATCAATCGCTGGTCTTACTGGGGCTGCTGGCCACGTGCTGTATGGCGCAAGTAAAGGTGCTGTTCGGATTATGTCAAAAGACGCTGCCATGGAATATGCGACAAAAGGTGTTCGTGTAAACTCCATTCACCCGGGGTACATCGATACGGGCATGGTTGATTATGCGGCGCAAGTGAACCATACATCAAAATCCAACTTGGCTGATATTTCGCCGAACGGACGTCTAGGCAGCGTGAATGATATCGCAAATATCGTATTGTTCCTTGCTTCGGATGAAGCCAATCATGTGACAGGTGCAGAGTTCGTGGTCGATGGCGGCGCAACAGCCAAATAATAAAACGGATATAAATCAATCATATGGGGGTATTACCATGAGACTATCTAATAAAGTGGCAATTATAACAGGCGGAGCAAGCGGCATTGGAGAAGCAACCGTACGTTTATTTGCTCAAGAGGGAGCAAAGGTGGTCATCGCAGACTTTTCTGAACAAGGCCAGGTATTATCGGATGCATTAAATGCGGAAGGGTTCGATACCTTATTCGTCAAAACAGACGTCACGCAAGAAGAGCAAGTAAAACACATGGTCGCAGCAACAGTCGAGAAGTATGGAAAATTGGATGTGCTCTTCGCGAATGCGGGCATAGCGCGGGACGGCAAAGCACACGCCTTGACCTACGAAGATTGGCAACGTACGATCGACATTAACTTGTCGGGTGTATTCCTTAGCGATAAATATGCCATTGAGCAAATGCTCGCGCAAGGCACAGGCGGTGCCATCGTCAACTGCGGTTCCATTCATAGCCATGTTGGGAAAGATGGCGTCACAGCTTATGCTGCAGCAAAAGGCGGCGTAAAATTGCTCACACAAACCTTAGGAATTACCTACGCCAAAGATGGCATCCGCGCCAATGCGGTATGTCCTGGCTATATTGATACGCCGCTAATTAAAGGACGTACGCAAGAAATCACGGATCACTTGGTTGCCCTTCATCCCATGGGCCGCCTAGGTAAACCTGAAGAAGTAGCCAAAGCGGCATTGTTCTTAGCCAGCGATGACGCTTCATTCGTGACAGGTACAAGCTTACTTGTGGATGGTGGATATACTGCGCAATAATGATTCAGATTCGATAGATAGCATGTGAAAAGCCCCTTCGAAAGAAGGGGCTTTTTCTGCTAGTATAAGCATCTCCAGAGATAAAAAGTCGCGTAAGCCTCCCAGCCTGCCCATGAGAGGGAGAATTCCTTGATCTGTTCGATCGATGGCTTCTTATCGAGACCTAGCACATGTTGTATCGCATTGTGCAGCCCGACATCTTGGATGGGAAAAGCAGAGGTATATCGTAGACAGCGCATCAGAACATAATTCGCCGTCCACGGACCGATGCCGCGAATCGCGATGAGCTGTTTCTCTGCAGCTCTGCAATCCATAAGATCCAGTAACCCCTGTTTCGTTAACGAACCCTCAACCATTAATTTCGCTACGCCGATTAAGTACTCGGACTTTTTGGTGGTCATCTGCAAAGGGAGAAGATCCTCGACTTGCAAGGCTGCAATTCGTTCAGCCTGAGGGAACTGCCAATAGGTGTGGCCCGCCCAATTCATCGAATGTCCATAGGATTCCACCAATCTTCGTTTTAACGTGTAGGCAAAGGGCAAATTGATCTGCTGCCCAATAATTCCCCAACATAAAGCCTCGAACAAATCGGGAATGCCTATCGTACGAAGACCGTAAAAGGAGGTCACCACGTGCTTGAGTAAAGGGTCGCCTGCTGCCATGGCATAGAAAGGCTGTAAGTTACGGTTCAAATCAAACATGTCCGATATATACGCAGCAATGGCTTGCTGATCATCTAGGCTTGGCTCTTTGGAGCCATGCATTACTTCAACATCTATGGTGTGGTCTTCCGTTCCTTCACGGATTTGGACGATAAAGGATTCAGATTCAACGGGGATGAGCTTCAACAGCGTATTCTCGACGATCTGATGCATACATTCATTGGATGCCCGGGAGAGGTACTTGATATTTTCAGCGAAGCTAAATTCAGTTGGAACGGGAATGATCATGAGAGAATGCTCCTTTGGTTTCAAAAAAGTTATGTATTCTTTATACCATAAGAGGTACTCTTGTGACTTTCGTAATCTTGCTTTTCTATTCGCAATCCCTTACGATCTTGCTTTTTGGCGGGTATACTATGCTTAGAGGTGATCAAGAATGACGAATACGATGTATGAGCCTAGACATGAACTGACGGAGGACAAATGGGAGGCAATTCTGAATAATGATACATCACGTGACGGGACTTTTTTCTATGCTGTAGCAACGACAGGAATCTTCTGCAGACCATCCTGTAAATCCAGACCGCCGTTAAAAGAACATGTTCGCATTTTTGATCATGCGTTCGAGGCGATGGAAGCAGCATTCCGTCCGTGCAAACGATGTAAACCAGACGGGTTACGGTTACCTGACGAGGAGTGGATGATTCAGATCATCCAGTGGATCGATCATCATTTCGCTGAATCTATCACCTTACAACGTCTTGCGGATCAGACCCACAGCAGTCCATATCATTTGCAACGCACATTTAAGCGGATCAAAGGCATCACGCCCGCCGAATATATTCAGGAGAAGCGGATGGATTACGCCATGCATGAATTGTTGACGACCCATGATCCGATTCTGGATATCGCGGTTCGTTCAGGAATCCCTAATGCTGCGCATTTCGCCACAACATTTCAGAAAAGAACAGGGCTTTCGCCATCAGCATACCGTAAAAAGCACATAATGGACAAGGGAGAGGATGATGAAATTGAAACGAAGTGAACAGGTAACCACAATCTATTGGACCGAGCTAATCCATCAGGACTGGAAGATCATTCTAGCTGCTACCGACAAGGGTTTGTGTTATGTCGGGGGAGTTGATCAATCCTTGGCGAACTTACAGCAGTGGGCGAGTTCGAAGATCGGCACGTGTGAAATGAAACAAGATGAGCAGTACATGGCAAATTACATGCAAGCCTTTAGAAGGTATTTAGCGGGGGAGTGTTCTACTTTCACTTGTTCGACAGATCTGTACGGAACCCCTTTTCAACAATCGGTCTGGCAAGCCTTGCTGCAAATTCCATATGGTTCGACATATAGCTATTCTGAACTTGCGGATCAATTGGGGCGTCGAGATGCCGTACGTGCCGTAAGTACGGCGATTGGTGCGAACCCCGTGCTTATCGCGATTCCTTGTCATCGGGTGATCGGGAAGAATGGCTCGCTTACCGGATTTCGCGGCGGATTACCGATGAAGGAAGCTTTGCTTCATCTGGAACAAGGTCATGTGCTCCAGCTGAACAAATGATCAGACTATGAAGAGCATTCCTTCGCTATGTAGGTCCTGAGGATTGCTGCGCTCCATATACTTTGTTGAGTGACAAAGGAACATGTGAGTTCGCTGTTAGATACGCCGACTGTGCATCATAGCTTGAAAATACAGATTCCCCTTAAGACGTTGACGTTTCGTCCGGAATAAACCTGACGAAACGTCGAGATTGATGGTCGAGCCTCCGATTTTTGAGTTCTAATCGCGGTCGCTCTCTTCGAAAGGCCTCGATAGAGATTTTTTCATTCCTTCTTTTTGCGATAAACCGATGGCGGCACCCCTTCTTTGTTCTTAAACGCTCGGCTAAACGTATGGATCCCCGTAAATCCGCAAAGCTCCGCGATTTTTTCAAGTGGCAAATCCGTAAATTGTACCATTTCCTTTGCTTTTTCGATCCGCATGTTCTGATGATATTGAATGGGGCTTACATGATATGCGCTTTTAAATAAACGGTTAAGATAAAATTTGCTGATGCAAAATTCCCGTGACAATTCATCCAGGCGCACTTCTTGATGAACCTGATTGTTCAGATACGCTTGCACCCGGTATAAAAGATTAGAATTCGACATAACTTGCGGCGTTTTATTCCAATTATGTTCTCTAAACAGATAGACCAACAGGTCAATAAGCAATCCTTTTAATCTTGTTTGATAGAGTGGGAGCTTTTGCTCAAATTCTTTAATAATGACAAAAAGCATGTTTTCAAAGATACGAGGATTATCAAGTCGAATATAGCTAGGCAAATGAAATGCGGGCGATGACAAATGGTCGGGACGAAACCATTGAAGTTCACGCTCATCCATATCAGATAGTGGTTTGAAAGAGATATCTACATGAGGGCTGTCCGGTTGTTCCAATAAATCAAAATGAATATGCGGCTGTCGCGCATCCTTATCGCCTGTGACATGAATGGAATGTCTTTGCTGCGGTTTAAATAGAAAAATATCCCCGCATTGTCCCTCGTAAATGATATCTTCCACGGTTATACGTAGTTTTCCCTGCATGACATACAATAATTCGTAATCCCATATCACACGTTCTCTAATGCCCCAATTGGGAGGAATGTAATTGTCCATCGCCCGCCGAATGTACGGAGAAATGTAATCTGAATTCATATTCAACCAACCTTTCATTGAAATGCATTCTAGAAGAAAGCTGCTTCAAGCGCATCAGAGAATGGGTGTAGTCTTCAGTGTGTAATCTTGTAATTGAAGGAGAGGGATAACATCGCAATTATTGTATAATATTCATTCGTTTGTGGTAAATACAGTTTTACTTCCATTTATTAAGATTAATAGTAGATATTGAAGAACTTGCAATCTCGGAGGTCGGCGAGATGAATACGGATTCCTGGCAGGAAGTGAGAGGACTTTCCGGTGGACATCATTTTCTTCTCAAAGAGGGGTTTACGGGATGGGAATACGAGGGGCTGCACTGGGGAATTACATGGACGGTCGAGAAGGTTTATGTGGAGGATGTGCTTTATTCCGGTTCGAGGAACTTCTTGTCCCTGTTGATCTAAAAATACATTTTGGAGGCATACAATGAACACATTCAATGGATTGGATATGGGATTAGGCAATTTGATGCGACTGTCGAATGCAAAAACGAGATCGATCAGTGCGGAAAATTTCACGGGTGAAAAAGGCAGGGCAGGCATGGCAACAGAAGGAACAGGGGCGAAGTGTGCTCGGGATCTTGGTCAAGGCTGGAAGGTATCCCCTTCCGTCGAAATCAAGGCGGGAACGGAGTTTACACTGGCGGAAATTACGGGTCCGGGTGCGTTTCAGCACATTTGGCTCACTTGTTCTCCAAACAGTTGGCGGCATATGATCCTCCGCATGTATTGGGACGGGGAAAACCAAGCTTCCATAGAAGTGCCGCTTGGAGATTTCTTCTGCAACGGTTGGTGTGAGAGAAGCAATGTCAATTCTTTGCCTGTCTCTGTCAACCCGGCCGGTGGAATGAACAGCTATTGGGTCATGCCATTTCGTAAAAGCGCAAAAATGACAGTGGAGAACCGGATGGCCGAAAACGTTGTGCTGTATTACCAGATCGATTACACGTTAACCGAGATTCCTGCGGATGCAGCTTATTTTCATGCACAATGGCGCCGCAGCAACCCCCTCAAGAATAAGGACGTACATACGATATTGGACGGGGTCAAGGGTAAAGGCCACTTTGTAGGTACCTATATTGGATGGCAAGTGAACAATACCGGATGGTGGGGTGAGGGTGAAATCAAATTTTATATGGATGGCGACAAGGAATTTCCGACCATCTGCGGGACCGGTACGGAGGATTATTTTGGCGGAGCGTGGAATTTTGAACAACCAAAAGGGGAATACGGCGTTTTTTCCACCCCGTTTCTTGGTTTGCATCAGGTCATAAAGCCGGATGGACTATATCGCAGTCAACAGCGGTTCGGCATGTACCGCTGGCACATCATGGATCCGATCCGCTTCGAGGAAGAGTTAAAAGTTACGATTCAAGCGCTTGGCTGGAGAAGCGGAGGCCGCTATTTGCCGCTTCAAGACGATATTGCCTCGACTGCTTTTTGGTATCAAGCCGAGCCGCATGCCGCATATACGCCGTTGCCGGATAACGACGGACTTGAAGTAATATAAGCATGACATTCAATGCATCCTTTTGAAGCGATATTTCAAGACATAAAAAAGCAGCTTCTGGAGCTGCTCAATGAAATCGGGATAAATGCGCATCCAGGTGCTGCGGGGGGATTTGAGCAATCAAATCTCCTTTTTGCTGCAGCCGTTCTTGAATGGTATGCAAGTTGAAATCACGCGGATCACATCCTTGCTCTACTTCCTTCCACAATAGCGGCGTAGAAAGCGTGGCGTGCTCACGTGCTCGCGGTGTATAGGGGGCAGAGAGCGTTTTCCCATGCCAATGCTGCAAATAATCGATATAGATTTTGTCCCCGCGGTCTTTCTTGAGGCGTTCGATCGTAAACAGCTTAGGGTACTTCTGAACCGCGAAAGAAGCAATAAAATGCCCTAATTTCCGCAGTTTTTCGAAGGTGTAATGCTTCTGCTCCGCTAAAGGGATATAGATCTGAACGCCCGTTGCACCCGACGTCTTCGGCACTGATGTAATACGGAGCGATTCCAATATTTCGCCTATCGCAAAAGCAGCTTCCATGATCCGGGGCTCACGCTCTAACGTTGGGTCGAGGTCAATGATCCATTCTGCGGGAAATGGGGATCCGATCCGATTCAACGAAGGATGGAACTCCAAGCAGGCTAGATTTCCTAACCACATTAACGTGGATAGTGAATCGAGATTGACGTAATGAATATCCTCAACGGTAGCCGTATGCACATATGGCGGTTGAGGTTTCGGGCAATTTTTCTGATAAAAGAGCTTATCATGAATACCATTAGGACAGCGGATCGTCGTTAAATACCTCCCTCCACAGTAGCGAAGGAGGTAAGGGGAGAGAAAAGCTAACTTCTGCAAATAATCAACCTTCGTAATGCCGGCTTCAGGATACAGAAGTTTATCCGGGTTCGAGATGGTTACTTCATTGCCTTCGATCATAATACTTTCCTTGACTGCCGTGCCCATATTTCAAACCTCCTTCATCTGGGGAATGACAGGCTTGCGAACTATAGATTAATATCTGTAGTTTTTTGTTGCTGTATTCAACCCAAATTATAAGGATCAGAAGAAGAAACGATCATTTGATGCAGGAGGTAACAATTCACTTTTCTTGTTAGGCGGAAGAAGAATGCTTTTATTGTTCAATAAACAGAATCAGGGGGTTCCTCTTCATTCACGGAACGGAGCGAGAAATGAACGGACACAGGAGACCTTAATTATGCCAAAAGCAATCAAAATGCAGGGTGAACGGACTCAGCAGCTCTTATCATGCTAAACATAAGCTATATACTCATGATTCGAATAGAATAAGGGTATCTGTGTCCACAAGAACGGCTAATCTATGAGATAGCCAACAATAAGGTCTCTCATGTCCGTAATACACAAAGAGCGTAATTAATTTGTTAAGATTTCGTATCTGTGTCAGAAACTTTCCTGTGTTTGTGCTCAGGTCACAGCGAGCCTTTCCTCGAAAGTCAAGGCAGGCTCGCTCACTTACAATTATGAAAGGACATCGTAGGTGGTTTTCTCAGTTGATCTCAACTTTTGATCGCTCCGGCGGCAATGTCCGAAATAAACTGCTTGCTGATGAACAAGAACAAAATAATCAGCGGCACTACAGCCAGCAGGGTTCCCGCAATGACCATGGAATAATCCGAGACGTAGATTCCGTTCAGTGAAGACAAGGCAACCTGCAGCGTGAATTTACTCTGGTCGTTCAGAATAATCAGGGGCCAGAGGTAATCGTTCCACGCCCCGATAAAGGTAAACGCGCCCAAAAAAGATAGGGCAGGCCGCAAGATCGGCAGAGATATATTCCAGTACAACCGGAAAAATCCACAGCCGTCAATCCGTCCCGCATCCAGCAGCTCGGAAGGCACGGAATCCTCCGCATACTGCCTGATCCAGAATATCCCGAAAGCGTTTGCCATTCCCGGGATGATTAGCGCCTTGAAGGTGCCGACCCAGCCGAATTTGGCCATGATCACGAAGGATGGGACCAAAGACAGCTGTGCAGGCGCCATCATCGTGGCCAACAGCAGCACAAACAACCATTTTTTGCCTGGGAATTTGAATTTCGCAAACGTAAAGCCTGCGAGTGAATCGAAGAACAGAACCAGGATGGTGATGGACAATGCCACGAATAACGTGTTCAGGAAAGCGCCGAAGAAATCGATATTGTTCAGCACTCTCGTAATATTATCTATCAGATGCGTACCGAACCAGAATTTAGGCGGGAAGCTGTAAATCTCGGCAGTCGTTCGTGTGGACATGACCAGAAGCCAATAAAAAGGAAAGACGGAAATAATCAGTCCAACGATCAGCCCCAAATATAACAGGAAAGACTTCCTTTTAGCCATACGATTCACCCCATTTATTCATCTTTTGCACCGCCACCCTGTACCATTCGCCAGTTGAAGATCGAGAACAGGGCAATTAGAATGAACATTCCCCAGCCAACTGCTGAGCCATAGCCGAAGTAATTATTCACAAAAGCCTCTCGGTATAAGTAGAGCACAATGGTCAAACCGCCGCCACTGACACCCCCGTCGTTGCCGACGAGTACCTGCGACTCGGTGAAAATCTGCATTCCGCCGATGGTGGATGTTATGACCGTGAATAAAATAATGGGGCGCAAATTCGGAATCGTAATGCGGAAGAAGGACTGCACGCCTGAGGCACCGTCAATTTTGGCTGCTTCGTACAGCACGGTTGGGATGCTCTGCAGACCTGCCAAATAAATGATGGCATTGTACCCGACCCAGCGCCAGATGACCATCATGGATACGGCCAGCTGAATGCCCCAGGTTTTGTTCAACCATTCCACAGGCGATATCCCGAACAGGGAGAATAAGTAGTTGAGGAGTCCGTAGTTGTTTGAAAATAAGGTGCTGAACACGATAGCGACAGCGACGAGTGAAGTGACATTCGGGAGAAAATAACCAATCCGGAAGAAGGTCCGGAACCTTACAAAGGTTGCGTTTAACAGAAATGCAACAATCAGCGCGAAGAACAGCATTGGAATCGTGGAATAGACCCAGATCAGGAGCGTATTTCCTACCGCTTTCCAGAACTCGGGATCTGTGACCATGAACTGGTAGTTGTTCAGACCATTGAAGGTCATCTCGCCGATTCCGTCCCATTTATGAAAGGACAGATACATGGAAAACACAATTGGGAACAATCCAAATATGGCAAACAAAATATAAAAGGGGGAGATGGCCAAGTATTCTTTCCGGTGCTTCCATATTTCGGATGCAAGTCCCCGCTTACGCTCCGGCAGTTGCATGGAGCTTCCTGGATCTAAATGAGTTCGCTTCTGTAAGGGTTCACCCATAAGACTCTACCTCCATATCGGGATGGAATGATCGTTTACCGCAGCAGCTCCTTTTTGACTCTTGCTAGCGCATCGTTCCAGGCCTTCTCGGGGTTCTTGCCTTCAATGGCAACAGATGAAAGCTCCCGGCCAACGATGCCGTTCAAATTGGCGTATTTGGTCCCAAAATAGGAGGGCTTCACATGGCGTGCGGACTCGGTAAATATTTCACCAGTGGCCTGACCACCGAAAAAGTCTTCTTTTTGCTGCATAACATCGGAATCAAGTGCCTTTTTCGCAGAAGGGAACAGATTGATATCTTTAAAGCTGGTGACCTGGTTCTCAGGATTTTGCACCCATTTGATGACGTCGAAGGCTTCCTGCGGATGTTGACTCGTTTTCATGATCGCGAGGAAAGACCCGCCGTTATTCCCATCGCCCCCCGGAGCCCTGGCTACACGCCACTTGCCGGCCGTATCCGGCGCCGACTGCATCAGAATCTCCTTGCACCATACCGCTCCGACAAATGAAGCGATTCTTCCATTATTCGCCGCAGCATTCCACTCGGAGGAGAAGGTGCTCGCATTGGCAAGCAGACCCATCTGGGATGCCTTCACGGCCAAGTCCCAGGCTGTTTTCATGGAGGAAGAAGGATCTTCACCAATGAAATTTTCATTTTTATCAAAATAGATTTTGTCCGACTGGGCATTAATCTGGGTATAAATGTTACCAATGTTATCCGTGAACTTAACTTTGTTGCCTAATGCATCCTGCAGCTTCTTGCCTCCTGCAAAATAGTCATCCCAAGTACCCATCAATTTGTGAACTTCTTCAGGGGCGCTTGGAAGTCCGGCTTGCTCAAACAGATCCGCCCGGTAAAATAATGCGGTAGGGCCGGTATCGATCGGCAAGGCGATCATCTTGCCCTCCGGCGTGACCCCCAGCTGCCATTTCCAGTCGAGGTAATCATTTTCAACATCCTTTGCGCCAAGATCGTACATATCATAGAAGCGGTCAGAGCTTGGGAACAGCTCGGTCACCCAGTCGTTAAAGGCAACTATATCTGGACCGCCAGAGCCGGCAGCCAGCGTCGTTTTTAACTTGGATTTGAAATCTCCGCCGATCTTTTGAGCATTGATGCGGATTCCTGGAAACTGCGTTTGAATCAAGTTGATTAGTTTGTCATCAAGGCTCCGGTTCCAGTACCACAGAGTAAGCGTTTTCATTTTGTCATTAGAAGAAGAACCGCTTGAACATCCGCTAACCATGAGAACAACAAGCAATAGACACGTAAACATAACCCGGAATTTTGCCAATCGGTTCGGCCTCCCATTGCGGCGATATGGTAATGCAGTTCCATCATCACTCCTTTTTGAACGATAGATTTGAATAGTTAATTCTACGCATCATAATAAACATTGATGTTAAATTTTGAACAGCTTGGTTAAAATTTTATGTAATCGTACGGCTTTTTATCTCCTATTGATGCAAGGTTTAGCATTAGATCATATCTTTGGACATCAAAGGCGCTCCGATGCCGATATTTTCGTTGGTTACTTTTTTGCGGAACTGAACTGGGGAAATGTTTTTAAACTGCTTAAACTGCTGAATGAAGTAGCTTGAGTTCGAAAAGCCGACTTCAAGCGCAATTTCGGTCATGCTCTTGTCCGTGGTTAGCAGCAGTTTTTCCGCTTCGGTGATGCGTATGTAGTTCAAATAATTGGTAAACGTCTTGCCCATGATCGCCTTGAATCTGCGTGAAAAATAGCTGTAACTCAGGTTGCAGATACGGGCGGCCGTCTGGGCGTTAATATCAAACCTATAGTTGTCGTCGATATATTCGAAAACCTTTTGCAGCATCTGAACATCCATTTCTTTGAGAGAATGGGCGACATCCCAATTCAGCCGCTGATCCTGCGATTCCCGCAAAAACCATAAAAAAACCCGGCAGATCAAAGTCCGCACAGCCAGCTCGAAGCCATAGTTTTTGGAGGTGAACTCATCATATATTTCCTGCACCAGATGGGGTACCAGCGTATCTTTAATTTTGGCCTCGGCAAACACACGCTGATTGTTGGATTTGGCCATCGTGAAGGGGAGAACATATTTGGACTCGAAAATCGTTCTTGAAGTGGAGAACAAAATTTCAGGATCAAACTTGGTGACGATGTAAGATACATTCTCCTCATCCATCGCATAGATGGAATGCGTCTCGTGGGAATGAATCAAGATCAAATCGCCTTTGCCGACGATATGGGATTCACCGCCCAGAAACACTTTCGCCCGGCCTGAGAGGAAGTACAGAATCTCAATATTGATATGCCAATGGGCATGAACAATCCAGCGGCTGCCGGCGCTCGAGTGAATCATACATTCAAATGGATAATGGATCGTTCCGACCGAAGGACGGTTCGACTCAAAATAAGGCTCCGTCATTTAAACACACTCCCGTTACGCAAATGACAAATATTTAATATATTCGAATAGGTTCATTGTATAACTTATCCAATGTTTTTGGTATCTTTTACTTGTATCAACGGAAGGGGTGCAAACGATGGAGAAGGTAGCTTTGCAGTTGTATTCAATAAAGGAATTAACAAGCACTGATTTTCTCGGTACGTTGAAAAATGTGGCTGACATCGGTTATGACGGTGTGGAGTTCGCCGGGTATTTTAATACTTCTGCGAAAGATTTGAGGATCGCATTGGACCAATACGGCCTGCAGGCCGCAGGAAGCCACATCGGCATTTCCGAGCTTGAGGCGAACCTGGAAAAAACAATTGAATATTCGCTTGAAATTAATAGCGCTTACATCATTTGTCCGGGGCTACCGGAAGAAATGCGCAACAGCACCGACAGCTATAAGCGGACGGCAGAACTGTTCAACCGGATTGGCGAGCGCTGCAAACACAGCGGGCTCCGGTTCGGTTATCACAATCACGGCATCGAATTTAAGCAATTTGACGGTGAGAATGGACTTGATCTCCTGGTTAATAACACAGATCCGGATCATCTGTTCATCGAGCTGGATACATATTGGGCAGAGTATGCTGGGCTCCGTTCGATCGACTTTATTCATAAATACAAGGAGCGCTGCTCCATTCTACATATCAAGGATATGAAGAGCGAGGCAGATAAGAGAAATACAGAAATCGGTTCCGGTATGATGGATTTCCGCGCCATCACGGCAGCAGGCAAGCAATATGGTGTTAACTGGTTCACGGTGGAGCAGGAGGAATTTGAAATTCCGCAGCTTCAGAGCATCGGGCAGAGCCTGAAGTATTTGAGAGAGATTTTATAGTCGAGGCTTGAATGAAACCAAAACCATAACAAAAGGAGCATGTAAAATGGCACAAAATACGGATAAAATTTTGAAAGTGGGCATTGTCGGCTGCGGAGGAATTGCAAATGGCAAGCATATTCCAAACCTGAGTGCACAGAAAAACGTGGAGATCGTAGCATTCTGCGACATTATCGAGGAGCGTGCGATAGAATCCGCCCGTAAGATCGGCAAAGAGGATACGATCAAAATCTATACCGATTACAAGGAATTGTTGAAGGATTCGAGCATTGATGTCGTGCATGTATGTACGCCGAATAAATCCCACTCTTTTATTACGATTGATGCGCTTGAATCCGGTAAACATGTGATGTGTGAAAAGCCGATGGCAAAGACGGCCAAGGAAGCCAGAGCGATGCTGGAAACTTCCAAGCGTACAGGCAAGAAGCTGACGATCGGTTATGACAACCGCTACCGTCCGGACTCCTTGACCTTGAAACAAATCACCGAAAGAGGCGATTTGGGAGACATTTATTTCGCCAAGGCGCATGCGATCCGCAGACGGGCCGTACCAACTTGGGGTGTATTCCTGAACGAAGAAGAACAAGGCGGCGGACCGCTTATTGATATCGGTACACACGCGCTTGACCTGACACTCTGGTTGATGGATAACTACAAAGTGGCAAGTGTAAAAGGCAATGTGTATCATAAGCTCGGCAGCAAGGAGAATGCGGCAAACGCCTTTGGCCCATGGGATCCTAAAGAGTTCACGGTGGAAGACTCCGCATTTGGTTTTATCACGATGGAGAACGGAGCTACGGTGACACTCGAAGCGAGCTGGGCGCTGAATACGCTTGATATTGGTGAAGCCCAGGCTACATTATGCGGTACGGAAGGTGGAGCAGACATGAAGGACGGTCTGCGTATTAATGGCGAAGACCTCGGAACCCTGTACACGAAAAAGCCGGAGCTGCAAACAGGTGGCGTTGCTTATTTTGCCGGCAATTCCGAAAGCCAGGCCGGTAGAGAATGCCGGATGTGGATCGAGAGCATTCTGAATGACACGGAGCCGATGGTTAAACCGGAGCAGGCTCTAGTCGTAACCGAGGTCCTGGAGGCGATTTATGAATCGGCACGTACCGGAAAAACGGTATATTTTGATAACAAATTGGTAGCATCTTTAGGCTAGGAAAGGCTCAAGCAGCAGATTAGCCTGTTGCAGCTAAGAAGCCGATAGGATGAGATCCGTAAATGTGACCCATAGGAAGGACACTTTGAAAAAAGTGACCCTCTTGTGGGTCATTTGTGTTTTAGAAACGGTCATTTGTTAGATATGCAAAAAGTAAATCGTTATTTGTTTTACAGTTATTGTGCACAATATAAAAGTGCGTATCAATACATGGATCAACAAAAATCATTTAATTTTGGAGAAGAATCATGATAATCGAGCCAATAATTCCCTTTGAACCCGTTTCAACGAATGAAATCCCAACAGGTAAAGAATGGATTGCCCAGATCAAATGGGATGGAGTGAGAATGCTTATCTATTTTGATGGGGAAGAAACAAGGTTATATAATAGAAAACGGAATGAAAGAACCATGCAATATCCGGAGTTAACGACGCCATCAACATTCAGTAAAGCGCAGAGCTTTATTCTTGATGGTGAAATCATCGCGATAGAAAACGGTGTACCTTCGTTTCATGAAGTAATGAAAAGGGATAGTATAAGAAGATTAGATCGAATATCATCCGTAGCCAAAAAAATCCCAATTACTTTTATGATTTTTGATATCTTATATCTAAATGGTAATTGGGTAACAGATGAAAAGCTTAGCTACAGACAATCGTTAATAAATGACATGATTATTCCAAATCAGCATATTCAAATTGTTCCTAATTTTACTGATATTTCTGCCTTATACAACGTAGCTGAACAGCACCATCTTGAAGGTATTGTAATAAAGAATATCAACAGCAGCTATGTAATAAATGGCAAGGATCAGAGATGGAAAAAGAAAAAAAATTACCTGGATGTTAATGCAGTTGTTGGCGGTGTTACGTATAAAGATGGGGCTATGAATGCTTTAATGCTCGGACTTTATGATAACAATGGGCAGCTATGGTGTATTGGAAATGCCGGTAGCGGGAAATTAAAAGCAGATGAATGGAGATCATTATCCATATTAGCCAAAAAACTTGAGATAACAACGATGCCATTCATGAATACCAAGAGGACCTCTAACGCACATTGGTTACAACCCCAATTAACTGTTAAAGTGAATTTTTTGGAATGGACATCAAATCATACACTTCGCCAACCCACGATTCAAGCTGTTATTGATGTTTCGCCAAATGAGTGCGTATTCCCATAAGATGTCTTATTTTACCGCGATAGAATTGGACCGAGGGTAGAGGTTTTTCTCAAGATTATTGAATTTATATATTTTCGAGAGATTACTGAAAATCAAAAAAGGGTGCAGGGAACGGTGCGAGAAATGAACGGACACAGTGCTCTTCTGTCAATAAAGTGGACACAAAATTAAGCTGAATTTCGCTCATAATAGAGCTGCTCGAAGCGAACCGGCGACATGTATCCCAGCGTGCTATTGGAGCGTTTCCGGTTATAAAAGAATTCTAAGTATCGATATAGTTTCTCTTGCGCTTCTTGCTTGGTTTTAAACTTTGGTTTGCAGTAGATCAACTCGCGCTTCAAAATGCTGTGAAACGCCTCAATACAAGCGTTATCGTAGCAGTTTCCTTTCCGACTCATACTGGGTTTCATATCGTACTTTTTAAGTTGTTCACGGTAATCTTTTGACGCATACTGCGAACCGCGATCAGAGTGGTGGATTAGTCCCTTTCCCGGTCTTTTCGCTGTATGGGCTTGCTTCAGCGCATCCAAAACCAAATCTGTTGTCATATAGTCGCCCAATTTCCATCCTACGATCTGTTTCGTGTACAGATCCAAGATACTGGCTAGATACAGCTTTCCTTGGCGACAAGGAATGTAAGTGATGTCCGCCACCCATTTTTCATTCGGCTTAGTTGCTGAAAAATCTTGTTGCAGCTCATTGGGTGCGATAGGTAGTTCGTGTTTGGAATCTGTCGTGCTTATTCTGAATTTACGTGACATACAGGAACGAAGCCCTTCTTCGCGCATAATGAGGCCAACCGTTCGTTCCGATACGGTCCAGCCTTCCTTCTTAAGATCCCGATGAATTCTTGGGCTTCCATAGCGTTCTTCGGAGTCATGGAAGTGCCAAATAATACGCTTTTTGAGCTTCTCCTTTCGTTGGAGCTGCTCAGAAGGCGCTGCCGTACGCCATTTGTAATAACCACTCCTGGATACGCGTAGTACGCTGCACATCTTCTCCACGCGAAACTCGGAGAGATGATCTTCAATAAATTGAAATCTTAGTTCTTTTCTTTGCTGAAGATGTGCAGCGCCTTTTTTAGAATGGCTAACTCTTCTTTTAATTCATTAATTTCACGCTCTTTACGGCGGTTCTCCTCCTCATTGTTCTTTAGCACTTGCTCGAGTTGTTTAATCTTCTCCGGATGATTGACCGCTTCCTGATCGAATTGCCGATATTGCGCGATCCATTGGTGTACGGTGCTTTTCGGAATGCTAAGTTCATCACATATTTCGGATAGAGACTTCGTTTGCTCTTGAATGTATTTCACTGTTTGCATTTTAAATTCTTCGTTATACCTTTGCCGTTGTTCCCCCACAATTGGACACCTCTTCTTTCGTTAAGTTTATTATCTTTTGTTCCTTAACGTCGTGTCCACTTTTTATTCTAGTTGCAHGCTNDGRYANAGTATHNATSSGYAS
>NZ_MSZX01000001.1 GCF_002021565.1 Paenibacillus selenitireducens | reverse complement strand
TGCAACTAGAATAAAAAGTGGACACGACGTTAAGGAACAAAAGATAATAAACTTAACGAAAGAAGAGGTGTCCAATTGTGGGGGAACAACGGCAAAGGTATAACGAAGAATTTAAAATGCAAACAGTGAAATACATTCAAGAGCAAACGAAGTCTCTATCCGAAATATGTGATGAACTTAGCATTCCGAAAAGCACCGTACACCAATGGATCGCGCAATATCGGCAATTCGATCAGGAAGCGGTCAATCATCCGGAGAAGATTAAACAACTCGAGCAAGTGCTAAAGAACAATGAGGAGGAGAACCGCCGTAAAGAGCGTGAAATTAATGAATTAAAAGAAGAGTTAGCCATTCTAAAAAAGGCGCTGCACATCTTCAGCAAAGAAAAGAACTAAGATTTCAATTTATTGAAGATCATCTCTCCGAGTTTCGCGTGGAGAAGATGTGCAGCGTACTACGCGTATCCAGGAGTGGTTATTACAAATGGCGTACGGCAGCGCCTTCTGAGCAGCTCCAACGAAAGGAGAAGCTCAAAAAGCGTATTATTTGGCACTTCCATGACTCCGAAGAACGCTATGGAAGCCCAAGAATTCATCGGGATCTTAAGAAGGAAGGCTGGACCGTATCGGAACGAACGGTTGGCCTCATTATGCGCGAAGAAGGGCTTCGTTCCTGTATGTCACGTAAATTCAGAATAAGCACGACAGATTCCAAACACGAACTACCTATCGCACCCAATGAGCTGCAACAAGATTTTTCAGCAACTAAGCCGAATGAAAAATGGGTGGCGGACATCACTTACATTCCTTGTCGCCAAGGAAAGCTGTATCTAGCCAGTATCTTGGATCTGTACACGAAACAGATCGTAGGATGGAAATTGGGCGACTATATGACAACAGATTTGGTTTTGGATGCGCTGAAGCAAGCCCATACAGCGAAAAGACCGGGAAAGGGACTAATCCACCACTCTGATCGCGGTTCGCAGTATGCGTCAAAAGATTACCGTGAACAACTTAAAAAGTACGATATGAAACCCAGTATGAGTCGGAAAGGAAACTGCTACGATAACGCTTGTATTGAGGCGTTTCACAGCATTTTGAAGCGCGAGTTGATCTACTGCAAACCAAAGTTTAAAACCAAGCAAGAAGCGCAAGAGAAACTATATCGATACTTAGAATTCTTTTATAACCGGAAACGCTCCAATAGCACGCTGGGATACATGTCGCCGGTTCGCTTCGAGCAGCTCTATTATGAGCGAAATTCAGCTTAATTTTGTGTCCACTTTATTGACAGAAGAGCACTGTGTCCATTCACCCTGCATTTTGAGTGCTTTTGACATCATTAAGGTCTCCTGAGTCCGTTAATTTCTCGTTCCGTGGTACCCTAATTTGATTTCGGCAATCTCTCGAAAAGTTATACATTCTAGAATATTAAAAAAAGCCTAACCCATCCCCTTGCCGGGAATGAATTAGGCTGCCGATCATTTAGTTATTTCTTCCGCCACGGAATTTCTGAGCATAAGCTCGCGCGTCTTCTGCGGTACGGACACGATTACGCATCCATTCCAACAGGATCCGGTCGATGTATCGGAAGTGGACTTTGCCAGCAAATACAGCTTCTTTTAACGCAAGTAAAATGAGCTCTTCAGGGTATTGATCCTGATCCAACCACCCGGAAATCGTCTCACATTCCATCGGTGATAGGGGGCGCCCAAATTCACGTTCAAAGATACTGAAAAGATTCTGCTCCGTCTCTTCTTCTACGTTCGAGTTCATCGCGCTCGTTGTAGCTTTCCCATGCCGCTGCTCGAGTAATCGTTCCTTTTTCACATCTTCCATCATGCAGGCTCCAAGCTTCTCATACACGCCGATCAGATTATAACGTTCATACTGAATGCCAGTCTGCGGATCAATTTCCTCATCAATCGTTAGAAATTTCTCGTGCATCAGCTTTTGGAGCATCTTAATGACATGTTCAGGTGAAGTCCCCATCCGTTCTTGCAGCTCTTCAATGGTTGGAAAAGCGTTCTGCTCCATCTGCCGAAATCCGGTGAGTTGGAGGAGCAGCATCATCTCGGTATCGCTTAGCTTCAATCTTCGATAATAGCGAAGAAGCGTATACGAGATATTGACACTTCCTTCTTCGATGCCGAGCGTAATTCCTTTGGCAAATGCTCTCCATGCTTCACTGCTCACTTCCGTTCACCTCCATACCCTTATCATAGCATTGATAAGATATTATGGATACAAACGATACAGCATACGAGGGAACGGAATGGTCTCGCGAACATGGTCCAGACCGCAAATCCATGCTACCGTACGCTCTAATCCAAGTCCAAACCCAGAGTGAGGTACTGTACCATATTTACGCAAGTCTAAATACCATTGGTACGCTTCTGTTGACAGTTCATGTTCTGTAAAACGCTCCTCCAATAAAGCTGGATCATCAATCCGCTGAGATCCGCCAATAATCTCACCATAGCCTTCAGGTGCGATCATGTCCGCACAGAGAACTACATCTGGATTCGTTGGATCAGGCTTCATGTAGAACGCTTTGATCTTCGTTGGATAGTGCGTGATAAATACAGGTGTCTCATATTTCTCAGCAATCGCCGTTTCATGCGGTGCTCCGAAATCTTCACCCCATGGAATATCATAACCTTGCTCGTTCAAGAATTTGATCGCATCATCATACGTAATACGCGGGAACGGTCCAACGATCTTCTCTAATTTCGTGATATCGCGGCCGATCGTTTCAAGCTCTTTACGGCAGTTATCCAAGACCGATTGCACAACATAAGCAATGAAGGATTCTTGGACACGTAAACTTTCTTCATGGTCGACAAAAGCCATCTCCGGCTCGATCATCCAGAACTCGATTAAATGACGACGAGTCTTGGATTTCTCAGCACGGAACGTCGGGCCGAACGAATATACTTTGCCTAAAGCCATGGCTGCAGCTTCCATATAAAGCTGACCGCTTTGCGTTAAGTATGCATCTTCATCGAAATATTTCGTATGGAATAGGTTCGTTGTTCCTTCGCAAGACGAAGGCGTAAGGATCGGTGGGTCCACCAACGTAAAACCATTTTCATCGAAGTAATTCTGAATCGCACTAATGATTTGTGCACGAATGACCAAAATAGCGCGTTGTTTCGGTGCACGAAGCCATAGATGACGATGATCCATGAGGAAATCAATCCCGTGTTCTTTCGGCGTAATCGGATAATTTTCCGTAAGATGGATGATTTCAATCCCCGTTACAGTCATTTCATAACCGGATTGACTCCGCGGTTCTTCACGGATCTCACCCGTAACGTATAGGGAGCTCTCTTGCGTCAGACTTTTCGCTGCATCCCATACCTCTTCCGGTACATCACTGCGTACGACGACGCCTTGAATATATCCTGTTCCATCACGCAATTGTAGGAATTGAATTTTACCACTAGAGCGTTTGTTGTGTACCCAGCAACCGATTTTAACAGGCTGTCCGACGTGCTGACTCACTTGACGAATGACAGTTTGTGCAGTCATCCTTATTCTCCCCTTTAACAAGCATATAATAGATTACTTCGCCGCTTCTGTTACCAAACGGTACGTGTCGCGAGCGATAATTAATTCTTCATTCGTCGGTACGACAAGCACTTGTACTTTCGAATTTGGAGTTGAGATCAGACGTGGTTGCTTCGAACGTACTTTGTTCGCTTCTTTATCGAGTTCGATGCCCAAGAATGTTAATTGTTCAAGGACGCGCTCGCGTAATACAACCGCATTCTCCCCTACACCTGCTGTGAAAATAAGTGTATCTACACCGTTCATAGCTGCAGCGTAAGCCCCGATATATTTACGAATGCGATATTCGTACATGTCAAAAGCTAATGTCGAATTGGGTTCTCCTGCTAGCATGCCATCGATAATTTCACGCATATCGCTGCTCACGCCAGAGATTGCTTGTAATCCACTATGTTTGTTCAACATCGAGTTTACTTCATTCACAGTTAAATCTTCTTTATTCATGACAAAAGGAACAATCGCTGGATCCAAGTCCCCGCTGCGTGTACCCATCATCAAGCCCTCAAGCGGTGTCATCCCCATCGAAGTATCGACGGATTCACCGTTAAGAATCGCTGTCACACTACCGCCATTACCAATGTGGCATGTAATGATTTTCATGTCTTTAATGTCACGATTCAAGTATTCAGCAGCTTTCGCACTTACGTAATTGTGAGATGTTCCGTGGAAGCCATAGCGACGAACTTTATGCTTCTTATACAATACGCGCGGAATAGCATACAAATACGCTTTTTCTGGCATCGTCTGATGGAAAGCTGTATCGAATACAACCGTCTGCGGAACGTTAGGCATATTTTTCTCTACCGCTACGATCCCGGACATATGCGCAGGATTGTGCAGAGGCGCCAAGTCGAACAAACGGCGGATCTCTGATTTCGCTTCTGGCGTAACAACCGAAGACTTGCTGAATGATTCGCCGCCATGAACGACACGATGCCCTACAGCTTGAATTTCATCGGTGGATTTAATTACACCATGTTGCGGATGGACAAGCATTTCCAAGACTTTGCGAATGGCCGTAGTATGCTCAAGAATTTCGCTCACTTCACTCACTTCTTGACCATCCGTCGGCTCATGCGTTACGATCGAAGAATCCATCCCGATTCGCTCCACAAGGCCTTTAGCCAGAACAGACTCATCAGTCATATCATACAACTGATATTTCAACGAAGAACTACCTGCATTAATAACTAAAATTTTCATACTCGATCCCCATCCTTATCGTACTTGAAAAATCCCTCGCCTGATTTCACGCCTAAATGCCCGGCACGAACCATCTTCTTCAATTGTACCGATGGGCGGTATTTCAGGTCTCCGAACTCACGGAACATACGCTCCATCGCCGCTAATACCGAATCCAAACCGAAACGGTCCGCCATCTCAAGCGGTCCATGTTGGAAAGCATAGCCAATTCGCATTGCATCATCAATATCATCCGCCGTTGCAACACCTTCTTGCAATACATGCAGTGCCTCATTAATCAACGTGCAAATAATCCGCGTTGTGACAAAGCCCGGAGATTCGTATACCATGATTCCTTTTTTCGTTATTACCTCTTCGACGAAATGCTTCGTTTGTTGGAATGTATCTTCGGATGTTTTGAGTCCGCGGATAATTTCAACCAAGTTCACCTTCGAAACCGGATAGATGAAGTGCATGCCAATCACGCGAGCCGGGTATTTCGTGGAGCTCGCTAATTCTGTCAAGCTAAGCGTTGATGTATTGCTTGCTAGAATAATGTGACTTGGACACACGGCATCCAGCTCAGCGAATACTAGCTTCTTCGCTTCAATATCCTCGGAGATCGTTTCGATGACCATATCACAAGCACCTAGCTCCGCGAAATGTGTCACTTTGTGAATGCGGGAAAGAATCAATTTCTTCTCCGATAACGTAATGCCCCACTTCTCCAATTGCTTATCCAAACTTAATTCAATCATGCTGTATGCATGGTCTAGTTTCTCAGACGTTTGTTCCACGAGTAAAACATCAAGACCTCTAACCGCTAACATCTCAGCGATTCCTTGACCCATGGTTCCCCCGCCGATGACGCCAATTTTTTTAAATTGCATGGTTTAACCCATCCTTTCCGACATCTATATATATATCATCTCTCATAACTCCGCCATCTATTTTAACATGTCGAAAAAAATTAGACAAAAAACCAGCGCACATTTTACGCTGGTAATTGTTTATTGTCACAAAATATTCTTCTAAATTGGTCTCCAGATACTACTTCTTCCGAAATAAGGAAATCTAAAGTCCGATCAAACACCATTTTATGGGATTCCAACGCAGATCTCGTTTGCTGGAACAATTCGTTCAAAATGCGGTCATTTTCTTTCATCCGCTGTTCTTGGGTTACGATTTGCACGTTCGTAATTCCTAATTCGGTTAACCCCGCATTCATCATTGTCTCGACAATTTGCAGCGACTGCTCAAAATCATTGGATGATCCTGTGCTGCGACCGCCGTAAAAAATCTCTTCTGCAGCAGCTCCGCCAAGCGCAATCATGATCTGACTTTCCAAAAATTCTTTGGTATGCAAATATTGATCCTTTAGGGGATGATGTCGCACATAACCGAGTGCTTGCCCCCGCGGACTCACCGTCACTTGAGCAACGCTCCCAGGTCGAACAACCTCAGCCATAATGGCATGACCTAATTCATGGATAGCTACCCGTCTGCGTTCCTCGCTCGTCGCTTCACGGTCTGTCTTTTCACCCAGCATCACTTTGTCAATGGCTGACGTGAGATGCTGCTGCTCGATGCTTCCCTTCGCTTCGCGCATCGCATAGATCGCTGCTTCATTCATCACACTCTCGAGCTGTGCGCCTGAGAATCCAAACGATTGATCTGCGATCTTATCAAGATTCACTTCTTCGTCCATCGGCTTATTTGCCGCGTGAATATTGAGAATGTGCAGACGACCTTTCTTATCGGGTAAATCTACCCGAATATGACGGTCGAACCGGCCAGGACGCAGCAGCGCACTGTCTAACATCTCTTTGCGGTTCGTGGCTGCAATGATCAGAATCCGCGGTACCGTGTTGGAATAGATGCCGTCCATCTCCGTAAGCAGCTGGTTCAGCGTCTGATCGTACTCTTTTTGTTGGCCGCCTTCCCGCTTCCCGCCGATGACATCAATCTCATCAATAAAAATAATCGCATTTTCTTTCTTCTCTTTTACGGCTTGGCTTCTCGCTTGCTTGAATAGGTCGCGAATACGTCCTGCGCCCACACCCACATACATCTCCACGAACTCACTGCCTGAGGCTGCAACGTATACAGAGTTCGTATAATGGGCTGCTGCTTTCGCCATGAGGGTTTTCCCAGTTCCCGGAGGTCCAGTAAGCAGAATCCCCTTCAAGGGGCGTATCCCGAATTTTTTAATTTCTTCATGCTTGATGAGAAAATCTAAGGCTTCCGTCAGTTCCTGCTTCGCCCGATCTTGTCCACCGATTTGTTCAAACGTCATATATGTTGGTTTGGGGCGTTCTGTCTTGCGCTGCTGCCCTCCACCAACCGTTAAGCTTCCTCCGCGGCTTGTAGCCGCAAACAGTACAATCCCAAGCAATAAGGCAACACCGATATACGGCAAGATGTTAACACCGATGATCCCTAGAAAGATAAACAAAGCGATCCCGAATCCAATAACCGCTTCTTTCCACCATTTAGGCATTCTCATTCGGCCACACCCCCACCGATTGACCTTGACGTGGCAATATGATGTACTTGCTTGCCGTTCCATCAGTTAAGGAAATGTACACATTATGCTCATCCATTTCCGCATTTGCTTTGAATTGATCTTGATTCATCGAAGCACTCGCTTGTTCTAGTGCTTTTGGAATTTCTGTATATTGTTTATTCTCCATCGCTTGTGCGACCGGGAACAATGCTTTGGACCACCAATCATCTAAGGCTTGAGAAGATGGATTCGTCACGACAATTTCCAGCTTCTTGTTGCTTAAAGCTGATTTGCTCTCTTGCTGAATGCGCTCCACGACTTGACGGATATTCGCATCGGGCTGCACCTGTATGGAAAGTTGTATTTTATCACTCGTAATATTCGCTTTGGCTTGCGATACGTGAGAAACATCTTTTGCAATCTGTTCTACCGGACTTTGAATGGCAACGTTCTGATATAAAAACCATCCGCCGAATAGGACGGCCATCGATACGACAAGTGTTACGGCTAAGGGCTTCATTCGAATTTTCAATGTAATGTCCCTCCTCTATCAGTATATCAACGAGTATATCACATGATATATACGAATGCGGTATGTAATGTGTGGAAGGTCAGGAAAATCACTGGATAATCAGGAAAAGACCTCGCCACCTGGCGAGGTCTTTATAGATCTTTATCGATTGGGTAATGTATAGGTGGTGAGATATTCTCCGTCTCGGAATCGATAAAAATCATAGTAATATCGCATATTCCCATCTTCACTTTTGTCTTTATAGAACACCTGCCATGCGTACTGCTGCTCCCAAATCGTAGGTACAGCCGAGATGATCTCCGCATTCGGTGCTTTACTTAGCAGCTTGTTCTGGATGGCTTCCTTGCTCATGCCCGCATTCGCTTGTTCCGCATGGATGGACGTTCCTTTTTGGTTAACCCATACGACCATATTCTGATCCTGATCGTTCACACCATTGACAATATAATAGACATCTTCCCATACCGACTTCTGTACACTGGTTACCTTTTTAAGAGCATTGGTTTCGATGGCAGCTTTGGAAGCCATGCCTTCTTGTGTCCATTCATTGCTCTGAATATTTCTGTAGAATAAATGCAACCCGAGCATGATCAGTATAAAGATCGATATCATGATAACAATCCATTTTCTCTGCATGCCGTACAAAACTCCTCTTACCGTGCTAACAGCCCGTCAAAACACGATTGTGCTTCACGCATAATTTTCTCTTCATCCAACGTTAGGCATTGGCGATGCTTCACAAGCTGTTTGCCATCCACCCACACATGTTCAACATCTTGTGCCGCGCCAGAGTAAATGACATGTGAAATAAGATCTGTACGCGGTTTAAAATGAGGTTGTTCGATATTAATCGCTACAAAATCTGCTTTCATCCCTGCTTGTAAGACACCTGTTGTATGCTGCAGCCCGATCGATTTCGCACCATACTCCGTTCCTAAACGTAAAGCTTCCAGCGCAGGAACCGCTGTAGGATCTCCCGATACGCCTTTATGAATCAATGCTGCAAGCCGCATTTCCTCGAACATATCCAAGTTATTGTTACTAGCGGCGCCATCTGTACCTAAAGAAACCGTTACGCCTGCTTTCAATAAATCAGGAACGCGGGCCACACCGCTTGCTAGCTTCAAATTACTGCCCGGATTATGGGATACACTTACTTGATAACGTGCTAGCGTCTCAATTTCTTCATCCGTCAAATGCACGGCATGTGCAAGCAGCGTTGGGCGTTCGAACATCCCTAACTTTTCTAAATGTGCAACAGGGCGTAAACCGTAATCATTCACATTTTGTTGTACTTCAGCTGCCGTTTCAGACATATGCGTATGCATTGGCAGATCCAAATCATGCGCAGCTTGAACGAACTTCTCAATGAATGCTGGTGGACAGGTGTACGGTGCATGCGGAGACATCATCGTTGTGATACGTCCATCTGCTTTACCGTGCCAGTCTTTGGCGAATTGTACCGCCTCTGCTAGCTTCGCGCGTTGAACATCCTCCGGACATAAGCCAATGGCCCCACGCATAAGAACAGCACGAATACCTGATTCATCGGTTACTTTGGCTACTTGGTCCATATGATCATACATATCCAAGAATGTCGTTGTTCCGCCTTTTAGCATCTCGATCACGGAAAGAGCCGTTCCCCAGTAGACATCATTTGAAGTGAATTTCGCTTCCATCGGCCACATTTTTTCCTGCAGCCAGACTTGCAGCGCCAAATCATCACCATGCCCCCGCAATAGAGACATCGCAGCATGCCCATGCGTATTAATAAGACCAGGCAAGAACAATAGACCTTGTCCATCAAAAGTCTCCATATCCTCCTGCAGTACCAAATCACTTGGCAGTTGTTCACCGACATATTGAATGCGCTGGTCTTCAATGACCATCACACCATAAATCACTGGTTTTTCTGGATTCATGACGGCAAAATAGCCATTCTTAATGATCCATTGGTTCTTCCCCATCTTCTTCATCTTCCTTCCCATTATCCAAGTAATACGCGAGGCTTAATAAATCTGTCGTGAAATCCGCTGCATGCACCCGAACATGGTTCGGCACCTTCAAGATGACAGGAGCAAAGTTCAGAATAGCTTCCACACCTGCATTCACAAAAGCATTCGCAACATTCTGCGCTTCAAACGCAGGCACGGTAATGATTCCGATTCGAACGTTATGATCTCGAACGGTTTGTTCTAACTCCTCCATCGGCTGCACCGTGAGGTTATTAATTTTCTTGCCAATTTTGGGGGTGTGGGCATCGAAAACAGCTACAATTTTCATGTTATCCTTCAGATATGTATTGTAGTTGCTTAATGCTTGCCCTAAATTACCGGCACCGACCAGAGCCACACTAATTTGATGATTCAATTTAAGAATCTGACGAATTTTCTGGATCAGATAGGCCACATCATAGCCAATTCCTTTCCGTCCGAACTCCCCGAAATACGCTAAATCTTTACGGATTTGAGCTGGATTTAAATCCAGCTTCAATCCGAGGTCTTGCGATGAGACCGTCAACACTTCACGTTGCTGCAGCTCTGTTAAGTAGCGCAAATAAATGGGAAGGCGACGAACTACTGCTTCAGATATCTTCATTGTTTTCATAGATGACTCCCCTCTCTTCTTCGTGCGACAGCCATTCTTGCATCCGAGGTACGATTTGATCGAGCGGCATATGCTCCATCTTCGGCCCCGGCAGCGAATATAAGAAATACTTTCCGTAATACGACTCAATCACCCTCGTGTCATAAATAATGACGATCCCGCGATCTTGAGCCGTTCGTACAAGACGTCCAAAGCCTTGCTTAAAGCGAATAACGGCTTGGGGTACAGATAGCTTCATAAATGGATTCTTCTTCTGTTTCTGTAATAACTCGGACTTCGCTTCGATCAATGGATGATTCGGCGGTTGGAATGGCAATCTTACAATAGCCAAACAGGTTAGCGCCTCACCGGGAATATCGACACCCTCCCAGAAGCTGCTTGTTCCTAATAAAACAGATGCAGACTGATCTTGGAATCGTCTCGTCAATTTACTACGATTGCCGCTGTCAATTCCTTGACCCAACACCGCAATGTGATGCGAACTTAAGATTTCCTTCAATGGATCGTACACTTGCTTCATCATCCGGTATGATGTGAATAGTACCAACATTCTGCCCTTGGTTGCAATGGCAGCATCTGCCAATGAATGAACGAGCTTCTGTATGAAGTTCGCATCCGCGTTTGATCCTTTTAACATCGGGAAATCACGCGGTATGACAACAAGCGCTTGTTTGCGGTATTGGAACGGTGATGGAAGCAGAGCCGTCTGAAGTTGTCCTTGATCCATCGATTCCTGTAACCCTAATTGTTCAATCATATATTGAAACGATTTATCAACCGACAGCGTGGCTGACGTTAATACAATACTTTTCTTCGCATCGAAGAAATATTCCTTTAATTGCGGACTCACATCCGCCGGTACGGCGAAGAGCTGAAGCGATTTACTGCGAAAATGGCTGCTTGCCTCCATCCAGAAGACGACATTCGGTTCTTTCATTTTCATGAAATAGTGCACGTCATCCCGTTCTCTCGCCAAATCCTTAATCGTTCCCGTTAAATCGGTTACCGAAGCTTGAATTCCGTATTCTTCCTGCACATCGCGGAGATCCGTTAATAAACGCTCAGACTTCCGAATGATCTCATTCAGGAGTGCATTCATCTGATCCTCTAGCGTGGCAGCCGTATCCCAATCTTCAGGCATTTTGTCGGACTGCAGCCGATATACAAATTGTCCTTGTTCTGCTTGATTTCCGTCATTGCTGCGCTGCGGCATCATCCCGAATAACAGTTCGGTTAGCTTGTCCCACATCTCCTTGACGTCCACCAACTGCGAATATGATTCCTCGACGATCTCACAGGCCATCTGCGCTTTTTCCTCAGGAATCACATGCAGCTTATTACGCAAAGCAGGCAATTGTCCGGATTTACTATCCTTCATGAGACGCGTTAACGTGTGTACCAAGCTGAAATATTTCACATGCAGCCCCAGATGCTTCCCCGCTACCTCTTCTAAATGATGGGCTTCATCCACCACTAAATGGTCATAGGCAGGTAAAAAGCGATGGTCGACTTTTACATCTGTGAATAATAAGGAGTGGTTCGTAATAATAACATCCGCAATATTAGCTTCATGACGAGCACGGTGGTAGAAGCATTTGCGGAACCATGGGCACGCACGATTCAAACAAGAATCCGTATCGCTTGCGACCGTATCCCAGAAATCTGCTCCTTTATTTGCAAAATGTAATTCTTCATCATCCCCATGTTCGGTTTCCGCTAGCCAAACAATCATTTGAGCCGCGGTCATCACATCTTCTTTTGGGGTGACGAAATCCTTTGTATTTATTTTATGTTCAAATTTCCGTAAGCACAAATAATGGCTGCGGCCTTTTAATACCGACACGCTAAAATCAACCGGCAAAATGGTCTTGAGTAATGGGACATCCCGCTGCCGTAATTGCTCCTGAAGATTAATGGTATGTGTACTGACGACAACTTTATTATTGTTCTTAACGCTATAGTAAATGGATGGAATTAAATACCCTAGGGATTTCCCCGTTCCTGTACCCGCTTCCAACAGAAGATGGTGGTCGTTATCAAGCGCAGCATTCACTTCATGAAACATCATATTCTGCGCTTCCCTCTGTTCGAATTGAGGCAGGAATTCTTTCAGTCGATTGATGGAATCGGTGCAGAACTGCTCGAAAGTCTGCCCTGCCAACGGATTACTGCTTTCTTCTTCCCGCGGCGGCTGGATCTCCGTCCAATCCTCGATTCGTAATGAAAATTGGCGAAATGCTCGCTGTGCGTCATTTTCAATCATCGGCTGCATCTCTCGGCTGGCTTGTAGTTCACCAAAAAACCAATTCATATCGCTGTCATCCTGCGCGAAGAGATCTGCCAATCGCTGAATCGCCAGTAAAGGCAAATTATCCAGCTTCTCCAGGCAGCGCAATAAGACGTGTGCTGTAGCGATGGCATCACTATCTGCTTGATGTGGTCGATCATGCTCAATATCAAACCAAGAGGAGACAGCTCCAAGCTGATAGGTCGTTAACGAAGGGAAGCAAATGCGTAGGAAATCAATCGTATCCAGAATACGACCCGTAAACGGCAAATATCCCGTTTGGTCCAATGCATGCTGTAAAAAGTTAAAGTCGAATGTAACATGATGCGCAACAAGAACAACATCATTGAGTAGCGGTACCATCTCCATCATCATATCGTCCAGCGACGGTGCGTCGGCTACATCCTCATCCGAAATCCCTGTTAATTGGGTGATAAATGGCGGAATGCTCGTGCTTGGTTTCACAAGTGATGTGAAGACACGATCAATTGTTAAGTCATGCTCTATGATAACAAGCCCAACCTGAATAATTTCATCGGTGGGCTGGTTTCCTGTCGTTTCGAAATCAAGTACTGCAAATTTCATCGTGATAAGGTCCCTTCGTTCCAATGATCTTTTAAGTTTACCAGATGATCGGAATTTTGGAAATCGGTTGGTTACATAAAGGAGGATAATTCACTGCCATATTGAAAGGTTCCGTCGTTGCTCTCGCAAATTTTCAGATTGGCAAGCGGCTCTTGAAAAGAAGGATCTGCTTTGTGTGCGATATTAAAATATTCTTGTGCCTTCTCCAAATTCTGGTTCTGGGCTTGGATACAGCCTAGCGCATTGTAAGAAATGGCTTTGAGTTTATTGCTTTCGGTCAGCGGAATAATAAATTGAAAATGTCGGTATGCATCATTAAATTCATTCAACTGCAGATAAGCCATGGCTAAATAAATGCGACCTACGATCGAATCCGGATACTGCTTCACCACCTGCTCGAAGGCTTGAGCGGCCAAGTCGAACATCCCTAATTTGTAGTACCCTTGCCCGCGTTGGAAAGCTTCTGTACGGCTCTCAGGAAGGACTGCCTGCGCTTCCGGGGCATGATTCGGATGTCCCTCACGGAGAACGCCCATCTTTTCCTCAAATCGTAGCCATTCTTCCACAATCCCATCGCTCATGGACTTTAATAAAGTAAGTTTCTGATTCAGATCTTCCTTAGTCGAGCCATGTGCTTGCGGATAATGCACAAGAATCTCATCCAACATTTCGTTCATTGTCGCAAATAAATGTTGAAACATGAATGCACCCCACCTCAACGAAAGTCATATCTCTAATTCAGATACATGTTCATTTTTCGTAAAGGCGGGGGTTTTCATACTGACATCCAATGTTTAAAGAATGGTGGCGTGTATTTCCTCTGTATGATGTTCAATAATTTGATTATTCGTCCCGAGAATAACAACTTGAGGTTTATAATTGCGTGCTTCTTCATTCGTCATCATCGCATATGAAATAATAATGACTTGGTCTCCGGGTTGTACAAGGCGTGCTGCAGCACCGTTAAGACAGATCACGCCGGACCCTCTCGGACCTGGGATCACATAAGTTTCAAGCCGTGCGCCATTATTATTGTTCACGATTTGAACGCGCTCATTCTCCCACATGTCCGCAGCTTCCATTAAATCCCGATCAATCGTAATACTACCTACATAATTCAAATTTGCTTCCGTAACTGTCGCACGGTGCAGCTTGGATTTCATCATATTTCTCATCATGGTCAGCGCCACTCCTTAAAGAATTCGATTGTCAATCAGACGCGTCGCGCCAAATTTTACAGCTAGTGCAATAATCGCCTTCCCTTTCCAGTTCCGTAATTGTTCATCAGAAGCCATTTCAGTCAATCCTGGAAAGGTTAGGATATCTACATAGTCGATTTCTGCAGTTGGAACTCCGGCAATTTGCTCTACAATCCGATCTCTCAGTTGACCTACCGTCTTCATTTCACCGGATTGAACCCATTCATCAACAGCGAATAAGGATTGCGAAAGGACTAATGCGGCTTGACGGTTTTCCGCCGATAAATACACATTGCGAGAACTCATCGCGAGCCCGTCTTCCTCCCGAACAATCGGACATGGAACAATGTCGACCGGCATATTCAGGTCCAGCACCATTTGTTGGATCACAGCCACCTGCTGCGCATCCTTCATCCCAAAAAACGCCTTTTGCGGCTGAATGATATTGAATAATTTCGTCACAACCGTCGTTACCCCATCAAAATGTCCTGGACGGGATGCACCGCAAAGGCGGGTGGTTACCTCTTCGACTTTCACTTTCGTCTTCGTCGGCTGCGGATACATTTCACTGACGGAAGGCAAGAACACGACATCAACACCCAGTTTCTCTGCGAGGGCAAGATCCCGTTCTGCATCACGTGGGTATTTATCTAAATCTTCATTCGGCCCGAATTGAATCGGGTTTACGAAAATACTCAAGACGACAATATCGCTTTGTTCCTTCGCTTTACGCATCAGACTCGCATGGCCTTCATGCAAGTATCCCATCGTTGGAACCAAACCAACCGCTGCTGGTTGATTTTCATGTGAACGCTCATCCCGTAATACGGTGAGTTGCTGACGTAATGCAGCGATTTTCTCTACTACGATCATTTTACCTGTTCCGCCTTTCGCTCGGCCTTTCCTGCCCCGTACAAGCTCTCTACAACCGTATCCTCCGCTGTAAATACATGTTCAGGACCTGGGAACACGCCGCCTTTAACTTCTTGCACATATTGTGAAATGCCTTCCCGGATTTGTGCTCCAATGTCGGCATAGGTTTTAACGAATTTTTTGTCACGGTAGGGCGATGCATATTTCACGACATCGTGGAACACAAGAACTTGACCGTCTACCCCACGTCCAGCCCCGATCCCAATCGTCGGGATACTGATTTGCTCCGAGATATACGCCGCAACCTCTTCGGTTACGAGTTCCAATACGACAGCGAACGCTCCAGCCCGCTCCAATGCTTTGGCATCCTCAAGCAGACGCTTCGCATCTTCTGTTTCCTTCCCTTGAATGCGATAACCGCCAAGTTGATGAACAGATTGCGGTGTTAATCCAATATGTCCTAATACGGGCACACCCGCCTTCACGCAAGCATCCACAGCAAGACATATTTCAGTCCCACCTTCCATTTTCACAGCATGAGCTTGGCCTTCTTGCATCAACCGAGCAACATGGCGTAATGTCTGGTCAATACTACCGTGATACGTCATAAACGGCATATCCGCGACCACGAATGTATGCTGCGCTCCACGAATGACGGAACGTGTATGGTATACCATATCATCGATCGTTACAGGCAATGTGGAATCATAACCCAAGACGACATTTCCTAGCGAATCGCCAACAAGAATCATATCTACGCCAGCTTCCTCCGCCAAAATTGCGGATGGGTAGTCATAAGCCGTAACCATCGTAATTTTGTTGTTTTCTTTCTTAATTTGCTTGAACTTCGGAATTGTCAATTTGTGCTTCGTTTTTGAGTTCGTCATGTTCGTCATCTACCTTTCTTTTTTGTATTGTGCGCAAAACAAAAAAACCTTTTAGCATTTCCACTAAAAAGGTCACCGTACAAAAAAGAATCACTTGCGATCATCCTTCTGTCTCGGTCCCTTCGGCTCAGAGCAGAATCCACTTTCCACAAAGTCGTTCAAGATTCAATTGAAAATGCTGTAATGCGGCTTACTTGTACATCAGAGTGCAGTTCGATGGTTGATCGATACTGCCCCTTCACAGACAAGTATAACAAATCGTGTTAGCAATTTCATCTATTGATTTCCACGTCACCCGAAAAAATTTTACGTTTTTCGCCAAATTCATCCGTGATCCATAACGCACCGGAATCATCCAACTCTTCGGCAATTCCTGTTACTTTTCCCTGCAGTGTATGTATTGTAATTGGGCGATGTAATGAAATCGAGAGAGCTTCCCAGAGAATCCGTATAGGTGCAAAACCCTGTTCATGATAGAGCTGATACAAAGTTTCGAATTCCGCTAAAAACTCGGTAATGATGGCAGTACGATCTACCTTTGCGCCAGATTCGATTTTTAATGAAGTCGCAATGTCCTTTAAGTATTCGGGATAATCTTCGACATCCAAATTCGCGCTTATTCCGATCCCTGCGATGGCATACCGAACCCGTTCGTCTTCTGTACTCGACTCTAACAGAATACCGCAGATTTTGCGTGTTCCTACTAACAAATCATTCGGCCATTTAATTCCGATCGAAATCGGAACGACCCGCTGAAGGGAACGACAGAGCGCAACTGCTGCTAACAGCGTTAACTGAGGTGTAAATTGCAATGAAGTCTGCGGCTTTAACACCAAGCTCATCCATATCCCCTTGCCTGATGGCGAGTAAAAGGGGCGTCCCATACGTCCACGGCCTGATGTCTGCTCTTCTGCAATTACCAATGTTCCCTCAGGTGCTCCCTGCTCCGCGAGCTCTTGCGCAACAATTTGCGTAGAAGGCGTAGAATCCAATATTTTAATCTGCTTTCCCATGACCGTAGACCTCAGACCGCTTAATAAGGCCGTCAGCTCCAAGCGTTCGGGTTTTTGCTTCAATCGATAGCCGACGCGCGGAATCGCATCGAATTCATACCCTTTGCTGCGGAGTTTATTAATTTGTTTCCAGACCGCGGTACGACTGATATGCAATTGGCGGCTTATTTCTTCCCCCGAAATATAGGTATCCGAATTCGCTAATAATAATTGTAATAGCGGTTCACTCATTATTAATCACCTGACTCGCTTCCTCTAGTAATTCATGGCGGTCATTGTCCACCTGCCCCATCGCTACTTGATAAAGTAGATGCTGCAGCAGTTCACCTAACCATGGTCCTGCTTTTTTCTTTTGATGCTTCAGAATATCATGTCCCTTGATGTCTAAGTCCGATATTTTCAAGACGTGTAATTCGGAGAGCCATCTTTCGCCGTGCTTGCGAAGCTGCGTAAAGATCGGCGAAGCCTGCTGCTGATGAGGCGATTGAAATAGCTCATCTCCCTCCATCATATGAAGCCATCTTAATGCTGCATCTTTACCGAACGTTAGCACGCCACGAACCCAAGACGGCTTTACATCTTCCTCTTTATTGCCAATTACGATCGAATGGAGATAGGCATGCAGCTGCAGCAACTCGACAATCTCGGTGTTCTTGCGATTTGGAAATGTGAGTTTTTGCATAATCGACTGGGCTTGTTCAGGATTCGTATGTGACCGGTAAAATAGGAGACCCCAACGAACAGCCACATCTGCATGTTTGTCCCAATGTTCCAGCCTATCCTGCTCCTGCTCAACCACTTGATACAGTGTATGATCTTCTAAATTCCACTGATCATGAATCATAACTTTCGTAAACTCCAGTAATCGACTCTCCTGCATCAATGACATACCGCGGATCGCGCTGTAGAGCGACAAATCGATCATTTTATCCATCTCCGCACGAACACGCTCCATCGCGATATACTGAAGTTTCGTTCGATGTATCCGAAGTGCTGCCCATGTACTTGGATCCACTTGGAAATCATAGCAAGCTGCAAATCGTACACACCGGATCATCCGCAGGGCATCTTCTTGAAAACGGGCATCCGCATCCCCTACACAACGGACGATTCCCTTGTCCAGGTCGTTTTGGCCGTCATACGGGTCTATGAGATGACCATCGATATCCATTGCCATGGCATTAAACGTAAAATCCCTTCGTAACAAATCCCCCTCGAGGTCATGAATGAACGAGACTTCCTTTGGTCTTCGAAAATGTTCATAACCCGATTCTTGGCGGAACGTTGTAACTTCAAAGGGATATTGGTCGACCATCACCGTAACGGTGCCATGCTGCATGCCTGTAGGAATCGTACGTTCAAAAATAGAAGTAACCTCTGCTGGCAAAGCAGAGGTTGCAATGTCTACGTCATGTATCGGTTTGCTTAATAACGCGTCTCGCACACAGCCACCGACGAGATAAGCTTGAAACCCAGCATCATGCAACCTGGTCAACACAGCGCGTGCTCCGCTAATCAGGTTGGCATCTGCTTGAATTTGATCCCACATTACGTACAGACCACCTTTGATAAAACCTCCGGAATCGGACGACCCAGTACGCGGTAATAAATCTTCTCATATTCTGCGGTAATCAGATCATTACAGAAGACATGGTGTGCGCGATCCAGACAATTCTGCTTGAAGCGTTCCATTAATTGCGGATCGGTTAGCAGCTTCAATGCAGCATCAGCCATTTCCGTTGTATGTCCAATCTCCGCTAGGAATCCTGTTTCGCCATGCGTGACCAGTTCTGGAATACCGCCTGCGAGCGAGCCAATTGTCGGTACTCCACATGCCATCGCTTCCAAGGCCACAAGCCCGAAACTTTCCTTCTCGGAAGGTAAAAGCAAGAGATCCGCCATGGAAATCACTTGCGCAACATCGTTCTGCTTCCCAAGGAATACAACACGATCTTCAATGCCCATCTCACGAATTTTGGATTGAATCTTCGGCAGATCCGGTCCTTCCCCGACGAGTAATAGTCTGGCAGGCACCTTCGATTGCACCTTAGCAAAGATATCGACAACGTCTCCTACCCGCTTCACCGGACGGAAATTAGAGATGTGCATCAAAATCTTCTCATTCGGCAATGCGAATTCTTGGCGTAATGTTTTCGTTTCCCGCGGGTAATACACCCTTTTATCCACGAAATTATACGTTAAATCAATATCTTTCGTAATATCTAACAACTCATGTGTTTCACGAATCAAATCCTTCGAAACAGCCGTGACCGCATCACTCTTGTTAATGGCCAGGCGAATAAGATCCTTCAAAGATTCGTCTTGAGCAAGCACCGTAATATCCGTTCCATGCAGTGTGGTTACCACTTTTAACGGATGGTCTCCAATCATTTGCTTCGCTAAATAAGCACACACAGCATGCGGCACGGCATAATGAACATGAAGAATGTCCAGCTGCTGCATCTGAGCTACCTGTGCCATCTTGGAAGCAAGGGATAGGTCATACGGCGGATAGCGAAAAACATAATAATCATTGACTTCTACCTCATGGTAGAAAATATTCTTCTGAAAATCACCCAAACGAAACGGGATACTGTGTGTGATAAAATGAACTTGATGTCCTTTTTCTGCTAAAAGTTTACCTAATTCTGTCGCCACAACACCCGAACCGCCTAGAGAAGGGTAACATGTAATGCCAATTTTTAATGATTCTCCCATACTCTTGGTCCTCCTCATGACTTCATCTGTCATCAGCTACAAAATTATATTCACGTCTGTTCTAAAAAAGATTAACCAAATATGGAGGCTTGCTCACAAAGCCTTCGGCATAGCCGACAAGGCGTTTCTGTCCCAGCATCCGATCTCTTGCTTCCACGCGTTCCAAATACCCCTGATTCAGAGGTGTTGCCACAAAATCATTACCGGCTTTTGGCGTCTCAAACTGCGTACGGTAGGCACGGAGCGAGTCCATCTTTTGCTCATAAACTTCAGTTACATCCACCATCATCGTTGCTGGTCCTAGGTCATTGATGAAGTAAAAATAAAATTGATCTACGGTCCATGGAGATATTTCAGGCATGTACCGACGCAGCTTTGCATTAAAAACCGCATCTTCAACCATCCGTCCACATTGCACATGGTCTGGGTGGCGATCCTCCCAATAAGGCGCAAATACGATACGAGGACGCAAACGGCGGATTTCCGCCACGATCGCGTTAATCTGTGCTTCTTCTGAGCGCAATCCGCGGTCTGGTAAGCCTAGATTGCTGCGTTCAGCCAAGCGTAATACCTGACTTGCTGCCTCTGCTTCTTGTTTGCGCGACTCGACGTTTCCATTGGAAGACATTTCAGCATACGTGAGATCACAAATGCCTACGCGCTGACCTGCATTCACTTGCTTCGCGATGGTACCGCCCATGCCAATTTCTGCATCATCCGGATGTGCACCAAACACCAGAATATCTAACCCATTACTCATTCTTCTACACCTGGTTTATATTTATGAACGAGCTCACGCCACATAAAATCTCCACGATCCAGCGCCTTCACGAGAATCTCGGCTGTTGCGATATTCGTCGCAACCGGAATGCCTTGTACATCACAAAGACGAAGCAATGCAATGATATCCGGCTCATGCGGCTGTGCCATTAACGGATCACGCAAGAAAATAATCAAATCCATCTCATTCTTGGCCACGAGTGCACCGATTTGTTGGTCTCCACCAAGCGGACCTGACATAAACCGGTGGATATCTAGTTGGGTTTGCTCCATAATCCGAAGACCCGTCGTCCCCGTGGAATACAGCTTATGCCCATGAAATACGTGTTCATAGGCGATTACAAAGTTAACTATTTCTTCTTTTTTACGATCATGTGCAATAAATGCAATATTTAACATAGGTCATCTCTCCAACTTTATCTATTTCCAGTCTGCGCCCGGATCAATCAATAAAATGTTCAAAACCATAAATAAGTCCTGTATATTCCATCACTTTCTTCACAGCTAAGTTTACGCCAGGCATATAACCGGCACGTTCATAAGAATCATGGCGAATTTTAAGTGTCTGTCCAAATCCCCCAAATATAACTTCCTGCTGCGCGAACACACCTGGAAGGCGAACGCTATGTATGCGGAAGCCGTTATAGTATCCACCGCGTGAGCCTTCAATGGTCTCATGCTCGTTCGGATTCCCTTGGCGCTTTTCTTCACGCACTTCAGAAATCATTTCAGCTGTTTTCACCGCTGTACCTGAAGGAGCATCCAACTTCTGATCTCCATGATATTCGATAATTTCGAGGTCTGGAAAATATTTGGATGCTTGAGCTGCAAACTTCATCATGAGAATACCTCCAATGGAGAAGTTTGGCGCAATTAACCCGCCGATTTCTTGTTTTTTGCAAAGCTCGTCCAACTCCGTGATCTGCTCAGGTGTAAAGCCTGTTGTTCCGATGACAGGACGAACCTTATGTTTGATCGCCAATTGCGTGTTCGCTACCACCGAATGAGGGGTAGTGAAGTCCACCAACACGTCTGGCTTGCTCTCTACGAGTGTTAATTCCAGATCGCCGGTAACGCTAACGCCACAAGGGGCTGCCCCTGCAAGCGTACCTGCATCTTGCCCACTCTTACTTGGATCAATCGCTGCAACTAGTTGTAGCGTATCATCCTCCAACACCATTTTCACGACTTCTTTGCCCATGCGGCCGCCCGCTCCGGTAACAGCAACTTTAATGATTTGAGACATGATGACACCCCTTCTATGATTTCAACAATTTCGCTAAACTTTGCTTATATTGATTTAATAAATCTTCTATTACTATATCATAAGGATCCAGTTTTTGAGCTTCTTTTACATACTGAATCGCTTGATGGTAATCCTGGAGTTCTGCATACGCCATGGCTAAGACGACATAGGATTGTATTGCTAATGAATCGAGTGCAATGGCTTCTTTCAATAGCATTATAGCATGATGTGTCTCCTGTAGGGATTGGTACATCATTTTCTTCGCATCCATGGTCTTCTTCTTCGCTAAGAGACAATTCAAGTGTATCTTATAGCCTTCATTCGATGGAGCGTAATGAATCGCCAATTCGGCTTGCTCGATGGCCAGCGCGACACGGTTACTCCTCGCGTACGTGATGGAGAGCTTATAGTGATGATTCGGGTTGTCACCTTCTAAGGCAATCGCCTGTTCGAACCAATAGATGGCCTGTTCAAAATCGCTATGGAGAATCGAATGGTAGGCTTTATTAATACATTCTTCGGCTGTCACACACGTCCGCTCCTTTCTTGCTTACGCTTGTTTAAGCATATGTAAGGAAGAAGCTTTCGGTGTATCGACGGCTAAGATTCTTTATCCGTTGCGTCAATTTTGGTCCATCGATCGGCATCACGCGTATTAAATTTATGCATGACTTGATCATGTGCCTTTGTTAGATCTATACCCAATGAATTTGCAAAGCAAACCGTAATAAATAAAATATCTCCTAATTCGAGCTCAATCGAATTATCCGCTTCGGTCGCCTTCTTCTTCTTCTCCCCAAATTCATGGTTAACTTCGCGCGCCAGCTCGCCCACTTCTTCAGACATTCGAGCCAATAAGGCAAGCGGACTAAAGTAGCCCTCTTTAAATTGACAGATATATTGGTCAACTTCTCGCTGAATATCAGCTAACGACTTCTCTTCCTTCATCCTTCTCGACTCCGATCTGCTTGTTCTTATGTAGTAAATTGTAAATTCATTGTAGTTATAAATATGTTACTTCAAACCCCTAATGAAAACAAATCATTTTTTAAAGCGTACAAAGAAGGTATACTAATTGTAATTCCACATGTGAGCGAGGTATTTATGAAACTACATAACTTCATTTCTCCCTTCAAACAAACCATCCCCATCCTGCTCGGTACAGCTATTTACGCCTTTGGACTTTTGTATTTTGTCATACCGAATAAGTTAATGGAAGGTGGACTGACAGGGATTGCTCTTCTGTTAAATTATGTATTCGAAATACAACCTTCCCTCTCCACGCTCCTTCTCAATATCCCGTTATTTCTTGTAGGGTTAAAAATTTTGGGAGGGCGTCCGATGGGTTATACCATCGTAGGCACACTTTCACTTTCCTTCTTTCTGTGGCTCCTGGAACGACTCATCTCGGCAGGCATCATTGTTCCATTCAATGCCGAGCATGACATCATCCTCGCGGCTTTATATGCAGGGGTTACGTTAGGCGCTGGCTTAGGCATCGTCTTTCGGTTTGGAGGCACGACTGGAGGCGTAGATATCATCGCTCGCATATTAAACCGTAATCGCGGTTGGAGTATGGGACAAATCATCCTAATGCTGGATGTCGTGATCATAGGATCAGCCTTGTTCTTCATCCCAAAGGAAAAAATTCTGTATACATTTGTTACCGTCTTCATCGCATCTAAATTAATTGACTTTATACAAGAAGGGGCCTACGCGGCCAAAGCGTTCACGATTATTAGTGATCACGCACCTGAAATTGCCGATATTATTACGAAGGAAATGGAGCGAGGCGTCACCTTGATCCCTGTGATCGGCGCCTATTCGAAGCAAGCCAAACACATGGCTTACTGTGTGATATCCCGACAAGAAATGCGGCGTCTGCAGGGCATTATCCGATCCGTCGATCCCCGTGCATTCATTATTATTAATGATGTGCATGATGTCCACGGCGAAGGTTTTAAGGAATCTTAGCGCTATATAGACACTCCATACCAAAAAGAGCAGCCCATCGGCTGCTCTTTTCGTTATGTTATGCTTTCGGATCCTGGTCTTTGAGAAACTTTTTCCGTAATGCCATTTGCTTCTCATATTGATACTTACGCCATCCGACATAGGTTAAGACGGAGATCACCACGGCGCCGATTCCAATCGTCCACACCCATATATCATCACCGGAACCGATCGGAACGAAGGTAGGCGTATCTGAGGTCTTCTGGAACAGCTGCTGCAGGATCGGCTTTGCCATCGCGATGGCTTCCACCACTTGATCCGATTGGAACGGTTGTGCCGCCACATGGGTCTGTAAGTAGGATACATATGAATCTACGGCCTCAACGGTGCTTGGATCGCGCTGAATAATGGCTGAAGGGCGTATCAATTCATAATGCTCTTGAAACCCACGAAAACTTTGCTGTACGTCCGCTCCCTGTCCCGCCTTTGCTGCACGTTCCAGTTGTTCGATATCCTCCAAGAATACTTTATAATATTGCACCCACATCGGTTGCTTCGCATGGATCAGTGCGTCAACAGCTAGTCTCATTTTGGCTGTTGTGAAGAGCCAACGTTGCGGATCAACCTTGACGGCATTTACAACCCTTTTCGTCTCCACGATGCTATTCGTCAACGCGCGAATGCCTTCGACAGAAGTGAGATCACCAAGTGGAATCTGCTTCAACTGCGACTCGAGCTGTGTCACATTCGATCTAACTTTTATCAAGTCGCCCTCGATAGCCCCTTGATAGACCGTTTCTGCTGTTTGATGAAACTTTTCGAGAACTTGGGTATTCGCTTCCGCTTGAGACTCGACCTGTGACATGGCAGGCTGCTCTATATGCTTATCGGATGATGAGCTGACCGACTGACACCCGACTAACAAACCAAATATAATTGTAAATAGTAGAAACCTTGGAAACACGGACATCCCTCCCATACTTACACTATGAAAGGTTGTCCGGCATTAGAACTAACGATTGCGCGTCTGATGCGACATGCGCATGGTGATCCATCCCATCACAAAGCTCACGAAGGTTAATGTAAATGTAAAATTACGAACAGTCGCAAGATGCGCAGTTAATCGATTTGATAAGTAAGGGAAAATTCCATATGTATAATCGACGGTATCATTTAGCCATGTCCAACCTAACGCAATCAGAAGAGCTCCAAGACCACAAGTAAAAAACGGGACGTAGATCAAGGCTTCAACCGCCATCGCTAAATGTGAGGTCATAAGCATGTAATGCTGCCAGACAAGGTCATCGCCTAGTGCTGCCCCTGCTACAATCATCGTGATCGCCCAAATGCCGTATTTGACCGATGTAACAACAGCAAGTCCCTCTATAACTTTCCGTATCACCTGCCAAGCCTTAGAACGAGGCGGGAAGAGCAAAAACAAGATAGCAATCGTAAAGAAGAGCGAAGCAGTTGGGCTATCTGGAACAAAGATGATTTGCCATAACGGATGGGTGTTGAATGTCTCGATCAATTGATCCTGATACCAGTAATAGCCGTAGAGGGTTCCTAACAGATTGCTGATGAACAGCAACCATAAGATGGAGCGATTCATTAAGATTAGCTTCGCATACCACAAAAAAGATTTCACCAATTCTCCTCCCTTAAATGAGAAAAACCTGACCGCCTATACGATCAGGTTCTGTCTAACTTATAAGTTTACTCAGCCTTTTTTTGTTTTGCAAGCCAAGCTGCGATACCGTTGATCTGTTCATCGGACAAACCTTGTGTTTTCGCTGAATCATACATTGGAGGCATATTGCCTTTTGCCCCTTGCTTACCGTTCTTGATGACATCCATGATTTGTTCTTCTGAAAGCGTATCACCAATACCGCGCAGCGAAGGACCGCTCTGTCCCTTCAAATCCGTACCATGACAACCTAAGCAGGTAGCTACTTTCATGGATTCCATTGCCGGATCATCCGGTGCAACAAGAGCAATTTCAGCTTCTTTCTTCACTTTACTTTCCTTGGGAAGACCTGCCAAAGCTCGGTCTCTCGCTTCTTCTTCACGAACGATATGCTCTGGTGTTGTCCCCGTTAACTTCAATTCTTCTTGATAACCTGCCCAAGAAGTAACTGTTAAGTATACAACGCCAATCAAAGAGATGAACATCATTGCCGATGCAATCGGTCTTCTATAGAAACGTCTTTCTTTCCCTGTATCTAAGAATGGAGCAAGCAGCAATGCGCCAAATAACACGCCTGGAAGCCCAACAATACCCAGTACGACATAGTCGCCTGAAGCATAAGGCATTTTCAACAATTGATACAAGAACAAGAAGTACCAGTCAGGTACCGGAATAAATGCGGCATTCGTTGGATCTGCTGGATAACCTAATGGAGCCGGCTCGGAGATCGTCAAGACGAGGAAACCGACCAGCATGACGCATCCTACCATCCATTCCTTCAACAAGAAGTTAGGAATGAAGGCTTCGGATTTACCCGGATATGCCGTATAGTCTGGAGGAGTTGCACGTTCTGATCTTTGACGAATGCGTGAATCTCCAACATAGACAACTTTTTCTTTCGAGTTATGACCATGTGCCATTGTACTTCCTCCTCTCTTATAGTGGTCCCGAGATTCCTTGTTTACGAATCATAAAGAAGTGTCCGCCTAAGAGTGCAAGTAGAACAGCCGGCAAGAAGAATACGTGCAAAGCAAAAAATCTAGATAACGTTTGGGCTCCGACGATGGTTCCCCCTTGCAAGAATTCTTTGACATACGGACCGATCACTGGAACAGAGTCAGCGATTTGAAGACCAACTTTCGTTGCAAAATACGCTTTGTTGTCCCATGGTAGTAAGTAACCTGTAAAACCAAGGCCGAGCATAACGAATAAAATCAATACGCCAACAACCCAGTTCATTTCGCGCGGTGCTTTATACGATCCTGTAAAGAATACGCGAAGAGTATGTAAGAACAGCATAACGATAACGAGACTCGCACCCCAGTGGTGCATCCCGCGAACGATTTGACCAAATGCGACTTTCGTCTGCAAGAACTCAACGCTCGCATAAGCATTAATAATATCCGGTACATAATACATCGTTAAGAACATCCCGGATAAAATTTGAATTACTGTAATGAAAAACGTCAATCCGCCAAAGCAATAAACAAACGCGGAGAAATGGTGCGCCGGGTTAACATGTTCTGGAACTTCGTGATCGGCGACGTCTCTCCACATTGGCGTGATATCTAGACGTTCGTCAATCCAGTTGTAGATACCTTTGGCCATCTGATTCTACGCCTCCTTATTTCACTCTTGTGTTATCCATTAAATCGCCCAAATAGATAAAACCATTTTTAATCTCCATCTCATACTCTTTCAGAGGACGAGGTGCAACCGCGAGGTTTTTACCATCTTTGGTGTAGTGAGCCCCATGACAAGGACAATGGTATTCATTAGGGTAGTTCTTATCGCTGTTCCATCCAATTGTACAACCTAAATGTTGACAAATCGGGGATAAAGCGAAAATCTTACCGTCTTCACCTTTGGAAATGTAAGCGGATAACTTTGCTTCGCTTTCATACCAACCATCGACTTGATGCTTCTGGAAAGAAAATTCTTGCGGCTCATTCGTAATCTTGCTTTCTTCGACAACTTTAATGAGCGCGCCTTTGTCTTTCTTTTCCAAGAGTGGATTCACGGCAAATCGAATCATAGGAAGCGTTACACCGCCTGCCATAAATGCCGTAGTCCCCCCTAACGTATACGCTAGAAACTGACGACGTGACATTTCTTTCCGTTCGTTACCCTGTTTCTCATGTTCATTATGGTTACTCATTCTGTGTTCAACCCCCTTTGCCAACCATACTTTTTCGCTTCACAATGAATAAAATCACACATTAACTAGGACATAATTATAATATCTTAGGACCTGTATAGCGTCAAGAATTTACCAATACATTTCTAGGAAGTTCCCTAAAAGCAACAGGAAAATGTTGAGAATTTGTCACAATTGGTCTAGCTTTTTTTTTGCCAAAGATTGTGAATTTGAGTCGTAATAATCATGCGGAGAGATTCCGCCTCGGTGGGCTTCACGGTCGCTGGTGACAGCACTAAATCCGCGTGTTCAAAGGCTTGTTCGTTAAATGGCACTTTTGCAGAAATGATAATTACATACTTAAAACCGCCAAGCTTCATCTTATGACAAAGGTCGTTGATTTTCTCCAATTCATCCAAATCTACGTAATGATTCGCAGGATATGTCACGATCCGTCCCCGAAATGGATTTTCCACCTCATCCATCCAATCGCGCAATTGTTCTAGTGCCAGTGTGGTGTCATGCGGCGATTCCCCTCCACTTAATCCAGTCATTGGCAATAGGCAAGTATCTAGATAGGGTTGAAGCTCGTCCCACTGTTCCGCTGTAATATCACTAAATTTCATCGTATCACTCCTCTGAATCCATTATAATGATAATTTTACCATCGACAAGATCGAAATAACCCCACAAATTATAAAATCTTTAGATAAAGAAAAATAAAGAGCCGCCCTCGCGACTCTTCAATTCATCGATTTAAGCTCATCCGTTAGTAAGCGGAAGGAGATTCGGTCCCCCGTGGCTAATGCTTTGTCAATTTCCTGATAAATTTGTTCTGTTCGATATTTGCGTAGTGCATCATCTAATACCATCTCTGCTGTGAGACTTAACATTGCTTCGTAAGTAACTTTCATTTTATCCATAGGATACACCTCCAAACTAACGTCCAAGAGATCCTATAATCCTTTCTTTTCACCGCATCTTTCCATTGTTCGACGCTTCTTATGTCGTAAATTACATCCTGCATGGGTTGGACGACCTTGGCTGGTGAATTTCTTAGAAAGAGTATAGGCTAGAAATTCTGTTCATAATCGGCACGACCGGACGCCTTTACTAAAGCATATTCAACGCTTTCACGACCGTTAGTACAATCGCCCTGATTCCAATGAATGTACTGATGCCTAGTCTAATACGCGGGACTGTTATGGCTTTGGCAACTCAATTTTGTCTTCGTGAGAGACATAAACTCCCTGTACGACGGCTTTGCCCATGGTGGTCATCTGTACAACTTTGCGATTTTCTTCATCTTCACCGATGCGGAGAAGACCCAGATGCATCATCATCTTGAGAATACGTTCTTCAAGCATATTATCTGCCTGATCATAGTAGAATGGCTTAATGAACGGACCGATCTGTTGTTTCAAGGATTCGACGGTCACCCATTGCCTGGAGCAAGTTTCGATCCAGTGCACGAGCGATAGCAAGTTAGGAATAGCACTCTTATAGAGTCGAAGCCAAAAACGGTACACTTGTGTTAATGGCTCCTGCTTTCCCTGCTCGACCATGCCTTGACCTACAGCGGTCAGTACCAATCGTTCATCTCTCTCCTCAAGGAAGCCATGGTAATAGGCATAGTCATAGAGAAAAGAGAATCTGTTGGGATAATCCTTGAATCTTCTTCCATACCCAAAGCGCCATCCCCCTTTACTCACCATCGACTCTGCTACAGACAAGCTCTCCAACACTTGCTGTTGGTTCCTCCGATACATGACACCTTCGATATTGAGAGCAATTTCATGATGATGCACATACTTTAACAGAAGGTTCAAATCGTCTAAGATCAACATCTGTTCATCGCGGTAAGCTACCGGTTCTGTCGTATATTCCAGCTCTGTCCGGAATTTATGTTCCAGTACCGAGCGAAAGCGGTCTTTCAAATCCAGCGGGACTTGAAACAGATATCGCGTCTGTTGAGAGAATCCGTTAAATAACCACCCGAGGTGCTTGAACTTCGCGATGGTATCGCGAGGATTCGAGGAGAGAATCGGCTCGGATAATCCGAATTTCGTCTGCTGTACATAAGCAACAAGCTCTTCCAGACTGAATGAATTGCGATGATCGAATAAAATGGAGTTCAAAAACCGCAAATCTTCAATGCTAAGCCCTTGAATATGTTGTTCAAAGATGTCTTTGCGGCTTACGGTGGACAGAATGGACTGAATAAGTTCATTCTTCGAATTCTCATTGCATTCGCATTGATAGTGGTTTGCAATTCTCGTTAATTGATGAATATCAGCAAAACTAAGCATGTCTGCAAAATTCATTCGTCATCCTCCGGTCGGTCGCAACCTGTATTACGTATCCGTGTGTAACAACGTGGTTTTAATACCATTATGGGATTTTTATCAAATTTTATTCTCTGTAAAACAAAAAAAACGTCCAACTCTGGAAGAGTTAGACGTTGGTACCTTCTAAATGACGTGTGCAGTTATAAAGAATTGGACTCCACTGCAAATCCTTCTTTTCCAATACTGTAAAAGAGAGATTCGCGATGCCCTCCTGATATCGTTCTTGGTACAAAGCCAAATATAATTGTGCGAGAAAACTTCCATGACTGATCACCAATAGGTTAGAATTTGGATATTTATCACTCATATCCTCTAGGAACGACATGGCACGCTTACGCACTATATCATTTGTCTCCTGCCCTAAATCCCGCTCTTTCCAATGTTCTCCCCAACGTTCGAGCCGTTCCTCTTGCGTTGTGCCTTCAACTTGGCCGTAAGAACGTTCAATCAATCTTGGATCCGGCGATAACAATGGAATATGTAAGGCATTGGCAATGATCTGAGCCGTTTCTTCTGCTCGCTGCAGTCCGCTGGAAATGGCATAATCCCATTTGAATGAATCATCAACAAGACGATCTGCTAACAGCTTCGCTTGACTTCTGCCCGCTTCGTTCAGCGGTATATCTGTCTGTCCTTGAATTTTCCCCATGCGATTCCATTCGGTCTGACCATGTCGTATAAGTCCTATTAGCACGATATCCTCCCTTTTATCTTCGTACTCTTGCCAACCAATTCAAGAGCAGTAATGAAAAAGTGATGCCAAGTAATGAAAGGGCAATCCAATAATGCGGGTATGTAGGTACGACTTCCAAGATCGGCGGATCACCGATACTGGCGACTGGAATTTGTCCTAAATTTAAATTGGTTGAAATACTCATATCCCCTGGAATAAGCTCATTCATTTGATGAAGCCGATCCGCATCTGATGGACCGCCTGCAATCATTAAGTATAAAAAGCTTACTAAAAATATAGCCATAAAGCTAGCTACAAATGCCGTCACATTCCGTCTTAACTTCATAGAGAACGCATATGTACGACTTGTGACTGGCATAAGCCATGCCGATTCAGCATAGATCCGATCCATCACGTTCTTGCTGAGATCCATGTCAGATACTAAAAATGGCTCGTTCGTATCTGTCAATTCATGAATCAGGGCCTGGCTTTCTTCCCATATTTTAAATTGCTGTGTGCAATCCTCGCAATGTTCTAGATGTCTATCTACATGGAGACGAGCAGCATCATCCTCAGGTAAATCCCAATATTCACCTAACAACTCTTGGACTTCTTCGCATTTCATCTGGAGTTCATCCCTTCATATTCCTCGTACATCGGCTCTGCAAAATAAGGCTCCAATTGATTCTTCACACTTGCCCGCGCGCGGAACAATAATGACTTCACGGAGCTAACCGTTTGTCCAAGAATATTAGCGATCTCTTGATAATCCATTTGATCGTATTCTCGTAGGATAAGGGCGGACCTTTGCTTCTCTGGTAAATTGTTAATTGCTTCACGAACTAAGTTAACTTTCTCACTGCGCAACACTTCCTGCTCTGGTGCAATGTCCGTAGAAGCAATCGGCATCAAACCGCTCTCGTCCAAGGATACACTGCTAGCTTTCTGCTTACGCAATTCACTTAATACCGTATTTCGAGCAATTGTATACAACCAAGTTGAAAAAGAAGCATCTACTTCACGAAAAGAATTCAGACTGCGAAACGCTTTGTAAAACGTCTCGGAACATAAATCCTCCGCCAGCAGCTCCAATTGCGCACTTTTTAGCATATGAAAAATAAAAGCGATTATTTTACGTTGGTAACGTCGCATTAATTCAGCATACAACTCGACGTTGCCTTCTTTGATTTCACGAATGATCTGGGAATCGGTCATTAAATACGACCCTCCTTGCCTTTCCAAGAACATCCCAGTTCGTTACATATTTATACCGAACTGAGTGTAAAAAGTTGCGGTGCCATCGGCACTTATTTTAAAAAAGTTACAATAATTATTAATTCAATGAAAATTCATCCAAAAATTAGTGGAACATACCTAAATTTCATTGTATCACACTTTGATTGGGCCAAAAATAAAGATTTTTTAAGGAAATTACAATAAATATAGGAGTCTATCGAGAAGCAAGTCATCAGAATACCCTATATTCGCGATTATGTAAAGGAAGTGGTTCCGAAACAAAAAAAAAGACCGCCTACATTTGTAGGCGGTTGCACATTGTGCAATTATTGGATAGGAGTGGAGAGAAACCATACTGTACTTTTATTATATGTATACGTTTTCATTCTGTCAACACTATTTTTTTCCTAATATTTACTTTCGTTTTTTAAACATATGCAGTGAAGCCTAATGTCGGCAAAAGCTGCTGTGCGCGATCCCAATCTTTTTCATTACGGAAAGATAAACGGAGTACGCCTGGAACGTCCTCGCGGCTCTCGATAATTTGAAGGTTGCTTAAATTTAGCTCATGATTTCCAAGCTCCGTCGCTATCCGTCCAATAATCCCTGGCGTATCGGGTACATTGATATAAACATCATATAACGATGTAATCATCCCTTTGCGACGTTCAGGCAGCTGACTGCGAAATGCTCCCGCTTGCGAGAACTCCTGCACGATTCCTTCGCCATCTTCACGCTTCAGAATATCAATGAATGACTCCACTTGGCCGTTCCAATCCTGCAGCAATTTCAACAGCACATCCTTATTATTCAACAATATATCGCGCCAAATATAGGGATCGCTATTCGCGATTCGTGTGATGTCACGGAAACCTCCCGCAGCCAAGCTCTGATACAAGGTATTATTCTCGTTATATTGACGTACTTGATTCACGAGTGCGACCGCGATCAAATGCGGCAAATGGCTGATCGCTCCGACAATGTCATCATGCTGCTTCGGATCTACTCGTACAATCTGCGCACGGGTATGCTGCAGCAAGTCTGCTAATCGCGTATAAGCTTCCTCGGATACGTTCTCTTCAGGGGTTAGGACATAATAGGCATTTTCGAATAAAATCGAAGAAGCAGCCTCGACTCCAGAACGTTCGGAACCCGCCATCGGATGTCCGCCAATAAAGGTTACGTTCTGTAAATCAGTCTGCTTAGCACAAGCCGCTATAGAGGCTTTTGTACTCCCTACATCCGTAATAATACAACCTTCTTTTAGCGTCATCTGACTCAATTGTTGAAGATATGACGCTAACTTCCCTACGGGTACGCAAAGAAAGATGAAATCCGCATCGCTCGCTGCTTCTTCCATCGAGGTCGTGGCGATATCCACGACGTGACGATCGATATATTTTTGCACTTCTTCCGGAAAAATCGAATGCCCAACGACGGTAATCCCTGGCTTGCCTTTAAAGCATAGAGCCAGGGATCCTCCGATGAGTCCGACGCCGAAGATCGTTATTTTGATAGACATGTTATCTCACCACTTCTGCCGCTACTTCTTTCAATACTGCTTCCAAGGCTTGAATAAACTTCGTGTTCTCTGCTTGGCTTCCGACCGTTACACGAATGTATGTTGGATAAAGCTTATGTCCAGCGCGGGTAATCACGCCTTTACGCATCAATTCATTAAAGACAGCTGCAGCATCACGCTTCGTATCGAACATAACGAAGTTCCCGTGTGCTGGAAAGGAGGTCAATCCAAGTCGCGTGAATTCGCGTTCAAGGTATTGAATACCGGCAGCATTCGCTTCACGGCATTTGTCGATAAATTCTTGATCATCGATTGCAGCTAAAGCCGCTGCTTGTGCCATACGGGACGTATTGAAAGGTTCACGGACTTGATTAATCAATTTAATGACGGCAGGATCCCCAATTCCATAACCGATACGTAATGATGCAAGTCCGTAAATTTTGGAGAAGGTACGCAAGGTAATTAAATTGTTATAGTGCGGCAGCAACGTTAATCCATCCGGGAAAGACGGATCTTTCACATACTCGCAATAAGCTTCATCGAGGACCACTAGAACATGCTTCGGAACCTGATCCAGGAACGCAACGAGCTCGTCCTTCGATACGATCGTTCCTGTTGGATTGTTCGGATTACATACCCAAATCACTTTGGTCTTCTCCGTAATCCGTGCAAGCATGCCAGGCAAATCATGTTTGCCGTCAACTAATGGGACTTGAACACAAACAGCGCCTTCAATATCCGTATTATGCTTATATTGCGGGAAAGTCTGATCTGCCATGATCGTCTCATCACCAGCAACAATAAATGCACGTGTAATCATAAGAATAATTTCATCTGAACCTGCACCAAACACAATCTGATTCGCATTCACATGATGATGCTTCGCAATTGCGTTAGCTAACTCAACGGAAGCACCGTCAGGATAGATACTCATATTCTGAAGTTCGTTCAAGATCGCTTGTTTCGCTTTCTCCGAACTTCCGAAGGGATTTTCATTGGACGCCAGTTTGATCACTTCGGTCAAACCTAACTCCCGTTTCACATCTTCAATCGGCTTTCCTGGCTGATATACAGGTAAATTCACAATACTGGATTTAGGCTGCATCGAAATCATCCTCTCAAAAAAAGTTATGCTTTTAATTGTCGCACAAAATCTTGAATTTGCAAGAGAGCTGCTTGACGTGTCGTTGGTGACTGCAGATTGCTTAACTCCTCTTCAATCTTGCGGACAATCGCGCTGCCTACGACGACGCCATCGCACAACTTCGAGAACATGCGGAATTGTTCATTCGTCGATATGCCGAAGCCAACCGCAACTGGCAATGAAGTCGCTTGCTTCACTTGGTTAATAAATTGCTCAATTCCTTCATGGAAAGAAGAACGAACACCTGTCACTCCTAGTGAGGACACGCAATAAATGAACCCACCCGCGTTACGTACAATTCGTTCGATGCGATCCTGCGAAGTAGGCGCAACAAGTGGGATGAGATGAATATTAGCTTTCACCGCGAGCTCTCGTACATGCGCATCCTCTTCTACCGGTAAATCGGGAATAATCATGCCGCTAATATCATTGTCCGCTAGCAATTGGAAGAAACGCTCCACTCCCAACTGTAAGATAGGATTATAATAAGTAAAAAGAATAAAGGGCAACTGCACGCCTTGCTCTCTTGCTTCCTTTGCGACTTGAATACAATCAAGAATCGTTATTTTGTGGACCAACGCACGTGATGATGCACGTTGAATCACGGGTCCATCCGCAAGCGGGTCCGAATAAGGCACACCCAGTTCAACAATATGGGCTCCTGCTGCTTCAATCTCTTTTATAATTTCAATAGACGTTGTAATATCCGGATCTCCAACGGTTAAGAAGGGAATCAACGCGGTTTCTCCAGCAGCTTTTAGCTTCTGAAATGTTTGATCAATTCGATTCGCTGACATGGGCGTCACCTCCTAAATATTTCATGATCGATTCAACATCCTTATCTCCGCGACCTGACAAGGAGACGACGATGATTTGATCTTGATCCATGGTTGGAGCAAGTTTGACGACTTGAGCAATCGCATGCGCCGATTCTAAAGCAGGGATAATCCCCTCTGTGCGACACAGCAACTGGAGTGCTTCCAACGCTTCCATGTCTGTAATCGGTACATATTCTGCTCGACCTGTGTCTTTTAAGTAAGAATGCTCCGGTCCTACCCCTGGATAATCGAGACCTGCCGAAATCGAATGGGCTTCAATAACTTGTCCGTATTCGTCTTGCAACAAATAACTCATGGAACCTTGGAATACGCCTTTGGTTCCCTTCGTCATCGTTGCTGCATGGAAAGCTGTATCAACGCCTTTCCCGGCAGCCTCACAACCGACGAGACGAACGCCTTCATCCTGGACAAATGGATAAAAGATTCCCATCGCGTTACTTCCGCCGCCAATCGCCGCAACGACAGCATCCGGAAGACGGCCTTCGGCCTCAAGAATCTGTGCTCTTGCTTCATCGCCAATGATCCGTTGGAAATCTCTTACCATCATCGGATAAGGATGCGGTCCAACAACGGACCCTAGAATATAGAAGGTATCCTGAACGTTGCTTACCCAGTACCGTAATGCTTCGTTCCCTGCATCCTTCAATGTTCGGGAACCGGACGTTACCGGAATCACTTCAGATCCTAACAGCTTCATGCGGAATACATTCAATTGTTGCCGTTTCGTATCTTCCTCACCCATAAATACTTTGCATTCTAGCCCCAATAAAGCAGCTACCGTTGCCGTTGCCACACCATGTTGGCCAGCACCCGTCTCGGCAATAACTTTTTTCTTGCCCATACGTTTTGCGAGCAAAGCTTGTGCAATCGTGTTATTAATTTTATGAGCACCGGTATGGTTAAGGTCCTCACGCTTCAGATAGACTTTGGCACCGCCTAAATGGCTGGACAATCGTTCAGCATAATAAAGCGGCGTTTCACGGCCTGAATATTGTTTCAGTAAGTAGTTGAGCTCAGCAATGAACTCCGGGTCTTGCGTATATTTATAATAAGCTTCTTCTAATTCTAACAATGCATTCATTAACGTTTCTGGTACGAAACGTCCTCCGAAATCGCCGAAACGTCCATTCTGATCTGGAACTTGATTCATTGTTGTTTCACCCTTTCTACAAAAGCTGTTATTTTCACGATGTCCTTCACGCCATCTGTTTCTACGCCGCTAGATACGTCCACGCCATCCGGATGGATACGATCTAACAGTTCATGTACATTCCCAGGATGTAAACCTCCGGCAATGATTAATGGAATTCCCGCTTCCTTCGCCCATTTTTGATAGGGGGCAATTCGCTCCCATGGGAAGGTCTTCCCCGAACCCCCAATATATACGGGATCATAGCTGTCTAATATCAACGCATCGATGACATCGCGATAGGCATCCCAGGAATCGGAGACCGAATCAGGGTTGCTGCTCTCACGTAAAGAATGACATTTATAAATTTGAACGGCGCATTGTGTTTTGACAGCTTGGCAGAATTCTGCGCTCTCCTGTCCATGTAACTGTACGACATCCAGAGGTGCGATCTTCAGCAGATCTATTAATTCATCCAATTGCGGATTCACGAAAACACCCACGGTTACCGGTCGAAACGTATCTTGAGCACGAATAAAAGAAATCATTTCTGCTACTTGATCGGCACGGACCTGCCGCTTGCTTGTCGCGAATACAAATCCTACTTGATCCACAGGTAAGTTTATCATAGATTTTAGCACTTCAACGGATTGAAGTCCACATATTTTCACAGTAGGCACAGATGTGCAGGGTTCGGCGCTCATAGACGCGGCCCCCCAATTCCTACCGATCCGAGCAGATCTTCAATGGCTTGTTCGACGGAGGCTTGCCGCATAAAATACTCCCCAATCAGCATCGCATCCGCACCGATCGACTTCAAATACGTCATATCTTCCACGCCAGCAATACCGCTCTCACTGACCTTCGTAACCCCCGCAGGCATAAGTTCGATTAATTCCTCAGAAGTCTTCAGATTTGTCTCGAACGTGTGCAGATTCCGATTATTGACTCCGATCAACGTAGCTGTCCCTAATTCCAATACAGTCTCAAGTTCCTGCCTGTCATGCACTTCCACAAGAACATCGAGTCCAATGGATTTTGCAATTTCTAAGTAACTGCCCAACTGGTTTTTCGTTAAGATCGCTGCGATCAGAAGGATGGCATCTGCGCCAATGAGCCGGGCTTCATAAATTTGACGTTCATCAATCGTAAAATCTTTACGTAATAACGGCACATTCACGGCTTCCCGAATCGCTGTCAGGTACGCATTATTTCCCTGAAAATAATTTTGATCCGTTAACACCGATATGCAATCGGTTCCCGCAGCGACATACCCCTTCGCCAAGTCTACGGGATGGAAGTCCGGTCGGATGAGTCCTTTGGACGGCGAAGCTTTTTTCACTTCTGCAATTAATCCCATATCCCGTTGTCGACTGGTGGAAAGGGCTCGTTCAAAGCCTAGACAAGCAGGCATATTCGCGATGATACGCTCAGCTTCGGACAAATGAAATGTGGATGCGAGCTGCTCAACTTCTATTTTTTTGGTAGCTACAATGCGATCAAGAAACATATGCGTATTCTCCTGTCGTCTTAATAAGTTGATCTAACTTCGTAAGTGCCTTTCCCGAATCAATCATGTCCGAGGCTATTTTGACACCTTCTTGAATCGTATCCGCTCGGCCAGACACATAGATACAGGCTCCTGCATTCGCTAAGACAATATCCCGATACGCGCCGCGATCTCCCTGAAGAATATTGCGAATGATCATCGCGTTCATCTCTGCATCGCCACCTAAGACATGATCGAGAGCATAACTGCTCAGGCCTAAGTCTTCCGGTGTAATGTCATAGGTACGGAGTTGACCCTGCCGTAATTCCGTAATCGTCGTCGGTGCGGATATACTGATCTCATCCAATCCGTCATAGCTTGAGACAACCATGGCACGTTTCAATCCAAGCTGCTCTAACACGGCGCCAATCGTCTCTGTTTTCGAACGGTCATAAATGCCTAATAACTGACGATCTGCGCCAGCAGGATTGGTAAGCGGACCTAACATATTAAAGATGGTTCTTACGCCAAGCTCGCGACGTGGTTCCGCTGCATATTTCATCGAAGGGTGATATAGCTGCGCGAACATGAAGCAAATCCCGATATCGTCCAAACATTTGGCTGCTGCATCACTCGTTAAATTAATATTCACACCAAGCGCTTCCAACACGTCCGCACTCCCCGCTTTGCTTGATGCAGAGCGATTCCCGTGTTTAGCGACACGTACTTCATTCGCAGATGCGATGATCGCGGAAATGGTTGAAATATTAAACTTATGAATGCCTGAACCGCCTGTTCCGCAAGTATCCAGTAATTTCCGCTGCTCTGTCAAGACCCGATTGGATTTCAAGCGCATCACTTGTGCGAAACCGGTAATTTCGTCAATGGTCTCTCCCTTGATGCGCATCGCTGTCAGAATGCTGCCGATCTGTGCGGAGGTCGCACGGCCTTCCATAATCTCACTCATTACATCTTGTGCTTCTTCTCGGGTCAAATCAGCCCCTGCAATTAACTTGCTTATTGCCGTGGAAATTACGCTAACCTCTCTGCTCATCTCTTCTCCTCCTCAACTTCACTAAGCTCTTCTTAAGATTTAACGAAATAATCTAAATTCGTATACGCGACTTCCTTCGTACGATCTGGAAAAATGGCTTCTGCCATCCGTATGGCTTTCAAGCAGCCCATGGCTTTATTCACCGTTTCTTGGTACTCATTCTCTGGAATGGAATCCCACACAATTCCCGCCCCAGCCTGCACATAGGCTTTTCCGCCCTTGAATACGATGGTTCGTATGGTTATGCAAGTATCCATATTGCCACTAAAGCCTAAATATCCGATTGCCCCACCATAAGGTCCCCGGGCTTCTCGTTCCATATCCGCAATGATCTGCATCGCACGCAGCTTTGGTGCGCCGGATAATGTACCCGCGGGCATGCATGATAGCATCGCATCGAAGAAATCTCGATCCTTGCGAAGCTGTCCCGATACATTCGAGACGATATGCATCACATGTGAGTATTTCTCTATTTCCATATAAGAATCACAACGAACCGTTCCGAACTCCGATACCCGCCCTAAGTCATTGCGTCCCAGATCCACCAACATGAGATGCTCTGCACGTTCTTTCTCGTCCGCTAACAACTCTTTCTCAAGTAGAGCATCTTCTTCCGGTGTTGCGCCCCGGGGTCTCGTACCCGCGATCGGCTTCGTTTCTACGCGCCCTTCATTTACTTTCACCAAAGCCTCCGGCGATGCACCGACAATCACCTCATCATCCATTTTCAAATAATACATATAAGGAGAGGGATTCATCGTCCGAAGCACACGGTATACTTGAAGCGGCGAAACTTGTGTCTCAATATTGAATCGTTGGGATAGAACAACTTGGAAGATATCTCCGGCTCGAATAAGTTCTTTGGCCTGACCGACATTCGCAATGTACTGCTCCTTGCTCACGTTGGATTGCACATTACCAAGGTCTACATCCGCAGGTATCGGATTACTGCTCATCATTGCGTAGGGTATCGGTTGTCTGAGCTTATCGATTGTCGCATCAATTTTACAAATCGTCTTCCGGTACGCTGTCTTGATATCTTCCTCTGTCGCAATCTCTGGAATGTGAATATTCGCGATCACTTGAATTTGCTGCTTCATATGATCAAAGACAATCACCTGATCACAGAACATAAATTGAATATCATTCATATTTAAATCATCGATCTGATGTGCTGGTAAATTTTCATAATACTGCAGGAGATCATAACCGAAGTAGCCAATCGCGCCCCCCATAAAAGGAGGTGCATTCTCCATGGAAGGTGACCGGAATGATCTGAGGTAAGCCTTTAACGCTTCAATGGGCTTCTCCTCTACCCGCTCCGTCCGTCCTTGCCGTTCGATTTCGATGACGCCGTTTTTGCCACGAATCATAAGAAAAGGATCGTTCCCAATAAAAGAATACCGCGCCCATTTCACGCCACCTTCAACGCTTTCGAGCAGAAATGCTCTTGGTTCTTGGTAAAAGTGTTGAAATATCCGAATCGGGGTCTCTGTATCCGCCATGATGGTACGAACAACTGGAATAAGATTATACTCCCGCGCGTATTGAATGACTTGCTCTAAACTTGTATTGGTCATCTCGATCACTCCTTCTATTCATGGGCTATCCCGCAGCAGCGTAAAACAACAAAAAACCTCTACCAAAGGTAGAGGTTGGTTAGATATTGAAATGGATTGCCCAGGAGTACAAGGAATATAACCGTGAACGCTATGAATAAACCAACCATGAATCATTCCAAGTGAATGATTCTTATGCTGAACGAAAGCAAAATAAGCCCCGAAAGCAATATCGATTTATTACGCGGAAAACAGTTCACAACTATCGTTATTCCCTACTCATCTCAAAAAACACTCAACTGGACTCTACTCAACTCAACTGTTCTAAACTCATCTCAACTCTGGCTCTGCGACTAACGCACTAAACTATCATTAATGAACAATATACAGGAACAACGAGAAGTCGTCAATATGCAAAAACCTGACATAAAAACTGACCTCTACCCTCGGTCGCTCTTCTTCGAATGGACCGAGGGTAGAGGTTTTTCTCATTTTTACCTGGCTAGATCAGGGCGAAGACGTTTGGCCTCATTCAAATAAACATGATGGATTTCGTTCTGCCGTTTCTCTGTGTTCACTTGTACCATCAGGCGAATGCAACGTTCTAAACCGCCTTTGACCGGAATCTCAATGGAACACATGAGAGGCACAAGCTCCCAACCCGCCATCTCACGAATGGCTCGGGCTGGAAACGTGGCGTCTAAATCTGGTGTCATCGTCACGAATACCGAACAAATTTGTTCTGGATCAACATCATTGACTCGTACAATTTCGTTCAATAAAACGATCGTTTCCGATAAGATCTCTTTTTCTTCATTCGCTGTTACTGTTGTCGCGCCACGAATGCCACGCACCATCATCTAGACGTCCTCCTTCAATTCCATGACGACCTGCCGAACCAATTGCGCAGAGACATCTTTCAAGATCTCCACTTGACCAATCGCAATCGGTACGACAAATACCATCGAACCTTCCTTAAACTTCTTATCATGCATCATCGCATTCATGATTTGATCTACGTTCAAATGCGTTGGGATTTGTGTTGGAAGCCCAAATTTCGAGAGAATGCGTTTCGTCTCGTGATATATGGATGCATCATAACCCAAATGTACAGCAAGTTTCGCAGATCCGACCATCCCGATCGAGATGGCTTCTCCATGTAGCAATTCATTATATCCAGACACAGCTTCTAGCGCATGTCCTATGGTATGACCTAAGTTCAGAATCGCGCGCAGATCATTTTCCCGTTCATCACGAGATACTACGATGGATTTCACGTTGCAACCTTGATACAAGCCATAACTTAATGCCTCGGGCTCCAACGTGAGCAAATGCTGCGTATGTTCATCCAGCCAAGCTATAAATTCGGCGTCCCAGATCAAACCATGTTTGATCATCTCCGACAGTCCGGCGACAATCTCACGATAAGGCAACGAACGCAATGTATTTAAATCATACAATACCATTTCAGGCTGATGAAAAGCACCGATGATGTTTTTCGCCAGCACATGATTGACACCAACTTTGCCGCCCACGCTGCTATCATGCGCGAGAATGGTTGTAGGGATTTGAACAAACTTCACACCACGCATATAGGATGCTGCGACAAATCCAGCTAAATCACCCACAACACCGCCACCGAGAGCGATCACCGTAGATGACCGGTCCAAACCAGCTTCTAGCGCAACGGTCACAATTTCTTCAAGTTGGGATAAAGATTTCGACTTCTCCCCTGCGGGTACGATATAACTCGCCGTACGGTAGCCGCTCGCTGCGAATGCTGATTCCAAGTTGGACAAATAGTGCGGAGCAACATGTTCGTCCGTCACGATCAATAATGGACTCTTGCTCGTGATCCCATGCTTCGTAAATAATTGTCCTGCTTGTTGGATTAATCCTTCACCAAAGTAAATCGGATAAGAACGATCACCTAAATCAACGGTTAGCTCTCTCATATTAATAACTCTCCAATTGGGATAAGTAATTATTCACATTCATTCGGATTTCTTCAATGGAATCGCCACCGAACTTTTCTAAAAAGGCTTTGGCTACTTCCCAAGCAACGACATGCTCCATCACGACACTTGCTGCAGGAACAGCACAGCTGTCGGAACGCTCTACTTGTGCTGAAAACGGTTCTTTGGTATCAATATCCACGCTAGCAAGCGGTTTGTATAATGTAGGAATAGGTTTCATCACACCGCGAACAACAATCGGCATCCCATTCGTCATGCCGCCTTCAAAACCACCTAGACGGTTGGACGCACGATAGTATCCGCGCTCTTCACTATACATAATTTCATCATGCACTTGGGAGCCGCGAATTGTACCTGCTTCAAAGCCGATCCCGATTTCGCATCCTTTAAATGCATTGATGGACATCACGGCTTGCGCAATGCGGCCATCTAACTTGCGATCATATTGAACATGGCTGCCCAAGCCGATAGGTACACCTTCGATGACACATTCCACAACACCGCCGATGGAATCGCCTTCTGCTTTAATTTGATCAATGTAGGCTTCCATTTTCTGTTCTGTCTCTTTGTCAACGACACGTACGGAAGATTCTTCGGTTAGACGAATTAATTCATCAAGAGGCAAATCATTCGCTGGCGCTTCAATCTCACCGATCCGAATCACTTGTCCACCGACTTTGATGCCGAACTCGGCAAGCAATTGTCTTGCCACGGCACCAACAGCTACCCGAGCTGCCGTCTCCCGCGCACTTGAACGCTCAAGAACATTCCGTAGATCTTTGAGATTATATTTCAGACCGCCGTTCAAGTCTGCATGCCCAGGGCGCGGACGGTGTACGCGGCGTTTCTCTTCATCGCTGCCTTCGATCGGCTCAATGTTCATGACGGATGTCCAATGCTTCCAGTCATTATTCTCCACAACAAGCGCAACAGGAGCCCCTGTTGTTTTGCCATGTCGAACACCGCCGACAATGTTTGCTGTATCTTTTTCGATTTGCATCCGGCGTCCACGGCCATAACCTTTTTGACGACGATGCAACTGGAAATTCAATTCATCAAAATCCAATTTTAAATTACTAGGCAATCCTTCAATGATTGCTGTAAGCTGTGGTCCGTGGGTTTCACCAGCTGTTAAATAACGTAAGCTCACGTTGCTTTCCCCCTTTAAACTGTAAAACTGCAATTGGCTAAAATCCGCTGATATCTTTGCTCATTATAGTATAGCAGGATTACTTTGACAACCAACAACAACAAAAACACCCCCGAAGACGCAAGCTTACGTCTTAAGCGGAGGTGTCCTACATCCGATTTCTAGTTCCATGACATGCTTCTATCCGTTGGCAGAATGCTTCTTGAATCCGATCGGAATATCTGCAAACTGTGGATCGTTGATCATCCCTTTGATTTGCACAGATTCGATCCCTAAAATTTGCGCACATTCTTGAATGTTAATAAATCCACGACGATATGCGGCAATGACCTTTCGTTTGTCCATTCTGCTTGACCTCCAAATTTGGCACTTGTCCATAGTATTGGAAGAAAATTTTCACAATATACATCGCAGTCTTTATTTTTTTCGATAAAAGAACGTTTCCGCAGATTCCAGCCCGTATTGTCCAGGACTAAAAATCTGCTCCGTGCTTCCGACGAACAAGATCCCGCCAGGTCGTAAGGCTCGTGAGAATTTATGGTACAGTATGGATTTCGCTTCTTCTGTAAAATAAATCATGACGTTTCGGCAAATAATTAGATCATATTGAGACTCGAAAGAATCTTCGAGAAGATTTTGTTTTTTAAATTGAATCGATTGTGTAAGCTCAGGTTTAATGTGATAGAAGTCGCCATGCCGTGTGAAATACCGCTCTACATAATTCGGAGGTACTTCCTTCAAGGACCTTTCAATATAGATCCCATCCTTGGCACGCTGCAGGGCACCGTCGTCTAAGTCTGACGCATGAATTTGCGTCTGGCGCAGCATTCCAGCTTCAGCCAGGATCATGGCCAGTGAATACGGCTCTTCTCCAGTCGAGCAAGCTGCGCTCCATAACTTCAACCTTGGATTATTGCGAGCCAACTCTGGTAAAATCGTCTGACGAAGAACATCCCAACGGTTCGGGTTTCTCCAGAATTCAGATACATTGATCGTCATGCGATCTAAAAATTCATAAAATAAATGCTTGTCTTTCATCATGGCTTCGTAAAAAGAAACAAACGTCGTATAGCCATGTTTGAGGCGAAGCGTCGTTAGACGACGCTTCATCTGTGCCTCTTTATATTGCGCAAGATCTATACCTGATTTCTCTTTTATCTTACGAATAAATGCAATATAGTCTTCATCTCTCTCCATGCTCTCCATCAGAACATCACCTTTCGGACTAGATCCAAGGTTTGATCGCTTTGTCGTACGTGACTAATTCATGAGGTTCAAAGAAATTGTTAATCTCACGCTCAGCGCTTTCAGGTGAATCCGAACCGTGAATCAAATTAAAATTGGTATGTACTGCAAAATCCCCACGAATGGTTCCTGGCAATGCTTCCAGCGTGTTTGTCTTGCCGATCAATGTACGTGATAACGGAACAACTTGATCCGCTTCCCATATCATCGCGAACACAGGGCCTGACGTAATGAAGTCAACGAGCTCACCAAAAAAAGGTTTGGAGGCATGCTCAGCATAATGAAATTCCGCTTTCTCACGTGGAATCACCATCAATTTTGATGCAACAAGTTGAAAACCTTTCTTCTCAAACCGACTTACGATTTCCCCAATCACTCCACGCTGTACACCGTCTGGTTTAACCATTACAAAAGTTCGTTCCACAATTTCACCCCTCATATTAGTCAAAAGAAAAACTATATATGCAATCGCTTCCTAGGATTAGTAGGAGCGTTTCGCAACGAAATGGGCAATGTCCGTCAAATTCTTCTTCGCTTTGACATTCGGCAAGGATTCAAGCGCATGTAATGCTTTGGCAATATAGCGATCCGCCATTTCTTCCGCTTGTTCAAGTCCTTTGCTTCCGCGAATCATTTGAATGGCTTTTGAGGCGTCGTGTTTCCCTTCTTGTTGCTGAATTTCTGCAATCTCAGCCAATAATGGTCCACGAATTTGTTCATCTTGAAGCGCCAGTAAGACTGGCAGCGTGATATTGCCTTGACGCATATCACTTCCAGGAGGTTTCCCGATTTGTTTCTCCGTCCCACATAAGTCTAACAGGTCGTCCCTCACTTGGAAAGCCATACCAACATTATATCCATAACGGTATAAGGCAGCACTTACTTTATCCGGTGCACCAACCGCGATCGCTCCTAATTGACAACTAATGGCAATCAGAAGTGCTGTTTTACGACGTATGCGCAACAAATAGTTACGAACCGTTTGATCCGTATTGAAGAAATCTCGTAATTGTTCCAATTCACCAATGCACATCTGCACAATCGCTTTAGATAACACTTGATGAATAACTGGATTATGTAATTGGGTTACAATCGATAACGCCTTCGCGTAGAGATAATCCCCGGTGTACATCGCAATTTTGTTATCCCATTTGGACTTGACCGTAAGCTGTCCACGTCGTGTGTTCGCATCGTCAATGACATCATCATGGACCAATGTAGCCATATGAATCATTTCGAGCGGCACGGCAATATGCTGCAGCTTCTCTAAGTCATAGGTACCGAACTTTCCGGATAACAGAACAAAAACAGGACGAAGTCTCTTTCCTCCTGCTTTAAATAAATGTAATGAGGTCTCACTCAACAACTCATGATCGCAGCGAATACTTTTCTCCAGCTGGTTCTCGATGAATTGTACATCCTTTTTCATTGTTGCATACAGTTCCAATAGTTTCATTCTTTCACCTGTGCGACCGTATTATCTGACCAAATGCAGATTTCAACCTTATTTTCTATTAGTCCAAGCTCTTTGCAATACTGGAAGTATAATTCTAACCCATTTTGCTGCGCTTGTCCAAAATCATGGCATAATCCGCTGAAATATTCACGCCAATAGGTTGGTGTGCCCCCAATTTCAATGCATGCTTTTCGAACAATGGGTTCACGATCCATCAACGTACGTTGTTTGCTATCGTGGAACGCATCTACGATTTTACGAATCTCAAAGGGATGCTGTTCCGTGGATACACGAGATACGGCCCATACCGCGAAAGTCATCCATTCCCCCGTAAAATAATTCCATCGTTCACCTAAATCCATCACCTCATACGCCCGATTCGACCAATCGGCGCGAATGGCATGGTCCCCGATCAATAACGCCGCATCTGCCTGTTCCATCATCTCAGGTAGAGAGGGATCCATCACGATATACGTTGGCTTCCCACCATAAAACTTCTCTATGATAATCTTGAGCAAGTTTACCGATGTCGCCGACGTATTTGTAAGCGCGATTTTACCATGAAGAACTTCTTCTAGCGGCTTTTTCAAGAACAGAAGAATGGATTTGACCGGTCCAAATGCACTGACAGACAAATTCGGAAACAAATTATACTTGTCATAAGACGCACCGTAGGCAAAAGAAGAAATTGGACCAAGGTCAATTTCGCCTTCAAGCATTGCTCGATTGAGCTGCGCCGGCACCTGTAAGGTTGTCTCCACATCAATTTTCAATTGTTCCGGGTTAAAATGATAAAACACAGGCCATACATTCGTGTAATTAATTTCTCCGATGCGAATCGGATTCCCTAGATTGCTGATCATCCGAATCCCCCCATCTGGTGTACAATTCATGTTCAATATCAACTTGATCCAACACTTTGCCTACCAAAAAATTCACGACATCATCCAACGTCTGAGGTCCGTGATAAAAGGCCGGCATAGCCGGCACGATCCGCACGCCCAAACGTGCTAATTTTAACATATTTTCTAAATGAATCGCATGGAGTGGTGTTTCACGAGGCACGATGATTAACGGACGCCCCTCTTTTAACATCACATCTGCCGCTCTACCCATTAGATTATCAGAGGCACCATGGGCAATCGTCGATAACGTCCCCATGGAACAAGGCATGATGAACATGCCTGCTGCTCGGAACGAACCGCTCGCAATACTTGCGCCAATATCTTGAATGGGATGGTATTGAAATGTACCTTCATAGCGTCCAAACTTCTGCTCCAGCACATCTCCTCGTCTTGTTACTTCCCAGCCCAACTCTTCCTTGATGACCCGCCAGCCTGCATCAGTGATCAGGATATGTACATCCAGATCCGAGGATAGCAATGCTTCAATTAAGCGCACGCCATATATCGAACCGCTGGCTCCCGTGATACCTACAACCCAACGTTTACGTTGTGTTCCGCCATTCATCTTAACGGAACACCACCAAATCCAAGAACGTAAATACAAAGACAACGACGCTTAGTATCCCATTCATGGGGAAGAAGGCTGTATTGACTTTGCTCAAGTCATGAGGTTTCACCAAACGGTGCTCATAATACAGAATGGCGTAGGAAATAATCATCCCGGCGAAATACCACCAGCTTAAATCCGTCATGACAAATAAAGAAATAAATCCAACCGCAGTTAATACATGAAATCCTCTAGCGATCCATAATGCTTTGGCAATACCAAACCGAACAGGGATGGAATGCAGCTTCTGCTCTTTATCAAAGTCATAATCTTGACAGGCATAAATGACATCAAACCCCGCTGTCCAGAAAGCGACCGTTAAGTAAAAGACGATAGCCGTCCAATCCACCTGATTCGTCACGGCTGCCCATCCGCCTAGCGGAGCAAGCGCAATCGTAAGACCCAATACCACATGGCACAACCATGTAAAACGTTTGGTATAGGAATACAACACCATAAAAAATACTGCAATAGGTAACAGCTTCATCGCTAGTGGCTCTAAGGATGCAGCAGCCCAGAACAGTAATCCGAATGAGATAATAATAAAGATGATAACTTCACTAATTTTGAGCAAGCCTGCGGGAATGGCTCTACCTTCCGTGCGAGGGTTCCGCTTATCAATAGCTGCATCGATGAGACGGTTCAAGCCCATCGCCGCACTTCGTGCACCAACCATGGCAACAAGGATCCACCATATTTGTCCCCACGTAGGTAACGTCCCTTTTTCCACAATAGACCCTAGAATCGTACCAATAAAAGCAAAAGGTAATGCGAACAACGTATGTTCAAATTTAATCATTTCTAAAAATATACCGATCTTCTTAAGCATCTTAACGCTCCTTAATCCCGATATGAAGCGCAGCAATTCCGCCGGTTAGCGGATATGCTTGTACATCTTTCAAACCTATTTCCCGATAGATATCAGCGAGTTCATATCGGCCCGGGAAAGCAGCAAGTGATTCGGGTAACCATTTATATTGTTCATAACGTTTGACGAGAATTTTGCCTAACATCGGCAGAATCTTCTGGAAATAAAAATAATAAATGCCTTTGAAAGGCTGCCATGTCGGCTTAGATAGTTCAAGACATACAACCATGCCGCCTGGTTTCACAACGCGCTGCATTTCCGCAAGCGTCCGCTTCAAATCAGGGACATTTCGTAATCCGAAGCCGATTGTGGCATAATCAAACCGATTGTCCTCAAAGGGCAGGTCCATCGCATTGCCTTGGATTAATTCGATCTGTCGGTCCAGGTTCGCGCGATCCACTTTGACTTTGCCTACATCCAACATGTTTTGACTGAAATCAAGCCCTACGATATTCCCCGTCTGACTTGCTTCTGCAATACTAATCGTCCAGTCACATGTTCCGCAGCATAAATCAATGGCCGTGTTGCTGGGTTGAATGTTCATTTTCTTCATCGTAAATTTACGCCATGCTTTATGACGACGAAAACTAAGGACATCATTCATAATGTCATATTTCGGAGCAATACTCTCAAAGACCGAATGAACGAACTGTTCCTTAGATTTCGGTGAATTCGTATCCATATGTTACGCTCAACCTTCCTTCACGACCGTCAGAGTCTCACGTGTCATTCGAAAGAACGGCTCGCCAATGTTCATCAGTTCCCGCAGAAATTTTTCTGGAGCAGGCTCGCGCAGTATGCTTTGAATGTCAGTTACCGTGTGCCGAAGCTTATCTAACAGTAGATTCTGTATATTGTATTTGGCCCATAACGTCTTTACGTGACGGTCCTCTACTTTGTTCTCACGCAGCAGGGTCTGATCTTCTTCAACCCCCTCCTGCAAAATATGCCAATACGCCCACGAACCTTCAAAGGTATGTAAATCATTCTCCTTTGACAGCTCTTCGCGAACGATTTCACATAGTGTAAATGCTTGAAGCAGCTCTGGCCAGAACTTCTTGTTCACGTCATCAACGAGTTGATTAAACGCTGTAAATAACTGCGTCTTCAATTGTACTAAGGTAGACGTGTATTCCTCCGTCGTCAACAAGCACTGTTTCATACGCATGTACAAATTCATTTTCAGACGATTCACTTCAGCAACAGCATCGCTTAACTGCCGAATCATATCCACTTCACCGGCTTGAGCGAGCAGTTGGTAGAACCGACTGCTAAAAAAATCACCCGCTAACACGTTCACTTGACGCGTACGCATCTCACGCTCCGGCTTAATCTCATCCGATGGATCGATCAGATCGTGCGTATCAAGCGCCATTTGCACCAAGGAAGTTGCAAGCGAATAAAGTTCGCTATGCCGTTTGGCAACTGGATTTTTATCCAAAAAAACAGACAACAAACGAATGCGAGTGTCCGGAAAAACGGGCATCTCCATGTTGTTGCTGATCATGTCATGCTTCATATACTTTTGAGCTAATTCAGGTACGCGATAACGTTTCATTAAGAAGCCTCCGAACATACTGCGAGTACAAAATTCTGTAAACTAAGCAATCTAAATTATTATAGCATAAGTTATTTACCCACGCACTGCATCTCATTCGCTTTTTTTACAATAAAGTTTTTTCATGACTTGAATTCGTTACGCCATAAGGTTGTATACCGTAAATGCAAACGCTCCTTGAGCACGGAATCCGGCTCACCTTGAAGCGATCGCAGGATTTGCAATTCTTCTTCACGAAGTTCATCCCTTCGCACATCGAGAGCTAACAGTAAGCTCTTGCCACGCCCTACGGCTTCATCCTCTTCAACAAATCGAAGAAATAACTGATTCACATTGGTCGTCTGCGCAAAACTGAATAAGATGAGCTTCGCCATATTCTCGTAAATGGATTCAGAGGTATGCTGCATTTTCTTGACATGCACGTCAATCGCTAACGTAGAAGCATTCCATGACACCTTGCTGTAACGCAGGGTCAAAGGCAGCTCCGATAATGCATCAACCAGGTTATTCTCATTTATTGTCAATGGAGACAACTCTGAAATTACGGGCAAGCTTTCTGGCACGCCCCTGGATTTTATAACTCCTTGCGAAAATATCGTGAGCATCATAGCGATCACCATGGAACCTATACAAGCTAGTGTGAACGGTTTAACCAAACGCATCTCATCGCGCTCCTTTTCCATGGACGATCTCGTCCAGAGAATACCCTACACTAGCATTGTACAATCAAAAAAAGCAGGCTATGCCTGCAATTTCTATCCGTCGGTTTCGACTGTACCGTATTTCGTCAGGACAGTGGCGCTTCCACGGATTTTCACGGCAGAAGTGTGTTCTGTAAATTGAGCAATAAGCACTTCGCCTTTATCTAACTTTTCAGTATGATGGAAACGCGTATCTTGCCCGCGAGTTAAGCCGATGACTTGCACGCCCTGCGCTTTGGCTTTCACGATAAAATACTCCGCACTGCTGTTGTTCAAATTCTCTTCCACCTACGTTTCCCCTCCTTCTTAAGCGTTGTTCACGGCTTTTCATCCCTTTAGGAAAAGAAAAAGCCGTGAACAACGGTCACGGTCTAATTCTAAAACACTAAAATATGTACAATCGTTTATTTAATTCCGTCTTTAAGTGCTTTACCCGGTTTGAAAGCTGGGATCTTGCTAGCTGGAATTTCGATTTCTTGACCCGTTTGCGGATTGCGACCCTTACGAGCGGAACGTTCGCGTACTTCGAAGTTACCGAAGCCAACCAATTGAACTTTATCACCGTTTTGAAGCGCTGCGGAAATGGCGTCAAATACCGCGTCAACTGCCTTCGTGACATCTTTCTTCGAAAGTTCTGTCGCTTCAGCAACTTGTGCAACCAATTCTGATTTGTTCATGCTCTTTTCACCTCCCCAGAAGGATTATGCTCCGTTATCATACTTTCTTACCGTTTCGCTGAAAATTATACATTCACGTGGAAATTTGCCTTTCCCAAAACGGCCCAGCACCTTCGTGCAGGCAGGAACAAACTTATAGTAATACACTGGGGAGTGAATTTCAAGTGCTCTCAAGGGTTTTGCGGCATTTTCATCCAAAAAATCGGCATATTTCTTAATTTTTGCCTGAACGCGTACGGTATAGATAGTAAAAGGTCACGGAGAGCGCCAGTACGAGTACAATCCCTTTGATAATGTCATGCATGAAATATTGCACATTCATCATCGTTAGTCCATTGACAAGGACCCCAATCAATACGGCGCCAAAAAATGTGCCAATGACGTTCGGCTTGCCCGCACCCATAATCGAGAATCCGACAAACACGGCAGCTACGGCCTCCATTAAGAGGGGCGCACCCGCATCAATTTGACCAGATCCAATTCGTGCAGCAAATAAAACGCCGCCAAAAGCCGCAAATACGCCCGATGCCACATAAGCCAATGTACGAACCTTTTTCACCTTGATCCCCGACAAGCGGGCTGCTTCTTCGTTCCCGCCTGTCACATACATTTGTCGGCCAAATCGAGTATACGTCAAAAACACATGAACAACAGCTACGGCAATAATCAACAAAATGACAGGAACTGGAATGCCCAACCATTCTCCCTGACCTAACCATAGGAACGATTCACTAAATTTCCCTGGCGCTTTCGTCCCATCTTGAAATTGCATGTTGTTATAGATGGAATAACCTGATGTATACGTCTTATGCAATCCTGACACGATATACATAATGGCAAGCGTCGCAAGTAAATCGGGAATTCGTACCTTCACAATAAAGAAGGCATTAATACAACCAATCGCCGCACCAATCAGAAGCGGTACACCAATGACAATATATATGGGTTGTTCATACCATACCATCATGGACGCGGAGACGACGGTCGCGATCGAGACCGTGGATCCTACGGAAAGATCGAACCCATCGACGATAAGCGAAAGCGTCACGCCTATCGCAACAAACGTCACGATAGAAATGGAACGAAGAATGTCTGTTAGATTCGCATAGCTAAAAAAATGCGGTAATGTAAGCGAGAAAAATAGTATAACACCTAAGATCACAATAATGGATCCATAGCGAAATAAGATATGGAGCAATTTGTTCTTCATGATTCGTCCTCCTGACCTGCGCTTGCGTAATACAATAACTTCTCCTGCGTTGCCTCATCGCGGCTAAATTCTTTGACGACGCGGCCCTCACACATCACGAGGATCCGATCTGCAATGCCGATCGCCTCTGCAAATTCGCAGGTGAAATAGAGAATGCCTTTTCCTTGATGTGCAAGATCACCGATGAGTCGGAAAATATCGCTTTTTGCTCCGATGTCGACGCCTTTCGTGGGCTCATCGAACAAAAACACATCCGCTTTGGTCTCCACCCATTTCCCGATCGCTACCTTCTGCTGGTTCCCTCCGCTCAAAAATTTCACCTGTTGCTTCAACGACGAAGTCTTTACGCCCAGACGGTCAACCAGCCGTTGCGCGTGCTCTTGTTCTCGACGTCCGCGAACAAAGCCGATACGACTCAGTTGTCGCAACAAAGGCAGACTCAAATTTTGCTGCACTGAATCTTCAACCATAATCCCGTGTTTACGGCGCTCTTCGGGTACAAGAACAATACCAGCTTCAATGGCATCCGACGGGTTCTTCACGCTCAACTTCCTGCCGTGCATGAAGATATGTCCTTGATCACGACGTAATGCACCAAATAGGACATTCGAAAGCTCCGATTTACCGGCACCCACCAGACCTACGACACTGACAATCTCACCGCTTCGTACCTGCATGTCCACCTGTTTGACGCGCGTTCCTGAAGTTAACTGGTCCGTCTGTAAGATCACCTCACCGATCGGCACGTTCCGCTTTGGAAATTCTTCCTCGAACGTCTTCCCAAGCATGTGCCGGATGACTTCGTCCATGGATGACGCTTCGCAGGACTCCGTATACACCTGTTGACCATCTCGCATGACGGTCACGCGATCACAATGTTCGAAGACCTCTGGCAAGCGGTGTGATATAAAAATGCACCCAATGCCTTCTGCTTTCATTTGTTTCATAACGCGGAATAAATTCGTGGTCTCTTCATGGCTTAACGGAGCTGTAGGCTCGTCAAAAATAATAAATTTGGCTTTCTCAACTAGCGTACGGGCAATCAAGACAAGCTGTTTCTCGGAAAGAGATAATCCCTCCACCTTTTTACGCACGTCAATTGATGCTCCTAGTTTCGCAATCGCTTCTTCCGCTTCCCGATAGATTTGTCCCCAAGAATGCCATAAACCGCCTTCCCTCGTGGAAAGTCGGTCTAGTAGAATATTCTCGGCAACGGTAATCTGCGGGACAAGCGCGGTATCAACTTCTTGATATACACAGTGAATGCCATTCTTTTTGGCGTCCGACGGGGAGTGCAGCTTGACCTCTCGCGGTCCGATCGTTATCGTTCCCGCGTCTAGCGTATACGCGCCTGATAGTATTTTCATCAGCGTACTCTTGCCCGCTCCATTTGCGCCTAATAAGGCGTGGATCTCACCGCGATGCACGGTAAAATCCACGCTTTTCAGTGCCGGAACGCCCGCAAACGACTTCGTGATGTGTTCAAGACGTAGTTCCTCTTGGTTTGCAGTCATCGCATTCGAACCTCACTTATTTCTCGTAATCTTTCATCCAATCTAGTAAACCTTGCGTGCTGCTGCCCCATCCTTCAATATATTTGGATAGTTCTGTGGTAGATACTTGTTCAGCAGGCAATGCATCCCGATGTACAAATACCGGTTCCAGGACAACGGTATCTTCGGTGGTATCACCGTGTAATTTTTGATATAAGTAGCGAACTTGTACGCGTCCGATATCTTTCGGATCCACGGCAGCAGAAGCCACCCATGGATTCGCTTTATCCTGAATCATTTGTAAATCCTCATCACTCATGTCAATCCCGTACACTTTGATTTCATCGCGTCCAGCCTGCTGAATCGCACGTGCTGCACCTTTGGCAAATTCATCCCATGCCGTCCATACCGCCGAGATATCGCCTTTATTCGGATATTGCTTCAAGATCGCTTCCATTTGGGCTTGCGTATCTAATGCCGTATTGGCAGATGCTGCACCGAATGTTGCAATTTCTTTGATACCCGGGTTTTTGGCCATAAATTCTTGGTAAGCCAATTGTCTGCGTTCCATCGGCGCAAATCCAGCAACCCACACTTTAACGATGTTACCTTTGCCGCCAATGTCTTTACCCAATTGCTCTAGCGTCATATCCGCCATCTTCTGGTCACCTTGCTCGAGGACCGTTACACCTGGTATTTTCAAGGCTGCATCGAACGATACCACTGGAATCTTACTATCTACGGCCTTTTGTACGCCTGCTTGCAACGCTTCTGCTGTGCCATGATCCGTTAAGATCCCGTCGAACTGCTGCGTGATCGCCACATTGAGGTTGGAAGCCATCTTCGTTAAATCATTATCGGAAGCGAAGACGCTTACTTCTCCGCCGAATCTTTTCACTTCTTCTTTCACGCCTTCAATGTATTGCGCTGAGAAGGTTCCGATATTGAAATGCATAATAAGTGCGATTTTCTTACCTTTCAAAGGTAAATCCTTACCTGTGTCAGTAGATGTGGATGCCGCACCTTGGTCTGTGCTTTGCGTATCGCTGGACGCCTTAGCTCCACACGCACTGATCACGAACAACAATAAGATCATCGAAATCAAGGTTGCTTTTTTCTGGAATGAGCTTGCTTTTCTTTTCATCTTAAATCCCCCTACTAAAAATCTATCTTTTCCTTTGCTGAAACCTGAGGTAATATTTTCCCAAAGATTCATTATTGATACTATAACCGTTAATTCCGATTGTGTAAATTGGTTTTATGAAAAAAACTATGAATTTTGTCACAAAAAATAAAGAGGCGCTCGTGAAAGCACCTCTTTTGGATATTATGGAATGATTTGGTTGTTAGAGGATGATGGCAATTAATCCACCTGATCCTTCGTTAATGATACGGCCTAACGTTTCTTGCAGTTTATAGCGCGCGTTATCCGGCATCATTGCAATTTTGCCTTGAATGCCTTCACGCACAATGGAGTGCAGCGAGCGACCGAACATATCTGAATCCCAGACCTTGATCGGATCGTTCTCGAAGTCCTGCATGAGGTACCTCACAAGCTCCTCACTCTGCTTCTCCGTTCCAATAATCGGCGCGAATTCGGACTCGACATCAACACGGATCATATGGATAGAAGGCGCCGTTGCTTTGAGGCGTACACCGAATCTTGAGCCTTGACGAATGAGCTCAGGTTCATCCAACTGCATCTCGGCAAGGGTTGGAGCAGCAATACCATAACCCGTTGTCTTGACCATCTCCAGGGCTTCTGAGAACCGATCATATTCCCGCTTCGCATGACTAAATTCCTGCATCAGTTGCAGCAAGTGATCTTTACCTCGAATTTCTACGCCAACAACTTCCATTAAGATCTGATCGTACAATTCATCCGGTGCATACAGGTCAATCTCGGCAACCCCTTGACCCATATTCATACCGCTGAGTCCTGCACGATCAATGAAATCATAATCCGTAAATTGAGCGACGATGCGATCCACATCGCGTAAACGACGAATGTCCTTCACCGTGTCTCTTACGGAATTCTCATAGTTACTGCGCAACCAGTGGTTATCATTTAACACCATGACCCAGCTTGGAAGATTGACGTTGACTTCATGCACAGGGAACTCGTAAAGCACCTCGCGCAATACGCCCATCACATCATCTTCGCCCATGGTAGCCACGCTGAGCGTCATCACCGGAATATCATATTTAGCCGCAAGTTCATTACGTAGTTGAAGCGCTTCTTCACTGCGAGGTCGTGTGGAATTGATAATGAGGACAAAAGGTTTGCCCACTTCCTTCAATTCTGCAATGACGCGTTCTTCCGACTCGACGTAAGAACTACGGGGAATTTCTGCGATCGTGCCATCTGTCGTTACAACAACACCAAGGGTTGAATGCTCTTGAATAACTTTGCGAGTCCCGATCTCAGCCGCTTCTTGGAACGGAATCGGATCTTCGAACCATGGCGTGGAGATCATCCGCGGCCCGTTCTCGTCTTCGTACCCCTTTGCACCTGATACAGCATAGCCGACGCAATCTACGACGCGCACGTTTACATCCAAGCCTTCAGCCACTCGGATTTGCACTGCATTATTCGGTACAAATTTAGGTTCTGTCGTCATAATGGTCTTACCTGCAGCACTCTGCGGCAATTCATCAATCGCTCTAGCGCGGTCAGCTTCATTCGTAATGTTAGGCAAAACAACCGTCTCCATAAACCTTTTGATAAAGGTTGATTTACCTGTGCGGACCGCACCGACGACCCCGAGGTAAATATCCCCGCCGGTACGCTCAGCAATGTCCTTAAAAATGTCCACTTTTTCCACTGATATCCCCTCCTAAAATTTTTCTGACAGACGAATCTACCAGAAAACTTGTTCACTATTCACTGCAACGTATGAGCTGTTGCCGTTGTCGCCAGTGTGTGCCGCCGCTAGGATGACCTTTTCTAGATATGCGCGCGAAGCGACGTAAACTCGTACATGCATTTGGACTAGTAACATCTTATGAGCGAGTGGAAAAAATATGACGTTTTATTTGCAAAAAAATAGATTCGCGTCATTTCTCTCTGCTAGGTGCTACTGTCCATCAAGCCTTCCAAATATGATATATGTACACATTTGCTAGTTTATTCGCAATATATCTATAACATGACAAAAAAAAGCCCTCCCAACATAAAAATGTTGGAAAGGCCTTATGCTTACTGCTCAGCTTTCGGATTCTTCTTCATTTTCTGCGCTGCGGATCCAGAATAGAATCACTGTAATTAGGATAAATGCGGTTAATGCCAGCATGGGAATCGTAATGAAACCGAACCAATTTAAATAGTCAAAATTGCAAGGAATACCTACTTTGCAGGGTGCAAGCTTGGCAAATCCAGGAAGTTTCTGTTCTAATATATGCCAAATTGATATAGAACCTCCGATGATGCTGAGCGGAAGGGCATATTTCGTAATCCGAGTATTTTGTTCATAGGCTGCAATCCCTAGAATAATTACGAGCGGATACATCAAGATGCGTTGGAACCAACAGAGTTTGCACGGTTCATACATAAGCACTTCACTTAAATAGAGGCTGCCTGCTGTTGCAATGATGGATACGAGCCAAGCCGCATACAATCCATATTTATGCATCCACTGTTTCATCGAATCCCTCCGTTATTTGGCTAATTCTGCCTCAATGAGTGGAGTTAGGGCATCTAGCGTATAACCTGGAGATAGCTGACCATTCACAAACAAAGACGGAGTCGACGAAATACCAAGGCGGTTCACAATGCTATGGTCTTTATCTAACTCGGATTTGTTCACATCATCCTGAACATCTTTTTTCACTTTTTCTACATCGATGCCTGGGATTTGCTTCACAATATTGCTTAAGAACTCTTCTGTTGCCCAAGCTTCACGTTCATCCCCTTGGTTTTTGTAGAGCTCTTGATAGTAAGTCCAGAATGCTTCTGGATTTTGTTTGTATACCGCTTCACCGAACATCGCTGCGCGGCGAGAGTCATTATCCTTTAATCCCATCGTCTGGCTCATGAACGAGAAATTAATGAAGGTTAATTTTACTTTTCCGGTGTCAATATATTGTTCTTTGAGTTTCGGGAACGTATCTGTCTCAAATTGGCGACAAGTCGGACATTTAAAATCACCAAACTCCACCACTTCTACTTTCGCATCTGGTTTCCCAATTGTAGGTTGGCCTTCGGTAGAAATATCATAGACCTTTCCTGCCGCTGGCGGCGTATCTGCCTTCGAAGGTTGAAGGTTGTTCAATACAACCAGAGCTCCAATCAATACCACAACGACAACAGCGATAAAGATACCGAAAAATTTATTATTCGGCTTCGACTTGGATTTCTGCGATGCATAGCTTCCACTATTCTTCTTATGCTTACTTTCTCCCACGTTCATTCTCCTCTTCAAAAAATTTAAGATGCAGTATTGATCGGTACAGGTTGTTGGTTCACCCAATGATATGTAGTTGATTTGACGGGAACATAATAGGAAGCTTCCACGAGCAGATCACGTAAATCTATATTCTGACCTTGCGGTTCTTTGCCAGATTTCTGAATAGCTACCATGATGTCAGTTGCGTAATCGACAAATACCTTGCCTTGTTTGTCCATCATAAACGGAATTTCTTCCCCAGAATAGACACTTTTCAAGGTAGGTACCTTGCTGTTCAACAAATCGCCATTAATATCATAAAAATCGGGATAGGCTTGCTCCCCTGCCGGTAATTCTCCTGCATGCGCGCTCTTATACGTATCGACAAGCTTCTGTACATCATTGACTTGTTGAAAGGTCGTCAAATCCATAACTTTAACCGCGGGTTTCGTCTCTTCATGAATGATCATAAAATAACCTGTTCCACCCTTCTCATAAGCAGTGGATGGAATCGCACTGAGATACTTGCCATCGATCAGCGGTTCAAAGTTAATCCGGTATTTCTCATACATCGGCGTTGATTGTGGACTTGTGATAATAGGTAATATACCGTTATCCTTCTGGTAGGATTCAACAGCATTCTGCACAAGCAATGTTGTCTCACGATAAGAGAGTTGATTCTCTCCCCGCAATTCCTTTGGATACATGCACCCTGTTGTTAGAGATGCGAGCAGCATTAGTATAGCTGCTGCTGCTCCTACGCGAGTCGATTTATGCTGCAACCTCATTCTACGCCTTGCCATAACTGTCAAAACAAGTCATCCTCCTGTTCCTTGCGGGCTAATTGTTTGCGAATCGCCGCTTTGAGTGGATCTTCCGGTACGATCACAGTCGTATTGCCATTCACCCGTGCTTGACAGGCTAGTCTGATTCCGCTATGAACCAGCGACCCTAACTTTAATACTTCTTGCTTATTAGGAGGCATAAGACCTGTTGGCTGCCCCATTTCAACTTTACACATCAGACAGGATGCTTTACCGTCACACCGTGTTCGTATAGGTACCTTGGCACGACGTGCTGCATCGAGAAGTGTTGTGCCCGCTCGGACTTGTATTTTTCGTTGATCCGGTTCAAATTTCACTTCATACAAATCCATACTTGTCCTCTTTCTTGTTATCTAGAAATATGTTTTGTTGATAGCTACGACAGATCCTTCTACCTTTACGATCGCTTGACAACCTAAGCGGTAACCAGCTTCGATTTCTTCCTCATCTAAACGATTATATTCCGCATCTGTTGGTGCTTCCAGAAATTCTGCTCCTGACTCAATGAAGCAGCGGCATCGCGCACAGGTTCCCCGTGTACAAGAGAATCCCCAATCCACACCGTGTTTGACGGCCATATCGAGAATCGATTTCCCTAATTCGATCTCAACTTCTTTGGCTATCGTTCTGCCCTTTAACTGTATACTTTGTCCCATAATAGCCCCCCTCTTCTCTGCTGTCATATTCTTCTATCCTATAGACTAACTAACATTATATCACTCCAAAAAAAAGAACAAAAGATGACTCTTGGGAAGTAGAGTCCGCTTTTGTTCTTTGAACCTTCAAACTGCTATTTTTTCGTTAGCATCTTCATGATGGATTCTATATTGCTCATGCTAGCGCCGCTACCCTTAACGGCTTTAATAATGTCATTGACGGTGGATTCAGATACCGGGATTTTAGACATGCTCGAAACTTGCTTAATGAGATCCCGCAGTTGAGATTCGCTTTGCATCGTAGTAGGCTTCACATTGCTTGCAAGCTTTTTAATCTGATTTTCAGATATATGTTTCCCGGTCTTCTGGTTCACCGTCTTTAGAACATTTTTCGATACGTTATCGTTAGCCATGATTACCCTCCTCTGACGTGACTTCTACACATCATATGAGGGCTTGAGGTCCTTGGTGTAGGCTGATCGAGGATCTAACTTAGTTTCTAAGCCAATCTTCTTTCTGCGTCTGCGCAATTTCCTCGATTTCATGCGTACGAACACGCCCCATTAACGCTTCAACGGCCTGCTTGCCTGCTTTATTCTCGAAGAGTACTTGGTATAGTTGATCTGTAATCGGCATGACGACATTATATTCTCGAGCAAGGGCATAAGCTGCTTTGGTCGTCCGTATCCCTTCAACAACCATACCCATTTCTTGTAGAACCGTCTCCACCGTTTGTCCCTTACCGATCATAGATCCTGCACGCCAATTCCGACTATGCTGACTTGTACATGTTACGACTAAATCGCCGACTCCTGCTAGTCCGGCAAAGGTCATGGGGTTCGCACCCATTTCTAGGCCCAGACGAGCAATCTCAGCTAACCCTCTCGTAAGCAGTGCCGCTTTGGCATTATCACCATAACCTAAACCGTCGGAAAGACCGGCGCCTAATGCGATAATATTCTTAAGAGCTCCGGATAACTCCACGCCAAGAACATCGGGATTTGTGTAGACGCGGAAAAAAGAATTAATGAATAAATCTTGTGCTTCTTCTGCTGCCGCCAAATCAGCCGATGCAACAACTACAGTCGTCGGACAACGACGAACCACTTCTTCGGCATGACTCGGTCCTGAAAGGGCAACGATTTGAGAAGCGTCACAATCCAATTCTTCCGCGATCACGATCGACATCCGTTTTAGAGATTCGGTCTCAAAGCCTTTTGTTGCATGAATCACGAGAGACGCTGGATCACGATATAACTTCAATTCTCTCGTTACTTCACGCATCGCGCTGGACGGAGCCACGATAAGAATGGCACACGCCCCTCTAACGGCATCCTCCATCGAAGTCGTTGCATGAATTCTTGGCGACAAGTCCACACCTGGCAAATACTTCTCATTCCGATGATCTTCATTCATTTGTGCCACCTGCTGTGCATTACGAGACCATAACATCACTTCATGTTCGTTATCTGCAAGAACACTCGCTAATGCAGTCCCCCAGCTTCCAGCGACGAGAACAGCTACCTTTTTAGACAACGCGTCTTTCCCCTTTCTTCGCGCCGAGCTTGTTCTCTTTTCCTTGTACAATCTTCACAATGTTCGTGCGATGTCTCACAAATGCGAAAACGCACAAGAGCAAGCTCGCCCATAATATTTCATACGGTCGGTTCATAATGAGGATGAGAATCGGCAGAGCAGCCGATAGAATTAATGAACCTAGTGATACGTATCTTGTTAACGCAATCACAATGATAGCTATAATACCTGCAAATAACGACGGCAAAAATGCCAATGTAGCCATGACACCGATGGTCGTCGCAATTCCTTTGCCGCCTTTGAAATGGAAATACACAGGCCAGTTATGCCCTACAATCGCTGCGATACCACAGATCACAGGGATCCACACGGAGATGTCGCCCATCCATTTCCCTACCCATACGGCTAGAATCCCTTTACCCATATCCAGCAGCAGAACACAAATCCCTGGTCCTTTTCCCAGAACCCGAAGCGTATTCGTTGCCCCTGCATTTCCACTGCCATGTTGCCGTATATCGATACCTTTTAACCATTTCGCAATAATAAAGCTAAAGCTAATGGCACCGATTAAATAACTTAGAATTATTGAGATAATCGCTAGAACCACGGTTCGGTTCTCCTTCCTTTGTTCCCCTAATCTTTATCCGTTTTGCGGCGTGTAAAGATACGAATCGGCGTTCCTTCAAAGTTAAATGCGGCTCGAATCTTATTCTCTAAATAACGCTCATAGGAGAAATGCATTAACTCCGGATCATTTACGAAAATAACCATCGTAGGCGGCTTTACAGCCACTTGTGTAGCATAGTTAATCCGCATTCTACGCCCTTTATCCGTTGGTGGCGGATTAATCGCAACCGCATCGGATACGATGTCATTCAGGATATGTGTCTGAATCCGAAGTGCATGCTGTTCAGAGACATGTTGAACGACTGGCAATAGCTTCTGCAGACGCTGCTTCGTTTTTGCAGATAAGTATACAATCGGACTGTATGTCATGAACAAGAAATGGTCACGAATCTTCTGCGTAAATTGTTGCATCGTTTTGTCGTCTTTCTCGACGACATCCCATTTATTCACCACGAATAAAGAGGCTTTACCCGCATCATGCGCATATCCTGCGATATGCTTATCCTGCTCGATAATCCCTTCCTCGCCATTTACGACAACGAGAACGACATCGGCCCGTTCAATCGCTTTGATCGCACGCATCACACTGTATTTCTCAGTGGTTTCATAAACTTTACCGCGCTTACGCATCCCGGCTGTATCAATCAATACATACTTCTGTCCATCGCGTTCAAACGGCGTATCAATCGCATCTCGCGTTGTTCCCGCAATATCACTAACAATAACACGTTCTTCGCCAAGAATCGCATTGACAAGCGACGATTTCCCAACATTCGGTCTACCGATCAACGCTACTTTGATCACGTCTTCGTCGTAATGTTCTTCTTCCTTTTCAGGCAGCAATACCGTAACAGCATCCAACAGATCACCTACACCTGTACCGTGGGAACCCGACATTGCAATCGGATCGCCGAAACCTAAGCTGTAAAATTCATAAATCTCATCCATGCGGCTTAAATTATCGACTTTATTAACCGCAACAACGACTGGCTTGCCGGAGCGGAAGAGAATTTGAGCTACTTCTTCATCTGCGTTCGTAAGACCGCTCTTCGCTTCACACATGAAGACGATCACGTCAGCTTCTTCAATCGCAAGCTCCGCTTGCATACGGATGGACTTTAAGATAGCATCTTCGCCATCAATTTCAATTCCGCCCGTATCGATAACACTAAAGGGAATCCCATTCCATTCTGCCGTCCCGTAGATCCGATCACGCGTGATCCCTGGCTTGTCTTCAACAATGGCCAGACGATCCCCGATAATCCGGTTAAAGATCGTTGACTTGCCGACGTTAGGACGTCCAACAATGGCCACAACTGGTCTAGACATAATCTATTTCCTCCTATACCTTGACTCACATTCTGTCATTACTTCTTCCAACTCTTTACTCGTCTATATACAAAACCTGCCGTTTGCTTCCCCACAATCATCGCCGACTCCCAGCACCATGCGCTTAAACGAGCAACAACGATCGCTAACCACCATTGGTCATACCACCCAGCCGTGCCGAGTGAAATAACATGATGACCTCCTGATATCCATTGTAACAATCCGTCCCCAAGTAGAAAAGCTATCGTGATCACAACCATTTGCTCTTCTATGGATTGAACGGCAAGCAACACGCACAAGGTAGCTACAATGACGGGATCCCACACGGGCGAAACCCATATAAATATAGGGTCCATCCTCACGAAATGCCCGAATAAGGCATACACCGTACCAATTAATACAGTAACCGTCAGTACATATAATTTGCGATACCACACCTGAATCTGAAAAAAACATAGAAGCGCACTGCTGAGCAATACCACGATGCCTGCATTCAATCGAATGTTAGGCGTGATCTGCAGGTTCATAAATACACATATTAGCCAGCCTAACATAAATAATAAACATGCTCGATAAGACAGAGATTTCATAAAAACTTCTTTCCAACCGCTAACAATTAATATAAGGACAATCAAATACACTAATATCGCGATTGTACCCGCATTCAATAGGATCACCTCAACTGCTCCTATTATCTGTCAATCGGATGGTTTTTAATCTTACTTTCTCTGAGCAAATTCGGTAATGTCAATGCCGCGGGCATAACACCAGTGAGCAGTTTCACCGCCAATAATGAATGGGACGCGCCATAATTCTTCAATTGTAGCTGCACCAACGCCGGTCATGATCAACTTGATATGTGCATGCAGGGTATTGATTTGTTGAATGACCGCTGATGTACCTTGTGTTTTCAACGTTTTCAAGAATATACCTGCTAATCCTGCAGCTCCAGCACCAATAGCAAGCGCTTTACAAATATCCAAAGCATTGCGAATACCGCCTGAAGCCATAATATGTGCAGGGGCGCAACTCTTTTGTACGTCTAATAGAGAACAACTTGTCGGGATTCCCCAATCATTGAGCCAAGCGAGCGACTCTTCCCGTCTCTCATTCTCAATGGCTGCAAAATTCGTTCCGCCGAAGCCGCCTACATCAACGATACTCACACCAATTTCACGCAGGCGTCGAGCCGCTTCTCCCGTAATCCCAAATCCAACTTCTTTGACAATAACAGGGACAGATACAGCGTGTACAATGCGTGCGATACGATCCAATACACCGCGAAAATCACGATCGCCTTCTGGCATAATTAATTCTTGCATGGGGTTCAGATGAATTTGCAGTGCATTCGCTTGCAGCATTTCCACAGCTTGTTGTGCTTGGTCTACTGTTGCTTCACTGCCAAGATTACCGAAGACAATTCCTGTGGGGTTCATTTCTCGAACAATGGTATAGCTTGAACGTACTTCCGGATGCCGTAATGCGGACATTTGCGAACCGACTGCCATCGCAATCCCCGTCTCTCTTGCGGCAATCGCGAGCTCGCGATTGATTTCTTCCGTCTCAGCCGCTCCTCCAGTCATCGCATTAATAACAATCGGCGAACTCAAATTGAGCTCGCCGATGTACGTTTCGAGTGACACGGAAGAGAGAGATTGCTCAGGTAAACACTGGTGCACAAAACGGATATCCGAAAGTCCGTGTTCTCCGCTTTGGCCAATTTGCAGCGCATGCTGCAGATGCTCCACCTTGCGCGAAACACGCATCTCTCCATTCCTCCCGTATAAACTGATGTCTAGTTTTTGAATTTGCTTAGTTTGTCGCCGAATTTCTCTGCTAGGGAGAAGCTCATGCCTTCGTTGCTAAGCGATACGTTCGGGTTGTTCAATTTGATTTCTTCGCGTGGCGCTCTGGAAGAAGATCTTGGAGCTTTTTCTGATTTAGGTGCTTCTGCTGGAGCTTCTTCTGTTTCTTTGATGCTCAAGCTTACACGTTTCTCAGCAACGTTAAGATCCAAGATTTTCACTTGAACGCTTTGTCCTTCTTTCAATACTTCATGAGGAGTACCGATATGACGGTGTGCGATTTGAGAAATATGCACAAGTCCTTCAACCCCAGCAGCGATTTCAACGAATGCGCCGAAGTTTACAAGACGTTTCACTGTACCTGTAACGATATCGCCAATGTTGAATTGACCTGCAGCTGTATCCCAAGGACCTGGTTGAGCAGCTTTAATACTCAAGCTGATTTTGCCGTTAGCTGGATCCACTTTCAATACTTTTACGCGAACGCTTTGACCTTCTTGAACCACGTCAGCTGGTTTCTCAACATGAGACCAAGCTAATTCAGATACGTGAACAAGACCGTCTACGCCACCGATATCAACGAATGCACCGAATTGTGTCAAACGTTGTACTGTACCATCGATCTCTTGACCTTCTTGAAGATTTGCAATGATAGCAGATTTGTTCGCTTCGAATTCTTGATCCAGAACGTCTTTTTGAGACAAGATCACTTTGTTGTTCTCGCGATCCAATTCTTTTACTTTCACGCGCAATGTTTTACCTTTGTAATCGCTGAAATCTTCAACGAAATGACGCTCTACCATCGAAGCAGGAATGAAACCGCGCGTTCCTACATCAACAACTAGACCACCTTTTACTACATCTGCAACAGCGACTTCAAAAACTTCACCGCTGTCTAATTTCGCTTGCAATTGCTCCCAAGCATTTTCATTGTCGATTTGACGCTTGGAAAGTACCATTTTTTCATTTTGATCATCAATAGTCACGACTCTACACTCCACTTCTTGGCCAATTTGTACCGCATCCGCAGCATTTTCTACTTGTAATGAAGATAACTCACGGATCGGGATAATACCATCATATTTATATCCAAAGCTAACAATGGCTTGGTTATCCTCAATTTTAACAATCGTTCCTTTGACAGTATCTCCTTTTTTGATGGATACGATGTTGTCAAGTGTTGCTTGGTTTTCCACAGATTCAACATTTGTTTCTTCCGACATTGTAATACCTCCTCAATTCAAAACCCCATTTATTTAAACCCACCATACGGCAGAGTTCAAAACCACTAAATTGTAGTATCTTTCCAAATTGAAATTTCATGCATTCGTTTACTGAGATTGCTGCTTCAGTTCTTGGATCTTCGACATAATCTCGTCCGTCAATAAATCAACGGCAGTCGTCGGTTCTTCCTGGAATGGTGCAATATCGATTGGCTTCCCGTATACTACTTTCATTTTACGAAACAATTTATAATTCCCAATAATTGCAACAGGTACAACAGCTGCTCCGCTGCGAAGTGCAAAACTAGCTGCACCTTTCTTCCCAGCCCCGTCCGAATTGCGCGAGCCCTCTGGGAAAATCCCCATTACTTTTCCATCCCGTAAAATCTTGAGTGAATTTTTGATAGATTCTTTACTGACACCACTTCTTTTCACAGGAAAGGCACCTAGTTCGCGGATCAACCACCCAAAACCCGGAATTTTGAATAATTCCATCTTTGCCATGAAGTGTACCTTACGTTCGAGCTTGATTCCCACGGTAGGAGGATCGAACAAACTCACGTGATTGGAGCACAACAACACGCCGCCTTCATCTGGAACATTCTCTATCCCTTTTGCCTCAAGTCTAAACAATAATCCATATATACCTCGTAAGAGGGCTCGACAAAAAGAATACAACATAGTTTACTTCGCTCCATCCGTTATGGTTCTGCAGTAGGAAATAATTTGATTCACAACTTCTTCAATGTTCATGGAGGTTGTGTCCAAACGAATCGCATCTTCTGCGCAGACAAGCGGAGAAATTTCACGCTGTTCATCTTGACGGTCCCGTTCAGCAATATCATGCATCAGCTGTTCTAAGGTAACTTGTTGGTTATCCTTAATTTCTTGATATCTACGGATTGCTCTTTCTTCCACACTCGCAGTAAGAAAAATTTTCAGTTCCGCCTGCGGCAACACATGCGTACCGATATCCCGCCCATCCATCACAACACCCTTACTGCTTGCTATGTTGCGCTGCATCTCGACAAGTTTCGTACGAAGCGGACCAATTTTTGCATAGCTGGACACGTTCTTGCTGATGTGATTTGCACGAATATAATCAGTCACATCTTCTCCATTAACAATGACCTGTTGACATTCTTCACCAGGAATCAATTCAATATGTAACTCACGCATCGCGTGAATAACTCGATCTGTTTCATCTGACGAAATATCGTGGCCCAACATAAACCACGTCACAGCACGATACATAGCGCCCGTATCAACATATACGTATGTCAATTCTTTGGCTACCTTACGAGCTACCGTACTTTTCCCCGCCCCTGCAGGTCCGTCAATTGCAATATTGATTTTGTCTAATCTGCCTCGTTGATGATTATCCAACAGGGTGTTCCTCCTCAAAGCAAGCATTCCTCAAGAAAAAAGCAGGCGTTGCCTGCGACGTGAAAATTATACCACACATAAAGGGCGGATGCAAAAATAATCGACTAGAAAACCTATTTTTTTGATTTCATTTCTGTTGATATCGGCACACCTTCGAGCTTATCCACATGAGAGATTATCCCCCGAATCCAAGGGATTCGCAGTGCAATTTGACTCACAATTAAGAGACAGCAACAGACATACAGAATGAACTTCATATATCTCTCTATTCGATTCGAAAAAATGAGAAACATGTGAATGTAGGATTCCGTTCTCGAATCTTTGTCGTTACGCATAAAGCTCGCCCCCAATATGAATTGGTGGCTAGTATACCCATCTTGAGTTGAAATATTCGGCTAATGCTTGCGTATTTCGAATTGTCTTTCAAAACAATACCGAATGATCTTCTGCTGCTCGGTATCGCTAATTTTACTAAACTTCATCATTACTTGTTGCTTGCCATTCTCCAAGGCTTTCACCCGAACCGCTTCAGCATGGAAATGGGAATGTTCCACCGACCCGTTACGATAATGCAGCAATAACCAACAAGAAATTTCCTGACCCGGCTTTAAGTGCCATTTGCCGTCACAACGGAATGACAACCCACCACCGCTTACATCTTCGGTTAGTGCAATAAAGCGAACCTGATCCATTAATTTCACAGCCATTTCTAATTCGGCTGCAACACGAAGATAATTTCGGCGTTGAATTTTCGTAATCGATTCTTCTGCAGGCATTTTAATAGCGACCATCCGAACCACTTCATCTCGAAAACCGCACACATAAGAATTAAAATAGTTTTTGATGCCGCCTTCAGCAACAAAATAAACAGACAGCTCATCTCCGAAATGTAGCGGCTTGTAGCGACCTGTCTTCTCGTCTAAGGGTATTTCAATATACAAATTGTTATCATCCATCTCTGCAATTCGAGATTTATATTCCCGATTTGCCTCATACTCATCTGAAGAAGCAACTTGCAAGTACACAAGGTCACTCACTTTAGGTAACAATCAAATCACCTACCGTATTCAATTTTCAATATGAAAATTTCGCCAAATGTTCGAAATCTAGCAGTATTATATCATACCAAGTGATAGATTACCTTAGCGTTTTGAACAAAGCAAAAAGCCCTTCGACCATTTTGTCGAAAGGCTTCCCATTCCAAACTTCACATATCATGCTGGACTTTTCTGTTTTGTCCCTTTTAGCTCTTCAATGTTCTCTTCCATGCCCGTCGATGCATTTACATAAATACGATACGACGTACCGTTCATATCACCAACGAACTCGTAACATAAAGTCGGTTCACCAAGATCGTTTTCGATAATGGCTAAGCGATGATATTTTTCCTTCAGGCCGGGATTCAACATTTTTTTGGCTTGCGCTTCGGTCAATTTCGGCTTCGTATCCGTTTTGATCGTTTTGTGCTTTTTATATTCGAAGTCACTGGCCTCAATCCCTGTTACTTCCCCATTATCCAGTGCAATCCGAACAATCAGACGTTCCGGATAAATGAGAATGCCGTTCTCTTTGCGAACGAAGATAAAGCTGCCAATATTGTCATACTCGTCATAGCTGACAGGCTCCATGGAAGGATATTTGTGCATCTCCAAGAATTTTTTTGCTTCTGCTAGCGCCTTTTCCTGGGAAATAGCTTTTTTTCCGATATTACGCGTATCCATAAAGCGTATCAAATGACCGCCGCGCTTCGTATAATCCAAATGGACCGTGGAATTCGAGCTTTTGCGCTTTCCGATGGCTGAGTAGGAAGCATATTCAGTTTTCGCTCCGTTCTCAACGACCTTCACATCGACGATTTTGTGATCGCCAAAAAATTCAGTGGCTTTTTTCTTAATTTCTTCAGGTGTGGCATTATTACCACTCAGCATCTTCACAGATCGTTTACTGTACACACTTGCTACAGCAGGTCCCCAGTTGATTTCGGGGTAAGCACCGACCTTTTTATCCACATTTCTAAACCCATCCACAATGGTATTGTCGTTGCCTTGACCTTCAGAAGCCATGGCTTGCTCCACATCTGTCCACTTTAACTGGTTGGACAGCGATGCCTCTTGTACTTTCTGAAGATCGGACGAAATTCCTTTTGAATTCTCATACAATGTTTTCAACGTTTTCATCTCATCCGGCGAGAGAGGCTGTTTCGTCAAATCTCGAACCGCTGTCTTGTAGGAGAAATTCGAGATATGGGTTAAGAAATCTTCCGTCTTGCTAACGGGCAACAGAGTTAACGGCAGCTGGTTGATCTCACTCTGTGCTTCACTCGTTAATCGCCATACGTTCACAAGACTCTTCCGATGCATCCCCTGTGATGCAGAGTTAACGGCTAATGTGTTCCCTAACTCTGTATGTAACTTCTCCACATGATAGGACAAATCGTGAAATGCTCTTTGGTACTGATTTTCTGCCTTTAACAAAATGGAATTCTTGGTCTTGTGCTCTTGATATCCCCAAATGACTGTCCCAACTAAAAATAGGGCGACGATCGGAAATAACACTGCACTAATACGCTTATACATCGTACAAACGGCTCCTTTCTCTTACAAACTGAAGTTAGTTTGATTCAAAAAAGGAAGCTTTATGCATTTCCCGAAACATCGCCCTAATAACGGTCTTCTTCAACCTCAAATTCATGCGTATTATTGCAAAGACACTGCTTGAAACCTGTCTCTACGCGACCGCGTTCTTTCTTTCCTCGTAACACAAACTTTTCTCCGCATTGTTTGCAACGGATTTTCACTTTCACTCTCATCCGACCACCACCTCATTAAGAAGTATAGCCGGGAAAGTTATGATTTAATCTTTGATTTCTTCACGTTTTAATAGACGGAAAGGTGAACGTGCGTTCGCGCTCTGTACATTCATCATGCCACGGTACCATAAATAAACCATGATCGGTACGATATACCAAATCCAATAGGTCTTGACAGTTAACATGATAAAGTCATAAATACCGTGCCAGAACAAAGGAATCACGAGCGAATAAATCAGATAACGCGACTTCCGGTTTCCTTCCGAGAACTTTGCTTTTCCGAAATAGTACCCCATCATGACACCGAATAAGGCATGTCCAGAAACAGGCAGCAAAGCACGAATCAATAGAGATCCGAAGGTAGCATGGCTATACCACGCATAAAGAACATTCTCGACGGTAGCAAATCCAAGGGATACAGCTACCGCATATAAGATGCCGTCGTAAGGCTCATCAAATTCTGTATGATTATAGACAATATGATAGATCACGAACCATTTAACGGCTTCCTCCACGCCCGCAGAAATACCGAACGAAAATAAATAAGGATTGTCGCCGAGCCACAGTTGTATCCCATGTTGAATGATCATAATGGGCAATACAATGAGAAAACCGAGTAAAAATATTTTGACAACCATGGAGACGGGCTCACTATCATATCGATCTTTCAAATAAAAGTAAACAAGCAATGCGATACCCGGCGCAATTGCTGCCGTGAGAACCGATAACAAAGGCACCGAATATTCCTCCTAACATGTTTTACCGAGCCAAATGGACTTCTTAGACATCCGTGTTCAACGCTTTAATTTTGAGGCGCAAAATGTGTAACAATCGTACTAATCGCATGCTCCGGCATCACGACTTTAGCGTACTCGTCAAGAACAGCAAGTGTCACAGAAGTTGCTTCCCCATATTCGGCAAGCAAAGCAATAAGAGAATTAAACGTCCCTTGTTCTAAATCTTTGGATTCGAGATGCAGGATATAGCGGTCTTTGTAGTAATAAAGTTTGCCATCCTCATCTACAAGCGGTGCGATTAGATGTGCCAGTTCAATTAAATGTTCAAAATCCGAAAAAGCGTACATAATTGTATCGCTTTGTTCTAAAGTAACTTCCATTTCGTAGACTTCTTCATCCAACTCATCTTCCAAATTAACACCTATCGATGGAACATCATATTTACCACGCGTTACGATAACGACCATCCCTTGAGCAGGCAGAGCAAATACTTCAACTGCGAGCGGGCCCGTCGGATCAAATCCCAACTCCGTATAGGCTTGATCCATCATTTCGCTGAATAATTCATGTACTTTAGGTATTTCTCGCCACATATCTTCTTTCTGGATTCCGCGCTCAGATAGGTCATCGAACGTAAGGAAAATCCGTATCTTATTGGTACTAAGGCGCTCTATTTTCATGACAGGATCCTCCTTAATCATCATGTAATTCAGATCATATAAAGTGTTTATGAATCCCATTATACCTTGAAACCGTCGGTTATAACAGGGTATGAAATTACATATAATATGTGCTGACATTTGCCCTCAGTTTACATGGTAACACTAAATTTCCTCGTTTGCACTATATAAAATATACATTTTAAGTCAAACAATAATACACTATTTACTTCGTTTTGACTAATAAAAATAAAAAATAAGGAGCGCCGATGACGGCGACGACGATTCCAACTGGGATTTCAGTAGGTTGAAGAATTGTTCTCGCTATGGCATCTGCCGTAACGAGCAAAAGAGAACCTAGCAGTGCGGATACCGGCAGCATGTATTGATGTTGCGGACCGACAAGTCTCCGAGCCAAATGTGGACCAATTAACCCCAGAAACCCGATGCCTCCACCGACAGCCACACAGGAACCCGCTAATCCAACCGCCGTAAGAATTAACCAAAATTGTTCTTTCTTCAATGAAGCGCCAAGTCCTGTTGCAACATGATCCCCTAAGTTCATCACATTGAGTACTTTGGATTTATACATGCTGAACGGAATTAGTACCATAATCCAAGGCAGCAACGCCAACACGAATTTCCAGTTCGTTCCCCATATATTGCCCGCTAACCAAGTAGCGACGAATTGAAAGTTCTCGGGACTTAAGCGGATGGTAAGCACGAGCGTGAGGGCATATACGCCCGCCGCCACCGCGATACCTACTAAAATCAGACGAATCGGCGATATCCCTTCGTTCTTCTTGTACGCTAAAATGTAGATGATAAATGCGGTCAACCCAGCACCTAGCAAGGCAAGTACAGGAATCATAAATACAGGAGCCGTCTCCTTGGACGGATAATATGAAATAAATAGAATAACGGCTAGACCAGCGCCTGCGTTAATCCCGAGTATACCCGGATCCGCTAACCCATTCTTCGAGACGCCTTGTAGAATGGCACCTGCCGTTGCAAGACCCGCTCCCACGAGAATGGCAATCACGATGCGCGGTAGACGGAAATCAAACAAGATTAGATGTTGTTTCGACGTACCTCCACCGAATAAAGTTTTTATGACATCTAAAGGAGCCAACCGGATAAAGCCGGTGTTCATGCTTACAATAAACATAAGTACCACAAGGACAGAAAGAATGACAACGATACTTGTAAAACGTAATTTTTTGCGTTGCCCGCGAAGATGTTGTGCCATTATAATCCTTTACCTCCTTTTCGTGCCAAGTATAAGAAAAATGGAACGCCGATCAACGCAATAAGCGCTCCGATCGGTGTCTCATAAGGAGGATTAATCATTCGGCCTCCAATGTCTGCTAAGACCATTAACAAACCGCCAAGGATTGCCGAGCAAGGAATAATCCAGCGGTAATCCACGCCAACAAGAGATCTGACTATATGAGGTATAATTAGACCTACGAAACCTACAGCCCCGACGACAGATACGGATGCGCCTGCAAGAATAAGAACGAGTATCGAACCCAGCAATTTAATCGTCCCCGTACGTTGGCCTAATCCTCTCGCAACATCTTCGCCAAGACTTAATACGGTTATATATCTCGATAACATCATAGCCCCAATCAGGCCAGCAATGATCCAAGGCAATAAAATATGTACTTGCGACCATTTCGTCCCTGCGATTCCTCCTGCAGACCAAAAAGCAAGATCTTGGGCAATTTGGAAATACAGCGCGATGCCATCACTCAAAGCGATGAGCAGCGCTGATATTGCTGCGCCCACAATCGCTAAGCGAACAGGACTCATACCGCCTTTCCCTGCGGAACCCAATGTATAGACAAGAACCGTACTGATGGCAGCGCCTGCGAAGGAGAACAGAATAATATAGTTAAAGGAAAGTCCTGGGAAAAAGGCAAAGCAAATTGCCAGCATGAATCCAGCACCCGCATTTATCCCTAAGATTCCGGGATCAGCAAGCGGATTTCGTGTCATTCCTTGCATGATCGCCCCTGATACCGCAAGGGCCGCACCAACCAATACAGCAGCCGTAGAACGCGGCAAGCGCAATTCCCGAATAATCTGATGCTGTGTTACATCAGGATGAAATTGAAAGATCGCTTCAATTACCGTACTGAAACGAATATCGACAGCCCCTACAGCGATGGACAAAATAAATCCAAGGGCTAATAGTATTAAACCACCTACAATGATGAGCACGCCCGCAACGGGACGTTTTGCTCTGTGATCATCGGTCACCATTTCCTTATTCAACTCAAGTTCCTCCTACTCATGAACGTCATTCTATATTCCATATATTACATTGAGAAAGATTATCATTATCGATAAAATGTGTCAATGAAAAAGTAAATAAAGATCTCAATAAAAAAAGAATCACATCACACAATGACTGTTCATTGTGGATAATGATTCTAATTTTAATCATATTATAAGGAAGTGTTGTTTTCTTTGAGAATCGCATCAACCTCGCGCTTTACGGAAGCGGATTTATTAATGAGATCCTTTAACTGCGTTCCAGTGGAGCTTGCACCTGCGGAACTGGAGGCCTGATCAGAACCAAATTCTGCAGCAAATGCAGGGTTATTCATGAACGCATTCGATGTAGCCGTTGGTGCGGATGATACTGTACCTGCTCCAGCGCTTTGCGTGGAATTTGCGGTACTGCTGGTGCTTGTTGAGCTGGTTGCTTGGGCATCATCTTTTAAAGCTGGACTCAAGGTCACTTCGATGACTTTGTCTTTTGCCTTACCCATCCACCCATTCATGGATTGGCCCATTTCACCCGCTTTAGCTAACATGGCCTGCTTGTTGTTACTGAAATACACAGCAGCTGCAGCACCAAGCATACCGCCAAGTAAAAATCCTGTCATCTTCACGACGAAAACCTCCTTTATATGATAAAATCATACATAGTGTGACCCTCACACCAAAACTCATGCGCTTTAAAATAAGGAAATGGAGCGAATACATATGAAAAATTCAATCATTACCTTGCTGATTACCCTGACGCTGGTGGTTAGCATGACTGCCTGTGGTCAGAAACAAGCGGAATCATCTCCATCCCCTACAACAACAACTTCTAACGTAACTCCATCCGTACCTGAACAAATCGCGGATTCATCTCATCCTGAACAAGATCGGACGACAAATACGACGCAAGTCGAACCCATGGAATCTTCAACAGCCGAAACCATTGAAAAGACTTATCATATGAACAAGGTCTACAATATTGTTCCCAATGACGATACAACCGAAAAAAAAGTGGTGTTGTTAACTTTTGACGATGGACCCAAAGAAGCGAAGATGATCAATGGATTAATCGATACCTTGGACAAACACCATGCAAAAGCTATTTTCTTTGTAAACGGTTACCGCGTTAAAAGCCATCCCGAATTGCTTCAACTGATTCATGAACGCGATCAAATCATCGGAAACCATAGTTGGGACCATATCAATTTAAAGAAGGAATCGGACTCTAAAATTAAGCAGCAAATCGAAGATGTTCAAGCGATCGTCAAGAAGACTATTGGAGAATCGCCCAAGTTTTTCCGCCCCCCATTTGGCATTGGCAATGATACCGTAAGGAAGGTGGTCAAAGAACAAGGTATGCTCTTCATGACTTGGTCCAATGGGTCCTTAGATTGGGATTCTAAGAATAAGAACAAACCGGATGCCGTTATCAAAAACGTTCTAGAGCAGCTTCATCCTGGCAGCAATATCCTTATGCACGAACTTCCATGGACGGTTGAGGCACTCGATGAGTTGTTAACCAAACTGGAGGAGAAAGGCTATAGCTTCGTTGATCCACGCGCCATAGATTTTGACAAGAGCTTAAAGTGAGAAAAAAAGCAATCCGACTCTCCCTTATGCAGGAGCGCTGGATTGCTTTTTCTTCGAATGAAGTTTGATAATGTGAACTTCTGCTGGGCAAAATAAACGCAGAGGGATATGGGAGGTTCCCATGCCGCGGCTGATAAAAATTTTTGTTCCCCCTTCGCTTGCATCCATTGCCGTCCGGTCCAGTTCATAAGTCCCGTAAGAATACCGCCGGTAAATTCCACTTGAGACCAACGGCCCAATCCACGGTAACCGGAATTGTCCTCCGTGCGTATGTCCCGCAAACATGAGATGAATGCGCTCATCATGCAATTGCTGCACGATGCTTGGGTCATGCACGAGAAGCATGGTAAAAGCCGGCTGCAGGTTGGGTTCGGAGAGTGCGACGCGAAGCTTGGCACGTTCTGTGAGTACGTCATCTACGCCAGCCAGCCAAACGCCTGCATCCTCTTTTTCTAACCATACCGCTTCATTATCCAGTAGATGGACACCGCACTCCCGGAGCACGATATCCACTTCCCTGTAATCCGCATTGTAATCATGGTTCCCATGAACCGCGTAGACGGGAGCAACACTTCGCAACAACTTCATATTGTGTCGTACACGTTCTAATGGAACGCCGCGTTCTGTATAATCTCCGCCAACAAGCACCAATTCAATATCTGTATGCGTGAAAGTTAGCTCCTTGATCCAATTCTCCGAAATCGTTCGACGATGAATATCGCTAATGAATAATATCGAAGTATGATCCCAGCTCTCGGGAAGACGCTCATGGTAGAGATGTTCCACTTGAATCATCGTGTTCTTCGCTTCCCAGTACATTCGAACGAACATGAAAATGACACAACCCATGATAACCGCAATGATACCCCATAGCATGCGTTCTTCCCCCTAATTTCCCTTTATGAAGTATAATGCCGGCCCCAATATAACAAACCTAAGAGCAGTAATATGAAAAGCACCATTAATGTATTATAAAAAATTCGTGTTAATATACCACGAGAAGGATGCAGTTGCGTGCGCGAAGGAAGTTTTTCGAGATTCTTTGAGGTTTCGAGTTCCTCATGTTCCTGATGTTCTTCTTGATGCTTCGTACCTCGCGTCCTTTTTCGTCCGTATGTTTCGATGCGACTTAACTGCTTACTCATGAAACTCTTAATCCCTCCGAAAACGTATGATGAGACCCAAGACTAAATCGACAATAAAATGCGTGATAATTGGCGCCCATAAGGTCCCTGTCTGGATGTAAATAAAACCTAGCCCATAGCTGATTGCAAAGACGATTCCCGTAGGTACCCAATGCCGCAAATAACGGACATGAATCACCGCGAACAAAATACTCGTCCAGTAAGGTCCGAAGGCATATTGTATGGCTCCCCGGAACAACAATTCCTCACAAATAGCGACGATCGCCGAAATAACAACAATATGCCAGATCGGTCTTTTTCGAAACAACATATCGTTAATTCCGCCGTCATCCATGGCCTCTTCTGGGACAAATCGCCCCATTAATAAATCAGCAGATAGAACAAGAACAGATAGCCCAACCGCCCAATAGATAAATTCAAACCCTTCTGGCCATTGAAATAAGGTTAATGGATTTCGTCTCTGAAAAATAACCCATAACAAACCGATAATAAGAGTAAGACCTTGGGTGATATACAAATTGATGAGTAATAGACGATCGTTCAGCTCGGCTGCAGATACTTGTCGGAGTTTGAATCGTTTAAAATTGATTTTTTTCATCGTTGTCCTGCCTGTTCTAAGTATAGTATTCTAATTAAACTTAAAGTAATGAAGGAGCATTTGAGCACATGGAAAAACGACCTTTTAAAATCTATTTATTTTTTAGCCTAGGATTTATCTTCATGCTGATCTGTGCAGTGGGCGCCTTCTTCTACGGCTATAAGGTCGGAACAGATCGAGCCGAATCAAAGAGCGAGGCTAAGTTAGTAGCTGCGAGGCAAGAAAATCGTGTCGGTACGTACCCCCAACAAGATCTAGTGTCATTTTATCACACTGTTCTTCTTCCGTATCGCGATTTTCAAATAGCATGGTTCGCAAGTATGGACAAACTGAGCTCCGGAGATGCCACCAACGATAATGCTGCAATCGTCAAATCATTGAGCAAGCTAGCGCAGCAGCAATACGATCAGGCGAACTCGGTATCGGTTCCCGGCTCGTCACCACTCTTACAAGAAGCGCAGACAAATTATCTCAAGGGGCTTAAGCTATTCAGTACTGGTACCTCCAATTTTATAAGCAAGGCGAATACCTTGCCGAGTACGCTTATACCGGAACAACTGAACAAAGACGAGTATATCCAAAATGCCGTGAAACTCACGTTACTTGCGCAGGATCAACTGTATGATGCGGTTCTCAATTGGAGCAATAGCGTACAGCCGAATATTCCGAAGCAAGTCAATTATCAACCGAACCTGACGATCACCGAGTGGAAAACATTCCCGCTTGCCGTCAAAAATGCAATCATTACGTCGATCTTATACGAAAAACGGATGTATCAGCCGTATTATCCGCAAGACACCGTTGCCAAAGTGGATCAAATGATAAACAACGGTCAAGCCAGTCAACTTAATATGAAAAGCATCAGCCAGTTAGTTGCGTTATTACATAGTACAGATGCCATCAAGACCAATGAATTTATTCGAAACAAAAACCGGATGTATAGCAAAGAAACACTGCCACAATTGCCTTTTTTCTATGAGTAATCGCACATAGCTAATACCTGCAATCATATCGAAATTCAACCCATTATTCAAGTTAGCCTAAAGGCCCATTCGGTAGACCAACACAATTTACCATTTTTGAAAATTGTGTGAACAAGATATGTATCATCATGAACATCTATTGACATTTTCCAGTTCATGATGATACATTATTGGAAATAAATTGTTGTGAAATACATTGATGGAACGAACACTTGTGAAACCTACAGAGAGTCGATGGTTGGTGGAAATCGACGGTGAAGACAAGCTGGTTCAGCAGTCCTGAGTTATTGCACTGAATTTCTAGTAGGTGCGATCGGCCGAATCCGTTATCGTTCTTGGTCTTTAGACCGATTGAGGTTGCTTGTCATGCAGCAACGAATTAGGGTGGCACCACGAATTAAACTCTCGTCCCTTACTACGGAGGTAGTATGCGGATTGGGAGTTTTTATTTTTTAGACCACATTAAGGGAGGATAACAAAAAATGTACAAAGTATTAGTATCAGACCCGATTAGTGACATGGGGATCCAGCAATTGGTTGATGCTGCCGACATTACGGTTGAAAAGAAAACAGGACTTAGTGAAGATGAATTGGTGGCGATTATCGCTGACTATGATGCACTCCTAGTACGTAGTCAAACTCGCGTAACCGCTCGTATCTTGGAAGCTGCAACCAACCTCAAAGTCGTAGGTCGCGCTGGTGTCGGCGTCGACAACATCGATTTAGAAGCGGCAACGAAACGTGGTGTCATTGTCATCAATGCACCGGATGGCAACACGATTACGACATGTGAGCATGCTTTTGCTATGATGATGGCTTTATCCCGCCACATTCCGCAAGCGCATATGAAGACGGTCCAAGGCGTTTGGGATCGTAAATCGTTCCTAGGTGTCGAACTGCGCAACAAAACTTTAGGCGTGCTTGGCATGGGTCGTATCGGTAGTGAAGTTGCCAAACGTGCCAAAGCTTTCGGGATGGACATTCTCGCTTACGATCCATTCCTCACGGAAGAGCGCGCAGAGAAATTGCAAGTAAAACTTGCATCCGTTGACGAAATCATTCGTACAGCTGACTTCATGACCTTGCACACGCCATTAACACCTGAAACACGCCATATGATTTCGAGACCGCAATTCGAAGTCATGAAAAAAGGCATGCGCATCGTGAACTGTGCTCGCGGAGGCCTGGTCGATGAATTAGCGCTTGTAGAGGCCATTGATCAAGGGATTGTAGCTGGTGCCGCATTCGACGTATTTGAAGAAGAACCGCCACGTGCAGACCATCCGTTCTTGAATCATCCGAAAATTGTGGTTACACCGCATTTGGGCGCTTCGACCATTGAAGCTCAAGAAAACGTCGCTGTCGACGTTTCTGAACAAGTTCTATTGATTTTGCGTAATGAGCCGTTCAAGAATGCCGTGAACATGCCGCATGTACCTGCTAACGTATTGAACAAGCTGCAGCCTTACTTCAAGCTTGGTGAGCAACTTGGCGTTTTCGTCTCGCAAATGGTTGAAGAACCCGTTCAAGAAATTACCGTTAAATATTCAGGCGAATTGTCTGATTTTGATACACAGCCTTTAACACGTTATATTATCAAAGGCGTGCTGTCCCACCATTTGGGATCTGACGTGAACATTATTAACTCGATGCATCTCGCGAAATCTCGCGATGTCAATATTACGATTGAGAAATCTGCTGCAACAAAAGGTTTTACAAATTTACTCCAAGTGACATTAAAGACGAAAAACGAACAACGTACGGTTGCCGGTACATTGTTGAATGGATATGGCGAGCGTATCGTACAAATCGATCGTTTTACCGTCGATGTCGCACCAGAAGGCAATATCTTGCTCATCGCGCATACAGACAAACCGGGTATGATCGGTAATGTGGGATCGTTGCTTGGCAATAACGATGTGAATATTGCTACCATGCAAGTTAGCCGTTCAGCAGCTGGTGCCGATGCGATCATGGTACTATCCGTAGATCGTGTCGTACCGCATGATGTGTTCCAACAAATGCTGAAAGTCAACGGCATTGTAAAAGCACGCGAAATCGACTTAATCTAACCTTTCACGCGATGACAAAAACCCTCCATGCGCCGCACTGTGGCAATGGAGGGTTTTATTTTGTTCCACGTACAACAAGATTTATCTCGTTCCTTCTGCAAAATACACAAAAAAAACACTCTCAGGATGAGAGTGTTAGACGTTACTCAGTTCATTTCGACAGGAAACGTTAGCGTGAACGTCGTTCCTTGACCTAACATACTGTGAACAGAAATTGTCGCATGGTGCGCTTCCACAATGTTTTTCACGATCGCCAAACCTAGACCTGTTCCACCATTTGTTTCTCTTTTACGAGCTTTATCGGCTTTATAGAACCGTTCGAAGATGAAGGGTATATCTTCGCTTGGAATCCCTTGTCCCTTATCCGCAACCTTCAAAACAAGAAACTTCCCCTTCTCCGTCTGGACATGCTCCGCTGACAATCGTACTTCTAAGCCAGGCCCCGTGTGTCGGAACGCATTGTCCAGCAAATTAGTTAACACCTGTTCCAACCGATCTTCATCCGCATCTTTGAGATCCATGGGCTCCTCTGGAATATCCATCGTTAGCTGTAGATCCCGTTCTTTGGCCAAGACGGAGAACTTCCGATACACGCGTTGAAGTAATTGCTCTAATTGGATGTGATCCTGTTTCATTCCCATATGCCCCGCCTCCATACGCGCGAGATCCAATAAATCTTTCACGAGCCTCCCCATTCGCAGGGATTCATCATGGATAACTTGTACGAGCTCACGGCGTTCTTCGGGCGACGATACAATGTCATCCAGTAAAGCTTCGCTGTAACCCTGCAGCATGGATAATGGCGTGCGAATCTCGTGGGAGACATTCGCGACAAAGTCTTTGCGAAGCTTCTCCAGCTTCACTTCTTCTGTCACATTACGTAGAACTGCGACCGCACCACGAACCGTATCTGATGAGTATAACGGCGCCATAACCACCGAATATACCCCTTGTTGAACATGGACCTTGGTTGATAAGTCGCTTCGACTCTCCAGCACGGTCTGAAACAGTGCGTAGAGCGGTTCTGGTACTTGGAAGGATGGATTTGCCTCTTCTCGGCTCTCGAGCCAGGAAATATCGTTCCAATCGTTCAGAACCCCTTCTCCCGGCGGGTTCGCTGAAAGTACTTTGCCGTCCGCATCAAAAGTGATGACCGCATCTGTCATACTGCGCAATATGCTAGACAAATGCTCCTTCTCATGATTGACTTCTTGGATCGTCTCTTGCATTTCTTGCGCCATATGGTTAAAGGTCTGCGCTAACTCCCCGATTTCATCCGAAGAACGAATATTCTGCACACGTGCATTATAATCCCCTTTACGGATGGTATCTGCTGCTTTCTTCAATAGGCGAAGGGGCTGCGTGATTTTGTAAAACAAGAACAGCGCAAAGATCGTCGTCAATGAAAACCCGACGATCCCCGTATAGATGAACAACCGCTTAATATCATAAGAATTCCTGAAGTGATAGACATCAATATAATTAAGTAAGAATAAGCCAAGAATACTGATAATCAGCGCAACCAGACCAATAATGGTCATCCATAGCTTACCAACGACGCTTTTCCATAACACCACGTTATTTAGGCACCTCGAGTTTGTAGCCTACACCCCATACCGTCGTGATCATCATGGCGGATTCCGGCGAGACTTTGTTTAATTTCTCACGCAAGCGTTTGACATGGGTATCTACGGTACGCAAATCGCCGAAGAATTCATAATTCCATACATCCTTCAACAATTCTTCACGGGAAAATACCTTATCCGGCGATACGGCTAAATAATGAAGTAGTTCGTATTCTTTGGGTGTTAAGCCGACTTCTTGCCCACCCGCTGTTACACGATGTGCATCATGTTCAATTAACAAGTGCGGGAAAACAATATTATTGCTTGAATTGGATTCTTTCGATAAGAAAGCAGTCGCAGATGAACGGCGAAGAATAGCTTTCACACGATAGATCACCTCACGCGGGCTAAAAGGCTTCACGACATAATCATCCGCTCCTACCTCAAAGCCTTGCACACGGTTAATCTCCTCTCCTTTAGCAGTCAGCATGATGACTGGCGTCGCCTTCGATTGACGAAGACGCGTACATACTTCGACGCCATCAATCCCCGGTAGCATTACATCCAGCAATATCAGGTCAAAGTCCGTCTCCAGGGATTTTTGCAATGCTGTCTCCCCGTCTTCCGCTTCTTCGATCGTATAGCCTTCTTTTTCTAAATACATTTTCAACAGCCTGCGAATCCGTTCTTCATCATCAACTACCAAAATACGATTCAATTGGTCCGTCATTCGGTTACCCCTCCAACAATTTATGTATATCTCTTTCTATTCGCCGTGGAGTAATATTCGAATTACGCATCATCAAACTCCTGCGTATGAATGTAAACCAGCTATGACAAGGTTCACTCCGACAAGCGTAAACATAACCACTAAGAAGCCAATTACCGCGAGCCAGGACGATTTCGTTCCTGTCCAGCCACGGGATAAACGTAAATGCAAGTATGCGCTATAGTATAACCATGTTATGAGAGCCCACACTTCTTTGGGATCCCAACCCCAGAATCGCGACCACGCGATATGCGCCCAGATCATGGCAAATATCAACGCGCCTAACGTGAAGATAGGAAACCCGATTGCAATCGCGCGATAACTAATTTCATCCAGATCCTCGGGATCAATCCCTTCCATGACCGGGTGAATTGCTGCTCCAAGCGGTTTGCGTACAATTAACCGAATTATACCATAAAGTAGGAGTCCAGAGATAACTGACCAGATCACCGTATTTAATTTTCGGCCCGCATTTGCACCATTTAACCAACTTGGCGCTTCGAATAATGGTTTGTCCATTCCTAAGAAGGATTGAAACTTCACGGTCTCACTCTGATGAGGAGCGACCAATGGCGGTAAGGTATATTTTACTTCTTCTATTTTACTATGTTCCTGCTGCTGGCTGTCAACTGTTACGATGGTTTGTTTGAAATCTGATTCATATCCCATAGCTCTGAATGTAAATACAGAAGCAATGAAACCTACAATAATTAAGACAGACAACAGGGTAACTTCCACCCAACGTTGTGCGCGAACAGCAGATTTCTCTTTGGATTTAAAATCAATCGTACGCAGCAAGTACATCACCCCTGCTGCAAACCCTACAGCGAAGAACGCTTCACCTGTTGCGGCTGTCGTCACATGAATTTTCAACCAATAACTATCAAGCGCTGGCACAAGAGGCTGTACTTCTTGCGGGAACACCGATGCGTACGCCATGATCAGTATGGCCACAGGTACGGCGAACACGCCAAGAACCGGTGTTTTGTAGATCAAGTAGACGACGGTAAACGCCACCATGATCATCATCGCCAAGAACGACATAAACTCGTACATATTACTGGTAGGGATGTGGCCGCCGCCAATCCATCTCGTGAAGAAATATACAATTTGTGAAAGTGTTCCGATCGTTGATGTTGCGAACGCGATGACCCTCCAACGCTTTAAATGTCTAGCAGGGTCTGCCTTGGACCACATCTTCCCCGATATTGCGATAATGTAGAATAAAAAGGCAAAGCAATACAAGAAAAAGGCCGCTAAAAAGGCATTGCTGCTGAAATCCAATAAATTCATGATTTGTCTCCCCCATTATCTAGTGATTTGGGATCCACTGAAACATGCAGCTGCTTCAGAATCCCTGCCACATCACTACGCATCCCGTACCAGTTTTTATTCGTATGTGCGCCTAGTGTCAATCGGTTCCCATCAAACCGAAGCCATATTCTCCGATGATTCCAATAGAAGCCCATAATCAGCCCAATCATCGAAATAGTTGCTCCAATCCAAATAAAAGGCATGGCACTATCTACTCGAATCGTTAAGTAGGATGTATTACTAAGCCCTACACCCTGCATACCATTTACTCTGATGTCAAATTTATTGGCCCAGTCTCCGCTTAATTTTTCATTTAGCGCTTGTTGGTTAAAGCGTTGCTTGTCAATTTGATTCGGGAAGTAGAAATATAAGAAGCCTTCATTAGGTAAATCCGGTCCTGTCACAAGGAATAAGAACGCAGGTGCATTCGGTTCCTGCGATTTCGTGACCGGTTGCCCATCGGAATTCAGACCAAAGTCCAAATATTTCTCTTTAAGCTCTAAATGGTAAGGTCCAACATCATACGATAGCTTGGAATTCCGCATTTCAAGCATGAACTTTCCATATACCTCGCCTGTTTCCTTATTTCGGAATTCTGGATTCACAGAGCGCAATCTTAAGGTAGGATCATAGTCCGTCTGGTACGCCATGAATCCTTTGTAATTCAATGGCTCATTGACTTCGATATGATGTCGATCCACTTCTTTTAAGACGGGCTCCTTGGAAGGATCGCTGCACTGGTCAACACATTCATAGAGCACAGCTTGAGTCTCGTATCTTTTGGCAACCAATCGATTCTGACCCTGCATTTCCTTCGACAACTCATTGTCCTTGTAATACTCCACTGTGAATTTGTCGTTCTTCAAGTAGTAATTCGTATCCGGAATATGTTTGATATCGCCCTCAGGGAACGCAATATACTGGTCCATATACCAACCTGGAATGCTTCTAGCAAGCACCGCTAACAAGAAAATAATCAGTCCGATATGATTAATATAAGGCCCCCACCGACTAAAACGATATTTCTCTGCCATGAGCGCAGAACCCTCTGTATGTACACGGTAGTGCTTGCGTTTCAGCGGTTTTACGGCGGCTTGCACCCACGCTTCAGGCGTAACATCCAGCTTCATTTCTTCTTGGTATTTCACCTTTTGCCGTGTTAAAAAATTCAAATGCTTCCGGATCTGCTGCTTCTTCAACGCTCGATAGAGCGGCAATACACGATCCAAGCTGCAAATAACAAGCGATGTCCCAATCATTACCAGCAACGTCACGAACCACCACGACGTATATGTATGGGAGAGTCCTAGCTTATAATAGATATTTCCGATGGTTCCATACGTTGCTTTGTAATAGGTGGCTGGATCGCCATTAATGAATGTACTCTCTTGCGGGAACACCGTTCCGAGCGTTGCCCCAAGCAACGTAATCATAATGAGATAGACCGCAACTTTAACTGAGGAAAAAAAGTTCCATACGCGATCAATGATCGACGGATTTACCTTCTGCGATTTACGCGCAACCCCGTCGTATCGCATTTCCAGAGGCTCGGTCGAGTCCGATGAATCCTGCAGCGGTTTCCCGCAAGATTCGCATAACACCGTTCCGATGTGATTCTGGTGTCCGCACTCACATTTCGTATTTTGAAACACTGTGGAGACCTCCTAAATTGATGAATACTAGATGATGATGTTTTGTAAAGCCTTTCAAACACATGCAAAAGAAACAGTTAATTTAACTGTTCCAATTGCTTATCGAACGTATCCTTGTCTAGCATACCGACGTATATATCTGTGATTTTGCCATCCGCGTTAATAAAATACGTTGTCGGCATCGGGCCGATCGCGTATTTCTTCGTCGCTAATTTCTCTTTGTCCAGCAAAACGGGAAAATCAACTCCGAATTGTCCAACAAAATTTTTCACAGTTAATGCGTCCTCACCAACATTTACGCCGATAATCTCCACATTTTTATCTTTCAGAACACGCCATTCATTCTCTAGCATTGGCATTTCTTTCACACAGGGCTCACACCAAGATCCCCAGAAGTTAATGACTAGACCTTTTCCTTTGTAATCCTCTAAATTATGTACGGTTCCATCCATGCCTACCAAAGAAAAAGTGGGCGGCTTACTACCGATTTCAGGTTTGTCGCTCGATTTGAACACGGCTGACCCGATAGCATAACCACCCAGAATGAACACGCCAAGTAAAATAATGATCTGTACCAATCGTCTATTCTTCTTCATCTGACGTCCCCTTCAATGATGTACATCACATAAAGTGATGTAAATAGTTGATATCCTATGAACATTATAACGAATATTGTGTCATCGATATCTGGGGAATTTTGAAAATTATGTGTACGTGATCATTACTTTTGGTTGCGTTCCATATTCTTTTTCGACATCGCATATTGTTTGAGTTCATTTACTTCCTGTGCCGTAAGCATCCGTGTTCTTCCACGTTTCAAATTCATTAACGATAAATCTCCGAATTTAGTACGTTTTAACCGTTGCACAGGGTGGGAAATGGCATCGAACATCCGACGAACTTGACGATTACGGCCTTCATAGATCGTAATTCGAATCGTGGATTCATTGTTTTCCATGTCGATATCCTGATATTCCAGTTCAGCCGGTGCGGTCATCCCGTCTTCCAGCATGATACCTTGTTTCAATAAGTCCAATTTATCACCATGCGGAACACCCTTCACGGTTGCCAGGTAGGTTTTTGGTACATGGTGCTTCGGATGCGTGAGTAAATTCGCAAACTCTCCGTCATTTGTTAACAACAGTAAGCCTTCTGTATCATAATCAAGTCGTCCGACCGGATATACGCGCTCTTTGATTTCTGCTACATAATCTGTAACAACTTTACGACCCTTGGGATCGGTAGCGCTCGTAATAACTCCTTTCGGCTTGTTCATCATTAAATACACTTTACTCTCGGATTTAATGGCGCGGCCATTCACCGCAATGATATCTTGCGCGGGGTCTGCTTTGGCACCCAGTGTTGTTACGGTTTCTCCGTTCACTGTTACTTTGCCTTCTTGAATGAGTTCCTCGCACTTACGACGGGAAGCCACACCGGCAGCCGCTAATATTTTCTGTAATCTCTCCATGCTTTATCAGTCACCTCAAACTAATGATACCCATCCTTCTCGGAAATCACAAGTTCATTCCACGGGAAAGTTGCTCCTGGACATAAATCGGTGTGCGAAAACACTTGATCTGGATTAAAACGATACAACGCAGCCAATGCGAACATCAGCTTTTGAGCAATAAAAATTTGTTCTTGATGCATGGAGGGCCATTTTTTGATCTTTGTGGAATAGGAATGGAAGTTCCCTTCCAGACAAATATGAATATAGGGTTCCTGCATCGTCTCAACGGCTGGAATAATGGTACCATCCAGACAAACAAAAAAATCATACCCTTTGCCATTAATCGTGGGGCAAATGGAATGATGGATAACAAAACCTTGCATCTGCATGCAGTCCACCTCATTTCTCGCGTCGAACGATTTATGAACTGCTACATGATATGGTTATATGTATGGTTTGGTGCCCATGACTTAGGCGAATACGAGGTAGCAGACGAAGATCGCAGCAGCGAAACCGATTAAATCGGATAATAGACCAACTTTGAGCGCATATCGGCCTTTACGAATCCCAATCGCGCCGAAGTAGACCGTAAGCACATAAATCGTCGTATCCGTACTTCCTTGAATCGTTGATGCCATCCGGCCAATTAAGGAATCAGGACCATATTGCTTAATCAAGTCCGTTGCAAAAGCAAGAGATCCCGCTCCCGTGATGGGACGCAGCAATCCAAGCGGCAGCACTTCACTGGGTACACCGATGGCGTCAAAAAAGGGCCGCACCCATCCAACCATCAAATCCATCGCTCCAGAAGCCCGAAACACACTAATCGCCACCATCATCCCTACAAGGGAGGGGATGATCCGAATGACCGTATCGAAGCCGTCCTTCGCTCCATCTACAAAGGATTCATAGACAGGCACTTTACGAAAATAAGCATATAAAGGAATAAATACGATAATAGCGGGAATCGCCCATGAAGATAAGAGCGTAATAAACGAATACACCACAGATCACCCTTTCATGTCACAGCGCTTTAGGGGCAGACCGGTTGGACGTCGAAGGCGGTATTGGCGGAATCGGATGAAGTCGAGCATAGCGGTTACGGTACCATCGATCGATAAGAATAGCTCCAGCAGTCGCAATAATCGTTGCTATAAGTGTTGTGCCTACAATCTCAGCCGGGTTGGCGGACCCATAGTTCATGCGAATGGCAATTAATGTGGTTGGAATAATGGTGATACTTGACGTATTCAATGCAAGCAATGTGCACATCGCCGGGGAAGCCGTTTCCTTGTCAGGATTCAGCTTCTGAAGCTCTTGCATGGCCTTGATCCCCATCGGTGTCGCGGCATTCCCAAGGCCCAAAATATTAGCACTCATATTCGACATGATATACCCTAAGGCAGGATGGTTCTTCGGAACATCCGGGAATAAGAACCGCACGATCGGACTCAGGAGCTTCGCGATTTTATCAAGTAATCCCGCATCTTCCGCGATTCGCATTATTCCGAGCCAGAATACCATGACACTGATCAGACCGAAGCAGACCGTGACACCCGTCTCTGCTCCTGTAAATACAGCTTTGGTTACTTCATCAATTCGCCCGGTTATCATCGCCACAACAAATCCTGCGACAAGGAAAAATAACCAAATAATATTAACCACGACGGATCTCCCCCCAATCCTAATTATTAGCCGTGAATATCGCGCGGAACACAGAAATCAAAGCTTCTTCAAAGCTCGTGATTTTGCCTTTATATTGCACCTGAGCGGTTGTCGGCTGCTCATTCGCAAACACGTTGCGGTCTCTCGTCTGCAACAAGCTGCTCTCTTTCTCATACAACGGTATAACGCCTAATTGCCGCTCCCCTAACATCACATACAATTTTCCGCGTTCACCAAGCTTATATTCCCGTGAATTCTGCGTGGTAATTACCACTTTGGTGCGAAGTTGTTCTTCTTCACCCTCTGCAAAAGGATATGAGAAATTTTTGCCTAATTGAAAGGGATAATTTTCGATGACTTGTCCTTTGTGCATCACATCTTTTAAGGGGTAATTCTGGAACCCGTAATCCAAAAGATGCTGATGATCCACCCAATCGCTGCCGTCATTTAAAGTAACTGCGACAATTTGCTGACCATTACGGGTTGCGGAACTTACGAGACAACGCAGCGCTTTTTTGGTATACCCTGTCTTAACGCCATCCGCGCCATCATACATTTGCAGCATCTTATTTTTGTTCAACCAGCTATAGTCCCATTTCTCATTCGGGTTGGGTGCTTTTTTCACTTTGGTCTTGACAATATCTCGGAAAATGGGGTTTTTTAACGCATATGCCGTCAGTTTTGCTAGATCATTGGCTGAAGAGTAATGTCCTTCGGCATCGAGTCCATGCGGATTCATAAAATGAGAATCGTGGAGACCGAGCATTTCAGCCTTCTGATTCATCATGAGCACGAATCCTTCCTCTGAACCGCCAATATGTTCGGCAATCGCCGTCGCTGCATCGTTCCCCGAACGAAGCATGAGCCCGTATAACATGTCCTCCAATGACATTTCTTCTCCTAGCTTTAAGTATATGGAGGAACCCTCTTTGGCAAAAGCGCGTTTACTCACGGTTACCTTATCCGACAACCTGCCATGCTCAATCGCAACGATGGCGGTCATAATTTTCGTTAAGCTTGCGATACGCATCTGTTCGTCCCCATGTGCGCTGTACAGTATTCTCCCGGACGTCACGTCGATCAGCGCAGCTGCGGCCGCATTCGTACGAACACTTTTTGCCGGTTCTGCTAGAGTTTGTCCGTATGGAATGCTTAACATTAGCACGATCAACATCATCGTTAATTTCTTCCAGTTCAAAGCCTTTCTCATCTTCGTCCTCCGCGTCTCTAGCTTTTTTGTCTTCTAGCATATATATGCTTATCCTCATGAGAGTATGTCCCATTCCAAAGAACCGTATCCTCCGTATTCCATACGAATGGATAAAGAAAACCGCTGTGCGATCACCTTCGCACAACGGTTTAATTTTCCACAATAGAATTTATTAATGTTTCGGCGTATCGAAACTAAAAATTCTATTTCACGGACTTGGAGCAGTTGTAGGGGGCATAAAGCCCGCACTTGCTGGCGGTGTAGTTAGATCTGCACTCGTCGAGTTATTCTGTTTACTCTGCATCATCGTCTGGAATTTGTCCAAGAATTGCGGTACTGAATCGATAACCCGTTCAACCAGATGGGTCTGATTATCTAAGGAGACAATACGCACGCCATGCGTTCCAACGACGAGAAATGCGATCGGCGTGATGGACACCCCGCCGCCGCTACCGCCACCAAATGGCATGGCTACTTGGGCATTATGTCCGTTCGGTTCCCCGACGTTATTTTTTGCCCCATGTGACTTTCCGTTGTCATCGACCTGGAATTCACTACCTCCTGCCGCAAACCCGAATCCCACTTTACTTATGGGAAGGATTACGCTGCCATCCGGGGTTTGAATGGGATCTCCAACAATGGTGTTTACTTCCACCATCTTCTTGATATTTTCCATCGAAGTCTGCATTAAGCCTTGAATAGGATGCTCTGCCACAACTTCAGTCCTCCCTTCACTTTAACTACGCGTACAAGAAGAATAACGCCTGCTACCATAGCGTGTCCGAACCGAATTTTTGCTATACAACGAAATTCTGTGGTAAATTGCGGACCATGAAAATGTGTATGTACTTGAATCTCAGGTTGATGCTGCAGCCGGATCAGATGAGACAACCAGCCTGTTGCCGTTCCTTTAATAGCCCACATGGCTCCCGATGCAACAGCTGTATCTGCAGCATCTTCCATGCCAATATGCGTTTCCCAAGTGAGTATGGAACAATGCACGTGACGAAGTATTTTTTTTGTCCAGCGGATCAAATCAGGCGTATACTTTACCAGCAAATTCACCCGGTCATACATTTTTTGTAAATAATGGAAATCAAATTCGAATTTATCTCGTGTCTTGTGTCCGGCAAGGAAGTTATCTTTTTGCTCTCTTTTGACCAAAAAACCTTGCTCGAATCCTTTGAAGGAGATTTGCCGAATTTGATAATTAAATTTGACGAGTCCGAACAACATTTTAGCTTTGATAGAGATATAGTCATCCTCTTGTACCTTGTTACACAAAATCTTGATATCTATATAGGAGCGGGCGATAACCACGCCGAAGATGATGATACAACTGATTATTCCGATCCAAATCCACATCCACACTTCAGAAGCCTCCTGAACTTATATTTCCTTCCATCTAGTATGGCTGATTGTATCGTTTTTCATGAAAAAAATAGCCCCACCCTGATGAAACAGGATGAGGCGCTGCAATTTATATTTTGAAGGTTAGTTCGTTGGATTAATCTGTCTAACAGGTCTTCCTTCAATGTATCCCCTGTATCCCATGGGAGAAAGCTGGAATCGAGGTGCCTCTTCATCCGCCCACTCAAAGCCGTATAGTTCAGGTTGATAATGATCCATCGTCTCCCAAAGTTCACCAATCGCCTCCCTGAATTGTTCATCCTGGAAAGGTTCCCCTTGAAAAACCATCATTTTGCAAGGAGGAAGCTCAATCAGATCATAGCCGTCTGGAATAGGGCGATCAAAATCCATCGAAAGCTCTACCCCTTGTACATATTTCGAGGTACCTGCAGGGATCAAATGCTGTGGTAACCACATCCCAATCGGTTCGTATAATGCTTCCTTCACACTCGTTAATACGCCCCATACCTCGCAACCGACTTCCTCACAAAAAGTAAAATACTCCTCTGCTATCACGCCTCTTTTCAGCATAACTTTGCGCTGCGGACGTTCCATTACTTGTACAAATACGGTTTTTGTTAAGGTTTGTTTTTCAGCCATCGGTTTCTCTCCTTTAGGAAATGTAAGGTAAGAATCATGAACGCGATAAGGAATGAAAAGTCGAATAGGGGGTACCTCTTGACTATATTTTCGAGGTGATAGCCCGAACTGCTTGGTGAATGCTCTTGTAAATCCCTCATGCGAATCAAATACAAAATCAAGTGCGACATCTACGACTTTCGAATGTTCATCCCGTAATACCAATGCCGCCTTACTCAAGCGTAGAGCCCTAATATAATCAAAGGGCGTTCTATGAAGCAACTCTTTAAAAATTCTGGCACTATGCCACGGCGAATACCCTGCTGCCTTTGCAAGTTGAGCCAGCGTAATGACTTCCGTTATATGTTCGTCAATATAGTCCTGCATCCGCTGCACGGCATGAATAACATCCCATCGTTCCATGATTCCACCTCCTAAGAAGAGAATACAATGATTTCGCCATTCGTTCTTGACCTGTATTGCGAAGTATCCTTGCCGCATGCACGAAAAAGCACCAAGATGCATTCGTCTTGGTGCTTCATCGTAAATCCTCCATACAAGCCGTTAATTTTCTTTTAACTCATCAAAAGTCATTTGATGACCATCAAGCTTCTCGAACAGCAGCTGCGTCTCTTCTTCTAACCCTTCATCGTTCTCGAAAGCAGAGGAGTCCGGTAAGCTCTTTAAGCTATCTAACCCAAAATAATCTAAGAATGATTTCGTTGTACCGTATAAAATCGGGCGACCAATAGCTTCTGCTCGTCCTACTTCTTCGATTAAATCTTTAGCCACAAGCGTCTGCAATGCCCGATCTGATTTTACGCCGCGTATTTCTTCGATATCTACCCGTGTAATAGGCTGACGATATGCGATGATCGACAATGTCTCTAACGCTGCCTGCGACAGGTTGGAGCGAGAAGGAGAATAGGCGAGCTTCTCAAAATAAGGCGCATGCTCCGGAACGGTCGTCAATTGGAATGATCCTGCAAAGATTCGAATTTGTATCCCGCGCTTTGCCCTGGCTAGATCGCCTTTCAAATCATGAATAACATCTAACACCAGCTCAAGCGGCTGCTCGACAACCTCGGCAATTTGTTTGGCTGATAATCCCTCTTCCCCAGCCACAAACAATAAGCCTTCAATAATTGATTTCAGCTTCTTGAAGTCCATCGATCCGCTCATCTCCTTTCCATTGAATCACAATATCATCAAATAAGTGATCTTGGTAGCATCGAATTTGCTTCATCTTCATCAGCTCAAGGATGGCAAGAAAAGTTACAACAACCTCATGCCGGTCCATTTCTGCTTCCAGCAGCTTCGAGAATAGTAATTGTCCGCCCTTACCCAATTGACGCAGCGAAGACACAACATCACGTATGCGATCTTTCACCGAAATCTCGTCTCGATGAATTCTCGCTACGGTATTGCGTCTCGTCACTTTCCTTAATGCTTTTTGGAATGCCCGAATCAAGTCAGATGTATGGAGTCCCTTCACTGGATTCTCGAGCACCGTCGGCATAAACGGAGTTAAATCCTCCGGTTCTTTCGAGAAAATCAAGCTCCGTTCCTGTTCCATCTCGCGCAAATGTTCCGCAATTCCTTTGTACTTCCGATATTCCATCAGTTTCAGAATCAATTCCGCTCGCGGATCCAGCTCGTCCTCAGGATCATAATAGAAATCCTCATCCAATTCAATGACCGGTGGTTTCGGAAGCAGCAGCTTGCTCTTCATGGAAAGGAGCGTGGCAGCCATAACAAGAAATTCACTTGTAATGTCAAGCTCCAGCTCCTGCATTGAATGTAAATATTCCATGTATTGATCCGTAATTTCACTGATTGAGACGTTCTGGATATCAATTTCTGCTTTGTCAATCAGATGAAGCAGCAAATCAAGTGGTCCTTCGAACGCCTCCAGCTTATACGTTACCGTCGTCAAGATGGCTTCCTCCCGCTTATCTTCTTACATATAGATAAGCATTATTTGAACTGTTTCGTCAAGTTTGCCATTTCAATTGCCGTAACCGCGGCTTCCCAACCTTTGTTACCCGCCTTCGTACCTGCACGTTCTACCGCTTGTTCAATGCTATCCGTCGTCAAGACGCCAAAGATCGTAGGAACGCCGGTTTTTAAGTTAATTGCCGCTACACCTTTCGCTACTTCACTGCACACATAATCAAAATGAGGGGTTGATCCGCGAATCACCGTACCTAATGTAATGACTGCGTCATATTTTCCACTTTCGGCCATTTTCTGTGCGATCAGCGGAAGTTCAAAAGCTCCAGGCGTCCAGGCAACATCAACTTCATTGTCTTCTGCCCCATGTCTTTTCAGCGCATCTAATGCTCCGCTTAATAAACGAGAAGTAATAAATTCATTGAAACGTCCTACAACGATACCGTATTTTAACCCTTGCGAGACTAAATGTCCTTCAAAAATATTTGCCATGATTCAACAACCCTTTCTTTGTCCAGCTTTAGATTTAGATTTCAAATTAAATTTCAAATTAAATTTCAAATTCCAACATATGGCCTAACTTCTCTTGTTTCGTATGAAGATACTTGCTGTTATCCTCATTTTCTTCCATTTGAATCGGAACACGTTCTACAACTTCAAGCCCATAACCTTCCAGACCTTTGATTTTACGCGGGTTATTCGTCATCAGACGAATTTGCTTGATCCCTAAATCCTTCAGGATTTGAGCACCAATGCCGTATTCGCGCAAATCCGCAGGGAAACCCAGCTTTAGATTCGCTTCCACGGTATCGAAGCCTTGCTCTTGCAATTTGTACGCACGCAGTTTGTTCATCAGCCCAATACCACGGCCTTCTTGGCGCATATACAACAAGACCCCTTGACCTTCCTTCTCAATCTGGCGCATCGCTGCCGCAAATTGAGGTCCGCAGTCACATCGATGCGAATGGAACACATCACCTGTCAGGCACTCCGAATGTACACGCACCAATACGGGCTTCGAAGGATCTATTTCACCTTTGACAAGCGCAACATGCTCCTTATTATCTACGGCATTCGTATAAGCAACGGCACGGAATACGCCAAAATCAGTCGGCATTTTCACTTCCACTTCTCGTTTTACCAGCTTATCTTTTTCATTCCGATAATGGATCAGATCTTGAATTGTGATCAACTTCAACTGATGTTTCTTGGCAATTTCGATAAGATCCGGCAGCCGCGCCATCGTCCCGTCTTCTTTGATCACTTCACAAATGACACCTGCGGGATAGGACTCACATAAGCGAGCAAGGTCAACTGCTGCTTCGGTGTGTCCCGCGCGACGCAATACGCCGCCTTTCTTCGCAATCAAAGGGAACATGTGGCCTGGCTTACGAAATGATGCTGGCTTCGCTTGCGGATCAATCAAAGCCTGCACGGTACGAGAACGCTCAAAAGCTGAAATCCCTGTGGTTGTTTCTTCATGGTCCACGGAGATGGTGAATGCTGTGCCATGATTGTCCGTGTTATGGGATACCATGGGAGCTAGTTCAAGCGCCTCCGCACGTTCTTCTGAAATCGGCACGCAGACAAGTCCTCGTCCCTCGGTAATCATGAAATTAATGACTTCCGGTGTGGTTTTATCCGCTAGCGCGATAAAATCTCCTTCATTCTCCCGATCTTCATCATCCACAACGATAATGACTTTACCTTGCTTCAGGTCTTCAAGCGCTGCTTCAATCGAATCAAATGGCGTATGATGTTCAGTCATGCTTTCTCCCTCACCTTCTGTATTTCTTTCTCTATTAGATAAAGCCATTGTCCGCTAGGAACTGTGCAGTCATTCGACTAGCCTGTTTGCCGCTGTGATCCTGGGAACGGAAATGTAACAAATGATCGACATACTTGCCGAGTACATCGCATTCAATATTAATCGTGGCTCCTGATTCTTTCTGCTGCAGAACGGTCTGAGCCAGCGTATGCGGGATGATGGATACAGCGAACGTTCCTGCTTCCTGATCTACCTGAATGAGGGTGAGACTAATCCCATCCAGCGTCACGGAGCCTTGCGAAATCATGTATTTGAACACGGATTCTTGATCCGGACGAATTTCAAATACGACGGCGTTTGCATCTTCCGATCGCCCAAGTATCGTCCCTGTTCCGTCCACATGTCCTTGAACAATATGACCACCAAATCGGCCGTTGGCCCTCATCGCCCGCTCTAGATTGACTTTGCTGCCTGATTGCAGCAGCTTCAAATTCGTATGTCGAAAGGTCTGCGGCATCACATCCACAGAGAACGATGTCTTATCAAAGGCAACCACCGTTAGACATACCCCATTCACGGCGATACTGTCACCCAATTGAACGTCATTCATAATCGTGGAAGCATCGATATGAAGAATCATCGCTTCTCCTTTACGGTAAATACGCCGCATCGTACCGATCTCTTCGATAAGTCCTGTAAACATCGTGCACGCTCACACTCCTTTCTGTCATTATGTAAGGAGGGAATTATCCTCGCTTCGGATAACCGGTGATACAGACATTATCCCCGAGCTGCTCAACAGTTATTTCATCCAACGTAATCGCGTCGCTCATGCGTTCAAAACCTTCGAATACGATATTTCCGGGAGACGCCAAACCTCCGATAATCTTTGGTGCGAAGAAGAGAACCACCTTATCCACGAATCCCGCTTCCAGCATCGATCCGTTCAAGACACCGCCGCCTTCCAACAAAATCGAGCCTATTTCTAACTCACCTAATTGGGTCATGGCAAGGTCTAAATCTACGCGTTCGGATGAACCGCATCGAAGTACCTTTGCACCTAACGCTTCAATCGCTTTTGCTTTCTCGGCATCAGCAAGGTCAGTTGTAACTATAACCGTCGGCGCTGCGCCATCTACCAGCAGCTTCGCATCCAATGGAATCCGTAATTGAGAGTCTACCACGATCCTTGTAGGGTGAAGCCCAGGAACTGGAAGTCGTGTCGTTAAACTTGGATCATCTGCAAGCACGGTACCTATTCCCACCATGATACCTTGATGTTGATGTCGAAGCGTATGAACAATCTCTCTTGCCGCTTCGTTCGATATCCATTTGCTATCCCCCGTTTTGGAGGCCACTTTCCCATCCAAGGTACTTGCGGTCTTTAGCGTAACGAACGGCTGCTTCGTCATAATAAACTTGAAGAACTTTTCATTGAGCTTCAGCGCTTCGGCTTCCAAGACGCCAACCTCCACTTCAATGCCATGAGAACGAAGCAACGCGATTCCTTTCCCTGCCACTTGCGGGTTCGGATCCGTACAAGCGACTACAACACGGGCCACGCCTTCTCGAACCAGCCTCTCACTGCACGGAGGCGTCTTACCATAGTGACTGCAAGGCTCCAACGTAACATAAGCCGTACTTCCTGCTGCTTCTGCTCCTGCCATATTTAAGGCATGCACTTCCGCATGTCCCGTTCCTCGTTGCAAGTGGGTTCCCAGTCCCACGATTCGACCGTCTTTGACGACAACACAGCCAACGACCGGATTGATCCCCGTCTGTCCTAACGCCCGCTCCGCCATTTGGAGCGCTAGCCGCATGTAGAACGCATCATTCATGACTTCCATTTCTTCGCCGCCTTTCGTATACCCATCATCTTAGGATGACAAAAAACCCCTTAGAGCATGCTCCAAGGGGGAATTAAAGACAAACGCAAATGCCATCAAATACAACTTCACTCAAGAAGTTCTTTCAATAGATTGAAAGAATTCGAGACTTTTTTCCAAAGTGAAAAAAAGCACGTACTTCAAGAACAAGCTGAAATGCTGATATATATTGCGTTCCCTTCTCCCATCCAGACTTTACTGTCGGTCTCGGATTTACACCGAGTCCACCTTCTCACGTCACAATTGAGCGTGATCCGGGTCACGGACTTAACGAATGATCACATTCGTATCACCGTCGGTTGGGAATTTCACCCGACCCCGAAGGAACAACACATTTTCAATTAGGTTCATGCTGTTATACTCAACAACATTATTCAAAAGCTTATCACTTGCGAATTCGAAAATCAAGAACTTAAATCATAGCATCCCGCTATGGATTTATAGTATGACGGGATGATGATGCAAAAAACCCCGTCAACACAAGGGTTGATGGGGTTCATCTGGATAACGAATTATACTTCTGTTACAACAACACTTTCCATACGGTCTTGACCTTTGAAAGTATCTACATGCTCCATGCCGCTAGTAACTTTACCGAAAACCGTATGTTGACCATCCAAATGCGGTTGTGGTTGGTATACAATATAGAACTGGCTTCCGCCTGTGTTACGGCCTGCATGTGCCATAGCAAGCGCACCGCGCTCATGTTTGTTCGGATTGATTTCACAATTGATTGTGTAGCCAGGACCGCCTGTACCGCTGCCTTTTGGGCAACCGCCTTGTGCTACGAAGCCAGGAATTACACGGTGAAATGTAAGTCCGTTATAGAAACCTTCGTTTGCTAATTTCTCAAAGTTTGCTACTGTATTCGGTGCATCCTTCTCGAATAATTCAATTACAACTTCACTGCCATTCGCCATTTTGATGGTTGCTTGTTTAGCCATTGTATAGAACACTCCTTAATTGTTATGTAAAAATCTACACCTTAGTTTACTATGAATAAGCTGGAGAAGCAAAGTGCAATTGGATTTCATTGCAAAAGGCGTCTTGGGTCACCTGAAAAGGCGGCTGCCTCTGATCTCATCAGAAGCAGCCGCCTTTTAGTAAATATAACCGTTTATTGGGTAACTGCTACTTTTTTCATCCGCTCAGGAATCACGTCATTCCCTACAATATTATCGAAGGATTCGCGTTGAACGACCACATCCGCTTGGCCGTCTTTCACGAAGACAACAGATGGACGGCGAATCCGATTATAGTTGCTTGCCATCGCATAGTTATACGCACCTGTGCAAGCAACAGCTAACAGGTCACCACTGATGACTTTGGGCAATTCAAGATCCCAAATCAGCATATCGCCGCTCTCGCAACATTTACCTGCAATAGATACCGTCTCGATGTTCTCTTCGTTCGCACGATTCGCAAGCATCGCTTCGTATTTCGAGTCGTACAACGCTGGACGCGGGTTATCCGTCATACCGCCATCCACGGCAACATATTTCCGCACACCTGGGATATCTTTGCTTGTGCCAACCGTATACAACGTTGTACCTGCATCGCCAACAATACTGCGGCCCGGTTCGACCCAAATTTCAGGAAGGATATCGCCAAGTCCGGCAAAGTGAGTTTTTACAGCATCCGTAATCGCTTTAACGTATTGGGACACGAGAAGCGGTGTATCGCCCTCTACATAACGAATACCAAAACCGCCGCCGAGATTCACCACTTTAAACGCTACATTCAATTCATTTCGTACGCGGATTGCGAATTGAGCCACACGCTCTACCGCCATTTGGAACCCTTCCACTTCAAAAATTTGGGAACCAATGTGAGAATGAACGCCTAACAACTCTAAACTCGCCAAATCTGAAGCAACACGAACCGCTTCAAATGCCGAACCGTTTCCAATATCAAAGCCAAATTTCGAATCGGTTTGACCTGTTGAAATGTATTCATGCGTATGTGCTTCAACACCTGGAGTTACACGCAGTAATACATTGACACGCTGTCCCTTTTCAGCAGCGATCGCATTCAACAGGTGAAGCTCGATAAAGTTATCGACGACAAAACATCCAATTTTCGCATCAATGGCCATTTCGATTTCTTCTACAGTTTTATTATTTCCGTGGAAATGAATCCGGTGAGCCGGGAAACCTGCTTGTAAAGCCGTATATAATTCACCGTCAGAGACGACGTCTAAGGACAAACCTTCTTCATCAGCCAAGCGGCACATCGCCATCGTACAGAACGCTTTGGATGCGTATGCAACTTGGAAAGTCAATCCAGATTCGCGGAATGCTGCAACATACTCACGGCAACGCAAACGAACGAGATCTTCATCTACAATGTATAGCGGGGTACCGAATTTGGCTTTTAAATCGGTCACATCGTTTCCGCCAATTTCTAAATGTCCTTTGGAATTAATTTTACTCGTGCCATGCAAATACATATCATTTCTCCTCTTCTATTCGTCTCTATGTCTGATTGGAAAATTCATGAACTAAATTTTAATCAGTATAGCAAATAATCTGTAGAAGAAGAATGGACTAAATTGCAGATCATTTGTATTTTTGAAGATTAGGATTCATCCTTTCTCATCTTGGAACTATCGACAGTTTGGTTGAAACTAGGGCGTTCTTTCATTTTAAGCACCGGTCGGCGGATAATAATATTCAACATCGCCTTTGCATTAAATGGTATGAACGGCCAGAGGTAGGGTGAATTGTACGAACGATGAAGCACCAACATAACAATGATCAAAGTCGACCCCACGATCAAGCCAGGTCCTCCGAAAATCGCAACAAGGATGAGTAAGAACAGCCGTACAATCCGATTTGCCAGAGACAACTCGTAACTAGGCGTAGCGAACAATCCGATTGCAGCCACAGCCATATAAAGGATCACCTCATTTACGAACAATCCAGCCTTTACAGCAACATCACCAAGCAAGATGGCAGCCATTAAGCCAATCGCAGTTGCAAGTGGCGTCGGCGTATGGATTGCAGCCATTCTCATCAAATCGACCCCAAGTTCTGCGATGATAAATTGAACTAATAGCGGCAATTTACTTGCTTTCTGAGCGCCGATGAAATATAAAGCTTGGGGCTTGAACTCTGGATGCGTAGCAAGCAAGAGCCACATCGGAAGTACGAACAACGAAGCGAAGATCCCGATAAACCTTACAAGTCGCAAATAGGTGCCCACGAAAGCCGTCTCACGATTTTCCTCCGCATGCTGACACAAATCAAAAAATGTCGTCGGCAAGATCATCACCGATGGTGAAGTATCTACAAAAATGACGATATTTCCGTCCAGCAAATGAGCTGCTACACTATCTGGTCGCTCGGAGTAACGAACTAGCGGATATGGATTCCAGCCTTTATTGATAATTGCTTCCTCTAATTGTTTGTCCGCGAGCGGCAGACCATCGATATCGAGTGCTTTGATCTTCTTGCGCACTGCCTCCACATCACGTGAATTCGTGATATCATCGATATATGCAATCGCCACATCTGTGCGAGTTCTCCGCCCTACCTGGATTAATTCATATTTCAACCCGGGATCCCGCAGCCGTCGACGCACAAGTGTTACATTGGTTAACAAGGTCTCGGTAAATCCATCGCGAGCTCCCCGTACGACCCGTTCCAATGAGGGCTCTTCTGGTCCCCTACCTGGGAAATTCTTCACATCCATCACGATAGCTGTTGATTCATGCTCCATAAAGAATGCGCTGCTTCCGGCAAGGACTTTATTAATCACCTGACTCATCTTATTCACTTTCTCGACTTGAATGTGCGGAATATAGCATTCAAAAAATGCCTTTACGGCATTTGTATTCAGCTGATCTGGCACCAAAAAGGTTAAGCGCTCGAGAATCAGCGTCATGACCTCATCCTTGGCAAAGCCGTTCAAATAGAAAAGACCCGTCCGCCGGCTGCCAAACGTCATTTCTCGAAATATGACATCGAAGCTCCGCTCTAAGCCAGCGACTTCAACTAATGTTTTCTTGATTTCTTCTAGTTTCTTATGAATGTTATCATTTTTCTGCCAATAAATGACGGCCTCCTCCACGGTGTTGGAGACTTCTTCCTGTATCTTCTTAAGATCAATCTCTGCAGAAGGACTCTGTATTTCATGCTCAAATTGTTGGCCGCCCTGCGATTGCCCGCCTTGACCTTGAGTGTCTTCCCGATGTTGATCTGGGTTCCCTTGATTCTGCATATTTTGCTTGTATTGTTCGACGGCATCTTTATCAAGAAGATTTAATGCTTCATTAGGGGTTTCTCGTTCACCCGGTGTATTATTATTCGTCTGCATGATCTCACTCCTTTTGTCTGATTATGTAGTGTTCTAATGATAAATAAGCCAATCAAATAGCGACCCCGTTACTTTTCCGAGAATCATCGCCATTAACAAACCGAACATATATTGTACAATCCGCAACCTTTTGGCCAAAATGGGTAGAACATTCAACACCTCTGTCAAAGCTGCGGCTAGAAGACCCGTAAATATCCCATGGAACAGACCGATTCCCGTGGACAAAACAGGCGTAAACCACATGCTCCACAACTTCCAGTTCCAGAAATCCGCAATGGTCCAATATAACGCGCCACACACCATGGCACCTTCGATCCAATGGACTTTATCATAGGAACCCGTTAATTGTGCCAATCTTGGAATAATGTCTAATACAATGAACAAGGCAACCAACCCACCGCCGACAGCTATCCCTCCCGCAAGCCCGATGAACAGGCTACAACATACGACGAAAGCATTAATCACGTGCCTCACCTTTCTTCTGCAATAACCGGTCATATTCTTCCGATACGACAAAATGGTTCAAGTTCTCCTGATAGAGGAATATTTCGAGTTCCAGCGGTGTAGGTTCCTCATTAAATTTCTTCTTGAAAATATGATTAAAAAACACCACCATACCAAACCCTATGCCAATTGAATAAGCAATCTGGAACAAATAGGGATGTTCATCAGGCTCGCCAGATATTAATTCCACAATCCGCTGCTGAACTTCCAACATACTTACATCCGCATGGAAATTCATGATCGCAAGACCAGAACCGAAAAATAACAGCAGCCATACCAGAATAAATAACACGATACTTGGTTTCTTCGGATTGGAGACAATATGGACAAGCACATGCGGCTCTCCAAAATGTTGGATGTTCATATTCGGCTCCAATCGCTGGATAGCACCTACAACGCGCAACATATCAATCAATATGATGTTGCCGTCCTTCGCCTTGGGCTCATACAGCACAAGCTTAGAAAGTCGTTCTTTCCACACCGGATCGATGAGGAGTTCGGCGATATGTCCCAATGTAATGGGTTTACCTTTATGTAGTTGCACACGTCTTCGAAGACGTAAATATAACGTGGGGGTTTGTCGAATTTCCATCCAAAAGTCTCCCTCCTTTTTTCGGATTCCGTTCCATTTGTACGCTTAGTATGGGAAAAGATGTTGAAATCTAGTCAACTGTTCTGTTGCATGGTTCCTAAAAATGTATTATAGTATATGCATAGATACTCATATATTCATTAAAGGCGGTGTACCTCATGAATGAACCCAAAAATCCGATCGATGAAAATCCGAATGAGAAGTCAACTCGATGCGTGGATTTGGACGATGAAACGTTATTCATGGTCTCTCAAACCTTCAAGGCACTTTCCGATACAACACGCATTCGGATTTTACATTTATTGTCTCAACGCGAATGCGCTGTTAATGAGATTGCAGAAGAACTCTCTCTCATGCAATCCACGGTGTCTCATCAATTACGGTTTCTTAAAAATTTACGGCTTGTAAAGTTTCGGCGTGCAGGAACAACTCTCTACTATTCACAGGATGATCAGCACGTGGTGGACTTACTGGCACAAGCCATCCATCATGCTTGTCACGATTAACTTTATGGAAAAGAGGTGTGGGTTATGGAACAGCAATATCGAATAAGGGGTCTGAGTTGCGCGAATTGCACGCGTGAGATGGAAGAAGAGATTCGGAAGCTTGAACACGGAGAACATGCAACCTTAAGCTATAATAGCGCGAAGTTAACCATAAGTCCTGACGTATCGATTGAGCAAGTAGAACGGATACTGCGTCGAGATGGAGCCAGATTAGAACGAATATCTACACCGCAGCCTAGCGAACATGCACATCATCATGACCGAGACCAACATCACGAGCACAGTTCTACCCATTCACATGACCATGCGGCTGCCAAGTCTCAAGATCATCATTCACATGACCATGCGCATGATCACGGTCATGATCACGCGCATGAAGGAGGCAGCCGTCTCCCATTGATCTTAATCACATCCGCCGTGTTATTCGGAATCGGAGTCCTCTGGGGGAACAACCTTGGCAATATACTTACCATTTCACTGTTCATCATTGCCATCGTATTAAGCGGCTATAGTACATTCATGCAAGGCGCACGTAACTTACTGAAGTTAAAGTTCAATATTGATACCCTCATGACGATTGCACTGGTTGGTGCCGTTGCGATCGGTGAATGGAAAGAAGCAACGCTTGTAGCGATCCTGTTCGGTGTGAATGAATGGTTGGAAGGATTCGGGATGGAAAAAGCGCGGCGTTCCATGGAATCATTGCTTCAAGTCGCACCGAAGCAAGCCACACGCATTCAGAATGGCGTGGAATCCATCATTGCTATACATGAATTACAGGCTAACGATGTTGTACTCGTACGGTCAGGAGAGAAGATCCCTTCAGACGGGACGATCGTTGACGGGCATAGCTCGGTGAATGAAGCAGCGATTACAGGTGAATCGTTACCTGTAGATAAGACCCAAGGAGATCATGTCTTTGGCGGCAGCATTAATAATGAAGGTGTCTTAAAAGTACGTATTGAAAAAGCGTACGAGGACTCCTCTCTTGCTCGCATTCTACATCTCGTCGAAGAAGCTCAAGAAACGAAAACGCCAACGGAATTGTTCATCAATCGATTCTCGACGTATTATACGCCGGCCATTATCTTGATTGCTATCCTTGTGATGCTCGTGCCGCCTCTACTGTCTGGTGCAAGCTGGTCTGAATGGTTCTATCAAGGCCTAGCTGTCTTAATTGTCGGATGTCCATGTGCCTTGATTCTCTCGTCTCCGATTGCTATCGTTGCTGGTATCACCCGCAACGCCCGCAACGGAATCTTAATCAAAGGCGGCGTCCATTTGGAGCAGCTCGGTAAAATCAGTATGCTCGCTTTCGACAAAACCGGAACGCTTACGAAAGGCGAGCCCCATGTTGAGAAAGCCGTCGTCTATGATCAAGTACGATTCTATCAAGCGGCTGCGGCGATGGAGAAATCTTCATCCCACCCGTTAGCCAAGGCCATCATGAATTATCTTGAACCCGAACAAGTAACGATTATAGAACCCGATTCCATACAGACGATTGCCGGTCAAGGTATCATCGCGCATGTGAACGGTACAAAATATAAGCTGGGGAACGAAAAAAGCATGTCCTACATGCAAATTCCTGCTCAAGTTCAGCAGGATATCGATAATCTCAAGCATGAAGGTTTAACACTCGTGCTTATCGCAGACGAGTCCCAAATTTTAGGCATGTTCGGCATTGCAGATGAAATTCGGCCGGAGAGTCGTGAAGTCATATCCGATCTGCATCAAATCGGCATTCGCCGAGCCATCATGTTAACGGGTGACCATGAACGGACGGCTACAAAAGTGGCGCAAGCGGTAGGTGTCGATGAAGTCTACGCTGGTTTAATGCCAGAGGATAAAGTCGATAAGGTGAAATTCTTAGCTCAGCAAGGACATATCGCCATGATCGGTGACGGGATTAACGATGCGCCAGCTCTTGCCTCTGCACATCTTGGGATTGCAATGGGTAAAGGTACCGATAGTGCGATTGAAACGGCTGATATTGTGCTCATGCAGGATCATCTCGGCAAATTACCTGAATCCATTCGGATCGCTCGTCAAGTAAATCGTACGATCCGAACGAATATCATCTTTGCACTTGGGCTCAAAATTGCAGCATTATTGCTAACGATTCCTGGCTGGCTTACGTTATGGTTCGCCATTCTATCCGATATGGGCGCTACCATTCTTGTTACCTTGTTAAGCTTAACGGTCTTAATTGGCGGAAGAAAAAAGTAAAGCAACACAAAAAAGCTGTCTTGCAACATGGTTATCCATGTGTCAAGACAGCTTTTTTTAGCATCGCTACTGAGCAATCTGCTCTTTGATCAACGCTAATATTTTTTTCTCCAACCTAGATACCTGAACTTGAGATATCCCAAGACGACTTGCCACTTCGGACTGGGTTTGATCTCGGTAATATCGCAGGTATACAATAAGCCGCTCACGCTCCGATAACCCTCCGATCGCATCGTTCAGCGCTAACTTATCGAACCATTTCTCTTGCGACTCGTCCGCAATTTGGTCCATCAGTGTAATCGGGTCTCCGTCATTCTCGAATACGGTCTCATGAATCGAGGTAGGCGGCTTGTTCGCTTCCTGTGCAAAGACAACATCCTCAGGGGCAATCCCCAGCGCTTCTGCCACTTCCTTGACCGTTGGCAGCCGATTCAACGTCTTCGACAGCTCGTCCTTCATCTTCCTCACTTTGTTCGCGAGTTCTTTCAAGGAACGACTTACCTTCAACGTACCATCATCACGTAAAAACCGCTGAATTTCCCCAATAATCATAGGAACCGCATACGTCGAAAATTTAACATCGTACGATAAATCGAACTTATCTACCGATTTTAACAACCCGATACAACCGATTTGAAACAAATCTTCTGTCTCGTATCCTCGATTCATGAATCGCTGCACGACGGACCAGACAAGTCGAATATTACAATTTACCAGCGTATCTCGCGCAATCGTGTCACCGCTTTGGCTAAGCGCAATCAGACGTTTGACTTCCGTATCATCAAGATAGCTTTGCGAAGTTTTCTTCAAATCGACATCCATAGGTCCAACCCCTAATTATAAAGAGCTTTCTTAGATTCAATCCGCTTCTTCATACGGATATGCGTGCCTGACCCTAGGTTGCTAACGACTTCAAACTCGTCCATGAAATTTTCCATAATCGTAAAGCCCATTCCTGAACGTTCCAGCTCAGGCTTCGACGTATACAATGGCTGCTTCGCTAACTCCAAATCTTCAATCCCGTTTCCTTTATCTTCAATGGTAATTGTGACAATCTCCTCTTCAATACGAGCCGTGATGGTAACCACGCCGTTCGGATCGTTATCATAACCGTGAATAATACAATTGGTTACCGCTTCAGATACAACGGTTTTCAAATCCGTTAGCTCATCCATCGTTGGATCTAACTGCGTCACGAACGCTGCCACGGCGACACGGGCAAATGCTTCGTTCTCCGAACGACTTGCAAATTGTAATGTCATGAAATTCCCGTCATGATCGCTGATCTGCTCTAATTTCTCACTCATTAGGATACGACCTCCAATTCTGAAAGCGCTGTTCGCTCGTTCTCGTAGATCGCCAATATTTTGAACAGCCCAGATAATTCAAACAGACGATGAACCGATGGGTTCACATGACACACAACCATTTTACCGCCTAGACTTTTAATGACTTTATATCGTCCAAGGATGACACCGAGACCGGAGCTATCCATAAACGTCAAATCTTCCAAACTAAGTACTAAATGTTCTGCTCTACCACGTTGAATAGCTTCATCCATCTTGGTGCGAACAGCCTCTGCCGTATGATGATCCAATTCTCCGCGAAGACGCACAATCAGCACGCGACGGTGATGCTCAAGCTCCACTTGTAAATTCATTAAGCTTATTCTCCTCCCGGTTTGCACATTGGTTTCTCCGTTGATTTCTACATCGAGAAAACCAATTCCTGCCTACCGACAAAACTAGAAGAAACACGCTATTAATCTACAAAAAACAACTTTGAGCATGTACGCTTGAATAATGTCCACCATCCGGCTTGATGAATTGTCTCAGAAGCTTCCAGATTGAACTCTTTCAATACTTGGTCCCCTTGATAGACAACGAGCTTCCCAATGTTATCCCCGGCTTGAATTGGCGCCTTGATGTTCTTCGGAACTACAAGTTCATGACGTATCTGTTCTGAAGTCGAATTGCCTTTACGCAATAACACGCTATACTGCTGCTTCGCAACGATAGGCAGCTCGGCAACCGTTCCCTTCTCAACCTTTACCGTACCAATCGGATCACCTGACTTGAATATCGGATGGTTCATATATTGGGAAAATGCATAATCGAACATCTGTGTCACTTCTTGATTTCGTGTCTTCGTGTTCGGTTCTCCCATCACGACAGCGATCATCCGAAGCGAATCGCGTTTGGCCGTGCCGGATAAGCAATATTTCGCTTCCGAGGTATAACCGGTTTTTAACCCGTCAGCTCCGGAATAGAAACGAACGAGCTTATTCGTATTGACAAGCCAGAATGGCTTCGTTGAATCTTTGCGCAAATAATCTTGATAAGATCCCGTATATTTGGTGATGCCGTTATACTTCAGAAGCTCTTGCGACATCAGCGCGATGTCATGTGCAGACGTATAATGATCCGCTACAGGCAGCCCGTTACAGTTACTGAAATGTGTATCTTTCATGCCCAACTCTTTTGCTTTGTTGTTCATCATTTGTACGAACGATTCTTCCGTTCCGGCAATTTTCTCTGCTACCGCCACCGACGCGTCATTTCCTGATGCCATAGCAATGCCTTTCAGCATTTCGTCTACGGTCATCACTTCACCCTGCTCAAGAAATATCTGCGATCCACCCATTGAAGCTGCATATTCACTCGTCTGTACAGGATCCGTCAGCTTCAGCTTTCCTTGATCAATGGCTTCCATGACAAGTACCATCGTCATAATCTTCGTTATACTCGCCGGTGGCAACCGATCATGGCTCTTCTTCTCAAAAATAACCGTCCCTGTATCCGCGTCCATTAAAACAGCCGATTTCGCATTTGCTGCCAAGTCTCCTACCGCTGAAGACGGCTCCGTTGCAGGTGCTTTCGGCTCAGCATAGGCTGTCCATGGTACAGCAATACTGCTTACAAGAAGGATACATACCCAAGTCAATAATCCTTTTCTCAAATTGCATTCCCCTCCTAAAGTGATCGACCAGCACAAAACGGACAGACTTGCATGTGAGTCGTGCTGCTTCTCAACAGTGTTGGCTATAATTATGGAAAATATTCCATTGCTTTTGGTCCATTTTAGTGTTATAGTATTTAAATCACCGCAATTTCATATTTCCTCACGTAAGTTCCTCTGGAAAGTTCGAAATACTAAACGTATTACAACCCACTATGTTTCGTATCATCTTTTCTGAAATGAATTTCATGACTGTAAAATGGATCTAAATCACACTGGCGCGGTCTTCGGAGCCGCAAGGATGGAAGAGAGGTAGGGCTTTCGTTGTTTTAGTTTGACCATGTAATTTTAAACATTAGGAACCAAAATACGCTATATGAACAAAAAAAAGATCCGATACGCGCAAGGGCTGCTTGCATCGTACGGATCTTTTTCAGTTACGCGAAGTTTATGGAATGGGAAGCCACTGGTTAGGATTGCCCCGCTCATGCAGACGTCCATCTACGGCTTCTTGTTTCACTTGTCGAAGCCAATGTAACTCAAGCATCGAATGATCATAATAACTCCGGAAAATATATAATTCAGAGAGCGTTTCGGTGGCAAGCGCATCGTTATACATCTGTTTCATCACATGCATTCGAGCTTCCGTAAGCGCGATGTGACGCTGAAGCTTCTCAATAAAAGCATCCTGTCCCGTATAACTGCCGAATGTAAGCACGCCGCAGATCGGTTTTACAATCGTGGAAGGTTTGCTCATTTCCTTGAGAATCAGATCTTTCAGCAAGGCTTTACCGCTCTCCGTGATTCGGTAGATCGTCTTATCGGGACGATTTCTGTCTTTTAAGATCTCAACGACTTCGATGCAGCCATCATTGCGCAGTTGGTCAATCGCGTAATACAGCGACCCCTCTTGAACCTTCATATAGAACTGCATCGAAGTTTCTTTCATGCGTTGCTTCAACTCATACGGATGGCTGTTCGACTCCATCAGAAGGCCGAGAATGGCCAGCTTCATCGACATGGTCGTCACCTTCTTTACTGCTGCCGCTCTTTGCTTTACCAGGAATCTCTAACCGAGAATTCCCCATCAGCCAAATGAATATCGCTGCCAGGATCGCAATGACAATGGACCACTGGAATACATATGCAATGGAATCCGCAAGGGAAGAAAGTAATTGATGAAGCGCGTCTTTAGGTATAACCTGACGAACTTCCGGCTGCAGTAATCCTCGACCATCTCCTAATTGGGAGGCAAAAGCAGGATCGATTTTATTCTGAATCAAATCTTGCAAATGTCGAGATTGTAACGTTCCATAAATCGTTACGCCGATAGCAGCACCGATCGTACGGAAGAACGTATTCAGGGAGTTCACAGATCCCCGTTGATGGAATGGAATGCCGGTTAATGCGGCAATGGGAATCACAGAGAACGAAGCACCAATTCCAAGTCCCATGACAACCATATAGATTGTAATTAATGTTTTACTCGTATCAATCGAGATCGTACTCAGTAAAATGGTCGAGATAATAACCAATACCACCGAGACACTTAAAATTGCTCTGAACGAGACTTTACCAACAAAACGTCCCCCCATAATACTGCTAAAGACGTTCCCTAACATCAGAGGCATCAGCACAAGACCGGCATTCGTCGCCGAACCTTCGAATACGCCTTGAATAAATAATGGAATATACGTGGCTCCTGCAATCATTAACGCACCATAGAAGAATCCAATCGCCATACAAGATCTGAATAATTTGTTCTTGAACAGATCCAGAGGAATGATCGGATCTTTGGCTACTTTCTGCTGCCACAAGAACAACGCTAACAGAACTACAAAGGCTGTGAACAATCCGATGATTTTCCAAGATCCCCAAGCATACCCTTCTTTGCCGCCAAGTTCGAGTCCGAACATCAAGCAAAGAATCGTCGTAATCATCAACACGGTACCCAACCAATTGATTTGCTGCTTGCGGTGGTCCTTCGTCTCATGATAAGCGAGCAGGATAATAAAAAATGCTACAATACCGAGCGGCAAATTGATATAGAAAATCCATGTCCAATTTACATAATCGGTAAAGAAAGACCCGACTAGCGGACCGACAACCCCGGACAAACCGAATACGGCTCCGAATAATCCTTGCATTTTTCCGCGTTTTTCTGCGGGAAAGATATCAAATACAATCGTGAAAATAATGGGCATTAGCGCCCCGCCGCCAATCCCTTGAATCGCACGGTATATGATCAATTGCGTCATATCCTGTGCCATTCCACATAGGGCTGAACCGCCCATAAATACGACGAGTCCGAACAAGAAAAAGATTTTCCGTCCGAACATATCCGATAATTTACCAAAAATCGGCATACCGGCAACACTTGCAATCATATAGGCAGAGAATACCCACACGAACTTATCTAGACCGCCTAACTCCTTCACAATCGTTGGCATGGCCGTCGATACAATCGTCTGGTCTAATGCAGCAAGCAATAAAGCAAGCATCAGACCCGTAACAATCAGGGCTTGATTCCCTTTTTTTGGCTGAACCGACATGGTTTTGTTCCTCACTTTTCCAATAATATACTTGTACCATACCTCAGTATACTCAAATTTGAGTATTTAACAAGTGTTTTGTTTTTCATTGGAAAGGAACTGGAAGACACGTTTAGAAGCGTTGTACGCCATTTTTGGTCACAATCGCATATACAAGCGGTTTCGGTTCGGCAGGTTGCGAAGCGATTTGATAAGCTTCTCGTACGCGATCCATAGCCGTAGACACCTTACCAGCATCATCACCATTAACGTGGAGATCCGCGATAGGTTCTCCCACTTTGACCTGCTCCCCGATTTTTTTGCGCAATACGATACCTACGGATAAATCGATGACCGATTCTTTTGTTTCACGACCCGCGCCAATCGTCATGGCCGCGATACCGATTTCCTCCGCTTGGATCGCCGTAACATAACCCTCTTGCGTTGCCGTAACTTCTACGACCTTAGAGGCTGTCGGTAATTTCTCAGGGTGATCAATCTGCGAGGCATCCCCGTTCTGCGCTTTGACCATTTCTTTGAGCTTCGTCAGCGCTGAGCCGTCACGAATCAATTGCTCTAGAATTTGGCGCGCTTCAACTTCATCTTTTGCTTTGCCCCCCAATACCACCATGTGAGATCCTAAAATTAACGTGAGTTCTTCAAGATCTTGAGGTCCTTCCCCACGCAACGTTTCGATCGCTTCCTTCACTTCAAGAGCATTCCCGATCCCGAGGCCTAAAGGTTGATCCATATCACTGATGATGGCAATTGTATTACGTCCAACCTCGGTACCGATATCTACCATAGCCTGCGCGAGCGCGATCGAATCCTCCAATGTTTTCATAAATGCCCCGCTGCCTGTCTTTACATCCAACACGATGGCATCTGCACCAGCTGCAATCTTCTTGCTCATCACAGAGCTCGCAATTAATGGAATGCTCTCAACTGTAGCCGTCACATCACGCAATCCGTAGAGCTTCTTATCCGCCGGCGTGATGTTACCGCTCTGACTAATAACGGCTGCACCGATTTGATTCACTTGGGCAAAAAATTGCTCTCTCGTTAATTCAACCGAGAATCCTGTTATCGCTTCCAGCTTATCAATCGTGCCCCCGGTATGACCTAATCCCCGACCAGACATCTTGGCCACGGGAACGCCTGCCGCCGCAACAAGCGGTGCAAGCGCGATCGTTGTCTTATCGCCCACGCCGCCTGTGGAATGCTTGTCTACTTTGATTCCAGCAACAGGGCTAAGATCTATCGTATCCCCGGATTTCGCCATCTCTAGCGTTAAATCCGCCGTCTCACGGGCATTCATTCCTTGAAAGTAGACAGCCATAGCCCAGGCTGACATTTGATAATCTGGAACCTTCCCGTCACTATAACCGCGTACGATAAATGCGATTTCCTCTGTCGTTAATTCGTGTCCATCTCTTTTTTTCTGAATGATATCGATTGCTCTCATCACATAGCCTCCCTGGCATGATAAAATTATGAATTATGGCGAATTTGTGAACAAATGGTTTATTCTGGCTTTTATCGATTAGATTGCCCCAAAACTGGTCAATACTAAATAATAATTTTTAAAAAGGAGTGATTTCCATGGAAGTTCAAATGAATGCGGACGATGTCATCAACCAAATTAGACAATTGCACGCAAGTGGTGAGTCATTGAACAAGAAAAGTGTCAAAAAATCACATCCCGAGCTGATGCAGAATGCACTCTACTATTATCCAAGCTGGGATCATGCCCTACAAAAAACAGGCATAAGCTAAACCGGCACAACAACAACAACAACAACATATCAAGACTTTGTCACTCACATAATCATGGCAAAAGAACCGGCTGGACTTACTTGGTAAGCTGTCGGTTCTTTTTTTGTGCCCATCCCAATGCGCATTAGATCTGCGGGATGAGTGCCAGCACGAGCCGTAAAAATTTATCTTTGACACGTTCCGTCGTCTCCATGACTTCCTCATGGGACAGGGGCTGATCTAGAATTCCTGCCGCCATGTTGCTGATACACGAGATACCAAGCACTTGAAGACCCGCATGACGAGCTACAATGACCTCGGACACGGTAGACATCCCCACGGCATCTGCACCGAGAACACGAAGCATCCGGATCTCTGCAGGAGTCTCATAATTCGGTCCCAGCAATCCAGCATACACGCCTTCTTGCAAAGGGATTTGATGAGCGGCCGCCGTTTCTTGGGCTATCGTGCGAAGACGGCGTGTATAAGCATCCGACATGTCCGGGAAGCGTGCACCTAACTTCGAATCGTTCGGGCCTGTCAGCGGGTTGCTGCCTGTCAAATTCAAATGATCTTGAATCAGCATTAAATCCCCCGGTTGATAGGCGGTATTCACACCGCCTGCCGCATTCGTTACAAGCAAGGTCGTAACCCCAAGCGCCTTCATGACACGCACAGGAAATGCAGTCACTTGCGCTCCGTATCCTTCATACATGTGGAAGCGTCCCTTCATCATCACGACCGTACGCCCCTCAATTTCCCCAATGAGAAGCTCTCCAGCATGTCCCTCCACGGTCGACACAGGGAAGTGAGGAATATCCCCATAAGGGATCGTCACGCCATTCTGAATCAATTCCGCCAGGATACCCAGGCCTGATCCCAGAATTAATCCGATGTCCGGCTTTGTCGTAATTTGGGATTCAATATACTTCGCTGCCTCTTGAATCATGTCATGCGTTAATACCTTCGACATTCGCTCTCTCTCCTCATGATTACTCGAATCCACTTCCCATTCTTATTTCAATTGCGATAAGAAGCTGGTTCCGTGATACGGTGCCGTAACCTCGAAATTATCGGCAATGGTTGCTGCCAGATCCGCATAGGTCGCGCGAACACCAATCGTATCCGGATGCTTCAACGAAGGACTATACATCAGAACAGGGACATATTCGCGCGTATGGTCGGTACCTGCATGGATCGGATCGTTACCGTGATCCGCTGTAATGACGAGCAAATCCTCATCACCGATGCGCCGCATGATCTCCGGCAGCTGTCGATCAAATGCTTCTAAGGCGCGTCCATAGCCTTCCGGATCCCGGCGATGACCGTACAGGGAATCGAAATCAACCAAATTCGTAAAGATCAAACCTTCAAAGGATTGATCCAGATCTTCCATGGTCTTCTCAACCCCATCGTCATTACTTTTCGTCGATTTCGATGAGGTAATGCCTTCTCCTGTAAAGATATCGTTGATTTTACCGACAGATCGAACCTCGTAGCCAGCCTCCTTCAAGGCAATCAGAACGGTTGGTTCCGGCGGCTTAACCGCATAGTCATGCCGATTTGGCGTGCGTTTAAATGCACCTGGCTGGCCTACATAAGGCCGCGCGATGACACGGCCAACGGAGAATCTCGGATCCATCGTTAATCGGCGTGCGATCTCACAAGCTCGGTATAACTCGTCTAACGGGATGACATCCTCATGCGCAGCGATTTGAAGCACGCTATCCCCCGAGGTATATACAATCCAAGCCCCTGTCTTCATTTGTTCTTCGCCGAACTCCACTAAGATTTCGGTCCCTGAGGCTGGCTTATTGGCTAGTACCTTGCGGCCTGTCTCTTCTTCAAAAGCCGAGATTAATTCCGGCGGAAAACCGTCAGGATATGTATTGAACGGGGTATTAATTTTCAGCCCCATCAATTCCCAATGCCCTGTCATCGTATCTTTCCCGACGGATACCTCAGCCATTTTACCGTAATAAGCTTTCGGGTGATCCACGGGTTTAACCTTGCCTAACGGCGCAATGTTGCCTAGTCCAAGCTCCGCTAGATGTGGAAGCTCGATATCCTGCTTGCGTTCAATAATATGGCCGAGCGTATGGGAGCCCGTATCTCCAAATTCCGCAGCATCCGGCAATTCACCGATGCCAACGCTATCCAATACGATGACGCAAATGCGTTTGAATGTTTTGGGAGTAGCCAATCGTCTCATTCCTTTCTGTCGTCTCCATCACGTCATACGTGCTCGCGGATGAGCTCGCTCGTAGACGTCTTTCATGCTTCGTTTCATGGCCAAAGTATAAATCTGTGTTGTTGAAATATCCGCATGTCCAAGCATTTCCTGAACGGAACGCAGATCAGCCCCATTCTCGATCAGATGGGCAGCGAACGAATGTCGCAAGGTATGGGGGGTGATTTCATGCTCTATTTCGGCTTCTCGCGCATATTTTTTAATAATTTTCCAGAAGCCCTGCCGGGTTAATCTCGTTGATAATTGATTGACGAATAGCGCCGTCTCTTCAACGCGATCTTTAAGCAATTTCACCCGTGCATCCTTCATATATTCTGCTAAACAGGTGGCTGCAATTCGTCCGAGCGGAATAATCCGTTCCTTCCCATTGCCGCCGATACACCGTATAAAACCAAGATCCAAATGAATGTGATCCACATCCAAGGAGATGAGTTCCGATACGCGAATCCCTGTAGCATACAGCACCTCAAGCATTGCTTTATCCCGAGTGCCCTGTTGTGACGCCGTTGAAGGAGCATTTAACAGTCTCTCAATTTCCGCAACAGATAATACATACGGAGCTTTTTTCTCCAACTTAGGCGCTTCCATATCCATGGAAGGATCTTGTGTAATGGATTGCTGCCGAACAAGATAGTGAAAAAAAGAACGTATGGATACAATGCTTCTGGATAATGTTGAAGGCGCACGCCCTAACTGCTTCACATGGTATATATATTGAGCAATATCAGTCTTCTTTATGGCTTGCACTTCATGAATTTGCCGATTGTCATCCATGAACGTGATGAACTGCGTTATATCCCGTTCATAAGATTCCAGCGTGTTGCGTGACAATCCTTTTTCCTCAGAGAGAAAATGTATAAAGGCTCGCAGATGTTTGTTCATTCAATCAAGCTCCCTTATCATTCATCTCTACAATGATTCAACAAGCGGGTGCCATTTTCCTGCCTCGGTTCTCCGAATCACTCGCCATACCAGAAGAACAACTTTAACTGATCCGTGAACGAGTCATTCTCCATATCGATGATCGTATTTTGATGGAAGACTTTGACCGCCTTGCCGTGAGGCTCGCGGTAACGATCAACAGGGGTGATCCAATCCGAGAATAACCCTAAGATTTGCACCAGAAAATAGGTTAGTGCCAAGAACAATATTAAAAAGCGCAGCCGTTCCATCCACTTGCGTACCGACACAATCATCCTGCCACCTGCTTTATCAGAGAGTCTTTACCTAGAGATTATGACTCGTCCCTGAAATTTATGATGATTCAATAGGTCGAATGCGGATAGAACAGCTGCGTATTACATATTTAAAGGTGCAAAAGGCTTGTTAACCGCTTCTGCGACAGCCCTGTGCGTAACTTGGCCTCCATATGTGTTCACACCGAGCAGCAAGGCCGTATTATCATGTATCGCAGAGGCAACGCCTTTATTTGCCAACTCTAGCGCATAAGGCAATGTCACGTTCGTCAGCGCAAACGTCGAAGTACGGGGAACCGCACCAGGCATATTCGCAACCGCATAGTGTACGATGCCATATTTCTCATATACCGGTTGATCATGTGTCGTAACGCGATCTATGGTCTCAATGGAGCCCCCTTGATCTACCGCTACATCGACAATGACTGCGCCCTTCTTCATCGTCTGAACCATGGCATCTGTCACAAGACGCGGCGCGCGTGCACCAGGAATCAAGACCGAACCAATCAGTAAGTCAGCTTGTTTGACGGCTTCGCCAATATTATGCGGATTCGACATTAAGGTGCGTAAACGTCCACCAAATAAATCATCCAAATATCGCATCCGGTCAGCACTTCGTTCAATAATCGTCACGTTCGCGCCAAGTCCAATCGCCATTTTAGCCGCATTGGTTCCGACGATTCCACCGCCTAGAATGACAACTTCACCGACAGGCACACCAGGAACACCTCCTAGAAGCACGCCGCGTCCGCCAAAGTAAGCTTCTAAAAAATGGGCTCCCACTTGAACAGACATTCGTCCTGCGACTTCGCTCATCGGGGTGAGCAGCGGAAGACTTCCGTTAGGCAATTGAATTGTCTCATAAGCAATGCCTGTGACATTCTTCTCCAATAATGCATCGGTCAACCCGCCGGCAGCAGCAAGGTGCAAATAAGTGAATAAGATCTGATTTTCCTTGAACAGTCCGTATTCTTCAGGCAACGGTTCCTTGACTTTCATGATCATACTGGACTGCTTCCAAACCTCTTCGGCAGACAGGAGTACCGCACCTGCGGTTTCGTATTCTTTATCGGTAAACCCGCTTCCCATACCTGCTCCACGTTCCACGAGAACTTGATGACCATAGCTTTTTAATAACGCAGCTCCGCCTGGGACGAGGGCAACACGCAATTCATTATTTTTAATTTCTTTAGGTACTCCAATAATCATAGATAGACCTCCTTTAAGGTGTATGTAACCTATTTCTTGTTCGAGAAGAGATGCACCCCGCATCATTCGTCCACATACGATAGAACTAGTCACTAGTCTAGTCATTCGTTGAAAAAGGTGGAGATCATTAGCATGGGAAAATGGCTCTCAACGCTCACCGCGGCCATCGATTCAAAATCCACGAAGCGAAGCCAGCGGAAAATTATCATTTTTAAAGACAATAAGAGCTATCATCAGTGTGTGCGATTTTTGAAAAACAAAAACATCACCCCTCTCAAACAAGTTAAATCCGCACGTATGGTGTGTATTCACATCAAGAGTGAAAAGCATGTTCATGAAATATCAAAACATCCAAGCATTCACCGAGTCGAAACGGATATCGCTGTGAAGGCTCATGGAGGTTCTCCCAAAAGAAGCGTTTATGCATCGTCGCCGAAACTGAACATTCCATGGGGGATTCGCCGGATCCGCGCCCCAAAAGTATGGCCCATATCCTTAGGTGAAGGGGTTCGAATCGGAATCATCGATACGGGTATTGGTCCCAATCACGATGTCAAGGTTTTTGGAGGCATCAATACCATCAATCGCCAGAGATCTTTCCGGGATAACAACGGTCACGGGACGTTTGTGGCGGGTGTTGCAGCCGCGCGAGGAAATTCAGGGACGATTGCGGGTGCTGCTCCTCTTGCCAAGCTGTATGCGGTGAAGGCATTGGATGTGTTCGGGAACGGGTTCGTATCCGACATCATTGAAGGCATTGAATGGTGTATACAACATCGTATGCATGTCATTAATATGAGTCTCGGCTTAAATCAACATAGTTCTGCGCTTCAGCAATCGATCCGTAAAGCCTATCGCAAAGGAATTGTAATCGTGGCATCTGCCGGCAACAACGGAAGCATGTCCGGCGGGATCGATGAGCCTGCTAAATATCCAGAGGTGATCGCCGTTGCCTCCTCGAATATTCGGAACCAAATTTCAAATTTCAGCAGCCGCGGCAAAGGCATAGATATTACGGCACCAGGTGAAAATATTCGCTCGCTGCGAGTCGGTAAAGGAACTGCGATTGAATCCGGCACCTCCTTCTCCTCCCCGCATGCCGCAGGAAGCACGGCGCTCCTCTTGCATCTGCAGCCTAACCTGACGCCAAGACTTGTTCGCCATTTGCTTACTTCAACAGCTGTGAAGCTCAAAGGAATCCCGAAAACCGCGCAGGGTCACGGCTTGCTTCAAGTAAACCGTGCTGCCTTTAAATTATCGACGCGCAGGAAAAAAGGAAAACTTTAACACATTCTCTGGTTAAAGCGCGAACAAAAAAAGCTCTTATACCTCATTTATAGGTATAAGAGCTTTCATGTTAGGATTCCGTCCCTTTATTCTTTTCCTTCGCTTTGCACCGATAACAAATCCCTTGGAAATCAAGCCGATGATCTATAACCGTGAAATTGAATTCTTTCTCCAAACGTTCTTCGAGTGGTCCAAGCCAATCCTCACGAATTTCATCCATCGCTCCACATTGCACACAAATTAAATGATGATGGTGATGTTTGTTGCTATCCGTACGCAAATCGTACCGAGCAACGCCATCGCCAAAATTTAATTTTTCAACAACATGCAGTTCACTAAGCAACTCAAGGGTTCGATATACGGTGGCCAATCCGATTTCAGGCGCTTTATCTTTAACAAGCATAAATACATCTTCCGCACTCAGATGGTCGTCCTCATTCTCTAACAAAACCCGAACCGTCGCTTCGCGCTGCGGGGTTAGCTTGTAGCCTTGCGATTGTAGCTGCTGCTTTATTTTATCGATCCGCTCTTCCATCAATAGCCCCCCTTTACACCTTACCGCATGCCTTTTCATTGCTTTCATTATAGGGGGATTCAGCGAATAAAGTCAATTCATTTGCTAGATTCAGTGCTTCAAAGCAACTTCTGGAAGCATGGGAGCAACCCACTGCATCAGTGTCGGGGATACCCAGGTCTCGAATGCCGCAATGCCCAACAATACCACCGCCATGGTTGTCGTTAACGTCATATAAGTCAGGAACGGCTGCTTCATCGTGAAGTTCCTCTTCATCATAACGCGGCTGCGGATCATGTACAGCGAAAACGAGATGGCTGCGACACTCACGATGAATAACACGGGGATGGCGATCATGTTCTGCGGAGCAATGGAAGCCAAGGCGAACAATAAGCCTTTCCAAGAGAACTGTCCTGCGAGCAATCCAACCGTGAATCCGATCAATACGCCTTTAATAAAATCCAATACAAGAATAAATGGCAGTCCGACCACGGACAAGCCTAAGATCCATATCAGAGCAACCCACTTCAGATAATCAAATGCACTCTGCCAAAAGGTCTGTACATGGGCTGAAGTTGTCTTGCTATCCATCGTATGAATAAAATTCCCCACATAGCTGCTTAATTCTTGCTGCTGCTCTAATGAAAGTGCATTAACCATCAAAGCGCCGAATACAACCCCAACAATAAACAATACGGCAACAAAAACATATAAGTTCATCTGATCTCGAAACGTCTGGCGTATGAGCTGCACCACTCTAGATTCCCTCCCTTGTCTCCTGCAACAACTAACTACTAATAGATTATGAGAGAGAATGCTAGAGTATGCTTATTTCATGTCATTCCATTCGAGTAATCTTACCGTACACACCGCCTCCACCTGCAACAATGCCAAGATGACCAGAGCGAGCAAGGATAATTTGCTCCGCTAACGCTTGGCCAACCACCTCTGCCAGCTCATCGACGCGCGCATGATGCAGAATATACATCTCGGTTCCAAACCGTTCTAACAAAACTTCCCTTTTGCGTGGACCAAAACCAGGGAGAAACTCTAAGGGTACTTGATAATAATACGGCGGTCTGTAGGCCGGAATAACAGGATCCTCTCGATCCGCTATTGCAGCAATACGATCCATGACGCCGCGCACAACCTTGGTCGCACCGCAATAAGGACAACGCACTTCTGTCGCTTGGGATTCGTCAATAATGGAGTCACATTGCATGCAGAACGTACGATGATATTTACCTAATCGCGGATTCAGACCATAGTTCGCTGCAACATGACGGCCGGCTTCCCTGCCTAGCGCTTTTTTAAATTCATCGAAATTCGGTGCCTCGAGCTGCAGAATATTGTATTCACGGCCAATCTTCCCTAAGGAATGCGCATCGGAATTGGTCAAGAACGAATAACGATCTAGCTCGGAAATAAGACCAGCCATTTCGGAATCCGCACTTAGACCCAGTTCCACACCCGCAATAAGATCTAAATCCAAGATATGCTCCATCCGCGTTGAACTACTGCCGTAGACACTTTTATGGGGTGTAAAAATATGCGCTGGAATGAAAATGCCGCCACGATCCACGACTTCACGCTGCAATTCTTTGGCTGTCACATAGATTCGTTGGGAGCTTAATTCCACATTTTTCATATACTTGGACATCCAGATCGTAAAGTCTTGCATCACACATAACGTTGGAAAGTAGGCTAATACATGCGCTGCTCCTCGGCCTTCGTCACGTACTTCGATTTCACTGCCTAAGAGGATCGTGGTGCCACGGTACTGTATGCCTCCGCCTGCAACCTCATGCATTTCTCCTCGATCTAAACAACGGATAATATCCGTCTGTACGGAAGGGGCGTGGCAATCTATGATGCCAACAAGCTCAATTCCTTTGCGTACTGCAGCTTCATGGGCAATATTGGCGAACGTTAAATCTTTGCTGCCGCTAATTTTCACATGATTGCCTTGTTCGGTTCTTCCGATATGAATATGGAGATCTGCATAACAAGGGTTCAGTACAGGCTCTTGACTTGAGAGATTCGTGCTCATCCCAGCCTCCCTGTTAAGGCATATAGCTTCCACGCATACACCGCTGTAATGGTCTTGGCGTCACTAATTCGTCCTTCTGCCATATATTGCTCTGCCTGCTCCAACGTAATAATCTCCGCATCCAGGAATTCATCCTCATCCAGCTGTACTTCACCTTGCTGTAGATCTTCCGCAACGTAGAGATGAATGATTTCGTCAGCAAATCCTGGCGACGTATAGAAAGAGCTTAAATGACGGATTGTCCCGCATTTGTACCCTGTCTCTTCCTCTAATTCCCGCTTCGCTGCTTCCATCGGGTCTTCACCCCGTTCTAGTTTGCCTGCAGGAATCTCGACTTGAGATTTCCCTAATGCCTTCCGATATTGCTCCACGACGAGCATCCCTTTGGGATGCAGTGCCAGCACACCTACGGCTCCCGGATGCTTCACGATCTCTCTGGTCGCTGTATTCCCATCGGGAAGACGGACGGTATCCACCTGCAAGGAAATTACTTTCCCTTGAAAAATAGGCTCCGTGCTTATCGTTATCTCTTCGAACTTATTGGATTGATCTGCCACTCTATTCAACACTCCTTCGGAACGTGTACTAACTTGTCCATCTCGATCATATGACTTAATTATACCAAACTTCATCCACGAAAGCTGAGGAGGACATCCGAATGAAAACCTATATCCAGCCCCAACAAATGCATATGGTTGGCAAAGCTTGGGAGATCCGCCACCATTTGCGCCAGCTTCACCAAAACAACGACCCAAAGGCAACTCTCAAGACACTTATCGATTCAAGAATAAGCAGCGCATCCAGTTATCGTACCAAATGAGAAAAGCGGGGATACCGAAAAGAGCCCCTTTAGCTATGCATACCTCAGCTAAAGGGGCTCTAACGATAGAAATATTAATCCACTAATTTTACGATCTCAATCACGAGCGTCGTTAAGTCCACGATATCTTCTACTTTAATCCGTTCTTTGGTCGTATGAATGTCTTCATAACCAACCGATAAGTTGACGGTCGGAATTCCCATCCCATTAAAGATATTCGCATCACTGCCGCCGCCTGTATGGAACGTTGTCGGCTGTTTCCCGATATTCTTGATCGCATGCATCGCTAATTGAACCACTTCGTCTTGCTCCGTATACTTATAAGCCGGATAGAGAAGAATGCATTCAAATTCAGCGCGAGCACCGAAATCAGAAGCTGCCGATTCTAGCGCCTCTTTCATGGATGCAACTTGCGCATCCACTTTGTCCTGTACGATACTCCGCGCTTCCGCATCAATTTGCACAAAATCGCAGACAATGTTGGTCGCGCCGCCTCCAGCGAATCTACCGATATTCGCGGTGGTCTCATGGTCAATTCGGCCTAGCTTCATGCGGGAAATCGCTTTGCTTGCGACTTGGATCGCACTGATCCCATCCTCAGGATTTACACCTGCATGGGCTGATTTTCCATAAATTTTCATGAAGATCTTCGCTTGCGTTGGCGCTGCAACCGCAATCCCGCCAATCGCTCCATTAGAATCAAGCGCATACCCGAACTTCGCTTCCATATGTTGCGGATCCATCGCACGTGCACCATATAAACCGGATTCTTCCCCTACCGTAATGACAAATTGAATTTTCCCATGCGGAATTTCGTTCTCCTGCAATACCTTGATGGCCTCTAACATGGCCGCTAGCCCTGCCTTGTCATCTGCGCCAAGAATCGTTGTCCCATCACTCCGTATGTACCCATCCTCACCAATCGAAGGTTTGATTCCTTTCCCTGGGGTTACGGTATCCATATGGGATGTGAAGAAAATCGTCGGCAGATGCTCCTTGCCTGCTGTAGCTGGTAAAGTCACGATAAGATTTCCCGCGCCATGACCTGTCTTCTCAGCGGCATCATCCTCAAAATACGATAATCCAAGTTCACTAAATTTGCTCTTCAATACTTGAGAAATCTCTTGTTCGAATTTTGTCTCGCTATCCACTTGAACTAATTCTAGAAATTGTTGGATCAAACGCTCTTGTTGTACCATTCGACTTCCCTCCAATGTCATCTTACGTTAGAATAGACGTTATGATACTCGAATAAAGGAGAACATATGCCTATGAAAAAGCAAAAAAAATGGTTCCGCATTATCATTTATCTCATGCTGGCTGCCATGGTCGGTTCCACCTTATTAATGGTTATTGAGCCTTTCCTATACTAAATCAAGTTGGACAGGCTCAAATCCGAATTCACTCGTGAAGAAAGGCACAATTTCAGATGCGACTTGCTCCACAGTGAAGTTTAATCCGGTGATATCTTCCAGCGATGTCACGCCGTACTCTTGAATGCCGCAGGGAACAATTCCTGTGAAGCCTTCGTACTGAATACCGGATTTAATGTTAAATGCAAATCCATGACTCGTGATAAAGCCGCGGCGGTGTCTGCGTTTATTGAACTTAACGCCGATCGCGGCTATTTTCACATCGCCCACCCATACACCCGTAAACTCCGATTTACGACTGCCCTCAATATTGTATTTTGCCAAATAATTAATAATAACCTGCTCCAACTGACGCAAGTATCCATGAAGGTCCAGCTTCTCGCCATCCAGCACGATTAAAGGGTATCCCACAAGTTGACCCGGTCCGTGATACGTAATGTCTCCCCCGCGGTCAATTTCAAATACGGAGATGCCTTTCTCTTTAAGCTGCTCTTCGCTCCATAACAGATGCTCTGGATGACGCTGTGATCCGATCGTATAGGTCGGCGGATGCTGCAAGAGGATCAGAGATGAACCCTTCTCCTCTTGATCTATTTGCTTCACCCATGATTTCTGCAGGTCCCAAGCTTGCCCATACTCCATGGACGGATGATAACTCACATCTAGTACATTACTCATTGTCTAGTCTCACGCTTTCTGAAGTACCTTAGTATAGTTTGGTATCAATATCATAACTTTCCATATGCTCTTTGACACGCTGTAAGAAACGGCCGCAAATGACACCATCCAAAATACGATGATCCAGTGATAGGCACAAATTGGTCATTGAACGAACGGCAATCATGTCATTAATGACGACGGGACGCTTCACAATGGATTCAAACGTCAGAATGGCAGCTTGCGGATAGTTAATAATCGGATACGATAGGATGGACCCGAAGGAGCCTGTATTGTTGATGGTGAAGGTTCCGCTTTGAAGATCATCAAGCTTCAATTGACCTGAACGCGTCAGCTTCGCCAGACGGTCTGCTTCACGTGCAAGGCCCGCAATATTAAGCGTATCTGCCTTCTTGATCACTGGTGTAATCACAGAATCTTCTGTCCCTACCGCAAGTGAAATGTTGATATCCTTCTTCACGATAATCTTATCTACAGCCCAGACGGAGTTAATAATCGGATAATCCTTGATGGCATTGACAACGGCTTTCAATAGGAATGCGAGGTAGGTGAGGTTAATGCCTTCACGACGCATAAACTCGTCTTTATGTTTGTTGCGAAGCAGCACTAGATTCGTCACATCCACTTCGATCATCGTCCAAGCATGCGGAATTTCCGTTACGCTCTGACGCATATTTCTGGCAATCGTGTTCCGAAGCGGGGTTACATCGATAAAGTATTCATTATTCGAAACGGACTGCTGTTTCTCCACTTCAATCTGCGGAATCTTCGGTGTCGCAGATAAATGCAATCCGGAATGACGTACAGACGTTGCGTTCCCCGCATTTACAGGCGCGGTTGATGCTGCAGACGCCGCAGTGCTTGGTACGGAAGCAGCCACGGCCGCAACCGCTGCCTTCGGCTGCCCATTCTCGATATACTGCTGCACATCTTTACGCGTGATACGTCCGCCCAAGCCTGTCCCTACGACTTGATTCAAATCTACACCATGCTCTCCAGCCAACTGCTGTACGGCAGGCGAGTAGCGGTGCCGCATGCTCTGATCACCGGTTAATTCAGGGGCATTCCCTGTTGAGGCTTCCGCTTCCGCCGGATGTCCCCCCACGCTTGTGTTCGAAGCTGCTTCGGATGACGCGACCTCCACATAAGCGATGACCACGCCAACGTCAACCGTTTGTCCTTCTTCAACAATAATTTCCTTCAATACACCTTCAACTGTAGAAGGAAGCTCCGCATTTACCTTATCTGTCAACACTTCACAAATAGGTTCATATTGTTCTACGCGATCCCCGGGCTTCTTCAACCACTTGCCGATTGTCGCCGAAACGAGCGATTCGGCGAATTGCGGCATGGTGATTTCCACTTTTGTTGTATGGTTAGACATTCTCTCATCTCCTGAACTTTTTCGGATGGGGCTCTTTCATGCATTCTAGTATAGAGCCAAGTTACGCATTGCTTCTTTCACCTTGTCTTTATTCAGCATGAAGAACCTCTCCATAGGCGGGCTGATCGGCATCGCTGGTACATCAGGTCCGCAGAGGCGCATAATCGGTGCATCCAGATCAAACAACATTTCCTCTGCAATAATCGCAGAGACCTCAGCGCCTACACCGCCTGTTTTATTATCCTCATGAATGATGAGAACTTTTCCTGTCTTCTTCGCTGCTTCAAGAATCGCATCCCGATCCAGGGGTTGAATGGTGCGCAAATCAAGAATATGTGCACTGATGTTCTCTTTAGCAAGTTCTTCTGCAGCTTGCATGGCAAAATGTAAGGGTAAGCTATATGAAATAACCGTGATATCCGTACCTTCGCGAAGCACATTTGCTACTCCGATCGGGACGATATAATCATCCAAAGGCACATCTTCGGTAATCAATTTGTAGCATTTTTTATTCTCAAAGAAAATGACGGGATCCGGGTCGCGAACGGCTGCTTTGAGCAATCCTTTCGCATCATACGCCGAATACGGAGCGATAATCTTCAATCCAGGGGTACCGAAGAATACGGATTCTGGACATTGGGAATGGTACAATCCACCAAAGATCCCGCCGCCGATCGGTGCCCGGATAACAACAGGACACGTCCAGTCATTATTCGAACGATAACGAATTTTCGCGGCTTCACTGATGATCTGGTTCGTTGCTGGGAACATAAAATCCGAATACTGCATCTCTGCAATGGGCTTCATCCCATACATCGCAGCACCGATAGCAACGCCCGCAATGGCGGACTCCGACAATGGCGTATCCATCGCGCGCATCTCACCGAATTGTTCCATCAGTCCTTTTGTCGTCGTGAAGACACCACCTTTGGTTCCTACGTCTTCGCCGAGCACGAATACCGTCTCATCACGTTCCATTTCCTCTTTCATCGCAAGACGAATCGCATCAATATATTCCATAACTGGCATTATGCTTTCACCTCTCCATCTCCGGCATACACATGAAGCAGCGTATCCTCGGGTTTAGGGAACGGTGCGTTGTCGCCGTATTCCGTTGCTTCTTTCATTTCTTTGGTCAGCTCGGCAACGAGCTCTGCTTCTTGCTCTTCTGTCCAAATCCCATGTTCAATTAGATAATTCTTGAACTTCAGTACCCCGTCTTTCTTACGGTTCTCTTCGACTTCTTCTTTGGTACGATAAGCCATATCGTTATCGGATGTGGAATGCGGCGATAAACGGTACATCATCGCTTCAATTAGCGTTGGACCTTCACCGCGAATCGCACGCTCACGAGCTTCTTTCACGACTCGGTACACTTCTAGAGCGTCATTTCCGTCGACTTGAATGCCAGGGAAGCCGTAGCCCAGCGCACGGTCTGCCACTTTTCCGCCCAGCTGCTTATGAACCGGTACCGAAATCGCATATTGGTTATTCTCGCACATGAGGATTACGGGTAATTTATGAACACCTGCGAAGTTACATCCCTCATGGAAGTCTCCCTGGTTGCTGGAGCCTTCTCCGAAGGTCACGAACGAGACGAAATCTTTCTTTTGCATTTTCGCGGCCAACGCAAACCCTACCGCATGCGGAACCTGTGTTGTTACAGGGCTGGAGCCTGTGACAATACGCAATCGTTTGGAACCGAAATGTCCAGGCATTTGGCGCCCGCCGCTATTTGGATCCTCTGCTTTGGCAAATACCGATAACATCAAATCTTTCAAGGTCATGCCAGCTGCTAATACGAACCCGTAATCCCGGTAATACGGAAGGAAAAAATCCTTCTCGCGATCCAGCGCGAATGCTGCAGCAACTTGCGCCGTTTCTTGTCCGATTCCGGATACATGGAAATTAATTTTTCCTGCACGCTGCAGAATGAGACTTCGCTCATCGTACAAACGAGCCATACGCATATATCTGTACATATCAATGACTTGGTGATGAGTTAATCCAAGCTGTTCATGTTTTGATTGCTGTTGTACGGAAGTTTCTGATTTCACGTAAACACCATCCTTTATATTCCCTATTGGTTTTATAACCTGGTACTAAGACTAGGAGTTAAACATATTATAATCCCTTTTCAGGAAAAAAGAAAATGATCTTTGTTCCATGCTTGTCTAGATACCAATAGCTTTCCCGTCAATTGCGAGCATCGCCTCGCCCATAATTTCGGACAATGTTGGATGCGGGTGGATCGCTTGTCCCACTTCCCAAGGCGTAGCATCCAGGATTTGCGCGAGGACAGCCTCCGAGATTTGATCCGTCACATGCGGACCAATCATATGCACACCAAGGATGTCATTTGTATCTTGATCTGCAATAACCTTCACGAAGCCATTATTATCACCGTACACGAGAGCTTTGCCAATCGCTTTAAAAGAAACTTTAGCCGTCTTAATATTTCGTCCTTGCTCGAGCGCTTGTTTCTCTGTGAAGCCTACACTCGCGACCTCTGGCCGGGTATAAATACAACGTGGTACTAAATGCGCCTGCATAGGCTCAATGTCTAATCCAGCAATTCGTTCTGCTGCAATAATTCCTTCATGTCCAGCGGCATGGGCTAGCTGTAACCCGCCTATGACATCACCCACAGCAAAAATATGCGGTTCTGTCGTCTGCATGGATTCATTCACCACAATGACACCGCGCTCCACTTTAATATCTGTATTTTCAAGCCCAATGCCGTTGACATTCGCTTCTCTGCCGATGGAAATCAACAGCTTATCCGCTTGAATCGTCTCTGTTTTGCCTTTATTCGTAACTTCCATATGTACTTGACCATGCTCGACACGATAGCTATCCGGATTTAGCGAAGCTTGAGTCAATACGCGAACGCCGCGTTTCTTCAGCAACCGCTGCAGTTCGGCACCCAATTCTTGCTCTTCTGTAGGAAGCAAATGCGCTGCCATCTCAATGATCGTTACTTCGACCCCAAAGTCGCTTAATAGCGACGCCCACTCCGCGCCAATCACACCGCCGCCGACGATAATCATGGATTTAGGGAGTTCTGTCATGTTCAACGCCTCATCGCTTGTCATCGCATATTGACCGTCGATTTCGATCCCAGGCAATGTACGCGGACGGGAACCGGTCGCAATGATCAATTGCGTAGGAACCACGGTCTCCATCTCGCCATCTTGTAGTTCAACCGCAACGGCTCCACTTTTTGGCGAAAAAATAGACGGGCCGATGACGCGTCCTTTGCCTTGAATGACATCGATTTTATTCTTCTGCATCAAATAAATCACGCCGCGATGCAGTTGATTCACGATCCCGACTTTTCGCTGCTGGATCTTATCAAATTGCACCGAAATATTTTCGGCTTGAATACCGAATTGCTCACTCTCTTTAAAAGTTGCAAATACCTCTGCACTGCGCAAGAAAGTCTTGCTCGGAATACATCCGCGATGCAGACAGGTTCCCCCCAGCATATCTTGCTCGATAATTGCAACTTTCTTGCCTAATTGTGCTGCACGAATCGCAGCGGTATAACCGCCAATCCCTCCGCCTAACACAGCTACATCATACGTTAACGCCATGGTTTAAGCTCCTCCCGATATGTAAACTATGATTTTTCACAGGTAAAAACCGATGGTTCTATTGTACCTTTTTTTCAGTCGATTACCAACCAAGCCTTTCGATAGACAACAAAATAAGGAAACGGTATGATAGACGTAACAACACTACCAAAATAAGGTGAGGAATACATATGAAAATCATTTTAGCTCGCTTCATCGCCATCTTGCTTCTTGTGATTCCTGGGCTTGCAGCGACCTATGGCTTTGTGTTAATGAAAGATGCGCTTTTTAATTACTTCTCTGCTCACGGGGATACGAATCTCGCTCCTGATTTTGGTTGGCTGGGCTTTTCCATTGGCTTTGTGCTGTTTGCTGCGGGGATCGTGTTCATTGGTGGATGGACGTTCTACCGTGACCGTAAACGCAATTACGTTGCCCCTCGGTTCAAGAAGAAACGTGTAAGACCGCAGTAGAATGATACGCAAAAAAAACGCTTTCGGCGGCCTTAGCTGTCGGGAAGCGTTTTTTGTATCTTGATCATACGTTTGTACCCTGCTGTTGTCATGAAATATCCTCTCTTGTACGTCCGTTATCCGAACACAACCATATCACACCAGGGGCTTCTAGTTCTGACACCCATTCTGCAGGGGGGAATTTGTCGCACACCATATAGTGAATCTTATCCAGCTCCGCTATCCGATAATGTGCTTGAACATTAATTTTAGAAGCATCTGCCATCACAATCGTTACTTTTGCATGCTGGATCACTTTGCGCGTTAATGTCGCCTTATCCGCACCAAAGCTCGTAATTCCAAGCTTAAGATCGAATCCGTCAATGGATACGAACGCCTTATCGACATATAGCTGCTCCATCCATTGTTCCGAAAGCGAACCAACCACTCTGGCATGCTGAGAACTGACTTCACCGCCAAGAAAAATAATTTTGCCGAGGAAACGTTGTTGATTTGAATAATCCATTAACAGCGAGACCGTTGGAAATGAACTCGTTACGATCGTTAATGATTTTAAATCCAGCAAATAAGGGATCATGCGAACTGGCGTCGTGCCTTCATCAATAAAAATAACGTCACCCGGCTGCACCAGCTGCGCTGCTCTCTCACCAATACGTGCTTTCTCTTCAACATGTGTCGTCTCTCGCACCAGATGAGGCAGCTCTACTTCCTCTTCCGAGATCCGCATCGCGCCGCCATACATTCGTTTCAGCTTCCCGATTCCCTCCAGCTCTTCTAAGTCCCTACGGATGGTTTCGAATGAAACGTTAAAATATTTGACTAAAGATGCGGATTCCACACGTCCATTTTCATGCAAAAGTTGAAGTATGCTCTGTTTACGCTCCTCTCCCTTAATCGACAAGTTATGTTCCTCCCTTACTTCAATCTCGATCTCGTCCAATAACCTCATAAAACTAAACATATACGAACCATTTTAAAATGTCCAATCCGAAGTATTGACACCCTGCCAAAAGCGGTCTATAATCACATCGAAACACACAACAAAACAAAATAACACACACAAACACACACTCCATGAAACATGCTTTTGTGTACTTTTGACCTAAAGAAATGAGGATGATACCATGCTATCAACTGCTGTTTTACTTGTATTATGCTCAGGCATAATGCACGCCGTGTGGAATTTGTTCACGAAGAAAAGTCTGAACAAATCTGTTTTTTTGTGGTCCATCCACATCACAGGCGCCTTGCTCCTTCTGCCTTATTTTATTCATGAACTTATCACGAAACCATTGAGTATGGAAGCTTTAGGTTTTATTGCTACATCGGTATGTTTCCAGGGAGCTTACTTCATTTTTCTCTCAAAGTCTTATTCCTATGGGGATCTATCGCAAATCTATCCTTTAATGCGCGGTACAGGCGTCATGCTCGTTACGCTCTTAAGCGTGTTTTTATTCGGTGAATCACTGCCTGCGATGGGCTGGATCGGTCTTTTGTTAATTGTCGGAGGCCTATTTGCAATCAGCGGCCTATTATCCAGCTTCCTCAGCAAAGGCAGCTCTCGAATTCAAAGCGGTGGTGGAAAGCCAACGGCATTGCTATTCGCACTCGTGGTTGGTTGCTGTATCGCGGGCTATACGCTGATGGATAAACAAATTATTATGCATCTTTCACCGCTCTCAACCTTAGAGCTGTCGAATTTAAGCTATGTCGTATTTTCATCTTTCACGGTGTTAAGGTCCCGCCAAATCCGGGCCGAATGGCAAGCGAACTGGAAGACGATCCTCGTCGGCTCCATTTGTTCTCCGGGCTCCTACCTCTTGTTCTTGTTCGCCATGACCTTGTCGCCCCTGTCCTCTATCGCTCCTATTCGTGAAGTCGGAACGGTATTCGGTACTTTACTCGGAGTTCTATTATTGAAAGAACAGCAAGGGGTGCGAAGAATTGCATTGTCCGCCGTGATTACGCTGGGCATTATCTCTGTCGCTTTATCTAACTAAAAACTAGAAAAGAGGATGAACGAACATGGAGCAAATTTGTAAGCGTGTATTTGTCATTGGATTAGACGGGGCTGGGAATTTCATTAAAGATACACCGACACCCCATATTCACGAGCTGTTGCAACAAGGTGCGATGACGTATCAAGCACAGACCGCTTTCCCCTCAATCAGCGCGCAGTGTTGGGGGTCCATGTTCCATGGTGTAGATCCGGATCAGCATCAATTGAATAATTCAGTTGCTTCGGATACGAGATACCCTGAAGACAATGACTATCCTTCCTTTATGAAGCTTGTCCGTCAACAATGGCCCGACGCTAAAATTGCCGCATTTTCCGAATGGTCGCCGATCAACTACGGTATCATCGAACAATCATGTAATTTTGTCGATCTATCCGTACGTGATCCCGAATTGGCTCAAGCATCCGCTGACTATATTCGAAACAACCCCGACCTTACACTGATGTATATCCATTTTGGAGATCCGGATTATACCGGACATGAATTTGGGTACGGAGAACATGTACCAGAATACTTAGCTAAAATCACGGAAATTGACGGGTATGTTGGAGTAGTATTGGATGCTATAAAAGAAGCCGGGTTGCTGGAAGACAGCCTCATCATTATCACCTCGGATCATGGTGGTGGCGGGGATCATCCACGGGATCATGGCAGCAATCATCCGTCAGATATGACCGTATTCTGGGGTTGCCATGGTCCAGCTGTATTATCTGGAACAACCATAACGGACGCGGTCTCGCTGAAAGACACGGCTCACGTGGTAACCTACGCCCTCGGCATCGATCCTTGTCCGCGATGGACAGGGAAAGTGCCAAACGGAATATTTAACCGTTAATCACAAAAAGCTCGCAGAACGCTGCGAGCTTCTTTATATTCTTATGTTAATGTTTTGATTTCGTTTTAGCCCCTGATTTCTTCCCACCAGGATTAGAGCGTGTAGGCGGATGATGGTGATGTTGCTGCGAGAGGTTCGCCGCATCGGCTGCTTCTACTGCTTCAAATATTGCCAAGGATTCATCCGTTAACGCTTCCGGTGAGACCATACCCATCTTGCTAAAATCCCCACCTAAGATCACCTGTACTGTTTTATTGCGGTTGATAATAACAGAATCCACGAATAAAGCATTCGAGAATAATGCAATAATAATCGCCCATTGTTGTACAGACAATTCGGGATACCGATGTAACTTATGTGTACGGGGATTCGGGTCTTTCCGTGGCTGGTTTTTTTTTTTGGATTCTTTACGTCGATCCGCTGCCATAGCTCCCCCGCCTCTACTCGAAGTGACTTCTTGTATTATATTCGAAGCTTCACTCGACGGTTCGCCCTTCTATTATAATACGCTTCCTCCGAATAAAAACCGATCGGCCCAATGATTATCACGCACAGAATCGATGCGAACACCGCCTGATGCCTTGGAATATGTATGCAATATTTTATAATCTCCTAAGTAGATCCCGACGTGGGTAATTTGTTCTGTATTTCCATTGACTCCCTCATTGGTTGAGGCGTTCGATCCTGGATTAGACACGAAGAACATCAAATCGCCCCGTTTTAATGCGTCGATGTCCGTCACTACTGTCGAATGGTTCATTACCCACGCGCCTTGATTGCGGGAATCCGACTCCAGCACAACGCCAAGCGCCTCACGGTAAGCTTGTCTTACAAAAGCTGAGCAATCAAAGGTTGTTGTCGCATTCCGATCTGAACCATATTCGTAAGGCGTTCCTAAGTACTTCATCCCCGTCGCAATTACTTCTTCGATCTGAACTTTCGTGGACGACGATGTCACTGGCGGTTTCACGGTTCCTGTCCCTGTTGCGTTTCCGGTTCCTGTCCCTGTTGCGTTTCCGGCTCCTGTTCCGCTTCCAGTTTCGGTTCCTGTTTCGGTTGTCCCTAACGCAACGTATTGCGTATTTGAACTCATATAACCGACTTTTCCTTCTCCATCCCAGACCTGAATCCAATTTTCATTGACTTTATTTATGACGGCGAACTGACGTCCAGCCTCTATTGTTTTAATAACTGTGGAGTCCGTTGACGGTGCGGTTCTTAGATTCACCCGAGTTAGAGTCTGACCAGATCTCGCAGTTCCGGTAATTTGCAAGTACTTTGAATCCGTGCTGACGTATCCCATATTTCCTTGGCTGTCTTGCACGTTATACCAACTAACACTGGCCTGTCCCAAGATCATAACGGTCTCACCCACAGCTAAACTTCGGATGGTATCCGTGGATGTCGACGCGCCAACACGCAGGTTCACTGCATTTTTCGTTGTTGCTAACTTCGCGCCTGCCGCTATCGTTGTTACCGGTGCTGCGCTTACCGATGCCAATGGCAAGGTTTGTAATAGCATCGCACTGAAGACGACGCCCAGTAATACTTTTTTCATGTGATGTAGCCTCCTGAGATGTCCGCCGCTGCAATAGCAGTAGCTTGTTGATGTGTCATGAGCTGATTGAAGCATTTTCAGTTACCATTTATATCCTTACTATACCAGTCTATCTGTTGCACCTCTATCGGACTTTTTTCTCGAAAGTTACTTTTTTGTAACCAACAAATTAGGACTATCGTCGTTCGTTTCACTAATTTATGGAAGAATCAGCAAGACGCCCATCTACAACGATCGTAGTGGACGTCTTCTATTTAACCTTTCATTCGGCCGAAGCAATAGACTTCTAAGTCACGAATACGATCCAATAAGCTATCCGGTTCTTGTGAAGTTTTAGGCATGTCCGATATCTCGTCTTGCAAATCTTTTATGTACTTCTGCATTTCTTGAATGACGCTGTGGAATGCCTCATAATCCTTTATGATTTGATCCAGGTATAAATCTACTTCCTCTATATTGTAACCCCGTATTGAATAACCGAACTCTTTCTCATGAATCTCTAAGGCAGAGAGAGAGAGCCCTACCGAATTCAAATGATTAGATTTACCTTTGTCTTTCTTCATGATTGGATAACCCCCTAGTTCATTAACTCGATATCATCATCCTACTATCTTTCTTCCATTATTACAAAAAAACCGAAAGAAAGATACGTTTTGCTACGCATCTTTCTTTCGGTTTTTTCATTTTTTGCTTATTTCAGCACGCTTCCGCCATATAAGAAGCGATACTCCCAATGCTTTCCTTTTACGGTATCCACCCGCACGCCGCCGGACGCCTTCGAGTATGTATGCAAAATCTTGCCGTCTCCTAAATAAATCCCTACATGCGTGATCCGCTCTTTATCCTTGTTAATGCCGCTATAACTGGAAGCGCTAGTTCCTTTATAAGACATAAAGAACATTAAGTCCCCACGTTTTAATGAACTAATACTCTTCTTCACCGTTGAATTACTCTTAATCCATTCCCCTTGTTTCCGGGAATCCGTTCCTAATACAATACCAAGCGCCTCTTTATAGGCTTGTCTGACAAAAGCAGAACAATCAAACGTTTTTGTTGAATTGCGGTTCGAACCAAATTCATAAGGCGTGCCTAGATATTTCATACCTGTACTTATTACTTTTTCGATCTGAGCATTGGATGATGGCGGCGTTGTTGATCCACTACCGCCGATTTTTATATATTGACTGCTTGAACTTATGTATCCTACTTTTCCTTGCCCATCCCATACTTGGAGCCAATTTGCATTCACGGTCTTAAGAATAGCAACCTCGTGACCTGCATCTAGCTTTTTAATTACCGATGAAGAGGTCGAAGGCTCTGTTCTTAAATTCACTCGCGATACAATAAGACCCGACTTCGCAGCTCCTGTAATGCTTGTATACTTGCTTGCCGTACTCAGATACCCCAAGTTACCTTGGCTATCTTGAACATGATACCAATTCGAGTCTGCTTTACCTAAGATCACAAGCTTCTCGCCTTTGGGAAGATTTCGAAGTATACTCGAGGACGTTGACGGCCCTTTGCGTAAATTTACCGTACTTTTTGTTGTTGCATTTTGAGCACCAGCTGCAGCTCGTTCTACCCCTGCTCGGCTCATAAAGGCGGTTATATCCGTAACAGGCTCAAGCTCTGGCATATCCGGATCGCTCTCATCCACATTCATGGTGTCGGCAGCGCCAACCGGATCCGACTGTAGATGTGACTGCGACTTCGTCGCACCGCTAACAGGGGCTTGGGATGCGCTTGCCGATGTCACGGCAACGGTCTGAAATACCATGGTGCTTAGTAGTAATCCTAATAATACTTTTTTCATCGTATGTAACCTCCTAAGATGTCTGCGGCACATGAATAATTACCGCCTAAGTATGATGTCGTGAGATAACAGCATGAAATAACATGAATTAGTTCTTTTAACTTTTACTAGAATATTGAATCATCAGTTACCAATTACAGTACCTACTATATCAGCCTATACCAGACCAATCTATCGGACTATCTTCTTAAAAGTTACTGTTTTGTAACTTTTCCATTAGGACCATTGTCGTTTATTTACCTTAATTTTGGTAACCGATAGAAAAATATGGTTATATATAAAAAAAGCATCACATGCCTTTCGCATGTAGATGCTTTATCGATCACGAGCTATTGTTCTTAGATCAAAGCTTCATTTTTCTCCAAATGCCCTGATCGTGTTTTTTTGGTCTGCAAATATTTTTCGTTATAGGATGAGATATCTCCCCATAATGGAATACGTTTATCTACATTCATGCCTGATGCTTTGAGGGCTTTAAGCTTCTTAGGATTATTCGTGATCAATGACACGGGTTTTGTACGCAAAGCTTGCAGTACCGCAATTGCCTCCGCGTACGAGCGTGTATCATCGGCAAAGCCGAGCTCCAGGTTCGCATCAACAGTATCATACCCATTTTCTTGCAAGATATAGGCCATCGCTTTACTAAATAGACCAATTCCACGCCCTTCATGGTTAGCCAAGTAGAACAAGGCACCTGAGCCATGTGCTTGAATCATGCGCATGGATTGACGAAGTTGGAAGCCGCAATCACAACGCTTGCTTCCGAAGATATCACCCGTATGACAAATGCTGTGCATGCGGATTAACGCTTCGTTGGCATTTTCGAAATCGCCATAGACGAGTACGCTAGATTGTTGGCTCTCCGCCAAATGTAAGGATGGCAATTGTTGAATAATCTCCTCCGTCGTAGCACCTTCAGGAAATAGATCCGCCGCCAACCAGCTGTACCATTGGAATGGGACGGTTTCACCATCTAAATTTACCGGCAGCTGTATAGGGCCCACCAGGATAAGATTTTTATTTGAATGAGTAACGGTTTGTATGCGATCAGTTAAAACTGAGATCATATCATTGTTCAGCATCATTAAATTTCTCCTTTAATAAAACTTACTTTATGTAACTAACTATACATTTATTAATTACAAAAGTCAAGCTCATAATACCAAGTAATAAGATTGGAATTATATTTAAAAAAGCCCAATAATCCATAAGAATTACTGGGCGATATTTAAAATTTGAAGTAAGCTTAATCAGTATAGGATAAATTCTTGAAAGAATCAATGAGACGTTTCCACTATACTTACGATCTTTCCATATATCTGTATGAATCTGCCGTGAACATAATCTCACCGCAAATTTGGCATTCAAATGCAGGAACATCCGTATGTAAGATCGATCCATCTTCACCGCGAACCGTTTCCTTAACCTCCTGCATTTGATGTTCCGCGCCGCATTCCGGGCACTTTGTTGGAATCGTAGGCGTTTCTTGAGCTGCGACTCCCGTATTGGCTTGAAGCCCTCCTGTGCTCTCACGACCTAACATAGACATCAGTTTTGCGGATTTAACTTCTTCCTTGATCTCATCTAGGGCTGACTTTACCTCTTTGGCAAGTCCGTTCTGTTTCAAGCATAACTCCAGAACAACATTCATTTTATCTTCGAGGGATGCGATACGTTGATCAATCGCGATAATTGTCTGCTTCATGGAGACGTTTGTATCCTCATCTTGATGCGTCAAATTCTTGTAATCCATGGTTCTCTCTCCTTGCATTCCGTAGTTCTTACCATTACATCATATTGATTGCATTATAGTACAAAACCACATTAAACGGCAAAATCCGTATTTTCAATTAAAGTAAAAACGCTTGCCTTCCGACCTAACGGAATAGCAAGCGCGAGCGTGTTCACTATGAAATTGTAGTCGTTGCACAAAATAACGTTCGATCGAAGGTCAGCAGCTTCGCTCTAGCTCACCTTATGCTCAATTCTCAGCTTATCGGCCACCATCGCGATGAACTCGCTGTTGGTAGGCTTCGACTTCGAGATATTGATCGTGTAGCCGAACAAGTACGAAATGCTGTCGATGTTGCCGCGTGTCCATGCCACTTCGATCGCATGACGGATCGCGCGTTCAACACGAGAAGGCGTTGTCTTGAACTTCTCAGCGATCGCAGGGTACAACGTTTTCGTGATGGCACCCAGGATTTCAATGTTATTGTAGACCATTGTTATGGCTTCGCGTAAATACTGATATCCTTTAATATGTGCAGGTACGCCGATTTCATGAATGATGGATGTAATATTCGCATCTAAGTTCTTGCCGCCTTTGGCAATCGGTACCACGTTGCTTGATTGTTTCGATGAAGATGACAGAGGTAAGCTCGTGGATGTAAGGTTCGTCGCTCCGATAAGCTGACGCACACGATTTGCTAACACTTCCAAATCAAACGGCTTTAAGATGTAATACGATGCACCAAGCTGAACGGCACGCTGCGTAATATTCTCTTGTCCAAATGCGGTGAGCATAATGACCTTCGGTTGCGGACTCAAATTCATTTCGCGGAGCTTTTCAAGTACACCCAGACCATCCAGATGAGGCATAATGATATCTAATATGATAACATCCGGAACTTGTCGGGATTCTTCGATGATGCGGATCACTTCTTCGCCATTGTAGGCGATTCCTGAGACATTCATATCCCCCTGCTCCGAAAAATACTCTGCTAACAAATTTGTGAATTCACGATTATCGTCAGCCAATAACACTTCGATCTTTTGCACGATGTGAGTCCTCCCTTAATCTCTCATGAGTTTGAATTTTCTTTTTCACCCTGTCTGACAATAGAATTTCGACATGTACCATAAAATTCCTTCTGTCGAATAATTAATTTCTTTATTTTTTTCATAAAATATTTTATAATAATTATTTTGCTACAATTCATAACAACGTTCGTTGTCGTTCGACAAAAAAATCTTAAGGCCACTAGCTCGCCTTAAGATTTGTGTTGGTTGATCGTAGCATTACGCCAGCATCCTGCAACATCCATTCAATAAAGCATCCATAACCTGATTTCGGATCGTTGACGAACACGTGGGTTACGGCTCCAATCAGCTTACCATTCTGTATGATGGGACTTCCGCTCATTCCCTGAACAATTCCACCTGTCTTCTCTAAAAGACGTGGATCCGTGATTCGAATTACCATGCCTTTCGTTGCAGGAGCAGATTGATGTGCAACATGAGCGATCTCAATATTAAAACGTTCCACCTGCTGCCCGTCGATCACGGTAAGAATCTGGGCAGGGCCTAATTTGACATCTTCAGCAAACGCTACAGGAATCCCTTCTTTAAACAAACTATGCTCAGGATTCTCACGCATTTTACCAAAGATCCCGAAATGTGTATTACGTTCAACATTACCAAGAATTTTACTTTCTTTCAAGAAGTAAGCCTTCTTCTCGCCAGGCTCACCATTCTGACTTTTCGAAATAGACGTGACATTGGATTGTACGATCTCACCGTTGCCCACAACGATCGGGGTCTGGGTATCCATATCCGTAATCACATGTCCAAGAGCTCCAAAGACACCTTGATCCGGCGCATAGAAAGTTAATGTACCCACCCCTGCGGCAGAGTCACGAATATACAAGCCAAGACGCCATGTTTTTTCGTCAACATCATAAGCTGGCGTTAACTTCGTGTGTAATTCGGTTTCATTCCGCTTGATGGTTAGCTCGATCGGACGCTTGGCTTCACCTGCTGCCGTAACAATCGGTGCCACTTTCGTCACGTCGTTTACATACTCCCCATTAATTCGAGTAATTAAATCCCCTAATTGAATGTTAGCATCCTCACCTGGCGATACTTTCCGTTCTTGACCGACTGCAACTAAGTGATGCCCTACAACAAGAATACCAGCTGATTTGACCTTTACACCGATGGTTTGTCCGCCAGGAATAATCTTCAGGTCTGGCACGACATTGACTTTGACGGTCTTGAGCGGAATTTTACCAAATAGGCGTAACTTCAATTCAGCCTGCCCGCTTTGCTGTGTCTTCAGTCGTATCGGATCTCTTAAAGATACGTTTAATGATTGCTGTGATGTACCGTTGACTTGAATAACATCAGGATGATCCACTACCGCCTGTGCCATCATAGGCATCGCAAGTCGCAATTCCTTCTGTTGTCCGGAGAAGAGCCTGAGTTCACTCGGAAACGTCGAGAAATACTGAAAAGGTGCCGTTGTACAAAGCATACAAACGAAGAAGACAAGTAAAAGACCAAATAATCTTTTGCTTTGCTTGGAGTTCAAGGTGTCACGCTCCCTTTCCTTCTTTCGCTTGACGAGAAAGGTTGTCGCCAATTGCGTACCTTTAAGATAACCTTGGCTAGAGCGTTTTATTACTGAAAATGATTCCTAGACAGCTTTCCTTGTATCCGCCAGTATTAGCATTTCTTGCGCATGATGCATGGTTTTTTCCGTGACTTCTACGCCACCGAGCATACGGGCCAACTCCATGATTCGTCCCTCTTCATTCAGTTCCTCCACCATGGTCATCGTCCGTTGGTCAATCACATTCTTCTGTATCAAATAATGGTGATCCGCCATACAAGCAACTTGCGGTAAATGCGTGATGGAGAACACTTGACATTGTCTGGATAGCGAAGACATTTTCTCCGCAATGGACTGCGCAGCGCGGCCGCTGACGCCGGTATCTACCTCATCGAATACCAAGACAGGTACACGATCAATTGAAGCAAAGATCGATTTCAAGGCTAACATTAAGCGTGATAATTCTCCGCCTGAAGCAATTTTATGTAATGAGCGTAAAGGTTCCCCTGGATTTGGAGAGATTAGAAATTCAGCCGTATCAAATCCATGTTTGGTAAAACGTACAGGTACCCCATCTACATCAAATCCGTCCGATGCCTCCATACGTTCAATCTTGACCTCAAGGCGAGTTCTTTCCATCTGCAGGCTCTTCAATTCCGTTTCCATTTGTACGGCCAATTGCTCTGCACATTGCTTCCGTAATTTGCTTAACTCTTCCGCTAACTTCACCAGCTCAATGAATTCTTTGTCCACCTGAGCTTGTAGTTTTTGAATCATTTCATCTTTATTCTCGATCATTTCGGCCTCTTTGCGAATATGCTCCAAATATTTCAAGATCTCTTCAACATTCTCCCCGTATTTACGACGGAAGGATGAGATCATATCTAAACGCTGTTCCACTTCCTCCAGACGTACCGGATTAAACTCAATGACTTCACGATAGTCACGAAGCTGGAATGCCGCGTCCTCCATCTGGTAATAAGCAGATTGAAGCTGCTCGACAATTGGAGATATGCGTGCGGCGTCAAATGGGACGATATCTTCAAGCTTCGAGAGAACTCGACTAATCGCATCTAGCCCTTTATTTCCGTATACTTGCTGGTAAGCATCGGATACCGCATCCATCAATCGCTCTGCATTGGCTAGTTTTCTCTTTTCTTCCGCTAACCATTCATCTTCACCCAGTTTCAGCTCAGCACTTGAAATTTCTTCGATTTGGAACCGATACAAGTCTAACATTTGATATGCCTTTTGACTTGTGTCCTCAAGCTCCTGAAGCTCTCTGCGCAGGGTTGTATACCGCTTATAGACTTCTTGGTACGCCGATTTTACAGAAGCAATTATAGACTCACCGAATGTATCCAAAAGAGAAAGATGCTTATCCACCTTTAACAACGATTGATGTTCGTGCTGTCCATGAATATTGACAAGATGTTCTCCGATCTCTCTGAGCATGGTCAAATTAACGAGCTGTCCATTAATTCGGCTCATACTTTTCCCTTGAAGGGTTAGTTCTCTGCGAATGACCAAGTGTTCATCCGAAGAAGCTTGAATGCCAAGCCCCACAAGCACATCCCAAACCGGATGGTCGGCCGATAATTCAAATAAAGCTTCTACCTCTGCTTTATCGCAACCATAGCGTATAATATCTGCAGAAGCTCTGCCTCCAATAATCAGACTAAGCGCATCGATAATAATCGATTTCCCCGCACCCGTCTCCCCTGTCAGAACATGAAACCCTTCATGGAAAGAAACAGTCACAGCTTCGATGACCGCTAAATTTCGTATGGATAAGGCCGCTAACATCCGGTTACACCCCCATCAGATCCGTTATGAAATAAATGACATAATTTGTGACACAATTTTATCACTATCTTCTTTTGTACGGCAAATAATCAGCATGGTGTCGTCGCCGCAGATCGTTCCCATGATTTCGCTCCACTCGATGGAATCCATCAATACCGCGATTGAATTCGCGGTGCCGGGCAGACACTTCATGACGATCAGGTTGTTCGTAGAATCAATATGAACGAAATTGTCCATAAGCGTACGCTTCAATTTCTGAACAGGATTGAATCGTTGATCCGTTGGCAGTGAATACTTGTAACGGCCGTCATCCATCGGGACTTTAATAAGATGCAACTCTTTCATATCACGAGAAACTGTGGCCTGTGTTACATGATACCCTGACGAACGCAATGCTTCCACCAGCTCGTCCTGTGTCTCAATTTCCTTGTTAGTAATGATTTCACGTATTTTAATATGTCGTTGACCTTTCATAAAACCCCTCACTCTTCTTCAAGTTGAAAATGAATTTGATGAATTTCTTGTTCTTTCTCATCTACATACAGGATGCCGTCAATATCACTATACAGCAGAAAATACGGTAACAGCTTATTCCGAACACTGCTCGCCGTCCAATCCATGGGCGTCCGGTCGCGTGCGACCTTGACGAGGAAGTAAGATCCGCTTCGTCTAGCTACATAATCAACAAATAATCGGCTATCTAATTGAATATTATTCACAAGAAAATAGAATGGAATTCGAACCTTGCCTCCAACAACATCATACCCATCGCGTTCCATAAGCTGAACCGCCACGGAATCTTTAATATCCTTATTGATGGGCACGCTTGAGAAGTTCGTTTTTAACGGGGAATGCAGCCATTTGCGAAGTCCAAAATAAGCCCATAATACAGCGATTACCACGATTCCAATCATGACAACTTCATCACTGTGTCCCATTCGAATCACCTCGAGAAACATATTCGAGGCAGCATGCACTTTCTCCTTTTTTCATGCAAAAGAAACTCACCCTTTGGATGAGTTTCCAGTAAATGTATGACTAGCTTCTTGAACGATGGATTCGATGAGAGACATGTCAATGCCTTCTGCATCGCTATGTTCTGCGTCTTGATCTAACGTCCAAAGCGCTAAGAATTCGATATTTCCTTCCCCACCTGTAATCGGTGAGAACGTTAAGCCTTTTAAATGGAACCCTAATCCGTCAGCATATGTGAGAATGTTCTTCAACACTTCTTCATGTACCTTCGGATCACGAACAACACCCGATTTGCCAACTTTATCACGCCCTGCTTCAAATTGCGGCTTGATCAAGGCTACAATCTGTGCAGGGCGCTCCAATAAGCTCAATAACGGAGGTAGGATGATCTTCAACGAGATAAATGACACATCGATCGAAGCCATATTAGGCGTGGGCCCCTTCAAATCTTCCGGTGTTGTATACCGGAAATTCGTTCGTTCCATCACATCTACCCGCGAATCATTGCGAAGCGACCAATCGAGTTGGTTATACCCAACATCTATGGCATATACATAGCTCGCTCCATGCTGTAAAGCACAATCTGTGAATCCACCCGTCGAGGCTCCAATATCAAGCATCACACGATCGTTCATATCGATCTCATACTTACGTATGGCTTTTTCTAATTTCAGACCACCTCGGCCCACATAAGGATGCAATTGCCCCTTCACGTGAAGCTCCGTCGTACGAAGAATTTTGGTGCCCGCCTTTTCCAGACGTTCCCCATCCTTGTTAAACACGATGCCTGCCATAATGGCCGCCTTCGCTTTCTCGCGACTTTCAAAAAAACCTTGCTCAACGAGCAGAACGTCAATCCGTTCCTTCAGTTCTGACATGCAGTATACCTCTTCTATTTCGCTCGCGTCTGAATACGCGGTTTCATTTTCTTAATCTCAAGGGCAACTTCCTCGGCCGTTAATCCTACTTCCTGACGCTGTTCCTTCACGCTGCCGTGCTCAACAAAGTAATCTGGAACTCCCATCAGTTTCACACGCATATCATAAATATCATGTTGGGCGTAGTATTCAAGAATCGAGCTGCCTAACCCTCCAAGTACAGCTGTTTCTTCCAGTACGATCATGTTCGTACGTTCTCTGGCCAGCTGATTGAGCATTTCCGCGTCTAATGGCTTAATGAACCGTGCGTTAATGACACGTACGTTGATGCCCTCACGTTTCAAGTGTTCCGCTGCATCGAGCGCAACTTGAATCATCGGGCCAATTGCCGCAATCGCGTACGATTCGCCTTCTCTTACGACTTCCCATGTTCCGATTGGAATCGATTGTAACTCTTTATCATAAGCAACGCCTACACCGTTCACGCGCGGATATCGGATGGCAATCGGTCCGTCATTATAATCAAATGCCGTCTTCATCATATGGCGCAGCTCATTTTCGTCTTTCGGCATCATCATCACCATATTCGGGATGTGACGCATAAAGGAAATATCATACACGCCTTGATGCGTTTCTCCGTCTGCTCCTACAAATCCGGCACGATCGATCGCGAAGACCACATTCGCATCCTGACGGCATATATCATGAACAACTTGATCATATGCACGCTGTAAGAATGTCGAGTAGACCGCATATACAGGTTTTAATCCTTCCATTGCTAAAGCTGCACACAATGTCGCCGCATGCTGCTCGGCGATCCCTACATCGATCATTCGATCTGGGAACCTCGCTGCAAAAGGCATCAAACCTGATCCGCCTGGCATCGCAGGGGTCACGGCTACAATCCGTTGATCTTGTTCTGCAAGCTCGATTAATGTACTACCAAATACTTCGGTGTACATCGGATTTCCGACGGCCTTAACCACCTGGCCTGATTCCATCTTATACGGTGTAATCCCGTGCCATTTGTGAGAGTCTACTTCGGCAGGCGTATAGCCTTTTCCTTTGGTTGTGATGACATGAACAAGTACAGGACCTTTCATTTGACTCGCTTGCTTGAACGTATTGTTCAGCGTTACCAAGTCATGTCCATCGACAGGTCCAAGGTATGTAAACCCTAATTCTTCAAACAACACACCCGATACGACCAAATACTTCAAGCTGTCCTTCAATCGTTCAGCAGCCGAAGCAAGTTTCCCGCCAATGGAAGGAATTTTCTTCAAGAAGCTTTCCAGCTCTTTTTTGGCGTTTTTATACGTTTTATCATTACGAATCTTACCTAAATAATTGTGCATCGCCCCCACATTCGGAGCAATGGACATTTCATTATCATTCAGAACGACAATCAGGTTTTTCTTCTCGTGACCAATATGGTTCAGTGCCTCAAAGGCCATCCCGCCTGTTAATGCCGCATCCCCAATCACGGCAATCACACGATTGTCTTCCCCTTTTAAATCCCGAGCGGTTGCCATCCCCATCGCTGCAGACAGTGAAGTACTGCTGTGTCCAGCTTCCCATACGTCATGCTCGCTTTCGGAGCGTTTGATAAAACCGCATAAACCTTTATATTTGCGCAACGTATCGAATCGATCTTTGCGTCCTGTTAAAATTTTGTGTACATATGCTTGATGTCCAACATCAAAAATAATCTTATCCTTCGGACTATCAAATAAGTAATGCAAGATAAGCGTTAGCTCGACGACTCCCAAGTTAGGCGCAAGATGTCCGCCGGTGGCGGATAGCTTCTCGATTAAAAATTGACGGATTTCCCCCGCCAATTGAGCCAACTCCTCGACCGCATATTTCTTGAGGTCTTCAGGTTGATTAATCTGTTCGAGTAGCACGTAATTTTCCTCGCTTTCCATAGTTCGGTTTGCTTTTTTTCTTCGTGAAATATCCGGATACGAAATCTGCGTTCCAGGAAGTAAAAGAACTTCCCCGTCATATCGCCGACAACCGCAGGCTAACCGATACGTAACGATAGATATGATAAAAACCTCTGCCCTCGATCCATTCGAAGATGAGCGACCGCGTTTAGAGGAAGTTTTTATCGCCAAATAGAATTTCTAGTTTTGATACGTCAAAACTTATATCATTTCTATTGTGGTAAAACTACTCCATTTCATGGAGTGCTTCAACGAAAACACTGACTAGAATACTGCACCACGCTTTGTACGACTTATTATAACATAAATCTTTATTTTATACGCAGCAATTAATGGTCGCGTTTCATTAAATAATCAGCGATCCCGATTAATTGCTCTGGATTCTTCAGGTCAACACTGTTAATTGCTTCCTTCGCTTCCTGCGTTAGACGCTCAATCTCTTGCTGTGAAGCTTCAACGCCGATAAAGTAAGGATAGGTCACTTTATTCATGACCACATCGCTGTTCGTCTTCTTACCCAGCTTCTGTTCATCTCCGATGACATCTAACACATCGTCTTGAATTTGGAACGCAAGGCCGATTTGCCGACCGAATGTTTCTAACGCAGCCAGCTGCTGTTCGGTGGCGCCAGCCACGCGCCCTCCAGCTTTCAGGGAGAATACAATAAGGTCCCCTGTTTTATGTAAGTGGATGTACTGCAACTGCTCTAAGGATGTAATCCCCTGCTCACCAATCATATCTGCGGCTTGTCCTCCAACCATGCCCTTAGCGCCCGCCAAGGTAGACAAATCATCCATGATCGCAAGAACTTGCTCAGCAGGCACATGATACTGGCGAGACGATTGCACGACCTGCTGGAAGGCATGCGTCAATAATGCATCCCCTGCCAAAATGGCCATCGCTTCCCCATATACTTTATGATTCGTAAGCTTCCCACGCCGATAATCGTCATTATCCATCGGTGGCAGGTCATCATGAATCAATGAATACGTATGTATCATTTCAATCGCACAAGCGACGGGCATTGCAGCTTGGATGTAAGCTATCCCTCCGACGGCCTCTGCTGCTGCGAGTACTAAAATCGGGCGAATACGTTTGCCTCCGGCAAGAAGAGAATACATCATGGATTCTCTCAGCGATTCTGGCATGTCCCATTCCGTAGGCAGGGATTTCTTCAATTCGGATTCGATCTGTACTCGGGTCTTCTCTAAATAGGCTGCGAATATTTCTGTCTTATTCAACGGTATCCCCCGAATCATCTGTAATTCCTACAAAAGGTTTCTTGCGCAGTTCTCCGTTCTCTTCAACTAAAGCTTCAATCTTCTGTTCTACCTGCTCAAGCTTCTGACTGCAAAGCTGTGACATAAGCATTCCTTCTTGGAACAACTCAATCGCCGTTTCTAACGGGACATCCCCGCTCTCCAACTCGCCGACGATTTGTTCTAATTTTAGAATTGCTTCTTCAAAGCTAACCGGATTTTCTTTCGTTTCCTTCTTAGCCATGTACGTCCTCTCCCTTCATGGACCACACCTGACATTCCAATTGGCCATCGCTCACTTTGACATGAACCATATCGCCAGGTTGTACATCCGATAACGATTTAATTAAACGTTGATCTTGCTCGTCATAGACCAGACTATATCCACGGGACATGACCTTCAATGGACTGAGCGCATCCAATTGCTTCATTCCTGTTATTAGTTTTAACTTTTGTTCCTTGACTAAACCTTGCATCGCTTGCAATAGTTGTTTCGTCTCCGAATCTACCCTTTTCCGAGCAAAAATAACTTGTTCATTCGGGTTACGCCGCATGATCCGGTGCTGCAATTTGGTGAAGCGATCCTCTGCTCTGCCAATCAGCCCGTTCATACGGTATTGCAATTGTTCTGACAAGCGGTCTAGACGTTCGGCGTGCTGCAGTAGATATTTGCGTGGATGCACAAAAAAAGGCGATCGCTGGAGACGTCCGAGGCGATCGCGTTCTTGGCGAACCCGCATGGCTAAGGCTTGCTCTAGCCGCTGCTCTAAACGTCGAATATGCTGTTTCAATTCTAAATGATGAGGAACGGCTAGTTCTGCAGCCGCCGTAGGGGTAGCAGCCCGCAAATCTGCCACAAAATCGGCAATGGTGAAATCCGTCTCATGACCTACGGCCGAGATAATCGGAATCTTCGAGGCATAAATGGCTCGCGCTACGATCTCTTCATTGAATGCCCACAGTTCCTCTAATGATCCGCCGCCTCGTCCCACGATTAGCACATCAACTTCACGATGGCGGTTCATCACATCAATCGCTTTGACGATAGAGGCTCCGGCTTGCGTCCCTTGTACAAGCACGGGATAGATCATAATAGGGACGGTTGGGTATCGACGCTGTAATGTAATCATGATATCTCGCACCGCAGCCCCCGTAGGGGAGGTGATCACACCTATCGCTCGAGGGAACTTCGGTAAGGACTGTTTGCGCTCCGCAGCGAACAATCCTTCCTCTTCGAGCTTTTTCTTTAATTGCTCATAAGCAAGATATAAACTCCCAATTCCATCGGGCTGCATATGCGTGGCATAGAATTGATATTGCCCGTCACGTTCGTATACAGACACATTCCCTCTTGCAATAACGCGTGTGCCTTCCTTTGGTCGAAAGGCCAGACGTTGATTGTGCGAGGCGAACATAATCGATTTAACCCGACTATCGGCATCTTTAAGTGTAAAATACATATGTCCGCTGGAATGATGCGTAAAGTTCGAAATCTCTCCCCGAACCCATACATCCTGCATCAATTGATCGGATTCCAGCTTCATTCGAATGTAACGATTTAAATCCTTGATCGATAATACGCGTTGCTCACCCATTACATTATCACCCTTATTTCACGCCATGCGCTCGTTTCGCCGCAAGAATGGTATTCTGCATCAGCATGGTTATTGTCATCGGACCTACTCCACCTGGCACTGGCGTAACAGCACCTGCTACTTCTAGCACATCTTGATAATCCACATCACCCGCAAGCTTGCCATTGTCAAGACGATTCATGCCTACATCAATAACGATAGCCCCTGGTTTTACAAAGGTATGATCTACAAAATTAGCTCGTCCAATTGCTACCACGAGAATATCTGCTTGCTGCGTGAGCTCACGCATATTGCTGGTCTTCGAGTGACACATCGTAACTGTGGCATTCTCGCGTTGCAACAACATGGAGACAGGTTTACCAACAATATTGCTACGACCAATCACCACGGCATGTTTGCCTGATATTTCAACGCCTGCACGTTTGATCAACTCAATGACACCTGCCGGTGTACAAGGGAGCAGACTCTCGTCGCCAATCATGAGATTGCCGACATTGATAGGATGAAACCCATCCACGTCTTTCTCCACAGCAATAGCATCGATCACAGATTTTTCATGAATATGCTTAGGTAACGGGAGTTGAACGAGAATCCCATGCACATTGGATTGATGGTTCAATTTATCAATGAGCGCGAGAAGCTCCTCTTCGGAGGTTGTATCCGGCAGACGATGCACTTCGGAATAATATCCGAGTTCAATACAAGCCTTTTCCTTGCTGCCAACATACACTTTAGAACCTGGATCTTCACCCACGAGAACGACGGCTAGACCGGGTTGTATACCTTGTTTCTTAAGTTCTAACACTTCATCCAGAATTTGACCGCGAATCGAAGCAGATACGGCTTTTCCATCAATTTTAGCAGCTGTCATGGTCATCTCTCCCTTGTTAAAATACCCCACAAAGTGGGGAATTGGCTTCGAAGCTGATTCAGGTACTTTGCGGGGGGCCCCGTAAAGAAAAAAGCCAATTAATTGGCTTTTATTTGTTCCAGTTCACGAATCATTTTTCCAAGAACACCATTTACGAACTTCCCTGATTCATCCGTACCAAAATGCTTCGCTACATCAATCGCTTCATTCACGACAACCTTTGGCGGCACATCATCACTGAATACCATCTCGAAGCAAGCTAATCTAAGAATCTGACGGTCAACCCGTGATAAACGTTCAACCTGCCATCCTTTCAAATACTCCGATAATAACTGGTCGATACGTTCTTTGTTCGCCCAAGTCCCTTGCACAAGACTTAGAACATACGTATTCATCTCTGTGAAATTACGAATTTCGATTTCGGTCTCGTTGTCTTCCTTCACTTCCGTCAATACCATCGCAACGGCTTCCTCTGCCTCTACACCGTTCATTTCCATTTGATACAAGCTCTGTACTGTTATTTCTCTAGCTAAGCGCCGCTTCATTCAATGTTCCTCCAAAAATTTAATCATTGCCTGACAATCCGCCCCTATACTTAGTATGGTACGGATATTAATCAAAAAAACCTGCGAACTGCCCCTAATCCGATTCCAAAGATCAACGGAGTCTCTATATTAGGAGTCGCCCACAGGGTTCATTTAAACATGCTCCATCGGCTAGTCAGCCATTCCCAAATTCGTGCCCATGGAAATATACTGCCAAGATTCAAATCTCGTTGTTTGCCAAGCGTGAAACCTATAAAAACCAATAATGCAAAAAACAACATATCCCAAAAGCCGACGATAAAATAAATGATACCCAAACCTATGCCGGCTCCAGCACCGAGAATACGTCCCCCGTGACTTTCCCAAATCGATTTCAACATTGGAAAATCACCTCTATTCTACTCTTGATTTAAAAGACTGCGTCTGAACGATATTGGCGATAAATACAGATACGCCCGCCACCGGAATTCCCGTCACTTCTGTGACATGATCCCGAACTTGACGTTGTACTTCTTCCGTCAATCCAGGAATCGATGTCTCTCCGTCCACGAATGTACGCACGACAAGTTCCAAGCCCGCTTCAGTCACACGAATTTTCACTTTTAAATCTTTCACGCCGCGAACTCTGGAGGCCGCCTTCAATGCCAAATTCTCAATCGTCTCCATGGAAATATGTATTTCGCCAAGTTCATTACGTAAGTCAATGGAATGATTCGATGCCCGATCTCTTCGAATTGATATATAAAAAAACCGCAAGCTGATGAGAATAATCACAATTGCTCCAGCGATCACTGCATTATCCAACCATTGCTCCGTCCCAATCAATAAGGAACGGTCCAGAACATTCGTTGCATAGAGCACGGTACAAATCGCAACCACAGCGATGACGATACTGTAGAAGAATAAAAGGAGCCTGTCCAATATTTTGATCATGACAAATGCTTGCCTCCTTAAAATTAGAGCAAACCCCTGACCCTATTGGATCGGGGGTTCTCCATTTGTAAAAGGTTCCTCGACAATTCACCTGTACAGGTGTCGAATTACCTTACCCTTTGTTGTGGATCTTCTTCTTCAGGCTTTTCCGCCGTTTTGAAATGAACGCCATGAATATGTACATTCACTTCTACAACGTTCAACCCAGCCATCATTTCGATAGAATGTTTCACACTACGTTGAATTTCAGCAGAGATTTCCGGAATACGGAATCCATATTCAACAATAATGTTGACATCAACTGCTGCTTCACGTTGGCCCACTTCCACTTTTACACCTTTAGATAAGTTCTTACGTCCAAGCAATTCAGCAATACCACCAGCAAAATCACCGCTCATTCCTGCAACACCGTTCACTTCAATCGTTGCGAGACTTGCGATGACTTCGATAACTTCTGGAGCTATTTGAATTTCCCCTAAATCTGTCTTTTCATAATCCATAGGTATCATGTTCATGAATGTCAGCACCTCCAATAAGTTTGCGATGCATACTAAGAAGTCACCCGCATCTTATTATACATACTATATCATTTCGTAGGAATTATGACAAACCTCGGCTTATCCAATTCCGCTTGCGAATGCGTAGTTCGGGACTTCTTAAACCTCGTATTCTTCGAGGAATTTAATATCAAAATCCCCTGCAATAAACTTCGGATGCTCTAACAGACGTAAATGGAATGGTATCGTCGTATGAATCCCATCAATCACAAATTCTGCGAGAGCACGTTTCATTCTTGCTATGGCTTCTTCACGCGTATTCGCATGAACGATTAATTTCGCAATCATGGAATCATAATGCGGTGAAATGGTATACCCTGGATACGCTCCGCTATCAACGCGAACACCTAATCCGCCTGGAGGCAGATAGAATTGAATGGTTCCTGGTGATGGCATGAAATTACGATCCGGATCTTCCGCATTCACGCGGCATTCGATCGACCAGCCCTTGATTTCAATTTCTTCTTGTTTGAAGGATAATGGACTACCCTCTGCTACGCAGATCATTTCTTTGATCAAATCCACACCTGTGATCATTTCGGTTACAGGGTGTTCTACCTGAATCCGCGTGTTCATTTCCATGAAATAGAACTCGCCATTCGGTGCAAGCAAGAATTCAAGTGTTCCTGCACCTGAATATTCAACGGCTTGCGCTGCACGTACTGCAGCTTCACCCATACGCGTACGGACTTCTGGTGTTAGTACTGGGCAAGGTGCTTCCTCAATGAGTTTTTGTCTGCGGCGTTGAACTGAGCAGTCACGTTCACCAAGGTGAACAACATTCCCATGTTTATCGGCAATAATCTGAATCTCAACATGCTTCATGCCTGTTAAGAATTTCTCTAGGTAAACGCCTGCGTTGCCAAAAGCTTTCTGAGCTTCTTGCTGCGCCGTCGTAATTTGCTGTACTAGTGATTCTTCATTCTCAGCAAGACGAATCCCTTTGCCGCCTCCGCCTGCTGTCGCTTTGATAATTACAGGATAACCAATATCACGAGCTACCATAAGTGCTTCTTCCATATCCTCGATAAGTCCCTCAGAACCTGGAATGACAGGAACGCTTGCTTCTTTCATCGTCTGTTTTGCAACGGCTTTATCCCCCATCTTGTTGATGGCATCTGGGGAAGGACCAATAAACGTAATGTTGCACGAATCACAAATTTCTGCAAAGTCCGCATTCTCGGCTAAGAAACCGTATCCTGGGTGTATTGCATCGCATTCTGTTAATGTAGCAACACTCATAATATTGGCTAAGTTCAAATAACTGTCCTTCGACAACGTAGGTCCAATACAATAAGCTTCATCTGCAAGACGTACATGCAAAGATTCTCGATCGGCTTCTGAATATACGGCAACCGTCGAGATCCCCATTTCACGGCATGCACGGATAATACGTACTGCAATCTCGCCGCGATTCGCAATTAATATTTTCTGAAATTTCACGCTGTACAACCTCCTTTTACTCTGCTTTAACTAAGAAAAGAGGTTGACCGAATTCAACCAATTGGCCGTTCTCAACCAAGATTTCTACGATCTCACCTTTAACTTCAGCTTCCAATTCATTCATTAATTTCATCGCTTCAATAATACATACAACCGTTTTCTCTTTGACCTTATCGCCAGTGCTGACAAACGGATTCGCATCCGGATTAGACGAACGATAGAAAGTTCCTACCATCGGAGATACAATTTTATGTAGATTGTTATTGATTTCTTGTTGGGCTGGAACTGCTTCTGTTGACACTTGAGCAGCAGCAGGAACTACATTTGGTGCTGGAACAGCTTGCGGTTGATACGTTGGCTGAAGCGGTGCAGCATGAACATTGACAACTTCGGTTTTACCTGGTTTTCGAATAAATAGACGCGTACCTTCGTTTTCAATCTCTAGCTCCTGAACGGATGTTTGATCAAGCAATTTGATCAATTCTTTAATCTCGCTCAACTTAAACATGTATATTCACTCCTTCAGCTTTGTTAACCATTTGGGAAATGCAGGTATGGATGTACACATATATACCGTTAGTATTATATCATAAACCTTTAAAATGGAAAGAGCCCAGTTTTCCTGGACTCTTCTTCATTTCTGAATTCGATTCTCTTTTAGGGTGCGATCCGCTTTACACTTACTTTATCTTGAGACACTTTCAGTTCTTTCACGATAAGGTCGACGATACTTACAGCTTCACTCACTTCTAATTGGTCGCTTGCAACGACAACTTGATATTTATCTTTGTCTTGCTGTTTGATCACGGCATCACCAAATTGTTTGCGCAGCTCATCTTCCAAGTTCGTAATTTTTTGTTCTTTCTCGTCCAGCGCCGTTAATTCTTGTTGCGCTTTACCCGCCTCTTCAGGTGTCTTGCTCATATCGAGCACGATGCCCTGCAGCTTGTCAATTTGCGTTGTATAGGCTTGATTACGTTCTTGTTGGTATGTTGCAATGGTTTCTTTGGATGTCGCGCCTTGCTTGCTCAATTCATCAATGATTTGTTGGTCTGTTGCTGCTGCCGTTGGTTCCGTTTTTTTATCTTTAGCTGCTTTATCCGTCGTTGTTTTCTCTGTCACCGTTGTTTTGTCTGTAGTCTTGCCTTCTCCTTGTTCCGTCGTAATGTCTGGCGCTACGACAGTTCCTTTGTCTGTGGTCTTATCCACATTCTGTGCATCCAAATTCGGGTCTTTCACTTCATTTACTTTCACTTCAGTTAAGCCGCCTGGGTTCCCCGCTGTGCTTGCTTCCGTTGCATTTGTTTTCGTTTTATTCCCTTGTTGCGTTTGGTTTTGAGCCACCTTATTCGGTGTTGCAGCAGGCTCTGTGAATAAGTAATACGCAGATAATACCACCATAATGCTTAACATACTTACCAACCAAATTGTTTGTCTTTTTGTATTCATTTCATGTTCCTCCTACAGGTTTATAATTTTATTAGAATCATGAATTCTTTTACTTCGCTTGTTTGCGTGGAGCTACTGAAATTTTATACGAGGGAACGCTGAACCCCTTCTCAATCGCATCTACGATTAAGCTCTTGACTGTGCGGTTCTCCGCACCCTTCGCGACAATGACAACCCCTCGAATTTTCGGTTTAATTTTCTTGACGATCATCGGCGTTTGATTCCCGGAGACTTCATAGGTGACAATCTGACCATCTCTGGAGTATTGCGTAACATGCCGTCTTGCTCCATTCGGATCCGATTCATCCGTAACCTGCTGATTGTCTTTCACTTCGCGTTGTACAACAACTTCTTCTGTCGATTCAATCGTGACAACTGCATCCACTTCGCCGACACCCACGATTTTCTCAAGTATCCCTTTCATGCTTGCCTCCATCGTGGATTCAATCGTATCAAAAGACGAAGATGAATCGTGGGTCGCTGTTACGGCTGTATCTTGTTGGTTAATTGGTGGTTCGCGACCTTCATTCACGGTATCTACTTGTTTGACATTCATGTGGGTGAATGCATTAAATAGCAGCAGCCCGATACCGACTAACCCTAGAATGAGTAACCATCGGAACGACTGTACGCGTTTCGAACCGCCAGGTCCTCCGCCAATCCATTTCTCAAGTGATTGCAGCCATTTGGCCATGAAATTCACCTCCGATACAAATGATTTATACGAATTCGTTTAATGGATTTGCGTGGCGTCTCCCAGATACACATCTACTTTGCTTGGCGCCACACCCCAGGTTGTCTTAATCCAAGCGACGACTTGATCCCCCATAGCTTGATCTGTTGCTGAAATCTGATCGTTCTGTGGTTCTGCGTCTGCTTCGACAGCTTGCCCTGAACCAATTGGTTCGATCTTGACGTCGACTTGGACGCCTTCTACGGGCTTGATTACCGCAATCGGGTTGTCGTGATCCCGCTGTTGTTCTGTTGAAGGGGTCTCCGGCTGAAGATGGACGATGATGGATTTTATCGTTGGTTTCAAAGCCTCGACTTGACTCTGTCCTGTCTTCGAAAGGTCTAGGTTACCGTCTGTCTCCATATTCTCGATCTTAACTTGAACTTGCGAGACCTTCGTACCGGTCTGTTGTTCCAATTGGGTCTTAATTTGCGAAGCTATTTCCGTTTGCACCGTTTGTATGACTTTTTCCTCCTGCTTTCGTTTTAACCGATCGCCCTCGCGGACAATATGATCCAAGCCTGTCGCCGTATTTGCTGGACTTTTGAGACCATCCAGTTGTTCATAACTGTTCGCCAACCGTTCGGCAAAGCTGTTCTGAAAAATGGATACAACCGGTGTCATTATCGTAATCAGAATTAACAAGCTAATGACGAGCTTCACATAACGCTGCATGGAACGATTAGGCAAGATCAAATCAATAAATGTAGCCAATAAGATGATGAATATAATTTGCTTCAACCAACCGCCTAGCCACTCCATCATGGGTCATCACCCCCCAAAGGGTTCCTCATCCGATTCATCGCATCATCACCGTCACATTCGCTGCCGTCAGCATAATCGTAATGGCCATGAAGAACATAAGCCCTACAGCAGCTAGAGCCGCAAACACATAGATCATACTTTTCCCAATGGTCTGGAGGCAGGTTACAATTGGACTATCTCCTAGCGGCTGCATGACAGCGCCGGAAATATTGTAGATCAGTGCGAGTGTGAGTATTTTTAATGCCGGGAATGCACAGAGGAACAAAATAATGATGACACCGACTAATCCGATCGCATTCTTCACCAGCAAGGAAGCAGAGATAACAGTATCCGCAGCATCAGAGAACATCTTGCCCACGACGGGAACGAAGTTCCCTGTAATATATTTGGCTGTTCGGATCGTTACACCGTCTGCTGCAGCACCTGTAAAGCCTTGTACAGAAATAACTCCTAAGAACACCGTGAGTAAGACTCCAAGTAGTCCGATGCTAATATTCCGAAGCAAATTCGCCAGATGCGTTACTTTGTACTTATCTGACAGGGTGCTGACGATGTGAAGTACGGCAGAGAAGAATAATAATGGAAAAATGACGGCGTAGATTAGCGTTCCTACGGTATTGATCATGAAAATGATTAGCGGGTGCATCACAGACACCGTAACTACATTTCCCATCGAAGCCAGCAAGGTGAATAGCAGCGGAATCATGGCCATCATGAAATGGATCATGCTCTCAATGGCTTCCTTCGCATATCCAATGGCTACATTGAAGCTGTTAATCGCAATGATGATAATGATCATGTAGGAGATCGAATAAGCGACTTTACTAACTGCGTTTCGTTCAAAGGCGGTCTGTAAGGTTTCAAGAATCATACTGAATACCGTCAAAATGACGATCGTAACCAGCAGTTTTCCGTTATACAGCACTTCATGCAAGAGAAACTTAAGAATGCCCTGGAAAACGGTCTTCACGCTAAAACCTTTGCCATCAGGAAGCAGCATGTCCATAAATTTCGGTGTGTGTTGATCTGGGAAAAATCCGCCATATTGGTTCATCAAATCGTCCCAATAACGCTCAATCTCACCCGTTGGTAAATCCTTGGCCTGGGTTTGTATGACGGTATCCGCTGGTGATGCAGCAAATAGTTGACCTGTCCAAGCAATGAAGAAGCAGATCATGAAGACGACAACCATTTTCATATTTCTGTGATCTTCCCAGGGTCGTATCATGGCTTCATCTCCATTTCATTAAGCAGGTAACAGATGTATCACCGTTTCAATAATGATGCTAATGATCGGAATTGCGAGCACCATGATCAGTACTTTTCCAGCAAGCTCGATCTTGGAAGCGATACTGTCTTGTCCAGCATCACGAACAATCTGTGCGCCGAATTCTGCAATATAGGCAATTCCAATAATTTTAAGAATCGTCTTGAGATATACCATTTCTATGCCTGAGCGAACGGCTAAATCCTCAAGAACTCTGATTACGGCCTCGATCTTACCGATAAGGAACAAAAAGATGGCGATCCCCGTGAACGTAGTGATCAGAAAGGCGAACATCGGTTTCTGCTCTTTCACAATAAGGACGAGAACTGTAGCAATTAATCCGAGTCCGACCATTTGAATGATTTCCATATCCAATCACCTACTGAAAGAGAAAGATCGTTTTAATCTCTTGAAACAAATCATTTAGGAGACGAACGACCATGAACAGGACGACAACAAATCCGATAACTGTCACCCAATGCGCCATATCCTCTTTTCCCATCTGTTTCAATACCGTATGAATCATGGCAATAATGATGCCAATTCCTGCGATTTGAAATATTGCGCCTACATCTATGCTCATCCCTTTGGCACCTCTCTAAATCTACTCCCCTCTTAGAAAGGTTGAAATAGATTGTTAGTAGATCAAGATAACGATTAATGCACCAGCTAACAGACCAAGGCTCTTGCACATTTTCTCGTATCGCGATTGGTCGTCGCGAGCGGCAGCCTCTTCATGCTGAAGCTGATTGACAGCTAGACGAATATGTTTGATTTGGTCGTTTCTATCACTCGTCCCAAGCGTGAAACCAAATTGATGAATGATCTGTTTCTCATTCTGTTTCATCGCGGTATGCTTCCAATGCTCTTCAACCGATTGCTGCCAGCTTTCTTGTGCAGTCACATTCGTACGATCCGTTAATCGGTGTGCTGCTTCGTTAAATATCGTTCGAAGTGGATCCGAGAGCTGTTGTCCAATTTTGAGAAGGGCATCTGCAAGCGGTGTGAATCCATATAAAATTTCGGTCTCGAGTCGCTGCATGGCTAAAATGAACTGGCGAATTTGCTTTGGCCTGTTCGCAAACTGTGCTGCTTGGTAGAACCCGAACAGTGTTCCGGAGACCAAGACGAGAATTGCGCCAATGAGTTTAAGCATGATAACTGCCGCCCTTCACACCTGCAGCAAGTGGATGAAGCAGCCTCCGCTTCGCATCGTATAATCGATTAACCGTTCCTTTGGACGATCGGTGAAGAACGACATAGGTTTGAAACAACTCATCGGAGATCAACTTGTTCAATACTGGCCGACGTAAGACATCCTCTAGTTCACTGCCATGTGCTGTCGCGATGACACGAATCCCTGCATGGAGTGCTTCGCGAATGGCATCGGCATCCTCTGGCCTGCCAATTTCATCCACGAGCATCACATCCGGTGACATGGAACGAATCATCATCATCATCCCCTCCGCCTTCGGGCACCCATCAAGTACATCCGTCCGGGGCCCCACATCAAAACTGGGTACCCCCTTCAGACAACCTGCAATCTCAGAGCGTTCATCCACGATCCCTACTTTCAGGCCCTTCCACTTCGCTTCAGCATGCATCCATTGTCCACCGCTGATTAAGCGAGCCAGGTCTCGAATTAATGTTGTCTTCCCATGCTGAGGCGGAGAGAGAATCAACGTATGCTGCACGCTATGTTGACGAAAATCTAGCAGTTGGGGAAGAATGGGCTCGCCCACTCCTTTAAGTTCACGTGCAATACGAATATTAAAACTCGTAATATCGCGAATATGATCCACATGCCCCTTCGTCAATACAGCCCGTCCAGTGAGCCCAATGCGATGACCTCCATGAATGGTGATATAGCCTTTACGCAACTCCTCTTCCATCGTGTACAAAGAATGATTTGTAATAAAATCTAGCAATCGATTCCCATCTTCACGCGTAGGCAAGTATCCTTCCCCCGGCATGTCCGTCAACTCCCCGCGATAATTTACGTAATGGAATTGACCTTGATAATTGACTTCGAGGGGCCGTTCCTGACGCACGCGAATTTCTTCAATGCGTGCCAAGACGGTAGGATGCAGCTTGCCTAGCAACTCTTGAATGGTGCTTGGAAAAATAGATAGCCATGTTGTTGTTTTCATCGCATGAACCCCCAAGCTGTCCTAGCGTTTACCACATATGTATGCTTGTACGAAGTATTTATGCCTGAATCAGCGTTATTTTTTCAATATGCCAAACATCAAACAGCTAATCCCAAGCACAACCCATCCAATTTTCCCCCAAGACAATTTCTCTGCTACACCAATGAATCCAATGGTTGTTGTCGTGAGCAATACGATCGGACCCACTAAGGCCAAGGAACTGTTCACGATTAAAGCTTTTTCCACTTGATTGAATCGGAGCATAAGCAGCGCTGCAATAATTTCAAGAGATCCAGAAATGAGTCGAAGGGTTGCCATACTGAGCACGATTTTATCAAACATTATCCACACTCCTTCTAAACTATTCATTTCAATCTATGCAAGCTTGTCTCGATTTAGGTCTATTTCCTGTATAGGCACCTGTCTATTGCAGCGTGCATATATTGCTAGCATGATTATTATTCCGACAACATGAAGGAGAGTTGATTATGCAAGTAATAACAAGTCCGTGTTGGCATGCACGACTTGCCGACCCATCCAATGTACGGGAGGCCAAACCTAGAATCACAGGAAGAACCATGGTCATCGATAAGGGACTTGGACTACATGCTTTTGAAGATTTAATGCAGACGGCCGGAGCCTATATCGATGTTCTTAAGCTTGGCTTCGGTACATCTGCCCTCTATTCTTCAGAAATATTAAGAAAAAAGGCGGAGCTTGCGCGTGCCCATCATATTTGTCTCATTCCCGGAGGGACATTTCTTGAAGTCGCTGTTCAACAAGGGGTCGTACCCTCCTTCTTCGACACCGTTGCCGCGGCAGGGTTTACAGGCGTTGAAGTATCGGATGGCACGATTGCCTTAAGTAGACAACTCCGGAATGAATTAATTGATCGAGCCCTCGATCATGGATTGCATGTGTTTACAGAATTCGGCAAGAAGCTCACAGGTTCATCCATAGATTATTCCGAACTGATCCACACCATTTATGAAGATCGTCATCGGGGTGCAGAGCTTATTACCATGGAAGGGCGAGAATCCGGCATGGGGGTTGGGATCTATAATGACAGTGGAGGCTGCAAAGAAGAGGAATTTGAACGTATGTTGCTGCATATACCGAATATGGACTGGATTCTATGGGAAGCGCCATTAAAATCCCAGCAATTATTTTTAATTCAAGCCATTGGCACCAAAGTGAATTTAGGAAATATTCCACCACAAGAAGTGATGTCCTTAGAAGCATTACGTCGTGGACTACGATCCGATACATTCGAATTATTGCACCAAACCTGTGATTATATGATCTAACCTGCTTCGTATGATGTTTGTTTAAATATGTGAATTTAGGAGTGGAGAAAATGCACGTAGATGTGATCGCCAGTGTTAACGAGGCGAGATCAGATGATTTTATACACAAAACAGCGATTGTCATTGATGTTCTACGCGCAACAAGTACGATCATTACGGCACTGTCGCATGGATGTAAAGAGGTTCTTCCGGTAGAAACTGTTCAACAGGCTCGGACTTGTCAATTGCCAGGAGACTGGTTAGGCGGTGAGCGGTTCTGCAAGAAAATCGCAGGATTTCATGCAGGCAATTCTCCCTACGAATATATGGATGAGGTTATACGAGATAAAAAGGTCGTACTAACGACGACCAACGGGACTCGAGCCATTCAGAAATCGACCAAAGCGACCCATATCCTTGCAGGTGCTTTCATTAACGCATCTGTCTGTGCAGGTATCGCACTTTCACTTCGTAAAGATATCGTACTGCTATGCGCCGGAGCCCAGGATGTATTTGCGTTGGAGGATGGGTTATGTGCAGGGTTGTTCGTGGAGGAACTCATCCAGCAAAATGATCTGGCACCCCCTTTGCAAGTTAATGACTTCGGGCTCGCCATGCACAGCGCATATCTCCAGCATAAGGACAATCTGGTTCACACCTTGATGAATTGTGCAGGCGGACGAAAATTGTCTAAGATCGGCTTCGCGGAAGATGTCGAATATTGTGCCGGGATGAACACCGTTCCTGTCGTTCCCTTTGTGAACGATCAACAATCCATGAAGTTGTTTCCGGTAACACCAACGCTTCTGATAAGATCCTAACAACGGAATTAAGGTTCTAAAACAAGCTTCTGTTCATAAACTTACTATGAATCTACTTGGGACAGGAGCTTACCAATGAACGGCGAAATTATTATGGTCATTCTTATTATCATAGGCTTAATCAGCCGATCTTCTATTATAACGACGGCAGCTTGTGTACTTCTAATCGTGAAGCTGATCCATCTGGATCGCTTCCTACCGACGATCGAACGACGGGGATTAGAGCTCGGGCTGCTTTTTCTTACCATGGCCGTCCTTGTACCGTTCATTTCCGGACGCATATCGACCAAAGAAGTTTGGGAAACGATCACCTCTTGGCCTGGCATTCTAGCAATCGCAGGTGGAGCCATTGCGACCATGATGAACGCGAAAGGTCTGGAAGTATTAAAAATAGACCCACAAATTATTGTGGGTCTTGTCATTGGTTCCATTATTGGCATTATATTCTTTCGAGGGATTCCTGTCGGTCCGCTCATGGCAGCCGGCTTAACCGCTGTCCTCATGAAGATCATTCAGCTCATTCTCGGTCGATTCATGTGAAACTTAACGACGATCTTGAGGTCCGCCTACAACGACTTGGGCTGCAGTATCCAGACCATAAGCCGTGTGTAATTCACGGATAATATCATGAAGTTTCTCACTATCTACAACACAAGATGTTTTAATCTCGGACGTGCTCACCATTTTGATGCTCACGCCTTGCTGTGAGATCACTTCGAACATTTTGGCAGCCACACCCGGATTACTTACCATCCCTGCACCTACAATGGAAACCTTTACTAAGTTAGTCTCTGAGGTAACGTTATCATAAGGAACTTCGCCGCGGATGTTATTAATCACTTGTACAGCAAGTTCAGTATCCGTTAATGTAACCGTGAATGAGAAATCCGCTTTTCCGTTCTGAACACCGCTCTGAACGATAATATCCACGTTTACGCCAGCATCTGCCAAAGCTGTGAACACTTTTGCCAAGACGCCTGGCAAATCAGGTACGCCAAGAATACTAATTCTGGCTACATTCTTATCAAATGCGATTCCGCTAACAACTACGCCTTGCTCCATGACTGTTTCCTCCTTGACAACCGTACCTTCATTATGATTAAAACTAGACCGCACAACTAAACGTACTTTATGATGTTTCGCATATTCGACAGCACGTGGATGTAATACCGCCGCACCGAGATTCGCTAATTCAAGCATTTCATCATAAGATATTTCATCGAGTTTACGTGCACATTTGACGATCCGTGGATCTGTTGAATAAATGCCGTCCACATCCGTATAGATCTCACAGACATCTGCATTTATCGCTGCAGCAAGCGCTACAGCCGTCGTATCCGATCCCCCACGACCAAATGTCGTAATTTCTCCGTCTTCGGACATGCCTTGGAAACCCGCAACAACGACGATCTTCCCATCGTTCAGCGCCGCATCGATCCGCTCTGGTTGAATATCCGTAATACGCGCTTTACTGTGTACCGCTTCCGTACGGAAGCCAGCTTGCCATCCTGTGAAAGAAATAGCATCATGTCCTTGTTGATGAATAGCCATGGACAATAAGGCAACAGAGATTTGCTCACCCGTTGTCAACAACATGTCCATCTCACGTGCCGGCGGATTCGAATTCAGTAATTTCGATTGGTCAATTAAATCATCCGTCGTATCACCCATTGCCGAAACAACAACCACGCAACGGTGCCCAGCTTCCTTCTTCTCTACAATGCGCTTAGCAACGCGCTTCATTCGTTCTGTATCTCCGACAGAACTGCCCCCAAATTTCATGACGTATAAAGCCAATGTTGTCTCACTCCCAACCAACAGGTGTTCATAATTTTGAATATTATAACATAATCCTGCCGTCTTGTGGAAAAAAACAAGAAATAATAGCACTTTGCGCAAATCCTCACATACTTTTAACAGAATTTTAAGATAATTTTAATGTTCACCGTGTACAATAGCCTCATAAGTTCAATAACTTTATCATTTCGGAGGTGTCTCCTATGACAAAACAACTTATCAACTTTCAGAATAAAACAATTCCCGTATTCTACACATCGATGAATAAAAAGACATTAACAGCTTTGATGACAGCATTAGATAGCAAAATGAAAAATGGTAAAAAAGCCATTAAAAAATGCCTGGATACCTTGATCAGTATTGAAATTATCGGATGTGAAGCCATTCTTCACTCCAAGCGGGAATCGGATACGTTAGCGTTATCCTTATTCTAAGGACTCTATATCCCCTACATATAGAGCATATTCACGAACAAAACCCCTTCCAACATCTACTGTCGGAAGGGGTTTTGTTCTGTCTAAATGCTACGCACGTGAGCTGTATTTACCTTCGCGCGTATCCACGATCAATACGTCGCCTTCGTTAATGAATAATGGAACTTGAACGTTCAAACCTGTCTCAAGTTTTGCATTTTTCGTTGCACCTTGTGCCGTGTTTCCTTTGACGCCTGGTTCTGTCTCAACAACTTTAAGCTCAACCGTTGTAGGCATGTTAATACCTAGGATTTCACCTTTGTAGCTGCTAATTTTAACATTCATATTCTCGAGCAAGAAATTTACTTCCCATTCCAATTGTTCCTTCGTCAATGTGAACTGATCATATGTCTCGTTATCCATAAATGTATACTCTGAACCGCTGCTATATAAGTATTGTACTTCACGATTGTCGATTTGTGCTTTGCCAATCGTTTCACCAGCACGGAATGTACGTTCAACCGTATTCCCATTTCGAAGGTTTTTCAATTTGGAACGAACAAATGCCGCACCTTTACCTGGTTTAACGTGTTGGAAATCAATAACTGTAAAGATATCTCCTTCTACTTCTACAGTTAAACCTGTTTTAAAATCGTTTACTGAAATCACTTATAAATTCCTCCTAAATATCGTTTCCTGCTTCACCATTCTTTACATGTCCAATACAAGGTAGTCCTTCGTCGAATGGGTTAATATTTTAATCCCGGTATCTGTAATGACAATGTCATCTTCGATACGGACACCGCCGATGCCTGGCAAATATATGCCGGGTTCCACGGTTACAACCATGCCGGGTTTTAAAATCATATCGCTTCCTTTAGCTACACGGATCGATTCATGCACTTCCATCCCGAGACCATGTCCCGTGCTATGGCCGAAATTATCACCATAACCATAACGTGTAATGATATCTCTCGTCAAGGCGTCTGCTTCTGCTCCCGTCATACCAGGGCGAATGTGCTCTAAAGCATGTAATTGCGCCTCTAATACGACATCATAAATCTCGCGGTGTTTGGCAGATGGGTTACCTAATGCCACTGTACGAGTTAAATCGGAACAGTATCCTTTCAAGTAAGCGCCAAAATCGAATGTAATTAATTCGTTGCCCTGAAGTACACGTGAACTCGCAACGCCATGCGGTAATGCAGAACGCTCACCAGAAGCTACGATGGTATCAAACGAAGAAGAAGTGGCTCCATTCTTACGCATGAAGATTTCCATCTCTAACGCAAGGGCTTCTTCTGTCACACCATGTTTAATCATCGGTAAAATATGTGTGAAGGTTAGATCTGCTAGATCGAACGCTTCTTGCATAATAGCAAGTTCTTCTTCATCTTTAATATTGCGCAGATCTTCCACTAATCCTGCTGTAGGCACAAGTTCAATCCCTTGCAGCTGCTCCGCATAGTTCGTGTAAGTTCCAAACGTGACGTGATTCTGCTCAAAACCAAGACGTGTGACTTGTTGTTCGGTTAGTACTTGACGAACGATTTCCATCACATTGGATTTATGCTCAATAATGTCATAACCCTTCACTTGAGCATTGGCTTGTTCTACATAACGGAAGTCTGTTAAGAAATAGGCTTTGTCGAACGTGATCACAACATAACCTGAACTTCCTGTAAATCCAGTTAAATATCGGCGATTTACCCCATTCGTGATAAAAATCGCTTCTAAATCTGCTGCTTTCATCGATTGTCGAAGTTGTACTACGCGTTTGTTATCCACTAGTCTCATCCTCTTTTCATTCCCAATTTGTTGGCCACCGCCTGATGTTATGCAGGTAAATGACGATTGAGAGCAAGCAAGCCTAATTCGTAGCTGATAGCACCGAAGCCAGCAATTTGCCCAATCACGACAGGGGCCGTTACAGAGACATGACGAAACTCTTCACGTTTATGAATATTCGACATATGTACCTCCACAGTCGGGATAGATACGGTACTAAGCGCGTCACGAAGTGCATAACTGTAATGTGTTAATGCACCAGGATTAATGAGTATGCCATCGTATGTATTGTAGGCTGCATGAATGCGATCAATTAGCGCACCTTCGTGATTCGATTGATAGCAATCAACCGATAGGCCAAGTTCCTCTGCTTTCGAATGCAACATGGCTTCAATACTTGCTAACGTATCTGTACCATATACGCCGGGCTCACGAATGCCAAGCATATTCAAATTAGGGCCATTTAGTACAAGTATTTTTCGCATTCGCTTCATCTCCCCATTCGAAGTACAATATGGAATTATACCACTCGATATTTTACCACATAATAAGTCTCCTTGAGAAGCTGTCCATTATGAATTCGTAACGTTACCCGGTTGCAGGTTCTGATTCTTCTCAACATCACCTGGTTCTCTTCCTCTTTCATCGGTATATTCTACAGCTACCGAATAGCCTATGAATAGGCCCCAGAGTAGAAAAACACAGAATTCCGTCGTCACCGTTGACCAGCTCATCTTATTCAGCGGTTTCATCATGCCAAGCATCGGCCCTACCGCCCCGTAAAGGATCGACCACCAAGCCACTCCATAGATCAGACCTGGCCACGCCCCCTTCAGCTTACGCAAAACAAACGTGTACAGCATGGTAGCAAGGATGGAGAACAGAGTGAAATATCCCCAACCTACGAGATGCCCATAATTCGATAATAAAAAGGAATGTTTATAAAAAGGCTCCGCCAAGTATCCTGGCAAGACCGTTGTAAACTGAAACACGAAAAAAAACCAGCGAAAACCGCCCCAAATCAGACCCGCAAAAAATCCGATTTGTAAGGAATATAAGACAGGGTTGGTTAATGTGGAGCTCTTCTGCTGCTCATGTTGAATCAAATTCATCGACATCCTTTCGACTACTTGTTTATTTCGCTAGTATGTGCAATTGCTGGAATCGTAAACAGGTGGAATTTCGCTATTAAATTCGTTACAATAAGAAGGTACTCATGTATTGATATGTGACAGTTATCACGTATTGCGCGAATAACTATATTAGGGAAGGTGACCTCGTTGTCGAATAATAACAAAGCTGCCGTATATGGTGGACAAGCCGTGCTTGAAGGCGTCATGTTTGGCGGTAAACATGTCAATGTGACAGCGGTCCGGCGCAAAAATAACGAAATTAAGTTCTATGAAGTTCCCAAAAACGATAAACCTTGGGTAACGGCTCTCAAACGGATTCCATTTATTCGAGGGATCGTTGGTATCGTCGATTCCAGCGCCAAGGGTTCACAACACCTGAATTTCTCTGCAGAGGCCTATGCTGAAGATGAGATCGATGATCCGGAAGAACTGGCCAAAATGAAAGAGAAAGAAAAATCAGGATTTAACCTGGCCATGATTGTCGGTGTGGCCGTTGCGGGTATCATTGCATTCGTATTTGGAAAAGTTGTATTAACTTTAGTGCCGGTTTTTATAGAAAACTTGCTCTTTGGAAAAGCTTTCGATAATAAGATATTACACAACCTCATTGAGGGCGTTATCAAAATCATCCTCTTGTTGGTGTACTTGTGGGCTATCTCTCTGGCACCGCCGGTCAAAAGGTTATTCCAGTACCACGGCGCAGAGCATAAAGTCATTAGCGCCCATGAAGCAGGCTTGGATTTAACCGTCCCAAATGTACAACGCTTTAACACGCTTCATTATCGTTGCGGCAGCAGCTTCATTATTCTATCCGTCATTATTGGTGTGATTATTTACTCCTTCTTCCCTTGGGATAACTTGTGGGAGCGTGTCATTCAACGTCTGCTCCTGCTTCCGGTCGTACTAGGCGTATCCTATGAAGCCCTTCGCTTTACCAATATGCTTCGCGATACACCCGTCTTGAAGTATCTAGGATATCCGGGTTTATGGCTGCAGCTATTGACGACTAAAGAGCCGAATGACGAGCAAGTGGAAGTATCTATCGCTTCTTTTAATCGGATGAGAGAACTTGATCAACAGATTTCTAAAGGGTAATTTTTATTCACGAGAGGATGATGTTTCATGGTAAACCGGCATCGAATTTCCTTTTATGTCATTATTGGGTTAGCGTGTCTGGGTATCCTCGACGCCATTATTGGTGGAAATTACAACCTTTTCATTCCCATTGTCGTGTTCGGTATTGTATTCCTACTCTTGAAATTTCCGCCAGGTCGTTATCGACGTACACCTCGCGTGAAGGTATCGCCACGAACGGAAGCACGGTACTCGTCGAAGTCGCAGAAACCGAAACGGAAGAACGTTCCTTTCCGTGTCATCGAAGGCTCCAAAGGAAAAGATGACAGTGACGATAACATCCCTCGGTTTCACTAATAGGTGATCCATGAGAAACCTCTATCGTGGCCTTTCGAAGATAGTGACCGCGATGAGATGACAAAAAGCTCCTGATCTTTATGAAGATCAGGAGCTTTTTCATTGCTTTATTTTACAGGTAGCTGTATCTGATATTTCTTATATTGAGATTCATATTGTTGATAAGACCATTGTTCGAAGAACTTCCTGCCTGCAAGATAACCGGAATCAAAGAGCTGCAAGCTCTGCTCTGTTGAAATATCGAATTGCGTATTCCGAATCCCTAACGTTGGGATTTTGATCGTCCGATACCGATTGTACTGCTCGATGTATCGCTCATCATGGGCAGACATCATGGTCTCGAACATCGCTTCGAACATCGTGAAAAGTCCCTGAATGGGATGAGGCTGATTCTCATGTTTACCAACCATTTGAAAGCCTACTGTCGGGATCATCTGCTGCGTTCGCGGATTCCGTTCATTCTCGAACAGCCAGAGCGGAAAATTGCTAAGGAGCCCGCCGTCCACAATATATGAGAACTGATTGGTAAAACTCTTCTTTCGTCCTATCTGATTCGTTGATGAATTTCGTATCATAACCGGATCAAAAAAATAAGGGATGCTCGTACTCATCCGGACAGCTTTTGCAATTTCGAATTTAGGGGGATCGATCCCGTAATTCGCAATATCGTCAGGCAGAACCAACAATCGCCCATTCGAGATATCCGATGCGATGATTTGTAATTTACGAGGACCTAGATCGCCAAACGTCCGAATATTCTTCGCCCGCAATATCGAATGAATCCAATATTCCAATACTTCCCCTGAATAAAGTCCCTTTTTCAGCAATACCCGCACTGCAGGACCAATGAACTTAATGTTAAAAATAGGCGCTCGCTTGAGGAAAGAAGAAAACGGTGTCTGAATAATAATTTCCTTCATCTCATCTGCCGAATACCCTGCAGCGAGCAGTGCTGCAACAATGGAACCTGAGGATGTGCCTGCAACACGATGAAAGGTTACCCCAAATTCCTCTGCTGCTTTGATTGCCCCTGCAAGCGAAATTCCTTTGACGCCACCACCTTCAAATACCGCATTGACAAGCATCCGCTCATCCCCTTTTGTGAAGACAACACTATGCACTTCACTACAAGCTTATGCGGCATGCACATATCTTTATGTTATCGGGAATAATAAGCTTGTAAGCGATCAGCAATGCCAAGTACATTCTTCTGCAGGGTCTGTGCTCTGAAGAAGATACTGCCTGTAACTTGCCCAGATTGTTGATTATAGTCTAGTTGATTGATAATCGTATCGGCCGTTCCCCAACCTGCTTCTGTGGTACCTAACTTATATGCTGCTTGTCCGATGTAAAGCTTGACGGAGGTCCCTCTTGTTTCATGGACCCACCAATCTACGACTTTATCGTATGGAGCCGCTTTGGTGTTCACATTCCAATAGACTTGAGGAGCAATGTAGTCGATCCAACCATTCTGGATCCACGCTCTTGCATCGGCATACAAATCATCATAACTATTTACCCCTGCCGTTGTCGCTGATCCTGTAGGATCCAGCTTCACGTTCCGCCAAACACCAAATGGACTGATTCCATATTCCACATGACTTTTCGCTTGATGAATTTGTACACCTAATTCCCTTACAAATTGATTCACATTGTCGCGGCGCCAGTCGCCTTTGTTATTGAAATTCCCTTGGTTATACGTTGCATAGGTCTGATCATCCGCGAACGGCTCGACGTTCTGCCCGTAAGGATAGAAATAGTCATCCAAGTGAACGCCATCGATATCGTACTGATTCACAACTTCCATAATAGCGCTAATAATATGTGCGCGTACCTCAGGAATACCTGGGTCGAACATCAGCTTCCCTTGATGCTTGACGACCCAATCCGGATGCTGGATGGCTGGATTATCTGACGATAAATTCTGCAATTTATCATCAACGCTGACTCGGAATGGATTGAACCACGCATGAAATTCCATCCCGCGAGCATGAGCTTCTTGAATCATAAAGGCTAGCGGATCATAACCGGGATCTTGTCCCTGCGTACCTGTTAAATATTTGGACCATGGAACTAACTTCGAAGGATAGAACGCATCGGAAGCCGCACGAACCTGTACGAATACGGCATTCATGCCCGTTGTTTTCAAATCATCTAACAGCTTCGTGAACTCTGCCTGTTGCTGCTCCTTAGAAAGACCCGATTTCGAAGGCCAATCTAGGTTATATACGGTGGATACCCAAGCCCCACGTAATTCATTTTCTTCCTTCGGATATGTATCTTGTTCTGAGGTCAGTGAGATGGTCCGTGCCGTACCATTCCAATCGACGGTTACGCCCAAATTCTCAGCTACAAAACGAAGTGGTACCAGCACACGCGAATTTCTCATTGAAGCTGGTTCATCGAGTTGAACTTGTGCCCCGTTGACCGTTACCGTCTTACTGTTCTCTTGTAATACCAGCACATTATTATTCTGATAGATTGTGACAACTCTATTCTTCCAATCCACATTAGCTCCTAGCGATTCACTGATCACACGCAAAGGAACCATGGTGATATTCGTTCCGGGTGTCAAATAGGGCGGAACATCTGTAACGATGCGCCGATCATTGAGAAAGAGTTGGATCTCTTTCTCCTTCCCTGCTGCGAATGCAGAAAAGGATGGTGCAATACAAAAGAAAACCATGACAACAAGCATTAATCTACTAAACTTCATTTCTACCTCCCATATAAATGTCATTCTATTATTATGATAAATACCTCTAGCGAAGTCCATTCGAAGATGAGCGACCGCGCTTAGAGGTAGTAAATACGAATCCTATGAATAGAGGCATCCTCACTATGATATAAAACGAGTTTATTCGTTAAATAGTTGCATAGAGCTGTATATAGACATGAAAACCCCCTGTTTCCGCAGAAGGGGCTCTTCAAAAAGTACCTTCAACCTAAATAAGCGAGCCTGCAAATGCAAGGTGCATGGTAATACTCGCTGTCCATCTCAAACGAACGAATGATGACCTTGATAAAGAACTCTAAGTAAGAATTGATACAAAGAGAGACGACTATTCGTTCAAAATCGAACAAATAGTCGCCTCTTAAAAAACCATCATAGAAATGAAAAACATAAATTTTTCAGTACCTTCGGTCTTTCTGACCGAATTTTTTCTCCCATTGATGCTATGTTGGATTTATGCAGGATAAGACGTCCGAATGAGCTTTGTTACTCATCTATATTGGATTTATGCAGGATAAGAGCCATGAATTGAGCATTATTGGCGTTTTTCCTCCGTTTTTGTTGGAAATATACAATATAGACGCTTAAATATAGGCAAATCCATTAAAGTTATTGAATTTATACAACATAGCAATCTTCATCTTCAGGTTTTTTTAGGTGTCACTTTCGGTTAACTCGCTTTGAAGTGATTGATATTGACGCAATCGTTCCGGATCACGCTTGAAAAACTCCAATAGCGTTTCAATACAAGTAATGGAATCCCAACTGAGATGATGTTCAATGCCTTCAACATCGGTATAAATGTTCTCATGTTGAACCCCAATGGTGGTTAGAAATTCCTCTAATAATTGATGACGATCCACTAATCGCTTACCCATCTTCTTCCCTTTATTGGTTAGGATAAGACCGCGATATTTCTCATATATAAGATAGTTATCTTTATCCAGCTTCTGAATCATCTTCGTTACAGAGGAGGGATGGACTTCAAGACCTTCCGCAATGTCAGATACCCGTGCATAGCCTTTTTCATCAATCAGTTTGTAAATTCGCTCCAAATAGTCCTCCATGCTCGGTGTAGGCATTGGTTCCCCTCTTTTCCAGCTTAATAAATCGTACTTAGATATGATACATGGATTGGATACTCAAATGCAAGTCCATGTATGCCCAAGTTTTTATACATTTAAAATTTCAACCACTCCGGTGTGATGGATTGCAGCCAGATCGTAATTTGACTCATGCGATCCGTGAATAATAAGATGGCCATAATGATCATGACCACGCCGCCAATTTTCATCAGAAGATTCGAATACTTCAATATCCAACGTGTCGAGCCGATAAAAAATGCAAATATGAAGAATGGAACCGCAAAGCCAATCGTATAAGCCGTAATCAGCGACAGCCATGTATTCGGCTCCGTCGCAGCAAGACCAATAATCGCCGTTAGAATTGGACCTACACACGGCGACCAGCCAGCGGAGAAGCCAATACCGAATAGGAAAGAGCCGATATAGCCTGCCGGCTTAAATTTCAATTGCATTTTACGCTCTTTCATTAAGAATTGCGGTTGAAAGATACCGACCAGAAACAAGCCCATGACAAGAATAAGAATGGCACAAATTTGACGAATGAGATCTTTATAATTAATAAATGCATCTCCGATAAGACTCGCACCGTAGCTTAGCGCATAGAACACGATAGAGAACCCTAATACGAAGAAAAACGTATGCGACATCGTACGCATCCGAACTTCACGCGTATTCTGTTCGGTCTTTAAGCGATTCACAGACATGCCTGTAATAAAAGATATGTATGAAGGATAAAGCGGTAAGCAGCAGGGCGAAATAAAAGAAGCCAGCCCTGCCCAGAATGCAATCCATACGTTCATCTCGATATCGTTCCCCCTAAACTTTGAGACCTCGTTTGACGATCATCGTCACGATTAGCATGGCAATTAACATCAGTACGATCATTGCTCCTGGCGCCAAGCTCCACACCCCGGCAATCAGGAGTCCCGCAATCGCGGCAATTTCTGCGATAATAACAGAGAAAATAATAGATTGTTTGAACCCTCTCGCAATGAGCATACTGCATGCAACCGGAATCGTTAGCAATGCCGATATCAGTAAGGCACCTACGATTTTGATCGACACGCTGATGATCAGGGCCGTAAGCACCGTCACCATCGCATTTAACATTTTAACCGGTAAGCCAGTGACTTCCGCAGCATCCTCATCAAAGGTGAGCAAGAATAATTCCTTCCAGAAAACGGCCACCGCAATAAGAATGATAACCGCCACACCCGCGACGACATAAATGTCTGCATTGGTTAACGTATAAATGCTGCCGAATAGATAACTTGATACATTCAGATTAAAACTCATCCCTAAGGTGAAAAACAGGGAAGCCAACGCCACCCCGCCAGACATCATAATCGCAATGGACAGCTCTGCGTAGGTCTTGTACGCTTTACGCAGCTTCTCGATCGCAAACGATGCCAGCAAGGCAAATATCAATCCAACCAACAACGGATACACTTGTATCAGAAAACCCAATGCGACACCGGCAATCGTAACATGCGCCAAGGTATCTCCAATCATGGATAAACGTCTTAACACGAGAAAAGTTCCCATCAACGGTGCAACGACCGCAATGAGAACACCTCCGATGAGTGCTTTTAAGAAGAATCCACTCGCCAGTAACTCTAGTACCATATTCAATCCTAACGTCCCCTTTAGTGTAACTCGGCCTCTCGCGTCGATAAGCTATGTGCTAAGTTCGTATCCACACAATTTTCGATCTCATGCGAGTGCTTCACATAGAACTTTAATTTGCCGCTCTGCTGAACAGGCTCTTTTCCCAGATATGCTTCAATCATTTCCATGTCATGCGACACCATAAGGAACGTCATGCGATGATGTTGGTGCATATGTTGAACCAGCTGAAAAAAATCATGTTGGGTCTCAATATCAATGCCTACGGTAGGTTCGTCCAAGATGAGCAAATCGGGATTATTAATTAATGCCCGAGCAAGAAACACCCTTTGCTGCTGTCCCCCGGATAATTGTCCAATGCGTTTCGTTGCAAGATCCGATATCCGCATCACTTCCATTGCATCTGTACACTTCTGTACATCTGCTTTCGGAATCTTCCGCGCGATGTTTCGTTTTCCGAAGACACCCGACTGAACAACTTCCCGTACCGTTGCTGGGAACAAGGGATTAAATGAATTTTTCTGCGGCACATAACCTATTCGCTGCCAATCTTTAAATTGACTTATCGGTTCTCCGAATAATTCGATCGACCCGGTCTTCGGCTTTAACAAACCGACGATCATGCGCATTAACGTTGTTTTGCCAGCACCATTGGAACCAATCAGTCCGACAAAATCACGCTGCTTCACAGCAAAGTTCAAATCGCGAATTACGGATTGATCTTGGTAGTCAAAAGAAACATGGTCGAGCTGGATGACATGTTGATGACATAGCGCATTCATAGATGATTCAATCGCCATTTTCGCATTCCCCTTTATTTGTTCTTCCTCTATTGTAAAGCCTTCACTAAATTTTGCAAATTGCGTTCCATTAATGTAACATAATTTTCACCAGATGCAGCCTGTTCTTTCGTCAATCCTTCAATCGGATTCAGCACCATTGTGTCGACGTTCGCCTCGCTGGCTAACATCTTAGCTACGGTATCTGACACAAGCTCCTCGAAAAATATATATTTGATCTCATGTTCCTTCACATACTTCGTCAAGGCCAGAATATCTTGGCTGCGAGGTTCTGCTTCAGGAGACAATCCCATCATCGCTTTTTGGGTTAACCCATAATCACGGCATAAATAACCGAAAGCTTGGTGTGAGACGACAATTTCCTTTTTCTTCGTTGCTGAGAGTTCTGTCGTAAATTTCTGATCCAAATCTTTCAACTTCTGCTCAAGTTTCACGTAGTTCGCTTCGTAGTCACTCTTATTCCCCGGGTCAACTTCGATGAAGCTGTTCTTAATATTCTCCGCCATGATGAGTGCTGATTTGGGGCTCACCCAGGTATGTGGATCGATATAAATATCTCCTGCATGGTCATCTTTATGGTCACTCGTCTTCTCTCCATGGTCATGCCCATCCGTGCCATCGGCATGAATCCGTTCAATTCCTTGGCTCACTTCAACCGTTTTGAGACTTGAACCCGCACCTAGCCCCTGCAAAAAATTAGGAATCCAACCTTCTAATCCAGCGCCATTATACAGTAAGAGCTGCGATTTCGACGTTACATTCATCTCTTGACTCTTCGGTGTCCAATCATGAGGTTCTACCCCAGTAGGAATGATATTCATGACGTTCGCGTGTTCCCCGCCGATTTGCTGGGCGAAATCATAGATTGGGAATATCGTTGTCACCACATTCATTTTATTCTCATCTAACTTCACCGTATTATTCTGATCACAGGCAGCCAGTGCCAATGTTAATACCATGATTAATGTACAAAATAGTACAATTCTAACTCTTTTCATTGCTTGTTCCTCCCCAACCCTGTCCTTACACTTAATCGTAAACATTACTGTTAGGATTATAAGTAGTTTATTCGTCCCTGTCAATACCAAAAAACTGTACTCTCTCTAGTGTATCAGAGAAAACACAGTTTACATCATAGGCAGACGCACGGACGAGGAAATAAAAGGTCTACCAAGTGTATCGTTGAAGATACGACTTTGATAGACCTTACTCCAAGCTATGATAATAATGAATTACTTCACGATTGCACCATTCGGCATGGAATCCGGAACGGTCGCTAACGTTAGTTCTTCCCCTTTAGAAGCCGCCAAGATCATCCCTTGGGACAATTCGCCACGCAGTTTCACTGGCTTCAAGTTTGTCACACAAATGACTTTCCGACCCACCAATTGTTCTGGGGTATAAAACTTCGCGATGCCCGAAACGACTTGACGTTGTTCATAACCAAGATCCAACTGTAGTTTTAACAGCTTATCTGCCTTTTTGACGGGTTCTGCCGCCAAGACTTGGGCAACACGCAGTTCAACCTTCATGAAATCGTCAATGGCAATCTCGGCTGCCTCAGCGGGTGCCTCTTCTTCTACCTTAAGTGCTGGTTTCACTTCTTCTGCTGCAGGTGCTGCATTGCCTTTCATGGCAGATGCAATGTATTCTACCTCAACCGCTGCATCCAGACGCGGGAAGATAGGATCCCCCTTCACAAGCTTCGTACCTGCTGGGATAAGTCCAAACGTATGGGTGCTATCCCAAGTCGTCAATTCTCCAACTGCAAGGCCTAGTTGTGCCCAGATTTTGAGAGGGGCTTGCGTTAAGAACGGCTGCAGCAGCACAGAGCTGATCCGCAAAGCTTCGACGAGATGAACCATAACGGACGCAAGCTCCGGACGATTCGCCTCATCTTTTGCAAGTGCCCATGGTTGGGTTTCATCAATATACTTGTTCGTCCGGCTGATGAAGGCGCCAATTGCCGTCAAGGCTACGGAGAATTCCATGTTATCCATCGCTTCCTCAGCCTTTTGGACCGTTTGTAAAGCTGTTTCCTTTAAGACTCCGTCAAATGCCGTGACATCCCCCGTATACTGCGGAACTTCACCATCAAAGTACTTATCTACCATCGCAACCGTACGGTTCAACAAATTCCCTAAATCATTCGCAAGATCTGAATTAATCCGTTCCACGAAGCCTTCAGGCGTGAACGATCCGTCTGATCCGAATGGCACTTCACGAAGCAAGTAGTAACGAAGGGAATCCAGACCATACCGGTCAATTAAGGTCACGGGATCCACGACATTCCCTTTTGATTTCGACATTTTCCCGTCTTTCATGAGCAGCCAACCATGAGCAAATACTTTCTTCGGCAGCGGTAACTCTAATGCCATCAACATGATCGGCCAATAGATGGTATGGAAACGTACAATTTCTTTCCCTACCAAATGAACATCAGCCGGCCAGTAACGATTGAACAAAGCTTCATCGTCCGTACCGTAGCCCAAAGCAGTAATATAGTTCGACAGTGCGTCAATCCATACGTAAACCACATGTTTCGGATCGCCTTTTACTTTCACACCCCAATCAAAAGATGTACGAGATACGGCAAGATCCTCTAGTCCCGGCTTAATAAAATTGTTAATCATCTCGTTCTTACGAGATTCGGGTTGAATAAAGTCTGGGTTCTCTTCATAATAAGCGAGAAGTCGATCCGCGTATTTGCTCATGCGGAAGAAGTAACTTTCTTCTTTGACAAGCTGTACAGGACGTCCGCAATCCGGACAATTCCCATTAACTAATTGACGCTCCAAGAAGAAGGATTCGCACGGTGTACAGTACCAGCCTTCATACTCGCCCTTATAAATGTCACCTTGCTGAAGCAAGCGGTCAAAAATGACCTCAACCACCTTTTTATGACGTTCTTCGGTCGTACGAATGAAATCATCATTCGAAATGTCAAGCTTCTTCCAGAGTTCTTTGATTCCCGCTACAATATCATCTACGAATTGCTGAGGTGTCTTCCCTGCTTCTTGTGCCTTCTGCTCAATCTTTTGTCCATGCTCGTCTGTACCTGTTAAATAACGGACGTCAAAGCCGCGTAGACGCTTATAGCGTGCCATGGCATCTCCTGCTACCGTCGTATAAGCATGACCAATGTGCAGTTTATCGCTCGGGTAATAAATCGGCGTCGTAATGTAGAATGTGTTCGTTGAGTTACTCATACATGACATCTCCTTCTAATATAAAAATACAAAAAACTCCCGCCCCGCTATGGGACGAGAGTATGCTCACGTGGTACCACCCAAATTTCCTTTCTTCTTCGCAAAAGAAAGGCTCAACCAGTCCTTTGTTGGACTGTCCATTAACGCTGGGCACGCTGCAACCTTACAGCAAGAGGTCAACCCTACATGCTGCTCGAGAGCAAATCCTCCAAGACCATCTTCCACAATGTCTCCTATCCCGGTTCGCAGCTTTCCCCGGTTCTCTGGACTAGGCACCTCTGTGTACTCATCTCTTCGTTGGATCACATATATACCTTGAATATAGCGACATCGACAGCGAATGTCAAGGCAACGAATCACGTCGTCGATTTGCGCGGCGGAACTGGATCATACCCACCTGGATGAAAAGGATGACATCGACCGATCCGTCTGATCGCTAACCAAGATCCCTTCGCCGCCCCATGAACTTCAATCGCTTCTAAGGCGTAGGCAGAGCATGTTGGATAAAACCGACATGTCGGCGGCTTCAAAGGCGAGATTACTTTGCGATAAAAATGAATCGGCGCTTTGACCACCATTTTCATCGGCTTCACTTCGATATCTCGACAGCTGTTGAAGAGGGTACACTCAACCCTTCAGCTTCGGTGGCAAGACAGTCTTTGCAATAACCAAAAACTTCGAATTTATGCTTCACCACTTGAAATTGATCTGGAACATCCGTCAGCTTCATCGGACAGAAGGTAATCGGATACGTCTTCTCACACGTCAGACAAATCAAATGATGGTGATGATGATCCTCCGAACAACGTGCCTTGAATTTCACGCCCTCTTCGAACATGATTTGCTCTAAAGCACCCAGCTCCTGCATGACACGTAAATTGCGATATACGGTATCAAAGCTTAAGCCGGAATAATGCTGACACATATATTCATAAACATCTTTCGGTGACAAATAACCTGCTGATTCTGCGAACAACTTCGCTAACGTTCTCCGTTGATCGGTAATTCGCAGACCTTGTTTGGACATGATCTGAACGATCTCTTCTGTCTTCAACAATGCCCTTACCTCCATCTATCCGTTCTATCTCTTAATAATGCAACAAATTTCTACACCCGTCAATCAAGTGAAATCTGCGCTCGATAGAAGAAAAGCTCCCCTTCACAGGAGAGCTTCATGTCACTATACTTCTACATTAAAATACGTACCAAGCTGCGTTAACAACATGTTTGCTGCACGCACACCGCCCGCCGTATTCCATATTACATCATCCACAAGGAACGCTTTTTTATTTTTCACAACATTCAAGTTCTTCCACAGACTATCGTTCGTCCATTCTTTCTCAAGAGCTGATGCTTCACCATTCCCTGTCTCATACGTGAAGTAGAAGAGAATATCGCCTTCCATTTCCGGAATCCGCTCTTTCCCGATATCATCAGCGAATTTCGCTAAATCCTGTTTCTCCGGACGCGCAAAGCCAATTTCCTTCAGGATAATGCCTAAGAACGTATCGTTATAGTAAATCCGTACGATGCCTGGCATAAAGCGCACAACGGATACCTGCGTTTTGAGTTGATCGCCGGCTTTTTCTTTAAATGCAGCGATCCGTGATTCATATTTCGCTAAGATCGTGTCGCCTTCCGCTTTTTTATTGACAGCTTCCGCCCATAATTTGAAGTTATCTTTCCATTCACCGCGAAGGGTCTCCGACATAACTGTCGGTGCAATCGCAGACAATTGCGCATATATTTTCTCATGACGCATTTTCGTCCCAAGAATCAGGTCCGGTTTAAGCGATGCGATCAGCTCGATGTTCGGCTGTTTCTCATCTCCTACATTTGTCACGCCTTCCATATCGTCTTTAATATGCGGATACCAAGGATCACCTGTCCACGATTTCACAGCACCTACGGGTTTGATGCCGAGTTCAAGCAACGCTTCTGTTCCTTCGTTCGTTAGCACAACAACGCGTTTGGGTTCTGGGTTGATTTTGGTTTCTCCCATCGCATGCTTCACCACGATTTCAGTCGCTTCCGCCGTGTTCGCTTTGTCGTCTGCTGCTGCGCTCGCGTCCGAACTTGTGGACTTTCCACCCGAACATGCTGTCAGGAATAAGGATACAATCAATACTAGAAAAAAGCCTTTCTGCCATACCTTCATTTGCAATTTTTTCTCCTTTTTATTTCAACTGATTTTGATAATCATTCTCATAACTAAAATCCTACTGCGATCTTTTACGCTTGTCAAGCAAAAAACAACAAAAAACCGTATGGGCCATCGAGAGATGATCCATACGGTTTCGCATTTTTCTTATACTCTTATTTTTTCTCTAACGGGTAGAACAGCAAGTTCACTGGCAAGTTACTACCTGATACAGGTGTGAAAAGAATCGTTACATTTTCTTCTGTAGCACCCGTACGGTAGATGACGCTCGAATCATTGGCATTCTCCAAGGAGCCATTGTTCGGTGCTTCTGTCATTTGACCATTGACCACGAAAATCCCTTTGTAGATACCACCGCGACCATTGAATGCAATCAATGTGTTTGGAGCGACATGATTCAGGCGAATGGTGTACATCACGCCGTAATTCCCCATATTGATGCTTGGCATGCCATTGGAGTTGTCGACTCCGTTCAGATACAGATCATCGTTATTGTCTGCGAACACAAGACGGGAAGGCTTCTCGCCAACGACTTGCTTCACCTCAATCAATCGATCGGCATTTTCATAAGTTCCGCGAATATGAACGTTGTCCCGCGGCAATAATGGCAAGTTGGGTAAGGATTTTAGAATATCTTTGCTAGGATTGATCGCCGCCACCTGATAATTTACAGGTAGATCCGAATATACATCACCCATCAAGCTTACAACGTGCGTAGGTTTCATGCTCTGAGCGCTAAGTTCGTCGAAAATCACTTTGCTCTCACCCGGTTGTAATGTAATTGTATGATTTAAAGATCCGGCATTCAGCGATTTGAAGTACCGCTCAACAGACAACTTCCCTGTTAATGCTTCGAACTCGTTCGGTCCGGCAAACCCAACGTCGCGAATGGTAACTGTCGTAGGTTCGGGATTCGGATTCGTTACGATCGCATACACTTTCAGATTCTGAGATGAAATGTTCTTGTGATGTATCAAGAATCTTGCTTCGCCTTGTTGCGTATCACGGAATAGAACCCCTTCACTTGTCAGACTTTCTGGACTGTTACTGCGAAGTAATGTCTGTGTCATGTCCGTAGATACGAACGGCGTTTTGGGCATATTCAGAATGTCATTGTTCGTCAACGTATATTTGTCACCCACAGGCGTGTACATTCTGAAGAACTCATCATGAGCATATAGCGTTTCATTCGTAATCGTAATCTTTTTTGTAAATTCGCCGACTTGACCCCAACGGTCTGTCACGCGTAATGTTATGGTCTTTTCCCCTGGTTCAAAGTAACCAATGGATTTGTTCGTCCATTCACGCTTCGTAATTGCATCTTCATCATCTGTACTCTGATCAGAGAACGTGACGAGTTCACCCATTTTGTAAGTATCTTTGTCGGTTTCGAAGAACGCTACTGGCGGTAAATTCTTTGGTCGGACAGTAATCGTTACCGAGTAAGGTTCACTCCATACACCGTTTGCGTTCATAACCCAGTGCGTTATCGTATGTTGTCCTGGTTCCATGAAGATATCATTGTTGCCTTCCCAGCGATGTTGCACGATAGCCAAGCCACGCGGGTCAGCAGACTTATCTTGATAGGTTACGGTCGTTTGTTCTGCAAAAATATCTTTGGTGGGTGATACGGTAAACTCAGCTGTTGGTTGAGCCGTTAAGTTCATCGTAATTTTTTTGGCTGTATTGTCGACGGTATAAGGAATTTTGAGTGCAGAAGTAATGGCCGTCAATGGCACCATAAATACATTGTTTTGCTGGTATGCTGCACCTTTCGCCGTGTACGACTTTCCGTCGATACGGTAGGCTGCACTGTTCGTTTTGAAGCGAACTTCTTGCTGCCCGCTCTTTAGAATCGTTTCTTTGGTCGTGGAATCATATTTCACTTCGAAGCCGGCTTGCTCGGCAATCGAACGGAGAGCGATGTATGAAATCCCATTTTTTACGGTTAAAGGCTGTAAGGCTTTGATCTCTTGATCATTGTGATACATCTTGTCACTGTTCATCATGACAACAAGAATGTCTTGTGCTGATCCTGCTGGGATATCAGGTCCTGAAGTGTTAGGATCTGTAGGCGTTGTCGGATCGACTTTGCCGTTAGGTTCCTGACCATCCGTTGTTCCATTCCCTGTTGGATTCGTAGGATCGATCGTCGTTGGATCTGTTGGTTTCGTAGGATCGATTGATGGATCTGTTGGGTTCTGCTTATTCGCATCTGTTCCTGGATCCGGTGTTCCCGTTGTCGTTCCGTCGGTCTGAGTTGTTGTTTCGTTGTACGTTGTTTGCTGCGATTTATCGCCCGATGGTGCTGCTTCTGCAGATACCGGTAATCCGATGCATAGTTGAGCGATAATGAATGTGGATAAAAGTGCTGTTTTAAATACTTTCATAACGTGCTCCTTCTTCATGTCTTCATGTACGTAGATATAGTTCGGCAAATAAGTTTCAAGTATATAGACGTTGTAAATCCAAGAAAGTTTCTTACAATGTTAAAATAATGTTAAAAAACCGACATCCGCTTTTTGGATATCGGTCTGTATATGATATTATTGCCTATTGTGCTGCCATTCCAAACGAATATTCCGGTGAGAGTGTCACGGGAAGCTTGCCTTGCGCTTTTAGTTGTCCTGTCAGTACTTTCGCTAATGCTGACATCGTCATGGGACGGTTCTCATAACAGCAAAGATACGTTTTCACTTCACTGAACTGGTTCAAATCGTATGGATTTCTCGTGGATGCCACCACGAGAGCGACGTCGTTTCTTGCCGCAATTTGACGAACAATTTCCACTTGACCTTCGTGTAATTCGGATACAGCGTTGTAAGTAACGACGACAACCTGCTTATATTGTGCAGCCAGCTGGATCGCAGATTGAATATCTTCTTCAGTAGGATGTGTAGCAATACGGAATTCCTTTACATTCGCACCTAATTCAGCTAAGGCAGGCCCTAACGTATAAGCTTGTACAATCGGCTCATCGACTTGTGTATGGTGCCGTACTTCCGGCCAGATCACGAGCGTTGGCTCCGATAGGTTTAACGGTAATTGCTGTTCGTCTTTTACGAGCGTAATACTCTTCTCTGTCAGTTGACGGATGAGATCCTTTCGCTCCGCTGTTCCGAATTGTTCGGCAACCGAACCGGTAAGCTGCTCGTATTCTCCCACATGACGTTTGTGTTTGAGCGCTAAAATGCGTTTCACAGAAACATCAATCTGCTCTTCCTGGATACGGCCAGATCTTACAGCGCCAATCAGTGCTTCAATGGCTGCAACCTGCTCCTGAAGGGTATGACTGACAAGAACGATATCTGCTCCGCCTTCTACAGCCTTAACCGCCCCTTCGGCTACACCAAATTCTTTTGAAATCGCATGCATTTCCAGACAGTCCGTTATGATAATGCCTTCATACGCTAGCTGAACGCGAAGTAGGTCATGCAATACACGACGGGATAATGTGGCTGGAATCTGCTCAGGTTCGAAGGCTGGGAACATCACGTGAGCTGTCATAATCATATCTACACCAGCTTGAATCGCACGAATAAACGGTGCTAATTCGAGCTTCATCAGACGTGCTTGATTATGAGGAACCGAAGCTAGTCCGTAATGAGAATCCACAGCTGTATCGCCATGTCCCGGGAAATGTTTTGCGGTTGCTGCAAGGTCTGAGCTCTGATAACCTTCGATCGTCGCGATCCCTAGCTCACTGACTAAATCTGCATTCTCACCATAAGACCGAACGCCGATCACAGGATTCTTCGGATTGTTGTTAATATCTAAACTTGGAGCGAAGTTCACGTTAATCCCCATTTGGCGTAATTCCTTCGCACAGATAACTGCGGCTTCATACGCAAGTTCGTCATCTCGCGAAGCGCCAATGGACATGTTCCCCGGCACGAGCGTAACCTCGTCATTATCAATTCGCGCCACCATTCCGCCTTCTTGGTCAATGCTAACAAACAATGGAACTTGCGAGGATGCGGCATTCATCTGTTGAAGCTCATACGATAAATCAGCAATTTGCTTCACATTCGCATAGTTTCGGCTAAAGTAAATGACCCCGCCAATATGATGTTTTTCAATCAGCTGTTGAATATGATCGTTCGGTGTAAGTCCGTCAAACCCACAAATCAACATCTGTCCAATCTTTTCTTCAAGTGTTAACTGTAATTCTGTCATTCCTGTTCCTCCACCTTTCTCTCCCGATAGTCTGATGGGGTCATGCCGGTATACTTCTGGAACACTTTCGTGAAATATCGACGTTCCATATACCCGACCAGCGATCCGATTTGCGTAATGCTCTTATCACTAATCACTAACAACGATTTCGCAAGCTCCATGCGCTGCTTCGTCAAATATTCAACGAAGGTTTCCCCGAAATAATTTTTGAACAATAAACTGAAATAACTGCAACTGATTCCCAAGTGATCTGCTATTTCATCGATCCCAATATCCGATCCCAGATTTCGTTGAATGTAATCTTTCGCTGAGATCATCAGCAGTTCGCTGGATTTCTTGCTCGTCGTTACATCGAGTGCGCGATTCACTAAATCCGTAATAGCAACAAGCAAATCTTTGACACTCACATTATACTTGAACTTTGTCCAAACTTCTTCTTCCTCTGTTGTTGATAATACATCCATCTCACGCATTTCACGCAGCAAGTGGATAGCTAAGTAATACAGGAATTTCTCAGCCTGCTTCAAAGACGGATCGCTGGAAGAGATAAAGCTTGTCTTGAGTGTATGTAATGTTTTATCCATTTTGGCACGATCTCCATGCCGTAATCCAGAGACAATATCTTCAATCATTTTCCATTGCGATCCCGTTGGCTCCACAGCGTCAGATATGACATCGTGCACTGAAATCACTTGCTCCATCTCGGCATTCACCAACAGAAAACGTTGAATATTTTTGTAGGCTGCCGACAGACCTGTCATGAATACAGGACCACGATCGAATCCGACACTAACGCCCATTTTGATATTGTCCTTCACAGCGTTCTGCAAACAACCTGCCCATTCGCGGATTTCCTCTTCCAAAACATTAAAGCTATCATGGTAAAATTGAATGATTAGACACCATTCACCTTCACGTGTCTGTAAGGCAGCGTATTTCAGATGGTACTCTTTTAATGCATCCTGCAGTACATTGCTCACCGCGAAATTCCAGAGCTTACGCTCGTTGTCATTCCAAGTCACTGATTTCTCCGAGTAATGGTCCAAGTCCACAATCATGACGACGTACTCTAAGTCCTCAACACGTTGGTCCTCTTCCGAGATAAAGTAATTCGCATCCCCATTCGAGTAGCCCATGAGTACATCAAACATCATTTTCTCATAAGCAAGGTCTATCATTTTCCCCCATCTTCGCTCTGCCATTTGTTTCTCCATTTTATGGGTGCGAATAATCCCTGCGACTCGACGCAGAATATCTTCCAATTCCTCATAGTTAATAGGTTTAAGAATGTAATCTCGTACACCTTTTTGCAGAGCAACTCTTGCATACTCGAACTCTTCATACCCCGTTAACATCAACACTTCGCATTCCGAATCAATATTCCGAAGTTCACGCAAGAACGTTAGACCATCCATAACAGGCATTCTGATATCGCAAAAAATGATGTCAGGTTGTTCTGTTTTTACGACTTCTAAAGCCTCAGCCCCATTTCTCGCCAGAGCCACAACTTCAATATTTAACTCTTCCCAAGGCAACACGCTCTTCAAATTATTCAGTATATGTATCTCATCATCGACGAGCATCGCTTTTAGCTTCATTTACATCACCTGGCCCATATTTTGGTATCCTAACTTGAATGACTGTCCCGTGTTGTTCCTCGGAGCAAATATATAAACCATATCGATATCCGTATTGGATACGAATTCTGTCTGCTACGCTGCGGACACCCAAACCACGACGCTCATCTTGCACGGGATCTTCTACACGAAACGATCCAGTATCATCTGTAACCATATACTGAAACTTGTTTAACTGTTTATTGGACATTCCAATACCATTATCACGTACCATGATAACAACGTCATTGCCATCGATAGAGCCTGTAACCTCAATGATACCTTGAAATTGAATCCCATCAAAGCCATGTTGGATTGAGTTTTCCACAAGTGGTTGCAACGTCAATTTTAGAATCGTACATCGCATAACTTCGTCTGGAATATTGATTTCAAAATCAAAAAGCTCCGTAAATCGGAATTTTTGAATTTCTAGATAACTGCGCAGATGTTCTATCTCTTGAGAAATACTGATTTCTTCTTTATCTTGAATGCTTATCCGCAAAATACTAGCAAGCCGATAGACCATTTGACTCACTTTACGGCCTTCATTTTGAATGGCTAATACATTAATAGATTCGAGCGTATTAAATAGAAAATGCGGTTTTATTTGCGCTTGTAACAGACGCATCTCTGCTTTATTCTTATGCTGCTGTTCTAGCTTCACACGTTCAAACAGTTCATTAATTCGATCGATCAGTTGATTGAACCCTCTGGATAGCATATTGATTTCATCTTTACCTCTCTCATCCATACGAACCCACATATCCCCTTCCTCCACACGACGCATTAATCGTACAATGTGTGTAATAGAACGGGTAATCCGATTCATGAATATCAAATTAAATAGTAATGCGGCGAGTAAAGATAATGAAATTAAAATTGCTAACCATTTGATATATAGATTCACTTCCCTAGATAAGGAATCCCATGAAGTAACAGAAACGATATGCCAATTCTCTCTTCCAAGTCCAGAGCTTGAAACTACGCTTTCTTTTCCATCGAACATCATACGATTACTTTGAAAGCTTTTACCTAGCTTTACATTTTTCTTAAGATAATTCTTGATATTATCTTTTTGCAATTGATTTGAACTATCAAAATAAACCAATCCCTCATCATTCACAATAAAAAATCGAATATCATGAGCATCCTGATCTACCCGAAACGTTCTGAACAACGACTCAAGACCCGAGCTTTTAATTTGAACGAACAAGACACCTTGATTCGCAAGTGTAGAGATATCTTTGACAACACGAATTTGGGTAAAAACAGACTCATCCCCTGTCAACTCCGGATGCTCATAAGGACCTACCCATTTGGGTATACCGTCTCTTTGAATCACCGTTCGATAAAGGGAATAATGTTTAAATGCTTCAAAATCCATTTCATTTGAGTTTCCGCGGGAATATATTTTCGTAATGCCCGAGTCTCTAAATGTATACATATACGCAAAACTCACGGATGGATGCAATACGAGCATATCCCTGAATTCTGTTTGCAATTTATTCATTTTAATCGGATCATTTTCTGCGTATGCCGAACCATTCAGTAACACGTCTTGAATGGCTTTACTCGCGATGGTGCTATCAGTCACTTTATCCATTTCCATAAAAAGAATATTCGCACTCTGACTAATCGCTTTTAACGTAATTTCAGATTGTTGCGAATATTTTTTTTCGATCATATCTGAGATAAAAAAGTATGCCGATGTACCAATAACCACCAAAGGAATAATAATGAGCGATAAAAATGCTGTGAATAGTTTGAATCTTAAATTCATACCAATTTTATCGCTCCTTTATGTCTTATCCTTTGACGCTACCCGCTGTTAGGCCAGCGATAATTTTTTCTTGCAATACAGCGTACAAGATAAATACAGGTACCACACTATAAATAATCCCTGTACATACCAATGCATAGTTTGTTTGGAAGGCATCTCTAAATCCAGCCATCCCTGTCGGGAGCGTTTTTAGCGAGTCTTTACTTAAGAAGAAGTTAGATAATAGGAACTCATTCCAGTTACCCAAGAAGTTAACAATAAATACAGTGACTAACGCTGGTACCGTGAGTGGTAATATTATTCTAACAAACATTCCACCAGCACTCAATCCATCAATAACCGCCGCTTCTTCAATTTCACTAGGAATGGCTTTCATAAATGCAGAAACCAAGAGAACACTCAAAGGTATTGCACCTGCAGTATATGGTAAGAACAAAGCCCAGTGCGTACCAAGAATACCCATGTCAGCAACGAGAATATATTGTGCGATAAACAATGCATTCCCTGGAATCAACATACCAACAAGAATGAATTGATACAACCATTTACTAGATTTCGTGAATTTCATACGAGTAATCGCAAAGGACATCATGGCTGCTAAGATTACACCACAAACTGCCGCTGCTAAAGACAAGTACAAACTATTAAAGAAATAAACACTGATTTTACCTTTCACCCAAACTTCAGAATAGTTTGAAAAGGTAAATACGTTAGGAAGTCCCCAAGGATTGCTTTGTATCTCTTGGTTATTCGTTTTAAATGAAGACAGAATAACGAAAACAAATGGATATAGAATAACAGCCACATAAAGAAGTAATACAAAATGAGGAGATATTTTCTTGATTGATTTCATCATTAGTATTCAACCCCTTCACTTGCTTTTCTGTTAAATGCAATCTGATAGAGGGCTGTAAGAACTAACGAGAATACGAAGATGATTAAGGCAATTGTCGTACCATAACCATACTGACCATAACTGAATGCTCTCGACACCATATAAGAAGCCATTACATCCGTCGACCCTGCCGGACCACCTTTAGTCATGACGATAACGATATCAACTACCCGCATCGCACCTGCGATGGAAAGCATAATAACTACGGAAATAATCGGCATTATTAGCGGTACTGTAATTTTTGTTGCTTGTTGAAATCCAGTTGCACCGTCGATTGCTGCTGCTTCTGTCAACTCTTTTGGAATGGCTAGAATTGCTGCCAAGACAAGCACAATATAGAATCCCATCCATTGCCATGCATTTGTGATTAATATTGAAAGAAATGCGGTTTTTTCATCAGACAACCAATAAATCGTATCAACGCCAAACAACCCTAAAAAACGATTGAGCAAACCCATATCTGGATCGTAAATAAATCCCCATAAAATCCCGATTACAGAAGTCGATAAGATCGATGGTAAGAATACCGTCGTTTTATATAGACGTTGGAATCTCTTAACAGATCCTATAAGCAATGCAAAAAGTATAATTAATGGAACTTGAATCCCTACAGAGAAGCAAATAAAATAAATGTTATTTAGAATCGAATGCAAGAAATCAGCATCCTCGAATAACTTAACGAAATTATCAAATCCGACAAACTGCGGATTATTCAAACCATCCCAATCCGTAAAGCCATAGTAGACAGAAGTGATTAACGGGTAAATAAAGAATAAAAAGTACAGTATGAGTGACGGCACAATAAACAATATATATATCGCTGGGTTTCTTAATGCCTTATTCATGGTAGTCCCTCCTCTAGTGAAAAAGGTATCGCCCACCAGGGCGGGCGATACCTCCAACGGAATCTAATCAATCTTATTTGCCAGCAGCTTTTGCTACGTTTTGTCCAAACTCTGCAGGCGTGATTTTTCCACTAAACAATTTTTGAACGTTTTGTTCAATGGCTGTGTTCACTTCAGAAGTTACAAAAGCATCAAACACTGGGAATAATGCGCCAGCAGCACTCATACCTTCTGTTACTTGACGAACGATTTGGTCAGTTACTTTATCAGTGCTTTCTTTCGGTAATTTCATCGAAGGCAATGTATTATCAGTCAACAAGCCTTTTTCTTGGTTTTCAAGCGTATACATGTTCTTGATAAATGCTTTAGCTGCTTTAAGTTCATTTTCGTTCAAGTCTGCTCTGAAACCATATCCGTTGGCAGAAGAGTTACCATTAACAGCTGTTTGGTCACCTTTACCGCCAGGAGCTGGAGGCAAGAAGAAGAAGCCAATTTTACCAACAACATCCCCTGCTTGTTTAGGGTCAGCGAATGAGGAGGAGGACCAAGATCCGTCAAACATCAATGCAGCTTTGCCTGTCGAGATTTGACCAATACGTCCTGCATAGTCAATTCCCAATTGACCTTTAACGAAGTATTCCTTTTTGTTCCACTCATCTAATTTTGTCATTGCAGCAGTAATCTCTGGACTAGTCCAGTCACTAGTGTTATCTTTTAGACCAGCGATGAATTCAGGTCCAGCATATCTTGCCCATAAGGAGTTTGGCAACATCGCAGCTGCCCAACCATCTTTAGCAAAGCCAGCAAGCGGAGTAACACCGTTCGATTTCAATGTTGCTAGAATATTTTCGAACTCATCCCAAGTTTTTGGTGCTGTCAAGTTATATTTCGTGAAGATTTCTGTATTGTAGTACATTCCTTCAGCACTGGAACCAATCGGCAAACCATACACTTTACCATCTACACTGAACGCGGAAAGATCCATGAATTGATCTTTAATGCCAAGTTCTTCGATGATTGGAGTTAGGTCTAACAATTTACCTGCTTGTGCATATTTTTGAGCATCTTTCGTACCGCCGAATAAGTCGAAAATTTGAGGTACATTACCCGCTGCCATCTCGGCTGGCAATTTCGTGTTACGGTTCGTGTTATCTTCTACACCGTCAAGCTCGATTTTCAAACCTGGTACATCAGCTTCTGTTTTCTTAACCACGTCTTGCAAAATCGCTAACCGGTTCTTTTGCGGTTCACCAACTTGAATGTGACGAAGTGTGATTGAGAAAGGTTCTGATTTTTTTTCTGGCTCTGTAGGTGTTTGAGTTGCGTCAGTTGTTGGAGTTTTCTCATCTGTTGTTTTTGTTTCTGCTTTCGATCCGCAACCGGCTAGTGCAATAGAAGCTACGAATACTAGAGTGAGTAACATCATAAAACTCTTCTTCATGCTTAAGACCCTCCAATAAGCTCTTATTTTTCTTACATTCTTATTATAGTTCGGAGTGCCTACAAACGTAAGGATGACAATTCACCAATAGGGGATAAAATTCTCTAACCTCCAAAAATGATTGTAATAACTGTAGTAATAAAACCCGGCAAAAAATCATATTATTTTATTTCATCGCAATAATTACTGTTTTACGAGTTCTTTCTTCAAGATATTTTCTGTTTCTCCATACCAAGTCGTTTGCTTCTGGTACATTTCACAGTAACGGCCTCCCTGCTGCATTAATTGCTGATGCGTTCCCATTTCTATGACACTGCCATTCTCCATAACGATTATTTTATCCACCCACCTACAAATTCCGAGTCTATGAGTTAAAATCACTGCAGTTTTGTCACTTAAATGTTGCAGCATTCCAGTAAATAACCGATGTTCGGATAGTGGATCTATAGCTGATGTAGGTTCATCCAAAAAAACGATATCTGCATTTTTATAGTACGCACGTGCAAGGCCAATTTTTTGCCACTGTCCCCCCGACAAGTCTACCCCATTTTCATAGATCGGATTTAGAGAAGTTTTGATTCCTGTTTGTAATTTACGAATGAAATCATCAGAATCACTTACATGCAGTGCATCAAATAACTTCTTATCAACCACATCATCTTTTGGAATATCCAGTGCGTCATTTCTGAAATCTAGTGCGATATTTTCTTCTAATGTCATCGGATATTTCCCGAATTCCTGCAACAATACTGAAATATGTTGTCTTATCGAATCTCTTGAATACCGTCTCAAAGATATATCATCATAGTAAATTTCTCCAATATAATTATCATATAGCCCAAGAATACATTTCACTAATGTTGTTTTTCCAGATCCATTATGTCCAACGATAGCAACCTTTTCTTGTGACTTAATAGACAGATTGACCTTATGTAAAGCATACGTATTAGCATTCTCATATTTATAGGATACATCCACCAAACGGATCTCCTTATTTAAGTTATGAAAATGTTGGTTTGAATCCGACTGCTCTCCATCTTCCTCTTCCAACTGCATAACACAAAAATAGGATGGTAGATAGCCCGTAATTTCCTGAATATTTTTGATCGAATCTACTAGATCACGCGCTGTTGTTTGCAACTGAAGAATCCCCTGTGATACGAGCATATACGTGCCAATCGTGAAGTGTGTAAAAAATATAAGAATAAGAAACATAAAAAATTGAAGTATATGCGTAATTATCTGTATACCCGCATACAGATATTCTTGCCTCTTCGCTAAATTCATCTGTTTATTCTCAATGTCTATTAATAATAACTTCCATTTCGATAAAATAAGCTTTGCGATTCGAAACATCCTAATTTCATTAACAATCTCTTTATCTACAAATAGCCCCGAAAAATACTTGGCCTTACGCTCTGGCTCACTTATTTCCCTGTAAATGTCCATTTGCTTTTTGATATATTTCTGAACAGCAAGCACATTTACAAAGCTCACCACAACGATTATCGCAATTACTCCCCAATGAATGTTTCGCATAATATATAGCATGACCAATAAGGTAAGAATCGTTTGAATAAAATTGATTAAGTTTTTCAGTAATGGAAAACCCAATTCTTGAATAACCCGATATAATGTTGAAATTTGATTGTGGGTTTCCGCACGCTCCAGTAACGGAATTTTCACTTTAGAAAGCTTGGTATGCAATTTTTCTTCTAGATAACATTTATACTGACTTTTAAGTTGAATATCGATAACTTTGATTGTTGCATGAAGAAGCTGCAACCCAAGCATTGCACCAGCTTGAATAGCAAGCAAGATGATCATGTCTTCGTAATCACCTCCTGCAATTGACTGAGGCAAGATATCGCCAATCTTTTGTGTAAGAATTAATTGCAGGTTAGGAACAAAGATAAGAATGCACTGAAGTATTACGAATAGATACAGTTTAATTGAAAACTTTGGTTTTAATATCCTAATCATCGTAATCCAATACATGATTTTCGTTTTATTTTCCATCCCTACACCTCATACGGTTTACGTTTGTAATTCACATTGTTTCGCTAAAAAGTAAAAGACTCAAATAATTATTATTTGAGTCTTTTGCCCCGTTATTTTATCCATGGATCTAGTTGACCTTTAATTAGCAACATACAAGTGTAGTCTTTCCTGTTTGAGGATCAACTATATAATAACCGTGATAAGAACTAGAGCAGCTACTATTTGTAAAACAAGTCGCCATATGACTCACCTCCTTTCATGAATGACATTAAGATACCTTTTTAAGCGGAAGTACTTCTAAATGCGCATCGATGAATTCGGCTTCAGCTAGATAGGTACCGTTAACCACGCCATGAGTATCTACTTTAATTAAGGCAGGGAAACCCGAGATCTCAAGCATTTTAATTCCAGGTTCCATAATGATATATTTGTGCTGCAATTCTAACGCGTTTACCAAATTTTTATGATGCAAAAACTTTTCTTCAGGATGTAAGACTGCTGGGTGGATATACGTTAATACAATAATATCGAAAGGGAAATCCTTAAAGTTATAAGACTCCAACTTCGCTAGTGTATCCTCACAAGCCTTGCAACCAACAAGTGTGATAAATATTAATGTTTCTTTCCCTTCACTCATTTGGATAGATCTTGTTTTTTCTGAATTCATTTCAAGAACTTCGAACTCAGGCAGAACATCACCTTGTTGGGGTCCGAAAAAAGCAAGTTTACGTTGATTTTCTTCCGGGGTAGTAACAGTCCCCAATGCTATAACTGTTTCCACCTTGCCTTGAAAACCCAGTTGCCATTTTGCCATACGAATTGCAAAGTAGGCAAAGGAAAATAACAATAAACACGAAACCAATAAGTTTACCCATACAATCAATTCCATGATCGAAACACCTCATTTCACAACTTAAGAAAACAATATGTTACTCATGACGCAAAATGGAATTTACCTTCACGTAAAAGTAGTAAGTAACTAATATTGATAAAGCAAGAAACAGTAGAGGAATGTATGTCATCCAATATGATTTTTCTCCTATGGATTGAAGGAGGAATGGTGTTTGCGGTGTAATCATCACCCATACTAATCCTAAAATCATTACTCCATTTCGAATTGGAATCCTGATATGAATCATCTCATTCCCTAAAAAGCCCCCACAAGAACATGTTGTAAGTGTTTTTCTGCGTAGATGAAACAAAATAACCGCCGAAAATAGAATGAACAAAAAGATGGCAATGATTTCTGCACCATAAGATGCTGAAAGAATTAATTGAGCACCACATATTATTTCCAATCCAACGATACATCTAGCTATAACATTGATCATTCGTTTCATGTGATGGCCTATGAATCCTAATATAGCGTTTTCAAATACATCCATACCGCGCAATTTCGAATATGCCGTACTTATAAACACCAAACCTATCAACTGCTTTATTAGTAGAGATACAATCAAATCACTTCACCTCAGTTTCAAATTACCAACGCACTTGCATCGGTAGCTTGAATGATTCCTCGTCATTACTTTGTAAAGTATTTGTACTGCAAAAATAGACGATTCGATCTAACGATTCATTACATTCACTAGCTTCGAAAAAGCTTTGAAAATTGTCCATTCGCAATAACTTCATCTCCATCCGATTTATTTCAGTATCAACTTTGTTGTTGACTACTATCACTATAATAATAGTTTTTAGATTTTTTCGAATAGAAAAGGATGAACAGGCGCTAAAAAGGTTGAATAGGTGTAGTATTTGCCCTAAACGGAAATGGATGAGATCAGAATGTTGCTAATGAAGGTTAAAAAATACTAGAAATAAGTTTTAAATACAGAGGGAAATGCCTTCGAGTTAAAGGAATTATTTTGTTAAAGGTGGGATAAATAATTTGATAGTTCCCTTTAATATATGGATCGGGAATAACCGACTTGATTCGTTTTAAATTAACAAGAAAACTACGATGAGGTGAAATCACCCATTCAGAGCATTGCACTTGAATTTGTTCGAGATTGGTTGAAGTTTCAATTTCAATTCCTTCATTTAGAAATATTTTATACTTTCTTTTTTCGAGTTTTTCAATAAAAACAATTTCATCCTCATCGATATTCATATCTCTATATTTATGTTTGATCCTAATCATTTTCTTATGTTTCTGGGCTACCGTTTGAAGGATTTTCTGATTCTCGATCCTCTTCTTTGCTTTGCCAATAGCACGTTCAAAACGATCCATTGATAATGGAAGATTGATATAATCAATACTTTCTAATTCAAAACCACCGGAATAATGGGCAGGATCCATGGAATTGGACACAATAATGATGGGAATGGAGATACCCTGTTCTTTCAAATGCTTACATGCAGACAACCCATCCACTTTTTTCAAAAGGACATCGGTAATAATTAAATCCGGTTTATGTTTAAAAACGCTTTCAATAAGGCCTTTTCCTGAGCTAGGAGTATCCATTACAAACAAATCCAACTGTGCAGCGATTTTAATTAATTTCTGACAAAAAAGAGCATTTTCTTCAGCGATAACACAAGAATAAGAATTGGACATCAAATAAATACCTCCCCGTGAAAATAATTAGCATAATAAGAGTGATTCATCACCTTATTGCTTCTTACAAAAATATATCTAAAATACATAATTAGTCAATTTTTAAATATTTTCTCTTTTATTGCGAAAAATACAACAAAAAAAGACTGCTTGTACTTATGAGATAAGTACAAGCAGTCTTTATCGACATTACTATTAAGCAAGCACAGATTGTCTTCCTTGTTCAATCAAGCGATATGCTCGATTAACTTCATCATCTGTCGGGGATGGAACACCTTCAAGCGGGTACTCCCGTCCGAGTTCTTTCCATTTGTAGATCCCCATTTGATGATACGGTAAAATTTCGAATTTCTCTACCGTCTTCAATGTCCCGATAAATCGACCTAAATTCAATAAATCATTCTCGTCATCATGAATCCCTGGAACGTACACATGGCGGATCCAACATTTCTTGCCGTGATCGGATAGCCAACGCGCTGATTTGAGCGTGTGTTCAACGGATTGTGCAGTTAATTTCAGATGCTTCTCCGGGTCGATATGCTTGATATCTAATAGCACCAAATCCGTCACTTCCATTAACTCTTGCATCCTTTCGGACTCGGGATCATTAAATCCATTGGAATCCAATGTCGTATGCAAATTCCACCGTTCCTTCACTTGACGGAACAATTCCGCTACGAACGGCGCCTGCAGCGTTGGTTCTCCTCCAGAGACGGTCAAGCCGCCTCCAGAGGTTTTATAATATGTCAAATACGGTTCTATTTCCTTGAGAACTTCCTCAATCGTTACATGCTTGCCTTTCGTTGTATCCCATGTATCAGGATTATGGCAATATTGGCACTGCATTGCACAGCCTTGCATGAATAACACGAAACGAATACCAGGGCCATCTACGGTTCCGAAAGTTTCTAGCGAATGAATACGTCCATCCACCTGATTCACGCACCTCTCTGCATATACTGCGCTGTCTAGAATATCCTCTGCTGCTGATGGTTACATGGAACCATGGAAGGTACGGTTAATTACATCCATTTGTTGTTCCTTCGTCAATTTGATGAAGTTAACGGCATATCCAGATACACGAATTGTTAATTGCGGGTAATTCTCTGGGTGATCCATTGCATCCAATAATTGCTCGCGAGCAAAGACGTTGACGTTCAAGTGATGCGCGCCGCTGCCGAAGTATCCATCCATCATGGATGTCAAATTCGTTTTGCGTTGATCTTCGTCTTTACCAAGTGCTTTTGGTACGATCGAGAATGTGTTCGAAATACCGTCTAAGCTGTGTTCATATGGAAGTTTAGCTACTGAACTTAGGGAAGCCAAAGCACCTTTTTTATCACGTCCATGCATTGGGTTTGCACCTGGTGCAAATGGTTCGCCAGCTTTACGACCATCTGGAGTCGTACCTGTTTTCTTACCGTATACAACGTTCGAAGTAATGGTAAGAACAGATTGTGTTGGCAAGGAATTACGGTACGTATGATGTTTGCGAATCATACCCATGAATGTCTCAACCAATTCTGTAGCAATCGAGTCAACCCGATCATCATTGTTACCATAGTTCGGGAATTCGCCTTCAACTTCAAAGTCAATCGCGATACCTTGCTCATTACGAATTGGACGAACTTTCGCATATTTGATCGCACTCAAGGAGTCAGCTACAACGGATAGACCTGCAATCCCACAAGCCATCGTACGTAGGATCTCTTTGTCATGCAATGCCATTTCAATGCGCTCGTAGGAGTATTTATCATGCATGAAGTGAATGATGTTTAATGTATTTACATACAATTTTGCCAGCCATTCCATCACATTTTTGTAACGTTTCATAACTTCATTATAATCAAGCACATCGGAAGTTATTTTCGGGAACTCTGGTGATACTTGAGCGCCTGATTTCTCATCCACGCCACCGTTAATGGCATATAACAATGCTTTTGCTAAGTTCGCACGAGCACCGAAGAATTGCATTTGTTTACCGATTCGCATTGCGGATACGCAACATGCAATACCATAATCATCGCCGAAGTAAGGACGCATCAAATCGTCATTTTCATATTGGATCGAGCTTGTTTCAATGGATGCTTTCGCACAATATTTCTTGAAGCCTTCTGGCAATTTTGTAGACCATAATACCGTTAAGTTCGGTTCTGGAGCAGGTCCAAGGTTATAAAGAGTATGCAAGAAACGGAAGCTATTACGTGTTACACGTGTATCGCCGTTCACGGACATACCACCAATGGATTCTGTTACCCAAGTTGGGTCACCACTGAACAATTCGTTATAATCTGGTGTACGCAAGAATTTAACGATACGTAATTTCATTACGAAATGGTCAACTAATTCTTGTGCTGTCTCTTCTGTTAACACGCCTTCTTCAAGGTCACGTTGAACATAAATATCAAGGAATGAAGATGTACGGCCTAAGGACATTGCCGCACCATTTTGTTCTTTGATGGCAGCCAAGTATCCGAAATACAACCATTGGAATGCTTCTTTCGCCGTTGTTGCTGGTTTAGAAATATCAAACCCGTGCATTTCACCCATTTTTTTCAATTCGCCTAAAGCACGAATTTGCTCGGAGATTTCTTCACGATCACGAATCGTGTCCGCATCCATGGAATCCACTTCAAGGTTTTTCAAATCTCTTTGTTTTTCTTTGATCAAGAAGTCAACGCCGTAAAGTGATACGCGACGGTAGTCACCGATAATCCGACCACGACCGTAAGCATCTGGCAACCCAGTAATGATACCGGCTTTACGTGCTGCTCTCATCTCGGATGTATAAGCATCAAATACGCCTTGGTTATGCGTTTTGCGAATTTCCGTAAACATGTGAATGATTTCTTGTGGCAATTCAAAACCATAGGCTTTGGTGGCATCGATCATCATCTTGATCCCGCCGAATGGTTGGATCGAACGTTTGAACGGTTCATCCGTCTGAACACCCACGATTTGCTCTTTATCTTTATCTAAGTAACCTGGGCCATGTGAAATAATTGTTGAAGGATGATTCACATCCACGTCCAACACGCCGCCGTTAGCAATTTCTTTTTTTGTTAGTTCGGAAACGATTTTCCAAAGGGCTGTTGTATTCTCCGTTGGACCTGCCAAGAAAGACTCGTCACCAATATAAGGACTAATGTTTAAGCCGATAAAATTGTTCACGTTCACTTCTTTCTTCCATTTACCGTCTTTGAATCCACGCCATCCATCTTGTTGTTGTTTGTCCATAACTTCTCTTTCGATCACCGACATCGAAATCCCTCCGTTATCTCTTTTTCTGCTTATAAAATGCAGTTAGTAAAACTTTGTAACTTTTTTCACTATCTCTGTACACTTTGTATTGTATATCTTTAGTCACAATAAAGGTGTGATAATTATCACACCTTTACGTCACTGTACCGATTCGTCACCAAATGGCTACATTTTATTAAAATTTACCGTAGAAGGCGTTGCGGTATACATCAGCAAGCTCTGTCACCAGTGGTAATTTCGGATTTGCTGTCGTACATTGGTCTTCAAATGCACGGTCTGCCAAATAATCCACGCGGGATTCGAAATCCTTCGCATCAAAGCCAATTGCTTGGAACGATTCCGGAATACCCAACTGTTTGTTCATATCACGAATCCAGTTAATGAGGCTGTTAATCCCCTCTTCTGTCGTTTTCGCTGGCAATCCGATAATACGTGCAATCTCTGCATAACGCTCATCCGCAACGAAATGGCTATATTTCGGGAACGAAGCAAATTTCGTTGGTTTTTTCGAGTTGTATCGAATAACGTGCGGCATAAGAATCGCATTCGTACGACCATGCGCTGTGTGGTATTGTGCTCCCCATTTATGCGCTAAGCTGTGGTTAATCCCTAGGAAAGCATTCGCGAAAGCCATACCTGCAAGCGTCGATGCATTATGCATTTTCTCACGAGCATATGGATCTGCTTCATTCGCGGATTTCAACAAGTATTGATGCACAAGCTGAATCGCTTTGATGGCAAGACCATCTGTAAAGTCACTCGCCATAACGGAGACATAGGCCTCAATCGCATGAGTCAATACGTCCATCCCTGTATCTGCAACTGCAGTTTTTGGCAAGGAGTATACAAATTCCGGATCGATAATCGCTACGTCTGGCGTCAATTCATAATCAGCCAACGGATATTTCGTGTTTCCTTTTTCTTTATCCGTGATTACGGCAAACGAAGTCACTTCAGAACCTGTACCCGAAGTCGTTGGAATCGCTACGAATTTAGCTTTTTGTCCAAGACGTGGGTATTTATAAATCCGTTTGCGGATATCCATAAATTTTTGTTTCATATCGTTGAAGTCTGTATCCGGGTACTCATAGAACACCCACATGCCTTTGGCAGCATCCATTGGAGATCCTCCGCCTAGCGCGATGATACAGTCTGGTTGGAAAGAATTCATTAAAGCTGTACCACGTTCAACGGTCGCTGTCGATGGATCTGGTTCTACATCAGAGAACACTTCGATCGCAACGGGTGTTTGACGTTGACGCAAGTAATGCTCGACTTTTTCGACATAACCCAATTTCACCATGACAGGGTCGGTTACGATCAATACGCGTGTAATGTCAGGCATTTTTGCAAGATATTGCGTGCTGCCTTTTTCAAAGTAGATTTTGTTAGGTACTTTAAACCATTGCATATTCACGGTACGATGCGCCACCCTTTTCGTATTAATTAAGTTTACGGCTGTTACGTTCGAGGATGTTGAGTTACGTCCGTACGAACCGCAACCAAGGGTCAATGATGGCAAGTTGGTGTTATAGATGTCACCGATCGCACCATGTGTCGATGGCGAATTTACAATAATACGTCCTGTTTGCAGACGATCCGCGAAACGTGCGATCACATCTTGGTCGTTGGAATGAATAGCTGAAGAGTGACCCATTCCACCAAATGACACAACTTCCGCTGCACGATCGATACCTGCTTGTGCATCTTTAACTTTGTAGCAAGCCAGAACAGGACTGAGCTTCTCTGCTGATAATGGATAGTCTGTACCTACGCCATCCAATTGAGCAATTAGAATCTTGGTATCTGCTGGAACCTTGATGCCTGCCATCTCAGCGATTTTTGTTGCAGGTTGACCTACGATCGCTGGATTTACTGCACATGTCTCAGGTTTCATAGCACTTCCGGACAGTTTGGCTACCTCTTCTTTGGAAAGGAAGTAACATCCGTTGTCTTGCATTAATTTTTTCGTTTTATCAAAAATCGGCTCTTCAATAATGACAGCTTGTTCCGAAGCACAGATCATCCCATTATCAAATGTTTTGGAAAGAATCAGATCCGTTACTGCTTGTTGGATATTCGCTGTTTTCTCAATGAATGCCGGCACGTTACCCGGTCCTACGCCAAGTGCTGGTTTACCACAGCTGTAAGCTGCTTTGACCATGCCGGATCCACCTGTTGCCAAGATGAGTGCAACATCAGGGTGATGCATCAAGGCATCTGTCGCTTCCATGGATGGATATTCAATCCATTGGATACAGTTCGCAGGTGCGCCATGCGCTACAGCTGCGTCACGCAGAATTCTTGCGGATTCAACGCTGCATTTTTGAGCCGATGGATGGAATCCAAAAATAATGGGGTTTCGAGTTTTAATGGAAATGAGAGCTTTAAACATCGTTGTCGACGTTGGGTTCGTTACTGGGGTAATCCCCATCACAATCCCTACAGGTTCCGCAATCTTTTGGAAGTTGTCATAGCTGTTGTCTTCAATCACGCCAACCGTTTTATCGTACTTGATACTGTGATAAATGTACTCTGTCGCAAAGATGTTCTTTGTGATTTTGTCTTCATACACACCGCGACCCGTTTCTTCTACCGCCATTTTGGCAAGCGGCATATGTTGGTCTAACCCAGCTAAAGCCATTGCTTGAACGATACTGTCAATTTGTTCCTGGTTAAAGCCCATAAATTCGTTTAATGCCACTTTTGCGTTAGAAACAAGGGTGTTAATGTGTTCTTGTACAGTTGGTTGAGTTTTCTCTGTTTTGGTCTCTGTTGTTTTCACTGCCATTCTCTCCAGCCTCCATTTTCTAAACTAAAGATTTATGAGTTCTTCTTACACATTCATCATATCGTATTCTTCCCCAAATGTATACGTGAAATTATTCACAAAGTGTGAACATATTGTGAAACTATTCACATTCTTTTGTTTCTAGGGTCTTTCTCTTCGTACGTCAGTGATTTTTTACACAATGTTTACTGAATATTCAAATTTACATCAAAATTACCTCTACTATGTTTCGTGAAACGTGTTAAACTAAGTATGTGAAGAAATGCACATCCTAGAATTTAACATCTAAAAAAGAGAATATTCAAAGGGAGGGAATTGATTATGACATTTCTATCTCCAACCGTTGAAGAACGATTAGGAAATACAAGCTGCTTTTCCGAGCAAAGTTTTAAGCGGCTAACTGTCGTAATGAAGGAGAGAATATTTCCAGAAGGATCTCATTTGTTCTGGGAGGGTGATTTAACAGATAAGTTGTTCTACATCAAAAGCGGTCGTGTCAAAATCACAAAATCGACTGATGAAGGTAAAGAACTCATTATGTATATGTATCAAGCCGGTGACTTGGTGGGTAACGTGGATCCCTTCAATACGGGACGTCACAGCTTCACTGCTGAAGTTATGGAAGAAACCGAAATCGGCGTGGTTGAGCAAAAAGACCTTGAGCTTCTTCTATGTCAGCATTGCGATTTCTCCATTGAGTTCATGAAATGGATGGGCCAGCATCACCGTCTAACCCAGACGAAATTCCGTGATTTAATGCTTTATGGTAAACCCGGCGCATTATGCTCGACGCTAATCCGTCTTAGCAATTCGTACGGTCAACCCCAAGGCGATAAAATTCTGATTAATAAAAAAGTAACACATACCGATTTATCCAACATGATCGGCGCAACACGCGAAAGTGTGAACCGGATGTTGAGCGACTTGCGCAAAAAGGATGCCATTGAGTATGAAGGCGGTCTGATTGTCATCAAAGACATTTCGCAACTGCAAGAAATTTGTCACTGCGAGATGTGTCCTGCCTCCGTTTGCCGCATTTAGTACTTATTCATTTCATACCCCATAAGCTGGATAAAAAAAACGCCTTTTCGCAACGAAAGGCGTTTTTATTTATGTCTCGGGAAATTTAAAGCTAAATCTAGCCCCGCCAAGCGGTGAACCGGTGCAGCTTATCGTTGCGTGAAGCTTATCCGATATTTGTTTGCAAATCGCTAGACCGATTCCTGATACACCAGAATTTCCTATATAATATCGTTCAAACACATTCTCTCGTTCATCTATCGGTACCCCTGGGCCATCATCATCTACATGGATTAAGAAACCGTTCCCTGTCTTTTCTAAGCAGACGTTCACCTGATTTTCCGCATAACGTATGGCATTCTGGACGAAATTCATAATGATCTGGAACATTTGATCAGCCGGAACGTTTTTTTCCATTGCCGAAGCCAGAATTTGTATCGATATCTGCCGCTCCGCAGCCGTTGGGCCTAGCAGTTGAACCGCGTGCTCCAACATATCCTTCAGATCCACAGAGGTATAATGCCACTCTTCGTCTATGGTTTCGAGGCGGGTTAATTGGAGCAGCCGATCTACCATCTGAATGAGACGTTTGGATTCATGCGCTACGACTTCAAGCCCTTGATCTACGGATACGACTTGATCCTTTATCCCTAATGCATATCCTTGAATCGACATTAATGGGGTACGCAGTTCATGCGAAACGTTCTGTAAAAATTCGATTTGATGCTGATGATGCCGCTGGATGCGTTCAGACATGGAGGAAAATGTATCGACGAGCTGTCCTATTTCCGTGTTATCCCCTTGAGGCATATGCGGCCCTTTGTTAGAAAGCTCGAAGCGGTTTACAGCTTCCTTCAACTTCTTCAAAGGTCGGGTCGTATTCCATACCAACCAAAATCCAACAATAAAAATAACGCCGAACGTGATGGATACGGAACCTAAAGAGACGCGTAAGATACGATTGGATATCTGATTCAGAATATCCATGGGTGTATAGACGATAATTCGGAGTCCATTTTTCAAGTTCTGATGAGTGAACATCATTTTCCCTTGGTTCAGTTCAAAAAAGCGATCTGTATGATTCATGGATAAATGAGCCGTGCGACCCACCATTTCATCATCGCCTGCGGCAATGATTTTGTCTTGTTTGTTCAGAATGAAGAAATCCGCGTAATACAAGCGATCCCGAAACCGAAGCTCCAGATCCTCGGAGCTTAAGTCTTGCTGATCTCCACTCTCAATAATATTAATCGCTTTCGCCATCTGAATCCGCAGCTGATTATGCGTCTGGTCCATTAACATCCCATCAATCAAATGGTTCACCATATACATCATACTAGAAACGGAGAAGATCATAACCACAATGAGCGCGAAAAAAATACGACTGCGAATGGTACGCATCAGCTTTTCACCGTAGATTTATAACCGAATCCCCATAGGGTATCGATCGAGAAATGCGCTCCAGCTTCAGACAGCTTCTTGCGTAGGCGTTTAACCAAATCATCAACCACACGAACTTCACCCATGAAATCATATTTCCATACTTGCTGAATCAATTGTTCACGACTGAAGGGCCTCTCGATATGCATTGCCAAAAACAGCAGAAGTTCATACTCCCGTGAAGTCAACATGACCTCTGTCCCTGCAACCTCAACCCTTCGAAATTCCTCACTCAAGGTCATATTTCCTACGGTGATTCGTTCAGCGGCATTCGTATCCACTGCACCAGGGCGATACATTTGAACGAGACGAAGCATGCCTTTCACGCGCCCTACAAGCTCTCTTGGGTGAAATGGCTTCCGAAGAAAATCATTACAACCAAGTTCCAAGCCAATGATTCGGTCCATTTCTTCCCCACGCGCCGATATCATAATAATAGGCATTTCAGAGAACGCACGAATAGAGGTAAGAAGTGCAAGTCCATTTACGCCAGGCATCATAATATCTAGAATGAGGCATGCTGGGGATTCTGCTTGGATGCGTTCAATCAGATCATGTCCATCAGGCAAGGATGTCACCGTAAAGCCATCTTTGCGTAAGTATTCTGATATCAATTGTAAAATATGTGGATCATCATCTACTACAAAAATATGTGCCATTACGGATACCTCCCTTAGTTTTGGCTAGTAACTACATTACCAGAAAGCATGAAAGACGAGAAGACCCACAGTCTTCCCGCCCACATATCCATTATATGATTGCTATTTCTTAGCTGTTGTTTTTGTGCTCTTTGCTGCTGGCTTTGCTGCCGTTACTTTTTTGGCTACTTTCTTTTTCTTCGCGATATGATGAACCTTATGTTTTTTGTGTATTTTATGCTTTGCCGTAACTTTAGCGGTTTTTTTCGTTTTCTTTGGCGTTACTTTAGCAACTTTTGTTAAGTTCTTTGGCGCTGCCTTTTTTTGTGGCACCTGTTTCGTTATTACCGTCTTGTTCGCAGAAGTATTCGCTTTTGCCACGACTTTTGTTTCTGCTTTTTTAACCGGATCGGTTTTGGCATCCGCAGCGAATGCAGCTGTACCTGCGCTGACCACCATGAGCGCCGCCGTAATTAATGTAATAAGTGTCTTTTTTAATCTTTTCATTTGTTTCATTCTCCTCTCGATTGGGTATGACCTTATCTTACAGCCCAAATATGAGAGGATTATCGTAAAATCATGTGAAAAGTATATGAATTGTTATGATACGGCATAAAAAAAGCGAAAAGACCATGTCTTCTCGCCATGCAGCGTCTATTTCGTTAATTTGCTTGCTTCTTTAATAAAAAGTTCGAGGATATCATCCTTTTGAATGACCGTCTGCATCCTCTGATCCCCAGTTAGCTCTTTGCCATTCAGCAGAATGCCCCAATCCAAGTGTGAACTGTCTAATGCAACATCGTTGACCGAGACAATATTCTTCTTATCATTGGACAGCTTAATGAGACCACTGCCTTCCAATAGTTGTTGGAGCGTGTTCCCTTCGGTAAATTGACTGTGTATTGAGTTCGTAATGTTCGGCACTTGTTTTCCACCGTTAATATCAATTGTAATCATCGGTACTTCTTCAATCACACTCATTTTCTGCACTTGAAGTGCTTGATCCGAATGGGCTGTTGTAGAACACGCAGAAATGAGCAAAATCAACAACATGGCACTTAGTCGTAAGAGTAATTTATTTAACATTATTGTTGACACTCACTTTCTTAATGAATCTAACTATCCTATTATGATACAGTTCGTAAAAAAAAGTGTGTCAAAGCGATTACAAAATGATCATTTGTTCAACATTCGTGTTACTTTATTCTGACTTTTTGCAGCGCTAAAGCATTTAATACGACAGAAATGGTGCTTAATGCCATCGCCGCACCCGCCACCCAAGGCGCCAATAAGCCAAAAGCAGCGATCGGAATCCCGATAATATTATAGACAACCGCCCAGAATAAATTCTGTTTAATATTATTCATCGTCTTATGGCTGACTAAGATCGCATCGGCAATCGAATTGAGATCTCCGCGCATAATGGAGACATCCCCTGCCTCCATTGCCACATCGGAACCACTCCCAATCGTAATCCCAATATCCGCGATAGCGAGCGCCAACCGATCATGAAGTCCTTCCCCTACCATGGCCACTTGGTGTCCTTCGGTTTGGAGCGCCCTCACTTCTTCCGCCTTCTCAGACGACAGAACCTCAGGTAGTACATGCACAATACCTACTTCTGCCGCGATCGCATGTGCCGTACGACGATGATCGTTCGTCATCAATATCACTTCAATGCCCATTTGTTTCAAGCGGGCGATAGCTTGTGCAGACGTGCTCTTAATGGAATCTTTCACCGCAAGAATGCCGCAGAACTTACCGTCAATCGCAATGAGTATCGTTGATTTCCCTTCGGACTCCAACGCCGCTAATCTCGCTTCAGCCGTTAGATATGAAATATGTTCACGATTGAATAAACGCCGCGCTCCGATGACCACGGTATGTCCGTTCACCATGGCTCGGATTCCGAACCCGGGCAAGTATTCAAACTGATCGATTTGCATATACTCTGAAGGCAGTTCTACATTATTCTGTTGAAGCCCTTGGATAATTGCTCTGGCAAAGGGATTTTCGCTCTGCTGCTCTGCGAACACGATGAATTGCAGAATCTTAGCTTCTGTTAATTCCTTGGTCACCGCATCTCCGATCGGCTCAACATAAATATCCGTTAGCTCTGGCTTCCCTTCCGTAATCGTTCCTGTAATATCCAGCACAAGCATATCCACTTCATGCGTGGATTCTAGAAACTCAGCACTTTTAAATAGGACACCCATTTCAGCCGCCCGGCCAGACCCCGCCATGATGGAGCTCGGCGTTGCCAGTCCCAAAGCGCATGGACAAGCAATCACCAGAACCGATATACCCGCTTCAAGAGCAGCCGCAAGATCACCCGCTTGAAAGACCATATACCATAAACCAAAGGTCAGAATTGCAAGCACCACCACGATGGGGACATAGACACTCGATATAGAATCTGCTACGCGTTGAATAGCTGTCTTCGAATTCTGTGCATCTTCTACGACTTTAATCATCTTCGCTAAAATCGTATCTTTACCGATACGTTCTGCACGCATCACCATACGATGACTCAAATTTCGTGAGGCTCCTCGCACAAGATCTCCTGTCTTTTTGTCGATCGGCATGCTTTCTCCCGTCAACATGGACTCATCGACCGTCGATTCACCTTCGATTATGCTTCCATCCACAGGGATTTGTTCGCCAGGTTCCACAATGAGGTGATCGCCAACCTGGATATCGCAGACAGTGACTTGTTGCTGCACTCCTTCTTTTAGGATCGTAGCATGGGTAGGCGCAAGCTTCATCAATGCTCGAATCGGTGCTGAAGTCTTCCCTTTGGCCAGAGATTCCAACAGCTTGCCTAATAAGACCAACGTAATTAATAGTGCACTTGTCTCAAAATAAATCCCCGGCATATGGTGATACTGATGCATCCATTTCAATGTAGCGCTGAGGCTGAATACATAGGCTGCAGTGGTCCCTAATACGACAAGGACATCCATATTCGCAATTCCCTTGCGCAATGCCTTGTAAGCCCCGATATAAAAGGTGCGTCCAATCCAGAATTGTACAGGTGTTGCCAATACAAACTGGACCCAAGGGTTCAATAAAAATGCAGGGATATACATGTTGCCTGCCCATGCGAAATGACTAATCATCACCCATAGCAACGGAAATGAAAGAATAGCCGCGATCAGGAGTCGCTTCTTTTGTTGAGAAATATTTAAATTAGTATCATTTTCTTTCTTCTTCATCCATTAACAACCTCATTCCATCCTGCAATTGCTCTATACATTCATTTCTAAAAACCGTCCTGAACATACGCTTTCCTTTTATCATATCAACCCCCCCACCCCTATGCAACATGTTTACGCCGACTTGGACAGAAAACAAAAAAACATGCAGGTTTCCCTGCATGTTCGATTCTTTTAGGATGAATAGGATACGAGAATGCCGCCTTCTCCAGCATAGGTGCCAATAACCGGTCCCATATTCATAATAATGACTTTATCAAATGGATATTTATGAAGCAGTTCTTTCATAAAGGTCTTCGCCCGTTCTTCACAATTCGAATGCGCGCATGCAATCCATTTTTTATCCGAATGGCTCCAAGCATCACCGACTTTATCCATCAAATGCTTCATCGCTTTTTGCGTTCCGCGCAGCTTTTCGAGCACTTCAACGGCGCCTTCTTCGCTTGCATGCATAAGCAATTTGATGTTCAATACGGAAGCAACTTTTCCCTTAAGTCGGCTCAAGCGTCCACCCTTAATAACATTTTCTAATGTATCTAATGTAAATAAAGTTTGCGTCGTCTCAATAAGTTGGTGCATACGCGTAACAAGATCAGCAAAAGGCATGTGGTCCTTCCATTCTGATGCCCGAATCGCGATTAACCCTAGCCCGACGGATGTCGTCTTCACATCTAATACTTCAACCGGATTCTGATATCCCTCTTCACGAAACATCTCAATGGCCATCACCGCATGTTGATAGGTACTGCTTAATACCGAGGATAATGCAAGTACAAGTATCGGTTGCTCCGGAGCAGCTCGTTTATATTGCTCCAAGAACTCAATCGGTGAAGGACTTGATGTTTTCGGCAGTTCTTCGGACTCTCTCATTTTGGCATAGAATAAATCCGTATCCATAGTAGAATTGAATTGCTCATGGCCAAATTGAACACGTAGCGGCACAATCGATAATTGATGTTGTTGCGCCAGCTCCTGTGTAAGATCCGAACTGCCGTCTGTGATGATTTTTATGGTCATTAGATATGTGATTCTCCCGTCATCTAGTTATCATATGAGGTCATATGAATTATGTTTCATTATACTGACAACGCGTGGGAAGTTCAATGCTATGAATTTACCTTTCCTTGCTTCACTTGCTCAACTTCATACATTTTGACACTCGAACGGATCACATATGCAGGAGGTTGTTGACCTCGCTTCTCACGATGACCCTGAATATGAACGTCACTCTTCTCCCAATTCTTCCAATCTTCTTTCGATCTCCAGCGAATCATAACAACGACTTCTTCGTCCTCTTTCCCTCTCTTATCTACCATGACCGTCTTATCTAGGAATCCTTCCATCTGTTCCACGGGGCTTTCTTTGCTGAAATTCGCAACAACCTGATCACTGTTTCCTTGTTCTACAACAATCGTACGCAATTGAATAAACAAATCGAATACCTCCTGTATGTATATATTTTATTTATCTCTTCTCTACATCATATTTGATAATGATTATCATTGTCAAATAAAACAAATCGAGTTCGTCCGTGTATAAAAAAAGACCGTAATCTCCGAAGAGCTTACGGTCTTGATATCTTAATTATTCATGGTTTTCACGGTCGATTACGCTTTTAACACATCATGGTCAACGTAACGCTCGCCATTCATCTCACTAATTAAATTAATCGCAACTTTTGCACCATCGCCAGACGTGATGATCGTATGCACGCTTGTACCTGCAACCGTACCCGCTGCCCAAATGTTCGCTTGACTTGTCCGACCATCGGAATCCACGGCAATGACCGTTTTGATGCGTGGCTCTCTGCCTTCTTTGAGCTCAAGACCGATATTACCGGCCAATTCTGTAGATGCTCCTGTCGCAAGAACAACATGATGTGCTTCATACTCACCTTCTTCGGTATGTACGCGAAGCCCGTTATCCATCGTCGTAATGTTCGATACTTTTGCTTCCTTGATCTCTGCGCCAAAACTCGCAGCTTGCTCTAGTCCGATATGGATAAGATCTGGTCCTGCAATTTCTTTGATGCCGTAATGATTCAACATCCATGCACGTTTGGTCATACTCTGGTTACTATCGAGAACAAGCGTTTTTTTACCTGCCTTCGCTGCAAAAATGGCCGCACTTCCGCCAGCCGTACCGCCGCCAATAATAATTACATCATACATACCCATCTCTCCCTTAGTCGGAATTTCATTGCATCTTCTAAGTATAACGATTATAGTCCAAGGTTTCCACTTTTTAACTATCGAATGCGATACCAATGTCGATGACTTTCTCGGAAGCCTAATTTATGATAGAGCGATACAGCAGGCACATTGGATGCTACCACTTGCAAATAAGCATATGCTGCTCCCTGAGTTTTGCCCCATTGCATGAGATAACGGACCAAAGCCTCCCCATATCCTTGTCTTCGGCGGTCCGTATCCGTCACGATATCAAATAGCCCGACCGTATTTCCTTCGCAAACCCCAAATCCGCAAGCAAGAGGTTGTCCATCTACCTCTATCGAAGCAAAGCATGTCTTCGGGACAATGCTGCTAAGCATTGCAGTCATGGTCTCCCTTGCACGCTCGCTAATCTGGTGACTTAATCGGCAATAGGCTGAAATCCATTCGTCGTTCGCCTTATCAGTATGATTGACCGATCTTGGTCCGGACGCATCTAGCAGAGTACGAAGATCTGCGATCTGCATGCTCACTTCATCGGCAAATCGGTACCCGCGAGACGCTAAGATGTGATCGAGTTCAGGCCCATGAAGTTCTGGAATGACTTTGAAAATGACATCTAGCTGCTGTGATTCATAGAGTTGCTCGCATCGCGCAATTTTCTCATGGATATCTATCGACGAAGCGTATAGCGGTTTGATCGAATTGGCACGCTTGGAATACCCCCGTGCAAAATGCAGCATCCAGCCGTCATAAATGATCGTTTGCAGCGCCGGCCAAGCGTTGAATGACCGTTCCTCAATCAGCCTGATCATGATAAGACTCCAACGTCTCTCGAACATATTGCAAGAACGTTACTTTGACATCCGGATGACACGCAATAATGTAAGGTTCACGAGTCATGCCTTCGAATGGCGTCCCATCGAAATTCATGACAACGCCTCCAGCCTCCTGAACGAGCACGATCCCCGAATAGAGATCATCTCCTTCCGAGTTATACAGGATAATGCCATCTAAATCTCCTCGCGCGAGCATAGCCCAGAGTAATGTCGGTGCCCACAAGCGAAGCACCCTTTTGAAAGATTCATCCATATGTTGTTTGAGATGTTTTGCTAAGGGATCTTTTTGAACCTGATGTCCTTGAATCCATCCGACCGTCATTTTACGAAGCGTATCCTGCTTGGCATTTACCTGAATCGGACGACCGTTGCAAGTGGCGCCTTTCCCTTGCTCCGCAACATACAGCTGGTCTTGAATGGAGTCATAAATCACGCCAAGTACCGGTTGCTCTCGAAATAATAATGTGATAGATACGCCGAATACGGCTAGTCCAATAGCATAATTGTTCGTACCGTCCAAAGGATCCACAAGCCATAACCATTCCCCTTCGACACCGATCCATCCCGTCTCTTCACTCCGGATTTGATCATCCGGAAACTGCGATTGAATGCGCTCTAGAATGACCTGTTCTGCAAGATGGTCCACTTCGGTTACCAGATCCCCGTCCTCGCCCTTTTCGTTCACGATCAAGGATGATCCGAATCGATCCTTCGCAATTCTCCCTGCGTCACGTGCAGCTTCTGAAGCGATCAGCCGTGCTGTCGTTAATTTCTCCACATCTAGCATTCTAGTGACACCTCGCTTCGTAGAATAGAGTACAACTTCACATCCTCAAATTTGCCGCGAATTAGCAGCTGCTCACGTATGGTTCCTTCGTAGGTCATCCCGATCTTTTGCATCACACGCTCCGAACCGATATTCTCCACATTACAGCGTGCTTCCAATCGGTTAAGCAGCATCTTCTTGAATCCGAATTGCATCACGGCATGCGCAGCTTCACTCATGATCCCTTGATTCCAATAGGATTTCGATAAGGCATAACCGATCTCTGCACGACGATGATCCGGGTTCCAGTACACAAAACCGCAAGTTCCAATAAATTTGCGATCCGCTTTGTGTTCAATCCCCCAATTGGTCACTTCCTTGGATTTATATTGTTCAATCACCGCTTCTAAGAAACGCTGCGAATCCAATAACGACCGGTGGGCATTCCATAACGTATGACGTGAAACATCCGGATCTGAAGCATATTCATATAAGTCTCGTGCATCGTCTTTCCGCATCTTCCGTAATATAAGCTGTTCTGTTTCCAGCTGAGGAAATCTCCCGAAAATATCTGCCACTCTGAGCATCATGAACACCTCTCCTCGTTCTTATCCGAATGAGCCGTGGATTTGTCCGTAAATGCAAGTTGGCTGCCAATTTATGGACTCTCCCCATACCATCCGCGTAAGTGCGTAGCCAGTAACCTCATATCCTTTCTCCTGCATGAACCGATGCGCAGCTTGGTTATCCATCGGAACGACGGTTCTTCTGCCTGCTTCTTGATGCTTCAAGCACAGAAGCTGCGTTCCCGCTTCTTCGGTCCTTGCGATGACAGGTCCATCGTTGAACGTAGGTGCATAGAAACCTTGAATCGCCCCTTGTCTGTCTTTATAAACTTGCATATGACGCACATGCGATTGCAATATGCGGTGTCTATCTTCGCCCGTGGCATCCGCATCGATTTGATAAATTTGATCTACATCCACTGTACTCGCGGGAACAATCGCATTCATGTCTGGCTCGGTAGGCATGGCTTCACGAGAATAGGTTACGTAAGGCGTAATGGCTTGAAAGCCCAGCTTCTCATACAAAGGTCTGCCTTCTTGGGAAGCCAGAAGCGCAATCGACTTCACGGATTGATCTTGACTGAATTTCATTAAAAAGCTCATGAACTGCTTCCCAATGCCTTGCCCTCTGTCATTTGTCGATACAATAATATGCCCAATCCAAGCTACGGGTTCCGAAATCAATACATTCCCTACTGCAACGATACGATCTTCATGTTCTACAACGAAGGGGTGGCAGCTAGGCTCTTCCAAATAATAATGAAAAAATGGCATAATGTCTGACCAATGCTCTGGCTGCAGCTTTGCAATCTGTGCCAAATCACTTGCAAGCGTTGCGCGAATCCTCATCTTCGTTTCAATCCTTTCGTTATTCTTGATGTATAGACGCGGAGGCTGCCTCTATTTGCTGGATTAATTCGGCTAGAGACATATCCGCCATGGATGCAAGCTTCCAGTCGTGCGTTGTGAACGGCAGATGATGCGTGACCGCATTCGGGACAACAACACCGTAGAGTCCTGCAGCTTTAGCAGCATGAAGGCCATGCAATGAATCTTCAAACGCAACCGCCTCATGGCCTTCAACCCCTAAGCTGCGTAGGGCCAGCAAGTACAGCTCAGGATCCGGTTTGACTCGCGACACGTCGTCCGATGTATGGATACAGTCGTAATATTCATAAATTCCGTATGCACGTAGATAGGACTCCACCCAGCTTTTTGTAGAGCTTGAAGCCAAGCCAATCTTCAGTCCCAGCTTCTTCGCAGATTCCAAATAATCCAGTATGCCTTCTCGTAATTGCTTTTGACTCATGATGTCATGAAAGATCGCATGCACTTCTTCTTTCAATGATTCGCTGTCCGGTGTTCCCTGCAAAGCGTTCGATAAGAATTGATAAGGTTTAAAATCTCCATCGAATGTTCCAACCGTTTGAAAGAAACTCTCCTCAGGAAACTCAACGCCGTATTTTGTATAAACTTGTTTGAGCGATTCATACCAAGAAGACTCGGTATCCAGCGTTAACCCGTCGAAATCAAATACTACTGCTTTGATCATGTAGATCCCTCCTAATTCCTCTTTTATCTATGACGAGATTTGCAGAAACATTAATTCTTCATCCCAATATTGATCATTCCACTTAAACGCGTTCTTTTCAAGCCCATATCCTTCAAATCCGTATTGTTGGTATAAGCGCTTCGCAGGGAGGTTAGAGGTTACGACGGATAATTGCACCTTTTCCACACCTTGAATCTTATTCACTTGCGCAATCGCGGCTTGGAGCAGTGCTTTACCGATGCCGAGTCCCTGATGTGAAGGCGTCACGTACATCCCCCATAACACCCCTTTATGGCGAAACTTCGCACCCGATTCCCGATAGAAGCCAATCATCCCGACGAGTTCATTCTTTTCACTCCATGCACCGAGCACAAAACGGTCCGACGTACTCGTCAATTTGGCCCGCATCTTCTCCATAGGGGACTTATGCGCTTCTTCTAAGCTCTCCCCAAAGTATTCTGGATACAGTCTCAGACCTTCTAAGCGAAGTTCTGCAAAAGCCTCAACGTCACTGCCCTTCAAAAGACGGATATGTATTGTGCGTTCCGATTGCGAATGTGCTTCACTCGCGCTTGTGATGAGATCCAACTTAGGCCACAGATACCGCCAGTTCTTCTGTTCGATACGCTGTATAAAATAATCCACGTCCTCAAACTGCGGACCTCGACGGACGATCAACCCAAATAAATCATCCAAACCAAATGGAGCAATGACCTCCAAACGATGCTGTGCATTCAACCTTACAGCAACCGCCGTTGCCGTCTCCGGCCAGCGCATCATTGCATCCGATATGGACCGATAAGGCGTATGTTGGTTCCGAAGATGCATTCGTGCTTGGTTCCTGACTTGCCACTGGTATTGCGGCATCCGCTTCATAAGCTCCCGTTCATAGGATTGATCTTGTTCCTCGGTTCGCGTCTCAGGATCATAATAAATCACATCCACATCATTGAGGGGGGTTCGTGTTGGATACCCGTGAAGCTGATCCCATACATAATTTCGAACAAAACCAGCGGCGATGGCGCCTTCACGTAAGTTGAGTTGCTGGAGAACTCGGAGCGCTTCCATGATGTCCGCGTCTTTCTCCATCCAAAGCGTCAATTGCTTCTCCCATTTCATGAATATCACTTCCGTATACTAGAGTTCATTCATTATAATCCAGAGTCCATGGCGTATGTTATTTTCTGTTATTTTACCGTTCTGATTGTCCTGTGAATCGGATCACAAAATATAAGGAGCCAGCACGTTACAATAACAATATAAAATCAATTCACGTACAGGAGGTCTTACCATGGAGTATACAACACACACGAAGGTTGCGATAGAACAGATGGTAACTACAGGGGCATTCATGACAACGCAAGGAAACCAACAGGTCAATACCATGGCCATTGCATGGGGGAGTATAGGATTTTTGCTAGGCAAACCGGTATTTACCGCGATGATTCGGCAATATCGGTATACCTATGAGCTCTTGCGCAAATCTGGCGAATTTACTATTTCGATACCAGAGGATAAAGACATGGCTTCAAAAGTTTATTACTGCGGAAAACATTCAGGAAGAGAAGTCAACAAAATCGAAGCCTGCCAGCTTCCCCTTCAAGATGCACGTTCTATCGCCACACCGATTATTCCATGCCATGGCGTGCACTTCGAATGTAAAGTGCTTGTCACGCAACCGATGACAACGCCACTCTGGGATTCATCCTTGCAACAAGAGCATGAGATCGAAGGCGATCCCTATATCTACATCATAGGTGAGATTTGTTCAACCTATCGACTCTAGAAGCGTGCCAGAATGGAATGTAAATAGATCTCGCATCGGTCAAGCATCAAGTCATCCGTCAGATGCTGAATGCCAAGAGCTTCCCATCCTCCATATACCGTTGGTTTGTCCATATGGAAATCCATGAAGGTAATCAAATCCCAATAAGGATCATATTCCGTCGCTCGGTCGGGATGACTCTTATAGAACTGCAGCAGCAGGTCAGCCGTCTCGACGCCATAGAGTTGGGCCAAATTCACGCGACAATGCCCGAGATCAATACCTGCTGGCCCTCGACATGCATTCACCCAATCCACAACCCCGCTTAAATCTTCGCCGACCCACAAGAAGTTCGTTGGATGGAAATCACGATGAATAAACACCGGATGTACTTGTGGGCGAAAACGACTTAATCGCGATTTCGCTTCTTCCCATAGGTGAGGCTGCCGTGTCCATGCCGGAACTTGAATGTGATCCATATCCCGATAGGCACGATATTCCCATGACCACTCCCCAGATATCTGAACCTGATGAATCCGAACCATCGCATCCACGATGTTAGAGAGCCACTTCTTCATATCCTGTGGTTGAAGATCTACCCGGCCGTCCAGCTTCGTCATGAGAACGGAAGGGATTCCACTGTGCTCACCCGTTGGATCCTCTCCAATCAGCCCAGGAGTTTGAATGTTTGCTTGCGCTGCAATCGCAAGGCTTGCCGCTTCATGAAGAACAAGATCGGGTTCATCCTTGAGCCAGTCTTTGTTCGTAAATTGACGTAATACAACCTCGCGATCGGCTTGCCCCTCCATGGAAATCGAGATCAAATACACGGCAGCAGATATACCGCCTAGCAAAGGGGTTACCTTCTGCACGCGCGCTCCGTCTTCGTAGAACCGCTCTACCCACTGCAACAACGTACGTTCCGATAAGATGGAACGATCTGTTATCATGCGTATTCCTCCTTCTTCATAATCATCGTAGGGTCATGTTTTCTGTAACCAACTGTTGTATAAGAAAAGCCATATCTGCTACAGTCAATATAGAGGGGGAAATTTACATTACGCTCATAATTCCCCCCTCAGCTACGCTCTTCGATATATCGCTCGTTCGTTGATTGGCAATAGGAATCTTGAAGCACGTATGGTTCATCCAAAGCTTTAACAGGAGGTTAGAACGATGAGAAAATTAGCTTCCCAAGTCCGCGTAACTCTTGTCGTATTGGTGTCCATTTGTCTGCTGGGTTCTCAGTCTTCACTTGCTCAAGATCAACAATTGGTCGGCCGGAAATCGTAGCCTTTACCAGCCCTTACGCTCCCTTAAGCTAGTGATATGGGCGGTGTGATGCTTGCCATGCCACGAATAAATGCCTGCACATCTCGCAAGCTTCACTTCGCCTGAATCCGGATGGATAAACTTGCGTTCCCATTGTTCAGCAGATAAAGAACGTAATAAAGCCACAAAACGATGATGCAGCGCTTCAATCAGCATTAAAGATACATCGATAGGAGTGCTTGTGGAATCTTGAAGTTCCGCCCACCGTGCTTCTTCGTAGGGCTTGATCGTCGGGACTTCTTCCGTTAGGGCAAGCTTAAAGCGAATAAAGCTATTCATATGGCTATCTGCGATATGATGGACAACTTGGCGGATCGTCCACCCGCCCGGTCGGTAAGGGGTATTCAATTGATCTTCCGTTAGCCCCGATACCGCTTCGCGCAACAGCACGGGCAATTGTTCCAAGTCTTGAATCCACCCTCCAAGTTGTTCCGCAGTAATCTCGCCTTCGTATTGGAATGGTCCAATCGGGTACTTCAACGTATCCATGGCATCTCCCCCACTTGATTATTCTTCGTCTACGATATATTCACACCGGAATCTTTCTACCCCCGGATATTTCTCACCCAGACTATAGGCAGTAAATCCAATATTTCGATAGAAATCTACGGCTTCCTCATCGGTTTCTGCTTGGATTGAAGCAGGATTCATTAAACCGATAAGTTCCAGCATCATCCCACGGCCATACCCATGCTCACGATCCTCAGGTCGAACGGCAATATGCTGCAACGTTAATTCGCCATTGTCATTCATCGTAAACCCAACGAATCCGATTGTTTCACCTTCCGTAACCTCACCATATATATGAAGCTGATCATCCTTCTTGTAATTATCTATCACTTGGGTCAAACGATCAGGATCAGGAAATACAGAATAACCGATTAACTCCTGAATATCCTCTTCGTGCAGTCGATCCTTTAATGTCTCTAGCATGCTTTTATCACTCCGATTTCAAATAGGTATGTTCGTGAACACATTCCCTATTATAAACGATCCTTCTATTTGATAAAATAGTACCTATATTGCATGTATGTGGAGGAACTTATGAATCAATTAGGAAATATTCAAGCCTTGTACCGACATCCTGTTAAATCCTTAGGTGGGGAGCAGCTCGAACTTGCGCATATCGAATCCTATGGCATGTACGGGGATCGCAGCCATGCCTTTATCAATTCTACGAAAACGGGCTGGGATCGATTTATTACGGCACGAAATTACCCGCGGATGCTAAGCTATAAAGCTTCCTTTCAAGGGGAGGGGACACCTGATGCTTTCCCGCAAGTAACCATCATGGATGAGACCGGCCATACCTTCACTTGGGATGAGGAATTCTTGCAGCATTTCCGTCAAACCTTTCAACAGGTTGCACACATGGAGCAGCATCTTCCGACTAGCTCGGACGTCTTAGCAGTTGACGCGAGCAGCATCTTAATTGTCACGGATGCTTCGATCCGAGCCATGGAGCGCTTATGGGGCAAGCCGCTCGACCCCCGGAGATTTCGACCGAACCTGGTTGTCGCTTTGGAGAACGATACCCCGTTTGTCGAAGCGGATTGGATCGGGAAGCACATACGGATTGGTGAAGGAGCGGATGCTGTTACATTGCAGGTTGACGAGCCCTGTGAACGCTGTTCAATCATTACCCTAGATCCAGATACCTATAAACGCGATCCAAGCTTATTAAAAAAATTACACCAAGAACGAAAAGCATTCTTTGGTGTATATGCATCCGTCCAACATACCGGAATCATCCAGCAGCAGGATCCTGTATATGTACAAGACAAGTGAATATCGAATTTCTAGAAATACAATTCATAGGTAAGAAAATGTTCGTCCCGGATATATCCCAAGGATTCATACAGACTTTGTGCTGTCAGATTATCATGGGCTGTCGTTAAGCTTAACCCTTTCGCTCCATTGGATTTTGCGAAATCTCGAGCTGCACTCATAAGCTGACGGCCTGTGCCCTGCCCACGGGCTTCAGATACAACGAACAGATCATTTAATATCCATACTCTTTTCATAGACACCGACGAAAACGAAGGGTAGAGCTGTACGAATCCGACCGCGCTCTGCTCTTCTGAACCGTCGAACGCGATGAAGATCACCGATTCCTTGTTCTCAAGCCGTTCTAGAATGAATTGACGTGCTCCCGCCAGATCGGAAGCCTGTCCATAAAATACGCGATACTGATCAAACAATTTCGCAACTTGCTCCACTTGCTCGAGCTCCGCTTTTTTCAACACCGTTTGCTTCTCCATACTGTGACACCATCCTATATGTATTCAAGATCCTTGATCCTTTATAACACGTGGGTTAACCATTCAACCCATGCTGCCGCCGGCAAGAAAATAAGCTGACCAAGCAGCGTTCCTGCACATCGCGACATCATCATTAATCCATAAACCTTGCCTAAAAGTCTTTGATCTTGATCGTTTCGTAACGCACGATCGGTGAGCAGCGCGATTTGAGGATCGATGAGTACCGTCATGATGATCGTTGCAATCCCGTTAATCAGTCCCGAGGATTGGGAAGCAGCGGTTCCCGATACGGCTGTAAACGAAGCGTACAGCGCCGCGAGCACGCCTACCGTATAAATGGAGGTCACGACACAATTCAGGATGAGCAATCGCTTCGGGACATCATAGATACGGAGTGATTTCAGCATCCGGAAGGTAGGCTTGCGCAAATGCGATTTTGCATGCTTCAACTTAGAGAACGATACACTGAAGAGCAGCTTCGGAACAGAACCGGTTACCTCCAGATGGGAAATCATCCGGCCTGCCAGGAACACGACGGAAGGAAATAATAGCATCGCTAATACCGTGCCGATCGAAGCGGATCCGATAATGACGCGGAAATATCTTTCTAACGGGAATTCGGCATGGATTTTGGCGTAATCGATCATCTTCCCGACCATAACGCCTTGTACCATGTTCGAAGTTCTCGATACCAGCACAATCATCCCGGAGAGCGTCATGGAAACGGCTAGCTTCCCTGTACGGACGCCTGCAAAGCGGATGGCATACGACAATGTCTCTGAGGTGTGAATGAGCATCGTTAATACCGATACGAGTAACAATTGTTGTAACAAATTAGATCACCTGCAACATCATATAATGATAAAACCCACCATCGATGATAACTCGTGGTGGGTTTTAGTATACCATTGTTTGCCATGGTAGAGTTAGGATGAATCTCCTAAATGATTGTATTGTTTTTTGTGTTATTTTGCAGGTATGAAGGTGTATACGCCTTCGATTTCCGTCTTAATTCTCCCATCTACAGACAACAGCATGCCTTCTGGTGATTCGAGGTGGAGCGGGTTGCGGTACCGTACATGCAAGGACCGACCATACGCGGATAATAGCTTCGCACTGCGCAACTCCCCGCATGTGCTTCCACGTAATTAGGTCTCTTGGATTTTTCGTACATCGACGACGACCTGAAGCTGTTGATCGCCTTCCCCCTGATAGACCCCTTTGACGGGAACAATATCCTGATAATCTCGCCCATGCCCAAGCTTCACGTAACGTTCGCCAACGGGAGCTACATTCGTCGGATCGAAGCTGCACCATCCGAGTACAGGAACATAAGCTTCTACCCAAGCATGCGAGGCTTGCACGAAGTCGGTGCTTCCACCTTGTAAATCACCCACGAAATGATAACCGCTGACGTAGCGGGCAGGAATGCTGTACGATCGGCAGGCCGCAATCATCAAGTGTGCAAAATCTTGGCATACGCCCCTTTTCTGAAGAATCATGTCGCTGGCTTTCGTCTGGACCGTGGTAGCTTCCGGGTCATACATAAAATCAGCACGAATCTTGGAAGAGCATGCTTTTAACCATTCATAGACATCAATCATCACGCGAGGGGGACATACACTTTCGGCGAAGGAAAGGACTTCCGGAGTCATCTCGGTATACGTCGTCGGTAGCAAGAATTCGATAAAGCGATTCTCTGCTTCATCTGATCGCAGCCAAGACCACGCTTCTTCAGCAGGCATACGGCACAGTCTTGTCGCTAATACCTCCGGCTTAGGCGCCTCCTCAGTCACGACCGTCATTTGCGTCCGAATCAACAATTTTTGATGCGGTTCATTCACGGAGAAGGCGTGAACTCGATTCCCGAAAAAATCTTCATACGTAAAAAGCGGAGCATTCGGTTCGATGGAAATAGCCAGGTGGTAGCATGATTGTCGTTCGTTCGTACTGGGGGATAATCGAATTTCATTGACACTGTCCGTCACGGGTTCGGCATAATCGTATTGCGTCACATGGGAGATTTGCAGCTTCACGCACTCGCTTCCCCCAATCGAAAAAAGGTTTTGGCAAAAGCAACGCCTAATTGCTGTGTCGCATCGAACAGATGATTCACTAATACCGCGTTGGAATCTAGCAACATGAAATCATCCTGCTCCAGACAGGCTAGATCTGCCTTTACCTTTCCAACCTGTCGAATCATCCGATCGTGCTGCGTTCGCAAGGTTTTATCTTGTAATTCTATCAGCCGCAAATGTTCGTCCAGCGAATGAAGTGAAAATTGTACGGATCTTGGAAACACGGCATTTAGAATAACAAATTCAAATATAGCTTCAATCGCAATCCCGTCCGCGTAATACCGACGAAATGCTTGATGTCCGCTGACGGATTTCAATACAGCTTGCAAATAAGGATACGATGCCGCATGACTCCATCCTTCGCTGCATGCCGCACTTATGGTGGATTTCAGGATTCGCAGCGTGTTCTCTGCACGTTCCAGATACCGACCGCATTCAATGAAATGCCATTCATTCTCACGCGGCATGACCGATTGGCACAGACCTAAGAACAATGCTGCCCAATCTTTAATGCGGCCAAAGAACGTGTGCGGCGATTCCCGAAGCAAATCATCCGGTTGACATTCACGCAGCCATAAGTAGAAGCCATTCAACGAATCCCATAGTTCGCTAGGAACTTTTTCGCGCAGTGTTCGTAAATTACCTCGGGCATGGCTGACGCAAGAAACAATCGAATTCTCGTTCCCCCAATCCAAGGTCATGTATAGCAGCACATCTATTTCAGTAAATGCCCCGTACTGTTCCTCATAATTCGATCGGGAGCCCAGCGCCTCGACAATACGCATCCATTTCGTCGAGGAATCGATACGTTCCAGGTGATCAGGGCTGCGTTCCAACCCCAATTCATGTTCTGCTTGCAGATGATAATGTACATCAATCAGTCTCGCATGGTTCTCTGCCCGCTCCATATATCGCCCCATCCAAAACAATGCTTCTGCATTTCGATTCAACATGACGATTCCTCCCATCATTCATCGTTAAGCACCCATGTATCCTTGACGCCTCCCCCTTGCGAGGAATTCACGACAAGCGAACCTTCCTTCATCGCTACCCGCGTTAGTCCGCCTGGAATGACATGCGTCTCTGCTCCCATCAACGCAAATACCCGTAAATCGATGTGCCTTGGTGACATGACTCCGTTGATCATGACAGGTGCTCTGGATAACTTCATGGTGGTCTGAGCGATATACCGACTGGGGTCACGTTGAATGGCTGTCGAAAAAGCTCGAATCTCTTCAGAGGTCGCGCTAGGCCCAATGAGCATTCCATATCCGCCGGATAATGAAGTTTCTTTGACAACAAGCTCATTCAGATGCGCAAGCGCATATTCTCTTTCATCTTTCCTCGCTAAAATATACGTCGGGACGTTATGCAATACCGGCTCTTCGCCCAAATAATATCGAATCATATCCGGTACGTAGGCATACACTGCCTTATCGTCGGCGACTCCGGTACCTGGCGCATTCGCGATCGCCACGTTGCCCGCGCGGTAAGCATTCATCAGCCCCGGCACGCCTAATAAAGAGTCCGGATGGAAGGCGAGCGGATCCAAATACGGATCGTCGATTCGTCGGTAAATGACATCCACTTGGCGAAGCCCACGCAGATCTCGCACATATATTTTATGGTCCTGATAGACCAAATCACGACCTTCAACCAAATGGATCCCCATTTGCTGAGCCAGAAATGTGTGCTCATAATAAGCAGCGTTATACGACCCCGGCGTTAGCAAGACGATTAGCGGATCTTTCTTTCCATTTGGAGCTAACGCTCGTAAAGAACTAAGAAAACAATTTATGCTGCGTTCAATGCTCTGAACGGAACTCGATAAATAGATATCATGGAATAATTCGCTCATTAATGTGCGGCCTTTGAATAAGTAGGAGAAGCCGGAGGGAGTTCGTAAGTTGTCTTCTAATACGTAATATTGCCCATTCTCATCGCGTATCAAATCGATGCCGGATGCCGTGATGTAGACGTTAGCAGGGATCTCAAGACCTACCATCTCGGGACGAAAATACATATTGGATAAAATCATTTTCCTCGGAATTAGGCCATCCCGAACCATGCGCTGACCATGGTATATATCATGCACGAATGCATTGAGAGCCTGAATCCTTTGACGGACACCGCGGTCAATGAGGTCCCATTCCACCTTCGGAATGACACGCGGAATATAATCGAAGGGAATCGTCCTTTCGAGAGGTTCCTGCTGGTTCGGACTATACAGCGTAAACGTGATTCCCTCTTCTATCATTCGCTGGTGGAGCGCTTGTTGACGTGCGGCTAATTTGGAAGCTGGCATGTGGGCGAATAAGCTGTAGACGGAGTTATAATGTGGGCGAACGGAGAAGTCGTGCGTGAACATTTCATCATAATAAGATTGTGAATCGTAGTAGAATGACCCGCTTGGATTCGCCCTCGACATCGCAATCGCCTCCTCCATGATGCATGATCGATATTTTACCTCAATATATTCATTCCGCTCCCATAGCAGACCGAATTCCTGTGAATCGAACAACGGCTGCCATCCTTCTTCAAGGTCGGCAGCCGTTCATCATGTCCACATATCCCATCCATGCATTATAGTCTAGTAATCTGCAAGAAGTGCTCATAAGCTTGATCCCATTCATCGGCATGCCTAGGTTCGTAAGTATCCACCTGGAAAGAGTCCCGTATCACGTTTCGAGCTTCCCAAATATCGGACAGTTCACCGCTTGCGATCCATTGGACGGCAAGATTCCCGATAGCGCTTCCCTCAGCAGGTCCAGCCCAAACCGGTTTCCCAATCGCGTTCGATGTCCACTGACAGAGCAGCTTATTATGAATGCCGCCCCCTACCATGTGCAGACCCTCGAAAGACTTCTGTGCCAATTGCTCCGTAAGATGAAAGGTATATCGGTATTTCATCGCAAGACTTTCTAGAATACAGCGCACCGTAGCACCTAGACTTTCTGGTGCTTGTTGGCCGGTTTGCAGACAATACGCACGAATTTGTGCAGGCATATCTCCCGGATGAAGAAACATCGGGTCATCGGGATCAATAAAGGCGGTAAAGGCTGGCGCTTGAATGGCCATATGCACAAGCTCAGCGAATTCATAACGCCGCCCGTTCCTTTCCCAAGCGCGTCGACTTTCTTGCAGAATCCACAGCCCCATTATGTTCTTCAACAAACGGTACGATCCATGAATACCGCCTTCATTCGTGAAATTCAATCGTAATGCATGCTCATTGATCACGGGCTCATCCAACTCGGTCCCCATCAGTGACCAAGTTCCACAGCTTAAATAGGCAAAGGACTTATTCATTGCAGGAACCGCTGCTACGGCAGAACCCGTATCATGTTCCGCAACAGCCATCACAGGAATCGCTGGGATGGCCAACTCATCACGTAACGATGCACGTATCTGTCCCACTTGCGTCCCAGGATACACAATCGAACCGAACCAGGATACAGGGAAACGAAGCTTCTGGATGAGCTCACGATCCCAATCTTGCTGCTTCGGGTTATATAATTGCGTTGTTGTTGCATTCGAGAACTCATGATGCATTTCCCCGGTTAGGAAGTAACGCAGGAGATCCGGAATCATCAGGAACCGATCCGCCTCGCGCAATAGCGGGGACTTCGCATGCTGAAGCGCATACAACTGATAAATCGTATTAAACGGTAGAAATTGAATCCCGGTTCGTGCAAAAATCTCAGCAGCTGGAATATCCGCAAAAACCTCTTCCATCTTCCCCTTTGTATGCGAATCGCGGTAATGATACGGATTACCGAGCAGCTCGCCTTGCGAATTGAGTAATCCGAAATCGACGGCCCAAGAATCAATACCGATACTCTGAAGCGTTTCGCCTTGATGTTTCGCCTTTAGCAACCCTTGTTTGATCTCGTAATACAATCGAAGAATATCCCAGTGTAAGCGGTCGCCTACCTGCACAGGATCATTCCCGAACCGATGCAGCTCCTCCACTTCCATCTTCGTATCCGTTAGCCGGCCGAGCATCGCCCGACCGCTGCTTGCGCCAAGATCAAATGCAAGAATACTCACTAGCTCGCACCGCCCTTGCCTCTCGTTAAAATTTGCGTACCATAACCGCTCTCTCGGTAAGCACGCATCGGATCGAGCGGCAATCCTTGTTCCTCTCGAATCGAGTGCAACAAGGGGGTTACATCGATTTCAAAAGCACGACGGACCGCATCTTCAGCACCTAGCACATCCCCATTCCGTTGGGCTTCTTCAATTTCAGCATGCTGGATGAGCAATGCCTTTGCGTATTGGGTCTGCACATTCAACACGGAGCGAATCATGGCAGGGATTTTTTGCTCGATATTATGAGATTGATCAATCATGTAGGCGATGTTATCCACATGCTGACGAATACCTTCATTCGTATCCCGAGAAGCCAATACGATTTGATAAAAAATTAAAAAGAGTTCGTACGGATTTACCGTGCCGACAACCAAATCATCATCGGCATATTTCCGGCTGTTGAAATGGAACCCACCGAGACGCTGTTCGTCAATTAAGTAAGCAACGATATGTTCAATGTTCGTCCCTTGGGCATGATGACCTGTATCCACTAACACTTCCGCTTGCGGTCCAAGCTTCAATGCGTAGTTATACGCCATGCCCCAATCAGCCAGATCCGTGTGATAGAAGGCGGGCTCGAACGATTTATATTCAATCAGCATTCGCATATCAGGCTGAAGCGCTTGATACAACTCACGCAGAGATTCGAGCATCCATGCTTTACGTTTGCGAATATCACCTTGCCCTGGATAGTTCGTTCCGTCCGCGAACCAAAGACTGATGTCTCGTGAACCTGTTTCCTTCATCACGTCCACACATTCCAACAAATGATCCGTCGCTTTTCGCCGAATAGCCGCTTCTGTATTGGTAACACTCCCAAGCATGTAGTCCTCTTCTTGGAACAAATTCGGATTCACCGCCCCGATCCCCAAGCCAAGACTTTCGGCATGACGCTTCAGCTTGCCATAATCCTCGACTTTATCCCAAGGAATATGGATCGCAACCGTTGGACTTAACCCTGTCAAACGATGAACAACAGCCGCATCTTCCACTTTCTCGAACGGATTTCTCGGCACGCCTGTTTTAGGAAATACTTTGAATCGCGTTCCTGAATCTCCGTAACCCCAGGAAGGTGTTTCAATACGCAATGCCTTCAGCTTCGATCGTACCTCATTCAAATCTATGCCTCTAACCTGCTGTTGTTCTTCAAATAATGCATATGCGCGATCTGTCACGTTCATCATCTCTCCCGTTCGTATGATTTTATCGTGTAAATGCGGCGGGCACACCGCCGTCAATCGTTAACATGCAGCCAGTTGTTTTCTCTGACTTCGATGAGGCGAAGAAGGCAATGCCTTCTGCGATATCTTTCGGATAGATATTCACGAGCAATGTCGTACGTTTCCGATAATATTCTTCCAACTGATCCGGTTCGATCCCATAGGCCGCTGCACGCTCATTACGCCAGCTTCCATTCCAAATCGCTGATCCTTGCAGGATGGCATCCGGCAAGATCGTATTCACACGAATCCCGAACTCACCGCCTTCTGCAGCAATACAACGTGCCAAATGCGCTTCTAGGGCTTTAGCGGCACTATATGCCGTGGCATTTTTCCCAGCATATACCGAGTTCTTGGAGCCGATGAACACCATGCTGCCCCCCATAGCTTGCTGCTTCATTAATTTAAATGCTTCACGTGCGACCAAGAAATATCCCGTACCTAATACATTCATATTCAAATTCCACTCTCGCAATGAAGTCTCATCAAATGGACTGGAGGTGGCAAGCCCCGCATTATTCACGATAATATCCACACCACCGTATGCTAATGCCGTCGCAGCATATGCGGATTGCACCTGCTCCTCGCTTGTTACGTCCATTTTCACCGCTATGGCCCGGTGCTCGCCAAACTTGCTATTTATTTCGGCAGCGACCTTCTCAGCACCTTCTAGATTTAGATCCGCCAAAACCACATGCGCGCCTTCCGATACAAGACGCCTCGCTGTCTCGCTGCCAATTCCACCGGCACCCCCTGTAATCAAAGCCACTTTACGCGAAAACTCTGCTTCCGGCGGCGCAAGAGACAATTTATACAATTCCAATGGCCAATACTCCACATGGTACGATTCATGCTCGTGAAGGGATACGAAACGACCTAGCGCTGTTGCTCCTCGCATCACCGCAATCGCACGATGGTAGAGCGCACCGCTGATTCGAGACATCGCCCAGCTCTTGCCTGAATTGATCATCCCTACACCGGGAATCAATATCACGCGCGGAGCAGACTCGAACATAACATCGCCTTCATGATGATGACGTTCGAAATAAGCCTGATATTGTGCTTTATACGCTGCTATGCTCTCGATCAGGATCGTCTTTAACCCTTCAATATCATCGGCATTTGGTGTCCAAGGAACAAATAAGGGGACGACCTTCGTATGGACGAGATGATCGGGGCATGCTGCACCCACTTGAGACAATACGGGAGCGTCTTGCCCTCCGACAAACTGCAATACATCCGCTTGGTCATCGAATGACAGAATCATCTTCTTCACATCGCTCACGACACCGCGGATCACTGGCATGACTTGAGCGGCAATGCTTCTACGAACGTCTGGAGCTAGAGCTTGGTGCTTAACGCCGCCAAATAATTGATCCTCACGCACACGGGACTCGATATAATTCTCTGCTTCGGTAATGATCTCGATGGTCTTCGCATAACAGGCTTCCGAAGTTTCTCCCCAAGTCACAAGTCCGTGCTTCTCCATTAATACGAGCTCCGCGGTTGGATTCGAGCGCACGCCTTCTGCAATCATTTTGGATAATGCAAACCCTGGACGAACGTAAGGCACCCACACAAAACGGTTTCCGAAAATCTCTTCCGCGATTTGTTTCCCGTTATCTGCGCAGCATAGGCTAATAATCGCATCTGGATGCGTATGGTCAACATGTTTGAACGGCAAGAAAGCATGCAATAGAGTCTCGATCGATGCCCGTGGATGCTTCGCATCTATCATACAATTCGCTAGATAAGCCACCATGTCCTCGTCCGTCATTTCATCTCGTTCATACAATGGGCGAATATCCTCCATACGCAATCCTGTGAAGTTGCCCGCCTGCATGGTAGCTAAATCCGAACCACTGCCTTTCACGTACATGACTTCCACTTCACGTCCACGGAAATCTGTCATCTTGGTCTTGCTCGACGTATTTCCCCCACCCCAATTGCAGACGCGTCGGTCTGTTCCGATCAAATTCGAACGATACACAAGCTCACCAAGGCCGGCTTGCACTTGGTCTGCTTCAACCCTATTCCACAAACTTTGTACCATGAGAATACCTCCGCCATTTTTGTTTGTTTGTCTTTATTTCGATATTAACATATCTGTTTTCATTTGAATACATATATTTTCAAAAACAAACAAAGATTAATAACAAAAATAAAAGGCCTGATAATCTTGCGATTATACAGACCTTCTTGTCTAACTTGGGTTTATTTCGTTGTATCCGTTGCTGTAGTATCTTTTTGTTCTGCCGCAGGTTTGTCCAGCGTATTTGTAATTTTTGCTTTACCTTGAAGCTCGGTAATATAAGAGGAAGACATTTCAGAAATCTTCTGATGCATCAACGTATCTTTAATCTCATCTTTTTTCTCTTCAAACGTAGGGTTTACCGCATCTTTATGATCGGTAACTTTGATAATGTGATATCCATAGTCAGATTGAATCGGATCGCTCAATTCGCCGACTTTTAATTTGAAAGCAGCCTCTTCAAATGACGGTACCATCTGACCCTTCGAGAAGAAGTTCAAGTCTCCGCCATTTTCCTTCGAGCCCGTATCCGTTGATTTTTCTTTCGCAAGCGCTGCGAAATCCGCGCCGCCCTTCAACTCCTTGATAATCGCTTCTGCCTCTGCTTTGGTCTTCACGAGAATGTGAGACGCACGCACTTGCTCCGGCGTTGACATCGATGCTTTATTTTGCTCATAGTAATCTTTAACTTCTTGATCCGTTACGGACACTTTCGGCGTTAACAACTTCGTCAATTGCACTTGAGGAACCATTTCCTTGCGCAATGCATCCAATGTCAAATTGTATTGCGCCATCATTTGATTAAATGCATCTTCGCTGCCATAGCCCTTCTTCATGGTATCAATTTCTTTATCAATATCGGCATCCGTTACGGTAATATTGTTCGCTTTCGCTTCTTGGCCTACGACTTCGTACATGATCAGCCCGTTTAATGTCGATTTGCCGCCTGCTTCCAACATCGCGTTATAAAGCGTATCTTGCGAAATGTTTACGCCATTTACCGTAGCTACAGCTGCTTTATCTTTGCTCAACGGATTCTTCACGGCTACGAAAATAAGTGCAATCAACAATACAGCAGATACAACCATCCAGATCGGTGCTGAATTTTTCTTCGGAGCTGCATCAAGTACCGTGCTTGCTCCAGCTGCTGCTGCAACTGTAGCTGCCACCTCATGTTGAGCCGACTCGATGGATTCATCCTCCGGCTTGTCCACTTCAACGACATCCGGAGTTTCTTGCTCTTCTTCCTTATTCTCTGTCTCTACAAGAGCCTCATCGCTGTCCTTCACTTGTTCAGTCGTTACAACCTCTTCATTAGAATCTGCGTTTACAGACTCTTCGGACGATGCAGATGATGTGATTTCCTCGTCTGCAAGGTTCCGTTTCTCTTTCTCAGTCACGTAAAAACTCCCTTTCAATTCATGATTGGATAACTTATCTTTCTTCAAACTATACCAGAACAACCCATTAAAAACCTTAATCTTAGATAAAAAAACCTTACATCTCCCTTAATCCAATTTTAAGGTTCTGAATGCATTTGTGTACAACAGCAGATTCTATTATGATAAATGTTATAGAAATCTTTGAAGAAATGGAGTGAGCAAACATGTCCTCACCTAAAAGCTATGAATTAGCAACTTTTGCAGGCGGATGCTTCTGGTGTATGGTTTCACCGTTTGATGAAATGCCTGGTATTCATAAAGTCATATCCGGTTATACCGGAGGGCACACGATCAATCCGACCTACAAAGAGGTTTGCTCCGAAACAACGGGGCATTATGAAGCCGTCCAAATTACATTCGATCCTGAGATCTTCCCTTACTCCAAATTGTTAGAGCTATTCTGGCAACAGATTGATCCAACCGATGTCGGCGGTCAATTCTATGATCGGGGTTCGTCTTATAAGACGGCGATCTTCTACCATTCGGAAGCGCAGCGCCAAGAAGCTGAAGCCTCTAAGCAAGCATTAGCCGCAAGCGGGCGCTTCGACAAGCCCATCGCGACAGAGATTCTTCCCGCCGCGGCGTTCTATGAAGCGGAAGATTACCATCAGGGTTATTATAAGACCAATCCTTCCCACTATAAACGTTATCGGACAGGTTCAGGTCGCGATGCCTTCATCACGAAGCATTGGGATAAAGCTATCGATACAGAAGATCTGCGATCCAAGCTCACCCCGATTCAGTATGAAGTGACGCAGAACAGTGGTACGGAACCTGCGTTCCGCAACGAATTCTGGGATCACAAAGGCGACGGCATCTATGTCGATATCGTCTCGGGTGAGCCTTTGTTCAGTTCGCTGGACAAATTCGATTCCGGATGCGGCTGGCCGAGCTTCACCAGACCGATTCGATCGCATCAAGTCGTCGAGAAAGTGGATATGAGCCACTTCATGATCCGCACCGAAGTTCGCAGCAAAGACGCGGACTCCCATCTCGGACATGTGTTTAATGATGGTCCTGTCGAAGATGGCGGATTACGATACTGCATTAATTCCGCAGCATTGCGTTTTATTCCGGTTGAGAAATTAGAGGAAGAAGGATACGGAATCTACCTCAGCTTATTTAGTTCTAACGCATAACGCTAACGCTCATCCAAACGTCGATCCCTTCACATCTGCATGCGAAGGCGATCGACGTTTTTTCATTTTGGCAGCAGAAATAAGATATCCTCCCCATTGCTGTCAATCGTTAAATCCCGACCGTCCAAGAACCACACATCGTTCTCTTCCATATAGAACGTCATGTTATCTTGGATTGTAGACAACCCGATATACATGGGACGATCGTGTTGAATGCCTAACGAATAAGGACCCTCCTCGCTCATCCCGCTATAGCGCACGAATATACGAACGACATCCCCTTGCGTAAAACCCCATTCTTTCTGGAAGCATATGACTGCATCCGACGTGACATGAAGCTTCATCCGAATTCCTCCTCAACAATTAGCCTTATCGTTATATATTCGGAATGTAAGCGGTTAAACCCTATATTTTCATAAAATTGCCATTGTTTTTGCATACAAATGAATTGCCACAGGGTACACTTAAAAGATGTATATTCATAATTTTAAAGAAATGGAGTGATCAGGATGAGCGAACGCGTTACCCGTGTTGCTTTAATCGGATCTGGATTTGTGGGAGCAAGTTATGCTTTTGCCCTATTAAATCAAGGGATTTCTACAGAACTTGTCATCATTGATAAAAATAAACATAAAGCGGAAGGCGATGCCATGGATCTGAATCACGGGATTCCATTTGCACCGTATATGAAGATTTGGGCAGGCGATTACGAAGATTGTAAGACAGCGGATCTCGTTGTGATTACAGCTGGAGCGAATCAAGCACCTGGTGAGACACGAATGGATTTGATTAATAAAAATGCCCACATCTTTAAAGACATCGTTGATGATGTCATGAAGAGCGGGTTCGAGGGCATCTTCCTCGTGGCGACCAATCCTGTGGATGTCCTTACTTATGTCACGCAAAAGTATTCAGGCCTGCCTGCAAATCGCGTCTTCGGATCAGGTACCATCCTGGATACCGCTCGTCTTCGATTCCTTGTCGGCCAAGAATTCAATATTGATCCGCGCAGCGTGCACGCATACGTTATGGGTGAACACGGCGATACGGAGTTACCGATTTGGAGTAACACGAATATCGGCGGCAGACTGCTCAGTGATTATCAGCGAAAAGAAGGATTCCCATCCCAGGAGAAACTGGATGAAATCTTCGTCAATGTTCGTGATGCCGCATATCAAATCATTGATCGCAAAGGCGCTACATACTACGGCATTGCTATGGGCCTTGCCCGGTTAACCAAAGCGATTCTATGGAATGAGAACGCAGTTCTCTCCGTATCCACCTTGCTAACCGGACAATACGGCCTGGAAGACGTCTACCTCGGCGTTCCGGCGGTCGTGAACCGCAGCGGTGTCCGAGAAGTCGTGGAATTGCAATTATCTGAAGATGAATACAAGAAGCTGCATCATTCTGCAGAGGTTCTGAAGAAAGCCCTTCAATCCATTAACGGTATTTAGGCAACCAGTCGCCATGGGCTTCGATCAAATCGTCGCACATGGCGATAATATCGTCCATGGACAACTCGGCAGAGGTATGCGGATCAAGCATGGCTGCATGATAGATATGTTCTTTACGACCCGTTATAGCTGCTTCAATGGTCAACAATTGTGTATTAATATTCGTACGGTTCAAGGCAGCACATTGCGGCGGCAAGTCCCCTACGTATGTCGGCGTTACCCCGTTACGATCTACAAGACATGGCACTTCGACAACGGCTTCACGCGGTAAATTCGTAATTAAGCCCGTATTCATCACGTTTCCGCCGATCCGGAAAGGAACATCTGTCTCAATGGCTTCCATAATATACGAAGCATACTCATGCGTTCTGGTATGGGTAAGATGCGCATTGTTGACGATTTCTTCCCGAATTTTGCGCCAACCTTCGATCTGATCAATGCAACGACGCGGATACTCATCCAGCGGAATATTAAATTTCTCAATAAACTCCGGATAATTGCGCTTAATGAAGTATGGATGATATTCTGCGTTATGTTCCGATGATTCTGTAATGTAGTATCCGAATTTCAGCATCATTTCATAACGAACCATGTCATGATGTTTCTCTAACTGCTTCAATGCCGCACGACGTTTAATCTCCGGATATAAATCTTCTCCGTCTTTCGTCACTTCCAGAAGCCATGCCATATGGTTGATTCCTGCAATCTTGTATTGTACGCCTTGCGTATCGATCTCTAAATGATTAAATAGATGCGGAACACACACTTGGACGCTGTGACATAACCCTACCGTCTTAATACCTCCATAGGTATTCATCACATTCGTCAACACAGCCATCGGATTCGTATAATTTAAGAAGAGTGCATCTGGACATACTTCTTGCATATCTTGAGCAAAATCCAACATCACGGGAATGGTACGAAGATTTCGGAATATTCCCCCAATGCCGACTGTATCCGCAATGGTCTGACGCAGACCGTATTTCTTCGGAATTTCAAAATCCGTAATGGTACATGGATCATAACCGCCGACTTGGATCGCATTCGCCACATATTTCGCGCCGCGCAATGCTTCCTTACGGTCCGTATAAGCCTTAATATGACAAGAGCTTCCAAGGGTCTGCTTGAGGTTATTCAACATATTTTCGGAATCTTTTAAGCGTTCTAAGTCAATATCGAATAAAGCGATTTCAAAACCCTGCAATGCAGGAGTCAGCATACTGTCCCCTAGGACATTTTTAGCAAAAACTGTGCTCCCTGCACCGAGAAATGTAATCTTAGACATGTTATTTCGCCTCCATAGTGTTCGATGATTTAATGAATTCAACTAACGTTAGTCCTAGTATTTAATATACTTTAGCGCCTAACGTTACACTATGGAAGGAAACAACATGAATATGGAGAAATGCAATATTTTAGTTACCGGCTTTTCACGAGCAATTGAACAGCTTCTTGAATCACTTCATCCGGACTGTTGCCATTCTGCAGCTCTTCCTTCACACATTCAGCCAAGTTCGTACCTACGATGAGTCCCATGGTGCGGTCTACAGCTGTCCGAACAGCGGATAATTGCGTAATGACCTCACGGCAGTCTTTATTCTGCTCCATCATATGGAGAACTCCTCGGATTTGACCTTCGATTCGTTTCAATCGATTCCGCATTTGATCATTGTATTCCATACGACCACTCCTTTCTTATTGCATCTCTACCATATGTCGGCGAATCCGTCTCTTAAATGAATAAATTCAAGCCCGAATCTTCAGCGTCCCCAAGATATGTGGCTACACCGCCGAACTCGACGCCATCGATCAATTCTTCTGCTTTAATTCCCATAATATCCATACTCATCGTACAGGCGATTAATTTGACACCCGCAGCAACGGCATTCTTCATTAATGTCTCCAAGGAGTCCACGTTTTTACGTTCCATGGCATATTGAATCATTTTGGATCCCATGCCTGCCATATTCATTTTCGAGAGCGGAAGTGCTTGGGGTCCCTTCGGCATCATCATCCCGAACATTTTCTCCATGAAATCCTTCTCGACGTTGGAAGGTGTAGGGCCTGATTTACGCAATACATTCAATCCCCAGAATGTGAAAAACATCGTCACTTGCTTCCCCATAGCTGCTGCGCCGGATGCGATAATGAACGAGGCAATGGTCTTATCCAAATCGCCGCTGAATACGACCATCGTAGCCCCATTTTTATCCACCGTTGTGGAAGTCGTTGTGTTCGGAGCTTGTACAGGACTTCCCTTTTGGATCAACACATGGCATACCTTGTTCTCAAACTTCGATTGGAGCAGCGTATTTCCTGTCTTCTCGCACCACTTCGCAATATCACTGGCAAAACCCGGATCCGTGGCTTTGACCTCGATCACATCGCCGACGTTCGCATCTTTAACTGTTTGATAGACTTGCATGATCGGGCCTGGACATTGGAGACCGCAAGCATCCACCGTAATTTGTGCCTTCGTGATTCTCTGTTCCGCTTGAATCGGAGGTGTTACGGGCATCCGGATTGTTGTTTCTTGATCGTGTTCCTCTTCTTCCTCAATGACCACTGCCTTTCTGTCGCTGCCATTGGGACCCCCAGGATGAGTTGGATGTGGTTCTTGGTGCATGCTGTTATAGGTTTTGTATCCACCGTCCACATTCTTCACCTGATATCCATGCTCCGTTAAGATTCGAGCTGCAAGATAACCCCGTAATCCAACTTGACAGGAAACATACACGATCTTGCCCTTTGGAATTTCATTCAAGCGTTCTCGAATATCGCCAAGCGGTATATTGATGGAGCCAGGAATAATGCCGGCTTCCCGTTCAATTGGCTCCCGTACATCGATAAGAAGTCCGCCTTGCGCCACAAGCTCATCAATCTCATGCCACTGCACGATGTCGACGAGTCCTTCCACAATATTCGATGCCACATACCCAGCCATATTCACGGGATCTTTCGCAGACGAAAATGGAGGAGCATAGCTAAGTTCTAAATCAGGTAAATCCATGACCGTCAGCCCGCCCTTAATCGCCGTCGCAATGACGTCCATTCGTTTATCGGCCCCATCTGCCCCGACGGCTTGCGCACCATAGATCTTACCACTTTTCCGATCAAAGGTAAGCTTCAAGGAAATAGGGGATGCCCCCGGATAATACCCTGCATGGGAGCTAGGGTGAACATGGATTGCTTCATAATCAACCCCGAGTCGCTTCAATGTTTTCTCATTGCTGCCCGTTACAGCAACCGTAAGATCAAACACTTTGGCAATCGCTGTTCCTAACGCGCCTTGATAGGCTACGTCTTTACCGTGAATATGGTCCGCCACCAGACGCCCTTGACGATTGGCTCCCCATGCAAGAGGCACATGTGTCGGATGGCCGTGAATGTAATCCTTCACCTCTACTGCATCCCCAATCGCATAAATACTCGGATCATTGGTCTGCATGGCAGCATTGACTCGGATAGCGCCGCGCACCCCGCATTCAAGTCCTGCGTCTTGAGCCATCTTACTCTCAGGTATTACGCCGATAGCCAGAATAATCATATCCGTACGAATCGTCCGACCGCTCGTTAACCGGATCACTTTTCCTTCTTCCGCAAAAGATTGAACACCATCTTCTAAAACGAGTTCAACCCCTTTGGACTTCATATGGGTCTGAACAAGTGCTGCCATTTCGATATCTAAGGGTGCCATCACTTGGTTCTGCATCTCGACCAGCGTCACTTCTAGCCCGCGCTCACGCAAGTTCTCGGCCATCTCTACCCCGATAAATCCGCCTCCGACAACAACCGCATGCTTCGGATTCGTCTTATCCACAAAGGACTTGATTCGATCCGTATCCGGAATATTCCGTAAAGTGAATAAGGAATCTACCGCCTCATCGATGCCAGGAATATTCGGACGTATAGGCTTCGCCCCCGGTGAGAGAATAAGAATATCATAAGATTCTTCATAGACCTTGCCGCTCTGGATATTTCGGACTTCCACGGTTTTCTTGTCGCGATGGATCGCTGTCGCTTCACTCCAATTTCGAACATCCAAATTAAATTTTTTGGACATCCCTTCAACCGTCTGGACCAGCAATTTGCTCCGATCCGTAATAACTTCTCCTATATAATACGGCAGTCCGCAGTTCGCAAAAGATATATGCTCCCCACGCTCCAACATAATAATTTCATCCTGTTCACTAAGACGACGCAATCTTGCCGCAGCACTTGCGCCCCCCGCTACACCGCCTACAATAACAATTTTTCTACTCATTACATGTTGCCCCTCTCATGTTGATTTATACCCTACAGGGTATTTATGTGAACAAAAAAATTTCCTTAACTCACTCCATCTATACCCCACAGGGTATATAATACATGATTATCGTTCACAAGTCTAGTCACCTGTGATAGGCTGATAGAAAGTTTTCATCAACAAGCGAGGTGTTTGGATTGCCGATCGAAGAATTTGTGCGAATGGCTGTGAATCCTTATCCTGTCTCAGGAGAACTAGAAATCCTGTTTTCCGGAGAATCTCAGACCGAACGAAGTCATCGAATGGGCCCCACGTTTATCGATTATTTTCTCGTGCACTACGTCATCGCAGGTCGGGGTACCTTTCAGCTCCGTGGACGAACTTACGCCTTACAAGCGGGAGACAGCTTTTTTATTTTCCCAAAGGAAATGTATCAATACGAAGCCGACGAACATGAACCTTGGCATTATTGTTGGCTTGCATTTCAAGGAAACGAAGCGGAAGCGATATTGCATCAACTAAATATATCACCCGAAAAACCTATCGTACAAGCGGCCGCAGAAAGACGCATTAAACCTTTATACCGCCGATTATATGCAACACTGCATCGGGGGGAGCCCATGTGCGCGATGGAAAGTATAGGATATATGCATTTATTATTTGCTGTTTACGGAAGATGTAATGCCGCGCGCAACCCCGCCCCCATCCTAGACGACAAATCAGATATTGAACGCCAGGTAGATCAAGCCATACGCTGGTTAACCTACCAATATGCCGAACAAGTGTCGATCGAGCGCATGTCGCAATCCTTAGGGTACAGCCGAATCTATTTATCGAAAATGTTTAAGCAGCTCACCGGTATATCGCCCATGCAGTACTTGAACAAAATTAGGATGGAACGCGCTGCCATGTTAATGACAAGCCGGCTCTCCATTGATCAAATTGCGACTTCTGTCGGCTATAAAGATCCGCTCTATTTCTCGAAGCAATACAAAAAATGGTCTGGCCATGCGCCTTCCGAACACCGTGCCATCCTTCTTGGCAAGATACCAAAGGAAAACTTCCCGCCCCCACATTGAAAAGGAGCGCCCCATGTCTTGAAGACATCAGGACGCTCCCTCGTATGCAATAACCTAAGCGGTTTCCCATTGTGATCCATCGGGATGAAGGCATCTCGTATTCTGCAGTTTGGCCATAATCTCCATGATGCAACCGCACATCGTGCATTCTTTGCCTACATAACCCGGGCAAGCTCGACAGGCTTCCAGTCGTTGCTCGTAGGTGGCGTCATTCACTCGTAAAAATAACGGTGATCCCTCAATACGATCAATCATCCGTTGGATTGCTTCTTCCGTCACCGGCTTCGAATCTCCGCAACCTTTGCAGTTTTCATCGTCGATCAATTTTCCCCCCGCCTATCGCAAAATGATTGAAGTTCTGGGGTTATCTTACATCATCTACGAACGACTCGAAGTAAATTAAATCACACTCCATGGAAACCCATTTCAAGACTTTATTATTAGTCGTTTGCTTCGAGTAAAGATGCGCCGGCAATACCGGGATGTGTCATCTCATAAGGATCCAGGATGAGGTCGAGTTCTTCTTCCGTTAATAAATTGTGCAGCAAAATTAATTCCCGCACAGACTTCCCTGTCTCGATGGCTTGACGCGCAATGCGTGCAGCCGCCTCATAGCCTAGATGCGGATTTAACGCTGTAATCAAGCCGACACTGCGATCGACATAGTCTTTACACTGCTCAGCATTGGCCTCAATGCCTTCCACACAATCTTCCCGGAACACGTGGAACACTTGATTCATCATGCTTAAGGATTGCAGCAGGTTAAAGACAAGGACGGGCTCCATCACATTTAACTCCAGTTGCCCAGCCTCGGATGCCAGACAGATCGTATGGTCATTCCCAATGACCTGGAACGCCACTTGATTGACCACTTCGCACATCACCGGATTCACTTTCCCAGGCATGATCGAAGAACCAGGCTGGCGTGCTGGAAGCTTGATCTCTGCCAATCCCGCGCGGGGTCCGGAAGCCATAAGGCGAAGATCGTTCGCAACTTTGGACATATTAATCATACAGACTTTCAATGCGGCCGATACTTCCGTATAGGCATCTGTATTTTGGGTCGCATCAATAAGATTATCCGCGTTGACCAACGGGAAGCCGCTTAACTCTGCTAAGATCTCTACGACTCTCGTAATATACCGCGGATCTGCGTTTAAGCCCGTCCCGACGGCCGTTGCGCCCATGTTGACTTCATACAAATGATCTTGGGTATGACGAATACGCTGAATATCGCGCTGCAAAACTTTCGCATAGGCGCCGAACTCTTGCCCAAGACGAATCGGTACCCCATCCTGAAGATGTGTGCGCCCCATTTTGATCACATGGTCAAATTCTACAGCCTTTCGCAGGAAAGCCGCTTTTAACTCTTCTAAAGTAACGAGCACCTTCTCGAGTAAAGATAGTGTTGCAATATGAATGGCCGTCGGAAATGCATCATTTGTCGATTGTGCCATGTTGACGTGTGTATTGGGACTGATGGCAAGGTAGTCGCCTTTCTCTTTGCCCATCAGTTCCAACGCACGATTGGCGATCACTTCATTGGCATTCATATTAATAGACGTTCCTGCACCGCCTTGGATCGGATCCACAATGAATTGTTCGTGCAGCTTCCCTTCCAGGATTTCATTTGCCGCCTGAACGATGCGATCTCCAATGTGTGCAGGTAACCGTTTAATTTCCATATTCGTAAGTGCTGCCGCCTTTTTCACTGTCACGATGGCTTGAATTAATTCATCATGAATCCGATATCCCGTAATCGGAAAATTATCCTTGGCGCGCGCTGTTTGAATGCCATAATAGGCATCCACGGGCACTTCCTTTGTACCTAGAAAATCTTTCTCAAGACGTAATTGAGCTTGAACCATCGTTCATTCCCCCTTAAGTGACTATATGCAGCTAGAACGGTTCTTAATTCTGTAAGTTACTTGGTAAACGCTTACATTATGAATTATATCATAGTTTTTTCATAGCTACCATCACGAGATTTCGAAGGATAACAAAAACGCCCATTCCCGCGTAAAAGCAGGAAGTGGACGTTCATATTAACAGCTTATCGTTTGATCGCGCGGGTCCAGAACCCGCCATGAAACTGTTTGGGTTCCAACGAAATGACGAATGCCTTGGGATCCAGCTCTAAGATCGTCTGATACAGATCTTTTTGATTTTTGCGTTTCGCCAAAATCTCCATGACGAGTCGGTCGCCATCGCGCCCATTTCCGATCCAGGTCGTCACACCAAAGCCGTTCTGTCGCAGCTGCGTCGCGATATTCATATCCACTTCATTCGAGATCACTTTCAGCGTAATGTAACCAAGCGCAAGCTTTTCCTCAATCCAGGAACCGACAAGTATGCCAAGCCCATATCCAATGGCATACACCGCAATGCTCGCAAAATGATTCAAATATTTGAGTACGAGATTGAGACCAAATACATACACCGTGATTTCCATCGTACTAATGAGCGCTGCAACATATTTCTGGCCTTTCAAGGTGAGAATCATGCGTAACGTAAAAGCAGATACGTATACAATCTGTATGATAAGAATTAAACCTAAAATTTTGAGCATGGATAGAATCCTTTCTCTTTTTTAGAAAGAATCCCCTTTTACTTGTCTTTTATCCCTGTTCGTCTGACGCAACAGCTGTGGAATATTAATAAACACGAGATGCAGCAGGATCGAAGTTAGTGCGCCGATCAATACACTACTCGAAGCAAATGTACCGAATACGCCGGTAAATGCTGCTGCATAGGAAGGCAAACCGATCGCGAGCAAGATGGAGATGCCTGTAATCATATAGTTGATCTCGGTCTTCTCCATTCGTGCAAGAATCGAGATCCCTGTAAAAATTAACGAAGCCGCCGCAGGCAAGAAAATCCCTCCTACGACGGGGCTTGGGGTTACAGCCAATAGGGCCCCCGCTTTGGGCACGAAGCCTAATACTAAAAACAATAGGCCGGCGATGATGACGGGATAACGGGAGGCTACGCCTGTTAAACGAAGGAGCCCGACATTCTGGCCATAGGCCGTCGTTGGAAAACCGCCCAGCACAGACGAAATCATGGAACCTACACTTTCCCCTGCGAAGCCATAGCGTAAGCGCTTCTCGTCTAATCGTACGCCGGTCATATCGGATGCTGCGTTATAGACGCCCATGGCCTCAATAATCGCCGCGAGATATGCAACAAAAAACGTAATAAACGTGGCGAAATGGAACTCCAGCATCCCAAATGGGAATAACTGTGGAAGCCCGAACCAGTTCTTCTCTCCCACCGCTGCAAAACTGATTTGTCCAAGCCCCAAGGCAATGGCATCCCCTATGATCAGCGCGATCAAAAAGGAGAACGATTTCCACGTTTTACGCCCAAAAATCGAGCACAGAATAACCGTCAACGCCGTTGGAATCGCCATCCCTAACGTCTCCGGCGAAGCAAAGCTCGGCATATCCGGTGTCCCGCCCAAAAACTCCGAAAGCGTGAAGCCGGCTAATGCTACACCTACAACAAAAATTACCGTTCCCGACACCACGGGCGTAAAAAGGACTTTCAGTTTCCCAATGATGCCGGTAATGGATAAGATAAATACAAGCATGGCGCTTAGAAGAATACTCCCGCCTGCTGCCGCAAATCCTCCAGCCTTCCCTGTGGAGATCATTAATGCATCGAACGATGCAGAAGGCCCCTGAATGATGGGAAGCTTAACCAGTCGTGTCGCTTGCGTTAATGTGACGAGTCCAGCCGCAATGAATATCGCATTCACCATATTCGAAGCGAGCGCGACCGGCAAACCAACCATCGCCGCGACGAATATCGGGTCCAGCCATACATTTGATACAAAGACATGTTGTAATCCGTACAGTATATTTTTACCCATCGGCAGCTTCTCTTCGATACCGACGGTGAGGGATTGTTCTTCTTGGTCCATCTGGTGTTCCACTTACGTATCCTCCTTCATAGCACCACGGTATCGTCCCAGTTCGAATATCAGCCGCTCTGTGCTTTGTTTTACCTGGGTTGACATGCTAATTGCGGAGACAACGGCTATGCCATCTGCCCCTGCGAGAATCACATCCGAAGCATTCTCTGCGGTAATTCCGCCAATGCCTACGAGTGGAATCGTCAGGCCTTGTTCCCGCAATTCTTGAATCAAGCGCGTCCCCTGGACAGCCTTCGCGTCTTTCTTCGTCGCCGTAGGATAGATCGGCCCGATCCCTACATAATCGGCTCCATCCGATATCGCTCGCTCCACTTCCGCCATAGAATGCGCTGAAACACCCACGATCCGATGAGCCCCCAGTCGCTGACGCACTTGATCCGCAGGCTCATCGTCCTGTCCGATATGTACTCCGTCTGCCTCCATTCGTATCGCGAGCTCTACATCATCGTTCACGATAAAAGGCACGCCATGTGCTTGGCATCTGGCTTGGAGCTGTCGCGCAAGCTGTTCCTTCGCATCACCGACAAGAGCTCCCTCACCCTTTTCCCGAAACTGAAATAGCGTAATTCCGCCTTGAATAGCTTCGTCGAGCACGATCAACGGATCCCCCTGACAGTTCGTGCTGCCCATAACCAAGTAAAGCTTGAGACACGCACGCAAGTCTTCTATGGATCTACTCATGAAGGAATCAACCCCCGATATGCCCAATGATTCGTCGGGCCATGTCCCGCGCCGATGCCTAGGGGATGTGAGATCGCGGCTTGAATAAATTCTTTTGCAACCGATAGGGCGTCGCTTAAATCTTTGCCTTTGGCAAGTTCAGCGGTAATCGCCGCAGCGAATGTACACCCCGTGCCATGCGTATGACGTGTCTCAATCCGAAGGGTCTCCACTTCTGTAAAGGCCTCGCCATCGTAAAGCAAATCAACAACCTTGGTGCTGCCTTCCTCATGACCGCCTTTGACGATGACATGATGTGCACCAAGATCGATCAGCCGTTTGCAAGCTTCTTTGCGTTGATCCATCGAACCAATCTTGATTCCTGTCAATGCTTCCGCCTCAGGAATATTCGGTGTGATCACCCATGCAAGCGGAATGAGATATTCTTTCAATGCCTGGATCGCCGCGGTCTGAAGGAGTGCAGCTCCTCCCTTCGCTATCATTACAGGATCTACCACGACGTTACGCCACCCATAATGTTGGATTCTATCGGCTACCGCTTCAATTATTTCAGCGCTGAACAGCATCCCTGTCTTTAACGCATCCACACCAATATCTTGACCCACGGCATCAATCTGTTGTACCACGGCTTCTACCGACATCGGATACACCCCTTGGACGCCAAGGGTATTCTGAGCCGTCACCGCGGTAATCGCCGACATCCCGTAAGCATGCAATTCTTGAAAGGTTTTGAGATCGGCTTGAATGCCAGCTCCGCCGCCGCTATCCGAACCTGCAATGGTTAATGCTCTTCCTAGTAACATCGCTTGACCCCTCCTTAACGCAATGACGGTGCAGACAACATCTGAACACATCCGCGTGCTTGAATGTGAGCCCCGTTGACTTGCGCGAGTTGGTTTAGGAACTCCAGCTGGAAACTTCCGGGGCCGCGATCTGCCGATCGTTCGGCTGCGATATCGGCTGCAACGCCGTAATAGACTAAAGCTGCCGCTGCAGCCAATGGGATATCACGCTCAACCCCGGCAAAAGCAGCAATCACCGAGGTAAGTAAACACCCCGTGCCTGTAATTTTCGTAAGAATCGGATGCCCATTCCGAATGAGATACGTAGTTTGGCAGTCTGTTACGACGTCCTCTTGTCCCGTAATCACGACAACGGTCTGGAGCTGCTGCGCCGCTTGCTCTGCAAGCTCTCGTGTATTTACGTAGCCTTCGCCTGCATCGACGCCTTTAATTTCCCAGGGAATACCGACGACATTGGCAATCTCCGCCGCATTGCCTCGAATCAAGGATACACGAACTTCATCAAGAATTTGACGGACCGTATTCGTCCGATAAGCTGTTGCTCCGGCTCCCACGGGGTCAAGAACGACAGGAACACCGCTTGCATTGGCTGCTTTGCCTGCGATAATCATCGACTCCAGGGTTCTTTCATGTAACGTACCGATATTGAGGACGAGCGCCTTCGCGATGGCCGCCATATCGGCAACTTCTTCCTTCCCATCCGCCATGACCGGCGATGCCCCTAGCGCTAACAGCCCGTTCGCAGTGAAGTTAGCAACGACAATATTGGTAATGTTGTGAATGAGCGGGTTTTCATGACGTACACGTTGTAGAATGTCTGTAAAGGATTGCATTTGCATGGAGGGTCCCAACCTTTCTGTGCATGAGAGATCGGGAATGAGAGGGGGCAAGCGTTTTAGCAGGATGAAGACAGCGTGTAAAAAAAGCTTGTATTTCCATGAAGCTTCTTCAACAGCACTTTCTTCACATGTGAAAACCTCTATCGAGGCCTTTCGAATTTGAGCGACCGCGATTAAATGAAAAAAAAGACACTATGCGAAAGCACAGTGTCTCTACGTTACACTTTGTCACTTCCTACGCTGGCATTATCCAACAGGTTCAAACGGTCTACGACGGCTTAGTCGTACTCTCAGCTTGCTTCCACAGGCTCCCGATCTGCATATGCGATTTGTAATTTAATATAAACCCATACATGGGGAAAGTAAAGATGAATTTCGTGAAGATCGGCTTACAATGCCTTATCGTCCACTTGACTCAACCAGCTATCGATCTCACCGATGACAGATGCGACACAGCCATCCTCGAACGGAGAAATAAGCTTCGCTTCTTTCACTAACGCCGTGAAGGATAGGCTGCCGCCAAGCTGACATAAGTGAAGGTAATCCGCCCACGCTTGATTGCGATCCTCATGCATCTTCTTCCAGAACTGGAATGCGCACATTTGAGCTAACGTGTAGTCGATATAATAGAACGGCGATCTGAAGATATGGCCCTGTTGATGCCAGAAGCCGCCGCGCTCCAAATAATCGTTGTCCTCGTATTTTAAGTGAGGTAGATATTTACGTTCAATCTCCCTCCATGCTTGCTTCCGCTCCACAGGCGTAGCTTCAGGGTGTTCATAGACGAAATGCTGGAATTCATCTACGGATACGCCGTATGGAATAAAGAGCAATCCACCCGCTAAATGATTGAAGCGATATTTATCCGTATCCTCTTGGAAGAAATATTCCATCCACGGCCACGTAAAGAATTCCATGCTCATGGAGTGGATTTCAGCAGCTTCATTCGTTGGGAAATGATATTCCGGCGTCTCGTATTTTCTGCTCTCGAACACTTGGAACGCATGTCCCGCTTCGTGCGTCAACACATCGATGTCATTCGACGTCCCATTGAAATTTGAGAAAATAAACGGTGCTTGGTATCCGGAAATATACGTGCAGTACCCTCCGGTTTGCTTACCTTTTTTGGCTACCAAATCCAAAAGTTCATTTTGCATCATGAATTGGAAAAATTGATCCGTTTCCGGCGACAACTCTTTATACATTTTAGCGCCGTTCTGTACGATCCACTCCGGATCCCCCTTCGGCGTTGCATTCCCTGTCTTGAAGCTGAACTTATCATCATAATAGTGCAGCTGCTCCACGCCAATGCGCTCACACTGACGTTCTTTGAGCTTCGACGCGACAGGTACGATCTGATCCAATACTTGCTTGCGGAAATTCGCTACCATCTCGGCATTATAATCCGTACGGTTCATGCGATTGTAACCTAACTCGACATAATTGTTATATCCTAACTTCTTCGCAATCGTGGTTCTTACTTTTACCATTTGATCAAAAATACGGTCTAGCGCTTCTTCATTTTCCTGGAAAAATTGATATTTGGCTTCACCTGCTTGCCGACGCGTCTCGCGATCCGTGGATTGCAAATAAGGAACCAACTGCGGCAGCGTACGTTCCTCACCATCAAACTGGATTTTGGCAGAGGCGATCAGCTTCGAATATTCGGAAGATAGTTTATTTTCAAGCTGCAAATCTTCAATGATTTCCGGTTTGAAGGTCTTTAAGGACAATTCAGCCAGTTGGAATAATTGGCTGCCCCATTTCGCTTCAAGCTCGGTACGAAACTTCGATTGAACCAGTACGCGATAATAATCGGTTATGTATTCTGTAAGAACGGGGATCACTTCATCTATGAAATCTTGTTCTGCTTTATAAAATTCATCATTGGTATCAATCGAATGCCGAATCATCACAAGTTCGAACTGTGTGCTTACATCACTGCGAAGTTTATTGACGGCGGATATCAATTCATGTTGCTGCTCTACTTGCTCTGCTGCATTAAATTCAGAAATAAGCTGTGAGAATTGTTCTTGAATTCGATTGACATCTGGACGTTCATAACGGTAATCGCTAAACTTCATTTCTCAACATCCTTTCTAATTAGAGGAAATATGTTCTATTATAACCGAAAAATAACTCCAACTCTAAATTATATTTTTAAAAATAAAATATAGAAGGATTCCCTTCGCATCCCGAAAAATAAAGAATTGACGGATTTGTAAACGCCTATTAAACTATGAATAATCAAAATTAACCAATGTAATAATTACTAATTTTTTTGCCTTAACACTTTATTAAGTGAAAGCGTTAAAGAGACACATGAGAAAAGGGGAATTATCCATGAAAAAGTTTGGCGTTCTTTTATTGTTAACCACCATTCTTATCGCTCTTGCCGCTTGTGGACAGAAAACCACGGGCTCTAGCACAAGCGAAGGTGCCTCCACGACAACAACGTCGGAAGCATCCACAGATCAGAAATCTTACACGGTCGCGATCACGCAAATCGTTGAGCATCCGTCGCTTGACGCAACACGCGAAGGTTTCATCGCAGCACTGAAAGATGCCGGCATCGAAGAAGGCAAGAACTTAAAGCTTGACTACAACAATGCCCAAGGCGATCAGACCAATAACATGTCTATTGCACAGAAGATAGCCGGACAGAAAAACGATCTCGTATTCGCCATCGCAACGCCATCCGCACAGGCAGTCGCAGGGCAGGTCAAAGAAACTCCGATTGTCTTCGCAGCCGTAACCGATCCGATCGATGCTAAAATTGTCGCGAACTTGGATCAACCGGGCGGCAACATTACAGGTGCATCGGATACGAATCCAGAAGCAACGACCAAATTAGTGGATTTCATCTCCACGAACTTCCCAAACATCAAGACGGTAGGTCTTGTCATCAATGAAGGCGAACCGAATGCGGTCGTTATGGGTAAAAAGGCTGAAGAAGAATTCGCGAAGAAAAACATTAAATTAGTAAAAGCCGCTGTCACGAATACATCCGAAGTAAAACAAGCGGCAGAATCCTTAGTCGGTCGCGCAGATGCCTTCTATATCACGCTCGACAATATGGTTGTTAGCGGTGTAGATAGCATTATTAAAGTGGCCAACGACAAGAAAATCCCTTTCTTCTCGAGCGATCGTGACACCGTTGAGAAAGGTGCTTTTGCAACGGTAGGCTTCAAATATTTCGACCATGGCTACCAAGCTGGACAAATGGCTGTCGAAATTTTGAAGAACGGCAAGAAACCGGGTGAAATGAAAGTCATGATGCAAGATAAGTTAGACCTCATCTTGAATTTGAAATCTGCTGAAGCCCAAGGCATTACCGTCACTGATGATATGAAGAAAGCTGTTCAAGATCAAGCGAAAAATATGATTCAATAAAGAACGGATATGAGGAGTGAACTTCTGGAGCGTTCACTCCTTTTTTCTAATTTCTAGGAGGTTGTATACCATGGCAAGTGCATTATTGGGAGCGGTAGAATCTGGGCTTCTATATGCTTTAATGGCAATTGGCGTTTACATCACGTTCCGAATTTTGGATTTCCCTGATTTGACGGTGGACGGGAGCTTTACAACCGGAGGTGCGATTGCAGCCGTCATGGTTTCTCAAGGATATTCCCCCGTACTCGCATCGTTATGTGCGTTTATCGGTGGACTTGCAGCAGGTGCCTGTACGGGTCTTCTTCACACCAAAGGTAAAATCAATGGTCTCCTATCCGGGATTCTGATGATGATCGCGCTCTATTCGATCAATATGCGCATTATGGGGAAACCCAACATGTCTTTACTCGGAACTGACACGTTATTTACGGCGATTTCGCCTCTATATTTAATGCCTTTCGTCGTCATTGTGATCGGGGGGTTGCTGGTATGTTTCTTGCACACGGATCTGGGCTTGGCCGTTCGTGCCACCGGGGATAATGCTCGCATGATTCGAAGCTTCGGTGCCCATACCGATAACACAACGATTCTTGGCGTCAGCTTAGCTAACGGGTTGGTTGCCTTATCCGGCTCCTTGATTACGCAACAAACCGGTTTCGCAGATATGTCAATGGGGATCGGGATGATCGTCATCGGTCTTGCTTCCGTGATTATCGGCGAAGCCATCTTCGGTGCTAGATCCGTGCTGCGCGCTATTCTCGCAGCGGTGCTCGGCTCCATCGTATACCGTATTATTGTCGCATTCGCCTTGCGGGTCGAATGGTTGGATGCATCCGACTTGAAATTGATTACCGCGGTCATCGTTATTGTCGCTCTATTCTTGCCTTCCGTGCAGCGGCGTCTGAAACAGAATAAAGTGGCCAAGAAACGTTCCGCTGAATTAGCATCCATGACCTTCGAGCAACCGAAAGGAGGCGAACGCAATGCTTCACATTTCTAAAGTTTCTAAAATGTTCAATCCCGGTACGCCGGATGAGAAGATTGCGCTTATGAATATTAACTTGCACCTGAATCCGGGCGATTTCGTCACCGTCATCGGCAGTAACGGAGCCGGGAAATCTACGCTTATGAATATTATTTCAGGGGTAATGGCCCCAGACCATGGCGAAGTTCACATTAGCGGAACTGCCGTCCAGAGCTTACCTGAATATCGCCGAAGTCGTTGGATCGGACGTGTCTTCCAAGACCCGATGGCAGGTACTGCGCCGCGCATGACAATTGAAGAGAATCTTGCGATTGCCTATGCTCGTGGGAAGCAGCGCGGTTTATCCTTTGGGGTAACGAAGCGGAAACGTGCCTTCTTCTATGAGCAGCTGCAACGTCTTGGCATCGGACTTGAAAATCGTCTCCACGCAAAGGTCGGACTTCTCTCCGGCGGAGAACGGCAAGCTTTAAGCTTGTTAATGGCGACTTTCACCGAGCCTCAAATTCTTTTGCTCGACGAACATACCGCCGCTCTTGACCCATCGCGTGCTGAACTCATCACAACATTGACAGAGAACATTGTTAAAGACATGAAGCTCACCACCTTGATGGTTACACACAATATGGATCAAGCGATCCGCCTTGGGAATCGCTTGATTATGATGGATAAAGGCCGCATCATTCTGGATATCAATGAAGAACGGAAGAAAACGCTGACGGTCTCACAATTGCTCGGCGAATTCGAGCAGATTAGCGGGAATGCGTTATCTGATGATAGGGTTGTATTGGGATAAGGGAACCTCCTTCGTGCCTTAAGGTGCGAAGGAGGTTTTTCGCTGCAGGATGGTTCTGACTGAATCTGTTACCGCAAAGCGGTATGTCCAATTCCGTTGCTGTTGAAATCAGGATATTTGAATTGGATTCGATATTATTGATTTATCCCGATTTCAAAGGCAAGCGCTAACGCTCTTCATTGAACATACCTCATGCTCCTTTTTATTCAGTAAGTCCCAAATGCAACACCCCCTCCTTTGCACCAAGCGGTACGCAGGAGGGGATGGCGTCGTAGGAAGCTCAGGATTGGCATCATGTAAGAGACGAAGTAATTCACTCCAATCGACTCTTGTCCGCCCATTTCCTTGATTGAACAGGGTGGTTGAAATGGGCTGCCAAAGGCCGAACGTAAACTTTTCCGTGAATTACTTTCCCCTCTCTCCTAAGCCATCCTTAAGCCCAACAGGAATACCCCTCCTTCGCACCAAGTGGAACGCAGGAGGGGAGGGGTGAAGGATCGTTCTGACTGAATCTATTTCCGCAAAGAGGTATGTCCAATTCCGTTGCTGTTGAAATCAGGATATTTGATTGGATTCGATATTATTGATTTATCCCGATTTCAAAGGCAAGCGCTAACGCTCTTCATTGAACATACCTCATGCTCTTTTTTATTCAGTAAGTCCCAAATGCAACACCCCTCCTTTGCACCAAACGGCACGCAGGAGGGGTGTATGTAAGTAGTAGAATGAAATTAATATTGCCCGAGGAAAAATTGCATCGCTTTATCGTCAAATCCAGGGAGATACTCATGCCCATAATCAGGATAGATCTCATAACGCTTCTTCGCCGTCATTTTGTTATATGCAGCGAATTGTGTAGACGGCGGACAGATGGTATCTGCCAGCCCAACCCCCATCAATACTTCCCCTTGAATTCGCTCTGCCAGAAATTGAAGATCGATATACCCCAATTTGGTGAAAATCTCCGCTTCGCGTTGGTGTTGCGGATCGAAGTAACGGAAATACGTACGGAGCTCGGCATATGCATCCTTCGCCAAGTCCATTTCCCATACGCGTTGATAATCGCATAGGAATGGATAGACCGGCGCTAACTTCTTAACTCGCGGTTCTAACGCTGCACACGCGATCGTCAGTGCCCCACCTTGCGAACCCCCACAAGCAAATATTTGCTCGGGATCCGCTTCAGGCAACATCAAGGCGATACGTGCCAACTGTGCGGTATCTAAGTAAACATGTCGGAAGAAAAGATGATCTTCATGGTCATCGAGCCCGCGAATGATGTGACCATTCAACGTTGTGCCTTTGACGCCACCAGTATCTTCTGAATATCCTCCTTGTCCACGAACATCCATCGCTAGGATGGAGTAGCCTAACGACACATAAGCCAATTTATCTTTCCAATCCCCGGCATTCGAGGAGTATCCATGGAACTGCAACACGACGGGATGTTTCCCCTCCTTGCTGCGAGGACGCAGATATTTAGCATGAATCCGCGCTCCGCGCACCCCGGTAAAATACAAATCAAAACATTCCGCCGCCGGTGTCTGAAATGAACTTGGCAGGAGTTCTACCTCCGGAGGTGTCTCATCTAGTTCAGTGAGTGCCCGTTCCCAATACGCATCAAAATCAGCTGGTCGCGGATTCTTTCCTTCATACTGTATCAATTGATCAAGCGGCATATCGACTAGAGGCATAACCATCATCCTTCCGAACCCTTATTCATCTTAACAACCAAATGATAAGTTGTCCGTACAAGCTTGTCAATTCCAATTTTGAGCCTTATGCCTCGTATTTCTTCAGCACAATAACCGCGTTATGTCCCCCAAATCCGAACGAATTGGAGAGCCCGATCCGAACCTCTTTGCGCCTTGCTACCTGTGGAACATAATCGAGGTCACAGAGCGAATCCGGATGCGTTAAATTGATCGTTGGCGGGATCACGCCATCCTGCAAAGTCTTAATCAGAGCGATAGCTTCCACGCCGCCTGCTGCCCCAAGCATATGGCCCAGCATCGACTTGTTCGCTGTAACCGGAATATCATACGCTGCTTCGCCGAATAATTGCTTAATCGCTGCCGTCTCCGAGCGATCCCCGATCTCTGTGCTTGTTGCGTGCGCACTGATGACATCCACTTGATCCGGTGTGATCATCGCATCCTGAATCGCTACTCGCATCGCTTGCAGCGCACCTCGCCCTTCGGGATGCGTCGCTACCATATGGTAGGCATCTGAGCTTGCTCCATACCCAATGACTTCGGCATGGATAGTTGCATTTCTGCGCAACGCATGGGATAAGGATTCCAGAATTACAATGCCTGCACCTTCAGCCATCACGAATCCGTCTCGTCCTTCATCAAAGGGACGGCTCGCTTGCTCAGGTTCATCGTTACGCGTTGATACCGCTGTTGCATTGCCGAAGCTTGCTAATGATAATTCCGATATCGCTGCCTCCGCTCCACCTGCAATAATAACATCGGCGGCACCATACTTAATTGCCCGAAAAGCTTCGCCAATCGCCGTATTCCCGATGGAGCATGCCGTAACAGGCGACAAGCTTGGACCTAGGGCTTCATATTTAATACTAATCTGCGCTGCTGCCATATTGGAAATAATCATGGGCACCAATGTAGGACTAACCCGCTCTGGCCCTCGATCTTGCAGAATTGCATCCTGTTGTACAAGAGTGTGAATTCCTCCAATCCCTGAACCCACATACACGCCAAATCGTTCGTGATCCAGCTCTGCCATGTCCAGATTTGCATCTTGCACCGCTTGATCGGCTGCTGCAACCGCGAAATGGCAGAAGCGATCCATCCGGCGTGCTTCTTTGCGCCCGAAGTAAGCTTCGGCATCAAAATCACGGACAAGGCCCGCGATCTTGGTCTTATGTCTTGATGTATCAAATGTATCTATAGGAGAAATTCCTGATTTTCCTTCTTGCATAGCTTGCCATAATGTAGTGACATCGTTGCCTAGGGGTGAAATGACGCCCATGCCTGTAATGACGACTCTTTCCATGTGAATAGCCTCCCTTAATTGTTGCGTTGGTTGTGTCAATATCATTCTTTTCACAGGGTTATTTTCACACAGCAATTATCATATTACAAGTTGTTGTTTATCCTAGTATAATAAGTACCAGGTACTATAAATATTATTTCAGGCGAAAGGTGTGACTTTCCTATGAATCACCATACACGGTTACAAGTGCTATCCGAATTTCTAACCAAACAACGTGCCAAAGTCCAACCCGAATCCGTTGGATTGCCTCTTGGGATACGTCGGCGAACCCCAGGTTTACGAAGAGAAGAAGTTGCACAACTCGCGGGTGTAAGCACCACATGGTATACATGGCTTGAGCAAGGACGAGATATTAAGGTGTCTGCCTCTGTCTTGGATTGTATTGCCGCTGCCTTGCAACTCACTGCGGATGAACGGAAATACCTTTACTCGCTTGCACTCGACACAGGTTCGAATATTCATGCATTCCAAGAAGAGCTGCCTCAGATCAGCCCCTCTTTACAGCATATTTTGCAGGAGCTTAAGCACTGTCCGACCATTATTTCTGATCGAAGATGCCAGATTGTAGGTTGGAATGCCGCGGCGTCCCATGTCTTTTTAGATTTCAAACGGATTCCAGTCGAGGAACGAAATATGATTCAATTGTTGTTTACTCGCAAAGAATTCAAGAGCCTCGCAGGCAATTGGTCTGAGTTTGTTCAGGGATTCCTGTCTATCTTTCGCACGTATTATGGGCAATATGTCGATGATCCTTGGTATGAAGCATTTCTGCAAGATATGAGGGGTAACCATCCGGAATTCAATCCCTTATGGAATCAGAGTCAAGTGAGCTCTGCGCCTGATGTGATCATCGAATTCAGGCATGCCAAAGCAGGCAAGATGCTGTTCCATCTTACCTCTCTACAAGTGCAGGGAAGCAGCGATTTACGATGCAGCATCTATACCCCTGCACCCGAATCAACAACAGCGCTTAAATTACAGAAGTTGATGAATCCGAAGCATCCGTCTTTGGAAGCCGAATCGTAAATGTGAAGTGACCTGCTTGATGCTGGAATGAAATTGTTCCCCCATGCAGCTCAACAATATTTTTGGTAATCGACAGCCCGAGACCTGAACCGGTCTGTATGGAAGACGAGCTTCTTGCATCGTCCACTTTATAGAATCGTTCAAAGATATGCTGTTCTTGATCCCTTGTGATGGGTTTTCCATCATTCTCAATCCTAATGATTACATCGGAATGATACTGTGCAAAAGATACATGAATAACACCTGGTTTGATGGAGAATTTGAGCGCATTGATAAGTAGATTATCGATCGCTCGGATGATTTTTTCACTATCCATGCTTGTGAATGCAGGATCAGAACCTAATTCCCATGTCAATTCAACATGATGTTCTTGTGCAATAGGTTCGAATTCCACAAGCATTTGCTCTAGAAGCTCCCGCACATCCAATTGCACATATTGGAGCACGACTTCACTGGAAGTCAGACGCGTATATTCGAATAAATCATCGATCAAATGTTGTAATTGAATGGCTTTTTTGTACGTGTTCTGAATAAATCGCTCTTGCTCGGCTTCATCTTGATAGGATTTGTTCGAGAGCAAATCCAAGTAACCAATAATACTTGTTAACGGCGTTCGTAAATCATGCGATATCCCTGTAATCAGTTCCATTTTCGCCCTTTCTTGCTGTCGCTCATTCTCTTGTTGAATCTGAAGCGATTCTGCCATGACATTAATACTCTCAGCCACTTTACCTAACTCATCTTTTCGTTTTACGGGTACTCGGTAGGTTAAATCCCCTTGGGAAATGACATGAAGACCATCAGCCAAGCGCATCACATATTGCACGATCGAACGCGAAAATAAGAAGAAGAGAAAAATGAACAAAACAACAAACCATACAAGATCCAGATAGGCAATATAGGCAAAAGTAAAGGCAAATTGATCCTTAATATTATCCCATAAGATGAGGATGATTGAAGTTGCGACCAAGCTTAATACATAGCGCAACAGAAGTGCGCCGCGGATACTCTTTTTGATATTCAATAAATGAATAATTCTACTTATCAATTTTATAGCCAACCCCCCACACCGTTTTGATATATTGCGGACGGCGAGGGTTCACCTCGATTTTCTCGCGCAGATTACGGATGTGCACCATCACCGTATTATCAGAGAAGCCCGAGGCTTCCTTCCACACCTTCTCATAGATACGATCGACATGAAAGACTTGACCCCGGTGACTTGCGAGCAGCTCTAGAATAGCAAATTCAATCGGTGTCAAGCTAACTTCTTGATCTTTCACCTTGACCTGGTGCTGCGCGCGATCTATAACCAGATCTTGTACACGAATGACATCATCATTCTGATTGGGCGCTTCGGTAAAGCTTTGGCGGCGAAGCTGCGCCTTGACTCGTGCAAGTAATTCAAGCGGATTGAACGGCTTCGTCATATAATCGTCTGCACCCGTTGTAAGGCCATTGATTTTATCAATATCCTCTTCTTTGGCAGAGAGCATGATGATCGGAATCTTCCATGTTTCTCGTATTTTCATACAGGTACGAATACCATCCAATTGGGGCATCATTACATCTAGAATGACAAGGTTCACAGTTTGCTGCTGTAATATGTCAAGTGCTTGAAGGCCGTCCGCAGCTTCAAATACGCTGTAGCCTTCATTCCTTAAATATACATGAATCACGTCCCGAATCTCAGGATCGTCATCAACCACCAATACTGCCGTCATTCCGTGCCACCTCGCTTAGTAATTTTGAGTATAACGATAGCAAGAGATAGGACGAATATCAACCATGCTAGGTACAGACCATACTGTTGTATCATATGACTTACGTTTTGAATGTAATGACTCGCGAACTGGCCGATACTGAAAAAAATTCCCGTCCATAAGAGGCCCGCGGTAGAAGAATAGACAACATACTTGCGATAGGGCATGCGATTCACACCCACAAGATAGGGAACGATATGACGCACACCAGGAATGAAATAGCTCATCATCAGTGCAGCCGTGCCATATTTGCTAATCAGACGCTCTGCTTGATCGATATAACGCCGCAGTTCCTTCTTCTGTCGAAGTCGATCTAAAATGGGTGATCCGATCCTGCGTCCCACGATGTACCCTATGGATAGTCCTGTAATTACGCCTAAATACGTAATGAAAAATGCAGGCATCGCATGCAAAAGACCACTATGACTCACAGCGCCACCGGTCATCACAATGACTTCATCGGGAATCGGCATCCCGACAATGCCGAGCCACAGCGCGAAGAATAATGCAGCATAACCATAATCCCCAATCCAGTGCAGAATTTGGTCCATTATATAACCCCACTTTTGCGACAGACATATACGAAAGCAGGAGGCAAATTCAACGGTACGATCTGGATCGATTCGATCTCGGAATATCGAGTTAACTCTCTTTTCATTTGTAACGAATATTGGAATGCAATGAATTGTCCGCCAGGCTTCAAGGCTTGAAATATTTGATTCATAAGCTCTTCACGCAGTTCCGGAGAGAAATTGAAGAAGGGCAGCCCGCTGAGAATACAATCGAAATAGGATATCCCTTGCATCTGAACAGCATCGACTAATTTCGTCGCATCTGGATAACATTGAAACGTCGGATAATTCGTTTGTAATCGACTACGCATGAGGCCATCTTTTTCAAAAAGAGACACATTCGTTCGGGGACCCACCCTCTCAGCAAGATATTGTGTTATCGCTCCTGTACCCGCACCAAGCTCACCAATCGCTCGTACGTCATTCCAGTTCACCGCCTTTAACATCCGCTTGGCTAAAAATTTCGAACTCGGTGTGATACTGCCAACTTCCTTCGGATTCCCCATAAATTTCTGCAAAAATAACCATTTATCTTCAACCATATTCATGTTGATCCACTCCCACATAAAGTCTTATCCAGACCAGACTTTGAAGAAGCATTCGGTCTGCTGTAAGTCTTATGTTATCTCGAATTTCTGAAGGCCATGAGGGAGAAAAACTAAAGAATTTCTGAAGAAAAAACGGCCGCCCTCCGGATTGTCCGAAAGGCGACCGCTACAGGTCCAATATTTTACGTCTAATACATTAACAAATACATGTCTTACGCTTGATACCTAAATTGCCCTTAGCTTCAACTTTCTTCATATACTCGGATGCCAATGGCACCTTGCATGCCGTCTTGCCCATCTCGACACTTACTTTGCCGATCTTCTCTGCCACTTGCATCGCTTCAACATGCAGTTCTTTAACCGTAGTACCCACAGCGATTACGAAGCTATTCATCGTATATCTGACACGATTCCGCTCGGTGTGAATGACATTCTCGATATGTCCCAGCAGCTGGCGCAGCTCTTCGAGATCAAGCAGCTCGTCGGGTGTAATCATCGCATAACTCGCGAATGTGCTCCACCCGCAAGTCGCAACCAGTTCATCTGGCGATTGAATCCATTCTCGTGCTAATTCCAAGACAAACGGTGTCTCCGCCGCCACATTGGCCACGGTATATTCCGCGAGCGCATGCCAGTTGGCTTGCTGTACCCAGGCTTGCAGCTTGTCCTTCGTCATTAATTTCGGGTCCACCGTTAATCCTGCTAAGTACATTGCATCATAATTTCCCGTATCATATAACGCCAACGCGAGTTCTTGGTCTTTTTTCACAAATTTAACGAGCTTCTTCATATCCCCAATTTTCACGCCGAAAAAAGGCTCTTGCGCCCCATGGCGTATATACGTGCTCTTCGTTTGCTCCGTTCCCATCGCTTCCAGCTGCTGCATGACTTCTTCTAATGTCATACGTTCACCTGCTTTCTTGTTTTATATACTAAAACGTTGACGGTAGCCGCATTTCCTGCACAGTTCCTCCACCACTTCACGTCTTGAGAACCCGTCCACTAAATTATTCGCACGTTCACTCTCAATAATTTCGGAGAAACTTGTCTGGTTCACATTCCCTAGATTAATAACACCCTCACCATCTAGGCAACAAGGAATGACGGTACCATCCACAAGAATCCCCGCTTGATTACGAAGACCGTGACAGAACCCTGGCCCTTCAATTTCGTCTGCATGCAGGCTTGGCCATTGAAATTCATGATCCATGTTGATATAGACACGATCGGCGATCTTCACCCCGCTGCCGCGTTCGAATTGCTCCTCGATTTTATAATCCAGATTAAATTCTTGCTCAATCATCTCCAGAATTTCACGATTACGGCTGCGCTCCACATTCGTCGCGTTATCTTCATTCAAGTTCCATAGTCGGAGTGAAAATATAATGTTCGTCTTCTCTAATGCTTCTTTCACAAAAGCGAGAACCATCCCCACATATCCCTCTTTGTTCTCGGAACCCTCATGTCCGTCAAAGCTGTGCAGCGAGAAATTCATCTGCCGTAGCGCAGGCTTCGTAAGAAGCTTTTCCTTATTTTTGTGCAATAAGGTCCCATTCGAAGTGATATTCACTTTGAACCCTTTCTCATGACTGATATCTAGCAGCTGATCGATTTTGGGATGCAAGAGCGGCTCCCCTTTGACATGAAAATAAATATATTCCGCATGGCCTTGAATTTGATCCAGTATATTCGTGAACGCATCCACCTTGATGAAATTCGCCTTACGCCCCGTTTGAGGACAGAAAGTACATGCGAGATTGCATACGCTCGTTATTTCGATATAGAACTTTTTGAACTTTTTCACATCATTGTCTCCGTTTCTACCCACGTGTCTCTAATGTCCAACGTTTCATCCCTTAATCATGACATAAATGAATTTAACATTTCAATATTTAAATTTTCTCATCTCCCTCCTTATTTTCAGCAAGTTTCTTGATCCTTTACAAATATTAAATATTTCTTAGGTTGAGTTCATAGTTTGTTCATACCCTCTCCTTATAATTGCCCTTGTAACTAAACGTTACATGACAGAAAAGAGGTGAGAAAGTGAATACGACGCTGCAATACCGAAATGAATTGAAGTTTTTTGTTCATCCGCACCAATATATGATTCTGCGACAACGATTGAAACACCTCATGAAGCAAGACAAACATGTCGGGCCGACGGGGGAATACCATATCCGGAGTTTGTATTTTGATGATCTGAATAATAAAGCGCTGCATGAGAAATTGGGCGGGATTCGGGATCGGTCCAAATATCGGATTCGGATTTATAACAAGGAAGACAGCATCATTCATTTCGAAAAAAAGATTAAATTCAGAGATTATATCGCCAAAGTCAAATTCCCGTTGACAAGAGACATGTATGATTCCATTATTGCCGGGAATTACGAAGTATTACACCATCCTGACCACGCACTTATGATGGAAATCTATCATGAAATGAACCACAATCTGCTTCGGCCCAAAGTCATCGTTGACTATGTCCGAGAGCCTTACGTCTGCGAGAACGGTAATGTTCGCATTACCTTTGATAAAGAATTGCGTACAGGTCTGCATGCCATTGATGTGTTCGATAGAAACCTGAAACCTGTTCGAGCGATCGATGAGAACCTGATGATTCTCGAAGTCAAATTTGACGAATACCTTCCGGCCTATATCCAAACCGCTCTACAACTCGAAGGTCTGAACCGTCAGTCGGCCTCCAAATATGTGATGTGCCGCAAATTTCTGAAATATAACACTTGGGAGGATTATTAAACTATGGACACAACAACATCGAATACCTCAACCACGTTCTCGGATGTGATCAAGAAATCCGTCATGTCAAATTTCACTTCGGACATCAGCATTTCCAAAATTCTCATTACCTTAGGGATTGCCTTCCTTATCGGATTCTTCATTTACACCCTATATAAGCGCATATTCAGTGGGGTCTTATACTCCAAGAGCTTTAATACTTCACTTATCGGCATGACCATGATTACCGCCACCGTGATTATCGCGATTAACTCCAATTTAGTATTATCCTTGGGTATGGTCGGCGCATTGTCCATTGTTCGGTTTAGAACGCCGATCAAAGACCCGACAGATCTGATCTTTCTATTCTGGGCGGCAGCAGCGGGGATTGTAACAGGTGCAGGCTTCTATATGCTAGCCATCGTCTCTTCCGTCATAGTGGGCTTGATTCTCTTCTTCTTCGTTAAAGGGGGGTCCGCGGAAACGCCGTACTTATTGGTCGTCAATATCGACGGAGACGGGACGGAAAAAGAAATCCATCAGCACATGAATACATCCGTTAAACGATACAATGTCAAACAGAAAACCGTTACCCCTGACAATATTGAACTTACCCTCGAAGTCCGCTTACGGGATCAAGAAGGAACATTCGTCAATCAACTCTCGCAAACGCCAGGCGTGAAGAATGCCGTACTGATCAGCTACAGCGGAGATTACGTATCCTAAGGAGCAGGTGGTGTTCAACATGAAAACTAGAAAGATATCCATTCTGTTATGTATCTGTGCGATTCTTCTGACGCTCGGGTTAACTGGATGTGCTTGGAATAGCACCTCCTCTCCTGTTTCATCGACGGAGGTAACCGAGGATGGTTCCATCGCAGCGAAAAATGAACAGCCATTGGATGAAAAGGTATTTCCGAAGGATAAAGTGATTGATGTCAAAATCACCGTCGATCCTGATGATTTTCAGGACATGCTGGATCATGCCAGCCAAGAAGAATTCAAAGAAGCAACCGTAGATTATAACGGACAAATATTGAAGAACGTGGGCATACGAACCAAAGGAAACCTCAGTTTATCCAGCGTTGTCAATTCGGACTCCGATCGATACAGCTTCAAGCTATCCTTTGATGAGTATGTGAATCAAACCCTCAATGGAATCAGTAAAATTAACCTAAATAACAACTACAGCGACGCATCGTATATGCGTGAATTCCTGTCCTATGAGCTGGCCGAGGCCATGGGTTTACCTACACCAAAGTTCTCGTATGTCAATGTGTATGTGAACGATAAACTCTGGGGATTCTATCTGGCTGTGGAACAGATTGGGGACGCTTATCTCGAACGCAATTTCGGGAACGCATACGGCGCGTTGTATAAAGCAAACGGCGGTACCGGCAGTGAATTAAATTGGCTCGGAAATTTGAAATCTTACACGGGGCTTGATTTGAAGTCAGCGTCCTCGAATAACGATGTGCTTCTCACGATGCTGGATGTATTAAATAACGGCTCCGATTATGAACGCGTACTTGACGTGGATGAGGCGCTGAAATACATCGCCTTGAATGCCGTCGCAGGCAACATGGACAGCTATTTGTCCGAGAAAAAACACAACTATTATTTATATGAAAATAAAGGGATATTCTCCGTGCTGCCTTGGGACTACAATATGTCGTTCGGAGGATTTGGCGGATCCGGCATCTTGATCGATGAACCTACATCAGGTACCCTCGCCGATCGGCCGCTGGTTGCAAAACTGCTGCAAAATACAGCCTATAAGGAAAAGTACCATCACATCGTCCAAAATATGCTCGAAGGGTATTTATCCAAGGAACAATTCGCAACGCGGATTCAGCAAATTTCAGACATGATCTCAACCTATGTCAAAGCCGATCCCTCCGCCTTCTACACCTACGATGAATATGAGAAGGGGGTAACCCAAGTCGTCTCATTCAATACAACGCAGACCGAAAATATCGCTAAACAGCTTGATGGGACTAAAGCCTCCTCAGGAGACGGGTCTGGCAGCGGAAGCAGCGGCTTCGGCGGAGGTGGAGGTGGCCGAGGCGGTCGCGGTGAAATGGGCGGCGATATGCCTGCTATGGCTCCGAACAGTAATGAGGTTGGGGTTAACGGGCAAGCTCAGCAAGATGCGAATGCTAATCCGCAAAACAACGGCCAAACACAGCAAGACGCGAACGCTATTCCGCAAAACAATGGCCAAGCTCAGCAAGACGGAGATGCTAATCCGCAAAACAATGGCCAAGCTCAGCAAGGCGGGATGGAACCTCCTGACGGCTTTGGAGGTGGCGGCGGCCAACCGCCTAATGGCGGTCCAAACGGTATGGGCGGCGGCGGCCCAGGCGGACCGCAAGGCCAAGGTACGCAGCAGCAAGGAAGTGCAACAGAAGCAATTGCAACAGGTGTCGCCATTGTCATTCTCCTCTTGTCTTGTGCATTCGTGGTATTCTATAATCGCAGAAGACTCTAAGGATATTGACCTGTATGAACCATCCTCCGGGATTGTTCTCGTAAATCAAGCCTTTTCAAGCGAGGGGATGAAATGCACCAACATAAGGGCACCATTGGCATTATCGTTCTAATTCTAATGATATTAGCCGTCATCTTCTTGGTCGAATGGATCAAAGCAGATGCCAAGCATCAGCCGAAATCGATCGTCACGACCATCCATGGCGATGCTCGAACAAGCCGAGCGTTTACTTGGTATACCGTGAATCCGAACGCAGATACAGTCCTTCAGTTGATTCAAGGAAAAGATCCCGCAAATTGGAATCAGGATCAGGTCATGACGGTTCAAGGTTCAACGACCACGATAGAGACATCAAAAGGAACATGGCAAGGCGTTCATAAAGTTACTGTAACGGGTCTTGCACCTGGGACGGAATACTCCTACCGCGTAGGAAGCGGTAAATCTAACGAGTGGAGTGATCCTGCGCAATTTCTAACGGAAGCCGACGACACAGAAGCCTTTACATTCATTCATATCACGGATTCGCAAGGAACGACCGAACAGGATTTCGATCTATGGGGAAAAACGTTAAATCGTGCATTCCAGCAATTCCCTGAAGCACGCTTCATTGTGCATGGAGGAGACTTAACCGAAGATCCGGACAACGAACAAGGATGGGACTATTTCTTTCAGAAATCCCGCACGTGGCTGCAACAAATCCCGCTTCAACCCGTCACGGGCAACCATGAAGAAATCAATGAAGATGCGGAGCGATTCACTTCACACTTTATCGTTCCGGACAACGGAGCGGAGGATTCCACGCCTGGTACGAACTATTCGTTCGATTATGGTAACGCGCATATCACTGTCCTGAATACGGAATCGAATATTGACGGTCAGACCGAGTGGCTGCGTGCGGATCTTGCAGCTACGGATAAACCTTGGAAAATTGTTGCCATGCATCGGCCCGCCTACGGTGGAAATATCACAAAAAATCTGAAGGATTGGGTAAAGGTGTTCGATGAATTCCAAGTCGATCTTGTTCTGCAAGGTCATAATCACGAGTATATGCGGTCCTATCCCCTGCGTAACGGGAAAATCGTGATGGAAGAGGATCGCCCCGTACAGCATCATGAAGGTACAGTCTACGTCGTAACCAATGCATCAGGTCCCAAATTCAATAAGCAGAAAAAAGAGCAATTCTACCACAAGGTGCATTTTCAGAATGAATCGCAAATGTTCGCAGGCATTACGATAGATCATCGAACGCTAACTTTTCAAGCCTATGACGTGGAAGGAAATCGATTAGATTCGTTCGTTATCCAGCACGATGAAGAATAGTGAACGTTATGTGAAGGCCATCGATCGCAAGGATCTATGGCCTTTCGCATCCGATCCTGTGGATTGAACTTCTGAACAGCTCCCTATATAATAGCAATGGTAATCTTAGCCTAGCCACTATCTTATAGAATCTGGAGCGATCAACTCATGTGGACCCTTATATTTTTCATCGCACTTGCTGTATTTTGCGCAAGCTTGGGCGCATTGTTATATGCCGTATTTTCGAAAAACAAGCTCCGGCTGCTGTTCTCTCTTTTGACAGCCATCAGCTATATCCTACTCCTTTTCGGCGGAATTAAAGCCATTGATGATTATAAAATACGTCAGGCCATTAGAGAATATAGAATCGAGCAGGAGCTTGGTCAACAGCCATCCATTAAAGCCTCGCTCGGAAAGACTTATCGAACGCTGACGGTGACCGCAGAACCTGTGGAATCGATATAAAAAACGAAGGGCCACAGATCTAAATGATCTGCGGCCCTTTGCATGTAGCTTACTTTTGTACGACACGGATACGTTGCAATGCTTCCTTAAGATCCATATGTGTAGCATCCAGACGATCATGCAGGTCGATCTCATGCACCGGCTCCACCCAGCCAAATCCATCTGCATCAAAACGAGGGAATACATGCATATGGTAATGACCTAAATCATTAAATGAACCTCCGTTTTGCATGATCGTAATGCCGTCCGGTTGGTAGCAGGCTTTCAAGGCACGCGACAGCTCAGCCGACGCGATCATGATCGCTAGGGCAGTTGCCTGATCCAGTTCGTCGAGATCCTGAACATGATGTTTAGGTAGGATCAGGATATGACCTTCATGAATCGGGGCGATATCCAGAATACACGTGAGCAGATCATTTTCGTAGATGACGTACGTCTCTGTAAGATGGTTGGCTAACCGGCAGCCAAGACAATCTTCCTTTAACATCCGAAAACCCCTCCTCATTTACCCATGAATCGCACGAACTAAATGATCCATACACCATAGCCAAGCAGCTTCATCCTCTAAACCACTTATGCCTCGGTCAGCGAGTATCCAACGAAAGCCTAATCATATCACGACATGGAATACCATCCTCGATAATATCCTCATCATAGTGTTTGACAAAAAAATCAATATCCACACCTGTGATACGGAAACCGCAGGCTTGATATAGGCGAAGCTGCATCATGCTAGAATTCCCGGTTCCAATCTCAATGGTGGCAGCGTCTAGGTTCTTAGCTTCCTCAATAGCCTGGTACACGAGTTTCTTCCCGATCCCTTGCCCTTGGTATGCCTCATCAACGGCAATGTTCACAATTTCGATGGTCTCAGGGCGCGTCTTCAATAAGACGAATTCACCGACGCACGAATCCCCCAGATAAGCTAAGAAACAATACCCTCGTTGAAAATAGGAGTCAATCACTTTTCGGGACGGGTCCGCGAGCATTAATAATTCATAAGGGATTTGATGATGCTTGATGTCATAAGGTACAATCTGTAATTCCATTTCAATACTTCTCCTTTAGCCTTTTTAAATCCGTTCTACGGTCATAATACTACAATCTGGAAATCATGCCTACAAGATTGTAGATTATAATCGTAGGATTACACTTGATCCCAATCTGGACTCCCTGCCTGATTTTTTCTCCACAAAAAAAAGACATGTCCCTAAAGAAAAACTCTTTAAGTTCATGCCCAGCCTCGCCAGTAACACACTTTACTTCTTCCCTCGATTCGTTACGCCGAAGGGGACATGGACGGAAGGAACGATTCGCGCAGCGTCGTGATGACACGCTCATGTGCCGGTGCGTTCCTTGCCGTCACAATCGCAACTCGGATTTTCGGCTTATATGCGGGATTGGCATTATTTTTAGCAATTTCGCGGCGTTGAAGCTTCGATATCTCCTGAAAGAAGCGGAGCAATGGACCCGCAGGCAACGGTTCTAACGCGTTCGTTCGCTCATGGTCATGAAACAAGCCGATCGCCCCTTTTTGATACACCGATTCGGCTGAATCATCGGCAATAATTCCATCAAAGTCAAAGGCTACGCGTAACTCATCATCCTCATCATCATCGATGAAATCCGTTGGATATATACAACCGGCCGGCAGCCCTCTTTGCACCGCTTCCTTCACATCTTCCGGATTCCCTGAGAGAAATAAGGAGGCATTGAAAGCCTCGATATATTCGAAAGGATTATTCCCCGTTACGAACGCTGCGCGGCTAATCGGCAACCCGTAATGCTCAATGGATTTGAACACGCGAAGTCCCGTATCCGGATCATTACGAGATAACAGAACGACCTCAACTGGCTGCTCCTCGGCATCGATACTTAATAATCGCTTGATAAGTGGATAAGCCACACCGGTGTTTAGTACCACCTGTTCATGCTTGCGTTGATATTCCCGATAGGCATCTTCTCCATGTTGTTGGAACTCTTGATCCGACTCTGTCAAATCAAATAAAGCGCTTGAAGCTACAGCGATGACAAATTTATTTTCAATTTCGTAGGGCATACGTGCGTCCTCTCATTCATCCAAATGCTTCGTACAATTGTACAGCTCACAAGTCCAAGCGCGGTCAGAGTACAGCAAACTCGTTACCGAAGTATTTTTAATCGATTCATGCGCATAGGAGGTTGGAAGCAGGGCTTTAAGAAGATGCCGAATAAACGAACCATGACTTACGATGAGGATATTCTTACCTGGATGTTCACGAAGGATATTCTCCACAAAAGATGTTCCTCTCGCCGTCACCTGCTCCGAGCTTTCCATGCCAAGATCTTGTGTTCGCCAACCCTCGCCCCATCGCTCAATCCGTTCGGCTACTGTCGTCCCTTCAATCAGACCGCCTCCTGCTTCGCGAAGTTGATCCTCAAAAAGTAAAGGGATCGAACCTATTTTTGCAGCGATATGTTCAGCGGTTTGCCTTGCTCTTCCGAGTGGGCTCGTTATGATGATATCCCAAGGTTCTGACTGCATCCGCTCACCTAATCGTGCCGCTTGAAGCAAGCCTTCCTCATCCAGCGGGATATCCGTACTCCCTTGTGCTCTGCCTTCTTTGTTCCAAGCTGTACTGCCGTGCCGTATAATTCCTAATCTCGTCATGCCGATTCCCCTCTCGATCCAGTCGTAACTTGTACATCTATCCCCTTATTATACCCATTCATCTTTGGTATGGAAATTGCTGCTCACTACCGAAAAAAGACCAGCATGTTCGTTTTATAATTTCTTAGGGATCATGTCCTCGTAGAAGATCATATGGTCTTTCTCTGCTTTGTAAAAATCCAGCCGATCTTGCAAGGTTCCTGAATGGAATTCTAAGCGATGACCGTCTGGATCGAGGAAATAGATCGATTTCCGATCCCTTTCATCTCGTACGCGACCAGGTAATACTTGCACAGCGTACCGCTGTAATCGGTCCAGCATCGGATCGAAATCATCTTCATGAAGGGTAAAAGCCATATGCGTATAGGTAAGATTTGCGTGCGTGCGATCTATGTCTTCTTCATTTAATGCAATCCAAAGACCGTTCAAGTCAAAATACGCAAGTTTCCTTCCTTTAACGAGCAGCTTCGCTTCGAAAATATCTTGATAAAACGCGATCGATTTATCTAGATCTGAAACCGAAAAACATATATGATTCAATCCCTCTAATCGCATATTAACCTCCATCGCATGTATTGCCATACTCGCTTATAGATGAATAACAAGGCTCATCCAGATGAAAAAATCGAGGAAATCTCGCTTAATAACTGTTACAAATTAGATAAATGAGGTGTGTCCAAATGATCGAAGGTTTATATGAAGCTCATTTGCCTGTCCGAAATCTAGCCGTGTCCATTGCATTCTATAACCGACTCGGTCTCAAGCTCGCTTGGCAGGACGAAGACTCCGTGTACTTTTGGATCGTTGAGGGGGAGAGCTGGATTGGCCTATGGGAAGGCAAGGAGATGGAAACACCCTACCATCCTGCCTTGCGGCATTTTGCGTTCCGAACCACCTATGACAAGATAAAGCAATCCGTAACATGGCTAAATTCTCTTGGTATTCAGGAGCGTTGGCCTTTATCTGTCGATTTTACATGGGAAGATTTCGAATAAGACTAGCGCAATGTTTTCTCGAACGTTACTCTATGAAAACCCTTCGCGAAATAGTCTTGCTCTTCATTCGTCTGCGTAAATCCAAGACTGGAGTAGAATTGAATTGTCCCTCTATTCCCAAGATGCCCCAACGTGAATAGAATGGTTTGGTCCTGCCCACGTTCCTGTATACGGGAGCAAACGATTTGCAATAAGCCTTTGCCTATGCCCCTTCTTACTCTATCTGTTGAAGTCACCACCCCTACAATTTCGTAGATTCCCAGTTCATCATTATATATGAACCCCGTGTGACCCACGACGCCGAGCTCCGCATCTTCAGCAACCCAATATTCTGACTCACTTGTCTTCGCGGATACATAATCTGACCAGCGAGGCGGATACCGGTCGATCACAAAAGATGGGAACTGCAGCGGATAATCGCTCATCAAGCGCTGGACAGAATCCTGGTCCTGCATGGTAAAAGGACGATAATGTAGGGTCATCCTGCACACCTCCTAGAAATATTCCTTATTCTATACTCGTCCACGTGGTTCGGACATAACCCAATCGCATGCCGGCCCGCTCCATATTCCGGTGACTCTGCGATAAGAAGCTGCATTGTCCGACAACGAGGTCGCATCCCTCACGTGCCGCTCCTTCTATCCTCTTGTATAGCAAAGCTTGCTGCAATCCCATCCTCCGGAACTCGGGTAATGTCGCTGCGAAGGTTAACGAAGTAACTTTATTCTTCATATGCATCACGCCCACTGCAGCCGGTACCTCACGAACATAAGCCATGAAGAACTTCCAATTTGGTCGATAATAAAGAACTTTATTATTCGCGGCGACGTAAGGAATCCCATCTAAGGACAATCCAGTCCCGCGGCAATGAATGTTTGCATAAATTTCGAACTCATCTTCCTGTATTTCATGGATGATTACATCTTCCGCTTTATTTTTCACTTCCATCGTTGGTTGGATATATAACGACGCATGCGTGCCAGATGCATAGAAACCTCGCTTAGCCAAATGCTGCAGTATAGGCTGTTCTGCTAACGAAGGAACAATTTCAAACTGAGGCTTCCGATCTCGACGCTGGTAGAACGAAAGAATAGCATCTATTGTATCTGCATCTTCATTTCGAATCCCCTTTACGGTATTGAACGCCGGCCAAGGCATCGTTTTACTATAAAAACAGGTTGCTTGTCCGATTTGTACGACTTCCACACCTTCAGGGTTATTCGGCCGTTCAGAGATGGCACCCATTCGGTCAGCCATATAATCAATCTCGGATTGCTCAATACGCTCCATCAGCTCGATAGACGGTATTATCGTAGACATATTTCACCTCAAGATCAATTGAATTACAATTTCCGAACATATTCCTTATGTGTTACTTGATGTTCCTGATCCCATTCCTCGAAAATTTCAAACGTCCCCTCTTCAAAAAATAACGGGAACCTGCGCTTGAACCAAGGTTGCATTGGTAAATCTAACGCTTCCTGGATCGGCACCCATAGCAATTCGCCTTCCGGAGGATGTTCAAGCAGTTCGCCTTCAAAGGATGTCGCAACGTAGTTGAACACCATATACCTGAAATTCTTGTCTGGATCTACAAACTCGTCCAAACCTTTATAGATCAGGTCCTTGACGATAAGTCCCGTTTCTTCATATACCTCTCGGGCTGCACCCTCCGATAAACTTTCAGGAAAATCTACTTTTCCTCCAGGTCCGATATAGCCCGGAAAACCGCGTTTACTTGGACGGTTGATGAGCAATACCCGATCTCCATCCCGGACGATACACATGGTGTATAAGGCAACCTCGATGGTCTTCGTAGCTGTCGTCATGATAGATGTACTCCTTTATCTTTCAATTCATGCCCGGATTGTTGCCGCACGGGATAGATGATCACCCAACAATCGCGGTACTCTCCTTCATGCCATTCGTGCTTAGGAAGGAACCGATGCTTTACAAACCCGCACTTTTCGTATACGTGAAGTGCCCTCGTATTCCATGCCTGCGGGTCCATGACAAGGGTATCCGCATGTTCCGTTGCTGAAATAAAGTGAATCATAGACTGGATCAATTTCGTCCCAATGCCTTGGTTCCAGTATGCTGGCTCACCAATAAACTGATCCATGCCGATGACTTTGCCTTGGGTTTGTTCGAGACCGTATTCTTCCCGTTCCTCGCCCTCGACTTCATAATATTGCACATAACCGATGGCATTCCCTTGATGTTCGAGGATACAAGCATGGATACCGTCCCGATCTTCGTAAAAATGCTGTTGAATCAACGCTTCATCATGCGGGTTATCTCTCCCTTCATAATAAGCCAATACCGTTGGATCGCTTAACCATTTCAGTAAGATGGATGCATCCTCCACGGTTAGGGTTCTTAAGGACAACTCATCTTGCTCCCAAAGCTTCATCCAAGCACCTCTATTCCATATTACCGTCTAAATTTTCCAAGACAAAAAATTTGCCGTATTTTCAACTATCCCTAGTTTACCAGAATTTTGTATGTGCTCCTAGATTCATTCTTTTATCTATATAAAAAGAGCTTGATCGAAACGGCATGTATCCGTTCTAATCAAGCTCCTATAGATCCAATCAAATTTACGCTGATAAAGCTGCCTTCAATGCTTCCAGATTCTGACGCATGATTCCCAGATAATCCAAGTTATTCGCTAGATCCTCATCTGTTAAGCCTTCAATTGGGTTCAAGACGGCCGTCTTCGCACCGATTTCTTTGGCAATGGTATCTGCAACTTTCGAGGAGACCAACGTCTCGAAGAAGATCGTCTTCGCATCATGTGCCTTTGCGAATGCCACAATGTCAGCCATCTGCGAAGCGCTTGGTTCTTGATCTGGAGACAATCCTGCGATAGGGATCTGTGTCAGCCCATATTGCTTCGCTAAATAACCGAACGCAGCATGCTGCGTAATAAATTCTTTGCGTTTCACGTTCGCAAGCCCATCTTTGAAATCTTGGTCTAGCTGCTCTAATTGGGCTACATAAGCGTCAGCGTTTTTCTTGAATCCGTCTTTGTGTCCAGGAGCTGCTTGCGCCAGACCTTGCTCAATGTTACGTACTTCTTGAATCGCCAATACAGGAGACAACCATACATGAGGATCCAATCCTCCATGATCATGTGCGTGATCGTGTCCTACTTCAGCTGTACCCTCGTCCTTATGATCGTGAGCTGCAGCTTCTCCATCATGAGCGTGCTCATGATCATGCCCCTCTTCCTCAGACGTTGATTCCATGATGTCCAGCCCATGACTGGCCTCCACCTGAACAAGCTGTTTATTGCTTAAGCTTGCAAGAACTTGATCCGTCCATCCTTCAAGCCCAGCGCCATTATAGACGAAGACATCGGCTTCCTCCAGCTTCTTCATATCTTGCGGCGTTGGTTCCCAGTCATGTGGTTCGATTCCCGCCGGAATCAATGATTCTACGTCTGCTAGATCACCTGCGACTTGCTTCGTAAACTCATACATCGGATAAAAACTGACCTGTACCTTTATTTTGTCATGTGAATCCGTCGCTTCCACAACCGACGGTGTAGGCTGGCTATCCGACTTGGCACTGCATCCTGTCAATACGAGACCCAGACTAAAAATAACAACCGACATAAATCTTAATTTCCCCTTCATCAATCCAAACGCTCCTTTTCCCCTTTTACATGTGTTGTTGAAGTAATTCTTGACGCATATGGCTTTTACGCTTTGTCATACGAGCTTTAATTTTCTGAAATCCGATCCCTACGACCAGGAATACCAGCAGTAACAGCGCAATGGTCCCCCCAGGCGGTGCGTTCAAATAATAAGAAGACGTTAATCCGCCGAAAATGCCCAACCATCCGAAACCTACAGCGATCAGAACGGCAGATAGAAATCCGCTGGATATTCTTAAGGCTAGCGCCGCAGGAAGCACCATCAAGGAGGACACTAGCAGCACGCCGACAATCGGCATAGCAACGGCTACCGTCATCCCCGTCACGACCGAAAACGAAAAGGTTAATGCCCGAACTCGAACACCGCTGATTTGTGCCGTCTCTTCATCAAAGGTTAGGTGGTATAACGGGCGTCTCCATACGATAAAATATAAAACCCCGATGATCGCAACCGCGGCGATACTCCATAATTGAACAGAACTTACCGCGACGATGGACCCGAATAAATAAGAGCTAAAGCTTTTATTCATATTCGATTGCAAGCTCATCAATACGATCGCAAGGGCTAGCCCTGACGTCATAATAATCGCGACGGGGACTTCACTGTAGGTTCGATAAGACCGGCGCAATTGTTCGATGAGAAGACCTCCGAGCACCGCGAAGACGAAACCTATGATCATTGGATTCCAGTGAAGCATTGAACCCAGCGCAACGCCGGCTAACGATACATGTGACAACGTATCCGCCATCAAGGCTTGACGGCGTAACATCAGATACACGCCTAAGACGGGTGCGATGATGCCAATAAAGCCTCCTGCCCAAAACGCACGCTGCATGAACTCGTAGTCAAACATTGCCACACCTCGCTTTCCTTTCGCTCTAATTGAATAACCCGGTCCAAAAACTCACTCGCTTCATCCAACCCATGCGTTACCATCACGACAGTCATGCCATGCGAACTTACGTAATGACGCATTAATTGGTAAAATCCTCGCCGGCTCTGCTGATCCATTCCTGTCGTCGGCTCATCCAGAATCAGGACATTTGGGCGCTGTGCGAGCGCTCTAGCGATACACACACGCTGCTTCTGCCCTCCGGATAGTTCGCCAATTTTACGACGACGGTAATCCCACATGCCAACCTGCTTCAGACTCTGTTCGACGATGGCCTCTTGTTCCGCATTCCATTTACGAAATAGACCGAGTCGAGCATAACAACCCGATCGAACGAGTTCTATGACTTTACTTGGAAATCCGCTATTGAACGATGCTACCGTCTGCGGAACATAACCGATTTCGAGCTTACCCCCTTGAAGCGCAGAATCATTCAAAGTTACCGTCCCGCTCCATGGCTTCAATAACCCCAGCATGAGCTTGAGAACCGTCGTTTTTGCAGCGCCATTCGGGCCCGTAATCCCTAAGAACTCTCCTTGGAACATGTCTAGCGATAACTGCTCTACAACCGGCACGTCACTATACCCATATACAACGTTCCGCATCGAGGATAACAACATAACCCATACCTTCTCTCCATTCCCTGATTGATCTCGATTCCCGGTGAATTGTAATTTTCTTTAATCGAGAGGTATTAATCGTAATTATTACGATCTTATGTCAAAAAAAATATCATTATGCTTTAACGATACTCTCAATCGGCCAAGGCAGCGGATTCTCAAATTGCGACCAATCCTGCTTCAGCTCCGTATCATCAACAAGACAGGTATCCAACTGTGCTTCGATATCCGCCGCATTCATACTAATCCCGATAAAAACCAGTTCATTGATGCGGTCGCCCCACGTCTCATCCCATTTCTTCCTCATGTCGGGTTCCGTACGAAGAACTGCCTCCTGCTCCTCCTTCGGCATCGAAGCTAACCAATATCCCGCAGGACCAAATTGAATGGATGCACTCGCCTGGCTCAGAGTCGCAGCAAAATCGCCTTTCGCAGCGATCCAGGCAATGCCTTTCGCACGTACAACTTCTTCAGGCCATTCCGTCATAAAATCTGCTAGCCGCTGCGGATGAAAAGGTCTTCTACGTCGGTAAACAAATGAGCTGATGCCGTATTCATCCGTCTCCGGGGTATGACTCTCTTTCTGCAATTCTTGAATCCAACCTGCTGACACACTCGCCTGCTCAAAATCAAACAACCCGGTATTCAGGATCATCTTAGGATCGATCTTCCCTTGAACGGTGCGTATCAATCTCGCATGTGGCTGTAGCTTACGCAGTACGCCTTCAAGCTCATTCAAATGCACTTCGTCAACAAGATCACACTTGTTTAGCAGCAATACATCACAGGTTTCAATCTGATCAATGAGTAGATCCACGACGTCCCGATGATCCTCTTCTCCAACGGCTTGATTCCGATCCAGTAACGTCTCCCCCGAACCAAAATCATTCCAGAAACGATGTGCGTCCACCACGGTAACCATGCAGTCAAGTTCAGCTAAAGTCGTCAAATCGATTCCAGAGTCTGGATCCGCATAACTGAACGTCTGTGCCACAGGTACAGGTTCACTAATCCCGCTCGATTCGATAAGAATATAATCAAATGCTTGATCCTTTGCTAAACGAGCCACTTCGCGCAGCAAATCTTCACGCAACGTGCAGCATATGCAGCCGTTCGACATTTCCACAAGAGATTCTTCCGTTCGTGAGAGATTCGTCCCTGAACGGACCAAATCCGCATCGATATTCACCTCACTCATGTCATTCACAATCACGGCAACCCGCAGCCCATCTCGATTGTTAAGCACATGATTTAACACTGTAGTCTTCCCGGAACCCAAATAACCGCTAAGCACTGTAACGGGTATTTTCTTATTTGCCATACATTTGCTCCTCGCTTTTTCTTAATAGTAATCATTACGATTTAACTCTACATAATATAAAAGATGCTTAACAAATTTGTCAAGCACAAACTTTTTTTATGACAGGTTTCACGAAGCCTCTTAGACGAAAACCATCACCAATGGGAGTAAAAAGAGCGTGTAAATCAGCACATTTTTAACCCAAGAATTCGATGGTATATGCTCGCAATCGCAAGCTTCCCGAACCCCTGTCACAGACTGGAAAGCCATACAACCTTGATACATTCCCATCATCAATAGCCCGATCGCTGATATTTTTACATAGACGCTCATGTTCGGCTCGGTCAACAGAGAAAGTGAATTCGTCTGCACGGCGAAAATAATGGCTAACGAGTAGCCTGATAAGATCAGCCCACGAACGACATAGTGGAGTGCAAGCCTTTTGGATTCTTGCATGAGAACACACACCTCATCTTTCTTACAAAATCAGAAGAAATCCCTCTTCCACAGCAGCCTACATCCCCCACACATGCCGTTCTATGACATTGGCACCCACAAATACAATCAGGATGATGAGCAATGCCAGTATGAGCACGAATCGCCAACGGAAAACCGATAAGAGCATCAAGGTGCTTTTGAAATCGAGCATAGGTCCGAACACCATGAACGTCAGTAACGATCCTGCTGAGAACGTGCCTGCAAACGACGAAGCCACAAAAGTATCTGAGGTAGAGCATAGAGAAAGCACGAATGCGAGTCCCATCATAAAGACATGTGAACTTGCTCCGCCTTGTCCAATCGCAAGCAATTCATCTCTTGGAACTAATGCTTGAATGGAAGCTGTAACGACGGCACCGAATATCAAATACTTCCCCATATCAAAGAATTCACTACCCGCATGCTCCATGACAGACAACCATTTGTTCCCTTGAACATGTGTATGAGATACTTCCGGACTTGTCGTTGCATATAAGGTCGCAGCGCTATTTTTCATCGGATTCTTTCTCACAAAATAATAGACATATAATCCGATGCATAGGCCGACGAATAGTGCCAGTCCCATTCGAGAATAGACCATTTCAGGCTGAGAACGAAATGCCGTATACGTTGCTGCAAAAACAACCGGATTCACGATGGGGCCTACAAGTATAAACACGACACCGATATATAGCGGCATTCCCTTAGCAATCAATCGACGTACCACCGGGATCATACCGCACTCACAGACAGGAAAAAGCAAGCTCAGTAAGAAGGCGAACAGTATGCCCAGCAATGGATTCTTCGGTGTCATTTTCCGAATCCAGGCCTCCGAGATAAACATCTGCATGAGCGAAGACATGATGACTCCTAGTAGAATAAAAGGAATAGCGTCCAGCAGGATGCTGAATAACATCGTCTTAAAATCTTGCAAAACCGTGAAATCAGGAACGAGCAACGTGGATCTCCCTCCTCTTTATCTACGTCATTCCAGATTCAAAACAGGATAACATCGTTCAATCCCATTTTTTAATCGTAATTATTACGAATTTAGCATAGTCATAAATAAAGCCTGATTCGCACCATAGGTATGATATGAATCTTCCATCCTATGACTGCATCTAGCTTTAATATAATATTGAATTGGAGAATTTATGACATGAAAATTCCAGTGATGATCTTGAGTGGGTTTCTAGGCAGTGGCAAAACAACCTTGCTCCTCCGGCTATTGCAAGAGACTAAACGGCTGGGTATGCAGCCAGGGGTCCTCATAAATGAGTTGGGACGTCAAGATGTGGACGGACATATTCTGGAAGGATTTCACCCAGGCAGCATTCAGAAACTTCTGGATGGCTGTGTGTGCTGCAGCAAAAAAAACGAGCTAGCAGGCAGTCTGCAAACGCTGCTTCAGCAAAAGCCGAGCATCGTGTTCATTGAACTAACTGGGGTGGCGAATCCGGAGGAAATTACCGATGCTTTGACAGAACCGGGATTAGTTCGAAGCTTTGAACTACAGCAGATTATTACGGTGATAGATGCCGAACATGCGTTGGATTACAACAGCATCTTTGCAACAGATCGACAACTCGTGTATACGTTGCGGCGGCAAATGGAAGTGGCTGATTTGATTGTGTTAAATAAGACCGATCTTGCCCCTCAGCATCAAATTCTGAAGGTCGAGAACATGATACGCAAGCATAACGAAAAGGCACGCATTCTTCCAACTGCGCACAGCCGGATGGACGTGAACCCATTTCTTCAAGAAATTTACGAACAGAGAAAATCCTCGAATACGATGGCAACACCTGGGATACGCACTATTCATATTGGCAAACAAGCCGTGATGGAACGTAGTGAAGCCAAGCGGGTACCTTCAACCGCCCAACCTTCGCACACCCGGTTGTCGACTTTATGTCTGGCATGCCCTCCCCATCCTTCACTTACAAAGGAAGCCGTAGAGCGTTTTCTCGGACAGTGGAACAAATCACTGCTGCGGGCCAAAGGGTATATCACGATCCCCTCCCATCAACAAACCTATCTGATGCAGCTTGCAGGCAAACGGGTATATTGGGAACCATCCAGCTCAGTAAAAGATCCCTACCTGGTTTTCATTGGTATTGATCTTCCCACCGAAGACATCCAACAGGCGTGGAACAAGCTGTATCCTTCATCCTTAGTCTAGCAATTCTCTAAGATATTGCTTCCGATTCTCGAGGAATCTGCGGGTCACTTGATAGTGATCCGTGTCTTCAAATCGGATGTGTTGGATAGGATTGGCGTCAAAGCTATAGATCTCTGCATTCGGATACCCTAACAGAATGGGGGAATGCGTTGCAATAATCAGCTGTGCGCTCTTCTGAAGTTCATGGATCATGCTTAAGAAAGCGAGCTGCTTCGCTGGTGACAACGCGGCTTCCGGCTCATCCAACAAATAAATACCGCGTTGACCGAATCGATGCTGGAATAACGAGAAGAAGGATTCGCCATGCGACTGCGCAAGTAGTGATTTTCCGCCATAAGACGCGTACGCTCGCCTATCTTCCTTCGCCAATTCATCGATATGGGCCGCAAATTGATAGAAAGACTCCGCTCGCAAGAAGAATCCTTGCCTGATTTTGGGCATCCACGATAAACGAATATAGTCCCCGAGCAGCGCTCCCGAATCCGCTAATTCATACGTATTGTTCTGGCTGCCTCCTGCCGTATTAAATCCGCATTGATAAGCGATGGCTTCCAATAAGGTAGATTTCCCTGAGCCATTCTCGCCGACGAAAAACGTCACGTTACGTGTGAAAGCTAGCCGATCCAAATGTACGATCGACGGAATATTAAATGGGTATTGATTCGGTGTCGTAATTCGATCATGAAGCTTCATCATTTCACGTAGAAACATTGCGTAACCTCCTCTCTTCCTGCTGTTAACTCGTTACGGATAGATCTTCTCGCCCCGCTCCAACATGCTCACGAACTGTTGCAGACGCTTATGCCGGGTCTCCGGTTTCTTGGCGCTCTGAAGTCGAAATAGGATTGCATACCGATTCGTACCATTCAATGTTTCGAAGAAGGCTTTGGCTTTGGGATTTTGGTTCAACTCCGCTTGTAAGTCCTCAGGAATCGTCGCTTTACTCTGTGGAGCATAGGCTGCTTCCCATCGTCCATCTTGTTTCGCCGCTTCAACGGCTTCTAAGCCGGCAGCCTGCATTTTCCCTTCGGACAGTAAACGCTCTGCTTTATCACGATTCACCTGCGACCAGATACTCTTCGGTCCGCGCGGACTGAAGCGTTGAATCCAGTAGACTTCGTCGCATGCCTCCTTCTGGCTGTCAATCCAACCGTAACATAACGCGACTTCTAACGCCTCTTCATAGCTGGGTGAGGAACCACCTGCATTCTTCTTCGCTATTTGTAAGCGAACACCGGTAGAAACCTTATGATTGCCTTCTAACCATTCCTCCCATGCCGACTGATCTGACACATGCAATACCGGATAAGTCACAGATTTTTTCACCATACCATGCCCTCGATTCTTATGATTTTCGATTACTGGTTTATCATGCAATATGACGGATTATTTCCACAAACACTGTGATTAAACATTCTAGCGAATCTCCTAACATAACGAAAATGACGCTCAGGTTACCTGCAGATTCTGCTCTGGACGGCACAAGAAGGCGTTGAGTGCTTCACCTAACTCGGCTTGGTTCTCTAGCTCGAGCCATTCCTCAAGAATATGAATATAACTGCATGCGCTGCCCTGCACGTAACTATATATAATTTGCGCATGATCAATTTCATCGCGGTTAACTTCGTTCGATAATCGGGCTTTCTCTGGCTTGAAATATTCGAGAATCAAGCTTTTTACCTTTGATTGCAACCTGCCCATCCCTGCTGAATCAACATTGTGTTTTTCGTGGTAAATAATGGAATTTCTATTAACGAGAAAGAGCTTTACGGTATCTTCGTTTAAATTTTCAAGGATTACAAGATTTTCATTTGTTTTGCTGAACTCTGACACTTTCTTTTTATTGATAAGGATGTTAACTGTCTCGATATAGTCCCTATATTTCGCAGCCGTTTCAAAATCATATTGCTCTGCAGCCGCTAGCATTTTTTGCTCCAATTCTTCGAATAGACTTCGATTCGTCCCATCAAGCAGAGCGATGAATCGAGCGATGATGTCATTGTATTGCTGAACGGCATCCCCACCCAAACACATCCCTAAGCACAAGCCTAACGAATAGTTCAGACAAGCCCCCTTCGTTGTATTTGACTGATTACAGGCGATTCGAAAGCACTCTTGAATCCCTTGAATGGCCTTGTCCAACGTAAACTTGCTTGCGGTATAGGGCCCGAAATAATAGCAGTCGTCCCCATCACTCGTCGTATGGGTTGTTGCGATACGGTGCAGCCCTTCATTTCTTTTTATTTTGATATAAGTATAGGCATGCGGGTTTTTCATCTTCTTATTGTACATCGGCTTTAGTTCCTGGATTAGCTTGCATTCCAGCATGAACGCCTCAAACTCTGTATCTGTGACGATGTGATCCAGGCTTCTGATATGGCTTGCAAGCTTTTTGACTTTCTGGGAATGCGATTTGGAGTTATAAAAATAAGACTGCACTCTCTCCCGCAGATGTTTGGATTTGCCGACATAAATGATAGAACCTAGGGAATCTTTCATCAGATAAACGCCTGGCGTCGAGGGCAAGTTGTGTACTTGATCCATGAGAAGCATATCTAGCGCCCCCTATCATCTGTTATTAGCCTTATGGCTCAGGCCCATTATAGCATGTCTATCGCCACAATCTAAAAAAAGCTTCGCCGCAAGCACGATCATCGCTTGCAACAAAGCTCTCATTTTGCTTTATAGATCCGCTGCGGCGAAAACCGCATCAAATCCTGCTTTTGAACGTTGGAGCAATTGTTCTGAAGACGCCGTAGAGGCAGGTGCCAGAATTTCTTGCGAGACAACTCCTTGGTATCCAATACGTTGCAATCCGCGCAAGAAGCCCGCTAAATCAATAACACCCTCGCCCGGAAATAATCGTTCGCCATCCATGGCTTCTTCTACCGGTACATCCGGCGCATCATTGATATGGACATGGACGATTTTATGCGCGTCCAAAGCTTCAATATCCGCGACGCTCAGTCCGTTCGTATACCAATGGTACGCATCGAATAAGAGCCCCACATTCGGCTCACCGATCGCATCAATCCAATCCAAGGTCTCTTGTAGAGTCCAAATAAACGGATTTGCCCATGCCGTACGCAAATGGTGCGGACCTACAAACTCCAGTCCAAGGCGAACCCCATAGGCTCCTAAAATCTGTGCGCATCGGCGAAGCCGTCTTGTCGCTAATGCCATGAAATGCGCAGCTTTGTAATCCGTAGAAGGAAGAATATATGTACAACAGCTCGTGCATCCCAAGGCAGCGGCTGCAGCGGCTTCTTGCGCCAGCTTCTGCAATCCGTTCTGGAATACTTCTTCCGTACCTCTCCATTCCACAGACAACCCAATGGACCCGATTACAACATTATTTTTCGCTAAAATCGCCTTCGCTTCTTCCAATCCATGACGTTCAATGAATGAAAAAGCATCGATATCTACCGCATCAAAACCATATGCTGCCGCTTGTTGAATAAATCTTTCATCCGTACCGACTTCTCCAAGACCTGCCCGCGTAAGCCCTTTCAACATCCTGACCACTCCCATAATTCGATAGATTGATATTGCATTTCATAGAAATGTATCGGCCTTAGGACTAATACTAAATACTTTAGGTCCTCGATTCAAGTCCATACATCACTCTCGGTTTTGCAGGTTCCACCCTTTTACAAAATCTTTATGTATTTTACAAAAGGAACGATTCATTTTGAGCCTATGAAAACATTTCCATCTTACACTCTTTATTAGAACATGAAACGTAGGAGGAATCGACTTGAATCAAAGAGGTAAACAATTACTTGCACTACTGATGGCGATGGAATTGACATTAGGTTCCCTTTTCTCAAGCGGAATGGCATTTGCATCAGAAGGAGAGCGCCTTGCTCCAGGGATAAGCGTTGAACAAACGATTCAAGAGAAGACATTAGCTGCAGAGGAGTTCGGAATCTCTACGTTGACGCTTCCGAACGCTACAGCAGGCTCCGATTATTCGGTGACGATGGAGGTCTATGGCGGACAAGCTCCATATACCTATTCTGCTGTGGGCTTGCCAATAGGACTTGAGATGAACAGCGCTACAGGCGAAATTGCAGGTATTCCGTTAGAAGGTGCTGACGTTCCTTATCCTGTCGAGCTCATCGTGCGTGATGCAGCCGATCCAATGCATACGGCGAACGCTCATGTAAAACTGAAAGTGGATAAAGCCCCTGCGGCTAAGCGGGAAGATAAGCTTGAAGTCGAAATGATTGCACATTATACCGTGGGAGCCTCGAACAAAGATGGCGGCGTAGCGGAGATTGTCAAATACAATAAAGACAATGGAAAGTTCTATTTGGTCAATGGAGCAACGAAGCCGGCAAGTCTTGATATCGTTACGCTGCATACGTCCGGCGAGCTTCAGAGGGACAAGCAGATTCAAGTTGAAGCATTGGTCAATGGAAGCGACTTTACGTATGGCGATTTGACGAGTGTAGATATCAACACAGCCACAAATCGTATCGCAGCTGCTGTACAGGAAGCAGACCCTACGAAGGCAGGGAAAATTGTCGTGTTGGATTATGAGGGTAATCTACTTCACACGTATGAAGCAGGCATTCAGCCCGATATGATCAAATTCACCTCTGACGGACGATACATGATGACCGCAGATGAAGGAGAGCCACGCACCCCAGATGCACCTGATCCAGAAGGCAGCGTAACGATCGTCGACACGCTGACCAACGAAGTGACCCACCTGAAGTTCAATCAGCCTGAACTTATCGATGATCTCGTGCATCTTCGTGGAAAGTCGGATGCAGCAGGCCAGATTACAGCGCCAGGCAGCAAAGCAGATGCCGTATATGATCTAGAGCCTGAATTCATCTCCTTATCCAAGGATGAGAAGACGGCATATGTTGCTATGCAAGAGAACAATGCCATTGCTGTTATTGATATTCCTTCGAAGTCAGTAATAGGCGTACATGGACTTGGCTATAAAGACTTTAGCAAGCCGGGCAACGAGCTTGATCTCCTAAAGGATAACAGCATTCATTTGGAGCAAGTTCCTTTCTACGGGATGTACATGCCTGATGGCATTGCGACCTACGAGGTAAACGGACAAACCTACCTATTAAGTGCGAACGAAGGAGATGCAACAGCCTGGCCTGGACGCACGAATGAGAGCAAGATCAAGGATATGAAGGGCAAGCTGAATCCTGATTCCGAAGCAGCAAAGTTTCTTGCCGACAAAGGGACGAAGTACGATAAGGTCGAAGTGGCAAGCGATATGGGACCCGATGGGCTCTATATGTACGGAGCACGTTCTTTTTCCATCTGGAATGCGGATCAGATGTCTCTTGTTTATGACAGCGGCAGTGATTTTGAGGAAATAACGGCAGAGCGCCTTCCTGATTATTTCAACTCTAGCAACGATAAGGTCGAGCTGGATAGCCGCAGCGCGAAAAAAGGACCTGAACCCGAATATGTTGCGGTTGGAAAAGTTGGGGAAAAGACACTTGCATTCGTTGGTCTTGAGCGTATTGGCGGTGTCATGACCTATGACGTGACGAACCCTATGCAGCCTCAGTTCATGAATTATACGAACACAAGAAATTTCCAGGCAGGTATCTCGTCGGATTCAGGTCCAGAGGGACTTGAGTTTATCTCTGCAGCCGATAGTCCAACAGGCAGACCGCTTCTGCTTGTCGCGAATGAGGTTAGTGGTACCGTATCGGTGTTGGAAATGAAAGTATCGAAAGTAACACTGGATCATTCCAGTCTTGAGCTAGAGGCAGGGGCAGAGAATGTACACGTCCAAGCCGTGGTTGAACCTGCTGTTGGCTCGGGCACAAGCGTAAAGTGGAGTTCCTCAAACGAGCAGGTCGCAGGTGTTGATCAAGCAGGCTGGATTACTCCACGTACAGCAGGCGAAGCCATCATTACAGCAACGAGTGAAGACGGTTATGGCTTAGCGCAGGTAAAGGTCACCGTGACAGATGATGGCGCTGGCGAGAAGCCGTGGAAGCTAACGGTGATGCATACCAATGACACCCATGCGCATCTTGGTGACGTTGCACGCCGTGTATCCCTTGTGAATCAGGTGCGCAGCGAAGGCGGCAATCAGCTGCTGCTAGATGCAGGCGATGTATTCTCAGGCGATCTTTATTTTACAAAATGGCTGGGGCTCGCTGATCTTGCCTTTATGAATATGATGGGCTATGACGCGATGACCTTCGGCAACCACGAGTTCGATCAAGGAACAAAAGTACTCGCAGACTTCGTAAGCAAAGCCCACTTCCCACTTATCAGCTCCAATGTGGATGTGAGCAAGGATCGACATCTTTTTCCGCTAATGAAAGATGCGACGACGATCCGTACCCAAGATCCGAAGTCGACCGAGCAGGCTGGAATTTATCCTTATGTAACACTAGATGTGAATGGCCAGAAGGTTGGCGTATTCGGCTTAACGACCGAGGATACGGCGGAAACCTCTAGTCCGGGCAAGGATGTAACCTTCCATAATGCCGTTGCTTCTGCGAAGGAGACGGTAAAAGCCATGGAGAACGAAGGCTTAAAAATTATTATCGGCGTGACACACATCGGCTACGCAAGGGATAAGGAGCTGGCTCAGGCCGTTGAAGGCATTGATTTGATCGTTGGAGGGCATACGCATACAACGCTGAATGCCCCGGAAATCGTAGTGGATCGTGAGCACAACACCCCAACGGTAATCGTTCAAGCGAATGAATGGGGAAAATTCTTAGGCCGTGTTGACCTTGCCTTTGACTCCAACGGAGTTGTTCTTACGGAGCAAGTAAACGGCCGCCTGGTGCCAGTCGATGCGAAGGTTGAGGAGGATCCTCAAGCGAAGGCATTGCTTGATCCTTACAAACAAGAGCTTCAGGAAATGATGAATGAAGTCGTGGGTGTCTCCTCCATCGTGCTGGATGGCGAACGGAAAAATGTTCGCTCGAAGGAGACCAATCTCGGGAACCTGATTGCAGAAGGCATGCTTGCGAAAGCAAAAGAGTTGAAGCAAGCGGATATCGCGTTGATGAACGGAGGCGGCATTCGTGCTTCCATTGATCAGGGTGAGATTACGATGGGCGAGCTTCGTACCGTTATGCCATTCGGCAATACCTTGTTTGTGCTGGATGTAACGGGTAAGCAGCTGAAGGAAGGCTTGGAGAACGGAATTAGCGGGGCGAAGCTTGCCGATCTGCCAGGCAAGTTCCCTCAAGTGGCAGGCATGACCTTCAAATGGGACCCAAATCAGCCAGCGGGTGAGCGTGTATACGATATTCAAATCAAAAAGGGAAGCAGCTATGTCCCTCTAGACCTTGAAGCAACCTATCGCATGGCGACGAACAGCTTTGTTGCAAAAGGCGGGGACGGCTACCGTTCCTTCGCGGAAGCCATTGAACAAGGACATTATAACGAGGATCTGGGATATCCTGATTATGAAATTTTTATCCAGCATGTTGCTCGTCTCGGCGGCACCGTATCTCCAATGGTAGACGGTCGGATTAAGGAGCAAGCCAAGGGCCAAACGGGCGGCGACAATGGCTCCGGCTCCGGTAGTGGATCAGGTGGCGGGCCAGGTAGCAGCTCTGGTACGACACCAACCGGTTCCAACGGTACTTCGTCTGCCCTAGCACATATCATTACGATTGATCAGCTGCAGCTAGCCTCCCTGAAGAATGAAGCGGGAGAAGTCATCCATCAGGTTACAATGAAGGATGAAGTATTGAAGAAGGCGATTAATGCGCTAAGCGCTAAGCAGCAGGAAGTAATTATTCAGGCTGCACAGCTTGAGGGTCATGTCGAGGTGATTCTGCCTGCGGCGATTCTCGGATTAGCAGCTGACAAGAATAAAGATGCGTTGCTCGTTGTTGAAACCAATTTGGCGAGCTACCGACTTCCTATTGATGCTCTACCTCTAGCGAAGCTGAAGCAGGATGGCGGACTAGAGAAGGCCAAGATCGTCCTATCTATAAAAAAAGCGCAGCAACAGGTATTGGACAAACTTAAATCGGAGACCGATGCATGGGGAGCTAAGCTTGTAGGCGGCGTTGCGACAGCCTTTACCTTAAGTATCGCTCAAGATAAGAACATACAAGAGATTAAGGACTTTGACCGCCGATATGTCAGCCGAATTCTCCCATTGCCGTCTGAAGCCTCCTCCAGCGCAGTAACTGCGGTCAAAGTAGATGAAGCGACCGGGAAATTCATCTTCGTTCCGGCTGTGCGTACGACCTTGAATGGCAAGCCCGCATGGATGCTGAAGCATACGGGCAACGGTGTATTTGCAATGATTCAATACACAGCCTCCTTCGCTGATCTTAAAGGACATTGGGCGAAGGCAGAGGTTGAGTCTCTTGCATCGAAATGGCTTGTGAAAGGAAAAAGCGCGACTAATTTCGCGCCCAATGAAGCCATTACAAGAGGAGAATATACGGCTTTGCTCGTGCGAGCACTGGGACTTGCACCGTCCAACGAAGCTACCAAATATGTTGATGTGAGCGCTCGGCATACTTTCGCAGGCGAGATCGCCGCAGCGGAACGTTTAGGCATGCTTGATGCAGCGAAGGAAACTCAATTTAGACCGGAAGCGAGCGTGACAAGAGCAGAGATAGCGGTTATGACTGCGCAGGCGATTCAAGCAGCTTCTCAAGATGCGACAGCAAAGGCAAGCCTTCAGTCCTTCAAGGATGCGTCCGCTGTTCCAACTTGGGCCGTGGATGCAATGAGTCAGCTTGTTGAGCTTCATATTGTGCAAGGAAACCAGAACGGTGAGCTTGTACCCAACGAAGCTGTTACTCGTGCACAAGCAGTTCTCGTCATGTCTCGGATGCTGAAAGAACTGAAATTCATAGATTAATCAGATGAATAATAACCCCTTTAGAGAGAGGAACGGTGTCTCGGTGCATCTGCCGATATCTGTGTCCTCCTGAACTAAAGGGGTTATTTGTAATCTTTTCATGCTTCATATCCACCGATACTAAATACTTTAGGTCCTCGATTCAAGTCCATACATCACGAATTTATGATACTCTCGGTTTTGCAGGGTCACAGTTCGGCGCCGGTACATCTCCGGATTGAGATAGCTTCAGCAGGTAGTAGCATTCTTCACGATACATATGGTCTGGGATGAGCGGATTCAAGCGGCTTAAGAGTTCTGCGCTAAGACCTAATTCCTCAAGTTCCGTAAGGAATCCCATGAATACCACCATCTCCATGTTCACATCCTGATGAAATCTCTTCAGCGAAGGATAAGTCGTCTGCAATGTCCGTAGATAACCTATGAATTGAACGGCTTTCAGGTAAAAGGCGTCAAAATGCTGCTCAAACTCCCGACTTTGCTGGATGAATCGCTTTTCTACTTCGTCCAGGGACGAGGCAATCGATGACGCATGTCCTGCCGCATCGTTCAACCATAACATATCATGATGCAACGCATGAAAGGTAGGTACTGGCTTGCCTTCCAGAAGTGCTTCAAGAATCAGTATGTACTCCTCCAACTCATTCACCATGTGGTTAAAAAATGTAGGCGATAACCCAACTGAAACCTTCCCAAGCAACGCGCGGTTTAACAAATCGAGCTTGAAGGCGCGAAGCCTTTTACTCGCTTCATATGCGCGCTGGTTCAACTCCTGCAATGAAGAAGTGGGTCCTAGCTGTCGAGCTTGATCTAATAATTGATCAAACAACTGGATAAAGTCGTCTGCCGTCACAATATCCTGAAGTTCATTGGGGGATAAGGAATTATAAATAAACCTCGAGTGATCCCCTAAAATTTGCAGCCAAAATCGATGTTCAAATAAGGCATCATCCATATCATAGCCCTCCTCGGCATGTGCTTCCAACACCCCATTCTATGTCGCCATGACATGGATGTATTCTCCAGAACAATCCGTATATACAAAAAAAGACTACCCGTTCGATCCGAGAGTCTGAAAAAGCAACTTCAACGTTAATGAGAAAACCTCTATCCTCGGCCTTTCGAACATGAGCGACCGCGTTTAGATGTAGGTTTTATCGCCAAAATGATTTTTAAGTTTCGATACGTCGAAACTTTTATAATCTCTATTGTGGTAAGTGAGGATTCCTCGATTTTTTCATCCGGATGAGCTTTGTTATTCATCTATATTGGATGAATACAGGATAGGACGTCCCGATGAGCTTTGTCACTCATCTATGTTGGATGAATACAGGATAGGAGCCATGAATTGAGGATGATTGGCGTTTTTCATCCTTGTATGTTGGAAATATACACTATAGACGCTTAAATATAGGCAAATCCGTTAAAGTTATTGGATTTATACAACATAGCAATCTTCATCTTCATCACCTACATCTATATCTTTATGGTTAATAAACATTAGTTTTCAGTGCCCTGATTCGATCCTTTGGGGCATCGAAGAACAGTCTCATGATATGTCTTTCGTATGAAGTAACTGGTTAAAATAAGATAATACCTGCGATACCGGAAGCGACGATCACCATCCACGGATGCATTTTAAAACGGATAATCCCATACAGACAGCCTGCACAAATCAGTCCCGTCGCAAGCGTCGACCATGATAAAGCCGCATCAGAGCTGGATAGGAAGCCGAAATGAATCGCTGCATACGCGATAAGTCCCGTGACGATCGGGCGCAGTCCGTAGAACGATGATTTAACCCAGCTTTGTTGATGAAGCCTTTGAAAGCACGCCGCAATAATAATGATGATAATCAAGGAAGGCAAGATCATACCGATGGTCGACAAGATGGCTCCCCATAAACCTGCCGTTCGATAGCCGATGAGGGTTGCGCTATTTGTTGCTATAGGCCCCGGGGCCATGCCTGCTAAAGATACGACCTCTTGGAACTGTGCTCCGCTCATCCATCCATGGCTGCTTACTTCATGTTCAATCATCGGAATTACGGCATAACCGCCTCCGAAGGAGATGACACCGATTTTCATGAACACAAGAAAAAGTTGCCACAACATGCCGATCCCTCCATTTAAATATAGTACTCCGGATAGATCGGTGTTGGATCATCCTGATGTTTGCTCACTTGCTCCGTGTGTATGGTATAACCCAGTGCTTTTTTGATCTGTACGGCTATGATCCCAATCAGGAAGCCGAATATAATCAAATATAAAGGATGGATCGGTGTGACTAACAATAAAAATAGGGCCCCGATGGATACCGTAATGGTTGTCTTATCGAAAATAGCAGATTTCGCCATCCGGTATGCCGCAATCATAATCAGCGCAATAATGCCGCCTTGTATTCCTTTTAATGCAGCTTCAATCTTCGCGTTATCCTTAAAGAATGTATAACCTAAGCTTAGGGCAAATACGATCAAAAATGTGGGCAGTGTAATACCTGCGACAGCCATCATGACTCCAGGTACCCCTGCGATGCGATAGCCTATGAAAGCCGCTAGATTCACACCAACACCGCCTGGAGCTGACCCTGCGATCGATACGAGGTCGCTCATTTCAGACGCTTGCAGCCATTTGCGCTTGGTTACGACTTCCCGCTCGATCCCGGGAATCATCGCGTAACCGCCCCCGAACGTGGATGGGCCGATCTGGCAGAACGTTCCGAATATTTGCAGCCATAATTTGAATTTCGAAGCCTTGGAAGCATTCATTTTCCCGTACCTCCCTCATAGGATGTCGTATCTTCGTCCTTTTCTATAGTATACTATCTTTATTCCAATTTGACATTAAGTTTAGTGAAAGAGTCTAGTAAGCAATATTTATAAGGTTAATTCAATTCATTTATACCTTCCATTCCCAGTTGTATTACCCGAATTGGAAATAAGTTTATAGGCACGCCAGGATGGACTGGTAATTATCTCCTGATGAGATTATAATGATACTAATATATCCTACCTGAATACTTGGATAATTGAGGTGAAATCATGAGCTATGCTGTTCCGACTACGAAAAAACTCATATTTGATTTTATTGCGTCCCGGGACACCGTATCCAAGGGAGAGCTCCTGCAAGTCTTCGATGTCACAAGCAGCAGCCTTACCCGGTTATTAGATGAAATGACGACCGAGGGGATACTGGAAGCTTCGGGGTTCGGGAGCTCTACGGGCGGACGTAAACCCATTCTATATCGCGTAAACCCGATCCATCGCTATATTATAGGCTTTGAGATTTCACGGATTGGCTCCTCCATCTTTGTCTATGATCTTCAGCTAAATCAAATCGCACATGTCCGTTGGAAAATGGATGCGACCATGACGCCGGATGTACTTATCCACCATGCAGCCAATCAAATCGAATCTATCCTTCAACAGCATCATATCGCACCGAGCCAAGTCATCGGCGTAGGGATTGGTGCCGTCGGACCGTTGGATCAGACCGATGGCGTCATATTAAATCCGCTGCATTTTCCAGCGGATGGGTGGAAAGACGTCGCGATATGTGAACAACTTACGGCACAAACAGGAATTCCATCCTTCTTAGAGAATGGCGCGAACACGGCTCTGATCGGGGAGCATTGGGCTCTGCGCGGAGAGCAGATTAAGCATATGCTCTATGTTCATGCGGGAGTAGGCCTAAGATCAGCTATGATGTCAGATGGGCAAATTGTCAGAGGGGCATTTGATCTGGAGGGTTCCTTCGGTCAAATGATTATTCAAACGGACGGAACGCGATTGCAAGAAGGCAGCAACTACGGGGCGTTAGAAGCGTATGCCTCCATTCCTGCACTTGAGAAGCAAGTCCGCACACAAGTGAAGCTCGGCCGAGATACGTCGCTTCACCCTTATGCGCCGGAGGACATTCATTTCGATATCATTCTTTCTGCACTAGCTGACGGTGATCGGTTGGTTACCGATTTGTTCCATCAGACAGGGGCATACTTAGGGATTGGTCTGGCCAATCTCATTAACGTACTTCATCCGGAGCGCGTTATTGTTGGGGGACCCTTCATGAATGCTGATCATTCGGTCTACGATACGGTCATTCAAGTAACCCGGAAAAATATCTATTACGCGCCGGATTATCAGCCAACATTTTCGATGGGGATCCTAAAAGAAGACGCCGTAGCAACAGGCGCAGCCGTGATGGTGCGTAAAGCGTGGGATTGTGAGTGAAATTAATGCACTTCACTCACAATTTTTCGGATTTCCAGCAAATGATCGATAACCCAATTCGCTTCCGAGGGTTGCTCGTAATACAGGTCTTTTTTCCATATGGCTTGCATGCCAACCTTTCGACTCGCGACAACATCATTGATCGGATGATCTCCCACATATATAGAATCCTCAGCAGTAACACCAAGTAGTTCTAGCGTTCTTCGAAAGATTTCCGGGTCTGGCTTACGCAGCCCCTCCCGTTCTGAAATCATGATCACATCAAAGTAATCTTCGATGCCCAACGCTCGGATATTATTCGCTTGAAATTCCTCATATCCGTTCGTAATGATCGCAAGCTTCATTCCCTGAGCCCGCAGGAAGTCTAGCATTTCCACCAGATGCGGAAACCCTTTGCAATGATATTGGAACTTTTCCGTATAATCTTGCAGCAGTTCTTCCCAGGTTATATTCGCCTTGAATTCTTCGATGAGCGTCTGGTAGACCTTATCTTTCCATACGTAGCCTCTCTGATCTAGTGCGATGAATCTCTCTGCATAATCTTGAACATCCACATGATGAAAGGCAGTGACTCGTTCATACTGCTTGTAAATAAAGTCTAGCAAAGACGTATCTCGGTCTAACAATGTCCCGTCCAGATCAAAAATGATGGCTCTTAGCATTCGCTACATTCCTTTCGATTTCTGATAGATTCTCGTCGCCTCTCCGTTAAACATGTACCCCTCACCAAGATATTCCCATCGATTCTGTTCATAGTAACCTTCAAGATCTGTGCATAAATACATATGATCATACCCAGCCAGTTGCGCTTGTTCAAAAGCGTGGTTTTGCAGCAATTCTCCGAGACCTTGACCCCGAAATTCAGGAGATATGTATAAACAGCCGAACCAGGGTTCTAGATCCTGCCGACTATTCAATTCGCTTCGGAGCAAGGCATATGAGCCAATGAATTTCCCGTCTAACATCGCCACATAAAATCGAGGCAGGCTGCTCTCCGTCATACAAGCGTGTTGCATGCAATCCTGATAAAACTTGAAGTTCGTTGCTGTACCCCATTGATCCCAAAAAAACTGAACGATTTCTTCAATCCGGTCCATCCGATCTTGCAAAGAGATAACTTGGATCATCCTAGCTGTTCCTCACTTTCTTACGTTTATTTTCATAAAATCACGCAGCCGAGAAGCCAACGAGCGTTGATGAATCATGTGAAGATCGGGTTGGTGTTCATCCGACTGCACTTCCATGATTATCGCTGTGCCGCATGACACCTTTCACCGCTTCTGTCCAAATTTCACGGTACCCCAGCTTGAATCCCATGAGCATAAAGTTACTCATGTTGTCTATCACCATCACGAGCATATGGGCCTTTGCCGTTGTATTCTCTCGAGCGATGACACCTAGATTTGCACCTCTGTGCAGCAGATCTGAGAATCCCTGCAAGAAGTCTTCTTGCATGTGAAGAATTTGCGCATAGTATTTTTCTTTTCGATTCACATGCTGTAGAAATTCATTCAACACGCGTAAAACGTAATAATCCTTATCTTCATGGGGGAGCATTTGCATTCCTCGTTCCACGAGCAAATCTTCGAAATTTTCTGCCGTGAAATCCTCAAGCGTGAAATACGAGCTAAAGTTATAGTCTTTGAACGTCTCATTGAATAAGTAGTCAATTAGAATTTCTTTGGATGCAAAATGATAATAGATCGCTGGCTTCGAGATGCCGACTTCTGCGGCGATCATCGATAGACTGGTCTTATCGATCCCGTGCTGCGCGATCAGCTGAAAAGCTGCTTCGACGATTTGTTGTTGTGTGGATTGTGAACTCGACATCGACTGCACCTCAATTGCTATGATATTGTTCGAACGTTTTACTTACCGATTGGTAAGATTATATCAAAACACACAGCAAAATCAATCCTACGCACAAAGAAAAGACACCCACACCAGCGTCTAGAGCGGTGTTGATGTCCTCAGCAATTCCCTCTCCTATCTTACCTGCACCAACTTACCTGACTCATAGTTCCGCTCAATTATATTCAGAATATGTTGACCTAACATCTCCGTACTCTGTAACTGACCGTTATCATACGCTTCTTGGAAGAATTGGGACATTTCAAATCCTGGCTTGCTCCGCGCGATCCGTTGCATTTCCGTATCCGCCATCCCCGGATCAACCGCAATAATCTCAATGGGACGAAGACGGTTGCCTTGTTCAATACCCACACATTGCGTGAACATATCTACCCCTGCCTTGCCGGCGCTGTATACGCTCATATCTGGAGCAGGATATTTTCCAGAACCGGAGGATATATTGATAATTTTCCTACACGTGTGAATACCTTCCGTATGACGAATAAAACAGGAGGTCAATACCATCGGCGCAACCAAACTGACTTGTATATGCTGCTGAATCTCATCGGGAAGGCACAGCTCGATCGACTTTAACGGTTCCAGCATCGCCGCATTATTAATGAGACACAACATATCCAAACCTGACATATCGACCTGTTCGAAAATCCCGATTAACGCCGGCTCGATATCCCCTACCTGGCTTAAATCCAAATTTATATGACGATAATGAGGATATTCTATAAGTGCCTCCGAATGTCCGCGGGCAATGCCGTGCACCCCGTATCCAGCTTCCAACAGCAGCTTCGCCAATTGCTCCCCAATTCCTCGCGATGTACCCGTAATGATAAAATGACGCCTGCTCATGTTTGGCCTCCTTCAATATAATCGATGCGATTTCTATGACAAGATATATTCGTTATACCTCTTGAACACTGGAGCATAATAATACAATGTTTTATCGATGACATGAATGTAAAAGGTTTTGTCGGTGTTCAACACTTGTTCGTGTTGTCCATTCACATCCATTCGATACAGCTTCTTGCTATAATCCGAATGATTGCTGTAATAGATCCAATCGCCGACGATATTGATATCTCGCGCGTCATGCTCACTGATTTTTGTTAATTGCGTACCATCAAGATTCATCGCATACAACTGCTTGTTGTAGTTAAAATATAGCTGCGTATCCTGCACATTCACGTCACTTATCATCCCTGTGAGCAGCTTCTTCTTGTTACTCCCGTCAAGGTCCATACGCATGAGTTTGCTAAAATCTATAGTATAGTAAATGGCATTCGCTGTAACCGCTAAAGTGGAAACGGAATGATCCGCAATCATTTGCTTAGCACTTCCGTTCATTTTCATCCGATAGATTTGACCACCCTGAATCGTTCCTCTCGTATAATAGATCCAGTCCCCAACAACCGACACATGAAATGCATTCGTATCTAGTACTCGTTGATCCGTCCCATCCACGTTCGCACTAGTTAATCGATCATTACTCGTATAGATGAGCTTACCTTGCAAAACATTAATACCTTGCACATGTTCATCATCATTTACCTTCGTTCTCTCCGAACTGCCAAGCTTCTTCTTAAACATGTTCCCATTGGATGAAAAATCCGTGAAATACACCCAATCGCTATCGGATGCATAATAACCTCCATTATTGATATTACCAATTGAGTTTCCTCGTTGATGTTTCCCTTCTGTAACGATGATATCGGTATTCACAGGAATACGTTCCAGTGTGATTCCATCGTCAGACCGTTTGGTCAAAATAAAATTCTGCTGATAAAACCAAAGAATTCCCGAATAAGACCATGCCTTCTCGATGTTCACGCTTGAGAGAACACGTCCTTGCTGATCGAATTGCGTCAATGTGTTCGTATCTGAATCCAAGAGTAGAAGTTGTTGATGATCATATTTCGTGCTCCAGTAGGTTTCATTGTTATGAAAAACCGCTCTTTTTTCGTAAATCGATTTTCCTGTTGCAAGATCATACCTTCCATAGATCAAATTACCGGGGGCAGATAATGTTCCGCCGGGGCCTGGTGTGATACTCGAGCTATTCACCACCAATGCTCCTTGTTCCATCGTAAAATCGCTTGATGTGTTCCGATCCATCAGGATATCGACTTTCTTCTTCGTGACTGCATGGTAGACGGTATAGAAATCCTGTACTTGCATCAAAGCTCCTCCCTGATGCTTGACAACGAGATAAGGCCATTCCAGTTGAATCTCCTGCGTTAAGACATCTTCATAAGATGAATTAGGCGCTACGTTCACATCGATTTTCAACGGCGGTGTCTTCCAAGGATATTCATAAATAAATACCGAACCGGACGAATAAATTGCCAACCTTTCTTTTGAAACGGGGGTGGAGGGCGACCAGCTGATTTGCAGAGATTCGGTCTGTTTCATCCATGTTCGGACACTCGGATTCGCTATTTCTTGTTGCGACAATATGTTACCCTCTACACTTAGCGTGAACTTCATCAATTTACCCTGATCTTTGGCAAGGACGATAAGCTTGGATGGATTGTGCAATATCCGAACATCGTAGACGGAATCGAACTTCTTCTCCCATGAGGGTTGAAGCGTTTCAAGATCCAAACTCCGTATCTTCCCCGAGCCGTTATTAATCAAAAGACGGTGTTGATCATCCAATACTTTAGAAGTCTCATAACCACTGAATTCGAGCGCCGGCATAGCATTATGCACGTTGGAAGCATCTGATGCAGTTGCGATCGATGGAACGAATAATAACAACGCTATTAACATCCAACTTAACTTATTCACCATTATTGCATCTCTCCCTCTCTCCAAACACATACATATTAACGCGACACATGGTCATAAGTTTCTATTATCTTCCTATAAAGAATAAAAGGACCAAATCATACCCATGATTTGATCCTTTTATTCTTTTTCTTTATCCTTTATCTTCACCTTGTATGTAACGCCTTCGACTCTCGTTTCTTCCCCGTCACTATTCGCAATCGTCGCTTCCTTCACTGTAATGACGGTGTTGGATTGCTTGTTCGCTGACTTGGCTTTCCAAGTCAATACCAACTTATCGCCTGATCGTGCGGCATCTTCCGCATTCAAGCTCGCCATAATGAACCGAATGCTGCCATCCTTCTTGGATTGTTGAATAATCTGGACCCCGTCAGCGGTCGTGCTTGCTGATATAAATTCTAAATGATCCGCGTCATAGGTAAAGGTCACATCTTGAGCATAGACTTCGGATGCATGGGATACCTCATATCGTGTTTCAAAAGCTTGTCCCACCTTAGCTGCACCAGGTCCCTTCAATTTTGCCTCTACCCCACCCGCTGAAGCGACGACCATCGGTTGAATGGCTAACAACAACAGGACTACAAAAATGAAACATAACGTAATTAACTTCGTTCGTCTGCTTCTGAATAGTAACATGATCATGCTCCCCCTGAGTCGTTTTTTTGCTTCGTTCCATTCTTACAAATATTACTATTTCAGTATACCGCTTCATTCCTCCATGATCAATGATAATTCTACAAAATCCTATACAAATCGAATCATTTCCCGCGCAATATTTGTCGAAAATCGTGGTGAACCGCCTCCGTCATGCAACGCCTCACCGCGCGCTGGGAGCTGCGTGCGACATTGCCTTACTCCCCGAGGACACTGAAAGCTTATGTTATATCTCAGGCCTGTTGAATAGCCAAAATATGTAATTCCAGTAGACCCATCATCGACAAGCAGCAAGCGAGTAAAGTGAATAAAAGAAAGCTCTGCATGACGGGGAAAAGCGTGCTTTGCACCATAAAACAGCCATTTGAGCAGCACAAAGACAATCAGCGCCGTATACAATTGGCCATAGACGGCATTTTCCGTTGTGCCAAATAGCGTCGGGATGTTCAAGTGTTGCTTGATCCAGCGAAAGAATACCTCTATTTGCCAACGTGCTTTGTACATCAGCGCGATTTGTTCAGCCGTAACACCCATCAAATCGGTAACAACGCGAATTTCTCTACCTTCAAAATCACGAAAGATGACTACACGGTGACGCTTCACCGAACAACACTGTGGCGTGCCCAGTTGACAGGTCAGATCCCGGAGGACAGATGAATTTGGGGCGACTTGGCGGCGTAGCGAGCCCTATCCTTATAACCAATCGTTTGGACAACGAGCGCGACTTCTTCAGGCGTTAATACGGATTGAAGGATAGATGGAATCGTGATAGACTTTTTCATAGTGTCGTCACCTTTCGGTTGGTTTGTAGGGGTACAAACGATTTTACCGAGTTGATGAAGAATAGGCGGGAAGAAATGAAAAATGGAAGTATTATGAATAAAAAAGAGAGAATTGAAAAAGTCTTTTTATATGGAGTTTTCATTTGTTACATACTTTTTTTATTTAAATTATTGTTCTTATCAAGAGTTTCACTTTTTGATTTGTTAAATAGCCAAAGGACATTTGATAGGTCAATCAATCTCATTCCTTTTTATAGTATAAAGGAATATATATTTAACAACTCTGCCACTATAAAAAATTTCGCTTTTGCTAATGTGGTTGGCAATATAGTTATCTTTATTCCTCTTGGCACATATTTGTCATTATTCAAAAACGATAAAAGAGTAATAACCAATCTGCTATTTATATTCATGGTGAGTTTATTTATTGAAATCATTCAGGGGCTTTTAGGCATTGGAGCATCAGACATTGATGACATAATTTTGAATGGTTTGGGTGGATTAGTTGGTATTTTAGGGTATAAGTTTTTATTGTTTATATTACGAGATGTGAAAAAAGTACGTACTGCAATTACAATACTATCAGCAATAGGATTACCTGTTTTATTATATTTATTATTTATGGTGAGATTGCGCCTCTGAATATCTTTATTGCGTATGCAAGATGATTCCCTATATAGGTTGGAGGTACTTTTGTCGAAACGCCTACACAAAAAAGGACCAAGCCATGGGTACATGACTTGATCCTGCATACGATTTTCTTGTGAAAGCTTCCCTACTTATATACCTTCATGTGCTGATCTACAGGCGGGTATTGCTTCTCCCCAGGTTGAGCTGTCGGTTTGCCGAAAGGCATTTGGGCAATCAGCTTCCAGCTTGCGGGTACGTTCCATTCTTTACTCACCTGTTCATCAATTAAGGGGTTGTAATGCTGTAATGACGCCCCTAATCCTTCCTTCTCGAGCGATGTCCACACAACATATTGCAACATCCCTGATGATTGTTGGGACCAGATTGGGAAATTATCTTTGTACGAGGCAAATTTCTCCTGCAAGCCTTGAATTACCGATTGATCCTCGAAGAACAATACGGTTCCATACCCGCTCTTGAAGGATTCCATTTTCTCTTCTGTTGGGCCGAAGCTATCCGCAGGTACGATTTTGCGTAAGGTTTCTTTGGTCAGATCCCATAGCTTGTTATGTTGTTCCTGCAATAACACCACAACACGGGCACTTTGGGAGTTGAAGGAAGATGGCGTGTATTTAAGCGCCTCGCCTACGACTTCTTGAATCCGATCGTCGCCGATGACGGAGTCTTTACTAATTCCATAATAAGTTCGTCTTCCCTGAATTGCCGTAACGAAATCTGTCACACCTGTCCACTCCTCTTGATCTTTTCACTAATTTAACGTTCAAGATCAGAGTTCCCAACTTTCCCGTTTTTAACTCCCTCTTACGCAAGAAGCGAATTAAACTGCTGAATGTTCATGGCAAGCATCTCTTCAGTATATTTTCCTTGCCCGAAACCAATCAAAGCACGTAATGGCATATATCTCATCATCGCCAGCATCATCTCAGGGTTATCCTTCAGCGCTTCTCCCATGCCAAAGTGACTTAACATTTCCTTTGTTCTCTCGGCTGTTGCCGGATGATCCATTAAATCTCCAATTGTAGTGTTCCGATGAATGACCGTATGCAGACGGACTGCTGATTCCACTTCGACCCTCGTTGTTAAGAGCAGATCTTGTGAGGATTTCCCGACGAGGATCTCAAAAGCTCCGCTCTCCACATGCCAATCCCCGAGTTCCACATTGTAATATGCGAAAGCGCGCCGATCCAATGTAAAGGCAACGGTCTTCTGTTCACCAGGCTCCAGCTCGATCTTCTGAAAGCCTTTTAACTCTTTATCCGGCCGAATGACACGGCTCTCAACATCGCAAACGTACAATTGCACAATTTCTTTTCCCGTACGTTCTCCGCAATTTCGCACATCTACACGTACTTGGAGTGTATCTTGATCCGTCAGGCTTGTTTTGTCTACTTGCAGGTTGCTGTATTCAAATTCCGTATAACTCACCCCGTAACCAAATGGGAATAACGGCTTAAGCTGTTTCTTGTCATAATATCGATACCCGACAAAAATACCTTCCTTATACTCCACCGTATCTCCCTCACCTGGGAAATTCAGATAGGACGGATTATCGCTTAACTGGACTGGAAAGGTCTCCGCCAGCTTCCCGCTAGGATTCACATCTCCGAATAGGATATCTGCAACCGCACTTCCGAATGCCTGACCGCCTAAGTATCCTTCAAGCACGGCTTGAACCTGATCTAACCAAGGCATTTCGACCGGCGAACCGTTACTAAGCACCACAACGACACGGGACTGTACTTTTGCAACCTCTTCGATGACGGCCAGATGATTGGCTGGCAGCGACATATGCGTACGGTCATACCCCTCAGACTCATACCGATCCGGCAGCCCAACGAACAAAATTGCAACATCTGCATTCACCGCCGCCTCTTTGGCCTGTGTGATAAGCATGTCATCAACCTCGTCGGTCGCCAACGCATAACCTTGTGTGTATTGCAATTGAGCTTCTGGCGCCGCTGCTTTCAATTCGTTCAATATCTGGTCTAGCTTTGTAGGATTTACATGTGAACTTCCGCCGCCTTGATAACGCGGGCTTTCAGCGAACTCACCGATCACGGCAATCTTCCCCTTCTTCTGGAGCGGTAAGATGTGATCCGTATTCTTGAGTAGCACCATACTCTCCTGAGCCATACGCCGCGCTAATTGGTGATGCACTTCCTGATCATATGCGGCATTGTCTTTCTGATGTTCGACCGCTTTGAATATAAAGGTAAGCAATCGCTCCACAGCAACGTTTAACGTTTCTTCCGAAAGCTCGCCTTTCTTCACCGCTTCAACGATCTGAGCATCCCCGATCCCTGCGCTTGAAGGCATTTCCAACTCCAGACCAGCTTGTAACGCCTGAACCCGTTGATTCACCGCTCCCCAGTCAGATACAACAAATCCTTGAAATCCCCACTCATTCCGCAGCACTTCGGTCAGCAAAAACGAATTTTCGGACGCATATTCCCCATTCACTTGATTATAGGAACACATCACGCTCCAGGGTTGAGCATGCTTGACAGCGCCTTCAAAGCTTGCCAAATAAATTTCGCGGAGAGACCGCTCATCTATCACGGCATTGACAGACATCCTCCGATGCTCCTGATTATTCGCTGCAAAATGTTTCAACGATGTTCCGACACCCTGACTTTGAACGCCCTGAATATGCTGCGTTGCCAACTCTGACGATAAATACGGGTCCTCTGAGAAATATTCAAAATTTCTGCCGCAGAGGGGTGAACGTTTAATATTTGCGCCCGGCCCTAGCAGGACACTGACCTGCTCAGCCTGGCTTTCTGCGCCAAGAGCTGCGCCAACTTCTTGTATTAATGCTCGGTTCCATGATGTTGCCATGCCTGCAGCCGAAGGAAAACAAGTCGCTGGGACACTATCGTGCAATCCAAGATGATCGGCTCCATCTTGCTGCTTCCTTAACCCGTGTGGTCCGTCAGTAACCATGAGAGATGGTATACCGAGACGCTCGATACCTTTCGTATGCCAAAAGTCAGAACCGGAACATAACCCTGCTTTTTCTTCTAACGTCATTTGATCGATGATAGATTGGATATCCTTACGCATCTCATATCACTCCTTCAATGTTATCAACCTAATGCTTACTAACATGTTACTGGAATCAACAAACCGATTATGGTATTCTCATAATACATTTGGTATTTTTGTAAGGTGGTGTGATTCATTGACCTCGATGTATACAACAAAGGGCATACGTTACCTGAGCAGCATGCTGTATGAAACGTTCCGCATCCCTGTTGGCTATCGGAATTCGACAGCGACAGAGTCTATGTTTCTCCCTTCCTCTTTTCAACTGCATCCACGATTCCGTGATATCTCTGCAGTATTCGATTACTTCATTCATGATACCGATCCCGGCAGTAAGCCCGTTCTCTGTTCTACGAACTTTTTGGAATATTACGTGGTCATGCAGGTCCAAGATCCCGGGAAAAATCCAGGGATGATTGTATTGGGTCCTACAATCCCTAGCTTATTGTCAGAAGAGACGATGCAGAATCTATTTCATGATTTTCAAGTTCCCCGTCGTGAACAGGAGCAATGGGCAGCCTATTACCGCCAAGTACCTCAGATGAGTAATAAACAATTTATTCATGCCGCATTATTGCTGCATTTTCTAGTTTATGGGAAGACCCTCGAATTTCATGACGTCATTATAGCTGCCCATCCGAAAGATTCTACAATCCAGAGCGGCGATGATCTCCGTAAGACGATCGCTGAGCGTCGGGAGCTTCGTCATTTCCATCAAGATCCTACGCATGAAGCCATGCTGTTTCAACTGATCAAGCAAGGTAAAAAAGAGGAATTGTTACGATTATTTCCCTTGCTATCGGACGAAAAGATGGGAACGCTCTCCAAGCGCAGCCATCTTCGCAGCTACAAAAATTTAGCGATTACAGCAATTACACTTGCGACGAGGGCTGCAATAGAAGGCGGATTGTTCTGGGAAGCAGCTTACTCCTTAAGCGACTTACATATTCAGCAAATCGAGGAGCTAAAAGAAAAGAATGACGTTGAAAAAGCTCTTGTTCTTGCACTTGTTGACTTTACGGAGCGTGTGCATGCACGTCAGCTGCCTAACGTATCTGCAGCCATATCCCGTTGCCAAAACTATATTTTTAACCATTTATATGAGGAAATCTCCCTAACCACCTTGGCTGAAATCACAAATTTACATGCGAACTACCTCTCACAACGGTTCAAGAAAGAAGTAGGTATCTCGGTGAGCGAATACATTCAACGACAACGAATAGAGGAAGCCAAAGAGCTGCTTACCCTCTCCGACTTCCCCTTATCCGAAATCTGTTCGCGTCTTACATTTCACGATCAGAGTTATTTCACTAAAGTGTTCAAAAAATACACCGGGATGACGCCGAAGCAATACCGGAAGCAGCGACAACTTATTCCTTAATGCGTTTGCCGAGCAAAATCAGCAGCCAGATCAGTCCAGCGCCTAAAATGGTATGCCCCATACCAGCAGCATGACTTAATCCAGGAAGTTCTAGTCCTTTGACTTGTCCGATACCACGTGCAACCATCGTTGCGAGAGTAAGCAGGAACCCGATGTTGTAGACCCAGAACCATCCCTTAAATGACTTCGCCTTGTGGACTTCGAACAATTTACCCAATATCAAGACAAGTAAGAAGAACATAAATCCGAGCACAAGAATATGTGTATGCAGCCCTTTTAACAACGTCTGCCCGTCAAAGTCATTCCATTTCGTATATTCACGATAGAACACACCTGCCACTAATCCTAATATGGCATAAATCATGGATGTCCACTGCAGTGATTTTAATTTCATCAACAACCACTCCTCCAGCAAGTTTCTGTATGTCTTTAGCTTACTGGAGGAATATGAACGCAACATGAACAATGGGTTACAGATGCGTTGTTAGCTGCTTTAGATACAACACAAAATTACAGATAGACAATCAAACGCTTCACCGCAACCCAACCGGCTGCAGCGCATAGCGGAAGTGCAACGATACCGCCGATCCACCCGAATAGCAGCCCGCCGCTAACCATCCCGAACCATAACATTAATGGAAGCATCATCCCATATATCGCCATTGGTTTTGCAGACAGTACAACCTTCTCTTCCCACTGAAACAGCTTCAAATAATCGGCTGCGATAAATTGCTTCCATACCCCGTTCATCCAATACATCAGCAGCGCAATTAATCCGACACACACGAATGTTTTCAACATTCCCGGCGTTAATAGGACTGCGACCGTCCCCACAACCCAGAATTGTACCATCAATTTTATGTGCACCGGCATGCGGAACAATGACTTCACACTCGACTCGGCAAGAACCTGGGGCGTATCCCGCTTGCGGAATAGATGATTCGAACTGCGGAATAATAATGGCCGGCGCGTACGGAACCATGGTTGGCGATCGAGCGTATCACGAAGCAAGAAGGCCGTCCATTTCATACGGAGTTTCCCTTCTTCCCGAACATCCCCTTCGAACGAATGGATATTCTTTATCCTCCGCCAGCAAAACAAGCCGTTCAAGAGAAGAAGCAGCATACTCACATAAATCAGGATTCGCTCCTGTTCAGCATATGTCACCATAAGAACGGTATATCCCATCCCTCCAATGACGGTAAAAAGTGTACCCATCAGAACATGTCGCCATCCCGAAAATGAAATGTTTATCTTATTCTGGACGAACGACCAGAGGACGGAGGCCATGATATTGAAGAATAAGACCATAACCCATTGCTCATAACCCCATCCAAATACACGAATCAATATCGGCAGTAAAATAACCCATAATACGGTTTGTCTAAGTACTTGAAGAATTATACTGTATGTACAACCCATGAGCGTCAATTTGTATACCCATTCTTTCTTCTGCCTGAGAAAAAGCGCATCGCCTTCTTCCACCAATACACGGATACTTCCCATTCGAACACACAGATAGCATGCCACCACAAGAACCGTGAAAGGAATCCGCAAGATCCAACCCGGCAATCCTTCAGCCCACAAAGAGTAATACCCGCGAATTCCGAAGAATAGACCCGGAAGAATGATGTATAACATCACGGTCCAATCCACCGCGCTGCGCAAAGCCCGATATTGATATCGCCACTGGTCTTCGAGTCGTCTCCATCCTAACTTCCAAGCATTCATATCCATTTTTTGCTCCACCTCACGTCAACGCATCAAAACAATCCAAGAGCGTCGCGTCGCTTATCCCGCTTCGTGCTTGAATTTCCGATAAAGTTCCTTGGGCTACAATGCTTCCCTCATTCACGAGAACAAAAGAACTGCAAATGCGTTCCGCGGTATCCAATACATGCGTTGACATGAGGACGCCCGCACCTCGCTCCCGCTCAGCGTGCAGCATCATTAAAAAATCCTTCGTTGCCCTGGGATCCAAGCCCACGAACGGCTCGTCCACAATATAGACATCCGGTTTGGTTAAGAATCCGATAATGAGCATCATCTTTTGCTGCATCCCTTTGGAGAAGCTGGATGGCAGCTGATGCTTCACTTCTTCCATGCGGAAACGTTGTAATAATTCCGTTGCTCGTGTATGAAATACTTCTGTAGTTAACTGATACGCCGCAGCTGCGATCTCTAGATGCTCCCATAAGGTCATGGCATCATACATGATGGGTTTCTCCGGTATATAAGCGTACGTCTTCTGCTCTCCCATAAATCGAATATCGCCTTTGCAAAATTTGAGCAGCCCCATGATCCCCTTCAATGTTGTGCTTTTTCCGGCTCCATTCGGTCCGATCAGACCGACTAATTCTCCGGCTTTCACTTGAAATTGAATATCATGGATTTGGGGATGGCTTGCTTCATACCCTGCTTCCTCAATATGAACGTCTAATACAGTCACGGTATCCCTCCTCTGTTCATTTAGTGTACTTTTTCTTGATCAACACATCAAGATCCAGCCATCAAGATAAAAGCCCACAGAATTGTTTCCTGTAGGCTTTGTCATTTTACATATCCACGACATTTTCTGTTTTGCTGTCTTGGGCAGCGCTTGGTGAGCTGAAGAATATCTTCAGCATCGGCGGCGTAACTAAGGTCGTAATGATAACCATGATGATGACAGATGTGAAATACTCTTGCTGCAATAACCCCGATTGTAATCCTGTAGCCGCAATGATGAGTGCTACTTCTCCCCGCGATATCATCCCTGAACCTATGGCTAACGCAGATTTGTTGTTGAAACCTGTTAATCTCGCTCCTAACCAACCGCCCAACAATTTCGTCACAATCGCCATGAGCGTGATCACGATAAGCAACCAAATCTGACTGCCAATCCCTTCGAACGATACATTCAACCCTATACTTACGAAAAATACCGGTACGAAAATCGAATAGGCAATCGGCTCGATTTTTTCTTCAACCTGATGTTTGAACGGTGTCTGCGATACGGCAATTCCTGCTGCAAAAGCGCCAATGATGCCTGCCATCTGCAACCACTCTGCAAAATAAGCGAACGAGAAACAAATAATGAGACCTGCACTGATGACAGACTCTGTTACTTTTAGACGTGCGAACCACTTCATAACGAGCGGCACCAACCACAAGCAGGCTGCAATAATAATGACGAAGAACATGATCTTCTTCCCAATGAGAAGTCCCATCGACACATCCGAACCTTGACCTAAAATACTCATAATAAAGGCTAACAAGATGACAACAAGAACATCATCTACAACGGCAGCTCCGAGGATCGTCGTGCCTTCTCTTGAATTCAGCTGGTCCATCTCTTTCAGTACTTGAACCGATATACTGACTGAAGTCGCACAGAACAGAACCCCAAAGAATAAGGCATAACTTTGTTCAAACCCAAAAGCAAGCGCAGCGCTATATCCCCCAATTAATGGGAGAATAATGCCCCCCACGGCAACGGCAAATGCAGATTTCCAGTTCTTCTTCAATTGATCGAGGTCTGTCTCGAGACCTGCTATGAACATGAGCAGCAGCACGCCAATCTCCGCGATTTCATGGATAAAACTGCTATCCCCGCTGATCCACCCTAATATCGCAGGACCTAACACAATCCCTACTATAAGTTTACCTAATACAGCCGGCTGCCCAATTCGTACCGACAGATCTCCTGCCACCTTCGTAAACAATAGGATTAAAACAAGATATAGTACACTTTCCATATGATTCCCCCCACTTCCTTGATGATTTCTCTCTCTGAAAAAAGACAAAGAGGAGCCCTTGTTGGCAGGCTCCTCCGAAAAAACAATTACACGTATTATTTAATTATTAGTTTTTATTATAATAGATTTTGAAGATCGAAGCAATACTTTACCATCGAATTCCTCATCCGTTTGCTCTGCTAAGAGGCAGACTCGACGCTTCCCTGGAGATTTCCTCGGGTTGTCGAACGACGATACCAGAACAATACACCAAGGGAGCATAGACTAATGAAGAACAGAATGAGGTACACATGTTGATACGCTGTCCCTATGGACACTTTCGTCTGTACCGCTAGTAAAAGACCGCATAATGCAACAGAGATGGAACCGCCAAAGAATTGGATGAGCTGCATGAGTCCCATGCCGGAGCCAATCCGTTTTTTAGGCAAGATTCGTGATGTTTCGTTATTGAGTGCTGAGATACTTGCTGAATAGGCAGGCGCAAAGCAAATATAACCGATCATGATAATTACCGGTGAACTGACCAGATCCAATGCGAACACGGCCATAACGGCTGCAAGCATGCCATGCCCAATCAATAAAAATCGATGATTGCCGTATCGGTCAATCCATTGGCCAACGAATCGCGTCAGAAATGCGGATAGAATCGCCCCGGGTGCAATCATCATCCCGATCACAAGCGGTGATTTCTCGAATAGATGCGAGAGCGCCAGCGGCATTAAGAACAAATTTCCTAAATTGAGTACGAGGATGCAAAACCCTACAGCAGATAACTTCAAATAGGATGGGTTCTTTAGGAGTTCAACGTTAATAAAAGTTTCCTTAGACTTCTGCAAATGCCATCCATGGACGGCAAAGGTCAGCACGCTTGCCAAGAACCAGAGCAGAGACCGTTGGGTTACAGCCGTCAATAAGGTGACCGCATTTAACACCGTCAACACCGCTCCCGCCACATCAAAGGTAAATGGTTTCGGCTCCTCCTTCGGCAGTAATCGAATAAGGATGGGCAGTAGGATCAGAACGAGACACGTTACAGCAAACAGTCCGTTCCATCCAAAATATTCACTAATGATCCCCCCGACAATAGGTCCAAGACCGAAAGCCATGGCACTCCCGGCTGAAATTAATGCAATGGCACTTCCGCGTCGCTCATACGGTATATATCGACTCGCAAGCACAAGCCCAAGACCCGCCATGGTACCCGCCCCCGCAGATTGTAGAATTCGCGCTGCCAATAAGGTGTGGAAGGAAGTTACGAACAAGCCGAACATGGAAGATAACCCTAAGATGGATAGGCCAACGGCGACAAGTCTTCGAATCGGTACGCTGTCGGATAGTCTGCTGTAAATGATCGTCGATAGGGCATAACCAATGGAGTAGCTTGAAATGATCCATGAACCCAAATCCGCTGAGATGTGGAGATCATGAATGATACCTGGAATGGATACGTTAAACATGGTCGTATTCATCACCACGATGAATAGGCCGAACGTCCAGACCGGCATAACGATTTTATCGTTCATATGGTATACCTTCCTATTCCTATGAATCCAATGCCTATTTTATTATACGCAGATGTTTGGAATTGACCAAACAATAAAACCGCCCCCCAATAAATCGAGGAGCGGTTCACCCTTACGCTTGTATATGTTGTTGCTGAAATCTTGATATTGCTTCGTATTCTTCACTAAACTTCCGTGCAATTTGAATATAAATCGGCAGGAGCTGGTGATAGATCGCTGCGTTCGCGGCAATTGGTTTGTGTTCATGTGTTGCGCCAACCATCTGAGATACAATATCGAAGGATTCTGCTTCACCAATGGCTACGAGCCCCAACACAACCGCTCCCAAGCAAGAACTCTCATAGCTCTCTGGCACGACAACTTCCTGATCAAAAATATCCGCCATCATCTGACGCCATAATGGCGAGCGGGAAAACCCGCCTGTAGCTTGAATCTTCGTCGGGCGCCCAATTTGCTCTTCCATGGCGAGCAGAACCGTATACAGGTTAAATATGACGCCTTCTAATACGGCGCGAATCATATGTTCTTTCTTATGATGCATCGTTAAGCCGAAGAAGGAGCCGCGTGCATTGGAATTCCACAACGGTGCACGCTCACCCGTCAAATAAGGATGGAATAGCAATCCGTCTGCCCCAGGATTAACCTTGGATACAATTTGGGTTAATAAGTCGTATGAATCGATCCCCAGACGTTTGGCCGTCTCTACTTCCGAGGCCGCGAATTCATCTCTTGCCCAACGAAATAGCATCCCACCGTTATTCACAGCACCGCCGATGACCCAATGCTTTTCGGTTAATGCATAACAGAAAATTCGTCCTTTGGGATCTGTCATTGGACGATCGACAACGGTTCGAATTGCGCCGCTCGTACCAATCGTTGCTGCAACCACGCCTGGTTGAATGGCATTCACACCGAGATTGGATAGAACGCCATCGCTTGCGCCAACGATAAATGGCGTCGAGACGTCAAGTCCCAGCTCATCCGCGAAGACAGCGTTCATTCCGCGCATCGCATGCGTCGTAGGCACCAATGTCGATAGCTGGTCTCTTCTAACCCCGGCAAGTTCTAAGGCCTCTTCATCCCAATCCAATTGTTTCAAATTCATCATCCCCGTTGCAGACGCAATGGAATGGTCAATGACGTACGCATTGAATAATTTTGCGAAAATATATTCCTTAATGGAAATGAACTTGCTCGTCTTCTGGAAAATATCTTCGTGATCGTGCCGCAACCACATGAGCTTCGGCAGCGGGGACATCGGATGAATCGGTGTTCCTGTCCGCAGATAAATCTCATGACCATTGAATTCATGTTTGAGACGTTCAGCCCAAGCCGCACTGCGATTATCTCCCCATGTGATGCATTTCGTAAGTGGTTTGCCATCCGCATCCACGGCAATTACGCTATGCATCGCTGAACTGAAGGATACGAACAGCACTTGTTCGGGTTTAGCGTTACTTTGCAGCATCACCTGCTTCAAGGTGTACATCACCGCTTGAAATATTTCTTCCGGATCTTGCTCCGCCACCGCGGAATTTGGTGTATATAAAGGGTAACCCTGGTCTGCCTTGGTAACGACCTTCCCATTTTTTTCGAATAGAACAGCTTTGGTACTCGTTGTTCCAATATCAACACCAATCATATAGTTCAGTTGATTCATTGGATAAACCTCTTTTCATCATTGTATTGCAGGATAACATGAACTGAATTTATACGACCGTACTCAGCAGTAGAATGAATATTAATCCAACCACGGATAGGATTGTCTCCATGACTGTCCAAGATTTTAACGTCTGTGGAACCGTCATATTGAAGAATTCCTTCACCATCCAGAAGCCAGCATCATTCACATGCGACAGAATCAAAGATCCTGCACCAGTCGCGAGAACAACAAGTTCAACATTTGCTCCGGGTGTTAGCGCAATGACAGGTGCTACAATGCCGGCTGCCGTAGTCATCGCTACCGTGGCTGAACCAGTCGCCACACGGATCAGTGCAGCAACAAACCAAGCGAAGAAGATGATGTTCACATTCGCCTGCGTAGCAATCTCGGCAATCGCACCGCCTACGCCGCTATTAATTAGAACTTGCTTAAATGCACCGCCGCCCCCAATGATTAAGATAATCGTTGCGACAGGCGCTAGACATTCACTGGCAAACTTCGATACTTCCTCTTTCGAAAAACCTCTTGCAAACCCAAGTGAGAAAAATGAGAATACAACGGCAATTAACAAAGCAATAATCTCATGGCCAATAAATTCACTGAACTGTGTCAGGAAGCTCGTTCCTGCTGGATCTACAATGCTGGCAACGGATCCGATTAACATCAGAATAACCGGCAATAAAATCGTAAATAAAGTAATACCGAAGCCCGGAAGCTTCCGTCCTTCGCTCGTCGCGAATTGTTCCGCTAACTGCGCTGGCGGCTCTACAAGAACACGTTTCCCGATGAATTTACCGAATAACGGGCCTGCAATAATCGCCGTAGGCAAACCAATGATTAATGAGTACAGAATCGTCTTGCCTAGATCCGCATGATACGCTTCAATCGCAATCATCGGTGCCGGATGCGGCGGAACAAGTCCATGCACGGTCGATAGTCCGGCAAGAATCGGAATACCGATTTGTAATAAAGACATTTTTGTTTTACGCGCCACGATAAACACGATAGGAATAAGAAGAATAATTCCTACTTCAAAGAATACGGGAATTCCGACAATAAAGCCAACGACCATCATCGCCCAATGCACGCGTTTCTCGCCAAATTTATCGACGAGTGTGGTCGCGATACGCTCAGCGCCGCCGGATTCGGCCATCATTTTACCCAGCATGGTCCCAAGCCCGATCACGATCGCAATGGTGCCTAAGGTACCTCCCAGACCACCGGTGATAGATTTAATGATTTCTTCAGGCTTCATTCCTGCCAAGAACCCCAACATTAGAGAAGAAAGTAACAGCGTAACAAATGGATTCCATTTGTATTTCGCAATAAGCACGACTAGAAAAACAATCGCGAGCAATGCCCAAATGATCAATGTCATGTTATGACTAAGACCAAAAATACTATTCATGATGAATGTCTCCTTATCTCGTGGAGTTAATATTGTATACTTGTCGACAAGTTAAAGTATCACGATATGAGAAGTTTTTTCCTCATACCTTACGGGATACTGATGTGAAGCGTTTGATGCGAATCTGCAAAATAGTCCTGAACAACCTTCTGAATCATTGCAACATCCTTCGATTCTAATGCAGCCAGAACCCCTCGATGTTTATCGATGACCATACGAAGCTTTGCTTCACCTTCGGTGAATACTTCTTCCGTCGTAATCAACATCACGGTCAATACGATATTACGAATGCTCTTCCACAAATGCAAAATTCTTGTATGCTGAGCTTCCGTCACCATGGCTTCATGAAAACTAAAGTCCAAATAGGAAAATTCCACAATATCCTGATATTTAACCGCCAATTCCATCTTATCTATAATTTGCTTCAAGTTCGCAAATAATGCGTCATGATTTCCTGTAGCGAGCCGTTGCTGCGCAAAGCTCTCGAGAATATAACGTACATCGTACAACTCTTCAACATCCTGCAAGCTAAGCCCAATAACCACGGCGCCCATGCGCTCCAGCCGAATGAGACCTTCGCTTGACAACGTTTTCAAGGCATCCCTTACCGGGGATCGACTGGTGCCAAAATCAGCAGCCACTCGGTTCTCGGATATGACCTCGCCCGGTTTAATGGTTCCATTAATAATCTGTAATCGCAGCTCACAGGCAATGGATTCTCCTAAAGAAATGCCCTGCAACCATGCAGAAGGATAACGCATCATCATTCAACTCTCCTATGTAAATCGTATTCTGGCCCTATTTTTCATCAATATTAACGATTTTAGCATAGTATGGCCCTACGATTCCATTGGAGTTTTGTACTTATTCGTTATTCTGCACGACGGCATGTCCGCCAAACTCATTACGCAGCGCCGCAACAACCTTCCCGTTGAACGTGTCCGTCTCTAATGAACGATATCTCATCAACAAGGACATTGCGATGATCGGCGTACTCGCTTGCAAGTCAAGCGCTGTCTCTACCGTCCATTTGCCTTCGCCTGAACTCTGCATGACACCGCGGATACTGTCTAACTTCGGATCTTTCGAGAAGGCATTCTGCGTTAATTCCATTAACCAGCCTCGAATGACCGATCCGTTCGACCATACGCGTGCAACATCTTCATAATTGTAATCATATTGGCTCTTGGATAACACTTCAAAGCCTTCTGCAATCGCTTGCATCATACCGTATTCGATCCCGTTATGAACCATTTTGAGAAAATGACCACTGCCGATTTCGCCTGCATATAGATAGCCTTGATCCACAGCCATACCCTGAAATAAAGGCTCAATGGCAGGAAATACATTCCGATCGCCGCCAATCATGAAGCAACCACCTTGCGCTGCCCCTTCGGTTCCTCCCGAGGTTCCCACATCGAAGAAATGAATGCCATGCTGCTTCAGCTTTGCTGCTCGTGCTATGGACTCTTTATAATGAGAGTTCCCTCCGTCAATTACGATATCTCCTTGCGATAGCAGCGGAATTAAGGTATCCAACACTTGATCCACAATCTTGCCTGCTGGCACCATCACCCACACAACACGCGGGCTTGCTAGCTGAGATACTAATTCTTCTATAGCCGTCGCGGGTACGGCACCGAGCTCGGATAATTTCTGTCCTGGCTCTGGATTCACATCATACACTACGACCTGATGTTGATGATGAAGCAAATTTTGTACCAGATTGAATCCCATTTTACCTAGGCCAATCATGCCTAACTTCATTGGATCACCCCTTCTGTCCACATGTATACTTGTATACAAGTTATGCTATATATCATAGCGCTTTCTTTCCCATCTGTAAACCTATAATTTTGGTAACTTACAAAACAAAAGCTACTGTTTCTAAAACTTATTAGGAATGAGTAGCTTCTTCTTACTGTTAACTCGCAAACATAACGATCATCGAAAAGAACACGTCGGTGGATAGGAAGGTGGGTTGGTGTTTTGCGTTTCAGCTGTCGTAGATACGAAATTTTGACAAATTAAATAAGCTCTTTGTGCATAACGGACACGAGAGACCTTATTGTTTGCTATGCTCATAGATTTGCCATTTTTCGGACTCAGATACCCTTATTCCTTTCGAATCATGAGTATATAGCTTATGTTTAGCATGATAAGAGCTACTGTGTCCTTTCACCCTGTATTTTGAGTGCTTTTGGCATAATTAAGGTCTCCTGTGTCCGTTCATTTCTCGCTCTGTTCCCTGCACCCTAATTTGATTTCGGCAATCTCTCGAAAAGTTAATAAATTCTAGAATGTTAAAAAAACCTACAGCAAGGCTGTAGGCTAATTCAAAAACCTCACAATTTCTCTAAGGATGGTCGGAACGACTGCATGCGGATTATATACCATAGGCTCAATCTGATGCGGGAACATCGTGACGAACCGAATGACCCATACGCTTAGCAATAGAAACAAACAGATGTAAACGACACGGTCGCTTAATCGTCGAAACCACGCAAGGAGGCAAATCAACGGAGGCATCCAGAACAACGGATGGAACTGAAAAGCCCCTCGAATATCTCCCTGCATGAGACTCATATAAGCTCTTGTCATTCCGCAGGCTGGACTCGGCACCCCAAAGACCCGCATGAATAAGCAAATACTCTCATGTAGGAATTCATTCGCCAAGAGGCTTAACAGCCCGACGACAACGAATACGAGTATCGGAAAATACCGTGATTTCTCGATCGGCTTCCCAAGGATCATCCTTAATACCCTACCATTTTATTAATCTTCGATTGAATAATGGCTAGCGAAATGACCGAAACAAAGATATACACAATCAATATAAGAACCGACTCATCGCTTGCATAGGGATTTCCTTGCGCCAATTCTGCCTCGTATAACCGTTTGCTCGCCCGGTATACCGCATAGAATCCATAGAGCCCGCAGGTTATAATCGTAAGAACTAAATCCAGTCCAGCACTTCCCTCACGGTCCCCACTCAGAATTCTCGTTTCTTCAAAAATCTTGTACATCCAATAAATACCGTAAAATCCGCAAGTAATGAACGATAAAACAATAGCTAGTCCAATACTTCTGTTATGCACCATAATTCCCAATCCTTTCCTTGATGAAATCTATACGATTATATCATAGGGTCATCTGAAATGGTGGGATACATTTCACGTTTTCGGCTGTGTTTGCGCTTCATTAAATCGATGGTAGCCGACGAAAACGAGCATTCTGCTCCGGCTACGAGGATATATGAATCATCATCACAGGTTACCTTTTTTATGCCTTGTCTTTCCGTAGCACGCTATGCTATAGTGTAATTGAAATTTAGTTAATAAATTTACTAAACACGAGGTGTTCAGGTTGGCAACCATTAAAGATATTGCTATGCAAGCCGGTGTATCTTCTGCCACCGTATCGCGAGTCCTCAACAATGATTCGGGTCTATCGGTTAGCGAGGATACACGAGCTCGAATATTCGCCATTGCGGAAGAACTCGACTACAAACCTCATCGTCTCAAGCGACTCAAGCAAGAAACCGAGCGGGCTCGTAAAGAGATCGCCCTTCTTCTCTGGTGCTCGCCGGAGGATGAACGTGAAGACCCTTACTTCACAGCCATCCGCAGAGGTATCGAAATTCGCTGCGAAGATTTAGGGATTGGCATTCGCAAAGTATTCCGATTCGCCAGTCCAGACGTTCTAACGCTGCAGTCCGTAGACGGTCTTATCGTCATTGGCTCCATCGATCCGCAAGATATTGAACGACTGTATCCCGATAAGAAAGCCATTGTCCTGGTAGACCATATCCCAAGCCATCGGGAATATGATTCAGTTACGATTCATTTCGAGCAAGCCATGGAAGATGTCCTCCAACACTTGTTCGAACTTGGTCATCGGTCGATTGGGTTCATCGGCGGTCAGAAAAAGTTAGTACGCATTGGGGTTCAGCATCAAGTAGAAATTGTTCCCGAAGCCAGACACACCCTATTTGAACGTCTCATGCAAGCCGAAGGCATCTTCGATCCTCAATTCGTCCACTTAGGTGAATGGAATGCTGCAAGCGGTTACCAAATGATGAATGAGCTATTAAGTAAACCAGATCGGCCTACGGCATGTTTTGCCGCAAGTGATCCGATCGCAATTGGGGCGCTCCGCGCATTGCAAGAACACGGGATTCAAGTTCCGGAGGACATGTCATTGATCGGCTTCGACGATCTTGACTTCTCCGCTTATGTCCAGCCCGCACTTACAACCGTAAAAGTCTATCCTGAGCAAATGGGAAAAACAGCGGTGCAGTTATTATTGGAGTGCATGGAGGGCCGTGAGGCGCCAGCCCACGTAACGATTAACACGAAGTTGATTGTACGCGAGAGTACAGGTACCCCTTAGGACCTGCATGAAGAGAGGAGTCTGTTATCATGACTATTTATTATGATGAGGCCAAGCAATTATTCCATTTACAATCGAAAGACACCAGTTACGTCATTCAAATCGTAAAAGGTTTTCCATCTCATGTCTACTGGGGTAAAAAGTTACGCGCGGATTCGAATTTGGACGGCATCATCACGCCAACGGAACGCGCTTCGTTCAGTCCCACGCCTTTTCCGGAAGACAAACGACTATCCTTAGACACCTTGCCGCAGGAATTCCCGCAATACGGAACGAGTGATTTCCGGGATCCTGCCTATCAAGTTCAGCTTCGTGACGGCAGCCGCATCTCCGAGTTATCCTATCTCAGCCATCGCATCGTTGAAGGCAAACCTTCGCTAGATGGCTTGCCTGCCGTTTATACCGAGTCACAAGATGAAGCACAAACCTTGGAATTAGACCTTATCGATTCCCATTCAGGGATGACCGTCACGCTAAGTTATACGGTATTTAGGGACCATAACGCCATTACGCGATCAGCTAAGTTCTATAATCCAAGCAGCGAGTCAATTCAAGTATGGCGCGCATTGAGCGCATCTATCGATCTTTCGGATGCTTCGTACGAAGCGATTTATTTGTCCGGCGCATGGGCAAGGGAACGCCATGTGCAGCGCAGACCTCTCGGTCCGGGCGCGACAAGAATCGAGAGCCGTCGCGGTTCCAGTTCGCATCAGCAGAATCCATTCCTTGCGCTGGTACGTCCGGAGACGAATGAGCATCAAGGCGACGTTTACGCCTTCAACCTTGTCTATAGCGGCAGCTTTGTCGCTTCGGCTGAGGTTGACCAATTTGCTACGACACGCGTGAACATCGGTATCAACCCGTTCGACTTCGGCTGGAATTTGGAGCCAGGGGCCAGCTTCCAGACGCCTGAGGCCGTGCTTGTCTATTCGGATGAAGGGCTCGGCGGCATGTCAAGAACGTTCCACCGCTTGTATCGGACACGATTGTGCAGAGGCGTCCATCGGGATGTGGAACGTCCGATCCTGGTCAATAACTGGGAAGCGACGTACTTCAACTTTAATGCCGATAAAATAGAAGCGATCGCAAAATCCGCTTCCCAACTAGGCATCGAGTTGTTCGTACTTGATGACGGTTGGTTCGGCAAACGCGATGACGATACAACGTCATTAGGCGACTGGTTCGAAGATCGCAAGAAGCTTCCTGAGGGCCTTCATAATCTTGCCCAACGCGTAAATGAGACCGGTGTGCAATTCGGACTATGGTTCGAACCTGAAATGGTCTCACCTGAAAGCGAGCTATATCGTGAGCATCCGGATTGGTGTCTTCATGTTCCTAACCGTCGCCGCACGGAAGGACGCAACCAGCTTATTCTGGATATGTCCAGAACCGATGTCCGCGAATATTTGTATAAACGGTTAAGTACCATTTTCTCCACCGTTCCGATCTCATACATCAAATGGGACATGAATCGGAATATGACGGAGATTGGTTCAGCCGACAGACCCGCTGTGCAGCAGACCGAAACCGTACATCGTTATATGCTAGGACTCTATGAATTGTTGGAGCGATTAACAAGTGACTTCCCGAACATCTTATTCGAGAGCTGTTCCGGCGGCGGCGGACGCTTCGATCCAGGGATGCTCTATTACATGCCGCAGACCTGGACGAGCGATGATACGGATGCCATCGAACGTCTGAAAATCCAATACGGAACCAGCATGGTCTATCCGGTATCCACCATGGGCGCGCATATTTCGGCTGTACCGAATCATCAAGTCGAACGTATGACTTCATTAACGATGCGCGGGGATGTAGCGATGTCAGGCAATTTCGGTTACGAGCTGGATTTGACCCGCTTCACAGAAGAAGAGAATGAAATTGCTAAACAGCAGATTTCATTCTACAAAGAAATCCGCGGATTGGTGCAGCAAGGAGATTTATATCGAATCAAAAGCCCATTCGAAGGCAATGAGACGGCCTGGATGTTCGTAAGCGAAGACCATAGTGAAGCCCTTGTCTTCTACTTCAATGTCTTAGCTGAACCTAATGGTCCATTACGGAGACTCGCGCTGCGTGGACTGGATGCCGATAAAAATTACCGTGTTGATGCGTCGGGCGAAGTTTTCGGCGGGGATCGATTAATGCATGTGGGTCTTGACGTCTCCTCGGTTCGTGGGGATTTCACGAGCAAAGTATTTAAGCTATCCGCGGTATAAATTTATAATCGCCCGATAACCAAAAGAAGCCCGTCTCGTATCCTGATAAAGGAACGGTACGCGCTTCTTTTTTCTATAACATATCATCTACGATTTCCTCGTGTTTTTATTAATCGATCTTTGAAATCTGGGTACCTTTACGAAGGGACTTCATATCCTTATTCGAGTTCGTTATGAGCGGCAGCATTTTGGTACTGCGAATCATAGGGGAATGACAGATGTGACATTCCGGTTCATTCTCAAACGCGAAGTTATCCCGAATCCATCCATTACAATCTTCCTTCTGACACGACCAAATCGTGGTGTCTTCCTGCGGAATCTCTTCTAACGATTTTCTCCGATAATATATAGCTAACCCCTCCTCTTTGGTCTAAAAAAAAACTGCCCTTAACGCTTGTTAAGGGCAGTTTGTGTTGTGTGAATTATAGTTTTACAACGTTTTCTGCTTGAGGACCACGGTTACCTTGTACAACATTGAATTCTACACGTTGACCTTCGTCAAGAGATTTGAATCCGTCGCCTTGGATTGCTGAGAAATGTACGAATACGTCATTTCCGCCTTCCACCTCGATAAAGCCAAATCCTTTCTCTGCGTTAAACCATTTCACTGTTCCTGTTTCCATTGTTCATTACCTCCAAGTAATATTATTAACATGCTTTTTTCCAAAAAAAATCACACATTGAAAAAGGCACCATAACAGAAATGACATCCTTTTCAATATGTGAATTTTAAGGGTTAAATTTGTTATAAACACATCTTATCACACAACCAAACGATTAGCAACCATGAAATAAATTATTTACTCAAATCGGCCTGAACAAACGGAAAGACCCTAATCAGGGCCTTTCGTATCGAACATTATGCATATTGCCGTCGTACATGTTGAGGGGTCGCTTGATAAACCTTTTTGTACATTTTGGAGAAGTATGAGAAATTCGTATACCCCAGAGATTTCGCGATATCTGATATCGGCAGTTTCGTATTACGAATGAGCTCATTGGCAAGCTTCATCCGCTCATGCAGAATATAATCGGTTATCGAATCACCTACTTCTCGTTTGAATAGTCTAGACAAGTAAGCTGGATTGAGATGGACATAGCTGGCTAACTGTTCTCTCGTAATCGGATCATACAAATGATCGGCGATGAAGCATTGCACCCGCTGAATAATCGACTCATTGCGATGCAGATAATGACAGATAACAGAAACTTTATGAAGAGCTATTGCTTGCAATTCTTCAATAGAACGTGGAATTACCTCCTGTGACACCCCATCCGTATGCAGAAATAATTCATGTGACGTCAGTCCGTTTTTATGCAGAATATAATGAATCATCTGTTGAAAATCTTGATAAAAGGCTCTAACGATACCTGCTGATAATCGCGAATCGGAACGAAGTGCGGTCATGCAGCGCTTAATCTCTTTCTCCATCTCTTCCAGCTTTCCTTGTTCAATAAGGATCGTCCAAGCCGAGAATTCCGTGAATTTGAGCGTGATAGGCTTCATATGAAACTGTTGCAGAGAATAGACCTGATTGGATTTGTGCATGTTATTATACTCCATCTCAAGAAGTTTGTTATAGATATGCTGTGCTTCATACAACGTCGTGACCTCCCCAATATAACAGGAAATTTCACAATAGAAATACTGCTTGCAGGATTGGATATAGGCCTCACATCGTCGAACAAGCTCTTGTTCGTTAACCAACCGGTCTTCCTCCATATACGCAACGACGACATTGACGCCTTGCTTCGTCTGAATGACCTCCCCCTTCTGATCAGACAATAGCATCTCAGACGCTGCTTTACGTATCGCGTATTCCATCATTTCTTCATCCCGCACACTAAATTCTCGCGTCCATGTTTCTACACTGATCATAATTGGAAGGATCTTCGATTGTTCATGTAGCGGCAGTTCATGATCTTCCAGCAAGTTCGCTGCATTCGCGGGCGTACACACGATACGCTGGGTAAATAGATCATTCCAGAACTTATCCGCAATCAACGTCTTTTTCCGGGACCATAACGCATAGGAAGGCTGGTATTGTTCACGAAGACGATTCAATTCCAGTTCATGTTGAATGGATTGAAGCGCTTTTGAAATCGTGGATTGCAGCACATCGAATTCAATCGGCTTCAATAAATAATCGAATCCATCCAATTGAATAGCCCGTTTCATAAAGTCGAAATTCGAATGCGCCGTGAGGAAAATGGTCTCGGTATCCGGTGATTTCTCGTTGACCCACTCCAATAATTCGATGCCGTTCCCTTTCGGCATTTCAATATCACAAATCATAATATCGATATTCGTACGTTCAAACACTTTAATGGCATCCCGCATATTATATGCTTCATAAACCTCCGAAACTTGCAGCGCCTCCCAGTTCACACCACTCTTGATCCCCAATACCGCATAGATTTCATCATCCACAATAAGTGCTTTATACATCGTCTACCTCCCATATATGACTATCCATTGAAGTGCTCTACGGTTCTTATAGGAAGCACGATCCGTACAATCGCGCCTGAATCCACTTGATTATCAAACTGTAAATCCGATGTCTCCCCAAAAATATGTTTTAAGCGATAATGCACATTCGAAATCCCGAGATGATCCCCTTTATTTATTTCCAGGTAAGTTCCCCGCTGGATATCCAGCAATACGTCTTCGGGAAACCCGCTTCCATTATCCGATATCACAATTTCACATAGATCCGTCTGCGGGATCGGCATGATTCGAATATTAATATGAAAGGGCTCATCCAAAAAATCAAATCCATGCTTGATGGCATTCTCGATAAAGGGTTGGATCAATAATGGCGGTATCGCCGCCGTCTCCAGCTCTTTCGCAATTTCATAGCCATAGGTCACTCGATCTGGAAATCTAAGCTGTTGTATTTTAATGTAACTCTCCATGTGCTCCATTTCTTCGGCAATCGTAACGACCATTTGATTGGTTTTCGTTGTGAATCGGAAATACTTCACCAAGTTCAGACACATGAGCTGAATCACGTGGTAATTTTTGATTTCCGCTAGATTATAGACAATGTTAATGGAGTTCAACAGAAAATGCGGATTGATTTGCAATTGCAGATGTTTGAGCTCTGCCTTATGCGCTTTGATCTGCTCCTCATATACATTCACTTTGAGCGCGTGAATTTCCGAAGCCATGCTATTAAACGATTCGTTAATAATTGAAAACTCTCTGGATCTTGAATTATTCAACCGGATTTCCCAGTCCCCGTGTTTGATCTTGCGCATGCCGCGGATCAAATGGTTCATCGGCCTCACAATGATGTCATTCAAATAGACTAAATAAAAAATAAGGACGATGGCCGCAAGAATCGGAATGAGAAAAATAAACTCCCGGAAGTGATCTAACTTCTGAAGCATCATTTTTTCCGGAATAAACGCGCTTAATGTAATGTCTGTACCTTGAATTGGATTCGTCACGGCAATATATTTCACATCTTGGTTCGTAACCACTTGATAAGGTTCTTCCGACTGTGACCAGAGAGATGGTACTAATTGAAAGGACTTGATGCCCTTCGTATTCGTAATTAAGGCTCCTTCACGGCTTACAAATGAGGCGAATCCCTCTTCTCCTAGGTGGATCAAATCGAACGGAATCATTAAGTTTTTCAATTGAACCCATGCCCCAAGGTAGAAACCGTCCCCCGTATTGACCAATCGGATGAGCGCATATTTATCATCATATTGGATCGCTTTCCACTCTCGGAAGTAATCGCTTTCAGGATAGATGTCTTTTAATAGCCCTAGAATCGAAGATTGAATCGATTGCAATTCCTCATAGGATGTCGTTTTGATCGGCGTGTTAAATAAATCTTGTTTCTTAACCGAATAGACAAACTGAAGGTCAACGCTATTATCAAATCGATGGTATCTCGTAAACGTATTCAGAAGTCTTGCTTTCGCCAGATAATATTCAAAAGGATCATTCTGCAAGAGCGACAGCGATGCCATATTCGGATCTTCAAAAGCTATATTATAGAGAAAATTCGTTTCCTTATTCAGTGCGGCCTGGATCTGATTGGAATAGAGGATAACGGAGTTCTTGTTAGAGTTCGCGACTTGTTCTCTAATCGTATTGGATGCGTAATAGTTGTTATATAATAGCAAAATCACCAACGGCACGGCGATGGTGATAAATCCAATAATTAGTTTAAATCGAAGAGAACTTTTGATATTCATAAGTCACCTCTGCCCTACGGATCGTTGTATCTTTCAAAGCTTACTATGATTATAGTTACATCATGGTATAAAAGGAATCTCTGACAACGAACTTATTGGATCAAAGTCCCTTCGTCAAAGATTCCTACATTTGAATGATTTATTGTTGCGTCTTCGCCCACTCCGCAAGCTGTTTATCAACTTCAGCCTTCACTTTCTCATAACCCGCGGCATTGCGTTTTTCTTTCCATTTGGCAATAATTTTCTCTGCATCTACAGCTCCAGATCTTAAAGTAGCGTCGAATTCTTTCTCTACGTTCGCAATGGACGCCAATTCCGCTTTGACCGGCTCTTGATTGAAGGCAAATCCTAGAGCAATCGAGCGTTCCGCACTATCATTAAATGCCTTGAACAGCTCCCATTTCTTCGGGTCTTCATTAGACCATAGGTAGGAGTTGAATTGGTTACCGAACATCCAACCGCCTGGATTTGGATAACTTTGAGTATCCGCGTTCACGCCTTCTGGGAAATCAATCACGTTATCAGATTTCTTAACGTAATGCTTCCCTTCAATCCCCCAATCCAGCATGTTCAGTAATTTCGCATCCGTATATAACAGATTGAGGAACATCATCGCACGCGCAGGATCTTTGGAGGTACGCGAAATCCCGAGCATCGCACCTTGAGCATCACCCGTTGTCGTAAACGGTACAGCTGTCTCGACTTGCACGACCTCTACCCCAGAACTAAGACTCATTTCTTTATCTTTACCTGGTTTTAAGGATTGCGCGACAGCGAACGCTTTGCCCGCTTTGATCATGTTCATGGCTTGGTCTGCATCCGATGTAAGCACATCTTTATCAAACCATCCATTTTGATTCCACTTATTCATCCGTTTATAGAAATCGATGTATTTAGGATCTTCCAAGGTATCAATGGCTTTAATTTCTTTGGCACCGCGAGGAATGGAGAGATTCGCTACAATCCCATCGTAATTGGATGCTTGCCAAATATTCGTGAATTTACTGGATACAATCGGCGTGATGCTTGGCTCGCTAGCTTTAATCATGGTGAAAATTGCTTCGAGATCGTCTAAGGATTTCATTCCATTCGTGTCAATCTTGTATTTATCAACGAGCTTCTTGTCGAATAAGAAACCGAAGCCTTGACCAAACTCTTTCTTAGTCGGTAAAGCATACAGTTTGCCGCCAATTCTGGAACCTTTAATAAAATCATCGCCTAGAACCCCGGGAATCTCTTTCCCATATTGATTCATCAGATCGTCCAGCTCCAAATACTGTCCCTTCGCCACATCTTTCGGATACGAAAACCAGCTTGCTGTGAACATAAGGTCAAACGGCTCATTCGAGATTTTCATCAGGTTCGTCTTATCATCCCATGAAGCCCAATCGATCGGTTTCAATTCAATCGTCGCATTGATCTTCTCCGTCAAATATTTGCTCATTTCATCCTGGACGAGTTGGAGATCCTTCGGAGCTGTAGCTGGATACACAAGTGTAATTTTATAAGGTGCTAATGAATTGTCTGACCCGGACCCTGTTGTCGTTGTTGGAGCCGCATCCTTGTTCGCATCGCCCTCATTTGTCGCACCCTTGCTGCCGCATCCCGCAAGAACAATCATGCTGCACAGCACCATCATCAAGACCATCTGGAATGATTTTTTCATAGATACCTTATCTCCTCTCAATTATCACTATACAATAGTTTCAACTTCCTAGAGCCAGAAAAATCGCACCCTCTCCTTTCCAGATACCTATGCATGCATTGGGGGTTAACCTTTGACTGCTCCGCTTGTAATCCCGCTGATATAATATTTTTGAAAGAAAGGGTACGCGAATAATAAAGGTGCAATACCGATAATGGCTAAGGCCATTCGCACCGTTTCCCTCGGCATCTTCGCAAGTAGTTCCCCTACCTGTGCAGAACTGTTCGATTTCATAAGCAAATATTGAATATTGGTTAAGGTCTTCGTCATCAGATACTGGATGTTATAGAGTTCCGGTTTATCGATGAACAGCATGCAATTATACCAATCGTTCCAATACGCTAGCATGTTGAATAGACCGATGGTTGCCATGATAGGCAAGGAGAGAGGTACCACAATTTTGTAAAATATCTTCAATTCACTTGCACCGTCAATCGTTGCCGATTCTACCACGGATTCAGGTATCGATGTTGCGAAGAAGCTGCGCATCAACAACACGTTAAAAGCACTTAATAACAAGTTCGGAATGATCATCGCGAAAATCGTATTTTTCATATCGAACATGTTCACATATGTCATATACCATGGAACCATCCCGCCGCCGAACAACATCGTAAAGAAGATATAGAAGGACAGTGTCCGCCGAAATGGCAAATCAGCTCTAGATAGCGGGTAAGCAAATAATGCCGTGATCAACAGACTAACGATCGTTCCGATGACTGTAGATATAATCGTAACGCTATATGCTTTCGCGATTTCCGAGAAATCATTAAATAGAAATTGGTAAGCAGCGAAGCTAATTTGGCTTGGAAATAAGGAATATCCGTTCTGCAGAATCGAATCCTCATTCGAGATGGAGACCATAAATACTAAGATGAACGGTACCAAGGATACGATTGTGAAGCCCCAGAAGAATAGATGAATCAAGGCAGGACCCCAGTTTTTTTTCAAGTTAAAAGTTCCCATCGTACGTATCCCCCCTAGAATAGAGCATCTCGTTTGTTAATTTTCCGAACTGCAGCGTTTGCGACTAAGATTAAGACAAAGCAGACAACAGATTGATAGATCCCTGCAGCGGAAGACATCCCGATATCACCAGATTGAATCATGGCACGATAGACAAATGTATCGATGGTATTGGTTGTTGGGATCAGTGCACCTGTATTCATCGGTACTTGATAGAATAATCCGAAATCGGATCTCAGAATCCCACTTACCGCTAATAACGTCATCGTCGTAATCACCGGAGCAATTAAAGGAATCGTAATTCGGGTCATCTGTTTCCATTTACTTGCGCCATCGATCGTCGCAGCTTCATAGTACTCTTTGTCGATCCCGATAATGGAAGCGAAATAAATGATGGATAAGTACCCTACGTTCTTCCAAGCGTTCACGATGACGAGAATGTAGGGCCAGTAATCGGCTTCGCTATACCATGAAATGGCATCGATATGTAACCATTTCATCAACAGCCGGTTCACCATGCCGCTCTCCACGTTCAGGAAGCTATACACCAAGTAGGCGACGACAACCATCGAGATAATATGCGGCAGTAAGAACGTGCTTTGATAGAATCGAGAGATGACCTTATCCTTAATTTCATTAATAAGCAGGGCGACACCGACCGCCATAATCAAATTCAAAATAATGAACGTAATATTGTACAAGAAGGTGTTCCTTGTTATGAGATACGCATCAGGCGAATTGAACAAAAACTTAAAGTTATCAAACCCCACCCAGTCGCTTCCCCAGAGTCCTTTGGCATAATTCAAGTTTTTAAATGCGAGAATGACTCCATACATGGGGATATAGTTATTAATGAATAAATAGATAACCCCTGGTAATGTCATCAGTAGCAACCATTTATACTTCTTTAAGCTCCTCACCAAGTTACTCTGTTTCTTCTGTGTTGCTGAGCGAATATGTTCTTGCTTCCGCAGTGCTGTTCCTGTATCTTGCATGACCTCACCCTCTCTTGTGCAGCATCGTTTGTAAGTCAATTTTAATATGGACGCCAATATAGCGACTACTAATATGATGACTTCTTATTATGACGATCGTGACTTGTTCTCTCGCTGCCTCGTTCGAATAAAACGCAAAAAAACGCTGTGACATCAAAATGTCGCAACGTTTTTTCTTCCTGTTATGAACTTAATCCAACTGCCCGGTTATCATTCCTACGGGCATCGCTTGCGGCCGCTCACACGTACTCTGCATCACATAATGCTTGCCTTGATCGGAGGAATCGTGGAAACCATGCATCGCTTCTAGGACATGGTAAGCTAATTCCCCATTGGCTCGGTTCATCCTGCCATGTTGTATCGCATAAGCCATATCAAGGACACCGATGCCTCTGCTATTATTCGCATAGCCATGACTGAGCGGAATCTCCATCCAATCATTCGAATCATGTCGCTTCAGCAGCACCGGTCCCCCGAACCCGTTCGGGTCAGGAACCCGCAGCGTACCTTGACTACCGTACACTTCAATATGCGGCAATTGCGATCCGCCAAACACATCGAACGACGTAATGATCGTCCCTATGGCACCGTTGTGGAAATCCAGAAGGCCCGCAACATGTGTCGGTGTCTCGACATGGATCGTCTGCCCATATTTCTTCTCACTCGTGATCGTCCGCTCCGGAAATGTCACCTTCGTCATTCCACTGACTTGGCGAATAGGTCCTAACATGGCAACGAGCGCCGTCAAATAGTACGGTCCCATGTCGAACATCGGTCCGCCGCCCTTGGCATAATAGAATTCAGGATCGGGATGCCAATGCTCATGGCCTCGTCCCATCATGAATGCTGTTGCCGCTACCGGCGTGCCAATCCATCCATCTTCAATCAGCTTGACGGAGGTCTGAATTCCCCCGCCTAAGAAGGTATCCGGCGCACTTCCCACCATCAGGCTTTTGCTGTTCGCCACAGCCAGAATGTGCTGCCCTTCCTCACGGGTAACTGCAAGAGGTTTCTCAACATATACATGTTTGCCCGCTTGAAGCGCTTTCAAGCAAACCTCAGCATGAGCGGCCGGAATCGTCAAGTTAATGACAATATCGATACTCGGATCAGCCAACAACTCCTCCACGGAGCATGCCTTGGCAATGCCGTAATGGTCAGCGGCCGCTCGGGCACGCTCCAAGTCAAGATCTGCGCAAGCTACGATGTCCAGCGTCGGATACAACTTACAGTTTTCGAAGTATACGCCGCTAATCTTCCCACAACCAATGATTCCTACATGTGTTATATTCATACTCTTCCCCTCCTAGACACGATTGGCTATGTCGTTATTTTGGGTTGCCAAATCAGATGAAGATGACTGCGCCGCTTCCTTACCTTCAGAGGCCCAGAGGAATCCTCGGCGCATGATTTCCTTCACTTCGGCTTGGTCTACTATATCTGCGTGATGCCCTAACGAATTATAGAACACACGTCCAACGCCCCAACGCTTCGTCCATACGACAGGCATATCTACTGCCCTATTCAGGGAATGAGGTCCAGCAGCCTGAGGGAATCGCGTCGTTGCTAACACTTCAACGGCTGGATCAACATGCATATAATATTGTTCTGATGAGACTTGGAAGTCTTGTATCCCTTCTACCAGTGGGCTCGAACAGTTCTTAATATGAACCGTATATTCAACGCCGTCATTTCCTGGATGCGCCACCCATTGGCCGCCCGTCATAAACTGCCAATCGACGTTATTGCGGAACGAGTCGCACATGCCGCCATGACACCCAGCGATACCTACGCCGCTCTGAACCGCAGCAGATACGTTATCTACAAGTGCTTGTGAAATTTCACCCATCGTCCAGACAGGAACGATCAGGTCCAACCCTTTGAGTTGATCTCCGTCCGCGAAAGCTTCCAACGTATTTGATACTTCCACATCAAATCCTTCTTCTGTCAATAACTTGCGAAATATTTCGGCAACCTCTTGCGGCTCATGGCCGAGCCAGCCGCCCCATACGATCAATGCTTTTTTTGGTAACATCGCTTCGCACTCCCTTCATGCAGTGGTCTTTCCTATACTTTTATTATAGCAACGCACGATCATAAAACTCGTCAAATATTGCTTGTTATATAGACAAAACTTGCTCAATTGCATGGAGTCGAATGCTCTATATTACTAGCTATTGTGTTGACGAAAAGAGGAAGGCGAGATCCCTTTCACAGACTTAAATACCCGATTGAACGAACGAATACTTTGAAATCCACATTCCATCGCGATCGTGCTTAGCGATTGATCGGTATTTACGATCATAGAATAGGCTCTATTCATTCGAAGATGGTTAATGTAGCTGCGAAAGTTCATGCCGACGGTTTTATTGAACAAGCGCGAGAAGTAGAACGGACTCACGTTTAATATTTTCGCAGTATCTTCCAGATTGATATCTTCATTGTATTTTTCTTCGATATAATGCAAGGCATTCTGCATGATCTCCGTATTGCGTAAGGCGAGCTTGTTCCATGCCTCCTGTAACGATCCCTTTTGATCTGAGATACGGGTTAACATCGCGCATATTTTATTTACCTCGCTGACCGCGAACATTTCCCAGCCGGAACCTCGATGCTCAAATTCCTCTATCGCATGCAGAAACGCTTGTTTGATAGATTCTTGCTCATCTGCTTGAAAACTACTCGCCGTCATTACCGGGGAAATAAATTGATTGTGAATTTTCCATCCCCGCTCATACCCGATCATTTTCGGATGAAAGATGACCATGATGGCTCGAGCCTTCTCAGAACTGCCGCTATAATAATGGATGTCACCGCTCCCGATCACGGCGATGTCTCCTGCATGCAACTCATATGTCACTTGGTTGATACCTATCGTCAAATGACCTTCTAGAACATACAGAAGTTCCACTTCCGTGTGCCAATGCGCCAAAAACGTAAAGTCGCTAACAATGTAATGCGCAGCGAATTGAAATTCCGATGGATAACGCCGATGTTCAACAAAAGCCACGATCATTAACCCCCTCGATGGATGTCAATTTTCTAATATATCAAGAACTCCGCTGCTACTACTATCCTCCTTCATGAATCAAGAATCAAGTGTACAGCCTAAAAAACCTTGGCCCTTATACGAACAGGACCAAGGTTGCTACAATCTTGTAATTCACTTAACCATGTATTCATTAACGTACAATCGAACCGTCATCTAAACGCAACCAAGTCTCAAAGGTTCTTGCTCCTTGCTGCAATGCAATGACCCTGGCTCCAATGGGAATATCCGTATCCCAAAGAATATAGCTGGAAGAGCGTCCATAACAGAGCTGAATTCCGTGGAGATCTCCGGAGTAATCATTCCCATGGTCATGCCCAGCAAAAGTTCCAATGACATCCCCTTGCTCAACCATGGCGGCAAACAAACCGCTATTCACGCGAGGACATGTAACCTCTTCCCTTTTCTCCCCTTTACATTCGCCCGCATTCCATGCCTCTTGATACTCCGGTAACGGAATATGGAAGAAAGCGAGAGATGGAATCGGCTGCCCCCATTCTGGGCAGTGGATATCTTGGATTGTGCCGCATACCATTCAATCTGATCTCGATGAATCCAATCATAGCCGGGTACCTGAGGAAGCAATGAATAACTTCCACTATCCAAAAAATATAATGCAGCAGCCGTTCTCTCATCGTTGCCTAAGACCTTCAAGACGTAATTCCCTACGCCGCTGACATCCGGTGCCGAAGGCTCTGCTACGCAGTAGGTATGACTTAATTGAATATCCATTAACTGTTCTCGGGTGATTCCCGCTTCCGAGTCATGGTTACCGAAAATAGCAACCCACGGCACGTGAAACTCTTCCGCGGTCGATACCGCTTGTCGGAACGACTTTTCAGGATCCTTGCATCGTAAACTTCCAATCACATCCCCGGCAAACACAACCAGGTCAGGCCGCTCCGCAAGGATGACGTCTCGCATCATCTTCGTAGTACGCGCATTGAGCTCGGGAACATCATCCATGTATTCTGTATCTGAGAATTGGACAATACGAAATGTGCCGTTGGCATGAAACTGTAGTGGTCGTCCCACCCTTTACTCTCCAACGTAATAGAATGACATTTCTTGAATGGAAGGCTGTCCATCCGTTTGCGTTACCGCTAACGCAATGCTGCGAGCCTTCACCGGCGGAATCCGGATAATCGCCTTATGACCGATATTTTGACCAACATATACGGGAACGGTACGATGTGATTTTTCAGTCATGATGTTGATTTGGAACTGACGGATGTGTTCCCCCTCGGATAAATCCTCTTGAATTACGATATGATCCACTAAATGAGGTTGAGCTGGTTCATACACCCATTCCATCGATGGATTGGAAGCTCCGCTGATCGTAGCGATCGGATTATCGAATCTTCTGCGGATTTCTGCCCCCATATCACTCAATTGCTTGACGTCCAATGCAGGAAGCAAGCCTTGGCGGTCCGGTCCGATATTCAACAGCAAATTCGTGCCGCGTCCAACGGAATAATAGTATAGGCCCATCAATTGATCCAAGCTTTTGATCGTATGATCATCACTATCGCTATAGAACCAGTTCGATCGCATTTGAACGTCGCATTCCGCAGGGAGCCAGAGCTTCTCGGATAAGGACTCCTTTTCTTCGGTCATTATCGAGAATTCAAGCGCATCCACCACATTCCAACAAGGAACTGGAGCAATTCCATCCTCATTCCCGACCCATCTGAAATTAGGATCACCCATATTAAAAATTAAGATATTCGGTTGAAGACGGCGAATCTCCCCGATAATGCGCTTCCAATCATATTCATGGTCTTCCGAGCCGCAGCCGTCAAACCACAGAATATCAATGTCACCGTAATTGCCTAGCAGCTCTGTAATTTGGTTCACGAAGTAATCATCGTAAGCTTGTTCATCCTGGTTATAGAAATCAGCCGATCCATCAAATGGAGAATAATATAATCCCGGCTTCACATCATACTTCCGGCAAGCCTCTACAAATTCCCGGACCACATCCCCTTTGCCTTCTTTCCACGGGGATTGCGCAACGGAGAACGTGCTATATTGCGACGGCCAATTTGAGAATCCATCATGATGTTTCGCCGTTAATACCGCATAATTCATTCCGGCTTCTTTCGCCGTGCGTATCCATTGCTCGCAATCTAATTGTTCAGGGTTAAACATCGTTGGAGACATACCCCTCGGGTCAAAATCAACATACCCTTCATAAAACGTTCTCAGGCCGAAATGCACGAATAGGCCGAATTCCCAGTCTTGATAATCGAGCTGTCTCGGGGTTGGTTTTACAATCGAATTGGTTATCATGGCAAGCACCTCTTCTTTTTTGGATTGAGTTTTGTCTTTTATATTCACGATTGCTTCGCAAAATCCTCTTCTTGATTCGAGGTTTTAACAAATTATCTTTTTGGGTGAACCCCTGCAATAGAAAACATGAGGAAGAATAGGAATCTGATGGATTGCTGTCGAATAGGTAATAGAATACCTATTATGGGTTATATTGGATGCGATTCAGCGTGGAACATACAAAGCTGCAATCTTATCTATGGCGCGCTTTGAAAAGCGGAGGTACCTTTTTCCTTATCATAATCGTAATCATCGTGCTTATGAGCGATGTGCAAAATCTGCACTACCAGCTGCTATTCTGGAGCGTCGCAAGCATCTTCTGGGGACTTCTCTATGCGTGGCGCGTGAAGCCTATAGACAATTCGAGACAACTCTCTTCACACACGAACCTCGTTCGAGACAAGAAAAAGTTCACCTGGGCCATTGTCGGACTCGTTGTGCTCAGCTTGCTAACGATACGTTTCCCGCATGATTATACGTGGTTTGAATGGATATTGAATGGTCTTCACATCAAGACGGTACTCCCTCTAGGGAATGGTACGCTTATTCTTACCGGGCTTCCATTAATTATCTGTCTTATTATCTTCATCCAGATGCTTGCCCGCTCGTTACATCGACGCCGGCTCTTGATCGGGTTTATCGCCTTTCTCATCGTCACTTCGCTACCGAATAAAGTTGTATCCGTGTACCAACAGTATTTCGCATCAGGCATGTATGCCCTACAGACCGATAAGACTACATCACAATGCAGCTTCGAACCGAAAGGAGACAACTGGTTTGGACACTGTAGAATTTCCCTCTATAATCATAGTCAACAGCCGGTGACCGCAAAGGTTGTTTTGAAAAGCAAATACGGTTTTAGCTATGGTTATGACGAAGTCCAGCTTGGTACCGTAACATTCCAACCTGGTTATAACTCGTCCATAGAAATCACGGATATCGAGATGCCAAAAGCTCCAAATCAAGTTGTCACAGGTCAATTCACCAGTTCGTATAATCGAATGAATGTCTATCAGGGCACCCAGGTTCGTGAATTATAGGCAGGTGATTCCTACTTACCCATCTGCTCCATCCTCAACGGTTCCAGTTCCAAATCTTTTCTCGTTCCGAACGCGAGCTCGCTCCATTTCTACCTCCCGGTTGCGAGGTTCTGCATTCGTTACAAGAGAGTCTAACAAATTCGTGGCTACAGCGGTGACTTCCCTGATGGCTCGTTCGAACGCATCTTCATTCGCCTTCGAAGGTGTATTGAAGCCTGAGAGTTTTCTGACAAATTGAAGCGCTGCTGCCTGAATCTCGTCTTCAGTTGCAGGTGGATCGAAGTTAAATAAGGTCTTAATATTTCTGCACATCACAGTTCTCTCCCTTAGTACACGTATTGGCGGCATTAAAGCAGCTATTATTCATACTACCAAAATTCCTGTAATTTCAAACGAAACATTTGTAAATCATAGAAAAACCAGTCCACCACACGAATACCGTGTAGGACTGGTTTTTGTTGATCACACTATCGTGTAATTGCAACGCGAGATAATTCTTGGATTTTATCGACGATCTTCTGTTCGTAATCATCTACAAGTTCGATAGCTTCGGTCGCCGATGAGGATAACGGTTCGTAATACCCGATCATGACGGCGTGTTTAGCATGTTCAAACATCGTAATATCGTTCGCGTCATTACCGAATGCGATATAACTTCTTTCCTGAACGCCCAAAGTTTGAAGCGCGCTCCATTTATGTATCCCCTTCGGACTGATATCCAGCACATGTTCATGGCGATGACGGTTCACGAAAACATCCAGTTCAGTTAGTCTCGCAGATAACTCTTCGAAGCTATCCGAAGTCAGAATTAAGATTTTAACGATAGAGGTTAGCTCTTCGACATGTACGCGTTTCGCCAATTGATCTGGATCTACATTGTTCAATATCGGATGATCCTGGGGACCTGTGTAGGCATAATCCCATTCGCTGTCAATTAAATAGGTGGCATTGTACTTTCCTATGAGCGACATGATGTCATTCATTTCTTGAGGTGAAAATCCTTGTGAATACACGATTTCCCCTTGTTTGGAAATCAGAGATCCGTTGCCTCCAATCATGGCATACCCATGTAAATCGGGATGGATGACAGGCAGCATATCTCGAATCGGCCTTGCCGACGCGAAGACCACTTCATGCCCTTGATGGGTTACTTCTTGTAACGCGTCAATGATTTTACTCGACAGCGGTTTCCCCTGAAAACAAATCGTTCCATCTAAATCAAACACAAAATGCATTGAGATATACTCCTCTTCTATGGTTATTCAACTTCGATCATCACTTTCCCAGTAAGGGATAAATCATAGCCTTGTATGGATCTCAATTCGTTCTTGAAGTCTTCTGAACCAAGAATGCTTCGGACAAGCTCGATCCACGCCATATTCTGAGGAGATTTGATCATGACAAGATCATACCGCTCCTGTATAAAAGGAATGAAATCGACACCTACCAAATATGCCGCCTTTTCGATCCCTACACCCACGTCAGCTTGCCCTGTCGCCACTTTCCCTGCTACCCCCAAGTGGTTAGACTCTTCATGCGTATAGCCATCGATTTCTTTCGATGATATCCCTAGAATACGAAGCTGTTCGTCCAATAACACACGTGCGCCGGACCCCTTCTCTCGATTAACCATTTTTACACCGGCTCTAGTCAAATCCCGCCAATGATGAATTTGCTTCGGGTTTCCTTTCTGCACATAGAATCCCGCAGCCCGACTCACTAAATTGATGACGATATACGGAAATCCAACGAGTAGCTTCTGAATATACGGAACATTGTACACTCCCGTATCTCCGTCTAGTAAATGCGTACTCACGAGATCCGCTTGTCCCTGATACATGGATATAAGACTATCCAAGCTTCCAACATGAGATCTTAGCGGACGGTAAGCCTGGGTATGCTTCTCAATATGCTTTGTTAATATATCAAGACTTACATCTTGACCGGTGATGACGATCGTCTTTTTACCCGAGGAAGCCTGTACCTTTTCATCTGGTTTAGCGTACGTACGTATCGGATTCCCTTTGGCTCTATGTTTGTATTGTTCAAGATCCTCTGCATCTACCCGCATCTGTCTCCCGACACGATAAGCAGGCAATTCGCCTTTCTTAATCAAGTCGTAGACGGTAAGTTTTGATATTTTCAGAATCTTTGCAATTTCTTCGGTTGTATACGATATGTCGTTGGCCATATGTCCTCACCTGCCTTTGAAATATGCTGCTAGATCATTATATAATGTTTCAGAACAATCATAAATAAATATAACTATTTATAACTAGTTATGACTAAATATATTTAATCATATCCGTTCGTGTGGTAAAATAGCAAACAGAATCTAATCCTAAAGGAGAAATAGACCCATGCTAAAAAAAATGCTTAGCATATTGCTGGTTATGGTAGCACTCACTGGATGCGCATCCAAAGAACAGGCTTCTTCTACCAACGGTACGGAGAACAAGCCCTCCGCGCAAAAAGTTGAATTGCTGATTTCAGCCGCAGCAAGTCTAACGGACAGCTTAAATGAAATCAAAACGGCCTATCAACAGGAACACAACAACATCGAACTCACGTTTAACCTAGCAGCATCAGGGACATTACAGAAACAAATCGAACAAGGCGCTCCAGCTGACTTATTCTTGTCTGCCGGTAAGAAACAGATGACAGCACTTGTCGATAAGCAGCTTATCGAACAAGATCAACAGGTCAATCTGCTGACCAATGAACTCGTCATGGTCGTTCCGAAGGATTCCAACCTTGCCATTCAGAACATCAAAGATATCACTTCATCGAATGTGAAGAAAATCGCGGTCGGGGAACCAGAGAGTGTACCGGTAGGGAATTATACCAAAGAATCACTTACTTTTTACCAACTATGGGACACCATCCAAGCGAAAACGGTATTTGCTAAAGATGTCAAACAAGTTTTGCATTATGTCGAGTCAGGCAACACAGAGGTTGGATTCGTCTACAAAACAGACGCTTTAACATCACAGAAAGTGACGGTAGCGCTCACCCTTGAGCCTGATAGCCACAAAGCCATTGAATATCCTGTAGGGATCGTTAAAGCTACCAAACATCCTCAAGAAGCTGACGAATTTTATAAATATCTGCAAAGTAAGGCCGCACAAGATATTTTCATCAAGTACGGGTTCAGCATACCGAACCAATGATTTCGGTACCCATGAAGGAATTTTTCGACCCCATTCTCCTGTCACTCAAGGTCTCTCTCATCGCGAGTATCTTGGTATTTATCGTGGCAGTACTCATTGCGCGATTCATGTCGCGAGCTTCTTTTCGGGGTAAAACCCTGCTTGAAACGTTATTTATGCTGCCTTTAGTGCTTCCCCCTACGGTTGTAGGCTTTATTCTATTGGTTATCTTTGGGCGAAAAAGTTGGGTTGGCAGATCCATCGAATGGTTATTCGGACAACCGCTGGTGTTCACATGGTACGCCGCCGTCATCGCGTCCGTGATCGTATCTTTCCCGCTGATCTATCAAACGGTCAAAGTGGGTTTTCAATCGATCGATCGTGCCATAGAGGATGCCGGTCGATCCTACGGAGCCAACGAGTGGCAAGTTTTTCGTTGGATCACCCTGCCGTTAGCGTTTCCATCACTGATCTCGGGTTTTATTCTTGGGTTCGCAAGAGGATTAGGGGAATTTGGAGCAACGCTAATGCTCGCCGGGAATATCCCTGGCAAGACACAAACCCTGCCGACAGCCATTTACCTGGCTGTGGATTCTGGCAATAACGTATTAGCATGGTTATGGTCCATCTGCATCATTTTGATTTCCTTCCTGATGCTCATGGTTGCCAATCGAAAGATTACGAATCTCTAATTCTGCATCTACTATAGAAGAACGAAGAAAAACCAGGCTAAATACGCTTAGCCTGGTTTGTTATTGTTCTTATTCGTTCGCTACAATACTGGAACGTTGTCTATAAGATAACTTATTTCCAAATTTCATATCCATCATCTTGGCGGGTATACTCATGGTACGTCGACGCTTCGACAATATCATGGTATGCCCAATGCTCTTCATTGACATCATTGTATCTTTTCGCGTAAGTTGGGATGTTGTTTTTTTCAATTTTGCGATCTAACATCCGATTGATCATCGTCACAACCTCAGCGCGCGTCATTGAATCATTAGGCTTGAACGTACCATCGATGAAACCTTGTATCCAACCTTTCGTATAGACGCTGGTAATATACTCAGACGCCCAATGATCAGTGGGAACATCCGAAAAGGCATGGATGGCATTGTTGCTAAGATGTTCAAACCGGGAAGCCATCGCTGCAAATTCAGCTCTTGTAATGGTTCTACCAGGACCAAACGTTCCATCGTAATAACCTTGAATAACACCATGCTCTGTTAGATAAGCTACAGCTTGTCCATACCAATCGCTAGATTTTATGTCACTAAATGTGGTAGCCAAAGGCTTCTCTTTATTCACATCTACAATCAGCCGATAAAAAATTGCAGCGGCTTCTGCACGAGTAATATGCTTACCTGGACCAAAGGAACCGTCAGGATAGCCTTGCATATAAACCAAATGCTTTATTTTTTCTAATGTAGGTATACCCAATCCGTTGTCCTTATCCTTATCCTCATCCTTATCCATCTTCTTATAGAGGAAAGTTATCTTATTCGGACCCGTCTGGATTAGAATACGCTTGGTCGCCATGTCATTCAGCGTATAACCGGCAATGATCGGTGCTTCGGCAGTCTCGTTCTGACCTACGACTGCAGTCACAGTCTGGCTATAAATAACCTTTCCCGATTCATCCATACCCTCGATGGTTAGCGTTGAGGTAGTAATACTGCTGTTGCCTCCTCCGCCACCGCTACTACTGCCGCCTCCAGGTTCCGTAATGACCGTCGTATCTTTCCCCTTGTCATCATACACAAAGCTTAGTTTATTCCCTTCTGTTGCAAGGGTAATCGTGAGTGAGTTAGGCTGTCCTGCAGCAAGTTCATACTTTCTGCCCTCCATGTTGAATGCTTGAGGTGCAGTATAGGTAATGACATCCCCTACCCTCTTGCCGGCTACCGTTTCTGTCTGTAAGAGTTTCCCGTCACGGGTCACGTATTCGATCATCAGGCTAACCATTTCATTCTGAGTATAATTTACCTGGACGATATTGGTGCCTTTCATGATGGTAATGCCGCCTTCAGGTTCCATGCCGGCAAACGTAAATTGTGGGTAATACTTCATTTGCGGGATGTACGTCTGTCCTACATATACACTCTCCGTAACGGAATCGAGCAACGTATTGTTGGTTTTATCCCAGTATAAAACCTCTGCACTCGTGCGCTCAGGCGTATAATATAGTGTTACACTGCCGCCAAGCGGGATATTGTGCACGCCAATACTTGAGACTTCTATAACATATCCCATACTCTCCAGTTCAGGAACTTTGCTCTCTACCATCGTGTCATAGCTATATGGTGTTATCTGTCCGGTCTTCGTTTCGACAGCAAGCACCTTCATCTCTCCACCTACACGCTCGCGTGAGATATGCTGGATCAAGACGGAATCGCTTGGATGATCCGTAACCTTGGTGTAGTACAGTTTAATTACATTTTGGCTAGCATCCTTATCTACTACGATGCTGTTATTTCCACTATGGAAAATCCAGTTGGCAGGATCATAATAACTAGCAGTATACACACTGCCTACGACTGAGTTTTTCACCGTCAGGCGATCTAACTCGATGCCATTCGTATAGTCATAATGTATGACCGTTACATCTGCTTTCATTTTGGTATAGAAGGCTTCAATCGTATTGTCAGAAGGATGTACAGTGATTGTGATATCACGTTCATTTGCAGTTACTGCCGGCATAGCATGGTCAAAGTTATAGCCCATACCCATTAAATCCGGCGCAGTATACGTATACGTATTCCCTACGGTTAGGTCAGTCACTTGCTCCCGGCCAAGCTCAGCATTACCATTAGAAGCATCTCTCAGAATAACCGTTAAGCCAGTCCCAATGACTTCCTTATACGTAAAGCTTGCTATTTCATTTTTTTGCAAGTTAGTGAACGATACGACTTGACTGCTGCTGATCACGTAGCCTGGAATATGGGGTGCATACACTTTAAAGTCGCTATCCTTCGCCACTTCATAGCTGCTCACTATACCAGCTGGTGGAGTAAGCGCATTCCCTTTCTCATCCTTCAGTTCGAGCGCTACCTGAACGGTATTCTTTACATACAAGAATTCAATCGTGCCTGGTACGATTTGTGTTTTCGTGGAAGCTTCGCCTTCTTTTAGTGCCCATCCAAGCATCGCTGGTGCTTTCACGCTTACTTTGTTTCCTACGGTACCTTTTACGCTGTACGTATGCAGGATCGTTTTATTTGCTTCATCGATCGCATTCACGACGACTTCGTCCTGTGCAATAGACTTGTAATCGAAGCGCACTTCTTGATTTGGAATTCCACTCGTGATCAATACCAATTTGGGTGTATCACTTACTAATCTAAGGTTCACTTCATTGGGTGCTGCTAAGCTTACGACTTCCCCAATACGTTGTGGTCCTTGAGGATACGTATTCCGTATTCCTGTGCTGCCCGTTGTTACATCATACGTAACGACATCAACATCTCTAGTATCCTTCTTGTAGAAGTACTCGATTGTTAAGGCCTTGCCGTCATATGTCACGTCTTGTGCGGTACTCCATGCCGTATAAGATTCGCTCGTCAGATCTGGTACCGCAATTGTCTTCGTTTCATTGACATTCAGCTTGTCGCTTAGAGATTTAATTACGTGACCGTTGGTGTCATTTTCTTTCAAGAGAATTACGATATTGCCATCTGCTTGCTCATACGTGAAAGTCAGCTCGTTGTTATTTTCCGCTACACTTGCAATAGATTGCGTAATCACACTCTTCAAGTTGTAGCCTGGAATATACGGTGCATTGTAGCTAAACGCTTGCCCTTTCACTGCCGGCACCACAATGTCCGTGAAGCCTGGAACTGCTGTACCATCTGCTAATTGTGCTTTTACGGTTACGGTCATTGCTAAGCTGTTGTACTTGAACGCATGCTCGGTTACCGAGCCGTCTGTTGTTACATCAACAGGGCTGCTTGTTGTTGCATCTAGGCTGTAGCCCGATACATCAAAGGCATTCAGTGTGGCTTTCCCACTGTTTTTCGCTTTGGTTACAACGTAGCTGTAAAGCCGTTGACCGGTCTTCGCATCCACACCCTTAACTTCGATATTGACCATGAATTGATCGATGATTTCTTCCAGCGGTTTGTACGTAAAGCTTGCTACTTCATCTTTTTGCAGGTTAAGTAAGGATACCGTTTGGTTGCTGCTAATCACGTAGCCTGGGATGTACGGAGCATAGGCTGTATAATCAGCACCTCTTGCTACTTCATAACTACTCACTACTCCGGCTGGTGGGGCAAGCACATTGCCTTTCTCATCTTTCAGATCAAGTGAAACCTTAACGACATCTTTAATATAGCTAAACTCCACACTCGCCTTGTCTGCTACAACAATCTCAGTCGTTGGAGAACCTTCTAGTTTCCAACCCATGAGTTCAGGAGCTTGAACGGTAATCCGATTCCCAACCGTACTAGATACGGAATAGGAATGAATGATTGTCCCATTCAATTTATCAATGGCCTTGACTTCAACATCACCTGATGCCATTGATTTGTAATTGAAGCGAACTTCTTGATTGCCCGCTCCACTTTCAATGAGCACCAATCTCGGGCTTGTACTAGTTAACGTATACCCTTGCTCATTCGGTGCACTGAAGTTTACGACTTCCCCAATACGCTGCGGTAGTTGTGGAGTTGTATTAAGCCGTTTTTCTGTACCCGTCACATCATAAGTGACAACATCAACGTTACGCTTATCTTTACTATAGAAGAACTCAATCGCAAGTGCAGTACCAGAATATATGACATTCTGTGCAGTACTCTTTGCTGTATAGAATTCACTTGTCAAATCAGGAACATCCACCGTCTTGCTTTCACCAACAATCATCGTATCACTCAGTGTTTTGATTACCCGTCCGTTTGTATCATTTTCTTTTAAGACAATAACGACATTACCATTTGCCTGCTCATACTTAAACGTCAGTGTTTTGTCTGTGTCACTTACGTTCGCAATCCTATCCGTAATATTACTAATCAAGTTATACCCCGGAATGTATGGTGCATTATAGCTGAATGGCTGTCCTTTCACAGCATTCACTTCAATCAGTGTGTATCCTGGAACTGGAGTAACACCATCAGGAAGCACCGCCTTTATTGCAACTTTTGTTGCTTGATTGTTGTACTTAAAGACCTGCTCAGTTACCGTCCCATCTGCAGGAACCGTCGCAGGAGAAGGTGTTAATGCATCCAACTCATATCCTGGCACATCAAAAGCCTCTATAGTAATCACTTTATTGCTTTTTGGTTCTGCCTTCGTGTAGCTGTATAGTAGCTTATCCGTCTGTGCATCTACACCCTTTACAAGGATTTTTACCGAGTTATCATTTACAAAATCTTCAGTTGCTTTGTATCTAAATGTAACGGTTGAATCCGCTGTAAAGGTTTGACTTACGGTTGATGGACTAACGAGAACGTATCCGTCAATGGTTGCCGCAGAAATCGTCTGAACGATTCCCTTTTGTACGTCAACTACGGTTGAATAACCTGCAGGGGCAGTCAGTGGGTTCCCTTTGTTATCAAGTAATTCAATCGTGACTTGAACAAGATCTTTTTCATATACAAACTTGATTTCGCCAGCTTGAGAATCAGGAACGATAACAGATTTCGTAGCCGTTTCACCTGTCTTCAGCAACCAACCGGAAATGCTTGGCGCATCTGCTGTTACTGTAGATCCAACAGTAGCTGTAATATCCTGCGAATGAATTACTTCTTCCGTTCCTCCGTTATTCCATACGCCTTTTACGGTAACTACACCTGTTGCTGATTTGTTGTACCAGAACTTGATTACATAATCTCCCGTTCCATCCGGTAGAATAATAGCCCGAGAGGACTCCCCTACCAATGTGTAACCAACGGTTGTTGGTGGTGCTGCAATATGATGCATGAGTCCAATTCCATACTGCTGTGATGGTTCGGAGCTGATTTTTGTATTGGTCCCTGCATCCCACGCTTCGACCACAACCGCTCTTGTGTTTCGCGTGTACTGATACGTAACATCAGCAGGTGCTGAGACACCATCATACGTAACACTTGTAGGATTTCCCGAGTTTTCTTTTAATGTATAGAACGATAAATTCGAAATATCGCTACTTGTAGGTGCGTTATCATCTGTCGATATAAACTGTTCCCCTACGCGAATATCTACATTTTTGTAACCCAAGATCTCGTTCGTATCCGCATCAAGTGCCTTAATCTGTAATCTTCCTGGAGCTGCTTCTTTAAAGTAGAAATCCATCATACTTGTACCGTCTGCCATAACCTCAGGAACAATTCCACGATTACCAGAGTTAACATAGCCAAGGATAGATGGTGCGGTATAAGAAAATGGATAGCCCGCTTCAGACTCTACGGTAAATGGAACAAATATATCACTTGGTAGTGGAGTTTTGCCATCCTCTAAGTAAGCATTAATGGTTACTTTAGCCATGTTGGAAACATAATCAAATATGATTTCTTTATCCATATTCGGCTTAAAGATTTTAGTCTCGAAATCTGGGAAGGTTCCATCGTTCGGATTCGATCCTTTGATTCTGTATTTTGGAACATGGAATGAGGTTACATTTGTATCTTGATCACTATAATCGAGTTGATACGTGTAAGCGTACAATACCTTCTCATCCGCCAAGCCTTTGTTATAAATCCCTTTTACAGTAATCGAAACTTTAGAGCTAAGCGTAAAATCTTCGACAGAATCAGATGTTATAGCCTCTATTCGCCTAGAAGCTGTCGCGTGGTCTGCTTCAGACGCCGAAATCACAACTTCTGAATTAGCGTCAAAATAACCAATGGCATAATGTCCGTTCATATCAACAGTGACTTCCGTGCCCTTCGCTGCCTTCACTACGGCTTTAGATAACGGCATTTGCGTTTTGAAGTCTGTAACCGTACCTGTCACAACATATTTAGATGCTGATCCGCCAAATGCTGCATTTTTGCTCAGCTCGAAATTTTTCTCAACACTTGTATTGGTCTTAGCCGTCACTTTGTCGAACTCTGTGTTGTACTGACTATGGGATGCAACTACATTGTGCAGGCCCGGATCAACATTCAAAAGCACATAATGGCCAAATGAATCTGATGCAGCATTCTGTCCGCTTAATGTTTTGACTATTGCTGCTTCAACAGGATTTGTAGTGTCTTTATCCATTACCACCCCGTATATTGCACCTTTATTCCCCTGTTCAAGCTCAATGATTATTAAAGAATAGTCACCGGCGGAAGAAGTAAACTCCGCAACTCCTGATCCTGGATTGTAATAAGGTGCAGTAGCCATGACCACATGTGAACCAGGTGCAGGAAGCTCAACCGCAAGTACTTTTCCTTCCGCATTCGTGGTATAGATATTTCCATAAATCGTTACTTTAGCACCTGGTAACGGAGATCCTGTTACCTTGTCTCTAACCAACACATCAGCTACCCCCGTATTGGATTTAGGCTGAAGCGGAACATCGAATTGGGTCACTCCTGTGACCGTAAGTGAATTTGAATAATTTTCAAAACCAGGGACATTTGAAATCGTCATTGTGTAAGTCCCAACGGGAATTGTACTAAATGTGTAGGAACCATCTGCTCTACTCACTTCTGTATACAGATTCGTACCGTCAGTAAGTGTAAGCTCGATTCCACCTAAATAACTTTTTGGATTTGAACCAGCAACGTACACCTTACCGTTAAGACCTGATATTTGGGTTCGGTATACGAACGTAATATCAACATTAGTTGTTGGGGTTAAGGCAATGTCTTGACCTGATGTAAGAGCAATCGTCGAGCCACCATCTATCTTATAACCGATCAGATCATAACCAGATACAGATGGTATATCACCATAACTCTTTATAAACTCAACATCCTTTTTCACATTCACCGTCTTCGGTGCGATAAATCCGTCTGCTGAGATCATTTCTTTTCCTTCATGATTCTCAGCGCGGTAGCTAATGTCAGCCCACCAGGAAGGATCTTTCTCATAATTAAATGTAACGGTTCCAAGAGCAATATCCTTTATGCTAACACTTTGGCTAGCAGGAGCTGGATTCGTCCAATAGGGAGATAACCCGTCTTTTGGGGGTTGAACGACGAAATTTGCGAACGTTCCAGCCGGTTGATTCAATACTGTCGTAACACCGTCTGCAGTTGAACTTAGAATGGTTTTGCCGTCAAGCTCATAAGCAACACCGTACTTGCCCGAATACGTTCCAGCTGGATAAAGGACATTCGATGGGTTTCCATTTTCGATTCCCGCAACTTTGAGATCGGACTGTTGATATCCATTTTTCACCGTTATGGATTTAACAACTGAGAATGTATTTCCGACCGTACCAGCGAACTCTACTTTGATCCAGTATCTAGCATTTTTATCTGCTGGGATATGATAGTCATAAGTTGCAACTGCAGAGTTAGGATTGGCATCTTCCCCTTTATGGATTGAAGTTACCGCTCCATATCCAGAGTCGAAGGAATCTTCATTGTATTCGACAGTACTATTAGTCGGAACTCGGAACCATTTCATACTGGATATTTTCCCAGCTGGAGCTTCACCCGTCTTTTGGAAATTATCTGCCTTCGCTGTGATATCAACAGGATCGAAACTTGGCTTATCCATTGCTGCGCTTAATGTTAGTTCTGCAGGAGGCCGTGTCAAAGTAAACGAATACTCGAACGTCTCGCTTTTTAAAGTCTTCGGCGGAGAACCAAAGGGCGCAGATTGGCGATAGGCCTTGAAGATATAGGACTTGGGATAGGAATTCGGCTTAAGTCCTAAGCTTCCAACATCGATCGACCACACACCGTCTTTAACACTTTTATTGTCCTTTTTAAGGAGGACGTTTGGTGCACCTGCTTCGTATAGTTCGTAAAATGCAGTAACTTCTGGCGCACCTGCTGATATATCGAACTGAGACGGTTCTACGATAATATGTGTTGGGTCATGTTCTGTTACGTTATTGTTATTATCATAAAAAGTCACAATCGGACCAAAGATAAAGCGCTCAATATCAATCGTTGTAAATTGCCACCGGACTTTACCATCATTCGTGCCTAACTCTGAATAATAGGACCCCCCCGTAATCATGACATCACCACGTTGCGTGAGAATCATATTACCGTTCCAACTCCCTGCAAAGTCAACAGGATTATGAATTTCTGAGCCACTCTTGTTGACTACTGTACGATTACCATCAACAGGATTGGTAATGTTAACGAATCTTAATTGAGTCCCCGATCCAGGGTTCATCTGAAACCCTAAATCACCAGCATCATTCGTTCCTGCCCCCCAAACAGAACCGTTCTTAAGTTGAACAAACCCTGAAGTTGTGGAATGTAGTATCTTTGCTACAGGTGATGGAAAGGCAAATGTATTTAATGTATAGCTTGTACTATAGTAGCCGTCGGCTTTGTTGTTTCCAAATACACCCCAACGATTGTACCCGCCATCATATAACTCGCCATCCTTCGTTAGGATGGTAACGAACACATCACCTTGCATGATTTGTTGAACGGGTTTATTCAAACCTATCTTCACATATTTTTTTTGGCTGGTATAATTCCCGTTTCCAAACAAGCCATAGTCATTACTGCCCGTAGCATACGCAGTACCGTCATTTGTAATGACGAACGTGGTGTATCTCTCATATGATTTATTGGCGATAACCTCTTTGACATCCGTCATAATCTGAGTAGGCACATATTTGTTCGCCGTTGTGTTGTCGCCCAGGTTGCCTGCTGCATTATAGCCCATTGCCCACAACACGTCCGCATGATCCACATAAGTGACATAATTGTACCCAACAGATATCTGCTTGACATTGGAAGCCACGAGCGTAAATCTGGTTCTTGTAGCTGTAGATCCACTACCAGTACCAAATTGTCCACTGCCGCCGGCCCCAACAAGATAAAAGTTCCCTTTGTCATCCAGAATCCCTGTATTTGTTTCTGAGGCTGAGATTTGTATGATCTTCCCCTCAATCATAGAGGTGTCAGTTACACCCATTGGAGACGCTACAGCACCTAATGATGGACGACCAAGTGATCTAAAGTTGTTATTCCCTGCTGAAAGCAATGTTCTTTGATCCTTCAACAGAACAAAACTCTGGAACTTACTCATTTCAATGTCTATAGCCCCAGCTAATTTCACAGATGTTGCGTAAACTTCCTTATCAAATAAGTTTGAAATCGACGTGAAGAGAAGAAAAAAGGTCAGCGTGCAACCTAATAGTTTTCTCATTCGATGCCTAAATATTCGCATTGTAATTCCCCCTTTTGAATACACTAGTCTCACTTCAACTAACTGCTATTACTTCAACCCTAGTCTCTTACATGATTTGTATATGGACATTCCTCCCATTCATCCTCCCTTCACGATTCCCCATGTTCATTGACAAATTCTAAGAATTTCTTAAAAGGCAACGACTTACTGAAATAAAAGCCTTGATAATGCCCGCAGCCTAGTTCCTGCAGAATGTCCACCTGTTGTTTTGTTTCTACCCCCTCTGCCACAACCTTGACATTCAACTGTCTACACAGCGAGATGATGGATTTTACAATCTGCTGACGCTGCTTATCGCTGACGATTGTACGAACTAAGGAAATATCTACCTTCACGATGTTTACATAGAAATCGCATAGATATAATAAAGAGCTATGTCCCATTCCAAAATCGTCAATAGCTACATTTATCCCCGTGGCCTTGATCTGTTCAAACTTGCGTCGAGTGGAGTCGCTCGGCTCAAGCGCAGCATTTTCTGTAAGCTCCAACTCCATATACTTGGGGTCAACACCTGCCCGGTCAATGCAGGACTGTATGGTTTGAACCAGATGATCATCCTCCTGAAGTTGTCGGGGGCTCAAATTGACGGACAGGGACAGACTGCTGTGCCCTTGTTCATGCCATCGCCGTAAATCTCGAAATGCCTGTTTCATAATCCAAGTTCCCAATTGGTTCGTAAGGCCTGCCTCATCACAAATACATACGATGACCAGAGGCGACACATCGCCGTAAACGGGGTGATTCCAGCGCAAAAGGGCCTCCGCTCCACTCACTTCACATTTGCTGTTTACTTTGGGCTGGTATTCCAAATGCACCGTTTGTTTATTGTTCTTAAGTCCGTATTCCAGCTCAACAGCTAATATTCGGGCAAGAGAACCTGTTGCATCCTGGCGATGGAGGATGGTTATTGGGGTTGCTTCTTGGATATATTGAATTTCCTTTACCAGATTCTTAAATACCGCAACGCGCTGTCGTTGTTGGTGCTTTATCTGTAAGCGGATGAAAGGAGTATAGATTAGTGTGGATAGCAGTAGATTTACGCCTTGCATCACGGCTCCGGCGACAGAGCCTGTACCCATATAACCGGAAAGAAAAATGGGGGTGGTCCACGCTGCTGGCTGTGTAACCATTGGCACCCATCCGATCCTGATGGACACAAAAGCTGTCGCACTGAGAATGATTGGCGTAAACAGGAACGGGACGAAGTAGTAGGGACTAACCAACAAGGCAATCACTAGACCCAAGGTTGCCCCCGCACCGCCCAAAAATACGAAGGTATCAAAAAAACCCTTGGTTAAGATCCCGTCTTCTGCGAGCGTCAGCTTCTGCAAGAGTATCGTCTGACTGTCGGCCAGTCCTGTTAAATCAAGCAGCATCCTCGCCACACTGATCATAGATATGGTTAGCAGTGAGGGTACGACAACACGAATAGATGATCTGATAAGTGCGTCCTCTTTATAGATAAAAGGATTTGCAGGCCGAATACGGTCACGACAGCTGTAAATAAAACAAAATAGATTGGATGCAACAACCGCTATAACCAGAGCACCTAACATACCTGTTGAGCCTGTAAATTTCATATCCATTACCATACTTTTATCCTTTGTAAAGGCATTGAAAGAGACAAGCGTCGTAATAACTACACTGATTGGACTTACCCTGCCAGATCTTACAAGTTCCTTTTCATTTACAATTGCGAAGCTAACCGTAATCAATGTAGCGATCTCCATCGTTTGAATTGTTGCTTTATGAATCGAGATGGCAATCGCACGCCATCCTTCTCCAAAAATTTGCAGCAGGATGTTCTGAAATTCCAAGATTGGGAGATCGATGACCGCAAGAATAACATAGCCTATCAAAATCAAAGGCAATATTCGCAATAGACCTTTTCGAATCGCCACAATCATTTGCTGGTTCTCGATCTTGGACACATGATTATCCAATTTTTCTATCATTTTATTGTGCCTGCTTTCATGTAAACGTAAAAACGCGATGTAAAGAATATATATCGTGCCACCAACTCAACTAGCTCATGGTAGCATTTCAACCACACTCCGCATTCCGCTTCGTAGTTAATCATTGTTTTTTTGTTCCGAATGAACGTATAAAAAAAAATGACTCCTGACGAATGTCAGAAGTCATCTCTTAACAGCCCCATCACGGATGCCTAGGGATATGAATCTTTATGGTGAATTTTTTGTCTACTTGGTCTGCCTCTATGAGCATCACTCCTCCAAGATCCTCAATGATTTCCTTCAGGATTTTCAGACCAAAACCGTGATTTTCCTTATTTTGTTTGGTGGTAACGAGTCCGTCATCTTCAAGCTTTATTTCACCAGTAAATGAATTTGATATCTCAACACAACTCCAGCTTTCATTTGCGCTGCTTGTGATTTCAATAAACCGTTCTGAAATATCCGGCACCTTACGGCAGGCTTCAATAGCATTACTTAGCACATTAGAAAAAACACGGACGATATCTAGCTCGGACAGCGCAGTGTGTGTTGGAATATGTGCCATCGCCGAAAACTGAATGTTATATTCCTCACAGGTATTGGCCACATCCTGCAAAATAGCATCCAGTATCACATTATCGGAATAATTTTTATGAACCAGAACACTCTTTTGCATGGTATCGTGAATGTCATCCATCAATCCTGCCGCTATATCAATCTCTTTATTTTTTAGCAGAGCCTTGACAGATATCATCATGTTATTATAATCATGTTTAAAGTTTCGAAAGTTTTCCGTGTATTTTTGATAAGCTCTGTAATGTCGCATTTGCCGTTCAAGCTGCTCCTGCAATTGCTGGGTGTGCCGTTCATATTCCAGAAGAAATGAGACCCAGATCGTTTGGTTCCACACAATTACCAGCATAGCGAGACTCAAGAGACAGGATTTTATATGTAATAGTGTAAACCATAGGACGTTCGAATCAATATGACGACCATCTTTAATCGTCATGAGGTAGGAGAGAAGCGCGAACTGAAGAATTACAACAAATTTCAACTGCCTTCGATTGCGAAACAATTGTTTCATTTTCACGTCGGGTGCGATACTTTTTTTTACAAGATGGTCAAAAATCATGGTAGCTAATACTGCGATGGAATCAATTGTGTAATTATATACACCCTGTTGAAGTACTATAATAATGCTTTTCCCTAAAATTAAAGCAAAAACCGAAACCACAATTTCCCTAAAGCAATAAAGAACAAAAATATATAAACTGCCACCATACATCAACTGCAGGCTATCTATACGGAAAAGCAGCTTGAGTTCTACCATAAATAAGACCATAGTAACCAATACACCGGTTTGAGGAAGATTCACATAATCCATTGCGAAGTAGGAGGTTAGATTGAATGTAACGGCAACGACGTAGTAGAGCCAGTGCTCATGTTTAGTTGGAAAATGTCTTTTATAATATAGGAGGGAAGTTACGTTGTAAGTAAGCAATAGAACAACAAACAATATCTGCACGTATCCCCCTATCTAGACAAATAAATATTGGACCGAGATATATAGTCTGAAAATGCCTGTTTCACCAGTTTCAAATAAGTCACACCGATAGGAATCATCTCCCCCGTCTTTAAAAGTAGGCTTTGCGGTTGGAATTTCACAATATATTGTAGATTCACCATATACGAACGGTGTACCCGGATAAAGTCCTTTTCTCGCAGCTGCTGTACCACCTGTTCCATCGTTCCATAATATTCAAAGGTTTCTGTTGTTCTATAGTGCACCATGACCACCCGCTTCCAGATTTCAAGATAGGAAATATCTTTCATGGGTATGACTTTGCAAGTGCTTCCAGATTCGCATACGAACATCTCCGTCTTTTTCGTCTCTGCCAACGAAATGGCCCGCATTAAAATCTGTTCAAACCTCTCATCCGAAGTAGAATCTTTGATCAGATATTGAACCGGCGAAATTTCGAATGCCTCGAAAACGTAGTCCTCAATTGTTGTGAGAAATATGATCTCCGAATTGCAGCCAAGCTCTCTCAGCTTCTTGGCTGTTACCATACCATTCAGTGGTCCCATTAAAATATCCAGATAAATAATATCCGCCTGATTTGGAGAATCGGCCAAGTGAAATACCAGAGATTCCCCGCTTTCAAAAGTAGACAGTGTAATTAATATTTGGTTTATACTTGCAAATTTGGTAATCAAACCGCTATAGTTATCTAACATTTGTTGATTGTCATCGCATAAAAAAATAGTAACCAAGACCTGTCCCACCATTTCCTACTGATAACTGTTGATTTCCAAGATTAACTCTCGTATTATCTATTAAAAATTTCGACTGATCAGTGTTATTTGTCACCGCTCCACAGCATATAAAATGATATTCTTAAAATTTAGCTTCAAACCCCTTCCTTTTACCTATTGAAATAACAAAAAAAATATAGTGCATAAATTTTGATCAGACTATCAGATTCGTTCATGAAACAGGGGCACACATCACAAATGATCGCTTTTTTGTTCCAAATAATATTCGACCTATTATTGCGATAGTTGAGAACAAGCATTACCCCGACTTGGCGCGCGAAGATATCCTTCACATGAATAGATCATCCTTCTGCTATGGTTTTTTACTCTTAAGACGAAAAAAGCCTGAACCAACAAGGGTTCCGGCTCTTCAAATTAGTTCACCATTATTTAAAAACTGCGCTCTATGAATGCTTTGGTTCGATCCAATTTAGGATTTATAAACAATTCTGTTGGGTGACCCGATTCAATGATCCTTCCGTTGTCCATGAAGATCACCTGATTTGCTACTTCCTTTGCGAACCCCATCTCATGTGTCACGACAATCATTGTCATATGCTCTTCCGCTAACTGCTTCATTACCTTAAGCACTTCACCCGTCAATTCTGGATCTAAAGCAGAGGTTGGTTCATCAAATAACATAATATCGGGGTTCATCATAAGTGCCCTCGCTATTGCTACCCTTTGTTTTTGACCGCCTGATAATTTTGACGGATAAGCAGCCGCTCGATCGGACAGACCAACTTTCTCTAAGAGATCAGCACTTCGTTGTTGGATGACCTTAGCATGTTCGATCTTTAACATTTTTGGCGCAAGTTCCAAATTCTCTTTTACGGTGAGATGCGGAAAAAGATTAAAATGTTGAAAAACCATCCCCATTTTGGAAGTAATTTGTTTTATCTCTTGAGGTTTCGCATAAATTCCATCCTTTACTAGATGATCGCCACATACACGAATACTGCCGCCATCTATTTTTTCTAGATTGACTATACTGCGCAGCATCGTGCTTTTTCCTGAACCTGAAGGACCGATTACTGCAATGACATCGTTTTTATTCACATCAAAAGTAATCTGTTTGAGAACCTCTATTTCACCATATGACTTTTGAAGTTTTGTTATTTCAAGGATACTCACACACATCACTCCCTATCATATTTAAATCTTTTTTCAAGCCATTTGAAAAATATGGTTAATACGAGCGTCATGACCAAATAAATGATCCCCGCGATAAAATAGGGGACAATCGTAAAGTCCCGATTCACTGCAGTTTGGGCAAAATGCAATAATTCCGGGACAGCGACAGCGTAGAGTAACGCGGTATCTTTCACCAAGGTTATCGATTCATTAGCAACAGAAGGTAGTGCTATTCTAAACATTTGCGGCAGTATGATACGTATTGTCGTTTGCGTTTTATTCAGGCCCAGAACTTGTGCAGCTTCATATTGACCTTTATCAATTGCCAACAGGCCTCCGCGGTAGATTTCTGCAAAATATGCCGTATAGTTCAAAATAAAACCTAAACAAGCAGCGACAAAACGATCCAGCACTAAATAGTCTCCAACTACAGGCAGCATCGGCAATCCAAAGCATATAACGAGAAGCTGCAGCAGCAGTGGAGTTCCTCTCATCACGTAAATATAGCCACTGGCAAGCCTAGAAAGCAGTTTGAAACTGCTTCGCACAGCTAGTGTTAATAGAAAACCAAGTGGGATCGATACAATAATGGCTATCAAGAACAGGAGTATGGTAGCCTGTGCGCCTTCCAGCATAGGTTTTAGGATTGTGCTGATATATTCATAGGACATGAAAATATTCCTCCAAATTACAAAACAGGGTTCCGTGAAGAACTCCTGTTTTGCCTTCAATTGTTTATTTGAGTTATTTTAAAACCTTATCTTCTCCGAACCATTTTTGCGAGATTTTAGCGGCTGTCCCATCCACGTTCATCTCATGAAGAGCTTGCTGAAGTTTTTCTAGTAATTGTTCATTGCCTTTTTTCACACCTACTCCGTATTCTTCAGGAGCTAATGTTTCTCCTAATATCTTGAAGGTCTCTTTTTCTTTAGACATATAATAGTTAATCACAACTTCATCAATAACTACTGCATCCAAACGACCAGATTTTAGATCGCTTAAAGCTAGAACATTATCAGAAAACTCTACAACTTTTTTAACTTTAGATTGAATTGGATCAGCATTCAATGCGTCTGAAGCAGAAGAAAGAGATTGAAGACCAACAACTTTTCCTTCTAAATCGTTTAGTTTCGTGATGTTGGAATTAGCTAACGTGACAATAACTTGTGCATTTTTTAAGTATGGTTTTGTGAAGAGAACCTTCTTTTTACGATCTTCTGTTATGGTATAGCCATTCCAAATGAGATCGATCCTCCCACTTCTAAGCTCAGATTCTTTTGTTGTCCAATCAATAGGTTGAAATTCGATCGTTGATCCCATTTTTTCAGCGGCAGCTTTTGCATAGTCAATATCGAATCCTACAATTTCATTGTTGTTATCTCTGAATCCCATGGGTGCAAATTTATCGTCAATTCCTACCACTAAAGCTTTGCTATTACCTTTTTCTGATTGGGGGCTGGAGCATGCTGTAATGAGTAAAAAAATAGCTGTCATTGTCAAAATAAGAGTTGAAAATCGTTTCATATTTACGAGACCCACCTTTAATAAAATATTTATGATGCCTAACAATCGAATCGATTTGTTATCGTAAGAAACGCTTTACTACGATAATACATTAGAGTGATAAATGAATAAAGAAATTTTATATAAATTGGAACTAAAAGTCAACGGAATATTTTACCACAATAAAGGCGGCATTTGTCATAAATACTTTTCAATTAGTAGGATTTGATTTGCATGGGTAATAGTCGATAGTCGATGTACAATGACAATCGTTGTTCGATTTCGTGATAAGGGGATTAAATGAAGCAAAATTGGGAATTGGAGTTTAAAGCTCTTTCAGTGCTTGATGAGCAATGCTTCTTTCTGACCATGGTCACCATAACGCAGGAGTAAGGAACATACGCGACCCAACGCTTCCGCCATCGCGAATTCGTCAGACCCTGCCTTACCTACGTTTAAGAAGATTTCGCTTGGAATTCCTTCATTCTCATTGATCGTGATTTACTGTGAATCACAATTCTTGTGGAAGTCGAAAAAAAATGCAAGCTAACTGAACAAGTCAGCTTGCATGCATTATTATAGAAAAGCGTGCATCAAAAATAAAACGGCGAAAATCAGTCCCGATCGCAAATGCCACTTTCGATCTAGCCTCTTATATCGAAACAAGCCCGAAACCGGCACCGGCAGCAAGACTAACAGCGCAAGTAACCCACTTATACTGGTGAAATCAAATTTAAACCCATACATAAAGACTGCTACCACATGAAGTAGAATAAAAGCAATGGCGAGTATTGCAATAGGTGTATGCCATTTCCGAACGAATCGCAGCAATAAAACGATCCACTTTTTTATGTTACCCATACGATTCCATACACGCTGTTTGACGATGAATAATAGCACATAATTAGCTAGTACAAAAAATAAGGCTAATCTTGCAATCGAACCATAGCTCTTAAACGTTTCTTCGAATCGACGGCTGTGCAGAGTTGCAGACGGAAGATTCAACATGTTCCAGAGTCCCCATAGCACAAGTAGCACAGATACAGCCATTGCACCAATCACCCATATTCGTTCTTTTTCGGGAATCAATGTCTGTTTCGTTATTTTGTTTTCACGTATATGAATTGTAATTCCTCCCTTTGTTAAGATAACTAAAACATACCCTTTAATTATTAAAATGGTATGAGAAATACATGTTATTTCATGAACTGACTTCACATTTTATTGTGTTTTGTATCACTAGAATTGAATTTTTGATATGATCACTATTCTGTTATGAAGAAAAACAAAAAGTGTGTTGACATAACATAGTCAACACACTTTCATATAAGTTCATAAAATTACTCTTTATCCCTAATTACCCGCAACGGCTATACCCACAATTCGAGCATGTCTTACATCCCTCAATGTTAATCAGCGATGCGGACCCGCATGATGTACATAGATCGCGCGAAGCATAGGCATCTTCATGATGGCTGTGCCCTGCATGCGTATCTGCTTCTGATTCTTCCACCGCAATCGTCGCGGCGATTGGGGCGATATGCTCGTAAGCAGCCGCGTGCTCATTGCTCTCAATGTGTGCTTCAAGGGCTTTCGCCACCGCATCTGCAATGGATTCTACACGATTCGCACCGAAGCCGATCGCACCAGAACCTCCAATGCCTTTCAAGTGCTTGATGAGCAATGCTTCTTTCTGACCATGGTCACCATAACGCAGGAACAAGGAACATACGCGACCCAACGCTTCCGCCATCGCGAATACGTCAGACCCTGCTTTACCTACGTTTAAGAAGATTTCGCTTGGAATTCCTTCATTATCATTGATCGTAATGTAAGCCATGCCGAATGGTGTGTTAATCTTGTACGTTGCCCCGCGTAATACTTGCGGACGGCTCTTATATTGCTTGTCGAACACTTTTTTGGTGTCATCATCGACCTTTACGGCTAGGGATTTGTCCAAAGTGTCGATAGAACCTTTCTCATCTTTCGTTACAGCTGCTTCAGTTGCTACGGCAGATTCTTGCTTATCTTCCTTCTTCTCGGTATTCAAGACCTGCACGTCGCGGCTGCCGTCACGATAGATCGTAACCCCTTTACAGCCAAGATCGAACGCCAATTCATACAGACGTTTGGTATCTTCAACGGTAAAGTCGGACGGACAATTCGCCGTTTTGGAAATCGAACTATCCACCCAACGTTGAATCGCCGCTTGCGAGCGGATATGATCTTCTGCTAAGAGATCCATGGCAGTCACGAAGTAATCCGGCAATTCTTCGCCTGGATGCGCATTGATCCAATCTTGTGCGATCGGAACGAACTGCTCATCATAACCAAGACGGCTTTGACGGAAGAATTTAAAAGCAAAGTAGGGCTCGATTCCTGTAGATGTCCCAACCATCGTCCCCGTGCTTCCTGTTGGAGCTTGTGTAATCACGGTAACGTTACGCATACCATGTTCAGCAATCGCCGCACCCACTTCAGGGTAGACACTTGTAATATTTTTCATAAATCCGCTCTGCATGAACGGTTCTAGATCGAACGCTTTGAAGGAGCCCTTCTCGCCAGCAATCTCTGCCGATGCAAGATAAGATTCTTTTGCAATAAAACCATATAGTTTATCTAAGAACTCCAGAGATTCCGGACTTCCGTAGCGAATTTGCAATTTAATCATCAGCTCAGCAAGACCCATGGTACCTAAGCCCACACGGCGCTCTTTTTGCTGATTTTCTTTATTTTCTTCGAAGTGATAAGGCGTTTTGTCAATAACGTTATCTAAGAAACGTACGGAATAACGTGTAACCTTCCCTAGTTCTTCCCAATCCACATCATGATTCTCTTCATCATAGAACTTCGATAAGTTCATCGCAGATAAGTTACATACGCCCCAACCCGGCAAACCTTGCTCACCACATGGGTTTGTACAAATAATCGGGTTAAAATACCAGCTATTCGACATTTGATTGTAGTATTCCATGAATACGACGCCGGGTTCAGCCGATTTCCACGCCGATTCCATAATCGTATGCCATACGTCACGTGCTCTAACCGTACGATAGTGTAGAACGTTCTTGCCAAGCTTCTTCCACTTGTCTAGATCGCCATCCCACAGTTCGTTGTACTCAGGATCCGTTGTATCCGGGAAGACAAGATCCCACTCTAAATCTTTTTTCACAGCTTCCATGAAGCCATTACTGACACAAACTGAGAGATTCGCATTCGTCACTTGACCCATGGTCTGCTTCACCGTAATGAAATCCATCAAATCTGGATGCCAATCATTAATCATCAGCATTAATGCTCCGCGACGGCTGCCGCCTTGTTCAATTAAGCCTGTTGTATAGCTGAATAATCCACCCCATGAAACGGCACCGCTGGAAGAACCATTCACGCCTTTTACAATCGCACGACGAGGACGCAGAGAGGATAAGTTGATGCCTACACCGCCGCCGCGAGCCATAATCTCAGTCATTTCAGATAACGTCGACATAATGCCGCCGCGACTATCTTTTGGTGATGGAATAACATAACAGTTAAATAGGGTTAACTCCTCACTTGCACCCGCTCCTGCAGCGATCCGTCCGCCAGGAACTAACTTCCAATCATCTAATATATATCTGAAGTTGTCTGTCCATTGTTGTTGCAGTTCAGGCGTTTTCTCCACCGATGCCATTGCCGCTGCGAGTCGATCCCACATCTCTTCCGGCGTCTTCTCGACAGTCAGCGTCAATTTCTCGACGGTCGATTCAACCATTTCTCCGCTGCGAGTCCTTACTTTTACGTGACGACCGTCACGCTCAATAACTTCCCCGACTTCTTTAGCTGGAAATTTCGGATCATCCTTCGTGAGAACCAACACCATATCCCCGACTTTCGTCTCATTGGTGTCTGCGTTCTTCCACGCATAACGATCCAAAAATATTTTCTCGCTTAATCCTTCCAACCGCTGCTTCTGCATCGTTTTCAACAAAAACAACCTCCCATAACATAATAACATCGATATTGCCTGTGATTCCGCGCACATCTTGCTTTGTTATTGTATGTAAATTCCACAATATATTGTGTGCGATAATCATTATACTATACTACATATTGTACATTCTAATGGATTGATGTGGAATTTAGCTCAAGAACCCCGATTAGGTTCAATCAATCTACGATTTCCTCTATCAATCTCTCTATTTTAACACTTGAAATCTGTGAAACCTAGAGTTCTTGAATATAAACATTCAGTTATGAACCCGCCTATTTTCGTCCATACTAACTAAATACAATGCATTGATTTGCATGCAACGAAGACCATCAAGGAGGAGCCTAACCCATCATGCCCATAAACCCTGGTAATCCATCACGACAGAAACATGCTCCCGTCGACATTCAATTCGATCGAACGTGGTTCTCCGAGCTGGAACAACGGCTGAACAAGAACGGTCCTTGGGATGACTTCACTTTATTCGGTCTCGCCTATGAAGCAGAGCAATCCAGAATCGTATCCAGCTTTGACGAGCTGCAATGCTTGAAACATTTATCCAATTTAGAACCGCTTCCGCATCAAATCGATACGGCCACCAAAGTGCTTCATGAAATGCGCGGACGTGCCATCTTAGCCGACGAGGTAGGTTTAGGCAAAACCATCGAAGCCGGATTGATCCTAAAAGAATATCTGGTTCGCGGCCTCGCCCGCAAAGTACTCATTCTTGTTCCTGCATCTCTTGTATTGCAATGGGTGCGCGAGCTGAATCAAAAATTCGGCATTCCCGCCGTGGCACAAAAAAAAGAATATACCTGGCATTACGATGTCGTTGTCGCATCGATGGATACCGCGAAGCGCGATCCGCACAAAGACTTGTTATTATCGAATGAATACGACATGTTAATCATCGATGAAGCCCATAAGTTGAAAAATAAAAAAACAACGAACTACCAATTTATTACCCAGTTACGCAAAAAGTATTGTCTGCTGCTCACCGCAACCCCTGTACAAAATGACTTAAGCGAGCTTTACAATCTCATTACGTTATTGAAGCCGGGACAACTTGGCGGTGTTGGTGATTTTGCAGCCAACTTCATTGTCGGCAAGCGTCTACCGAAGAATGAAGGTCAGCTTCAAAAAGAACTTTCTAAAGTTATGATTCGCAATCGCCGCAGTGATGGCAATATAGGTTTTACGAAGCGATTCGTTAAGAATGTGCCGTTAACCCTATCCGATGAGGAATTGGATCTCTATAACGGGGTTACAACCTTCGTGAAGGAACGTTACAACGAATTAAACGGCGATATCAGCAGTATGCTCTCCCTCGTGACCCTGCAGCGCGAAGTATGCAGCAGTCGGGACGCCGTGTTTTTAACGTTGATTAATCTGTCGAAAAAGACACCGCCAGATTCTCCGATCCACGCGAAAATTTGGGAACTTGTAGAGAAAATCAAGCGAATCAAGGCGAACACCAAAGCTGAGAAAGCCTTGGAATTAATCGAAGAAATGAACGATAAGGTCATTATCTTCACCGAATATCGCCAGACCCAAGATTACTTACTCAACTTCTTCCGCAGCAAAGATATTATCGCTGTCCCCTATAGCGGCGGCATGAATCGCGGCAAGAAAGATTGGATGATGGACTTATTCCGCAGCCGTGCTCAAATAATGATCGCAACGGAAGCTGGCGGTGAAGGCATTAACCTGCAATTCTGTCACCATATGATCAATTTTGACCTGCCGTGGAACCCGATGCGCGTGGAACAACGGATTGGCCGGGTGCACCGTCTAGGTCAGACGAATGACGTCAAAATCTACAATTTATCTACGTCAGGAACCATTGAAGAACATATTCTAAACCTGCTCCATGAAAAAATCAATATGTTTGAATTGGTTATTGGTCAACTCGATGTCATCCTCGAACGGATGGAAAAACAGGATTCGCTGGAGAAACGCTTATATAAAATGATGTTGGAGGCCAACTCGGAGGACGAAATTCGGGCGAATGTCGATTCGCTTGGCAAATCTTTCAAAGAAATTGCAAATACCGTCGCAAGCGAACCTTATGTAGAGAAAGAACCGGAGGTGGAAGCGAATTAATGGTCATGTCCGCGAAGCAAGTCCAACAATATGTTCTTCGTTATCTTGATACGACCAACTGTCACATTATTGAGAAATCACCAGGGCATGTCATCGTGAAGCTCTCCCCACAAGCGGATCGCGAGCTTACGAATCGACCGTACTATTGGGGATATGTGGACCGTACGGGTGTCGAGCCGGAGACGATGAAGTTTTGCTTTATATTTGATCGCAACAAAATGTCAGACCTTCCGCCCGATCCACCGCCAGGACCCGGTATGAACGCGTTCCGATTGTTGAAAGAAGATGTTCCCTATGGCAGCCGCCGCTTAGACCAATTCTTCCAAGCTGCGAAGACAGGCGGTTCTTATGTGCATCTCTTCGAGCAACCGACATCGGAGCAGAAATCAATTCCTGCGTCTACCCCGTATGAACCATGGCTTGGATTGAATATCAAGATCGAGTTCGCATGCGATATGAAACGTGAAGAGCTGCATTCTCTTGGCATCTCGATGATTACAGGCGAAATTGCAGAACAGTTCTGCGACGATATGTTAACGCGGAAAATGACGCCAAGACTGCCGGCCAACGTCCATGTGACGCGGGGCAGCATGACATTGTCCCGTGCAAAAAATATGTTGGAACAATACGTGGAGAAAAAGCTGAAATCGTATGATGATACTTGGGCTGTCGAAGCCCGCGACCGCTTGAAGGATGAAATCGCACGCATTGACAGCTATTATGAGGTTTTGTTAAAGACGGATGACGAGGAGCAGAAGAAAACCGTCGAAGACCAATATGCCAATCGGACGCAAGAATTGACGTGGCAATATGACCCACGTATCCGTGTATCTGTCATAAACTGCGGAATCTTTCATATTCGAGCACACGATATGCAATAACAGACGATTCTCGCTAAAGTACTGCAAAAATAGAACGGACGAGCACGACCCCTCAGCGACAGGTTGTAACAACCTTCTCGAGGCTTGTCCCCTACAATGAGAACATACCAATAAAACGCAAGAAGGTGATGTAACGATGCAACGGTCTCGTTTCTTTCGAACGATAATCTCAACGCTTACAGGCACTTTGATCCTCCTGGGATTGGACAATGTAAGTGTCCCTACTAAGGTTCACGCCACCGTCTCCGTGTCTCAATCCGTCTATACAACACAAGTACAAGCAGAGCCACCGCAGGGCATTGATCATGAAGCACTTGTAAGCCATATTGATAAATGGAAGAAAGATTTATCCAAGAACGCGCCATTTACGGCATGGCAGGATGCTTCCTATTCCATTTACCCGCTCGGACCTGGTACACACGGATGGCTCGTGCTTCTGTCGAAGCAAGACAAAGAAATCGGATATATGATTATTAGCGCGTCGGAAAATCAAGAACCCATCTTAACCGAATATGGAGTCGGTCCAAGCCCATTATTCAGTATAAATACGCTGTATCCTTCCCTGGTACAGCATGAACTCATCTCTTCGAAAATCAAACCTGAACAACTATTCCAACAGTCCCATATCAAATTTGAGCGGTATTATCTTCACCCCATGCTTGCGGTCTGGCGTGTCGAGTCCACAGGCAAGCCCGCTTCCTATATCAATGCGAAGACAGGGGAAGTGCTGCTCATTACGGATGCTAAATGGAAAGCACAGGAGCAAGTTATGGCTCGAGCACCTCTACAATTCAAGCCTTTGACAACAACGGCTGCGCCATCGATCCAGACGATTCAACCCTTTGATCCTTTTGAACGGATAAATTGGCTGACACATGACCCGCTACCGATTCAACAAGCCTCCCAAATAACGGAGCAAATAGATCAAAAAGCAAAAATCACGTATGTCTCCAACTGGTTCAAGGATTCTTATATGGTACCGATGTCCATTTCAGGATACCAACAGTGGGGAGAACACACGTATCTCATGATGGAAGAGCAAGGAACACGATGGATCCCGTTCCAAAGTCTTCAGCCCTTCGGTTATTTCTTCAAATAATCGCCGCAAATCGCCCTTATTCATACCGATGGCGCCTGTCCGACCCTTCTGATGGTCGAGCAGACGCCATTTTCTTTTTACGATACGATCCTATGTTAAAGCTTGAAATTGACGCACATCTTGCTTCCATCGATCAAGCCATAAAGTTCCTTTTGCCAGTTCATGCAGCAGCTCTTCTAATATTTGATACGCAAGATTAAATTGACCTTTCGTAACCACTTGTTCTTGAAGCGCTTGCCGTAACTCATCCTCATCCAAGATCACACGCTCGCCACTCGGAAGAACAACCAAATCGAGAAACAAGTCATAAAAATAAGGGACCTGCTGTGGCGTAAATAAAGTTCCGCTATGAATATCGATGTAGTGATGTACCAGTTCACCCTCCCGATTGATGACGGTTGTCACCGCATATCCTACCCCGTTCGGAAAATATTGCATCCACACATAACCATTATCCATAATGCAATACGGATCTTGTGACCCCACATGATACCAAATCGGTTCTGTCACGCGATCGAATGTCACCATTGTGACGGTTCCATGATAATTCGGTTCATTGACCGACATTTGACGGTAAGTTTTCTCTAATTGATGTGTCCAATCCGACAAATCAGCAATTTTTCGTTTCATTCGTAGCAACGTTCTCTTCCCCCATTGTTTCTGCATAGATGTATGTAACGCTTCGTTTATTATTGTAGCATGCATCCATAAAAAAAAAAGCGCCTGCCTTCACACTTTCGAGGAAGGCGGAGCTTCTTTTTGAACGGCTTCGGATTTGAAGTTCATTTGGAACCATTGCAGAATACTGTATGGGGCATATCCGAACCAACGTAATACCCAAGGTTCTTTCGATTGTTTATTCTGTTTACGGACCTCTTTTGGCGTCTCCATGTAAACCACGACACGTTCTGTAATGTATTTCACCAACTCGTCGCCTTTCGGTGCTTTAGCCATCGCATGAACCTCCTTGTCGTTTTCCTTACCTATAGATTGCTCCAAATGCTCAAAAATTAAACGTCACGCATCATTTTTCACAATTTGAGCACCCTATTTAGGAAGCTTTTTCAAGGAGGATTCCCATATTATGAGATTAACAATGAAGCCATTCATGCTGTTCATTCTTGCCATTATACTCGCTCTTAGTTGTCCTCTACAGGTCATCGCTGCTGAGCCCAATGAATCACCACCAGATGCGAGTAAGAATATATTTGCCCATCCCGTCATTGTCATTGATGTGGGACATGGCGGCATAGATGGAGGTACCAGTCATCAAGATTTATTGGAGAAGAACATTAATTTGGAAATCGGTACCCGATTGTATCTGATACTTCAGAAACTTGGTATTCCATCCGTTCTAAATCGGAACGGTGATTATGCACTCAGCGAGGAGAATCACTGGTTAAACAACAAATCTAGACACCGTAAAGATCTAGCTCAGCGCAGACAACTTACCGAAGAAATCCCTACCGAGCTGCTCGTGAGTCTTCATGTCAATTGGAATAAGAACAGAGCTCGCCGCGGCCCTGTCGTCCTCTATAAGGAAGAAGGCCGCAGTATTCTGCTTGCTGCGTTGATCCAGAATTCTTTAAACAAATTATATGGAACATCTCGGGAGATCCAGAGTGGAAAACCATTTTATTTGCTCCGCCGCGTCAATCAACCGGCTGTCATTGTGGAAACCGGCTTCATCAGTAATGCAGAAGACCGTCAAATGCTATGTGACCCCGACAAACAGACCGAAATTGCCAGATCCATTGCGGGTGCTTTACAAAATTATTTATCCGTCTTATGAGCGAGCTCAGCTACGCGGACGAAGGTCATGGACGCTTTCAATTGAGGTATCGTTTCAGAAAGAACGGATGCCGTCTTCGGTCCTCCTACGCCAACATGTCCTATAACGATGCATTGCTCGTGGGTTTGCATGTACTGTTGAATTTTTCGAACTTGTCCGGAAATATGCTTCACCGTATATTCATCATCAAGGAACATTTGATTCTCAGCAATCGGAACACCGAGTTCTCGGGCAACTTTGGGCGCAACCGTCCGATAATTCGTATGACTATCCAGAAAAAACAACCCACGTTCCTTGCATACTTGAAGCACAACGCGCATGACGCGTTCATCGCCGGTTACCTTCGAGCCCATATGATTATTCATACCGATAGCATGCGGAACCTCGTTAATCGCCGCTTCGACACGCGTCCGAATTTCTTCGTCTGACATGCGTGTTGTGATCGCACCTGGTCCGAGCCAACTCGGATTTCCATTCTTTGGCTCCATAGGCATATGGACAATGACATCATGACCAAGCTTATGGGCCATTTCTGCATCCTGCTTCGTTGTCTGCAAGAAAGGCATCACCGCGACCGTGAACGTGATCGGCAAACTTAACATCTTCTCCGTTCCTTTCATGTTGTTGCCGAAATCATCAATGACAAGCGCGACCTTCTTCTGCTGAAGCGGCAATTCGAGTTGAGGTTGTTCAGACGAGGCGGGCCCAGCCATTATAGGTTTAGATATCCCTTGCATACCTAGGGCAAGCAGGAAAAGAACCATTAACAAGCGTCGTCTTGCACTCGATCCCCAACCTTTACGCTTTCGTACCATGGTAATCCCTCCATCAAGTTTGGTCTTACCCTCATTTTTTGATGGATCGGTGTAAAGTATGCAACAAAAGGGGATTCTCCAACACTTGGCTGTTAGCGTATGTTCCTCGTCGTTTACTTTGCGACCTCTTGACCAGCAATCCGGCCGAAGGTAATAATATCCGAAATGGCATTTCCGCCTAGACGGTTCGTACCATGAACAACGCCTGTTACTTCTCCAGCGGCGTACAGTCCTGGAATAACTTTGCCTTCTGTCGATAGAACATGTGCTTTCGTATCAATGACCAATCCACCCATGGTATGATGGACCGACGGAACCGCTTTTTGAATATAATACGGACCTTTTTCCAGCGATACCAAACCGCCACGATGGTTGTAATCAAGATCCTTGCCAGTTTTCGCATACGCATTGACTTTGCTTATAGTCTCTTTCAATGTCTTAACATCTACCTTGAAGAAATTAGCCGCATCTTCAATCGTATCAGCTTTATAGAGCATTCCCTCTTTAACTAATTGATCATACTCATCTTGGTGCACTTCGATCGTCTTGCCGATATCGGCGATTTCCTGATTCCAGAATTGGTAAGCGTAACGGCCTTCTTGGGCGAGAATAGCCTTAGATATGACATCGCGGCGTTCCAATTCCTCTACAAAACGTGTTCCCCCTTGGTTAATCAGGATCGCACCATCAAACCGCGAATCGGCCACAAGTGAGATCACACCTGTAACAGGGTCACAGATCGGATAGGTTTGAATATTCTCCATATTCGTAATGTCTGCGTTAATGGCTTGAGCCATAATAATTCCGTCACCCGTCGTCCCTGGCGTGTCCGTAGACATATAGCTCTCATCCAACGCAGGATTATATTTCTTACGCATCTCAATATTAGAGCCAAATCCACCAGTCGCTATGATAACGCCTTTATTCGCATGGAAGGTCACCTTTTGACCATTTGTACTCGCTTCAACGCCAACTACTTTACCGCTATCATCCGTTAGTAGTTTCTCAGCTTTCATGTTCGTCTTGATCGTAACTCCAAGTACTTCGGCCTTGGTCTTAAGCTTCTTAATCAATTCCGCTCCTGTATGGCCGACAGGAATCAAAGCACGCTTACGGGAATGTCCCCCGAACTGGAAGAGGTGATCGGATAAGAACTCCACTTTTACCTCGTCACGCAACCATTCGGCTGAAGCAAGGGCATTCTCGGATAGAATCTTCACGATTTCCGGTTGGCCTAGATTGTCGCCGCCCTTCATCGTATCCTGATAATATAATTCTGCGCTATCATCGGTAATGCCAAGTGCTTGCTGAACCCAGTTGTTAGGAGCATTCATCTCCCCACCAGAGATCAATGTGTTACCGCCAACGGTCGGCATTTTTTCCAAAATAACTACGCTTTTTCCAGCCTCTGCTGCTTCAAGCGCTGCACTAAATCCGGCACCGCCTCCGCCGATCACGACAACGTCGTTTGTTTGCTCCGAATCTTCGGTCTGTTTTACATCTGCTGCTGCACTGCCTGCCATCAACGCAATTCCCGATTTAGCAATCGCATCTTGAATGGCATCTAAATACCCTTTACTCGTCACACTAGATCCGCTAATAACATCTACATCTGCACTATTTGCCTGGATGACATTTTCCTTCAAGTGGGTATATACAGGCTCCGATAGAACTTCATTTTCCTTTTGCTCCAGAACCTTCACATCCATAATTTTCGCATCCGTAAAGGTTACCTCAACTTTAATGTCACCATGCTTACCACTACCTACCCCAATGGCCGTCGTCGTACCATTCGATGCTTCCTTTGCGTTTTCTTTCGAGCCGCAAGCGGTCATCGTGAATACAAGCGCCAGCACCATAAAAATGGACAATATTCTTCCTGTGTGTCTTCTCATAATTCCTCCCCTGAATACGGTTTGTACTCGTATTATTGACATTGTGAAAAAATGTACAATGTGTATTATAGGCTATGCATCTCCAAAAGTATTTGCACATTTCGGATTTTATTTATACATTTTGGACAAGTGATACTTCTCATTTAAAGATGGAATACAACATGATGTAATAAAGACATGAACTCAATACAACGAAAAATCACATTATATGCCGGGGGATGCTTTCTCTTACTATTCCTTGCGTTGTTAGGCGCCATATCCTCAGAGATGGAACGAACGATCGTCCCACTCAACGAATCACTGACACAGCAAATCGTCAATGCCCGCAGTGAACAAATATCCTATTGGTTTCAGCAGCGGATTGGAGAAGTCGAAATGCTTGCCACACTTGCGGCAGATCACCACTGGACGCGAGATGAACTGTTAATCGAAAGTCGCAAACTAGAGCAACGACGCGCGCTTGACTACGAGTCCATTCGGATCGTCGATCTTAAAGGAAACTCATGGACGTCCGATAGCAAAGCCTTCTCTATTTTAACGCGAGACTATTATAAAGAACTGATTTCGTCAAATGCTCCCTGCGTTGTAAGTAACGTTATTGTTTCCAGAGCCAACAAAGCGGAGATTGTCGTCATTCTATATCGTATTGAACCACTAGTGAATGAAGATGCAGCTTACATCGCAGCCGCCGTTCCCATCGGTAAAATGAAGGAAATCGCTCAAGACATTACGGTTTATGATGGCAGAGGGTGGCTTATCGTCAATTCGGGATCCCTAGAACCAGAAGAATCCAGAGCTACCATGTCCACCTTTACGGCTTCGATCGCCGGTGTTCCGGGCTGGAAACTCATCTTTCAAGTGCCGAAATCCCAGCTTACCCAAGGTATGACGAAAACCCAGTGGTCGGCCCTTATCATGGGGAGTGTAGTAGGTATCTTCTTTTTGATTCTCGTCCTATTACTGGGTTCCTCCATAGCAAAACCGATTCAGACGCTGCGTCAATTGATGAGACAAGTGGAAGACGGTGACTGGAGCGTGCGTTCCAACGACAAGCGACGCGATGAGATTGGAGAGTTAGGGCGCAGTTTCAATCAAATGCTCATTAAGCTGTATCAATCGCAGCAAGAGAAGAAGGAAATAGAGCTGCAGATGATTCACGAACAGATTAAGCCCCATTTTCTGTACAATACACTGGATACGATTCAATGGATGGCTGCAAGTCATGACGCAAATAATGTGGTGGACATTGTAGAATCCTTAAGTACGTATTTCCGGCTTGGGCTCGGCAGCGGCAGTCAATTTGTAACACTGGACCAAGAATTTCAACATGTCGAAAGCTACTTAAATATCCAATGTGTTCGATATGATGATATTCTGGAATACGAACTAAGCTATGATGAGCATTTGGAACAACAGCAAATCATTCGTTTCATTCTTCAACCACTCGTTGAAAATGCGATCTATCACGGAATCAAGCCACTGACAAACCAGAAAAGCAAAATATCCATTCGTGCCTATGAACGAGGGGATCAGCTGATTGTTACCGTCCAGAATAACGGAGTAGACATTCCTGAATCCAGGCTGACATCACTTCAGGAGGCATTGCGGAACGGAAAAAAAGACAGAAACGAAGAGATCGGTTTCGGTCTATATAGTGTCAGCCATCGTATCAAACTTGCTTATGGTGAACTTTACGGTTTGCAGATCAGTAGTGGACAAGGGTTAACCTGTATGACGATAAATATACCACTTGGAGGTGACAAGTCATGTGGCAGGTCCTAATCATGGATGATGAGAAAATCATCCGTAATGGGTTGCTGAAATATATCCAAGAGAGTCGGCTGCCTTTTGAGCCATCCGGAGAAGCAAGGAACGCTGCTGAAGCGCTAACTCTTATTGAGCAATCAACACCAGACGTCATTCTGGCGGATATTAACATGCCAGGTTTGAATGGTCTCGATCTGATCCAACTTGTAACGAGTCGTTATCCTGAAATGGTCGTGGTGATCATTAGTGGGTACGATGATTTTAAATATGCGCAAAGAGCCCTGCAATTGCATGCTTTTGATTACTTACTGAAGCCGGTACCCAAGAGTGATCTAAATCGAATGCTTGTTAAGTTACACGATCACTTGTGCAGTCTTCATCCGGACGAAGATACGAAGCTCAAGAAAGAGATGACACAGGAATCGCTTCCGAATTCCTGTGATCTCTCGCCAATTATGATGAAAATAACAGAATATATCCACTATCATTACAATGATCCGGAACTGGCCGTACCTCATGTAGCGGAGTTATTTCATATTAATTCGAATTATTTGAGCAAACGCATGAAAAAAGAGGTTGGGGTATCTTTTCTGGAGTATTTGACAGAGCTTCGCATCTCGAAAGCGAAGGAAATATTGGACGACTCCATGCAAAATATCAAAATTGGCGATTTGGCGATCAAAGTAGGCTATACGAATCAATATTATTTCAGCCGCCTGTTTAAAAACCGGGTAGGCGTGTGTCCGGTAGATTATAAAAATAGCATCAGAACGAATATGCATGGGCAGTAGAGATACCAACAGTCAAGTGAAGCCCTATTTAACGCGAGAAGATTTGATGAAGAAGGAAATCATTAAACCAACCATAGCTATAATTAGAGTGAATATAAAGGAGTCCTGTACTCCCGCTGTTAATGAAGCTCCAATTGAAGAAGGGTCAGATTGATCCGTTATATTGCTCATATATCTTTTCTGAGAAGCGGACATAATCGTAATCGCAACTGCAGTGCCAATTGCTCCCGACATTTGCTGTAATGTATTCATTAAGGCAGTACCATCTGGGTAAAGATTTTTTGGTAATTGATTTAGTCCATTTGTCTGAGCAGGCATCAAAACCATCGATACACCTATAAATAGAATGGAGTGCATCACAATCACCATACTAACCGGCGTTTCTATGGTGACATTTGACATGATCCATAACATGATAAGCATGATCGCAAATCCAGGTATAACAAGTCCTCTTGGACCGAATTTGTCAAAGATACGACCTGTGATCGGGGACATTAATCCATTCAACACACCACCTGGCAACAAAACAATCCCCGCGGAAAATGCAGTTAATGCTAGCCCTGTTTGCAAATATAATGGCAACAAAATCATCGTGGACATGATTACCGTGAAGCAAATAAATACGGCCAATAAACCTAGAGTAAACATTGGATATTTTAATACACGTAAATCAAGCATCGGTTCATCCATTTTTAATTGTCGCAAAGAAAACAAGGTAAGTGCAGCAAGGCCTATAATGATCATCGTAATCACAATCGTGCTTCCCCAGCCATTCTCACCTGCGCTGCTAAAGCCATAGACGATTCCGCCAAAACCAATCGAAGATAGGATTATCGATAATATATCAATTTTGGGCTTAGTTATGGTCGAAACATTCTGCATATACAATATACCCGATACCAACGCAAGAATAAGAAACGGTATACAAACCCAGAAAATCCAATGCCAAGTCAGTTTTTCAAGAATTAATCCTGAGATTGAGGGTCCAACTGCGGGTGCAAACATAATGACTAACCCTATTAGTCCCATTGTTGCACCTCTCTTATTGATGGGAAAAATCAATAAGATCGAATTAAACATCAGGGGCAGCAATAATCCCGTACCTATAGCCTGAATCACTCGAGAAAACATTAATACTTCGAAGCTTGGTGCAAGAGCTGCGACTAGTGTCCCAATAATTGAAAAAATCAATGACACAATAAATATTTGACGTGTACTAAACCATTGAAGTAAGAGACCCGAGACAGGAACTAATATCCCCAAGGTTAATAAATAACCTGTTGTCAGCCATTGAACCGTGGAAGAACTAATAGAAAATACTTGTATTAAATCCCCGAGAGCCATGTTTAAAGCCGTTTCACTGAACAATCCAATGAAACCAGCAATTAAGAAAGAAATTAATATTGGAGTCGTTTTAAGCACTTTTGTTTGCTGTGTTTCTGCTGTTGATGACATAAATAATACACCTCAAATTTTATTTTTTCATAAGCTTGTCTTTACGACTCGCCCGTTACCGAAGTAAACATTTCTAGTAACTGTCCGCCAATCGTTATCGCCATACTGGTCGTTAATAATGATTCTCATTATCAATATAAAGTGTAACAAGGACTGAAACAAATGCAAATACACCAATCACGAATGCTATATGCATAATTATCTAATCCAGGCAGAATTTTGAGTGTCTACTTGGAGACTGCTGCAAAAGTTCAATTTTTTCAGATCAACATGACAGTCAAATAAAAACGAGCCTCTAGAATCGCTTCTAGGGCTCGTTTCGCGTTTAGAGAGACATATTTGTACCCCTAAAAGCTTTGCTTTTTTGGAAATGACCACTTTTGCAGCAGTCTCTACTTGGAGGCTTTCATTGCTCCGTTTTTTATTTATTATCTATAACTTTTCTCTCCAATTCCATAAAATTATCTGCAGCCAGGCGGATAGCCATGACGCTTCCTGTATTGAGGGAATTATCGAAAAATAGAACATGATTGTTTTTCACGGCCTTCAATGAGTTCCACACAGCTAAAGCTTCTTTTTCTTTGACTGCTGCCTTTGCAACCTTAAGATCATGCTGAATAATAATGTAATCCGGATTCATCTCCGACAAAGCTTCCAGAGAAAGCATTGCCGTGTCTTCAGGATATCCATCCGGCTCTTTCAAACCAAATCCCATTGCTTCATTATAGTATATCGTGTTTTTAGTCCCTTGAGCCGTAAAATTGGCTTTGCCGTCAACCCTCAGTAAGGCGAGGCTATTATTTTTCAGATCACCCAACTGCTCTTTTGTTTTCTCAATCACTTCTTTGGTATCCTTGATAAGCTGCTCCGCCAATTCCTCTTTGCCGATAATCTGGGCGCAAATCATCGTTGCATTTTCCCAAGTATCACTGTAGTCGATTTGGATAACAGGAGCAATCTTGCTTAACGCATCATAATTCGCATCAATATGGCCTTTGAAGGTTACGATCACATCAGGATTTGCAGCAATAATCGCTTCCATAGTCAAGTCCCTTCCGCTGCCCAAATCTACTATCTCGGCCGTTCCAGCATAAGGCTGCAAAGTAGCGAATTCCTTCATCGCATTCACTGCGTTACCAGAGGCGATCGGAGGCGTGTCCAACGCGAAAAAATAATCCAAATACAAGGGATGGAGAACTGCTATACGCTCCGCCCGCTCTTTAAGCACTACTTTGTTGCCAGCAGCGTCCGTTATCGTTCTTGGCCATGCGCCCTTCTCGGGCATGCCCGCTTCAAGCGCACTTGCCCCGCTTGGCTGCCCATTTTCATGCACATTGGCAGCGTTTGTCGAAGGCTTGTTCCCCGCAGGCGCACCGGAACATCCGACCAGCGCTCCGATCAGTATTACAAGCGGGACAACCAGCCAAATTCTTCTATTCATGTCACTTCCTCCAACACAGTCTCATTTTAGGTATACAAATGCTTCAACAGCTCACGATTTCTTTGCACGAACAAGTCATTGTGCGAGGACACCATCCCGTACGCATTGGCATCAGGAGAAATATATTGCTTGGCTTTATTCACAGCATTCGCTGCATCCTGGAATGCTCCCGCAATCAGATGCAGCTTTCCTTCATGGTGTAGAACATCCCCCGCTGCATAAATGCCCGGCACTGATGTCTCGCTCATGGATGAGCCTGCAATCCAATAATCCTTCAGCTCGATTTTAACCTCGCTGTTAGTCAGCAAATCTTTGTCGCGTTCATAACCGTGATTAATAATCACCTCATCTACCGCCAGCTCAAATGTCGTCCCATCCTCGTTTCTTTTCAGCGCAACGGTTTCAATTGTTTTATGATCCGTCGATGCGATCAGCTTTTCAATCGATGTGTTTAGCATACACGCAACAGAACTGTTTCCAAGACGCGATATTTCAGCCTCATGGCCCTTTAATGTATCTTTCCGATATGTTAAATACACGCGCTCGGCTATCGGCTCCAATTCATTGGCCCAGTCAACGGCTGAATTTCCGCCACCCGAGATCAAAACCGTTTTCTCTTTAAAACGTGAAAGCGATTTTACGGTGTAATGCAAATTAGTAACTTCGAATCGCTCTGCGCCTTCGATATCCAGTTTAATCGGTTTTAGAATTCCTCCGCCAATAGCCAAGATCACCGTCTTTGAGCGATGTGTCTGGCCGGAGGCGGTATGCAAAACGAAACAGTCTTCTTCAGCTTTGGATATGGATACAACCTTTTCCCCATGTACAACTTCTGGCTGGAACGTCAATCCTTGAGTAACCATTTGTTCGATCAATTGCGAGCCGGGAACAGGTGTTAATCCTCCCACATCCCAGATCATTTTCTCCGGATAGACATGCACTTTACCGCCCAGAAAAGGCTGAAATTCTATGATTTTCGTTTTCATTTCACGTAAACCGCTATAGAATGCGGCGAACAACCCTGCTGGTCCGCCGCCTACAATCGTGACATCAAACAATTCCTTATCATGCATCGTACAATCTCCTCACTTTATATAGGATATAGCTGATTAGATTTTCTACATGCCAGATGTTAAATGCCTAAATGCTCCTTCAAGGTCGAGCCTGTATATTCGCCTCTGAACAAGCCCTGTTCTACCAGCTGCGGCATCAGCTTTTCAAAAAATAATTCCATCGATTGTTCTGACCCGCCCGGAAGAGCGATAAAACCGTCGATCGCGCCTGCTTCGAACCGTTCCATAATATCGTTTAGCACGTCCTCAACTGTTCCAACCGAAACCCAGTGCGCAGAACCTAAGACCTCCGGTCTTGCCAAAACCTCTCTTACTGTAGGCTGATAGTTTACAATATATCTCCGAAGCAGTTCGGCATGCGTTCGGCTGCGGACGGGTTGATTCGGGTCGGGAAGCAAATCTCCAGTCACGCGATCATTCAATTCAAAATTGCTTAAATCAAGGCCCAACACAGATTTAAGCGCTGCATGTCTACGATCGGTACTGAAGTGCGCGTTCGCAGCCTCGAATAATGCCTGTGCTTCATCACGGGTATCCGCCAAGAAAAAATAGAGTCCCGGCAAAACCTTGATCGAGTTCGGATGACGTCCATGTTCCTCCGCTCTTCTCCTCAGGTCGCTCCGTAACTCCACCCCCGTCTCAAGATCAGGCATCGCCGCAAAAATGGCATCCGCTACTGAAGAAGCGAAATCTCGTCCAATATCCGATGCGCCTGCTTGAAATAAAGGAATGGTTCCCGATTTATGGGCGGGTAGCGTGAGCGGTCCCTTGACACTAAAGAACTCACCTGAATGATTGATGGAGGAAACTTGATCCGGATCAGAAAATTGACCTGACTCACGATCAATTAGGATCGCTTCACGCGGGAAACTTGCCCAAAGCTCGCGCACTACATCCGTAAATTCCCTTGCTTTCTCATACCTCACTTGCGGAGAAGGCATAGGCGAATCACCGAAATTTCCCGCTCCTTCAATTGAAGTTACAATGTTCCAACCGGCACGCCCACGGCTAAGCCAGTGCAAAGACTGAAGCTGCCTAGCTACAACATATGGAGGATTGAAGGTCGTGGAGACCGTCGTTACCAGTCCGATCCGATCCGTCTCACGAGCAATCGCCGCAAACATGACCGTAGGGTCAGGACTGCCAAAATTAGCAGAATCACCTAGCATTTGCGGACTAATATAAAGATAATCTGCCCTGAACAGAAAATCGAGCTTTGCCTTCTCCGCCAGTTTGGCCAATTCAATATAATAATCAATCGACTCCATCTTCTCCACGCCGCTATCCGGATGCCTCCAGCTGTGTCCTTTCATCCAGGTTGCCGATAAAGAAAATCCGATGCATAATTGCCTATTTGCATTCACTTGCAGCTACCACCCTTTCCGTATGTAAAATGGTCATCCGCTCAGAAATCACGAATCAGATGCACATTTATGAGAACGAATATTGTTCATTATCAAACCTAATAATAACGATAATCATTCTCATTCAGTAGTGTAGCAAGGACTCCTCTAAATGCAAATACACAATTAACAAATTCAACATACACTATTATCAAATCTATCCGCGTTTTGTTCTTCAATGTAATGCACGAATCTGCTCTCAATTGTTATGATTATTTAGTTGATTGGCGTATGCTGAGGGAGACACACCGAATCTCTTTTTAAATGCTCTGCTGAAATATAGTGGATTACCGTATCCGACACTAACAGCAATATCGCTGATAGGAAAATTTCCTGTTTTAAGCAGTTCACATGCTCTTTCCATCCGATGTTGGATAACAAAGTCGATTGGACGAGAGCCTGTATATTTATAAAAAAAGTATGAGAAGCTTTTGGAAGTCATGGCATGTAATCCTGCCAACTCTTCAAGTGTTAACAAGTTCATGTAATTTCCTTTAATATATGCAATAGCTTCCTCGATCACGTCTATATTCGGTGAGGATCTGCGCTCTCGGTTCTTGTGACCAACCAGCACTTGATACATGATACTCAAAAATAATTCCTTCACACGAAGCTTTCCCATCCCTCCAGGTGTATGTGCATTCAGATGAAGCGTAGTCAGCAGTTCTATGATTCTTGGAATGGCTTCAGGTTCAAGCCTGAAATGAGCATTGCATTCATGATCGCTGTTTTCTGCACAGCTCTTGTCCAATCTATAGAAAACGGAGTAATACTCCAACTCTGATTCACTTGTAACCCTCGCTTCCATTTGCATGTCTGGAGCTGCATGAAATACTGATCCTGGCTGCAACTCGTAGATCGTGCCATTCACGCTTATCCTGACGGCTCCTCGGATGATAAATAGAAAGCCATGTTTGGCGGTTCTGAATTCACGAAGTATACTTTTTGGCTGAATGACTAAACGGTAAACACTGTCTATACCATAGGAATCATTAGCGAATATTTCTGCTAATCTCTCCACATCTATCAAATTTGCACCTACTTCCCATTAGGTATTATCCGTTTGGCTGAATCTATTAATCTCACCTAACTTTATTTTGACTCCGACTACAAGGATTACATCTACTTGGACAAGCTGGGCCAACGGATCAAGCAGGTATATATTACGCTTCACTTTCCGATTGTGCTAGAGAAGCACGAAATGCGGCGGATTCGATTTCACGAACTCCGGCATAGCTGCGCAAGCCTGCTGCTGGCCAATGGCGTAAGCAGCCTAAAATTGTTGAACATATAAAAAAGGCTTCCAATCCGCCTGAATGGGCAAATCAGAAGCCTGTTTTTGACGAGGTAATGCGGTCAAGAGGACTCGAACCTCCACGGGGGTAAGCCCACACGGACCTGAACCGTGCGCGTCTGCCAATTCCGCCATGACCGCGTATCAAGGGTTTGTGCCATCTTCCTCTGCGCAATAATCGTAAGTGTTCGCAAGACTTTTCTTTGAGCATGCGTAAGTCCCCGTATGGCTATACGGTTCGCTAAACGTATAGCTGCTAAATAAATCCGTGCGTACCTCGCGTTACGTAAGAATAATATTATCACGATTGGATTACCTCGTCAATTCGTTTACATACGAAAACGCTAAAAGCCATATCCAGCAATTTGATCTTCAAAACACTGAAACTATACGTTAATGCAAACATGCCGCGGCTATAACGGAGAATTCCCGTAAGTAATCAATTTCATCCCTCTTTTACTCGATCCATTCATAATGGTGGCCTTATTCAGCGGTCATGGCATCAGCTTTTGTTACATGAACCGTACCGTATGGATGCTCAGGCGGCGCATAGATAGCGTATACTTTAAGAGGGGTATTCCCCGTATTGGTAACATTGTGCCATGTCCCAGCAGGTACCATAATTGCATAGCCATCATAGGCCATTTCATGAAAATTCAAATTATCTTTCCTTTCACCCATCTGAACAAGTCCCTGACCTTCTTCAATACGTATGAATTGATCCGTTGTGGGATGAACTTCTAAACCAATGTCATCTCCAACGTTAATACTCATTAGGGTCACTTGAAGGTGTTTCCCTGTCCATATAGCGGTGCGGTAAGTATTATTTTGCTTCGTAGCTTGGTCAATATTCACTACAAATGGTCTTTGTCCATAATCTGTTAATCTATAAGGATACCCGTTGGTGTTGTTCCCATTGTAATAGTGACAATTCCAATTATGACTCCAATTGATGTTATTCCAATAGTCACGCATAGGATGATGCCATTGATATGGATAACAACATGAATTACGGTACAATATTCATTCTCCTCTCAGGATTGCATTGTTTATTTTCATTCTATGCACTTGCCTATCTAAAGGTTTGCCGTCTTCATAACAAAAACACCTCCGTTTACGTTTTTAACGCAACAGCGAGGTGTTTATACATACGAATATATTCGTCAACAATTCTTAGTTTTTCAAGCTTTGGATCGGTGCAGGGATCTGCCCGCCACGTTTGATAAATTTCATCGGTGAATGGGTATTCACTCGCATCACGGGTCCGGTTCCGAATAAGCCGCCGAACTCTAGTTCATCGCCCTCTTTCATCCCGATCGCAGGAATGACGCGTACGGCTGTCGTCTTGGAATTCACCATGCCAATCGCGGCTTCATCCGCAATGATTGCCGCAATCACCTCACTTGGTGTATCCCCTGGAATAACGATCATATCGAGACCTACGGAACAAACCGCCGTCATCGCCTCGAGTTTCTCTAAGCCAAGTGCACCAGAACGAACAGCGGCAATCATCCCTGCATCTTCCGATACGGGAATGAACGCTCCAGATAGTCCTCCTACACGCGAAGAAGCCATGACGCCCCCTTTTTTGACGGCGTCATTGAGCATCGCAAGCGCGGCTGTCGTTCCATAGCCACCACAAGCTTCCAACCCAATTTCTTCTAGGATATGTGCCACCGAATCTCCGATGGCAGGCGTAGGTGCAAGCGATAAATCCACGATTCCGAACGGAACGCCCAAACGTGCACTCGCTTCCGTTCCTACGAGCTGCCCCATTCGCGTAATCTTGAATGCGGTCTTCTTAATGATATCTGCCACTTGCGTCAGATCCATATCATCCGGCGCGTTCGCAACGGCAGCCCGTACAACCCCCGGGCCAGACACGCCGACATGAAGGACGCAATCCCCTTCTCCTACACCGTGAAACGCCCCTGCCATAAATGGATTGTCGTCGACTGCATTGCAGAAGACTACTAATTTAGCAGGTCCGAAGCAATGTTGATCGACGGTTAATTCCGCTGCTTCACGCACAATATCTCCCATAAGTGCTACCGCATCCATGTTAATTCCTGCTTTGGTAGAACCAATGTTTACAGAGGAGCATACATGCTCGGTCACTTGCAGCGCTCGTGGAATCGAATCGATAAGTTCACGGTCCCCTGCCGCAAAACCCTTTTGCACAAGTGCGGAGTATCCGCCAATGAAGTTGACGCCTACGGTCTTCGCTGCCTTGTCCAATGTTTTTGCATATAAGACAGGATCGCCCCCGCTTGCAGCAACCAGAATCGAGATAGGTGTTACCGAAATTCGTTTATTGATAATGGGAATCCCATATTCTTTTTCGATATCCTCACCGGTCTTCACTAGATCACGTGCAAGTCGGCATATCTTGGCATAGACTTTCTCGCAGCTCTTCCCGATATCGCTATCTGTACAATCCAATAAGGAAATCCCCATCGTGATCGTACGAATATCCAAATGCTGATCTTGAATCATTTGTATGGTTTCCAGTATTTCTTGATTGTTTATCATCGGAGTTACATTCCTTTGCTATTAGATACGATGCATCGAATTGAACAAATCCTCATGCATGACATGAATGACAAGTCCATGCTTCTGACCTTCCTGTCTCATCACGTCGGCAAGCTCTGAAAAATTGCAAGTAATTCGATTGATGTCCACCATCATAATCATCGCGAACATATCCTGTAAGACGGTTTGACTGACTTCAATAACATTGGCTTGGTAATTGGCACAGAGGGTACTCACACGTGCAAGAATGCCGACCGTGTCTTTCCCCGTTACGGTAATCACTGCTCTCATCTTCATATTTCCTTCCATCCTTTGACTTCGTTCCTATCGGTTGTTTTTTTTATAATAATTGGGCATAACCAAATTAAATGCGATATCAATTATCACACTCCAACACCTGTTAGTATAAACAAAAACACCCCAGACCCTTTCATTCATCGAAAAATTTCGAGAACTACAGGATCCGAGGTGTTCTATTCATCAATCTATCGTATATGTTCTATTTTCGGTTAGTCGAATAAATCTCCGAATACATCCAACACCGATTTTTTCTTCTTGTGTTTGTTGTAATGAGGTGTGTTGTGGTGATGCGACGAATCCTGTGATTGCTGTGGGTAATAATCGTCTCGTGACTTCGTCTCACGCTGATCGTTCCATTGATTAAAATCCTGGCGGATTTCACGCACACCACTCATAAGCTTCTCTAATTCGCCACGATCGAGCCACACACCCTTGCACTGAGGACATACATCAATCAAAATTCCGTCTTTTTGAATCTCACGCATACGCATGTCATTACATACTGGACAATTCATTCAAATCCTCCCTTGTACGTCACAGGTCTTCAGACCAGGTTCATCTAACAATACGTCCTGCAGGACAAGAGGTTTCAATGAAGGCGTCCAAATTCACATTATTCGAATGGATTTTCACGTTCGACGGTAAATGGACGAATCGAGTATTCGCGACTTAACTTCACGATTCGCTTATTCGGGCGCCGGATCATGACATGCGACACATCCCATGCCACGACAATTCCGATGACATCGTTTATTTCCAAGGCATCACGTACGACACGCACCTTTGTACCGTCTATACGATATTGATTCAACTGCTCTTCTGTCAGGACTTCCATGCTAAGGCATCTCCTTCTTCAAAAAAGAGACCGAACAATTGTTGTTCAGTCCCTCGGCCATGTTTATTGTTCAACGTGTTTCTTCGAATCATTAGTCTCATACCAGTAATCTAATACCTTCGACGACATTACCCGATTACGCACATAATTCACTTGATGCATCGTAAATTGTCCTGCCCACGCATATCCAAGCTCATCGCACAACTTTACGATCGTTAACAACTCAGACCATGCAACATAACGTTTGTACCAGAAAAATTGAGGGTGTTCAATCATATAGGGATAAAGATCGTCAAAGTCGGTATGCTTACAATCTAAGGCACGCTCAAAATGAACCTTCGCATCATTTAGCTTATCCAAAAAGAATTGCTCAGAAACATGTTCGTTCCCCATAGTTGGCTCCTCCCTTCGCTTATCCCTTATTATAAGTCAAAATCAGTGTGGATGAAAGGGACTCTTTTGACCACAATAGAATTTGTAAAAGTTTTGGCGTATCGAAACTAAACTTCAAATTGAATCTGTTGATTCTCAAGTGACTTAATTTTCACTAATGCTTCTAGGCGTACGCCTTGTTCTCGTATCGTTGCTGCGCCTTGTTGAAAGCATTTCTCGACCACAACTCCCATACCTGCCAGCGTCGCACCGGAACGTTCAATAATTTTAATGAGACCTCGTGCTGCATCCCCGTTCGCAATAATATCATCAATGAACAGAATATGATCATCAGACTTCAAAAATTGGCGAGATACCATGATGTCCGTCACGATCCCCTTCGTAAAAGATGGAACACGTTCACTGAAAGTCTCCGTATCACCAACGAGTGTCTTCTTCCGGCGTGCAAAAACCAGCGGCACACCTAATTCCGCTGCGACAGCAAAAGCAACTGGAATGCCTGAAGATTCAACCGTGATGACTCTTGTCACACCGCTTTCCCGAAAACGTGCAGCTAATTCCTTACCCATCTCCAGCGTAAGCTTCGGATCTACTTGATGATTTAACAAAGCATCGAGCTTCAACACTTGATCCGATATGACGACGCCTTCTTCTAAAATACGTTGTTTCAACGATTCCATACGCTACACCTCCGAATGTGACTTATGGTAGTAAAGTTAACATATGAATGAACATGATTCAAGCAAAAAAAATTGAAAAAGTGGAACTTTTCGGTTCTATTCTCGTCTAATTATAGTAAGCGCAATTACATTTTCATTGAGGAGCTTGATCCAAATGAATTTTACATATCGCAAGGCCTGTATCGCTCTCGTTCTATTCACCGTTGTTTTGTCCGGTTGCGGCAGCAAATCCAATGAAGCTTCAGCACCCACCCAAGTGGCAGCGGCGAATGCCGGCTCGGATGCTAACTCCCAACAAGGAAGTACGGATTTACCTACAAAATCCACGGATACGAAGGATGTCCTCCCGCAATCAGGCAAAAATAAGTTAGAAATATCCTCCTCTAAAGAGGCTGGCAATGCACCATCAAAGGATAAGAGCAATACCCCGAAATCGCAAGGTAAAAAAGTGGATGAGCCTGCTTTTGACCCGGAACACCCAAAACTGTGTAATATCGCACTCTTTGATACTAAAGATTCCGTCGTTAAGAAGCTCGGCAAACCAACTGACCAATACACGATGGACAACGAGGACTCACCACTTCAAGTCTATGAATACCAAGGCTTTACGGTTGGGTTTCATCCGTCCCACGGTGTTGAATTTATCGAAGTATCCGATAAAGGTATAGCTACTGGTCTACGAGGTATACGCGTTAATAATCACGCCGATCACATTATCAAAGCCTTAGGGAAGCCGAACAGCGAAACGGAATATGTAATTAGCTATGAAGCGAAGGACGGATTACTCAAGATCGATATCGATCCGATGACCCGCCTCGTTCAATCCATCAAATTATTTAGTACAAAGGCTGTGTAGATCCAAGATCTATACGGCTTTTTTGCGTCTACTCATAAGTATAATCACAATGATAACCACAATTAATGCGACAATCGTGATGCTGTGCGCAATATTCCGTTTGACAAATCCATGAATAACCGTCCAATTCGAACCGACAAAACGCCCAATGGTAACAAATACAAAACACCAGACTAAAGCCCCGATACTAGCAAACCCCAAATATTTCACGAACCTAACACGCGTCACCCCTGCTAAATAACAGGTCACATGGCGAATGCCTGGAATGAAGTAGCCGAAAATAATACTTAAACCTCCGTATTTATGGAACCATAATTCGGTCTTCGCTAAGCGATCCGGTGTCAAATGAATCCACTTCCCATACCGCTGCAGTAATCCGCTTCCCACATGACGACCTACCAGATAGCTGATCATCATGCCTGTCATACTCCCCAAAAAACTAACGATTAAGACATTCATGTACGTAAAATGATGACCGTGAGCCGACAACCCGCCAACCGTTAACATCAATGTCTCATCAGGAACAGGAATCCCAACGATACCGCATGCTAGCAATAAAAATAATGCCAAATATCCGTAGTTGCTGATAAAGTTTAAAGCTTCGTGCATGGTACCCCCCCTTTGTTTTCCGTTTCCCTCGCCATAGAAGCTCACATCATAGTTCCATACCAATAAGAGTCATGTCCAACAAAAGTCCAACATACGCTATAAAGAAGGACAAACTGCATCATTGGGGGCGGAAGCCATTGAGAAACATGATTAAAGTTATGCAAATCGCTTTTACTTATATTGGAACGATCGTTGGTGCTGGGTTTGCAACGGGTCAAGAAATTCTGCAATTTTTCACACAGTATGGTAGGTTTGCACCTCTGACGATACTTATTGCGACAGTGCTATTTGTATGGCTTGGCACAAAAATTATGCTACTTGCCCACGAAATTAAAGCTACATCCTATGAGGATCTGAATAAAGAATTATTCGGTGCGCAAGCAGGGAAGATCATTAGCTTCTTCTCGATGATCGTTCTGATTTGTGTGAATAGTATTATGTTGGCAGGTGCCGGTTCTTTGTTCGTCGAGCATTTCAATATCCACTATCAGACAGGCTTGCTTGTAACCTTATTCTTTTCCTTCCTATTGCTCCGCAAAGGGATGAGCGCTATTCTTACGTTGAATTCGATTGTCGTTCCATTTATGCTGCTTTTTACAACACTCATTGTGCTTAACACGATAGAGTCCCCAACAGCAAGCCGTTGGATTACCTTGGTCGTCGATAAGAGCTGGACAGCAACATGGGCCGCGCCATTTCTATATACCGCTTTTAACCTGGCTATGGCCCAAGCTGTCCTTGTCCCTTTGGGTGCACACATGCCATCCAAATCCGTGATTCGCATAGGCGGGTGGATTGGCGGGATCGGCATCGGATTTATGCTGTTATCGGGACATTTTGCCTTATCTGCGTATATGCCCGGCATTACACAATTCGAAATTCCCATGGGTAATATCGCGTACCAGCTCGGACTCTTCGCCCAAATGGTATATTTGATCTTGATCTTCTCAGAAATCTTCACGACGTTTGTGGCTGATGTGTACGGTGTGACATTGCAGTTGAAGCAGCGAATCCCGCTCTCCATCACCGGGATTACCCTCATCCTTATGATTATCTCCTATACGATCAGCCAATTTGGATTCAGCTCACTATTGTCGGTATTATATCCGTTGTTCGGTCTGTTCAGTCTTGTCTGGCTTGTCATGATTGCCATGAAAAAACACAAAAGCAAAGTAAGCCTTTGATCCTTGAATACGTTAAAACAAATGCGTTCTAATCCGCTAAACGGATCACGTCAGCTTCAGGGAACTGCTGCTTCACGGCCTCAACAACATGCGCATGGCACGTCATCATAATCACCTGGTGCTGCTTCGTTAGCGGCTGAAGTACGCGAAGCGATTGACGCAATCGTTCGGCATCGAAGTTAACGAACAGATCATCCAGCAATAAAGGCATATTTGAATGGCTTGCAAATGTATCCGCAAGGGCGAATCGCATCGCCAAATAGAGCTGTTCAGCCGTACCGCGGCTGAGCAGGGCGCTGTCTAGTAAGCGGCCTTCCTTCGTCTCGACTAACATTTTTCGTTCGCCTAACGGTGCGATGATTTTCCGATATCGACCTTCGGTCATACTCGTAAAATATTGTGTTGCTAGTTTCAACACCTGCGGTTGTTTCTCTTCTTCGTAGATGCGACGCGTACGTTTGAGCAAGGAGGAGCATATGGCATAAACTGCATATCGATCGGTTAACGAACGAAGCTCTGCCTTTTGTTCTTCTAAGCGCTGGAGCGCATCTGTATGTTCGCTTTGTTGTCGGATGGAATCCACTTCATTCAACAAGCGCCCCCTGAACTCCTGCTTCTCCCGATATCTCTCTTCATAAGCTTGGGCCTCTTCTCTCATGTGTTGCAGCTTGCCATCTAACGCTTCGCGATCGTAAGCTTCTAAGAGATGCACCATATCTTGCATCGAAGTTAGGCGATATTCTGTCGGCTGAAGCTGATATTCCCGGAGAATCTCTTCCAGCTGACCACGTCGTTCCATGATACGTGCATTCCGTCGAAGTTCTTCCTCATCTTTGGCATGCGTTTCAATCAGGAGTTGCGACCACTTTCGTTGAACCTGTTCCCTGCGGACGGTCAACTCTTCTTCTTCCTGCTCAAGCTGTTTCCATTGCTCCAGCTTTTGGTGATGTACCCATTGATTTTCCTTGTAGCGGTTGAGCTTCTCTTGATAAGCCCGAAGCGCATACACAAGGTCATCATGCCGATCATATTTGGATAAAAGCAAGGAAGCACATGCAAGATGGAATTCCTCGATTTGTTCTGACAGTCCTTTTTCCTTCATACGGAATTTATCGATCTGTTGGAGCAGCAATATTCCTTGTTCTGTCCTTTGGAACACGTCTAGTACCGCGTCAGGGGACAATGACTCTGGCAGCGATATACTTCGGAGCCATCCTTCCCATTCCCGCATTTGGTTCGTTGCTTCCATCGAAAGCTGATCCATTTCTTGTTCCGCATCGATCAGCTGCTTTCTTAGCTTTTGCTCCATCTCGCGATATTCTTGCAGCCTTTCCTGCTGATGCTCTTGATCACGCAGCCACTCAAGCCAAGCATCTACGATTCCACGCAAATATGTCATCTGCTCGTCCAGGTCAAATTCTAGTTCCTTAAATTCCGATTTGAGCCTGTTTCGACGAGAAGGGATAGCTTCATCATTCCAGCTTGAATCCTCCACTGCAACACCCGCAGAGGTCTGGGGATGAACTACAAGTTCACGAATAAGCCGGGATATGTTCACGATCGTGTCTGACTCTTCCGATTCGGCCTTCGGTTGATCTGCGAAAGAGCGGTAAGCTCTGCGCTTGCTTCGTTCGCGTGTGGGCGATGCTTGTACGCTTTTCGTCATCACATTTGAACCTAACCCCATGAATATCATCAAGTCCACAAAGAGTAAGACGACGAATACACCGATTCCCCCTTCGAATTTCCGAAATGCCAGCAGAATGGCGGGAGCCAGCAGGGTAAGACTTCCTGTAATCATCAAGAGCTTCGTGCGAAGGGCCCGCATCTGTGCTTGCGCCTGTTCTCTGCCGATTTGTTCTACGGCTTGGTGATCCCCCTCACCAACAGAAGCCATTTGCATTCGTCGCCACTTCTCTACCTCTTGCTGCAATTGCATCCACAGCCTTTGTCCCTCTTCCTTGGACGTCGGACGCATTATCGCAAATTTCTTCGCTCCCGCTTCACGAAGCTGGGTGCATTTCTGTTCCCATGCGTAGATATCCGCAACAGCCACCTCGAGCTGTCGGCCAAGCTGCAGTTCCTCGAGGTGAATGCTTTCAATATGGCGATCCGCGGCAGCAATACGTTCCTTCTCCTGACGAACCCGTTCACGAAATAGAATGGAAGCTGAGAAATCGTGAAGCTGCTCCGGCGTCCATCGTGGATCAATCAGACGAAGGATGCGGACCAATTCGCGTTCAGCAGACTCGCGTTCGGTCTGAACCTCTCGAAGCTCTAAGCGTTTGGATTCCACTTGATCCACCATCTGAACGAGCCGATTCACGGTCGTGATTTGCATCAAAGCTTCCTCATCGTACTCCAACCCAGTCATCTCAACCTGCAAACGATCTTTCGTCTGCATCGTTTGTTGGAGCTGAATTTCGAGTTGATCTTGATGCTGTTGGATAACCGACATACGTTGTACGGCTTCTTCTGCGAAAGTCATAAACTCGGGGAGTTCTGCTAATTCTCGTTCTGCCATTTGCCACCGGACCCATATCTCACGCATACCCTGTGCTTTGAGCATCAACGCTTCTTCTTCTCGCATCGCTTGAAGGTCCCGCTCCATGTCTTGAAGGTTATTCTCTAGTTCCTCTAACGTACGGACACGATCGTTGAACGCCTGCAAATACGATTTACTCTTACGAATTTCTTTTTCCAATTGGTCAATCGCTTGCACGGTTTGATTCATTTGCTGGTTTCGGCCTTTGGGTCGAAATAATTTATCCATCTCTTGCGTAAGCTTACGCTCCGCTAGAATCATATCGCGACCGCCGCCCATACCGGCATGAAATAAAAACCCGCTGATTTCATCCGACTGCAACGTGCGTATTTCTTGAAGCTCAGATAAAGACACGGCGAATAGACGGCGAAATAAATCCGAAGATAAGCCGCCAAGCAGCTCACGTTCCAATTCGCTTTGCGTGTAAAAGCGTACATTTCCCTGTACATCCGTCTGCCGAATGGACAGGCTTTGCAGTTTCCCATCCCCCTGCTGCGGACCCACCGATGAACGGTCATATCTTTCGATCATCCACTCCTGTCCAAGATGGTCTATGATCTTGAGTTGTCCGCCGTGAAGACCGCCATTGACAGGCTCGTACCGATCCGCCATATAGGTTCTTGTGGGAATTCCGTAAAGCATTGCACGAATAAAACCGAGGATCGTACTCTTTCCTGCCTCATTATTGCCGTAAATCACCGTGACCGGTGCTTCCATCTTCAGCTGAACTTGATGCTTCGTACCAAATCCATTCAAATACATTTCACGAATAATCACGACGCATCGCCCCCTGCTTGGCCCTCTGAGGCATCCTCCAGTAGTACGGCAGCCAATTCTCGAGCTCGCTCAAGCCAGGTTTGTCCTTCGCTATTCACCATGTCTTCGGTTAATTGCCGAAGCCTCGCAGTTCCTTGCACTGAAATGAGGGATTCATTCATTAATTCCGTAAATAGATCGACATCTTGTTCTGCCTGTATGGATAGACGGAATAATTCCCCCAGAAAACTATCTTGTTCCTTCAAAGTTTCCATATCCAACGCAAGGCCTGTCTGTACTTGAAGCGACTCCACCCATATTAAATACGATTCCGATGCCTCTGCCCGATGTTCTTCTTCCTCACGCAACGCTTGAAGCAGTTCCTGTACAAAGCCAGGCTGTTCCAGCTTCCGATGCAATGGACCTCGTCCTGTCATCATAAAACGTACAATCTTCATTCGATCTTCTGAGGTTTCACGTAAACGCTCCATCGCAAGATCCAATCGATTCTTGAGTTCCTGCTCGGTATTCACACCTTCAATAGATAGATTCACTACATGCCACCGTACATCATCCAGTGGACAGAAGGTAAGTTCCGCTTGCTTGTCCGCTGCAACATCTACGATATAACATCCCTTTGCGCCATGTTCTTTGACACTGCGGCCCTGAATATTCCCGGGATATACAATCCAAGGCTCTTGCTCATGCAAAATTTCGCGCATATGAATATGGCCAAGCGCCCAATAATCAATCCCTGACTCGATTAACTCTCGCTTCGCACAAGGTGCATAGTTATCATGGTTAGGATCGCCGTCTACATTTCCATGCAAAAGTCCAATATGGTACAGCTCGCTATGGGGCAATCTTTGATACGATTTGGCGACGTTATCGTTCAGCGCCATGCTGGCATAGGAAATCCCGCAGACAACGGCCAAAGGTTCAACACTTCCTTCTGCTGCTGCATCCGTATCCACTTGAGATCGACCGCCCCTAAATACCGTCTTCGCCGTGACTTCCTTTGATCCAAAGAAATGCACGTTAGCCGGCCAATCCAATTGGGCTTGAACGCCATCCTCAGGATCATGATTACCATGGATGATATACACGGGAATGTGATGTCCAGCAAGTCGTGAAAGCCCGCGTTGAAGACGAAGCTGCGCACGTAGAGATCGGTCCGATGCATCATAAATATCACCGCTAAGCACGATAAAATCTACATGTTCTCGTATCGCTAAGTCGATGAGATTCGAGAACGCGGTAAAAGTAGATTCCCTTAAGCGTTCGCGATAAGACTCCGGAACTTGTGCCATTCCTCGAAATGGACTGTCCAAGTGGAGATCTGCCGCATGTAAAAACCGAAAGCTTGCCAATCCATTTCCTCCTAACGCCGTTATTCTTTACTTCAATTTAGTCCAAGCCCGCCACTATACACTCGGTTTACGCTTATATTGCAAATATATTTTCTTCAGTTGATTTACAACACGTGACAACGAATATGATTTCTTGGCTTTCTCCCAACCCGCACGCGATAATTGATAACGATAGGTTGGATCGCTCATCACTTTCTCCAAAGCGTCAGCAAGGGCCATCGGATCATCCGGCGGTACCAATAGACCATTCACACCGTCGTCAATTTGTTCGGCGATACCTCCGACATCCGTACCCACCAGAGCAAGCCAGCACAATGCAGCTTCGGCGAATACCGAACCGAACGCTTCCGCGCGGGACGGTAGAACGAAGATATCGGAGAACGGCATGAACTGTTCCGGGTGCAGCATATACCCGTAGAATATCGTCTCATCATAAATGCCCAGCTTCTCTGCCAATTCCTCAAGCTCAGGGCGAATCGGCCCATCACCGATAATATGGAGCACATACGTCAAATTACGTGCCTTCAGCTCCGCGCATGCTTTTAGAAGGATATCCAAGCCTTTGGCAGGGACGAGTCGACAGACGGTGATCAGTTGAGGCACTTCGTTTTCATGCGATATCGGTTTGAATCTTCGCTCATCATATCCGTTCGGAATGACGATAATACGTTCAGGGTGATCCATATATGTAGATAAAAATTGTTTGAATGAGTTCGATACGGTGAGGATCTGATCCACATGATGTTCCAATTCACGGTAAAGCGAAGTCAGAAAACGATGTTCTACGCCGCCTTCTTCGATTTTGCCATTCAGAATCAATTCTCGTTCATAACTCGAGTGGATCGTCATCACGACTGGCGTGTTCGGGAACAATTGCTTAAGCACCCAACCTGCAATAGGATGATGAGCGTGAATCACATCGTACGTTTGATTTAAGCGCATTTTAGACCACCAGAGGTAGTCACGAATCGTCTGAATGTATTTTTGAACCGTCGCATTCTCTTCATATAGATGCCAATCGAACGTCGCAAACTCGATTTGTTCTTGGCCTTTGTTCCGAATTCGTCTGGGGAGCGAGAATATTTCCATCTCCCAATTCGGTTTCTGAAACCGTTCCTGAAAAAAAGGAATCATAGAAGATACGCCACCAGGTTGCTCCGGTGGAAAGAACAACGCTTGTAACAGTTTCATACCAATGCCCTCCCAAATATGATATAGTAACTCTTAGTTTTTGAAAATAAACCATACAATGGAGCGTTAACGAATGCCAACACTTCTGACGAATTTTTTCACGGGGCCGATTGGACAAGCCTTCTCGTCAACTTGCATCTTATACATTATGTTCATTATGATCCTACTGTCGATTCGGATGTACCGAGAACAAGGTAAACGAGCCTACTTATACCTCATTCTAGGCTTCATTCTCATTATGACATATCAAGGATTAAACATCCATTTCAGTATAAATGGACTGGAGAAAGCCCCGGTTATCCGCTATTTTCTAGAGTTTATTCGAACCTTAACCTTTATGATTTTTAACTTAGCAATCTACCAGCTGTATAATCGAAGCTCTCGCGGCACGATCATTTATTTTTGCTTCATGTTGATGGGCATCCTGCTCTTGCCTTCCATCCAGCTGCTCAGCAATCCGTTATTCTTAAGCGGTGAGCCCGGACAGACTTTCCACGGCGTATGGCCTCTTCAAGCCTACACGCTGGCATTATGCGTACTCTTCGCATGTACCTTGGGTCGTCGAATCCGGCAGCGATTAAAATATTACAGCAGTCTGGTGTTGTACGGTGCGATGGTCATGCTCAATCTGTTCGGTACTGAATTCGTACAACAACCCGCGATCTCCTTAACTATGGCGGAGAACCTTCTGCCTGTTTTCTATTATACGCTGCTCTATTTTATCCTGTTCGACCGAATTGTTGAATTATTACAATCCGTGTATCGCTCCTCGATTACCGATGGGCTTACGAGCTTGTATAACCGACGCTACTTCTACAAAGTTGCTTCCCATTATATCAAGGAAAGTCTCAAGGTTAGCGTTATTTTTTGCGATATCGACAACTTCAAGAAGCTGAATGACACCGAAGGCCATCATCGTGCAGACGGCGTGCTGAAGCAAGTAGCAAACCTGATGACAGAAGAGCTGGAGGGCATCGGCATTACCGGTCGTTATGGTGGTGAAGAGCTCGTAGCCCTTGTGGTGGACCGCAATGCGAAGGTCGAAGAGGTCGCCGAGACGATCCGCAAACGCGTTGCTTCTGAATCGATCGTAACGATCAGCGTTGGATACAGTACCTTGCGTAAAGGCGTTACAACAGAAGACTTAATTAAGCAAGCGGATCAGGCCATGTATCACTCGAAGACGACAGGTAAAAATAAAGTAACTGGATACACCGAATTACAAATCATTGAAGCCAGCACAAGCCGTGTAGGTCGAAAAAAGAATGTTGCGAAGTAATCGATGATGAATGAAATTGAGCCCTAACGGTCGATGATATTTAAAAATTATGCGAAGTAATCGATGAATGATAAAATTAAGTGCCTAACGATCGATGCGAATTCTCAAGTTCAGAAAATGGGCTTTTCAACATCATGAAAGTCGCGTTCACATTCTGAATGGCTTCGCGATCTTATTTTGATACAAGAACAACCTCGAAAAAGGAGTATTTACCCGTGAGAACACCTTATTTACCTCAAGCCTACATTCAACAAATAAACACGCTCCTCGCTGACAACGCGGAGCGTTTCTTGCGTTCCTATGAAGAACCTCGGACGCAAGGATTGCGAATCAATCCTTTGAAATCAACTGTAGATTCTTTGCTTACGGCGGAGTTAAAGACACGATTTCAGTTAGAGCCTGTGCCTTGGTGCGAGACGGGCTTCTACTATAACGAAGATCAGCGTCCAGGGAAACATCCCTATCACACAGCCGGTATGTACTATATCCAAGAGCCCTCTGCGATGTCAGCCGTTGAGTTGCTCGACCCGAAGCCCGGTGAAGTCATCTTGGACTTAGCAGGTGCGCCTGGCGGGAAATCGACACATATTGCTGGCAAAATGCAGGGTCAAGGCTTGCTTATCGCGAACGAAATCCACCCGCAGCGTGCGAAAATTCTAGCCGAAAATATAGAACGCATGGGCGTCACCAATGCGCTCGTGACGAACGCAACGCCGGATGAGCTTGCGGCGCGCTTCCCCGTCTACTTCGACCGGATCATGCTCGATGCCCCGTGTTCCGGCGAAGGCATGTTCCGCAAGGATCCCGATGCGGTTAGCGAATGGTCGGAGGATCACGTCATCATGTGCGCCACACGGCAATGGGACATCCTGGAGCAGGCCGTCACGATGTTGAAGCCGGGCGGCACGCTCGCTTACTCCACGTGTACTTTCAACACGTTGGAGAATGAGCAGACGATTGACCGGCTGCTCGCGGCTTTTCCGGAGTTCGCGCTGCTGCGAACGGAGCGGATTTGGCCTCACGAGCACCGCGGTGAGGGCCATTTTGTCGCCGTGCTGCGCAAAGCGCACGGCGATGGGGTGGACGCCCGCGCGGCGCTAGCCGCGGGCGAAGCGCCGCGCCCACGCGACCGCCGCAAGGCGGAGCGCGCGCAGCGCGGCAAGGGCCAGCCCGCCGCCAGCGTAGCGGCGGGCATGGACTTGTTCCTCGCGTGGGCACGCGAGGAACTGCCCGGCTTCACGCCGGGCAAGGGCGAAGCGCTTCTCTTCGGAGAATCGCTGTACGAGCTGCCGCAAGCGGGCGGCAGCTCCCTGACGGCCGCACAGCTCAGCGGCCTGCGAATCCCCCGTGCCGGGCTGCACCTCGGCACGATCCGCAAGAACCGCATCGAGCCCGCGCATGCGCTTGCGCTCGCCGTCAAACCCGAATGGGCGCGGCTCGTCTATGACTTCGCGCCCGAAGCGCCGGAGATCGCCGCGTATCTTCGCGGGGAGACTCTCCGCGTCTCCCCAGATGACAAGGGCTGGGCGCTCGTCACCGTCGATGGTCTGCCGCTAGGCTGGGGCAAGACAAGCGGCGGACAACTCAAGAACCACTATCCTAAAGGCTTGCGGCAGCCTTGATCAGTATTAGATAGCAAACACATCCATTCTAAATTGGAGTTCATGTTGTGTAGAGGGGCTATAAGCACATTCCAGCCCTATCCACGCCACGTAAATTGGATAAATCCAATATAGTGCACGAAATACAGCTTCTTTCACCTTCTATATTGGATTTCATGCAGTATAGAGGGGCCTCAAAGTACACTTCGGCCTTATTCACGCAATATATATTGGATTTCTCCAGTATAGAGTAAGAAATACAGCTTCTATCACCCTCTATATTGGATTCATGCAGTATAGAGGGGCTAAAAACTCATTTTGACCCTATTCACACAATAAATATTGGATTTTCATGCAGTATAAAGGGGCCGAAAAATTCATTTCGGCCCTATTCACGTATTGGATTTCTCCAATATAGAATACGAATAACGTGCCTAGACGCTAAAGTTAGTGCAATAATCCAATATACCTTGTGATTCATCCGATAACCCTTAGCACCTAGTACTTAGCTCTTAGCTCTTAGCTCTTATCACTTTGCACTTTGCACTTAGCTCTTAGCCCTTAGCTCTTTGCTCTTTGCTCTTTGCACTTTGCACTTAGCACTTAGCTCTTAGCTCTTTGCTCTTTGCTCTTTGCTCTTTGCACTTAGCACTTAGCTCTTAGCACTTTGCTCTTTGCTCTTTGCTCTTTACTCTTTGCACTTTGCACTTTGCACTTAGCACTTAGCTCTTAGCACTTTGCTCTTTGCTCTTTGCTCTTTACTCTTTACACTTTGCACTTAGCTCTTAGCACTTATTACTTACCACTTACCACCTACCACCTAACCCACATCACACCATCCCACTCTTCTCCAACAAACGCAAATAAAGCCCTGTCGATGCACAACTCTCATTGCATCGACAGGGCTCTCCTTTACCTTATTGGAGTTCGTTCTCAAATTGGATCTCATCAATCATTTCATTGCGGAACATCATGGTTAAATTCAAACTGTCATAATCGAGCACCTTATCCAACTCCCGCATGAGGAGCGTCGCCATTTCTGCACGATCCTGCGTCGAACCTGGAATTTCTAAATCGATAAAACCCGTAAGTTCAGAATTACTGATATCCACGGTTGCAACACCAACCGGCACCGCTCCCGTACGCTCATGGTATACCGCATAGCTGAGAACATCTACATCGTCACGAACCGCTTCCATGTAATATCCCCCTTGATAGGTCCCTTGCGTGCTCCCCGTGAGGGAAGGATCTACGAACAACTCCACATCTTTCGGTTCTGACAATACATCTTCATGCGTTAATTCAATCGTTTCCAAGGTGAGATCGCCCAATTTCATCTCAATCGTAATCGTATCCATCAACAGATTATCTAAATCTCCTACAAGCAATGCGGTAAGTCGATCTAACTCTTCTTCTGCAGGCAGCCGATCCCAGCGAACCTCACCTGTCACATCTGCCCCATATTGTTTCATGATCGATACAGCAACGAGCTCTTCCTCTACATCATACACATCGTATACAGACACATATCGACCTGCGCTAATTAAGTCAAGCCGTAAGGAATCGTCCGGTTCGATCTCATTCAGGTTCACAAGTTCATCATCATCTTCTTCATCTTCATCATCACTGAGTCCATCCCATGTATCTTCCTCTTCCACATCCTCTGGGAACCACTCATGTACATCTACTTGCTCTTCAATTTCTTCACTCGTAGATACAATCGTATCGAACGAGCTATACGAGACAAATACATCGCATTTGGATGCAGATAAAGCCCCTGTAAGCCCTTGAATGTACTGTGTTACAAATGCTATGACATCCGGCTTATCTTCAAGTGACAAGGAGTCTTGCTCCAATTGAACAGAACCGCTTACACGCTCACCTTCGCGATAGACGAGTGAGAGCGTTCCAACATATCGATGATTCAATACAATATCGTGAACTTCGCCACCAGCTGTTTTAAGATCAGGTCGAAGCATAAGATCCATCCTCTTTAACTCCCTTTTCGCTGAGATTAGTAACCATATTCACCTAGCATTCCCAAACGTTAACAATGTATGCGATCGCCCAATTGCATTGTCCATGGTTATACGTCCAATCTTATAAAAAGCGGCTACATACTATAGAATTATCCGAAGAGGTGATATCAACCCACCCCCGAATCATCCTTCGGTGAATCGCAAGCACAAAGGAGGAATTCATAAATGGGCGGTTTTGAAGGCTTCGGTACATCCACTGCATCCATTCTCGTTCTATTTATTTTGTTAGTTATTGTTTCTTGTGCTTTTATCTAAGTGGACTGATGAACAATAACCAGAACAAGCAAATAAAAAACCGCGCTCCTCATGGAGTGCGGTTCTTTCCTGACAGGCGCCAGAGGCATTCCTGCAAATTACAGACAATATTTCTCAAGTGCGAAATGAACGCCGCCCTCGTTATTGCTAGGCGCAACGTCATCCGCAGCCGCTTTTACTTCTATGGGTGAATTCTCCATGGCAATCCCAATTCCAGCAAATTGCAGCATCGTAATATCGTTATAGTAGTTGCCAAGCGCCATCACACGGCTAACATCGATGCCGCGACGATAGGCCAAGGTTTTTAGAGCGTTCCCTTTGGATGCTTCCGGGTTCATAATATCTATGAAATAATCCCCGCTGCGTATGATCGTTAGTTCGTGCGTCCAGGTTCCCCATGCCGCTTCCAGGACATCCATTTCTTCCTTCGTACCGGCAACGGTCATTTTTACGATTTCATTCAGAATCTCGCCCTCTTTCGGAAGAACGAGCGGTTCAATATAGAATTTCCCGTACATCTCGAGCACTTCTTCTGTAAGGATGCCAGCATCCTCTACATATAAATGAAAAGCCGTATTCAGGTCAAAATGATAGCCATGATCTCGGCAGTATTCTTTATAAGGAGCCAACTGAGCTGGATTGATCACGAATTGGTGAATGACTTCACGGCTTTGGGTATCGACCGTTACACTTCCATTATGCGTAATGACAGTCCCTTCAAGCTCCAACAATTCCATTAAAGGAATCGTGCTGCTTGGACTTCTGCCTGTACACAATACAATTTCAGCCCCCTGCTTTGCTACCGTTTGAATGGTTTTCTTGGTTTGAGGCAGCAGCGTATGATCATCGGTAAGCAGCGTACCATCCACATCTAACGCAATCATTTGAAAGCGATTCATAACAACACTCCTATCTATCCCGTATTCCTTTTTTTATCTATTTATCTTGCTTCAACCCGGCTAGCTCTTCATCGGTAAGCTCTCGATAATGCCCTTCTTGAAGGGAGTCGTCTAACGTTAAAGTTCCCATCGAAATCCGTTGCAGATGCATGACCTTTTTCCCTACGGCCTCGAACATGCGCTTCACCTGATGGAATTTCCCTTCCATGATCGTCAGTTGAATGCTTGAAATAACATCTTCACCACTGCGGTCCTGCTCCAGGATTTCTAAATGAGCGGGTTTGGTCTGATAACCGTCATCCAGCGTAACCCCTGCTTCAAATGCCGTCACATCCGAAGCTGTTACATCACCCAGTACACGGGCAAAATACGTTTTGGGAACATGCTTCCGCGGAGATAACAACTCATGCGATAACTTTCCATCATTGGTCAGCAGCAAAAGTCCCACCGTATCCTTATCCAACCGCCCTACAGGGAAGGGTTCAAAGACACGATCCTCTTCCTCAAGCAAATCAATCACCGTGCGATCATTACGATCCTCTGTCGCTGAGATGACGCCTGCCGGCTTATTCATCATAATGTAGATAAATTCCCGGTATTGTACCCGTTCTTCGCCAAGCATAATCCGATCTTCCTCCGGATGAACTTGTAATCCGCTATCTTTGACCACATGGTCGTTCACAGTAATGATTCCTTGCTTGGCCCACTTCTTGATTTCACTTCGCGTGCCCAGTCCCATATGGCTAAGCACTTTATCTAGACGCATCGTCTTCTTCATTGGATTATGTCCACCTCCATCCTGCTGGATATTCATTTTTAAGCATACCGTCGAGCCATTTCCCCCAACCAACCGAGTAACCGTCCACACATATTAATGCATAGCCTTTAGCGGGAACGGATTCATTCCCTCGTTGAACTCGATCTTCTGGCAAGGTCAATGTCTCACCACGTAAATAACGGATAATTTCATCGTCTGATGAAGATAAATGGATCCACCTTGTCACCTCTTCGGGACGCAAGGCTGTCGCTAACGGATGTGCAGGTTCGAATCGATTCTTCTTCAAGGTCCCGATGAAAAAACCAGGCCTTACAACCTTCAACCCATCTAGACGTTCACGCTCAACGGGTGACATATAGACATGTTGTCCATAACGAACCGCTTCACCGGACAATGCCGTTATCAAATGATCTTGCATAAATTGCTGTACGAGCTCCTGTTCATCTGAAGTAAGCTTTGTTTTCTGGTCCTGTGCAGAAGCTTTACTGCCGCGAACTTCTTTCTTCTTCCGTCCAGACGTATCCTCTAGTGATTCATCGCGGCTAGCTAGAGTTCCATCATGCTGTAGGACCGCTAGGAAATGTCCTTCTCCTTCTAGACGATGAGGCCACAATCTGCCTGTCCCGTTGACAGCTTGGATCGTCGTTTCTTCAAAAGATTTACCCGCTTCATCCGTAAGCGTCCGAATCCATTCGCCCTGACCTTTCGCAAATCCATGATCTTCACCAATCGGAACAATGTGAAATCTCGAATCCTGTTCCAGAAACTCTGCGATCATCGCCTCGTTCTCTTCCGGTGAGAACGTGCAGGTCGAATAAACAATGCGCCCCCCAGGTGCCAGTAAACGGGCTGCCGTACGCAGAATGTCCCGCTGCATAAGAACGCATTTCTCTACAGAATGCTTCGCCCACTGCTTGGCCATATCCTCATCTTTTCGGAACATTCCTTCTCCAGAACAAGGCGCATCAATTAATATTTTGTCAAAATAGTTCGCAAACGTTCGTGCAATCTCTTCGGGTACCGCATTTAAGACCACCGCATTACGCACACCATATAACTCAATATTTTTAGCAAGGGCTTTCGTCCGGTCAGGATGATTATCATTGGTCACCAACAAGCCTGTCCCTGCTAACTTGGCCGCAATCTGTGTGGATTTCCCACCAGGCGCCGCACACAAATCCAGCACGCGATCATCTTGTTGAATATCAAGCAATTCCACAGGCGCCATGGCGCTTGGTTCTTGAATATAATAAAGCCCTGCATGGTAATAGGGATGTTTTCCCGGGCGTGCTTCCTCATGGACATAGAATCCTTCTTGCGCCCATGGAATCTTACGTAACGAGAAGGGAGAAATATGTTCAAATGATTCCACAGCTATTTTTAACGTGTTCACACGAATCCCGTAAAAACGAGCTGCATCATACGATTGCATGAACCTTTCGTACTCTTCACCCAATAATCGTTCCATTTTTGCGACAAAATCTTGCGGCAGAGCATAACCCATTGTTAATCATCCTTACTGTATTAAAAATAAGAAAATCCCTTGCAAAAGAAAGAGATTCTACATCTTAGGATATCATTTTAGCTTCAGAGTTGAAACGCAAAATTTCTCTTTAAGCTTTCCTATTGACGATTTCAATCGAATTATTATAAACTAACGTTAATATCTAAGTAAAACCTTCATATTTAATGGTATTGATGGAAATTTTTCCAATACTATTACATCCTCGAGAGACATAAACTAGGTTATCCACCGCATTAATGATCCAAATCATACAACAAGAATTTGTAAACGCTGACATTGGTAATACGCATATAATCTAGGAGACCCTGTCATAAGCCGATTTTCTTGGTTACATCCCACACATCATCGTCAACATCAGATTGCCTTGAAACCCCTCACCATGAATTCACTTCATTTTTAGTTTTACACTTCATGAATCTTTCAAACCCTATGTTTTTATTTAGCATCCTCCTTCATGACTACATCAGATGAATAGCCAATAATAACGAATCAAAATGAATGTTAAATTAAGTAACGTTAATTGGATTTTTATATCCATTTTTCATGATATCCCGTCATCTATGGTAGTTAATTTTACATAAAATACTTATATTTTATTTACTTTTGTATAATTAACCCAAATTTTAAGTTGTATTTTTTAAATATGTTATATATTATTACATTAATTCATCTACATGAGTTGATTCCTACTCCTTTCGTAGATTATTTTTTTAAACGTAATTGACCAACGGTCTGCTGTGTAGTAAAGCTTTAGTGCGGCATAGTATATATCGTAAGACGATCAACCTCTCCTAAAGTAAGTTCAGAATTATGGCTTTATTTTAGATCTCATCGTTCAGCATATCTAACGATCATCTCGATATGGAGAATGCGGTTCAGAACTTCGAGTATCTAGTAAAATATAAAATCTCATAAAGGCAGGTGGTACATGAAGGATTTTCCAGACAAATTCGAGTAATGTTTCAAATGTCACACTGAATTGCAATGAATTACATCTATTTTAAGGGGGAATTGATTTGAGTAAAAAGTTATCAGGTATGATGGTGATTCTTTTGTTTATGATGACGATCCTAGCGGCGTGTTCCGGTGGTGACAAGGCAGCTGAACCCGTGAAGGAAAACCCGCCAGCGACAACTACGGATACCAATAAGGACAAACCTGCAGATCCAGCTCCTGCTCCTACTCCTGCTCCTGCAGATGATACGAAGAATGACGGACTCTTCCCAGCTTCTGACAAATCCCTTAACCCAGCACTAGCCAAAAATCGCAAAGATACACTAATTATAGGTATGACTGCACCAAAAGGAACATTCAGTCCATTGTTCTGGTCCACGGCTTATGATAAATATGTCGTTGAGACGGTATTCGACAGCTTCTTGGCAGTTCAAGGCGATGGTACATATGCTGAGAGCTTAGCTGAAAAGATCGATGTATCTGAAGACGGCCTCAAATATACATATCACTTGAAACCAGGTGTGAAATACAGTGATGGAACACCGGTAACGGTAAAAGACTACTTGTTCGCCTTAAAAGTTCTTCATGATCCTCAATATGACGGTGAATCTGATATTCTTGCTGACAAAATTAAAGGCGGCCAAGAATACCATGACGGTAAAGCGAAGGATATTTCCGGCGTGAAGATTATCGACGATAATACCGTTGAAGTCACAGTCACTGAAGTAAATGCACAAACGAAAGTCGACTTGGGCACCATTGAGTTGCTGCCTGAATCCTACTACGGTAAGAATTTTAAATTCGGCAACCTGGATTCAGTTAAAGCACTGAGTGATAAACCTATTGGCAGCGGAAAATATATCGTGAAGAAGTTCACCCCAGGACAAGAAGTTGTGATGGAAGCGAACCCGAATTACTTCAATGGCGCGCCCAAAATTAAAAACTTAATTTACAAAACAACAGCCGACGAAACTCGTCTCGCGATGTTGCAAACGGGTGAAGTCGATGTAGATATGGTATCCGTTAATGAAGATAGCGTTGAGGAATTGAAAGGCATGGGCTTCCTTGATGTCAATATCTTCCCGACCAATGGATACGGTTATATCGCATTTAACCACAAAGACAAAAAATTCCAAGATGTTAAAGTCCGTCAAGCCCTGACAATCGGTTTGAACCGTAAAGATATCGTAGCAGGCGTATATGGTAAGTTCGCTGATGTTATTAATATTCCAGAATCCAAGCAAGCATGGGCCTACACGAATGAAGGTATTGAACCCTATGAGTTTGATATAGAAAAAGCGAAACAACTTCTCGATGAAGCTGGTTGGAAAGTAGGGGCGGACGGCATCCGCGAGAAAGATGGAACAAAATTTAAAATCAACTTCTCTGCAACAGCAGATAATCCGGTTGTTGAATCCTTATTGCCTATCATGACAAAGAACTACAAAGAATTGGGAATCGATATTTCCGCCGAAACACTTGATTTTAACGCGATCAGTGAGAAGAGAAAAACGGGTAAATTCGAAAGTTTCTTCGCTGCCTGGGGATTAACACCTGATCCAGACAGTACGGTCTACATCACCAAGGGAGCACAAAACAACCTCGCTTATTCTAACAAAAAAGTGGATGAACTCATGCTTAAAGGTAAGAAAACACTTGATATTGAAGGTCGCAAGGAAGCTTACAAACAAGTATATCAAGAACTAAACAAGGATCTCCCAGTTATCTTCTTATACCAAAGAAGAGATATGTGGGCAATCAACTCGAGAATTACGGGATTTGATATTACACCATACAAAAACTTCACGTACAGCTTGACTCAAGTACAAATTACAGAATAACAGCATGACAACATATGCTCAGCTCAATCGAGCTGGGCATATCCACTATTATCCAGGAGGAATAATATGAAGCAGTACATAATCCGTAGACTGCTGCAACTGATCCCGACGATGATCGGTATCTCCATCATAGTATTTGCCATTTCCGCTCTGGTCCCAGGGGACTTCATCACGGCGAAGAACTCACCGACGATGACATTAGAAAAGGCAGAACAGTTGCGAGAGATATACGGTCTCGATAAACCTGTCGTGCAGCGTTATTTCACATGGATCGGTAATATGATCACGGGTAATATGGGTGATTCCTTACAGCATAAACAACCGGTTACGAAGGTTGTGAACAACTACGTCTGGAATTCATTTGTCATTGCTTTCTTCAGCTTGCTCTTAAGTTGGCTCATTGCTGTATTCGCAGGTGTCTTCTCAGCTAAATTTCAATACTCCCTATTCGATAAGTTAGTCACGTTATTTATCTTTCTGTGTATGTCCCTCCCGTCCTTCTTCATTGGACTACTTTTTATCTTAATATTCAGTATAAATATGGGCATCTTCCCGGTTGGAGGGATGACAACTGCTGGACTTGGTGCCGTAGGATGGGAACACATCAAAGACGTCGCTTACCATATGTTCCTGCCAACCGTTGTGTTAACGATGCTTAGTACGGGCAGCCTTACCCGTTATTTCCGTACGGGCATGCTGGAAGTTATTCGTCAGGATTATATTCGGACCGCTCGTGCGAAGGGTTTGAAAGAACGTACGGTTATTTTCAAGCATGCACTGCGCAATGCGCTCCTTCCCGCCATTACCCTGCTTGGATTTGAACTTCCCGCTTTGTTCAGCGGCGCGATCATTCTCGAGAAGGTATTTATTTGGCCGGGCGTCGGGCAAGTCTATCTGGAATCGATCAGCGTACGTGATTATCCATTTATGTTAGGCTTCACGATATTTTTAGCTGTGCTGACACTGCTCGGGAATCTGCTCTCCGATGTGCTGTATGGCGTTGCAGATCCAAGAATTCGCTTAAAGTAGGAGGAGATTCTGTTGTCCGTAGAAGTAGCATCCTTAGAAAAAAATACGAAAGTTTCTGTGAAGCAACCGGATTCTCCTTGGAGAGCGGCCTTACGCCGTTTTACCCGGAACCGCCTTGCTTTGATGGGACTTATTATTTTGATCTTCATGTTTTTAATTTGTTTTATTGGCCCCTTATTCTCACCATATGTATTAAATGACTATGATTTAGAAGTGAAGAATCTAGCGCCCAATGCAGCTCACTGGCTCGGCACCGATAAGCTTGGACGCGACATTCTGCTGCGGATGATGCTGGCAGGACGGATATCGCTTACCGTCGGTCTGATTGCTACAGGGATATCCGTTGTCATTGGTGCCACACTCGGTGCATTAGCTGGATACTATCGCAAAGGCGTAGATACATTCATTATGCGTACGGCCGATATTTTCATGTCTTTGCCTGGCCTACCGATCCTTATTATTCTAGGAGCCATCCTGTCCGATCTGAAAGTCGATGCCAGTGACCGGATTTATTTCTTAATGTTGATTATCGGTGTCTTAGGATGGACCGGATTAGCCCGGCTTGTCCGAGGCCAAATCCTTACCCTTCGTGAAATGGAGTTCATGCAAGCGACAGATGCGCTGGGACTCCGTGATCGACGCAAAATATTCCGTCATCTGATGCCGAATGTAATACCGATCATTATCGTCTCGGCGACGCTCGGCGTAGCAGGTGCCATCCTCTATGAATCAGCACTTAGTTATCTCGGTATCGGCGTGGTGCCCCCTATACCTTCATGGGGCAATATGATTTCTGCGGCCAATAACATGATCGATTTTCGCAAAAGACCTTGGTTGTGGATTCCACCAGGCCTTTGTATTCTGATTACCGTAACAGCCATTAACCTGATTGGCGACGGTCTTCGAGACGCATTAGACCCAAAAATGAAGAATAGATAATAATCGATAAACTTCAAAAGCAGATATGATGAGAATAAGCAGCGAAGCTGCCTTGAACAACGTCGGAGACCGCTCCGGAAACCGATATCTTCAAGATAGGAGATGCGATATGGCAAAAGATTTAGTAGAGTTCCGTAACTTAAAGACGCATTTTCGTACAACCGCCGGTACGGTAAAAGCTGTCGATGATGTCAGCTTTACGATACGCGAAGGGGAGACACTCTGTGTCGTCGGTGAATCCGGCTGTGGAAAGAGTGTAACGGCAATGTCGCTTATGCGGTTAATTGAGGCGCCTACAGGTAATATTGTCGGCGGTGAGATATGGTTCGGAGGGAAAGACATCCTTAAATTAAACAAAAAAGAAATGAGCCAGATTCGGGGAAATGACATCTCGATCATCTTCCAGGAACCCATGTCATCCCTCAACCCGGTACTGACCATTGGCGAACAAATTACAGAACCGCTGATCCTCCATTTACTGCTCAACCGCAAAGAAGCTCGCAAAAAGGCCATTGAGCTCATTAATCTCGTAGGCATACCTAGGGCGGAGGAGATCTTCCACGCCTACCCTCACGAGCTCAGCGGAGGCATGCGCCAGCGGATCATGATTGCCATTGCACTGAGCTGTAACCCGAAGCTATTAATAGCCGATGAGCCAACCACAGCCTTGGACGTCACCATCCAAGCTCAAATATTGGATTTAATGCGTGATATCAAGCAAAAAATTAACACCTCCATCATGCTTATAACCCATGATCTCGGTGTTGTCGCCGAGATGGCCGACTTCGTCGTTGTCATGTATGCAGGTAAAATCATTGAAGAAGCTCCGGTGCTGGAGCTATTCAAAGATCCACAACATCCGTATACCCAAGGCTTGCTAAAAGCCAAACCTATTATCAACCAGGAGCAGGAGCGGCTGTACTCCATCCCTGGACAGGTTCCTAACCCGATCGAATTGGAAGATAATTGTCATTTCCACGATCGATGCCAGTTCTGCATGGACATCTGCAAACAAAAGCAGCCTCCACTCCGAACACACGGAAATGCCAAACATAAAACAGCCTGCTGGTTGTATGAAGAGGAGGCGAAACGTCAATGAGTGAAGCCTTAGTTCAAGTTGAGAACCTAAAGAAATACTTTCCGATTACGGGCGGTGTCTTTCAACGTACGATAGGTAACGTCAAAGCTGTCGATGGCATATCGTTCCAGATCAACCGAGGTGAATCCTTCGGACTTGTAGGAGAGTCGGGATGCGGCAAGAGTACCATCGGGAGAACGCTGCTGCGGTTGAACGATAAGACCGATGGCAAAGTTCTATTTAACGGACGGGATATTCATGCATTGCCTAAGGAGAAAATGCGTGAACTGCGTCCTAAAATGCAAATCGTATTTCAGGATCCATTTAGTTCTCTAAACCCCCGGATTAAAGTGGGTGAAGCCATTGGCGAAGCCTTACTCGATCATAATCTTTGCGACCGCAAGCATCTGAAAGATCGAGTCATCGAGACGATGCAAATATGCGGTCTAGCCAGTTACCATTACGATCGCTTCCCGCACGAATTCTCTGGCGGTCAGCGTCAACGCATTGGAATTGCACGTGCCTTAATTATGAATCCGGAATTTATTGTGGCGGATGAGCCTGTATCCGCACTCGACGTCTCCATTCAAGCGCAAATCATTAACCTGCTAAGTGACTTGCAACGAGAAAAACAATTGACTTATTTATTTATTTCGCATGACCTTAGCGTGGTTGAACATCTATGCAACCGTGTCGGCGTGATGTACCTCGGTTCGATGGTAGAGATGGCCAGTAAAAAAGAACTGTTCAGCAACCCGCTTCACCCGTACACAAAAGCACTCATGTCAGCTATACCGATTCCTGACCCCACGATCAAACGCGATCGAGTTGTTCTCCAAGGAGACATTCCGAGTCCAGCGAATCCACCATCCGGCTGTAAATTTCATACACGCTGCCCTATCGCTTCTGAGCGTTGTAAGCAAGAAGCGCCTGCGTATCGAGATGTAGGCAATCAGCATTTTGTGGCTTGTCATTTCGCATAGATCAGATACAACAAAAAAAAGCTTTCCTACCGATGATCGGATGGAAAGCTTTTTCTTATTTGTCGCATTTTCAACTTCATACTATTATGAGACCAACACTTGGTTCAAAAAGGTACGAATTTGTTTCTCCAATCCTTTCGGATCTTCTAACGGCAAATAGTGACCACAATGAGGCATCTGATTAGATTGAATGAGAGGGACTTGACGTTTAATCTGCTGCAGCGTTTTGGCAATGACAGGCAGCTCCTTATCCCCATACAGGAATAACCAAGGTTGATTAACCTCGCGTACCTTCATGCTAATCTCTTTACGAAATGCATCCAATTCGAGCATCTTCGACGGCTTCAAGGATAATGTATTAAAATAAGGCATAAGTTCTTCCTTAGAACTGCGTTCGAACGGCAATAAACCGCCGCCGATTTTCACATCCTTGCGCGCTAGAATTTTCAACATCGAATGCTGGATCACCGAATAGGGTTGTAAATTCAACGAGATCGTCACGATGGCTTTGACCTTCGTTGGGTATTGTAAAGCCATATGGATGGCTTCAAGCCCGCCTTCACCATGACCGATACAAATCCACTCTTCCTCTTCCGATCCTTCCAATTCATAAGGGATATCCGCTTTTCCAGACGAAGAAAATACAGCAGCCATCTCGGTACTTAACTGCTGTTTCATAAAATATTGTTGTACATGCTCAAACGTCTCCGCCTTCATATTTAATCCCGGAAACATCCATATCTTCGTTCTCACCGTTACTCCTCCATCTTGCTAGCCACTTCTGTCATATCCTTAAGTAACTCTGGGTCTATAATTTGTATTGTTAAATGATAAAATGCGAATGGAGCCTGATCCCAGCACTCCAACTGTCTAACATACTGCTCCGCCTCGATGATCAACTGCTGCAGCTCTATGCCTAGCACTTGATCCGGATAGGGACGGAGCTTCGAGATGCCTGCTGTGAGCAATTTACGAGAACCCGATCGATTTCCATTCTCCATATGATACAAGCCCACAGCAATTTGGAGTAAGCCTTGGAATAGAGGATTTCGGCCTTCTTCAAGCCAAAGCTCCTCCATCACCTCATGACACTCGTAATAATCTCGTCTCCAATTAAAATGTACAAGGAATTGTACATATAATCGATCATATATCATCTGAACTGTCCGCGGTCTTTTTCTTAACCTTCACGAACTTTGCTTCTACGTCCTTATAAAGCTTCTTGATTCCTTCTTCGTCCTCGTTCAGCCATAATTCGTTAAATTGCTTCTGAAATTCAATCGCTTCGCGAATCTGATGATGGAAGTACAGTTCTGAAATGTACGTTAATATTTTGGTCGTCACGTTCGAGTTCTCCTCGAAACTGATCTGCGCATCGAGAATCTCTTGTCGAATACTTGACATCTCATTGTCCAGCACAAAAGCTGCCTCAGCTGCTTTCTTCAATCGAACGCGCATTTCATCTGGAAGACTTTCACGATATTTATAATTTAGCGAATGTTCAATCGTTGCCCAGAAGTTCATGGCGAGCGTCCGAATTTGAATTTCCGCTAGTACTATTTTTTGTCCAAGAGCCGTCTGAACGGGATATTCAATAATCATATGGAAGCTGCGATATCCGCTTTCCTTATAATTCGTAATATAGTCCTTCTCGAACAAGACGGATAAATCTTTACGTTCACGAATGTACTCCGCTACGCGGCGAATATCATCGACAAATTGACACATAATCCGAATACCGGCGATATCTTCAATCCCCGTATCGATGTCCTCCATCGCCACATTCAGTCGCTTGGCTTTCTCGAGAATGCTGGAAATTTTCTTTACACGACCGGTCACAAACTCTATAGGTGCATACTCTTCCCGTTTCTTCAACTCCGCACGCATTGTTTTGAATTTTACTTTTAATTCTTCCACAGCTTGTTCATATGGCAGCAAAAACTTTCCCCAATCTCTTCCGTCCATCAGAACGCCTCCTGTCCTTTATATCTGTTAGGTTAACGATGGTCAGCACCCACTGCTTCGGAAATATGGGAATATCCGTCTCGACTTAACAATTCCCTTAAACCTTGATGTAATTCGCGATTAATACCAGGTCCCTTATAAATGAGTGCCGTATAAATTTCCACGAGGCTCGCACCTGCGCGAATTTTATCGTACGCGTCTTGGCTCGTAAATATGCCGCCTGAACCAATAATCGGCAGCTTTCCTTCCGTCTGTTTGTAGATCTGACGGATGATTTCGGTCGAGCGATCCCGCAGCGGCATGCCGCTTAAGCCTCCCGTTTCCTTCTTATTCGGATGCGTGAGGGTATCTCTAGTAATCGTCGTATTCGTAGCAATAATGCCGGAGACACGGCTTCCAGCGATCGTAGCGATCATATATTCGAGCTCTGCATCTTTGACGTCAGGCGCAATCTTCACGAGCACAGCTTTCGGTTGACCGCCGGCTTGCTTCGCTTGACGATCCCGCTCCTCGACGACTTCTTGCAGTAGATCCTTGAGTTCATTGCCGTGCTGCAGATTGCGTAAATCAGGCGTATTCGGTGAACTGATATTCACCACAAAGAAGTCCGCTTCCGGATACAACTCACGGATTAATGTCTTATAATCTTCTGGCGCTTGCTCGTTTGGTGTTACTTTATTCTTCCCGATGTTCACAGCAACGGGAATTCTTCTGGACTTAAGCTTCGCGAACCGTGCCTTCATCGCTTGCGCACCTTCATTATTAAAGCCCATTCGATTGATGAGCGCCTCATCCTCAGGTAGACGGAACAACCGCGGTTGTTCGTTGCCCGGCTGCCCTTTCGGTGTTACCGTTCCTACTTCCATAAATCCAAAGCCGATCGAGGAGAACCCTTCAATCGCTGCCCCGTTCTTATCCAAGCCTGCGGCCAGTCCGATCGGATTCGGAAAATGCAGGCCGAACAAATCGACCGCCAAATCTTTGGTTTCCTGCACACCGTACATGCCGCGCATTATCGCTAGCGCCCCTGGAACTTTAGCTCCCGTCTCAAGACCACCTATCGTCAGATGGTGCGCCTTCTCAGGGTCTAAAGAAAACATGTATGGTTTCACTATATTTCGATAAAGCAAGTTGTTCACTCCGTTCTGCATTCGTCCTTCAATTGACCTACGAATATTTTAGCCTTTTCCGCATAAAAAGGAAAGTCTGTTCGCCTTCAAATCCACGAAACGCTAGATATTCATTTCGAAAACGATTACAATAGGAGTATATTGATATCCTATTCATATAAAGAGAGGTTGAATCAGAATGTCTACAAAAAGAAAACCGCCGACAATGACACATAAATCACAAGAAACCGTCAATAAAAAGGGAATCATTTGGACGAGTGCCATATTCGTTGTGCTTGTTGTATTGGTTGTTGTTCTGATCCTCTTAACGAAATAATCGATTCTCTTCTATTTAATTCAACCATTGATACACTTTATGGGGGTTTGTCTGATTCTGATCGCGTAGCGGCCTAACTTGAAACGGTTGCTCCGCTTGAACGATCGTATCCGGCAAAACTCCCTTTTTAATAACCACCGGTGTGCCCATAGGTACAAGATCGAATAATTCCTCCACATCCTGCTGCCTCATTCGGATACAACCATGAGATTCGTCCTTGCCCATACTTGAAGGTTCATTCGTCCCATGGATCGCGTACAACGTATCGGATAAAGTCATCCCTCGACTACCAAATTCACCATTTGATTTTCCGTTCGGATTCTTCACCTTTTCACTGATCGTAAATGTACCTTCGGGTGTCTTCTCGCCGCCCAAACCTACTTCATAATTCCGCCATAGGATATGACCTGACACAACAGCAAGTCGATGATTCTTTTTATCGATGACAATTTTAAACGGCTCTGTAAGCATATCTTCTGTTGAAGCCACACCTCGTGCCGACTTCACATCGCCGATGATCTGCTGTCGATAGAAACCCGGATCCATATTTTGATCTAGAGACTCCGCTTTGTTATCTGACTGTAGGAGCTCCTTTACTGCCGGATACCATGCCTTCATATTCGGCGTGATCCCCGCAATCACGTTATTGGGATAAGAGCCCGTTAAGTCCGACAATGCAGCTGGGAGTTTGCCATGCAGCTTCTCGTAACCTGACATTGCCGATCGTAAGGCTTGCATTTCTTCCATTTGGTCCGTCCAATCCGCAACCGTGTTCTTCGTCGCTGTCGGAATCGAGGGCTCACAACGACATGCCGCACCATCAAAGGTTTGTACCGTGAATCCCTTATTTCCTGGTTCTTGATCCTGATCCATCTGTGTATTTATCGATCCAGCGATCTTCGGTACATGCTGCCACAACAACCAATTTCGTTCTTCCTTCAGCTTCACGACGATCGCATGTTGATTAGATTGCGGTGACGCTAAATGGGCAGAGATTGCATTCTCCCAAGCCATGTGTGCTTTCTTCCCAACGCCTGCAACATAAATAACGGGTAATCTCTCAGCCGTTGCATCGAATTCACCAGCTTGTGGCAGCTTGAGCGTAGGCAACGGCAGTTCTGGCGCCCCAGATATCCCGCTCAATAGGAGAAATAGGAATGCTAGACCGATCCAACGTCTCCTGATCGTCTTCTCCCGTTGTCGTTGGATTAATGCTCTCTCCCGTTCTACCGCCTCTAGCATCCATTTCGCTGGAATTTGTGTATGTTCGAATGCTTCATAGACATCACCTGCCTGATTGAAGCAATAATTCGCTTTGCCGATCTGTTCTGTCGCCTCGTATTCCTTGCCTAATAAATACCAAGCCATACGGTTGTCAGGATGGGACTCTACGTATCTTTTAAGAAATAGAATATCTTTCATTCCGACTCTCCCTTCTGCTGATAGGTGATATATCGGTTTTTCAGCCTATTCCTTTTACCATCGAAAGACAACAAAAAACCCCGGTCATAATTGACCAGGGTTCTATGATCACATATGTGAGATGCTATGATAACGAATAACGAATTAGTTAAACGGTGTATCCGCGATTTTGATGGAGTCTGTTGGGCAACCATCTGCAGCATCTTGAAGATCGTCGAACAAATCTTCTGGAATTTCAGTTACGCCCATGTTGTTATCTCCCTCGTAGATAACTTCTGCCAAACCTTCATCATCATAATCGTAAATATCTGGTGCAGTTGCACCACATGCGCCACAAGCGATGCAAGTATCTTTTTCAACCCAAGTGAATTTTGCCACGGCTAATTTCCCTCCTGTTATAGGTCCAATCTTCTAATACCCTCACTCATCAATATAATACAAAAGTAAGGTAAATTCAAACGGTTTGTCAGTTTTTTCTATGAGAAATCTCATTCAATATCTTCCTGATCGGTCTTTCGGAAATCCATTTGTAGAGAAGTCCCTCTAATTCTATGATTTCGGATCAATGCGGAAGGGTCATTACTCAGCATTCCTGCCGTCAAAACGGCATTCTCGCCGAACTTATCACGCAACCGATCCATAGCAACATTAAGTTGCTCTTTCTTCGGCTGTTTCTCATAGTCGAACAAATCCAATTGAATGGCAGCTTCGGCGCGCGGCACGAGATTCTGTAGAGCAACACCCAAGAGCCGCACGGGTTGATCACTCGGCCAATGACGATCATAGAGCGCACAAGCATCCCGATAGATTTCATCAGCACTTTCGGTGGGTGTCATCCGTGTGGTCGATCGCGTGATGGTCTTCATGTCCGGCGTACGAATCGTAATCTGGATGGTCTTCGCGAGCAGCTTCTGCCGCCGCATCCGACGCGCGACTTGATCTGTCAAGTTTAAGAATACCCGATGTGCGTCACTTCGATTCGTAACATCATGGGGAAGCGTCGTGGTATGGCCAATCGACTTGCTCTGCTCAGCATCTGGATTCACAGGGGAGGTATCGATTCCATTCGCCGCTTGCTTCAGCCATGTGCCTACAATCCCAAAGGATTGTATCAGTTTATGTTCATCCGCTTGAGCGAGTTGACCGATGGTATAGATATGCAATTTTTTCAGCTTCTGCGCTGTTTTCTCCCCAATACCGAACAAACTGTTGCATGGCTGATCCCACAAAATATTCGGCATATCTCTCCGGCGCAAGACCGTAATTCCGTTTGGTTTCTTCATATCCGATGCCATCTTGGCGAGCAGCTTATTAGGTCCTATCCCCACAGAGCATGGCAGTGACAACTGTTCCCGGATCTTTTGCTGTATTTGTTCCGCAATTTCAAGGGGAGTTCCGAATTGCTTCGAGCCTGTAATATCCATATAACATTCATCAATCGATGTTGCCTCAACCAGGGGCGTATACGTATTGGCAAGTGCCATAAATCGGTTCGAATATCTCCGATATAAATGGAAATCAGGTTGTATTATGATCAGTGTTGGGCATAATTTTAAGGCTTGGCGAACTTGCATCCCTGTACGAATACCAAGTCTTCGAGCCGCATATGAACAAGTAACGATAATTCCTTTACGCAGCTCGATACTGCCAGCAACCGCGGTCGGCTTATTCGCATAGAGATGCGGCTCTTCTGCCTCATGTACAGAGCAATAAAAAGCATTCATATCCACATGGAGAATCACTCGGCCATGCTGGGGGTAATAATGCTCCCGTTCTGATACCATGAATCTCACCGCATTTCCAGTCTTTTTTCAAGTCCATTCATCCTGTATCCAGCATACCTTTCCCGACCTTAGAGGGTCAAGCTGAAGGCTTAGAAAAAAATGAAATTCCTATCTACTTTCTACCAACTCGTGTGATATAATAAGTAAATTATACTTCTAGATGAATGAAATCATACTTTCCAAAAAAGGAGGCCCTCTCATGTCTACGGCTATTTCACTCTTTGATACGACACTACGAGATGGAACGCAAGGTGAAGGCATCAGCCTATCTGCTGATGACAAATTAAAAATCGCTAAGAAACTCGACACTTTCGGTGTTCACTATATTGAAGGCGGTAATCCGGGCAGCAACGGCAAAGATATTGAATTTTTCAAAAGAGCAATGAGCTTGAATTTACGTGCAAAACTTACCGCTTTTGGCAGTACGCGCCGTAAAGATTCGATCGTCGAGCAGGATGCGAATTTGAATCGCATTGTTGAATCAGGTGTGAAAGCGGCAACTTTGGTTGGTAAATCATGGGATTTCCATGTACACACAGCCCTTCAAACATCCCTTGAAGAGAATATGGCTATGATTTATGATTCGATTGCGTTCCTGAAACGCAATCATTTGGAAGTCATTTTTGATGCGGAACATTTTTTTGACGGTTATAAAAACAATCCCGAGTATGCGCTCGCCGTCTTGAAGCGTGCAGAGGAAGCAGGGGCCGATTGGATTACCATGTGTGATACCAATGGCGGAACGCTGCCTACTGAAGTGTATGATATCGTATCCTCCGTACATCGCGAATTGAACGCGAAGCTGAGCATCCATACGCACAATGACTGCGAACTTGCCGTCGCTAATACATTAGCAGCCATTCAAGCAGGGGCAAGACAAGTACAAGGGACCATTAACGGCTACGGCGAACGTTGCGGGAATGCCAATCTATGCTCCATTATTCCGACCTTACAATTAAAAATGGGATACCATTGTATCGAACAAGAACAATTAGCGCAGCTTACGAATGTGGCTCGTTATGTGAGTGAAATCGCCAATGTACATATGCCTGTGAACCAAGCATATGTAGGAAATGCCGCTTTTGCCCACAAAGGCGGTATCCACGTCTCAGCTATCTTGCGCGATTCACGTACTTACGAGCATATTGCTCCTGAGTTAGTCGGCAACAAACAACGCGTCCTCGTATCTGAATTGGCAGGTCAGAGCAATATCTTATCCCGTGCGCAAGATCTTGGATTAAGCTTGGATTCGAACAACCCCTTAACTAAAGAAGTCATGAATCGGATCAAAGACCTTGAACATCAAGGATATTCCTTCGAAGGTGCCGATGCTTCATTAGAGTTGTTGCTTCGTGAGGCCAACGGAGAATTAAAAGAATTATTTACGTTAGAATCTTTCAAGATGATCGTTGAGAAAAGCGTCGACCGTCCGGTTGTTTCTGAAGCCATCGTCAAGATCCGAATCGATGATGAGAGCGTGTATACAGCTGCGGAAGGCAACGGTCCTGTCAACGCATTGGATAATGCATTGCGGAAAGCACTGATCCAGCACTTCCCATCGCTGAAAGAAATGCATCTATCCGATTATAAAGTTCGCGTAATGGATGACCAAGATGCTACGGCAGCGAAGGTTCGGGTACTCATTGAGTCCACGGATTTCAACAACCATTGGAACACTGTCGGTGTCTCGGGTAACGTCATTGAAGCCAGTTGGGAAGCCCTTATCGATAGCTTCCGGTATGCTCTAATCGGTCAGAAGAAAGTGGCAAACAACATCCCTTCCGATACACAACGGCTTGGTCTTGTAAACCACTAATCATTGCTTTGACACACACAAAACCCTCAAGCATTCGATTGTACTTCAATGTACGCCGACAATGCTTGAGGGTTTTTATGTTAATCCGATAGGATATTCTGTATCTTTTCTTCCATTTTCTTCGCTGGCACAATACCAAGTGTAATGTCTCGAATGACTCCATTACGATCGATTAGAATATTGGTCGGATAAGCAATTCCCTTATAGAGCTTAAACTGATCCCCCTTCAAATCCAACAGAATCGGATTCGTAAGCTGATATTGTTCCACGAAAGCCATTGCCTTCTCTTTCGTATCGGTCGACGTTACGTTAATGGAGTACATGTCCATCTGATCTTTATATTTCTCTGAGAGATGTTTCAGATCCGGAGCTTCCATCTGACAGGGTTCACACCAGGAAGCCCAGAAATTCAACATCGTCACCTTGTCGCGCTGGCCGCCAACCTTATACAACTTACCATCTAAGCCCGGCAATTCGAACGCAGGTGCTAATTTGTTCAACATTGGGGCAACTTCCGTAGGTAAAGACTGTGCATTTGCACTGACAGTACTCTCCTTCTTGCCCAAATTCTGATTGATCGCAATCGCGCCCAATACGACAATGATGACCAATAACCATAGATTTCGTCTCATTGGTGATAACCTTCTTATCTTTTATGTAATTGGTTGCTTCTTCCTCTATTGTACCCTGTTTTTCCGCAATATATCAAACCTTTCCAATCTTTTTTTGCATGTCTCTAGGACAGAACGGGTACAGTAACGCTACATGACATGAAGAGAGGTCTTTGAAGGATGTCCACCAAAACAAAATCAAAAAAACTTCTTTCCATTACGTTCGAAAGTGATATTGAATCTGTCGACGACCAAACTGTGCAAAAAAAATCATCCAATGAAACCGCTGCAGGAAAAGGACAAATGATGATTTTTATTGCCTTGGCTAGCGTGCCGTTAGTCATGGTGCTAGGGAATTCCATGCTCGTTCCCATCTTACCCCAACTCCAACAACAACTTCATATTTCAAAATTTCAGAGCAGCTTGGTCATTTCTATTTTCTCCATTGCATCCGCGATTGTCATTCCGGTAACAGGTTATTTAGCAGATCGTTATACCCGTAAGATGGTTCTCGTTCCTGCTCTGATCTTATACGGGGGTGCGGGGATCTTAGGAGGCTTTGCTGCAGCATGGGGATCTTATCCTATTCTCATTACGGCAAGGGCTCTACAAGGCATTGGAGCGGCTGGAACAGCACCTATTGCCATGGCACTCGTCGGTGATTTGTTCAAGGATGCCACCGAGAGTAAAGCACTCGGGTTGATTGAGGCCTCGAATGGTTCAGGAAAAGTGGTAAGCCCTATATTAGGATCTTTGTTGGCACTCCTTGTGTGGTATGCAGCGTTCTTTGCATTTCCCGTGTTTTGTGCCGTTGCTTTAGTAATGGTGATTTGGTTCATCAAAGAACCAAAGAAACAAAATGATCCCTTGCCGCTGAAGCAATATATTCACACGATCGGAACGATCTTCAAGAAAAAAGGGCGTTGGTTAATTTCATCGTTCTTCGTGGGGTCGTTAGCGTTATTCATTCTTTTCGGTATTCTGTTCTACTTATCTAATATTTTGGAAAAAGCACCTTATAACATTGACGGTGTCATCAAAGGTCTTGTGTTAGCCATTCCGCTCTTAGGCATGGTCACTACATCCTATATTTCAGGGAGTATTATTAAGAAATCTGGGGTATTGATCCGTTGGTTCACAAACGTGGGGTTAATACTCATGACAGTCGCACTAGCCTGCGCTATCTTTTTCAATCAGAACATCTATGTATTCATTGGTTTATTGACGCTAAGCAGCATTGGAACGGGGTTATTGCTTCCATGTCTGAACACCATGATCACAGGTGCCGTGGATAAAGGGGAACGTGGGATGATAACTTCTTTGTATAACAGCTTGCGTTTTATCGGTGTTGCTATTGGACCACCGCTGTTCGGCTGGATGATGGATATTTCGCACCAAACCATATTCATTACCGTATCAGCACTCTCGTTAGCGGGATTAGCACTTTCGTTCTTTCTGATCAAACCGGATAAAACCGTCAAATAAAACAGGGTCATAAATAATTCGAGGTGTATTTTAGAGGCCTCAGAAGTTTCATTTTTAATAACACGACAAAGAACGTCAAAATAATGACTACACTGAGATAAAAATCACCTTGCCGCACATCGCGCATCCACTCGACCATACTTGGTATAATCTGAGGAACGAACAATTGCTTGATTTTTGGGATACGTTGCACCGTCGTAAAACCGTCTTTTTGCTCGCCTTGCAAAAGAAGACTGTTGGAACCAATCGGCGCGCTCGCATTTTCAACGTGGGCTACAGGAATAAATACGGACAGCAATAAGATGATGGTCATTCCGATGCTCATCATTTTTTTGCTTATGTTCGTCATGTCCCTTTCCCCTTTTCGCTCATAATACGTTACGTTTCAGACTGATTTTTCAACTTACTCTTCTTATAATTCCGATCAAGCTTAAAGATTTTGTTCAATAAATTATATACATGCTTTGATTCTTTGGTTAGTAGTGGTCCTAATATCGCTAAGATCAATACATACAACGCGGAGAACGGCTGTAAAATCGCAAGCAGACCGCCTGCTTTTCCTAAATTCGCGATAATGATTGAAAATTCACCCCGCGATACGATCGTTAATCCGATGTTGGATGAAGCCTTTGGCGATAATCCTGCACTCCGTCCCGCAAGCATTCCAGCAACATAGTTGCCGATCAACGTAATTATTACGGAACCAATCGCTAACCCCATACCGCTTCGCCACCCAAAGTCAACGGATCAATAGTTAACCCGAAGCTGAAGAAGAACAAGGCACCGAAGAAATCGCGAAACGGAAGCACCAGATGCTCGATACGTTTCATATGCTCGGTTTCGGCAAGCACCAATCCAATCAATAAGGCACCAATCGCTTCGGCAACATGGATCGTTTCCGAGAATCCAGCTACGATGAACAGCGTCGCAAAGATCGATAGTAAAAATAACTCATTCGACCGGATATTGAAAATTTTGTTCAGTAATGGGAGCGCCTTGCGTCCTACAACAATGAATCCAAGCAAGGGTTTATGTTTATAATTTCTATTATGGTTTCCAATGAAAGAGGCGTCCATTATGATGAACTTAGATACGCATATAAATCACCAAGTGTCGTGACTTGGCGCTCGCGCATCCTACGGATATATATCGCCCACAATTCAGCTGTCATTTTCGCATCCTCCAAGGCATGATGCCTTGTCGTTATGGGGACATCATTCATTCGTAACAATTCGTCTAAGGTATAGTTCCTCGATTCCGCTTCCAGCCATTTAGCAACCATCATCGTATCCACTAACCGATGGGACCAACGCGCTCGCCATATTTTCCAGAAGGCTGATATCAAAAAAGCTTTATCGTGTCCGCTCGCATGAGCAACTAAAACATCAGACCCGACAAATTTCATGAATTGCTGCAAAGCCGTAGATAATGGAACACCATCCAACAACATATCATTCGTAATGCCGGTCAGCTGCTCGATCTCTGGAGAAACGGTCTGATTCGCTTGGACTAATGTATAGAAGGTCTCCGTCTCTAAGACCTGATCGCCTCTCACCTTCACCGCACCTATCGAGATAATCTCATCCCCGTGATTCGGAAGGAAGCCCGTTGTTTCTAAATCAAAGACGACAACTTCAAGTTCTTGAAAAGGCGTATACAGCACATTCGGTTTGCGTTGCTCTTTGAGTGTCGAACGCATAAATGCAATCTGCTCCGCCTTCGCATTTGGCACCCCGATGATCGAAGAAAAGGCGGATGAAATCTGCCCCCGTTTTAGTGCACCCCACCAACTGCCCTCGGTTGATCCTCTATCTTTCATCGTTCATTCCTCAATTGTATACGAATTTGTTTGTTCAAGTGACGTTGCAGCTGATGTACAACTTGCAATTCTTGCTTCAAGGCTCTGGCAACCTCACGTGTCAAATCGTACTCTTCGATGTATCCATGACTAACATATTGTCCCTCTTCCATGACGAAGGGAATCCCAGCTCGACGTAGCAAGACAGATTTGAATGTCGCTTCACAACGGTCAATCAGTTCTTTAAACTTCTGGTTTGAATGTTGCAGGGATTGTATCCTTTGCCAGGTTGAAGTCTGTTCGAACACTTGTAGCGGTACATGTACCCCTGAGTCGGTAGGATTCGATTGGGAGGTTAGCGCGAGATACCGTATCCCATTCACGAGCGGAATATATGCACCATATTTCAAATTGACGCCACCTGCAAATTCTCCGAATCGTTCCCGGATGATCTGACCGAAGTGATTCACCGAGGCTTTATAAAATAATGTATTGCGTAACATGGCTTCCCCAATACATGGAGATTGTTCTAGAAGTCTTGTATACATATAACGACAAGCAAGGACAAGCCCTTCATCCCCGTATATCCGACGCATGTCCGCCATTATAAGCAGATAACGAACATTCTCCCAGCTCAGATCATTCATCCATGTAGTTAATTGTTCTTCCCAGCCTTGCAGCGTCTTACACCACAAGGGGTTATTTGATAATACTTCCCCCTTGCAGCGAGGGAATCCGAGCACAATTAATTGGTCTACAATTAGATTCGTCAGACGCATGAAATACTCCGTTGCCTTGGGGTCGGTGGAATCCTCCATAATCAACCCATGATCTTGATCGCTCCACATGGCTTGTTCTCCTCTGCCCCCGCTGCCGAATAAGACAAATGCATATCGGGAGGGGGGAGTCCCCCACCCTTCCTGCTCTAATTGGCGTTCACTCATCCGAATGGTCTCGGCGATTAATGCATCATGCCATTGATTTAATTGTTGATTCCAATCCAATACATCGATCCGCTGCAACTCACGCTGCCATAAAGACTGCCATGCATCTCGATGCAAACGTAGTTCATAAACATTCGTTGCCGCATTTAAATCGACCATGGCGCTCGAGAGTAAATTCAATACGCCCACCTCCGCCGTTGCTATGTTCATCAGACTTGCATTTTCGGAGCTATAACCAACTTCTTCCTCTTCCGTCACGCGTAATCCAGTCATTTTCTTAATCGCCAGCAATACAATAAAGGACAACACCATTACGACACCGTGAACAGAGAAAGCATATGCAGGATCATCGATTCCGATTTAAACAGCTAACCCAATCCACATGAAGCACAATAATTTCTTTTTCATTGCGGCTCACCTCTTAAATGTGTTAGGTTATATAACATTTCCCTTCATCATATTTGCATTATATACGACGATATTCCCAAATTACAATAGATTGTTGTTAATAAATGTGAATATCCGACTTATGCATTACATATGATGTTATTTATATTCACTTTATGCTTGGCCGCATGATTCACAAAACCATCACGTTTGACTGTATAGTTTAAATTCTAGTATCATAGAACTACACATAAGAAAGTAAAGCGAGGTGTTGAACATTGGGAACAGTGAAAATGTATCGCATCAGCGAATTAGCCAAAGCAGCGAATGTTAGCCAACGAACGATCGACTATTACACCACGCTTGGATTGATTGAACCTGAACAGCGTTCCAGCAGCAACTATCGTCTATACAGCGATGAAACCTTAATACGTTTAGAACGTATTAATCAGATGAAGCAAGAGAAGTATACCTTGGAAGAGATCAAGCAGTATTTAACCGAGTGGAGTAAAGTCACCCACGAAGAGGAAGTCTCCCAACGACTGACTGCATTGCAAATGCATATGGAGCAGCTTGAACGTGAAGTGAAAGAATTGAGCCCGGTTATAGAACAACTGAAGCCTCGCCAAGCCAAAAACTTGTTCAAAAACTTAACACCCCAAAGTGCAGCTGTCATCGAAGCATTGCTTCTACTCTTGGGCAAAAATTCATTCATGTAAAAGGAGGCTATTCATATGTCTTTATCAACTTTTATGTACATTCCGATCTTGCTAGCCTTTGCTCTTACGATATGGGCGCAATTTCGGGTTAAGGGTACATTTAGTCGTTTTTCAGAAGTTCCTACGCAAAGTAGAATGACAGGTTATGAAGCAGCAAGAAGAATGTTGGATGCGAACGGATTACACGATGTTCCCATCGAGCCTGTTCGCGGAGCATTAACCGATCATTACGATCCGATTCATCGTGTTGTTCGATTGTCTGAACCGGTATACTACGAAAATTCAATTTCCGCCGTTTCCGTTGCATGCCACGAAGTAGGTCATGCCATTCAGCATCAACAATCCTACTCCATGCTCATGCTTCGCCATCGGATGTTCCCGTTCGTGAACTTCGCTTCCGGCGTCGCACCATTCTTATTGATTGCTGGTTTCATCTTTGGTGCACTCAACTTAATCGGATTAGGGATCATCTTCTTCTCTGCTGCGGTTGCGTTCCAAGTCGTTACACTGCCAGTCGAATTTAACGCAAGTAATCGCGCAAGAGATATTATGGTATCTGAAGGTTTTATTACAAATGACGAAGAACGTGGTGTTGCAAAAGTATTGAATGCCGCTGCTCTCACTTATGTTGCTGCTGCTTTACTATCCATCATGGAGCTATTGCGTTACATTTTAATTTTCACGAGCAATCGCGATTAATCACGTGAATGCATGACAAACCAAAAAAACACCCAACAGTCCTTATGAACTCGTTGGGTGTTTTGGCATTCATGTATACATTAATTATGATTGTTTATGGTTATACGTATCGAAGTACTGTATGAGAAAGTTATAGAAGACTGTCGCAACAGGCGATAACTTATGATCGGCTCGACGTATCAATCCAATCTGCCGCAGAACCTTCGGATCGCGAATGCGCACACGTGCAGGTTGAAGTTGTTTGGTCTGAAACAGGGCCATGTCAGGAAGCAAGCTAACCCCCATCCCTGCAGCAACAAGCCCGCGAATGGTATCCGTCTCTTCACTTTCAAAGCTGATTTTCGGTTCAAATCCAGCCTTCTCACAAGCATCCAATACAATAGGTCGTAAGGAATATCCGTTACTGAACAGAACGAACATTTCATTCTTTAGCTGTTCAAGCTTGATCGATTCCTCGCCCGCAAGCGGATGATTGGGAGGAAGGATCGCAGATAATTCTTCCGTTAGCAGGATATCTCCTGTCACTTGCTCATGTCCCTCCGGAAACGGAGAAATAAACGCAAGATCCGTCTCTCCAGACACGACATCCTTGACGATCGAAGCATAATTCCCTTGCTTCAACCGAAATTTGACATTCGGATGTTTCTTACGGAAACCCGATACCACTTCAGGCATTAAATGAATCCCCAAGCTGTGCGGAAAGCCTAATCGAATTTCGCCGCATTCGGGATCATGGAATTCATGAATCTCTTGTACGGTTCGTTCCAAGTCTTTCAAAACCGCTTCAACACGCTTATATAACAATTGTCCTACCGGAGTTAGTTGAAGATTACGGCCTTTTTGCAGAAATAATTTGACACCGAGTTCTTCCTCCAGCTGATGAATCTGCCGGCTTACTGCCGACTGTGCAACATGCAGCTCTTCAGCCGCTTGCGTGACATGCTCCTTTTTTGCTACTTTCACAAAATAATACAACTGCCTTAATTCCACTGATGGACACTCCGTTCTTGACGTCAATACAGCTAATGTACCATGCCGTCATTGTGCTTTCAATGAAAACTTTGAGAGAAATGTCACAACCTTAATTTACGGATAAACCCATACAATACAAATCCAGCCAATAACCCGCCAAGATGCGCCCATATGTTAATCCCTGTCACAACGAACGAGTATACAAGTCCCATCACCAGAAGCATATAGATCGTCTGACGCGATGGAGGATCCAGCAGTGAGCGCTGCAGCAATACAATGAATAGATACGCACCATAAATCCCGTAGATGGCTCCTGAGGCCCCTGCAGACAAATGTGTCTCACTTGCCATCAGTTCACTAATTACATTGCCGAACAGGCCGCTCACGAGATAGAAGATCCCGTATTGCCAAGAACCTAACAAACGTTCTAATGGCGGTGCGAAGACAAAGAGGGCAAAACAATTGAACAGCAAGTGTTCAAACCCGATATGGAGGAACATCGCCGTGAAATATCGCCAATATTCTGTAGCAAATTGGTAGTCATTATACATCGCCCCGTATTTCACTAACGTTGCTCCGTTCGTCGAACCCCCATCAAAACTCATAATGATGAACATGACGATATTTGCTAACAGCAGCAACGAAGTGACTGGGTAAAACTTAAGATACTTTCGAAAGCTCTCATACCGAATAAAAATCACACACAACACCCTTTACTAGAAAAAAATATGTAAATCAATTAGACAACTCGGAATCAAACAGTCTATAATAATTTATGGAAGTTACAAGAAATTAAAGGAGGCAACAATCATGGCACAAGAACGTACTGTAGCATTCAAAGGAAACCCGATCACACTTATCGGTCCAGAACTTAAAGCAGGTGACAAAGCTCCTGACTTTACATTGAACAAAAACTTGCTTGAAGAAGTATCCCTTAACGATTACGCAGGCAAAATCAAATTAATTAGCGTAGTCCCTTCCCTCGATACAGGCGTATGTGACGCTCAAACTCGCCGCTTCAACGAAGAAGCAAGCAAGCTTGGTGAGAATGTTGTAATCCTAACTGTGAGTGCTGATCTTCCATTTGCACAAGCTCGTTGGTGCGGAGCTGCCGGCATCGATAAAGTAATCACATTGTCCGATTACAAATCGAATAGCTTCGGCGAAGCTTACGGCGTTCTAATCAAAGAATTCCGTCTTGACATGCGTGCTGTGTTCGTTCTCGATGCAAATGATACGATTACATACGTACAAGTCCTTGAAGAAATGACAGAGCACCCGAACTATGAGGGAGCTATTGCTGCTGTTCAAGCACTTCTGTAATTCGAACATACTACACATTACGTAAAAAGCGAGCGAAGGTTTCCCCTTCCTCGCTTTTTTCTTGTTCCTATATAATATTCGGATAATCCGAAACAATTAGCTCACGGTTTTATAAGTTGAAAGCTTCTTATCTAAGATAGCATACAAATCCATAATCACACGGTAGTTCGATCCAAGATCCCCCATACCTCCACGCGATGCCGAGAAGATATCAACTGCCGACTTCATTGGACCAACAGATATGACCGATACGGTAATATCCATCGTTCTTCCTGTCATCGTTCTTTTCTCCAGGGTAATTTCCCCAACGGAATGCACTTCGTGAAGAACTTTATATCCAGGAATTTTCTTTAGCGTGGATACAACTTCTTCCCATGCGCGGTCTTTAGATAAGTTATAATAATGCGATTTTAGTTTAGGGTCTTTAGCGCGATCTCCAGTTGCTTCATAACTGCGCAAGATGCCGATTAAAGCTCTTTTGAGTGACAACGTATTTCCTCCCTTATATGTACAAAAACCCGCCGATGCCGTCCGATTCTTATGTTTCTGAACCTACTCTCGCAGGTGGGTGTCCGCAGAGTTGCTTTTGAGGTCCCTCGTGGTGAGGGCATGTCAGCCGCATCTCGATATTGAACTCCCTAGAAACCATCATTGGTTCAAAACAACGAGGAATCGAAACGAACATCGCAGGATGTACACTTATTATAGACCTTCGCTAGAAAAATGTAAACTAAACGGATGCTTTGTCATCATTCTCTGCTGCTTCAAGCTCTTCTTTTTCTGCTTTTTCAAGTGCTTCTTTCTCCAATTGCGTCTGCATTTTCAAATAAATTAAGTGAAAGTTGTAGAATGCAAATGCTGCAATGACACTGCCTGTAAAGAAGACCAGCAAGAAAGGATATTTCAAGCTGAAGTAGCCGAGAATTCCCGCTCCAAGTACCGTAGTTACGGAACGAATGGGACGAATCACGGTCAAGAGCACAGCATTTTTAAGTAATTGGAACGTTTTCATATGATAGTGTACGACCATGGAGAAGAAGTTAAACATCGACACTAATAGGATAACCAGCAAGGCAACCATGACGATACCAACGAACTGGAATCCTTTTAATTGTGTCATGTATACTTTCAAATCCACATACATAATGACAGCAAGTAATGTGTAGAAAATACCGCCGATCATGCTTTGAACATAGTTCTGCTTGTACCCTTTAAAGAAAGTGGAGAACAATTTCACATCTGTCTCTCCTGTAACCCACTTTCTTGCAACCGTAAACATTGCAGCCGTCGCTGGAAACAACGTAAATGGAGCGACAATCCCCATAGCCCAGTTCATGGTAAGAGACTCATTCATTAAGTTCTGCTGTACAACCAACAATTTCGTAAATGCAAAAAACAAAAACGGGGATGAACACAGCACCCACAACAGATTGATGGCCGATAAACGCATAATCCATTCGGATATACGGTACAACCCACCCATAACACCTTTAAATTCCAACCAAATTACCTCCTCAGCAACATCGTCAAAGCTTGTATAGTATAACTATAATACAAATGGCCCACCATTTGCTACCGCCTATTTTTGATCACCTAGGTAAAAGTCTAAATGGCTTGAACCTATCGCCATAGGATATACGGTAATCCCCAATTTAGTTGTGCATTCATCTAAATCCCGTGAGACTACACGGTTAATGTCGTACAACAAAAAAAAGACGAAGCATAGGCTTCGTCTTTTGGACATATTCTAAACGTCACTGCTCTCTGGACGTTTTGTCGGTCTGCGGCTCTCATTGCTGCCTGTACGAGGTTTACGATCTCCGCTGTTATTACCACGGTATCCGCCCTCTCCACGTGAATAACCGCCTTCTCTGCTGCCGTAGCCGCCTTTGGAGTATCCACCGCGGTTGCCATCACGACTACCTTCACGGCTTCCTTCACGATTTCCGCGATAAGATGAACCGCCTTCTCTGCTGCCGCCACTACCTTGACGGTTATAGCCGTAGCTGCCGGAAGGACGACGTCCACTCGTACGAATGTCCGGTTTGCGGCGTTTTGCACGGATTGGCTCTTCCGGTGTCAATTCGATCACAGAATCTTTTTTCTCACCTGTGAGCAATTTCATAGCCGCAGATAGCAATTGTACGGAATCATATTGTTCGAGTAATTGAATCGAAATCGCTTTGAATTCGTTATACTCTTCATTTTGAACGATATCAAGAAGACGCTCAGCTGTAAGACGTTGTTTGCCTTCAATTGCCTCAGCAAGACTCGGTAACGGCTTACGTGCAATCTTGTGTCTTGTTACTTTCTCAATGAAATGCAAATGATCGATTTCACGAGGCGTTACGAAAGACCAAGCTGTACCTTCTTTACCTGCACGACCTGTACGACCAATACGGTGAACATAGCTCTCAGGATCTTGTGGAAGGTCAAAGTTTACGACATGAGTTACACCGCTCACATCAAGTCCGCGAGCTGCAACGTCTGTTGCTACGAGAACATCAATGCTTCCGTCACGGAATTTACGCATAACCGTATCACGTTGGTTCTGTGATAAGTCACCATGTAGGCCGTCAGCAGAATAACCGCGTTTTTGCAAAGCTTCAGACAGTTCATCAACCCGACGTTTCGTACGTCCGAATACGATAGCAAGTTCAGGCGACTCCATATCCAACAAGCGGCTTATTGCTTCAAATTTCTGGCGCTCGTGAACTTCAATGTACGCTTGATCGATTAACGGAGCACTAACTTGTTTAGGAATAACCGAAACATGCTCAGGGTTTCTCAAGAATTGCTGTGCAAGCTTCTGAATGTTCGGCGGCATAGTTGCGGAGAACAACATCGTTTGACGCTCATCTGGAACTAATTTGAGAATGGATTGAATGTCTTCCATGAAGCCCATATCCAGCATTTCATCTGCTTCATCCAAAATTACGGTTTGCACATCATCCAATTTAATGGTTTTACGATTAATGTGATCTAACAAACGACCAGGTGTACCAATAATGATCTGAGGCTTTTTCTTTAAAGCGCGGATTTGGCGAACAATATCTTGTCCTCCATAAATCGGTAGGGAACGAGTACCTTTGAAACGTGCAAGCTTTGCAATTTCTTCTGATACTTGGATGGCTAACTCACGTGTTGGTGTCATGATGAGCGCTACAATGCGTTCTTCCGAAGTTGGGATCTTGTTAATCAACGGAATACCAAAAGCCGCTGTCTTCCCTGTTCCCGTCTGTGCCTGTCCAATTAAATCTTTACCTTCCATGGCGAAAGGAATGGATTTGGATTGAATCGGTGTGGATTCTTCAAACCCAAGTTCCGTGATTGCCTGGAGCAATTTTACGTCCAAGCCAAAATCTGTAAAGTTCATCAATATTATTCAAACTCCTTCTTTTATGTCGATGGTGGACTTTCCCCATCCTAAACTGTATCCTTAAGTAGCGAAAAACATTTTAAATGCGATCCCAAGGTTCTTATTATATTGCATATATAATGCACAAATCCAACTGCAATCACCATCACAGTTGGAAAATAATCCCTACTCAAGAACATCTAATTTATTATATCACAAAATAAGTGAAGAATACCAGCCACGATCTAACGAATACTACATATGAGGTGATTTAGTTTTGAAAAGAGCATGGGAAATCGTTGCGATGATTATCGGAGCGGTATTTATTGCGGCTGGTTCTAATTTCTTCCTTATCCCCCATCAGATCTTGAGTACAGGCGTCAGCGGTCTGGCCATGATTACGGGATATTTTACCGATTGGAATATCGGTATGCTGTATTTAATCTATAATGCGCCAATCTTGGTTGCAGGGTGGTTCATCCTTGGGAAACGATTTATATTCAATAGTATTGTGTCCGTTTTGGCCGTTACATGGTTGATGCAAGTGTTTCCAGTCTTTCAATTTAATGACACGCCCATTCTGGGTGCGGTCTTCGGCGGTTGTCTAATCGGGATCGGTGCCGGGATTTCTTTACGCTTTGGCGGTTCTTCCGGTGGCTTCGATATCGTGGCTTCCATCGTTTCCAGATATCGTGATATCCAGCTCGGCACGATGATTGTAGGCCTGAACGGCTTCATCATTGTTGCCTTAGGGTACATGAAAGACAACTGGGATTTAGCTTTGTACTCGATGTTATCCGTATTTATTACGGGGAAGGTAATGGATGTCATCCATATTAGCCACATTAAAGTAACGGCTTTCATTATTACCAATGAGACCGAGAAAATGCTGGAAAAATTACTATGTCTCCCTCGGGGCGTTACCATCATCAAAACAAGAGGCGCATATTCTGAGGTGGAAAAAGATATGCTAATGACGGTTACCACACGTTATGAGTTGGCGGAGCTTCAAAATATTATCAAGTCCGTTGATAAAAAAGCTTTCGTTAATATCGTGGAGACGGTCGGCGTAATGGGCTCATTTCGCAAGCGTAAAGCTTAATGTGTCGCTACATTTCTGTGAAATAATGTGTTATAATCAAATCAATGTAAATGAAATGAATCATTTGGCATAGTTTTCAGAATTTTTACCCTTTGTTTCACGATGTACAGCTTTTCCGAATCGTATTGTATGATTTCGACGAAAGGGTGATCGCTGTGGAAATGGAAACGGTAAAACTGTCCGAGATTGTGTTAAAATGGTACCCTGATCTCATTCCGTTCCTACGTAAAACTGAGTTAGAGCGCAGCATTGTTCTGCGAGACGGAATGCAAATCTTGAGTCCTGGGGATGCGATGGAGATTATTCATTACAGCATCTGTGATAATCAGAAAAACGGTTATATTCATTGAAAGAAACCCCAATGGGCCTAAACCTGTTGGGGTTTCATTTTTCACCAATATTTTGCAAATTCCTTCTATATCGTTTCTCTCTTTTTCGCTATAATCTAGTTAATAGAGCTATAGAAGGAGAGATTTCAGTAATGAACATCATTTGGTCCCTATTACTCATGGCATTCAGCTCAATGAACGGACATCATCAACCGCAGCAGGACCCCAGTCTCACACCATTCATGAAAGCTGCTATTCAAGCGATTGCTTTAGAATCGTCTCAAGACGGGCAAGGCACCAATCCTTTTATAGCGCTGCTTCATCCGCAACAAAATGCACCTAAAGTGAAGGGAATATACACGACGGCATACAGCGCTGGCGGTGAACGTCTGCAATCGTTGTTAAATTTACTAGATACGACAGAGCTAAATGCGATGGTCGTCGATATCAAGGATGATTCGGGTTATATCACCTATAAGACCGATAACGATTTATTAAAAAAGTTAGGGACACCGAAACCTTTTATCAAAAATATCCATCAATTCATGGACACGCTTCAACAGCACAAGGTCTATCCCATCGCGAGAATTGTCGTATTTAAGGATACGGTACTCGCCAAAAACCGCCCGGATCTCTCCTATCTACGGGCTGACGGATCGGTCTGGGCGAATGGCAAAAAGGACAGCTTCGTAAATCCGTATATGAAAGAAGTATGGGATTATAACGTTGAGATCGCAAAAGAAGCCGCGAAGCTGGGATTCAAAGAAATTCAGTTCGATTATGTGCGCTTCCCGGAAGGCTTCGAAAATAAAGCCAAATCGCTGAAATACACGACGAATGACAAGTCACGTGTACAGATTGTAACGGATTTCGTACAATACGCCAAACAACAGCTCGCACCGCTTGGCGTTCGCGTATCTGTTGATATTTTTGGGTATGCCGCTTCCGTTCCAGCCGCCGAGGGCATCGGACAAGATTTCGTGAAAATCTCAGAGAACGTCGATGTCATCAGTCCCATGGTCTACCCGAGTCATTATACGACGGGTTGGTTCGGGTCAAATAACCCCGATAATACGCCTTATCAGACCATCAAAGGCTCCATGGTTGACACGCACAAGAAACTTGATCCCATCGCGGAGAAGAAACCGATCATTCGTCCTTGGATCCAAGACTTCACCGCAAGCTGGCTTGGCAAAGGTCACTATACCAAATATGGCAAGCATGAAGTGGAAGAACAAATTCGCGCCCTTAAGGATACCGGTATCGACGAATTTTTGCTATGGAATGCCGGAAATCGCTATACAGAAAATGTCAATTACAATACATAGTTCAATGTACAAATGATAAAAAGCCCCGAATCGATATCCGATCCGGGGCTTTTGCTTTTCACTCGTTCCATTATCCGAGGGCATGTGTTTCAATCACGTAACCTGCGCCTTGATCTAACCTTTTCTTCTCAACAATGCTGACTTCTTGCTTATCCGGGGATTTGAGAAAGTGACGATCCATATGGGAATCGACGTAAGAGAACGCTTTTTCCTCAGACTCAGCTGCGACAATAAGATACAAGAGCTGGTCCTGCAATTCAATTTCAATCTTGTATAAGAACATCCGCGTCTCTCCCCTGCGTTTACGTTTCTATTCCCCTGATTGTACAATAATCATCTTATTGGGACAAGCGTGATGCAAGATCGTACAATTCTTTATTAAAGCCTTTTTTGGTATTTACAACCGTATCAATGTCGGTTAACACAAGTTCATTTTTAATGATGCCGCAAGCTTTGCCTGACTCGCCTTCGATCAGCTTACGAACGGCAAAATCGCCGAGACGGCTTCCAAGTACACGGTCATTATGTGTAGGGCACCCACCGCGTTGAATATGTCCTAGGACAGTAACACGGGCATCTACATCTACGCGTTCGCTGATACCTTTTGCAATATCATCACCACGGCCTACACCTTCAGCGACAATAACGATGCTATGGCGTTTGCCATGTTCGAAATTCTGTCTCATACGGTTAGCCACTTCATCAATTGTAAAAGGTACTTCTGGAACAAGAATCGTCTCCGCTCCGCTTGCAAGGCCCGCATACAAGGCGATATCACCGCAATGACGTCCCATTACCTCAACGATCGAAGAACGCTCATGGGAGCTCATGGTATCTCTTAATTTATTTACAGCATCCACTACAATACTCACGGCTGTATCGAATCCAATCGTGAAATCTGTAAAGGAAATATCGTTATCGATGGTTCCAGGCAGACACATGGTTTTGATGCCCAATTTGCTCAATTTGTTCGCGCCTTGGTAGGAACCGTCTCCCCCAATAACAACAAGGCCGTCAATCCCGTTCTCACGAAGAATATCTGCACCTTTTTGTTGGCCTTCTGGTGTAACGAACTCCTTACAACGCGCGGATTGCAGGACCGTACCTCCGCGTTGAATGATATCCCCAACACTACGAAGATCCATCGGACGAATATCATTGTTCAATAAGCCTTGATAACCGCGTTGAACACCGAATACTTCCAGACCATAATATAAACCACTGCGAACGACAGCACGAACAGCCGCGTTCATCCCTTGAGAATCTCCACCACTTGTAAGTACGGCGATTTTTTTAACTGCTGACATAATCCTTGTCCTCCTCAACAAAATCCAAAATTCGTTTCTTTTTCTTTTTCTTTTTATCTATGATTTATGTTTACGTATCCAGAGACTGTTGGCCCAGAAAAATAACCTTGTCATCGGACTTTTCCGCATCAGTCGTTTGGAAACGGATTTCACCTGTTGTTGATCAGCCACCTTCGGATCCGAAAGGTATAATGCGATTAGCCCTTCAATCACCATACTGTGAAACTTCGCGTGCGGCAGCGTGCGAACATCCTTGCGCGCCCCTTCAACGACCATTAGAATGCGCTGACATAACATCTCCTGCTCCTCATAATAGTTGCAGAAGTTCAAATCTCCGCCTTGCCGGTCTTCCTCTTGGTCAATTAAATAATCCAACAAGATATGCAGACCACACACATGCGGAAAGTAGGCTTCACGAATACTTATCGCTTCGCTGCGATCCAAGTTCGGCTTAGATGCTGCTGCGAACAGCATGAACATCCCTAATGTCGAGCCTGTCGCCGCCGCGAATTCATTCCAATACAGGTGAGGTGATTTATTCCGATTCTCTTCCCACCATGCCGTTAATTCCGGTTCACGAAGCTCATGTCGTATATGCTTATAGACCTGTAAATCAACATATAATCCAACCAACTCTTCAACAAAAGGCATTACAATCAAATATGATGGTAACTGCTTAATGCAAGATTGGCAAGTAGAAACTAATTCATGCAAATACCCGTCGTCTTCATGCTCTGGGTGATACTGGTAATAATTCCGAAGCGGTGCTTCGGGATCAATCGCATCCAGCATGGATTGATGAAGTTGGCGAAAATCGACAGGATCCATGGAGGTACTTCGATCACACAAATTATCCAAGTAATCACTAATCGTCTGAAACGCAACAATCAGCGGAATAAGCACATCCCGCTGTGACAAATCAATCGCAGCATATACCGCGCCTCCCTGACAATGAAATTGCTTGGTTGCAATGCTAGCCAAGGCTTGCTTGCGCAATTCTTCATCGGTGATGGATTCGGCTTGCCGCTTCCAATGTCCAAGAGCATCACTTACGCCAGGTAGGATGTAATTGTAGACACGATACATAAGCTTTATTGGATTAAGTGGTGCCGATATTGGACGATGCTGTATCAAATTCAATGCGAGGTGCCTCCAGATTGCTTTTTTTTCAAGTAAACCATCTTCTTATTATATTACGATACTACTTAATGCACAAACGAATACCTTCCGTACTCGACTAGCTATGCACCTTACTTCGAACATCCTGATTCACGCGATACCATATATGCAGATCATTGATTTGGCTGGCGAGTTCTGCAATTTCGGCGTTTAACTGGCAGCTTTTCTCAAAGTCATCCTCGTCGAATAATTGATCTTGCTTGTAATTAATCATTTGTTCCAAGTCAAAGATTCGATTCGGTATCGTTCCTCGGATTTCTTCCCATTTATACAGAATACGTTCCCGTTCTTGCGTGCTGAATTGATCCCACTCTTGTTGCAATGCCGGAACATGTATACCTAACCGCTCATCTAGTTCAAAGTTTGTCATGATTCTCCACACTCCATCCAAGTCCTTGATATTTTTTCGATAATGTACCATTGCCATCACGAGAAAACTATAATATTCTGCACAATGGAAGTTCGATGTCTCGAACCCGCCAAGAAGTGCTATACTTAGGTCTAACTCGATATCATATCATCATTTTTCACAGATTGGAGCCTTCTCACATGCTATTCAGCAAAAAAACTGCAATCCGTGTGCAGGACTATAACATACTCCGTATGTATGTGTTCTCCTTGTATACCATTATCTCTCTGGTTGCGGGATTCTTTCCACTCTATTTTAGCGTAATTGGATTTTCAAATGTACAAATCGGTTTCATTTATTCGATCGGACCCCTGGTATCGATCTTTTCCAATTTATTATGGGGGATCATCAGTGATAAGTATCGAACCATTAAGAAAGTACTGCTTATCCTTCTCATCGGTCAGTTGATTATGACCCTGCTATTAACACAGACAACGTCCTTTGCGGTAATCTGCGTCATGATGATTCTATTTAATTTCTTTTATTTTCCCTTAAACCCTCTCGCCGATACATTAGCGATTATGACGATGCAGGAGCGTGGCAAGAACTTCATGACCGTCCGCATCTTCGGATCCCTTGGCTTCGCGGTCTCTTCGCTTGTCATCGGATTTATCCTGAAGCAGAACGGTGCGCACATTACGTTATGGGTGTGTCTTATCCTGACTGGAATGGCCATGATCATCGCGCTATTCTTAACCGATAAATCAGGTTCTGTGAAAAAAATGGAATTCGGCGGGCTGCTCGAAGTGCTCAAGAAACGGGAAGTCATTTGGTTTTTTATCTTTGTGTTGTTCGTGGCGGTTGCTCATCGATTCAATGATGCTTTTCTCTCCCCGGTTCTTCGTCAAATGGGTGCCAACGAAAATACGGTGGGCTGGGCGCTCGCAGCTTCATCCATTAGCGAAATGCCAGTGTTTTTCTTATTAAGCCGCTATGGATCGAATCTCAAAGAATTGCCATTACTGGCGATTGCCAGCTTTATGTACGGCATTCGTTTTTTGCTCATGAGCCTTGTCACTGATCCAACGTGGGTTATCGCGATTCAAGCCATGCACAGTGTTTCATTCGGGATTTACTACTTTACAGCGATACGTTATGTTACGCAAATTATCCCGGAAGAATATCGGGCCACAGGACTTGCCCTCTTTACCATCGTCTGGTCAAGCATCGCGGGACTTATCAGCGGTACGCTGGGCGGCAGCCTGCTCGACATCAACAAAGAGGTTTTCTACATGATGGCGATGGCGCTTGCCTTCATCGGATCGATTGGATTTATGACGCGGCATCTCGTCTCCAAGAACGCATGATCCAGCAAAATATCTTGCATTTTCCAATAGTAAAGCTATAATGAGTAAAGGATTTAGGACCAAGTAATAAAGGCGGGGAACTCATGGATTTCGAACAACTAAAAGCGATTATTCACGGGCGTCGAAGCGTCCGCAATTACACCGATCAAGCCGTTACGATCTCAGATATCGAAGATTTAATTGATTGCGCGCGTTATGCACCAAGCGATACCAATTCGCAAACATGGGAGTTTATCGTCATCACGAATAAAGATCTCATTCAACAGATCGAGCAAATCACGTGGGATCAATTGCATCAATTCGCTGCTCAATCCGAAGAGAAAGGATTATCTCGGGAAGCACGCCTACTGGTGAAATCATTCGGCCCTTATGCAACGGCTTTCTCGAATGCTCCCGCACTTATCGTCTGCCTTGCTACACCGTATAACTCGAAATTTCGCGAAAAGATCTTCGATCCCATTCAATTGGCTCCTGACGCGGTATGGGCCGAAGAAGGCATTAAAAGCAGCTGCCTAGCGACGCAGAACCTGATGCTCGCAGCACATGCAAAGGGACTTGCAACTTGTCCGATGACCGGTCCAGTTCTATTGGCTGAACATCAACTCAAGTCACTGCTTGAGATTCCGGCAGATCGTCAAATCAATATGGTCATCGCCCTGGGTCACCCGGCAGATCAACCGAAGCAATTACCTCGCAAAGACGTTAGCGAAATTCTAAAAATTATTGAATAATAAGATTTACTTACTTCAAGAAGCCCCTGCAGCGCATTTCATTATTGCGTTTACAGGGGTTTTTATATGGGGTTTCCACACAAAAAAAGCAGATTTCAGTCTAGACTGAAATCTGCATCATTAATGTGCATGGCACCATGTATAATTACAATGAAATTATAATTTCGTGACGCTAGCAGCTTGAGGTCCGCGGTTGCCTTGCGTAATTTCGAACTCAACCGATTGGCCTTCTTCTAAAGTTTTGAAGCCTTCGCCTTGAATTGCGGAGAAGTGAACGAATACATCGTCGCCGCCTTCAACTTGAATAAAACCGTAGCCTTTTTCTGCATTAAACCATTTTACTGTTCCTTTCAAATGAACAACCTCCTAATATGTCACCATCATTGGCGATTATTTACATTATATACGAATTCATAAAATTGTTCAATCCATCTTTTCGATACACAGCATCTCGAACGAGCCAGGAATAAAGGGCAATTGACTAAGCCGGAAGCTTACTCGATGACCCTCCTCTGTGATATGCTGGAGCAATTCATCCAGCGTCGGATAAGGAACCCAACGTAATGATTTTAAGGGATATATCAACACACGCCCCCCGACCTTGCATACACGAATCAGCTCGCGGACGGCATGAAGATGAAATGCATGATCGAATTGATCTGCGTATAAAAATAAAAAATGACTGCATAACACGTGATGAAACGTATCATTCGCAAATGGCAGCTCAGGTAATTGCGCTCCGACATAGGAGGCAGGAGATGTCTTATAATGCTGAATAAATTGTTCTGCCGAACGAAGTCTTCTCACTCTATGCAGATCTGGCGATCCATAGAACGACCAGTCATAGTTTTCTTGAAGCTTCGTGATCTTGCCCGTAGACAACTCAATCTCATCGTAAACATGTTGCGTTAAGAAATCGGTGTCCTTGGAGAACAAGGGATCCGCCGCGATGGCCGTGTACCCTCTCGCATCTGCTTCTGCCGTAAAGGACGATCCTCCTCCAGCAACATCCAGCGTTGACCCTTTCGATAAATCATCCTCTGTTAGCGCGAACATTCGTAGATACTCTTCGTACGAACGACATGTCATCGCTATGCCCAATTGCTCGTAGGCTTCTAATTGACTCATGAACTCCACTCTCCTCAACTCTACTCGACTCATCTCAGCTCAATCGTTTGGGATAATATTCCTTTATTAAAATTATCACGTACGCGCATGCTTTACAAGACGTTTTTGTGACTTTACATTTGCTTTATAACGCGCTGTACGTTATCATTTTACACAAAACAAGTAACAAGAACCCATCTAAAGAACGGAGCTTTTTTATGATAAAAAAACATGTAATATACAAAAAAGACAAATGGAATATGATTACCGTCGAAGTTCAAGGCAAATATATCGTCCTTCGTGAAATTTCCGATCAATGGGGAGAAGAATGTCACACCTTCTTAAGCAGACCCGCGCTGATGAACTGGGTAAATAATCGCTTTCCGAAATCGGAATACACAGATAACTTGGAAGAATGGCATGAGCTAATGACAGCTTTCAAACAAGTCTAGTCAGCAGCAGCTTAGACGAGGTGATATCATGGATACAACAACGATTCTTATTTTTATTGTTTTAGCCTTTTCGCTCGGTGCGATCCTCATTATGAAGAAAGACTCGATCCCTTCATCCATGCGACGTGCTATGGCCATTATAACCATTCTATTGGTTGCTTTTGCTTTTTTCCTGATCGTGTACAGTTCATTTCATCTTGGCACCACCTAAAACTGATAATCCACTGACAACCGGGTCATACTATTGACAAATTTTGCGCCGCAGGAGGGATCTTGTGAAACGACGAATTTGTCTTTTATTTATTACATGTCTTTTACAGCAAGCCGTTATTCCAGTTGCGGTCAGTCATCCGGCCGCGCAAGTCAACTCTTTTAAACCGAGGAGGATTCCAATGAGTGATGTCGTGAAACGTCAAGATGTACCCAAAGATCAACAATGGAAGTTAGAAGATTTATTCGCTTCGCAGCAAGCATGGGATCAAGAATACCAGACTGTAAAAGATCAATTAGGCAAAGTCTCGGCCTACCATGGGAAGTTAACGGATGCTGCTTCCGTGAAAGCATGTTTTTCCTTAGAAGATGAGATTTCTCTACATACCGAACGCCTTTATGTATACGCGAATATGCGCCATCATGAAGATACTGCTGAACCTACATATCAAGCTTTATCCGAGAAATCCAAAAAATTAAGCGTCGATGTGAACGAAACATTGTCATTTATTACCCCGGAAATATTATCACTTTCGGATGCGCAATTGGATCAATTCATTAACGACCCTGAGCTTAGCAAATATAAGTTCACGTTGACGGAAATGAAACGAGAAAAGGCGCATGTGCTATCTAAGGCGGAAGAAGCTCTTCTCGCCCAAGTAGGCAACATTTCACAAGCTCCGAATACGATCTACGGTATGATTAACAACGCTGATATGAAGTTCCCGAAAGTTAAAGACGAGAAAGGCGTAGAACGCGAGCTGACACATGGCAGTTATATCACCTTCCTTGAGAGCGATAATGCTGAGGTTCGCCGAAATGCTTTTAAAGCAGTCTATGAGACCTATGGGAAACAGAAGAATACGATTGCTGCCACGTTAAGCGCTAACGTTACGAAAAATATCTTTTATGCGCGCGCACGCAAATATCCTTCTGTATTAGAAATGTCCCTGTATGGCGATAACATCCCGAAAGAAGTCTATTCGAATCTCATCGATACCATTCATGAGCATTTGCCTTTAATGCATCGATACATGAACTTGCGCAAGAAGCTGTTAAAAGTGGATGAGCTGCATATGTATGATCTTTTCGCGCCGCTCGTAGATGAGTTCAAAATGGACATCACGTACGATGAAGCCAAAAAAATGGTCTTAGAAAGCTTGCATCCTTTGGGTGATGACTATCTCAACAACTTGAAGAATGGATTCGATGACGGCTGGATTGATGTCCATGAGAATGAAGGAAAACGCAGCGGTGCTTACAGCTGGGGCGCTTATGGAACACACCCTTACGTCTTGTTGAACCATAAAGAAAACTTGAATAGCATGTTCACCTTAGCGCACGAAATGGGGCACGCACTTCACTCCTTTTACTCAGATACGAACTTGGAATATCGTGATGCGCAATATACGATCTTCTTGGCGGAAGTGGCTTCCACGCTGAATGAAGCTTTACTCATGAATTACATGCTGAAGAAAGCCGAAAACGATCCGAAGATGAAAATGTATCTGTTAACGTATTATGCAGATCAGTTCCGGACGACCGTATTCCGTCAGACCATGTTCGCTGAATTCGAGAAAATCATTCATGAACGCGCTGAGCAAGGTGACGCTCTTACGCCACAAGAGTTATCCAAAATTTATTATGATCTGAACGTTCAATATTATGGAAAAGATATGGTCATCGATAAAGAAATTGAGATGGAATGGGCACGTATTCCTCACTTCTATACCAGCTTCTATGTCTACAAATATGCAACCGGCTTCTCGGCAGCGACGAGCTTCTCGAAGCAAATCCTTGAAGAAGGAGCACCTGCCGTGGATCGCTACCTTGGCTTCCTAAAGAGCGGGGGCAGCGATTACTCCATTAACATCTTGAAAAAAGCTGGAGTTGATATGTCCTCTCCGCAGCCAATAAGAGAAGCGATGGATGTCTTCAAGAAATTAATCGAAGATATGGAACAACTGACAAGCAAATGACAATAAATCCCTTGCCGTAACATGGCAAGGGATTTTATACTGTGTATGAGAATCAACATGTGATAAATACATTGGAGGAATATGATGAAAATACAATGGTCGTTAATTTTGGGACTCGTATTCGCATTAATTACAGCCATTTTTGCTGTCATTAACGTCAATGCAGTCGAAGTCAATTTAATATTCGGAGTCGTGAACGTCCCTCTTATCCTGCTTATTTTAGGTTCTACGCTGCTTGGGGGCCTGATTGTAGGTTCTTATGGCATTTACCTTCAATACCGCTTACAACGCAAACTAAAGCTTGCTCAAGCGCAATTGAAGCAAGTTCAGGACGCAACGGGGTATGTATTCCCTGAAGCCAATACCACCGAACAAGCTCAGCAAGACTCTACCCAACATAAGGAGATATAAATCATGAAGATACCTTTTGACCAAGATTACGTACTGGACTTTCTTGAAGAAATCTTGAATATCCCGAGCCCGACCGGATACACGCATCAGATTATGAAGCGTATTGAAGCAGAAGCCGATGCGCTTGGATTTCATTTCGAACTTACGCACAAGGGCTGCGGCATCATCTCCGTACCCGGGAATGATCCATCTCGCACGATAGGCTTAACCGCTCATGTGGACACGCTCGGTGCCATGGTTCGTTCTATTCATGCCTCTGGAACCTTACGAATCACCCCTGTCGGCGGTTACATGATGAATGCGATTGAAAATGAATACTGTACCATACATACACGCGATGGCCGCCTGTATAGCGGAACGATTCTCACCACGCATCCCTCGGTACATGTGTATTCCGATGCACGTGACTTCAAGCGGGATGAAGCCAATATGGAGATTCGAATTGATGAGAATGTTCGTTCCAAAGAAGATGTCCAGAAGTTAGGCATTCGTACTGGTGACTTTATTTCCTTTGATCCTCGTGCGGTTGTTCTTGATAACGGATATATCAAATCTCGTCATCTGGATGATAAAGCCAGCGTCGCAGCCTTGTTCGGAATTCTGGAATCCATCCATCGCGATCGCTGGACACCTGTACATAATTTGAAGCTAATCATTACCAATTACGAAGAAATTGGACATGGCGGCTCTTATATTCCACCGGAAATCGATGAGCTGATTGCTGTAGATATGGGTGCCATGGGAGATGATCTTGCTTGTACAGAGCTTGACGTATCCATCTGTGCGAAGGATTCCTCTGGCCCTTATGATTACGGCATGGTGAGCAAATTCATCGAACTTGCAGAACGGGATAACCTACAGCATGTCGTAGATATTTATCCGTATTATGGCTCTGATGCATCCGCAGCGCTCCGGGGTGGCAACAATATCAAGGCAGCGTTGATCGGTCCAGGTGTCCATGCCTCTCATGGTATGGAACGCACACACATTCAAGCTGTCATGAATACGGCGAGATTACTGGCTGCTTATGTTACTATGAAAGACTAAATGATCTAGTATTCCAATTCGGAATTAGCGGGGGTAATGATGAAATTTCTCATTCGACGACCTACATGGAATACGCAGATGAAGATTCGAGTTCTTGTGCTTGCGCTTGCTATTCTTGTAACGATCAATGTCTATTTCGCCTTACACTCCAAAGCCAAATACAACTACCGCGAAGCCATTGCGACGAATGGTGTGCAATTACATATTCTCGAATCCACACCGGATCAGATACAGCTTCTTGCCATTAATGAGAATGTTGTAGATACCAAAAAAACCGGGATAAACGGCGGTTTCTTCTACAATCAAGATGCATTATCGATCGCAGTTCAGAATCATGTCCCCGTCATGGGCACACCTCGCAAATATGGCTCAGGATGGTTCAATGCCAAATATAATCGTGGTACACTCGTATGGGATGGCACACAAAAGGAATTTTCAGTTCAGTCGGTCAAATCGGTTGATGAACTGGATATCTTTGATCGCGATAATTACTGGGCGCAAGGCGGCATCAGCATGAATTTAGCGGATGACAACATTTGGGGACTGCTTGCCTATTACCAAGCCCTTCCTGCAAAAGATGAAAATCGAATGCGATCCGGACTTGTCTATGACGATATGAATCGCATCTTCATGATCGTCTCCCCCACCTTGTGCACGGCCAGTCAGTTCCGCGCTGCCATTCAAGAGCAGATCGCAACGGATCACTTTAAAGAAGGCATCTTCTTAGATGGGGATGGCTCTTCCCAATTATATACGAAGAGAATTTCTCTTCCAGGAGACCATCGCAAAGTCGTTCAGATGATTGCATTGAAATAATCTCACCTCTTAACATGCAAAAGAGCAAGTCATGATGACTTGCTCTGCGCTATTTTATCGGCTAATTCATTCAGATAGGTCCAACGTTCCATCAAATGCTCTAACTTCGCTTCTAGATCCGCTTGTTCGACGAGCAGTTCTTGTAATCTTGCGGAGTCACTGAATGCTTCTTCCATCTGCTTCGCTACCAACGCAATCTTCTGTTCTGTCTGCTCAATGACGCTATCAATTTCATCGAATTCCTTCTGTTCTTTATAACTGAACTTCAATCGCTCTTGCTTCTCACGTCGAGGCTCACCCGATTCGAGCCCATCTCCTGATGTGGTCGATGATGCTTGCGTTGATGCGTTTGCTCCATTTCCGGTCTTCGATCCATACTTCATCATGTATTCTTCATATTCTGAAAAATTACCGACATGATGGCGAATTTCACCTTCGCCTTCGAAGGCAATGATCTTATCAACGGTTCGATCCAAGAAGAAGCGATCATGCGAGACGACAAAGACAACGCCAGCGAACTCGTCTAAATAGTCCTCTAATACAGACAATGTCTGAATATCCAGATCATTCGTCGGCTCATCGAGCAGCAATACGTTCGGCGCGCTCATCAACACGCTTAATAAATACAATCTGCGTTTCTCACCGCCGGACAGCTTGGCAATCGGTGTCCACTGCATCGTAGGCGTGAACAAGAACCGCTCTAGCATCTGTGTCGCGGTAATCGCGCTGCCGTCAGCCGTATGCACAACCTCAGCTACTTCTTTGATGAGTTCAATCACGCGTAAATTTTCATCCATATCTTTATGTTCTTGGGAGAAGTAACCTAACTTCACAGTAGGCCCCATCTCAATACTTCCGCCATCCGGTTCAATCCGACCGGCAATCATATTCAATAACGTAGATTTCCCGCTGCCGTTCGGGCCAATAATTCCAACACGATCATCACGTACGGCAATGTAATCGAAATCCTGAATCAGCTGCTTACCTTCTATTTGCTTCGACAAATGTTCGATTTCTAGAATTTTTTTCCCTAATCGCGTTGAAGCAACCGATACATCGACATTGTCATTCCGGTAAGGTCCATCCTGCTCTTGCAGTTTATCGAAGCGATCGATTCTTGCCTTCTGCTTGGTTGTCCGAGCCTTGGCACCTCGGCGAATCCACGCCAGCTCATTCCGCAGCAAATTTTGACGCTTCTGTTCGGAAGCGTGCTCCCGTTCTTCACGATCGGCCTTCAGTTCCAAGAAACGCGAATAATTCGCTTCATAGCTGAACATTCTTCCATGATCCAATTCCAGCATGCGATTTGCGACGCGATCCAAGAAATAGCGATCATGCGTAATCATCAACAATGCGCCTCTGCGCTTCTGAAGATATTGCTCCAGCCAGATCACGGAGGCATTATCAATATGGTTCGTCGGCTCATCCAGAATTAATAAGTCAGAAGGTTGAATCAGTGCAGCAGCCATCGCCACCCGTTTCCGCTGCCCTCCAGACAAAGTGCCTACTTTCGCTTCAAATTGTGTAATGCCTAGTTTGGACAAGACGGTCTTGGCTTCACTCTCCAGCTGCCACACATTCAGACGATCCATCTCATGGCTCCAATGAATCAACTTGGCTTGCAGCTTCTCGTCGGAAGGGTTCATTTCCATCCACTGCATCGTCTCCGTATAAGCGCGAACGGTCTGCATTTCTGGAGATTCGCCGCGGAATACCTGTTCTAATACCGTTGCATTGGCATCATAAGGCGGGTTCTGAGCTAAGTATTGAATCCGCACTCGATTTCCCATCGAAACCTGCCCCTCATCCGGCGGTTCCATCCCAGCAATGACTCGTAGAAAGGTTGATTTCCCCGTTCCATTCACACCAATAATCCCAATTTTCTCTCCCTCGGAAATACCAAAGGACACGTCCTTGAACAAAATCTTTTCCCCGTAGCTTTTCGATATATTTTCAATCGTTAGTAAATTCATGCCTCGTCCCTACTTCGCTCGTATTCTTTACCTTCGTATTTTACCATAGATTCAATCACTTGAGAAAACTCGCTTCTATACAAAAAGCCTCGATCAAGTGTTATCCACCTGATCGAGACTAAACTGGAACAGTTATCCTTGTACCGCGCGGTTCTGCGGCCCAACGAGCTTATGTAGGGTTAGAATTTGCCATGCGTTGCACACCACAAGCGGAATCAGCATGTACAGAATGTACTCCATCCTATTGACCGACAGGGAAGGCAGTAACTCTAACACCGTAATCACAATCATAAAGAACAACGTCGGCACGATCGCATGTCGATTCGTGAGCTTCACTTTCCATAAGGTAATCGCAATGCCCACGACCAGGATCAAGAGCGGAAGGCCCAGATATCCAAGCGCTCGATCGCCCTCTCCTGCGAACTTCTTGAACCGAACAAAAAATAAATCAAATAGCGTTAAAGCGATAAAGAAAATCTGAACTCCCGTCCATACGTTGACTCGATTGCGCAAGATCCCAAGAATATAGAAGCGTCCGAACAAAAACGCAATAAACCCGATAATACTTGTGAACGCAATGGAGAAAATGCCTAAGAGAAGGGAAGATAATTCGTATTTGCTAAACTTGTCATCAATAAATATAAACCCTGGGTCCAAGAACCGTAGTACAGCCCACGTGGCAATGCCCGTCACAACACCGATTAAGGTCGTCGTCCAGCACAAATAGAACATTCTCTTCAGCATTTGCGTATCTCCTTAGAACTTGATGACGCCGTATCCCATACATACGATGAGCGCCAACAAAATAACGAAGATAATCCAGAACATGCCTGTTGGCTGGTTCCGACGCACGCGGCCCATGATCATTTCCATCATACCGATCATGAAGACGGCTAAGATCCCTTTGATCACGTACATGAGCGGGAAATTCCACTCGATGAGCATCCCAATCCCAGATCCGAGCATAATTAAGTAGAAAAGACGTGTGATCATTGGTGTTACTTTCTGACGTTTAAAAATCACGCTTGCTACAAATAGAAGAATAAGAATTGCCCATGACCCCGCATGGGATTGATACAACATGTTAAAGTTCATAACAAATCCTCCCGTTTCATATTCAGTTGAAATGAAAAATTATGTATAGTTTGCCACATCAACTAAATTGTACGTTCGATTCTGATGAAAAGCAATTCATAATGTGAAAATGAGCGATTTTGTTCACAAAGGAACGGCGATTTTCGGAAACCATCCCCTCCAAACTGAGATATATGTCATAGACGCGGTGGCTTGGCAACAAAAAAGGCGTCCATTTCTTAAAAATGAACGCCCCCTCTTTTATATCGCTTTCGGCTTATGCTTGCCCAATAATATTTCTTGCAATCCAGACGCCCGCTGCACCTGCTTGTGCCAAGCCGCGTGTAATCCCTGCTCCATCTCCGCCGCAGTACAGACCTGGAATCTCCGTCTCGAAGGACTCCGACAGTTTCGGACGCGCAGAGTAGAATTTCGCCTCAACCCCGTAGAACAGCGTGTGTTCGGAAGCTAGACCCGGTGTGATGTGATCCAAGGCTTGCACCATCTCCACTAAGCTCTTCATCGTATTGTACGGCAGCACCAAGCCTAAATCGCCTGGAACCGCTTCTTTTAAGGTTGGCTCCAGGAAGCCTTCACGGATCCGATTCTCTGTGGAACGTCTACCGCGAAGAATATCGCCATACTTCTGGACGATAACCCCACCGTTCGAAAGGTCATTGGCTCGTTTACAGATTTCACGCGCATACTCGTTCGGTTTATCGAACGGTTCTGTAAATCGATGCGATACGAGAAGCGCGAAGTTCGTATTCATGGATCCGAGCGCCGGATCCTTATAAGAGTGGCCATTCGCTGCCATGACACCACTATGGTTCTCAACCACCACGTGACCTGACGGATTCGAGCAGAATGTTCTCACGCGTGTACCTACCGATGTATTGTAAATAAATTTCCCTTCATAGAGATGTTCATTGATTTCTCGCATCACAACGTCTGAAGTTTCCACGCGAACACCGACATCCACTTGGTTATTGAACATCTTCAGCTTGCGCTTCTTCAATATTTCCGTTAACCAAGCAGATCCGTCCCGGCCTGGGACAATAACCACGGAATCCGCTTTATACTCTGTACCGTTCTTCAAGACGACACCACGAACCTGTTGAGTCTCTTTATCCGTCAGGATATCATCTACTTCTGTCTTGAACTGCATGTCGACACGATCTTTTAAATATTCGAAAATGGCTTTCAAAATCTCAAGGTTCTGTTCTGTCCCGAGATGTCTCACTTGTGCGCGGAGCAATTTAAGCCCTGCCGCGTATCCACGCTGCTCGATTTGACGAATGACGTCCGTCGTTGGGTCCGTAATGCTCTCTGTAGCACCATGCTCCAAATTGATATGATCCACATATTTGATTAAATCCAATACTTTAGAAGGACTGAGGTAATCCGTCATCCAACCGCCGAACTCTGTCGTCACATTAAATTTCCCATCGCTATAAGCGCCAGCCCCGCCGAATCCACTTGTAATCGAACAAGCTGGCAAGCATCCTGCAAAATCCTTTTTCCCTGCAGCCGGTGGGCACAATTGAATCTTCTCCTCCAGAATGGGACAACGGCGGCGGTAAATATCATGGCCTTTATCGATCAACAGCACGCGAAGCTGTGGTGCTTTTAACGTAAGTTCATAACATGTAAAAATCCCAGCAGGTCCTGCACCGACAACAATTACATCATATTGATTACTCATTTCATCCTCCTAATGTACCTTCGTCTTGGTTGTATAACAACAAAAAAACTGTCCGCAAATGGGGTATAGCAATGCCCCATTCGTAGACAGGAATTTACGGCTCCTTGTAGAAACCCTCAACCCATATTGTCGAGGATATACGAATCTCATTCATCTTATATTTATTCTCGCTGACATTGCTATGTTATCGAATGTTAACGAATGTGTCAATGGTCAAATCTCATTAATGTTCGGATTTTGCCAATAAAATAAATTACAAAACCCCGTAACCCTTGATATATAAGCTATTTTCCGAATGATAATTATCAGAATTTTCACAGAATATTCAAATGCATCTTCGTCTGTTATGATATTACGTATACAGAAAATCTACCGATAAAGAGGTTAATCTATGTACAATGGAAGTTCTCATATTACAATCGAACGTAAAGATTGGGCTCAATTATTCGACCAACGAATCCTATCGATCACGCCCGAGCAATTTGAACAATTAAAAGGAGTCAACGATCAAATCACCATGGATGAGCTATCGGATGTTTATCTTCCTCTCGCGGAATTCATGAATATCCAAGTCACGGCAGCACAGCAGCTTCGAAAATGCGAAGGGGCATTTCTGAAGAAGCCGACCGCGAAAGTTCCCTATATTATCGGGATCGCCGGGAGTGTTGCAGCTGGGAAGAGCACAACGGCAAGACTTCTTCAAACTTTATTGTCTGAATACGATAATCATCCTACTGTAGATATTGTAACAACAGATGGGTTCTTATATCCGAACCAGGTTCTCCAGGATCGCGGCATGATGCATCAGAAGGGATTTCCGCAGAGTTATGATATTCGAAAACTCATTCAATTCTTATCCGATGTCAAAGCAGGCGTACCTGAGGTAACGGCTCCGATCTATTCCCATCTGGTCTATGACATTGTGCAAGACGAGGTACAAACAGTTCGCACGCCCGATATCCTTATCGTTGAAGGAATTAATGTATTACAGGTTAGCCGAGCGGCATCGGTATTTGTAAGTGATTTTTTTGATTATTCGATTTTTGTAGACGCCACTGAAACCGATTTGGAGCAATGGTATTTGGAGAGATTCCTTATTTTGCGGGGAACAGCATTCCAGAATGCGGACTCATACTTCCATCGATATATTGATTTAACAGAAGACGAAGCGGTTACGTTTGCTAAGAATATCTGGAAAGATATTAATCAGATCAATTTGACTGATAACATTCTACCGACCAAAGCGCGTGCGAAATTGATCTTAGCGAAGGGGCCGCAGCATAAAGTGCAGTCCATTCATCTGCGCAAATAAAAAACAACAAAACCGCCTAGCATTTAGGCGGTTTAAATTTTCCCTCATCGTTATAGCACTAACGCGACAAGGATGGCAGCAAGCCCTCCTGCACAGGAACTGATGAAATTCACGGCATCATTATTCATCCAGCGCAAACCGCGAATTTGCTTGGTCTGGAATCCGCAGTGGTCTTTCCGTTCGACAATTTTGCCGCAATGGGGGCATCGGTACATCACTTGACATGTGGCTCCGAGGATCGAATCCGTAAAGGCACCTACCGTTCCCGCAATCAATCCGACGAGAGGATATACGAAGACATCACTCCCAAGAGCGGTACCGCTCAACCATTCAAAAACAACGATTCCGCTGCCAATGAACAGTCCCCCTGCAACAGCTGCAGTCGTTCCTAGCACAGAGACACCACCTGAAGTTCCTGCAGGGATAGACTTCCATGTTAAGACAGAACGTGGCTGCTTGCGGCTTAAGCTGCCAATCTCTGTTGCCCACGTATCTGAGGTGACCGTCGCCATGACACCCATAAATGCCCAGAATAGCATGGGATTCGGCCATATCGCATACAGGAGACAGAGCACCATACCAATGCCGCCATTGGCCATCACCTGTCCTGCATCCCGACGCCCTGTTTTCTCATAGGCTTCTTCATATTTGGCTTTCGCCTTCTTCTTCACTTTGGACAACACCGTTGAGGATACAAAAAAAGCAAGGAGTGTCCCGTACCACACAAGGCTCCCTGCAGCATAAAAAATCGTCCCCATTACAATGGCTGCCCACATGCCGGATTGTGACAACGACTGCTTCCGATAAGCGAGATACGCTACCACCGAACTGCAACCTAGCCCGATGAGCCAATCCATGATGCTCTCCACTCTCCTTCATTGAAGACGTTAGTAGGCTCTTCTACTCTTTTTCTAGTCAATCACGCAATAATCGAGGCGCTGCTCAGCAAGCACAAGCTCGAATCTGTCGCCTTGTTCCACACGGCCCACACCTGCCGGCGTACCCGTGAAAATGAGGTCGCCTTCGCCAAGACCGTAGTGCTCAGCAATATAATCAACAATCGTCTGGAGATCAAAGATCATCTCTGTTACATTCCCCCGCTGGACCTCCACATCGTTCTTTCGCAGCGAGAAATCCTGTTCCGCCAAAGCGGCTGCGCCGGGAAAGGCTACATAAGGCGTCATCGGAGCTGAATTTTTGAAGCCCTTCGCTGGAGTCCAGGGTTGTCCTTTTTGTTTGCACACCGACTGTACATCCCGCAAGGTAAAATCCAATCCCAACGACATCACATCAATTAATTCATCGACATGTATGCCTGGCGTATAATCGCGACCTACGCGAATCACGAGTTCTGCTTCGTAGTGTACCTCGCCTTGATCGTGCGGCAAGGCGATCCCGCCGCCATTCATCGCCACAACGGCATGTGTCGGCTTCAAGAAAATCATAGGCTCCTTCGGCACTTCATTGCCCATTTCGGCTGCATGCAGACGATAATTCCGCCCGACACAATATACGTTTCTAATTTTCGAGTTCATATGATTACGATTTCCCCTCTCCTAATGCTTCTCGCCATCGGTCTGGATAATTGGTACAGATCATTAAATCTGGATGCAGTGATGCCGTATGTATAATATCTTTCGTATGATTACATGTCCACGCCATCATACCGATGCCGTGATGATACAATTCTGCCGTATTCCGTTGATTGAACCACTTATAATCAAGAGATAAGAAATCTGCCCCTAATGCCCGGCAAATGCCGACATAATCTTCACTTGGCGATTCATAGATCAGACCTACGCGAAGCTGAGGCGCTAACTTCTTCAGCCGCTGAACCACCTTTGGCTCAAAGGAAGTCAAGCACACATCATGCTGCAATGTATAACGGTACACATGATCGATCACCTTTTCTTCAAGGCCTGGATACATGTCTCCCACGGTTTTGAGCTCGATATTCAGCCGAAGGCGCCCTACTGTTGCATTCAATACTTCTTCCAACGTAGGAATCGACTCTCCGGCATATGTCTTGGAGAACCAAGAGCCCGCATCCAATTCTCTCAGCTCCGCGAAGGTTTTCTCCCGTACGAGTCCACGTCCATTGGTTGTACGCTCCAACGAAAAATCATGAATAATGACGGGTACGCCGTCCTTCGATAATTGAACATCGACTTCAAGCCATTGCACATAGGGTTCTGACATTGCGAGTCGTATCGCAGCGAGCGTATTCTCAGGCGCTTTGGCTGACCAGCCGCGATGAGCAACACAATAATTTTCATTCCATCCCATGCGTGATCCCCTCCTATCGAATCATCGAATCATCGAGTTATCGTACCGACAAGCCCGTCATTGCGAATTCCTGCGCCCATGCTTTGCGATAAGCCTGAAACTCGCTGCAGGAGCTTCGAGCCGTTCGCTTCATCCATCGGGACAGCTTGCCCGAGATTCGCATGATAAGGAATCAATTTCAATGCGTAACTACCGTCGGAATTATAGGTAACCTGAAGCACCGCAGTCTCCCATGTCATCGGGTTCGTTGATCGTGTAAAGATAAAGTTGCCTAGACTATATGCAATCCACTTTCCTTTATATTGTTCCATCCCTTGCAGAACGTGAGGATGACTGCCAATCACCAAATCAGCACCGGCATCCACATATTCATGTGCAAGCTGCTTCTGGATCTGATTCGGCGTCTCTGCCTTTTCAATGCCCCAGTGCACCATAACGATGACAATATCGGCTTGTTTGCGAGCTTCTTTAATTTGAGCCACAGCCTTGGTCGAATTATAGGTTTCCGCTACCCCAGCATTCTTCGGACCCGCCTTCCAACTTGCCTTTGGCACAACCCGGGAAAACCCAAGGATGGCAACACGCTTTCCTTTGCGCTCCACATATTTTATCGTATAAGCTTCGTCGTCATTATTCCCTGCTCCCACGTGTTGAACATTCGCGCTATCCAAGTGTTGGATCGTATCCTTTAAGCCGCTAACCCCTTGATCTAACACATGGTTATTGGCTAATGTAACGACATCAATGCCTGCGTTATGCAGCGCAGCGGCAGAGTCAGGTGACGATTTAAAGACGAATTGTTTGTCCGTCTCGGCCAGTCCACCTACGGTAATCGGTGTCTCTAAATTGGCTACCGTCAAATCATCCTTCTGGAAAAGCGACTTCGCATACTGAAAAGGAAAATCATAACCATTCTTCCGCATGATTTCATCCACTTTACCTGACATTTGAATATCTCCGACAAATGAAAATAAAAGTCCGTCTCCTTCGGGCAATACCGCTTGGATCTTGTTATCCGTTACCGGTTTCTTAGTGACGGCGGGATGATCTTGTCCGTCCCCGTTCTTATCCGATGAAGGCTGCTCCTTATTTGCCCCAGCTCCTTCATTCGTCGCAGGGGACGTTGTGCCTGTCTCCGTATCCTCCGCAGGATGATTGGTAGCAGCATCTTCTGGCTCCACGGTCTCTTCCGTACCTGTCTGATCCGCTCCATCCCCTTCGGGTGAATCATCTGGCTTGGCAACTGTACCCGCATTCGTATCTTGAACCGCATTGGCTTCTTGCGGACTCTCGCTCCGTTGATTAGCCAGATAGAGTCCACCAAGCCCAATAATGATGGCAAGCATAATTAGATTGACAGTCAGCAACATGCGTATTTTTCGTTTTTTTCTTGTTTTTTTGGCCCGATGGGCATCGCTTCGCGTTATATACATACTTGCTCCTCACAATGGTATTTTTTAGGGTAAGTACCATGTACCTTTTCTCATTATATCAATAATGTGGAATGAAATAGTACTCTTTCGCACAACAAGTGAGGAATAAGCTAACGTATAACGTTACTGTATAAATTGAATGATCTTCGCAGCAGCATTCCGCCCTTGGCGAACACAATCAGGGACCTCAACCCCCTCATACCCCGAACCTGCAACTTCAATTCCCGGCAGCTCCACAGCCATCTCTTCCCTTAAGCGCTCAAGCGCATTCAAGTGACCCACAGGATATTGAGGCATGGAATCCTTTAATCTTGTAATTTCCGTCAATACGGGCGCAGCCTCAATTCCTAATACTTCCCTTAAATCTTTACGAACCAATTCTATCATCTGTTCATCTGGCAAATCCACATTGTGCTCGTCACCCTCACGTCCGACATAGAGGCGAAGCATAACTTTCCCCTCCGGTGTCGTATGAGGCCACTTGTTAGATGTCCACGTACAGGCCGTAATATTTCGTTTCTCTTTCCGTGGGACCAGAAATCCTGAGCCTTCCAGCGGTTGAGGGATGTCAGCCGCATCGAACCCCATCACGATGTTCGCCACCGAAATATAATGCACATGATCCAACATCCGTGTACTAACATAAGGTTCTAACCATGGAGAAGCAACGTACGTCGGAGTCGTCAAGATCACCGCTGCTGCTGACAACACTTTACCGCTATCTAACACGATTTGATACGTATTGCGTGCTTCTGCATCCTCTAGTGACTTTTCGACACGTTCAATGGCAGTTACACAAGTATTTTGTATCAAATTCACTTGGGGATGCAGGTAATGCACTAACGAATGAGCTATCGATTGCATGCCTTGGCGAAAGGTTAGCCTTTTGCTAGTCTGAACGTCATCTGACGGACCGGATAAATCCAAAGGACCTCTTGTCCCTGCTATTGATTTCATCCCACGGATTAGGCTGCCATGCGTCTTCTCGATCTCACCGAATTGCGGGAAGGTTGCCTGAAGACTAAGCTTGTACGTATCACCGGCATAGATGCCCGTAAGCAGCGGTTCCGCAATATTTTCCAACACCTCTTGACCGAGTCTGCGTTCTAGAAATGACCCAACAGATTCATCATAATCATCCATCCGCTTGGGGATGAAGAGATCCATGCCAGCTCGCAATTTCCCCGGAAAAGATAACAGATTTGTCTTGAATAACGGCTTGATATGTGTCGGGATCCCGAGCGAGATTCCTTGGGGTAACTTTTGAAGTTCCCCACGATGCAAAATATACGTGCGATCGAGGTCTGAACTTGCGGCGACTAGCTCGTCTTCTAGATCCAAATCCGAAATAAGCTCCATCATCGATTCATTTGGGGCATGGAAAGAGTCAGGACCTTTCTCGATAACAAAGCCGTCTTTATGTAATGTCATGAATTGTCCGCCAAAATGTTGATCTCGTTCAATAACCGAAATCGTCAGGTCCATCCCTTGCTCAACACTAAATTTATGCAAATAAAAAGCGGAACTAAGTCCGCTTATGCCTCCACCAATGACAACAACGTGACGAGACGCTGTGTCCACCATGGGTGGTCACTTCCTTTCAAGTTGTTGATTTACCACATCCGCAAGGGTATCGATATAGAGCGGATCGGTATTCAGCGATGCTGTACGTTCCAAATGTATATCTAACTCACGTGCTAACGCTTGCGCTTCAATATCCAAATCATAGAGTACTTCCAAATGATCGGATACAAAGCCAACGGGTGCGACAAGCACCTGCTTCACTTGTTCTTCAGCCACTACTGTACGTAATGTATCCAAAATATCCGGACCTAACCAAGGAACCGATGTCTGTCCTGCGCTCTGCCATGAAAATTGCCACTGGCTTAAGCCTACACGGTCAGCGATTGCACGGGATGTTTCGAGCAATTGGTCTGGATAGGGATCGTTTAATTCTAATATTCGAGCTGGCAAACTATGCGCACTGAAAAGGACACGGACTTGGTCTCGTACCGTTTCAATCGGTCCAAATTTCGACAATGCGTCCTGAACTCGGTTCACAAGGGCTTCAATCAACTTCGGATGTACGTGATAATCCTTCACAAAAGACATCGACAAGTCAAGCTCATCTGCCTTCGCTTGCGCCCGTTGTATGTAACCGCCGACGCTCATCACTGAATAATGTGGGGCAAGTACGACGCCAATCGCTTGTGATATTCCATCCTTCGCCATCTGCTCAACGCCTTCTTCAATTAAAGGGTGGGCATGCTTCAACCCTTGATAACAGACAAACTCAAGTTCGTCATGGCCATATTGACGGTTTAATGTCTCTTCCAGCGCTGCTACTTGACGGTTCGTATTCTCGCGCAGCGGGAAGAATCCCCCTACGATTTGTTCATAGCGGGACGTCAACTCCTCAAGCTGTTCCGCTGTTGGCGGGTGTCCCCGCCGAATATGTGTATAATAAGCTTCCACTTGATCTAAACTTTCAGGCGTACCATAAGACATCACCAATACGCCGATTTTTGACTTCGACATGTTCAATATTCCTCTTTTCTACCGCGTTCTTCTCGCTTGAATTGCATCCCGCGAGTACATATGAATATAGTCCGTTAAATGCTTCAAAGTATCCAGGGATGCCTCTGGGAATAATCCATGGCCCAAGTTAAAGATATAGCCGGGTTGTTCAATCCCCTCATCAATCAATTGTCTTGCACGCTCTTCAAGTAAAGGCAATGGGGCCGTCAGCAGGAATGGATCCAAGTTTCCTTGAACCGCAAATTTATCGCCAATACGACGTCTTCCTTCTGTAATGGAGACGCGCCAATCCAGACCGATCACATCGGCTTGCAAATGCTGCAAAGTAGGTAACAATTCACCCGAGCTTACGCCTGGGAAATAGATTTTAGGAACATCTACTGATTGTAATTCAGCAAAAATACGTTGAATCGTCGGCAGCACATATTTCTTGAAATCTTGCGGAGCCAGTGCCCCGACCCAGCTGTCAAACACTTGAAACGCTTTCGCTCCGTTCGCGACATGAGCCTTTAAATAGGTTATCACCATATCGCCCAGCTTGTCCATTAACGCGAACCATACGTCCGGAGCGCTGTACATCATTTGTTTGGTTAGACGATAGTTCCTAGAAGGACGGCCTTCAATTAAATAGCTAGCAATCGTAAACGGTGCACCGGCAAAGGTAATCAGCGGCACTTCAAGCTCACGATCAAGAATGCGAATCGTCTCCAAGACATGCGACAAGTCCCCTTCGACATCGATGGGACGCAATTTCGCTACATCTTCCGATGAACGAATCGGGTTATGTATGACAGGACCGACATTGGCTACAATATCAAAATCAATACCAATAGAAGCGACGGGATTCATAATGTCCGAATATAGAATGGCAGCATCTACGCCCAACTTCCGAACAGGCATCAATGTGACTTCTGCAGCCAACTCAGGCTGTTTGCAGATTTCGAGCAGGCTATAGTTTTCTTTAATTTTACGGTACTCCGGATCATAACGTCCTGCTTGACGCATGTACCACACGGGCAATTGATCTACCTCTTGCTTGCGACTTGCCCGTAAAAACCGATCATTCTTTATCATCCATGATGCTCCATTCTATCGAAAATTCAATACTTTTATTATGCCCTTTTTCATAAGGGGTCTCAACCTGTGGTGTTCCCTTTCAATGACAATTCAATGACAAAAGTTACATACCCGAATTCGAAATACCCCGTGTGCTATAATTTACATGTACAGCATGAAAGGAGTGTCAGGTGCAATGCAGCAGTGGAAAATAAACATCGTTGTGCTATGGATCGGGCAATTCTTCGTGAACGCCGGCATGACTATGATTATTCCCTTTTTGTCGTTATATCTCAAACAAGATTTAGGACTCACAGATACACACAAGATTGGTGTATGGGCTGGACTTATTTTTGCAGCCAACTTCTTAACCTCATTTATCTTCCAACCGATTTGGGGTAAATTCGCCGACAAATACGGACGGAAAATGATGCTTCTCAGATCCGGCTTCGGGATGGCCATCGTGATGGTCCTCATGGGCTTTGCTCAAACCCCGCTCCAGCTCTTGCTTCTTCGCTTGCTGAACGGTACGATTTCAGGGTTCAATCCCGCAGCCATATCGCTAGCAGCTTCGGCGACACCGAAGAAGAGCATAGGATTCGCTATGGGGACACTGCAATCGGGACAAGTAGCAGGAACCATCCTAGGTCCCTTTATTGGCGGACTTCTTGCCGACAGTGTCGGGTATCGTCCCATCTTTTACATAACCGGGGCACTGCTCTTTCTCGCCTCGCTCTTCGCAACATTCTTGATTAAAGAAAACTTTAATCGGGAAGAAGCGAATAAGAAACCGGATATTTCCGTCATCGCTGGTTTTATCCAATTAAGCAAATTCAAACCCCTCATGGCGCTATTCACAGTTACCTTCTTACTGCAATTTGCGATGATGGGGCCCATGCCGCTTATGCCTTTATATGTTCAGGAACTACACGGTTCGACCGTCAATCTCGCCTTCTGGGCAGGGTTTGTCAGCTCCATTACGGGGATCTCGAATATGGTTGCCTCACCGCTGCTTGGGAAGCTTAGCGACCGGATCGGCTCCAACGGCATCCTGCTCGTCTGCTTATTAGGGGCAGCTGTTATGCTGATTCCGCAAGCATTTGTCAGCACCGTATGGCAATTGATCGTCTTCCGCTTTTTACTCGGCATGTTCATGGGCGGACTTTTGCCTTCCGTCAACTCGCTGATCCGGAAGTTCACACCGGACGGGATGGAGAGTCGGGCATACAGCTTCAATAGCAGTACGCTCGCGCTAGGGAATATGCTAGGACCCATTGTGGCTGGTGCACTATCCGGCAATATCGGCATCCAAGGGATCTTTATCGTCTCGGGCATCCTGCTCCTCTTTAATGTGTTATGGGTGTGGACCACGCTTTATCGCAAATCGCGAGGTTCGAAGACTTCATCGACAACATGAACCAAATCGAAGTATATCCATGAACAAAAAGGCTATCCCTCGTCAGTCAACAAGATTGACGTTCAGGATAGCCTTTCGATTTCAAGATATTATTGTTTGGTTAAGATAATAGGGCCATCTGCGGTAATCGCAATCGTATGCTCGTACTGAGCAGATAAGCTGCCGTCTCTCGTGCGCGCTGTCCAACCATCCGAATCCAGCTTGCTTCTCCAGTCTCCGATGTTCAACATTGGCTCGATCGTGAACACCATACCTTCTTTTAACCGCGTACCGCGACCGGCTGGTCCATAGTGAAGAACTTGTGGCTCTTCATGCATGATCTGACCTATGCCGTGCCCGATAAATTCACGAACAACTGCTAAATTCGCTGCTTCTGCATGAGTCTGAATGGCGTTGGCAATATCCCCTAAGCGATTGCCAATCACGGATTGCTCAATGCCTTTATAGAGGGATTCTTTGGTTACACGCATAAGCTTGTCCGCTTCCTCCGAAACCGTTCCCACGCCATAAGACCATGCGGAATCCGCCAGCCATCCGTCCAAATTAACAACCATATCTATGGTCACGATATCTCCGTCTTTCAACGGCTCGGGTTTAGGAAATCCATGACAGATCACATCATTCACCGAAGCACATGTCGCATAAGGATAACCGTTATATCCCTTCTGCTCAGGCGTAGCCCCATGGTCTCGGATAAATTTTTCTGCAAATTGATCAATTTCTTGCGATGTAATGCCTGGGCGAATCATTTTGGCGATCTCGCGATGACATGCTGCCAAGATTTCTCCTGCCGCCTGCATCTTCGCAATTTGTTCTTTTGTCTTAATTGTAATCATCTCACGCGCCTCCTGTCTCTATATAGTGTATTGAAAAAGCGTTCGTTTAGCAAATGAACCTGCAGCCCACGCTTACTTAACCATAGCGATCGCCAGACCGTCATATGCCGGAAGCATCGTGCTCATAAGCCTTGGATCTTGTGCAATTTTCTCATTAAATAAGCGCACCGCCTGAACAGAAGGGCCGTTCTTACTCGGGTCTGTCGTTCTGCCTCGCAGCAAGGTATTGTCTCCTACGATTAATGCTCCTGGATTCGATAAGGTGATGGCATATTCTAAGTAATTGAGATAATTACCTTTATCCGCATCTATAAAGAAGAAATCAAATTTCTGCCCTTCTTCTTCCAACTGCTTCAAGCTATCCATGGCATCCCCAATACGATACGTAACTTGTTCGCCGTAACCTGCAACTTGAACATGGCGTTCCGCTATGGCTGCAAATTCTTCCTTCAGCTCGAGGGAAACCAGCTCTCCATCCGAATCAAGTCCACGCGCTAAGCATATGCCGCTGTATCCGCCTAATGCCCCTATTTCTAGAATCCGCTTCGCCCGGCTGGTCTTAACGAGGATCGTCAGCAGCCTTCCATATCCCGGCGCAATTGAAATTTCAGGCATCCCCGCTTCTCGTATTCCTGCCATCACTTGCTCAAGCATCGGATCTTCGCGATAAAGTGCATCCATATATTGTTCATCTGATTGAATCAATTCCATACCTCCTATGTATCCCAACCCGATTTCTCGTTTGTAACGATGGTTATTTTAGCCTATACTGAATTGTATCAGAAAATGCTATAGGGTGTGAATGAACAATGCGTCAGTACCAGTTAATCGCAACGGCACCGATGGGTCTTGAAGCGGTCGTTGCAAGGGAATTAAAAGATTTAGGCTATGATGATGTAAAGGTGGAGAACGGACGTGTCCTCTTCCAGGGCGACCTTATCGATATATGCCGCACCAATCTTTGGCTTCGGACAAGCGATCGCGTGCTGATCAAGATGGGTGAATTCAAAGCGACAACCTTTGATGAATTATTCGAAGGAACAAAAGCATTAGATTGGCCAGAATGGATTCCGGAAGACGGTGAGTTCCCGGTTGAGGGACGTTCCCATAAATCGCAATTAAGCAGCGTACCAGCTTGCCAGGGCATCGTGAAGAAGGCCGTCGTTGAGAAAATGAAAATGGAATACGGTACCGAATGGTTTCATGAAGACGGACCTCGTTATGTCATTGAAGTGATCTTGCTAAATGATATCGCGCTTCTTACCTTAGATACAACGGGACCAGGCCTGCACAAACGCGGATATCGCAAAGTTGCGACAGAAGCGCCGCTCAAAGAGACGATGGCTGCCGCACTGGTGCTCTTAAGCCGTTGGAATGTTGAACGCCCGCTCTACGATCCATTCTGCGGTTCGGGGACCATTCCAATCGAAGCCGCAATGATCGGTTGGAACATTGCACCAGGGTTACGCCGCACGTTCAACTCCGAGGGTTGGCCTGTCATTTCGGAGGATCTCTGGCAGGAAGCTAGAGAGGAAGCCTTCGATTTATTGCGCGATGATGTCCCACTCCAGATCATGGGCTCGGATAACGATCGTGAAGCCATTGATATTGCTTACGGATCAGCGAAAGCGGCTGGATTAGGCAAAGAAATCGAATTCCGTACCTTGCCAGTTGCCAAAATAGATCCGCAAGGTGATTATGGCTGCATTATTACCAACCCTCCTTACGGGGAGCGGCTCGGCGAACGTGATGATGCCGAGAAAGTCATGCGACAGCTCGGCTTTGTGTCTCGCAAATTACCGAATTGGTCCTTCTTTGCGATTTGTCCGAACAAACAGTTCGAACATTATTTCGGACGTCCAGCAGACAAACGTCGCAAGCTGTTCAATGGTCGAATCGAATGCCAGTATTATCAATATCTTGGACAGCTTCCGCCGCGTAAACCGCGTTCTGAATAAAGATACATCCTATACCGCCTTCATGTGCTTGTTCTTAAAGCACGTGAAGGCGGTTTTTTTTCAATAAAATGATGAAATCCAGATGTTTACAACGGTTGAAATGCCCCTGTTTACGTTTATAATGATAAAGGTGCAATTGGGTTTACATTTTATTCATAAACTTGTATGAAAGGAGCTGTCTCATGTTATGAATACACCTTTTCCTACGGCTCCTCGAGTCAAAAGGATTCCCCTTCATCTGATATCACGTCTTCCCTATGCCGAATGTATGCTGTTTATCGTCTTAATTGTATATAAATTATATTTATTTGATCGATTTATAGCCGTCCCGCTTGTACATATGGACAAATGGGATTATGTCATTGGCATAGGTTCGATTATGCTCTGTTCATTCTGGGTGTGGCTTTTGCCCAAACGTGGCCGATGGGTCAGCTTATTCCTTCTCAATCTATTGCTAAGTACGGTCTTCTACGCCGATTTAGTCTATTATCGCTATTTCCAGGATTTCATTTCGATCCCTGTTCTTCTTCAAGCCGGACAAGTTAGCTCCTTGGGAGACAGCATCGCATCCTTAATCACCTGGAAGGACATCCTCTTCTTCGTGGATCTTCTTCTCCTGATGCCGATTACGATACTCGTATGGATACGCGTAGGTCGACAGAAGCAACGCCTTCGCCCGCTGGAGCGGCAGCATGGTGTTCGTTGGAGGAAAGCCATCCTTCGCATTCTGCTCAGTGCGATGATATTCACGTTGGGCTGTGTTCTCACGTTCATGCCTATTAAGCAAGCAACAAATACGTGGGCAAAAGGCATTTTCGCCGGGAACTGGTGGAATGTCTCGCTCTATAATGTGACAGGACTAATTGGGTTTCACGGGTATGATATCAACCGATACGCACAAGAGAACTGGTTCTCCAACAACATGCTTTCTGCGGAAGAAGAAGCTGAAGTGAAACAATGGTTCGATGCGAAGCATCAACAAACGGATACCAAAAATGATCTGTTCGGTGCCTATAAAGGGAAAAACATCATCGTCATCCAGGCGGAAGCCTTTCAGAATTTCATGATACATCAGAAGATTAACGGTGTGGAAATTACGCCGAATCTGAACAAGCTGATCCAAGAAAGCATGTATTTCAGCAACTTTTATCATCAGACCGGTCAGGGACGTACATCGGATGCCGATTTCTCATCCCATTCTTCGCTGCACCCCTTGCCTACCGGTTCTGTATTTATCCGCTATCCCAATCATACGTATGATATGCTGCCACAGATCTTAAAGGATAACGGTTATGCGACAGGTGTCTACCACGCCTATGACGCTAGCTTCTGGAATCGCTATATCATGTATAATCATATGGGCTATGATAAGTTCTACAGCAAGAAAGATTTCACCATAGACGAGCCTCTCGGCTGGTCGCTCGGAGATACGTCTTTCTTCCGTCAATCGTTAGCATATATGGAGAAGACGGCACAGCCGTTCTATTCGTTTTTGATCACGCTGTCCAGCCACCATCCTTATCAACTCCCTGCAAGCTATCAGAAGCTTGATGTGGGTGAATTCAAGGGGACGATTTTCGGAGATTATCTGGAATCCGTCCATTACGTGGATGCATCGCTTGGAACCATGATTGAGCAGATGATAGCGGATGGTCTATGGGACAATACGATCCTTGCGTTCTATGGCGATCATGATAATTCGATTCGAGATAAAGCCGTGATGGAGCAGTTCCTGGGAACCCCCATAAACGATTTGAAATTCGAACAAATCATGAATCAAGTTCCTATGCTGATTCATCTACCGGATGGCAAACATGCAGCAACAATAGATCGCGTTGGCGGACAACTGGACATGACGCCTTCCCTGTTGTATCTGCTCGGCATACCAACGGATACGAGTTATATGATGGGGAACAATTTATTTACGGAGGATGAGAAGCTCGTTGTGCTGCGCAGCGGTGCGTTCACTGACGGCAAAGTCTATTATATTCCTTCAGCTGATGGGTTGTTCAAGAATGGAACATGCTATGATGCCGCAACCGGAGAGAAACAGAATGTCTCTTTGTGTCAGGCCAAAGCGGATCAAGCAAAGAAGCAGCTTGAAATATCTGACAAAACCATCACCTACGATTTAATTCGCAAATTTAGAGAAACCCCATAACGACACCAAATCCCCTTGTTAGATTGGTCTGGACTCCTTACTCCAGCATCCATTCTTGCAAGGGGATTTTGATATGTCGATTCTTTATTTGCTTTTTAACTGCATTTTATGTTCCTTTAAGGTTCTTGTTATACGATTACCCATAACATCTTTATCTCAACGAGGGGGCTGACATGATGACTCGCAGAACCAAATGGATCGTTACATTCGTATTATTCTGTGCGATTGCAATACCTATGACAACCTATGCTACGAACACATATTCCGAGCAGCCTTCAGCAAATCGTATTCATGAGATTGATGGCGGCATTAATCTGGATCTTTCTGCGCTATCCGCGCTGCTCGGCATTGACGCTGATGATATAGCTGCTGCTCTTCAACAAGGGCAGAGCATCAACGAGCTTGCTCACAATCATCATATCAATTTACAGCAAGTCATTGATTCGCAAGTGGCTAAATTCGTTGATCGGTTGGAGTCATTACGTGATGCAAGCAAAATTACGGATGACCAATATGAGAAACTCAAATCACGGTTTACCGACCAGTTAACCTACTACATGTCGATGCTCTCTGGCGCCGAAGAACCAAAAAGCCCGAACCCACCGAAGAAAATATCGGTAGATCCGGGCCAATTACATCATTTGTAATCGATGTTATTCAACCACATAACTTGCTGAAGGCCGAAGGAAAATGCCGTGAAGCCCTTCATTCGTCGCTTCCATCACCCATGCCTTGGCATCTTGCTCGATAGCTGGAAAGGTATCGTAATGAACGGGGATGACGGCTTTGGCCCCAATCCACTCAGCTGCAAGGAGTGCTTCCTGTGGCCCCATCGTAAATACATCCCCGATCGGGACAGCTGCCACATCAATGCGATGCTCACCAATAAGCTTCAGGTCACTGAAAAGCGCAGTATCTCCTGCATGATAGAACGTTTTACCGTTCATCGTGAGTAAGATCCCCCCAGCCAAACCTCCATAAATTACACCGTTATCGGTTTCCAGACTAGAACTATGCATAGCTTGCGTGAATTTTACAGTACCAAACGGGAAAGTGTGACTCCCACCCGTGTTCATCGCAAATACCTTAGCACCCTGACTTCCAAAATATTGACAAATTTCGAAATTCGCAATGATCGGACAATCGTTCTGTAAAGCGATTTCTAAGGCATCCGCGGTATGATCCGAATGTCCGTGCGTTAGCAACACAGCGTCCACTTGAATATCACAAACATCCACGTTGGCAAGCGGGTTGCCATGGATGAAAGGATCAATAATAACTTTGTAATGATCTGAAGATACGATGAAGCAAGAATGACCTATAAACTGGAGTTCCATAATTTGAACGATCCCTCCTGCTACCTAGAAGTTAATATGATCTGGATCTGGACCAACACGTTGATCCTTGTTCATCGCGTCAATACGCTGCATATCCTCGACAGAAAGCTCAAAATCAAAGATATCTCCATTTTGTGCTATGCGCTCCCGATTAACCGACTTCGGAATGGTAATGACACCATGCTGAAGATCCCAACGCAGAATCACCTGGGAGACCGATTTGCCATATTTCGCAGCGATATCATTCAATGTTGGATCCTCAAATAATTTACCTTGCATCAATGGGCTCCATGCTTCCATGACGATCTGATGACTCTTACAGAATGCAAGCAGTTCACGTTGAGCCAGCAATGGATGATACTCCACTTGGTTTACAACAGGAACAACACTTCCGGATTCAAGAATATCGTTCAAATGATGGATGTGGAAGTTGCTTACCCCGATAGCACGAACACGTCCATCACTGTACAGCTTCTCAAGAGCTCGCCACGTATCTATGTATTTACCTTTTACAGGCCAATGTATCAAATATAAATCAATGTAATCCAAGCCTAGCTTATTACGGCTTTCTTCAAAAGCTTGCAATGTAGATTCGTAGCCTTGATCGCTGTTCCATACCTTCGTCGTTACGAATAGTTCTTCTCTTGCAATTCCGCTCTCTGCAATCCCTTGCCCAACGCCAGCTTCATTCTTGTATACAGCTGCCGTATCAATGCTGCGATAGCCTAATTCGATGGCACTCTTCACAGCTGACGCAACTTCTTGTCCGTCTTCTGCCTTCCATACACCTAGTCCTAGCCATGGCATTTCCACGCCATTATTGAGCTTCACTCGATCCGCAATGTGCTTCACACTTAGATCCTCCCTTGATTTCATGTTCAACTTACAATGTCAGTAAGCGATACCTTCATCATAGCACAAATGATACGCGCACAAAAATAAACCACCTGATCAAGGGAGACCCTTGCGATCAAGTGGTTCGTGACCTACAACATCATTAATCAGCAGATAATTTGTTCAGACGCGACATCTCTTCACCAAGCAGCTCTTGAGCGAACTCCACAGGTTGTTGATTGGCACCTGTTTCATTAAGAACGGCTGTATCTACGGCATTTTGCGCACGCTCTAACGCCGTATGCGCCTGTTCAACCGACTGATCCGTCGGATGACTTAGCGCTTGGGAAACCGCATGGCGAAGCTTATCGATCGAATTCTGGGCTTGCGTCAGCGGGGTTTGCTCGTTCATTGAAGAATCTTTACGTGACATCCTCAGTCCTCCTTGATGACATATCGACCTTAGGATAAACGAAAAGATGCGGAACTATCCGCACCTTTCATTACTTCACATATTTACTTGCCTTTTCTAGTGCTTCTTCTTCGGTAGGCGCGGTTATATATCGACCATTAATAAAAATAAATACCCGTTTTCCGCAAGGACCGCAATAAGACTTGCAGCCCACTTTGATCTCCGCGTTTGGATCTAAATTTTGAACTTTCGGTAAAAAGGTCTTGAGCTTTGTGTGCTTGCATTTATCACAAATGCGAATGTCGTTCGCCATTATTCATTCCTCTTTCTAGTGATCCCCGTGATTGCCTTTAGATGGATTGGTTATGATAAACCCTTCTTCAGGAAAATATAAATAATCGATCTTTACGCCATCTAACATCGGTTCGTCTGATTGCAAAATGACCGAGATTTCTTTGTCGGTTTCTACAACCGTATCTGTTTCTTTGGGCTTGTCCAAATCCATGCCATAGTGAGCATGCGACCCATGAGAATGCGTAACAAATACGCGCAGCATAAGCTCCGGTTTATTTTCTTTTTGCAGTTCTTCTTTTATTTTTTTCGCAGCATTGCGTGTAATTTTGCAGTTCATTGCCTTCACTCCTATATCGTTGAAATGTTATCCCTTTATTGTAAAGAATCAATTCGGGTAAATCAACACCTAGCGATGTTACATATAGAAAAGCCGCAGGCAGTGACTCCCAGCGGCTTTTGGCTCCGATCTAATTGCATCTAACTCTAACTCCGTAATGCTTCCGTTAATAGACCTGCAACGTCTTGATATATCTCACGAAAATCCTGCAGCGGTAATGGATTCCGGCCTTGACCTACTTCAATCGTGAACCCCGGTTTCCGAAATTCTTGAATGAACCAATCCTTATACCCTGCGTCACTGCCAGAGAGTTTCACTGAACGGTAACCACTCGCTTGTGCGAATCGACGTGCGATTTCTTCGGAAACAGAGGGTTCATAATCCCGATAATTCCAGTAGATCTCTTCCCCTTGGGAATGCAAGGAAACGACCATATCAAAATTGTGCGCGCGGGTAAATTCCGCCAAAGTTGCCGCCTCGGGTTCTGTCAGCGGGGCTTCCGACGAGTAATCTCGTGGCCCTGGTCCCTTCTTCCCCCGACGTTCTCGCTCTTCCTCCCAATGGGCTGGAAATTGATCATTCAAGTCTACGCCCCGAATGTTCGCCTTCCAACGAGCAAATTGAAAGGAACCACCATTCCATTGCAATAACAATCGGTAATACGGATGCCTTGGGGAAATTCCTTCTTGGGCAAGCTCTACCCCGTCAGGATTCACCATGGGCACAACCCAGAGCGAATTGCAATTATAACAATCCTGTGGATCCATCCCATTCCATGAAGTTCCAGAACGATATGCCTTCGCGTATTGCTCCATATATTTCATGAGAATCGGGGAGGTAATCCACTCATTGGCGTGCACAGCACCATTAAAGTGAATTTCACGCTCACCTGTACCGATGCGCAGCGCAATAATAGGTTTGCCCATGACGCTGTAACCAATAATGTATTGTCGAATGAATGGATACCGTTCACATAGCCTTTCGGCGTCCTCCATTAATTGAACAGGCCCATACTCTGCATCCGTTCGCACAATTTCACCGCTTGTCGTCAGCGGAATGACAAGGCTCTGTGCGATTTTGAGACTGCGGGGATCCACGGACGGATTCGCATTCAACAGAATTTGGATCGGAACGTTGAATCGTCTGGCAATTTCATAGAATGTATCTCCTTCTTGAATCATATACACGTGATCCGGACGATACGGAATATAAATCACTTGTCCAGCAATTAAATAAGGTGCCTCTTGAATCTGTGGATTTGCCATGTGAAGCGATGACGCATGAATGCCATATCGAGCTGCAATACGCAGCCATGTATCGCCCTGCTGGACTACATACGGAAAAGCCATTGCCCATCCTCCTAGCATATCTCTATAGATAACCTAACTCTATGTATATGATAGATTTATGCTTATTATGTCCTTCAGCAGCCCCTATATAGAAAAACCAGAACCATCTCCGTTAGGGGAGCCTGTCTCTGGTTGTTTCATTTCTTGTATGTTGTACGATCCTATAATTACAGGAAACTCGGCACTTGCCAAACAACTGGCGCAGATGCTAAATGTTCTTTCAGCCAATCCTGTGCAATCTGTTGGAAAATCCGCGGTTCTCCGCTGCAAAAAAAATGATGTACAGGTTCTTCGTCAGCTTTGGCGAGTTGCCCGTATTGATGAAGAATGGTGCTAATCTCCCGGGCGGTCTCATCCGCCGAGCTGATCAGCTTCACTCGCGGTCCCATAACTTCCGATATCGGATCCATTAAGAACGGATAATGTGTACACCCAAGAATCAAGCAATCAATCGGTTTCGAGCGCAAATGCCTTAGCGTCTCGCGAACCGTATCCCGCGTAATTTCATCGCGGAACATCCCTTTTTCGACTAAAGGCACAAATTGAGGGCATGCCTCACTAATCACTTCAATATGAGGTGATATTTCTCTCAGCGCTTGCGGATACGCACCGCTCCGTATCGTACCTTCGGTACCAATAACGCCGATAAACCCGGTTTCTGTAGCATTAATCGCGGCTCTGGCTCCAGGATGAATGACACCGACAACAGGCACGTTAACCATCGCACGAATGTCCTCAAGCGCAACTGCCGTTGCCGTATTACAAGCAATAACGATCATTTTAGGTTGAAATTGAATTAAATATTCCACGATTTGCTGGGTAAACAACGTAACTTCTTCCGACGAACGCGGTCCATAAGGTGCGCGGGCAGTGTCTCCGAAATATATAATTTTCTCCCGTGGAAGCTGCCTCATAACTTCTTTAACTACCGTTAATCCTCCCACACCTGAATCTAGTATAGCGATTGCTTGCTGCACGAACACACGCTTCCTTCTTGTAGAATGTCAGTTCTACTAATAGAATATGAATCTAGCGGCCAAAACGTACCACTTTAAGAACTAATAAATCTTAACTGAATTTTCGGAGGGGTTCAAGATCGCGGTGCCAATCCCTAACATTTCCCATTACGATATAACCCCGCGGATTTAGCTTGTTTCAATCCTTGGTCTAGTGAATTGCTCCACCGGTTCGCCTATCTTGAAGAAAAGAACAGAATTGGGCGAAACGTACGTTTAGTTGAATCCACGGAACCGATGGATTATGATAAAGATGTATACCCATCACTGGACTAACTCGTTAATATGGAAAATTGCGAGATTTACTGATGAGATATTATCTTATGCACGTCATGCTGACTATGACGATGTGTTCTTGATCGATTCGGCTCTATTCCTTCAGTCTCTAACGCTTGAACATTTGATTGCAGCACGATAAACCCATCGTTTCCGAAAAATTCTGAACGCAATGGACACGAAGAAGGACCCCATGACCCTCCAATTCCTGCATCGCGGCATTTCCTTTGCGCCCATTCCAAATATATCGTTCTCGTTCTGGGAGAAGATCGCCATTTCTGTATCCTGCGAATCAGGTTGGTAAAATTTAAACCGTTCAAATTTGAAATTCGCGTGAAACTTTTCATCTGCTGCAACGTCTATTGTTAAAGTTCTATTATTTTATGCACAAGAAAGGGGCTCACGCACCATGAGAGAATCAACATCGATGTCTCAAGCGCAGCTTGCCAGCCGTAGAGCACGTCGGCAACCAACGCGTAAACGCAAAACCTTTGGCCGAGCCATTAAAAATATTATCATTCTCCTATTCATCGTCTTGTTAGCAGGTGGAGGATGGCTCTATCTAACACCGTCTGGAACGAATGTCCGCATGCTCCTTGCCGATACACTAATTACGACGCAGCATCGCGTATGGGCCAAATATATTATCGGAGAAGAAGCGCTCAAGCAGCGTATCGCTGAATATAACCAGAAGTTCAATTCTTACGGCGATGAGAAGGATAACCACCAAATCACAGCACCATCGGAGAAAGCGAAAGATCTCGTGGAGATCAAACCGGTAAGCGGTGCAGGCTTCAGTGGTTATCTGATGATTGTTAATGATCCTTCAAAAATACGGATCGGCGTTCCGAATCATGTCGGACGCGGTGAGCGAGTCTCCAGCATGGTCGAACGGACTGGGGCGATTGCCGGCGTTAACGCAGGCGGTTTCGCTGACCCGAATTGGCAAGGTAACGGGTTCCAACCGATAGGTCTCGTCATCGCGAATGGTGAAATCTATTATGACGGCGGCATCAACAACAAGAAAAAAACGCAAATTGTTGGGCTTGATAAGACGGGTAAGATGGTCGCGGGGAACTATACCATTCCCCAGCTTAAAGAAATGGGTGTAAGAGAAGCCGTAACGTTCCAACCGCGAATTATCGTGAATGGAAAAGGGCTGGTAAAAAATGCGGCAGACGGTTGGGGAATTGCTCCTCGTACCGTGATGGGTCAACGCGCAGATGGCGCCATCCTGTTCCTTGTCATTGATGGACGCCAGACCCATAGTATCGGAGCCAACCTCTATGACTGTCAGAACATTATGCTAGAGAACGGCGCTGTGATCGCCGCGAATTTGGATGGCGGTTCCTCGACGGTGCTCGTCAAGGATCATCAGATCGTGAATTCCCCGGCTAGTAAAAGTGGTGAGCGATATTTACCAACCGCTTTCCTTGTATTTAACGATCCGGAGGCCGTTCAAATTCCGAACATTTGGAAAGGACTTGATCCTAACAAGATCGACCCATCTAAACGGTAAAACACGATGCAATAAAAGATTAAATTGTCAATGTGATAATTTACAGACAACATCCGCAGGAATCATTAATATACTAGATTAACGGTGCCCTCCAAACGTACATCGATTGGAGGGCATTTTGTGTAAATACCAGTCGGTTTAACATGAAAACATGTTGCTCACCTGAAAATAACTGGTAAAATTAGAAATGAAAATCTTATTCTTGAAGGGAGTAATAGGATGGTTACTTTACCCAAATTAAATGATCTAGGATTTTTTGAAATCAGGCTAGAATCCATTGGCGGTCTCGGCGCGAACTTGGCTGGGAAAATGCTGGCGGAAGCCGGAGTTACAGGCGTCGGTCTCAACGGCGTAAGCTTCTCATCCTATGGATCAGAAAAGAAAGGCTCACCAGTTAAAGCCCACATCCGGTTCTGCGACAATGAAACAAATATTCGAGATAACTCCCCCGTGGAACGACCGCATGTCGTTGGTATTTTCCATGAATCCTTATCTAAAACCGTAAACGTTATCAGTGGCATCTACGAGGACAGTCTAGTACTTGTAAATTCGAATAAAACACCAGAAGAATTAAAAGAGAAAATGAAATTACTTGGCGGTACCATGGCGGTCGTCGACGCAACAGGGATTTCACTGGAAGAGAAAAACCGTACGAATATGGCCATGCTCGGCGCTTTGTTCCGCCTCTGTGACTTCTTGGATCCCGAATCCATGAAAAGCGTCATTCGCAAGTCCTTGGAGAAGAAATATCCCCAAGCGGTTGCACCTGCACTCAAGACGTTTGAGCGTGGATATAACGAAGTGACTTTCCAAACCTTCGGGTTGCCTGAGGGGCAACAGATGCCCACTTTCGTGCGCCAAGATACCCCTGTGCTGGGCTATGCAACCCAACCTATGGGCGGTGTCATTACCAACCCAGGTAACAGTATTCTGAAAGACTTAAGTATTTCGCGTGCTGGAATGATGCCGCACTTCGCAGACGATAAATGCATCCATTGCGCCGCGTGCGATAATGTATGTCCTGATTTTTGTTTTGTATGGGAAGAGCAGCCGGATAAGAAAGGCCGCCCGCAAATGTTCTTGCAAGGGATTGACTATCAATACTGTAAAGGCTGCCTCAAATGTGTGAGAGCATGCCCTACAGATGCTTTGAGCAGTGCCAGAGAAGAAGACGGTTATGCAGATGAGCACCGTACACCCCATCGTTTTGAACTTGCGTAAATCTATTACAAAGCTGAAAGGTGGAATCGACATTGGCGATTGATATCAAAAAAGAACAAATAGGGCAAGCCAAAATAGAACAGCGTGTCGTCTATGAATCCGGGAATGAAATGGCGGCATATGCTGCACACCAGATCAATTATCACATCATGGGTTACTTCCCAATCTCCCCTTCGACAGAAGTGGCTCAGTTCCTCGATTTAATGAAGTCCAACGGGCAGCATGATATCGTACTTATCCCTGCGGACGGAGAGCATGGCTCGGCTGGGGTATGTTATGGTGCTTCCACAGCGGGAGGGCGCGTATTTAACGCAACCAGTGCGAACGGTTATCTCTACATGATCGAGCAAATGCCCGTACAATCAGGTACTCGCTTCCCGATGGTCATGAACCTCGTCTGCCGCTCAGTGTCGGGTCCTCTCGACATCCATGGGGATCATTCTGATCTCTATTATGCCTTAAATACGGGATGGCCTATTCTAATGTGCCGTGATCCACAAGCTGTCTATGATATGAATATTATGGCATTGAAGCTCGCTGAAGATAGCGAAGTCCGCTTGCCCGTGCTCGTGGCATCCGATGGATATTTTACATCCCATCAAAAACGTAAAGTGCAAACCTTCGCGAAGCGTGAAGATGTTCATGATTTCGTCGGCGCTCAACCGCCCGCAGGTTATCCACATACGCTGGATCGCAACAATCCGATTACAGTTGGTCCTTATATGAATGAACCGGATTACATCAACAACTGCTACCAGCAATCTGTTGCTATGTATAACGCGGAGCATGTATATGATCGAATCCGTAAGGAATATGCCGACTTAACAGGCCGAGATTACCCGATTCTGGATCTATACCGGATGGAAGATGCCGAAGTGGCCGTGTTCTTAATGAACTCTGCATCCGAATTGATCAAAGATGTCGTCGACCAGCTTCGCAGTCAAGGCATCAAAGCCGGATCCATTGCCCCGAATATGATTCGTCCATTCCCGCAGCAAGCGATTGCTGAAGCCTTAAAGAACGTCAAGGCGGTTACGGTAGGTGACCGAGCCGATTCTTATGGCGGTCATGGCGGCAATATGGTAAATGAGGTCAAGGCTGCGCTCTTCACGCACGGCAACCGGGATACGTTAGTCATCAGCCGGATTTATGGCCTCGGCGGCAAGGACTTCTACGCGGAAGACGGTCATAATCTCTTCCAATTCGCAATTGACGCAATGAACAAAGGGAAAGTCGACGTTCCTTTCGACTATTACGGGCATACGCCAGGCGATGCTGCCAAAGCGCCTAAACGCGTGCTCAAGCCTATGAATTTCGAAGATTTAAAGACAGGCCTCATTACTGTAAAAAAAGACGAAGAAACAGGCAAATTAAGCGTGCGCATTCCTCCGCTTCGCTCTCTAACGAAGAAGCCGAAGCGCATTGCTCCAGGCCATGGCGCATGTCCAGGATGCGGTATTTTCTCAGGCCTAGAGTTATTCTTCAAGGGGATTGAAGGCGACATCGTGGCCTTATTCCACACCGGTTGTGCCATGGTTGTTACAACGGGCTATCCGTACTCCTCGCACAAGGCGACGTACATTCATAATTTATTCCAGAATGGCGCAGCAACCCTATCCGGTGTCGTAGAAATGTTCTGGGAACGGAAGCGCAGAGGCGAACTGGATCATTTGAATTTACCGGACGATTTCACATTCGTCATGATCACAGGTGACGGCGGTATGGATATTGGTATGGGGCCAGCCATCGGTGCAGCGCTTCGCAATCATAAGATGATTATTCTCGAGTACGATAATGAAGGATACATGAATACTGGAGCTCAGCTCTCATACTCCACACCAATCGGCCATCGGACATCGACTTCTAATGTAGGTTCGGTCCGTGCAGGTAAGGTATTCCATCATAAAGACACAGCTCAAATCATGGCCGCGACACATATTCCCTATGTGTTCACAGGCTCTGAAGCGTTCCCGCAAGACTTGGTGAAGAAAGCGGCGAAAGCCCAGTATTACGCGCAGAACGAAGGACTTGTCTATGGCAAAATTCTTATTGCTTGTCCGTTAAACTGGTTGTCCGAGGATGAGATGGGTACGGATATCGTGAATGCAGCCGTAGATTCTTGCTTCTTCCCTCTCTATGAAGTAGAGCGTGGGATCACGTCAATTACCTACAACCCGGAAGAGAAGAACAAAAAAGTTCCGCTCGTGGATTGGCTCAAAACGATGGGTAAAACCAAACATATGACCAAACCCGAACATGTCGATGCGCTTCAATCCTTCGAACAGGAAGTAGAACGACGCTGGAATATGATTAAAGCCAAACACGAGAATCCTTACCTGTAAAAGAATCGAATTAGATCACGTAGAGTCATGCTGTGAAGGAGGTCGTACCCGTGCCGTTTGTCTTACAACATGCGGAGTCGAATCAAATCTTTAGCTGCTCATTAATCAATGGTTATGATCTTCCTTATTACGGTGTGAAGTCTTGGGAGGATGAAGATACGGCAAACGCCGAGCTTCCCTCCTTCCTCATCGCGCAACATATCGACATGGACAACCCTTGGAAGCTCATTGAGTTGGAGGAACATATCCTCAAATTGTGTAATGTCAAAGCCAAAAATGACTCGCATTATCTAATCTTCCTCGATGCGAGCGGCCGTCCTTATGCTACACGGGATTCATCATAACATGGAGAAAGCGCAGCAGATCACCAGATGATCGCTGCGCTTTTTTATGTGAAGTCTCTTTAGGAGACAGATTATTTGGCGACTTCCTCGAACTCTTCTTCAAATACTTGGCAGTCTTCTGTCGCCGAAACTTGGGCTATCGCATCATCGTCTTGATGACGTCTCGATTGACGCCAAGCGCGTAAATCATTCACTTTACCTTTTGCCGCATCAACTAAATTGGATGTTGTTTCGCCCACTTGCTTGATGGCAGTTTGGGTTTTCTCTCCAACTTGTTGAGCACCTTCCTTAATATCTTGACGCAATTCACGACCCGATTTTGGCGCTAACAATAATGCTGTCACCGAACCTACCGCAGCACCTACCAAGGCACCTATTAAAAAGCTTTTTCTTTTGTCCGACATGTTCATCGCTCCTTCATTCATTATCCTTCTTAACTCTCGTTGGGTTTCGTAGAACGCGGATCAACAGGATGGCGAACGATCTGCCATTTCTCCCATAACCCTAATCCGATATCCACCAAATCGAACACATCTCCTATGCGGTCTGTATTATTCGCATGAGCTCGATTTACGTGAGTAACGGCTGACTCCGTTAACGCATTCGTTACGGAAGTGATGGAGGAAGTTACATATTGTACGGTCTCTCCGGCTTCACGAATGGAACTGCAGAATGGCTCTATGGCTGACAGTTGACGTTCTAGGATATTGGCCGTTTTCTTGAAATCTTGAAGAAATGCAGTCAATTCCTTGCGCAATGCGTCGGTTTCCTTCTGCAGCTGAAGCAGCGATATTCTTGCTTGTTTCACGGTTGTATTCACCGTAAGCAATACGACAATCGCCACGATAACCAGTATTGCAAAAGTAACAGCGATGGCAACAACACTCCATTCGATCATTTTGCTCTCACCTCGTTTGATCTGCTCTAGACGAATGCCCATTTTCTAATGACAGTATAAGAAGACTGGGCTCGTCTTGACACAGCGGACAGACTAAATTTCACAAAAAAATTTTAGAGACATCAAAAAACCGGAAGAAGCCAGCGCTCTTCCGGTTTTGCTCACGACATGGAAACGTTAAATTACTTGAACTTCTTCCAATCCATCTTCGTGTTCTCCAACAAGTATTCAAAATCATTATCTCGACGCTTCTGTTCAGCCTTCCGTGCGTCTTCCTCTGCTTTTCGTTGTTCCAATTTACGGTTCACTTCATCCTGCTTCAAGGCATCAGCTTGTGCTTTTAACTTCTCCAACACGTCCGGATTTAATAAATCCTTCAACGTTGCCGGCGTATCTTTGACGGCCACGGGTGCCGGTTTTGTTTGTTTATTTTTCTTCGCCATATTCGTCACCTCTACCCAACTCGTATGATCATGATCTCCCTTCTATTATAGCAGGGTTTGTGACAAAAAAATATTTACACCCCAATTACAATCTGTTAATCTCGCGCGAACAAGCCATTGCCATAATAAGGTAACGGTTCTCGAAAGGAGCAATAACATTCATGAACGCGAAGAATTTCCTCTTATCTATGTTAGCTGTAGCATCTATTGGAACGGGGACGGTGATGATAGCAAGTCCACAAGCCCACGCTGAAAGCACCTCCGTTACGTCTCAACCCAAGCTCACCGGGAAGTATGTACTTCAAGCCCCTGATTTAGCCAAAGGCGTCAAGATGGGATTTGGATCCTCACTTGTGCATCTGCCTGGCGATCCTGACAATGTATTCTACACAAGCGGTGACCGTGGACCGAACGGCGAGGTTGAAATCGACGGCGAAACAAGACGTACGTTCCCGTTACCGAAATATACGCCTTCCATCTATAAAATCAAAATAGAAAAAGGTAAAATTTCAGTGCTATCGTCGATCCCTTTACAAGTCAAAGGCAAAGATCCTGTCACAGGAACCTCCAAAATCACGGGTCTACCGAATGTCATCAAACATGATGAAGTCCCTTATGATGCGACAGCGACTAAAGTTATTTCCTATGATCCCTATGGCTTGGATCTTGAAGGACTAGCCTACAATCCGAAGGATGGAACGTTCTGGCTATCTGAAGAATACGGTCCAAGTATTGTACAAGTGAAGAAGGATGGGACCATCCTCCAACGTCTAGTTCCGCAGGGGATGAGCGCAATGTTAAATTCCCCGGCGGTTCCACTGAAAGAAGTGCTTCCGGCCTCTTATTTGAACCGTCGCCAGAATCGCGGCATGGAAGCGATTAGTATCACACCGGATGGAAAATGGATGTTCGCGGCGATGCAAAGCCCGCTTCGTAATCCCGATAAATCCGTCGACAATTCTAGAAATTTGCGCATCTTGAAAATCGATATGGCGACGTTAAAACCCGTTGCTGAATTTGTATATGTTACGGAGAATGCCTCGCAATTCAAAGATTTGAAGCAATCCGATATTGTGATCTCAGATCTGTTCGCCATCAATGACCACATGTTATTGATCGATGAGCGGGATAAAAACGCAGGGACTAAAGCTCAAATTAAACAAATTTACGCGACGGATCTTTCCGCGGCTACCAATATTTTAGGAAGTTATGATACGCCGGATAAATTCGAGAAAACGCTGGAACAAATGGATATGACCGAGTTCGCGCAACAAGGCATCTCTATACCGACGAAACGTTCTGTATTGGATGCGGTGAGTTTCAAATACCCTTACGAGAAAATCGAGGGAATTACATTGCTCCATGGCCGAACGCTCGTCATGATTAACGATAATGACTTTGGGGTAGGAAGCACTTCGGCGGAGAATGGCACGCAGCTCTGGACCTTCGATCTTCCTACTACCTTAAAATAAGCACAAAAAAGGGGGCCGTACAGGCCCCCTCCTAAATATTATGATTTAATGCGATATGTGCAACGTTGCCCGCCCTTGGCCAGACATTCTGTTCGTTCAACATCCGTGCCTAGCAATTCTTGGAATAACGCCAGCTCACAATGACATGCTTGTTGATAGGCATGAGCAACTTCCGTAATAGGACAATTGTGTTCATGCATCACATAATGACCTGAAGCATCTTCCTCGACTTTTGCCATATAACCATTCGAATTCTGAATCTCTGCGAGCTCTGCAACACGTTCAGCCAAGTTCTTCCCTTTCATCCGGGGAGCGTATTTCATCAGCATTTTCTGCTTACGCCCTTCGAATAACGTATCCACGGTGGATAGGGTGCCTGTTGCTGCTTGCGCATCGATTTCATCCAGTTCATGAAGTAAATCCAGCATCAGGTTCTGATAATTCTTCGGAAAATGATTGTCAGCTTGTTCCGTAAGTTCATAGATTAAACTTGGGCGACCTACAGCTTGTCGGACTAGCGTACTTCGAATCAATCCGTCCCGTTCTAATGTATTTAAATGCCGCCTAACGGCCATTTCCGTAATCTGCAACGATTTGGCCATCTCACTCACAAGTAAAGCGCCTCTCGTCTTGAGTAAGGTAAGAACAACGCGTCTCGTCGATGTATCTTGTTCTGCTCTTAACATTTCGTACCACCTCGAGCGTATTCAATCAAGCTTGACTACGTACAATCTGCAATGAATCAGCTTGGTATCGACATTGTATCGCATTTCTGAACATAAGTAAATTAGTAAACATGTATGTTTCAAAAATAGCCCCGAGATGGTGCAGCCCTCGATTGAAGGATTATGCACCTAATTCTTGTACTAAATATTGTCGAACCGATACGTCAAATTGCTCGAGAACGTCCGGTAGAATGGCCAACATCGGATGAAGCTCACGGCTTGTCCATTGAAAATATTCTTGAACAAGCGGTCTGCGTAGGCGAACGAGATCTAGCAATACAGGAGTAAGCTCCTTTGGAAATACCTGTTCTTGCGCATTGATCTCAATAATATCCTCATAGCTGCTGGCATCCCTCATGATAAATCCATCAATCAAATAACTTCCAACGTCTGTCACCGTCTCTATAGCCAAATGCAATGCGCGTTCTTGGGCGAGCCCCTGAACCATCTTATGATCCCAGCTGGCTTGAATTTCACGCATCACCTGAGCGATCGACGGAATACACTGCAGCCGCAGTTCAAGTTGTTCACGATTCACATAGTACACCGCAAGTGCCTCCTATCCTCGTATCCGTTATTGAGATTGCTTTTTGCGTTTCGCTTTCCATTTGAGCCAGAAAAACAGCACAACGAATGCGCCTAGGATTTCTAGCACAACGGCGAAGGCTTCCATTACATCTTTTAAATCGCTCATGCCATGTCCCCTACTTTCTTATACTTCGTAATCAAGGCTCACCGAGCTATCGCGAACTTGCGACATATGTTCGATGACTTTTTGATGTACAGGATGGACTTGGTATTCGTTAAGTGCATCTAGAGATTCAAAGGTTGTAACTAATGCAATATCGTAAGAACGATCTGAGTGAATGACATCCACGCCGACTTCAATGCTTTTCAATACCGAGATTTGACCTTCCATGGCTTTTAACACATCTGCTGTACGCGCAACGCTTTCCGCTGAACGGTCTTTTAATTTAAAGAGTACAATATGACGAATCATGAAATTACGCTCCTTTAACCCATGTTAAGTTTTGGAATCCACCTTATTATACTATATTCTTTTTCCGTAAACACGAAAAAAAACGACCTTCCCCCATGAAGCAAGACCGCCGTTGGCATAAATGAGATTCATTTTTCTTTTTGCTTGAGAATCTGTATGATATCCTTAATTTTCTGTGGCAGCGGAAGTCCGATACGGCCATAATTTTCAGTGATGGATATGAGTTCATTCGCTAAATAAAAGTATACAGCTCCGGCCATGATCATATTGGTCTGAAACAAAAGATCCATCTGATGACCCAGCATAATAATCAACAGCATAAACGCCTTTCGAGCGATCCCCCAAAAGCCGATATGACTGTTCAAGCCTTGTCCTTCTTTCAGCGAAGCAGCAATACCCGTAATATAATCAACCGTTATGGCGAACAGGAAAAAAGTAAGCGATTGGCTCCACTCCCCAAATGCAAAAGTTATGATTGCACCAATAACACCACTCATCGTATTGAAAAAGGTTTGGTTCACGAGTATTGATCTCCTTTGCGGTGGTTTATATCATACAATATGTACAAGGTATGCGGTTGGAAACGACGAATCTACGCGATGATATGTACAAATAGCGCAAAAAGAACCCCGCAGGTTCGGAGTTCTTAAGCGTTACGATATATGCCTATCTTATGAATTGAATCGATCATTACTCTTTCATTTCTCTGAACCGTTTCCTCGCCATTCCAGCACCGCCAGTACCGGTCTATGATCCGAAGCTACATCTTCCTTCAATATACGAGTCGAAGCAAGGTGCCATGATTCTCTGGCGCCATACATGACATAATCGATCTTCCCGTCCTCTTCATTCGTCCAATCCGTAATCTCTGCCGTCGCATCGACCCACTTCGATCGTAACGTCTTGATCGTATTCGAATTAGGCGTTGCATTCAGATCTCCCGCCAAAATGTAAGGGTCGCTCGTTCCGTATAGCTCCATAATGACGTCCACTTGGGCAGCCTGGATACTTTTCGGATCCACCTCCAAATGGGTACCCGTAAAGGTTATCGGCGGTATATCCCGTGCTGGCGCAATTTGTGATGTTAATAACACTCTCTGCTCTCCGCCCCGTGCCATCGGCAATAATGTGGTTTTCGATGAAAGGATTGGATAACGAGACAGCGTAGCCACTCCGTACTCCCCACCAGCCAAAGAAATCGCTTTGCCAAAAGCCACATGCATGCCCATCAATTCCGCAAGTTCAGCGGCTTGATCCACGTTACCGCTTCGAGGCACGTAGCGATCTACCTCTTGTAAGGCAATAATATCCGGTTTTAGTCTCTTCATGACGGAGGCAATACGCGACAAATCCACTTTGCCATCCATTCCTTCGCCATGATGAATATTGTAAGTAAGTACACGTATCGTAGCATGAGAACGCTCCTGTTGAATGATCGGTCCCACGTTGATTTCCCCTTTCTTCGCGACAACGACCTGCGTTGGTATAAATAACATAAACATGATTAGCATGCAACGATATGAAATCATTCGACGCAATGACAAAGCCTCCCATATGCTCAACATAATCTGTGATCCAAACGATGGATTCCTGTTATTTAGTATACCTTATCTCTCGACGACCACACCATTCCTATGCACCATATATTACAAAAAAAGAACCCCGGTTCAACGGAGTTCTTCATGGCAAGCCATTCGATTATTTAAAGAAATTCGGCAAGTATTTGCGATTCGCTTCTAACATCTCATTTAACATGTCTTTGGCTACCGTTACCGAAGGTACAAGCGGATGATGCGCCAGTGCTTGCAATGCAATCCCGCGATCGCCCGTGATCGCTGCTTCAATCGTAAGTTCTTCATACGTTTTCACAGCTTTCAGTAAGCCTTTCACATGACTTGGCACACGCTGCGGAGGAAGCGGAATCGGACCGTGGGACGTAATTACACAGTTGACCTCAATACTTGCATCCGCTGGTAAGAAATCATAGATATTGCCGTTCGAGACGTTTACGGTCTGAATGTCTTGCTTGTTATTGTGCAAGGAATACATTAAGTTTACAGCCGCTTCAGAGTAAAAAGCACCGCCGCGCTGCTCCAATTGCTTCGGCTTTTCTTGCAAGTTCTCATCTTTATAGAGCTCGAACAATTCAGCTTCCACCCGGCTCACGACTTCTGCACGTGTTCCGTTTTTCTCATACGAAGCTTTGATATCTTCGAACATTTCTGTCATCATGTAGAAATATTTCAAGTAATACGTGGGTACTGCACCTAGGGAGCTTAAGAAATCATAATCCCAGCCCATCGCTGTGACGTTCGAAGCGGTATATTCTTTTCCGCCGTCAATGAGTTCATTCAACTTGTCTTCCCCATTCACATAAGCCGCGGTAACCCAGTGCAAGTGGTTGATCCCGACGAACTCTGGCAATGCTTCGCTCTGACTCACGCCGTATTGCTTCGCCAAGAACTTCTGAAAGTTAATGGGAGAATTACATAACCCGATGGATTTCACTGTCGTATGCTTCGCTACAGCTTCCGTCACAATCCCCGCTGGGTTCGTGAAATTAAGCATCCAGGCGTTCGGTGCCAATTCTTCGATATCACGACAAATGTCAAGAATGACAGGTACTGTACGAAGAGCTTTCAACATGCCCCCTGGGCCTGTTGTTTCTTGACCAATCACACCATATTTAATCGGGATATGCTCATCACGTTTACGGGCTTCCAGCAGACCCACACGAATTTGAGTCGTAACGAAGTCGGCATCCTTGATCGCTTCACGACGGTTCAACGTTAAATGAACTTCCGTAGGAATACCGGCCTTCTTGACCATCCGTTTCGCCAATTCACCGACGATTTCCAATTTATGTTTACCTTCTTCAATATCGACGAGCCATAATTCACGGATCGGCATTTCATTGTACTTCTGAATAAAACCTTCCACAATCTCCGGCGTATAGGAAGAACCTCCGCCAATGACAGCTACTTTCAATCCTTGTTGATTACTCATGAACATTTCCTCCTCATCTCAAGTGTGTAGCAATAACGAATACTATTTATAGGAATTTAATTTCATGTAGATTGTTATAGGTTACGTCATCAATAAGATGGTCAGCGAAGTCCATCGCACTCATAACAGCACCGACGACCGGATCCATCTCCACACGTACAAAGCTAGCATAAGGCGCTACCTTGCGAACTTCACGCTCAATCGCCTCAATCATATGCAAGCTTTTACTCTTTGAGAACACACTGCCGCCAAGCACGACATCAAACGTATCCTGCTCCATATGCAAGCGACGAATTAACGCATTCGCAGCGTTTCCGAATTCTGTACCTTCTTGCTCGAGAATTTGAACCGCAACGGCATCTCCTTCTGTCGCAGCTTCAAAGATCAATTTCCCCAGATCCTTAGGCAGCTGGTAACGCCCGTATAATACGTCCTCGTATAACGGTTCAACGGCTTCGTATCCTGTCATATCCAATACCATCTTTGTTAACAAAGTACTCGGTCCACGACCATCGAAAGCACGGACAACGGATCGGAAAGCATGGGTGTTCAGGTCCGTACCGGAACCGTGAGCATCGCCGAACAAGTAGCCGAAACCACCGTAATCCTGTTCTTCATTCTTGGAATTTCGTGCTGCACTGTTCCAGCCGGTACCGCTGATGATGACGACGCCAGAGGATTGCTTCGTACCCGCACGCATGGCGATCATCGTATCACACACAATCTTAAAGCGCTTAAACTTTAGGGCAGAAATCATCGGATTCAAGATCTCATAGTCTGGTTGACGATCAGCTCCTGCCAGTCCGAAGCATGCGAATTCTATCTCATCTTTGGTTAGCGATGCATCTGCTAACGCTTGTTCACAGGCTGTTCGAATGTTACGCTCTGCCGCTTCTTTACCGCATTGATGATTACCGTTGCCGAGTACAATTCCTTGTCCAAGCACCTTCCCGGTCTCATCGACGATGAGGGCGTGGACTTTGGTGCCTCCTGCATCTACGCCAAGAAATCTTTTCATCGAAACCCTCCTTAGCTCATGACTTCGTGTACTATCTTATTTTGCTATCCAACGGGAACAAGGTGTAACTTACTGCTTATACTGTAAATCTACATGATTTCGGGGGTCACAGCTACTACTAACCTATTATGAACTGATATAATCTTACTGTTTTATGTAGGGTTGTATATGAAAAGAGATTCTATCTTAAGAGGTAGGTTCAATCCTGGTGATCCCACAGAGCTACTTCCGCAGCTCCGAGGGAGATTTGCCAATATACAGGCGGAATAATCGATTGAAATTCGATAAATTACGAAACCCGCAAATGGTACTAACTTCTATAATTTTCATTTCTGTGGTCTCTAGAAGATGAACGGCATGCGACAATCGGAGTTGAATCAGATAATCCATCGGTGATGTTCCCACGATCTGACTGAACAAATAACTGAACCGAGATGGGCTTAAATGAGCTAAATTCGCCAAGTTCTGCAATGTCCAAGCCTCTGTCACATGCTCCTCCATATGCTGAACCACTTCACGTATGGTCTCGATTCCTTGTAATTTCGCCTGATGTCTCGGAGCCCCTGGAAGCTTGAAATATCGGTTAATATAAGCTAGAAACCGGATGAGCTGCGCTCGGATGACCGAGACATAGGAATCAGATGCTTGATCGAACTCCCGCTTCATGTCGTTCAGAATGTTCTGTAATGTTGTGATTGCTTCATGGTTGGCATCTAACAAATTCGAGAATCGCTCCCCCACCTTACGGAAAGGAGCTAGCAATTCTGCGTCATACCGCTGCTCTACAGCTAGCCAGCCTGGATCGAACATGATAACCATCATGATCAAATCTTCCGTTTCAAACGCACGATGCAGCTCATTCGAGTTGATTAGAATAATGTCACCTTGCCGAAAAGGGTACTTGTTCCCGTTAATTATATAATATCCAGTACCTTTTACGATCAGGTTAATTTCCATCTCGACATGAAGATGCAGCCGCTGAAAGGAGGGTGACACGCCAGAGGTTTCGGTGATCCGGATCGGAAAAGAAGGTGGAAGATGTATCGTGTCGCTCTTGATCGACTGATGATGTTTTAGCATAGCCATCCCGCTTTCTTCACACAAATTCTTCGTTAGATTCTTATCCAGTATATCATAATTCCGAGCAGGCCATTTCCATATTCTACAATCTGATTTTGTGACAAAAATACTATACAGCGTGATAGATTTATGTAAAATAGATAAGTATGCCTTTTTCCATAGATCTGATAGGGCATGACAATATTTCAAAAGGAGCAACTTGATTTCTCATGCAAACACAACAAGTCAAAATGACTACAGCTGATCCTAGCGGTCTTGGATTATTCGGACTCGCCATGGTCACGCTCGTCGCCTCTTCACAAAAGCTCGGATGGACAGACGGGTTATCCCTGATCATTCCTTGGGCTATTTTCCTGGGAGCATTTGCTCAACTCTTCGCTTGCATTCATGATGCGAAAAAGAATAACACCTTTGGGGCAACAGCGTTTGGCGGTTTCGCCTTCTTCTGGTTCTCCGTCGCGCTTGCATGGCTGTTCAAAATGGGGGCCTTTGGCGAGATCATCGCATCGCAAGCGGACGGCAAACAGCTTGGGTTTGCATTTCTTGGATACCTTATTTTCTCTTTATATATGACCATCGGTGCGATGGAAACGCATAAAGTCTTATTCATCATCTTCGTCTGTATTGATTTTCTTTTCTTAGGGCTCACATTTGATGCGTTCGACATTGCAGCGCATGTTATGCATAAAGTAGCAGCAATCGCTGAATTCATGATTGCCATTTTCTCCTTCTATGGATCAGCTGCTTCCGTATTGAATGTTCACTTCGGGCGTACATTCCTGCCTGTTGGGAAGCCATTTCAAATTTTCAAAAAATAATAACAATGCACCAACCCAAACCCTCTACGGAAAGTCCGCAGGGGGTTTTTGCTCATCAAGCGCCTCTTCTCGCTGCTTAACGTGCAATTTCTCTGTTTTTTGAACAAGAGCAAGGGGCTGTCCAAATTGCCGGCTTGGTGGCTCAAAACCTGCTTAGAGCTTCAGATCCGCGCCTCATGTATTCGATCTCCAGAAGCTTTTACCGAAATTAAGAAATTTAGTAAAGTTGCAAAGAAGATTGAGCCCAAAGACTCCATTTATTACCAAGGTAAATTTATTTATTACTGGATAAGAATGTCTATTCCTCTAATGAGATGTGGGCAAATTTTGCAAAACAGACAGGTTGGGCCACCTTGGTAGGTGAAAAGACAGGCGGTAATGGGATTGGCTGGGAAGGGGCGTTAGCTGCACTACCAAACAGTGGTTTTTTAGTCCGCATACAGCTAATGATGGGTCTTACAGAGGATGGTTTCTGCGACGATGAATAAAAAACAGGGGCCTTCCCACCGCCATTTTATGGTTTTGGAGATAGCCCCTCGCTTGTTGCACACATAGATGAACTAGTTGATTATAAGAGTAAGTAAATAAAATAGCCATATACAGCTTCCAGCTCTTTCAACGTAAACCCAAGTTGTTCTGCTTGCTGCTCGAATGACGAATCCGGCAGTTGCTGAATGACTTTTAGCAGCTGTGACATATGCCCAATGGGCGAATTCGTCAAATCCGCATGGATAACGTGAAATCCGCTAGGATCCGCCACTTCGATCAAACCAAGGTCGATACATTTCTGCATCTGTGAGGAAATATCCGCATGGGATAACCGCAGCACTTTGCTTAGTTCCGTAACCGTGACGTGACTAATTCCCGCTTCATTTCTTTTCTCTAGTAAAATATAGATTAACGTTCGATACTGTTGGAGCAAATCGTTCCAATTCATCACCGATGCTTGTCCATCCCACATCAATTCTCATCTCGGTTTCTATAGTTTAATTTTCATTCCCATGGTCGGCATACTCTTTGAAAAAATAATTCGCAGGCTTTTCAAAGAATTGGGCCACCTTTTGTGCATTCGCTCGATTCGGCGTACTTCCTTCAAATATCCAGCGTTCGACGGTACGTGCCTGAAACCCAAGGGCGTCGGCTAATTCCGGAATTGAAATTTTGGCCTGATCTAACGACTCATATAGACGCTTATTCATGACACGCCAAGTTTTTAATTTTCGGAGGGGATACTTGCTGTAACAATCGGGACAACTCACATTCCCGTTTAAAGGTTTGCCGCATTTTGTACACTCACCGCGCTCTTCCCGCTGTTGCTCAATCGTCCATCGATTCATCATTCTTCGTTCTTCGCATCGCACACACAAATACTTTTCACTCTGATGGTTGCCGCATTGGGCGCATAGCCCTTGCTCTCTTCTCCATTGCCTAAGCCGTCTCATCGACATTGCTTCATTTGCCATGCTTATCATTCCTTACTCTGCATAAACTTGTTGAAAAAAAATAGAAATGACAACCTAAAACAGCCATTTTTTTCACCTATTTCAGTATCTTATAATTAAGTGCAACATACAACTTGAAATTATCGGTTATTCTCACAGGATGGGGATCAAGTTTTATGAAAAGCAGGTATAGCATAGGTGTCAAACGGTGATGGTAAGAGCAGGAGGTGTTCATCATGAAGCAATGGATCATTTGTTCTTTCATCGTTCTGCCATTTGTCATGTTTCTAGCGGCCAATTATGTCAAACCTTTAAGAAAAGTATTCCATGCACTTGCTTTCTTAAGTTTCTATAGTGTGGGTGTGGTCCTTGCGGTTGCAGTATACAACACGAACTCACACGGAACAACATTCACGACGAATGTGCATGATATATTATTAAATCCGTGGCTGTTGTTTCCCGGCGCGTATCTGGGACTCTATATTCCCTATCGGATGTTGCTCGGGTTCAAGAAGTAATCAGCAATGGAAGACTTACCGTAAAGGTCGTACCCTGAAAAGGCTCACTTTGAACTGTAATGCTGCCCCCGTGATTTTCAATAATATTATAACAAATCATCAAACCCAGGCCTGTGCCCGATTCTTTGGTCGTATAGAAAGGCTGTCCGATGGAATTCAACCTATCTTTCGAAATCCCGATTCCTTCATCTTTGACGGAAATATGGATTTGTTGGTGGTGGATGTGTGCCGTGATCGCAATCGTACCGCCATGCTGCATCGCATCCATCGCATTCTTGAACAGATTGATGAACACTTGCTTCAATTGATTGATTTCACCATAAATCCAGATCAAATCCGGCATCGACTGCACATCCATTTGGATATTCTTTAATGTTGCTTGAACATTCATTAGTGAAATCACGTGTTCTAAGATGGTTCGAATGTCGACATTCTGACTATTCCTCATATTCGGACGCGCAAGGATTAATAGTTCATTCACGATAAATTCGATACGCTTCAATTCGGATTCCATAATATCGTAATATTCCTGCTTTTCCGATTTGCCCGATTGAATCAGCTTCATAAATCCATTAATCGAGGTTAACGGGTTGCGAATCTCATGTGCAATGCCTGCCGCCAGTTGGCCCACAACCGCGAGTTTCTCCGAATGTATCAGCCGATCTTCTTCACGCTTACGCAGTGAAACATCTTCGAATACCCCAAGGACGACGCGCTCTCCTCTGAAAATAAACGGAATCGAAAACCCCTCAACATCCTTCAATTGCCCTGTTAAGCTATGAATACGGTAACGCGTGGTTCCGATCTTCTGATTCTGACGATATCTCCGCCCTCTGGCTTCCAACTCACCATGATTCGATACATGTACGATATCTGACGTAGATCGTCCAATAGCTTCCTCTAACGTTGGAATTTCGACCAGCCGAAGTGCTGCGGTATTCGCATATTGACATATGCCACTACGCGTGACTAAGACGGCGAGCTGTAAGTCTTCCATGAAATCGATAAAATAGCCTTCATTTTCTTGATGTCTAAGCTGCGACTTCTGAAGTTGCTCCGTCAATTGGTGATGCGGCGTGAGATCATGAAATTGCACGAGCACGACGGAAGGGTCTCCATGATCATTTCGCAACACACGAATATGTATCGACACCCATACGGGTGCGCCTGACTTATGAACGATTTGTCGCTCTATCCGAGCTTCCCATTCACCACGGTTGATCATCTCTTGGACTGAAATCTCAGGTATCGCCATCATCAATAACTCGTCGTCCATCCGATAACCGAATAGTTCACATAATGCTTGATTAATCTTCAAATACTGACCTTCCAGCGATACATACGCCATACCTAGAATCGCATGTTCAAAGGTAAAGTCCACGGATTGATTGGCTTGGAGAAACACATAAATCCCCTCTCATGAATCTAGATTGATGAGATTGTACGAAATTGGCTACACCCATAGTACCATTCGTTCCCAAATTCCTTCAACCATATTTCCATCACAAATCCCCAATTCCTTCAAGATTTTCTAGAACATGCATCTGAGCCATGGCTTGCTTCGTTTCCTCCGTACCTAGCTCGTAGATGAGTTGATAAATTTGTTGCAAGTAATGGTCATACAGATCATTCTCGGGATCAATGTGATACGGGATGCCCGGAATATGCGCACGATAATACGTGCGATCATCCGCGTTCATTTTCATCTCTAACAAATGCTGTAAATCATCCGCTTCCCGTTGGTCTGCCATAATTTCAAATTCATACGCTGCTGCACCTTGATCTTTCAGTATTGAACCGGATTGAACGGATACGTAATACGTGCTTTTAGCCATCATCCCATCCTCCACATCATATTAGGACTTCATTCCGTAATAAATACAGGCCGCAAGAAATACTGCAATTAACACGAGATACGGAATGATAATTCGATTACGAAATATCGGGTTTTTCTTCACGCTAGTGTAATACGACTTGCTCATCATGTCTTTCTCTTCGTCTTTCATCACATAGCCTCCTCAATCATCTAACCCTCCAGCATCGTGGGTTTTCGAATTAAGGTTATTGTGCCCAGAACAGGATGTTCCTATAAAGCGTTAGATTTCGCTCGATTTAATGAGAAAAACCTAGCCGATGGCCAGGTCCTTGCTAAACCCATACGTTTCCCGCATGGGGGAGGGATGGATATGGGGTTCCAACCGCTGTTAAAATCGTGTTGTTTGAATTTATTTATGCGGTAATAACACGATTTCAAAGGCGGACGCTTTCGCTTTTCCATCCCATACCCATTCCCTCTTCTGTTCTACTTTTTACTGCCTTCTACTTCTTTTTTTCTTAACCGATCGCTGATGCGGTATGCATATCCATGTACACCCTTGTAATATTTTCCGGATACATCTCTACTCCACAGGCCTCACAGGCAAACTGCGGCGTAACTTCCATGTCTCCATCGTCCATCATATCAAAGCTTCGAACCACGTTAAGCATGCTCATCATAGAAAATTCGTTTCACCACGTTTGTCTCCATAAGCTTACTTTACCAAAAACAAAACCGGCGAAGAAACCCTGCTCCTACTCCAGAAATTTATAAATTTTATAATGTTAAAAAAGAGATCCATTTCATAAAAAGCAACAGCCCCTCCAATAATTTGGAAGGGCTGCGAGTTCATTTTATTTCAATGTTAGTCCTAGTGCATCAGAACCGGTAAGAATCACTTCCGCATTCGAGATCGGCGGCAAGGATCTTGTCATAAGCAGGGAATGGTACGCAACCACTTTGGTTCCTGCTGCAAGCTGTTCTTTCTCCCCCAATTGCGATACAATCTTGGTCTGATCCGTAATATTCAGAATGATATCATTTTCTACGGCATTATCTGAAGCTACGTCAACATAAATCATGGACTTCTTGTCGTTATCCATTTTCTTAATCGTACCTTCGACCTTCACTAAGGTATCTTTCACGACGATTTTCGTGGCATTCGTCATTGGAGGGATGCTAAATGTCATCATAGGACCATAAGATGCTTCAACAAGCACATTCTCCTTCAATGCATCTTTGCTTAGCTTAACCCCATTAAGATCTTCAATTCGAGTATCGTCCGTGATATTCAAGATCACTTGCTGTTGACCATAGGTGCCCAATCCTTTACCCGCAACTGTCAACTGAGAGCCATTCGTTCTTGTAATGACGCCTTCCGTTCCCAGTACCTCTTTCACTGGTTCCTTCGTATCCACAATGATATAGCTCGCATTTGATTGGGCTGGCAAGCTCATGGCTACTTGCGGTCCGTAGAACGCTTTGACCTCCATGCCTACTTGAACATCCGATAGGCTGATTTTTTTACCTTCATGATTCACGATTTGTGTTTTGCCCGTAAGATTTAACACCATTGTTTCTTGTGCGGATGTATAGATATTTTTGCCTGTAACCAACAGTTTGCCATTCTTAACTTCGGTTACTTTTCCTTGGATCGCTGTGAATTGTTGTTCTTGATCTTGAACGATGATTTTGGATGCGGTGCCCCGTGCAGGCATGCTCTTCGTCAACTTTGCACTATAGACAGCCTTCACGACTTGATGGCTATTGACAACATCGTTTAAATTCACTTTTTTCCCCTTCGAATTTACGATCTTCGTGTCCTTTGTAATCGACAGAATAATCTCATCCTGTCCTTGTGCCGTAACACCTCGACCTGTGACGGTGATGAATTTACCTGATTTATCATTCGTAAAGTTCGTGATTTGACCCAACGTAGCTAGCATAGATTGTTCTTCTTTTTTGTTATCGTCACATTTATTATTGTCGTGCTTATCATTGTTTCCTTGTTTATCATTGTTGTCGTGCTTATCATTTTTGTTGTCGTGCTTATCATTTTTGTTGTCGTGCTTATCATTTTTATGATCTTTAGCTTCCCAGGATTTATTCACGGATGTGAGGGATGCTTGGTGGGCACTTGCTGCCATAGGCATGGCCGCCATCGCCAGAATAGTTGCTGTTGCGAGTACTTTGTAGAATTTGCTCATGTCATTTTCCTCCTGTGTATGTAAGATCATCTACTTCGAAGATAGACGAATTGGAGCCATCTTGTTCCAATTTATCGAACTTCATAACCCTAAACGCAGAGGTTGCGACAAAGGTTGCAAGAACTTGTTGTTTTTTTGTCAAAATCACAAAAAAACCTATCCGATCTATAGGGACTGAAAAATTTGTGTTATGAGAAAAAACTCTGTCGAGGTTCGTTCACAGATGAGCGACCGCGTTTAGAGGTAGTTTTTTATCGCCAAATAGAATTTTTAGTTTCGATACATCGATACTCTTATAAATTCTATTGTGGGAACAATAACGATGATGCAGTTAAAGATGAAGATTGCTATGTTGGATAAATCCAATAACTTTAACGGATTTGCCTATATTTAAGCGTCTATAGTGTATATTTCCAACATACAAGGATGAAAAACGCCAGTAACAGTCAATTCATGGCTCCTATCCTACATAAATCCAATATAGATGAGTAGCAAAGCTCATTCGGACGTCCTATCCTGCATATATCCAATATAGCCCATAATGGAGTGCCTCCAATTCGTATGCTCGACACCGATTTATGACCTTGATGTAGGAATCTAAATAAGAATAGATACAGAGAGAGACGACTATTCGTTCAAAATCGAACAAATAGTCGCCTCTTAAATTAGAACTATCATAGAAATTAAAAACATAAATTTTTCAGTGCCCCTATCAGTCGATAGGAGGTCCCATTGCCATTACCCCACATTGTAATGCGGTTTTAGCACAACTTCTTCTTGGTTCTTGTTCGACTTATTACGTTGGCCAGGTACTGAGATAAAGATCGCGATCAAGAAAGAGATCACACACAAGACCGCGATGACTGTAAAGGTAATGTGGAAACCACCGAACAAAGCACTAAGGAACGAACCGGCCAAGGCACCTAAGCCGAATCCTTGATATATGATTCCGTAGTTCTTGCTTTGATTCTTCAAGCCGAAATAGTCGGCTACAATCGCTGGGAAGACCGTGATGTTACCGCCAAAACAGAATGCGATCACCGCAACACATGTGAAGAAGATGCCCAGGTTCAACGGTACGAAGCTTAAAGTCATGACTGACACTGCCGTTGCGAAAAGCGCGCCAGCTACAACTTTCATTCGTCCTACTTTATCGGACAATGCACCGAGAATGATCCGGCCGGCCGTATTGAAAATCGCCACCATAGCTACAGCATTCGCTGCTGTGCTGATATCAAGACCAGCAAGCTGTACACCGATGTCTTTAACGATACCGATCAGATACAACCCGCTCATACAAGCTGTGAACAGAATAATGAAGAGCATATACGCTTCTTTTGTACGCAGCATTTCTTTGACCGTATAGTTCCGTTGACTGTGCGATTTGGTATTTGCGTTCGCAGGTGTTTCTGCAACTACAGCCTCTTTGATTAAGAATGAGCCGGCAATCACCATCACCATCACGATCAATCCCCAGACCAGAAAAGCTTGGGAGACCCCCATGGTATTAATGAAATTCGCATTGATATATTTAAAAACCAAGCTGCCTGTCCCAAAAGCTCCCACCGAGATCCCCGAGATTAGCCCTTTGCGTTCAGGAAACCATTTAATTAAATTCGATAGCGATGTGATATATGCTGTACCATCCGCAAAACCAACAACCACACCAGCAAGTAAATATAACATCCACAACGATGAAGCCTGCGAGCTAGCGATTAGTCCTGCACCGAGAACAGCACCTGCGATCATCGTCAAACGGCGAATTCCGATACGATCCTGAATTTTACCGGCGAACAGTGTCGCAAAAGCCAGTGCAAAACTGGTGATGGAGAACGTAATCGATACGGAGCTAAGCTCCCATCCAAATTTGTCAGCTAACGGCTGATTAAACAAACTCCACGTATAAATCGTGCCTAATCCCATTTGTACAATAATTGTTCCAAGTACGATCATCCACCGATTTACATGCGGCCCAGTTGCTTGATGTGTTCTCATGATAAATCCCCTCTTTCATTCTGCTAGGATCAAGTTGTATGCGTTATCTGTAGGGAAGTGAAAGCCTCTTACGTCTTGCTTCCACACTCTTATCTTACAAGATAAAACGCTTTCTTGAGCCAAAAGCGACATGAAATGACGGGATTACGGAATGAACTGCATTTATATATGCATCAACTGCCTAAATTCTTTGACTTTACTTCGACTGACAGGCACTTCGGCATCCATATCACGTAGACGCAGCAGGTAGGTATTGTTGAACCACGGAACGATTTCATGGATTTGGGACAAATTGACGGTATAGGAACGATGACAACGATAGAATTGATCTTGAGGCAGCATGGCATGAAAGTCCGAAATACTCATCGGCATCATATAGGTACCGCTCTTCGTGAATACGTTCGTCACCTTCTCTTGTGCTTCCGCATAGTAGATGTCATCGCTATCCGTCACGATATACTTGTCATTTTTCAGCAGATTAATGCGTTTTCCCTCAGATCTTTGCCTGCTGTCCACAGGAGTTGGACCTCCTACTTGCTGCTGATCCCGTTCAAAGGCGGTCTCTAGCTTCCGTAACATCGTTGCAATCCGGTTCTCGTCATAGGGCTTCAAGATATAATCGAATGCTTCCAGTTCAAAAGCTTGGGCAGCATGTTCCTTATACGCCGTTGTAAAAATAACATACGGTTTTCGCGCGAACTTACTGATATTTGCAGCTAGCAGCATCCCGTCCAGGGATGGAATATTGATATCCAGAAAGATCGCATCGACTTCCTTGTCTTGCAGAAATCTAAGCACATCAAGGCCATCCTCGAATTGTTCCACGATTTCAATACGGCTATGTTCTGTAATTAGATACTCCAGCTCTTCACGGGCTAATACTTCATCTTCAACAATTATCGCTCTCATCGTATCTCCTTCTGTATGTCAAAAAAGATATTAGTTCCTTGATCTAGTCGCTCCATCGTAACACCATGCCCGAAAATGAGCTTCACGCGTTTATGCACATTAAAAAGACCAATATGATTCGGTGGAACACGCTCCTCCAACACCTGTTCAATCATATCTTCACGGATACCCACGCCTGTATCCTGCACGCCAATCCGAATGTGATCCTCTGAATCTTTGACATAGATGGTGACCGTTCCGGGTCCTTTCTCCTTCAATATCCCGTGGACAATCGCATTCTCCACTAACGGCTGAATGATGAGACTGGGAATCTTCACGGTGACTTCATCTACATCATAAACAACGTTTAATCGATTTCCAAAGCGTGCTTTCTCAATTTCCACGTAATTCCGAACCTGCTCGAGCTCCTTATGGATATCAATCAATTCGTCCGTAAGCTCCAAATTATAACGTAAATATCCCGATAAATTGACGATCAGCTCCCTCGCTTGATCCGGTCTTGTCCGAATTGAGGAGCCAATCGCGTTCAACGCATTGAACAAAAAGTGAGGCTGAATCGTTCTCTGCAGGGCTTTGAGCTCGGCTTTATTCGCCATCTCCTTAATCTCTTCTACACGGGAAACTTCCATTAATGTCGAGATGATCTGGGATAAACCGACGGCCATAGTCTGAAGCGGATAGGTAATTTTATGCGCTTTCCGATAATAAATCTTCAAGGTCCCGGTGACTTCTTCGCGCTCTTTCAGCGGAATAATTAATAAGGATTGAATGCCGGGCAGCGCATCGTCCAACGCATGGTTGCTGATCATGAACTCCCCGCTTCGTATCGTCTCTTTGGTCATATCACTTATGATCTCATGCCGGAATTGATAGCGGTCTTCCCCAAAACCGACGTAAGCGAGCACATTCGACGCATCCGTAATCGCCACCGCATCGGCTTGAATATCCTCTTTAATAATGGAACAGATCTTGTGTAATGATTCGGTATTGATGGAGCGAAAATAGGGTAATGTCTTATTCGCAATGTCCAAAGCTAACTTCGCTTGCTGAGCAGCGATTCCTTCCCGCTCACTTTCCACATTCTGAATTAACAAAATGATCAATCCCACATTTAATTGCCCTAGAATCATCGGTGTGGCAATTTTGGATACAATATCGATTCCCAGTGTTGCAGGCTGCGCCATGAATATAATCAACAGCATCGTTAATGCCTCGCAGGCCATTCCGGCAAGAATCCCGACAAACCAACGTTTCGCTTTTGGCGTTCGAAGATGAATATAGCCGGATACCAGCCCTGCAATAATGCTCGTGATGAGACATGGAATCGAGGTTACCCCGCCGATATCGATCAAAAAACGATGGATTCCGGACACCACCCCGACGACAAGACCGACCCAGGGTCCGAATAAGATACCTCCCGCCATAATCACGATGATCCGTACGTTGACGAGCGAGCCTTCCACATCGATGCCTGCGTAGGTACCGAATAGCGCAAAGGTACAGAACAGGATCGTAACGACGGCGAACTCCTTCGGTGTCTGCGATTCTTTTTGCAGAATCTGCTTAAAGCTTGAAATACGAGTTAAGAAAAATAAAATAATTAGCAATAATGCTGCCCGCTCAAAGAGCTGGAGCAGCATCGTGAAATTTTCGTTCATGGGAACTCCCTCCCGTTATCACAAGATGTCGTTTATCTATTTTACCAAAGTTTGCTCTATTTTCATGTTCCAAATCCATACAAATGTTCCACATACACTTCGTATGGAAATCTATGAAACTTGCAAGAAAAGTCGAACGGGTGGTATATTACATCCATATATATAGAATAGAGATAAACACATGGATGGGAGATCCGACACATGACGTATAAAATAGCATTTTTTGATATTGATGGGACGTTAGTGAATGAAGAGAAACAAATTCCGCAAGATACAATAGAAGCGATCGCTGAATTGAAAAGCCGCGGTATCGAAGCCGTTATCGCAACAGGTCGCGCACCCTATTTCTTCAAACCGCTGGCAGAGCAGCTCGGGATTGATTCCTATGTCAGCTTAAACGGCGGGTATGTGGTCTATCAAGGCAAACCGATATATAAGCGTCCGATTCCGCGCGAACAAGTCGAAGGTCTCGTACAACACGCAGCTCAATATAACCATACGCTCGTATTTGAAGGCGATACATCGTTCTTCACGAATAACGTGGACGATACGTTTATGTTAGATGCCGTTAACTCGTTGAAAGTCGATTTACCCGGCTTGGACCCCGAATTCTGGCGTAATGAAGATATCTATCAAGTATTCCTGCATAATGAAGCAGATCATGAGCATTTCTATCTGGACGCAGTTCCTGGACTTCGCTATATTCGCTGGCATCAGACAGCGATGGATGTGCTGCCAAGCGATGCTTCCAAAGCGGAAGGCATTAACGCGATGCTTCAACTCTTAAATATTAAGCCAGAGGAAGCTATAGCTTTCGGGGATGGCTTGAACGACAAGGAAATGCTTGAGGTTGTCGGATTAGGGATCGCGATGGGCAACTCCCACGAGGACTTGAAGCCCTATGCGAACTACATTACGACGCATGTTGATGAAGGCGGGATTGTGAATGGACTGAAATATGCTCAGCTGATCGGGTAAGGAGAATAAAGGCGCATCGGTGGATGCGTCTTTTTCTATGCGGCTGAATAAGCTCTTGTCTCGCTTCCCGGAAAAAGTTGTCCTCCTTTTACTCAAACATCTTGTTTTTTCCCCCTCTTATTTGATCCAAAACATAGATGTCGGGGGAAAAAGCCAAAACTCGTCGTCAGACAATCTTTTACCACTCCGCTTTCCAAGAAAGCTTATTCAACACAAAAAAGACGCATCCAAGGAGGCGCCTCTTTATGGAAATGTAATGGTATGTAATAATAATTAGACCAGTTCTTTCGGCAGAGTCTTTCTCCACGCCAATACGGTTTCGAATTCCTTCAACGTTCGAGCCAGTCGCTCTTCTAACTCCTCAGACATCGAATACCCGCCTTCTTCTAAACGCTGAATCCACGCATCCACGGCATACACGCCGCTCAAAATATGCTTCCCACTTAATGCAGACACGATCGGCTTCAACGCATAATCTATCGATAATAAATGCGCCATGGATCCGCCCACGAACAATGGCAGTACCAGCTTCCCTTCGAGTCCCTTCTGGGGTAACAAGTCCAGGAATACTTTCAATACGCCGGTATAAGCTGCTTTGTAAACTGGGCTTGCCAAGATAACTCCCTCTGCTTCATCCACAAGCTTGATCGCCGCTTGAATTTCTTCACTATTCCAATTGGCTTTGATTAAATCCTCCGCAGGCAGCGAGGCTACCGTGATGGTATTTACTTCGAAGCCCTGCTGCTGCAAATACGACTGACTCCGCTCCATTAATGCATTCAGACGAGAAGTCGGTGTCGGACTTCCCGAGATAATAACGACTTTTGCCATGAGAATAACGCTCCTTTACGAGATCAAGATCTGAACCAACGAAATAATCGCTTACGTCTTAGCTTAACACAGGATTCCTTTTATGTGCGAATCATTTCCAGTTCAATCCGTCCCATACACAGCCATTTTCACAGTAATAACAGACAATAAAAAACAGCCCTCCATGTAACAGGAAACAGGCTGTTTCGTGACTGCTTGAACTGGCGAGATATTCGATCCGTAGATTGGTTCTATGCGGCCGGGGGTGAACATTACTTCTTACATAACCTCGAATATCGGCGGATTTTTCTGAAAATCGATGGATCCGGCAGTTTGCGGAAAATGAAAGGATCTGGACTCGTGTTCACTTCGAGAATCCACGGTGTCAGGCTTTCATCCATAGCCACATCCAAACCTAACGCGCATACGCCGGGGAATTTTTTACCCATCGCCTCGCCAACCTTAACCCCAAGCTTATCTAAGGATTGGAGCTGCGTTTTTAAATTTTTTGTATGTTGGCCAAGCAGCTTCTCCGCTACGACGAGCGTTCCACCGCTATGATAATTGGTCACGATTTTACGCGGAGCCGCTACACGCCCGATAATCCCCGTCGTTTCCCATGATTTCTTCGGTGAGCGCTGGACCATAACCCGAAGATCAAAGGATCTGCCATGATGTTTGAGTAGATGAATACCCTGTTGCACCAAGTACCGCTTTCCTTTGGTATGTCTTAGAATCGACTTATACATGGGTGAATAGGATGCGAAATCACGGATTTTTACACCCAGCTGATAACGGTAGCCGTTTTTCGTTTTTTTGACACGCATGACACCATTGCCAAACGTTCCGGAATCAGGCTTAATATAGACCATTTCATATTCTTTCAGGTGATTCTGTAAGCTGGTTTTCGTCATCCGGACGGTATCTGGAATGACCTGCTTCAAGCTTTCATATTCCTCGAGCGCTTTTGTTTTCTTCCATTTGCTCACCACATATCGACCCACCGCTCATCCCTCCACGTTAAATAGCTGACTGATAGATCTGCATGAGATTCTTCGCTGTTTTTTTCCAACTGAAATGGGTTTCTACATCTTTTCTGGCCTGCTTTCCGAGTCGTCTCACCACTTCAGGATGTTTTGCAAGATACACAATATGTTTGGCGAACGCCTCCGGATGACGATAAGACTTGACGAGGAGACCATTGGATTCATGCTTCACAATCTCAGGGATGCCTCCATTATGGGATGCGATGACAGGCAATCCTGAGGCCATGGCTTCAACATTCACGAGACCAAAGGCTTCCAGCTTTTGCGAGGGACACACGAAGCAATTTCCAGACCGATAGAATGCAGGCATTCGGCTTCGAGAGACATTGCCTATGAATGTGACAGGTAGACGCAATGAGGATGCCAATTTCTTCAGATGTTTTTTATACGCAGCATGATGTGTTCCTCCCGCTACTGTGAGATGAACAGCCGGTGCAGTTTTACGGGCGATATGGATCGCTTTCATGAGGACGGGAATCCCTTTTCTCGGGATCAATCTTCCGGCGAATAGAACCCGGAATCGACCCTGAGAGATTTGCTTACCGGGATGAAATTGCGTCAAATCAACCCCAAGATGCACGTATTTTATCTTTTTCTTATGTTGAGGGAACATGTGCTGCAAAGTTCTCTTTAGGGAGCCGCTATTACCAATGATCAGATCCGCTTCACGTAAATCGATTGCAGCTTGTCGTCTCGTTGTCATTGGAGATGTCACGAACGTGACGGAGTGCAGAAATACAGAAATCGGTGTTGTGGGAAATGCTCGACGTACGACTCGAACAAAACTCGGTCGATTATCGATCTGAATAAGATCGAAATGCCCTCCTTTAACTTTTTTCATCACATGGGACAAGTACGTTTTTTTCGAACCCCCTCGTACCCGCAGGATGGTGACATGACCCATCTTCGTCTTCTTTGGGAGCCCTTTCCGCTGCAAGCTGACGATCGTCACTTGATGCCGATTCGATATTTGCTTCGATATTTGAAAAATACAATTCTCAACAGACCCGCCGACAGGAGGGGGAACTGGATTTTGTTCTGGAGCAATAATCAACAATTTCACTTCAATCATCCACCTATGCCCTAAAATGACACGACACTATACACTATTCACCCCGCTTTCGGATGTTGATAGGCCCCTGTCTTCCATACACCACCCAAAATACGCGCATATACCCCATATATTTAACACACCTCATTGATCTCGTATTCCATCATCACCATGATCTGAGGAAGGGGATACGAACCATTCGTACAGATTTTTAGTATATTAACTTCGAGGTGATGGAACTTGCGAATCGAGAAACTTACATTGGCCAGAAAAACGAAATTCAAGACAGCGTACTATGTGGCTCGCGGCGAACAACACGGTCCCGTCGTGATGATCACGGCAGGGATTCACGGGAATGAAGTCGGAAGCATCGCCGCTGCGACAAGTCTGATTCATCGCTTGCAGCGAGGGCAGCTTCGCTTCGATACTGGTACACTGGTCATTATTCCGATTGTGAATCAAAGCGCATATGGCCTGCGTATTCGAGGCCTACCGGATCTCAATCGTACTTTTCCCAAAGCAAAAGGACAATCAGCAAGACATCCGCTATCCGCTGCTATTATTCGAGTTGCTAATCGCTATCGTCCATCCTGGGTATTAGATCTACACGAAGCTAATGGGTTCTCCAATGTGAGTCGAAAATACCTTGGCCAGTCGTTAATAACTAATCACTGGAGTGCATCGGCAACCCTTTCCCGAAAAATCATCCATAAATTGAATCGCGATATCTCCTCCAAAAAGCGAAAATTCAACTTACGTCTTCGGCATTTACCTGGATCGGCCAGATTTGCGGCTGTCACGTTATTCAAAGCGAAAGCCGTCACCGTCGAAACCTCTTGGGAGCTCCCCCTCTCCTTACGAAAAGCGTACCAGACCAAAATTGTCCGTCATTTCTTAGACCATATCGGCATCAAGCTGCATGAGGTTCATGCACGAAAAGACGCCCTAGTATAGACTAGAGCGTCTTCTTGTTTTTCATTAACCATTTGTCGAGGTGGTTAAACATTTATATGGAGTTTTACTTATTTGATAAAATCCTGTTCATCATTTTCCCATTTCTTCGAGTAAGCTTTATTCGTCACCCAGAATGTTATCCAAGACAAAATAATGATAATAATGCCGCCCACGATCCATACCCCAGCAGGTACGTCCATTTCGTCCCCTCCTTTACCATGTGTGTCCCTAAACCAGACATAAGATGATAATTATGACGACCTCAGGTTTCCACTTGATATGGTACCATCATAGAGGATTCGAACCGGATTGTAACCGTCCATTGATTTATGAAAAAGACCCTCCATTTGGAAAACCTTCGACGTTGAGCATTATCAGATTCTTATTCTTGTAGTTAAAAAAAAGAAGAGTCTCTCGATACTAGCGACTCTTCCCATTTATTTTTAATTCACGTTTTATCGGCTAGACCCGCATGCCCGCTTCGATCTGTTCCACAATAGTTTCAGCTGTTCGTTCCCCGTTCGCGATGCAATCCGGTATACCGACGCCATAATACGAACATCCAGCCAACAGCACACGAGGGTACAGGGCAGCTAACTTCTGTTCCAGCGCTTCAACGATTTGATGGTGTTTGATGTGATAATATGGCATGGAATTCATCCATTTCGTAACCTCATAGGAGACAGGTTGATCCGTGATACCCAAGCTCAACTCGATATCTTTTAATGCTTCGTTCATAACTTCTTCTTCCGTCATCTGGTGTAATGCAGCGAAGGCAGGATTTGAACTTTTATAAAATAATCTGACGAGCAGTTGATGACGCGCGGAGGTATGCTCCCACTTCCGGCTTGTCCACGTACATGCATTACAACGCAAATCACGACTATCAGCTACAATAAAGCCCGTCCCGTCCTGAGGCAATACACTGTCTTGCACGTCAAAACCAAGGTATACACTAATCATCGAACTGTTCTGTAGTTGATTGAACTCATCATCCAGTTCCTTGGCTTGAAGTAACGCATGTGTTACGGCATTCGGCGTAGTCATCACCACAAAATCCGCCAAGATGTCCGACTGATTAGACATCGAGATCCTATATTGTTCTTGATCCTTCACAATCTGCTGGACCTGTACCCCTTTTTGGATGTCCACGTCTGACAATTGATTTTCCATGGCTTCGATCAATACATTCATTCCTTGGGTAAACGAAAGGAACTTTTTATCGCTGGCACCTTTAAATTTCTGCCGATTCGCGGATAACCCTTTAATAATACTTCCGTATTCTTTCTTATACTCCAGTAAATAAGGCAGCGTCGACGCGATCGTTAATTCGTTCAGTTTGCCTGAATATACACCCGATAAGACGGGAGCAATCTGCTTCTCTACCATTTCTCGTCCGAAGCAAGCTTCCAGGAACAATCCGATCGAATCATGTTTGGTAAAGGAATCGTTCGGCGTATACAAGTCTTTCAGCGCCTCAACCTTCCCTTCCGCAGAGATCAGTTCACTCGTTGCAAGCGACTCAATGCTAAGCGGAATACCGAATACAGCGTCCTCGGGGATCTTCTTCAATTGGCCTTCCGTATAGATAAAAGAAGTTCCTGTCGCGTTATACACGACTTGATCTTGTATGTTCAATTCTTCCATCAGAGGGGCGACATTGGGCTTACGCGCAACAATGGAATCCGCACCGACCTCCATATAGAAATCACCATGATGGACCGTGTTAATTTTGCCGCCAAGCATTTCGTTCTCCTCAAGCAGAACAAGCTTGATATCTAATTGATGTGCTTTGGCCTGTTTTTGTAAATAGTACACCGTGGATAAGCCTGTAATTCCTCCACCTACAACGACGACTGTTTTCAACGTAGATCCACCTCGATATTTTATATCTTCTTTACAATACCATTCATCATAACGCAATCCATTATTGAATGCCATTCGTTTGATCTCATTCCGGCATCATTATACAAAAACTTTATATAAGTTGTGAACTCGCTTAACAAGCCTCTGTTATGCTGGACGTATCCATCGATACCATTCCACCCCAGGGAGGCTGTTCACCATGAATATCCAAATTGAACTTGTACAGCGAGAAGATTATTCGGACATGATTACGTTAGCCGATTTAACGCTGCCAGACCGGATGAACAAACATGAATTAAAAAAATACTTCGAATTGTTTCCCAACCTAATCTTCAAAGCAACCCATGAGGGCCGGCTTGTCGGGTTTAGTTGCGCAGGGATCGATATGACACAGCGATCAGGGTGGATGTTATTCAGCAACGTGGCTCCTGACTTTCAAGGACAAGGCATTGGCAAACGACTGATTGAAGCCAGATTGTCTGCTCTTCGCTCGTTCCCCCATCTACAAAATATTTGGGTTACCGTCAATGACACGAATAGCGCATCAATCAAGGCTCTTCAAGCCTTTGGCTTTCAATGGAGCCATGACGAGACGGATTATTACGGACCGGGTAAGCATCGCAGTATCTATCGGCTGCCTGTGTTAAATCTACAAGAAGAAGCCGATATAACGAGAATCAAGCCGCAGTCCATGACCGAATCCATGTAACGTTCAAAACATCAAGAACCCCCGTTGCACCTGAGGTGAATTGGGGGTTCTATTATCTATTTATCTAGCTCCTGTGACCTCGTAATTCAACCATGCGAGCGGATATATCCTGAAGACGATCTTTGGATTCGATTCATAAGTCGATTCATCGCGCATCTCCTTTGCCAGTCGTTTTATCTCCTACTAAGGAATTCAGCTTCTCCAGCAAATTCCCTCCCCCGGTCAAGGATATGGTGCCGATTTTCTCGCAAATTTTCTCCAAGAATTCAAGCTCCTTCAATCGGTACAGCGTCTGGTTCTCATCCATCAGCTTCGCGGTATTCAACAGGCTGCGGGTCGAAGCCGTCTCTTCCCGACGTGTGATGAGGTTGGCTTGTGCCCTTTTCTCAGCAAGCAGCACGGTATTCAGAATATCCTTGATTTCCCCTGGCAGAATGATATCCTTCACCCCTGCGGATAGAAATTGTACGCCTTCCTCGATAAGCTTCTCATTTAAACGAGTCAATACGAACATCCCGATTTCCTGCTTCATGCGAAGCAAGTCATCCAGCTTCATCGTCCCGACATATTCTCGCAGAAGAAGCTGCAACTGCACATACATCTGCTCCTCGAAGGACTTGATTTCCAGCGCCTTTAAAGGATTAAGAATGCGATACTGACAGACGAAATTTAACCGTAACGTGACTTTGTCTTCTGTCATCATTTCTTGACCTGTCATATCCAGCTGCTGTTGACGCAGGTCGACGGTTTTTACGGCAACCGAAACGGGACTCTTCCAGAAGTAGTACTTGCCTGGCTTAAGTTCACGCAACATCTCATTGTTGTAGAAGAGCACGCCCGACTCGTGGCTCATCACTTCAAAAGATTGAATATAAGCAGCGATTTTCGGCAAGATCGCTCTCTCTACGTCTAGCGATAATTCAGGATGCCGAAGGTCGATGCGTATCGTCGTGTGCTGTTGGAATACGTTCCAAAATGCATATCGGCCTGATTTGAGCAGACCGGCGAACTTGCCGTCCACGTAATGAAGCACGTATTCATAATCCTGCACTTCGATTATCTCCAGTTCTTGTAACAGCAGGTCATTTTGCATGAAGATATGCAACTCCTTACCTTCCACCACAAATGGTTTCATCACATTCATAACTATAACCGTATCATCTGAAAAAGGTGAAAACCGATAGGTTCCTGGCGTTAACAATTTGGCAAAGCTTCCGTGCGGAATAGCAGACCGCGCTCATCGGTATGTATCGTCGTTTTTTTGAATGTAAACATGATTGTTGCCTCCTTCAGCAGCCTCATCACTGCTGTTCCATGGTTGACCTTGCTTGAGAGATCCTCCTGCGGCATCCGCGGAATCTCGCTTAAGAAAAGAGAAATTCTCTTCGCTAACCGTTCATCCAGATGAATTACCCAAAGATTCAACGGCAATCCATTTCGAATTCACCGGATGATTCAGCGCCAATAGAGACTTGCCCTAGTCGGTATCTGCGGATTACTGAGCTTCAGCGCAGTGTGCTGCCTTAGCCACTGAGCATCTCTCTGCTTCAGTCGAATAATTTGTAATTCTCGATTGAAAGTCGAGTACACTACCAGTTCATCGGCCCTATCGATGTGGGGAATCGAACCCCTGTTGGTGGATACATGCCGGGAAAGAGCTGTACAGCATACATGCATATAGGATATGCGCGCACTGCCGAACCTTTGAAGTCCAAGCCCAGGTACAGTCACCCATCCATGAATCGATCTATGATAACGTCCAATGACGTGCATCATCGTGCTGTTCTTGCCCTATCATCGCTCATTTCATCCATCACGAACATGGCGAAAGTATTACGACGCTAAAAAAGTTTCCATTTTATCCCCTTCTACGGCCTGATACAATGAAAGAAGTGCGATCGAACAAGGAGGACGCGAGCATGGCCAAAGAAAGCTTCGATAAAGAAATCCAATTATTACGCTTGTTCATGCTTACGAGCGGCGCATACAATCGTCAGCAGCTTGCCGATCGGTTAGGATTATCTGTACATTCGATTGATAAGACCCTTCGCCGTCTCAAAGATATTGTAGGAACGATTCATCCAGAACGTTCGATAACCGAGAAGGAATTCACGGAGACACTCCGATATCGATATTACGATACGACAAGCCCCATCCTCTTGTTTCTTTTCCGAGCGAAATCACTCAAAGAATCAGAGAGTCAGCGCATCTCCACACTGGTCGCGGCCATGAACGAACGTGCCTATACCGCGATGGAGCTCTTAGAGATCTGCGGTAACACGCTCCCTTCTGATGCTGCGCTTCCGGATGAGAAGACGATTCGGGCAGACGTGAAGTATTTGGAGCAGGTCGGTGTCATTCGCAAAGAATCAGGACCTCGTCCCTATCGGTACCGAATCGATAACGATCTTGTGCAACAACTAACATCGGATGAACTCATCGATTTATATGATTTCGTCGATATCATGGCGAATACACAGATCCCCTCCGTACAAGGGTACTTGCTCCGCGAAGGATTACTGAAATTCATCCAACGTCATGAAGCGATCCCGGCGTTTACGGAGCCTTTTCTCTATAAATACCACTATCCTTCCCGTATTCTGGACGAAGCGCATCTGTTCACATTGCTGCAAGCTATCCATGCCCGTCGGAAGGTGAGATTTACGTATTTTTCGCCGAAAAGTCCCCAAACCTATACGTCACAGAACACGAATCCGCTCTATGAACGGGATCTTGAAGGAAAGCAGGAGCAGACACTCCCGCTTGCGATCATTTATGATCATCAGTATGGGAGATATTATCTGATCGGGTACAGCTCTAGGTATGGAATCCGAAAGTTTCGTATGGAAGGAATCACACAATTAGTGGAAGATGAACCCGTTGAAGAAGCGCTATTTCAAGCGAAGAGAAGCGAACTGGAGCACAAAATACAACATAGCTGGCTCGTCGATACAGGGCATCCCGTCAACATAAGGATTCGATTCTTCACGCCCGAACCCCCGATACCGAATTTCATTCATGAGCGAGTACTTCTGCAAGGACAATGGGGTATGGTTTCGAACACGACGAATGAATCCTTCATCTTCGAGATCACCGTGAATGGCACGTTGGAAATCAAACCTTGGATTCGAAGCTTCGGTTCTAGCTGCGAAGTGCTCGAACCGCGTTCTCTGCGGGAAGAAATGATGGCAGAATGGAAGGAGATTCGAGATTACTATGCAGCTGTTCGAGAAAATATTTAACTACCAACTTTTATCACGAATAGAGGAACAAGGCGCCTTCATGATCACATCGCAAGAGCGGACATGGCTCAAAACCATGCTGCAGCATCCTTCCGCGCATGAAGCTTTCTCGCCTGTGACTTTAGACAAACTTCAGACGCTGCTTCGCCAAGACGCAACATTCGACGTCTCCACGGCACTGTTGGAAAAAGCGGGAAGCAAGGATAAGCATGTTTATCATCCGCATCTCCGAACCCTGCGGCGGCTAATCCTTCGGCAAACTGGGGTTCAATTAACTTACAAGATCAAGGATGGTCGGATCTATCATGAGGAAGCAGGGTATGCCTATAAGCTGGAATATTCGATGGTAAAGCGAGAATGGTACCTCTTGTGGTACAACCTACGACGACGGACCTTGATGCATACACGGCTTCAGCAGATCGTGGATGTCGCTGAATCGTCGATAACTCCGACGCAAATAGAGCATATTCAATCGGAGATCGAAAGCCGTCACGCCGCCAATCAACGTCAGGCAACGATTCTCGTGCTTCGAAGATATAACCGCGAGCTTTCTCGTATCTTATACGCCTTTTCCTGTTTCGAAAAAGACATCAACTATGATGAAGCTCAGGATAGCTATACGATCCAGCTAACTTTCCTACAGGATGAAAGCGAATATATACTATCGAAGCTTCGGTTTCTTGGGATGCGCGTCAAGGTGATCGAGAGCGAGCACTTTAAGCAGCGGATGTACGAATCTGCGACGCGGGCCTTAGCCCGATATGATGAAACGACAACCTCCGAAGCCAATCCAACAAGCTGATCCTTTTCTTTTGATAACGGTCAGCTTATTCTCTTTCCCCCTATACTCCCCCTAGGACGTCTTCTAAGAACATGAGCTGCAGCCGCGCGATAATAACCATCGTCATAGGCAAGCAACAATCAGCACCCAGTCTCTTGATTTTTTATTTCTGCTTATAAGGAACGGGATTTTTAGATTTTAGTTCCGGATGCTTTTTAAGTAATTTTTCGGCCTTTGCAAGTTCAGACTCGGGAATCAAACCTTTATTGTAATCGATAATAATTTTACTCATTTCTGTATATTCTTCTTTTGAGATAAGCTGTGATTCGTCTAGTTTAGTTTCAGTTCCTTTAGCCATATTTGTATTTAATTTAACAGGGGATTGAATGAAATATATAGTCCCACATAAAACCATCACCATCGCTAAAGTTGATATAATCATCGTTTTCTTCTTCATATCATACCTCCTAAATTTTAACTTACATTCATTAATTTAGACGAGTATACCATAATAATTGTTGCTTATTACGTCCATTAATTTGCCCCTGAAAGACTTTTTTTCCTCCTCGCATGACTTATTTATGCATTAGTTAACATTCTACGGCAGAGATCTTTGAATCTCGCGATCACTTCCGCACTAGCCAAATATCTCCCTCCCCAACCCACATAAGGTACTGTATAATTCTAGCAACGTACATACTTCACCCTCAAAAGGAGTGTCCCATCACGATGCAACGTTGGTTAGGCAAGTCTTTGAAACGTAAACTGTCGGTGATTCTGCTCGGTTCGATTCTCGTACCGCTGTTATCGCTCGGATATGTGCTCTACACGATCGCAGCCCTCGAAGCGGAAGAGAAAGCCAAACAATCCAGCATGAGCATTCTTCGTCAGATTGACACGAATCTGGAGTTTATTATTCAAGATGTCGAGAATATGTCCATCTTCCTGATCGGACAAGAAGATATTCAGCAGTATCTGGCCAAGCCGAATCAGAACGGCTCGCTGCAGATTAAGATCATGGGCTTCTTATCCAATCTCGTATTTTCCAAAAAGTATATTTCAGATATCTCCATCTATCCGAACAATCGCAATCATTCCTTATCCAACACCACGATCTTTCAGAACGGCTTGTCCTTAACACCGACCCATCCCGTGAACACGCAACCCGGTACCAAATGGTGGACCTCGTTGTATGAGAACGTAACAACCACAGGAGAAGAAAAAGTGATCTCACTCCTTCGTCCGATTGGCAGCATGACGACCTATCGGTCCAAAGGAGTCCTATCCATTAGCATCCATGAATCCGCCATTGCGGACTTTATTTTAAAGCCCGGTATTGATGGGGACGGCTATGTCCTGCTCCTGGATCAAGAAGGCAAGATCATCTCCGGGGGCCAACGCGATTACCTTACACAGCCCGTTACGAAGCTATTTCCTAACCTGAGCGCCATGGATGATCCGCGTGGCTTCATGAATTACGGATCGGGTGCAGCCAAAAAAACGATCGTCTACTATAAGGTTCCGAACGTGAATTGGACGCTTATGGCCGTCATCCCTTTCGAGCAATATCAAGCCCAGAACCGGTATGTACTATCCATAACAGCTCTAGCTGTCGGACTTGCCATGCTGATTATCGCGGCATTTGTGCTCTTTTTCGTCCAACGCGTGACCAAGCCGCTGCAATCGTTAGCTCATTCGTTGAAAGACTTTCAGCCGGATGATGATGTCGTCGCGATTCGCGTGACCTCGTCCGATGAGGTCGGTCTGCTCATTCATAGCTATAACAAGCTAGGCGAGCGGATTCAACGGTTAATGAATCAAGTCCAGCGCAATGAAGCGCTGAAGAAAGAAGCTGATATGCAAGCGCTCCAAGCGCAAATCAATCCGCATTTTCTATACAATACGCTGGCTTCCATCCATTGGATGGCGCTCATGAACCGAGATTCGAAGATCGCTGAAATGGTAGGCTCCTTAAGCGACTTTCTGCGATTTAGCCTGAACCGGGGCCATGAATATTGCCACGTCAAGCAAGAGATGGAACATGCACGGCATTATGCCAGCATTCAGAACATTCGCTATCCAAATCAATTTGAAATTGAATTTATCATCGATGCAGCGATCGAGTCCAAATGGATGTTGAAGCTTCTTCTTCAACCGCTTATTGAAAACGCCATCATTCATGGCATCATGCAACAGCAGGATAACGGATATATCTCCGTTCGTGCACAGCCGTTGAATGAGGGGTGGATGCATTTCTCCGTCGAAGATTCTGGAAAAGGACTTACGACCGAGCAATTGCAGTTGATTCGCCAGCAGCTGGAGGCCCCAATGGACCAACATGCAGGACCCCAAGGAAGTTACGGTCTTCGGAATGTACATCAACGCCTGCAGCTTCATTACGGACAAGATACAGGATTAACCATCGAGAGTATTGCTGGTCATGGGACACAAGTCTCATTCAGCATTCCTTACAAGGAGGATTTAATTTGAAGTTACTTATTGTTGACGATGAAGTCATTATCCGTACGGGAATCAGTCAAGTTATCGACTGGCACGGCTTAGGCATTCAAGTTCTGCCCCCTGCGGCATCCGCAGAGGAAGCGCTGGAACGATTGCCGATAGAACAACCGCAGTTGGTCCTTACGGACATTCGAATGGCGGGCATGAACGGACTGGAGTTGGCAGCTCATCTTCGCACGCATTACCCCGATATTGAAGTGGTCATCTTGTCGGGATACGACGAATTCTCCTATGCACAACAAGCCTTGCGTGAAGGCGTAAGCGATTATCTGCTCAAAACCAGCCGACCGGAAGAGATTATCAAGACGATGGTCAAAGCCCAGCAGCGGATTCAAGATCGATGGGCGGAAGAGAAACGGGAATCACGCCACCATCAGGCTTACCGGACGCAGCTGCTCGAGCAGTTGATCACAGAAGGCGTCGTCAGCGAAGACATGCGGTTGTCCGCACAAGAGCATTTCGATCTCGTCCCGCCTCCGTTCGCCTATCAAGTCATGCTGATTACCGCCTCGGGTTGGGACGAGTCTGCGCTTCTCTTATTTGCCATTGAAAATATGATGTGCGAATCATTCAGCTGCGAGACGATTCTGCGTCCCGATTCGCTCCTTATTCTTTTACGCTTCGATCATCGCCCTATGGATCCATCCAGCGACATTGCCCGTATCATCACGAGGATCGAAGCCTTATTAAAATGCTCCATCTTTGCGGCCTTAGGCGCCTATGTATCTTCGTATACCGGATGGAAAGATTCTTACCGCGAAGCTGAACATACGCTGGCATATCGATATATCTCTGGGGGGCAAGAAACACTCTCCTATGAACATATTCAACATCGCAAGGGAGGAAGGTCCGTATGCTCTCGTGAAGAAGAGGCGGCCCTATCCTCCATTCTGGTGAAAGGGAACCGTGCGGAACTGCATGTATGGATCCGTGATCGTATTGCCGAGCAAATCCAAGATGACCAAGCGACACCTGCTTCCTTGCTCGCGTATCTCCAATCCGTGCTTATCTCGGGGTATCGATGGTTAGAACGTGTAAATCCGGTAGCGTGCAAGGAGGACAACCCTTTAGACGGCAACCCGCAGGAAACCATCCAACTCAATGATCATCCTGAAGAAGCCTTATACCGAACATGCTGCTCCATCATGGATACATACCGGGAATCTAGCGTGGAACATCGAGGGAATTCCTACATTGGACGCGCGATGGTCTATATTCGGGAGCATCTGCACACGAGTATCACGTTGCAGCAAGTGGCGAGACAGGTGCATTTGAATCCGAATCATTTCAGTGAAGTGTTCAAACGGGAGACAGGATTGAACTACATTGAATTTATTACACGTGAGCGCATGAACCGCGCGATGGAAATTCTAGCGGAGTCGGAGACAAAGATCAGTCAAGTTGCCAAGGCCGTCGGCTATGAAGACATGAAGTATTTTAGTCAGTTATTCAAGAAACATACGGGGAGAACGCCTTCGGAATATCGCGAAAGAAACTGAATTCTATCTACCCTGCTCCTGAATGATGTCCCCTGTTGAGCACGCAGAGCAGATTCTATACTGAAGTAGATCACATATATCAGGAGGGGTTGCAATCATGAAAAAGAGATTCGTTCATGCTCTATTGCTATTGATGATGTTTAGCGTGGCGTTGGCGGGATGCGGCAGCAGCAGTACGCCTGCGAAGGAAGAATCCTCACCTGCAACGACAGAAACGAAGAACGAGGAACAACCTAAAGAGAAAGTCAAGCTATCGCTCTGGCATAACTTTACGGGTGAAGACCTTCGCGCCAAAGCCATGCGGGGCATTATCGATCAGTTCCAGAAAGATCACGCCAATGTACAGCTCGATATTCAAGCGATTCCGCCTGACGGCTATCGTCAGCGCCTGAAAACCGTCGCAGCTGCGAATGAATTGCCTGACGTGTTCATTATGCATCCGGGAACGATCGCCAAGGAATTCTCATCCGCCGGGCTCGTTCAACCCTTGAATGATCTGCTTGATAGCAATCCCGCGTGGAAGGATGGGTACTTGCCGAACTCCTTCGATGATTTCACCTTTGACGGCAAGACTTACAGCGCACCGATGGGTTTATCGCCGACATCCATTCTTTACTATAACAAAACCATCCTGACCGAAAATGGGCTAACCGTTCCGAAAACATGGGACGAACTCTTAAATGCCGTGAAGGTGCTAAAAGAAAAAAATATCATTCCGATCGCACTTGGGAACAAAGCACCTTGGTTAGCGCAATCCAGTATTCTTAGCTCGTTAGCAGACCGAGTCACCGGTACCGAATGGTTCGACAAGGCCGTCGCCCAGGATGGAGCGAAATTTACGGACCCTGAATTTGTTCAAGCCTTAACCTACTTGCAGCAATTAGGTACGACAGGCGCATTCCAGGAAGGCTTCAATGCGATCGACACCACGCAAATGGAACAATTGTATGCGCAAGGCAAAGCAGCCATGATCATCGAAGGCGGATGGGCCGTTACGAATCTCGTAGCTACGGCACCAAAGGATGTATTAGCAGCAACAGGAGTAGCGGTATTGCCTTCCATCCCAAATGGCAAAGGGGATCCGAACTCGGTATCGGGAGCGACCGGCGTAGGACCGGCGCTTAGCAGTAAAGTTGAAGGTGCAAAGAAAGACATCGCCAATCAGCTTATCCTTGCTTTAGCAGGACCTGAAGCTCAAAAAACAACCCTAGAGGCTAACCAGCTCGTGAGCTTTAAAGTAGATTTAGATAAAAGCAAAGTTGAACCGTTATTCGCAGATCTCTATAGCCTTGTGAACAGCGTGAAGCGTACGCCTGTATATGATTCGAAGCTGACATCCGCAGCTACGGAAACCGTGAACAACGGATTGCAAGAGCTTCTCTTAGGTGCGAAGCCAGAGGAAATTGCGAAGAAAATTCAAGATGCGCAAGAACAAGGCCTAAAAGAATAGTCTAACGAAAAGGAACGGTGGATATGACAACAGCAGCTCGCGCAAGAGCATTCATCCTCATAGGCTTGCTCCCTGCGTTACTCCTCTATCTCATCTTCGTTGTCGTCCCGGTCATATGGTCATCTTATTACGGGTTCTTCAGCTGGAAAGGTATTGGGGAACCCAAGTATATTGGCTTGGGCAATTATGTGGAAGTCCTACGAGATCCGATCTTCTGGAACTCATTTAAGAACAATTTGTATATCGTAGCTTATTCGATCTTCGGTCAAGTGCCGATTGCATTAGTTCTTGCCATCCTGCTTACGCGCAACTCCTGGATTCAGAAATTTCTGCGTGCCTCCATCTTCATGCCGATGGTGTTATCCTCGGTTGTCATCGGACTTATCTGGGGGTATATCTATCATCCGCAGATTGGTATTCTGAACTTCCTGCTCGATTCCGTCGGGTTATCTTCATGGAAGGCGGGTTGGCTGTCAGATCCGAAGGTTGCCATGTTCTCCATCGGTCCTCCGATCATTTGGAGCAACATTGGTCCTTATCTCATCTTGTTTATTGCGGCTCTGCAGAATATCCCCGGCGAGGTGAATGATGCAGCGAAAATGGATGGAGCAGAAGGCTTTCGGAAGCTTATGCGAATTACGCTCCCGATCATCTGGGGGACGATAAAAGTCGCTGTCATCTTATGTATCTCCGGCAGCTTGAAAGCATTTGATTTGATCTTTATTATGACTCGCGGCGGTCCCGCGAATTCAACAGAGCTTCTCGCCACCTACATGTACAACAATACATTTAATATTTTCCGATATGGCTACGGGAGTGCGGTATCCACATCCATTGTCATCCTCAGCCTGCTCCTGATTCTAGGAAGCCAATTGCTCATGAATCGGAACAAAAATGCACTCTGAGCGGACAGGAACAGACGGCTTGGACGTCGCTCTATGAAGGAGGGAACCTAATGCGTCAACTAGCTATGTCACCGGCTTCCTCCGCTCAGCGAGGCAGCTTTGGGTGGCGGAAATGGATCAGCGGCATCATCACAACAGGTCTTACCCTGTATGCATTGCTGACACTCTATCCGCTGCTGTGGTTATTTATTAGTGCTTTTAAGACCAATGAGCAATTTTTCTCGAATCCGTTCAGCTTGCCCAGCTCATGGCAATTCACGAATTTCTCGCGGGCATGGACGGTGGCGAACATGGATGTTGCTTTTCTCAATTCCTTGATCGTCACATCGATTTCACTTGTACTTACTTTATTCATTAGTGCCCTGGCAGCGTTCGTTCTATCCCGGTTTACGTTCAGGTATAAGCCGCTTATCATGGGGCTCTTCCTGATCGGTATGCTCATCCCGGTGCACAGTACGCTCGTACCGCTATTCATTATGATGAAAGAAATGTCGATCCTGGATACCTATGCCGCTCTTATCTTGCCTTATGTGGCATTCGAATTACCGATCGGGATCTTCATCCTCAGCGCGTATATGACTTCATTTCCCAAAGAACTTGAAGACGCTGCACATATCGACGGCTCAGGATATTGGACGATGTTCCTTCGCATCATCATGCCGTTATCTTTACCTGCTTTATCGACAATTGCCGTGCTTGCGTTCCTGCGGTTCTGGAATGACTTCGCCTTCCCGCTCGTCTTCATCAGTAAACCATCTTTAAAGACGTTGCCGCTTAGCCTTTCGGTATTTGCCGATGGCTACGGGACAGACTATAGTCTAACGCTCGCTGCCTTAGCCATGTCGGTTATCCCGACCATCATCATTTATCTCGTCTTCCAAGAGCAAATTATGAAAGGCATGTTAGCCGGATCTGTCAAAGGTTAACGAAATAAACAACCCGCTCACCCCTGTTGGGGTGGCGGGTTGTTAGGCTGTTTATCATGATCGTATGTTATGATTTCACAATCGCTTGATCCGTGCGTTTACTTAATTCACGGCGCACCATCGGCGCTACTTCTGTCGCTAACAATTCAATCGCCTTGGCAATCTTAGACAGAGGAACGCCGCCAATGTCTAATTGCAGCATATACCGTGAATGGCCGAACATCGCATGCTGCGCCAGAATTTTCTCTGCAATTTGCTCCGGACTGCCAACGGCTAGTCCTGTCTTCGGCCCCGTCATGATCTTGAATTGATCCTTCGATAATTTATTGGACTCGGCCTTATTCCCGTTAAATTCAGAGGCATAGTTCGCATAGTACGGATAGAATTCCTCTAACGCTTGCTGTGAAGTTGGAGCAATGTAACCATGGCTCGTAATTCCGACGCTTAAGTCCTTCGCTTGGTACCCAGCTTCCATGCCTGCTTGCTTATAGGCATTGACCAACGGCTGGAATCGGGCAGGGTCTCCGCCAAGAATCGCAATAGCCATGTTTGTGCCCAGCGATCCTGCTAATGCAGCACTCGCTGTCGTCCCTCCTACGCCAACCCATAATGGAAGCTTGGATTGCATCGGGCGAGGAGCAATTTCCGCATTGTTCAACGCCGAACGGAAGTCCCCGTTCCAAGTTACCCGTTCATTCGCATTCAATTCTTGCAACAACTTCATATTCTCTAAAAATAAAGCATGATAGTGCTCTAATTCATACCCAAAGAGCGGAAATGATTCCAAGAAAGCACCGCGCCCCGATATAATTTCAGCCCGTCCATCCGAGAGCAAATCTAAAGTAGCAAAATCCTCAAACACACGGACAGGATCCGCTGTACTCAAGACCGTTGTCGCACTTGTTAATCGAATTCGCTTCGTTGCCTGAGCGATTGCAGCCAGTACAACGGGTGGAGAAGATACGGCAAAATCCAATCGATGATGTTCTCCCACGCCGAACACATCGATGCCGGCCTCATCGGCTATTTTCGCCGCCTCGACAATCTCTTTCAGGCGTTGATGCGGACTAATCATCTTCCCCGTGTGTAAATCTGCTGGCAAATCCCCTAAAGTATACAATCCAAACTCAAATGTGTTACGGTTCGTTCGTCTGTCCATCCTAAGATGCTCCCTTCATCCAAGCCTCAAACTCCACACTATAAAGTATGCTCACAATACGGAGCATTTCCTGTATGCTTGGTCACAAAAATACTGCCACATCTTGCTTATTTTTCAGTTACTTTATGTAAGTTAGTATATATTAGTAAATTGTTTTTGTCAAGTTTCTAACCTTTCCAAAGTAACAAACAGAACCGCCCATCTCCCTCAACAAGAAGAGATGGAACGGTCCTTCATTCGTGCACGATGATACTTACCCTTTGACAGCACCTGCGGATAACCCTTGAATAAAGTACCGTTGTAAGAATAAATACACCAGCGTAATCGGGATCGCAGCCATGAAGGAACCTGCCGCCACCCAACCAATATTGTTATTGTACTGGCTAAAAAATCCGGACAACGCAACGGTAATCGTTCGGATTTCAGGCTTCTGCAGGAAGAATACGGAGAACTGGTAATCGTTCCATATATTCACACATGTCAGAATGATCACCGTAGCGGTAGCTGGCTTCAATAACGGCAGCAGTATTTTATAGAACAGCACAAAACGTCCCGCTCCATCCATCATGGCAGCCTCATCAAGCTCCTGCGGAATCGAGCTAATGAACCCCGTATATAGAAAAATAGTCATCGGCAAACTAAACGTGACATGCAGCAAAATGATTCCCCAATACTGATTCATCCCTCCAATTTCAACCATAAATTTATACAAAGGGACTAAGATCGTTAAAGGCGGTACGATGAGGGCGGAGACGAAGATGGAATATACCGTTCTATTCAACGCGGTCTTGCGCCGTGAAAGCGGATAGGAAGCAATCGAACCGAGCAAGACAATCAATATCCCTGCACATACCGTGATCAAGACATTATTCATTAGCGCGCGGCCGAGTTGAGCCTCTTTCCATGCATTCACGAAGTTATCCAGATAGAAATAACCGGGTGCCATCCACTTGGAGGAGAAGTCGTCAATTGCCTTAAATGAAGAAGTAAATAAAATATAAAAGGGGATAATATGAATCAGGCAGAAGACGACGGCTGCCCCTTCCTTCCACCCCAACCGGTTCTTCATGAAGGTTCAACCTCCCTTCTGCGAAGATAGAACAGCACGGCCAGACTGATCACGGAAATAATGACAAACATCAAGTTCCCGACCGCAGCCGCATACCCTGCATCTTGTCTGCCAAAATACAGCTGATACATTAACGTAGAAAGCGAAGCCGATGCATACCCAGGGCCGCTATTGGTCATCGCTGTAATGACGTCGAACAGTTTCAACCCGCCAATCACATTAAGCACAATACTGATGGTGACGGCAGGCGCAAGCAATGGCCATGTAATATGTTGAAACCGGCTGAATGCGTGGGCGCCATCGATTTTGGCTGCTTCATAGTAATCTTTTGGAATTACCTGCAAGCCGGCGAGAAAGATAACCATCGCAATCCCCAAATATTGATACGTATTGACGAACGTAATAATCCAGACATTGACGCCTGGACTCCCCAATAGATTCACAGGATCCTTCGCGAATAACAGTACGATATCATTAATGGCACCTCCATTATATTGAAAGAAGAAGTACCAGATATATCCCATAATCAGAGGACTTATGATGGCCGGCATATAGATAATGGTTCTCGTGAGCCCTTTCATTTTTATATGCTGGTTGAGGAATAAGGCATATGCTAGGCCAATGATATTCTGCAATAACGCACTCCCGAGTCCATAAATGAACGTGTTTTTAATCACGTTCGATATATCGGGATCCGTGAATAATCGCCGATAATTATCAAGTCCAAGCCATTTCGATTCCTGTGAGTATCCATCCCAGTTGGTGAATGAAACTTGAATTCCTTTATAGAAAGGATAGAAAATAAACACAACAAACAACAATAGTGCGGGAACATACAGCACATTGATCCAAGCTGATGAACTTAAACTGCGGGATGAACGCGGCTGGAATGTCTTTTTCACATGGGACAAGTACCTCTCCTCCAATCTGGAAAAAGGGGAGACCAATAGCCTCCCCGCTGCATTACTTGTTCAGCAATCGCTCGACTTCTTGCTTCATCTTGGCTGAGAATTGCTGTGGCGTAACTTGGTTGGCAAGCAGTGCCGTACCTGTCTTACACATAACATCCCACATGCCGTTCGGCAAATAGACGCGGTCAAAGTATGGGAATACTCGGATCGAAGCATATTTGTCATAGTACTCCGTAAATTCGTGGTTCGCCGTGACCCCTTTTAATCCAGGAGGAAGCTTCGTGACATTCGCGAACTTCGTCATATTCTCCGGCTTCGCAAAGTATTCAATAACCTTCTTCGCTTCAGGCAGATTCTTGCTATCTTTCCAAGCACCCATCGTCAGTCGTTCGCCGCCCGAGAAGTTAGGCGTATCCCCTGCAACCATGGATGGGACGGGCATAAACCCAATTTTCAAATCCGGTTTGATCTTGTGTACTTCATCGGCGAACGAAGGACCCAGCAAGGAGAACGCAATCTTCCCTTGAGCGAACAGTGAAGACAAATCACTGTATTTGGCCGTGAGCACGTCTTTATTCATATAACCTTTCTTATAGATCTCGAGGAACTTCTGCGGCAATACGTCCCACTTGCTCCAATCCATCTTGTTATCAAGGAGGTTCTGCGCTTCATTCTGCTGTGGACTAATTAATAAGGATGTCGCAAAATAATCAAAAAACTGTCCGATCATCCAGTCATCTATCCCGGAGAAGTAGAACGGTGTAATCTCGCCGTTGCTTTCTTTTTTCAATTTATCCGCTGCGGCCATCAACTCATCAAATGTACTTGGCGGCTCAATGTTGTATTTGGCAAGCAAGTCTGCATTGTACGTCAGTCCATCCTTCGCCTCACTAAGGACGAGGGCATGAACCTTCCCTTCTTTATCTGTGACGACATTTTTGATGGTATCTGTCAGTTGCCCCGTCCAAGATTCGTCTCTTAAGTCGGCCAAATATTTGCCGTATCGGATGACTGCCCAACCGTGGGTATCCCATATATCTGGCAGATCATTCGCTGCCATCTTAACCTTCAAGATGTTCTCATACTCTGATCCTGGAAATTGAAGATCGACTTGAATATTCGGATTCGCCAACATAAATTGTTCCGCAATTTCCTTGTAAACATCCTGCACGGGCTTATCGTTCGTTGTGCTATAGACCGTAACTTTTTTCAGTTCCCCTCCGGTATTCGCGTCATTTGTCGCAGGTTTCGTGGTGTCCGTAGTCTCCTTCGTATCGGTTTTTGTGTCTGTAGGTTTAGATTCGCTAGCTTTCGGCGTTGTCGTATTACTTGAGCTTTCACGCTGCGAACAACCTGCCATAACGAACATGATGGTGAGCATTGCAATCAACAGCATTGTTGCTGATTTTCTCATGCTTCGATCCCCCTCTTCATTTCACCTCGCTCTAACAGGTGATATCTTCATGCTAACACGAATGATTGCGCTTACATATGTACTGAATTTTAGGTGGAAGCGCTCATTTTTCACGTGAAGGATCCTGATCAGGTTGGCAGATTCTTTTCTTGAATTCAGAAGGATAGACGCCGACCATATCTACAAATAATTTGGTAAAATGCCGAGCGCTATAATAGCCGACATGTTCTGCGACCTGCTGAATTTGCATATTCGTGTGGCACAATAGCTCTTTGGCTTGGAGAATGCGCAGCCGTGTCAGATACTTGATAAAGGTTGTTCCTGTTTTTTTATGAAATAACGTACTTAGATAACTTGTCGTGACATTCATTTCACTAGCCATTTGGCTTAAACCGATATTACTCTTGTAATGCAGGTCAATATATGACAACACTTGATTAATCAGATCTTGTGACACCGGTTCACGACCAGATCGAAGCAGCGATTCTCCTTGATCCTTCCATTGCCGAATCCACCCTTCTCCAACAGGACCCTGCAAGGTGAATCCGAATACGATACGAACAAAATCTTCTATCTCCCTTCGGAGACGATCCGAAAATGGTGTCGTGTTCATCGCGGTCACATGCGCTTCCAGCTCGGCCAATGTATTCTGATAGCTCAGATACAGCTTATTCTTATAATCCTGTGCGAGCCGTAGGATCATCTTGCTTAAGCGGAGTTCCTTTTCCTCTTGTGCTCGTAAGTTCATATCCCGAAATGGCCAGGCACGATTCACGCCAAATACCACACGCGTACAAGCTATGGTCTGGATCTGCTGAAAATGCTGTACATACGCTTTATAATTCAGGCACACCTCAGACCTCACGCACGTCATCGCCAAGTTATCCTGTCGAAAGAACGCTGCAACCTCTTCCGTATGCTTCAAAAAGGATGAGACCGATTTTACCGCTTCTCGTCGTGTTGGATCATAGACACCAACTGCGATACATTCTGCCCCTGTCCATGTATATACCGATAAATTCACACCGTGGCCTAAATAAGATGGGAACAATTTGCGTACTCTGCTGGTAAATTCCCCATGCATGTTCTCCAACTCATCATTCCGTGCGACCCCGTCAAAATAGTAGATCGCCGCGAGAAATGCACCTTGCCGCAAGGGGCTATAGATGGACTCTGTCTCAAGCGCAGTCAACCCATGGGTTAAAGAAAACAGCTCGTTCTCGAATTGGCGATTGAGCAGCAGGGCATATTCTTCATGATGAAGGGCTATCGTATTAATCGCCTTCTCAAGTTCTTCCGGATGAATCGGCTTCAGTAAATATTCGGTCACCCCTAGCTTTACTGCCTGTTGTGCATACTGGAAATCGGAGAACCCCGATACGATGATCCACCGCGTATGCGGCGAGAGCTCTCTACATACCCGAATAGCTTCCAGACCATCCATCTCGGGCATCCGAATGTCAACAACAGCAACCTCTGGCTTCCATTGTGCAATGGCATCCACCAATTCACGGCCATGCGATGCTTCCCCTACGATCTCCCAGGATGCTTCCATCTCATAGATCATACTGACAAGGCTTGTCCGTACCCAAGGTTCATCATCCGCGATCACAATATTCACTTGAACTCACGTCCTTTATCGGAATTCTGATCTCAATTTCAGATCCTACGCCTATTGCGCTATGCATGTGAAGCTGTGCTTCTTTGGAGAAAAGCGCGAGTCGCTCACGCACATTATGTAATCCTACCCCTTGAAGTGCATCGTCGGACTTAAACCCAACGCCATTATCTAGAATTCGGATTAAGATCCTATCGGCTTCTAAGGACTCGCTTCTCACACGTCGTGCCATGATTTCTACTTTCCCGGCTCCGGACTGAGGCTCAATCCCATGAATGATCGCATTCTCAACTAAAGGTTGAAGAAGCAGCTTAGGCAGTCGGATTTCCCCCATATCGGAATCATAACCGATGTCTACCGTTAAGCGATCCTGAAAACGCAAGCGCTGAAGCTCGCAATATTGCTCTAAAAAATTCATTTCCTCCCGCAAGGTTGTCATATCGCCATGTTCCAAGGTGTACCGCAGCATGCTGCTGAGTGATAGAATACATTTTTCCAACAGACGATGTTGTCCCGAACGGTTTAATCCTACGAATCCATTCAGCGTATTGTATAAAAAATGAGGTTGAATTTGCGATTGCAGCGCCCGATACTCCGCATTTCTCTGGCCTAACACCGCGCGGAACTCACGGTCTATCAGCTCTTGGAGCTGAGATATCATCGTATTGAGCGTCATCCCGAGCTGTGCAATTTCATCCTTGCCATGGATTGTTAATCTTTGATCCAAGTCCCCGCGCTGCACCTTCTTCATCACATGAACCATTTTTCGGAAGGGTTTCACGATCCAATTCGTTAATGAAATATTCAGAAACATGGTAACAAGGATCCCGCCTGCGGCAAATAACGCGCCCATCCGGTAGATCCATTTCAATTGCGATTGAAATTCTTGGTCCGAGAAAAGAACAACCATGCTCCAGCCTGATTTGGGCATGGTCTTCATCACGGCACGATAAGAATCGCCATCCCCGGACACGGTTGTTTTGCCGGCAAAAAATTGACTTATAAGTTCAGGCTTTAACGGGTGGTTGGTATAGAGCAGCTTATGATCCTCATCGAACATCGCTACGATCGTCGTCGTATTAAATGAATTCTCCCGAATAATATTCGCCAGGACAACATTCGCTACATCCGTCATAATCACACCCAGCGGCCGTCCGGAATCAGGATCTTTCAAGAGTCTCGCAACCGAGAAGACCTGTTTCGAAGCATCCATATCCAAGTAGTTCTGTGGGTGACTGCTAATATAAGCTACGCTGCCATCCTTTTCGAAGGCTTTGGCATACCAGTCTTGCTGACTATAAGGGAAATCCGGGACGAGCGGAGACCTGTCCATCGCATTGATTTGATAGACTGAACCATCCATCGGCAAGATGATCGTACCTAATATGTTCTGTCTTGTATTCCGAAGCTGCATCGGCAGCATATAACGAATGGCTCTCTCTGCCATATACTTGGAATAATCGCTTGCTTCTGGATAATGGGGACTCGCCTTCAACTTCAGTCCAATCATGACATCATCGTTCAGATAAGGGGTTATCGTTAACCGCTCGAGATCATCGAGATACATCTCGATATTCGAAGTCAAAGATGCAAGAGAACCTTTCGACAACAACATCGTCTGCCGCGTGAACAAGCCATCATAGTAGTGCGGCAGGATATATACAATACTCACAATGGGCACCGCCACCGTCAGCATATACAGAATGATTAATTTCGAACGCATCGTAAGAACCATAAAAGTGACGCCCTCTCTGTACCATATACGCATTGCCTATTACCTACCATATTCGTATGCTGCTGTTTCATTCGTCCAAGTCTACCCACGATATTGAAAAAAGCCCATGACGGTTGCTTACGGCAGCATGACACGGACTTATGTTCATAGCGGAAACGATATGAATATGAAGAGGACCGATTCCCTCACTACTACAAAAATGACTTCGTACTAACACGATGGTGACTCATTCTGCCATCTGCCGCCCCACATATTGACAGTCCATATCGTACTCATTATGCTATTAGCGAAATATCATCATTATAGGAAACTCATCATTCATCCTACATAGGAGGGTTCATATGATTCAGTTCAATTCCGTTCAACGCGTGTTTATCCTTGGGCTCGATGGCGCAGGCAATTTCATTCAACACACAGACACACCGGTGATCGACAGTTTTCTTCAACAGGGTGCCTTCACCTTGAATGCTCAAGCAGAATCGCCGACCATAAGCGCTGAATGCTGGGGCTCCGTGCTGCATGGCGTCCTTCCTCACAAACATCAATTAACGAATGACATGGCGAATACCGAAACATTCGCACCTGACTCTCCATACCCGTCGATCTTCCGCTTGGCTAGAGAAGCATGGCCGGCAGCAAAGTTGGCTTCATTTACCGAATGGTCCCCTATTAATAAAGGCATCGTGGAAAAAGGCTTGAACATTCATAAAGAATCACTCTCGGGTCAGCTGCTTGTCTCATCCATCTGTCAATATATTGAGAACCACCCCGATGTGAAGCTCTTATTCATGCAGTTGGATCAGCCCGATGGAGCTGGACATTCGTACGGATACGGTCCGAATTCTCCAGAATATCTGCAAGCCATCACCGCCTGTGACCGTCAGCTGGGCGAAATATTAGGGACGATTGAGCGGCTAGGCCTCCTTGAGGACAGTCTTGTCATTCTGTTAACGGATCATGGCGGTGGTGGGGCGGACAGCCATAGTCATGGCAGCGATCACCCGATGGACAAAAATGTATTCTGGGGTTGTGTGGGACCCGGCATTGACGCTGGAACCGAAATCGCGGCGATATCGATAAAAGATACGGCGGCGATCGCAGCCTATGCGTTGGGCCTTGTTGCACCGCCGTCTTGGGATGCGGAAATCCCGGAACCGCTTCTTCCAACCTCCCTAAAGAAAGGGTAATTAAACCGATGAACACTGCAACCCATGAACATGAGGTGATTTCCTGATGAGAAAACAATTACGTTTCCGAGACGATGACACGTTCAAAATCGTGCAGTTCACGGATGTGGAATGCAACAATCCAGAGAGCGAAGATGAACAGAGGATGATGGCTATGATGCAGCGCATCCTAGCAACTGAACAACCTGATCTTGTCGTTTATACGGGAGATGTCATTGCAAGCGGCGGCTGCGAAGACATCGCGGAATCATTCCGGCATGCCGTATCGGCGCCTGAACAGATGGGCATTCCCTGGGCAGCCGTATTCGGGAATCATGATGCTGAAGCACCGAATATGTCACGGGAACAGCTGCACGCGCTCCAATTAACGCATCGCTTCTGCTATGCCAAACCAGACCCTCCGAACGTGGAAGGCGTAGGCAATTTTGTACTTACGATTCAAGGAAAAGATCACGCCAACGCTGCTTCACTCTATTTCCTGGATTCCGGCAGCTACTCGCCGCTGGAATATTCCCGGGTCGGCTTCTATGATTGGATACGCAGAAGTCAAATTCAATGGTATACGGAGCAATCCTATCGCTTAACCTCCGAGAACGGCGGCGAGCCCCTGCCGTCCCTGGCCTTCTTCCATATCCCGCTTCCGGAGTATAACGATATTTGGGATTTCACAATATGTTATGGACACAAGCAGGACATCTGCTGCGCCCCTTGGATCAATACGGGATTTCTGGCCGCAATGGTTGAAATGGGCGATGTCATGGGGACTTTTGTCGGTCATGATCATGGCAACGATTACTTTGGAACGATGCACGGCATTCGTCTCTGTTATGGCCGTACGACACGCAATGCTTACTTGAAACGTCCTTTTATGACCGGCGCAAGAGTGATCCAACTCAAGGAAGGACAGCGGGAATTCGATACTTGGCTGCATCTTGAGGACGGCTCCATTGTGAAAGACCAACCTGCGCACCAGCCTGAAGGCCGACAACCGGTCGAATAGCTCAATACATCGGTGAATCTATCCTTGCGGAGAGGGAGGAGAACGGTCTCGTTCTTCTCCCTTTTTCAAATTGTGTCGATTCTAATATTCCCTCCTTCGTCAGCTTCAGAAATAGCACGACTTCACGGCTGGAACTGGTTTCTTGCCGCTCATACGTGTAATATGAAACTATACATATTACAAAAGAGGTGGAATATCGAATGACACAAGTATCTTCTCTATTTGCAAGACCACATCTGGCAGATTGTATTCCTGACCTGGTCTCTTTCGCTAGAGGCGAAAAAAAAGCAACGCTATTCATCCAAAACGGTACGTTAGTGAATGTCGTCTCTGGCGAAATTCTGTCTAACATCTCCGTTGCCGTCGTTGGAACGCGTATCGCCTATGTTGGTCCCTATGTCGAAGGCATGATTGATGAAACAACCCGAGTTATTGATGCCGAAGGAAAATACATTGCTCCTGGCTTGTTGGACGGGCATTGCCATATTGAGAGCAGCTTACTATCCGTCACCCAATTCGCCAATGCCGTGCTCCCTCTCGGGACGACAGGCGGTTTCTTCGATCCTCATGAAATTTCGAATGTACTGGGTCTGCCAGGGCTTCGCATTATGCTTGATGAAGCTCGTCAAACCCCGATGGCCGCATATATGCAAGTCGCGTCCTGCGTTCCGGCTACGAATCCAGAATTCGAAACTTCCGGGGCGGAATTTGGTCCTGAGGAAGTGGCAGAAGCCCTCAGCTGGGGACCTGATATGATCGCACTCGGCGAAGTCATGAACTTCCCGGGCGTCGTCTATGGCGATCCGAAAATGATTGGCGAGATTCAGGCAACCTTGCGTGCAGGGAAAGTCGTCGATGGTCACTATACTTGGCCTTCGAACGATGCCAGACTTTCCGCTTATGCCGCTGCCGGCGTATCCGGATGCCATGAGAGCACCAAGAAAGAAGACGTTGCAGAACGTGTCAGACTGGGGATCTATGCCAAAATGCGCCGCGGCTCCGCATGGCATGATGTTGAAGCAACGATTAAAGCGCATACCGAAATGGGGCTTGATTCGCGCCGGATGATGCTTGTCTCTGATGACCGCATCTGTGATTCATTGAGCGAAGAAGGTCATATGAACTTTATTGTAAGACACGCGATTCAACAAGGGGTTAAACCGGTTACTGCCTTCCAAATGGCGACCTTAAATACAGCAGAACGTTTTGGCGTAGCCCGAGATGTAGGGTCCGTAACGCCAGGTACCATTGCAGATATCATTCTCTTGGATGGCAATCTTGCGGACGTGAACGTTGTGATGACCATTGCTCGTGGCGAAGTGGTTGCTGAGCATGGCAAGATGACGATCCAACTCGCTCCGTTTGATTATCCGGATTACGCTGTAAACTCTGTGAAGTTAACCAGAGAATTGACTGCAGAAGACTTTATTATTAAGACGCCGAAGACATCGGGTACGATCAAGACGCGTGTTGCCGAAGTTCGCGAGAATCACGTCGAGACGTACGAAGTATTCGTCGATGTCCCTGTGCAGGACGGCAAGCTTAAGATCACGCCTGAGAGCACTTTATGCAAAATGGCGATCTTCGAACGCCACGGAAGAACCGGCGGCTCGGCGATCGGGATCGTTGGCAACGTTGGCTTCAATCAACCTGCAGCCATCGCGATGACAGTTGCGCATGATAGCCATAACGTACTCGTTATCGGTAACGATGATACGTTGATGGCCCAGGCTGCGAATGCTGTCATTGGCATGCAAGGCGGGATTGCTGTAGCTGCGCAGGATCGCGAGCTCGTGACGCTGCCACTCCGTCTTGCTGGACTTATGTCCACCGAACCTTACGAGACCGTAGTGGAGCAATCGACAGCGATTAGCCATGCACTCATCCAAGCTGGATGTACGATGAATTATGCGTTCATGACGCTTTCGCTCATCGCATTGGTCGTTATTCCTACCTTGCATATTTCCGATACAGGATTAATCCGCGTATCTGAAGCAGGTTTCGAGAAAGTTTCTTTATTCGTTGATGAAGCTTAATCGATAAATAAGATTGAACGCACAGCGGAGGCGCCTGCCTCCGCTGTTCTTATGTAATTAGGCAGCTCCCCCCCGCTGTTATTCAACTGCAACAATAGAATTATTGGTACTACGTTAGTATACCAACGTTATTATTCTACTGACGTTACATTGATAGTCTTGTTATCCATTGTTAAACCATCACTTCCCAACGCCTGAACATAAATATGGTCGTGTAGTGTCCGATTACCGAACTCCCATTTTAAAGACCAGTCGTCACTTCCATTTTTGTCATAACCAATGAGTTTTCTTTCACTCCAAGTTTCTGTTCCTGACGGGACTAACCAAAATAGGACTGTGTCTGTATTTTTAGCTCTCACATGAATAGTCATCTTACTAACGCCTTTTGGAACAATCCACCATCCCGATTCCTTCGTTAAATCCGTATATACCTCCAGAATTTGGGCATGTGTATCAATTTGATCAGATTGGTTTGTTGAAACCGTTAGTCCCTTCTGCGCCTGATGAGTTTCGACATTAGTACATGCTGAGAAAATTAGCATAAACAATAGCAAGTATATACCAAATATTTTATTTCGCATAAATGCCCCCAACAATATTTGTTATCACCTTAAACGGTTTGGACAAACTTAAAGTTGCATTTCAAACCTCCCCCTCCCGTTACTCAACCATCCAAAAAAATCAAATGATAAAAAAACTAGCAGAGAGTGAATCTCCTGCTAGTTCCATTGATATGCGCAGACTAAGACTTCTTCACACTTACATCGTTAAATGCTGGAAAATCCTGCTTTGTCTGTTCATAACATTGACTCTATTTATACTTAAAGTTAATATTACCTCTATACTTCAATGCATAAAAGAATAAACGCATCAAAGTAAAAAAGAATTGAATTAAGGAGCACCATCACCATGAACAGACAGCTTAATTTCTCAAAAAGCATGATACTGATCGCCTTTATCCTAGCAACTCTATTTATTTCCATCTTTCTCTTAAAAGCAGAACCGCATATTCCGCTTCTCGTTACAACCATTGGCGTAGCTACCTTATTACGCTTATTTGGATTTTCTTGGGCGAAGCTAGAATCCGCCATAATCCAAGGCATTCAAACAGCCATTATGCCGATTCTTATCCTTTCGCTCATCGGTATTCTGATAGCCGTATGGATGATGAGCGGCACGGTCCCAACCATTTTGTATTATGGAATGGATTACATTAAACCGCATTATTTTGCTGTCAGCGCGTTATATATCACGATCATCGTCTCCATGTTCACAGGAAGTTCGTTCACGACTGTCAGCACGGTCGGCGTCGCCTTTATGGGAGTCGCTGTCATGACGGGGGTTTCGCCAACTTTGGCTGCTGGAGCAATCATCTCCGGTGCTTGTTTTGGCGATAAAATGTCTCCATTATCCGATACGACGAATTTTGCTCCTGCGGTGACAGGCGTTTCCATATTCACGCATATTCGCAACATGTTATATACAACGGTTCCCGCGCTTGCCGTGACAACGGTATTTTTCCTGCTTGCGCCAAAGCCCGATATCGTCGATCTGTCATCGATAGAGCAAATCAAGCTTGCATTGCATGACGGATTCCATATTCACTGGCTTACATTGATATCGCCGCTCGCTGTAATTGCTTGCTCTATTAAGCGGCTTCCGATTCTCCCAACGCTCATCGTTGGCATTGTCACGGGCCTTGTAGTCACAGCTGTGATTCAACAGCAGACGGCGGTCGATGTCTGGTTCAGTGTCATGCAGAGTGGTTACAAAAGCTCGATCGCGAACGAAACGGTCGCTTCCATCGTCAACCGCGGAGGCTTGCAATCCATGATGTGGTCCGTATCTCTGATCCTCATCGCTTTATCATTAGGAGGATTGCTGCAGCATTGCGGGGTCATCGAAGCCTTCTTCCGCAAAGTCATTCAACCCCTAAAACGTAAAAGCAGCATTGTACTCATGACAGGAGCATCATCTATCGCTGTGAATGGCATGACCGGCGAGCAATATCTCTCGATCCTTTTGCCTGGTCAAATGTTCAAAGATGAGTATACACGCCGAGGGATACCGGCAAAGACACTGTCCCGTACGCTAGAGGACTGCGGCACGCTCGTCAACCCCCTGATTCCATGGGGCGTCAGCGGCGCATTTTTCGCAGTTACATTGGGGGTACCTGTTATCGAATATGTACCTTATGCAACCTTCCTGTGGTTATGCCCCCTATTCACGTTTGCTTATGCCCTGATACCAAAATTACAGCGGAATTCGCTGGGTATAGATCGGTGATTTCAGAAAATAGCTGTATCCAATGGCCTTGTCTCCTAAATTTTTAGGGTGCAAGGCTATTTTCCCTCAATGAGCATGATGGACATGTTCGCCCAATTAGAGTTGCTCATTTATTCACAATGATTCCCGTTCCGATAAGATCTTCGATGGATGATTGATCTTGAGGCTGATCCATCAATATCACATCCATATCTTGAATATCACATACTTTACAGAAAAAATCGTGGTTCACTTTTGTACTGTCGCAGAGAAGAATCCGTTTTTTTGCATTTTTCCACATTTGTTTTTTGATCGCTGCGTTGTCCTCGTCCGCTTCCGTACAACCTCCCTCTATCGAAAGTCCGCAGCAAGAAAAGAAGAACATATCTGCTCGAAAATTGTAAATGCTATCCATCGCAATTTGTCCAACGAATGATGAATTGTTACGGATCAGACCGCCGCTTGAGAATACTTTTGCCGTTGTATATTCATTTAATGAATTCATCGTTGCAATGCCATTGGTTACGATACTCAAGTCCCGGAAACCTTCCAGTTTATCGGCAAGAAACGTAACGGTTGAACTCGAATCCATGAAGATCGTCGCCGAATCATGGACATATCGTAACGCAAGCTGTGCAATGTACTCCTTCTTCGCTCTGTTCTCGTTGGATCGCACGAGCAATGGCGCATCTTGATTGGTTCCTTCAATCAGCGCTGCTCCTCCTCTTACCCGCGTAATGAGTCCCTTCTCATGCATTTCCGATAGATCCCGTCGTATCGTCGCTCCGCTAGCAAACAGTTTCTTGCACAAGAAGTCAACATGGACACATTTATGTTCTTTTAAAATATCCAGAATCTGTTGTTGCCGTTCAAAGGATAACATCCTATCCCTCCGGTTGATCAAATATGATTAATACTGACTAATTCATTATTGTTTCTTGTTCATTATATCAACATTCCCGCCAGTTGTAGACAGTATAGTTATGCAGAGCTATGATTCACTCAAGGAAAGCAATAAATCAATCAAATTTAATCAATAATAAAAGGAGCCAAACATGATGAATGAACAACAGATAAAAGAACAGATCTGTGATGTATGTCAGAAAATGTGGCAATTGGGTTGGGTCGCAGCCAATGACGGGAACGTTTCCGTGAAGCTAGACGACGATACGTTCTTCGCTACCCCTACGGGAATAAGCAAGAGCTTTATTACGCCGGAGAAGATTGTGAAAATAAATGCAAAGGGTGAAGTGATCGAAGGTCTTCCCCCTTACCGCCCATCCTCTGAAATCAAAATGCATCTGCGTTGTTATGAGGAACGGGAAGATGTCAACGCCGTTGTACATGCGCATCCCCCTGTAGCCACCGGATTTGCGGTCGCCCATGTGCATATGGACGAATACACGATGGTAGAGTCTATCATTGCACTCGGTTCCGTTCCCGTAACTTCTTATGGCACACCATCGACCTATGAAGTTCCGGATGCCATCACGCCTTATTTGAAAGAACATGATGCCTTATTGCTCGCGAATCACGGTGCTCTTACCATCGGCTCCGATCTTCTTACGGCCTACTATCGCATGGAAACTCTAGAACTCACGGCTAAGATCAATCTCAACGCGCATCTGTTAGGCGGCGCCAAAGAGCTGCCTAGAGAAAATATTGATCGCCTGATTTCCATGCGCGAGAACTATAAAGTAACGGGCAGACACCCTGGATATAAAAAATACAACAACGCGTAACTCCTTTGCAGCATGCACCATCGTGAGCACCATGTTATTTATCACACCGATAGGATAGCACACGCTGATATATTAAGGACAAGGCAGGTGACGTGATGAAACGAACAAACCGTGTGTTAGCTTTTGATTTTGGAGCATCAAGCGGACGAGCCATCCTTGGCACCTTTGACGGTGAACGGATAACGCTTGAAGAAGTTCATCGTTTTTCCAACGATCCCGTTCGTATCAACGGTACCCTTTATTGGGATGTGCTAAGACTTTTTCATGAAATCAAGCAAGGCATGCTGCTCGCTCACCATCAAGGCGGGTTTGATAGCATAGGCATCGATACATGGGGCGTCGACTTCGGGTTGATTGATGAACACGGCTGCTTATTGGAGAACCCGATCCATTATCGGGATCAACGGACGAACGGACTTCTGCAGCGCTGCTCGGACTGGATCTCAAATGATCAATTTTATGCGATTACAGGCAACCAGTTCATGGAGATTAATACAGCTTATCAGCTTCGATCTCTTGTCGAACAAAGACCGCATCTACTGGAACGTGCTCACAAGCTGCTGCTCATGCCCGACTTATTCAATTATTTGCTTACAGGGGAGATGCAAACGGAGTATACCATCGCATCGACGACACAACTCATGGATGCTCATGAGCGGATCTGGTCGCAGCCTGTAATCGAAGCTTTAGAGATTCCGGATCGGCTCTTTACGGACATCGTGCAGCCGAATACGATCATAGGGACCCTATCAGATTCCATAGCTTCCGAACTGGGTATCCCTCCGGTACCTGTCATATCCGTCGCATCCCATGATACGCAGAGCGCAGTCATGGCTGTACCGACGAAAGACAAAGATTTTGTGTTCATCAGCTGCGGCACATGGTCCTTAATCGGTACCGAACTCGAACAACCGCTCATGAACTAAAAATCAGCACGATATAACATGACAAATGAAGGCGGTTACATGGGTACGGCCACCTTTATGAAAAATATTGTCGGGCTGTGGATCATCCAAGAAAGCCGCAGGCAATGGCAGCGTGAAGGCATGCAGTACAGCTTCTCAGAACTTGAAGCCTTGGCACGGGAAGCTGCACCGTTCCAATGTTTCATTGATCCCGATGCACCCGAATTTACGCCGCAAGGCAATCTGCCGCAGCGTATTCAAGAATACTGCCGGCGAACGCATCAACCTGTCCCTCAGACTGTCGGTGAAATCGTACGGTGTATTAACGAAAGTCTTGCGTTGAAATACCGGTATGCCTTTGAACAAATTCAAGACTGCACCGAGCAAATATACGATACCATTCATATGGTCGGCGGCGGAATTCAGAGCCAGTTGTTATGTCAAATGACCGCAAATTCCTGCCATTGCAACGTGATTGCGGGTCCGATCGAAGCGACCATCTTAGGAAACATCGCATCACAGCTCATTGCAGCCAAGGGGATCCAAGATATCCGGCACGCAAGGGATGTCATCGCCAAATCTCAGGAACCGATCCATTATGCACCTCAAGAAACAGACAGTTGGAATGCAGCCTTTCAAGTCTTTAAACAATATATTGACGAGGAGTGACGTAGAATGAATTATCCAAAGCTAGGTATTCGCCCCACCATTGACGGACGCTGGGGAGGTATCCGCGAAGGCTTAGAAGAACAGACGATGGGGATGGCACGTGCAGCCAAAGCACTTATCGAATCCCACCTAACCTACCCGGACGGATCTCCCGTAAAGTGTGTTATTGCCCCTTCAACCATTGGCGGCGGCGCAGAGTCGGCGAAGTGTGCAGACTTCTTCGCTACTCAGAATGTAACCGGTACACTTACGGTGACGCCTTGCTGGTGTTACGGTAGCGAGACGATGGACCTTGATCCGCTAACCACCAAAGCAGTCTGGGGTTTTAATGGAACCGAGCGCCCCGGTGCCGTATATCTTGCCGCCGTCATGTCTGGTCATGCACAACGGGGTCTCCCCGCGTTCTCCATCTATGGGCACGATGTACAGGATCTGACGGATACGGAAATTCCCGCAGACGTTCAAGCGAAAATCCTTCGTTTTGCCAAATGTGCGATTGCTGTAGGACTCATGCGCAACAAAGCTTATGTTGGCATCGGTTCTGTGTCCATGGGGATTGCAGGCTCCAATATCGATGCGGATTTCTTGCAAAAATATTTGGGTATCCGAGCGGAATGGGTCGATATGACCGAGGTTCTGCGTCGCATCCACTTGAACATCTTCGATCGCGAGGAATATGAAAAAGCACATGCTTGGACGAAGCAGCATTGCATAGAAGGCATTGATGTCAACGAAAAACCACATACAGATGAACAAAAAGCGGAGCAATGGGCCTTTGTCGTCAAAATGACCCTTGTCATTCGCGATATTCTCATGGGCAATGACAAGCTGAACGATATTGGCTGGCATGAAGAAGCCTTAGGAAGAAATGCTATTGCAGGCGGCTTCCAAGGACAACGGATGTGGACGGATTGGCTTCCGAACGGCGACTTCTCCGAAGCCATTCTCAATTCCAGCTTCGACTGGAATGGCAAGCGCGAGCCTGTCGTTCTGGCCACTGAAAATGATGGATTAAACGGCATCACCATGCTTTTCCTCAAACTATTGACCGGATCCACCAGCGTGTTTGCCGATGTTCGTACGTATTGGAGCCCTGAATCCGTTGAACGCATTACCGGTATGAAACCGACAGGTATCGCAGAACATGGGTTTATTCATCTGATCAACTCCGGCGCTGCAGCTCTGGATGGTACAGGTCTTTCCAAAGATCACAACGGCAACCCCTTGATTAAGAAATGGTGGGATGTGACGGATGAGGATATTGCAGCTATGACCGAAGCTACAGACTGGTGTCATGCGAACTTAGGATATTTCCGAGGCGGCGGCTTCTCCTCCCACTTCAGAACGCAGGCCGAAATGCCGGTTACCTTGGCAAGATTGAACCTTATTCACGGCATCGGTCCTGTCTTGCAAATCGCAGAAGGCCATACGGTCACCTTACCGGATGATGTACACAAGGCGTTGGATGATCGGACGGATAAAACATGGCCAACAACTTGGTTTGTTCCTCGTCTTACAGGTGAGGATTCCTTCAAAGATGTATATTCGATCATGGCAAGATGGGGTGCGAACCACGGGGCTTTCGCCTATGGACATATTGGGAAAGAGCTCATTACGCTTGCAAGTATGCTGCGTATTCCGGTATCACTTCACAATGTAGGGGACGAAGATCTTTATCGTCCTCATGCGTGGGGAGCTTTCGGAACCAAAGATCTGGAAGGCGCCGATTATAAAGCTTGTGAAACATATGGACCGCTGTACAAATAACACGTTCTTTCGATGCAGATAGACAAAGGAGAGGTTCCTAGGGTGGAATCTCTCCTTTTACTTCTATCTCATGCCAATATAGCAATTGATGGAAACCCCAACAGAAAGAGGTTCTTGTATGGTTACGATTCATGACATTGCTAAGAAAGCCAACTGCTCCGCCATGACAGTCTCTCGCGTGATCAATAATACGGGACGGATAAGCGATGCAACGCGAAAGCGTGTCAAAGCCATTATGGAGGAAATGCATTATGTCCCGAATGCCCATGCCCGGTGTCTGACGCTGCAAGAAACGAAAATGTTGTCCATCTTCGTCCCTGATATAACAACTCCCTTCGGAGCGCTGCTCGCTCGAGGCGCAGAAGATACCGCATCCCGACTGGGGTACCGAGTCATGATCTCCAATACGGACGAATCCGATGAGAAGGAGCGAAGCGCAATCCGAAGCATCTTATCCGCGCGGGTGGACGGTGTTATTATGGTACCCGCAGGAGACTCGTCGATTCGGCATCTTGAATTGCTGAAGATTCACAACATTCCCGTCGTGGTTGTAGACCATGACGTGCCCGGGATGGACGCTGACGCTGTGCTTGGAGACCCCGCTGAAGGATCACGTCTGCTGATAAATTATCTTATTCAACAAGGTCATCAACATATCGCATTGCTTAACAGTACAGTAGATCGTTCGACCTCACGTTTGTTAGAACGGGGATACACTGAGACACTTCTGCTGCATGGAATAGAACAGCTCGCCCCAATCCGTATGGATATGAAAGACCTCGACAGGGCATGTGAGCAGACGGTTGAACATTTACTTCAGCTCGATCCACGTCCGACCGCTATCCTTGCAGCTAATTATCGCATTGCAGCTACTGCGATTCGAGCCTTGCGTAAGAGAGGATTCGACGTACCGACAGACCTATCCGTCGTATGCTTCAACGACTTGGAGCCGACGTATCTCCTCGATCCGTTCATGACTGTGGCGGCACAACAAGCCTATGAATTCGGAACATTAAGTGTGCAGATGCTCCATGACCGCTTGCAAGCCAATGCACAGCAATCGCGGACCATTGTGCTGCCCCCTAAGCTCGTGGTGCGCCAATCGTGCGCAGTACGATAAATTCCTTATCAAACTAAAAAGCGACCCTCTCCCATCTGAAATAGGATAGAGTCGCTTGTGTAATATTTTCAGGTTCTATCATCTATCTATATAATCAATCGTCACTTATTCAAAAGAATTAAACCAATGCTTCTGCATTCTCATCCAGTTGTTCCAATCTAGGAGCTACAATCGACACGAGCAGCTCTTCGGACGATGAAATGACATGGATCTCCTTAGGCAAATTCAAGTGTTCCACCAAGAGCGTATCCCCAATGCCTAAATGGCTGACATCCGCTGTGATGAACGCAGGCAAGTGTCCAGGCAGCCCCTCAACTTCGATTTGAGATCCTTGGATTTGCATAACGCCACCCACCTTTACGCCTGCCGCCTTGCCGCTGAACTCTACCGAAATTTTTGTCCGTACGAGCTCATCCATTTTTACATGTTGAAAATCGGCATGCAGTACATTCTGCGTCACGGGATCTCGCTGAACATCTTCGAGAAGAACCGGAATCTTCCCTTGATCAGGCATATCCAACTCTAAGACACCGGAATCACCTTGTTTAAGCCATTGTTGAAGCTCACGATTCGAGATATGAATCATTCTAGCATCGATATGCTTCCCATATACAATGCATGGAATTCGGCCTTCTGCTCGTAATTGACGAAGACCAGAACGGTTTACTTGTGACCTATTTTTAGCTTGAATTGACATATTCATTGAACAAATCTCCCATCGTTTGATTTCATATACGATACGCTAATAACGTGCCAGCATACTCCCTCGATAGAGGGTCAAAACGGGAAACATAGCATCACCACCTTATCGTATGACATGTCCATTAAATGTAAAATGCCACATATATACACGAAGGCACTTCGCTCAATCCGAGCGAAATGCCTTCTGGTTACTACTATAGCACACATCGAAATCTATTGCACATTTCTATCTTTTCATCTCGATCAATCTTATTGGGCTGTTACAGACTTGAACCAGTCATTAACTTCTTTCGTGATCTGGTCGCCGCCGTTCGCTTTCCAGCTTGTAACGAATTGGTCATACGCATCAACCGGCAATTTGCCGTAAATGATTTTATTGAACGTTTCCAATTCGGACTGGTGCAGAAGAGTCCATTTCGTGATCATCGTCGGCGTTGCCGCTCCGGTGAAGTAGTTTTGCTTACGGATGTCCAATTGAGACATTACAATTTTCGCTGCATACCAGTTCTCTGGCTTGCGGAATGTTGCCATTTGTTTTTCGTAAGGTGTTTCCGGTTTATTGCCGTCAGCAAGCTTCACTAACGTTTTCATATAAAGCTCAGGGATTCGAGCCCGCCCGCTCAAATAAGGAAAATTATCAAAGAAATCCTTGATCTTTTCTTTATCATTCGTAGGTTGACCGTCGATCACATCCCAATCATATCCTTTGGCGAAGCCATATTCATATGGACTGCCAGCAGTTGGGTTCGCCACGTTGTCTAACAGGTAGTTATAGTACACGAAAATCGCTTCCGGATGTTTCGCATCTTTATTAATCATAATACTGCTATTCACGCCGGAATTCTGCCATTTCGTTCCCATCTTGCCGTCAGGACCAGCAGGTACAGGATAAGCTTTGTATTTCGCACCTTTGACGTTCTTCAACAAATCCGGAGCTGGCCAGTCTGGAACCCAGTTCGCCCCTGGCAGAACGCCTGCTTCCCCTCTCGTCCAAATCTCAGCCGATTTACCTTCATCCCATAAGGCAGCATCCGCATGAATATAACCTTTGTCCATCCACTCATTCAATTTCGCGAGTGCTTGCTTTGCACCTGGATTAACGGAGCCGTATTCCAGGTTGCCATTTGCATCTTTATTCCATTGTTCCTCAATGGTACCGTATGCTCCAAATAACCAATCCAATGAGCCCATCCATGTATTTGTATTACTCTTTAACGAAATCGCTAGTGGATAGACTTTATTCGGCGCTAATCCGTCCGGATTCTGATTCTTGAACTTATCCATAATGTTCTCAAGGTCAGCAATCGTCTTAGGCGCTTGCAAATTCAGCTTCTCCATCCAATCTTCCCGAAGCCAGAGAAGCGTATCATCATTGTCCGTATATTCAAGAATCGGTAAATTGTATTTCTTGCCGTCACGCGTGAATGGATACCATAATTCCGGATGTTGTGTCGTATGATCTTTCCAAGTCTTGTTCGCGTACTTCTCGAACAACTCATCAATCGGAATAAATTGTCCTGAATCAATAAGTTGATTCGTCAAGACAGGGTCAGTTGGCACGTATACGAAGTCAGGAAGTTTCTCGCCTGAAGAGATGGCAAGTTGAAGCTTCTGACGGTATTGGCTTTCACCTGCAGGATACCACGTATCTTTATGCTTGATCCCGAACGTCTCGAGCATCCAACGGTCGTGGACATTGTTCTCCTTCGTGTCCCCTTTCTTATACTCTCTCGGCATAAGTACCGAGCTGATTTCAATCGGCGGGTCATATTTTCCTTTTTCGAATGCGGTATCTGCTGCTGACTTACCTTCCGTATTCTTTTGCGGCTCTGCTGTATTCGTAGTTTCATTCGTCTTGCTGCTGCAAGCCGAAATCACCAGAAGAGCGGAGACGAGAACCAGTAGCAATGATTTTCTGAATTTACCCATTTGCTTTCCCCCTACTGTGTATGTTCCTTACATGTGTAACTTTACCAATGGATGAGGGAAGACATCTATAGGACAATTTTAGTTTTCATAGGACTCTATTATGCGAATCACTGCGATCTCGATATTCTTGCGGTGTGACTCCGAATTGGCGTTTGAACACTTTAATAAAATAGGCTGGGTCCAAATATCCGATCTCCATGCTGATTTCATACACCTTTTTGTCGGTTGTCATGAGTTTGTGGCTCGCCCGTTCCATTCGTAGACGGAATACATAATCACTGATGCCTTCACCGGTTTCGATTTTATAAATTTTGGACAAGTGCGTAGGATGCAGATTCACGTGATCTGCAAGCGCACGCAAGGACACATCGTTATGCAGATTTTTTTCCACATAATCTTGAAGCTTGGTCACATACGAGGAACGTATGTCTTTAATGTCATTGGATGTGTCTTCCTTGAGCTTTTCTAAGACCCCCAAAGACCATTTCCGCAGCTTACTAATTGAGGTAAAGGCCTCTCCGCTCTGCAGCATGTCCATGTCATCACCAAGAATTTTCTCCAAGGTGTTCCCATTCCGGTGCGCAAGATAGGTAAATGACGAAGTAATCGAAAACCCTGCCTCCATACAATGCTCCCACGAATCAGACCATCGATCATCTAGTTCAGCGCATACCGAAATTAACTTCTCCTCTGCTGCTTCCCATCGCCCTGCCTCCAACAGATTCATCAGTGATGGCGGCATATAAAGTGCATCTAATGGCCCGTTAGAAACCCGTTGCTCCAGATCGTCGACCCGCATGACAAAATCCCGCTCATCCCCCACAATTTGCCGAAAGTACGCTGAAGCCTGCCGGTACTTATCCGCTAGCTTCTCCGGAAACGCAAACCATTCCGTCATCACAATGGAGAGGGAGCCCTTCAAAAATTGTTTGACCTTATACTGCAGTTTTAAAGCTAGCTTTTCAAGGATCGTATCTTTCCCTTTTGCCGGCGCGACGCCCTTGTATTGCATCAGCAATACAAGATAGCCGTGCTCCTCCTTCACGCCCCAGACCTCCATATATTCACCGAAAATCTCCTCCGCCATATTCAAAATGGCGTACTCAAGCAGCTGTTGACCATTATTCTTAAACTGCCCAAATTCCTCTTCAAGCCGAATCAGCATCATCGCACCGTCTCCTTCATGAAACGGCAAACTGTAATTCTCTAGTCGCCGGTTCCATTCGTCTGCCGACAATCGCTGTCCTCGTAATGCGTCAAGCAGCAGCTGTCCGCGCAAAAGCGGAAGGTTCTCCCGTAAGGTTTGCTGTGTGCGATCCATCGAGCTGATCTGCTCCCATTCCTGATTCAGTTGTTCGATCGCAGCCTTCACAGCACCGAATAACTCATCGTCAGTTGGCGGTTTGAGCAGATAATCAACGGCTTGATGCTGAACTGCCTTTTTCGTAAATTCAAAATCAGAATGACCCGATAAAAAGATACATTTAATTTTTTTGTCATAAACTCGTATGCGCTCGATCAGCTCAATTCCAGTCATTTCAGGCATAATAATATCTGAGATCACGATATCGATCGGTTGGGTCTCTATGATTTGAAGGGCCTCATGAGCTGAGTATGCTCGATGCACTTGCTCAATACCGAGTGTATCCCAAGGCTTGTGCATGGATAAATTGTCGACCCAATGGGCTTCGTCATCAACGATGATCATTTGCATGTTATGTCTCTCCTTGCGTCTTGAAATCTTGTGCGCCTTGCTCTCCCCGCGGTATCTGCCATAATATTTCGGTCCTAAATCCGCCTAGCGGGGATTTCTTGAAGCATATATAGGAGTTCTCGCCGAACTGGTGAATGACACGCTGGTTGGTATTCCACAGACCGCAGCCCATTTCTTCCTGCAGCGGATCCTTCATTTTCCGGTTCAATGCTTCTTGCCCTTCCGGACTCAAGCCAGGACCATCGTCATCTACGAATATCTGACAATAGTCATTATACATCTTTCCGCTGATTCGTATTTCCCCCGATGTATAGGACTTCCCAACCCCGTGAATGACGGCATTCTCTACAATAGGCTGCAATAACAATCGAGGGACTTGATGATTCATCATGTCTTCGGGAATATCAATATGGTAATCGATTCTGCCGTTACGCAGCTTCTGAATATCAAGATAATTAATAAGCAGTTGAAGTTCTTCCCGAAGCGTTGCGATTTCCCGCTCCATCCTCGTTGTATAACGATAATAGGCGCTGAGATTATAAGCCATCGATACAACGGCTTCCTGCTCTTTCATCTGGGCCATGTTAATGATATATCCGAGACAATTATAAAGAAAGTGCGGATTAATCTGCGCCTGCAGCTGTTTCAATGTAGCTTCGCGTGCTCGCAGCTTCTCATTGTAAACGTTTTCGATTAAATCCTGAATTTGGATGGACATGTCATTAAATCGACGGAATAGGAACGAAAACTCGTTGTTCTCGTTAGAGTTAATCCGTGCTGAGAAATCGCCTCGCTTCACACGCTGCAATCCTTGAATCAACTTCTTGATTGGACGCTGAACGTTCCGATAGAGCAATATGGAGGCTGATAACCCGACGACAAACAGCAAGACCATCGTGAAGTAGAACAAATTACGGCTATATGATATCGGTCCAAGTACCTGCCCCAACGGTACAACATCAACCAAATGCCAATCCAGAAGCGGTGACTTGATGGAACTCACTAAATACTCTTTACCCGCCAATCGAACAACCTGTTCTGTTGAATCATCCAGTATCTCCTTGTCCAAATAATGAATTATTTCGTTCGTTAACTTGGTTGACGCGCTGCGATTGAGAATAGGCGCCTCACCCTTATGGTAAAAGAACGGCTCTCCTTGCCCCCCGCCTTTATACGTATCCAGCATATTCTGAATGTTCTCCTGACTGAAGCTGGCTTCAATCACCAGGTTGCTCCCGCGCAGCTTCCCTTGTTGACCGAAAGAGTCCGTGTAGACCCAGTAGAAAGCTTTCTTCACATCGGAATTCGTCGATTGCCCATAGCGGTATTCCCATTGTGCGCTCACATTTTTCGTCAAATACGCCTCATTGTATGCATTCAAGTTATTGAAATTCGAGATCTGTTCTTTGTTCTGCTGCGAGAACACGGTATACCTAACTGGCCATATGTTATTGACTCCGGACTGCAGCACCATCTTCTCCTGCACATTGTATCGGGTCTGCATTCGGTCATAGCGATCTTCCCAAATGTGCAATCCGTTAAATTTCTGGACATTCGGGTCTTTTGAGAACGTGAACGTAAAATCCATCATCTGATTTATCCGCGAATCAATCTGGCTGGATAAAAAAGCGAGCTGCCTCGTATTCGACTTCTGGAGCTCTTTGCTAACCGCATTGAATGCCACGTCATTCGAATAGGAATACATCAAGATGATCGGAATGAACAGAATGATAATCAATCCATTCATCTTCGTGAACAGGCTCGACTTGGATTTCACCCTCCTTCTGATGAACTCGATTCCTCTACTTATCTCCATCTTTTATTCCCCCAACGGATGTTTCCTAACAAAACCCTATCCATCCTAACAATGTCATATAGTCCCGCAGTAGTCCTGCTTGCTACTATATATAGCAGAGATAATTATATTCCACAATTCAATTTTATGAAACGGGTGAGATTTATGGACGCAAATACGGGACAACAAGTAACCCTCCCTACCAGCCAGCAACCCAACCGAAAAAAAAGCAAACGATCCCCTTGGATGCTTCATTTGATGGTGCTGCCGGCGGCAATTCTGGTATTTATTTTTTCTTATGTTCCCATGACGGGTATCGTCATGGCCTTTCAAGATTATAAGGCTGGACTTGGAATCACGGGATCTCCTTGGGTCGGGCTGAAGCATTTTCGCTACATGGCTGAGAATGAATATTTCATAAAAATCACTTTGAATACCCTCTTCTTCGCGTGTACCAAGATCGTCATGAACTTAATCATCCCATTCATATTTGCCTTACTGTTGAATGAGGTTCGCAACATGGGCTTCAAGCGTTCCATTCAAACGCTAGTCTACTTGCCGCATTTTCTATCCTGGGTCACGCTTGCAGGGATTCTGATTGATATGCTCGCCCAGACCGGGATCATTAACCAGCTCCTCACAAATTTGTTCGGCATCAAACCCATTTTCTTCTTGGGCGACGGGACTTGGTTCCGGATTACGATCATCGTCAGTGATGTCTGGAAAGAATTCGGATTTAATACGATCATCTTTTTGGCGGCTCTGGCCGGTATTAATCCTTCTTTGTATGAAGCCGCTGAAGTGGACGGTGCATCTCGATGGAAGCAGACGACACACATCACAATCCCTGCGCTCGTCCCTATGGCGATCGTCGTCGCAACTTTGGCGCTAGGTAATGTGTTGAACGCGAATTTTGACCAGATCTTCAACTTATATAACCCGCTCATTTATCAGCAAGGCGATATTATCGACACCTTCGTCTATCGTGAAGGGCTATTGACGGGACAATTCAGCTTCGCAACAGCTGTTGGCTTATTCAAATCAGCGATCAGCTTAATCTTAATCGTCATATCCTATCGTCTCGCCTATCGATTCGCCGGATATCGGATTTTCTAGAAAGGAAAGGATGACTTCACATGTATCACAAAACAATACCCTATCGAATTTTTTCGATTTTCAACTATGTCCTGTTAAGTGTCATCTCGATCCTTTGCCTGCTGCCGATGGTGCATCTATTGATGGTATCCTTAAGCTCCTCCGCTCCTGCCAACGCAGGGCTTGTGACCTTCTGGCCTATCGGGTTTACATTAGAAGCCTACGCGAAGACGTTTGACAATACCAATTTTCTTTCCTCCCTATGGGTCTCTGTCGAACGAACCGTACTGGGAACGGCACTCGCCATGATCGTCAATACGGTTGCTGCCTATGCGCTATCTAAAGAAGCTCGCGTATTTCGTGCGCGCAACATCTACCTTTGGTATTTTGTCATCACGATGTTATTCAGCGGCGGACTCATTCCAGGTTATATCCTGATCCTGAAGCTCGGACTCATGAATACGCTCTTGGCGCTCATTCTTCCGGGGTTGGTTGGGGTGTATAACATCATCCTGCTGTTGAACTTCTTCCGCGCTGTTCCGAAAGAGCTCGAAGAAGCAGCCTTTATCGATGGTGCCGGATATTTACGAACCTTTGTCAAAATTTTTCTACCGATTTCATTACCTGCGATCGCTACGGTCTCTCTCTTTATCATGGTAGGTCACTGGAATGCCTATTTCGACGGTCTGATCTATATCAAAGACGCAGAGAGACTGCCGCTTGCCAGCTTTATGCAGACCATTATCGTGCAACACGATATGACGAAGTTCGATCCGTCTTTTGTTGCTAAATCGGAACGAACCCTCCGTGCTTCGCAGATCTTTATCGGTGCCTTACCGATTCTACTCGTCTATCCATTCCTTCAGCGTTTCTTCGTCAAAGGAATTGTCATCGGCGCAGTAAAAGAATAGAACTCAAAGCCCTTCGTGCTAAGCACGAAGGGCTTTTTATTTACCGTGGTCTCGACATATGCTGAAGCTTCTTTCGATGAGAAAAGCATCCAGACAAAAATCGAGGGGCCCGATAAAGTACATTTAAAGTACATTCAACCTAAATATGCGAGACTTCCTCGATTTTTTCGAGGAAAAGCTCGCTGTTGAACTAATGCGCAGACACGGGTATGATGCAGCATCTTCCTCGAGTCTCATTCGCGTGCAAATACAAGGTGTCATGGCCTATACGAGAGTTGGTTCATCTTATTCACAAATACTAGAGAAGAAATGATTGCATCGTGGAATATTGGGAATAAATAAGTATAAGCCAATAGGGCTTATGAATTGGAGGGTAACCATGAATTTACGAAGTATTTCTCTATTTGTCGTACCGTTGTTGTTCATGATCGTGTTGGGGTGTGAAGATAAAGCTCTCCCCGTATCCGTATCCGCAGCAAATGAATCTTCCTTAACTACTCATCAACCGATTACTAGTGATATTATCAACGGTAAAGGAACCAAAATGGGCACAGCCAAGTTCACGCAGCTTGCCAAAGGTGTCCAGATCGATGTGGTCGCTACGGGGCTCAAACCAGGATTGCATGGCATCCATGTCCATGAAACCGGGTTATGTGAAGCACCCGATTTCAAAACTGCAGGGGCACATTTCAATCCGTCGGGCAAAGAGCATGGATACGACAACGTCAATGGGGAGCACGCTGGTGATCTCTCGAACCTTGTTGCTGGACCCAATGGAAAAGCGGAAGCACAATTCGTCCTTACAACGGTGACCTTGCAAAAAGGTGTGTCCAACTCCCTCCTAAAAGAAGGAGGAACGGCGCTCGTGATCCACGAAGATCCAGATGATATGCACACAAATCCGTCCGGGAACTCCGGTAACCGAATTGGCTGCGCCGTCATTAAATGAACAAAAACTGGCATAACGAAACTCGTTATGCCAGTTTTTGTGTTGATGTTTGTTACCCTAAATCCAATTCCTTATTCGCCGTCGCCTGCTGAAGGGCTTCAATATACGCCGAAGCAAGCTTGGAGAGGGTCGCATTCTTCTGATTGATCCATCCAACATTGATGGTTTCATCACAATCCAGCGGAACAGGGATAATTTCATTGCCGTTCAAATCCGCGCTAAGCACCCCGGTGGATATCGTATATCCATTCAGTCCGATCAACAGATTAAAGAGCGTTGCCCGATCATTTACACGAATGCTTTTAGGATGCGACAAGGTGCTTAGAATTTCCTCGGAAAAGTGAAATGAATTATATTCACCTTGCTCAAAGGAGAGGTAAGGATAGTGATGCAGCTGGTCAATCGTCACGATCGATTGCTTAGCCAGCGGGTTATGAATACTGATGAAGATATGCGGTTTGGCGGTAAATAAGCTGTGGAACTGCAAGTTAGCAGCTTTTAATAACTTATTGATCACTTTGGAATTGAATTCGTTCAGGTATAAAATCCCGATTTCGCTTCGCAAACTTTTAACATCCTCGATAATTTCGTAAGTCTTCGTTTCGTGCAACGCGAACTCATATTCATCCTGACCATACTCGCGAACGAGCTGCACAAAGGCGTTCACTGCAAATGCATAATGCTGCGTCGAGACAGCGAAATGCTGCGGTGATGGCGGGGCATCCAAGTACCGATTCTCAAGCAATTCAGCCTGTTCGACGACCTGACGGGCGTAGCCTAGAAACTCTGCCCCTTCTGTCGTCAGTGTGATTCCTTTATTCGTGCGTTCAAAAATCGTGATCCGAAGTTCTTCCTCCAAATCCCGGATCGCGTTCGAGAGACTCGGTTGCGAAATAAACAACCGTTTGGCCGCTTCGTTCATCGAGCCGCGATTCGCAATCTCAATGACATATTTCAATTGTTGCAGAGTCACTAGGTTTGATCCCTTCTCTATATATTCACCGGAGTATCCATGCTCCTTGCCCCTCCAGTTAGCGAAAAATTCATCCTATTCACAAGTATAACAGGAAGAGCAAGCAGATGGTGCTAGTTCATTTCTTCCGAAAAATACATATAGCGTTCGCTGGAAATGAAACGGCCTCTAGCCTCGGTCCATCCGAAAATGAGCGACCTACAAGTTTTGTTTGCAAAACTCACTTCGAAAGCAAGGTAGTTTTTACGAAAATAAAAGCAACTTAATTTGACTATACTGGTGCTAGAAAGATGGGGATCGCCCGACGGTCCTTTATTGTGTGAACCTATACGTTGGTGGATAGGAGCGATGGGTTGATGTTTCAGTTCCAGCTGTCTTAGATACGAAATCTTGGCAAATTATACAAGCTCTTTGTATAACGGACACGAGAGACCTTATTGTTTACTATGCTTATAGATTAGCCGTTGTTGCGGACACAGATGCCCTTATTCCATTCGAATCATGAGTATATAGCTTATGTTTAGCATGATAAGTGCATCTGTGTCCGTTCACCCTGCATTTTGAGTGCTTTTGGCCTCATTAAGGTCTCCTGTGTCCGTTCATTTCTCGCTCGGTTCCCTGCACTCTACCCTCCCTTGGTCCAGCTAATTCTTTTTTTTAAAATTCGCCGACTTCTTGGTTGCTAATCTAAATATCAAAACCCAAAATCCATTGCCTGTATTTGCTTTAAGTAATACTTGAGTTGTTTTTCTTGAGACGTACCACTATGCACGTCTATTTCTTTGTATTCGGTTTTGTCTCTCATCACTGCATAAACCATACGCAGCATAAGGTGGGCTGTTTGCCATGATTGCCTTTTTTTCGTCTCGCCGTTTCCGGACCTGACGATAAAATTCACTATTCGATTATGCTAAAAAAACGCTTGATTACTCAAGCGTTCCCGTGATCTCTTACACTGGATTCACTGCACTTTCATCCATGTACATGACTTCCCATAGATGACCATCGATATCCTGAAAGCTCCATCCGTACATAAAGCCGTGATCTACCGGACCGTTGGACATCTGGACGCCTGGCCGCCAGCCGCAAAAGCCCGATTTACGATCTCATCCACCTGTTCTCTGCTGTCGGGGGAAAGCGCCAAAATGAATTCAGTACTCTTCGATGTATCAGAAATCTCTTTATTGGTAAACGTTCTAAAATAGCCTTCCACGAGCAACATTACAAAAATGCTGTCACTAATGACCATACATGTTGCATCCTCATCGGTGAATTGGGCAATGAATTCAAAGCCTATCTTCGTAAAAAAATCGATCGATTGGTTCCTAGGTTTATATCTGCTCCCAGTCATCTTCAATCAGATCTTTATTAATCAATTCTCCGATGTAATACCCATCGCGCGCGGCACCAATTAATCCCGTAAAAGCGTTTTTCGCATCACCAATAATATAGACGCCTTCGATGGTGGTATGACCGTAATCACTCGTTGTTACGTAGCCGCCTGAGTCGTGCAGGGGAATGCCTAATGTTCCGGGGATACGCGAAGCCTGCCTAGCCCCTGTATTGAGTAGAAACCCACCTTTGCGATGAAGAGACTGACCATCCTGGAACACAATCCGATGGAGCATCCCTTCATGAGACTGCAGGTCACGAATCTCGGTTTCGATGAGTCCGATCCGCCGAGCTTCCAACTCTTCTCTTTCCTGCTCCGTGACGGCGGAAGCTCCATTCGTAAGCACCACCAAATCTTTGCTCCAACTATACAGCGTCTTGACGTAGTGAAAGAATTTTTCACCCTGTCCAAATATGGCTAAAGGTTCATTCCTGCGTTCCCAACCATCGCAATAGGGGCATGGGAATACAGAAATGCCATAGACCTCCTTTAATCCCGGAATAAGCGGAAGATGATCTTGCATGCCTGTCGCAAAAATTATTTTTCTAGACCTGAACAATCGCCCCTTCTGGGTTAACGTATGAAAAATCCCCTGATCCTGCTGTACGTGCTCAACAAGATCTTGTTCGATACGTACGTTGGAATACGGCTTCATTTGCGATATCGCAATTTGACGGAACTCGGAGGGTTTAATCCCGTCTCTTGTTAAATACCCATGCGATTCGTAGGTTAGACGATTCCTTGCTTTCCCCTCGTCGATGACTACGACACGACGGCAAGAGCGGCCTAACAGAAGTGCAGCACTAAGACCCGCGGGTCCTCCGCCGACAATTATCACATCTACTAACGTATTCATATCCATCATGATGGCTGGATCTCCTTGATTTTGGAAATTTCAGGACGCAATGCTATCTAGTAATATGCCTTGTCTCTCCTCACTTATGCGTATCCCACACAAAAGCACGAAAACAACCCCCAGTTGTCCACTGATCGCCCCACCGTATTCGTCTCCTCCCATCTTGATCCGCTCGTGTCGTTCCAACACGTTGCCTGGCAGAACTTAGATGCCGTTCGGCGTCATCAAGGGTATCGGGTCGATCCTTCGAAGGTGGTTTATTGCAGATGTGATCTCCCTGCAGGAGAAGCTAAATGATGCCGTCACAATGCTGACGCGGCAAGAAAATGAAGATGCACGGATACGCCCCCATCTTTTTTCCACGATAGAATAAAAAAAGGATGGTGCAGGCACCATCCTTTACGCTACATCTGCAAAAATCTGCTCCAAGTGATGTTCCATATGTTCAACGTAGTCCTGAATCAACCATTCAAGAGTAACCCTAGTCCCGTCAGGAAGCTGGCAATCACGTGACAGACTGGCTGCTGGCAGGTTCGAAACCACGCGAACGATCGATTGATTCAAGCTAATCCATAGTCCAATCACATCTTCCGGGGGAGCAACGACGTATTGCTGCGTTTCAACCCAGATATCTTGATTATACGGAGTTATGCGCAAGGATTCAGTCTGAGACTGAGCTTGAATGCTCGAAATCGTTGAGGGACAGATTGTAACAAGGCTTCCAAGTTAGCGACGATGTTCGTCCCCACAGGTACCACTCCTTTAGCTTGCATATACAATTAAAAAAACGGCATCTCTGCCGTTTCATTTGTAGGATATATGGTGGGTTCTGAGGGGTTCGAACCCTCGACCTGATGATTAAGAGTCAACTGCTCTACCGACTGAGCTAAGAACCCGAACTGTATCATGCGTCAAGTGCAATCAAATTGTTTATGTTCTAACTATACGCTTCATACACAACAAGATCAAGTCGATTATCCTACCAAAAAAGGGCTCATCCTACGATTACACAGGACTATCCGAAGTACACAGGTTCCTCAGTTAACATTACGCAATATTTCTCTATCATGATCCTCTATCCCTTGTCTTAGAGGGATGATCACAGCAAAAGCAACTCTTGTGCTTTGGTAACTTTGGTTACTTTGGTTACTTTGGAAGAAAGTAATGCGCCTCTCGAAAGATCTGGCAACGCGATGCCAGACGGAGAATCTATGTTCATGCAAATCACTTTTTTTATAAAATTTCATTGGCATGATCGAATGTAGTTGTATATAGATCTCTTGTTCTGCCCTATACTTCAGGCATCTTGCTCGAATCCATATACAGCACATTCCACCGATGACCATCCAAATCCGTAAATCCAGCACCATACATCCAGCCTTGACCCTGGGGTTTGGAAAAAATAGTGCCTCCTGCCTCGCTTGCCTTCTGTATCATTTCATCCACTTCTTCCTTGCTCTCTGCATCTATGGACAGCAACACTTCTGTACCGTTTTTAGTATCTGCTATTTCATTCCCCGTAAACTTCTTGAACGTAGACGCTGGAAACAGCATCACCATGAAGTTTTTGTCTCCGATCACTAGACCGGCAGCATCTTCACTGTTCAGATGTCTAGGATGGAACGTAAAACCCAGTTTCGCGAAAAATTCTTTTGATCTTGTAAGATCTTCTACAGGAAGATTAATCCATAGTTCTTTGGTCATCGTCTATTCTCCTTCACCTTTAGGATAGCCCAGCCAATTCCTTCAAACGCACCATACGATCTGGTTCGTTTTTGATAAGCCATGAATCTAGCGATAATAGTTCGTAAGCACGGGAGAAATACGGCTGAGCTTCCATGTTTCTATGTAATAGTAATAGGCATTCACCAATTTCTTCATTTACATACCCGTCGGGGTTCGCAATTTGTTCGGATTCACGAAGAAGATCCATTTGGATCTCAAGCGACTCCTGTGTCCGATGCATGAGCCGCAGCACTTTGGCAATACTCCACTTCGCGATGAATATAGGTTCAGGCTTTCCTTGGGACTTCCGAAATTCGAATGCGCGCTCAAACAAATTCAGAGCCTCGTCCAAATTCCCCGCATCAACCTGTGCCCAGCCAATATTGTTATACAAAGATCCAAGCCATCGATTAGCCTTCAGACTTCGTTCTGCAAGTGCAAGAGCCTTTAGATTCCACGCCATCCGCTGTTCCGGAGTCGCCTCTGCAATGCCTAACATATGGGCCGCGTCCACGGCATAATCCTCCTCACCGGTCTGAACACCCAGCTCCCAAGCTTGTAGAAAATACGGTATCGCCGCAGCTTGCTGTGATGAAGAATTGTACACGCGACCACGTTCCAGGAAATATCTGATCTTTGCCGCAGGCATGTCCTCTGTCAATAAAGTTTCCACCCGATTTAATGTGTCGTGAGCTTCCGAAAATTTCATCTGCAATCCTTGCGTACGTGCAATTTGCGTCAACAGCTCGGCGATGTAGCACGGATCTTGAACATGCTCAACCTCTGCTAATAGGCGATTGAACCGCTGTTCCGTTTCGTTCGGATGATGATAATCCCATAATTGATCAAAATCCCTCATACCTCACGCTCCACCCTAGAATATATTTCCTTTTTTATCATACGTGGGCTTGATCGTGCTGTAAATATTAAAGATGCCCTGCAAGCCGATTCAATGGGTTCGATTCATCAAATGCTGGAAAATAACACTTGCACATTTAATTGTGTATATCATATACTGATTATACAATACACAATTTAGTTAACCAATAGAAGGGAGACCTACCATGGGTCAATATGCCATTGAAGTGAAAGGTCTACGCAAAAAATTCGGCAACCAGATTGTTCTGAACGGCATCGATCTAAAAGTACCTCAAGGTACGATTTATGCGTTACTCGGTCCAAATGGCGCGGGAAAAACGACGCTAATCCACATCCTATCCACCTTGGTGGCTCCAGATGAAGGCTCTGTGCATGTATCAGGTTACGATATTCGTACTGAGAAAAACCTGGTGAAGCATGCCATTAGCCTTACGGGACAATTCGCCGCCGTCGACGAAATGTTAACGGGAGAGGAAAATCTGCGCATGATTTGCAGGCTCTCAGGGCTTACGACCGCGGAATCTCGCGTTCGAAGCAGCCAATTGCTGCATCATTTTGACCTCACTGCATCAGGACGCAAGCGGGTTAAGACTTATTCAGGTGGCATGCGTCGGCGACTGGATCTTGCCATTAGCCTGGTCACGAGCCGATCGATCTTGTTCTTGGATGAACCGACGACGGGGCTCGATACGATTAGCCGACGCGCCTTATGGGATATTATCCTGCAGCTGAGAAACCAGGGGATCACCATTTTTCTCACGACACAATACTTGGAAGAAGCAGATCAGCTTGCAGATACAGTAGCCGTGATTACCGACGGCCGCGTCGTTGCCACGGGAACGCCAGAAGAGTTAAAATCACGCGTCGGCGAGGAAGTCATTGAACTCCGTAACTTGAAGGACGAAGTCATTCGTACTATACCAACTAGCGGCACGGTTCACGATATGGGCCAGACGCTTCATGAATTATCCCACACGGTCCCTAAGGACACGCGCGTGAGCATTCGCAAACCAAGTATGGATGACGTATTCCTGGCTTTAACCACCACGACAATCAAAGAATTGGAGGGGATTTCATCATGATGACGCCCCTTACTTCGACCAAACCTGCTTCCGTTTGGGTTACGAATGCCGTCTTCATTGGACGGGGGATTCGGCTCAGTCTAAGAAATGTTGAAGCTTTAATCATGGCGATCATGCTGCCTGTCATGCTCATGCTGCTATTTACGTATGTTTTTGGCGGGGCCATCGATCCTAGCGGAAACTATGTGAATTACGTTGTCCCGGGAATCATTTTGTTGTGCGCTGGTTTTGGGTCTTCCAGTACGGCCGTTGTTGTTGCTGAAGACATGACCAACGGGATTATAGATCGTTTCCGAACGATGCCTATCCGCTGCTTAAGCGTCGTTACCGGTCATGTCGTTGCAAGCCTTGCTCGTAATTTGTTCGCAACCGGCGTGGTCATTGCTGTTGCGTTACTTGTTGGTTTTCGTCCATCCGCAAATCTATTGGCATGGTTAGGGGCACTAGGGATCATCGTCCTGTTCATTTTTGCCTTCACTTGGTTATTCGCTGCAATCGGATTAGTTACCGGTAGTCCGTCATCGGCCTCAGGGTACGGATTTATCTTACTGTTTCTCCCCTACCTATCGAGTGCTTTTGTGCCCATTGAAACCATGCCCTCTTGGTTGCGCGGGGTGGCGAACAACCAACCCATTACACCTGTCATCGAAGCCATTCGCGGCCTGCTTAACGGTACTTCAACGCCTACGAACGTGTGGCTAGCGATCGGCTGGTGTCTGGCTATTCTCCTCGCATCCATTCTATGGAGTGTCATTGCGTTTCGCAGAAAAGCGGGACGCCGCTAACCGATCAATGCTCGTATCAACCTGCTACAAAGAAAGAACAGGAGATCGATAATTATCGTTCTCCTGTTCTTTCTTTGTTGTGTATGATCTTCATTATTTCACTTCGGGTCTAGCGGTCCAGACGTCTTGACAGCAAGGTAATGCGCAATACCATCGAGAATCCGCTCCAAGCCAAAATCGAAATCATTGCCAACCGTATTTTCTTGTTCATTCTCCTCCGTATATGCGCCAGATTCGATGATCGGATAAAGGTCTGGATAACGATCCGGCTGAACCAACTGTTTTAGCGCCGCGCCGTAGTTCATCCCGCTGAACGTCTCCGGACTGTTTCCTGCCAGAATAGACCGATCCATATCCCGATGCAGTATGCCGACAGAACGGGAATAACTACTTAACAGGAGGATGAACGACATTTTTTCAAAATGATTCAGTGGGAAATGACGCATGGATCGAAGCGCCCAGTCGATGACTTGAAGGTTATTGGGTGCGATCGGAACACTCGTGATCGGAATATCGCCAAACCATGGATGTTCCCGAAAAACCTGGACGCAAGCCCTGACATAAGCTCGCATCTCTTCACGCCAATCCGTCTCCGCCTCTCCATCCGGTGGAATGGGGATTTCACAGACTGCGTCTTGCATCAGGAACAGTAAGTCATCCTTGCTGGATATATATCGATACAGGGACATCGTCGTAAATCCCAGAGATCCGGCAAGCCGGTTCATGGAGACCGCTGCGAGCCCATCCTTGTCAGCGATTTCGATGGCTGCCTCCACGATTTTAGAAATACTCAGTTCTCCTTTCGGCCCTCTTGTCGGTTGTTTGTTCAACCCCCAACTGATTTTGGCCCCATTCGGTAAGTCCTTAAACACATCAAGATCCTCGGGATGATCGTTCATGATTCCATCGTTCCTCCAATCGTCAACACACATTACATGTTCCTTGTTATGAAATAATCGGCCTTTAAATAAGTGTTTATTCTATACACAGTATATCATAGGAGAGCGGCTGAAACGAATGACAAGATCAATGACATGCTATGACTTGCACACTTCATCATCAACTAATAACATCTTTAATGAGAAAAGATCCCTTATCAAATGCTGACAAGGGATCTTAACATTACTGAATAATTAATGAGACTTTATCGTTAACAAATGAAACGCTCTTGTAATTGGAATACATCCACACTTCTATCACTTTGCCGTTTGACGTTGCGGTAGTTTTGCTGGATGGAGCACCCCATGATACTCGGACTTGTTCCTTCGTCATCCCTACAGTAACTTGCTCATCTTTAAGCTGTTTCCAAACGGCCGATGACCATGAATATTTTTTGTAAGGATCCTCATGATAGAAGTTCGATTCGTCAGCTAGTACTTCGGGTACTTGAGAAGAAGGCATGGAAAAACTCTTCAACGTTTGACCTGTATTCGATTTAAATACGATAACGAAAAAGCCTGTATCGTCCGGCACAATATCCGTTATCGTAACCTTCGTGAAACGATCTGTTACTAATAAATGATTCACCCAGTAGGTTTTACCAATGTATTTAGCAAGACTACCTTGCGCGGCTTTTTTCACCAGTGCAGCCGTCTCGGATGAGACGATTGTCATGCGAGCATCACCTAGTGAGATTTCTGCTTGCTTCCACTTTCCATTCCATGTGACTTTAGCGCCTAATGCATCTGTTAACAACGAAGCTGGAATGAACAGTTCCCCTTTATCTATCCAAGGAGCAGCTTTTAATTGAATGCTCTTGCCATTTCGTGTTGCCTTCAGATCTTTCGCTTGAAATAACAACGTTGTATCCCCGACCTTCACGTCTAATCCTCCGGCAGATGAAGTCACGACGCCTCCCAATGCTTGAAACACAGACTTCGCGGGGAGAAATACGACACCATCCACTAATTTAGAATTTTTAAGATTATTACGTAAGCTGGAAGAAACCGTTACGGTCTTGGACAATCCATTTAACGTCACCGTGACTTGTGTCTCGCCTACCCCGAGAACTTTCAGGGTTTGATCTGGTTGAAGTTGAAGTAAATGCGGTTTTTGTACCACAATGTCCGCTTTACCGGGTTCCGCTCTCATGACAGCATCATTCGTATATATTTCTAAAATATCGATATTCAAATTATCGCCTACAAATGGTTTCAGATCAGAAATCGACACTTTGATGTCATTCATACGTGGGCCGTCAATAGGAGTCACCTCCCCATCTTCGACCAACAACCAATTACCATCGCTACGCTTCGCAAAAAAATGATTGGAACTTGTAGGAACGGCGGTTTTAACAATTTGACTTAACTCTGATACTTGATTCGTTAACTTCCAACGATCTCGCTCAGTCCCCGTGGTCCACACAGTACCGTCCTTACGAGTAACTAATAATTTATTCGTTATTCTCTCTGACATATATGCGATATGTACGGCGTCTTCCACGATCGTTACCGGAATGATTTGACTGTTTCTATCCAAGTTGGAGGTTTCATACACGATAACTTTGCCACTGTCGTACAGTAAGGCAACACGGCCATCATTAACTGCCATGGCTGTGACTGAAGCTGCGCCCGTAATGGTGCCTAGCTTTTTGAAGGAATCTGCATTATAACGATCTTCATAGAACAATTCCCCTTTATCAGACAAAGCAGCTAAATCCTTGTCACCATTGCCAATCAATCTAATATCGCTAAGATTCTTTACTTTACCGTTGTTTGTCCAGACTGTTCCATCTTCCTTCAGCCAATGAGCACCGGCTGCTTGAGTCACACCAACTTGACCTTCTACCAAATGAGGAACCTCGCCAACACCCCATGAGAGTAACTTACCATCCTGGGTTACACCCAAGCCTTTATGATCAGTACCGGTAATTTGAGTAATTTTACCGACGATGTGTACGAACTGTTCATCATTCATCAACGTCCACATTGAACCATCGTTCATTAATAACGTGCTCTCTCCGATCATATCCCTAATTTGGGATTTATCATCCGAAGCAGCAGCAGCAGTAGCATGAGCAATATCAGCTGCCCAACTATGCACGCCGAAGCCAAAAAACAAACAGATTGAGAGGACCGTGCGGAATACCTTTTTCAATTGTAAGACTCCTTTCTCTTCCCCGTATTCTTTCATGAATTCTTATTATTTCGACAAAAAACAACATTCCCCTTCCTGACATTCCCATATAAAAAAGAAGGCAATCTCCATTGAGATTGCCAGGCTGTCGAGAAACCCCCGTTTTTTTGGAGGGCACGTAAAAAAGTGCCTTCACCCTAAACAAGCAAGTTTTCCTCGATTGTTTTCATAACAGATGAGTCTTGTTATTCATCTATAATGGGAATTCGCGTACCTAAAATGGATTTATCCAACATAGCTTCACTACCAGCACTAAAACGCGCACCTATACTGGACGTTTCCATTATAGAGGGGGGAAATCAGCATTTTAGAGGCATTTTCAGCACATTCTATTGGATTTATCCAGTATAGAGTGCGAAATCGTACTGAAAACGGCGAAGTTAGTGGATTTATCCAATATAGCACCACCACAAACACTTTTCCCCACCTGTACTGGATTTAAAACAACATAGCAAACTACATTCATCTTCATCATTGTTATAGATCGTTTTACATTGATTTTTCTTCTACGAAACGAGATCACCCAAAAAAATAAAGTGCCGAAAAGTCCTCTGGACTTTATCGACACTCTGACAATCTCCATTGAGATTGCCTCCGCCATTTAGTAAGTCATCTATTTCCATAACGCTCCAAGAAGATCTGCCTGTTCCTTACACGCGATGGTTGTCCGCTCTCCAATGCGGTATTGCTTGCTTGATCTTCTGCGGCTCCATCCCCGTCTTGGCAGCCTCTTCACATAATCGTAGAAAAGATTCATCTTCCGCGAAACGAAGTGCGATAATCTGCTGCAAGCTAAGTCTCGAATCTAGCGGCTTGCCCGTCAGCTGAACATGCCGAAAGTTCTCCTCTTGTCGAATCAAACGATCTTGTAGTTGGGTTGCAAATAGCCGAACAAGTACCACCAAGATGACCACACAACATGACAAACCAAAAATCAATAAAGAAGAATAGCTGAAGTCCTCTCTGATCAGATACACAATAGACGCAATAAAAAGAATTAGTGTGAGTGGAGTCAACATAAAATGGTACAAGGGGGCAAACTTTTTATGACGATCATAACTTTGCGGCTTGATTTGACTCATTTTCTACCTCCTATACGTTTGGACTACTTCGGACCTCTTCAATTCTATTCAATAAGAAGGTGTACATTCCTTTTTTTGTATATATTAGTTGCATTATTTTTCAGGCTTTCAGCCATACTAACGCTGATATTTCAAATCCAAGGCAGGAGGTACTGACATGCCCACTAGCAGAGGACACCAAGGCGCACACGGCATAGGACAGACGGAAAAACAGTTGAACAATCAAGCACAAGCCGCAGCAGAGATTCAAGGCGCAAGCGAGCTGGATCAAGAAGTGTTGGCGGCAGCTAATCAACATGATACGGAATTGGATGATATTATCGTATCCGAGAATGAATAATCCATTTGCAACGGATAAATGAATCGAGCCCTCCCTGCTGATTCCATCACGGCAGTAGGCCAAGGGTGCAGAATAAAGCCTCGGATTTCTCCGAGGCTTTTGGTTTCTTGCGTTTTTCATGCCGCAAGGCTCTAATCTGCTATCTATTTGATATGAGAGAAAAAGGATCAGGAATGCTCCCCCACTGAGAACTTTTTCTTATACATTTCCGGCAAATGCTTGATTTTATATTCAATCGTTGCAAGATTTCTTTGTGTGTCTATCATTTGCTGCTCCACATGCTGTTTATGCTTGAGAAGAATTTCGAGTCCCTTCTCAACGACAGCATCATGATCTGTGCAGTATTCAATAAAGGTGCGAATCTCTTTGATCGGCATGCCCGTATTCTTCAAACAGCAGATCAAATCGATCCAATCGATATCCTGCTCATGAAATACTCTCGTTCCGTTCTCACGCGTAATGAATGGAAGCAATCCTTCTTTATCATAATATCGAATGGTATAGATCGACAAATTTGTCTTTTGTGCCACTTGCGAAATCGTATAGTTCATCACGCATTACTCTCCTACCATTTATTTTCGAATGAAGTGTTGACATAGAGTGAACTCTATCGGTTATCTTCTAATTGTAAAGATAATGAAGGGAGTTACTAACTAATATGAAAAATATCAATATCGCCAACACAGATTTGAAGGTTTCTAATTTGATTATGGGAAATATGCGGTTGAAGCAGCTTCCATTGCCCGAGGCTGAAAAATTGATTCGTACAGCCATGGAAGAAAAAATCAATTTCTTCGACCACGCTGATATTTACGGACCTTCTTACGGCGAATGCGAGTCCTATTTTGCCGAAGCGATCCAAATGAACGCGAACCTGCGTGAACAAATGGTCCTGCAGAGCAAATGCGGTATCAGAAAAGGCTTTTTTGACTTCTCCAAAGCGCATATTATTGAATCCACAGACGGAATTCTCAAACGGTTAAATACGGAATATCTCGATATTCTTTTGCTGCATCGCCCAGATACACTGATGGAGCCTGCTGAGGTCGCCGAAGCGTTCGAAGAGCTTCATAAGAGTGGTAAAGTGCGTTATTTCGGCGTATCCAACCATAATCCGATGCAAACAGAGCTGCTGCAAAAATACATTCCGCATAAGCTTGTGGTCAATCAGCTTCAATTCAGCATTGCACATACGCCGATGATCGATTCCGCGATCGCGCTTAATATGAAATTAGATCAATCCGTCAACCGTGATAGCAGCATTCTGGATTATTGCCGCCTGAATGATATCACGATCCAAGCTTGGTCTCCGTTCCAAAAAGGGTTCTTTAACGGTCCATTCCTAGGTGATCTCGAGCATTATCCGAAATTGAACAGCGTCATTGACAACCTTGCTCTTCAATATGGCGTTACGAACACCGCTATCGCCGTGGCCTGGATTACGAGACATCCTGCCAACATTCAAGTCGTGCTAGGCACAACGAACGTTCAGCGCTTGAAAGACGCGTGCCAAGGATCCGAGATTCCTTTGACCCGCCAAGAGTGGTATCAAATCTACGAAGCTGCTGGCAACATCATACCATAGACCGATTCAGCGGTTCTAGCTCGACACAGTAGTCAGGCATAACAGAATACAAGCATTTCGGCTGTCGGGCTTTGCTCGGCAGCTTTTTATATATTGATGAAATCATATATCCCTCTAAAATTAATTATATTTTAATAAACAAACTTATTGTAAGTATCTTGTTTTTATTTATTTAATATGATATTATCATCCCATGATCAACAACTTCAAATGAACGCATCGAAGATGAAGTTGAGCGAATTCGCAATTGTGAGATGGTTAATTTGAAATTGGTGGTGTAGAACATGGGATTTTTAGATAAATTATTTGGTAGAACCCCAATCGAGGAGGAAAAAACAATGGCAAAACTGAATATCGGTATTATTTTGGGAAGTACGCGTCAAGGCCGTTTAAGTCCACAAGTCGGAGAATGGGTAAAAAGCATTGCAGATCAACGCGGGGATGCGAACTATGAAATTATTGATATCGCGGACTTTAAGCTTCCGCTTCTCGGCGAAGAAGATGCTACAGAACAAGCAACCGCTTGGAATACGAAGCTTGCTACGTTGGACGGTTTTGTGTTCATCGTTCAAGAATACAACCACAGTATTACTGGCGCATTAAAAAATGCACTCGATTATGCCCGCGAAGCTTGGAATAACAAAGCAGCAGGTATTGTAAGCTACGGTTCTGTAGGTGGCGCTCGTGCAGCTGAACATTTGCGTGGAATCTTGGGCGAATTGTCTGTCGCAGACGTTCGTGTGCATCCTGCGTTATCCCTATTCACGGATTTCGAGAACGGGTCGGTTTTCAAACCAGCTGATCTTCACCTGACCAATGTGAATGGCATGTTAGATCAAGTCATTGCTTGGAGCGGTGCTTTAAAAACATTGCGTTAATCGCAAAGAACCTCATCTCGTTTACCAAGAGATGAGGTTCTTTTTTTATTTTCAGCCCATTAAGATGTTTGAATTCTACCTAAACTCGCGCCTTTAACGAAAAATCGCTCAATATTGTTCGCAACGGTTGGATCTGGTATTAACGGCGGCGCTTGATGCGGTTTCGCACGGGCATCAATAATGACATTATCGCAAGCCCAATGCTTATGTTCATAGTAGCTGTTCACACCGTAGATATCATGAGATGGATTGCTGCGAGTGAATGTCACCCACAGGAAGTTATCAATCGCTGCACTGAGGAATTCACTGTCATCACTTAAGATGATCATCGGACAAGATGCGAATGAACCACGTTCACGAATCGCGTCGCACAATCCGTCGATTTCCCTCTGGGCATCCCCGTAGCTAACAAATTCAGGTGCTTGCATGACAACGATTCCCGGCATAATCATCTGAACCTTTTCGAACCCTGTTATTCCTTTGAGCAATGCTGGAACCTCTGTGCAGAGCTCTCTTCGCTGATCGCCAACCGCCGAGAAAATCACCTTGCTCCCCGTGTTTAATCCTGTCCCAGAATAATCCAATGTATCGATCGTCGTGTTCGTTTGAAAATGAATATCCCGATGGAGATCGATCCGCTCCAATATATAAGTGAGGAAATCCTCGATATGATGCGTGCTGACAGGTCTGTTCTCTTCTGCCGTAATAAATAAAAACTTGGCTAAGCTGAGCTGACCTGTTCCAAGAATATGATTGGCTTGCGTCAGTATTTCCGCAGGCTGCTTCACTTTTTGATATGGCGTATACCGCTCGCTCCCGATAGCAAACAGCAAAGGATGTACACCTGCCGCATCAACGGCGTGAACCTCTTTAACCCCGCGAATTTCTTGTTGAATCGCTCCACCTGTCAATTCATGAATCAATTCACCAAAAGCCGTGTCCTCTTGAGGCGGTCGCCCAACGACGGTAAACGGGTAGATTGCATTTTTACGAGCATACACTTTATGCACCCGCATCATAGGAAACTCATGAATCAAGCTATAATAACCTAAATGATCGCCAAAAGGTCCTTCCGGCTTCGTCTCTTCCGGATAGATTTCGCCCGTAATCACAAAGTCCGCATCATTGCTGATACAGTAGCCATCAACATAGCTGTAGCGAAAATGGCGCCCTGTGAGCAGTCCCGCAAAGATCAATTCGCTCATGCCCTCAGGCAAAGGCATAACGGCGGATAACGTATGCGCCGGGGGACCTCCAATAAAAATACTCACCTTTAACGGCTTGCCTAGCTTATTCGCTTTCGCTTGGTGGATCCCGATACCGCGATGGATCTGATAATGAATACCAACTTCTTTGTTCAATTCATAGTCGTTGCCGCTTAACTGAACACGGTACATGCCTAGATTGGAATTCATAATGCCTGGTTTCTCCGGATCCTCTGAATACACTTGCGGCAGGGTAACGAAAGCTCCCCCATCGCCTTGCCAATGCTTGATCAGCGGAAGGTCTGAAATTTGGATCTCTTCAAATCCAGAAGGTTGACCGCTGACGGACTTTATCGGCAGAACTCTTCTTGCCGCTAATCCGGTCCCGATGTATTTAAATGGATTTTTGAGCGCTTTCGCAGGATTGTTGCGCAGTGCAATGACGTTCTGCGTCGAATCCCACGTATCGCGAAAAATAAATTTACTCCGTTCAATGGTGCCGAACAGGTTCGATACTGCCCGATACTTCGAACCTTTTACCTTTTCAAATAATAACGCCGGTCCGCCCGCCGCATAGACTTTCATATGTATGGCAGCCATTTCAAGATGCGGATCCACTTCTTCATGAATACGAACCAAATGTCCATGCTTTTCTAAATCGACAATACATTCTTCCAAATTGCGATATTTCATGGGATGACTCCAATCTCTTGAAAATAATAAACATGTACCCTATATTATCAATGAGGTAGGAACGCAGGTCAAATGCCAACTGTAAATCTTCCGTAACAAGTTTTTCGGAGACCTATTCGACACATACTAGAAACTTAAGGGGGAATGATCGGATCATGAGTTACTTCTATGAGTTCATCAAGCACCAGGAAGATCTGCCCATTCGTCTATTCGTGAATAGTGTCAGACATATTCCATTTCATTGGCATAAGGAATTCGAAGTATTATATGTGCTGCAAGGCTCTGTTTCGATACATGTGGACCAACAGCAGTATGTTTTACATCAGGACGATTTAATCGTCATCAATCGGATGTCTGTCCATCAAATCGAGCGAACAAGTCAGGATAATGTTCTGTTGACATTGCAATTCAGCCCTGAATTGATCGATGATCAAACCCTGATTTCATGTAATTCCTTGCATCAGACGGCCGATAATCACGAGCACTACGATCGTATTCGGTTCTTTCTTGCACAGATGACTTGGGAGTCGAGTAAAAAAGCACCCGGGTATTACAATTATTCGTCAGGTATCTTGCAATTATTAACAGGACACCTATTACGCCATTTTACCGTGATCATGAAAGACTCACACCATAAAGATGTGAAGGATTACGATTATCAGAGACTTAATCGGGTGCTTCAATATATTGACCGGCATTTCAGTCAGAAAATTACACTGCAGAGCATCGCCGATCAGGAGCATCTTAGCATGCATTATTTCTCTCATTTTTTTAGTGACAAAATCGGCATTCCCTTTCAAAAATATTTAACTTCCGTACGGCTCGATAAAGCTCTCATTCAACTCATCGAAACGGAACAGAGCATCACCCAGATTTCGCTGGATTGTGGATTTGCGAACGTGAAGTTATTTAATAAATATTTTAAAGAGAAGTTTGAAAGTACACCGGGCCAGTACCGAGAGGAATTTGCGGCGAAAAGGGTCGCGACAGATCCTTCAAGAAAGCCTTTGACCAACGATGAGTCGTCAAGCGGTGATTATTACGAGATGGATACCATCCAGGCGATGGAGTCGCTCTATCATTACTTGGAATGGCAAGAAATCGGCTCGACTGCCTTTCACACGAACAACGTGGTCTACGATCAAGTCGATATTTACGTACATTCCAATCAAGCCGGAAGCCGTTATGAACGTCATTGGAACCGGCTAACATCCGCCGGCCGCGCGATTGAAGGTCTCCGTGCGGATTGGCAGCAGCAGTTCATCGAACTCCAAAGATCACTCTCCTTTTCACATATTCGTTTTCACGGCATATTTAATGACGAAATGATGATCTATGACGAAACAGAAACAGGCGAGCCGATCTATAATTGGTCATATGTCGACAAACTGTACGATTTCTTATTAAAAACGGGGATCCGACCTTTTGTGGAATTAAGCTTCATGCCCACAAAGCTGAGACGTTCCAACGAAACTATTTTCTGGTGGAAGGGAAATATTTCACCTCCTGCGGATTTGCGTAAATGGAATGCCTTAGTTCATGAATTCGTTCGCCATTGCTTGAATCGGTACGGCTTAGAGGAAGTCAAGCAATGGTACTTCGAGGTATGGAATGAGCCCGATCTATCCGGTGTATGCTGGGCCGGTTCGAAAGAAGAGTATTTTGCTTTTTATGCTTCGACGGTTCGCACCATTAAATCCATTTCGTCAGTACTCAAAGTAGGCGGTCCCGCCCTCGGCTATGGATCACTCTGGAATGATAGCTGGGCAGATGACTTCATGTCCTATTGCTTAAATGAACAAGTTCCGATGGATTTCTTTTCGTTCCATGTCTATTCCGAATATCCGAATCAGAAAGATGAAGCCGGAATGCTTACCCGCATCATGCCCCCATCCTTCTACTTGGATAGTGTAAACCGGTTACAAGCGAAACTCGCGGCACATCACCTGCAAGAACTCGAAATTCATATGACAGAGTGGAATTTTTCGCTCTATGATCGGAACTTTATCCACGATACGATGTTCATGGCTTCTTTTGTTGTCTATCATGCGATGCAAACCCTAGGTACGATGACATCCATGGCCTTTTGGTCTTTTACAGATGTTTTCGAGGAAAGCCAGCTCCCCGCATCCATCTTCTACGGCGGATTCGGTCTCATGAATCGGAACGGCCTGAAGAAACCAAGTTATTATGCATTCGAGTTCCTGAAGAAGCTTGGAGACCACATCATCGATCAAGGGGATGGATATGTCGTCACGAAGCAAGCAGATGGAAGCCTTCAAATCTTAATGTACCACTACACGCATGTGGATCCGTTATTTGCAAGCGGCGACTGGTCTGGATTAACGGAGACAAGCCGCTATTCCGTTTTTGAAGAAAAAGGGAATAAAGCCTATCATGTGAAGATCGATGGCCTGCAAGGCAGCTACAAAATGATGAGCTATCGACTGGATCGAACGCAAGGCTCTGTATTTGACGAGTGGATTGCGATGGGTGCGCCTACAAATCCAACAGAAGAGGAACTCGACTATTTACAGCAGCGAAGCACACCAGAAATGAGGATATCATGGTTGGAAGAACTCCAATCGTTCGAGCAAACCTTTATCGTTCCGCCGCATGGCCTGCAGCTCATCACACTAACGAAGCAATATTGAACACCTCTGATCTCCAAGAGGTGTTTTTTGCTGTATGGAATCTTACTTTTGAATCAAGGCTAATATGAAGGCATAGAAACGGCAAAAAACGCCCCTCACTTCGACAAGGAAGAACAAGAAAGCGTATTCATTTGAAATTATACTGTACATGTACACAATGAAAGCCAATCCTTAATAATGGAGGAATGAATGAAATGGATCGATTAATGAAGTGGATGACGGAGAAGTTCGCGCCACGTCTTGAAGCTTTCACCAAAAATGTGTGGGTGGACTCGATACAAGAAGCGATCATGGTAACTCTGCCGATGATTTTCATCGGATCGTTAGTGACACTCGTCTCTATTCTGAAGGATTTTATCCCTTCGATGCCGGACTTATCCCCTATCACGACCTTCAGCTTCGGACTGTTGGGCATGTTTATCGCCTTCCTGACACCGTATATGGTGATGCAGAAGAAAAATCGGGACAAGATTAAACTGATTGCAGGTGCGACAGGTCTTTCCTTATACCTCATGTTGTTAAAACCAACATTTCATGAAGATGGAACGATACAATTTATGCTGGATCGATTTGGTCCCTCGGGGATGATTACCGCTTTACTCGTTGGTGTTACCGTATCGGTCGTGCTCAATGTGTTCAAGAAATTTTCTTTCTTTAAAAAAGATACGACACTGCCTGAATTTATCGTCGATTGGTTCGATTACCTTGTACCGATTGCGTTCATTCTCACTGCAGGATGGATTCTAACCTTTCAATTGCAATTCGATATTTTTGAAATGATCGTAAATATATTTAAACCGTTAAATACGATTAGTCAGACGCTCACAGGATTTGTCTTGTTTAATTTCATCGGTGTTGTGCTCTATTCCTTCGGTGTAAGCCCGTGGGTTATGACGCCGATCTTCTACTCGATTTGGATTCCAGCGATTGAGGAAAATGCTGCTCTTGTAGCGCAAGGCTTGGACCCCGTGAACATCAATACATTTGAGACCTTCTTCTCTGGTTGGGTCGGCGTCGGGGGGCTGGGTGCAACGTTACCGCTCGTGATATGGTTCTTGTTCGCCAAATCCAAGAAGCTTAAATCCATCGGCCGTGCGACGATTGTCCCTTCATTATTCAACATTAATGAACCCGTCATCTATGGGGCACCAGTTGCCTTCAATCCGCTTTTGATGGTTCCGATGTGGATCAATGGGCTAATATCCCCCATCATCGTCTACTTGGTTCTCGATGCAGGGTGGGTGGATATTCCAAGCAAAGTATTCCAGCTATGGTACACGCCAATTGGTTTGTCGACTTTCATATTAACGGGAGTAAAAGGATTAATTCTACTCGCTGTTGTTTTATTGATTATTTTCATCGTATGGCTTCCATTCTTTAGAGCCTACGATATGCAAGAGCTCAAAAAAGAGTAGCAATAAACCATAATGTAATTGGTTATACGCGATAGGAGGACGAGATCATGAAACAAACAACAGAAGCGATATTAAAAGCTATGACACTAGAGGAAAAAGCAGCGCTATGCGCGGGCTTGAATATGTGGATGACCAAAGGTTATGAGCACCACGGCATTCCTTCCATTCATATGTATGACGGCACGAATGGAATTCGTAAGACGAATAGTGATGAGGAAATCGGAATTTCCGGGCAAAATATTCCGGCAACCTGCTACCCGACGGGTTCAGCCATCGGTTCATCCTGGGATGTGGATCTGCTGCATGAAATTGGGGTAGCGCTTGGGGTCGAGGGGCAGGAAATGGGCGTTCGCCTACTTCTCGGTCCTGGCGTCAATATGAAGCGTACACCGCTCGGCGGACGGAATTTCGAATATTATTCGGAGGATCCGGTGCTGACCGGCGAACTAGGAGCGGCCTTCGTGAACGGCTTGCAGAACCAAGGTGTCGGGGCTTCGGTAAAGCATTTTGCTTGTAACAATCAAGAATACGAGAAGATGGTGACAAGCTCTGAAGTAGATGAGCGCACATTACGCGAGATTTACCTGAGCGCTTTCGAACGGATTGTCAAAAAAGCGAACCCATGGACGATGATGTGCTCCTACAATCTCGTGAACGGATCCTATGCGAGTGAGAATGAACACCTGCTGCATGATATTTTGCGAGAAGAGTGGGGTTACGAAGGTGTCATGTTGTCCGACTGGACTGCGGTAAATGATCGCATTCGCGGGCTAAAGGCCGGACTCGATATCGAGATGCCAGGACCTGCGGAATATAATACGAAGGCGATTGTGAAGGCCGTGCAGGAGAATCGCTTGGATGAAGCCGTGTTGGATCAATCCGTGACGCGTATTCTAGAATTAGTTCGCAAGACGGTGGAGACGCGGAACTTCGAAAATATCCAAAAAATCGATTATCACGAACTGGCTAGAAAAGCAGCTTCCGAGAGTATGGTGCTCCTCAAAAATGACCATCACATGCTTCCGATCGATAAGACAAAGATAGATTCGATGGCTGTGATTGGTACATTCGCGAAAAAACCGAGAATTCAAGGTGCTGGTAGTGCGGAGGTCACGCCAACGCGCATCGATACACCTTGGGAACACCTGCAACACATCACAAATGATGAGATTAAATTATCTTATGCGGACGGTTATCCTTCAGATGATCGTGTCGATGAAGCGCTGATCCTAGAGAGTGTGGCTATAGCCGCGAAATCCGATATGGCGGTGCTCTTCGTCGGGCAACCCGACTATGCAGAGTCCGAAATGCATGATCTCAAGGACATTGAGCTGCCGTTACATCAGGTGAAGCTGATTGAAGCTGTGGCAGCGGTCCAGCCGAACTGTATCGTCGTGACAAGCAGCGGTACAGCATTAGCAATGAGCACTTGGGCACATCAGGTATCAGGAATTATTCATGCATGGCTGTCGGGACAAGGAAGTGGACAAGCGATTGTTGATATTTTGTTTGGTCGTGTTAATCCATCCGGCAAACTATCGGAGACGTTCCCTGCCAAGCTGTCCGATAACCCATCGCATAAGCGGATCCGTGGCGAGAATGGCAAGCTATTCTACCGTGAAGGACTGTTCGTCGGGTATCGTTATTATGACAGTAAGGAGCTCATACCGCAATTTGCATTTGGACATGGCTTATCGTACACATCCTTTGCCTATTCCGATTTAAAAGTTGCACAACAAGGCAATCAAGTGCACGTCTCTTGTATGGTTGAAAATACGGGGGATCGCTTCGGGAAAGAAGTCGTTCAATTGTACGTTCATGATGAAGAATGCAAATGGGTTCGCCCGGAAAAAGAGCTAAAAGCATTTGCAAAAGTGGCGCTTCAACCCGGTGAAAAGAAAGAAGTTCGCTTCGTCCTAGAAGAACGCGATTTCGCCTATTACAATACGAAATGGAATCGTTGGGTTGCAGAAAGCGGCGACTTCAAAATCATCATCGGCAGTTCTTCACGCGATATCCGATTGCAAGAGAAGCTATTCTGCACGTTTGAGCATGGAGAAATAACACTTCACAAATTTAGTCTATTAACGGACTGGCTTAGCGACGCCAAAGCAAAAGCCATCTTAGAGAGCTGCTTCGCGGAGATGAACCAACATGTTACCGATCAAGTTGTACTCGACGATGGTTTCGTTGGCTTCTGGGGGGACTTCCCTGCCATCAAGATCATTCAAATGTTCGGCCAAAGCTGGCTAACGGACAAGTCGCCAGACGATGTGATCGCACAATTAATTGCGAAGTTTGAACAGGAATCATAGAGCATACAACAGGCTCCAGTCCTTGGATATTCAGGGATTGGAGCCTTATTTCTAGTTAAGCTGCCACATCCCCCTAAGCATCGAACCCACTCACTTGAAATAAGTATTTATCCTTCACGGTATCGCTTGATTCTCACTTCTCTAGGCAGACCATCATACATTAGAGAAAATGACTTCGGAGGTACCCATGGAATGCACAATGTTTTAAGTGAAATAGGTCCGGAAATCCATCAACTGACCACAACGCTTATTCAACAGCAGAAGCATGACGGCTCATGGCATTTTTGTTTTGAGAACGGCACATCCGTCGATGCCTTCGTGATCATCCTTCTTCGAACACTAAACGTTGCGAACGAAGCACTTATACATCAATTACATGACCGAATCCTTGCTGAACAGCAACCTGAAGGCCATTGGAAATTATTTTACGATGAACAGGAAGGACATCTATCTACTTCGATTGATGCCTATTATGCACTGCTCTATTCCGGATACAGTCACACGTCGGATGCCCACATGCTACGAGCAAAAAGCTATATCCAATCCAAGGGGGGACTCGGCAAAGCGACGAGTATCTTGACGAGGGTCATCTTGGCAGCTACAGGACAAGCAAAATGGCCCGCTTCGATCTCATCTATTCCACTTGAGATTCTCCTTCTCCCCACTTCGTTCCCCATTAACTTGTTTGATTTCTCGGGGTATTCTCGAGTCCATCTTGTCCCGCTGCTGATCATGGCGGATCGAAAGTTCTCGATCCAGACCGAGCATACGCCTGTGCTCACAGATCTTCAATTGGATCGTACGGACACCGGTGAGCCCCCTTCTCGTGAATTTCAGGATATGCTCATCTATATGCAAAACGGATTGAATCAACTGATGGGCACACCTCGTTATCTCCATGATGCCGCCATCACAAAAGCCGAACAATTCATGCAAGCGCGGATTGAATCCGATGGAACCCTTTACAGCTATGCGAGCAGTACGATATTGATGATATTCGCCCTGCTTGCCCTCGGATATGATCGACAGGATCCCCTCATCACACATGCGGTTCAAGGCCTCATCGCGATGCAATGGCGCACGGATCGGACAACAACGATTCAGAACTCCCCCTCGACCGTGTGGGACACGGCATTGATTGCTTACGCCATGCAGGAATCCGGAATAGCCGAGAACCATAAGACGATTCAGCGGGCCGCTGCCTATCTATCTGAAAGACAGCAACATAAATCGGGGGATTGGAGCATTCATAATCCTCATACCTTGCCTGGAGGTTGGGGATTCTCGGAGACCAATACCATCAATCCGGATGTGGATGACACAACGGCGGCTCTAAGGGCGATGAAAAACTTTTCCACGACGAATGCTTCCTACCTGGATTCGTGGAATCGCGGACTTCTTTGGGTAATATCTATGCAAAATAAAGACGGCGGATGGCCAGCTTTCGAAAAAAACACGAACAAAGAAATCCTTACATGGCTCGCCATAGATGGCGCCAAATCCGCGGCGATTGATCCCTCGGAAGCGGACCTGACAGGGCGTGCCCTGGAGTATCTTGGCAACTTCGCCGGACTTCACGTTCGGCATGACTTCATCCAACGCGGAACCGAGTGGCTGATGAATCATCAGGAGCAAGACGGCTCCTGGTATGGAAGATGGGGGGTTTGTTACATCTACGGCACATGGGCTGCGTTAACCGGATTAACGGCCACTGGCGTCTCTCCCCATCATACATCCATCCAAAAAGGAGCCCAGTGGCTGGCCAGCATTCAAAACGCTGATGGAGGATGGGGAGAATCCTGCAGAAGCGATCGGCTTCGACGTTATATACCATTGGGAGCAAGCACTCCCTCTCAAACCGCGTGGGCCCTCGATGCCCTCATCGCCGTTCATTCTCAGCCAACAGATGAAATAGATCAAGGAATCCGTAGGCTTATCGCTTTATTGCACGAAGATAATTGGATGACTTCATATCCGACAGGTGCTGGTCTTCCGGGGATGTTCTATATTCATTACCATAGTTACCGGTACATCTGGCCGCTCGTTGCGTTAAGTCATTATCGAAAGAAATATGGGGATCACGCCCTCTAGGAACGTGGTGTATTCGTGGATATCTTGGAAGGTTTACACAGCGTTCATCCTACCCCAAAAAACGTGATGCACTATCTAGCAAAGGCTGATAAATACCGTGGAGGAATCCATAGATGCCCGCTCCAATCATTCCGCCAATGAAAGCCCCGTTAATACGGATTCGCTGTAAATCTTCGCCAACTTTGCTTTCGATGAACGCTGCCAATTTTGCATCTGTGTAATCCTCTAACGTCTCGCGTACAATGTGCCCAATCAGTGCATGCTCTGTTTCAATGACTTTTTGAACAAATGTTTGTAAATGCTGTTCTAGCCAATCCAACAGATGATGATCCGCTTTGAACTGATCCCAATATTTTTGTATGAATTGCCCCATCCATAATTTCATCTCTTGACGTTGAACCAAGGGCTGCCCTTGGACGAAAGATTCCAGTCGATTATCATCGGTCAACAGCTGTCTTAAGGACTCGAGCAGCGCCTGAACGGACGGCAGGAATGAAATCCGCTCCAGGGCCCTGACTTTCCAATCATTAATCGTTGCATATACATCTGTGCGATGTTCTAAATTTTCAGCTAGCTCGTACAACATCTCTTCAATCAGCAGGCGAAGCTCATGATGCGGATTACGAAGCTCCAACAAGAAATCTTGCAGACGACCATACAGCGCTTCTACCGCATCGTCGATATTGAAGGAATCCGTTGCTTCCGCAATCCAAAGCCCCGTCTTTTTAATCAAGTTGCTCATTTTGTTACCACGATGGGTTTCCCTGTATATGCTGTCCTCCAGCATGTCTCGGATCCATCGTTTGGTTTCAATTTCAGGCGTATGCGCGACGGCATATTCGACAATTCGACTGATCCACGCTTGAAGACTGCCTTCATCCAGTACCCACTTTAACCCTTTCCCTGCATAAGGAGATACGTTCATCTTCAATAGGGTCTCACGTATTTGAATATCCAATTTACCGGACATCTTCGTCAAATCAACGTCAGCAAGGATTTTGGATAAAACATCCCTGCCCTGTTCAAATATCATACGCTCATCCGATTTATCCTCAACCCATGAAATGGCCCTGTCCACCAAGCGGACCTCTCTAACTTTTTGCTTTAACATGTCTTTGCTTAACAGTTGTTGCTCAACCATGTCTACGACACCATTTACAAGTTTGTCACGGTTGTTCGGAATAATCGCCGTATGCGGTATCCATTTCCAACCTAGCGGATGTCGGAATAACGCAGTAACCGCGAACAAATCGGCAAGCGCGCCAACTAATCCCGCTTCCGCGGTATACAATAAAAAGCGCGGCCACCATGCCTCAGGGAACATCAAAATAGCTGTCACCGAGCCCATAAACAAGAGGACGACAAAGAGTAGACTTAGGTTCGCTTTTCTTTTCATTTGCTTCATGGCTGCCATCTACCTTCCTATCCAAAATGTCGTGATGTAGAGCAACCCGCCAACAATTGCACCGATCAGCGTCCCGTTCAACCGGATATATTGAAGATCATGATCCGCCTTTTCCTGCAGTAAATCAATCAGATCCTCCTCGGAATATGCGTTTAATTTTTCCTCTACGACGCGACCAATATAGGATTGTTTTTGTTCGATCCACTGGATCAAGCCTGTTTTGATAGCCGCATCGAGTTGATTCAGCCTATCATCGCTATGCTCCAATTTAGAAATCTCATCATCTATCTTTTTAGATAACCACGGGAAAAGCACGACATTCCCCGTCTCATCGGCTACCGCTGTCTGTTGATGTGTTGCAAAATATTCGTTCATCAAGACATCGAAATGAACATAGGGTTCAATCGATCGGATGAATGTCATTTTACCTGCCTCGATCCGATGCCGGAGCTGCTCGTCCACTCTGATTCTCTGTACTCCTTGCTCAATGAATGCCTTCAGCTGTTTACGAAGAGGATGGTCAGAAGCAGCTAGCCGTTCTATGTAGGAGATTAATAAGTGTTCTATTTTAGAAGCGTCTAATTTAAGCAGCGCATTAAACTTTTTCCTGTGTACTTTATCTCCCTCGTACGACAGAAGCACCGATTGAACGAGCTTCTCCACGACGGAACGGAACTCTCTTGTATGAACCATTTTCATGATCTCGTCCAGGATGAATTGAATGACTTTTTCATCATACTGATGACGAATCGCCCAGTCCCCAAGATCCGCTACAAGATCCGAGACTTGTACATGATCCGCATGATTGAACACAAAAGCTTGAATGTTTCTTGCTAGATCTTCACGATCCATATGATTAACGATATGCTCAAGCAGCCCCTGCACAAGGTCATGGATGGCTTCTCTTCCGCCGTGTTGTTTCACATAGGTCATGATTACGTCAGCGATGTTATATTCATTTAGCTTCGCTTCAATGCTAGAGATCGTCAGCAGCTCATTCTGAACCATATTCACCAGCTCGCCAATAAGCTCTTCTCTCTTCCTTTGAATAATTCTCGTGCCCATAAATCTAGGCCATCTAAACCCCAGGGGATCACCGAATAGCGCCTTCACGGCAAACGTGTCCGCCAACCCGCCGATCGTAGCCGCACTGCAAGCAGTGAACAATAACCCACCCCACCAGGTATCTTGAAATGGAAAAGTTACAAGGATTCCAAAGGCGGAACCGATTATACTCATATTCACAATTTTATGTATACGCATTGTTATAACACCTTGCTCCCTCATACAGAAACCTAAATCTAGCGGTCTGCAGCTTATTCATTTTCTATATTATAACTTACTTGAGCAATATCTACTTACCGCTGAAGTTTTGTTCCCTCCTGCAGCAAGTGCAGTTTAATTCATGTCTTGTCTGTAAAACAATAATATTAACATGCTTTTAGCAACCGATACAATTTGAAGAACATGCAAAACGACCGCTCTCCGGCGGAAAACCGAGACGCGGTCGCTTCTTCTTAATATTGGGGGGATCCTATGCGTGCGATTTACTCATCCATTGCTGCATAATGCTTGCTTGATTTGACATCCGCTCCCTTGACCTGAATAAGCCATATCATCAAGTGCCAAGCTCCTCTTCTTATTGCAAGTTCTGACGAATAAGCTCAGCGAGCCTGATCAGCCCATTCTCCAATTGATCCAGAGAGGCGTATGCGTAAGACAGGCGCAGATGCTGCTGATCATGACGGTCATAGATATTTCCAGGGTTCAGGAGAATGCCTTCTTTAAGCGCTCGTTCGAACAGCTTGCGCATTGAGATCGGTCGGAGTATGTGGAGCCAAATGTAGAACCCGCCTTGCGGCATATTCCACTCAGCGAACTCATGATAATGCTGCACCAGGATCGCTATTGTATAATCTCTTCGGTACTTCAATTCCGTTCGAATACGTGCAAGATGCTCTTCATACAATCCGCTGGATAACCATTCCGCAACAGCGTGCTGCGATAAGGAGCTGGACCCATAATCGGTCTGCATCTTGATATCTGAAAGTCGATCAATCACCGGTTCAGGCCCTACGATCCATCCGATGCGCAGTCCCGGTCCTAACGTCTTGGACATGCTTCCCATGTAGAGAACAAGTCCTTGACGGTCCTGAGCTTTCAGCGGACTCGGAGGCGGTGTGTCGAACCATAGATCCCCGTAAACATCATCCTCGATGACGGGCAACCGTTCTTGCGTGCATACCGTGAGCAGCTCTGCTCGCCGCTGCGATGACATCAAGCCCCCGGTAGGATTGTGAAAAGACGGAATCGTGTAGAGCAACGCCGCGTGATGCTGTCGTTTCAATCTTCCAATCGACTCCGTCCGCAACCCCTCATGGTCCATAGGAATGCCGAATAACTCCATACCAGCGGACTGAAACACGTGAATGGAATTTAAGTAGGTGGGATTCTCCACGAAAATCATGGATCCCGAGTGCAATAAACCTAATGAGATGAGCTGAAGACCTTGTAGGCCGCCAGAGACGATCAATATCGATGAGGGAGAAGCCTGAATCCCTTTTGTATGTAAATAACGACTTATCCGTTCTCTTAAGTAAAGGCTGCCTTTTGGTTCCGAGTAACCTAAAGTGAATTTATTTTCGAGGCTGCCGTGGAACATCTCTTTCATTTTATCGGTTGGGAGCAATGCCGGAGACAACTCTCCCGTTCCTAAACGAACCATGTTCGAATTCATTTCTGCTTGATTGATTTGCTGGATCATCTGGATGTTCGGTTGATAGGAACCAGATTTCACGTAACGATTCCAGTCGGGAGGTGAAGCCGCTGCCAGCAAGCTCCATGTATTGTTGGCCACGACCGTACCTTGTCCCACCTTCGAATCAATGAGTCCATCAGCAGACAGCTCGCCAAGCGCATAGACAACCGTGCTGCGGTTAACCTGAAATTTGGCAGCAAGCTCTCGTTGTGCGGGAATTCTCGTTCCAACCGGCCATTCCCCGTTCATGATTCTGCGCTTCATATAATCGTAAATCTGCTGGTGCAGCGGTACCGACGATGACTTGTTTAATTCCCATTCTTCTGACATGTATAACCATCTTTCCATGAATTGTTGGTCCCATTATACCAAATTGGTTGAGTAAACGGACACTGCATTGGATGGAGACCCTAGCGACATCTTCCCATAGAATAGTGAAAAACAACGCAGGAGGCAAGATATGATCGCAGCAATACTTCATGGCTTTATCTTGGCACTAGGACTGATCCTTCCGCTCGGCGTGCAAAATTTATTCGTGTTTAATCAAGGCGCCGTACACCCCCGTTTCGTCCGGGCATTACCCTCAATCATCACCGCGGCATTATGCGATACGCTACTGATTTCTTTAGCGATTCTGGGGGTCTCCGTCATTGTTCTTGAATATGATTGGATCCGAATATTGCTTTTCTCGCTCGGCATCTGTTTCCTGGCCTACATGGGTTGGGTTACTTGGAACAGCAAACCCGGCGAACAAAAGCAGACCGCAGCTCATTCCTTTTCGCCAAAGAAGCAAATTGCCTTTGCCATGTCGGTATCGTTATTAAATCCGCATGCGATACTGGATACGGTTGGCGTCGTAGGTACAAGTTCTTTGAAATATACCGGACTGGAAAAGGTTGCATTCGCGGCGGTCTGTATCGCGGTATCCTGGCTGTGGTTCTTTGGCTTGGGTATTGCCGGGAGAACGGTAGGACGACTGGATACATCCGGCAGGCTGCTATCGATGGTGAATACCATCTCAGCGATTATCATGTGGGGAACCGCGGTTTATTTGGGATATAGCCTAATCTATTCATAGCTTCCATGAAAAAAGAGCCCGCTGAATGAATCAGCAGGCTCTTTCTGTATTTCTAGTATTACGACTTCACAAGTTTCTTCCTGAACGCAAGTAAGGCAATACCGAGAAGCATAATACTCAGTCCCGCAAGTTGCATAGGAAGATGGCTGTCCTCGCCAGTCTTCGGAAGTACTTGGCCATTTGTTTGGCCATTGCCCTTGTTACCTGGTACTTGATGACCGTGTTCCTCTTCTTTGGTTGCAGGCGGTTGTTTGTTGGTTCCCCCATTGTCAGTTGACCCTGTGTTCGAACCATCACCAGGCTTGCCTTCGTTGCCTCCAGATGGGTGATCGGGGTTACCTGGCTCGGAAGGATCTACCGGTTTTGTAGGATCTACAGGTTTCGCTGGATCAACAGGTTTCGTCGGATCTGGAGTCACAGGAGGGGTCGGATCCACGGTACCTCCGTTACCTCCACCGCTTGTGTAACGATAGTTCGCTACAACGACCTCGGTTTCTTGACCTGTGACGATATGGATTTCTGTGTAACGGTCCTTCATGTAATAACCAATTGGTGCTTTCGTTTCTTCCAAATAATACGTCCCTGGTCTTAAATTCGAAACTTTCAATTCACCATTGCCATCCGTTACGAACAGACTCAATTCCTTGCCGTCCTTATCCAGCATCGGTTTCTTGTCTGCATCCAGCAGCTTAAATTCCGCATCTTTCAATTTTAGATCCGAGTTGCCCGCTGCTACTTTGGTTAGCTTCACAGACCCAGGAATTTTGTTGTTTTCGATACTCACTTTCACCTGATCCTCACTCGTAATTTCAAAGGCTTCAGGATTCGCAAGCGGATAATAATCAGCTAAAGGTGTAATCTCTACGAATTGATAACGTCCTGCCGGAAGATCATTGACGGTAATTTTACCGTCTTGATCGGTGAAGAGATTGGACTTCACAGGATGGCCATAGGCATCTTGAAGCTCGAACTCTACGCCTTGAAGTGGCTTATCATCGTATCCATCGACCTTCGTCAATTCAATAGAGCCATTATCCACGACGCTGTTCACCATAGTGTGTTCTTTGATAATCGTTTGGTTCTGATCAATCGTAAATGGAATCGGTGTCGAATCCAATTTATATCCTTTCGGTGCCTTGATCTCTGTAAGCTGATAGTCACCCGCATCCAGATTAGCTAATATTACTTGGCCCTTTGCATCGGATGTCACGGCTTCCATGCCATGAACGGTATGATAGCCATCTGCTTCTTTTTTCTCCAATTTGAAGATCGCACCTTCTAAGGTTAGCGTTGGATCTTCTTTTGCAACTTTCGTCAGAATGAACGCTTGCTTAATTTTTTTGTTTTTTATCACAAACGTTTGCGTTGTATTCTTCGCATCAAACTTAATGGAGATCAACTGCTTATCAGCAACATACCCCGTTGGAGCGATGATTTCCTTTATCTTGTATTCGCCTGACTTGAACCCCTCGAATGTTACTTTTCCATCTTTACCCGTTGGTTTTGAAGTCGCAAGGAGCTTATCTCCAGCCGCATTATAAAGTTCGAATACTGCACCTGCCAGCTTGATATTCGGATCTGAGAAATCATCTTTCACAATCGAGATATTCCCTTTCACCGCATTGATGGCTCCACCGCCGGCACCTGAAAAATTAGCTTCGAATTCTTGGTTGGAAGAACCACCCAATTCGCCAGCAGTTTTCCCGGCAAACGAAACGCTATTCGTTACTTTTTCCTGATGCACGGCATTCAGATAGGTCTGATATTCTAATAAATACGCATTTTCGAACGCTTTATGAAACGTAATCGTAAATGTTGGTGTGCCTTCAGCTGCTCCATCATGAAATGCTAATGTATAGTCATTCGGATCAGCTTCTCCTTTTTTACTCAAGTTACCATTTTCATCCACTTTCAACGAATACAATGTAAACGTATCTTTCATCGGGATTTGGTTGGTTGACATGGTATCTTCTAATACTGCATTTTCAGCGATATAGGACTGACTGCGATTGATATATATGCTCCAATGCGCATTGTCCATATCGTTAGGGTCTGTACCTTGATGCCCTTGCTTATCAATGTACTCGCCGCCATATGAAGGCTTAACGGTTTTCGATTGTTCAAAGATTTTGGTTCCCGATTCACCGTCACCATACAGCGTTGCATGATTGGAGTATTCGGCTTCAACAGGCAATGATTTCAAGCTTGTTTTATAGGTGATTCGATAAGAGTCATCTAATGGATGATGGAACGAGATCTTAAATCCTTCGATTGTATTCTCCTTTGATTTGGTGAGTTCAACAACATATTGTTTTTGATCCACTTGCTCCCCAACGACGATATTGCCTTGGTCATCAATCGAAGTTTTGTTGATAACCAGAGAATCTTCCACAAAGGTTTGAGGCCCCGTCAGTTTATCCGTTAAGACGGCATTCTCGATATGATGTCGATTGTAGTTCACGTCAATCGTCCAGGCGATCGTCTTATCTTTAGCGTTATACACACCTGTTTTTTCACCGTTATTTTGCGTGTTGGAATTTGGTATTACTTCCGCTGGCTTGTCTATGATATGAGAGATATTCGATTCATCATCCCAAGTCAAATGTACGTTATTTTTATATTTCCCGAGCTTATTCGTATCAAAAAATACGGGATCAAAGGTTGTCGTATATGTGATTGTATATTTCTTTTTTACAGGTTTTTCAAAGGTTATTAAAAATCCTTGTGTATAATCCTGATCTGAAGTCACTGTATATTTCTGATCTGGTTCAAGACCGTCAATTTTGAGGCTATTTTCATCAAATTCTAAGCCTTGATTCGCAAATGTATCCTTTAGAACCACATGGTTCATCGTCTTCAAGTCATCATTTAGATGAATGGTCCATTGGATTTCTTTATTTTTATAGCTCGTAATTTTTCCGAATTTCGATAGAATATATTCACTAGTAACCTGGGAAGCATGGCTTTCCGTTCCGTCATGCATGACAACAGAATTATCGGCTGTTCCGTTCGTGGTTACACGATCGTTCAATTTCGTTTTGTAACGAATCAAATAACCTTCATGAATATCATATTTAAAACTTAATTTGAAAGTGAAATTCGCTTTTTGTTCATCCAATGTGTAATCCACATTTTTCTGAAGAGGTTTCGAGTCCTTTACCGCTTGGCCATTCTGATCTATGCTGACCTTGTAAACCTCAAAGGAATTGGCTTCAAGTTCCTGTGCAGGCTGATCATACGTATCAACAAGCCAAGCGTCATCCTTCTTGATCAACTGTTCATTATAATTGTATTCGATCTCCCACTCCACCGTTTGCGCCACAGGATCATATTTCCCTGCCTTTTTCGTTAACGGCTGGCTGAACTGAACAGAAACCTTCCCGGAACTTTCCGATATAAGCTTTTGGCCTTGATCGTCGTACCCGTCATACAGAGCGGCATGATTGGTATATGTAGCATTATCGGTCTTGGTTATTTGAGTTGAATAGCTCACGCGATAAGCGCGGTCTATGCTGTTGTCAAACTTTAGCGAGAGCTTTTGCTGCTTCGTACTGCCCACCGTGGTTATCTCATGCGTATAATTATGATACACGTTATTCGTTACACTGACCGTCCCATTCAAATGGACCTGCAATTCTTCAACCTTAATGGAACTTTGATCCAACACGAGACCCTCAGGGATGATATCTTCAAAGCGAGGCTTCTGAATGAGATTCTCATCTTTATTGATGTCGACGATCCAGTCGATCTTACTTGGATTAAATCCTTTATCCGCTATACCGGACTTGTCCATTTTCGTACCGTTATTCTTAAAATGCACCGTTACATCTCTAACTTCATCTTTGAATGGAAACAGGATTTTTTGCTCCGTTCCCTCATCCAACTTCGATGAATCAAATTTTCTCCACACAAAAAAATAACCGTCTAATTCCTGGTCATTTTCAATATTTTCATTAAATAACAACGTCACTTTGCCTTCGGGACTAACGGTGTATGATCCTACTCCACCCGACAAATCCCCTGTTAATTGTTGGCTGAGCGTAAATTTATCCGGCAGATCAAAGGTAAAGCTGGAGTTCGCTTTGTACCCATGGTTTGCAGGAAGCTGCCAATCAAAATAAATCCTAACACGCTCTCCCGTATCCGGTCTGATCTCCGAAATATCTTGTTCGTGCCCCTCTTCCCCGACGGTCATTCTTACATTTGTGATGATATTCTCTGGAATATCATAGACGGCTTCCGTCACACTTTTCCCTGAAGTATCCGCTCCAATCCCCTCATTAGAACTCTCGGCAGCAAATGTCATCGGCGTGATTAAATTCAATAATAATGCGATGACAAAAAATAATGACATCACTTTCTTCATTTCTTTCGTTTTCAACAAGGTTCACCTCTTCTTTTATTCACCATTCATGTTTTTAAGACAAGCGACATGATCAATTTAACAGACGACATTGAATATTTTCTGAATATGAAAAAGAAAAAGAAGCTATCGTATCCCTTGTGAGAGACACTTCGGCTTCTACTCAAGAATTTTCCCTTTAATAATTAATCGATGTGTAGGGTTCACCATCGGTTCACAGGTTACAAGCGTTATTTCCTGGCCATGGCCTTGGGGTTCAAGCACCCATACTTCATCCGGCTTCACGGTGAATTTTTCTGTTACCACATATTGAAACTGCTGATTCTCCGTCTCAACCTCGATGGTATCGCCCTTTTCCATTTCGTCCAGCCGGTTAAAATTTCGACCATAGGTTCGGTTTCGATGACCTGCAATGGCTAGGTTTCCAACCTCTCCAGGCTTTCCTGTCTTTTCGATTTGGGCCACAGAAGTTTTCATATTTTTGTTGGTTGCCCCGTACAAAATCGGCAGCTTCAAATCAATCTTATCGATGATCAAGATACCCTCTATATTCTGTTGTTGGTTAGCAAGCTTAGATTCCGTAGATGCTTGCATCGTTGCACGATCCAGAATCGTTTGTTCATTCGGAAGCTCATCCCGTCCATTCGTTTCATTCGCTCCTGGAACATCGTCACCAGCATCGATATTTCGCAGACTATTGTGCCACGCTGTAAGCAATCGCTGCTGCTGCCAATCATCCACCCATTCGGAAAGCTTGGGGTAACTGAACACGATGATTCCAATGACAATGAGAAGCACGGACATCATTTTATATTTCATCCTGGGATCATCCTTCACGTTGCGCGATAGTTCTTATCCTTCTTTGCTCCACTTGTTATACCAATCCGTTAGTTCTTTGCTCAATGTCAGATCAAATTCCTCTTTGAATTTATTGGTAACCAGTTGATACTGTTTCTTGACCTCATTGCGATGATTTAGCAGGGAATGAATTTTCATGAGACCCCAATATCCTTCTTCCATGTCCGGGAACTTATAGCAAATTTTTTGATATAGTATAATGGCATCTGAATATTTTCCGATCGATATATAACAAGCAGCCATTTCTTTGGCATGATTCAACCAGATCATCTGGATTTGTTCCCGACGAGGCTCCGCCCATAAATAGCGATGCTCCTCCAACAAATCTCCCGTATACAACCCCATAATCTCTACATGCTTGTCCAGATTCTGAGGGGTCACAGCTTGCGCATGACGAACTTTATTTTCCCATTCTTCGACATCAAGCATCATATGGCCCCATACGAGACGGTAGCCCTCATTCTCATATTTAATGATTAAATCCAACTCTACCATCTTCAACACTTTTCGTATTTGGTAGATTGCCGTATGCAGCTGTGTCATCGCACGTGTTGTATCATATTCAGGCCATAACAGATCAATCAATATTTGTTTGCTGATGGTGCGATCTCGATGAAGGATCAGATAAGCAAACAACTCGGGTGCTTTCAATGTTTTCCAAGTAAAAGACTGGACTATTTTATGGGTATCCATATAATGTAGGCTTTGAAAACAACAGAGCATCATGGGGCCCCTACTGACTTGGTTCACGAGGGTTTCGTATGTGGTATTCGTGATTCGTTGCAGCGTCCGTGTCAAACGTTGGGTATGTACCGGCTTTAATAAATAGTCGAGCGCATTCAACTCAAATGCTTTGATCGCGTGATCTTTATACGCTGTAACAAAAACAATATGTAGATGCGGTTGGATCGCTAATAATTGTTCAGCTAGCTCAAACCCATTCATTTCTGGCATTTCAATATCTAAAAAAGCAAGCTGTAACGGTTCACGATGAGCCATTTCGATAGCTTCCGTCGGATTTGAATAAGCCCCCGCCACATCGATATTCCATTCAAATTCGGATTGATCCTGTAGCAATTTTTCCATTCTTCGCAATGCAAGTAGTTCATCATCAACAATCAATGTCTTCATGAATGTTCCACCTCAATCAATGTCGCTTACCACTGTATCATTTCATTGCATCAATTGAAAGCCCGAATGTGAATGTCTTGCTTAACCAATGAAGATGACTAAGAGCCCTACTATTAAAGCATAAGGCGCTGAATAATAACTGAATATGGGTGATTTGAAGGTTCTGAGGAACTCAAACATAACATTAGACATAGAAAAATATGGACATTTTTGTAAGAAAAAACTATATTTGAATCAAATCTATCCATCGGGAGGAAGGGTTACGATGACAGGTCGCTTAACAGAAATAGACGAGATACTCGCATACATTCAGGAACACATCGATGAACCGCTCCCGCTTTCCCGACTAGCCGGCCATGTTGCTTACAGCACGTATCATTTCACACGAATCTTTAAAGATAGAGTCGGCCTCCCTCCTCTATATTATGTTTCGTCTCTCCGTTTACAAAAGGCAAAAGAATTATTGTTGAGCACCAATTGGAGTATTCGTGATATTGCGCTGGAGATCGGACAACAAAGTCTTGGAACCTTCACCACCCGGTTTACCGAAAGAGTAGGCGTGACGCCACTCGTCTTTCGCAATTCAGCCCTAAAAGCGGACATTCATTTACGCTCATTGCAAAAGCTTACCCAACGATACCCGTTACTTCTCGGCTCGAGTCCGCATGACAGAATCCAAGGGACCGTCCACTCCGAAGTTCCTTTTGAGGGTGTCATCCTGATTGGCTTGTTTACCAAACCAATCCCAGAAGGACTTCCTTTATATGGAACATTGCTAACTTCGTTAGGTGATTTTTGTTTTACAGGCGTCAAACCAGGAACCTATTATTTGATGGCGACTTCGATCTCCTGGGGGATGCAGGCCAGAGATGTTCTCCTTCCGAGCACCACCTTACGCAGCCGATCGAAAAGTCCAATAATCGTTGGACCCGCTTCTTTCGTCCCTCATCAAGAAATAATGCTCCGCGTACCCCGTTTGGACGATCCTCCGATCCTGATTTCCCTTCCGTTATTAATGAATAATTTTCTTCTTCGGGCTATCCAAAATAGCAATCGATAAGAAACCATCTTATCGGTTACATGCTACCATCAAATAAAAGGAGGGTTTATGATTATGTTACTTGAAAATAAAAATGCTGTAATTTATGGAGGAGGAGGTGCGATCGGCGGTGCTGTTGCCCGCGCTTTCGCCAGAGAAGGAGCCAACATCTTCCTAGCAGGTCGCACACTCGCCAAGCTTGACGCGGTCGCCGGGGATATCTCCGCTACAGGGAGATCGGTCGAGACCGCTCAAGTCGATGCGCTTGATGAGAAGTCAGTCGAAAAGCATGTCGATGCCGTGGCATCGAAGGCAGGCGGCATCGACATCGTATTGAACGCTGTCGGATTTTTCCATGTACAAGGAATACCTTTCGCTGAGCTAACCTTAAAAGACTTCGAGTACCCGGTTGCCAGCTACATACGGACGAATTACATCACGGCGAAGGCTGTGTCCCGACATATGGTGAAGAAAGGATCGGGCGTTATACTTACGCTCTCGACCCCAGTGTCGCGAATGACGGGACCTGGATTCATGGGACACTGTGTCGCCTGCGCGGGGATTGAAGCGATGTCGCGGCATTTGGCAGGCGAGCTCGGAAAGAACGGTATCCGCGTGATCTGTCTCAGGTCCCATATGATCCCCGAGGCGGCGGCGTTAGATTCCCACAGTCGGGACATGTTCCATCGTAACGCCGAGCTTGCAGGTATTTCACTTGAGGAAATGCTGGCAGGCGCAGCGAGTGGTACTCCGCTGAACCGGCTGCCGACGCTTGCCGACGTCTCGAACACAGCCGTTTTTATGGCTTCGGAACAAGCCGGTGCAATGACGGGAACGGTGGCCAACTTGACTTCCGGCTTTATTTTGGATTAGTTACTCCTAATCGCAAAAAAGACGACGAAAGGGCATCCTGCATGGATGCCCTTTTCACTTCCCACTCGACTGATAGATGACGTTTACTATTTTTGTTGGTAAACCAAGGTGATAAGAAACCATTGTTATTCATGGGCAGGAGATTTATAAACATCCATTTGACTGACCGTCAGTCAATCGATGTTTAGACCTATCATGGATTTATCCAACTTAGCTACACCACCAGCACGAAAACGCGCGCCTATACTGGACGTTTCCAATATAGAGGGGGCAAATCAGCATTTTAGAGGCATTTTCAGCACATTCTATTGGATTTATCCAGTATAGAGTGCGAAATCGCACTGAAGACGGCGAAGTTAGTGGATTTATCCAATATAGCACCACCACAAACACTTTTTCCCCACCTGTACTGGATTTTAAACAACATAGCAAACTTCATTTATCTTCATCATTGTTATAGATCATTTTATATTGATTTTTCATCTACGAAACAAGATCACCAAAAAAAATAAAGTGCCGAAAAGCCCTCTGGACTTTATCGACACTCTGACCACGTCTAATTGACGTGGTTTGAGTCATTTTATTCACACATATTTTCGTTCGCTTTCAGCAAAAAAAGCCTCGGATAGCACATTTTTAGAAGGTAGAGCACGGAGAAATGCACTGGCTGAGCACTATTCCTCGTCTATGACGCCAAGCGCCTTATTTTTCGCTTTGAACCGCTCGTTATGTGAGGATACATACGCTACTTTCGGTGCTGTAGGATCAAGGTACAACTTCGCGCTATTTAAGGCTAACACGCCATCAATGAATGCGCCGGCAATTAATTTCACTTTGCTATCGTAGGTGACGAAATCTCCGGCCGCATAGATACCAGGAACATTCGTCTCCATCTTCGCGCCAACCTCGATTTCCCAGTCCCCGATGTTAATTCCCCATTCATGAAGCTGACCGAAGTCTCTCCCAATGCCATGGTTAACGATGACAGCGTCCACCTCAACCAGCTTGGTTTCACCGGTCTCCGAATGCATGATCTCGACCTTCTCGATTTCCGACCCATTGCTGCTGTGCAGCGCTTTGACGATAAAAGGTGTAGCGATCGTTACCGATGATTGCTTCATGCGTGCAATATTTTTCTCAAGTCCGCCGAACTCCTCGCGACGATGGACCACCGTTACACTGGCTGCTATTGGCTCAAGCTCGTTAGCCCAATCTACTGCCGAATCTCCGCCGCCAGATATAAGCACATGTTTACCGCGGAAAATACTTAATTCCTGCACCGTGTAATGCAAATTGCTCACTTCATAACGGTCCGCTCCTTCAATGTCGAGCTTCACCGGCTTGTAAATTCCGTAACCTACTGCCAAAATGATCGTTCGTGTATAATGCTGTTCTCCTGTTACAGCCGTTAACAAGAAGGTCCCATCCGATAACCGCTCCATACCGGCGATTTCCTGTCCGAACACAATCGTCGGATCAAATGTTCTTGCTTGTTGTTCCAATTGGCGGATAAGCATTTCACATCGAATCGGCGTTACGCCTCTGACATCCCAGACCATTTTCTCTGGATAATAGAGCATTCTTCCGCCCAATTGATCACTAGCCTCTATTAATTTCGTCTTCAAATCACGCATCCCGCTATAAAAGGCGGTGTACATCCCCGCAGGTCCGCCACCGATGATGGTTACGTCATACATATCCATAGTCTCGCTCATTTCATTTCCTCCCTTAAACGTGCTTATGATGAAAATCCTTACGATACGCGATGCAGACGGCTGTAAACACCGCCAATACGAAGCAGCTCTTCATGTTTGCCTTGCTCCGCGATCCCTTGATCGGCAATGACAATAATGCGGTCAGCATTCTTAATGGTCTCTAGTCGATGCGCGATTATTAGTGTCGTCCGTCCAGTCGACAGCTCCGATAGAGCCAACTGGATCGCAGCTTCAGTCTCTGTATCCAGTGCTGAAGTCGCTTCATCCAGAATGAGGATGGAAGGATTCTTAAGAAACATCCTGGCGATGGACAAGCGTTGCTTTTGCCCTCCGGACAGCTTTACGCCCCGTTCCCCAATGATCGTATCCAGCCCATTCGGCTGGGATGCGATAAGCTCCTCAAGCTGCGCGCGCCGGGCCGCTTCTAGGATCTGTTCCTCTGAAGCACCCAACTTGCCGTAAGTAATATTGTCACGAATCGTTCCGTCGAACAGGAATACATCCTGCTGCACAATGCCTATATGCGAACGGAGAGACTCTAAGGTCATGTGGCGAATATCCACGCCGTCGATCGTAATTGCTCCACCTGTCACTTCATAGAAACGGGGTAACAGACTGCACAGGGTTGTCTTCCCCGCGCCTGACGGACCGACCAACGCTACCGTCTCTCCCGCTTCAATCGATAGATGAACCTCCTTGAGCACATTCGGACGATCCTCATAACCAAAGCTTACACCATTAAACGCGATGTCCCCTTTTACATGGTGGATAGCAACTGCATCCGAGGCATCGGCAATATCCGGCTCCGTTTCGAGCAGCTCCAGATATCTTTTGAACCCGGCCATCCCCTTCGGAAAGGTCTCAATGACCGAATTAATTTGTTGAATCGGCTGAAGAAAGACGCTCGAGAGCATCACGAATGCAATGAACTCCCCATAAGTCATTCGCTTCGTTATCACGAACCATGTGCCGATGACAAGCACGAATAGCGATACCAGCTTCATGAGGATAAAGCTCAGGGATGAATTCCATGCCATGATCCGGTAGGTCACCAGCTTGTCCATTCGAAAACGTTCGTTCTGTACGGCGAAGCGTTCCATCTCATGCTTCTCGTTCGAGAATGCTTGAACAACACGAATGCCGCTGACATTGTTTTCTACCCGTGCGTTGTACTCCGCAATGTTCGCGAACAACCGATCGAAAGCTCGGGACATTTTACGGCTGAAATATAAGGACAAATAAATGATGATCGGTACGATGATGAAGGTCAGCACCGCCAGCTCCCAGTTAATACTGAGCATAATGCCAAATGCCCCGGTCAGCGTCATGACAGCGATGAACAAATCCTCTGGGCCATGATGGGCGATTTCGCCAATATCCATCAGATCGTTCGTCATCCGAGACACTAAATGACCTGTTTTGTTATTGTCGAAAAAGCCAAAGCTTAACTTCTGAATTCGATCAAAGAGCTTCTTCCGCATATCCGACTCGATGTTAATTCCCAGCTTATGTCCCCAATAGGTCACGACATAGTGAAGGAAGGCGCTGATCACATAGATGCCGAGCAAGCCAAGACAGGCATATAAAATCCATTTCCAATTCCCGCTCGGCAGCAGATCATCCACGACACGGTTCAGCGCAAGCGGGAAAACCAGCTCCAAGAGCGCAGCAAGTATCGCACATGTGAAGTCTAGAATAAATAGCCCTTTGTAAGGACGGTAATAGTCAAAAAAGCGACGAAGCATGTCGTGTACTCCTTCCATCCATTAAGTAGACTTCATCAACAAATATATAAAATAAGGAACGCTTAACATCGTTACAAAAATTCCTGCAGGCTGATCGGCACCGAATTGAATCGTCCGTACAATCGTATCCGCAGCCAAGAGGATGATCCCTCCGATAATTCCCGATGCCGGTAAAAGAAGCTTATGATTCGGACCCACCAGTTTGCGGGCCACATGCGGACTAATCAACCCAATGAAGAAGATCGAACCACCTAGCGCAACGCTGCCTGAGGCTAACGCAACCGCAGCCAATGCTAAGCCCAGGAATGACTTGCTTACGTTAACACCGACTCCTGTCGCAACCGTAAACCCTAGACCCAACGTATTCAATACGGACGATCGATACCATACATAAGCGCATAAGAGTAGAACCCAAGGAGCAAGAATAGCAATATAAATCCACTCATCTCCCCATAAGTAGCCAGCCTGCCATTTTTGAGCAAATACAAACTGATCATTATCCAGCTTCAACGTCAAGAATAACGTCAAAGCGCCTAGTCCTACGTTGATCGCAACCCCCGTCAAAATCAGCCGGGTAGGGGACGGGGCACTCCCCCTTCGATAGGACAAGACATATATCAATAACGCAGATACCATCCCCCCTCCAAAGGCAAGCAATGGCAGCAAAATAGCCGAAGATAAACCAGCAAGCCCGAAAATGGAAACAAAGAGCATAACGGCAAGACCAGACCCCGCACTAATACCAAGCATTCCCGGATCTGCAAGATCATTGCGCAAGATCCCCTGCAGCACCGTCCCTGATGCTGCCATCCCCATGCCAACCAGCATCGCGAGGACAATACGCGGTAATCGGAAATCAAATACAACCAGATGGTTCTTGTCCGTTCCATACCCAAACAACGTTCGGATCACATCCAACGGACCAAGTGACATTCGGCCCAAATTCATGCTGCATATGGCACCTGCAATAAGGACAACGAACAAAGCGATAACGATCAGTAGACGTCTACGCTGGATCTGCTGATCGTAAAGAGTAGAGGGTTTGATTGGTTCCGAGTGCCGTTGTGTCACATTCATTCAAGTCCCCTCCTCATCCGATTTGAAATGATCAGGAACAAGGGAACGCCTAAGATGGCGAACACAATGCCAAGCGCCATCTCATTCGGACGATTCACAAGACGTCCGATCAGATCCGCGGCCAACATGAATACGCCCCCGTATACGGCGGATGCCGGGATAATATACCGGTAATCCACACCTATCATAAACCGCATGATGTGAGGAACGATCAACCCGACGAACCCCACGGGGCCGACCAATGCAGCCGATAGTCCGGATAGCAGTAAGACAGCGATCGTAGACAATAATTTGACGCGTACGGTACGCTGCCCGAAGCCCTTGGCGATTTCATCTCCCAGGTTTAATATGGCAATGGATGGAGACAACGCAATCGCAAGCCCCAACCCGCCCACGAACCAAGGAGCAACGAATGCAAGCTCACTCCAGGATGCCCCGGCCACACTTCCCGACGTCCAATAATAAAGAGCTTGTCCGAGATTATATTGTATGGAGAAAAAGGTGCCCAGCGCACCAAAAAGCATCGAGATCGACATCCCCGCGAGTACAAGCCGCTGTGGCGTCATGCCTCGCTTGTTCAGGGATGCAACCAGATAGGTCATGCCCGCTCCAAGCCCTGCTCCCAAGAAACACATGAGCAATGATTCCGTGTAGCCAATTCCAGGCATAAATGCAAGAACAAGCACCATCGTAAAAGCAGCGCCCGAGTTTACTCCCATCAAACCCGAATCGGCCAACGGATTTCTCGTTGTCCCTTGCATGATCGCCCCTGCTACCGATAGGCTTATACCTACGACAATGTCAGCAATTGTTCGAGGGAATCGAAGCGTTTGAATAATTTGATGTTCAGGCACTTCCGGATTGAAAGCGAATATTGCGGACCAGGCCGTGGATATATCCATCCGCGCCGCACCGAAGGAAATGGAGGCGGCTCCTGCTAACAGGAGCAATAGTAATCCGACTAGAAGGAATAGGACGAAGAAGGTTCTACCCCGTATCATCGGGGCAGAACGCTTAATTTTCAGGATAGCCATCTCATGAATTGTCCTTTACGGTCGCCAGCAACTTGTCTGTGATGACGTCCAATTGGGTGTTCAGAGAGTAAATATCACTGTAGTAAAACAATCCAAATTCAATCTCGATCATGTTCCCTGCCTTGACTGCGGGAATGCTGGCCCAAACCTTATTCCCTGACAGATCCTCCATTCCTTCATAGGAGGAACGTAAGAGGAAATCCCCGACATACTGAGGCAGCACTTCCATGGATACCACTTCAGACCCTGCTGCTTTTGACGTGTCGATCTTTCTCTGAACGACCTCCGGAGCCTTCATGCCCAAATACTCGTAGATAACTTGGGAGCCGCGCCCATATTGCTCGCTTTCGATGACGTTCATTTCTTTCTTGTCGCCTTCGATGATCGTGACTGTCTTATCCAATAACCCGGCTGACCGAAGCTTCTCCTTGCTCGTCTCTACCTTGTCATTGAAGTTATTCAGTATCGTCTGAGCCTCTTTTTCCTTACCAAAGACCTCGCCGAGCTTATGAAGTTGTTCCTCCGTCGTCATTTGATCGAAGGGAATAAGCACCGTTGGTGCAATATCTTTCATATTCTTGTAGTTATCCTCAGAGGCAACGATAATCAGGTCCGGATCAAGTGCCATGACGTCTTCCGGATTCGCCTCGAACCAATGGCCCAAGCCTTTAACGCCTTTCAATTCCTCGGCGAAAGCCGCACCATCATATACTTCGGATATCCCGATCGGCTTCACACCAAGGGCGACCGCATCACCTAGAAGATACAGCACGACGACGCGCTTCGGTTCTGCCGGAACGACCACATCCCCTTTCACTGTAGATACCGTTCGAGTCTTCGCTTCGCTTCCTTGTTCGGAATCTGTTGCTGCCGTTGACGTTACTTTTGAATCATTTGTGGAAGAAGTTGCGTTCGTCCCGGCATTTACCCCCGCTCCTGAGCAAGCACCAAGCAACAATGTAAAACTGAGCAACATGCCCAGCATGAATGCAGATTTTTTATTTCTTTTCATATCCATGAATCCCCCAGTAATATATTGATAATGATTATCATAATCAATACTATAGCGTCTAGCGCTTGGGACTCCAATGGACAATCCGGAAATCATAACTGGACGATCTTCCGATATGCCCTTTTCTCGTTCCATAGCCTGATAACGCCCTGGGGTGTAACCTGTCTGCTTTTTGAACAGTCGATTGAAATAATACTCATCTGCGTAGCCAACATGTGCCGCGATATCTCTTAAACTTGCACCCGTCTCCCGCAACAGCTTTTTGGCATGTTCTACGCGGAACCGGATTAAATAATCGATCGGGCTCATTCCAGTCTGTTCCTTGAATCTCATGGACAGATACCGAGGACTATAGTTCAACTGATTCGAAAGTGAATCCAGCGAGATCCCCTCTTGATAATGCTCATGAAGGTAACGGATCGCCCTCGTCACGAGATCCAGATTGTCAATCTCGGACTTATCCAACTCTAAATCTCGCAATACTTCGTGGATAAATTGATAGAACAATCCCTTAATTTGCACACTGCCGCGGCTGCCGGATTGCATAAGTATCTGTTCCATCGATGACATCAAACCCTGCATTACCAAAGGTTCACTAGGCTCGAATCCGTACTGCATCTCAAATGGACTTCTGCGTTCCAGCATATGCCTCATCTCAATCCAGCCAGAGAAGGCGAGCTTCGCTCGATAGAATAGAATATAGAACTCGAATTCATCCTTCGCCTCGATTTCCAATCTCATTCCCTTTGCCCCGTGCAAAAGATAATATCGTCTCGTCTGATAAACGTTGCCGCCCAACAGAAGATTCGCCGATCCACGTACCCCGTAAATAAATCCGCTGGCGGGAAAACGATAATCATGTAGCCATTCCCCCGCATGCAGGACGGTATGTCTAATATCGAATATTTTCACAGCGCTGTGATTCCATATGGCGATATGATCGTCCAACTTCATAGTAATCTCTCTCCTAATTACGCGACTTATCACCCATTATAAATGATAATCATTCTCAATCAAAGGAGGAAGATCATTTCAATTAAAATATGCAGGCTCAACGGAAACCTTTAATTATTATTTCTTTTGCTTCGACAATAAAAGATCAACGATCGTGCTAAGCTGAAGCTCTAAAGAGTAGGGGTCCTCCATCACGAATTCATCATTAAACATATTGCCGTAGATGTAGACCTGATCTTTTTTCGCCGCTGTGGTGGCCTTCCATAATGCGCTTTTTAAGAATCCATCCGTTGCTTCTGGTGATGAGTTGTACACAAATACGTGGTCCCCAAGATAGTCAGGCAAAGACTCCATGGAGATGGAAGCGAATCCTTCTTTCATGTCTAATGCACTTTGGGTTGGCGGAAGCTGCAGCATTTCATAGATTGTCGTGGATCCATAGTTTCCGCCTTTTGCTGCTAAGACATAAACTGATTTCTCTGCGATTTGCACCACGGAAACTGTTTCACCTTCTTTGATAACGCCCTTGATTTGGTCGCGAGCTTTCTCTACTTTCTGTTGATACGCTGCAATCCACTTCTCAGCTTCTTCCTGCTTCCCGAATATCTCGCTGATGCTTCTAAATTTGTCTAGCGGTCCCGCTGTCGACTTTTCTACCCAATAAGGCAATAAGACGGTCGTACCAATTTTCTCATATTGCTCAATATGTTCAGCAACCGATCCAATAATTAAATCGGGCTCCAAATCAACCAGCTTTTCCAAGTTCATCGGGAAATTGTCGCCTAAATCCGCAATGCCCTTCAATGTCTCCTCCGGTATGCCTGATTGCTTAATCCAGCTTTCATTCAGCATAAGGGTCCTGACGCCGACGGGGATAATACCTAGTTTGAGTAAATAGCCCATATATTGATCAGCAGCCACGCGTTTCGGCTCAAGCGGTACTTCCACGTCTCCTCGAGGCGTAGACACCGTTCTCGTTTTCACTTCCGCTGCCGTCTGTTGGCCTTCGGTTGTTTGCTGGTCAGAAGCTTGGTTATTTACGCTCGTATTCGTCTGAGCGAGACTCGAGCAAGCGCTGAGCATGAGCGACAAGCACATGAACACCGTCATGATCGCTACCTTATTTTTGTTAAACATGAATAATTCTCCCCTTACTCTGTATTGATAATGATTTTCAATATCAGTATATCGGTTCGAATTACTTTTAAAAACGGCAATTTCCCGCATGGAATGGGGCAATTCTTGATCCTCTTGCAGATGGGCTTGCACTCTTCTAAACCGAGCCGGAGATATTCCTTTGTATTTTTTAAACGTTCGGCTTAAGGAATGGGCATCCGAGAATCCTACCCTTTCAGCAATTTCCTGCAGGGTGGCGTCTGTCGTCGCAAGAAGCTGGGCCGTCCGATCTACTCGTATCTCCCCCAGATAATAGATTGGGCTCTTATTCATTTTGCTCTTGAATAATCTGGATAGATGTCCTGCACTGCATTCTAGCACTTCTGCAATCGAATCGAGCGTAAGAGGCTCTCTGAAATGCTCGTGTATATAATCTGTAGCCATAGCGGCAAGATCCGCTTTGATCGGCCGTATGCCTTGCTGTTCCAATTGCCAGAGCAGTTCGCAAACAAATTGATAGAATATGGATCGAACCTGCATTTTCCCCCACGCGGATGCTTCCTTCCACTCTAAGTCGAGCCGTTCAACCTTATCGAACAAAGTTAATGGATAGTGGGGGCGGAACGCATATTGGGATTGAAATGGGTTTTCTTCCTCCAATAAACGTACCTTATCTTGGCGGTAAGGCAAACTTAGTGTCGCTTTGTATAAAATCAAGTAATATGCCAGCTCCTCCACGGCCTCAATATGAAGCCACATCCCTTTTCCGCCATGAAAAAGATGGAACCGTTTGACTTCATAAAGTTTATGGTTAAGACAAACCTTCGCATTTCCGCGTACGGTATAGAGGAATGCACTGGCTGGCAACAGATATGCTTGTAACTCCTCCCCATGTTTCATCGTAACGTGCCGGATATCCATCACCTGAATAAACGCATGGTTCCACATATATAGATGATCGTTCAGATTCATTCAACCGCTAAGCCTCCTATTCTGCATCATTTCGTAGTACTGATTATATTCCAATATACTATAATTGATAATGAATATCATTCTTAATTGAATTTTTGGATATAAAAAAACACGCCGATTAAGGCGCGTATTTCGCTAACTCAATGCCTAAATCCCATAAGGTTTCAGCATGTTGGTGATCGTTCGCATATTGAGGGTAACTTCCCGAACCGAAGATGTTCTTCAATTGCTCAATGCCTTTTTCGCTGGTAGATGGCTGGATAATCTCCCTGTTATGGTTGATAAGTCGACCTGTAACATGGCGGAATTCCTCTGAAGTGCAAATATAATAATAGTTATCTGCCATGCCAGAGGGTAACGGATTGGTCAAATTTTGAGCCCATGCGAGCACTCTCCAAAAAGGACTTAGCTTGTCGATCGTTGCTTTCGATAGTTTGACACGATTGATCTGAAGCGCATTAACCTTAATCCCCCGGCCTTTTAATTCCTCCGCCAATCTAAAGGTTAAGATCAATAACGCCATCTTCGAGTCACCGTACATCTTATATGCGCTATAACGTCGCGAGTTCCGGAATTCGCCGCGCAAATTATCGAAGTCAATTTTCCGTTTCGGATCGAAGAAGTTTTTGATATTTGTCGTACAAGCGTGAAGAATTCTAGCGTCTTGCGATTTTTCAAGATGGTCTGCTAATAAATTCGTCATAAATAAAGGTCCAAATACATTCGTCGCAAATGACAACTCGATCTGTTCGGGGCTTAATCGATATTCTTTTTCGCCATGATTTAAATAAGCGGCATTATGTATCAAGATATCGAGTCGCGGGTACTTCTGCTTGAACTCCGCACAAAAACTTCGGATAGACTGAAAAGAAGACACATCCAGTTCCATCAGATCTACGCTCGCATTGTCTGAAGCCTCCGCCACTTCTTGCTGCACGGCTTTACTGATGCGCATGTTACGGCAAGCCATGATCACACGATAGCCTTCCATCGCGAATTTTAGTGCTGCTGCTTTCCCGATCCCTGAATTTGCTCCCGTAATCATCACGATTTTATCCACCATATTGCCCCTCCCAAGTCATATTATAAAAGTATGGGATCCGTATGAAAATCTCTTCTAATCTATTTGGCTGGCGAGAATGGTATAAGCTGCTGAACATCGAAGAGACCTTCATGCCGATTGCCCATACCTTGTCCTCCATTGGCGGATCAACCGTAATCGAATATTCAGACCGCTCCGTCGGCTTATACTTGGATACAGCTTGGACCTATGTTTGCGGGATTAACCCCATAGACTGGATACAGAACTATCCTGACCGCATATGGGCCTGCGATGTGCAGCGGTCCATCAGTTATTTAAAATCTTGTTAGTTGATGTTCTTCTTCAACAACGAGGCCAATTCAATTCGATGGGTATAGACGAGGATTGCGAAGTTTCCAAGCCACACCAGCAGGATCACAGCAGAGAACATTCTTAGATACAAATAGACCGAAAGAAGCAGCATACCGCTTACAACCTGCAAGCCATCTGCCTCGGCGGATTTCGGCTTGTTTTTGTATATCCAGTAACTCACGACCGCCATGAACGCCAAAATCACGGCATATACCAATGAAACCTCAAACCCCGTCAACGCACTCCACACGCCAAAGGTAACCGCAATCGCTTTTCCACCTCTGCCTTTAAGAAACGGCGAAAAAGCATGCCCCGCAATGGGAGCTAGTGCAAGCAGAACGATGAAATAGCCTTGAACATACTCACTTCCGAGCATCCATATGAGCGGTAGATAACCTTTCGCAAAGTCCAGCAAAACACCGGCAATGCCGAATTTATACCCATGAGCCTTCCACAGGTTCAAAGCCCCTGGATTTCCGTCGCCAACGGCCTTTAGATTTTTTTTGCCTGCTAGACCCAACCAATACGAGAACATGAGGGAGCCCGATAAAAAAGCGCATGCAATCAACAACACCATCATCATCGGTTTCGCCTGCCCCCCACTTGGACATACCTTCCCTTCCATCGCACCTGCCCCAGAACAACGACCTGATACAACGAATACAGCATAATAACCAAGAAAAATAAGGAGGCAAACACATGCATCACGGGCATCAGGATTCCAAAAACACCTACATATTTCATAAAATAAAATAATTGAACCATATACATGACATAACCAATGAACAAAGGCAGAGCCCATGAAGTATTCGCCAAAATAAAGGCGGCATCCGACACAAGGAGTCCAAGTACCCAAATGGCAATAGGGACAATCGTCCACGGACTGAGTGTTGAGGTGCTTAAGATCGCCCCTTTGCTAAAGCCTTCGATTTCACTGCGGAGGCCTTGCGGGTACATACGGAACGAAACCATGCCATATCCAATAAAATTAGTGACGGGAATACCCGCTTCTACGAATTTCGATCCGATTAACAAGTCATCCAGCACCTCAGATTTGACGCTTTCATGACCCTTGATTTTTTCATAATCTTCCCGCAAAGCCAATATGCAAGAGCCGTATAGTCCTTTCTTCGGGTTTCCTTTTTCAAAAACCGACATAAACGTAAATATGCCCAGCATGTTCATGACCAGGGCAAGTTTCTCATACAACTTTTCCGTATGATGAAAAGGAACCACCGAAATAACTCCCTTTGATCGTTCCCGTGCTTTGATCAAGGATGCCAACGCATGGGGCGCCAGTCTGATATCCGCATCCAAAAAGGCAAAGAGATCGCCGGTAGCCTGTAAATAGCCACTCCATACCGCCCAGCTCTTCCCTGTCCATCCCTGTGGGAGAGGACTGCCCGCAATTACCTTAACACCCGCGTAGCGCTCTGCAATTTCTCTCGTCCTGTCACTCGAGAAATCATCCACCACAATAATTTCGAAAGGCGGCATGGTTTGCGACATGAGGGAATCGAGCAGATAGGGCAAATTACATTCTTCATTTCTAGCGGGAATGATTACGGACAGTTTCTGTTGACCCGGATCGAGCTCATGATAGAGAGGCAATGTATTTTTTCGGAACAGAACAAATCCAGAGAGACAGCCCGCTAACATTAGAATTAAAATCCACATCTCCTGATCCCCGCCCTTTCTGGTTCTATATATATGAGGGCGTGACATGTATTATATTCGGCCGCATGTTTTAAATTTTGATAATAGACTAAATATTTTAAATCCCCTATAATATCAATATCATTCTACAAAAATACGAACATTAAGGTGTAATTGATGAAAAAATATTCGCAAATTTTCCAAGGAACGGCTTTTTCAGCCAAGTCACCCAAAGAAATACAAATTTTAAAGGATTATCTGTTCTTCATTAATACGAACGGGATGATCGAACAAATCGTTGCTCCGGAAGACGCTGACTATCCAACGTTGTTAGAGGCTTATCAAGACCAAGATAACTTCCACCGTTTAACGGAAGGCCAGTATTTCTTGCCTGGTTTTGTCGATTTGCATGTGCATGCGCCGCAATGGGCACAATCCGGAACGGCTTTAGATATCCCGCTCTATGATTGGTTGAACACATATACATTCCCGCTAGAGTCGAAATTCTCGGATATGAAGTTTGCCCAAGAAGTCTACCAAGATGTCGTTAGCACCCTACTCGCGAACGGAACCACGACAGCCCTTTATTTTGCCACGGTTCATAAAGAAGCAAGTATCTTGCTAGCTGAGATCTGTGCTGAACAAGGACAACGTGGTTTAGTAGGGAAAGTGGTGATGGATCATCCTGAGAATAACCCCGAATATTATCGTGACAGGGATACGCAAACGGCATTAGCGGACACCGAGGAATTTATTATTGCGGTCAAGGAATTAGCAAAATCAACAAAGCAGGGGGTCTACCCCGTCGTCACACCGCGCTTCATTCCAAGCTGTACCGATGAAGGATTACAGGGTCTAGGCGCATTAGCTGCAAAGTATGATACCTATGTGCAGTCGCACTGCAGTGAAAGTGATTGGGCGCATGGCTATGTTCAAGATCGCTTCAACAAAAATGATGCGTTTGCGCTGCATGATTTTGGTCTGCTGCGTGAAAAGTCCGTCATGGCGCATTGCAATTTCATCAATGACGACGATGCCGATTTATTCGTTAAGACAGGCACGGCGGTTTGCCATTGTCCTATCTCGAATGCCTATTTCGCCAACAGCGTGATTCCTATTGCGCATTTGCATGCCAAAGAGGTTGAGATTGGGTTAGGCTCCGACATCTCTGGCGGTTTCTCACCGAGTCTGTTCGATAATGCTAGACAAGCCGTCATCTCCTCCAGAATGCTGGAAGACGGCGTGAATACGACGCTTCCTGCGGAAGAGCGCGGTGTTCCGAATTCGCGCATCACCATTAACGAGGCGTTCTATTTGGCTACAGCCGGAGGCGGCGAAAGCCTTAGCTTGCCGATCGGCCGCTTGGAAGCAGACTACGCATGGGATGCACAAATCATCGATACGACAATAACCTCTGCCAAACTGCCTATCTATCAAGCAGATGAGGATTTACATGATGTCTTCCAGAAGATCATGTATCTGGCGCGACCAGAAAACATCCGCGAAGTTTGGGTACAAGGCAAAAAAGTTCATTCCAGAATGTCATAGTATACACATCAAATTTGGATATTCTTTTACATGGCAAAAGACCTCTTGAGATCACGATCTCAAGGGTCTTTTTTAGTCGTTACTTGATTCCAATGCTCCCTGAATAACTTTTGACATGCAATAAATATGCTCCAGCGCCAATCGTTCCATTAACTTCTTCGTCCGTATTCGTCGTCGTTGCGAGATTCGCCAAGTTAACGGCTATTTCTCCTTTCGCATTTTCCACGGCCACTTTCAAATTGGATGGCGCAGCTTGATATGCTACTTGAATATCGCCTGTTTCGGTCTCCATGTTCATTTCACTTTGCCCATCTACTCCCGTTAGAACGATTTCGCCTGTTTTCGAATACACATTCAGTAAGGAACTCGTCATATTTTTTAAATAGAGATTCGTTCCCTTCGCCACAACGCTAAGTTTATCTATGGAGCTATTGTTTACGGTGAAGTCTCCTGCAATGAAATTAAATACCCCTACATCAGCTTTTACTTCATTAAATTTGACATTACCCGCTTCATTTTCAACGACTATCTTTCGGGTGGCTAACGCTTGAATATGGAGATCCCCTTCCTGATTCACCAATTTAACTTGTTCTATGGTATTGGGGGGAATGCTTACTGTAATGGTTCCTTCTTTCTCAAATGTAAACGCCGAGAAGGCCCCGCCCATTTGTTGATCTTGCTGAATGATTAACTGTTTATCTTGATGCATCACACGAACAGGAGCTTTCTTCTTATTCTTCTGCTTCCCTTGGATGTCTACATGAACTTGATTGTCATTGGATTCCTTCACGACCAGATCCCACGAATCATTCTTGATGTCAATGCTCTGAACTTCTTCCGATGGGATGTCTTCCGTGATTTCTATCTTTTGAGACCCTACTTGCGTAGTCATAAAAAGTACGCCTACCAAAACAACGGCGATACACAGCCCTATCCACTTATTTAATTTCATGATATACCTCTCTTATACATCTATTCTGTCAATTTTACGATACGATAGATAAGCGACGGCTACACCAAACACACAGAACATGATGGGTACGCCGATCCATTGAAACATCGATACAGAACTGCCGCTTCCATCCGACACCATCGCATTTAGCAATGTTCCGATGATCACTGAACTCGTAATGGTTGTGGCCGTAGACTTTTTACGCATGCCAAAAGATAAAGGAATTAGACTTAAACCGGCGGTCATCGCTGAAGCGAGTATGACGGAAGGCATGGTATCCAACAATGCTCCCATCGTTACCGGTGTTTCAAAAAAATGAACGGTCGGATTCAAAGCGATGGTCAATCCTTCAATGATTAAGGTAGACATCAGGACCCAGATGAAACAAAAAATAACGACGATCATTAGCTTGGCTTGAATCACTTTTTTGCGCTGTAAGGGATACGTAAATAGCAATTGCATGGTTTTACTCCGGTATTCTTCAATAACTAATCTCGAAATCAGGATGCCTGAAAATACGACAAAGGTGATGCGAACAAAGATATTAGCTAGTGACATGAAGGCAGCAAAGTCCAAAAACATGGGTTCATTCTGAGCGTTGGACATAAGCGCCATGCCCCCCACCATACCGAAAATAATAAACATGCAAATCACGGCCCGGATCCCATATCCTGCTAGATTGTTTTTCTGCCATTCAATGGTTATAAGTTTAGACATGTTGTCTGCCTCCGTGAATCAGATTTAGGAAGTACTCTTCTAAATTACTTTGTTGCGTGTCCATACGATTGACGACGATGTCATTCAGAACCAGCTCTTTATTAATGACGGATTGCGTTACATCTTGTTGGTAGACCCTAATCGTCTCTAGGTCCATCACCTGATAGTCGTGAATGTGTAATTTTTCTTCCAGCAGCCGTGAAGCTTGCTTCGAATCCGCCACATTTATTTCTAGGTATTCCACGTTTTCTTTTCGGATGTCAGCCATCTTCACTTCCTTCAATAAAGTTCCATGATGGATAATGCCGATCGTATCCGCAATCGATTCAATCTCCGAAACAATGTGGCTGGAGACTAAAATCGTCATGCCGTACTCATTTTTCAGCTTCAGCAGCAGCATCCGAATATCTTTAATGCCCACCGGGTCTAACCCATTAATCGGTTCATCCAAAATCAACAAGGACGGCTTGGTCATCATGGCTCTGGCAATCCCCAATCGTTGCTTCATACCTAACGAAAATTCATGCACTTTTTTATGTTCCACGTCGTTTAAGCCAACGGTTTCTAAGACTTCTTGAATTCGATGTTCCTCTGGATACCCAACGTATTTGCAATGAAGCTTTAAGTTTTGAACGGCAGTCAGACGGTCATAAAAAACGGGGTATTCAATAATGCTGCCGATCTGAGCTAAATATTGATAAGACGATGGCGTCACGAGTTGATTGCTGATCCGAATCTCGCCTGATGTGGGTTTCACCAAATTCAGAATCATCTTCATGATGGTGGTCTTCCCAGCACCATTCGGTCCTAAGAACCCGTAAATCTCCCCTTTTTCAATATGCATGGTGACATTTGACACGATTTCCGTGCCTTTATAGGCTTTGGATAATTGATGGATGTGGATCATTGTTTCCATGGGTTCCATGATTGTTCGCTCCTTATCTGGTCTTGTTCTTGCTGCATTCCTAGCATAAAGCTTTTGTGCTAGATTCCAGATAGCTATATCGCCAACTGTCCTTTAACCTTCATAAACGGTACTTTTTTGAGCCAAAAAAAAGAAGCACCAGCAGCTATGGAAGACATAGCGACTAGCACTTCATATGTAACATGGATACCCTAAATGCTCAGGAACCATCATTCGAAAACTCTTTTCGTCTGAATGCTTCCATTCTTTCAATCGTTTCCTTTTGCAATCTTCTTGACACGGAACAGCTTTCATCATGGTCGAACAAGACAAGCTTGTTCTTTTTATCGATGGATCTAATATTGGCTAAATTCACAACAAAGGCCCGATGGCAACGGAAGAGGCGTTCATCAGATTCCGCAATTTCATGCAATTCGGCATAAAAATCAAGTACTTTAGATGTCGTAATTAATCTTATTTTATGTGCGATATCAATGGTCTCGAAATACAGAATATCTGAAAAAGGAATTTGAAAGCTGGTGTATTTATTCTCAAAAGAAAAAAGGTCGAGACTTACCGGAATGGTTCGGCGCTCATCAGCAATCAACAGACATGCTTCAACTTTTTGAATAAATTCTTCTTCTGGTAAATCCTTTTCAATAAAATCTAGCGCAGCCACCCGATAGGCAAAGGTTTTGGGGGCTAACTCGGAATGTGTGGTGACAAAAACAATCGTGCCATAGGGATCTTTTTTTCGGATCTCCTTCGCGACAGCGAGCCCCGTATGCTTCTCGTTTTTGATCTCTAAGTCTAGAAAATACAATTGATGATTGGCTGCTTGTTCCACTTGTGATATTAAATAATCAGGTTTGGCGGTCGAAATTAGATTTCGGTACCGAATCTGATGCTTTAACGTCAATGCTTTAATGATTCGTTCTAAACGTTGCTGCTGGATAAGGTTATCCTCTAATATAAAAATATTCATTCCCGTTCTCCAGTCTTTCTTAAGATTAGCGTTTGAGAGAATAGATGCGCGTGGGCCTCTGTTTCTAGTGAAGCATATTTATTATCTTTTAAGATTTGCTGTACATTATATAAACCTAGGCCACGTCCCTTGCCTTTAGAAGAGTATCCGCGTTCCTCCAGCCTCCGTAAATTGACTTTCTCTCCATTACTGTTTTCTACTATAATTCGTTGAACTATAGCATCTTCCAATAACACGATCCAAAGCTTGCGTTCCTCCGTCTTCACCGCGGCTTCAATCGCATTATCTAATAAAATGGACAGAACCCGGGTAAACGAAATCAAATCCATCTGAATCGTATGAATCGGTTCTTCGATTTCTAACGTAACATCGATTTTCATTTGTTGCGCCATCATGATTTTAGCTGCCAAAATACTTTTAACCTCGGGGACATGAAGGTTCCGCAGTTTCACAAAGCTGTATTCATTTTTCCGCATCATTTGCCCCGTCGGCTTAACTGTATTTTCATAGACGTGTTTGACCTGATCCCAATCTTCCCTATAAATCCCATCCTCCAGCGTCAATAGAATATTCGCATAGTCATGACGAAAACCTCTAAATTCATCATAGATTTTTTCGAGCTGTGCTGCGTAATCCTTTAATTGCTCGAATTGTTCGCGTTTGACCTTTTCTATTTCCCTTTTTCGAATATGATTGTACTGAAACTGCATATATACCAAAGCTATAATGAATAGCAGCCACATGCCTAAAATTATTGTGCGATGGTAGGAACTATATTCCCCCGTTTGATTGCCAATAGATAGAATCGGATAGACCGAAGCGATAATGATTATGAATAGCACAATCACTGGAAAAAGAATGACTTTGCTGGATTCCTGTAGGAGATCCTTGTTAAGCTGCGGCACATAGTGACGCACAACGCGAAGCCCGATTTCATTCATAATAGGCGGTGCCATCGCCGTAAAAAGATACGGAAGATATTCAAGATTCGCAGATGATTGTCTAAAGATGAAGTGTACAAGCCAGGCAATTGGATCTGCTGCAATATACCCTAAAAAAGAATTCATGACCAAAGCGTAGGCGCCGTAAAACACACCTAAAGCGGTCAACGTCATATGATTTTTGTAATAGGATATGCCCATAAAACAACCCAAAAGCGTGACGGCCCCCCATACCCCGATAAAATAGGTGGAAACCCAGCCAATCGATAAAAATGACACTAACCACATCGTTATTTCTTTGATGGTAAATCGATAGCGTGAAATAGATTGAAAAATAAAAAAGAAACTGCATATTTGAATCGCCATAATGAGATAAAACATACTTTACACCACCAGAATCCTGTCACTTCTTATTTCGGTTTATTCACCAAGCTTCGTTGGGCCTTCGTCACGATTCGTTGCGTCTCCTTGGTAGCCGAAGCCTTCAGCCACTGATCACAAGTCTGAATAACCCATTCCGGATTCGTCTTACTCGCATCATTTAACCAATTCCCTACAGAGTCCTGAACATATTTGGCCGGGTCGGACTTCACGACTTCGAGCAGCGAAAGCGCCATGCCTGGATTTGCTTTTAACTCGTGTATATGTTTAGCCCAAACCCCTTGTGGACGCGTCGATTCAATCGCAAACCTCCGAATATTCGTATCTTGATCATGCACCCAATCGGTCATAAGCGCTATCGATTTCTCCAATTCCTTCGAGATCGATTCCCTCAACGCCATCCATGAAATCTCGCGCACGCCAAAATGAGCATCTGCAGCGAACGGACGAATACCTGTCAATTTCGCTTCAATGCTTAATCGTTCATCCAGCCCAATCACATAAGCCGCCCAACAGCGAACGCTATCTGAATGGTGGACAGCCAAAGAATCGAAGATCTGGGTGCTTTCCTGTGGAGACATTCGATCGAACAAGCCAAGCCACTCGCGCGCGATCGCAGGAATGATTTTCATAATCTTCGTTTCATTCGTAAGATGAAGCCGCTGTATCATGGGATTCACCTCTTGGTGCAATCCAAATTCCACGAGAATATGCTGCAGCAGAGTTATATGGTCAACTGCCAGCCATTCGGTCAAATTCACCGTCTGAAGTTGTCCTTTTTGCAGCAGACTCATGACTTCACTCGGAATATCCGCTACTTTCCTAGCACCTTTTCTCGACAGAATCGCGTCAGAAACCGAAAGCTCCTGTTTATCATTCATGGATCTCTTCCTCATTTTCATATGTTTTATATATAGGGTACTTCTTTCCCATCAAGAAAAGATGTAGGGTGGATTACAACTTTGCAAGTTGATCTCGATGAAGATAGACCGTTTTAAATCCCGTTTGAATGACTTTCTCTTTCACGAGCTCTTGCAAGGCGACAGTCACTGCTTCTCGGGTTGCCCCGACTAGATTGGCGATTTCTTGATGTGAAAGCGCGTAATTCAATCGGTAATAGTCCTCATCACTTGTATATCCAAATTGATCAGACAGCTTCCTTAACACATATAAAATTTTTTCATGTAGATTTCCAAGCGCCAGATTTTGCGTTAAATGACTCATCCCGTTAATGCGATCACTCAATACTTTCATTAAATTCATCATAAATCGAGGCCGCTGCATAATAAAACTTTCAAATCTATCCTTGTTCATCAAGCAAATATGGCTATCTTCGATCGTTTCAATATAATGATCCCGTGTGCCGAGTGAAATCATATTCATCTCACCAAACACATTTCCTTCACAAAGGATGTCCGATGTGAATTGTTTCCCTTCTGCATTCAGCTTAAACAAACGCACCTTCCCTTGTTTCACAAAGTAAAGACCTTCCTTAAAGGAATCAGGCGTTTGAATATATGTATTTTTCGGCATGATGGTGATGGAAGTTAATTGATCCATTTCGATTAAATCTTCTATAGATAACGACTTTAATAGATTAAATTGAGATAAGTATTGAATGTTATCCATGTCTCCCCCTTGTTAGCCGTGCCATATTATTCATTATACATGACAGAAATTTGAGAAAAACATGAAAAAACCGTCAGGGGGTCACTCGACGGTCCTTTATTCTGTGAACCTATACGTTTATGGATAGGAGGGATGGATTGGTGTTTCAGTTTCAGCTGTCGTAGATACGAAATTTTGACAAATTAAATAAGCTCTTTGTGCATAACGGACATGAGAGACCTTATTGTTTGCTATGCTCATAGATTAGCCGTTATTGCGGACCTAGATGCCCTTATTCCATTCGAATCATGAGTATATAGCTTAGGTTTGGCATGATAAGAGCTGCTGTGTCCGTTCACCCTGCATTTTGAGTGCTTTTGGCATAAATAAGGTCTCCTGTGTCCGTTCATTTCGCTCCGTTCCCTGCACCCTAATTTGATTTCGGCAATCTCTCGAAAAGTTATATATTTTATTGTGGTAAAAAAGAACCACGGAAGCTTGATGCCTCAGTGGTCTTACTCGTTGCAGCCAGATACGCGTGAAAAGCTCATTCACCATAATGTTATCGCGTTATAATAGGTACTTCCAAATCACCCAAGAAATGAATACGGATAACCAAGAGATAAATCCGAAAATCATCACGATTTTATTCTCGCTCCAGCCATATTTGAGACTAAAGTGATAATGAATCGGAGCCATTCGAAAGATTCTTATTTTGGTTTTCTTATAAAACCAGACTTGTAGGATGACAGATAATTGCTCTGCTATATAGACGGAAAATAGAATCGGGATCAAGATCTCAACCTTTTCAATGACAGCCAAGAAGGTGAGAGAACCCCCAAGGGCTAAGGAACCCGTATCGCCCATAAAAGCTTTTGCCGGATAGATATTGTAGATAAATAACCCTAATAAGCATCCAATCATCACTAATGAAAATGTCTTTACTTCTATTCGTTCCGAAATCACAAAGAAGAAAAAGAACGTCGGTATTGCCACGTTAATCAGGAGGCCGTCCAGTCCATCTGTAAAATTAATAGCGTTGGCTGATCCTACAATAAATAACATCATGATGATTAGATATACGATGATTGGAAGGTGGAACGTAACGCCTTTCAACAGGGTAATATCTGAACTTAAGTTGAATTGGTATAGCAATACGAATAATAATGCGCCTGTAAAAACAAATTGAAAGATCAGCTTCGTTTTACCAGATATGCCAGAGGGATCTTGAAAAGCAGCCTTTTTAAAATCGTCCATGAAACCTACGAAGCTAAATAACACAAACGCTGCTCCAAGGAAGAGTACGAGTGGCTTTGGATGGAAGTATGTTGAAGTGATTACCCCGATAAGCAGGATTATACCCGCCATCAGTGGAGTACCGCGTTTGGCTTGATGGTCTGGGGGCAATTCTATCCTGATCGGCTGCGTTAACTTCAAGCTACGTAATCCCCATATTAAAATTGGCGTTAGCATCGTAACCAGTAGAAACGAAATACCTAATGCGCGAAGTAATGAAGTCTCCATGGATTGATTCTCCCTTAACAATATCGTTCCGTTCATTATACTTCCCGTAGGTGGACAAATATTCCGATGTTTTAGGTGAACTCGACTTGCTGCGTATGGCGACATTTGGGAAAACTTCTACATCCGTAGAATTGACCTCGAGACCCGCTACGAAGGACTAGATTAGCGCCACACCTCGGACAAGGAATCTCTCGTGTCGGATGATCTTCAATGACTTCGCTTGCCACGGGTGCCGTTCCTGGATTTAGCGCCAATATCATTTCAATAAGCTCCTCACGGTGTATGAGACGGACTTTATTCGATTTCGCTAAATCATATGCAGCTGCAGTATAATCACTGTTCGATATGACCCATGCTTCAGATGCTGCGTAATAAGCGATGGACGCTTGTGCTTCTTGCACCGCTTTGATGCCTACGTTCTTACTGTATCGCTTGGCCTGAACAACAATCTTTTTGCCTTCCTTTTGAAGGATCAGATCCGCGCCATAATCTCCTATCGTTTTCGTCACTTCCGTTTTATATCCGTGTGCTTGAAATAAATATCCAAGATATTTCTCAAATTGCACGCCGTCCATGTTATCGATGTCAGCAATGCCAGATCGTTTCAAACGCTCTGCCTTCTTCACCCCTATACGGATCATAACCCCAATATACACACTGACCGACAAGAGGCATACGATCACAGATGCTGTCAAAGAGTCTGTAAAATAAAACGTACCAAAAATGGATCCTAGTACAATGAGGCCTAATAAACTTTGAATGAATTCTTCCTGTTGCTTTGCTTTACTTTTTCTTCTCGCCAAAAGATAACCCCCTAACCATTTGTATTAAATTTCGACAATTGGATTTATTTTCCTGCGTAATCATGTAAATAAAGCGAAATATCCCCTAAGCCTAAAAAAAAGACCCCTTCTAAGAAAAGGGTCACAAGTCAGGACTTAATTCATACCTCCTGTACCAACCATTCGTTGATACGAAGGATGAACAGCATCAAATACCGTTCGACTTGCTCCTCGCATATCGCCATATCACCAAGAAATCAGTTCACCCACTGCTCAGACCAATAGGCCTTCATAAAATCAAGGAGACCCTCCAATACTTGAATCCCTTGCTCCTCAGCTTCCCTCGCAGCACGCAGCAGTTCAACCGCACGATTGGCTGCCGTTGGTTCGTCTGGCTGTCCACCTTGTGGAAAAGGGAACATCTCACGCATTTCGACCAGTGCAGCTGCCGTTTTCTTGAAATGCGCTGCCGCTTCGGAAGCCAATCTACGCACGGTTCGTTCAACCACGATTGCACCGTTCCAATGCATGGTTAGCTCGCACAAAAATTGTACGGCAAACTCGCGCGCGTCACTGACGACGGCTATATTATAAGCATTGCCAAAAGGATCTGAACTTCGCCGCCCAATGCTCCAAGAAAAAACGCAACCTTTTCAGGTTGCGTTGAACTGCTTATACTTAATTACTGACCGATAAGACGTCCGAATTTACTAGCTTCTCCTGGGAAAAATTCGCTTTACGCGCTTCTCGTACCATCAGTAATCCGATGATCAAAGACACAACGCCAATGATAATTAGAAGTGCCCCCATCTCCCGACCGTAGGCTGTCAGACCTCCACTCCGAAATGCCATTCCTCTTAGAAGTCGGTTCAGCCAGTTCATCGGCAGCGGCCATGCCATGATTTGAAAAAATAACGGAAACGCAAGCGGAGTCAACTGAATTCCCGTGGCGAGAAATGACGGGTACAATACAAAGCTGGTTCGCAGACTTACCTTCGATGAATCTTTGGCAGAATAACCAATCAGCATCCCCATGAGGGACAAGGCAAATGTATAAATGAGCAATGGAATCACAAAAAGATAAGGCTCCGCTTCAAACCGCATATTTCCCACTTGCTTGAGCAAACCATAACATAGAAGTAGCGAGATCGCGCTCAGAACAGCATAAGGTACACTGCGAATCCAGAACTGTGCAGGCGATGCGCCCTTTGCTAACAGCTTCCCCTCCTGTCTTAGACGCGGTGCAATCGATCCCGCCGCAGTCGTGGTTATCATTAACACGACGATGTTAACAAATCCTAGCACCATGAAGCCAACATAGCTCGTGGTCGGATTAAACAGCATGCGCTGTTGAAGGGATAACGGAGATACCAGCCCTTTCGATGTTTCAGCATCCATTCCGCTCTGAGCCAGACGGGTCATGGAAAGCGTTATATTTTCCGTGGTGATGATCTCTTGAATTGCGGTTCGGATCCCGGTTAGTCCTGAGGGCATCGTGTTATCCATTAAAATCCCAATGTTCGAGGATAAACCCTGCAGCCGACGCAGCTCCAATTGGTTCGGAAGCATGATGACCGCTACAGCTTGCTCGTTGGCCAGCAAGGCCTCGGGATCCATGCGGCTCGCGAATACATTCACGACATGCATATATTGGGACGCATTCAGTTCCGAAATCAGTTCCCGGGAATAAGCGCTGTGGTCCTCGTCAATCACAACCACCGGCGATTTGTTGATTTGGTTATGTGAGAACATCAAACCGAAAAACAATACCGCAACAAGCGGACCGATAAAGATACCCTTAAGAAATTTGCTGGCCTTTACGTATTTCCACTCCTCAATCAGCGAGTTCATCAAGGTTCACCTCCGCTGTCATACCCGGAAGCAGATCTGAACTTGCATCTACAGATATTCGGACAAGGAACATGCTTAAATCGGCTTGCCCTCTCTCCCGTGACATACGGAGGCTGGCAAATTGCGGAGCGGCTGCAACCGAAGCGACAACACCATTGACTTGGTCAGGACGATCCAGATACGGAAAATGAACTTTAACGCTTTGATGGACCGCAAGTTTCTGAATTTCACCTTCTTGGATATAGAGGTCCGTGTAATAGGCTGACTTTTGCACAATCGCAACCGGCACCCCTTGCGCAATCTGATCCCCCGGCTTTACAACGATTTTGCTAATCTGTCCCGTGTCCGGCGCAAGCACATCCGCTTCGGCTCCTTCAGCGGGTTTCACCTTGATTAGAACCTCTCCCTTTTGAACAGCATCGCCAATTCCTTTGTTGACCAGAACGACCGTCCCGGGGCTTTTGTCATACATGATGGTCTTCTGTTCTGCCTCGAGGATACCTTGTTTACGGCTCTCAGCTTGGCTGACTGCATCTTTCCCTTTCGCAATCAGAAGCGATCCTCCTGCAATAAGAATCACCGACATGCCAATATACACACCCATTTTGAATTTCATTGTGCTAACTCTCCCTCTCTCCGAGCGTTTCCAAGCATCATTTTCCGAACGGCGTTCTCAGCAGCCTCCATGATCACTTCTCCCAATGTAGGATGGGGATGGATGGTCATCGCCAAATCCTCTACGGTCGCTCCCATCTCGATCGCTAAGGCAAGCTCGGATATAAGGGAGGATGCCTCGACGCCTACAATCTGCGCACCTACTACGATGCCTGATGCCTGATCCGCGATGATTTTGACAAAACCTTCCGCTGACTGCAGCGCCAATGCTCTGCCGTTAATCCCGAATGCGGATTTGCCAATGACAACTGGAATGGCTTTTGCCTTGGCTTCTGTCTCACTGAGGCCAACGCTAGCCAATTCCGGCTCAGAAAAAACGACAAGCGGGATCGCTTTGTAATCCACGACAGAAGGTTGACCTGCAATGGCTTCGGCTGCAACCTTCGCTTCATAGGAAGCTTTATGGGCAAGCGCCGGACCCGACGTAATATCTCCAATCGCGTAAATATGAGAGATACTCGTGCGGCACTGTTCGTCTGTTTCGATCAGCCCCCTGCTCGTTACTTGCAAGCCGATCCGCTCCAGACCTAAGCTTCCATCTGTATTCGGTTTTCTTCCGACAGTCACTAATGCATACTCCGCTCGTACAAATTGTTGTTCTTGATTTTTCAAATAGTGGAGTATAAGCGTATCTTCATCCTGTTCCGCTTTGACCGCTGTGGCTCCTGTGATGATGGTGACGCCATCCGCGTTCAACTGCCGAATAACAGGAGCCGCAAGCTCCGCCTCAAACCCCGGCAGCACTTGTCCTCCTCCCTCCAGGATCGTCACCTTCGTGCCGAATTTGGCATACATTTGCCCCAGCTCAACGCCGATATATCCACCACCGATAATTAACAAGCTCGTTGGGATCTCTGACAGCGACAGCGCTTCTGTCGAGGATAAGATACGTCCACCAAACGGAAATGCCTGCAGTTCAATTGGACGAGAACCCGTTGCCAGGATTGCATTTTTGAACGAAATCATTTGTTCTGTCCCTTGTTGTTCTATCTTCGCTGTATGCTCATCAACCAAGCCTGCTTCGCCTTCCAGAATCGTTACCCCAGCCGCTTTTAGCAGATAATGAACGCCGCCAGCTTGCTTGTTCACGACCAATTGCTTGAAAGCCTGAGCCTCCTCGAAGGAACCCGAGGTGACCCCCTTATTCCACTGACGAAGCAATTGATAACGATGTGCTTCTGCAATCAATGCTTTGGATGGAATGCAGCCCACATGGGTGCAGACACCACCAAGCTGACCACGTTCAACGATTGCCGTCTTCATTCCAAGCTGAGCGGATCGCAGCGCTGCCACATAACCTCCCGGACCTGATCCAATAACCAGTGTATCTACTGTTTCCAGATGATTCATACCTAGTACCTCCTAAAATCACTTTTAAAATATGATGACCGTAATATATTATAATCATCATATTTTAAAACCGTCAATAGCTCAGACCATTCACTTGCCTGGAACATAACGGTTGCACGAGGGAAATTGACACGCTTAATTATGATAACTATAATATTTTAAAGACGTATTATGAGTAACGGAGTGATTGTGATGCCTTATCCTGAAGGCCATAAGATAAAAGTTCGAGGCAGGATCATTGAAAGTGCTGCCCAAGCTTTCCGTATGAATGGGATTCGCGACATCAGCGTTCCTGTCATTATGAAAGGAGCAGGTCTAACCCATGGTGGGTTCTATTCACATTTTGACAACAAAGAACAGCTGGTCGCCGAAGCCTGCCAGTATGCTATAAGCGATACGATTGCACTTCTGCAAGAAGCCGCTAACCAGGAGAAGCAAGAACCCAAAATCAACGCGGTCATCCATTATTATCTCAGCCAGCAGCACCGTGACAGAACAGAGATGGGCTGCATTCTCCCTGCCCTTTCCAGTGAAATATCCCGATCCTCGGAGGAGGTTCGGAACATCTTCACCCAAGAGGTAGAGCGTATGATTGATTTTCTCGCCGATCTGGCGGAAGTCGATAAATCTACAGCCAGTGCCTTGCTCAGCTCCATGGTTGGAACGCTATTGCTGGCACGATCTGTTAGTGATTCCACGCTAAGCGACAACCTCCTCACGGCAGGGAAGCAGCATGCCAAAGAGCTGATTAAGACTTCATAAACGAAAAAAAGCAGCCTCATCACGGCTGCTTTTTTCACTTGCTCGTATTTATCCCCGCACGATCCCGATGGCGAATCCATCATACCCTTTGCTGCCGACCGTCTGAATCGCTGTCGCGTCGATGCTCGGCTCCGCCGCCAGCATATCGTAAAAGGCTCTGACGCCATGAATGCGGGGATCGGTACTGTGCACGTCAACCACCTCGCCGGCGCGTACGACATTATCGCCAATAATAACCGTGCCAGGGCGGGAGAACTGCAATGCCCATTTGAGGTAATGCGGATTGTTCGGTTTATCCGCATCGATGAAGATCAAATCGAATGGTTCGGTATTCTCTTGTTCTAGCTTCGCCAATTGATCCAGCGCATTTCCCACGCGAAGCTCAATGCGATGATCCACCCCCGCATGGACGAAATTCGCTTGCGCCACCTCAGCATGCCGCGGCTCCAATTCTAGCGTCACCAAATGTCCATCCGCAGGCAGCGCTCTAGCCATCCAAATCGTGCTGTATCCCCCTAACGTACCGATTTCCAGAACACGTTTGGCCTGCTTCATTTGAACCCAAATGTTCAATAATTTCCCTTGGTTCGGTGCTACATCAATTGGAGGCAGTCCTGCTTGTTTATTCGCAAGCAATACCTCTTCAAGAACAGAATCATAGGGAATGAGACACTCCGTAATATACTGATCGACTATCTCCCACGTATTCGATTGACGCATGGCGATCACGCTCCTCGTTATTATTAACTTCAGGTTTTATTGTAAATGAATTAAAATGATAAATATAATATATGTTTTAGCGATACTTATATAATAATTATATAATTTTAGCGATAGGAGACTTGGGTATGAATCTGCATGCATTACGATTGTTTCATGTGATCGCCTCAACAGGAAGTGTAACGCGGACTTCAGAAATATTAAATATAAGTCAACCATCTATTACGGCGCAGGTTAAAAAATTCGAAAAAGAACTATCCATCTCCCTGCTTAAACCTCAAGGAAGAGGGATTGCTCTGACGGAAGCCGGTAAAAAAATGGCTCTGCTCGCAAAGAGACTTTTTGCCGTTGAACAGCAAATCGAACAATTTTCGCAGGACTACCAGAATGGCACTAACGGACATATTCGATTAGCCGCGACGTATTTGCCTGCACATTTTCTGATACCCACGTGGATTGCAAAGTTTAAGCAGCAATATGAACAAGTCGAAATGACAATTACCACAACCAATTCAAATGATGCGCTGAAGCAGCTTTTGAATGTGGATGTCGATTTAGCGATTTATGGAGGTTTACCGGAAGAATATCCGGATACGATTCAGACCGAGGAGTTGTTTCAAGATGAGCTATGGTTTGTCGTTGCGCCGAATCACCGATGTGCAAACCAGCATGTTTCGCTGCTCGAAATGATGAGGGAACCTTTTGTCATGCGAGAAAAAGGGAGTTCGACACGTGAAAGATTACTCGCGTTATGTCGAACATACAGCACGCCAGCGCCCAGAATCACATTGCAATTCAATGGATTGCACGAGGCGATCACAGCGGTTATTGCAGGTTATGGAGCAAACTTCGTGTCTTCGTTAGTTGTACGCGATTATGTCGAGCGCGGTGAGTTATGCCGAGTGTATGTTGACGGCATCCATCTTCAAAATACGATTGCCATCTGTACACGTAAAGACGAAGAGCTGTCAGCTGCTGCAAAAAACCTGATTCAGATGATTCGGCAGAATCCATATACGAAATAGACCGTGCGGTCAGAAATGAGATCACTAGAGTAAGGAACAATGGATAACAAAATGATGGATGGATTCTAGAAAAGCCGAGAAATGTTCGAATCGTTACTTGAGGGGTACTTCGAGGAATCTTAATCGATAGCAAGAAAAAAAGCCTTGTGGGACAAGGCTTCTTGTGATCTCCTTATTACGTAAGACCATGTTCTTCCTGAATTTTGTATAACCCTTGAAGAATCAAATCGGCAGGATCCCGATTCAACAGTAACTGCATCAGCAAAAAGTGGACAGGAAATGCGCAGGTGTTATTCCCTTCGCTGATCACTGGAAATCCCGCCTCAAACACGGGACCATGCTCTTCATTCCAATCCAAACCTGCATGAACTTGCTCAGGAAACTCTTCTTGAACCGTCGCAATACACTGCGGGATGAGCACTTGATCAATGAGTGCCTTGGCTTCTTCTTCGTTCTCTGGAGATTTCGGCAGCAATTTACCACCCTTGTTCTTCATCAACTCCACGAAAAAGGATGCCATCCATTCCTCCGGTTTATTGGCCGATTGGAACTTCTCGATCAATTCGCGAAGGAAAAATCCGCATACATATCCGCTATCCGAATCATCTTTCACTTGATAAATAAAAATAGGGCCGTAAACTTCGTGGTTCAACACCTGTCCTTGGACATCATTGTAGTATCTTTCCAAAGCAACGAGACCATTATGATGTACAGCTTGAATCAGTTCAGTCCATTTCTCTTCTGAAACGGTTTCTTCATTGCTGCTGTTCGATGTTTCATTGTTCATAGTTTCATTTGTCATTTTCTTCACCCATTGTTCATCATATCATTCGATGACTTGGAGCGTCTAGTCCGCCGCAACGAAACTCTACCACCAACAATATCCTTTCTAATCGCTCCTCTCTGCAATACGGAAAGACACGATAAAGCTCAAAAGGACGAAAAGCAACTGAGTACATAAGGCCAACATTATCCCCGTAAAGATACCTCCGTTAAAATGTTCGCTTACAGCAATCAATGCTCCGCCTATTCCGATGCTTAATCCCGGACAAAAAGCGTCAACAAATTGAAGATAGGCGGAAATTTCGCCTTCCTCGCCTGGCTTAGCATGTTTCAGCGCAATGGCTCCAGTGGTCGGGTTTGCCAAGCCAATGCCGAAGCCCGTAAATATTTGTGAAATCACGGCAAATACTACTCCGCCGCTCTCAAACCTTACAGCCGTAATGACCAGCGAAACCCCCACGATCATGAACCCGATACCGATTATAATCCGTCTTTTTCTACCACGACCGCGATCCCTCTCGTCCAGTTTAGATTGCAGCCAAGCTGCCGTGGACCAGCTTAAGGCACCCGCAGCGACAATCAACCCGGCAAGGTCTGCTGACAATCCTCTCACTTTCGTTAATGCCAATACAACGTAGCTTTCGGTAGCAACGTAGCACGCAACATACAACCCCCTTGATACGATCGTTGCCGGAAGCCCTTTCTTGACGATGAACGTGCCTTCGGGGAGCAGCTTTTGCAGAGGCCAGACCATGATGATCAACCCTAAACATGAAAGTACAATACCTTTCCAATCGGATATATACCCCAATCCGGACAGCAGCAGCCCCGTGCCTATCGTTAGCATTATAGCGTAGCCTTCTTTACGACTACTTTTTCTAACCGGCATGTTATCCGCTTGCAGCTTGCGAAATGAAGGAAGCGTCAGGAATACGGCCAATCCGATCAATGGCAATACAAGCCAGAACACGAATCTCCACGATACATATTCCGCCAGCAACCCAGCAATATAAGGCCCGATCAAAGCAGGCAAAATATAAGCGCTAGAGAAAGCAGCCAAAATTTTCGTTCTAAGTGCATCGGGATAGCTTAATGTAATACTGTAGTATACACATGTTACAATCGCCCCAGCGCCAAAACCTTGGAACACTCTTCCCCCGATGATCATCGACATATTCATGGAGGTAGCCGCTATCACAATACCTACCACAAAAATAACAATAGACCAGGAAAATGAACGATACACGCCTATTTTGCCGATTTGCTGGCCGACGACCATCGTGCCTAATATTTGCGACAACAGAAAGGCGCTAAATATCCAGCCATATAAGTGAATACCGTCTAGATGCTGTGCCAGATTGGGAGCAATCGTTGTTATAGCTAAACCCTCGAACGCTACGGTACTAACAGCCAAAATGATGCCGATTGTCAAAGCTCTATAACGGACGTCAAAAATTCCTGTTTTGCTTTCACTCTTTTCCATGCTCGCACCTCTCCATTTACTTGCCAAAGCGGTAGTTGTCTTGACAAGTATATAATATAAATTCAGACACGATAAATAATGGTCTTGATTATAGTTGCCATAGCATCTATAAGACCGTAATATATTTTAAAACGTTGGGACCTGAATTTCTACAGGTCCTTCACGTTGTTATACATCACTGCTAGTATTCTTCTAAATGTTTCAACTTCATGCTCGGATAATCCTTCGATCGTTTTCTTATAGGCCTCAATCGACGGAGCAAGGATCTCCTCTTTAATGTCCCTGCCTTTTGCCGTTAAGTAAACACGCAACGATCTGCGGTCCGTCTCATGGGTTACACGATGAACAAAGCCCTTTTTTTCAAGCTTGAACAACATCCGAGCAATGTTCGTCTGATCTTTATACAGTCTTTCCGCAAGGTCTTTTTGGGTGATACCTTCTTTTTCCCAAAGAATGACTAATATCTCCCATTGATCTACTGTAATATCAAAAGGGTTTACCACTTTCTGATAAAAATTGTTAAGCTTCAAATCTGCCCGGTGTACGACAACACCTATATACTTTTCTAATTCCAAAGGGAGTCTCCTTATTATATGACATGATTATAGTTGCTATGACCATTATAATTTCGGGACTAGCCAGAGTCAATCCCAGTTCCGAGGTGAAGACCCCCGATCCAGTTATATGTTTTTCGAATCAAAACGTACAGAAAAGAATATTTCACCTATGAATAGAGGTTTGCTACGATCGAATTGTTATCTAAAGGAGGAATAAACATGATCTATCAAAAACTAGGAACCAGCGGTTTAGCAATAAGTCAGATCGCTTACGGAAACTGGATTACCCACGGCGCTCAAGTGGACAATGAGACGGCCTATGCCTGTGTTCATGCAGCACTGGATGCCGGGATTACGACATTTGATACGGCGGATGCGTACTCGGAAACGAGGGCAGAGACCGTGTTAGGTCAAGCCTTGCGAGGATTGCGTCGGGAGAGCTTGGAATTATGCACCAAGGTATACCATCCGACAGGAACAGGACACAACGACAGAGGTCTTTCCCGAAAACATATCATGGAAGCCTGCCACGCTTCACTAAGCAGATTACAGACGGATTACGTCGATGTCTATTACGCCCACCGTTTTGATTCGACCGTATCCCTCGAAGAAACTTTTCTGGCCTTTTCGGATCTAGTTCGGCAAGGAAAAGTTCTATATGTCGGGATCAGTGAATGGACGGCAGACCAGATTACCAAAGGTGCTGCATTAGCGCGAGAGCTGAAGGTTCCCCTGGTGGCGAGTCAGCCGCAATATTCGATGTTATGGCGTGTCATCGAAACGGAAGTCGTTCACGCATGTGAACGAGAAGGAATCGGACAAGTGGTCTGGTCGCCTCTTGCACAAGGAATTCTATCCGGGAAGTATGCGCCGGACAAACCGTTGCCGCAAGGGTCACGTGCTTCGACTTCAGCGGGAGCTCCATTTTTCGAACGATTAGCTGGTCAATGGCTGCGATCCGAAGTATTGCAGGCCGTATCTAAGCTCTCCTCTATCGCGAGTGAAGCCGGGTTAACATTACCTCAGCTTGCAATCGCATGGGTGCTGCAAAATCCACAGGTGTCAGCCGCCATCATTGGGGCATCCAAACCAGAGCAAGTACAAGAAAACGTCAAAGCTGCAGGGGTTCGTCTTGACCCTGAGGTGATGCGTCAAATTGATACGACATTAGATGGGCTAATTGAACGCGATCCAGCTAAAACCGGTTAACTCCCGTATTATCTGTTACCAATGGCTATTGAACTCACTTCTTCCACGGTCTTTAGAAATGCTGATAAGACTGCTTTATTCACGTCGGTTCTCCAAGCAGTATACAGGGGAACCGGCGGCACACTTTCCTCAAAGGGCCGAAATACGACGCCACTCCGCTGAAAAACGGCAACTGAAGAAGGTACGATGGAAACGCCCAAATTGGCTGCTACCAAGTTGACAATGGTATACATCTGAATGGCTTCCTGTACAATCTTCGGGTAAACGCCATGTTGTGCGCAAAAACCAAGAATAAGATCATGAAATGAAACGCCGAGATGACGCGGAAACAAAATGAACGATTCGAGTTCCAAAGAGCGGACAGAAATTGAAGATAATCTGGCTAACGGATGCTGTTCGGGCAATACGGCAACAAGCGATTCGTTGGTAAAGGTACGATAGTCGATATGCTTGGCCGATTCGATGAAACGCACAAACCCGACATGAATCGTTCCGTCATGTAATGCCTGCCATTGCTGGGCGGAAGTCATCTCGCATAATGTTAGCTGTATGTGCGGGAACCGTTCCCGAAATACTTTCAAAATATCTACCATGATATCTCCCGCAGCTGAATCTACAAATCCAACGATTAAATGTCCGATGATTCCTTGGCTGGCCAGTTGCGTCGTTTTAATGGATCGATCCAATTGAGCTAATATCATTTTTGCTTCCTCCAGGAAAACGTTCCCCGCAGGTGTAAGACGAACTTGCCTCTTATTGCGTTCCAACAGTTTCACGCCAAGTTCTGCTTCCAAATCTTGAATTTGCTGACTTAGGGGTGGCTGTGTCATATTCAATTTTTCCGCAGCACGGCTGAAATGAAGTGCTTCCGCTACCGCGATAAAGTAATGTAATTTGCGTATATCCATCCTTTTTACTTCCTTCGCTCTAATGATACTTTCATCTGATAAGTATAGGGATTTCCAAAGCAGAATAAAAGGGAAATCGCGGCAAATCCTATCGCTTACCTCTAGTAAAATAGATGGTCAATTTTTTTCAATATAAGTCAATAATTTTTCTTATTAAGATTTGCGAAACACGATTAAATAGAAGAAGATCAATCAAATTATATACATCAGAGAAAGAGGAGTGATTGCAATGGATCACGCAAAAAATTATGTTGATCAACTTCACAATGAGGCATACGAAGATCTATTTTTAACCAAACCTATTACACATGAATCAATGATCACTGATCATGGTCGCAATAAAGAATCGCTGAATGGTTTTTGGAATTTTGGTGTCGATCAGTATGATACTTGCCTTCGTGCCAAATGGTACGAGGAAAATTACGTGGACAATGATGGTTTGCATAATCCTATGGACTTTAGCTTCGATGAATGGGAGCGAATGACGATCCCTTCCTGTTGGAATGTGCAACGTGAACAATATTTTTATTATGAAGGAAGCATGATATTTACACGCACCTTCCAGTATGAGAATCACGGAGAAGAACGTGTTTTCCTCAAATTTGGTGCTGTAAATTACGATGCGAAAGTCTTTCTCAACAAACAATTTCTTGGCTGCCATAAAGGCGGATCAACGCCATTTTATATCGAAGTCACCAACGAATTGAAAGCTATGAACCGTATTCTCGTCGTGGCAAACAACACACGCAAAGCGAGCAACGTCCCGTGCAAGAACACAGATTGGTTTAACTACGGAGGTATCTATCGTGATGTTGAATTCATTCGCTTGCCAGGGACTTTCATTAAAAATTGCCAACTATCTCTCAAGCCCGATGGAACATTCTCAAATATTCAAATCTCCGTCGAAATCGATGGTGCAGCTCTTGACGGTCAGGCAAACATAGATATTAACGAACTCAACATTCATGAAACCATTCAAATACGTCATGGTAAAGGTCAATGTACGATAAAAGCGAAACCGGAGCTATGGTCTCCAGAAAATCCAAAGCTATATGACATTACCGTAACGTATATGGAGGATACCATTCAAGAACGAATCGGTTTCCGGGAAATCCGTGTGCAAGGTCATGACATTATCCTCAACGGCAAGCCCATCTATTTGAAAGGGATCGCAGCTCATGAAGAAAGCGTCCTCCATGGAAAAGCGATAACAGATGCTGAAATTATCGAGAATTTCAAGCTTGCTAAGGAAATGAACTGCAATTATATGCGTCTTGCTCATTATCCGCATACCGAACAAGCTGCACGGATTGCAGATGAAATGGGGATTCTGCTATGGGAGGAAATTCCGGTATATTGGGCGATTGAATTCCATAACCCCGATACTTATCGAGATGCAGAAAATCAACTCTCGGAGCTTATTATCAGAGACTATAATCGAGCAAGCGTTATTGTATGGTCCGTAGGGAATGAAAATGCAGATACAGAAGAACGATTGCAATTTATGAGTTCGCTTGCCAAACGGGCAAAAGCTTTAGACGAGACAAAACTTGTCTCCGCAGCATGCTTGTTGGATCACGCAAACCATGTGATTAAAGATCGATTAGCTGAACATTTAGATATCATCGGTGCGAATCAATATTACGGTTGGTATCAAACGGATTTCAATAATCTAATCAAGCTGTTCGAGAATAGTAAACCTGCGAAGCCTGTAATCATTACCGAATTCGGAGCGGATGCCAAGGCAGGTCATCGGGGCTGTGTAGATGATAAAGGAACAGAAGATTGTCAATCACATATTTACAAAAAGCAAATACAAGTGCTCGGACAAATCTCATATGTTAAAGGACTAAGCTCATGGATCTTATACGACTTCCGTTGTCCTCGCAGACTTCATCCGGTAACGCAAAATTATTATAATACCAAAGGTCTTCTGTCTGAGGATAAATCTTATAAAAAACCTGCGTTTTATGTCATGCAACAATTTTATAAGAATAGATGAGGTGATGAGCATGCGGTTCAAAAAAAATAAAGAGAAAAACGCGCATCGTTTGATGTTAAAAGAAAAAAGAGAGAATCTTGCGGGATATGTGTTTGTCGGTCCTATGCTAATTGGATTGACGATCCTCACCATTATTCCTGCCATCTTATCTTTAATATTTAGTTTTACAGAATGGAGTTTTATCGCAGGACTCGACAAAATGAAATTTGTAGGATTCCGTAACTATACACAGTTAGTTGATGATCCGGTTTTTATCACCTCTTTCAAAAATAACCTCATCCTATTACTGGTTGTTCCGGTTCAATTAATCCTTTCGTTGGTATTGGCAGTCATCATTAATAAAAGCGTATATTTCAAAAATTTCTTTAAAGTCGTCTTCTTTATGCCCTATATCTCTAGTATCGTTGCGGTTTCAATCGTATTTCAATTATTGTTCCAACCTTCTCATGGACCGATCAATCAATTTTTAAGATCCATCGGAATGGACAATCCACCAAAATGGTTGGCAGACATCCATTATGCACTTCCTTCCGTCATGATTATTATGACTTGGGTAGGTATCGGTTTCTGTCTCATCGTCTATATGGCAGCTTTGCAATCGATTCCTAAGGATCTCTATGAATCTGCTGATATGGACGGCGCAGGTCCCTGGACAAGATTCAGAAGAATCACATTGCCTCTTGTATCACCCACAACGTTCTTCTTACTTGTAACGGGTCTCATTAGTTCTTTTAAATCTTTTGATATCATTAAAGTTTTAACTGAGGGAGGTCCATCTTACTCGACCTCTGTTGTCACCTATTATTTATACACGACAGCATTTGAAAACTTAAAAACCGGTTACGCTTCATCGATGGCTTGGGCATTGTTCGGATGCGTCCTTCTCATTACCGTTTTTCAACTGTATGGTCAGAAAAAATGGGTTAATTATTGATTATGGAGGAACATTATGGAAAATAAAAGTAAGTTATGGAAAGTCACCATAACCATCCTTATGCTTATTCTCGGAATAGCTTTCCTTTTACCGTTTATATGGATGTTATCCGCTTCCTTTAAACCGGAGGTCGATGTGTTCAAATACCCAATTGAATGGATACCTAAGAATTGGCAAGCCGTTCAGAACTATACCGAAGTCTGGTTTGGTGAGCATCCTTTTGGATTATATTATTGGAACTCTATTAAAATCAGCGTACTGACAACGATCATTTCCGTTACGGTATCCTGTATGGCCGCTTATGCATTTGCTAAATTAGAATTTATAGGTAAAAATGTGCTATTTATTCTTGTGCTCATGACCTTTATGATCCCAAGCTCATCCATCATCGTACCTCAATTTATCATTTTTAGATGGTTACACTTGTTTGATAGTCATCTTGGACTTATTCTTGTTGGCTCGTTTAGTGCTTTAGGTACCTTTATGTTGAGACAGTTCTTTATGGGTCTGCATAATGAATTTCTCGATGCTGCAAGAATGGATGGTGCTGGACAGCGTATCTTATTTACAAAAGTCGCAGTTCCCCTCGTTCGTCCAGCGATCGCTACCTATGCCATTTTGCGTTTTATCTGGACATGGAACGACTATCAAAACCCACTTATTTTCTTAAGAAGTGATCATCTTTCTACGATTCAAATCGGTATTCAAAAATTTTCCAGTGAGAGTGGAGCTTATTATTCCTTAATCATGGCAGGTACGGTTTCAGCCATTATCCCTCTACTCCTTATCTTTATCCTTGGTCAAAAGCAAGTCATGGAAGGAATTGCAATGGGCGGGGTTAAAGGGTAAAGAAATTTTGAAAAAGGTAAAAATCGAAACTTTGTTGTACGATGCTATTGTATTATTGTGTTTATGTGTAATGAAAACGCTTTTATTCCAGGGAGGTTAACAAAGATGAAGAAGAAAGTGTTATGCATAATGACAACCATCATTATGCTAGCAAGCCTACTTGCAGGTTGTTCCGGAAGTAGTGGTAGTAATCAAGGACAGTCATCCACATCTTCCGACAAAGGCACAAACAGTACAGATCAGAGTCCCGTTACGATTAAGTTTCTCAATTGGGAAAAACCAGCGGTTTATCAACCAGCCATCGATGCATTTGAGAAAAAATTTCCGAATATCAAGGTCAAATATATTCCCATAGTAGAAAATGACTCGAACGAAACTTTGAAAAAAATTGATATTATGTATGCTTCAGATGAAGATTTTGACGTCTTCTCCCTTAATTCAACACCTAACTTCAGTCAAAGAGCTTCTAATGATATGCTTGAACCCTTGGATGATTATTTAAAAGCTGAGGGAGTTCAATATGAGGATGTATATAAAGCGGAACAAATGAAATATGAAAACAAGCGGTATTCACTTCCCGGTAAATTTGGACCATGGTTCATTCTCATGAATAAAGATCAACTCGATGAAGCTGGGTTGAGTGTTCCAACAAGTTGGACATGGGATGAGTTCCGTGATTATTCGAAGAAACTAACGAAGGGTGAAGGTCCTAACAAACGTTACGGTACCTTCTTCCATACGTGGAAAGATTATTTCCTACTCCGTCTATATAGTTCTCCTGAAAATCAAGGTATTATGACGGATGATGGTACTAAACTGAATAATGACAATCCTTTAATGAAAGAATCGCTGGAACTACGCTATAATATGGAATATGCCGATCATTCCGCAACACCGTACCAAGATGTTGTATCGCAAAAAATTCCATATCGCGATGCTTATTTCCAAGGTAAAGCAAGTATGATTCCAACAGGACCTTGGATGATTTCTGAAGCAGGTGGAACAGACAAGATACCGGCGACGTTCCATTCTGCGTTTGCTCCTTGGCCTAAAAATAACGCATCTGATGAAAATTATTCATTTGGCTTAGCAGATTCACTAGTTATCTCTTCTCGTTCGAAACATAAGCAAGAATCCTATGAATTCCTTCGTTTCCTATCCACTGAAGGAATGTCATTGACGAAACAGCTTTCTGCATGGAAAAACGCCGACTTGAATCAAGAAGTCGACGCAATCATTTCATCGACCATGTCTCCTGAAATGATCGACAAAAGTTCTTTAATGAACACACTTTCTGTTTCCAAGCTTCCGAATCCCCCGACTGCCGTTTCTTATAGCGCCGATTTAGAGAAAGCATATATTGCTGAGGCTGAGAAATATATACTAGGCAACTCGGATATCGACACGACGATGAAAAATATTAAAGAGAATTTGCAAAAAATCATAGATGCTAACCAATAATTCGTAACATAATAACAGTTACCAAGAGGATGCCATTAGGTCATCCTCTTTTCCAATAATCTCATATTAATGAACATACAGGAGAATGTGATGAGCAGAGCATCCATGAGTTGGAGGAAAAAATTGATCGCTACCGCCTTGTTATGTCTCTTGATCCCCTCTGCGATTAGCATGGGATTAACGGGTATTTATACAAATAACATGTTAATGAATAATGCATCTACGAAGTCTGAGCAATCCTTAGAAGTTGCTGAGCTTTATGTATCCAATATCATCAATAATATGATTCATGCGTTTAACTCGATTCAATATGATAGTGAAATGATATCCAACCTACGATTAGCTTGGAATAGCTACAAGAGTAAAGAAAATAAAACTGATTTTTTCGCCAATAAGCTTGTTACAGAAAAATTAAATGAATTAATGTATTTCAGTGGGAAATGCTATGTGACCATATTTCTGCCAAATGGGCTTTACTTTTCCAATTATTCCGTCTATCCAAACGATTTATCTTATATGTATCAAGAGCCTTGGCTCTTATCTATGTCAAAGCAACCCACCAATATGACAAGTTGGATCGGAGTTTTAGACAACAATGTTCCGGCAGATGCCGATCGTTATCCTCATCTGATTACCATTGCTCATAGTTTTAAACTCTATGCCAATGCACCAAACGCTATCATCGTGTTAAGTAAACCTGAAGCAGAATTCCATGAAATTTTCGATAAATACGCATCAGATCAAACGATGATGCTGCTTGATCATAAAGGAACGATCCAATCTCAGACAGACGAACGTTTAATTGGTACAACCGTTCCGTTCTCAAATTCATCAGATCATGAGAACCGAGTAGTCTGGAATGATAAAGAATATATCTCCGTTAATAAACCGTTAAGCTTTGCTGGGTTAAGTATGCTAAGTTTGACACCTTATCAAGTCGTAACAGGGAGCTACGGGAAGTTTTTTAACGAAATTGTTATTTTTCAAATACTCTCTCTTATTCTGTTTTCTATCGTAATGTACTTTATATTGCGTTACTATATCAGACCTATCATAAAGTTAGCAAAAACAGCTAAATCCGTAGAAATGGGAAATTTAAATATCCGTTCTAAAGTAACAGGGAATGATGAGATTGGCTATTTGGGTCTTTCCTTTGATCGTATGTTAGATCGAATCGAAGAAATGATTCATGAAATTCAAATGGAACAGGCCCGTAAAAGAAAAGCGGAGCTAGAATTGTTACAGGCTCAGGTTAACCCGCATTTTTTATTTAATACGTTAAACTCGATTCGACTTCAAGTCATCATGAAAGGAGAGAAAGAAATTGGTGGTGTCATTGGTTCTTTATCAACCTTATTAAGAATGACAATAAATCGAAATAACGAATTTTTAACGTTGCACGAAGAGATCGATATCGCCCAGCAATATGTGAAATTAATGAAATTCAGGCACGAAGAGGATGTTCAATTGATAACCAATCTTGCATCTGACACCCTTTTGGCGTCCATTCCCAGACTTACGCTTCAACCATTAATTGAGAATGCATATATCCATGGACTTATGCAAAAACAAGGCAAGATAACCATATCTTCATGGAAAAAAGATCATTTGCTGTATATTTCAGTTCAAGACAATGGTGTTGGCATAGAACAGGAGAAACTAGCCTCCCTTACTCACATGTTATCCGAAACGAGTATGCGAGGTGAAAACGCTTCAACCTCCATGAATGGAATCGGTTTAAAAAATGTAAATGAACGTCTTTCCATGATTTATGGAGATGAATTTACGATTCATTTGATAAGCTCTAAAGATATGGGACTAAAAATAACTTTGTCTTTCCCATTATCAAAGTATGAGGAGATGAAGGATGATGTATAAAGTATTGGTAGTGGATGACGATGTAGCCGTATTAAATTTTTTATGTACAATGATTCCTTGGAATACATTTGGTTATACAATGCCCCATCGAAGTACAAATGCTGAAGAGGCTTTAGAGCACTGTCACAAGGAACTCCCTGATCTCATTGTGACCGACATCGGTATGCCTGGAATGAACGGGATCGAATTAATTAAATCCATTAAAAAAATCAATCAACATCAACCAAGATTCGTTATTTTATCCTGTCATGACGAATTTAGCTATGCGAAACAAGCGGTTCAAATCGGTGTACAAGACTATATTCTGAAAGAATCTCTGGATATACCTGATATTATAGATCTTCTCTCAAAATTAAAAATAAAGATGGATGAAGAAAAACAACATCTAGATGAATTTCAGAAGCTGAACATTCAAGCACATCAGAATAAATCCATTTTAAAAGAAAAATGGATAAATGATGTTCTATCCGCACCTGTTTCAAAGAGCTATCTTTGGAAGGAACAATTGGGGAAATTCGGCTTGTCTCGACACCACCCCTTCTTTATTCCTGCTGTTGCTTGCATCCATCGAACGAGTGATGCATTCATTCGATATGAAGACGAGCATACCTTGAAATTTATTATTGAAAACGCTGTGGAAGAGCTATTGCTAGAGATTCCAGATTTATTATTTTTTAGTTACACGTCTTATCAATTCTTCCTTTTATATAATTGCGAGAATACTTTAAAAATAAATCCTCGTGAATATATTTCTAATCGATGCAAGGAAATACAATATAAGTTAATGAAGCTGCTTAAGCTCCCTGTCTCGATCCTCGTCGGAGATTTAGAGAATGATTATCCGGGGATCAAACAACAGCTGCATCTTCTGCTGCAAGACACAGAGAAAATGTTCTACTATTCAGAACCTCAAATCATAAAAATGAAAAATTTAGAGGATTATCATTTTCATAAAGAAGATCTACTGAATCATTATGTAGAATTTTCGGAGCAGATCAACCGAGTGATTCTAGAGGGAAATATCGATGTCGAGGATGCCTTGAATCCCTTTATTCAATTTATTATCGATAAAAAGTATGCTCCAAATAAAGTAAAGCAATTTGTTAATAAACTTGTACTCGATATCATGCTCAAATTGAAAATCAATCAACAATATGCCAATGAGAAAATACAACGACAGCTGATTCAAATCAGTAATATCGGCGAACTGCAAAAATGGCTCATCCACTTTATAGAAGAAGCAGTTCGTACCATGGAGGACATTTCTAAACAAAGTAAAAAAATCGAAATTATTAATGCCCAAAAATATGTATTACTCAACTTGGATCAAAAAATAACGCTGGATGAGGTCGCTAATCATTTACATTTAAATCCGAGCTATTTTAGCCGCTTGTACAAGAAAGAAACCAATGAAAATTTCATTGAGTATGTTACAAGAATGAAAATGGAGAAAGCCAAGGAACTGCTAAACCATTCAGAAAAAACAATTGATTCGATATCTCAATTGCTCGGATATGATAATAAAAGTTATTTTGTTAAGCTTTTTAAACAGCATTTTGGTGTCGTTCCTAGTAAATTCGTATAATGGTGTAAAAACGAGCAATCTAGAATAATGAAATTCATTCTAGATTGCTTGTTTTGCTTGTTTTATTTGTTATATCTGTTTCATGAAATCATCAGATAAATCTATCAATAGATTTTCACTGCTCTTTTCTAAAGCCATAGGATATAATTCCACTTTATCGGGATCGATCGTTTTTAACTCCTTAAATACAGCAGGAGACGCGTAGACTTTGTCTAACTTTTTGATACCTCCAAGCAATTTCTCCCGATCATCTATTCCCAAGGCATGCGAATGGATCTGCGTAATGCCTGCGTCGCGAATGCTGTTAGCCATCCATTGTCCGCCTTCTTTCCCGAGACATACGAAACCCACATGGCTTTCAGGCTTGATCCTAGCAATACCTAGAAGTAAGGACATTTCAGTCGTTGCTCCAATTACATACATTTTCTTCTCATAACGGGAAAATAATTTCTTCACCTCTGCGGAATGATTTAATGTCGTAATGATCACATTTGAAGATTCAAGCGCTTCAATCATCGTGCTATCCGTTATTGCAAGGTCCTCCAAGAAGATGGTTTTAACTTCAGCTTTTGTAACGCGCTCAATTTCTTGGCGATAAAAGAGATGATCATGCCCTTTACATTCAATAAAAAGAATCTGCAGATGTACGGCTGCATCCGATTGCTGCAGTAAAGTATAAGCCAAACCGGATATAAAGAAATCAACCAGGGGAATGCCTTGTGCAGCGGCCTCCTCTATCGTCCTCGTTACGAGTTGATGCATCGGTTGGCGACCCTTCTTCAACACCTCAACTTTGGAACTATCCAGGACTTGCGTTCCCCGCCCTTTTTGCATTGCAAAAAATCCTTCATCGCGCAATTGGGTATAGACCAAATTGACCGTATTTCGGTTTAATCCTAAAATATCAGCCATTTGATTTGCTGACGGAAGCATGTCGCCTGGTACAATCTCACCGAGACCAATTAGCCATTTTAATTGTTCTTTTATTTGTGTATTTACACTGAAATTTAATGCCGAATCCACCTTTAACAATAACTCTTTATTCATTCGCATCATTTCTCCATTTCATAGAAAAACGGTCTTATTTTATGGTTGTTATATTACTAAAATACTATTTAACTGGATATTTACTAATGTACTGTATTATCCGCAGCAACGCAAGAAAGGCCATTATGAAAATAAAAATTGACATTCCTTTATCTCTGCCGTAATATAATCAACAAATAACCAGTTAACTAGTAATTTAGTTATTTAATTCGCAAAGGAAGTGATTTCTTATGGAGACGAAATATGTATGGCATCGATTTTTTTCAAAAATGTCGGGATCCGGTAAAAGCCCATTGAAAGTTTCCTCCAAAACGGCGCTATTAGGATTCATTGGTGGATTCATAGCCATCGGTATGTTGGCTTTTTTGACTGACCTGACATCAGCCGTATGGCTTATGGCCCCATTTGGAGCTAGCTGTGTCTTAGCCTTCGGCGTGTGGGACGCTCCTCTATCTCAACCTCGAAATATTATCGGAGGGCATATGATATCTGCTGCGGTTGGTTTGCTGCTCTTTCATTTATTTGGCAACGCGTTTTGGGTGATAGCGCTCGGCGTAGGACTGGCCATTGCTTTCATGCACATAACACGAACTACCCACCCGCCTGCAGGGGCCAATCCAATCGTCGTTATTATGGCGGGCAGTCCATGGACGTTTTTGATCAATCCCGTTCTTATAGGCTCTTTGGTCATTGTTGTGATCGCACTTGTGGTGAATAACCTTGACGAGCAGCGTCAGTATCCGAAATTTTGGGTATAGTACCCCCTTGGAGTTCCACCTCATAATAAAAAACGCAGCCGATTGGCTGCGTTAGCTTAGCTCCCGAGATTCTTCACGACTTGCATGGCTGAAGCGGCACGCGGCCACCCGGCGTAAAAAGCGAGATGGGTCATCGCTTCAATAATTTCCTCTTGCGTGAGCCCATTTTCTTGTGCGAGCTTGAGATGATAAGGGAGCTGTTCTGTGTGCCCTTCGGCAACCAAAGCGGCGATGGTAATGAGACTGCGTTCGCGAAGCGATAGCTGCGATCGTCTCCATACATCCTCAAATAGCACCTCTTCAGAGTAACGAACAAAGGCAGGCGCAATATCTCCGAACACCTCCCTGGCTTTGGAATGAATTGTACGATGCTTCGTTTCAGCTTTTGGCTCTGCGGGGTCTGTTTCAATAGGTTGGATCATTTGTGCAATGCCATTGCCGAATGTCCAGTCCTCCAATTCCGTATCCACCAGTATGACAAATACATCTTCTGTTCTGATATGGACCGTATCCGACAATCGTGTCGCTAAGTTATGATAGAAGCTTGTTTTCTGCGTTGTACTTCTTCCCGATTTAAGTGTGATTTGAATATAGAGTAACCCATCGCTGCGCTCTACACCCAAGTAATTCGGGCTATAATAAAACTCATTGCCATGATGGGCATGGAAAACTTGAAAATAATCCTCTTCGGGCACACGGAAATGCGCAATAAGAGCATTCATAATCTCGCAGCTAATAAGTTTTAATTGACCCGATTCGTATTGATTTTCTAAATAACTCACGCGAACAAACGGCATGATTCACCACTCCTCTTGTTGGAATGTCCTCATTGTACTCCGAATGCCTTTATCTATATAATTGAATTAAATGATAAATAAATTCAATATTCTCGATAGAGGTGCATCATCATGGACTTAAAGGAACTCACGTCATTCCAGACCATCATCCAAGAAGGAACTTTTTCAAAAGCCGCTCAGAAATTGAATTATGCGCAATCTACCATAACGAATCAAATTCAACGCTTGGAGAAGGAATTAGGAATTCAGCTTTTCAAGCGGGGTTGGGAGGCGGAGCTGACGGATTCGGGACGATTGTTCGCTGCGGAAATCGATAAGCTCATTCAACATTGGAATTACGTGACAGAGCAAGCCAAAGCGCTGCAGAAAGAAGAGATTGGTACGATAGCGATCGGAGCCATAGAATTACTAGCAAGCCAGGTACTGCCGAATTCATTACGCCGCTTCCAGGAGCATAAGCCGCTGGTCTCCTGCCAAATGGTCATTGCGAATACGGACACGCTATCGAACGCCTTGCTTCAGGATCAACTCCATTTTGCCATCTGCGGAGAACCTATGGAATCTGCTGCTTTTTATTTTGAGCCCCTATTTCACGAACAAATCACTTTTATCGTCCATGAAGATCATCCTTTAGCGTTCCATTCCGGTATAGCTTTTCCAGATTTGATGGTATATCCATTGATCGTTGGAGGTCGCACTTGCCTATATCATAGACGATTAAGCAGCCAGTTATCTCGCTACTCGACAACGCCGCTCATGCATACGGTGAGTCAGATTTCGGCCATCCCGAATTTCGTCCAGCAGCTGCCCATGGTTGGGGCTGTTCTGGATTCAACACCTTTACCGCCAGGCCTGACCAAATTAACCGTCGAATGGACAGACCATACGATACCCGTCGGTCTTCTACAACTGCGTAATCATGCGTTTATCTCGACTTCGCAAACACTCCTCATGGAGATCATCAAGGACGAAATTCAGGCTTTCTATCCATCATAGAAAAAAGCCACCCAAAGGTGGCTTCCGTCATTTGCGCATGGAATCTATTCCTCGATCTCCCATGCCGGATTCCAAACAATTTCCCATAAGTGACCATCTGGATCTTGGAAATGGCCCGAGTATCCTCCCCAGAAGGCAACATGTGCAGGGTCCGTGATGATCGCACCTGCCTGTTGAGCGAGTCCCATGACCCGATCCACTTCTTCTTTGCTGCTAACATTATGACCAATCGTCATTTCAGTCGAGCTGGCCGGCGTTAGTGGAACTTTCGTCTCATGCGCCAGATCCTGGCGATTCCAGATCGCAAGCTTCAACCCCGCCTGCAAGTCGAAGAATGCAACCGCTCCATGTTCGAACTCTCTCCCGATTATCCCTTGTGTCGGAAACCCCAATCCATCCCGATAGAAAGTTAATGATCTTTCCAGATCATCTACACCCAAGGTGAGTACAGTAATGCGTGGTTTCATCATTTCATTTCACCTCCACGAACGATTTAATTTCATGCTCGCTTTCATTTTCGCCTATTCTATTCTTTAGGTATTGTAAAAAACGGACATGTTTATTTAAACACTTGATTCGGAGCCAACCCGTAAAAGCGTTTGAAATGGTGAATAAAATGCGATTGATCGTAGTATCCATATTGGACATCCATATCCGTGAAACGGGTTAAGTTCCCTTTATACAGTCCCTGCAGCAGATTCTGAAATTGAATGATGCTTAGCAGCTCTTTCGGACTAACCCCCTGTTCCTTCTGAAAGATTCTCCGTACATTTCTTTCATTGTAACTAAGTTGACCCGCTAGATCGCGGACGGACAGCAGACCTTGGCTTGCCATGATGTACTGCATGCTCCATTGTAATCGTTGATCGGAATAAATCTCGCTGCGATGCAATAGTTGTAATAATCGATGCTCAACTACTTCAATCATTTGCGTTACATCATGTGCAGATTGAACTTCCTCCACGATCCATTTCGCTTCGTTTCCCCATAGGTCTTCGAGCAGCACACGATTTCCGTTCAACTCTTAGACCGGATTTTCAATAAATTGGCGGACTTGATCCGCGAAGAAGCGAATGCCGAATAAAGAGTAATTTCGCGTTAAGCTCATGGTCTCAAATGAAGTCATGAGTCCCGTTACAAAGGCGCCTTGGGAAAAGGATGTGGATCGTAGATCAAAAATAATATCAACGCATCCATCCGGTATGACACGATGCAGCTTGCCATGATCCAACAACTTGAACTCCACGGTCCAATAACAAGCGATATAAGGCTCCAATCGGCCCTATGAGAACAATTGTTGACGCCGCAGCATTTGACATGTAAAAAAACAGCCTTGCGGCTGCTTTTTGCTGCATTTATGTCCGACGCATATAAGCACGAACCGTAATCGGTGCAAAGATCGCCACAATAACAGCAGCACCAATGAGGGAGATCATGAGATCCATACCTACGGTTCCAGCGTTGGCAAGATCTCGAACGGCACTAACGAGATGCGAGATCGGATTGATGTTAACAAACCACTGGAGCCAGCCTGGCATCGTATTGACCGGCACGAACGCGTTCGATAGAAATGTGAGCGGAAACAGCACAATCATCGATATCCCCTGCACGCTTGAAGCGGTACGCGCAATCACGCCGAAGAAGGCAAAGATCCAACTGACTGCCCAGGAGCAGAGTATAACAAGCACCGCAGCGATGGCTACGTTCGCCAGACCACCTTCAGGCCGATAACCCATAATATATCCCATGGTAAAAGTAAGCACTGTCGCAATGGTGTACCGAACGGTATCTGCCAACAGGGCTCCTGCCAATGGTGCAATCCGCGCGATAGGCAGTGACTTGAATCGGTCAAACACGCCTTTATCCATGTCCTCACGCAGTTGGACACCAGTAACAATAGAGGTCGTAATCACGGTCTGCACGAGGATTCCAGGAATGATGACGGGCAAATAGCTCACGACGTCACCGGAGATGGCCCCACCAAAGATGTAGGTAAACATCAAGGTAAAAATGATGGGCTGGAATGTAACGTCGAATAATTGCTCTGGTGTACGCCGAATCTTCAGCAGACCTCGATAAGCCATTGTCAACGAGTGGCGAACCGACTGGCCAAAGCTCGTGTAGTTTTTCAATTGGCGATCCGCACCATGCTTTATTGAAGTACTGCTCATACGCTTACCTCCTCCGCTTTGTTCGATTCATAGGACGGCGTTGACGCGTCCTCCTTCACCTTAGGGCCAGTAATGCTTAGAAACACCTCGTCGAGGCTCGGTTTCTGCACGCTCACCTCGGCCAAGTGAATCCCTTTCGCACGGAGGGCAATAAGCAGGTCGGTAACCAGATCGGCATTCGCCATCGGCGCAGTAATCATTCCGGCTTCCGATGACACATTAGACTGCACCTTGAGCACCTGTTCAACGGTTTGACGGGCACTCTCCATGTCCTGTGAATTTTGGACTTTCAGTTGCAATGACGAGGTACCCACTGACGCTTTCAGTTCATCCGCTGTGCCCTCGGCGACGACTCGGCCATGATCGATAACCGCGATTCGATCCGCCAGTTGATCTGCTTCTTCAAGGTATTGCGTGGTTAGCAGTACGGTTGACCCCGTGTTAACCAGACGACGGATCGTATCCCACATCTGTGAACGCGTGCGCGGGTCCAACCCCGTAGTCGGTTCATCCAGAAAGATGAGCGGTGGCTGTGCAATGAGACTCGCCGCCAGATCCAGCCGGCGCCGCATACCGCCGGAGAAATTTTTCAACGGCCGTCTTGCGGCTTCCGACAAACCAAATTCCTCAAGCAATTCCTTTGCCTTATACCTTGCCTCTGCACGCCCTAGCCCAAGCAGCCGGGAGAAGATGATGAGGTTCTCGGTAGCGCTGAGCGACTCATCGACCGATGCGTACTGGCCGGTTACCCCGATCAATTGACGGACAATTTGCGACTCCTTCAACACATCATGCCCGAAGATTCGTGCCGAACCCGCATCAGGTCGAAGTAAGGTCGCCAACATTCTGATTGTGGTAGTCTTGCCTGCCCCATTCGGTCCAAGCACGCCATAGATCGTACCGGCGCGTACTTTCAAATTCACCCCATCCACTGCACGATTGTCGCCAAACGTTTTGACGAGTCCGTGTGCTTCGACGGCCCAATCGCCATTGTTGGGCTCTATTTTTGTATGATCCATTGCAATTCCTCCAGTACAACTAATTATAAAGTGATGTTAACACCTCTTTTTAAACTGAATGTAAACGAAAATTATGCGTCAGAAAATAAAGGAAAAGAACAACAATCTTAGAATATGAATATCTGTATACTTTAGACCAGGGAGGATCGACATGAACAAATTCGAGGAAAAATTGGACAAATATGCCTCGCTCGCAGTTGAGATTGGCGTTAACGTTCAACCCGGGCAGACGCTTGTGGTGACCGCGCCGATCACGGCGGCGGACTTTGTCAGGAAAATCGTCAAACGAGCCTATCAAGTTGGGGCTAAGCATGTCCTCGTAGACTGGAGCGATGATCAAATTACGCGTCTCCAATACGAGTTGGCGCCGGATGAAGCATTTCGTGAATATCCGTTATGGAAAGCTAAAGGCTGGGAAGAGATGGCCGAGAATAACGCGGCCTTCCTGTATATTGATGCGAATGACCCGGATTTGCTGAACGGAATCGCTCCTCAGCGAATCCAAGATGCGAAGAAGGCAAAACAACAGGCTCTGACCACCTTCCGAAGCTATGGCATGTCCGATAAGATCAGTTGGTCCATTGTCGCCGTACCTTCTCAAGCTTGGGCAGACAAGGTTTTTCCTTCGCTTGAGTCGGATCGTCGGATCGAAGCCCTGTGGGAAGCCATCTTCGCGGCCACACGGATCAACATGGAAGACCCGGTCCAAGCATGGAAGGATCACGCCGATGCACTTGATACCTATACGACGCGATTAAACACACGCCAATATAAGGCGCTTCATTTCCGTGCTCCGGGTACCGATCTCACAGTGGAATTGCTTCAAGGCCATCTATGGATCAACGTAACAAGCGTTAATGACAAAGGAACTCCATTCATCTCCAACTTGCCCGTGGAAGAAGTGTATACCGCACCTCTCAAAACGGGTGTCAACGGTATCGTCTCTAGCACTAAGCCGTTAAGCTATACCGGCAATCTGATTGATAACTTCAGCCTGACATTCAAGGACGGCAAGATTGTGGACTTTACGGCCGAGAAAGGCTATGACACGCTGCAAGGATTGATCGATACCGATGAAGGCTCTCATTTCCTTGGCGAAGTCGCGCTTGTACCGCACCGATCTCCAATCTCGGATACGAACCTCATTTTCTACAAAACCTTGTTCGACGAAAATGCTGCGAGTCATCTAGCCATCGGCCAATCCTACCCATTCTGCCTCGAAGGCGGCAAAGAGATGAGTCCGGACGAACTGGGCGAGCGTGGCCTGAATGATAGCCTTGCTCACGTCGATTTCATGATCGGCTCCGCTGACATGGACATTGATGGCATCCTGCCGGACGGCTCCATCGAACCTGTTTTTCGCGCAGGGAATTGGGCGTTCTGATCTGCTGGATGCTATTAAAATGCAAAAATAAAAACGGCATCTCTGCCGCTTCTTAAAGATGTTAGTGAAGCCAAAAAAGATGACTTCTAACGAATTCGAGGGCGCTGAAAAATTTGTGTTTTGAGAAAAACCTCTACCCTCGGTTCATTCTTCTATTGTGGTAACAATAACGATGATGCAGATCATGATGAAGATTGCTATGTTGTATAAATCCAATAACTTTAACGGATTTGCCTATATTTAAGTGTCTATATTGGATATTTCCAACAGAAACGGATGAAGAACGCCAGTAACACTCAATTCATGGCTCCTATCCTACATAAATCCAATATAGATGAGTAAGAAAGCTCATACGTACGTCCTATCCTACATGAATCCAACATAGCATCAAGGGGAGAAAAAAGTTCAGTCTCTCTCTGTATTTATTCTTACTTAGATTCCTTCAATCGGACAGCAGATACAGCTTTTCCGCCGCCTTGCTGCTCAGGGTTTCATCCAGACCGTAATCCCGATTTACCGTGAAAGAATCGCGGGCGCGGGACAGTATGAGCGTATACCGGTCCAGCTTGGGCGTGCGGATATAGACGCTCAGATAATCCAGCCTGCGGTAATCTTCGGTGATCCCGAAGCCGTTCACCATCGACTAATGCAATTTTTTAATGCACTTCAGATGAAGATCCTACGACGGTCAACAGCATAATAGAGGTTTGAAATCTGCCGCTTTCAGGAACGATACACAACACTTGCTCACCCAGAGAGAGATGGCCTGAATTCAGCAGTTCCTCCAGCATAATATAAATCGAAGCCGAAGCCGTATTCCCCTTCGTGTATAAATTCGTGAACCATTTCTCTTCCGGGATCGTCACGCCACCAAGTTCCAATAACCGTAATATTTCTTCCTTGAAAAAATGCGATGAATAATGACAGACCAACCAATCAACCGCCTTAGGGTCAATCCTGCCTTCCTCCACAAGTTCCAAAAATCGATTAGATCCTACCTTTGTTATTTCATTAACAAGCCTTACATCTTGCTTAAGATTCAGGGCTCCATGATCCGCCGCTTCATGAATGGATGCATAATCAAGCCAGGAATGAATTCCATCTTCCTTGCTCATTCCTGAATACATACAGACATCGTATTGATTCGCATACGACTTGTTATCAATCCATTCAATACGCAGCGATAGACCCTTAGCGGAAGGCGTTTTCTGCAATATCGCAGCACCAGCTCCATCTGAAAGCATAAATCGTAAGAAATCGGTGTCGAATGGTACTCGACTGTTGCTACAAACACCCTGCGCTTCAAATTTTGTATGTTTAAATTCACGGCTCAGAAACTCACTGGCACAAGAGATCGCTGCATCATGTTCACCAGATTTTATATGTAAATAAGCACTCTTAAGTGCTTGCATGCCACTAGCACATAATCCAGAGTGCGATGCAATTTCCATAACAGGTAGATCGGCCTCTGCATGTACCATACTGGCAAAGCCAGGTAGAAGTAGGTCAGCTCTCGTCGTGCCTGTCGCAAGGAACCCAATATCATGAGCTGCTACATTCTCATTTCGTTCTAATGCGTCGCGAATAGCGAGGGCCGCCATCTCTGCGTTCGTGTATAGACTCTTTTGTTCTTTATCCATCGCATAATAGCGATACTGAATTTGATTTTTCTCAAGAATGATTCGCTTGGTTTTGGAAGACTTGCCGCCAATTTTGCCGAGATAATCCTCAATTTCATCATTACTAACCGGAGAGCCGGGGAGGAATTTACCAATACTTGTAATGTAGACTGAATTCATAGAGCACCTCACAAATTATAGTATAATTGTTAATTATTATAGATTTTATACTAAATGTAAAGTATTGGATTAGTATAGATACTTCCTCCCCTGAAGGAGCAAGCTGACACCCTCGGTATCCGTGGGATTCTAAGGAGGAGCAATTTCGTAGCTTTCATGTGAATCACTACAAGGGTGGACTTAATCACGGCAGCAGCACAACGACTATGAATATGTACATGCCCTCAGATCTACGGACAAATTCAATAATCTGTTCTCATTAGCTAATAAAATGACAGACAAAAAGACGCCTGGATAACCCAAATCAAGCGTCTTCTTTATCTCAATTTTACTTAATACTCTTCAATTAGAATCCATTGTTGAGCTTTCACATCAACTTCACATTAAGCCGCCTCCCTTTATCCCTGTCGAACTCACGAATCATCTTAAAGTAACCTTTCGCCATGCTAGACGCATTTTGCACGAATTGGTGGAACTGCAGCTACTGGATATTGTTAGTGGCCAACAGCGCAACCGAACTTACCAACTCAAAAGATAAAAAATATGAATTAACCAAGATGCAACGGACCGAGGAGCCCTTATTTGTAGAAAAGCATAGTGTTTCGCGAGGCTTGCGGACTCAAATGCAGCTATTTACCCAAAATTCCTCCTATTGGTTTCGATTGAGGACAATAAGGGCTATACGGTCCGCAAACCGAGATAAATGAGCTAACAAGCGAAAATAACTGCAATACGGTCCGCAACGTCAAGAGTATTATGGTTTAAGCCATGAAAAGTACTGTAGCTCAGGGAGCTTCAGTGGGATATCCAAAATTCATTCCCTCCGGCCGTCTCCCACCCCTCTCACCCGCTCATGGAACTCAATGAACAACAAAAAAACGGCATTTCTGCCGTTTTCATAAATGTATGGAATGTCAGGGATTCCATCGAACAAAAACCACGTCCTTTGGACGTGGTGACGTGGCTCAGCTTCGTTTATGGAGACATGCGTTGGTCATATTACGATTACTGTAACTATTAAAGAAGATATGACGGGTATAGACTCGCCCCAGGTGACACACAATCTTCTAGCGATATGAAGCCACAGCTATTTCTTTTTAAGCAGTAAATATGCAAAATAAGGCCCGCCGATCAAAGACACCATGATACCTGCGGGGATACCGTCAGGATCGACAAGATTACGGCCAATGGTGTCTGCGATTAACAGCAGCCATCCGCCGAGCAGAACCGCTACAGGAATGAACAGCTGATTACGCGGTCCCACTAGCGTCTTAGCGATATGCGGAGCCATCAATCCGATAAATGCGATTCCTCCTGTGACAGATACCGCAGACGCAGATGCGGCGACCGCAGTCAAAATCAACACCATGCGCTCCCTTTCAAGCTTCAGACCGACGCCAACCGCCGATTCTTCGCTTAAAGCAAGAATATTGAGTCGATTCGATTTGAATAAGGTAAACGGGATTAGAAAGAGCAACCAAGGAATCAAAGCCCAAATTAACGGCCAATCCGCCCCCCATATGCTTCCGGCAATCCATTTGGAAATAAAATCGACCTTTGAGCGTTCTGCCGAGGAAATGATCACGATCATAAGCCCAGACAGTGCCATGGAGAAGCCGACCCCTACCAGTACGAGCCGAACGGGATCAAGCCCTCGTGACCGACTGTACGAGAAAATATAAATTAGTCCAGCCGTCACCAAAGCGCCAATAAAGGCGACAAGCGGCAAAACGTAAACGAGCGATCCAACCTCAATCGGAGCATAAAGGAAGAAAACGGTAATCGCCACGCCCGCTCCTGAATTAATACCGATGATCCCTGGGTCAGCCAAATCGTTACGAGTGACGCTCTGCAAAATGGAACCCGCGAGCGCAAGCGCCATACCTGACAGCAGTGTAATGACAATACGCGGGAGTCGAACAGAAAACAAAACGAAATCTTCTTTGAAGGTACCCTGGCCGAACAAGACTGGAATCAGTCTGTCAAACGATAATGAGGAATACCCTATACCCATACTAACGATCGCCGTTAAAGCGATCAGACCTAAACTGACAAGCAGGATTAGGCGTTGTTTACGAATAAGAGCAGACAGATTCATGAGAAATTTTTGCCTCCTCTACGCACAACAAACAGGAAGAAAGGCAAGCCCACCATGGCTACAATGGCTACCACCGGTGTCTCATAAGGTGCGTTAATGGTACGTCCCAGCGTATCAGCCAGTAACATGAACGTTGCTCCGATCAACGCCGAGATGGGTAGGATATGACGATAATCCTGGCCTACGAATTTACGGACGATATGCGGAATCATTAGACCTAAGAATGCCATATTGCCGACGAGCGCGACCGATGCTCCTGTAAGTACAATGACAAGAACGAACAGGACGGCTTTCATAATAAATAGCTTTTGTCCGAGTCCAATGGCCACTTCTTCGCTCAAGCTAAGAATACTCACTTGATTGGATAACATAAGGGCCATAGCAATGCCAAGAAGGATGACCGGCGCTATGGTCTGAATCTGCACCCATGTTGTTCCAATCAAGCCTCCTGCGGTCCACATCGTTACATCCTTGGATAACTTAAAAACGATGCTGATGCCATCCGAAATGCCAAACAAAAAAGCGGAAACAGCCGCTCCGGCAAGAATAATTCGAATAGGAGAAAGGTTTCCCCTTCGCGTCGAGCCAAGGGCGATGACTAGACCCGCTCCAAGAGCGGCACCGAGGAAACAAGCCACCATGATCCCGTAATAGCTAATTCCTGGAATCAATACGTAAGCCAGTGCTAGCGCCATGTTGGCACCGGAAGTTAAACCCAACAAGCCGGGATCAGCCAGCGGATTCCGGGTGACTCCCTGCATAATAGCCCCGGATACGGCGAACGCGGCACCTATCAGAATCGCAGCCAGCTCACGAGGAAGCCTAATTTCGTGCAGCATAATAATATTATCGTCCCTCAAATCTGAAGTTAGCACAAACCACAGATCACGAAACGTCGTATCCGCTGCCCCCAATCGTATGGAGAGGACAAAGCTGAGAATGAGCAAGAGTAAGCAGACAAGAAGCTTTATTGAAATCGGGACTGCATGTTTTTTTCTCTTCATGGGTTACTTTCCTTATTTGCCGAGAAAATGTTGAGTGAAAAATTCTAATTGGTATTCCATGCTTAATGGATCGTTAAAATAGAAAGCCTTCGCATCCACCTCGAAAACATGTTGATTCTTGACAGCAGGAATATTTTTATAGGTCTCTGTTTCTTGGAACGAATTGTTTTCATCTGCATCTTTGCTGAAAATAATATAGTCGCCGCTATAATCCTTCAATACTTCTGTCGACACGGCGAAGAAACTGTCTTGCTTCGTCGCTTCCTTCACTTTCTCAGGCATTCCTAACCCGAACTGATCATAGAGTATTTCAGTTCCGCGGCCAAATTTATATCCGTAAACATATAGCTGTTTATTGAACGTCTCAATGACCGAAACCGTCGTATCCGCACCTATTTTCGCCTTGATTTCTTCCCCTGTTTTTTTGCTTCGAGCATCAAAATCTTTGACCCAATCCTGAGCTTCCTGCTCTTTATTCAAAAGCTTGCCAATTTCAAGCTGCTGCGTTAAGAAATCTACTTTTCCATACGTATACGTAACCGTTGGTGCGATTTGCTTTAGTTTATCGATGTTTTTGATATCCGATAGCCCGATAATAAGGTCTGGGTTCAGTTCGATGATCTTCTCCAGACTCTCATCCGTAACCGCCTCAACACCGGCAAGCTTTTCTGCAAAATTCGGGTTAGTTTTGGACATTTCATCGACGCCGACAAGCGGCACACCAAGCGCCATAACATTGCCTGTCAAGAAACGAGTAATTACAACGACACGCTGTGGATGGGTCGGTACCTCCACGGGTCCATTTTCGGATTGATACGTAAAAGTGTCCGAATCCTTGGCGGCGGGCGTTGATGCCTCACTTGACGCTTGGGCATTAGAAGACTCCGTAGATGGACTCTTTACTTGATCCGTCTTATTGCCTCCACAAGCGCTAAGCATAACAACGATGAGCAGAACGAACGGAATTAATATCTTTTTCATCAGATGACTCTCTCCCTTTTGTTTTAACACATTGTTTTCTAATTGAAAATAATAATCATTTTCAATACCATGAAAACTATTATATGGATATGCATTGCTCCGAGCCATGCCTTTATGTTTGATAATTGACTTGGACTATTAGTTGCCTGAAAATAAAGATACAGCGCGTTGCAGCTGCAAGCGAATAGAAACCGGATTGTAAGGAATCCACTCATCCAGATCAAGCAAATGTACATCATTCCGCTGTACTGCTGATAGACTGTTCCAATATACCGAATTGAATACGGTATCTGAATGCACGGTTGAACCTTTCACGTCGGGAAAAACAATTACCAATATTCGATCCCCTGCATAGTCTGCGAGTTCCGATAACTCAATCGGCACGGAATGAAATTGATCCCCAAGCTTCACAATCTCCTCCTGTATCCTTGGTGGTGCTTGAAGTCCCAACGATTGATAGATAACACAGCCGACATTTCGCGCTCCATAAACGAACAGACTCTCCGGTTTAATAACCAGAATCGTGATTACTTCCTTGGCGGCTTCACTCTGTTGTACCCATGTACGGGCTTCCTGTTCCTCAATCTCAAAATCAGCCAACCATTGCTCTGCCCGATCCTTTCTTTGTATAAGCTGAGCGATAAGACGAAAATGCTCTTTCCAACCAACTTCCATCCATGAAATTTCTGCAAGAGGCGCGACGGACCGCAACTGTTCTACACTCAGACCATATTGGTACAAATGCTGGTTAGCTGCAATAATCAACTCAATCTTATTTTCGAGCAGTACCGATTTTATCTGTTCTGCGGAAGAGTTCGCGTTGATAAACAACATCTTTTGCGGCAGCTGCAAACCCGATGTATGCAAATATTCGCTGCTATCCGAGATAATGACAGCTGGCTCCAGGCCAAGCAAAAGCAGATGACTCGCGTAAGGCGTAAGGAATACGGCTACACGCTGAAAGGATTCCCGATTGTAGCCGGAAGGCGCTGCTCCCGTCTGCTGCTTAAACCGACGGCTAAGATAAAACTCATCCTTGTAACCGACCTGCTGCGCTATCTCCCTGAGTGTGGCCGATCCGCTAATCAATAGTTCCTTAGCCCGGTGAACGCGAAGCCTCGACAAGTATTCGCTGGGTGAGAAACCGGTCATCTGCTTAAAGAGAATCGAATAGTGAGATGGACTTACACCGGCAATCTCGGCTAATCGCTCACGCGTTATCTTATCGCTATAATGTAACTCCAAGTAAGCAATACTGCGTTCCATAGAGGGTTGTTCGCCAGCAGCGTACTTGTCCTCTTGCCGCTCAAGCAATTGGAGAATGATTTGGTGAAATATGATTTGATTTTGCACATGACGGAATTCATTACCTGGTAATCGATGGATATAAAGCTCCTCCATATTTGATACAAGCGAAGGTTCATTAGAAAAGAATTGAATAACGGAGTTAGTATTTATGTCGCTTTTTCGCATCATTGCACCTGTTGGCAAAGACTTCCCCTGCTCGCGGGCATCAATGACCAGCTTATATACATGAAGTGGATGTAGGGAATCCGCATTTAAAACGACCTCGGTATTTGCCGGGATAAAGATAACGCTCCCTTCCAGAAGCTCGTACATCTCTTCATCCGCTTTAAGATTGCCCTTGCCTCTGACAATCGCAATCAGCACAGGTAAACTCTCATTTATTTTATACATCGGGAAATTCGAGCTGCTGTAAATCGATAGAATGCTGTCTGCCGTATATAATGGAAAATGGGACTCCGCCCATTCCGAAACAATATCTTTCACAACGAAAGCCTCCATTTGAATAGAAATAAAAACTATAGAACAACGTTCTGCTTATATTGTACAACCATATGGATAATATCATCTATACGAAGGTTTGGGAAACTGAATGAGGAACTGCATTACAAAATTGCCCTGCACAAAAAAAGGAACCCAGCCAACTTGGCTGGATTCCCTGTTTTCTGGATGTTTCCGCGGCTATCCATCTCATCATCATGGCACCCTCGGTTACCGGTCTGCAATTAATGCAAATCATAAAATCGCTTGGCATTGCCCCCAAAGAAGGCATCATCATCGTACTGGGACAAGTTAGAAGGGAGAGCCCTAAGCAAAGTGTCATAAACCTCTTTGTAACTGCAAGTCGCTAAACAAACAGGCCAATCGCTCCCGAACATGATCCGATCTGAACCAAACACTTCTACGACATGATGCACATAGGGGACGAAGTCCTCCCAGCTCCATGCTTGTTGGTTCGCTTCCGTGACCAGACCGGACAGCTTGCACATCACATTAGGGTAGGCAGCCATTTCGGTCATTTGCATCTTCCAAGGGTCCATGGATTTCTCTGCGATAAAAGGCTTGGCCGCGTGGTCGATCACTCCCCTGAGGGTTGGAAAAACCCGCAGCGCCTCCAGCATATAAGGGAGATGACGAGGCCGAAGCTGTAAATCAATCGGACATTCATCTCGGACTGCCAACTCCAAATTTGTCATGACCTGAGTCTGAAGGATCCATGGGTCAGGTAAATCCTGCAGCATCGGCCGAAACCCGACAAAGCCTTTATGTTTGCGGAATTTGGCGTATTGCTCTCCAAATTCCGGCGAAGCCAGATCCAGCCAGCCGACTACCCCGGCAATACTGTCATACTTTTCATATAATGAAAGCATGAATTCCGTTTCCTCCAGCGTGGGAGCAGCTTGCACTACAATCGTTCGTTCAAAGCGATAAACTTCCAGTGTCTCATGCAGCTGCTCCGGCAAATAGTCCGCATATAAAATACCCTGTTCCGGCGTCAGCCAACCGTAGTCTCCACGCTCTGTTTTCCAATAATGCTGATGCGCATCGATTCTCATGTTTTACCCCAGCAGAATATCCGTATAGTAATAGTAAGAACCAGGTGATGTTGTGTCCTGAAGCGCTACCGGCAAGATGTACACCTCCGGAGGACAGCCATTTCTGATAGCTTCTACTTCTACCTGATGGCTTCCGGCTTCTAACGTTAACTCCACCCATTGTTCTTGAGGCGCACGATGATACGCCGGCATGAATTCCAACGTTTCATTGCACTCAATCACGATCTGTCCGTTCAACTTCAACGTTACAGGACTATTCGCAGCTGCAATCAGTCGAAGCTTCCGTTCGATCGGGTTAGTGAGCGTCGTTTGCGCCCGGTAAACTCCGTCTGCTGGCAATTGAGCAGAGTTTAACCCAAGAGCCTTCTCCCACTCCACTCGATTCCCTGGGACATATATCTCTTTTTCCGCTCCGCCATCTGGACCCCAGACGATCCATCTGGATGAGCTGACTAATGCGAAAGTCACTTTCTGAACAGCCCATACCGCGTGGTCATGACTTCGCGTCCAGCGAAAAGCAAGCTCATGGCTTGCGGCTGCTGCCGCCCCAGCCAAGATTTCCGTGTCCCACTGGAAGGATTCGTCTGGCTGCAGGCTAATCTCAAGCGGTGTCGGCCCCTCCCATCCTGAAGGCAGCTCCAAAGCAATGTTGCCATAGATTGGAGTAAGTGAACGGTTTGTCAGCGTAAACTGCAGTACCTTCCTTTGACCCACTCCGATGGCTGGGCCATCCGTTCCGAAGTCGATGAATAACTCGGCGTCAGGACAGCTTTTCGTTCCCTGCGGCAGCAAGTAAAGATTGGACGTCACCTTTCTCTCCCAAAGCTCCCTTATCCTTTTATCCGTTTCTCCCGCAGCCTCCAATCGGTTCCAAGATGTCGGAAAGTCAGGATGCACGATAATCCCGGTATCCCAAGCGGCGAGAATCTGTTTGCCTATGCGGATCGTGCGGCGGGTCAGCTCATCCAAGTTCTTAGGCGCTGGGAATCCTTTGATTGGAGGACTGACAACGACTCGGTCACCAACCGGCTTCACCCATTTGGCAGGCAAGCCTTCCGGTCCAAGCAGCATTCCCAGGATCGCACCCAGCGTTGCTGCGGTACAATCCGTATCGTAACCGCAATTGACGGCTTTCAATATCGCATCTTCAAAATCTTCACCATACAACCATCCAAGGATCGTAAATGCAATATTTTGCGGAGCATCTGTGAAGTTGTCGCTGCCATGGTGCTCTAGAATAAGCAAGCGCGATTCGGTCCAGCTCTTCCCTTCCTGATGCCAACGGAGCAGATCTTTCAGCGCTTTGGCGGTACGGCAATCCTCAGGAATATAGCTCATTCCAATCTCAATCAACCGATCCCGGTCTTTCTCAAAGAAAATAGCGCTTTCCAAAGCGGCAAAAAACATTTCACCATATACCCCTTCCCCGCCGGCATGGTCTACAATCGCATCCTGATACGCATAGTGAGCCGCAGTTTCCGGCGCCCCGGGTGCCGCCATTGCCCAAATTTCGGAACGAATAGGTGAGCCCATACAGTTGTTGAAAGGATTGTTGAACCAACCTACAACCGGCGCGAGTAGACCTCTTCGCAGATTCGTCAGGGCATAACCGTATTCATCAAACGGGAAAAAGATATGCTCCAACCATTCTTGCCCAAGCTCGCGGGCGGTCAATCCCGGACCATACTGCTCCAAGGCGTGCAGCCACACCAATTGCAGGTCCAAGTCATCGTTCTCTAGCGGACCGTCTGGCAGCTCTGGATAAAAGCTCAATTCAAGCAGTTTTTTCTCGCCTTCGACAGGCGCTCCAAGCGTTCCCCCGATATTTTTCCCCAGCCATCCCCCGTAAACGATCCGATAGTAATCTTGTTCGTTTAAAATACTTGTATTCATGTGAGAACCTCCGTTGTTTGATATAATAGTGATGATTTTAGTATAGGAGCGGTTCTTTTGTAGTGCCATGTACATAGTTTTGTTTTCATAAGAATAAATATCGGGGGATGTCATGCCATGTACTACTCTCTTTCTCGATTATCTACGCTAGACGTCAAATGGGCGGATCTTTTCGATGCAAATAACCTCCATTTCTTCGGCCAGCATCACAATCCACATTACGAACTAATCGTCATTGCCGACGGAACGGTACATTTGCAGACTGGCGAAGCGCGTATGACCTTGCAAGCTGGGGAGTCGCTGCTTATGATGCCTTGGGAGACACATTCCGGATGGAATGCCCATGAAAAACAGGGTCAATTTTTTTGGGTGCAATTTTCCTGTGATCCCTGCCTCAATGAATTCGTGCTGGATCGGGCATCCGAGCTTAATATTGTCCATGCCGAACGGACGGAGCTAAGAACCACGGATATCCTTCATGAGGATTTGCTTGTCGTCCCGCGTCAGTTTCATTCCTTACAGCGTTATAAGCTGCTCGGCTTGTTTGAAGATCTGGTGGAGACAATGAAACAACCCAAGGGCTATTTTCGTTTTCATGCCACCTTATTGCTTGGCGAAATACTCCGGCTTATGGCGAGTGATTTTTTGAAGCAAAGCGATTTGGACACGGCTTTCCCCGCTTCATACCTCACATTCCGCAAACTAGTCAATCATTTGAACAATTTTTACGATTCGGACATTTCCAAAGAAACGCTAGAGCGGTTGCTGGATCGAAAATACGAATATCTTTGTCAGGTGTTTAAAAAATATGCTGGAACGAACATCCACAACTACATCCACCAGCTTAAAACCCAACGTGCCAAACATCTGCTGCGCAGTACGGATAAAAGTGTTCAGGAGATTGCCAATGAAGTCGGATATCCAGATCCTTTTTACTTCAGCCGGATGTTTAAAAAGATCGAAGGCGTCGCACCTCAGCATTATCGGAATAAAGAACCGCTGGGGTAGAAGTAGCGCATGAACGCAGCGATTCCATCTACCGAAAAAAATGGCTGTCCTAGAAGTAGATAAATCTACTTGAGGACAGCCACTTGCTTCTAATCTTGAACGACAGTTATGGATTGACAGGTGCAATGACATCCACAATCGTCATGGAGTAAGGCTTCAATTGAATCTCTCCGGTGAACATGGGAGATGGCGTCTCCGGTAATGGATTCGCTTGCGGCGCGTCTAACCAACTCGCATTCGGGTTCGTCAGGAACTCGGGTAAAGGATTGGAGCCCCCATATACCCATTTTGTTTTAAGATCCCATCCGGGTATGGAAACGTTGGCAGGGTTCATCGTCCGATTGGCAAAAATGACCTTCTTAATGCCGCCCGCATCACCGAACCCCCATGCACCAACATCCGCAACGTTATAATAGACATCCGTTGCTATGAACCGCAGCTTTTCATTTTGAACATTACCGTGTACAAGATTGAGCTTGTAATAGCTGCTATTGGAGTTGAGCAAATCTCCCAAAGCTTTAAATACATAATAATTCGGTAATGCAGCGAGATCTCCACCCGCGGTTTGCTGCACGATTCCAAACCCTTGGGGATCTACCATCGCATGTACGTCCGAAATCGTCACTGCACCCGACTCGATCATTTGCAGCATGCGTTCCATATTGTGCATCGCAAATGCCGGAGTTTTCATAAATTGCTTGCGTGCCTTTTCGTTAGGGTCTTTCTCGCCAAAAATGACGGTTGGAAGAGAAGACCATTCGGTCACCCATATTTCCTTGCCAGAGAATTGGTTTTTCTGAAAGACTAGACCTTCCAATGCACTTTGATTATACGTATACAAGTATTTCATCATTTTGCTGTTCGTTACATCAAATAAATTGGGAATGGGCGAATACACATGGACGATGATGGCGTCATAGAAACTGCTGTCTGTCATGAGAGTCTGATTCCATAGGGCAACGCGTCCTCCCTGCGTAGCTCCCCAATCCACATTAGGGTCTGGCTGATTATTGGGATCAGCCGCTATTCGGTCTTCCAAATCTTTTGCGACAGCCACAATCCCGATCTTAATGGTTGGATCTATGCCTTTAATTCCCTGATAGATTAATTTGCATTTGGCGATATATTCAGTGACTGACGGGAAGCTTGCATCATTCAAGATGGAATAAAGCTCGTTCCCCAGTTCCACATAGATGGGTTGTGTGGTTTGCTGCTTCATCTGCTGAACTTGTGCCACGATTTCGTCCACGGACTGAGAGCTTACATTCAAAACATAGATATAAGGAACCTCTAATGTATTGGAGAGATGATAGGAATCCGCCAGATATAATCCCGGGTACCCGGGCTGCAGATTCACACTCTCTACCGCCCCAACGGTTCGATTCCCATAGAATTGCTGATAACGCGGATCCTTTGAATTCATGACCGTGCCTTCGTTGTACAAGTAATAATTTGCACCCGTTCCATCGGGTCCACGAACATTTTGAAGCTTGAGATCCATGCCCAGGTTATCAAAGCTTGCCAATTGAAAGTCCGTTACCCTTCCAACCTTCACCAATTGTTCGTTATGTGCTCCTAAGAAATGGGGCGGCAGGGCATTCGGAGTCGGATCAATCGCGAATTCAGCCATGGATACGGTTGGTTCCGGCACAGGATTCACAACAACTTGGGTCGAATCCGAGAATCCGCCGTCTACGGTAGTAACGGTGATTACCGCTGTCCCTGCAGACAGGGCTTTAATGGCTCTGGATGTACTGGAGCCTCCAACCAAGCTTACTACAGAAGGATCACTGGAAGTCCATATGGTAAACGGATTATCGGCATCCTCCGGACTAACCGAAGCTGTAAGTTCCTCAGCTTCACCAACGTAGAGCGATGCAACCGATTTGTTGAGGGCAATTCCTGTAGGCCGGACATATACGACGATATCGCTCTTATCCTGAAAGGAAGCGTCATACGTTGCAGCGGTAACGACTGTCTGACCTTTCGCAATGGCTGTAACCACTCCCGTCTGGTCTACGGTCGCCACCTGCGTATTGCTTGAAGTCCACACCACATTTTCCCCTGTCGTATGGGTCAGTTGCAGCGGTTCGCTAGATCCACTTGCGATTGCAGTAAGTTTGGCGTTCAAGACAAAGGGCGAGCTTTCATGGTTCCATATTTGTATGTCATCTACCGTAGTCTTTACATTATACGTCGTCAGCTGCACCTTGCCGAATACATAGGAAACATTGGAAATGGCACCCGCATACGTATAGTCAGGATCGGTTACGCTTTTCACATAAACCTGAACCCAATTATCCAGCGCAACCAATTTAATATCGTAATCCTCCCCCGTGTTAAATGTCGTTGCATACATCGACTGCTCTGTGCCTCCTGCTTTGATGTAACTTAATCCGGTGCTTCTGATCAGCAAACGTGTATAGTCGGCTTCACTGACATACCTGAACTTCACAGAAATAAAGTTGCCTGCCAGGTCTTCGCCTCGGTTAAACCTCATAGAAATCGTTTGGTTCCTCCACGTTGTTTCCGTCCCTTTCAATTCGATCAAGGAGGACGCCGTTGAGGTCGAAGAAAGCCGGGAATGATCAACCGTCCACGTCCCGTATACAGCTTTCCACGCACTCATGCCATGGCTGAAATCGTCCTGGAACTGCAATACTCCGGTAGGATTAATCGGATCCTTGACCACGATTTCACCCTTATCCTGATAGAGTCCGTCATAGGTTGCTGCGGTAATGACCGCCTGTCCTCGCGCGAGCGCTGTAACAGCTCCCGTCTGATCTACTGTCGCCACCTGGTTGTCGCTTGAACCCCACACCACACTTTTCCCGGTTATATTCTTCAATTGCAGCGATTCGTCCAAGCCCGTGTCGAAAGCACTTAATTTTTCACCCAAAATAAACGGTGAGCTTTCATGGTTCCATATTTGAATGTCATCTAAAGAAGCCTTTACATTGTAAGTTGTCAGTTGTACTTTGCCGAAGTTGTAGGAAGCATTGGAAATCGCACCCGCAATAATGTAATCAGGATCGGCTGCTTTTTTTACATACACTTGCACCAAATCATCCAGCGCAACCAATTTGATATCATAATCCGTCCCCATGTTGAATGTCGTTGCATAAAAAGACTGCTCCGGTCCACCTGCTTGGATATAACTTAATCCGGTACCTCTGATCAGCAAACGTGTATAATCGGCTTCGTTGACGTACCTTAATTTGATCGAAATAAAGTTATCGTTAGAGCTGGTGGCGAGTCGGTTAAACCTCATTGATACCGTCATATTCCTCCACTTGGTATCGGTCCCTTTAGGCTCAAGCAAAGAGGATGAGGCGGCCGGGGAAATAAGCTGCGAATGATCGATTCCCCATGCTCCGGATACGGCATTCCACAAACTCATGCCATTGCTGAAATCGTCCTGGAACTGCAATATCCCTGCGGGATCGACCGGGTCCTTCACATAGATATCAAATCTGGCTTGTTCCAGATTATCAGCCGTAGCAGCCGTAATCGTTACCAGGCCCCTGCTTACAGCAGTTACCACACCATTTCCATCTACGGTTGCCCTCGTCGTGTCACTAGAAGTCCAGACAACGGTTTTTCCGGTTGTATTGATTAGCTGCAAAGCAGATGGACTTCCCAGATTTAATGAAGACAATACGCGTCCATTTACCATAAAAGCGGAAGATTGCATATTAGATACTTTGACATTATCCAACAGCACCTTGTCATTGGATGTTTGGAATTTCAGCTTTCCGTTCTGTACGGGCAAGCCTGAAATCGTCCCTACGCTCGTGTAATCGGATGCCGCTTCCGTTTTGGCATAGATGGTTGCCGTACTTCCTGAAAGGATCATCTTTACGTCATAGTTCGTACCCACGGTAAATGTATAACTGGAAAGGTACGACTCTGCAGCTCCATTTATGGTATAGCTTAATCCCGAAGGTCTGATCAGCAATCCCAAATTGCTGGTGTTGCTCACAAACCTGGTAAAGACTCTTGTAAAACCGCCTCCTGGCGCTCCCACGATTTGGATGCGAAAATCGACAATTTGATCCTGCCAAACGGAATTCGATCCCTTCGGCTCTATTTCGTTCGTACTGGACGAGGTAACCCGAAGAGCCCCGTTATCAACAACCCATGATCCTTTTACCCCCTTCCATAACGACATGCCCTCGCTAAAATCGTCTTGAAATTGTAGTACGCCGGTATCTCCAGCGCCAACAGCCAGACTTGCCGACCCTGGGAATAGCAGCGCAGCTAAAAACACACAAAAAACCACACCCGATACTATTTTTTTATACATACTGTAAACAGCCTCCCTTATGATTAACAAGCATGTATTGTAAGCGCTTCGATTTATAACTAAGCGAAAACAACAAGATTGATCCGTGCCGACTTGAACACATAGCAACCTTGCTGCCCCTTTTACCACACTACTTATTCCACAATTTCACATCGAAATTCATTGGCTTCCAAACGAATTATTCGGTTTTGGAAAGAAATCTGTTTCTCCACTGCAGAATCATTCCAGAATACGAAAAGTCTTCTCGCATGATGAACGTATTCTGTTTTGATCATTCCCTCAGGCAGTTCCATATCAGTATCCAGTGAAAAGGTGCCGTGATAGAAAAATTCGGCGTAACGGTCGCGTATAGCGATCAATTCCTTAACATAGCTTGCATAGGCCTCAGCCGCAGTCACGGTTGCCCGGCTGCGGAAAATCGCGATGTCAAAACGATACCCGTACACAAATGCGAAGTTAAGCTGTCGCCTAAAATCACTTCTCTCATCATGAATGAACCGATTGGACATAATCGTCTCTGGGAACGTCTGCCGATAAAGTTCGGGGAACGAGTCATCGTCCTTGAAGCTGGCATACCCGCAGCTATGATGGAAATCCAGAAGCGGCGCATAACAATCGACAACGAATTCAGAGCCGAAAGCTTTGTCCTCCTTGCATAATTCACGCAATTGCTGCAAATTGCGCCGACGCCAAATCGTCTCGTTATCCCCACGGTTTCCATGATCATGTGTGGCATCGAAACAGAGATGAGGAAAATGTCCAGCGATCTGATCGTAGAAAATGGAGTCCGGATTGTAGCTCAATTTTTGTTGACCGATCTGGATAAGCTGCTTATTCCATTCATCAGTAGCCTGACAGGCAGACACAAAGCTTTTGTAGCCAAAATTTCGCAGCAGCATGCCGTCATTGTTGAATTTATAATGCTCCCTGTACTCCATACCATCAATATTTTTGCGGCAAATCCGGTGTCCGGTTTCCTTGTAATAGTCTGAGTTTACATCGATCAGTACGCCATTTGTGTAAAGAGCAACACGTCCCCCCCGACGCTGCACTTCCGCAATCGCTGCTTTTAGCCCTTCTTCTCCGCCAAGGGCAGGATCCGGCTCATATACGGGATAACCGTTATCGAAGCCGCCCTTCCACCAACCGAAGAGCAGAATCATTTCCACCCCGACCGCCTTGCCTTCCTCATAGACTCGTGGTAAATCTTCATAACGGAAATAGATTTTACCGAACTGATGCTTCATGATGATTCGCTGCCATCCTCGAAGCTCTTGTACCCAGTCAGGTTTCTGCGGTTCACTGAACCAACCATCCGCCCATTGTCTGTAAATGGCCGAGCCCTGCCGCCAATCCCCGGGAACGAACGCTACGACAGATGTGGGAGATGAAACTTCTTCTCCGCCTTGCACCAAGGGGAACTGAGAAACGGCTAGAACGAGACGCGGATCGCTGTTACGCGGACCTATCCCTGCGGCCAACACACAAGTAGTGAAGTTATCATCATGCCGACCTACATAGAGGAAATGCGAACCGCTCTGCACACCGAACCAAGCCATGCTGCCGAAACTCGGATAGGTCATGTCGAGCCAAATCTCATGGTTATCGCTGGACATGTATTCACTGTGAGCCTTGTCAATTGCTGTCCAAGGATCTGCAAGTCGGTGTCCATGCCCCTCACTGCGGTACAGAACATCGCGAAAGCGCTGTTCATCCGCAACAACGGATACATCTACGAATGGAAGTTTGACCTCATTGACTCGTACCTCGCTTTGATTGGTTACCTTGTATGAGAAGTGCAATTGTTCTCCAACTACGAGAATCTGAACGCGAAACAAGACTGGATAGGTATTACCGTCCTCTGCTTCGAGCTGATTATATTGGATAGCCAATCCACCCTCAATTTCGGTTACGATCCCGCTCTGAAGGCTTGATCGAACGGACATGTCGCGAAACTCGCCGTCGTCCAGTTGAATTCTCCAGAAATCCGCTCCTGCACTCTCTTGTAATAGAAGTCCCTCCGCCGACCAACGTACGAACCGTCCCTGCGGATCTACAGCAAACTGTAATTGTCCTGCCTTAATTGAAAGAGTCATTTCCCGATCTGTCCTTTCTTTATCTTAAATAAAGACCGCCGTTCACATCCAGCGTAACTCCGGTAATGTACCTGGCTTCATCGCTGGCCAGGAATACCGCCGCAGCCGCAACATCTTCAAGCTTCCCTAAGCCTAGAGGTACGGATTCGGTTAACTTGTTCAGCTTCTCATCCCCATGCGTTTGAAGCAATAATTCAGTTTCGATAATGCCCGGTGCGATCGCATTTACGGTAATGCCATAAGGAGCGGCCGTTCGGGCGAGTGTTTTCGTGAAGCCGATCTGTCCGCTTTTACTAGCAGCGTAATGAACATGACCATACAATGCACCCTGATGTCCAACGACCGAACTTATGGAAATAATTCTTCCGCTTTTTTGCGGCATCATGATGTCCATGGCATACTTCGAGCATAAGAACGTGCTCGTCAAATTGTTGTTCATAATTTCATTCCAACTTTGCAGCGACGTTTCGTCGATCGTTTCCGCTCTGGAAGTACCAGCATTGTTGACCATGATATCAAGGCGGCCATACTTCTCTACCGCCTTATGAAACAATCTTTGGACATCCTCTTCTTGGCTGACGTCAGCTTGAATCGCAATGGCCTCTCGCCCTATCGCCTTGACCTGCTCAACAAGATGAAGTGTGCTGTCCGTCACATCTAGTGCATTAATAATTACATTAGCTCCGGCCTCAGCCATGCCTAAGATCATCCCGCGTCCGAGACCTTGCGATGACCCCGTAACCAGGACCACTTTTCCAGATAAATCAAACATAACGATTCTTCACCTCGGTTTCGGATATGGCTTAAAAATAGAACTCGGCAGCCGGCGGTCTGATTTGAATGAGTTGCCCGTTATAATGCCGCAAATCATGCGGAACATAAGGATGCTGAATTGCTGCGTCTTCATGCAGTTCTATGCCTAACCCCGGTTTATCCGGGATCGTCATATATCCATCCTCGAAATGCAGCTGTTCATTCGTAATCTCTTTCCGCCAAGGCACATCGCTTGCCATAATTTCCAGATAAAAAAAGTTAGGCGTACATGCGGCCAATTGCAAGGTAGCAGCGTTGGCTACTGGACCGCTCGGGTTATGAGGGGCGAATGGAATATAGTTCGCCTCTGCCATTGCAGCGATTTTGCGGCATTCCATAATGCCTCCGGCATGGCTGATATCCGGCTGAACATAGTCCAGTGCCTTTCTTTTGAACACTTCGCTGAACGCTTGTCGAGTAAATAATCTTTCCCCGCCTGCGATGGCGACCGGAGATTTCCGCCTTACATCCAGCATGGCGTCCAAACTATCTGGCGGAACCGGTTCTTCGAACCACACCGGCTTGAAAGCCTGAATCTCCTGCGCGATCTTGATCGCTGTAGGTACATTAAACCGACCATGCCCCTCAATGAATAGATCCATGTCATAACCGACGGCATCTCTCACAACGCCAATACATTCTAGGGCCTTATCCAATTCCTCGTTCGAGAGGGTCATATACGCTTTGCCGAACGGATCCCACTTCAATCCCTTGAATCCGCGCTTCTTCGCTTCCTTGGCTTTTATACCAAAATCCTCTACGCAGGTGGCGCCGGCAAACCACCCATTGGCATAAACCTTCACCTTTTCATTAACTTTTCCCCCAAGCAACCTGTGAACAGGAACACCTAGTGATTTGCCGTTAATATCCCACAACGCCATTTCCACTGCACTAAGCGCAGACATCAGAACGGGCCCGCCCCGCCAGTAGGCATCACGATATATATTGTGATAATGCGCTTCGATATCAAGCGGGCTTTTACCAATGAGGTAACGTTTTAAATCTTCTATTGCCCCAGTTACAGCGTTCTCTTTATACTCCAGCGTTGCTTCTCCAACCCCTGAAATCCCTTCATCTGTGTAAATTTTGACGAATACAAAGTTCGTACGGTAACAATCGACAACAAACGTATTCACACCAGTTATTTTCATCTGCACACCCCTATGAAACTTGTATTATAATCCACGCTATTTCTTCTCTGGATGTTCCTTTTTATAAATTTCCGTAGCTTGTTCGATCCACTTCTGACCGCCAGCGTCCAAATATTTTGTCTTATACGACTCGTATTCTTTATCGAGATCGCCATTCGATATAATCAAAGTAATGAAGGCTTCATTAATAATGTCATCCATCACTTTCTTTTGCTCTAAATCAATGGCAGGAATATCGTAAAGGTAGGCATCGTCGATCGCGTTATCAGCAGCAAGCTTCAATCCGGCTTTTGTTTTGTCGTTCAGTAATTGAACCGAAAAACCATTCACTCGATTCATCACGCCGTTGTAGGCGTATCCTCCCTCATTACGCAAGCTGGTTGCATCGTCATAGGGTTTGATCCACGTTAAATTGCCGTTCTCCATCTTGTAATGCTTGCCCTCAATACCTGCCCAGGTCAATTTATCACCTTCTTCACTAATCAAGAAATCCAATACCTTCATGACCTCTGCAGGATGTTTGGAAGATTTGCTGATGTGCATCCACGGGCCGGAATCCTCGAGGTATAAACGCAGGGCTCCACCTTGATTGTTTGGTCCTTTAATAACGGTATACTCAAATTCTGGCTTTGGATCTTCAACATAACGAGTCAGCCAGTTTTGCGTTGTCCCGTTCGGGGTGAAATCGAATGCCCCCATCTTGCCGTTCCACAGCTTCTCAAATTCCTTCAAATTGGAAATCGTAGCAAACTCGGGATCCAACAAGCCTTCTTTATACAATTTGTTCAGGAATTTGATACCATCCATAAATCCGGGCTGCAATATCCATGGAATCACTTTCCCGTCAATCATTTTGCCCCTTCCGAGCGGAACGCCGTAAGCCGCAAAGATATGGTGAAACGTCTGGTATCCACTTCCTCCTCCGAAGTAAGCCCCCAATCCAATCGTATCCTTTTGACCGTTGCCGTCAGGATCATTATTGGCAAATGCTTTTAACACCGTATAGTATTCATCGATCGTCTTCGGAACGGGCAGCTTCAATTTGTCCAACCAGTCTTTACGAACGGCCAGAGCGCTTCCAAAGCCCCAACCACGCGGAATGCCGTACACTTTACCATCCACTTGAGCAGCGCCTTTTAATATGGAACCCTTGTTGTCCGTAACGTTTTTCCCATTTGTCTTCAATAAATCATCCATAGGAATAATCACTTGATTACTAACCAGATCTTTGATTTTCGCTTTATTCGGGTTCAGGAATGCATCGGGCACATCATTTGACGCGATCATCGTATTTAATTTCGTTTCCAAGTCTGGAGAATCCACAGCCAAAAACTGGACATTAACACCCGTTCTTTTGCGGATTTCCTGGACTACCGTGTTATCTTCAGGAAAGTTAGTCGTCTTGTCGATCAAAATTCGTACCGTTACCGGTGCTCCAGAATTGCTGCTTTCACCTGTTTTTTCGCCTTCTTTACCCCCTGTGGTCCCTCCAGAAGAGCAAGCTACCGTACTCATCGTCATCAATGCAATTAAACTTAAAATGACTGCCTTCTTCAACTTCACCATATATGTCCCCCCTAAGTAATATCTATTTCGAGAGCTTACTAGCGCTCTTCAAAATCTAACCTTTGATGGATCCCACCATGACGCCTTTGACATAATATTTTTGTAAAAGTGGATACACGATCAGCATCGGAATCACGGAAGCAACAACAGTAGCCATTTTGACCGATTCTTCGGTGACCAATCCGATTGTGGCTGCAAAGTTATCCGTCCCTTGAACCTGCTGTAACGAGCTGCTCTGCAGCATCGTTCGTAAAAACACTTGAAGTACTTGTTTCGCATCAGAGTTGATGTAAAGAATAGCATCAAAATACGAGTTCCAATGGGCTACTCCGTAAAATAAAGCGATTGCGGCGATAACAGGACCCGATACGGGCAGGATGATCGAAAATAAAATGCGCAACGGAGCGGCTCCATCAATGTTTGCCGATTCTTCGAGCTCGGCAGGTATGCTCTGAAAGTAATTTTTCAGGATAATCAGGTTCCATGCACTAATAGCGGTTGGAATAATGAGCGACCAAATGGAATCGATCATACCGAGTTCTTTGACAATCAGGTAAGTCGGGATCATACCACCGCTGAACAACATCGTGAAAAAAATCATGAGCGTAATGGCGTTTCTTCCCCTAAATCTTCGAATGGATAGGGGATAAGCCAAGATGGCGGTGAACACAATATTGATCGCGGTTCCTACAACTAAGCGGAAAATGGAGTTTCCATAAGCAATAAAAATCCCTTTACTTTGAAGCAGCAGTTCATAGGAAGTTAGAGAAAAACCCTTCGGCCAAAAAAATAGCCCTCCACCCATTGCCAGCTTCGGATCACTCAGCGAATACATCAGCACATGCCAAAAGGGATACAAGGTAACGATAGATAACAGGAGCATACCGACATTCAAAACGAATTGCCCTACACGTTCCCCAAACGATTCTTTCACTAGACGTTCCTCCTCTGTACGAAACCAGTTACAGTAACCCGCTTTCCGAATCAATTTTTTTCGCAATAAAATTTGTAAATAAAACAAGAACTAGACTAATGACCGATTTAAACAAACCCGATGCCGTAGCCAAATCATATTTTGCTTCCTGAAAAGCCAGTTTGTAGATATACGTATCCAAAATTTCACTAACCTCATAAACCTGGGGGTTGTAGAGGGCAAACACTTGATCCAGGCCGGTATTGAGCATGCTCCCTACACGAAATATGAGTAATATGACAATCGTCGTCCGCAAACCCGGCAGCGTAACATGCCAAATTTGCTGCCATTTCTTCGCGCCATCCACTTTAGCCGCCTCGTACATCTGCTGATCAATCGTAGCAATGGTAGCGAGATAAAGGACCGTACCGAAGCCTGCTTCCTTCCAAATATTAGATACAACAAGCAGGCCACGAAAATATTCCTTGCTGCTCAGCAGGTTGAAGGTCACACCTTCATGCCCGAAAAAACCAGCGATTTCTTTTATGACTCCGGTGGATGGAGAAAAGATAGCAAACAAAATGCCTGAAATAATAATCCATGACACAAAATGAGGCAAGTAAATCGACGTTTGTACGAATTTCTTATACAATTTATGCCGCATTTCATTCAGCAAAATAGACAAAATAATCGGGACTGGAAACGCAAACACCAGTTGGTATATAGAAATGATAATGGTGTTTTTCAAAGCTCTGTCGAATCCATACATGCCAAACAGCGTTCTGAAATTATCCAGCCCAATCCATTCGCTGGCGAAAAAGCCTTGATAGATGTTGTATTTTTTAAATGCGAGCAAAATGCCGTACATCGGTATGTAATGGAACACAAGAAAGAACAAAACCCCTGGCACAGCCATGAAATATAATAGCTTGTCTTTTCGGATTTGGGACCACTTTCTTCTCCGTTGCAGTGACTTTCCAGGCTCTTTGAGGTTTGTCACCGTTTGATCGTACAACACGCCCATCCCCCTTCTCTTGTAAGCGCTTTATTATTAGAGCGAAAAACATCTAGGCTTTAGATGATTTTCCCGTTTCTTTGATTCTGGCAATCAAATCCTCTTTGGCTTTGATGACATGATCTCTGGTAATGCTTGTAGCAGCTTCTGCATCTCGACTTTTCAAAGCCTCCAGCAGCATCCGATGATCGTTCACAATATCGTTTCCTCGGTTCGAGCCAAAAATTTGGCGCATGCTGTCAATCAGTCCCCAATGTCGGTCAATAATGCGAATCGCCTCTTCATTTTGCGCCAGATTATTGATGATTTTGTGAAAGCTCTCATTAAGCTTCAAACATAACAACATATCCCCTTCCTCAGCCGCCTTCTCATATTGCTCTTCGATGGTGACAAGTCTGTTGTAATCGCTATCCTTCATGTAAGGTACGCCATTGCGAACTAACATCGTTTCAATCGCCATACGGATATCGTACATGTCAGATACAAACTTCTCATTCACTTCCCGTACGCTTGCTCCTTTATGAGGCAGCAGGCTAACGAGCCCTTCTCCTTGAAGCTGCTGGAGAGCTTCCCGAATCGGCATCTGACTGACGCCGTAACGATTGGACAAATCGACGATCCGCAAGCGTACGCCAGGTTTAAATTCACCTGATAAAATATCTTGGCGCAATTTATCCCGAACCCGAGAGTAGGTCGTTTCATTTAAGGCTGATTCCGGTGTTACATTCATCATGTTATCTCCTCTATGATCTTTTTATTTGATATTTGATACAATATCATATCTGGATACCCTTGTAAACGCTTTATTTGATATTTGATCAAATATCAAATAATTTTTAACAGGGCTACGCTTGCCACAAAAAAAGGAACCCAGCCAACGCGGCGTAGGTTCCGAGATTTTAGTGATTTTCAAGTGGTTGAGTGACAAGGGAAACCAAGGTGCTAGAGTCGCGCCAAAAAGCTGCTTGCCATCGAAGCAATACGCGCATAGCCCTGCTCATTAGGATGCAAACGATCTGAAGTGAGAACGGAAAGTGTGAAGCGGTTGAACCCACTCTCAGCATATAAGTTCAGCACAGGCAGAGCATATTCAAGGCCTATGGCCTGAATGACCTCGACATAATCAATCAGCCGATGGCCAGCTTGGTTGACGGAGTGTATGTCAAAGCCGTCCTTATCACGCTGTAGAGGCGTCCATAAGCTCAGACGGCATGCGGGATTTTTCGTAAGAATATCCTCCACTAATTCGATATATGCCCCATAGAACGTATGAATATCTCGATCTTCCTTCCGTCCTATCGGTTTGTCCAGACGAAAATCATTGGTACCCGCGAAGATCGTAACACAATCATAACCGAGCTCCATCTTGCGTCCTATATGCACGGTTGCGCCATAATCCCGGTCACCGCCTGCAGTAAGCGGGCATCCGCTTTGTCCTGCATTCGTAATAACGGAGAAGCCTAATGCCGCACCTACCAAAGGTTGATAGCCATTAGCTGCTGTAATACTATCACCCAGTGTACACCAGCTTTTTCCATACCATCGTCGTTCATCATTTATAAGCTCCATGTTTCTTCTTCCCCCTAATCATCCGTCTCTCCCATTATAAAGTGTAGCAATCGATGATAAAGTTTAATTTTAGTTTAATCAATAATGAGTACATGATACGATAGGTGTATGAATCCAGAAAAATAGAGGTACACTTCCATGCCCATTCGTAAGCCGGTTACACTAAAGACTATTGCCAAGGAGCTAGGACTAACCGTACAAACGGTCAATAAAGCTTTAAAAGGAAAACCGGGCATGTCTGAGACGACCCGGCAGCTTATTGTCGAAACTGCGGAAAAGCTAGGTTACTTCACGAAAGACCAGATTCGCAGCCTAAGGGCGGAACGCATCATCTCCTATCCAATTGAACGCAAGCGGTTCTTACTTGTACAAACCGAACAATCCGTTAGTTACAACCGTCTATTATTTGAGGGCTTATATGAACGATTCGCCTCCTTCGGCCATCAAATTGAAACCTGTATGCTCCCTACTTCTATTCGGGAAACCGAGATGTCTGACTGGTTGGAAGAGCACGGATTAGAATTTGCCGATGGCTTATTCATCGCCCCGAGCATCGTCCCCAAGGCATGGGAGCCTGCACTTTTTCGTCTATCGATTCCGAAGATTCTGTTAAGCTTTCCGCCTCTCGGGACCAAAGTAGACAGTGTGATTTGGGACATCTATGAAGCCACCTATCAAGCTGTTGCCTACCTGCGATCTATCGGTCATCACCGCATTATGTATGTGGGTGATACGCATTACCAACGAGGCTTTATTTTACGCTGGCAGGCTTTCCTTCATGCTATGAATGAATTCCATATCGAGGTTGATCCGGATGTCCATTCGATTAGCCAGCGGAATACGCATCCCGAGTGGCTTGATGAGCTGCGTAATAAGCTGATTCACTATGCCCCCACAGCTATCATCTGCGGAGTCAATGAAGAGGTTGCCACCGTATACCAGCTATGTACCGAGCTCCAACTTAACATTCCTCAAGATATTTCCTTGATAGGGATCCTGAATGAACAACCGGAGCAGCTGCCGTTATTTACCCGACCTCTACTGTCAATCCGAGAAGCCGGATACCGGGCAGCTGATCGGATGTTATGGCGTATCGCTAATCCTGCCCTTCCCTATGAGCACATCCGTATTCAAGGCGAATTATTCATTGGGAGCACTACGGCTGCTCATCAGCTAAAATGATTCCTTTTCGATAGTCAATTGTCATTGCGGGGATAGGTTGCCTCTTATTTCGTTACTTTTACTGTAATCATATCACTCGAGGTAACGCCACCCGCATTGACCCATTCACAACGGTACTCATACACACCAATCGCTCTGCCAGCAATCGTCGTCACGGCGCTTTGAGCACTTGGAGAAGCTGCATTCAAGCTCTTCGTTTCGATCAGAATGCCATTTTCGTATAGGCGATATTCGGAAGCGTTGGTGCCCCACCACATGTTCATCGTTATCTTGTAGTTTCCATCTCCATCCCAATTATCTTGAGATAGTACCGGTTTACCTGGGGAAGCGTCCGTAATAATGACCACAAGTGGGTTGCTGGTTGTCGTTCCGAAAGAATTAATAAGTTCACTTGTATAGGTGTAGGTACCGTTCGCTTTGCCTTTCACATCTACTTTAGCCATTTGTGCTGCCGGGGACGCATCTGTCAAAGTATTCGTACGAATAAGTACGCCATTTTCGTACAACTTGAACACCGAGCCGTTATTCCCCCACCACATGTTCATCGTGACTGTATAGTTACCATCTTTTAATCCAGTTGCTTGACCGTTATTATCTGACAAAACTGGTTTACCAGGTGCCCCAACCCCCGCATTCACGTTGAATGTTTGTGTCGACTGCACCAAATTGCCCGCTGCATCCACTACACTGTATTGCACTGTATGTGCACCTAATGCTAGACTACCTGCAGCAATGGTTTGACCGCTGTTAATTACAGCGCCATCCAAAGTCAACGTCTGAGTTGCCACACCCGAGAGTGCATCTGTACTGATCAAATCAAATCTCAGCGTATCCGCATATGTCACATCCGTAACTGCATGCCCGGACTGTGTTAATATAGCCTCCGGCGCTGTTTTATCTAATTTTACCTGCAAAGATTTCGCCGCTTCCACATTCCCTGCGGCATCTGTAGAGAAATATCCAATCGTATTCGTTCCTTCGTTTTGAATGACAAATGGTGCCACGTAAGCAGTTGTAGTCCCGCCATTGATACTGTATTCGGTCCCCACCGCACCCGCTGATTCATCTACAGCCGTCAAGGTAACCGTCACATCTTCTTTAAACCAGCCCTCGCCATTCGGAGCAGCAGACAATGCCGCCGTCGTTACAGGTGCCACCGTGTCAGAATTCCTTTCGATGATGAATGAAACCGTCTGAATGCTCCCTGAATTGCCTTCATGATCCACCGATCTATAACGGATAGGGTAGACGCCATCCTGCTCAAACGTGATCGGCCCAGTGTATGCCAGCCACGTATTCCCACTATCCAGACTATATACGGACTGTGTAACCCCCCATAATGTATGCGGGGCGGACAATGTAACGGTAACCGGATTCATGTACCGCCCATTGGGTCCATCCGGCTGTGAAGGCGATAAATTCGCCGTCGTAGCGGGTAAATCTGCTCCAATCACTTCAATTTCCAACAATCTTGCGTCCGTATAGCCCGCTGCGCCAGAGGCTTTCGTTATGTTCATTTTTATTTTCTTGGTGGGAATGGGAGTGCTCCACTTCAGAGAATTGTACAAACCCATGTTGGCATCGTAGGTGTTATCGGTTACAGTCGCTGCGGTTGTCCAATTGGCCCCATCCCAATATTGTATGGTATAGTCTTTGATTTGATATCCGTTGCCCCCGATCAGCCCACTCCAGACGTTGATGCCTTTAATTAACTTTTCCTCCGGCCAATCCATCTGAAAGTAATGCGGTTCGCCGCTTAAAGAAAGCCATCTGCTGCTATTGTCATTTTTAATTCCATCTACTGCCTTATTTGCACTGTATGAACCATTCGTCGAATCAACAGCTAACACAGCGCTTGGCGCTATATTTTTATATCGATCCGTACCGAATACTTCGATTTCTAACAATCTGGCATCCGTATAACCGGCTGCGCCAGAGGCTTTCGTTATGTTCATTCTTAATTTTTTGGTAATAATCGGATGATCCAATTCTAGTATGTTGTAGGAACGAACATTCACATCATTTTTATTATCGGTAACAGCAGCCGCTGTCCTCCACTCTTCTCCGTCCCAGTACTGAATCGAATAATCTTTGATTTGGAACCCATATCCTCCGATGAGTCCGCTCCAAACTTGAATACTGCTGATCCATTTGTCCGTTGGCCATTCCATCTGAAAATAATGCGGCTCTCCGCTTAAAGAAAGCCATCTGCTGCCGTTGTCATTCTTTATTCCATCTACCGCCTTATTCGCACTGAACGAACCATTGGTGGAATCAACGGATAATATAGCGCTTGGCGCGATATTGATTAACGGTTCCATTGGATAAGCAATCGATAGCGGAGAAGTATATGTGCTCTCTCCACTGTCATTTAACGCTGTAATTGCATAATAATTATGGAGTGCCGGATTTGCGCTGGTATCTTTGTAGGTACTTCCTGTTACTCCGCTCACTACAGTCGTATAAACGCCATTTAGACTCGTACTTCTTTTGATGGCATAACCGCTCGCATTATCCAATCTCACAGACACACGGTCGAAATCCGCCTGCTGGTTGTTCGTGTAAAGACCTATTTTCCCGGAAAGAAGGGGATGACTTCCATCTGTCACTGAAGCTATTACATTTGCGTCCCTATACAGGGTCAACCTATCGCCCGATACCTCAAATCTGAATTTATTATTCGTATTTGCTCCAAGAATAAAATAGGGATCCGCTATGGGCTCGGATGAAGCCAAAACCGCCTCTGTCCCTTGAAATCGCTTAACAATTTTATAATTTTTCTCCTGAGAATCGTAATACGCATAATAGTAATTATTCGTGTCCACATATCTTGCGGCCACGCCATAGTTTCCCGTAACAGAATCGAGCGCTACGATTCCAGCTTCAACAACATAGTCTTTCCAAGTGCTGTCTCCGGCAACGCTCATACCATAACCGGCAGAATTGCTGCTTCGGTACACGTTGGTACTGCCAAGACCGCCTTCCGTACTATGAACAGTCCCCCATTCACCGTTTAATACCGTCCATAAACCGTCTCCAAGTTCAAAGTTTTCATAAAATTTCTCTGAATACGAGGGGCTCCAGGTTAAATCAACTCCCGTTCCAGTTGCTATTGCTTGAACTGTGTGAGGGGAATAGGGTAAATTCACCTTCGGAACCGCGCTATATTCGCTGGAGTTTAAGCCTTCTCCCATACCGTTATACGCGGATACCGTAAGATAATAAGCCGTATCATTAGTTAATCCGGTCACTTCGTAGCCTATAGAATTGCCAACATCTATAACCGTTGTATAGTTGCCGGATCCTGTTCCAACCTTCACATAATATCCAGAAGCATTGGGTGAACTATTCCAATGAAGTACGACGGAACCTTCCTTTGCTTTCGGACTTTCCAGCAATGGAGCGCTTGGCTTTACAAGCTTGGCAACGACTTCATTCGAATTAACGCTTGAGCCTGTATTATTCTTAGCACTTACCGCAAAGTAATAGGTTGTTCCGTTGGATAAGCCCGTCACGGTATAGTTCTTTGACTGGCCTGCATCTATCGTATTTGTATAAACGCCAGCTGTCGTCCCGTACTTCACGAGATATCCAGTTGCAAGCAGTGAATCAAGCCAAGTTAGCTCAACCTGACTATTACCAACAATAGATTGAACAATACGAGTAGGCTGCGGCAGTTGTCCTCCGGAAGCATCCCATTCTACTCTCATCACGCTGTATGGCGGAATCGTTACCGGATTGCGTGTATCTTCCGTTTGAATGGCGATAGCATTGGGGTCAGCCACTGTATTTTTTATTTCAGGGTCTGTTGATGAGATATATGTTTTCGTCATATTGGATGCTACGGGAGCTCCGTTCATGTTGATTGTTGCGGTATGAGCACTGTCCGATTTGTTTGTGATCATGACATAGTTTTTATTATTTTTCCCCTTATATGCCTGCGAATATAAAGCAGGCATGTTGCTGCCCGAATACTTGTTAACCTCTGCCCCTCCCAAAGTGGTTGTTTTCCATAAGTGGGAGCTGTTGTTGATCGCTTCATAGGTGATTTGCAACCCTAAAGCAGCACCGCTTTTATAAATACCAAAATCGTAACCCGTTGTATCTAATGTCGTCTTTTTTTCATATGCATCTCGCATCGCGACAGCATAGCTATTGGTGGGCTGTGTGCCAAACTGCATCATTGCATGCAGAAGCACATGTTTCACATTGGGATGGCTGGACAATCTGGTCGTATATTCAGCGGCGAATATGCCATTATAAAGCGTTTTTATCATCCCAGATGTGGACAAATTGGTCATCGTTGAAGGAGTTGTATTAAACTCGCTTATCGTTACAGGCATATCAGGTCTACCTTTCGCAAGGTAATAGGAATCAATATACGAATTGGTACGCTCGGCCAAGGCGGAATTCAGGTCTTTGCGCGCTTGGTCGAACGTTGAATACCGATCACCGCCCCGATAAAAATGATAGGATACGCCATCCCAATATTTGTTTGGATAAGCAGCCAGTTCTTTATCCCATTCGGGTTTTTCACCTTGAGAAAACATGACGTTTACCTGTGCTTTCGAATCTACGGATTTGATTGCATCATAATACGGTTTCATTTTATCCGCATAATCCGTTGCCGTCGGAAAAAATTTACTGAATAAAAAAGCTTCGTTGCTCAGCTCGTAGGCGCTAACCTTAATCTGATTATCCTTGCAATATTTCGCAATCGCCATTGCCGTTTCTGGCGTATCGGTGAATCCATTGATAATAATCATGGTTTCTCCCTGCACGTGGTCGAGAAAATATTTCCAACCCTGAAGTTGATGTTTGTCAGGCTTGGCTCTCAAGATTTGCCCGTCGTTAACGGCCGCATGGAATGTGGGCATTTTTCCGAAAAATTGGGATACCCACTCGTCATCGTCATCCCCTCTCCTCATGTCAAAATAGTCACTATCCGTCCCGGAGGGAAAACGGAACACACGACCATTCAATCCATTTGCCAAATCGATGGCCGTCTGATCCGTGTATAAGATGCCATAAGTTTGAAAATCCCCATTATATCCCCCGAAGTTTTCACTTAAGCTCGATTCAACATTCGTATCGATATTTATTGTGGCCGTATAGTCCGCGGCATGAACGGGATTTCGTTGATCTATGAACATTGCCGACAGTAGAGTTAGAGATATGAATGCGCTTACAATTTGTTTAATACATTTATTTTTTACCATATTATATTCCCCTTTCCATTTACTTAAGTAAAGTTGAGAGTGGAAGAAGACACGCTGTTGTGTCTTCTTCCACTCTTAGCTTTTGTTGTATCGTGTTACTCTGCTACTTCTTAGCCGCAGTGTACCAATCATTCACTTCTTTATAACTTGCTTCTCCACCTGAGGATTTGAATTTGGCGATGAAAGCATCTAGACCGCTCAATTGCTCAGCACCGAAAACCAGCTTCATCGTATAATCCCCCACCATCGTGTTCAATTGCTGAAAGCTTTTCGAGAATTCAGGCAGATACGGAGCAAAACCTAATGGATCTTCTACTTTCGTATTGGCTGGCTCTTTTTTGTTCATAAATTCCCATGCTTCGAACAAACGCATATCCTTGCGAACACGTGCCTGCCAGTAGATCGGATAGTTCGTGTCGTCGGAGCCCGTTAAGAAATTATTGGCCGCATTGCGCTCCTCGGAAAAGATAGGTTGAATAGGCGTATAAGTGCCATCCTTCAATGTATAGTGCTTATTTTCTTCACCAATGGTCATGTTAATAAACGTTTCTTTTTCAAGCTTAGCATTTATCCACTTCATCGCATCTTCCGGATGCTTGGAAGCTTTAGGAATAAAAGTAAGTCGGTCAAAGCCCCTGAATGCAGCAAGTCCCGCTTTTCCATCCTCACCTTTCAATGCCGAAATATAGCTCGCTTTCGCCGTGGGAATATTTTTCGTTAAAGCATCGGCAATCGTGGGAACGTCAGACCAGTTCAACAGGATCATGCCTGCTTTTCCACTTGTAAATTTTTCTTTAGCCGTAGCATCTTTGTTGGCTGCATACTCTTTATCCAACAGTCCTTGTTTGAAAAGGTCGGCAACATAATTCACATACTCCGGATACGCAGGGTCTAAAATACGGGGTGTCATCTTGCCGTTTACATTATTCCAGAAATTTGGAATTCCAAATGCGCCAGCAATATTATCAATGAAGGGAGCCTCACCTTTTACGGTTAAAGGTATATTTTTGTCTCCATTACCGCCAGGATCCTTCTCTTTGAAAGCTTTCAGAACCGCTGTAAGCTCATCTAATGTAGTAGGCGACTTCATATTTACCTTTTCAAGCCAGTCTTGGCGAATGTATAAGCTTGTGTTTACATTCGAGATGCTTTTGGTGGGGATCGCATACAGCTTTCCATCCACCTTGGCAGCTTCCAAAGCTTCCGGATCTATGACTGCTTTAATGTTGGGTCCAAATTTGTCGATCAACGGTCCCAATTCAATTAAGGCACCTTTTTTGGCATAGTCGGAGTATAGCGCTTTGAAATCAGTACTTCCATATATTGTAATCGCATCATAAGGCTCACCGGAAGCAATCAATATATTTAACTTGTCCTCGGGCTTGTCTTGCGGCAGCATATCATACTGAACCTTATAACCCGTCTTCTGCTCCAAATATTTGGCTACCGGATACGTATTATAATCATCCTTCTGCCAGATTTGGAGTGTTTTCAAGTCAGACTTGGGTTCTGTCGTTGCTTTTGAGACCTCTGCTGATGGCTTACTAGCTGGGGTTATGCTGCTAGCTCCTGGTGTTCCGGTAGAGGAACAAGCGACCAGAGATGTTACAGATAATCCTCCTACGAGTGTTGCCATCATCCATTTTTTATAGTTCATTGCCATGGGTAGACCTCCCTATTCATTTGTGTACTATATCATTAATCCCACGATGCACATCGGGGGCATTAATGCAATAAAGTAAGGCAATTCGGATCATCAACCTTTAACAGAGCCAATCAGCACGCCTTTGACAAAGTGCTTTTGCAAATAAGGATAGACGAGAAGCATCGGTATGATCGAAGCGATAACCGTCGCAGAGCGAACACCCTCCGGAGAGACATTCATCATATCGTCGGCGCTCTTATTCATAGCGGAGGAGCTATCTGCATCCATAACAATGTCGCGCAGGTACAACTGCAGTGGCTTTAAGCCTGCATCGTTAATGTAAAGCATCGGATTAAAATAATCGTTCCAGTAATATACGGCATAAAAAAGAGCGATAGTTGCCAGAACGGGACCACTCAAAGGAATAACGATACGGAACAAGATCGTAAAGTTGCTGGCTCCATCTATCTTGGCAGACTCTTCTAATGATTCCGGAAGTGATTCATAGTAACTTTTAATGACTAGCATATTGAATACGCTAATTAAAGCTGGAAGAATTAAGGACCATAGACTATTGATCAGATGAAGCTCCTTCATCAACAGATAGTTAGGAATAATCCCGCCATTAAAGAGCATAGTGAATATAAACAGCAGCATAATAAAGGAAATGCCCGGCAAATTTCTTTTCGATAAGGGATAGGCCGTCAAGGCTGTTAATGCAATCGCAAGCACGGTTCCTACAATCATAACCAGCATAGAAATACCTATGGAAGTAATAAATTGACTGGAGGATATAACGTATTTCATCGTTTGCAATTGAAAGCCTACCGGTAAAATCCCCACCTTGCCGGAAATGACAGCCGATTCATCACTCACCGCTTTGGACAGCACATTGGCTATAGGCAGCAGGGTTATTACTCCCACAAGAAGGAGAAATAGGTAGATTAATAGATCCAAGGATCGGTCTCTTATCGTTTTTTTATGCAATATGTATACCTCCTTAAAGTTTTTCGTAGTCCATAAGCTTTACCTACCATATACTTCGTTTAATTAATTTTTTACTAAGCTCATTACCAGATACGATCAAGATCAAACCAACAACCGAGTTGAATAAGCCTACTGCCGTGCTAAAGCTATAATCCTGCTGACCTAGTCCCTGGCGGTATACGAAGGTACCAATCACATCGCCTGATGAATACACGACCGAATTATACATCGTTAATATTTGTTCAGTCCCAGCTTCGAGTAAGTAGCCTAGACGCAAAATAAAGATTAGAATGATCGTTGGCAGTATACCTGGAAGTGTAATGTTAATCATCTGTCTGATCCGTCCTGCGCCATCGATGGAGGCTGCCTCATATTGCTCTTGTTCAATTCCCGCAATCGCTGCAATAAAGATGATGGCATTCCACCCGGATTCCTTCCAGCCTGCCGTAAAAACAACAACACTTCGAAAAAAGTGATTATCGAGGAAAAAGGAGATCGGCGTCCCTCCCAGCCATTCGATGACATGATTCACCAACCCACCGGACGGAGAAAGGATATTCATGAATAACCCGGAAATAATGACCCATGACAAGAAATGCGGAAGAAATATAATCGTCTGGATCGTCTTCTTAAATACAGCCCTGCGCACCTCATTCAAGAAAAGAGCGATGATGATCGGTACGGGGAAGAGCAAAATTATTTTGTAAAAACTGATTAACAGCGTATTGTTGAATACCTGATAGAACTCGTCCGAATGAATAAGCTTCGCGAATTGACCCAGTCCAACCCACTTGCTTCCGATAAACCCATCAAAAATGTTGAAATCCTGAAAAGCAATGATGATCCCATACATCGGTGCATATTTGAATAGAAGCAAAAATATCAAGCCAGGAATCAATAATAAATACAGATCGTAATTATTTCGAAATAGCTTCCAGCGGCTCTTATGTATTGATTTCCTCTTCATGTGAGCTGTTTGCTGTTCAAGCTCTGCCCGTATCATACTCAAGTTCGGCTCACCTCCGTGTTCTTATATTCGTATTATAAAGAGTGGCACGATCTATTTGTAGATGGTAATGCTTTGGTTTCGGGTAGTATCTTAAGGTATTTACACAATATAAAAAGGCAGCCCCACAAGTAGAAAATCTACTGCTGGGACAGCCTCCTTTTCGCCATGCTATGCTATTTTAAAACGAACCGAAACTGTCGTACCCTCACCAAGCTTTGAACGAATACTCAAACCATAAGCTTCTCCTGCAAACAATTTAATTCTCTCATTTACATTATATAAGCCATAAGAGCTGCCCTCCCCGTCAGAACGCAGGTCCAGCTGTGGCTCGGTCAACAAACTGTCTGCAAGCTCTTGCTCCATGCCAATCCCGTTGTCCGTAACGGATAGAACCAGATCTTCACCATCCCGGCAAGCCCGAATTTGGATTATTCCAGATTTCCCCTTTGATTTACGTATCCCATGCAGAAGTGCGTTTTCGACTAGGGGTTGCAGCGTCAGCTTGGGCATTTCATAATGATCCAGGTCTTCTTCTATTTCAAAATAAAAGGTGAAACTCTTAGGAAATCGTGTTTGCTGAATTTCCAAGTAAACCTTGGCCAAATTTAGCTCATCACTTATGCTTACTAAGTCTCTGCCTTTATTCAAGCTAAGCCGGAAATATTTGGCCAAGCCATCAATCATCTGGCTAATATCATGAGCATTACGTCCAATCGCAATCCAATTAATGGTATCCAGCGTATTGTATAAGAAGTGTGGATTGATCTGTGCCTGCAAAGCACGCAGCTGAGCTTCCCGCTCCTGTACCTTGGATCGATAGGTCTCCTCCATCAAATCATGAACTCTATGTATCAAATGATCCACACTATTCTCGAGCAGTGCATCGGAGGTTCCGATCCGATCGTCCAAGCTGTCAATGCCTTCCCGCTTAATCGTCATGATGACCGTCTGTATCCTGCGGTTCATCCCACGTACAATCACAGCGAGCAATATGAATACAAGCAGCAAAAATAGAATGGTTACACCAAATAAAGTCGCTACGCCTGAAAACTGATTCAACGCAATCACACGAGAGGTTATCTCCGTTTTAGGTACCTCTGCCACTAGCCGCCAGCCTGTTGAAAGAACGTTCGTGTAAATTACATATCGAGGGTTCTTATCCTTCATCAGGGGAACAATTCCTTCGTCCCTTTGCCCTAATGCCTCCAACACTTCAGCTGATTTCATGGTGGTCCCCAGCGATTCCCTTTCGTTACTAGATTTAATCGTACCATCGGGAGCTGCCAAATAAATATGGCCTTCCTGGGTCAGCTTCATTTTGGACAAAATATGCTCAATCGTTTTCTCAGCTACATCAATCAATAAATACCCTGAAATCTGTTCGTAATCGTCAGGGTCCCTCAGAATTCTGGCACCCGAGAACACATAGGTGGATTCAGTGTCTATATAAGATTCTAAATAGGCGCCTGTCCACAGTATAGTACCTCCTGCTTCCCTAACTTGTCGAAACCAAGGTCTATCCTTCAAGGTATCCAACGTAAAAAAATTGATTTTTTCACCAGCATACAATCGATTGCCATTCACAAACAATCGCACTCGGAATACATTTGGATTCGTCTGGGCATTGTCAACCAAATATCGCAGCTCCTTGAGCGAATCCAGCTGCTGACCAACGGTTGCCGTGCTGCTTAAATATTGATGCAACTTGGGGTTCATGAAAATAATATTGGATGTATCTCGTACAGAGTCAAACTGATAATCCAGATTAATACTGGCTTGTTTAAGCGTTTGCAACATCGAATAGGTTACCTCTTCTTCCAGAATCTGCGATGATTTCTGCGTATATGCATACATCAGAATCGATGCAGGAATCAGAATGAAGACAATATAGGCCAACAGCCATGACTTAACCGCCATAACTCCCTTCAAGATCAGCAAGCCGTAGTCCCAACTTCTCTTCAGAAGGCTCTTCACCCTGCTTCACCGCCTTCACATCTATTGATCACGAAAGGCACTCGGTGTGAGACCTGTAATCTTCTTAAATAGCTTGCTGAAATAGCTAGGATCAGAGTAACCTACCCTATAGCAGACCTCGTAGAACTTATTACGTGGATCTCTTAGCAGCTCCTTCGCCTTCTCGATCCTGGCCCTTGTGATGTATTCATTAATCGTTTCTCCCGTTTCCTGTTTAAATAAGAGACATAAGTAGGTTGGAGATAAAAAGACCTCCTTGGCGATATCGCCTACCTGTAAATTTTCCGCATAACGTTGGTCGATCAAGAGATGGATTCTCTCTATCACATTTTTGGGCTTTCCATTTCGCTTCTCACCAACACGTTCACACACCTCTAGCATATGAGCTTCTACAATAGCTCTTAAATCAAGCATCGTTTCTTGCTTAAAAACCTGCTCCCAGAGAAGCGTCTCCTTGTCTGCTATTTCCGGTGTCAGCATATTTAATTCCAGCATAAGACGGCTTGTTAGTAAAATCAATTGCAAGCTGACATGGCGACAGGTAACAAGTCCTTCCTTGCGGCTGCGTGCCAACGGTTCAAAAACCTTATCTAGCTCTGATAGCAGCTTATCCTTATCCGCTGCTTTCACCATAGACAAGATACGTTCTCCCTGAGCAAGATCGAATCGATAGAAAGTGTTCTTATCCTGCTGTAAATTATCGATCGATAGGATATGATTTTTGCCTAAAAACCATCTCTGTTCAGCAGCTTCACGTGCCTGCGTATACGATTGAGGCAATGAAGTCAGGGATGAGATGCGCTCGCCAACGCCGATCGTAACACTTATCTTTAGCCATCGCTGGAGATTATCGCGAATCTCCTCTGCTAAACGGAACAATTGCTCCTCTTGGTTATCCCCTTTTCCCATTCTCAGAATACCTACGAACTCACCATTTCTATTCTCAAACATGTATCCATGCATATTCCGATTGATTAATTCCTGTATAATATTCAGAACAGAATAGGAAAGCAACTGCTGATCCCGCTCGGAGCGAGTTAAGACGACGACTGCGCTATCATCGATGTTCACTAGGATGGTCCAGTAATCAGCTGCCATCGGCAGATCAAGTCCAAGGAAATCAAGCTTATACTTAATACGCTCCGGATGTGTTACCCCATCGCGAATCAAGGACATGAGGAACTTCTCGCGCAGTAAAGGCATGCTCTGCGTAAGCTTAACCTGCATATCTACAATATATGTGCGTTCTTGCTCCGCATCTTGCAACACAGCCACTACGCGCTCAATAACTGTGGTCAGCTCCTGCATATTCACTGGCTTGAATATATAATCAACCGCATTGACCTTCAACGCAGACTTAAGATAATCAACATCATCATGACCACTGACAAATACAATTTGGGTGGTCGGAAGCCTCTCCTTAATTTCCATGGATAAACGAATTCCATCCATATGGGGCATACGAACATCCGTAAGCACAATATTCGGCCTGACCCGCTCGATGACCTCTAAGGCCACATCCCCATCATCAGCCTCACCTACAACCTCAATACCATACCGACTCCAGTCAAAATAGGTGCTTAGTCCAAAGCGAACGGCAGCTTCATCGTCTACAATAACTAATCGATACATAAGACCATTGACCTCCTATCCCTTGCTCATTTAGTATAACTGGAAATACAGTATCAACCTATAGAAAAACAAAAGGATCGACTCCCCTGCCTAGCCTAACAGGAGGTCGACCTTTATTATTATTAGCGGCAGCCTAACATTCCTCTTCAAATTCAATATGACTGGAAACAGCAGTTTGATCATGCTCTGCATAACCCGGCCGCTCCCCAAGCCAAGCGCCTTGCTCGATCAGCTTACGCTGAAGCCCGGATACGGATATTTCGCGGAATCCTCCTCCATCCACACTCGCCATGGCCGCTGCCGTACCTGCGGCTTGCCCCATCGCAAAGCAATTCGGCATGACACGAAGCGAGCCCTGCACCGGACGATCGGATGAGACGGAGCGTCCAGCTACAATCAGATTGGATTTACCTTGCGGCAGCATACAGCGATAAGGGACACCATGTGATTTTCCTTTTGGCAAATACTTGATCGTCATTGTGCTGCTGGCATTTGCGAGATGAATATCAATGAAGTAGGCGTTGCGCGCGATATCATCCTCAAACGATCGCATCGACATGTAATCCTCCACGACCAGTGTATAGTCACCTGCGATCCGCCGTGTTTCACGAATACCAATTTGATCACCGGAATGGACGAGATGGATATCCTCAAACCCCGGCACATATTTACGCAAAAATTGGATTTGCACTTGAATTAATTGCCGTCCTTCGATGGCTGCTCGGGTTAAATCCTCCGCTTTTGTGCCATCAATTCCAAATATATGTCCAAAGTTAAAGCCAGCAACCGTATCCGTAATCCAAGCAATGCCTGAAATACGCTTACGTCCTTGTGGAAGATCCCCATTTCGCTGTGCCTCTATGACGGTATTCTCCAAGGCTATATTTTGTCCCGAATCGATTAGAAATTGATCAAAGCGAGCTTTGTTCGCTCCTGTGACTACATAACACATCGTGCCTGGCTGCAATTCACCATGCTCTCCCCCGGTCTGGAATGACACGCCGGCAAGCGCTGCGAGATCCGCATCCCCCGTGGCATCGATATACAGCTTAGCTTGAACGACCGATCGTCCGGATTTATTACTGATCACAAGACCGCTGATGCGATCTCCCTCCAACAGAACCTGATCGGCAAAGGTGTGAAATAAAATTTTAGCGCCGCTGTCCAATACTTCCTGGTCATATACACACTTTAGGATCTCAACATCAATAGCTACCCAATCTAATCTATCCTTATTACGGCTGTAGAAGGCTTCACCGGCAGCAAGCTTCATCTTCTCCAACAGCTCCAGGCCGATCCCCCGTATGATAGGTTTCTCACCATCCGTATAAGGACAGAACGCGGGTACCAGCGCTGCTGTTCCCATTCCGCCTAAATACCCTCGTTGCTCGATCAATAAGGTTTCAGCTCCGTTACGGGCGGCAGCCATAGCTGCTGCAACACCCGATGCTCCACCTCCCACCACAACCACATCTGGTGTATAGGAAACAGGAAGCTTAGATGAAAGTTGAATACTGGCTTGCACTTGGTTAACCATGATTAAATCTACCTCCTCTGTGTTATTCCCATTATAATCCGTCATAGCAGAGGAACTAGTTTAACTTTAGTTTCATCTAAAATCCGCCTTTTATCGTTAGCAGATGGCATTCCTGTTTGTTCACCAGATTTTCTTTTACAGGTGTCGGATAAGATTACACTTGATATTTACACTTTAGTAATGAAAAAATTGTTTCATTACATTGTTCGCGATATAATAAAAGCCGTAGGTTGTGAAGAACACGCCGCTTTCATACAATGCCCATCCTGAATCATGATTCCGGGGGAATTGATGGGAGCGGTTTTTTTGTGGGATAAATTGTGCTTGGGTTTATGACTTAAGGAGGGGAACGCAATGTCACGCTTTAACCAGCAGTATGAGGAATGGTTATTAGACCATATAAACAATGAGAGCAATCATAGAAGAAAGGAACTACTTAGTAAGGGCCTGGGACACGGAACTGTCGAGTTCCTGCGCACGATATGGTTCCCGGCAGTTGGAAATTTGGATCACCTGTTTCCTGAATGGGAGGTGCGTGATTTCAACAATGGCTACCGCTATTTGGATTTGGCTTATATGCCGGGGGATGCCAAGGGCGGAATTGAAATCCAGGGCTATGGGCCACACGCCAGAGATCTTGATGTCAGGCGGTTCAAGGATTTATGCAGACGCCATTGTTTGCTGGCGCTCGATAGTTGGACCTTTCTTCCGATTGCTTATCCTTCGATCGTGGAAGAACCGAAGCAATGCCAACAGCTAGTGCTCGCTTTTATTGGAAAATTCATCACGACCGATGTTACTTCTACGTTAACTTGGCTGGAAGCTGAAACTCTGCGTTACGCAAGACGTCTTCTGCGTCCCTTTACCCCTGTCGAACTCACAAATCATCTAAAAGTAACCAATCGCCATGCCAGACGCATTTTGCACGAGTTGGTGGAACTGCAGCTACTGGATATTGTTAGTGGCCAACAGCGCAACCGAACTTACCAACTCAAAAGATAAAAAATATGAATTAACCAAGATGCAACGGACCGAGGAGCCCTTATTTGTAGAAAAGCATAGTGTTTCGCGAGGCTTGCGGACTCAAATGCAGCTATTTACCCAAAATTCCTCCTATTGGTTTCGATTGAGGACAATAAGGGCTATACGGTCCGCAAACCGAGATAAATGAGCTAACATACGAAAATAACTGCAATACGGTCCGCAACGTCAAGAGTACTATGGTTTAAGCCATGAAAAGTACTGTATCTAGAGGGAGCCTCAGTGGGATATCCAAAGTTCATTCCCTCCAGCCGACTCCCGCCCCACTCACTCGAACATTAAACTCAATAAACACCAAAAAAACGGCATTTCTGCCGTTTTCTTAAATGTATGGATTGTCAGGGACTCGAACCTTGGACCGCCTGATTAAGAGTCAGATGCTCTACCAACTGAGCTAACAATCCATGATGTGAAATTATGGTGGAGCCAAGGGGGGGAGAACCCCTGACCTCATCGCTGCCAGCGAAGCGCTCTCCCGCCATTACCTGTTTCACTACCATTAAATGTTGCAAGAGCATTACGTTGATGAATTTTTACAAGAAAGATTCGTACTGCTTTTTCCCTATGAAGTTCAAGAAAGATACAATCCGCATAAACAAAGACACGACTGGTTTCAGTCGTGTCCTTGAGTTTGAGCCTGTTCCAAGGTCGCCCTATTCATGCTAGATTGCCTCGAATTTCCTCTTCATACCTATAGGATCGAATAGGTTGCTGAGAACTCGCTTGCTGAACGGTTAATAGAGGCTGTTCATTACTGACAACGACTTAGGATGTTTCTTCAATCATTTTCTTCTTTTTCTTTGGCATAAATAAAGTCATAACAAGTGCGATAATTGCTAAAAATGTCATGAAGTAATAGGCATCACTTGAACCTAAAATTGAAGCAAGCGATTTAATTTTGTCCGCATTGGCAGATGGATTTGCTTGCGCAATTGTTCCTGCATGGCTAGTTACCTGCGCTGTATAAACCGTAATCACGATAGCCGTACCGATCGCACCAGCAATTTGGCGAACTGTATTATTAACCGCTGAACCGTGTGTACCAAGATGTTTTGGCAAGGCGTTAAGTCCCGCCGTATTCAGTGGCATGGTTATGAAGCTCAGACCAATCCGAAGGAAAATGATTCGAATCATTAAAAACATATATGTTGTCGATTCCGTTAAATCCGTTACAGCCCACATCGATGGAATAATAAACACCAATCCAATAATAAATACCGGTTTCGCACCAAAGCGGTCATATAATTTACCTGTAACTGGTGACATAAAGGCATTCACAAGCGCACCTGGTAATAATAAAAGTCCGGCATCAAATGCCGTAAAACCGCGACCATTCTGCAAATAGATTGGCAATAAAATCATATCCGCGTACATCATCATCGTTACTAGTACATTAATAAGAGAGGTAAGCGTAAATACTTTATTTTTAAAAACAGATAAATTTAATAGGGGGTCCGCTGATCTAATTTGTCGAATACAAAATAGAGCTGTAACGATTATACCTATCGCTAATGAAAGCACAACGACTGTAGATCCCCAGCCTTTGCTACCAGCGGTACTGAAGCCGTATAAAATAAGGCCAAATCCAACGGTTGATAAAATAACACTTAGCACATCCAGCTTTGCCTTCGATGTTTTTGATACATTCATTAAATATTTCATCGCCAATATAATGACGAAAACGACAAGGATTGATATACCGATAAATAACCAACGCCATGAGTGGTATTCTATAACAAATCCAGCAAGTGTCGGGCCAATTGCAGGGGCGAAAATCATCGCTAATCCAATTAACCCCATGGCACTGCCTCGTTTTTCTACTGGGAAAACGACCAAAATGACACTCATCATCAGCGGCATAATAATCCCAGCACCAGCCGCCTGAATCATACGTCCGACTAGTAACATACTAAATACGGGTGCCGATGCACAAATAATGGACCCGATTAATAAAAACAGCATGGCGCTAATGAATAATTGACGCGTTGTAAAACGTTTCATTAAAAACGCTGTAATCGGAATCAGTACCCCGTTAACAAGCATAAAACCTGTTGAAATCCATTGTACAGTTGTTGTTGAGACATCAAACACATTCATTAAATTACTTAAAGCGACATTTAATAATGTTTGATTTAATGTCGATAAGAAACAGCCAACAATTAATATGGTTAATAGTATTCCTTTATTTACTTCCTTATTCTCTTGCGGCATATATTATGACCTCTTTTCATTGCTTTATCGACATATAGTCAATAAAATAAATCATAACAGCCTTTAATAAAAATGCCTATTTACAATTTCTCTAAAAATGTCAACTAATCGACAAAATTGGTTTATGAGTTGATGAAGTAAAAAATAATCGATAATAGAGGGGTCAAATGTCTACACATAAAAAAGAAGATCCACGTGCAATTCGCTCAAAAAAGATGCTTAAGAATGCCGTTTATTCCTTATTAGCTGAAAATCCGGATATATCTCAGTTAACCGTTCAAAAAATTGCGAATCGTGCAGAACTAAATCGCGCAACGTTTTATTTACATTATCAGGATATTAACGACCTGTTACGCCAAATTTCACACGAAATGTTTGACGACCTGTCGATAAAAATTGACCCGTTATTAAAAACGCAGAGCAGCAATGAGCAGGAGCAATTGATTACATTTCTAGATTATATTTATGAGTACCGGAAGTTTTTCGTCATATTCTTTGAGCATAAAGGATTCAAAGATAACTTGTTTAAATTATTAAAAAATACGGTAGCAATGCGAAGAAACGCGAGAAGCATTGAATCAACGAAGAATACTGTTTCTACTGATATTATGGCAGCATCACTACTGGGGATTATTATGTGGTGGATTAAGGACGGTATCCAATTTAGTTCTGAATATATTGCAGGGCAAATTACCTCAATGTACAAAAAAAGACCGATGTAAGATATACAGTCATCTTTATAATGGTGGATCCATGGGGGTTACCGCTCGTCTAACTCGCTTTTCCTTTCAATGGGATGTCCCATTCCTGATTTAACTTGCTGACGAAGCCTATCCCTCGATGCTCTTAGCGGTAGATTCAGACGCCATTTTCTTATCCCACAAAATGACGATTGCTTTGGAGCTTATTTCGATTACTTTGCGGGGACCCCGAGAACATCGATGTCTTTTCTTCGATGCTTTTTCATCCATTTCGTCCGCGCGGGCGAACCTGGTTCTCACCCCCTTGGTGTTCCACCAAATAAAAAACGCAACCCTTATTAGGTTGCGTTAAATGACTTATTTGGTGGAGCCAAGGGGGCTCGAACCCCTGACCTCTTCGCTGCCAGCGAAGCGCTCTCCCAGATTGGTTAGTTTCACTGCCCAAATACTCGATAACAACACGACTTTGAATGTGCGACTTTGATCATAACCATGTTTGATCTAGAATGACCAGAGATCAGAGATTGCTTACTTGCTTTGAGCGAGTCTGCAGAGCTAGAAGACAACTCGAACATCTCTGTTACTGTAGCTGCTGACCAACGGACTGTTTTTCCTTCATTCTTGTGCCCAGTATGATAATTGCGACATAGATTACGATTGCAATAGAATCAATAAACGTATTCATAAGCCCCGAAACGTCAACCACTGCCGTTACGCCAAGAATGACCATCAGCCGGACGATCAGGATCGCCGCGATCATCCATGCGGCAAACCGGATCTTCGATCGCTCACTTTGGAATGACATGAAAATGAATGCGATGCCGAAGACCAGATTTTCCGCTGTGATAATGTGCCAGACATACGTGAAAACCGTCTGTGTATCCATAGAAATCAGACTAATGTCGAGTGTCGGCAGCACAGCGGATTGCCCGTTCCATGCGTGAGTGAAGGCAAACAGCACCGCAAGAACTCCTGCAATCAAATAATAATAATTCCTAACCTTGATGGTCATCACAACCTTCCTTGAAATTTTCTGGTTCGTCCCCTCGGATATCCTTGTAAATTTCGCGGACGATCTTTGTCAACCGTTGGTCGCTTTCGATATTAAAGTTCCTTAACGTTTCGGCTGCTATGTTGAGCAGCTGGCTGACCTTTTCCAGATGGGCAATCTTCTTGCGCGTTTCTGCGTTTTTGGCATCGAGAAACGCAGAAACCTCTTCGTAGTAAACGGGGTCGATATTTTCCATCTTGCGGATACTAAGCGTCCCTCTGATTTCGTCAAGAGAAAAGTCCGCATACTGCATGATCTGAATATTCATCAAGTCTATGAGGTCGTCCTTCGAATACCTGCGGTACCGATTGTCTTTCCGGGATGGCGAGACGATCCCAATCCGGTCATAATACCGAAGCGTATCCTTCGTTATCCCAAGTATCCGCGAAACCTCTTGTATAGAATAAAGTTTTTCCATGAATTCAGAATAACATTGGAGTTGACTCCAATGTCAAGACATTTTTTATTTTTTCTCGATGCGTATTGAAGCAATCTCTGAATCGTGTTGCGAATTCTCCTGGCTATTTAAGGCGACCTGCAGAGCGATCATTAATAAATTGGTGCGCAAAAAAGTTTTCGAAACGAATTCGTATGCAAGAAGATCGTCGTTGTTATCGAATTAAATTGCAGCCTTGAGCGGAAAAGACCCTAACCATCCTGTGCCAACGTGCGGACGATGTGAACAGCCCCTTGGGGTTCCACCAAATAAAACAACGCAACCTTTGTTAGGCTGCGTTGTTTTATTTGGTGGAGCCAAGGGGATTCCGCTCGTCGAACTCGCTTCATCTTTCAATGGGTTGTCCCATTTAGCCCGAATCGTGCATATTTGCATTCAACAAGTAACCCCTGTTCCTATTACAAGTGATAAAATACACCTCATCTACTTGTATGCAACAACTCATAGTTGATCTGAAGAACATGCGATATAATAGCAAAGGTAAAGGTCGTGAAGAACACGCCGCTTCCATACAATGACTATCCTGATACCGTAATCAGGAAGAATTGTATAGAGGTGGCTTTTGTTTTCTTATTGAGATTAAGACCATTCCCAAGATTTTATTTTTGACGGAAGGGAGAATAAGCACAATGGCACGATTTGATCAGCACTACGAGAATTGGTTACAGGAGAACTTAGATATGGAGAAAAACCCTAGAAGACGAGAGCTACTTACAAAAGGACTTGGTCATGGAACTGTAGAATTTCTTCGATCGATATGGTTTCCTGTAGTCGGAAATATGAATCATCTGCATCCTGAGTGGGAGGTTCACGACTTCAGTAATGGCTATCGTTATCTTGATTTAGCTTACATGCCTGCTGGTGCAAAAGGGGGAATTGAGATTCAGGGATATGGACCTCATGCCAGAGATCTTGATGTAAGACGATTTAAAGATTTATGCTTACGCCACTGCTTGTTATCACTAGATGGGTGGACATTCCTTCCGATTGCCTACCCTTCTATTGTTGATGAGCCAAAAAAGTGTCAACAGTTGGTCCTCTCTTTTATCGGGAAGTTCGTCGCCTCCGACGTACCTTCCTCCTTATCTTGGTTAGAAGCCGAAACTGTTAGGTTTGCGCGCCGACTGTTACGTCCAATAACACCTTTAGAACTCGCTAATCATCTTAGGGTCAGCGATCGGCAGGCAAGACGCATATTACATGAACTGGTTAATCCGCAAATAATGGAAGTCGAAAGCGGTCAACAGCGAGCTCGAACTTATAAACTTCGATTGTAACCTAGGCACGGGGCAGAAGCCACGGAAAACCTGGCGGACTGAGAATCCGTTATTTGTAAGAATCAGCTAACAATTGTGATGTTCGCGGACTGAGGTTCCGTTATTTGCTCATTAAACCTTATATTCATACGTTTGATAAGATAATAGCGTATCTCCTGTCCGCGTACACAGTCAAAACGGTAATACTGGAGAAATAGCGGAACGTCAGTCCTCACGCATCCACACAATAATGTGCCATGAACAATAGAACCCCTACGTATTGAGGCTTTCCACCATAAACCACTTCAGTGACGTGGTTTATGGTGGAGCCAAGGGGGTACCGCTCGTACAACTCGCTATCCCTTTCAATGGGATGTCCCATTCCTGATTTAACTTGCTGACGTAGTGAATTCGACGAGGCTAACCTTAGCGGTAGAATGAGACGCCGTTTTCTTACCCCACAAAGTGACGAATTGCTCTGAAGCTTATTCCGAATACTTTGCGGGGACCCCGAGATCTTCGATGTCTTTTCTTCGATGCTTTTTCATCCATTTCGTCCGCGCGGGCGAACCTGGTTCTCACCCCCTTGGTGTTCCACCAAATAAAAAACGCAACCCTTATTAGGTTGCGTTAAATGACTTATTTGGTGGAGCCAAGGGGGTACCTCTCGTACAACTCGCTATCCCTTTCAATGGGATGTCCCATTCCTGATTTAACTTGCTGACGTAGTGAATTCGACGAGGCTAACCTTAGCGGTAGAATGAGACGCCGTGCTCGTACGCTTCGCTTCCTGCGCGCGGACTGAACCCCTGGTTCTCACCCCCTTGGGGTTCCATCTCACAATAAAAAAACGCAGCCGAATGGCTACGTTGATTATTATTATATGGTGGAGCCAAGGGGGTTCGAACCCCTGACCTCTTCGCTGCCAGCGAAGCGCTCTCCCAGCTGAGCTATGGCCCCGATTGCATAGAAATCATATCACAAGGCAGAAAAAACTGTCAATAGGATGTCCACACAATCTGTGTATACTACGCTATATTACCTTGGGATCATGCGGTCCCTTCAATGTTCATCCACCGTATGCTTCGACAACAAGTTGTTCAGCTCTTTCATGAACATATTAATGTCCTTGAACTGACGATATACGGATGCAAAACGTACATAAGCAACTTCATCTACCGGATAGAGCTGCTCCATGACAAGCTCGCCAATCGCACGGCTCTCCACCTCAGGGTTCGCTGTATTACGCAGTGCTTTCTCGACCTCAGAGACGATCATCTCAAGACGCTCCATCGGCACGGGTCTTTTCTCGCACGCACGGATAAGACCGCGCAGAATTTTATCGCGGCTGAACTCCTCGCGATTGCCTTCTTTTTTGATAACGATCAACGGTGTCTCTTCGATCATCTCGAATGTTGTGAATCGACGGCTGCATCGTTCACATTCCCGACGTCGACGTATCGATCTATTCTCGTTCGCAGGGCGCGAATCGAGTACCTTGGTGCCCGAGTAATCGCAATGCGGACATTTCATAAATAAGTTCCTCCATCTCACTAACTAAACTTTCCATAAAAAATACCAATACATATGTGTAATAACTATCCGAATTCAGCACATAATACATTTACCAACCGCAAGGAGGTGAAACAAGCAGATGAGCCAAAATCGTTCTAGCAACAATCTTGTAGTCCCTCAAGCAACTGCTGCTCTTGATCAACTTAAATATGAAGTAGCTCAAGAGTTAGGGATTGCTATCCCTCAAGACGGTTACTACGGTAACATGGTTACACGTGACACAGGTTCGATTGGTGGTAATATCACCAGACGCCTAGTAACTATCGCTGAGCAACAACTTGCTGGTAGATACTAATAAAGAAGTACAAGGGAAGCGTTGGATGAGCTGTACTCAGCTTGTCCATCGCTTCTCTCTGTTATGCCCCAAAATCAATGACCATATATGTCATTATACTTATTATAATAATAAACGACACGCTGTACATAGTTTTTCGTCTCACCGTACGGAATCTTTTTCACTTGTTCTATGCTTCCATCCCAAGTTTCATTCTGCAGCCACTTCGCGACAACCGTTGGTCCTGCATTATACGCGGCTAAGGCAGCATACTTATTCTGATCGAATCTCGTCAATAACGAAGCAATGTACCACGTCCCGATTTGGATATTGGGTTCGGGTTCATGCTTCAAATCCTCCAACGTCACCGCATCGAACTTCGCCTGCTCGATAATCCAGCTTGCCGTATTCGGCATCACCTGCATCATCCCCAGCGCCCCTTTTCTCGACTCCTGGCTTGGCTTATAATTGCTCTCAACGCGTATAATGGCTGCTACTAACAAGGGATCGACTTCATAGTTCTTCGCATGCTTCTCAATAACATCTTTATAAGGGATAGGATAAAGCCAGGTGCCCATCCATGCGGATCTAAAGAATAACACGGTTACAAATGCAATAAATATGACAAGCAGCACTCTCTTCTTACGCAGTAAGTTCATCCGAGCCCCTTTCTGCGCCAGAATTGTTCGATTTGCTGTTCGGTCTCCTCGGGTCCGAATCGGTTATCGATAACAATGTCGGCTCGTTCTTTTTTCCACTCAATATCTTGCTGTGCTCTCAGTCGATTCTCCGCTTGCTCTTCGTTAATCCCGTCCCGCTTCATTAACCGCTCCAATTGCAGTTCACGAGGTATATAGACCACCATAATCTCATCGAAAAAATCTTCATAAGCAGATCCCGATTCATACAACAACGGAATATCTGCGACGACGAGTTTATTCGGATATTGTGCCTCATAATCCACCATTCGTTCTCGAATGATTCTTCGAATGGCAGGATGGGTAATGCTCTCGAGTACTTTTCGTTCCTCAGGATTCGTGAAGATGATATTTCCTAACGCTTTCCGGTTCAATGAACCATCCTCTTGTAGAATGGCTTGTCCAAAGTGCTCAGCAACTTGGCTCAAAATAGGATGACCAGGGAGCATAATCTCCCTGGCGATCTGATCTGCATCTATAAGTAAGGCACCCCGCGCAACCAGGAGCGACGAGACTGTGCTCTTGCCCGTCGCAATCCCTCCGGTTAACCCAATATTCATAACGTCACCTCATACCGCTTTTAGAAAAATCTTAATATGCCCATAATGATCAACATGATGCCTGGAATAATGGACAACTTGCGTATCCAACGCATTCCTGCGAACATAAATCCTACACGTGTTCCTAGATAGAGAAAGGTTCCACTAGCAATGGCTATCGATATACACGTCCACAGCGGCGAAAATCCTAATAACGCTGCGCCAAGACCTGCTCCAAACGCATCCAGCGAAAGCGCAACACCTAATAATGCGGCTTCCGAGGCGGAAATCGAACCCGAACGATCCACGTCAGCGACCGATGGGGTTTTAAGTATTTGAATGACAAGACCAAATGCCTTAATCTCGAATAAAAAAACGGTTTTCTTCACACCTGCTTGGGCATCTGCTTCTATGGTTGCTGCAGGGATATGATCTGTTCTTGAATGATCGTTATCCTCACGGGATGACTTGGACATGAACAGTTGAATCAGTGCCCAGCTCCCGATGCCAATCAGAATGATGGCCCCAATCCACTTACTATAATCCGGCGACACATACTGAGCGATCCATACGCCGATTTGCATGGAAAGATAAATAATAATTCCTGAGCATGCGGAAATAATAAAGATCGATAACAAAGGGATTCGGATCTTCCGCAATCCATACGTTACCCCCACGCCAAATCCATCCAAACTCAGCGCAAATGCTAACAAGACCAATGAAAAGGTATGCAACAGCATCTTGTTCCCTCCCGCTCGTGGCTTCCGTCAACAACGATCTTTGTAGCTCATTGCCGCATTGTCTTCCACATCATATGGGCGGGAGAAGAGATAAGTGCCTATTTCATAAGAGGTTCTTGCTGGCAGCGCGGACAATAGTGTGTCCCACGGCCTCCAACCACGCTTTTCATGATCATAGCTCCACATTGTACGCAAGGTTCGTCCTTACGTCCATAAATTTGAAGCTGCTGTTGGAACATCCCCATCTCACCTTGTCCATTCACATAAGATTTAATCGAGGAACCTCCAGCATCAACCGCTTCGCTTAGCGTCGCAATGACCGCGTGGTAGATGTCTTCCAATTGCTGATCACTTAACGTGTTCGCCTTCGTCTCCGGATGAACACCCGCACGGAATAAGGACTCATCCACATAAATATTCCCGATGCCGACCACATATGCTTGATTTAGCAAAGTCGGTTTGATGGCCGTGGAGCGCTTCGCAATCACAGACTTAAAACGATCTAACGTAAACTGCTCATCCAAAGGTTCTATCCCCAACTTATTTAATGGCGGCAGCTGCAGATCCTCACCCGGTTGGAACAAATGCATCGTGCCAAATTGGCGGACATCCTTGTAACGAAGCTCTGTCTGATCTGTAAAATGGAAAATGACATGGGTGTGCTTCTCAACAGGCTCATCCTGACGGAATACCCCATAACGTCCTTCCATCCGCAAATGCGAGACAAGCACAAGCCCGTCCAAGATCATGCGTAGAAATTTCCCTCGACGTTCTACACGTTGAAAGGTATGCCCTGCTAAGACATGCTCGAACTGCAATGCATCATCAGGGCGTTGTATAATGCGCGGCAAAGAGACGGTTACCCGTTCAATCGTCTTGCCGACGATCAATTGATTTAATGTTCTTTTGACTGTTTCGACTTCCGGTAATTCCGGCATATGCATTCACCTCATCTTCAATTATACAGAAAAGGAGAGGTTACATGTTGTTATGGTTTATTTTGCTTCGTACCAATTCGCGCCATAGCTCACATCAGCTTGCAGCGGTACATCCAGCTTCAAAGCGGCAGCCATGACTTCAGGAACGAGCTCCTTCATGATCTCTAACTCATCTTCCGGTACTTCAAAGACCAATTCATCGTGTACCTGGAGAAGCATACGGCTCTTCAATTGCTCGGTTTGCAGACGTTCCTCCATCTTTACCATCGCGAGCTTAATAATATCTGCAGCCGTCCCTTGAATCGGCGTATTCATCGCGGTCCGCTCTGCGAACGAACGGAGATTGAAATTCGAAGCATTAATTTCCGGTAAATAACGGCGACGCTCCAGCAATGTCGTTACATAACCGTTCTTGCGCGCTTCCTTGACAATGTCATCCATATACTTGCGCACGCCCTGGAATACGGCAAAATATTGCTCGATGAACTTCGCCGCATCTTTCCGTGTAATGTTCAAGTTCTGGGATAATCCGTAATCACTGATCCCATAGACAATTCCGAAGTTGACCGCCTTCGCTTGGCGGCGCATATTCGCATCCACCGCTTCGGCCGGCACACCGAACACGTCCATAGCTGTCTTCGTATGAATGTCCATGTTATGGACGAACGCTTCAATCAACTTTTCATCCTGTGAAATATGCGCTAATACACGCAACTCGATTTGGGAGTAGTCTGCCGCAAGAATGGACCATCCTGGTTCTGATGGCACGAACACTTTACGGATTTTACGTCCTTCTTCCAACCGGATCGGAATATTCTGCAGGTTCGGGAACTGACTGCTTAATCGGCCCGTCGCTGCAATCGTCTGACGATAGTAGGTATGAACCTTCCCTGTCTCTTGGCGAACTTCCTTCAATAATCCTTCGACATATGTGGATTGCAGCTTCGCAATGGAACGATAATGGAGGATTTGCTTCACGATATCATGATACGGCTCCAACTTTTCCAATACCTCGGCATCTGTCGAATATCCCGTCTTCGTCTTCTTCATGACAGGCAATCCTAATTTATCGAACAGGATTTCACCCAATTGCTTCGGAGAATTGATATTGAATTCCGTCCCTGCAAGTTGATAGATATTCGTCACCAACGTATTGATAATCGCTTCGAACTCTTTACCCAGATCTCGCAAATCACCCACATTCACGGCGATCCCTTGCTTCTCCATATCGGCCAATACTTTGGACAACGGAAGCTCCAGCTCATAATACAACTGATGCATTTCCACGTCTTCCAGCTCAGCCTGCTGCTTCTTCATAATTTCTTGAATCGCCATCGCCTTGCGGCCCACATGTTCACTTAGCATACTCAATGCCGGCACTTTGAACTTGGCACCTTTACCGTATACCTCATCATCGCTTTTCACGCTCGACAAGCCATACTTAGCAGCTAGCCCGTCTAGGCTCATGTTCGAATCCGTAGGATCCAACAAATACGCTGATAAGGAGACATCGAAGGCGGCCCCTTCAAAAGCAACGCCTTTCCAATGCAAAGCGAGATCAATCTTATGCAGATCATAACCGCGTTTGGGCACTTCGCCATCCGCAATCCAGCTGCGAAGCGCTGCTGCTTCCTCGGACTTCAAGAGCTCGAACGGTACATAGTAACTCGTGTCAAATGTACGGAACACCACGCCGATCACGTCAGATTGATGTGGATTCTCTCCTACGACCTCGACGTGGAACACTTCTACCTCCGACAGCTTCGCGTCCAACTCAGATACATTTCCGGCTTCTACAACGACGAGATTCAAAGGCGCGGCTGGCTCCATATCGACCTCACTGCCCGCTCCACCGGAAGGATCCATCGCAGCCACGCGATCGATTAAGGACTTGAACTCCATCTTCCGGAAAAAAGGTAACGCTTGTCCGGTCGAAATGCCTTCGAATTTCAAGTCATCCCAGCTTTGCTCCAATGGCACTTCACGGAAAATCGTCGCCAATTCTTTACTCATGCGTGCGGAATCTGCATGGGTCTCCATATTTTCTTTCATTTTACCTTTCAGCTCGCCGACGCTCGCCAGTACATTTTCAACCGTACCGTACTGATGCAAGAGCTTCAGAGCTGTCTTTTCCCCGACACCAGGAACCCCAGGGATATTATCGGACGTATCTCCCATCAACCCTTTGAGATCAATAATCTGCTCTGGAGAGAGTCCATACTTCTCCTGGATTTGCGCAGGATCATAAGCTTCGATCTCGGTAACCCCTTTGCGAGTCAACGCAATCGTGACTTGATCGGATGCAAGCTGCAGCATATCTTTGTCTCCCGACACGACCATGACCTGTTTCTTCTGTTCATCCGCTATGCGCGTCAAGGTACCGATAATATCATCCGCCTCATAGCCGTTCAATTCGAAGTGGGAAATCCCGCACGCTGTCAATAATTCACGCAGTAACGGAAATTGCTCGGATAATTCGGATGGTGTCTTCGCACGTCCGCCTTTGTATTGCTCGTATTCAGCATGACGGAACGTCACCTTCCCTGCATCAAATGCTACAAGCAAATGCGTTGGTTTCTCTTCTTCAATAAGTTTAAGCAGCATCGTTGTAAAGCCAAACACAGCGTTCGTATGTAAACCGCTAGAATTGGTTAATGGCGGCATCGCATAGAACGCACGGTTCGCGATACTATTTCCATCAATCACGATCAATTTTTCCATAAATACACCTCTAATTAAGTGATTTCATTGGGTTAAACAAGTTAAATCATCCATATGGGAATATGATGAACGGTCGCTGCACATCTGAATCATTCTTCCGATCGCTCTTGTACTCCGATTTCTTGATTTGATAACCCCAGAAAGGGTTGAAATCCGAGTACAAAGGCGAACGCTGACGCTTCTATAGAACGATTTCAGCTACTCCGCTACATTCACCAAATTTCTCAAAAGAAGTCCATTTAACCCTTTTAAAGAATGAAATACGCTTATTTCTTCCCTCTATCATACCATAGGAAACGTGGACATAAAAATGCAGAAAAAGCTTCCCCAACCGGTGAAAAACACCGTTCAATGGAGAAGCTTACAAGTGCGCAGGCTGCGCGCGATTTTCATCGCTTTAGTTTACGATTGTTGAACCAGAGTGGAATCCGGAACACCATATTAATGAAGAGAACGACGAACACGAGTACCGCTGCAGCTTTATCTGCAATCTGACGCGCATCCTCCACGATCGCTTCGGATTGGACATACCACAAATGCACGGCTAACGTCTCACCCGGTGCGAACAGACTGAAATCCCACATTTCGCCCGACGTGCTTAAGCCTGCTGTCAGAATAATGACGGCCGATTCCCCGAAAGCACGACCTGCCACGAGACAGACACCTGTTACGATGGCATTCAACGCGACCGGAAGCACCACCGTACGAATACATTGGAACTTGGTCGTGCCAAGCGCATAAGATGCATTGCGCAAATCTGCTGGGACCGCGTGAATCGCTTCTTCCGTAACCCGTGTCAGCATCGGTAAGTTCAAGAATGCTAAGCTGATCGAACCGCCCAGAATCGTTAATCCGATTCCAAAATACTCTGCAAAAATGGCAAGTCCCAACATCCCGAATACGATCGACGGTACAGAAGACAGAGCTTCCACGCAAATTCGCAAAATTTCTGTAAATTTGTTCGCCGGTGCATATTCTGCCATATAGATCCCTGCACCGATCCCGATCGGTACGGAGAAGATTAATGACAGGAAGAGAACGTAGAAGGAATTGAACAACATCGGTCCGATACCGCCGCCAGCATCGATTTCCTCTGGAAGCTTCACAAGGAATTGCGGGGTGATATTCGGTAAGCCTTTATGCATGATCGTATAGAGCAGCCAGAAGATAACCAAAAGAATGAGTATACCGATTCCCCAGAATAACGCAGTCGCTGTCCGATCGAAGAAGCGTGCACGCGTATTCCGTTTTGTAGCTGAAAAACTACTCATGCCTCTTTCACTCCTTTCGCCCGAAGGAAACGGATAATCAAAATTAATAATACGGAAATGGCTAGAAGCAAGAACGCCATCATATGTAATGCATAGTTCCAAGTTGAATCAAATTCAACGTTTGAAATCTGCATCACGATATTGCTCGTGAGAACAGATGAAGGCGTGAAGAGTGTCGTTGCAAGCTGCGCCGTATTCCCGATAACCATGACCACCGCCATCGTCTCCCCGATCGCACGTGTCATCCCCAGAATAATAGCCGTGACAATGCCGCGGCTTGCTGCCGGTATTACGATTTTGAAGATCACCTGTAAACGCGTGGAACCTAATGCATAGGCTGCTTCACGGTATTTCTTCGGAACAGCTGTTATCGCATCATCACTAATCCGGCTAATCGTCGGTAAAATCATAAGGGATAATACGAGGGCTGCCGCTAACATCCCGTCGCCTAAGCTCTCACCTGTCAAATCACGGATGAAAGGAATGAGTACTGTCATGCCCAAATAACCATACACAATCGATGGAATCCCGACGAGCAGATCAAGCACCGGACGAATAAAGCTTTTGAACCAATTCGGCGCAATCTCTGCATTAAAGACAGCTATTGCAATCGAGATCGGGACAGAGATCAGAAGGGTTAGACCGGTTAAAATCATCGTATTGATGATGAATAATCCTGCCCCGAAATGATCCTCTTCCGGTGCCCAGTTCATCGACAAGAAGAACTCTGAGAACGATAGGGTATTAAAGGTAAGAAATCCCGTCTTACCAATAAAGATGATGACTAAGGCTAACACGAAGCACAGCGCCAGAATACTGAATAAGAAGTATCCTTTGAACAGTCGGTTGGTCAACCGAACGCGTGCCATACGGTTAAACTTTGATGTGGTTGTCGAATTCACAAGAATGGATTGTTGCTTGGTCAGTTCATGAACTGGCGTACTCATTTGGTTCCTCCCATAAAGGAACCAGCCCCTCTATCGCTCGAGGCTGGTCACTTGGTTGTGATCTATTCGTTTCTTATTTCATTGCAGACAACGGGATGAACTTCATTTTCTTCACCGTTGTAGTTTGGAATTTCGAGCTTTGAACATACTCAATGAATGCTTTTGTAGCGCCAGTTGGTTGGCCTTTTGTCATGTAGTAACCATAAGACCAAATTTTATATTTACCGTTGATCACGTTATCTGTTGTTGCAGCTACACCATTGAATTTCAATGCTTTCAAATCGCTGTTTACATAGACCAAGTCGATGTAACCAATCGCATTTGGCGTTGTAGATACAGCTGTTTTCATGTCTCCGCTGGAAGCTACTTCTTTGTAGTTCTTGCTTTTCTTCACGATATCGCCGCCGCCAAGTGCTTTGGCTTGATAGTTAACGCGTGTACCGGAACCGAATGCACGTGTGATGACTACGATGTCCGCATCGTCACCACCAACATCTTTCCAGTTCGTAATTTTACCAGAGTAGATGCCTTTCAATTGCTCCGTTGTTAAGCTATCCACTTTCACATTGTTGTTAACAACTGTTGCAAAAGGAATGACTGCCACTTTGTTCGCAACTTGCCCATCGAATGCTTTGAATCCAGGTACGTCTGTGCTTGCATCCCAGTCACAAGCGCCGATATCAGCAATCCCTTTGCTTACCGCTTGAGGGCCAGTTACGGAACCTTTACCGGAAGCTGCGAAGGAAACCTTCGGGTTCAATTTTTGGAATTCTTTGGCTGCTTGAAGTGTTAATGGTAGAAGTGCTGTCGAACCGTTAATGGTAATTTTACCTTTCAAGCTGCTAGCCGCAGATGCGGAACCTGCAACAGCAGAGGTTAATACGAACATCGTTGCTAATGTAAGAATGGAAAATCTTCTGAATAATTTCATGATTGAAATGCTCCTCTCGTTTTTAGAAAGCTATTTATTAGGGATTACTTCGTTAAAGTTACGGCTTCCCCGCCACTTACCACGACGACCTTGCCATCTGCGATCAGTGCGATTTGAGTACCGTCACCGGAAATAGCGATTTCCGTTACGTCTTGGGTTGTGCTGTAAAGTTCTTTTTTCGATCCGTCATTCGCTAAGGCAAATACTTTCGTACCTGCTGCATTTTGGGTTGCAACGATCAACTCATCATTTACGGTAACCCCATCCCAGATCACGTTCGCATCTGCGACTAAATCTGTCATGTTCTTCGCGTCCGCGGAGATCACTTTCAATACATCGTTCTCTACTTTGCCTTCGGAGTCTGCGCTGATGTAAACCACGCGACCATCATTCAATACGCTGCCGTACAATTTGTTATCCAACGCTTTGGTTAACTGAACAGCCTTTGCATCTTTTTTCGTTAAATCGAGAGAAAATAGCTGCGAACCTGCTTTGGAATAGTCAATCGTTAACGATGCTTCTGTGCTGTCTTTGTCACTATTCGCTACACCCGTTACATTCACCGTATACAGCAATTTTTTGCCGTCTGCAGACACGTGAACATCTGCTTTGTTCTCTACTTTATCAGCAAGAACTGTTTTCACTGCCGTGCTATCTACTGTCGCTGTACCGATTTTCTCTTGCTTGTCACCTTGTGCAAAATAGATTTTTTGACTGTCTGCCGTCCACGTAATATCTGTTTTTACAGAACTGTCGCTGCTCCATAATTGGGAAGTACCTGTTGCGGTGTTCACCAAGATCAATTGCGCATTTTCATTCGTGTATACGCCGTATTTGCCGTCTGGCGATACGACTAATGTCGATGCTTCATCCACAATTGAGAACACTTCATTCTTGTTATTTGCTGTGCGTAGTTTATATACTTCGGTTGTTTCTGCATCATCTTTATTCACGATGACCGTTGTATTGTTCACGAAACGAGGTGCGGAGAAAACGCCGGAAAGTACTTTGATGGTATGAATTTGATTACTGCCTTCGATTTGACCGCCCAATGCGTCAACCACTTCGGAGAGTTCCACGAACACCGAGCCATTCAGTTCTTTCGGAGCGACCGTGAAGTCTGCATCCTGGCCATTCAACTTGTAAGCAACGCTACCAGCCGTTAGCTCAACTGCATGGAATTCATTCAACAACGTTACTGCATTTCCATTGTTTATGTAGCTTGCACCTAATGCATTTGCAAGGTCTGCCGCCGCGTATAGTACGTTGCTGCCGTCTTTGATCGATTTCACCGTGCTGCTGGTGCCATCTACGACAAGCGTTGCATTGACGATCGGATTTGCTAGAACATTACGAACATCGGTAATTGCGGATACCTTCGTTGGTTGTTTCTCAACCGGTGCTGCACTTGCTGTTGCTGTTGCTACTGCCGCCGTTACGAGTGCGGATGCTACGACCATGCTCAACATTTTTTGTTTCATTGTTTTCACCCAATCTTTAGAATTTATAGTGCGAATCAGTCACTTGCGTTGTTTTTGTTTCTATATTGATTTTCACATAGGATTGTTAAGTCATTTCCATGGAAATGTTTGCCGAATATTAATATTCAATAAAGGAATTGTGAAGGAATATGAAAAATCATGAAAATGCATAGTTAAAAAGACCTTACAACGGATTTACGTTATAAAGCCGCTTGAATCCAGCTCCCTATGGAAACACGACATAAGACCTAACAAGGTTTTCGATAAACAAAAAAAACCAGATTTCATGCCGCTTTGGCGAGAAATCTGGTTCTTCGATCTAAAGATCATGTAAACAAATATTTAACCGAGGGATAGATGTTTACATAGCGTTCATATTTCTTTTGATAGTGCATGTAGAGGGATGAATTCGGAAGATATTTCTTCGATGAGAACGATAAGATATATCGATCAGCAAATTCAGAATAACTCTGCACCCACCCTAAACGAATAAATCCTGCCGCTGCGGCACCTAGGGCCGGGAGAAACTGGGACTCTTCCGGAACGCGAACCTCTACCCCAAAGATATCGGCAAGCATCTGACACCAGACGGCACTCTTGCTCCCGCCGCCAATGAATATCAATGGCTTGTCATCTCCGCTAGGCTTAACCAAGAGCTGTTGAACTTGCTTCATCGCAAAGGCCACGCCTTCCAATACCGCACAGCCCATCATCGCCTTGGTCGTCGTCTGCTGTAATCCAATGAAACAGCCTGTCGCCGCTTGATCTTGTACAGGCGTTCGTTCGCCATTCAAATACGGAAGAAATAACACCTGGTTCTGTGATCGATCCTCGTTGGACAACGCTTCTTCGAACGCTTGATATGTCTCATTCGTCGGAGCCCCATCTTTCAGCCCCATGTCACCAAAGGTCTTAACCGCCCATTGATGAGCATTGCCAGCATTCAATAATGGCGCTACAGCGATGATCAATTCTGAAGCCGGATGCGCAAGATGAAAGACATGATTCTCTGCTGGCAGCTTCTCCGATGCGGTCATGCCGACCCAGCCTGTTGTACCTAAATAGCCGTACATTTCGCCATCGCCCGTTACACCCGCACCGATCGTTGTTGCCCCAGCATCCCCAATACCGCACAACACAGGTGTTCTGACTGCAAATCCAGTTATTCTTGCTGCTTCCGCGTGAACTGTCCCCGCGATCTCGTCTGTTGCTAGCAGCGGTGGAAGTTTCGTTACTTCCACCCCATATCGATCGAGCCAGCTTGTCTCCCACTGTCGTGTACGTAGATTCATCATGCCAGCGGTTGCTGCCGAAGTCGGATCTGACACTGCTACACCTGTCAAATGGAATACAATATAGTCTTTGGAGCTAATCAGAAACCATGAGGTTTGCGCTTCAAGTTCTGGCTCATGCTGCTTCATCCACAAGATCTTGGGAAAGGTCAATGTGCCGTCCATCGCATTTCCTGTAACTTCAAAGATATGCTCCGAACCCAATTCCTGCTTCACCCGCTCCGCTTGCGCGAAACCTCGTCCATCCGAGTAGAGAATGGCTGGGCGAACAGGCTGTCCATTTGCACGAATCGGAATACAATCCTGCATCTGTCCACTGAACGACAACAGCTCCACTTCGTCCGAAGGAACACCTGCTGTCCACCACGCATCCGCAATGGTCCGAATCGCATCTAGCCATTGCTCGGGATCTTGTTCCACTGTTCCCTCGCGATGCAGTGTATGTAAGGGGACATTCTGTTCGTGCGACATCGTACCGTCATGACGAACGAGCACGCCCTTCGCATTCGTGGTTCCGATATCAAACGCAGCGATATAGCCCACGGTTATTCCCTCCCCAGCTCTTCGATGGCCGTATTCTGCTTCATGTCAGCGATTAATCGGTACAAATAATCCTGTTCACCGTTCTCGCAGCGCGCTACAAGCACAGAACCTACGACAGCTCCCTCAAATCCGCTATCTATGACGTACTTCACGCGTTCCGGCGAACGAAGCCCGAATCCTGCCACAATCATCGCCGAATCGGTAAAGGTTCTGGCTTTGTCATACAAATCAGCCAAGTTATTGCTGGAGCTTGCCAGTGGATTTCCCGTCGCCCCCGTATAGAGCTGTGCATAGAGAATATTTAAGCTCTGACATACCGTCTCCATATCTTCATCCGAGATCGCATTGTTGACAAATCCGACAATATCAACGCCGAATGGAGCAACCTTCGCTTGTACCTTCTTTTGTTCTTCGATGTTCGTATCCGGCATCACTAAGCCGTCGATCAATCCCTCTTCCGCAAGCTGGTAAGCAATCCCTTCTTCCAGAAGCTCCTTCTTATATCCCATCGCCCAGATCGGTCGATCGACTTCCTGCCGAAGGCGTCGCATATAAGTCAGCAACCACCCATGATCATGAGCTTCATCACTTAAATGCTGTACCCTAGCATGTCCACGCTGAATCACTGCGCCATCCAAGAACGGATTTTCGCTCGGAATACCGATCTCTAGAATATCAATCCCAGCCGTTACCGAGTCTCGCGCAATTTCAATGGATTTCTCCATATCGGGGTCTCCTGCAACAAAATATCCAATCAATAAAGCTTCTTTCTCTTCACCAATACGCTGCCACGACTGTAAATTCCTCTTGCTGTAAAAGAATGTTGTCATTGCGCATTCCGCCCTAAGCGCTGCATGATCACCGCTGCGATCACGATCACCCCAGTAATAACATCCTGCATAAATGTCGGCACTTCCATAATCGTTAACCCATTCGCAAGTACCCCGATAATAGCTGCACCAACGAACGTCCCCCAAATATTCGGTACGCCCTCTTTAAAGGAGGTCATGCCGAGATATGCTGCAGCGTAAGCTTGAAGGAATAGTCCATTACCCGCGGTCGGGTGTGCCGATCCCAAACGAGATGCCATTAATACACCGGTTAAGGCAGCAAGCGCCGCGCCAAGCGCAAAAGCCGCATTTTTGTTCCATTTCACGCGTAATCCCGCAATTCTCGATGCGGATTCGTTCCCGCCAATGGCATATAGGCGTCTGCCAAAAGCCGTCTGGGTCATCACATACCAGAACAAGATTGTAACCAGCAGCATCACGATCGATAACATCGGAATACTGCCTAAGCTTTTCTGACCAATATAACGGAAGCTGTCGGGAATATTCTCAAAGATCGTTGCCCCGCCTGTTAACCAGAATGTAAATCCTCCAAGTACCGTACTCATGGCTAATGTCGTAATGAAGGATAATACGCGGAACTGCGTAACAATCCAACCATTAATAAATCCAATGATCAATGCGACAAGAACAGGTACGACAAATGCGATCCATAACGGCCCGCCGCTTGCGATAATTTTAGCTGCGATAACGCCGCCCAGACTGGCCATCGCGCCAATGGACAAATCAAATTCACTGACGGACATGACGATCGTTGCCCCGATCCCAATAATAACCAAGAAGGAAATTTGGCGGCTAATATTAATCGCATTATCCAGCGTAGCAAAGGATCCTGGATTCAGAACGCTAAACATTATGATAATAAGTATGCCAGCAATGACGGTGCCGTAGGACCGAAACAATTTGCTCCATTGCACAGAAGAGGACGTTTTTGTTATTTTAGTGGTCTCCATCATGTTTCTTCCTTTCATCGATTGTAGCAAATTTGCAAGAGTTGTTCGGAAGTAGCTTCGCCGCCGGCAATTTCCGACACGATTGACCCTTCACGCAACACATAAATTCGATCACATACATCTAATATTTCGTGAATATCTGATGTCACATACAGAACACCACGATTTTGATTCGCTTGCTCTCGTAACAGACGGTGAATCTCTTCACGTGTCATCACGTCGACAGCTTGGGTCGCTTCATCACATAAGAAGAGAATCGGCTCATGCATCAAGGCTTTGGCGAACACGACTTTCTGCTGATTTCCTCCGCTTAACTCGCTTACCGTCTGCTCCGAGCCCACAGCTTTTACATTCATATTCTCCATCCATTGTCTCACGGCATGTTTCTCTTTCCGTTGCTTCACATAGAGACCTGACGAGAAATGCTGTAATCGAGGGAGTGTCATATTCTCACGAATCGTCATCCCCATCACTAACCCTTCGGATCTACGATCCTCCGGAATAAATACCATCCCGGCTTCCAGCGCCTTTTGCGGTGACATCCGACGATGCGACTTGCCTGAGATGACAACCTCACCCTCCTGGATCGAGCGCGTTCCATAGATAGCTTCAAGCAATTCCGTGCGGCCCGCGCCGGCTAATCCGAATATCCCTACCACTTCACCCGCGTGGACTTGCAAGCTGGAAGGCTTCACACGGCCGTCGACAGTAGACAGCTGGTTCACCGACAATAAGACGGGATTCATGCTCGCATCCTGCCGTTCATGGGTAGCAGCGGCTTGATAATCCGTATCTGTCATCATGGAAATGACTTTGTTCAAGTTCGCCTCTTCCCGCTGCAATGTCCCTGCATTCTTCCCATTCCGGAAGACGGCAATATGATCTGACAACTTGAAGATCTCTTCCATCCGGTGGGACACATATAAAATCGCTGTGCCTTGCGCAGTTAATTGCTGAATCAGACGGAATAGAATTTCGGTCTCTTGATCGGTTAAAGAAGCCGTGGGCTCGTCCAGGATTAATAGCTTGCAATCCTGCATCATCACACGCATTAATTCCAGCAAGGTACGCTCTGGTGGAGACATTTCTTCCGCGGTCTTATCCAGATCTAGCTCCATGCCTAATTCTTTCTTTAAAGCTTCCGCACGTCGTTTCATCTCATGCCAACGAATACGAAGACCGAATTTAACCTGTGGTATATCTGTCCCCAGATATAAATTCTCGTAGCCGGAGAAGGCCGGAATTAAGTGACGGTCTTGATGCAGCACATGAATGCCCAACCGATGCGCGTCTCGTGGTGAGGTGATCGTCTCAAGCTGTCCATTCCAATAGATGCTTCCGCCATCTGGCGCGTACACGCCGGTAATGATTTTAATAAATGTTGATTTGCCTGCTCCGTTTTCACCGACCAAGCCAAGCACTTTGCCCGCTTCGATCGACAATGATATTTGGGATAACGCATGATGCAGACCGAACCTTTTATCTAGCTGCTTCACTTCCAACAAAGACATCTGATCATCCTCCACATCGAACAGGAACTTGTTCTGCTTCCAAAGTATCCTTGCAACTTATGTTTTCTTCGTTTTTTAGAATGAGAGCGGCTGGAAACCAGCCGCTCACTTGACGTTCATACCACCGTATGATTAGTTGCCTGTATTACGCGTTATCTTTTGTAATTAAGCTAGCTGGTGCATACAACTCTGTGCCTTCTACTTCTTTGCCTTGGAATACGTTCTCCAATTGTTGTGCTACGATTTCAGCCATACCAGGGAAGTTTTGTTTTACCGTTGCAACCAATGGAGATCCTTTTTTGATCATATCAACCGCTTGGCTGTTACCGTCAATACCGATAACGACAATATCTTTGCGACCTGAAGCTTCAATCGCTTGAGCTGCGCCAATTGCTGGCTCATCCCATCCTGTCCATACTGCTGTGATGGAGCCTTCTGCTTTGTTCGCAAGAAGCAAGCTTTCCATTTCTTTACGTGCACTTTCGATGGGTCCTGGTACTTCGACTTGCATTTCCGTTACTTTCTTCACATCAGGATTTTGTTGCAGCATCTCATCAAGTAACAATGTACGTTTCAATACACCTGGATGCGCACGGTATGTCAATACGACCAAGTTACCTTTTTTACCAAGCGAATCGAATAAGTGCGTTGTTACCATCTTGGACATTTCCGTATTGTCGCTTGTTGCGTTCATTGTCATGCCATCGATATAACCGGAGTCACAACCCAGAACCGGGATGCCTTTATCTTTTGCAGATTGGATTTGTGCTTTCAATTGGTTCGGGTCTGTACTTACAATGACAATCGCGTCGGTTTTGCTAGCGATGACATCTTCCATGCGGCTTGCTAATTGTCCGACATCCCCTTTGGTATCAATCACATTCGCTTTCCAACCATGATCCTCTGCTTGCTTCTTCAACGCTTCAACCATTTCATTCGTTGTTACGGAAGATAAGAACGGTGTAAGAATGGAAATGTTCTTCGCGCCGTCTTTACTTGAAGAGCCGCCGGAACATGCTGCCAAACTAACAATGAATACGATGGATAGTAATACGGAAAGTGCTTTTTTCATTATTCTTCCCCCTAGTAGGTTCTGTTGTTAAGACTTTTGTCTATCTCACTATGATGTTACAGGATGCGATTGATGCCACTCGAGCACCGCTTTCGCCGTAACCATATCGGTTACTAACACATTCACCCATTTCCCGCGGAGAACCGAACAAATTGCCGGTACTTTGTCCAGACCGCTTGCGGTTGCAATCACATTCGGAATGCGACGCAAATGCTCTGCGGACATGCCGATCAATCTTGGCTCGGATGGATATGAAATCACCTGGCCTTGCTCGTCCAGAAAAGAAGTACAAACACCGCCTACCGCGCCCAAGGAACGAATTTCATCCATTTCCTTCGATCCGAAATATCCAAACTTCACAATCGATGCATCATCTGTGATTTGGCTAATTCCGACGATAGCCACGTTCACCTGATCCCACATGTCTACGACTTTGGAAATCTCCGGTTCGTTCACAATCGTATCGCGCACTTCTTCTGTTGCTACAATAGCCGGCGCATTCAATTGCATATACTTGGCTTTAAGCTTCTCGCCAATCATACGTGCATTGGAATTCGCATGCCATGTCGCTCCATCGGCGCCCCAGCCTCCAATCAGCGGAACGATTTGCATCTGTTTGCGACTGAAGTAATTCAGCTCCTTACTCAACTCTGAAACAGTTCTCCCTGCCATAACCCCTACGGTGTCGTAATCTTTCAGTACGGATTCTAAAAGGGCGGCTCCTGCTCTCGCAAGCTTCAAATCGACCAAATGCTGTTCTTCTTCTGGCATCTGAATGATCATCACATCATGGATTCCGAAGGTTTCAGCGATCACCCTTTCATAGATTTGTTCTTCAGAGTAAGGATTCCGAATCGAAATCTGAACGATTCCCTGCGCCTTGGCAGCGCTCAGCATACGACTGATCTGCGGTCTGGAAATTCCGAGTCTCTCCGCAATTTCTTGTTGGTTCAAACCATCGATATAGTACAAATGGCTTACTTTGACGAGTAATCTCGTTCTTTCTTCTGCGATATCAGTCATGCCTCTAAAATCCCCTTCCTAGCACAATTGTTCAAAATGGAAATATTGTTCTATTCCCTTCCTCATTTTAAATGGGTTTCATATTTTTGACAAGGTATATATTGGGTTTCATTAGTCAAAATACAACAAGAATCGGGACGATTTTCATAGTTTTTCACAGCTTTTCACCCTGAAACGACAAAAACCTCAGCCTTAGATGATCTAAGGCTGAGGCTATAGAACTAACAGGTGTTATCGGAAGCTCCCCAAAGCTTGGGATAGTTCCTTCGTCTGATGATAAACTTGCTGGTACAAACGATAGAGCTCGTTGTATTTCTCCACATTCGCTGAAATCGGTTGATAGGTTTGCGCTGGTTTTAAGAATACATCGGCACAAGCTTCAAGAGACTGAAACCAGCCGCAGCCATAAGCCGCAAGCATCGCTGCGCCCATGCCTGGACCTTGCTCGCTCTCTAGCCGGACAACCTCAACTTGGAAGACGTCGGCTTGAATTTGCAGCCAAGTTTCGTTCTTCGCACCGCCGCCGATCGAAATGATCGATGGAATGGTCTTGCCTGCTGCACGAAGAATTTCTAACGACTCCCGAAGTGAGAACGTAATCCCTTCGACCACGGCGCGAGCAAAATGATCACGTGTGTGCGATCCATCCATGCCGATAAATGCGCCACGAATGTCCGCATCCGGATGCGGCGTGCGCTCGCCTACCAAATAGGGTGTGAACAATAAGCCTTTCGCGCCTACACCGGCAGCTTCCAACCCGCCTAGCATATCAGGGAACGATAATTCTTTACAGAAAGTATCATGGAACCATTGCAAGGAATACCCTGCAGCTAGGGTTACGCCCATCGCATAAAATGCGTCTTGCTTCGCATGGTTAAAGAAGTGTACCTTCCCCGCGACGTCGAGTTCCTTGTTCTCCTCATAGGCAAGGATCACACCGGAAGTGCCTACAGAACATAACGTACGACCTTCGGATAGAATTCCGGAACCAATCGCTCCGCATGCATTATCTGCACCGCCAGCGAAAACTTTGGTATTCACGGTTAATCCCGATTGTGCCGCGAATTCTGCCGTGACATTCCCTACACAGGCATGCGATTCCACGATGGGAGGACAAATGCGTTCCTCGATGCCGACGGCCTGGCAGATCTCGGTGCTCCATTGCTTGCCGATCATATCCAGCAATAACGTACCCGCGGCATCCGAATACTCTTGCGCAATATGCCCTGTCATCCGGTAACGCAAATAGTCTTTGGGCAGGAGGAATACTTCCGCCTTCGCATAAACTTCAGGTTCAAATTCTTTCACCCATAACAGCTTAGGAAGCGTAAAGCCTTCCAAGGCTGCGTTCTTGGCAATCCCGAGCAGCTTCGTTCCCAATGCTTCCTCAATAGAGCGGCATTGCGCTGTCGTACGCGTATCATTCCATAGAATCGCATTGCGCAACACTTTATGATTTGCATCCAAAAGGACAAGTCCGTGCATTTGGCCGGAGAAGGATATCCCTTCGATATCCTCCGCTGACACTTTCGAACCGGATAGCAGCTTCTGAAGCGATGTTACGGTGCCAGTTACCCAATCCTCTGGACGCTGTTCGCACCAGCCTGATTTTTCATGGAATAATGGGTAGTTCTCACTCGCCTCGTGCACGACGTTACCAAGCTTATCTACAAGCATTGTCTTGACAGAGCTTGTGCCTAAGTCAATCCCGATCACATATTTCATGGTCATCTCTCCCCAAGGTAAAGCCTACTCGGACAACAAGTATTCGTTCACGGCAGCTTTAATTTGCTCTTGACGACCGGATTCATTACGAATCGGGTTGTTTTGGAATGCGTATTCTTCAAGCGATTTCAATGTGGTTTTGTCGGCAACAATATCGGCACCGATGCCATCGTTGAATGAACGGTAACGGTTTGCTACAACATCCTCAAGCACACGATCTTCGATCAATTTCGCAGCTACTTTCAAGCCTTTCGCATATGCATCCATCCCTGCAATATGAGCGAAGAACAAGTCTTCGTGATCGAAGGAAGCACGGCGTACTTTCGCGTCAAAGTTCACGCCGCCACGGCCAATGCCACCGTTTTTCAAGACTTCATACATCGTTAATGTGGTGGACGTCAAATCTTGCGGGAATTCATCGGTATCCCAGCCCAGAAGCATGTCGCCTTGGTTCGCATCCAGGGATCCTAACATGCCGTTAATACTAGCAACACGGATTTCATGCTCGAAAGTGTGACCCGCTAGCGTTGCATGGTTCGCTTCCAAGTTCAATTTGAAGTGATCCTGCAAGCCGTACGTTCTTAAGAAGTTCATGGTTGTTGCGGCATCGAAATCGTATTGGTGTTTGGTAGGCTCTTTTGGTTTGGGTTCGATCAAGAATTGTGCGTTAAAGCTGATCTCTTTGGCATAATCAATGGACATCCAGTACAAACGCGCCAAGTTATCCAACTCTAATTTCATATCTGTATTCAACAATGTTTCGTAACCTTCACGTCCGCCCCAGAACACATAGTTTTCTGCGCCAAGCTCTTTCCCGATTTCAAGGCTTTTCTTCACTTGGGCCGCAGCATAGGCATAGACCTCCGCATTCGAAGTTGTACCTGCGCCGTGTACGAAGCGTGGGTTCGTAAACATATTTTGTGTATTCCATAGCAATTTCACGCCGGAATCTTTCATGAATTGCTTCATCATATCCACGATGATATCCAAGTTTTTGTTCGTCTCTTGCAATGTTTCGCCTTCAGGCGCAATATCGCGGTCATGGAATGCGAAGAATGGCACGCCTAATTTCGTAATGAACTCGAAGGATGCTTCCGCGCGTGCTTTAGCAAGATCCATGCCGGAGTATCGGTCCCAATTACGAACCATCGTGCCTTTACCGAACTGGTCTGTACCATCAGCTGTTAGCGTATGCCAGTAAGCTACTGCAAACCGTAAATGCTCTTCCATCGTTTTGCCTGCAACCACTTCTTTAGGATTATAGTGTTTAAATGCAAGTGGGTTTTTAGAGCTTCTACCTTCAAATGCAATGTTATGAATGCCTTCAAAATATGCCATGTCATGACCTCCGCAAATAAATTTGTCGTTCTCATGGCTTTAGTATACATATCGAAACTTAGTTTGTCTATTGATTAAACTAAGTAAATCATTGAAAACCTTTCAAGCCGCTTTTCAAGCTGGATGAACTATGGCGTTGCTTTCTATTCCAACCTCATTTATTCTATATTACATCGATATTAATTATTCGTTGGTTAAACTAACTGGAGGTTCTATGAAGACGACAGGCGATCAATTTCTCGTTAAAAAAATCAATAAGTCGATTGTTCTCGATACGATTCGGGACCAATCTCCCATCTCGCGTGCTGCCGTTTCCAAAATGACCGGATTAAATAAAGGAACTGTATCCAGTCTTGTCGCAGAATTAATAAACAATGAATTTGTACTGGAAATTGGCACAGGCAAGTCGAGCGGCGGGCGCAAACCCGTCATGCTCCTCTTCCATGAAACGGCAGGGTATGCGATCGGCGTTGAGCTGGGCGTTGCCAAAATTCGCACGATCCTTACCAACCTGAACGGTGAAATGGTCGAAGAAGCGTCTCGCAAGCTCGCGAGAACAGAGATCGAATATGTCACGCAAGAGCTATTCGCTGCGATCCAATCCATGATTGACCTTACACCCCCTTCCCGATACGGCATCGTTGGCATTGGTATTGGGGTGCCTGGAATCGTAGATGAGACAGGCCGTATCTTGTTCGCGCCAAATCTTCAATGGGAGAACATGGATCTGAATGCACTCATCTCCGAGCATTTCCAGCTTCCGGTCACCATAGATAACGAAGCGAATGCAGGTGCGGTAGGCGAGCAGCAGTACGGTGCAGGTCGCGATGCGGCGAATATCGTCTATATTTCCGTCAGCGAAGGGATCGGTACCGGCATTATTTTCGGACGGGAACTCTTCCGCGGCGCTGCCGGATTATCCGGCGAAATGGGACATATGACGATCGAAGCGAACGGTCGCAAATGCCGCTGCGGCAACAAAGGCTGCTGGGAGCTCTATGCATCCACCAGTTCCCATCCGCAATACGACTTCGACACGCTGGTTCAAATGTCCGCGTCCGGTGAAGCCGACGGCATTCGCGGATTTTACGAAATGGGCGAATATTTAGGGATCGGCATTAGCACGATTATCAATACCTTTAATCCCGAGCTTATCATTATCGGGAACCAGATGATGCGTGCGGAACGCTGGATTACGAGCGCGATTCAACAGACCGTTGCTACGCGTTCCTTATCCTATCATCGGAAGCATTCCTCGATACGATTCGCACAGCTGGAGACCCGCTCTACCTTGCTCGGGGCAGCTTATTATGCGATATCTGGATTTTTCTCCAAGGATCGCGCATCTCTCGCAGAAACGATGTAATTCCACATCTTTTAGAAAAAGCAGTGAAAAGGGATTCTACTTCTCCCTTCCACTGCTTTTTTCTTTTCAACCCCTTACCCCTTCGTTCCGCCTTGCAATCCAAACCCTTTCGACATGAATTTCTGCGACAGAATGTACAAGACGATGGAGGGGCATGCATACATGACTGAAAAGGCGGCTAACCTGCCGTAATCCACCATCCCGTATTGTCCGAAGAACTGATACAGCTTGAGCGATGCCGGGAATTTTTCCGGGTTCTGCAACAGAATATAGGGAACAAAAAAGTTCCCCCAGCTTCCAGAGAAGGTAAATATCGCAACCGTACAAATCCCGGGAATCATCAACGGTGCGACGACTTTTCGAATGCCTACGAATACGGAAGCCCCGTCAACCCATGCTGCTTCTTCCAAGTCGCCTGGGACGGAATCCATGAAATTTTTGAGCATCCAGATGCCATAAGGCATCGAAGACGCGACATAGAACAGTACAACGCCAAAAATGTTGTCGTACAGTTTTAACGTCAGGAATAATTGGTAGACCGGAACCATCACCGCTGTAATCGGCAACGAAGTCATGAATAGAATCGTCAGCATAAAAGGCTTCTTATACTTTAATTGATAACGTGATAACGGATAAGCTGCTAGAATTGCTAAAATAACGACCAATACAGCTTGGCCGAGCGACATGAGTAAACCGATCACAAATGCCCGTTGATTGGCTGTATCCGTGATAACATCAACGTAGTTTAACCCCGTGATTTGCTTCGGCAGCTTAAGCGACTGCATCGCATTCGGATCTACGGAAGCGACCATCACCCATAATAACGGCAGCAAAAAACAAATACCGATAAAGGTTAGAATCGTATACGGTAAGATTCGAAATAAGATTTTGCGTTGCTTCTGATTCATACGAACGCTCCTTATTCTTTACTCTTTCATCGATCGAATGTAGAACAGACTGAGCACGATTCCAATCAACAGCAATAACAATGAAATAGCGGTACCATACCCTAGCTGGTAGTTGACAAAAGCTTGGTTGTACATAAAAATCGGCATCGTTGTCGTGGATGTCCCCGGTCCGCCGCCTGTCATCGCATAGATTAAACCGAATACGCCTAAGGTCTGCAAGGTCACAAGCATCATATTTGTGGTGATCGTTTCTCTAATGTATGGAATCGTAATCCGAAAGAGGATCTGCCACTTCGATGCGCCATCGACTACGGCTGCCTCTTCGATTTCTGTCGGTACGTCATCTAGTGCAGCTTGGAATACGAGCATCGAGAACGCAGTTCCATGCCATATATTTGCGATAATGACGGTCAACATGGGTACTGTGAATAACCACGTAACTTCCGGAATCCCGAAGAACGAAATGATCGCATTTAAGGTTCCTTCATCCCCAAAGAAACTGTACAAACATAATGCGCACACGATTTCCGGTGTAACCCAACCTGCTAAGACAATGGTGCCAACGACCCGTCGGAACATTTTGTTCTTATGCTTCATGAGGAGCGCGATCAGAAACCCGAGCACCTGCTGTCCAATGACCGCCGAACCGATGAGGAAGACTAACGTGTTCCAGATACTGATTCGAACCGTTGGATCTTGGAACATGCGAACATAGTTATCGATTCCTATGAACTTCAACGCTTTCGCTGCTTCCCCCGTTAACGCTAAATTCGTAAAGGAATAGAAGAAGGTTAACAGGATCGGGTAAATAAAGAACACAAGCATAATCGCAATCGACGGCAATAAATAAAAAAGCCACGTGTATGTACTTCGCTTCTTATGAGCGGGTGCAACGGCTAGACTGCTCATGCATCAATCTCCTTTCCCATGCAGAACCTCTGGAGAAAAAATGCTTGCTCAGGTGTCCCTTATGACAGGATAGACCTGAGCAAGCGAAGAACCCTTACTTCTCTAGAATATGATCCTGACCTACGATTCGAGTGACATCTGTCGCATATTTGTTCATCGCGTCTGCAGGAGACATGCCGGTTGCGACCGATTCCACCATCGTTTGAATTTGTGTGGATACCTCAGGATACTTATCCTGTGCAGGTCTAAATTCAGCATTTTTCAAATAATCGGTCGCAATTTGGTAGAATGGCATCCCGCTATAGCCTGGATCCTTCGCGACATCCGCACGGACCGTGATATTGCCTGAGGAGACTACAAGCTTCTGGGTATTCTCTTTATTCAGCGCGAACTTGATGAAATCCCATGCTTCATCTTTATGCTGTGCATTGCTTGGAATCGATAAAGCCCATCCACCAGCAAGTGTGATCGACCCAGGCGCTTGCCCTTTGTTCGTCGGCATCGGCGCGAAGCCTAATACATCCTTATACTCTGGCCATGGTGCCGCTCCGCCTTCCAAATAGTTGCCTGTAATCCAGGAACCATCGAGTGAAATTCCAAGCTTCCCTTTTGGCAGATATTCGCGTGTGGAGTTATTGCCCGCTTGACCGTTCAAGACTTTGGATAATGGCGGACCAAGCTTCTCTTTATTAATCGTTTCGATAAAGCTAAGCGCATCCGTGATGCCTTGGCTTTTCGTAATCCATTTGCCGCTTGCATCATCATACAGGCGTTCGCCCGTTCCGTATAACAGCATTTCATAGGTCTGCATGGATGTCGCTTCACCTGTCGCTTTGCCCATGTTCATCCAGATCGGAACGACGTCGCTGCCTGCTTTTTCTTTAATGGTTCTTGCTGCGCTTAAGACCTCATCCCAATTCTTCGGTTGCCATTCTTCAGGCAGACCTACCTGCTTAAAGATCTGTTTGTTGTACCAGAGTCCACGAGAGTCCGTATTGTAAGGTACGCCATATATCTTGCCGTCGCTTGCCGTAACCCCTTTTTTCATGGCTTCGATAAAAGAACCGTTACTCCAATCTTCCCAAGCCTTCACTTTGTCGTCCAAAGGCTCCAGGTATCCTGCGCTGGCATCCGCATTCAGAATAAAGGTATCTTCCGTCACGATGTCCGGCGCGGTATCCTTCGATTTGAGCGCTAAGGCAATTTTGGCAAAATAATCGCCTTCCGAAGCTTGAATCGGCGTAGGTTTCACCTCTACATCTTTATTCGGATATCGCGATGCTACATCCGTAATCCATTTGAACAGCGTCCCGTTCGACCCCGTTCCGTCATCCCGATACGTGATCGTGATCGTCTTCTTTGCCTTGGAACCGCCGTCACCTTGGTTGCCTGATTCCCCGGCATTTTCCTTCGTGCTCGAACAACCAAACAACATAAAAGCACATAATACTGCGGTTGAGAGCGATAACAATTTTCTTGTACGGCTCGTCATTTTTAACCCTCCTCATATAGGACTGCGGCTCCATTCGGCTTACCCCTACGCAAGCGTTTACATTGGAGATCTACTATATACATATTTTTAACACAATCTATTTATTCGTATATTCTCTTATAAAATATAATTCACTTGGGTGAATTGATAGCCAACGCATAAGAAAAACCGTCAGGGGATCACCTGACGGTCCTTTAATGTGTGAACCTATACGTTGGTGGATAGGAGAGATGGGTTGGTGTTTTGCGCTTCAGCTGTCGTAGATACGAAATCTTGACAAATTATAGAAGCTCTTTGTGTGTAACGGACATGAGAGACCTTATTGTTTGCTATGCTCATAGATTAGCCGTTGTTGCGGACACAGATGCCCTTATTCCATTCGAATCATGGGTATATAGCTTATGTTTAGCATAATAAGAGCTGCTGTGTCCGTTCACCCTGCATTTTGAGTGCTTTTGGCATCATTAAGGTCTCCTGTGTCCGTTCATTTCTCGATCCGTTCCCTGCACCCTAATTTGATTTCAGCAATCTCTCGAAAAGTTATACATTCTAGAATGCTAAAAAAACAGATGAGAAAAGAGCTATCACTCCTTCATCTGCTTTTTACTAGCTTTATTTATTTCACTTTTAGGACCTCCAACTTCATTTCTTCATAGGTTTGAAGATCGGATTCCGTCCATTTAGGTTCATAGAAGAGAACAGAAGCATTACCCTTACTGTGCGGGGATACATGCAATGTCGTCGGTTCAAACTCAAGACCTAATTTATTCAATACGAATACAGGTTTCAGCGTAATCTCGCTTGCCTTCCCGTAATTATAATAGGTGAATTTGCACTCTGCACGGCTAACGTTTTCCTCATTCTGATCGATGTGGCAATCTCTGCCCTCTAATTGTTGATAGATGAAAGAGGATTCGTTTGCAGCATCATGCTTGATCAAAAACATGACTTTCTCGCTAGCTACGGGGGCAAGAAACAAAAACGCGATTGAACCTAGAATCATCCGACTACGAATCTTTGGGTAGTAAGGTCGAATATAGATCACAGCTCCTGTAATACCTATGATCAGCAGTATAATGCCGATGATATTGGGATAATGCAACCCTTGCTCCCCTCTGGACCAAGGTGACAGCCCTATGGAACGAAATAGCCAATCACCTATGGTGTGACCCAGATGATTTCTAGCGACCAATAGCAATGCTACCAACGTCATACAAAGACAAATCGCACCCCGCCTCAACAGGATCCCCTCCCAACCTGGAAAATGTATCATGATGCTGAATCCTGCCATGAACAAACCTATTATACCAATAATAACCAGAAGATTGAATGACGATTATATAGATATCCCCTTGTGCTCTTTGGCAAGGGGTTTCTATCTTGTACTTCGTTGTTTTGATGAGCCCACCTAAGGAAGCATGCAAAAGCAAGATACCATGGCAGTATTCGCTGTCAATCTCAAACGAATAATGACCTTGATGAAGGAATCTAAGTCAGAATAGATACAAAGTGAGCCAACTTTTCATTCAAAATCGAACGAATAGTCGCCTCTTTAATTGGAAACATCATAGTACTTAAAAATATATGTTGTACAGTGCCCTCGATCATTCGACCAAACAGTTTTTTCTCCCCTTGATGCTATGTTGGATTTATGCATTATAGGACGTCCGGATGAGCATTGTTACTCATCTATGTTGGGTTTATCCAGGATAAGAGCCAAGAATTGAGCATTATTGGGATTTTTCATCCTTTTCTATTGGAAATATCCAATATAGACGCTTAAACGTAGGCAAATCCGTTAAAGTTATTGGATTTATCCAACATAGCAAGGATGGGGGGTGCCCGATGGAGAGCGGAGCGATCGCCTTTGAAATCAGGAACATACCTCTACCATCCATTCAAAGTTCCTGATTTCAACAGCGACGGAATCGGGTACTCTCCACCAACAATACTAGATCAGATTTTCCTTTCCTTCCCGCTATTCCCCTTGCCGCTCTTTGGCAAGGGGATTTACTTTCATCCACTTGTGAAAATCTGATCCCCTAGTAGGATGGGGGGTGTCCGATGGAGAGCGGAGCGATCGCCTTTGAAATCAGGAACATACCTCTACCATCCATTCAAAGATCCTGATTTCAACAGCGACGGAGTCGGCTACTCCCCATCAACAATACTACATCAGATTTTCCTTTCCTTCCCGCATTTCCCCTTGCCGCTCTTTGGCAAGGGGGGTTACTTTCATCCACTTGTGAAAATCTGATCCCCTAGTAGGATGGGGGGTGTCCGATGGAGAGCGGAGCGATCGCCTTTGAAATCAGGAACATACCTCTACCATCCATTCAAAGATCCTGATTTCAACAGCGACGGAATCGGATACCCCCCACCGGCAATAGTACATCAGATTTTCACCTACCCTGTGCATGCAAAAACCCCCTCACCAACAAGCGGCAAGGGGATTCCATCTTAATTGAGCTCCGGCCGTTTCCCCGTTACGAGGAACACAACGCTCTCTCCGATATTCGTCGCATGATCGGCAATCCGTTCAATGTAACGTCCCACGAACGTGAGCAGCATCGCTTGCGATACCGTCTTCGGATCTTCTACCATCAGCGTGAACAATTCACGGACAATCTGACTGTACAATTGGTCCACGATGTCATCGTCTTTGGACATTTTATAAGCCAGATCCACATTCTCTTCCAAATAGGAACGAATGGATTCAAAGATCATTTGCTGAACCGTCTCGCCCATCCGAGGAATATCAATTAACGGCTTCACTAATTTCTGCCCTTCCAGACGAAGGACGACTTTCGCGACATCAACAGCGAGGTCAGCCATACGCTCGAGGTCGCTCGAGATTTTAAAGGCTACCAGAATACGGCGCAAATCCTTGGCTACAGGTTGCTGCGTCAAAATCAACTTGGAGCCCACATCCAGAATCCGCTCTTCCATATTGTTGATTTCAGCGTCTCTTTGAATCAATTCGCGCGCTTTATTCACGTCAATCTGCAATAAGGCGTCAATGGACTCCTTCAACATCTGCTCAGTCGCATTGCCCATGCCTTCAAGCAGCTTGGTAAGTTCACCTAGTCCAGCGTCAAACTCTTTTCTTGGCATTGTCTCTCCTCCACAAATCTTTTGATTTATTTTTATCCAAAACGTCCTGTGATATAATCTTCTGTCCGTTGATCGGTTGGATTCGAGAATAACTGTTCCGTTTCGGAGAACTCTACCACTTCTCCGTTCAAGAAGAACACCGTCTGGTCAGATACACGTGCAGCTTGATGCATGTTGTGCGTTACCATCACGATCGTATAACGATCTTTCAGCTCTTGAACAAGCTCCTCAATTTTCAAGGTTGAAATCGGGTCCAATGCGGATGTTGCTTCATCCATCAAGAGAATATCCGGGTTAACCGCCAAAGCACGCGCAATGCATAGACGTTGTTGTTGTCCGCCGGACAAACTGAATGCCGAACGCTTCAGGAAATCTTTGACCTCTTCCCACAACACCGCTTGGCGCAAGCTTTGCTCCACGATCTCATCCAGCTTCTGTTTGTTGCGAATTCCGTGCAATCTCGGGCCGTACGCAATATTATCGTAGATCGATTTTGGAAAAGGATTCGGTTGCTGGAATACCATTCCGACTTTTTTACGCAGTGTCTCGACATCGACTTCATTGCTGTAAATGTCTGTGCCTGTAATCTCCACGCGACCGTCAATCTTCGTACCTGCAATCATGTCGTTCATCCGGTTCAAGGTGCGAAGCAGTGTTGATTTCCCGCAACCTGAAGGTCCGATAAAGGCCGTAACTGCTTTTTCCGGAATCGTGAGGGATACATCTTTCAGTGCGTGATACGTACCGTAGTACAAGTTTAAGTTTTTAATGTCGATCAACGTATTCATACGTTTCTACTCTCCTTCAATGCCTCGGAAATAATTAAAGATTTTTCTGGTATTTATTGCGAAGTAAAATCGCTGCAAAGTTCATGATTAATAGCAAAGCTAGCAAGAGGATGATACCTGCTGCCGCAAGCTCATGGAAGGCTTCCTGCGGTCTTGAAATCCAGTTGAAAATCTGAATCGGCATGACCGTAAAGGAATCCATAATCCCACTTGGCAAGAACGCAACAAAGGTTAACGCACCAACCATAACGAGTGGAGCCGTCTCTCCGATGGCACGGGATAACGCTAGAATAACCCCGGTAAGGACCCCCGGCATTGCCGATGGAAGCACGGATCCAGCAACCGTCTGCCAACGCGTCGCACCAAGTGCGAATGAGGCATCACGACGTTGTCTCGGGACCGCACGTAAGGCTTCTTGCGAAGATACGATAATGATCGGAAGAATCAAGAGCGTCATAATCAACGAACCGGATAATAAACTGCGTCCTAATCCCAATCCGCGTACGAACAAAGTTAATCCCAAAATTCCGTATACAATCGATGGAACACCCGCTAACGTGCTGATGTTCAATTGAATTAACCGCGTGAATTTATTTTTGTTCGCGTATTCTTCCAAATAAATGGCAGCGCCCACACCGAGAATGAACGAGATCGGCGCCATGATCAGTACCATGTAAATCGATCCCACAATCGCGGATTTCAGACCTGCTTTGGAAGCAATCCGTGATGGGTAATTCGTAAACAATTCGGGTGATAACCGTGATAGACCATCGACCATAATGTTCACCAATAAGGCCATAAGGGCTACAATCCCGATAGCTGTCGCAGCGATAAAGAGGATGTGCAGAATGAAATCTATTTTACGGCGTTTACTAATCTGTTGTCGGTTGGCATCTTGTAAAATACTCATATGCTAATACTCCTCCCTGAATCGTCTTGCGACATAAAGGGCTAATATATTCAACAATAAGGTAATGACGAACAATGTCATCCCTACGGCATAAATCGTTCCGTACTCAATGGAGCCGTGCGGTGTATCCCCAAGACTCACTTGTACAATATACCCCGTCATCGTCTGGATGCTTTCCAGCGGATTAAAGGATAACTTCGGTGTAGCACCCGCGGCTACCGCGACGATCATCGTCTCTCCAATCGCTCTGGAGAAAGCCAGTACAGAGGAGGATACGATACCTGAGAATGCTGCAGGTACAACCACTTTCAAGGCGACTTCAAATCTTGTCGCGCCAAGTGCGAAAGCCCCGTTACGAAGGCTCTTCGGTACAGCCTGCATCGCATCTTCACTCAGTGAAGATACCATCGGAATAATCATAATCCCTACGACGAGTCCTGCGCTGAGTGCATTAAACACACCAGTTGACGGGAAAATCATACGAATCATCGGTGTTACAAACGTAAGTGCAAAGTAACCATAAACAATTGTAGGTACGCCTGCCAGCACTTCCAAAATCGGCTTCACAATCTTACGAACTTTCGTTGGCGCATATTCACTTAAGTAAATTGCACACGCCAGACCTACTGGAATGGCAAATACACAAGCAATCACCGTTATTAACATCGTACCGCTCAGGAGCGGAAGGATCCCGAACGATTTCGGTGCAATAAGCGGGCTCCATTTTGTTCCGAATAGGAAATCAAAGACCGGTATTTTACGGAAGAATCCGATCGTCTCTGACATCAACGTGTACACGATCCCGATCGTCGTAACGATCGAGACCGCAGCACATAGGAACAAAAGGATGGGCATCACGCGATCTAAGATGTATGATTTTTTGTTTTTGAAGGAGATGCTTGTCTTTTCTTGGCGTACCTCCGCCTGCTTCATGGTGTCTGCCTCATTTCTTTACAATTGGGTCTGGTATAACTTATTTATTCAATTTAGCAATTTGCTCATCGTACATTTCTTGCGGAAGTGCAATGAACCCTACTTCTGATGCGAAGCTGCCTACATTTTTCAAGTAAAACTCAGTAAATGCCTTCACTTCAGGACGTGCCAAATCTTTATTGCTCGCATAGACATATAGCGCACGAGATAATGGTGCATAAGATTTATCTTTGATCGTTTCTGCCGATGGTGTTACAACACTTGTACCGTTATCGATTGGGACAATTTTCATTTTATCTTTGTTCTCTTCATAGAAAGAGAATCCGAAGTAACCGATCGCGTTCTTATCGCCTTCTACACCGGATACGATGGAATTCGTATCTGCTGCGAATGTGATTTGCTTGTCATTGCGGCTTTCTTGTGCTTTTCCGTTAATAGCTTCTGTAAAGTAATCGAATGTTCCATGTTCAGAACCTGGAGAGTAGATTTTGATTTCTTCAGCTGGCCATCCTGCACGAACGTCTGCCCAAGTCTTCGCTGTGGAACCTGGACCGTAAATTTTCTTCAACTCATCCAGTGTTAATTTGTCTACCCAAGTGTTGTCTTTATTCACAACAACGGACAATCCATCATAAGCAACCTCTAACACGGTATAGTCAATGCCTGCTGCCTTTGCTGCCTCTGCTTCACTGTCTTTGATTTCGCGAGAAGCGTTCGCCATTGCAAGCTCACCTTTGACAAAACGTTTGAATCCGCCGCCTGTTCCTGCTGTGCCGACAGATACGCGTACTTTAGAATTTTCTTTGCCAAATTCTTCAGCTGCTGCTTCTGTTAATGGGAATACTGTACTTGATCCATCAATCTCGATCGTCCCTGATAATTCAGTACCTGTTCCTGTGGATGTTTCACCAGTTGATGTATCTTTTTTTCCACCGCAAGCAGTTAAAGCAACGGCTAATATCAAAACGAGCATCATCATCAAATTTCTTTTTTTATTTGTAAGCATGTAATAACATCTCCTCTGGTTGTGTTGTTAATGTTTATAGTTGAATCATAAGGTTTGAATGTTAAGCTTGTTGATTGAATTTGTTAACGGAATGTAAATTTTGATTTTTTGTAAATCAGATGGGTTTATTTAACTGCTCCACGATGTGGGAAATCGACTGTGTTACTTCATTGGTCTTATGATCGGCAACCTTCGCATGATTATGAATTTCGTAGACTTGCTTCCGATGATCCCCCGCCGCATAGAACAGCTCTTGGAATCGTTCCTTCGCCTCTGTGACCAGCACGGCGCTATTTCCTGTCTCGGCGCGTCCGCTTTGCACATAACGTACCGTTCTTTTCACCGCCGTATCAATCTCGGCAATCATCTCCGTAATCGCTTGGGCAGAACGCTTCGTCTCATCGGCTAGCTTGCGAATCTCCGTTGCTACGACAGCGAACCCTTTCCCATGCTCACCGGCTCTTGCCGCTTCAATCGTCGCATTGACCGCCAGTAAATTACTCTGCTCCGCCATATCCCGAATAAATTGCGTGATATCCGATACAGAGCTTGTCTTCTGCTGAAGCTCTACAATATGCTTTTCTTGTTTGGTTGCCTGCTCGGCAATGTTCTGAAAGAGAATGGACACTTGGTCCAACTCATTTTTACCTTGTAATGTAAGATCCACCATATGTTCGGACTGCATCATTCCGTGATTCGAGGCTTCCGCCACTTGCTGTACCGATATATGGATTTGATCGATCATCCCCTCCATTCCCCGCGCCGTTTTCAACTGGGTCTGAGCTGCTTGCTGTTGAAGGATACGCGATATTTTTAACAAAACGCCTACAGTAAGAATGCCTATAAATCGTCCTTGTTCAGTCACGATCACGCAATCGTATATGTTCAACTCATCTCGATTCAGTGCACGGTCGATCATTTCTTGTGGTGACAGATGAATATCGACAATCAACGGTTTTGTGTCCATCAGTTTCATAATTGACTTCTCATAATACAAATCAGCGCCGTATTTTTTGCCGAGAAATCGATAAAAACGGTCTTTCATCAGCAGCCCGAGCGGCTGCTTTGTCGTATCATCACAGACAACAAGGCACTCGCCTTCCATGCCGCGGCTAATCATTTGCACAACTTCTCTACATGTATGTGTTGGTGTCAGCACGGTAGGTACGACGATGAATTTTCGTATGGATACATGACCTGACTGTACGAGTGGACTTGGACTAGGCAGGCTGACAACGCTGGATTCGGAACGATGTGGCCCCGTCGTTGCTTCAGCTTCTTGAGGGACTAATGTAATGGTAGACATAAGGATTCCTCACATTCTTTCGCGTTTGACTCGAAGTATAGCACCCCACTATTAAATGAATGTCTGTGTTATGTACTAAAAATGTAAACTTTGGGCATATTACGACCGTATGAAATTCCTAATTTTGTAAGAGGTGTACTATGACGCAACAAAAATCGACAAGTTCGATCCAAAAACAAGAACAACGGCTCATAAAACTCTGTATAGTTGTGGCTGCGATTATGCTGCTTGCCTTAGCTCGCATGGTGATGAAATGGTTGATGTAAAGGAGGTTTTGTGATGAATCATTATGATCCGGTCATTTATAGTCGTATGCTTACAGCGATTACACTCGCATTCCACATTATTTTTGCCACAATTGGCGTAGGTATCCCTATGTTTATTGCACTCGCAGAGTGGATGGGAATTAAGCGTAAGGATCCTCACTATTTGTTAATGGCCCGTCGATGGGCCCGGGGGTATACGATCACGGTTGCTGTAGGGGTTGTTACAGGTACAGCCATCGGGCTTCAATTGAGCTTATTGTGGCCAAGCTTCATGCAAGTGGCAGGGCAATCGATCGCGTTGCCGCTATTCATGGAGACCTTCGCTTTTTTTATCGAGGCGATCTTCTTAGGTATTTACTTGTACACCTGGAATCGATTCAAAAATCCGATGCAGCACTTCCTGCTGCTCATTCCCGTGGTTATCGGTTCATCGGGTTCCGCGTTTTTCATTACATGTGTGAATGCCTTCATGAATACCCCAAGAGGATTCAACATTGCTGAAAATGGTAAGCTGACAGATATTCAACCGCTCGTCGCGATGTTTACCGCATCCATGCCGACGAAAGTCGCCCATGTGCTCGTAACCGCATATGTCACAGCTGCCTTCATTCTTGGCGCAATGTCAGCTATGGCCTTGTTGAAGGGACGTAACCATGTGTATTACAAAAAAGCGCTCAAAGTCACGATGGTCGCAGGGCTTATCTTCTCGCTTGCAACCATATTAATCGGTGACTTATCGGGAAAATATCTGGCTGCATATCAGCCGGAAAAGCTTGCTGCTGGGGAATGGCACTTTGAGACAGAACGTCAAGCGCCGTTAATTGTAGGCGGTGTGATCGATCGTGAACACAACATCCGTTATGCCCTGCGTATTCCGTTTGCGCTCAGTATTCTGGCTCACGGCCTGCCGAATTCCGAAGTCATTGGGCTCAATGAGACACCCAAAGAACTTCAGCCGCCGCTGTGGATTCACTATATGTTCGATCTCATGGTATCCATCGGGATGCTGCTCTTCGTGATTGGTGTATGGTTCGTTATCGCGGTCCGTAAACGCAAACGAGCTAGCGGGGATGTAAAACCGCTCAATAAATATTTACTATCCTTGATCATTGTTGGTGCACCGCTCTCGGTCCTCTCCATCGAAGCAGGCTGGATATATACCGAGGTTGGTCGGCAGCCCTGGATTCTTGTTGGTTTTATGAAAACGGCTGAAGGAGCAACCAAGTCAGGTCAAGTCGACATCATGCTGTGGCTCTTTGTCGCCTTATACTTCGTACTTGGACTCAGCAGCGCGCTCATTCTGCGCAGAATGTTCAAGAACAATCCAGCGGAAGAAGAATTAAAAAGCCTAAAGGGGGTGTAAGATATGAGCTATGAAATTTTAGGGATTACGGTGCTGTGGATTTTTTTATACGGGTACTTAATCGTTGCTTCCGTGGATTTTGGAGCCGGATTCTACAGCTTCTTTAGCGTATTGACGGGCAAGCGGCATAAAATACATCCGATCATTGAACGGTATCTTACCCCCGTGTGGGAAGTGACCAATGTTTTTCTCGTCTTCTTCTTCGTGGGGATTATCGGATTCTTCCCAGAAACCGCCTATTACTACGGTACGTCGCTTCTCGTCCCGGGAAGTATTGCGATCATTCTGTTAGCGGTACGCGGCGTCTACTATGTCTTCAGCCAATACGGGAATCGCAACAACAAATTCTACATGTTCTTGTATGGTGTAAGCGGACTGTTAATCCCCGCTTCGCTATCCACCGTACTTACGCTGTCAGAAGGCGGGTACATCACAGAGACCAACGGCGTCGTGTCGCTGGACTATCATAAGCTATTTACCAGCGGATATTCTTGGTCTGTCGTTGTCCTCGCCATTGTCAGCGTGTTGTACATATCCGCGATGTTCTTATCGTATTATGCAGGCAAAGCTCAGGATGAAGGTGCCCTGCATATATTGCGGCGTTATGCGCTCTTCTGGGCAATTCCGACCATCCTAAGCAGCTTATGGGTATTCTTCGCCATTCGGCAGCATAACTTGGAGCATTTCAATAAGATGGTGGACAATGCCTGGTTCTTCATTGCTTCGTTCATTTGTTATGCCATTGCCGTATATCTCGTATGGAAGCCGGGTAAACTGCGATTTTCGTTCCTCTTCGTGATGTTGCAGTATTTCTTTGCTTTCTTTGGCTATGGGAAGTCGCATCTGCCTTATCTTCTCGTCCCCTATTTGACGGTGCACGATCACTTCACCAATCACGCGATGGCGCTTGCGCTGATCATCGTCTTTCTCTTGGGACTCGTCGTATTGGTACCTTCCCTCTATCTTCTCTTGCGTTTATTTCTATTCGATGCACAATATGTTCGCGGAAAGTACAGCAAAAAATGACGTATTCGGAGGTATTTGAGCCATGGAGATTTTCCTTCTCTTCTGTGCGCCTTTTTTGATTCTCTTTTGTGCGATCTTTGTCTTGTTCTGGTGGGGAACGATTGCCAAAGAAGATCACACCTAAAACAAACAAGCCCAACGCACAGGCGTTGGGCTTGTTTTTATATTCAGAATTAACGTTGAACACTCAGTTTTTTATTAAGAACGAGTTTGTAGCCTACACCTCGGATCGAGTCAATCTGGACGGATTGCTGGTTCATCTCCAACTTCTTGCGAAGTGAGCTGACATGCACATCTACCGTACGCTGACCGCCGATATAATCAAAGCCCCAGACGACATTCATAAGATCGTCCCTTGTAATGACCATGCCCGGACGCTGTACAAGATAGAGAAGTACTTCAAATTCCTTCGGTCGAAGCGGAATCACTTCCCCATGCAGTACCACTTCATATTTCTCCGGATAAATAAGCAGCTCGCCTGCCGTTATGACATTTTCCTTGGTGTTGGATTGCGTCAATGAAGCATCATCGCTAGACGTGCGCCGAAGCACGGCAGATACCCGAGCTAGAAGTTCAGCGACACCAAATGGTTTTGTAATATAATCATCGGCACCATGCTTCAAGCCTTGAACGACTTCTTCCTCCGCATTACGCGCTGTAAGAATTACAATGGGTGTACGTATCCCTGCTTGGCGAATTTTCGTTAGAATTTCAAATCCGTTCATTCCAGGAAGCATGATATCCAAAATAATCAGGTCAAAAATTTTCTGTAAGGCAGCCTGTAGTCCCTCCGTGCCATGATCAACAACCGTCACTTCATAGCTATCTTGCGACAAGTTATATGACAACAATCGAGCTAATGTGGGCTCGTCCTCTATAATTAATATTTTTTGCGACATGTATATGCATAACCTCCCTTAAAAGCACAGTCCGATCTCAAATAACAAACTAATCATACCACTAGATTGTAAACTTGGTGTAAATATTTTGTAAATAGGCGTGAAAAAATTTAACCATTTCCATATTACACCTCAAATCTATATGTTATTGCTCATGAACCACAGGAATTTCAATGATAAACCGCGTACCCACGCCAATTTCACTCTCCACGCGAATCGTTCCCTCATGGGAATCAACCAGATGCTTTACAATGGATAATCCCAACCCAGTGCCGCCTGAACTTCTTGATCTTGCTTTATCGACGCGATAGAACCGTTCAAAAATCCGCGGTAAATCCGCTTTGGGTATTCCAATCCCGGTATCCGATATGATCAGGCGAATTTTCTCGTAATCACCGTCATCCGTCATGTCCATGGGCTCCAAGATGACTTTTACAAGTCCGCCATCTGGCGTATAGTTGATTCCGTTCGAGACGAGGTTCAGGATAATCTGACGAAGCCGATCTTCATCCGCTTCCGCATATAACTGCTCTGGGACAGACACTTGCAGATCGATCTGCTTCTTCCCAGCCTCTGTTCGAAGTACGTCCACCGTAGATCCCACAAAGCTATGAAGCTCAACCGGCGAGAATTGAAGTGGAACCCGCTTGGACTCGATTTTGGACAATTCCAGAATGTCCCCAATCAGACGGTTGAGGCGCTCACTCTCATCATAAATAATTTGGAGGAACGAATTGGCCGTATTGGGATCACTCACCGCACCGCTTAACAGGGTCTCAGCAAATCCCTTCACCGCGGCGATCGGCGTCTTCAGCTCATGCGACACGTTCGCAACAAATTCGCTGCGCATTCGTTCCAGGCGACGAATCGCAGATAGATCCTGCATCAGTACCAGAATACCGCCGAAATCCTCTTCTTCCTCTTCCCAGAACATCGGCACAACATTCACTTCTAACAATCGTTCCTCTGGGAAATAGATGGTGACCTCATCCCGCAGTAATTCTTTCTTATCCAAGCCTTCCTTGATGAGCTTAATCATTTCATATTGTTGTTTTACGTCGGAAAACTGACGACTGAGCAAATGCTTGGTCTCAATGCCAAGAATATTCTCTGCCATTTTATTCACGAGAACAATACGGCCAGAAGGATCTACCATAATAATCCCATTTATCATATGCTCCAACACATTTTTTAACCGGTTTTCATTCTCATGAATTTGATTCATTTGAACTTGCAGGCTATCTGCCATCGTATTTATTGCAATACCCAATTGTCCGATTTCATCTTTATTTTTAATATCTACGCGAGACCGATAATTCATATGAGAAATTTGATTCGCAACTCTCGTTATTTTTTCCAATGGACGCGTTAAATTATGAGCAATACGATAGCTAATGATCCCTGCGATGACGAACAGCACCAATAACCCCATGGTCAACACAAACCACAGTGAACGGATACTATGCTCCACCTTGGAAATGCTCATGGCTAACCGAATATACCCTTCAAAATGCGGCGTATTGGAGATCGGCACGGCAACATAGAGCATATTTTCATGCAAGGTATTACTGTAGCGGATTTCACTTCCTAGACCCTTTTCTTTCGCCTTCACAATTTCCAGACGATTCAAATGATTGTCCATCGTGTTCGGCGTGTGGTCCGAATCGCCCAATACTTTTCCGTCTTGACGAATAAATGTAACGCGAGCACCCGACGATTTACTCAGGAGGGACGCTTCATTCGAAAGAAACTGCATTTCATCTTCTTCTCGTGTGCCAACTTGATCCCAAGATAATGTATCATTGATAATATTTATTTCCCGGGTCATATTTTCTTCCAAGGCTGTAATATGCGTCTTTTGGAACATTTGAGCCATATATAACCCGGAAATGGTCATCGATAATCCGATGAGTACGATAAAAATAATCGTAAGGCGTACTTTAAATTTCTTCATGGATCTCATCCTTTGTTAGAGTCTACATCTTATCGTACCTAGACTCGTCTTCTTTGACTACCCGCGCCCATGTTAATTTTTTGTAAACAGCATGAAAACAAGTGACCATCGGCTGCTGAATGAGAATAGATAACACATCGCTACGAATAGAATAACCATCGGGATTAACTTCAACATATCCATGGACAAAATTCTTTCACGTAAGGTGCAATCGCGGAGGCATTGAGCATGACCACGGCGATAAAAGTAACCTTTGACGCAGGAAATACCCACTTTTAATGTTCCAATCCACATCCCATGCCCATCACGAACGTTGAAAATCCGAAGAGTACGGAATAGTACCTACACCACTTGAAAGCCATGGCGCAAAAAGAAACCCCAGCAGCAAAGAGCCGGGGATAATCAGAGACATATACTTCTTAGGTGATATGATTCAATTGAATACCGAACGATGGCATATTATTTGAACACCGGATCCTTGAACTGGGATAACTTTGTCAGTGAATCCTGTTCGACATCTGCATGTAAGCTGTTGCCATGGGAATCCATCGTCACGATCGCCGCAAAGCCCTCCACCTGCAAATGCCACATCGCTTCTGGAATGCCGAACTCCATGAAATCGACGCCATTCACTTTGTTCAAGCACGCTGCATAATATTGAGCAGCACCGCCGATGGCATTCAAGTAGACCGCACCATGTTCTTTCAATCCTGCTAACGTCTTCGGTCCCATGCCGCCTTTACCAATGACCGCACGAATACCGAATTTTTTAATGATATCGCTTTGGTAAGGCTCCTCGCGAATACTCGTCGTAGGACCTGCCGCCTTGACATGCCAGCCTTCTTCATCCTTTAACATCACGGGTCCGCAGTGGTAGATGACAGCACCATTCAAATCGACAGGAGCATCATGATCCATTAAATATTTGTGCAGCGCATCGCGACCGGTATGCATTTCACCGTTAATGACAACGACATCGCCTACACGGAGTGAACGAATTTGTTCTTCCGTAATCGGTGTGGTCAGAATAACTTCACGACGTTCGCTATTCGCTTGCTCTGCTTCGCCTGCTGCAGCTTCCACGGCTCCTGTTGAAGAATCTTGCATGGCCTCATCCGTACCTTGCTCATATATCCATTCTTGAATCTCGCCTGTATCTGCTTGTATTAACACACCTTGACGACGGTATGCCCAGCAGTTGTACGCAACGGATACGAAGAAACTCGCTGGAAGACGATCCATGGCTCCGACTTTACACCCCAGCAGGGTAACCTGTCCTCCAAAGCCCATCGTTCCGATGCCTAGCTTATTCGCATTCTCCACAATATACGCTTCTAACTTCGCTAAATCTTCATTCGGGTTCACATCATTCACCTTGCGGAATAATTGATGTTTAGCCAGCTCGTACCCCGTTGTGCGATCTCCGCCAATTCCTACGCCAATGAATCCCGCGCTGCAGCCTTGGCCTTGCGCTTGGTATACCGCATGCATAATACACTTGCGGATCCCGTCGAGATCCCGACCTGCTTTGCCTAATCCTTCGATCTCCGCAGGCAAGCTATATTGAATATTCTTATTCTCACAACCGCCGCCTTTGAGAATAAGACGAATATCGATGATATCTTTCTCCCATTGTTCAAAATGAATCACAGGCACACCCGGTCCAATATTATCTCCGGAGTTGGCCCCCGTTAAGGAATCCACGGAATTGGGGCGCAGCTTACCATTTTTCGTAGCACGTTGAATCGCACTTTTAATTTGCTGTTTCATAACGATTTGGTTCGCTCCAACGGGGGTATGCACGATAAATGTCGGCATGCCCGTATCTTGGCAAATCGGCGATACATTACATTCGGCCATCTCGATATTCTGAGCAATCGTCGATAAAGCGATTCCTGCACGAGTTGCTTGATCTTCCGCCTCACGCGCTGCCTTCACCGCACGGCGCACATCAGCTGGCAAATTCGTCGAAGTTTCAACAATTAACTGGTACACACTCTCTTCAAAATGCTGCATGTTAGCCATTAGCCCCTCTCCTGATTCACGAAGTTCCTATTTTACCCATCCACTCTATAATAACATAGTAGAAATTAAAAATAACCCATTTTTAAGAAGTTGCGCTGCGTCTGTGGTATCATGGATTCAAGTCAATGGGATGGAGGATTCGAAGAAAATGGAGAAGCATTTTTCAGCCTATATGTATAGGCTTCGGTATATTGAACGTTGGAGTCTCATGCGAAATGTGATGCCTGAAAATGTCGCTGAGCACTCCTTTCATGTCGCTCTACTCACCCACATGCTCTGTACGATCGGGAATATCGAATTTGGAAGACATGTTGATACGAACCATGCGATCACGTTAGCTTTATTTCACGACGCGACAGAAGTGTTCACAGGAGATATCCCGACGCCCGTAAAACATCACAATCCACGAATCTTAGCTAACTTCCGTGAAATTGAAAGTATAGCTTCCGAACGTTTGGTAAGTATGGTGCCGCCAAGCTTACTCGCTGCCTATTCTCCCTTGCTGGATAGTAAATCATCAGAACATCCCGAATTACACAAATATGTGAAAGCAGCGGATCTATTAGATGCCTATCTGAAATGCGTAACGGAATTAACGGCAGGGAACCGGGAGTTTGCAGAAGCGAAGAAACAGACGATTGCAAAATTACAAGCATTTGATATGCCCGAAGTCGAATATTTTCTACAGTATCTTGCGCCGAGTTTCGAGAAAACACTCGATGAGTTATCGGAGACGGAATAGTGAAAAATGAAGATTATCCGCTTTTGCGGACACGGATGCCCTTATTCTATACTAATCCTGAGTATATAACTTATGTTTAGCATGATAAGCGCTCCTGTGTCCGCTCACACTGCAATTTGAGTGCTTTTTACCATGAGAAAAACCGTCAGTGAAGATCACCCGACGGTTCTTTATTGTGTAAACCTATACGTTGGTCGATAGGAGAGGTGTGTTGGTGTTTCAAACCAACTGTCGTAGAAATCCGGGAGCAAAGGCGGACACGAGAGACCTTATTCTTTGCTATACTCACAGATTAGCCGATTTTGCGGACACAGATGCCCTTATTCTATACCAATAATGAGTATATACCCTATTTATAGTAGAATAAGGGCTCCTGTGTCCGATCAACCTGCATTTTGAACGCTTTTTGCATAATAAGGGCTCCTGTGTCCGTTCATTCCTCATCCCGTTTCCTGCACTCTGAATTGATGTCGGCCACCTCTCCAAATTTCATACTTTCTGATGTGGTGAGAAAAACCACTATCGAAGCCATTCGAAGAAGAACGATAAAGGTTAGATATAGGTTTAATAAAAGAACCGCAGCGTATGCCCTGAGCACGCGTTCTACGGTTCTTGTCCATTCCTGCCTATTGAGCTGCTGCTATTTACATTCGTTAGCCGACATCAAATCGATACAAATTGGCCTAGGACATTCCGGGACTCCGATTATCCATTCACGATTTCGCCGCCATTCACATGGATCATCTGTCCTGTCATATACGTCGAATCTTGGCTCGCAAGAAAAACATAGCTTGCAGCTAATTCTTCGGGTTGCCCCGGACGTCCCATAGGTGTATCCGATCCGAAGGTGCTTACCTGCTGTTCGTCGAAGCTTGCGGGAATTAATGGCGTCCAGATCGGACCCGGTGCAACACCGTTGACACGAATCCCTTGTCCCACTAAGGAGCCTGCTAGAGATCGTGTGAAGGCTACCATGGCTCCTTTTGTTGCCGAATAATCCAGTAAATCTTGACTCCCTTTATAAGCCGTGATCGAGGCGGTGTTAATGATCACACTCCCTTGCGTTAAATACGGAAGCGCCATCTTCGTTAAATAAAATGCCCCGAATATGTTCGTCTTGAACGTACGCTGCAGCTGTTCTGCCGTAATATCAGCCAAGGATTTCTGCGGATGCTGCTCGGCAGCATTGTTCACGACAATATCAATTTTCCCCCACGCAGCTACAACTTGCTTCACTGCGTCTTTTGAGAAGTTCTCGTCCCCGATATCGCCAGGAATGATCAGACATTTGCGTCCTAGCTGTTCAATACATGTTCTCGTCTCCGCCGCATCGGCATCTTCGTTAAGATACAGAATGGCAACATCTGCGCCTTCCTTCGCAAAGGCAACTGATACGGCTCTTCCGATCCCGCTATCTCCCCCTGAGATGATTGCGACTTTCCCTGTCAGCTTCCCTGCCGGTTTATAATTCTTCCCCTCAAATAGAGGACGAGGATTCATTTGAGATTCTATTCCGGGCTGCTGGTTCTGATGCTGCGGGGGTTGAATGGGTTGTTGCTTGGATTGACTTTGTGGCATGTATGAGCCTCCTATTCAATGTATTATGCATAGGTAGGATACCCTTACGAGGCTCAATCTATCAGTCTGCGGGAATAGCAAAGCTCATCCGGACGAAAAAGTCGAGGAAGGCTTGCTTACTTAGGTTGGAGGTACTTTTTATAAAATCTGCAATAAAAAAACCTGAGGGCCAATACCTATGGCCGCTCAGGTTTCATACCTATCGTTATGAGTTCATTAGACGGAGACAACTTGAATGACGTTCCGCACGGATTCAGCTGATTTATCTAGTGCTGCCTTTTCTTCTGGCGTCAGCTCGAGTTCGAATATTTTCTCGATGCCATTGCCGCCAAGAATCGTTGGAACACCTAAGAATAAGTTATTATAGCCATATTCGCCTTCAAGCAAGGCAATAACTGGAATAATACGTTTCTTATCTTTGATAATCGCTTCAGCCATCTGGACAAGAGATGCTGCTGGCGCATAGTATGCACTGCCGTTACCCAACAAGTTTACGATTTCGCCGCCGCCAACACGTGTGCGTTGTACGATGGCTTCGATCCGCTCAGCAGAAATTAATTTCTCAATTGGAATCCCGCCAACATTGGAGTAACGAACCAAAGGAACCATATCATCCCCATGACCGCCAAGCACGAACCCGCGAACATCTTCCACGGAAACATTCAATTCTTGGGCAATAAATGTACAGTAACGAGCTGTATCCAAGACGCCGGATTGACCGATCACGCGGTTTTTAGGGAAGCCAAGCGCTTCATAGGCCGCGTATGTCATCGCATCAACAGGGTTGCTAAGGATAATGACAATCGATTCTGGGCAATATTTTTTAATATTTTCGCAGACCGATCTCACGATTCCAGCATTCGTACTCACCAAATCATCACGGCTCATACCAGGTTTACGCGCAATACCCGCAGTAATGATCACGATATCGGAATCCGCAGTATCTTCATAATTGGATGTACCGATAATGCTGCTATCAAAACCTTGAACAGGACTCGCTTCAAGCATATCTAGCGCTTTCCCCTTCGTTGGGTTCTCAAGTTGGGGAATATCGAGCAATACGACATCTCCAAGTTCTTTTTGAGCTAACATAAGGGCAGTGGTTGCACCTGTAAACCCAGCACCTACAACAGTAATTTTTTTACGTTGAATCGCCATGATTACGATTGCCTCCTTCATGTGAACTACATGTTTTTAATAATTTCGTCTGCAAATGCAGAACATTTCACTTCTGTAGCGCCTTCCATTAGACGTGCAAAGTCGTAAGTAACGGTTTTGTTGTTAATGGAAGTAGCCATCCCTTTATAGATTAAATCCGCAGCTTCTTGCCAGCCTAAGTGCTCAAGCAACATCACGCCGGAAAGAATAACGGAACCCGGATTTACAACGTCAAGATCCGCATATTTCGGTGCTGTACCATGTGTTGCTTCAAAAATTGCGTGTCCTGTTACATAGTTGATGTTCGCTCCTGGAGCGATACCGATTCCGCCTACTTGCGCTGCAAGGGCATCGGACAAATAGTCGCCATTCAAGTTCAATGTCGCAATCACATCGAAATCCGTTGGACGAGTCAATACTTGTTGCAATGCGATATCTGCAATCGCGTCTTTGACTAGAATCGCACCTGCTGCAAGCGCATCAGCTTGAGCTTTGTTCGCAGCGTCTAAGCCTTCAGCCGCTTTGATACGGTCGTATTGATCCCATGTGAATACTTTATCGCCGAACTCTTGCTCAGCCACTTCGTATCCCCAGTTCTTGAATGCGCCTTCGGTGTATTTCATGATGTTCCCTTTATGAACAAGCGTTACACTCTTACGTTCATGTTCTATAGCATATTCAACAGCAGCGCGAACGAGACGTTTCGAACCATCTTCAGATACAGGTTTGATACCGATACCGGAAGTCTCAGGGAAGCGAATTTTGTTCACGCCCATCTCTTGTTGCAAGAATTCTAGTACTTTCTTCACTTCTTCAGATCCAGAAGCATATTCAATACCTGCATAGATGTCTTCTGTGTTCTCGCGGAAAATAACCATATCCACAAGCTCAGGACGTTTGACAGGTGAAGGTACGCCATCGAAATAACGAACCGGGCGCAAACATACATACAAATCCAGCTCTTGACGAAGCGCAACGTTCAAAGAACGAATACCGCCGCCGATCGGCGTAGTCAAAGGTCCTTTGATAGCTACAATATATTCACGGATCGCTGTTAATGTATCGTTAGGCAACCATTCGCCATACGCATTAAACGCTTTCTCTCCTGCGAATACTTCGTACCACGCGATTTGTTTCTCGCCATTGTACGCTTTGGCAACCGCTGCATCCAGTACGCGCTTGGAAGCTTTCCAAATGTCGCGACCTGTGCCATCGCCTTCAATAAATGGAATGATGGGCTGATTAGGTACTTGTAATTTCCCGTTATCAATTGTAATTTTGTCACCTTCGGTTGGTAATGCGAATTTCTCGAGTTGCATAAAATAAAGTCCTCCTTCATCTACTTGCGAAATCTATGAAACTACTTCTTCTATGATCATACCTGAAAGTTTAACGATTTTGAATCGGAACATATTTTTGATTGGTAAGGCCTGTATATTCTGCGCGTGGACGAATGATACGATTGTTCTCATATTGCTCCAAGATATGCGCTGTCCATCCGGATACACGGCTAATCGCAAAGATGAGGGTAAATAACTCTCTTGGAATGCCAAGAATCGTATATACAGAAGCGGAATAGAAATCTACATTAGGCTTCAAGCCTTTTTGGCCGGTAACCATCTCTTCGATTCGAACGGACATTTCATATAATTCAGAGTTCCCTTGCAATTGACTCAAATCTTGCGACATCTTCTGCAAATGTTTGGCGCGAGGATCCCCGTTCTTATATACACGATGGCCAAAGCCCATGATCTTCTCTCTGTTATCTAACTTTGTCTGAATGAAATCTTCCACTTGATCAAAGGATCCGATTTCCTCCAACATGACCATAACCGCTTCGTTCGCTCCGCCATGAAGAGGCCCCTTCAATGCACCGATCGCAGAGGTCACGCCCGAGTAAATATCGGATAACGTGGCTACGGTTACACGAGCTGCGAACGTGGAAGCGTTCAACTCATGATCCGCATGTAATACAAGCGCTTGATTCAAGGCTTGCACAGCCAAGTCGCTTGGTTCTTCACCGTTCAACATGTATAAGAAGTTATGTGCAATAGTAACGCCGGACTTGGGAGCAATGGGCTCTAAGCCAGAGCGAATACGGGATAATGCGGCTACAATCGTAGGTAATTGCGCCTGCAATTTAATCGCTTTCTGTGTGTTTGCTTCGGGAGTCATATCATTCGCTGTTTCGTCATACAAAGCAAGTGCAGAGACAGCTGATCGCAATGCAGCCATCGTATTGGTGTCTTTAGGGTATAATCTAATTTGCTCAATCACTTGAGGAGGAATTGTAGAAGCAGCACTCAGCTCACTCAACAATTGATCCAACTCTGATTGCAACGGAAGTCTTCCGAACCAAAGTAAATAGATTACTTCTTCAAAAGTTGCATTTATTGCAAGATCATCAATGTTATAGCCACGATACGTAAGCACACCGTCAATTATCGAACTGATCGATGAAGTTGTTGCAACAATTCCTTCTAAGCCTTTTGTCGCTGTCATAAACCTCTCTCCTTTGCATGTTTGCCGCGAATATAACGATAGAAAATGATAAGTTTAGCGAAGTAAACTGTAAAAAAAATCCGATTCCCTCTATTTGTCAATACTTCTTGCTATACTAATAATATAAGACTTCGACTGTTATGTGAACATGAAACCTAGAAATAAGGGATAGAATTGCTTTATCACACCCATCAAGGTTTTTTGTAACAGCTTTCATAGGATCTTGAAATGATGATACAATAGCAGAAATCATAGTAGAAAAGGGGCATCCGCATGCATAATACACAACGTATAGGCATCATCGACATCGGATCCAATTCCATTCGGCTCGTGGTCTACGGCCGTTCAGAGAACGGGGCCTTCCAAGTCATTGATGAAAGTAAATATACGGCAAGGTTAAGCGAACTCGTCGACTCAGATCATCGAATCGATATCCTTCAACTTCAACCCATGGTTGATAAATTAAATCATTTCAAGCGTATTTGTGACATTCACTATGTAGACACAATTCGAATAGCCGCTACGGCAGCCATTCGAAACGCATCCAATCGGGATGAGATCATTTCCTATTTAAATAGCATGACGGGATTACAAATCGACGTATTGTCCGGGGAACAGGAAGCATACTACGGCTTCATCGGAATGGCCAATAGTTTGAATGTGACAGATGGATTTCTGATCGATATTGGGGGTGGAAGTTCGGAAATATCTTTGTTTCGTCACCGGAAAATCGTTAAGAGCATCTCGTTCCCTTTCGGTTGCGTAAACACTTCCAAAACCTATGGACAAAGCGATCCGCTATCTGACTCAGATATGCGAAGAATTCAAGATATGGTGAGACAAGCCATGCTAGAAGAACCTTGGTTAGCTGAAGCTCCAGGCTTACCCATGATCGGGTTAGGCGGAGCCGTGCGCACGATTGCCAAGATCGAACAGCTTCGTACGAAGTATCCTTTGAACCGGATCCATCATTACCAAATGGAAGACGAAAGTGTATCCCAAATGCTGCAGAAGTTGCGTGCGCTTCCCTTATCCAAGCGTAAAAATGTTCCAGGCTTATCCAAGGATCGTGCGGATATTATCTGCCCCGGGATTGTTATTCTTCAAACCTTATTCCAGCACTGCGGTTGCAGTCACTATATCATGAGCGCTTCTGGAATTCGTGACGGCTTGTTCTATGAAATGATTCAACCTGACGCTCCACTCGTTCCTGATGTACTGGAATACAGTTTACATAATCTCATTGCTCTGCATTTGTCATCCTTACCGCAAGAACATACTCGCCAAGTGGATCGATTAGGCGGATTGTTATTTGCAGGGCTCCGTGAATATAAAGGTCTGCCTGAAGAGGACGCTCGTTATTTGCATATTGCATCATTACTCTACCGGATCGGTACGAACATTGATTATTATGGATATAACCAACACACCTTCTATATGATCATGCATGCGCGGTTATACGGCATAACCCATCGTGAGCTTGTACTAAGCGCCATCATCGCCTCATATACGACCAAAAGTCGTGCCCGTCAAATGGCTGTCGAGTACAAAGAAATACTTGATGAGCATGACTATTCGCGAATATACAAACTTGGGTCATTGCTGCAGCTTGCCATTGCACTCGACAAAAGTGAAACCCAATCCATTGAAGAAATAGATGTTCAGGTTAAGAAAAACAGTTTACGAATTCAAGCCTTGCAGCATCGCGGAATCACCTTTGAAGAGATGGAAGTGCAAGGTGCAGCAAAAGAGTTTCATAAAGCGTGGGATCTAACCCCTGTGCTAACTAGCTAGCTTAGAACGACACCATGTCTTGTTCTGCTTTCCTACACACCAAAAAACAGGGTATTCTCAGAAACGATCAAAAGTCGCGAGAGTACCCTGTTTCTGTTACATTTCTTTTGCCCTGCTAATCAGGTTAAACCGGATTTGCTGCCATTTGCGCGTGCGCCACCGCAGCAGCATGAGCGCACCGCGCAGCCATTCATCCACAATAAAAGCGATCCATATGCCGGGTATGCCTAAATGAAATACGATACCAAACAGATAGGCAAGCGGAATGCTGACACCCCACATGGAAATAAGCCCCATAAAAACAGGATATTTCACTTCCCCTGCAGCGTTAAGTGCGGCAATGACGATCACATTGCATGCCCTTGCGGCCTCGAGTACAAGCGAGAGCAGCATCAGCATCTGCCCCAGATGGATAACTTCCTCATCACTGGTGAATAAGCTAATCAGCGGCCTAGAGAACACATTCAGCAAGCATCCAATGCCGAAGGTAATCAGCAGACCGATTTTTAAACTCCGATAACATTGCCGATAAGCATCATCATATTTGGCTGCTCCAATCAATCGCCCGATGATCATCGACGTAGCTTGTCCGATCGACACCGAGAACAAGAATACGAAGGTTGTGATGTTCTGAGTATATATTTTGGTCGTCAGTGCAGCAGTACCCAGAATCGCAACAAAATACGTAATAAAAACTTGTGATGCCATATAAGAGATATTCTCGCCTGCTGACGGAATGCCGATCTTCATGATCTCTTTGACGTAGTCGATAGGGAAACGGAACATTTGCTTATAAGATAGCGGGTGACGCATGTACTTCATAAGCATATACAACACTATCGCTAACCCGATGATCCGGCTCATGCCCGTCGCCAGTGCAACCCCCTTCACGCCAAGCACTGGAATGCCCAAAGGCCCGTAAATGAAGAGATAATTCCCAATCACATTCAATACGATGACAGCAAAGGATAATAAAAGCATCTGTCTCACAAAACCGTGCATCCGCAAAATCGCGTTCGCCGTATTCATGATGGCGACGATAAAAGAGAACCATCCCATCGTGAATAAAAATGTGTAGCCTTCCTCCATCAATTCCGGCGGCAGCTTCATCATCACCAGCAGCGGTTTAGCGAAAACTACCAAAATTAAGCTTACTGCGACGCCAAAGATTAAATTTAAGCCCATAGAAATGGAGCCCACCTTGGAAGCCTCCTGTTCTTTGCCTGCGCCCAGCAGTTGAGATATAAATACGCTGAGCCCTACCGTAACGAATCCGAACATCAGATACGCCACGGTTAAGATCTGGCTGGACACACCTACGGCGGCTACAGCTCGATCTGAATACTTACTAAGCATCAGCGTGTCAATGTTCAAGATGATCGTCTGCAAAAACTGTTCCAGAAAGATGGGCCAAGTCAATCCGAATAATGTCAAAGGTTTATCTTGTTGTTTGTTCATTTCGCACGCCTTCTCTACTGAATTAAAGGGCCAATCTTTCCTGATATGTTGCGGCAGCTTCCCTTCGCAATCAGCTCATGTGCCAGAATAACCTTCCTCATCGGTTGTAAGCTTGACGGAGCAGCACTCTGTTCAATGAGGTTCAGGAGCAGATCGATCGTCATTTGCCCGATTTGGTCCACAGGCTGCTTGATTGTCGTAAGTCTTGGCCTGACGACATCAGCGATCTGGCTGCCGTCGAAGCCCATGACGGAAATATCGCCCGGAATATGCAATTGGTGATCCTGAATACAGTTCATAGCGCCAACCGCCATATCGTCGCTCGCCGCGAATACAGAGGTAAAGGAGCCGCCGGCTTCTGTAAGGAGCTCGTTCATAAGTTTGTAACCGGTTGCCAGCTTATAATCGCCAAAACGGATAATAGATTCATCCACTGTCAAACCATGATCCTTGCATGCAGCTAGGTAGCCTTCATACCGCTTTCTGCCCGCGCTTAAGTCCCGCATGTCTCCCGCGATCATCGCAATGCGCTGATGACCTTCCTGAATGAGGTAAGATGTTGCATCGTAACCGGCCTTGTAATCGTCAATGATGACCGTTGGCAGATTCATGCCCAGGTCGGCATGGACCACGAGCGGAATTTGCGTTTTCGTCAGAAAGTGCCGGATATCGTCATTCATCTTCGCATGCATCAGAACGATGCCATCAACACGCATGTCTTGGAACACATTCAGATACTTTACAACTTTTTCGGTATCTTCCACAATGTTGGATACGAGCAGGTTATAGCCCTTTTTCCCGGCCGTCTCCTCAATACTGCTAAGAATCGTTGCCTGAAAATGAGACGTAATATCCGGGATGATCACCCCGATCAAATTCGTCTTATTCCGCTTCAGGCTCTTGGCGATTAGACTGGGCGAATAGTTGAGTTCCTCAATCGCTCGGAGAACCTTCTTCTCCAGCTTCTCGCTAACATGCTCGCCTTTGTTCAAGACGCGGGATACGCTCGTGACGGACACGCCTGCCACACGTGCTACATCCTTAATTTTCACACCCATACCTGGCAATCCTCACTTCTAATCAAAATTCAGGAAGATGAAAGGACATTCAGCTGCGCCCGAAGGGTCGCCATTGCAGATACATGGAGCGTCGAGACAGCGTCCACCTTCATCTCTGCATAGGTCTGGAACAACCCGATGTCTTGCACGGTATAGATCCAAACTCGGAGCCCTTGGGCATGCGCACAATGCACCATATATTCCCGGCATGACGGATAATCCATGTTGATTCCTGCATATCCCTCACGTGCGGCCATCTCGCACATATTCTGCGCCATGATTTCATAGCTGTCCGTGCTCATTTCGCGTAAATTTTCCGGTGTATTCCATATGACTCTACCACGATACGGTGTTTGTGCCATTGTATTTGTAGCGCCAGTAAAATAAACTTGGTCCCACATATCCAGTCTGTTCACCAGTTCAATGGTCGGAAATGTTGCGGCTTCCTCTTTAAGGTCTAAATTAAAGGAAACCGTCTGTCCCTTAAACGCCAGAAGGACCGTCTCAAGTCGTTCAAGCACGCAGCCAGCTGGGAGATTCATGGGGTTCTTTGCCAGCAGTTCTTCATAAGTAAGCTCAGAAATGAAAGAATCATCGTCATGGTACAGTACACAAATTCCATCCTTCGTCGATCTCACGTCAACTTCCAGCACTTCCGCGCCAGCATCCCGCCCAGCTAGGCTGGATCCCAATGTATTGTCAGGTTTCCCTTCACAACCGGTATGCGCAATAATTTGAGGTAAATGCATGTTGTCCACTCCTCCCTAAGTTTGCTTTCTCTAAGATTTCGCCTTCCCAATTTAATCTTCAAAATAAATCGGATTCGTAAATGCAATCGTCGACAAAACGCCGCTAAGCATGCCATACAGGCGTACTCGGAGCCACAGCAGCTTTTCTGGACGAATCGAATGTTGGAACACGGTCGCACCATCGGCTAAGGCGCTGCGGCAACATTCGCCCAAATTGGATTCAACGATGACCGTCAGACCCTCTTCCTGCACCATTTGGCGGCGGCTTGCTATCGATGGATGATCAATACGAACCGTCAATTCAACGGTCTCGACGTTCGCGCAATCGGATCGACGAATCACATCACCTGTGTGGTAGCTTTGTCCGTCAGCCTGCAGTTCAATCGTCACAAGCGGACCCATACTTATGCATATTCGGCCAGTTCGGATCGCATCCACCGCTTGTTCTTTAGTCAAAGCGTCCGTATCACCCACGATTCCTAAATACGTGTATGCGGGCGGATCGCTCTCGTCATTCGAATGATGCCAGTCCCGGCCGGCCGTTCCCGCGATGCGATAGCCCTGATTCAATAGATTCGTCCATTGCTCGAATGCAGGTGCGTTATGGTTCCGCATCGGGGGCAAGGTTTCATGCCACACTTCCATATAGTCAACCTGGTTCCAGTCCTGAATTTCATATTCCCAGTGGCAGCCTGTACAGATGGGACTTCCCAAGCTGAATGGGTGAGCGATGCCCACCACGCCCCCCTGACGGTGCACGCGATCAATTCCTTTATGAATGTCCTTCGGCCCGAGATCCCGCCACTCGCAATACGGGACGCCGAGCGTCAGCATATGTCCGTAGAAGGTCGTCCATTCAAGCCCCGGAATAATCGCAACGCCTGTCTCTTCTGTTACCTGTGCCGCATCCGCCATCCCCGAAGTCGTATTATGATCGGTCAGTGCGATGCCCCGAAACCCAAGCTCCGCAGCCTTCCTACACATCTCCAGCAAGGTATGGATGCCGTCACTATGAGGGGTATGGGTGTGTAATTCAAATGGAAGCCACTTCATGATCTATCTCTCCTTCCCGGATATGCAGTTGGTAGCGGCACTCCGATGTTACAACACAGTGAACGCTAATCGTTACCCGCCACACACCTTCGTGAATCGGTCCAGCAAAAAATCCCGGCGAACTCTCGTGAGGCGATAGGACGTGGTGCTGATGGTTTGGGTGGCGGTGTGCCGACCCTCGAAACCCTTCGGGATCGTCGATGGACAGCGTTAGCAGGTTTTTCAACGGAGCGAATTTTTCCCATTGCTCCTTATATACGGCTTGTAAAGAGGGATCAACATACTTGTCTAACGCTTCTTCAATCAGCACGCGTGCCTGCTCTTTATCGTCCAATACTTTCGGACTGTAGCTAAAATCAATTCGAAGACTTTCCGCAGGTCCCGGAATGTTGAATTGATAAGTGATATGCGTTTTGGAGCTAAGCGGCGTTAAGGTTCCTTCCACGATTAACAGATCTTTCATACTTTCAATTCCGCCTTTCTTCTGGCTTCTATCTTTCTTCCTTCATCATGCTGCGGATATAGAAGTAACCGACTAAGGAACAGATCGCGAACATGAATACCGCGCAAGCGCTAGCGATGCCCGTCTCAAAATAGACTGAAAATTGCTGCTGCATGGCTACGCCAAGTACTTGCGGCGCATTCGGTCCAATCAGGAACGGAGCCGTAAAGCTTCCGATCACCCCCATCACGACAAACGTTGCCGCAACGAGCATGGATTTGAACGATAATGGAAGAATAATCCGAATGAAAATTTGAATTTTCCCCGCGCCCACATCCTTCGCACCTTCAATGGCCGAATTGGGGATGCTAGATAGTGCGGAGCTTAACAGCATCGTAGCGAACGGAATATTGAACCATAAATTCGCTAGCAACAGCCCTTTGTAATCATATATGATTCGCATAAATGGCTCATTCGTAAATAAAAGCATGATCCGGGCGAGCCATCCGTGATTGCCGTACATGTTAATCATGCCGTATGTGGCAATGACCGACGGAATGAACATTGGAATATAATATAGACGCTCAATCCACTTCGCCAGCCGGCCTGTGCTGAAGCGCAAAAATACGGCAAGCAGATAGGCAATGACCAGAACCATGATCGACGAGACCACCGTCAGGTGGATCGTATACTTGATACTGCTAGACATCGCCGGATCGGTGAACAAATATTTATAGTTATCCCACGTGAAGTTTCCATCGTTCCCTTTCAGACTTTCTTGTATCGATGTAAAGATCGGGACAACAATCATAAAAAGCAATAGGAAGAAAGAAGGCAGTACCATGACCAGTCCAAGCGCGGAGCGTCTTGCTCCGCGACTGAACATGGAAGGTTTCAGCGATTTCCCGGTAGGAAGCGATGGTGTTACACTTTGCCCGTTCATTGGCTTGCTACTTCGCTTTGCCAACGCTTATTGGCAATAGCCCCCAATTCTCCGATATTGAAGGAACGATAGTCAACGGATACATTATCGAACTTTTTCTTCAATTCTTCAGGCATATGCGTCCATTCAATACCAGGGAAACCATAAATTTGATTGACGACTTCTGCCTGCGCTTCAGGACTTAGCACGAAATTGATAAAGTCGTATGCAGCTTCTTTATGCTGGGACATCGTTGGCACCGCTAGAAGTCCAGGGCCGCCAGTGAATGCAGGCTCGATTTGAGCAAGCTTTGTTGTATCTGGCAGTAATTTTTTGTTCAATTGTTCTAGCGCCATGTCAGACCAAGCCGGAATCATATCGACTTCGCCGTTCGCGAGTAAATCCAGTGTACCTTGATTTTTTTTCGGATAAACCCCTTGCTGATACATGTCTTTGGACAATTCCTTCAACTTCGCGAAACCTGGATCCCATTGCTGTACAATACTCTCATCCTGACTATGAATAGCTTCTTCAGGGAGCGATTTGTACAATGTTGTCATCACGAACGATGAGCCAGAACCTCCTGTCGAAGGATCATTGTAAGCGAAGCGGCCCGGATGCTGATGAATCCAGTCATACAATTCATCCAATGTTTTCGGTGGCGCAGATACTTTGGCACTGTTATATGCGAGAAGGACCGATGATGAACGGTAAGGAACCGCTTTGTGGCCCACATCCTCCATATTCGCAGGATTCATCAAGCTAAGATTCGGAATCTGCTGCTCATTTAGTGCTTCGAATACACTATCCTTTTTGTCAGCAATCAAATCGGGTCCGCCGTTCGCTTCGTAAAGATCAACATCAACTGTATCTTTACCTGCTCGTTTCGCAGCTACGATACGATTCATCGTCGCTTGCTCCCCTTGTCCAGATGGAATATATACAAGCTTGACCTTCACTTTGTCCTGTTTCTTCTCGTACATTTCTTTTAGATGTCCCCACAACTCCTGAACATTCTGCGATCCACTAAAGTAGAAGGCGATTTCCGTCGAACCGTTACCCGTTGCAGATGCATCCTTTGAGGAAGCCGAGCCATCTCCATTTCCCGCATTCGACGAGCATCCTGCTAGAAGCGTAAAAGCTGCAAGTGATGTGAGAAGAAGCAATTTTCCTTTTTGTTTAAATCCGCTAATAATACGCATGGGTGAACCCTCCTAATAGTATGTTTGTTAAACGGATGACTGGGGATAGACAGCATGTTTGGCAAAAGTAAGCGACACGGATTGTCCGCTGGATAGCACAAGAGCTTCCTCACGCGGCAGAAACATACGGATAATGCCTGCTTCCGTGAGCAATGTTATTTCCGCATAATGCCCAAGCACCATCACTTGCTTCACCGTAGCTGCAAGCCCTGGGTTCGATGCGTCTTTCCATCTGACATCTTCCGGACGAACGGCAACGACGACTTTTCCGCTAATATCCGGCGATGCATGCAGCTCCCAATTCTGAATCTGGATGCTGCCATTCTCCGCGATTCCGTCCAGCATATTCATGCGCCCGATAAAATTCGCGACGAACAAGCTCTTCGGCGTATCATAGATTTGCTGCGGTGAATCGGACTGCTCAATATTGCCGCGGTTCATGACGATGATACGATCGGATAGCGACAATGCTTCTTCCTGATCATGCGTAACGAACATCATCGTCAACTTCGTGGACAATTGAATTTCCCGTAGTTCCTCTCGCAATTCGTTGCGCAGCTTGGCATCCAGCGCCGAGAAGGGCTCGTCCAGCAGTAGGACTGCCGGCTCCAATAACAGAGCACGCGCAACCGCGACACGCTGCTGTTGTCCGCCTGACAGCTCTGTAGGCCGCTTCTGTTCCGCGCCGGGTAAGCGAACGAGCTGAAGTGCCCGTTCAACCGCATCACGAATTTGCTCTTTCCGCATTTTGCGAATTTTCAGGCCGAAGGCTAGATTCTCGTATACTGTCATATGAGGCCATAGATTATAGCTTTGGAACACCATCGCGGTCGGGCGTTTCTCCGGGGGGAGATGGAGCACACTTTTGCCGGCAATTTGAATATCTCCTGAATCGGGTTCCAGAAAACCGCCGACCGAGCGAAGCACGGTTGTTTTGCCGCAGCCGGAAGGACCTAATAGTGTAACGAGTTCCCCTTGCTTGATATCAAGTGATATCCCGGTGACACCTTCGCCCGTCTTATAACGTTTCGTTAATTTCTGGATTGATAATTGTACTTGTGCAGTCATTCCTCTGCCTCCTTGCTATTTCATGGTGAAGCCGCTGGACATTACATCCGCGCTAACGAATCGGCGGGATACGAACAATAAAATAATGGTCGGCAGTGTCAACAAAATCGAGAAGACTGCCCCGGCCGTTGCCGGATAATCTTGAACAGCGCCGTACATGATAAGCGGCATCGTCTTGAAGTCAGGCATTCCGACCATGAAGGTTCCCTGCGCTTCATCCAGCGAAGAAAGGAACGTAAAGATCGAAGCGACAATGATGCCCGGCAGAGACATCGGCAGCGTCACGTTCCAGAACACGCGGAACGGCCCCGCTCCTGCATCCCTCGCCGCTTCTTCCTGCGCTTTGTGCACATTCTTGAAGGAAGCTGCGGGAATCCATGTCATATACATCAGCGTGTTAACCACATGAATCAGAACAACACCCATGAACGTATTCATCAGACCCACCTTGAAGAAAAGCACTGCAATCGCTACGTATAAGCCCATTTTTGGAAAAGCGTTCGTCAACAAGAACGAGAATAAGAACCACTTGCTGAGCGGAAATCGAATACGTGCAAAGGCATATGCCGCTGGGACACAGACCACAATGGAGAGCACCGTTACGACAATGGCGATCAGAAATGACAATCCAATCGACTTCAAAATCTCAGGCTGGGAAAGTACAAATTTCCACCAGGTAAAAGACCAGCTCTGCGGCAGCGCCGCTGGGAACTGCCATTTTCCTGAAAAAGCTAGCAACGCTAAATTTATCAACGGCCCCAGAAAAAAGAAGATAAATAACGCAAAAATGATAAACTCGATGATTTTTCTTTTTCCTAAACTTTTAAAATACCAACTCACCCGTATTCACCTCCACATTCATATTGGTATCGATACCAATTCTTACAAACCATCATTTTCTTCTTCAGCGAATTGTACAAGGAGTTAAAAATTGGTATCGATACCAATTTTGCAATCCAAAGATGTTATCTGTCATTCTCGCCTCCTTGCTTTGCTAGTACTCTTCTAGCTTAAATGGCGAATGTAAAATCTATTTGGTTGTTTTGTTAATTGCAGTTCGCTTTTTTTTATCGATTTTGTAAATGCACAGCAAAAAGGAGCCGCTTCAGAAGCCGACTCCTTTGGTACCAAATCCTCACAATATAACAAACTGTTTTAATTCCTGCTCGCTGTAAGTCTATCGGGGTATGGAGAGACTCCGATCATACTCGGACAGGCACAGCCTTCCATGCTTCGATATGCATCGCTTCGAACTGACTGCGGCAAGGTTGGTTTTCCTGTCTCACGCGCATGTATGTTCCATTCAATTGCAATTCCCTTGCCTTTGCATTGTCTCTTAACTTCAAATGAAGCATTTGAATCAATGATTTACAGAGCGCCTTATCGAACACGGGACACATCAGCTCGATCCGACGTGTCAAATTCCTTGTCATCCAATCTGCACTCGATAAATACACTTCTTCCTCTCCGCCGTTCTTAAAGTATATAATCCGTGAATGCTCCAAGAAACGATCTACGATGCTAATCACGCGAATGTTCTCACTCAAGCCAGGCACGCCAGGTCTCAAGCAACACACACCTCGCACGATAAGATCAATCCGAACGCCAATCTGTGAAGCAGCATAGAGCTGATCGATCATTTCTTGATTGGACAATGAATTAACTTGCGCGATAATATGCGCTTCTTTCCCTTCTGCAGCCCATTTCATTTCACGTTCAATCTTTGAAATCAGCTTGTCCTTCAATTCGGTTGGCGCAACGCCGAACGCCTGCCAATCATGCGGTGCGGAATACCCCGTCACCTCATTGAACAGAATCGACGCGTCTTCGCCGATCACTGGATTCGATGTGAACAGACCTGCATCTGTATAAAGCTTGGCTGTATTTTCGTTGTAATTGCCTGTCCCCACGTGGACATACCGACGCAGCATCGACTGTTCGCGCCTTACAACAAGCGTTATCTTCGCATGTGTCTTTAAGCCCACGAGTCCATATACGACGTGACAGCCTGCTTTCTCAAGCTGACGTGCCCATGCGATATTCCGCTCTTCGTCGAACCTTGCCTTCAGTTCCACGACGACGGTCACTTGCTTCCCGGATTCCGCAGCTCTCGCCAGCGCTTGAACAAGAACAGAGTTGCCTGAGACGCGGTATAACGTCATTTTGATCGCTAACACATCAGGGTCGTCAGCAGCTTGGCATATGAAATCATTCACTGCATCAAAAGATTCGTAGGGATGATACATAAGTACATCCTTCGTGCGCAGCACACTGAACAAATCATCTGCATCTGCTAGCTCTTCCGGATACACTGGATCCAGCTTAGGGAATCGCAGATGATCCACATTCTGCAGCGACACCGCGAACTTCATCAAGAAGCTTAAGTCAATAGGACCGTCAATCGTGAAGACATGCTCCATGATTTCGAATTCTTCCTGAAGCAGCTGAAGTGCATAGGGATGCATCCCCGATTCAATTTCAAGTCGGACAGGAACGCCCCAACGCCGTCGTCTTAGCTCTTTCTCGATCTCTTCCAGCAAATCTTCCGCGCCTTCTTCATTCAGCGTCAAATCCGCATTTCGAGTTGTTCGGAACCCATGCACCGCAACAGGGATATATCCGCTAAAGAGCATATCGATATGTACTTTAATCAAATCTTCTAACCGTATAAATTCCTGTTTCTTGCTGTTCATCCGGTTCGGAACTTGAATATACCTCGGAAGGATCGAAGGGACCTGTACGACGGCAAAGAATGGCTCTTGATCAGGTTCCTGCCATCCTTCCGCCCCCTCTAATCTCCGTTGCAGTACGACAGCTAGATACAGCTCATTCGTATGCACAAGCGGGAATGGACGGCTCTGATCGACGGCCATCGGCGTTAACACCGGAAAAACAATTTCATCAAAATAAACCTGCATAGCCTTCTGCTGCGTACTATTCAATTCGTCAAACGACGTAAATACTATGCCTTCTTTACTCAAACTCCGGATTAACTCGCGGTATGTCCGATATTGATCCGTCACCGCTTTGCTCGTTCGCTTCATTAATCTTTTCAGTAAACCCGAAGGGGTATACCCTGTAAAATCCTTCTTGTTATATCCCAGTCGAATCTGATCCAATATCCCTGCAACACGTACGCTCATGAATTCGTCCAAGTTACTCGATACGATCGATAGAAACTTCACCCGTTCCAGCAGCGGTGTCTCAGGATCTTGCGCCTCTTCTAACACACGGCGATTAAATTCCAACCAGCTCAGATCGCGGTTCACATATTTTGCAGATATCATCCGTGTCCGAATCCTTTCTGTACCAAGAGGCCATCCCCTTGTTCACTCTTGGTACCATTATCCAGCACGAATGTTTGGACAGTTATCATAATTTGTAAACGCAATGTAAACAGAAAAAACCAGTCGTGATTTCAGATGAACAAGCATAGGTATCAGTAGACGTGTCCAAATCGGAACGTAAGTTAAAGGAGTGATCTCCCTTGGATCCACTTATGATCAAAAAAATACTACGCGGCTGCTGGGTACTCCTCATATGTTTGATCATCATCTACGCGCTCTACTGGATAACACCTCTGATTTATCCGTTTATCCTGGCATGGCTCATTGCTTATTTCTTAAATCCCATTGTCAATCTCTTGCAGCATGGAGCCCGTATGCCCCGTTGGCTGGCCGTGACCCTATCCATCTTCGTGTTCGTAGGTGCCATGTTAACAGTCGTATCCGCTGTAATTACGCGCATCATTATTGAAATCTTCAACCTATCCCAAACCTTGGAAGGCAGTATTCATGACCTGAAAAATATGCTGATGAACCTTCTTGGAAATGAGAATTTGAATCGATTTGTGACCCAAATCAGTTCACTCTATCAGAATAACCGCAATGTACAAGACACGATTAATAACAACATGAATCATACGGCTCAGACCATTACAGATGCGCTCTCAAATTTCATTAGTATGCTATTAAACAGCGTGCTTATCATTCTCTCGTCCCTACCGAACATCGCTACAATCCTCATCGTCGTTCTGCTCGCTGTCTTCTTCATTAGTAAAGATTGGGTTGAATTAATTCAATGGGTCAAGCAATGGCTGCCTGTACATGTTCAGCAGCCGATCTCCCTTATTTGGGTCGACCTGCAAAAAGCATTATTTGGCTATTTACGTGCACAATTCATCGTAATCTCGTTAACGGCTGTCCTGGTGATTATTGGTCTATTAATCTTAGATGTGGAATATGCCATTACGATCGGCTTACTCATTGGAATATTAGATTTATTGCCTTATATGGGGGTAGGGATCGCGATGGTTCCATGGATCGCCTATTCGTTCATGAGTGGGGATCAAGCCCAAGGGATTGGACTTAGCATTCTGTACGGCATCATTCTGATTGCCCGCCAGATTATCGAACCGAAGGTACTCGCGACCAGCGTGGGACTTCAACCGCTTCCTACGTTAATCGCGATGTTCGTTGGATTGCAGCTCTTCGGCATTCTCGGGATGATTATCGGACCAGCAACCCTTGTATTGGCCTCAGCCATACAACGTGCCAATGTACTTCGAGATGTTTGGAATTATATCTTTCGAGGGGGACGGCATACTTAACGCCGATAAATGGTAAAACGTCCGTCCTTCATTTTCTTCATGATCCACATCAGGATCAGCGAGCGATACAAAGGCCGTGTTAACGGGAACGCTAGTGTAAAACCAATAATATCCGTAATAAAGCCCGGAATGATCAATAACCAACCGCCAATTAATATACAGATCCCGTCGATAAACGTTCGGCCCGGTACTTTGCCTTCTCTCATCTGCTGCTTCGCATCCTCAAGAACTTTCATCCCTTCAAAGCGAGCAACGGCAATCCCGAGCAAAGACGTAATGACAATCAGCAAGAGTGTATTCCAGCCGCCGATCCAGCTGCTGACGAGTGTAATGCCGAACACCTCAACCACGATGATGCCGAAAAAAATAAACATCATATTTCTAAGTAACATCGCTGTCCGTCCTTTCTGTAGCCTTCTCTAATAAGGCGAATAGCTCTGGCGTCTCCCTTGCCATGCGGACGGGCCGAAAATCACGGTTCACCCATACGTGATGCGTAGCGCCTGATACCAGCAATTTACCTGTTGGCTCTATCTTATCATTTGTGGTGTGGAGAGCCAAGCGCTCCTCTTCTGTCAACAGACGAACCTGGGATTCAAAATGTAATTTCAATGCGCTAAAATCAGCAATCCGCGTACAAATCGTCACCCTATCATCATAACGCGCCGGTGTATGAAATTGCGTATTTATTTCTGTTACAGGCAATAACAATCCATGCTGCTCAATCTCACGATAATCGATGCCTAACTCACGAATTAACTCCGTACGCCCAATTTCGAACCAATTCAAATAATTGGCATGGTAGACCACGCCCATTTGATCCGTCTCCTGATATCTTACCCGAATATGCGTATAAAACCAGCGACTATATCGCAATTGCAATCACCTCCGTTAGGTCTAGGTATGAGAAAAGAGCAATGGATGAACCCATTGCTCTTCGTAGTTCTCTATCTATATTGTATATTAACGCTTTTTCGCATACAAAACTTTGATCAAGTTCGTGGAACCAGAACGTCCAGCTGGAACGCCTGCTGTAAGCACGATCAAATCATCTTCTGCCACAAGACCGGAGTTGAATCCGCCTTGAATTGCGCTATCGAACATTTCGTCTGTAGAAGTAGCAACTTCACCTTTAACCGGGATAACACCCCAAGTTAAAGCGAGGCGGCGCATCACTTGCTCGTCCGGTGTTACAGCGATGATTGGAGCTTTCGGACGGTATTTAGATACCATACGTGCTGTATAACCAGTTTGTGTCGAGCTGATGATCGCTTTTGCATCCAAATCAAGCGCAGAGCTTGCAACAGCTTGGCTAATAGCTTCAGTTACGGAAGCTTTTTGTGCCAAACGTTGTTTGAAGAACAATTCACGATGTTGAAGTGCAGATTCTGCACGTTCAGCAATACGAGCCATTGTTAATACGGATTCTACTGGGTATTTACCAGCAGCTGTTTCGCCGGATAACATGATTGCATCCGTGCCATCGAAAATGGCGTTCGCCACGTCACTTGCTTCAGCGCGAGTTGGGCGCGGGTTGCGTTGCATGGAATCTAACATTTGAGTCGCCGTGATAACCGGTTTACCCAAACGGTTACATTTTTCGATCATTAATTTTTGTGCTAATGGAACTTCCTCAGCAGGAATTTCTACGCCCAAGTCACCACGAGCAACCATTAAGCCGTCGGATACTTCTAAAATTTCATCCAAATTGTCGACACCTTGTTGGTTCTCGATTTTGGAGATAATTTGAATGTGTCCTGCATTGTGTTGATCTAACAATTGACGGATTTCTAAAACGTCGCTAGCTTTACGCACAAAAGATGCCGCGATGAAATCGACGCCTTGTTCGATACCGAAACGGATATCATTCGCATCTTTTTCAGTAATTCCCGGCAAAGAAATTTTCACGCCTGGTACGTTAACGCCTTTCTTGCTCTTGATCGTACCGCCGTTAACAATCTTACATTTAATTTCAGTTCCTTGAACTTCAACTACCGTTAGACCAATAAGGCCGTCATCGATCAAAATCGTAGAACCGACTTCAACGTCTTGAGGCAATTGATCATATGTAACTGAAATACGATCTTTATCTCCAAGAATTTCTTCCGTAGTTAATGTGATGAATTCATCCTGTACCAATTCAATCGGCTCAACAGCCAATTTACCTGTACGGATTTCAGGACCTTTCGTATCAAGCAGAATTGCAACTGTTTTGTTCAATTCTTGACATGCTTGGCGAATCGTCTTGATACGGTTACCATGCTCATCAAAGTCACCGTGGGAAAAATTTAAGCGTGCTACATTCATTCCAGCTTGAATCAATTTCTTTGTATTTTCCAATGATTCGCTGGAAGGGCCGATCGTACATACAATTTTTGTTTTGCGCATTATGGTTTCCTCCATTTTAGAACTTCTCTTCACAACAAATAAATTTACAACAAAATTGAAGTTTTGTACATGAGAATTGTCATACGAACAATTTCAGTCTCTCCATCTAGCGCGAAAGATATCATAAATTCTCTTCAAATGTAAACTTACCAATTTTCCGGAATTTATGATAACGATCCTCGCGCAATTGCTCGGGACTTAACTCTTTTAACTCTTCCAAGTGCTTTTGTAAGGCTGCTTTGATCAAGTCCGCTTGCATTGTTAAATCCTTGTGTGCTCCTCCGCGCGGCTCGGGAATAATCTCTTCAATGATCTCCATGCCTAGCAAATCATCTGCTGTAATTTTCATAGCTTCTGCGGCCTGATCGGCCTTGCTTGCATCTTTCCAAAGAATCGATGCTGCACCATTCGGTGAAATCACGGAGTAGATCGCATTTTCTAGCATCAAGACGCGATTGCCCACGCCTAATCCTAACGCACCGCCACTTCCGCCTTCCCCGATAACCACACAAATGATCGGTACGTTAAACAGCATCATATCCCGTAAATTACGTGCGATCGCTTCCGATTGTCCGCGTTCTTCCGCTGTATTTCCGGGATAAGCACCTTTCGTATCGATGAATGTAATAATAGGGCGCTTGAACTTGTCCGCTTGCTGCATAAGCCGAAGCGCTTTACGGAATCCTTCAGGATGAGGACTACCGAAAAAGCGCGCGATATTATCTTTCATATCTTTACCGCGCTGATGTCCAACTACCGTGACTGGGACACCGTTCAATTTGGCAAGACCCCCAACAATCGCCATGTCATCTCCGTATAACCGATCGCCGTGGAGCTCCATGAAGTCGGTAAAAATCGCTTGAATGAAATCAAGCGATGTCGGGCGTTGTTGATGACGAGCAAGATGCATTTTTTGTGAAGGAGAAATACTCGTGTAGACTTCTTCTTCCAATCTGGTATAGCGCTCTTCGAGGCGCGCAATTTCATCGGTAAAATCGATGCCTTTTTCCGAGCCAAATTGCTTCAGCTCATCAATTTTTTTGCGCATTTCGACGAGAGCCGTTTCAAAAGGCAATTCATTCGCCATGAGAAACATCCTCCTTCACCGTATGAAAATCTAGCAGCTTCGTTAACGTTGCCCGCATGTCCTTACGATGGACAACCAAGTCCAATTGACCATGCTTCAAGTTAAATTCGGACGTCTGGAAATTATCCGGCAGCTTCTGACGAATCGTCTGTTCAATAACGATACGACCCGCGAACCCTGTACTCGCGCCTGGCTCGGCCAAAATAACGTCGCCAAGCATCGCAAAACTCGCCGAAACGCCGCCAAACGTTGGATCCGTGTTAACAGAAATGTAAAAACCACCTGCTTCGTTAAACTTGGCAAGCGCTGCACTCGTCTTCGCCATTTGCATCAAACTCAGGATTCCTTCTTGCATCCGAGCTCCGCCTGATGTTGAAAAAATAATCAGCGGATATTTCTTCTGCATCGCAGTCTCAATGGCACGCGTGACCTTCTCGCCCACCACGCTGCCCATACTGCCGCTGAAGAAATCAAAGCTCATAACGGCAAGGACGACCGGATAACCTCCGATCGTTCCCTCACCCGTAATTACAGCATCCAGAAGACCAGAGTTGGACTTCTGTTGTTCCAGCTTGGACGTATAACCTGCGAAGGCTAATGGATCCTCTGAAATCATATTGGCATCATATTCAAAGAAACGGCCTTCATCCACTGTTAGATGAATGCGGTCCATTGCGTTCAAACGCATATGGTATCCGCAGCCAGAGCACACCATCAAATTTTTCTCAAGTTCCTTGCTAAAATGAATCGTGCCGCATTTCGAGCACTTATTCATGAGCCCTTCCGGAATTTCCCGTTTTGGGCGCTCCCCTTCTTCGACAGAACCGGTACGCGCCGCACGTTCGGAAGGAATGGTAGCGTATTTTCTTTTTTTACCGAATAAGTCTTTTAACACAACCACACCTCACAAGAGCTTAATTTTTTCTCAAGTTCTGCTTCAAATTACGATATATTACGGATGTAAAATCGAATTAAGTACTTCTTGTACCTCTTCCAGCTCTCCGGAAGGCACTAAAATTTCAAACTGTTGCTTCGATAGATTAATAGGGCGAACCTGCACCAAAAAACCTTCTTCGGACAGTTTAGACTTAAGTCTGTCAGCAATTTTCTCTGTAGGAGCAATATAAATAACCGTCCACATTCGCTTTTGTCCTCCTCAACCACACAAATTGGCCCAATTAATGCAATAATGATAACATAACTCCCAATTTAACATCAAGGAAACGATTTATTTGGAGGCCGGCGGATGTAAGGGATATAAGATCGCTTTAGGGTCTGCATGCGCAATTCGAGCAGATGCCGCCGCTGCAAGCCCAGCCACAAGATCATCCAGAAAAACGTGGATATGCTTCCCTTTTTGGTTCAATTGATGAATGATGCCTATCTTTTCTTTGTCCAAATAACCGAAGCTTGTCAACCCGATCATTCCGTATACATTCGTAATTCCTAAAGCTAACGTTTCGTCTACGCCATATAGCGACTCGTCCGCTTCCATAATCGCCTGCAGCGGCTGTGGAAGCTTCTTTTGTTCCGCTAACTCATCCAAAGCTATGCCCGTATATAATGTATATTGGACTTCCCTTTTCCGCAACACGGCCATCACGCTTTCCTCGCAAAGTTCGAGGGTTAGGCTGGCATTATAGGGGATTTGCAGCTTATACACAATTTCTGCAATGGAATGAATGGTGACCCCGCGACGATCCAGCATTTCTACGACGATTTCATATGACATAAGATCTCCACCTGTCCTTTGAATGTACCTAAATGTATGCGGAGCGAGGTGGAAATGTTCGTAGATGAGAAAAAATTTATTTTTTAAACATTAGATACTGCAAGCATTATTTAACCTTCATGGTCTCAGGCCCGAGCAGCGCTTCAACTTGTCGGAACAACACCGGCGAAGGCTTGATGTTGAAGCCTTCGCTCAGCGCGATCGCTTTCTGCTCGCGCTCGTAGAAGAGGACCGTCTGCATCGGTCCGCCATGCTCTTGGAGCAGCGATTTGAGCTGCTCCAGCACCAGCGCCGTCTCGCGATCGGCGCTGATCTTGATGTACACGCGCTGCCCGGCACGCGTGTTCCGCACTGCAGCGCCGCCCGCCGCCGGTCGAGGCGGCGGTGCTGCGCTAGGCGCCTGCGCAGCGCCTGCCGAGGCGCCCGCGCGTGGCGTGGTGCTGCCTCCTGCCGTACGGGCAGGAGGCTCGCGCCGTGGCTGCGGCTGCGGCTTGCGCCGCCGCAGCAGGGCTTGGACCGCGCCGGCTTCCAGCGGCGCGATGTCGTCTGCGAGCAGCTTGAAGTCTTCGTCTTGCTGCTGCAGCTTCGCGCGTACCACGAGCAGCGCGCCCTTCTCGACAAATGCGTTATAACGTTCCCATGTCTTCGGAAACAGCACGACCTCGGTACGGTCTACTCGATCCTCCAGCTCCATGAAGCCCATCATTTGCCCTTTCTTCGTCGAGATAGGTTTGACGGAGACGACCATGCCCGCCACCGTCACTTCACTCTCATCCGGCGCTTCCGTCAAATCGACGAACCGGTCCAGCTCCAGGGAAGAGAGCAATTCTTCCTGATCATCCAACGGATGCCCCGAAATATATAATCCTAATAGTTCTCGCTCAAATTCCAGTTGCTGTGTTGTGGTATAAGGTCGAATATCTGGATATTCAATCGACCAATTGTTGACTTCGACAAATCCGAACAATTGAATCTGCAAATCCTCGCGTTCTTTACGCCACTTTACAGCTGCTTCTACCGTCTCATCCAACATCGCAATCAACTGTGCACGATGGCCTGGGAGCGAATCTAAGGCCCCTCCTTGGATCAAGGACTCCAGAACTCGCTTATTGCATACCCGAAGGTCTACACGCCGGCAGAAGTCCAGCAGGCTGTCGTAAGGACGTTCCTCCCGCACCTTCATAATGCTCTCGATCGCTTGCGTACCGACATTTTTCATCGCAGCAAGCCCGAAACGAATGGCGCGCATACCATCATCTTTGACAACCGGCGTGAATAATACACCGCTCTCATTCACATCCGGCGGCAGCACCTCAATGCCCATCCGGCGGCTGGCATCAACATATTCCGCCACTTTGCGATGATTGCCCATGACGGAGGCTAACATGGAAGACATAAATTGAACCGGATAGTGCGCCTTCAAATAGGCCGTCTGAAAAGCTAACACTCCGTAAGCTGCAGCATGCGCGCGCGGAAAACCGTAATCCGCGAACCGAACGATCATATCATACACATGGTTGGCTTCCTCTGGCGAGAACCCTTGGCCAACGCTGCCGTTCACGAAATGTTCGCGCTCTTCGTCGAGCACTTCCCGCTTCTTCTTCGAAACTGCGCGTCGCAACAGGTCTGCTTCACCAAGCGAAAAGCCAGCCATTTGCGATGCGATCTGCATAATTTGCTCTTGATAGACGATAATGCCGTACGTATCTTCCAGGATCGGAATCAAGGTTGGATGCGGATATTCGGCTTCAATCTCGCCATGCTTCACTTGAATGTACTTCGGAATAAAATCCATCGGACCGGGACGATATAAAGCCACAACCGAGACAATATCCTCGAATACTGAAGGTTTAAGATCCTTCAAAACACGTCGCACCCCTGAAGACTCGAGCTGAAATACCCCGGTTGTATTGCCATGGCTCAGCATCTCATACGTTAATGGATCGTCATCAGAGATCTGATGGAAATCGATCGATAAGCCGTGCTGTTCCTCCACCCAGGCTAACGTACGTTCAATAATCGATAGCGTGCGCAAGCCGAGAAAGTCCATTTTGAGCAGGCCGATCGCTTCTAAATTCTCCATCGAATACTGCGTCAGTGCTGTGGATTCCGAGCCTTCCTGCAATGGGACATAATGGGTTAGCGGTTCTTGAGAAATCACGACACCCGCCGCATGCGTGGAAGCATGACGCGGCATCCCTTCCACCTTCATCGCCATATGAATTAATTCCATCACGCGTTCATTGCGCTCCTGAAGCGCTGCCAGATCCGGATTCAAGCGCAAGGCTTCTTCAATCGTAATGCCGAGCTGATTCGGAATCATCTTCGCTACGCGATCCACTTCCCCAAACGGTACATTCAACACGCGGCCTACGTCACGAACAGCGGCTCGAGCCGCCATCGTACCGAACGTAATGATCTGAGCGACATGCTCCATCCCGTATTTTTGGACCACATAGGCAATCACTTCATCCCTGCGGACATCACTAAAGTCAATATCGATATCGGGCATCGTGACCCGAGCTGGATTCAAGAAACGCTCGAACAATAGCTTATATTTGATCGGATCCACATCCGTAATGTTCAATACGTAGGCGACCAAGCTCCCTGCGGAAGATCCCCGACCTGGGCCCGTAGCAATTCCGTGCTCGTGAGCAAATCGAATAAAATCCCATACGATCAGAAAATAATCCGAATACCCCATACGATCAATCACGCCTAATTCATACTGGAGGCGCTGTTCCACGTTCTCTTGATATGCTGGACTCTCCCAATCGGGCAGCGATGCATATCTTCGATTCAACCCTTCACGGCACAATACGGCCAAATATTCCGGTGACGTAAGCCCCTCGGGAATAGGCTGGAAAGCTGGGAGAATGGATCGACCGAATTCCAGTCGAAAATCGGCGCATTTGGCCGCAATCAACTCCGTATTCGAGAGTGCTTCCGGGACATAAGGGAACAGCTTCGCCATCTCTTCTGCACTTTTTAAATACAATTGATCTGTCGCGATTCGCAATCGGTCTTCTGCATCCACGGTTTTCCCGGTACCAATACAAATCAGCACATCCTGCATCGAAGCGTCCTCGGGAACGACATAGTGCACATCATTCGTTACAACAAGCGGGATTCCCGTCTCCTGACTCAGCTCAATCAACATCGGGTTCACACGCTTCTGTTCCGCAATCCCGTGGTCTTGCAATTCCAAATAAAAATCTTCGCCAAAAATTTGCTTATATCGCAAAGCCGAAGCCTTCGCTTCCTCCACACGTCCATGCAGCAGATGCTGCGGGATTTCTCCCCCGAGACACGCGCTTAAGCAAATGATTCCTTCGGCATACTTCGCTAACGCTTCCAAATCGATCCGCGGTTTATAATGAAATCCTTCCAAATGACCGAGCGAGCAGAGCTTCATCAAGTTCTGATAACCCTGTTGATTCTTCGCAAGCAAGATCAAATGGTAGGTTGGATTCTCTTGACGGGATCCTTTCTCTTGCATCGAACTCGTCGTCAAGTAAGCTTCACAGCCGATGATCGGCTGGATGCCACGTGCGATGCACGCTTTATAGAAGGGGACAACCCCATACATCACGCCATGGTCTGTTAGCGCCAGCGATTTCATACCGTGCTGTACAGCGGTTTCAACTAACGCTTCGATCCTTGCGGCGCCGTCGAGCAAGCTGTATTCGCTATGAACATGTAAATGTACAAATCCGCTCATCGTCTGTCCTCACTTCCTAGTCTATTCTATGGACAACTCCCATAGATTTAATTATACACGATTCTCGGTCAATAACGGAGAGGAAAGGGGTTATTCCCATGGAAACATTCGCTTCCAAAGCATTGCTGGATTTCTTTATTGCTTTTGGCGTCGTATTAGGAGGGGCCATGCTCGGAGGCATCGGTGCCGTCATTGCGCTTCAACCTCCGACGCTCACGATGCTCCATGTCGCCAAATCTTTGAAAATATGGGCGCTTGCCGCAGCCGTTGGAGGAACCATTGACCCTTTACGCGTCATCGAGAGCAACTTTTTCGCTGGGGACTTGAATCCTGCGATTAAGCAAATTCTCTATATTTTATGCGCCTTTTGTGGGGCTCATACGGCTACGGAGCTTGTCGCTTGGATTTGTAGAGAGCGAGGCTAACATTGTATGCGAGTCCCTCCTTTTCATCGCTATAGCTCATTCCTCCGCTCCGGGGCAATCTTCTTGTGCGGCATGATTGTCGGCGCCGCCGTATATAATTCGATTTTCCATTTCCAAGTCAATCAATTAACGACCATTCGGAGTGAACTCCTTACCCAGATCGGTCAACAAGAAGAAGAAATCAAGAGTCTAAGCAAGTACAAAAATAAACAGACGATTATTCGAACCTTGCAATTATTTATTCTGGACGATCCCGATACACCTATTGACACTCATAGTGAAAATGAGCTTAAGAGAAAAATCAAAACCGATCTCGACGGCTTAATCGGTAGAGATATCTATAAAATCAATTCGGACGCCATCCTTACCCAGAAACTATTAAAAAACAAAACCTATCAAGATTCCCGCGGCCAAGAATACAACGTGCAAATCCGCACCATGCTGGCAAATGACGGCATATTACAAATTTGGATTGATGCCAAAGCAAAGACTGACCGTCCTTAAGGAAATATGTTACAATAGATGAAGCATTTATCGAAAAGGGGCTGCTTCTCACATGATGGGTACCATACTCACTGTACTCTATGTTTTACTAGCCATCGCGCTCATCTCATCGGTGTTTCATAGTGCAAAATCTCACCGGGCGAAGGATACGCGGCAACGCGGAATTTACGCGGCGCGCATGAATATCAGTCTAGGTTCCTTACTAATTCTGCTTGCTGTCATCCAGCTATTCGTGTTCAGCGGTTCCTCCATTCGCGTCGTTGTGGGGGCGCTATTCTTGCTGCTCGGCTGCTTTAACTTGTACGCCGGGTTCCGAAATTATAGTTATTTCAGTAAAATGGGACAAAAAAACGCCTAAATCAGGCGCATAGGATGAGGAGAGGATATCATGAGCATACTCAAGTTTCGCGAAGATGGTACGTTTAAAATCGTGCAATTTACCGATGTTCACATGAAATCTGGCGGGGAAAAGGATGAGTCAACTTTAGCGCTTATGGGAAAAATTCTGGATGCGGAACAACCCGATTTGGTCTTCTTCACGGGCGATGTGATCGAGGAATCTTCCTGCGATGATCCGCTGTACCGCTTTGATCTGGCTGTCTCGCTTGTCGACAATCGCCAGATTCCTTGGTCTGTCGTGTTCGGCAATCATGATACGGAAGGGACGCTTCCCCGCGCCGAATTGATGGACAAGGCTCTATCCTATTCGCATTCGCTTGCACAAGCGGGTCCTACGGATATGAACGGGGTCGGAAACTACGCGCTCGAAGTCATAGGTCGTACAGGTCAGCCTTCCGCCTTATTGTATGCGCTTGATTCCGGGAATCGATCAACCATCTCTCATGTCCCAGGCTACGGTTGGATTGCTAGAGACCAAATCCAATGGTATGAAACACAGTCGGCTGCTTATACATCACAGAATGGCGGTATTCCTCTACCCGCACTCGCTTTCTTCCATATCCCACTACCGGAATATCATCTTGTATGGGAACAAGAACTTTGCTATGGGCACAAATACGAAGATGTGTGCTGTCCGCGGATCAACACCGGGTTATTCGCAGCACTGGTAGAACAAGGAGATGTGATGGGAACGTTCGCGGGTCATGACCATCTCAATGATTACTGGGGGACCTTACACGGCATCCGACTCTGCTATGGCCGAGCTACCGGGTATAACACGTACGGTCGGGATGACTTCCCTCGCGGCGCCCGGGTGATTCAGCTGCAAGAAGGCGAGCGGCAATTCGACTCGTGGTTGCGTCTTGCGGACGGATCTGTTGTCCATGAACAACCCGAACATGATCCATCTGCAATAAAAGAGACTCTAGCTCTGTAAAATTTATGACAAGTGAATGTTGATTCTTTACGAAATAACCTGATCCCTGTATTTTGGGCGGCAGGTTATTTTTTTGTATTGCATTTGTTAAGTGTGAAAAACCGTCAGGGGGGCACCCGACGGTCCTTTATTGTGTGAACCTATACGTTGGTGGATAGGAGAGATGGATTGGTGTTTCAGTTTCAGCTGTCGTAGAAACGAAATCTTGACAAATTAAATAAGCTCTTTGTCTATAACGGACACAAGAGACCTTATTGTCTGCTATGCTCATTGATTAGACGTTTTTCGGACCTAGATGCCCTTATTCCATTCGAATCATGAGTATATAGCTTATGTTTAGCATGATAAGAGCTGCTGTGTCCTTTCACCCTGCATTTTGAGTGCTTTTGGCATAATTAAGGTCTCCTGTGTCCGTTCATTTCTCGTTGCGTTCCCTGCAACCTAATTTGATTTCGGCAATCTCTCGAAAAGTTACAAATTCTAGATAGTGAGAAAAACCTCTAGAGCACCATCCCATTTTCGCTGGAATAACTACCGAAGGTCCCGACATCCCAACAACGGTTGATGTATCATTAGGTAAATCATTTGACATCCTTGTTCAAATTCAACAAGTGAGTCCATCTCAACTGGAGGGACTATGATGCGTCACTGCTAGAACAGTTCGACATCATTTTCCATATCCGTGAAACAAGCCCTTCCCAATTCAAAGGAATAGAATGATTTATTTAAATATACGAAAAGCGTGTTTTGAACAATCTGTTCAAAACACGCTTTTTCTAATGGCTCTTTGATGAAAGAGATAATATGTTACCCTCACGCACCGTCAAATGCTTGTGCGGTAACCATGGCTTTACATACAATCTGATCATCTTGGCTGACTTTCACATCCAGCTTACAGAAGCGTCGGCTCACTTCGATCATTTCTACACGAACAACAATTTCTTTCTCAATCGGAACGGGGCGAAGGAAATAGACGGTCATATTCTCCACCACATGATCCCCCCGCGGGAGGTCTCGAATCGCACGATAAGCCGCTTGCGTCACAATGGTCGAAAACACCCCTTTGGACAGCGTACCAATGTGGCTCGACATTTGCGGCGTGATCACACCTCGAAAGAACAAGCGGTTAGAATCATCCCGATCTTCTTCAAAATGGCTCCAAATCAAATCGTCAAAGGTCTCGCCGAGCTGCGGGAGCTTCTGTGCATCCCGTAAAGCTTGCAGAACCTGCTTGCGCGATGCCGTGGAGATAAGTTTGCGATTCCGATCCACAATCGGAAGCACTTCGATCCCTTCCCACGCCATCATATGTGCGGCGGAGGCCAAGGACGTACTCATCGAGACCGTGATCGGACTGCGCGTATAATGTTTATCGATCGTCGAATCAGGCGATAAACCGGAAATATCTTTCGATGTAATCATCCCAATGACATGGTTCCACTCATCGATGACGGGGAATCGAGACTGTCCCGTCGTGTCCCGCATCAGTTGAAAATCCCGAATCGTACTCTGGGCCTTCAAGGCATTCACTTTCGCATCGAGCGAAACGATATCTTCAATAAGCATAATTTTCTTTTTGATCAATCGGTCATATATGGCGCGGTTAATCAATGTGGCAACCGTAAACGTATCATGCTTCGACGAAATAATCGGCAGGTCGAGCGCATCGGCGATCAACTTCACTTCCCGGCTGGCATCGAATCCCCCGGTAATCAGAATCCCCGCTCCTTGCTTCAATGCAAGACGGTGCGCACTCTCTCGGTTACCGACAATTAATAGACTGCCCGCGTCAATGTATCCGATCATATCCTCGAGCTCCATGGCGCCGATGACATATTTGTGCAGGGGTTTCACGAGCCCTTTGCTCCCCCCAAGCACATGTCCTCCGACGATTTTCACCACTTCTTCATAGGTCAATTGTTCGGACATGTGACGCCTTGAAGCTTTATCCACCCGAATCGTACCAATCCGATCCTTCGTCATCACGTAACCGATATTCTCGGCTTCCTTCACGGCACGGTATGCCGTACCTTCACTGACATGTAATTCTTTTGCCAATTTCCGAACTGAAATTTTAGAGCCGATCTTTAAGCCTTCGATATACTGTAGCAATAATTCATGCTTCGTCAGCGCCTCTTCATGAATATCCACGCTGTGTCACCTCTAGTTCCGTATCTGTACTATAACTCCATTATAGCATTCGAAGGCCTTTATTACACGCTAAATCCGATAATCTTATTTGATTCGAAAGGGAACCGATTCCTGGAGTACGTTCACATGATTGATATCTGTAATATGATCCGCTCCCGCATCTGTTACAGTAATCGATCCGTAAGCGCGCTTGAAGTATGATTTCGGCAGCGATAAGCGTATTTCTTTGTCATTCACGAGCTGTCCGGCATCCGGTGTAATCGTATCCCCATTGATCTTGATCTCAAAATAATTCGTTTGATTCGAATATCCTTGAATGGCTTCGCTAAACACAAGGACAAGCTTCGCGTCCTTCACATAGGCATCATCGATGTAAGGTGCAGTGTGTTCTTTCCCCTTCGCTTTAAATCCAGCTTCGTTCGCCCCTTTTCCTTCATCAAAGCCTTTGCCTTCATCATCAACAATTTTCCCTGCATCCCGCTGGTAAATTACCTTATAGCTCTTGTTATACGTTAACGAATCCAATTGATCGGCGAAAAGGTGGATATACAGTTTCGTACGGTCTTCGGAGACCTCGAACGTAGCATTCTCACCCTCTTTGAGATCCACGATCTTCCTATCGTCATTAGTCCACAAGCTATAAGGTCCTTTGGCTGCGTTCTTCACAGGTTCGCTGAAGGTTACTGCGATATTATAAGGATCCTCAGACGAAATGTTTGCCATGCGCGGAGCCGCATTGTTATTGTTATTGTTATCGCCAATTCCCTTGAAATACACGGTATAAGGATTCGCCCCATCCGTCACCTTCATCGCATTCCAACCGGCTGCGTCCGTCACGGCCCCCGTGAAACGGAGTGCGTAATTGGTGTTCCACTGCATCGGTGAATCCAGATACAAGACAACGCTATCGACCACCTTATTACGGTTATTCACCGATTCCGAGGCAATCGATACATATTCGCCATCTTTCGTTTGCAGGATAAAAGCGTCTTTCGAGATATTGCGAACAGGCTTACTGAAGAGCACTTGAACAGAACGCGAATCTAACGCTTTAATCTCTCTAACCGAAGGAACATCATTCACCGCATCTGTCCCAGCAAACGATTTTACGTTGGCATTATTCCGCGTATTCAGCTTCGGTAAGCCATATACCGATGCTTCGATTAAATGCTGTTCACGGAATAGATTCGGATTCGATTGATCCGCGGTACGATATTGAACACGAATCGTTTTGCTGTCCTGCAGCGTCACATAGGATTGCCAGCCAGACATGGACACGGAAGCACCGTTGTCACGATTCACAATCAAATTAAATTGGGAAAGGTCATTGGCCGTAATCGCATTATTGAGCCGAATTTCAAGTGTATTCCAATTCAACGACCGAATACTCTGCACATATAACGAATAATTAACATCATTGTTGACGCCGGTAAAATTCACTTTTGTCGGGTTCTTGATCGCATTCCCTGCAAGATCTTTAATATTTTTTAACGTAAGTGTGTATGCTTTTCCATCTTCTTGGTCTGCAGTGGTTAACGTGACCGTCTGGTTCGTGTCGTTATAATCCAACCGCGTTGGGTAACCTAAATTCCCATTGATCACGTAATTCGCCACATTTTCAGCCGAGTCGCGATCCAATCGTTCACTGAACCATAACGTAACACGGTTGGTATCTGACGTTATTTTCTTCACTGTTGGAGCGGATTGGTCTTCATCACCGAACGTATACGTGACAGGATCCAACGTATTCCCTGCTAAATCGGTAATGTTGTATGCTACGAACGTATATTTCGTTTTCGCGTTTTGTTCGTTCGTCTGAATGGTGACCGTTCGACCGTCATTCGACAGCTCTGCGCGGTACATATACAGACCATTGTTGACGCCGTAATTTTTCAAATCCGTTGCAGAACTTGCATCAACAGGCTCTGAGAAGGTGATCGATAACCAATAATTCGAAACAGCATGGAAATTAATGATACGTGGTTTTGTTGTATCTACCGAGAGGGAAACGAATGATTTCGTCGTATCATCCACCGTTAAAATATATTGCGTTGCGCTTTCTTGCGGATCGGTTACAATCTCAACCTTTTTACCGTCTGCGCTTAGCGTGGCTTGTCGGATAATTAACTTCGAACTTCCGTAGGTTTTGCGGATGGTGATATTGTCAGGCTTCAGCACGGAAACGGGTTCATCCAATGTGAGGATAATCTTGGTATTGGAGATGACATCTAATGATTTCACATGCAATGGTTTATATTCTGGCGTGGACATCTTCTGATAGGCGGCATAGGTCGCATCGACGAGCAGCCCGCGGGTTGCATTCCCGGTGTAGTCATACATGATCGGAATAATGCCCTTGTCAATGGCTACCGCTACCGCGGATTTAGCCCACGAAGACACTTTGCCGCCGACCCCGTTATTGCTGCTGCCCTCCGAGCCATAAGCACGCACCAAGATGGTAGCTAGCTGTTCTACCGTAACCGGTGAACCCGGTTGGAATTTGCCGACGCCCATCCCTTTCATTAAGCCCGCTTCCGTTACAGCCTCGATTTCCCCATAGGACCAACGGGTTTTGAGCACGTCATTATAGCTTGGCGGTCCAGACACATCCTTCAATTCCATCAGTCGGAACAATACGGCTGCAAATTGCTCGCGGGACATTTGCTCATTGAGCCTTGCGCTGCCATCTGTAAATCCCGTGAAAATCCCTTTGCCCTTTAATACTTCAAACTTGTCTTGCGTTGTAAGTGAAGTGCCTGCACCTGATACAATGCTAGAGTAACATGCTGAGGTCAGCATCAATGTCATGACGAGTGAAACCCATTTTTTTCGCATGTGTATTCCCCCATATCCCACTGGTTTGAAATGCATGGATATAGACGTCATAATTCTCATAAAGTTGCAGTTCTAGAGACCCAAATATTTTTTGACAAAAACACCGAAAACCCGCACCGTTCCTCGACAAATAGCTTCCGAGAAAACGACAGCGGCCGACTCTCCGATAGACGGAAAAGCGGCCGCTGCAGTATTCATGTATTCCATTTTCGAACGATTAAACATGTGATATTACCTTCTAGATTTGCTCTTCACGGTTGCTCGACGTTCCAATGTTTGGGTCATTTTCTGCTGCCATTGCAGCCTGCGATAACGACGAAGCCGTTGAATCTTCGCTTCTTGCTTCTCACTCGCGATCAGAAGGAAATGAAGCTGCGATGCAATAATAAGCAAGGCTAACACAAGCCAAGCGATGACGAATGCCGTTCCTTGGGACCAAGAGAGCAGTACGTTCAGCTTCGGCCATGCGAATAGGAGCATGCCCAATGCGATCCCTAAATAAATGACGGATTTCGCTAAATTCCATGTACGCATACAACCCACAACTCCTTTGTATGATTGTCCTATTCTAATGACTATGCCTACACACACCCAAATATGACATCATCCAAAGGGGCAACAGGGCAACTTTTGATCACGAAGTATATCTAAGAAGCTAATTCGGCATCGAATCTTGCGTTCATCCTCAAAAGTCCGATACTCATGTAGCGTTTTATTGATAAAGGAACTCTAGGTTTTGCAAGACGATCTTGTTCACATCTTCAATAATGACGCTCAGACGACGCTCAGCATCAAACAACTTGCTAATATTCGGGATCATTTGGAGCACGTCGAATAACTTCTCCATCTTCTCCATCTCTTCTTGATCCGGCATTTCGCCAGACATCATCTTTTGCTGCATTTGCGTCTGACGAAGACGGAAGTCATCCAACATTTGTTTGCTTTCTGCATCCGCATTGATTAAAGTCATCATGCTTTTTACTTCTGCTACCTCAGGACATTCTTTCAATGCTTTCGCTAATTCATGAGCCTTATCGTACACATTCATGATTCATATCTCCTTTATCCATTCCATTATTCGACTAACCTAACCACAGCATGAAGATCGCCTGGAACAACCCAATCAGCCCGCCTAGCAGAGCACCTAACCAAGTGATGGCTTGAAACTCTCGACCGGATACGCTAAGAATAACGTGCTCTAAGCGTTCGATAGGGAACCGTTCCACCTGCTCCCGAACAAGTTGAGGCAATTGAATGGCCTTCATAATGTTCGGAATCATCCGCTGCAGTATAGTCAGGAGTTGCTGAACTCCTCTGGGCACGTATACGATGAGACGCTCTTCATATCGACTCACGAGAGACGACACTTGCATCTCTTCTATCTTCTCTACCCAATGTTTCCATTGTAACACGTTCTGTGCTTGACGTGATAACCAAGCTACCCCATCTTCGCCTGTAACTGTCCGAAAAACTTGCTCAAGCGGCAGACTCGTGATTTCATCCATTTTGCGTTCAATAAACTGAGAGACGGCCTCTCGCACTTGTTCAGATTCCAGCTGCTCGACGAGGACGGGTGTCATTTTCTGCACCAATTTCTCTTCATCCATGAACATCGTCGCCATCGCACCTAGAAATCCGCCTGTTTGTCCGACCAATTGGGAAGCAAGCTGGCGGAGCATACGCTGCCCTTTCATCGATGTCAATTCACTACGAACGGCATCTAGAATACCATCCGTCGCTAAATATGACCATTGCTGTTTTAACGCGGGAGACCATCCCGGAATCATCTCATGCAGCGGTTGATCTGCCAGCTCGTATCGATTCCATAGCCAGACCACGCCGTGGTCAACCGCTTGCTGCATCCACAGAATGGCACGTTGTTTGTGCTCTTCCCACGTCTCTTCGGACATGACGCCTAAGGCCATCTCCTTCACAGTACGTTCTTCCCTTGCCATATTCTCTATGTAATGAACCAGCTTCTGTTCCAATGTATTGCGAAAACTGGGTTTCGCAAGCATCTCTTGCAACCCTTCGGCCGTCACCAAATAATCTGCCACGATTTCGCCTAACGAGCTGGCAATCTCATCTTTTCGCTTCGGAATGAGACCCGGCGTGAATGGTACGCGCCATGAGCCCAAATATAGCGCTTTTCTGGGATGAAACAACATTTTAATAGCAAAATGATTCGTCAATCCACCTACAAATGCAGCAACCGCAATACTTACGACAATATATAGCCATGTCGGCATATACATCCCCCTCCTCGTTTGAGATCTCATTATTTTAAATAGCGGGTCAATCACCAAGGGAAATATGTCCTCATATGATGAATCTATGCAGTGTAGTTCAGTAGGTCATTTTCTCTGTTCAAAAGTATGTTCAAGACCTCAAGTCACTTAAGTTGCAGTCGAGAGGAGCTCCACAATGTCTAAGACAAAAATATCGATCCAGGTGACCAGCTCCGGCGTTACACAAGAAGACGTGCTCATGATTGGCGAAAGTACGATTAAACAATGGAAAATCCCGACACATCAATATGTCATGCTACAGTTCGGCTCGTTCAAGGAGCATGTAAAAATCGTATCCGTTCCAAAGTACAATGGACTGCGGATTCAGACGCCATTGGCGCGAAGAATGGGATTGTTCTCAGGTGCTCAGCTTCGATTTCACTTCAGAAACGGAACGCTGCGGTTGGGCCCGCTGATCAGCGTACTCGTTACACGCGATGATCCAGACAACTTGGAGAAGCCTTTTGGTACCATCACATTATTCTGCAAAGAACTTGTTGACGCTTGTCGTTCCCAAGGTGCCTATGTCTATTTCTTTACGCCAGAGCATATCGGTTCGAGCACAAATTCCATACAAGGGTGGGTATACCATGAACGTTGGCAGAAAGTCATGATGCCCATTGCTGATGTCATTAACAATCGGCTAACATCGAGAAAGTTCGAGAACAAACCAAGCGTACAGCAATTTTTAAAAGAAGTAAAATCTCGCTACAATACACAATTTTTTAACGAAAAATTTCTCGATAAGACGGAAGTATTCGATGCGCTTCGAGGCGATCCCGCACTGCAACGTTATTTACCCGAATCACGTCTTCTGCGAAATTACGCCGGATTAAAGACCATGTGCGCCAAATACAGCACCGTGTTTCTCAAACCGGTTCGCGGCAGTCTGGGCAAAGGGATCATTCGAATCAGCCGGCAAGGCACGATGTACCTAGCTCAATACGCCACCATCAACGGAACTAAGAAACTAAGCTACCCCTCCCTGCTTAAGCTCTTTGAAAGTTTATCCGGAAAGATGAAAACGACAAAATACCAAATGCAACAAGGGCTCATGTTAATTGATAATACGAGCCGCCCTGTTGATTTCCGTGCGTTAGTCCAGAAGAATGCCACCGGCAAATGGCATGTCACATCGATTGTGGGTCGCATTGCAGGGTCGAATCACTTCGTATCCAACCTTGCACGAGGCGGATCTCTTAGCACCGTGAAGGAAGCTGTAATGAAATCCAATCTCCCTCAAAGCGTCAAAGGAGAAGCCCATCTTAAGCTGCATAAAGCGGCCTTAGAAATCTCCAAAGGGATTGACACACGAATTCCCGCTCACTTTGGTGAATTAGGAATTGATCTTGCATTAGATACATCCGGTCATGTCTGGCTGCTTGAAGTCAACTCTAAGCCATCTAAGAATGACAATACACCGCTGCGAGAGAACAAAATCCGGCCATCCGTCAAACAGATGATCGAATACTCACGCTTTCTGTCCGGATTTTAAAGGAGTTTGAGCCAATGTCGAAAAACAAAGCTTATAAGCCTACCCATTATCTAGGCGTGATGGTATGCGAGGCAACAGGAACTGTTCCGATTCCCGAGAAATCGTTCTGTCGTCGTTTATGCATCGTCGGACGCAAGCATGGCATCACGGTTTTCGCTTTCTCGCCTACATGGGTAAGGCCCAAGTTAGGTTGCGTAATTGGCTATACGTACTCGCAAAAAGGCTGGGAACGCGGCGTATTCCCCGTTCCAACATTGATCTACGATCGATGCTATTATCCCAATTTGGAGAAGTATCTGGAAATGAAAGCGGCGATTCGTCGTCTCACCGATCAATATGCCGTGAATTTTCTAGGACGCGGTTTAAAAGGCAAGTGGGATGTCTACCAAATGCTGTCTCCGCACGAAGAAATCCGTCCCTATTTGCCATCCACAGCACTCTATGAATCACCAGCAAGTCTGCGGACATGGCTGGAACAATGCGGGGGCGAAGCTTTTCTGAAACCGCATGGCGGCAGTCACGGCAGAAACACACTCTTCATTCGTACGATCGACAATACATTGTCCATCCGCGGAAGGACTTCGAATAACGAAATATTCGACCGCACATTTCGCCAAGAGTCCGTGGGATATCGCTATATCCATCAGTGGATCCGAGCCCGAAAGTTCATTATGCAACCTTATTTGTATTTAAACAACCATCATGAAGAGCCCTTTGATATCCGTTCTCTCATGCAAAAGAATGAATTTGGAGAATGGCAAATGACAGGAATGGCTGTACGTCGAGGAAAAGCAGGCTCACTCACGTCGAACTTACACGGCGGAGGTCATGCAGAACCCGTCGTTCCCTTTCTTGAAAGGGAGTTTGGCGAAGTGAAATCAACAACTCTTATACAGACGATCAAAGAGCTTTCGCAGCGCATTCCCATTCTACTCGAAGAACGTCATGGTAGACTAGCGGAGCTTGGTATAGATTTTGGCATCGATCGCAACGGCAACCTCTGGGTTCTAGAAGTAAACTCCAAGCCTGGACGGTCCGTATTTCAACAGATGAATGACCGAGTGACCGCGTTAAAATCTGTGGAAAATCCGATTTGTTATGCGCGCTATTTATTGCTTCGACAACTTAGGAGGGTCAATTCATGAGTTTAATGGTTTGTAATGTTCATTTTACGCAGCAGCCCGAGAAGGTCGTCTATGTGTCCAATGCCTTAATGAAGGTGTTGAATCTTTCCGGCAAAAAGTCCATTCATCTTCGCTTCGGTAAAGTCTCGACGCCAGCGACCATGAAACCGATTAAGAAGTCGGGCAAACACCTTTACTTGACCTCCGGCCTTCGTAACACCATCCGTATTCCCAAATCCGGCAACGTCCATATTCTTAATGCTCAAACGGATGAAGTCCAGATTGGGCCCTTGATCGGGGTGCTGTCTGATGCGGCAGTTCGTACGTTAACAAGTCCATTCGGCAGCCGAACGGAGTTTATCAAGTCGCTGCTGCGTGAAGGTAACAAAAAGGGATACTTCTTCGCTTTTGCGCCAAGAGATATCAATTGGCAAGATGATACCGTCCTTGGATTCTTTCTGAATGAGTCTGGCGGCTGGTCCCGTAAGACCGTCCCGCTTCCTGATGTAATCTATAATCGCTTACCCAGTCGACGCGCAGAGACAGGATCCACGATAGCCACATTGCGCGAACGATTTATTAAGCGGAAAATCCCTTTCTTTAACTGGAGCTTCTTCAATAAATCCGATGTCTATGAACTATTGAAGGATGATGAGGAAGCCAATCAATTTGTTCCCGAATCCATCATGGGACCAAGCAGCGAAAAAATGAAAGAAATGCTCGATAAACATAAATTCGTCTATTACAAGCCAACAGCAGGCAGCTTGGGTAACGGAATCTATCGCCTTACCCATCACCCGAAAAAAGGCTACTTTGCCCGCTATCGTGCGAAGGGAAGCAATGTGTTACTACGATTCAGCAACTTTAACAGCCTGATGCGCATGCTGCAGGCGCGCCATGGTCGTTCCTTGCGCAACTACGTGATTCAACAAGGCATTCGGTTGATTGAAATTGATCACTGCCCCATTGATTTTCGCTTCCATATGCATAAGAACGGCAATAACGAATGGGTCGTCGTCGGAATCGGCGCGAAAAAAGCCGGTAAAGGAAGCGTTACAACCCATATTAAAAATGGGGGCCAGCTTCTTACACCAGAACAAGCATTAAATAAATCTTTCGGCTTAAGAGCGAATGAAGTGCTGGAACGTGCAAAAGAAATATCCATTAGCCTGGCAGAATCGATTGAGAAGAACTATCCCCATTTGCTAGGAGAGCTTGGTTTTGATATTGGTATCGACGAAGATGAACAGGTATGGATGTTCGAGGCCAATGCCAAACCTGGACGTTCAATCTTCAAACACCCCTCCCTCCGTAAAGAAGGCAGAGCATCACTTATCCACATCATTGATCACTGCATGTATCTCAGCAAATTTCGGAGAGGTGAGAGTTAGATGGAGAGTATCGACCAAGAGGGGACGAAACCGGTCGTCGCTATTCTTACAATAGAAGATGACGAGTTAATGTTTCGGGGGAACCGCGACAATTTTATCGATATTCTCCGGGTAGGGCAGGAGCTGAACTACCCGGTCTATATCGTAACAGTCAAGGACCTGAAGCCGAATATGCCCAAAATCCGAGGTTATACGTATAACTTTGAACAAGAGGTATGGGCGCCGCAATGGTTCCCCCTACCCAATGTCATCTACAACCGCATTCCCCTTCGCGAAGATGAAATGACGCCGGCTGTGCAGAATAAAATTCAAGAATGTTTAGTGCATCCAGATATTAAACTATATAACCCCTACTTTTTCAACAAATGGCAGCTCTTCGAATGGCTCAAAAAATCCAAGTCCACAAAACCGCATATTCCCAATACACATCGACTCACCAAATCCCTGGAGCTCAGTAAATTGCTGCACCGCCATTCCTACCTGTACTTAAAACCGGAGTCTGGAAAAGCTGGCGTAGGCATTATGATGGTCAAATACCAACCGAACCGAACCCTCCCTTTCCGCCTCAAAATACAGGATAAAAAGAAAAGCATTTCCTATAAATGTTCATCGTTACAAAAATTATGGATGCGTATCAAAAAAGAAACCGGCTCTACACACTATATCGTACAACAAGGCATCGAACTCGCTTCTATCGATAAAAGACCCTTTGATCTTCGTGTGCTCATCCAGAAAAATCGAAAAGGGCATTGGGAAGTCACAGGCATTGGTGCAAGGATGGCAGGATCGCTTAGTATTACAACACATGTACCTCGTGGCGGGAGTATCGAAGATCCGGAAAAGCTGCTTATCGCAGCTTTTGGCTTGGATTCTCCCAAACGCATTCTTGCTCGTGCCAAAAACACAGCACTCATCATTGCAAGGCAGTTAGAACGCGGATCAGGATACATGTTAGGTGAAATGTCGATGGATATGGGGGTCGATCAACAGGGTCACATCTGGTTCTTTGAAGCAAACTCGAAGCCGATGAAGTTTGATGAACCTCATATTCGCAAACGTTCCATCGAGCGTATCTTTCAATACAGTACGTACCTTACACGCCAAGCTTAGCTGCCTCAACAATCGAGCACGATCGCAAGGAGGATCTCGGGATGGAAATTCGCGCTATTCGTTCACTCCAGACGGATCAATGGAATGTACTGCGATCACAATGCCTTCGATTTATCACTCAGCACGGTGATCAGCGAATTACCGCAGATGCCATGATCCAGTTGGAATCCGTGACCGAACAACAGCTGCTGGAGACAGGAACACAACTCCTTCTTGCCATTGAGCGAGTTCCGATAGGGAAACCGCGGTTGATCGGGGTATCGTTCGTGAGACATTATGGCGAACAGACTTGCCTGATCGTAGTACATCCTACTTGGCGCGGTATGCATCTCGGTACACAACTCATGAGCGAACAGATATCCTATCTTGGATACCTCACCTGCCAGGTTGCGCTTGATAATATCTCAAGTCTACGTATGTGCTTTCAAGCGGGTCTTACGGCACACCGTCTAACGGAAGGTCCGACGGGAAAACCGACCTTAGCTTTTGAATATGATGCAAGAAGGTGAATCATCTTGTCTCAACCGGTACTTGGTATACTCACGTTGTATTTAAATGAAAATAAACGTCTGGAAGAACGCCCCGTCTATCAGCGCATGATCGCTGCAAGCCATAAGCTGGGCATGGAAGCTTTCGTCTTTACACCGCAAGATGTAGATTCCGATAAAAAGCAAATTAACGGCATGTTCTACAATCCGAAGAAGCGCCAATGGACCCGCCAATGGACTTCATTCCCACACCTCATTTTTGACCGCTGCCGCATACAGAATACGTATCGTTTTCGTGAGCTCCTTCGGTTTCGTGCGCGATACAGCCATTTGAATTTCCTGAACCGCCCGCTGCGGAATAAATGGACCATCTATCAAATGCTGCGCACGAATTCCGAGATTCACCCTTATTTACCTGAGACGAAGCTCTATTCCTCTGCGAATGATGTGCACCAACTCATGAAAAAAGAAAAGCTCGTCTTCCTAAAACCTATTAACGGAACGGGTGGACGCGGAATCCTCCGTATCGAGAAAATCAAGGCAAGAAGCGTTAAGTATGATATTCAAGGACGCGACCATCAACGCCGTATTATTCGCCCTCAGCGGATATCGCCGTCCCTACTTTCCTCAAAGCTGGCGAATTGGAATGCGCGTGATCGTTACATCGTTCAACAGGGGATTGCGATTAAACTGCCGAATGGCCGTGTTCATGATTACCGTCTGCTCGTGCAGAAGAACGGAGAAGGCAACTGGAGTTATACAGGTTGTGCTGGGCGCATCGGACCATCGCGTAGTGTAACGTCCAACTTGCACGGCGGGGGTCAAGCCGTTCCCATGATGAAGCTGCTCCAGGAATGGATTGGAGATGATGAGAAAGTCGATTCCATCCGACTCAAGATCGAGGAGTTAGGCATCGAGACGGCATCTTTCCTTGAGGAGAAATATGGCGCACTCTGTGAACTCGCATTAGATCTTGCCATCGACCGCGAAGGCCACCCCTGGATCTTGGAAGTCAATCCCAAGCCTGCACGGGAGGTGTTCGCCCAAGCTGGGGAGCATGATATCTATCATCAGGCCATTGTAAAACCCATTGAATATGCCCTATTTGTCTATAACACGAAGATCAAAGTCAAATCTAAATTGAAATCTAAATCTAGACGAAGACGGAAGGCACGCGTCTCCACGTTATCCGGTCTCTTCTCGCTTCGATCCATCTTTAAGAAATCTCCCTTGTAAATGAAGGGAGATTTCGCTATGTAAAGGTTAAGCCCTCAAATCCTCGACAGATTCAAGGGCTTATTTTATTTCGATGAATTGTGATTACTTAGGAACATACAATACTGTATCCAGGTACGGAGCGACTTTTTACGAATTTTGGGTTCATCGAACTTCATGGGCTTGGAGTTGGCTTCAAAGAACCATAACCCGCCGTTCGTATCCACACCGACATCCATCGACATTTCCCCTAAAGTATGTCCCGATGATTTCTCAATTTGCTGTGCAATGACGAGTGCAAGCTTCGTCGCATTTTGTTTGATTTCCAATGCTTTATCAACTCCAAATGCGGTTTTCAGCAGCTTCCCGACAGGCTTTATCGAGCCCCCACGCGGCACATGGGTCGTGATGCTTCGCTTCCCCGCCACACGCGCTCCCATACCGGTTAACTCCCAGACATTGTCTCGATTTCGCTGCACAAGAATGCGTAGGTCAAATGGCTGCCCCTTCGACCTTGATAAATCAATTGCTTGCTGAATAATATAATCCTTCCCGCCCATTTGCCTTTTTATGGTCTTCCATGCATCATAAACGCTGAGGTAGACATCCGACACCCTCATGTTTTTATCATGATAGATTAATCGATATTTCGTACCCGTGTCATCGCTGATACGAGACACGCGCATGATTCCTTTGCCTGCTTTGCCATGTATAGGCTTCATATACAGAGACTTAAATTCGCTTAAATAAGTATTCAGCACTTGCATGGAGGTCAACTTATCTGTTTCGGGGATGTAGGATTTCGTTGTTTTCGAGTTCGACAACCATTCATACAAGGTCCATTTATTAAAAAATGATGGATTAAACAAGTGGACGGAGCGATCCAGCAGGCATAATTGAATCACCTTCTGCACTTCAGAAGACTCCTCATACTTACGATATGGAATGCGATTATAGACCACATCCGGACCAGGAAAAGATTTCGTGCTCCACGCTTTTAGATGTTTATCATAATAATGGCCTGTAATTTTCTCTTGTGACAATTTCAAATCCTGGACGGTCGTGACATATACTGTCGCACCCATCGATTTACCTACACGAATTAAATCCTTGAAATTCTTAAAGCCTCCTCGCAACCTTCGACCGCTGTCTTTTGCCGCTAAGATAGCTACGACGGGACGCTTTACCGCTTTTGCCTGAGCGGTGATCATGATCATTCCCTCCTCGTCTAAACTTGCTGAGGTACAAACAATAGTCAAACAGGTTGGTCAGTGTATCCCGTTCTTGCGATTTTGCATCTGGATGCTTGAAGATGGACCGTCCCGGCTTCGAATTGGCCTCAAACATCCACACTTTTCCTGATTTATCAATGCCGATGTCGAACCCGATTTCCCCCAGCAAATATGGATAATTGCGTTCCAGTGCTTTCGCAATGTCCACGGCCGTATTCTTTGCTCTTTGCAATACATTTGAACCATTGGAACCAAAGGCTTGTTGAAGTACCTGCTCCGTATTCATCAGCTTCCCACCGCTTGCTACATGTGTCGTAATGCTGCCCTTCCCCGCCTTCTTCGCTCCGATGGCTGCAACGACCCATTGATTCTCTCCATTCTTCGTCATATGGAACCGGAAATCCACCGGACATTCATCTACTTCAATGAGCGAAATTCCTTGTTGCGCTACATAACGGCTTAATCTTCCTTTTTGATGTCTCAGCAATAGATTCATGACGGCATCAAAGTTCTTGTAACCCACGGCATGGTTTTTGCCCTTGGATCGATATCTTACCGTATATCCTCGATTCGCCGTATGTTGAATACGATATATGCCTAGACCAAGGCTTCCGCTGGAGGGCTTCATATAAATCGTTCCATGTCGGGTTAACATTTCCCTCACATCGGTTCCCGAGGGGCCCATCATCGATTCTGGCACATACTTATTGACGTCATCGCCCTGCAGCAGCTTATACACATCGGATTTATCAAAGAATGTCCAGTTAAATATCGGGATGGAACGGCGTAAGAAACTTTCCTTGAAGCTGTTCATCGCCGTCACCCCTTCGGCAAGCCTGCTCTGCAATCGGTTATACACGACATCTGGCAGTGGAACCTCCTTACGCAGCCATACACCTGATGGGTTCGGAAAAAAACCTGTTACGGTCTCGTTCTCCCAATCCACGTCTTTTGGACTAAACACAAAAAAATAAGACCGATCTTTCCCGATGGCAGCCAATTGCCGAAAAAAACTAGACATGCTCCCAAAAGAATTGGAAACCGACTTAGAACGGGCTGCGAGTATGCCTACAAGCGGCCCGATGCGCACTTCGTCCGATCCTCGAGTCGAGAGAAGGCATTTTCCCCCACGCGGCAGCATCAATTGGGAAGCCACGGAGACGGGTAACTTAAGCAAATGGTCATTCCTTCGAACAGACTTTAATGAAGTGTTCATAGACTTGCTGCCGAAGGTTAGACGTAATTGACGAATGCTACCGATGCCAAGGGTTTGCAGTAATCGGCTGGATACCACGATATCTTTCCCGGGGGCAATTCGTATGTTGCAAGTTGTTGAACTCATCGGTATCCTCCCACACTTCAATGGATATAACAACAGTTTATGGGGAGTCGCCGAGAAGGGTCACAGAATCGGAGAGAATAATGTTCGATATTATTCGATCCAGCGCTTTAGCATTGCCAACCTAAAAAAGAACCCTGAATCCAGGGTTCTGGTGCGTAATTATTGTCGTACAAATCAGCTAAAACAGATTAACTCTGTTCTGAAAAAAACGATCATTTATGATATACGTCCATGTTGCAGATGGAACTTTTAGTTCTGGCACATGCAGATCAAACTCCCCTTGGTCCACATCCATGGAGAAGAATATGTCCACTACCGCAGTTTCAATCTTTTCTTCCAGACTCTCAAAGGCTTGAATAATAAGTCGATTATATTCGTCCAAAGGGTTTTTATGACTTAAGCTCTCTAAATGTATACCTTCCTTGATGTAAGCAACATAATCCAGATAATCTGCCCAGCATTTGTCGATTTGAACCAGCAGCACATACTTTTCTGTTTCATCAACTTTATCCTTGCCTAAGGCGCGACATAATTGTTCGTGCAGTTCCGGTACCCTTGATTCTAAAATCGTTGGCTTTAGGATATTACAGAGCACATCACTCCGTTTTTGAAATAAAATGCTTCGCTGCTGCTCTAGAAGATCGGCGTATCTATTTAATGTTTTTTTGATCTCATAATTTTGCCCGTCTATAACTAGTTGAATATGATTGATCACGCTCTGGATTTTGGGGTCCTTTAGTGGACCTTCCTGATGTAAAGTTTGATATTCCTTAGGAAGCTCTTCCTTCAATCCAAATGTAAGGAGGAAATCATCCTCTAAACTTATCATGAACCGAGACGAACCGGGATCTCCTTGCCGGCCTGCTCGACCTCTTAATTGATTGTCTACACGCAAGCTCCCGTGAAGATTCGTTCCCAGGACATACAATCCGCCGAGTTTTGTCACTCTTTTATATTCCTCAGGATCACCACCGCCAAGAAGGATATCCACTCCCCGTCCAGCCATATTTGTTGAAACGGTGACTGCGCCCATCACGCCTGCTCTAGCAATGATTTCTGCTTCTTTTTGGTCATTTTCTGCATTCAGAACGTTACACAAAATTCCTTTACTCATCAAATCGGCCGCTAGTTGATTGGATTCCTCTACACTAGCTGTCCCGACCAAAATGGGCCGTTTCATCTGATGGACAGACATGATCTCGTTGATGATTGCATTTCTTTTTGCTTCCAGATGCGTAAATATCGTATGTGGAAAATCGACTCTTCTACACGGTTTGTTTGGGGGTATCACAATCAAATCCAAAGCATACGTATCTCTAAACTCATCCGCTGATGACTGTGCCGTTGCGGTCATTCCGCATATTTTTTCATACAAGCTCAAAAAATGCTGCAGCGTCATGGATCCCAGAATTTTCCCACTGGATTGAATCGTTAGTCCTTCTTTGGCTTCCACCGCTGCTTGTAAACCATCAGGCCAATGTCTTTGGTCAGCGATCCGTCCAGTAAACTCATCGATAAGTTGTACAGCTCCGTTTCGAACGATATAATGGACATTTCTCTTTAATAAAGCTTCGGCATGCAGTGCGCAATGAAGTTCAGTCAATTTATCATGGTGTTCAAGTTCGTATAAATTGTCACATTCGAGTAATGCTTCAACCTTTTCCACGCCTTCATCCGTTACATACACATTTCGTTTATTATCGTCCGTATCGTAATCGATACCTTGTACGAGCTGATTCACAATGCGGGTCATATCATAAAAATCGACTCGCGATTCGCCCATTTCTCCTGCAATAACAAGTGGCACCCTCGCCTCATCAATTAAAATGGAGTCCGATTCATCTACCAATACAAAGTGAAGGGGCCGTTGCACCTTATTTCTCTGATCATAGACAAGAGAATCCTTCAAGTAATCAAAACAAGCTTGCTTTGCTGTCAAATAAGTAATATCAGCATCGTACGCGGCCTTCTTTTCTGCCATACGCTGCCCTTCTTGAATACATCCGACAGTAAGACCTAAAAATTGATAAATGGGTCCCATCCATTCAGCATCACGGTGTGCCAAATATTCGTTGAACGTAAAAACATGAGCACCTTTTCCCTGAAGTGCATTCAAATAAGCCGGAAGGACAGCCGATAATGTTTTCCCTTCCCCAGTTTGCATTTCCACCAGGTTACCTTCGCAAAGGGCCATGCCAGCTACCCATTGGACATCAAACAATCGGATTTTCATGAATCGCCACACCACTTCATCGACTAGTGCGGCCGCTTCAAGTAGTAATTCGGTAAGCGGAGTACCATTTAGAGCCCTGAACTTTAACTCCTCAGCATGTCCCTTAATTTCCGAGTCGCTCCAGTTGTTCATTTGAATTTCTTTAATACGCTTTACTTTTTCATAATAGGGCTTAAGTCTGTACGAATTGAACATTGTATTCATTTTTGTGAACATGTTATTTTTATCCATGCGCAAAAAATCCTCCTTCATTGAACCAAACGTTTTCCGTTATTCAATAAGAAAAGAGGATCAAATCGGGCTCCTTGAACATTTGAAATCGAATGAGGATCGAGTCGCTCTCTGTATATACTAAATCATAACATTGTACGATGTGATTTGAGAGGCACACCTTATTAACTTGAAAATTATAAAGAAGTGTCCAAGCAAAAAAACCGATGTTCAAATCAACAATATATAAATATAGAGGGACTCGATTCAAGTCAGGTATGGCATTTTTAGCGTTATAAAAAAGAAGAAAGTATAGGTAAAGCAATAAATTCCCAATACGTTCCATCTTCATGACGCCTCCTAAAAAACGATTTATCAACTGATATACCTACTGCTGCATTAATCACAAAAAGCACCATTTCTATATGAACATCAGATGAGTTTTTTCAGATCCGTTGTTATTTTCAGGCATCCTGTGATTGCTTTTCCGTAAGCGAACCCTTCGGATAATGACCGGATTTCAGTCGACTGATCGTATAGCCAAAGTCCATTTGAAGGTGGGGAAAATCGGGAAACTGCTTCCAATCTCCGCCCCAGCTGAAACCCAGGCCCTTCGCCAGTTCCGCTACCTCCAGCCAATCGGTTTTTCCGTTCTTATTATTATCCCGTTCCATGTCCCACAGCACATTGCCAGCCTTGTCTTGCAAGGCAAAATCAATCGCTAGCCCATAATTGTGATATGATTCGCCACCCTCCGCATTCGTGACAACCTTTCCTTTGGAATCCCGTCCTTGACGATACAGCCGGTTCTGCTCCTCTATACTACGGAAATCAGTGGTTATTACCACGCGGATGCCTTTCTTGGCCGCCAGTTCGACTAGCTCTTTACTTTTTTTCTCTACAGTAGGGTGAAGTCCGACGATAGGTAAGGAATTACGCTGAAAATCGGGTATAAGCCCCAGACCATCGATGAGTCTCCAAGCGGCAAACAGAAGCAGGACCAAAAACATTCGGCGCAACCAGCGCCTTGGCCTCCTTCCATTAGTTAGGGATGAATGCTTGGGGTTCAAATCGTATCGTACAAGTTTTGCTTGCTGCATCATCATTCTCCTTAAGCCATGCGGTTAGTAACATTTCCGTTGCGATATGTTTTTTGCTTCAGTATTATTTTGCATGAATTTTGGGCTCAGATCAAATGGCATACATCTCTGCACATTTGTATTCTGATGAACGTTAACTAGATTCTCACTGGCCCCTCCATTGCATACAAGTAGAAAACTATAGCAATTCGTAATATATAAAAAGGAAGCATCAAGTTTATCAAACCCGCTGCTTCCCAACATACTTCCTTATATTAAACTGAACATTGCGACAAACGACGATAAAGTATTGGCGATTCCATGCAATATCCAGCTGGAGACGATAGAGCCCCCCGATTGCTTTTCGTTGATGTACCCCATCACCCATCCTATGACTCCCGTGAGAACAGTGACTGCAATGGCGCCAGCTACTCCGATAGCTCCGAACAACAGGATTCCATGAAGCAGCCCAAATAGTATGGCCTGTATCGTATTACCAATCATGAATGTAAATTTGCCTATCAACCGTTTACCCAAAAACCCGCGAAAAAAGATCTCTTCTGATAGGCCTGTCTGCACAAAAGCATAGATTAAAGCCGAAATAATGACGGATATGCCTTTGCCCGCGAATTGCGAAGTAGCCATTACGCTGTTGTCTGCAAATAAAGGTATGATCAAATAAGACATGGCTGAAAGTAGCACCGACGTCAATACAAATAGAAAAACAAAGCGTTTCTTGTTATTGACTAAGATTTTCTTCAAGCCGATCCACTGAAAGAACGTGACTTGTTTCCGGGCTGTCATCAGCCACCACATGACCGGAATGATTGAAAACAATGCGACTTGCAATAGTGCACTCACCAGTGAATTGATTGTGTTCATATTGCCTCCTTAAAAGCTCACTTTGATCCAACTAACATACATTATCACAAAGAATATGGAAGCGCTATGATGGATTTTATCATAGATAAAAGCTTTCACAATTGACTAAAATTAGTGTCAAGCTCATTAAGATTTATAATCCTAACTATCGAAAGTACTACTCTATTAAAACGTGAAAGGGCTCATAGCTTTTTCAATTTCTATTTGGTTTAATAGCTTGAAGATGATGATATAATAATTGTATCGGAGCTGGTTGTAATGGAGCTGCTTGACCCCCGAGTGGACTTTGTATTCAAACGAATTTTTGGCAGTGAAAACAACAAAGATGTTTTATTAGCCTTCCTCAATCGGATTTTTACTGAAGCCGGTGAACCGCCGCTGACGGAGATTATCTTGATGAATCCCTACACCGATAAGGACGATCCACTCGACAAGCAATCCATTTTTGACGTTTACGCCAAAACCGTAGAGGGAAAGCTGATTGATATCGAGATGCAGCTTTTCAACAAATACGACATCGAGAAGCGGACGCTGTTTTACTGGAGCAAACGGTACGCCAGTCAGCTTAAGGAAGGCGAGAAGTATCCGCAACTAAAGAAATGCGTTACCATCAACATTCTGAACTATTCATTCTTACTTAACGAAGAATATCATAATGTATTCCACTTGCGCGAAGACCGGACGGGAATATCGCTGGTTGATGACATTGAGATTCACTTTCTGGAGTTGCCGAAGTTAAACGATGCGGTCTCACCTCAAGGCGGTTTAGTTAACTGGTTGTTGTTCTTGAAAGGTACCGATATATCAGAATGGGAGGTGCTGAAGATGAATGAACCGGAATTGAAAAAGGCGATGGACACCCTGCAATACTTGAGCCAGGATTCGGAAGCCCGACGTTTATATGAAGCTCGGCAGAAATATCTGCATGATGAAGCTTCTATGATGGAAGCTGCGAAGCAGGCAGGCTTGAAGGAAGGCTTGAAGGAAGGTAGGCAGGAAGTGGCGAAGAACATGCTTGCCTTGAATCTGGATATGGCGACCATTGCCAAAGCTACTGGATTAACGGAGCAAGAGATCAACGCTCTGATGAAGTGAATTATTAGGGTGCATCCAAAAAATTCACTTTCTGGAGTTGCCGAAGTTAGACGATGCGGTCTTACCTCAAGGCGGTTCAGTTAACTGGTTGTTGTTCTTGAAAGGTACCGATATATCAGATTGGGAGGTGCTGAAGATGAATGAACCGGGATTGGAGAGGGCGATGGACACCCTGCAATACTTGAGCCAAGATTCGGAAGCCCGACGTTTGTATGAAGCCCGGCAGAAATATCTGCATGATGAAGCTTCCATGATAGAAGCTGCGAAGCAGGAAGGCGTGAAGGCGGGGATCGAGGAAGTGGCGAAGAATATGCTTGCCTTGAATCTGGATATAGCGACCATCGCCAAGGCTACTGGATTAACGGAGCAGGAGATTAACGCACTGATGAAGTGAACCATCAGGGGGAGTACCTATTGATCAGGTACTCCCCTTTGTGCTTGCCACTAGAAGTTGCCAAGACCTTTATTTGTATTTCAGGACATTTCCCAAGCACCCGACATGTAATATTTTCTATCACTAAAATCGCAAATATCATACTGTGTCCTGTTTACTCACCTATTGTCGCTGTATGACCAGCGGATACTTTGCAAGGTTCCCCATGTACTGAAATCCATACGTCAATAGCAGAGGGGTTGTAAACACTGGTTTGTGACACGGTGAATCGTAGTTCCTTAAGAGCACGGATATAATCGACAATCTCAATATTTGTTGCATACCATATATCTTGGCGGTTCCCCATTAGATCACAAAAATGTTCGATATCCTCCCAATTGTTGTTGTCATTAAATTCATAGCTGTGACCCCATACATAAAGAAGCTGCATCGAAGAATTACTTGCCTTCTTGTCCAAAAAATCTTTCCCTAACTTCAACATATCCCGATGATGGCAAGTAGGGTGCCATTCCGTCCACTTCGTCGGCAATTCAAAGGTACCATGACTGCGTGTAGTTCTTGAATATTCAATACCCAATCCTGGAAGCATAGCCAACACATTGTCATTATAAGTTCCGTAAGGATAAGACATACCTCTTATCGGATAACCGACCAGTTTCTCCAACTGTTTCCGGTCTTCCAGCAATTGCATCACTACACCTTCCCGAGGGATGATCTCCAGAAATGGGTGCGTGCTCGTGTGAGCAGACACTTCATGCCCCTTGTAGAGATTTGATACTTCATCTGCAGTAACATATCTGTCTTTGCCCAAGAACCCGGAGTTAAGATGGAAGGAGCCTTTAATTCCATAACGATTCATGATCTCAACCAATTGCCGATCATGCTCCCTCCCGTCATCATAACTGAGTGTCATGGCTTTCGACACGCCGCCGGGAAAAAGATTGAGTTGAACGTTCATTACATTCATTCATTCCTTTCCTTACTTCATTATCCCTTAACAGCAGAGCTTGAAAAGCCTTGGATGATGTATTTCTGGCCAATGAAGAATACGACCAGCAATGGCACGACCCCTGCTGTCGCGGCAGCCATCATCATATTGTAGTCCACCCCCGCTTCCAACATAAAATTCTGCATGCCAAGCGGAACGGTGTAAAGCTTTTTATCCAGCAGGAAGATAAGTGCATTCTCATAGTCATTCCAGGTCCATGTAAAGTCAATAATGGCAAAGGTAGCCAATACGGGTTTGGACAGCGGCAGGAATATCTTCATGAATATTCGGAAGTGCCCTGCCCCGTCTATCAAAGCTGCCTCTGATATTTCATGCGGGATACTCATGAAAAACTGCCTGATCATAAAAACACCAAATACGGTAAACAATCCCGGCAAGATTAGAGCCCAATGCGTATTATAAATGTGCATCCATTCAAACATAATGAACTTGGGTACAAAAAGCACCTGCTGCGGAATCATCATCAAACACAGGTATAGCACAAAGATGGCGTTTCTACCTTTAAATTCAATACGGCTAAACCCGTAAGCAGCCAGCGCAGCCATTAAAGGTGCACCGATCATAAGTATCAAGGATATTTTCAGGGAATTCATATAATAAAGAGCGAAGCCATCTCCTGCAGTCCACACCTTAATATGATTGCTTAATACCGGCTCCTGCGGAATCCACTGGATGGGGTAGGTAAAGACATCTTTAGCCTTCTTAAACGAGGTGCTGATCATCCAGATCATGGGCGACAGCAAGAGCAGGCTGGCAAGCACCATGATGATCGTTTTTATTCCTTTGCCGATTCGCTCTTTGACAATTCTGGACAGTTTCAAATTCATGTCATGTGTACCCCTTCCTTTAATAATGGACCCATCTTTTTTGACCTGCCCATTGAATCAAAGTAATGCACAGGATAAGCAAGAACATCGTCCACGATACGGCGGATGCATAACCCATCTCATAGAAACTGAATGCTTTCTTATAGGCAAAAATCGAGAAGACCGTTGTACTGTTGGCCGGTCCTCCTTGTGTAATGGCATAGATCATACCGAATCCCTTGATGGAACCGATAAAGCCGGTAATCATTAGAAAAAAAGTGGTTGGACTAACAAGCGGCAAAATAATCAGACGCAGTAATTGCCCAAACCGCGCTCCATCCATTTTGGCAGCTTCCAACTGCTCCGATGATATTTCTTGCAGAGCGGCCAGATAAATAATCATGTTATAGCCGATTCCTCCTGCAATGAGCATGATCAGCACGGCATACATGGCCGTATCGGGAGATGCAAACCATTTAGGAGGATCCGTGATACCTGCCGCTCTTAGAAAAGCGTTGATAGGGCCGTTGGTTGGTTGGAATAGAACCATCCATACAAATGCTATTGCAATGCCGCTGGTGAAATAAGGAGCAAAGAAAAAGGCCCGCAATGTTTTCTGGAAATATACACGATTGTTCAACATAACAGCGATCAAGAAACCAAAAAGAATGGAAATCGGAACAGGGATTAATACGAGCAACGTATTTTTGACCGATACGGCAAAGAGATCATCTTTCACCATCATCCTAAAATTGTCCAATCCAATAAAATGTGGGGGTTGACCGCTAGCGAATACCCAATCCGTAAACATCAAGTAAAAGGAAAACAAGGCCGGAATCAGCATGAATATAATCATTCCTATCAGATTAGGAGCGATAAATACATAGCCAAGCAGCCGCTGCCGTTTCATCCAACTCACGATGGGTCACCGCCTTTCTCTAAAGTAATGGTAAACAACAAAGGAGAAGCCTGGCGCAAGCCCCCCGACTTCTCCCTTAAATTCAAGCGGCGTTATTTTTTTCAATGCCGCCAAGTTTTCATTATGAACGCGGGCCAATTCCTTAGCCGCTTCTTCAGGGGTCAGTTTTTGAGAGAAAGCATTGTCGTACACGACCTGCTGCTCGGTTCCCATTTTCTTATCCAGCTGACTCAGCCCGAGTGGGAGATTGCCGAACATAACAAGTTTTATAGAATCGATGTCATACGTATCCTCCACACCTTTTAACATCAAATTTACCGCTTGATCTACCAGGAAATCCAGCTTCAGGTTCCCCGCATCATCATTGACAAAACGCACATACTCCACTTGAATATCCGGGTTCAACTTATTCCTGTTATCTACGACTTCCTGCGGACCGTTCTCAGCCTGCACAGCCCCCACATCGTAAGCTTGATTGGATCTTGTTTTGCCGTAGAGCTAGGTGCATTCGATGATGAAGAAGTCGTCCCCTCATTTTTTTGACCACTGTCTGTGCCCCTCCAACCGGACAGCACCATTGGCAGTGCCAAAAGAACCGTCAAACATGCAGTCATCCATTATCTGTTTCTCATCTTTCTAAATAACCTCCCTGCGGATTGTATGTTTTCTTTTCATCCCTACTATATCAGGCAGGGAGCAGGCTCATAAGAGTTGAAACTTGCAGATTGGTAGGACAAAACTTAGATATTGTTTACAGGTTCTCCCAAGTTGTTGTGAAGTCATTGTATAGCATGATTGGCCGTTTCCTACCACTAACTGCTGAACTTCTTGCACAGACCTTTGGTTATTCTCGAATACATCCCATAATACCGGATGGTCATACAAAAAAACTCCGGCTGTCTGCTTATGCAGAAGACAACCGGAATGCTTTTGCTCCCTTTTCATATTACCTGTTGAGCTTACTCCCCATGGCGGCTAACGCTTAAGGGAAATCAACCTTAGAATGGCAATAACCGTTTCTGCCCGTGTTGTGTGTTCTCCCGGATAGAACCGTTCCCCATCCCCTTCTATAACGCCCTTCCTGGCTGCTTCATATACATACCCGACGGCCCATTGCGGGATATAGGCATGGTCCGAGAAAACCTTGGTTAGTTCCGGGCTTTGGCTCCCTGCCTGACCGGATACCGTAACGACGACGTCTTGGTTTGTCGGAGCAGTATTGTAAGGTGCTACGGTAATGACTGTGGTTGGTGTGGTCTCGTCCGGGGCGTGCAACTCACTTGTGAGCTGCACGTGGAAGTGGGTGCTGGTGTGTATCCCGTGCGAGTTTTTGCAACGCCCTGAAAGTAGCAACATACCGGAATCCCTGAGTCGGGATCCCGGTATGTTCATTCATGCATTCTTGGTTACTTCAACTCCATTAAGTATTGGGCATCCCGAAGTAAATAGTCTGCCGCCTGGGTTGTCAGATGTTTACCGGTTTGTGCCTTCACTTCGTTTACAAATCCAGTCAGATTAGGCGCGTCCAATTTGCGCTGCAAGCTATTCGCAATACCGGCATTATCAATCCAACCGGTATTCTTAAAGTTGGCAATTAACGACTTCAAGGCTTCTATACTCGTCGTCGTTTCGAATACGATCGTTTGGCTGTCTGCGTTCCCCGCCAGATCTATAGCCGTTACGTTGTACGTATGCGGACCAAGCGGAAGAGTATAGAGGGGAATCGTCGATCCCGGTTGTACCCCATACGTATCCAACTTTACCTCAAATTTCGTGCTGTCCACACCGGACAATCGATCGCTAAGCGTAACGATTGGCACAATCTCCCCGGAGTCGGGATAAGAACCGTATACCAAACCGGTTACCGTGATGGTCGGCGCCTTCGAATCTCGTTTGAAGCTGACGGATTTAGCCACTTCTACATTCCCGGCTTGGTCCGTCGAACGATAGTTAACGGTATATATGCCGTCCTGATTGAAGGTTACTGGTGCCGTATAAGGTGTCCAGGTTGCTCCATTATCTAAACTGTATTCTGTCTTCGCTACGCCCGACAGATCGTCCGAAGCGCTGAGGGTTACCGTTACATCCGACGTATACCATCCGTTAGAGCCGGTCGGCTCCTCCGGGCTGATCCGTGTGACGCTGACGGGTGCGGTCTCGTCCGGTGCGTGCAACTCACTGGTGAGCTGCATGGGGAAGTGGACGCTGGTGTCCTTGCTCTTCCCGATGCCGGACGACCACTCCAAGAAGCCCTTACGGCCGGCGCCATCGTCGTCGTTCACGAGGAACGAGAAAGCGAACGTTCCCGTAGGTGCGGCGGTGAGCCCAAAGCTCTGCCACGGAATGACGGCGTCGTAAGTCGTCACGGTGCCAGACTGAGTAATCGAGAGGCTATCCGTCGGGGTGGATCCCGTCACGGCAAGTCCCGTCGCTGCGAAGGTGTAGGCGGCGGGGCCACTCGGCGTGAGGGCAAGACCGATCTCGGTGCGCTCTTGCGAGGCGCCCGGCTGTGCCGGCGAGAACGACATCTGGATCGAGTCGCCGTTGTACATGTTGCCCGCAGGGTTCGTCTGATAGAACACGTCATCTTGCACCTCTGCGTGGAAGTGAATCCCTCTGGAGGTCTCGGTGATCTTGACGGTTCCGCTGAGATCGGACGCACCGCCCCAGTCCGCGGTGTACTTCTGCCACGTAACATCAGTTGCGAGGTCAATCGGCGCTACGGTGGCGTTACTGTCCGGCTCGATCGGACCTATACCCACGGACCGGTGCAGAGTCACCGGATCCTTGTCTTGGACGCCGACGCTCAGGTCGAGGTATCCCTGCTTCCACAGCTGAAGACTTGGCAAGGGGAGCCTGTGCTGTACGCTCTTGCCGGCCTCGACGGTCGAGGTTTCGTCGATCGTGTCCGATTGGTTGCCGACCTTCCACGTGATGTTGTTCAGGGTGATCGGCGTGATGCGAGACTTGTTCGCAACGGTGATGACCGCCTGCTCGGCGTACCCGTCGCCATCGCGAACAAGCTGCAGATCGACGTTCGCCGTAACGGCCTGTGTGATCGAGATGGTGGAGATCGCAAGGCTCGCGAACTTACCGCCGTTCGTGGACGCCTTGCCAGTCACCCAGCTGGCGGTCTGCGACGCAGTGGTCGGCACGTCGAAGACGGCCTCGCCGGTGGTACATCCGTCCACCTGGACGTCCTTCTGCTGACCTTCGATGTTGAAGGTGACGGTCGACGGCACGGACTGGCAGTTGGCACCGCTGCGATCGACCACGGCCCGCACCTCGATGCTCTCGCCCTGTGCGACCGTCGAAGAGGTCTGAAGCGTGACGCCGGGAGTTGTGCTGAGCGCGACAACGGTGGGTGCACCGGTGACGTAGACCGGGTGCTCAGTCAACGCGACGTTCACCGCTCCCGCATATGGGGTCAGCGTGGTCTGCGCACCGTACTCATCGGTGAGCGTCAGCGGCTGGTCGGTGGTCAGCGTGACCGTCTTTCCGCCGCTCGGAGCCCACATGACGCGGGTCGCGTCGCTTCCCGATCCGAAGACGTATGAGTACGTCGATGAGTCGAGCGAATCGCGGCTGGTTAGCGTCTTGCCCGCCAGCTCTGCAGCCATGACAGCCTGCGCGACCGCGGAGACCTTGGGCTCGGCCGCGTTCACCGCGGTGGCACGGCGCACTTCGAACAAGCCGAAGTTATGCTCCTGGTTGTTGGGGTCGGTTCCGTCGTCCCGGGCGTCGTACCAATACAGTCTCGCCACGCCGCCAGCCATCGAAAGCACGCTTGAGCGGACAAGATAGTCGGCCTGCATGGAGTCGGTGATGCCGTTGACTGGGGTGTTTGTCGGCCAGCCGTATTCGGTCAGCCACAGCGGGATGTCCTTGCCCGCGGTGTCCTTGATGGTCTTCACCATCGAGGACATCTGGTTCTCCATGCCTTCGGGCGCCTGCGGGTGCCGGTAAGGGTGGATCGAAACGGCGCTCAGGATGTCGGAGCCGCCGCCCTGGAGCACCTGCTTGACGAAGTCCACCGACGCTCCGGAGATCGCCGGCCCGACGAGCTCACCGTCGGGGTTCTTCGCGTTCACTGCCGCCCCGGCTGCCTTCAGCAACTGCACGTAGCAGGCCGGAGTGCGACCGCACTTGCCGTTGTTGAAGTTGATGTTGAACTCGTTGTAAACCTCCGTGGCCTGCGAGTAGTTCTTGAACTGGTCGTTTAGCGCAGCGGTGTAGTTGCCGTAGGCGGCCAGACCTTCAGGTGAGCTCGGGGTCAGGTTATCGTCGTAGAGGGTGTTACGGTAGTCGGAGATCAGCAGCGGCTCGATCCCGGCATTGTGCAGCGCAGCAAGGCCGTCGGTCAGTGTACTCGGAAACGTGTAGACGCCCGGTGACTTTTCAACGGACGACCACGCAGCGTCGGTCCGCGCGTGCGTAATGCCGATGCGCGACAGACCCGCGATCACGGTGCTGTCGAGACCGTGAATTCCAACACCGAACGGCGAATCAGAGGACTTCGCGGCTGCGGGCATGGGCGGCACGACACCGAAAGATGTCGTCAGGTTGAGGGGGCCGTTGTCAGCGATCGACGTCGCCTCGATGGTGTAGAAGCCGTTGCCGAGGCCGGAGAGGTCCACGTTGGCTTTTCCGCTGGCGTAAGTCGCCGTTCCGTTCGTGACCGGCAGGCCTCGGACATCACGGACCGTCCAGCTGGCCGAGGTGGGGTTGGGCGCGTCGGTGATGAAGTTGATCGCCGCCGTGTCCGGATCCAACAGCAGCGTGCTGTTCGAGACTCCGAAGTAGTAGGAGTGCTGTTCGAAGCCACCGTTGCTAAGCAGGTTCTGAGTGGTGCCGTCCTCGACCATCGTCATGTCGTCGATACGCACCCCAGGGGTCGGTTCCTGTATGCCGAGGCGGAGCGTCATGCTCGTCTGGCTTGACGTCGTCGTGTAGGTCCAGGTCACCTGACGCCACGCGTAGGTTCCGCTGGGGAAGCTGTACCGCGTTCCCCAGTCATCGCTGAGAATGGCCTGCAGCGCGCCAGTGGAGGGTAACCCATCCGACGCGACCCACGCACTGAAGCGGTAGAGCGTAGTAGGCTTGACCGTGACCGTCTGATAGATCTGGGCGAAGGTGTTCGAGGCTTTGGGCGTCTGATTGACGATGCTGAGAGCGGCCCCCGTGTGGCCATTGAGAGTTGCGGTGAAGGCAGCGTTGATCGAACCGCTGCGACCGACAGTCCAGTTATCGAACGTGCTCGAGTAGGGCAAGGGGTCGGAGGCGGAAGCAGAGGCTACACCTGAATTCAACCACGTAAATTGGACGGTAGATAGTACAATTACGGCAGAGAAAAAAAATATATATAATTTTTTCACCATAAATTACACCTCCTGTTATTGCTTGCCGTAGCTCATTATCCTTTGACGGCAGAGCTTGAAAAGCCTTGAATAATATACTTTTGGCCCAAGAAGAATACGATGAGTAGGGGCACGACGCCTGCTGTGGCGGCAGCCATCATCAAGTTGTAATCCACACCGGCTTCCAGCATGAAGTTCTGCATACCAAACGGAACCGTGTAAAGCTTCTTGTTCAGCAGGAAAATCAGCGTATTCTCATAATCGTTCCTGGTCCATGTAAAATCCGGTAATGCCCCGTCCCGTCAATGAAGGCCGCTTCGGATATTTCATGGGGAATGCTCATAAAAATTGCCGGCTCATAAATACGCCGAATATCTAAACAGCCCCGGCATGGGCTTACAGCAAAGGAGAAGCACGGCACAAATGTCCCTGCCTCTCCTTTGGCTTTCAGCTATCCTATTTTTTGGAAGATTGCAGGTTCTCGTTATGCACCCGCGCCAGCTCCTTCGCACCTTCCTCGGGGGTCAGCTTCTGCGAGAAGATGTTGTCATAGACGACCTGCTGCTCACTTCCCGTCTTTTTGTCCAAAGTGCTTAAGCCAACCGGAATGTTGCCGAACATCACCCGCTTGATCGAGTCGAGGTCATACGTGTTCTCTACGCCCTTGAACATCAAGCTGACCGCCTGATCGACGGGGAAATCTTTGGAGGAAGGCACGCGGCCCCCTGCCGCCATCGGCAGCATCCCGCCATCCGCATACCACTTGACAAATTTCCAGGCCGCTTCCGGACTTTTGGTGCGGGGATTGATCGAGAGCACGTCGCCCAATCCTCCGGCGTTAATGTAGTCCGTCTGATCCTTATTTACTTTCGGAGCCGGCGCTGCCGCTACCTTGAAGCTGCGGGGATAATCCTTCACATTGTTGGTGGTTCTGAAAATTTGGGCGGTGGAGAACAGCATCGCCGTTTCCCCCTTAACGAACATCTGATCCAGGGCCGGCTTCGAGGTGAGCTGCTCCGTATGCGGCATAATGCTCTTGTCCTTAAACATCATGTCCGAATATACATGAAGCGCCTTGACCGTCAGCGGATTGTCGAAGGCCGAGGTGCCGTCCGGCTTCGTCAGCACCACACTTTGCTTCAGAATAGAGCCGTTGATCGGCACATTAAAGTAATAATCGGATTGTGCCGCTCCCCACACCTTGTCTCCCTTCAGTTTGTTCGCATAATCCCTGAACTCGTCCAGCCCCCAGTCCGTGGGAACCGGAAGACCCTTGGCATCCAGCATGTCCTTGTTCAGCCAAACAAAGGACAAGCCCTTCGAGGTGGGAACGCCGTGATACTTGCCGTCCACCTTCCACAAAGAGGCGCCTGTGCCCATTTTATCGTCCACATTGTAGTCGGTGAACTTGCTCAGATCAAGAGCGTTGCCCGCTTTAATCCGCTTCTCGTAGACGCTGAAATCATAGTTCATGAACATGTCCACGGGCTGGCTGGAGATGAGTGCCGTATCCAGCTTCAGGTTGCCCGCTTCGTCATTGACGTACCGCACATACTCCACCTGGATATCCGGATTGTCCTTGTTCCAGTTGTCTACAACCGCTTGGGGACCGTTCTCGGGCGGCACGCCTCCCCACATGGTAAGCTTGATCGGATCTTTATTTGCCGCGGCGCTAGGCTCCGTGCTTACCGTAGGCGAAACCGTTCCCTTCGTTTGATTGTTGTCCCCCTTTCCACCGCAGCCGACAAGCGCCAGAGGCACTGCCACAAGCGCAACCAGTCCTGCTCTCATCCATTTTCTGTTCCTCATCTTACCTGTAACCTCCCTGTAATCGGATATTTGATTCATCCCAACTTTACCAAGCTACGCCTTATCTTCTTAGAGTTGAAACTTGTAGGTTGATAGTACAAAACTTAGATATTGTTCTCCCGCCTGAAGGAACTGGGCGTTTGTCCAACCATGCGCTTGAATACCTTGATGAAATAGGCATCGTCGGCAAAGCCCGTTTGAAAGGCGATCTCCTCTACATTCAGCTTGGAATGCAGCAGCAAGCGCTTCGCCTGTTCGATCCGGATGGTTTGCAAATAGTTGACAGGCGTCAGTCCGGTTTTTTTGCGAAACACGGTGCTTAAGTAGTCCACATTGATGGCCACCAGCCTGGCTAAATCTGCAACCTTGATATTTTCCTTGTAATGCTCCAGCATATATTGAATCACCCTGTTCACCTCGGGATGGTCCGTAAAACTGACATTTTCCTCCTTCAGGTGCCGGATAAGCTCCCGTATGGTTTGCAGCACCTGCGCAAGCAGCGATTCATGGCTGATGGCCGCGTTGATTCCCTCCCGATCTTCCGACTTACGTCCTGCCAGCATCGTTAGGATATGAAGAAGATGGTTCGCCAGCATTTTCACTTCCATTTGGGAGTACGACGAGGCTTCCATGCTCTCCCACATCAGGGTTGTCGCCTCGGCGCATTTGGGTTCATTGCGTTCTTCAAAGCAGCGGATCAGCTCGGCTTCCAGCTCCGCGATAGGCGGCAGCTCGTGCCACACCTTAATCGTGCTTATCTCACGGCCGTACCACTCGCCGTTCAACTGATTCAGCGCCCGCCGCCAATCCTCGGATAGACGGGCCAGACTACTGCCTGCCGCCAAACCAGCAGGACGGTTCGGCTTGTTCCAGCGGGCATGTTCCGCTTCCATTCGAAAGTTCCAGCAGAAGAAGGTTGTCAGTCCCGCATCATAAAAGGATTGGACCAATAGATACTGTTCCGGCCTGATGCCCGCCTGATCCGCAGCAGCGGGAACGGCTCCGCTCAACACGGCAATAATATCAAGTTTCAGACTACGGAATTTCTCCGCCGCCGCAACCGTTCCGCCCAGATCCTCATGAGCCGATGCGCGTGTACCCCAGATGCCCGACCAGGTACGATGATAAAGGGGATAAAGCGCCTCTCCCACCCCCTTAAGCTCTTCAAGCAATTCCCCCTTGATCTGTGCAAGGTTTTCCAACAGAACCTCATCATTTAAAGACAGCTTTAACAGATAGTTAAAGGCGCCATATTGAAGGGCGTCTCGGGCGTAATCAAAGTGGCTCATGGCCGTCAGCATAATAAACCGGCTGCGGATTCCCGCCTTCCGCGTTTCCTTCAGCAGTTCAATCCCGTCCATGCCTGGCATGACAATATCGGCAATCACGACATCGGGCTTCATCTCCAGGATAGCCGCCAGAGCCTCCCTCCCGTTTCCCGCCTCTCCCGCAACGCAAAAACCGTGGCGTTCCCACTCCACGGTTTCCCGAATAGCCTCCCGGACAAATATTTCATCCTCCACCAGAAAAACTGTCCACATGACTATCTTCTCCTCCTAGCGAATATGGCGTTGCAATGAGCAATGGCAAATGAAGCCGCACAAGAGTTCCTTCGGGTCCGGTCGCGAATTCGACTGAGGCCTCTTGCTTAAACAGAAGATTCAGCCGTTCCTTCAGGTTGCTTAATCCGATTCCATGACCGCTTCTCCTTCCCGGCTTACGTGATGCCTCCTCCATACCAATACCGTTATCCTCTACTTCAAGGATAAGCACTTTTCCCTCTACCCGGGCCCTTACCCAAATGGTACCCTGACTTTGATCCGTATCAAAACCATGCACAATGGAATTTTCTACAAGCGGCTGCAAACTGAGTTTAGGAACAAGCGCATACTGAATGGACTCATCAATTTCATAAATAATAGCGAAATGATCGCGAAAACGGAATTTTTGAATGGATTCATAAGAGCGCAAAAGTTTCAGTTCCCCTTCCAAGGGAATTAACTCGATTTCCGAATTGAGGCTTACCTCCAAAATTAACCCCAGGGAGGTACAGATGCCGACAATAGATTCTTGCTTTTCTTTTCGAGCCATCCACTTCACTGTATTTAATGTGTTCAACAAAAAGTGAGGGTTCATTTGAGACAGCAGCATTTGGAAGCGCACCGCTTGTTTTTGTCGTTCTTCCAGCTTAAGCTTGTTAATTAACGCAACAATATCATCTATCATCAGGTTAAAGCTTTTTCCAAGCGACCGCACCTCACTTGTTGCATGGGTACCTATGTCAATTTTCACATTGAGCTTTTTGTCTGATGCCTCCTCCATACTGCGTTGAAGCGCATAAAGCGGCCGGGTCATTCGAGCCGACAGAAAGAAGGTCGCCAGTACGAATGAAATAATCAGAAGGCTCAAAAAAAGGAAGAAAATCAGTCTTAATTGCTGCAATTCATGCAGTAGTTCATTTAAAGGCACTTGGTTAACTACATACCAGTCCAGTTCCTCTAGATAGCTATAGTTGACCAGAAACTGGGAGCTTTCATCTTTATAGTGACCTGTTGAATGATCTGCAGACACAATTCGCTCTATTGTTTCCTTACGGAATCCTGTATCTCTATTTTGAAGCAGAACCTCACCTTGTCCGGTAAAGATCATCAAATCCTGTTTGACAAGGCTATTCTTTAGCGTACTCCGAAACCATTCCTGTATGTTAATGCTTATGCGCGCCACACCGTAAGTTCCCCTAAGCTCATCCTCAAGAACGGTATACAAACTCAAAAGCTTATTCCCCTGACTATTATTAACATCGTTCCAATCATCAGCTACCCATCGGTAAGGATGCGGCCCGCTTTTCAATTCTTTCTTCCAATTCTGAAATTCATCCAGCGCATTTGTCAGCTGGCCATTGGGCGAATAGGATGTATATACATTTCCTTTTTGATCGATTAACTTGAAGTACAACTCCGTCTGATGAAAGAAGAAGCTGTTATTAATTCCGAACATCTTGCTTTCTATCATTTTCTTTCTCTCGATAGGCTCATATCTTTCCGGGGCATGCATAATCTGAATCAAGCTTTGGTCCTGATTCAGCATGATATGAGTCTTATAAGCAAAGGCCATCATATCTGTCAGAGAAACATGAACCTGTTGCATACGTTCCGACATGCGATCAATCATATCTTTTTGACGAATGGATTCGAAATGCTGAAATAAATAGAGAACCGCTATACATAATGGAAGCATGAGCAATGTAATGTAGGTAACGAAAAGTCTGTGCTTCAGGGTACCCGGAAACTTTGTCTGCCAGGCTGGCATATTTGTTTTTTCACTCCCAATAACATGATAGTAATTCTCCACCATCATATCATGACGATGCGTACGATACCTTATGCTTCCAGAGAAGGCTTTTAACAGACTAAAAACGCCTCCTGCTAAGATTAAGAGACGATTTGGGCTAAAGACAATACTTCATTCAGTCTCATGTTAACCCCCCATTTCTAAAGGATTATCGGCGAGCGGTTACAACGCCAGAGGAATCTCCTCATGCAATCAGATTGTATCACGCTATAACAAGATGTCAGTAGATTCAAAACTTATATATTGATATAACAAAACTTATGAATCTCATGTTGGCCTTGTAACCCGATTTAGTCCTCTAGCGTTACTAAGGAAATGAACATGCTGCCGCGTAAACGATACCACGACCTTCGCCATAGCTGCACAAGTCTTCTACTGGCCAATGGTGTGAGCATGAAGGAGATTCAGGAATGGCTGGGTCATAGTGATTTCTCAACTACGGCCAACATACACGCACACTTGAATTATAGTGCAATAATTTCTTCAGCCAAAGCCTCCATGAGCAACTGCCTGAAAATATAAAAAGGCTCATAAGCTTGGCCTTACTATTACTTATAATTATTTTGTTTAACTATTTCCCCACAAATCATTCGTTTAGAATCTTATCAGCTTGATCTTATGTTAACTTCTCATTTGAATCTTGTTCGTTAAGATACGATTCTACAGCGGCTAATAATTCTTTTTCACTGGCGATATTGATTTCTTTATTCCCCAGAGAACTTTTAAAAACGTGAAAGGGCTCATAGCTTTTTCAATTTCTATTTGGTTTAATAGCTTGAAGATGATGATATAATAAATGTATCGGAGCTGGTTGTAATGGAGCCGCTTAACCCCAGAGAGGACTTTGTATTCAAACGAATTTTTGGCAGTTAGAACAACAAAGATGTTTTATTAGCCTTCCTCAATCGGATTTTCACTGAAGCTGGTGAACCGCCGCTGACGGAGATTATCTTGATGAATCCTTACACCGATAAGGACGATCCGCTCGACAAGCAATCCATTTTTGACGTTTACGCCAAAACCGTAGAGGGAAAGTTGTTGTTCCTGAAAGGTACCGATACATCAGAATGGGAGGTGCTGAAGATGAATGAACCGGAATTGAAAAAGGCGATGGACACCCTGCAATACTTGAGCCAGGATTCGGAAGCCCGACGTTTATATGAAGCTCGGCAGAAATATCTGCATGATGAAGCTTCTATGATGGAAGGTGCGTGGCAGGCAGGCTTCAAGGAAGTGGCGAAGAACATGCTTGCCTTGAATTTGGATATAGCAACCATTGTTAAGGCTACTGGATTATCGGAGCAGGAGATCAACGCGCTGAGGAAGTGAATCATCAGGGAATACCCATTGAGCGGGTGCTCCCTCTTGTGCAAGGTACATCCTTTTTGTGGCGGGTACTCTCTCTTTTGCTCCTAATAGAAGTTGCCAAGTATACTGTTCTTATACAGAACATTTCCCAAGCACCTCAACATATATTTGCCATCCCGAATGCTGCCCCGTCATTTTGCATGATAAGATAATGTTATACCTTGGCCATCGCTAAGCTGAATATCTTCCACATTTCCCTCTTCAGGAATATTATCTATCTGTAGAATCCATTGTCTCTGCTCATCATTCTGTTGATTGTTAATCTTGCTGATGTGGCCTTCCTGATCTTTCTCAATGTTTATTTCCTCCTTCTCATTCATGGAAATCGCCTCTAGCGCCTTCCAGACGGTAGGATGGTCATCGATAATTTTCACCTGCTGTAGGAACAGGATTTCATCCTCATTTAGAATAGCCACATCAACCATTGTTTTGGTCTTACCTTCGCCGTCGTAATTGACACCCTTGTACTCTGCACTTCCATTGCCACTGCCGCAACCAGTCATTAGGAGAATAATTCCTAGTACCCAAGCAATGCTGAGCAAATCAATTTTCGTTTTTCTCATGGCCGTCCCCCATTTAATTTGTTATTCGCTGTATCTAATCCGTTCCATTAGACCTTCTCTCCGAAACCGCCTTTGCATATATAAGGTAGTTAGCGCCTGAACCGTAAGGTAAGAGCAGATTAGCATCACAACAGGTTCAAGCGGAAACTGGTATTGCACATAGGTGGCCTCACGGCTGAACATTTCTACTCCCAAGTATCCAGCGGGAATCCCCACGACGAAAGTAAGCAGTAGACTGACCACAATCACTATCAGGCCTTCACTTCCAAGCTGTAGGGTTAGCTGGCCCCGTGACAAACCAATGGCTTCAATCATACTGATCTCGCGTTTTCTTGAGATCATACTGGTTAGATTGGAATTGACCAGATTAAAAATACTGATTACCATCAGCGCAGCAATAAAACCATAAGCCGCCAGCTCCATAATTTTTTTTATTCCGTTAAATTCCTGGTATATCTCACGGAATGAGCCGAACTCAATCTTTCGGTCAGCCGCGGCGATGGCCTTCATACCTTGCTCCACCTGTGCCTGCTGTTCCTTATCGACCGCCACGCTGAGCTGCTTGATCCGTTGATCCATTCCGAGCTGCTTGAACATACTCTGATGGGCGATGAAGCTCCCGCCCTCCTCTGAGTTACCTTTGTAGGAAATGTAGGAAGGCAGTACAGCGACAACAGTAAATTCACGCTCTTCCTGCTGTTTCCCGTACTGAGCCATTCTTATTTTATCGCCTGCCTGATAGGTTCCACCGCCATCCGCAATGGCAATGAGATAGTTGCCGTTCTTCATCTCATCAAGTGTAAGCCCTCCTTTTCCCAACCCCTTAATCACCCGTTGCATCAGTGCATCGTCATAACCATAAATTGCAGTTGAGATGTAAGGATTTCTGATTTCGTCCAGGTCCGATAGGTGAGCGGATGCATCCTGCCTATTATAGGTAAGGCCGTCATACATCTCGGTAAGGACCGACTGAACCCCCTCCATTGATTGGATCTGCTTGATCACTTCATTATTTATCGGATCGCTCTTTTCATCTGACCGGAGGGAACTGCTTAGCTTGTAATCGCCGGCAACCATTTTACCGACCAGATTGCTTGTGTTCATACTGCTTAGAATGCTGCCAGCAACCAGATATACAAGACCAGTCAAAGTGATGGAAATTATCGTAATCCAGGTACGCTTTCGGTGCCGAATGATTTGCGCAAATACAAGGGTTAGAATGCTAAGAGAATTGTTTAATCTTGTTCTGCTGGATCTCTTCCCCGTATCAGCAGCCGGGTTATAACGAATCGCTGCAATCTCCGAGATTCTCCCCACTCTTCTGGCTGGAACATGGATGGATAGTGTGACGAGGATAAGACCTAACATGAAAGAACCGCCAACAATATATGGTGTTATCTCCACATACATAGAGGAAACCGAAGCACTACCGAGAAATGGTATAAATGCAAGGCTGCCGCCTATTCCCAACAGAATACCGACACAACTGCCGATCAGAGAAATAATTAGCCCTTCGGTGTGAATCATGTGGCGTAATTGCCTTGGAGCCATGCCTATGGCCTTCATCGTTCCAAACAGACGAATTTGTTGGTCAATATAAATGTTGAAGATGTTATAGATGACGATTCCGGCGCTCAACACAATAACAAGTACAACCAGTATAGACTGCAAGATTGAGACCGGATTCCGCTCATAGGCACCGGTATAACGCTCATTAATCTTGATTTGAGCGTTTTGTAATCCTACCTTTTCACCAACTTTCTGCGCATTTGAAGAGGCATTGAAATCTGATTTCAAAAGCGCAAAAACAGTAACATTGGGGTCAGAACTGTAGCGCTGGGCAAAAGCTTTGGAGATGAACATCAACCCGGCCCTGGCAGCCTTGCGTACGGCGATATCATCCGTAATGCCGACCAGCTTAAAGGTTTGTGTGAGTTCTTCTGTCTTGCTGCCATTCGTAACCTGCAAGTTCAGTGTGATCTGCTGACCTAGCTTGGGGGCATACCCCAGTTCCTCAATGACCCATTGATCCAGCACGATTTCATTTTCCTTTACCGGCGCCTGTCCTTCTCTGAGTTCGATCAATCCGCCGTTTATACCCTCTGTATATCCGATGGTCATATATATGTTCAGATCCATCAACATTTTAGAAGCAATCTCGGGTGTGAAATAAGAAAGATAATACTTCCCTATCTTTGGATTGGCGGTAATCTGTTGTAATTGTTCCGTTGTCAGGTGCTCATACTGGACATGATATGCACCTAACTCGTTAATGGCTTCCCGCTTCTGGCGTTGATCGTCGGAATGGAAGTAGGTTAACACAACAAAAATTAGCGCTACGGATAGTGCTGCTGTAAGTATCGTCAGCATGGTTCTGCTTTTATGATGAAGCGAATTTTTAAGTGAGATATCCTTTACGGAAATTGTATTTCTCATTGCAATGCCTCCACAGCAATCGAGCCGTCAACGACCCGCACCGTTCGATCTGCCAGCCTGGCAACTTCATCATTATGGGTTACGACAATTAACGTCTGGTTATACTTCTGTACAGACAAACGCAGCAGATCCAGAACATCTCCGCTGGAACGGCTGTCCAAGTTCCCCGTAGGTTCGTCGGCAAGCACGATCGCCGGTCTTGATGCAATGGCACGGGCGATAGCAACACGCTGCTGCTGACCGCCGGACAACGTCGTCGGAAGATTGGTTCTTTTCTCGTAAATGCCCAGTGTATTTAAAATATCTTCGATGTAGCCGACATCCGCCTTCTTTCCGTCCAGCCCAATCGGCAATATAATATTCTCCCACACGTTTAGAGATGGCACGAGATTAAAACCTTGAAAGACAAATCCGATCTCCCGTCTGCGGAATACCGCCAATTGATTGACCGGCAGTGAATAGATTGAAGTTCCGATGATGATAACTTCGCCGCTTGTTGGACGATCCAAGCCTCCAATAATATGCATCAAGGTGCTTTTACCCGCGCCGGACTGGCCCACGATAGAGATGAATTCCCCTTTCTTCACGGAGAAATCCACCTGATGAATAGCCTTAACCTGATTTTCACCCTCCCCGTAATATTTGCATAATGCTTTTCCTTCCAGAATCATTTGAATTCCTCCTTGCATTTAGAATACAAGGAAAGGATAACGCACAAATCTCTAATTTTTATCAACTTATAGAGAAGTTGTTAGATGTAGTTGTCGTCGTACATAGAAACATTGCGGCCACGCTGGCACCGCCATTCTCGCTGTTCGTAAGCCCAATACTGCCCCCATGTTTCTCGGATAATATTTTGCAAATATGGAGGCCTAAACCAAAATGAACACCGTCACTAGTTGTTTTACTTTTATAAAAGGGCTTGGTTGCCTGCTCAAGATCCTCGTCTGAAAAACCTTTTCCATCATCGCTAACTGTAATGCCCAACATTTCTTTCACGAATTCAAAGCGTATGGAAATTGTGCGGTCTACGTATCGGATCGCATTGGATAGCATATTTTCAAATACCCGCACAACAATGTCAGCGTCAACGTTCAGTTCTGTTTCGACAATAGTGTTTACAAATGTAATGTTGAACGCTTGACCTTGCACTAAAACCTCGGCGGTGCTTCTAAGCTGTTCAATAAAATAAACTACATTCACTTTTGCTGTGGAAATGCAGGTGTCTTCCAGCCTTTGTGTCTCACTCATCATATGCACATAGTTCTCCAGCCGCAAAATATGTGCGGACATTGTCGATACGGTGGACATTACCTTTTCCTCGCCTACTTTCCCTTGCGGCAGATAGTTGTTCAAGAAATCCGTATACCCCCGAAGTACCGTCAGCGGTGTACGTAGGTCATGGGAAAAAGTAGCGTTTAATTGTTTGCGTTCCTCCATAGAACGCCACATTTGTCGGTTATTTTCATCCAAAGCGGCCCGCATTTTCTCGAAGGAGTTGCAGAGTTGGCCCATCTCATCCTTGCTGTCATGATGAATATAAAAATTCAAGTCATTGTCCGCTATTTTTTTAGATGCTAGACTCAATATTTCAATAGGTTTTTTCAGTTTGTTGCGATAAAACAAAAAAGAGGACAACATGATGCACAGTCCAAAAAATATTGGGATTGACCATGTTTCAACAAAGCCGCAAATATTGATAATATCCTTGTCTTTAGACGTATAGCTAGTATTGATTTGCTCCATGTTGTAGCTAATCGCCGGATTTTCAATATCTGCTGGCGTATACGAGTCGTTATATTTTAAAAACATATGGTTTCGCATCTGACCCGCTTGGCTAATCGCAATTGCACTAAGCAGAGCTGCTACCAGTAAAAATATAAGCATGTACAGCATAAAGGTCTTTCTAATCGACAGGTTGTGGAGTACTCTTTTTATCCTACCCATCTATATCCCACACCCCATACTGTTGCTATATACGTCTGGTCATTGACCGCAGACAGCTTGGCGCGAATTCTGCGGATATGCTCGGCAACAACAGTGCTGTCCCCCTCACTGTCACACCCCCAAACCCTCTCATAAATGCGCTCTTTATCAAAAATTTGCCCGCAGTTCATGGACAGCAATTCAATAATATCAAATTCTTTTTTGGCAAAAGAAAGCGAATGGTTTTTGTAATAAACCACCCGGGCAGAATAATCAACGACTAAATCATCGATAAATTTCGTTTGGGTCTTAAAGTGTTGTCTTTGATCGCGGCGCAGGTGTGCAGACACTCTAGCTCCGAGTTCATCAATGCTGAACGGCTTGACAATATAGTCATCTCCACCGACACGAAACCCGTTGATTTTATCGACATCTTCCACTTTAGCGGTTAAAAATATAATAGGACAGGACACGAAATTGCGGATTCGGGTACATACTTCAAGCCCATCCACATCAGGCATATTAATATCCAATAATATAATGTCCGGGCTATTTCCAGCCTGCTGCAAAGCCTCCGTTCCGTTCCGCGCCGTTATCACTTTATATCCGTTTATTTCAAAATAATCCTGTAGCAGGTTCACGATATCTGCCTCATCATCAGCAATTAATATTATATTTGGCATGCCTCTTCCCTCTTTCGAAGCGTCTCTGTCTCTGATAAATCCAAAAGCAAATCTTGCTCAAGGTCCATTTGAGACATCAAAAAATCATCGTGAGTGATGATAATACATAATTTGTTGTTCAGTTTATTTAGGAGCTGTATAAATTTTTCTTTTTTCAATGAATCAAGATTCGCCGTCGGCTCATCAAATATAAATAAGCTTGGTTGTCTCAAAACAGCTCTTGACAGAGCAATTTCTTGCATTTGGCCTCCAGACAAGTTCTTACCTGATTCACTTATGGGATGATTTTTATATTTCTCATCTTTCAGAACACCTGACAAATCGTATTTCTCCAAGATATTATACACTTCTTCATCCGTAATCTCGTCATCCCACTGTTTGATGTTATCCATAATGCTTCCGGAGAACAGATATATTTTTTGAGAAACAATCCCGATCTTTTTCCTCATAGCGTTAATATTGATGTCTCTAAGATTATACCCATTAATTAATATATCTCCCTGATAATTAGTGTAAAATCCCAGTATCAATTTAATAATTGTTGTTTTTCCGCTTCCATTTGGACCATAAACAAATAACTTTTTACCTTCACTCAATTCTATGTTTATATTTTGCAGGATTTCACAATCAGTCTCGGGATATGTAAAGGAAACATTCTTAAATTGGATTTTATCAATGCTATCAATCATGATTGTCCCATTGCTTCCTGCCTCAATTTCATTATCCATAAAGTAATTAATTCTAGACAAAACCGCAAATGCAGGTTGTATAGAGAGATTAATAGACGAGAACATTTGCACAGGCGTGAATAAATTCGAGATATAAGCCAATAAAGAAAAATAGGATCCTACCGTTAGCTTATCATTAATAATAAAATAACTGATCAAGACAATAAATAGTGATTTGAAAATAAGTGAAAATAAGGAAACTGCCTCGTTGCCAATAACTGTAGATATGTTCCTTTTCATTATTTTTTTCGCAATAATATTATAATAACGTTTAATCTCATTTTCTTTATGATTCTCTAAATTGAAGTTTTTCATTTCAGAAAGCCCAGCGATATCCTCGTGAATTTCACCTTGCGCCTCTGCTGCAGATTCATTTAATTCTTTTGAAGTGTTTAATACTCGTTTTGACGTATGTCTGGATATCAGGAAGATAACAGGCATGGATATAATTGCAGCTATCAGCAATTCCCACCTTATTGTTAAAATCACTAAAAAGGCACCGATAAATGAAATCATACTTTTAAAAAAGCTCATCAGAACCGGAGAAAATAGCGAATTAAGAGAATCTATTTCATCTACTCTTGAAATCACATACCCTGTTTTATTTTTATCGAAAAAAGAAACAGGATATCTTAATAATCTGGTAATAATCTCTTTTTTAAAATTTGTAATAACCTTTACACTTGACTTTGCAAACATTAAATTAATACAAGAATTCAGAATTGCCATAATACTATAAAGTAGTACTAAACAAACACTTATTATTACCACAAATTCAAAGTCTTTTTTCATAATCCCTGAGTCAATAATTTTCTGCATCAGAAAAGGGATAGTAAGTTCTAACAACGCCGCTACAACCGTTAAAAGAATAATCCAAATAATCTGGGATTTAACATCTTTTAAGCGATCGATAATAATTTCGTTATGCTTACTCATTGACCCTCCTTGTAAGAGATACTCCCTTAAACATTTTTTTGAATTTTGTTAGATAAATTAGAAAGATACTCAAAATCATGAAGATTGAAATGCGTAAATGGTATTTTGTGATCCAAGATTATTTCCGAAGAAAACAAAATATCCAAACATCCGTTCATCGTTAATCCTTGAGAAAATGTGCTTCTCTCCTCTTTGAACCCTGGAATTATTTTACGAACTATAGTAAGTAAGTTACTGTATAACTCCAAATCATTGGGCATTTCAGCATTTAAAGTCTTTATATTTAATTTAGTAATGAGAGGACATTTTTTCATAAATTCAACCAGAGCACTATAGTTATCAGATGAATAATTATTTAATTTATAGTTAACAAATTCTCGTATAAAATAAGGTGGTGCAAAACTGTTTTTATTAATAAAAACATACTTGCCCTTTATCCAAGGTATAATGTGTGGAGAGCCAATTGCATGGAATACAGAATGATCGTCCACGTACAATTCCCTATCGTTTAATAAAGCCCTATTAGCTTTCACCCCAATAGTCCCACTTATCATGAATGGCAAACTCATATTATCTTCATTTGTTGTCGTCACTAAAAGAATATCTTTGGAGAGAGCTGTCCTCCATCTGGCTTCAAATTGGCTTCTTAAGGATAAATCTTCTGTTCCCAAACTAAGATTTATAATATCCGGTTCCATCTCAATAGCAATATCTAAAGCTCTTAACAGTGTGCTGGAAGTACACCTGCATTGATCATCAAGAACTTTGATAATTAAGAATTCTACCTTGTTATCGCAAAACTCATCTAGCATACCAACGAGTGCAGTTCCATGGCCATGTCCGTCCTCAATACTACGGTTCCTTGACATATTACAAGAGTATTTAATCTTGGCTTTGATATTTAAATCACTGCTTACTCCACTATCAATAATAGCTATTACAACTTTTTCTTTACCAAAATGGCTACTGTCGTTATTCATTGCCAAACAACCTTTGTGTAATAATCTTTCATCTGCGTGCACATCGCACTTCTATATTCTTCATTTAAGAATATATTGCTGTCATGACCTGGACACGCACTGGCACAGAAATATTTTACATTACATTGCTGACACGGCTCTATTTCGTCAACAATTGGTGTCAATTGTATTTTTTTGAAATTACCATCTATTAAATCAGAAATATTACCTAAATGATTATTTTCATTTTTGGTAAGAAAACAAGGATATATATCACCGTTCCAACAAACCAAAATCTTAGTATCCAAATTACAGGCGCATTTAAAACTGGCTGCATTCTGAAGATCGTTCCATTCGCTCTCTGAAAAATCATCTTTGACTCTCATCTTAAAAGGCGGGCTTAACATCTCATAATTGCTTTCTGCCCTTCCTTCAGGTGTAAATACTCTCGTAACAGACTTAACATCTAACGACAAGCATAATCCTTCAAATTTATCCTTGTGTGTTATTGTCTCTTTAGTTAAAACCATTGACAGACTAATACTTTTAAAGCCAACTTCTTTCAAATTATTTATAGTACTTTCTACTTTCCCCAAAACTCCTGCTCCACGAATTTTTGTAACACTGTGTTCATCATAGCCATCTAAGCTAATTGAGACGTTGTCAACCAGAGTTCGAAGAGTCTGAATCATAGATTTCTTGATTAATGTTCCGTTGGTCATAACTTCAATTTGACCTGTGAATTTGGTTCGAACATAATTCAGGATATCCCAAATATCTTTTCTAATAAAGATTTCTCCTCCGGTTAATGCAATGCCGGAAACCCCGCTATTCTCACACCAATCGATTAACTCCTTTAAAGTTTCTAGACTCATATCTTCTCTAGGAATGTCTCCACAGTTTACACAACAGTGACTACACTTCAAATTACATCCTGTAGTGAGTTCGATGGTAACATGCTTAATTTCCTGATTAACCGTCATACGTTCTGTATCATAGTTGATAACTTCTATATTTTTTAATGTACTGAGTAATTTCTCCATATATACTTTTGTTTCTTGATCCTGACATTCACTTAATATCTCACTAACGCTGTATTCTTTTTGTATGCAATTATTCATGAAATCATAAACATAACTAGGGCATTTAATCCACAGACCATTTAATATGTTTCCTAAAACAACATGATTATCATGTTCCAATGTTCTGCAGTTACTATTGAAATTTACTTTTTGAAACGCATTGATTACCATCGCCATCTCTATCGCCATCCTCTTTTGTTCTCGGAATATTCCAATTTCCGTATACCAGATAATCAGAATCACTGCTTTATGGATATTTTTACATAAAAGTACTAAGGTAAGCAGAATATATCGCATCCATAAGTACTAGCGCTATTAGCATAATAAGCATGACAATCGCCATGGCATCGAAATCATTTACCATCTAATTTAAGTTTTTCATTCTTTTCTGACCGATTTTCAATAATTAACTTCCTTCAGATGGTTAACATATAATTTCATTCTTAAGTTTAGTCTTTTGAAAAAAAGTGCGTTGTTTATACAACGCACTTCTTTTTCAAATCACTTTCAGGAGAATGGATTATTATAAGCAGTCTTTTTCCAACCACAGCCATATTCATTTGAGGCGTTTGCATAATAAACATCACAGTCATCCCAACAACCGTATCCTTTAACATCCAACCTCAGGTCTTCCCTTTTTTCCGGCTTGATTTTCATCTTTTCTCCTCCTCATAATTTAATATATATATCAAATAACTCTCTACTAAGGGGTAGAGGCTATATGATATCTTTCATCTTAGTGTATAAGAACTTTCCATTTTCCATTACTTTTAGGCGAATGGATTATTATAAGCAGTCTTTTTCCAACCACAGCCATATTCATTTGAGGCGTTTACATAATAAACATCACAGTCATCCCAACAACCGTATCCTTTAACATCCAACTTCAGGTCTTCCCTTTTTTCTGGCTTGATTTTCATCTTTTCTCCTCCTCATAATTTGATATCTTTCATCTTAGTGTATAAGAGCTTTCCATTTTCCATCACTTTTAGGCGAATGGATTATTATAAGCAGTCTTTTTCCAACCACAGCCATATTCATTTGAGGCGTTTGCATAATAAACATCACAGTCATCCCAACAACCGTATCCTTTAACATCCAACCTCAGGTCTTCCCTTTTTTCCGGCTTGATTTTCATCTTTTCTCCTCCTCATAATTTAATATATATATCAAATAACTCTCTACTATAGGTAGAGGGCTATACGATATCTTTCATCTTAGTGCATAAGAACTTTCCATTCGCTCATATGCGCAAAAGAAACCGCTTGGTTTACATAGTTCTCCGGTCATTTTGTAGTTAACAAAAATACACCTGGAACTTGTACAGGACTCAAAATAAGAACACCCTTGACAATCTGTCCGCTGCTTATGATCAGTAGGAAACTTCTGCAGTTCGTAATTATCTGCGCTGTTTATATTTCCTAAACGAAATTTTTCTTCGCCTACAACGTATGTACATGGGTAGATATCGCCATTTGCGTTAATTGAAAAACTATCAAATCCTCCAGAACAATCCCCTTGTATACGTAATTTTTTTTTTAACATAGACAGACCTATATTCTTATTTTTCTCCGAGAAGCTTGCGATTTTATCAAACTGCTCTCTGAGAATAGAAAAATGTTCATCTTCCCAACCTTCATCTAAAAAGTTAGGTATAGGCTTAATCTCTTGAAAGCCCTGATCTGCTAAAAATAAGATGCTTTGATAGAGTTCTGAAACATTGTCAGAATTGTAGGTTATCCTTGCAGTTGACCCAGGAATTTTTTTTAGTAGATACTCCAGATTAGGCTTTATTTTTTCCCATGAGGGTTCCCCGTTAGCGTACGTTCGATGCCGGTTATGAACCTCTGGAGTACCATCAAGACTTACTGACAAGATAAAATTATGTTCTGCAAGATAATCTATGATACTTTTTGTTAAAAGCGTGCCGTTTGTTGTCATCATAAAATTTGTTTTTACGTTTATTTTGTTCGAAGCTAAAATAATTTCTTCTATTACACGCTTATTGAGCAGAGGTTCTCCTCCAAAAAAATTCAGGAGCACTTTTTCTGATTTATTGAGGCTTAAAGCTCTATTGATGAAAGAGATTAAAGAATCAATAAATTCTGTTCTAAAATATAGTTTTTCTCTTAGTTCTGATACGTAACAGTAATCACAACTTAAATTACAATCATTGGTTACAAAAACGTGCACCATCATAGGTTTCAGCTCCATTGATTTATATGGGTTCCTTGTAAACCCATAATAATACAGAATATGAATTTATTATATGAAATCTATCATTGATAATTACATTTATTGGATTATATTATTTTTTTATGAAATGTATCCAATTTATATAAATTTATACAACATTTACTTTTTGCTTTGATTGGAGGTTATCTATTGTAATTGTTCCGATGTCAAGTGCTTATATTGGACATGATATGCATTTAACTCGTTAATGGCTTTCCGCTTCCGGCGCTGATCGTCGGAATGGAAGTAGGTTAACTCCACAAAAATTAGCGCAACTTCTTCTTAGAAATTGTAATCTTCATTGTAATTCCTCCACAGCGATCGAGCCGTCAACGACCCGAACCGTTCGGTCGGCCAATGCGGCGACTTCATGATCATGCGTAACGACAATTAACGTCTAATTGTACTTCTGTACAGACAAACGTAGCAGATGAACGTCTTCGCTGGAACGACTGTCCAGGTTCCCTATCAAGCACGAATGTCGGTCTTGACACAATGGCGCGGGCAATAGCAACTCGCTGCTGCTGACCGCCGGACAACGTCGTCGGAAGATTGGTTCTTTTCTCGAAAACCTAGTGTATGTAATATATCTTCGATGTAGTCAACATCCGCCTTCTTTCCGTCCAGCCCAATCGGCAAAATAATATTCACCCTCACGTTTAAAGACGGCACAAGATTAATAATTTGCTCCTTTCATGTTATTTTTCCAAAAAAAATATCCCTCTTGCATTTACGCTACAAGGAAAGGATAAGGGAAAAATCTCTACAATTTATCAACTTAATCATTATCAGAGGGTTTTGTTACCGTTCTTTGAAACATTGCAGTCACACGTGCACCGTTATTCTCGTTATTGGCAAGCTCAATCCCGCCACCGTGCTTCTCGGAAAATATTTTGCAAATATAAAGTCATAAACCAAAATGAACACCGTTATCAATGATTTTACTTTTTATGAAAAGGTTTGGTTGCTTGCTCAAGATCATCGTCTGAAAAACCACTCCCATCATCGCTGAATGTAATGACCAACATTCCTTTTACTATTTCAAAGCGGACGGAAATTGTGTGGTTTGCGAATCAGATTGCATTGGAGAGCATATTTTCAAATATCCACATAATCATGTCAGCATCAACATTCACCTCTTCCATTCCGTGCCGTCATCACTTGATAACCGTTTATTTCAATATATTCCTGCAGCAGGTTCACGATATCTGCCTCATCATCAGCAATTAATATTATATTTGGCATGCCTCATCCCTCTTTCGAAGCGTCTCTGTTACTATAAGCTCCCTTGAATCTATCCCACATACATTATCACAAAGAATATGGAAGCACTATGTTGAACACAAAAAAAACAGGCTCATAAAACTGCTCGAAAGCAATTTTATAAACCTGTTTTAGTAATGCCGGTGAAGGGACTCGAACCCCCACGGTTTCCCTCACGATTTTGAGTCGCGCGCGTCTGCCAATTCCGCCACACCGGCTTATGAAGTTATGGAGCGGACGACGGGAATCGAACCCGCGACCCTCGCCTTGGCAAGGCGATGCTCTACCGCTGAGCCACGTCCGCATATTTCATGGTGACCCGTAGGGGATTCGAACCCCTGTTACCTCCGTGAAAGGGAGGTGTCTTAACCCCTTGACCAACGGGCCATGCTAGCTATCAATTGTCGTTGTTTAATCACCCGACTTGATATACTCTACCATAATTTTCAGAGGTTGACTACAGGTATTTTTTTACAACCAGAACGCAATAAAAAACCTCTGCTGATCGACCTGCGATCGAGCAAAGGTTGTCTACTTCTACTGATCATTCTGAACGTATATGCTATGCCTTTAATGCTTCGGCTTGATACGCTTTGACCTCTAACGGCGCTGTCAAAAAGCGGCTTGCCTTCGCGACGAAACCTGTGAAATGATCACTGCTGTTGTGGCTCGCCACTGCTTGCTCGTCCTGCCAAATTTCAACCATCCGGAATACATGGTCCTGTTCCGTATCTTGAAGCAAGTCATAAGACACGTTACCGCCCTCTGCTCTTGAAGCTGCAATTAATGGTTGAATTTCCTCTAAAAATGCTTGTTGGCGCTCTGCATGAATATGGAATACGGCATGAATGATAATCATGGAATCCTTCATCTCCTTTACTTTCATCAAGTTATATGGTTATTTCCATTGCGCGACTTGTTCGATCGGAAGACGAACGGATTTGTAACCTTCAACCGCAGCTTTTCCAATCGAAATAAGCATCACGGGAACGTAACGATCTTTGTTCAATCCAAAAGCCTCAGCGATCTTATCTTTCTCAAAACCGCCGATCGGGTTCGTATCATAGCCATGCTCCCGAGCAACAAGCATCAATTGCATGGAAGCAAGTGCGGCATCGATGAGAACAACATCCTTCATATCCCGAGGATCTATCTGATTGAAATATCCCGTCAATGCAGCCATTTGCTTCTCTTTCACTTCTTGCGGCATGTACCCAAGTTCAACCGCCTCACTGTAGATCTGTTCGCCATACTCAAAGTTTTTCAAATCTCCGAATACAGCAATGACCGCCGCAGAAGTCTCTACCTGTTGCTGATTGAATCGTGCAAGCGGCGCGAGGGTAGCTTTTCCTTCTTCGCTTTCAATCACGAGGAACCGCCATGGCTGCATGTTCACCGAAGATGGCGCAAGCGTTGTTTCCGTTAAAATTTCTGTCATCTCTTCGCGGCTGATTTTAACGGTCGGGTCGTATTGGCGAATCGAACGCCGTCCAGTAATAATTTCTGTGAAATCATTCATTTTTGTTGTCGTTGTCATGTGTATTCTCCTTGTTGTCATTCTTCGATGTAATTAGAAACGACTGATATTCTGATTCATCCGTTCAACCATGTCCGCAAGAAGGTTAAGCTCGTCCTTGCTGAAGCCTGAAAGCATCTGTTGGATGAAATGATCTTTTTCATTCTGGTAGTGTAAAATCTTAGAGCGTCCCTCTTCTGTGAGACAGACAAGCGTTACACGGTTATCCTCCGCACTTTTGCGGCGTGCCACCATGCCTGAAGCCTCTAACTGTTTCAGATGGCGGGTAATCGCCGCATGATCAATGTTCACTTCCTTCTGCAACGTCGTCTGACTCATTTCCTCGACTTGATACAGATAATGTAGAATGCCTAAACGCGATTGGCCAATGCCCGTACACTTTTCAAATTTCGCGCTAATCTGCTTGTTGAGCATGTGCATGCTAGACAATAACGTGGCTTGTTCTTGATGTGTATTCGTAATAGGGACCTCCTTTAACATTAAATGTGCAATCCATTGATCTATCAATGATTGATATGTCAATTAATATATCGAATCTTATTATGTTTTGCAAGTATGTAATTTAACCATAATATTTATTTTTTGGCAGAAAAAAAGGGAACCATTCCCTATGGTCCCCTAATCCTTACTTAATACACTTTTTTCGTATTCCAGTCTGCCTTAATAATCTCCACAGCTTCGCGGAAACGGAGGGAATGTACAATTTCCCGCTCCCTTAAAAATTTCAGGCTATCCTGCAGATCTACATCATCGGTTAAGTCAATCAGCCATTGGTAGGTCGCGCGAGCCTTTTCTTCTGCGGCAATATCTTCATAAAGGTCGGCGAGTGGATCACCTTTCGCTTGAATATAGGCCGCTGTAAAAGGAACTCCCCCAGCATTGGTATAGAAGAGTGCTCGATCATGCTGTGCGTAAATCTCAGAAAGCCCGGCCGCCTTTATCTGCTCGATGGTTGCATCTTTTGTCAGCTTATAGACCATGGTGGCAATCATTTCCAGGTGGGCAAATTCTTCCGTCCCGATATCCGTAAGTAACCCGATAACCTTATCTGGTATCGAATAACGCTGATTTAAGTATCGTAATGCAGCCGCTAATTCACCATCAGCACCCCCATATTGTTCTAGCAGGAGTTTTGCCATACGTGGATCGCATTTACTTACGCGTACAGGATATTGCAACTTTTTCTCATATAACCACATGCCGTGTACAGCCTCCCTTCATTTTGCATTGCACGACGTTACACCTGCCAAGGCCATGGACTCTCAATCCACTGCCAAGGAAACTTCGAATAGCTATGACCGAATTGCAGCAGCGGACCATAATCCAATTCATATTGTTGAGCGATCTTATGGCGTTGTTCCGACCATTGATTCAACTGCTGAATCGCCTTCATATCGTTCGGATGGGTATTTAGATATAACGAAAGCTCTAACAAACCGAAATCAACCATTTGCAGCTCTTCGAGCAATTTGTAATACTGTGCATCAATCGGCTTTGTATTCGCTTCGCTCACAGAGTTCTCCCTCCTCTACGCAGATTTTTGGATTCATAAGGACTGAACAATGCCGGCCACAACGTGCCATATCTTAAAGCTTCTTGTAGTGAGAACTGTGGTAAGTCTAACGGTTGAAACACGATATACTGATTCGGCGGCACGACATAGGTTTTTACTCGAATCGGTGGACAAGGATCGTATGGACCGATATAAGGAATCCATGTACGCTCTTGATCATTCATCCATTAACGCCTCCTTCTTCTAGACCTTCTATTACTTTATGACTGGAGCCTAGTCCATCTGAACAACAAAAAAAATCCGTCCAAGCCAAAACTTGAACGGATTCTACAAACTTCATCTTTTATTCAAACTTCATAAAAGGCCAGTAAGAATGGGCCTCTCATCTAACTTGGCGCAGATCCATCTTTCTGCCTATAAATGTGAACCCGCGTCACCCGCAATCGATCCACTTCAGCGACTTCAAACCAGACCGATTCAATCTGAATCTTCTTCCCTTTGACAACTTCGCCTTCCAATTGCTTAAAGAGCCAACCGCCAATGGAATCGACCTCATCATCCTCGATCGTAATCCCTAGGATGTCATTCACATCTTCAAGCAGCATACGCCCATCGACAGACTTCACGCCATCCATGATCTCTACATTCGGACGCTCATCGATATCAAATTCATCCTGAATTTCTCCGACGATTTCCTCCAATATTTCTTCTGTCGTCAGCATCCCTGCGGTACCGCCGTATTCATCCACAACAAGCGCGATTTGTGCTCGGTTCTTCTGCATCAAACGCAACACGTGGCTGACTTCCATGGACTCTGGGACACTTAGAATCGGACGAATTAAAGCACGCATGTCCTCTTCGGACTCTGGCGGTGTCATGAACAGGTCTGAAATATGTACAAATCCAATAATTTGATCCTTATCCTCTACCGCCATCGGATACCGCGTATGCTTCGTAGTATAGACAATCGCCATATTATCCGCGAGGGAATGCGTCGTATATAGACATTGCATATCTGTACGAGGAAGCATCACTTCCCGAGCCAACCGATCTGAGAAATCAAAGATGTTATCCATAAGCTTCATTTCGTCTTTATCAATGAACCCGCTTTTCGCACTCTGGCTCACCAGAATCCGAATTTCTTCCTCGGTATGTGCTAATTCATGATCGGAAGCAGGCTCCATGCCGAACAGCTTCAATAGCCCATTTGCAGCCGAATTTAGCACCCAGATGGCCGGCATAAAGATTTTATAGAAGACCAGCAATGGCGCCGATAACCATAAGGAAGTTTGTTCAGCCTTTTGAATCGCCAATGTTTTGGGAGCCAATTCACCCAGAACGATATGTAAGAAGGTGATGATCGAGAAGGCTACGACAAATCCAATCGTACTCGTCAGGGTAGGATCGGTAACACCAATCCAAGCCAGGAAAGGCTCAACGATTAAATGCGATACAGCTGGCTCACCTACCCAACCCAAACCGAGGGAGACAAGCGTAATCCCTAACTGCGTCGCGGATAAGTATGTATCCAATTTGTGATTCACTGTTAATGCAAATTCGGCACGCTTATTGCCTTCATTCGCAAGCTGGGTCAATCGGGTCTGCCTTACCTTAACAAGGGCAAACTCAGCGGCGACGAATAGACCATTTAATAACACTAAAACAAGGACAAGAGCCAGATTGAGAACAATCTGCCCGGGATCGAAATGGGACACCTGCGAACACCTCTTCAGTTTTGAATCTAGATGATGGCTTTTCTAGTTTTGAAATCCTCATTCTTATAATACATATCTGCTACAAGTAAATTCGGTCCACAGCAACTCACGCTGCTGCAATGGCAATTGATTCGTTGATTCAATGGATGCTCTGATAACCAACGATCGAATATTTGATCCAGTGGTTCTTTCTCAATATTACCAAACGAAGGGATATCTGCAAAATCGGTCACAAATACATCGCCTGTGAACGCATTGACGTTGACTCGATTGCGCCCATCTGGATCATTACGAAGCGTTACATTCGGCTCTGTTCTAAGCCTGCGCAGCAAATGCTGATCCGCTTCATTGGTGTTGCAAGCATAGAATGGCAGTGTACCGAAGAGCATCCAAATGTCTTGATGGCGTACATCCAGCAATTGATGAATCGAAGCTCTCATCTCGTCTTGGGATAACATCGGCAAATCAACCGCAAAAGAGGACGGATACATCGGATGAACCTCATGTCTTAAGCATCCCATATCCACGATCAATTCATGAATCTCCGACATCTTACGGTGGGTCCGGTAATTAATCATGGACTCCGCAGAAATGAACATGCCTTCTGAGCTCAGTCGGCGTGTATTCTCAATCATCCGATCATAGAGCTTCGTGGCTGCCTCAAGACTTACAGCATGCCCTGAATGCTTAAATCCTACCTCATGAAAATCTTCCGGTTTAACATAGTTAAATGAAATATGCATGACGTCCAAATAAGGTAAAAGCGGCGCGTAGCGTTTGTAATCCAGCGTTAGATTCGAGTTAATCTGTGAACGGACTCCACGCTCGCGTGCATACTTGAGCAATGGAACGATATAATCATGTACCGTTTTCATATGGAAGGAAGGCTCTCCGCCCGTGATACTGATCGTCTCCAAATGCTCCACTTCGTCCAATCGCTTTAACAATTGCGTCAATGGAATTTTGTCCGGTTCAATCAGGGTTAATGTATCTCCGACGGCACAGTGTTCACATCGCATATTACATAGATTCGTAATCGTAAACTCTACGCTCGTCAGTACATGTTTTCCGTATTGTTGCAAGGATCGGATAGGATCCCATGGATCATTAACCGGTGATAACGGTTGTAACGAAATTGTATCTCCTATAGAAGACGATGAATTAGATTGCATTGCTGTTTCCCCCTACTATTGTCGTTAATATTACGTATATGCATCTTGCTCGTTGCAGAAAACAGTTCAGACATCTAAAAAAACCTGGTCAAGTGCCCAGGTTTTACAAGCGGTTATGTATAAGAACATTTTACTTGATTGGAAGAAGGTACTCAACTGCCACCCGTTAGTACGGCTACAATAATCACATTGAGTCGGACGGATAAATCAATTTCATAGATGGATTTCAACTCTTCCCCATCTGGACCATATAGCACACGAATAATAGGACGTTGTGGAGCCATGGCGTTCAAGTCCACGACAACGCCGATTTCCCCTGTGTTTAATTTGACGGTGATGCCGATCGGATAGATGGCAATTCGATCCCGGAACAATTCTAACAAGCCTTGCTCATACAGCGTTCCTGAACCCGTATATAAAATCTCCAGCGCTTGATGCGGCATCAATGCCGGTCGATATACACGATGACTCGTCATCGCATCATAGGAATCTACAATGCCTATGATTCTGGAATACTCGTGAATCTCTGACCCTTTGATGCCTCTCGGGTATCCCGTTCCATCGACGCGCTCATGATGCTGGAATGCGCAATGCGCTGCTAATAATGGAATATTAGGTTCATCTTTAAGCATTTTATATCCTAATTCCGAATGCATTTTAATCTTACTAAATTCCTCGTCCGTCAGCTGGCCGGGCTTCTGCAAGATTTCCAACGGTACCTGTGTTTTCCCGATATCATGGAGTAAGGCGCCCAACGAAATCGTCATCAATTCCTCGGCATTGTAACCCTTAGATAGACCCATCATCACCGTATAAATACAGACATTTAACGAATGCCGATAGAGATAAAAATCAGTTGTATGCAGATCCGACAGCATAATCATCGCATCTTCATGACCGCTGAGTTCATCGATGAGATTCGTAATCACTTTGCGAAAATTTTTACCTAAGCTAGGGTATGCCGACTGTTTCTCGGTAAATGGCTTATCCATCAAAACCCGAAAATTCGTTCGAATTTCTTGAATGGATTCGCGTTGCGTTTTTTCGGTTATTAACTCAGGAATTAAAACATCATCCGTACGAGAATCTTCTATATACACATACTTTAGACCAAGTTGATCTAATCGCAGAATAATAGATTGGGTTAATTCCGCATGCTCAGATAATAGGACAAGACCCTCTTCATTATAAATCTTTTTACCAAGTTTCATTCCAGGTTGACAAAACTGAATAGGCAATAAGCGCAATTTCAAAACCCCTGATCCGTAAATAAATTCATATCTGTGGCGAAAAGACGCCTCATATATTATGCCATAAACAAGCTTGAAGTTCTATGATATTGCTCCTATTGCCTGGATACTCCACGGATTAGCGCAAGATAAAGAACCAAAACAGAAGAGCTACGATAAAGCGATAGTAAGCAAAGTGGCGAAGTTGAATTTTTTGAATATGCTTCAGGAACCATACGACGACGATGTAAGCTACCACAAAGGATACGATAAAACCAACAAGAAAGAACAGCCAATCCCCTTCTAAAATCACTTTATAATTATCAAGGAGCTCATAGCCTGAAGCCGCACACATAATAGGAATGGCGATTAAAAAGGAGAAGTCTGCTGAAGCTCTATAGCTGACCCCGCTCAACATCCCACCAGACATCGTTGAACCCGAGCGGCTGAATCCCGGCCATACGACAGATAGGATTTGATAGATTCCGATAAGAAATGCTTGTTTATATGTAATATCATCCATATCCGGCGCCGTCAGCTTCACGCGATTGCGGGAGAAGAACTCCGCGAATATCATGAATAGACCGCCGACAACTAACGCCCAAAGTACGGTTGAGGAAGACTCAAACTTACTCTTTATGTAATCACGTGCGAAAAACGCGGTGATCAGTGCAGGAGCGATTCCAAGAAACACGTGGATTAAATTCAAACGTGGTTTCTGAACGCGGCTCGTTGAAGTTGATGTGGATTCGCGCGAACTCTTTTTCAATCCGAACAACTGGAATATCCGCTCTCTGTATACGATCGCAATGGCAAGTATTGCTGCAAGTTGAATGATAACTTCGAAAGAACTCAGCAAATTTTGTGGAACATCCGGATGGATGATCTTGTCTGTCAAAATCATGTGCCCTGTCGATGAGACAGGGATAAATTCTGTCAGACCCTCGACAATCCCTAATATAATCGCTACTAAAATGGAATCCATAATCTTCGCTAACTCCTTTTTTCTTCATAATAATTTAGTGGTGCGCCACATGCCAACGCGCTTCAAAGCTTGAAGCAACCAAGGCTTCCTGCTGCAATGCTGTACCAAGCAAATCTCGAATGAACTCCGGCAGATAATATTTGCGTTCCGTCCCTTCTTTCAAGGTCATATACCCTACACCAAAAGTAAACATATCCAGGGTGCCTACCATATAAAGCCTATCCGGCTGTAATGGATGCCCTGACACGACCACCTCACGTATACGTTGATAGGGCGGTAGGCTCGGATCATAGAACACTTCCATCCCATCGATCCCTAACATCCCAAGCACCTCACCGCGGAATCCGAATCCTTTAATCGCCTTCTGTTGAAACTCCGGCAGTAGAGACTCCTCGAGCGCAATCAGGATCTGAGATCCTGTTAGCTTCTGCCGACACGGGTTAATCGGAGACGGACAAATCTGATGCAGCATTTCCAGCGTTACATCACCTTCTGCTAAGGAATGAAGCAGCTGCCCTGCGTTAACAAGACTAATCTCTGCCTCTGTCCATTGACGCAACTCCGCCGCTAATAGATTCACGAGTGCAGACTCTTGTTCAGGGTGAGCAGGCAGAGAAGTGTGCAGGTGAGCAACGGTTGTACTTAAATATTGTCGGCTTGTCTTGAGAAAATGTTGAATACATGCACGAACTCCCGGATGTTCAGGGACTCCTGCCGTGGGTACGGCAATCGCTCGTTGCACGGTACATCGCCGAGTTAATACGTCGAACTCGAACTCAACCCGTCCCAGATGTGAGCCGAACTTCCCTGCAGCGCAAATATAAGTATGCCCGATTTGCTCCGCTTGTTCAAATAAATGATGTGTATGCCCTCCAAGGATCAGGTCAATACCTTCTACATGTTCTGCAATATAACGGTCATGCTTCAAGCCTAAGTGTGACATAACCACAAGCAAATCAACTTGCGGACGGAGTATCGTAGTGAGCTCAGAGACGACCTGGTACGGCTCAAGCACATCCCATCCCAGCAGTTCATAGAAATCCGAGAAAGCAGCCGTGACGCCGATCAATCCTATTCGCAAGTCCCCTTTATGAAGAATATGATAGGGAACCATCCAATGGGGGATTTCACCGCTCGTGCTTTCTCTGATGTTACTGCCTAGAATCTCATAATCCTTTTTTTTCGAATACATCTGCTTGAGTTGTTCAGGGGTAAATGTAAGACCTTCATTATTGCCAAGTACAATGGCTTCGTATCCGGTCTGATTTAAAATTTCAACGTTGACCGCCCCATTACTGCCTTCGGTCTCTAAGCGCATTCGATCCATATGATCCCCGATATCAAGCACGATCAAATCATCTGGGTGCCTTCCTACACGTTCCTGTTCGATGATTGTCGCAATTTGAGCCGCTTGCTCCAAATGGCTATGGATATCATTAGAATGTAATAGCACCAAGCTACGTTTCTCTATCTTCATATCGTCTCCTCGGGCTATGCCCTATTCTATTCATATCAAAGGTTCAATCTAACAGATACGTCTTGCTCTAGCATAACATTTTCCAGTTCATTATGGTATTCTTTCATCTTTATTATAAAGCAAAGATCATGCCGAGCGTATACCTGACTTTTGTAGGAACAACCCGGGAGCATCCGAATGACTTAAACACTTTCCTGGATTCATTTAGAAATGATGTTTCCTTGGCACTACAGCCAAATCCTAACAGATGAACCGAACCTCTAGCTCGTTATCTCGATCATACATCTCCAATATTGAGAATATAGGTCCTTGGAACCCAATAATATAGAATCCCTCTCATCAAACATCTCATTATAGCAACCTTAGTCATAGAACAAAAGTCGCGTTTTTTTGACAAAATCATTGGTTTATTGTCATTTTTTTCTTTTGTTGATAAAATTGTATTACTACACATTTCCAATCTTATACATATCAACGATGAAAAAGGTGGGCACCCCGATGCGAGTGCATGTCATGGATTTAGATATTGGAGATCGTTTATCTGCCGATACATTTAACTCTTATGGTCTTCATGTTTTATCCCGTGGAACGCTTCTCCGTTCCCAAGAGATTTCCAAATTGCTACTGCACCAGATCGATTATGTGGATGTTGAGACGAGACAGCAGCCTGAGCAACTCGATGAACCCGAATCCTTATTAACCGAACTTAATACACTTGCGGATGAAACTTTCCGATTATTAAAGCCTATATATGAAGATTCAATTACCGGGACGGAATCGCTATTTAAAGAAGCCCTTGCTGAAGGTGTCATCAATGATAAAATTGTACAAGACACGTTTATCCCGTTAACCAACCATGTCAAAGACCAGCGAGATGTGGTGGATCTCCTTCTTATGTTAAATAATCAGAATGATTATACCATTCAGCACTCCATTCAAGTCGGCATTCTTTCCTACTTCATTGCGAATTGGATGGGATACGATGAGACAGAATCACAACTGATAGGCAAAGCCGGTTATCTCCACGATATCGGGAAATGTCGCGTGGATGATGAGATTCTGAACAAACCTGGTAAGCTAACCGATTATGAATTTAGAATGATGACGCAGCATACCATTCATGGCTACGAAATCATTCGTAATTCCATATACCCGTATTCCATCGCCGTGGTCGCCTTGCAGCATCATGAACGCATGGATGGCAGCGGCTATCCTTTCCACTTACAAGGAACGAATATACATCCATATGCCAAAATCGTCAGCGTCGCAGATGTATATTGTGCTATGATTACGGAACGAATCTATCAAACGAAGCGAGACTTGTTAACCGTGCTCAAAGAATTACATGAAATGAGCTTTACGAAATTAGACCCCACGGTGACGCATATCTTTATTTCGCAAATGATCCCTAACTTCATCGGCAAGAAGGTACTTCTGCATAATGGTGAACTCGGTAAAATCATCCTGACCAATAATTCAGATTACTTCCGACCCCTCATCCAAGTCAAAGATCAATTTGTCGATCTCTCGTTGGACCGTTCACTTGAAATTCAAGAAATTTATATGTGAGAAAACCTCTACCCTCGGCCTTTCGAAGATGAGCGACCGCGATTAGATGTAGGTTTTACTCTGATGTGGTAACGTAACATAACCGAAAGAAAGCCGCCCATCCTGGGCGGCTTTTTGCTTATTCCAGAACCATCGATTAACCGATGGAACCTTCCATTTCGAACTTGATCAAACGGTTCATTTCGACCGCATATTCCATAGGCAACTCTTTCGTAAATGGCTCGATAAAGCCCATAACGATCATTTGTGTTGCTTCAGCTTCTGTCAGACCACGGCTCATCAAGTAGAACAATTGATCTTCCGATACTTTGGATACCGTCGCTTCATGCTCTAACGTGATGTTATCGTTCAAGATTTCGTTGTATGGAATGGTATCGGATGTCGATTCATTATCAAGGATAAGCGTATCGCACTTGATATTGGCTTTCGATCCTTCCGAATTCCGGCCGAATGATGCCAGACCGCGATACGTTACTTTACCGCCATGCTTACTGATCGACTTGGATACGATCGTTGAAGTGGTATCTGGAGCCAAGTGGATCATTTTCGCCCCTGCATCTTGATGCTGCCCTTTGCCTGCAACCGCGATGGAAAGAACCATCCCTTTTGCGCCACGGCCTTTCAAGATAACTGCAGGATATTTCATCGTCAACTTGGAACCGATATTACCATCAACCCATTCCATCGTTGCATTCTCTTCAGCCACCGCACGTTTGGTAACCAAGTTATAAATGTTTGGCGCCCAGTTTTGGATCGTTGTATAACGAACGCGTGCATTTTTGCGAGCCACGATTTCTACAACCGCACTATGCAAGGAGTTCGTGCTGTAAATCGGAGCCGTACATCCTTCAACGTAGTGTACGAAGCTATCTTCGTCCGCAATTATCAATGTACGCTCGAATTGTCCCATATTTTCGGAGTTGATCCGGAAATACGCTTGAAGAGGAATTTCACATTTAACGCCTTTCGGTACATAGATAAAGCTGCCGCCAGACCATACAGCACTGTTCAACGCTGCAAATTTGTTATCTGCAGGAGGAATGACTGTCGCGAAATATTCTCTGAAGATTTCTGGGTGTTCACGAAGTGCCGTATCGGTATCCGTGAAGATAACGCCTTGATCTTCCAGATCCTTCTGCATGCTGTGATAGACAACCTCAGATTCGTATTGAGCGGATACCCCAGCCAAGAACTTCTGCTCCGCTTCTGGAATACCTAACTTATCAAATGTTTCTTTGATTTCCGTAGGAACTTCTTCCCATGTTTTCCCTTGCTTCTCAGAAGGACGAACATAATATTGGATGTCGTTGAAATCAAGGTCATCCAAATCTCCGCCCCATTTTGGCATAGCCATTTTCTCGAATTGTTTCAGGGATTTAAGACGGAAATCCAACATCCATTCGGGCTCATTTTTAATTTTTGAAATTTCACGAACGATTTCCTCTGTCAAACCTTTACCGGTTTGGAAAACCGCCTTGTGCTCGTCGCGGAAGCCGTATTTATATTCTTCCATTTCAGGCATCTTCTTAGCCATGAGCGAACCACCTACCCTTTTGTTATTATCAATCTATTCTTGATCTTCAGAACCGATGCCTTTGCGTAAGGCGTTCCAAGCTAATGTTGCACACTTAATGCGAGCAGGGAATTTATTCACACCCGACAACGCTTCAATATCTTCGTACTCATCAAATTCTGCGGCTTCGCCTTTCATCAAGCAAGAGAATCGATTCGCCAAATCCATCGCTTCTTCCACGGTCTTGCCTTTCACTGCATCTGTCATCATCGATGCAGAGGAAAGACTGATCGAGCAGCCTTCGCCAGAGAATTTCGCGGCTTGCACGATATTATTCTCAACTTGAAGCTGTAACGATATTTTATCACCGCAGGTTGGGTTATTTAAATTAATGGTAACCGCGTCCCCTTCGAACGTACCGCGGTTACGCGGGTTTTTATAGTGATCCATAATGACACGACGGTATAAATCATCCAATTGCATAGCCAAAATACTCCTTTGTCTGGATTAGACCCTTCACTAAACGGTCAACATCTTCCTCTGTATTATACAGATAAAGACTCGCACGCGCCGTAGAGCTGGCTTCTAACCACCGCATTAGCGGTTGGCAGCAATGATGCCCTGCACGAATTGCAATGCCTTCGGCATCCAATACTGTAGCAACATCATGCGGATGAACTTCTCCTAGATTGAAGGTAACCAAACCTGAACGATCTTTCGTTGGACCGTAGAGCGTGATGCCTTCAATTTCAGACAAGCGCTCATATGCGTATGCTGATAATTGTTTCTCATGTTGTTCAATCTCATCCATGCCGATTTCTTGTAGGAAATCAATCGCTGCACCTAGACCAACAGCACCTGCAATAATAGGTGTTCCACCTTCAAAGCGATAAGGAACCTCTTTCCAAGTGGAATCATACAACCCCACTTCATCAATCATCTCACCGCCGAATTCGATTGGCTCCATGTTATTCAGAAGTGCCTTCTTACCATATAATGCGCCAATGCCTGTTGGTGCACACATCTTATGACCAGAAAATGCAAAGAAATCACAATCTAAATCTTGTACATCCACTTTCATGTGCGGCGTACTCTGCGCACCGTCTACGACCATAATGGCTCCGTGACGGTGGGCGATTTCACCAATTTGCTTCACCGGATTAATGACACCGAGAACGTTCGAAACATGGGTCACCGATACGACTTTCGTCCGATCTGTTATCACTTGTTCCACGTCTGACAGGAGAATCGTTCCATCCGGTTGCAGCGGAATATATTTAAGCGTTGCACCCGTTGCTTTGGCAACCTGCTGCCAAGGAATCAGATTGCTGTGATGCTCCATGGGAGTAATCACAATCTCATCGCCCTCTTTGCAGTTTGCACGTGCATACGAGCTAGCCACTAAGTTCAAAGATGTTGTTGTTCCCCGCGTGAATACGATCTCTTCGGATCGTTTCGCGTTAATGAACCGAGCCACTTTCGAACGCGCGCCTTCGTAAGCATCAGTAGCACGAGAGCCAAGCGTGTGAACGCCTCGATGTACATTGGCATTATCATGCTCGTAGTAATGCTTCACCGCTTCGATGACCGAGATCGGCTTCTGCGAAGATGCCGCGCTGTCTAAGTAGACAAGTGGATGTCCGTTAACTTCCTGGTCTAGGATCGGGAAGAGCTTACGAATTTGCGCACTGTTCATTGTCCTAACTTCCTTTCCATCAAGCTGCGAAGCTGCTCTTGGACATTCTCTAAAGGAATTTCCGAAATAACCGGTGCCAAGAAACCATGAATAATCAATCGTTCAGCAACCGATTTCGGAATACCACGGGACATGAGGTAGTACACTTGTTCAGGATTTACTTGTCCGACAGATGCTGCATGACCTGCTGTTACATCATCTTCATCGATCAAGAGAATAGGGTTCGCATCTCCACGAGCTTTCGGGCTAAGCATTAACACTTTTTCGGTTTGCTCACCGTTTGCTTTGGTTGAACCTTTTTCAATCTTCGTAATCCCGTTAATAATCGCGCTTGCCGCATCTCTCATTACAGCGCGTGTGAACATTTGGCTATCGGAACTTTTACCGAAATGAACTGCTTTCGTAGTAATGCTAAGTTTCTGCTCATTTGTACCCGCACAGATAACTTTCATATCTGATGAGGATCCGTTGCCTTGCAACACAGACATCGTTTCCGATACCGCGTTACCATTGTGCATTTCACCAATGATCCACTCAATACGGCCATCGTTCTCGACTACGGCACGGCGATAAGTTACATTCGTTGCGTTCAAGTGCTGTACGGATGCGAAGCGAACGTTCGCGCCTGGCTTCACGAATACTTCCACAACTCCGTTATGAACGGCTTGGTCTAGCCCAACGCCATCCGTCGATAAATAATTATCTACGTAGGTGAGACGGCTGTTCGATTCCGCAATGATGAGTACATGCGGAGCAAATGTCGCTGTTGCATCATCCGATAACATGATCGCTTGCAATGGAAGCTCAACGTCGACATTCTTCGGTACGTATACGAATACGCCGCCGTTCCATAGTGCTGCATGCAATGCTGCAAGACGGTTCTCGTCTTTTTTCACCGCTGTGAACAAGTATTTCTGTACCAATTCACCATGTTGTTGAATAGCTGTGTTCAAATCTGTGAAAATAACGCCTTTTGCCGCTAACTCCGCGGACAATTTCTGGAATACAGCACTCGAATTGCGTTGAACAAGAATATTGCTGCTCTCCTCCAAATTCACAAGCGACTGCAAGGATTCTGGCAATTCACTCAGCGACTGAATCGCTGGCGAGCTTTTATACGAACCGTAAGCATCTAAATTCCAACGGCTAATTTTTTGTTTTTCTACGACGGGTAATTCCAATTGACCTGCAAGCTCCAAAGCTTCCAAACGTAACGTGGACAACCAAGCTGGTTCATTGTTGCTCTGCGACAACGCCGCTAACGTTTCACGGTCAATAGGAAGGATTGTTTGTGTTGTCATCTTTCTTGTCTCCTCCTCGATTATGCTTCTTGACCTACCGTTTCATCAACAATTCCTAGCTCTTCTTTCACCCAATCATAACCTTCGTTTTCCAGGCGTTCTGCTAATTCAGGTCCGCCGGATTTCACGATACGTCCTTGCATCATCACGTGTACGAAGTCTGGTTTGATGTAGTTCAATAGACGTTGGTAGTGCGTAATGATCAAGAATCCGCGTTCTTCACTACGCATCGTGTTGACACCGTTCGCTACAATTTTCAATGCGTCGATATCCAAACCGGAGTCAATCTCATCCAAAATCACAATTTTCGGATCCAACAACAACATTTGAAGAATCTCGTTACGTTTCTTCTCACCGCCGGAGAAACCTTCGTTCAAATAACGATGAGCAAATTCAGGATTCATCTCAAGTTCTTTCATTTTGCCTTCCATTTGGCGAATGAACTTGATTAGGGAAATCTCGCTTCCTTCTTCACGACGTGCATTGATCGCACTGCGCAAGAAGTCTGAGTTCGTTACGCCTGCAATTTCACTTGGGTATTGCATCGCTAGGAATAGACCGGCACGAGCACGTTCATCAACCGCCATCTCCAATACGTCTTCACCATCAAGCGTCACATTGCCGTCTGTTACTTCGTATTTTGGATGACCCATCAATGCCGAAGCTAGCGTACTTTTACCTGTACCGTTCGGACCCATGATCGCATGAATCTCTCCACCTTTAATTTCCAAGTTGATTCCTTTCAGAATCTCCTTACCTTCAATCGTTGCTTTTAAACCATCAATGTTGAATTTTGTTGCCATGATTGGTACTCCCTTCGAGCATCTATGTTTTATTTTTAAAATCAAAACTAAAAAACAAATCTTACCTTATAATCATTCTAAAGTGATTCTCATTGATTATCAACTATAATTTTACTTTAATTCGCAATCGAACGCAATGAACGCGCCCGATTACGGTCTTACGCTTCTTCTGACTGACAATTATCCTTCAAGTACGTTGTGAATCGCATCCACTTGTTCTTGAAATGCTTCATCACGCAATACCGGAACGAAGTTGGTGTAATCTACTGCTGTTACTGATTTCGGCATCGTAATCCATGATTTGCAACCTAAGTACTCCGATTCTATATCAAGTGTTACCGACGGAACGATCTTGTACACCCGTAAAACAAGAACATGCAGCGGCAGCTTCTTCTTCCACTTCAGCCGCTCTTCTGCAAATTGGTCCGTCCAAATATGAAAATCGCGCAAACGATTCAACATGTCTTGATCATGAATTTCGATATCCTCAACAACTTCAGCATACAATTGCAACGGCACGCGAGTATCCTCCGCCGACCAACCGACTAAAGTCGCATCCAGATCCGATTGATACGCATCTTTAAGCAGTTCCCTGCGCTGATGTTCAAAGGTAGGGTATAAATAAAAGGAATGACTTTTCAGCTCGAAATGTCGTGTTTCTTCAATAATCCCGCCTTTTCGCATCAATAGTATTTGCTTCCCGTCCGCAAGTGCTTGAATCGCAACCGCCCATTCTTTCAAAGCCACAGGCTGTGCTAAATTCGGCATTCAACTACCGCCTTTCTATCAGTCAATATCTCTATTATACCTCGAATTCTACGAGAGTTCACTTCAAACAATAAAGTTTATGTATAAATGACCATGATTTTTATCACATCGTCACAATTTTTCTATTTTAACATCCAATTATATCCGCTATACTTAGAAATAAAGTAGACCATTCCCATGGGGAAAAAATGTATTGTGGAGGTGCGACGCAAATGTCAGCTTATCATCCGTTAACGCTCGATGAGGCGATTCAAATCGCCCAGGAAATTCCGAATTTATTCGACGAACAGTCCAACCTGCAAGTTAGAGAAATCGGGGACGGCAATCTTAATCTCGTCTTTCATATCACGGATTCCAATTCCAGCAAGAGCATTATTCTGAAGCAAGCGTTGCCTTATGCCAAAGTCGTCGGTGAATCCTGGCCGTTATCCCTAGATCGTGCCCGCATCGAGAGTGAAGCCTTAATTCTTGCATATCAACTCTGCCCTACGCTTGTACCTACGGTATATCGCTATGATTCAGAGCTAGCCATGACCATTATGGAAGATTTAAGCGATCATATCATTATGCGTAAAGGGCTAATTGAAGGAAATCGCTACCCGCTCTTTGCTGAGCATATCTCTGATTTTCTGGCGCGGACGCTCTTCTTCACATCGGACTTGGGTCAGAACCAACAAGCGAAGAAGGAATCCGTGAAACAATTCATTAATCCGGACCTTTGCAAAATTACAGAGGATCTTATCTTCGCTGATCCGTATGTTGATGCCGAAACAAATAACTTCAATGCAGCCATTCGTGATGCTGTCGAAGCACTATGGGCTGATCAACCGCTGCACCTTGAGGTTGCGTTGCTTCGCATGAAGTTCTTAACCTCTGCGCAAGCATTGCTTCATGGGGATTTGCATACCGGCAGTATCTTCGTAACGGAGCAATCCACCAAAGTCATTGACCCTGAATTTGCTTACTACGGACCTATGGGTTTCGATATTGGCGCCGTTCTTGCGAATTTAGCATTGAACTACATCGGGCAGGAGCATTGGAGCCGTTCCGAAGAAGCGCGTGCTTCCTATCGAGAATATCTCATAGATACCTTGCGTGATACATGGTCTCAATTTGATACGAAATTCCGTGCGCTTTGGAACGAGCATGCTGTAGATCCATTAGCGAAAGTTCCAGGATATCAAGATCTGTATATGCAGCAGCTGCTTCAAGATTCGATCGGATTTGCCGGCTGTAAAATCATTCGCCGTACCATTGGTCTAGCGCATGTAGCGGATATTGACACTATTTCGGACGACCGCGTCCGTGAACGTGCCGAACGGCTTGCGCTTACCGTGGGGCGCGCACTGATCCTGCAACATCGTCAAGTTACATCATTTGACGCATTTATCGACACCTTAGAACAAGCAACTAAAGGAGTTCAAGTATCATGACAATAACACCACCGCTTCAATCTGTCCGCTGGGCAGAAACACATCTAGATCTGCTCGATCAGCGTTTGCTTCCCGAAGAAATTGTCATGCTGCCGCTAACCACAGTAGAGCAAGTATGGGAAGCTATTCGCCACTTAGCCGTTCGTGGAGCCCCTGCAATCGGCATTGCCGCTGCTTATGGTGTTGCCTTAGGAGCGCAAGCAGCAACCCAAGAAGAACCCCAAGCATGGCTCGGGGAAATTCGTCGAATCGCAGATTATTTAGCAACTTCCCGTCCAACGGCCGTCAATCTCTTCTGGGCTTTGGATCGTATGACGCACTGTGCGGAGAAGGCCGCAGCAGATACATCTCTATCTCTTACAGCACGCAATAACGCCTTACTTCATGAGGCGCATCGTATACAAGCAGAAGACGAAGAAGTCTGCCGTCAGATCGGCGAACATGCGCTGACCTTGTTCGAGGATGGTATGGGTGTACTGACACATTGCAATGCGGGGGGACTTGCGACAGCGAAGTACGGAACTGCGCTTGCTCCTTTCTACCTCGCTCAGGAACGGGGGATACAACTCAAAGTATTTGCAGACGAAACACGCCCCGTCCTGCAAGGTGCTCGCCTCACGGCATTTGAATTACAGCAAGCAGGCGTAGATGTTACCTTGATTTGCGATAATATGGCTGGTTATGTCATGTCGAAAGGTTGGGTACAAGCTGTCATCGTAGGGACTGACCGTGTGGCTGCGAATGGGGATGTAGCGAATAAGATCGGGACATATAGCGTCGCCGTCCTGGCCAAAGCACACAATATTCCTGTCTACGTCGCTTGTCCGTTATCTACGATTGATTTACAGACAGCAAGCGGAGCCGATATCCCGATTGAAGAACGTCCTGAATCGGAGATTACCGAAGGCTTCGGGAAGCGTACCGCACCCGTTGGCGTAAAAGTATTTAACCCTGCCTTTGATGTAACACCGCATGCGTATGTCAGCGCCATCATCACGGAGAAGGGGATCATTAAACCACCGTTTCATGTGAACTTGCCGAAGCTGTTTCAATAATCACAGCACGCGAACACTAGAATGAAAAAGAAGAAGGTACAGTGAATCTTTTGCGATGATTTCCGCTGTACCTTTCCTTTTTACACTCAACCTAACATCTTTAGAATGGCATCTCTGCCAATCGTGCCCGGATGAATGCCTAAGGCCTCAGCTTCATAAGTAACAGATTCCAAAGGAGCTTCCAGCAATTCCGTTAATGTCTTCACACCAACAGCACGACCTGCAATAATTTGACGATCCTTTAATCGGTCGTTCAACAAGCCAACATCAAGCGCTCCGCACATAATATAACCGCGATCTGTTGTTACAGCAATTAATGTTGTCTTCGGAAGCTTTACTTCTACACCGATGACTGTTACGTCACCAATTTGTATGGGCTCAACCCGAACCATATCTTACCGCCCTCCTACACGCAATCGATTTTTAACAATATATGCGAAAGAATTCAACGAGTGAGACCCTGTTTACATCCTACTTTGTACCCACTCCTTACCCATTCTTTTAGTTCTATGGAGGAAATAAAATTCGTGGTACAATAGTACTCTACGCCATAGGTGTAGATGATTATAAAGTCGGAGGCGCTGGGGAGATATATGGATAATACAACATCATCTAATACATCCAAGCAAATGCACTATTTGAACCAAGTTGACTTGGCCAAAGCACTTCAAGCCAATAATTCTGCTGATGTTGAGCTTTCCATTCATGATATTATTTTCGCTGCGATCCACCAATCGAAGTTGATTCGTTTTATCGTTAATAAAGGCAGGGGAGTGCAACAGAGTATTCCCGGACGTATTCTAGATTTTGATCCAGCACGTTCACTCATTCACGTCTACCACGTTGACGAGAAGCAAGTATATATTCTACAACTGAATGAAATTGACGAATTTATCGTGTAATGAGACAGCAAAAGGGAGTGCCGCCATGGCACTCCCTTTGATTATGTATGGTGATATTCATGAACAATATCCCGTTAATAATTGCTCAATCTCTTGGACAGGAACAGGCGGACTATAATAATAGCCTTGAATTTCATCGCATGAATGCTCCTTCAGAAAATGAACTTGATCCTCTGATTCCACGCCTTCCGCAATTACCTGTAAGTTTAAATGGTGGGCCATCGAAATGATGGATGCAACAATCGCGGCTGCACTAGGATCCTCATTAATGTTACGGACAAATGAGCGATCGATCTTGAGACGATTAATGGAAAAGTCCTTCAAATAACTAAACGAGCTGTAGCCGGTTCCAAAATCATCGATACTAATGCCAACGCCGAGCTCACGCAATTCCATCAAACAGTTCGACGTATATTCTACATCCATCGTCATGCTCTCGGTAATCTCCAAGTCCAGATATTTTGCTTCAAGCCCCGTTTTTCGAAGGACCTGCCCTACTTTTTCATTCAAGTTCTGCAGCAAAAACTGTCTCATCGACAAATTCACAGAGATCGGGATATGCGGTAAACCCGCATCCTGCCAGGCTTTATTCTGTCTACATGCCTCTTCCAATACCCATTCGCCTAAGGGAACAATAAGTCCGTTCTCTTCAGCCAGCGGGATGAACATCCCCGGCGGTACCAAACCTTTCTCCGGGTGCATCCATCGGATTAACGCTTCCGCACCAACAATATGTCCGGTTTCCATGCGAATCTGCGGTTGATAGTGAAGAATAAATTCGCCATTCAGCATTCCCTTGCGCAAATCATGTTGAAGTGTCAGCCGTTCTAATGATTTAGGAGACATATCCGTAGTATAGAGCTGATAGTGATTTTTCCCTTTGTTCTTGACGATCGAAAGCGCTATATCCGCTTTCTTAATCAGCGCTTTTGCATCATTATCCGCTTTGCAATTCATGGATAAGCCAATGCTTGCCGTAAGCGTAATCGGTTGATCTTTTAATACAAAGGGTTCTTCCAAAATGTTCTGAATTTGTTGGCCTTTCAGCAGCGCTTCATCCTTCGACGTCACGTTGACAAAAAAGAAAATAAATTCATCGCCGTCCATTCGGGCAACAAAATCATATTCTGTGACCACGCGGGTCAAACGTTCAGCAACTTGCATCAAAAGCATGTCTCCGAACTCCTGTCCGAACGACTCGTTTACCAGTTTAAACCGATCCAAATCCATGTAAGCCACAGCAATCCCCACATCGGTAGAAAGTGTAGCTTCCAGCAATTCCGCTAACCTCTCTATGAACATTTTACGATTGGGAAGCCCTGTAACATCATCATAATAAGACATATACCGAATACGATCATTAACTCGTCTGCGATCGCTAATATCCTGACTAATTAACATCAGACGATCTACTTGATTTTTCCGCATGATCGGGAAAATCAGCATCTGCAAATCAATTTGAGCTCCTTGCTTATGTACGAAATAGGTATCTCTTTGTATGGATTTTCCAAGCATGATGCGTTCATAAACACTTTTACTGTCTATATTCACTTCATCACTAAGAAACAGCCGATAATCCCTGTCGATTAACTCATGTTCATCAAATCCCGTCATCTCACAGGTATGGCGATTTACAGCCACGATTTTCCCCGATGTCTCTAGCTCAATAACAGAGATCGGGCAATGCTCTAAAATTGCCTTTAGCAACTGTTCATTTGAAGACAGCATCTTCGCGTTCATACGCACGATCCTCTCTCTTTATCTACGAGTTACGTAACGCCGCAACGGCAAGCAGTAACCATCCAATGATGAAAGCGACGCCTCCAATAGGTGTAATAATACCAAGCCAAGTAATTCCTGTAACACTCAACACATATAAGCTGCCAGAAAAACAAATGATCCCGGCAAACAGCATTCTACCCGACCACAGTAATTGACGGGACGGCTTCAAATGTGCAGAGAGCACAGCAATCAACAAAATTCCGAGTGCATGAATCATATGGTAGTGGACACCGGTCTCATATGTATTCAGTTGACTCACTGTCAATATGGATTTAAGGCCGTGGGCGCCAAAGGCACCAAGAGCAACGGCAACGAGTAAATTTAAACTGCCAATGACAACGTACTTACGTAACATCCTCAATACTCCTTTGTGTACTTCAAATTTTCTGAATCCCCATCTATCATAATAAAAAACGACGGATTTTTCCAGATTGAACATGAAAACGACAAATATTATGTTTGCAAAAACATCCGGAATGTGGAAAATAAGACTTGTAAATCCAAACATGGTATCGCACATCAAAAAAGGAGTGATTCGCAAATGAACACAAATTACACACCCGGGACGTTTCAACCCCAAGAACAACCGCCAGCGCTCAAATCATCCGGTTTAGGCATCACATCTTTCGTTCTGAGCTTGGTCTGTCTGCTAGGATATATCGGAACCATTGTCGGCGCTGTTGGATTGGTCGTAAATATCGCAGGCGATATTCAATCCGTCACGACAAGTATGGCATCCTCGGCAAACATGGGCGGACTCGTCGTCGTAGGGTTTCTGATTCTATTCTTCCTACTCGTGAACCTCGTCGGACTCATCCTGGGTATCATAGGCCTTGCGATGAAGCATCGAAAAAAAGGCTTCGCGATCACAGGCACGATCATCCATGCGGTTCTTATGATCGGCATCATCGTATTATATGCAATAGGGATCACGAATCATTAATACATTCCCTCTTCCCCGTACCTCCTCTTCATACTTGTACGAAGAACCTGAATAGAATGTGGTCACATATCGTCCGCATTCTTGAATATATTGAATAACAACAGGTTAATCAACGCTAAAGTGCCCATCTCGAGGAGGTGTTCTTGCATGGATCCAAACATGTCCATTGTATCGCGGGAAGACTGGTCTTTACATCGTAAAGGATTTCAGGATCAATCCCGCCATCAACAAAAAGTTCGAGATGCGATCAAGCAAAACTTACCTGATCTGGTGACGGAAGAGAATATTATCATGTCCGATGGCAAGCAGATCATCAAAGTGCCGATTCGCAGTCTGGATGAGTTTCGTTTCATTTATAACTACAACAAGAAGAAACATGTAGGTCAAGGGGATGGTGACAGTCAAGTCGGCGATGTCTTAGGAACCGATCCGAAGAGCAGTCCAGGCAAAGGGGATAAAGCCGGCGATCAGCCCGGCGGAGATTATGTGGAAGCCGAAGTCAGCATCGAGGAACTTGAGACCCTACTATTCGAAGAGCTGGAACTCCCGCATCTGCAGCAAAAAGATAAAGACCAACTCGAAACGACAGAAATTCGTTTCAATGATATTCGGCGCAAAGGCATCATGTCCAATATCGATAAGAAGAGAACCATTCTTGAAAATCTGAAACGGAATGCCACAGCCGGAGAACCTGGCATCCACGGTATCACGCCTGAAGATTTACGCTATAAGACCTGGGAAGAAGTCGTCACGCCGCATTCCAATGCTGTTATTATTGCCATGATGGATACCTCCGGTTCCTTGGGTATCTCATAAGGAACTAAGACCACACAAATAAGGCCAGCCAGTATCCCAGCTGACCTGTAATCCCCTCTTTAAGCCGTAACCTCATCACGCTCAACTTGACTATAATATAGAGCATGATATCTTCCTTTGCCCGCTAACAACTCTTCGTGTGTACCCCGCTCAACAATCCGTCCATTATCCATCACGACAATCGTATCCGCCTTCTGGATCGTAGACAGTCGATGCGCGATGACAAGCGTCGTTTTCTCACTCATTAATCGACGAAGCGCGTCTTGAACAATTTTCTCCGATTCATTGTCGAGTGCCGCCGTTGCTTCGTCCAACAAGAGAATGGGAGAATCCTTCAGGATAGCTCTTGCGATCGATAACCGCTGTCTTTGTCCTCCTGATAATCGGGAGCCATGCTCGCCAATATCGGTATCCAGCCCCTGCGGCAATTCCATCACAAATTCGTATGCATTTGCTCGTCGCAATGCGGTATGTATCGCTGCATCATCTGCAAGATGGTCCCCGCTCAATAAATTATCGCGAATCGTTCCTGTATACAGATGTGTTTCTTGCGGAACAAATGCGAAATAATCACGAAGCTTGCTTAACGTCATCTCTTCCACATCAACGTCGTTGATCCGCATGGATCCTTGTGTGAACGGATAGAATCCTAATAATCCTTTGAACAAGGTCGATTTCCCTCCACCGCTTGGACCCACAATTGCCAACATTTCACCAGACTTCACCTGAAGATGAATATCTTGCAATACAGGTTTAGGGTCTTCTTCCGAGTAGGAGAGAGAGACAGCATCCAATTGTAATTGTTCGAAGTGCTGCTTCTGGTTCAAGTCCTCTGGCAAGTCTTCGTATTCCGTCTTCTGATCCATAAGTTCGAAAATTCGCTCTGCTCCCCCTAGGGATTGCTGTAAGGAAGCAATCAAGCCCGGTAATGCCGAGAAGGGAGAGACTAGATAGTTCATTAATTGGATAAAAGCAAGCATCGCACCGATTTCCAAATCCCCTTGCGAAACATAGTACCCCGCAATGACAATGGCCATCAAGAAGGTTAAGTTGGCTGCAACCTGGGATGTTGCGTTGGTTGCGCCTTCAATTTTCCCTTTTGTCTGTTCTAAGGCAGAGATTTCCTCGCTATGCTGCTGGTACCGTTTTAATAGTCTTTGCTCCAACTTAAACGTCTTAAATATCGCGCTGCTGCCTAAGATATCATTCAGAAAAGATGTCGCTACCCCCATCTTTTGTTGATGCTGCACGCTGTTGATGCGCATCGCTTTTCCGAACACTTTTCCAATCAAAAATATTAAGGGCCCCATCGCAAAACAAATGATAGCTAGCAGCCAGTGAATATATAATAGATAAGTGAACGCCGCTAACGCTAGCAGCGGATTCCGGATCAACCCCATGATCGTCCCGCCGCAAGCATCTCCCACCGATTGATTGTCATTGGTGAACCGCGATAGCAAATCTCCCGAATGATTGCGGTCAAAATACGACTGCGGCAATCTCATCACATGCTTCATCGTATCCATGCGGAGATCATTGCGAATGTTAACCGATATTTTATTCTTAAGAAGCGTATCACAATACGAATTCACGAATAAGACCACGAGCATCACGATACCAAGCACAATAATGTTCTTCCATTGCCCTACTTGTGCATGAACGGCTGCATTGGATACAAAAGAGAGAAACCAAGCGATAAATAAATCCATGACGATCCCCACGAACATGGATAGAAGTAATCCTGTATAAAGAAGCTTATAATTCAACATATACTTGCTTAATCGTTTGAAGACGCCTTGCACATTCAATCTGATCAACCTTTCTCTTCGTTTCTTAGAGAATATATATCACGGATAGAAAATATTGTAAACCAATACAAACAAAAACCTGTACCGAGAACGGAATGTTCTGCGATACAGGTTTTTGTACATGTGCGATTCAATGGATGCTGCTAGACGCAGCTCTTCATCATTACATTGGAGGCATGGTAGACAGGCAACAACAAATACTCTTCGGCGATGTCCGCTTGCTCCACGAACATCCCCGGTTTCTTCATATATCCAATTCCTCTGCCAAAAAGAATCGACTTCGTTCCCGTCGAACTGCTCACAATAACGGTATTGTGGGATAAAATCTGGTTAATTTTACGATCCGACATCGTCATCCCTCCAACGGTATATAATTATGCTTCTCATCCATTCACGCATCCAATGCTACTTCTGCAACTCTTGTAAACAGAGCATGCTGTATATATGGCTTCGTTCATTCGCGAAAATCTCTGCCTGGCTCGCTTCTAAATACCCTTGCTTGAATAATGCCTTCGCCGTCTGATCATCCCCTAGCTTGCGATAGATGATAGCTTTGTAATACTTCATTTCCGATAACGGGGTTCGAAGCGAATCCCCGTAATTTAGTTGACGAGGGTATTGATCCACAAGATCTATCCACTGCTTCGCCTCGGTTAACTGGTCTTCAGCGACATGTTTCATCGCCATATGAATCACAAAATCACGATAACAAGGACCGCTGAGTTCCTTCCCTTCCCAGTTCTCGAACTCCGCTGTATTCAGAATCTCCCAAGCCTTCGTTTCTTCCCCCATAGCTTTATACGCATCAACTTGCGCGATTAGAACAAGAGAATGATTGTCCACCTGCTTCATTCGCTCAATAATTTGCTTGCGTCTTTCATTTTCTCCCCATACTGCATAAATCTGATTCAATGTGAGGAGGCTGTCGACATTGTTGCCGCCATTGATTTGAATATCTTCCACTAAGAGCTGTTCACTGCGCACAAGATTACAATCTTGCTGATAGTAGATTTTATAGCCTAAATTTCGCAACAGCACGGTGTAACGCAGCCCTTTGTCATATGCCGTTTCGAAGGCTGTTCGGGCATCTTCAAAGCGGCCAACGGCATAATAATAATTGCCTAGCAAATAATTCAGCTTACCGCTTGCATCCGTACCCTTGAATCGCTCCGTCCATGCGATGAGCTGTGGCTCGTTCAAGAACACATAATCCAGGGACTCCGATAGGATCTGCTGCAGCAGCACCGTCCGTTCCGCCTCATCCGAAGCCCGCTGCAGTCCGGCAAATGCGATCTTCGTCTTCATGGTAGGCGCTTCAATCAAGCTCACGATTTCCTCAGCATCTTGATGCAATCCCATCTCTTGATAATCCAACGCAATCGGAAGCAGCACCCGTTCGTCCCCTTGCGTGTACTGAATCAATGATTCCTTACTCGCTTCGGATTTACCTAATAAATAACGAGCAACGAGAATATGCTCATGTACGGTAAGAAGCGGAACCTGATTCCCATTCGATCCAACGGCATCCCTGAGCAATGCTTCGGCTTCTTCCATACATCCGTCGTATTTGTAGCTTATCGCTAACAATGTTCGGCTATAGGTGTCCCCGGCACGCAGCAGTTCATCCGCATTCCCCTGTACTTCGCGCCAGTATCCGAACATGATATTCAGCTTTGAGAGCTCGATCACAGATGCTTGATAATATTCTGCATCCCCTGCGATATCTTGAAGCAGCCTACGAGCTTTACTATAATTTCCGATCATTTTCTCTGCCATCGCGAGATGAAAGCGAGCTTTGCTATTGCGGTTATCGTAGCGGAGCACCTTCGTCAAGCAAGGTACTGCGAGTTCGGGTTGCTGTCTGGCAAGATAGAGCTGTCCGAGACGGTTCAGCGTTAATGTGCAGTCAGGCTGTTGGGCTAAATTCCGCTCATATCGTTCTATGGCTTCACCATAGAGCCCCAGCGACTCCTTCAGTTCCGCCATTTTATAGAGCTTCTCTTGATCTTCTTCTCCCATGACGCTTCGAGAATCTTCAAATATAGCCGTATCAGGGTACTCATGTACGAATTCCTCGCGTTCTCCCATCCTGAGAATGGTACGCGACCCGCAACGAATTTCCAGCGTAAACCGATCATCGGCGATAGGGGCATCCAGCATAAATGTAACGCGCTCATTCCGATCCGGCGTCAGCGTTAACTCGACTTGCTGCTCTTGCCCGCGGAGTTGAAATTGAATGCAGCTATGATCAAACCTCTCCGTCGCCGCTAACGTAAAGACGATGGAATTCGATGTGATCTCATATTGAACAGCCACTTCCTTCTCCGCGTACTGAAATCCATTCATATTGGATACTGGATACCAATACTCACGCCATGATAGGGTCTGATGCGGCCGCAAGAACTTATACACCATCTGGCTCTCGAACGGTCCGCTCTGAATTTCAATGTACTCGGAAGCATCATCTGTCAAGGATTGGTTCCAAGCTTTGGCATTTGCGTCATTCCCCCAGGAGAAGAATTTAGCCCCTTTCACTTTCTTGCGATCCGCATAGTGAACGACTCCAAATCGCTCATCATGATTATAAATCCCGAAAAAGTTATGGTTCATCAGCTTGCCAAACGTTTCGTAAGCAAAGGGAATTTCACTGGCTTTACGGCAATCGTATGTTTGATAGAAAGGCCATTTCAAATACTTGGCATCGAGATGGTTGAGGCACCAATCGAACGGATAGATCAGTTCGACGCTTTCATTGTAAGCTACGGCGGTGTTGGTCCAAAAATAAAACCGATTTTCTTTCGGGGTCGGATTGGTTAAATGTACGCGCTGTTCCATATATGCCTTGCCCGGATACAGCTTGATTTCCACCTTCCAGTTCATCATCGACAGCTGTTCGATATTTCCGAAGATTACGGACGCGCTGCCGTCGGGATGATCCAGGGTCGTACAATTTACCCGGTCCATGGTTGTTGGCGAATGGCTGATCGGGAAATTAAATTCCATACCGCCAGAGAACCAGGCGCCTCGCGTACCAATCATACGAGGTTTAATGACTTTGTTCGTATAGAGAAATTCCTGCTGTGTCCGTTTGTCTAGCGCACGGTATAATCGGCCTCCTAGCGTCGGAAGAAACGTCAGCTGCAGGTACTCATTTTCCAGAATAACCGCATCATAGGTCTTCATAACCTGCTCGGAAGCACGATAATTCTGCATCGTGTACGGATACGGATTTAAATGTTTATCGAAAATAGGATTCACATCGTGGTCTAATACGTCATACGTAGGAATTTGAATTTGCGTTGTGCTTGCATGTGCAGTTCTTGCTTGAATGGTTGCCATGGATCTCGTTCCCCTTTTGCTAACAAAATTGAACTTTCATGACCAACAAGTGTTGCACGCCTTCAAGATCCCCTCCCTTGCATCAGACTGTAACCTTACCCCTAATATTTCAACATTCCTCTAAAAATTCCTTTACAAAATTTTGACTACTTGTGATTTATTCCATATCAAAATGAGAATGCATGGATACCGATTGAAGCTCGGTCCTCCACTGTTCCAGTTTACTTGCTAAGGAAGCCGTGTTCGCGGGGCTCGTGGACGGTAATTTATGCAGTGTCACATGTTCCAACGATACTTGGGAGGCGCAGTGACGCATAAACAATTCATACGCTTTTGCCCCATTAAAAAAGAAATGATGGATCTGCGGATACGTGACCTGCAAGCCGGCAAAATCATTCGGTACCGCATGTTGTATATTCGTATCCAAGCTGCCTTCCCGTTCGCATTCCCCGAGCACATCCCAGAGTCCAAATCCTTTCGATTGCGCGAACTGGAGACGCTGTTCATAATCTGATACTGGCGTCTTGTCAAACAGCCCATATAGGATAGGCCAGAAATGATTGCGTGGATGCGCATAATACTGATGCTCCTGCAGAGATTTGACCCCTGGCATAGAACCTAAAATTAAGATACGGCAAGTCTCATGGATAACAGGCTTAAACGATTGGACGCGCATATATTTCTCCTTTGTGTATACTTGTAGTATCTTATAGGCAAGACGAAAAACGGAGGTAAGATCGCATGACTCACTCACAAATTCAAGATATCATCCGACATGGCCAACGCATTGTGTTTTTCGGAGGTGCCGGAACCTCGACGGAAAGCAACATTCCGGATTTTCGATCCGCAACAGGGCTTTATCAAGATCATCAAAGCTTCGAATACCCGCCAGAAGTTATGTTAAGTCATAGTTTTTTTAAAAAACAACCAGCTTCGTTCTATCAATTCTATATTTCAAAAATGATTTATCCAAATGCTCGTCCCAATCCTGCGCATCACGCCTTGGCTGAACTCGAGCGCAGGGGGCAGCTTACCGCTGTCATCACACAGAATATTGATGGACTGCATCAGATGGCTGGCAGTCAACATGTGCTGGAGCTTCATGGCTCTGTTCATCGGAATCATTGCATAACTTGTGGACAATCGTACGATCTTCCATATGTATTACGTACCTCTGACCCTATCCCTCATTGTGAACAATGCAACGGTATTGTTAAACCCGATGTCGTATTATACGAAGAGATGCTGGATGAGGCCGTGCTTCAAGCCGCGATCGATCATATTGCCAAGGCAGATGTTCTGATTGTCGGAGGCACCTCGTTACGGGTGAATCCCGCAGCCAGTCTGATTCGCTATTACCGCGGGGAGCATCTCGTTCTGATTAATAAGGAAGCTACTCCGTATGATTCCCTTGCACACGTCGTCATTCATGATCTTGTAGGCAAAGTACTACAGGATGCATTGCATGCTTGACCCCTTAATACGGGGCAGGACTAACATATGTCGTGTATCCTATTGATGCTTGTTCAGATGACTCGGCAAGGTTACAATGAATCGAATGTCAATATTTCCCTACTTAACAATAGGGTGAGTTGTATTATAATAGATGAATTGTCGTCTCAAGAGATCAACGACGGTCACGCGATACATATATTTCAGGAGGTTATGATCCATGTCCAAAATTCGGGTCTTCTCAGATAGCACTTGCGATTTACCGCCTGAGTTGCGCGAACAGCATCAGATCGGTATCATTCCGCTCTACGTAACATTCGGCGAGGATGCTTACAAGGATGGTGTTGAAATGACACCGCTGCAGCTATTTCACAAAGTAGATGAATTGGGTTATTTGCCCAAAACCGCTTCACCTTCACCGGGTGATTTTATTCAAGCCTTTGCTCCAGCTATTGAAGCTGGTGACGATATTATCTTTATCGGATTGTCCACGGAATTATCCTCTACCTGTCAGAATGCCATCATTGCGGCTGATAGTTTCCCAGAGGGCCGTATTACGGTTGTAGACTCTCGTAATCTATCTACAGGAATTGGTCTACTCGTACTCAAAGCTGTACGTGCAGCCGAAGCAGGCCGTACGCTTCAAGAGATCGAACAAATCGTGCTTGACTCTCGCGATCGTATCGAGACGGAGTTCATCATTGATACATTGGATTATCTGCATAAAGGCGGCCGCTGCTCCAGTCTTCAGAACTTCATTGGCAGCCTGCTCAAAATACGTCCAGTCGTTAAAGTCGTAGACGGAAGAATGATTCTTGCTGCCAAACTGCGCGGCAAACGCGAAAAAACATTAGAGCAGCTGATTCAAAATGCACTGCATTTCAAAGATCAGTTGGAGGGGGAGACCATCTCCGTCACTCATGCCCTAGCAGAGGAAGAAGCTATTCAAGTCCGTGAAATCTTGCTGCGCGAGACGAATGCCAAGGAAGTGCTTCTTGCGGAAACGGGATGTGTGATTTCCAGCCATTGCGGACCTCATACGGTGGGCATCGTATTATCCCGAAATGGATCCTAAAAAAGGCGGCTATGCACTCGATCATTCGAGCGCAGCCGCCTTTTCTTATCTCATCATGTTTTCCCTCACAAAAAAAACATCATACACCAATTCGATATGTCTGTTCGTAATGGTCACGCGATTCAGCAGCTCCTGGAATACAGCGCGCGTCGCCTCTGCCCCTTCGACCTGCAATGCCTTCAGCCGTTGAATAGCCGCTTGCAGCATATCCGGCATCCCTTCTGCCTGCTTCAGTACAGCCATTTGTCTCATCGTTGCAGCGATCTCTTCCTCCAACTGTACCAATTGTTCCTTTAGCGCTAGCATTTGCTGCGTATAGGTATCGTGCTCGAAAAGCTCCCTCTGACGAAACAGATCCAGCTGATCCTTATTCCGCTTGTTGCGCTGCGTCTGCTTCATGGCAAGCTCCTGCTGCAACCGCTCCACATCTCGGGATCGATCAATGGTGATATCGAATTGCTCCTTCTTGATCTGATCCAGTTGTCTGCGAATCGCATCAAGCACAGTCATTTCTAACGGATCCGCTGAGATATTCGGTTGTGAACATGACTCCCGGCCATACTTGTGGGCGGTGGAACAGACGTAATAACGATAGGCATTCCCCCCGGACGCACGTTTCTGGCAGACCATGCGCTGCTGGCACCGACCGCAATACAGCAATCCCGTTAGAGGGTGATATGCACGGCGCGGCGAAGTGGATTTGCTCTTACGCTGGAGTATTTCCTGCGCGGCTTGGAACAGCTCGGGATCTACGATGGCTTCATGAGCTCCCTCGGCGATCTGCCATTCTGAAGGATTTGTACGGATTTGTACCTTTCGTTTGGACATTTTACCCGAGTCATCATATTGCCGCTTCAGCTGATTACGCCGCGTACCGTAGACAACGTTGCCGATGTATGCTTGATTGCGGAGGATCTTATTCACGCTCTCACGCGTCCAAGGATTGCCGTTCTTGGTTCGCATCCCCCGGCGATTCAACTCTTGGGCAACTCTGAACGTGCCTAACCCATGATGGACATACAGCTCAAACATAAGGGCTGGAATATGCCGCTGGACGGGATCCGTCTCCAGCCGCTTCGTTGCCCGATTGACCACATAGCCAATCGGCGGCTCGCCGCCCCACTGGCCTCGTCGCGCTTTTTGCTTCCTGGCGCTGCTTACCCGTGACGATATTTTCTTGCTCTCTTGCTCCGATAAGACGGATAGAATATCAAAGGTAATATTGTCCTTATTCAAGGAATCATAGTTATCATTAATGGCGACGACGCGTACGCCATACTGCTCGAACATCCCGATAATCGCAGGATTCTCTTGTTTATCCCGACCGACCCGACTAACCTCTTTGAATACAAGCAGCTTGAACCGATGCTCCCTCGCATCTTGAATCGCCTGTCTCATTTCGTGCCGGTCAAATACGCTTGTATAATATCCCGAGACGGCTTCATCGCGATAGATGATAATGTCAGAGACATCGTATTGCTCCCCTAAGCGGTGAATATATTCCTCGCATTGGCTGACTTGATTGTCGATGGAATCGCCTTGTTGATCCGTGCTTACCCGTGCGTAGATGGCGCACTTGATCCGGGTGTCGGCTTGCATACGCTGTCCCCCCCGTCTGACCCCATGGTTGCATTCGCAAGATGAACAGTTACTTGAATAACGACGCCGTGAACTTGAAGCACTTCGGCTTTCAGGCGTGTCTCCATCCAATCCGATACCGGTTTATCACCGAACTTCTCCTGCATGGTAAAATGCACGGGACTCGCCTCCCCGGTTGTCTTTTTACAATGTATGCGCGCCCGAACTTGTCTCATGCTCCCCCCTGTTCGACACACCCTCGTAAAATACGATTGACAACCCTACCCAAGCACCTTAGGATTTACAGTATAGTTATGACAAAGGTCACAACCTCGCCGTTCATACATTAAATTCGTAAGCGCTTACAAAAATTGGGGGCTGGAGAACTTGCTTGTACGAATGAAAAATCGAATGCTCGAGTTTTTCTATTCCTTATCGATTCATAAGAAAATCACGTTATCGTTCATAATCGCCGTTTCCGTACTCATCATTTCCATGTCGATTTTTACCTATCGTATTTCATCCGACATTCTGATCGGCAAGGCGGTTGAAAATACAGAACAGCACCTCCGATTAGTATCTGAAAAGCTTGAAATTATTCTCGACAACGCAGAAAATTACTCCAAAATCGCGATTACCAACAGCAATGTGCAACGCATTCTAAGCGATCCTCCTACTTCTAACCCGGTAGAAACCTACAATCGGTATGTGGAAGTATCGAATGCGCTCGCGGACATTGTGGATTCCAAAACTTTCGTGGATTCCATGCTGATCTATGATCACAACGGCCAGATCTATACCTCTGGCAGTCTGAAAAATGTATCCGACGTTAGCCGTCAATATTTCAATCGGTTTGCAGGCTCTCCCTATGGGCTCGTATGGAACAATACGGCAATCAGCAATTATGTCAAAGAAGAATCCAGCCACAACGTCGTGTCCTTATTCCAGAAGTTCAATTCCTCCAAGGACGGGAGCCCGCTCGGCATTATTCAATTATCCATCGATGAGCGCTACATTGCCGACCAATATGCGAATATTGATATCGGACATGACGGTCACATCTTTATCGTGAACAAAGACGGCAGGATCGCTTCGCATCCAGATAAAAGCCAGTTATATACTTCCATCACAAAACAGCCTTATTTCTCCTGGGTGCTCGGGCATGCAGGCGGCAAAACATTCACATTCAACGGTATTGAACATCTCGTCGTGTCGCAAAGCTATCCTAGACTCAACTGGACCATCGTTGGTGTCGTCCCGATCCAAGAGATTACGAAGGACAATCAAGTGCTAACCGATAAATTTTACGTGCTGAGCATGGTCTTTATTGGGCTTTCCATCATCCTCACCATCCTTGTCGCCAAATCCATTACGAGACCGCTAAATCGGATTAAAGAGACGATCAAGCAAGTGCAGCGGGGAAACCTCGATGTCTCGCTTGAATTGAAAACAAGAGACGAAGTCGGTGCTTTAGCCAGAGAATTCAACAAGATGGTGCAGCGAACGAAATTTCTCATGGACAATCGAATGGAAGAACAGAAGAAGAAAAAAGAGTATGAGCTCGCCGTCATGCAATCGCAAATCAATCCTCATTTTTTGTATAACACCCTAGAAAGTATTTGCGCGTTAGCTGATTTGCAGCGAAATAACGATATCGTCAGCCTGGTCAGTAAAATGGCGTTATTTTACCGCGGTGTATTGAGCAAGGGAAGTCATATTATTTCTATCGAAGATGAAATGGTCATTACGCAGTCTTACTTAGAAATTCTAAAAATTCGGTACGGCGACCAATTGGATTACATCTTCGAACTGGATGAACAAATCTATAAATACGTGACAATTAAGCTGCTGCTCCAACCGCTTGTGGAGAACTCCATCTACCACGGACTTAAGCACAAACGAGGCATGGGACACATCATCATCAAAGGCTGGGTGAATGATGGAAAAGTATGGATTGAAATTATAGATGACGGCATTGGCATGACACCCGAGCAGCTGCACAAGATTCTGACAGAAGAACCCGATAACTATAAAGATAAAAGCTTTGGCCTTAAGAGCACGAACGAACGTATTCAATTATATTTTGGACTGCAATACGGTCTGGAAATCGACAGCGTTCCTGGGCAAGGCACAACAGTGCGCATTATGCTTCCTGCAAACATGAACTGGAGTGATGGTAAATGATCAGCGTCATTATTGTGGATGATGAGTATTTAATTCGAGAACGTCTGAAAATCAGCGTGAACTGGGAGGAGCTCGGGTATGAGATTGTTGGCGAGGCTGCCAATGGCGAAGATGCGCTGCTGCTCTTGGAGCATGCACCGACCCCCATTCAATTGGCGATCGTCGACATCAACATGCCGATCGTTGACGGCCTTGCGTTTGCCGAAGCGGCACATCAACACCATCCAGAGCTTAAAATCATGATCCTCACAGGCTATAACAGCTTTGAATATGCCAAGTCTGCTTTAAAGGCCGGCGTGTCCGACTATCTTCTGAAGCCATTGAACATGGTGGAGATGACAGAGGTATTGAACAAGATCGCTGTCCAAATTCACGAACAACAGCATCAGAAATCACTAACCGAAGATCTTAAGAAAAGCGTACAAGAAAGCTATTCGATTCTGCGAAGAACCTTCATACAAGGCTTGTTAGCAGGCGCGGAGTCCCATGCCGATATCCACAAAATTCATCAGCATTGCCCCAATCTTAACGGTGATGAGCTGACAGTCATGGTGATTTCGATCGATAAAACGAACGCTTTGGGGAAGAACCAGCCTGTCTGGCAGCAGTTTGCTGTGTTGAATATATTTAGCGAATTCTTTGCCCCTATGGAGCAAGTCGAATGCTCATGGGACGAAGAGGAACGCTTGGTCCTCCTGATGAATCGACCGATCGAAAACCAGCGGGCGGCTCGCAAAGATACGGTAGAGCAACGGTGTGCCGAGGCCGTACAAGCAGTAGCGCGATTCTTGAAATTCACCGTAACGGCTGGCATTGGCGGTACCGTGCATGGATTTGACCGCATCTCTCAGGGATATAAAGAAGCCCTCTATGCTGTAAGGCATCGTACCATCTATGGCGGGAACCGCGTGATTTCCTTCGATCATATTCCCAAACAAGCGCATACTTCGCCACTTACCTACATTCGGGAGACGATGATCATTCATCTTCGATTGGGGAATTGGGAGACCATTGAAGGCGAGCTTCATCATATGCTCATGCGTGCATCATGGGGCACCTTAACGTTGAACCACTTATATGTGACCTTATATGAGCTGGTGTTCACCCTGAATATGTACGCAGCCGAAAATAAACTGGATATTACGCAATCCGTCGGCGATACCTTTCAACCTGCACAGCTCGTCGACGAGTTAGAGCGTCTGGAAGAGATTAAGGACTGGATTCGTAATCTCTATCACGGTGTATTAGACGAAACGCGCAGCCTGAAACAATCCACGCCGGCGAGGCTGGTCGAGAAAGCCAAGCAATACATCGACGAACATTTCGCTTCAGAGCTTGATTTGGAGCGAATTGCGAAGAGCATTTATATTAACCCCAGTTACTTGAGTCGTATTTTTAAGATCGAAACCGGTTTTACAGTCGTTGAATATTTGACGAAATGCCGTATGGTCAAAGCCAAAGAACTCATGGAGAGCGGCTGTAAAAACCTATATTTCGTTGCGGAGATGGTCGGTTATAATGATGCGCAATATTTCAGCAAATGTTTCAAGAAGCACTTTAGCGTTCCGCCCTCCAAATTTATTTCGCGAGATACCGATTCATCGCTTTGAAGACCTATAAGCCGCAAACCTCCCGCTGTGGAGGTTTTTTCATTCATCCGTTAGACCTGTCGAGGATTTGCCCAGGATGGATGGAGCATAATGTTAAAAATTTTACTGTACGCGTAAAGATATTACGTTCAAAAGTGTGATGCAAGTCACTTATAATGACAATAATTCACCAGTAACACCACACATACGCAAGATAATTGGGGAGGTTTTTATATGAAAAAAAGAGCGCTTACAATGATCCTTACGTTAATCTTGGCCGCTTCAACCCTGCTATCCGGCTGCGGAACCAAAGAAAACAGTGCACCATCTGACGGCAGCACGGGCAGCGAATCGAAAAGCGGTGACAAAGTCAGTATTCGAATTCTTACACGGATTGCAGGCACAGATCCGAAATCCCTGGCCTTTCAGTCCCTGATCAAAAAATTTATGGAAGAAAACCCGAACATTACGGTCGTCGATGAATCCCTGAATGATGAAGCCGCATTCAACAACAAATTGAAAACGGCTGTGGCAACGGGGAACGTACCTGAGATTTGGATGAACTACGGCGGCGTTGCTTTTAAAGATTATGCGAAAAACATCGCATTGGATTTGCAGCCGGTCATCGATGAAGACAAGACTTGGTCCGACGCATTTTTGCCTCTGTTCGGCACATGGCAGTTCACCGATTTCCCGGGTACCTATGGCGTTCCGAATGAATTCTACAGTGTAGCTATCTATTACAATAAAGAGCTGTTCCAACAAATCAATGCCGCACCTCCTACCACGATTGAAGAGTTCGAAGCCGTAGCGGAGAAATTTAAAGGAATCGGTGTTGTGCCGATGGCTATGGCCGATAAAGATAACTTCCGCGGCGGTCACTTGCTCACCAATCTCTCGCTGAAAAAATACGGGTTCCAAAAAACCGAGGATCTCATGAGCGGCACGGCGAAATGGAACGATCCGGATATGGTGTCCCTGCTTGAATTGATGAAGAGCTGGCAGGATAAAGGTATTTTCGGCAAAAACATGAACACAACCGATGGCAACCAAATTACAAGCATGTTCTTAAGCGGCAAAAGCGCGATGATGTTTGAAGGCGTATGGGCGATTTCCTCGTTGGCTTCATCGCCGCTTGCCGATAAAATCGGTGTTATTCCGTTCCCAGGCTTCTCCGACAAACCTGACTTTAAGGATAACTGGTTCGGCGGCGCTGGCGGGTATTCCGTCTCCAAAGCGGTCGAAGGCGCAAAGAAAGACGCGACCATCAAATTGTTGAAATACCTTACGTCCGTAGACGCTTCTAAATTATTTTTGCAAGAAACCAAAGGCGGCGTTTATCCGGTTAAAATGGATATCGATCCGGCTTCCCTGGATCCCGTAACCGCTGAATATATTAAAGCCCAAAGCACGGCGAAAGATTTCAAAGGCGAAATTGAAGAATACAGCCCGATCATGCAGCTGCAAGACAAAGTAAGAAATGAAATTCAAGGCATGTTCGCAGGCAACGACGCACAAAAAACAGCCGATACGATTCAGAAATTCGTCGAGTCCAACACGAAATAAACCCATTTACGTCATGCCTGCCTTCCTCTCATACAGGCAGGCATGATGCATTTCAAGATGTCAGGAGGAAACCAAGATGGTCGGCAGAAAACCGTATTTCACTGCAGCAATCTTCGTATTGCCGGCATTGCTTCTATACACCCTTGCGTTTATCGTTCCGATTTTCCAGACCGGTTACATGTCCTTTTTTAGTTGGAACGGGATTAAAAATGTCGCACTCGAATTTGTCGGATTTCAGAATTACAGTGAAATGTTCCAAAAGCCAGAGTTCTATCACGCCCTTAAAAATATCGGTGTGTTCATTCTCGCTTCCTTCCTATTGATTCTGCCTGCAGCCTTTTTGCTGGCGCATATCGTAACAAGTAAGTTAAAAGGCAGACGTTTCTTCAAAATCGCCTTTTTTATGCCTTCTGTTCTCCCCCTTACCGCGGTCGGTTTGATGTGGCAGTTCCTTTTGAAAGGGGATGGCGGTCTCGTCAATATGATTTTATCCGCCCTCGGGGGAAGCTCACTTACGAGAGATTGGCTGGGGGAACCCTCCATTGCCATCTATACGGTTGTCGTTGTGAACGCGTGGATTTACTGTGGATTAAATATGATTATTTTCGCCAGCGGGATGGTGGCGATTCCAGAGCAGCTCTACGAGGCGGCGGCCATGGACGGGGCTGTCGGTCTTAAGAAGCTGATATATATTACGGTTCCGCTCATGAAGGAGACGCTCAAGATCTTCTCCATATTAGCCGTTACGCAGTCGCTCCGGGTGTTCGGACAAATCTTCGTCATGACGGGCGGGGGTCCCAATGGGGCGACAGATGTGCCGACGACGCTCTTATACTATGAATCTTTTAAATACAACAACTTCGGTATGGGAAATGCCATTGGCACGTTTATTATCGTCGCGGCTCTCTTATCGACTGTCATCCTCAATAAACTAATGAATACGAAGACGATTAAATAAGGCAGGTGACCAAACAATGACGATCGGCTCCAAAAAAATAACGGTGTATGTCTTTTCATTGATTTGTGCCGCCGTTTTTATCTATCCGTTACTTTTTTCTGTTCTATCTTCCTTCAAAGATAATAATGAAATCTATAATACCGTGTTCTCCTTGCCTCAAGTATGGCTGTGGAATAACTATTCCTTAGCCTTCTCGACCGCACATATTGATCGTGCCGTTCTGAATTCCTTTTTCTATGCGGCAGGCGGAACTGTATTGACCTTGCTCCTGGGAACAATGACCTCATTTATGCTAACGCGGTTTTCGTTCAAATGGAATAATACGCTTTACATTTATTTCATCATGGGGCTCATGATTCCGGTGTATTCGCTTGTCATCCCGATTTCCAGAATGATCGGCTCCATTAACGGCTTTAACAATTATCTAATTATGATCATTCTATATGCAACTTTTGGATTGCCATTGACGATCTTCCTCATCACCGGCTTCATGAAAGGCATTAATAAGGAAATCGATGAATCCGCCGTGATGGACGGTTGCGGCCCGTTTACCCTGTTATTTCGAATTTTGGCGCCGTTAACGATGCCAGCAATCTCCACCGCTGGGATTCTGGCCTTCTTCGATATTTATAATGACCTGATCTGGAACGTGATCATTATCAGCGACCGTAACATGTTCAATATCTCCATGGCGCTCATGTCCTTTGTCGGCGAACGCGGCAGCTCGCAGATGGGACCGACGTTCGCAGGCATCATTCTCACCATTATCCCAACCATTGTCATCTACCTGCTGTTCCAAGAAAAAGTCGAGTCTGGCTTAAGTGCTGGGGCGGTGAAAGAATAATCTGCCGACAAAAAGGCGACCCGCATCTCCTAAGCATGCGGGTCGCCTTTCTGCATCTTATCTGTGATATGACTTTAATACTTGTTGGATCGCAGCAACCCGTTCGACATCCACGGGAGCTGTAGATTTGCCGTTCTCGCGAACAGCAGATCCGAAATGCACTTCGCGGACACCCGTGTGTTCGATAAAGGCTTCCAATCCTTCCCGCGCTAATCCATAACCCGCGAGAATCTCAATACCGTACTGTAGCGATGCTTCCACCAATCGTTTGATTTGCGGCATCGCTTGCGGTGCCGGCGCTGTTCCGCCGGAAGTGAGCACACGTCGAATCTGAGGGAACTGCGATAATAATCCAAGCGCTTCGACTTGGTCCTCCACCTCGTCGAAAGCCCGATGGAAGGTGACGTCCATCCCTTCCGCTTCTGCCAGCAGCCGATGCATGATATCGACATCAATACGATGCGCTTCTGTCAAAGCTCCAATCACGATACCTCGAGCGCCCGCCTTCTTCACAACGCGAATATCCGTTAACATCGTACGAAAATCCGCTTCGTTATACGTAAACGATTGGCTGTGTGGACGAATCATCACCTGAACGGGGATATGAACGGACCCGACCACAGCTTCGATTAACCCTTGGCTTGGCGTTAACCCGCCTTCCGCAAACCCGGTAATCAATTCGATCCGATCGGCTCCGCCTTGTTCAGCCAAGACCGCATCCGTTAACGTTGTGGCAATGACTTCTAGAATCATGCTACATTCCTCCTTGCATGTAAGATGCCGAGCGCTCCATGATATAGTCGGTTAATAACCTTGCCCCGTACCCTGTCGCTCCCGGTATATAATGTCCGCACGCTGCGTGGGCTTGCACGGTATTCGCCATGTCGATATGCACCCAACGTTGGGATGGATCGACAAAATGACGCAGAAACAACGCCGCCATAATTGCCCCGCCATACGGGCTGGAACTATTATTATTCAAATCTGCATAATCGCTTTTCAAAAACGTCTCATATTCATCTATAATCGGAAGCGGCCACAATCGATCCCCGCTCTTCTCCCCTGCACGAATCAGGGCATGACTGAGTCCTTCATTTCCGAAAATACCCGCGATGCCTAAGCCGAGCGCAACGCCGATCGTGCCGGTTAATGTCGCCAATTCAACAACCTCTTGTGCTCCGATACGGTGAGCATAGAGCAGCGCATCCGCCAGCATCAATCTGCCCTCTCCGTCGGTATTGCCAACCTGCACAGAGATGCCGTTAGGATACTGGATAATGTCCGAGGGCAAATAAGCGGCTCCGTCCGGTACATTCTCTGCAATCACAAGCAACGCGACCACATTGGTCTTCACTTCCAACTCCATCAGTATGTCCATGGCTCCTAGGACAGCTGCCGCACCGCCCATATCAAACCGGGCATCGCTAATGTCTTTGCCTGATTTGACATTCATACCGCCCATGTCAAAGGTAACTCCCTTGCCCACGAGCGCCGTCAACGGCAAGGAAGGATCTGTGCAATAACGCAGTTCTACGAAAGCAGGCGGATGCGGGCTTCCTTGCCCTACAGTGATGAGCCCTCTCATTTGCAGCTGTTCAAGTTGTTCCCCGCGGTAGACTCGAAGTTGTGCTTTTCCCTCGGCATAGTGGGCTTGAATACGCTCAACGAATGAATCCGGGTTCAACTGGTTCGCAGGTTCGTTAACCATCTCCCGTGTGAAGATCGTTCCCTTCGCACGAATTCGGCCTGTCATAATGGCCTCATCTATCTCAGAACTTGCATCGACGTGCAGCTGCATCTGCTCGATAGTCCGGACTGTTTTCTTCGACTTATAAGTATCGAACACATACGTGCCCAACAACCAGCCTTCCACCCATGCGGTAATCAATGACGCCATCGTGAGCTCATTTGCGGCGAGCACTTGAAGCGCCTCGAGCTTTACCCCAACGGAGCGGACGCCTTCCCGTTCAGCAGCACGCCCCGCGTTTCCTGCCGCCTCACGAAGCCGTTCCGCTTGGAAGTCCGTTCTTTTCCCCATGCCAACAACGAGCAAATGTTGTTCTCCACGTTGCCCGAAGAACCATGTCGTTTGACCTCTCTGCTTCATATGAGGACGTACCTCATAAGCTAAATGATGCGCGAGATCTTCTTCGAATAACGGATAAATAAGTGTGTCAACCGTCTGATCTTGACCTGCCACGATATGCATTTCGATTCCTCCCCTTCGTTACTCCTCTAAATTGGCCAATTCGTACATTGCACGCGCATAAATTACCGTAGCTGTCAGGATATCGTCTACAACCATGTACTCATCCCGTTGATGGGCCGTGGACTCCTGACCCGGAAATAGGGGTCCGAATGCAACCCCACTCGGAATGTGCGCGGCATAGGTGCCTCCGCCAGTCGTTAACAGCGCTGGTTCCAGCTGCGTTTCTTCCGCATAGATTCGCTGCATGCGATGAATCATCGGATGATTGCGATCTACATGATGCGGTTTTTTTATATTCGGCGGTTCGATCGCAAACCCATAATTAGCGGTGGCCTCGGCGATTTTTGCCAATATCCGATCCTCATGATCGGTTACGGGAAACCGAAGATTGATGTGGAAAAAAGCTTCACCATCGACTTCAAATTGCATGATTCCTGAATTGATTGTCAGCGGTCCGGAAATATCGTCTTCGTAGGCAGCCCCCAGCCGTTGACCTAGGCAATCCTCGAACAGGTAGGTGTCCAGGCAAGCGACATAACGATCCGCATCCGATTGGAACGAAGCTCCCCGCAGGAAATGGATCAATTCCAACCCTGCATTCACACCTTTTTCCGGCTCCATGCCATGGGCCGATACCCCGTTCACCGTTAACGTAACTTGTGATACAGCCGTGTCGATATTAGCGTGGCATGCACGCTTCCGGGATGCGAAAAAGGATTGAAAAGCTTCGGCTAACGACGATAGCGCCTGTTGTTCGCCCCTAATGACCGCTTGCGCCGTATCCGGCACCATATTGGCGATACCGCCCGCATGGAATGTGAGCAGCGAGAATCCTTCATCCCCGGCTGTCTCCCGTTCCTCGGAAGGTTTCATAACAATCTTCGTATTGATCTGCCCCTTCTCTGCATGCACGATCGGGAACTCTGCATCTGGCGCAAACCCAATTGCAGGGAGCTTCTCCAGCTTCTTGTAATGCTCCATGCACAGATGCGTGTTCTCTTCATCCGTGCCGAAAATTAAGCGAATGTTAGACTTGGTCTGCAAGTTCAATTCTTGCAGTAGTCTTAAGGCATAAAAGGAGGCCATCGTAGGCCCTTTATCATCGATCGCCCCACGAGCAAAGAGCTTGCCTTCGCGAATCGTCGGTTCGAAAGGCGGGGAAGTCCAGCCTTCACCTGCCGGTACAACATCCAAGTGACACAGCACCGCGATATGCCGTTCGTTCCTTGCATCGCCAAATTCGGCATACCCGACGTACCCATCCAGGTTTTTCGTGCGAAACCCTGCCTGTTGCGAAAGCTCCAGCATATAGTTCAAAGCCCGACCTATCTCGCGTCCCATCGGGTGGCCTTGCCCCATCGTCTGCTCATCCTTTACGCTTGGAATACGCAAGAGCCCTTTCAAATCTTCGAGCAAATCATTCCTTCTATGCTCGACTTCAACTCGCCAATCGATGGTATTGGCAGCGCTATCAAGTGATTGTTCATCCTGCATCGTAGATCACCTCCCTATTCATTTTGCTGGCGAATATCGAATGTTACGCGGTTCTCTCCGACAAGTCGCTGGTTATCGTTACGAATCTCCGAAGGCGTAAGCGCATATAGCCGCGCAATGGTCTCCTTATTCTCGTAACCGATTTGCTCCAAGATGGATGCCACAATTGTCGGCCATACCAATTCAGAGCCGTCAATCACTTTGAGCGCAAATGCCATACGCTCCTTCTTCAAGCCCACGCCATATACCCCTTTGGCGCCGCCTTTCGCGACGATATTCGGATCGCGCAAGAGTTCGGAGCAAATGAATTCGTGGCTAGCAATAATATCTGGATTTTCATTCATCCATCCTGCGACTTTCACGACAGCTGCGCGAATTTCTGCATCTTCGATCAGGTCAGGACAAGCCAGCTTCAGGTATCCAATCGCTAAATTTTTGAGCGGCAGGGCATACACAGGAAAACCGCATCCATCTACGCCGATCCCGATTTGCTCCTGCGGGTATTCCGTTAAATAAGCGAATACCTTCAAAATTTCCTGTTGCAAAGGATGCTCCGCTTCATAGTAGTTTTCTAAAGGGTACCCCAAATGTTTACAAGTGGCTAGGACACCGAAATGTTTGCCTGAACAATTGTGATAGATTCGGCGTTTCTCTTCGTTATGACGGAGAAGCTCATATTTCGGCGCATCATTCAGCGGGTACGTCGGTAAGACAACCAGAGACTCTTCATGCAAGCCGGTTTTCTCCATGATCGACTGAAGGCCTTCAATATGATAGGTTTCCCCGCGGTGGGATGCCGCGAACAAAGCAGCCTCTTTGCTGGTTAGCCCATAGATCTCGTCAATGCGATGGAGAGCTGCGGGAATCGCTTGAAACGGCTTTGCTGCCGAACGCAAAAACGTATGATGCTCAGGATCGCCAACAGAAAATGATACCTCGCTCTGCTCATCTACGCCGCATACGACGCCAAAATGAACATTTTCTAAAATTCCCCCGCGATCTTGCTCTACCAGTGCCTTATAATTCATAAGAACTCCCCGTCCCTTCACTTCTTTTAATGGGTTACACGAAAAAATTTCTTCTGCGCCAGCATCCCCGACCCGAGGACGACGCCTTCAACTTCTAGACTCGAGTAATGAATGTCAAATGAATGCAGTAGAGGTTCCCAGATCATCGCATGCAATTCGCCCTCATCCATAAACGTCCGAACCTCATGGAACTTCTCCACGATGTCGCCGCTCAAGATGATACTGTCCGGATTGTACATGCATAGAATATTATTGATCGTCACGCCCATATAGACCATCGCTTTGCGAACGATCTGTTCGGCCCATACGTGACCGCTTCGCGAAGCTTCGAACAACTCCGGCAGATTCGTAATACTGCTGTACTTGCTTGCCTCCTTGAGGAGTGCTCCTTCGGCGATATATGTCTGCAGACACCCAACCTTCCCGCATTCACACGTCGTTCCCATGGGATCGATGACGGTATGGCCGATTTCACCCGCGCTATTATTTTCGCCACGATAGATTTCGCCTTCGATAATCAGGGCTGAACCTACGCCGCTCCCAAATCGAATCAATGCGGTTTTGCGGGAATGGATCGCTCGACCCTTCACATGCTCCGCGAGTGCTCTGGCCTTTAATTCATTGTCGATGACCGTCTCATACCCTAAATGCTCATGAAACAATGCAGCTGCAGGGACATGATGCCATCCAAGCTGAGCAGACAAGATCACCACGCCGCTTCGATGGTCTATAATGCCCGGAATTCCGACACCCACGCCAATCACCTTCGCAGGATCTATCTTTTCCTCATCAAAAAGTTGATCTAACGTACGCTGGATGTGCATGACCGTCGCTTCAGGTGTCTCGGTAGGAATGCGTTCGTATTCTTTCAAGACAACGAGTTCACCATCCAAATCCATAATGCCAATCCGAAACCTTGTCTTATCCAGCTCGATCCCGATGGTCAATACCATCGCGCGATTTAACGTCAGCCATGCAGCCTTCCGCCCGACGCCCGATGTCACGGATTCCGATTCCAGTACATACCCCTGCTCATCCAACTCTGCGACGATCCGGCTCACGGTGGTGGGACTCATCCCAGTCATGCGAGCAAGTTGCGCCCGCGAGACGGGAGCATGATTTTTAATCAGATGGAAGACGGTATCTCTATTTTTCCGCTTGATATAATCCTGATCGTGCTTCTGCATTTCAGCCTCCTCAATTAATTTCTCCAGTGGTGTTATTAATATAAAATGATTTCCTATCCCTGTCAATTGGTAGAAATGACAGAACTTTGCGTACAAAAAAAGAAGCTAGCGTGCACATCCCTAGCCTCTTAATCATCTCTCATATCCATCGAAGTTTTTATGTTATCCGCATCCAGATGTATCGTCTATTTTTAATAGCCATGTTCCGCATAGGTCTTCTCTTGCTTATCATTATAGTCCCATCCGTCCGCGTAATTATAGCTCTTGTAAACGGAAGGAGTAATCCCTTTCGCAAGCAGTTGTTCAATGGATTCTGCCGTCACGGCCCACATGATATAAGCCGCGGATAAACCCGACGCCGGAAGAATACCTGTCTCGATTCCCTCGACCTGCAATAATGCGTCACCTAGCGGAGCACCGTTATCCAACACAACGTCCCCTAATTCAAACAACCGTTTACCGGAAGAATGCATCGATTTCACTTGAGAGGAGTATGTCAGCGAAGTTAGCACGATTAACGTAATCCCCATTTCCTTCGCGGCCAGGGCAATATCGACCGCCTCGACACTTTTGCCTGAGACGGAGCCCATGATCAACACGTCTCCTTCATGCACATTCGAAGCACGCAGGAAATATTCCCCCAACCCTTCCATGGACTTATTCTTGCCGTATAATTCTCTGGTTCGTATCGGATTATCAATTTGGAGGGAAACACGGAGCGGCTTCATGAGCAATAATCCGCCTGCACGACGAATGAGCTCGTGGTCGACAATATGTCCTGTATCATACAAATGTACACCTCGGCCTTGGGCTGCTGCTTCTGCAATCTTCGTGGCTGCACGGACGATGCTCTCTCGTTGGGTCGTTCGAATGTTCTCCTGCAATTGTTCGATCGCTTGGAAATAACGGTCCATTAACATGTTTTACTCCTCCTTAAGGTGATGAAGATAAAATATTCCGAACTACCAATCGGTTCTGTAAATCATGGCGTCATGCTGCATGAACTCCGCGATAACTCTCTCCTGCTCCAACTTTTCCTGTTCCTGCGCAAGAAATTGAGCGAATAACCCTCCCATGACAGGTTCGAACGCAGGAATGCAAATTCGAGCTCCGGGATATCGTTCCAGAACACACTGCGTAAACCGGTCATGCATAGGCCGTGCACCTTTCCACACGCTGCCTGCCAACATGACAATTGGATTTTTATCCTCGGGCTGTTGTTGTAACATGGCGTTCGTCTGTTCGGCTAATTCTTCTCCTGCCTTCTCCAGAATTCGTATCGCAACTCCATCGCCTTGCTTCGCGGCTGAGGCAACCAGTCTGGCAGCGGAAGCTATTTTGCGGCGCGAATACGATGGAAGGTAGATTTGGGTAATGAAATCCATCTTGCTGGACAGCTGCCACTCGTCCCGGAACATTGCCTGTAATATCGTGGCTGGGCCTCGCTGTTCATAACATTTCAGAACCGCCATGATCGCATCCCGGCCGATTTCATAAGCACTTCCTAAATCACCGAGTAAATGTCCCCATCCTCCGATATGCACTTCCGTTCCTTCTTGAATACCGAATACGCCAGAGCCTGTGCCAGATAGCGCTACGATGCCCGTCTTCTGCTGCACACCAGCTAATAATGCCATGCGGCCTTCGCTTAACCACTGCGCAGCATTCACCTGTACTCGCTTACGCAACTGTTCTATAAATATGTCCATAGAAGCCGGCATCGCAAAATACACGTTTTCCAGTTCGATTCCTTCGTGCCCACGCAGGCAAGGATCCAGACAATCCGCAATGGACCTGATAATATTTTCTTGTGAGGTGTAGTTAATAGCCTGTCCGCTGCCATAAGCAATCAATTGGAATTGATCATTGAATAGAATCGCCGTAAGCTTCGTTCCGCCACCATCGGCACTCAAGTAATATTTCACGATAAACCCATTACCTCCCTTGAGGTGTAGCATGGATACAACTGAACTGTGAAATGTGCTGATTACCTTCGAATTTTGTACGTGCGTATTCATCTAGAAGAGGTAGAGAGAAGAAAAAAATGAGAAGAAGTCTGGGTGTGGAAATATCTTCAAATACACCTGTATTATAGCGAAGACCCGCATTCCGTTCAATACTTTTTTCGGTTCATTGTGAGACACCCATATCCATGGGGAGCTTCGAAAAATATTGCGCGCGCAGCTTCTTTTTCTGGATGACTCGATTCTTGCGCCAGCAGTATGAGAAGGTCGAAATTGTTTTCATCGCCCATCATACCGAAGCCAAGGAAGTCACCGAAGAAGAATTCTTCACGCGTGGGGAGAGCGGGGGAACGATCTGTTCATCCGCGTATCTCAAAGCCATTGAAATTATCGATCGCCGTTATCCGCCAGCCAATTATAATATTTATCCATTCCACTTCTCCGATGGTGATAACCTGACGTCCGACAATGATCGGTGTGTGAAGCTGATTGGCGAATTGCTGAAGCGCTGCAATATGTTCGGCTATGGCGAAGTGAACCAGTATAATCGCAGCAGTACACTCATGTCAGCCTACCGGCACATTAACAAAGAGCATTTTATGTATTATGTGATCAAAGAAAAGGGAGAAGTCTACAAAGCGCTCAAAACCTTCTTTCACAAATCACCGGAAGGAGCTCGAAAATAATGGATAAAGAAATCTCACAATTAGAATACGCAATTGCAGAGATCATGGAGATTGCCGACGGTTTCGGGCTCGACTATTATCCGATGCGCTATGAGATTTGTCCCGCGGAAATCATTTATACGTTCGGAGCTTATGGGATGCCAACCCGCTTCTCGCACTGGAGCTTCGGGAAAACAAATATTCAATTATATGAAAAAAGGCAAGGTGTATAAAAAAAATTACACTTTGCCTTATCATTTAACAATTTACAATCACTCTAACGACTTTACCCAAAATCCTGCGGTCATCTATATCAATTATAACTGATGAATAATCTATCAGTATGTATCTTCTGATAACGCGTTTAATTCTGCTTAAAACAACCTGTGAGTTAAGCTTAACTGCAACTATATCCCCATTTTCTATAGTTACATTCTTACATACAAGTATATCATCACCTATTTGAATACTTTTTTTAAAAGGAACTTTAGTTGTAACTTTAAGATAAAACTTATCACCGTTTTCCTCAAGTTTCTTTCCCATTCTATACGCTTCTTTCATATCGTTTTCTTATTTCAGCAAAGCCTAAATAGGATCGTTCCCATGGATCTATCACAACAATTGATTTCATATTACCATCTGCCCAGGTAATGTAATTATCTTTTTCTAAAGCTTTTAACGTTTGGTATACCGTTGGTCTGTTCCTGCCGATCATTAGCTCTAGTTGTTCAAACGTCGGCATCCTTTTATGACTGTGAGAATAATTAAACAGTACCCTTAAGGTCTTACGCTCGATATCAGACAGCACTATTAATCACTGGCTGCCATGCCATGATGCTATCCTCGCGAAATGTCCGCCACTCTCCTGTGCCTTTATCGATGGCCCTAATAATTCCATCCTTGATGCTTGATATGGTAACCTTGCGCTGTGTAAACGCTCCAGACTTAGATAAATATATGATTTCCACAAGTTCACCTACGTATTTCTTTGGCATCGAAATCACCTCATGCGAATATTTGTTCTTATTATAAGGGAATGTATGTTCTTATACAAGGACAAAAAATAACCGCGAAAGCATTAGGCTTCCGTGGTTTTGTTCAGGTCACGCTCTATTTTCTCTTCAATCGCTTCTAGTATGAATGCATTCCTACTCTTATCAGCTTTTTTAGCTGCTTCGTCTATTCGACCTCTATCGCCTTTTTTACTCCATATCTTTATTTGATCATAATTAGCTGCGTTATACTTATCCTTTGCCCTTGTAGATGCTTTTCCTTGCTTTTCCATAGTATCACCCCTCGGCATTATTATAGCACACAAAATGTACTGTAACCAGTATAGATAACTGTTGACATTATACTGGTACCAGTATATAATTAGAGTATGGAAAGGAGGTGAGACAAGCAATGAAAGATTGGGTACAACTTCTAACGGCTCTCATTCAACTCATTACAGCCTACATACTTCTAAGAGAAAGCCGAAAGAAAAACAAAAAAGGAACCAAACGCACGCCACCACGCAAACGTTAAAAGTTCCTCGGAGGGGAGTGGATTCCCCTCCTCCAATCTTAACATAAACGAAATGAAAAATAAATTGGGAGGTATAAGTCATGAATATCGTTACGTGGATCATTATAGTAGCAGCTTTGGCCCTGAGTATCGCAGCATTGGTTCGCTCGTGGAGGGCTCGCAGATGATCAGATTAATTGATTGTAACACTGTCGAAGAATTTACATCCTTACTTGATCTAAAGAAATTAGATTGGTCAAGTCGTGGCGTATGGAACTGTAACAGTCTGGATGTGTTAGGATTCCTTTGGGTCGAGAACGCATTGTTAATAAAAGATTTATAAAGTAACGACTGTCTAACAAGGATACAAAACATAGTTTATGCATGCAATAATTATAGAAGCACTTTGTAGTGACTTTACAAATACCACCATTTCAGCGACAATCTAGCGTAGAAAGGTGGTATTTTATGTCTTGGGATAAAGAGTTACGGATCGCGATCGCGAAGCGGCAACATGTAAAGGTGATAACGATGGACAGAAAGATCACCATGGGGATACCTGAGAAGATCGGTGTACACGGGCTAGTTACGATCAGGTCGCCTTATGAGGTTACTTGGGTACCTATGTCGGAGATTAAGCATGTATCAAGGGTTATAGAAATGAAAAGAGCCTCGGAGTGATCCGGCACATTTAACACATTCTTTGCATAATATATCACGAGATCGTACAGTCACCCCTATAAAGCATGGTTGCCAACTTATGGCGCCGTGCTTTTTTTTTGCACAACAGAATAAAAAGCCTCGGAGCAATCCGGGCTCTTTTCAATGATGGATCATGTAAAGCTCACCTTGATTTAGGAAAACAAAAAAGAGCCTGAGATCTTTGTCCCAAGCTCATACATGTTCAGTTTTTTGCTTTCTTATATCCAGCGGCAACAGCATCTTTCTCCGAACAAATCAACTCCACATTAGTTAACGAGTCATAAGACTTCCCACATGGTAATCAAGATTAGGGCTTACATAAGCTCAAATCAGGAATTTTGCACACGGTAAGTCAGCTGCAGTGACGGCTACCTCGCATCAACGGCTGTTCCCACCAAAGCATGCCGGGCCTCTATGGCTCCAGATTGTTATAACCGGGCATGATTCAACGCGTCCAGGGTGCCGTACTTGATATTCAGCCAAGTACTCAAAACAAAGAGCTGCCCATTAGACAGCTCCATATCACTCTATACGATATCAAAATCCATGGATTAGACTCCACATCCGTCTACGATGGCGAAGATTTTCAGGATCTACGCAGCAATTCATCAGCCACTGGGCTGCATTCTCTCTTTGATCGGGTGTGACCGGCACTCCCAAACAATCGGATAGCCGATCAATCATACCGCAGCACTTACCATGGTCTTTAAAATCTTCATATCGATGGGACCTAAGAATTCCACAAACACGGTGGAAATGCCGAGGGTGCATGAATTTGCAGCGAAACGTTCTCATTAATTGCGGGTCAAGGTATGCCATAATTTCTCCAATTTCTCCTTTCGTATTGATCGTTTTTCTCGCCTTTAAAAGCTTTCTCCGGCTTTGTGACGATTAGCTTAGCATATGTGATCGTTCAGAAATGGACAGGGCTACTTTCTCGTAAAAGTGAAATTGGTTACATGTCGTAGTCTTTGTATTTCTTCATATAATGACTCAAGGTGAGCAAGGGCCAAATATGGGGATAACTGTGATAATGAATATAGAAATGCCCGGGCAGCCCGGCACCAGTTGGGTACGATGATCGTTTGCTCTCCTGCCTGTTCCATTCCATTAACTTGGCCAGTCCTTTATTGATCTCTTCAGTTGGCTGATCATGGATGGCAATTAAGGTATCGAGTGCCCAGGCCGTGTGAACCACCGTAGAGTAGGGAGCAGGAACATACTTTTTGTGTATATCGCTCTTGCAAGACTCACCCCATCCACCGTCCAATTGCCTGATCTTTAACAGCCAGTCAACCGCTTGTTGAATGGTCGGATGATCGGCAGGCATCCCAACTGCTCTCATCCCGGTGACAGCGGCCCATGTACCATAAATAAAAGAAATTCCCCACCGGCCATACCATGATCCATCGTTTTTTTGATTTTTGATAAGCCAGTGTACACTGGCTTGAACCCGGTGATGAGTCATTGCCAACTTTAAGTGACTGCCCAAAAATTCAAGGGTACGACCTGTTACATCCGCAGCAGAAGGATCTGCAGCCGTATCGGCAAAATTCTGTATACGGAATAGGCGAGTTATAGATGGGATGCTGTTCTTTTCAAAGGCCGCCCAGCCCCCATCATCATTTTGCATTCCTAACAACCAGTTAACTCCTTTTCTCCACGCCTCCCGATAGTCTAATTGATGGTCGGCAAACCGCGTAAGCGCCCGCAAAACAGCCTGCGTATCATCCACATCCGGATTTGTCGTGCTGCTTTCAGAAAATCCCCATCCTCCTGCAAGTTGAACAAAAGTGCTTCCTCCCCCCTCCTTTAGTTCTCTTTGCTGAAGAGCAAGTAAATATTGAGCGGCATTCTGAATCATCGGATCTTCTGTCGTTAGTCCCGCTTCCTGTAAAGAATGACAGATCAGCGCCGTATCCCATACCGTAGAAGGAGAGTTCTGAATATGGGCCTCATCATTTATTTGGTATCCATAAGAGGTTAACCCCTGAATGGCATGCTGTATAATAGGAGAATCGGACTGGTAACCGAGAGACAGAAGAGCATAAATCATGAAGAAGGTGGCGCTCGCATAACTGCTGAGAGTACCATCCTGTACTATATTTTGCAGCATATAACGCTCCGCTTTCTTAATTGCCGCCTTAGAGACAGGATTGGCTGGCCAATGTTTCGAAAATACTTGTAACCAACGACCCTTGCTATCAAGTCTCTTGTATTTACGAGTTACAAATAAGTGAGTGATGTCCGGTGCGGATGGCTTCCTTAGCGAGAATTTCCGGTGGCAAAGAATCAATACGGGGGCAAAATGAGTGCGAACATAGGAACTCCATCTGTAAAAGCTAAAGGGGATAAACTTAGGCATATGCAATAAGAATAATGGGGTCGGATAAAAGGCAGGCCAATGGTAGAGATGATTTAAAGCCAGCATGAACTTGGTGGAAATATGAGCATTCTCAACTCCACCGTTACGAAGGATAAAGGCTTCCGCCAGTTGCATATGGCGTTCATGCCGATCTGAATATCCAGAAAGCAGCAGCCCGGTATAAGCCTCGATCGTAGAAGAGAGATGACCTTCATCATCGTCATACTGCTTCCATGCTCCATTCTCTGCCTGTTTGCTCAGCAAGCGTTTACCCAGTAAGGGAATGAGCCTCTTATCTTGGCTGTTAAGGGTGCTTAAGAGAATCATCATATAGGCGTCTGTCACAGGGCCTGTTTCAAAATAATACCTCCAAGATCCGTCTACATGTTGTTCCGTCTTCAGACGGCTGATGCACCGTTTAATTTCTAATTGTACTCTCTCCAGTAATTCCATATTTACACCCCGAAACAGGCGGTTCACACCGTATTTGTCTCATACTATGTACGGTGTGATACTTCGGTGGAGGTTTTCACCCAAGCAGGCTGAATTTCAATCTTTGCCTAGATGAGCAGTGCTGTGGAGGAGAATCTATATGCGTAGGCGTAAAACAGCCCCCACCTGTTTAAAGGAATGGGGGCTGTTTGCGATATTGTTGCGGTTGCTGCGGGTTGCTCTCATACTCTCGGCCTAAAATCGGACGGCACAGTGGTTGCTGTGGGTGATAATGAATATGATCAATGCGATGTAAGCGGCTGGCATGGCATCCAACTGCCAGGCAATTAGTTTTCAAAATTAATAATACATATAAAGCCTTAAGTCGGTAGGACGTCGTGAATACAGGAATGTTACGAGAAGGTATTAAGCTAACAGGACACGATAGTGGAGGGGCTTGCAGCGATGCGGCTCCTCTTTTCTTATTGAAGTAACGGGCAAGATAGTTCAATCATTTGGAAAATTATAAAATATTGTAAATTTGATATTGAAGTTACCGATTATTTGTTTGGATAGGATAACCCTCATTAGCTAAAATTCCCCTAATTGATCGTTTTGAATATAACTCTTTTCGAAGGGTTTTAATTCTCATCAAAACAGCTATAGCCTCAAGATCAAAACATTCCACATCACCTTGTATATGAATAGGTATAAATTCCCGAAAGTCACTGATCCAATTTCCAAGGGTGTGTCTGTTTACATCTAGGCGAGCCGCAAGTTCATACTTGCGTAGATATTGCTTCATAATGATTAATGACACCTACTTTTATTTTTTAACTCAGTATATGTATGAAAACATATTTCTTCTCATTAAGTTGGTTATATTTTGGCGATACACATATGTAACCATACGAAAAAAGTAATATGAACCATGGTACCAACTTGGACGGGTTGCTAATGCATGCCCGAGTGAGTGCCCTACGTATTATTAAGCTAGCGGGACACGTTAGTTCAACACAAACAGCGGAAGACTAGGACTTTATTTACAAGCCCTAGTCTGCCGCTGTTTCATACGTTTACACTTTTTTATATACTTCTGAGTAAACCAATTTTATCAATTCTTGTATCTCTTCTTCTATTAGATACATATAGTATTTTACAACCTCATTCAATTTCACAATTCATTTCCCCCTTTCAACTTGCATGGATAAGCAAATACAGTATCCATGCTTTTTTTGTGCATAATAAGTCATCGAAGAGATCCGGGTTTTTTTTGATAACATTGATAAAAAAATAGATTACATAACTAGTAACAATCATCCAAACAAAGGAAGAGCAGCCTTCATAACATAATGAGTACTCTATAATAGGGAGGTGCTTAAATGGGCGAATTAGGTGGAGGTTTATTTACAAACACAGGTACTATCCTCGTATTGTTCATCTTGTTAGTTATTGTCGCTTGCAGTTGTATGGGTGGTTTCGGTATCTAATTGTGTAGATATAGTACCTTTAGGCCTAATGTCGATAATGTGATATTTTGGGCTCAACAAAAATTGGATTGGGCATATGCTGAAGTATATCCAAACATCGAAAGGATGATAATACTTTGGCAATGACTTATCCGTATAATGCGTATTCGGCACCCAATCCTCATTTTCACAATTTAATGCAGGAAACTTTAACTGTGGTTGAACCATGGGTTCAAAACGGTTTGAGAGAAGCTCAAACGATATCAACCGAACATGCCTTAAGAGAGGCTGCAGCTATCACCTATCTAGTTGGAAAAGGTTACTACCCGCAAGTTGCACATCAGATCGTGGAGTCATGGTGGCATCATTAAAATGAACAGCTTATTAAACAAACTAACCGCCTAATGATGGCGGTTTTCTTTTGCTCAAAATCAACAATCAAGAATAACATAGCCTAAACAAACTAAAATAACCCCACCAGTCGCAGCTAGTGGGGTCTAATGTTGATTTTCAAATAAAAACTTTACTTAGTTAATTCAACTATCGTGTCCCGTTACTTTAATGCAATTCCCTCTTCTTTCGGATTTGATAATCTAAAATGGACTGATAAAGTAGCTTCTCATTGAAATAAATTGAGGCATAGCGCTTTCGATTCAGGCGTATGGCCGCCCGGAAAGATAGTGCGACTAAGCACTCACAAGATGTGTGTGCTTTTTATTTTGTCCTAATCTGTCTAAGGATTGTGTCACAATCAAAAATCAATTACTTTACATGTTGTTAAACACATTTTACACCTTGTATAAAACCAACGCGATATGTAGTATAATTTGATAGTGAAAAAGATTATTCGTTACTTTCATCGAATTTGTTTTAAACGTGTAGTTCATGAGGAAAGAGGTTGAGGATTTGAAGAAATGGGAAGAGGAATTAGACGATTTGCGCATAAAGCGGCGAGATCAGATTTTGGAGGCTGCCAAGGAGATCTTCTTGAAGAAAGACATCGCAAGCATCACGATGGCCCATATAGCAGCCCATGCCGGGGTAACCCGGGTTACGTTATATAATTATTTTAGTTCCATTCACGAGATCGTCTTTGAAATTCAGATTAAAATCATCAATGAGATCACCGGCTATTCTCAGACCGAAGACATTTCCGCCAAGACAGGAGCGGATCAATTAGCGCTCATGATTAACGGCTGGCTTCAGCTATACCATGAGCATCCCGATCATCTTCGATTCATTGCGCAGTTTGACCATTTCTACCGGGATTCCTTCCCTTCCGAGGAACTTCGCGAGCGCTATAAGAAGTCGATGGAAAGCTATGGAGGGAATTTGATAGCCGCCATTGAAAAGGGCATGAAAGATGGATCTATTCTTCTTACTTTTGATCCCGCCCTACTTGGGAGCATGATCTCGCATACCCTCACAAGCATGGTGCTTCGAATGGCAACTCGAGGTCATCTTATTCAAAAGCAATTTGGACTCGATCCGGAGCAAATCCTAACATACTTGATGAATTTCTTATCTCAATTCGTTCGTGCTGAACCTGACCCCTTCGTCTTCGAAGTAGAATGAAGGGCTGCGTAAAAATCAGACTCTCCTTACCAAATCATACATGAGGTTTTCCCTTATACAACTAAACAGCATCTAGAGTCCATACGACACTATAAAATGACTGAAGGAGGCTACCCGATGACACAAGTACAAGTATCCCATCAACGAATAGAAAAAAAGCGCATCTTCAAATTAATTAAGTTTACATTGATTGCTGTCTTGACGATTGTTCTAATTACGGCTGCCTTCACCATCTGGACACCTCAGCCAACCATTTGGCTGGCCCGCTTGCTATCCAGCAAGATCGGTCCGGACAATTTTGGTTCCAAGCCATCCGATCTTCCCGAGCTCATGGTGCAAACTCAGGTGATCTCGGACATCTCATATCCGTCTAAGTACCACGAAAATAAAATCGACCTTTACCTCCCTCAAGGTGATTCGAAGCCGCTTCCTGTCATCATCTTTATCCACGGCGGAGGCTTCGTTATGGGAGATAAATTTATGCCCGCCAACTATTCAAGGGGTTTGGCCTCTGACGGTTTTGCCGTAATATCAATGAACTACGAGTTGGCTCCCGAAGCAACTCTGTTCGATCAAACGAAACAAGTCGGCGAGGTATGGTCTTATTTGCAACATTTGGCTCAGAAATACCCCTTGGACCCATCACGGGTGATTTTTGCCGGTTCCTCAGCGGGGGCTTTCTTGGCCGGGGAGTTTGCCCTGATCCAAACCAATACCGAATATGCTGAGCTCGTGGGGATCCCACAACTCGTGCCGACTAATACAATTAAAGGCTTATTGTTATATAGCGCTCCCTACGATATCACAGCATTTCAGCATAGCGATGCAAAACCCGTGCAACAATTCATGCTCAAGCGTATGGGCTGGGGCATATTGGGCGATAAGAACTGGATGAACAACCCGAAGTTTGATGTCTTAAATCTATCAAAGTACATCACAAAAGACTTTCCCCCTGCATTTGTAACCGACGGCAACACGAATTCGTTTGAAAACCAGGCTAGGGTTTTCGTGGCAGCTCTTCAGGAAAAGGGCGTTCCAGTCACCTCTCTGTTTTTCGACCCCGCCGTGATGAAAGCAGGTCATGGCTTTCAGTTTGATATGGCCTCCCCGGCTAGTATACGTAGCCTGAAGCAGACAAAGGAGTTTCTTAAGGAAGTCATTACCTCTAGCTAAGAGAAAATAACCCGATTCCTCTAAATGCCTTTGTACTATTGAAGCAATTTACTTTCCAACTATAAATGTTCTTGAACCAGTCGAAGACCCTTTTACGAGGGGTTTTGACTTTTTCGGGAGGAATGAATCATACAAAGCCATCACTACCCCTTATGACATTAAAAATCTGAACCGGAACGGACCAACTCAGGTAGCGCTAGTGAAATGTATTGACTGGTTTTAAAGTTGAATCAAAATTTAACGTGTTCACTTATGGTACGGTTCACCGTGTATGTTCTTCAACATTCCTGCCCGTTACTTCAATAAGAAAAGAGGAGCCACATCGCTGCAAGCTCCTCCGCTATCGTGTCCCGTTACTTCAATCACTCATCTTCAATTAATGTTTCTCCCGGTACTTTCTTTCAATAGTCTCTGCAGCTTTTGGATGAACGAACACATTAAAAGGAGAAACTTTCTTTTCATTACCCATCACAGCTAATCTTCGACCAGATACTTTGTAGGCATTAACCCTTTTGCCCGGCTCGCATAAAGTATCGGGAAGTCTATTTTAAAGGCTAAACCGATTTTTATAGGAGGAACGTACGATGTATTCGAATCTAAAGCAGCCTCAACATCATCTCGCATTGCATGAAACGTTGCAATTGCACGAAACGGTCGGTTATTTGTCCGGCCACTTGATCGAGTTAAAAAGGCAGATTCATTCCGTCCAAGATCCGGCGCTGCGCGCTTTATACGTCGAAGCGATCCAAGAAACCGACATGGACTTGAGAGAACTGCTCCTTTTTTATCCGATGGCTCCGACGCCGTTCCGGGATGACAGTGTCCAAGAAATGCCCGGGTTTATGGGGAAAGAGGGCGATATGACAGCGTTTTATGGAGGAAATCTGCTCGCCTACTTTAAATCGTCGATCCGCGCTTATGCGATACCCCTTACGGAATCGGCAACCCCACAGCTGCGCGATGCGTTTCAAAGACATATGAACAGAGTCATTCATATGCACGGAAAAGTGTTCAATTACATGTTGGAACGCGGTTACTACCCGGCGTATGACCTTGGCCTGCTACTTGCGATGGATGTGGCCCACGCGCAGAAAGCGTTGGACATGTAAGGGGCAGTCAACGAAACATTACATCATTCAAAGGGCCCTGCCGGCGAACTAATCTGCCCGTTAGCGGAATAAAGGGCTGCCACTCGGCAGCCCTTACGGTATGAAACTATCGTTTCCCGTTAGCGTAATCACCTTAGGTGACAAGGTCATCTTACCGTCTGGTAAACGAGACCTATGGCTCCAGAATCAAAGGTCTTGTTTTCGATTAGCTTAAGATTGATCTTCTCCTTGAGACCTTGGAATAACGGCAATCCCTTACCGATCAGGACGGGAGAAACCGTAATTTTATACTCATCAATTAAATCAAGCTGCATAAGGTGGTGTGCGAATCTAGGACTGCCGAGGATGACCATATCCTTGCCTGGCTGCTGTTTGAGGTTATTGATCTCTTCCTCGACATCTTCTTTCACGAGTCTGGAATTATTCCATTCGACTTTCTCCAGCGTCGTGGAAAAAACGATTTTGGCTGTCTTTTCGATCCACTCGGCATGATTCCGTTCATGCTGCGAAGCTGATGGGTTCGAAGGCACAGATGGCCAGTAACTGTGCATCATCTGATAAGTCCCACGCCCCCAAATGACAGTGTCGGCAGTACTCAGAATTTCTTTCGCGTGTTTCTCCAAATCAGCATCGTAGGAAACCCAGCCAATGTCCATTTCACCATTCGGCCCTTCTACAAAACCGTCAAGCGATGCGTGCAGAAATAGAACGAGTTTTCTCATTTTCAGTTCTCCTTTGTTCATGAGGGATATCTACATTATACATTTACTACATTTTAGCATAATTCAACTTGGGTTGTTTCTTATGGATTGCTAATCCCAAACCTGCCCGTTACTTCAATAAGAAAAGAGGAGCCGCATCGCTGCAAGCTCCTCCGCTATCGTGTCCCGTTAGTTGAACGACCATCTCATAGAAGATCCCTTACACTGACCCACTGTATCCTGTATCCTTCCATTTCAATTAATGTGCTCTTTGACATGTAGATATTATCTAAACATAATTCTATGACATTCAATTGATTTGCAGTAATCCTCAATATACTGTAAAAGTTTTTGTTCATAATTTTCATGAACAATTACATTCTTCACTACTCCATATGGTCTAAAGCCATGTAAAGGCTGCAAACAAATATTTAACGTAACCGTACCTAATATTTCTCCATTTTCCTCGAATACAAGTAAAAAATTGTTTGGATCCCTTCTAATTGTCTCAATTTGTTCTTCGACTACATTCATTTCCTTTCTGTTTGGCACTAACATGCTATAGAGATCGAATATTTGATCTTTATCTGATCTTTCAGCTTCTCGAATCATCAGATTTCGACTCCTTCTTAAATTGATTAATAAAGATAGTATTCGTTCTCAACGGATTTATTCCCTTTATTTGTAATATCATGCCCATTAGCATAACGCGGTTGCCGATCATGCCGACAGCCGCGTTTTATTTTTTTATTAAGCTATCGTGTCCCGTTAGCTTAATAAGCCACATAAATTAAAGGAGTTGGTAAATAATAACCATAAAAGGAGTCTGTAAATAAAATGAAAAAAATAATCTTTTCTTTTTTTTTATCGCTTGTTCTTGTTTCTTCTTTTCAAACCAATATAGCTTCGGCAAATCAACCCGTTGAGGACTCAGAAGAACTTAGGCTACAGGATATGCTCATGAACTTGCTAACTCCTTATATTAGTGAAGTTCTTGATAACTATTACCGCCCAAATATTTCAAAAACTTTTTCGCCTGAAATTACACCGTGGAAAATTGAAGTAACCGAAACCAAAAGAATAAATGGATTCCGTGGCTTCAAATTAGAAATTTCATTTGAAATTGAGCCGACTGCAGGACACCATGTTCCAGTAGGAAAAGACCGATTAACGTATCGAATTTCGTATGGACCTTCAGTAGAGTTAATTAACCACACCCATTTAGCTACATATGATTTACCTCCTGAATTGCAAAATCCGTGATTAACTATTCGATTAACCTGCCCGTTAGHGCTNDGRYANAGTATHNATSSGYAS